>NZ_CM153251.1:5282500-5670000 GCF_056640475.1 Saccharothrix sp. NBAS 001
CGGCCGGGTGCTGCGCGCGGGCGTGGTGGTGGACGCGAGGGGTGCGTCCGGGCGGGTCGCGCAGCACGCGGTGGGTGCGGTGGTGTCCGCCGAGCAGGCGTTGCCGTTCGTGGCGGACGACGAGGCGCTGGTCATGGATTGGCGCAGACCACCGGACGCGGGTTCGCCGGATCCGACGTTCCTGTACGCGGTCCCGGTGCCGGGCGGCGGGGTGCTGCTGGAGGAGACGTCGTTGGCCCGCCGGCCGGGTCTGCCGTTGCCGGAGTTGCGGTTGCGGTTGCGCGCACGTCTTGCGGCGCAAGGGATCGCGCTCCCCCGCGGTGAGGAGCGGGTGCGGATCCCGTTGGCCGCGCGGCCCCGGCGCGGGGCGTTCGGGGCGGCGGCGGGGCTGGTGCACCCGGCGACCGGGTACGGCGTGGCGGAGGCGTTGCGGCTCGCGCCGGAGGTGGCGCGGGCGATCGCGGACGGGGTGCCGGTGGACCGCGTGGTGTGGCCGGCTCGGGCCCGTGCGGTGCACGCGTTGCGCCGGTACGGGCTGGCCGCGCTGCTGGCGATGCGGCCCGACCAGGTGCCGGAATTTTTCGACCTATTCTTCCATTTGGCTGAGAATCAGCAACGAAACTATCTCGGCGACCGCTCCGACCTGCGCGGCACGGCCGGTGCGATGTCCGCTTTGTTCCGCGCGGCGGGATGGCGGCTGCGGGCGCGATTGGCATTCTCCGTGCAATCGGCCAAAGGTGTGAGAACACCTGGTTAACGGGCTGGGCAAGACAAGATCGACCGGGCAGGATCTGGTGACGTGCCCGCTTTGCTGGATGACGTTCGCTTCGCCTTCCAGCCGCTGTTCAACCTCAACACCGGGGGTGTCGTCGCGGTCGAGGCACTGGCTCGTCCGCACGACGGCAGCGTGCAGGATCTGCTCCGCATGGCGTTCCGTGCGGGGTATTTGGCGAACACCGATGTGGCCCTCGCCTGCCGTGCGATCCGCAGCGCGGCTGATCACGACTTCACCCTCCCGCTGCACGTGAACCTGCTCGCCATGACGATCGCGGACAAGCCGGAGCACATGGCTCCGCTGTACGCGGCGCTGCGCGACGCCGGTCGCCCGACCGCCAACCTGGTGATCGAGGTGGGCACGCCGTACTCGCGCGCGCCGCGCCACCGCCTGGTCAAAGGTCTGGACCGGCTGCGCCAGGACGGGTTCAAGCTCGGCCTGGACGGGGTCGGCGAGGGCGACGCCCCGCTGTCGCTGCTGGCCGAGGTGCAGCCCGAGGTGGTGAAGCTGGACCGCGAGGTGGTCCAGGAGCTGGTCGACGACCCGGCGCGGTTCGCGCTGGTGCAGGGTTTGCAGCACCTGTGCGAGGCGACCGGTTCGCTGATCGTCGCCGAGGGCGTGGAGACCGAGCCGCAGCTCGCCGCGCTGCGCCGGCTCGGGGTGCGGCTGGCGCAGGGCAACCTGCTGGCCGCCGCGCAGCGCCGGCCGAAGATCAACGCGACCATCTCGGCCGTGCTCAGCGAGGTCAACGACCCGGAGGCGGCGACGAAGACGACGACCCGGCCGCTGCGCCGCAAGTCCGGTCCGAAGGTGACCGACTTCCTGCACCCCGCGACGACCCTGCCCGAGGACGCGACGTCGGAGGACGTGCGGGACGTGCTGGCCACCCAGCCGACGGTGACCGGTGTCGTGCTGGTGGACGACGACGGCCGGCCGGCGTGGACGGTGGACCGCAACCGGTTCCTGCTCGCGGTGACGGGGCCGTTCGGGCACGCGCTGCACGCGAAGCGGGAGGCGGCGCGGCTGGCGGACAAGCCGCGCGTGATCGGAGCGGATTCGACGGCCGTGGAGATGCTCGACGTGGTCGCGCACACGAACCGCGAGCGCACCAACGACGACCTGGTGGTCGTGGACGGCGAAGACCGCTGCCTGGGCGTGGTCCGGGTGGCGGACGTGGTGCGCGGCATCGCGGAGATGAAGGTCGAGCAGGCGGCGGCGCTGAGCCCGTTGACCCGGTTGCCGGGCAGCGACTCGATCGCCCGCGAGGTCGACCGGCGGATCCTGTCCGGCGAGATCTTCGCCGTGGGGTGGCTGGACGTGGACGCGTTCAAGCGGGTGAACGACTCGGTGGGCTTCGCTGCGGGCGACGACCTGATCAGGGCGTTGGGGCGGACGTTGACCGAGGGTGCCACGGCGTTCCCGGGCGTCCAGGTGGGGCACGTCGGCGGGGACGACTTCTTGGTCGTCGCGGGGTTGAACGAGGTCGTGCCGTACGCGGCCGGGGTGCTGGACAGGCCGTTCGACGCGGAGGGGCACGCGGTGACGCTGTCGCTGGCGACGTTGGTGTGCGCGGCCGGTTCGGTGGGTTCCTACCGGGAGGTCTCCCGGCTGCTGGCACCGTTGAAGGAGCACGCGAAGTCGTTGCGCGGCAACAGTTGGGTGCTGGGCCGTCCGGGCAGCGACCACGTGGACGTGCTGCGCGACGGTGCCCATTTGGCGGTCAGCTAGGCGGACTGGAAGTTCACCGCAACGATGCATGTGCACCCGCGCTGACCACTCCTAGCATCAGGATGACTACCCACCGCAGGGAGGCCCCTGGTGAGCGAAGTCGACGTCAGCGCGCTGCCGCGCCCACGAACCGAGTTCGACACCGCGTTGTCGGTCGGCGTGGAAGAGGAGTTCTTGTTGGTGGACGCGGTCACCGGGGTGTTGTCGCCGGTGGCGGGCGAGGTGCTGGCCGACACGGACGGCGTGCTCGACCTCCAGGCCGAGATGACCCGGTACCAGGTGGAGAGCGCGACGGCGGTGTGCCGGTCGATGGACGAGGTGCGCGAGCAGCTCCGGGAGTCCCGGCGGGTGCTCGGCGACCTGGCCGGGGGGCACGGCGCGCGGATCGCGGCGACCGGGACGCCGGTGCTGGGCGGGAGCAGGCCGCCGCCGCTGACCGACCGGCAGCGGTACCGGGACATCGGGCAGCGGTACGGGTCGCTGGTCGACGCGCTGACCATCTGCGGGTGCCACGTGCACATCGGCATCCCGGACGAGGAGACCGGTGTGCTGGTCTCCAACCACTTGCGGCAGTGGCTGCCGGTGCTGTTGTCGATCAGCGCGAACTCGCCGTTCTCGGAGGGGCGGGACACCGGGTACGCGAGTTGGCGGTACCTGTCGTGGAGCCCGTGGCCGTCGGCGGGTGCGCCGCCGTGGTTCGCGTCGGCGGAGGACTACCACTTGGGGACGCGCACGTTGCGGACGTCCGGGGCGGCGATGGACTCCGGGATGGTCTATTGGGACGTGCGGCTGTCCGCCCGTCATCCGACCGTGGAGTTGCGGGTGTGCGACGTCGCGGCGACTGTGGAAGAGGCGGTGCTGATCGCGGCGCTGGTGCGCGGTATCGCGGCGGTGGCGGTGTCGGGTCTGCCCGCGTTCCCGGTGTCGGACCTGGCTCTGCGGACGGCGCTGTGGCGCGCGGCGCGCGACGGGGTCGAGGGTGCCGGGGTCGAGCCGCACACCGGGCGGCTGGTGCCGGCGGCGGACCTGGTGGGGAGTCTGGTCGAGTGGGTCCGGCCGGCGTTGCGGGTGAGCGGGGACGAGGCGTTGGTGGACGACGGGGTGGGGCGGCTGTTGCTGGACGGGTGCGGTGCGGCCCGGCAGCGGCGGGCGTTCGCGCGTCGGGGCGAGTTGGGCGACGTGGTGGAGATGTTGGTGGCGCAGACGTGAGAGGTCGGGGCAGTCCGTTGGGCTGCCCCGGTTTCTGTTTGCCTGCTACCGGTGCTCGGCGAGGAACGTGCGGAACGCGCGAGCCGAAAACGTGAGCCCGGGGCCAGCAGGGTGCTTGCTGTCCCGCACCGCGCGGACCTCCGTGTCGGGACAGGCGAGTTCGACGCACTGAGGGTCGTTGCCACCGCTGGTGTAGCTGCTCTTGCGCCACCGCAACATGCTTGCCACTCCTAGCTGTCGGCGGGGTCGGTGACCTCGCCGACCTGAGAGATCGGGGCAGCCCCAGGGACGGCCCCGATTTTCGTTGTTACTTCCGGTGCTCGGCGAGGAACGTGCGGAACACGCGAGCCGAAAACGTGAGCGCGGGGCCAGTAGGGTGCTTGCTGTCCCGCACCGCGCGGACCTCCGTGTCGGGACAGGCGAGTTCGACGCACTGGGGATCGGTGCCCGCGCTCGTGTAGCTGCTCTTGCGCCACCGCAACATGCTTGCCACTCCTAGCTGTCGGCGAGTCCGGTGATCTTGGCACCCAGTATCGCGGCGGATCCTTCCTCTGGGATAGCCGCCTTCCAGGCGTTGTGGAACGTGGTGAGGAAGGGGTCGGTCGCCTTGACGTAGTCGCTGCGGGCGGCGTTGGCCACGAAGGCGACGAATTTGCCTTCAGCGGTGCGGAGGAGCGTGAACGGGAGCCCGAGTGCTGCGACGTTTCCGGCGCTCCGGGCGATCACCCGGAGCGAGACGTCGGGCAGCCGTCCGATCTCGCGGAGGTGTTCCAGTTGGCGGCGCAGGACCGCCGGGCCGCCGCTGGAGCGGGCCAGGCCGTCTTCGCCGATCGCGACCCACACGCGGGGACCGCCGTGGCGGATGACGGTGCGACCGCGTTCCGCGCGTTCTTCGGCGAGGGCGTCGACCTTGGACGCCGCGACCAGCGGTGAGGCGGACAGCAGCGCGTGGGCGTACTCGCGGGTCTGGAGCAGGCCGGGGATCTCGTTGTAGACCATGCGGATCTCGACGGCCAGCCGTTCCAGGGACAGGTACTGCTTGGCCCGCGCGCTGGGTGTGGCGACCGGGCGGGCCCGGCGTCGGGCGTCCGCGGCGAGCGCGCGGAACTCCTCGGTCCGCTCCGCGCCCGGCTCGTAGAGGTCGATCATCGCTTCGACGTCGGCGGGCGTCGGCGCGATCACGCCGTTCTCGATCTTGGGGAGCTTGGTGGCGTAGAAGCCCGGTGTCAGCGCCCTGAGCCGGTTCTCCGCCTGGCCCGGCTCCAGCCCGGTGGCGAGGCGGAGCTGCCTGGCCAGTTCACCGCACTGGAGCCGTGAGATCAGCGGGTCGGACACCGTGTCAACACCTCACCCGTTCGAGGAATGGAATTTTGCTTTGAAGGGACTACGCTCGTCCTGTACTGAGAACAGGACGTTAGCGAACGAGGAAGGACGTGCCGATGGCGGGTTCGGTGCAAGGGGTGGTGGCGCAGCAGTGGGCGCTGGAACGGTTGTTGCGTGAAGGGGCGGAGGCGTTGCGGTCGATGAAGGAGGGCGGGTGAACGGGCCCGGAACGCCGACAGCGGTCGCCGGAGTGGGGCGACCGCTGTCGGAGGGGTGGTGCTGAATTGCTAGACCGTGAAGCCGAGGGCGCGGAGCTGTTCGCGGCCGTCGTCGGTGATCTTCTCCGGGCCCCACGGGGGCATCCAGACCCAGTTGATGCGGAAGTCGTTGACGATTCCGCCGCCGGGGCCGCCGGTCAGGGCGGTGCGGGTCTGGTCCTCGATGACGTCCGTGAGCGGGCACGCGGCCGAGGTCAGCGTCATGTCGATCAGCGCCACGTTCTCCTCGTCCACGCGGATGTCGTAGACCAGGCCCAGGTCGACCACGTTGATGCCCAGCTCGGGGTCGACCACGTCGCGCATGGCCTCTTCGAGGTCGTCCACGCTGGGCAGGTCCGCCTTCGGCGTGGGCGGCTCGGGCATGCCCTCCACGCCGCGGACCACGTCCTCGTCGGTCGCGCCTGCCGAGGCAGAGCCTTCCGCGATCGAACCCTCTGGGGTGGTCATGCCGTTGCTCCTTCGCTGCGGGCCACCGCGTCCTTGAAAGCCATCCAACCGAGCAGGGCGCACTTCACCCGGGCCGGGTACTTCGCGACACCGGCGAAGGCGATGCCGTCTTCCAGCACGTCCTCGTCGGGCTCGACCTTGCCCCGGCCCTGCATGAGTTCCACGAAGGCGTCCAGCTTCTCGAACGCCTCCCCCACCGGCTTGCCGATCACCAGATCGGTGAGCACCGAGGTGGACGCCTGGCTGATGGAACAGCCTTGGCCGTCGTAGGACACGTCCGCGACCGTGTCGCCGTCCAGCTTCACCCGGAGCGTGACCTCGTCACCGCAGGTCGGGTTGATCTGGTGCGATTCGGCGTCGAACGGGTCGCGCAGGCCGCGGCCGTGCGGGTTCTTGTAGTGGTCCAGGATGATCTCCTGGTACATCTGCTGGAGCTGCATCTACGCCACCACCCCGAAGAACTTCTGGGCTTCGCGCACGCCCTCCACCAGGGCACGCACCTCGTCCAGCGTGTTGTACAGGTAGAAGCTCGCGCGCACGGTGGCGGCGGCGTTCATCCGCCGGTGCAGCGGCCACGCGCAGTGGTGACCCACGCGGACCGCGATGCCGAGGCTGTCGAGCACCTGGCCGACGTCGTGCGCGTGGATGCCGTCGACCACGAACGACACCGCGCCGCCGCGGTCCTCGGTGTCGAGCGGGCCCACGATCCGGACGCCGGGGATCTCCGCGAGGCCGCGCAGGGCCGCCTCGGTGAGCACGTGCTCGTGCGCGGCGACCCGGTCCATGCCGATCTCGGCCAGGTAGTCCACGGCCGCGCCGAGCGCCACCGCCTGCGAGGTCATCGGCACGCCGGCCTCGAAGCGCTGCGGCGGCGGGGCGAACGTGGAACTCGCCATCTGCACCATCTCGATCATCGACCCGCCGGTGAGGAACGGCGGCAGGGTCTCCAGCAGTTCCCGGCGTCCGTAGAGGACACCGACGCCGGACGGGCCGAGCATCTTGTGGCCGGAGAACACCGCGAAGTCCACGCCCAGCGCGCGGAAGTCGACCGGCCCGTGCGGCACCGACTGGCACGCGTCCAGCACGGTGAGCGCGCCGACCGCCCGCGCCTTGTCCACGATGGACCGGACCGGGTTGACGGTGCCGAGCACGTTAGACTGGTGGGTGAACGCGACGACCTTGGTCCGCGCGGTGATCAGCGAGTCCACCTCGGACAGGTCGAGCCTGCCCTCGTCGGTCACGCCGAACCAGCGCAGGGTGGCCCCGGTGCGCTGCGCCAACTGCTGCCACGGCACGAGGTTCGCGTGGTGCTCCATCTCGGTCACGACGATCTCGTCGCCGGGGCCGAGCCGGAACCGCTCGGCCTCGGGGCCGGCGACCGAGGCGTTGCCCATCGCGTACGCGACGAGGTTCACGCCCTCGGTGGCGTTCTTGGTGAACACGATCTCGCCGAAGTCGACGCCCACGAACGCGGCGATCTTCGCCCGCGCGCCCTCGTAGGCGTCGGTCGCCTCCTCGGCGAGCTGGTGCGCGCCGCGGTGCACGGCGGCGTTGGCGGTCTCCAGGAACGCGCGCTCGGCGTCGAGGACCTGCCTCGGCCGCTGCGAGGTGGCGCCGGAGTCCAGGTAGACCAGCCGCTTGCCTTCCCGCACGGTGCGGCCCAGGATCGGGAAGTCCGCGCGCACGGTAGCGACGTCCAGTGGAGCAGCGGTGGTGGTCACAGCCCCGACGCCTCCTCTCCTACTCTCGAAACGAAGTCCACGACCAGGACAACGTCAGCCGGCGGTGACGGCTTCCTGGTTGCCGGTGTACTTCACGTAACCCTGCTCTTCGAGCTCGTCGGCCAGCTCGCGACCGCCGGACGCGACGATCCGGCCGTTCGCGAACACGTGCACGAAATCGGGCTCGATGTACTTGAGGATCCGGGTGTAGTGGGTGATCAGCATGACCCCCACCTCGCCGGACTCCTTGTACCGGTTGACGCCCTCGGACACCACGCGCAGCGCGTCGACGTCCAGGCCGGAGTCGGTCTCGTCGAGGATCGCGACCTTCGGCTTGAGCAGCCCGAGCTGGAGGATCTCGTGGCGCTTCTTCTCGCCGCCGGAGAAGCCCTCGTTGACCGAGCGCTCGGCGAAGGCCGGGTCGATGTCCAGGTCGGCCATCGCGCCCTTGACCTCCTTGACCCAGTGCCGCAGCTTCGGGGCCTCGCCGCGCACGGCGGTGGCGGCGGTGCGCAGGAAGTTCGACATCGAGACGCCGGGAACCTCGACCGGGTACTGCATGGCGAGGAACAGGCCCGCGCGGGCCCGCTCGTCCACGCTCATCTCCAGCACGTCCTCGCCGTCCAGCGTCACGGTGCCGGAGGTGATCTGGTACTTGGGGTGCCCGGCGATGGCGTAGGACAGCGTCGACTTGCCCGAGCCGTTCGGACCCATGATCGCGTGCGTCTCGCCGGCCTTGATGGTCAGGTCGACGCCCTTGAGGATCTCCTTGGCCGCCTCGTCGGTGGTCACCGAGACGTGCAGGTCCTTGATCTCCAGAGTGGCCATGTGGTGCTCAGTTCTCCTGGTGTGCGCCCGGGTGGGGGCGCTCGAAAGTCAGTTCGTGGTGGCGTTCAAGGTGGCGGTGACGTCCACGTAGACGTCGCCGTCACGGATGTCGACGGCGAAGACGTCGACCGGTTCCGTCGCGGGCGGGGACGAGGGGCGGCCGGTGCGCAGGTCGAAGCACGACCCGTGCAGCCAGCACTCGACGCCCTTGCGGGTCACGTCGCCCTCGGACAGCGCGACCTCCGCGTGCGAGCAGAGGTCGCGCAGCGCGTGCACGGACCCGCCGTCGCGGACGAGCAGGACGGGGGTGTACTCGTCGCCGACCTCGAACGCGACCGGCTTGCGGTCGTCCAGGTCGGTCAGCGAGCACACCCGGATCACACGCCCACCGCTTCCAGCTCCGCCTCGATCGCGGCTTCCAGGCGCTCGCGCACCTCGGGGACGGCGATCTTGAGCAGGATCTCGTGGAAGAAGCCGCGCACGACCAGCCGGCGGGCCTGCTCCTCGGGGATGCCCCGGGCCTGGAGGTAGAACAGCTGCTCGTCGTCGAACCGGCCGGTGGCGCTGGCGTGGCCCGCGCCCTCGATCTCACCGGTCTCGATCTCCAGGTTCGGCACCGAGTCGGCGCGCGCGCCGTCGGTGAGCACCAGGTTCCGGTTCAGCTCGAACGTCTCGGTGCCCTCGGCCGCCGCGCGGATCAGCACGTCGCCGATCCACACGGTGTGCGCGTCCTCGCCCTGCAGCGCGCCCTTGTAGACGACGTTGCTGCGGCAGTTGGACACCGCGTGGTCCACGAACGTGCGGTGTTCGAGGTGCTGGCCGGCGTCGGCGAAGTACAGGCCCAGCAGCTCGGCGTCGCCGCCGCGCCCGGCGTAGGTGACCACCGGGGTGAGCCGGACCAGGTTGCCGCCCAGGGTGATGACGGTGTGCCGGAAGGTCGCGTCGCGGCCCAGCTTCGCGTGGTGGGCGGAGACGTGCACCGCGTCGTCGGCCCAGTCCTGGATGGCCACGACGGTGAGGTGCGCGCCGTCGCCGACGACGAACTCCACGTTGTCCGCGTACGCGCCGGAACCCCGGTGGTCGACCACCACGACGGCCTCGGCGAACTGCTCGGCCCGGACCTGGAGGTGGCCGTAGGCGACCTCGCCCTTGCCCGCGCCGGTCACCGTGACGGTGGTCGGCTCGACCTTGGTGTCCTTGGGCAGCGTGACGATCGTCGCGGCGGCGAACGAGTTCCACGCGCTCTGCGAGACGTAGTCGGTGGGCTCACCCGCCACCCCGAGCCGGTCGTCGCCGCGCTGCACGGTCTCGACCTTGACCTCGGCCGGGGCGTTGACCACGACCGAGGCCTCCCCCGAAGCGGCCGCGGCCGGGACCAGCCCGCGAAGCCGCTTCAGGGGCGTGAAGCGCCAGTTCTCCTCGCGCCCGCCGGGGACCGCGTTGCGATCCTCGCGGTCCGCGCGCGTGTTCGGCAGCGCACCCGCGCCGTGCGAGTGGGCCGTCAGGCCGTGTTGCTGGTCTTGAGTGGTGACGGCCATGTCAGCCGACGGCCCCTTCCATCTGAAGCTCGATCAGGCGGTTCAGTTCGAGGGCGTACTCCATGGGGAGTTCGCGCGCGATGGGCTCGACGAACCCGCGCACGATCATCGCCATGGCCTCGTCCTCGTTGAGGCCGCGGGACATCAGGTAGAACAGCTGGTCCTCGGACACCTTGGAGACCGTGGCCTCGTGGCCCATCGACACGTCGTCCTCGCGGACGTCGACGTAGGGGTAGGTGTCGGAGCGGCTGATGTTGTCGACCAGCAGCGCGTCGCACTTGACCGTGGACTTCGAGTGGTGCGCCCGCTTGTTGACCTGCACCAGGCCCCGGTAGGAGGTCCGGCCGCCGCCGCGCGCCACCGACTTCGACACGATCGTGGACGACGTGTGCGGCGCCATGTGCACCATCTTCGCGCCGGCGTCCTGGTGCTGGCCCTCGCCCGCGAACGCGATCGAGAGGACCTCGCCCTTGGCGTGCTCGCCCATCAGGAACACGGCCGGGTACTTCATGGTGACCTTGGAGCCGATGTTGCCGTCGATCCACTCCATGGTCGCGCCCTCTTCGGCCTTGGCGCGCTTGGTGACCAGGTTGTAGACGTTGTTCGACCAGTTCTGGATGGTCGTGTAGCGGCAGCGGCCGCCCTTCTTCACGACGATCTCCACGACCGCGGAGTGCAGCGAGTCGGAGGAGTAGATCGGCGCGGTGCAGCCCTCGACGTAGTGCACGTACGCGCCCTCGTCGACGATGATCAGCGTGCGCTCGAACTGGCCCATGTTCTCGGTGTTGATCCGGAAGTAGGCCTGGAGCGGGATCTCGACGTGCACGCCCTTCGGCACGTAGATGAAGGAGCCGCCGGACCACACGGCCGAGTTCAGCGCGGAGAACTTGTTGTCACCCGAGGGGATGACGGAGCCGAAGTACTCCTTGAACAGCTCCGGGTGCTCCCTGAGGCCGGTGTCGGTGTCGAGGAAGATGACACCCTGCTTCTCCAGCTCCTCGTTGATCTTGTGGTAGACCACCTCGGACTCGTACTGGGCGGCGACACCGGAGACCAGGCGCTGCTTCTCCGCCTCCGGGATGCCCAGCTTGTCGTAGGTGTTCTTGATGTCGTCCGGGAGGTCTTCCCAGGTCGCGGCCTGCTTCTCGGTCGACCGGACGAAGTACTTGATGTTGTCGAAGTCGATCGCCGACAGGTCCGAACCCCAGGTCGGCATCGGCTTGCGGTCGAACAACCGCAGCGCCTTGAGCCGGAAGTCCAGCATCCACTCGGGTTCGCTCTTCTTGGCCGAGATGTCCCGAACGACGTCCTCGTTCAGGCCACGACGGGCGCTCGCGCCTGCCACGTCCGAGTCCGACCAGCCGAACTCGTAGTTGCCGATGCTCGCCAGGGTCTCTTCCTGGGTGAGCGGGGCTGTGGTGGTGCGCTGCTCGGCAGCGGCAGTCATGCGGGCTCCCCTCCATCTGAAGGTCGTGCGTCGGTCTCGCCGACGGTGATCGGGGGTGTGTTCGGGATGTGGGTCGTGCACACGGCGTCGCCGCGGGCGATCGTCGCGAGGCGCTGCACGTGGGTGCCGAGCAGGTCGGCGAACGCCGCCGTCTCGGTCTCGCACAGCTGCGGGAACTCGGCGGCCACGTGCGCGACCGGGCACAGGTGCTGGCACAGCTGCTCGCCCGCCCCCACGTGTCGCGCCGAAGCAGCGTAGCCCTCCCTGGTCAACGCGACCGCCAGGGCCTTGGCCCGCTCGGCCGAGTCGGGTTGGGCCACGATGGCCGCCCGGTGCTGGTCGACGAGTGCGGAGACCCGGCGCTCGGCGAAGGCTCGTACCGCCTCCTCCCCGCCCTGTTCGGCGAGGAACCGCAGGGCCGCCACGGCGAGGTCGTCGTAGGCGTGCCCGAAGCGGGCCCGACCCTGCTCGGTCAGCAGGAACAGCTTGGCCGGGCGACCTCGACCGCGCTGACCCCGGTGCGGGGCCTCCCGGCCGACGGCCTCGCCGTCGGCCACCAGCGCGTCGATGTGCCGGCGCACCGCCGTGGGGCTCAGGCCCAGCTGCTCCGCGATCGAGGCCGCGGCGATCGGGCCCTGCTCCAGCAGCAGGCGTGCGACGGCGTGCCGAGTACGGCCGTCGTGCCCGGCTGGCACGGCGGTCGAGTCGGTCCCGACGTTTTTCACAACACCAGTGTTGCTTATTTCGCCGGCGCTCGCAAAGATCGGCCCGGATCGGGTGACCCGACTCACGCGCCCGAGGCGGTCGCTACCCTTCGGGCGTGACGGCGGGCGGATTGGTGATGGCGGACCGGGACGGGATCGGCGAGGCAGCACCGCTGGACGCCCGCGAACGGCGGCAGCTCGACATCATCCGCCGCTGGGGCACGGTCGGCGCGCTGCTCATGTTCGTCGGCTCGCTGGGCGCGGGCGCGGCCCCGGTGTTCAGCCCGCTGCCGGGCACGCCGGTGCTCGGGCTGTTCCCCCGGATGTCGACCGCGTCGATGGCCGTCGTGTGGACCGGGGTGTTCCTGGTCGTGTCCGCGTGGCTGTGGCTGGGCCGGTTCGCCCGGCCGGGGCGGCCCCGGCTGATGTCGCGCAGCCAGCTCGACCGCACGCTGCTGATGTGGATCACCCCGCTGGTGTTCGTCCTGCCGATGTTCAGCCGCGACGTGTACAGCTATCTCGCGCAGTCGCAGATCGCCGCGAACGGCCAGGACCCGTACGAGTTGGGGCCGCAGAGCGCGCTCGGCGTGGACCACCCGTTGACGACCAACGTGCCCAACATCTGGCGTGAGACGCCCGCGCCTTACGGGCCGCTGTTCCTCGCCATGGGGCGGGTCATCTCGATGGTGACGGGCGACAGCGTGCTGCCGGGCGTGTTCCTGCACCGGCTGCTCGTGCTGGTCGGCCTGGCGATGATCGTGTGGGCGCTGCCCCGGTTGGCGCGGCGCTTCGGCGTGCCGCCGGTGAGCGCGCTGTGGCTCGGCGCGGCCAACCCGCTGGTGCTGTTCCACCTGGTCGTGGGCGTGCACAACGAGGGTCTGGCGATCGGGCTGATGCTGGTCGGGCTGGAACTGGCGTTGCGGAAGATGCCGGTGGTGCCGGGGTCGCCGATGACCCGCGAGGAGCTGCTGTGGATCGCGCTCGGCGCGACGATGATCACGTTCGGGGCGGCGGTGAAGATCCCCGCCGCGCTGGCCCTCGGGTTCCTCGGGGTGATGATCGCGCGGCGGATGGGCGGGTCGTTCTGGGACCTGGTCAAGGCGGCGGTGCTGCTGGGCGTGGTGTCCGGGGTGGTGATGGTCGGGACGTGCCTGGGGACCGGGTTGGGGTTCGGCTGGATCTCGACGCTGAACGTCGCGGGGACGGTGAAGAGCTGGATGTCGCCGCCCACCGCCATGGGGTTCATGGGCGGCGGGCTGGGGTTGGCGCTCGGGTTGGGCAACCACACCGATTCGATGATCGCGTTGATGCGGCTGGTGACGCAGGCGGTGTCCGTGGTGATCGCGGGGTTGCTGCTGTGGAAGGCGTTCAAGGGGCGGATCAAGGCGGTCAACGGGCTGGGCGCGGGGTTGGGCGCCGTGCTGGTGCTCGGGCCGGTGTTGCAGCCCTGGTACGTGCTGTGGGCGGCGTTGCCGTTGGCGACCGCGGTGCTGGCGAAGCGGTTCCGGCTGTTCGCGATGGTCACCAGCGCGGTGGTCGCGGTGGTGCTGCCGCCTACCGGGGCGGCGTTCGACGGGCGCGCCTACATCGTCCCGCAGGCCGTGGCGGCGTCGGTGATCGCGTTCCTGCTGTGCGTGTTCGTGGCGCGCAAGCAGGTGATGCCGTTGATCCGGCGGGATCCGGTGCCGGACGCGGCGTAAGGCTCAGGCGAGGTCCACGACCTCGTGCAGGCGCAGTCGGCGGTTGAGCGCGCCGGTCGCCCGTGCGACGACGGTGCGCGGCAGCAGGCGTGAGGCCACGGTGATGACCCGGTTCACGCCCCGGCCCGGGTAGGACACCGCGCGCCCGCGGGCGTAGTCGTCGAGCGTCCGGGCCGCGACGCGTTCCGGCGTGTCGGCGAATCTCGGGTCGATCGTGGCGGTGGTGCCGTCGAAGAAGCCGGTCGCGATCGCGCCGGGGTGCGCGGCCATGACGTGCACGCCGGTGCCGCGCAGTTCCACGGCGAGCGCTTCGGTGAACGAGAGCACGAACGCCTTCGTCGCGGCGTAGCCGGCCTGGTAGGGCATGGGCTGGAAGGCCGCCGTGGAGGACACGTTGACGATGCCGCCGCGCCCGCGTGCGACCAGGTCGGCCCCGATGGCGTGGGTCAGCGCGAGCAGGCCGGTGACGTTGAGCGCGACCGAGCGCAGCTGTGGTTCGAGCGGGCGGTCGAGGAACGGCCCGGCGCTGCCCGAGCCCGCGTTGTTGAGCAGCAGGTCGACGGTCAGGCCGCGGTCGCGCAGCTCTCGCAGGGCTCGCCGGGGGCCGTCGGCGGCGGTCAGGTCGGCGACGACGACTTCGGCCTCCGGTCCGCCGGGCAGTTCGCGGATGCGGGTGGCGACCTGTCGCAGGTCGTCCTCCGAGCGGGCCAGCAGGACGACCCGCGCTCCCCTGCGGGCCAGTTCCAGCGCGTAGGCCCGGCCCAGTCCCTTGGACGCGCTGGTGACGAGCGCGGTGATGCCCTGGTACGTGGTCGCCACGGGATCAACCCCCCAGTAGTTCGAGTCTCGAAGTAAATCCAGGTTAGCACGATGCTTCGAGTCTCGAAGCATTAGTAGGATGACGGCATGACCGCGTCCGATCTCACCGCGGCGGTCGCCGCGACCTACGACATCTGGATGCGGACCGTCGACCTGATGGGACCGGCGCTGGCCGAGCACCGGCTCACGCCAGCGACCTTCCAGGCGTTGTGGGCCATCGACCCGGCCGAGCCACCGCCCTCGATGAAGGCGCTGGCCGCGCGCCTGTACTGCAACGCCCCGAACCTGACCTTCATGACCAACCAGCTCGTCGACCGGGGGCTGGTGGAGCGCGCGGTGGACCCGGCCGACCGGCGCTCCCGGGTCCTGGTCCTGACCGCCAAGGGCCGCGCGGTGCGCGCCGAGGTGGTCGGGGCGAGCCTGGCGGGGACACCGCTGGCCGGGTTGACCGAGCCCGAGCTGCGGCAACTCGTCGTGCTGCTGAACCGCGCCCTGCACGCCCGCCAGGGCCGCGCCGCGCGTGCGGTCCAGTGACGGGTAATCCGATCGGGGCGTAACCCGTTGCTTCCGGCGGGCGACTTACCGGTACCTGGGAAGATCGCCGCGCGTCCGGGGAGGGAGCGTGTGATGGCCGACGTGCCTCGCGAGCAGATCCGGTTTGCCGTCGTGCTCAACGGCGGGGTCAGCCTGGCGGTGTGGATGGGGGGCGTGGTCCTCGAACTCGACCGGCTCACCCGCGCCGACGGGGTGTACTCCGACCTGCTGGACCTGGTCGGCAGCACGGCCCGGGCCGATGTGATCACCGGGACCTCGGCGGGCGGGATCAACGGGGCCGCGTTGGCGCTGTCGCAGGTCAACGGGAACGCCAAGCTGGAACGGCTGCGGGACCTGTGGGCCGAGCAGGGGCGGATGGAGCAGCTGCTGCGCACGCCGTTCCGGGGGTCGCCCGTCTCGCTGCTCAAGGGCGACGAGTTCTTCCTGCCCCGGCTCCAGGAGGCGCTGGACCGGCTGACCACCGACTTCTCCCCCACCCCCGCCGAGGAGCGGCCGGTCGACCTGCGGATCACGACCACGTTGCTCGGGGGCGTTCCCACCGTCACCCACGACGACCTCGGGCAGGCCCTGGTCCAGTCCTCCTACCAGGGCAGTTTCTCGTTCCGGCGGGAGCCGAACGGGCGGGACGACTTCACCGCCGACCAGCTGCCGACGTTGGTGGACCGGATGGCGCTGGCCGCGCGGTCCTCCGCCTCGTTCCCGTTCGCGTTCGAGCCCTCTTACGTGCCCGTCGGCTCCGATACCGTCCACGGACGGCCCAACATGGCCGACGTCGCCTCGTGGGCCGACGGCGCGGACAACCGCTCGCGGTACGCGGTGGACGGGGGCGTGCTGGTCAACACGCCGACCAAGGAGGCGTTGGAGGCGATCGACCGCATGCCCGCCGAGGGGCCTGTGCGTCGGGTGATGCTCCTGGTCTTCCCGCACGCCAAGGAGAGCGCCGAAGCGCCCACCGCGCCCGTCGACGGCAAGCCGCCCAGCACGATCGGCACGGGCGCGCGGCTGCTCAGCGCGTTGACCAGCCAGAGCGGGCGCACCTACGTCGAGCGGATCGAGGAGCACAACCGGCTGGCCGCGTCACGGCGTGGCGGGCGCAGCGCGTTGCTCGACCGGCTGGCCACGGGCGGCTCGGTGGTCGGGAAGCTCTACGCGCTCGCCGCGACCTTGCACGACCACTACGAGGACATCCGGATCCGGCACGCCGCGCGGGACGTCACCTCCCGCCAGTTCGAGGTGCCCGGCGCGAACGCCGCCGGCTGGACGTTCGAGCGCGTGCGGGCGGCGGCCGAGGCGGCTCAGCGCTCCTACCTGGCCAAGTGGGGCGGCCTGCCCTACGTGCCGAACCGGCCGCAGCCCGCCGCGCTGCCCGAGCACGGCTGGCCGTGGGGCATCGGCATGGCCGACCGGCTCTCCGCCGCCGCGATGGACCTGCTCAAACGCCTGGTGTGGGTGGTGCCGCAGGACCTCGACGGCGCGTCGCGGCTGGCCCAGGCCCGCACCAACCTCTACGACCTGCGCACCGAGCTGCGGGCGGCCCGCGCCGAGCTGGACGGGCAGTGGACCACCGGCGAGAGGCAGGCGCTGAACCAGGAGTACTGGGAGGGCCGGGTCGAGTCGTTCGCCGCCGGGATGCTGCGGGGCGGGTCGGCCGACTCGGTCGGGCAGCGGGTGCGGGCGCAGGTGGACCGGATCGCCGGGATCCTCGGCGACGCCCGGGACGTGCTGGACGAACTCGACGACGACCGGGTGAAGATGGCCGGGCTGGTGTCGTGGCGCAGGCTGCTGGTCGAGCCGCGCACCGACGAGGAGACCGCCGCCGGGCTGCTGGGCGCCGACCTGTGGCTGTCGCGGGTGCTCGCCCTGGAGGTCGCGGTGACCTGCCTGGCCGACGACTCGCGCAGCGGCCTGGACCAGGCCGTCGACCTGGTGCAGATCAGCCTCCAGACCCGCAACGCGTTCGCCGACTACAGCATCACCCCCGACGACAAGGCCGGCGGCGCGTCGCTGAGCCGGTTCTCCGGGTTCCTCAAGCGGTCGTGGCGGGTCAACGACTGGATCTGGGGGCGGATGGACGGCGCGACCATGCTGTGCAAGGTCGTGTTCGAGCCGAAGCGGCTGATGCGGATCGACCGGCTCAGCCCGGCCCAGGGGTCCGCCGCCGACCGGGCGCGGGCCCGGGTCGGGCACCTGGTGGACCGGCTGTTCGGCGACGGGCTGCCCGCCGCGCTCGCGCCGGTGGCCGACCGCGCGGTCGCGGAGCTGGCGGCGCTGTACGACAGCCCGGACGGCGACCACCCGCCGACCTGCGAGGCGCTGGCCGAACTCGCCGCGTGGGGGCTGCACGTGCGGATCATCTGCGAGGAGCTGCCCGCGCTGCGCGCCGCGATCCTGGCCGACCGCAACGAGGGCGCGGACCGGCGCTCGCGCGGCGAGCTGTTCCTGGAGGAGCAGGCCGTGCTGCTGGCCCGGCTGCCGGTGCGCACCGACGCGCAGCGGGTGGAGGTCGGGATGGAGGCGCTGGCCGCGTTCGACCGGGCCGGGATCGGGCGCGAGCCGCTGTCCCAGGAGGCGTCCAGCGACCAGGTGATCCGGACCGCGGCGACCGCGGCGGCGGTCGCGATCACCGTGGCGGACAGCGAGAACTCCGGGCTGGGGCCCGCGAAACCGCTGACCCGGACGTTGCGCGGGGCGGCGCTGCTGCCCTACTGGACGATCACCGGGCTGACCCGGGGCGGGCGGCTCGCCCAGTTCCTCGGGCTGCTCGGCTTCGCGCTGGGCGGGGCGCTGCTGGTGCTGGCCCTGTTCGACCTGCTGCCGCCGTGGGCGGTGGGCCCGGCGGCGGCGTTCGGCAGCGCCACGCTGCTGGCCGCGTTCGGGTACGCCGCGCTGCGCACCGGGACCCTGCTGCACGGCCTGGTGCTGCTCTCGCCGGTGATCCCGCTGACCGCGGTCGCGGTGGACCGGACCCGGGTCGCGATGGCGTCGGGCGTGACCGCCGAGCAGGGCGTCACCGGCATGGTCGCGCTCGGCGGCGTGGTGCTGGTCGTGCTGGGGCTGCTGGTGATCGGCAGCCTGCCCGCGCCGGTCGGCACGCCGCTCGCGGTGCTCAAGAAGATCCGGCCGCGACCGCGCCTGCTGGTCCGGCTGCTGGTGGTGGCGTCGATCGTGGCCGGGATCTGGGCCGTGGTGCGCTACCGGCTCTACGACGTGGACGCGACGCTCGTGGTGATCGGCACGGCGGTGGCGATCGTGTTCGGCGCGACGGTGTCGCTGCGGCTGGGCCGGTCGTTGCAGCGCTGGCGCCAGGTGGACGGCGTGTGGGCCACCGAGAACGCCGAGCCGCCCGCCGCCGCGACCGCCGGGTGGGCCGCCGTGTACGGGGCGGTGCTGCTGGTGGTCGGCGCGGCCGTGCAGGTGTTCACGCTGCGGTTCGTCGGCTGGGAGGCGGTGCTGGCCACGGCGCTGTCGTTCGGCCTGGTGCTGCTGCTGGTGACCACCTGGTGGGTGCCGTTGAAGGCGCGGCGGCGGATCACCCGCAACCTCGTCGAGCAGGCGTCCTTCGTCGACTTCGAGGGCAACGTGCCCGAAGGTCTGCTCAAGCGCCTGGAAGGGCACGCGATGCTGTTCCGCTTCCTGACCACTGTGGACGGTCACGGCGACCCGGTGCTCGGTCCGCGCGGCCTGCGGGTGGCCCAGCGCATCGCCCACCTCCAGGCCACCGGCGAGGACGACGACTGAACCGCCTCACGGGGGACGGCGGCGTGCCGTCCCCCGTCAGGCGCGGGCCGATCAGGCGACCAGGGCCGGGCGGACCGCCACCGGCACGCCCATCGCCTGCGCGTAGAGCCCCTCGAACTTCTCCAGCGTCGACTCGATCGCGTGCGCCCCGATCAGCTCCAGGCTCGCCGCGCCCATCCGCGCCGTCACCGACGGGTCGGAGACCACCGAGTGCAGGCGGTCGGCCAGACCCGCCACGTCGCCGGGCGTGAACAGCCAGCCGTTGCGGCCCTGCCGGCACAGGTGCGGCAGCGCCATCGCGTCCGCCACCACCACCGGCTTGCCCGCCGCCATGGCCTCCATCGTCGCCAGGCTCTGCAACTCCGCGATGCCCGGCATGCAGAACAGGTCCGCGCCGGTGTAGGCGTCCAGCAGCTCCTCCTCGCCCACGAAACCCCGGAACCGCACCCGGTCGGCGATGCCGAGGTCGCGGGCCAGCAGCTCCCACTCCGCGCGGCACGAGCCGTCGCCCACGATGTCGGCGTGCAGGCGGGGCACCAGGGCCACCGCGCGCAGCAGCTCGTCGACCCGCTTCTCCTCGTCCAGCCGGCCCACGAACAGCACCGTCGGACCGTCGTTGGTGCGCACCGCCGGGCGCAGCCGGTAGCGGTCGATGTCGATGCCGCAGGACACCGCGACCGCGCGCGGCGGGAAACCGTTGTCGTGCAGCAACTGCACCGCGCGCGGGGTCGGCGCGGTCACCACGTCCGCCACGCCGAACACCCGGCCCAGGTCGCGCCACGCCCACCGGGACGCCATGCCCTGCAACCACTGCGGGCAGCGGGCGTGGCCGAACAGGTTCTCCGGCATGAAGTGGTTGGTGGCCACGGTGGGGATGCCCAGCTCCGCGGCCTGCCGCAGCACGTACCGGCCGACCACGAAGTGCGCCTGGACGTGCACCAGGTCCGGCTTCAGCTCCGTGAGCAGCTCCCGCACGTCCTTGCGCACCTGCCACGGCAGACCGATCCGGAACGTGCGGTGGAACGGCGTCCGGTGCGACCGCAGGCGGTGGACCGTGATGCCGTCCACGTGCTCGGTGCGGGCCTTGCCGACCGGGTCGACCGCGATCACGTGCACATCGTGGTCCCGTCCCGCGAGGCCGGTGGCCAGGCGGTGGGCGAACCGAGCCGCGCCGTTGACGTCCGGCGGGAACGTCTCAGCGGCGATCACGATCCGCATGGCGCGTCCGTCGTACACAGTGGTCTCCGATCTCATAGGTGCAGGAGGGTTCTGCTTGCGGGCCAGCGCGACCACACCGCCGATGGCGACGGCGGCGCAGGCGAGTTCGGCCAGGGCGACGAGCCCGCTGGTCCGGGTGGCCTCACCGAGCAGCCCCGCGCCGATGCCGACGGCGACGAGCGGGTCCACCACGGTCAGGCAGGCCACCGCCAGGTGCGGCGGCCCACTGGCATAGGCGTGCTGGATGAACCAGCCGCCGACGAGCAGGGAGACGGCGATACCCGCCGCCGAGAGTCCGGTCGTCAAGTCGACCTGCCCCAGCTGGACGTCCTGGGACACCGAGCGCATGAGCACCGACACGTAGCCGTACGCGACACCGCCCGCGGCGCCGAAACCCAGCCCCCGCAGCACGGGCTTGGTCGACAGCACGCCCAGCAGCACCGGCGCGGCGATGATGCCGAGCACCAGCAGGCCGGCGGTCAGCTCCGCCTCCGGCACGACCGGGGTGGCCGTGGCGCTGCCCGCCGCCAGGAACACGAACGCGCCCACGCCGAACGTGGTCCACGCCACCGCGGGCAGCTCGCGCCGCCGGCCGTCGAGCACCGCCGTGATGCCGATCGCCAGCACCCCCACCGGCTGCACGACGCTCAGCGGGGCCATGCCCAGCGCCACCGCGTGCAGCCCGGAACCCGCCACCAGCAGCACCAGACCGGCCAGCCAGCGCGGCCGGCGCAGCAGGTCCAGCACCCGCAGCGCGCCCTCGGTGGCGTGCACCGCGTCGTGCTGGAACCGGGCGGCGAACGCGAAGAACACCGCGCCCGCCACCGCGAGCAGGACCGCGAGCCACGTCACGACCGCACCTCCCGCCGGGCGACCGCGGCGGCCAGCGCGAACAGCAGGCCGTAGAGCAGGGCGAACAGCAACCGCTCGAAAAGGCCGAGCAGCACCGCCCCCTGATAGGTCAGCGTCACGTGACTGACCATGAATGCCACCGAAGTGATCCCGGAGGCGACCGAAAAACGACGCACAGTAGTACTGGAAATGAACCGGCGGGAAATCAACCACCCGGCCAGCGGCAGGCTCGCGAACATCACCGCGCCCGCGTACCGGTGCACCGCGCCGGAGAACGACGTCGGCGTGCCGGTCGGGTCGGTCGGGAACACCGCGGCCACGGTCAACCCCGCCGCCCACAGCGCCATCAGCACCGCCACCGGCCCCCGCCTGGGCAAACCCCGCCGCACCAGGACGGCCAGCAGCGCCACCGAGGCCGCGGCCAGGGACAACGCGGTGATCGCCAGCAGCCCGCTGCCGTTGGCGACGAAGATGTAATCGCTGATCGTGTGGCTGATCGGGCTAAGCTGGCCGACCGACGCCACGTGCAGGTAAACAATCGGGAACAGCGACAGGACAAGGCCCGCAACAGCCAGCGGCAGCACCGCCGCCCGTCTTTTCCCCCGGATCTCCGCCACACCGGAATCTTCGCGGGAAAACCTCGTCCGGAACTATCCGGATTGCCCCCGAGGTGACCCTGAGGCGACCCCGACCACCCGGGTGGGGCCAGCCCCACCACCAGGTGGCGCCCACCCCACCACCGGGACCGCCCGGGACACGCCTTAGGCTCTGCCGTCGTGAGCCCGCACCCCCAGCACCCTGCCGTGGAAGTGTCGGGGCTGGTCAAGCGATACGGCTCCGTCGTCGCGGTGAACGGACTCGACCTCACCCTCGACCGCGGCGCCGTGCTGGCGCTGCTCGGCCCCAACGGAGCCGGCAAGACCACCACCGTCGAAGTGTGCGAGGGGTTCCGCAAAGCCGACGGCGGCCAGGTCCGCGTGCTCGGCCTGGACCCCCGCTCGCCCGAGCTGCGCCCGCGCGTCGGCGTCATGCCGCAGGGCGGCGGCGGCTACCCCGGCGTCCGCGCCGACGAGATGCTCCGCCTGGTCGCCGCGTGCGCCGCGAACCCGCTCGATCCCGCGTGGCTGCTGGAGATCCTCGGCCTGGCCGGCGTCGGCCGCACCCCGTACAAGCGCCTGTCCGGTGGCCAGCAGCAGCGGCTCTCCCTGGCCTGCGCCCTGGTCGGCCGGCCGGAACTGGTGTTCCTGGACGAACCCACCGCCGGCATGGACCCCCAGGCCCGGCGGCTGGTGTGGGACCTCGTCGCCGCGCTGCGCGCCGACGGCGTCAGCGTCCTGCTCACCACCCACCTCATGGACGAGGCCGAAGCCCTCGCCGACCACGTCGTGATCGTCGACGCGGGCCGCGTGGTCGCCGCCGGCACCCCGGCCGAACTCACCGCCCGCACCTCCGAGGACCAGCAGCTGCGCTTCCGCGCCCGCCCCGGCCTCGACCTCACCCTGCTCACCGGGGCGCTGCCCGAAGGGCTGCGGGTGCGCGAAGCCGGCCGCGGCGGGTACCTCGTCGAAGGCCACATCGACCCGCAGGTCGTGTCCACCGTGACGTCCTGGTGCGCCCAGCAGGGCGTGCTGGCCGAGGAGCTGACCGTGGCCAAACGCAGCCTGGAGGACGTGTTCCTCGACCTGACCGGACGGGAGCTGCGGTCGTGACCTTCACCCCCGGCACCTTCACCCCCGCACCCGGTCGCGGCCCGCTCCCCCGCATGCTGCTCACCCAGGCCCGCACCGAAGCCGTGCTGACCCTGCGCAACGGCGAGCAGGTCCTGCTCACCGTCCTCATCCCGGTGGCGCTGCTCATCGCGCTCGCCACGATGTCGGTCATCCCGATGCCCGACCCCCGGGTCGGCTCCGCCGTCGCCCGGATCCTCGCCCTCGCGGTGATCTCCTCGGCCTTCACCGGACAGGCCATCGCCCTCGGCTTCGACCGGCGCTACGGCGTCCTCAAACGGCTCGCCGCCACCGCGCTGCCCCGCTGGCTGCTCGTCGGCGGGCGCATCGCCGCAGCCCTCGCCGTCGTCGCCGTGCAGGTCGTGATCCTCGTCGTCACCGCGCTGCTGCTCGGCTGGGAAGTGCCCTCCGCCGGCGGCATCCTGTGGGTGGTCGTGCTGCTCGTGCTCGGCACCCTGTCCTTCGGCGCGCTCGGCGTGCTGCTCGGCGGCGCGCTGCGCGCGGAGATCGTGCTCGCGCTGGCCAACATCGTGTGGTTCGTGCTGCTGCTCATCGGCGGCGTCGCGCTCGGCGTCGACAGCCTGCCCGGCTGGCTGGCCACCGCGGTCGAACTGCTCCCCTCGGCGGCCCTCGCCGAGGGCCTGCACACCGCCGTCGTGGACGGCGGTGCGCCGGGCCTGCGGCAGGTGCTGGTGCTGCTCGGCTGGGGCGTCGCCGCCGCCGCGCTCGCCACCCGCACCACCAAGCTGAGCTGACCGGCTACGGGGCGACGCAGGCGAACAGGTCCGGGTAGACCTCCAACGTCCGCGTGCCGACCCCGAAGACCCGCCCCTCACCGCCGCTCACCACGCAGAAGTAGTAGATCGGCTCGGTGTCCGGCACCACCGGCTGCGCCAGGTACAGCTCGCTGAACGGCTCGGTGACCCCGCTGCCGCGCAACGCGGCCAGCGCCTTGTCCTCGATCATGGTGAACGGGTCCACCACCTCGATCCCCACCCTCGGCTCCCAGATCACGGTCTGCTCGTACTCGCCGTCGACGCCGTAGATGTAGCTGAAACCCCCGGTCGGGCGGCTCGCCTCGGTGAAGTTCAACGCCCACCGCCGGATGCTGCCCACCCCCTGGACCGGCGGGTGGTCCAGGTCCGCCTCCGCGCCGAAGAACCGCGCGTCCGGGAACTTCTGCGCGGCCTTCGCCTTGGCCGCCTCGACGATCCTGGGCAGACCCACCCCGGTCCGCGTGCCGTCCACCCCGTCCGCCGCGGCCGTCCCGGTCGCGGTGAGCAGGCTCGCGGCGAGCGCCAAGGCCCCGATCAGTGCGCTGGTGCGCGGTGTCATCCGTCATCTCCTCGCAGATCACCCGTGCCGCGGACCGGGGTGCCGGACGCACCCGCGCGGTGCCCGCACCTCCCGATGCAACCCGGACTCCGGCCGCCCCGCCCGGCCCGCCGGCCGGCTTCACACCACCGGGGCGGCCGCTCACCCCCACCGGTGACGCGGCACCCGCCAGACCCGGCGGGAACCTCTCAGCGAGAGGTACCTACCATCGGTAGCCGTGCCCCACTGGTTGACCGCATTCCTGCTCAAGTTCCAGCGCGTGTTCGCCATCGCGGTGGTGATCGCGGAGGCGGGGATCGCGGTGACCGGGTCGGTGGTGCGGGTCACCGGGTCCGGGCTCGGCTGCCCGACCTGGCCCGAGTGCGTGTCCGGCAGCCTGATCCCGGTCGCGCACCCCGAGGTCGAGCCGCTCAACCAGTGGGTCGAGTTCGGCAACCGCACGCTCACCGGCGTCGTCGGGATCATCGCCGTGCTGTGCGTGCTCGCCGCGTGGGTCGACCGGCCGCGCCGGCGGCGGGTGCTGACGCTCGCGCTGGTCCAGCTCGGCGGCGTCGCCCTCCAGGCCGCCATCGGCGGGTCGCTGGTGCTCACCGGGCTGCTGTGGTGGACGGTCAGCATCCACATGCTGGTGTCCATGGTGCTCACCTGGGCCGCCGTGCTGCTGGTGGCGTCACTGCGCGAGGGCGACGGGCCCGCCGTGCCGCTGGTGTCCCGGAACGTGATGCGGCTGCAGGTCGTGCAGGCCACCGTGCTCGGGCTGCTGATGCTCGCCGGCACGTTCGTCACCGCCGCCGGGCCGCACGCCGGCGACGCGGCCACCCCCCGCCTGCAACTGCCCGTGCCGGGACTCGCCCAGATCCACGCCGACCTGCTGTTCCTGTTCCTCGGCATGCTGATCGCGCTGGGTTTCACGCTCGGCCGCCACGCCCGGGGCGCCTACCTGGTCCTCATCGGCGCGGTCCTCGCCCAGGGCGCGATCGGCATGGTCCAGTACTGGACCGGCGTGCCCGAGGTGCTGGTCTCGGTGCACGTGCTGGGCGCGGGCGCGGTCGTGATCGCCACGGCGAACCTGTGGACCGCGACCCGCGTGCGCCCTCACCTGGACGACGAGGGCCTGCGCTCCCAGACCGCGGGCAGCTCCGTCGCCAGCCACGTGTAGAGGTCGTCGACGGCCCGCAGCCGCTGCGCCCGCTCCGGGTCGCCGCTCATCAGCCGCATCCCTGACTCGGTCAGCTCGCGCACGCTGGTCAGCGCGTCCAGCTTGCGCTGCACCAGGTCGGCCCACTTCTTCTCGTTGATCCGGTACTGCGCGGCCTGCCGGCCCCGCCGCGTCCGCTTGGTCACCAGACCTTCGTTCACCAGGAACTTCATGTTCGTGGAGATCGAGCCGCTGGACGCCTCCAGCTCCTGGGACAGCTCCGCCGCGGTCCGCTCACTGGGTTGGCACACCAGCAGGTAGCCGAGGATCCGGCCGCCGATCAGCGGGATGCCCTCCTCGGCGAAGTGCGCCGCGAACCGCTCGATCCACGCCGACAACCGCGTCTCACGCCCGACACCCACGCTGACCAACCCCCTGCTTCGGTCGACACTGAAGCCATCGTAGGCAGTCAGAGGCGGCGGAGGCCGGCCAACACGCGCTCCATCAGCCCGAGATCGGGTTCTTCGGCGGACGCGGTGCCGTGCACGTCGATCAGCCCGCGCTCGGCCATGTCGCCCAGCAGCACCTTCGCCACCCCCAGCGGCAACCGCAGCAGCGCCGCGACCTCGGCCACCGAGCACGGCGCGCCCACCAGGTTGAGCACCTCCTGGTACTCCGACTTCAGCGCGCCCGGGAAGTCCCAGTCGACCACCGACACCAGGGTCTCGATCTCCAACTGGTGCGACGACGTGGTGCGCCCCCCGGTCCACGAGTAGGCGCGCACGCTGGACGCGGCCTCCTCGCGCGGGAAGTCCGGGTCGTCCTGGAACACCGGGTGCGGCCTGGTCGGCCGCTCCACCGGGTCCGGCTCCTCGGCGCGCGGGGCCGCCCGCCGCCCGCTCAGGCTGAACCCGTTGAGAAGGTCGGCGAACGACGCGTCCGGTACCTCGTCCTGGCTCATGACCACCTCACGCCGAAGGGCGGGCCATCATCCGCTTCACACCGTGCAGCTCCGCGCGCAGCTCGGGGGTCAGGAGCTGGCCGACTTGGTCCACCACGACGGTCATCTCGTAGGCCACCTGGCCGACGTCGGCGTCCGGCGCGGCCAGCACCGCCAGGCACGAACCGTCCCGGATCGACATCAGCAGCATGATGCCGTACTGCATCTCGATCACCGAGCGCAGCACGCCGCCGCCGTCGAAGCACCGCGCGGCCGACTCGGTCAGGCTCGCGACCCCGGCGGCGATCGCGGACAGCTGCTCCGCCCGGTCGTCGGGCAGGCCGCTGGACGCGGTGAGCAGCAGCCCGTCCACGGAGATCACCACGGCGTGGGCGACGCCCGGCACGCGTTCGGCGAAGTTGCTCACCAGCCAGCCGAACTGGTCGATCTGCCGTGACCTCTGCCCGCTCATGTCGTTCTCTCCCGCCCCGTTCGGTTCTCACCGGAGTCGTGCACACCTTGCCTGACCCCGGTCTGGTAGCTCGCCAGGAACCCGCGTGTCGCGTTCGGATCCCTTCGGACCGGTGCCGCCGCGTCGGGGGCGACCGGCCGTTCGGCGGCCAGATTCGAGCGCGGACGCCTCTTCGGCAGCCCCGCTGAGTTCTCCTGCACCGGCGGATCCCCCTGTCCGGGCACCTCCACGTGCCCGGAGTGTTCAACGCCGTCGGGGCGCGGTGGTTCCCCGTTCCCGTTCGGGACCCGGGAGCCGCCGAACCACGTCGAGCCCGGTCGGGGCGCGACGGGCGCGACCGGTGGTGCGGGAGTCGCCGTGCCGGATGCGGAGGCCGGCACGGGTTTGGTGAACAACGCCCCGGCCTTGGGCGGTGTCGTGGGGGTGACCGTGGTGCCGAAGGCCGTGGGGCCGGTCGGCGCGGGTTCGGCGGTGCGGCCCCGGAAGGACGCCCACTTCTCGTCCCTCGGCGTGCCGTTGGTCGCGGCCGGCGCGGGTGCGGCGTGCTTGGGCGCGCCCGGCTTGGCCGCCGCGGGCCGGCCCGCGGCGGACTGGAGCGCACCGGACGGGAGCGCACCGGACTGGAGCGCACCGGACTGGGCCCCGGCGGGCTGGAGCGGGCCGGGAGAGGTCGGGCGGGCGGTCGTCGGCTTCACCGCGCGGACCAGTTCGGCGGGCAGCGCCACGACCGCGCGCACGCCCTCGCCCTGCTCGCGCAGCGCGACCTGGATGCCGTGCCGCCCGGCCAGCCGGCCCACCACGTACAGGCCGAGCTGGCGGGACACCGGCAGGTCGCCCGCCTCCTCGTCGGCCGCCGCCCGCGCGATCTTCGCGTTGGCCTCGGCCAAGTCCTCCTCGGACATGCCGACGCCGACGTCCACGATGTCGACCAGGACGCCGCCGCCGGGCCGCCCGCGCCCACCGACCACGACCTGGGTGCGCGGCGGCGAGAACGTGGTCGCGTTGTCCATCAGCTCGGCGACCAGCCGGACCACGTCGCCCGCCGCGTAGCCGACCACCTCGACGGCCGGCGTGGCCTGCACGACGACCCGCTGGTACTGCTCGATCTCGGAGGCGGAGGCGCGCAGCACGTCGCCCAGCGCCACCGGGCGGGTGAACCGGCGGGCCATGTCGCTGCCGGAGAGCACCATCAGGTTCTCGTTGTTGCGGCGCATCCGGGTCGCCAGGTTGTCCAGCTTGAACAGGCCGGAGAGCTGCTCGGGCTGCTCCTCCCGGCGTTCCAGCTCCTCCATCAGCCGCAGCTGCCGCTCCACCAGGCTCTGGCTGCGGCGGGACAGGTTGATGAACGCGTTGCGCATGCCGGTGCGCAGCTCGGACTGCTCGGTGGCCGAGCTGACCGCCTGCCGGTGCACCGCGTCGAACGCGCGCGCCAGCTGGCCGAACTCCTCGCGGGTGTGCACCGGCACCGGGTCGATCACGACGTCCGGCGCGGCGTCCTCGCGCAGCTGGGCGACCAGCGTCGGCAGCCGGTGCTGCGCCACGTCCAGCGCGGCGACCCGCAGGGCGCGCAGCGAGCGGAGCAGGTAGCTGCCCACCACGAAGCCGACCGCGACGGCGGCGAACAGCGACGCCAGCAGGATCGCCGACGCCAGGCCCGCGCGGTCGCTGGTCTCGTCCTGGAGCCGCGCCGCGGACGCCTTGAGCTGGTCCTCCAGGGTGCGCAGCACGCGGTCGTACTGCTTGGCGGTGACCGTCGAGCCGTCGTCCCACGCCTTGGGGTCGATCCGGCGCAGCCCCTCCGGGTCGACCCGGACCTGCTGGAGCAGGGAGTTGCGGGCGTCCACGGACTCGCCGGAGACGGCGGACCGGAAGTCCGCCTGCTGCTGCGGGGTGGCGACCGCGTTGAAGTCGGCGATCTTGTCCTGCTGGCGGGTCCAGGACTGCTCCAGCATGTTCCGCTCGGTCTCCGGCAGCACGCCCGTGCGCGTGCCGGACAGGACCGTCGCGTGCTGCCACGAGATCTGCTCGGCCGCCATCGCCAGGTTGTGCAGCGCGTTCGCGGTGCCGGCCAGCGCCGGGTCGCCGAAGTCGCCGACCATCGCCTGGTCGAAGTCCAGCAGCGCGCGCAGCACGACGGTGTAGCCGCCGATCGCGCCGGACTGGTCGATGGTCCGGGCCAGCACCCGGTCGCGCAGCTGCGGCAGGCCGTCGAGCTGCACGTTGACGTCGTCGAACCGGGCGGTGGCGACCTCGCCGAGCGAGGGGGCGGTGCGCTCCAGCAGGTTGCGCACACCGGCCGCCGCGGCGTCGGTGTTGCGCAGGAGTTCCTTGAACCGCCGCTGTTCCACGCTGGTCGCCTCGACACCCCGGGCGGACACCGCGCGCTCGGCCTGGATGTTGGCGATCAGCGGGTCGAGGCCGGCACGCAGGGTCACCATCCGCTGCGCGGCCGAGTACCCGTCCGCGGCCCGCACGTAGCCGCGGATCTGCACCGTGCCCGCGCCGATGGCGACGATCACCGGCACCGCCAGCACGGCGGCGAGCTTGACCGGCAGGCGCCAGTTCCGCCAGTCCGCGACAGCGCCCCACCACGGCCAGCGCGCGCTGTTGTCGCCAGTCACCACACAAGTCCCGGGAGTTCGAGTAGTTGATCCGCCACGCAATTCGACGCCTGCGCCAAGGCACGCCGGCGGCGGATGCTGATGGGCGATAGTAGGTCGTGATCGAGGCCGGGACAACGACCTCGCAGCATGTGCTCATCCGTTCGGATCAGACACGCACAGTGAAGTTAACGCTGAAACCCGCGCTGGGCGGCCTGACCGCACGGGAGTTGAGCAGCCGTAACGGTTGCGCGGCGGCCCGGCGTGATGCAATCGGCCGTTGACTGAGAGCACTTCGTGATTAGGCTGATCGCTCACCGAGCCGCGCGATCCCAGCGGTGGAGAAGGCAAAACACCGTGGAGGATTGATGACGAAGGCGATCCTGCCCCCGGGCGAGTCCAGACGGGCGCGCGGTTTCGCGACGTTCGAGGAGCCACCGCCGCCGCTGCTGGTGGACGCGGCCGGCCGGCCCGACTTCGCGGCGATCCGCGACACCGACGAGTTCCGCGAACTCAAGCGGCGCACCAAGGTGTTCGTGCTGCCCGCCGTGCTCGGCTTCCTCGTCTGGTACCTCGGTTACGTGGTGCTGTCGGCGTTCGCGCCGGACTTCATGGGCACCAAGGTGGCGGGCGAGGTCAACGCGGGCATGGTGTTCGGCCTGCTCCAGTTCGTCTCCACGCTCGCGCTCACGGTGGCCTACGCCCGCTACGCCCGGCGGCGGATCGACCCCCAGGTCGCGCAGGTCCGGGCGCTGACCGCGGAGGAGCGGCGGTGACCGGCGCCAACACCGCGCTCAACCTCGGCGTGTTCGCGATCTTCGTGGTGATCACGCTGTTCGTGGTCTACCGGGTGGGGTCGCGCAACGCCAGCGCGTCGGACTACTACGCCGCCGGCAGCAGCTTCACCGGGCCGCAGAACGGGGTCGCGCTGTCCGGCGACTTCCTGTCCGCGGCGTCGTTCCTGGGCATCACCGGCAGCATCGCGGTCAACGGGTACGACGGGTTCCTGTACTCGATCGGCTGGGTGGTCTCCTGGCTGCTCGGCCTGATGATCATCGCGGAGCGGCTGCGCAACACCGGGCGGTTCACCCTCGGCGACGTGCTCGCGTTCCGGATGCGCCAGCGCCCGGTGCGGGCCGCCTCGGCGTACGTCACGCTGGTGATCTCGCTGTTCTACATGATCGCGCAGATGGCGGGCGCGGGCGCGCTGATCGCGCTGCTGCTGGACGTGCACACGCAGGCCGGGCAGGCGATCGTGATCGCGGTCGTCGGCGTGGTGATGGTGATGTACGTGCTCGTCGGCGGGATGAAGGGCACCACGTGGGTGCAGATCATCAAGGCCGTGCTGCTGATCCTGTGCGTGACCCTGATGACCGTGTTCGTGCTGGGCAAGTTCGGGTTCAGCCTGTCGTCGATCATGGAGGCGGCGACCCGCAACAGTTCACTCGGGCCGGAGGTGCTGGAGCCCGGCGTCCGGTACGGCGGATCGGCGTTGGCGGGCCTGGACTTCGTGTCGCTGGCGCTGGCGCTGGTGCTCGGGACCGCGTCGCTGCCGCACGTGCTGATGCGGTTCTACACGGTGCCCAACGCGCGTGAGGCGCGGCGCTCGGTGGTGTGGGCGACGTGGGTGATGGGCGTGTTCTACCTGTGCACGCTGGTGATCGGGTACGGGTCGCTGGCGCTGGTCGGGTCGGAGACGATCAAGAACGCGCCGGGCGGCGAGAACTCCGCCGCGCCGCTGCTGGCGTTCCGGATCGGTGGCGTGGTGCTGCTGGGGATCGTGTGCGCGGTCGCGTTCGCGACGATCCTGGCGGTGGTGGCCGGGTTGACGTTGACGGCTTCCGCGTCGTTCGCGCACGACGTGTACGCGAACGTGATCAAGCGCGGGCAGGCCGACCCGAAGTCGGAGGTGCGGGTCGCGCGGCTGACCGCGGTGGCGGTCGGGGTGCTGGCGATCGGCGGCGGCATCGCGGCCAACGGGCAGAACGTGGCGTTCCTGGTGGGGTTGGCGTTCGCGCTGGCAGCGTCGGCGAACCTGTCGACGATCATCTACTCGATGTTCTGGAAGCGGTTCAACACCAACGGGACGCTGTGGGCGATCTACGGCGGGCTCGGGGCGTGCGTGGTGCTGATCGCGTTCTCGCCGGCGGTGTCGGGGGCGAAGACGTCGGTGTTCCCGGACGTGGACTTCGCGTTCTTCCCGCTGGGCAACCCGGGCCTGGCCTCGATCCCGTTCTCGTTCCTGTGCGGGTGGCTGGGGACCCTGCTCAGCCGGGAGAAGGCCGACCCGGACAAGCAGGCCGAGATGGAGGTCCGCTCGCTGACCGGTATCGGTTCAGGACTCCGGTAGACCCGCCGACACGGCCCAGCCGTTCCGCTCTGCGTCGCGGCTTGGCATCGCGGCTTGGCGCGGCGGCGCGGCCCGGCCAGGGCGGGCTCGGCCTCCGACCGCCAGAACCGGTCGGCGTGGTTCCGGCGGTCGTTCCCCAGAACAGCGGGCGTTCGGTGGGAATCCGACCGGGTTTCCGCGTCGGGTCAGCGCGCGGCGAAGGCGGCGCGCACCGCCGAGGCGAACCGCATCGGCGCGCCGGCGTCGGTCTGGCGGATGCCCAGGGACGGCTCCACGAGTTCGAGTTCCAGCAGCAGCGGCGCGCCGTCGTGCCCGGCGACCAGGTCGACGCGGGCGTAGAGGAGATCGGCGCGACGCAGGCCGAGCAGGCGGGTGGCGGCGTCGAGGACGTCCTCGGCGACCCGGCGCTGGACGGCGGTCGGTGACGCGCCGGAGAGCCGTTCGACGATGTAGAGGCCCGATTCGTCGTACTCGGCGTCCGGGTGGAGCATCGCCCCCTTGGTGAAGGCGTGCGAGTACTGCCCGCCGAAGAAGACCAGCGCCGTCTCCCCCGCCGAGTCCACGGCCGACTGGTAAGGCTGGACGAGCGCCGCGACCCCCAACGCGTCGAGGTGCGCCGACGCGGCGGAGTAGTCGCCGTCCGCGACCCGCAGCGCACCGCGCGACCCCGCGCCGACGGTCGGCTTGATCACGAACTCGCCATCGGGGCAGTCCGAGAACCCCGGTGCCACAACACGTGTGGGCACCACGGGAACCCCGGCGGCGGCGAGGTCGACCAGATAGGACTTGTCGGTGTTCCACGGCACGACCGCGGCCGGGTTCGCCAGCGCGGGCACGGACGAGCACCAGGAGAGGAACTCCCCCAGCCGCTCGGTGTAGTCCCAAGTGGACCGCAGGATCACCAGATCGGCGGACTCCCCGGACCCCCACACCGACCACCCTGCGGACACCCCGACCTCGGCCAGGGCGTCGATCAACGCGGCGTCATCGCCATCGCCGGCGGGCAGGGAAGCACAAGTCGCAAAAAGAACCTTCACCACCGCAGCCTAGACAAACCTGCGGCCGAACAGTCCCCTCGAACACGTCGAACGCGACACCGCACGCGAAGCGATGAACGCCGAACGACGAACACGTAGCCGAACCGGACGACGAACGCCGAACAAGCGACGACCGCCGAAACAGCGGCCACGCGACGGACGAGCGATGGACAGCGGCCAAACGACGACGCAGGACGCCGTGCGCCGCACGACGAGCACCGGACGACGCCCGACGAGCGCCGCACGGCGGACGGCGGACGGCGGCCGGAACAGCGAACCGGACGCGAACTCAACAGCGGACGGGACCGCACAGCGAACGAGCCCAAAACGGAACGAGCCCAAAACGACGAGACGCGAGAGCGCAGCGGCCCGGCTGACGAATCCAGGCTGGACGGACTCGAACACCACGCGGGCCACATGACACCGGCAGCTCCGAGACAAACACGCGCCGGGCCGGGCCGGGCCAAGCGAAACAGGCGCACCGGGCCCACCGAAACACGCGCCGCACCGGGCCAGGCGAAACACGCGCCGCGCCGAGCGAACCATCCCCAGGCCGGACGAATCATCCCTGGCGAGCCGCGCAGGCACCACACAGGCCGCTCACCACACGGGCCGCTTTGGGCGAGCGAGCCCGTTCCGGCACCATGCTCTGGGCGAGCCTGTTCCGGCACCACGAGAGCTATCCGGACAGACCGCGTCCAGCCGTCCCGCTCCAGCCGGACAGGCGCTCCAGCCCTGCCGCACCGGCTCGGCATCGAGCCGCACCCCGCGCCACGGGGTCCCGGCCCGCACCGCATGTCCCGCCAGCGTGTCCAGGTCCGCACCGCGCGACCCGCCCGCACCGCACGACCCATACCGCACGACCCGCCCGCACCACCCGGACCGCGTCATGTCCGCACTGGGTCGGGGGTCGGGCGGGGCTCAGGGCGTGGCGGGGCACAGGGCGGGCCGGGGCCTTGTCACGGTTGTTCCGCCAGGCGCCGCCACCTTGTTCTGGCAACGAAATGTGATCGGGATTAGTGCCCGGGTCTCGGCACTTTCGCCCTATCGAGTGATCAAATTCGATTAAAGCTGCGAGGAAACCGCAGGTCAGCGGCCTGCCATCTTGCGGCGGCGGGCTGGGCCGATCTTCACGGCGGCGGTTGTTTCCCGGTCCCACTCGTGGGCGTCCAGGTCGGACACCTGGGCCACGACGGCCTCGGCCGCCTCCACGGTCGGCAGGACCACGTCGCCCATCGCGCCGTCCTCGCCCACCAGCACCACGCGCGCGCCCGCTCGGCCGATGTTCTCGACCACCGCTCGCGCGGGCTTGCCGTGGGCCGCCACGAAGGCTTCCGCCGTTTTGACCGCCGCGCCGATCTTCCTGTCCCCAGCCTTCTTGTCCTCAGCCACACCGCCAGACTAGAACCTGCGGGTAACTTCCGTGCACGTGACCGAAACCACGACACTCCCCCGGCTGGTCGACGACTTCCTCTCCTGGCAGTTCGACCGGCTCCCGGGCGCCGCCGCGACGCTCGGCTCCCTCGCCCACGACCACACCCTCGGCGAGTTCAGCGCCGACTTCTTCGCGGGCTACGACCGCGAGGCCGCCGGCTGGCTGGAGCGGTTCGAGCGGGCCGATACCGACGACCTCGACGATTCCGTCGACCGCGACCTGGTGATCTCCGTCCTGCGCGGACACCTCGCCAAGGCGTCCTGGCCGGCCTGGCGGCGCGACCCCACCACCTACACCTCCGCGGTGTTCTTCCCGCTGTTCTCCGCGTTCCTCAACCGGCTGCGGCCGGAGCACGAGCTGGTCGACAGCGTGCTCGCGCGGCTGGCCGAGGTCCCGTCGGTGCTCGCGGCGTGCCAGGCAAACCTCGACCCCGACCTGGCGTCGCCGCGGATCGTGGCGCGGGCCGCGGCGCAGGCCCGGACGGGGCGCGCGTTCGTCACCCGGACGTTGCCGGGCGAGGTGGTCGACCCGGGGTTGCGGGCGAAGGTCGCGGAGGCCGCGGAGCCCGCCGCGGCGGCGTTCGACCGGCTCGCGGCGTTCCTGGACTCGTTCGGGACGAGTGCGCGGGGCGACTGGCGGATGGGCGAGCAGCTCTACTCGACGCTGCTGCGCGACCAGGAGGTGCTCGGTTACGGGGCGGCCGAGCTGCACGAGCGCGGCAAGGTCGCCTACGCCGAGTTGGAGGCCGAGATCCGGGCGCTGGCCGGCACCGACGACTGGCACTCGGTGATGCTCTCCCTCCAGGACGACCACCCGCCGACGCCGGAGGCGATGCGGGCCGAGTACGAGGCGGAGACGCGCCGGGCGCGGGCGTTCCTGGTCGAGCACGGGCTGGTGACGCTGGCCGACGGCGAGGAGTGCCGGGTGGTGCCGTCGCCTGCGTTCCAGCGGCCGATCCTGAGCGTCGCGTCCTACATGTCGCCGCCGCCGCTGACGTCGGCGCGGGTGGGGCACTTCTTCGTGCCGTGGCCGCCGGAGGAGTTCACCGCCGAGCAGGTCGAGCAGCGGTTGCGGACGAACTCGCGCGCGCAGTTGGCGACGATCGCGGTGCACGAGGCGTACCCGGGCCACCACTGGCACCTGTCGTGGCTGGCCACGCAGAACCGGCCGGTGCGCAAGGTGCTGCGCACGCCGTACTTCTCCGAGGGGTGGGCGTTGTACTCGGAGAAGCTGTTCAAGGAGCACGGCTACTACAGCGCGGAGACGGTCGGCGACGCCGCCAAGGCGCGTGCCCAGGAGCTGGCGTACGTGGAGGCACGGCTGTTCCGCGCGGCGCGGATGATCGTGGACACCGCGCTGCACTGCGGTGACATGGACGTCGCGGAGGCCGAGGAGTTCATGACGACGAAGGCGTCGTTGACGCCGAGCACGGCGGAGGGCGAGGTCAGCCGGTACTGCGCGTGGCCGACGCAGGCCCCGTCGTACCTGACCGGCGCGTTGGAGATCGAGCGGATCCGGGAGGAGTTCACCGGTACGCAGCGCGAGTTCCACGACAAGCTGGCCGGGTCGGGTTCGCTGCCGCTGGGGCTGGCCCGTCGGGTCGCGCTGGGACGGTGAGCGGTGCCGCCGGGCCGGGTTCCGGATGCCGGGACGCGGAACAGGCGGGCACGCGGCAGAGTTGGCCAGTAGCGGAAACCCGATGTGTGCGGAAGGACGGGACATGCCCAAGGCAGTGGTGGTGCGCGCGACCGGCGGGCCCGAGGTGTTGGAGTTCGGCGAGGTCGACGCGAAGTCGGCGGGCCCGGGGCAGCTCCTGGTCGACGTGGCGGCGGCGGGCGTGAACTACATCGACACCTACCACCGCGAGGGCCGGTACCCGTTGCCGCTGCCGTTCGGGATCGGGCTGGAGGGGTCGGGCCGGGTGGCGGCGGTGGGTCCGGAGGTGTCCGGGTTCGCGGTCGGCGACCGGGTGGCGTGGTCGTCGTCGCTGGGCAGCTACGCGGAGCAGGCGCTGGTCTCGGCGTCGGACGCGGTGCCGGTGCCCGACGGTGTGGACGACGACGTCGCGGGCGCGCTGCTGTTGCAGGGCCTCACCGCGCACTACCTGGTCGCGTCGACCTACCCGGTGCAGAGCGGCGACACGGTGCTGGTGCACGCCGCAGCGGGCGGGGTGGGGCTGCTGCTGGTGCAGTTGGCCAAGGCGCGGGGCGCGCGGGTGGTCGGCACGGTGTCGACCGAGGCCAAGGAGGCGCTGGCGCGCGCGGCGGGCGCGGACGAGGTGATCCGCTACGACCAGGTGGAGTTCGCGCCGGTGGTGCGGGAGCTGACCGGCGGCGAGGGTGTGGCCGCGGTGTACGACGGGGTGGGCGCGGCGACGTTCGACGGCAGCCTGGCGAGCCTGCGGCGGCGCGGGTACCTGGTGCTGTTCGGGGCGGCCAGCGGCGCGGTGCCGGCGGTCGACCCGCAGCGGCTCAACCAGGCGGGGTCGGTGTACCTGACGCGTCCGTCGCTGGGTGCGTACACGGCGACGCGCGAGGAGTTGGAGTGGCGGGCGGGCGAGCTGTTCGCGGCGGTCGCGGACGGGTCGTTGGACATCCGGATCGGTGGGCGTTATGCGCTCGCGGACGCGCGTAAGGCGCACGAGGACCTGGAGGGTCGCCGTACGACGGGCAAGCTGCTGCTCGTGCCGTGATCGGGCGGCTCGTGCGGTCGTGATGTGCGGAGGGGCCCCGGCGGTGTGCCGGGGCCCCTCGTCGTCTCGCGGTGCGGTCGGGCTCCGGGCTCAGCCCTCGACCTTGACGGCGTCGATGACGAAGATCAGCGTCTCGCCGGGCTGGATGGTGCCCCGGCCCTGCGGGTAGCCCTTGTCGGACGGCACGACCAGCAGCCGCCGGCCGCCTTCCTTGAGGCCGATCAGGCCCTCGTTCCAGCCCTGGATGACCGACGCCTGGCCGATGTTCTTGAGCGGGAGCGGGGCGCCGCTGTCCCAGGACGCCTCGCGGGTCTTGCGGTCGCGGAAGGTGGCCAGCACGTAGTGCAGCTCGGCGTTGGAGCCCGCCTTGATCTCCGGGCCGGTGCCCTCGGTGAGGTCCTTGACCAGCAGGCCGTCCTGCGGCTTGCAGCCGGTGGGCACGGTGATGGTCGGCTTCGCGCCGGGCTCGCCGGTCACCTGGTACTGGGTGACCTCGCACGGCGGGCCGCTCGGCTCAGGCAGCTTCTCGGCCTGCGCCTCGGAGGTGGCGGGCGCGGTCGCGGACGGGGTGTTGGTCTTGGTGGACGGCCGGTCGCTCGCGGTGCACGCGGACAGCGCCAAGCCGGCGGACAGCAGGGAGACGAGGACCAGGGCCGTACGGCCGACAGTACGCATGGTTGCGGAGCTTATGGGGCGGCCCCGGACGCCGTACGTCCAGGCCCACCGCGGGCGCAACGCCGGTCACGGTGCGCTGCCGAACCGCCGGAAATGTATCCGCAAATGTGCCACTAATTACCGCTTCCGCAGTTCGACACCCAAGCGTACAGTAACTCCGCGCAGTTGATCGGATACCGATGGCATTCGACCTTTCGGGTGCCCGCCAAGGAGGTGAACATCGTGTCCGCGGAGCCTCGGGGCGAACGCGGCAACCTGTTGCAGGAATTGTTCTGGACCAGGACCGGCCTGCTTCTGCTCCTCCTCGTGGTGATCTCCGGAACGAGTCTGGCCATTTCGAGTGGAATGGATCCGGGGACCGCGCGGAACTTCCTCACGTCGGTCGGCACGGGCACCATGATCTCCGCGGTGGTCGGATTCACGCAGACGCTGATCACCAGTTCCGCGGCGCAGCGCGCGCTGATCACCCCGGTGGTCGAGGAGAGCCGCAAGGCGCTGCACGACCTGACCGCCGAGTACCGGGCGCTGGACCGGGAGTTCTTCCCGAGCAACGTGTTCGAGCCCACCGCGCGGCCGGACCCGGCGTTCAACCAGCTCATGATGCAGGACCTGGAGCGGACCCGGCTGTACGGGTTCCGCGGCTTCGCGGGCCGGTACGCGGCCTGCCGGTTGCTGCTCGCGCAGTCGGAGTGCGAGCTGCGGGCCGTCCTGGCCGACCCGCGCGACGCCGACGCGATCAGCGGCCGGGCCCGCTACCTGCTGCGCCACGAGGGTGCCGAGGGCGACTACGACACCATCGTGGACCGGTTGCGCGAGCAGATCTCGGTCGGCCTGGCCGGCCTGTTCCTGGCTCGCAGCAGGTGTTCCCGAATCGACCTGACGATCGTCCCGGACCCGCCGCTGGACCGGCTGGAGCTGTTCGACGACAGCGCCTGGCTCAGCCTCTACAGCAACACCAGCGCCGGCGTGGTCCGGCTCTACCCGCGCACGCTCCGCTTCTCCGAAGGGTCGTTCCTGTACGGCATGGAACGCGCGGAGTTCTTGCGCATCAGCAATTCCAAGGCAGGACTGCACGTCGTCATCACGCCGGGCAGCACCCGGGCCGACTTCCGCGTGCTGTTCGAGAAGATCACCGACGTGCCGCTGTCCGAAGAACGTTTCCGGGCGCTGGAGGACAAGTTCCACCGGTTCCGCCGGGAATTCTCCGCCTCCGCTCAGTTGGGGAGCTGATAAGTCGTGTTGACCGAGTCTGCCGGGTCCTCCGCCCTCGCGGAGCTCGCCACGATCATCTCCGTGGCCGACCCCCCTGTCGTCGACCACTGGGAGCACGTGCGCGGCCGGTTCCGGGAGTGGGCCTCGGGCCCGGACCTCCGGAACCGGCTGCGCGCGCACCTGCGCCGGCTCACCCCGCAGGAGGAAATGCGGGTGGTCGCGAAATCGCGGGAGACCACGACGCATTTCGCGTGGTGCCTGCGCGACGAGCCGGCCGAGCCGTTCACCTTCTGGCTGCACGAGTACAAACCGCAGCAGGACTGGCGGCAGGGTTACGCCGATTCCATCCACAACCACCGCTACCACTTCAGCACGATCCTCCTCGCGGGCTCCTACCTGCACGAACGCTTCAGCGCGCGGCTGGCGGCGGACGGCCGGTCCATCGAGGACACCGCGCTGCTGCGCAGCACCCAGGCGCTGGAGGGCGATTCCGGGACGATGTTGGCGCACGAATTCCACCGCATCCCGAAAGCGGCGGACGACACGTTGACGTTCCTGGTGAAAAGCCGCGCGGTCACCCCGTGGAGCCTGTCGTACGACCCGGACACCCGGACCAGCCACCGGCACGTCCCGGTCGAGTCCCGGTTGGAGGAACTGACCAACACGCTCTAAGGATCACCGGGCCGCCTTACCATCGCCCCACCCGGCACGGGAGGGGTCCAATGAGCACGGTCTCGGTACCGACGATCACGGCGCAGGCGGTCTCCGAAGTGGAGCGCGAGGTGTGGCGGCTGTGCCGCACCCTGGCCGCGAAACTCCAGTTCCACGGCTGGCACCACGTCAGCTTCGTGCGGGACAAGGCGGTCGGCTTCGCCCGGCGCAACGGCGCGGACGTGGCGCTGGTCGAGGTCGCCGCCCTGGTGCACGACGTGAACTACATGGTCCGGAAGAACTCGCTGCCCGTGGACGGGCGGCGGCTGCGACTGTCCATCCTGGCCGACGCGGGCGTGCCCGCCGCTGCGGCGGCGAGGGTGGACGAGGTCGTGGAGGAGGCCGAGATGCGGACCCGGCACCGGCACATCTCGCTGGAGGCGCAGGCGCTGTCGGACGCGGACACGCTGTTCAAGGCCCTGCCGGTGACCCCGGTGGTGCTCGCGCCCAAGTACCTGGAGGAGAACGGCATCACGCTGCGCGAACTGGCGCACAAGATCGTCGGCGAGCAGCAGGCCAAGCAGGACGACGGCTACTACTTCTACGACCCGGAGGCGGCGGCCACGTACTCGCGGTGGGCGACGGCGAACCTGGAACTCTGGCAGTGCATCGTTGAATCGTTGAACGATCCTACGGTTGACCGCCTACTTGCCGACGTCTCATGACCGTTTTGGTCACCCTCCAAACCTGATCTCGCCCAAGTTGGTCCGAAAGTCACCCGAAATTACTCCACATGCCCGCGTAAGGCTTACCGAGAGTGCGCGTCCCCCCGTCGAAGCCGCGGTGGGCGCCGCGGCGGGGGTGGAGGTGCGTGGTGTTCGCGGATGACAGGACGGTTCCGTTAAGGGAGACGGTCACTCCCGAGATCGTGACGCAGGCCGTGGCAGGCGCGCGGGACGCCGTGGACCGGTTGCTCAGGGCGGTCCGGCCGGCCGTCCTGCGCTACTGCCGCGCGCGCCTGGGCGGGTCGCTGACCTCGCCCGACGACGTCGCCCAGGAGGTGTGCATGGCCGTTCTGCAAGCGCTCCCGCGCTACCGCGACCAGGGCCGGCCGTTCCTGGCGTTCGTCTATGGGATCGCCGCCCACAAGGTCGCCGACGCCCACCGGTACGGCGCGCGCAACCGGATCGACCCGGTGGCGGACGTGCCGGACGGGCCGGTGGCCGAGGCGGGGCCGGAGCTGATCCTGCTGCGCGGCGAGCTGTCCGAGGAGATGTCGCGGCTGCTCGACGTCCTGCCGCCCAAGCAGCGCGAGATCCTGCTGCTGCGGATCGTGGTGGGGCTGTCGGCCGAGGAGACGGCGGAGGCGGTCGAGTCGACGCCGGGAGCGGTGCGCGTCGCCCAGCACCGCGCGCTCACCCGGCTGCGCAAGGTGATCGCGGAGCACCTGGTGACCCGCTAGCGGGGGTGCGCGGCCCGGGCCGGTCGGGCGCACGACGCCGTGCGCCATCATGGTCCGGTGACCGAGCCCGACTTACGCGACCGACTGGGTTCCGCAGCGGCGGCGGATCTTCTCGGGCTGACGAAGGCGGCCTTCTGGTACCGCTACGCGAAGCGCGCGATGGCGGAGTCCGACGGTCGTGAGGACGGTGCTCCGTACTGGTTCCCGGACACCCTCCACAAGTGGGCGGGCCGCAGCGGTGAACTGCGGTTCCGCCGGAGGTCGCCGGTGCGGTACTGGCCGGCCGCGTCCGCGCGGGCCCGGTACCTCGGGGCCGTCGAGGAACCCGACTACGTCGCCCAGTCGTGGAAAACGGAGTCCGGTGTCATCGCGGTCGTGTGGCCGTTGCGCCTGCGCCGCCCCCGGGCCGAGGAGGTGGCGCAGCGGCTGCCGCAGGCGGACGCGCTGATCCGGGTCGCCTCCGACTTCGGCCGGGACGGACCGGCTCTGGGCACGGCCCAGCCGGGTGCGCGGGACGTCGCGTGGTCGGATTTCCTGGTGCGCTGGAACGACCTGAGCCGCGTGCTGGGCCTCCCCGCGCCGTATTGGCCCCTCGAACTCCGGGTCGCCGACCTCATCCTGGAATGGCGGCCGGGAAACCGCCCCGTGGTCTATCCCGCCACACCGCCGGTGGACGTCACACCGCTGCTCGTCCTCGACCTCGCGCTGCCCGCCGACAGCGCGGCGCACACCGCCGTCCGCTGGTTGGCCTCGGTGTTCCAGTACGGGGCGATGGTGGGCGCGAACGACCAAGTGGACCTGTTGCGCCGGCTCCAGCGGGCCCGGAAGTCCGACCTGGCGCGGACCACCGCGATCGCGGCGCGCCCGACCGCCTTCCCCGAACCGGGGAACCTCACCGACACGGTGCTCTCGGCCGGTTGGTCGGAAATCATGAAGCGCACCGATCGGCTGGCTGCGCAATGCGTCACGCTCGCGTCGGCGTATGACGGGGGAAAGCACTTCACGCACGCCGGTGTCGCGCACGTCGACCCGATGACCCGCTACGGCGCGGAGTGGGCGAAACGCCTGCGCGCGCCCGCCGAACGAGCCGCGATCTACGAAAGCCTCTCCAGCAGGATCGACGCCGTCCTGTTCGACCCGGTGAGCGAGGCTCCGGTGGTCCGCGAGCCGGACGGACGGCTGGTCGTGGCGGTGCCACAGCGGTTGACCGACGCGGGCGGCCGGCTGAGCCAGGTGGTGCTGGACGAACCGATCTGGATCCGGACCGAGGACGGAACTCTGCAGCCTGCCCCGCTGCACCACTACTACGGCATTTCCTGGGGGTACAGCGGCAGCGGGCCGGGAGCGTTGGCGCTGCTCATCCACCGGCTGCTCGACGACATCGCCGCTCCCGCCGCCGACAGCGCCGGCGGCGCACCGCCGGGCCTGGACGAGCTGACCGAACTGTCCTGGCCGAGGGAAACCGTGCTGTCCCGCGAACTGCTCGAAGCCGCACGGTCGGGGCGGCCGTACAAGCGGCCGGTGCGCAAGGACGACGTCGAATGATCCTGGTGAACGCGATCGGGCGGCTCGCCGCCGTTTCGGGTGTCGCCCTCGGTGCCTGGCTCACCCGCGCCCACTGGCTTCCCGCAGGTGCTTGGCTGCTCGACAGGTGGCCGGCGGCGGTGGCGATCGCACTCGTGCTCGGCGGCTGCGCGGCCGGTTTCCGCCGCCCGGCCCGCGACCCGGCCGGAAACCGGGACGAAATGCGCTCGCTGTCCACGCGCGGCATCACCCTGGGCGCGTTGTTGCTGCTGTTCGTCGCGGCCGTCACAGGCGCGGTCCTGATGACGACTTTCGGCGGCGGATCGCCCGCCGTGCAATTGGACGCGATACGCACGGCGGGCACCATCGTGGTCGGCACGGGCGGCGCGGCGGCGCTCCTGCTCGCGGCACGCCGACAGCGCGCCACCGAACTCACGCTGGCCCACCAGCGGATCACCTCGGAGCAGTCTGAGCACGACGCCGTCGAACGCCGGATCACCGATCTCTACACCAAGGCCGTGGAGCAACTGGGCTCCGACAAGGCACCGGTCCGGCTGGGCGGCCTGTACGCGCTCGACCGCCTGGGCGGCAACTCCGAAGATCAGCGGGAAACGATTCTCAACGTGATCTGCGCCTACCTGCGGATGCCGCTCCCCGGCGAACCGAAACGGGTGGTCGAGAGCGGTTCGGCGGAAGCGCACGACAAGTACGAGGAACGGACCCGGGAGGTGCTCCAGGAACGCCAGGTCCGGCTGACCGCGCAGCGCATCCTGCTCCGGCACCGCCGTCCCGGGGGTTCCGAATGGTGGGGGGCGACCGCGATCGACCTGCGGGGAGCCGACCTCGGCGGCGCGGACCTGACCGGGGCCGACCTGGTCGGTGCCGACTTGTCCGACGCGTCCCTGGTGGGAGCCGACCTGAGCGGCGCGGACCTGACCGGCGCGACGCTCTCGCGGGCGGCGGTGGCCGGGGCGTCGTTGGAGGGCGCGGTCCTGCGCGGCGCGGCGCTGGACCGGGTCGACCTGTCGAAGATGGACCTGACCGGCGCGGACCTGGTGGCGGCCCGGCTCACCGGGGCGGTCCTGGCCGACGCGGACCTGCGCAAGGCCGACCTGACGCGCGCAGACCTGAGCGGCGCGGACCTGACCGGGGCCGACCTGTCCTTCGCGCTGCTGGTCGAGGCGACCCTGACCGGCGCGGACCTGACCGGCGCGAACCTCACCTCGGCCGTGCTGACGCGCACCAGCCTGGCCGGCGTCACGACGACGGGCACGATCCTCGTGACCGAGCTGACCGGAAGCCAGCTCGACGAGATCACCGGACCGGTGGCCGAGGACTAGGCAACCGACCCGTGCGGCGGGCGATCCGGTCCGCCCGTTCGGGGCATACGAACCGGGTCCGACGTTCGCGCAGGGGCTTCCTGGTGGAGTCGTGCGAGTAGACCTTGTCGGCGACGACGGTGCCGGCCCAGGCCCGGAGGCGGCCCGGCCCGACGCGGGCGACGCGGATGCCGTCCGGCAGCGGGTTGTCCCCGGGCCTGACCGGGCACGGCAAGGACACACAGGGCATGCCTCGCCCGCGACCGCGAGAGCCTCGACGGCGGGTCCGCATCCCCCGCTTTCCGGGCACCGGCGGCGTGCCGGTGGGCGCGGACCACGCTGGAGCAGACGCCGACGACCGCCGCCCACACCCGATCGGTCAACTCGCCACGGGCCGCCATGACCCGCAACCACCAGACAACCTGATCACAGGCTCACAGGACACTGCCTAGAACGGCAGGCCGAGGACGGGCAGGCCGACGACCGCGTCCACGGCCAGGCCGCAGAACACCAGCATCAGGTACAGGTTCGACATGTGGAAGAACTTCATCGTGTTGGTCGACCCGCCGCGCCGCACGACACCGTGCAGCCGGTGGGCGAACACCGCGAACCAGATGCCCGACAGGGCCGCGATCGACACGTAGATCCACGACGTCACGGGGGCCAGCAGCAGCGTGCACACCACGGTGATCCACGAGTAGATCACGATCTGCCGCGTCACCTGCTGGGCCGTGGCCACCACCGGCAGCATCGGCACGCCCGCCCGCGCGTAGTCCTCCTTGAACTTCATCGCCAGCGCCCACGTGTGGGGCGGCGTCCAGAAGAAGATCACGCCGAACATCACCAGCGCGGGCCACGCGACCGTGCCGGTCACCGAGGACCAGCCGATGATCACCGGCATGCAGCCGGCCATCCCGCCCCAGATGATGTTCTGCGACGTGCGCCGCTTGAGCACCAGCGTGTAGACGAAGATGTAGAACAGGATCGTGGCCACCGCGAACACGGCCGAGATCAGGTTCGTGGTCAACCACAGGAACGCGAACGACACCACGCCCAGCACCACGCCGAAGATCAGCGCGTTGCGCGGCGGAATCGCGTTCTGGGCCAGCGGGCGCGCGCCGGTCCGCTTCATGACCGAGTCGATGTCGGCGTCCACGTAGCAGTTCAGCGCGTTCGCCGAGCCCGCCGCGAGGGTGCCGCCGGCCAGCGTGCACGCGATCAGCCACAGCGGCGGCAGCCCCCGGGCGGCCAGCAGCATCGCCGGGATGGTGGTGATCAGCAGCAGTTCGATCACGCGCGGCTTGGTGAGGGCCACGTACGCGCCGACGACCTGTCGGGGCGATCGCGCCGGAAGCTCGCTGACGGCACTCATCGCACTCCTCGGTCAGGTCTCGGGATGCGCAGATCGTAACCGCGAGTGGAATCCACAGCCCGTTCGGGTACGCCTGAACGTGAGGGGGCAGCTGTTCTGAACGCCCCCGCCGACCTGTTCGTATGCCCTGTGCGTACACCCACAGAGTGTTCACGCAACGTGGGTCCGGTCAGCCGACTAGGCTGGCCGGCGGACGAGGGAAAACCGCGGATCGGGCCTGACGGGATCGATTGAGAACGGCCCGTCGCACACCTGCCGCCTACGTGAGACTGGAGCTGGAAGTCCGTGTCCGTCACCGATGACATCACCCGGCTGACCGAGGCCCATCTGCCCGACGACTGGACGGAGCTGGACAAGCGCGCCGTCGACACGGCCCGCGTCCTGGCCGCGGACGCCGTCCAGAAGGTCGGCAACGGCCACCCCGGCACCGCGATGAGCCTGGCGCCGCTCGCCTACACGCTGTTCCAGCGCGTCCTGCGCCACGACCCGGCGGACGCCGACTGGCCGGGCCGCGACCGGTTCGTGCTCAGCGCCGGCCACTCCAGCCTGACCCTCTACGTGCAGCTGTTCCTCTCCGGCTACGGCCTGGAGCTGGACGACCTGAAGGCGCTGCGCACGTGGGGCTCCAAGACCCCCGGCCACCCCGAGCACGGGCACACCCGCGGCGTGGAGATCACCACCGGTCCGCTGGGCCAGGGCCTGGCGTCGGCGGTCGGCATGGCGATGGGCGCGCGCCGCGAACGCGGCCTGTTCGACCCGGACGCCGCGCCCGGCACGAGCCCGTTCGACCACCAGATCTACGTGATCGCCTCCGACGGCGACATCGAGGAGGGCGTGACCTCCGAGGCGTCCTCGCTCGCGGGCACCCAGCAGCTGGGCAACCTCACGGTGATCTACGACGACAACAAGATCTCCATCGAGGACGATACGACGATCGCGCTGTCCGAGGACACCGCGAAGCGCTACGAGTCCTACGGCTGGCACGTGCAGGTCGTCGAGGGCGGCGAGAACGTCGCGGGCATCCTCGACGCGCTGGAGAAGGCCAAGGCGGAGACGTCGCGGCCGTCGTTCGTGCTGCTGCGCACGATCATCGGCTACCCGGCGCCGAACAAGCAGAACACCGGCGCGGCGCACGGCGCGGCGCTGGGCGGCGACGAGGTCGCGGCGGTCAAGAAGCTGCTGGGCTTCGACCCGGAGCAGTCGTTCGAGGTGGCCGACGAGGTGCTGGCGCACGCCCGCGAGGTGGTCAAGCGCGGCGAGGCGGCCAAGGCCGAGTGGCAGGGCTCGTTCGACGCGTGGGCGTCGGCCAACCCGGAGCGCAAGGCGCTGTTCGACCGGCTGGTGGCGCGCGAGCTGCCCGAGGGCTGGACCGACGCGCTGCCGTCGTGGGAGCCCGACGCCAAGGGCGTGCCGACCCGCAAGGCGTCCGGCGAGACGCTGACCGCGCTCGCGGCCGTGCTGCCGGAGCTGTGGGGCGGCTCGGCCGACCTCGCGGAGTCGAACCTGACCACGATGAAGGGCGAGGCGTCCTTCGGCCCGGAGTCGATCTCCACGGGCATGTGGAAGACCAACCCGTACGGCCGGACGCTGCACTTCGGCATCCGCGAGCACGCCATGGGCTCGATCCTCAACGGCATCGCGCTGCACGGCCCGACCCGCCCGTACGGCGGCACGTTCCTGGTGTTCTCCGACTACATGCGCCCGCCGGTCCGGCTGGCCGCGCTGATGGGGATCCCGGTCACCTACGTGTGGACGCACGACTCCATCGGCCTGGGCGAGGACGGCCCGACGCACCAGCCGATCGAGCACCTGGCCGCGCTGCGCGCGATCCCGGGCCTGGTCGTGGTGCGCCCCGGCGACGCCAACGAGACCTCGGCGGCGTGGCGGGCGACCATCGGGCAGACCAGCCACCCGGTGGGCCTGGCGCTGAGCCGGCAGAACCTGCCGGTGCTGGCGGGCACCAGGGAGAAGGCGGTCGAGGGCGTCCGGCGCGGCGGCTACGTGCTGGCGGGCGAGGGCGAGCCCGAGCTGATCCTGATCGCCACCGGCTCCGAACTGCAGATCGCGGTCGAGGCGCGCGCGGCGTTCGAGGCCGAGGGCGTCGCGACCCGCGTGGTGTCGATGCCCAGCGTCGAGTGGTTCGACGCGCAGGACGAGGCGTACCGCGAGTCCGTGCTGCCGTCGTCGGTGAAGGCGCGCGTCGTGGTCGAGGCGGGCATCGCGCAGCCGTGGTACCGGTTCGCCGGCGACGCGGGCGAGATCGTGTCCATCGAGCACTTCGGCGCGTCGGCGGACTACCAGACGCTGTTCCGCGAATTCGGCTTCACCACCGAGAACGTGGTGGCGGCGGCCCGCCGGTCGCTGGCCAAGGTCCGCTAGAGCGCTCCGCCGCAACCACACAGGGGAGATGACGAGATGACTACCGACAACCTGGGCGCGCTGAGCGACGCCGGTGTGTCGATCTGGCTGGACGACCTGTCCCGCGAGCGGCTCGACACCGGCAACCTCGCCGCCCTGATCGCCGACCGGCACGTGGTCGGCGTGACCACCAACCCGACCATCTTCGCCGGCGCGCTGTCCAAGGGCGCGGCCTACGACGAGCAGGTGCGCGAACTCGCGGCGCGCGGCGCGGACACCGACGCCGCCGTCCGCGAGATCACCACCACCGACGTGCGCACCGCGTGCGACCTGTTCCGCTCCCTCTACGAGTCCACCGACGGCGTGGACGGCCGGGTGTCGATCGAGGTCGACCCGCGGCTGGCCAACGACACCGCGGCCACCATCGCCGAGGCGCAGGACCTGGCCAAGACCGTGGACCGGCCGAACCTGCTGGTCAAGATCCCGGCCACGGTCGAGGGCCTGCCCGCGATCACCAAGGTGCTCGCCGAGGGCATCAGCGTGAACGTGACGCTGATCTTCTCCACCGAGCGCTACGGGGACGTGATGGAGGCGTTCGTCGCGGGTCTGGAGCAGGCCAAGGCGAACGGCCACGACCTGCGCGGCATCCACTCGGTGGCGTCGTTCTTCGTGTCCCGGGTGGACACCGAGATCGACAAGCGGCTGGCGGAGCTGGACACCCCGCGCGCGGCGGAGCTGCGCGGCCAGGCCGCGATCGCCAACGCGCGGCTGGCCTACGCGGCGTTCCAGGAGACGTTCCGGGGCGAGCGCTGGGAGGCGCTGGCCGCCGCCGGCGCCCGGCCGCAGCGCCCGCTGTGGGCCTCGACCGGCGTGAAGGACCCCGCCTACTCCGACACCCGGTACGTGGACGAGCTGGTCGTCGCCGACACGGTCAACACGATGCCGGAGAAGACCCTGCACGCCGTCGCCGACCACGGCAGGATCACCGGTGACACCGTGACCGGGCGGGCCGCGCAGGCGCAGGAGGTCTTCGACGGGCTGACCGAGGTCGGCATCGACCTCGACGACGTGTTCGCCGTCCTGGAGACCGAGGGCGTGGACAAGTTCGAGAAGTCCTGGGCGGAACTGCTCGACACGGTGACCGGCCAACTGAACCAGGCTAAGGACTGAAACACATGACCGAGGTGGTCTCCGTGGAGATCGTCCGCTCGCCGAACGAAGACCAGGTCGCCATCGTGGTGGGCGACCTGGTCCGCGACCGGGTGGCGAGCAAGCTCACCGCCGGCGACGCGACCCTGTGGGGTCCGGCGGCGGAACCCGAGGCGTCCATCCGGCTCGCCTGGACCGCGCTGCCCGAGACCTCGCGCCCGCTGGTCGCCGAGATCGCGGCGCTGCGCGCGGAACTGCTCGCCGAGGGCGTGGACCGGGTGGTGCTCGCCGGCATGGGCGGCTCGTCGCTCGCGCCCGAGGTGATCACCGGCACGGCCGGCGTGCCGCTGGTGGTGCTGGACACCACCGACCCCGGCCAGGTGGCCGACGCGCTGGCGGGCGACCTGAAGCGAACCGTGCTGGTGGTGTCGTCCAAGTCGGGCGGCACCGTGGAGACCGACAGCCACCGGCGGATCTTCGAGGCCGCGTTCACCGCCGTGGGCGTGGACGCGGCGTCGCGGATCGTCGTGGTGACCGACCCGGGCTCGCCGCTGGAGGCGGCGTCCCGGGAAGCGGGCTACCGCAAGGTGTTCCTGGCCGACCCGCACGTGGGCGGCCGGTACTCGGCGCTGACCGCGTTCGGCCTGGTGCCCTCGGGGCTCGCGGGCGCGGACGTGGCGGGCCTGCTCGACGACGCCGCGGCGGCCGTGCCGCTGGTCTCGGCCGACTCGCCGGACAACCCGGCCGTGGTGCTCGCGGCGACCTTCGCCGTGGCGCACGCGCACGGCGCGGAGAAGATCGTGTTCGCGGACACCGGTTCGGGGATCGCGGGCTTCGGCGACTGGGCCGAGCAGCTGATCGCCGAGTCCACCGGCAAGGACGGCACCGGCCTGCTGCCGGTCGTCGTGGAGGGTCCCGGCGCGCCCGGTTTCGTGGACGCCCGCTCGGACGCCACGACCGTGGCCATCGGGCCGGCCACCGGCTCGTCGTCGGTGGCCGTCGAGGGCGCGCTCGGCGCGCAGTTCCTGGTGTGGGAGTACGCGACCGCGCTGGTGGGCCGGGTGCTCGACATCAACCCGTTCGACCAGCCCGACGTGGAGGCCGCGAAGAAGGCCGCCCGCTCCCTGCTGGACGCGCCGACCGCCTCGGCGCAGGCACCGTCCTTCGTGGACGGTCCGATCGAGGTGCACGCGAGCGAGGGCTGGCTGCCCTCGGACGTCAAGACCGTCGCCGACGCGCTCAAGCTGCTGGTCGCCGCCGCGCCGGACCACGGCTACCTGTCCGTGCAGGCGTACCTGGACCGGCTGGACGACGCGTCGTTCGCGCTGGTCCGGCCGGAGCTGGCGCAGCGCTCGCACCTGCAGACCACGTTCGGCTGGGGCCCGCGGTTCCTGCACTCGACCGGGCAGTACCACAAGGGCGGGCACCAGAACGGGGTGTTCCTCCAGATCACCGGGGCGTCCGAGACGTCCCTGGACGTGCCCGGCCGGCCGTACGACCTGGGCACCTTGCAGACGGCGCAGGCGCTGGGCGACGGCCAAGTGCTGGCCGAGCGCGGGCGCCCGGTGCTGCGACTGCACCTCACCGACCGCGTCGCCGGGCTCGCGCAGCTCGTCGAGGCCATCCAGGAGGACGGTTCGTGACCGCGCCAGCCAAGCGCAACCCGCTGCGCGACCCCCGGGACAAGCGGCTGCCCAGGATCGCCGGGCCGTGCGGCCTGGTGATCTTCGGCGTGACCGGTGACCTGTCGCGCAAGAAGCTCATGCCCGCCATCTACGACCTGGCCAACCGGGGCCTGCTGCCGCCGGGCTTCGCGCTCGTCGGCTTCGCCCGGCGGGACTGGGCCGACCAGGACTTCATGCAGGTCGTGCACGAGGCGGTGAAGGAGCACGCGCGCACGCCGTTCCGGCAGGAGGTCTGGGACCAGCTCGCCGAGGGCATCCGGTTCGTGCAGGGCACCTTCGACGACGACGCCGCGTTCGACTCGCTGGCCGACACGATCGCCGAGCTGGACCGCGAGCGCGGCACGGGCGGCAACCACGCGTTCTACCTGTCGGTGCCGCCCAGCGCGTTCACCACGGTGGTCAACCAGCTCAAGCGCGCGGGCCTGGCCACGCCGCCGACCGACAGCCCCGGCCAGTGGCGGCGGGTGGTCATCGAGAAGCCGTTTGGGCACGACCTGCCCAGCGCCAAGCACCTGAACAAGATCGTCAACGACGTCTTCCCCGAGGAGTCGGTGTTCCGCATCGACCACTACCTCGGCAAGGAGACCGTGCAGAACATCATGGCGCTGCGCTTCGCCAACCAGCTGTACGAACCCATCTGGAACGCGAACTACGTCGACCACGTGCAGATCACCATGGCCGAGGACATCGGGCTGGGCGGTCGCGCGGGCTACTACGACGGCATCGGCGCGGCCCGCGACGTGATCCAGAACCACCTGCTCCAGCTGCTCGCGCTGACCGCGATGGAGGAGCCGGTGTCGTTCAAGCCGGCCGACCTGCGGGCGGAGAAGGTCAAGGTGCTGTCCGCGACCAAGCCGGTGGGGCCGCTCGCGGAGACCACCGCGCGCGGCCAGTACACCGGCGGCTGGCAGGGCGGGCAGAAGGTGCCCGGCCTGCTGGAGGAGGGCGGGTTCGCCAAGGACTCGACCACCGAGACCTACGCCGCGATCACCTGCGAGATCGCCACCCGGCGGTGGGCGGGCGTGCCGTTCTACCTGCGCACCGGCAAGCGGCTGGGCCGCCGGGTCACCGAGGTGGCCGTGGTGTTCAAGCGCGCGCCGCACCTGCCCTTCGACGACACCGCGACCGAGGAGCTGGGGCAGAACGCCCTGGTGGTGCGGGTGCAGCCGGACGAGGGCGTGACCATCCGGTTCGGCTCCAAGGTGCCCGGCAACACCATGGAGGTCCGCGACGTCACGATGGACTTCGGCTACGGCCACGCGTTCACCGAGTCGTCGCCGGAGGCCTACGAGCGGCTGCTGCTCGACGTGCTGCTCGGCGAGCCGTCGCTGTTCCCGAAGAACGACGAGGTCGAGCTGTCCTGGGAGATCCTCGACCCGGTGCTGCGGCAGTGGGCCGCCGGCGGGGCTCCGGAGAAGTACAAGGCGGGGACCTGGGGTCCGGCGTCCGCGGACGAGATGCTGGCCCGCACCGGTAGGCACTGGAGGCGTCCGTGATCATCGACCTGCCCTCGACCACCACGTCACAGGTCAACAGCAAGCTCGTGCAGCTGCGCGAGGAGGGCGGCGCGGTCACCCTCGGCCGGGTGCTGACCCTGGTCATCGTCACCGACGACGGGGCGAAGACCGAGGACGCCGTGGACGCGGCCAACGACGCCAGCCGCGAGCACCCGTGCCGGGTGATCGTGGTCGCCCGGGGCGCGCGCAAGGCCGCGCCCCGGCTGGACGCGCAGATCCGGGTCGGCGGCGACGCGGGCGCGTCCGAGGTGATCGTGCTGCGCCTGTACGGGGAACTGGCCAACGAAGGCGCGTCGTGCGTCGTGCCGCTGCTGCTGCCGGACACCCCGGTCGTGGCGTGGTGGCCGCACGAGGCGCCGGCCGTGCCCGCCAAGGACCCGATCGGCCAGCTCGCGCAGCGCCGGATCACCGACGCGGCCGCCGAGAAGAACCCGATCAAGGCCCTGGACCAGCGCAAGTCCGGCTACACGCCGGGCGACACGGACCTGGCGTGGACCCGGTTGACGCTGTGGCGGGCGATGCTCGCCTCGGCGCTGGACCTGCCGCCGTTCGACAAGGTCACCGAGGCGGAGGTGAGCGGCGAGGCCGATTCGCCGTCCACCGACCTGCTGGCCGCGTGGCTGGCGGGCGCGCTCAAGGCACCGGTGAAGCGGTCCAAGGCGACCCGCGGCGTCGGCATCGTCGACGTGAAGCTGGTCCGCAAGTCCGGGGTCGTGGAACTGGTCCGGCCGGACGGCAAGGTCGGCGCGCTGACCCAGCCCGGCCAGCCGGAGCGGCGGGTGGCGTTGCAGCGCCGCGCGATCCGCGACTGCTTGGCCGAGGAACTGCGCCGGCTGGACCCGGACGAGGTGTACGAGTCGGCGCTGCGGGCGCTGGGCAAGGTCTCGCGCGGCCGGACCCCGGTCAAGACCTCGCCGGCCCGCAAGCCCGCCGCCCGCAAGCCCGCCGAGTCGCCCAACGGCGAGGCCCCGGCGGCCGGGGAGCAGGCGGCGAAGGCCCCGGCGGCGAAGGCCAAGCCCGCGAAGGCGAAGGCCAAGGCATGACCGGCCCCGAGGTGGTCGTGCACGCCGACGGCGTCGTGCTGGCCGCCGCCACGGCCGCCCGGCTGGTCACCGCGCTGGTCGACGCCCAGGCCGCGCGCGGCACCGCGTCGCTGGTGCTGACCGGCGGACGGACCGGCGCGGCCGTGCTGGAGCAGGTCCGCGACAGCCCGGCGCGCGACGCCGTGGACTGGTCGCGGGTCGACCTGTACTGGGGCGACGAGCGGTTCCTGCCCGCCGGGCACCCGGACCGCAACGAGACCCAGTCCCGCGCGGCGCTGCTGGACCACGTGCCGGTGGACCCGGAGCGGGTGCACGCGGTGGAGCCGTCCGACGGCCGGTTCGGCGACGACCCGGAGGCCGCTGCGGCGGCGTACGCGGAGGTGCTCACGGCGGGCGGCAGCGTGCCTGCGTTCGACGTGCTGCTGCTCGGCGTGGGCGAAGAGGGCCACGTGGCGTCGATCTTCCCGGAGTCGCCGGCGGTGCGCGAGCACGACCGGGTCGCCGTCGCGGTCCGCGACTGCCCCAAGCCCCCGCCGACCAGGGTCAGCCTGACCCTCCCGGCGATCCGCCAGGCCCGCGAGGTGTGGCTGATGACCACCGGCGAGGCGAAGGCCGAGGCGGTCGCCGCGACCTTCGCGGGTGCCGCCGAGGTCGACCTCCCGGCCGCCGGCGCGACCGGCCTGCACCGCACGCTGTGGCTGCTCGACAAGGCCGCGGCGGCCCAGGTGCCGGCCTAGCCGGAGTACCGGCGGACGGGGCGGTGGCGACCACGGGTCGCCACCGCCCCGTTCCGCGTCTCGCCGGGCTTCGTCCACGCCGGAGGGCGTCTGCGGCGCATGTCGGCCACCGACGCCACGACGTGTCCGGCGGCGAGACCTGCGCCGATGTCATGCGGAACCCGGAGCAGGGCACACCGCTGTCCGGCCCGCCGTCCCGGCTCGCCCGGCTCGACGGGTCGGCGGCCACCCCGGTGATCCACATCACCCGTCAGGCGTCCGCATGTCGAACAAGCGTTCGCGGTCGCAATTTTGTGCTGGCCGGCACGTCCCTTTCGGGTAATCGTTGCATCTCGGTGGGTGAGGTGGGGCTCGGCGGGCACTTTCGGGGGCGAAGGGGCGGTCATGCCAAGCGTGATGACAGCGCAGTACGGTGACGAGCAGCGGGTGGCTGACACGGGAGGGCGAGTCCTGGCCGGCAACGCTGTCGAAAGGCTGCCGAGCGGCGGGGTCAACGGCGTCCCCACCGAACGGGCGCCTCGCGCTGCCCGGGGGCTGCGGGAGCGGCTGTTCCGGCACCGGCAGTTGGCGTTGGACGTCGCCGTGGTCGCGATCGGCGCGTTCGACGTGTGGTTCTGGTTCGCGCCGGACGCCAAGTCCTACAACTACGTCCTGTCGATCATCGCGGTGTCGGCGCTCGTGCTGCGTCGGCGGTTCCCGTTCCTGGTGGTGCTGCTGACCGTGCCCGGGTTCTTCGCGGGCATGGCGCAGCTCGCCGCGATGATCGCCCTGGGCACGCTGGCCCGGCAGAAGCTGCTGTCCACCCAGACCTACATCGCCGCCGGGCTGGTGTGGCTGAGCCGGTTCTTCCTGTGGCCACCGGACGAGTTCCTGGCGCTGCCCTGGACCACGCACATCCACGACGCGATCTACGGCTGCATCGTGGCCGGCATGCCGATCGCGATCGGGCTGCTCGCGCACGCCCGCGAGGAGCTGTCCGCGCGGATCGCGGAGCTGGCGGCCAGCCGGGAGCGGGAACGGCTGCTGCACGCGCACGCCGTGCGGGCCGACGAACGGGCCCGGCTCGCGCGCGAGATGCACGACGTGGTGTCGCACCAGGTGAGCCTGATCGCGATGCAGGCCGGCGCGCTGCGGATCGCGGTCGCCGACCCGGACGCCAAGCAGGTCGCGGGCACGATCCGCAGCCTGAGCACCCGCACCCTGGACGAGCTGCGCCAGCTGGTGAGCGTCCTGCGCACCACCGGCGGCGACGACTCGCCGCAGCCGCGCGTCGAGGAGCTGCCGCAGCTGGTCGCGGGCGCGGGGATCCCGGCGTCGCTGACCGTGCTGGGGCCGGTGGGCGACCTGCCCGCGCCGATCTCGGGCGCGGTCTACCGGACCGTCCAGGAGGCGCTGACGAACATCCGCAAGCACGCGGGCTGCGCGGCGACCTCCGTGCACGTCCAGGCCGAGCCGGACGAACTGCGGGTCGAGATCCGCAACGACCCGCCGGTCCTGCCGCGCGAGTGCCCGACGCTGCCCAGCGGCGGTCACGGGCTGGTCGGGCTCCAGGAGCGCGCGGCGCTGCTGGACGGCACGTTCGAGGCCGGGCCCAGCGACGACGGCGGGTTCCGGGTCGCCGTCACCTTCCCCCTGGCCCGGCAGCTCGACGGGTAGCCACCGCCGTGCACACGGCGGCCGCGGCGACCAGCGCGCCGCACACCAGCGCGGGCCACAGGGCGGGCTCGTGGCGCAGCAGCACGGACGGCAGCAACCACACCGCGACACCCAGGCCGAAGCCGAGGGGCGCCGACGCGACGACCGCGGCGGCCCCCGACTGGCGGCGGCGCAGCGAGCGCAGCAGCGACTCCAGGTAGGCGAGGGTGAACAGCAGCAGCACCGCGCTGCCCACGCCCATGATGCTGATCATCGGGTTCTCGGTGGGCCGCAGCGAGTACTCGGTGCGCTGCCCGCCGGCCTCGACCGTGGCCAGGGCCGCGCCGCCGACGATCCAGCGGGCCGCGCCGGGCAGTTCGAACGCCGTGGGCGTGCTCTGCGGCACGGCGGGCACGTCGGCGAGCGTGATCCCGGCGGCGGTGACCGTCAGCCGGGCCGGCTGCGCCACGCCCTCCACCACGACCGGCCTGCTCAGGTCGCGGTCGAGCACCGGCAGGTCGCGGCCGGGCAGCGTGAACGGCAGGGCGAGCGCGACCAGCGCCAGCACCGCGGCGACCAGGCCGTACCAGCGCGCGGGCTTGGGCTGTTCCAGCAGGTCACGGGCCGGGATCAGGGTCTGGCCGTCCAGCCGGGCCGGCGTGAGCGGGTCGACGGCGGTGGCCCGGACCGGGATGTCCAACGTCTCGCGCGGCACCGACGGCCGGTTCGACGGCCGGGTGCTGGCGGCGGCCACCTGCGGTGCGAGGTGCACCGGCAGGCCCGCGCGCAGCAGCCAGTCCGGGCCGAACACCTCGGCCGCCGCGCCCGCCAGGTCGATCGCGAACGTCTCGGCGTTGCGGTAGCGGGCCTGCGGGTCGCGTTCGATCCCGCGCATCACGACCCGCGCCAGCGGGGCCGGCACCTCGGTCAGCGGGCGGGGCTGCTGGTGGACGTGCCGCTGGATCATGGCCAGCGCGCCGCCGCCGGACTCGAACGGCAGCCGGCCGCTGAGCAGTTCGTAGAGCACGGTGGCGGTGCCGTAGACGTCGGCGGCGGGGCTGAGCGGGTTGCCCAGCGCCTGCTCCGGCGACAGGTAGGCGGGGGTGCCGAGCACCTGGCCGCCGTGGGTGACCAGGGTCGCGCCCTCGCTGACCACCTGGGAGATGCCGAAGTCGGCGACCTTCAGCGCGCCCTGCGCGGTGAACAGCAGGTTCTTCGGCTTCACGTCCAGGTGCAGGACGCCCGCGCCGTGCGCGGCGTGCAGGCCGGACAGCGCGGCCAGGGCGAGCGCGCACGACTCGGACGGGGTGAAGCCGCGTTCGGTGAACGTCGACCAGACCGTGCCGCCGTCCAGCTTCTCCATCACCAGCAGGTGCTCGCCGTGGCTCTGCACGTAGTCGTAGACCGGCACGATGTGCGGGTGGTCCAGGCGGGCCAGCAGCCGGGCCTCGTGCTCGAACCGGGCGCTCATCCGGGCGTCCTCGGCGAGCACGTGCGGCAGCCGCTTGACCGCGACGGGGCGGCCGAGCGGGCGGTGCACGCCCGCGTAGACCACGCCCATGCCGCCGTGCCCGATCTGCGCGCCGATGTCGTACTGCGGCAGCGCGGCGACCACGCTCGGGCTCGGCGTCGTGCTCGGGCTCACGCCGCACCGCCCGGCAGCGGGCGGGTGATCCGCTGGGTCGCCTCCGGGTCGGCGGGCGGCGGTTCGGCCGCGTTCGGGGTCAGGTAGCCGAGCAGGAACGCCGCAGCGGCCGCGCCCAGGATGAACGGCACCTCGGCGGCCGGCGACGGGGCCATCACCCGCAGCACGGACAGCGAGATCACCGCGACCAGCCCGGTGCCGACGCCCGCCGGCAGGAACTGCATGGCGCGCTGCCACCGGTTCGCGGGCAGCCGGCGGCGGGCCAGCGCCCACAGCGCGCCCGCCCACGCCAGCGCGGTCAGGAAGAACACCGCGAGGCCGAACACGCCGTAGACCGACCACATCGAGCCGCGCACGTCGCCGGTCGCGCCGATCGCGGCGATCACCTCGCGCTCCACGTCGAGGACTTCGATGTCGGTGGGCAGCAGACCGGTCGCCTGGGTGCCGAGCTGGCCGAGGTCGAGGAAGAACGCCTTGGTGACGCTCTGCTTCGCGGGCACGTCGAACGGGACCGTGGTGTCGTAGGAGAAGAACGTGAGCGCGAGCGCCGTGCCGGAGAGGCGAACGGTCTTCACGTGCCGCACGGTGTCGGTTCCGTTGTGGACGGTGACCGAGATCTTCGCCGAGCCGGACGGGTCGAGCACCAGGTCGTCCGGGCCGACCGGGCGGCTGTCCACAAAGGCGGTGAGGGTGACCCCGTCACCGGCGGCGTGCGCGGCGGCCGGGAGGATTGCGCCGGAGATCCCGCAGAAGATCCCGCAGACGAGCAGTAAACCGACCCCGCTCATAATGCGTCTCACAGGGGCACCTCGAAGTTCAGGGGACGCGGACGAGTCCGGGAGTCGGCATGCGATCGGCAGGAACACTAGCTCTACTCGGTGCGGTGGCCTACGGCGTTACCTCCCTGGTGTCCACTCCGGCCTCCGCGCAGGTGCCGCCGTCGATCACGCTGTCGCCCGCGACGGGTGCGGCGGGGTCGGCGTTCACCGTGAACTGGGCGGGGTTCTCCTGGGACCCGGACTGCTACCAGCGGATGCAGGTGCTCTGGGACAACGCGGGCAACATCCTGGCGACGCCCGCGCAGGCGTACCGGGGCGCGGTGACCGTGTCGTCGCCCACGTGGGCCGAGACGGGCTCGCACACGGTCGTGCTGCGCACGGTGTGCCGGGGCAGCATCGCGCGCGCCACGTACTCGGTGACGATCGCGCCAACGAGACCCACGACGACCACTCCCCCGCCGGTCACCACGACGACGAACCCGCCCGCCGTGACCACGACTCCCCCGGCGGTGACGACCACCCGGCCCACCACCACCAGCACGACGACCACGACGTCCACCACGACGACCACGACCACCACCACCGAGAGCAGCAGTGGCCCGGTGCCGACGACGGGCACGTTCGAGGGCGGTGACGGGGCGCTGACGCTGGACAAGGACAACATCCAGCCCGGCGACCCGCTGACCGCCACCGGGACCGGGTGCCGGCCGGGGTCGGAGGTGAAGCTGAGTTCGCTGGGCGAGGACGTGGGGACGGCGCTGGCGGACCGGACGGGGACGTTCAGCACGCGGGTCGAGTTCGCGACGATCCAGCCGGGCCGGCACGTCATCCGCGCCGACTGCGGGATCATCCTGGTGGGCAGCGTCGACGTGGCCCTGACCAGCTCGACCGGCGGCACCACGTCCACCCTGGTGATCCTGGTGTTCTTCCTGCTCGTCGGAGCCACCCTGCTCCGCCGCCAGTTCAGCGCCTTCCGCCGCACCGCCTGACCGGCGGCGACGCACCCCCGGGCCGGGTGGCGCGGCCCTAGACGAGTAATGCGTAAGTCCGGGGTGGTGTCCGGAGACGGACGAAGGGTGTTCAAGATCAGTTTGTGACGACAGACCTGAACACCCTTCTGACCGAACTCTACGTCAAGATCGACGACCGCCTCGCCGACAGGCCCCGCCGGGGACGGCCACCCCGGTTGACCGACGCCGAACTGGTCACCCTCGCGGTGGCCCAGGCGCTCCTGGGGTTCACCTCCGAGGCCCGCTGGCTGCGGTTCCTGCCGCTGCCCGTGCGGATGCCCGGCGCGTTCCGGTACCTGCCCGGCCAGTCCGGCTACAACCGCCGCCTCCGCGCCGCGTTACCCCTGGTCAAGCAGGTGGCGCGGTGGTTGGCCGCGGACACCGACCTGTGGACGGACACGACCTGGGTCGTGGACTCCACGCCGGTGGAGTGCGGCCGGTCCCGGCCGACGGTGAAACGCTCGGAGTTGGCCGGCTGGGCGAAGTACGGCTACTGCCGTTCGCACTCCCGCTGGTTCTGGGGACTGCGGCTGCACCTGGTCCGCACCCCGGCGGGGCTGCCCGTCGCCTGGGCGTTGGCCGACCCGAAGATCGACGAGCGGCAGGTGCTCATGGCGATCTGCGACCACGAACCCCGACTGCTCGCCGACCGGCCGGGACTGCTGATCGTCGCGGACAAGGGCTACGTCTCGGCCGAACTCGACCGGTTCCTCTCCGAGCGCGGGGTCCGGCTGATCCGGCCGTCCTACCGCAACCGGACCCCGCACCCCGGCGAACCCCTGCTCAAGTCCGTCCGCCAGTTGATCGAGTCGGTCAACGACACCCTCAAAGGACAGTTGAACCTGGAACAGCACGGCGGACGCACCATCGACGGCGTCGGAGTCCGCATCGCCCAACGACTCCTCGCCCTCACCGCCCCCATCTGGCACAACCGCGCCACCGGCCAACCCGTCACCCGATCCCTGACCGCCTACGACCACTGACCGACTTACGCATTACTCGTCTAGTCCGTCAGGCCGTGGTCCAGCGCGAAGCGCACCAGCCCGGTGCGACCGCTCACCCCCAGCTTCCGGTAGATGTTCGCCAGGTGGACCGACACCGTGCTGCGGCTGACCACCAGCGACCTGGCGATCTCCGGGGTGGTCGCGCCGCGCGCAACCAGGTCGAGCACTTGGCGCTCCCGGTCGGTGAGGCGGAAGCCCGGGTCGTCGGGCTTGCGGTGCAGCTGTCCGAGCATGGCTTCGGCGGCCCGCGGCGTGATCACCGTTTCGCCCCGGGCGATCCGCCGCACGGCGTTGACGATCGCCTTCGGACCGGCGTCCTTGAGCAGGTACCCCCTGGCTCCCGCGCGCAGCGCGTTCAGGATCGCCTCCGGCTCGTCGAACATCGTCAGCACCAGGACGTTGGTCGACGGCTCGCCGGCGATGAGCCGCTCGGTGGCCTCCATCCCCGACATCACCGGCATGCGCAGGTCCATCACGACCACGTCCGGCCGGGTCAGCTCGCCGAGCCGCACCGCCTCCCGGCCGTCGACCGCCTCGGCCACCACCTCGAAGCCCGCTCCCCGCAACACCATGCTCAGCCCGTAGCGGAACATCGGGTGGTCGTCCACGATCATCACCCGGATCGTCGCGTCGTCGGCGGGTGCCGCGACGCCCGCCACCACGGGCTGGTCCGGCGGCGGGATGACCAGGTCGTCCGGCCCGGTGCCCGACGCGGGCGCCTGCCCGGCCCGGGCCGCGATCCAGCGGGTCCGCACCTCTTCGACGTCCCCGCCCAACGCGCGGACCACCGGTTCGACGCTGCTCCAGCGAGGCAGGGTCGGACCGGTCAACGTCCGGTGCACCGTGTCGTGGCTGAGTTCGGCGGTGCGGGCGAGCGCCCTGCTGGACGGCTCCCCGGCGGTCACGTGCAGCCGCAGCAGCAGGTCGAAGAAGTCGGCCAGGGGGCCGGCCGGCAGATCGGGTCGACGCAAGTGCCCCACGGCCCACCACCCGACTGTCCGAGTTTGTCAGAGACACTAGTAACTCTGATTAGTTGTCTGGCACTCTACAGATTACTGCGTCCCAGGCCGAGGGGGTCACCGTGACCAGCGGCGAACCGCTCCACCTGGCCGTGGCCGGGGTGCCCGGAGCCGTGGTGATCACCTACGCCGCGATGCGCCTCGCCGACCGGCTGGTCTTCCTCGTCGGCCTCTGGCTCGTGCTGCGGTCGACCCGGGCCGAGGACCGGGTCAAGGCGATCACCGCCTACCAGGACACCGCGCGCCGGCGGCGCCGGCCGGGCTCGTCCACCTGATCGCGGCACCGCCGGGCGGACCGGCTCGCCGGGTGCACCGCGCGCTGCGGCGGGCGGGTCCGGGGTGCGCGAACGCGCCGGCCCCCGTGGTGGGTCCACGGGGGCCGGCGCGTTGTCCTACGGCTACGGCTAGGGCTCTTCGCGCTGCTTGCGCAGCTTGGTGAGCGCCTCTTCGAGGATCGCCTCCCCGTCCGCGTCGGAACGACGTTCCTTCACGTACGCCAAGTGCGTCTTGTACGGCTCGTTGCGCGGGGGAGCCGGCGGAGCCTGCTCGTCCCGGCCCGCCGGCAGACCGCACCGGGGGCAGTCCCAGTTGTCCGGGATTTCCGCCTCGACCGCGAACGACGGACGCGACTCGTGCGCGTTGGCGCACCAGTACGACACCCGACGCCGGGGCGCGGACTCGCCGCGCTCCGATTCACCCATCGGGCCTGCGCCGACGCGGGTACCGCGAATCGCGTTACCACCAGCCATCGACCCTCACACCCCCACCACGTGGTTTCCCTGTCGTCAGTTGACCTTGATCATCAGCCCGATGCCGATGATGGCGATCACCCAGACGGCACCGACGAACAGCGTCAGGCGGTCCAGGTTCTTCTCCACCACACTCGACCCGGACAGGCTCGACTGCATGCCGCCGCCGAACAACGAGGACAGACCACCACCACGACCCCGGTGCAGCAGCACCAGCAGGATCAGCAGCACACTGGCAACAACCAACAGGATCTGCAGGAACAGTGTCATTTCTTCCTCGCTGTCAGGCAGGTGACGCCACAGAGTACCCGGTCGACTGCCGACCGTGGACCACCGCGGTGGTGGGGCATGTTCAATGACTCAGGGTAGAGGGCCGCCGGCCGCGAGGGCACACAGCTTGGCGAACTCGTCCGCTTCCAGGCTCGCACCGCCCACCAGGGCGCCGTCGACGTCCTTCTGCGCGACCAGCTCGGCGATGTTCCCGGACTTCACCGAGCCGCCGTAAAGCACCCGAACGGCCGACGCGACGTCCTCGCCGTGCAGCTCGGCCAGCTTCACCCGCAGCGCCGCGCACACCTCCTGCGCGTCCGCCGACGAGGCCACCTTGCCGGTGCCGATCGCCCACACCGGCTCGTACGCGACCACGACGTCCTTGGCCTGTTCGGCCGACACGCCCTTGAGCCCCTCGACCAGCTGGGTGGTGCAGTGCTCGACGTGGTTGCCCGCCTCGCGCACGTCCACCCGCTCGCCCAGGCAGAAGATCGGGGTGACGCCGTGCTTGAGCGCCGCCTTGACCTTCTTGTTGACCAGCGCGTCGTCCTCGTGGTGGTACTCGCGCCGCTCGGAGTGGCCGACGGTCACGTAGGAGCAGCCCAGCTTGGCCAGCATCGGGCCGGACACGTCGCCGGTGTACGCGCCCGAGTCGTGCGGCGAGATGTCCTGCGCGCCGTACTTGAGCAGCAGCTTGTCGCCGTCGACCAGGGTCTGGATGGACCGGATGTCGACGAACGGCGGCAGCACCGCCACCTCGACCTTGGCGAAGTACTTCTCCGGCAGGGAGAACGCGATCTTCTGCACCAGGGCGATGGCCTCGAGGTGGTTGAGGTTCATCTTCCAGTTGCCCGCGATCAGCGGCTGTCGGGCGGCCATCAGGCGTTCCCCTCTTCGAGCACGGCGACGCCGGGCAACTCCTTGCCCTCCAGGTACTCCAGCGAGGCACCGCCGCCGGTGGAGATGTGCGAGAAACCGTCCTCGGGCAGGCCCAGCGCGCGCACGGCCGCGGCCGAGTCGCCGCCGCCGACCACGGTGAACGCGTCGCTCGCGACCAGCGCCTCGGCCACCGCGCGGGTGCCGCCGGCGAACGCCTCGAACTCGAACACGCCCATCGGGCCGTTCCAGAACACCGTCTTGGCGTCGGCCAGCTTCGAGGCGAACAGCTCGCGCGACTCCGGGCCGATGTCCAGGCCCTGCCGGTCGGCCGGGATCGCGGTGGCCTCGACCACCTCGAACCCGGCGTCGGCCGCGAACCCGGTCGCGGCCAGCACGTCGACCGGGAGCACCAGCTCGACGCCGCGCTCCTCGGCCTCCTTGAGGAAGCCCGAGACCTGGTCCAGCTGGTCGGCCTGGAGCAGGGACTCGCCGACCTCGTGGCCCTGGGCCTTGAGGAAGGTGTAGGCCATGCCGCCGCCGACCAGCAGCCGGTCGACCTTGGTCAGCAGGTTCGCGATGACGCCGAGCTTGTCGGACACCTTCGCACCGCCCAGCACGACCACGTACGGGCGCTGGAGGTCGGCGGTGAGCTTGTGCAGCACCTCGACCTCGGCGAGCACCAGGCCGCCCGCGTAGGCGGGCAGCTTCTTGGCCACGTCGTAGACCGACGCCTGCTTGCGGTGCACGACGCCGAAGCCGTCGGAGACGAACGCGTCGGCCTTGGCCGCCAGCTCCGCCGCCAACGCCTCGCGCTCGGCGTCGACCTTGCTGGTCTCGCGGGCGTCGAAGCGGATGTTCTCCAGCAGCACGACCGAACCGTCACCGGCGGTCTCGGTGCCGAGTTCGACGGGCCTGCCGAGCAGCTCGCCCAGCCGCACGGCGACCGGGGCGAGGGAGAGCGTCGGGTCGGGCTCGCCCTTGGGGCGGCCCAGGTGGGCGGCGACGAGGACGCGCGCGCCGGCCTCGGCCAGCGCCTTGAGCGTCGGCACCGACGCGCGGACGCGGCCGTCGTCGGTGATCTTGTCGCCGTCGAGGGGGACGTTCAGGTCGGCGCGCACCAGGACGCGCCGACCCGAGACACCCTCGGCGAGGAGGTCGCTGAGAGTCTTCACAACCGGTCTTTCCGCTCGGTGGCCAGGGAGGTCAGAGCTTCGAGGCGACCAGGTTGACCAGGTCCGCGAGGCGGTTGGAGTAGCCCCACTCGTTGTCGTACCAGCCGATGACCTTGACCTGGTTGCCGATGACCTTGGTCAGCGGCGCGTCGTAGATGCACGACGCCGGGTCGGTGACGATGTCGCTGGACACGATCGGGTCCTCGTTGTAGCGGAGGTAGCCCTTGAGCGCGCCCTCGGCCGCGGCCTTGTAGGCGGCGTTGACCTCTTCGACGGTGGTCTCCCGGCCGACGGTCACGGTCAGGTCGGTCGCCGAGCCGGTGGGCACCGGCACGCGCAGCGCGTAGCCGTCGAGCTTGCCCTTCAGCTCGGGCAGGACCAGGCCGATCGCCTTCGCGGCACCGGTGCTGGTGGGCACGATGTTCAGCGCGGCGGCCCGGGCGCGGCGCAGGTCCTTGTGCGGCGCGTCCTGGAGGTTCTGGTCCTGGGTGTAGGCGTGGATCGTGGTCATCAGGCCGCGCTCGACGGTGAACGCGTCGTGCAGCACCTTGGCCAGCGGAGCCAGGCAGTTCGTGGTGCACGAGGCGTTGGAGATCACGGTCTGCGAGCCGTCGTACTGGTCGTCGTTCGCGCCCAGCACCACGGTGAGGTCCTCACCCTTGGCCGGCGCGGAGATGATGACCTTCTTGGCGCCGCCCTCGTCCACGTGCTTGCGCGCGGCGGCGGCGTCGGTGAAGAAGCCGGTCGACTCGACCACGACGTCGACGCCGAGGTCCTTCCAGGGCAGCTTGCCCGGGTCACGCTCGGCCAGCGCCTTGATCGTCTTGCCGTCGACCTCGATGCCCTCGTCGTTCACCTTGACCTCGTACGGCAGCCGCCCGAGGATGCTGTCGTACTTGAGCAGGTGGGCCATCGTGTTGACGTCACCGAGGTCGTTGAAGGCGACGATCTCGATGTCGTGCCCGCTGGCCTGAACGGCGCGCCAGAAGTTGCGACCGATGCGGCCGAAACCATTGACACCTACGCGAACCGTCACGGTGAGTCTCCTCGATACTCGACTGGCGATGCGCCAGGGTGCGTGCGGATTGACTGCGAGCAGCCGCGAGCCAGCCTATCCTCCGTGCTGCGCCCCTGGTCACGTGGACCACCAGGATCTCTTTATCGAGCAAGAAAATCCAGAGCTACGGTTCAGTAACCACCACGTCCGGTGACGTCTGCGCCTTCCGGCGGTCGGCGCACGGACCGTCACCACCACCCGCCCGGCCGCACTGCGTCACCGGATGCCGACGGAGGGTGATCGGGTGGCGCGCCCGAACGGCGGCGGTCGCGCGGGTGCGAGCCGCGCGTGGGGCGGACGAGGGCGGCCAGGCGGGTTCCGGCCCGGTGCCGGGCACCGGCACCGGAACCCGGGGCGGCCGGGGGGCGGGTCAGACCTCGGCTTCGAGCATGTCCGCGGTGACCGCCGACTCGGTGTCCGGCATGCCCAGCTCCCTGGCCCGCTTGTCGGCCATCGCCAGCAGCCGGCGGATCCGGCCCGCCACCGCGTCCTTGGTCATCTGCGGGTCGGAGAGCTGGCCCAACTCCTCCAGCGACGCCTGCCGGTGGGCCAGGCGCAGCGCGCCCGCCGCCGCCAGGTGGTCGGGGGCCTCCGGACCGAGGATCTCCAGCGCCCGCTGCACCCGCGCCGCCGCGGCGACCGCGGCCCGCGCCGAGCGGCGCAGGTTGGCGTCGTCGAAGTTGGCCAGCCGGTTCGCCGTCGCCCGGACCTCGCGGCGCATCCGCCGCTCCTCCCAGGCCAGCACGCTGTCGTGCGCGCCGAGCCGGGTCAGCATCGCGCCGATCGCGTCGCCGTCCCTTATCACCACCCGCTCCGCGCCCCGGACCTCGCGGGACTTCGAGCCGATGCCCATCCGCCGGGCCGCGCCGACCAGGGCCAGCGCCGCCTCCGGGCCGGGGCAGGTGACCTCCATGGACGACGACCGGCCGGGCTCGGTCAGCGAGCCGTGCGCCAGGAACGCGCCGCGCCAGGCCGCCTCGGCGTCGCACACCCCGCCGGACACCACCGGCGCGGGCAGCCCGCGCACCGGGCGGCCGCGCGGGTCCAGCAGGCCGGTCTGCCGGGCCAGGCCCTCGCCGTCCTTGACCACCCGCACCACGAACCGGGTGCCCTTGCGCAGCCCGCTGGAGGTGATGGTGAACACGTCCGACTGGTGCCCGTACAGCTCGTGGATCTCCCGGCGCAGCCGCCGGGCGGTGGAACCCAGGTCCAGCTCCGCCTCGACCACGACCCGCCCGCCCACGATGTGCAGACCGCCCGCGAACCGCAGCAGCGAGGCGACCTCCGCACGGCGGCAGCAGGTCTTGGAGACGGCCAGCCTGCTCAGCTCGTCCTTGACCGCAGACGTCATCGCCACGGCTCATCGCCTCCCCTGGTCTCGCGTTCTTCCTGGAGGGTTGTACTTGACGGCTCCTCAGGCGTCGCAGGCAGGCCGTCCAACGCACGACGAATGCCCGACGCCAGGGCGACCGGGTCGTGACGGTCCGGGAAACCCGGCAGCGCGATCGGCGACAGGTGCGCCGCAGCCCCGAGAGCTGCGGCGGCGCGGCGCAGGCTGTCCGGAACGGGCACCGCGTCGACGTCCGCGATCACGGCGTCCACCCGCAACGTGGGCGCGTGCGCGCACAACACGTCGAGGTGCAGCTCCGGCGAAAACCCGGCGGTTTCCCCCGGTTGGGGGACGAGGTTGAGCACCACGACCTTCTTCGCCGCCGTGCGCGTCAGCGCGTCGTGCAGCTCCGGCACCAGCAGGTGCGGCAGCACGCTGGTGAACCACGACCCGGGCCCGAGCAGCACGACGTCCGCGCCCAGCACCGCCTCCACGGCCTCCGGGCAGCCCTTGGGCGGCTCCGCGGGCCCTCCGGGGCCGTACAGGCGGATCCGCTGCACCCGACCGGGGGTCGTGGCGATCGCCACCTGGCCGCGGATCCGGCGCACCACGTCGACGTCCTCGTCCAGGCCCGTCACGTCCGCCTCGATCTCCAGCGGCTCGGTGCACATCGGCAGCACGCGGCCGTGCACGCCGAGCAGCCGGCCCGCCTCGCGCAGCACCTCGACCGGGTCGCCCAGCTCCTCCAGCAGGCCGGCCAGCACCAGGTTGCCCACGGCGTGCCCGGCCAGCGCGCCGGTGCCGCCGAACCGGCGCTGGAACAGCGTCGCCCACAGCGCGCCGCTGCCCTCGGTGTCGGCCAGCGCCACCATGGCCTTGCGCAGGTCGCCGGGCGGCAGCAGGCCCAGCTCGCGGCGCAGCCGCCCGGACGAGCCGCCGTCGTCGGCGACCGTCACCACCGCGGTGACGTCCTCGGTCATCCGCCGCAGGGCGGTGAGCGTGACGTGCAGTCCGCGCCCACCGCCCAGCGCCACCACCTTCGGCGCGACCGAACTCACTCGCGTCCCAGGTCCCGGTGCACGACCTTGACCGCCATGCCGTCCTCGGCGGCCAGCCGCGAGGCCAGCTCCTCGGAGATGGCCACGCTGCGGTGCTTGCCGCCGGTGCAGCCCACGGCCAGCGTCAGGTACCGCTTGCCCTCGCGCCGGTAGCCGGCGCCGATCAGCCGCAGCAGCTCGTGGTAGCGGTCCAGGAACTCCTCCGCGCCCTCCTGGGTGAGCACGTAGTTGCGGACGTCGCCGTCCAGGCCCGTCTGCTCGCGCAGCTCCGGGATCCAGAACGGGTTCGGCAGGAACCGGACGTCCATCACCAGGTCGGAGTCCATCGGCAGGCCGTACTTGTAGCCGAAGGACAGGACCGTGACGCGGGTCCGGGTCGCCGACTCGCTGCCGAACGTGTCCTCGATCTTGGCCCGCAGCTGGTGCACCGACAGCGCGGAGGTGTCCAGCACCAGGTCGGCCTCCTCGCGCAGCGGCGTGAGCAGGACGCGCTCCGCCTCGATGCCGTCCGCGAGCCGCCCGTCCGCCTGCAACGGGTGGCCGCGCCGCACCGACTCGAACCGCCGGATCAGCACGTCGTCGGTGGCCTCCAGGAACAGCACCTTCGGCTTGTAGCCCCGGGCGTCCAGGTCCTTGATCACCGCCGCCAGGTCCTCGGTGAACGCGCGGCTGCGCACGTCCATCACGACCGCGACCCTGGTGATGGCCCCCCGCGCCTGCGCGCCCAGCTCCACCATCGTCGCGATCAGCTCGGGCGGCAGGTTGTCCACCACGAACCAGCCCAGGTCCTCCAGGCACTTCGCGGCGGTGCTGCGGCCCGCCCCCGACAGGCCCGTCACCACCGCGACCTCGATGCCGGACTTCTCGCCGGCCTGTGCGCTCACTTGTGCTCCCTCTGATGGTCGGCTCCGCCGACGCTTTCGGTACCGGCCGCGCCCAACGTCGCGTGCACGGCCTCCGCGGTGCGCCTGCCCACTCCAGGCACCCCGCTGATCTCCTCGATGCTCGCTTCACGCAGTTTCTTCACCGAGCCGAAGTGCTTGAGCAGCGCGGCCTTGCGCGTCTGCCCCAGGCCCGGCACGTCGTCCAGCGCGGAGGTCGTCAGCCGCTTGGACCGCTTCTGCCGGTGGTAGGACACGGCGAACCGGTGCGCCTCGTCGCGCACCCGTTGCAGCAGGTAGAGGGCTTCGCTGGTGCGGGGCAGGATCACCGGGTCCGGTTCGCCGGGCACCCACACCTCCTCCAGCCGCTTCGCCAGGCCCACCACCGCCACGTCCGTGATGCCCAGTTCGGCCAGCACGTCCGACGCGGCCTGCGCCTGCGGCCCCGCACCGTCCACGACCAGCAGGTTCGGCGCGTAGGCGAACCTGCGCGGCTTGCCCGTGTCCGGGTCGATGCCCGGCAGCGGGCCGTCCGGGCGGTCGGCGTTCTCCCGCAGGTACGCCTGGAACCGCCGGCGCACCACCTCCGCGATCGAGCCCACGTCGCCCTGCTCCGCCCCCTCGCGGATGGCAAAGCGCCGGTACTCGGCCTTGCGCGCCAGCCCGTCCTCGAACACCACCAACGACGCCACCACGTCCGTCCCCTGGACGTGGCTGATGTCGGTGCATTCGATGCGCAGCGGCGCGGTGTCCAGGCCCAAGGCGTCCTGGAGTTCCTGCAACGCCGCCGACCGGGCCGTCAGATCGCCCGCGCGACGCAGTTTGTGCTGCTGGAACGCCTCCTTCGCGTTGCGCTCGACGGTCTCCATGAGCGCCCTCTTGTCACCGCGCTGCGGCACCCGCAGCGCGACCCGGCCGCCCCGCAGGTCCGACAGCCACTTCTCCACGGCGGCCGCGTCCTCGGGCAGTTCGGGCACCAGCACCTCACGCGGCACGGGCGCGGACTCCACTCCGCTGACCCGCGCCGAGTCGACCTGCTCGCCGTAGAACTGGGTGACGAACTGGTCCACCAGGTCGGCGACCCCGGTCTCGTCCACCTTGTCCACGACCCAGCCGCGCTGGCCGCGCACCCGGCCGCCGCGCACGTGGAAGACCTGCACGGAGACTTCGAGGTCGTCCTGGGCGAACGCGACGACGTCGGCGTCCGTGCCGTCGCCGAACACCACGGCCTGCTTTTCGAGGGCGCGCTTGAGCGCGGACTGGTCGTCGCGCAGCCGGGCGGCCTTCTCGAACTCCAGCTCCTCGGCGGCGGCCGTCATCTCCTTCTCCAGGCGGCGGACCATCGCGTCGGTCTTGCCGGCCAGGAAGTCGCAGAAGTCCTCGACGATGTCGCGGTGCTCGTCGGCGGTGACCCGGCCGACGCACGGTGCGGAGCACTTGTCGATGTAGCCGAGCAGGCAGGGCCGGCCGATCTGGTTGTGCCGCTTGAAGACGCCCGCCGAGCAGGTGCGCGCCGGGAAGACGCGGAGCAGGAGGTCGAGCGTCTCGCGGATGGCCCACGCGTGCGCGTACGGGCCGAAATAGCGGACGCCCTTGCGCCGGGGGCCGCGGTAGACGTGCAGGCGCGGGAACTCCTCGTTGAGGGTGACCGCGAGCACGGGGTAGGACTTGTCGTCCCGGTAGCGGACGTTGAACCGGGGGTCGAACTCCTTGATCCAGTTGTACTCCAGCTGGAGCGCCTCGACCTCGGTCGCGACGACCGTCCACTCGACACCGGCGGCGGTGGTCACCATCTGCCGGGTGCGCGGGTGCAGCCCGGCGATGTCGGCGAAGTACGAGTTCAGCCGCTGGCGCAGGCTCTTGGCCTTGCCGACGTACACGACACGACCGGTCGCGTCACGGAACTTGTACACGCCGGGTGCATCGGGGATGGTGCCTGTCGCGGGGCGATAGGTCGACGGGTCGGCCACCCGACAAGCCTACGTGCGCCCACCGACAATCGATCGAGCGCCCGACCCCTGTCCGCTGGTCGGGCGTTACCCGAATGACACCCGGGTGACGACCAGCACGTCCACCCTGCGCCGACTCCTGAGCAGCAGGTAGGTGATCGACCCGCGCCCGTCGCCGAACGGCAGGTGGTAGAGACCACCGGGCCGCTCGACCTCGTTCGCGGGCGCGACCACCCGCCCGAGCGGAGGGTGTTCGGGCCGCGACCAGGGCCGTGCCGGACTCCTCGACCCGTTCCGGCAGCAGTGCCGCCCGGACGGCCGCCGGCGGGGTGCCGGTTCGCCGCCGGTCGAGATCGCCTCACGGCAGGACGATCACCTGGTCGTTCTCCACCTTCACGTTCACCGTCTTCAGGCCGGTGGCCGCCGGGCCGCCGGTGCGGGCGCCGTCGGACGCCTTGAAGGTGCTGCCGTGGTTCGGGCACGTGATGACGCCGTTGACGGGGGCTCCGACGGTGGTCCCGGCGTGCGGGCAGGTGGCGTCGAACGCCTTCACGGTGTTGCCCGATCGGGTGATCACGAGCGGCTTGTCGGGGGTTTCCACGACCACGCCGCCGCCGTCCGGCACCTCGGACAGCGCCACGACGCCCTCGGCCCCGCCGCCGGTCGGGCTCGAACCGGTCGGGGCGGAACCCGTGGGCGCGCCGGTGCCGGTCTTGCCGTTGCCGGTCGGGCCGGCACCGCCGGAGGTGGTGCCGGCGTCACCGCACGCGGCGAGGCCACCGGGCACGGCCAGCGCCACGAGGACGCCGCACAGCATCGAGCGACGGGACAGCCCTGGGTTCTCGGGGGTGCTCAAACCGGTCCTCCGCGATGTGGTGGTGGGTCGTCGTTCGGTCACACCACCAATACGAGAACACGCGCGGTCCGGTTCGACACTTCGACCGACGTCGACCTGTCGACATCGACAGCTCACGCCAACAGCACGTCCTCGCCCGACACCCGCACCGGCACCTCCACCAGCCCCTTCGGCGACGGGCCGGACAGCACCGCGCCGGTGGCCGGGTCGAACTCGCTGTGGTGGGTCGGGCAGGTGATCACGCCCGCGGCGGGCGGCCCGACCACCGTGCCCTGGTGCGGGCAGGCCGGGTTGAACACGCGGACGCCGGCGGCGGTGCGCACCACGAGCAGCTGACCGTCACCGGGCAGGTCGACCAGCTTGCCGGTGCCCTCGGGCACGTCGGCCAGCCCGGCGACCCGGTCCCCCGCCTTGGCGGAACCCACGCCGGGCTTCCGAGCGGTGCCGGCGGCACCGCATCCGGTCAGGGCGAGCAGGCCGCACAGCAGCAGGGTCCGTCGTTCCACCCGCCCATCTTCACCTAGCGGTCCTGGGCGGTCGCCGTCCGGGCCAGCGCGAGCACCGCGGTGAACGGGGGGAACCAGTGCCGGGAGTGCGACGGCGGGTTCGCCCAGCGCAGGGAGCCGTACCGGGTCATCGTGGGGGGCAGGGCGATCCGCTGCGGCGAGCGGACGAACTGGACCTCGGGCGGCGCCTTGAGGTGCGTGGGCAGCAGGGCGACGAGTTCGGCGAGGAAGATCCAGTGCTCCCGGGGACCGGGTATGACGGTGACGGGTCCGGCCAGCATCCTGGCCTTGAGGTCGGCCAGCACCCGCGAACCGATGCGCGCGGGCATGGCCAGGGCGGTGGTCGCCGGGCCCAGCGGCAGGAAGACGCCCTGCTCGGTGACCGACACCTTCCAACCCAGCAGCCGATAGCCCGCGATGGCCTCACCGAGCGCCTGCTGGTGCGCGCGGTCACGGGGCCCGGTTCGCGGGCTTGATTCAGCGGTCGTGGTGGCGGTGATGCTCATCAGCGGAGGTTCCCTCCCCGGTCGGGTGGAGCGGGCGGGTGCTCGGGAACGGGGGTCGTCCCGGTTCGGGCACAACCGGCAGGGTTCTCGCCGGGGCCGCCGACCACCACACAGGCTTCGGGTGGGATCCATGCACCGGCCGGGTCAAGCCCATCCACCACTCGGTGTCACCAGACCACCGACACGACGCTTCACCCCGTCTTATGCATCAAATGCATGGACTCGCGATCACATCTATATAGACTGTCGAGCACGCTCAGTGACGGGAGCGAGCCGATGGAACCGAAAGCTCGAAGAGCAGCCAGTACCAGGCGAGCTTGCCCGTTGTGCGGAGCGCTCATCGCCGCCGACAACACCGACCGGCTCTGCCACCGGTGCCGGCGCAACGCGCGTACCGAGCTGTTCGGCCCGCCCGAGGTCTCAGCCGACTTCTGGGACCACGAGGCGATGGCCGCCGCCTTCGCCGACCGTGACATGGGAGCGGTCCTCGCCGCTTACCGCCACCACCCGCACCACGTCAGCCGCGTCACCCAGGACCGCATGGCGTCCTGGCTGGGGATCAGCCAGGCGCAGCTCTCGCGGTACGAGACCGGCGAGAACCCGATCGACCGGATCGACCGCCTGCGCCACTTCGCGCGGGTGCTCGGCGTCCCCGGCGACCGGGTCTGGTTCGACCGAGTCGGTATCCCAAGCCAGGCAGGGCCCGAACACGGCGCCCCGCCCGATGTGCTCGCCCCGGCGTGGGACGCGGCGAGCATCGCAAGATCGGTCGAGGAGACGGCGAGGAGCGACTTGGCGATCAGCAGACGAGCGGCGCTCACCGGAGCAGCCGCGGTGGCTATGGGTCCCGCCCTGGTCGAACCGCTTCAGCGGTGGCTCCACCCCCTCCAGCCCCTGTCCAGGTGGTCGTCCAGCGCGGCGATCAGCGAGGACGAGTTGGCGGCGTTGCAGAACGTCGCGGACGGGCTGCGCGGGTGGGGCGGACGAGGCGGGTACGGGCTGGCGCGCAAGGCGGTGCTCGGGCAGTTGGAGGAACTGGCCGAGCGGTTGTCACGGGCGCCCGCGGGTCCCACTACGGAACGGGCCTTCTTCATCGGCGCGGAGTTGTCCAAGGTCGCGGCGAGCATGTCCTGGGATGCCGGGATGCACGACGCGGCGCAGCGCTACTACGTGCTCGGTGTGCGCATGGCGAAGGCGGGCGGCAACGACCCGTTCGCCGCGCTCTGCCTGGCCGCGATGGCCCGGCAGATGTTCGACCTGGGACGTCCGGCGGACGGTTTGGAGCTGGTGCAGTTGGGCCAGTACGGGACGCGGCGCAACGCCACCCCGACCTTAGAGGCGCTGCTGCGCACGCGCGAGGCGTGGGCGTACGCGCAAATGGGTCGGGTGCGGGAGTTCCACCGCGCCGTGGGACAGGCGCAGGACAGCTTCGCGCAGCGCAAGGACGGCGCGGAGCCGTGGTGGCTGGACAGCTTCGACGAGGCGGAGCTGGAAGGCGTGATCGGGGCCCGGATGCGCGATCTGTCCGGGCACGACCCGAAGCAGGCCCCGTTGGCGGAGAAGCACATCCGCCGGGCGCTGCGGCTGCGCGACCCCTCCAGGGTGCGCAACCGGGCGTTCGACGTGATCGGGCTGGCCCGCACGCGGATGGTCTCCGGTGAGCCGGAGGAGGCCTGCGGGCTGATCCACGACGTCCTGCCGACCGCGGCGGGTCTGGCTTCGGGGCGGGTGCTGCGCAAGTTGCAGGACTTCGCCAAGGAAGCCGAGCGGCACCGGGAACTGCCGGTGGTGCGGGACACCCGTGAGGCGATTCGCGGAGTTCGGACGGCCTGATGCGCGTGGGAATCACCGGGCACAGCAACTTGGTGCCCGAATGCGTCGACGCCGTGCGGGAAGCCGTCCGGGCGGCGTTGGAGGCCGAGGCGGCGGGCGGGTCATCCCTGGTCGGGGTGACCTGCCTGGCGCCGGGCGCGGACCAGCTGTTCGCGCAGGCGGTGCTCGCCCTGGGCGGCCGGGTCGAGGCGGTGCTGCCCGCGATGGACTACCGGGACAAGCTCAAGCCGGAGCGGCGGGCCCAGTACGACGACCTGCTGGCGAAGGCGGACGTGGTCAGCGTGCTGCCCAACGAGGTGTCCGGGCGGCACGCCTACGTCATGGCCAACGAGCGGATGCTCGCGTCGGTCGAGCTGCTGATCGCGGTCTGGGACGGCAACCCGCCGGACGGCCGGGGCGGCACGGCGGACGTCGTGGAGACGGCGCGCGCGTCGGGCGTGCCGGTGGTGGTCGTGTGGCCGGAGGAGGCGAAGCGCAAGTCCTAGGCGATTAGGTGACAGGAGCTGTCCGCAATGGGTGGCAGACTCGGCGTCATGCTGGAAACGTCCGCACGCCTGCTCAAGCTGCTGTCCCTGCTCCAGGTCCGCCGCGACTGGACCGGCGCGGACCTGGCCGCCCGGCTGGGCGTGGACGTGCGGACCGTGCGCCGCGACGTCGACAAGCTGCGCAACCTCGGCTACCCGGTGAACGCCGCGCCGGGCGTCGCGGGCGGCTACCAGCTGGGCGCGGGAGCCGAGCTGCCGCCGCTGCTGCTGGACGACGACGAGGCCGTGGCGGTCGCCGTGGGGTTGCGCACGGCCGCCAACGGCACGGTCGCCGGCATCGAGGAGACCTCCGTGCGGGCGCTGGCGAAGCTGGAGCAGGTGCTGCCGACCCGGCTGCGCCGGCGGGTCAACGCCTTGCAGGAGCACACGATCTCACTCACGCCCACCGTGGCGCGGGTGGATTCCCGGACGTTGACCGCGATCGCCGGCGCGTGCCGCGACCACCAGCGCCTGCGGTTCCCGTACACGGGCCGGGAAGGCGACACCAAGCGGCACGTCGAGCCGTTGGGGCTGGCCCACACCGGGCGGCGCTGGTACCTGGTGGCGTGGGACGTCGACAAGGCGGACTGGCGGACGTTCCGGGTGGACCGGATCACCGAGGAACCCACCCCGGCCGCGCGCTTCACACCCCGCGAACCGCCGTCGGACGACCTGGCGTCCTACGTGTCGCGCCAGCTCTCCGTCGCGCCTTACACCTACCACGCGAAGCTGGTCATGCACGCGCCGCTGGACGTGCTCGCGGCGAAAGCCTCGTGGTCGTCGGTGCACCTGGAGCGCATCGACGACGAGCGGACGCTGCTCACCGTGGGCTCGCCGTCGTTGGCGGAGATCGGCCTGTGGATCGGCCTGCTCGGCATCGACTTCGACGTGCGGGAGCCGCCCGAACTCGCCGAGCACCTGCGGGTGCTCGGCGAGCGGTTCCTCGGCGCGGCTAACTCCGTGCGCGGGCCAGGCGGTACGCCGCCGCCCCGATGAGTTCCAGCGACACCTGGAGGCGTTCGGCGCTCACGTTGGCCGCGATGGTGTCCTCGGGCGTGTGGTAGAGCGGTTCCAGCTCGTGCGGGCCGCCCTCGCCGCGCCAGCTGAAGTTCGCCGCCGCGATCTTGCGCTCGTGGAACGGCACGTGGTCGCTGCTGCCCCGGGCCACCGGGCCGTGCACGCGCGGGTCGTAGCCCAGCCGCCCGGCCGCCGCCGCGACCTCGCGGGTGGTGTTGTTGTCGCCGCCGTCGACCGAGAGCAGCCAGTACGCGGTGGCCGGGCCGTGGCTGGTGGCCACCATGTCGTTCTGGAAGACGCCCGAGATGCGCGCGGCGTCGTCATCGGTGAGCTGCGAGACGTAGTGGCGCGAACCGAGCAGGCCCTGTTCCTCCGAGCCCCACAACGCGAACCGCAACGCCTTGTGCGTCGGCAGGTGCCGCAGCACGCGCGCGAGTTCGAGCACGAGCACGGTGCCGCTGCCGTCGTCGTTCGCGCCCGGCGACCCCGGCACGCTGTCATAGTGCGCGGTCACCATGACCACGCCCTTGCCACCGAACGTCGCGGGCCGCTCGGCGATCACGTTGTACGAGGTCAGCGAAGCGTGGTGGGTGGTGGAGACGGTCAGCTTCGCGGGTTTGGCGGCACGCAGCCGCTCGACGTGCACCTGCGCGATGCCCAGCACCGGGACGGCGACGTTCGACGTGAGCGTGGGCGAGAACGCGCTCGTCTTCCCCGCCGGCGGCGTGGAGACCCGGCCGATCAGCACCGCCGCCGCACCGCGCGCGACCGCGTCGTACACAGCGGTGGAGGCGGCGGGGACGTTGACCAGCAGCACGACCTTGCCGGCGAGGTCGGCGGGCAGCGCCGCGCCGGTGTCGGCGTCCACCAGCGGCCCGCTCGCGGTCACCCCGAGCGCGCCGAACCGGGACGACCCGGCGTTCCAGCGGGACTTGTCGGGCAGGGTCAGCGTGGACAGGTACTTGTCGGGCACGGCGAACGGCTGGAGGTCCACCCGGTAGCGCAGGTCGCGCAGCACGCCCGCGAGGTAGTCGCGGGCCCGGTGCTCGGACTCGGTGCCGCCGATCCGCTGGCCGATCCGCTCGCTGAGCACCCGCAGGTGCTCCAGCGCCCGCCGGGCCCGGACCCGGCCGACCACCGGGTAGTCGCCGAGGAGCAGGTCCGGCGCCTGCGACGCGCCGGGCCGCTGGGCGTTGGCCACCGGGTTGAGCCCCAGTGCCGCCGCGCCGGCCGCGACGGCGGCACCTGCCAGGACAGTACGTCTACGCATTCCGGGCCCCCAAGGTTCAGGTCGATCTTTCGAACCTAGGCAGACCGGACAATCCGGGAAAGGGTGCCGTTGGCTGACAGCGGTCCGCCAACGGCACCACGACGATCAGACCGCGCCGCCGCGCAGGCGCTCGCGAACCGCACCCGGCCCCGGACGCGGGACCGACCGACGCGGACGAGCCGACCGGCGGGGTTCCCGCGCGACGGTCAGCCGGTGGCGGCGCGGTGGAGTTCGCGCAGCGCGCGGACCGCCGCCACGGCGTGGTCCCGGTCGACCGACTGGATCGCCATGATCGAGACGTACTCGTCGTCGGGCAGTTCCAGCCGGGCCCACGACGCGCCGTCCGGGAACGACACGTGCAGCACCTCGGACCACTCGAACCGCCGGATCGTGACGACGTTGCGCACCTCGACGCCGGTTTCGTCGGCGCGCACCCGGGGTCGGGCCAGCAGCAGCACGCCGCAGGCCAGCAGCACGCCGAGCACGACCATCGCGACCTGGTCCGAGGTCCGGAAGATCACGCCGGTCGGGGTGTCCGTGAGCAGCCAGCCGACCACCGAGAACACCGCGACCAGGAACACCGCGCTGATCACCGCGACGGTGCGGATCCGCTTGGGTCGGAATTCGACGGCCACCGCGATCACGACGCGGCCCGCAGCGACCGCAGCACCAACGCCGTGTCCAACGCCGCCGTCACCGCCTCGTGGCCCTTGTCCTCCGCCGAGTCTTCGAACCCGGCACGGGCCAGCGCCTGCTCCTCGGTGTCGCAGGTCAGCACGCCGTTGCCGACCGGGGTCGACTCGTCCAGCGCGATCCTGGTCAGGCCGGCGGTCACCGAGTCGCACACGTACTCGAAGTGCGGTGTCCCGCCGCGGATCACGACGCCCAGCGCCACGACCGCGTCGTGCGTGCGGGCCAGTTCCTGGACCACCACCGGCAGCTCGATCGCGCCGGGCACCCGCACCACGGTCGGCGACGGCACGCCGGCCGCGCCGGCCGCGGCGACCGCGCGCCGCACCAGCTGCGAGGTGATCTTCTCGTGCCACCGGGTGGCCACCACGGCCAACCGGATCCCGGTCGCGTCCGGCACCGACGACTCGGGCCGACCTTCGCCGCTCATTCCACACCCTCCGTGCTGACGATCGCGCCGCCCTGGCTCAGGGCCTCGTACTGCTCCAGCTGGTGCAGCTCGTGCCCCATCCGGTCGCGCTTGGTGCGCAGGTAGCGCAGGTTCTCCGGGTTCGGCGAGATGGGCAGCGGCACGCGGTCGATCACGCGCAGGCCGTAGCCCTCCAGGCCGACCCGCTTGGCCGGGTTGTTGGTGAGCAGCCGCATGGACTTGATGCCCAGCTCGCACAGGATCTGCGCGCCGGTCCCGTAGTCCCGCGCGTCCGCCGGCAGGCCCTGCACCAGGTTCGCGTCCACGGTGTCCACGCCGTTGTCCTGCAACTGGTACGCCTGCAACTTGTGCATGAGGCCGATGCCGCGCCCCTCGTGCCCGCGCATGTAGAGCACGACACCGCGCCCCTGCGCCGCCACGGCCTCCAACGCCGCGTCCAGCTGCGGCCCGCAGTCGCAGCGCAGCGACCCGAACACGTCGCCGGTCAGGCACTCCGAGTGCACCCGGACCAGCACGTCCTCGCCGTCGCCGAGGTCGCCGTAGACCAGCGCGACGTGCTCGATGCCGTCCAACTTGGAGTCGTAGCCGACCGCGGTGAACGTGCCGTGCGCGGTCGGGATGCGGGCCTCGGCGGCCCGCTCCACCTGGGTCTCCACCCGCCGGCGGTAGGCGATCAGGTCGGCGATGGTGATCAGCACCAGGTCGTGGTCGGCGGCGAACACCTCCAGCTCGTCGCGCCGCGCCATGTCGCCCTCGTCCTTCTGCGACACGATCTCGCAGAGCACGCCGACCGGCGCGAGCCCGGCCAGCCGGGCCAGGTCCACCCCGGCCTCGGTGTGGCCGGGACGGCGCAGCACGCCGCCGTCGCGGGCGCGCAGCGGCACCACGTGACCGGGCCGGCTGAAGTCCTTGGCGTCCGAGGACGGGTCGGCCAGCAGGCGCATGGTGTGCGCGCGGTCGGCGGCGGAGATGCCGGTCGACACGCCTTCGCGGGCGTCCACGGTCACCGTGTACGCGGTGCCGCGCTGGTCCTGGTTGGTGTGGTACATCGGCGGCAGGTCGAGCCGTTCGCAGTCGGCCTCGGTGAGCGCCACGCACACGTACCCCGAGGTGTAGCGCACCATGAACGCCAGCAGCTCCGGCGTGGCCTTCTCGGCGGCGAAGATCAGGTCGCCCTCGTTCTCGCGGTCCTCGTCGTCCACGACGACGACCGCGCGGCCCTCCGCGACGGCCGCGATGGCCCGCTCGATGTCGGCGAAGTCCTTCACCGGGTCTCCTCAGACTTGCCCGCGAGGTGGGGTGCGGCGAGTCGTTCGACGTACTTCGCCAGCACGTCCACCTCAAGGTTGACCGGGTCGCCGGGACTCCGCCGGCCCAGCGTGGTCAGTTCCAGGGTGGTCGGGATCAGGCTCACGCTGAACCTGTCGTCGGCCACCGACACCACGGTCAGCGAGACGCCGTCCACGGTGATCGAGCCCTTCTCCACCACGTACCGGGCCAGGTCCCGGGGCAGGCCGACGTGCACGACCTCCCAGTGCTCGGCCTTCTCCCGGGCGAGCACCGTGCCGGTGCCGTCCACGTGGCCCTGCACGATGTGGCCGCCCAGGCGCTGCCCGAGGGCCGCGGCGCGCTCCAGGTTGACCCGGTCGCCCTCCGCGACCTTGGCGAGGCTGCTGCGCAGCAGCGTCTCCCGCATCACGTCCGCGGTGAACGCGCCGCCCACGACGTCCACCACGGTGAGGCACACGCCGTTCACCGCGATCGAATCGCCGTGCTTCGCGTCACCGGTCACCAGCGGACCCGCGATGGTGATCCGCGCCGCGTCCGGCAGGTCGGTCACCGCGACGACCTCACCCAACTCCTCGACGATCCCGGTGAACACCGTTCCTCCTCTACCGCGGCGGGGCCGGCACAGCGGAGATCCGCACGTCCGGTCCGCACATCCTGACCTGCTCCACGACCAATCCCACAGCGTCGGTGATGGTCGACACCCCCGCGTCCCGCAGAGCGGTCGGCCCGTCCCCCAGCAGCTTCGGCGCGACGTAGGCGAGGACCCGGTCGATCCGGCCGGCGCGCGCGAAGGCACCCGCCAGCGTAGGCCCGCCCTCCAGGAGCACGTCGACCGCTCCCCGCGCGGCGAGCGCGGCCAGGACCACGTCCGGGTCGTGCGTCCGGACGTGCAGCGTCTCGGCTTCGCCGTCCAGCACGTGCGCGCCGCGCGGCAGGTCCCCCACCCCCACGACCACCCGCAACGGTTGCCGGGTCACGTCTGTTCCCCGCGCGGTGAGCCGGGGGTCGTCGGCGCGGACCGTGCCGGTGCCGACCACGATCGCGTCGACGGTGGTGCGCAGCGCGTGCACCTCGGCCCGCGACTCGGGCGAGCTGATCCACCGGCTGGTGCGGTCGGCGGCGGCCACCCGGCCGTCCAGGGTGGCGGCGTACTTCCAGGTCACGTGCGGGCGGCCGGTGCGGGCGTAGTGCAGCCACGCGCGCAGCGCCTCGACGTCGGTCGGCAGATGCACGACCTCGACGCCGGCGGCCCGCAGCACCGCGGCTCCCCCGGCGGCCTTCGGGTTGGGGTCGGCGTTGGCGAACACCACCCGGGCGATGCCGGCGTCGACCAGCGCGGTCGCGCACGGCGGGGTGCGGCCGTGGTGCGCGCACGGCTCCAGGGTGACCACGGCGGTGCCGCCGCGCGCCCGGTCACCGGCTCGCGCGAGCGCGCCGACCTCGGCGTGCGCCCCACCGGGCGGCCGGGTCCACCCGGTGCCGGCCAGGCCGCCCGAGGCGTCCAGCACGACCGCGCCGACCGGCGGGTTCGGGCTGGTCGTGCCGTGCGCCCGCGCGCCCGCCTCGACGGCCAGGGCCATCGCGGCGGACCACGCGCGGTCGTTCACGGGCGGTGCCGGGCGGCCTGCGCGCGCAGCCGTTCGACGGCCTGGCCGGGGTCGGCGGCGTCGTAGACGGCCGACCCGGCGACGAAGCAGTCCACGCCCGCCTCGGCGGCCTGCTCGATGGTGTCGGCGTTGATCCCGCCGTCGATCTCCACGACCAGCGTCAGGTGGCCGGTGTCGACCAGCCGGCGCGCGGTGCGGACCTTGTCCAGCACGTCGGCGATGAACTTCTGGCCGCCGAAACCGGGCTCGACGGACATCACCAGCAGCGTGTCGTAGTGCTTGAGGACGTCGGTGTAGGGCTCGATCGGCGTGCCGGGCTTGAGCGACAGGCCGGCCTTCGCGCCGGCCGCGCGCAGGTCCTTGGCCAGCCGGACCGGGTCGGCGGCGGCCTCGACGTGCACGGTCACGTTATACGCGCCGGCCTCGGCGTACCCGATCGCCCAGCGGTCCGGGTCGTCGATCATCAGGTGGCAGTCCAGCGGCACGTCGGTCGCGCGGAGCAGCGATTTCACCACCGGCAGACCGAGCGTCAGGTTGGGCACGAAGTGCGCGTCCATGACGTCCACGTGCAACCAGTCCGCGCCGGCGACGGCGGCGGCCTCGTCGGCGAGTCGGGCGAAGTCGGCGGACAGGATGCTCGGGGCGATCATCGGCTGGTGGACCACGGGTGGTCAGTCTAGGGTTCCGCGATTGCCCGGACCTACCGGGGAGTCGTATTTCACGTGGACTACCCGTTCGCGTGGTTTTCCTGTTCCGCGGATCTTTTCCGACTACTCACGCGGGTAGTTCCCCGGCGACCGGTCCGGCGATTACGTTCGGGGCGGGCAGAACTGGGGAGTGCTGGGGATGAAAGCCGAATTCAGTCACAGGATCGCGCTGGTGACCGGTGCGTGCGCGACGCCGGGCGCGGCGGTGGTGGAGGCGCTGGGCCGGCGCGGCGCGCTGGTCGCCGCCGTGGACGGCGACGGGGCGCGGCTCGCGGACCTCGTCGAGCGGTTGCAGGGCACGGGCCTGCGGATCGTCGGGCGGCAGATCGACGTGACCTCCGGCGCGGCCGTGGACGCGCTGGTGGACCAGGTGGAACGCGAGTTCGGGCCGATCGACGCGCTGGTCACCACGGCCGCCGAGCTGCGGCCCGGACCGGCGCTGACGGTGTCCGACGCGGACTGGGCGCACAGCTTCGCGGTGAACGCGGACGGGGTGTTCCACGCCTCGCGCGCGGTCGCCGCGCGGATGGTGCAGCGCCGGCACGGCACGATCGTCCTGGTCGCCGCGCCCCCGGTCGCCGTGCCCCGGGCGAGCCTGGCCGCCTACGCGGCGTCCCGGGCCGCCGCCGTCACCTACACCGAGCACCTGGCCGTCGAGATCGCGGCGCGCGGCGTGCACTGCGCGGTGGTCGCGCCGGACGACCCGCGCCGGGTGGTGGACGAGGTGTGCTTCCTGCTCGCCGACACCGTGCCGGGCAGCGCGGTGCCCGCCTAGCCACCGCCCGCAGTGCCGGTCAGACCTCGGCGTGCTCCTGTTCGAGGGCGAGCCGGGCCAGTTCGACCCGCGAGCTGATCCCGAGCTTCTTGAAGATGCCCCGCAGGTGGTAGTTCACCGTGTGCGGGGACAGGAACAGCTGGCGCGCCACCTGCCGGTTGGTCAGGCCCGCGCCGACCAGCCGGGCGATGTCGCGCTCCGGCTCGGACAGCCGCTGCCAGCCCTCGCCCGACGGGGCGGCCGGGGCCGGCGGGTGGGCGCCGGGCCGGCGGCGCAGCCGGGCCGCCTCGGCGGCCGCGCCCATCCGCTCGAAGATCCGCAGCGCGGAGGTCAGCGCCGCGTCCGCGCGGTCGGCCTGGCCGCTGCGCGCGAGGACCGCCGCCAAGTCCTCGTTCGCGTTCGCCCGCGCCCACGGGTGGTGGTGCCGGCCGGCGGCGGCCAGCAGCGCCTCGTCGTCGTGGTCGAGCAGCGCGCGGGCGTGGCACGCGCCGACCGACACGGCGGCGAAGCCGGGGTTGCCCGCCGCCAGCTCCTCGGCCGCGCCGACCACCGACCCGGCCAGCCCTGTGTCGTCCACCGCCAGCGCCAGCCGCACCAGCCACGGGGCCGCGCCGGGCTCCTCGATCAGCATCCGGCGGGCGCTGTCGAGGTCCGCCAGCCGGGCGCGGGCGAGTTCGGACGCGCGGGCCGGGCCGCCCTGGGCGTGCGCGAGCAGCAGCTCCACCCAGTCGTACTGGCCCGAGTGCAGCACCGCCTCGCCGCCCGCCAGGTCGCCCCGGTAGCGGCGGACGTGCTCGGCGGCGGCGGGCACGTCGCCCCGGTGCAGCGCGACGGTGGCCAGCACGGTCGAGGCCAGCGGCACCAGCAGCCGCAGCCCCCGGTCGTGCGCCAGCGACATGCCGGAGTGCGCGGCGACCTGGGCGGGCACCAGCTTGCCCGCCTGGGTGAGCACCCGGGCGCGGGCGATCATCCGGGCGGCGGGCGCGCCGGCGGTCACCGCGTCGTCGGTGTCCGGGCCGTCGCCCCGGACCAGCGCCTCGGCGTGCTCGAACTCGCCCAGCGCGGACAGCTTGAGCGCGAACGCGACCGCGGCCTGCGACTGCCACCACGCGGTGGGCGCGTCGACTTCCCAGCGGGTCGACTCGCGCCCCCAGTACATGCCCTCGGCGAGGTTGCCCGCGGTCCACTCCAGGCACGAGTGCACGGTCGCGGCCATCACCACGTCCGCGTCGCTGGCCTCGCGGTCCCGCGCGCTGAGCACGGACAGCGCGTGCGCGCCCGCCCGGCTGCCGGTGGCGAAGTACAGCGAGAGCAGCCGCCCGGCGGCGGCCAGCCTGCGCCCCGGCCCGGACCCGGCCAGGACGGGAGCGGACTCGGCGGCGGCGGGAACGGCCAGGGCGCGTTCCATCTCGGCCGCCGCGTCGGCCGGGCGGCCGTCGGCGAGCAGGATGCCCGCCAGGGTGGTGTGCAGCTCGACGGCCGGACCGGCGGGCAGGCCGCGCGCCAGGCTGTCGCGGGCCAGCGCGATCGCCGGGCCGAGCTTGCCGTTCGCGGCCAGCGTGCGGACGCCGCGCACCGCGGCCGAGCCGCGTTCCCCGTCGGGCGGCGGCGCGTCCGGCGGGGCCGGGGTGTCGCGGACCGCGCCGCGCAGCGCGGTGGCGTCGTGGCGCAGGGCGTGCCGCACGGAGTCCGGGATCGACTCCACCACCGCGCGCCAGACCAGTTCGGAGTCGAACTCCAGCCGGTCGCCGGCCGGCCGGACCAGGCCGGCGGCGATCACCTCGTCCACGGACAGCAGGAGCGCACCGGTCGTCTCGCCCATCAGGGTGGCGGCGTCGTGCGGCCGGAAGGTCCGGCCGATCACCGCGGCGACCCGCAGCAGCTGGGTGGTCTTGGCCGACAGCGCGTCGACCCGGCCGCGCACCAGGCCGCCGACCCGCCGGGGCAGCGCGCCCGCCAACCGGGCGGCGCCGTCGCCCAGCCGGCCCTCCTCGCGCAGGCCGGTGACCAGCTCGGTGATCATCCTCGGGTCGCCGGCCGCCGCCGCGACCAGCTCGGCCAGGTCCGGGTGCGGGGGCGCGCCGAGCAGGTCGGCGAGCATCCCGTCCACCACGTCCGGGTCGACCGGGCCGAGGGTCAGCACCTCGGCGTCGGCGGCCAGCGCGCGGCGCAGCCCGCCGCCCGCGTGCGCGCCGGTCAGCGCGACGAGCGTGGTGACCCCCCGGGCGCGCAGCCGGGGCAGCAGGGCGAGCACGGCGTCCGGCGCGCGGTGGGCGTGGTCGATCGCGACCAGCGGCCGGTCCCGCTCGGCCGGGGCGGTGCCGTCGGCGGCGCGGGCCGGCGCGCGGATCGCCTCGGGCGAGCCCGCGATCCGGTCGGCGGGCAGCAGGACGACCCGGTAGCCGCAGTCGCGCGCGGCGTCGGCGGCCTCGTGCAGCAGCGAGGTCTTGCCGGAGCACGGCGGTCCGTCGATGGCCAGCAGGCCACCGGGTGCGGACAGGAAGCGGAGAACCGAAGCCCATTCACGATCCCGGCCGTGCAATTTCGACACATTCAAGCCTGCTACGCGTCTCGGTTGGCTGTCAATTCACGCCCTATTGTCGAATGCGGCGAACGGCGCAACCTCGGCGAGTTCCCTCAGCGCGTCTTCAGGTCCGCCGCCGACCACCCGCACGCCGGCCTCCCGCAACACCGCCAGATGGCCGCGATAGGCGGGGTGCCGGGATTGTTCCGGACCGACCTGCGCGAGCACCACCATCGGCGCGCCCCGGCCGAGCGCCTCGGCCAGCACGGTCAGCGCCTGGTTGTCGCCGATGCCCAGGGCGAGCTTCGCGATCGAGTTCAGCGTGGCGGGCGCGAACACGAACGCGTCGGGCACCGGGTGCGGTTTCGGCTCGCCCGGCAGCCGCGACGTCGAGCGGACCGGCAGATCGGTCAGCGCGGCCAGCGCGGCGGCCTCCGGTGCCAGCCACCGCGCCGCGGTCGGGGTGAGCGTGATCGCCAGCCGCCACCCCGCCCGCGCCAGCGGCTCGGCCAGTCCGGGCCGCAGCCACCGCTCGACCCCGCCGCCCGCCGAGGCGACCAGCCCCAGCACCGGCCGGCCCGTCCCGGTCCGGTCTGGGCCGGTCCGGTCGGGGCAGGTCCGGTCCGCCTCGGACCACCCCACCGGGTTACACCGGGCGGCGCAGGAGCGCGCAGAACATCGCGTCGGTGCCGTGCAGGTGCGGCCACAGCTGCACCTGCGGGCCGTCGCCCAGGTGCGGCACGCCGGGGAACGCCGCGCGGGTGTCCAGGCGTTCCGCGCCGGTCCGCCGGGCCACGTCCGCGACCACGCCGACGGTCTCCGACAGGTGCGGCGAGCACACCACGTACGCCACCACCCCGCCCGGCCGGACGAGGGTCAGCGCGGCGGTCAGCAGCTCGCGCTGCAACCGGGCCAGCGGGGCGACGTCGGAGGGCTTGCGCCGCCACCGCGCCTCGGGCCGGCGGCGCAGCGCGCCCAGCCCGGTGCACGGCGCGTCGACCAGCACCCGGTCGTAGGACCCCTCCGGCAGCCCCGAGAAGCGGCCGTCGGTCACGTGCACGGTGATCGGCAGGTCGCCCGCCGCCTTGCGGATCAGCTCCGCGCGGTGCGGTGCCTTCTCCACCGCCTCCAGGCTCGCGCCGGACAGCTGCGCCAGCGCGCCCAGCAGCACGGCCTTGCCGCCCGGCCCGGCGCACAGGTCCAGCCAGCGCTCGTCCGGACCCTCCGCCGCCGGGCTGGTCAGCGCCAGCGCGCACAGCTGGCTGCCCTCGTCCTGCACCGCGGCCAGCTTCTCGCGCACCGGGTCCAGGTCGCCCGGGTCGCCCGCGCCCGCCTCCAGCAGCACCCCGTACGGCGAGTACGGCGCCACCTCGCCGCCGGTCATCGCGGCCAGCTCGTCCGCGCTGCACTCCCCCGGCCGGGCCGCGAGGTGCACGGCGGGGCGCGCGTCGTCGGCCACCAGGGCGTCGCGCAGCGCCTCGCCCCGGCTGCCCAGCGCTTCCGCGAACGCTTGCGCGATCCACCTCGGGTGGGCGTTGGCCATCGCCAGGTAGCCGATCGGGTCGGTCTCCTCGTCCGGCGCGACCTCGTCCACCCAGCCCGCCTCGTCCTGCCCGGTCACCCGGCGCAGCACGGCGTTCGCGAAGCCCGCCGCGCCCGAGCCGAGTTCGGCGCGCACCAGGTCCACGGTGGACGCGACCGCCGCGTGGGCCGGGATCCGGGTGCGCAGCAGCTGGTAGGCGCCCATCCGCAGGGCGTCCAGCACCGAACCGTCCACTTCGGACAGCGGGCGGTCGGAGCAGGCGGTGAGGATCGCGTCCAGCAGGCCCTGCGCGCGGGCCGTGCCGTAGGCGAGTTCGGTGGCCAGGGCGGCGTCCCGGCCGGTGATCCGGCGGTCCCGGAGCAGGCCGGGCAGCACCAGGTTGGCGTAGGCGTCGCGCTGCCGGACCGCGCGCAGCGTGTCCAGCGCGGCCAGCCGCGCCGGGTCGTCGACCGGCGGTCGTTCGGGGCCGGTGCGCCGGCGCGGCGGGTGGGGGCGCTGCGGCCGGGACGGCCGGGAGGAACGCTGGGTCATGAGATGCGCTCCCCCGCCTCGATGCGGACGCCGCGCGCCCAGTCCGTCGCCGTCATCCGCTTCTTCCCCTGTGCTTGCACTTCGCCGAGCACCACGGGTGTGGTGGCCGTACCGACCAGCACGCGCCTGCGCTCCACCCGGATCTCGCCGGGCGGCAGGCCGTCCTCCTCGACCGGGGTCACCGGGCCGAGCTTGAGCCGCTCGCCGCGGAACTCCGCCCACGCGCCGGGGTCCGGGGTCACCGCGCGCGCGACGCGGTCCAGCGCCGCCGCCGGGTTGCCGAAGTCCAGCCGGCCGTCGTCCACGGTCACCTTCGGCGCGTAGGTGACGTTCTCCTCGGGCTGCTCCACCGGGCGCAGCGTGCCGTCCTCGACGCCGTCGACGGTGGACAGCAGCAGCTTCGCACCGGACTCGGCGAGCCGGCCCAGCAGGTCGCCGGAGGTGTCGCGCTCGCGCACCCGCTCGGTCACCACGCCGAACACCGGCCCCGCGTCCAGCGCCTTGACGATCCGGAACGTGGTCGCCCCGGTGATGTCGTCACCGTGCCGCACGGCCGCCTGCACGGGTGCCGCGCCGCGCCACGCGGGCAGCACCGAGAAGTGCAGGTTCACCCAGCCGTGGGTCGGGATGGCCAGGGCGGACTCGGGCAGCAGCGCGCCGTAGGCCACCACCGGGCACAGGTCCGGCGCGAGCGCGCGCAGCCGGGCCTGGAAGTCGGGGTCCGACGCCTTGGCCGGGGTCAGCACCTCGATGCCGTGCTCGTCGGCCAGCGCCGCGACCGGCGACCGCTCGACCTTGCGGCCGCGACCGGCCGGGGCGTCGGGGCGGGTCACCACGGCGACCACCTCGTGCCGGGGGGAGTCCAGGAACGCGCGCAGCGACGGCAGCGCCGGTTCGGGCGTGCCCGCGAAGACCAGCCGCATGCTCACGCACCCCCGAACAACGGGTGCGGCGACTGCTTGAACGTCGGCAGGCCGCCGTCGAACCAGTCCTGCTGCCGGATCTCGCGCATCGCCTGCTTGCGGGTCTGCTCGTCGAGCCGGTCCAGGAACAGCACGCCGTCCAGGTGGTCGGTCTCGTGCTGGATGCACCGGGCCAGCAGGTCGGTGCCCTCCACCTCGACCGGCTCGCCGTGCATGTTCCAGCCGCGCGCCACCACGGCGCGGTGCCGGACGCAGTCCCACCTCAGCTCGGGGATCGACAGGCAGCCCTCGGGGCCGTCCTGGGTCTCGTCGCCGACGACCTCGAACGTCGGGTTCACCAGGTGACCGGCGAAGCCGTCGCAGTGGTAGGTGAACACCCGCAGGCCGACGCCGAGCTGCGGGGCCGCGAGACCCGCGCCGCCGGCCTCGCTCATGGTGTCCCACAGGTCCTTGACCAGCTTGCGAAGCTCCGCGTCGAACTCGGTGACCTCGACGGCGGGGGTCCGCAGCACCGGGTCGCCGAACAGCCGAATGGGTTGGACGGTCACGCACTCTCCTAGAACGGGGGCAGACGGCCAGTCTAGGAGAGCGGCCAAAACGCGGTCGGGCTCAGTGCTCGGCGTGGCGGCCGAGGAACGTCACACCCACCAGCGCGGCCAGGAAGTGGCCCGCGAACCGGACCGCGGTGAGCAGCGCCGTCACGAACGCCGGGGTCTTCGCACTGGTCATCGTGATGGCGGCCATGTCGCGCTCCTCTTCTCGTCGGTGAGACCACGATCCCGCGACCGGGCGTGCGCGCGCGTCCGCTCGGAGTAGCGACCCGTTCTCCGTCCCCGGGATGAGGTCGGGTGCAACGCCGGGAGTACCTGCGGCTACCTATTGGCATGATCGCCGAGACGACCAACCGGCAGGGGGCGCCACCGTTGGCCGACACCGACGCCGAACTGTGGGAACGCGGCGACCGGCCCGCGTTCGCCGCCCTGTTCGACCGCCACGCCGAAGCGGTGTGGAACCACTGCTTCCGGCTCACCGCCTCCTGGGCCACGGCCGAGGACCTGACCTCCGCGACGTTCCTCGCCGCGTGGCGCAGGCGCGCGGAGATCACCCTGGTGCGCGATTCCGCGCTGCCCTGGCTGTACGCCGTCGCGGGGAACCTGGCGCGCACCGAGTTCCGCCGGCTGGGCCGGTTCCGGCGGGCCCTGCGCCGGGTGCCCGACCAGGACGTGGTGCCCGACCACGCGGAGCGCGTCATCTCGTCGGTGGACGACGACCGCGAGCTGCGCCGGGTGCTGGCGGCGGTGCGGACCATGCCCGCCGCCGAGCGCGAAGCCGTCGAGCTGTGCCTGCTCGGCGAGCTGTCCGCCGCCGAGGCGGCCGAGGTGCTGGGGGTGGCCGAGGTGTCGGTCCGCTCCCGCATCTCCCGCGCCCGCGCCCGGCTGCGCGCCGGACGAGTCGAGGAGGCCCGATGAACGCCCCGCAACTGCCGCCCCGCCGGGTGCTGCCCGCCGACGTGCGGGAGCGGATGCGCCGCCGGGTGGTCGGCGCAGAAGAGGATGCACAAGAGGACACCGAGGCGGGTGCTGTCGCCCGGGTGTCCGGTCTGCCCGGACACCGCACGCGCCGGTGGGCGCGCGGACCGCTGGCCGCTGCGGCCGGTGCCGTCCTGCTGGTCGGGGCGGGCGTGGTCGCCGTGCAGGTCTTCCCCGGGCCGGAAACCCGGACCGGCACACCCGTCCTGCCGGTGCCCGGCAGGTTCGCCGCGCCCTTCGAAGCCGAGGTCGTGCCGAGCCTCCCGCAGGACTTGGAGGCGTGCGGCTTCGGCGGCGCGCAGGCGGTCACGGTGCGGGTGCCGGGCCGGCGGGTGCTGATCACACCGAGGGAGCAGTACTGCGAGCTGACCTACACGACCGTGGTCCGCGACGACCCGACGGACTACCGGGACCTGGCCGTCGGCGGGTCGAAGGTGCTGTGGCGCTCACCCACCGGGGTCGTCCTCCTCAAGCCCCCGGCGCGGACCGCCGAGATGCGCGCCTGGGTGAAGGAGGACATGCCGATCACCTCGAAGCTGCTCGACGAGAACCACTTCATCACCATCCCCAGGGGCCGGACCGCCACCGTCGAGACGATCGCGGAGGGGGCGGAGGAGCCGGAGCGCGCCACCCTGGAGATGGACGCCCTGCCGAACCCGGCACCCGTGCGAGACCGGTTCCCGGACGGCTCCACCGACCCCTCCGACCCGAAGAACACGCTGGCCACCTGCGTGGACGCCGCGATGCGGGAGAGCGTCGACGGGATCGACGACAGCGGGACGTGGGAGTCCGGCGCGGCCATCGGCACCGACACGTCCGGCGGGCTGCTGGCGATGCGCGGACCGGACGGGGCCGACGCGTACTGCACCGTCGACCGGTTCCGGGGGACGCACGTGTACGCGGCCCCCGACCGCCCCGGCGACCCGTCCCGGCCGTTGCGGATGGTCGTGTCGAAGTCGGTCGAGGTCGGCAGCCCGCCGCAGGCCGTGCTGCAGCTCGCCGGGACCGTCCAGGACGACGTGGCGCGCCTGGAGTTCCTGTGGGCGCGACTGGACCCGCAGGAAGCCGTCGTCCGGGAGGGGACGTTCGCCGCGTGGCTGATCGGCAAGTACACCACCGACCACGTGCTGGACGACATCAAGGTCCGGGCGTACGACCGGAACGGCGAGCTGCTCTACGAGGGCCGGGTGATGTGACCCGGCCAGACCGCGCGGGCCGCCCCGCCACCCCTCCGGGTGGTCTCGGCGGCGGCCCGCCACCGGCCGTCCGGGAGGCGTTCGACGGCGGTCGTCGCGCCGATCTCGGCCGTGGACGTGAAGCGGTGCCCCAGCGCGCGCAGGTCGGCGGCCTCCGGGGTGTCCAGGAACGCCGCTTCGGCCTGGGTGCTCGTCGCGTTGCGCTGCGACGCGCGCGGCGCGGCGATCGCCTCGACCAGCGGGAGACCCCGGTCCAGGCGCTGGATGAGCACTTGGAGGACCGTGGTGATGATGCTCGCGCCGCCCGGCGAGCCCAGGGCGAGCACGGGCGCGCCGTGCTGCAGCACGATCGTCGGCGACATGGACGACCTCGGCCGCTTGCCCGGTCCGGGCAGGTTGGGGTCCGGGACGCCGGGCGTGACCGGGGTGAACGAGAAGTCGGTGAGTTCGTTGTTCAGCAGGAACCCCCGGCCGGGCACGACGATGCCGCTGCCGCCCTCCTGCTCGATGGTGAGCGTGTATGCGACGACGTTGCCCCACTTGTCGGCGACCGTGAGGTGCGTGGTGTCGGTGCCTTCGTAAGGGGCGGCGTCCGGCTCGCCGGTGGTCCGGCAGGGCGTCGGGTCGCGCGGATCGCCCGGGGCGACCGGACTGGCCAGCACCTTGGTCGGGGAGATCAGGCACGCGCGGCTGTCGGCGAACTCCTGGGACAGCAGCTCGCGGACCGGGACGTCGACGAAGGCCGGGTCGCCCACCCAGCGGTTGCGGTCGGCGAACGACAGCCGTGACGCCTCCAGGAACCGGTGCAGGTACTGGACCGTGGACTCGTCCTTGACGTTCGTGGACTCCAGGATGTTCAACGCCTCGCCGACCGCGATGCCGCCGGAAGACGGCGGGGCCATGCCGTAGACGTCCAGGTCGCGGTAGCGCGAACGGCTCGGTTCACGTTGCGGGGCGTTGTAGCTGCCCAGGTCCGCGAGGGTGAGGCGACCGGGGCGGACCTTACGGGTCGCGGCCGGGTCCACAGGCGGTTGGTTGACGGCCTTGACCAGGTCGTGGCCGATCGGACCGCGATAGAGCGCGGAGACGCCGTCGTGGCGGAGTTCGCGGTAGGTGTCGGCGAGATCGGGGTTGCGGAACGTGCTGCCGACCGCCGGGACCGGGAGGTAGAGCTTCCGCGTGGAGGTGATGTCGGCGAACCGCGCGGCGTTCTCGGCGATCTGCCGGTTGAACGTCGCGTCGACCTGGAAGCCCCGCCGGGCCAGTTCCTCGGCCGGCTTCAGCGCCTTGTCCAGCGACAACGTGCCCCAGCGCTGGAGCGCGCGCTGCCAGGTGCGGGGAGTGCCGGGGACGCCCACGGACAGCCCGCTGGTCACCGCGTCGGCGAACGGGATCGGCTGCCCGTTCTCCAGGAACAGATCGGGACCGGCCGACGCGGGTGCCGTCTCACGCCCGTCGAGCGTGGACACCCGGCGGGTGCGGGCGTCGTAGTAGACGAAGAACCCGCCACCGCCGATCCCGGCGGAGAACGGGTCGGTGACCCCCAACGCCGCCGCCACCGCCACGGCGGCGTCCACGGCGTTGCCGCCGCGCCGCAGGACGTCGATGCCGACCTGTGAGGCGTCCGGGTCGATGCTCGACACCACGCCGCCGGACCCCACGGCCTCGGGTGCCCGGGTCGGCAGGTCTTGTTGTCCTTGTCGCGCCTCTGGTGACGGCGATGGTTCCTGTTGCGCTTGGGCGGAGACAAGCGGCGTGATGAGGAGGAAGGATGCCAGGACGCTGACGACCGTCGAGCGGAGCATCGTTCTCTTGTACTCCTGGGTGGGGTGCCGCAGAACCCCCGCGAGGTCGAATCCCACCCGTAGGTGACTTCGGCGTACCCGGTAGCGGTTCGACTCCCTCTGTGGTTCGTCGGTTCGGCCGGCGTGCCCTGGTGCGACGCCGCGACGAGACCGTGACGGCTGTGCGATGCGCCTGACGGCGGGGTGGACGCTCCGGCCGGTCAGCCGCATCGGCTGCGGCGCGGGCACGGCCCGGTGGCGATGCGCGACGGTGGAGCCGGCGGCCGAGCGACCGGCCGGACTGTCCAGCGGCCGGGCGAGCGAGCGGCCAGGCGCGCAGGCAAGCCGCCGGGACAGGCTGTCAGGCAAGGCGGCAGGCGAGCCGCCGACAGCCAAGCGAGCGAGCCGGCGAGCGAGCCTCCAGGTAAAGCGAGCGGGTGAACTGCTGGTGGGCGAGCGGGCGCGAGAGAAAGCGAAGCGAGGGCCGGCAAGCGTGTGCGGCAACCCATCCCGCGCCCGCCTGCCCGCGCCTCGCTCACCCGCCTGCCCGCCTGCCCGCCTGCCCGCCTGCCCGCCTGCCCGCCTGCCCGCCTGCCCGCCTGCCCGCCTGCCCGCCTGCCCGCCTGCCCGCCTGCCCGCCTGCCCGCCTGCCCGCCTGCCCGCCTGCCCGCCTGCCCGCCTGCCCGCCTGCCCGCCTGCCCGCCTGCCCGCCTGCCCGCCTGCCCGCCTGCCCGCCTGCCCGCCTGCCCGCCTGCCCGCCTGCCCGCCTGCCCGCCTGCCCGCCTGCCCGTTCCGGGCGTGGCGGCTGATCAACATCACCCATAAGTGATCTTGCATACCTAGAACACCTGTTCGAAGATGGACCCATGACACCGCCCGCGCCGCCGCCCACCCACCGCATCAACCGCCCCTACCACCCGCTCCTCGACTGCCCCGCCCAAGGCGTCCACCCCGACCCCTCACCCACTCGGCCCCACCACCCCGACACCCTCCGGGAGGCACTCTGGTAGACCTCAGCTCATGGCAGGCAAGGCGAGCACCAGGCGCGGGGAACGCGTACCCGCCGCCGTGCTGCCCGTCGCCCGGATCTGCGTCGACGTCCCGCTCCCGCACCTCGACCGGCTCTTCGACTACCAGGTCTCGACCGAGCAGGACTCGGACGCGGTGCCCGGCTGCCGGGTCCGGGTCCGGTTCGCGGGCCAGCTGGTCGACGGCTACCTGATCGAACGCGCCGAGGAGTCCGGCTACGGCAGCAAGCTGAGCTTCCTCGACCGGGTGATCTCGGCGGAGCCGGTGCTCTCGCCGGAGGTGGCCGAGCTGGCGCGCGCGGTCGCCGACCGGTACGCGGGTTCGCTGATCGACGTCCTGCGGATGGCGGTCCCGCCCCGGCACGCGCGGGTCGAGGCGAAGCCGTCGCCGGACCCGGCACCGGTCCCGGCCGCGCCCTCGGCCGAGGGCTGGGCGCGGTACCCGTTCGGGCCGAACCTGCTGGACGCGCTCCGGTCGGGGCGCTCGGCGCGGGCGGTGTGGCAGGCGTTGCCCGCCGAGGACTGGCCCGCGCGGCTGGCCGAGGCGGCGACGACCGTGGTGAGCACCGGGCGGGGGGCGCTGGTGGTCGTGCCGGACCACCGGGACCTGGCTCGGCTGCACGCGGCGTGCGCGGCGCTCGCGGGGCCGGACGCGGTGGTGACGCTGTCGTCCGACCTGGGGCCGTCCGAGCGGTACAAGCGGTGGCTGGCGGTGCGGCGGGGTGCGGTGCGGCTGGTCCTCGGGACGCGTGGGGCGGCGCTCGCGCCCGTGCACGACCTGGGGCTGGTGGTGGTGTGGGACGACGGCGACGACCTGCACGCCGAGCCCCGGATGCCGTACCCGAACGTGCGGGACGTCCTGGTGCAGCGTTCGCACCTGGACGGGGCGTCGCTGCTGGTGGGCGGCTTCGCCCGGACGGCGGAGGCGCAACTGCTGGTGGACAGCGGGTGGGCGCACGAGGTGGTGGCGGGCCGCGACACGTTGCGGGCCGTCGCACCTCGGGTCGCGGCGGTGGGCGACAACGCGTGGCAGGACGTGAAGGACCCGGCGGCGCGGTCGGCGCGGCTGCCGTCCATCGCGTTCGACGCGGCGCGGGCGGCGTTCGCCGAGGACGCGCCGGTGCTGATCCAGGTGCCGCGCCGGGGGTACGTGCCGTCGTTGGCGTGCGGGACGTGCCGGGCTCCGGCGCGGTGCCGGCGGTGCGCGGGGCCGCTCGCCCTGCCCGGGGGCACGGACGACGGCGTGCCGAAGCCCGCGTACTGCCGGTGGTGCGGTGCCACGGAGGCGGCGTTCCGCTGTCCGGCGTGCGGGTCGCGGCGGCTGCGTGGCCAGATCATCGGGGCCCGGCGGACGGCCGAGGAGCTGGGTCGGGCGTTCAGCAACATCCCGGTGCGCACGTCCGGGGCCGACGAGGTCTTGTCGACCGTGCCGGGAGGCCGTGCCCTGGTGGTCGCGACGCCGGGGGCCGAGCCGACCGCCGAGGGCGGCTACGGCGCGGTCCTGCTGCTCGACGGCTGGGCCCTGCTGAGCCGCGCCGACCTGCGGGCGACCGAGGAGACCCTCCGCCGCTGGATGACCGCCGCCGCGCTGGCCCGTCCGGCGGGCAAGGTGGTGGTGATCGCCGATTCCAGCCTCCCCCCGGTCCAGGCGCTGGTCCGCTGGGACCCGGTCTGGCACGCGCGGCAGGAATTGGCGGGCCGCACCGAACTCGGCTTCCCCCCGGCCGTCCGGATGGCGACGGTCGACGGCACCCCGGACGCCTTGGCGACCGCGCTGGAAGACCTGGTCCTCCCCCCGTCCGGCGAAATCCTCGGCCCGGTCCCGCTCTCCGAGGACGGCCGGCGGGAACGGGCCCTGATCCGCGTCCCCCGGACCGACGGCAAACCCCTGGCCGAGGCCCTGACCGCCCTCCAGGCCACCCGCAGCGCCCGCAAGGACCCGGACCCGATCAGGGTGAAGCTCGACCCCATCGAAGTCATCTGACGGACCGGGCCGACGAACTCGGCCGGCGAGGTGATCAGCCGGACTCAGCCGTACCCGACCGGCACGGCGGCGGCGCAGCGATCCAACACAGGGATCCAGCACAGCGATCCGACGACGCGGGCCAGCACAGCGATCCGGCACAGCGATTCGACGGCGTGGGGCCGGCGGCGTGGGGCCGGCGGCGGAGTACCCAAGGGCATCGCGCGACGGTCACCGGGCATCCCGAACACCGACGGCGAGCGGCGAGCAGCGGCGGGCAGCGGGCAGCGAGCGACCAAGTCTGCTGAAGTCGGGCGGCGACCGCACCGGCGGCGGCCGACCGTTGCGGTCGCCTCGGGTCCGGCGGTCCGGCGGTCCGGCGGTTCGGCGCGGGTCAGGGGGTTTTGCGGACCAGGCCGGTGAAGCCGGCTACGAACAGGGTGGCGAAGGCCCAGGCCAGCAGTTGCAGGAACCAGGTCGACACGACCACGAACTGGCCCAACCCGCTGCTCGTCACCACCTGGCACTTCACGCCTTCGGGCTTGGCCAGCGGGGTCACGGCGTTCAGCGCGTGCCCGATCTGCTCGACCGTCGAACACGACCGCACCAACCCCGCCGGGCCCGCCACGCCCGCCACCAGGCCCACCGCCACCAGCAGCGTCCCGACCAGCCACACCAGCGCCAACGCGGGCCGGTAGCCGTAGCCCACGGTCGCGCCCGTCACCCGGTGCCACACCCGGCCCCACCTGGTCAGCCTGCCGCGCCTGGCCAGGTCGCGCTGCTGGGCGACCCGGATCCGGCGCACGTCGCGCTCGTTGCCCGCCGCCTGGTGCGCCGCCGCCAGTTGCAGGTAGGGCTGGCTCGCGTACCACGGGGTCCGCGTCGCCAGCAGCGCCAGCCACTCGTCCACCGACGCGTCGCGCGGCACCCCTACGTAGGTCAACCCGTCCAGTTCCACGCCGCCGTCCAGCACCTCCGGCGAGAACAGGATCTCCTTGCCCGCCTTGACGTGCTTCACGTCCAGCGCCGACGCGCCCACCAGCCGGCAGTCGCGCAGCACCAGCTGGCCGCCGATCCGCGAACCCCGGATCCGGACCGCCGCGAACCGGTCCGACGCGGTCGTCGCGCGGAAGCCCCGGCGCAGGAACACGTTGTCCTCGACCTGCATGTCCACGCCGAGCAGCGCGACCTCGGCGGCCCGGAAGTCGGCTCCGTCGCACCTCAGGTTCCCGCCGAGCCGCGCGCCGTCCAGGTACACCGTGCCGACCGCGCGCACCTCGGTCAGGTAGAGCTGGCTGCCGGTGCGCAGCTTCGGCGCGTGCAGTGCGTACTCGTCGCCGGTCAGCCGGGCGCCGCGCAGGCTCACGTGGCCGCCGACGTCGGCCTCCCCCAGGTCCAACGCCCAGCCGTCGTCGCTGGTCAGCCGGGCGTCCTGGAGCAGCAGGTAGTGGTCGAGCTTGAGCCACGGCGCGGACACCGCGGGCGCGGTCAGGCCGCTGAGGTCCAGCGACGCGAACCGGGCGCGGTCGAGCAGGACCGGGGACTCCGCGGTGCAGTCGCGCAGCACGACGGGCCGGGACACCGCCACGTCGGACAGGTCCAGCTGCCCGGTCAGCCGCGCGCCGCCGATCCGCAGGCCCCGTTGGTCGAGTTCGTCGGTCAACAGGTCGCGGATCAGCGACGCGGGGATCGTCCGGTCGGTCAGGTCCACGGCCTCGCCGCGGACCAGCCGCTCTCTTAAGCCGTCACGCACCCGCGGCCGCGCGCAGGGCGTCCGCGCGGTCGGTGTTCTCCCACGGGAGGTCGACGTCGGTGCGGCCGAAGTGGCCGTACGCGGCGGTCGGGGCGTAGATCGGGCGGAGCAGGTCGAGGTCGCGGATGATGGCCGCCGGGCGGAGGTCGAAGACCTCGCCGATGGCCTGCTGGATCTTGGTCGGGTCGACGGTCTCGGTGCCGAACGTCTCCACGAACAGGCCCACCGGGGCGGCCTTGCCGATCGCGTACGCGACCTGCACCTCGATGCGGGTCGCGAGGCCCGCGGCGACCGCGTTCTTCGCCACCCAGCGCATCGCGTACGCCGCGGACCGGTCCACCTTCGACGGGTCCTTGCCGGAGAACGCGCCGCCGCCGTGGCGGGCCATGCCGCCGTAGGTGTCGACGATGATCTTGCGGCCGGTCAGGCCCGCGTCGCCCATCGGGCCGCCGATGACGAACCGGCCGGTCGGGTTGACCAGCAGCCGCACGTCGGCGGTCTCCAGGCCGAGTCCGTCGACCTCGGGCGTGACGACGTGCTCGCGGATGTCCACGCCGAGCAGCTTCTCCAGGTCGATGCCGTCCGCGTGCTGCGTCGACACCACGACGGTGTCCAGCCGGACCGGCTGATCGCCCGCGTACTCGATGGTGACCTGGGTCTTGCCGTCCGGGCGCAGGTAGGGCACGGTGCCGTCCTTGCGCACCGCGGTCAGCCGCCGGGACAGCCGGTGCGCGAGCGCGATCGGCAGCGGCATCAGCTCGGGCGTGTCGGTGCACGCGTAGCCGAACATCAGGCCCTGGTCGCCCGCGCCCTGCTTGTCGATGTCGTCGTCCGCGCCGTCGACGCGCTGCTCGTAGGCGGTGTCGACGCCCTGCGCGATGTCCGCGGACTGCGCGCCGATCGCCACGTTCACGCCGCACGAGCGGCCGTCGAAGCCCTTGGCCGACGAGTCGTAGCCGATCTCCAGGATCTTCTCCCGGACGATCGACGGGATGTCCGCGTAGGTCTCGGTGGTGACCTCGCCCGCCACGTGCACCTGGCCGGTGGTGATGAGGGTCTCCACGGCCACCCGCGAACGGGGGTCCTTGGCCAGCAACGCGTCGAGGATGGAGTCGCTGATCGCGTCGCAGATCTTGTCCGGGTGCCCCTCCGTCACCGACTCACTGGTGAACAGCCTGCTGCTGTGCTGGCTCACGGCACTCCCCATTCCGAGTTTCCCTCTGCGATCGATCCCCAGCTTACTGAGCGTCCCCTCCCGGAGGGCCATCAACGGGAGGTCGGGACGACCGCATCCCACACTGCGGACGCCAGACGCGCCTTCGACCCGTGTGGTAGCGCGGTTTCCGCCCCGTTCGCGGACAGCAGCCAACCTGCGTTGTCCTCGACCTCGAACGCCTTGCCGTCGCCGACCGCGTTGACCACGAGCCAGTCGCAGCCCTTGCGACGCAGCTTCGCCCGTCCGTAGTCCAGCACGTCGCCCTGGCCGTCCCCGGTCTCGGCGGCGAAGCCGACGACGACCTGGCCCGCCCGGCGGGCGCCGACCAGTTCGACCAGGATGTCCGCGTTGCGGGTGAGCCGGACCGGCTCCGGGTCGCGGTCGCTCTTCTTGATCTTGTGCTCGGCCAGGTCGACCGGGCGGAAGTCGGCCACGGCGGCGGCCATCACGACGACGTCCGCGGCCTCGGCCACCCGGTGCATCGCGTCGCGCAGCTCGGCCGCGCTGCCCACCCGCTCGACCTCGACGCCCGCGGGCGCGGCCAGGTCGGCGGTGTGCGCGGCGACCAGCGTCACCCGCGCGCCGCGTTGGGCGGCGACCCGGGCCAGCGCGAAGCCCTGCCGGCCGGACGAGCGGTTGCCCAGGAAGCGCACCGGGTCCAGCGGCTCGCGGGTGCCGCCGGCGGAGACGGCCACGTGCAGGCCCTCCATGTCCCGGGGCAGCGCGTCCGGGCGCTCCAGCAGCAGCCGGCACAGCTCGACGATCTCGGCCGGGTCGGGCAGCCTGCCCTTGCCGGTGTCCTTGCCGGTCAGCCGCCCGCTGGCGGGTTCGGCGACGATCACGCCGCGCGAGCGCAGCAGCGCCACGTTGGCCCTGGTCGCCGGGTGCTCCCACATCTCGGTGTGCATCGCGGGGACCAGCAGGACCGGGCAGCGCGCGGTCAGCAGGGCGTTGGTGAGCAGGTCGTCGGCCAGCCCGTGGGCGGCCTTGGCCAGCAGGTTCGCCGTGGCGGGCGCGACCACCAGCAGGTCGGCCTCCTGCCCCAGCTTGACGTGCTGCACGGACGGCACGTCGGAGAACACGCCGGCGTGCACCGGCTGCCCGGACAGGGCCTCGAAGGTGGCCGCGCCGACGAAGTTCAGCGCGCTTTCGGTGGGGACGACCCGCACCGCGTGGCCGGACTCGGTGAGCCGGCGCAGCACCTCGCACGCCTTGTAGGCGGCGATCCCACCGCCCACCCCCAGCACGACGCGGGGGCGGGCGTCGACCGCCTCGGTCACTCGCCCTCGGTGTGCTCAAGGAGACCCGCGTGGATCTCCCGGAGCGCGATGGACAGCGGCTTCTCACGCGGGCCCGGCTCGACCAGCGGGCCGACGTACTCCAGCAGGCCCTCGCCCAGCTGGGCGTAGTAGTCGTTGATCTGCCGCGCCCGCTTGGCCGCGTAGATCACCAGCGCGTACTTCGAGCTGACCTGCTCCAGCAGGTCGTCGATCGGCGGGTTGGTGATGCCCTCCGGAGAACCCGACAGGGGGCCCAGCTCGGTGTGCGTGGTCACTCGTCAACGCTCCTGCGGTTTGGTGTGTCCAGGGGTCGTCCCACGCCTGCGGAACGCGCTAGCGCGCGACGGGCGGCGGGCCGACCACCAAGTCTAGCAACTGGGTGGCCGCCGATCGAACGTCGGCGTTCACCACGACCTCGTCGAACTCCGGTTCGGCCGCGAGTTCCTCACGGGCGATCTCCAGCCGGCGGGCCACCACGGCGGGGTCCTCGGTGCCTCGGCCGGTCAGCCGCTCGACCAGGTCCTCCCAGGACGGCGGGGCGAGCATGACCAGCTGCGCCCCGGGCATCGCGGCCCGCACCTGGCGGGCCCCCTGGAGTTCGATCTCCAGCAGGGACGGCCGACCGGCCGCCAGCGCGCGCTCCACGGGCTCCCGGGGGGTGCCGTAGCAGTTGCCGGCGAACTCGGCGTGCTCCAGCAGCTCGCCGTTGGCGACCATCTTGCGGAACTCGGGCAGGTCCACGAAGTGGTAGTGCACCCCGTCGACCTCGCCCGGCCTCGGCTTCCTGGTGGTCACCGAGACGCTGAAGTGCAGGTCGGGATCCCTCCGGCGCAGCTCGGCCAGCACGCTGGACTTGCCCACGCCGGAGGGCCCGGAAAGTACGGTGAGGCGGGACCGGGCGCGTGCGCCCGGTCCCGCCCCGGTGCCATCACTCACTCGCCGCTGAACTCGGTGAGCAGCGCCTTGCGCTGCCGCTCACCCAGGCCGCGCAGCCGACGGCTCGGAGCGATCTCAAGACGCTCCATGATCTGCTGCGCGCGAACCTTGCCGACGCCCGGAAGCGCCTCAAGCAGCGCGGACACCTTCATCTTGCCAAGGACCTCGTCGCTCTCAGCGGCCTTCAGCACGTCCGTCAGGGTCGTGCCGCCACGCTTGAGGCGCTCCTTGAGCTCAGCCCGAGCGCGACGAGCGGCAGCAGCCTTCTCCAGCGCTGCGGCCCGCTGCTCCTCGGTAAGCTGGGGAAGGGCCACGATTTCCTCCGTGGTGTGGGAATTTCAATTCTGGATCGGTGCCGCGACCGTACCGAGCGCAATTGCCTGGGTACAACGTGGGTCCCAGTCAGGTGAATCTTTCAGCGCCTGGTGGTTGCGGCGGGTGGTAGTAGTACCAACACCCGCCGACAGGCCCATCACCGCCACCGGTAACGCCTTGCGCACGACCTGTGTGGTATGCGCTCGATGGGGGATGGTCCCGCCGGTCGCCAGGACCGTACCAGGCACCGTTTACGCAGGTGAGCGGACCACGCAAAGCGTGTCGCGATTTGATCGCGATCACAGCCCCAGGGAGTCCCCCACAGCCCTCGCCGCGGACCGCAACCTTGCGGAATCCGGACCGTGGCGGAGCACGTCCCGGGAGCTGGCCGGGAGCACTCCGCGCAGGTCGTCGCCGAACAGCCGGCGCAGGTCCGCCACGGTCGCGCCCTGGGCTCCGAAACCGGGAGCCAGGACGGGTCCGTGCAGGTCAGCGAGGTCCACCCCGAGTTCGGCCACGGTCGCGCCGACGACCAGCCCGACGTCCCCCAGGGGGTCCGCACCGGCGTTGCGGCGGGCCGCCGCGTCGATGACGGACTGGGCCACGCAACGGCCTTCCGAGTCGGTCGCGCGCTGCACCGAGGAACCCTCGGGATTGGAAGTCAACGCCAGCACGAATACGCCGCGCCCACTCGCGTGTGCGGCTTCGAGCGCCGGGTCCAGCGATCCGAAACCGAGGTACGGCGACAGCGTGACGGCGTCCCCGGCCAACGGCGAGCCGTCGGCGAGGTACGCCTGGGCGTAGGCGGCCATGGTGGACCCGATGTCGCCGCGCTTGGCGTCCACCAGGACCAGCGTGCCGGTGCCCCGCAGGTCCGCCACGACCCGTTCCAGCACCGCCACGCCCCGTGAGCCGTACGCCTCGAAGAAGGCCGCCTGCGGCTTCACCACGGCCACGTGGCCGCCGAACGCCTCCACGCAGGTCAGCGCGAACCGCTCCAGCCCCGACGCGTCGCGCGGCAGGCCCCAGGCGTCGAGCAGGCCCGGGTGGGGGTCGATGCCGACGCACAGCGGGCCGTGCTCGGCGGTGGCCCGGACCAGCCGTTCCCCGAACCTCACGACTCACCCCGCAGGGCCGCCTGGAGCGCCTGGAGGGGCCGTACGCCGATGTCACCGCGGATGGCGGCCTCGATGCCGTGCACGGCCGCGGCGGCACCCTGGATGGTCGTGACGCACGGGATGTCCTTCGCCACGGCCGCCGTGCGGATCTCGTAGCCGTCCACACGCGGTCCGTGGTTGCCGTACGGCGTGTTGATGATCATGTCGACCTTCCCGTCCAGGATGGCGTCGACGATGTTCTGCTCGCCCTCGAAGTGCTTGCGCACGACCGTGCACGGGATGCCGTTGCGGCGCAGCACCTCGGCCGTGCCGGCCGTGGCGAGCACCTCGAAGCCCAGGTCGGCGAGCCGCTTGACCGGGAAGATCATGGCCCGCTTGTCCCTGTTGGCGACCGACACGAAGACCCGGCCCGAGGTGGGCAGCGAGCCGTAGGAGGCGGTCTGGGACTTGGCGAAGGCCATGCCGAAGGACACGTCGATGCCCATCACCTCGCCGGTGGACTTCATCTCCGGCCCGAGCAGCGAGTCCACGCCCTTGCCCTCCGGCGTGCGGAACCGGTGGAAGGGCAGCACGGCCTCCTTGACCGCGACCGGGGCGTGCGGCGGCAGCTTCGCGCCGTCGCCCGTGGCGGGCAGGATGCCCTCCGCGCGCAGCTCGGCGACGGTCGCGCCGAGCATGATCCGGGCGGCGGCCTTGGCCAGCGGCACGGCGGTCGCCTTGGACACGAACGGCACCGTGCGCGACGCGCGCGGGTTGGCCTCCAGCACGTACAGCACGTCGTCCTTGAGCGCGTACTGGACGTTGAGCAGGCCGCGCACGCCGATGCCCTCGGCGATGGCCCGGGTGGAGCGCCGCACGTTGTCCACGTCGGTCTCGCCCAGGGTGATCGGGGGCAGCGCGCACGCCGAGTCGCCGGAGTGCACGCCGGCCTCCTCGATGTGCTCCATCACGCCGCCGATGAAGATCTCCTCGCCGTCGAACAGGGCGTCCACGTCGATCTCGATGGCGTCGTCGAGGAACCGGTCGACCAGCACCGGGTGCTCCGGGCTGACCTCGGTGGCGCGGGCGATGTAGCCGGCCAGCGTGTCCTCGTCGTAGACGATCTCCATGCCGCGCCCGCCCAGCACGTAGGACGGCCGCACCAGCACCGGGTAGCCGATCTCGTCGGCGATCGCCTTGGCCTGCGCGAACGACGTGGCGGTGCCGTACTTGGGCGCGGGCAGGCCCGCGTCGGTGAGCACCTGGCCGAACGCGCCCCGGTCCTCGGCGAGGTGGATGGCGTGCGGCGGGGTGCCCACGACCGGGACGCCCGCGTCGGCGAGGCGCTGCGCGAGGCCCAGCGGGGTCTGCCCGCCCAGCTGCACGATCACGCCCTCCACGGTGCCCGAGCGCTGCTCGGAGTGGAACACCTCCAGCACGTCCTCGAACGTCAGCGGCTCGAAGTACAGGCGGTCGGAGGTGTCGTAGTCGGTGGACACGGTCTCCGGGTTGCAGTTGACCATCACCGTCTCGTACCCGGCGGCGCGCAGCGCCATGGCCGCGTGCACGCACGAGTAGTCGAACTCGATGCCCTGGCCGATCCGGTTCGGCCCGGAGCCCAGGATCAGCACCTTGGGCTTGTCGCGCTGCTCGGCGACCTCGGTCTCCGCCTCGGGGTCGAGTTCGTAGGCCGAGTAGTGGTACGGGGTCTTGGCGGCGAACTCGGCGGCGCAGGTGTCGACGGTCTTGAACACCGGGCGCACGCCCAGCCGGTGCCGCAGCGCGCGCACGCCGTCCTCGCCGGCGAGTTCGGGGCGCAGCGCGGCGACCTGCCGGTCGGACAGGCCCGCCCGCTTGGCCTTGCGCAGCAGGCGCTCGTCCAGCACCGGGGCGTCCTCGATCTCCCGGCCCAGCTCGACCAGCCAGGCGATCTGCTCGACGAACCACGGGTCGATGCCCGACGCCTCGTGCACCTGCTCGACGGTCGCGCCCAGGCGCAGCGCCCGGTCCACGGTGTACAGGCGCCCGTCGTGCCCGGCGCGCAGTTCGTCCAGAGTGGACTCCAGCGTCGCGTCCGCCGGGTCCGGGGTGGTCCGGAAGCCCGCGGCCTTGGTCTCCATGGAGCGCAACGCCTTGCCGAGCGCCTCGGCGAAACTGCGGCCGATGGACATCGCCTCGCCGACCGACTTCATCGTCGTGGTGAGCGTCCGGTCCGCGCCGGGGAACTTCTCGAAGGCGAACCTCGGCACCTTCACCACGACGTAGTCCAGCGCCGGCTCGAAACTGGCCGGGGTCTCCCCGGTGATGTCGTTGCGGATTTCGTCCAGGGTGTAGCCGATGGCGAGTTTCGCGGCGATCTTGGCGATCGGGAAGCCGGTCGCTTTCGACGCCAGCGCCGAGGAGCGGGAAACGCGCGGGTTCATTTCGATCACGACCATCCGCCCGGTTTCCGGGTTGATCGCGAACTGGATGTTGCACCCGCCGGTGTCCACGCCGACCTCGCGGATGACCGCGATGCCGACGTCGCGCATGTGCTGGTACTCGCGGTCGGTCAGCGTCATCGCGGGCGCGACGGTCACCGAGTCTCCGGTGTGCACGCCCATCGGGTCGATGTTCTCGATGGAGCACACCACGACCACGTTGTCGTTGCGGTCGCGCATCAGCTCCAGCTCGTACTCCTTCCAGCCGAGCACGCTCTCCTCGACCAGCACCTCGGTGACCGGGGACTCGGCGAGCCCGGAGGCGGCCAGCCGCTCCAGCTCCTCGGGGGTGTGCGCCATGCCCGAACCCAGGCCGCCCATGGTGAACGACGGCCGGATCACCACCGGCAGGCCCAGCTCGGCGACCGTGGCGCGGACGTCGTCCATGGTGCGGCACACGGCGCTGCGCGGGACCTCGGCGCCGAGCTTGCGCACCAGGTCCTTGAAGATCTGCCGGTCCTCGCCGCGCTGGATGGCGTCGATGTCCGCGCCGATCAGCTCGACGTCGTACTTCTCCAGCACCCCGCGCTCGTGCAGCGCGATGGCCGTGTTCAGCGCGGTCTGCCCGCCCAGGGTGGCCAGGATCGCGTCCGGGCGCTCGGCGGCGATCACCTTCTCCACGAACTCCGGCGTGATCGGCTCGACGTAGGTGGCGTCGGCGAACTCCGGGTCGGTCATGATCGTGGCCGGGTTGGAGTTGACCAGGCTGACCCGCAGGCCCTCGTCGCGCAGCACGCGGCACGCCTGGGTGCCCGAGTAGTCGAACTCGCACGCCTGGCCGATGACGATCGGACCCGAGCCGATCACCAGAACGTGCTTGAGATCAGTCCTCTTCGGCATCAGCGACCCTCGCCCATCATCGTCACAAAGTCGTCGAACAGCGGGGCGGCGTCGTGCGGGCCCGCCGCCGCTTCCGGGTGGTACTGCACGCTGAACGCGGGCACGTCCAGGGCGCGCACGCCCTCCACGGTGCCGTCGTTCGGGCAGTAGTGGCTCAGCTGCACGCGGCCGAAGTCGGAGCCGAACTCCTGCCCCGGCTCGCCCTCCAGCGCGAAGCCGTGGTTCTGCGCGGTGATGGCCACCTTCCCGGTCGCGACGTCGATGACCGGGATGTTGATGCCGCGGTGGCCGTAGCGCATCTTGTAGGTCTCGCGGCCCAGCGCGCGGCCCAGGATCTGGTTGCCGAAGCAGATGCCGAACAGCGGGATCTTCTTCTCCAGCACCTCGCGGGTCAGCCCGACGGCGTGCGCCTGGGTGGCCGGGTCGCCGGGGCCGTTGGACAGGAACACCCCGTCCGGCGCGACCGCCTCGACGTCGGCGAAGGTCGAGTGCAGCGGCAGGACGTGCACCTCGATGCCGCGCGCGGCCAACATCCGCGGCGTGTTGGACTTGATGCCCAGGTCCAGCGCGGCGACCCGGAACCGGCGCTCGCCGATCGCGTCCACCACGTACTTCTCGGCCGTGGTCACGTCGCCGGCCAGGTCGGCGCCGACCATGCCGGGCGCGGTGCGCACCCGTGCCAGCATCTCCTCGGGGCTGCCCAGGTCGTCGCCGGAGAACACGCCGGCGCGCATCGCGCCGCGCTCGCGCAGGTGGCGGGTGAGCATCCGGGTGTCGACGCCCGCGATGCCGACCACGCCCTGGCGGACCAGCTCGTCGTCCAGGCCCCGGGTGGCGCGCCAGTTGGACGGCACCCGCGCCGGGTCGCGCACGACGTAGCCGGAGACCCAGATCCGGGACGACTCGTCGTCCTCGTCGTTCCAGCCGGTGTTGCCGATCTGCGGCGCGGTCTGCACCACGATCTGGCGGTGGTAGGACGGGTCGGTGAGGGTCTCCTGGTAGCCGGTCATGCCGGTGGAGAACACCACCTCGCCGAGGCTCGCGCCGACCGCGCCGTAGGACTCGCCGCGGAAGACCCGGCCGTCCTCCAGCACCAGGGCCGCGCCGGTCGTCGCGGAGTTGTTGTTCGCGGAGTTGTTCACGCACGGCCTCCCAGCGCCTGCACCCACTGCTCGTACACGTCCTTGTCGTCGCCCCGGAAGCCGGTGTCGAAGGTCTGGCCTTCGAGCTGCCAGCGCACCACCAGCAGTCCGTCGGCGGTCATCACCTTGCCCGCGAGGCCGCGCGCGGTGCGGGCGTCGAGCACGTCGCCCAGCGGGATCCACATGGCGCTCGCGCCGGTCCGCTCCACCAGCACGCCGGTGTCGGTCAGCTTGAGCACGGCCTCGGCGCGGTGGCCGATGTCGCCGACCGCGACCCGGTCCTGCCAGTTGTCGCCGATCGTGGTGCCGACGTAGACGCCGGTGGTCTCCAGCTTGGCCGCGCCGGTCTCGGCGGGCGGCTGGGGGAACTCCGGCAGCACCTCGGCCTGCCGCTTGGCGCGGGCGCGCCACCCGTGCCACATGCCGTAGACGGCCAGGGCGAAGATGGCGAGCACCGCCAGGGACAGCAGCACGCGGGTCATGCAGGAATCCTTCCGCTGGTGGCGGTCACGCGCCCGCGCAGCAGCGTGGCGACGACCCGGCCGGGCAGTTCCATGCCCTCGAACGGGGTGTTGGCCGCGATGCTGGCGAAGTCCGCGCCGCGCACGGTCCAGGTGGCGTCCGGGTCGACCAGCACGAGGTTGGCGGGCTCGCCCACCTCGACCGGGCGGCCGTGGTCGGGCAGGCCCGCGATCTCGGCCGGGCGTTCGCTCATCACCCGCGCGACGCCGCGCCAGTCGAGCAGGCCGGTCTGGACCATCGTCGCGACGACGACCGACAGCGCGGTCTGGAGACCGAGCATGCCGGGCCGGGCGGCGGCCCACTCGCAGTCCTTGTCCTGCACGGCGTGCGGGGCGTGGTCGGTCGCGACGCAGTCGATCACGCCGGCGGCGAGGGCCTGCCGCAGCTGCTCGACGTCGGCGGCGGTGCGCAGCGGCGGGTTGACCTTGTTGACCGGGTCGTAGGTCTCCAGCCGGTCGTCGGTCAGCAGCAGGTGGTGCGGCGTGACCTCGGCGGTGACGTCGGTGCCCCGGGCCTTGGCCCAGGCCAGCACGTCGGCGGTGCCGGCGGTGGAGACGTGGCAGACGTGCAGCCGGGCGTCCACCTGCTTGGCGAGCAGGCAGTCCCGGGCCACGACGGCCTCCTCGGCGGCGGCGGGCCAGCCCTGCAGACCCAGCCGCGCGGCGTGCTCGCCCTCGTGGGCCTGCGCGCCGGCGGTCAGCCGGGGCTCCTCGGCGTGCTGCGCGACCACCACGTCCAGCGCCTTGGAGTACTCCAGGGCGCGGCGCATGATCAGCGGGTCGTGCACGCAGTGGCCGTCGTCGGAGAACACCCGGACGCCGGCCTTGGCCATGGTGCCCAGCTCCGCCAGCTTCTCGCCCTTGAGGCCGACGGTGACCGCGCCCACCGGGTGCACGTCGACCAGGCCGACCTCGCGACCGCGCCGGGCCACGTGCTCGACCACCACGGCGTTGTCCGCCACCGGGTCGGTGTTGGCCATGGCGAAGACCGCGGTGTAGCCGCCGAGCGCCGCGGCGGCGGAGCCGGTCTCGATGGTCTCGGTGTCCTCGCGGCCCGGTTCGCGCAGGTGGGTGTGCAGGTCCACGAAGCCGGGCAGCAGCACCGCGCCGCCGCCGTCCAGGACCTCCGCGCCGGGTTCGTCGGCGACCGCGCCGACGGCGGCGATCACGCCGTCGCGGACCAGCACGTCGACCGGGTCGCCTTCGCCGTAGGGCCGCACTCCCCTGAGGATCAAGGGGTTCACGCGTTCTCCTCCTCGTGGGCAAGCAGGTGGTAGAGGACGGCCATGCGCACGTGCACGCCGTTGCGCACCTGGTCGGTGATGGCGGCGCGCGGCGAGTCGGCGACCGCGCTCGCGATCTCCATGCCGCGCAGCATCGGACCGGGGTGCAGCACCACGGCGTGCTCGGGGAGCAGGGCCAGTCGTCGTTCGTTGAGCCCGTAGGCGATCGAGTACTCGCGCGCCGACGGGAAGAAGTGCCCGTTGCCTCCGGCGCCGGCGGGCCCGCTGTACATCCGTTCCGCCTGCACGCGCAGCAGCATCACCGCGTCCTGGCTGGGCAGCTCGGCGTCCAGCTCGTGCGAGACGGTGACCGGCCAGTTCGCCACGCCGGTGGGCAGCAGCGTCGGCGGGGCCACCAGGGTGACCTGCGCGCCGAGCGCGGTCAGCAGGTGCACGTTCGAGCGGGCCACCCGGCTGTGCAGCACGTCGCCGACGATCGCGATCCGGCGGTCCCGCAGGTCGCCGAGCCGCTCCCGCAGGGTGGCCGCGTCCAGCAGCGCCTGGGTGGGGTGCTCGTGCATGCCGTCGCCGGCGTTCACCACGGACGTGCCGGTGTGCTTGAGCCAGCCCGCCAGCCGGTGGGCCGCGCCGGAGGCCGGGTGCCGGACGACCACGCAGTCCGCGCCGGCGGCGGCCAGGGTGAGCGCGGTGTCGCGCAGCGACTCGCCCTTGCCCACGCTGGAGCCGGACGACGAGACGTTCACCACGTCCGCGCTCATCCACTTGCCCGCGATCTCGAAGCTGACCCGGGTCCGGGTGGAGTTCTCGTAGAACATCGTGATCACCGTGCGGCCCCGCAGGGTGGGCAGTTTGCGCACCTCACGGCCTTCCAGGGACTGCTTGAGGCCCGCCGCGGTGTCCAGGATCGCGGTGGCGTCCGCCGGGTCGATGCCCTCGGTGGACAGCAGGTGCTTCACCGCAGCACCACCCCGTCGCGCTGGTCGAACTCCTCCAGCAGCACGTGGACCTCCTCGGATCGGGCGGTGGGGACGTTCTTGCCGACGTAGTCCGCGCGGATGGGCAGTTCGCGGTGGCCCCGGTCGACCAGCACCGCGAGCTGCACGGCGCGCGGGCGGCCGTGGTCGCGCAGCGCGTCCAGGGCGGCCCGGATCGTGCGGCCGGAGAACAGGACGTCGTCGACCAGGACGACCAGCCGGTCGTCGATACCGCCATCCGGGAGCCTGGTCGTCTCAAGTGGGCGGGTCGGGCCGCGCCGCAGGTCGTCCCGGTAGAGGGTCACGTCCAGGGTGCCTGTGGGTACCGCCACACCGCTGAATTCCCGGATCTTGACCGCGAGCCTGCGGGAGAGGGGCGCACCCCGGCTTGGAATCCCCATCAGGACTACCGCGGGTGCGCTGGGTGCATCGAGAGCCGTCTTCTCGATGATCTGATGGGCCATTCGGGCGACGGTGCGCGCGACGTCACCGGCCGACAGGAGTTCTCGCTCCCCGGCCGGATCCGTCGCGCCACGTTGACGTGGCGCCACGGTTGGACCTCCTTCCCCGCCTCGCTGGACGGGTCCTTAAAGGACGTCGGACACCCGGCTTCGACCGGGCTGACCAGCACGGTATCAGGCTTTCCGGGTCAATCTTCCGGGTGGTCCGCGTGGTCTGCCCCACCTGGGCCGGCGAGATCGGCTTGACCTGGTGACCACGGAGAGCAATCATTACTCTGCGTATTGATCTAAGCCTCCCCGCGGCAGTCCCCTACCGGCTGACGGGGCGAATGAACGGAGAACCGCCACATGGGCGACTACGCCAAGGCGCTGGGGGCAAAGCTCCGCGCGATCCGCCAGCAGCAGGGCTTGTCTTTGCACGGCGTCGAGCAGAAGTCCGGCGGTCGCTGGAAGGCCGTGGTCGTCGGCTCGTACGAGCGCGGCGACCGAGCCGTGACCGTGCAGAAGCTCGCCGAGCTGGCCGACTTCTACGGTGTGCCGGTCGCGGAACTGCTGCCGGAGGGCCGCGTGCCGTCCGGGGCCGAGCCCGCGACGAAGATCGTCATCAACCTGGAACGGCTGCAACAGCTGCCGGCGGAGAAGGTCGGGCCGCTCGCGCGGTACGCGGCCACCATCCAGAGCCAGCGCGGTGACTACAACGGCAAGGTCCTGTCCATCCGGACCGAGGACCTGCGCTCCCTGGCGATCATCTACGACATGACGCCGGGCGAGCTGACCGAACAGCTCATCGACTGGGGTGTGCTGCCTCCCGAGGCCCGACCGGCCAAGGAGGACTGAGCACGACGAGGGAGGGCCGCACGGCACACCGGGGCGGCCCCTCTTCCACGTGGTCCCGGTCGGGTCGGGACCCGCGCGGAAGGCCCTCCGGACGTGCGGAAAGGCCCCCGCGCCGACCACGCGGGGGCCTTCCGGGCGAACAGCTCTAGAGGACGGCGCGCAGCTGGTCCGCGATGACCGCGATCCGGCCCAGCACGCCGTTGACGAAGCGCGGCGAATCGTCCGTGGAGAGCTGCTTGGCCAGCTCCACGGCCTCGTCGATGGCGACCGCGTCCGGGACGTCGGCCGCCCACAGCAGCTCGTAGAGGCCCATCCGCAGCACCGCGCGGTCCACGCCCGGCATCCGCTGGAGCGTCCAGCCCTCGGCGTGCTCCGAGATCAGGTCGTCGATCCGGGCGCGGTGCCCGGTGACGCCCTCCACCAGGCTGATCGTGTAGTCGTTGATCGGCGGCACGTCCGGCGAGCCCACCCGCTCCGCGAGCAGGGTGACCGCGTCCACACCGCGCAGATCGGCCTCGTAGAGGACGTCCACCGCCCGTTTCCGGGCCTTGCTGCGTGCGCCCATGTCAGCCGTTGACTCGGCCGAGGTACCGGCCGTCGCGGGTGTCGACCTTGATCTTCTCGCCGGTCGAGACGAACAGCGGGACCTGGATCTCCGCGCCCGTCTCCAGCGTGGCGGGCTTGGTGCCGCCGGTGCTGCGGTCGCCCTGGAGGCCCGGGTCGGTGTGCTGGATGACCAGCTCGACGCTCGTCGGCAGCTCCACGTAGAGCGCGACGCCCTCGTGCACCGCGACGACCGCCTCCTGGTTCTCCAGCATGTAGTTCGCCGCGTCCGACACCGTCTCGGCGGGCACGTTGAGCTGCTCGAACGTGTCACCGTCCATGAAGACGAAGTCGGTGCCGTCCTTGTACAGGTAGGTCATGCCGCGCTTGTCCACGGTGGCCGTGTCGACCTTGGTACCCGCGTTGAAGGTCTTGTCCACGACCTTGCCGGACAGGACGTGCTTCAACGTGGTGCGCACGAATGCGCCACCTTTGCCCGGCTTGACGTGCTGGAACGCGGTGACGGTCCACAGCTGGCCGTCGAGGTTCAGCACCAGGCCGTTCTTCAGGTCGTTGGTGGTGGCCACGGGGTGGGCTCTCCTGTTATCCGGGTTGCGGGCGTCAGACGACCACTAGCTCTTTCGTGGTCAGGGTGAGGAGCTCCGGAGCGCCTTGGCGCACCACCAGCGTGTCCTCGATGCGGACACCACCCCGACCGGCCAGGTACACACCGGGCTCGACGGTGACCGCCATACCGGGCAGAAGTGTACCGGCCCCCGCCTTGGACAACGTCGGAGCCTCGTGGATCTGGAGTCCGACCCCGTGCCCGAGGCCGTGCAGGAACTGCTCGCCGCGACCCGCCTGCTCGATCACGCCGCGCGCCGCCGCGTCCACCGCGCCGAACGCGGTGCCCGGCGCGAGCGCCTGCCGGCCCGCCGCCTGGGAGGCCGCGACCAGCTCGTACAGCTCGCGCTGCCAGTCCGCGGCCTGGCCGACGACCAGCGTGCGGGTCATGTCCGAGTGGTAGCCGTCGACCAGCGCGCCGAAGTCCAGCTTCACGAAGTCGCCCGCGTGCACCACGGCGTCGGTGGGGCGGTGGTGCGGCACGGCGGAATTCGCGCCGGTCGCGACGATGCTCTCGAAGCTGGGGCCGGCCGCGCCGTGGTCGAGCATCCGGCTCTCCAGCTCGCGGGCGATCTCCCGCTCGGTGCGCCCCGGCCGCAGGCCGCCGTGCTCGATCAGCCCGGCCAGCGCCCGGTCGGCCGCCGCGCACGCCATCCGCAGCGCCTCGACCTCCGCGTCGTCCTTGACCAGCCGCAGCTGTTCGACCAGGTCGGGCGCGCGGACCAGCTCGACCTGGCCGGCGGCGTCGGTCAGCAGGTCCAGCGCCTCGACCGTCACGTGCCGGCTCTCGTAGCCCGCGCGGCGCAGCCCCGCCTTGCCCGCCCGTTGGACCAGCGCCACGTCGCACGGCCGGTCGACGACCCGCTCCAGGTCCGGCACCTCCTCGGCGGACTGGGTCAGGTACCGGCCGTCGGTGCAGAACACGGTGGCCTCGTCGGACTCGGCGGACACCAGCAGCGCGGCGTTGGACCCGGTGAACCCGGTCAGGTAGCGGATGTTGAGCAGGTTGGTCACCAGCAGCGCGTCCAGCTCCCGGTCCCGGAGCGTGGCGCGCAGGGTGGCGCGGCGAGTCGAGTGGGACATACCCGCAGCCTAGAGGCTTACCGGGGGCCGCACAGCGGGCCTAGGGTGGCTCCCATGCGCAGGTGGCTGCCCCGGGGGCTGTGGATGGGACTGCTGCACGGCGGGGTGCAGGTCGGCACGGACGCGGTGGCGGCGAACAGCCCCGGCGCGGGCTCGCCGATCCGCTACATCGCGCTGGGCCTGGTCGTGGTCGTCGGCCTGCTGTGGGGCGCGCTGGACGCGTGGCGGCAGCTCGACGGGCGCGGGATGGTGTGGTTCTTCGCCGCGCTGGTCGCGGGCCCGGTGGCCGGGCTGGTCGGCGTGCTGGGCAAGGCCGCGCTGGTCGACCGGACCGGGGTGGAGGCGCTCGGCGCGGCGCTGACCGGCGGCGCGGCGTTCACCGCCCTGCTGGTGCTGGCCACCGCCGCGCTCGGGATGGGCCTGGGCAACGTCCTGCCCCAGCCCGACGGCACCACCCGCTGACCCGGCCCGGTCGGCGGACCGGGTCGGCGAACCGGTCAGCGGCGCAGGTCGCCGGCCTGCTCGTAGCCGTCCCAGGTCGGCTGGGTGACGGCGGTGATCGGCGACGAGTTGAGCGTCGCCACCTCCTCCGCCGCGACCAGCCACAGCTTGTTCTCCAGCAGCAGCGCGAGCCGCCCGTCCGGGGCGCGCACCGCCTTGGCGCCGGCCGGGATCCGGGCCGCCACCGGGAGCCGGTCGACGATCGGCGGGCGGCGGTCCAGGACGCGGGTGGCCAGCCGGTCGGTGACCGAGCGGCGCTCGACCCGGACGACCTTGCCGCCGACCACCAGGTCCACCGTGTTCTCCGGCGACGGAACGGCGAACCCGTCGAGCACGCGGGCGGTGTCGGCGGACTTGCAGCCGGGGGCGTTGGCCAGGTCCAGGCCGAAGTGCCCCAGGTCGGTGGGCGCGGCGGCGGCCCCGTCGACGGTGGCGCGCACCACGTCCAGCGGGATCCGGCCGCACGGGTCCTCGGGCGCGAGCGGGGCGTGCCCGTCCGGGGTGCGGACCAGGCCGGGGCCCTCGCGCCAGCGGCCCGGGATGGTGACCGGCGGGACCGGGTTGCCGGTGAAGTCGTGGTTCCAGAACGTGATGGTGGTGCCCTGCTCGGTCTCGTGGGCGATGGCGAACGCCTTCAGCGCGTCCACGTACATCCAGTCCGCGCTGAACGCGTCCACCACCGACCGGGTGCGCGGCTTGCGGGTGTCCGCGACCGGCTCGAACCCGCGCTCGCCGAGCGCTTCCACGTGGTTGAGGAACGTGGGGTTGCGGGCGCGCAGCACGAACTGGCCCGCGCCGTTCCAGCCCGCCGCGCGGCCGGTGGTGTCGGTGAACAGCAGGTAGAACCAGCCGTCCACGAACAGCACGGACGGCTGGCCCGCGCCGTAGGTGTTGTCCCGGGTGGTGTCGTAGGACGGGCTGACGATGGGCTGGCCGCCCGCGTCGCGGGTCCAGCGCACGCCGTCCGGGCTGGTGGCGACGCCGATCGCGTTGCCGTGGGCGTGCTCGCCGGCCGCGCCGGTGTAGTACAGGTAGTAGGTGCCGCCGACCTTGAGCACCGACGGGTCGCACACGTGCTTGCCGTCGAAGCCGGTCACGCTGCCGCTGAGCACCGGCAGGCCGGGGCCGCCGTCGGGCGCGACGAACGGGCCGGACGGGCTCGCGGCCTCCGCGTAGAGCAGGTCGTCGCCGGGCGGGTCGGCGAACCGGAGCTGGCTGCACCACCACATCCGGATCCGGCCGCCCTCGACCAGCACGGCCGGGCCGTAGTTGTACGGGGCCTCCGCGCCGGCCGCGACGACGCCGGCGCTCTGCCGGGCCCGGTCGGCGACCGGCGGCGGCGCGGGCGGCTCGGCCCGGCTCGGCCGGGTGGTGGTCGTGGTCGTCGGCGGTGGCGCGGCGGCCGGTTCGGCGATGCCCGGCGCGCACGCCGCGGCGGCGGCGAGGACGAGCAGGGTGCCGAGGAGCCTCTTCGGGCCGGCCATGGTCTCCACTTCCGGAAGTCGGGTGCGACACCGGGGGAACGCGGCACGCCCGGTTCCGGTTCAGTGTAGAGATCCACTCACCCGGCCGGGTGAGATCCGATCGAGGCCACCAGTTCGACTTCGAAGCCGTCGGTGTTCTCCAGGTACCCGGCGTAGTGATCAGGCCCACCCGCGTGGGGGTACTTGTCGGCGAACAGCGGCGACCAGCCGTGATCGGGCGCGCGGGCCACCAGGTCGTCCACCAGGTCCCGCCCGCCGACGTGGAACGCCAGGTGGTTGAGGCCCGTGCCGAGCCGGTGGTGGGCCCGCAGCGCGGGCGAGTGCTCCACCACCAGGTACGTCGGCCCGAGCCGCCAGCTCACCCCGGCGCCCCACCGCTGGTACTCGGTCCAGCCCAGCTCGCGCAGCAACCAGCCGAGGCTGTGCTCGGCGCGCGCCAGGTCCGGCACCCACAGCTCGACGTGGTGCAGCCCGCCGTGCGCCATCGGTCCCCCGGATCCGGTGCCGGTCAGGCCCGGTCGGCCAGCCAGCGGATCGCGAGCTGGTAGCCCCGCACGCCCAGCCCGACGATCACGCCCTCGGCGATGGCCGAGAGCAGGCTGTGGGCGCGGAACTCCTCGCGCTTGTGGACGTTCGAGATGTGCACCTCGACCAGCGGCGCGGTCAGCTGCGAGCACGCGTCCCGGACCGCGACCGAGTAGTGCGTCCACGCCGCCGCGTTGAGCACGACCGGGGTCCCGTCGTCGGCCGCCTGGTGCAGCCAGCCCAGCAGCTCGCCCTCGAAGTCGGTCTGCCGGACGTCGACCTCGACGCCCACCTCGCGCCCGGTGGCCTCGCACAGGTCGACCAGGTCGGCGTAGGTGGTGGCGCCGTAGATGTCCGGCTCGCGGGTGCCCAGCCGGCCCAGGTTGGGCCCGTTCAGCACGAGGACCTTCACAGCAGCACGCTCCCACCCGAGGTCGCGTCGGCGGCCACCGCCGAGTACGCGGCGGCGATCAGCGACGGGTCCGGGCCCTCCAGCCGGCCGGGCTTGGCCAGGCCGTCCAGCACCACGAACCGCAGCACGCCGGACCGGTTCTTCTTGTCCACCCGCATCCCCTCCAGCAGCTGGGGCAGCGCGTCCGGGTCGTAGCGGGTGGGCAGGCCCAGCGCGTCGAGCACCCGGCGGTGCCGGTCGGCGGTCGCGTCGTCCAGCCGGCCCGCCAGCCGGGCCAGCTCCGCGGCGAACACCAGGCCGACGCTGACCGCCGCGCCGTGCCGCCAGCGGTAGCGCTCGCGGCGCTCGATCGCGTGGCCGAGGGTGTGGCCGTAGTTGAGGATCTCCCGCAGGTCGGACTCGCGCAGGTCGGTCGACACCACGTCGGCCTTGACCTGGATCTTGCGCCGCACCAGCTCTTCGAGCACGTCGCCGGTCGGGTCCAGGGCGCGCTCCGGGTCGGCCTCGATCAGGTCCAGGATCGCCGGGTCGGCGATGAAGCCGCCCTTGACCACCTCGGCCATGCCCGCGACGAGTTCGTTGCGCGGCAGGGTTTCCAGGGTGGCCAGGTCGACCAGCACGGCGTGCGGCTCGTAGAACGTGCCGACCAGGTTCTTGCCCGCGTCGGTGTTGATGCCGGTCTTGCCGCCGACCGCGGCGTCCACCATGCCGAGCAGCGTGGTCGGCACGTGCACCAGCTTGACGCCGCGCATCCAGGTGGACGCGACGAACCCGGCCAGGTCGGTCACCGCGCCGCCGCCCAGGCCGATCACCGCGTCCGAGCGGCCCAGCCCGATCTGGCCGAACACCGTCCAGCAGTACCCGGCGACCCGCAGGTCCTTGCCGTCCTCGGCGTCGGGCACCTCGACCCGGTGCGCGTCGATCCCGGCCTCCGCCAGCTCCGCGCGGACCGCCTCGGCGGTCTCGCCGAGCGTGGGCGTGTGGACGATCGCCGCCTTGGCCGTGCCGCGCAGCACCTCGACCAGGTCGCCGAGCAGCCCGCGCCCCACCACCACGTCGTACGGTCGTTCCGCGGCCACGCGGATCCGCACCGGCTCGCCCATCACCACTCCCCTTCGTAGGTCACCATTCGACCACGTCCGCTTCCAGCGCGGTCGAGCCCCACACGCCCGCCAGCACGTCGGCCTGGTCCCGGATCGCGCGGCGCGCGGCACCCCTGACCTTCGGCCAGCGCTCGACGTGGAAGATCATCGTCCGGCCGCTGAACGTGTAGCGCCACGCCCCGACGACCCGCCCGCGCACCACGAGCGCGCCGGGACTGCCGACCGGCCGCCACACCCGCCTGGCCACGTCCGGCTCGGCGACCAGCCACCTCGGGCCGAGCAGGTACGGGTCGCGCGGGAACAGCAGCAGCCCGGCGGGCGGCTCCGGCGCGTCGGGCGGGTCGGGTTCGTCCGCGAGCACCAGCAGCCGCCGCCCGTCGACCCGCACGGGCCGGGTCGCCGGCCACTCCTGCGGCCCGGCCCCCAGCCAGCGCTCGGCGTCGGACCTGGCGAACGGCCCGACGAACCGCGCGTAGTCCCGCAACAGCCCCGTGGCCCCGTCCCGGTCGCCCGGACCGGACGCGCCGCCCGGTCCGGAAGTGGTCCCCGCAGCGGGTCCGGCGACGGGGTCCGGACCGGCAGAACCGGCAGAACTCGCCGGCCGGCGGAAGGTCGGTTTCGCGCCCACCGGCTCCAGTTCGAGACCGGCCAGCAGGGTGCCGAGGCGGAACAGGCCCTCGATGACGTGTTCGCTCCCGCACGGCGGGCAGAGTGGTCGGACCTCTGCCGGCAACCCGGGGCTGATCGCGGCGGACAGCTCGGCCTTGGTCGCCGTCCCGCTCCCGTCCGGGAACTCCCGCAGCATCGCCGCCACGACCAGGTCCACGTGCTCCGGCGCGGGCGCCGGGAACCCGCCGCACCAGGCGGCGACCTGCTCGGGCGTGCGCGGGCGCAGCCGGCGGCGCAGCGCGGGCAGGTCGGCCGGGCGGTGCAGGTGCGGCGCGCCGCGCAGGCTCAGCACCCGGACCAGCGGCTCGGCGTGGTGCGGGTCGCGCACGGCCACGGCCGCCGCGCCGGTGTTCGGCGGGCTGTCCACCACGCCGAGCGCGAGCACGCCCAGATCGCCGCCGCCCAGCCCCTGCACCGCGGCGCGGTGCGCGAGGACGTGGTCGGCGATCAGCTCCACCGGGTCACCCGGCCGCCGCGCCGTGCGCGAGCACGGCGGCGACCACCTGCTCCGGTTCCAGCTGGTCGGTGGACACCTCGATCGCCGCGACCTCGCGGTACAGCGGCAGCCGGGCGTCGAGCAGCGCCTTGAACGTCGAGCGCGGGTTCACCCCGGCCAGCAGCGGCCGGGCGGTGGACAGGCCGGTCCGCCGCACGCCCTCGGCCGTGCCCACGTTGAGGAACACCACGGTGTGGCCGGCGAGCCGGGCCCGGGTGGTCGCGGAGAGCACCGCGCCGCCGCCCAGCGCCAGCACGCCGTCGTGCCCGGCCAGCCCCGCCTCGACCGCGGCCTCCTCCAGCGCGCGGAACGCCTGCTCGCCGTCGGTGGTGAAGATGTCCGAAATGGACTTCCCGGCGGTGGCCACGACGTCCTCGTCGGTGTCCCGGAAGGACACCCCGAGCTGTTCGGCGAGCAGCTGCCCGACCGTCGTCTTGCCCGCGCCGGGCGGGCCCAGCACGACGTAGCGCGGGCTCACAGCCCCTCCCAGCGGGCTTCCAGCGCCGCCAGGTAGGACGCGACGTTGCGCCGGGTCTCGGTGATCGAGTCGCCGCCGAACTTCTCCAGCGCCGCCTCGGCGAGCACCAGCGCCACCACGGACTCCAGCACCACACCGGCCCTCGGCACCGCGCACACGTCCGAGCGCTGGTGGATCGCCACGGCCGGCTCGCCGGTCCGCACGTCCACAGTGGACAGCGCGCGCGGCACGGTCGAGATCGGCTTCATCGCGACCCGCACGCGCAGCGGCTCGCCGTTGGTGATGCCGCCCTCCAGCCCGCCCGCGCGGTTGGACCGGCGCGTCACGCCCTTGGGCCCGGTGCCCCGGTCGATCTCGTCGTGCGCCTGGCTGCCCCACCGCTCGGCGGTGGTGAAGCCGTCGCCGATCTCCACGCCCTTCATCGCCTGCACGCCCATCAGCGCGCCCGCGAGGCGCGCGTCGAGCCGGCGGTCCCAGTGCACGTGCGAGCCCAGGCCCGGCGGCAGGCCGTAGGCGATGACCTCGATCACGCCGCCGACCGTGTCACCGGCCTTCTGCACCGCCTCCACCTCGGCCATCATCGCCTCGGTGCCGCGCTGGTCGAACGCGCGCACGGGGCTGGCGTCCACCGCGGCCAGGTCGCCCGGACCGGGCACCGGCGCGTCGGCGGGCGTCTTCGCCCGGCCGATCGACACCACGTGGCTGACCACCTCGACGTCGAAGACCTGCCGGAGGAAGTGCCGGGCCACGGTGCCCAGGGCGGTGCGCGCGGCGGTCTCCCGCGCGCTGGCCCGCTCCAGCACCGGCCGCGCCTCGTCGAACCCGAACTTCTGCATCCCGGGCAGGTCGGCGTGGCCGGGCCGGGGCCTGGTCAGCGCCTCGTTGCGGCCGGTCGGCTTGAGCTCGGACGGGTCGACGGGGTCGGCGGACATCACCTTCTGCCACTTGGGCCACTCGGAGTTGCCGATCCGCACGGCGACCGGGCCGCCCTGGGTGAGCCCGTGGCGCACCCCGCCGAGGATCTCGACCTCGTCGGCCTCGAACCCCATCCGGGGACTGCGCCCGAAACCGAGCCGTCGGCGTTCCAATTGGACGGTCAGGTCGGCAGTGGTGACCTCCACCCCGGCGACCATGCCTTCCAGCACGGCAACCAGGGCCGGTCCGTGGGACTCCCCAGCGGTGATCCAGCGCAGCACGCGTCGAATCCTTCCACAGCCTCACCACGGCCCCGTCATCGACGTGAGCCAGGTCGCCGCCACCAGACCGGGGCCGTGCGGCAGCGCGTCCCGGGGCCGCCACAGCGCGCCGACCAGCGTGATCGCGCTCGCCGCCGCGGCGGCCGCCGGCAGGGCCTGCCACGACACCGCGCCGAGCACCGCGCCCAGCGCCCCGGAGAGCTTCACGTCACCGCCGCCGAGCGCCGACGGGCGTGCGCGGTGCACCGCCAGGTGGACCCCGAAGAACGCCAGACCTCCGATGACCGACCGCACCGGATCGGCTCCGGCCACCCACAGCGCGACCGCGAGCACCGGGTAGGCGGGCAGCGTCAGCGCGTCGGGCAGGCGGCCGGACCGGAAGTCCGTGGCGACGACGAGCACCAACAGCCACGAGAGGAGCAACGGGACCGGAAGCCGGCAATCCGGGACGGCCACCGACGCGGTCAAGGCCCACAGGACGGCGGTAGGCAGAGCGCACCACAGCCATCGGACGTTCGTACCACGCGGGAGCACGCGCAGCAGCCCCGCGCCGAGGGCCCCGGCGACCAGGCCGGACAGTGGGATGACCATGGACCCACGGTGCCCGCGAGCCCGTTCGGAGCACAAGAAAGGGTTCGACCGGATGGTCCATCCGGTCGAACCCGTTCACGGGCGGCGCTGCCCGGGTGTCTTGAGGTCCTGCCCGCTTCGCGGATCAGCCCGGCGGGCGGATCCGGCCCCGTGCGGAGATCAGCGCTGCCAGGTGAACAGCGTGTCACCCGCCGCGACGGGGCCGGGCGCGGCCACGTCGAGCAGGGCTTCGGCCGCCGCGTCCAGCGCGACGACCGGGCAGATCGGGGCGAACCCGGCCGCTTCCACCTCGGCCGGGTCCCAGGTCACGACCGGCTGCCCGGCCCGCACGACCTCGTCCTTGACCACGTGCAGCGTGAAGCCCTCGCCCTTGCGCTTCACCGTGTCGATGCCCAGGTGCACCAGCACCGCGGCGCCGTCCTCGGTGGCCACCACGAACGCGTGCGGGTGCAGGGTCACCACCTTGCCGTCCACCGGGGACACCACCTCGGCCGCCGCCCGGTCGGGCTCCACGGCGATGCCGGGGCCCACCATGGCCTGCGCGAACACCGGGTCCGGCACCTCGGCCAACGCCACCACCCGGCCGCTGACCGGGCTCGCCACGCGCAACGTCACAGGAGGTCCTCGATGTCGCTCGCGATGGTGTCCGCCTCCGGACCGACCACGACCTGCACGACGTTGCCCGACCGCATCACGCCGTGCGCACCGGCCGACTTGAGCAGCTTCTCGTCCACCAGGTCGCCGTCGGTCAGCTCACAGCGCAGGCGCGTGATGCACGGCTCGATCTCCACGATGTTGTCCGCCCCGCCGAGCCCGGCGAGGATCTTCTCCGCCTTGTCGTCAGCCACTTCAAGTCCTCTCTCGACACCTGGGGTGAGGGTGCCACCGCTCGGGCACGGTCCCGTAACGGCGGTTGACACCCGCTTGCGGCGCGGAGCATCCTCCCCGCACCAACTGGTCTAGACCGGAAAGTACCAATCCGGGTCGGGCTTCGCGAGCACGGGGAGGTGTCATGAACCGCAACGAGATCGTCGACGGGCCCAAGCCCAAGCACGCGCAGCTCAGGGACATCCTGCGGCGCATGGCCGAGCAGGAACTCCCGCCGGGCTCGCCCATCCCGTCCGAACGCGACCTCGCCCAGCAGTACCGGGTGTCCCGGATCACGGTGCGCGCCGCGGTCGGGCAGCTGGTCGCCGAGGGCCTGCTCACCAGGGCGAAGGGCCGCGGCACGTTCACCGCGCGCCGACGGCTGGACGCCCAGCTCTACCTGGAGTCCTTCACCGACGACATGCGGCGGCGCGGGCTCACCCCCACGACGCAGGTGCACCGGTGCGCCGACGAGGTCCCGCCGCCGGCGGCGGCGACCGCGCTCGGCCTGCCACCGCACGAACCGGCGTGCCACCTCGTCCGCCTGCGCCTGGCCGACGACGTGCCGCTGGCGGTGGAACGCGGCTGGTACCACCCCAGGATCGTGCCCGGACTGCACCGGCACGAGCTGACCGGCTCGCTCTACACCATCCTGGCCGACACCTACGGCGTGCAGCTCGACCACGCCAGGCAGACCGTCTGGGCCGAAGGCGCCGACCCCGAAACGGCGCGGCTGCTGGGCATCAGGACCGGCGGCCCGCTCCTCGTCTTCCGCCGGGTCACCAGCTCCGCTGGGCGACCCGTGGAGGACATGACGTCCTGGTACCGGGGCGATCTCTACCAGGTGACCATGCAATTGGACCGGACCGACCCGGACTCCGGCCATTTCTCCGCCAAGGGAGGTAACCCATGAGCGCCAGCGCCCCACAGGCGGTCGGCGGTCGTGACATCAAGGGACTCGCCACGTTGCAGCGGTTCGGTCGCAGCCTCATGCTGCCGATCGCCGCGCTGCCCGTGGCAGGTCTTCTGGCCCGGCTGGGCCAGCCCGACCTGCTCGGCAAGGACGGGTTGGGTTGGGACAAGGTCGCGGCGGTCATCGGCAACGCCGGCGACGCGATCCTCGGCAACCTGCCGCTGCTGTTCGCGGTCGGCATCGCGATCGGCTTCGCCCGCAAGGGCGACGGCTCCACGGCGCTGGCCTCGGTCGTCGGCTACGTGGTGATGCAGGGCGTGTTCAAGGCGATGTCGCCGCTGGTCCTCGACCAGCCGACGGACCCGCTCGCGAAGCCGGTGCTGATCGACTACCGGGTCCTCGGCGGTATCGTCGTCGGCCTGATCACCGCGGTGCTGTGGCAGAAGTACCACCGCATCAAGCTGCCGCCCTACCTGGCCTTCTTCGGCGGACGCCGGTTCGTGCCGATCCTGGTCGCGACCGTCATGGTCGTGGTCGGTGTCGTCCTCGGCCTGATCTACCCCTGGTTCAACAGCGGCATCACCTCCATCGGTGAGGCCGTGACCGGCAGCACGGTGATCGGCGCGGGCCTGTTCGGCGTGGTCAACCGCCTGCTGATCCCGCTCGGCCTGCACCACATCATCAACAACGTGGTGTGGTTCCAGTTCGGCGAGTACACCGACGCGGCCGGCAAGGTCGTGCACGGCGACATCCCGCGCTTCCTGGCCCACGACCCGAGCGCGGGCACGTTCCAGACGGGCTTCTTCCCGATCATGATGTTCGCCCTGCCCGCCGCCGCCCTGGCGATCGTGCACACGGCGCGCCCGGCGCAGAAGAAGCTCATCGCCGGCATCATGGGCTCGGCCGCGCTCACCGCGTTCATCACCGGTGTCACCGAGCCGCTGGAATTCGCGTTCATGTTCGTCGCGTGGCCGCTCTACATCATCCACGCGATCCTCACCGGCACCTCGCTGGCGATCACCAACGCGCTGGGCATCCACGACGGCTTCTCGTTCTCCGCGGGTGCCATCGACATGGCGCTCAACTGGGGCATCTCGACCAAGCCGTGGCTGCTGGTCCTGATCGGCCTGGTCTACGCGGTGATCTACTACTTCGTGTTCCGCTTCGTGATCGCCAAGTGGAACCTGAGGACGCCGGGCCGCGACGACGACGAGGACCCCGAGGCCGACCCGAGCGTGGTCGAGGGCAGCGAGGACTCGAAGGAAGCCCGGGGCCGGGGCGCGTCGACGCCCTGACACCCGGCAAGCACACACGAAAGGGACGGATCATGCCTGAGCGACGGGTCACCGTGGCGAGCAAGGTCGGACTGCACGCACGCCCTGCCGCACTGCTGGCGAAGGCGGCCGCGGGCCAGCCGGTCAAGGTCACCATCCGCAAGGAGGACGGCGAACCGGTGGAGGCGGGCAGCGTGCTGGGGCTGATGACCCTCGGCGCGATGCACGGGGACGAGGTCGTGCTGGCCGCGGAGGGCGAAGGCGCGGACGACGCGCTGGAGGCCATCGCGTCCCTCATCGCCTCGGACCTCGACGAAGGCTGATCCGAGCGACGACGGCAAGGGCCCCGCTCGCACCACGCGAGCGGGGCCCTTCCGCGTTTTCACCCGATCGAGCGAAGTCCGACGGTGGTGCGCGACGACCGCGCGGGCCGTCCGGGGTCAGTCGCCCAGCGGGAGCGGCAGGACGTCGTCCGTGGCGGCCCGCAGCGCGGCGCGCATCGCCGCGCGCGGCGCCGGCTGCCCGGTGAACTGCTCGGACTGGCCGAAAGCCTGGTGCAGCAACATGTCCAGCCCGGTGGCCAACGTCCGGCCGCGCTGCGCCACGGCGTGCGCCAGCGGCGTGGGCCACGGGTGGTAGATGACGTCGAGCACGCACGGCGACTCGGCCAGCGCCCGCGCGACCGGCTCGGTGGCGGCCGGCGGCACGGTGCTCACCAGCACGTCCGAGGAGGCCGCCAGAGCCGCGAAGTCGGTGCTGTCCCAGGACGACACCGCCAGCGACACCCCGGCCCGCCCGGCGCACGCCCGAGCCTCGCCGGCCCGCGCGGGCGACCGCACGACCAGCGTCACCTCCGCCACCCCGACCGACGCCAGCGCGACCAGCGCCGCGGTGGCCGTGCCGCCCGCGCCCAGCAGGACCGCGCGCGACCCGCCGGTGAACCCGCAGGCCGCGCGCAACGCGCCGAGCACGCCGTCCACGTCGGTGCAGTCCGCGCGCCAGCCCCCGTCGACCGGGACGAGCGTGTTGGCCGCGCCGACCAGGGTGGCGCGCGGCGTCGCCGAGGACGCCGCGGCCAGCGCGGCGCGCTTGCCCGGCATCGTCACCGACAGCCCGGCCCACGAGTCGTCCAGACCGGCCACCAGGGCCGGCACGCCCGCCTCGTCGCACTCGACCCGGGTGTAGGTCCAGTCCAGCCCCAGCGCCTCGAACGCGGCGTTGTGCAGCACCGGGGACAGCGAGTGCGACACCGGCGAGCCGATCACGGCGGCCTGGCGGGACATCGTCAGAAGACGCCTTCCTCGCGTGCCTTGTCCGCCAGCCGGTTGTGCTCGGTCAGGTTGTCCGAGAAGCACGACGTGCCGTCCTTCTGGCACTTCACGAAGTACTGCCACGGCCCCTGCTCGGGGTTGATCGCGGCGTTGATCGCCTCGCGGCTGGGCGAGCCGATCGGCGTCGGCGTCAGGCCCTTGTTCCGGTAGGTGTTGTACGGGCCGGAGCGGTCCCGGTCCTCGTCGGTGGTGGTGACGACCGGCCGGTCGAGCTTGTAGTTGACCGTCGAGTCGAACTGGAGTTCCTGGTTGACCGAGAGGCGCTTGTAGATGACCCGGGAGATCTTCCCGAAGTCCTTCTCCAACCCCTCCTTCTCGATCAGCGAGGCGACGGTCAGCACCTCGTAGGGCCGGAACCCGGTGTTCTTGGTGCCCGCCGGGATGCCGTAGCCCTGGAGCCGGGTGTTCGAGGTCTCGATCACGCTCTTGATCAGCTCGGGGGCCGACGCGCCGGGCTTGAGGTGGTACAGGCCGCGGGTGATCAGGCCCTCCAGCCGGTTCTCCTTCGGCGCGCGGCCGAAGTCCGCGAGCGCCCAGTCCGGGATGCCCAGGGCGGCGGCGTCCGCGTTGTCCGCGGCGTCGCGCAGCTCCTGCACGGTCACGCACTTCTTCACGCCGTCCAGCTCCGCGCACGAGGCGTCGGCGAGCATGGACAGGATGCCCTTGGTGACGGTCTTGCCGTCCGGCGAGGTGATGTCGTGCAGCACGTTGCCGCCCTTGACCTCCAGCGGCACGACCTTGGCCTTCGGGTCGACCATCCGCTCCACCGCGGTCCGGCCGGACATCTTGGTCTTCATCAGGTAGAAGCCGGGCTGGATGGCGGTGACCCGGTTGTCGTCCTTGCCCGCCTCGGTGAAGGCCCGCGCGCTGGCCACCACGCCCTGGTCCTTGAGCGTGGTGGCGATGGCCGAGACCAGGTCGCCGTCCTTGACCTCGACCACCACGTCGGCCTCGCCCGCGCCCGGGAAGTCCTCGAACGAGCCGATGCCGCTGAGCACCTGGTAGCCGTAGTACGCGCCCGCGCCGCCGGCCACCAGGACGAGCGCGACGACGACCCACAGGATCGTCTTCTTGCGCCTGCGCTTGCTCCGCGCCGCCGCCTTCGCGCCGCGCGGGCGTTCGTCGTGGTGCACGTCAGGTTCGCTGAACAACCCGAGGTCGTCGCTCACGTGCGGTCCTTAGCTCCGGGGGCCTGTTCCTCGTCGGCGGAACGGGCCACGTTTCGTGCCCGTGCGTCCAGCCAGGACTGGAGGATCTCGACCGCGGCAGCCTGGTCCACGACAGCACGTTGCCTCTTGCCTCGCACCCCCCGCTCGGCCAGCACCCGGCTCGCCGTGACGGTGGTCAGCCGCTCGTCCTGCAACCGCACCGGCACCGCGACCCGCTCGGCCAACGCCGCAGCGTACGCGGTCGCCGACTCCGCTGCCGGCCCGTGTCTGCCGGCCAGGGTGCGGGGCAGGCCGACCACGACCTCCACGACGTCGTGCTCGGCGACGAGTCCGACCAGGTCCGCGAGGTCCCGGCCGGTCTTCTCGTCCCGGGCCAGGGTAACCAGCGGGGTCGCGAGGAAGGCGCCCGGGTCGCTCAGCGCGACGCCCACCCGCACCGCGCCGACGTCGACGCCCAGCCTCCTGCCGAGGCCGGGGTCGTCGACGCCGGGACGGTCAGCGCTGCTCAACGGCGCGGTCCACCTCGGCCCGCACGGCGGCCAGGGCCTGCGCGACGCCGGCGGGGTCGGTGCCACCGCCCTGGGCGAGGTCCGGCTTGCCGCCGCCCCGACCGCCGACGGCGGGGGCGAAGGCGGGCACCAGCTTGCCGGCGGCCAGGCCGAGCGAGCGGGCGGCCTCCGTGGTGGCCACCACGAAGCTCACCTTGTCGCCGTCCGGGGCGAACAGCGCCACCACGCCGGGCTTGCCGCCCAGCCGGTTGCGCACCTCGCCGGCCAGCGTCCGCACGTCACCGGCGGCGATCCCGCCGGGCAGCTCCACCGCGACCACGGCCACGCCGCGCACGTCCAGCGCCTGCTCGGCCAGCGACCCGGCGGAGGACAGCAGCTGGGCCGACCGGACCCGCTCCAGCTCCTTCTCGGCCACCCGCAGCCGCTCGACCAGGGCTTCCACCCGGGCGGGCACCTCGGCGTCGGGCACCTTGAGCAGCGTGGCCACGTTCTGCACCAGGGCCCGCTCGCGGGCCAGGTACTGGAACGCCTCGATGCCGACGTAGGCCTCCAGCCGGCGCACGCCCGAGCCCACCGACGACTCGCCGATCACGGTGATCGGGCCGATCTGGGACGAGTGCTCGACGTGCGTGCCACCGCACAGCTCGCGCGACCACTCGCCGCCGATCTCGACCACCCGGACGGTGTCGTCGTAGGTCTCGCCGAACAGGGCGACCGCGCCCATCTCCTGGGCCCCGCCCATGTCGGTGTAGACCACGCTCACCGGCAGGTCGCGGCGCACGGCCAGGTTCGAGACCTCTTCGATCTCGCTGCGCGTGGCGTCGGAAAGACCACCCGTCCAGGCGAAGTCCAGCCGCAGGTAGCCCGGCTTGTTGTAGGAGCCGCTCTGCAACGCCGACGGGCCGAGCACCTGGCGCAGGGCGGCGTGCACGACGTGCGTGCCCGAGTGGCCCTGCCGCGCGCCGACCCGCCACTCCGGGTCGACCCGGGCCTCGACCCGCTCGCCCTCGGCGATCTCGCCGGAGAGCACGCGGACCTGGTGCACCCACAGCTTGCGGGCGACCTTCTGGACGTCGACGACCTCCAGTTCGGCGCCGCCGGACACGATGGTGCCGGCGTCGCTCTCCTGGCCGCCGGACTCGGCGTAGAGCGGGGTGCGGTCGAGCACGACCTCGACGATCTCGCCCTCGCGGGCCGAGCGCACCCGCCGGCCCTCGCGCACGATGCCGCGCAGCGTGGCCTCGGAGGCCAGCTCCTGGTAGCCGGTGAACTCGGTGGCGCCGAGTTCGAGCAGCTCCCGGTACACGGTCTGGTCGCCGTGGCCGGTCTTCTTGCCGGCGGCGTCGGCCTTGGCGCGGGCGCGCTGCTCGGCCATCAGCTTGCGGAACCCGTCCTCGTCCACGGTCAGGCCCGCCTCCGAGGCCATCTCCAGGGTGAGGTCGATCGGGAAGCCGTACGTGTCGTGCAGCTGGAACGCCTTGTCGCCGGGCAGCGTGGCGCGGCCGGCGGACTTGACCTCGGCGGCGGCGGTGCCGAAGATCCGCTCGCCGGCCTCCAGCGTGCGCAGGAACGTGTCCTCCTCGGCCTGCAGCACCTGGGCGATCCGCGGGAAGCCGCTGACCAGCTCCGGGTAGGTCGGGCCCATGGCGTCGCGGACCAGTTCGGCGAACTTGACCAGCACCGGCTGGTCGATGCCCAGCAGGCGGGCCGAGCGGACGATCCGGCGCAGCAGGCGGCGCAGCACGTAGCCGCGGGCCTCGTTGCCGGGGGTGACGCCGTCGCCGACGATCAGCACGCCGCTGCGGGCGTGGTCGGCGATGACCCGGAAGCGCACGTCGTCGGTCGGGTTGTCGCCGTACTTGCGGCCGGACAGCTCCTCGGCCGCGCGGATCACCGGCAGCACCAGGTCGGTCTCGTAGACGTTGTCCACGCCCTGGAGCAGGAACGCGACCCGCTCGACGCCCATGCCGGTGTCGATGTTCTTGCTGGGCAGCGAGCCGATCGGCGGGTGGCCGAGCTTGGGGCTCAGCTCGCCGCGCTCGTCCTGCATGAAGACCAGGTTCCAGATCTCCAGGTACCGGTCCTCGTCGACGACCGGGCCGCCCTCGCGGCCGAAGGCCGGGCCCCGGTCGTAGTAGATCTCCGAGCACGGGCCGCCGGGGCCGGGCACGCCCATGTCCCAGTAGTTGTCCTTGCCGTCACGGCGCTGGATGCGCTCGTCGGGCAGGCCGGCGACCTTCTTCCACAGCTCGATGGCCTCGTCGTCGTCGAGGTAGACGGTCACCCAGATGCGCTCGGGGTCGAAGCCGTAGCCGCCGTCGTCCTGGGACTTGGTGATCAGCTCCCAGGCCAGCCGGATGGCCTCTTCCTTGAAGTAGTCGCCGAAGGAGAAGTTGCCGGCCATCTGGAAGAACGTGTTGTGCCGGGTGGTCTTGCCGACCTCGTCGATGTCCGGCGTGCGCACGCACTTCTGGATGCTGGTGGCGCGCTTGTACGGCGGCGGGGCCTCGCCCAGGAAGTAGGGCTTGAACGGCACCATGCCGGCGTTGACGAACAGCAGGTTCGGGTCGTCCAGGATGAGCGAGGCGCTGGGCACGTAGGTGTGGCCGGCGTTCTCGAAGTGCTCGCGGAAGCGCTTGATGATCTCGTGGGTCTGCACGGGTTGTTCCTCAGGTGCGAAGTGGTTTCGGGCGCGGTGAGGCGAACGACCTCTAGTAGCGGTCGTTCGCCCTGCGCGCTCGCCGACCCGGCGTCTGGCCCGTCTGACGCTCCACGGTGTCGTGCAACTCCTGCTCGCGCTCGGACATTCCCGCGCGGACCTCCGCGCCGAACGACCCGATCGCACCGGCCAGCTCCCGCAGGCCCTCGCCGACGTTGGCGCCGATGCCCGCCGGGGTGGCGGCGTGCGCGGCCTGCCCCGCCTTGCGGGTGGCGAAGACGCCGGCCGCGATGCCCAGGCCGAACCAGAACAGCCGCTTCACCGTCGACCTCGCCGGGAGTGCTTCTTGGGCGACTGGCCGGCGGTGCGGCGGGCGCGGATGGCCTTGCTCACGCCGTAGGACAGCGCCGCGGCCTTGACCAGCGGGCCGCCCAGGGTGGCGGTGAACAGCGAGGTCAGCGCGGACACGTTGCCGGTGACCGCGCGCGCGTTGGCGGTGATCCCGTCCACCCGCTCCAGCTGGGTGTTCACGTGCGTGATCGTGGTGTTCGCGCCGGTGAAGAGGGGATCGCTGTTCTGGTGCGCCTTGCGGATGGCGATGGTGGCCTCGTCCAGCGTGCGGCCCAGCTTGATCAGCGGGATGGCCAGCAGGATCACCAGCAGCACGAACGCGCCGGCGGCGACCAGCGCGGCGATCTGCCCTGGCGACACGGATCCTCCTGAAAGCTTGCTGGGCGTTGGGGTGTCCAAGGTTACCGCGCGTCGCCCGAATGACCTCTGGTGGATCGCGGTTGCCGCCACCGGAACCCCCGATCAACTTGTGAGATTTACTCGGATGACCGATGACCTGGGGCGATTCGGTGCCGTAGCGTGATCAACGCTGGTGCAACCCCCACTTCAGGAGGTACGGCATGGCTCAGGAGAACGACTCGTACGAGGCCCCGTCCAGTGGCCTGCTGCTCAGCGCCGAGCCGCTGACCGGCGCGGTCGACCGCGGCAAGGCCAACGGCGCGGTCGCCGACAACGACGGCAACGACTGAGTGACCGCTCCAACCCTGGCTGACCTCGTCGCACCGATCGGGGTCAGCCAGTTCTTCGACGCGGTGCAGGGCCGGGAGCACAGGCGGTTCACCGGCCGGGCCGGGAGGTTCGCCGACCTGCTGCCGTGGTCGGAGGTCAACCGGGTGCTGCGGCAGCACCGGCTGGACTTCCCCCGGCTGCGGCTCGCGCAGGGCGGCGAGGTCGTCCCCGCGCACACCTACTCGGAGATGGTCGAGACCCGGCGGACCGGGCCGGTGCCCCGGCTGCTGCCCGCGGGGTTCGCGGCGAAGATGCGCGGCGGCGCGACCCTGGTGATCGACTCGGTGCACGAGCTGTTCGGCCCGGTGGGCGAGCTGGCCGTGGCGCTGGAGCACGAGCTGCGGGAACGGGTGCAGGTCAACCTGTACGCCGGGTGGGGCGTCACGCACGGCTTCGACGTGCACTGGGACGACCACGACGCGATCATCGTCCAGGTCTCGGGGCGCAAGCGGTGGCGGGTGCACGGGGTGACCCGGCCGGCGCCGCTCCAGCGGGACGTGGAGCTGCCCGAACGGCCGTCCGCCGAGCCGTTGGACGACTTCATGCTGGAGGACGGCGACGTCCTCTACGTGCCGCGCGGGCACTGGCACGACGTGTCGGCGGTGGGTTCGGAGTCGCTGCACCTGACCATCGGGTTCAACCGGGCGACCGGCGTGGACCTGGTCGCGTGGCTGGCCGACCGGCTGCGGGCGGACGAGTCCTTCCGCACCGACCTGCCCCGGTTCGCCTCCGCCGCGGACCAGGAGGCGCACGCCGCCGTGCTCAAGGCCCGGGTCGCCGAGCTGATGGACCCCGGCGTGGTCGGGCGCTTCCTGGCCGACCGGGACGCGCAGGCCCCGGCCGTCCCGCACGTGGGGATGCCGTGGACCGCGACCGCGGAGCTGCTGCCGCCGGGCGACGAGGCCGAGGTCCGGTTGCTGACTCCGCGCGCGGTGCTTACCGTCGGCGCCGACACGGTGTCGCTGGCGGCGGCGGGCAAACGCCTGGTGTTCGCGGCGGCGGCACGCCCGGTGCTGGAGGTGCTCGTGGGCAGTGCTCGCCACACGGTGAAGTCGCTGGTGGAGGCCGGTGCGCCGGCCCTGGACCGGGCCACGGTGCGAGCGTTGCTCGGGGAATTGGTCACACAGGGGCTACTGGGACCCGAGTGATCCGGTAAGCTTAGGTATGCCTAACGTAAGTTCGGGCGGTCTGCCGGGGTGCGCGATCCTCACGCGCCAGCTCGGCGGCGATCCGGCCGGCACAGCGGCGCTCATGACGTCGTGGCTGCTCGTCGAGCAGCCCGGCCCGTGGCCCGCGGACGCGTTGGAGCAGACCCTGGCCCCGGTGTTCGAGCCGGGCCGGCTGGACGGGGCGCGCGCGTCGGGACTGCGGCCGCTGCTCATCCGCCGTCCCGGCAAGCACAAGCGCGCCGCCGACGCGCCCCGCACCGTCTACCTGGCCAGCGGCGTGCCCGGCAACCGGTGGCTGGAGCGGCTGGAGGTCGCCGACCTCGCCGAACTGGCCTCGCTCGACCTGGCGGCGCTGGCGGCGGGCATCCCGGGCCACGGCGAGCGGGTCGACGGCCCGCTGTTCCTGGTCTGCACGCACGGCACCAAGGACATGTGCTGCGCGGTGCTCGGCCGCCCGCTGGCGGGCGCGCTGGGCGCGAGCCACCCCGGTCGGGCGTGGGAGGTCAGCCACGTCGGCGGCGACCGCTGGGCGGGCAACCTGCTGGTGGTGCCGGACGGCTTCCTGCACGGCCAGCTCGACCCGGGCGAGGCGGCGCTGGTGGCCAAGGCCGCGCTCAACGGCCAGGTGCAGCCCGACCAGCTGCGCGGCCGGACGTCGGCGGCCAGCACGTGGGTCCAGTACGCCGAGATCGCGGTGCGCAAGCACCTGGGGCTGCGCGGGCTGGACGCGGCGCTGGGCGTGGCCGAGCGGCCGGTGGAGTCCGAGGACGGCGAGGCGCGCGTGGTGACCGTGCGGGGCATGGACCACCTGTACGAGGTGACCGTGCACCGCAACACCCCGAGCACCTCGGGCAACAGCCGTTGCTCCGGGCTGATCGCGCCGCCCGCCTACACGACCCCGACGATCAGGGCGCTCGCCCCGGCCTGACACCGGTCGCGTTCCCGGGAGGGGTGTCGTCCCGCCCGGTATCCCCGACCGGACGGGACGACGGGTCCCTACCGGCGGGCCAGCGTGAGGTAGGCGAACCCCATGCTGGTCCGGTAACCCCTCAGCCAGCCGTCGCGGTGGTCGTCCACCAGCTTCGCGACCTCGGCGGCCTCCGGGTGGTCCGGGTTGGCCAGCAGCCAGCGCTCCCGCGCCGCGCACCAGCGCGACTCGAACGAGTCCCACTCGTCGCGGTTGGCCGTGGCCAGGTTGAGCAGCCGGTAGCCCGTCGCCAGGGCGAGGTCGACCAGCTCGTCCACCGCGAGGAACTCCTCGCGCGGGAAGATCTCCAGGGCGTGCGCGTTGGGCTCGCTGTCCCAGATGCCGTCGCCGAGCAGCAACCGGCCACCGGGCTTGAGGCGGGTGTGCATGGCCTCCAGTGTCCCCCTCGTGCCGCCCCAGGCGTGGGAGGCACCCATCGACACGACGACGTCGGCCGGTTCGGCCGCCCACGTGGTGACGTCGGCCAGCTCCAGCCGGACCCGGCCGGCCAGTCCGCGCGCGGCGATGTTCGCGGTGCCGCGCTCGATGGCGTACCGGTCGCCGTCCACGCCGAGCCCGGTCGCGCCCGGCGCGTGCTCGACGGTCCGCAGCAGGAACTCCGCCCAGCCGCAGCCGTAGTCCACGACGGTCGCGTCGTCGAGCGGGCCGAGGGTGCCGATCAGGTCGTAGGACTTGGTGTCCGACAGCGGCGAGTTGAAGTCGAGCAGTGCGTGGCCGTTGGCCGGAGGAGCAGTCACGGCGCACACCGTTGCAGAAGTCGGGTGCATCGGCACCGGATTTTTCCTACTCCTGCCCCCGGACGACCTTGCGGAGCTTGGGCAGGCGCTCGGCGATGTAGCGCTCCGCGCCCCGCCCGGTCGGCTCGTAGTAGTCGCGGCCGACCAGGTCGTCCGGCGGGTACTGCTGGGTGAGCACGCCCTCGGGCACGTTGTGCGGGTACCGGTAGCCCTTCGCGTTGCCGAGCTTCTCCGCGCCCGCGTAATGCCCGTCACGCAGGTGCGCGGGGACGGTGCCGACCGCGCCTTTGCGCACGTCCGACATGGCCGCGCCGATGGCCGTGGTCACCGCGTTGGACTTGGGCGCGGTGGCCAGGTGCACGGTCGCCTGCGCCAGGTTGAGCGCGCACTCGGGCAGCCCGATCAGCTGCACGGCCTGCGCGGCGGCGACCGCGGTCTGCAACGCGGTCGGGTCGGCCATGCCGACGTCCTCGCTGGCGTGGATGACCAGCCGCCGGGCGATGAACCTCGGGTCCTCCCCCGCCTCGATCATCCGGGCCAGGTAGTGCAGCGCCGCGTCCACGTCCGAGCCCCGGATGGACTTGATGAACGCGCTGGTCACGTCGTAGTGCTGGTCGCCCTGCCGGTCGTAGCGCACGGCCGCGCGGTCGACCGTCGCCTCCAGCGTGACCAGGTCCAGCACGCCGCCGGCGGCGACCGCGTCGGCGGCGGCCTCCAGCGCGGTCAGGGCGCGCCGGGCGTCCCCGCCGGCCAACCGGACCAGGTGGTCCTCGGCGTCCGGCTCGACGGTGACCGCGCCCGCCAGCCCGCGTTCGTCGGCGACCGCGCGGCGGACCAGCGCGCGCACGTCGTCGTCGCCCAGCGGGCGCAGCTGGAGCACCAGCGAGCGGGACAGCAGCGGCGAGACCACCGAGAAGAACGGGTTCTCCGTGGTCGCCGCGACCAGCAGCACGATCCGGTCCTCGACCGCACCGAGCAGGGCGTCCTGCTGGGTCTTGGAGAACCGGTGCACCTCGTCGATGAACAGCACGGTCGACTCGCCGGAGCGGACCAGCAGGCGGCGGGCCTCGTCGATGACCGCGCGGACCTCCTTGACGCCCGCGCTGAGCGCGCTGAGCGCGGCGAACCGGCGGCCGGTGGCCTGCGACACGAGCGTGGCCAGCGTGGTCTTGCCGGTGCCGGGCGGGCCGTAGAGCATGATCGACGCGGGCGAGGAGCCCTCCACGAGCCGGCGCAGCGGCGCGCCGGGCCCCAGCAGGTGGCCCTGGCCGACCACCTCGTCCAGCGTGCGCGGGCGCATCCGCACGGCCAGCGGCGCGTTCGCCGCGATCCGCTCCGCGCGTTCCTCCTCGGGCACGCCGAACAAGCCCTCGTCAAACAGCCTTTCGTTCACCTGTTCGACTGTAGTCGCCCCGTGCACTCGCGCTGTCCGAGCGTGCAGCGCCGGTTCCCCGCCGGGGCCGGGACGGACCAGGGTGGGCCGCATGAGCAGGCTGAGTCCGGAGCAGATCGCCCGGCACGCGCACGACGCGGGGTTCCGGGGCGAGGACCTGACGATCGCGGTGGCGGTCGCGCTGGCCGAGTCCGGCGGCGACCCCCGCGCCCACAACCCGAGGCCGCCGGACGACTCGTACGGGCTGTGGCAGATCAACATGCTGGGGTCGCTGGGCCCGGCGCGGCGGCGCGAGCTGGGGCTGGGGTCGAACCGCGAGCTGTTCGACCCCCGGGAGAACGCCGAGGCGGCCAACCGGATCTCCGGCGACGGCCGGTCGTGGACGCCGTGGTCGACCTACACCAACGGCGCGTACCGCAAGCACCTGGGCGAGGCCCGGCGCGGCGTCAAGGCGCTGGGCCGCAACGGCTCCGGCGGTTCGGGCGGCGGTGGGCGCGGCGGTTCCGGGGGCACCGGCGGGTTCTCGGTGGACGTGGGGGTGCTGCGGGACTACGCGCGGCGCACCCGCAACACCGCCGACGACCTGACCGCGCTGGGCCGCGCGCACGTCCGCGAGGTGCGCGAGATCGCCGAGGACGGTTTCGGCGCGGTCGGCCGGCACTCCGGCTTCGCCGCCGCCCTGGACGGCTTCGGCGCGGCACTGCGCAAGCAGGTCAAGGCCGTGGCGCACAACACCGACGCGCTGGCGTCGTCGGCCGCCGAGTCCGCCCGCGCCTACCGCGAGCAGGACGACCACGTCGCCCGCTCGCTGAGCTGAGGAAACCCACCGTGGACACGAGGGCCACCGCGAGGCACTTCGCGGAGAGCATGATCGGGCACCGCAACGCGTTGGCGGGCAAGGCCGAGGACGCCGTGAAGGTGCAGTACGCGCTGCACCGGACCGCGACCGGGCTCACCGAGCGGCACGACGAGCACGTCAAGGCATCCAAGACCGTGCTGGAGCACTGGAAGGGCACCCAGTCCGAGGGTTTCGAGCGGCGGTCCGGCAGGCTGGGCCGGCAGCTGCGGCTCACCGCCGACGCGGCGCGGGACGCGGAGAGGGTCGTGGCCGGCGCGAGCGCCGCCCTGACCACCGGGCACACCAGGGCGGCGCAGACGGTGGACGAGTACCTGCGACGCGCCACCGGCCTGCTGGACGCCGGCGTGGCGGTCGGCACGCAGGCGGCGCTGCTGAAGGCCGTCGCCGCAGCGGCCGACCTGGAACCCCGCTACACCAAGGAGACCGCCGCCGCGCTGCGGCACGCGCGGGACGAGCTGGAGGACGCGGCCCGCCGCCTGCGGGCGTTGGAGACCGACGTCGAGCACGACGGCGTGGCCGACGCGAAGGCGCACACCAAGCCCGCTGCGGCGAAGGCGCGCGGCCGTGCCCGCACGATCGTCTCGGCAGCCCGCCGCGAGCTGGGCGTGCGGGAGAACCCTCCGGGCAGCAACCGCAACCCGTACGGCCCGACCGCCGCGTGGTGCTCGTCGTTCGCGACGTCCATGTGGCGAAAGGCGGGCGTGGACATCCCGCTGCTGCCGTTCACCGGCGACGTGTTCCGCTGGGGGCAGCGCAACGGCAAGGCGTACACGAAGCTCGGCGGCGTGCGCCCCGGCGACGTGCTGCTGTTCGGCACCGGGCCGCAGAGCACCGCGACCAGCAAGCACATCGGGATCGTGGAGAAGGTCTCCGGCGGCGCGGTGACCCTGATCGAGGGCAACTCCGGCGACGCCGTGCGGCGCAACACCCACCGGCTCGACCCGGCGACGTTCTACGGAGGGGTGCACCCGTGATCAGCGCGCACGCGCACGACCCGGACCGGGGTGTCGCGGTGGAGGTGGGGCCGGGCGGCGCGCTGCTCGACCTGACCCTGGACACCCGCGCGCCGCGCTCGGGCCCCGAGCTGGCCCGCACGATCCTGGCGCTGGTCGACGCGGCCACCGCGAAGGCGAACGCGCGGGCCGCCGGCGCGCTGGGCGACCTGTCCGGCCTGGGCCTGGCGGTGCCGGACCGGCAGGTCGAGGCGGTCGAGGAGACGACACCGACGACGTGGAGGGTCTGATGCTGGGCGAACGGCTGGACGCGATCCGCGCGACGGCGTCCGGGGACGGCGTGACGGTGACCGTGGACCTGCACGGCAAGCCGGTGGGGCTGGAGTTCGCCCGGGAGGCGTTCGCCCGGACGCCGTCGGCGCTGGCCGAGACCGTCCGCCGGCTGGCGGCCGAGGCGGCGTCCGACGCGCTGGCCCTGGGCCTGGCCGAGGTGACCGGGGTGGTGCCCGCCCACCTCCTGGGCGAGCGGTGACCTCGCGCGGGCCGGGCTACGCGACGCCGGCGAGCAGTTCGGACAGCTTCCGGGCGAGCCACCCGCCGTCGGCCGGGGTGACCTGCACCCACGGCTCGCCGGCCACCGCCTCGACCGCCATCGCGTACCGGCCCGCCGTGGTGTCGGTCCAGCTCAGGACCGGGGACCGGCCGCCGGGGCCGGTGCAGGCGAGCTGGCCGGCGGCGATCCGGCCGGACTCGGCCAGGGTGCCGATCGCGCGGGTCGCCCGCCCGGTCACGCCCCCGGCGGCGAGCGCGCGTTCCAGCCCGGCGTGCCCGGTGTTCGCGTAGCCGTGCATCGCGGCGGAGAACACCGCGCGCGGCAGCCGCACCTGCCCGCCCGGGCCGGGCGGGCTCTCGCCGATCACCCGCGCCATCGCGGCGACCGCGTCGGTGATCGGCTCCAGCGCGACCTCCCGGTCGTCGAGCACCGCGAGCACGCCGCGCGGGCCCCGCACGGCCGCCAGCACCCGCCACGGGCGCGGCCGGAACACCAGGGCGTCCACGGACAGCGCGCGGCCGGTCAGCCGGCCGAACAGGTCCTCCAGCCCGGGCGCGGGGCCGTCGTCCTCGGCCAGGCCCGCCGCCGCCAGCGCGCGGAACACGTCCGCGCCCAGGTCCTCCCGCTCGGCGGCGGTCGCGCCGTGCGAGTCGACCTCCAGCGGGTACGGCGGGTCGCCCACCCCGAGGTCTTCCCACAGCAGGTCGAACTCCAGGTGCGACAGGACGACCGCGGTCGCTGAACGGCGTGCCATGCCGGCCGAAGATAGTGGGTGGGGCGCACCGGGTCGGGCCGGACCGGCCTTACCCTGGCCGGCGTGGACCTCGCCGACGGGCTGCTCACGGTGCGCGCCTCGGGTGCCGCAGCGGCCCGTGCGGCGCTGACCGGGGCGTTGAACGGCACGTCGCGCCCGCCCGAGCACATCCAGCTGCTGATGGGCTGCGCGGTGCCGCGCGGCCTGCCCAACAGCGGCGTGGAACTTCGGTTTCCCGATTGCTCGCTGCACGTGCTGCCGGGCGTGGTGCTGCTCACGGTCGCCGAGGCGAAGCTGACCGTCGGCTTCACCGAGCTGAAACCCCTGATGTTCCAACCGGTCCCGGTGGAGGCGGCGCTGCGCTCGGTGTTCTCCGGGGCGATCGCGCACGTGCTGGCCGCCGCGCACGTGCTGGACCCGCACGGCCTGTCGCACCACCTGCTCGGGCTGGCCGAACTGGTGCTGCGCAGCGCGTTGAAGGCCGAGCTGGACCGGGTGGACGCGCTCGCCGCGCGCCGCCGCGAGGCGCTGGACTACATGCGCGCCCACCTGGCCGACCCGAACCTGGGCGCGGACGCCGTGGCGGGAGCGCTGCACATCTCGCGCCGCCGCCTCTACCAGCTCTTCGACGACGGGCAGGGCGTGTCCGAGCGGATCCGGGGGCTGCGGGTGGACCGGGCGAAGGCGCTGCTGGCCGACCCGGCGAAGGCCGGGCGGGGCATCGGCGAGATCGCGAAGGACTGCGGTTTCGTCAGCGCGGCGCACTTCTCCCGGACGTTCCGCCAGGTGGTCGGCGCGACGCCGAGCGAGTTCCGGGCCCGGTGACGGCGGGCGGGTCGAACCGCACGCCGGACACGAACCGCCCGGCCAGGCCCGCGACCTCCAGCCAGCCCCGCCCGGTGGTCGAGTGCAGGGTGAACACCGCGACCCGGGGGTGCTCCGGGTCGGTCACCACGACCTGGAGCTGCGCGCCCGTGCCGGTGACCGGGATGCGTTCCACGATCACCACCGGGCAGCCGGTCGCGGTCACGCCCTTGGTCACGTCGCGGATGGCCGGTCCGTCCAGCCGCACGCCGAGTGCCGGGTCGACCGGCCGGTCCACCGGGACCACGGCCGCCATCAGCAGCGCCGGGTCGGCGTCGCGGTGCTCGACCACGGCGAGCAGCCCGCAGTCGCGCCCGTGCGCCAGCTCGGCGGCCTGCGTCGCGGACACCTCCAGGCCGGGGTCGTGGGTGCCCTTGATCCGGCGCAGCACGGCGAGCAGGTCGGTCGCGGTGCGCTCCGGCGAGCCCAGGGCCACCGGGGTCACCCCCGGCACGGGGTCGAGTCTCACCCGAGGCCCGCCGCGAACGCCTCGGCGGCACCGCGCCCGGCGGCCCGGCGGGGCGGGCCGAGCAGCACCGACGCCAGTTCGGCGGTGAGCGCGGAGAAGTCCGCGAGGGTGTCCGCCAGCGCCGCCGACGGCTCCTCGCCGCGCAGCCGCCCGGCTACGCGGCGCGCCTCGGCGTGGTGGTCCCGGGCCAGCAGACGGGCCTCCTCCAGCACCTCGTCCAACTGCCCGGCGAGCTGGTCGTGCCTGGTCACGGCGGCCGCGTGGGCCTCGGCGCGCGCGGCGGTGAAGGTGGCCAGCGCGCCGGTCCGGTCGACCTCGTCGGCGGCCTCGGCCAGGTTCCGGCGCAGCGCCACCGCCCGCCGGTCCAGCTCCTCGGCCTGCCGCTGGTTGCCCAGCAGCGTGGTGGCCCAGGCGTCGAGCACCTCCGCCGCGGCCCGCATCGCGCGCCGCACCGCCGTCAGCTCCGACACCGCCGCCTCCAACCGGGCACCGAACCCCTCGGCCGCCGCCCCCCGCCAGCCCACCGGGACACCGGGCACCGGCACGTCGAACGCGCAGCGCGCACTGGCCGCCGCGACGGCCTGCGCGCTGCCCGGCGCGGGGTCGAACCCGAGGCCCCGGTAGTCAGCCACGGTCGAGTTCGTCGGCCAGCCGGTAGGTCTCGCCGGCCGCCCGCACGTCGTCGGCGAGCCCGCCGAAGTCCAGGCCCCGCACGGTGTCCGCCCACTCGGCGAACAGGCCGGCGACCGCCGCGCCGATCCCCTCCGGCCCCAGGTCGCCGACCGGCTCGGCCGGCCCGGGCAGCGCGGCGCGCAGGTCGTCGCCGGTGTCGGCGAGCCGGTCGGCGTAGCCCGCCAGCTCGTCCGGGTCGACCCGGTAGCCGCTCATTCGCCGAGCACCGGCGGGAACGCGGGCGGCAGGTCGTCCAGCAGGTCCAGGCCGTTGTCGTAGCGGTTGCGGTGCTCCCGGTCCTCTTCCCGGCCGCCCGGCGCGACCGGCGGGAACATGCCGTACCCGCCCTGGCCGCCGGCCGTGACCGGCACGACGCCGCCGCGCGCGGCGGCGCCGCCGGGCACCGCGCCGATGACGCCGGACGCGCCGCCGGGACCCATCGGGCCGAACCCCGTGCCGTAGCCGCCGGGCGAGCCGTGCCCGCCGGGCGAGCCGGCCGCGTAGCCGCCGGGCACCGCCGAACCGCCGGGCAGGCCCGGGATGCCGAACCCGGCGGGGCCGCCGGCCGTCGCGGTGGACGTGGTGTCCGTCGGACGCGCGCCCGGCGGGGGCTCGGGACGGTCGGTCGGGGGCTCGGGCGGGTTCGGCGGCGGAGACGGCGGCGAGGGCGGAGGAGGTGGCGGCGCGGGCGGGGTCACGTCCGGCCCGTCGACCGGCGGGCGGTGGTCGGGCTCGACCTTCGCGCCGGCGGGAGCGTCGTCGAACAGCGGCAGGCGGTCGTGCTCCACCCGGCTCGCGTGCTCGTAGGCGTCCATCACCCGCACCGCCTCGGCCTTGGCCGCGCGCTGCTCCCGCTTCGACGGCAGGTGGTCGTCCAGCAGCTGGTCGGCCAGGTAGGCGCCCTGCGGACCGTCCAGAGCGGTCACGTCGTAGCCGTCGCGGAACCAGCGCTCGGCGTCCGGGTGCACGGGCACCGGCATCCGGCGGGCCGCCTCGTCCACGGCGTGCGTGTAGGCGTCCATCCCGCCGCCGACCTGGAAGGCCCGCTGCGACACCTCGGTTGCCCACTTCGTCAGCCGCGACACCGAGTCGGCGGCGACCGCCGACGACGGGCCGTGCCAGGACTCGACCAGCTTGGTCACCAGCTTCCGCACGTCCTCGGTGGCCTCGCCCAGTTCGTGGGCCAGCACCTGCCACTCGTGCGTGCGCCCGCCCATCCGGCCCAGGTCGGCGGACTTGACCATGTCCCACAGCTCGCGGTGCGAGTACAGCTCCCAGTTGATCTTGCCGAAGCGCTCCAACCGCCGGTTGTCCTTCTTGCCCGCCGAGACCTTGCGGGCCGCGCGGCGCTGCTTCGCGGTGCGCGGGTGGTCGTCGGAGTGCAGCCGGTGGCGGCGCTCGTGCCAGGACTCGGGGCCGCCCGCCCCGTCGGAGCCGGTCACAGCCGCCTCATCGCCTCGGCCGCCGCCTCGTCCTCGGCGCGGTGGGTGGAACCGACCTGGCGCAACGCGGTGCGCAACGCGCCCAGCTCGTCCAGGTAGGAGCGCAGCGACGACTGCACGCCGCCGTCCTGCCCGCCGCCGCGCAGGCCGAACGCCCGGCGCATGTGCAGCGCGACCGGGCCCTTGCCGTCGCCGAAGTCGTCGGCGAGCCGGTCGGAGCGGCGCAGGTGCTCCGAGAGGACGTCGTGCAACTGGTCCAGCCTGGTGAGGGCGGCGTCCAGCTCGGCGAAGTCCAGCGCGATGCGGTCGCCGTCCTGGGCCACGATCGGCGTCGCGCCGGCGGTGGTGGGCGCGTCGACCCGGGGTGGCGGCGCAGGTCGACGCCGCCGCTCGTGCTCCCACTCGTCGCGTAACCGCTCGGCGTCCTCGATCCCCCGCACCCTCACCATGACGCACATCGTGGCGGGCGCGGCCCGTGGCGACCAGACCGGGTGCACAACGGGAGCAGGCCCGGTGCACGTACGGACAAAGGCGAGGTCGCGTCAGGTGTGCGCGGCGTGCCAGAATCGTCTTCCGTGCCGTCATCCGCCGTTCACCCGCGCGCCGTGCTGCTCGCCGGCCCGTCCGGGTCGGGCAAGTCCACGCTCGCCGCCCACCTGGGGTGGCCGGTGCTGCGCCTGGACGACTTCTACCGCGAGGGCGACGACCCGTTGCTGCCGCGCGACGACACCGGCCGGCCGGACTGGGACGCCGAGCGGTCCTGGCACACCGAGGACGCGCTGCGCGCGGTGGTCGAACTGGCCACGACCGGGCGCGTGCGGGCCCCGGTGTACGAACTCGGCGAGGACCGGCGGGTCGGGTCCCGGGTGGTGACGGCGGACGGCCCGTTCATCGCGGAGGGCCTGTTCGCGGACCGCCTGGTGGCCGGGTGCCGGGAGGCGGGCGTCCTGCTGGACGCGATCGTGCTCTCCCCCGGCGCGTTGCGCACCTTCGTGCGGCGGTTCGCCCGGGACGTGGCCGAAGCCCGCAAACCGGTGCCGCTCCTGCTCCGCCGCGGCCTGCGGCTGATGCGGGAACAACCCGCCCTGGTCCGCCGCTGCACGGCCGCCGGCATGCGCCGCCTCACCCCGGCCGCGGCCCGCGCCGAGCTGTCCGCCCACACCGCCCCGATCCCCGCCGCGGCCGACCGCTGACCCGCGCCCGACCCCTGCGGACCGGCGCGCCCGGCCCCGCCGGAGGGGCGCTCAGTCGAGGCGGAAGCCGAACGGGAGTTCCAGGCGGTGCCGGGCCAGGAGCCCGGTGTCGGCGAGGAGTTCGCGCGTCGGGCCGTCCGCCACCACCACGCCCCCGTCGATCAGCACGCTGCGCGGGCACAGCTGCAACGCGTACGGCAGGTCATGGGTCACCATCAGCATCGTCCGGTCCAGGCCGAGCAGGACCTCGGCGAGTTCCCGGCGGGCCACCGGCTCCAGGTTCGCCGACGGCTCGTCCAGCACCAGGATCTCCGGGTCGCACGCCAGCACGGTCGCCAGCGCCACCCGCCGCCGCTGCCCGCCCGACAGGTGCAGCGGCGAGCGGTCGGCCACCTCCGCCATGCCCACCGCGTCCAGCGCCCGCGCCACCCGCTCGTCCAGCTCGTCGCCGCGCAGCCCGAAGTTCGCCGGGCCGAACGCCACGTCCTGCCGGGCCGTGGGCAGGAACAGCTGGTCGTCCGGGTCCTGGAAGACCACGCCGACCCGTCGGCGGATCTCCCGCAGGTGCTCCTTCACGACCGGCAGACCGGCCACCTCGATGCGCCCCCGACCGCCGCCGAGCACGCCGTTGAGGTGCAGCACCAGGGTCGTCTTGCCCGCCCCGTTCGGACCGAGCAGCGCGACCCGCTCACCCGGCTCCACCCGCAGGTCGACGCCGAACAGCGCCTGGTGGCCGTCCGGGTAGGCGAACGCCAGCCGTTCCACCAGCAGCGCGGGCGCGGTCGGCGTCACGCGCACCGGTTGCGCCGTCGCACTCCCCCGACCGTCCGGCATCCGCCCGGTCCAGCCGCGCGACACCATGGCCAGGTGGACGCGCTCGCCGCGCTCGTAGGAGCGGATGAACAGGCTGCCGACACCGCGCGCGGTCGCGCCGAGCTGCCACAGCACGCGCGGGTCGTCGCCCCGGGAGATGCGCGCCACCCGCATCCGCCTCGCCTCCGCCACCACGACGTCGGCGTAGCGGAGCATGAGGGTGGCGATGGTGACCAGCACGCTCGGCATCCGCAGCCGCTGCAGGCCCAGCAGCAGGTCGTTGGGCGCGGTGGTCGCGGCGAGGGTGAGCGAGACGAGCACGCCCAGCGTGCCCTTGGCCAGGATGTTCCAGCCCGCCAGCGCGCCCTCGACGGAGACCGGCACGCCGAGGAAGTCGGTGGTCGGCCCGTGGCCGGTGAACGGCAGGACCAGCGCCAGGACCACGAACGGCAACTCGATCAACGCGCGCGAGGCGAACCACGTCGGCGGGATCCGGGCGACCGCCCACACCGCCGTGACCGCGAGCAGGTACGCGCCGAACGCCCAGAACACCTCGCGCGGCGTCGCCACCACGCACAGCACGGCGACCACCGCGGCGACGATCTTCACCTGCGGCGGCAGCCGGTGGACCGGCGAGTCGCCGGCCCGGTGCAGGACGCCGGCGGCGCTCACCCCTTGGCGCTCTTGTTCCGCAGCAACCAGAACAGCCCGCCGGCGACCAGCAGCGTCACCACGACCCCGATCACGCCGGCCAGCCCGGTGAGCCGCTCGTCGCCGCCCACGGTGTAGTCGGCGAGCGGCCCGTCGGCGAGCGGGTGGTCCTGGGCGTGCTCGGCGATGCCGTGCTGCTCGGTGACGTAGTCGAGCCCGTCGGGGTTGGCGTTGGCGAAGTAGGAGACCGCGCCGGCCAGGACCAGGCTCACCACGGCGAACCAGACGAAGAAGCGCTTCACGCCTTCAGCTCCAGCTTCTGCGGCACGCCGCGCAGCAGGTACACCAGGTCCGGCCGCGCCGCCGCGACCGCCGTCACGGTGGCCGCGGTGATCACCCCTTCGCCGATGCCGATCAGCACGTGCACCCCGAGGATCGCCGCCGCGACCGTGCCGAAACCGACCCCGCCCGCGCCGCCGATGGCGTACTCGACGACGAAGCCGAACGAGGCGAGCACGGTGTTGACCAGAGCGGACAGGAAGGCGACCAGCGCGAGGCCGCCCTTGTTGCGCTTGGCGAGCGGGCGCAGCGCAACGGCCGTGAGGTAGCCGACGGCGGTGCCGATGAGGGCCATGTTGGTGACGTTCGCGCCCAGCGCCGTCACGCCGCCGTCGGCGAAGAAGAGGGACTGCACGACGAGCACGATGGTCACGCAGAGCGCCCCCACCCACGGCCCGACCAGGATGGCGGCCAGCGCGCCGCCGAGCAGGTGCCCGCTCACGCCGGGCAGGACGGGGAAGTTCAGCATCTGGGTGGCGAACACGAACGCCGCCACCAACCCGGCCATGGGTGCGGTGCGGTCGTCGAGGTCGCCGCGAGCCTTGACCAACGCCACCCCGACACCGATGACGGCCACGGCGACGAACGCCAGCGACGTCGGCACGTTGAGCAGCCCGTCGCTCATGTGCATAGCTACCGGTTCAGACACGGCCCACACGGTAATTGCCACCGGCCCGCTGTGGCCAGCACAGTGCAACAACGATACCCACGCACGGCCCGCGACCACCGACACCCGGGTCCGGCCCCCGTTCCAGCCCGCGTTCCGGCCCACCTCCACCGCCGTCCCGTTCAGAGGTCACCAAAAGGGGTGAAACCCCCTCCGACCAGGCACGATCCGACCTTCCCATTCGTTGCCGATAAAAACGAAGGCGCGGCGTCCAGGCACGCTCCTGAGTGGGCGACGACCAACCGTCCCCAGACTTGCCGGACGAACTGAGCAAGGTGAACGAAGCGGAGGAGGCGGACAAGGCGAAGCGAGAAGAAGCGTCACCGGGGAAGAAGTGCCGCTGGGCTGAAGTGCCACCAGGGCCGGATCAGCGGCGAACGCCAGTCGCGAACGCCGGACCGGGCTCGGGGTCGACAGCCATGGACCGAGGGCCACTCGACGGCCGGCGGGACGCGTCACCGCACGGCAGCCAGGGCAGCCAGGCAGGGCAGCCAGGGCAGCCAGGCAGGGCAGCCAGGGCAGCCAGGCAGGGCAGCCAGGGCAGCCAGGGCAGCCAGGGCAGCCAGGGCAGCCAGGGCAGCCAGGGCCCACGATCGCGCGCGGCGACGGGCCACCAGCGGCAGCCACGGCCCACGGCCCACGGCTCGCAGCCCACTGCCCACAGCCCACTGCCCACAGCCCACCGCTCGCGGCTCGCAGCCCCACTGCTCGCGGCTCGCGCGGCCCCACGGCCCCCGGCCCACAGGCCACGGCCCCCGGCCCACAGGCCACGGCCCCCGGCCCACAGGCCACGGCCCCCGGCCCACAGGCCCCGGCCCACAGGCCCCGGCCCACGGCTCGCGGCCCCACGGCTCGCGAGCCACGAGCCGCGAGTTGCACGGCCGAGCGATGGCCGTGGCCCACGAGCCAGGGGCGACGGCCACGAGCGGGCAGCAGCGGGTGGTGGATGGAGGGTGTGGAGTTGCCCATGAGCGATAAGCAATGGTCAGAGCCTTGACCAGCCTGGTAGCAGCGAAAAGTCTAGTTAGGTAGAGTTGGTGGCATGACCGGACCACGGATGACGCCGCAGACGATCGCGGTGCTGCGCGTGCTGCTGGAGGACCCGGCGACACCCCGCTACGGACTCGACATCGCCCGGCACGCCGGACTCAAGACCGGCACTCTGCACCCGATCCTCAACCGCCTCCAACAGGCCGGACTGATCGAGAGCTTCTGGGAGGACCCCGCCGACCACGAGGACCAGGGCCGCCCCCGTCGCCGCTACTACCGCTTCGCCGGTCACGGAGCCACCACCGCCTACCAGACCGTCGCGAGAGCCGAGGCCGCCAAGACCGGCGGTCTCCCGGAACTGCGTCCCCAGCCCGGACGCTGAAGGGGAGACAGCGGCCATGCCGAACGTGCGACAACTCCGCACCAACGTGCGACAACTCCGCACGAGGGCGGCAGCCGACGACTTGGACGCCGTCTCCACCATCGTCGCTGTCGTCGTCTGCGTTGCCATCAGCGCCGGGCTTCTCGCCGCCGCCATGTTCGACGTCCTCGGCGACGTCGTCGTCTACGGCAGCTTCACCACTGTCGGCGGCGTCGCCGTCATCCGGATGGTGTGGTGGCTGAGGGATGCAACCCCCACCTCCGCCCCAGCGCATCTCGTACGGCCTTCCCGCGCTGTCACTGGCGCCGGGCGGCTACTTCCCGCCCACGTCAGGGACGAATACCGCGAAGAGTGGGCAGCGTGGATGTCGGACTTGCGCACTGACGGAACACCCCGCGTCCGACGGTGGGTCGAACTGCTCACCATCGTGCTGATCGCCGCCCCCAGACTCGCGGTCACCCTGCGGTTCGCCGCGCGCCGGGCGATGGACCGATGAGGCGACCGTCGACCATCGCCGTCAAAGCCGGCGGCGTGACCGGCGGCGCGGTGGCGGCCGCGCTCGCAGCGGGCTGGGTCGGTGCCGCCCTGCTGGTCATCGTCATCGTCGCGCCCATCATCGCGATGTGCTGGATCCTCGCCGACCCCCACCGGCCACAACGACTCGCCCTGCTCCTCACCACCTGGCGGCACGGCACCGCTGCGCCATCGCGCCGCCCACCCACGAAGTCTGATCGGGCGATCAACCACCCGCCGCAGGCCGACCTCCCCCGGTGACCAGGGCACCGGAACGCCGCACTGCGCAAGTTCCACCATCCGGGGCCACCGACCGCGCGGCCTCCGTGGCCGGCCGGAGGTTCGACGGGACCGCGCACTCGGCGGAACGGACCGTACGACGCACGACCAGGCAGCGGGGTGGTTCGCCGCCAGGCGTCAGAGCGGTGGGCCGCCGGGCGTCAGAGCCGTGGGGGGCCAGGCGGCGGGCGGTGGGCAGCCAGGCGGCGGGCGGTGGGTGGACGTGGGCCGACGTGGGCCGAGTCCGGGTGGGACCCCCTATGATCTGCCCGCGATGACTCTTACCGACCTGCTGCCGCCCTCCCCCGACCCCGACGTCCTCTACGAGACCTTCGCCGAGTGGGCGCACGGGCGCGGGCTTGAGCTGTACCCCGCGCAGCAGGAGGCGCTGATCGAGATCGTCTCCGGCTCGAACGTCATCCTCAGCACACCCACTGGCTCGGGCAAGAGCCTGGTGGCCATCGGTGCCCATTTCGCGGCTCTCGCGGAGGGCCGCAAGACCTACTACACCGCGCCCATCAAGGCCCTGGTGTCGGAGAAGTTCTTCGCGCTCATCGACACCTTCGGCGCCGAGAACGTCGGCATGATGACCGGTGACGCGAGCGTCAACGAGACCGCTCCCATCATCTGCTGCACCGCCGAGATCCTGGCCAACATCGCCCTGCGCGACGGCTCGGACGCGGACGTCGGCCAGGTGGTCATGGACGAGTTCCACTTCTACTCCGAGCCCGATCGCGGCTGGGCGTGGCAGGTACCGCTGGTCGAGCTGCCGAACGCCCAGTTCCTGCTCATGTCGGCGACGCTCGGCGACGTGTCCTTCTTCGAGAAGGATCTCACCCGCCGCACCGGTCGGCCGACCACCACGGTCCGCTCCGCCGAGCGCCCGGTCCCGCTGAACTTCCAGTACGTCACCACGCCCCTGCACGAGACCATCGAGGAACTCCTGCACGGGCGGGAGGCGCCGATCTACGTCGTGCACTTCACCCAGGCGTCGGCCCTCGAACGCGCGCAGTCCCTGATGAGCGTCAACGTCGCGACCCGCGCCGAGAAGGACGCCATCGCCGCGATGATCGGCCGGTTCCGGTTCACCTCCGGGTTCGGCAAGACGCTCTCGCGCCTGGTCCGGCACGGTATCGGCGTGCACCACGCGGGGATGCTGCCCAAGTACCGCCGGCTGGTCGAGCAGCTCGCGCAGGCGGGCCTGCTCAAGGTCATCTGCGGCACGGACACGCTCGGCGTCGGCATCAACGTGCCGATCCGCACGGTCGTGTTCACCGCGCTCTCCAAGTACGACGGCACCCGCACCCGCCACCTCAAGGCCCGCGAGTTCCACCAGATCGCGGGGCGCGCGGGCCGCGCCGGGTACGACACGATGGGCACGGTCGTGGTGCAGGCCCCGGATCACGTGGTGGAGAACGAGAAGGCGCTGGCCAAGGCCGGGGACGACCCGAAGAAGCGCCGCAAGGTGGTGCGCAAGAAGGCCCCGGACGGGTTCGTGTCGTGGAGCGACCAGACGTTCGAGCGGCTCAAGAACGCCGAGCCGGAGCCGCTCACGTCGAGCTTCTCGGTCAGCCACGCGATGCTGCTCAACGTGATCGGCCGCCCCGGCGACACCTTCGCCGCGATGCGCCACCTGCTGGAGGACAACCACGAGGACCGGCCCGCGCAGCGCAGGCACATCCTGCGCGCGATCTCGATGTACCGGGCGCTGCTGGCGGCGGGCATCGTGGAGCGGGACGGGCCGCACATCCGGTTGACCGTCGACCTCCAGTTCAACTTCGCGCTCAACCAGCCGCTCTCGCCGTTCGCGCTGGCCGCGATCGAGCTGCTGGACCGCGAGTCCCCGGCCTACCCGCTGGACGTGCTGTCCGTGATCGAGTCCACTTTGGACGATCCGCGCCAGGTGCTGTCCGCGCAGGAGCACAAGGCGCGCGGCGAGGCGATCGGCGCGATGAAGTCCGAGGGCATCGAGTACGACCAGCGGATGGAGCTGCTGGAGGAGGTCACGTACGCGAAGCCGCTGGCCGAGCTGCTGGAAGCGGCGTTCACCACCTACCGGCGCGGGCACCCGTGGGTGGCCGACCACCACCTGTCGCCCAAGTCCGTGGTGCGGGACATGTTCGAGCGGGCCATGACGTTCACCGAGTACGTCTCGTTCTACCAGCTGGCCCGTTCCGAGGGCCTGGTGCTGCGCTACCTCGCCGACGCCTACAAGGCGTTGCGGCAGACCGTTCCCGAGGACGCGAAGACCGAGGAACTCAACGACCTGCAGGAGTGGCTGGGCGAGCTGGTCCGCCAGGTCGACTCCAGCCTGCTCGACGAGTGGGAGAAGCTGCGCAACCCGGGCGAGGAGGAGATCGTCGACAGCTCGCCGCCCGCGGTCACCCGCAACCTGCGCGCGTTCCGGGTGCTGGTGCGCAACGCGCTGTTCCGCCGGGTGGAGCTGGCGGCCCGCCGCAACTACTACGAGCTGGGTCAGCTCGACGGCGAGTCGGGTTTCACCGCCGAGGTGTGGCAGGACGCGCTGGAACCCTACTTCGAGGAGCACGACGAGATCGGCATCGGCCCGGACGCGCGCGGCCCGGCGCTGCTGGTGATCTCCGAGGAGCCGGACCGCTGGGTGGTGCGGCAGGTCTTCGACGACCCGGCGAAGGACCACGACTGGGGGTTCATCGCGGAGGTGGACCTGGCCGCGTCCGACGAGAACGGCACGGCGGAGCTGCGGGTCACCGAAGCGGGCGCGCTGTAAATCTTCGGGCCATCCGGTGGTACTCCGGCCGGGACCGGGGTACCAGCATGTCAACGTCGGGAGGGAGCGGAGGCTGTTGACCCTGTCGCAGGACGAGTTCGGCGTGCTCGGGCCGCTGGTGGTCCGCCGGGAGGGCAGGATCGTCCCGATCACCGCCGCCAAGCACCGGATCGTCCTGGCGACGCTGCTGCTGGGCGCGAACCGCTCGGTGCCGGCGGGTGACCTGATCCGCCGGGTGTGGGGCGAGACGCCGCCGGACCGGGCCGCGCAGACCCTGCCCGTCTACGTGATGCGGCTGCGCCGGGCGCTGGGCGACCCGCAGCTGATCCACACCACCCCGACCGGCTACCGGATCGACCTGCCGCACGACGCGCTGGACCTGCACCGGTTCGACTCGTTGGCCGAGGAGGGCGCGGCGCGGGTGGCGGCGGAGGACTTCACCGGGGCGTGCGCGGTCTTCGAGCAGGCGCTGGGCCACTGGCGGGGTTCGCCGCTGGCGGACGTGCCGTCGGAGTCGTTGCACGAGACCGAGGCGTCGAACCTCGTGGAGCGCAGGCTCCGGGTGACCTCGGAGCTGATCGACGTGAAGCTGCGGCTGGGCCGCTGCGACGAGGTGATCGCCGACCTGCGCCGGTTGACCGCGCAGCACCCGCTGCGCGAGCAGTTCTGGTCGCAGTTGATGGTGGCGCTGTACCGGGCGGACCGGCAGGCCGACGCGCTGGACGCCTACCGGCAGGCGAGCACGGCGCTGGCGCGCGAGCTGGGCGTGGACCCCAGCGACGGGCTGCGCTCGGTGCACCACGCGATCCTGACCGGTGACCCGGCGCTGCACCAGCCGGCCGTGAACGCGTGGGCCCCGGTGTCGCAACTGCCCGCGCCGGTGGGCAACTTCGTGGGGCGGGGCGCGGAACTGGCGCGGGTGACGGGGCTGCTGGCGCGGGCGGCGGCGACGGTCGTGGTGTGCGGGCCGCCGGGGGTGGGCAAGACGGCGTTCGCGACGTCGGTGGGCCACGCGGTGCGCGACCGCTACCCGGACGGCCAGCTGTACGTGAACCTGCGCGGGCACTCGACGTCGCCGCCGCTGTACACCTCGACCGTGCTGGCCCGGTTCCTGCGGGCGATGGGGGTGCGCGCGGACCACATCCCGGTGGACGAGGACGACCTGGTGCGCGGCTACCGGGCGCGGTTGCGCGGCCGGCGGGTGCTGATCACGCTGGACAACGCCGCGTCGGTGGAGCAGGTGCTGCCGCTGCTGCCCGGCGAGCCGGGCTGTTCGGTGGTGATCACCAGCCGCAACGAGCTGCGCGACCCGTTGCGGGCCACGCTGGTCCGGCTGGACGTGCTGCGCGGCGACGAGGCGTGGAAGCTGCTGGCCCGCTCGCTCGGGCCGGAGGCGGCGATGGCGCAGTTCGACGCGATCGCGGAGCTGGCCCGGCTGTGCGGGTACCTGCCGCTGGCGCTGCGGATCGCGCTGGGCAACCTGGTGGGCCTGCCGCACGCGGACATCGCGTCCTATGTGGACGAACTGCGCGGTGGTGACCGGTTGACCGCGCTGGCGGTGGACAACGACGACACGGCGGCGGTGCGGCGGGCGTTCGACCTGTCGTACGCGGCGCTGCGGCCGGCGGCGGCGCGGCTGTTCCGGCTGGTGGGCCTGTCGCCCGGCCCGGACTTCAGCGCGTTCGGCGCGGCGGCGCTGCTGGACGCGCCGGAGGCGGAGGCCCGCCGGCTGCTGGAGGAGCTGGCGTCGGCGCACCTGGTGCAGCGGGTGGGGGTGGACCGGTTCGCGGTGCACGACCTGCTGCACGACTACGCGGCGGACCGGGCGGCGGCGGCCGGCGAGGACGAGGGTTCGGCGCGGCGGCGGCTGTTCGAGTGGTACCTGCGCACCGCGGCGGACGTGGGCGACGTGCTGTACCCGGAGTTGCGGCCGCCGGCCGCGCCGTCGACCGGCGCGGCGATGACGGCGGACGCGGCGCGGGCGTGGCTGACCGCCGAGCGGCCGAGCGTGCTGGCGGCGACCGAGCACTGCGCGACGGCGGGGCCGGCGGAGCTGTCGTGGCAGCTGATCGACGCGGTGAGCGGGTACTTCGGCACGCACGGGCACCACGTGGAGTTCGTCCGGGCGATCACCGCGGCGCTGGGCGCGGCGCGGCGGGCCGGTGCCGCCGACGCCGAGACGTCGATGCTGGTGTGGCTGGCGGCCGAGCACCGCAACCTGGGGAACCTGCGCACCGCGCGGCGCTACCTGCGCGAGGCGTCGCCGTCGGGCCGGACGCTGTGGCTGCACGCGGGCCTGGACGGCGTGGTGAACCTGGAGCTGGGCGAGTTCGCGGCGGCGTCGGAGGCGTTCGCCCGGATGATGGAGCTGTCCTCGGTGCTGCCGTCGATCCCGCACATCCGGGTGGGCGGCCTGGCCGGGCTGGGCGCGCTGCACCTGATGCGCGGCGACCACCGGCGGGCGCAGGCGCTGCTGGCGGAGGGGCTGGAGCTGGCGCGCGCGGCGGAGGGCGTGAACATGGTGGCGTCGTGCGCGGCGCTGCTGGGCCGCTGCCACACGGCCGCGGGCGACTACCCGAGGGCGGTGGCGCTGCTGCGGCAGGCGCTGGCGGACTGGTACCGGACCGGGGCGCGGCACGCGCGCGCGGACGGGATGGCGCACCTGGCGACCGCGCTGTGCCTGGGCGGCGAGCACCCGGAGGCGTTGCGCACCGCGCAGCGGTCGCTGGCGCTGGTGCAGGAGCTGGGCGGCAGCCCGCGGATCGAGTGCGAGGTGCACAACGCGCTGGGCCTGGTGCTGTGCCACCTGGACAAGCCCGGCCGGGCGGTGGCCGCCCACCTGCGCGCGCTGGAGCTGGCCACGGCCTGCGACTACCGCTACGGGGTGGCCTGCGCGCACCTGCACCTGGTGCGGGCGTTGGCGTCGGACGGCCGGCGCGCGGACGCCGCCCGGCACGCCCGGGTCGGCCACGAGCTGGCCGCGCGCACCGGTTTCGCCGGGCTCGCGGCGCAGACCGAGCGCCTGCTCGCCGAACTCGACTGACCTCCCGATCCGCGCCGCCGGCGCACCCCGTCCGCACCCCGTCCGCGTCCCGTCCGCGCGCCGGCCAATCGAGAACACGTTGACCTTGCCGGCGCGACGGCGGGAGCATGGGGCATTGCGGTACCGACGTGACTTGTGGGGCGACTCGGGGGCTTGGGTATGGATTCGGATCCGCACGGCGGCCCGGCGCGGATCCCCGAAGGGGTGCCGACCTCGGCGGCGGAGCTGGCCGACCGGCTGGCCGAACTCGCCCGGCTGGCCAACCGCTGGTCGGAGGCGGTGTCCGAGCTGCGCGAGCCGACCCGCAGGTGGGGCGGGGTCGCGGCGGCGGCGTCGGTGGCGCTGGCGGCCCGGCGGGCCGAGGAGGCGTTCCTCGAACTGGAGGTCACGCTCGGTGATGTAAGGGCCGCTCGACGGTCATTGCCCTCGGCTGCCCCGAGGGGCGAGGATGACCGTCCAATGGTCTAATCGCCGACGCCGTCGACCCGCATTGGATTCCCATGACGTCTGGACTGCCGTGCCCGACCTGCGAAGGGCCGGAACGCCGTGGGGCGCTGGAGCGCACGCTGCGGGTGCTCGCGGTGGACGACGAGGCGCCTGCCCTGGACGACCTGGTGTACCTGCTGAGGTCCGACCCCCGGGTGGCGCACGTCGAGGGCGTCACGGACGCGACGATGGCGTTGCGCACGCTGCACCGGGCGATGGACGCGGGCCAGTCGGTGGACGCGGTGTTCCTGGACATCCGGATGCCCGGCCTGGACGGGCTGGACCTGGCGCGGGTGCTGTCGCGGTTCGCGCAGCCGCCGCCGATCGTGTTCGTCACCGCCCACCAGGAGCCCGCGGTCGAGGCGTTCGAGCTCAAGGCGCTGGACTACCTGCTCAAACCGGTCCGGCCGGAGCGGCTGGCCGAGTCGGTGCACCGGATCGTGCACGAGGTGCTGGACTCCAAGGGCGCCGAGCCGGTCGCGCCCGCGCCCACCGAGAAGGCCCCGGACGTCGGTGACGAGGTGATCCCGGTGGAGCTGGGCGGGATCACCCGGTTCATCCGGCTCGCGGACATCCGGTACGTGGAGGCGCACGGCGACTACGCCCGCCTGCACACGGCCACCGGCAGCGGGCTGGTGCGGGCCGCGCTCAACGGCCTGGAGGAGCGCTGGCGGTCGGCCGGGTTCGTCCGGATCCACCGCAGCCACCTGGTGTCGCTGGGCCACATCGACGAGCTGCGCCTGGAGGACGGGCACCTGAGCGTCAACATCGGCGGCGCGGTCCTGCCGGTCAGCCGGCGGCACGCCCGGCACCTGCGCCAGCTGCTGGTGCGCCGCAACCGGCAGCCGTCGTGACCTCCCCCGGCCGGCCGCCGACCCAGCGGGTGGTGGTGACCAGCCCGCGCACGCGGGCCCCGCGCGCGCCCCGGCCGTACCCGGCGTCGCGGGAGATCGACGAGCAGAGCGAGCTGGGCGCGGTCTACATGCGTTCGCTGATCCGCACGCAGCGGCGGCTGGGGCTGCTGCTGTGCGCGGTGGTGTGCGGGAGCGTCGCCGCGCTGCCGCTGGTGTTCGCGCTCGCGCCGGCGGTGGCCGCGCAGCGCCTGTTCGGGCTGCCGCTGCCGTGGCTGCTGCTGGGCGGCCTGGTGTTCCCGGTGTTCGTCGCGGCGGGCTGGTTCTACGTGCGGCAGGCCGAGCGCGGCGAGCGGGAGTTCGCCGAGCTGGTGGAGCGTTCGTGAGCAGTACCTACGGCATCATCGCGGTCCTGGTGGTCGCGATCGGGACGATGCTGGTGGGCACGTACGGGCTGCGGGTGTCGCGGACCACCTCGGACTTCTTCGTCGCGTCGCGGACGGTCTCGCCGTGGTGGAACGCCTCCGCGATCGGCGGCGAGTACCTGTCGGCGGCGTCGTTCGTCGGCATCGCCGGGCTGGTCTTCGCGCACGGCCCGGACATGCTGTGGTTCCCGGTCGGCTACACGGCCGGCTACCTGGTGCTGCTGGCGCTGGTGGCGGCCCCGTTGCGGCGCAGCGGCGCGTACACGCTGCCGGACTTCGCCGAGGCGCGGTTCGGGTCGGCGGCGGTGCGCGCGGTGGCGAGCGTGCTGGCGCTGGGCATCGGGTGGCTGTACCTGTTGCCGCAGTTGCAGGGCGCGGGGCTGACGCTGCACACGCTGACCGGCGCGCCGGACTGGGTGGGCGCGCTGGTCGTGGCGGTGGTGGTGACCGCGAACGTGATCTCCGGCGGGATGCGCAGCATCACGTTCGTGCAGGCGTTCCAGTACTGGCTCAAGCTGACCGCGATCGCCGTGCCGGTGGTGTTCCTGGTGATGGCGTGGCAGGCGCACGGCGCGCGCGACCTGACCGGGCCGCAACTGCCCGTCTTCCCGCAGGAGACCACGGTTTCCTTCGACACCGACACGTCCGTGCACGTGGACGAGCCGGTGGTGTTCCGGGGCTCGGGGTCGGTCGACGGGCGGCGCGTGGACGGCTCGAAGGTGCTGACCGAGGGCGACCACACCATCGCGGCCGGGTCGCGGCTGGTGTTCCCGCAGGGCGCGGCGGTGCCCCGGGTGTCGTCCATCCCGTTCAACACCAACGAGACGTGGGCGCTGCCGACGCGCGGCGGCGACAGCTTCCCGCTCTACGCGGTGTACTCGCTGATCATCGCGACGTTCCTGGGCACCATGGGGCTGCCGCACGTGATCGTCCGGTTCTACACCAACCCGAACGGCCGCGCGGCCCGCCGCACCACGCTGATCGTGCTGGGGCTGCTGGGGATCTTCTACCTGATGCCGCCGATCTACGGCGCGCTGGGCCGGCTGTACACGCCGGAGCTGCTGATGACCGGCGACACCGACGCGGTGGTGCTGGTGCTGCCCAGCCGGCTGGTGGACGGCCTGGGCGGGCAGTTGCTGGGCGCGCTGGTGGCGGGCGGGGCGTTCGCCGCGTTCCTGTCCACGTCGTCGGGCCTGATGGTGTCGCTGGCGGGCGTGCTGAGCCGGGACGTGCTGCGGCTGCGCAGCGTGCGCGGGTTCCGGGTGTCGACGGTGCTCGCGGTGCTGGTGCCGCTGGGCATGACGTGGCTGGTGGGCAAGGTGCCGGTGGCGGACATGGTGGGGTTGGCGTTCGCGGTGGCCGCGTCGTCGCTGTGCCCGCTGCTGGTGCTGGGGATCTGGAGCACCCGGGTCAGCACGGTCGGCGCGGTCGCCGGGATGCTGGCGGGCGGGGTGCCGGCGCTGGTGGCCGGGCTGGTGACGATCAGCGCGGGCGGCGGCAACGTGTTCCTGGCCCGGCCGGCCGCGTGGACCGTGCCGCTGGGTTTCGTCGTGATGTACGCGGTGTCGCTGGTGACGCCGCGCAAGGTGCCGCCGGGGGTGAACCACGTCATGGTGCGCTTGCACGCGCCGGAGAACCTGGGTCTGCGCAGCCAGGACCGGTTGTGACGGCGGTGTGGACGGCGGGCGCGATCCTGCTCGCCGGGCTCGCCGTGGTGATCACGCTGTGGTGGACTTCCCGCACCCGCAACGACTTCCTGACCCAGGAGCAGCGGATCACGTTCGAGACGCTGCACACCGCGTGGTCGGCCGCGCCGCCGTTGCGCGCCGGGCTGGTGCCGGAGGCGGCGAAGAAGTCCGCGAAGCACCTGCGGACGCTGCTCGGCACCCCGGCGCTGGCGCTGACCGACGAGACCGAGGTGGTGGCGTGGGAGGGCAGCGGCGACCACCACTCGTCCGACGCGATGGGCCTGGCCGCCGAGGTGTTCGCGACCGGGCGGACCCGGGCGTTCGACATCGCGTGCGACGAACCGGACTGCCCGGTGCACACCGCCGTGCTCGCGCCGTTGACGGTGGAGGGGCGGGTGGTCGGCGTGCTGGCCGCCTACAGCCGGGAGCCGTCGGCGGGTCTGGTGCGGGCGACCAACGAGGTGGCGCGGTGGGCGTCGGGCCAGTTGGAGCTGGCCGAGCTGGACCGGTCGCGCACCCGGCTGGTGGAGGCCGAGGTGCGCGCGCTGCGGGCGCAGATCTCGCCGCACTTCATCTACAACTCGTTGTCCGCCATCGCTTCCTACGTGCGGACGAACCCGGAGCGGGCGCGGACGCTGCTGCTGGACTTCGCGGACTTCACCCGGTACTCGTTCCGGCGGGCCGGTGACTTCACCACGCTGTCGGAGGAGCTGCGGTCGATCGACCAGTACCTGGCGCTGGAACGCGCCCGGTTCGGCGAGCGGCTGAAGGTGACCTTGCAGATAGCGCCCGAGGTGCTGCCGGTGACCGTGCCGTTCCTGTGCCTGCAACCGCTGGTGGAGAACGCCGTGCGGCACGGCATGGAGGGCAAGGTCGGGCCGGGCCACATCACGATCCTGGCGGCCGACGCGGGCGAGGAGGCCCACATCACGATCGAGGACGACGGCATCGGCATGGACCCGGAAGCCCTCCGCCGCACGCTGGCGGGCCAGGTCGGCGAGACCGCCGGGATCGGGTTGGGCAACATAGACGAGCGGCTGCGGCGCTGCTACGGCGACGACTACGGGCTGGTCGTGGAGACGGCGCAGGGGCTGGGCACGAAGGTCAGCGTCCGGGTGCCGAAGTACCAGGCGGGCGTGCACGCCTGAAGCCCGGTGCCGCCCCGGCGGCCCGCGCGGGCGATGGGCCGGTCAGCGCGGACCGGCGGGCCTCGGAGTCGGCCGACTCGACCGACGACGCCGTCCGGGCGCACCCGGACCGAGCGCTCACCGACGTCCCGGCGAGCCGGGACGCCTGCCATGCGGCCGAGGGCTGACCCGGCGGCGGTCAGCCGGGCCGGCACCCACGCGCCGAACGCGGCGCGGGAGGTCGGCCCGATCAGGCCGGTGTGGACGGGTGCGCGGGCGCGGTTCCGGCACGGTGGCCGGCTCCTGCCGGGCGAACGGCGGGTACGGGACCCCGGTCCAACTCCGGACGCCCGGCCACCCGCCGTCGTTCCCGTGGGGGGCTAGCCCGCCGCGCGGGTGCCGCGCCGCTCGGCCGCGTCCAGCACCAGCCGCAGCCACTCCGCGTCGGTCGCCGAACTCTCCGCCGCCACCCGCCGCAGCCGCAGCCACAGGCCCGCGTCGGTCCACTCCTGGAAGCGGCGGTGCACGGTCGGCACGGTCACGCCGAACGTCGCCGGCAGGTGCCGCCACGCGCAGCCGCTGGTCAGCACGAACACGATGGCCGTGAAGATGGCCCGGTCCGACACCCGGCCCCGGCCGCCGCCCTGGCGGCGCACCTTCGCGGGCGGGATGAGCGGCTCCACCGCGGCCCACAGGGCGGGCGGCACCAGGCGGTTGGCCAGGTGCTCGATCACGTCCGCGTGCGGCGGCTTGGGGGGTGCTTCCGGGGCCCGGCGCACCCACGGCTCCTGGCGTTGGGCGTCGCCGCGCTGGCGGGCGCGCAGCAGAGTCGCCAACGCCGCCTCGTCCCGCCGGGGCGCTACGGCCGGGTAGGTGTGCTGTTGGGCCTGTCGGGCGATCTCGGCGCCCACCGTGCGGCCGAACGGCTGCGCGGGTCGTGCGTAGTTGCTCATCGGGTCCTCCGCCAGGGGACTGTCGTGATGCCCATCACGCTAGGAAGCCGGCCGCTCACGGGTAACCACGTTCCCGCCGAACGGGAAGAGCAAGCGTCCCGCGGGTCCCCCGAAGCTGCCCAACGGCACCCCTGGAGCGACGAACGGGCGAGCGGTCGGTTTTGGGAACGCCTCTCGGTCCGTGCCGGGGCGGTTACCCTCGGATCGTGACGCCGCGCCTGCTAGCCACCAGCGACCTGCACGTGACCTATCAGCAGAACCGCGACTTCGTGTCGGCCATCCGACCGCACTCGCCGGACGACTGGCTGATCGTGGCCGGTGACGTGGCGGAGAAGTTCGCCGACGTCGAGTGGGCGCTGGGCGAGCTGCGCAAGCGGTTCCGCAAGGTCGTGTGGTCGCCGGGCAACCACGAGCTGTGGACGGTGAAGGACGACCCGGCCCAGTCGCGCGGCGAGGTCCGCTACAAGCAGCTGGTCGAGCTGTGCCGCAGCCTGGGCGTGCTCACCCCGGAGGACGAGTTCGCGGTCTTCGAGGGCGCGGGCGGCCCGGTCGCGGTGGCCCCGCTGTTCACCCTGTACGACTACACGTTCCGGCCCGCCGGGACCACCGACAAGGCGTCCGCGCTGACCGTCGCGCAGGACGCCGGCGTGGTGTGCACCGACGAGTACTTCCTGCACTTCGACCCGTACCCGAGCCGTGAGGCGTGGTGCGCGGCGCGGCTGGAGGAGTCCGAGCGCCGGTTGCGCTCCGTGGACGAGTCGTTGCGCACCGTGCTCATCAACCACTGGCCGCTGGTCCGCGACCCCACGTTCGTGCTGCGGTACCCCGAATTCGCGTTGTGGTGCGGCACCGAGCACACCGCCGACTGGCACCTGAAGTACCGGGCGGCCGTGATGGTGTACGGCCACCTGCACATCCCGCGCACCATCCGCAAGGACGGCGTGCGGTTCGACGAGGTGTCGCTGGGCTACCCGCGCGAGTGGCAGCCCCGCGGCTGGACGCAGGCCCCGCTGCTGGACGTGCTCAGGGAGGACGACGCCAGGTGATCACCGACATCCTGCCGGACCAGGTCGCGGCCGAGGACACGTTCGAGGACCACGAGGCGGAGCTGTTCCCCGAGGAGGAGGAGCTGATCGCCAAGGCCGTCGACAAGCGCCGCCGGGAGTTCACCACCGGGCGGCACTGCGCGCGCACCGCGCTGGGCCGGCTGGGCTTCCCGCCCGTGCCGCTGCTGCCCGGCGAGAGCCGCGCGCCGACGTGGCCGGCGGGCGTGGTGGGCAGCATCACGCACTGCAAGGGCTACCGGGCGGCGGCCGTGGGGCGCACCGACCAGGTGTGGACGATCGGCATCGACGCCGAGCCGAACGAGCCGACCCCGCCGGGCGTGCTGGAGGCCATCGCGCTGGCGCCGGAGCTGACCATGGTGCGGGCGCTGGGCGCGGCCGGGGACAAGGTGTCCTGGGACCGGCTGCTGTTCAGCGCGAAGGAGACCGTCTACAAGGCGTGGTTCCCGCTGGCGCGGACGTGGCTGGGGTTCGAGGATGCGGAGGTGACCCTGAACCCGGACGACGGGACGTTCACCGCGCGGATCCTGATCGAGCCGCCGGTGGTGGACGGGGTGCCGCTGGACGGGTTCACGGGTCGCTGGCTGGCGCGGGAGGGGTTTGTGGTGACCGCTATCGCGGTACCTGCCTTGACGACCTAGGAGGAACCGCATGGGCGACGAGGTGGCGCGGCACGAGTTCACCCGCGAGGACCGCACCCGGTACCGCACGAAGGTGCGCCGGTGCCTGGACGTGTTCGCCCGGATGCTGAGCGAGTCCCGCTTCGAGTTCGAGCGCCCGACCGCCGGGCTGGAGATCGAGCTGAACCTGGTGGACGACGCGGGCGACCCGGCGATGCGCAACGCGCAGGCGCTGGCGGCGATCGCCGACGAGGACTTCGTCACCGAGCTGGGCCAGTGGAACCTGGAGATCAACGTGGCGCCCCGGCCGCTCGGCGAGGGCGGGATCGGCGAGTTCGAGTCGGTGGTCCGCGACTCGCTCAACGAGGCCGAGCGCAAGGCCCGCGAGGTCGGCTCGCACATGGTGACGATCGGCATCCTGCCCACGTTGCAGGCCCGGCACATGGGGCTGGAGGCGCTGTCGGGCAACCCGCGCTACGCGCTGCTCAACGAGCAGGTGCTGGCCGCGCGCGGGGAGGACCTGCAGATCGCCATCGACGGCGTGGAGAAGCTCCAGATGACGGCCGACTCGGTCGTGCCCGAGGGGGCCTGCACGTCCACCCAGTTCCACCTCCAGGTGCCGCCGGACGCGTTCGCGTCCTACTGGAACGCGGCGCAGGCGATCGCCGGGGTGCAGGTGGCGGTGGGCGCGAACTCGCCGTTCCTGCTCGGCAAGGAGCTGTGGCGAGAGACCCGGATCCCGCTGTTCCAGCAGGCCACCGACACCCGCAGCGACGAGCTCAAGGAGCAGGGCGTGCGGCCCCGGGTGTGGTTCGGCGAGCGGTGGATCACCTCGATCTTCGACCTGTTCGAGGAGAACGTGCGGTACTACCCGGCGCTGCTGCCCATCTGCGACGAGGAGGACCCGGTGCAGGTGCTGGAGCGCGGCGACACGCCGGCGCTCGGCGAGCTGAGGCTGCACAACGGGACCATCTACCGCTGGAACCGGCCGGTGTACGACGTGGTGCGCGGCGAGCCGCACCTGCGGGTGGAGAACCGGGTGCTGCCCGCCGGGCCGACCGTGCTGGACACCCTGGCGAACGGGGCGTTCTACTACGGCCTGGTGCGGATGCTGGCCGAGGAGGAGCGTCCGCTGTGGTCGCAGATGTCGTTCAGCGCGGCCGAGGAGAACTTCACCTCCGGCGCGCGGCAGGGCATCGACGCCAAGGTGTACTGGCCCGGCCTGGGCACGGTGCCGGTGGCCGAGCTGGTGCTGCGCCGGCTGCTCCCGCTGGCGCACGAGGGCCTGGTGAAGCTGCGGGTCGAGCAGTCCGAACGGGACCGGCTGCTGGGCGTGATCGAACAGCGCTGCCTCAGCGGCGTGAACGGGGCGACCTGGCAGGCCCGCACGTTCCACCGGCACTACGACCACTCCTCGCTGGACCGCCCCGAGGCGCTGCGCCGGATGCTGCGCACCTACCGGGACCTCATGCACAGCAACGAGCCCGTGCACACCTGGCCGGTGGGGTAGGCGGGCACCCTGTCGGTGCCCGGCCGAGCGGGCTACGGTCCGGTGATGACCTGGCCGGCCGCGACCCGGGACCTGTACGACGCCGACGCGACCGGCTAGGCCGAGCAGACCCGGGACCTGCTCGACAGGCTGCTCCACGTCCGCGCGGGGGTCGTGCTGTTCGCCGACCTGGTCCGCGCGATCGGCGGCGGGCCGGTCGCCGACGTGGGCTGCGGGCCGGGGCACACCACCGCGCTGCTGCGGGAGCTGGGCGCGGACGCGTTCGGCATCGACCTGTCGCCGGCGATGGTGGGGATCGCCCGCCGCGAGCACCCCGGCGCGCGGTTCGAGGTCGGTTCGATGACCGAGCTGGACCTGGCCGACGGCTCCCTGGCCGGCGTGCTCGCCTGGTGGTCGCTGATCCAAGTCCCGGACGAGGCGGTGCCGGGCGTGCTCGGCCAGTTCCACCGGGTGCTGCGGGCGGGCGGCGTGCCGGCCGCGGGTTTCCACGTCGGCGACGAGCCGACGAGCGGGCCCGGCGACGGGTCCGCGGGTACCTCCGCCGGCCGGCCCGGGTGGCCGACTGGCTGCGCGGTGCGGGCTTCACCGTGGAGGCCCAGCACCTGCTGAACCCGGACGCGGCGAAGCCGGGCGCGATCCTGTTCGCCCGCCGGCCCCCGGCACCGCCCCGGTGACCACCGCCGGGCGCGGCGGGACGACCGCCGCGCCCGGTGCCCGCGGTCAGCCCGCCGCGAACAGCTTGGCCGTCTTGGCCGCCATCCACTCCCCCGCCGTGACCCGGCCGTCGCCGGGCGCGTCGTGGTTGGGCTGGAAGAACAGCGGGATGGAGATCCGCGACGGCGCGCCGGGTTCGGCGTTGACCACGCGGTGCATGGTCGACACCCACCGGCCGCCGCTCCACAGCGCCATCAGGTCGCCGATGTTGACCACGAAACCGCCGGGGGTCGCCGGCACGTCCCGCCAGCGGTCGCCGTCGAGCACCTGGAGCCCGCCTTGGTCGTGCTCCTGGTACAGCACGGTGAGCGCGCCGAAGTCGGTGTGCGCGCCGCGCCGCAGCTGGCCGGGCAGCGGCGGGCGCACCTGCGGGTAGTAGTAGTTGGCGACCAGCGAGGAGACGTGCCGGTCGAACCGCCCGGCGAAGTGGTCTTCGGGGTGCCCGAGGGCGCGGGCGGACAGCCGCACCAGGTCGGCGGCGAGGTCGGCGACCACCGCCAGGTACTCCTGCCAGGTGGCGCGGAACGCCGCCGGGTGCTCCGGCCACGCGTTGGCGAGCTGCCAGGTGGCCGGGTAGTCGCCGAGCGCGGCGCGGGCCGCGTCGTCCAGCTCGCCGGTGGCGTGCACGCCGAACGCCTCGCACAGGTCGGGCGGGGTGTCCTGGTCGAGGCTGCGCGCGGTGGTGCCGCCGGAGCGGCGGAACCCGGACACCCCGGGCCTGGTCGCGACCAGCTCCTTGGCCGCGTCGGGCAGGGTGAAGAACTCGTCGGTGACCCGGTGCATCCGGTCCACGAGCCCGGCCGGCACGCCGTGCCCGACCACGACGTAGAAACCGGAGGTCGCGCAGGCCCGGCCGATCAGCTCGGCCAGCGCCGCCCGGCCCTCCGGCCGGTCGCGCGGGGACAGGTCGATGACCGGCACGTAGTCGTCGTTCATGAGGTTTTCCCTTTCGCCACAACGGGACGGGGCCGGGCGAGGAGCAGCCCGGTGAGCAGGGCGCCGGCCAGGAGGATCCCGGCGGCGACGGACAGCGCGGTGGTGTAGCCGCGCACGAGCAGGTCGGGCGGCGCGCCGACGCCGGAGGTGGCGGCGGCGACCGCGTTGAGCAGCGCGGTGCCCAGCGCCGCGCCGAGCTGCTGGGACGCGTGGTAGGCGGCGGAGGCCGCGCCGAGGTCGCCGCCCGCGTCGGCGGTGGCCAGCGCGGCGGTCGGCGGCAGCACGCAGCCCAGGCCCAGCCCGGTGAGCACCAGCGCGGGCAGCACGTACAACGCCAGGACGTGCGTGCTGTCCGGGCTCACCCGGGTCAGCACGAGCATCCCGGCCGCCGCCGCGAGCAGGCCGGGCACGATCAGCGCGACCGGCGCGACCCGGCCGTGCAGCCGGCCCGCGACCAGCGTCGAGCCGACCACGGCGGCCAGCGCGTTGACGATCAGCACCAGACCGGCCTGGACCGGCGGGTACCCGAGCACGGTCTGCAGGTAGTAGCTCATGAACAGGTAGAAGCCGAACATCGCGAGGAACATCAGGCCGATCGCCGCGAACGCGCCGCCGCGCGGCCGGTCGCGCAGCACCCTGGTCGGCAGCACCGGATCGGCGGTCCGGCCCTCCACAAGCACGAACGCGGCCAGTGCCAGCACGCCGAGCCCGAGCAGCCCGAGCACCACCGGCGACGCCCAGCCGCGCCCCTCGGCCTCGGTGAACCCGCACACCAGCGCCACGAACCCGCCGGCGGCGAGCAGCGCGCCCGGCAGGTCGAGCCGGCCGCCGCCGGGCCGGTCGCGCGGCAGGAACACCGTGCCCGCCAAGGCGATCAGCGCCACCGGGACGTTGACGAACAGGCACCACCGCCAGCTCGCGTACTCGGTCAGCAACCCGCCCGCGATCAGCCCGACCGCCGACCCGGCCGCGCCGACCGCCGCGAACACCCCCAGCGCGCGCCCGCGTTCCCGCGCCCCGGTGAACGCGATCATCAGCAGCGACAGGCCCGCCGGGGCGAGCACCGCCGCGAACCCGCCTTGCAGGGCCCGTGCCGCGAACAGCACCGGCGGGTTCCAGGCCAGCCCGCCGAGCGCGGACGCGGCGGCGAACCCGGCCAGCCCCAGCGCGAACGCGCGGCGGTGGCCCAGGGCCCGGCCGATCCGCCCGCCGACCAGCAGCAGCCCGCCGAACGCGAGCGCGTAGGCGGTCACCGCCCACTGCCGGCTCGCGTCGGTCATGCCCAGCGCGCGCTGCGCGGTGGGCAGCGCGATGTTCACGATCGTGCCGTCCAGCACCACGAGCAGCTGCGCGGCGCTCACCACCGGCAGCGCCCACCAGCGCCGTGAGTCCCCCATCGAACCTCCCCCTAACGATGTACGAGTGCGTCTAACAATGTTAGTCGCAGCGAACACGGTACTACACTCCGTGCGACGGTGACGACGGACGGAGTGCGGTGGGCAGCCCGGACAGCGCTGGTGACCAGCGAAAAGACGAGGTGCACAGCGTCTGGCTGCGGCCTCGGCGCACGGTGAAGGGCGAACCGCCGCTGACCCGCGAGCGGATCGTGGAGGCGGCTGTCGCGCTGCTGGACGACGAGGGCGTCGAACGGCTCACCATGCGCCGGCTCGCGGACCGGCTCGCGGTCTCCGCGCCCTCGCTCTACTGGCACGTCGACACCAAGGACGACGTGGTCGACCTGGCCGTGGACGCGGTGTTCAGCGAACCCCCCGCGACCGGCGCGGGCTGGCGGGACGACGTCACCGCCGTGCTCGACGGGTGGCGGGCCGCGCTGCTGCGGCACCCGTGGGCGGCGGCCGTGCCCGCGCGCCGGCGGCCCGCGATCGGGCCGAACTTCCTGGCCCAGATGGAACTCCTCCAGGCCGCACTGGTCCGCGCCGGGTTCACCGGCACCGGGCTGTCGGCGGCGACCTGGGCGCTCTACAACCACGTGCTGGGCTCGGCGGCGTCCCAGGCGGCGCTGCGGATCACCGACGAGGAGCGCCGCGTCGGCCAGGAACGGCTGCGCGCCGAACGCGACCGCTACCCGACGCTGGCCGACAACGGCTACCTGTACGACGACGACTGGGACGGCAGCTTCACCACCGGCCTGGAGTACCTGCTCGACGGGCTGGCGGCGCAGCTCGGGCGGTGAGGCGCGCCCCACCGCCCGTGCCCCGGGTCAGCCCGTCGGGAAGTCGTCCGGGGTCCGCACCCGCTCGCGGATCCAGACGCCGGCGGGCTTCAGCACGCCCGTGCCGGTGAACGCGCCGCCCGCGCAGGTGCCGGCCTTGAACACCGCGCCCGAGCGCCGGTCGTCGGAGAAGTTCCAGTTCGTCCAGCCGATCTTGTTGGCGGCCAGGAAGTCCAGGTACTTCTGCGAGTACGCGAAGTCGTCCGCGCCGTCGCCCTCGTAGTCCTGGGTGCCGAACTCGGTGACGAACAACGGGATCCGCGCCGCCGCCCGCTGCAACGCCGCGAAGTACTCGTCGTGGTGGGACGCGGCGTAGAAGTGGAACGTGTACATGAGGTTGGTGGCGTCGACGGGATTCGCGAGGATGTCGGCCTCGGTCCGGCCGTCCGAGACGCCCAGCGACGACCAGCCGTGCGTGCCGACGAACACCACGCCGTCCGGGTCCTGCGCGCGGATGACCGGGATCACCTGCTCCGCGTAGGACTTGACCTTCGCCCACGGGACGCCGTTGGGCTCGTTGGCGATGTCGTAGATGATGTTGGTCTTGTCCTTGTGCCGCTGGGCGATCTCGGTGAAGAACGTCTTGGCGCGGGACAGGTTGTAGTTCGGGTCGCCGGGGGTGAGCTGGTGCCAGTCCACCAACGCGTACATGCCGCGCTTGGTGGCTTCTTCGATGTAGCCGTGCACCAGGTCTGTGAACTTGCGCGGGTTGGTCTCGTAGCCGTCTTCCTGGATGTACATGGAGATGCGCAGGACGTCCGCGCCCCAGTCGCCGGCGAGGGCGTCCAGCGACGCGGTCTTCACGCACTGCGCGTACCACTGGATGCCGTGCGTGCTCATGCCCCGCAACTGGATCGGGTGGCCGTACTGGTTGCAGAGCTTCACGCCGCAGACGTGCAACCGGCCGTTGACGTCGGCCGGTCGCCCGCCGCCGGCGGGCTTGGTGGTCGCGGTGACCGGGGCGCTCCACGCGGAGAGGTTGCCCGCCGCGTCCTTGGCACGCACGGAGAACGTGTAGGACGTGGCCGGGCTCAGACCGGACACCGTCGTGCCGGCGGCGGGGACGAAGACGGTCGAGCTTCCGCCCCGCACCTCGTAGCCGGTGACTCCGACGTCGTCCGTCGACGCGGTCCACGCCAGGCCGACACCGGTAGAGGTGGTGGCCGTGGCGCGGAGGTCCTGCGGCACGCTCGGGGCCCGGGTGTCGGGCGCGCCGTCGCCGGTCGCCACGTCCAGGCGGTCCAGGTTCGGGCCGCCGTTGGACGTGGTCGCGGTGGCGCGCACGCGGTTCGCACCCGCCGCGAGGGTGACGGTGGCCGTGGCGGTGCGCCACGTGGTCCACGCGCCGGTCCCGGGGAACGCGACGGTGGCGGTCCGGCCGCCGACCGCGACGGACAGGGGCCGGTCGACGGTGGTGCCGTTGGCGTACCGGAAGGTCAGGGTCGCCGTGCCGGCCGCCGGGGCGGAGACGCCGAACTCGACGTAGCCGCCGGTCTCGTTGTCGTAGTTGACGAAACCGGAGCCCGTGTAGCCGGCGTGGTCGGACTCGACCACGCCCTGGGAGATGGTCGCGGACTCGGCCTGGTACTGGGTGATCGCCTGCGCCGCGGGCGCGGCCCAGGCTGCCGTCGGAGCGGCGAGCAGGGTCGCCGCGACGGCTGTGCTCAGCCATCGGGTGGTCACGGTGGTGCCTCCCACATCGTCGGAGCCGGGGTGGACAGGCGGCGGGGGGACCTCGACAGTTAGGAAAGTTTCTTAACTGTTAGCTCGATCACACACCCGCCGGCACCCCGGCGTCAACGACCGCCCGGCGACCGCCCGGCGACAACCCGGCGAACACCCGGCCGCCACCGCGCACGACGCACCAACAGGAAACGACACGGAGAGAACGACACGGCGGACATGGCCCCGGACGCGCGCAACCCCGACGACGCGACCCGGATCAGCGGGCCTGGACCGGGATCCTCGGCTCGGTGAAGGTCTTCCACGCGGCGACGAGTTCGGGCAGCAGCACGTGCCACGGCAGGACGGCCAGCACCTCGTGCCGGGCGAGCAGGACCAACCGGCCCTCGCCGCCCGCGTCCAGCCACACCGCCTCGAACCCGGCGGCCCGCTCCGGCGCGCCCGCCACGACCTCGGCGGTCACCCGCGCCAGGTCGGCGACGGCCACCCGGCGGACGGCGGCGGTGGCGTCGTGCAGCACCCGGTGCCCGCGGGCCAGCTCCCGGACGGCCTCGCCCAGCCGCAACTCCCCCAGGCCCGCCCGGACCTGCACCGTCATCGACTCGTACACGGCGGACAGACTATGCGCGGCACGGCCGGGTGCTGAGGACACGCGATACGCCTTCCCAATGGATTAGGTAAGGCTAACCTACCATCGCGACCGGAGACGTCGGACCTGTCGGTTCCCTGAACGCCGGAACTCCCGCCGTTCACCGTCCGTTTCGACCGATGTGCCACCTACCGCCCGACCCGACACCCCGCCCGACACCCCGCCCGACACCCCGCCCGCCGCACCGGTCCGCTCCCCCGCCCGGCTGCTCGCGATCGGCGGTTCGGTCGCCGTGCTGCTGACGGCGGTCATGGTCGGCGCGCTGGACGCGCACCGCCTGGCCACCGACGCGGTCGGGCTGCGCCGCACCATCTCCGAGTACGCGCTCGGCCCGCAGCGCTGGGTGTTCGACACCGCCGTGCTGCTGCTCGCGGCCGGCTCGGCGGCGATCCTGGCCGTGCTGGTGCGGCGCGGCATCACCCGCTGGACGGCGCCGGGCGCGCTGGCGCTGCTGGCCTGGTCGACCGGGCTGGCGCTGGTCGTGGCGTTCCCCAAGCACGACTGGTCGGTCGGGCCGAGCGCGAGCGGCACGATCCACCGGGTCGCGAGCCTCGTCGCGTTCCTGAGCCTGCCGGTCGCGGTGGCGCTGATCGCCCGGCCGTGGCGGCGGGACGCGGTGTGGGGTGGGCACGCCCGGTGGGCGTTCCGGTTCGGGCTGCTGTCCGCGCTGGCGTTCACCCCGATCCTCTACGCGGTGCTGGTGAACGTGCTGGTGGGCACCTCGTGGTGGCGGGTGCTGACGCTCGGGTACGTCGAACGGCTGCTGGTGGTGGTCGAGGTGGTCGCCGTGCTGGTGCTCGGGTGGTGGGCGGTCGCGGTGGCTCAGCCCGCGTACAGGCTGTCCAGCACGTCCCGGTAGCGGCTCTCGATCTCCTTGCGGCGCATCTTCATGCTCGCCGTCAGGGTGCCGTCGGCGACGCTGAAGTCGCCGTCCAGCACGGCGAACTTCTTGATCGTCTCGTGCCGGGCCAGGCTCGCGTTGGCCCGCTCGACCGCAGAGCGGATCTCCGCGTCGGCGTCCAGGCCGGGCGGGGCGGTGTCCGGGTCGAGGGTGACCAGCGCGACGCAGTAGTTGCGCAGGTCGCCGTGCACCAGCACGTGCCCGATGTAGGGGCTGGCGGCCTTGAGCCTGCTCTCCACGGCCTGCGGCGCGACGTACTTGCCCGACGAGGTCTTGATCAGCTCCTTCTTCCGGTCGGTGATCCGCAGCCGGCCCGCGTCGTCGACCTCGCCGACGTCCCCGGTGCGCAGCCAGCCGCCCTCCAGCGCCGCCGCCGTCTGCTCGGGCAGGCCGTGGTAGCCGCGCATCACGCCGCGCCCGCCGATCAGCACCTCGCCGTCGTCGGCGATCCGGACCTCCGTGCCGGGCAGCGGTTCGCCGACCGTGCCGAACTCCTGCTCCCCGGGCCGGTTGAGGAAGGACGCGGCGGACGACTCGGTCAGGCCGTAGCCCTCCAGGATCGTGATGCCCGCGCCCGCGAAGAACCGGCCGACCTCCGGCGACAGCGGCGCGGAGCCGGACACGAAGTACCGGATCCGGCCGCCGACCCGGTCCCGGAGCTTGGCGAACACCAGCCGGTCCGCGATCTTGCGGCGCACCGTCCACCGCGGGTGCTTCGCGACCTCCACCGCCCAGTCGAACAGCTTCGCCCTGATCCCGCCCTCGGCGCGCACCGAGGCGACCACCCGGCTGTGGATCTTCTCGAACACCCTCGGCGCGCCGGCCACGATGGTCGGCCGCAACTCCTTGAGGTTGTCCGCGATCCGGTCCGCCGAGCCGTCCACGGCGGTGGCCATGCCGGTGGCGATCATCGCGATCTGGAGCACCTTGCCGAACGCGTGGGACATCGGCAGCCACAGGAAGTGCAGGTCGTCGGGCCGCAGCACGCCGAGTTCGACCACGGCTTCGGCGGTGTAGAGCCAGTTGTCGTGGGTCAGCTCCACGCCCTTGGGCACGCCCGTGGTGCCGGAGGTGTAGATCAGCGTCGCCAGGTCGTCGGGCGCGAGCGCGTCCACCAGCGCGTCGTAGTCGCCCTCGTCCGACCACGGCAGGTCGTCGGTGGTCACCACGCGGGCGTCGCCGACCCGCTCGACCAGGTCGGCGTCGGCGACCACCAGCACCGCGCCGGAGTCGCGCAGGATGTGCGCGGCCTCCTCCCGGGTGCCGCTCGGGTAGATCGTCGTGGTCACCCCGCCGGCGGCGAGCACCGCCAGGTCCGCCAGCACCCACTCGGCGCTGGTCTGCGCCATGATCGCGACCCGCGCGCCGTCCCGGACGCCGAGCCGCCGGAAGCCCAGCGCCCGCCCCCGGACCAGGTCGCCGACCTCCCGCCAGGTCAGCGACCGCCACCCGCCGTCGACGCGGTGCCGCAGGGCTTCCGCGTCCGGGGTCGCGCGCACGCGTTCGCGCAGCAGATCGGGGATGGACCGGGCCATGGCGACCTCCAACCGGTGGAGCGGTGCTCTAGAGCGCTACTCTAGTCGCTGTGAGGGCGGATCGTCGGCAGGCGGTGCTGGACGCGGCGCTGACGCTGGTGGAGTCCGGGCAGCCGGTCACCATCAGCGCGCTGACCGCGTGCTCCGGGGTGTCCAACGGGAGCATCTACCACCACTTCGGCAACCGTTCCGGGGTGTTCTCCGTGCTGTACGGGGACAGCTTCGCCCGCTGCGTCGCGGCGATGACCCCGGCGTTGGCGGCGGCGGACGCGCGCACGGCGGTGCGGGGCCTCACGACCCGCTACCTGGACTGGGTCGCCGGGCACCCCGCGCGGGCCGGGTTCCTGTACTCCGCGCCGCTCACCGCCGACCCGGTGGCCAAGGCGGCGGCGTTCGCGCCGGTCGCGGAGTGGTTCGCGGCGCGGATGGCGGCGGGCGAGGTGCGCGAGTTCCCGTTGTGGGCCTTGGACCCGGTGCTGATGGGACCGGCGCACGAGTGCGCCCGCCGGTTCCTGCTCGGCGGGCTCGACCTGGCCGGGGTGCGCGATGTGGTGGCGGACGCGGTGTGGGGGGCGGTCGCGCCTCTAGGGTGAGCACATGGCTTCTTGGGGCGACCTCGCCGCGTACGTCCACGACACCTACGACGTCATCTCCCAGCAGGACGACGAGATCCGGATCCTGTTCAACTTCGAGCAGTACGACGAGGACGACGATCGCACCCAGGTGATCATCCTGGTGCGCGAGGTGCTCGACAAGCAGCACGAGTGGGTGCAGATCGCGTCGCCGATCGGCCTGGCCGCGAACGTCGACCTGCGCGCGCTGCTGGTGGAGATCGGCAGCTCCACCATCGCCTGCGGCGCGGCGATCATGGGCGAGCACGTCGTGCTGCGCCACTCGCTGCCGCTGACCGACCTGGACATCCACGAGTTCACCGACCCGCTGGCCCTGCTCGCGGCCAGCGCCGACCGCCTGGAGGAGACGTTCTTCGGCGGCGACAACTACTGACCGGACGAGCCGAACCCGCCGGTCACGGGCGCGCGGCCGGCGGCAGGTCGGCGACCGCGCCCACCGGCCACGCCCACGGGTCCTCGCCCAACGCCGCCAACTGCTCCACCTGCTGCACGCACCACGGCGAGATCGGCCGCGCCCCGGCCAGCACGGCGGGCGCGAACTCCGCCCACGACACCCACTCGAAGTCGTCCACCTCGTCCGGGTTCGGCGTCGGGTCGTGGTCGAGCAGCCCGCGGAACACCGGGCACATCTCGTTCTCCACGACGCCGTTGTCCATCACCGCCCGGTAGCGGAACCGGGGCAGCACCAGGTCCAGCCGCACGCCCGCGACGCCCAGTTCGTCGGCCAGCCGCCGGGACACCGCCGACGCCGCGTCCTCGCCCGGCGCGGGGTGGCCGCAGCACGTGTTCGTCCACACCCCGGGCCAGGTCTTCTTGTGCAGCGCGCGCCTGGTCAGCAGCAGCCGCCCGGCGGGGTCGAACAGGTAGCTGGAGAACGCCAGGTGCAGCGGGGTGTCCGCGTGGTGCACGTGCGACTTGTCGGCAACGCCGATCCTCGTTCCCGACTCGTCCAGCAACACGACTTGTTCCACGCGGATCACCCTGCCACACCGGCCGCCGTCAGCGCGCGGCGGCGAGCACCTGCGCGTTGCGCACCAACTTCCCGCCCGAGGTCCGGGGCAGCACCGGCAGCACGTGCACGCGTCGGGGCAGCTTGAACTCCGCCAGGCGCTGCGCGCACCAGTCCAGCATCTCCGCCTCGGTCGGCGGGTCGCCCCCGGCGCTCACGTACGCCTCCACCGCGCCGTCGAACACCACGATCGACTCGGCCACCAGCGGGTGCGCGCGCAGGACGGCCTCGACCTCGGTCAGGTCGACGTTGCTGCCCCGCACCACGACCAGCGAATCGCTGCGGCCCAACAGCACCAGGTTGCCGCGCGGGTCGAACCGGCCCCGGTCGCCCGTGCGGAACCAGCCGTCCGCGTACCGGCGCACGCCGTCGTCGTTCAGGTAGGGCGACTCGTCCAGGGCGACCTCGACCAGGCCGTCGCGCACCCGCAGCGTCGTGTCGCCGAGCGGCCGGCCCACCGACGGGCGGGACGTGCCGGCGACGTCCAGGGTCAGCGCGCCGGTCTCGGTGGTGCCGAAGCACTCGCCGACGGTGAACCCGTAGCCCCGGGCGAACCGCTCGGCGACCTCCGGCGGCATCGGCTCGGCCCCCGCGAACGCCGCCCGCACGGTGCGCAGCGCGGCCCGGTCCGGTGCCGCCGCCAGCCGCGCGTAGTGCATCGGCACGCCGGTGACGAAGTGCACCTCGTGCTCGGCGGCCACGCGCTGCACCTCCTCGGCGGTGTGGCCGGTCGGGAACACCAGGTGCACGCCCTCGGCGAGCGCGTGCAGCAGCCCGCCGAGCAGGCCGAAGCTGGCCGCCATGCTGTTGAGCAGCAGCATCCGCTCGCCGCGCCGGACCATGCCCTCGGCGGAGGAGAACCGCAGCACCTCGCGGACGATCGACTCGGTGGAGCGGCCGATGACCTTCGGCGTGCCGGTCGAGCCGGAGCTGAACTGCACCAGGCGGTGCCGGGTCCGCGCGGGCACGCCGTCCGGGCGGCGCTCGGTGACCAGCTCGAAGCGCTCCCGGAACCGGCCGCCGACCCGACCGGACGCCCGCACCACGAACTGCGGCCGGGCCAGCGCGTACTCCACCTCGCGCTCGGCGGGGGTGAACCGGGGGTCCAGCGAGATCACCCGCGCGCCCAGCGTCCACAGCGCCAGCACCACTTCGAGCCGGGTGAAGCTCGGCGGCACCTGCACCGCGACCGTGCTGCCCTCGCCCACCCCGGCCGCGGCGAACAGCCCCGCCTCGCCCGCCACGGCTTCGCGCAGCCGGCCGTGCGTCACGGTGTGCTGGTGGCTGAACACCGGCACGTCGTCGCCGTGGCGGCGCAGCAGGTCGGAGACGAACTCGCGCATCGGTCAGGTCTCCTTGCAGAACTCGCCGATGGGGATGCCGACGTGCCGCTGCTCGGTCGCGACGTAGCCCAGCAGCTCGTCACCCCGGCGCAGCTCGGTGACGTTGCGGACCTTGCCGCCGGGGCCGAGCACGCGCACGTGCCAGTCGTCCTGCACGGTGAGGCTGACCGTCACGCCCTCCGGCGAGTGCGCGGTGATCGTGAGGATCGGTCGGGATTCGAGCTTCGCCCGGCCGACGGTGAGCTTGCGGGTCCGGCCCTCGGAGTCCACCGCCAGCACCGCGCTGCCGGTGCGCAGCTCGGACAGGTAGTTGGTGCGGTTGTCCGGGCCGAGCACGTAGGAGTGCAGGGCGCCCGCGTTGACCCGGAACGGCCGGGTGGGCATGTAGGGCAGCGGGTGGGTTTCGCTGCAGCACAGGATGAAACCGGACGAGAACGAGCCGACCAGGATCCCCTCGTCCTCGCGGAAGTGCGAGCAGGTGTCCACGCACACCCGGTCGCCCAGGCCGTTGTGCTCGATGCCCGCCACGGTGAGCGTGGTCAGGGTGAGCGGCGGCGTGGTGGCCTCCAGCAGGCGGGCCAGGCCGAACACGTCGGCCGCGTCGCGCGGCGCGAGCAGCACGCCGTCCGAGCCGTGCTCCAGCACGTCCAGGACGATCGCCGCCTCCTCCAGGTCCGCGACGACGGTGACCAGCCGGCCCGCCGCGCCGTCCGCGGCGGCGATGACGATCTCCAGCGGGATCTTCGTGGGGTCGGCGAACTCCACGACGGTGTGCTCCAGCCGCACCGCCGCCGCGCACGCCAGCTTCAGCGTCCGGTCGTCGGTGACCCGGACGAACGCGGCGGTCGCGGTCAGCCGGTCCAGCCGGTCCTGGTCGTCCACGGTCACGGCGACCAGGTGCGGGCTGTCCACCGCCTCCGGCGCGATCAGCACGCGGGCGACCGTGGGCGGCAGGGTGTCCAGCAGGGCGGGGTCGTCGGACACGACCCCGGCGAGCCGGGCGTGCACGGTGGCGTCGACCACGGCTTCGCGGTGCGCCTCGGGAACGGTTCGCAGGTCGATCCAGGCGAATTTCAACGCCAGACTCCAATGGGGGGAGAGTTCAGGAGACCGCGCCGGTCATGGCGGGCACGAGGTCGGCGGGCTGGTCCGCGTGGACCACCGACGCCAACTCGGCGACCAGCGTCATCGGGGCCGGTGAGGTGAACACGCGCCGGCCCACGGCCAGGCCCGCGCAGCCCATCGCCATCGAGGCGCGGGCGTAGTCGACCAGGCTGCCGCCGGTCGCGGGGCCGCCCGCGACGAGCACCGGGATCGCGCAGCCGGCCACCACGTCGGCCATCCGCTCCGCGGGCAGCGCCAGGTTCGTCTTGACCAGGTCCGCGCCCAGGTCGACGGCGATGTTGACCACGTGGGCGAGCAGCGCCGGGTCGGTCGGGTCGAGGATGCGCGGTCCGCGCGGGTAGACCATCGCGATCAGCGGCACGTTCCACGCGTCGCACGCCTTCGCGACCACCCCGAAGTCGACCAGTTGCCGCTCCTCGGTGTCGGAGCCGATGTTGACGTGGACGCTGACCGCGTCCGCGCCCAGCCGCAACGCCTCCTCCACCTCGCCGACGAGCACCTTGGCGTTGGCGTCGGCGGCGTGCGCCGTGCCCGCGCTCAGGTGCACGACCAACGCGCAGCCGCCGAGCACCAGCGGGTCGATCGTGCGCACCCGTCCTTTGTGGACGATGATGGCGTCCGCACCGCCGACCACGACCGACCTGATCAAGTCGTGCCACCGGTCGTTGGGCACCACAGGGCCGTCGGAGACGCTGTGGTCCAGCGGGACGAAGAGGTACCGGTCGTCGCGCGGCCGGGAAAGCCGTCGCAGCCGCAACGCTTTCCTCATGTCGCTCACACCTCCCAGGGATCGCCGAGCCATGGAGCAGAGTGGTGGAGACCCGACTCTTGCGGGGAGGTGGCAGGTGGCGATAACTCGCCAGTTATGCACCTCTTGGAGCAACCGGATACGACGACTCCTCGACGCAGCGTCAACCCGCCACACTCGCACGGTCGGTGTTTGAGGTGATCCGTTTGCCCTAGGCTGCGGAAGTGCACATGGAGCTGAGACACCTCCACGTTGTGCTGACCGTGGCCGAAGCGGGCAGCATCAGCCGGGCCGCTTCCTCGCTCAAGATCGCGCAGGCCGGCTTGACCGCGCAGCTCCGCCGCATCGAACGCGGCTTCGGCGGCCCCCTGTTCGTGCGCCGCAGTGACGGCGTGGAGCTGACCGAGCTGGGCCGCCACGTCCTCCAGCGGTCCCGTGACCTGGTGGAACGATTCGACGACCTGCTCGTCACGGCCCGCAAGATCGCCGCCGAGAGCGGCAGCCTGGGAATCCGGCTGGGCGGCGTGGCGGGCTCGCTGACCCCGTTGCTGGTCGGCGTGGTGCGCGACCTGCTGCCCGACCAGCCGCAGACCACGCACATCGAGCGCAGTTGCGACGCGGTGCTGGAACTGGTGCGTTCCGGGAAGCTCGACGTGGCACTGGTCGTGGAGTTTCCACAGAGTCCACTGCGGATTCCCGAAGAGGTCGACTGCCGACCGGTGGTGGTCGAACCCATGCTGGTCGGAATACCGGCCGGCCACCGCCTCTCGGCCCGCGCCGAGATCCGGCTGGCGGAACTGGCCGACGAGGACTGGGCCGTGCCCGAGGAGAACTACGGCGGCGGCAAGCTCAACCTGCACCTGGCCTGCGAAGCGGCCGGTTTCACGCCCCGCTGCGTGCACTTCGGCGTCGACCCCGCCGCAGCGGCCGAACTGGTGCGTTCGGCGCAGACCGTGGCCTGCTTCTTCCCCACGTCCCAGGAACTGCCCGGAGTGGTCCTGAAGCCGATCGTGGGCAACCCCGTTCACCGCCGCGTAACGCTGGCGTGGCAACGGGATCGTCAGGCGGCGGAGTACATCGACGACATCCACGCCGCCCTCTTGCAGGTCTACCAGGAACGGGTCTGGGGCCGTGCGCCGAAACTGGCCGCCACGGGATTGACCGCGGCGGCCAGCTGAACCCGAACTGTCACACGGTGTTCAGAGCGTCACCGACCACGCGTCCAGCACACCGACGTCACCCGGCCCGTTGTCGCCGACGCGGAGTGTCCACTTTCCACCGGCCTGCTCGGCGACGTTGTTCACAGTGAACGTGCGGGACCCCGGGAACGCCGTGCAGGGGTAGCCCCCGTAGCGCTGCAAGGGATACGTCCGCCCCGACGGCCCCACCAACGTGATGGTCAAGTCCTGCGAACACGTGTGGCGCGCCGAGACGACGACCGTCACCGCACTCCCCGCGGCACCCGACAACCCGGACGTCACCGAGCTGGACACCACCTGGAAGTCCCGAATCGGGTAGTCGGTGTCCGACCGCACGGTCCGCCCGCCACCGCCACCGGCCTGCGTGCGCGCGGACACCGCCGCACTCGCGCCGGACACGTTCCCGGCCGCATCACGGGCGCGGACCGTGAAGGTGTACACCGTGTCGGCCGCCAACCCGGTCACCGTCGCCGACAGCCCCGCACCGGAGGCCACCACCGCACCCCCTTGCTGGACGTCGTACCCCACCACGCCGACGTTGTCCGAAGAAGCCGTCCACGCCAACGAAACCGAGCCGGCCGTGGTCCCGGTGACCTTCACGTCGCCGGGCACACCGGGAGCCTCCACATCACCGCCACCGCCACCGGTGACCAGCGAAAGCCCCCACTTCCGCAACGCCTCGCCCACCGGCTGGAAGATCGACTGGTCGTCGGCCCCACCCGGCGAGCAGGACGACTTGCCACCAGAGTGCAACCCGACCGCCTTGTCCCCGGCCAGCCAGGCACCACCCGAATCGCCACCCAGCGAACAGGCCGTGGTCGTCGCCAGCCCTTCGACCACCACGCTGCCGTAGTCGATCGTCTGGTTCACGGCGGTGACTTCACCGCACGTCCACTTCGACGTGTTCCCCGAGTGGCACACCGCCTGCCCCACAACCGGCTCCACGGAACCGGAAACGACAACAGGAGAACCTCCCCAGGTGTTCACCGAGGAGGACAACGCCCACCCCGCCTCGGTCACCGCGACGACGCCCATGTCGCCTTCACGCGCGTTGACGCTGCGCCCGCCACCGACGTTCGAGGTACCAAGCCGGTTCTGCTGCCCGCTCTGCCCGTAAGCCGCCTGGTCCACGTCGTTCGTGCAGTGCCCCGCAGTCAGAAAGTGCTTGCCCCCACCGGCATCCACCGCCGGAAAGCCGATCGAGCAGTTGCTCTCCCCACCCGGCCACCAAGGGCCGCCAGGCTGCACGGTCCCCCCTTGCTGCACCGGCGAGGACCAGGTCTCGACAACCCGGACCCCGTCGACGACCGGGAACTCCCGAGCGGTCCGAGACCGGTCGATCCGAACCACCACCCCGTTCGACCCCGGGTCGACACCCCACCCGACCACACCGGGAAACGCGGCCCCGGCCACCACCCCGACCAGCCGCTCCAACTCGGCCCGATCCCGCCGCACCACAACAGGCTCGGCCCCCAAGCCCCGAACGAGGTCGACCACCCCCACATCACTCACCGCGACCTTCAACACCCCACCGGCCAGCCAATACCCGGCCACCCCGGCACGCGGCAAAGACCCGACCACGCGCACAGCGGCATCCTGGGCACCCAACCGGCCCTCGGCCTCCGAACGGGAAAGCCCCAGATCACGCTGAAGCGCCTCGACCACAGGCGAAGCAGGAGCCGCCACAGCCACACCGGCGGACGAGACACCCACCGCACACGCGCACGCCAACCACACAAGTGTTCGCAATCGCATGGGAAATACTCCACAGGGAAACGGTTTGCAGGGCCTCCGACGCTATGCGCGAACCCCGCACACCGAAATCAGGGAAACCCCTAGCACCCCTGGCCGGCACCCCCGAACACCCTCAAGATGGGCAGATGGCCCACCCGCTGATCGGTATCCGGCTGACCGACCTGGAACACCCCAGGCTGGTCCTCCACGGCCCACCCGGCACCGGAAAGACCACCGTGGCCAAAGCCCTGGCGGCAAGGGCCGAATCCCACCTCATGATCGCCCCACAACCACCCGACACCACAACCCCGGGCACCGCCCTGGCCGAACTGGCCGCCGCCGCGAACCACCCCGCCCCCACCACCCAATTCAGTCCAACCCCCACCCCACTGGAAGCCCTGGCCCTCATACAGTCCCTCCCCCAGACCCTCCTGATCATCGACAACGCCCAATGGCTGGACCCACTCAGCGCGAACCTGCTCACCTACGCCCTACGCCACGCCAACCACCTACGCGTAATCGCCGCAGAACGCACCACCACCCACCACAACTTCCCAGACAGAGCCAAAACCCTCTGCGGCGAACACCCCACAACCTTCGCCCTGCGCGCACTCCCCCCGGACGGCACCGCAGAACTCCTGGCCCACTACGACATCAGCTACCGCCAAGCAGCCAAGATCCACACCATGACCGCCGGAAACCCCGCCATGACCCTCACCTACGCCCCCGCACTCACCCCCTCACTCACCCCTTCACTCAACCCCCCACTCCCTCCACCCCTCCCGCCCCTCCTGCAACACCAGATAACCACCCGACTGTCCCACCTAACCGACGCCACAAGGCACACACTCCGACTGGCAGCCTTCACGGACGCCCCCACCCTCATCACCCTGCACCGCGCAGGCGGCACAGACCTGACCGAAGCGGAAGCCGCAGACCTCACCTACACCGACGACACCGGCCAGGTCCACTTCACCGCAGGTGCCATCAAAGCCACCATCGCCGCCACCACCCCCTACCCCGAACGCCTGCGCCTACACGCCAAACTGGCCACGGCCGTGGACGACCCCACCCTCCGCACCCTCCACAAAGCACAGTCGACCGACACCAAGAACACCGCCCTGGCCACCTCGGCGGCAACAGCGGCCGCGCAGGCGAGAGCACTGGGACACCGAGCCCTGGCCGCAACCCTCAGCCTCCAGGCCGCGCACAAGACAGAGAACGAGGCCGAAGCCGTCGCCCACGCCACCCAGGCCGCCGAAGACGCGGGCCGGGCAGGTCTCGAAGACCAGACCTACACAGCGGCCACGTTCGTCCTGTCCCGCACCACAGACCCCGCCCTCCGCGTCAGGGCGAGGCTCTCCCTCATCGACGTGGCAGGCCAGGCCCTGGCCGACGCCGCCGAACAGTTCGCCCACGCCACAGCCGACGCCGGCGACGACCCCGCCCTCAAAGCAACGATCCGCGTACTGGAGGCCGTACAGGCCAACCTCTCCGACGGCGACCCGACCGCGTCCCACCGCCGAGCCCAGGAAGCCGCAGACCTCGCCAACCAGGGCGACGACCCCACCACCGAGGCCCGCGCCCTGACCATGATCGCCAGAACGGCCAGGATCCGGGGCCTGCCGACAACAGCCCTCGCCAAAGCCCTGGCGCTCCCCACCCACGACATCGCCGTGCACGACTCCCCCGAGTACCTGGCGGTGCGCCACGACTTCTTCGACGACAACCTCATCCAGGCCAGAACCCGCCTGCTCGCCCTGCTGCCCGCCGCAGAACGCTCAGGTGCCGCAGTAGACGTGGTAGACATCCTGCGCTCTTTGGCCGAGATCGAGGCACGAGCGGGCAACTGCGCAGCGGCCCTCGTCCACGCCACCCGCGCCACCACCCGAACCGCCGAACAGGCCCTGTCCCCAGGCCCGGCCTGGTACACCGCAGCGCTGGCCGAAATGGCGGGCGGCACCTTCACCCGGGCCGTCGAGTACGCCACCAGAGGCGCGACCGCGTCGGAACAGGAACACGACCGCGTCTACCTCTCCCGCTGCCTGCACGCTCTGGGGACGGTCCACCTGATCACCAGCAACCCCGACCGGGCAACAACTTCACTGACCCGCGTGCAAGAACTCGAAGAGGCGCAACAAGTAGCCGACCCGTCCATCCTCAGATGGCACGCAGACCTGGCAGAAGCCCTTGCCGCAACGGGAAACCCGACCGAAGCCACCCGCCTGGCAACCCGCACCAGGCACACCGCCGAAACGCTGAACCGCCCCTCGGTGCTGGCCATGCTCGACCGGACCCAGGCCATCCTCAAGGCGGACACCCACCTGCTGGACCTCACCGCCACCAGGTTCACCACCCTGGGCCTCCCCCTGGAAGCAGGCCGCACCCTGCTGGCCCTGGCCTCGGCGCAACGCCGACAACGCCACCGGGGAGCCGCAAGAACAACCCTCGCCGCAGCCATCGAACTCTTCACAACCCACCGGGCCCACCCCTGGACCGCGCTGGCCACCGCAGAACTGCACAGGCTGGACCCACCCACCAACGGCAACCTGACCCCGACCGAAACCAGACTGGCAGAACTGATCAAAACCGGCGCGACCAACCACCAAGCAGCCGCAACCCTCGCCGTCAGCGTGAAGACGGTAGAAGCAACCCTGACCCGCCTCTACCGCAAACTCGGCGTCCACTCCCGCGCCCAACTGGCAGCACAACAATCCCCCCACCCACACAATCCCCCCACCCACACAAACCCCCCACCACGCCAATCCCCAACCACGACCCAACCCGCGTCGTGTCATCCCCGTATGGCCCGCGCGCAGCGAACCGCGCTTGAGTAGGGAGCGCAAGCACGCTTTTCGCTTGCGCTCCCTACTCAAGGGTGGTTGTCTCCGACCGGGCCGTACGGGGATGACACGACGCCCGCCCTTTCTTTTCGTCATCCTTGGCGGCTCGCCCGTCCGGCGAGGACTCTTTAAGCGCCAACGCGAGATCCGCGACCTCCCGAACCTGACTCCGGGTAAGTCGCCGCACGTCCCAAATCAGTTCCGCCACACCGTCGATCGCCTTGCCCACCGAAGACGCGTCCGACGACCCGATCCCCGTCACCACCGCCAAATCCCCCGACGGCACCCCGAGAACAGCGCCGAAGTCGTCCACAAGGTCAACAGTCAGACCAACCGTGCCACGCCCGACCCCACCGTACGTGGCAGCAGACCAGTAGCGGCCCGTGACCGCGTAGAAGGTCTTGGACAAAGGCCCCCAGCCGAGATTGCGATTCCGCGCCAAGCGCATCAGCACGCCACCGGGGCCATCCGGATACCGCTCGAACACCGGCAACCCAACCCCGGGCACCCTCGACGCCTGGGGCAGCGACGCCGCGAACTCGCGCACGACGTCCCGTTGTCCCACCCGCAGGTCGACCACGATCCGAATCAGATCAGGCACCGCCGAGCCCGCCCGACCATCCACCGGAGCGAGATCTTCCGGCACGTCGACACCGGCCATCACGAAAAGGTCCGGTGCGCGCAGACCGAGGACGACAGCGAGCCGCCGCAACGAGGACGGACTCGGCAAAGCGCCCCGAAGCACTTCCTCCAGGCCATCCACATCGGCCAACCGGGCCACCTCACCCAGTTCCCGCTGCCTGCGCTCCGCCAACCGCTCCAACACCGCGCCGAAGCCCTCAGCCACCATCCGGCCAGGCCAACCAGCCACTACCAGCACCACCGCCGCCGCCAACCACCACCACCGGCCACCACCACCTCCGCCCAGCAGCTACCAACTCCGCCCAGCAGCCAGCAGCGCCGCCACCGGCAACCGGTCACACCCCGTCTTCATCACGTGCCGCGTACCTCTCCGCCATCTCCAAATCCCACCAAGCCGCGAAGAACTGGAAATCCTCCTCCGACCGGTTCACCACCTGGTGGTCCTCGTAAGGCCGAAAGTGCACGATGTCACCAGCCGCGAACGGCACCGCCCCGTCAGCCGTCACGATCTCCGCAACCCCTGACACAGCCACCCAGATCTCATGCTCCCGATGCCCGTGCGTGGACGACGAAGCCCCTGGCCGCACCACGCACCACGACCCGTCGAAGGGTGCGTTCACCAACGGCCACGGCATCAACCGCCGTGCCACCAACCCGTCATCACGTACCAGCTCATCCGGATCCAACCTGCGGATCTCCACCGCGCCTACCCACCCCGAACGGACGATCCCATGCGCTCTCCCCAGCAGAACCGCGCCCGAAATGTGCCGCACATTATCGCCGGCCCACACCCACCAGCAAGCGCTTACCACTGATCAGCCCATCAGGATTCCCTATCCCGCCCCTCCTCCCTTCCCCCTCCTCCCTTCCCCCTCCTCCCTTCCCCTTCCCCCCTCCTCCCTTCCCCCTCTCCCCCTCCCCTTCCCCCACCACTCCCTCCCCCACCACTCCTACCGAGCAGCAGCAGCCGCCGCAGCCGCAGCCGCCTTGACGCAGAACTCCAAGCGCGACCGGGCATCAGCGTCGTCCGTCACCGCCAACACCGACCGGTAGTCGGCCGCAGCGTCCCCGAACCGCCCCACCTTCTCGAACACCACCGCCCGGTTGAACCGCACCTCCGGCAGATCGGCCAACCCCACCGCCCGGTCGAAATCCGCCAACGCCCCGTCGAAATCCCCGCCCTCGAACCGGATCTGCCCCCGCAACGCCCACCCCGGCGCGAACCCGGGATCCACCCGCAACGCCGCCGTCACCACGTCCGACGCCCGCCGGGGATCCCCGCCCTCCACCAACAACCGCCCCTGCACGCACATCAGGTGCACGTTGTCCGCCGACAACGCCAATCCGGCCCGGACGTCGTCCCAAGCGCCGTGCGAATCGCCCACCTCGCACCGCAGCGACGCCCGGTTCACCAACGCCGGCACATGTCCCGGATCCAACTCCAGCACGTAGTCGAACGCCGCGAGCGCACGCCGCACGTCCCCCAACTCCAACAGCACGTCACCCAGGTTGTAGTGCACCTCGGGAAACGGCGGGGACAACGGCAGCACCCGCTCGAACGCCGCCGCCGCTTCCTCGTTGCGCCCCAGCCGCCGCAACAACACCCCCCGGTGGAAGTGGTGTTCGAAGAAACCCGGATCCACCAACGCGTTGGCGGAGTGCTCGGCCAACGCCTCCTCCGGCCTCCCCGCCATGCCCAGCAGCACACCCCGGTTCAGGCGCAACACCGAACGCAACAACGGGTGCTCGTCATCGCCGAACACCCGGTCCAGCGCGGCCCGCCCCTCTTCGATCAGCCGCAACGCCTCCGCCACCCGGCCTTCGCGCATCTCCACCAGCGCCACTCCGTTGCGCGCGAACACCGAGTGGAAAACGCACCCCTCCGGGTCGTCCAGCTCCGCCGCCAGCGCCAGGGCCTGGTTCATGTACGCGCGGGCCCGCCCCAGGTCCCGCTGCGATTCCGGCAGGTGGCGCACGTGCAGCATCGCCATCCCGTACGCCAGTCGCAGCCGCTGGGCCACGCCGTCCACCACCTGCGAGGCGGACTCGTAGACGACGGCCGCTTCCTCCGCCCGCCCGGCAACGGCCAACGAAGCCCCCGCCGCTTCGGTGAAGTGCCACCAATCGCCGGAACCCCGCTCGACCAGGTCCCGCCCCAGCAACGCCAACGACGCCGCCGCGTGGTAGAGCCCCACCTTGCGGCAGTGCCCCAACGCGTGCTTGACGGCCTGCACGCCCGCTTCGGGCCGGCTGCCCCGCACCGCGTGGAACGGAATCGCCCCCAACGCCAGCGACTGCTCGCCCAGCGCGTACAGCTCGGCGCACCGCGCGTCGTGCCGCCGGGCCCGCTCCTGCGCCGGCAACGCCGAGTACACCTCGACGGCGGCCGGGTCGTCCGTCGTGCCGTCGCTGAGCACGTAATCGCCGGCCGGCGTGGTCTCCACCACGCAGTCCACCCGGCGCGCGAACGCCGGCAGCACCTCCGCCAGCGACACCGCGACCTCGCCCGGCGGGTCGACCACCGGGTCCAGGCCGGTGCCCACCACGATCGTCAGCTGCGGAATGTCCTGCCGCCGCAACAACACCGCCAGCAGCTCGCGATCCGTCGGGTCCGCGTGGTGCACGTTGTCCACGAACAGCGTGCGCGGTTCGTCGCCCAGCGCCGCCAGGTACGCCCGCAGGAAGTCCGCGATGCCGTTGGCGATGTTCCTGGTGTGCAGGCGCGAGTAGTACCGGGTGCGCTGCTCGTCGCCGACCGTCCACTCCAGGGTGGCCCACGCCGTCGGCACCGACACCGCGAGTTCCGGCGCGGCCGTGGCCAGCTCGGTGTTGTGCCGCGCGGCGAGTTCGGGACACCGCGCGAAGGCGTCGTCGGCCAACGCCCGCAACAGGGTCCCGCCGGCGGTGTACGGGCCGCGCAGCCCGCGGTGCGCGTCCACGTCGGCCAGCGCGGGCGGCAGTTCCAGCCCGGAGCGCAGCCGGGCGCGGTCGACCGCGCGGCGGGCGCGGAGCCACAGGTGGTCGGCCATCAGGTCAGCTCGCCAGAGCCGGGACCAGGCACGCGGCGGCGGCCAGCGGGACAGGTCCGGGCAGACGGATCCGGATCTTCTTCATCTTCGGTGGCACGGGAACCTCCACGGAAAACGGCGCGGAGTGCCCGACTTTAGTGGGGGAAAACGCAAAAGGGCAGGTTCCACTCCCCGAATCCATAAGACCGGGCAATAGCACCGGGTCGGACCGAACTAGTCCGAATGCCGCAACACGCTTTCCACTTCGGTGCGGAAAACGTCCACGCCGTCCTCGCCCTGCGGCGCGCCGTGCGCCTGGAGCAGGTGCAGCAACGCCACACCGTGCGCCGACCTGCGCGCCTGGGCCCGGAACGCGAACGCCGCCTCGTACACCGCGACCGCCGTCGCCAGCGCCGCCGCGACCGTGGCCAGGAACCCCCACAGTGCCCGCCGCCCCGGGTCGGCCACCGCGACCGCGCCCGCCGCCGCTGCCGCCGTGAACAACAACACAGTCGACGCCGTCGTCCACCGCCGAGCCGACGCGTACCGGTTGCGGGCCTGCTCGAACCCGGCCAGCCGCTCGCCGACGCGATGCCTCAGGTACGCCCGCAGGAACTGCTCACGGTGGTCGTCCCGCCCGGCGTCGCCTCCAGGCTTCCCAGCCCCACCACCCACAGCCCCACCACCCACAGCCCCACCACCCACAGCCCCACCACTCACGGCCTCGACACCCACCGCGCCGCCACCCACCGCGCCACCGCTCGCAGCATCGACACCCGCCGCGCCACCGCTCACGGCCTCACCACGCACGACTCCGCCGCTCATGACCGCCCCGCCGGCTCGTGACGGTGGCGCGCCACCTCGGTCGCCAACTCCCGCGCCCGCTCCTCGCGCTCCACCCCGTCGACCGCCGCCGGCGCGGCCAAGTGGTCGAAGTACAACGCCCGCAACCGCTCCGCCCGAGCCCGCGCGTCGGGGTTCTCCCCGCCACGCCCCAGCACCGCCAACACCGCCGCACCCGCCCCGGCGACCGCCAGCAGCACGCCGGGCCACGGCTCGTCCCGCAGCCACGCCTGCAACGCCCCGAACGCCGTCGCCGCGAACCCCGCCGCGATCGCCGCGACCACCAGCAACCGGGCCCGCTCGCGCTCCCGGAACGCGGCCACCTCCTGCTCGTGCAGCACCGGCGCGACCACCTGGTTCGCCTCGTGGATCGCGTCCGCCAGCAACGGGTAGTCCAGCACGTACCCGGGATCGATCACCGGCACCGGCGACGGCTCGCGGAACCGCAGGCGCGGCCACACCGCGGGCGGCGGCACGTCGGCGTACAGCGCGTCGCCCGGCCTCCCGCCGAACACCCGGTGCAGCACCGCCACCACCCGGTCCGGCCCCTCGTCCAGGTGCACCACGGCCACCCGGCCGCTGCGCACCAGCACCTCCAGGTCGCCGTCGACCCGGCCGGCCGCGAGGTCGTCGGCCAGGCCGCCGGTCCCGGCCAGCACCAGCAACGGCCGGTCCCGCCCCAGGTGGTCGACCAGCGCCGCGTGCGCCGCGGGCCCGCCGCCGACCAGCAGCGCGAGCGCCGGCCTGCGGGTGCCCGCGATCGCCTCGACGGTCCGCAACAGCACCGGCACCTCTTCGCCCCACTGCGAGCCGGGCACCAGCACGGCCGTGTCGTGGTTGCCGTTGAGGCGCACCTCGCCGCCCACGGGCTCGGCGTCCACCGCGACCTTCCCGGACGGCGCGACGCCGACCAGCCGGGGCCACTTGCCGTCCAGCGCGTCGGCGGCCAGGCCGACCAGGTGCGTGATGCCGGTGTCCGCACCCGCCGTGAGCACGACCGCGTCGCGTTGCGCGGCGGCGGCGAGCACGGCTCTGAGCACAGGCAGGACGGCGGCGGCCCGCTCGGCCTCCGGCGCGTCGACCGGGCCGAGGACGGCGAGGACGGGACGGTTGCGGGGCAGGCGCAGCGCCCGTGCCCTGATGTCGGCGTCGGGGTGGGCCAGGCGGCGCACCCGCGGACCCGCGGTAGACATGCGGGGCACCCTAGCGCTGCTTCACGCCGATTTCACCCATCCGGGGGACGAATTTTCGCCCAGGTAGGATTTTGACCGTGCAAATCGACCCCGCCGAGATGGAAATCGCCCTGAGGGTGCTCGCCCAGGTGGAGGAACTGCCCACCGAGCACCCGGACGTGGTGGCCATCCGCCGGGCCACCTCCAGCATCTACAAGACGGTGCGCAAGCGCCGCAAGGCCGACCGCCGCCAGGCCGTCACCGAGGCCGACCGCGCGGTGACCGAGGCGACCGCCACCGGCTCGCCGACCCGCATCGACGACGAGACGCGCGGCGTCCTGCTCCAGGAGCCCGAGCCCGGCGCGGTGGTGGGCACGCTGCTGCGCGCCCGGTCCTGCTACACGTGCAAGAAGCGCTACACCGAGGTGGACGCCTTCTACCACCAGCTCTGCCCGGCGTGCGCCGAGCTGAACCGCAGCAGGCGGGACGCGAGCACCGACCTGACCGGCAAGCGCGCGCTGCTCACCGGTGGCCGGGCCAAGATCGGCATGTACATCGCGCTGCGGCTGCTCCGCGACGGCGCGCACACCACCATCACCACCCGGTTCCCGCACGACGCCGTGCGCCGGTTCGCCTCGATGCCCGACAGCGCGGAGTGGCTGCACCGGCTGCGCGTGGTCGGCATCGACCTGCGCGACCCGAGCCAGGTCGTCCGGCTGGCCGACTCGGTGGCCTCGGCCGGGCCGCTGGACATCCTGATCAACAACGCCGCGCAGACCGTGCGCCGGTCGTCCGACGCGTACGCGCCGCTGGTCGCCGCCGAGAACGCGCCGCTGCCCGCCGGCCCGCTCCCCGAGCTGATCACCTTCGGGCACGGCGTGGCCGCCCACCCGATCGCGCTGACCAGCGGGCTCGACGGGCTCGCCGCGAGCATGCCCGAGGTCACCGCGCTGGCGCTGACCGCCGGGTCGGAGCTGATCGACGCCGGCGGCCTGGTGCCGGACGTGGCCTCGGTGAACAGCTGGGTGCAGCGGGTCGACGAGGTCGACCCGGTCGAGCTGCTGGAGGTGCAGCTGTGCAACAGCACCGCGCCGTTCATCCTGATCTCCCGGTTGCGGCCGGCCATGGCCGCGTCGACCGCGCGGCGCAAGTACGTGGTGAACGTCTCCGCGATGGAGGGCCAGTTCAGCCGCGCCTACAAGGGTCCCGGCCACCCGCACACGAACATGGCCAAGGCCGCGCTCAACATGCTGACCCGGACCAGCGCCGAGGAGATGCTGGAGACCGACGGCATCCTGATGACCGCCGTCGACACCGGCTGGATCACCGACGAGCGCCCGCACCCGACCAAGATGCGGCTGGCCGCCGAGGGGTTCCACGCGCCGCTGGACCTGGTCGACGGCGCGGCCCGGGTGTACGACCCGATCGTGCGCGGCGAACTCGGCGAGGACCTGCGCGGCTGCTTCCTCAAGGACTACGCGCCCGCCGCGTGGTGATTCCGCTCCGCGATTCCGCGTTTTGTGGAAAGGAGCAACGGCCGTCCGCCATCCGGGTAAGGCCGTTAACGAATCCGTCCTCGTGTGCGACTCTCCGTCGGTAGGCTGGTGCGGTCGTTGAGCGGGGGGTGCGCATGGGTCGCGGGCGGGCGGATCGCGCCGCCGTCCCCCCATGCCACCACGCACCTGCGCGTTCTTCGCGATCTGCCCCGCGCCGCCACTTACCGGCCCCGCGCGGCGTCCCGCCACACCCGTCCGCCACACCGCCCCGCGCTCACCGGCGACCACGGCAACCCCTCGACCGGGTGACGCCCAACCGCCACCTCTGTCACCCAGCGCCAACCGCACCACACGCACACCCCGCACCGCACGCACCACACGCACACCCCGCACGACCCGCACCGCACGCACGACCCGCATCACACGCACGTTCCGCACCACGCGCGGCGGCCGGCGGATGAACGTCCCGCGCCGCCCCATCAACCCCTTCCCGCTCCCCGGCTGGGAAAGCACGCCGATGCGCCCGCTGCGCCCGTGGGACCGCAAAGCGCACCGCGACTACTACGTCGACGTCGACGGCGCCGAGAGCGCGTTCCAGGAGTTCCAGCAGGAGGTCGGCGACCTGACCGGCGTGCTGGAGGACGGCCGCCTGGTGCTGGTCACCGGCGATTCCGGCTGCGGCAAGACCGCGCTGGTCAACCGGTGCGCCGACTGGACCGTGCGGGAGCTGGCCGGACGCGGCCTGCGCGGGGTCGTGATCGACCTCACCGGGTGCCTGCCCGAGGACGAGGAGCTGTCCATCCACGAGCGCACCGTGCAGGTGTGCGACCAACTCTTCGACAAGCTGGTCGACCACGGGGCGATGAGCCCGCAGTCGGCCGAGACGCTGCGCGGCGACCGGGACAACCCCAAGCGGATCTTCCCCCGGCTCGGCCGCGCGCTCGACGTCGACGTGGTGCTGCTCGTGCTGCTGCCCTCGCCGAACGAACTGCTGGACGAGGTCATCCGGTACGCGCGTCAACTGCGCAGTCCGCGCGTGCTGTTCTTCGCCGAGTCCGCGTTCTTCGGCGCGGACGAGATCGCCGAACTCGTCCGCCGGCTGGAGGCGTGGGTCCCGCCGATCACGCTGCTGGTCGGCGGGCTGGAGGACGGCGACCCGGAGCGGTTCGCGGACGACCGGCTGGCCCGGCACACCGCGGCCGGAATTTATCCACAACTGAGCGATCAGGCGGCCGAATTGCTCAGCAAAATATGTCGATCGGTCGCGATGTTGCAGCGGATCCTGCACGGCACGTACGAGCGGAAGCTCGAAGCCGGCCTAAGCTACACCGAAGCCGACCAGGTGACGGTGGACGACATCCGGGCGTACCTCAACGGACTGGGGATGCAGCCATGAACGGCAGCGACGAACTCCCGCACCTGCGGAAGAACCCCTTCTCGCCGATGGCGGTCGCGCTGATCATCGACGACGTCGAGGACGATTTCGACGCGGTCGACGTCACCATCTCCACCGACGCCTCCCGCCAGGCGGTCGCCCACCTCGACGGGTACCTGCGGGCCGAGCCGGGCGCGGGCACCGTGCTGGCCGTGCTCGGCGATTACGGCACCGGCAAGACCCACCTCGCCGTGCGGCTGGTGCGGCACGCCCGCAAGGTGCTCGACGACCCGTCGCGCGCGCTGTACCTGGAGGCGACCGCGGAGAGCTTCGTCGAGCTGTACCGGCGGTTCATGCAGCGGCTCGGGCGCGACGGCGTGCGCGCGCAGGTCAGCGACTACTACGCCGACATCGTCGCGGAGTCGTTGCAGAGCACCGGGTTGACCGCCGAGACCCTGGAGTGGCTGGGCAGCCGCAGCCTGGAGCCGCAGGAGGTCGTGGAGCGGCTGGGGCTCATGGAGAGCGCGCTGCTGCGGACCGTCCAGGACAAGCTGCGGCAGGTCACCAACAACAAGGACTTCGGCACCGCGCTGACGTTGCTGCTGCGGCCCGGCTTCGAGCACGCCGTGTGGTCGTGGCTGCTGGGCGGCGCACCGGACCAGGTGCTGGTGGAGCGCGGCATCACCGCGCCGATCGACACCGAGGTCGCGGCGCTGGAGGCGATGGGGGTGTTCGCCCTGCTGTTCGGCGGGCGGCAGCGGCGGTTCGTGCTGGCCGTGGACGAGCTGGACAAGATCTTCTCCGCCGACAGTCGGCCGCAGGCCCGGACCATGGCCGCGTTCCAGACCATGTTGCAGGTGTTCGCGAAGGCCGGCGCGTGCCTGGTGCTGTGCGGCCTGCCGGAGTTCAAGGCGGTGCTGTCGCCCGCCGTCCGGCAGCGCATCCCGTACACCGTGACCATGTCCGGGCTCGGTCACGCGCAGGTGCGCGAGTTCGTCCTGCGCGCGCAGGAGGCCGTGACGGGGGTGGCGGCGCTCGCGCCGTTCACGCCGGAGACCGTGCGGTACCTGCGCGACGTGGCCGGCGGCAACACCCGCAACGTGGTCCGCCTGTGCCACCGGGTGTTCCGGCTCGTGGACGACCGGGCGAACGCGACCGGCGACCCGGAGGTGACCGCGACCGACGAGATGGTGCGGCAGGCGGCGCGCGACCTGTTCGGCTCGTTGAGCGCGGACGACCTGGACGGTTCGGTGCGGCGGCTGCTGGACGCGAACGGCTGGGAGTACTGGCGCAACCACCTGCTCGGCGCGGGCGAGGAGTCCATGGCGGACTTCTGGATCACCTTCCCGGACCGCGACGGCAGGTGCGCGGTGCTGGTCACCGGGTCCCTCCTGGACAACGCCGACGTGACCTCGGTGATGCGTCGGGTGTCGGCGGTGCGCGAGGCCGAGTCCGACGCCGAGGTCGTGCTGCTGGTCAACGGGGTGCTCGCGGACGGCGTGGCGATCCAGCTGCGCGAACCGCTGGGCCGCGAACCGCTGGTCTACTCGGAACGGACGTTCGCGGACGACTTCAAGGCGCTGGTCGGTGCGACGAGCATCGTGCTGACCGGGGAGACCGCGCAGGACCCGGTGAGCGCGCTGCGGCAGCGGATGGACCAGTTGTCGCGCCAGCAGTCCAGCATCTACGGGTTCATCGAGCAGTTGGCGGAGCACGTGGACGGCGTGCGCACGTCGTCGGACCGGCAGTTCTCGGCCATCGGCCGGCAGCTGGCCCTGCTGGTCGGGTCCGCGCCCGCGCGCGAGGCGGCCGACCACCGGCTGCCCGGCGAGGTGGAGCGGCTGTTCCGGGCGGCGGCGGACGCGCTGGAGGGCCTGATCCAGGTCGACCTGATGCTGAACGAGGCGTTCGACTTCGCGCCGCCGGCCACGCAGGAGGCCGTGCACCGGCGGCTGCGGACGCCGGAGTTCACCGACGCCGCCGCGAAGGCCGTGTTCATCCAGAAGTCCGTGCTGGCGTTCCGCGGCGCGGTGGCCGAGTGGTACCGGGCGGATGGTGAGCCCGGCGCGGTGTCGGCCGAGGCCGAGGACCGCCTTGAGCAGCTGTGCGGGATCTACGACGACATCGTGGAGTTCCTGCCGCTGTTCGACCTCGACCCGCTGTTCAGCCTGCCGCCGTGGAGCGCGCGCTCCGGTGGCCTGGTGGCGGACGTGAACCAGATCGCCCGGCGCAACCAGGTCCACGACGCGCTGCGCAACCTCAGCCCGCGCGTGCGCCGCGCCGTGCTGAAGGCCGCGCACACCGGCTGAGCCCGCTCCCCTCCCGCCGCGCCTCGCGCTGCCCTCGGGCGAACCCCCGCGCGCCGCGCCCTCGCCGCTGACCTGCGCTCTCCGCCGCGACTGGGTCTCTTTACCCACGCCGGAGCCGGCCGACAGGCGAACCGGGTTGAGTCGTCCGCCCCTCGCACGATGCGGTGCCCGGCGGTGTGACCAGGCGTGACGCACTCCTACTCTCGGTGATACGACGCCGCCCCGGACACCGGCGTCCCCGCCGCCGAGAATCCCGCCCCGACCGGAGGTCACTCCATGTTCGGCTCAACCCTGCGCGCCCGCCTGCTCAGATCGACCGCCGCGGTGGCCGCGACACTGGTCACCGCGACGCTCGTGCTCCCCGCACCGTCGGCGGCCGCGCGCCCGCTGGAAGCGTTCACCTTCGCCGGCATCGCCGACTGGGACCGCGACGGCCACCAGGACATCGTCGCCCGCGAGGACGGGTCGGGCCTGCTCTGGCTCTACCCGGGGACCAGCGTGCGCGGCTACCCGAACGTCCCCCGCGTGCAGATCGGCAACGGCTGGAACGGCTACACGTTCGCCGGCATCGCCGACTGGGACCGCGACGGCCACCAGGACCTGGTCGCCCGCGAGGACTCGACCGGGCTGCTCTGGCTCTACCCCGGCACGAGCGTGCGCGGCTACCCCAACGTGCCCCGCGTGCAGATCGGCAACGGCTGGGGCGGCTACACGTTCGCCGACCTCGGCGACTGGGATCGCGACGGCCACCAGGACATCGTGGCCCGGGAGAACTCGACCGGACTGCTCTGGCTCTACCCGGGCACCAGCGTGCGCGGCTACCCGAACGTCCCCCGCGTGCAGATCGGCAACGGCTGGAACGGCTACACCTACGCAGGGATCGCCGACTGGGACCGCGACGGCCACCAAGACCTGGTCGCCCGCGAAGACTCGACCGGACTGCTCTGGCTCTACCCCGGCACCAGCGTGCGCGGCTACCCCAACGTCCCCCGCGTCCAGATCGGCAACGGCTGGAACCCCTTCACCTACGCCGACCTCGGCGACTGGGACCGCGACGGGCACCAGGACATCGTGGCGCGCAACGACAGCACCCGACTCCTGTGGCTCTACCCCGGTGACAGCCGGCGCGCCTACCCGAACCAGGCCCCGGTCCAGATCGGCAACGGCTGGTAGTCCGGCGTCGTCCCCGAAGCGCCCTACGCAACACCTGTTCTCCACCCGGCCTCCCGGCGCGCGATGCCGTGCGCCGGGAGGCCGGGCCCAGCACACAGCGAGGGAGACATGAGCAGACACTCGACCAGTCGCGCGGTTTTCGCGGTCCTCACCGCGGTGGCCGTGCTCCTCGGCTTATCCGTTACCGCACAAGCACTTCCCGCCAGGGCCGGGGCTTCCCCGGCGGCGGTGGCCGATCCACTGCTGTTCTACCAAGGCGCCACCGGCCAGGGCTACACCGGCTACATCGACGGCGCGGGCAACTTCACCAACCTCAAGTCCATCCCCGGCTTCGGCGCGTGGACCCACATCACCGCAGTCGGCGGCGGCCGAGTCTTCTTCTACCAGGCCGCGACCGGTCAGGGTTACACGGGCTACATCGACGGCGCGGGCAACTTCGTCAACCTCAAGTCCATCCCGGGCTTCGGCTCCTGGAGCCACATCACCCACATCGGGGGCGGCCGGCTGTTCTTCTACCAAGCGGCCACCGGCCAGGGCTACACCGGCTACATCGACACCGCCGGCAACTTCACCAACCTCAAATCGATCCCGGGCTTCGGCTCCTGGAGCCACATCACCTACGCCGGCGGCAACCGGCTGTTCTTCTACCAGGCCGCGACCGGCCAGGGCTACACGGGCTACATCGACACCGCCGGCAACTTCGTCAACCTCAAGTCCATCCCCGGCTTCGGCTCCTGGAGCCACATCACCCACATCGGCGATGGCCGGCTGTTCTTCTACCAAGCGGCCACCGGCCAGGGCTACACCGGCTACATCGACACCGCCGGCAACTTCACCAACCTCAAGTCCATCCCCGGCTTCGGCTCCTGGAGCCACATCACCCACGCCGGCGGCAACCGGCTCTTCTTCTACCAAGTCGCCAACGGCCAGGGCTACACGGGCTACATCGACGGCGCGGGCAACTTCGTCAACCTCAAGTCCATCCCGGGCTTCGGCTCCTGGAGCCACATCACGTTGTGCTGACGCGGTCCTGACGGCTCCCGCGATCCCGGCCACGGGGTCGCGGGGGCACCCGCCGGCGACGGCGCGCTACGGGGCTTGCTCAAGCCGCCGGAACGCCGCCGGAACCGACACCGACGGCCGCTTCGGCCTCAACTCGGTCACCTCGGCGCGACCACCGACACCCGCGCCGGAATCGACGTCGTCATCGGCGGACGGCGGCTGGAACCGGTCGTACGCGCCGTTGGCCAACGCGTGCACCAGGTTCACCACGACCACCGCCGGGGCGACCACCGCGATGGCGCCCGGGAAACCCGGCTCCAGCAGCAGCGCCAGGATGATCGCCGTCAACCCGTTCTGCTGCCCCAGCGCCAGCCGCACCCGGTCGCCGCGCCAGCGCCGGGGCAGCGTCAGCACCCACGCCACGACCACCTGCGCCAGGTACGCCGCGACCCCGAGCACCACGCCGACCACGGCAGACTCCCACGAGAACGCCGAGGCGAGCACCAACCCGACCGCCACCGTCGCGGTGAACATGCCGACCTCGGCCAGCCCGTCCACCCAGCGCCCGAAGTCCGGCCGGAAGAACAACCCGATCAGCGCCAGCGCCAGCAGCAGCGAGAACTGCACCGCGACGAACCCCACGGCCAGCACCACGACCCCCAGCAGCGCCCGCACCACCAGCCGCCGGGCCTGCCCGCCGGCACCGCCGAAGCGCCCGCGCGCGAACCGCCACGCCAGGTACGCGCCACCGGCCAGGGCCAGGTTCAGCACGAAGTTGAGGGTGAACGCCCCGAACCCGCCGACCGCGCCGCCGCGCAGCGCGAACGACGTGATGTACACCGTCAGCAGCACGGTGATCGGGTCGTCGAACGACGCCCACGCCGACAGCAGCGCCTTGGCCGACGCCGACATCCGCGACTTGGCCCGCACCGCCGCGACCGACAGCGGGTCGATCTGGGCGACCGCCACGGCCAGGATGAGGTGCCACGGCTCGCGGTACACCAGGTAGACCACGGCGAAGATCAGCACGACCTTCGCCAGCACGCCGAGGGTCACCGCGACGACCACCGTGCGCAATTCACGCCGGAATTCGGCGACCTCGATACCGCTGGTGCTCGCGTACAACCCGAATCCGAGCAGCGCGGTGATGAAGAACCCGTAAGCCGTGGATTCCTCGACTTCCCGCAACCCCAGCGACCACGCGGATATCCAGCCCACGCCGAGTGCGGCCAGGAGCGCGACCGAACGGACAGCGGGCGTCACCATTCCACCGTAGGTAATGGGCCGAGGCCCTTCAAGACCCGTATGGAGTGAGCTGCTGGGCCAATGCGGACATTCGATCATCCGCCGCCGCGACGCGTGACTGGTCGACCGTCACGCCCGCCACGTATTCCCCCGGACCGAGCCGGTAGTAGTAGACCGCGCCCATCTCCACGTCCAGCACCGCGCGCATCAGCAGCCCGCCGACCACCGGCCGCACGGCCCGGTTCAGCCGCGTCGCCAGCCCGCCCAGCTCGCGCAGGAACCCGAGGTAGAACCGCCGCCGCGCCTCGACCGAGATCTCCTTGAAGTACGGCCCGAGCGCCGGGTCGGCCAGGTGGTCGACCAAGGCCAGCACCTCGCCGCCCGCCACGTGCGCGACCACGTGCAGGTCCTGCGCGCGCACCGCGTCCACGCACTCGGCCAGCGCGCCCTCACCCGCCGACACGTACGGCTCCCGCTCGCCCGCGGCGGGCAGCGGGACGACCTCGTCGGCGGTCTCCCAGCCGCCGGGGTTGAGCGAGCCCAGGCTCAGCTCCGAGCGCAGCGCGGTCGCCAGCCCGGCGACCGCCCGGTCGGCCTCGTCCACGGCGGGGTGGCCGAACAGCGGGCCGGTACCGGCGTGGTCCAGCACCAGGCCCACGACGTGCTCGGCGGGCACCACGGAGTCGCAGAACAGCGCGCCCTCCTCGGTGTGCAGCACGGTCCGGATCAGCCGCCCGGTGCGCACCTCCTGCAACGCCCGGTCCAGCGCGTTGGCCTGGAACGTCAGGTGCCGGCCGAGGCGCTTCAGCTCCTCGCGCCGGGTGCCGCCGGGCAGCTCGTCGGGCTCGGGCGGCGGGTCGGCCAGCGCGTCCACACCGAAGTCGAACACCCCGCTGCTGTAGTGCGCGAGGTAGTGCAGCGCCGGGCTCTTGACCACCGCGGCGCGGCAGGCGTGCCGGGTGGTGTCGAACTCGGGGCCGAGGTGCTCGGCCGCCTCCTCGTACAGCTCCACGCTGCTCCCTCCTGCGCGCTCAGGTGTGCGGGACGTCGACATCGCACTCCCGCCAGTCCTGCTCGGCGGGCTGCGCGGCCAGGCGCAGGTTGTGCGCCGCCACGGCGGTGTGCGGGTGGTCGGGCCCGAGGAACTCGACGCAGTCGGCGTGCGCCTCGGCGATCTGCCGGGCCGCCTCGTCGACGTCGCCGGCCGCCGACCGGACCCGGGCCTCGTCCACCGCCGCCGCGAGCGTCCACGGGTGGGTGTCGCCGAGCCGGGCGCGCAGGGTCTCGACCGCAGCGGCCACGTTCGCCACCGCGCCGGCGTGGTCGTTCGCGGCGCGCAGCGCCAACCCCAGGCCCAGCCGGCACAGCGCGACGAACGGGTGGTGGTCGCGGACGCCTTCGCGGCCCCGGAAGCCCTCCAGCGCGGTCCGGGCCAGCTCCACGGCCAGTTCGGGTTCGCCGCCGACCCGCCGGTGGTCGGCGGAGAAGCTCAGCGCGCACCCCAGGGTGTAGGGGTGGTCGGGGCCGATGACCTCGCGGTAGTCCCGCAGCGCCTTGCCGGTGCGCTCCTTGGCCGCCCTGGTCCGCCCGGCCAGCCGCAGCGCGATGGCGTAGTTCCAGTGCACGCCGATCTGCGTCTGGTTGAGTTCCGGGCGCAGGCTCTGCAACTTCTGCGACGCCTCCAGCAGCGCCTCCAGCGCCTCCGGGTAGCGGCCGAGTTCCCGGTGGTAGAGGCCGATCTGGGCGAGGGTGGCCCAGGTGAACTCGTCGCGCTCGCCGAACAGCCGCCGGCGGCGGGCGAAGTTGTCCACCTCCAGCTCCAGCGCGCCCGCCGGGTCGCCGGACAGGAACATCGAGGACGCCAGGTTGTTGGCCGCGCGCCGGGTGTCCGGGTGGTCCTCGCCGAGCACCTCGCGCAGCCCCGCCCAGGTGGCCTGGTCCTCCACCAGCGCCTCGGTGAACAGGCCGAGGCCGCGCAGGTCGCCGCCCCGGCCCCGGGCGGTGATCAGCGGCTGCGGGTGCGACAGGTCCAGCGCCCGGCGCTGGCGGCTCAGCGCCAGGTCGTCCAGCCGCAGCGCCTCGGCCGGGGCGCCGAGCACCCGGTGCACGTTGGCCAGCTGCGCGGCCAGGCGGTTGCGCAGCGGGTCGTCCGGGCCGAACCGGCGGGTCCACGACTCCAGCAGCTCGTGGCCCGGCTCCAGCGCCGCCCGCCGCACGCCCGCGCCGCCGTCGGTGAACAGGAACCGCGCCTGGTTGACCAGCCAGCGGCGGACCTTCGGGTCCGCGCTGCGCAGCGCGCCGGACGGGAACACGTGCTGCTGGAGTTCCTGGAACCGGGACCGCCGGGTGGGCGACTTGTCCTCCACCTCGGTCGGCGCGAACGCGGCCAGCGCGGCCAGCGCGTCGGCCTGGCGGGCGTCCCGCTCGGCGAGGGGCATCCCGGTGCGCAGCGCGCGCTGCACGACCCGGTGCAGCCGCAACGAGTACTGGTCGCCCCAGTCGACCCGGAACAGGCCGTGCCGCGCGCCCGCCCACAACACCCGGTCGACCTCGCCGGCGTCGAGCGCGATCGGCTCGGCGTCCGCGCCGCCGATCGCGACCACCCGGTCCAGGAACGCGGGCGAGCGGACCAGCCCGAGGTCGACGCCCTGCGGCGAGAGGAACGCGCACAGCCGGGCGAGCAGCACCGCGACCCGGCCGATCGCGTTCTCCCACAACGATCCGGTGACCACCTCGACCACCCGCGCGACGCTGTCCGCGGCGGTCCGGTCGAGCCGGTCGAAGAAGGTCCGCACGGCCCACCCGGCGGCGTCCGCGGCGGTGGAGCCCGCGCCCGCCTCGGCGCGCGCGGTCTCGGCCAGCCACGACCCGACCAGGTCCAGCGCCAGCGGCAGGTGCCGCACCTCGTCGGCGACCCGCCGGGCGTCCTCCAGGGTCAGCCGGGGCACCCGGTCCAGCAGCAGCGCCACGCTGTCCGCCGCGATCATCGGCACCAGTTCGACCGATGGCGCGCCGGCCGCGTTGGAGGTGATCAGCACGTGCCCGGTCGCGCCGGGCGGCAGCAGGTCGGCGATCGCGTCCAGGTCGTCGGCGTTGTCGTAGACCAGCAGGAACCGGGCGTAGGCGGGGTCGTTGGCCAGCCGGTCCAGCGCGGTCAGCGAGCCGAAGTCGGTGGAGCCGGGCAGCCGCAGCTTGACCGCCAGGTCGGCCAGGCCCATCTGCACGGACTGCCGGTCCTGCGCGGACAGCCACCACACCGCGTCGTAGTCGGCGGAGAACCGGTAGGCGTACTCCAGCGCCAGTTCGCTCTTGCCCACGCCCGGTTCGCCGTTGAGCGTGACGACCGCGCGCTCCTCGCCCGCGTCGGCGAACTCGTCGCGCAGCGCCTCGATGTCCTCGTCGCGGCCGACGAACCCCCGGTGCCGGGGCGGCAGCCGGAACACCACCGGGTGCGCGCCGGGGACCCGCATCGGCGCGTCGTGCGCGGTGCCGGGCCGGTCGATCAGGCCGAAGTGGCCGAGCAGCTTGGCGCTGAGCGTGTCCGGCGGGTTCGCGTGCACGGACAGGCCGGGCAGGTCCCGGTCCTCTTCGGCGAGCAGCAGCCGCAGCGAGCCGGCGGGCACGTCCGCGTCGTCGCGGTACGGCGAGACCAGCACGACCACGCCGTCCCCGGGACGGGCCGCGGCGAACGGCACGACCTGCGCGCCCGCGCGCTCCAACTGGCCGCGCACCCAGTCCGCCCAGGCCCGGTCGCGCGGCGCGTGGGCGAGGGCTACCCGGTCCGCGTCGGCCTCGGAGGCCAGGCCGAACACCCGGCGGTAGCGGGCCCGCAGCACGGCCGGCACCGGCGCGCACTCGGTGACCGCGCCGCCGCTGACCGCCGCCGCGAGCCGGCCGTACTGGGCCTCCAGGCCACCGCCGCCGGCGGGCTCCTCGGCGAGGATCGCGAGCAGCGGGTCGAACGCGTCGAACGGCCGGTACGGGATCTCCACCGTGCCGCCGTCGGGGACCCGCTTGGCCTGCCCGGCCAGCAGCTCGGCGAACGCGGCGTGGATCTGCGAGCGGATGCGCTGCGCGCGGGACTGCTCGGCGTCGTCGAACAGGGTCGCGACCGGCACCACGTCGATCCGCAGCGGGGCGCGCTTGCGGACCTGCGCGGCGAGTTCGGCGGCGTCCGCGATGGCCCGGGGCCGGGGCCGGAAGCACACCACGACCAGCTCGCACAGCGTGGCGATCAGGGTCAGCGACTCCTCGGACACGCCGGTGGGCGCGTCGATCAGCACCTGGTCGTAGTCGGATTCGGCGAGCCGGGCGCGTAACCCGGCGATGGCGCCGGCGTCGCCGTGCCGGGACTCGGGGCGCGGCCGGCCGGCGGCGTCGGTCGGCACCGGCGCGACCACGTCGATGTGGCCGGCGGCGTCCGGCCGGGGTTGGGCGAACCGCTCGGCGACCGGCGGCAGGTCGTCCTCGCGGGACGGGTCGGCGTGGTAGGCGGCGACCAGCGCGCGGCCGACGGCGTCGGGCAAACCCTGGCGGGACACCAGGAACGGCTCCAGGTACTCGCGCACCCGGGGCACCTCGGAACCCCAGTCCACGACCAGCACCCGCTGCCCGGCGGCGGCCAGCACCCAGGCGAGGTTGGCCACCGCGCTGGTGCGGCCGGTGCCGCCGGTGGCCGAGAGGAACGCCGTCACCCCGGTGTGGCCCTGGCCCGCGCTGCTGCTCATCGGCTCTCCAGATCGGCGGTGGGTAAGGGATCGCGAGCGCCGGGCGGCCGTCCCGGCGGCTACAGCGAACTCTCGAAGGCGGCGAACCGGTTGGGCATCTCGGCGTTCTCGGCGAGGATCCGGTGCAGCGCGGCGCGCAGCGCGGTGTCGGGCAGGTCGGCCAACCGGGTCAGGTCGATCCCGGTGACGTCGAGGAGTTCGGACTCCAGGACGGGTTCTTCAGCCATCTCCCACAACCCCCTCACCGCAAAGCTGCGGGTTTGTCCGCAGTGCGCTGATCCCATCCTAGTGCGCGGCAACGGGGAATGCGCCGAATCCTCCGATTGGCGGAAGTAGCGGCGGGCCCGATGTGTTTGGTTTGTTCGGGGGCCGATGGATCGGGGGGTGCATGACGGCACGACCGTTCCGGCAGTTCGTGGTGAAGGTGCACAGCCGGTGCAACCTCGCCTGCGACTACTGCTACGTCTACGAACTCGCCGACTCGGGTTGGCGTTCCCGGCCGCGCGCGATGTCGCCGGAGGTGGTCGCGCACACCGCCGAACGGGTGGCGCGGCACGTGCGGTCGCACACGTTGTCCGACGTGGAAGTCGTGTTGCACGGCGGAGAACCCCTGTTGTTCGGCGCGGCGCGGATCGAATCGCTGGTCCACCGGTTCCGGGCGGCGGTGCCCGCGCGGGTGCGCTTCTCCGTGCAGACCAACGCGACCCTGCTCGACCGGCCGCTGCTGGAGCTGCTGCGGGCGCTGGACGTGCGGGTCGGGGTGAGCGTGGACGGCGATCCGGGCACGCACGACCGGCGGCGCGTGCGCCCGGACGGCACCGGCAGCTGGCCGGAGGTCGAAGCGGGGCTGCGGCTGCTGACCGGGCGGTTCCGGCCGGTTTTCGGCGGCCTGCTGTGCGTGCTGGACGTGCGCACCGACCCGGTCGCGACCTACGAATCGCTGCGCGAATTCGACCCGCCGGTGGTGGATTTCCTGCTGCCGCACGGGAACTGGTCCGCGCCGCCGCCCGACCGGACCGCGGGCGACCCCGCGACGCCTTACGCGGATTGGCTCATCGCGTTGTTCGAGCACTGGTACCGCGCGCCGGAAACGCGCGTCCGGCTGTTCGAGGAGTTGTTGAACGTCGTACTGGGCGGGCGTTCCGGCGTCGAGGGCATCGGTTTGACGCCCAGCGCGCAGATCGTGGTGGAAACCGACGGCGCGATATCGGTCTCGGACATCCTCGCCTCGTCCTCGCCGGAAGCCGCGCACACCGGGCTGCACGTGCTGCGCGACGATTTCGACCGCGCGCTCGCCGCGCCGGCGGTGGTCGCGGACCGGGCCGGGCGGGCGGCGCTGTCGGCGACCTGCCGGTCGTGCGACGTGGTGGCGGCGTGCGGCGGCGGGCTGCGCGCGCACCGGTTCGGCGTCGGCGGCTTCGACCACCCGTCGGTCTACTGCCCGGACCTGTACCGGCTGGTCGCCCACGTCCGCGACCGGGTCGCGGCGGACCTGGCGGCCCCGGCGTGACGGCCCGCCCGTGGCGGCTCTCGGCCGCGCACTTCGCCGCGCTGGCGCGGGGCGAGGGCGGTGCCGGCGCGGCGCGGGCGCTGCGGCTGGCCCGGCGCAGCCGGACGGCCCTGCTGGTCCGGATGATCGCCACCGCGCCGGCGGCCCGCCCGGCGTACCGGCTGCTGGCGTCGGTCGACCGGGTGTCGCCGGACGCGGTCACCCGCGTGCTCGACCACCCCTCGGTGGGGGCGTGGGCCACCCGGACCGCGCTGGCGCTGCGGCGCGGCGAGCCCGCGTGCCCGCAGGAGCTGGCGTTCGCCGCCGCCGCCGCGGCGATCCGGGCGGACGTGCCGGTCGACGTGGACTTCCCGGAGGCGTCGGTGTTCGCGCTGCCGTCGCTGGGCGTGGCGGACCCCGCGACGCTGGAGTACGACCCGCTGCCCGAGGTGGCGCTGGGGTCGCACGTGGTGCAGCTGGACACCTGGGCGGGCGGCGGGGTGCCGCCGGGGCTGGCCGTGGCGGCGGACGTGGACGTGGCGCGGTGGCGGCCGGCCCTGGCGGCGGCCTGGGACCTGCTCGCCGCCGACCACCCGGCGATGGCCGAGGAGTTCGCCGAGCTGGTGCACGTGCTCACGCCGATGCCGCCGTCGCCGACCGGGACCAGCAGCGCGACCGCCGCCGACGCGTTCGGGTGCGTGTTCCTGTCGCTCGCGCCCGACCCGGAGACCCTCGCGGTGACCTTGGCGCACGAGGCCCAGCACACCAAGCTGGTCGCGCTGATGGACCTGTTCCCGTTGCTGCTGCCGGACCGCCGGGAGATCTACTACGCGCCGTGGCGGGAGGACCCGCGCCCGCTGGCGGGCCTGCTGCACGGCACGTACGCGCACCTGGGCGTGGCGGCGTTCTGGCGGACCCGGCCCGGCCTGGCCGCGCAGACCGAGTACGCCCGGTGGCGGGCCGCCGCGCTGAACACCGCCCAAACGCTGCTCGACAGCGGGAAGCTCACCGCGACCGGGCAGGCGTTCGTGACCGGGATGGCGACCGTGCTGCGCCGCTGGTGCGCCGAGAGCGTGCACCCGCGGGCCCTGGCGCGGGCGACCGCCGAGGCGGACGAGCACCGGCAGCGGTGGACGGCGCGCACCTCCCGCTGACCGGTCGGCCCGGGGTGCCGGGCGCGCGTGGGCGGTCCTCGGTGGATCGTCCCGTTCCGACACCCCCGCGACTCGCCGGGGGTGGTCCACCGGCTCGGGCCGCCGGACGGCGATACTGCCCGCCATGCTCACCGCCGACGGCCGTCTCGTGCACTCCCCGGCCGACCTGGTGGACGTGCTGGAGTGCGAGCACCGCAGCCGGCTCACCTTGGCGCTGGCGCTGGGCGTGCCGGGCACCCCGAGGCCCGACGAGCGGCAGGACGTGCTCGCCGCCAAGCACGGGATCGCGCACGAACTGGCCGTGCTGGAGCGCTTCCGCGCCCGCCACGACGTGGTGGAGATCGCGCAGCCCGCGCCGACGCACGAGGCGCTGACCAAGGCCGCCGCCGAGACCCGCCAGGCCCTCGAAGCCGGCGCCGAGGTCGTCTACCAGGGCGTGTTCTACGCCGACGGCTTCCACGGCCGCGCCGACTTCCTGGTCCGCACCGACCAGGGCTACGAGCCGCACGACGCCAAGCTGGCCCGGCACGCCACCCCGGCCGCCGTCGTGCAGCTCACCGCCTACGCGCACGCGCTGGGGTCGTTCGCGGGGCCCCGGATGCACCTGCTGCTGGGCGACGACAGCGTGCGGACGTTCCGGGTCGCGGACTTCCTGCCGGTGGTCCGCAGCCTGCGCGAACGCTTGCGCGACACCGCCGAGCCGCTCGCCCGGCTGTGGGACGACGAGCGGCCCGCGTGCGCGACCTGCCGGTTCAGCCGCAACTGCGCGACCGGGCGGGAACGCGACCGGGACCTGTCGCTGGTCGCCGGGATCCGCACCGACCAGCGGCGCAAGCTGGTCGCGGCCGGGCTGGGCACGATCGACGCGCTGGCCGACGCGGCCCGCGAGGACCGGCCGCAGAACATGTCCGCCGCCACCTTCACCGGCCTGCGCGCGCAGGCCGCGTTGCAGGTCATCCAGGACGACTCGCGCACCGCCGACGACCCGGTCGGCAAGGTCGCCTACGAGGTGATCACGCCGGAGGCGCTGGCCGAGCTGCCCCCGTCCAGCCCCGGCGACCTGTTCTTCGACATGGAGGGCGACCCGTTCGCGCTCGACGGCGAGGGGCTGGAGTACCTGTTCGGGGTGGTGACGCCGGCCGAGGAGTTCACCCCGTTCTGGGCGCACACCCGGCCGCAGGAGAAGGCCGCGTTCGAGCGGTTCGTGGACTTCGCCACAGCTCGGCTGGCCGAGCACCCCGACGCGCACGTCTACCACTACGCGCCCTACGAGGTCAGCGCGCTCAAGCGGCTGGCCGCCCTGCACGGGACGCGTGAGGAGGCCGTCGACCACCTGCTGCGGTCGGGGGCGCTGGTGGACCTGTACGCGGTGGTGCGCAAGGCTCTGCGGGTCTCGCAGCGGTCGTACTCGATCAAGTACCTGGAACCGCTGTACATGCCCGCGCCGCGCGACGGCGAGGTGACCAACGCCGTGTCGAGCATCGAGGCGTACGAGGAGTTCCTGACGCTCGACGAAGCCGACGACGTCGCGCGCGCCGAGGAGGTGCTCGACGGGATCGCCGAGTACAACCGGTACGACTGCGTGTCGACGCACCGGCTCTACCGGTTCCTGCTGGAGGTCCGGGCCGAGGCCGGGATCGAGCCGCACGTGGCCGAGCAGTCCTTCGTGGACGAGATCGAGGACGAGCTGGCCGCGCAGCGCCGCGCCGAGCGCGCGGAGCGGATCGCGGCGGTGGTCGACCCGCTGCTGGCGGGCCTGCCGGACAACCCGGCCGACTTCACCGCCGACGAGCGGGCGCGGGCGCTGCTCGCGGCCGCCGTCGGGTACCACCGCCGGGAGACCAACCCGGCGTGGTGGGACTTCTTCCGGCAGCTCGCCGCGCCGCTGTCGGAGCTGGAGTCCGACAGCGCGTGCGCGGTGCCGGTGTCGGTGCGCGCGGAGGACTGGACGATGCCGTCCGGGCGGGTGCGCAAGGCCAAGCGCGAGGTGCGCGTGCGGTGCGACCCGGACCGGCCGCACCCGTTCGCGGCCGGGGACCAGGTCCGGCTGCTCTACCCGGGCACGCCGAACCGGACCCGCGACGCCGTGGTGCTCGGCGAGTCGGCCGAGGACATCGTGCTGGTGGAGAGCGTCGCGCCGGACGACGTGGACGGCGACCGGCCGGCGGCGGTGCTGCCCGGCAGCCCGGTGCGGCCCTCCCCCAAGGACGAGGCGGTCTACGAGCTGGCGCGGATGGTCGCCGAGTCGCTGCCCGACCTGCCCGCGCACCCCGGCGTCGACCTGGTGCGGCGGGCCTCGCCCCGGCTGCGCGGCGTCGCGGCCCTGCCCGCCGGCGGTGACGTGATCGCGGACGTGATCGAGGCGGTGGACCGGCTGGACGGGTCGGCGCTGGCCGTGCAGGGGCCGCCGGGGGCCGGCAAGACCTACCTCGCCGGGCGGCTCATCGCGCACCTGGTGCGCGGCGGGCGCAGCGTCGGCGTGACCTCGAACAGCCACAAGGCCGTGGAGAACGTGCTGGGCGCGGCGCAGGCGGCCGGGCGCGAGCTGGGCGTGCCGATCCCGACCGCCAAGCGGCCCAAGGGCGCGCCCGCGAAGGACTGCGCGTGGGAGCAGCCGAAGGACAACCCGGCGCTGGTCCGGTGGCGCACCGACCAGGGCGCGGGGCACCTGGTGGGCGGGACGGCGTGGACCTTCGCCAACGCGGCGGTGCGCGAGCAGCCGTTCGACGTGCTGATCGTGGACGAGGCCGGGCAGTTCGCGCTGGCCGACGCGCTGGCCGTGTCGACGTGCGCGCGCAACCTGGTGCTGCTCGGCGATCCGCAGCAGCTGCCGCAGGTCGTGCAGGGCACGCACCCGGCGGGCGCGGACGCCTCCGCGCTCGGGCACCTGATCGGCGACGCGGACGTGATCCCGGCCGAACTCGGGTACTTCCTGGACCAGACCCGGCGGATGCACCCGGACGTGTGCGAGCCGGTGTCCCGGCTGTCCTACGCGGGGCTGCTGCACGCGCACCCGTCGACGGCGACGCGCGGCGTGGACGGGCTGGCGTCCGGGGTGTACGTGCGCGAGGTGGAGCACCGGCACAACACCACCAGTTCGGCCGAGGAAGCGGCGGTGGTCGTGGAGATCGTCAAGTCGCTGATGGGTCGCATGTGGACGGACGGGGTGAACGCGCGGCCGTTGGACGACTCGGACGTGCTGGTGGTCGCGCCGTACAACCTCCAGGTCCGGCTGGTGCGCCGGGAACTCGAACGGTCCGGGTACGAGCACGTGCGGGTCGGCACGGTGGACCGGTTCCAGGGCCAGGAGGCCCCGGTGGTGATCACCACGATGACCTCGTCGGCGGCCGTCGACCTGCCGCGCGGCCTGGACTTCCTGCTGTCCCGCAACAGGTTGAACGTCGCGCTGTCGCGCGCCCAGGGCGTGGCGGTGGTGGTGTGCTCGCCGCGGCTGGTCGAGGCGGACATCCGCGGCGTCGACCAGTTGAGACTGGTGTCCGGGATGATCGGGCTCACCGACGAGGCCCGGCCGTGGCCCATCGACGGCATCTATGCCCAAAGGCTATGACTCCATCCGGTCAAGCCCTCTTAATGTGAAAACCGCGAGAACCTTCCACCCTGCACCGAAGGAGATCGTGTGACCGGCAAGTTGCTGCGCCTCGCCCTCGGGGCGCTGTTCACCTCCCTCGCACTCGTGGGAACCAGCCTGACCACTGCGGCAACCGCGGCGCCCGCCGCGCCGTCGGCACTGGCCAGGACCGTCTACTACAGCGCCTCCGGCTACTCGGCGGAAGCCGACCAGGCCGCGCAGATCTGGAACTCGAAGGTGCCCAACCTGCGGCTCGTCCGCGGCGGCAGCGCCACCATCCGGATCTCCGCGACCAACGGCGGCGGCTCCCGGGCCTATCCCTGCGGGCTCGGGTGCGCCACGATCTACATCGACAACCGTGACGTTTCGGCGGGCAACTACGCGTTGCGGATCGTGGCACACGAGATCGGGCACGGCCTGGGGCTGCCCGATACGTACAACGGCATCTGCTCGTACCTGATGTCGGGCGGCAGCGCGGGCACGTCCTGCCGCAACGTCAACCCGAACGCCCAAGAGGCGAACCGGGTGAACCAGCTCTTCGCGGGTCGCGCCGTCGCGGCCGTGGGCACCCCCGAGGTCTACGCGAGGGGCTGAGCGGTTCGGATCCGACCGGGGTGTGGTGGCGGAACGCACTCCCCACCACCACACCCGCCCTTGATCGTCCCCGGTCCGGCGGCCGACGCTCGGCGGCCGGGGCCGCCGGAGCGGTGGACGAAGCAGGGCAGCGAGACCGGCGGTGCCGGACGGGCCTCTCACCCGTCCGGCACCGCCGTTTCCGGCCTCCGGCTCCGTGAGCTGCGGTCACCGTCCCCCGGAGGCAGCGGGTGCGCCCGAACCCGCGCCCGGCCCTCCCCCGCTCGGTCGCCCTCCGGCACCGCCCCCGTTGCGCTGCGGAGCGGTGTCGGGGTTCGCCTGCCGCGCCCTACCGTGGGACGCACCGAACGCCGAGTGCCGACCAGGGGATGGACATGACCGTGTCCGCACACCGATTCCTCCGCCGCACCGCCATCGCGATCCTCGCCCTCATGCTCGCCGCACCCGCCGCAGCGCACGCGTCGCACGCGTCGACCGACCGGTCGGTCGACGTCGGGGCGTTCGCCCGGGGTGTCGCCGCCGGCGTGGACGGCGGCAAGGTGTACTCCGTGGTGCTCGACTACGGCCAGGGCTTCGACAACCCCGCGATCACCGTCGTGTCCGCCGCCGGGCAGGTCCTCGGCCGGATCGTGCTGCCCGTGGACTCCGAGGCCGGCCCGCTCGCCCTGAGCCCGCGCGGCGACCGGCTCTACGCGCTGGTCAGCCGGGGCCTGGTGACCATCGACACGGCCACCGACGCGGTGGTCGACTACGCGCTGTTCCCCGCCCAGCCGCTGCCCGGCCCGGACTGGCACTCGGGCGAGGTCACCGACCTGGCGGTCAGCCCGGACGGGTCGACCGTCTACGTCACCCAGTACGGGCCGGGCGCGTTCCGGCGGGGCGCGCCCGGCCGGCTGCTGGTGTACTCCACCACGAGCCGGGCGGTCACCGGGATCGTCGACCTGGGTGCGGCGCCCGGCAACACCCGCGCCGTGCACCACGTGGCGGTCAGCCCGAACGGGCGGGACCTCTACGTCACGACCGGCGGCCCGCCCGTGCACCTCGACGCCCGCACCTCGCCGCCCACCATCCGGGGATCGGTCACGCTCCCGCGCGCGTACGACAGCAACGCGGCGGCCGTCGGCCACGACGGCACCCGCCTGTACGTGGGCGCGTTCCAGGACGGCAACGTGTTCGTGGTCGACACCGCCACCGACCAGGTCACCGCGACGATCACCGCCGTGCCGGGCTACGCCCCGATCGGCCAGGTCGCCACCGGTCACCGGCCGGACCGGCTCTACCTCGACGCGGCCCCGTACGGGGGGATCCCGACCGTCGTGGCGATCGACACGACCACGAACCAGGTGGTCGACCGGATCGAGAACCCGGACCTGGACGGCATCGCCGGTTTCGCCCTGAGCCCCGACGACCGGACCGTCCACGTCCTGGGCAACACCCGCCCGCCCACCTCGGTGGCCCGGCTGCGCACGGTCACCCGCGCCGGCCCGTGAACCCCCGGCGCGCGGCACCGCGCCCCCGCCTCGGTGCGACGGGGGCGCGGCGGTGGTCGGCGCGGGTCAGGTCTTGGGCAGGCCGGGCGGGTTGACCTCGGAGGTCGTGACGGCCTCGTCCTTCAGGCCCCAGCGGTCCAGGACCTCGGCGTACTTGCCGGTCTTGATCAGGTGGTCGATCGCCGCCGCGACGGGCTCGGCCAGGCCGCTGCCCTTCTTCGTGGTGGCCCCGATCTTGCCCTGGATCTCGCCGCCGCCACCGGAGAACGTGCCGATCACCTCGGTCTTGCCCGAGGTCGCCACGTGGTAGGCCGAGGTCGGGTTCGGGCCGAAGTACGCTTCGATCCGGCCGGACTCCAGCGCCAGGTAGTAGTCCGACGCGGTCTGGAAGTACTTGATGTCGGTGGGCTTGCGGCCCGCGGCCTCGTTCTGCCGGCTCCACTCCACCAGGATCTTCTCCTGGTTGGTGCCCGTGCCGACGGCGATCGTGTGGCCCGCCACGTCCTCGGGCTTGGTGATCCGCCACGAGCCGCCCTTGCGCGCCTCGAACGCCAGGGTGTCCTGCCGGTAGGTGGCGAAGTCGTACTTCTCCTTGCGCGCCTCGGTCACCGTGATGTTCGACAGCCCGAGCGGGTACACGCCGCTGTCCAGGCTGACGAACAGGTTCTCCCAGGAGGTGACCTCCAGCTGGGGCTCCAGCCCGAACACGCCCGCGACCAGCACGGCGAGGTCGGTCTCCACGCCGATGATCGTCTTGTCGTCGTTGGCGTAGAAGCGCAGCGGCGGCGCGGTCGAGGACGAGCCGCCCACGACCAGCTTGCCGGTCTTGCGGATGGACTCCGGCACCTTGGCGGCGATCGCGTCGACCTTCTCGGCGGTGATCCGGTTCTGCTGCGGGCTCAGGTTGACGGTCTTGCCGCCGGCGACGACCTTGTCCTCGGTCACCGCCCCGTCGGCACCCCCGCACGCCGCCAGCGCCAGCGCGGCCGCCGCGACGATGCCGGTGATCTTCCTTGCGGACAAAGGATTTCCTCTCAGAGCACTTTGGACAGGAACGCGCGGGTGCGCGGCTGTTGCGGGTCGTCGAGCACCTGGCTCGGCGGGCCCTGTTCGACCACCACTCCGCCGTCGAGGAACACGACGGTGTCGGCGACCTCGCGGGCGAATCCGACCTCGTGCGTCACCACGACCATCGTGGTGCCGCTGCGGGCCAGGTCTTTGATCACGTCGAGCACCTCGCCGACCAGTTCGGGGTCCAGCGCGGAGGTCGGCTCGTCGAACAGCAGGACCTTCGGCTCCAGCGCCAGCGCGCGGGCGATGGCGACCCGCTGCTGCTGACCGCCGGACAGGTGGCGCGGGTAGGCGTCCTCCTTGTCCGCCAGGCCGACCCGGGCGAGCAGGGCCCGGGCCCTGGTCCGGACCTCGGCGACCGGGCGGCGTTGCGCGGACACCGGGGCCTCGGCCACGTTCTCCAGCACGGTCAGGTGCGGGAACAGGTTGAAGTTCTGGAAGACGAACCCGATGTGCGTGCGCTGCTTGAGGATCTCCCGCTCGCGCAGCTCGTGGAGCTTGTCGCCGACCCGCCGGTAGCCGACCAGGTCGCCGTCGATGCTCACGTAGCCCCGGTCCACCTTCTCCAGGTGGTTGATGGTGCGCAGCAACGTCGACTTGCCCGAGCCGGAGGGCCCGAGCACCACCACGACCTCGCCGGCCCGGACCTCCAGGTCGACGCCGCGCAGCACCTCGTTGGTCCCGAAGCTCTTGTGGATACCGCGCAGGTCCACCATCACCTCGCCCACTTCCAACCCCCCTTGTCGCGCGTCGCGCCCTTGGCGTAGCGCTTCTCCACGTAGTGCTGGACGACCGACAGGAGGGTGGTCAGCACGATGTACCAGACGGTCGCCACCATGAGCAGCGCGACGACCCGCGCGTTGCGCCCGTAGACCACCTGCACCTGGTAGAACAGCTCGCCGATGGCCACCACGGACACGATCGACGTGCCCTTGAACAGGCTGATGACCTCGTTCGCGGCGTTGGGCAGGATGGACCGCATCGCCTGCGGCAGCACGATCTTGCGGAACTGGCGGGACTTCGGGATGCCGAGCGCCGCCGAGGCCTCCAGCTGGCCGTGGTCGACCGAGATGATGCCGGAGCGGACGATCTCCGCGGCGTAGGCCGCCTGGTGCAGGCCGAGGCCGAGCACGGCCGCGCCCATCGGGCTGATCAGGTCCTTGGTGTCGAAGCCGAAGAACGTGGGGCCGAACGGGATCCCCAGCTCCACCTCCTGGTAGAGGTAGGAGATGTTGAACCAGAACAGGATCTGCACGATCAGCGGGATGGACCGGAACGCCCAGATGTAGGTCCAGGACACGGCGGACAGGAACCTGCTGTGCGACAACCGCATCAGCGCGAGCACGATGCCCAGCGCGAACCCGATCGCGGTGCCGTAGGCGGTGAGTTCGAGGGTCACGCCGACCGCGTGCAGGATCGACTGCGCGGTGAAGTACTGGGCGAAGGTCGGCCAGTCCCAGCCGGGGTTGGTGACCAGGCCGTTGACGAACTGCGCCAGCAGCACGAGGACGACCACGACGCCGACCCACCGCCACGGGTGGCGGGCCGGCACCACTTTGAGCTTCGAGAGGTCGTCGTCGGGGGCGCGCAGGCGTGGTTGTGCGGACACGCTCATGGTGGGGTCCTTCGGCAGAGCCCGCCGAGCACGACGGCCCCCGGTCGTGGGCCGGGTGCCGCGCGGCGGGTGCGGTGGCGAGCGGGGAGGCGGGGAGGGCGTGCGTCCGATCAGCCTCGGGGACAGATCGCGCTGGAAACCCGGCCGTAGTCGACGTGCCTACGGGAGCAGAGGACGGTCATCGCGCTCTCCCCTTCCAGGCTTGTGTTGACGGTTCGTTGCACGGAGCCGTTTTCACACGACTGGCGGCAAAGTAGCCACTTCGCCGGCACCCGAACAAGAGTGCCCACCTGCTGAAACCACTATCCGTTGCCAGTTGACAAGGGCCCGCACCACCCGAATCGACCAACGATTGTTGTGAACGGGGGATGACTGCGCCCGGTATTCCGCTTGCGTCGACGTCATGTCGGACCCGGACAATTATTCCTCTTACTACGACATTTCCGGCCGGGTCCGCCATTCACCCATTCGGGGATCCGGAGGCGGCCGGCCCGGACGACGGGCGGCCCGGCGGCACCGGGCGCGGAGCGGCGGTTTCGGACGAAACCGGCTTTTCAGGCGTGGTGGCAGCGGCAGCGGCGGTCGGACCGCCCCCGGTGTCCGACCCGGCAGAGTTGCCGGCAGAATCGCGCCGGAGAGTGCTCGACCGGTTACAGATCGACAACAGCCCGGTGTCGCCCGAGTCGGCGACCTGGCCTTTTGGTCGGGCGCGTTTCCCTCGTCCGGATAGTGTGACGATCTCTCGCAACCCGCACCCCAGGAGTACCACAATGCAGCTCGCACGGACCGTCGGCGCGGTTCTCGGCGTCACGGCGGCCATCGTGTCCACCGGCCTGTTCTCCGTCGTCCCCGCGTCGGCGCACACCCCCACGGTGTGGGCGAAGTGCGTGGACGAGAAGGCCGTGCTGCACGTCGACCTGAAGGCGTACAACACCAAGAAGGGCGACAACAAGGTCACCGTCAGCCTCGACGGCGAAGAACTGGAGTCGACCTCCTTCAAGGAGGAGTTCGCGAAGCAGTACGACGGCGGCGACGCCACCACCGCGCACTCTTTCAAGGTCGTCGTGAAAGCGTCGGACAACGAGAAGTACTCGTTCACCAAGGGCGACAACGGTGAACTCGACGTTCCGGCCTGTGTGGACAAGAAGGTCGAGACGACCACGCCGACCACCGTCGCGCCGCCGGCGGAGACGACGACCACCACCGCCCCGGTGACGACGACGGTGGCCACCAGCCCCGCCGCCCCGGCCACCACGACGGCCGTCGCGGTCGCCGAGGGCGGCCTGGCCAACACCGGCGCGAGCATCGCCATCCCGCTGGTGATCGGCCTGGTCCTGCTGGGCGGCGGGGTCGCCGTGCTGATCGTGCTGCGCCGCCGCGCCAAGGCCTAGGGCCGGCGCTCGGACCCCACGGCCCGGCCCGCTCGTCAGCGGACCGGGGCCGTGGCGCACCGGCAGCGTCGACGCGAACTTTCCTTGCAGCACAAGAAGATCGGTGTCGAACATCCCGCACGCGGCAGGTTCCGCGCAGGGCGCGGCGAGTGCGGGGGTCGGCTACCGCGCCGGGCGGTGAGGTGGGCACGGTTGCCGCTTGCGGCGCGTGGATGTCGCGGCGCACCAACACCGGCACCAATTTCGTCCACAGTGGACGCAACCCGGCCGGCCCCCGGAACGCCGCTGCCCGCGACCGGCGGACCGGGCGCGGGCAGGGCGGGCGATCGGGTCAGACGGTGGCGAGGGCGGGGTAGTCGGTGTAGCCGCGCTCGTCACCGCCGTAGAACGTGGCGCGGTCCGGGTCGTTGAACGGGCCGCCGGACGCCAGCCGCTCGGGCAGGTCCGGGTTGGCCAGGAACAGCGCGCCGAACGCCACCGCGTCGGCCGTGCCGTCGGCGACCAGGTCCAGCTCGGCCGGGCCGGTCACGCCGTCGGGGGTGAGCGGGTTGAGGATCAGCGCGGAGCGGGAACGCGCGCGCAGCTCGCGGGTGGACTCCCGGTCGCTCTCCAGGATGTGCAGGTACGCCAGGCCCACCGGGTCGAGCGCGTCGACCAGCGCCGGGTACAGCTCGCGGTGGTCGTGCTCGGCGATGTCGTTGTAGGTGTTGGCCGGGGAGATGCGCAGGCCCAGCCGGTGCGCGCCGATCGCCTCGGCGACCGCCGCCACGACCGCGACCGGGAACCGGAGGCGGCCCGCGATCGAACCGCCCCAGTCGTCGGTGCGCAGGTTGGTGTTGGGCGCGAGGAACTGGTGGATGAGGTAGCCGTTCGCGCCGTGCAGCTCCACGCCGTCGAAGCCGGCGGCCACGGCGTTGCGCGCGGCGGCGGCGAAGTCGGCCACGGTGGCCTCGATGTCGGCCGGGCTCAGCTCGACCGGCGTGACGTGGTCGAGCAGGGCGTCGCCGGTGAACACCTGGCCGGCCGCGCGCACCGGGGACGCGCCCACCGGGTGCAGGTCGCCCGCCAGCAGGCTGGGGTGGCCGATCCGGCCGGTGTGCATGAGCTGGGCGAAGATCCGGCCGCCGCGGGCGTGCACGGCGTCGGTGACGCCGCGCCACGCCTCGACCTGCGCGGCGGAGTGCAGGCCCGGGGTGTTCGGGTAGCCCTGGCCGACCGGGGACGGCTGGATGCCCTCGGTGACGATCAGCCCGGCGGACGCGCGCTGGGCGTAGTACTCGGCCATGGCCGGCGTCGGAGTCGTGCCGTAGGCGCGGCTGCGGGTCATCGGGGCCATCACGACGCGGTTGGCCAGGCGGGTGCCCGCGAGGTCCAGCGGGTCGAACGCGGTCGTCATCTCTCGTTCCTCCGGCAAGTCCGACGATTACCTGTTCGAACAGGCATATACCTGCTCGAACAGGCAAACCTCCGCCGATGTTCCCCTGGTGATCACGATCACGCCTGGTACGGCCGTACAATTGAGCCATGGCCGGCCAGGCGGCGAAACCGACGAGCGTGCCCGTGCCGACGACCGCGGCGTACGGGCCGATCAGCCACGCCATCTTCCGCATCGCCCGGCTGCACCGGATGCTCGCGGGCCGGCTGCTGCGCGAGGCCGGCCTGCATCCCGGCCAGGAGCTGGTGATGATGCACCTGTGGGACAGCGGACCGCAGCGGCAGGCCGACCTGGTCGACGTGCTGGACTCCGACTCGGCCACCATCACCCGCACCGTGCAGCGGCTGGAGCGGGCCGGGTTCGTGCGCCGCACGCCCGACCCGACCGACCGGCGCGCCACCCTGGTCGAGCCGACCGCCGCCAGCCAGGCGCTGCGCCTGCAGGTGTGCCGGATCTGGGCGGAGCTGGAGGAGGCCACGACCGGGGGCTGCCCGGACGCGGAGCGCGGCGACCTGCTGCGCACGCTGGAGATGCTGGAGTGCAACCTGGTCACCCGCACCGGCCGGCCCCCGCTGCCGCAGAGCTGAACCCGGTCCCGGACACCGGGTAGCCCTTCGTGACCGGCTTTCCCCCGATCGCCGTGCCGATGACCACCATCGGGGGAACGTGAGGTAGAACATGGCGGTGAAACGGTCGCTGTTCGCGGTACTCGCGCTGGTGCTGGCGGGGTGTGCGACGCCCGTCGCGGGCAAGCCGGTGGCCGGCCCGGTCACGGCCAAGGGCTCGTCGCCGGAAGTCGTCCGGTGGATGAACAACTTCTGCGGCGTCGCCAACTACATGGTCGCCTCCGGCGGCGTGCAGTTCGAGCAGCCGCCTGCCGACCCGGCGGCGGCCAAGAAGGCCATCGGCGACGCCCTGGGCCGGGTGGTGGACGTGCTCAACGTCGCCGTGCACGACCTCGACGAGCTGACCCCCGCCCCGGTCACCGCCGCCGACGCCGCGATCGAGGTGATCGTCGAGCCGCTGGGCAAGGCGCGGGACAAGTTCGTCTCCGCCAAGTCCACCGTGGACGCCGCCCCCGAGCTGACCACCGACGTGTTCTCGGCGGTGATGCAGAACATGACCGAAGCGGTGTCGGTGATGAACGAGGCCATCGAGAAGATGTCGGTGATCAAGCTGCCCGACGAGTTCACCGAGGCGGCCGGCCAGGCCGCGAACTGCAAGCGCAAGTAGCGCCCGCGGCCGGCGCACCGCACGTGCCGCCGCCGGGTGCCGACCTCCACCGCCGCGTGGTCCTCGACCGGCGGGAGGCCGGCTGGCACGCACCCCTCGGGGGTCGCCGACGGCACGTGGACCTCGACTCCCCGGTCCCCGCGGACCGGGCGCCCGGGCCCTCCCCGCCCGGGGTCGGGCACCTCCGCGTCCACCCCCGGCCACCTGCGGTTTCCGCAACACGGCGGAGTACGGACAAATCTGGGGGCACACCCCCCATGTGCGGGATCCCGATGAGTGACACGTTGTGCAGCGTGATCCCGTCCGCCGTAGACCGGCTCCCCGCCTCCTGGTGGCACAGCGGTGTGCGCGGCGGGTCCCACGAACTGGTCGCCCCACGAGGGCGGCCGGCATGGGCCGCGTTCGTGGAACGCGCCACCGCGACCGCGGCCCATGCACAATTCCCCGGCGGCGACTGGGACGAGGCGTTCGCGTTCGCGCTGCGCCCCCTGGTGCGCGCCGCGCGGTCGCGGGACCCCAGGCTCGACGACGACTTCGCGCACCGGCTCGGCCTGCGGCTGGCCCGGATGGCGGCCCGCGCCCTGGTCCTGGAGCTGAACCTGGAGCGGCTGGCGCACCGGCTGCCCGGTGACACCCCCCAGGAGCGGTTCCGGCACTTCGTGGAGCACCTGGACCTCGCCGAGCTGTTCACCAAGTACCCGGTGCTGGCCCGGCTGCTCGGCCAGGCGTGCCTGCACGCGGTGGCCGCGCAGCGCGAGCTGCTGGACCGGTTCGCCGCCGACCGCGACGCGATCGTGCGGACCCTGCTCGACGGCCGCGACCCCGGCGCGCCGGTGCGGGTCGAGACCGGCCGGGGCGACGCGCACCAGCGCGGCCGGTCGGTGGCCGTGCTGACCTTCGAGGACGGCCGGCGGGTGGTCTACAAGCCGCGCCCGGTGGCGCTGCACGCCCGGTTCGGCGAGTTGCTGGCGTGGTTCGACGGGCACACCCGGCTGGGGCTGCGGGTGCCGCGCGCGGTGGCCCGCGAGACGCACGGCTGGCTGGAGTTCGTGGACCACGCGCCGTGCGCGGACGTGACCGAGGTGGGCCGGTTCTACCACCGGCTGGGCGCGCTGATCGCCCTGCTGTACGCGGTGGACGGCACCGACATGCACTACGAGAACCTGATCGCGGCGGGCGACCAGCCGGTGCTGGTGGACGTGGAGACGCTGTTCCACCCCACGGTCGGCATCCCGGCCGACCCGGCGGTGCGGGCGCTGGCCCGGTCGGTGCACCGCACGGCCGTGCTGCCCAGGGTGCTGCTCGGCGAGCACGGCGCGCTGGACATCGGCGGCGTGGGCGGCGACCACGGCGAGGCGTTCCCGGCCGACGGCGTGGCCTGGCTCAACCCCGGCACCGACCGGATGCGGCTGGTCCGCAGGCCGGCGCCGCTGCCGCCGGCGCGCAACCGGCCGTCCGTGGCGGGTGTGGAGGCCGAGCCCGCCGACTACCAGGGCGCGCTGCTGGCCGGGTTCCGCACCGGCTACGACGCGCTCTACGACCACCGCGACGAACTGCTCGGCACCGGCGGGGCGCCCGGGCCCGACGGGCTGCTGGCCGGGTTCGCCGACCTGCCGGTGCGGTTCGTGCCGAGGATGACCCAGCTCTACGCGACCCTGCTGGACGAGTCGACGCACCCGGACGCGCTGCGCGGCGCGCCGGACCGCGACCTCGCGCTGGACGTGCTGTGGGACGAGTCGGCCGAGGACGCGCTGCGCGCGCTGGTGCCGCACGAGCTGACCGACCTGTGGGCGGGCGACGTGCCGCTGTTCACCACCCGGCCGGGCACCCGGGACGTGTGGTCGGCGGGCGGCGAGCGGCTGCCGGACCTGCTGCCGGTGTCCGGTCTGGAAGCCGTGGCGCGCAAGGTCGCCGCGCTGGACGAGGTGGACCGGCACGACCAGCAGTGGCTGATCAGCGCCGCGCTGGCGAGCCGGCCCCGGCCGGTGGAGCACCGCTCGGGCGCGGGCGTGCCCGCTCCGCTGGAGGCGGGCGTCCCGGACCCGCAGCGGCTGCTGGTGGCCGCGTGCGGGATCGCCGACGAGGTGCTGGCGCGGGCCACCGCGGACGGCGGCCGGGTCAACTGGGTGGGCCTGGAGCTGGTGGACGACCGGCACTGGGCGGTGTCCGCGATGGGCGCGGGCCTGTCCAACGGCTACACCGGGGTGGCGCTGTTCCTGGCGCAGCTGGGCGCGCTGACCGGGGCGGGCCGCTACACGGCGTTCGCCCGGGACGCGATCGCGCCGGTGCCGGGGCTGCTGCGGTCGTTCGCGGCGGACACCGAACTCGCGGTGGCGGTCGGCAGCGGCGCGTTCCACGGCCTGGGCGGGATCTGCTACGCGCTGGCCCGGCTGGCGAACCTGCTCGGCGACGACGAGATCTCCGGCTGGCTGGCCGAGGCGGTCGCGGTCGCCGAGGCGGTCGAGGCGGTCGGCGAGGACCCGGCGAACATCGTGGAGGGCTGGGCGGGCGGCTTGGCCGCGATGCTGGCCGTGCACGCCGAGACCGGGCTGCCCGCCGCCGAGCGGCTGGCCCGCCGCTACGCCGCCCGGCTGATCGCGGCCAACCCCGGCGGCGACGGCTTCGCGCGCGGCCGGGCGGGCATCGGCTGGGCCATGCTGCGCTACGCGCGGCACGCCCGCGACCAGCGGCACGGCGTGGCGGGCCGGGCCAACCTGCGGGCGGACCACGCGCTGCGGCAACGACTCCTGGACGTCGGCGAGGCCGACCACAGCTGGTGCTCCGGCCTGTCCGGCGCGGTCCTGGCGCACGCCGCGCACCCCGACCAGCCGGTCGACACCTACACCCTGCACCTCGACCGCTGCCTGAACGCGCTGGCCGTGCACGAGCCGCTGCGCGACCTGAGCCTGTGCCACGGTGAACTCGGTGTGCTGGAATCGCTGGCGGTGCTGGCCGAACGGGGGCACGATCTGGCCACCGCCATGCTGACCCGGCGCGCCGGGCTCGTGCTGGGCGCGCTGGACCAGTACGGGGCGCACTGCGGAACGCCGGGCGGTGTGCCGTCGGCCGGTCTGCTCACCGGTCTGTCCGGGATCGGGTACGGGCTGCTCCGCCTCGGTTTCCCCGAGCGGGCACCGTCCGTGCTCCTGCTCGAAACCCCTGCCAATCCCTACCCTCGCAAGGAGAACCCCCGATGAGCAACGCCAACCGCGACGAGGTCGCCACCTGGGACGACGACCAGGACGGCGACCACCCCGCCGGGGAGATGGCGCTGTCCCGCAAGTCCAAGACCGGCGCGCGGGCCCGCGCGCTGGCCGGTCTCACCCTCGCCGTCGGCGCGTACGTCGTGGTCGCCGCCGGCATGGCCGACAGCACCTCGGTGAGCGCGCCGGTCATCCACTGACCGCCGACGACCGCCGAGGCGCCGGGTCGCGGCGCCCGTCCCGGGAACCCGGACCGCGAACGGCCGGACTGCCCGCCCACACTGGGGGTGCGGGCAGTCCGGCGCGGGCTTGACTAAGGTCGGCCCATGCAGACCCGCGCGCCGGTCGTGGTCGGCCGCGACGACGAACTCCGGGTGTTGGCCCGAGCCCTGACCGACGCGGCCGCCTGTCGCGGGCGCGCCGTCTTCCTGGTCGGCGAGGCCGGGATCGGCAAGACCCGACTGGCCCGGGTGACCGCCGGCGCCGCGTTCGACCGCGGCATGCGGGTGCTGCGCGGCCGGGGCTCGACCATCGGCCCGATGGTGCCGTTCCGCCCGCTGGCCGAGGCCCTGATGTCGCTGCTGCGCGGCGGCGACGGCCCGGACCTGCGCGAACTCGGCCCCTACCAGCCGGTGCTGGGCAGGCTGGTGCCCGAGTGGGGCGGTGAACCGCAGGCGGGCCACTCGATCGTCGTGCTCGCCGAGGCGGTGCTGCGGCTGCTGGCCGTGGTCGGCCGGACCCGGCCGTGCCTGCTGGTGCTGGAGGACCTGCACGACTCGGACGCCGAGACGCTCGCGGTCATCGACTACCTGGTGGACAACCTCGACCAGGTGCCGGCCGCGCTGCTGGTGACCGCGCGCGCCGATCCCGGCCCCACGCTGGACGTGGTGCGGCTGGCCGCGCAGCGCGACGCCGGGTCGCTGCTGGAACTGCGCCGGCTGGACGAGGCCCAGGTGCGCCGGATGGTCGCGTCCTGCCTGGAGGTGGACGAGGCCGAGGTGCCCGACGCGGTGGCCGAGCGGCTGTGGTCGGACAGCGCGGGCAACCCGTTCGTGGTCGAGGAGATGCTGCACGGCCTGGTCAGCGGCGGCCTGCTGGTGCGCGGGCCGGGCGGCTGGCAGGTGCTGGGCGAGCTGCGGATCAACGTGCCGACCGCGCTGGTCCGCTCGATCGCGCACCGCACCGACCGGCTGGGGCCGCAGGGCCGGGAGCTGCTGTCCGTGGCGGCCGTGCTGGGGCACCGGTTCCCGCTGTCCGTGCTGCGCGCGGTGACCGGCATGGACGACCACAGCCTGCTCACCCACCTGCACGCGGGCGTCGCGGCGCAGCTGGTCACGCCGGACGAGCCGGTGCCCGACTGGTACGCCTTCCGGCACCCGCTGACCGCCGAGGCGCTGCTCGCGCAGCTCACCCCGACGCACCGGGCGGACGTCTCGCGGCGCACCGCGGACGCGATCCTCGAACTGCACCCCGAGCTGCCCGGCGAGTGGTGCCCGCTGGTGGCGTCGCTGCGGCTGGACGCGGGCCAGACCGCCGAGGCGGGCGCGCTGCTCGCCGAGGCCGGGCGGCGGGCGCTGGCCGACGGCGCGGCGGGCTCCGCGGTGCGCCTGCTCGACCACGCGCACCGGCTGCCGCTGAGCCGCGTGGACGTGGGGCTGCGCGCGGACGTGCTGGCCGCGCTGCTGCCCGCGCTGGGCGAGGCGGGCCAGTTCGAGCGGGCGTTCGCGCTGCAGGACTCGGTGGCCGAGCTGAGCGCCGCCGGGCTGGACCGGGTGCGCCGCGCCGAGCTGCACACCGGCCTGGCGAAGGTGGCGTGGCTGGCGGGCCGGGAGGAGGACGGCATGGCGCAGGTGGAGGCGGCGCGGTCGCTGCTCGGCCCGGACGCCGACGACGCGCACGCGGCCCGGCTCGACTCGGTGGCCGCGTTCCTGACCCTGGACGCGCGGCGGCCCGACCGGATCGCCTCCGCCGAGCTGCTGGCCCGCCGGGCGGCCGAGGCGTCCCGCCGGGCGGCGCTGCCCGAGGTGGGCTGCGAGGCGTGGCAGCTGCTCGGCATCCTGGCCCGGGAGCGCGACCTGGGCGAGGCCACCGACCACTTCACCCGGGCCCGCCGGCTCGCCGAGGAGCACCGGCTGCCGATCCAGCGGATCTACGCCGTGGTGCGGCTGGCCGGGCTGGACTGGCTGGCCGACGGCTCGTCGGCGGAGCTGGTCGAGGCGCGCGAGGAGGCGCTGCGGGTCGGCGCGATCACGGTGGCCTACAACGTGGACGCGATCCTCGGGCTGGACCTGGTGCTGCGCGGCCAGTACCAGGCGGCGGGCGAGCAGCTGGCCCGGTGCGGCGCCGGAACCCGGCGGCTGCAGCTGAAGTCGATGACGCTGTACGTGCTGATGGCCCAGGCGACCGCCGCCGCGCACCAGGGCCGGAGGTCCGAAGTGGACAGTGCGCTCGCGGAGTTCCACGAGCTGGGCGGGATCGGCTCGCAGGAGCGCCCGCTGTGCTTCGGGCTGGCGCGGGCGTTCTGCGCGCTGATGGAGGAGGACCGCGACCTCGCCGCGCAGGACGTGGCGCGGGCGATGGCGTACGAGGCGGAGACGCCCACCACGTTCCACCTGTCCGGCACGCACGGGCTGCGGCTGCTGCTCGGCGTGCTGGCGGGCTCGGTGGACGACGCGGCGTACCGGGAGATCACCCGCTCGGCGGCGGCCGGGATGCGGTGGAACCGGGTGTTCGGGCAGTTCGCGCTGGCCGTGCTGCACGGCCGGGAGGGGCGCGAGGCCGAGGCGGCGGCGGCCGTGCGCGCGGCCCGGGACGCGGCGTCGATCTACCCGCTGGCCCGCCACCTCGGGCTGCGCCTGGTGGCGGAGGCCGCGGTCGCGGACGGCTGGGGCGAGCCGGTGACGTGGCTGCGCGGCGCGGAGGAGTACTTCCACCAGGCCGGCGGCACGGCGGTGGCCAGCGCCTGCCGGGGGCTGCTGCGCCAGCTCGGCGCGTCGGTGCCGCAGCGCCGGACGGGCTCGGACCAGGTGCCGCGCGAGCTGCGGGCGCTGGGCGTGACCGTGCGGGAGTTCGAAGTGTTCCGGCTGCTCGCGGGGCGGCTGGGGAACAAGGCGATCGCGACCCGGCTGCACATCTCGCCGCGCACCGTGGAGAAACACGTGGCCAGCCTGATCACCAAGACCGCGCAGCCGGACCGGGAGTCGCTCAGCGCCTTCGCCGCCGACCTCGGACCCTCCGACCGGCCCTAGCCGCGACGCCCGCCGGGGCGCTAGGAACTCCCCCGTGAGGATCCTCTTGGCACTGGTGCTGATGGTGGTCGTGGGCGGTGTCGTCGGCGTCGGCGGCGTCGCCCAGGCGTCCGAGGAGTCGTACCGCGACCCCGACGTGACGCGAGGTCCGTGCGCGTACACCAAGACCCCGGACGACCCGGCGGCCCGGCCGGTGAAGCTGCCGCCGGACCCCCGGCGCACGCCGGACCGGGGCAGGGTCGAGGTGCTGCTGAAGACCAACCAGGGCGACATCCCCCTGGTGCTGGACCGCGCGCAGGCCCCGTGCACCGTCCAGAGCTTCCTGCACCTGGTGGACAAGAAGTTCTACGACGCCACCACGTGCCACCGGTTGACCGCGTACCCGACGCTCAAGGTGCTGCAGTGCGGCGACCCGACCGGGACCGGCGAGCGCGGCCCCGGCTACAAGTACAAGGACGAGCTGCCCACCACGCTGCCGCCCGCGCCGAACGACCCGACCGGCGAGCGGCGGATCTACCCGCGCGGCACGCTGGCGATGGCCAACGCGGGCCCGGACACCAACGGCAGCCAGTTCTTCCTGGTGACCTCGGACAGCACGCTGCGGCCGAACTACACGGTCTTCGGCAAGATCAAGCCGGAGGGCCTGCGCACCCTGGACAAGGTCGCGGCGGCGGGCATCAAGCCCACCCCGGACAACCCGGCCCCGGTCGACGGCAGCCCGGCCAAGCCCGTGGACATCAAGCGCGCCAAGAAGGACTGCTGACGGCGGCGGGCGTCGCGCCCGCGCGCGACGCCCGCCGGCGTCCGGCCGGACGGCGCGGCCGCGTCACGAGGTGGGCGCGACGACCCTGAGGTCGGAGTTCCACCCGGTGAACCGGTGCTCGGTGCGCTGGAAGACGGTGTCCTCCAACGTCTTGAGCGTCTCCTCCACCCGCACCGGCAGGCCGCCGGGGCCGACCCAGAGCACCGCCGTGGCGGTGAACCCGGACTCGTAGGCGGCCAGCAGCTGGGACCGGTGGGTCACGTCGGAGGTCTGCTCGGCCTGCAACCGCAGGTCGACCAGCATGGTGTAGCGGTGGGTCGGCACGCCGGCCAACTCCTCGTCGCCGGTCTCCACGACCAGCGAGCCGCGCAGCGCGGCGACCACCGAGCGCGGGTCCACCTCGTCCGCGACGCCGTCCACGGTCACGCCGGACTTCACGCCCGCCCGGTCGGTGCGCCCGAGCCGCGTCCACGAGCCGCCGCCGGCGCGCAGGTACCCGGCGTCGGCGAGCACCACGACCTCCACGTTGTCCTCGCGCAGGGTGACCAGCCGGGCGTCGGGGGACCGGACCAGCCCGCCCTCGGTGCGCACCCGGCGGCCGGACAGCGACGTCTCGGTGTCGAACCGCACCGAGTACTGCCCCTCCACCCGCGAGACCACCGCCGTGACCAGCGTCGCCGCGTCGCGCGCCACCGGGTCCAGGGTCGGTGCCGGCAGCGCTGTCCGGGCCGCGCACCCCGCCGCCAGCACGACGGACAGCAGCAACGGCACCACGGACCTGCGCATGATTTTTCCCCCACGAAGCGGTGAACGGCGACCATCCTCGCGCACCCGCGCGGGGCGAGGGGTACGAACCCGCAAACTACCTGGGCTACCGTTCGGCGTATGCCCCACGTGCTTTCGGTGAACATCGGCGCGCGCGCCGACTTCGAGCCCGCCGTGATCGGCCACACCGGTCACCACAAGCGCCCGGTGACCGGCCCGGTGCTGGTCAGCGCACCGGACGGCCCAGGCAGCGGCCTGGCCGGCGACCACATCTCCGACGGGCGCAGCCACGGCGGTCCGGACCAGGCGGTCTACGCCTACGCCCGCGAGGACCTCGACGCGTGGGGCGCGGAACTCGGCCGCGACCTCGCGCCCGGGATGTTCGGCGAGAACCTGACGACGGTGGGCCTCGACCCGACCAACGCGCTGGTGGGCGAGCGCTGGCGGGTCGGCGGCGCGCTGCTCCAGGTGACCGACCCGCGCATCCCGTGCCGCACGTTCGCGGGCGTGATGGAGGCGCAGGGCTGGGTGCGGACGTTCACGGAGCGCGCGTTGTGCGGCGCGTACTTCCGGGTGCTGGAGCCGGGCCCGGTCGCGGCCGGCGACGAGGTCGTGCCGGTCCACCGGCCGGACCACGACGTGACGGTCCGGACGGTGTTCCGGGCGCTGACGCTGGAACCGGACCTGATCCCCCGGCTGCTCGCGGCCGAGGCGCACCTGACCGACAAGACCCGCGAGAAGGTGCGCCGCCGGACCAGCGCCTCGGCCTGACCCGACGTGACCGCCCACTCCGGCAGGCCGGGGTGGGCGGTCACGTCCGGCTCAGCCCAGCGCGGACAGCTTCTCGAACTCCTCGTCGGTCAGCTCGATCGAGCGGGCCGCCGTGTTCTCCTCCAGGTGCGCGACCGACGACGTGCCGGGGATCGGCAGCACGACGGGCGAGCGGCGCAGCAGCCAGGCCAGCGCGAGCTGCGCGGGCGTGGCCCCGTGGTCCTTGGCGGCGGTGTCCAGCACGCCGCCGGGGCGGGCCAGCTCGCCGGTGGCGACCGGGAACCACGGGATGAACGCGATGCCGTGCTCGGTTGCGTAGTCCAGGACGGCCTCGTGCCGCCGGTTCGCCAGGTTGTACAGGTTCTGCACGCTGACGATGGGCACGATCTCCCGCGCCGCCTCGATCTGGTCGACGTCCACTTCGGACAGTCCGATGTGCCGGATCTTGCCCTCGTCGCGGAGCTTCTTCAGCTCGCCGACCTGGTCCGCCAGCGGCACCTCGGGGTCGATCCGGTGCAGCTGGAACAGGTCGATCCGCTCGACGCCCAGCCGGCGCAGGCTGGTCTCCAGGGCCTGCCGCAGGTAGACCGGCTTGCCCAGGGTGTGCCACTGGTCGGGCCCGGTGCGCACCAGGCCCGCCTTGGTCGCGACGACCAGGCCGTCGGCGTAGGGGTGCAGCGCCTCCCGGATGAGGTCCTCGTTGACGTGCGGGCCGTACGAGTCGGCCGTGTCGATGAAGTCGATCCCCAGCTCGACCGCCCGCCGCAGCACGGCGTGCGCGTTGTCCCGGTCGGCCGGGGGTCCCCAGATGCCCTGGCCGGTCAGCCGCATCGCGCCGTAGCCGAGCCGGTTGACGGTCAGGTCTCCACCCAGCGAAAAGGTCTCGGACACCTCAGGTGCTCCTCTGTCGGTAGACGGACGTCCCCCCACCCGCGCCAACCGCGCGCGGTGCCCGGGTTGTTCCCGGTTCACGGGGACGATTTCGGTGCGGGCCGGTCCCGGGTGCCCGGCCGCGCGGTCAGCTCCGGCGGGTCTTGGCGACCAGGGTCAGCACGTCGTACTTGGCGACCGACTCGCCCTTCTGGTTCACCAGGTCGGCGTCCCAGCGCACCTCGCCGTAGTCCTGGTCCTCGCGCGGGGTGATCTGCTTGGCGGTCAGCGTCACGGTGAGTTCGTCGCCGGGGAAGGTGGGCGTGAGGAACCGCAGGTTGTCCAGCCCGTAGTTGGCCAGCACCGGGCCGGGCTCGGGCGAGACGAACAGACCGGCGGCGAACGACACGACCAGGTAGCCGTGCGCGACCCGGCCGCCGAAGAACGGGTTGGCCGCGGCGGCTTCCTCGTCCATGTGCGCGTAGAAGGTGTCGCCGGTGAAGGACGCGAAGTGCTCGACGTCGGCGAGCGTCACCACCCGGGGGCCGGCCACCACGCAGTCGCCGATCTTCAGCTCCGCCAACGACTTGCGGAACGGGTGCTCGGCGGACTCGGCCCGCTCGGCGCCGGCCGTCCACTGCCCGGTGACCGCGGTCAGCACCCGCGGGCTGCCCTGCACGGCGGTGCGCTGGAGGTGGTGCAGCACGCCCCGGATGCCGCCCATCTCCTCGCCGCCGCCCGCGCGGCCCGGCCCGCCGTGCACCAGGGCGGGCAGCGGCGAGCCGTGGCCGGTGGACTCCTGGGCGTCGTCGCGGTCGAGCACCAGCAGCCGGCCGTGCCAGGGGGCCACCCCGAGCACGACCTCGCGGACGAACGCCGTGTCGTGGCTCACCACGGACCCGACCAGGCTGCCCGCTCCCCGGGCGGCCAGTTCCACCGCGTGGGCGGCCCCGGTGTAGGGCAGCAGCGTGGCGACCGGGCCGAACGCCTCGACCTCGTGCGGCTGGGCGCGGTCCGGGTCGGCCTTGAGCAGCACCGGGGACAGGAACGCGCCACGCTCGGCGTCGGCGTCCACCACCTCGACGGCGTCCGGCGAGCCGTAGACCACCTCGCCGGCCTCCAGCAGCGCCTTGAGCGAGCGCCGCACCTCTTCCCGCTGCTCCAGCCCGGCCAGCGCGCCCATCCGCACCGACTCGTTCGCCGGGTTGCCGATCACGACCTTCGCCAGCCGGGCGCGGGCGGCCTCGGCGACGTCGTCGAGCAGCTCGGCGGGCACCAGCGCGCGGCGGATCGCGGTGCACTTCTGGCCGGCCTTGGTGGTCATCTCGCCGACCAGCTGCTTGACGTACAGGTCGAACTCGGGCGTGCCGGGGGTCGCGTCCGGGCCCAGGACCGAGCAGTTCAGCGAGTCCGCCTCGGCGTTGAACCGCACCGACGAGCCGATCACCGCCGGGTGGGTGCGCAGCAGCCGCGCGGTGGACGCCGAGCCGGTGAAGCCGACCAGGTCCTGCTCGGTGAGGTGGTCGAGCAGGTCGCCCGCGCCGCCCGAGACGAGCTGCACCGAGCCCTCCGGCAGCAGGCCGGAGGCGAGCACCAGCTCGACCAGCTTCTCGGTGAGGTAGGCGGTCTGTGAAGCGGGTTTGATCAGCGACGGGACGCCGGCCACGAACGCGGGCGCGAACTTCTCCAGCGGGCCCCAGACGGGGAAGTTGAAGGCGTTGATCTGCACCGCGACCCCGCGCAGCGGCGTGCCGATGTGCCGGCCGACGAACGTGCCGCCCCGGCTGAGCGGCTCCAGGGCGCCGTCGACGTACACGGTGTCGTTGGGCAGTTCGCGCTTGGCCTTGCTCGCGTAGGTGAACAGCACGCCGATGCCGCCGTCGACGTCGATCAGCGAGTCGGTCTTGGTCGCGCCGGAGCGGGCCGACAGCGCGTACAGCTCCTCGCGGTGTTCCCGCAGGTAGGAGGCCAGGGCCTTGAGCAGCGCGCCGCGCTGGTGGAAGGTCAGCTCGCGCAGCGCGGGGCCGCCGACCCGGCGGCCGTGGTCCAGCGCCGCCGCCATGTCCACGCCCGCGGACGAGATGCGGGCGATCTCCTCGCCGGTCACCGCGTCGTGCAGCGGCGCGCCCTCGGCGGACGACGTGTGCCAGCGACCGGAGACGTAGCTGCGCAGCATGGCCATCGGTGGTCGACCTCCTTGTCGGTGCCGGTGGGTGTCCCGGCTTACCGGACAGTAAAGCGCCCTTGCTTTCATCGTGGCTTGATTGAAGCCGATGTGACAACTCCGGGCCCGCCGACGGCCCGCCGGAGTGTCCACTTCGGACACTCGGGCGGGGCGCGGTCGCGGAGGGGTGGCGGAGGTGCCGACCGGACGTCGGGCGTTGGGGCATGATCCCGGTATGCACGAGCTGATCAGGTCCGAAGCCGCCGCCGCCGAGCGGGGCCGCGCGCTCACCGGGCCCGTCGTGGCGGCGCTGGTGTCCTCCGGCACGACCCGGCTGCTCGCCCCCGCCCGGTTCGGCGGCCGGGAGCTGGACCTGCCGTCCTGGCTGGTCGAGATCGAGGCGCTGGCCAGGGCGGACGGCTCGACCGGCTGGACCGCGATGACCACCGGGGCCACCTCGGCGCTGTCCTGGTACCTCGACCCGGCCGGCGCGGAGGAGGTGTTCGGCTCCCCCACCTCGGTGATCGCCGGCACCGCGGCGCCCGCGGGCAGCGCGGTCGCGGCGGCCGGCGGGTACCGGGTGACCGGCCGGTGGGGCTGGGGCAGCGCCGTGCCGCTGTGCGACTGGGTGGTGGGCGGCGCGCGCACCGACAGCGGGGCGACGTTCGCGATCTTCCGGCGCGACGAGGTGACCGTGCACGACACGTGGCACGCCGCCGGTCTGCGCGCGACCGCCTCGCACGAGTGGGAGGCGGCGGACGTGTTCGTGCCCGCGCGGCGCGCGGTGTGGCCGGCGTCCACCGAGGCCGACGGGCCGCTGGCGAGGTTCCCGTTCACCGCGTTCCTGGCGCTGGGCGTCGCGGCGGTGGGGCTGGGCATCGCGGCCCGCGCGGTCGAGGAGGTCGAGGTGCTGGCGGTGGCCAAGACCCCGCAGTACACGGCCGTGCCGCTGGCCGGGCAGACCGGCGCGCAGCTCGACCTGGCCACCGCCGAGGCCCGGCTGTCGGCCGCGCGGGCGTTCCTGCACGCCGAGGTCGCCGCGCGGTGGGCGGACGCGGTGGCGGCCGTCCCGGCGGGCGTCGGCGACCGCGCCCGGCTGCGCCTGGCGTGCTCGCACGCGGCGGCCGAGTCGGCGTCGGTGACCCGGCTGGCGTTCGACGTGGGCGGCGGCAGCTCGGTGTTCGAGAGTTCGGCGCTGCAACGCTGCCTGCGCGACGCGCACGTGGCCGCGCAACACGGCCTGGTGTCGCGGCGGCTGTTCGAGACCTACGCGAAGGTGCGGCTGGGCGTGGCGACCGACACCACCCGGCTGTGATCGGAATCCGGGCCCGCGCGGGGGCGTTGGACGGGGTGTGAAGCTCTCCGTCCTGGACCGGTCGCGCACCCGCGAAGGCAGCACGCACGCGCGGGCGTTGCGGGACACCGTGGAGTTCGCGCGGCAGGCCGAGGAGCTGGGCTACCACCGGTTCTGGGTCTCCGAGCACCACGGCGTGCCCGGCGTGGCGGGCTCCGCGCCGACCGTGCTGGCCGCGGCCGCCGCCGCGCGGACCTCGCGGATCCGGATCGGCACCGGGGGCGTGATGCTGCCCAACCACCGGCCGCTGGTGGTGGCCGAGCAGTTCGGCGTGCTGGAGTCGCTGTTCCCCGGCCGGATCGACATGGGCCTGGGCCGGTCGGTCGGCTTCACCGAGCCGGTCCGGCGGGCGCTCGGGCACGACCGGCGCGACGCGGCCGAGTTCGGCGTCCGCCTGGACGAGCTGCTGGCGTACTTCACCGGCGACGCCGCCGTCTCGGGCTACCCGGCGACCGGGCTGCACGTGCCGCCGTTCGTGCTGGCGACCGGCGCGGGCGCGGAGGTGGCGGCGTCGCACGGGCTGCCGCTGGTGATCGCCGCGATCCGCGGCGAGGAGGCGATGGTCGAGGCGATCGACGGCTACCGGACCCGGTTCCGGCCCTCCCGGTGGGCCGAGGAGCCCTACGTGGTCGTGTCGACGACCGTCGCGGTGGCCGGGACGAGCGAGGACGCGTGGCGGCTGCTGCTGCCCGAGGCGTGGGCGATGGCGCACTCGCGGACCCGGGGCGAGTTCCCCGCCCTGCGCGCGCCGGAGCAGGTGCGGTCGCTGACCATGACCGACCGGGAGCGCAGGTACTTCGAGGAGTCGCTGCGCGGGCACATCTCCGGCACCCCGTCCGAGGCGGTGAAGCGGCTCGACGACCTGGTCGGGCGGACCGGGGCGGACGAGGTGCTGCTCACCACCAGCACCTACGACCGGGCCGACCTGCTCACGTCCTACCGCCTGCTGGCCGAGGCGTACCACCTCGGACGCGCCTGAGCCGGGCCACCGGGACCCGGCTCAGGCGGACGCGTGGCCGCGATCAGCGGTCGCGCTGCTGCTCGGCCAGGAAGCGCTCGAACTCCGCGCCCAGCTCGTCCGCGCTGGGCAGCGGCTCGTCCTCGTTGACCAGCAGGTTCTCCGACGCCTCGGTGAACGCGTCGTACTGGCGCTCCAGCGCCTCCACGACCTGCGCCACCTCGTCCGACTCGGCGACCTGGCGGGCGATCTCGGCGTCCGTGCGGCGCGCGGACTCCTGCAACGCGCCGGCCGGCACGATCAGCCCGGTGGCCCGGGTCAGCGACTCCAGCATGCCCAGCGCGGCGGCCGGGTAGGAGCCCTGCGCCAGGTAGTGCGGCACGTAGGCGGCGAAGCCCATCGCGTCGTGCCCGGCCTCGCCCAGCCGCAGCTCGATGAGCGCGGCCAGGTTGCCCGGCACCTGCACGCGGCTGAACGGCGACTTCTCGGTGACCAGCTCGGGCCGCGTGGCGTGCGAGATGACCGAGAGCTTGCGGGTGTGCGGGACGCCCATCGGGATGCCGTGGAAGCTCACCGCGAGCCGCACGCCCCAGCGCTCCACCAGGATCCGCACCGCCGCCGCCACGGCCTCCCAGCGCCGGTCCGGCTCGGGGCCGGTCATCAGCAGGAAGGGCGTGCCGACCGAGTCGTGCAGCAGCCGCACGACCAGCTCGGGGGCGTCGTAGCCCTCCCAGCGGTCGGTGGCGTAGGTCATCGTCGGCCGTCGGGCGCGGTAGTCGATCAGGCCGTCCACGTCGAACCGGGCGACCACCCGGTGCTCGTGCGCCTCCAGCAGGTGGTCGACCACCGCGGACCCCGCCGCGCCCGCGTCCATGAAGCCGTCGAAGTGGTGCAGCAGCACCGCTCCGGTCAGGTCCGGGACGTCGGAGTCGACCTCGAACAGATCCTCCGGGTCCAGCGCCACCACGTGCCTCCTCAGCTAGTCCTCCACCACCACAACGCCGCACCGCCCCTGATCCATTCCCCGATCCCGCACCGGATCCGCGCCGGATCCACACCTCGACCTGGGCCATTCGGGTGAACAACGCGAATCGACCGGAGGGGACCTGGCCGAACGGACCCGGGCCCGGCGGCCGGGTCGGGCACCGTCGCCCCTGCCGCAGTCCCCCGGCCGCGGCCCGCGCACCGCCGCTCACGCCGCCCGGGGCGCCACGCGCGCCTTCCTCCTGCTCGTCCTCGTCGCGGCCGGCGTCCTGTGGACCGGCGCGCAGGACGAGACCAAGGAGGCCGACCTCGCCACGGCGCTGATCGGCGGGGTGCTCGTCGCGTCGGCGATCCTCGCCATCGAACGCCGGTCGGCGCAGCGCGACAGCCGCCGTGACGCGCTGAGCCGGATCGGCCCGACCTACGACCTCTCGGGCGCGCTGCTCGCCGGGGAGGACTCGCGGGAGACCACCTTCGGCACGAAGAACCTCACCGGTGCCCGGTTCCGCGGCGCGGACCTGCGCGCGGCGTCGTTCTGGAGCTGCAACATCGGCCAGGCCGACTTCGGCGAGGCCGACCTCGGCGGTGCGGCGCTGGTGGGCTGCCAGGGCGGCGGCGCGGTGTTCGACGGCGCGGACCTGCGCGGGGCGCGATTCGTCGGGCGGTACGCCGGGAGTCCCCTGTTCGGTGCGACGCTGACCAACGCGCTGCTCCACGGCGCGAACCCCACCGGGGCCTTCGCCAACGAGAAGACCCGGTGGCCGGCCGGGTTCGACCCGCGGCGGGCGGGGGTGACCGTCCTGGAGGGCGACCGCCGCGACGGCGGTCGGACGCCGGCGTGGACGGACCCCGGGTTCGAGGACGGCACGGCCACCGACCCCTCGACCTGGCCGCCCGGCGAGGCGCTCCACGACTTCACGGCACCGCCGAAACCGGTGGAACTCGCGCTCGTCGACGTCGTGGCGCAGTTGCGCCGGCTCGGCCGGCAGGTCCGCGCCGGGACCCGGCGGTGGGGTGATCGGACCGCTTGACCTCAAGCGAAGTCGAGGTCCTACGTTTTCCCCATGGACATGGAAGTCACGGCGTGGATGTCGCTCTACCACGTGACCAACGCGCAGGACGACCGCCGCCCGTTCTCCAGGGCCACGCTCCGGCGGATCCGGGCGTTCGCCCGGCCGCGCCGCGCCCGGCTCGCCCAGTACCTCGCGCTCAGCGTGGTGATCGCGGTCCTGGCCGTCGTCACACCCGTGCTGGCCGGTCGGATCGTGGACGCCATCGTGCACGGCTCGGCGTACGACGTCGTGCTCGGGCTCAGCGCGCTGATCGCCGGCATCGCGGTCGCGGAGGCGGCGCTCGGGCTGGTCGCGCGGTGGCTGTCGGCGAGCATCGGCGAGGACCTCATCCTCGACCTGCGCACCGCCGTGTTCGACCACGTCCAGCGGATGCCGGTCGCGTTCTTCACGCGCACCCGGACCGGCGCGCTGGTCAGCCGCCTCAACAACGACGTGATCGGCGCGCAGCGCGCGTTCAGCGACACGCTGTCCAGCGTCGCCGGCAACGTCGTGACGCTGGTGCTCACCCTCGTGGTGATGATCGGCTTGTCCTGGCAGATCACGCTGCTCGCCCTGGTCCTGCTGCCGGTGTTCGTGCTGCCCGCCCGGCGGATGGGTTCCCGCCTGGCCCGGCTGGAGCGCGAGGCGGCCGACCACAACGCGACCATGAGCACCCAGATGACCGAGCGGTTCTCGGCTCCCGGCGCGACCCTGGTGAAGCTGTTCGGCCGGCCGGAGCACGAGTCGGCCGAGTTCGCGACCCGCGCCCGGCGGGTGCGCGACATCGGGGTGCGCTCGGCGATGGTGCAGGCGGTGTTCCTCACCGCGCTCACCCTGGTGTCCGCGCTGGCGCTGGCCCTGGTCTACGGGCTGGGCGGGTTCTACGCGCTCAAGGACCAGCTCGACGCCGGGTCGGTGGTCGCGCTGGCGCTGCTGCTCACCCGCCTCTACGCGCCGCTGACGGCCCTGGCGAGCGCGCGGGTCGAGGTGATGAGCGCGCTGGTGAGCTTCGAGCGGGTGTTCGAGGTGCTCGACCTCAAGCCGTTGATCACCGAGAAGCCCGACCCGGCGGCGGTGCCGGACGGCGCGGTGTCGGTGGAGTTCGAGAACGTGTCCTTCGCGTACCCGGCGGCGGACAAGGTGTCGCTGGCCTCCCTGGAGGAGGTCGCCGTGCTGGACACGCGCGGCGGCGTCCAGGTGCTGCACGACGTCTCGTTCCGCGCGGAGCCCGGCCAGGTCGTCGCGCTGGTGGGGTCGTCGGGCGCGGGCAAGTCCACGATCGCCTCCCTGCTCCCCCGGCTCTACGACGTGGACGGCGGCGCGGTGAAGCTGTCCGGTGTGGACGTCCGGGACCTGTCCGCGCGGGAGATCCGCGACACGCTCGGCATGGTGACCCAGGACGGCCACCTCTTCCACGAATCGCTCCGGTCGAACCTCCTGTTCGCCCGGCCCGGGGCGTCCGACGAACAGCTGTGGGACGTGCTGCGCCGGGCCCGGCTCGCCGACCTGGTCGGGTCGCTACCCGACGGGCTGGACACCGTGGTGGGCGAGCGCGGCTACCGGCTCTCCGGCGGCGAGCGCCAGCGGCTGACCATCGCGCGGCTGCTGCTGGCCCGGCCGCGCGTGGTGATCCTGGACGAGGCCACCGCCCACCTGGACTCGACGTCGGAGGCGGCCGTCCAGGCGGCCCTGGCGGAGGCGCTGGACGGCCGCACGGCCCTGGTGATCGCGCACCGGCTGTCGACGGTCCGGGCGGCCGACCTGATCCTGGTGGTGGAGGGCGGCCGGGTCGTGGAGCGCGGCACGCACACCGACCTGCTGGCCGCCGGCGGCCGCTACGAGCAGCTGTACCGGACCCAGTTCGCCGAGGAGGCGTCAGCCGCCCGGCCGGCCGAGGTGCGGTGAGTCCAGTGAGGTGGTCGCGGCGAGCTTGGCGGCGTCCTCGGGTCCGGCGGAGGCGGCCAGCCGGTCGAGCGCCGCGACGATCTTGCGCTCCTCGTAGGTGAAGTGGGTTTCCAGCAACGCCGCCAAAGTGTCCACTTCGGACGCGACGGTGGCCGGGTCGGGGTCGGTGAGGACGGCGTCGAGCCGGGTCAGGGCGTCGGCGACGATCCGGTGGTCGGCGGTGAGTTCGGCGAGCACCGGGGCCAGTTCCGGGAAGTGCTCGGCGAGCACCGGGAACCCGGTGCGGTCCTCGGTGGTGTGGTGGTGGGTGAGCGCGCCGCAGAACGCGACGCAGTGCGCGCGCAGGTCCGCCCGGGCGGCGCCGGCCGGCACGGCGTCGAGGTTGTCGCGCAGGTCTTCGAGCCGGTCGCGCAGCGCGATGTGGACCTCGATGAGCTGCCGGCCGAAGGCGACGGCGCGGGACACGTCGCGCACTACCCGACCAGCCCGTCGAAGTGGGGCTTCATGGCCGGGTAGTAGGAGTCGAACTCCGGCAGCGGCGTGCCGGCGCGGGCGGCCACCAGCATGTCCAGGTAGTACTCCCAGCCGGGCCCGATCTCGCCGACGCCCTCGGTGCTGTCCAGGTGGTGCACCAGCTTCAGCTCGGTCACACCGTCCACTTCGGACAGCAGGAGTTCCAGCCGCCAGACGCCGCCGACGTCGGTGGTGGACACGGCCAGGCGCATCGGCGGCTCGCACGCGTCGATGCGCGCCCGCATCCAGGGCTGCTGCTCCTCGTAGGCCATCTGGATCTTGATGGTCCGGCCGGGCGCGGCGTCGCCCTCCCAGGTGCCGAACCAGCGGGCGGTCCGGTCGGGCTCGGTGATGCCGGCCCAGACGTCCTCCGCGTGCGCGCGGAACGTGCGGGTGATCACCAGGTCGTGGCCGGCGTCGGTGCGGAACAACCGACCGGTGGGCGGGTTGGTCATGCGGTGTTCTCCTCTCGCCGGTCCGCGCGGCGGTCGCGGCGCGTCCGGTAGACCTCGGTTTCCAGGGCGTCGAGACGGTGCTCCCAGCCGGCGGGCCGCAGGAACGGGGCCAGCCAGCCGGCCAGCCCCGCCAGCGGGGCCGGGTCGAGCAGGTAGAACCGCTGCCGGCCGACGACCTCGTCGCGCACCAGGCCGCACTCGCGCAGCACCCGCAGGTGCCGGCTCACGGCGGGTCGGCTGATCTCGAACCGGCTCGCGATCTGCCCGGCGGACAGCCGGGACTCCCGCAGCAGGACCAGGATCTCCCGCCGCACGGGGTCCGCGATCGCGCCGGCCACCTCGTCCACGCGGAAAAGCGTAACCGATGGGTTACACGTCTGACAACGACCGCAGGTAGCCGCTCAGCGCCCGGTGGTAGGGCTCGACGGTGTCGAGGTCGGCGTACTCCTCCGGCCCGTGCTGCCCGTCCCCGCCCACGCCGAAGATCACCGCGTCGACCCCGCGCTGGTAGAAGAACCGGGAGTCGGCCGCGCCGTGCTTGCGCAGGAAGTCACCGGAGTACCCCTGCGCGCGGGCGGCGGCCTGGAGCGCCGCCACGTCGGCGCTGCCCGGGTCGGCCCGGTGCGGCGGCTCGACGGAGCGCACCGCGACCGGCAGCCCGCACAGCCCCGACAGGTGCCGGGCCACCTCGGCGGCGTCCCGGCGCGCGAAGTCGGCGTCCTCGGGCGGGAACCGGATGTCCAGCCACGCGGAGGCGTCCGCCGGGACCTGGTTCAGCGCGGTGTTCGACGTCTCGACGCGCGCCACGTTGACCGTGGTCCGCCACGCCTCGGCGGAGACCTCCGGGTAGGCGTCGAGCAGCGCGTCCACCGCCCGCATGAGCTTGACCAGCGCGTTGTCCCCCAGCCACGGGTACGCGCCGTGCGCGGCCCGCCCCACGGCGTCGATCCGGGCGTTGACCAGCCCCTTCGACTCGGTGACCAGCCGCAGCGCGCTGTGCTCGCCGATCACCGCGAACCTGGTCGTGACGCCCTGGTCGAGCTGGTGCCGGGTGCCGTCGCGCCCGCCCACCTCCTCGTCGGTGACCAGCTGCAACCCCACCGGGAACGGCGTCGGCACGTCCCGGAACACCAGCGCCAGCACCAGCGCGGACAGCTTCATGTCCTGCGCGCCGCGCGCGTGGAGCCGCGAGCCCTCCCGGCGCGGCTCGAACTGCTCCGGCGCGCCGGGCACGACGTCGAGGTGGGCGTTGAACAGCACCCGGAACTCCGGGCGGCGCGCGCCCCGGTAGACCAGCGCGCTGGGCTTGCCGCCGGACTCGAACCGCTCGACCGTGCAGTCGGGCCCGACGACCGCCAGCACGTGGTCGAGGGCCTTGGCCAGCTCGGCGGGCCGGTCGGCGGTGGAGGGGATGCGCAGCAGGCCGTCCGCCAGGGTCAGGAACTCGTCCAGGTCCACGGCCCCATCCTGCCGCAGGGACCGCTACAGCAGTTGCTCCTCCTGGGCCCGGCGCACGGCCTCCACCCGGTTGCGCGCGCCGAGCTTCTGCATCGCGGTCTGGAGGTAGGTCTTGACCGTGTTGCGGGTCAGCCCGAGTTCCTCGGCGATCTCCGGGTTGGTCCGCCCGGTCGCGGCCAGCCGCACCACGTCGTACTCGCGGCGGCTCAGCGACAGCCGGAACAGCCTGGCCTGCAACAGGGTTCCGCCCGACTCGCGCAGCCTCGGGTCGATCACCCGCACGCCCGCGACGATCCGCCGCAACTGCGCGACCAGGTCCGTGTCGGTGACGTCCTTGAGCAGGCAGCCGTGCGCGCCGCCGCGCAGCGCCGCCGACAGCGCGGCGTGGTCGTCGTAGGCGGTGAAGATGACCACGCGGGCGGCGGGCGCGACGGCCGTGATGCGCGGCAACGCCTCGCTGCCGAGCATGTCGGGCAGCCGCAGGTCGAGCAGCACCAGGTCGGGTTGCAGCTCACGGGCCTGCCCGACGGCGTCCCGCGCGGTGCGCGCGGACCCGACCACCTCGATGTCCGGAGTCGCCGACACCAGCGCGCGCACCCCGTCGCACACCACGGGGTGGTCGTCCACCACCAGGATCCTCAAGCGTGCTCCACGGAGTCCGCGTCGGCCAGGCCGAGGATGTCCACGGCCCGGCGGCGCATCTCGACCTTGCGGACCTTGCCGGTGACGGTCATCGGGAAGTCCTCCACGACGTGCACGTACCGGGGGATCTTGTGGTGCGCCAGCTTGCCCGCGCAGAACTCGCGCACCGACTCGGCGGTCAGCGCCGCCGCGCCGGGCCGCAGCCGGACCCACGCCATGAGCTCCTCTCCGTACTTCACGTCGGGCACGCCGATCACCTGCGCGTCCAGCACGTCCGGGTGGGTGTACAGGAACTCCTCGATCTCGCGCGGGTAGAGGTTCTCGCCGCCCCGGATGACCATGTCCTTGATCCGGCCGGTGATGTTGACGTACCCGTCGGCGTCCATCACGGCCAGGTCGCCGGTGTGCATCCAGCGCGCCGGGTCGATCGCCTCGGCGGTCTTGTCCGGCTGCTCCCAGTAGCCCAGCATCACCGAGTACCCCCGCGTGCACAGCTCGCCGGGCGTGCCGCGCGGCACGGTGCGGCCGTGCTCCGGGTCGACCACCTTGACCTCCAGGTGCGGCCCGACCCGGCCGACCGTGGACACCCGGCGGTCCAGCGAGTCGTCGCGGCGGGTCTGGGTGGAGACCGGGGACGTCTCGGTCATGCCGTAGCAGATGGAGACCTCGCGCATGCCCATGCGCTCCACGACCTGCTTCATCACCTCGACCGGGCACGGCGAGCCGGCCATGATCCCGGTGCGCAGCGAGGACAGGTCGTAGCCGTCGAACCCGGGGTCGGCGAGTTCGGCGATGAACATGGTGGGCACGCCGTAGAGCGACGTGCACTTCTCGTCCGCGACGGCCTTCAGCGTCGCGGCGGGGTCGAACGCGGGGGCGGGGATCACCACGCACGCACCGTGCGAAGTGGCCGCCAGGTTGCCCATCACCATGCCGAAGCAGTGGTAAAACGGGACAGGCAGGCAAATCCGGTCGTCCGAAGTGTACCCGCACAGCTCGCCGACGAAGTACCCGTTGTTGAGGATGTTGTGGTGCGACAGGGTCGCGCCCTTGGGGAAGCCCGTCGTGCCGGAGGTGTACTGGATGTTGATCGGGTCGTCGGCGGACAGCTCCGGCCACCGCGGCGGCCCGGCCGAGTGCAGATCCGTCCACTGTGGACTGTCGAGCAGCACGACCTGGCGCAGGCCGGGGCAGCGCGGCCGGACCTGCTCGATCATCCCGGCGTAGTCGGAGGTCTTGAACGAGGTCGCGGCGATCAGCGTGCGCACCCCGGACTGGTTGAGCACGTACTCCAGTTCGTGCACCCGGTACGCGGGGTTGAGGTTGACCAGGATCGCGCCGATCCGCGCGGTCGCGTACTGGGTGATCGGCCACTCGGCCCGGTTGGGCGCCCAGATGCCGACCCGGTCGCCCGGCCGGACCCCGCGGGCCCACAGCCCGGCCGCGACCGCGTCCACCTCGGCGGCCAGTTCGCGGTAGGTCCAGCGGCGGCCGGTGGCGCACTCCACGAGCGCCTCGCGCCCGCCGTGCGCTTCGACCGCGCGGTCGAAGTTCGCCGCCACGGTGTCGCCCAGCAGCGGCACCTCCGAGGTGCCCGAGGAGTAGCTCAGGTCCGCCATCCCGGCAACGTACCGCAGGTCGCGGCCCTGCGACCTCTCCAGATGGAGAGGCCCCGGTGGCTCGCGCGGCCCGCCCGGGAGGGCGGACCGCACCGGCCGGCACCACCTCGCGACGTCCCGCGCAGACCTCGTCCACGGGGCCGGACCCAGCGTGACGAGCCGGCGGCGGGTACCGGGTGCGCAGGCCGGCCGCCGTCCGGGGTTCGCCTGGCGCGATGTCCCGAGGCGGGCTTTCAGGGCAGTTCGCAGCGCAGGACCGCGCCGCCGTCCTCGGCGCACAGCAGGCTCAGCGTGCCGCCGGCGAGTTCCACCTGGCGGCGCAGCGCGGGCAGGCCCGCCCCGGTCCCCTCCGCGGCCGCCTCGACACCGGCTCCGTCGTCCAGCACGGCCACGGTGAGCCGCTCGGCGACGGCCAGCGTCACCACCACCGAACGCGCGCGGGCGTGCTTCTCGACGTTCAGCAGGCCCTCGTCCACCACGCGCAGCACCAGCGCGGCACGGGCGGCGTCCAGCGCGGGCGGCGGGCCGACCGGCACGAAGCTCGCCGCCACACCGGACCGCTCGGCGAACAGCCGCACCGATTCGGCGATGTCGGCGACCAGCCGCACCGGGTCGCGGTCGGAGCCGACGCGCAGCCGGGAGACCGACTCCCGCAGCGCCGCACCGGCCTGCGCGAGCTGCCGTTCGATGAGTTCGAGCTGGTCGTCCACGACGGGGGTGAGGCCCGCGAGGCCGCGCAGCTGCCGCACCGAGGAGCCGACGCCGAACAGCATCGCGCCCACGCTGTCGTGCAGCGAGGCCGCCAGCCGCCGCCGCTCCTCCACCACCGCCGTGTCGGCCAGGGTGACCGCGCCGTCCGCCACGTCCACGGCGAGCCCGGCCAACCGCGCCAGCCGGCTCAACCCGGCCACCGCGTCGTCGCCCACCTCGGCCTGACCGCGCACCGCGCCGTAGAGCACGCCGCGCACGCCGTTGGTCTCCACCGGCACCGCCGCCATGCCGCCCAGGCCCTCGGTGCGCACGTGCGCGTCGAAGTCGTGCGTGATCCGGTCGGAGCGGTAGTAGTCGCGCACGACGACCGGGCTGCCGGCCGCCGCGACCCGCCCGCCGACGCCGAGCCCGAGCGGCACCGGCAGGTTGTGCAGCCGCGAGTCCCGGGTGCCCGACCACAGCCGGAGCACCAGGTCGGGGCCCTCGACCAGGCCGATGAGGCTGACGTCGAACCCGAACTCCGCGCGGATGCGCCCGGCGAGCGTGCGCAGGACGGCCTGGGTGTCGAGCAGGTTGACCCGCTCGGCGCGCGCCGCCCGCAGCGCGTCCAGGGCACTGAGCAGTGCGAATACGTCATCGTCCACGTCGGCCTCCGGCCGTCGAACCTACCCCGGCCGCCGCCGGCCGGCCGGTTGCCCGCAGCGGCGGGCCCGGTCACGGTGGCGGGATGCGCACCATCGGGCTGATCGGCGGCATGAGCTGGGAGTCGTCGGCCGAGTACTACCGGCTGCTCAACGAGGAGACCCGGCGGCGGCTGGGCGGGCACCACTGCGCGCCCAGCGTCCTGGTCACCGTCGACTTCGCGGAGATCGAGGAGTGGCAGCGGCTCGGGCAGTGGGAGCGGGCCGGTGCCCGGCCGGCCGACGCGGCGCGGACGCTGGAGGGTGCGGGCGCGGAGTTGGTGCTGTTGTGCACCAACACCATGCACAAGGTGGCCGACACCGTGGCCGGCGCGCTCGGCGTGCCGTTCGTGCACATCGTCGACGCGACCGCGAAACGGCTGCCCAGCCGGACGGTCGGGCTGCTCGGCACCCGGTTCACCGTGGAACAGGACTTCTACCGGGACCGGATGGCCGCGCACGGCGTCGACCTGCTGGTGCCCGACGAGCCCGACCGCACCCTGGTGCACGAGGTCATCTACCGGGAGCTGACCCGCAACGTCGTGTCGGCCGCGTCGCGGGCGGCGTACCGGGACGTGATGGCCCGGCTCGTGGCGCGCGGCGCGGAGGCGGTGATCCTGGGGTGCACGGAGATCACGCTGCTGGTCGACCAGGACGACTGCGCCGTGCCGCTGGTCGACTCGACGCGCAGCCACGTCGAGGAAGGCGTGGACCTCGCGCTCGCCGACACCCCGCTCCGGTGAGCCTGCCCGGGCGCGGGTCGCGGTGAACGATCCGCGCCGATCCGACCGGCCGCCCGAGCGGCCTCGGCCGTCCCGGTACGGCAGAGTGGAGGCATGGACCTGACACCGCGCGGGATCTTCGGCCTGGCCCGGACGACCGCCGAGACCGCCCTCTCCGTCCCGGGCCGGCTGATCGGCCTGCTGGAAGCCGCGGAAGACGTGGTGCGCCGCGCCGACACCCTGGTCACCCGCACCGAGCGGGTGCTGGACAAGACCGAGAACCTGGTGGACCGGGCGGGCGCGGTGACCGCCGTGGCGGAGGCCGTGACCGACGACGCCGCCCGCACCGCCCGCACGTCCCGCGAGCTGATGGACTCCTACGCGCCGCTGGCCCAGCGCGCCCACCCGCTGGCGCAGCGGTTCGTCGAGGAGCTGTCGCCGCACGAGGTGGACGCCGCGATCGAGCTGGTCGACCAGCTCCCGGTGCTGACCAAGCACCTGATCGAGGACGTCCTGCCCATCATGTCCACTTTGGACAAGGTCGGGCCGGACATCCACCAGCTGCTGGAGGTCACCAACGACGTGCGGCAGGCGATCCTCGGCATCCCCGGCTTCGCGTTCCTGCGCAAGCGCGGCGAGGAGAAGGAAGAGGACTGAGCCGGACCGGACGACAGCGGCCGACCGGAAACGGGCCTTCGTACTCGCGGTCCGAGGCCATCTGCCGGGACGGCACGCGCTCGTCGGGCGGAAGTCGACGACACGGCGACCATCGCGCTTTTCCCGCAGTGGTCGAGGAAGAACGTTCCCTGGTCAGTCCCGCGCAGTTGCTCCGGGCGGGCGCGCGCACGGGAGTGGCAGCTGTCCGCGCAACGCCTCGGCCGCCGCGCGGAAGTGCTCGACGCGCAACCCGACCGCCGGGTCCACGGCGATCAGCGCGGTGACCTCCCGGCGGCGGGCCAGGAACTCCTCCCGCGCCGACCGGTGCAGGGCGAAATCGTCGTCGAACCAGGCCAGGGGACGGCCGGCGGCGAACCGGCCCACCGCCGCGTACTTCCCCACCGGTTGCCCCTCGTAGGCCCGCAGCCCGATCACCGGCAGCTCCGGCAGGCCCAACGCCGGGCCCACCGTGGTGTTCGCGCGGTGCTCCCACGAGGTTGCCCAGACCAGGTCGGCGGCCAGGCGCGCGGCGAGGTCGAGCAGCGCCGGGCCGTGGGCGGGGTTCAGCCAGGCGTGCCGGGTCCCGCGGCTCCAGCGGGACAGCCGCCAACGGTGCTCGGCGTACCCGTCCGGCGGGGTTTTCGCGGCCCACGGGTTGAGCGGGCCGTCCACGTCCAGCAGCAGCAGCGGGCGCATCCCGACACCTCCTCGGAGCAACGTAGTACGCCGTCCGCGAGCGCCCGACCGCCACCCGGCCCCGGTTCCCCGGCCGGACGACCGGGTACCCCGGGGGCATGAAGTGGCGAATGGTGGTGGCGGTTGCGGGTGTGGTGGCGGTCGCGGCGCTCGTCGCGGCGGTGCTCGTGGTGCCCCGGTTCGGCACGGACACCATCGACCGGAGCCAGCCGGCGGTGCTCCAGTCGTTGCGGGACCTCAGCCAGTTCCACGCCGCCGTGGGCGAGTACCAGGTGGTGCTCGACATCGAGCGGGACGTCCGGTTCGTGCCCGCCGTGCTCGCCGGGCAGCGCACGCTGTTCGTCGCGGCCGGGTCGGTGAACGCCTACGTGGAGTTCAAGGATCTCGCCGAGGGCGCGCTCAAAGTCTCGTCGGACGGCAAGTCGGTCGACGTGGACCTGCCGAAACCGGTGCTGGACAAGCCGAACCTGCACCAGGAGCGGTGTTACGTGTTCGCCCAGGAGCGCGGCCTGATCGACCGGCTCGCCGCCGTCGTCGAGGCACCGGACCAGCAGCCGTTCTACGTGGCCGCCGAGCAGAAGATCGCCGACGCGGCCAAGGAGTCGGGCCTGGCGAAGCGGGCCGAGGACAGCACCCGCCGGATGCTCACCGGGATGCTCGGCGGGCTCGGCTACCAGGTGAGGTTCGCCGACGGCGACTGACCGGGGGCCGGCGTAGGCTCACCGCCTGATGAGACGCAAGCTCCGGCCGCCGCTGCCCCAGCGCCACGGCCTCGACCCGGCCCGGCTGCGGCTGCCCGACGAGGGGCCGTGGGCGACGATCCGCGACCACCTGGTGGCGCGGCTGCCCCGGGTCGCGCCGGAGCGCATCGACGTGCTGCTGGCCGAGGGCCGCGTCTACGACCTGACCGGCCCGATCGCCCCGGACGCGCCGTTCGCGCCCGGCACGTCGGTGTGGTTCCACCGCGACCTGCCCGACGAGGTGCCGGTCCCGTTCGACATCGGGATCGTGCACCGCGACGACGCGCTGCTGGTGGTGGACAAACCGCACTTCCTGGCCACGATCCCGCGCGGCAGTCACGTCGTGGAGACCGCGCTGGTCCGGCTGCGGCGGGAGCTGGGCCTGCCGGAGCTGGTGCCGGCGCACCGGCTGGACCGGGTCACCGCCGGCCTGGTGATGTTCGTGGTGGACCCGAAGCTGCGCGGCCGGTACCAGACGCTGTTCCGGGATCGCCTGGTGCACAAGGAGTACGAGGCGATCGCCCGGTACGACCCGGACCTGGAGCTGCCCCGGGTGGTGCGCAGCCGGATCGTGAAGGTGAAGGGGGTCATCACCGCGCAGGAGGTCGACGGCCCGCCGAACGCGGAAACCCTGGTGGAGCTGGTGGAGCACCGCGCCGGCTGGGGCCGCTACCGGCTCACCCCGGCCACCGGCCGCACGCACCAGCTGCGCCTGCACCTGGCGGGCCTGGGCGTGCCGATCCGGCACGACGACTTCTACCCGGTGCTGCGCGAGAAGCCGCTGGACGACTTCACCGACCCGTTGCAGCTGCTGGCGAAGGCCCTGTCGTTCACCGACCCGGTGACCGGCGTCGAGCGCCGGTTCACCAGCCGGCTGCGGCTGGGGTTCTGACCGCGCGCCGGCGCGGGTTGCCCGGCGGTGCGGCGACCGGCCGGACAACCCGAAAACCCGGCCGCGACGTCCACCGCGGTCGGGGTGGCCCACTCCCGGCGGCTACTCCAGGTACCCGAGCATCTGCGAGATCTGCCCGGTGCGGGACTGGAAGATGCGCTCCGCCAAGGCTTTCGCCTGCGGGTTCACCCCGCCTTCCCGCTCCAGCTTGGCCATCTCGACCGCGTTGTGCTGGTGGGCGATGAGCAGGTTCAGGAACGCCTTCTCGAACTCGCCCGACGGCGTCGTGTTCAGCGCCGCGATGGACTCGGGACTGGTCGAGTGGTCGCCGCCGTGGCCCGCGTGCAGCTGCGGGTTGTCACCGCCGGTCTCGGGCTGGTTCCAGTCGTGCAGCCACTTCAGCATCGAGTCCACTTCGGACAGCTGGGTGACCTCGATCGCCGAGGCGAGCGTCTTCACGTCGGCCCGCACGGGCTTGTCGTGGGCCATCTTCACGATCTCCAGGCCGGTGCGGTGGTGCGGCACGGCCATCTGGAGGAACATCACGTCGACCGGGTTGAACTCGTTGGTCTCCACCACGGTGGACACGGGTCCGGTGGGCGCGGCCAGGGTGTCGGTGCCGCCGAGGCCGCAGCCGGCCAGCAGCAGCAGGCCGGCCAGCACGGCTGTGAGGCGTCGCAAGGTCGTCCTCCTTGTCAGCACTGGATCTTCAGCACTGGTGGTGCGGCGGCGGGACCCGGCACCGGGACCACGGCGGCCCCGGTGACCGGAAGACCCGCCCGCGCCGGGCATCCGGTGGCGCGGGCGGGCTCGTCGCAGCGTTACAGCCGCTGCCAGAGGGAGGCCGTGTTCGGCGGCTCCCAGCCGGCCAGCGAGGTGTGGCCCTGGATGCAGCGGTAGGACGAACCGCCGTAGGTGACCTGCGCGCCCACCGCGTACGAGACGCCGGCCGCCCACGTGCCGCCCGCGGGCGGGGTGGTGGTCGTCGTCGGCTGGGTGGTCGTGGTCGGCCGGGTCGTGGTGGTCGGCTGCGTGGTGGTCGTCGGGTCGGGACCGCCGGGGCCGACCTGGAGGTCGACGCAGGAGTAGAACGCCATCGGGGTGTCCGCGATGTTCCACACCGCCAGCATCTTGATGCGGCCGGTCCGGCCGCCCAGGTTCACGTTGTGCGTGACGGTCGAGCCGGGCTGGCGGCCGCCGTCGTTGACCTCGGCGACCTTGCTGCCACCGATGAAGTACTGCCACGTCGTGGTGGCGTGGCGGGCGGTGATCGTCCACGTGAAGGTCGCGTTGTTGCCGACCGTGGTGGCCGGCCACGCCTTGCTGTCGTCGCTCAGCGGCGCCCACCGGCTGTCGCCGGCGTGGCAGTTCTGCTGGCCCTTGGCACCTTCGACGCTCTGCGGTTCGTAGACGACGGGACCGCAGTTCGAGACGCGGCCCTGCGCGCAGTTCGCCTGCCGGCTGGGCGGCGAGGAGATGTAGCCGTGCGCGCTGGCCGTCCCCGCCGACACCACGACGATGAACGGGGCGATGCCCACGCCGGCGAGTACCGCCGCGAGCTTTCGTTTGAGGCTCATTGTCCAGCTCCTTCGGAGGAAACCCCGAGAGGTTTCCAGGGCAGGGTCCAAATCCGCGGCGGCCGGATAAGCACCGGGTGACAGCCCGCAGGTGAGTCGTCACTCGGCGATGTGGTCTAGACCATAATCGTGAACGTCAACCGGGTCAAGGATCTGAACCGAGTGGTCCAGTGGCCCGTAACCCCTGGTGTGAACACACATCCCGGCAGGCGTGTGGCCGCCGTGACGGCGGCGCTCGTCACCGCGTTCACCGCGACCGCGGTGGTACCCGCTGCGGCGCACGCCCAACCCACCGCGTCGGACGCGCTCCGGGAGTACGACGACCTGTCCCGCGAAGCCGAGCGCCTGCACGAGGAACACCTCAGGGCGCAGGACGAACTCGCCGCCCGGCAGGGCGAACTGGACCGCGCGAACGCCGACCTCGCCGAGGCCGCCCGGGTGGGCGACCAGGCCGAGGCCGACCAGGAGCGGTTCCGGGGGCAGGTCGACCTGCTCACCGAGGCCACCTTCGAGGGTGCCACCTTCACCGGGCTGTCCGCACTGCTCGTTTCGGGGTCGCAGCAGGACTTCCTGAACCGGATGAGCGCGCTGGACGTGCTCGCCACCGACAGCGGCGAGGCACTGGGCCGCCTTTCGGCCGCCGTCGACTCCGCCGAACGGTCCAGGACCGGTGCGCTGGACGCGCAACAACGCGCCACGCGCGCCACCGAGGACGCCCGCGCGCTCGTCGACGACATCGCCGGCCGCCAGGAAGCGCTGGACCGCCAGGTGCAGGACGCGCGGGCGCAGTACCGGGCGCTGTCCGCCGCCGACAAGGCCGTGCTCGCCGCACCCGGCGACACCTCGACCGTGCCGGTGCCCTCGGGCGCGGCGGGCGCGGCGCTGGAGTTCGCGCTGGCGCAACGCGGCGAGCCGTACGTGTTCGGCGCCAACGGCCCCGACGCGTGGGACTGCTCCAGCCTCACCCAGGCCGCCTACCGCGCGGCCGGCGTGGCCATCCCGCGCACCACGTACTCGCAGGCGGTGGTCGGGCGCGCGGTCGGCCGCGGCGAGGTCCGGCCCGGCGACCTGATCATCTACTACTCGGGCCAGTCGCACGTGGCGATGGCCGTCGACGGCGTGCGCGCGGTGCACGCGTCGACCGAGGGCGTGCCGGTGAAGATCGCCGACATCGACTCCATCGGCCCGATCAGCGTCATCCGCCGCGTGGTCGGCTGAATGTCGTTCCAAGGACGGCGAAACGGGGTCCGCCGGGCGTGGCGGACCCCGTTCCGGGAGGGGTTCTTGCTCAGCAGGACAGGTTGTCACCGGCCGGGGCACCCAGGATGCCCACGAACCGCTGGTAGGCGTTCACCCGGCTCTGGACCTGCGCCGGGTTGCGGCCGTCGCACTCCAGGGCACCGTTGATGCTGCGGATCGTCTGGCCGAAGCCGCGCCCGTTGACCATCGCGTCGTGCGGGGTCATGGTGCCCGGCCCGTTCTGGGTGTTCCAGTACCAGAGGCCGGTCTGCCAGGCGACCGACGCGTCGTTCTGCACCAGGTTCGGGTTGGTCAGCAGCGGCAGGCCCAGCGCGTCGCCCGCCGCCTTGTAGTTGAAGTTCCAGCTCAGCTGGATCGGGCCGCGACCGTAGTACGCCGCCTGCCCGGCCGGGCACCCGTACGGCTGGCTGGTGTCGCAGTAGTGCGGGTAGTTGGCCTGGTTCTGCTCCACGATGTGCACCAGGCCGCCGGTCTCGTGGTTGACGTTGGCGAGGAACGCCGCCGCCTCCTGCCGCTTGACCACGTCGCTGCCGGTGTTCGCGAAACCGGGGTACGCCTTCAGCGCCGCGGTCAGGCCGCTGTAGGTGTAGAAGGAGTTCCGGCTCGGGAACATCTGGTTGAACTGGGCCTCGGTGACCACGAAACCACCCGGGTTGGGCGGGTTGGACGTCGTGGTCGTGGTCGGCGGCGTGGTGGTGCCGCCGCAGCCCGTGTACGGGTCCCAGTACCAGGTGGAGACGGTCGGGTCGTAGCCCGGGTTGTCGTGCTCGGCGATGTAGTTCTTTCCGTCGGTGTAGCGCACGATGCTGCCCGCGGCGTAGAACTGGCCCTGCACCCACGCGGGGTAGGAGCAGGACGTCGGGGGCGGAGTGGTCGTCCCGCCGCAGGTGCCCTGGTCGGCCCAGACCGACGCCGAACCCGGCGTCTCGTTCTGGGTCCACCACTTGGCCGACCAGTTGCGGCCGTTGTGGGAGGCCGTCTGGCCCCCGGTGTAGACGGTGGACGAACTCCACGCGGTCGCACAGGCGGCGGCGGTGGCCGTGGTGGCGACCGTCGCGACGGTCAGTGCCGCCCCGACCACGATGGTGGCGATGGCCGCCACTACGCGGATTCTCGACACGTGATCTCTTCTTCCGTTCGAGCGCCCTCGGACGTGACGTGGCACACGCAACCAGATTGGTCTATACCAGTCAAGGGTGAAGTGCGAGATTCCCGCACGTTCGGCGCACCACCGCGCCAATTCGACGCACGCCGGATAGGGCCAGGTCAGCCCGGCCCTCACGGCGACGATTCGCCGCGCCCGCAAAGGGGTACGGCTGCGCGCGGCGAGCGGTTCAGACCGACCGGCGCACCACAGGTACAGGACGACCGGAGGGTGGCGTGGAACGCCGGGAGCGTCAGTCGCGCACGTAGGCCACGACCCACGGGTGCACCACGATCCGCGCACCGTCGGCGTAGCCGGGACGGACCGTGCGCGCGACGGTGCCGACCAAGCCGTCGTCCGAGGTCGGCTCGCTGCCCACGACGCGCTGCCGGAGGTGGTCCACGACCCGCCCGTCCGGGACCAGCGGGCGCAGACCGGCGGCCACGAGCAGGTGCTCCGCCTCCCGCGCCGACTCGTCGGGCAGTTCCGCGGCCAGGTCGGACAGGCCGCGCACCAGCACGTCCTTCGCCACCACGACCGGCCGGGGCCGGGGCAGTTCGGCCGCCGCCGCGCCCAGCACGGCCGCGCCGACCAGCAGCCCGAGCGCCGCGCCGACCGGCGGGCGCACCGACGCGGGCACCGCCACCGACGTCCACCAGCCGTCCGCCGTCGCGTGCGAACCGACCACGCCGCCGTTGGACACCAGCAGCGACACCGCCGCCAGGTCCGTCTGCCCCACCACCACGGCGACGTCCGGCGTGCCGGCGCGCGAGGACGGTTCGTTGGCCAGCGCGGGCCGCACGACCACCGCCCGCCCGCCGGGCGGCAGCACGCCGCCCACCCGCACGGCGATGGCGTCCGGCTCGCGCGACTGCCGGGCGACGTCGAGCACCCGCGTGGCGACCGCCTCGGGGTTCTCGGTCGGGGTGCCGGGGGCGAGCAGCGCGGCCAGCGCGCAGAACGTCCCGAGCGCTCCGGCGACCACGAGCGCGGCGGCGAGGCGGTTCCTGCGGGTTCGCGGCACCCCCACACCGTCGTCCCGATCGGCCACCGGCTGAGCGGGCCGTCCGGGTGAATCAGCGGCGCGCAGCCGGCCTACCACGCTCAGTGGTCGACCGGGCAGCGGTCGACCGGGCAGCGGTCGACCGGGCAGCGGTCACGCCGTGTGCTCGACCAGCCGGTCGGTGAACAGGTCCCACACGGTGTCCGGCAGTTCGTGGCCGGTGTCCGGCAGGACCAGCAGGGACGCGCCGGGGATCTCGGCCGCCAGCGCTTCGCCGTGCGCCAACGGGAACAGCGGGTCGGCGTCGCCGTGCGCGACCAGCGTCGGCGCGACCACCTCCCCCAGCCGCGACCGCCACTCCTCGCCGCCGGCGGTGCGCAGGTGGTTGTTGCTCGACGCGATGTTCGGCGAGCGGTCGAACACCCGGCCGGCCGACGCGCGTGCGGCGTCGGGGTCCACCGGGTGCGGGCCGAGGAACGGCCGGTTGGCCGCCACCAGGTAGTCGACCACCGAGTCGCGCGACGACCAGTCCGGCTCGGGCGTGCCGCCCGCCGCGAAGTGCGCGGCCAGCGAGGACGCCATCGGCGGCAGGTCGGACGACGTCGGCCCGGCCGGGCTGGTCGCGACCAGGGTCAGGGTGGCCACCCGGTCCGCGTGGTCGAGCGCGAGCACCTGGGCGATGCCGCCGCCCATGGACAGGCCGACCACGTGCGCGCGGGCCACCCCGAACGCGTCCAGCACGCCCACCGCGTCCTCGACCAGGTCCCGGCCGGTGTAGCCGGGTTCGCCGGGCGGGTAGGCCACCGAGCGACCGGTGTCGCGGTGGTCGTAGCGGATCACGAACCGGCCGCGCGCGGCCAGCCCGGCGCAGAACCCGTCCTCCCAGTTGTCCATGGACCCGGTCGCACCCGAGATCAGCAGCACCGCCGGGTCGCCGGCCGAGCCGAAGGTCTCCGCGCACAGCTCCACGCCGTTGGCGTGCACCACCTGTTCGGTCACCCCGCCACGGTAGCCGCCGCGACCAGCTCGGCCTGCCGGAACCGGTCCTCGGTGAACGGCATGGCGACGATCCGGTCCGCGCCCGCCTCGGCCAGCGCGGCGAACCGCTCGGCGGCCCGCTCGGGCGTGCCGGTGACGATCACGTCCCGGGCGGCCTCCTCGGACACGCCGTAGTCGGTCATCCCCTTGATCCGCCGGTCGACCACGGCCGCCGGCACGTCGCCCAGCGCGACGCTCACGCCGACCGTGACGCCCGGCCGGGGCCGGCCGAACTCCTCGGCCAGCGCGGTCAGCCGCGCGACACCGGCCGCGATCCCGGCGCGCGGCACGAACGCCGGGTACCAGTGGTCGCCGTACTTGGCGGCGCGCCGCAGCGCGGCCGTGCCGCCGCCACCGACCAGCAGCGGCGGCATGGTCGCGCCGGGCGCGAGCACGACCTGGGCGCCGTGCAGCCCGACCGGCGTGCCGCGGACCAGGCCGGGCAGCACGTCGAGCACGGCGTCGGTGCGCTTGCCGCGCTGCGCGAACGGGACGTCCACCGCCCGCCACGCGGCTTCGCCGTGCGCGTCGCCGCCGCTGCCGACGCCGAGCAGCACCCGGTCGCCGGAGAGGTGTTGCAGGGTGGCGATCTGCTTGGCGGTCCACGCGGGCTGCCGCAGCGCCACCACCATCACGCCGAAGCCGAGCTTGATCCGGCTGGTCACGGCGGCGGCCGTGGCCAGCACGAGCGTGCTGTCCAGGAACGGGTTGAGCGGGATCAGGTGGTCGCCGTGCCACAGCGACTCCAGGCCCAGCGCCTCGGCGTGCCGCGCGAAGCCGGCGATGTCGTGCCCGAAGCCGGGCAGCGTGATGCCGACGTCCATCACCGCACCTCCAGCAGCGTCTTGCCGACGGTGGCGCGGGCTTCGATGGCGGCGTGCGCGTCGGCGGCCCGCGCCAGCGGGAAGCGCTGCCCGATCACCGGGCGCACCGCGCCTTCCGCGGCCTGGCGCAGCACGTCGACCACGAGTTCGCGCACCAGTTCCGCAGCGGGCCGGTCACCGGGCACCAGCGTGACACCGCGCCCGGCGGCGCGCTCCGGGTCGACGGCGGCCCACTCGCCGGCGGCCAGGCCGTAGCTGAGCATCCGGCCACCGGGCCGCAGCAGCTCGAACGCGGCCCGCGCGACCGGTCCGCCGACCCCGTCGAGCACCACGTCCACGGGGCCGACCCGGTCCGCCCAGTCCGGCCGCAGGTAGTCCACCACGTCGTCCGCGCCCAGGCCGCGCACGACCTCGCCCTTGTCCGGGCCGCCGGCCGCGCCGACCACGGTCGCGCCGGCGGCCTTGGCCAACTGCACCGACAACGTCCCGACACCACCCGCCGCCGCGAGCACCAGCACCCGGTGACCGGCCACCGGGCCGACCGCGCGGAGGTTGAGCAGCGCGGTGCGGCCGTCGGCCAGCAGCGCGACGGCGGTGTCCAGCGGCACCCCGTCCGGCACGACGAACACGCCCGCCGCGTCGACCGCGACCCGTTCCGCGTAGCCGCCCGAACCGCCGGTCGAGGTCACCACCCGCTGCCCCACCAGGCCGGGGTCGGCACCGGGGCCGACCCTGGTCACCACGCCGCCCACCCCGTTGCCGAGGATCCCCGGCGGCTCGACCCCGAACGGCCCCCGGCCGGTGGCCCGGTACTGCGTCTCGACGAACGTGATGTTCGCGTACGCGACCTCGACCAGCACCTGCCCCGGACCGGCCACCGGGTCCGGGGCCTCCCCCGCGACCAGCACCTCAGGCCCGCCGAACTCCGTCAACCACACCGCGCGCACGCCGTCCCCCACTGGTCGGTCCCGACTGTCGGGTCCAGCCTGTTACCTCCACCTTGGTCGAGGTCAAGAGCGGGTTCCCGAGGTGGTCGGGCCGGCGGGACCCGGGGTCACGCCCGGCGGCGGCTCACCGGTAGGCGTCCTGGCCGACCGGCCGCACCAGGATCTCGTTGACGTCCACAGTGGACGGTTGGGACACCGCGTAGAGCACGGCCCGCGCCACGTCCTCGGGCGCGAGCTTCGGGTCCGCCAGCCGCGACGCCGGGATGCCGCCGGTGTCGGTCAGCCCCGGCTGCACCAGGGTGACCCGCACGCCGGTGCCGACGCACTCCGCGCGGATCGCCTGCGACAGCCCGGTCACCGCCCACTTGGTCGCCGCGTACAGGTTGCCCGGCCGCACCCCGCGCCCGGCCGCCGAACCCGTCAGCACCAGGTGCCCGCCGGACCGGATCAGCGCGGGCAGCGCGGCCCGCGCGGTGAACGCCGGACCGCACACGTTGGTCAGCACCATGTCGCTCCACTGCGACGGCGGCGCGCCCTGCGACGAGGTGAAGGAGGTGACCACGCTGGAGCCCGCGTTCGCGAACACCACGTCCAGCCGGCCCCACTCCTCCTCGACCCGGCCGACCAGCGCGGCCAACTGCTCCCACGCCCGCACGTCGCAGGCCGCCGCCCACACCCGGTCCGGCCCGCCCAGCTTCGCGGCCTCCACGGCCAGCTTGTCGACGTCCCGCGCGGTCAGCACCAGCCGATACCCCGCCTCGGCGGCCAGTCGCGCGGTGGCCAGGCCGATGCCGCGGGACGCCCCCGTGATGAGGAATACCCCTTCGCCCATGTCGGCAGGTTACTGCTGGTTGGATCAGCGCACCGCGTTACACCGGTCAGATGCAACCTCGAAGGCCGGTGTCGGCGTGTGGCAGTCGGATACCCGTCTGATTGGGGGCAGGATGAACATCAACCGCAGGATCGCGCTGGGGCTGGGCTCGGCCGCGGCGGCGGGCGCCGTGCTCGGCACCGGTGGCACCGCGCAGGCGCAGGAGAGCGACGCGGACTGGGAGGCGCTGATCCCGACCACGGCAGACCTGGCGCGGCGCAAGATCGCGCGCAAGTACCAGCGGGAGACCCGGCGCGCGGGCGGCACGTGGTCGTCCTACATCGGCGTGGCCGACCCGGACGGCGTGGTCAAGGCGTCCGTCGAGGAGAACGCCGACCGGGTGGTCGAGGCGTACAGCGTGAACAAGATCGCGGTCGCGGTCGCCGTGCTGGACAAGGTCGACCGCGGCCTGATCACCCTCGACCAGCGGGTCGAGGTCACCCAGGCGATCGTCATCCAGGACACCGACGGGATCTTCGGCCTGGACGGCGCGTACCCGTCGTCGGTGACCGTGGGGCACGCGCTGGCCGCCCTGCTGACCGTCTCGGACAACACCGCGGTGCGGCTGTCCGGGCTGGTGTGCCCGGCGCTGGAACTCAACCAGATCCTGCGCGACAAGGGTTTCGTGCACACCCAGGTCGTGCCGGTGGCCAACCCGAACCGGTTCTTCCTCGGCACGACCACGCCGCGCGAGACGTTCACCCTGTTGCAGAAGCTGGTCAAGGGCGACCTGCTGTCGGAGGCGTCCACCACGCACCTGCTGGGCGTGCTGCGGTCGCTGACGTCGTTCACCGACGGGATCCGGCTCGACCTGTCGTCGGCGGAGCGGCTGAACGTGGCGACCAAGGCGGGGTGGTTCGAGGACGGCCGCAACGAGGCCGGGATCGTGTTCGACGCGACGGGCAAGCCGGTGGTGACCTACGCGCTGTTCGCGTCCGGCCGGTTCGCGGGCGACCAGGCGGTCAACGCCGACAACTACAGCGCCACCCACCCGGCGCTGCGCGCCCGCTCGGCGCTGGGCCGTGCGCTGTACGACTCGGTGCTCCGGATCACCACGGCCCGCCCGCGCGCCTACCAGGCACGGCCCTACCGCGCCTACAACGGCGACTGACGGCCCACGGCTGACGGCTGACGCGGATCCCTGCGGGCCCGCCGAACGGCACGGCCCGCAGGGTCCGTCCGGGTGAAACCCGGCACCCCCGAACCAGCCCGGCGACGTGCGCGCCCGCACCCCGTGATGCCGCCCGACCAGCACTTTTCGGCCGACGTCGAGGGGCGGGGCCGGGCGTGGGCCGGTGCGAGCAGCGGCCTACCCTCCGAACGGACACCACGCGCTGTGTATCCCACGGGACTCTGCGTCGTCTTGTCAGTACGGGAACATTCGGGGGAATGGGGTCTCGGAGATGTCCGAGCTGCTGCACCTGCACGCCGAGCGGCGTGGTCTGCGGCCGCCGCTGCGCGGCTCGCGGGAGATCCAGGGCAACGTCCTGGCCGCGTTCAACAAAGATCACCAGCAGTTCCGGTTCGTGCGGTTCACCGACGCGAGACTGGCCCGGACGTGGCTGGCGGCGATGCTCGGGCACATCTCGGTGACCGCCGACGTGGAGGACTTCAACGAGGCGTTCTCGCTCGGCCGGGCGATGTTCGGCGCGGACCCGCAGACGCTCCAGGCGACCTGGACGAACCTGTCGCTGACCCCCGCCGGCCTGCTCAAGCTCGCGATCAACCCCAAGGCGGTCGAGGAAGACCTCCGCGACCGCGATCCCGAGCTGTGGCAGGGCGCGGAGGCCAGGGCGGACGTCACCGGCGACGACCCGGAGGAGTGGCGGTTCGGGCGGGACGACCAGCGGATCCACGCGGTGATCACGCTCGCGTCGGACACCACGGAGCGGCTGCGGGCCGTGGACACGTTGCTGGACCTGCTGGACGATTTGCTCGGCGTGGTCAAGGTGCACCAGGAGAACGGGGCGACGCTGCCCGGCGGGCGGCGCGGCCACGAGCACTTCGGCTACAAGGACGGCATCTCCCAGCCGGGCGTGCGCGACTTCCACGAAGAAGACCGCAACCGCCCCGGGCACCGGCTGGGGCACGCGGGTGCGCTGCTGGTCAACCCCGGCGAGTTCGTGTTCGGCTACGACACCGAGCGCGGCGACGAGAGCGGCAAGACCGCGCGGTGGTTGCGCGACGGGTCGATCCAGGTGATCCGCAGGCTGACCCAGGACGTGACCGGGTGGAACCGGGCGGTCGACGAGCACGCCGCCACGACCGGCACGACCCCGGAGGAGTTGGGCGCGCTGCTGATCGGCCGGCACAAGGACGGCCGCCCGCTGGCCGCCCCGACCGACGACGCGCTGGGCCTGGGCCCGGACCGCAACGACTTCGACTACGCCCACGACCCCAGGGGCGCGCTGACCCCGTGCCCGGCGCACATCCGCAAGACCAACCCCAGGTCGTTCACCTTCCGCGACCCGCGACAACGCCGGATCCTGCGCCGAGGCATCCCGTTCGGCCCGCCGCACGAGGACAACCCGCACGCGGAGCGGGGGTTGGTGTTCGTGGCGCACTGCACGTCGATCCGCGAGCAGTTCGAGTTCCAGCAACGGGTGTGGGCGGGCAACCCGGACTTCGCCGGTGGCGAGGACGGCTCCCCCACCGGGACCGACCCGGTGATCGGCGGGGAGGGCGAGGCCCGGATCGAAACTTCGGAGGTCGAGGCGACGTTGACGTTCCAGAGGTACGTCCGCACGACAGGTGCCCTCTACGCCCTCGTCCCGTCCGTGAGCACCCTCCGCCTGCTGGCGGCCGGCCGAGAGTTGCCCCGCTAGGGGCACGCCCGGAGGCCGGCCGTGGCCGCCGTCCACGACCGGCCTCCGCGCCCGCGTTCGCACTGGTGGCTGTGCTCGTGGCTGTGCTTGTGGCTGTGCTTGTGCCCCATGCCCGCGTTCGCGTCCGCCTTCGTGCGTGCTCGCGTTCGTGTCCGTGCTTGGGGCCGTGCCTGTGCTCGCGTCAGCGCTTGTGTTGGCGTGTGCCCGTGTTCGTGCCGTGCACGGGCCTGTGCCGTCGTCATGCTTTCTCGTTCGCGCCGTGCCCGCGTTCGCGCCCAGCCCGTACCCGCCTTCGTGCGTGCTCACGTGCGTTCGTGCCCGCGTTTGTGCTCACGTGCGTTCGTGCTTGGGCCGACGTGCGCGTTCGCGTCAGGCTCCGGCCCGCCACACGGCGTACCGCACCCCAATTCATATAAGGTGTGACCCTAGGAACCAGGGAGTGCGCGCGCCAAGGGCGGGTTCCGTACGAGCAAAGGTCACACGTCCGGGTGGTCATCCCGGAAAAGGCCCCAAAAACGTACGGAAACACTGTTACCGCTACTCGGGTAGTACATGGAATCCCGCGAACCCCACACCTCCCAATTCACCGCCCCGCTCCCGGCCTCCCAAGACCACCTCCCAGGCAGCCCCAGCAGCCTCGCCGTCCCGGCAGCCCTTTGCCCCGCCGGCCCACTCGCCCAGCGACCCGCCTGCACGCTGACCGGCCAGCCCACCCGGTGCCGCACCGGCCACGTGCGCGAACCCGGCGGGCGGAGCCAGCGGACGGGGCCAGGCGGAGCCTCCCAGTTGGAACCGCACCGCTGAAACCGCACCGCTGGAGCTGCACCGCTGGAGCCGCACGGCGAGGAGTTCGTGATGGGGACACGGTCGGAACCTCACAGCGAGGGACGCACGGCCGACAACGCGCGGCGAGGAACCTGTTGCCAGGACGCACCGCCAGAACGCGCGATACATGCGCGGCAGGTGCGGGGCCAGGCCAGGGAAGTCGCTCGCCGAGCAGCGTCGGAGCGGTACTGACGTCGGCTTTCGTGTGTAGCTGGGCTGGGGCTGGTCGGGGCCGAGCCCTCGCAGGGTCGGCCCGTCCGGAGTTTGGGCGGTTGCCGGTTCCCGCAGTAGTCGGTTCAGTGCCCGGCGGTGGCCAAGCTTCCGCAGGGATCAGTCCGGGCCGGGCTGTGACCGAGTTCCCGCACGGATCAGTTCGGAGCCCGGCTGTGGCTGAGGTTCTTCATTGGCTGGTCCAGAACCGTGCGGTGATCAAGCGCCCGCAGGGACCGGCCTAGGCAGTGTCCTGTAAGCGGTTGATCAGGGCCTCTGGTAGTTCTGGTGCATGGTCGGTCGTGGTGAGTTGACGGATCGGGCGTGGTCGGTGATCGAGCCGTTGCTGCCGCCGGTGGCCAGTGGTGGCCGGCGTTGGCGTGACCACCGGCAGGTGGTCAACGCGATCCTGTGGAAGCTGCGGACCGGTGCTCCGTGGCGTGACCTGCCCGAACGGTACGGGCCGTGGAAGACCGCCCACGAACGTCTTCGGCTGTGGACGACGGACGGCACCTGGCAGCGCATCCTCGACCGGGCCGTGGTGAAGGACGACTCGGTCGGTGACCTGGAGTGGGTGGTCAGTGTCGACTCCAGCGTGGTCCGGGCACACCAGCACGCCGCCGGTGCCCGGAAAAAGGGGGTGCGGACCCGGAGCCGAGGCCCTCTCGGTCGCGGGCGAGGCGCTCGGACGGTCCCGGGGCGGCCTGAGCACCAAGATCCACCTCGTCGTGGACGGGCGCGGTCTGCCGATGCGGGTCCTGGTCACGCCCGGCCAGGCCGGGGACAACCCGCAGTTGCTGCCGTTGCTCGACGGCATCCGCGTCGCCCGCGTCGGGCCGGGGCGCCCCCGCACCCGACCGGACGCAGTCATCGCCGACAAGGCGTACTCGCACGACTCCACCAGGAAGTCCTTGCGCGAGAGGGGCCTGCGGTTCGTCTGTCCCGAACGGGTCGACCAGGTCGCCCGCCGCGCGGCCAAGGGCTCGCACGGCGGGCGGCCACCGGCGTTCGACACCGAGTTGTACAAGCGGCGCAATGTGGTCGAGCGATGCTTCAGCCGGCTCAAGCAGTTCAGGGGCCTGGCGACCCGCTACGCCAAACGAGCCGCCTACTACCAGGCCGAACTCACCATCGCCGCCATCGTCTTATGGCTCAGATGACCCCTTACAGGACACTGCCTAGGATCGAGGGACCGGCCGGGTGGCCGGCATCTCGCGTGGTTGGGTCTGGGGCTGGGAGGTGGCCGGGATCCCGCAGGCGTCGGTCCGGTGGCTGGGCGGGGGCTGGGCGGGGGTCGACGGGGTCGACGGGGGTCGGGCTCCCGCATGGGTTTGGTCAGTCGCGGACGGCCAGGGTCGTCGGGTGCCAGCCTCGGGCGTGGCGGGCTACCAGGTCGGCTGCTACTTGGGACGGGTCAGTGGCCCAGACTTCGGCGTTGAACACCTCCACCTCTACGTCGCCCCGGTATCCGGCCGCCTCGACCATCTGGGTCAGGGCGGGCAGGTCGATGTGGCCGTCGCCGGGGAGGCCGCGACCCAGCAGGACGTCAGCCGGTAGCGGGGTGATCCAGTCGCATACCTGGTAGGAGAAGATCCGGTCGGCCGCGCGGGCGATCTGCGTGGCCAAACCCGGATCCCACCAGACGTGCAGCGCGTCGACCACCACGCCCACCACCTCGGCGGGGAACGGGGCCGCCAGGTCCAGGGCTTGGCCCAGGGTCGAGATCACGCCGCGATCCGCGCAGAAGACCGGGTGCATCGGCTCGATGGCCAGGCGCACGCCGTGGTCCGCCGCGTACGGGGTCAGGGCCGCCAGCGCGTCGGCTACCCGTTGTCTGGCACCGATCAGGTCCCGGTTGGGCACGCCACCCGGTACCAGGACCAAGCAGGCTGCGCTCAACGCCGCAGCCTCGTCTATCGCCTTTCGGTTCTCCGCCAACGCTTCCCGCTGGTCCACGCCGGTGAAGAAGCCGCCCCGGCACAGGGACGACACGCGCAGGCCGGCGTCCGCCACCAGGCGCGCGGATTCCGCCAAACCCAACTCTGCCACGGGTTCGCGCCACAGGCCGATGGACTCGATCCCGTGCCGCACGCAGACGTCGACCGCTTCGGCGACCGTGGCGTGCTTGACGGTGGCCTGGTTCAGGGAGAGTTTCACGTCAGCACGTCCAGCAGCTTGTGCCAGCGGTGGGCCGCCAGATCCGGGTCGGCCAGCAGACCGGCTTCGTCCGCCAGGCGCAGGGTTTCGGCCAGGTGCACGAGGCTCCTGGCGGACTGCATGCCGCCCACCATCGTGAACGCGTCCTGGAAACCGTTGAGCCAGGCCAAGAAAACCACGCCGGTCTTGTAGTGGAACGTCGGCGCGGCGAACACGTGACGGGACAGGGCCACGGTGGGGGCGAGGGTTTCCCGGAACCCGCCGGGGTCGCCGGAATCCAACTGCCGCAGGGCGTGCGCGGCTGCCGGGGCGATGGGGTCGAAGATGCCCAGGAGCGCGTCGCTGTGGCCTTGGTCGTCGCCGGCGATCAAGGTCGGGTAGTTGAAGTCGTCGCCGGTGTAGCAGCGGACGCCCGGGGGCAGCGCGCGGCGCAGGGCGATCTCGTGGTCGGCGTCCAGCAGGGAGACTTTCACGCCGTCGATCCGGTCCGCGTGGGCGTGGATCAGGTCCAGGAAGTGCTTGGTGGCTTCCGCCGTGTCGGTCGACCCCCAGTAGCCGGTCAGCGCCGGGTCGAACGCGGGGCCCAGCCAGTGCAGGATCGCCGGGGTTTCCACCTGGCTCAACACCGCGTCGTAGACGGTCCGGTAGTCCGACGGGGCGGACGCCCGCGCGGCCAGCTTGCGGCTGCACATCAGGATCGGTTGCGCCGCTCCTACCGCCGCGAGCTGTTCCTGGTACGCCGCAAGGGGGTCTGCGGTGTCGTGGTCGGTTCCGACGCCGACCGCGATGCGGCCGGTCGCCTCGGCGGTGCTGCGGCGGATCAGTCGCAGTGCCGTGTCCCAGTCCAGGCCCGTGCCGCGCTGGGCGGTGTCCATGGCTTCGGCCACGCCGAAACCCAGGTCCCACAGGCGGTGGCGGTGGGCGAGGGTGGCGTCCCAGTCGAGGGCGGCGCGCGTGCCGGGGGTGTTGTCGGCGTATGGGTCGGCGACGACGTGCGCGGCGGCGAAGACGACGCGTGACGTCGGCGGGCCGGACGGGGTGTCCCAGGCCCGTGCGGGGTTCAGCGGGTGCTCGACCACTCCGCCGTCGGGACGGGGCAGGCGGACGGTGGTCACGCGGGCACCTCGATCCGGCGGCCGGTCCGCGAGGACTCCAGGCCCAGCGCGGCCAGGCGGACGTGGCGCGCGCCGGAGCGGAAGTCGTGGGCGTAGGGCAGGTCGAGGTGGACGTGGCGCAGGAAGTCCTCCCACTGCACGCGGAAGCCGTTGCCGAACTCCTCGTTGTCCGGCACGTCCTGCCACTGGGCGCGGAAGTCGTGCGGTGACGGGACGTCCGGGTCCCACACCGGCTTCGGGGTGGCTTCGCGCGGTTGCACGGCGCAGTTGCGCAGACCGGCCACGGCGCTGCCGTGGGTGCCGTCGACCTGGAACTCCACGAGTTCGTCGCGCCGCACCCGGACCGCCCACGACGAGTTGACCTGCGCGACGACTCCGCCGGCCAGTTCGAAGATCGCGTACGCGGCGTCGTCGGCGGTGGCTTCGTAGGGCTTGCCGCGTTCGTCCCAGCGCCCGGGGATGTGCGTGACGGCGCGCGCGGTCACGGCTTCCACCGGGCCGAACACGCCTTCGAGCAGGTAGCTCCAGTGGCAGAACATGTCGACGACGATGCCGCCGCCGTCTTCGGCCCGGTAGTTCCACGACGGGCGTTGCGCGGTCTGCCAGTCGCCTTCGAAGACCCAGTAGCCGAACTCGCCGCGCACGGACAGCACCCGGCCGAAGAACCCGGAGTCGACGAGCCGGCGCAGTTTGCGGATGCCGGGCAGGTAGAGCTTGTCGGCGACGACGCCGTGCCGCACGCCGGCTTCGTCGGCGAGCCGGGCCAGGTCGAGCACCTCCTGCGGGGAGGGGGCGACGGGCTTCTCGGTGTAGACGTGCTTGCCCGCTGCGATGGCCTTGGTGATCGACGCCACGTGCGCGGAGGTGACCTGGGCGTCGAAGTAGACCTGGTGGTCGGGGTCGCCGAGGGCCGCGTCCAGGTCGGTGGTCCACCGGGGCAGGTCGTGCCGGGCGGCCAGTTCCTTGAGCTTGTCGGCGTTGCGGCCGACGAGCACGGGCTCGGGGAGCAGGACGGTGTCGTCGTCCACCCGGACCCCGCCGCGTTCGCGGATGGCGAGGATGGACCGCACGAGGTGCTGTCGGTAGCCCATCCGGCCGGTGACCCCGTTGAGCACGACCCCGATCGACCGCACCGCCATGTCGCAACCTCCTGTGCCGGACCCGCCGGCCCCGTCGAAACCTGCTGGAAAGCGCTTTCCACACGCTACGACCGGCGTGTCCCGGCCGTCAACCACGCGGACGGCTACCCTCGACAATCCCGGGATGTGGGCGAGGCCCGGGGAGGAGACCCGGGCGAGCGGGCTCCGGCGGGAAGCTTCTGCGGGGATGCCGCCGCAGCGGTGCCCGAAGCGATACCCGAGAGCCGAGGGCGACACCCGGAAGCGGGCCCGAGGCGGGCCCGGGGCGGGGCGTGCCGGAGGCGGGCCCCGGCAGGAAGCCCGGAAGGAGACAGCGGTGACGGCGCGTCAGGTAACGCTGGCGGAGGTGGCGAAGCACGCGGGTGTCTCGCTGGCCACCGCGTCCCGCGTGCTCAACGGCAGCACCCGCCAGGTGAGCGACGACCTGCGGGAACGGGTGGTGGGCGCGGCGCGCGAGCTGGGCTACCTGCCCAACGCCTCGGCGCAGGCGCTGGCCCGCAACAGCAGCGTGCTGGTGGGTCTGGTGGTGCACGACATCGCCGACCCCTACTTCTCCGGCATCGCGGCGGGTGTGACGCGGATCGCCGAGGAGGCGGGCCTGGTCGTGGTGCTCGGCACCACCGGCCGCGACCCGGACCGCGAGGTGGAGTTGGTCAACACGCTGCGCGCGCACCGGGCGCGGGCGCTGGTGATCGCGGGCAGCCGGACCACCGACCGGCACGCGGTCGCCCGGCTGGCGGCCGAGCTGGCCGCGTTCTCCGGCCAGGGCGGGCGGGTGGCGTGCGTCTCGCAGGCCAAGCTGGGCGTGGACACCGTGGTGCCGGCGAACCGGGTGGGCGCGCGGGCGCTGGCCCGGGAGCTGGCGGGGCTGGGCCACCGGCGGTTCGCGGTGCTGGCCGGCCCGCCGGAGCTGGTGGTGGCGCGCGACCGGCTGGCCGGGTTCCGGGCGGGGCTGGCGGACGCGGGCGTCGACCTGCCCGACGCCGCCGTGGTGCACGGCGGGTTCACCCGCGACGGCGGCCACGAGGCGGTGTCCCGGCTGCTGGCCGCGAAGACCGGGGCGACCTGCGTGTTCGCCGTGAACGACGTGATGGCGATGGGCGCGGTGGCGGCGCTGCGGGAGCACGGGGTGCGGGTGCCCGAAGACGTGTCGCTGGCCGGATTCGACGACATCCCGACGCTGCGCGACCTCGCGCCGGGCCTGAGCACGGTGCGGTTGCCGCTGGAGGAGATGGGCGAACGGGCCGCTCGGCTGGTGTTGGACGAGGTCGTCGGCGAGCCGCGCACGGTCCGGGTGGCCGGTGAGGTGGTGCTGCGGGCGAGCACGACGCCGCCCTCGGGAACCGGCCTGCGCTGACCGGCGTCGACTCTCTAAACTGGACGTCGCAGTCCGACCACCCCGTCGAGGAGTGAGCCCTTCCGTGCGCGACGCGCAATCGCCTGGTCACAGTACCGAGCCGGGTCCGACACCCGGCTATCCGCAAGACCCGGCCCCCTCGCGGGGTGCCCGGTGACCGAGATCCTGCTCAGCCTGCTCGGCCTGGTGGCCGTGGTCGCGCTGACCATCGGGACGTTCATCGCGGTCGCCGCCGAGTTCTCCCTCACCGCGCTGGAGCGCAGCACCGTCGAGTCGCACGTGGCCGCGGTGGGCGACGCGAAGGCGAGAACGGTGGCGAAGGCGCACCGGTCGCTGTCGTTCCAGCTGTCCGGCGCCCAGCTGGCGATCACGATCACCACGCTGATCACCGGTTACATCGCGGAGCCCGCGATCGCCCGGCTGGTCGCGCCCGCGCTGTCGCTGGTGGGCGTGCCGGACGCGGTGGCCGGGCCGGTGTCGCTGGTCATCGCGCTGGCGCTGGCGACCGCGCTGTCCATGGTGTTCGGCGAGCTGGTGCCGAAGAACCTGGCGATCGCGAAGCCGCTGGAGACCGCGCGGGCGGTGGCGGGCATCCAGGCCGGGTTCTCGGCGGTGTTCCGCTGGCTGATCACCGGCCTGAACGGCACGGCGAACTGGCTGGTGCGCCGGTTGGGCGTGGAGCCGGCCGAGGAGCTGGCTTCGGCCCGGTCGCCGCAGGAGCTGGGCGCGCTGGTGCGCTCCAGCGCCGAGCACGGCACGATCGACGCGGGCACGGCGACGTTGCTGGACCGCTCGCTGCGGTTCGGCGACCGCACCGCCGACGAGCTGATGACGCCGCGGGTGCGGGTGGAGTCGCTGCGCGCCGACGCGACCGTGCTGGACCTGCTGGACAAGGCGCGGGAGACCGGGTTCTCCCGGTTCCCGGTCTACAACGGGGACCTGGACGAGGTGCGCGGCATGGTGCACGTCAAGCAGGCGTTCAACGTGCCGCGGGCGCAGCGGGCGACCACGCCGGTGTCGGCGTTGACCCGGCCGGTGCAGACGGTGCCGGAGACGTTGGAGGGCGACGCGCTGCTGGACCGGCTGCGCGCGTCGGGGTTGCAGACCGCGCTGGTGGTGGACGAGTACGGCGGCACGGCCGGCATGGTCACCCTGGAAGACCTGGTGGAGGAGATCGTCGGCGACGTCCGCGACGAGCACGACCGCCGGGAGGGCGCGCCGGTCCGGGCGCTGGGCCGGGACAGCTGGATCATGTCCGGGCTGCTGCGCGACGACGAGGTGTTCGAGGCCAGCGGGTTCCGGATGCCGTCGGGTGATTTCGAGACGCTGGCCGGTCTGGTGCTGGCCCGGCTGGGCCGGATCCCGGACGTCGGCGACGAGATCCGGGTGGACGGCTGGCGGATCACCGTGCTGCTGATGGACCGGCACCGGGTGGCCGAGCTCAAGGTGAGCCGGGTCGAGCAGGCGGAGGTGCCGCGGTGAGCGTGCTGGTGATCTTCCTGCTGCTGGCGGGCAACGCGTTCTTCGTGGGCGCGGAGTTCGCGATCATCACCGCCCGGCGGGACCGGTTGGAGGGGATGGCGGACCGGGGCAGTTCCCGGGCCCGGGTGGTGATCAAGGCGGGGCGCGAGCTGCCGCTGCTGATCGCGGGCGCGCAGCTGGGCATCACGCTGTGCTCGCTGGGGTTGGGCGCGTTGGGCGAGCCGGCCGTGGCGGTGCTGCTGGAGGGCCCGTTCGGCGCGCTCGGGCTGCCCGAGGCGGTGCTGCACGGGGTGGCGTTCGCGCTGGCCCTGGTGATCGTGGTGGGCCTGCACACGGTGCTGGGCGAGATGGTGCCGAAGAACCTGGCGATCGCCGGGCCGGAGCGGACCGCGCTGTGGCTGGTGCCGGTGCACTACTGGTTCTGCCGGCTGGTGGCGCCGCTGCTCAACGGGTTCACGGTGGTCGCGACGGCCGTGCTGCGGCTGGTGGGCGTGACGCCGAAGGAGGAGTTGGAGTCCGCCTACACCCCCGACGAGCTGGCGCTGCTGATCGCGCAGTCGCGGCGGGAGGGGCTGCTGGAGGACTCCGAGCACCGGCGGCTGGCGCAGACGCTGTCGTCGGCGGAGCGGACCGTGGCGGACGTGCTGGTGCCGCTGGAGCGGGTCACGTCGGTGTCCGCGCGGCCGACCATGGGCGAGGTCGAGGCGGCGGTGGCGGAGACCGGGTTCTCCCGGTTCCCGGTGCGCGACGACGGCCGGCTGGTGGGGTACCTGCACGTGAAGGACGTGCTGGACCTGGCGGACGCCGATCCGGGCACGCAGGTGCCGGGCAACCGGGTCCGGGGGCTGCCGGAGGTGCGGGTGAGCGCCCGGCTGGACGAGGCGCTGGCCGCGCTGCGGCGGGCGCAGAGCCACTTGGCGCGGGCGGTGACGGCGGAGGGCGAGCTGCGCGGCGTGGTGGCGTTGGAGGACTTGGTCGAGGAGTACGTGGGGACCGTCCGCGACGGCACGCACGTGCGCCGGGAGGCGTGACCAGAGTCGATCTCATGAGCAGCCGCTTGGAGATCGTCGAGGTCATCACCCGGATGGCGTGGTTCGCGGACCGCCGGGACCGGGACGCCCTGGCCGGGGTGTTCGCCGGGCAGGTGCGGTTGGACTACACCAGCCTGAACGGCGGCGAGCCCGTCACGTTGTCGCCCGACCAGGTGGTGGCGGGGTGGCGGGCCGGTCTGGACGGGCACTACCTGTTCGAGTTGGGCCACAGTGATGCCACGGGGTGGCTCATTGGTGCCATCACGATGACCACGACGTGGGCCACGGGGAACCGGGAGATCATGCGGCTCGCCGCCGGGATTTCCTGACCACCCCCTGACCAGCACAAACGCCATCTCGTGCCACCGTGGCACAACATGGCACCACGAATCACTTGCCATGGCACCACACCACTGCCATAGTGGTGCCATGGACCTCACGCCGTTCGTCGACAACCTCCGCCGCGAACTCGCCACGGCCGCCGAGGCCGTCGGCGCGGACGCCGGCGCGCTGGCCCAGCGGCTCACCGCCCAGATCGAGTCCGCGTTCCGGCTGACGCTGCTGGAAGCCCTCTCGACGGCGGCCTCGGAGATCACCCGGGACCTCGCCCCCGGCTCGGTGGACGTCCGGCTGCGCGGCCGCGACCCGGAGTTCGTGGTCGCCGCGCCGCCCGCCGAGCGGGCCTACCAGGACGCGCCGGACGTCACCCCGCCGCCGCCCCCGCCCTCCCCCGAGGAGGAGGGCGCGATGACGCGGATCAACCTGCGCCTGCCCGAGCACCTGAAGCTGCGCGTCGAGGACGCCGCCGCCCGCGCCGGGATCTCGGTCAACGCCTGGCTCGTGCGCGCCGCGTCGGCCGGCCTCGAAACGGGCTCCCGACAGCCCACCCGCAACGTCGGCCAGCGCTACACCGGCTGGGTTCGCTAACCCTCCCACCAGCACAAACACCTTCCCGACCGACTACCAGGGGACAGCCATGCCCACTTTCGCCTCGCCCGGACCGATCTCCGTCACCCTCGAACTGGTGATGGGCACGACCCGGATCACCGCCGGGGACCGCGCCGACACCGTCGTCGAACTGCGCCCCGGCGACCCGACCCGCGAGGGCGACCTGCGCGCCGTCGAGCAGACCCGCGTCGAGTTCGAGGACGGCCGGCTGCTGGTCAAGTCGCCCAAGATCCGGGGCATCTTCAACAAGGGCGGCGCGGTCGACCTGACCATCCACCTGCCCGCCGGCTCCACCGTCCAGGGCAACACCGCGATGGGCAGCCTGTACGCGACCGGCGCGTACGGCGAGTTCCGGTTCAAGAGCGCGGCCGGCGACGTCGAGGTCGAGCGGTCCGGCCCGACCCACCTGCGCACCGCCATGGGCAACCTGGTCGCCCACCACGTCGCCGGCGAGGCCGACGTGCTCACCGGGTCGGGCGACCTGCGCGTGGACCGCGTCGACGGCACCGCCGTGGCGCGCAACTCCAACGGCGGCATCCGGCTCGGCGAGGTCACCGGCGACGTGCGGGCGCAGAACGCCAACGGCGACGTGGTGATCGGCCGGGCGCTGGCCGACGTGACCGCGAAGACCGCCAACGGCAGCGTGCGCATCGACGAGGTGGTGCGCGGCGCGGTCGTGCTGGAGACCGCCGCCGGGCGGCTGGAGGTCGGCATCCGCGAGGGCTCCGCCGCGTGGCTGGACGTGCGCACCGTGCTGGGCGCGGTGCACAACTCGCTGGAGGGCGCCACCGGCCCCGAATCCGGCACCGAGACCGTCGAGGTCCGGGCCCGCAACGGCTTCGGCGACATCGTGATCCGCCGGGCCACCCCGACCGAGGAGGACGACCGATGACCACCACGACCACCAGGTGGGACGTGCACCCCGAGCAGTTCTGGCTGCGCGGCGAGCGCCCCGCCGAACCGGTCTCGTTCGACGAGAAGACCGGCACCTGGAACGTCCGCGGGTACGCGGAGGCCGCCGCCGCGTTAGCCGACCCGAGGACGTTCTCCTCGGCCCACGTCAACGACCTGTACCCGGTCGACGTCCCGGCCGAGGCGAGCGCGGGCAGCCTGATCGACATGGACCCGCCCGACCACCGCAAGCTGCGCAACCTGGTCACCAAGGGGTTCTCCGCGAAGGTGGTCGCCGACCTGGAACCGCGGATCGCCGCGCTCACCCACGAGCTGCTCGACGCGGTCGAGGGCGACCGGCTGGAGCTGGTCGACAGCCTGGCCTACCCGCTGCCGGTGATCGTCATCGCGGAGCTGCTCGGCCTGCCCGCGGCCGACCGGGAGCTGTTCCGGGGCTGGGTGGACCTGATGATCACGCAGAACGACGTGTTCTCCACGACCACCGACCCGGCCGAGCTGGAGGCCGACCTGGCGGCCCGCAACGACGGTCTCACGCCGATGTTCCAGTACCTGGCCGAGCACGCCGCGCAGCGCCGCAAGGACCCGCGCGACGACCTGATCAGCGCGCTGGTGCGGGCGGAGGTCGACGGGCAGCGGCTGACCGACACCGAGCTGGTGAACTTCAGCACCGTGCTGCTGGTCGCCGGGCACATCACCACCACGATGCTGCTGGGCAACACCGTGCTGTGCCTGGACGCGCACCCCGACCAGCGGGCGCGGCTGCGCGAGGACCGCTCGGGCATCCCCACCGCCATCGAGGAGTCGCTGCGCTTCCTCACCCCGTTCTCCACGATGGCCCGCGCCACCACCCAGGAGGTGGTGCTGGGCGGCGCGACGATCCCCGCCGACCAGATGGTCCTGCTCACCCTGGGCGCGGCCAACCGGGATCCCCGCAAGTTCGCCGACCCCGACGTGTTCGACGCCCGCCGCGACCCCAACCCGCACCTCGGCTTCGGCCGCGGCATCCACTTCTGCGTCGGCGCGCCGCTGGCCCGGCTCGAAGGCCGCATCGCGGTGGACATCCTGCTCGACCGGTTCCCCGACCTGCGGGTGGACCCGGAACTCCCGCCGACGTTCATGCCCTCGGCGATCATGACCGGCGTGCGCACGCTCAACCTGCGCACCGCCTAGCACTCCCCCGGGCCCAGTCCCGGGGCTCGACCGGGCCCCGCGACGGCCCCTCTTCTGCCTTCTTCCCTCCGCTCCAGGAGACACCCATGACCATCTCGGCCTTCGGGCTGCGCAAAAGCTTCGGCGACCACGTGGTGCTCGACGGCATCGACCTGGACGTGCCGGAGGGCGCGGTCTTCTCCCTGCTGGGCCCGAACGGGGCCGGCAAGACCACCGCCGTGCAGATCCTGTCCACGCTGATCACCGCCGACACCGGGGAGGTGACCGTGTGCGGCCACGACCTGTTCCGCGACCCGGACGGCGTGCGCTCGGTGATCGGCGTGACCGGCCAGTTCTCCGCCGTCGACGGCCTGCTGACCGGCGAGGAGAACCTGCGGCTGATGGCCGACCTGCGGCACCTGCCGCGCCGCGACGGCCGCCAGGTGGTGCGCCGGCTGCTGGCCCGGTTCGACCTGGAGGACGCGGCGGCCCGGCCCGCGTCCACCTACTCCGGCGGGATGCGCCGCCGGCTCGACCTGGCGATGACCCTGGTCGGCGACCCTCGGGTGATCTTCCTCGACGAGCCGACCACCGGCCTGGACCCGCGCAGCCGGCACGGCCTGTGGCAGATCATCCGGGAACTCGCGGGCGACGGCGTGACGATCTTCCTGACCACCCAGTACCTGGAGGAGGCCGACCAGCTCGCCGACCGGATCGCCGTGCTCGACCACGGGAAGCTGGTCGCCGAGGGCACCTCCGAGGAGCTCAAGCGGCTGGTGCCCGGCGGGCACGTGAGCCTGCGGTTCGGCGACACCCGGTCGCTGGACGCGGCGGCCCGCGCGCTGCGCGTGACCAGCCGCGACGACGAAGCGCTGACGTTGCAGGTGGCGGGCGACGGCGGCGTGCGGTCGCTGCGCACCCTGCTGGACGAGCTGGACCGGGCCGCCGTCGAACCCGACGGGCTGACCGTGCACACCCCCGACCTCGACGACGTGTTCTTCGCCCTGACCGGGCGCCCGGCCCTGGAGGAGACCGCGCGATGAGCGCCCACACCCTGTCCGACTCGGCGACCATGCTGCGCCGGGACTTCAAGCACCTCCAGCGCTACCCGGTGATGGCCGTCAGCGGCCTGCTCATGCCGGTGTTCATGATGCTGCTGTTCGTCTACGTGTTCGGCAGCGCGATGGTGGGCACCGTCGGCGGCGGGAACTACGTCGACTACCTGGTGCCCGGCATCCTGGTGATGGCGGTCGGCGCGGGGTCGGCGGGCACCGCCGTGAACATCAACGTGGACATGACCGAGGGCATCATCGCCCGGTTCCGGACCATGGCGATCTCCCGGGTGTCCGTGCTGACCGGGCAGGTGCTGGGCAGCATGATCCGCACCGTGGTGAGCCTGGCGCTGGTGGTCGGGGTGGCGCTGCTGATCGGGTTCCGGTCGGACGCGTCGTTCGGCGGGTGGCTGCTCGCGGCCGGCGTGCTGGTGATGCTCACCCTGGCGCTGACGTGGCTGGCCGTCGCGGGCGGGCTGGCGGCGAAGAAGCCCGAGGGCGCGAACGGGTTCTCGCTGCCGTTCCAGTTCCTGCCGTTCATCAGCAGCGCGTTCATCCCGACCGACTCGATGGCGCCGGGGCTGGCGTGGTTCGCCGAGCACCAGCCGTTCACGCCGATCATCGAGACGCTGCGCGCCGTGCTGGCCGGGACGCCGGTCGGCGACAGCGCGTGGTGGGCGGTCGGGTGGTGCGCGCTGGGCACCGCGATCGGCTACGCGCAGGCGCGCAAGCTCTACAACCGCGATCCGGCGCGGTAACCGGGTGCGGCCGGTCGCTGTGTTCTGAGGGGTGCACAGCGGCGGGCGGGTGCGATCCGGGCAGGGGCGCGGGGTCTTCCGACTCCGCGCCCCTGCCCGCGTGAACCCGATCCGGGGCGGCGGAGAGCAGTCGGGACAGCCACGCCCGGCCACCAGGACACCAACCGGCGCACACCCGCCGGTACCTCGCCACCAACCTGGTCGGCCGCCGCAAGGTCCGCCCCGCAACGAGACCCTCCGTTCCGACCCGGCCGACCTCGCCCCCGTGCGCGAACGCCTGGTCGCCGCCGGACGAGACCCCGCTGCCGGGCCGCCGCGCTGCCCGAGGCCGGTGCCGTGCGCGACCAGTCCGTTGTGGACCAGGCCGGCCGACGCCCCTGACCAGCCGCTGCGGGGGACGCCGGACTACGGTGTCCCCCGTGGATCCGCGTGAGGACGAAGAGGACGACTTCGACCCCGAAGAGGACGACTTCGAGGAGGACGAGGAAGAGGACGAGGACGACCTGTTCGGGGTGACCTCGGAGCCGCGCACGATCTGCCACCTGTGCGGCGGGGCGGGTTTCGTGGCCCACCCCAGCTCGGCCGTGATCGGCGGCGCGCCCCGGACCGTGGACAACGGCCGCGAGTGCCCCCACTGCCGGGGCGCGCGCAAGTTCCCCGGCCTCGTCCCGCCCGTCTGAGCCCCCGGCCGCACGTCGGAGCCCGGCGGCCGGGCTCCGACGCCCCCGCTAGGCGTGCTGACCGGACGTCCGCCGCCCGGCGTCCTCGGCCTCCTGGGCCGCCAACCGGTCGGTGGCCTCCTCCTGCCGCGCGAACGACTGGGGCGACAGGCCCAGCCACGCCACGACCAGCGCCGCCACCTGGATCACGGCCACCATCGCGTACATCGCGCGCAGCCCGAGCCAGGCGGCGACCAGCCCGCCCGCCAGCGCGCCCAGCGGCGTGAGCCCCCAGGCCAGCGCCCGGTGGCTGGTCAGCACCCGGCCGAGCAGCTTGGCCGGGGTGAACCGCTGCCGGCTGGACTGCGAGCAGACGTTCCACACCATCACGATCGCCGAGTCGGCGACGAGCACCAGCGCGATCGCGACCGCCCACGGCGGCAGCACGGCGATCAGCACGTGGCAGACCACCATGCCGATCTGGGCGAGCCGCATCGACCACGCGTAGCCGAGCCGCGCCACGATCCGCCGCACCACGAACGACGCCGCCACCCAGCCGACCGCCATGCAGGTCATCATCACGCCGTAGCCGACCGCGCCCAGCCCCAGGATCTCGTGCACGTAGAGCACGAGCATCGACATGTACGCGCTGGCCGCGAACGACCCGATCCCGACCGCGACCGTGATCGACAGCAGCAGCGGCGTGCCGACCAGGAACTTCAGCCCCTCGCCGATGTCGCGCAGCGGGTGCTTGCGCGACGGGGTCACCGACCGCGCCGGGATGCCCCGGCTGACCAGCAGCGCGACCAGCGCGGCCAGCAGCGCGAGCCACGGCGGCATCCCGAAGCCGAACCCGACCAGGAACCCGGCCGCCGGCGGCACCACGAACTGCACCACGCCCCGGTCGATCAGCATCAGCCGGGTGTTGGCCGCCGCGAACTCGGCGGGCTCGACCACCTCCGGCACCAGCGCGCCGCTCGCCCCGTCGCCGAGCACCTGCGCGGAGGTCACGACGAACGCCAGCACCAGCAGCAGCGGCAGGTCGACCGCGCCCAGCAGCCCCGCGACGGCGAACACCAGCGCCGCGCACGCCTGCACCCCGTAGGCGAACCCGAGCACGGTCGTGCGCCGCACCCGGTCGATCAGCACCCCCGCGAACAGCGAGAACAGCAACCACGGCGACTGGCCGACGATGTTGACCAGCGACACCTCCCGAGGATCCGTCGTGATCGACACCGCCACCAGCGGCAACGTCGTCAGCATCACGCCCTCGGCCACCGAACCGGACACCGCCGCGGCTTGGAGCCGCACCCACCCCCTGGACATGGGCACACCCTGTCAAGCTCCGCACCGGACACGAACGTTTTAGCCACCGCTCAACCCCGGGCTACCCTGGCCGGGACCCGGACGACCCTTTCCACTGTGGGACAAGGCATGGCTCTGCGTTTCACGGTCTCCCCGCTGTGGGAGACCATCGCCGCGCTGCGGGTGCTGGCCGACCCCGGCTGCTACCCGGTGCACCAGCGCTGGATCGCCGAGGTCGAGCCCCGGCTGGCCGCGCTCGGGCCGGACCCGACGCTGCTCACGGCGCTGGCCACCCGGCCGGTGATCCCGGAGTTCCTGATCCCCACGCCGGGCGTGCGGACGATCGGCCTCGACGAGGAGCTGCACTGGCTGCCGAGGGTGGCGAAACCGGCCCGGGTCGCCGCCGCGCTGCCCGACCAGGCGCGGTTCCGGCCGCTGGTCGAGGACCCGAAGACCGGCCTGGCCGCGATCTGCGAGCGGATCGCCCTGGTCCACGGTGCGGTCATCGCCCCGGTGTGGCCCCGGCTGGAGAGCGTGCTCCAGGGCGACGTCGAGCGGCGCGGCCGGCGGATGGTCGAGGCGGGCGGGCAGACCGTGCTGGCCGAGCTGCACCCGGACGTCGCCTACGAGGGCCGGCACGTCATCGTGCGCCGGGCGCGGACCGTGATCGGCGACCGGGACCTGGTGCTCGTGCCGTCGGCGTTCACCTGGCCGGACGTCTACCTGCGGGACAGCCCGGTCCGGCTGGCGCTGTGCTACCCGGCGCACGGGTTCGGCTCGTTGTGGGAGCGGTCGGCCGCGCCCACCGGCAACGCCCTGGCCAAGCTGCTCGGCGGCACCCGCGCCCGCCTGCTGCACGAGCTGGAGCGCCCGCGCACGGTGTCCGAGCTGGCGGGCCGGCTCGGCGTCACGGTCGGCGCGGTGTCCCAGCACCTGGCCGTGCTGCGGGCGACCGGGCTGGCGGCGAGCCGCCGGGAGGGGCGCGAGGTCGTCTCGCTGCGCACCGACCTGGGTCAGGCCCTCGCGCAGGGGGAAGTACGGTAGGCAGGCGTGGAGGTCTTGTCCGAACCCGAGTGGACCGCGCGCCGCGACCGGCACGCGTCCCGCGTCCGCGCGTGGACGCACCCGCACCACGAGCGCAAGGCGCGCGGCGAGAAGCACCCGGTGCTGGACTTCTTGTTCTCCTACTACAGCCACCGGCCGTCCCGGATGGAGCGCTGGCACCCCGGGCCGGGGGTGGTGCTGGCCGGTGACGCCGCCGAGTACCTGCGGTGGCCCGCGTACAAGCGGGTCGACGAGGGCGTGACGCTCGACGTCGAGGCGTTCGCCGCCGACCGCGCCGCGACCGTCGCGTTCACCCACCGGCTGCTCACCGCCACCGCGTCCCGCACGCCGCGCCTGGGCTGCTTCGGGCTGCACGAGTGGGCGATGGTCTACCGGGCCGACCGCGTGCGGCACGAGGCGTGGCCGTTGCGGCTCGGGCACGACGGCACGGACGCCGTGGTGGAGGCGCAGAACGTGCAGTGCAGCCACTTCGACGCGTTCCGCTTCTTCACGCCGCCGGCGCGCCCGCGCAACGCGTTGCAGCCGACCCGGGAGACGCAGGTCGAACTGGAGCAGCCGGGCTGCCTCCACGCGTCCATGGATCTTTTCAAGTGGTCTTACAAGCTCGACCCGGCCACGCCGTCGGAGCTGATGGCGGACTGCTTCGAGCTGGCGCTGCGGGTCCGCGAGCTGGACATGAGGGCCAGCCCCTACGACCTGACCGCGCTCGGCTACGCCCCGGTGCCGATCGAGACGCCCGAGGGACGGGCCGAGTACGTCCGGCAGCAGAGCGCGTTCGCGGCGGCGGCCGCACCTCTGCGGACTGCGCTGATCGAGGTCACGCGCGCCCTGATCGGGGCTCCGGTCATCGGCTGACGACCCACCGTGACTTCACCCGCTCCGCAGACTTCACCTGTTAGCGTGACGCCGGTCGGGATTCGCCAGCCGTAGTCGGACGCTGAGAGGGAAGACGATGTCTCGACACCGCGCGCTGCGGACGAAGGTGCGGCGCGGAATCGCGAAGTGGCCCGTCGCCATCGTCGGCGTGGTCGTGCTCCTGGTCCTCGGGTACTTCGCCTACACCTGGGTGGGCGGCATCGTGGAACGCCGCGCCGCCGCGCAGGCGGGCGACTGCCGGCAGGGCGACGCCTCGCTCCGGATCGCCGCGACGCCCAGCGTCGCCGACGCGGTGCGCCAGGCCGCCGAGTCGTGGAGCAAGGGCCGCCCGGTCGTCTACGACCACTGCATCCAGGTCGAGGTGCAGGCCATCCACTCCGACGTGGTGCTGCAGAGCCTCACCCAGGGCTGGGACGAGGCCAAGCTCGGCCCGCGACCGCACGCGTGGGTGACCGACTCGATGCTGTGGGCCAACCGGCTCGGCGCGCAGAACCGGGCGCTGCTCGGCGCGCAGCCGGTGTCCATCGCGGCCAGCCCGGTGCTGCTGGCGCTGCCCCAGGAGGGCGCGCAGGCGGTGCAGGCCGGTGTCGGGTTCCGCTGGACCGACCTGCCCGAGGTGACCTCGGCGGCGGGCGGCTGGGCCCGGTTCGGCAAGCCCGAGTGGGGCGATTTCAAGGTCGCCATGCCCGACCCGGCCACCAACGCGGCCACCGCGATGGTGATCCAGTCGGCGCTGGCCGGCGCGAGCCCGGACGGCAAGGGCCCGGTCACCACCGAGATGCTGGCGCTCGACCCGGTGAAGGCCACCCTCGGCCGGCTCACCGCGTCCAAGCCCGAGCAGACGCCCACCACCACGTGGGGCGCGCTGTCCCAGCTCGCCGACAAGCCGGGCGTGAACGCGTCCGGGTTCAGCGCGGTGCCGGTGTCCGAGGTCGACCTGTACCGGCACAACACCGGCAAGGACGGCGGGGCCGCGCCGTTGCAGCCGCTGTACGGGGTGGCGGCCGGTGGGCCGTCCCCGGTGGCCGACTTCCCGTTCGTGCCGCTGGCCGGCGACTGGGTCGGCGAGGCGCAGGTGCGCGCGGCCCAGGCGTTCCGCGAGTTCCTGCTGGAGGACGCGCAGCAGCGGACGCTGGCCGGCGCGGGCCTGCGGGTGGACGCCACGACCGACCGGCCCAAGCCGTCGCCGGGCATCCGGTGGGCGACCATGACCGACAAGCTGGTGCCCGCCGACGCCACCACCGCGCAGCAGATCTCCGCCGCGTGGGCCACCGCCGACAACGGCCAGTCGGTGACCGTGCTGGTGGACGTGTCGAAGTCGATGGAGGAGCCCGGCGGCGACGGCAAGTCGCGGATGGCCTGGGTCAAGGACGCGCTGTCCGGCCAGGTGAACCGGTCGGTGTCGGGCTCGCTGGGCCTGTGGGAGTTCTCCCGGTCGCTCGACGGCGAGAAGCCCTACCGGCAGCTGGTCGGGACCGGGCCGGTGGTCGGGCAGAAGCAGCGGCTGCTCGACGGCGTGGCCGGGCTGCGGCCGCAGAGCGCCACCCAGCTCTACACCAGCGTGGCGGCGCTGTACGAGAAGACCCTGGCGGACTACCAGCCGGGCAAGCGCAACCGGATCATCGTGCTGACCGACGGGGCCAACGACGGCGGGCTGACCTTCGCGCAGCTCAAGACCGAGCTGGCCCGGCTCAGGCAGGACGGCAAGGACATCGCGATCAGCGTGCTGGCGATCGGGCCGGACCCGGAGCGCCCGCCGCTGGGCGAACTCACCCGGACCAGCGGCGGCACGCTGTCGGTGGTCGACGACGGCCGGGGCGTGGACGCCGCGCTGGCCCAGCTCCTGTCCGCCTGACGGTCGGCTGGTTGTACTGCCTGGGGGGTTGTGAACGGTCCGACGTCCCGGTCGGATGATCTCGGGATGAAGGGCCCCGCCCACGCCTGCGGCGCGACACCCTCGCCGCCGGCGGCATCACCCACCAACGCACCCGCCCCCCACCGGCCCCACCTGTCCGAAACCGAACGCCGGACGGCACTGCCGCGCCGACAGCACACCTGCAATCACCACCACAGCCACACCGCACCGGGCGGCCGACCACCAGCCCGCCGCGTCCCCAACCTCACCGGGCAGTACAGCTAGTCCGGCTCGCCGGGCCGGCCGTCGCGGCCCGGATCGCCCGGCCGGTCGAGGGCCTGGAGCCGGACGTGGCCGCCCACGGCGTCGTCCGCCGCAGCGGCCAGGACCGCGTCCAGCAGGTTCGGGAAGCGGGCGGCCAGGTCGTCGCGGCGCAGCCGGATGAAGCAGCGGGTGCCCTCCTCGCGGCTCGCGGTCACGCCCGCCGCGCGCAGCGTCCGCAGGTGGTGGCTCAGCGTCGACTTGGCCACCGGGGCGTCGAACTCGCCGAAGTTGCGCTCGACGCCGTCGGCCAGCAGCCGCACCAGGCCGACCCGCAGCGGGTCGCTCAGCGCGGCCATCACCTCGGTCAGCCGGAGCTGGTCGGCGGGCAGGTCGGAGTCCTTGTGGCGCACCCGGCCATGCTACCTCGTTCGATGATTTGCGAACTTCGAACAAGTACCGCTAGGTTATTCGATGTTAGGCGAACATCGAACAAAAACATGGGGTGGCTATGGAACTCACCGGACAGGTCGCGCTCGTCACCGGCAGCACGGCGGGGATCGGGCGCGCCGCCGCCCGGCTGCTGGCGGCCGACGGCGCGGAGGTCGTCGTGACCGGGCGCGACGCCGCGCGCGGGGCCGAGACCGTCGCGGAGATCGAGGCGGACGGCGGGCGGGCGCGGTTCGTGGCGGTCGACCTCGCCGACCCGACGTCCGTGCGGCGGCTGGCCGACGCGGCGGGCGAGGTGGACGTGCTGGTCAACAACGCGGGCATCTTCCCGTTCGCGCCCACCGTCGAGCAGCGCCCCGAGGTCTACCAGGAGCTGTTCGACGTGAACGTGCGCGCGCTGTTCTTCCTGACCGCCGCCCTCGTCCCGGCGATGATCGCCAAGGGCGCGGGCAGCATCGTCAACGTGTCCACCATCTCGACCGGGGTGGGCACCCCCGGCGCGGCCGTCTACGCCGCGACCAAGGGCGCGGTCGACGCGCTGACCCGCACGTGGGCCGTGGAGTTCGGCGGTCACGGCGTGCGGGTGAACACGGTCTCGCCGGGCCCGACCCTCACCGAGACCGTCAAGGCGGCCAACTCCGACATCGCCGAGCAGATGGGCAAGGCCAGCGCCCTCGGCCGGGCCGCCGAGCCGCACGAGATCGCCGAGGCCGTGCGGTACCTGGCCGGGCCGCGCGCGACCTACGTGACCGGCGCGACGATCGTGGTCGACGGCGGTCGCCTGGTCGTCTGACCAGCACACGGCTCGACGTGGTCACGGCGGTCCCGCGCACGCGCGGCGCGCGGCCACGCCGGGCCGACGCTCACCGGCACCTGCTGCGCGATTCGCTCAGGCCCGCCGTCGTCGTCGAGCGGCAGCGGGCGGCCGGGTTCGCGTGCGACGGCGGGACCGCGTGGACCGGGTCCGGGGTGCCGGGGCCGCGCTTCGGGGGTGCGGACGGCGATCGCCGCGTCGTCCGGGGTCGGACGTCGACCGGCCGGCTGCGCCTGGTCGACCGGGGTGTCGAGGCCCGGCGCTGCGCTGTGCCCGCCGGACCGGCGACGAGGTTGCCCCGGTCCACCACTGCCGCCGACGGAAATCTCTGGTCGGGAACGGTTCCGGCCGCACGACCCGGCCCGCCGGGCCGTGCGCGAGGGCGGTCCGCACACCTGGTCGGTGCTCGCCGCCGGGGCTCGCCTGCCGACCGCCGGCGCTGATCGGGCGGCGGCGGGTCGAGCCGTTCGGCGGTGAGCGACCCGTTCGGCGTGCGGGCCGCCTCGGAGGACGACCGGATGCCGTGGCGGAGGGGCTCAGGCGTAGACGGCCGCCATCGCGGCGACCGTCGCCCTGACCCGGTCGCGCAGCTCGGGCGGCTCGACCACCTCGGCCTCCGCGCCCAGCCGCAGGCAGTCCAGGTGGGCGTGGTCCAGCGACTCGACCGGCACCCGGACCGTCGTCCACTCCCCCGCCGGCTCCACCTCGGCCAGCACCCGGCCGGCCGCCAGGCCCAGCAGGACCCGTGCCCGCCGCAGCCCGTCGCCGGTCAGCCGGACGGTGATCTCCACCGGGTACATCCGCTCCTCGAACCGCGCCGACCACCGCGCCCAGAACACCGCCAGGTCGAAGCCCTCCGGGCGGTCGAACTCCTCCTGGGTGGCGTGCAGCTCCAGCACCCGCGACACCCGGTAGGTCCGCAGCTCCCCGGACGTCTCCACGACCACGTACCAGAGCCCCGCCTTCAGCACGAGCCCGAGCGGCGCGACCACCCGCTCCACCTCGGTACCCGGGCCGCCCCATCGCCGGTACCGCACCCGCAGCCGCCGCCGGCTCCACACCGCGTCCGCGATCGCCGCCAGGAACGGCATCTCCTCGGCCTGCCGGAACCACCCCGACGTGTCCAGGTGGAACCGCTCGCGGACGCGCCCGGCCCGCGAGCGCAGCTCCGGCGGCAGCGCGGCGAGCAGCTTGAGCTGCGCGGCGGCCACCACCGCGCCCAACCCCAGCTCGGCCGCCGGTCCGGGCAGGCCGGCCAGGAACAGCGACTCCGCCTCCTCGCCGGTCAGCCCGGTGAGCCGGGTGCGGTAGCCGTCCACCAGCCGGTAGCCGCCCGCCGGGCCGCGCTCGGCGTAGACCGGGACGCCGGCCGAACCGAGCGCCTCGACGTCCCGGTAGACCGTGCGGACCGAGACCTCCAGCTCGTCGGCCAGCTCCCGCGCGGTCAGCCGGCCGCGCGACTGGAGCAGCAGGAGCAGCGAGAGCAACCGGCCGGCGCGCATGACCCGATTGTCGCCCACCACCTGACACCGGCTGTCAGGTAGTGGCCGCAGGATGCCCCCATGAGCACCCGAGCGACCGGCACCGCCGAGATGAAGTCCTGGGACGAGCACACCTGGGACGGCAAGCGCTACGACGAGGTCACCGGCCCGAAGCAGACCACCGGTGGCATGACCACGGCGTACCGGGGCGACCTGGTGGGCACCGGGGAGATGCGGTTCCTGATGTCCTACCCGGACGACGAGACCTGCCGGTCGGTCGGCTACGAGGTGGTGACCGGCACCCTGGCGGGCCGCTCCGGCACGTTCGTGCTGGAGCACCTCGGCGGCTACCGCGACGGCGTCGCGGAGGGCACGTTCACCGTCGTCTCCGCCACCGGCGACCTGGCCGGCCTGACCGGCACCGGCTCGATCCACTGGTACCAGGACCGGCCCGGCAGCTACACCGCGGAGTACCACCTGGCGTGAATTCCACCGACCGAAAACCCGGCCGGGACGAAGTCCGGAAAAGCATTGCGCGCAAGCCCGGCGTCGGGCATTCTTGGGCTACCCGAGGAACAGCGAAGGAGTGCGGAGATGGCTGGCAAGTGGCAGCAGGAGGCGCAGCGCCGACTCCGCGCGACGACCTGCACCCGCCAGGCCCGACTCGGCATGATGCCCTGTCGACAGCACCTGCTGCTTCTCCTGAGCTGCGCGGACTCCCTACCGTGACGTAGTCGCCGTCACCGCGACAGGGAGCCGCCCATCGGGAAACCGATCCGGGCGGCTTCTTCGTTCCCGGACCCGGAGCACCCGTCCACCCCGGCCCCGGACCTTCGCCGGGAATGGCCTCCGCAAGCCGTGCGGACCATTTTCCGGGGCGACCCTGTTATTCGGTGCACACCATTTTCCAGCCATTCTCCGAGGCCCTGTTCGACGTGCTCGAAAAACTTCATCACGCGGCTTTGGCCCAACCGGCAGAGGCACCTGGCCGAGATCCAGCCCAGTCGGGGTTCGACTCCCCGAAGCCGCATGCCCCCATAGCCCAACGGAAGAGGCAACGCGCTCAGAACGCGTCCAGTCCAGGTTCGAATCCCGGTGGGGGCACGCACGACCCGCACGATGCCCGTTGGTCCAGCACGGCACGGACGCCGCGCTCTGAACGCGGAGACCGAGGTTCGAACCCTCGACGGGCAGCACGGCACCCGACCGCCCAGGCGGTCACCCCGCGCGTGGCCCGGTGGCCGACTGGGGTTCATGTCCCCGGAGCGCCTGGTTCGACCCCAGGACGCGCGACGAGGCACGGCACCCGCCGTGCCCACGGCCCACGTCACGACGGTCGTGAGGCGGTCTGCAAAGCCGTCGATTCCGGGTTCGACTCCCGGGTGGGCCTCGACCGTGCGCACCACGGGCCGGCACTCGCCGGGCCGGCACTACCGGGCCGCCGAAACGGCGCACGCCGGCAGGCACTGGGCCTGCCGGCGTGCGCCGGGAGAACGGGACGTCAGCCGCCGTAGGCGGAGACCGGGGGGCAGGAGCAGACCAGGTTGCGGTCGCCCTTGGCACCGTCGATGCGGCGGACCGGGGGCCAGATCTTCGGGGCCGCCGAGCCCGCCGGGAACACCGCCACCTCGCGGCTGTACGGGTGGTCCCACTCGCCGGTCACCGACGCCGCCGTGTGCGGCGCGTTGCGCAGCGGGTTGTCGTCGACCGGCCACTCGCCCGAGCCCACGCGGTCGATCTCGCCCTTGATCGCGATCATCGCGTCGATGAACCGGTCGATCTCGGCCAGGTCCTCGGACTCGGTCGGCTCCACCATCAGCGTGCCCGCCACCGGGAACGACATGGTCGGCGCGTGCAGGCCGTAGTCGGCCAGCCGCTTGGCCACGTCGTCCACGGTCACGCCGGTCGCCTTGGTGATCGGCCGCAGGTCCAGGATGCACTCGTGGGCCACGAAACCGCCCTCGCCGGTGTAGAGCACCGGGAAGTGCTCGTCCAGCCGCCGGGCCACGTAGTTCGCCGCCGCGACCGCGGTCAGCGTCGCCCGGCGCAGGCCGTCGCCGCCCATCATCCGCACGTACGCCCACGAGATCGGCAGGATGGACGCCGAACCCCACGGCGCGGCGCTGATCGGGCCGACGCCGGTCGCCGGGCCCGCGGTCGGCTGCAACGGGTGGTTGGGCAGGAACGGCGCGAGGTGCGAGCGCACGCCGATCGGGCCGACGCCGGGGCCGCCGCCGCCGTGCGGGATGCAGAAGGTCTTGTGCAGGTTCAGGTGCGACACGTCCGACCCGAACTTGCCGTACTGGGCCAGGCCGATCAGCGCGTTGAGGTTCGCGCCGTCCACGTACACCTGGCCGCCGGCCTCGTGCACCAGGCCGCACACCTCGCGCACGGTGTCCTCGTACACGCCGTGCGTGGACGGGTAGGTGATCATGATCGCGGCCAGGTCGTCGCGGTGCGCCTCGACCGTCTCGCGCAGGTGGCCCAGGTCGACGTTGCCCTTGTCGTCGCACTTCACCACGACCACCCGCATCCCGGCCATCACGGCGGACGCCGCGTTGGTGCCGTGCGCGGAGGACGGGATCAGGCACACGTCGCGGTGCGCGTTGTCGTTGGCCCGGTGGTAGGCGCGGATCGCCAGCAGGCCCGCGAACTCGCCCTGGCTGCCCGCGTTGGGCTGCAACGACACCGCGTCGTAGCCGGTCACCTCGGCCAGCCACGACTCCAGGTCCGTCACCAGCGACAGCAGGCCCTCGGCGTCGGAGGCCGGCGCGAACGGGTGCAGCTCGGCGAACTCGGGCCAGGTGATGGCCTCCATCTCGGCCGTGGCGTTGAGCTTCATGGTGCACGAGCCGAGCGGGATCATGCTGCGGTCCAGCGCGACGTCCTTGTCCGACAACGCCCGCAGGTAGCGCAGCAGCGCGGTCTCCGAGCGGTGCGCGTGGAACACCGGGTGGGTCAGGTAGTCGCTGGTGCGGCGCAGGTCGGCGGGGATGCCGTCGGCGGTGTCGGCGTCCAGGGCGTCGACGTCGGACACGGTCACGCCGAACGCCCGCCACACGGCGGTCAGGTCCTCGCGGGTCGTCGTCTCGTCGCAGGCGATCGACACCGTGTCGGCGTCCACCTGCCACAGGTTCACGCCCAGCTCGCGGGCGGCGGCCACGATCGCGGCGGCCCGGCCCTCGACGCGCGCCTGCACGGTGTCGAAGAACTCGCCGTGCACGACCTCGATCGCGGCCTCGCACAGGCCGGCGGCCAGCACGGTCGCCATCCGGTGGGCGCGGGTCGCGATCGCGCGCAGGCCCTCCGGGCCGTGGTAGACGGCGTACATGGAGGCGATCACGGCGAGCAGCACCTGCGCGGTGCAGATGTTGCTGGTCGCCTTCTCGCGGCGGATGTGCTGCTCGCGGGTCTGCAACGCCAGCCGGTAGGCGCGGTTGCCGTCGGCGTCCACCGACACGCCGACCAGCCGGCCGGGCAGCTGCCGCTCCAGGCCGGTGCGGACGGCCATGTACCCGGCGTGCGGGCCGCCGAAGCCCATCGGCACGCCGAAGCGCTGGGTGGTGCCGACCACGACGTCCGCGCCGATCTCGCCGGGCGGGCGCAGCAGCGCCAGCGCCAGCAGGTCGGCGGCCACCACGGCCTGCGCGCCGGCCGCGTGGATCTCCGCGATCAGCGCCTCCTGGTCGCGCACCACGCCGGACGCGCCGGGGTAGGACAGCAGCACGCCGAAGTAGTCGCCGCCCAGGCCGAGGCCCTCCAGGCCCTGCGACAGGTCGGCGGTGACGATCTCGATGCCCAGCGGCTCGGCGCGGGTCTCGATCACCGCGAGCGTCTGCGGCAGCGTGTCCTGGTCCACCACGAACTTGGTCGACTTGCTCTTGCCCGCGCGGCGGACCAGCGTCATCGCCTCGGCGGCGGCGGTGGACTCGTCCAGCATCGACGAGTTGGCCAGCGCCAGACCGGTCAGGTCGGCCACCACGGTCTGGAAGTTCAGCAGCGCCTCCAGCCGGCCCTGCGAGATCTCCGGCTGGTAGGGCGTGTAGGCGGTGTACCAGGCCGGGCTCTCCAGCACGTTGCGGCGGATCACCGGCGGGGTGGTGGTGCCGTAGTAGCCCAGGCCGATCATCTGCTTGAGCGGCTTGTTGCGGCCGGCCAGGGCGCGCAGCTCGGCCAGCGCCTCGGTCTCCGTGGCGGGCGCGGGCAGGTCCAGCACCAGTTCGCGCTCCCGGATCGACTCGGGTACCGCGCGCTGCGCCAGCTCCTCCAGGGAACCGACGCCGATCACGTCGAGGATGCGGGCCAGCTCCGCCGGCCGGGGGCCGACGTGGCGGTCGGCGAAGGGGGTGCCGTGCTCAAGAGCGGCGAGGGGGATGCGGTCCTGCGTCATAGATACGCCTCCGGGGCTACGGGCACACTTCTGCCGTTGCCCTCCCCCTCTGTCTTCTGCCCGTCCGGGCGCCTGAGAGCTTCACCCGGCCGTCAGCGGGCCGGGCTTGCACCGTCGGCGGGGTCGGCGAACCGACCCGCTTTCCAGAGGCGTCTCACCCGCGCGGTCCTTGCGCCTGAGAGGTTCCGGGGAGGATTTGCTCCTTCGGCGCCGAGACGTGCTCGGACTCTCCCGCGCGGGATAAAGCGACTACCCGCGAATGATACCCGGACCAGGGCCGGAGCCCGACCCGGACGCGACGCGGATCTCAGCCGGTGGCCCGCGTCCGCCGCCGGCGGGACAGCTCGTCGTTCGGGGTCTCGTCGATCTCCAGTCCGTCCGCGCGCTCGGCGGGGAACTCGTGGATGGTGCCGCTGATCTCCCGCATCGCCCCGCTGACCGCGATCCCGAACACGCCCTGACCGCCTTGCAGCAGGTCGACGACCTCCTCCGGCGAGGTGCACTCGTAGACCGTCGTGCCGTCGCTGAACAGCGTGATCCGGGCCAGGTCCTGGACGCCGCGGCGGCGCAGGTGGTCGACCGCGACCCGGATGTTCTGCAACGAGACCCCGGTGTCCAGCAGCCGCTTGACCACCTTGAGCACCAGGATGTCCTTGAACGAGTACAGCCGCTGGCTGCCTGAGCCCTGGGCACTCCTTATGGTCGGGTTGACCAGTCCGGTGCGGGCCCAGTAGTCGAGCTGGCGGTAGGTGATCCCCGCGATCTGGCACGCGGCGGGGCCCCGGTAGCCCACGAGTTCATCCGGCAGCGAGGAGTCCGGGAACAGCTCACCCTGTTCGCCGGATCCGGCCCGGATGGCTTCCTCGACCACGCCTGCCTCCCCTCGGTCCGGCCACGACAGCCGGCGACCAACGTGAAGCCGCCCCGGCGCCGAAATCACACCGTGGCAATTCACCTGAGTTCGACGGTAAGACCGGCTAGGGGGCAGGTCAACGCGACGCGCTGAGCGTGTCGCGTCTCAACCTCACGTTGAGGTTGAGAGAGTCGCCCGTTGTAAGCCATTCGGGTGACGTTTAGTGATCGTTTAGCCGATCACTGCTGACGTTGTGTAATCCGGTGGTGTGACACCGGGGGGTGGCACGCGGGGTTGATCCACAACTCACCGCACACACCACGAGGGGCCGACCCGACTCGCGGCCGGACCACCGGCCCCTCGTGGCCCACCCGGCACACGAACCGACGACAGACCCACTCACAGCCCGCCACCGGACGCTCGACGTGCGCTCCGACGGCCCGCCTGGAGAGCCCCGGGACACCCCGACGCGGCACACGCGAGGGGCCGTTGCGACCCGCGCGACGAGACCTCCCGGCGGCGCGCGGACGCGGTCGGGCGCGATGGGGCCCGTGAACGCGCGAAAGCCCGGAGCGAGCGCTCCGGGCCGCCCGTCCGGCCTCGCGGGCCGGACGCCTCCGTCGAACCTCGCCGCCCTCGGGCGGCTCCCGCACGGCGCTCCTAGGTGTCCGCGCCGCGGAAGTCCTCCGGCGAGACCGAGTCGAGGAACTCGCGGAACTTCTCCACCTCGTCCTCCTGCTCGTCCGGGATGATCAGGCCCGCCTCGGCCAGCACCGACTCCTCGGCGTGGATCGGCACGCCGATCCGCAGCGCCAGCGCCACCGAGTCGCTCGGACGCGCCGACACCCGCACGTCTCCGTCGAACACCAGCTCGGCGAAGTACGTGCCCTCCTGCAAGTCGGTGATCCGGACTTGTTCCAGGTTGCGGCCCAACGCCCCGATGACGTCCTTGAGCAGGTCGTGGGTCAGTGGCCGCGCCGGACGCACGCCCTGTTGTTCCAGGGCGATGGCGGTGGCCTCCACCGAGCCGATCCAGATCGGCAGGTAGCGCTCGCCCTCGGTTTCGCGCAGCAGCAGGATCGGCTGGTTGGCGGGCAGCTCCACCCGCACGCCGACGACGCGCATCTCGCTCATCGGGTATCGCCTCCCTCAGCGCGCTGAAATTCTGGCGTCCCCGCTATCCCACGAGGATCCCCCACGTACCCATTCGACGCTACCCGCCAAGCGGGCCTTGTGCGCAACACCTGGTATCCGCGATCACCATGCGGACCCCGGTTCACCTGGGCGAAACCCGCCCACCGGCGACGTCGCGCAGCCCGGTCTTCACCAGGAGTGTGTGCAGCGTTACGGAAAGCGCCGCCAACTCGCGGACGAGTTCGTCGGCGCGCGCCCGCGCCCTCGGGTCGCGTTGCCGGTACAGCGGTGCCACGACCTGCTCGACCAGGCCGACTTCGCGGTCCGCGGCGGCCCGGAACGCCCGCAGGTGGCGCGGTTCCAGGCCGAACCCGGTCATCGCGCGCACGGTGGTGGCGATCTGCACGGCCTCCTGGTCGTAGAACCCGGCCGCGCCCGCCCTGATCAGGCCGTGCTGCTCCAACTCCGCCAGCAGCGCCCCGTCCAGCCCGGAGCGGGCCAGCAGGTCCTCCCGCGTGAGCCGGTTCGGGGACCCGCCGGCGAACTGCTCGGCGGTCGGCGCGCCGTCCACCGCGCGCAGCACCCGACCCGGTGCCGGCGCGCCCGCGTCCGCCGCGTCCAACTGCTCCTTGATGACCTTCAGCGGCAGGTAGCGGTCGCGCTGGGCCGCCAGCACGTACCTCAGCCGCTCGACATCGGCCGTGGTGAACTGGCGGTACCCCGAGGCGGTGCGTGCCGGGCGGACCAGACCCTCCGACTCCAGGAAACGGATCTTGGAGATCGTGACGTCGGGGAATTCCGATCGCAACTGCGCGAGCACCGCGCCGATGCTCAACCCCCCGCGCTGTGGCCGCCCGGCCGCCGTCACTGCGCCCCCTGACCCCCGGCGCCCGGACCGGTCAGGAACACGAGGCGGAACTTGCCGATCTGCACCTCGTCGCCGTTGGCGAGGACCGCCTGGTCGACGGGCTCGCGGTTGACGTAGGTGCCGTTGAGGCTGCCCACGTCGATCACCACGAACTCGCCGCCTTCACGGCGGAACTCGGCGTGCCGGCGGGACACCGTCACGTCGTCGAGGAAGATGTCGCTGTCGGGGTGCCGGCCCGCGCTGGTGGTGTCCCGGTCCAGCAGGAACCGCGAACCCGCGTTCGGCCCGCGCTTGACCACGAGCAGGGCGGACCCCGCCGGCAGCGCGTCGACACCGGCGACGGCCGGCTCCTGGGCGGGCGCCTCGGCACCCTCAACTTCGGCGAGGAAGTCGGCCCGGAAAACGGAGGTCCGCTCCGGGGACTGCTCCGGCGGAACGCCTGGCCCGTCGTTCGTGCTCACCTGAGCTCTCCTCCTGCTGCTGGAAGCGTCGAGACCGCTAGAACCTATCGTGCCCGAACCCTGGTCCGAGGAGCGGCTCCCCCACCGACCGAAGATCCGACGGAAGATCGACGTCACCCCTGCGCCGCCAGCTCCTGGTACGCGGCGGCGTCGAGCAGGTCGTCGACCGCGGTCGGGTCCTCCAGCCGCAGCTCCACCAGCCAACCCTCGCCGTACGGGTCGGAGTTGACCAGGTCGGGCTGCTGGTCGAGCGAGTCGTTGCGGGTCACGACCTCGCCGGCGAGCGGCGCGTAGATGTCGGACACGCTCTTGGTGGACTCCACCTCACCGAGGGTCTGGCCCGCGGTGACCTGCTCCCCGAGTTCCGGGAGCTGGACGAACACGACTTCGCCGAGTTGCTCTTGGGCGTAGTCGGTGATGCCGACGCGCACGGTGTCGTCACCGGTGCGCAACACCCACTCGTGCTCCTCGGTGTACTTGAGCTCCTCGGGAATCACCGCGGTGTGCTCCTTCATGACGGTGGATCTTCGCTGCCGGATCTTCCCACGGCCCGTTCAGGCGGGTACGACCCCCGGCGGTCGACGTAGGGCGAGGGAGAACTGGTACACGTACAGCGCCCCCGACCACAAGTAGAGCGCACCGCCCCACACCATGAACGCGTAGGCCACCGGTCGGACGACCTCGGCGGCGGTCGACGTGCCCTGGGCGAGCAGCAGCATGGGGAACGCGTAGAGCAGGTTGAAGGTCGCGCCCTTGCCGAGGTAGCTGACCTCGAACGGCCCGTAGCCGCGGCGGCGCAGCACCGGCAGGCACGCGCCGACCACGAGTTCCCGGCCGACCAGCACCGCCGCCACCCACCACGGCACGATGTCGCGGACCACGAACGCGACCAGGGTGGCCAGGATGTAGAGCCGGTCCGCGGCCGGGTCGAGCAGCGCGCCCAGCCGGCTCATCTGGTCCAGCCAGCGGGCGACCTTGCCGTCCAGCCAGTCCGACAGGCCCGCGGCGACCAGCACGACCACCGCCCAGCCGTCCGCCTGCGGGCCGAGCAGCAGGTACAGGAACAACGGGACGCCGAGCAGCCGGAGCACGCTGAGCGCGTTCGGGATGGTCAGCCACCGGTCTGCGGGGTCTTGCGGCACACCCGGAACTGTAGAGCCGGCCGGGGGGACCGGGCACGGCACGGGTGTTGTCCGGGCCGTGCCCGGCGTGGTCCTCCGGGCAGGCGTGACCACCCGGTCCGGTGACCGGGGGTGCGTGGGGGTGGCCCGAGCCTCGGACTCTGGGGGACCCGGCGCGCCGTCAGCACGGGGAGTCCGAGGGTTCGGTGGAGCGGGCGGTCCGCGTTCCGGTCAGTGGGACCGGGTGCGGCTCCAGCCACGGCGTTGCAACTGCTCGCCGCTGAGCGCCTGCGGGCGACCTCGGTCGTCCACGCCGACCCAGCGGGCTCGGAAACCTTCGAGCACGTAGGCGTGGCCCTTGCTCCAGACCACGCTGCACGGGGCTGTGGGCAGCGTTCCCGCGCCGGTGGAGACAGCGCGCGCCGCCCTGCGCTTCGCGGGCTCGGACTCGGTTTCCGTTCTGGTGCTCATCGTCAATCCCTCCGTACGGGGTGTCGCCCGCGCCCATCGCGGCGTTATCCCCTGCTCAGGATTGTGCGGGAACTGTGGCGTCCGCCACCCCTGATTTGCGGTAAGTCTCGCTTATCGGGCGGTTCGGTCGCCGAGTTGCGCGACACCCTTCCCCTCAGGTGTAGCCCGCCGGCCCGGGATCGAACCGTTCACCGTGCGTCATCCGCCGCCGGACGACCGTCCGACTACACTGAGGCTGATCAAGACGCCATCTGCCCGCTTGTGGTGTCCGGGAGGGCTCCGTACGGTGGGTGGCGCAGCGGTTGAGCCAACAGCCGCGCCGGGGAAGCTCCGGCTTACGGGCCATTAGTGTCGCCACGCTGCATATACGTGCTCGGCGCTGCCGCACGCCTGGGCTTCCCTCCCCAGCAGTTCATCAGTGAAGAGGAGTCCTCGTGACGGTGCAGGATCCGAACGTCGTGGCGACGAGCGGAGCCGGGTCCGCCGCGGACGGCACGCGTACCGCGCGGGTGGTCCGCTCGGTGGACCGGCCGGTGGACGGTGTCTCGGTCGTGGCCGTCGGTGGTGAGATCGACATGCTGACCGCGCCGGAGTTGCGCGCGGACGTGCTCGGTCGGCTGGACGACGGCAACACGTTGGTGCTCGACATGTCCGCGGTGAGCTTCCTCGGCTCGGCCGGGCTGGCCGTGCTGGTGGAGGCGTCCCAGCACGCGCAGCGGCGCGGGACGGCGTTCCGGGTGGTCGCGGTGGAGCGCGCGGTGATCCGGCCGCTGGCCGCGACCGGGCTCGGCGAGGTGTTCAGCGTGCACGGCTCGGTGGCCGAGGCGCTGGCGGCGGTGCGGGCGGCGGATGGCGAATCGTCGGCGGGCTAGCGTGCGTCACCAGGTCGACGACCTGGTCCACGCCGGCCGCGACCAGCGCGGTGTGCGCGGGGCCGTGCTCCGGTGCCCGAACCACCAGCCGGTTGCCGGCGGCGGCCGCGGCTTCGGCGATGCCGCGCAGGCCGCGCACGACCCCCTCGACCCGCGTCCCCAGGGCGCGCAGGTCGACCACGACGGGCACGGACCCGCCTCGGGCGGCGGTCAGGATGCGCCGCCGGACGGCGGGCCCGTCGCGCGCGGGCACGTCGCCGAGCACGACGACCTCGACCCACCCGGCCCGTTCGACCACCACGACCTGGTCCGGCGGCGACGGCCGGTACGTGCCGCGGGTGGTGTGCCGGGCGGCCAGCACCAGCGTGACGCGGGTGCCGCCGGCGGACCGGTCCACGTGCACCTCGTCCACGTTCTCGCGCATCAGCAGCAGGCCCCGGCCGCGATCGGACAGCGCGACCGGCGGCACCCGCCACGCGCCCTCGTCGGCCACCACCACCCGCACCCGGCCGTCGGGCCGGGCGTCGGCGGCGACCCGGACCACGCCGGGCGCGCCGGGCGGGTAGGCGTGCTCGACGGAGTTGCTCATCGCTTCGTTGACCGCTGTGACCAGGTCGTACCGGTCGTCGTCGGGTACCCCGACGGTGGCCAGCCACGCGTCGAGTCGCACGCGGACCTCCGAGAGCCGCGTGGCGGCGGCCGGGAACTCGACCCCCCAGCGGCGGTCCGCGAGTCTTTCGCTCAAAAGCCCTCCCAGTGATGCTTCAACGGGTCTTCCCGGTGAGCGCGGGCCTTACACGTGTGAGGACCTGTCCGATCGGGTACCGATAGCTTCAGCACCATCGAGACAGAACGGACGATGAGGTGAGCGTGTCGCACACGGAGCCGCAGAGCGGCGAGTCGGATGACCCCTTGGCCGGGGTGGAGTTGCGGATGGCGGCCGATCCCACGCAGCTGTCGATCGTCCGAGCGGTGGCGGCGGACATCGCCATGCGCCAGGACTTCGACCTGGATTCGATCGAGGACCTGAAGCTGGCGGTGGACGAGGCGTGCTCCACGCTGATCTCGCTGGCCGCGCCGAGCGCGGTGCTCAGCGCCCGGTTCCTGGTCGCGGGTGGTGCGGTGCAGGTGTTCACCACGGTCGGTTCGAAGCGGTCCGCGCCGCCGGACCGGGACAGCTTCGGCTGGCGGGTGCTCAGCGCGCTGGTGGACTCGGTCACGACCTGGGTGGCGCCCCGGTCGGACGCCTACGAAGTGCACATCGACCTGGTCAAGCGGTCGCAGGGGACGGCGTGACGGCGTCCGAAAACGGGGGCACGACACGTTCGCAGGGGGATTACGACCACCTGGCTCCGCTGTTCGTCCGGCTCGCCGAGACCGAGAAGGGCACGCCGGAGCGCGAGCGGCTGCGGGACGAACTGGTCACCGAGCACCTGCCGGTGGCCAAGCACATCGCCCGGCGCTTCGGCCACCGCGGCGAGCCCTACGACGACCTGGTGCAGGTGGCCACGGTCGGCCTGATCAACGCCGTGGACCGGTTCGACCCGGAGCGGGGCAGCGACTTCCTGTCCTTCGCGGTGCCGACGATCATGGGCGAGGTGCGGAAGTACTTCCGCGATTCGAGCTGGTCGGTGCGGATGCCGCGGCGGCTCAAGGAGCTGCACCTGGCGATCAACGCCGGGTCGTCGCGGCTGTCCCAGCAGCTGGGGCGCGCCCCGACGCCGTCGGAGCTGGCCGAGCACCTGGGGTTGTCGCGCGACGAGATCCACGAGGGTCTGGCTGCGGGCAACGCCTACCACAGCGCGTCGCTGGACGACCTGCTCACGGCCGACGAGAGTTCCATCTCGCTGGGCAGCACGCTCGGCGAGGAGGACCCGGAGATCGAGGCGATCGAGCAGCGGGAGGCGCTGCACCCGCTGCTGGAGAAGCTGCCGGAGCGGGAGCGCAAGATCGTCGTGATGCGGTTCTTCGGCAACATGACGCAGACCCAGATCGCGCAGAAGGTCGGGATCTCGCAGATGCACGTGTCGCGGCTGCTGGCCAAGACGCTGCGGCAGCTGCGCGACGGCCTCACCGAGTAGCGGGCAGCGGCACGACGAACAGCGGGGCCGGTCGGGATTCCGACCGGCCCCGCTGTCGTTGCTCTCGTCGCACCGCGGACGACCGGGGCTCGTGGCCGGTGCGTCGCGGGCCGGCGGTTCAGGGGACGCCGCCGGCCGCGGGTCGTGCCCCACCCGGGCAGGGGGCCGCCGGGTGGGGGTGTCGGTGGTCAGGCCGCGGTGTGGCTGCGGTCGGAGTCGTGCCGGCGGGCCGCGGTGATCAGCCGGCGGCGCTCGTCCTCGCCCATGCCGCCCCACACGCCGTAGGGCTCCTGGGCGGCCAGCGCGTGCCGCCGGCACTCCAGCAGCACCGGGCAGCGCCCGCAGAGCTGCTTGGCCCGCTCCTCGCGGGCCGTGCGGGCGGAGCCGCGCTCGTTGTCCGGGTGGAAGAAGACCGCGCTGTCACGGCCTCGGCAGAGTCCCTCCTTCTGCCAGTCCCACACGTCGGTGACTGGCTTCGGCAGGCGCGCGGTGCTGGTCATGACGGACATACCCCCTGCTGGAGTCGTTTCAGGTGCGATCAAGACGTACCCCGGCGGGACGGGGGGACAAACGTGTCCTCCCCGATCGGGTTACCCCTTCTCCTCCTGCGCGAGCCGCTCGTCCAAGGTCTCCCCTTCGCGCTGCTCACGAGGGGTGGTGGGGCCGTCGGCCGCGCTCCAGTGGTCGGGCGGCCCGTACTCCAGCGGGTCGGTGTCCAACTCGTCCTCGTCGAACTGCTCGGCCTCGTCCAGCGGCTGTTCGTCGGGGTCGGTCATGACGTGCCTCCTCGGTTGTCGTCCGCGTCGCGGGGCGAGCGGTGCAGCAGTTCCCGGGCCTTGGTCCGCACGCCCTTGGCGACCACGCCCCAGGCGTCCGGGTCGCCCTTGACCATCGCCCCGGCCATCGACTTGACCTGGTCGAAGGTGGCGTGCGGCGGGATCGGCGGGATGTCGGGGTCGCACCGCACGTCCAGCACGGCGGGCCGGTCGGCGGCCAGTGCGGCGTCCCACGCCGCGCCCAGCGCCCCGGGGTCGGTGACGTCGATGCCGAGCAGGCCGATGGACCGGGCGAACTCGGCGTAGCCGACCTCGGGCAGCGTCTGGGACTCGGCGAACTTCGGCGCGCCGCCCATCGCCCGCAGCTCCCAGGTGACCTGGTTGAGGTCGTTGTTGTGCAGCACGCACACCACGCACCGCCGGTCCGCCCACTCGTGCTGGTAGCGGGCCAGGGTGAGCAGTTCGGCGAGGCCGTTCATCTGCATCGCGCCGTCACCGACGAGGGCCACCACCGGGCGGTCCGGGTGGGCGAACTTCGCGCCGATCGCGTACGGGACGCCCGCGCCCATGGTGGCCAGGGTGCCCGACAGCGAGCCCCGGTTGGCCCCGCGCAGCCGCACCAGCCGGGCGTACCAGTTGGCGGCGGAGCCGGAATCGGCGGTGACGATCGCGTCCTCGGGCAGGCGCTCGGACAGCTCCCAGGCGATCCGCATCGGGTTGACCGGGTCGGCGGCGACGAACGCCTGCTCGCGCACGACGCCCCACCAGTCGGCGACGTCGCGCTCCACCTTCTCGCGCCACGAACGGTCTTCCTTGCGGCGCAGCGACGGGATCAGCGCGCGCAACGTGGCGGCGGCGTCGCCCACGAGGTTGACCTCCGTGGGGTACCTCATGCCGATGAGCCCGCCGTCCAGGTCGACCTGGACGCCGCGCGCCTTGCCGTACTCGGGCAGGAACTGGGAGTACGGGAAGCTGGAGCCGACGATCAGCAGCGTGTCGCAGTCCCGCATCAGCTCGTAGCTCGGCCTGCTGCCGAGCAACCCGATCGCCCCGGTCACGTAGGGCAGGTCGTCGGGCAGCACGTCCTTGCCGAGCAGCGCCTTCGCCACGCCCGCGCCGGTCAGCTCGGCGACCTCGCGGACCTCGGCCGCGGCGCCCCGCGCGCCTTGGCCCACCAGCAGCGCGACGCGTTCGCCCGCGTTGAGCACGGCGGCCGCCCGGTCGAGTTCCGCGCGCGGCGGCACCGAGGCGTGCCACGCGTGGCTGGGCGGGCTGGACGGCACGTGCTTGAACGCGTGCCGGGGCGGTGCGTAGTCGAGTTCCTGCACGTCGGCGGGGATGATCAACGCGGTGGGCGCGCGTTGCGCCTCGGCGGTGCGGATCGCCCGGTCGAGGGCGTTGGGCAGCTGCTCGGGCACGGTCACGTCGACCAGGTAGGCCGAGGCGACGTCCCGGAACAGCGCGTGCAGGTCGACTTCCTGCTGGTAGGCGCCGCCGATGGCGGTGCGCGCGGTCTGCCCGACGATGGCGACCACCGGGACGTGGTCCAGCTTGGCGTCGTACAGGCCGTTGAGCAGGTGGATCGCGCCCGGACCGGAGGTGGCCAGGCACACGCCGACCCGTCCGCCGAACTTGGCGTAGCCGACGGCCGCGAGCGCGGACATCTCCTCGTGCCGCGACTGCACGAACTTCGGCCGGTTGCCCGCCCGCCCGAAGGCGGCCACCAGGCCGTTCACCCCGTCGCCGGGGTAGGCGAACACGTGCTCGACGCCCCAGTCGCGCAGGCGTTCGAGCACGTAGTCGGCGACCAGCATCACTGCCTCCTCGGGTCGGTGCGTCCCGCGCACCGGGTACCCGGGAGTTACCGCGGCAACAACATGCGACCGCCCAGCAGCAGCGCCCCGATCGTGGTGGCGGCGAACACCAGCACCCAGAGCAGGCCCGGCACGCGGGTGATCCGGGCGAGCTGGTCGGCGTCCGAGTCGGGCGCGCGGCCCCGCATCCGGCGGCTCTGCAACTCCCCCACCGGGCGCACGCCGCCCAGCAGCAGGAACCACGCGACGAACAGCGCGAACGCGGCCTGCCACTCGGCGGTGGCGTACCAGGAGACGGCGAACATCACCGCGCCGGTGGCCACCACGGACAGCACGCCGAACAGGTTGCGGATCATGATCAGCATGGCCGCCAGCAGCCCGACCGTCGCCCACAGCAGCGGCCGGACCTGGTCGGCGGTGACCAGGGCCGCCGCGCCGAGACCGAGCAGCGACGGGGTGACGTACCCGGCGAGGTACATCAGGACGACGGCGATGCCGGTGGGCCGGCCGCTGGACACGGTCACGCCCGAGGTGTCCGAGTTCAGCTTGATGCCCTCCAGCCGGCGGCCGGTGAGCAGCGCGACCAGGGCGTGCCCGCCCTCGTGCGCGATGGTGATCGTGTTGCGGCTCAACCGCCAGATACCCGGGCTGGCCACCAGGACCAGGGCGAGCACGGCGGGCGCCCACTGCGCGAATGTCGACATCACCGTCCAGGATGCCAGGCCCGGCCCACCTCCCGGTGCGGATGTCCGCGCTTGACCTGGAGCGCGCTCCAGCAGCCAGGCTGGCCGGCGTGACACGACAGCACATCGGAACCCTCGACGTCGGCGCCCTGTGCCTGGGCACCCTGCCGTTCGGCAAGTACGTCGACGAGCGGACCTCGTTCGCGATCCTCGACCGCTTCGCCGAAGCCGGCGGCACGTTCGTGGACACCGCGAACAACTACGTGTTCTGGGACGGCGGCACGGGCGACGAGAGCGAGGAGACCGTCGGGCGCTGGCTGGCCGCGCGCGGCAACCGGGACGAGGTCGTGCTGGCGACCAAGGTCGGCGCGCGCCCGCGCACCCCCGGCGCGGGGCTGGAGGACGCCGAGGGGCTGTCCGCCGCCGCCGTGCGCGGTGCCGCCGAGGCGAGCCTGAAGCGGCTGGGCACGGACCGGATCGACCTGTACTACAGCCACGTCGAGGACCGCTCGGTCGCGCTGGAGGAGACGCTGGGCGCGTTCGCCGCGCTGGTGGCGTCGGGTGCGGTGCGGGAGATCGGGGCGAGCAACCACGCCACCTGGCGGCTGGACCGGGCGCGGGCGGTGTCCCGGGCCCACGGCTGGCCCCGGTACGCGGCGGTGCAGCAGCGGCACAGCTACCTGCGGCCGCGACCGGACGTGAAGCTGCCGGAGTGGGCGCACGTGCACATGTCGGACGAGCTGTTCGACTACGCGCGGGAGGAGGGCGACCTGGCGCTGGTGGCGTACTCGCCGCTGCTGTCCGGGGCGTACCGCGACAAGCCGCGCCACGAGGGCTACGACCACCCCGGCACGACCCGGCGGCTGGCCGCGCTGGGCGAGGTCGCGGCGGAGCTGGGCGCGACGGTGAACCAGGTCGTGCTGGCGTGGCTGGCGGGCAAGGGCGTCGTGCCGATCGTGGGCGCGAGTTCGGTGGCCCAGCTGGACGAGTCGCTCGGCGCGCTCACCCTGGAGCTGGACGACGACCAGGTGACCCGCCTCGACGCCGCGTCCTGACCTCGCCGCCACCGGGCGCACGACGCGCGGTGCCGCACCACCCGGGGACGCACGAGAACCGGGGTACCGTCCACAGTGGACGGTACCCCGGTTCTCGTGGTGGGTCAGCGGTAGTGCCGGGCCTTGTGCTGCTCGGCGACAGCCGGGTCCATCGGCTGGACCGGCCGCGGCGAGACGGTCGGGTCGACGGATTCGATGCGCTGGTCGTGCGGGTGCAGCGGCTCCTTGTCGCGCTGCACGGGCATTTCCGGCTCGTCGTGGACGGGCGCCTTCGGGTCGCGGATGCTCTCGTCGCGCTCCACGACGGGCTCGACGGGCGCCTCCGGCACGACGATCTTGCGCCGCGCGGGCAGCACCGCGATCAGCAGGCCGACCGCGGCGATGCCGAGGTGCAGCCAGTTGTCGTTCACGTTGAGCGCCAACGGGTTCCCGAGCCGCTCGACCGGGTTCACCGAGACGACGCCGACCAGCATCAGGCCCCACACCAGGACCACGCCGTAGGCCAGGAACACGATCCAGCCGTACAGCCGGGACAGCCCCGAGCCGGTGGCCATCAGCAGACCGAGCACGCCGAACGCCAAGTGGACGACGTTGTGCAGCGGGTTGACGGCGAAGCCGAGCAGCATCGCGTGCTGCTCGCCCGCGAAGTCGCCGAACCCGGTGCGGACGAAGCCGGCCACGCCGGCGACGAGGAAAGCGAGGCCGAGCAGACCTGCCAGCACCTGGGCGGGCTGGAGGCCAGCGACCTTGACGCGACCGACGGTCGAGTGGGTCATCACGCCCTCCCATGAGGACACGAGAGCCCGCCTGCCGGGCTCCGGACCACCATCGGCTACCCGACCGTCACAGGGCGCAAACCCGGGCCCGGGCCAAGGCGCGGACCGGGGGTGGGGAACGGGCGCACGGACCCGTCCCCCGTTCGACAGGAGCCACTCACCCCGCCGTGCCGGAGTCGTCCCGACCCACCCCATGAAGGCCGGGGCGTCGCGTTGCGCGCCCTATCACGCGCGGATCACCGCGACAAATAGCGCCAGGTTCCGACAATGGCCGCGAACGCGTTTCGCACGTTCCCGGCCCGGCCACCTAGGCGCAGGTCAACGAGGGTGTCGGGCGCATCACCGGGCGCTGCGCGTCGCCGCGCCGGTCCACTCGGTTTCGTTGCTTTCCACGACATCTCCCCTTTCCGGTGTCGGGTACGACTATCTCCCCGGAGACCCGTTGGCGTCAAAGGAATATCCGCCCGGACACCGCCGCGCGCGCCCGGGCCCGGGCGCGCGGTGTTGACCTCCACTTAAGTCGAACTCCTACGGTGGTTCGACAACCAGCGAATGGGGGAACACCCGATGCGTGCCATCCGACAGCACGAGTTCGGACCGGCGGAGACCCTGCGGCCGGAGGAGGTGCCCGACCCGAGTCCGGGCGCCGGGCAGGTCCAGGTCGCGGTGCGGGCGGCGGGCGTGCACCTGCTGGACACGACCATCCGGCGGGGCGAGACGGGCGGCCCGTTCCCGGTGCCGGAGCTGCCCATGACGCCCGGCCGCGAGGTCGCGGGCGTGGTCGCGCGGGTCGGCGCGGGGGTCGCGGAAACCTGGCTGGGCAAGCGGGTGGTGGCGCACCTCGGCGCGGCCAGTGGCGGGTACGCGGCGCTGGCGGTCGCGAACGCGGCTTCGCTGCACGAACTGCCCGACCACGTGTCCGACAAGGCCGCGGTGGCGATGATCGGGACCGGCCGGACCGCGTTCGGGGTGCTGCGGGTCGCCCGGCTCGCCGCGGACGACGTGGTGCTGGTGCCCGCCGCCGCGGGCGGGCTGGGCGCGCTGTTCGTGCAGGAGGCCAAGGCGGTCGGCGCGCGGGTGGTGGGCGCGGCGACCGCGGCGAAGCTCGACCTGGTGCGGGAGTTGGGCGCGGACCTCGTGGTCGACTACACCCGGCCGGACTGGGCCGACGAGGTGCGGGCCGAGTTCGGCGAGGTGAGCGTGGTGCTCGACGGCGTCGGCGGCGCGGTGGGCCGGCAGGCGCTGGAACTGCTCGGCGTGGGCGGGCGGATCGTGCTGTTCGGCTGGTCGGCGGGCGAGCCGACCCGGATCGAGACGCTCGACCTCTACCGGGGCGGCCTGACCGCGACGGTCGCGCTCGGGCCGCGCCTGCTCAAGGGGACCAGCCTGCGCGAGCTGGAGACGGTGGCGCTCCAGGCGCTCGCGGAGGGCCGGCTCACGCCGCGCACCACCGCGTTCCCGCTGGCGGACGCGGCCTCGGCGCACACCGCGCTGGAAGGCCGCGCCACCACCGGCAAGGTCGTGCTCATCCCCTAAATTGGTTCCGAGGGCTGGTGGTCGTAGGCGGTCGGGGAGCACTTGACCGGTGTGGTCGTCGTGCCGGATGGCGGCGGTCAGCGTTGCGGGACCCGGACGGCGGCCCAGGCGGGTGTGCGTCCGCCGTGTCGTTCGAGGTTCAACCCCGGGCGTCGGCCGGCGCGTGCTCGAAATCGCGCCCGTACGGCGATCAGGACGTGTCCCGGCCGGTCGGCGGCCAGGGCGGGGTCGGCGTGCGGGATGTCGGGCAGGGTGGTGCGTTCGCCGGCCCCGCGCAGCCGCCTGTCGCAGCCCGGCCATCGGGGCAGGCACCGGAACAGGTGACCCGGGTGTGCGCGGACGCCGACCCTCGGACGCCACGGGCCAGGTGCGGCCTTCAGCAGGTGGTCGGTCCTGACGTGGAGTTCGGTCCGCGCCGGGTGCCCCGCCCGGGAGCGGGACACCCGGCCCGCCGGCTCAGACCCGCACGGAGACGATCCGCTCGCCGTCGAAGTCGCGGACCTCCACGGCCGCCACGTCGTCCGGCGCGACCAACGCCGACCCGTCCAGGTTGGTGCCCTCCTTCTCGCCGAGCGCGGACACCAGCCAGCTGCCCGCCTCGTGGCTGGTGCCGTCCTTGGCGACGACGACCAGCTTGCACTTGCGGTTCTTCGCGATGCCCGCCGCCGAGACGTTGAGCCGCACCCACCCGGCGGCGGGTTTGACCTGCACGGTCATCCGCGCGCCGGTCACCGGGTCGACGGCGGTGCCGACCTTGGCGTCGGTGACGACCGTGGGCGGCGTGGGGCCGGCGACCTGCTCGGTCGGCGCGGTGCCCCGGCCGACCGCGAAACCGCCGCCGAGCACGACCGCCGCGACCACCGCCGCCGCCACGCCGAGCCCGACCTGCCGCCGCCGCACCTGGCCGGCGCGCTCGTGGCGCACCTGCCGCAACGTCCGCTGCAACAGCAGGTCCGCGCCCTCGGGCGGCCCGTCCAGCAGCAGCTCGGGCGGCACCTCGCCCATCGCCTCTTCCATCGCCCGCAGTTCGTCGACCTCGGTGCGGCACCGCGGGCAGGCCGCCACGTGCTCCTCCACCGCTCGCACCTCCGGCTCGTCCAGGACGCCCAGTACGTAGGCGCCCAGCAGCTGTGGATCGTGGTTCGTGGTCATCCGGCCACCCCCTTCAGCGCGACCTGTTGTCCGACGAACGTCTCTCTCAGGGCCCGCAACGCGTAGTGCGATCTCGATTTGACCGTGCCGGGCGGCACGCCCAACGCCTCCGCCGCCTCGGTCACGCTCCGGCCTCGGAAGTAGATCTCCATCAGCACGTCGCGGTGGTCCGACGACAAGCGGTCCAGCGCCTCCAGCACGACGACCGAGTTCACCACGGACTCCGCGTGGTCGCGTTCGACCGGCGGGGTCGCGGGGGTCTCGGCCACCTCCTGGGGCCGGGCCGCGCGCGCCCTGATCCGGTCGGTGACGATGTTGCGCGCCACCGTGAGCAGCCAGCCGCGCACCGAGCCCTTGCCGTTGACCAGGGCGTCCGGGTGCCGCCACGCGCGGACCAGGGTCTCCTGGACGACGTCCTCGGCCGCCGCCCGGTCCCCGGTGAGCCTGGTGGCGTAGGCCAGCAACGCCCGGCCGTGCTCTTCGTAGAGAGACCGGATCAGCGCCTCGTCGGCCGCGGTCTCCCGTTTCCGGGACCACAAAGCCGCCATCCACCCACTCCTCTCGTCCACTCCTCGACACGGACACGGCCCCCGCGCCGGATCGGTTCAACCCGGGGCGGAGAAAGTTCTCACGGGCAGGTGCGGCCCTGGTTGAGGCAGGCGGCGACCTCGGCGGCGAGGGCGTCCGGCATGACGTTGACCGACATCGCGTGGTCCGTGCGCGGGTCGCGCAACTGCTCCGGGAAGCTGTCCAGCGCGAACGGCCGCCCGGCCGGCACCGCGTAGTACACCCGCACGCGCAGCCTCGGGATCGGGAACGTGCCCTTCACGCACGCGCCGTTGGACGCGGCGGGCACCACGTGCGCCCGGTGCGAGGCGCTGTCGGTGTTGCGGCCGTCCCAGCAGTTCGGGAAGTCGTAGGTGCGCAGCACCTCGCGGGCCGGGCCGCACTCGGGGTACCGGTCGGTGGAGCGGTCCTCGAAGCCCGCGCAGCTCCACTTCGCGGTGCCCGCGCCGGAGGTCAGCGCGGCCGGGTCGCCGGTGATCATCCGCAGGAACCTCGGCATCGGCACGACCTTGCCGACCGGGCTGCCCGCGAACGTGACCGACACCCGCGACGGGGCCAGCACCTCGCCGGTGTTGCCGTGCGCGCCGCCGCCCTGGGCGTGCGCGTCGTGCCCGACGGCGTCGGTCAGCCGCAGCACGGGCCAGTAGTAGGTGGACAGGTCGCCGCCCGCGCACGAGGTGGGCGCGGCGGCCAGCGACCGGTCGGTGCTGGTGTGGTCGGTGCTCAGGTTGCCGACGTACTCGTGGGTGTGGTGCGCGCCGAACGGCGTGCCGGGCGCGATGACCATGTTGTCGGCGTTGAGGTGCCGCTGCTCGTTGCGCCCGCACTCGACGGTGAACGTCCCGGTGGACGCGCCCGCGACGACGGCCGGCGACGGCGACGGCGGGGGCACGTCCTCGATGGCGACCGACCGGCCGTCGGCCCCGCACGAGGCGAGGAGGAGCACGAGGAACAGGGGGAGCATCCGCCTCACGGGCAACAGCTTGCCAGTTCCGGCGCGCGGTACGGGCAACCGTCCGGTCACGCCCCGGCGAACAGCGCCGCCCGCCGGCGCGGCAGCGGGCCGCGCCGGCGGGCGGGGGCGTGCGGGCACGCCGAACACGGCGGTTTCCTTCGGGGGTGGTGTGTTCGCGGCTAGGCCGGGGTGCTGACGAGGGTCCGCCCGTCGGCCGTGACGACGCTGATCGCCGCCAGGTCCGCCGGGTCGACCAGGGCCGCGCCCGCGAGGTCGGTGTCCCCGCGCCGGGCCGCGACCCAGCCGCCGGCGACGTGCCGCCGGCCGTGCGAATCGGTGACGACGAGCGTGCACCGCTCGCCGGGGTCGATGCCGTCGACCGCGGCGTGCAGCCGCACCCAGCCGTCGGCGGGCGTGATCGTGGTGGTCATCCGGGTGGTGCCGGTGGTGGCGACCAGGACCCGTGCCTCGGGCAGGCTGTGCCGGCCGAGGTACAGGCCGCCGGCCAGCACCGCGGCGGCGAGCGTGCCGGCGGTGGCCGCCACGACCCGGCCGCGCCGCCTGCGGTCGCGGGCCTGCTCGGCCCGGACCCGGCGCAGTGCGCCGTCGAGGATCGGATCGCGCATGGTCGCCTGGTTTCTCGGGGGTCGGTCGGGAGGGCGGTCAGCCCAGCGGGGACGGGTTACGGCGGGTGTTCATCGCGGTGCGACCTTTCCGTGCGTTGGCGGGACACCCCTGACACGGAGCGGTCCGACGATCGGTTCAACCGGATTTCCGGCCCGCCGGCGCCGGTGGCGCGGCGGGGTGTTCGGCGGCGGGCGTTCTCGTCGGCCGCCAGGTCCGCTTCACTGGTCGGGACCGGCCCGAACGGCCTTCCGGAGGTAGCGCGTGGCGATCACCATCCGCGACGTGGCGCGCCGCGCGCACGTGTCCGTGGCCACCGTGTCCCGCGCCCTGACCACGCCGGACCTGGTCCGCGCGGAGACCAGGTCGCGCGTGCTGGCGGCGGCGGCCGAACTCGGCTACCGGCCCAACCGGGCCGCGCGCGGCCTGATCACCGGCCGGACCGGCAACATCGGGATCGTCCTGCCGGACCTGGACAACCCGTTCTTCACCGGCATCCTCAAGGCGGCGCAGGCGCGGGCCGCCCAGGCCGACTACGCGGTGTTCGTGGCGGGCGGCGACGAGGCCCCGGGCACCGAGGCGAAGCTGGTGCACGCCATGGCCAAGCAGGTCGACGGGGTGCTGGTCTGCGCGCCGGGCCTGACCGACGAGCAGGTGGCCGAGGTGGCGGGCGCGACGTCGCTGGTGCTGCTCGACCGCGACCTGCCGGGCGTGCCGGCGACCGTGCTGGACGGCGCGGGCGGCGCGCGGCAGGTGGTGGAGCACCTGGTGGCGCTGGGCCACCGGCGGATCGCGTTCCTCGACGGCCCGCGCACGTCGTGGTCGAACGGGCAGCGCCGGCGAGGCTTGGCGGCGGCCCGCGCGCGGCACGGCGTGGAGCTGGTCGAGCTGGGCCCGTTCGCGCCCCGGTTCGAGGGCGGCACGCAGGCGGCGGACCTCGCGCTCGCGACCGGGGCCACCGCGATCATGGCCTACGACGACGTCATGGCCTCGGGCGTGCTGGCGCGGCTGCGCGACCGGGGCGTGCGGGTGCCCGGCGAGGTGAGCGTGACGGGGTTCGGCGACCTGCCCTACGCGTCGCTGTGCTCCCCGCCGCTGACCACCGTGGCGGTGCCGCTGGCCGCCGCCGGGCGGACCGCCGTGGCGATGCTGCTGGCCCGCCTCGACGCGGACGCGACCGACCCGCCGCTGGTGGTCCTGCCGACGCAGCTCGTCGTCCGCGCCACCACCGCCCCGGCCCGTGAACCGGCCTGACCCGCTGCCCGACCGGCCGGATTCCACCCCGGCGCGACTCTGCGTGCGGAACCGATTGCGCAGCGCCACCACCCTAGGTAGAGTTAGACCATGGTTGCGGCGCGGAAGGGACCCAAGATGACCTTGCCCACCCAGCTCGTGCTGGGTGTGCTGCTGGAGGAACCCACGCTGGAGCGGTACGGGCTGGAGATCTGCCAGGTCGCCGAACTGCCCAGCGGGACGGTGCACCCGATCCTGGCGCGGCTGGAGCAGTGCGGCTGGCTGGAGAGCCGCTGGGAGGACGCCGACCCGCACGAGCGCGGCCGGCCCCGGCGGCGGTACTACCGGCTCGACCCGGACAGCATCGCGGTGGCCAGAGCGGCCATGGCGCGGGCCCGGGGCGCGGTGCCCAGGCTCGGCCTGCTCCGCCCGCACGCGGCAGGTGGGACATGACCAGACGCGACCGCCTGGCCCGCATCCGGCTGCTGGCGCACGACCTGGAGGCCGTGCTGGACGGCAAGCTCGACCGGATCCTGGACCGCCACCTCGCCCACCACCTCGCGCTGGAGCTGCGCCGCGCGCTGGAGCGCGACGGGGACGTCCGGCTGCGCGAGGTCTACCGGCGGGTGCTGTGGCTGGAGTTCGCGGTGGAGCGCAACTACCTGGCCACCGCCAGCTTCGAGCCGATGGTCGCCGCCGCCCGGATGATCCGGCTGGAACTGGAACCCCGGCCCGACAGCCGGCTGGTCGACCTCGCGGTGGCCGTGCTGCCGCCCCGCCACCAGGCCCGCTACCACGAGGAGTTCCGGGCCGAACTCGCCGACCTGCCACCGGCCCGGCGGATCCCGCACGCCGTGCGGCTGTTGAGCCGGTCCTGGATGCTGCGCCGCGCGTTGCAGGGGGAATCCCGATGACCGTCGAACTGCCCCGCCCCTGGCGGTGGTTCCGCCACCAGGACGGACCCGAGTACCGGTCCATCCTGGTGGTGGACATCGCGGGTTTCGGGCGGTGGCCCAACCCGCACCAGATGATCGCGCGGGACGTGCTGACCAACGCCGTGCGCGACGGCTTCCGCGCGGTGGGCGTGCGCCAGGCCGACCTCGGCTGGCAGGACCGGGGCGACGGCATGATGGTGCTGATCCCCGCCCTGGTGTCCAAAGTGGACATCCTGGACCCGGTGATCCCGCAGGTGATCTCCCGGCTGCGGCGGCACAACGCCACCGCCGTGCCGAGGATCCGGATCCGGGTCAGCCTGCACGCGGGCGAGGTGCACCGGGACGCGCACGGCTGGGTGGGCAGCGACCTGAACACCGCCTGCCGGCTCGCCGACGCCGACCCGGTGCGCGCCGGGCTCCTCGGCGACGCCGTCCTGGTCGTCTCCGACGTGCTCTACCAGAGCGTGGTGCGGCACGGCTACCGCCGGGTCGACCCGGCGGCGTTCAACCGGGTCGAGGTCGCCGAGAAGGAAGTCCGGGAACCCGCGTGGGTCGCGCAGGTCTCGTGAGCCGGGAGGGCAGATGACCGTCGAGGGCACCTGCGCGCCGGCGTTCGCCGAGGTGCGGGCCGAGTTCGAGCGGAACTTCGCCGAGCGCGGCGAGGCCGGCGCGAGCGTCCACGTCACCGTGGACGGGGAACCCGTCGTCGACCTGTGGGGCGGCGACGCGGGCGGGCGGGCGTGGACCGAGGACACCGTCACGCACGTGTGGTCGTCCACCAAGGGCGCGACCGCGCTGTGCGCGCACGTCCTGGCCCGGCGCGGCGAACTCGACCTGTCCGCGCCGGTGGTCCGGTACTGGCCCGAGTTCGGCCAGGCGGGCAAGCGGGACACGCTGGTCCGGCACCTGCTCGCCCACCAGGCCGGGCTGCCGGTCGTGCGCGCGCCGCTGCCGCCGGGCGCGATGTACGACTGGGCGCTGATGACCGACGTGCTCGCCCGGCAGGAGCCGTTGTGGCGGCCCGGCACCCGGCACGGCTACCACGCGCTGACGTTCGGCCACCTGGTCGGCGAACTGGTCCGCCGGATCGGCGGGACGAGCCTGGCGGAGTTCTTCGCCGCCGAGGTCGCCGGACCGCTCGGCCTGGACTTCTGGCTCTCCCTGCCGCCGGAGCTGGAACCCCGGGTCGCGCCGACGCTCCCGGCCGCGCCGGGCGAAGCGCCGCCCACGCTCTACGTGACGGCCCTGACGCAGCCGGATTCGGTGCAGGCACTGCTGTTGGGCAACGACGGCGGCTACCTGGCCGCGACGAACAGCCGCGAGTCGCACGCCGCGCAGTACGGCTCGACCGGCGGCATCACCAACGCGCGCGGCCTGGCCGGGATGTACCGCCCGTTGGCGCTGGGCGGCGCGCACGACGGCGTGGACCTGGTGGACGAACGGCAACTCGTCCTGATGTCGTCGGTGGTGTCGGCCGGGCACGACGAGGTGTTGCTCGCGCCGAGCCGGTTCTCGCTCGGTTTCGTCAAGGGCGTGGACAACGCCGCACCTGCCGCCGAACGACCGGGAGGCCGTCGGGCTCTCCGAGGACGCGTTCGGCCACTCGGGGATGGGCGGCTCGCTCGGGTTCGCCGCGCCCGCCGCGCGGCTGTCGTTCGGTTACGCGATGACCCGCCAGGGCGTCGGCGTCGGGGTGAACGCGCGCGGGCAGTCCCTTGTGGATGCGACCTACCGCGCGCTGGGGTACCGACGCGCCGGCGGCCTCTGGTTCCGGTAGATCCGCGTTGCGGGACTTACCATGGCGGGGTGATCGTGGTCGTGCGCAGTGCCGTGGTCGAGGCGTCGCCGGAGCGGGTCTGGCACGTCGTGTCGAAAGCCGAGCGCACCGCCGAGTGGCTGGAGTTCGCCGAACGGGTCGAGGTCGTCTCCGGCGCGGGCTGCGGCGAGCTGCGCACCCAGCACGGCCGGTGGGGCCGCCGGCGGACCGAGGTCGACCAGGAGGTCGTCGAGTACCGCCGGCCGCAGGTGCTCGCGTGGCGGCACGTCGCCGAGCGCGTCGACGGCCGGCCCGCGCCGAAGTTCGCCGCCTACACCGAGTTCCGGATCGAGCTGACCCCCGCGGGCGGCGGCACGCTGGTCCGCCTGCGCTCCTCGCAGGTGCCCGCGTCGGCGCTGAAGGGCTTGCTGATCAAGGCTTTCGGCCGGCGCGAACTCGCGCGCGGGATGGCCGTGTCGCTGCGCCGGCTGGCCGAGCACTTCGGCCGTCCCGCTCACGACGGGTCGCCGTAGACCGACCGCAGCCAGACGAACGTCAACGTGTCGACCAGGTCGCGGTCCTTCTTGGCCGAACGGCGGGCGACCGACCGGCCCAGGAACGCCTGCTCGTTCATGGACATCAGCACCGCGGCCAGCGATCGCGCGTCCGGTCCGTCCACCGCCACCCCGGCGTCCCGCTCGGTCGAGATCTGCTCGGCCGTGGCGTCGACGAACCGCCGCCCCACCCCGGTCCAGAACTCGCGCATCAGCGGGTCGGTGTCGCGGGCGCGGACGGCGGCGCGCAGCACCGGGCCGTGCGCGCGCCAGACCGCGAGGGTCGCGCCCAGCGCCCGCCGGATGGCGGCCTCCGGGGCCTCGCTGCCCCGCCGCAGCCAAGACGACGCCGACTCGTAAAGCGCGTCCAGCACGCGGGCGGACAGGGCGTGCAGCACGGCTTCCCGGGACGAGAAGTGGAAGTAGAACGTGGACCGCGAGATGCCCGCGCCGGCGGCCAGCTCGTCCACCGCGATGTCGTCCAGGGAACGGTTCTGGAGCAGCCGTTCGGCGGTGTCCAGGATGGCCTGCGAGGTGAGATCGCCTTTGCTGGGCCGACGTCGTGACCCGAGGGACCCGACCGGTGACCGTGGGGACATGGCGGACATGCTGTCCGCACATCCCCGGCGACCGCAACCCTTCGCGACGAACCGGTGCCGTCTCGAAAGCCGACGTCCCGAGTGGACCCGGCGCAAAGCCCACGAACGCCCTTCGCGACTACCCCGATCGGCGCGCGGGCGGCCGGGCGGCGGGGTAGACAGGACGGGTGGATCCCCTCTGGGCATTGCGGCAGGTGGCGTTCCAGCTCGAACGGGCGGGCGAACCCACGTACCGGGTCAGGGCGTTCCGCCGGGCGGCGGAGGTGGTGGCCGCGCTGCCGCCCGGCGAACTGGCCGCGCGGGTCGCGAACGGCACGCTGACCGACCTCGACGGCATCGGCAAGTCCACCGCGGGCGTGATCCTGGACGCCGCCTCGGGCCGGGAACCCGCCTACCTGTCCCGGTTCCGCGAACCGGTGGTCGGCGGCCAGGCGCTGCGCGCCCGGCTGAAAGGCGACTGCCACACGCATTCCGACTGGTCCGACGGCGGCAGCCCGATCCGGGAGATGGCCGAGGCGGCGCGCGACCTCGGGCACGAGTGGGTGGCGCTCACCGACCACTCGCCGAGGCTGACCGTGGCCAACGGGCTGTCCGCCGACCGGCTGCGCGCGCAGTTGGCGGTCGTGGCCGGGCTGAACGCCGAACTCGCGCCGTTCCGGGTGCTGACCGGGATCGAGGTGGACATCCTCGACGACGGGTCGCTGGACCAGCACCCGGACCTGTTGGCACAGCTGGACGTCGTGGTGGCCAGCGCGCACTCCAAGCTGCGCATGCCGAAGGCGGCGATGACCGAGCGGCTGCGCGCCGCCGCGGCCAACCCGCTCGTGGACGTGCTGGGCCACTGCACCGGGCGGCTGGTGGTCGGCAAGGGCCGCCCGGAGTCGGAGTTCGACGCCGAGGCGGTGTTCACCGCGTGCCGCGACCACGGGACGGCGGTGGAGATCAACTCCCGGCCGGAGCGCCGGGACCCGCCGACCCGGCTGCTGCGCCTGGCCGTGGAGCTGGGCTGCGAGTTCGCCATCGACAGCGACGCGCACGCGCCCGGCCAGCTCGACTGGCTGTCCTACGGTTGCGAGCGGGCCGAGGAGTGCGGCGTGGACCCGGCCCGGGTGATCAACACCCGGTCGGCGGCCGAGCTGCTCACCGCCCGGCGTTAGCGGTGCGGGCGGTCCGGGACGCCCGCACCAGGTGGCCGTACCACGGGATCAGCGGCCCGGTGCGGCCGTCCACCAGACGCTGCCAGGTGGACCGGCACAGGTCCAGGAACGGCGCGGGGTCCCAGCCGCCGGCCAGCTCGGCCAGCGGCCGGTCGTGCACGTTGCCCAGCCAGTAGCGGCGGTCGAAGCCGTAGGCGACCGGCACGGCCGCGCCGTTCGCCTCGATCACCAGCGGGGTCAGCCAGCGGCCCAGCGGACGCTCGTCGGCCACCGGGGCGGCCATGAACGCCTCCGGCTTGCGCGCCAGCAGGGTCCTCGGCACGGCGTCGAGCTGCACGGCCAGGCCGTGCTCCTCGGCGATGCGCCCCAGCTCGACGGCCGCGTAGGCCAGCTCGACCGCGTCCGGCCGCTCCCCCGCCATCCGCCGGTTCGCCGCGCCCTCCGGCTCCAGCGGGTGCACCTGGAGCAGCAGCGCGCCGGACCGGGACGCGGCCAGCGCCACCTCGCCGAGCTGGGTGGCGTTGCCCTGGGTCAGGGTGGTGACCACACCGACCGGGATGCCCGCCTCGGTGAGCCGCCGGATGCCCGCCAGCGCCTTGTCGAACGCGCCCTGCTGGTCCCGGATGCGGTCGTGGGTGCCCTGGTCGCCGTCCAGCGACACGGCGACCAGGTCGACCAGTCCGCGGACGAGTCCGATCCGGCGCTGGGTGAGCGCGACCGCATTCGTCGTGACGGTCGTTCGCATTCCGGCATCCCGCGCGGCCCGCAACAATGCGGGCAGCTCCGGGTAGAGGAACGGTTCCCCGCCCGAGACGCTCATCACGTCGTAGCCCAGCCCGGCCGCGTCCCGGACCACCGAGGACAGCACCCCGATGGGCACGGACTCGGCCACGTCGGGCCCGGAGCTGGAGTAACAGTGCAGGCATCGCAGGTTGCACAGCCTGGTCGGGTGAACCTGGAGGACCGCCCTGCCGCCCGTTTGCCCCATTTCCACCCTCCCGTGACACCTGATATCCGTATGGAGCAGGCAAGCGGACCGGTGATACGTCATTCCGTCACCAAGGACGCGGACCATTCCCCCCAACGTGGGAACCTGCGCGTTTGCCTGAAACAACCTCTGTCGAATCTGCGACTTTCTAGACGAGGCGGCGAGAGCCCGGACGCCGCCTGACGGGGAGGGGACGTGCGCCGCAAGTTCGCAGTGCCCACCGATCCGGCCGACGAGGCCCGGCGCAGGGTGCTGCGCGAACTGCACGACGGGCTCGGTCCCTCCCTCGCCGCGATCGCGCTCGGCCTGCGCGCCGCCCGGCACCTGGTGGCGCGCGACCCGGCCGCGGCCGGCCCGCTGCTGGCCCGGCTGGAGGAGGAGATGCACCACGCGGTCGGCGAGATCCGCCGGCTGGCGGCCGGCGCCTACCCGGCCGAACTGGCCAGACTGGGCTTGGCGGGCGCGGTGCGGGCGCACGTCGCGACCCTGGCCGACCGGCACCCGGTGCGGGTGTTGGTCAAGGCCGAGACCGACCTGCCGGAACTGCCGATCGCCGTCCAGGTGGCGGCCTACCGGATCATCTGCGAGGCGCTGACCAACGTGGTCCGGCACGCCGGCGCGCGCACCTGCGTGGTGCGGCTGTGGTGCGCGGACGGCCTGCACGTCGAAGTCGTGGACGACGGCTGCGGCGCGGGCGAACCCGAGGGGAACGGCGTGGGACTCAACTCGATGCGGGAACGCGCGCACGAGGTCGGCGGGACGTGGGCGATGGAGGGCGGCGCCGCGGGTGGCACCCGGATAGCCGTCGACCTGCCGGTCGCGGGCGGAGTGTGAGCGGACATGCCGCCTGCGCTCCGGGCGCTGGTGGTGGACGACCACCCGCTGTTCCGCTACGGCCTGGCCACCGCGCTGGGCGCCGCCCACGACCTGGAGCTGGTCGGTGAGGCGTCCGGCGGCACGATGGCGGTGGAGCTGGCCGCCGAGCTGCGCCCCGACGTGGTCGTGATGGACCTGAACATGCCCGACCTGAGCGGGGTGGAGGCGACCCGGCGGATCGTCGCCCACGACCCGACCGTGCGGGTGCTCGTGCTGACCATGTTCGACGACGACGACTCGGTGTTCGCGGCGATGCGCGCGGGCGCGCTGGGCTACCTGCTCAAGGCCGCCCGGCCGCAGCAGATCGTGCGGGCGGTGCGGGCGGTCGCCGAGGGTGAGGCGATCTTCAGCCCCGGCATCGCGGTGCGGCTGCTGGCCTACTTCGGCACGTCGGCCAGGTCCGAGGCGGAGGCGTTCCCGGAGCTGACCGCCCGGGAGCGCGAGGTGCTGCGCCTGATGGCCGACGGCCGGGGCAACGCGGCCATCGCCCGGGTTCTCGTGCTCAGCCCCAAGACGGTGCGCAACCACGTGTCGAACATCCTGCGCAAGCTGCACGTGGCCGACCGGGCGCAGGCGGTGTCCCGGGCCAAGCGGGCCGGTTTGGGCGAGGAGTCGGGACAAGTCGGGACACCGGGGCCGTAGTGCCGGGACACCCCCGCTCGGGACGATTGACCCGGTGGGGGCGTCGGTCACGAGGGCGGGAGCTGTCATGAACGGTGAGCAGATCGCGGTGGCGCTGCACGCGGCGGATTCCATCACCCGGGCCGGGGTGACCGCGGCGCTGCGGTCCCGGCCGGAGATCCGCCTGGTCGAGCCGGACGAGCCCGCGCCGGTCGCCCTGGTGGTGCTGGAGAGGCTGGACGGCACCGCCCAGCAGCTGCTGCGCCGGCTCCAGGTGCAGGGCAGCCCGAACATCGTGCTGGTGGCGGGCGACATCGCCGACCCGGAGCTGCTCAACATCGTCAGCAGCGGGGTGTCCGCGGTGATCCGCCGCTCGGACGCCACCCCGGACACGCTGGTGCGCCTGGTGAAGGCCACCGCCGCCGGGCAGGGCGCGCTGCCGCCGGACCTGCTCGGCCGGCTGCTGGACCGGGTGTCCCGGTTGCAGCGCAACGTGCTCAACCCGAACGGCTGGACCATGGCCGGCATGTCCGACCGGGAGACCGAGGTGCTGCGGCTGATCGCGGACGGCTTCGAGACCAAGGAGATCGCCGACAAGCTGTGCTACTCGCAGCGGACCGTCAAGAGCATCCTGCACGACATCACCAACCGGTTCCAGTTGCGCAACCGGGCCCACGCCGTGGCGTTCGCGCTGCGCGAGGGCCTGATCTGACCCCCGCGGCCGCCGGCCCCGGCGGCACCTCGACCCACCGGGGCCTCGCCGCACCCTCACACCAGCCGTCCGGAGAACGACACCGCGGGCTTGCAGTTCCCCTTCTCCGCCGGGTTCTGGCAGCTGACCGAGAACACCACCTTCTCCCCCGGCTTGAACTGCAACGGCTGCACGTAGTGCCGGTCCAGGTCGCGGAAGTTGGCCAGGTTCAGCTCCAGGATGATGCCGCGGGTCCCGTTGGTGTCGCGCATGACCCGGACCGTGCCCAGGTCGCCGCGCGGGTTCTGCAGCACGATGTCGCTGACGTTCAACGACTTCTTGTCGTCGGACGGGGTGAACACGAAGTCGTTGTACAGCTCCGGGTTGGCGGTGATCGCGGAGTCGGCGGCGATCCGGAAGTCGGTGGGGTCGCCGGCCGGCTGGTTCGCCGCCGGCCGGACCGGGGTCGGCGTCGAGCCGGGCGCGGGGTTGGGGTCCAGACCGACCGCCTGCATCGCGGCCTCCGAGTTCCCCTTGGCCTGCTGGGAATCCGTCTTCGCCTGACCGGCGCTGTCCTCGGCCCGCTGCACCGCCGCCTTGACGTCGCCCGCCTGCTCGGTCGCCGCGTCGCGCGCGGCGGACTTGACCGCGGCCTGCAACAGGGTGAACCACAGCACGCCCAGCAGGGCGGCCAGCGCGGCCAGCGCGAGCAGCGCGGGCAGCAGCCACTTCGGCAGCAGTTGCCGCTGCACGAACGTGCCGTCGGCGACCAGCGGGTTGCCGACCTGGGGCAGCACCTCCACCCGGAACGGCCGGGACTGCGGTTGGCCGCGCAGGAACGTGTCCCGGGGCTTGACCACCAGCCGCACGAACGCCGCGGTGCCGGGCGCGAGCACGACCTCCTTCTTGTCCAGCTTGAAGTCCAGCTCGCCGTCGGGGTCGCCGGGGATGAACCGCAGGGCCACCGGGTGGTTGCCGACGTTGTCCACGGCGAGTTCGAACCTGCCCCGCCGGCCCGCCTCGACCTTGGTGGGCACGAGTTCCGCGCTCAGGTCGGTGAACGAGCCGACGTCGACCACGCCCTCCTCGACCACCGAGCCGTACGGGTCCTCGCGGGAGGTGACGCGCACCCCGAAGGGCACCGGCCCGGCCGGCACGTCCGCCGCGCGCGGCGGCGCGAACCGCACCACCACCTCGGCGGACGCCTGCGGGACCAGGTTCACCGACTCCGGTTCGGCCGCCGCCCAGCCCGCGGCGTCGCCCACCACGTCGACGGTGAACTGGTCGACCAGCTCCCCGGTGTTGCGCACGACGACCGTGCAGGTGACCTCAGAGCCCGGCTCCACGGCCAGGCCCGTGGCGGACAGCGTCGCGGTAGCGCCCATGTCGTGAATCCTCCGGTGGACGGAAAGCGGTGGCACGTGGCGGAAGGGTGGGGTGCGGTGCGTTCCCCGCTGCCCCTACGGGCAGCCGTTCAGCCGCGTGTGGCGAAGTCGGGTGGTTGCAGGGTCCGCTGCACGACGAGGAAGCGTTGCGACCGCACGGCGGCGAACCCCGGCCCCGCCGAGGGCGTCACCACCAGTTCCCGGAAGCCGACCAGGTCGTTCTCGAAGACCAGGAACCCGGTGTCGAGCGTGCCGTCGTCCCGCACGGTCACCGTGCCGGGCGTGGCCGAGATGCCCGGCGACCAGGCGAGCGCGACCGAGGCGCCGGGCGGCAGGCCGCTGCCGGTCACCCGGGGCACGAACCCGGTCGGTCCGATGAGCGGTTCGACGGTGAGTTTCGGTTGGCGCACCAGGACTCTGCCGACCGCGGTGTTGTCCGCCGCGTCGCTGTCCGGCCCGGTGCCCAGCACCGAGCCGCCCGCGCTGGTGTCCACGGCGGCCTTGGCGGGCAACGAGATCCGGACCTCGGCCTCGGCCAGCGGTGGCAGCACGCCGAGGTCGCACGAGCTGCCGTCGACCGCGCAGCCCGGCGAGACCGCCGTGGGCGGCACCAGTTGCGGCGGCAGCGAGGTCACCACGCGGACCCCGGTCATCGGCGTGCCGGAACCGTTGCGCACCTTGAAGACCAGCACGACGTCCTCCCCGCCGACGTAGCTCTCGGCGGGCAGCACGGCGACGGCCGTGGACAGCGATCCCGGCGTGGGCGGCGGTTTGACCTCCTCGGCCACGGTGACGGTGACCTCGGCCCGGTTGTCGGCCGGGTTCACGTCGGTGCCCGCGTCGGCGCGCACGACCTGCGCGCCCGCCACGACACCGGTCACCGCGAGCCGGATCTCCGCGGTCGACCCGCGCACCAGCCGGGGCAGCGCGCAGGTCCGGGTGGTGGCGTCGCAGGTGCCGGCGGACGCGGTCAGGCCGTCGATCCGCAGGCCGGCCGGGACGGTCAGCGCCACGGTCGGGGTGGTCGGCACGAGCCCGGTGCTGCTCACCCGGAACCGGGCGGTCGTGCTGCCCCCGAAGGGGATCCGCGCGGGCACCGCCGCCCCGGTCACCACCACGTCGGGCAGCCGCTGGAACGCCGGGCCGCGCGCGTCCAGGTCGCCGAAGGAGACCAGTTCGCGCGGCGTCCCGCCGCTGGGCGGCACGGCGAAGATCCGGCGCGGCCCCTCCCCGCCGGCGGGCCGGGAGAACGCGATCAGCGCGCCGTCCGGCGACCACGCGGGTTCCTCCGCGTCCGGGCCGGGCACCAGCACGACGGCGTTGCCGCCGTCCGCGTTGGCCGTGCACAGCGCGCCCTCGTGCCGGTAGACCAGCCGCAGGCCGTCGGGCGACCAGTCCGGGTCCTCGTCCTTGCGCGCGCACGCCGCCGCGAACCGCACCGACAGGTCGGCCTGCACGACCGGCCCGCTCACGTCGGCCAGCCAGATGTCCCGGTACGGCACGTCTTCCGGGACGAACACGGCCACCGTCGAGGTGGCCCGGTTGACCCGCCCGGCGTCGGTCGCGCCGCACGTGACGCTGGTGATGCCGACCGGGAACAGCGCGCCGGGCACGGCGTCGCAGGTCGGCGTGAGCGGTGCGCCGGCCGCCGACGTGGCGGCGGAGCTGAAGTCCACCGCGACCGGGACGCCCTGCGGGCTGGGCACGGCGGCCCCGTTCACCACGACGGTGGGCAGCCCCGCGGCGGCCTCGGTGATCCGGATGGTCTGCTCGTGCGGACGGGTGGGTTCCTTGCCGTCGAACAGGAACCGGACCGTGCAGCCGGTCAGGTCGCCGACCGCCCGGACGGCGGGCCCGTCGCCCGGCGGGTCCAGCCGGACGGTCTCCTGGAACGTGACGTCGGTGTCGCCGTTGACGGTGGCGGTGGGTGGCGTGAAGATGACCGAGACGCCGGGCGGGCAGGACGCGGCGGGCGTGACGGTGACCGGGATGTCCCGGATGCCCCGGTCGATGGCGCGCGCGATCTCCGGGGGCGCCGCGCCCTCGGCGACCATCGAGCCGCCGGTGTGCTTGACCAGCTCGGTGGCCTGGAGCTGCCGGTCCAGGCCGTCGCCGGCGCCCAGGATCGGCACCGCGACGATCTTGATACCGCGCGGTTCGTCGGTCGGCGGGTAGGTCCCGGTGAGGTCCAGCTTGATCTGCTCCAGCGACCAGTACCACTCGCAGACCGGGGGGTCGAGGTCGGATTCGCACGGGTCGCCGGTCTGCTTGCTGCTCGCGTCGCCGGCCAGCACGACGATCCGGCTGGTGCCGGGCTGGTCGAACACCAGGTGCCGGCCCTGGTTGTCCAGGTCCAGGTCGCGGGCGATCCGGTGCAGGCCGTTGAACCAGTCCTCCGGGGCGCTGTCGCCGCCGCCCTCGGCCTTGAGCTTCTCGGGGTCCTTGAGCAGCGCCTCGACCTCCGCGACGGTCGTCAGGTTCAGCAGGAGTTCGTAGCGCCGCCCCCGGTCCGGGGTGTCCTTGTAGGAGGCCACGCCGAACCGCGCGCCGGGGTCCTTGGCGAGGATCGACCTCATCACCTCGGGGATCTGGGCCTTGAACGCGGCGAGCGCGTCGCCCATGGAACCCGTGGTGTCCAGCAGGAACATGATCTCCGGCCGCCGGGGCACCGACGGGGTGCGCAGCGTCGCGGACGTGGCGAAGGAGCCGCCCGGCGGGGTCGAGGCCCCCACCGAGCGCGGCGCGACCAGCGGGGTGTCCAGGCCCTGGCTGTTGCGGGTGAACGCGATCGTGCGGCCGTCCGGCGACCACGCCGGCCGGCTGTCCTGGCTGCGCAGGTGGTCGGGCTGCGCGACGGTGGAGAGCAGCACGCCGTCGGAGACCCGGACGATGCCGATGGAATCGCCTTCGGTGACCGCGATCCGGGTGCCGTCGGGCGACCAGGTGGGCTGGGACTCGCCCCGCCGGCCGCTGAGGTAGCGGGCGGCGGAGCCGTCGGCGTTGGCGACCCGCACCCGGGAGGGCTCCTCGCCGCCGGCCGACTCGGTCCACGCGATCCGGGTGCCGTCCGGGGAGTAGGCGGGGTCCCGGTCGGCCGGCGCGCCGCCGGTGGTGACCGCGCGCTGGTCGCCACCGCGCGAGTCGGTGCTCCAGATGTCCGCGGGCCCGCCCCGGCTCGCGCCGATCCGGTACGGCTTGAGCGGATCCGGCTGGGCGGCGGCCACCAGGGGCCGGTCGCCGAGCAGCAGACCCCCTAACAGCACGCAGACCACCGCGACCGCCGTCGACCGGTTCGTCCGTCCGATCCCCACCGCTGCCTCATTCCACCGTGAAGAACTCGATCTCGGAGATGGCGACGTCGGTGCCCTGCAAGGACGGGTACGTCGACACGATGTACAGCTCGACCGTCCGCACGCCGTCCGCGTTCCCGATCTTCACGGTCTGCGGGTCGGGCTGGTCGGTGAGCGAGAGGTCGAACGTCTTGCCGTTGGAGTACACGAGGTGCACCTGGTTGGGGCGCTGGGCGGTCTGGAACTTCTCGCCGATGCCGATCTGGAAGATGGCCTCGGTGAAGGTGACCGGTGCCTCGAAGGTGAACACCAGGGCGGGCGGCGGTTGCGCCGGTGCCGCCCAGTAGGTGTTCTTCGCGTTGTCCGCCACCAGGTCCGGCCCGTGGCCGGCGACGGACGCGCTGGCCGTGACCTGGCTCGGGCGGACCGGCCGGGCCTGCTCGGAGAACCAGTCCCGCACGGTGTCCACCGCCGCGCCGGCCTGGGTGTTCACCGCCTCGCGGAACGGGCTGACCAGCGCGTAGGCGCCCACCCCGCCGAGCAGCAGGACCGCCAGCGCCCACCGGACCACCCGGCCGACGGTCCGGCCCACCGTGCCGCGCCGCCGGTGCCGGGTGCCGGCCTTGGCCGGTTGCCGCCGGGGGAAGATCCTGCGCCACCACTTCTCGGCGACGACCTGCGCCTCGACCAGCCCGGCCCCGCAGCGCGCGCAGAACTTCCGGACCGGCGGGTTGGCCTCGCCGCACTGGCCGCAGATCAGGTCGCCGGGCTGGGCCGCGCGGCGCTCGGTGAGCCGGGGCCGGTGACCGGGCGGGGCCTGCCGCTGGTCGGTCGGCTGCATCGCGCCCGGCTGCTGCGGTCCCGGCTGCTGCGGCGCCGGTTGCGGCACGGGCTGCTGGGGCGCGGGCTGGTGCGGCGTGTGTTGTGGCGGCACGGGCGGCATCCCCGGCTGGGTGCCGGGGTGCGGACCCGGCGGGCGGCCCGGTCCCGGGCCCGGTGGACCCGGTGGCCGGCCGGCCGGCGGCCCCGGCCACCCCGGCGGCGGACCGGGCGCGCGGCCCGGCCACCCGGCGGGCGGCGGGGCGGGCACCGGCTGCCGGTCGGGTTTGGGCTCCCACTCCAGGTAGGTGCCGCAGGAGCCGCAGAACTCCGCGCCCTCGGCGTTGCGCTCCCCGCACTGCGCACAGACGATCATGGTCCCCCAACCTCCAGTTCCACGACGACGTGGGCGGGCACCGCGGCGGCGATCGCCGCGGCCAGCCGCACCCGGTCCACCCCGGCCGGGTCCGCGACCCGGACCCGGACGGTGACCCGCGCGGGCCCGCCGTCCGGCAGCGGCGCGCCCGGCCGGTCGGTCGACGTGCAGCCCCCGCTGTCGAACACCTCGACCCGCCCGCCGGTCAGCAGGCTCACGTGCTCCATGAGGCCCGGCCGGGTGCCGCGCCTGCGGTGCAGCCGCACCGCCGTGGCCACCAGCAGCCGGCGGTGCTGCACCGACCAGCCCTCGCCGACGTCCAGCGCCACCCAGTGCGCCAGCCAGTCCAGGAAGTCCTCCGGGGCGACCCTCGGGTCCAGGTAGCCCGCGAAGCCGTCCAGGGCGGTGAACACCGGCGCGAGCACCTCGTCCAGCGCCGCCAGGAACCGCTGGGTGAACTCGTCCTCCAGGTACACCGCGGGCAGCCGCTCGGCCAGCGGGTGCGGCGTGGGCAGGGTGGGTCCGCCGATCCTCATCGCGTCACCCGCACCTGGTGGCCGTAGGAGAAGGCCAGCCCGTTGGGCGGCAGGTCGAGCCGGGGCACCGCGTTGCCGCGCTCGCCGGTCACCGGGTTCGCGCCGAACAGCTTGACGTCCTCGACCAGCTCCACGCCGGAGATCCGTTGCAGCACCGCGAACACCTCGCCGGACTGCACCGGCCGGCCGAACGGCCACCCGTCGCCGTCCGGGCCGCCGCTGATCGGGTTGAAGTAGTCGTAGAGCGCCTGCACGGCCCGCGTGCGCAGCACGTCCTCCGGGGTGCCGGGGCGGGCCTTGAGCTGCGCGACGACCGTGACGCCCTGGTAGAACGGCGGTTCCACGGACACCCGCGCGCCGATGCAGCGCCGGTCGTCCAGGAACCGCTCGATCCGCTGCCGCACGTCCGCACCCGGTTGCAGCGCCCCGAAATCGGCCTCTTCGCCCAACCCCACCGCGGGCACCACCAGCACCCGCACCGCCGCCGACCCCTGGCCCGCCGGCACGCACCGCACCCGGGCGATCTCCGGCGCGGCCTCGCGGGTGAGCAGTTCGTAGTCCTCGGCGGTGACCGCGCGGTCCCTGGTGCGCAGCACGAGCGGTCCGCGCATCGCCGCGTCCCGCACCGACTCCCCCGCCACGCCGCCGCTCGCGGGCTCGCGGTTGACCACCGAGCTGACGAACGGCACCGGGTCGCGCTGCACCTGGAGCAGGCCGCGCGCGACGTTGCCGCGCAGCCCGCCGCCGGTCCGGTACTCCGGCACCCGGATCGCGGACGACTTCGCCGGCACCGCGCCGAAGTTGCGCACGCTGCCGTCCGGCTGGCGGATGGCCGGGCCGAAGATCACCTCGCCACCGACCCGGTCGAGCACCACGTGCCGGTCGGCCGGGCCGGATTCGGCGAACGTGCGGACCTCGGTCCAGCGCTCCCAGCCGTCCGCCGACGCGACCTCGACCACGAGCGCGCCGTCGGCGACCACGACCGGCGTGCGGGTCAGCGCGAACCGCTGCCCCGGAACGCCTTCCGACACGCCGATGGTCTCGCGGCGCACGATGTCGGCGTGCGTGGCGTCGGTGGTGCCGCCGATCGTGGCGGCGGTGGCCGAGACCAGTTTGGGCGGGCGCTGGTAGAACGGCCGGTCCGGCGCGGGCTCGACGGCCCGGCAGCGCACCCAGCCCGCGCGTTGCCGGGCGACCACGGAAACGGCGTGCGTGCGGGGGACGTGCACGACGACGTCACCGGGTTTGTTGAAGCCGGCGGTGGAATCGCGGTCGACCTGGCACTTGCTCCAGCCGTTGCCGTTCCACGCCTCCCACACCCACGGCGGGTCGCGCGGGTCGACGCCGCGCCCCTCCGCGTGCGCCTCGACCCGGAACAGCACGGCGCAGCCCGGCACCGCGTTCGACAGCCCGAACAGGACCGCGTCGCCCGCGACCGGCGGGTCGCCGAAGCACTCCGGCGACTTGCCGTCGCGCAGCTCGTCGGTGCGGTCGGCCGGCGGGACGTTCGCGTCGGCGGGCGCGGTGACCAGGTGGGCCAGCTCGCACGGCGTGATCGACAGCTCCCGGTCGACGGTGAACACCACCGGGTCCTCGATCTCGCTGCGCTCGGTGGCGACCTGCGCGCCGTGCGGGATCACCACCGGCACCTCGCGCGGCGCGGCCAGCCAGAACGTGACCTCGGCGCGGGCGGCGGTGGGCGGGAACAGCGTGACCCCGATGAGGTCGAGGAACCGCAGGTAGTGCAGGTCCGGCACGCGGTTGAGCCGGTACAGCAGCTCGTCCACCATGTGCGCGAACGCCTCGATCAGCGTCACGCCCGGGTCGGACACGTTGTGGTCGGTCCACTCCGGACAGTGCTGCTGGACGCGGCGCTTGGCCTCGTCCACCAGGTCCTGGAAGCGGCGGTCGTCCAGGTTCGGCGTGGGCAGCGACATCAGGCGCCCTCCTCGTCGGCCTCGTGCGGCGGGATGACGTAGAAGGGGAAGACCAGGTTGCGCGGGTCGTTCGTGCCGCGCAGCGCGTACCGGATGTCGATGAGCAGGGTGCCCTGGTCGACCTCGTCGAAGCCCACCGAGACGTCGGCCAGGGTGATCCGGGGTTCCCAGCGCTCCAGGGAGATCCGCACCTCGTAGGCGATCCGGCCCGCCGTGGCGGCGTCGGCGGGCGCGAACACGAGGTCGTGGATGGCGCAGCCGAACTCCGGGCGCATCGGCCGTTCGCCGGGCGCGGTGGCCAGGATCAGCCGGATGCTCTCCACGATCTCGCGGTCGCCGCCGACCAGCGCCACCGAGCCGGTGGCGTCGGTGTGGACGGGGAACGCCAGCCCGCGTCCGACGAAGTCCACGTCACCCTCCGATCAGCACGGTCGGGCAGCCCACCACGATGGGCGCGCCGCACGCGGACAGGTCGCCCATCCGGGCCGCCGGCCGGCCGCCGATCAGCACCGTCGGGCAGCCCGGCGGCACGATCACGGTCGGCGGGTGCGGTGGCAGGCCGGGGAACGAGCAGATGTGCGGGTTGCCCACGACCGCGGCGGGCATCCCGCCGATCAGCACGGTGGGCACGCCCGGTGGCCCGACCACGCCGGGGTGCCCGGTCGGGTCGCCCGCCCTCGCCGCTGGTGGCACGTCCGCCTCCGCTCAGTTGATCTTGACCAGGGTGCCGCGCACGGTGAGCACACCGCTCGACGTGACCTCGGTCTGCCCTTGTCCGGCAACCGACACCGTCGCGCCCTCGACCTTGACGCCCGCCGAACCGCTCATCTTCAGCTGCGCGCCCGCCGCGACCTCGACGTCGGTCTGCGACCGCGCGGTGATCTTCTGCCCCTTGAGCTCCAGCGGCCCGGTGCCCGAGTCGAGGGTGATCCCGTTCTGCGCCTTGACCACCACGGCCTTGCCGCTGGTCACCTCGACCACCTGGTTCTTCTGGTCCAGCTTGACCGCGAACTTCCCGTCCCCGCTGGAGATCAGGATCCCCTGGTCCTCGACGAACTCGACCTTGTGCCCCTTGCGGGACACGAATCCGCGCACGGTCACCGCGCCGGTGCCGCCGTCGATCGGCTCCACGCCGAGCTTGGGCGAGGTGTCCTTGGAGTTGTAGAGGCCGCCGAGCACGTACGGCGCGTCGAAGTCGCCGTGCTCGAAGCCCACCAGCACCTCGTCGCCGACCTCGGGCAGCACCAGCGATCCCCGGTCGAGCCCCGCGCCGGGTTGCAGCGTGCGCGCCCACCCGCTGGCGAACTCGTCGGACAGCCACGGGAACTTGACCTTGACCCGGCCGAGCTTCGCCGGGTCGCGCGCGTCGGTGACCACGGCGGGCACCAGCCCGGCCCGGCCGTCGCGCCCGCCGCCACCGTTGGCCAGCCCGTACAGCGAGCGCTCCTGGCGGCCCGAGACGGTGAACTCCGTGGTGTAGCCGCCCTGTTCGGCGAACAGGTGCCGGGTGCTGGTGAGCGTGTACTTGCCCGCGAACGGGTCGCCGATGTTGGTCAGCGCCACCGCCGTGCCCGCGCGCAGCTTGGGGTTGCCGCGCGCGACGCCCGCGAGTTCCGCGCACGCACCGCCGAGCTGCGTGCTCAGCGCGGCGGCGACCGCGTCCACCTCGCCCTGCGCCCGGTACGGCCCGGTGGCCAGGAAGGGCGGGCTGCCGAACTTGCCCGCCAGCTCGACCGGGTCGACCCCGGTCACCTCGGTGCCCACCATGTCGGGCTTCCTGGTCGCGGTGAGTTCCTTCTTGTTCTCGTAGTCCCAGCCGCGCACCTGGACCTCGGGCACCTGCTCGGCGGCGGTGATCGAGGCGCGCAGCGACAGCAGCGTCCGGTGCATCTCCAGCACCAGCGGGTTGGTCTTGGCCTTGGCGGACTTCGCGGGCGCGCTGGTCGGCTTGTCCGGCAGCTGGAATTCGAGCTTGCCCTCCAGCACCGCGATCTGCGCGCCGACCGCGCCTGCCAGCCGGGACAGGAACTCCCAGTCGCTGAGGTTGTCCTGGCTGATCTGGGTGTTGGGCCGGCCGCCGAAACCCTTCACGTCGTCGATCGTGCCGACCGGGATCTTGGCCCGCTGCGCCACTTTCCGGACTATGTCGGCGACGGTCATGCTCGGGTAGGCGACCGTGCGGCGGCCCCGGAACAGCCGGTGCGCCAGGTCGTACCCGCGCACCTCGGTGAACGTGCCGTCGCTGTCGAACTGGACGCCCACCGCGGTGATCTCGCCGCTCATCAACGGCTGCGGCCCGCCCGGGTCGGTGGTCTGCACCTTCAGCGCGACCTTCGCGCCGATCTTGAACTTCCCCTTGGCCAGCACCACGTGCGCGGGGTCGCGGAACCGCAGCACGAACACGTCCGGCAGGTTGCGGCTGCCGTCCACGTAGGCGTGCGTGAGCAGCGGCTTGACGTCCTCGGGCAGCGGCGCGGACTCCACCTCGATCACCAGGGTGTTCGCGAAGCTCTCATTGACCATCGCGGATCTCCTCCAGCGCCGGCACCAGCAGCCGCGAGCCCGGCCGCAACCGCATCGGGTCGTCGATGTCGTTGGCCTCGGCGATCTCCCGCCACAGCTCGGCGTTGCCGTAGACCTTGTACGCCAACGACTGCAACGTGTCGCCCGCGACCAGGACGTGCGAATCGCGGGCCGCCAGCGCGCCCGAGGTGGGGTTCTGGCCGCCCTGCTCGCCGGAGATCTCCTCCAGGTTGACCGTGCACAGCGCGCGGACCGGCGTGCCCGCCGGGGTGAACAGGGTGTACTTCGCGGTCACGCCGGAGACGTAGGCCGGGAACCCGGTCATGCCGCCCCACTTGAAGATCACCCACGGCGGCGAGCCCTTGCCGTGCTGGCGGCTGTCCTCGGTGGGCACGCAGCAGGCGAAGAGCTGCTCGACCTTCTTCACCACGCTGTCGTCCATGTGCTCGGTGGCGTCGAGGAACAGCTCCAGCGCGAGCTTGGCCGGGTCCGAGCCCTTGAACTCGGGCGTGCCGGACTTCGGGTTGTTGGCCTGGCGGCTGCGCTCCCACTTGGCGTTCTTGGTGAGCGACAGCTCCTTGGGGTTGAACTGGAACGCGATCTCGTGCAGCAGCCCGCCGGGCTTCGCCGCGCCACCGGCCTTGGGCGGGCTGTGCACGGCGAGCACGGCCTTCTGGAGGTTGCTGGGCGCGGCGTAGCTGGTGGCCCTCGACGCGCCGGCGGACGTGAACGTGATGGGGGAGGCCATGGTCGCGTCACCTCGCCGACGTCAGGAAGCCGTGGTGGGCCAGTTCGAGCGTCTCGGTCGCGACCTTGGGCGAGTCGGCGGACAGCTGCGGCCCGCTCCACCGCACCGGGACCACGCCGGACAGCGACCAGCTGGCGATCACCGTGCCCTGCAACGTCCGGGCCTCGATCACCGCCGTCTTGCGCGCGATCCCGGCCGCCATGCCCGCGATCCACTTGATGATCTTGGCGGAGTCCTTGGTGACCGGCCGGGAGAGCTTCACGTTGGAGTACTTGATCCGCGTGGGGAGCTGCCACACCATCCCGTTGTTGCCGCCCTCCTCCCGCTGCTCGATGGTGAACTCGACACCGAGCCCGTCACAGCTGTTGAACGACCCGAGGCTCTCGTCGTCGATGCGCACCACGAAGCACACGGCAACCGCCTCTTCCACCTCAGCCATCGCCCCAGTCCTCTCAGTGCCACCGGTCGGTCAACAACCCGCGCCGCTCCCGGTCCAGCCAGAGTTCGGCCTTGAGCCGGCGCAGCAGCGGTTCGTAGAGCTTCTTGAGCAGTTCCTCCGGCTCCGGCCCGGCGGCCGGCGCGGCCGGGTTCGCCGGGGAGGCCGGGGTTTCCGAGGCCGGGGGTGCGGGAGCCTCGGCGGGCGCGTCGGCCACGTCCCGCGCCACCACGACCTCGGTGTGCTGCGGGAACTGCGTCGTCTGCGGGACGGCCGGTGCTTCCACGCGCTGCACGAACGTCCCGGTGGTGTGCGGCGCGGCAACCGGCGCACCAAGCCCGAGCCGCTTGGGCTGCGCCACCGAACCCACTTCGACGGACCTCTGAACGTGCCGGTACGGCCCAACGGCGTTGGCGAACGTGCGTGGTGAGGCGAAGGTGGTCATCTCCGGCGCAACCCCCAGCGTGCCCGCTTCCACCCCGCTCTCCACCGGTACGACCTCCGACGTCACCATCCGCGACACGGTGATCCCCGACGAGACCGTGCTGGACGCCTTCGACGCACCAGGTCCGGAGCCGACGAGCCCGTGCGCAACAGGACCCGGCGAGACCAAGCCGGGCGAGGCCGGCCCACGGGTAGCCGGACCGGACGCCGGTTCGGACGTGCCGGACCTGAGCGGGACCGGACTTGGCACGACGGGGTTGGGAGGGACGGGGCTGGACGTGCCAGGGCCGGACGTGCCAGGGCCGGACACTCCAAAGCTGGGCGCGACCGAGCGGGACACGGTCACCTCGGTCACGGTTGCGCTTGCCGAAGGGACGCCGACCGTCAGGGCCTGGGTCTCGGGAACGACGGTGGCCGCAGCCTCCGACAGCTCACCGCTCGCGTCCCCGATGCCAGTCGGCGCGATCCAGGGCGTAATCGGGGGCGTGATCGAACGCAACTCGGCGGATGGGGACCCGCTCGAAACCGGTTCCAGCCGACCAGGCACAGCAGACCTCTGCACGGCGGTGCCAGGCGTGACCACGACAGGCGTGACCGCAACAGGTGTAGCCAAGATCGGTGTGGCGGGGATAGCTGTGGCGGGGACCGGGCTCGCCGGGATCTGCGCGGCCGAGGTCGGGGAGCCGGAGGCCGATTCCGCCAACCTCTGAACCGCCGGGCCCGACGCGGCGAGAGTCGGCGCGGTCGTTCCAATCGCAGCCGGTTCCGACACAGCCTGTTCAACCGCGACCGGCTGAGCCGCAACTGGCTCAGGCGCGGCAGTCGGTTCGCCCGCTGCCGACCCGACTTCAGTCGTGTTCGGGGCGGGCCATCCGGGCGCAGCCGGTTCCGGCGTAAGCGGATCATGCGTGGCCGGATCAGGCGTGAGTGGATCAGGCGTGAGCGGTCCAAACGCAGGCGGATCGCTGAACACGGGCAAAGCCGATGCCATCCCCAGCACCGGCTCGGCGGAATCCTCCACAGATCCTCTGTCCGCAGACTCCCTATCCGCAGGTGCCGCGTCTACAGGTGCCGTGTCCACAGGTGATCTGTCCAGCACTCCCCCGCCTGGCGGCTCGGCACCGACCATCGGTGCGTCTGCCACCCGACCGGACGTGGACCCGATTCGGGGCAATCCCAGTCCCAATCGAGGCACGGAAGCCCGCGATTCAACTGCCATCCGAGCCACCACCGGCAGAGGTGAGTCCGCACCCCGGGCCGATTTCTCGCCTGGCTCCGGGCTCAAGCCCAGGTCCGGCTCCGGCTCCGGCTCCGGCTCCGGCTCCGGGTCCGGCTCCGGCTCCGGGTCCGGGTCCGGCTCCGGGTCCGGGTCCGGGTCCGCAAACGTTTCCGTCGGCGCAACCACCGACTCTTCCGGCACCGAGTCCACTACGTGCGGGCGCTCAGCCGAAACTTCCACCGCCGGTGGATCCACTGCCGCCGGAGGGACCGCTACCGCCGATGCGGCAACGCGCTGCACAACCGGCCGCTCGACCGTCGCAACCTTCGCCTCGACGGCCCGTGCACCACCCGACGCCACCGGAGCGTCGTTCCGCACGGCAAGCGGTCCGACCGGATCGCCCGGAACCGGCTCGGCTGGTGCCGATTCAACTGGTGCCGATTCAGCGGGATCCGGTCCGGCGGAATCCGGTCCGGCGAGCTGCGGTTCAGCGACGACCAGCCCCGCGGAGACCGGCTCGACGTCAGGCAACGCGACGTCAGACGTCTCGGATGTGGCGGACTCCTGCGGCGTCGGCCCCGGCTGCGGCGTCGACGGCCACAGGGAGCCGAGCAGGCGTTGCAGCACCGATCCCCGAGGCTTGCGGGCCGGTGGGCGGGCCACCGGCATGTCCACCGTCGACTCCACCACCCGCGACACCACCGGCCGCGCCAACCCGGTGATCAACCCGGACGGCTCCCCGGCGGCCACGCGGTGCGCCAGGGGTTCCAGGTACGCGGGCGAGCGCCAGGACGCCAGCGACGACGAGAACCGCTCCACCGGGTTCACCAGCGGGTGATCGGGCACCACCCGCTGAATGGGCGGCAGGGCACGCCACTCCCCGCGCAGCACGGGTTCGGCCGCACGCGGCTCGGCAACGCGCGGCTCGGCAACGCGCGGTTGCGCCGCACGTGGTTCGGCCTGCCGTCTGCCCCACGGCCACATCGCGGTTCACCGCCCCTGGCTGATCCGGTTGTTGATGCGGGCTATCTCGGCCACGTACCGCAGCCGGTCCTGGTGTTCCATGTCCAAAATGGACTCCCATGACCAGTGGAAGTGGTACGCCACGTACGCGACCTCTTCGTGCAGTCGGTCGGCCGCGTACGTCACGATTCCCCCAGGCGCCCGCCCGCGACGTCCACGCTGAACCCGTGCCCGCACTCCGGGCAGGCCACCGCCGCCCGGGTGTGGCCCTCGCTGTTGATCCTGCGGTACATGTCCTGGAGGAACGCCAGGTCCGAGGCGAACAGGTTCTCCACCACGCCCACGTGGACGTCGGTGACCGTGCCGATCCGCTCCACCACCCGGGCCAGCAGCACGACCGTGAGGTAGGCCGCGTTCTCCCGCACCCGGTCGTCGCGCAACGGCACCAGTTCGTCCCGCGCGGTGGCCAGGCGCATCACGCCGGACCGGTGCACGACGCCCGCGTCGTCCACGTACCCGCGCGGTAGTTCGAACGCGAACTCGGTGCGCATCGACGGTTCGGCGCGCGTCGGCGACTCCGGCGCGGCCACCGGGTCCGGTGCCTGCGGGGGAACCGCCGCCATCACCCTGCGCATGGCGTCACTCGACTTCCATCTGCTCGTAGGTGATCACGAGCTTCTCGGTCAGGACGCTGGTGTCGCCGGCCTTCAGCGTGCCGATCTCCAGCGACTTCGGCCACGCGTTGGTCAGCTTGTACCGCTTGATCGCTTGGCCTTCGTAGTCGTAGACGATGATCGCGCCGCCCTTGCGGGCGTTGGTCATCTTGCCGAAGTGCGCGTCCTTGACCCACTTCTCGAAGCTGTTGTCGCCGGTGAGGCCGCGGGTGAGGGTGACCTCGCCCGCCTTGGGCCGGCCGGGCAGCTTCTTGATCATGTACTTGCCGTCGTTGGTGTTCTGCTTCAGCTCGATGACGTCCTGCTCCATCTTCAAGCCGGAGACCTCGGAGATCTGCTTGATCGCGACGCCGTCGACTTCGAGCCCGAACGAATGGCCGACCGAGGTGTCGAGGTCGGGAAGGGCCATGACTCAACCGCCTTTACTCGTTGACGAGGCTGGTGCCGCCGGAGATCTGGGCCAACCGGAAGATCACGAACTCCGCGGGCTTCACCGGCGCGATGCCCACCTCGCAGACCACCTGGCCGATGTCGATGCTCTCGGCGGGGTTGGTCTCGCGGTCGCACTTGACGTAGAACGCCTCGTCCGGCGTGAGCCCGAACAGCGCGCCCTTGCGCCACTCCGTCACCAGGAACGCGCTGATGGTGCGGCGGATCCGGGCCCACAGCGCGTCGTCGTTCGGCTCGAACACGACCCACTGGGTGCCGTTGAGGATGGACTCCTCCAGGTAGTTGAACAGCCGCCGCACGTTGAGGTACCGCCACGCCGGGTCGGACGACAGCGTGCGCGCGCCCCACACCCGGATGCCCCGGCCGGGGAACGACCGCACGCAGTTCACGCCGATCGGGTTCAGCAGTTCCTGCTCCGCCTTGGTCAGCTGGGTCTCCAGCGCCACCGCGCCGCGCACGACTTCGTTGGCGGGTGCCTTGTGCACGCCGCGCGTCCCGTCGGTGCGCGCCCACACCCCGGCCATGTGCCCGCTCGGCGGCACGAACTGGTGCTCGTCGGTCGCCGGGTCGAAGATCTTGATCCACGGGTAGTACAGGGCGGCGTACTTCGAGTCGTAGCCCGCGACGTTCTGCCGCCAGTCGCGCACCTGCTGCGGGTTCAGCGCGGGCGGCGGGTCGATGATCGCGATCCGGTTGCCCATGAGTTCGCAGTGGGCGATGATCGCCAACTGCACGGCCTTGACCGACTCCAGCGTGATCAGGCCGCGCTGGTAGGAACTCATCAGGTCGGGCACCGAGACCATGGTGATCTCTTCGATGGCCTCCAGGCCGCCGAACCCGGTGCGGTCCGCGACGTCGCCCACGTAGTCGTCGGCGGCGATCTTGCGCGGCACGGGCGGCGCGGCGGGCGCGTCCTTCAGCGTGACCGCGCCCTTGTCGGGCTTGGCCAGGGCGGACGAGGTCTCCTCGATCGTGATCAGGTTCGACTTCTCCTGCACGACGGTGAGCACGTTGTCCTTGGTGCGCTTGGTGGTCACGTTGTGCGTCTCGACCACTTTGCCGTTCTGCTTGACCAGCAGGGTGAACCGGTCGTCCGGCGGGTTCTCGCCGGCCGGGTCGGCCACCTCGACGGTGATCTCGGCCGCGCCCAGCTCCTTGGCCTGCACCCGGTAGTTGCCCAGCGCGGCCTGCGGGCCGGTCGGCTCGGAGCCGTTGCCGTTGCCGCGTTCGCCGCCGATGCGCACGACGTAGCAGTTGGTGCCGCCGTTGAGGAAGTAGCCGTAGACCGACTGGGCCAGGTAGCAGTTCTCGACGAAGTCGCCGAAGGTCTGCGCGTACTGGGCCCAGTTGGAGACGAGGGTCGGGGTGTTGAAGGGGCCGCGCGCGGCGAATCCCACGAAGGCGGCGACGGCGGTGCCCACGCCCTCGATGGGCCGCGCACCCGCTTCCACCTCCTCGACGTACACCCCCGGCGAGAGATAGGTGGGCATTTGCGTTGCCTCCCAAGTCCGTGCGGAACCGGCTGTAGCGAGAATGCTCCGGCCCGCGCACACCTCTCCGAAACGACCACGAGGCTGTGCCAGGGGGAACCGATAGCTGCCCGAAGAGGCAACCACCCGCGCCACCCGACCGTGAACGACGAAATCCGTTGACAGAACCCGGGAAAACGGCCTCAATAGCCCAAAATCGGCTCCACAAAGCCGAAAAGGGCCGCGCGGACACCGTCGCCGCACGAGCCGACCAAACCGGAAGCGCCGCTGAACACCGGCAACTGCACAAGAAATCCATTACGTGACAAGGGTTTCACACGCGCGCCGATGCGAACGGAGGCCGCGCCGCAGTGCGTGCGAACGGGAGGAGCGCCGGGTTACTCGGCCGCTTCCTCCTCTTCTTCCCGCTGCACGTAGGTCTGCGCGGCCGGGGCTTCCTCCTCCTCGGCCGGCGCGTCCTCGCGCTGCACCGTCTCCGCGCCGTGAACGTGGTCGTGGTCCTCGTGCCGCTGCACCGGGGCGGCGGGCGCGGCCGACATCACGTGGTCGGCGTTGGCACTGGCCTCGCGCTCGAACCGGTCGGACGGATCGCTCACCTTCACGCCGCCACCGGCCTCGGTGCCGTCGACCGGGCCGCTGCGCTGCTGCACGACGTGCGTCAGCTCGTGCGCCAGCACGTGCTTGCCGGCGTCCGAGGCCGGGTCGTACTTGTCGTTCTGGAACACGATGTTCTCGCCGACCGTGTACGCCTGCGCGTTGACCGACTTGGCCGACTCGTGGGCCGCGCCGTCGGTGTGCACCCGGACGCCGGAGAAGTCCTGGCCGAACCGGGATTCCATGTCCTCGCGCACGCCGACGTCCAGCGGCGACCCGCTGGACCGGATCACGTCGTGCACCGGGGACTCCTCTTCCACCACGGCGCTCGCGCCCGCGTTGCCGACCGCGCGTTGCAGCCCCAGCATGCCCGCCGGGCCCAGGACGTCGGCCCGCCCGGCCGCCGCCGCACGGCCCATCAGGTCGTGCTCCTCGCGTTCTACCCGGTCGCCCTTCGGCCGGAACGAGGCTTCGCCGTCGTGCTCGTGACCGCGCATGGTCGCCCCCACGTGTCAGAGGTGTCGCCCTAGAGGATGGTCCCGGCGCGTCGGGCCGCGCCGGCGGCGTCCGCACGCCCGCGCGGGCGTACTCGACTGCCCGAACGGGCAGCGCGCCGTCACGACGCCACCAGGTCCAGGTACGGCCCGAACTCCCGCGCGCCGACCAGCCGGCCCAGCTTGCGGTACTCGCGGGCGACCGCGCCGACCACCTCGGCCATGCCGATCGGCCGCCCCGCCTCGGCGGCCAGGTAGGCGGCGGTCACCGCCGCCGACCGGATGTGCCCGCCGGCCAGTTCGAACGCCCCGGACAGGAAGTCCAAATCCACCCCGGTGCGCGGCACCGAATCACCCAGGCACTTGTCCCACAGCACCCGGCGCAGGTCCTGCTCGGGCACCGGGAAGTCGACCACGACGTCCAGCCGCCGGGTGAACGCCTCGTCCAGGTTGGCCCGCAGGTTGGTGGCCAGCACGGCGATCCCGTCGAAGGTCTCCATGCGCTGCAACAAATACGCGCTCTCGATGTTGGCGTAGCGGTCGTGCGCGTCGCGGACCTCGGACCGCTTGCCGAAGATCGCGTCGGCTTCGTCGAACAGCAGCACGCCGTTGACCCCGGCCGCCTCGGTGAAGATCCGTTCCAGGTTCTTCTCGGTCTCGCCGACGTACTTGTCCACCACGGTAGCCAGGTTCACCGTGTACAGGTCGAGCCCGAGCGACGCGGCGATCACCTCCGCCGACATCGTCTTGCCGGTCCCGGAATCCCCGGCGAACAAGCCCGTCACACCGCGCCCGCGCCCGCCGCCGGGCCGCATCCGCCACTCGTCGATCACCCGGCCCCGGTGCTTGGCGCGGGCCGCGAGTTCGCCCAGCAGCCCGACGACGCCCGCCGGCAGCACCAAGTCCTCCCACGTCACGCCCGGCTCGATGCGGCGGGCCAGGCGTTGCAGGCCGGCCGCGTTCTGGCTGCGCGCGCCCGCCCGCAGGTGCGCGGTGGTCACCACGCCGCCGTCCACCAGCGCCGACATCGACGCGGCCCGCGCGGCGCGGGCGATCTGGCCCGGTCCGAGCACGAAGTGCGCGGTCGCGGCGGCCGGGTCGACGTCCGGCGCGAGCTTGCCGTGCAGGCGTTCCCGCCACAGCTCGGCGCGGGAGGTGACGGGCAGCGCGGAAGCCTCGTGCAGCAACGGCGGATCGGTGCTCCACTGCGGGTTCCAGACGTCCGGACCGTGCACCACGAGCGGCACCGACGGGTGGGTGAGCGGGCGCAGCCGGGGCGCGTCCTCCACCGGCCCGAGCACCACGCCCGCGCCGCGCAGCACCGCCTCGCGCAGCACCGCCGTGGCCAACTCGTCGTGGTCGGGTTCGGCGCGCAGCCGGTCCGCGTCGACCTCCAGCACCGCGAAACCCGCGTGCGCCAACGCCGCCGCCGCCAACTCCCGCGCACCGCCACCGGGCCGTTCCCTCAGGTACGCCAAGCGGACCCGGGCGCGCAGCGCCTGCACGATCCGGGCCACGTCGGCGACGAGCACCGGTTCGTCCACCACCCGCGCCACACCGGACAGCGCCGCGTCCGGCGTGTCGTCGCCGAGCAGGTGGTTGACCACCCGGTCGGGCACGCGCAGCGACCGCGACAGGAACGGCCGCTCCCGGTCCTCCACCACGAGCAGGCCGGCGGCGAGCAGCGGAGCCGACGGGTCGAGCCGCGACCGCCCGGCGGCGGACGCCTCGGGCAGACCGCACAGCCGCAGCGCCAGGCCCGCCGTGGCCCGCCGCCGGGTCACGTCGTCGTTCAGGTAGCCGTAGAACTGCTCGAACCGGCTGTCCACGTCCGGCGCGAGCGCCACCAGCAGCACCTCGACGTCCAAACCGGACAGCCCGGCGACCTCGGCCAGCCGGCCCAGCCGCCCGGACGCCGGCGAGGACTGCAACGGCACGAACGGGTCGCGCCGGGACGCCAGCAGGGTGTCGATCGCCTCGTCGGACAGGTAGAGCCCGCGAAACGGGTCGTCCGGGTTCGGATCGGCCTGGCGGCGCACCGCGACCGCGTCCCGGATGCGCCGCTCCAGCGCGGCGAGCCGGGCGAACACGTGCGGCAGGCTGCCCGCGTTCACTGGTGCCTGCGCGTCATCGCGGGCCGGTGCGCGACCGAGTCGCCGCCCATCTCCAGGCGCACGCCCTCCTCCACCGCCGGGCCGGCCGGGAACGCCCGGCCCGAGTCGACCGGCGCGGACACCACGACGTCCAGCGACGGCTTGAGTTCGCCGCCCAGCGCCGTCCACACGTCGGCGAACGCGCGGTCCTCCGGCGGCGGCAGCGCGACCGACATGGGTACCGGGAGTTCCAGCGCGGCGAGCGACCCGGCGAGCAGGCCGGCGGGCACCGACTCGTGCCGGATGAACCCGACCAGCAGTTCGGACAGCAGGCGGTGCTCGTCCTCGGAGCGCTGGGTCCACGCGGTGACGAGGTAGGACAGCTTGATGTAGCGCGGCGGCACGTGGCGCGCGACGACCTTGCCGTCGTCGTACTCGTTGAGCAGCCCGCGCTGGCGGCGGCGCATGTCCTCGCGGATGTCGTAGAGGTAGACGTTCACGGTGGGCGCGTTGCGGCGCGCCGCCCAGTCCTTGGTCGGCGCGTCGAACGCCACCTCGACGTCCGTGCCGCGCAGGGCGTCGTCCCGGACCAGCCGGCGAAGGGCCTCGTCCACCTCGTGAATCACGCCTCCACCTTGGGGGTCCGGCGCAGGTCGGGGGCAGCGACGCGGCGACGGACCTTGGGGCAGCGCCGGCTGCCCGCGAGGGCAGTTCACCGGCCCAACCATTTCATTTGCAATTACCGCACTAATACGGAAACCCGACGCTTCGGCCGTCCGCTTTTCCGCGTATTGATCATGCCCGGATCGGTGCTACTGTGCGCGCCAACCGGGATGTCGGCGCGAACTCGCGAGCCGTGCTCGGGTCGGTCGCCGTAGAGAGGATCCGTGGCCAATGGATGGTCGGCACCAACGGGCGCACACCGCGGTGGACCACCCGGAAAGCGAGCCGACTTCTCCGCAGACGGCGATCACGGTGGCCCGCTGGTCCGGGGCGGCGACCAGTCTCACCGGCACCCTGATCGCGATTCTCACCTTTCCGACGGTATTGCTGAAAACCGTCGGCTCGGCGGTCTGCCTGCTGATCGGGGTGACCGTGCTGGCCACCGCGCGGACCGGGAACAGCCCCGCGCCGCGCGTGCTGCTGTCGTTGACGCTGGCCAGCGTCGCGGCGTTGGCCCTGGTAGTCGCCCTGGGCAGCCAGGACGCCCCGGCCGAGCCCGCCCCGCCGCAGGCCGCGCCGACCTCGCAGCCCACCGCAGCGGGCACGATCGGCACCGCGAAGTCGTTCCCCGAGGTGTCCCCCGGCGCGATTTCCCTGGGCGAATTGGGGCCGGTCCGGAACGACCCGGCGGAAAACCTCTGGACAGCCGGCCCGGCCCGGCTGAAAGGCGTGCCGCACGACAAAGCGGTGGCGGCCACCGGAGCGTGGTGCGAGTCGAACCAGATCGAATACCCGCTGGACGGCCGGTTCGCCCGGTTCACCGCGTTCGTCGGGATATCCGACGAGTCCGCCGAGACCAAGCCGCTGGATTTCTACGCACTCACCGACGGAAATCGCGTGGTGGACTTGGCGGCGGTGACCAACAAAGCCCCGCAACTGGTGGACATCCCGGTGACCGGGGTGCTCCGCCTGGTGATCGGCGTGAAACCGCCGGCCGGCGACGCGAGCAAGTGCCCCGGCCCGGAACGCGTCGGCGTCTGGGCCGACCCGCTGCTCACCCCGGTCAAGTAAGGCCCGGCCGGGGCAGGACCCGGCCAGGCAGGCCCGTTGGATCGGGCCCGGCAGACCCGTTCGAGGGGACGGGGACCCGGGCCGGCTCGCCTCCCGAGCCGGCCCGGCCTCCCGGTCGGCCCGACCACCGGGTCAACCCCGGGTCACGTCCTCCGGCAGGTCCTCGACGTCCTCGAACCACGAGGTGACGTTGTCCAGCGCGGCGGCGACCAACTCCGCCTGGCGAGGCGTTATCACGATGACCCGGCCGTCCGAATCGGTCACCTTCACGTGCGGCAGGGAAAATTCGATCGTGGCCGGCCCGAGGTCGCCGTAAGCGGGCACGACGAATTTCTTGCCGAGCGGCCGGGCAGCCATGTGGGCGAGCTTCTGCTGGGTATTCATGACGGCAGGGTGACATCGTGCAACGGGTGCAATACATAGCCCGATCGGGTAATTGCCGATCAAATGTGGACTTGACGACGATGACGCCATGCCAGGAAACGCCTACACCTCGGTGCGCTCCCGGACCGTGGCCAACGCCCTGCGAATCTACCGCGAACAACATCGCCTGAGCTGCGAAGACGTCGCCGAGGTACTCGGCGTGTCGGCGAGCAAGATCAGCCGGATGGAGACCGGGAAGAGCGGCCTCCAGATCGACGACGTCGCTTCCCTGCTCGGTTTCTACAAGGTGCAGGGCCACCGTCGCAGAGAACTCCTCGACCTCATGCGCAGAGGTGAGGAGATGGGCTGGTGGGAACGTCAAGCCGGACTCCCGAAGCTGTGGCGCGCACTGATCGATTTCGAGAACAAAGCGTTGCGCATACACAACTACGAACCGCTGATGATCCCAGGTCTGGTGCAGACCGCCGAATACACCCATTTCCTGGTCAAAGCCATGGATCCGACGCTCTCGGAGCAGGAACTGGACACCCTGGTCTCGGCGCGGATGGCCCGGCAGACCCTGTTGTCCCGAAGCAACGGCCCGCAGTACCTCGCGGTGGTCCACGAAGCCGCGTTGCGCATCGAGGTCGGCGGCCGAGGGGTGATGCGCCGCCAGCTGCGGCGGCTTCAAGACGTCCACGAACAGCGGAACGTCACGGTGGTCGCGGTGCCGATGAGCGTCGGGCCGCACGTCGGGCTGCGCGGGGCGTTCATGATCCTGGAGTTCGAGCACGAGCCGGCGATCGTGTTCGTCGAGAACCAGGTCACCGGCTTGTTCCTGGAGGATCCGGCCGACTTGGAGGGCTACCGGCTTGCTCTGCGCAATATTCTCGGAGTGGGTCTTGCACCCGGTGCAACGGCCGACCTGCTCGCAGAGCTGATCAAGGAGTGACCGTGGACTCGACCACAGCCCGTTGGCGCAAGAGCAGCCGGAGCAGCGACGTCGCCAACTGCGTGGAGCTTGCCCGGACGGACGAGGCCGCAGCGGTCCGCGACTCCAAGAACCCCGACGGCCCGACGCTGACGTTCGCCGTCGGCGAGTTCACGAGGTTCCTCGACGGCTTGAAGTAGCCGTTCCGGCGGGCACAGGGCCTGGTCGTCAGACCGTCGCGCGAGGCTCCGGCCGAACGATGTCGAACCTCGATGTCGTACCAACGGACCCGATTTCCGGAACCTCGACGCACCGAATGAAACCCGCCGCCGCCCACAAAACGCCTAGTCAACAAGCCTCTTCCCCGCACACGCGGGGGTGGTCCGTAGTGCGGGCCTACCTCTTGGCCGCTGTCCCCGCTTCCCCGCACGCGCGGGGGTGGTCCAGTCGACGGTGGAGCGATGGCCTACCGGCACGCCCACACACGCGGGGTGGCCCCGTCGAGATCGGCAGGTCCACGGCCTCGCCCGGCCTTTCCCGCACGCACGGAGTCAGGCCAGACCGCAGTGCCCCCACCTTCAGCTCCCGGCACCCACCCGCCTCGCCGCCGAACGCCTCCCGCCTCGACCTGAGGGCCGCGACGGCTCCGGCGGCCGGTTTCCCGGCCGCCGGAGGGCAGGTCAGTACCAGCCGGTCCACGGGCCGGACGCCCAGGCGGTCTGCGCGATGCGGTGCAGGACGCCGTCCGGGCCCCAGGCCCTGACCTCGACGCGCCCGCCGCTCAGGTAGCCCACCGCCGGGCTGCTGGTCAGGTAGCCGCCGAGGCTGCCCCAGCCGCTCCACCCGGCCGCGCCCGAAGGCGAGAGCTGCCAGATGTGGTGCATGGCGTGCCCGGTGCTGATGGCGAACACCTCCAAACGACAGTCGGCGTTCAGCGCGATGGCGATGTCGTAGATGAACGACCCGCCCAGGCTGTACCAACCGCTCCACGGACCGCCGTCCGACACCTGCCACCGGTGCCACAGCGCCCCGTCCTCGCCGAGGCTGAACTCCTCCGACCGGCCATCGCAGTTCAGCACCGGCGGCACGGCGTTGACCGCGTTCACGGCTACCGCCTGGCCCTGCGGCGCGGCCGCAGCGGTGCCGGCGGTCAGGCCGGCCAGGCAGGCGGCCGCGGTCGTCACGAGCGCGGCGGCGCGCCCCAGTCTCTTCACCTTGTCCAGCAGCACGGCATTCCCCTCTCCAGATGCCCGCGGCTCGGGCCGAGGGCCGGTCGACGCGGGCGGCCCACGTCCCACCTTGTCGGCGCGGGGTTGCCATTCCGTTGCCGGCCGGGCTTTCACGATTCCGAGGCCCGGTCCTGTGTGGACGGGGTGTAACCGGGCCGCGACGGGGGTATGCGCCACGCATGGACCGCGCGGACGTGGAATTGAGACTGGCGGCACGACCCGCGCACCTGTCCACGATCCGGGCGGTCGCCAAGGCCGTCGCGCGGCCCCTGCCCGGACTCGCCGTCGACCTGGTCATCGCGGTCGACGAGGCGTGCGGGACGTTGATCGCGCGTGCCCGCAGGCACGCACTGCTGGTGTGCCGGTTCGTCCGAGACGGTGATTCCGTTCGGTTTCGCGCACAGGTCCGCTCATCGGCCGTGACCGTCCCCGATCACCGCTCGTTGTACTGGCGGGTCGTCAGTTCGGTGACCGACACGGTGGCCACCTGGGTGGATGGAGACGGCCTGTTGCACGTCGAGTTGAGGTGCCGGGCATGAACGCGGTCGATTACCAGCCGATGTTCGTGGAACTGGCGGCGGCACAACGTGATGGCACGCGCTACGCGCGGCTGCGCGACCACCTGGTCACCGAGCACCTCCCGCTCGCCAGGCACATCGCCGACCGGTTCGCCGAACGCGGGGAGAACGTGGACGACCTCAGGCAGGTCGCCGCCTTGGGGCTGATCCACGCCGTCGACCGGTTCGACGCCGGGCGCGGGATCGAGTTCCTGGCCTTCGCGGTGCCCACGATCACCGGCGAGGTGCGGCGCTACCTGCGCGACCAGGGCTGGGCGGTGCGGGTGCCGCGCCGGCTCAAGGAGCTGTGCCTGTCGATCGACACCGCGCGGGTCGAACTCGCCCGGCGCACCGGCCGCTCCCCCAAGCCCACCGAGGTCGCCCGGCACCTGGGCATCGGCCTGGACGAGGTGTACGAGGGCCTGCACGCCACCTCCGCGCACCACCTGCTGTCGCTGGAGGAGCTGACCGGCGGCGACCTCGCCGGCGGCGAGCTGACCGGTGAGGGGCTGGCGTTCGACGACCCGGCGCTGGAGGTGGTCGAGTTGCAGCACGCGCTGGACCCGATGCTGCGCGGCCTGCCCCGGCGCGAGCGGCGGATCGTGGTGCTGCGGTTCTTCCGGAACATGACGCAGAGCCAGATCGCCGACTCCGTGGGAGTGTCCCAGATGCACGTGTCGAGGCTTTTGAGCCGCTCGCTGGCCCGGTTGCGCAGTCTGCTCGATGATGTGTGACTGAGCCCACACGGGGCGGGAGAGCGGGGTGGTCGCCGTGGCGAACCTGTCCTGGCCGCAGCGCACGGCACTGGTGCTCGGCGCGCTGCTCGTGGTGTGGGGTGTGGTCGACTTCGCCGCCGGGCGCGGCCCGCTCGGGCTGCTGCACGTGATCACCGGCGCGGTGGTGCTGGTGGCCGCGTTCCGGGCGCGCGCGGCACGCCTGGTGGGCACGCTGATGGGGCTGGTGTTCCTGGTCGTGTTCGCCTACGGGCTGGGCGACTCGGGCGGCGCGATGGACGCCGGGTTCGTGGGCAACGCCGCGCACCTGCTGCTCGGGTTCGCCTCGGTGGGGATCGCGGAGAGCTGCGTGTGGAGCGAGCAGCGCGGCCGGGGCGCGGTGCGGCGGGCCGGCCGGCTGCCGTAGCCCCGGCGCGGACGGCCGGTGGCCGGGCGCGGTTGCCCCGGGCACCGGACGGGTACCTCTCGGGTGACACCGATCGGGAGGGCCGCGTGATGCAGAGCTGGCAGGGGGTCGTGGGGGTGGACGGGCCGTTCGCCTCGGTCTACCTCGACGTGAGCGACCACCTGGACCTGCGGTGGCGGGCGGTGCGCGACCAGCTGGAGGGCTTCGGCGCGGGCCCGGACGTGCTGGAGGTCCTGGACGGCGCGCTGACCGACGTGACACCGGCCGGGATGACCGGGCGGGCGCTGGTCGTCGCGGACGGGCGGGTGCTGGTCGACCTGTTCCTGCCGGTGCCGCCGACCGGGTACGTGGCGCGGTTCGGCGACCTGCCGTACCTGCTGCCGATGGTCGACCTGTCCGAGCCGTTGCTGCCGCACGTCGTCGTGGACGTGGGCGCGCACGGCGCGGAACTGCGCGGCGTCGACCCGACCGGACGGCCGGTGGCCGTGGCGTCGGTGGGCGCCCGACGGCCCGACCGGCAGCTGGACCCGGCGGAGGTGGCGGACGTGGCGTCCGAGGCCGCCGCGCTGGTGGACCTGCTGGACGCGCCGCTGCTGGTGCTGGCGGGCACGCTGTCGGCGCGGCGGTCGCTGCGGGTGGCGCTGCCCGAGCGGTACCGGCACCTCGTGGTCGAGGTGGAGGGCGCACCGGACGGTGCCCCGAACGGCGCGGTGGACGGCGCGGTGGCCGCGTTGACCGGGCGGGCCGACCAGGACGGGCGGCGCAGCGCGGTGCGGCGGTTCCGGGACGAGTCGGCGCGGCTGACCGGGCGGGCCGTGCACGGCGTGGCGGCGGTGCAGGCCGCGCTGGAGGCCGGGACGGTCGGCACGCTGCTGCTCAGCGACCCGCTGGTGGGCTCGCTCGACGCCGACGGCGGCCGGGCCGACGAGGTGCTGCCGCTGCTGGCGGCGGTGTCCGGGGCGGAGGTCGTGCTGGTCGGCGAGGCCGTGCGGCTGCACGAGGACGCCGGGGCGCTGCTGCGCGACGAGTGAATCCGGGAATTCACCCGGAAGTTTGGGTTGAACCGCGCGCGCACTGGGTATTGGTGCGCCATGACGCTGCTGAGGACCGAGGGCCGGAACGCGGGTTCCGGCCCTTCGCCGTCCCGGTGCGCACCCATTCGTCCGCTGTCCGGGGTTTCGTCCGGACAGGATCACCCGGAGTGGCCGCGCGCCGAGGGGACGTGGCCCGGACAGGGCCACCGCGGTCGCGCGCTCCGGATTACCGTGGACCACGCGCCGCATCGGCGGTGCGCGATGAGAGAGGAGACGGGCGTGCCAGAGCCCTCGGCAGCGCTCGCGTCCGTACAGGTGGACCGGTCGGACGGGGTGGTGGTGCTGCGCGTGTCCGGCGAGCTGGACGCGAGCAGCGCGGACGAACTGGCCAGGCCGCTCAAGAGCGCCCTGGTGACCGGTGTGCGCGGCGTGGTGGTCGACCTGACCCAGGTCCGGTTCCTCGGGTCGGCGGGCCTCGAATCGCTGGTCACCGGCAGCAAACGGGCGGGTGGGCTCGGCGTCCCGCTGCTCGTGGTCGCCTCCGGTCGCGCGGTGCTGCGGCCGATCGAGGCGACCGGGCTGACGGCGGTGTTCACGCTGGCGGCCACCCTGGAAGAGGCCCTCGGGCGGATCTAGCCCTCGCGCACGCGGTGCGGCGGGTGGAGTCGGTGCGCTGGTCACCGGGTCCGCCCGCCGTTCGCGTTTCCGCACCCCGACGCCCGGCCGCGCGCCGTCCCGGGCACGGCCCGCGCCGACCGGCCGTGAACGTCGCCGCCGCCCGCGGGCAATACCTGGTGTGAGGACGATGACCGATCACGCGAGCGCCGGGCCCGGGACGGCCGACGCGGACGAACGACCCGACCTGACCGGCCCTCGGCCGGACCGGGTGTTCGGGCGGCTGTTCGACCGGCACGCCCGACCGCTGCACCGCTACCTCGCGCGCCGGGTCGGCGACCTCGCGGACGACCTGGTCGGCGAGACGTTCCTGGTGGCGTTCCAGACCAGGGCGTCCTACCAGCCCGAACGCGGGACCGCCCGGTCCTGGCTCTACGGCATCGCGACGAACCTGCTGCGCCGCCACCTGCGCCAGGAGGTGCGCGGACTGCACGCCGCCGCGCGGGCGGCCGGTTCCGCAGCCGGCGACGAGGACCACGGCAACCGGGTGGCCGACCAGGTCGACGCGGCGACCAGGGCCCGGCTGCTGGCCGGCGCGCTGGCCGACCTGGACGCCGGCGACCGGGACGTGCTGCTGCTGACCAGCTGGGCCGGGCTCGACTCGAACGAGGTGGCCGAAGCGCTGGCCATCCCGGTCGGCACCGTCCGGTCCCGGCTGCACCGCGTGCGCCGGCGACTGCGCGCCCACGCGTCCGCCACCGACCACGAGAGGACTCGCGATGAGTGACGACAACGTCCGCCGCATCTGGACCGACGACGAACTCGACGGCGCGCTGGACGCGCTCAACGCGGACGTCCGCACGCCCGAACCGGTCCTGGCGCGGGCCAGGGCGGAGCTGCTGAACACCACCGAACAGGGAGGGGTCGACGTGGCCCAGGGGGAGATCCAGGTGACCGGGGAACGTCCGGGACGACGCGTGGAACGACGTTGGCTGATCGGCGCGGCGGCGGTCGCCGTGCTGGTCGCGGGCGGGCTCGTGGTGCAGACCGTGTCGTTCGGCCGGGGTCCGGCCCCGGCCAGCGCGGAGGCGGTGTCCACGCTGGACCGGGCGTCCTCCGGGGCGATCGGCGCGATCGACCCGGAGGTGCGGCCGGGCCAGTACCGCTACGTCGCCACGCACGCCTGGTGGATGGCGTCCAGTTCCGCCGACGGCAAGGACTTCGCCCGGCTGGCGGAGAACGTGCTGGAGACGTGGGCGCCGACCGACCCGCGCCAGGAGTGGCTGCTGCGCCGCGACGTGACCGGCAACCAGCAGTGGGTGCTGGGCACCGAGCAGGAGGCGAAGGCGGCGGGCGTGGAGTCCGAGGGCGGCTGGCCCGAGGGCGAGTGGCGGGCCCCGTGCGGGGACTTCTTCGCCCAGGAACCCGAGCGGCGCTGCGCCGACAAGGGCGGCTGGCAGAACCCGACCGCCGAGTGGCAGGCGAGCCTGCCCACCGACCCGGACGCGCTGTTCAAGCGGCTGTCCGACGACGCCCCGGACAACGACCGCGGTGACGCCGAGCTGCTGGTCTACGCGGCCGACGCGCTGCGCAGCGGCCTGGTCGGCAAGGACGTGCGGGCCACCCTCTACAAGGCGCTGGCGAAGGTGCCCGGCCTGGTGGTCACCGAGAAGCAGGCCAACCTGGCCGGCCGGGTCGGCACCGCGCTGGGCATCGACGACGGGCGCACCCGCCAGGACATCATCATCGACCCGGAGACGGGCCAGTTCATCGGCGAGCGCGAGGTCGCGAGCCGCGACTTGGACCGCTTCAAGGCGGGCACCGTCCTGAGCTTCACGTCGGTGGACACCGGGGTGGCCGACAAGATCGGGGTCAAGCCCGCGGGCTGAGCCTAGGGGGAAGGCCAGGGGGTCCGTGCGCGTCGGGGGCGCACGGACCCCCTTCGTCGTCGTCAGTCCTGGCCGATGTCCTCGAACCACAGCTCCGGGCGGGCCGCGATGAAGTCCGACATCAGGCCGGCGCACGTCGGGTCGTCGAGCAGGGTGATCGCCACGCCGTGCCCGGCCAGCCAGTCGTGGCCGCCGTGGAACGTGCGGGCCTCGCCGATCACCACGCGCGGTATGCCGAACTGGCGGACCAGGCCGCTGCAGTACCAGCACGGCGACAGCGTGGTCACCATGACCGTGTCGCGGTAGGTGCGGCGGCGGCCGGCGGCGCGGAACGCGGCGGTCTCGGCGTGGGTGGACGCGTCGCCGTCCTGGACCCGCCGGTTGTGGCCGCGGCCGAGCAGCTCGCCGTGCACGTCGAACAGCGCCGCGCCGATCGGGATCCCGCCCTCGGCCAGCCCGTCCCGGGCCTCCTGCACCGCCACCGCCAGCATGCCCTGTGCGTCCACCGGCCCAACCTAGCCCGTCATTTGGGCGGCAGCCCCTCCACGAACTCGCGGGCCCGGCCGATCCAGTCGGCGAGGCCGGAGTCCTCGTCCAGCACCTCGCCGTCGACCAGCAGCCAGCCGCGCATCGGTTTGCCGGTGATGTCGAACGACCGGGTGCCCGGCAGCGCCCGGCACGCCTGCGCGGCGTCCGGGCCGACCCTGGCCACCAGGTCGTCGCCGTACACGCCGACCAGCAGGTTGCCGTGCAGCAGGAACACCAGCCCGCCGAACATCCGCTTGGTGCCGAGCCCCGGCAGCCCGGCCAGTTCCTCGCCCACCCGGTCGGCGAGCACCTCGTCGAATGCCACGTCCGGCAGCCTAGAGCGACCCCAGCACCGTGATCGCCTCCTCGGCCCAGGCCAGGGCGGCCCGTGCGGCGTGCTCGCCGGCCGACACGGTGAGCAGGATGTAGGGCCGGTGCTCGCCGTCCTGCTCGTCGGCGGCCACCTCGGCGCGGATCGCGGCGTAGGCCGCCAGCCGGTGCTCGGCGTCCGCCTTGGCCTCGCGGACCAGGTCCAGGCACGCCGCCGGGCCCAGCGCGCGGCCGAAGAACAGCCGCAGCAGCAGGCCGTTGCGCTCGGGGCGCGGGACGTCGGGCTGCCGGAGCAGTTCGAGCAGCCGGGTGCGGCCGGCGCCGGTCAGCGAGTAGGTGGTGGAGCCGGCGCGGTCGCCGTCGTGGCGGTCGAGCAGGCCCTCGGCGTGCAGGCGGGCCAGGGTCGGGTAGATCTGGCCGTAGCTCTCGCTCCAGAAGTGGCCGAGCACGTCGCGGATCGACTCGCGCACGGCGTAGCCGGTCATCGGGCGCACGCTCAGCGCGCCCAGCACCGCGAGTTCGGACTGGCTCACCCTTGCCATCGCACACCTATCTGTTAGATATTCCTGTTAGATATTGCTGGCAGATACAAGTCTGAGGATAGGGGATCGGGATGTCCGCAGCCAGAACCGCGTCGCGCGTCGCGGCCGGGTTGTTCGGCGGGTTGGCGGTGTTCCAGGCCGCGTTGGCGGTCGGGGTGCCGTGGGGGCGTGCGGCGTGGGGCGGGGCGGCGGCGGAGTTGCCGACCGGGCTGCGGATCGCCAGCGCGGTGGCCGTGCCGGTGTTCGCGCTCGCCGTGCTGACCGTGTTGCGGCGGGGCGGTCACGACGTGTGGACGCCGTTGTCGGACCGGTGGGTGCACCGGGCCGTGTGGTTCTTCGCGGCCTACTGCGCGCTGGGGACCGTCATGAACGCGATCTCGCGCAGCGACGTCGAGCGGGCCATCTGGACGCCGACGTGCCTGGTGCTGGCCGTGCTGTGCGTGATCGTCGTGCGACGGGAGCGGGTCACGGCCTGACGGCGTGCTCGGTGAAGTGGCCGCACGAGCGGAAACCCAGCCGGCGGTAGACCGGTTCGCCCTCCGCCGACGCCTGCAGGACCGCGACCCGGCTGCCCAGGGCGTGGGCGGCGTGCAGGGCGGCCAGGGTGATCGCGCCGCCGTGCCCCCGGCGGCGGTGCGCCGCCACCGTGCAGATGTTGTAGATCCCGGCGACGCCCGCGTGCGGGAACACCTCGGCCGAGCACACCGGGACGCCGTCCGCGTAGCCGACCAGGTAGCGCGCGGGGCCGGCCGGCGCGGCGGCGCGGGCGTAGAAGTCGCGGACGGTCGCGGCGGGCGGGGTCCAGTTCGCGGCGAGGACCCCGGCGTAGTCGGCCACTCCGGCGGGCGTGGTGACCACGCGCACGTCGAGGGCGGACGGTGGCGGGGTGCGGCCGTCGAGGGCGGCCCACATCGCGGTTTCCCGCTCGGCCGGCGGGAAACCGGCGGCGGTGAGCCGGTCGGACAGGTCGGGCGGGGTCGACGCGGGGCCCACCCACCAGGAGAACGGCCGGTCGGGCAGCGCCGCGAGGACCTCGGCGACGCGGCGGTCGGCGGCGCCGGGCGGGAAGCGGGCGGCGGCCACGACGTTGAACGTGTCGTCGGCCAGCCCGCTGTCGGCGACCACCACGTCACCGGTCTCCACGACGGTCGCGCCCGGCAGGCCGCGGTGCAGGTGGCAGGCGTGCTCGGCCAGGTTGCGCTCCATCCGGACCAGGAGGGCGTCGAGGGTGGTCACCGCGCCATCGCAGCACACCGGCCGGCCGGTCGCACTACGCGCCGAAGCACAGGAAGCCCACGCTGGCCGCGAACTCGGCGTCGCCGCCGTCCGCGTACGCCCGTTGCGCGTCCGCCAGCGCGACCGCCGGGGTCTCCCCCGACCCCAGCCGCCGGTGCAGGTCGACCATCAGCGGCGTGGTCACCTCGGCCGGCACCGGCACCACCGGGGCGATCAGGGTCCGGGTGCCCAGGCCGAGCAGCGCCGACGTGAAGCCCATCAGCTCGTCGCCCGGCCGCACCGCCGACAGGCCCGAGTCGCACGCCGAGAGCACCACCCGGGCGGGCGGGTTGCGCAGGCGTTCCAGGTCGTAGACGGTCAGCGGGCCGTCCGCCAGTTCCAGCGCGGAGAACAGCGGGTTGTCCGCGCGGAACGAGCCGTGCGCCGCCACGTGCGCCAGCGGCGCGCCGTCCATCGCCGCCGCCACCGCGTCCACCGTCGCCGCCGCGCCCACCAGCACCGACGCGTCGCCGGTGAACGGCCTGATGGCGGCGATCTCGGTCGGCGCGGCGGGCAGCCGGGGCCCGGCCGCCAGCACCGCCCGGTCGTGCGGCACCCGCGACGACGACGCCGCCCGCTGCCACACCGTGGCCGACGGCACCACCGTCACCGACCGCCCCCGGCAGCCCGGCAGCGCCGACCACGGCAGGCCGCCCAGCAGCCCGGTCGGCGCGAGCACCAGCGCGCGCTCCTCCAGCCTGCGCCGCAACGGTTCCAGCAGCCGACGGTCCAAAAGGGACGCCGCGTGCTCGGCGCCCGCGCGCACCGCCGTGCGGTCCAGGTGCTCGGGCAGCGTCACCAGCCGGTGCAGCGCGAACCGCAACAGCCGGATCTCGCGCACCGCGCCGTCCAGCGGCCCCAGCCGGTGCAGGCTCGCCCGACCGCCCGCGACCACCACGGCCAGCAGCGCGCCCGCGAAGTCGACGTACTCCACGAGCGCCGCGTCCTCCAGCGCCCACGCCAGGTCGCGCACCGCGGGCACCCGGTCGACCGCTCCCCCGCCGCTGGTCTGCCGGGTCAGCTCGCGCACCCGCTGCTCGCCGCGCAACTGCCGCTGCCGCAACGCCGCGGTGGGCTTGCCGGCCAGCAGCGCCAGGTCGATGTCGGAGGTCACCGCCCGCAGCTCGGCCAGCGCGTCGGCCAGCCCGGAGTCCTCCGGCGGGCGCGCGGGCGTCATCCGCATCGCCCCGGCCCGCCAGCTCTCCGCCCAGCTCAGCACCCGCCCGGCGTGCCCGCTCGCGACCGCCGTGCGCAGCCCCTCCAACGCCAGCGCCTTGCCCTGCGCACCGCTCAACGCCCGCAACTCCGCCGCGCCCAGCGACACCCGGTACTCGTCGAGCAGCCCCAGCCCGCGCCGCAACGCGCTCTGCGCGCCCCGCGCGTTGCCCGCCAGGTCGCGCCGCAACGCCTCGGCGTACCAGCCCTGCACGCGGTGCGCCGCCGGACCGCCGCGCCGGGCCGCGCCCGCCGCCGTCAGCTCGACCAGCGCCCGCCGCTCGTCGCCGAGTTCACGGGCGATCAGCGCGGCGTCCACCCGGGCCTCCAGCCCGGCCATCCGCCAGCCCAGCTCGTCCAACCGGGACGCCACCCGGGTCATCGCGGTGCACAGCGCCCGCGACCGCTCGCCGCTCAGGTACGCCGCGCGCAGCTCCACGTGCCGCGCGCCGACCTCCCACACCTCGCGCTTCTCCCGGCGGAAACCCTTGCGCGCCAACACCGCCATCCGCACCGCCAGGTCGAGGTCGCCCTCCATCAGGGCGATCCGCGCCCGGTAGAACAACGCCTCCGAGCGGGCCAGCACGAGGCTCTTGTCCAGCTCCGACAACGCCCGGTCGGCCGCCGCCCGCGCCTCCTCCAGCAGCGGCACGGACACCAGCACCTCCAGCCGGTTGATCAGCAGCGCCGGGCGCGGCACCTCCAGCCGCCGGTACTCCCGCTCGGCCTCGGCGAACATGGTCAGCGCGCGGGGCACGTCCCCGGCGCGCGAGGCCGAGATGCCCGCGTTCCAGCGCACGTCCGCGACGGCGAGTTCCTGGTCCAGCTCCCGGTAGAGCACGGCGGCCCGGTCGAAGTCCTCGTCGGCCGCCCGCAGGCCGCCGGTGTAGGCGCGCAGCAGGCCGCGGTTGTTGCGGGCGCGCGCCTCGCCCAGCTTGTCGCCGTCGCGGCGGGCCGCCTCGATCGCCCAGTTGTACTCGCGCCGCGCCTCGTCGTAGCGGCACAGGTAGTGCAGCACCAGGCCGCGCTGCATCCGGGCGTAGTCGGCGTCCACGCCGCGCAGTTCGGGCAGCGCCGCGTTCACCGTGCGCAGCGCCAGCGCGTGCCGCCCGGTGTTGGACAGCACGAACGCCAGGCTCACCCGGGCCAGCGCGGCGAGCCGGCCGGAGCCCGCCTGTTCGGCGATCCGAACCGCCCGCCTCAGGTGCCGCAGCGCGCCGTCGAACTCGTGCAGTTCGCGCAGCGACAGGCCGATCGCCCGTTCGGCGGTGGACGCCTCGCGCGCGTCGCCCGCCGCCCGCGCCGCCCTCAGCGCCGAACGGCCCATCTCTATTGCCGCGTGCGGGTCCCGTTGCCGGGCTTCCAGCGCTGCGGCGGCGGAAATCCCGGCCACGGACCACACTTTATTACCAAGAACACTGTGGTAGCTTGATCAAGCTCAGCACCCGTCTACGCTGCATGTGAGGCCGTGGTGTCCGAATCGTCGAACCGCCCAGAGCTGTACGTGAGAGCGTTCGAGCAGGCGATCAAGGAGCACAAGGACCTGCGGCTGCACGCCGAGCGCGGTCGTGAGTTCCTGTTCGTCGCACGGGAGCTGTTGACGATTCCCGAAGACGTGCTGCGGGTCGGTCGGAAACTCACCCAGAACGGGATCGGGAACGAACGCGGCCGGGACTTCGCCGGCATGTCCCGATTGGTGCTGCCGCGCAATTCCGACGACATCCCGGCCATCGTCCGGCTGCTGCGCGACCCGCAGCAGTGGCCCGGCGAGCGGGTGCCGTTCGTGCAGCCGCACCACGCGGTGGTCGGCCACGGCGGCAACATGCACGGCCACCCGGGGCAGCCGCCGCACGTGGCGGGCCCCATCGCGGACCCGCCCAACGGCTCGGAGGGCAGGGGCAAGGGCGTCGTCGTCGGCATCCTGGACACCGGCATCTCCCGGACCGCCGCCGCGGACCACCCGCTGTGGCTGGGCGGCGCGTACCTGCCCAAGACCGACGAGGTCGACGCCGCCTACTCCAGCGGCGACGTGTTCGCGCTGGAGGGCGGGCACGGGACGTTCGTCGCGGGCGTGGTGCGGCAGGCCGCGCCGGGCGTGCGGTTCGACCCGGAGAAGGCGCTCGACCCGTCCGGGCTGGGCACCGAGGAGGACTTCGCGCGGGCGCTGGCGTCGTTCGACGAGCGGGTGCAGATCGTCAACATCTCGCTGGGCTGCTTCACCCAGGACGACGTGGCCTCCGAGCCGGTCCGCCGGGCGCTGGCCAAGCTGCCCAAGACGACCGTGGTGGTCGCGTCGGCGGGCAACCAGGGCACCAACCGGCCGAGCTGGCCCGCCGCGCTGCCCGGTGTGGTCGGCGTGGCGGCGGTGGCCCAGGAGCGGGACGGCTCGCGCGCGCCGGCGTGCTACTCGAACTTCGGGCACTGGGTGGACGCGTGCGCGGTCGGCAACCGCACCAGCACCTACCTCAAGGGCCGGTGGGCGCTGCCCGGCGACACCGTGGTGGACGTCTACGACCGCTTCGCCTACTGGCTGGGCACCTCGTTCGCCGCGCCGCACGTGTCCGGGCGGATCGCCGAGACCATGACCACGCACGGCCTGTCCGCCGAGGCCGCGCGCGACAAGCTGCTCACCGGGGCGGAGTTCTTCCCGAACTACGGGGTCCTGGTGGACTAGTCGTATCTGGCGGGGACGTCCGAACTCCGTAGTGTGTGGAAGCAACGAGGAGACCCGAGCCCAGGAGGGGCCGTGACCCCTGCATCTCCCATCGCCGCGCTGGTCGGCGCGGCGGCGCAGGGCGACGAGCGGGCCTGGAACGAGATCGTGGACCGCTACACGCCGCTGGTGCTGTCGGTGATCTACAAGCACCGGCTGCGCCCGGCGGACGCGGCGGACGTCAACCAGACGCTGTGGCTGCGCCTCGTCGAGCAGATCGGCAGGCTGCGCGACCCCGAAGCGCTGCCCGGCTGGATCTCCACGACCACCCGCAACGAGTGCCTGCGGATGCTGCGCATCCAGCAGCGCACCCAGCCGTACGACCCGCTGTCCGACGACGAGCCGGCCAGCCCGGTCGACGCGGTGGCGGACCTGGACGAGGAGATGGAGGCCGCGCAGCGCCGGCAGGCGTTGCGGGACGGCTTCCGGACGTTGACCGCGCAGTGCCGGGAACTGCTGGCGAAGCTGATGGCCGACCCGCCGCCCAGCTACGCGGCGGTGAGCGAGCAGCTGGCGATGCCGGTCGGCAGCATCGGGCCGACCCGCATCCGGTGCCTGGAGAAGCTGCGCCGGACCCCCGAGGTGCTGCGGTACCTCGATCCCCGGCCGGTCCGCGGCGGTGTGGGAGGAGGTGTGCTGGGTGAGCGTTCCGGGGTGGGAAAGCGATGAGGTCCTGCTCAGGGACCTGACCGAAGCGCTGGCCGAGGCGCGCGCGGTGCCCGCCGAGTTCTACGAGGCGGCGCGGGCGGCCTACGCCTGGCGCACCGTCGACGCCGAGCTGATGCTGCTGACCAGCTACGACTCGATCCTGGACGCCGAGCTGGCGGGCCGGGCGCGGGCCGCGCTGACCGCCCGGCAGCTGGTGTTCGACGCCGAGGGGATCTCCGTGCAGGTGGAGGTCACCGAGGCGGGCGTGGCCGGGCAGGTGCTGCCCGCGCGGGCGGCGCGGGTCGTGCTGCTGACCGCGACCGGCCCGGTGGAGGACGCCGAGCTGGACGAACTGGGGTGCTTCCTGCTCGGGCCGCCCCCGGCGGGTCCGGTCCGGTTCCGGATCGAGACCGACGGCACGACCGTGATGACCGACTGGGTCTGCGTCTAGCCCCGTCGCGATGCCCAGCCCTTCGCGACGGGGCCCTTTCACGCCCGGACACCGGTCCCGCGGTGGTCACTTGTGGGTGATTGCGCTGCGCGAGGGGCGCGGCGGCCCCCGGCCACCAGTACCGTGAGACGAATTCCCCTCGGTTGGCGGAGGCAGGTCGGTGTCCGAACGGGTGCGCTGGGCTCCGGCCTCGGTCGACCTCGACGCGCCGAGTTCGGCCCGCGTCTACGACTACCTGCTGGGCGGCGGGCACAACTTCGCCGTCGACCGCGCGGTGGCCGAGGAACTCGCCGGGGTGCTGCCGGTGCGCGACATGGCCCGGCTCAACCGGTCCTACCTGCGGCGCGTGGTGCTGGCGCTGGTGGAGGCCGGCATCACCCAGTTCCTCGACCTGGGTTCGGGCATCCCGACCGTGGGCAACGTGCACGAGGTGGCGCAGGACGCGAACCCGGAGTGCCGGGTGGTCTACGTGGACGTCGAACCGGTCGCCGTGACGCACTCCGAGCTGCTGCTGGCGGCCAACCCGGAGGCGACCGCGATCCTGGCCGACCTGCGCGACCCCGACGCCGTGCTGGACGCGCCGGAGACCCGGCTGCTGATCGACCTGGAACGCCCGGTGGGGCTGCTCGCGGTGAGCGTGCTGCACTTCGTGCCGGACTCCGACGACCCGTGGGGCGTGCTGGCCCACTACCGGGACCGGCTCGCGCCGGGCAGCTGCCTGGCCCTGTCGCACTTCACCTCGGACCTGATGCCGCGCGAGGCGGCGGCCGGGGTGAGCATCTTCAGCCGGGCCGCCGAGCCGGTCGTGCCCCGGTCGCGCGCGGCCGTGCTGGACCTGGTGGACGGCTTCGAACCGGTCGAACCGGGACTGGTGTGGACACCGCAGTGGCGGCCGGAGTCGCCCGAGGACGTCCCGGACGACCCGGGCCGCTCGAACATGTACGCGGTGGTCGGCCGCAAGCCTTGACGCGGACCCGGTCGGGTGCGCAATATTTGCGGACCTGATCTTATGCGCCACCTCTCCGCGATGACCGATTCGGCACCTGACGTGCAAGCCTCGGGAGCGCCTCCCGTGGCCGGTGCCGCGCGCGCCGATCCGGTCGGCCACTGGACCCGCGCCCTGCTGGACTCCGCGTACTCGCCGCTGTCGCGCCCGAAGGTCCGCCGCCGGCTGGCCCGGCACTGGGAGGCGCTGGCGGGATCGGTGGCCGAGGCGGAGTTCCGGGCCGACGCGGCGACCGGGCTCGGCGAGTGGCTGGTGGAGGCCAGGTTCACCGGGCGGGACAGCCTGCGGTGCACGGTCGAGGTGCTGGGCGCGGCGCTGTCCGACGCCGACCCGGCGCGGGTGGCGCAGGTGCTCGGCGCGGTCTCGGCCGGTTACGCGAACGCCGCGCGCGAGCAGATCTTCACCGAGCAGGAGGAGATCCGCACGTCGCTGCTGACCACCCTGGAGCAGACCCGGCAGGACCTGCACGACAGCGAGGCCCGGTTCCGGCAGGTGTTCACCTCCTCCGGCGTGGGCATCGCGATCTTCGACGCGGCGGGCGCGGTGCTGGAGGCGAACCCGGCGCTGGTGCGGATGCTCGGGCACGCCGAGGGCGCGGCGCGCGCGGTCGACCCGGCGGAGCTGTTCGAACCGGCGGAGCTGGCCGGGCTGCGCGCCGCGTGGACCGCGGCGGACGGCGCGGACACCCGGATCGAGCAGCAGTTCACCGGCGCGCTGGGCGATCCGATGTGGACGAACGTCGCGCTGTCCGCGGTGCGCGGCCCGGACGGGCGGCCGAAGTACCACGTCGCGGTGATCGAGGACGTGACCGAGCAGCGGATGCTCCGGGACTACCTGCGCCACCAGGCGTTGCACGACGTGCTGACCGGGCTGCCGAACCGGCAGAGCTTCCTGCCCCGGCTGGAGCGGGCGCTGAGCCGGCCGGGCTCGATCACGTTGTGCTACCTGGACGTGGACAGCGTGGCGATCGTCAACGACGGCATCGGCTACGAGGCGGGCGACGAGATGCTCCGGGTGGTCGCGCAGCGGCTGACCACCGTGGTGTCCGACGAGAACGCGACGGTGGCCCGGATCGGCGGCGACGAGTTCGTGGTGCTGATCGAGGACGCCCCGGGCACGCCGAGCATCTCCGCGCTGGCCGAGGCGATCGACCGCGAGCTGTCCGAACCGGTGTACCTGTCCGGGCGCGGCGTGGGCGTCACCGCGGGCATGGGTTTCGTGCGCACGTCGGCGCGCGACGGCGACGCGATGGCGTTGCTGCGCCAGGCGCATTCGACGCTGCGGCGGGCGGAGAGCGGCGGCAAGGGCCAGTGGGGCATCTACGACGCCGGCCAGGACGCCCGCGACCGCGGCCGGCTGGCGTTGATCGCGACCATGCCGGGCGCGCTGGAGAACGGCGAGATCGCCATCGACTACCGCCCGGTGGTGCGGGCCCCGGGCGACGGCGGCGAGCGGGTCGCGGTGGCGGCGCGGTTGCGTTGGGACGAACCGGAGTTCGGGGTCGTCGGGCACGAGGAGTGCCTGGACTTCGCGGACACCCTGGGGTTGAGCGGGCACCTGGGCGAGTGGCTGCTGGACGAGGCGTGCGCGTTCGCCGCGGCCGAGGACGTGCCGGTGGTGGTGCGGCTGTCGGCCGACCAGTCGCGGGACCCGGACCTCGCGACCAGGGTCGGGGACGCGCTGCGCGCCTCCGGGCTGGCCGCGCCCGAGCTGTGGGTGAGCCTGTCGTCGGGCTGCCTGGCGGGCGGGCTGGACGTGGTGGAGGACAACCTGGCCACGCTGGCGGACATGGGCGTGCGGCGGATGTTGCACGGGTTCGACTGCGGGCTGCGGGAGCTGTCCCTGGTGCAGCGGCACGCGCTGCACGGCGTGGAGCTGGACGTGCCGCCGGAGGAGCCGCTGGCCCGGGAAGCGTTGGCGCTGCTGGTCCCGCTGGTGCGGGCGACCGGCGCGCTGGTGGTCAGCGAGGTGTCCGGGGCGGACCTGTCCGTACGGTGGTGACCCGGGCCCGACGACCCGTCCGGCTCCACAGTGGACGAAAAACGCGGCGGGGTCGCGGGATTTCTCCCACGACCCCGCCGCGCACGTGCGGAGATCGGCGTTTCAGGCGAAGGTCGGCAGCTTCATCGCGTGCTGCACCAACGTGATCAGCGTCTGCTTGGTCGACTGCCGGTTGCGCGCGTCGCACGGCACGATCGGCACCGCCTGGTCGATGGTGAGCGCTTCGCGGATGTCCTCGATCCGGTGGTGCAGCAGCCCGTCGAAGCAGTTCACGCCGACCACGTAAGGCAGCTCGCGGTCCTCGAAGAAGTCGATCGAGGCGAACGCGTCGGACAGCCGCCGGGTGTCGACCAGCACGACCGCGCCGATCGCGCCGCGCACCAGGTCGTCCCACATGAACCAGAAGCGGTGCTGGCCGGGCGTGCCGAACAGGTAGAGGATCAGGTCCTGGTCCAGCGACACGCGACCGAAGTCCATGGCCACGGTGGTGGTCATCTTGTTCGGCGTGCTGGACAGGTCGTCCACGCCGACGCTGGCCTCGGTCATCACCGCCTCGGTCGTCAGCGGCACGATCTCGGACACCGAGCCGACGAACGTGGTCTTGCCGACGCCGAACCCGCCGGCGACCACGATCTTGGTCGACGTGACCGTCAGGCTCGGTGTGCCCGGCCTCCCGGGAGCGCCACCGCTCATGTTGCTTCCGCTTTCCCTAGAAGAGGATCTAGCCACGCATCGCGACGTGCAGTTGGGACCTGATCTCCGGGGTGAGCTGCACGCCCACCCGCTCGACCAGCCGGGTCATGGCGTAGCCGATGAGACCGATGTCGCAGTTCGGCGCGGCCAGCACGGCCAGGCACGAGCCGTCGCTGATCGACATCAGGAACAGGTAGCCCCGCTCCATCTCGACCACGGTCTGCTTCACGTCGCCCGCCTCGAAGCAGCGCGCCGCGCCGAGGTTGAGGCTGACCAGACCGGACGCGACGGCGGCGAGCTGTTCCGCGCGGTCGATCGGGAGCCGTTCCGAGGACGCGAGCAGCAGGCCGTCCGCGGACACCACGATCGCGTGCGCCACGCCCGCGACGCGGCTCACGAAGTCGTCGACCAGCCAACTGAAGTTGTCGAGTTCCTCGGCTGCGGTGGTCACGTCTGCTCCTTGCCTTGGTTGCCGGGGATGTCTGCGTTGCCGAACGGTGCGCCCTCCCAGGGCATCCCGTTCTCGTCGGCGGACTCGCGTCCCATCTGGATGCCGCGCTGGTAGGTGGCGAAGCGCTGGCGCAGCCGGTCGGCGGAGCGACGCGGCGGTGCGGCGGTGGCCACGCCGGAGGCGGCGGCCGAGCTGCCGTTGGCGGACGGCGAGGAGGGGTGCGGCGACGGAGCGCTGAGGGAGCCGGGCATCAGGCGGGCGTTGGGCACCCGCTTGGGCAGGCCCGCGGTGGTGGTGTCGTCCACTTCGGACTTGAGCTTGTCGCTCGCGGCGGACCAGCCCTCGTCGGCCGGCCCCCACCCGGAGGTGGCCGCGGGCACCGGCGAGGGCGCGGGCGCGCGCTTGGGCAGGCCGGCGGCGGTGGGCGTCGGGCCGACCCGGTCCACCTGCTCCGGCTTGTCCCGGCGGTCACCGTCGCCGACGAGGTCCACGCGGTCGGCGAACACGGTCCGCTCGGACGCGGTCTCCGGCCGGTCCGCGTCGCCGACCAGGTCGACCCGGTCGGCGAACATCGTCTTCTCCGCCGGCGTCTCCGGCGGCACGTCGTCGGTGAGTTCGCCGTGCACCGGCGCCTCCGCTCCCTCGCTGCCCTGGAACCAGCGTGACAGCACGTCCTCGTAGATCGGCAGCCGCTGAGTGGACGCGTCGTCTTCCTCCACCACGATCGGCGGGGCCTTGGCCGTGCCGGGGTAGGAGTAGTCGATCGCGCCCTGGACGGGCGGCACGGTCTCCGCGACGGTGGCGGTGAACAGGTCCGCCGCCGGGGTCTGCTCGACCTGGAAGAAGTTCGTGCCCTCGTCCGCGGGGGTGGGCACCACCTGCGGGTACGGGGCGGACTCGGCGGGCGCCGGGAACGGCGCGGGCGTCGCGTCCGGGCCGGTGAAGGCCGCGGGCGCCTGGTCGGGCGTCCACTTCGGCACACCGGCCAGCACGCCGACCCCGCTGCCCTCCAGCTCCGGCGTCGCCTGGCGCTGCGGGAGCGCGGGCGCGGCGGGCCGGGCGGCCAGCGGTTCGGGACCGCGGTGCAGCAGCGACACGGGCAGCACGACTTGGGCGGTCACACCACCCTCTATGTCGTCGTTGTTGGTCAGCGTCACCCGGATCTCGTGCCGCTTGGCCAGCTGGCCGACCACGTACAGGCCCATCTCGCGGGCCACCGACACGTCGACCTCGGGCGGCTCGGCGAGCTTGATGTTCGCGTCGATGATGTCCTGCTCCTGCATGCCGACACCGCGGTCGTGGATGCGGATGGACACCTCGCCGCGCCGGGTCTCGATCGCCCGCACGGTCACCTTGGTGGTGGGCTTGGAGAACGCGGTCGCGTTGTCCAGCAGCTCGGCGATGAGGTGCGCGAGGTCGTTGACCACGCGGCCCTGCACCCGCAGCTCCGGCGCGGGCGCGACCTGCACGCGCGCGTACTTCTCCACCTCGGAGACCGCCGCGCCGAGCACCTCGGAGATCGGCACCGGCCGGGTGACCCGGCGGTTGACCGTGGTGCCGGAGAGCACCAGGAGGTTCTCGCTGTTGCGGCGCATCTGGGTGGCCAGGTGGTCCAGCTCGAACAGGCTGGCCAGCTGGTCGGGGTCCTGCTCGTCCTGCTCCAGCCGGTCGATGACGGTGATCTGCCGCTCGACCAGCGCCTGCGAGCGGCGCGAGAGGTTGATGAACATGTCGTTGACGTTCGCGCGCAGCGCCACCTGCTCGACCGCGAGGCGGACGGCTTCGCGCTGCACGGCGTCGAACGCCCGCGCGACCTGCCCGACCTCCTCGGTCGTGTGGATCGGCACCGGCACCAGCGACTCCTCCGCGGCGCGGGCCGGGTCGCGGTGCGTCCGGATGCGCTTGATCGCCTCCGGCAGGCGGTTGCGGGCGACGTCCATCGCGGACCGGCGCAGCACGCGCAGCGGCGTGAGCATCGACCGGGCGACGAAGGCCATCAGGGCGAACGCGATGATCAGCGCCACGGCGACCAGCGCCGCGTCGCGCCAGGCGTCGCCGCGGGCCCGCTCGGTCAGCGCCACCGACGCCTGGTCGGCCTGCTTCTCGATGTCCAGGGCGATCTGCCGGTAGAGCGCGCCGGTCTCCTCGCCGACCCGCATCACCTCGGCGTCGGAGATGGACACCTCGCCGGACTCGTCCTGCTGCACCAGCGCGAGCTGCACCAGCCGGCTGCGGGCGTCCACCGCGGCCCCGGACACCGTGTCGGAGTACCGCTGGCGGTTCTCCTGGCTCGCGGTGTTGACGAAGTCGGTCAGCGCCGCGTCCAACCGGGACTGGGCCGCGCGCAGCGCGTTGACCTGTCCCGGCGCGAACTGGCCGCGCTTGGCCGTGGACAGCAGGATCGCGTTCTGCTGGAACAGCTGCTCCTTCGCGCTGTACAGCGCGAGGTTGGCGCCCGAGAGCGGGGTGATCGTCTCGTTGCTGAGGCTGCTCGCGGTGGTGCGGTGCACCTGCGCGAGGGCGCTGAGCACCTGGCCGTAGGCGCTGTTCACCGAGATGTCGGGGTACTTCGTGGTCAGCGTCGTGTTGCGCAGCGCGGACAGGCCGTCCAGCGACTGCAACGACTTCTCGAACGACCCGCGCACGCTCTCGTCGATGCCGGAGGTGGACGCGGCGACCTCGCGGTACTTGTTGACCTCCTGGTCGACCTTCGCGGACCGCGCGACCAGGTCGGCGCTGTTGTCCGCGCGTCCACCGGCGACGAACCACACCGCGGCGTCGCGCTCCAGCTGGAGCGCGTCGGACACGGCGGCGGCCTGGGCGGACAGCTGGAGTTCGCGCTGCACCTTGCCGTACAGCTCGACGTCGTCGAGCTGGGTGTTGAGCCGCAGGCCCGCGAGGGTCAGCGTGCTCAGCGCGGGCACCAGGAGCACCACGGCGAGCTTGCTGCGCAGCCTCCAGTTGCGCAGACGCCACCGGGAGATCTCCCGGTCGGCGGGCGCGGTGGTGCCTGTGCTCGGACCCGATTCGGGTGGAACCGCGTCCACCGTCTCGTCGGGTTCAATCCGCTCCGGTTCACTCCCGGAGGCGTGGTCATCGTGACCGCGCACCGTCAGCACACTCCCCAGCCCCCCAGCCAGTTAACGACACGTCCTTACAAACCCGGTGGATCTTGGTGGAAAATCCCCGGAAGTCATACCGCCGTTCGGACGAGGACACCGGTATTTTGCAAATCAACCATTGTCCCGCACCGCCGAGGGGGGCGGGCTAAACGATCGCTAACCCGCGTTCACGGCTTTTTCACGCGCCCGACCCGAACGGATAACACGTCGCGGGGGAGCCCGACCCCGGGCTCCCCCGCGACCGGGTCAGCTACCCGACGCGGCCACCAACATCGGCTTGACGTCGAAGTCCTTCTCCAGCAGACCGTAGGTCCTCATCAGCGTGGCCACCCGCTGCAGGCGGGTCGCGTCGAGCGTGGTGGGGAACTCACCGAAGTGAACCAGGCTGGCCGTTTCCTTGTCGACCTTGGCGTACTCCACCAGCAGCGGCTCGACCGTGGGGCGGTCGGCCGCGTCGCGCTGGCCCTTGGTCAACGCGCGCTGGAACGCGGCGACGGTGTTCGGGTTCTCCTTGGCGAACTTGCCGGTCGTGCCGTAGCCCGCGACCGGGATGCCGTCCGTCGGGCCGGACGCGGCGTCGAGCACCGTGATCGCGCCGATCGCGCGCTGGGCCTTGCTGATGAACGGCTCGACCATGAAGGCGGCGTCCACGGTCTTGTTCTGCAACGCGGCCTGCATGTCCGGGAACGGGAACTCCTTGAAGGTCACCGACTTGGGGTCGACGTCGTTGGCCTCCAGGGTCGCCTTCGCGGTCAGCTCGGCGATGTTCTTGAACGTGTTGATCGCGATCGTCTTGCCGGCCAGGTCCTTCGGCGACTTGATGGCCGAGTCCGGGCCGGTCAGGATCAGGAACATCTCGGGCTTGGCCTGGTAGCCGTCGTTGATCAGCTTCAGGCCGTCCACGCCCTTGGCCACGTCCTTGGCCTGCGCGGCGAAGAACGAGACCCAGTTGCCGAACGTGATGTCCAGCTCACCGTTCACCAGGCCCGGGATGGCCGCGGCGCCACCCTGGATCGTGACCGGCTCCACTTCGAGGCCCTCGTCCTTGAAGTAGCCCTTCTTGATCGCGACGTGCACCGAGGCGACGTCGAGGATCGGCAGCAGACCAAGCTTGATCTTGGTCTTTTCGACCTTGCCCGGAGCGGCGGCGGCGTCCGTCGGCTTGTCCGAGGAACCTCCGAGCAGGCCACAGCCGGAGACCACGGCGAGCATCGAGACTGCGGACAGAACGCCGATGATCCTTCTTGCCGAGAGGCCGACTCTACGAGTCATGGGGGGCATCTCCTGTTGGAGTGGCGACATTGCGGGGGCAGGATGCACGGGCGACATGTGGTCAGTGCAGAACCACTCAAAGTGACTTTGGTGGTTCGACAAGACCCCAGTCGACCGACACTCGAAGGCTGATCCACTACCTTCGGTGAGCATCTTTGCACAGGCTGTCCAGAGGTTGGGGTACGCGGTGAGCGATCTTGATGGGGAATGGGCCGTACAGAGCAACCGGCGTCCGGTGGGGATCGTCGGCGCGGGACCGGCCGGACTGACCTTGGGGAACCTGCTCCAGCAGGCCGGGATCCCCTGCGTGGTGCTGGAACGCGGCACCCGCGAGCACATCGAGACCCGCCCGCGCGCGGGCGTCATCGAACACCGGGCCGTCCGGATGCTGGACGAGCACGGCCTGGCCGACCGGCTGCTGCGCGAGGCCGACCGGCACGGGGCGTGCGAGTTCCGGGTCGACGGGCGGGCCCACGAGGTGGACTACTCGGCGCTCTACGACGGGCAGACGCACTACGTCTACCCGCAGCAGGAAGTCGTGAAAGACCTGGTGGGCGCGTACGTGGCGGGCGGTGGCGACGTCCGGTTCAGCGTCACCGACGTCGAGCTGCACGACATCGAGAGCAGCGAGCCGGCCCTCACCTGGACCGCCGCCGACGGCCGCGCGCAGCGGCTGGACTGCTCGTTCATCGCCGGGGCCGACGGCTTCCACGGCGTGACCCGGCGCAGCATCCCGGCCGGGGCCATCCAGGAGTTCTCCCACCAGCACGGCATCGAGTGGCTGTCCATCCTGGCCGAGGCGCCGCCGTCCACCCACAAGGTGATTTACGCGCTGCACCCGGACGGTTTCGCCGGGCACATGCTCCGCAGTTCGACGGTTTCCCGCTACTACCTCCAGGTCCCGGTGGACGACACCGTGGACAACTGGCCGGACGAGCGGGTCTGGACCGAGTTGCACAAGCGCTTCGCGCTGCGCGACTCGGACTGGTCATTGACCGAGGGCCGCATCGTGGAGAAGCGGATCCTGGACATGCGCAGCCATGTGGTTGAACCAATGAACCACGGCAACCTGTACCTTCTCGGCGACGCGGCCCACATCATCACGCCGGTCGGCGCAAAGGGAATGAACCTCGCTTTGCACGACGCCGAGGTGCTGGCCGCCGCCCTGACCGGTTACCACCGAACGGGTGACGAGACTGGGCTGAAGGAGTACTCGGACACCTGCCTGCGCCGGGTGTGGCGTGCCCAGGAGTTCTCGCAGTGGATGGTCTTCATGCTGCACCGCTCGCCGGAGCCGTTCCTCAGCCGATTGGGCCAGGCCCGACTCGAACACCTCATCGGTTCCCGGTCGTCCGCCGGGTATTTCGCGCAAAACTACGTCGGCCCCTGAATTCCGTTCCCGCACCCCACCGCGAAAAAACCGGAGGGCGGGCGATTCCCTCGGGAATCGCCCGCCCTCGGCGGTCGACGGGAAAATCAGGACGACGCCGCGCGGTCCTCCGATTCGGCGCGGGAAACCTCGGCCCGCTCGGCCTCCGCCCATTTCGCCGCGGACTGCTCGTCGGCCTTCCGGCGGGCCCGCACCTCACCCGAACCCTTGCCGACGTTCAACAACCGCGCCACCTCGGCGCGCAACGCCACGAATGCGTCGGATTCACGCGTGGTGATCTGGTCGCGCGGCGCGGGCAACCGCACCGGCAAATCCGCCACCACGGACGCGGGCGAGCCGGACAGCACCAGGATCCGGTCGCCCAGGTACACGCTCTCGTCGATGTCGTGGGTGACCACCAGCACCGTCGTGTCGTGCTCCGCCTTGACCTTGAGCAGCAGGTCCTCCAGCTCGAACCGGGTCTGCGCGTCCACCGACGCGAACGGCTCGTCCATCAGCAGCAGGGCGGGCCGGTAGGCCAGCGCCCGCGCGATCGCCACCCGCTGCTGCATCCCGCCGGAGAGCTGCCACGGGTACTTGCGGTGCGCCTTGGACAGTCCCACCCACTCCAGCGCCTCGGCGGCCCGCGCGCGGCGCGCGGAGCGGCCCAGCGAGCGCTTCAGCGGGAACTCGACGTTCTTCTGCACCGACAGCCACGGGAACAGCGAGCGGCTGTAGTCCTGGAACACCACGGCCAGGTCGTCGGGCACCCCGAGCACCGCGTTGCCGTGCAGGGACACCTCGCCCCTGGTCGGCCGGACCAGGCCGGAGATGGTGCGCAGCAGCGTGGACTTGCCGCAGCCGGACGGGCCGACCACGCAGACCAGCTCACCCGGCCCCACGGTGAACGAGAGGTCGGCGATGGCGGTGTGGGCACCGTCCTTCGCCTGGTAGGTATGGCCGAGATCGGCCACGGACAACATCGCGGTCATGTCAAGCCTCCACCGTCGCGGGGGTGCGCTCCCGCTTCGGCTGCCACGACAGGGCGCGGCGCTCGAAGACGAGGAGCACGGTGTTGAGGGCGTAGCCGAGAACTCCCAAGAGGACGATCCCGGCCCACATGTCGGGGAAGTCGAACTCCCGCTGGGCGACGAGGAGTTGCGACCCGATCCCGTTGTCGGTACCGACCAGTTCCGAGACCACCATGAGCACCAGGGACAGCGACAGGCTGACCCGGAGCCCGGCGAAGATCTTCGGCGCGGCGGCCGGCAGGACCACCCCGAGGACCCACTGGAACTTCGGGATGCGGAACACCGCCGAGGTCTCGGACTTGGTCGCGTCGACGGAGCGGGCGCCGTCGACGCTGTTGAGCAGGATCGGCCACAGCACGCCGAACACGATCGTGGCGAGCTGCATCTGCGTGCCGACGCTGAAGACCAGCAGGAACACCGGCACCAGGGCCGGCGGGGGGATGGAGCGCAGGAACGTCAACAGCGGCCCGGCGTACTGCATGGCCGTCGCGGAACGGCCGAGCGCCACGCCGAGCGAGACGCCGATCAGGGCGGCGATGCCCCAACCGGCCAACAGCCTGCCCAGGCTCGGGAACACGTGGTCGAACACCGTGGAGGTGAGGAACAGGTGGTCCGCGGGACCGGACAGCCACAGCGTCCACGCCGACTCGGCGATCACGGTGGGACGCGGGAAGAACGGGTCGTCGGCCCACCAGGTCAGCAGTTCCCAGACCACGACGAGGCCCGCGAACACCGCCCAGCGCTGGAAGAAACGGGTCATGACCGTCCTCCGGTGACCGAACTCCACGCGACCCAGCGGCGCTGCGCGCGTTCCAGGCCCTCGTTGACCGCGAACCCGATCACGCCCGCGACCACGGTCCCGGCGAGGACCAGGTCCATCCGGCCCGCGCCGCTGCGCGCGTTCATGATGAACTGCCCGAGCCCGCCGCCGGAACCACCGGCGAGCAGTTCCACGCTGACCAGCACGACCAGGCAGGTCGTGGCGGCCAACCGGATTCCGGTGAGGACGAACGGGAGGGAACTGGGCAGCGCCACGGAGAACAGCACCCGCACGCGGCCGGTGCCGAACACCCGGGCGGTCTCCACGAGCAGGGGGTCCAGCTCGTCGAGCGCGTAGATCGTGTTGAACAGGATCGGCCACACCGCCGCGTACACGGCGAGCGTGATCTTCATCTCCGGCCCGATGCCGAGCACCAGGATCGCCAGCGGGATCAGGGCGACCGACGGGATGGGCCGCAGGAACTCGACCACCGCGCGGGTCGCGTGCCGCACCGGGGGAACGCTGCCCAGCACCAGTCCCAAGGGGACGGCGATGCCGATGGACAGTCCCACCGCGATCAGCAGCGCCAGCACGGTCGCGATGACGTCGCGTAAGAACGCCTGGTCGCCCAGCAGCCCGGCTAACTCGACCCCGACCACCGAAGGTGGCGGCAGATACTCCGCGGGAACCAGCCGTGACCGGCCGAACAGCTCCCAGATGACGAGGAACCCGGCCACACCGAGCAGTCCTCGGGTGAGCGCACGCACGCGCAACGCCTACTTCCAGTTGATCAACCCCAGCCAACGCGGCTCAATCTAGAGAGTCGGCACCCATCGCGACAATGAGTGCACGACAAATCACTGTCACGAATATTCACCGGTCCAGGGGTTGCGACTGTCAACGCCCACTGAAGCCTCCGAGCGGACTGCCAGGGGCACGGCGGGCCGAACGGCTGGTCCGGGAAGTGCGCGCGCCGCTGCTCACCGGTCGTGCAGGGGTGGACGGTCCCGCAGATCCGCTCCCCGATCCGGTCCGGGTCGGTGTCCCGATCGAGGCAGCTCATCGAGGTGCCGGCGGTGGTCGGGGCGGCGCAGGGGCGGTGTGCACGTCGGTCGGGGCGGGTGCGCGGTCACCGACAGCGCCACCGCCGAGTGGTGCGCCTGCCTGCTCGACCACCGGGACGTCGGACCGCCCGCCCGCTCGCCACCCGGTCAGCGTCCACGTGCCGACGCTGGACAACGGGTTCGGCGTACCAAGAGTGAGGTGGAGCCGGAGGGGGCTCCACCAGGGGGAACGGGGGTGTCCGGTCGCGACCGGACACCCCCGTCGGGCCCTACAGCCCGACGGCCTTGTACAGCGAGCCGACTTCCTGGCGGTTGAGCACCCGCATCGAGCCGGGGCGCTGGTTGCCCAGCTGCACCTCGCCCACGGCGGTGCGCACCAGGTGCTCCACCGGGTGCCCGACCGCCTCCAGCAGCCGGCGCACGATGTGCTTGCGGCCCTCGTGGATCACGACCTGGACCAGCGCCCGGCCGGGCGCGGAGGAGATCAGCTTGAAGGAGTCGACCGTGACCGGCCCGTCCTCCAGCTCGATGCCCGCGCGCAACCGCTTGCCGACGTCCTTGGCGACCGGGCCCGGCACCTCGGCCAGGTAGGTCTTGGACACGCCGTACGACGGGTGCATCAGGCGGTGCGCCAGGTCGCCGTCGTTGGTCAGCAGCAGCAGGCCCTCGGTGTCGGCGTCCAGCCGGCCGACGTGGAACAGCCGTTCCTTGCGGTTGGCCAGGTAGTCGCCGACGCACGGGCGGTGCGTCTCGTCGTGCATCGTGGACAGCACGCCGCGCGGCTTGTTCAGCACGAGCGTCACCACGTCGTCCTTGAGGACCACGCGCACGCCGTCGACGTGCACGACCGCCGTCTCGGGGTCGATCCGGCGGCCCTGCTCGCGGACCACCTCGCCGTCGACCTGGACGCGGCCCAGGTCGATCAGCTCCTCGGCCACGCGTCGAGAGGCGATACCCGCCTTGGCGAGCACCTTCTGGAGCCGAATCCCTTCGGGTCCCTGGTCAGACATCGTCGATCGCATCCACTTCGGGCAACAGGGGAGCGATCGGCGGCAGGTCGTCCAGCGACGACAGCCCCAACCGCTCCAGGAACAGTTCGGTCGTGCGGTAGAGGAGACCGCCCGTGTCGGTGTCGGTGCCCGTCTCGGCGATGAGCCCGCGCGCGACCAGCGTGCGGATCACCCCGTCGACGTTCACCCCGCGCACCGCCGCGATCCGGGCCCGGGTCACGGGCTGCCGGTAGGCGATGACGGCCAGGGTCTCCAGGGCGGCTCGGGTGAGCTTGGCCCGCTGCCCGTCGAGCAGCAGCTTCTCCACGAACGGCGCGAAGCGGTCCCGCGTGTAGAACCGCCAGCCGTCGCCGATTCTACGCAGGTCGATGCCGCTGCGCCGGTCGGTGTACCGGGCGGCCAGCGCGTGCAGGGCCTTCGTGACGCGCCTCACCGGCTGCTCGAACACGCCGGCGAGCTGCTTCTCGTCGATCGGGCTGTCCACGACGAGCAGCACGGACTCCAGCGCGCCCTCGAACTCCGCGTCGTCGGTGAGGTCGGGCAGCCCCTCGACCGCCTCGGCCACCGGCTCGTCCGGGTCGGCGGCCACGTCGGCGGGCGTCGGCGCGGGGAACAACCCGTCGTCGGCCGGCGGCGGCGCGCCGCCGGCCGGTTCGGCAACGGCCTGCTCGGCGGTGGTCTCCGGCTCGGTCACCCGTACTCCTCGTCCTCGTCCCGGGCCTCCGCCTCGGCGTCCTCGACCGCGCCGCCGACCCACGTGATGCGCAGCTCGCCCAGCGGGTCGGGCTGCTCGAACGCCAGCGCCTTCTCCCGGTACAGCTCCAGCAGCGCGAGGAACCGGGCCACGATTTCCATCGTCTCGGTGCACTCGGCCACCACCTCGGCGAAGGTCATGGTGCCGCGCTCGGCGAGCAGCCCGCGCAGCAGCCCGGCGTGCTCGCGCACCGAGACCCGGTGCTGGTGGACGTGCGAGGTGGACACCGTGCGGACCGGTCTGGGCCGGAACACCACGGCCGCGATCTCGGCGAACCGCCGCGCGTCCACCCCGAGCATCACCTCGGGCAGCAGCCCCTCGTAGCGCTCCTCCAGCGCCACCGACCGGGGGTAGCGCCGGTACGCGCCCTGCTCCAGCTCGCCGAACAGGGCGGCGACCTGCTTGTACGCCCGGTACTGGAGCAGCCGCGCGAACAGCAGGTCGCGGGCTTCCAGCAGGGCCAGGTCCTCCTCGTCCTCGACGTCGCCCGCGGGCAGCAGGCGGGCCGCCTTGAGGTCGAGCAGGGTGGCCGCGATGACCAGGAACTCGGTCGTCTCGTCCAGGTCCCAGCTGTCGCCCAGCGCCCGGATGTGCGCGATGAAGTCGTCGGTGACCTGGTGCAGCGCCACCTCGGTGACGTCGAGGGTGTGCTGCGAGATGAGCTGGAGCAGCAGGTCGAACGGGCCCTCGAAGTTGGTCAGCTTGACCTTGAAGCGACCGTCCGCGACGGGCTCGTCGGCGGGTGGCTCGGCAGGGGTCGGGGCGACGGGTGGATCGCCGGTCACCGCTCGCGCAACCTACGGACCAGCAACGAGTCCTCGCCGTGCTCCTCCAGGTCGTCGAGCACTATCGCGATGGCCTCGCGCACCACCCGACCCCGGTCGACGGCCAGGCCGTGCTCGCCGCGCAGCGCGAGCCGGGCGTGCTCCAGCGCCAGCAGCTCCTCGTCCGACACGTACACGGTGATCTTGGTCGAGTGCTTCTGCCGGCCGGTGCCCCGGCGCGGGGCCTGCTCCTGCTCGGAGGGCTGCGCGGGCACGGCGTCGAAGACCGACGGGCTGGTGAGGCGGAACAGTTCGGACGCGCCCGGCAGTGATGGGCGTCGGGTCACCGGGCGATCACCTCGCGCGCCAGCGCGCGGTACGCCTTCGCGCCCGCCGAGCGGGGCGCCCACCGGGTGATCGGCTCGCCGGCGACGGTCGTCTCCGGGAACCGGACGGTGCGGTTGATCACCGTGTCGAACACCACTTCGCCGAACGCCTCGACCACGCGCGCCATCACCTCGCGGGAGTGCAGGGTGCGCGGGTCGTACATGGTGGCGAGGATGCCGGTGATTTCGAGCTTGGGGTTCAACCGCTCCCTGACCTTCTCGATGGTGTCTATCAACAACGCGACCCCGCGCAGGCTGAAGAACTCGCACTCCAGCGGGATGAGGACGCCGTCGGCCGCCGCGAGCGCGTTGACCGTGAGCAGCCCGAGCGAGGGCTGGCAGTCGACCAGCACGTAGTCGTAGTGGTCGATGACCGGGCGCAGCGTCCGGACCAGGGTGTGCTCGCGGCCCACCTCGGAGACCAGCTGGATCTCCGCCGCCGACAGGTCGATGTTGCTGGGCAGCAGGTCCATGCCCTCGACGTGGGTCTGCATGATCACGTCGCGGACCGTCACGTCGCGTTCCATGATCACGTTGTAGATGGTCTGGTCCAGCTGGTGCGGGTGCACGCCCAGGCCCACCGACAGCGCGCCCTGCGGGTCGAAGTCGACCAGCAGCACGCGGCGGCCGTACTCGGTCAGCGCCGCGCCCAGGTTGATCGTGGAGGTGGTCTTGCCGACCCCGCCCTTCTGGTTGCAGATGGCCAGGATCTTCGCCGGCCCGTGGTGGGCGATCAGGGGTGGTTCCGACACGAAGCGCAATGGTCGTCCGGTGGGGCCTATTTCGCCCACCGACTGCTCCGCGGCGTCCTCGTCGGCCGGCGCGGCGTGCGGGGCGAGGCTCAGTTCGACCGACGCCCTCGGCACACCGGACGGTGGCGTGGGCGGCGGAGGGCCGCCCCACGGGCCCGCGTGTTCCGGTGTCGACATCGCCTTCCCGATTCCTAGTCCTCTGCCTGGGCGCAGCCTAAGCACACCGCCGGGACCCGGCAACGCGCCTCGCCGTAGCGCGGGCGAGGAGTTCTCAACGCACGGCGGTGGTCCGATCGGCCGCCCTGAGCACGACGTCGAGCAGCCCGGGGAACAGCGCGTCCAGGTCTTCGCGGCGCAGCGACACCCACCGCTGGTTCCCGCACGCCCTGGTCCGGGTGATGCCCGCCTCGCGCAGCACCCGCAGGTGCTGGGACAGCGTCGACTTGGCGACGTCCACGGCGAGCGCGCCGCAGCAGCGCTCACCGTCGGCCTCGATCTGGAGGACGACGGCCAGCCGGGTCGGGTCGCTCAGCGCGTGCAGCACCGCGCAGAGGTCGATGGCGGCGGCGTCCGGCTCGTCGATGTTGGGCACCGGCACGGCTCCTCCAGCTTGTCGCGTCCGGGGTGGGGCTTGTGTTCTACGTGGTCGGCCGCGGGATGTCACCCCCTGCGAACGTCACCCGAAAGGCTGACGTCCGAGTGGGATGCCCCACAGTACCCGTGGAGGGCTCACGTTCCACCGGTCGCACGGGGGTGCGCGGTCGCGTAGACCTCGCGCAGCGTGTTGACCGTGACCAGGGTGTAGACCTGGGTGGTGGTCACCGAGGCGTGTCCCAGCAGCTCCTGCACCACCCGCACGTCCGCGCCGCCCTCCAGCAGGTGCGTGGCGAACGAGTGGCGCAGGGTGTGCGGCGAGACCTCGGCGGTGATGCCCGCCCGTTGCGCCGCGGTCTTGAGCACCTGCCACGCCGTCTGCCGGGACAGCCGGCCGCCCCGGGCGTTGAGGAACAGCGCCGGCGTACCGCGCTTGACCAGCGTCGGGCGGGCCCGCACCAGGTAGGCATCCAGCGCGGCCAGCGCCGGGCGGCCCACCGGCACCAGCCGCTGCCTGCCGCCCTTGCCGTCGAGCAGCACGGTCCGCTCGGCGGTGTCCACGTCGTCCACGTCCAGCCCGACCACCTCGGAGATCCGCGCGCCGCTGGAGTACAGCAGTTCCAGCAGGGCGCGGTCGCGCAGCGTGCCGGGTACGTCCAGCAGCCGCAGCACGTCGTCCACCGGCAGCGCCTTGGGCAGCCGGCGCGGCGGGGTGGGTGGGCGCACCGAGCGCGCCGGGTCGGTCGGCGTCAGTCCTTCGAGGTGGGCGAACTTGTGCAGGCCGCGCACCGCGACCAGGGTCCGCGCGGCGGACGACTCGGCGAGCCCGGATTCGCGCAGGCCCGCCAGGAAGTCCCCCACCAGCGCCTCGGTCACGCCGGACAGCCGGTCCACGCCTCGGGCGTCCAGGTGCTCGGCGTAGCGGCGCAGGTCGCGGGTGTAGGAGTCGAGCGTGTTGCGGGCGGTGCCGCGCTCCACGGCCAGGTGGTCGAGGAACGAGGTGATCGCGGCGCGCGCGGTCGGGTCGCTCACAGCTGCGCCAGCGGCACGTGCGGCAGGTTGTGCGCCCTGGCCACCTCGGCCTGCACGATCGTGCCGTGCACCGCGTTCACGCCCTTGGCCAGCGCCGGGTCGTCCGCCACGGCCCGCCGGAAACCCTTGTCCGCCAATGCGATCACGTACGGCAGTGTGACGTTCGCGAGCGCCCACGTCGAGGTGTGCGGCACCGCGCCGGGCATGTTGGCCACGCAGTAGAACAGCGAGCCGTGCACCCGGAAGGTCGGGTCGTCGTGGGTGGTGGGGCGCGAGTCGGCGAAGCAGCCGCCCTGGTCGATCGCGACGTCCACCAGGACCGAGCCGGGCCGCATGGTCGACACCAGGTGGTTGTCCACCAGCCGGGGCGCCTTCGCGCCGGGCACGAGCACCGCGCCGATCACCAGGTCGGCCCACCGGCACGCCTGCTCCACCTCGTAGGCGTTGCTCGCCACGGTCTGGAGGTGCCCCCGGTAGGTGAAGTCGATCTGCCGCAGCCGGTTGACGTTGGTGTCCAGCACCACCACCTCGGCCTGCAACCCGAGCGCGATGGCCGCCGCGTTCATCCCGGCCACGCCCGCGCCGAGCACCGCGACCCGGCCCGCCGGGACACCCGGCACACCGCCGAGCAGCACGCCGCGCCCGCCCTGGTTGCGCTCCAGGCAGTGCGCGCCGACCTGGGCGGCCATCCGCCCGGCGACCTCGCTCATCGGGGCGAGCAGCGGCAGCGAGCCGTCCGCGAGCTGCACGGTCTCGTAGGCGATGGCGTCGACGCCGGCGGCGACGACCGCGCGCGTGCACTCGGGGTCCGCGGCCAGGTGCAGGTAGGTGAACAGGGTCTGGCCGGGCCGCATCCGGTGGTACTCCTCGGCGACCGGCTCCTTGACCTTGAGGACGAGTTCGGCCGCGCCCCACACGTCGTCCGCGGTGGGCGCGATCCGCGCGCCGGCCGCCGCGAACTCGACGTCCGGGATGGCGCTGCCCTCGCCCGCGCGGGCCTCCACCAGCACCCGGTGACCGCGCCTGGTCAGCTCGACCACGCCCGCCGGGGTGATGGCGACCCGGTGCTCCTGGTTCTTCAGCTCCCGAGGGATTCCGACCAACACCAGGTCAGCGTAGGTCGCCCGGCGGGTTCCGGCTGAACAGGCGGGCGCGGGCTGTTAGCGTGCGAGTTGTGTCGGAACCCCACCAGGTGCGCATCGGCAACCAGCAGCGCGAGGCTGCCATCAGCGCGCTCAACGACCACTTCGCGGCGGGCCGCCTGGAGATCGGCGAGTACGAGCAGCGGGTCGGCTACGCGACCGCCGCCGAGACCGCCGCCGAACTCATGGCCCTGTTCCACGACCTGCCGCAACCACACCCGCAGTTGCAGCCGCCGCCGCAGACGCAGTACGCGCCGCCCACCGACTACGCCACCCCGCCGCCGAGCTACAACGCGCCCGGCTACAGCCCGCCGGGCCCTCCGCAGGGCTACCCGCCCGTGGACTACGCCTACGCCCAGCCGCCGGGCTTCGGCCCGAACGCGCCCTACGGCGTGGACCCGCTGACCGGTCAGCCGCTGTCGGACAAGTCGCGCATCGCGGCCGGCGTGCTGCAACTGGTGCTGCCGTTCGGCATCGGCCGGTTCTACATCGGCGACACCGGGATCGGCGTGGCCCAGCTGCTGACCTGCGGCGGGTGCGGGATCTGGTCGCTGATCGACGGCATCATCCTGCTGGTCAACGGCGGGACCGACAGCCAGGGCCGCAAGCTGCGCGACTAGCCCCCCGGGCTCACCAGGCCAGGTTCCGCACGAGCATCCAGACCACCGCGAGCGCCACCACCGGCACCCCCACCTTCGGGGGCAGTGGTGGCGTTCGCTCGTCCCGCCGGGCCGCGCGCAACCAGCGCAGCCACAGCCACCCGAGCAGCGGCAGCCCGGCCACCAGCATCACGGCGTTGAGCTGCCACGCCGCCGCCAGGTCGCCGTGCAGCAGGGCGTGCACCATCCGGGTGGAACCGCAGGCAGGGCACTGGATGCCGGTCAACGCGTAGAGCGGGCACGGCGGCCAGACCGACCCCGGCCCGTTGGGGTCGAAGAACACCAACCCCACCCCGGCCCCCACGGCCGCCACCGCGACCGCGACCGGTCCCCGCACACCCATGCGACCCATTGTCCCGCACGGACCGGCTCGGCACACCGGACGTATGCGCGTCCGACGTCCGCACCCGGCCACGGTGGTGGTGCTGTTCGCGGTTGCCGGCGCGTCGCAGATCGCCGCCGGGTCCGACGGCCGGCCAACCCGCCAGAGCTTGCCGGTGTGACGGCCTGTTCGCCGCTGTGACCTGCGCAGTCGGGCCGACGGCCGGGGGGCGGAATCGGTGACCGGATGACCCCATCGGGCGGCGCGGAGGCGGCGGAGTTCGGCGCGGTGCTCCGACGAGCGCGGAAGCGCAAAGCCCTCACTCAGGAGCAGCCGGCCGTGCTCTGCGACCCGGGTGTGCGCACCATCCGGCGGCTGGAGGCCGGCGACTTCGCCAGTACCCGGTCGTGGACGGCGCAGGTCCTGGCCGACGCGCTCGGGTCGGGGCCGGACGAGCGCGAGACCTTCCTGTCGGCGGTCACCGTGCTGGAGGCGCGCGCCAGGGTGGCCGACGGGTTCGGGACGCTCTTGCGCCGGACCCGGGAGGACCGGGGGCTGACCCGGGGAACACCGGCCGAGCGTGCCGCGGTCGGCGTGCGCACCGTCCAGCAGCTGGAATCCGGCACCGCCCCGGGCCTCACCGTGGCGACGCTGCGGGACTTGGCCGACGCGCTCGGGCTGCGGTTGGGGTCGGCAGACCGTGACGGTTTCCTGCGCGCGGCCGTCGACGGGAGCAGGGAGCCGCGAGACGGTCCCGGGCCCCGGTAGGACCGGAAAGACAGGTCCGCCGCCCGCGAGTGCTCTCGCGGGCGGCGGACCGACGTCCGGTCCGGACCGCAGCGGTCCGGCCCACCCTGTCGACCGGGGTCAGCGGCCCCGGGCGGCGAACCTGGTCGGGCGGTCCGCGAAGGGGGCGTCCGCCGGGCGACCCTGCGCCCGCCCCGCCAGCACGGCCTGCGCCGCGAGCACCCCGGCCACCGCCGCGCCGTTCACGATCTCGCCGGCCAGCGCCATCGCCACCGCGTCGTCCAGCGGAACCCGCCGCACCTCCAGGTCCGCCTCCTCCTCGCCCATCATCTCCCGCTCGACCTCGGACAGCCCTCGGGCCAGGAACACCCGCACCACCTCGTCGGTGAACCCGGGCGACGCGGCGACGTCGACCAGCGTCACCCACTCGCGCGCCGCCAGCCCGACCTCCTCCACCAGCTCGCGCCGGGCCGCCTCCACGGGCTGCTCGGCGGGCGAGTCCAGCAGCCCGGCGGGCAGCTCCCACAACCGCTTGCCCAGCGGGTGCCGGTACTGGTGGATGAGCGTGACCAGGCCGTCCTCGTCCACGGCCGCCACCGCGACCGCGCCCAGGTGCTCGACGACCTCGCGGGTCGCGGTCCCGCCGCCGGGCATGACGACCTCGTCCACCCGCAGGCCGACGACCCGCCCGATGTGCACGTCGCGCGTGGACGCGGTGCTGAACTCGTGCCTCACTTCGCCGCCCCTGCGGTCTCCGGCAGCGGCAGCCGGTCGGCGAGCCGGTAGTCCAGCGCCGCCTTCACGAACGCCGCGAACAGCGGGTGCGGCCTGGTCGGCCGGCTCTTGAGCTCCGGGTGCGCCTGGGTCGCGACGAAGAACGGGTGCACGTCCTCGGGCAGTTCCACGAACTCGACCAGCCGCCCGTCCGGCGACGTCCCGGAGAACACCAGCCCGGCCTTGCCGAGCTTGTCCCGGTAGGCGTTGTTCACCTCGTAGCGGTGGCGGTGCCGCTCGGACACCTCGGCCACCCCGTACGCGCGCGCGACCTGCGAACCCGGCACGAGCTTGGCCGGGTAGGCGCCCAGCCGCATCGTGCCGCCCATGTCGCGCTGCCCGGCGACCACGTCCTGCTGGTCGGCCATGGTGCTGATCACCGGCGAGCCGCCCTCGTCGAACTCGGCCGAGTTCGCGTCGGTGATGCCCGCGAGGTTGCGCGCCGCCTCGATCACCAGGCACTGCAACCCCAGGCACAGGCCCAGCAGCGGGATGCCCCGGGTGCGCGCGTAGGTGATCGCGCCGATCTTGCCCTCGATGCCGCGCACCCCGAACCCGCCGGGGATCAGCACGCCGTCGAGCCCGGCCAGCGCGTGCGCCGCGCCGGAGGGCGTCTGGCACTCGTCGGACGGCACCCACACGACCTCGACCTTGGCGTGGTTGGCGAACCCGCCGGCGCGCAGCGCCTCGGTGACCGACAGGTACGCGTCCGGCAGGTCGACGTACTTGCCGACCAGCGCGATCCGCACCCGCTCGGCCGGGTTGTGCACGCGGTCGAGCAGGTCGCCCCACACCGTCCAGTCGACGTCGCGGAACGGCAGCCCGAGCCGGCGCACCACGTAGGCGTCGAGGCCCTCGCCGTGCAGCACCTTGGGGATGTCGTAGATCGACGGCGCGTCGACCGCGGCGACCACGGCCTCCGTGTCGACGTCGCACATCAGGCCGATCTTGCGCTTGAGCGCGTCCGGGATCTCCCGGTCCGCGCGGCACACGATGGCGTCGGGCTGGATGCCGATGTTGCGCAGCGCGGCGACCGAGTGCTGGGTCGGCTTGGTCTTCAGCTCGCCGGAGGGCGCGAGGTAGGGGACCAGCGAGACGTGCAGGAAGAACACGTTGTCGCGGCCCACGTCGTGGCGGACCTGGCGGGCGGCTTCGAGGAACGGCAGCGACTCGATGTCGCCCACGGTCCCGCCGACCTCGGTGATCACCACGTCCGGCGCGACGCCGTCCGCGCCGGGCTCAGCCATCGCCCGGATCCGGCGCTTGATCTCGTCGGTGATGTGCGGGATCACCTGGACCGTGTCGCCCAGGTACTCGCCGCGCCGCTCCTTGGCGATCACCTCGGAGTACACCTGCCCGGTGGTGACGTTGGCGTCCCCGGACAGGTCGCGGGCGAGGAACCGCTCGTAGTGACCGATGTCGAGGTCGGTCTCCGCGCCGTCGTCGGTGACGAACACCTCGCCGTGCTGGAAGGGGTTCATCGTGCCGGGGTCCACGTTGAGGTACGGGTCCAGCTTCTGCATGGTCACCCGCAGGCCCCGGGCGGTCAGCAACTGGCCGAGGCTGGAGGCGGTGAGTCCCTTGCCCAGGGAGGAGGCCACGCCCCCGGTGACGAAAACGTGCTTGGTCGTACGTGCCTGAAGCACCAAGGAGGCTCCCCGTGGTCTGAAGTTCCGCAGGGCAACCGGCCCTGTCCACGGGCCCTAACGCTAACACGCCACCGGTCACCGAGCGCGCTCCTGGTCCGGCAAACCATCACTCGGATGGCCTAGCCCCGACCGTGGTGGGCCCGCCGCCGCCCCGACCGGCCGGCCACCGCCCCCGGCGGACCCGCGCCGAGCCCGGTCGCGGAGCGTGCCCGACCAGCACGGACGGGCCACCGTGACGTGCGCCGCGCGGACCGGCGTCCCCCGCCCGCCGGCCCCCCGGTGTGGCACGATCGCGCGGGTGACGAGCAAATCGGCCGCAGACCACCTGCGCGACCTCGCGCGGCTGCGGCGCGTCCGCGACCGGATCGACCGCGAGTACGCGCAGCCGCTGGACGTCGAGGCACTCGCGCGCGGTGCCCACATGTCCGCCGGGCACCTCAGCCGCGAGTTCCGCAACGCCTACGGCGAGTCGCCGTACGGCTACCTGATGACCCGGCGCATCGAGCGCGCGATGACCCTGCTGCGCCGCGGCGACCTCAGCGTCACCGAAGTCTGCTTCGCGGTCGGCTGCTCCTCGCTGGGCACCTTCAGCACGCGCTTCACCGAGCTGGTCGGCGTGCCCCCGAGCACCTACCGCAACCAGGAGGCGCAGGCGACCGAGGGCATGCCGGCGTGCGTGGCCAAACAGGTGACGCGACCGGTCAGGAATCGAGAAGCGCGGTCCTCGACCCCGACTTAATGTGGCCGCCATGGACATCACCATCCACCAGACGTACCTCCCCCACAACGACGCCGCCGAGTCGCTGGCCTTCTACCGCGACACCCTCGGCTTCGAGGTCCGCAACGACGTCGAGTACGGCGGGGTGCACTGGCTCACCGTCGGCCCGCCCGACCAGCCCGGCACGTCCATCGTGCTGCACCCGCCGGCCGCCGACCCGGGCGTCACCGAGGACGAGCGCCGCACCATCGCCGAGATGATGGCCAAGGGCACCTACGCCGGCATCAACTTCGCGACGAAGGACCTCGACGCCACGTTCGCCCGCCTCCAGTCCGGCGACGCCGAGGTGGTCCAGGAGCCGACCAACCAGCCCTACGGCGTCCGCGACTGCGCGTTCCGCGACCCCGCCGGCAACCTGATCCGGATCCAGGAAGTGCGCTGAGCACCCCGACCACCCGACGACCCGGCTGATCCCGTTCCCCCCGACCGACCGGGCGGACCGTTGCCGCGCCCCGCCTGACAGATGGAGACACGACGAGCATGGCCAGGAAGACGACGCCCCGGTCGGCGGCCCCCCAATCCGCAGCGCCCAAGTCCGCGGCGCCCAAGTCCGCGGCACCCCGGCCCGAGGGGCTGCACGAAGCCGACAGCCACGACCTGATCCGCGTGCACGGGGCGCGCGTGAACAACCTCAAGGACATCAGCGTCGAACTGCCCAAGCGCCGGCTGACGGTGTTCACCGGCGTGTCCGGCTCGGGCAAGAGTTCGCTGGTGTTCAGCACGATCGCCGCCGAGTCGCAGCGGATGATCAACGAGACCTACAGCGCGTTCGTGCAGGGCTTCATGCCGACGCTCGCGCGTCCCGAGGTCGACGTGCTCGACGGCCTGACCACCGCGATCGTCGTGGACCAGCAGCGGATGGGCGGCGACACCCGGTCCACGGTCGGCACCGCCACCGACGCGAACGCGATGCTGCGCATCCTGTTCAGCCGGATCGGCAAGCCCTACATCGGCTCGCCGCAGGCGTTCTCGTTCAACGTCGCCTCGATCAGCGGCGCGGGCGCGGTCACCATGGAGCGCGCCGGGAAGACCGTGAAGGAACGGCGCAGCTTCACCGTCACCGGCGGCATGTGCCCGCGTTGCGAGGGCCGGGGTTCGGTGTCCGACATCGACCTCACGCAGCTCTACGACGACTCGAAGTCGCTGTCCGAGGGCGCGTTCACCATCCCCGGCTGGAAGTCCGACAGCTTCTGGACGGTGCGGGTCTACGCCGAGTCCGGTTTCGTCGACCCGGACAAGCCGATCCGCAAGTACACCAAGAAGGAACTCAACGACTTCCTGTACAAGGACCCGGTCAAGGTCAAGGTCGACGGCGTCAACCTCACCTACGAGGGGCTGATCCCGAAGATCCAGAAGTCGTTCCTGTCCAAGGACAAGGAGTCGCTGCAACCGCACATCCGGGCGTTCGTGGACCGGGCGGTCACCTTCACCACGTGCCCCGAGTGCGGCGGCTCCCGCCTCAGCGAAGGCGCGCGGTCGTCGAAGATCGCCGGGATCAACATCGCCGACGCGTGCGCGATGCAGATCAGCGACCTGGCCGAGTGGGTCGGCGGGCTGGCCGAACCGTCGGTCGCGCCGCTGCTCGCGACGCTGCACCACACGCTGGCGTCGTTCGTCGAGATCGGCCTGGGCTACCTGTCGCTGGACCGGGCGTCGGGCACGCTGTCCGGCGGCGAGGCGCAGCGGGTCAAGATGATCCGCCACCTCGGGTCGTCGCTCACCGACGTCACCTACGTGTTCGACGAGCCCACGACGGGCCTGCACCCGCACGACATCGAGCGGATGAACAACCTGCTGCTGCGGCTGCGCGACAAGGGCAACACGGTGCTGGTCGTGGAGCACAAGCCGGAGACGATCGCGATCGCCGACCACGTGGTCGACCTCGGTCCCGGCGCGGGGACCGGCGGCGGCACGGTCTGCTTCGAGGGCACCGTGGAGGGGCTGCGGGCGTCCGACACGATCACCGGCAGGCACTTCGACGACCGGGCGTCGGTCAAGGAAGCGGTGCGCGCGCCGAAGGGAGCGCTGAAGATCCGCGGCGCGTCGAAGCACAACCTGCGCGACGTGGACGTGGACATCCCGCTCGGCGTGCTGGTCGTGGTGACGGGGGTGGCGGGCTCCGGCAAGAGTTCGCTGGTGCACGGCTCGATCCCGGCGGGCGAGGGCGTGGTGTCGGTGGACCAGGGCGCGATCCGGGGTTCCCGGCGCAGCAACCCGGCGACCTACACCGGCCTGCTCGACCCGATCCGCAAGGCGTTCGCCAAGGCCAACGGGGTGAAGCCGGCGCTGTTCAGCGCGAACTCGGAAGGCGCCTGCCCCAACTGCAACGGCGCCGGCGTGATCTACACGGACCTGGGCATGATGGCCGGCGTCGCGACGACGTGCGAGATGTGCGAGGGCAAGCGCTTCGAACCGTCGGTCCTGGACCACCACTTCGGCGGCCGCGACATCAGCGAGGTGCTGGCGATGTCGGTGACCGAGGCCGAGGAGTTCTTCGGCACCGGAGAAACCCGGACCCCGGCCGCCCACGCCGTCCTGCAACGCCTGGCCGACGTGGGCCTGGGCTACCTGAGCCTGGGCCAGCCGCTCACCACGCTGTCCGGCGGCGAACGCCAGCGCCTGAAACTGGCCACCCACATGGCGGAGAAGGGCGGCATCTACGTCCTGGACGAGCCCACCGCCGGCCTGCACCTGGCCGACGTGGAACAACTCCTGGGCCTGCTGGACCGCCTGGTGGACTCGGGCAAGTCGGTGATCGTGGTCGAACACCACCAAGCCGTCATGGCCCACGCGGACTGGATCATCGACCTGGGCCCCGGCGCAGGCCACGACGGCGGCCAAATCGTCTTCGAAGGCACCCCCGCCGACCTCGTAGCAGCCCGCTCCACCCTCACCGCCCAACACCTGGCCACCTACGTAGGCGCGTAACCCGCGCCTACGCCCGCGCCCACGCTCGCCCTCCCCCTCGCGGCCACGTTGCCACAAGCGGCCTCGCTGCCGCGTAACCCAAAGCCCACCCTCCGAGCCCAGCCCCTTCGCCCCAAAGCCCCTCCGCCCGCTGCCCGCTTGCCCGTCGCTCGCAACCCAGCTCCCGCAGCCCCTGCATCCAGCTCCCACAGGGAAGTAGGTGCGCCTCCCCGCCTCACGCGGCAAGGCGCGCCGCCAGCCTGCGGCCCGTGGCAGGGCGGGCAAAGGGGCTTGGGGCGAAGGGCCAGCGGGCGTTGGCCCCTGCGAACGCCTCGCGGGCAGCGGGCAGCGGGCAGCGGGCAGCGGGCAGCGGGCAGCGGGCAGCGGGCAGCGGGCAGCGGGCAGCGGGCGAGCATCCATCCGTGCACCATCCGTCCGCAACGCCTGTTGGTGCTCGGCATCCAGGCTCGTCCGCCAAGCGCACCCAAGCGTCGGGATGCGTCGGGACAGTCGGCTGCCCCGTCCTCTGGACCCGGCCCACCTCCAGGGCAGGCAGCCGGACCATGTAGCCACAGTCGGAGCACGCAGAGGCAGCGCGAGCACGCAGCCACAGCACGCGCCTAGAGCGAGGGCACGCAGCCGGGACCGTTAGCAGCCGGGCAGTTAGCAGCCGGAGCGGTCAGGCAACTGCGTCGGCCCGCATCGCGTGATCGGAAACACCGCCCGCCGGCTCCGCTCAGGCTCGACGGCCAAGTTCGACGGCCACCGGCTGGCCGACCAGCTGCCGTGGGCGACCTGCCGAACTCAAGCCGCCGAGCCTGAGCTTGGCTGTCGAGCCTGAGCTTGGCTGTCGAGCCTGAGCTTGGCTGTCGAGCCTGAGCTTGGCTGTCGAGCCTGAGCTTGGCTGTCGAGCTTGGCCGTCGAGCTTCGCGGTCGAGCGCAGACCACTGGGCGAGCATCCGTCCGTTCCCCGTTCCCGGTCCGCGATTCGTTCGTCCGCGATCAGTCCGTGCCGAGCTTGGTTCGGAGGGGACGGACGTGGGTGGGACAGGGGTCGGGAGGGACAGGGGAATGGGTCGGAGGGCGGAAGCTAAGGGCGACTTGAGGGTGGGCAGGGTGGGCAGGGCTTGGGTGCCGCGGGGCGTGTCCGTTTATTTACGGCAACGAATGGGGTTCCCGATTAGTGCCGGAATCCTTGGAGCTTCACCGAATGGGGTGACGCTTGTACCGATTCGTCGTTCCCGTATCTGACATTCACCACTCTACCCCACCACTCGGCCTACTGCGTTACCCGCACCGCCCCACCCGCCGCGTTACTCCACCGTCTTACCCCACCGCACCCGGTGCCGGGGCTTCCGCATTCCCCGCCACCCCATACCGCCCGGATTTTCCTTCCAGTTGTTCGCGCAGCGCCAGCACCGCCACCACACGGCCCGCCGCCGTTCCGATGTTGTCCACGGTCGACAGCACCGACGTCGCCGCCGTGTCCGCCCGCACCACGCCCACCGCGCCGGTCCCGTTCGCCGAACCCTCACCACCGACCAGCACCGTCCCGGCACCGGACCGGTCCAGCTGGGTCGCGAACCTGGCCACCGTCGCCGCGCGGTCGCCCGCCGAGTCGCCGGACACCGACCCGCCGGTCAACACCACCGCCAACTGCGCGGGCCGCAGCCCCTGCCCCGGCTTCACGAAGCCCGCCGCCGACAGGCCGGCCAGTGCCGCCGCGCTCTCGTCCGGCGACGCCTGCGGCTGGTTGTTGTCCTTGTTCAGCAGCAGCAACGCCCCCAGCAGCCCGCCGGCGCGGGTGCCGGGGTCGCCGCCGGTCGGCAGTTGGGTCCCGGCCGGTTGCAGCCTGGCCACCAGGTCGCGCAGCTGGTCGGCTTTCTTCGGATCGGTGAACGCGTCGGTCAGCTGCAATTCGCCGGTGACCGCCGCCCCGGACGACCGGAGCAATTCGACCAGCGCGTCGCGGTCATTCGGCTTGGCGTCGGCGGTCGTCACCAGGACGACCGTCCGCTCGGCCAGCAATCCCTTCACCGCGAGCGGGCCGATCGAGGTCGCGAAACGGTCCGCGTCGGCGAGTTTCGCGTTCAACCCGTTCTGCGACGCCTGCAAGTCGGCGACTTCCTTGCCCAACGAAGAATTGTCGTCGGTCAACCCGGACAGCAGCCTGCTGCTGATCGCGGTCGAGCCGAGGACCACCCCTACGGCCAACGCCAGGAACACCGCCGTGATCGAGACGATGTGGTAGCGCATCGAGATCATGAGAACAGCCCCTTGAACCAGTCGACGACGGACCGGAACCCGTCCACCGCCACATCGACGTACGCCTGCCCCACCCCGGACACCGCCAGTGCCGCCACCATGGCGATCACGGCGGCGAGGACCAGCAACAACATCACCCCGAGCGACACCCGGCTGCGGTGCAGCGTGGCGACGGCCTCGCCGTCCACCAGCTTGCTGCCGAGCTTCAACCTGGTCAGGAACGTGGACGGGTTGGAGCCCGAGTGCCCCCGGTCCAGGAATTCGCGCAGCCCGGCCTGCAACCCGACGGTCACCACGAGCGACGCGCCGTGCGCCTCGGCGAGCAGCAGCGCGAGGTCTTCGGCGTTGCCGGTGGCCGGGAAGGTCACCGCGCCGATCCCCAGGTCCTGGATGCGCTCCAGGCCGGGCGCGTGGCCGTCGGTCTGGGCGGGCACCACGACCTCTGCGCCGGCTTTCAACGTCTCGGTGCCGATGCCGTCCGGGTCGCCGACGATGATGTCCGGCTTGTACCCGGCGTCGTGCAGGGTGTCCGCGCCCGCGTCGACGCCGACCAGCACCGGCCGGTACTCGCGGATGTACTTGCGCAGCCTGCGCAGCTCCTCGGCGTGCTTGGGGCCGCCCGCGACGACCAGCACCTGGCGGTCGCGCACCGGGACGAACACCTCGGGCACGCCGATGCCGTCGAGGATGAGGGCGCGTTCGCGGCGCAGGAACTCGATGGTGTTCGCGGAGAACGCCTCCAGCTGCGCGGCCATCCCGGCCTTCGCCTCGATCATCGCGTCGGCGATGGATTCGGCGCTCTGCTCGACGCCGCGCCCGACCTCCTTCTCGCCCGCGTAGACCGCGCCTTCGTGCAGCCGCAGCTTGGTGCCGTCCTTCAGCTCCCGCAGCACGCCGGTGCCGACGCCGTCGATCAGCGGGATGCCCGCCTCGATGAGCAGTTCGGGCCCGAGGTTGGGGAACCGGCCGGAGATGGACGGCGACGCGTTGACCACCCCGACGACCTCGGCGCTGACCAGCGCCTCGGCGGTGCGGCGGTCGATGTCGACGTGGTCGAGCACGGCGATGTCACCCGGGCTGAGCTTGCGCAGCAGGTCGCCGGACCGACGATCGACCCGCGCCACGCCGGTGACACCTGGCAGTTCGTGGTTCGTGCGGCTGAGCAACCCGGAGAGCTTCATTACCCGATGGTGACTCACGTCGTGGCAGGTTCCGGGCTAACACGCCGAGCGGTCCGGGCAGGTCAGCCAGGTCACTGTTCCACAGTGGACGGATTACCCCCGGTAGGGGGATGGTCTTCGCTCGTACGGTCGACCCCGGGCGCGGCGGCGGGCGGGCCGGTCGGGTCCGGGGCGGGCGGGCCGGCCGGGTCCGGGAGGGGGATGCCGAACGGCGGGGTGTCGTCGTCGTGGCCGCCGACCCGGTGGACGACCGGGCCTTCGGGTCGGGGCACGAGGGCGGGCCAGTCCTGCACCAGCAGCGTCCCGACCAGGAGCACCGAACACGCGGTGATCAGCGTCCACAGCCCGGAGCCGACGACCAGGTGGAACCTCGGCGACGGTTCCCGGCCGCCGCCGAACAGCGTGGTGACCGTGGTGGACGCGGCCCACGTGGTGGCTCCGACCAGGCCGATGGCCACCGCCGACGCGAGCCGGCCGACGGTCGCGAGCCGGCCGGACCGGAACTGGGTGGCGGCGGCGAACGCGGCCAGCGCCCCGGCCAGGACCAGCGCGTACCCCCACTGGGGGCTGCGCTGGGTACTGGGCGGCGTCGCGCGCTCGGACTTGAAATCGACGTTCCACGGGGTGAACGCGAACCCGCCGGTGCCGGGGGTGCTCGGCCCGTCGAGCCGGTACAGCTCCAGCACGCAGCCGGCGAACACCAGCAGCGCGCCCACGGCGAGCGCGACCACGCCCAGCGCCTTGCGGGTCACGGCCCGGTTCTCCCGCCCGGCTCGCCCACCCCGGTGCCGGTTCCCGGGCGCGGGGTGGGATCGACGTCGGCACCGACTCCGGTACCCGCCGGGTAGGGGTCGCCGAACGTGGTGACCGGCAGTTCGGCGACGGGGATGCCGAACGGCGGCGTGTCGTCGTCGGCACCCTCGATCTGGTACACGACGGCTCCTTCCGGTCGGGGCGCGCGGGGCGGCCACTCCTGCACGAGGAGCCCGCCCGCGACCGCGAGCACACCAGCGACCAGCAGCGTCCACATGCCGGGCCCAATGGTGGTGGTGATGTTCACGTCGTCGGGCTTGTCGACGAAGTGCATGGCGAACACGTACTGCGCGACCGCCCACGTGCCGCCCATCAGCAGCAGCGAACCGGCGAACGCGAGCAGCCGCCCCCACCGCACGCCCGCGCGTGCCGCGCCGAGCACCATGAGCAGCGCCCCGACGACCATCGGCACGCCGAACAGCGCGCCCCGCCCGAACACGGCCTGCCGGTCGCTGCGCACCAGCCACGACGTCTGCTCGATCGTCCAGATGAAGCGGGGTGTGCCGCCGAGGTCCCACAGCTGCGTGTAGAGCGGCAGGAACGTCCCGGCGAACACCAGCACCGCGGCGATCAGCAGCGCCACCACGCCCGCCACCCGCCGGGTCACGTCGTCCGCTCCGGCGCGTCGGTCCGGTCGGCGGGGCCGGCGGCCGCACCGGGCGCGGGGTGGTCCGGGCCCAGGTAGCCCTCGGGCAGGACGGGCACCGAGATGCCGAACGGCGGGGTGTCGTCGTCGGTCTCGTCTTGCGGCCTGTGCACGATCACGCCTTCCGGAGCGGGACGGGGTGCGGCGGGTTCGCCGTGCAGGAACACCGTGGCCGCGATCGCCACCGCGCACGCCGCCACCAGCAGCCACAGGCCGACGCCGTACTCGTGGGCGAGGGTCATCTCCGCGTCGCGGAAGGTCGGCGTGAAGCCGGCCGTGACGACGGCGAACGTCGTCCACACCGAGCCGATGAGCAGCCCGGTCGCGGCGACCGCCGTGTACTGGCCGGCCCGCCGCTGGTGCGGGGGCAGGAACACCAGGGCCGCGCCGACCGCGAGCAGGACGGCCGCGATGACGACCGGCACGCCGGTCTGCGCCTGCGGCCCGAGGTCGGGCAGCGGGCCGGCTTCGGTGTACTTGTCCCACCCGGTCGTGGTGAACCCGAACCGGGTGGCGCCCAGGTTGGTGCCGATCCAGCTGTAGGGCAGGAAGGTGGCCAGGACCGAGGTCGCCGCGGCGATCACCGCGAGGGCGACCCCGAGCGCTCGCCGGCTCATTTCTTCTTCTTCCGCCGCACCACCGGAACGCTGTCCTTGTCGGCTTTCGCCGCGGCCAGCAGCTCCTCGGCGTGCGCCCGGCCGGTGTCGGTGGAGTCCATGCCCGCCAGCATCCGGGCGAGTTCGACGACGCGCTGCGCCTCGTCCAGCACCCGGACCCCGGACCGGGTGAGGATCCCGTCCGCGGTCTTGTCGACCACCAGGTGCCGGTCGGCGAACGCCGCGACCTGCGGCAGGTGGGTGACCACGATGACCTGGTGGCTGCGCGCCAGCCGGGCCAGTCTGCGGCCGACCTCGACCGCGGCGCGCCCGCCGACGCCCGCGTCGACCTCGTCGAACACCAGCGTGGGCACCGGGTCGGAGTGCGACAGCACGACCTCCAGCGCGAGCATCACCCGGGACAGCTCGCCGCCGGACGCGCCCTTGTGCACCGGCAGCGCGGGCGCGCCGGGGTGCGCGATCAGCCGCAGCTCCACGTCGTCCACGCCGGACGCGCCGGCGTGCAGCGACCGGCCGCCGACCGTCACCGCCTGCGGGTCACCGGATTCGGCGACCCTCGGCCGGACCGCCACCTCGACGTTCGCGTGCGGCATGGCCAGCCCGGTCAGCTCCTCGGACACCGCCTTGCCCAGTTCGGCGGCCGCGGTCGTGCGCTCCGCGGTGACCTGCTCGGCGTAGCCCGCGAGTTCCACGGCCAGCTTGTCGCGGCGCGCGGCGAGCGCGGCCAGCGCCTCGTCGGAGGTGTCCAGCCCGGCCAGCCGGGAGGACGCGTCCGCCGCCCACGCGATCACGCCGTCGACGTCGGCGGCGTACTTGCGGGTCAGCGCCTTCAGCTCGGCCTGCCGGGCCAGCACGTGCTCCAGCCGCGCCGGGTCGGCGTCCAGGTGCTCCAGGTAGGAGGCGATCTCCGCGCCCACGTCGGTCAGCAGCGTCTCCGCCTCGACCAGCCGGGGCTCCAGGTCGCGCAGCTTCGGGTCCTCGGAGGAGGCGAGCCGGCGGCGCGCCTCGCCGATCAGGCCGAGCGCGCCGGGCGTGTCCGGGTCGCCGTCGGGCGAACCGGCCACCGCGTACTGCGCGCCCGAGGCGGCTTCGCGCAACTGGTCGGCGTCGGCCAGCCGGCGGGCCTCGTCGTGCAGCTCGACGTCCTCGCCGGACTTCGGGTCGACGGCGGTGATCTCGGTGAGGCCGTGCCGCAGCAGCTCGGCCTCACGCGCCAGTTCCCGCGCCCGTTCGGTGCGCTCGGTGTACTCGGCGGCGACCTTGAGCCACTCGTCGCGGATCTTCTGGTACTTGCGCAGCGGCGCGCCCACGTCGTCGCCGGCGAACCGGTCCAGCACCGCGCGCTGCTCGGTCGGCCGCAGCAGCCGCAGCTGGTCGTTCTGCCCGTGCACGGCCAGCAGCTGCTCGGCCAGCTCGGCCAGCACGCCCACCGGCACGGACCGGCCGCCCAGGTGGGCGCGGGACCGGCCGTCGGCGCCGACGGTGCGGATGGCGATGACGCTGCCGTCGTCGTCGGGTTCGCCGCCGACCTCTTCGGCGACCTTCGCGGCCGGGCTGCCCGCAGGTGCCTGGAACCGCCCTTCGACGACGGCCTTGTCCGCGCCGTTGCGCACGCGGGACGCCTCCGCCCGGCCACCACCGAGCAGGTGGAGACCCGTGACGACCATGGTCTTGCCGGCGCCGGTCTCCCCCGTCACCACGGTGAAGCCCTCGGCGAGTTCAAGGGTGGCCTCGTCGATCACACCGAGGCCCTGGATGCGCATCTCGGCCAGCACAGCGCGCACACTACTGGGCGACCGGCGCGCCTGGTGCGTTCGGGTGGGAGTGTCGGGCGAACAAGTGTTCTATTCGGCGAGCGGACCCCGCCACCCCTGGACGGGCAGCGAGAACTTCTCCACCAGCCGATCGGTGAACGGGCCCTCGCGCAGCCGGACCAGCCGCAGCGGCGTCGCCCCGCCCCGGACCTCGACCCGCGCGCCCGCCGGCAGCCCCACCGTGCGCCGCCCGTCCGCGCAGAGCACCGCCGGGTGCCCGCCCGGGTCGATCTCCAGCGCGACCACCGACGTCGGCGACACCACCAGCGGCCGGGCGAACAGCGCGTGCGCGTTCGACGGCACCACCAGCAGCGCGTGCACGTCCGGCCACACCACCGGCCCGCCCGCCGAGAACGCGTACGCGGTCGACCCGGTCGGGGTCGCCACCAGCACGCCGTCGCAGCCGAACGCCGACACCGGCCGGCCGTCCACCTCCACCACGACGTCGAGGATCCGTTCGCGTGAACTCTTCTCCACGCTCGCCTCGTTGAGCGCCCACGTGCCCGCCAGCACCTCGCCGTCCACGGACGCGGTGATGTCCACCGTCATCCGCTCCTCGACCTCGTAGGTGCGCTCGATGACGTGGGTGATCGCCTCGAACAGCGCGTCGGAGTCGGCCTCGGCCAGGAACCCGACCCGGCCCAGGTTCACCCCGAGCACCGGGACGCCCGCCGCGCGCGCCAGTTCCGCCGCGCGCAGCAGCGTGCCGTCACCGCCGAGCACGAACACCAGCTCGGTGCCCTCGGCGGCGTTGTCGTCGGCGGTCACCACCTGCGCGTAGCAGGACCGGTCCAGCTCGGCCGCCTCGTCCTTGAGCACCCGCAGCCGCACCCCGGCCGCCGCGAACCGCCGGGCCACCTCCTGCGCGACCAGCACGTTGCTCGGCCGCCCGGTGTGCACGACCAGCAGGATCTCCCGGTCCCCGGCCACCGCCCCGCCGCCCACGGCTCTCCCCGTCCCGGTGTCGTCGCTCACTGGGGACCTTCCGCCACGGCCGCGCGCACCAGCGCGTCGGCGGCCTCGGCCGCCAGCGGCTCGCCGCGGCGCAGCCAGGCGAAGAACTCGACGTTGCCGGACGGGCCGGGCAGCGGGCTGGCGGTCACGCCGTGCAGCCGCAACCCGATCGCCGCGGCCGACGCCACGACGTCCAGCACGGCCTCGGCCCGCAGCCCCGGATCGCGGACCACGCCGCCCGACCCCAACCGCTCCTTGCCCACCTCGAACTGGGGTTTCACCATCGGCAGCAGATCGCCCTCCTCGTCGAGGCACGCGGCCAGCGCGGGCAGCACCAGCCTCAACGAGATGAACGAGAGATCCGCCACCACCAGTTCAACCGGACCGCCGACGTCCTCGGGCGTCAGCGCCCGCACGTTGGTCTTGTCCTTGACCACGACCCGGTCGTCGGTGCGCAGCCGCCAGTCGAGCAGGCCACGACCCACGTCGGCCGCGACCACCTGGCGCGCGCCGGCGCGCAGCAGCACGTCGGTGAAGCCACCGGTGGACGCGCCCGCGTCCAGGCAGCGGCGGCCCTCGACGGCGATGTCCGGGAACGCCTCCAGCGCGCCGACCAGCTTGTGCGCGCCGCGCGACGCCCAGTTCGGGTCGTCGGTCTCGCGCACCACCAGCGCGGTGTCCAGTTCGACGGCGGTCGCGGGTTTCGTCGCGACCGTGCCGCGGATCGTCACCCGGCCGGCGGCGACGAGTTGACTCGCGTGCTCCCGTGACCGGGCCAGCCCGCGGCGGACCAGTTCGGCGTCCAGCCGAGCCCTGCGCGGCACCGGATCAGACCTTGTCGATGCCGGCCAGCGCGGCCGTCAACGCGGTGTGCGCGGCGTCGAACCGGGCCACGTGCTCGGCCACGTCGAGCTGCTCCAGCCCGTCCAGCGCGGCGAGCGCGGCGTCGATGCCGTCCACCGGATCACGCGGCGGTCCGGGGAGGGGAACTTCGAAGTTCACCGTTTCACGGTAGCCGATCGAGCACCGACAGGTCCGCCGCTACGTAGGTGGGCCGAAGGTGCGGGGGCAGCCCGGCCGCGTCGGCTTCGGTCGACACGCCGGTGAGCACGAGCAGCGAGTCCAGCCCGGCGTTGACCGCGCCGAGGATGTCGGTGTCCAGCCGGTCGCCGACGACCAGCGGGCGCTGCGCCCCGAGCGACTTCGCGGCCTGCTCCAGCAGGGGCGTCGCGGGCTTGCCGGCCACCAGCGGCTCGGCCCCGGTGGCGGTCTTGAGCGCGGCGACCAGCGACCCGTTGCCGGGCAGCAGACCGCGTTCGGTGGGCAAGGTCGCGTCGACGTTGCACGCCACCCACCGCGCGCCCGCCCGGATCGCCAGCGCCGCCTCGGCCAGCTCGCGCCACCCGAGGTCCTGGGACAGGCCCTGCACCACGGCCGCCGCCCCCTCGGCCGCGCGGACGGGCGTGAACCCGCACCGGCGGACCTCGTCGGCGAGCGCGTCGGTGCCGAGCACGAGGACGTCGGAACCGGCGGGGACCAGGTCGGGCAGCATCGCCGCCGCGGCCTGGGCGCTGGTGCTCACCTCGTCCAGAGCGGCGCGGAAACCGATCTCGGTCAGGTGGTCGGCGACGTCCTGGGGCGAGCGCGAGGCGTTGTTGGTGACGAACCGGATGCCGATCCCCCGCCCCCGCGCGGCGGCCACCGCGTCCACCGCGCCGGGCACCGCGTCCCGGCCCCGGTAGACCGTGCCGTCGAGGTCCAGCAGCAGCGCGTCGTAGCGGTCCAGTAGCACGGTTCCCCCGTCGTTCGAACGTCCGGACACGACAGTGGCCCGCCCGCGATCGGACGGGCCACTGTCCCGGTCAATCCTGCCCCACCCGGCCCGCGCGGGCCGGTCCCGGGGCTAAGCCCCAGAGGCTCAGTCCTGGGGGCTGAGGTCGAACGCGCGCTCGGCGGCGTCGGTCTCGTTGTCGTCGTCGGCCTGGGCGGCGTTGAGGAACCACTTCACGGCTTCCTCGGTACGACCGGCCGCCGCGAGGTTGTCGGCGTAGGCGTAGAACAGCCGGGCACTCCACGGGTCCCGCCGCTTCGGGTCCAGGTCGTCACCCTGGAGGGCGACGACCGAGGCGTCGAACTGCCCCATGTCCCGCCGGGCACCGGCCGCGACGATCCGCAGCTCCACCGCCTCCTCGGGGTCCAGGGTGACGCCCTGGGCCTCGCGGGCGAGTTCGATGGCGCGTTCGGGACGGCCCAGCGCGCGCTCGCAGTCGGCCATGACGGCGAGGTGACCAGCGCCGTGCGTCATCCGCCGCGCCGCACGCAGCTCGGACAGCGCCTCGGCCCACTCGCCGGCGTAGTAGGCGGTCAGACCTGCGGCCTCCCGCACCACCCCGACCCGGGCGGCCTTGGTGCGCGCGTACCGGGCGTGCTCCAGGGCGAGTTCGGGCTCGCTGTCGATGAGGATGCCGGCTGCGGCGAGGTGCCGTCCGACGATCTCGGCGAGCCCCTTGGGCAGACCGCGCAGCTCCTGCTTCACCTCGGGGTCGAGGATGGAGATGTCGGCGTCCTCGGGCAACTCCGGCGTACGGGCCCGCGTGAACTCGCCGCTGTCCTCACGCCGCTGTCCCGCGTCACCACGGTCGTCGCGGTCGTCGCGCTCCTCGCGCTCCTCGCGGTCATCGTCATCGGCATCGTCGGCGCGATCCTCCGCGCCGACGTCGTCCGAGTCGCTGCCTTCGGGACCACGGTCGTCGCTGTCGTCGTCCGAGTCCTCGTCGTCCGAGTCCTCGGCCACCTCGTCGGCGTCGGCGTCCAGGTCGTCAGCGACGTCCTGGCCGGCAACGTCCTTGTCCTTGTCGGACGTGCTCACCGACTCCGCAGCGGCCTGCGTGCCGGACGCCCCACCCTCGACCACGACCGTGCCATCGGCGAGAACGGCCGACTCGACGGCATCGTTGCCGGAGACCTCATCGGTCTGCGCGACCCGATCCTGGAAACGCGCGGCCCGGTCACGGCTCCGCTCGTCACGCTTGCCGTCCTTGCGGTCGTCGCGACGGTCATCGCGCCGATCGTCACGCCGGAACCCGCCCCGGTCGTCACGACGCGGGTAACCACCGCGGTCGTCACGCGGACGCGAGTCACGCCGGTCGCCACTGCCACGGTTGTCCCGCGACTGGTAGCCACCACGGTCGTCACGCGGCCGGTATTCACGACGCTCGCCACCGCGGTCATCACGCGGCTTGAACTCGCGACGCTCACCGGCGCGGTCGTCCCGAGGCCGGTACTCGCGGCGTTCGCCGCCACGGTCGTCACGGGGCTTGAACTCACGACGGTCCGTCCCCCGGTCATCCCGAGGGCGGTATTCGCGACGCTCGCCGCCGCGATCGTCACGCGGCTTGAACTCACGACGTTCGCCAGCACGGTCATCGCGCGGCTTGTACCCACCGCGATCGTCACGCGGCCGGAATTCACGACGCTCACCACTGCGGCTGTCACTACGACTGTCACTGCGGTTGTCCCGCGACTGGTAGCCACCGCGATCCTCGCGTGGCTTGAAGTCGCGACGGTCCCCGCCACGGTCGTCACGCGGCCGGAACTCGCGACGCTCACCACCGCGATCGTCACGCGGCTTGAACTCGCGACGCTCACCGGCGCGGTCGTCCCGAGGCCGGTACTCACGGCGTTCGCCAGCCCGGTCATCACGCGGCCGATATTCACGACGCTCGCCGCCACGGTCATCGCGCGGCTTGAACTCACGGCGATCCCCGCCACGGTTGTCCCGCGACTGGTAACCCCCACGGTCCTCGCGCGGCTTGTACCCGCCACGGTCGTCACGCGGCCGGAATTCACGACGCTCACCACTGCGGCTGTCACTACGACTGTCGCTACGGCTGTCGCGAGGCTGGTATCCACCACGGTCGTCACGCGGCTTGAACTCACGACGCTCACCGCTGCCACCACTGGTCCGGCTACCACCGAACCGACTGCCGGAACTCCGGTTGTCGCCACCCGAACGGTTGTAACCGCCACGGTCGTCACGCGGCTTGTCGTAGCGCGGACGGTCCGAGAAAGGGCGGTCGGAACGCGAGCGGTCGGACCGGTTGTCCGAGCGGCTGTCGTCACGCCGGAAACCATCACGCCGGTTGTTGTCGTCGCGGTTGTAGCTGCCGCGATCGTCTCGGCTGCGGTCGCCGCCACGGGGGCGGTCGTCGCGGTTGCGGTCGAAGCTGGGCTTGTTGTCGTCACGGCGGGGATATCCGCCGCGATCACTCCTGCCGCTGTCCCGCCCGGTGTTGTCGCGGCCGCTGTCGCGACCACCACCGCTGCTGGGCTTGCGGCCTCCCTCGGCGCGGCCACCTTCGGAACGGCGCGGTCGGTCTCCCTGGCCACGCTGGCGGTCGCCTGGACGGTCCCCGAACCTCGACACCTGTAACTCCTCCTACTGTGGACACGCCGAAAGGGCTTGTGACTTGAGCACATCTCGATGTGCCCCCACCACAAGCCCTTTCAGGGAAAAATTGTTCGGCGGCGTCCTACTCTCCCACACCCTCACGAGTGCAGTACCATCGGCGCTGGAAGGCTTAACTACCGGGTTCGGAATGGGACCGGGTGTTCCCCAACCGCTATGACCACCGAAACACTATGAAATTACCAACCCGTAGGCACCACACCCCGACACCCTCCCGGGCCCGGGACCGTGGTGGTCCGGTTCGGTTCCTTCAGAACCGCACAGTGGATGCGTAGCATGTTTGTGAGCAAGTCCTCGGCCTATTAGTACCGGTCAACTCCAGCCGTTACCGGCCTTCCATCTCCGGCCTATCAACCCAATAGTCTCTTGGGGGCCTTACCCCACAAAGGGTGGGATACCTCATCTAGGAACAGGCTTCCCGCTTAGATGCTTTCAGCGGTTATCCCTTCCGAACGTAGCCAACCAGCAATGCCCTTGGCAGGACAACTGGCACACCAGAGGTCCGTCCGTCCCGGTCCTCTCGTACTAGGGACAGCCTTCCGCAAGTATCCTACGCGCGCGGCGGATAGGGACCGAACTGTCTCACGACGTTCTAAACCCAGCTCGCGTACCGCTTTAATGGGCGAACAGCCCAACCCTTGGGACCTACTCCAGCCCCAGGATGCGACGAGCCGACATCGAGGTGCCAAACCATGCCGTCGATATGGACTCTTGGGCAAGATCAGCCTGTTATCCCCGGGGTACCTTTTATCCGTTGAGCGACCACGCTTCCACAAGCCATGGCCGGATCACTAGTTCCGACTTTCGTCCCTGCTCGACCTGTCGGTCTCACAGTCAAGCCCCCTTGTGCACTTGCACTCGACACCTGATTGCCAACCAGGCTGAGGGAACCTTTGAGCGCCTCCGTTACCCTTTGGGAGGCAACCGCCCCAGTTAAACTACCCACCAGGCACTGTCCCTGATCCGGATCACGGACCGAGGTTAGACATCCAGTACGACCAGAGTGGTATTTCAACGACGACTCCACAACCACTGGCGTGGCCGCTTCCCAGTCTCCCACCTATCCTACACAAGCCGAACCGAACACCAATACCAAGCTATAGTAAAGGTCCCGGGGTCTTTCCGTCCTGCCGCGCGTAACGAGCATCTTTACTCGTAGTGCAATTTCGCCGGGCCTGTGGTTGAGACAGTCGAGAAGTCGTTACGCCATTCGTGCAGGTCGGAACTTACCCGACAAGGAATTTCGCTACCTTAGGATGGTTATAGTTACCACCGCCGTTTACTGGCGCTTAAGTTCTCAGCCTCGCCCCGAAGAGCTAACCGGTCCCCTTAACGTTCCAGCACCGGGCAGGCGTCAGTCCGTATACATCGTCTTGCGACTTCGCACGGACCTGTGTTTTTAGTAAACAGTCGCTTCTCGCTGGTCTCTGCGGCCGAAAAATCCTAGCCCGCAAGGGGCTTCAAATCCCTCGGCCCCCTTCTCCCGAAGTTACGGGGGCATTTTGCCGAGTTCCTTAACCACAGTTCGCCCGATCGCCTCGGTATTCTCTACCTGACCACCTGTGTCGGTTTGGGGTACGGGCCGCATGAACACTCACTAGAGGCTTTTCTCGACAGCATGGGATCACCCTACTTCGCCTCAATCGGCTATGCATCACGTCTCAGCCTATATGACGTGCGGATTTGCCTACACGTCGGCCTACACGCTTACACCAGTACTACCACTCACTGGCGGAGCTACCCTCCTGCGTCACCCCATCGCTTGACTACTACAAGTTCAGGTCCCGCGCTCCACGTCACTCCTCACCCGAAGGATCAGAGCGGGCTTCGGGCGGTTAGTATCACAAGGTTCGCCATGGGCGCGTTCACACGGGTACGGGAATATCAACCCGTTGTCCATCGACTACGCCTGTCGGCCTCGCCTTAGGTCCCGACTTACCCTGGGCGGATTAGCCTGGCCCAGGAACCCTTGGTCATCCGGCGGCAGAGTTTCTCACTCTGCTTTCGCTACTCATGCCTGCATTCTCACTCGTCCAGCCTCCACACCTGGATCACTCCGGCGCTTCGACGGCTGAACGACGCTCCCCTACCCATCCAGACAAAATCTGAATGACACGGCTTCGGCGGTGTGCTTAAGCCCCGCTACATTGTCGGCGCAGGACCACTTGACCAGTGAGCTATTACGCACTCTTTAAAGGGTGGCTGCTTCTAAGCCAACCTCCTGGTTGTCTGAGCGACCCCACATCCTTTCCCACTTAGCACACACTTAGGGGCCTTAGCCGGCGTTCTGGGCTGTTTCCCTCTCGACTACG
>NZ_CM153251.1:5675000-9040000 GCF_056640475.1 Saccharothrix sp. NBAS 001
GATCTGCTGGGTGTTCGCGATCGTCTTGGCGGTGCACATCTTCCTGGTGGTGGCGGGTGCCAACGCCGGCAACGGGTTCGCGCAGATGATCGAGTCGTGGTCGGCGGGGGTGTCGTTGGGGCTGCGCGGGCTGTTCACGCCGGCGAGCGACGGCCTGCGGACGTTCCTGAACGACGGGCTCGCGGCGGTGCTGTGGCTGGTGATCGGCGCGGTGTTGACCAACCTGATCACCCGGGTGGCGCTGCCGGCGGGCGAACGGCGGGTCTGGTACCGCAGGACCGTCCGGTAGCGCTACCGAGGGTCACCACAAGATTCACTCGGGTGAGGAAAATTCGCCCCGGTGGCCAATTGTCGTACGCGCGCGTGGCGGCCAGGTTTGGCGGGTGGCCAGCGACTTGCAGAAGCGGAAGGGCGCCATCGTGTTCCGTGCGATGGACGCCGACGACGACGGTTTCCTGGAGCGGGCGGACTTCGAGGCGCTCACCGACCGCTGGGTCGCGATCCGCGGCGACAGCGGCGAGGCCCGGCTGCGCGAGTTGATGATGGGCTGGTGGGAGACGCTGCTCGCGGCGTCGGACGAGGACCGGGACGAGAAGGTCTCGTTCGACGAACTGCTGTCGGTCATCGACAACCTGGGCGCCATGCTGGACCTGGTGGTCGCCACGGCGGAGTCGATGTTCGAGGCGGTGGACGAAGACGGCGACGGCGAGATCTCGGCCGAGGAGTACAGCTGGATGATCCGCGCCTGGACGGGTGCGGAGACCTCGACCGAAGCCGTCTTCGCCCGCTTGGACGTCAACGGCGACGGGCACATCTCGAAGGGCGAGTTCGCCCGGCACTGGGTGGAGTTCTGGGCGGGTGACGACGAGGACGCGCCGGGTACGCACGTGTTCGGCGAGGTCTAGGACGGGTGCCGCGCGCGGACCTCGGGCGTGTCGTTCACGAGGTCCGGCGCGGTGGGCGGTCCGGGGGGCTCAGCCGACGCGTGTGCGCCTGGTGCCCCGGCGGTAGGTGCTGACCGCGGGCGAGTCGATCCAGAACCGCCACGGCACGTCCATGGCCACCGCCACGCCCACGCGGGGGCCGGTGCGGATGTCGGTGACCGGGTCGCCCGCGAACAGGCGCACGGTGGCGTCTTCGGCGGTGAGGTCGGTGCCGTTGTGCTCGCGGGCGAGGCCGAGGACGCCGGTGAACCGTGCGGGACCTTTGGCGAGTTCGGCGGTGCTGCGGGCGGTCGGGCGGCGCATCTGGGCGAGGTCTTCGCCTTCCACCACTTCGCCCGCGCGCAGCAGCACGGCGCCGGGTACGCCGTCGGTCGACGACACGACGTTGGCGCAGAAGTGCATCCCGTACACGAAGTAGACGTACAGGCGTCCGGCCGGCCCGAACATGACGTCGTTGCGCGGGGTGCGGCCCCGGTAGCAGTGGGACGCGGGGTCGTCGCCGCCCCGGTACGCCTCGACTTCCACGATCCGCACGCCCACGACGCCGTCCGGAGTGGTGCTCTGGACGACCGCGCCGAGCAGGAGCCGGGCCGCGTCCACGGGGTCGACGGCCAGCTCCTGCTCGGTGAGCTGTCTAACCACGGCGGGCCAGGCCGGCCTTGTCGCGCAGCCGCTTGAGCTGTTCGGCGACCCGGTCGGGCGCGGTGCCGCCGTACGCGTCGCGGGACGCGATGGACCCCTCGACGGTCAGCACGTCGCGCACGTCGGGGGTGAGGTGCGGCGAGATGGCGGCGAACTCGGCGTCGGTCAGCTCGGCGAGGCCGACGCCTCGGGTCTCGGCGGTCTGGACGCACGCGCCCGCGGCCTCGTGGGCGACCCGGAACGGCACGCCCTGGCGGACCAGCCACTCGGCGATGTCGGTGGCCAGGGTGAAGCCGGCGGGGGCGACCTCGGCCATCCGCGCGGTGTCGTAGCGCGTGGTGGCGATCATGCCGGTGATCGCGGGGAGCAGGAGTTCGAGCTGCTCGACGGAGTCGAACAGGGGTTCCTTGTCCTCTTGGAGGTCGCGGTTGTAGGCCAGCGGCTGGGCCTTGAGGGTGGCCAGCAGGCCGGTGAGGTTGCCGATGAGCCGGCCGGACTTGCCCCGGGTGAGTTCGGCGACGTCGGGGTTCTTCTTCTGGGGCATGATCGAGCTGCCGGTGGCCCACGCGTCGTCGAGCACCGCGAAGTGGAATTCGGCGGTGGTCCAGATGATCACCTCTTCGGCGATCCGGGACAGGTCGACGCCGATCATGGCCAGCACGAACGCGATCTCGGCGGCGAAGTCGCGGGAGGCGGTGCCGTCGATGGAGTTCTCCGCCGGGGCGTCGAAGCCGAGTTCGGCGGCGACGGCGGCCGGGTCGAGGCCGAGCGAGGAGCCGGCCAGGGCGCCGGAGCCGTACGGGGAGACGGCGGCGCGCTTGTCCCAGTCCTTGAGGCGCTCGACGTCGCGCAGCAGCGCCTGGCCGTGGGCCAGGAGGTGGTGGGCGAGCAGCACGGGCTGCGCGGACTGGAGGTGGGTGCGGCCGGGCATGACGGCGGTCGGGTGCGCCTCGGCTTGGCCGGCCAGGGCGTCCACGACGTCCAGGACGCCTTCGGCGACGCGGTGGGCGGCGTCGCGCAGCCACATCCGGAACAGCGTGGCGACCTGGTCGTTGCGGGACCGGCCGGCGCGGAGCTTGCCGCCGAGGTCGGGTCCGGCGCGTTCGATGAGGCCGCGTTCGAGCGCGGTGTGCACGTCCTCGTCGGCGAGGGTGGGGGTGAACGCCCCGGACTCGACGTCGGCTTGCAGGGCGTCCAGCGCCGCGAGCATCCGGTCCAGCTCGTCTGCGGTGAGCAGGCCCGCGCGGTTGAGCACGCGGGCGTGTGCACGGGAGCCCCTGATGTCGTAAGGCGCGAGTCGCCAATCGAAGTGCGTGGAAGCCGACAGGAGTGCCATGGCGTCCGCGGGTCCGCTGGCGAACCGCCCGCCCCAAAGTGAACTCACTAGCTCTGATCCCTCTTCGCTGCGATCTTGCTCGACGGGCCTCACAGCTGCACGAAGCCCTTGGCGACAGTCTGGTGCAACGGGTTGCCGCCGGGTTCGGCGGCCGGGCGGACGGCGTCGCGACCGCCGGGCAGGACGATCCGGATCTCGCCGGAGACGTGCCGCCGGGCGGTGTCGAGGACGCTGTCCAACGCCTGTTTGAGGGGCGAGAACCACTGCCCGTCGCGCACCAGTTCACCCCATTGCCGGCCGACCTGCCGCGTGAAGCGGGCGAGTTCGGGCTCCAGGGTGAGGTCTTCGAGTTCCCGGTGGGCCGCGGCGAGGGCGAGCGCGCCGGGTGCGTCGAGTCGTTCGCGGTGCCGGCCGCCGGCCCGGAGGTTGAGTTCCCGGACGGCCTGGCGGGCAGTCACCGTCTCGCCGTCGAGAGCGACCGGGACGCCTTGGTCGAACGTGACGACCAGTTCGTTGTCGTAGGGGTGGGCGGGTCGCGGGACGGGCGGCGCGGGGCGGGTGGTCGGCGCGCGGACTTCCAGGTGGGGTGCCAGCGCGTGGACGGCGAGCGCGAACCGGGGGTCCGCGCCGGCGACGGCGGTCGCGCCGAGGCGTTGCGCGACCCGCACGACGTGCTGGGCGATCAGCGGTTGGGACAGCGCGGGCACCAGGTCCGGGTGGGGTGTCGCGGCGCGCAGCGCGGGCAGGCCGTAGTGCTCGACGAACTCGTCGCGCGCGTCGATCACGACGACTTCGGCCGCGCCGGAGGCGAGGGCGTGCCGGCGGGTGGTCTCGGGGTCCTCGCCGCCTTGGCCGAGGTCGACGACGACGACGACCGCCGCCCCCTCCGCGATCCGGTCGGCGGGGCCGGCGAGGACGACCAGCTCAGTCACCGCCGTCCTCCTCGCCCGCGGCCAGGGCGCTCACCCGGGCGGCCAGTTCCGCGCCGGTCAGCGGTTCGCGGGCGACCACCAGGATGGTGTCGTCGCCCGCGATGGTGCCGACGACGTCGTGCAGCGCGGCCCGGTCCAGGGCGCTGGCCAGGAACGACGCCGCGCCGGGCGGGGTGCGCAGGACCGCGAGGTTGCCCGAGGAGTCGACCGAGACGAGCAGTTCGGTGAGCACCCGCACCAGCCGGGACGTGCCGCCCTGGACGCCGCGCACCGGGCTGCCGTCCTCGGGGATCACGTAGACCGGCGCGCCGCCGTCCGCGCCGCGCAGCTTGACCGCGCCGAGTTCGTCGAGGTCCCGGGACAGGGTGGCCTGGGTGACCTCGATGCCCTCGACGGCCAGCGTCTTGGCCAGCTCCGACTGGCTGCGGATGGCGCGTTGGCTGACCAGTTCGACGATGCGGGCCTGCCGCGCGGTGCGGGTCATCGTGACTGCTCCAGCAGCCACACCAGGAGGGCTTTCTGGGCGTGCAGGCGGTTCTCGGCCTCGTCCCAGACGGCGCTGTCGGGGCCGTCGAGGACCTCGTCGGTGATCTCCCAGCCCCGGTGCGCGGGCAGGCAGTGCAGGACGGTGGTCTTGACGCCGGTGGAGGCGACGAGGTCGGCGTTGACCTGGTAGGGCCGGAACGGGCCGACCCGGTCGCGGCCGTCGTTCTCCTGGCCCATGGAGGTCCACGTGTCGGTGACCAGCACGTGCGAGCCGTCGACGGCGGCGCGCGGGTCGGTGATCACCTCGATGCTGCCGCCGGTCTCGGCGGCGCGCTCGCGGGCGTCGTCGAGCACCCACGGCTGGGGCGCGAAGTTGGCCGGGGCGGCGATCCGGACGTGCATCCCGGCGGTGGTGCCGCCGAGCAGGATCGAGTTGGACATGTTGTTCGCGCCGTCGCCCAGGTAGGTGACGGTGAGGCCGGCGAGGGTGCCGTGCACGCGGCGGATGGTCTGGAGGTCGGCGAGCACCTGGCACGGGTGGAACTCGTCGGTCAGCGCGTTGATCACCGGGATGCGGGAGACCGACGCCATGGCCTCGATGCGCTTCTGGGCGAAGGTCCGCCACACCACGGCGTCGACGTAACCGGACAGGATCCGGGAGGTGTCCTCGATGGTCTCCTCGCGGCCGAGCTGCATGGAGCGGCCGTCTATGATCACCGGGTTGCCGCCCAGTTGGGCGATGCCGACCTCGAACGACAGCCGGGTGCGGGTGGAGTTCTTCTCGAAGATCACCGCGACGGACTTGGGGCCGGCGAGCGGTTTGGCGTCGAGCGGGTCGGCCTTGAGCCGGTCGGCGAGGTCGAGGACCTCGGTCTGCTCGGCGGGGCTCAGGTCGTCGTCGCGCAGGAAGTGCCGCACCATCAGGACTCCTCGGTCAGCAGCGACGGCAGGTCGGCGACCAGCCGGTGCGCGTCGGCCTCGTCCAGGATCAGCGGCGGGGCCAGCCGCAGCACGTCCGGCTGGACCGGGTTGACCAGGTAGCCGGCCCGTTGCGCGGCCGCCGCGGCCTTCGCCGAGACCGCCTCGCGCAGCGTGATGCCGAGCAGCAGGCCGGCTCCCCGCACCCCGGAGATCAGCGGGTGGCCCAGCGCCTCGACGCCGGCCACGATCTCCTTGCCCACGGCGGAGGCGTGCTCCAGCAGGCCGTCGGCGGCGATGGTGTCCAGCACCGCGAGGCCCGCCGCGCAGCACACCGCGTTGCCGCCGAACGTGGTCCCGTGGTGGCCGGGTCCGAACAGGTCCTTGGCCGGGCCGAACGCCAGGCAGGCGCCCAGCGGCAGGCCGCCGCCCAGGCCCTTGGCCAGGGTGACCACGTCGGGCACGATGCCGACCTGCTGGAAGCCGAACCAGGAGCCGAGCCGGCCGACGCCGGTCTGCACCTCGTCCAGCACCAGCAGCGCGCCGTGCCGGGCGGTGATCTCGCGGGCCGCCTGGAGGTAGCCCTCGGGCGGGACGACCACGCCCTGCTCGCCCTGGATCGGCTCGACGACGAACGCGGCGGTCTCGTCGTCGATCGCGGCCTCCAGCGCGGCGACGTCGCCGAACGGGATGTGCGAGACGCCGGGGACCAGCGGTTCGAACGGGGTGCGCTTGGGCGGCTGGCCGGTGAGCGTGAGCGCGCCCATCGTGCGGCCGTGGAAGCCGCCGTCGGTGGCCACGACCTTGGTGCGGCCGGTGCGCCGGCTGAGCTTGAACGCGGTCTCGTTGGCCTCCGCGCCGGAGTTGCAGAACAGCACCCGGCCGTCGCCGTCGACGCCGGCCAGGTCGAGCAGCCGCTCGGCGAGGTCGAGCGAGGGCCGGTTGATGTAGAGGTTCGAGGTGTGCGCGAGCGTGCCGATCTGGGCGGTGACCGCCGCGACGACCGCCGGGTGGGCGTGGCCCAGGGCGTTGACCGCGAGACCGGTGAGCAGGTCGAGGTAGCGGTTGCCGTCGGTGTCCCACACGTAGGCGCCCTCGCCGCGGACCAGGGTCAGGCCGGGGGTGCCGTAGTTGTCCATCATCGCGGCCTGCCACCGCTGCCGGTCGTTCATGACTCCCCCATCTGTTCGGTCACCATCGTTCCCACACCGTCGGAGGTGAAGACCTCCAGCAGCACCGAGTGCGCGAGCCGGCCGTCGATGACGTGCGCCTCGGGCACGCCGCCGCGCACCGCGCGCAGGCACGCCTCCATCTTCGGGACCATGCCGCTGTCCAGCCTCGGCAGCATCTCCGCCAGGTCGTCGGCACCGACGCGGTGCAGCAGCGACGACTTGTCCGGCCAGTCCGCGTACAGGCCCTCCACGTCGGTGAGGACCACGAGTTTCCGCGCGTTCAGCGCCACGGCGACCGCGCCGGCGGCGGTGTCGGCGTTGACGTTGTGCACGACGCCCGCCGCGTCGGGTGCGACCGTGGACACCACGGGGATGCGGCCGGCGCGCACGATGTCGAGCACGGCTTCCGGGTTCACCCGGACGATGTCGCCGACCAGGCCGAGGTCGACCTGTTCGCCGTCCACGACCGCGCCCCGGCGTTCGGCGGTGAGCAGGTGCGCGTCCTCGCCGGACAGGCCGACCGCGAACGGCCCGTGCTCGTTGATCAGGCCGACCAGTTCGCGCTGGACCTGGCCGACCAGGACCATCCGGACCACGTCCATCGCCTCGGGCGTGGTGACCCGCAGGCCGCCGCGGAACTCGCTGTGGATGCCCAGCTTGGTGAGCATGGCGGCGATCTGCGGGCCGCCGCCGTGCACCACGACCGGGTGCAGGCCGGCGAGCTTGAGGAACACCATGTCCTGCGCGAACGCCCGCTTGAGCCGGTCGTCCACCATCGCGTTGCCGCCGTACTTGACCACGACCGTCGCGCCCCGGAAGCGCTGCAACCACGGCAGCGCCTCGATCAGCACCTCGGCCTTGTCCTGCGCGCTGCGGCTCATGAGCTGTAGGCGCTGTTCTCTTCGACGTAGGCGTGCGACAGGTCGGTGGTGAGCACGGTGGCCTCGCCGGTGCCGAGGCCGAGCGTGACCACGATGGCGACGTCGCGGCCGGACAGGTCGGCTTCGCTGCGGTCGGCGGCCTTGTGGCCGTCCTCGAAGAGGGTCACGCCGTTGATGGCGATGCCGAGCTTGTGCTGGTCGACGGTGGCCTGCGCGCGGCCGACGGCCATCGCGACCCGGCCCCAGTTCGGGTCCGAGCCGAACAGGGCGGTCTTGACCAGGTTGTCCTCGGCGACGGTCTTGGCGATGGTGACCGCGTCCTGCTCGGACTCCGCGCCGGTGACCGTGATCGAGATCTCCTTGGTCACGCCCTCGGCGTCGCCCTGGAGCTGCTTGACCAGGTCGCCCGCGACGGCGGTGAGTAGCGCGGCGAAGTCCTCGGGGGTGGGCGCGAGGCCCGACGCGCCGGAGGCGAGCACCAGCACGGTGTCGTTGGTGGAGGTGCCGCCGTCGACGTCGAGCCGGTCGTAGGTGCGGGCGGTGGTGGCGCGCAGGGCCTGGTCGAGCGTGTCGCCGTCGATCACCGCGTCGGTGGTGATGACGCTGAGCATGGTGGCCATGTTCGGGGCGAGCATCCCCGCGCCCTTCACGAAACCGCCGACCGACCAGCCGTCCGGGTGCGCCGCCCACGACTGCTTGGGGTGGGTGTCGGTGGTCATCACGGCCGTCGCGGCGGCCAGCCCGGCGGCGTCGCCGGCGGCGAGTTCCGCGGCGGCGGCCTCCACGCCCGCCGTGAGCCTGCCCATCGGCAGGCGTTCGCCGATCAGGCCGGTCGAGCACACCGCGACCTCGACGGCACCCACACCGAGCACGGCGGCGACCTTCTCCGCGGTGGCGTGGGTGTCCCGGAAGCCCTCGGGGCCGGTGCACGCGTTCGCGCCGCCCGAGTTGAGCACCACGGCGGCGAGCCTGCGCTCCTTGAGCACCTGTTGCGACCACAGGACGGGCGCGGCCTTCACCTGGTTCGTGGTGAACACGCCGGCGGCGGCCCGACCGGGGCCCTCGTTCACGACCAGCGCCAGGTCGAGCGCGCCGGACTCCTTGATGCCGGCGGCGACGCCCGCGGCCTTGAAGCCCTTCGGTCCGGTCACACCGCGGTCGCGGGTGGGGCGCTGCGCGGGTGCGGGGCCGTTCTCGGTGGTCACGGGGCTACTCCAACAGTGGACAGGCCGGTGGTCTCCGGCAGGCCGAGTGCGAGGTTCATGCACTGCACCGCGGCGCCCGCGGTGCCCTTCGCCAGGTTGTCCACCGCGGCGACGACCACCAGGCGGTTCAGGTCGGCGTCGACGGTGACCTGGAGCTGCACGGCGTTCGAGCCGAGCACCGCGCCCGTGGTCGGCCAGTGGCCTTCCGGCAGCAGGTGCACGAACGGCTCGTCCGCGTACGCCTCCGCGTAGACGGCGCGGACGTCCACGTCGGAGGTCAGGGTGGCCGAGCAGGTGGCCAGGATGCCGCGCGGCAGCGGCGCGAGGACGGGCGTGAACGACACCTTCACGGGTCCGCCGGCGACGTGCGACAGGTTCTGGGTGATCTCGGGGGTGTGCCGGTGGGTGCCGCCGACGCCGTAGGCGCTCAGCGAGCCCATCACCTCGGAGCCGAGCAGGTTGGGCTTGAGGGACTTGCCCGCGCCGGACGTGCCGGACACCGCGACCACGGTCACCTCGGGTTCGACCAGGCCCATGGCGGGCGCGAGCGCGAGGGACGACACGGTCGGGTAGCAGCCGGGGACGGCGATCCGCTTCGCGGTCTTGAGGGCGTCGCGGTGGCCGGGGAGTTCGGGCAGGCCGTAGGGCCAGCTGCCGGCGTGCGTGCCGCCGTACCAGCGCTCCCAGGCGGCCGGGTCGGTGAGCCGGTGGTCGGCGCCGCAGTCGACCACGAGGGTGTCGTCGCCGAGTTGCGCGGCGATTTCGGCCGAGTGGCCGTGGGGCAGGGCGAGGAACACGACGTCGTGGCCCGCGAGCCGGTCGGCGGTGGTCTCGGCGAGGGTGCGGTCGGCGAGCGGGAGCAGGTGCGGCTGGTGGGCGAGCAGCGGGGTGCCCGCGTTGCCGCCGGCGGTCAGCGCGCCGATCTCGACCTCCGGGTGACCGAGCAGGAGGCGCAGCAGCTCCCCCCCGGCGTACCCGCTGGCTCCGGCGACCGCGATCCGTACCGTCATGCGGATAAGTATGCACGCTTGTGCATCGTCACTCAAACCGGTTTGTCGGGCAGGCCACACCCGCCGGGACGACGGGCGGGCCGTCGACAACGCGAAACAGAGGAGGGTTCACATGTTCCGCACCGGCATCGTAAGACGTGCGACGGCGCAGGTGTCGCCCTGACTCGACAGGCCCGAATTCGGTCGCCTGCGGCGTGGCCGCGCACCTAACGTGGCCGCCATGCCCCACGAGCCACGGAAGCGCACATGGCGCTGTTCACGCACCTGACACCGGAGAAGAACGCCCGCAGCGTCCGGCGGTCCGGGATCACCGGTCGGCACGTGTTCAGCGTGCCCTCCATGCTCCCCCACGACGTGTCGCACCAGTGGGTGCGCGAACTGCGGCGGTGGAGCGGACAACGGACGTACGTGGCCGTGGACTTCCGCGTCCCCGACAGCGAGACCGTGTCGTTCGGCCACTACGGGAGACCGCAACAGGAGATGACCGCCGCCCAGGCGATCGCGGCGTTCCGGGCGTTGGACGACGCGCGGGGGTACGAGGTGCTCCTGCGCCGCGCGGTGGCACGTGACGAGATCCGGCGCGTAAGGCACATCCGGCAGGGCGTGGGGTGGCGGTACCAGCCGGACGCGCACGGCCGCAGGCCCTGCGGGTGCCCGGCCTGCCTGCCCGTCGGGGCGTTCAAGGCCGCCGACTTCCGGGCCCGCTTCGGCGACCCGCCGCTGCCGAAGAAGAAGTCCGAGCTGATGGCACAGCTGGCCGCGGCGGAGGACGAGTTCGACCTCTGCTACGCCTTGCAGCGGCTGGGCTCGCGCAGCCGGGGCGGCGCGGCCGAGCTGGCGCACCTGCTGCACCACCCCGACCCCGAGGTGCGCGAGGTCCTCGCCCAGACGCTGACCAGCTACCGGGACGGGGCCGAACTGCTGCGCCGGCTGGCCGACGACCCCGACGAGCACGTGCGCGCGGCCAGTCGGGCCCGCCGGCGCTGATCACCCCGCGCCGACCACCGCGGTGGTGATCACCTCCGGACTGGCCGGGGTGAACCCGCCGCCGTCCCAGTCGCCGCGCCGGTCGGCCACCCGCAGGCCCGCCTCGGCCAGGAACGCGTCGAGCGCGTCGACGTCCAGGAACCGCAGCGTGCTCCGGCTCGCGTCGGACCAGCCCGGGGCGGCCCAGGACTGGGTGAACGTGACCAGGTCGCCCGCCACCTCGTGCACGTCGGTGGTCACCCGGACGGTCCGACCGCCCGCCTCGACGTCGACCGCGTGCTCCGGCGTCCACCGCTCCCAGGCGCGCGCGGCCGGGTTGCGGGTCTCGAACACGAACCGGCCGCCGGCGGCGAGCGCGGCGCGGACGGCGTGCAGCGCGGTGCGCACCTCGTCGTCGGTGACGTAGACCTGGAACGCGTGCCCGGTCATCACGACCAGGTCGAACTCCCGCTGCCACGAGGTGGTGGCGAGTTCGCCGCGCACCCACTCGACGTCCGTGCGCTTGCGGGCCTGGGCGAGCATCCCGTCTGCCGGGTCGAGGCCGCACAGGCGTCCGGTGTGGCCGGCGGCGCGGGCGAGGCGCAGCAGTTCGCCCGTGCCGCAGCCGACGTCGAGGACGGATCGGGCGGACATCACCAGCGGCAGGTAGAAGCCGAAGTCGCGGCGGCCCGCGCAGAACTCGTCGTAGAGCGCGGCCAGGGCGGGATCGGCGAACAGTCGGTCGACCATCCCCCGACCCTGGCAAACGACGACCGTGCGGGTCGAGCCGATTTCCGACCCGCACGGCGTACGCGAGGCCGCCCGGGTCACCCGCCGAAGCGGTCCAGGGCGCGGATCTTGTTGGTCACGTCCAGCGCGGCCACCTTGTACGCCTCGGACAGCGTCGGGTAGTTGAACACCGTGTCCACCAGGTAGTCGACCGTGCCGCCGCACGCCATCACGGCCTGTCCGATGTGGACCAGGTCGGTCGCCCCGGTGCCGAACAGGTGCACGCCCAGCAGCTTGCGGTCCACAGTGGACACCAGGAGCTTGAGCATCCCGTACGCGTCGCCGATGATCTGGCCGCGCGCCAGCTCGCGGTAACGCGCCAGACCGACCTCGTAAGGCACCGCCGAGGACGTCAGCTCGGCCTCGGTCGCGCCGCAGTAGGAGATCTCCGGGATGGTGTAGATGCCGATCGGCTGGAGCGCGGCCAGCTCCCGCGCCGCCTCGCCGAACGCGTGGTAGGCCGCGAGCCGGCCCTGGTCCATGGACGTGGCGGCCAGCGCGGGGAACCCGATCACGTCGCCGACCGCGTAGATGTGCTCCACGGGCGTGCGGTAGTGCTCGTCCACCGACAGCCGGCCCCGGTGGTCGGCGGTCAGGCCGGCCGCCGCCAGGTCCAGCTCCTCGGTCGAACCCTGCCGGCCCGCCGAGTACATCACCGCGGCGGCCGGGATCCGCTTGCCGCTGGCCAGCGTCGTCACCGTGCCGCTCTCGGAGACCTTGACGTCCACCACCTTCTCGCCGAAGCGGAACGTCACCGCCTGGTCGCGCAGGTGGAACTTCAGCGACTCGACGATCTCCGGGTCGCAGAACTCCAGCATCCGCTCGCGCTGCTCGACCACGGTCACCCGGCTGCCCAGGGCGGCGAACATCGAGGCGTACTCGATGCCGATCACGCCCGCGCCCACCACCACGAGCGAGGACGGGATCTCCTCCAGCGCCAGCACCTCGTCCGAGTCGAGCACCCGCTCCTCGTCGAAGTCGACCTGCGCCGGCCGGGCCGGCCGGGTGCCGGTGGCGATCACGATCTTGTCGGCGGTCACGGTCTGGTGCTCGCCGCGGTGCGCGCCCTGCACGGCCACGGTGTGCGGGTCGACGAACCGCGCGGTGCCGGTGAGCAGGTCGACCTGGTTGCGGTGCAGCTGCGCCCGCACCACCTGCACCTCGCGGCCGATCACGTGCTGGGTGCGGGCCAGCAGGTCGGAGATGGTGATGTCCTTCTTCACCCGGTAGTCCGCGCCGTACAGCTCGCGCTGGCTCATGCCGGTCAGGAACATCACGGCTTCCCGCAACGTCTTCGACGGGATGGTGCCGGTGTTCACGCACACCCCGCCGACCATGTCCGCCTTGTCCACGATGGCGACCCGCTTGCCGAGCTTCGCGCCCGCGATCGCCGCCTTCTGCCCTCCCGGGCCGGATCCGATGACGACCAGGTCGTAGTCGTACTCGCTCATGCCGGAAGCGTTTCACACCCGACCGGCCTACGGTGGTGCCGTGAACGGACTCGTGCCGGCGATCCGGCGGGAACTGGCCGACGCGGCGAACCCGGCCAAGGCGCCGGAGATGCAGCGGTACATGAAGTCGGAGATGCCGTTCCTCGGCGTGGCCAAGCCGCAACGCGCGAAACTCACCCGCGCGGTGTTCGCCGCGCACCCGCTCACCTCGCGCGAGCAGTGGCTGGAGTGCGTGCTGGAGCTGTGGCGGGAGGCCGCGCACCGCGAGGAGCGCTACGCCGCGCTCGACCTCGTCGGCCGCTACCCGCGGTGGCAGGACCCGACCGTGCTGCCGGTGTACGACGAGATGGTGGTGACCGGCGCGTGGTGGGACTACGTGGACGAGATCGCGTCACGGCGGGTCGGCCCCCTGCTGCGCGACCACCCCGACGAGGTGGAGCCGGTGGTGCGCGCGTGGTCGACCGACCCGGACCGGTGGCGGCGCCGGGTGTCGGTGATCTGCCAGCTCGGGGCGAAGGGCGACACGGACCTGGACCTGCTGCGCGACGCGATCGAGGCGAACCTCGCCGACCCGGACTTCTTCCTGCGCAAGGGCATCGGCTGGGCGCTGCGGCAGCACGCCCGGGTCGACCCGGGCTGGGTGCGGGCGTTCGTGGACGAGCACCCGGCGCTGTCCCCGCTGTCGCGCCGGGAAGCGCTCAAGCACCTGTGAACGCGGGCTAGCCGCGCGCCGCTCTGCCCGTGTAGGTGAGCGGGAAGACCGAGTCCTTGCACGCCGGGGGCACGTCCGGCGAGATCTGCACGACCATCTCCACCTCGACCGACCCGGCGGGCGGGATGGCCACCGGCTGCGGCATCGGCACGACCGTCAGCACCCCGGACGGGCAGTCCACGACCCGGTTGTGCGCGGCGTCCAACGGCTGGCCGGGCACCGCCTGGAGGGTCATCACCACGATGTCCACGCTGTTGGGGTTGGACAGCCGCACCAGGCGGGAACCCTCGCTGCCCGGCGTCAACTCGACCGGCGCACCGGAGATGTCGTTGATCTCGAACGGCTGGAGGTCGGCGACACCGGCCTCGCCGTTGCTGACCGCGTAGGCCATGGCGGGCAGTTCGGGCTCGGGCCAGGTCAGGTGCATGGCGGCCACCACGGCGGCCCCTACCCCCAGGATGGTCATCGCGACCGCGACTTCCATCCGTGGTCCCAAGCTACGCATGAGGCAACCTCGCTACGACTGCTGCATCAGGCGGTGGGTTCGCCGCTAGCTCCCCGTCGGACCGGCGACCAGACTCGCCCGGCGGTTCATCGCTTCGCCCCTCGGCCCCACGGGCCGCGAAGCCAATCTTGGAGAACGTTCAACCTCGGCGCAAGAACCAAGCAGGCCCGGAAAGACAGGTCCAAAGACCTCTTGACAGGTCACGCCGAGCACTCTGAACTGCACGTTCCCCGCAGGTCGGCCACCGAGAACTTCACTCGGCCGGACCAGTCCCGGGCCCGCACCAGTGCGGACCCGGGACTCTGCGTCAGGCTCTCAGCGCGGCGCCGAAGCGCTCGGCGGCCTCGGCCACGGCCGCGTCCCGCGCCGCCGCGGCCTCCTCGACGGTGAGCGTGCGGTCCGGCGCGCGGAAGCGCAGCGCGTAGGCCAGCGACCGCTTGCCCTCGCCGACCTGGTCCCCGGTGAACACGTCGAACAGCCGCAGGTCCTCCAGCAGCCCGCCGCCGCCGGTCCGCAGCGCCAGCGCCACCTCGGCGGCCGGCACCGACGCGTCCACCACGACCGCCACGTCCAGCAGGACCGGCGGGTAGGCGGACACGATCGGCGCGGGCCGGTGGTCGGTCAGCGGCAATGCGTCCAGGTCCAGCTCGAACGCGACCGCGCGCTTGGGCAGCCCGAGCGCGTCCACGACCTTCGGGTGCAGCTCGCCCGCGTGCCCGACCGGCCAGTCGCCCACCCGCAGCTCGGCGCACCGGCCGGGGTGCCACGGCGGCAGGTCCGACGCCACGACGGTCAGCTCCACGCCGTAGGCCGCGCCGACCAGCCGCGCGGCCTGCACCGCGTCCGCCCAGTCCGCCGCGCGGCCCTTGCCCCACCAGCCGGCCGGCTCGCGCTGGCCCACCAGGACGCCCGCCACGTGCACCGGCTGCTGCGGCAGCGCCGCGCCCAGCGACGCCACCACCTCGGCCGACGGCCGCTCGCCGATCCCGACCTCGGGCACCGGCACCGGCTGCGCGCGCGGCAGCGTCACCTGCGCGATCGTGTACAGCGCCACGTCCTTCGCGCCGCGCGCGAGGTTGCGCTGCACCGTCTCCAGCAGCCCCGGCACCAGCGTGGTGGCCAGCGCGTGCTTGTCCGACTCCAGCGGGTTGAGCACGCTCACCGTCCGGCGGCGCACGTCGTCCGCCGGCAGGCCGAGCGCGTCGAACACCGCCGGCGACAGGAACGGGAACGGCTTGACCTCGACGAACCCGTTCTCGGCGAGCGCACGCGACACCGTGCGGCGGCGTCGCTGCTGCTCGGTCAGCCCGCGCCCGGCGGGTGCGGGCGGCAGCGTGGACGGGATCGTGTCGTAGCCCTCCAGCCGCAGCACCTCCTCCACCAGGTCCGCGGGCTGGGTGAGGTCGGCGCGCCAGGTCGGCGGCACGGCGGTGACCAGGGTCCCGCCGTCGTCACCGGTCGTGACCTCCACCAGGCAGCCGATCTGGCCGAGCCGGCGGGCGGTGACGCCGCGCGCGTAGCGCACGCCGGCCACCCGGTCGGGCAGGTCGATCGGCATGGTCACCGGGGCCGGCAGCGCGGGCTTGCCCACGTCGGTGCGGCCGGGCTTGATGCTGCCCTCGGCGAACATGTGCAGCAGCCGCGCGGCGCGCTCCAGCGCGACCGGGGCCAGCGCCGGGTCCACGGTCCGCTCGAACCGCTTGGCCGCCTCGGAGGGCAGCTTGTGCCGCCGCACGGTCCGCGCGATCGACTTCGGGTCCCAGTTCGCGGCTTCCAGCAGGATGTCCGTGCTGGTGTCGCGGACCTCGGTGGACGCGCCGCCCATGACGCCGGCCAGCGAGATCACGCCGCTGTCGTCGGCGATCACGATGTCGTCGGGGTCCAGCGCGCGCACCGACTCGTCCAGCGTGGTCAGCTTCTCGCCCGCGGTCGCCCGCCGGACCACGAACCCGCCCCGGACCGAGGACGCGTCGAACGCGTGCAGCGGCTGGCCGAGTTCCAGCATCACGTAGTTGGTCACGTCGACCGGCAGCGAGATGGACCGGATGCCGGCGAGCATCAGCCGCCGGCGCATCCACCACGGCGTGGGCGCGGTCGGGTCGACCCCGGTCACCCGACGCGCCACGAACCGGGAACACCCGGTCGGGTCCTCGATGTGCACGGGCAGCACGTCACCCTCGCCCTCGGGCACCTCGGCCAGGCCGGGGTCGCCGAAGGGCACGTCGAACGCGCACGCGATCTCCCGCGCCAGGCCGCGCACCGAGAACGCGTAGCCCCGGTCCGGGGTGGGCGCGAGTTCGATCACCGTGTCGCCCAGGCCGAGCAGCTCCAGGGCGTCGTCGCCGGGCTGCGCGGTGCCGCTGGGCAGCACCAGGATGCCCGCGTGGTCCTCGCCCAGGCCCAGTTCGCGGGCCGAGCAGATCATGCCCTGGCTGACCCGGCCGTAGGTCTTGCGCTCGGCGATCGCGAAGTCGCCGGGCAGCACCGCGCCGGGCAGCGCCACCACGACGGTGTCGCCCTCGACGAAGTTGCGCGCGCCGCAGATGATGTTGTTGACCTGGTCGGGGCCCACCTCGACCCGGCAGTACCGGATCGGCTTCTTGAACTCGGTCAGCTCCTCGACCTCGACCACGCGGCCCGCGACGAGCGGTCCGGTGACGGGGCCGAGCGTGTGGACGTCCTCCACCTCCAGGCCGATCCGCACGAACGCCTCGGCGATCGCCTCGGGCGTCGGCAGCTCGGGGAATTCGAGGTGCTCGACCAGCCAGGTAACCGGGATACGCACCGGTCATGCCTCCGTTCCGAATGGCTGGGTGAAGCGGACATCGCCTTCGACCATGTCGCGCATGTCGGGCAGGCCGTTGCGGAACTGGAGGGTGCGCTCCAGGCCCATGCCGAACGCGAACCCGGAGTACACCTCCGGGTCGACCCCGCAGTTGCGCAGCACGTTCGGGTTGACCATGCCGCAGCCGCCCCACTCGACCCAGCCCGCGCCGCCCTTCTTCTCCGGGAACCACACGTCCACCTCGGCGGACGGCTCGGTGAACGGGAAGAAGCTGGGCCGCAGCCTGGTCCGGGAGTCCTCGCCGAACATGGCCCGCGCGAACGCGTCGAGCGTGCCCTTCAGGTGGCCCATGGTCAGGCCCTTGTCCACGGCCAGGCCCTCGACCTGGTGGAACACCGGCGTGTGCGTGGCGTCCAGCTCGTCGGTGCGGAACGTGCGGCCGGGGCACACCACGTACACGGGCAGCTCGCGCTCCAGCAGCGTGCGCGCCTGCACGGGGCTCGTGTGGGTGCGCAGCACCAGGCCGGAGCCCTCGGGGGCCACGTAGAACGTGTCCTGCATGGTCCGCGCGGGGTGGTCCTTGCCGAAGTTCAGGGCGTCGAAGTTGAACCACTCGACCTCCAGCTCCGGGCCCTCGGCGACCTCGTAGCCCATGGCCACGAAGACGTCCCCGATGCGCTCGGCGAGCGTGGAGATGGGGTGGCGCGCGCCGCGCGGGACCCGGTCCCACGGCAGCGTGACGTCGACGGACTCCTCGCGGAGCACGTGCTCGTCGCGTTCGGCCTGGAGCACGGCGCGGCGCTCCTCGAACGCGAGCTTGACCGCGTTCTGCGCCTCGTTCACCCGCTTGCCCGCGTCGGCCTTCGCCGCCGGCGGCAGCGCGCCGATCTCGCGGCGGGCCAGCAGGACGGGGGCGCGGTCACCCAGGTGGCTCGGCTTGACCGCGGCCAGCCCGTCGAGGTCGGCCGCCTTCGCGAACGCCTCCCGGGCCCGCTCCACCGCCGTGTCGAGCGCCTCCGGTGAGAGCGCCGCGACCTGCTTGGGGTCGTACGGGTCGTTGGCTCCGGACATGGTTGGTGGACAGCTCCCGTCGCGTGCCGTGTGAAAGCCACTCCGTCTTGGTCACGGAGCGGCGGGTCGATCCTAGGTGATCGGGCCGGGAGGGGGCCCACCGCGGCCGTGACTGACCCGTTACCCGTGACCCACCGTGAGGTCGGTCTCCGCCGGACCGGCCGCGCCGACCACCCGCCATCGGCGTTCCCGCTGGTCAGAGGCCCGGTCTCGACAGAGTGTCGGTGGGTGCCGGCACAGTGGGTGCCACGAGCCGCCGACCCGGCGGGCGAACCGCCGAAAACCGGGTCCGCCGCCGTCTGCGCGCACCTAGAATCGACCGTCCTACGTGACCTGACCCGAGGTGAATTCCACTCCAATGGCACACACCTTCGGTGTCGACCTGCGCGGGATCATCGATCTGCTCAGCCACCACCTCTACAGCAGCCCACGCGTGTACGCGCGAGAGCTGCTGCAGAACGCGGTGGACGCGATCACCGCACGCCGCGCGCTCCACCCGGACGCGCCCGGCGAGGTGGTGATCGAGCCGATCGACTCCGGCACGGGCGGCACCCTGCGCATCACCGACACCGGCATCGGCCTGACCGAGCGCGAGGTGCACGACCTGCTGTCCACACTGGGCCGCACCTCCAAGCGCGACGAACTGGGGTTCGCCCGCCAGGGCTTCCTCGGCCAGTTCGGCGTGGGCCTGCTCTCGGCCTTCCTGGTCGCCGAGCGGATCCGACTCGTGTCGCGCTCCGCGACGGGCGGGCCGGCCGTACGCTGGACCGCCGACGCGGCCGGCAACTACGAGGTGGAGACCCTCGACGAGGACCTGCCCGTGGGCACGACCATCGAACTGGTGCCGCACCGCGACTCCGAGCACTGGCTGGAGCGCGAGGTCGTGCGCGCGCTGGTCACCGAGTACGGCGAACTGCTGCCCTACCGGGTGACCGTGGCGGGCGAGGTGGTGACCAGCGAGGCGCTGCCGTGGCTGGACGACGCGCTCGGCTACGGCGCGCGCGTGCTGGGCGTGCAGCCGTTCGACGCGATCCCGGTCGAGGTGCCGACCGTGGGCCTGACGGGTGTCGCGTACGTGCTGCCGCGCGGCGTGCACCCCGGCGCGCGGCAGTCGCACCGGGTCTACCTCAAGCGGATGCTCGTGGGTGACTCGATCGAGGGGTTGCTGCCGGAGTGGGCGTACTTCGTCCGCTGCGTGGTCGACTCGTCGTCGCTGCGGCCGACCGCCAGCCGCGAGTCGCTCTACCAGGACGAGACGCTGCTCGCGGTGCGCGAGGAGCTGGGCCGGCAGGTGCGCGACTGGCTGGTCCGGCTGGACGCGACCGACCCGGACCGCACCGCCGCCCTGCTCGACGCGCACCACCTGGGCATCAAGTCGCTGGCCCGGGTGGACGACGAGATGTTCCGGCTGGTCGAGCGGTGGCTGCCGTTCGAGACCACCGACGGCGCCCAGTCGCTGCGCCAGTTCAAGCGCAAGCACGGCACGGTCGCGTTCGTGCCGGACGTGGACGAGTTCCGCCAGCTCGCGCCGGTCGCGCACGCGCAGGGCATGGGCCTGCTGAACGCGGGCTACGCCTACGACGTGGAGATCCTCGACCGGCTGGTCGCGCTGGACGGCCCGGCGGCGGCCCGGCGGGTCGCGCCGAACGAGGTGCTGGCCGCCCTCGGCGACCCGGAGCCGGAGGTGGAGCGGGCCCTGCGGGACCGGCTGGCGCTGGCCAAGGACGTGCTGGAGCGGCACGACTGCGAGGCCGTGCCGCGCGACTTCGACCCCGGTTCGCTGCCCGCGCTGCTGGTCACGAACGTGGAGGGCGAGCGCAAGCGGGACGTGGAGCAGGTGGGCGAGCAGGCCGACCCGCTGTGGGCGGAGCTGCTGGGCAGCCTGGTGTCGGCCGAGTCCGACGCGTCCCAGCGGCTGGTGCTCAACTGCCGCAACCCGCTGGTGCGGCGGCTGGCCGGGCTCAACGACTCGGCCCTGGTGGAGCTGACGGTGGAGTCGCTCTACGTGCACGCCCTGCTCCAGGCGCGGCGGCCGATGCGCCCCAAGGACACCGCCGCGCTCAACCGCTCGTTCCTGGAACTGCTGGACCGCGCCGTCGGAGGCCACTCGTGAGTGAAGAGAAGAACGCCGCCGAGCAGCAGTTCGTCGAGGCGTACCACCTGCCCGAGGGCATGCCCCGGCACGAGGCGCTGGAGCGCGCCGCGCGGGCCGCCGACGCCGTGGACCACCTGCCGCTGGCGGTGAGCTGCCGGATCGCGCTGCTGCGCTCCGCCTACGACCTGGGCCGCTACGACCTGATGCTGGCCCCGTTCGCGTGGTGCGGCGCGGCCGAGAAGCGCGACCCGACCGCGTTCGACGAGTGGGAGACGCACAGCTACGACTGGGCGCACAAGTGGATCGTCAGTGGGCTGATCGCCGACCCGAGGTTCTCGCTGGCCCAGATCGAGTCGTTCGTGGACCAGCTCACCACCCGCTACCAGCAGCACGGCTTCTCCATGCAGCCGGTGCACGGGGCGCGCGCCGACCTCGCCGAGCACGTCGGCGACGAGGAGGCCTACCGCGAGCACTTCGCCCGGTACCTGGCGATGGACCGGGGCCCGATGAGCGACTGCGAGGCGTGCGTGGTCGAGGAGCAGGCCGGCCACCTGATCCGGCAGGGCCGCTTCGCCGAGGCGGTCGCGCACGCCGAGCACCAGTTGGACAAGGACACCGGCTGCGCGACCCAGCCGCAGGGCATCCTGACCACGCTGGCACCCGCGTTCGTGACGCTGGGCGAGCTGGAGCGGGCCCGGCAGGCGCACACCGTGGCGTACCGGCTGGTCCGCGACGACCGGTACGGCGGCTACCTGGACGACCACCTGGTGTTCTGCGCGACGTCGGGGAACGTGCAGCGCGGCGTGGAACTGCTCCAGCGGCAGCTGCACCGGGTGCACCACGCCCCGTCGCCGTCGCAGGCGATGCACTTCGCGGCGGGCGGCGCGGTGCTGCTCGGCCGGGTGACCGCGCCGGTCGAGTTCGCGGTGCCCAAGGACGGCCAGGTCGAGGTGCTGGGCGCGCCGGAGCTGCGCGCGCTGCTGGAAGAGCGGGCGCTGTCCATCGCGGCCCGGTTCGACGAGCGCAACGGCACCGACGCGGTGAGCCGGCGGATCAAGGCGAAGCTGGCGCTGGAGGACACCGCGCACGTGCCGCTGGCCGTGCCGGTGCCGACCGCGCCCGAGCCCGAGCCGGCGGAGGAGCCGCTGGTCGCGGCCGACCCGGTCGAGCTGGCCCGTGAGCTGGCCGGCGCGTTCGACCGGGGCGACTTCATCACCGGCATCCGGCTGCTCCGGTCGCTGCCCGCCGACCTGGACCCGCTGCTGCCCGAGGGCTTGGCGGCGGTCGTGGCGGCGCGGCGCGCCCTGGTCGGCCGGGAGTCGCGGGAGCCGGCCGGGGTGCGCGCGGAGCTGGACGCCGCCGTCGAGCGGCTGGCCGCCGCGGGCGAGGCCGACCTGGCCAACCGCTACCGGTGCCGGGGCGCGGTGCTGCTCGCCGAGGACGAGGGCCCGGAGGCCGGCGCGCTGGTGGCGCGCGAGTGCGTCGCCGAGGCCGACCGCGCGGGCACCGCGCACACCCGCGTGCTGGCCCGGCTGCTGCTGGCCGACCTGCTGGCCGACGCGGACGAGTTCGACGAGCAGGGCGAGCTGGTGGCCGCCGCGCTGGCGCTGGCCGAGGCCGAACTGCCGGACCTGGTGGCGCGGGCGCGCTGCGACCTGGCCCAGCACCGGGCCACGATCGGCGAGCTGGACGAGGCGACCGCGCTGGTCGACGGCGTGCTCGCGGGCGGGCCGTCGCCGTCGGTGCGGTTCGACGCGCTGCGGCTGCGGCTGAAGATCGAGACGGTCCGCGGCGACACCGCGGCGCTGGCGACCGCGACGGAGTTCGTCACGTCGTTCAGCTCGCCGCGCGGGCCGTGGACGGCCGAGACGCACCGGCAGCGGGTGGCGTCGATCGAGCGGCTCGGCGTCGAGGAGCAGCACCTGGAGGAGCTGCGCCTGGCGATCGCGGTCGGCCACGAGCTGGGCGTGCCCGAGGACGTGGCCAAGGCGTGCCACGCGCTGTCGGGCGGCTACCTCAAGTCGAACCGGTTCGTGGAGGCCGCCGAGGCGCTGGAGGAAGCGGTTCGCGTCATCGAGGGCCACGACGTGTCCTACGACTTCGTGGTGCCGGTGCGCTACCGGCTGGCGCAGACGTGCTCGCGGCTCGACGAGAACGAGGCGGCCCGCCGGCACCTGGAGGTGGCGCTGCCGCTGGTCCCGGCCGACGAGCCGTGGCGGCGGGCGCTGGTGCTCGACGTGCTGGGCGGCGTGCTTCGCCGGCTGGACGAGCCGCAGGAGGGCGCCCGCGCGTACGCCGACGCGGCCCGCGCGTGGCAGGAGGTGCCGGACGAGGCCGAGGCCGCCGGGTCGTGGGTCGAGTCGGCGGCGGCGCTGCCGAAGGAGGAGCACGCGGCGACGGTCGAGGCGCTGGAGGCGGCCGAGGTGCTGGTGCCGGCCGTGGAGGACGAGGACCACCGGACGCACCTGGCCGCGCGGATCGCCGCGATCCGGGCGTTCCTGCGCTACCAGGCCGGTGAGCACGCGGCGGCGGTGGAGCGCAACGGCGTGGCCGAGGAGCTGGCGGCCCGGCTCGGGGACGTCGACTGGCAGACGTTCCTGGCCCAGCGCGGCGCGCGGTTCCTGCTGGAGTCCGGCGACCCCGGCAACGCCGAGGCGGAGGCCCGTCGGGCGGCCGCGCTGATCAACGACGAGACGCCGCCGCAGATCGTCGGCGACACGGCGAACGTGCTGGAGGAGGCCCTGCGGGCCCAGGACAAGCCGACCGCCGACCCGGTCCTGCGCGGCCTGACCGCGCGCCTGGACGACTGACCGGACCCCCGGTGGCCCGCCTCGACCGGGCGGGTCACCGGGGTTCGGGCGGTGGGCCGGTCGCAGCGCCGGTCAGCGGGTGGCGCGCTGGGCGCGGGCCGAGGCGTAGAGGCAGACCGCGGCGGCGGTGGCCAGGTTGAGGCTCTCCGCGCCGCCGTAGATCGGGACCTTCAGGGACGTGTCCAGGGAGGCGACGACGTCGTCCGGCAGGCCGTGCGCCTCGCTGCCGAACACCCACGCCGTCGGGCGCTCCAGGTCTCCGCGCAGGTCGGCCGTGACCAGGTCCTCGTCGGCGTAGCCGTCCGCCGCGACCAGGCGCAGCCCGGCCTCGCGGCAGGCCGCGAACACCTCGTCCGCCGACCGCGAGCGCGAGATCGGCAGGTGGAACACACTGCCGGTGGAGGCGCGCACGCACTTGCCGTTGTGCGGGTCGACCGTGTCGCCCGCGAACACCACGGCGTCGGCACCGGCCGCGTCGGCGACCCGGACGACCGTGCCCGCGTTGCCGGGGTCGGCCACCCCGTGCAGGACCGCCACGAGGCGCGCGCCGGCCAGCGACAGCGGCACCTCGACCAGGTCGCACACCGCGACGATGCCTTGCGGCGTCACGGTCTCCGACAGGGCCGCGCCGGCCTTGTCGGTCACCGCGCTCACCGGCACGCCGGCGTCCACCGCCGCGCGCACCAGCTCCGGGTTGCGGTCGGCGGCGACCTCGGTGACGAACAGCTCGTGCAGCCGTCCCCGGCCGGCGGCGGACCAGGACAGTGCTTCGCGCACCGCCTGCGCGCCTTCGGCGAGGAAGCGGCCGGCCCGGTCGCGGCCGGGGCGGCGGGTCAGGCGCCGAGCGGCAACGACCCGAGGAGTCCGTTCGGTGAACGGAGCGTCCTCGGGTCGTGGTGCGACGCTCAGGCCGGGTCCTCGACGGGCGCGTTCACGTCGGCGGGCAGCGCGGCCTTCGCCAGCTCGACCAGCGCGGCGAACGCGCCCGGGTCGCTGACGGCCAGCTCGGCCAGGATCTTGCGGTCGACCTCGATCTCGGCGAGGCGGAGACCCTGGATGAAGCGGTTGTAGGTCATGCCGTTGGCGCGGACACCGGCGTTGATGCGCTGGATCCACAGCTTCCGGAAGTCGCCCTTGCGCGCGCGGCGGTCGCGGTACGCGTAGTTGAGCGAGTGGAGCACCTGCTCCTTGGCCTTGCGGTACAGCCTCGAACGCTGACCGCGGTAGCCGCTGGCCAGCTCAAGGGTGGTACGGCGCTTCTTCTGGGCGTTCACTGCCCTTTTGACGCGTGCCACGGGTCCATCCTGTCGATCTCGTGGGGCCGGTCAGGGCCCCGGGTGTTCACGGGGGGAGTGAAGGCTCAGAGTCCGAGCAGCTTCTTCAAGCGCGGCACGTCGTTCTTGGCGACCTCGGTGGTGCCGGCCAGGCGGCGCGTCAGCTTGCTGGACTTCTTCTCCAGCAGGTGGCGCTTGCCGGCCTTCTCCCGCACCAGCTTGCCGCTGCCGGTGACCTTCACTCGCTTGGAGGTCCCGCTGTGGCTCTTGTTCTTGGGCATTTCCGTCCTCGTCTCGTGCAGCCACCGGGATGGGGCGGCCTTGCGTGCTCCCGGCCCGGGGGCCGGGAGTTCACTCCTCGACAGACTCCGCGGCGTCGGCCTCGTGGTCGGCGTCGCCGCCGTCCTGCCTCACCGGGCGGGTCTTCGTGGTCTTGTGCGGCGCCAACACCATGATCATGTTGCGGCCGTCCTGCTTCGGGTTCGACTCGACGAAGCCCAGCTCCGCGACGTCCTCCGCCAGCTTCTGCAGCAACCGGTAACCCAGCTCGGGCCGGGACTGCTCACGGCCCCGGAACATGATGGTCACCTTGACCTTGTTCCCGTGCGACAGGAAGCGGGCCACGTGGCCCTTCTTCGTCTGGTAGTCGTGCGGGTCGATCTTCGGGCGGAGCTTCTGCTCCTTGATGACCGTCAGCTGCTGGTTCCGGCGCGACTCGCGGGCCTTCTGCGCGCTCTCGTACTTGAACTTGCCGTAGTCCATGAGCTTGCAGACCGGCGGCCGTGCCTGCGCGGCGACCTCGACGAGGTCGAGATCCGCTTCCTGGGCGAGTCGGAGCGCGTCCTCGATGCGAACGATCCCGACCTGCTCGCCGTTCGGCCCGACCAGACGAACCTCGGGCACGCGGATGCGGTCGTTGATGCGCGGCTCGGTGCTGACGGGGGCACCTCGGTTCGAGGGACTTGTCATTCACGTCCTTTGTGACTCGTTGTGCGCCAAAGACAAGAGGCCCCACACCTGCCCGGTGTGAGGCCCGCTTCCGACCGATCGCACAACGAAGGGCGCAGTCCACCCGTCGAGGTGACCGGACCCGGCCACCTCAAGCGGTGGAGCGCGGGTGGGAGCGGGGCTCCACTTGCCGTCCCCACACGGGTGGAGACTGGTCGCGCGGAGAATGCTACCAGACGGCCTTGTCAACCCCCGAATCGGCGACCCGTCCGGGGCGGTTGCGAGAATGGCTCCCGTGACCGACCTGCCTACCGACAACGTCCGCGACCTCTCCGATGTTCCCAGCATCGAGGTGATCAGCAAGGCGTCCATCATGCTGCTCTCGGCCGCCGCCGAGCGCCTCGGCCTGGCCGACGAGGACCCGGACAACAGCCCCCGGCGCGACCTGGACGAGGCCCGCCGGCTGATCACCGCGCTGGCCGGTCTGGTCACCGCGTCGGCGGAGTACCTCGGCCCGCACGCGGGCCCGCTGCGCGAGGGCCTGCAGTCCGTGCAGCGCGCGTTCCGCGAGGCGTCGGCCGTGCCCGACGAGCCGGGCCAGGGTCCCGGCGAGAAGTTCACCGGACCGGTCTACTGAGCCGGTCCGGCGACCTCGGTAGCCCTCCCTGTCGCGAACGCCTTGGCCGTCACCTTCGCCGTGGTGGCCGCGTTCGCCGTCGCCCGTCACGTTCGCGATCACGCCACGCTGTCGTACCCCTGTGGTTAGGTATGTACGAGGGGTGCTCCCAACCGGGGTACGCCTTTGTTGGTTTTCCCGGGATCACCCGATTTGATTGTGGTCGGCGCTCGCGCTGCCTAGGCTTCTCGGCGGTTCGCGCGAACCTCTTTGCCGCCAAGTACCCGCACCAGAGGGAGACCCGTCATGGGAGAGTTCGGCGCGCCCTGGAGACGGCGTTGGAGACCCCTGACCGGGGTCGTGGCCGGCACGGCGCTGACCTTGGCCCTCGCCGCCGCCCCCGCCCAGGCGCAGACCAACTCGCCGCGACCCGCTGCCGCGCAGCCCGCCATCGTGGGCGCGAACAGCTCCGACGCGATCGCCGACCGGTACATCGTGGTGCTCAAGGCCCCGAACCGGACGGACGCCGTCGCCGGCCGGTCCGGCGCCCGGGTGACCCACCGGTACCGCAGCGTGCTCAACGGCTTCGCCGCGACGATGAGCGAGTCGTCGGCCAAGCGGCTGGCCGCCGATCCCGAGGTCGCCTACGTGGCGCAGGACCGGGTGGTGCGCACCGCGACCGAGCAGGCCGACCCGCCGTCGTGGGGCCTGGACCGGATCGACCAGCGCGACCTCCCCCTCAACCGCCGGTTCGACGACGCCGAGACCGGCACGGGCGTGCACGTCTACGTGCTCGACACCGGGATCCGGGCGTCGCACCAGGACTTCGGCGGGCGCGCGAGCTTCGACGTGAACACCCTCGACACCGAGGACGCCGACTGCAACGGCCACGGCACGCACGTCGCCGGCACGATCGGCGGGTCCGCCTTCGGCGTGGCCAAGCTGGCCCGGCTGCACGCGGTGAAGGTGTTGGGCTGCAACGGCGCGGGCACGGTGTCCAGCGTCGTCGCCGGGGTGGACTGGGTGACCGCGAACCACGTGAAGCCCGCGGTCGCGAACATGAGCCTGACCGCCGGCGCCAACGACTTGATCGACGCGGCCGTGCAGCGGTCGATCGACGCGGGCATCACCTACGCGGTGGCGGCCGGCAACCACAACGAGGACGCGTGCGGCACGTCGCCCGCGCGGGTGCCGGACGCGCTGACCGTGGCGGCGTCGGACAACGCGGACCGCCGGGCGTCCTTCTCCAACAAGGGTCCGTGCGCGGACTTGTTCGCGCCGGGCGCGGGCATCCGGTCGGACTGGTACACCGACGACACCTCCACGATGTACATGGACGGCACGTCGATGGCCACGCCGCACGTGGCCGGCGCGGTGGCGCTGCACCTGTCGGTGCGCCCCGACGACTCGCCGGCGTCGGTGCGCGCGGCGATCTCCTACGCGGCCACGCGCGGCCGGGTGGCGGACGCCGCCGGCTCGCCGAACCGCCTGCTCTACACCGGGGTGATCACGCCCCCGACGCCCGGTGCGGACCGGTTGACCCGCGGCGAGTCGCTGCCGGCCGGGCAGAGCAAGGTGTCACCGGACGGCGCGTACCGGCTGACCATGCAGGGCGACGGCAACCTGGTGCTGTACTCCGCGTACGGCGAGGCGTTGTGGGCCACCAACACCGGCGGCGGCGACGCGGTCCGGGCGATCCTCCAGACCGACGGGAACCTCGTGCTGTACTCGGCCGCCGAGGTGGCCCGCTGGTCGACCCGGACGTGGGGCACGGCAGCGGACCGGTTGGTGGTGCAGAACGACGGGAACGTGGTGCTGTACGGCCCGTCCGGCGAGGTGTTCTGGCACCGCAAGCAGTGAGGCTCACCTGGCGGCGCGCAGCCCGCACACCGCGATCTGCCGCGCCGCCAGCGCCTCGACCACCGCGACGTCGCGCCGTCGCCACCCGTCGGCGGGGTCGGTGTCGAACCGGGCGAGTTCGCGCAGCGGCAGGCTGTTGAGGGCCTGCAACGCGAGCAGGTCGTACCGGCCGGTGTCGCGCAGCCGGGCGGTCGCGGCGGCTTTGCGGGCGTAGCGCAGCCGCAGCGGCAGCCAGGTGACGAGCAGGAACGCCACCGGCACGGCGATCAGCGCGATGGCCAGCCACAGCGCGGTGGTCTCGACCGCCTCGATCTGGCTCTGGCCGGCGTCGACCAGGGTGTCGCCCGCGTCGCGGCCCTTGTCCAGCGCCTCGCCGAGCTTCCCGCCGACCAGCGGCAGCTCGCGGGCTTTGGCGGCGGCGTCGGCGAACGTGTCGCTCAGCCCGCCGCCCGCCTGGGTCAACCGGTCGCCCGGCGCGCGCAGCGCCAGCACGGTGTCCCGGGCGGCCAGCGCCGCGGTCACCCAGAACCACACCCACACGGCCGCGAGCAGGTCGGCGGCCAACTGTCGCCACAACCGGCCGGGCCGGTCCGCGTACCACTTCATGCCTGAAGCAATACCAGTCCCGCGGACGCCGGGGAGGGTTGCCGCGCACCGCGTTCGGACAACGATTCGCCCCGGCGGCACCGGACTTCGCGCCGTCGCGGCGGTAGTCGCTGATCACGGCCCGGCGGCGGGCGGCGGTGCCGGGAGGTCCGCGCCGCCCGCTAGGGTCGGGACAGTGGGGACGACCTTCGGTGATCTGCTGCGCCGGCACCGGCGGCGCGGGAAGCTGACCCAGGAGGAGTTGGCGGAGGGCTCCGGGGTGAGCGTCCGCGCGATCAGCGACATGGAGCGCGGCCGGGCCAGGGGCCCGCAGCGGCGCACGGTCGAGGCGCTGGCCGCCGTGCTGGAGCTGGACCGGGACGAGTCGGACGCGCTGGTGGCCGCGGCCAAGGAAGGCCGGGCGCGGCGGGCGCCGGCGGTTGCGCCGTCCGCGCTGCCGCCGGACGTGGCGGACCTGACCGGGCGGGAGCGGGCGCTGGGCGTGCTGGCCGAGGCCGCCGACGACGCCGCCGCGACGTCGGTGGTCGTGGTGCACGGCCCGCCGGGTGCGGGCAAGACGGCGCTCGCGGTGCGCGCCGGGTACCTGCTCGGGCCGAGGTTCGCGGACGGGTGCTTCTTCTTCGACCTGCGCGGCATGGACGCCCGGCCGGTGCGCCCGACCGAGGTGGTGCACCGGATGCTGCTGGCGCTGGGCGTGGAGCACCCGCCGGTCGGCGACGCGGAGCGGTCCGACCTGTACCGGGAGCTGCTGCGCACCCGGTCGACGCTGGTCGTGCTGGACAACGCCGCCGACGAGGCGCAGGTCCGGCCGCTGCTGGCGACCGGGCGCGGGTCGCTGGTGCTGGTCACGTCCCGGCAGGTGCTGGGCGGGCTGGCGGCGGTGCGGCGGCTGGCCCTGGACGTGCTGGGGCCCGCCGACTCGGTGGTGCTGCTGGGCGCGATCGCGGGCCGGGCGCGGGTGGCGGCCGAGCGGGAGGCGGCCGAGGAGGTGGCCCGGCTGTGCGGGCACCTGCCGCTGGCGCTGCGGATCGCGGGCAACCGGCTGGCCGGGCGTCCGAAGTGGACGGTGGCGCACCTGGCCGGGCAGCTGGCCGACGAGCGGCGCAGGCTGACCGCGCTGACGGCGGGCGACCTCCAGGTGCGGACCGCGTTCGACATGTCCTACCGGCAGTTGGACGGCAAGGCCGCGCTGCTGTTCCGGCGGCTGTCGCTGGCGCCCGGTGCGACGTTCACGCCGGAGCTGGCCTCGGTGGCGGCGGGCGTGGACCGGTACGCGGCGGAGGACGCGCTCGAAGACCTGGTGGACATGAGCCTGCTGGAGTCGGCGGACACGCCGGGCCGGTACGTGTTCCACGACCTGGTGCGGGTGTTCGCCGGGGAGCGGCTGGTCGCCGAGGAGCCCGACCACGACGACACCCGGCGGCGGGTGGTGTCGTGGCTGCTGGAGACGGCGGTGACGGCGGCCTCGTTCTTCGGGTCAGACGCCCGTGCCGAGCCCGCCGGCCCGTTCGGCGGGCGGGAGGACGCCGACGCGTGGCTGTCCGCCGAGACCGGCAACTGGCTGGGCGCGCTGCGGTGGGCGGCGGCGCACGGCGCGCACCGCGAGGTGCTGGACCTGGCGACCGCCGCGCACTGGTACTCCGACCAGCACGGGACCGGCGACACGTGGGCGGAGGTGTTCGGCGCGGGCGTCGCGGCGGCGCGCGCGCTGGGCAGCGTGCGCGACGAGGCGGTGCAGCTGAACTTCCTGACGTGGACGTGGTCCGTGCTGCTGCGCAAGCCGCAGGAGGCGCTGGCGCTGCACGACGAGGCGTGGCGCGCGGCGGTCGCGGCGGGGGACGTGGTCGAGCAGGGCTGGGCGATGCACTACCGGGCCGCGTCGCAGATGCGGGCCGGCAGCCTGGACGCGGCCCGGGAGAGCGCCGAGCGCGCGCAGGGGTTGTTCCGCCGCGCGGAGTTCCCGCTGGGCGAGCAGATCTCGTTGTCGTGCCTGGGGTTGGTGCTGCACTCGCTGCACCGCTACGAGGAGGCGCTGGAGGTGCACCGGCGGCTGGTGGCCAACGTGCGGGCCGGGCTGCTCGACATGGCGCCGGCGCTGGTGGAGGAGATCCTGGCGAGCCTGCTGACGCGCACCGCGGAGAGCCTGGTGGCGCTGGAGCGCTGGCCGGAGGCGCTGGAGGCGGCGTCCGAGGCGTTGACGCGCGCGCTCGCCGCCGGCGCGCCCGCGACCGCGTGCGACGCGCGGTACCTGCGCGGGATGGCGATGCGCCGGCTGGGCGACCTCGTCGGGGCGCGGGCCGAGCTGGTCGAGGCGGCCGGTCTCGCCACCGTGCGCCGGGACCACTTGGCCGGTGCGGTGTTCGAGGAGTTGGCCGAGGTGCACGATGAACTCGGCGACCCGGACGCGGCAACCGAGTGCCGTTCACGGGCCGCCGAATCGCGGTCAGCCGATCGGTGAGGCGTTCCTGGCCATCGCCGTGGTCCTTCCGTGGCGCGCGACTGGGGATGTCCCAAGTCAACCGCCGGACCGGGCCGCGCACCACGCAGAACAACCGGCAGAAGTACGCGGAGTCACCCGGTCAGTGGTCTCCGCGCACCGGGGTCACGGTCAGTCGCCCACCACGGCGAGCGCGTCGATCTCCACCAGCAGGCCCGCCGGGAGGCCGACGTAGACCGTGGTGCGGGCCGGGAACGGCTGCGCGGTGACGACCTGGCCGTACGCCTCGTTCATCTCGCCGAAGTGGGCGGTGTCGGTGAGGTAGACGCGCAGCATCAGCACGTCGTCCAGCGACGCGCCGGCCGCCTCCAGCACCGCGACCACGTTGGCCAGCGCCTGCTTGGTCTGCTCCGCCACCGTCTCCCCGACGATCGCGCCGGACGCCGGGTCGAACGCGACCTGGCCCGCGATCTGGAGCACGTTGCCCTTGCGGACGCCCTGCGAGAAAGCGGCGACCGGGGCGGGCGCGTTGGCCGTGCGAATCTCGGTCTTCGGCACTGTGTTGTCTCCTAACTCGGCTTCGCCGAGTCCGGCGAAGCCGCCTGGAAGTCGGTAGGTCGGCCCTGATTTCCCGCCGATCGAGAAGCGTGATCGGCGGGAAATGAGGTCCGACCCACCGACGCGGCTTCGCGTGGTGGTTGGGTTTTCATACTGCGGGGGGTGGTCTGGGAGGTCGGCGCGGGGGGTGGTCTGGGAGGTCGGACGCAAGGGACCCGGGAGGTCAGTCCCGGGGGGACCAGCCGCACTCCAGGGAGGCGGCTCGGGCGGTGGCCAGCAGGTCGGGCAGGTGGGCCATCAGGCCGTCGAAGTCGAGCATCACCTTGGGCACGGACATGGACAGCGCCGCCACGAACTCGCCCCGCGCGCCCCTGATCGGCACGGCGAGGCAGTGGATGAAGTCCTCGTGCTCGGCGTTGTCCACGGCGTACCCGCGCGCTCGCACCCGTTCCAGCTCCTCCAGGTACGCGGCGGGCGTGGTGATGGTGTTCGCCGTCAGCGGGACGTAGTCGATGGTCTCGGCGACCTCGCGGCGGCGGGTTTCCGGCAGGTCCGACAGCAGCACCTTCGCCACGGCCGTGCAGTGCAGCGGCGCGCGTCGGCCGATCCGCGAGTACATGCGCATCGGGTGGGTGCTGTCGTACTTGTCGATGTAGATGACCTCGCCGCCCTCGTAGGACGCCAGGTGCACGGTGTACCCGAAGCGGGCGTTGAGGTCGCGCAGGGCGGGTTCGGCCGCACGGCGGACGTCCCGTTCCTCCAGCGCGCGGTTGGCGAGGTCGAATAGCGCCGCGCCGAGCCGGTAGTGGTGCACGCCGTCGCGTCTGACGAACCGGTGCGACTCCAGCGTGCGCAACAACCGCAGCGTGGTCGACTTGTGCACCTCGATCACGGCGGACAGCTCGTCCAGCGTCTTGGCGCCCTTCGCCAGCTCCCCCATCAGGGTCAACGCCCGGTCCAGGCTCTGACTCATCCCACTCGTCTCCTCAGGTGCGCGGCGGCCCACGTCGCCGGATCGGCGTCCAGCAGCGGCCCGGTCACCCCGGCCGGCAGCGGTTCGCCCACATCCTCGCTGGTGAGCAGGGCCGCGGCCGCCTGGAGGTGCCCGGCGCGCAGTCGGCGTGTCGGCTCCAGCCCGGCCAGGTGCGCGGCCAGGTAGCCGGCGGCGAACCCGTCGCCCGCCCCGACCGGTTCCACGACCTCGACCCGGAGGGCCTCCTGGTAGGTGGTCACGTCGTCCTCGACCAGGGTCGCGCCCTGCTCGCCCTGCTTGACCACGATCGTGCGCGGGGTCGGCAGCAGCGCGCGCAGCTTGGCCGGGTCGCCGGTCCCCCACACCGCTTCGGCCTCGTCCGCGCCGGTCAGCACGATGTCCGCCGCGTCGGCCAGTTCCAGCAGCACCGACGGGTCGCGGTCCGGCCACAGCGCGGGCCGCCAGTTCAGGTCGAACGACACCAGGTGCCGGCGCGGCCGGGACAGCGCTTCCCGCACCAACTCCAGGCAGCTGTCGGACAGCGCGGCGGTGATGCCGCTCAGGTGCAGCAGCCGCACGCCGTCGAGGTCGATCCGGTCCAGCGCGTCGCGCCCCATCGCGGACGCCGCCGAACCCCTCCGGTAGTACCGGACGGGGCTGCCCGCCGCGTCCGCCTCCTTCACGTAGAGACCGGTGGGCCGGGTCGGGTCCACCCGCACCCCCGACACGTCGACGCCCGCGCCGCGCACGAAGTCCAGCACGGCGCCGCCGAACGCGTCGTCCCCCACCGCGCCCACCCACCGGCTGCGCAGCCCCAGCCGCGCCAGGTGGATGGCCACGTTGGACTCGGCCCCGCCGACGGCCCGCGTCCAGGTGCGCACCGCGCGCACCGGACCGGCCTCGGCGGGCACCAGCACCACCATGGTCTCGCCCAGGCACACCACGCCGCCCGTTAGGTCGAACCGCATCCGCTCCTCCGAGCCCTTTGATTGACGAGGCGGCAGCCGAATGTTACACAACTCATCATCACATCGCGCAATAGCCGTTGCGGAATACGCAACGTGAGGAGCGAGACAGTGGACATCGACCACGACGCCGTGGCCGCGATCCGCGCGGAGCGCGTGGACTGGCGGTTCAAGGGCCTGCCCGCGAGCGCGTTCGGCGCGACCATCGGGGAGGTGGCCGACCGCCGGCCCGACCTGTTCGCCGACGGCTTCGTCGGACCGCTGGTCGTGCTGGACTCCGCCGCGCTGGAGCACAACCTGGTCACCATGGCGCGATGGTGCGCCGCGCACGGCGTGGCGCTGGCCCCGCACGGCAAGACGACCATGGCACCTCAGCTGTTCGCCCGCCAACTGGCGCACGGCGCGTGGGGCATCACCGCCGCGAACACCAGCCAGCTGCGGGTGTACCGGGCGTTCGGCGTGCGGCGGGTGCTGCTGGCCAACCAGCTCGTGGACCCCGCCGGGCTCGCCTGGGTCGCCGCCGAGCTGGCCGCCGACGCCTCGTTCGAGTTCACCTGCTGGGCGGATTCCGTCGCCGGGGTGGAGCGGATGACCGAGGCGCTCGGCCCGGTCGAGCGGCCGGTGGACGTGCTGGTCGAGCTGGGTGCGCCGGGCGGGCGCACCGGGGCTCGGGACCGGGCGACCGCGGCCGGGGTCGCGCGGGCCGTCGCGCAGAGCCCGGCGCTGCGGCTGGCCGGCGTCGCGGGCTACGAAGGCGCACTGGCGCACGACGCCTCCCCCGCCGCACTGTCCACTGTGGACGGGTACCTGGACGACCTGCGCGCCTTCACCGAGGAGGTCCACGGCCTGTTCGAGGTGCCCGAGCCGATCGTCACGGCGGGCGGCAGCGCGTACTTCGACCAGGTGGCGGCGAAACTGGGCGGCCCGTGGCCGTTCCCGGTGCGGCCCGTGGTGCGCAGCGGCGCGTACGTGACCCACGACGACGGCTTCTACCGGGGCATCTCGCCGTTCGGCCGGGTCGACGGCGCGCAGCCGTTCCGGTCGGCGCTGCGGGCGTGGGCGCAGGTGACCTCCCGGCCCGAGCCCGGCCTCGCCCTGCTGACCATGGGCAAGCGGGACGCGTCGTTCGACGAGGGTCTGCCCGAGCCGCAGGTGGTGCGCGGCCGCGACGGCGCGCAGCGGCCGATCGGGGGGACCGTGACCGCGCTCAACGACCAGCACACGTTCCTGGCGCTGCCCGAGGGCGAAGCGGTCGAGGTCGGCGACTGGGTGGGTTTCGGCCTGTCCCACCCGTGCACGGTGTTCGACAAGTGGCAACTGCTTCCGGTGGTCGACGGCACCACCGTGGTGGACCTGGTGCGCACGTACTTCTGAGAAAGGACGGCGGCGTGGACATCGTCTTCAAGGGCGCGCTCGTGGTGGACGGCACGGGCGCGCCCGGCTACCGGGCGGACGTGGGCGTGCGGGACGGCCGGATCGCGGGTATCGGCGAGGTGGGCGGCGGGCGGTCGGTCGACGCGGACGGCCTGGTGCTCGCGCCCGGGTTCGTCGACATGCACTCGCACTCCGACCTCCAGGTGCTCGCCGAGCCCGACCACCTGGCCAAGGTCTCCCAGGGCGTGACCACCGAGGTGCTGGGCCAGGACGGGCTGTCCTACGCGCCCGTGGACGACGCCGTCCTGGCCGCCCTGCGCGGGCAGCTCGCGGGCTGGAACGACGACCCGCCCGGTTTCGACTGGGACTGGCGGTCGGTCGGCGAGTACCTCGACCGGCTGGACCGGGGCACCGCGGTCAACGCCGCCTACCTGGTGCCGCAGGGCACGCTGCGGATGCTGTGCGTCGGCTGGGACGACCGGCCCGCCACCGGGGCGGAACTGGACCGGATGCGGGCGGTGCTGGCCGAATCGCTGGCACAGGGCGCGATGGGCATGTCGTCGGGCCTGACCTACACGCCCGGCATGTACGCGGGCGTGGACGAACTCGTCGCGCTGTGCCGGGTGGTCGGCGAGCACGGCGGCTACTACAGCCCCCACCACCGCAGCTACGGCGCGGGAGCGGTGGAGGCGTACGCGGAGATGGTGGACGTGTCGCGGGCGTCGGGCTGCCCGCTGCACCTCGCGCACGCCACGATGAACTTCGAGGTCAACCGGGGCCGCGCGGGCGAGCTGCTGTCGTTGCTGGACAACGCGATCGCGGACGGCGTGGACATCACCCTGGACACCTACCCGTACCTGCCGGGCGCGACCTACCTGTCCGCGCTGCTGCCCAGCTGGAGCGGCGAGGGCGGACCGGACGCGACCTTGGCGCGACTGTCCGACCCGGACACCCGCGAGCGGATCCGGGCGGAGATCGAGGAAACCGGGTCGGACGGGTGCCACGGCGTGCCGGTCGACTGGGACACCATCGAGATCAACGGCGTGCGCAAGGCCGAGCACGCGCACCTGGTCGGGCACAGCGTGGCCGCGTCGGCGCGGACCGCCGGGCGCGCGCCCGCCGACCTGTACTTCGACGTGCTGGTGGCCGAACGGCTCGGCACGTCGTGCCTGATGCACGTCGGGCACGAGGAGAACGTGCAGGCGATCATGCGGCACCCGGCGCACACCGGGGGCAGCGACGGGCTGCTGGTCGGCGACCGGCCGCACCCGCGCGCGTGGGGCACGTTCCCGCGCTACCTGGCCCGGTACGTGCGCGAGTTGGGCGTGCTGGGGCTGGAGGAGTGCGTCGCGCACCTCACCGGACGTGCCGCCAAGCGCTTGCGCCTCACCGACCGCGGTCTGGTCCGCGAGGGGTGGGCGGCGGACCTGGTGCTGTTCGACCCCGACGCGGTGCGCGACACCGCGACGTTCGACGAACCCCGACAGGCCGCTGCGGGCATCCCGTACGTGCTGGTCAACGGGGTTCCCGTGATCGACGACGGCAGGCACACCGGCGCGTTGGCCGGGCATTCGCTGCGCAACCCGGGAGGCCGCGCGTGATCGACTGGCTGCAGCACACCACCGGCGGACTGCTCACGCTGTCCGGCCTGGCCATCGCGTTACTCCTGGTGCTGATCATCCGGCTCAAGGTGGAACCGTTCATCGCGCTGCTGGTGGTCGGCCTGACCGTGGCGCTGGCCGCCGGCCTGCCGGTGGAGCAGATCGTCGGCTCGGCGCAGAAGGCGTCCGGCACGCTGCTGGAGAACGGTTTCGGCGGCATCCTCGGGCACGTCGCGGCGATCATCGGGCTGGGCACGCTGCTCGGGTCGATCCTGGAGGCGTCCGGCGGGGCCGAGGTGCTCACCCGCTCGCTGCTGCGCGCGTTCGGGGAGAAGCGCGCGCCGCTCGCCATGGGCCTCGCGGGGCTGGTGTTCGGCGTGCCGGTGTTCTTCGACATCGGCATCTTCGTGCTCGCGCCGCTGGTCTACGCGGCGGCCAAGCGCGGCGGCCGGTCGATCGTGCTCTACGCGCTGCCGCTGCTGGCGGGCCTGTCGGTGATGCACGCGTTCATGCCGCCGCACCCCGGCCCGGTCGCGGCGGCGGGGCTGCTGCACGTGTCGCTCGGGTGGATCATCGTGATGGCGCTCGCCGTGGCGATCCCGGCGTGGTTCATCGGCGGCGTGCTGTTCTCCGCGTGGGTGGGCAAGCGGATCGTCGTGCCGGTGCCCGAGGAGATGCTCGCGGCGGCCGAGAAGCTGCGCGGCGACGAGGACCGGCCGGAACCGCCGCTGTCGCTGGTGCTCGGCATCATCGCGGTGCCGCTGGTGCTGATCCTGTCCGGCACGTTCGGCAGCATCCTGCTGCCCAAGGGTTCCGCGGTGCTCGGCGTGTTCGCGTTCCTGGGCACCCCGGCCGTGGCGCTGACCATCGCCGTGCTGCTGGCGTTCTGGCTGCTGGGCTACCGGCGCGGGATGACCCGGGCGCAGATCACCGAGCTGTCGGCGGCCTCGCTGCGCCCGGTGGCGATGATCCTGCTGGTGGTCGGCGCGGGCGGGTTCTTCGGCGCGGTGCTGGCCGCGACCGGCGTCGGCAAGGTGCTCTCGATGTCGCTGGCCGCCCTCGGCCTGCCGGTGATCGCGCTGTCCTACGTGATCAGCTGCGCGCTGCGGATCGCGCAGGGCTCGGCGACCGTGGCGATCGTGACCACGACCGGGATCGTCGCGCCGGTCGTCGGCGAACTCGGCTACTCGCAGCCGCAGCTCGCGCTGGTGGTGATGGCCATCGCGGCCGGGTCGATCATCGCCTCGCACGTCAACGACGGCGGGTTCTGGATCGTGTCGCGGTACTTCGGCCTGTCGGTCAAGGAAACCCTCCAGACGTGGACGGTCCTGGAGACCGTCCTGTCCGTGGTGGGCTTCGCGGTCGCGGCCCTGCTCAGCCTCGTGGTGTGACCGCGCGCCGGTGACCGCGCGCCAGTGCCCGCCGGGGCGGTCCCGGCGGGCACTGGCGTCTTTCGAGGGGTATTCAGGTGGTCTACACGCCGGCCTTCTTGCCGTCCGGCTTGGCCGCGAACCACACGCCGCCCACGCCCTGGCCCTTGGCCTCGCCGCACAGCTCGTCCTCGGCGAACAGGTACAGCGGCCAACCGGCGACGGTGACCTGCTTCTGACCGTCCGCCCGGACCACCGTGCCGACCAGGGACTTGTCGACGCCCTGCACCTCGAAGTTCTCCGACGCCACCAGCAGCGGCGGCCACTTCACGGCGCAGTCGCCGTTGCAGTTGGACACCGACGGGTTCGTGGAGTCCTTGTCGAAGCGGTAGAGCGTCATGCCTTCCTTGTCGGTCAGCACGGTGCCCAGGTCGCCGACCGACGCGGTGGTCAGGGCCAGTCCGGCGGACGCCCGCACGGCCTTCTTGCCGTCCGGCGCGGCGGCGAACCACGTGCCGCCCACGCCCTGGCCCTTGGCGTCGCCGGGGGCCGCGTCCTGCGCGAAGCGGTAGACCGGCCAGCCCGCCACGGTGACCTGCTTCGCGCCGTCCTTGCGGTCCACGGTGGACACCAGCGACTTGTCGACGCCCTGCACCTCGAAATCGGCCGCCGGAGCCACCACGGGCGGCCACTTCTCGGCGCACTCGCCGTTGCAGGCGGACGCCGACGGGTTGGCGGTGTCCTTGTCGAACCGGTACAGCGTCAAACCCTTGCCGTCGGTCAGCACCGTGCCCAGCTGCGGCACCACGGCGGTCGCCAGCACGGCCGCGTCACCGGCCACCTTCTGGACCTCTTCCACCTGCGGCACAACGGCTTCCTGGGCGACGGCCCGCGGCGCACCCGACTCGGCGGCCTGGCCGCACGCACCGAGCAGCGCGACACCGGCGAGGGCGACGGCCCCGAAAACGAGCGCACGAGTGCGGGTCATGGCAAACCTCCTTGGGGGGTGATCGCTCGCATCCGCTGCGGCAACCGACTTGCCACCAACACGGACGCCGCCCCGAGGCGGTTCACCCCGATCCGAAGATTTTTCCGCGCCGGTTCCCGCGCCGGTCCCCCGGCCGACTCGCCCGCGCTACCCCCGGCGGGCCGCCCGGAAGCCGGCGAGGTACGCGCGCAGCCCGCGCCGGCCGTGGCGCATCATCAACTCGTGGTTGGCCTTGAGCAGCGGGCGGCTGATCAACGCGATCCGGCGCAGGAGCGCCTTGCGCACCTCCACCTCCTGCTCGTAGACCAGCCGGGTGCCCGCGCCGTCCGGCCCGACCCGCCAGCTCGCCGTGCCCTCCAGGTCGCCCACCAGGTCGGCGCGCAGCAGCCCCGACCCCGGGTCGTTGGTGTTGTGCCAGGTCTCGAAGACGAGGTCGTAGGGCAGCAGCGAGCGGCAGCGCAGCTCGGCCGCCTGGTCCGCGACCTGCCGCGCCTCGCGCACCTCCGGCCACCACTGCGGGTAACTGGCCAGGTCCGCCAGCACGTCGAAGGTCTCGCCGGGCGGGGAGTCGACCAGCCAGACGCTGCGGAAGCGGTACGAGTTCAACGCCATGGTCGAGATGGTCGTCCAGCCCGAACAGCCCACCAATGCGCCATTCGGGCGATACTCGGATCCCGGGTGGTGTGGCACTCCTGCCCGCTTCGGGTTCGCCGCGGGCCGCCACCGCGAGCGCGCCCCGGCCCGGCGGGTCGGAACCCGCCGGGCCGGGCGCTCGGCGTGCCCACGCCGATCAGCCCGCGGCGGCCTCGGCCGTGCCCACGACCTCGCGCAGGAACTGGCCGGTGTAGCTCTCCGCCTCGTCCGCGACGTCCTCCGGCGTGCCCTCGGCGATCACCGTGCCGCCGCCGGAACCGCCCTCCGGACCCATGTCGACCACCCAGTCGGAGGTCTTGATGACGTCCAGGTTGTGCTCGATCACGATCACCGTGTTGCCCTTGTCCACCAGGCCGTTGATCACGCCGAGCAGCTTGCGGATGTCCTCGAAGTGCAGGCCCGTGGTCGGCTCGTCGAGGATGTAGACCGTCTTGCCGGTCGAGCGCTTCTGCAACTCCGACGCCAGCTTCACCCGCTGCGCCTCGCCGCCGGACAAGGTCGGCGCGGGCTGGCCCAGCCGGACGTAGCCCAGGCCGACGTCGACCAGCGTCCGCAGGTGCCGGTGGATCGCGTTGATCGGTTCGAAGAAGCCCGCGGCCTCCTCGATCGGCATGTCCAGCACCTCGGAGATGGTCTTGCCCTTGTAGTGCACCTCCAGGGTCTCCCGGTTGTACCGGGCGCCCTTGCACACCTCGCACGGGACGTAGACGTCCGGCAGGAAGTTCATCTCGATCTTGATGGTGCCGTCGCCCGCGCACGCCTCGCAGCGCCCGCCCTTGACGTTGAACGAGAACCGGCCCGGCTGGTAGCCGCGCACCTTCGCCTCGGTGGTCGCCGCGAACAGCTTGCGGATGTGGTCGAACACGCCGGTGTAGGTCGCCGGGTTCGAGCGCGGCGTGCGGCCGATCGGCGACTGGTCGACCTGCACCAGCTTGTCGACCTGCTCCAGGCCCTTGATCCGGGTGTGCCGGCCGGGCACCTGGCGCGCGCCGTTGAGCTTGTTCGCCAGGACCGTCGCCAGGATGTCGTTGACCAGCGTCGACTTGCCGGACCCGGACACGCCGGTCACCGAGACCAGGCAGCCCAGCGGGAACGACACGTCGATGCCGCGCAGGTTGTGCTCGCGCGCGCCCACCACCGTGAGCTGGCGCTTCTTGTCGACCTTGCGGCGGGTCGCGGGCATCGGGATCTGCTGGCGGCCGGACAGGTAGGCGCCGGTGATCGAGTCCTTGTTGGCCAGCAGCTCCTGGTACGGGCCGCTGTGCACGACCCGGCCGCCGTGCTCGCCCGCGCCGGGGCCGATGTCGACCACCCAGTCCGACGTGCGGATGGTGTCCTCGTCGTGCTCCACGACGATCAGCGTGTTGCCCAGGTCGCGCAGCCTGGTCAGCGTCTCGATCAGCCGGTGGTTGTCGCGCTGGTGCAGGCCGATCGACGGCTCGTCGAGCACGTAGAGCACGCCGACCAGGCCGGAGCCGATCTGGGTGGCCAGCCGGATGCGCTGCGCCTCGCCGCCGGACAGCGTGCCGGACGCGCGGTCCAGCGACAGGTAGTTCAGGCCGACGTCGAGCAGGAAGTGCAGCCGGGCCTGGATCTCCTTGAGCACGGCGCCCGCGATCATCGACTCGCGCTTGGCGAGCTTGAGGCCGTCGAGGAACTCCGAGCACTCGGCCACCGACATCGCGCACACCTCGGCGATGGACTTGTCGCCCTTGCGCCCGTGGTGCAGCGTGACCGCGAGGATCTCCGGCTTGAGGCGGGTGCCCTGGCACACCGGGCACGGCACCTCCCGCATGTAGCCCTCGTACTTCTCCCGCATCAGCTCGGACTCGGTCTGCTCCTGCCGCCGTTCGAGGAACGGGATGACGCCCTCGAAGTTGGCGTAGTAGGAGCGCTCGCGGCCGTAGCGGTTCTGGTAGCGCACGTTGACCTGCTCGGGCACGCCGTGCAGGACCGCCTTCTGCGCCTTCGCGGGCAGCTGCCGCCACGGCGTGTCCATCCGGAAGCCGATGGCCAGCGCCAGCGCCTCCAGCAGCCGGCCGAAGTACTCGGCGGTCTGGCCGGACGCCCAGGGCGCGATCGCGCCGTCGGCCAGCGACAGCTCGTCGTCCGGGACGACCAGCTCCGGGTCGACCTCCTTGCGCACGCCGATGCCGGTGCACGTCGGGCACGCGCCGTAGGGCGAGTTGAAGGAGAAGGAGCGGGGTTCGAGGTCCTCGATGGCCAGCGGGTGGCCGTTCGGGCAGGCCAGGTTCTCGGAGAAGCCGCGCACCCGGGCCGGGTCGTCCTCCGGCAGGTCCACGAACTCCAGCTCGACCAGGCCGTCGGCCAGCCGCAGCGCGGTCTCCACCGAGTCGGTGAGCCGCTGCTTGGAACTCGCCTTGACGCTGAGCCGGTCGATGACGACCGCGATGTGGTGCTTCTCCTGCTTCTTGAGCTTGGGCACCTCGGCCAGCGAGTGGACCACGCCGTCGACCTTGGCCCGCGAGTAGCCCTGCGACTGGAGCGTGGAGAACAGGTCGAGGTACTCGCCCTTGCGGCCCCGGATGACCGGCGCGAGCACCTGGAACTTGGTGCCCGCCTTCATCGCCAGGACCTGGTCCACGATCTGCTGCGGGGTCTGCTTGGAGATGGCCTCGCCGCAGGTCGGGCAGTGCGCCTTGCCCGCGCGGGCGTAGAGCAGGCGCAGGTAGTCGTAGACCTCGGTGATGGTGCCGACCGTGGACCGCGGGTTGCGGCTGGTCGACTTCTGGTCGATGGACACCGCGGGCGAGAGGCCCTCGATGAAGTCGACGTCCGGTTTGTCCATCTGGCCGAGGAACTGGCGCGCGTAGGCCGAGAGCGACTCGACGTAGCGGCGCTGGCCCTCCGCGAAGATCGTGTCGAAGGCCAGGCTGGACTTGCCCGAGCCGGAGAGCCCGGTGAACACGATGAGGCTGTCCCTCGGCAGGTCGAGGTCCACCCCCCGCAGGTTGTGCTCGCGCGCGCCGCGAACGACAAGGCGGTCAGCCACAACGGTTCCCTTCGGTATTCGACCATCCCCCGAACAGACGTTCGAAAAGCGTACTGGACCACCTCGGCGGGCCTGTCGGGGAGGGCGGCCACCATGCTAAAGGCGACCACCGACAAAAACGGGCGGGCGGATCCGCGATCGTGCGCCAACGGCTCTACCGGTCGGTAGCGAACAGCCCTACGCTGGCACGATAGGCCATTCGGCCGCAGACGTCGGGGATGAGGTGCTCATGAGCTTCGCTGATGCCGCCCGGGTGCGGTCCGCCCAGACGAGCGTACCCGCGCCGCGCGAGCAGTCCGCCGCGGTGCAGGACGCCGTGGCGGGACTCGCCGAAGTGGAACGGGCGACCCGGGTGCTGTACGAGACGGTCGGGGAACTCGACCTGGCCGCGCTGCGCGGCCCCAGCCTGCTGCCCGGTTGGAGCCGGGCGCACGTGGTGACCCACCTGGCGCGCAACGCCGACGCCCTGGTCAACCTCCTGACCTGGGCGAAGACCGGGGTGGAGCACCAGATGTACCCGAGCCCGGCCGACCGGGACGCCGACATCGCCGAGGGCGCGACCCGGCTGCCGCAGCTGCTGCGCGCCGACCTGGACGCGGCCTGCCAGCGGTTCGACACCGCGGCCCGGGAGCTGCCGCCGACCGCCTGGGAGGCGGAGGTCGCGCACCCGGTCAACGGGCCGTTCTTGGCGCACCGGGTGCCGTGGCTGCGCCTGCGCGAGGTGTGGTTCCACCTGGTCGACCTGGACGCGGGCACGGGCTTCGAACACCTGCCCGAGCACCTGCTGGAGGGCTTCGTGGACAGCGCGGTCGGGCAGTACGCCGACCGCGCCGACGTGCCCGACGTGCGGCTGGACGTGACCCTGCCGGACGGCCGTCAACGCAGCTGGGCGTTGACCGGGGCCGAGCCGTCCACCGTGGTCGAGGGGTCGGCGGCGGTCGCGCTGGGGTGGCTCACCGGCCGCCAGAGCGGGGCGCTGCTGAGCGGCAGCGCGCCCGAGCTGCCCAGGTGGCTCTGAGCGGAGCGCAGGCGGGCGGCGAGCACCAGCCGCACCAGCACCGGGCGTGAACTCGCGGTCAGCGCCCGGTGGGCGGGCCGTTCGACGAACTTCGTCAGCAGCCAGCCCAGCACGACCGCGACCCCGAGGAACGCGAGCAGCTCGACCCACGGCCCGTACCGGGCGACGGCGGCCATCACCACGTAGCCGATCTCCTGGTGGACCAGGTAGACGCCGTAGGAGATGCCGGCCAGCCACTTGATCGGGCGGCGCAGCAGGCGCACCGGCCGGACGTCCCAGTCCGGCCCCTTGGCGCACGCGGCGACGGCGAGCAGCATCACACCGAGCCCGAGCGTGGACTTGAGGTCGTCGCTGTGGATCGCCTGCGCGGTGAGCGCGGCCACCAGCAGCGCCCCCAGGTGCCCAGTGCCGAGCCGGTCCTTGGACCACAGCCAGATGCCGACGCCGGCCGCGAACAGCTGCGCGCGGTGGATGCCCAGGCCGTCGTAGAGGGTGCGGACCAGCCCGGGGTCGTCGGTCCAGAACCGCAGCACGAGCGGGCCCACCACGAGCACCCAGAGCATCACCCGCAGCGAGTGGCCGCGCACCCGGGAGGCCAGCACCGCGCCCGCGACGAACCCGGTCACCTGGACCGGGAGGGTCCAGTAGGAGAAGTCGACCAGGCGGGCGTCGGGGAACCAGTTCTGCAGCATGAAGACGTTGACGACCAGGTCACGCGGTTCGAGTTGGCTCCAGCCCTCGGGGGCGAGGCGGGTCAGCACGAAGTAGGTCAGGGTGGCCGCGGCGGCGTAGGGCGGCAGCAGGCGCGCGAGCCGGTTGCGCAGGAAGCGGCCGGGTTCGCCCTTGGCCAGGGAAGCGCAGGCGAAGAAGGCCGAGATGACGACGAGCGTGCTCGCCCCCATCTCCAGGGAGACGGTGAACACAGGCGGGCCGAGTTCTTGGTGGACGGACGGCCCCGCGTGGGTGGCGTGCTGGAGCAGCACGGCAGCCACGGCGAGGACGCGCAGGACGTCCCAGTTGATTCGGCGAGGTGTTGGCACGAGAGCGTGTTACCCAGTTCAGAGCGTATTCAAATGAGGTCGTCGGTCCGAGCTTGATCGTTACTAAGCCTATTGGACCAACCTGTAGGGACCCTGAAGGGTGTCGGTTCGGCTACCGTCGGCCCTCGTGGACGTACTTGAGGACTACACGGGCCACGTCGAGCCGAACGGCCCGGCCACCCGCCGCACGCTGGACGAACTGACCATCACGAAGATCTCGGTGGGCGAGATGGACAACAACGCCTACCTGCTCGTGTGCCGGTCGACGAACGAGGCCCTGCTGATCGACGCGGCCGCCGACCCGACCCGCCTGTCGGACCTCGTCGGCCACGGCCTGGAACGCCCCCGCCTGAAAACCGTCGTGACCACCCACCGCCACGGCGACCACTGGGGAGCGCTGGGGGCGGTGGCGGGAGCGAACGGCTCGAACACCGTCGCCCACGCCCTGGACGCGGACGTCCTCCCGATCCCCCCGGACCAGTTCGTGGAGCACGGCGACACGGTGCACGTGGGCCAGGTGGCGCTGACCGTGATCCACCTGCGCGGCCACACGCCGGGCTCGATCGCCCTGCTGTACCGCGAGCCGTCCGGCCGTGCCCACCTGTTCACCGGCGACTCGCTGTTCCCCGGCGGACCTGGACGGACAACAAGTCCGGAGGACTTCACCAGCCTGATGGACGACCTGGAGGCCAGGGTCTTCGGCGAACTGCCTGACGACACCTGGTTCTACCCCGGTCACGGCGACGACTCCACGCTAGGCGTGGAACGCCCCAAGCTCGGCGAGTGGCGCGAGCGAGGTTGGTGAGCTGAAGCACTTCCCGGACGGGGCCGCCTGACTATCAGGCGGCCCCGTCTTGCTGTTGCACCAGCGCGACGGGGCCTCGATCGGACGCTGGAGGTCCGACCGTGCGCACATCGTGCCGCAACTCGCGCTCACCGGTGGTGGAACCGTGAGCATCGAGGCGATCAACTGGGCGCTGAACCACGCCCCCATCCCCACCGACCGCAAAGACGCCGCCGCTCTGGCCATCACGCTCATCGCGTTAGCCAACCACGCAGGCCCGGACGGGTCCGAGGCGTTCCCGTCGGTGGAACGCATGATCGGCTACACCAGGCTGTCCCGGCGGACCGTCCAGCGTGCGCTGCGGTCTCTGGAAGAACTGGGCCTGATCCGCAAGGGCAACACCCGCGTCCGGGATGCCCGAATCGAACGCGCCGACCAGCGCCCACAGGTCTACGACCTCGTTCTGTCAGCCAGGTTGTCCACAGGCCCAACGACGAGGCGTCAAGACGACGCCCCGCTGACCAGCACGGGGCGTCAGCAAGGCCCGAGCGGGGCGTCAACAGCAACCGGACGGGGCGTCAGCATGACGCCCGAACCGTCCTTCAACCGTCCAGGAAACCGTCCTACGCCGAGCGCGCCCGATGGGCGCTCGGCAACGTGGCCAGAATGTGGCCAGTGCGATGCCCGGCCAGGTGACCCGGTCAGTGCCCGGGTGGTGTGGGCCGATGAGGATCGCACCCTGTCCACTCCGTGCCCGCGTTGCGCGCCGCAGCGGTTGGCGGGTGTGCGATGAGCCGGCGTGTTCACCTCGCCTACCGGGAGCCAGCCACCGGCTTCCACCCGAACGGGTGGCTTTCCCCAGCGGACTGCTTGGAGGACCGGGCTGCCGCCGAGCGACTGCGCAACGCGACGAACCTGCTGTCCGGGCAGGCCGCTGCACGGCGTCGGACCTGGCACATCACCGACTGCCCCGGCGACGACTGCGGGGTGCAGCGATGACCGCCACACTGCCGATTCCCGAGCCGGATGACGACCACGTGCGGCGAACCGTGACGGAAGTGGAGAGGTACGTCGCTGAGCATGCCCCTGCCATACCCGACCCAACTCAAGCGGCCGAGCCTCCAGCCACCAAACGGGTCCAGGAGTTGCGCGCCGAAGTAGATGAGGCGCACGTGCTGCTCAAGTTGCAGGCCGACACCGCGCCACTGCTACTGGATACCGACCGGGTCCGGCGCAGCCGCAAACGCGCTGCCGAAGCCGCTCGCCTGCACGAGCTGGCTCAGGACCCTGCGGCACGGGCGTGGCAGGCGGCGCGGGTGCGCCTGGTGCTCACCGTCGTTGCCCTGACCGCGCTGGTCTGCGCGCTGGGTTGGTCAACCACAGGCGTACACCACACCCTGACCCGGTCGATGACCGAGCAGGGCGCAGCTTGGTGGGGCGCGTGGGCGGTCGAGCCAGCAATCTCGGCGGTGCTGCTGGCGATAGTCGGCGCACGGGCGTACCTGGCGACCCGCAGCCGGACCCTGCGCCACCCTCACCTGGCGGTGGTCGAGTACGGAGCGCTGACGGTGACGCTGACGTTCAACGTGTGGCCGTATTTGCCGTGGGTGTCGGTGCCGTGGTCGCGGTTCGACGCGATGCAACTCCTCGCCCACGCGATCGGCCCGTTGGTGGCGGTCGGCGCGGTGGCGGTGCTGCCGGTGATCTGGTCGGCGTTCGCGGACCTCGACCACGGCGTCCCAGTAGGCCCTACCGACGCGCAGTACAGGCAAAACGCCCCCCAGACGGGTGCGGAACAGCACGGGGCTACCGACGACCGGATGGCCCTACTCGTGGACCGTGCCCTGCGGTTGATCGCCGCCGGACGGTTGCCCGGCAACCCGTCCGCGACCCGGCTGCGGGAGGCACTGGGGTGCGGCACCGACACCGCCCGTGAGGTCCGCGACGCCCTGCGCGGCGGTGCGGCGTGAGCCTGACCGAGCAGAAGGACGACGTGGCTGGCGAGCTGATCCCGTTCCCGAACGCCGCCGTGGCCGGCGGGGCGGACGCCGAGGGGACGAGCGTGGTGCAGGCTGCGCCGGTTCTGGACGGTGAGCTGATCACCGAGGCCGAGCACCAGCGTTCCCGTGCCCGCCGGCTGGCCGAGTCGGCGGTGTCGCGGCTGCCCGCGCAGTGGCAGACCGCCGAGTCCGCACGCCAGGCCGGGGCGGAGCTGGCGGGCCGGGCGGTGCTGGTGCCGGTGCGGTACCCGGCGGCCGTCGGGCGCGGCCTGACGGCGTCGGCCCGCGCGTGGTGGGTGTGGGTACGGGTGGCCGACTTCTACGAGGCGTCCAAGGCCGCCGACCGGCTGGCCGACAAGTGGCAGGAGATCGCCGTTGTGCGCCGCAGCCGAGGCGTGATCTCGGTGGTGGCCGTCGGCGGGATCGTGGGCGGGTTCATCACCGGGCTGACCGCCGGTTCGCTGCCGCTGCTGGTCGCGGGCGGCGCGGTGTCGGTGCTCCTGGCGGTCGCCGGTCGGCGCAAGGACGGCGCGGGCGGCCGGAGGACGCAGCTCGGTTCCCGGTCGCTGGCGTGGCTGATGAACGGCGACCACCTGGTGACCGCGTTCCGCGACGCCAGGCTGATCGGCCGCGACGAGTCGCTGATGCTGGTCAAGGTCCCGCGCCACGACGGCGCCGGGTGGGCACTCACGCTCGACCTGCCACCGTCGCGCAAGGCGTCCGACGTGATCGGCAAGTGGGAGGCGCTGGCTTCGGCATTGGCGGTGGACGAGGTGCGGCTGATCGTGGAGCGGGTGCGCGGCGACGACGGCCACGCGGGCAGGCTGGCGTTGTGGGTGGGCGATGCCGACCCGAACGCCGCCGAACCGGTCCCCAGCCCGCTGGCGTCGGCGGCTTCGTGGGACCTGTGGCGGCCGGTGCCGTTCGGCACCACGGCCCGCGGCGCGGCGGTGACCCTGCCGGTGGTGTGGACCTCGCTGCTGATCGGCGCGATCCCCCGCCAGGGCAAGACCTTCGTCGCCCGCCTGCCGCTCACCGCCGCCGCGCTGGACCCGCACGTGCGGGTGGTCATCGCCGACGGCAAGGGCGGCAAGGACTTCCGTCCGTTCGAGCAGGTGGCGCACCGGTTCATCCGGGGCTCCCGGGAGACCGACGCGCGCCGCCTGATCCACGTGCTGGAGGAGTGCGCGGCGGACCTGGCCGACCGGTTCGACCGGCTGGCGGAGATGGACGACGAGCTGTGCCCGGAGTCGAAGGTGACGCCGGAGATCACCCGCGACCCCGCCCACCGGATGCCGCTGACCGTGATCGGCATCGACGAGGTCCAGAACTTCCTCGGGTTGGACGTGCCATTGGGCGAGGACAACCCCAAGGGCAAGAAGATCGGGCAGCGGATCTGCGAGCTGCTGACCTACATCGCCAAGACCGGCCCAGCTGCCGGCTACTCCCTCATCCTGGCCACCCAGAAGCCCGACGCCCAAGTCATCCCGGACGGACTGCGCGGGCAGCTCGGCACCCGCTTCGCGCTGAAGGTCATGACCTACCAGGCATCGGAAACTATCCTCGGCGCGGGCACCTACAAGGCCGGGTTGGACACCTCAAAGCTGCTGACCAGCCACAAGGGCGTCGGCCTGCTGCTGGGCGCGGACGGTGAGACCGAGCTGTCCGCCGGGGACGCAGTTACGGTGCGCATGCACCTGCTGCACATCGCCGCGATCCGGGCCGCGTGCGAGCGCGGTCGGGCGCTGCGCGAGCAAGCCGGGACACTCACCGGGGACGCGGCCGGGCAGCACAACCTGGCAATGCTGGACGCGACGGTGGCCGTGCGCCTGGCCGACGAGGTGACCGCCACCGTGACCGGTCCGGAGCCGGTAGACGCCGAGCTGGTGCACGAGCTTCCCGAGGTACTGACGCTGCTGGCCGATGTGCTGAATGACGACGAACACGGCGTGGTGCCTACGTCGGAGCTGGCCGGGCGCATCGGCTGGGACGCCAAGCGGCTCGGGGAGGCGCTGCGCACAGCCGGAGTGCCCTCGGCTGGCAAGCGGCGCGTGGATGGCTACCCCAACCCGGTGTCCGTGGTGGATCTGGCTGCAGTCCAGGCCATGATCGCTGGCTGAGGAAGGTCGGAACAGGGCGCAGGGGTCGGAACATCCGTTCCGACCCCTGCGCCCTGTTCCGACCTCACTGTGGCCAAGCGAACAGCCGTTGATCTGCACGAATAAGCCGCGTTCCGGCCACGGTCAGAGCACCACGGCTTCCTTCTCGCCACCCCTAACAGGCCGGTTCAGAGCCGTGTTCCGACTCCTTGGAACACCCACCCGAGCGCCGTCGGCCGCAGCTGGCACCCGGTCTGGACGAGGTGACACTGGCCGCGCGAATCGAGGCGGGCGAAGCCCCGTTCCCCGCGGCCGGACTACCTTCGTCTCGTGCCAGGTGCCCGCGCGCCCGCCGCAGCCCAGGCGCGGGTGCGCGACTGTACGGCCACAGGGCCGTTCCGGGCAGAGATCATCGGAGCACGCGTGCGCATGGCGCCTGAGCACGCCTCGCTGTTCGAGCGGCTGGTCAAGGTGCTCAACGAGATGCGCGTCGACGACAGGCTTCGTTCGTGTTCGACACTATCGTTGAGACACTCGACTTTGACTGTCACGGCTCGCAACAGGACCGTCACACAACGTGACGTAAGGGATGGATACCGCAGAATGGATAGGTCACCCGCACGCCTCGCCGCGGATTCGCGGCCAGGTTCTGATCTCGACGCGGGCAAGGGGGTGACGGCGTAATGGCTCTCAAGAAGTCGGACCTGTACAGCTCGCTCTGGCGGAGCTGCGACGAGCTGCGCGGCGGCATGGACGCCAGCCAGTACAAGGACTACATCCTCACGCTGCTGTTCGTGAAGTACGTGACGGACAAGGCCAAGGCCGACCGAAGTTCGTTGATCGACGTCCCGACGGGTGGGTCGTTCGACGACATGGTCGCTCTCAAGGGTGACAAGGAGATCGGCGACAAGATCAATAAGATCATCGGCCGGCTCGCCAAGGCCAACGAGCTCGAAAAGGTGATCGACCTTGCCGACTTCAACGACGAGGAGAAGCTCGGCAAGGGCAAGGAGATGCAGGACCGGCTCTCCAAGCTGGTGACGATCTTCGCTGACCTGGACTTCCGGGGAAGCCGCGCTGAGGGCGACGACCTGCTCGGCGACGCCTACGAGTACCTGATGCGGCACTTCGCAACCGAGTCAGGCAAGTCGAAGGGGCAGTTCTACACCCCGGCCGAGGTCTCGCGCGTACTCTCCAAGGTTGTCGGCGTCGGACCGGGCACTCGGCAGGATCACACGGTCTACGACCCCACGTGTGGGTCGGGTTCGTTGCTCCTCAAAGTGGCCGACGAGGCACCCCGCGGCATCACGATCTATGGCCAGGAGAAGGACAACGCCACCTGGGCGCTGGCCAAAATGAACATGATCCTCCACGGCAACGAGGACGCAGACATCCTCAAGGGTGACACGATCACCAGCCCGCAATTCACCGCGGGAAGCCAGCTGCGGACCTTCGACTTCGCCGTGGCCAATCCGCCGTTCTCGTTCAAGTCGTGGAGCAACGGCTTGGAGAACGAATACGGGCGATTCGAGTTCGGCCGGCCGCCAGAGAAGAACGGTGACTACGCCTTCCTTCTACACATTCTCAAGTCGCTCAAGAGCAACGGCAAATCCGCGGTCATCCTGCCGCACGGCGTCCTCTTCCGTGGCAACGCCGAGGCCAGCATCCGCAGGGAGCTGCTGCGCCGCGGCTACATCAAGGGCATCATCGGCCTGCCCGCCAACCTCTTCTACGGCACCGGCATCCCGGCCTGCATCATTGTCCTCGACAAGGAGAACGCGCAGGCGCGCACCGGCGTGTTCATGATCGACGCATCCAAGGGGTCCATCAAGGACGGTAACAAGAACCGTCTTCGCAGCCAGGACATCCACAAGATCGTCGACGTCTTCAACAGGCAGCTCGAGATCGAGCGCTACTCACGCATGGTGCCGCTCCACGAGATCGCCGACCCGAAGAACGACTACAATCTCAACATCCCGCGCTACATCGATTCCTCCGAGCCAGAGGACATCCAAGACCTTCACGCTCACCTGCATGGTGGGATCCCGGACCGTGATCTGGACGCACTCAGCGAGTACTGGAAGGCGTTCCCAAGCCTTCGCGCCACACTCTTCAAGCCAAACCGCCCCGGCTACAGCGACCTGGCGGTCGGCGTAGGCGAGGTGCAGCAGACCATCTTGGACTCGGTCGAGTTTCAGAAGTTCGCTACCGATGTGCGCGGCCAGGTCAACGACTGGTTTGCGACTCACCGGCCGATCCTGCAAGCCTTGAACGCTGACACCGTCCCGAAGGATCTGATCGCCCACATCAGCGACGACCTACTGGCGCGGTTCAAGGACACGCCGTTGCTCGACGAGTACGACGTTTACGAGCAGCTCATGACGTACTGGCACGGCGTCATGCACGACGATGTCTTCCTCATCATGAACGAGGGATGGACCGACGCGGCGAAGCCTCGCAAGACCATCGAAGACAAGGAGCGCAAGCTCTCCGAGACGCCGGACCTTGTCGTCGGGTCGGGGCGTAGCGCCACCAAGTACAAGATGGACCTCATCCCTCCTCCACTTGTCGTCGCGCGTTACCTTGCGGACGAGCAGGCCGAGGTCGACATGCTAAACGCGGCAGCTGAGGAAGCCAGCCGTGCTGTCGAGGAGTACATCGAGGAACATGCCGCCGAAGACGGCGTGCTCGCCGAGGTGATCGATGATGGCAAGATCACTAAGGCTCTTGCTTCCACCCGACTCAAGGTGGCACAGCACGAAAGAGCGGACCCCGAGGAAATCAATGCTCTCCAACATCTGATCAGGCTGTACAACGACGAGGCCATCGCCAAGAAAACCGTCAAGGAAGCCCAGGCTGCGCTCGATCTGGTGATTCTCAAAAAGTACGGCGACCTCACGCTACCCGAGATCAAGCAACTGGTGCTCGATGACAAGTGGCGCGCAACGGTTATCAACCGCGTGGCGTCGGAGACTGAGTCGCTGACACTCGACCTCGTGCGCCGTATCGAGCAGTTGGGCAAGCGCTACGCCGAGACAGTCGAACACTTGAACGCATCGCTTGCGGGCATTGAGGCAAGAATCGAAGAGCACCTTGCTACGATGGGAGTTCATCGATGACTTCTCATAGGGCCACAATTCCGCAGGACTGGCAAGTCAAAACATTGGCCGAGCTCGGCGGCCAGGTCACTAGCGGGTCGCGAGGCTGGGCAGCATACTACGCTGATCACGGCAACCTGTTCGTTCGAATCACGAATCTCGATCGAAGCAACATTCACCTCGACCTGAGCAGTTCACGGTTTGTTCAAATCGATCCCAACGATGCCGAGGCGCGGCGCACAAGACTCGAATCTGGCGATCTCCTAATCTCGATCACGGCAGACATCGGGATTATTGGCTACGTCGACGATCAAGTCCCCAAGCCTGCGTATATCAACCAGCATATTGCACGAGTACGCCTGGATCCTAGACTTGTGGATAGCCGTTTCGTTGCGTATTACCTCGCAAGTTGGGAGCCGCAGCGCCGGTTCGTCGGATCGACGGATACCGGAGCTAAGGCTGGAATGAATCTTACCGCTGTTGCGGCGTTGTCGACTGTAGTTCCCCCGCTGGCGGAGCAATCGAGAATTGCAGACGCTCTAACGGATGCCGACGACCACATCGCCACGCTAGAACGGATGATCGCCAAGAAGCAGGCGATCAAGCAGGGTATGATTCAGCAGCTCTTGACGGGCAGGACGCGATTGCCTGGATTCGACGACCCTTGGCGCGAAGCTAGGTTGGAAAGTCTCTTGAAGCGTCCGCCTCGATATGGAATCAATGCGGCAGCAGTGTCGATTTCGGTTGACACACACACCTACATCCGCATCACAGATATCGACGATTCCGGACGCTTTACACCTCACCCGCGGGTAGGCGTTAGGCACCGTAATGCGGCCGACTACATACTCCATGACGGAGAACTCGTCTTCGCGCGTACAGGTGCCAGTGTGGGTAAGTCATATTTGTACGACACCCGGGATGGGGTACTCGTCTATGCGGGCTTCCTTATTAACATTGCTCCAAACCCGGAAGTTCTTGAGCCAAAATATCTAGCCTTCTTTGCGCAGACGACGCGCTATTGGGACTGGGTAGGTCGGACTTCTGTTCGTAGCGGTCAGCCAGGTATTAACGGACGCGAGTATGCGCAACTTCAGATAGCAGTGCCGGGCATTCGAGAACAGCAGGCCATCGTCAGCGCGGTACAGAAGGTCGACGAAGAGGTCCGTCTATTTGATAAGCGTCTGGCCAAAGTCGATGCCGTCAGGCAAGGCATGATGCAGCAGCTACTGACTGGCCGTACCCGCCTTCCGGTCAAGGAGAGCGAGGTATGAGTAACGTCGGACAACCTGAGCGCAAGGCCCAAGAGCGCGTCGTCAACCTGTTCCGCGAGCGACTCGGCTATGAATACTTCGGCAACTGGGAGTATCGCGAGGGAAACTCCAACGTTGAGGTCGAACTGCTCGCGCAGAACCTCCGTGCTCGCGGCTACAGTGACAACCTGATCAACAAGGCGGTTGACAAGCTAAAGAGCGACGCTTCGCTCGGTGGTGGTCGTGACCTGTATGAGGCAAACCGTGATGTCTACGGCCTGCTGCGGTATGGGGTGAAGGCCAAGCCCGGCGTTGGCGAGCAGACGGAGACGGTGTGGCTCATCGACTGGGCACGCCCGGAGGCCAATCACTTCGCCCTGGCGGAGGAAGTGACGGTGCTGGGCCAGCACACCAAGCGCCCGGACATCGTGCTGTACGTCAACGGAATCGCACTCGGGACGATCGAGTTGAAGCGCTCGAAGGTCGCCGTTTCCGAGGGTATTCGGCAAAGTTATGGAAACCAACGGCCCGAGTTCATTCGGTCGTTCTTCACGACAGTGCAGCTCGTAATGGCCGGTAACGACGTGGAAGGGCTGCGCTACAGCGTCATCGATACGCCGGAGAAATACTGGCTGGCGTGGCGTGAGCCGTCCGATATCGCCGACCCGCTCGATCGTTCCTTGGCGCAGCTCTGCTCGAAGAAGCGCCTGCTTGAGCTGGTCCATGACTTCATGGTCTTCGACTCGGGCCAGAAGAAGACGTGTCGGCATAACCAGTACTTCGGGGTCAAGGAGGCTCAAGAGCGGATAGCCAAGCGCGAGGGCGGCATCATCTGGCACACGCAGGGCTCTGGCAAGTCGCTGACGATGGTGTGGCTGGCCAAGTGGATCCGGGAGTCTCAGGCTGGGACAAACCCACGAGTCTTGCTGATCACCGACCGTACCGAGCTGGATGATCAGATCGAGAAGGTGTTCGGCGGGGTCAACGAGTCCATCTACCGCACCAAGAGCGGCGCTGACCTCATCGCTACGCTGAACGCGAGCGAGGAGTGGCTGATATGCTCGCTGGTTCACAAGTTCCGCAGCACGGAAGGCGACCTTGCTGATGACCAGGCCGAGAGCGATTTCATCCGGGAGCTGAACGCAACCATCCCCAAAGACTTCCACGCCAAGGGCAACATCTTCGTCTTCGTCGATGAGGCCCACCGCACCCAGTCGGGCAAGATGCACGACGCCATGAAAGCGCTCATGCCGGGCGCTATGTTCATCGGCTTCACCGGCACACCGCTGCTCAAGGCAGACAAAGCCACCACCATCGAGAAGTTCGGCAGCTTCATCCACATCTACAGGTTCGATGAGGGTGTGGCCGACGGCGTCGTGCTGGACCTGCGTTACGAGGCGCGCAGTATCGATCAGGAGTTGACTTCGCCCGAGAAGGTCGACAAGTGGTTCGAAGCTAAAACGAGGGGCATGACGGACCTGTCCCGTGCCGAGCTCAAGAAGCGCTGGGGCACCATGCAGAAGGTCGTCAGCTCGGAGCCGCGCGCCCGACAGATCGTCGACGACATCCTGCTCGATATGGAGATTAAGCCGCGCCTGTCAGATGGCCGCGGCAACGCGATCCTCGTCAGTTCGAGCATCTACCAGGCATGTAAGTTCTACGAGCTGTTCACTCGGGCTGGATTCAAGGGCAAGTGCGCCATCGTCACGTCCTACACACCGCAGGCTGGCGATATCGCCAAGGAGGACTCTGGCCACGGCGCTACGGAGCGGCTGCGCCAGTACGAGATCTATCGGCAGATGCTCGCCGATCACTTCAATGAGCCTGCCGATAAGGCTATGACTAAGGTCGAACAGTTCGAGAAGGACGTCAAGGACCGGTTTATCAACCATCCGGGCCAGATGCGGCTACTCATTGTCGTCGACAAGCTTCTGACTGGATTCGACGCACCGAGCGCGACGTACCTGTACATCGACAAGAAGATGCAGGACCACGGTCTGTTCCAGGCAATTTGCCGGGTCAATCGCCTCGACGGCGACGACAAGGACTACGGCTACATCGTCGACTACCGAGACCTATTCAACTCCCTTGAGTCCGCCATCACCGACTATACCGGCGGTGCATTGGATGGCTACGAGAAGAAGGACATCGAGGGCCTGCTATCCGACCGCATCGAGAAGGCCCGCGAAGACCTCGATGAAGCGCTGGAGAAGATGCGAGCGCTGTGCGAGCCGGTTGAACCGCCGAAGAACACCTTGCACTATCAGCAGTACTTCTGCGCCCACGAGCAGGGCAACGCCGAGCAGCTAAAAGCAAACGAGCCCAAGCGCGTCGAACTCTACAAGGCGGTCGCGGCTGTAACCCGGGCGTACGGCAACCTCGCCAACGAGATGAGCGCCGCTGGCTACAGCGATGCCGAAGCCGTAGCGATCAAGGACGAGATCGCTCACTACGCCAACGTGCGTGACGAGGTCAAGCTCGGAGCCGGCGAGAACGTCGACTTCAAGCAGTACGAGGCTGGCATGCGCCACCTGCTCGACACCTACATCAGCGCCAAGCCCTCCGAAGTGGTCTCCAACTTCCAGGACACCGGGCTGATCCAGCTCATCGTCGAGATGGGAACTGGTGCGCTCGACAAGCTTCCCTCGGGTATCAAGAAGGACCCCGAAGCGGTAGCGGAAACGATCACCAACAACATGCGCAAGCTCATCATCGACGAGCGCGCCATGAACCCGAAGTACTACGACAAGATGTCCGAGGTGCTCGACGCCATCCTTGAGGAGCGACGTCAGGGAGCTCTGGACTATAAGGAGTACCTGGCGAAGCTGCTGGAGCATGCGACGAAGCTCGGCAAGGGTGAATCAGATACCGAGTATCCAGAGTGGGCCAACAACGGTGCACGCCGCGCCCTGATCGACTTCTGCTGGCCATCGGCCGAACTGGCCGTCAAGATCGACGAAACTATGTGGCATACCAAGCCCGACTCGTGGGTGGGTAACCCGATCAAGGAGAAGAAGGTCAAGCGCGCACTCGCACTGGCTCTGCCTGATGACTTCGAGCATCTCGATGAACTGTTCGAGCTGATCAGGGCACGTCATGAGTACCGCTAGTGCGCACCTGACCATCCGCGGCATTGACGTCGACGTCCTTTATAAGGACATCAAGCACCTACACATCGGTGTCTATCCACCCCTGGGACGGGTTCGTGTAGCCGCCCCGGACAGACTCGACGATGAGCAGGTCCGGCTGGCTGTCATCCAGCGGCTGCCGTGGATCAAGCGGCGACGCGAGGAGCTTCGCTCCGCTGCACGTCAGTCCGAACGCGAGATGGTCACAGGCGAGTCTCACTACGTGTGGGGAACTCGCTACCGACTGAAGGTCATCGAGCGCTCTGGACGAGCTCACTTCGAGACAGACGGCGAGCGGCTGCTGCTGTATGTACCAGCGGGTACCGCAGCCGAACATCGACGCACACTGCTCGATCGATGGCACCGGGAACAACTGCGACAGGCGATCCCGAGCCTGATTGCCAAGTGGGAACCACGGCTGGATGCGTCAGTGCCAAGGTGGACTATCAGGCGCATGAAGACCAAGTGGGGATCATGCAACCGCGAAACCGGCCACATCTGGTTCAACGTCGAGCTCGCCAAGAAACACCCGGACTGCCTGGAGTACATAGTCGTTCACGAGATGACGCACCACCTCGAACGCAACCACGGTCCGCGCTTCACCAAGCTCATGGACACGTTCATGCCGAACTGGCGAACCCTCCGCGATCAACTGAACAATGCCCCCCTTACGCAGGAGCGGTGGACATAACCGCTACAGGAGCGGATGCTTCCACGCCGCTACCGCGGCTTGGCGCCTCGGGGACATCGTCGCGGCCGCCTTGGTCCTCCTCCATCACGAGCCCCGCCGGTCCACGTGATCAACAAAGTTGATCACCCAACGTCACAAGAAGTTGCACGGAAAGCCTCTTCGCTCCTATGCAGAGCGTTGTTCTTCGGGCAGCAGAGCCGAGTGGCGTTCACGCACTCGGGCGACGGCTTCCTCTTGGCTGATGTCGTAGCGGAGTTGCTCGCGGTAGAACTCCAAGCGTTTGGCCGCGTCGTCGAGCAGCTGTCCCCACTGGGTCTCACATAGATGTCGTAGTCGGCTTGTTTGGTGACGTGCCCCCACTCGCGGTCGGTTTGGTTGACCTCGTCTTCGATCTCTTCGGAGATGGAGGCGCCGACCAGCCAGAAGGTCCACTTGCCCCGCCCGGTCGCCGCGTTCTTGCTCAGCGCTCGTGCGTAGCTGCGCACCTGGCGCAGTTCCTTGTTGCCCAGTGCCACCTTCGGGCGCTTCAACTCGATTACCAGCCGGTGCTGGAGGTCGGGCGTGTGGATCGTTCTCTGGAGCACCAAGTCCAACCGGCCAGCACGCCCGTTGTCACGGAGAACCCGACCTCCTGATGCTATGAGATCCGCTTCGAGCAGGACGTCGTCGCGGAGGACGGTGGTCAGGCCGGGTTCACTGCGGCTGAGCCGCCACCCTTCGCCGAACAGCCACGTGTTGTCCTTGACCAACGGGTGCAGCTGGTCGACCTCACGCATCCGCCTGCGCATGTCGCTGCCGTAGATGGCCTGTCGCAGCGCCAGGATCAAGTCGACGCGCCGGGTGACCTCGGTCGCCGCGCCGACGATGTGGCCGAGGGATGACTGGCGCAGCATGTAGGCCAGCTGGTCCCTTTCTTCGTGCGACATCTCCAGCGTGGCGGCCAACACGGTGTCCGAGCTCTCCGAGCGCTCCTCCAGCGCCAGCTTGATCAGTCGGGAGTTCATCTCACGCTGCTGGCGGTTGCCGCCGGTCAACGTGCCGCGGGCGGTCACGGCGACAAGGTCGAACATGTCCCGCTCGACGCTGAGGATCGGGTCGTCCACCCGGTCTGTCGGGTACGGGTAGATGCCCTCGGCCTGCATGCGGGCGACGACCGTGGCTGTGGTCGCGCCGAGGCGCTCACGTACGTGTTCCTCGTAGACCCTGGTCGCCTCCTCCAGGAGGTCGTGGTGGTGCACGTGGGCGAGCGCCAGGTCGGCGGGCGAGTCGACGAATCCAGACCAGCACAGGTAACCAGTCGATTTCACCGCCGGATTCGCCTTCGGGCGATCCGCAGCCACCAACGCCATGCCGTTCTCGTTGCACAGCATCAGTGCCGGGACTCTGCCCATGCGGTCGGTCCAGTCCACGATCGTCAGCTTCGGCACCTCATGCCCGCCAAGTTGCCCGGCTGGAAGCTGGTCCAGGGCAACGTCGAACGGTTCGCCTTCGATCAACCCCACCAGGTCCAGAGCGAAACCGTTCACACGGATCACGATGTCGGAGTCGGCCAACAAGTGGCTCGCGAGACGCGCGGTGAGCTGAAGCGGGAAGTCCTCGCGCAGCAGCGCTGTGTTGGAACGGCCCTGCTCGACATGGATTACCACCCGCGTGCCAGTGGTCTCCTCGGTGGGAACCGGGTCCTCGATCGAGCAGCCTTCCCACCGGTGTTGTTCCCCGACGATCTCGACCCTGATGTTGCACTGGCCGCCGGGATCCGCGCTCACGCTGGTCCAACGAACGTGTCCGCCGATGGAGTAGACGTAGAACCGTCCCACGCCCTTCTCGCCGTGCAACGCCCGCTTGTTGTTGACGGTGCGGCGGTTCAGCGACTGCTTCCACGAGTCGCCAAGGGACAGGAACGCCGACTCGGCCCGCTCGTGGCTCATGCCGTGGCCGTTGTCGGTTACGACAACCCGCGTGACGTACCGCATCTCCCTGGCCCCGCTGTCGTGGTCTCGATGTCGATGTCGACCTCATCGGCTTCGGCGTCGAGACCGTTCCACATCAACTCGCTGATCGCGTCCACCGCGCTGGCTTTGGTGTAGGTCTGTCTCCCCAGGAAGTCACGTCCTGTGTGCACCGGTTTCCACGCCATCCGGAGATCCTGCGTGAATAGTCACACATCCGCACGCACAACCACCCAGCTGCAGCAGCCAGTTGGGCTGGATCGAGGCGTGAACGCACAGGCTGAGAGCAGGCAGTTACGAAATGCTGTCACCGGAGGCACGGCGACAGCATGTGAGGCGCACACTCATTCCGCCGACGTCGCGCCTATTGGTAGTGGGCGGACAGCAGGTTGCCAGATTTGCCTGAAGTCGGCGAGGGCGGCGGTGAGGCCGGTCGGGTTGGCGCGGTAGTAGACGGTCTTGCCCTCGCGGCGGGAGGTGAGCAGGCCGCCCTGGCGGCGCGTGGCTGCACGGATGGGACTTGCGCCGACAGCGGCGTCGGCGAGGTCGAGCGTCTGGCCAGGACCGTCCAGCCTGGTCGCCATAGATCAGGGCGTTCATCCTCACCGGCCTCACCACGCCGCAGGCGAAGGCATCAACCGGGTCGTCAAGCACAAAGCCCGCACCGCCTATGGGTTCCGTAATCCGTTCAACCAACGACTGAGCCCTCGCTGCGCCGCAGCCCACCGAGGATGCGGATTCCTCAACCCTACCCAACTTCGAAGCCCGATTGCTGTCATTTGACCGCTACGGTCCGTCGCTAAGGCCGATGAGTAATTATCGCCGCACTGTTCGTGAGTAGTTCGACCAAGCGCCCTACATGATCTAACGTGGTCTCGTGGGGGCTGGCAACAACACCAGAATCGCGGGGGAACGACCGCCGCAACGGTTGGCCGTGCCGTCGTCCGCCGCACCGGATTCCTATTCGGTCGGCGAGATTCGACGCGCCGTCGGCGGCCTTCGCGCGCTTCGCCTCGCGCAGACCGAGCCTCCCGACGAGCAGTGGACGCGAGGTATAGCGGCCGGGTTCGAGGCGTTCGTCCAACGCGACGACCGAGCACGTTCTCTACCTGATGATCTGCGGCGCAGGCCCGGCCGACCACGTCGACAAGGTCATCACCTTGGCCCACGAGCGAGGCTGGTCCGTCTACTGCGTCGCCACGCCTGCCGCCGTCGAGCACTTCCTCGCGCTCGACAAGCTCGAACACCTCACCGGTCACCCCGTCCGTACCAGCTACCAGCGCCAAGGTCAGGCCGCACTCTCCCGCGCCGACGCCGTCATCGTGGCTCCGGCCACCTACAACACGATCAACAAGTGGGCGGCCGGTATCGCCGATACCTACGTCCTGACCCAGCTCGCGGAGTTGACCGGTCTCGGTGTGCCGATCGCGGTCCTACCGTTCGTGAACACTGCCCTCGCCGCGAACGCAGTGCTGGACCGCAGCATCAGCGCGTTGCGAGCAGCAGGCGTGAAGGTTCTCTTCGGTGAAGGTGGCTTCCAGCCCCATCCGCCTAGGCACGGAGGTCGTGTCATGGCCAACTACCCGTGGCACCTGGCCCTTGATGCGGTGGAGTGAGCCCGTTGATGCTCGTGCGTTCAGCCGCCGACGTCCTGTGGACCCAAGCCTTCGCTGCGCCGCTCCACACCGCGGTACGCGCCAGTGTCAAGCACGCTACGGGTGCGAGCGACTTCCCGCATCTTCCTGCTGAAGAAGTCGTCGGTCGCATCTCCTTCCAATACAGACCGGTAGTGGTCGTAGAAGGAGCGAGCTCGCTGGTAGATATCCCGCCAGAGCAGTAGTTCAACGGTCTCACGCGCCTTCCAGTCTCTCAAAACCCGATCCGAAAGCGCGTACCTCTCACCCGTAATGAATGCACCCCGAACATTGCGACTGGCTTCCGAAAGAGCGTCGACATACCCTTCGACCTGCTGCAAGTCTTTAAGGGTGACCGGGTGACCCGACCTCTTAATCTCGACGACGACGAGGGTTTCATCACCTTCGAGCGCAAGGAAGTCGTATCGGCGACGGTCGGTCGAATCGATGTCCTGGTCGCCCCACTCACGCAACTGCGTTGTCAACCGCTTCTCTTCAGCCAAGACTTGCCACTCAGGATTGATGAGCCAAGGATAGTCGCCCAGAAGGTCGTGCATGTTCTCGAAACCGAGATACGGGGCGGTCTCCGGAGCGTTGTCCACGATCATTGAGTGAAACTTGTCGAGGATGTCTATTCGACCCTTGACGATCTCAAGGATCGCCCGCCCCTCGACCACCTTCCAACCATGCAGGTAGTCGAGCGTCTGAGCCAGCAGGTCCGGATCTTCGGCAACCGCATCCAATTCTTGGATATAGTCATGGAAGTGCCGGTACTCGTACACGCGTACGACGGTCTCCGCGAGGCCCCGAATCTTGTCAGTAGGAATATTTGCGCCACCCAGTTTGGTCACGAACTCAAGTACACGCTGCTTCGAAGGAGGGTCGAGAATTTCGATTCGCTCGTACAATCCACGGTCGGCCCGGACCTCGGACACTGCGGCTTCGCCTCGCTGATTCGCACGTTCACGGAGCAGTCTGCGCACGAGGGCATCGCCCCACTCATGGAGAGGCGCGGTACCCTCGTCGGCCCAGTCGATCTCCTGTCGATCTGTAGAGATCTTGTCCGATCCGTCGTCGTCGCCGTCGTCCAAATAGTCGGCTTCGATCACCCCGGTCAGGTACTTGGTGCCGTGCTGACCAGAGGCCGTACTCTCAACATGGAAGAAGAATGGTCCAACCTGAGCCGTTTTTCCCCGGACAAGGATGGTAAGTCCCTGCAACTCGGTCGGCAGCACAGTACGACTGAACCCTGCCCACCACTTCACTTCGTTGCCATCGTCCAGCCGAGCTGTGATCTCATCGGCAGCGGGCTCGCGGTACTCCAGGTCCGTGATCGGCTCCGCCACCGGTTCGCCGTTGACGACAATGGCCATCCGACCAAGAACAGTCCGACTGAACCGCCGAGCGAGATTGCGCCTCAACTCCTCTGGATCCAATGGTGTTTTATGCTTCAGCCCGGACAGGTTCAAGATCGTCCCCGAGGAACTTTTGACATCATCACCCGTAGAACGGACGGAACCTTTAATTGTCACATTGGCAACCTGCCCTGCGTCCGTCTTCAGGCTTTCCGAGTTCAACTCGAACTCGGTCACCTCGCCGTTCCGCCAAGTGGTCACTCTCATACTCTTCGCCAAACCGAACGCCGCAAGCTTTCCAATACCCTTGCGACCCATCACTCGACGACCACTAGGATCCCCTTGACCCATGGCCCGACGATTCCTGCCAATGACCAGGTAGTGGTTCTCGACACCGCTCTCGTCCATGCCGCTTCCGTCGTCCGAAATCGTCATGAAGCTAGTTTCCGTGTCGTACTCGGAAGGCTGTGGCAGCGTAATCTCCACACGACTCGCGCCAGCGTCCCACGCATTTGCGACCAACTCCGCCAGGGCTGCGTCGCGCCGCTTGTACATCTGGACACCGAGGTGTTCCAGCGTGCGCCCCATTACCCTAATGGCGAAGTCGCGTTCCCGAGAACCAGCTTGGACGGCAGTCACAAGTCGAGGCTAACTGCGATGCCGTGGTTGATCCACCAAACGCCGTGAACACCATCCGGGAGGAGTAATGCACCACCATGTCAGCCATGTGCATACATGATCACTTCGGCCAAGCAGCGATGTCATCCGCATCCAGCGGCGGCCTGCCCTCCACCTACTGATCACCAAGATGCCCCAACCGACTACAGATGGTGACGGCCGCCTACTTGAGATTCTCCACGGCCGCCGCGTCGCGCTTCTCCCCTGGCATGAACCGCACGTCGACCAACTCAGGCTTGAACCCAGCACCGCCGCGTGAAGGCAGAATCGTCACCACAACGCCCATCGCTTCAAGCAGCGCTCGCTTCTGAGTCACCTTCAGCGCACGCCAACGCTCCTGGGCCTTGGCACCGATGATGTCTCCCAGCATGTCCTGAGGGATTCCTCGAACGGCACGCATCGACTCCTGCTCGGCTTTCTCCAACTCCGGACGCAGGGTCGCCGTGATCCTCCGCATCTGCTCGCGGTCGATGGTCCCGTCTGCATAGTCGTCGGCGGCACCGTCAAGCCGGGCGCGGATGGTCTCCACCTGCTCACGGGCGGCTCGTGCCTTGTCGTCGTCCCGAGCCAGCAAGTCACGGGCATCGGGCTCTTGCAGGCGTCGGACGACCACACGCTCTACAAGGTCGTCCACCCAACTCTGGCGTCGACCGACACACGATGACGGGCCGTCGCAGACGTAGAGAGGAACCTTGCCTTTCTCCTTGTGACGCGGGTTGATCCATCTCATGACGACACGAAGCCGGATGCCGCAACCCGGCCTACCGCACTGACCGATGCCGAACGTCAGTAGATGTTGCCGCGCCCCACCGCGTGTAGTGACTCGTGACGGGTCGTTCAGCAACGCGACAACCTGGTCGTGCCGGGCGCGGTCGATGATGGGTGGCCACGCGGCCGGGCCGAAGTCCTGCCGGCCTCGTGGCCGCCTGGCGATGTTCGCCAGGCGCAGCGCCAGCTTGCGCACGGAACTCGTCCGCCAAGGCTTACCGCCGCCCTGTGGTGTCAGAACTCCGCGCTCGTTCAGGTCCGCAGTGATCGCGTTGAGCGACTCACGCGACAACAGTCGTTCCACGATCTCCTGGACGATGGCCGCCTCTTCCGGCTCGACCTCGTCGTACCAGTCCACGACCTCACCGCTGTTGTTGCGGATCTTCACCCGCCGCCAGCCAAACAGCACCGCGCCGTTGGCCTTGCCCTCCTCGGCACGTTGCTTGGCTGCGGCCTCGACCCGCTCGGCCTTGACCTCTGACTCCATCGTGTCGAACTCACCGAGGAGACCTGCCAGCGCGCGGCCATAGGCGGACGTGAGATCAATGTCGGAGCCCTTCACCAGGACAACCGACACTCCGGCCTTCGACAGCTTCTCGATCGCATCGGCCCGCTCCCGGCGGTTGCGCCAAAGCCGGGACATCTGGAACGCCACGATCTTCGTGATCCTGCCGGAAACCGCTGCCTCGATCAGCCTGTCGTACTCGGGTCTAGGACCGCCCTTAAGCGCCGACAGGTCGTTGTCGACGAACTTGTCGTAGACCGTCCAGCCACGCTGTTCGCACAAGGTCAGACCGTCTGCGACCTGGCGCTTCACGCCCTTCTCCAGCCCGAGCGGATCCTCGCTGATACGGGCGTAGACCCCCACCGCCTCGTCCATGCACCAAGGCTAGCGCGTGTTCACCGCTAGTGTGATTTACTCTTCCCGGGTGGTGTGGGGCGGACCACGTCGCCGGAGGACTTCACGTCGTTGATCGACGACGTGTCGACCCGGATCTTCGACGAACTGCCCGACGACACCTGGTTCTACCCCGGCCACGGCGACGACTCGACGCTCGGCAAGGAACGACCCCACCTCGACGAGTGGCGCGCACGCGGCTGGTGAACCCGAGCGGGGCCTGACCCGGCCCCGCTCCTCACACCTCGATGATCTCGACCACGCCGTCGAGCCCGATGAAAACCTTCGCGTTGCGCGTGTAGAGCGGCAGTCCGCGTGCGGAGGCGATGGCGGCGATCATCAGGTCCAGGTGACGCGGCTTCGGGTCGCGGTCCGCGTCCAGGGCCAGCGCAACCAGCGTGCCGAAACGGGCGGCGGCCCGACCGTCGAACGGCAACGGCTCGAACTCCACGAGCGCCGCGCCCAACTTCTCGATCCACGCGGCACGTGCGGCAGCGCCCTTCGCCATCGCCACGCCCCGGTGCAGTTCGGCCAGGGTGATCGCGGTCAACTCGGGAATCTTCGGCAGCACCGCCGGATCGAGCAGTCCCAGGTCGATGTAGGTGCAGGTGTCCAGCACACCCGACTCGCGCCGCTCAGCCACGACTGCGCTCCCACGGGTCGTCCCCACCGATCCGGTCTTCACCACCGAAGAGGTCGTCGGCCTCACGCCGCAGGCGGTCGTGACCGACCTGCGGCAGCCCCCGGTGCCGCTCCACCAGTTCCTCGGCCGTCCACCGCTGGCGGCGGGCCAGGGGACGGACCTCGGCGATCTCCACGCCGTTGCGGGTGACGTGGAAGGTCTCCCCCGGCCTCGACCGCGTCCATGACCGCAGCGGAGTTGTTGCGGAACTCCCGCTGACTGATGACCTTCACCGACCGAATGTAGCCCCGCGTAGCACAGCGAGCTACATGCGCTGGGCCTGTTCACCGCTCGCGTGATTCGTCGTGACGGCGTGGGGCAGACCACGTCGCTGGAGGACTTCGCGTCGCTGCACGGCGACGACTCGGCGTTGGGCAGGTACCCGGCGGGTCGGTCCTGACGGGTACGGGCGGCCAAGAGACGGAGCCGCTTCTGCGGTTCGGCCTCCAACCGGACCTCGGCGTCGGTGACGATCTCGGGGTGCCCGCCCTCCAACAGCGGGGGGCCAGAGACGTTTCCGGGCCACCGAGTCGTGGACGCCCTGGATCAGGACGTCGGGCAGACCCCCGCCGCCCTCCGTGAAGAATCACCCGATCGAGTAGGACAGACCGTCCGCCGGGCGGACGGAAATGGCCAGGACACGGGGTCGACCACCGTCGTAGCTTGGCGCGATGATCACCTACGAGTGGCGCGGTCGGTTCGACAACGGTGAGGTGAACGTCCTGCACGCCGAGGGGTTCGACCACCCGGTGCTGGACGACGACTGGTGGACGCAGGTGAACCGGCACAGCCTCGGCTGGGTCTGCGCCCGGCAGCAGGACGTTCTCGTCGGTTTCGTGAACGTGGCGTGGGACGGCGCGTGTCACGCGTTCGTGCTCGACACCCTGGTCGCGAGCGCGGTCCGGCGTCAGGGGGTGGGGCGGCAGCTCATCGGCCACGCCACGGAAGGTGCCCGCACCGCGGGGTGCGAGTGGCTGCACGTCGACTTCGAACCGCACCTGCGCCCGTTCTACTTCGACAGCTGCGGCTTCCGCCCGACCGACGCCGGACTGATCCCCCTGCACGCCACCCCGGACGCACCGCCGACCCCGTCCTGACCGGCGCACGAACCCGGTCGACGTGCTCGCCCGAGCCGTCGGCGGACCTGGCATGGCGGACGTGCCACAGGACGAAGACCTCCACCCGCCCGACGCTGGGCAGCGACCAGCCAACCCCCAACCGACATTCCGCCCACCACGGGGAAGGCCCGAATCACCCGGAAGCGCGCGTGACGGCGTCCAGCACGTCGAGGTAGCCCTCGCCGGCGCGCCACAGGTTGTCCGCGACGGGCTCCAGCTTGCCGGGCTGCCAGCGCTTTTCCTCGTAGACGCGGGTCCGGTCGCGTAGTGCGCGCAGGCTCAGCGCCAGCTCGTCGGCAAGCCGCTCGCGCAGGGCGTCCGGGCTCGGCGCGGTCGGGCGGACTTGATCGCCACGGCCCTCCGTCAACGCCGACAGGGCGTCCTCCGCGACGCCACCTTCCGCGTCCCACACCAGGACAGGCCGGTCGACGCGGTGGTTCCAGACCGGGCCGTGCGCCGAGCGCCACAGGGGCGTGACGGGACTGCGGGACAGGCGGGTCGAGTTGCTCCAGTGTTCCGCGCCGATCGGCTCGCTGAGCCACGGCACCTCGTCCACGGGCAGGTCGACGGCGAGCGCGACGGTGACCCGGTCGAGGTCACGGGCCACGCCGAGGATGTCGCCGACCGCCCACAGCCCGACGACGTCCAGCCGGTGGATCGGGTTGGGCCGCTCGTGCAGCTCCGCGCACTTCTCCGCCAGTTCCCGCAGGTGGTGCACCGCACGCGTCCACTTCACCGCGCCATCCTCGTCCACGCCGGGCGGGGCGCGTCCGGCCGGGGTCGGCGACCCACCGGGTCGTCGTGCCCGACCACATGGGCTTCGGCAAGACCGCGCGACACCCGCCGACCGGCACGTACTGGTTGCAGGACCACCTCGACGACCTCGAAGCCCTGGTGCTCGACCTCGGACTGCGGGACATCACGCCGGTCGTGCACGACTTCGGCGGATCGACGCGTACGCCTCGGCCTTCCCCACCCCGAGGAGAGCCGTGGCCCGGCACGTCCTCCCGCTGTTCAAGTCCGCCTTCCCGAAGGGCCTCGTTACCGAACTGCCGGGGGTCGGCCACTACGGCATCGAACACGCACCGGATATCGTCGCCGCCCTGATCGGCCCGTTTCTCGACCTCACGACGGGGTAGCGCGGCGTTAGGCGTTCAGCTCCGCACGTCTACGGGCGCGCGTCGGCGGTCCACCGCCCAGACGACCAGCAGCATGACGGTGGCCGCGCCGGACACGATGGCCCACCCCGGCATGCGCGCCAGCTCGGGCAGCTTGTACTCGTCGAACGTGTACTGGAAGACCAGTTGCAGCGCGTTGCGGATCCCCAGGTCGGCCGCGATCAGCAGCGGCCCCAGGGCTATCGGCAGGGCGTGCGCGGCGATCAGTGACGGGGCTACCGCCGCCGCTGTGGAGGTCACCGCCGCGACGGCCGCGCCGAGCAGCACGGCGGCGGGCAGGACCAGGGGCGCGGCGGTCTCCATCTCCTCGTAGGTGCCGGTGGTGGGGGCTGCGGTCGCGATCGTGAAGCAGACCAGGGCGGTGGCGGGGACGGCCAGGAGCAGGGGGCGGCCCGCCAGGCTCGCTGCCACGCCGGCCGCCAGACCGGCCAGGGCGGGTGGCCACAGCGAGTCGAGCCGGCCGACGGAGAAGTAGGCCGCCACCGCCAGGGGCGCGGCCATGGCGTAGAGGACCAGTGCGGCGGTTCCGGTGCGGAGCAGTACTCCGGGGGCCAGGGCGGTGGCCTGCTTGGCGGCGCAGGCCAGCACGACCAGTCCCGCCACGCCTGCCGCGAGCACGGGGTACTCCGCGCCGAGCGGGTAGCCGACGATGATCAGCACGATCGGCAGGGCCGCCGCCCACGCCCCGACCCGGGCGGACTTCCGGCTCGACGGGTCGGCTCGGTGTGCGGTCTTCAGGACGGCGAGCAGGCCGCCGAGCACGCCCGCACCGGCGAGGGCCAGGTCCACCAGGGGTGGGCGGTCCTTGAGTTCCAGCCACGGCAGGGCGACCAGCACCGCGGCGACGACCTGGATCCCGACCGCCGCACCTGCCAGGGCGGGGCCCCAGCGGGGAACGGTCGACGCTGCGGCCAGCGCGCCCAGGACGATCAGCACCGCACCCGCGACCCACGTGCCCTGCACGACGCTGTCGACCAGCGAACCGCCGTCGAGCAACGTCCAGTGCCGCACCACCACCCCGGGCACGGTGCTCAGCGACCCCACGAGCAGCAGCCACGGCCAGCGCGCGGTCTCCCGCAGCCCGACGACGGCGGCGAGAGCCGCGAAGCCCAGCACCACGAACGCGTACCCGTCGACCCGGAACTCCGCGCCTTCGCTGGTGATCAGGTCCTGGGCAGCGGCACTGACGTTGAGCAGGGCGACCAGGGACAGCGCCACGGCACCGCAGGTCCAGCCGGTCGCGTCGCGGTTCACAGGGTGCTCCACGAACCGCAAGGTAGCCGACGTGTGGCCCGTCCGACGGCGCTTTGTCCAAGGCGGGAGACCCGAGCACGTCCCAGTTCCCGATGTGCTCGCCGGGGGGAAAACCGGGCCGGAGCGGGGGCGGTGATCGGATACGCTCGGGTGCGTGCCCGCCTCGGACCGCTTCGCCGCCCTCGCGGCGGCGTGAACCAGTAGACAACCGCGCATCGCGCCGTCGCACCGCGAGTCCTCGCCGGTGTGGCCTCTGAGCGCTACCCGGCTCCCTCTCCTGGAGATCCGGAGCCTTCCGTGCACTTCCGCTGTGACGTCACCGGCCGGTGGTCGGTGTGAATCGTCGTGCCTTCGTCGTGACGGCCGTCCTGTTGTCGTCGTTGTCCTTCCCGTTGACCATCACCGGCGCTTCGGTGGCGTTGCCCGCCCTCACGGGTGACCTGGCCGCCTCGCCGACCGCCGCGCAGTGGGTGGTCGCCGGGTACAACCTGTGCTTCGCCGCGTTCCTGGCGTTCGGCGGCTCGCTCGCCGACGTGCTGGGACGGCGGCGGCTCTACGTCGTCGGGGTTTCCGCGTTCCTGGTCGGCAGCGCTTTGTGCGCGGTCGCCGGTGACGTCGGGGTCCTGGTCGTGGCACGTCTGCTCGCCGGGGTCGGGGCGGCGGTCGCCACGGCCACCGGGCAGTCGTTGCTCGCCTCCGCGTTCGACGGCGCGGCGCGCGGCCGGGCGTTCGGGGCGCTGGGGACCGTGTTGGGGGTCGGGGTGGCGTTCGGGCCCGCGGTGTCCGGGTTCCTGGTGGACCTCGCGGGGTGGCGGGCGGTGTTCTGGGTGCCTGCCCTGCTGGCGGGGCTGGCGCTGGTGCTGTGCCCCGCGTTGCCGCCGGGCCGGGGCAGCGGGCAGCGGGTCGACTGGGCCGGCGGGCTGCTGTTCACGGTCGGGCTCGGGGCGTTGATCTGGGTGTTCGTCGAGGCCCCGGCGCTCGGGGGTGGGCACCCGGCGGTGCTCGCGGTGGGCTTGGCGGCGGTGGTGGCCGTGGCGGGGTTCGTCCGGGTGGAACGGCGGACGGCCGTGCCGGTGTTCGACCTCGCGCTGCTCGGCGACCGGGCGTTCCTCGGCTACTCGCTGGTGGCGGCGGCGATGATGGGGCTGCTCGTGCCGCTGCTGGTGTACCTGCCGTCGTACTTCATCGACGTCGTCGGGCTCGACCCGACGCGGGCCGGGCTGTGGATGCTGGTGCCGACCGCGCCCTCCGTGCTGCTGCCGGGTCTGGGCGCGGCGGTCGCGCGGCGGTCGCCCCGGCTGTTGGCCACCGGCGCGGTGCTCACCACGTCGGTCGGCGTGGTCGGGCTGGTGGCGGTCGGGCCGGCCGGCGTGCCGTGGATCGCGTTGCTGCTGACCGGAATCGGGGTCGGGCTCACCACGGGGGTGGTCGACGGGCTGGCGTTGGCGAGCGTGCCCGCCGACCGCGCCGGGACGGCGGCCGGGCTGTTCAACACCGCGCGGCTGACCACCGAGACGGTCTCGCTCGCGGCGGTGGGCTCGGCGTTGACCTTGCTGGGCGGCGGGGAGCCCGCCGGGTTCACCGGTGCGGTGCGGGTCGTGGTCGTGGTGCTGGGGTTCGCCGGTCTCGCCGCCGCGATCGGGGCGAACGTGTTGCTGCGGCGGCAGAACGGCCGGTGACGTAGGTCAGCGGTCGAGACGGTTGAGTTGGTTGAGGTGGTCGGCGAGGGCGGCGTGGGTTTCGGGGTCGAAGGCGACCAGGCGGACCGACGTCACCTCGGTGTCGGCGTTCGCGATGGTGGTGACGGCGATGCGGGCCGCCTCCGCCGACGGGAAGCCGTAGATGCCGGTGGCGATCGCGGGGAAGGCGACGCTGCGCGCGCCCAGCTCGCCGGCCACCTCCAGGCTGCGGCGGTAGCACGAGGTCAGCACCTCGGCTTCGCCGTGGCGGCCGCCCTCCCACACCGGGCCCACGGTGTGGATCACGTGGTGGACGGGCGGGGTCAGGTCGAACGCCGGGGTGGCGATCGCATCGCCGGGCGCGCAGGGCGCGACCCGCGACCCGGCTTCGGCCAGGCGCGGACCGGCCGCCCGGTGCACGGCCCCGTCCACCCCGCCGCCGCCCAGCAGCGACTCGTTCGCCGCGGTGACGATGGCGTCCACGGCCTGGCGGGTGATGTCGCCCTGAACCACTTCGATCGTGACCATCCGCCAAGCATCCGACACCGGGGAACGGTTGCCGGCGCTGTTTCGCGCAGGGCGGATGTCAGAGCGGGCCGTTGTCGTGGGCCGTCAGGTACGCCTCGGCGCGGCCCGCCGCGCCGAGTTCCGCCACCGCCGCCGACAGGTGGTTGCGCACGGTTCCGTTGGACAGGTGGGTTTTCCGGGCGATCACCGCGACCGGGGTGTCGTACTCGGCCGGCCGCAGCACTTCCAGCTCGCGCGGGGTCAGCGGGCACGGCGAGGTGGTGAGGGCGTCGGCGGCCAACGCCGGGTCCACGTACCGGCCGCCCGCGTGCACCCGGCGGATCACGTCGGCCGGCGCCCCGCCGGGAGAACCCTTGGGCAGGAACGCCTTCGCGCCCGCCACGGCCGCGCGGCCGTCCGCCGCGTGCGCCACCACCTCGATGTCGGGCTCCAAGCCCAGCAGCGCGGCCACCGCGACCCGGATCAGCTCCTCGTCGTCGGCCGGCAGCACGCGGATCACGTGGGCACCGTCGCCACCAGCGTGAACACCCCGTCCTCGCGCGTGACGTCGATCACGCACCACCGCGCCCAGCTGTGCCGCAGCACGTTCGTGCCCGCCTCCCGCAACGCCCACGACAGTTCACGGGCGGCGGGCGGCAGCTCGGTCGGGAGGGTCACCGCGCAGCGCACGCCGGCGGAGGTCAGCACCTGTTCGATCGCCGACGCCTGCTCGGCGAGGTCGACCGCCCGGTAGCCGTCGACCGCCTCCCGCAGGTCGACCAGGGCGGACGCGGCCGGCGCACGGGCCTCCCCCGCTTCGGCGGCGGCCCGGGAGGCGTCCACCGGGGCCAGCCGCTCGGCGGGTTCGGCCTTGAGCGCGATCACGGTCAGCCGGTGGCCGAGCAGGTCGTGCACGTCCCGCGCGAACCGCAGCCGCTCCTCGATCACCGCGAGCCGGGCCCGCGCCTCCCGCCCGTCCTGCGCCTGCACCACGAGGTCCCACAACCACACCGGCAGGACGTGCGCCAACGCCAGACCCGACCCGATGCCGGCGGTGATCAGCAGCCCGTGCACCGGGTCGGCGGACAGGACGAGCGACGCGCCCGCCGCGCCGAGCGCCACCGCGCACCGGGTCCGGCCGCGCCGGAACACCGTCGAGCAGAGGACGCCGGCGTGCGCGGCGGTGAACAGCAGGAGCCCGACCGCGCCGAACACCACCCGCGTCGGCCGGGTCTCCAGCAGCAGGCCGATGCCCGGCCCGATCAGACTGGTGGACCAGGCCACGCCCAGCGACACCGACGTCAGCACGCGCGCACGGCGCACCGCCTGCCCCCTCACCACGCGAGCGACACCCCCACGAACGCGTCGACCACGATGCAGCCGAGCGCGTACCAGCGGGGCACGACCAGGTTCGCGCGGTAGTGGAACAGGTCCCAGCCGGCGTGCGCGAGCCACCCGGCGGCCACCGCGTACCGGCCGACGTCCGGGGCGAGCAGCGCGGTGCCCGCGAGGGCCCCGAACGCGAGCGCGCCCGCCGCCTGCGCCGTCAGCACGGCCGGGCGTCGGGCGCAGCCGCGCGCCAGGCCGATCACCAGGTACGCCAACGCGCACCCGGCCAGGCCCCACGTGCCGAAGCCGGTCCAGTCGTCGCCGTCCGCGACGATCGCGATGCCCAGGGCGGTCGAGACGGCCAGGGAGATCCAGGATGAGCGGGTTCATGACGACCACGGTGGTGCCGGCCCCGGGCAACCGGGACGTGCGCGCTGTCATCGGGATCCCGTGCGGATCGCACGCCCCGGACGTGACCGCCCGCCGCGCTCTGGGGGTCTGATCGCGAGGTGGGGCGCGGTCAGCGGTCGGCGTAGGTGCCGGCCGACGTGCGCAGGGCCGCGACGCAGGCGGCGATCGCCGGGTGGTCGGCGGTGCCCCGGCGGTAGGCGATGCGGGTGCGGCGGCGGATCGGCAGCGGGAGCAGGCGGACGCCGGCGGGCGGGTCGGTGGCGGCCAGGCGCGGCACCAGGGACACGCCCTGACCGGCCGCGACCAGCGCGAGCACGGTGGTGTAGTCGTCGGCGTGGTGGCGGGTGCGCGGGGTGAAGCCGGCGTCGTGGCACACCTGCGCGGCGACCGCGTGGCACAGCGTGCCGGGGCTGCCCATGATCCACGCGGCGTCCCGGAAGTCGGCGGGCGTGCCGGCCGCGCCGGAGGTGGCCAGGTAGACCGTCTCGTCCAGCAGCGGCACGCTCTCCAGCGCCGGGTCGGGGCTCACCGGGTGGGTGTCGTAGTCCTGGAGCAGGCCGGTGTCCAGCCGGCGGTCGTGCAGGGCGGCCGGGACGTCCACCGGGTCCAGTTCGGTGACCATCAGCTCCAGGCCGGGGTGCCGGCGGCCCAGTTCGACCAGGGCGGGCGGCAGGACGGTGCGCACGGCGGTCGGGAACGCGCCGATGCGCAGCGGCCCGGTCAGGCCGCCGGCGAACGCGGCGAGCGCCGCCGAGGTCCGCTCCAGCGCGGTCAGCACCGTCTCCGCGTGCCGGACCAGCACCTCGCCGGCGGTGGTGAAGGTGACCCGGCGGCCGGTGCGCTCCAGCAGCGGCACGCCCGCTTCGCGCTCCAGGGTGGACAGCTGCTGGGAGACCGCGGACGGCGTGTAGGTGTGGGCCTGCGCGACGGCGGCGATCGTGCCGAGGCGGCGCAGGTCGTGCAGCAGTTGCAGGCGGCGGACGTCGAGCATCGGCACAGCTTACGGTTCTCGTCAGAAATGTGAACTGGACCTTACGCTTTTGCGGCCTGATCCTGGTACCCATGACGCTTTCCGGGGTATTCGTCCCACTGGTCACGCCGTTCGACGCCGCCGGTGGGGTCGCGCTCGACGCGGTGGAGCGCCTGGCGCACGAGGTGTTGGACGACGGCGCGGCGGGGATCGTCGCGCTGGGCACCACCGGCGAGCCCGGTTCGCTGACCGCCGACGAGCGGCTCGGGGTGCTGGACGTGGTGGGCGGGGTGTGCCGGGAGCGGTCCGCACCGCTGATCGTCGGCGCGAGCACCCAGGACGCCCTCGACGCGCTGGAGGGCACCGGGGCCACCGCCGCGCTGGCCGTCGTGCCGCCGTTCGTCCGGCCGGGCGAGGCCGGCGTGGTCGCGCACTTCGCCCACCTCACCGGCCCGGTCCCGCTGGTCGTCTACCACATCCCCTACCGGACCGGGCAGGCGTTGTCCGCCGACGCCCTGCGCCGGATCGCCGCGCTGCCGCACGTGGTCGGCGTCAAGCACGCGGTCGGCGGGATCGACGCGGACACCGTCCACCTGCTCGCCGACCCGCCCCCCGGGTTCGCCGTGCTGGGCGGCGACGACCTGTTCATCTCGCCGCTGCTCGCGCTCGGCGCGCACGGCGCGATCCTGGCGTCCGCGCACTTCGCCACCAGGTCGTTCGTCGAACTGGTCGACGCGTGGCGCACCGACCCGGCCCGCGCGCGGGAACTCGGCGGCCGGTTGGCCGCGCTGTCCGACGCGGTGTTCACCGCGCCCAACCCGACCGTCGTCAAGGCCCTGCTGCACGCGCAGGGCCGGATCCCGACCCCCGACGTCCGGCTGCCGCTGCTCGCCGCCGACCCCGACCTGGTGGTCGACGCGGTGAAGGCGTGCCAGGACTGGTGACCTCGTCCGGACGCGCCGGCGCCGTCACCGGGGCGGGCGGCGGACCGTGAACAGGACGTAGCCGCAGCTGATCTCGCGGCGGTCCGGGTGCTCGCGCACCCAGGCGTCGACCAGGTGGGCGGGGAACTCGATGCGCAGCACGGCGTCGAGTTCGGCCGCGTCGCGGCAGCGCCAAGCGGACATCACCGGCGTGCGGCGGGCGGCGAACCCGGCCCACCAGGCGTCGGTGGTCTCGCCCGCGCCCTGAGCGGTCGCCCACGCGCTCGCCGTCAGCAGCCCGGCGAACTCGCCGGCCCGCCAGTCGTTGTCGATCACGACCAGCGCGCCGCCGGGCGCGAGCACCCGCAGCACCTCGCGCAGGCCGGGTTCGCAGTCCGGCGGGAAGAAGTACGCGAACCGGGCGTGCACGACGTCGACCGACGCGTCCGGCAGCGGGATGTGCTCGGCGGAGCCGGCCAGCACCTCCCCGCCGCCCCGGGCCACCGCGCGGGCGCGCAGGTCGGGATCGGGCTCGACGCCGACCACCCTGGCCGCGTCGGCGTAGCGCGGCAGCCAGAACCCGGTGCCGCAGCCCAGGTCCAGCAACGTCCGGCCGGCCCAGTCGGCTTCGGCGCGCAGCGCGGTCCACAGCGCGCCGGACGGGTCGATCGCCTCGTTCTCCCGCTCGTAGACGTCGGGGTGGCCGGCGATGTTGGGCGCGCGGGCGAAATCCGGGAACGCGGGCAGGCCGGCCAGCAGGGCGGCCATCGCGGAGCGGGGCAGCGCCGGGTTGGCCGCCGCCGCGCGGGCGGTGCCCCAGTCCGGGTCGTGCAGCAGCGCGAGCAGGCGGGAGGTCGGCAGCGCGGGGTGCCCGGCCAAGGCCCGGCGCACCTTCGGCACGTCCAGCTCCAGCAGCCGGTCCAGCAGGTCCGGCGGGCACGCCGGGTTGCGCGCGACGGACGCCGCGATCCGGGCGCCGTGCTCGTCCAGCAGGGCGCGCAGGCGCTCGGCCGGCACCGCCGGGTGGCGGGCGATCGACTTGAGCACCTTGAGGTCCGGGTCGACGGCGAGCGCGCGCACCACGTCACCGGGCAGGTCCGGGCGTTCGGCGACGAACACCCGCACCGCCGGGTCGGGCGCGGCGGCCAGGCCGCGCAGTTCGTCCGGGTCGGCGGCGGCCACCCGGGGCAGCAGGGTGGGTCCGATCGGGGTGGCGGCGGCCAGGTCGGCGAGCACGTCGAGCGGGACGGCGGGGTTGTGGGCGAGACTGCGCTGCACGTCGTGCGTGCGGTCGACGGCCATCTCCCGGATCAGCGGCTCGGCCAGCGCCGGGTTGCGGGCCAGCGCCGCGCGCACGCCGGGGACCGGGTCGCGGGCCAGCCGGCGGTGCAGGTCGGCGGGCAGGTCCGGGTGTTCGGCGGCGGTCCAGCGGTTGGTCGGGGACGGGTCGGTGGCGAGCGCCACGAGGTCCGCGGCGGTCAGGTCCGGCGGCCCGGCCTGCGGCTGGTCCGCGGCCAGGTCGGGGCGGCGGGCGGCCAGGTCGGCGCGCAGGTCGGCGGGCAGCGCCGGGTTCTCGGCGAGCCCGCGCAGCACGCCGGCGAGGTCCGGGGCGGCGGGGTCCGGCACGGACTGGTCCACGACCTGGGATCGTAGCCGGCCGGGAACCCGCTCCGGCGAGGTCGAGAGCAACGCCCGGCTCCCCCGGGGTCACGGGTGCCGGGTCCACCAGCACGGGAGGTCCGCCATGTCCTACACCACCGATTCCCGGGTCGACGAGTACATCGACGCGCTGCCGCCGTGGCAGCGGGAGATCTGCCGCGCGGTGCGCGACCTGGTGCACGAGGCCGACCCGGACGTGGTCGAGACGATCAAGTTCACCAACCGGCCGTACTTCGTGCTCGACGGCAACGTCTGCGCGCTGCTCGCGGCCAAGACGCACGTCAACGTGTTCCTCTACGACGGGGCGATGGTGCCGGACCCGGAGGGCATCATCACCGCCGGGCACGACAACAAGACCGCGCGCACGGTGGCGTTCCGGCGCGACGACCCGATCAACGCGCCCGCGCTGGTCGCCATGTTCCGGCAGATCATCGCGAACAACCGGGCGGGCGGGTGGCGCAAGCTCAAGCGCGACGCGGCGTCCGGGTGATCACCTGTATGTTGCCGGGCGTGGTGGTCGAGATCTACACCGACGGCGCGTGCAGCGGCAATCCCGGACCGGGCGGGTGGGGTGCGGTGCTGCGGTACGGGACGCACGAGAAGGACCTGTACGGCGGCGACGCCGGGCCGACCACCAACAACCGGATGGAGCTGATGGCTCCCATCCAGGCGTTGGAGAGCCTGACCCGGCCGTCGGTCGTGCGGATCTACACCGACAGCACCTACGTGCGCAACGGCATCACGTCGTGGATGGCGAAGTGGGCCGCCAACGGCTGGCTGACCAGCGCGAAGCAGCCGGTCAAGAACGCCGACCTGTGGCGTCGGCTGGCCGAGGCCGCGGCGCGGCACGAGGTCGAGTGGCACTGGGTCAAGGGCCACTCGGGGCACGTCGACAACGAGCGCGCCGACCAGCTCGCGGTGCGCGGCGTCCGCGAGGTCTCGGGGCGCTAGGCCGGGGCCGGCTCACAGCCAGCCGTTGTCGTGGGCGGTCGCGAAGGCGTCCCAGCGGCCGGTCGCGCCGAGCTTGCCGACGACCGCCGACAGGTAGTTCCGCACGGTCCCGACCGACAGGCCCATCCGGCGGGCGATCTCGGCCACCGGCGTGTCGTACTCGGCCTGCCGCAGCACCTCCAGCTCCTGCGGGGTCAGCGGGCACGCGGGCGGCAGCAGGGCGTTCGCCGCGATCGCCGGGTCGACGTACCGGCCGCCGGCGTGCACCTTGCGGATCACGTCGGCCAGCGCGCCCGCCGGCGACCCCTTGGGCACCAGGCCCTTCGCCCCGCCGGCCAGCGCGCGCTGCGGGTGCGGCGGCTTGCCCTGGCCGGTCAGCACGACGACCGCGCAGCCGGGCAGCACCCGGGCCAGTTCGGCGGCCACCGCGAAGCCGTCCAGGCCGGGCATCACCGCGTCGACCACGGCCACGTCCGGCCGGATCGCGACGGCCGCCGCCAGCGCCGACGCGCCGTCCGAGGCCAGCGCCACGACCTCCAGGTCGATCTCCAGGCCCAGCAGCGACGCCAGCGCCACCCGGACGAGGTCTTCGTCGTCGGCGACCAGCACCCTGATCAAGACGGCCTCCCGCGGACCGGGAACGGGGACCGGGCCGGGTCGATCGTGCATCACCGCGCGAAGATGCGGACCGTTCAGTTGCCGGTCCCGGCCTCATCCCCAGATGCCGGCCAGCCGCCGCATCCCCTCCGCGATCCGCTCGACGGTGTTGGTGGTGAACGACAGGCGCAGGGTCGCCGGGTCGGGGGTGGTGGCGTAGAAGGACGCGCCGGGCACGAACGCCACGTCCCGGGCGAGCGCCGCGGCGAGCACGTCGGCGGTGTCGACCTCGCCCGGCAGGGTGGCCCAGACGAACATGCCGCCGTCCGGGTCGGTCCACCGGGAGCCCGCCGGCAGGGTGCCGGGCAGGGCGGCGACCATCGCGTCCCGGCGTTCCCGGTAGGCCGCGCACAGCGTCCGGACGTGCGCGGACAGGTCGTTGGCGGCCAGGTAGGCGGCGGCCGCGGCCTGGTCCACGGTGGACGTGTGCAGGTCGGCGGCCTGCTTCACGATCGTCAGCGTGCGCAGCAGCCCGGCCGGGGCGCGCAGCCACCCCAGGCGCAGGCCGGGCGCGCCGATCTTGGAGAAGCTGCCCAGGTGCAGCACCCGCGCGCTCATCGACGCCAGCGCGGGCACGTGGTCGCCCCGGTAGCGCAACTCGCCGTACGGGTCGTCCTCCACGACCCACAGGCCGTGCCGGTCGGCGAGCGCGGCGACCTCGGCGCGGCGCTCGGCGGTGAGCGTGCGGCCGGTGGGGTTGGCGAAGGTCGGCACCAGGTAGAGCAGTTCGGGCCGCTCGCGGTCGAGCACGTCGGCCAGCGCCGCCGGGACCAGCCCGTGCTCGTCGCTCGCGACCGACACGACCCGCGCGCCCGCGAGCTGGAACGCCTGGATCGCGGCCAGGTAGGTGGGCTCCTCGACGGCGACCACCGCGCCGGGCTCCAGCAGGGCCGTGACGACCAGGGTCAGCGCCTGCTGCGACCCGGTGGTGACGAGCAGGTCGTCCCCGGTCGTGGGCAGCCCCCGGGCGGTCATCCGCCCGGCCACCAGTGCCCGCAGGTCGGGGTCGCCCTCGGTGGGCGCGTACTGGAGCGAGCGCCGGGTCACCGCCCGGTCGAACGCGGCGCGCAGGCCGTCGAGGTCGAACAGCTCGGGGGCGGGCAGCCCGCCCGCGAACGAGATCACCTCGGGCCGGGCGGTGAGGGCGAGCAGGTCGCGGACGGGCGAACCGGCGAAGGTGCGGGGCATGGTGGTTCCTCGGGACTCAGGAGCGGGGAGGTCGCGGTCGTGCCGCGAGCGAGCAGGTCGCGCTGGGGGTCGAGGCGCCCGGGACCAAGCCTAGCCGTTGCGCCGTATATGCCGTTCGGGCTATATTGCCGAGATGGAATCTACGTTCGCGGTGCTCGCGGACCCGCGCCGCCGGGAGATCCTCGACGCGCTGCGCGCGGGCGAGCGGCCGGTCAACGACCTGGTGGACCGGCTCACGCTGACCCAGCCGACCGTCTCCAAGCACCTCAAGGTGTTGCGCGAGGCCGGGCTGGTGGAGGTGCGGCGGGACGCGCAGCGGCGGTGGTACCGGCTGTGCCCGGAACCGCTGGCCGCCGTGGACGCGTGGCTCGCCCCCTACCGGCTGCTGTGGGAGCACAGCTTGGACGCCCTGGAACGACGACTGGACGGGATGGACCGATGAACGCCGAACTGCGACGGGTCGACGGCAAGCCGGTGCTGCGCTTCGAACGCGTGCTGCGGCACGCGCCCGCCGAGGTGTGGCGGGCGGTGACCGAACCGGCCGAGCTGAAGCACTGGTTCCCGGCCGAGGTGACCGTCGACGGGACCGCGCTGCGGTTCGCCTTCCCCGATTCGGAGAGCGCCGGCGAGATCCTCGAACTCGACCCGCCGAAGGTGTTCGCGTTCCGCTGGAACACCGACGTGCTGCGGTTCGAGCTGCACCCGCACGAGGAGGGCTGCCTGCTGGTGTTCACCCACGCCCTGGACGCCGAACCGGCGGCCGGCCGCACCGCCGCCGGCTGGGACTCGTGCCTGTCCGCGCTGGAGGCGGGCCTCGACGGGCGCACCGCCGAGCCGCCGGCCGGGTGGCTGGAGCCGATGGAGCGCTACGTCCGCGCGTTCGGCCTGGACGAGGGCCGCGTCGAGGACGGGGTCGTCCGGTTCGTCCGGGACCTGGTGTGGCGTCCGCTGGACGAGGTGTGGGCGCTGTTCGCCGACGGAGCCCCGGTGCTGCCCGCCCGCGCGACCAACCCGCACGTCCCGCCCGGCCCGGTGACCGCGATCGAGGCGCCCCGGCTGCTGGAGTTCGCCTCGCCCACCGGGACCGTGCGCTGGGAGTTCCGGCACGACCCGGAGCGCGGCACGTCCGTCGAACTCGCCCACGCGGTGACCGACCCGGCGTTCGCGCCGACCGCGCTCGCCGCCTGGCACGTGCACCTCGACCTGCTGTTCGCGGCCACGTTCGGCGAGGTCCGCCGGTGGCCGGCGGACCGGTTCGCCGAACTGGAGCGCGACTACGGGAGCCGAGCGTCCACCCGGGCCAGGTGATCGCGGCCGTAGCGCCCGTTCTCCAGACCGTCGCGCAGCACCGCCGGCAGGTCGGCGGCGACCCGCGATGACGTGGCGGCGGCGGCCAGCGCGATGGTCGCGACCGTGTCCACGTCCCCGGTGAACGCCACGCACGCCCGCAGCACCCCGCTCGCCGAACCGTGCCCGGCCAACGCGGTCAGCGCCGCCCGCACGCTCATCACGCCCTTGGACCCGACCTCCCCCGACCACGGCCGGGCCCACACCGGCGACCCGAGCCGGTCCGCGATCCAGTCGCCGACCTCGGCCACCGGGCCCAGGTCGTACCGGCAGTGGTGCACGGCCAGCGCGGCGGCCGACGCGGACGCCACCCCGTCCGGCGTGTCGTGCGTGACTCGCGCCTGCACCTCGGTGCGCAGCAGCACCTCGTCCACGTCGGGGAGCAGGCCGAGCGGTGCCGCGCGCATGGCCGCACCGCTCTTGTCGCTGTCCGGCCGGATGCGGGCCAGGAAGTCCGCGCCCGTCCGGACCTCGCCCAGGAACGCCTGGAAGCCGCGCGCGTAGCCGTCGCGCGGGTCGCGGTGGAAGGCGTCCACGAACCGGTCGGCGATCGCCGCCGGCGTCCACGGGCCGCCGTCGACCAGCAGTTCGGCCAGCGCGAGCGTCATCTGGGTGTCGTCGGTGTACGCGCCGGGCGCGACGCCGAGGTGGGTGGGGTGCTGCACGTACCCCGCCAGGGTGTTGTGCGCGGCGACGAAGTCGGCGGCGGCGTACTCGAAGCCCGCGCCGTACGCGTCGCCGATCGCGAGTTCGACCAACATGACCCGATGATGACCGCCGAACGGCCGCCGGTCCGGCGATCCGACCCTCCCGGTGGTTCTGCGTCGGGGTGCGCCGCATTGATTCCAATGGCCGCAGCAGAACGGCTGAACCGCCCGCCGCCATTCACACCCCGGACATTGTTGAACGACCCGTCGGCCCAGCTCAAGCGCAGGTAGGACACCATCCGAAAGTCGGCCTAACGTCGAGCTATAACCGGTTCGGTATATCCCTTTTACCCCAATTGGGTGGTACGAATTTCGTGACCAAAGACACCCTGTGCGCGAGAAATCGCGTGTCTTCGGAATCGAGGAACCTTGCGAATCACCAGGTTGATCCCTGCGCTCGCAGCCGCCGCCCTCTCGTTGCTCACCGTCATGCCGTCCGCGTCGGCCGCGCCGGCCGGCACGGACGGCGGTGTGACGCCGTACATCATCGGCGGCGGCTACGCGACGAGCGCCCCGTGGGCGGCTCGACTGTTCTCCAACGGTCGGCAGACCTGCACGTCGACCATCATCGCGCCCACCTGGATCCTGACCGCCAAGCACTGCGTGAGCGGTGGCGGGCTGTCGTTCCGGATCGGCAGCCTGGACCAGACCAGCGGCGGCACCACGGCCAACGGCATCCAGACGGTCACCCACTCGTCGGACCTCGCGCTGGTCAAGCTCGACCGCTCGGTGACCGCGACGTACGCCCGGCTCGCCACGACCTCCCCCGGCGCCGGCAGCTCGGTGCAGGTCTACGGCTGGGGCGCGACGTCCCGGTGCGGCTCGGAGATCAACTGCCAGTCGCAGCGGCTGAAGGTCGCGAACGTCACCGTGTCGGGCAGCTGCACCGACGCGTACGGCGGCACGGCGATCTGCGCCCGCTACGGCAACGGCATCACCGCCGGCGGTGACTCGGGCGGCCCGATGGTCTACAACGGCCAGCAGATCGGCGTGGCCTCCACGAGCGACCGGCAGACCACCACCGCGTACACCAACGTGACCCGGTACCGCTCCTGGATCCAGTCCGTCGCCGGGGTCTGATCCCCGCACCCGGACGGCCCGTCCGCGCGGCCTCGACGGCGAACCTGGCCGCGCGGGCGGGCTCCCCAAGTGAAAAGGCTCACGGCCCGGCGCGATCCGGGCCGTGAGCCTTTTCCGTGCCGGTGACCCCGCGATCAGGTCACCGGCACGTCAGCTCAGCTCCGCCGCCTGCGTCCCAGCAGGACCAGCAACGTCGTGCCGCCGGCCAGCAGCAGCCCGCCGACGACGACCGTCCAGCCGACGTTCGCACCCGTCTGCGCCAGGTCGTCCGACCCGCCGCCGACCACGTCCGTCGTGGTCGTGGGCCCGACCGTGGTCCCGGGTCCGACCGCCGTGGTGGACGTGACCGACCCGCTCGTGGTCGACCCCGTCGCCGTGGTGGTCGTGGTCGAGCTGGGTCCGCCGATCGTGGTGGTCGTGGTCGGTGCCGTCGTGGTCGTCGTGGTCGTGGGCTCGGTCGTCGTGGTCGTGGTCGTCGGCTCGGTGGTCGTGGTCGTGGTCGTCGGCTCGGTGGTCGTCGTGGTCGGCTCAGTCGTCGTGGTGGTCGTGGTGGTCGTGGTGGTCGTGGTCGGTTCCGTCGTGGTGGTCGTCGGTTCCGTCGTGGTGGTCGTCGGTTCCGTCGTGGTGGTCGTCGGTTCCGTGGTGGTGGTCGTGGTCGTCGGTTCCGTCGTGGTCGTCGTCGGTTCCGTCGTCGTGGTGGTGGTGGTCGTCGTGGTGGTCGTCGTGGTCGTGGTCGGCTCCGCGCAGCTCGGCAGGTCGCCGTTGAACGGATACGCGTGGAACTCCTGGCCGCCGCCCGTGTTCGCGCCACCGTGCGTCAGCGAGCCCGCCGAGAAGAACCGGCCGTTGAGGCCCGGCACGGTCACCGTCGTCATGCTCGCCGGGTTGCCCACCAGCACGCTGCCCTGGAACTGGGCGCTGCCGTTGATGCCGGCCGCGGTCGCGTCCGGGAAGTTCCACAGCAAACGCTCACGCAGCGCGTTGACCGGGCTGCCGTCGGCGAGTTCGCCGGTGAAGGTGACGATCTTGCGGTCCGCGCCGAGCATGTTGACCAGCACGGTCGCGCCGGGCGGGATGCCGACGAACTCGATGCCCTGGGCGCCGCCGGACGCGCTCGCGATGTCGAAGTCGACGTTGAACACCTGGAGCGCGGACGTGCCGTCGCCGGTGAACAGCGTCTGGTAGCCCTGGTTCACGGCGGTGCCGGTGGCCACGGCGGTCTTGTAGCACTGGCTGGCCGTGTTCAGCTGCGCCGTCAGGTTCGTGTACGGCGCGAACGCGTTCGGGTCGGCGTTGGTGTCGCCGACGACCGTGCCGGTCAGCGGGCCGGCGTGGTGCACGACACCGCCTTCGCCGACCAGCCGCTGTTCGTTCGCGATGGTCACCCCGCCGCCGGTGACCAGGAAGTCCGACCCGTCGGGCGGCGGCACCCGGGACCCGACGCCGACGATGCCGATGTTGTAGATGGGCGAGCCGCCGGGTGCCTTGTTCTGGTCGAAGTCGCCGCCGACGACCACCAGGCCCTCGGCCTCGGCCGCGCCGAAGCGCACCAGCATGTCGCCGCCGACGTAGACGTTGATGCCCTCGTCGCGCCCCGCGAAGTCGCCGTTGTTCACCGGCGGGAACGTGCCGGGGCACTGCGACCCGACGCACGGGCCGAGACCGCCGGGCAGCGGGTCGGCCGAGCCGATCCCCTGAAGACCGACTGCGGCCACGAGGGCCACCGCGCCGAAGACGCCGAGTAGGTGAGCACGCGTGCGGGACATGCGCACGATGCTCTGTGCGCGGCTCGTGAACCGCGCGACGACACGTGCTGGGGTAACCCACAAGGGTAAGGAGAACCGCTCGACCGAGTGAAACACAGATCACAGCCGGCACCCTGTCCGCGCAGCTCAGGGGCCTTCCGGCGGTAGTCCGAACTCCGCGCGGACGCCCAGCAGCCGGACCGCCCGGGTCAGCTCGAACTTCGCCAGCGCGGCCAGCGCGCCCCGCTCGACCGCCTCGACGTCCTCGCCCGGCTCGGGCAGCGTCACGCTCCGGGTGCCGGTGAAGAAGGGGACGAACCGGACCTTCACCGCGACCCGCAGCACGGGCCGCCCCTCGGCCCGCGCGTCCTCGGCCACCCGGCGCGCGATCACCAGCACCTGCTCGCGGATCTCCGCCTCGTCCGACAGGTCCTGCTGGAACGTGGTCTCCCGGGACCGCGACCGCGCCACCCACGGCGTGGCGCTGACCGCCGTGTCGCCCGCGCCCAGCCCGAGCCGCCGCAGGTGCGGCCCGGTGGCCGGGCCGAACCGCCGGGCCAGCACCTCCGGGTCCGCCCGGCCCAGGTCGGCCACCGTGCGCACGCCCAGTTCGGCGAGCTTCGCCGAGGTCCGCCCGCCGATCCCCCACAGCGCCACGACCGGCCGCGCGGCCATCACCTCGACCCAGTTCCGCGCGGTCAGCCGGTAGATCCCGGCGGGTTTGGCGAACCCGGTGGCGAGCTTGGCGCGCAGCTTGTTGTCCCCGATCCCGACCGAGCAGGACAGCCCGGTCTCCTCCCGCACCCGGGCCCGGACCAGCGCGGCCAGCGCCTCCGGGTCGTCGGTGCGCGCGCCCAGGAACGCCTCGTCCCAGCCGATCACCTCGACCACCAGGGGCAGCTCCCGCAGCACGTCCATGACCTGCGCGGACACCGCCTCGTACGCGGGCGCGTCGGAGGGCAGGAACACCGCGTCCGGGCACTTCTTCACGGCCGTCTTGAGCGGCATCCCCGAGTGCACGCCGAACGCGCGGGCCTCGTAGGACGCGGTCGCCACGACGGCGCGCTCGGTCGGGTCGCCGTTCCCGCCGACGACCACCGGCCTGCCCCGCAGCTCGGGCCGGCGCGCGACCTCGACCGCCGCGATGAACTGGTCGAGGTCCACGTGCAGCACCCAGTCCTGTTCGGACACGTCCACCAGTATGTGCGTGAAATGCTGTCCGCGTGACCCCGGAGGAACTCGCCCACCTGCGGCGGGCCCGCGACTTCATGGACCGCGAGTACGCCCGGCCGCTGGACGTGCCCACGATGGCCCGCGCCGCGCTGATGTCGACCTCGCACTTCGCCCGCCAGTTCAAGATCGCGTACGGCGAGACCCCCTACAACTACCTGATGACCCGCCGCATCGAGCGGGCCAAGGCACTGCTGCGGCGCGGCGACCTGAGCGTCACCGAGGTGTGCCTGGCGGTCGGCTGCACGTCGCTCGGCTCGTTCAGCACCCGGTTCACCGAGCTGGTCGGCGAGTCGCCCAGCGCCTACCGCGCCCGGGACCACTCGGCGGTCGCCAGGGTGCCCGCGTGCTGGGCGAAGAACGCGTCGCGACCGAGCAGAGTTCGAGAAGCGCGCCCCTGACCGGCGGGCATAGGTTCGCGCCATGAGCATCACGTTCTCCTACACCTTCATCCACGTGCACGACCAGGACGTGGCACTGGCCTTCTACCGCGACGTGCTCGGCCTCGAAGTCCGCAGCGACGCGCCGTTCGACACCTGGCGCTGGCTCAGCGTCGGCTCGCCGACCCAGCCCGACGTCCAGATCGTGCTCGCCCTGCCCGAGATGGGCCGGTCCGCGCAGGACGCCGAGGCGGTCCGGGCGCTGATGGCCAAGGGCGCGCTGGACAGCGCGATCTTCCAGGTCGACGACCTGGACGCGACCTTCGAGCGGATCCGGGCGGCCGGCGCGGAGGTCGTGCAGGAGCCGATCGACCAGTTCTACGGCGCGCGGGACTGCGCGTTCCGCGACCCGTCGGGCAACCAGCTCCGGTTCGCCGGCAAGCGGGCGTGATGCGTGCGGGCTGCCTTCCGTGACACGATCGGTTTCGTGGAAGGCAGCCCCCGCGACCGCGACGAGACCGGCCGGGCCCGCAACGCGCGCCCGCGCGACGGCCTGGGCCGTCCCCTGCCCTACGGCGCGCCGGGCGTCGAACGCCAGCCCGAGGGCGTGCCGCGCCCGCCCGAGCAGGCGCTGGTCGAGGCGCAACGCCTGCTGGACGACGGCAAACCGTTCCACGCGCACGAAGTCCTGGAGGACGCGTGGAAGACCGCGCCCGAGCCGGAACGCGAGCTGTGGCGGGGCCTGGCCCAGCTCGCGGTCGGCCTGACCCACCTGGCGCGCGGCAACGCCAAGGGCGCGCACTCGCTGCTCGACCGGGGCGCGCGCAACATCGAGCCGTTCCGCGCGGACCCGCCGTACGGCGTGGACGTCGCCGGCCTGGTCGACTGGGCCCGCACCGCCACCCCCGCCCCGCCCCGCCTGGTCGCCGACCCGGGCCGGCCCTGAACCCGGCCGCCCGACCCGAACGCCGTGGAATCGGCCGGGGAATTGGGCCGAATGCCCGCTTGGGGCCGGTGCGCCCGGGGTATCGACAGGACACCTGATTCCCTAGGAGGCTCCTGTGTTCGCGATCATCGCCGCGGTCATCTTCGGGCTCGCGCTCCTGCTGGACCTCGCCAACGTGTCGCTGGGCTCCGTCATCGACGGCGGCACGCTCCTCGTGGCGGGTCTGCTGTGCGTGGCGCTGCACCTGGCGGGCGTCGGCACGGGCGCGCGCGCGTTCTCGTTCCGCCGTCGCCGCTAGCCCCCGCTCCACTTCGGACGCCCGTCCCCCGGCGTCCGAAGTGGAGGGCGGCTGACCCGGCGAGGCGCCCGGCCGGCCACTAGCGTGCGCGCTCATGAACGCGCGTCGACTGTGGTTCGCCCTCACCGCGCTGGTGGCGCTGGTCGGGTTGGTCGTGCAGGTCGTGGTGTCCTGGCAGGACGACACCGGCCGCTTCCCCGACCTCGGCCCGCGCCTGTTCAACGTCTTCTGCTACTTCACGATCCAGTCGAACGTCCTGGTCCTGCTGACCAACGCGCTGCTCGCCGCGAACCCGGACCGCCCCACCACCCTGTTCCGCACCCTCCGCCTGGACGGCCTGCTCGGCATCGCGGTCACCGGAGTGGTCTTCCACACCGTGCTCAAGGGCCTGCACGAACTCGACGGCGGCGCGGCGGTGGCCGATTTCCTGCTGCACACCGCCTCGCCGGTGCTCTGCGTGGTGGGCTGGCTCGCGTTCGGACCGCGCGGCGCGATCACCTCCCGGATCATCGGCTGGTCGGTGATCTACCCGTTGGCGTGGCTGGCTTTCACGCTCGTCCGGGGCGCGCTCGTCGACTACTACCCGTACCCGTTCGTCGACGTCGCCGAACTCGGCTACGGCCGGGTGCTGCTGAACTGCCTGGGCGTCTCGGCCCTGTTCCTGGCCCTGGCGTACGGCGCACTCGGGCTGGACCGGCTGACCTCGCGGGAGCGGACCGGCTGACCGGGCCTGTCCGAATCGTCCCGACCGCGCCCGGCAGGCGGATATGCTCCGCCGGTGATCAGGGTGCTGCGCGACTTCGCGACCGGTGTCGGGTTGTTGGCCAAGGGGTTCGGGCTGGTGTTCCGCTCGCCCAAGCTCCTGCTGATCGGCGCGATCCCGGCGCTGATCACCAGCGTGCTGCTGATCGGCAGCCTGGTGGCGCTGGGGGTGTGGATCAACGACATCGCCGCGTGGGCCACCCCGTTCGCCGACGGCTGGAACGACACCCTGCGCACCACCACCAGGGTCGCCGCCGGCCTGTCGATCATCGGCGCGTACGTGGCGGTCGGCCTGCTGCTGTTCTCCGCCATCACGCTGATCATCGGCGGCCCGTTCTACGAGCACATCGCCGAGACGATCGAGGACGAGGAACTCGGCGGCGTGCCCGAGGCGCAGCGGGTGAGCTGGGCGCGCGCCGCCGGGGTCGGCATCCGGGACGCGGTCCTGCTGGTGGGCCTGGCGGTCCTGTGCGCGATCCCGCTGTTCCTGGCCGGGTTCATCCCGGTGGTCGGGCAGACCGTCGTGCCGGTGATCGCGGTCTGCGTGAACGCCACCCTGCTCGGCATCGAGCTGACCGGCATCCCGTTCACCCGGCGCGGGCTCAAGCTCGACGTGCGCCGCCGGGTGCTGCGCAAGCGCCGCGCGGTCACGCTCGGCTTCGCCGTGCCGACCTACCTGCTGTGCCTGGTCCCGCTGGCCGCGCTGGTGGTGTTCCCGGCGGCGATGGCAGGCGGCACGGTCCTCGCGCACCGCCTGCTCAACGACCAGATCAGGTGAACGACACCCACGCCTGCTGAGCCAGCCCGTCGATCCGGGTCACCTGCACCCCGCCCGCCGACACCGTCCACAGGTCGTCGCCGACCACCAGCGCCCGCCGCACGCCCGGGTCGAAACCCTGCCCGGACGCGTGCTGCACGGTGCCCAGCGACGTGAAGGTGTTGTCCCGCAACCGGAGCACCAGCACCCCGCCGGAGATCTGCCCGGACGGCTTGTCCACCGTCGCGTAGGACAAGACCGGCAGCACCAGCAGATCCCGCTGGGGCCAGTACAGGAACGCGTGCGGGTCGTACTCCACCTCGGAGGTCCCGCCCGGCACGTGGTGGCTCGCGATCCGGGTCGGCGCGGCGGCGTCGCGGACGTCGAACAGCGACACCTGCGTGCCCTGCACGCGGCCCTCGTCGGTGGCCTCCTGGCCCACGCCGATCAGCTTCCCGTCGCCCGCCGGGTGCAGGTAGGCCGAGTAGCCGGTGATCTTCAGCTCGCCGACCTTGCGCGGCTTGGCCGGGTCGGACAGGTCCAGCGTGTAGAGCGGATCGGTCTGCCGGAACGTCACCACGTACCCGAGCGGCCCGACGAACCGGACGCTGTAGATCCGCTCGCCGACGCCCAGCCCGTCCACCTTGCCGACCTCGACCAGCTTGGTGTCGACCCGCTTGAGCACGGTCACCGCGCTCTGCGACGCGGGCGGCCGCTCCGGGATGCCCGGCGCGGTGAACGCCGTGGTCGCCACCCGCAGGTGGCCGTCGTGCTCGGACAGCGAGTACTGGTTCAGCGGCGAGCCCTCGACCTGGCCGGACGCGACGTGCCGAGGCGGGCCGGGCTGGGAGATGTCGAACTGGTGGATGGCCGTCGTGGTCGGCGGCGCGGGCATCCGGTTCAGGTTCGGCACCAGGTGGTGGTCGTCGGCGATGTAGAGCGACTTGTCGGTGCTGTAGACGGTGTCGCCGTCCGCGACGACCGACACCGCGTCACCGGAGCCCAGCTCGCCGGGGAAGTCGAAGGTCAGCACGGACAGCATGGACGTCGCCGAGTGCTGCTCCGGGTGCCGGATCCGGTCGCACGCCACCAGCGAGCCCGCCGTGCGGGACCCGTCGCCGGCGGTCAGCTCGTACTTCGGCAGCCACGCCTCGATCGGCGCGGTGGCCGCGATCTCCTGGTTGCGGATCAACGACTCCGCCGCACCGGTCCCGTCGGTCGGGTACACCCACGGCAGCCGCGGCGAGGACGCCACGACGACCCGCACCACGTCGCCGACCTGCCGGGCGTCGAGGTACCGGGCGTCCAGCTTCAGCGTGCCGACCACCTTGGGCGCGTCCGCCAGGTCGACCATGGTCACCGTCGCGCCCTCGGGGGCGAACGACCCCGGCGCGAACCCGACGTCGGCCGCCATCGCCGCCCCGGCGATCACCAGCGCGCGGTCGCCCCGCATCAGCAGGTGGGTCGCGTACCCGGAGGGCAGGTCGAGCGTGCCGGTGAGCTTGCGCGACGCCACGTCGACCACGCGCAGCTTGCCGTCCACGACCGTGACGACCCGCTTGCCGTCGGTCTTGACCAGGTCCGGCTCGTCGACGCCGGCCTCCTGCACGTTCGTCTTGGAGTGCTCCGGCGCGGACTTCTCGCCGGACGCGGCCATCGGCACGCCCGCGCGGCTGTCCCCCTCCAGCACGCTGTAGTTGCCCGACCCGGCCAGCCCGTAGGCCCCGACGTGCGGGGCCATCGCCGCGCGCAGCTCGGTCAGCGCCGCGTCGCACGTGTTGTAGGCGACCAGTTCGACCGGCACGTTGCGCACCGGCAGGGGCTCTTGCACGTCGAACACCACCGGCACGGCGGACGCCGTGCCCACCACCGCCACCAGGGCCGCCCCGCCGAGCAGCGCCGCCCGCCTACCCCAGGTCCATCGCGTCATGCCCACAGGACGGAGCCGGCGGGCAGGAGCGTTGCACAGCGGGCCGATCGGCCTCGCGCGGACCGACGTGATTGACTGGACAACCGGACTGACAGTCGAAATCACGAGGAGATCGCACATGACCAAGCCCGTGGTCGAACCGCACGACGGTCCGGCGCCCGCGGACCTCCTGGTCGAGGACATCACCGTCGGCGACGGCCCCGAGGCCACCGCCGGCCAGCTGGTGCACGTGCACTACGTCGGCGTCGCGCACTCCACCGGCGAGCAGTTCGACGCGTCGTGGGACCGCGGCGAGGCGTTCTCGTTCCCGCTGGGCGGCGGCCGGGTCATCAAGGGCTGGGACCGGGGTGTGGCCGGCATGAAGGTGGGCGGCCGGCGCAAGCTGGTCATCCCCGCGCACCTGGGCTACGGCGACCGGGGCGCGGGCGGCGCCATCAAGCCCGGCGAGACGCTGATCTTCGTGGTGGACCTGCTGGGCGTGAACTAGGCCCCGCGCCCGGCCCGGTTCCGCCCGGAACCGGGCCGGGCACCACCGCATCACCGCAGGAAACGGAAGAACCAGGGGGGAAGCTGCCGTGCCGGAGGACATCGGCGGGTCCGAGCGGATGCTCGACCAGTGGCAGGCGGACATCGACCAGAAGGCCCAGCGCTACCAGCGGATGGCGGAGCTGGTGCAGGGCCAGTCGATCACCGAGACGTCCAAGGACGGCCTGGTGCGGCTGACCATCGGCTCGAACGGCATCCTGACGAACCTGGAGATCGCCGAGCAGGCGGCCGGCAAGCGGATGGCCGAGGTGTCCGCCGAGGTGATGCGGACCCTGCAACGCGCGCAGTCGCGGATCCCGGAGCTGCTCCAGCAGGCCATGGCCGAGACCATCGGCACCCGCGACGAGACGGCGAACGTGCTGTTCGACGAGGCGAAGAAGAACTTCCCGGCACCGCCGGCCGAGGACGTGCCGCCGCCGGTGAACCGCGAGCTGCACTTCGGCATCGACGACGAGCCGGGCCCGCCGGCCCGCCACCGCCAGCCGCCGCCCGAACCGCCGACCCGCCGCCCGCCGGGGCGCCGGCCGCAGGACGACGACGACTTCGGCGGCCAGTCGTTCCTGTCCTGAGCACCCCGGCCCCGGGTGCGCCGACCTGTGCGGACCGACCGACGCCCGCACCGCCCGGCCGTTAAGATCAGCGGCACTTGCCCGGGGGGATCCGAAGGGGTGTTCGACGCATGAGCCAGCCAGCCACACCGCTGTCCGAGCAGGAGCAGCAGCAGCTGGTCCGGCGGATCGGCCGGGCCATGCTGCCGGCGTTCCCGCCGGGGTGGCAGCGGGTGCGCGCCGAGTACCGGGCGGCCGGCCGGCACATCGAGGTCGACCTGGCCTTCGCCGGCCCCGACGGGCAGTGGCGCCAGGTCCGGCCCCCGATGGACGTGGTGCAGCTGTTCGGGCAGCTGCGCGCCGGCATGTACGCGGCGGACCGGGGCACCTGGCTGAGCGCGGTCTACGAACTCGAAGCGCCCGCCGCGTTCGCGGTGGACTTCAACGCCGAGGACGAGCCGCAGTGGCGCAACCCGCCGCCGGTGATCGGCTTCCAGGACGAGCTGCGCACGTTCCCGCGCTCCGACGAGCGCATCCCGGACTGGCTGCGCCGGCGGGTCGGCCTGCCGCCCCGCGTCGAGGCCGTGCCGCCGGGCGAGCTGCGCACCGCGCACGTCTACGACGGCCGCGACGAGACCGGCCGGCCGGTGGTGAACCGGCAGGCCGTGGACCCGCAGCTGCGCGAGGCGCTGCTGGCCTACCTGGAGGCCGCGCCGGTCGTGCTGGCCGCCCGCAACCTCGACGTGGACGAGTTCGCGCCGGGCGAGCAGGACGTGCCGCTGAACTTCCGCACCGACGGCACCTGGATCTGGGCCGGCGCGGTGTCGCACTACCTGCGCAAGCACGGCCTGCCCCCGGAGCCCGCCCTGGTCCAGCACATCCGGGACCGCGAGTTCCAGGTGTCCGAGGTCGACGAGGCCACCCGGGAACGCGCGGTCGCCCTGATCACCGGCGCCTGACCCGGGCGGTCCACGCCCACCCCACCAGCACCGCCAGCCCGCACCACACGTAGGCGTTGCCGACGACCTGCTGCCACCACGCCCAGTCGCGCTCGACGTCGTTGTCGCGCGGGAACAGCCAGTGCGGTCCGACCGCGAACACCGCCACCACCAGCGCCGCGGCCACCCGGTGGCGCAGGTCGGTGCGCCGGGCCGCGCCGAGCAGCACCAGGCCCGGCCCGATCCACACCCAGTGGTGCCCCCACGACACGGGCGAGATCAGCAGCCCGCCCACCGCGACCGCCAGGAACGCCGTGAGGTCGTCGCCCGCCCGGGAGAACCGGGCCGCGACGAACCACGCCAACCCCACCACCACGGCGCTGAGCAGCACCCACGCCACCAGCTGGCCGCCGTCGGACAGGCCCAGCCGCGCCAACGTCCCGCGCAGGGACTGGTTGCTCGCGTAGGTCAGCCGCCCGACCCGGCCCGGGTCCAGCAGGGCGTGCAGCCAGAACCGCTGGGCGTCCGACGGCATGACCACGAACCCGATCACACCGAAGACCAGGAACGACCCGATCGCGGTCAGCACCGGCCGCCACTCCCGGCGGGCCACGAAGTACAGCGCGAACACCGCCGGCGTCAGCTTGATCGCGGCGGCCAGCCCGATCAGCGCGCCGCGCGGCACGTACCGGCGGGGCAGCAGGCAGTCCACGATCACCAGCGCCGCGAGGATCAGGTTGATCTGCCCGAACCACAACGTCTCGCGGATCGGGTCGAACACCGACACCACGGCCGCGACCCCCAGGCCCCACACCAGCGCGCGCTGGTTGCGGCCGTGGACCCGGACGGCGGCGACCACGCACACCGCCGACAGGGACAGCACGTTCACCACGGCGATGCCCACGATCGCGACCGGCAACGGCACCAGCGCCACCAGCGCGAACAGCAGCACCGCGACCGGCGGGTAGGTGAACGGCAGGTCGGGCCCGCCGATGGGGACCGCGAAGCCGTCGACGTAGACCGGGAACCCGTGCAGCCAGGCTTCGCCGCCCGCGCGGTACACGCGCAGGTCCAGCGACCAGCCCAGCGGCCGGAGGGCCACGTAGACGACGTTGGCGAGCATGACGAGCGCCCAGCCGATCAGCACCCACCGCCCGCGGGTGTCGAGCCGGACTGGCCCGGAGGCCGCCGCAGTAGTCACGCTTGTCTCCCCTAACCGACCCGACCGGGTGCGATCGGCATCGTAACGAGCGGCCGGATGAGGCCGAGGTCACCGTGCCCCGGCCCCCTTCGTGTACGTAGAGTCGCGAGTTGTGTGCGCACAGTCGAGGGTCTGGGACATTCGGGGCATCTATGCGCACAAGAGCGCACGCACGGGATACCCTGTGCGCATGAGTCCGGCGCTGGAGGCGGTTTTGGCCAAGGCAGGATTACAAGTCACCCCCGACGAGTTCCTGTCCCTCGTCGCGGACGCGGCCAAGCGACTCGCCCCACCGCACCCCGACCCGGCCGGCTACTTCACCCCGGACCAGCGCGAGGCGCTGACCGACACCGGCCTGGACCTCACCCCGCACCGCCCCGAGGACGACCAGCCCCGCGCGCGCACCGTCGTGGCCCACGCGGTGCTGCGCGACTCGGCCATGACCGTCGCCGAAGCCGCCCGCCAACTGGGCGTGGACACCAGCCGCATCCGGCACCGCCTGGGCGTGGGCCGGCTGGTCGGCTGGAAGGACCGGGGCGCGTGGCGGCTGCCCGCGTGGCAGTTCGCCGGCAAGGGCGTCCTGCCCGGCCTGGAGGCGGTGCTGGCGGCGGTCCCGACCGACCAGCCGGCCCTCGTCGTCGCGGGTTTCATGACCACCGAGCAGGAGGACCTCCTGGTCGACAACGACCGCATGTCGCCGAGGGACTGGCTGCTGGCCGGGGGAGACCCGCGCCGGGTAGCGGACCTGGCCACCCAACTGGGCACGCCGGCCTAGCCCCCATCGCCTCCCCGACAGGATCCGAATGTCCCGGCTCCCCCAGCCGCCCGCTCCTGCCGTGCTCCAGGCCAACCTGCGCCGCACCGAGGACGTGGTGGCCGTGCACCGCGCGACCAGACTGGTGCGGATCTTCACCGCGAAGGGCCTGCACCCCCAGCGCTGGAACAGCTTCCGCTACACCGGCCCGCTCCCGCACGCGCGGTTCGACACCCAGCCGCCGACACCGGACGGCGCACCGACCCACGCGCACGACCAGGGCGTGCTCTACTTCGGCCTGACGGTGCGGACCAGCATCGCCGAGGTCTACCAGCAGACCTCGGTGGTGGACCGCCGCACCAGGAGCCCGTTCCTGGTGATCCTGCGCCCGCGCCGGACCCTGCGGCTGCTGGACCTGGCGGGGCTGTGGCCGACCCGGGTGGGCGCGTCCCAGGAGATCAGCGCGGGCCCGAAACACCTGACCCAGCAGTGGGCCAGGGCGATCCGGGCCGCCTACCCGGAACTGGACGGCCTCTGGTACCGCTCGTCCATGGACTCCGGCGACCCGGCCGTCTGCCTCTGGGACCCGCCGGGCGCGACCGGTCTCCCGCCGGCCCCGGACGTCCTGCTGCCGCTGGAGCACCCGGGTCTGGACCTGCCCCTGTCCAGGGTGTGCGAAGAACTCAACTACACCCTGCTCGGCTAGCCGTACCGACCGGTGAGGTCGAGGACGCGGCCGGCCCATTCGTCGAGCCAGGATCATCCGACTACGTGCCGGACCCTTCACAGCCTCTCAGGACAGTACAGCCAGGAGCTGCTTGGGGTTCGGATCCAGGTGGGTCCGGTGGTGTGTGGTTGGGGCTGGAGATCACGGGTGTGGCGCGTTTTGATCTGACCGATGCCGAGTGGGTGTTGATCGAGTCGCATGTGCCGGTGGCGGCCACGGGGCCGTTGCCGCGTGGGGCGCGGGAGCAGTTCAACGGGATCCTGTGGCGGTTCCGTACCGGGTCTGGTTGGCGCGACGTCCCGGAGCGGTACGGACCCTGGTCGACCGTCTACTCCCGGTTCAACGCCCGGGCCGGCGGTCGCCGGGGAGACTCTCGACGCGTTGGAACAGGCGCTGACCGAGGCGGCCGGGCTCGGCCGGTCGCGAGGCGGGCCGAGCAGCAAGATCCACGCTGCGGTCGAGGCGGGCGGGTTGCCGTTGGCGTTCGTGCTCACACCCGGCCGGGCGGCGGACGGCCCGCGGTTGCGGGTCGTGCTCGACCGGATCCGGGTGCCCGGCCCGGTCGGTCGGCCCCGAGCGCCACAAGCGGCGCAACGCCGTCGAACGCTGCTTCCAGGAGATCAAGACATGGCGTGGCCTGGCCACCCGCTGTGACAAGACACCGCAAAGCTACGAGGCCGGACTGCACTCACGAGGAGCGATCATGTGGCTGAAGACCTTGAACCCAACCACATGATCCGAACCCCAAACAGCTCCTGGCGACCGCGCGGCACGTCAACGGCTCGCGGCGGCCCGCCGCCGGGGCGCGGACAGGAATCGCGCGTACCGGACCTCCGGCAGTTCCTGCTCCCCCAGCTCGTACCGGTGCACCAGCCCGTCGTGCCGCCACCCGTGGGCCTCGTAGAACTCGCGGCTGCGCGCGTTGTCCTGGAAGACCCACAGCACCGCGTACCGGAACCCCTGCTCCATGAGGTGCCGGACCCCGGCCTCGTGCACCACGTGCCCGGCCCCGGTGCCCCGGTACCTCGGATCCGCGTAGATCGCGACCAGTTCGCCGGTGTGCAGGTCCGGGTGCGCGTCCTTGGACTCGCGCACCGCGTCGACCGAGCAGTACGCCCCGATCCGGCCGTCCTCGCCCACCGCCACGAACACCCGGCTGGGCTCGGGCAGTCCCAACACCCGCGACCAGGCGGGCAGCCGGCTCTCCGGCAGCATCCGGTCCAGCACGGGGTCGTCCACGATCCCCCGGTACGAGTGCTGCCAGGCATCGACGTTGATCCTGGCGATCTCGGGCGCGTCGTCAGGCCGGCCGGCCCGCACGGTCCACTGCATTCGGTGAGCGTGCCCCACCGGCTGTCCGGTTCGCTAGCTTTCCACCAACTCCGGACCGGGACCGGCCGACCTACACCAACTCCGGCAGCGCCCGGGGTGCTCCCGCGCACAGGTAGCCCGCGTAGCTGGAGCCCTTCGCCGAGAACCGGCTCAGGTGGAAGCGCGACGGGTCCAGCTCGTGGAACCGGGTGAGCACCACGTCCTCGAACAGGCGCTCGGAGACGACCAGCACCAGGTCGCTGTCGCCCGCCGCCAACGCCCGGTGCGCGACCCGCGAGTCGAGCAGCCGGCAGGTCACGATCGGCGCCTGGCCGACCAGCCCGAACCGCCCGGCGGTGAGCGTGCCGCAGTGCATGGCGAGCCTCATCCGCAGGGGTGTGCCCGCCCGCCGCAGCTCGCGCAGCGCCCGCGCCACCCCCTCGGTGAAGTGGCCGATCACCCAGGCCGTGTCCGCATCGGCGGGCAGCACGGCCAGTTCCCCGTCTCCGCGCAACTGGCGGTACCACTGGGAACGGTCCAGTCCGGCGTCGCGGGCGGCTACGTCGAGCACCTCGCCCAGTCTCGACTGCACCAGCGACTGGTCCAGTGCGTCGAGCTTGCTGTAGCCCTCGACGTCCACGGCGACCACGAGCCGGTAGACCAGTCCGTCGAGTGGTGTCACGGTGTCCAGCATCACCAGCACAGCATCGACCCGCCCGACGGCGACAACTAGCGGTATCACCGGGTTTCCGACCAGTCGTAAGCGATACTGCCCAACACCTCGCGATCCACGATCGTGATGGTCCGGTACCCCATGCGTATGACGCCGCGGTCGCGCAGCGAGCGGAGTTCCTTGCGCGCGGTGTCCTCTTCCGCCCCGACCAGGGCACCGAGTTCCCGCTGGGTGAGGCCGAGGTCGAGGGTCACGCCTTCCGGCACGGGCCGGCCGTACCCGTCGGCGAGTTCGTCCAGCACGCGCGCGAGCCGCACGAACGCCGGGTAGCCGTTGAAGTCGATGCGGCGCTTGTCGGCCCACCGCAGGGTGTGCATGATCATCCGGGTGAGGGCGAGGTTCGCCTCGGGGAACCGGTTGAGGTACTCGCGGAACAGCGCGGACGAGATCACCCGGACGTGGGCGTCACCGCACACCGTCACGGTCGCCGAGCGCGGTTCCCCGCTCAGCGCGGCCATCTCGCCCACCACGTCGCCGCCGACCTTGATGCTCAGCAGCGCGACGCGGCCGTTCTCCAGCGTGACGGTCGCCTTCACCACCGCCCGCACCAGCAGCACCACGTGGTCGGACTCCTCCGCTTCGCGGAGCATCACCTCGCCGCGCCGGAACACCTTGGGCACGCCGAGGTCCAGCAGCGCGGCCTGGCTCTCGGCGGGTAGCAGGTCCAGGAAGGTCCCCGCGGGCCACGTGCCGGCGCGGGGTGTCGGGATCACGGTCATGGGTCGACCTCCTCGCAGGACCCCATTGTCCCGCGATCCGACCACCGGCTCAGCGGTTCGACCGGGCTGAACCCGATCCGCCCAACTTCGCCGCGTCCGGCTAACACCGGACCGGCCGCGGACGACCGGCCGCGAACCGCGCTCAGGACAGGTGCCGGCCCCACCACTCGACGACCGCCTCGAACCGCTGCACGCGGTGCCGGGGCTTGCCCGACCGGGTCAGCTCGTGGCCCTCGCCGGGGAACAGCAGCATCTCCGCCTCCACCCCGTTGCGCCGCAACGCGACGAACATCCGCTGCGCCTGCTCCAGCGGGCACCGCCAGTCGTGCTCGGAGTGCACCACCATGAACGGCAGCGACACCTTCTCCGCGTAGGTCAGCGGCGACATCGCCCGCTGCGTCTCCAGGCTCGGCCCGCAGTACGCGTCGGTGAAGAACCACCCGATGTCCGACGACCCGGAGAACGAGTCCCACGCGTTGACCGCGCGCTCGCTCCACGCCGCCCGGAACCGCTCGCCGTGGTGCGCGGCCAGCCACGACGTCATGAAACCGCCGTAGGACCCGCCCATCACGCCGACCCGGTCGGCGTCCAGGTCGGTCCGCTCCAACGCCACGTCGAGCACCGACAGCACGTCGTCCACGTCCACGGTCCCGAACGCCCCGATGACGGCCTGCCCGTGCGCCTGCCCGTACCCGGCGGACCCGCGCGGGTTGGGCAGCACCACGGCGTAGCCGGCCCGCGCGTACACCTGGGCCTCGTCCCAGAACCCCCACCCGTGGTACATGAACGGCCCGCCGTGCACCGCCAGCACCACCGGGTGCGGGCCGTCGCCCTCGGGCAGCACCAGCCAGCCGTGCACCGGGTAGCCGTCCGACGCCGACCCGGTCAGCTCGACCGCCGGCCGCAGCGGCAACGCGCCGCCGAACGACGTCAGCACACCGCCGCCGTCGCCGACCCGCACCACCTCGCCGGTGTTGTCGGTCCACGACACCACGGCCACGACCACGTCGCCGTCGGCGGCGAACGACTTGACCTCGGCCCGATCCCCGGCCAGCAGGTCCAGTTCGGACAGCTCCCACTCGAACCCGTCCAGCGGCACCCGCCGCAACTCCACCGCGCCCCGGTGGCGGACCGCGACCAGCACGCCGTCGCCGACCACCACGGGCGGTCCGGCGAGCTTCTCGCAGTCGACCGTCTCCACGTCGGTGAGCCGGGTCAGCGAACCGCCGGTGTACCGCCACAGGCTCAGGTTCCGCGCGACGCTGTGCACGCCGGTGAACTCGCTCGCGTAGAACACCACGCCGTCCGCGTACGCCACCGGGCACGACGCCTGCCCGCGCGACTGCACCAGCAACGTCGGCTCGCCGCCGGCGGCCGGCACCGTGTAGAGGTCGGTGTGCAGCGTCTCCACCGCGCCCAAGTCGCGGTCGGCGACGAACACCAGCGACGTGCCGTCGGCGGTCCACGCCGGGTCGGACACGTCGAACGCGCCGTCGGTCAGCGCGACCGGCGCGGCGCCGTCCAGGCCCACGGTGAACAGCCGGGGCGCGCGGTCGGTGGTGAAGCCGATGTCGTCGAACCGGTAGTCCAGCCGCAGGATGTGCCGGGCCGCCTCGGCCTCCGGCGCGGGCGCGTCCTCGCCCTCGACGGCGGAGGTGCCGTACCGGCCGGCCTCGGGCACCCGCGAGATGAACGCGAGCCGGGTCGAGTCGGGCGACCACACCGGCACGCCCGCGCCCAACTTCAGGTCGGTGAGCTTGCGCGCGTCACCGCCCGCGGTGGGCATGACGTGCAACTGCGGGGCGGTGCCCTGCTCCGTGACGCGGAGGAAGGCGACCCACTGGCCGTCCGGGGAGATCCGGGGGGCCAGATCGCGTTCGGCCCACGTGTAGGGGCGCGCGCCGGAGCCGTCCAGCGGCACGGCGCTGAGCCCGCCGCGGTAGGTGTTCGCGGCGACGTCCGGCGTCTGGACGTTGACCAGGACGAGGTCCCCTCGAACCGACACGGAGCCGGGAAGGGTCAGCGACTGCAAGTCATCGGGGCGCACGAATCAGGACGTTACCGCAGAACTCTTTAGCAAGGCTCACGAGAATTTGACGCTCACAGTTTCGTTAAACGACTCTCCGCCACCAATCGATCACCGAACGCCGAGAACTCGCCGCGACCGCCCATCCCGCTAACCGGAACGGCCGGTCCTCCCGCCCAAGGGAGAACCGGCCGTCCGACACGGGGAGAGACCTGCCGGTCACCCGCCGGTACGAATGAGAGCAATCGTCACTTCACGACCTTGGCCGCGTCCGGGTCGCGCTTCACCTTGATCAGCGACGCGATAGTGGTAATTGCCAGCACACCCACGATCACCGACAGCGACAGCTCGATGCCGATGGTCGGCACCGGCAGCGGCTCGCCCCCGTTGAGGAACGGCAGCGAGTTGGTGTGCAGCGCCTCCAGGATCAGCTTCACGCCGATGAACCCGAGGATGACCGACAGCCCGATCGACAGGTAGACCAGCTTGTTCAGCAGGCCGCCGAGCAGGAAGTAGAGCTGGCGCAGGCCCATCAGGGCGAACGCGTTGGCCGTGAAGACCAGGAAGGGCTCCTTGGTCAGGCCGAAGATCGCCGGGATGGAGTCCAGCGCGAACAGCAGGTCGGTGGTGCCGATCGCGACCATGACGATGAACATCGGCGTCACGAACCGCTTGCCGTCGATCTTCACGAACGACTTGGCGTCGTGGTACTGGTCGGCCACCGGGAACACCTTGCGCACGAACCGCAGCGCCGCGTTCTCCTTGTAATCCTCTTCTTCCTCGTTGTGGTCGGTCCGCGCCAGCTTGTAGCCGGTGTAGATGAGGAACGCGCCGAAGAGGTAGAAAACCCAGCTGAACTGGGCGATGACCGCCGCGCCCACGGCGATGAAGATACCGCGCATGATCAGCGCCATCACGATGCCGACCAGCAGCACCTTGTGCTGGTGGATCGCGGGCACCTTGAAGGTGGTCATGATGATCAGGAAGATGAACAGGTTGTCCACGCTGAGCGAGTACTCGGTGATGTACCCGGCGAAGAACTCGCCCGCGTACGTCCCACCGGCGAAGTACCAGATGCCCAGACCGAACGCGACCGCCACCGCGACGTAGAAGGTGACCCACCGACCGGCCTCGCCGATGGTGACCTCGTGCGGTTTGCGGTCGACGATGAACAGGTCGATCGCAAGCAGGACGAGCAGACCTGCGATCGTCGCGATCCACAACCACGCGGGAACAGCCATCGAAACACCTCCGGTACATCGCGCGCACGCCAATGACCGGAGGTCTCCTCCGTCGGCTCAGGGAACCGACCGGCGGCACCGGGAACCCCACGCTGGGCTCCGTGCTGACGACACCGCCGCTTTAGGGAGTACTCCCCTCCACACTGCGCACAGTCTCACGCATGATTGCGGGTTCGCGCCAGTCTTGGTGATCGGTCCCACCCGCACGTGGGAGTTTTCGCTGAGAACGACGAACCCCGGTGACGGCCCGTTCTCAGCAAAATCGGCCACCGCGCCCGCTTCCGCCTAAGGTCAACAAGGTGGCCCTCCCCTCCCGCCTCCGCGGCAGGTGGTCGCTCCCCGCGCTGGTCGTGCTGGTCGCCCTGGTGGGCGCCGTCGTGGTCTGGACGCGGTCGGACGGCGAACCACCCCCGGTGGCCAACCGCGTCGCGCTGATCGACGTGCCGGAAAGTCCCGGCAGCGATCGGACGATCCAGCTCGACACCACGCTCTACCTGCCGGAACGCACCCCAGCGCCGGCCGTGCTGCTCCCGCACGGCTTCGGTGGCAGCAAGGACAGCGTGGCCGGCCAGGCGACCGAACTCGCCCGGCGCGGGTTCGTCGTGCTGACCTACTCGGCCCGCGGCTTCGGCAGCAGCGGCGGCCAGATCGCGCTCAACTCGCTGGACCACGAGGTCCGCGACGCGCAGAAGCTGCTCGACTGGCTGGCCACCCGCGAGGAGGTGCTCACCGACGCGGCGGGCGACCCGAAGGTCGGCGTGACCGGCGGGTCCTACGGCGGCGCGCTCGCGCTGTCGCTGGCGGGCGTGGACCGCCGGGTGGACACCATCGCCCCGGTGATCACGTTCAACGACCTCGGCCAGGCGCTGCTGCCCAACTCGGCCCGCCCCGACGCGGTCGACACCGCCTCGCCCGCGCCCGGCGCGTTCGGCGACGACGGCGTGTTCAAGCGGTCCTGGGCGGGCATCTTCTTCTCCGCGGGCCTGTCCGGCGGCGACCTGGCCAGCCCCGGCCAGGAGGCGCAGGAACCCGGTCAGCGCACCGACGCCGGCGTGCCCGACGCGTCGGCGGACCAGCCCGGCGGCTCCCGGCCGGCCGGGCCCGTCAACGGCGCCTGCGGCCGGTTCCAGGCCGACGTCTGCGCCGCCTACACCGACGTGGCGACCACCGGCCGGGCGAGCGAGCGCACGCTGGAGGTGCTGCGCCGCTCCTCACCCGCGACGGTGACCAACCGGATCACCCAGCCGACGATGATCGTGCAGGGCGAGCAGGACACCCTGTTCGGCCTCGACCAGGCCGACGCCAACGCCCGGCAGATCGCCGCGAACGGCGCGAAGGTCAAGGTCGTCTGGTACTCCGGCGGCCACGACGGCGGCTCGCCCGGTCCCGAGCTGCGCTCGCAGATCGCCGACTGGATGGCCTTCCACCTGGAGGGCAAGGGCGCGGACCCGGGCGTGGGCTTCGAGTACACGGTGATCGGCGCGTTCCGCAGCAGCGGGACGCCGTCGCTGCGCACCGTCGTCGCGCCGCACTACCCCGGGCTGCCCGGCGCGGACCCGATCGACCGCCGCCCGATCGCGCTCACCGGCCGGGACCAGACCGTGGTCAACCCGGCGGGCGGCAACCCGGCCGCGGTGAGCAACCTGCCGGGCCTGGGCTCGGCGCTGTCCCGGTCCAGTTCGCTGTCGTCCCGGCTCTCGCTCGACCTGCCCGGCCAGGCCGCCGTGTTCAACTCCGCGCCGCTCACCGGGCAGGTGCTGCTGACCGGCGCGGCCACGGTGCGGCTGCGCGTCTCGGCGGTGCCCGGCCAGCCGGTGCCGGCCGAGGGCGCGGTGCTGTTCGCGAAGCTGTACGACGCGGACGCCAACGGCGTGCGCACGCTGCCCGGCTCGGCCGTCGCGCCGATCCGGGTGCGCAACCTGCCCGCCGACGGCACGCCGGTCGACGTGACCGTGACGCTGCCGGGCGCGGTGCGCCCGGTGGAGAGCGAACACCGCTTCCAGCTCGTGGTCTCCACGACCGACCAGGCGTACCAGAACGCGAACGAGCCCGCGACGTACCGGGTCGGCCTGGCCGCGCCGGACCTCTCGGTGCCGGTGGTGCCGGGCGTGAACGCGACCAGCGAGGTGCCGACCACCGCGCTGTGGGGCATCGCGATCGTGCTGATCATCTGCGTCCTGGCGGGCGTGGTGGCGTGGTTCCGGCGCCGGCTGACCGCCGACGTCGACCCGGAGCTGTCCGGCGTGCCGCTGGTGATCTCCGGGCTGACCAAGTCCTACCCCGGCGGCCTGACCGCGGTGAAGGACCTGTCGTTCCGGGTGGAGCACGGCCAGGTGCTCGGCCTGCTCGGCCCGAACGGCGCGGGCAAGACCACCACGCTGCGGATGCTGATGGGCCTGATCCAGCCCAGCGAGGGCGAGATCCGGGTGTTCGGCCACCGGATCGTCTCCGGCGCCCCGGTGCTGTCCCGGATCGGGTCGTTCGTGGAGGGCTCGGGCTTCCTGCCGCACCTGTCCGGCCGGGCCAACCTGCACCTGTACTGGGCGGCCACCGGCCGGCCCGAGGAGCAGGCGCACTTCGACGAGGCGCTGGAGATCGCGGGCCTGGGCGACGCGGTGCACCGCCGGGTGCGCACCTACAGCCAGGGCATGCGGCAGCGGCTGGCGATCGCGCAGGCCATGCTCGGCCTGCCGGACCTGCTGGTGCTCGACGAGCCGACCAACGGGCTCGACCCGCCCCAGATCCACCAGATGCGCGAGGTGCTGCGGCGGTACGCGGCGGCCGGGCGCACCGTGCTGGTGTCCTCGCACCTGCTCGCCGAGGTCGAGCAGACGTGCAGCCACGTCGTCGTGATGCACAAGGGCAGCCTGGTCGCGGCCGGCCCGGTCGAGGAGATCGCGACCGGCAGCGGCGAGGCCAGCTTCCGGGTCGACCGGCCCGAGGAGGCGGCCGACGTGCTGCGCGGCCTGCCCGGCGTGCAGGGCGTGTCGGTGGACGGCGAGCAGGTGCACGCGGGCCTCAACGGCACGCCGCGCGCCGAGGCGTTGCAGGCGTTGGTGGCCGCGGGCGTCGCGGTCGACCAGGCCGGTCCGCGCCGCCGCCTGGAAGACGCGTTCCTGGAACTGGTGGGCGAATGACCACGACCAGCACGAGGCCGGCCCGACCGGTCCCGGAGCGGAAGGAGGCGGGCGCATGAAGGCCACCGGCGACAGCGGCGGCGTGCACACCGACCCGTCGGCGATCTCCGACCTGACCGACGCGGCCGAGCACGAGCACTCGTCGGTCGCGCCGGACGGCTCGAAGGTCGGCTACAAGGCCGGCCGGACGCTGCCGATCCGGGTGGAGCTGATCCGGCAGCTGCGCCGCCGGCGGACCCAGCTGGTGCTGGGCTTCCTGGTGCTGCTGCCGTTCATCCTGGTGGTGTCGTTCGAGCTGGGCCAGTCCTCGCCGAACCGCCGCTCCGGCGGGTTCGTCGACCTGGCCACGGCCAGCGGCGTGAACTTCGTGATCCTGACGCTGTTCGTCAGCGGGAGCTTCCTGCTGCCGATGATCGTGGCGCTGTTCTTCGGCGACACGATCGCGTCCGAGGCGTCCTGGTCGAGCCTGAAGTACCTGCTCGCGGCACCCGTGCCCCGGCACCGGCTGCTGCGCCGCAAGGCGCTGGCCTCCGGGCTGCTGTCGGTGTTCGCGCTGGTCCTGCTGCCCGCCGTGGCGCTGGGCGTGGGCGTGGCCTGGTACGGCGCGGGCGAGGCGGTCAGCCCGACCGGCGAGGCGGCGTCGTTCGGGTCCGGCGTGTACGGGATCGCCCTGGCGGTCTGCTACATCTCCATCCACCTGTTCTGGGTGGCGGGGCTGGCGCTGTACCTGTCGGTGTCCACGGACGCGCCGCTCGGCGCGGTCGGCGGTGCCGTGCTGGCGTCGATCCTGTCGCAGATCCTCGACCAGATCACCGCCCTGGAAGACCTGCGCAACTACCTGCCGACGCACTACGCGCTGGCCTGGGCCGACCTGCTCTCGTCCGATGTGGACTGGTCGCAGATGGCCAAGGGCGTGTTCTCGGCGTTGGCGTTCGGCGCGTTCTTCACCCTGCTGGCGGCCCGCAAGTTCGCCCGCAAGGACATCACGAGCTGAGGTGGCGGCTCACCGGGAGTCGTACCGCTCCCGGTGGGCCAGCACCTGCTCGATGTTCGTCTCCGCCCACGACTTGATCGCCGCCATCACCGGCAGCAGGCTGCGGCCCAGGGGTGTGAGTTCGTAGTCCACCCGCGCGGGCACCGACGCCGTCACCTCGCGGGTCACCAGCCCGTCGCGCTCCAGCGACCGCAGCGTCTGCGCCAGCATCTTCTGGCTGACCCCGGTGATCGTGCGGTTCAGCTCGCTGTAGCGGCGGGACCCGTCCGCCAGCGCCACGAGGATCAGGCCGACCCACTTGTCGGCGATCCGGTCCAGCAGCTTGCGGGTCGGGCAGACCGCCAGGTACGCGTCGTACGCGAGCCGCTGCTCGGCACGGGCCTGTGCCGCGGTCCTGGTCACCATCACGTCTCCTACGCACTTGCGGGTACGTACTTCCCGGAAGAGAGTAGCTCTCCCTAGGTTCGCGGTATGCGAGCTGTGGTCGTGAGGTCCTTCGGCGGACCGGAAGTGCTGGAAGTGACGGACGTGCCGGTGCCCGAACCGGGCCCCGGCCAGGTGCGGATCAGGGTGACGGCGGCAGCCGTGAACCCGGTCGACCTGGCCACCCGCTCGGGAGCCCTGCACACCGCCGGGCTGCTGCCCGCCCTCCCCGTCGTCGGCATCGGCTGGGACGTCGCCGGCGTGATCGACACCCCTCCGACCACCGGGCCGTTCACGGCGGGCGACGCGGTGGTCGGCCTGCGGGACCGGCTGCCGTTGCCGTTGGGAACGCAGGCCGAGTACGTCGTGCTGGACGCCTCGGCAATCGCACACGCACCACGCACGGTGTCACCGATCGAGGCAAGCACGTTGCCGCTCAACGGTTCGACCGCACTCCAGGCACTGGACCTGCTCGACCTCCCGCCGGGCGGCACCGTATTGGTGACCGGCGCGAGCGGCGCGGTGGGCGGGTTCGCCGTGCAACTGGCGGCGATCCGGGGCCTGCGGGTAGTCGCGCTAGGCCGGAAACCAGTACCGGGCGCGACCTGGTTCGTGCCACGCGATGTCGCGCACCTCGGCGAAGCGGTCCGCGCGCACGTGCCCGGCGGAGTGGACGGCGTGGTCGACGCGGCGGCACTCGGCGTGACGGCGCTGGACGCGGTACGCGGCGGCGGATCGTTCGTCGCAGTGCTGGGTTCGGCGACGCCCGTGGCGCTGCGCGGGATCCGGGTCGCGAACGTGTGGATCCAAGCCGACGGCCGACAACTGGCGTCGCTGGTGGACCTGGTGGACCGGGGCGAACTCCACCTCCCGATCCCGTCCACGTTGCCACTGGCCGACGTCGCACGGGCGCACTCCGCACCGGGCGGCAAGGTCGTACTGCTCCCGCCGGCCGACGCGGGAGGTCCGGCGTAGCCTCTCGCGCATGGTGCGACCAGTGCACTTCGAGATCCACGCGGCCGATCCGACCCGGGCAATCGCCTTCTACCAGTCGGTGTTCGGCTGGCGCTTCGAACAGTGGGGCGACACCTCCTACTGGCTGATCACCACCGGCGAGGACGGCCCCGGCGTCAACGGCGGCCTACTCCCCCGCCACGGCCCAGACCCCGCGCCGGACGCCCCCGTCAACGGCTACGTGATGACGACGGGCGTGCCGGACATCGACAAAACCATCGCCGCCATCGAACAGGCAGGCGGCACGGTGGCCCTACCCAAAGAAGCGATGCCCGGCGTGGGCACCCTGGCGTACTACCGCGACACCGAGGGCAACCTGTTCGGCGTCCTGCAACCCGAACCAGGCATGACCCCCTCCTAGCTCCCCAGCCTCACCCGGTTCACCACACCTTCACCCACCACACCCTCACCCACCGCGCCCACTCCACCGCGCCCACTCCACCGCGCCTCACCCCACCGGACGCTTGGCCTTCGGCAACTTGGCGACGATCGCGTCGTAAGACCGGTCGATCAGCTCGCGCACGTCGTCCTCGGGCACCTGGCCACCGAGCCGCAACCGGTTCCAGCCGTAGCGGCCGATGTAGGCACTGGTCGTGATGTCGTCGGGGAAGCGATCCCGCCACTCGGCCGCTTCCTCGGCGTTCACACCCGACTTCACCCCCACCGACGCCGTGGACAGCCCGACGAACGCGAACGCCTTGCCACCCACCTTGCAGACCAGCTCCTCGTCACCCCACGGGTAGCTCTCCTCGGCACCCGGCTTGCCGAGGCAGTGCGCGATCACGTCGTCCAACGTCATAGCCCGACACGCTAGGCCACCCCACCGACAAACAGCCCCGGCCGCTCAACGTCCCCGGCGAACCCCAGCCGTGCCCTCACTCTCGACGCCCCGCTGCCGCCACCCGACGCCCGCCGGCCAACATCCCCGCTACTTGACGCCGGCCGCGTCCATGCCCCGGAGTTCCTTCTTCAAGTCCTGGATCTCGTCCCTGAGGCGGGCCGCCAGCTCGAACTGGAGTTCGCGGGCCGCGTTCATCATCTGGTCGGTGAGCTGCTGGACCAGGTCGGCCAGCTCGGACCTGGCCATGGTGCTGGTGTCGCGGTCGGCCAGGACTCCCGAACTGCGGCCGCTCGCGCCCGGGTCGCCGGTCGGCTTCTTGCCCCGGGACGCGTTGCGGCCAGAGCCGCCCGGCTCGATGGCGTCCTCGGCCTCGGCGTAGACCTGCTCCAGGATGTCGGTGATCTTCTTGCGCAGCGGCTGGGGGTCGAGGCCGCGCTCCTCGTTGTAGGCGATCTGCTTGGCCCGCCGCCGGTTGGTCTCCTCGATCGCGTGCTGCATCGAGTCGGTGATGCGGTCCGCGTACATGTGGACCTGGCCGGAGACGTTGCGGGCCGCGCGGCCGATGGTCTGGATGAGGCTGGTGCCGGAGCGCAGGAAGCCCTCCTTGTCGGCGTCCAGGATGGAGACCAGCGAGACCTCCGGCAGGTCGAGGCCCTCGCGCAGCAGGTTGATGCCGATCAGCACGTCGAAATCGCCCAGCCGCAGTTGGCGCAGCAGCTCGACCCGGCGCAGGGTGTCGACCTCGGAGTGCAGGTAGCGGACCCGGATGCCGAGTTCCAGCAGGTAGTCGGTGAGGTCCTCGGACATCTTCTTGGTGAGCGTGGTGACCAGGACGCGTTCGTCGCGCTCGGCCCGCGCCCGGATCTCGTGCACCAGGTCGTCGATCTGGCCCTCGGTCGGCTTGACGATCACCTCGGGGTCGATCAGGCCGGTCGGGCGGATGACCTGCTCCACGAACTCGCCGCCCGCCTGGCCCATCTCGTACGGGCCGGGCGTCGCCGACAGGTACACCGTCTGGCCGATCCGGTCGGCGAACTCCTCCCAGGTCAGCGGCCGGTTGTCGAGCGCGCTTGGCAGGCGGAAGCCGTGTTCGACGAGGTTGCGCTTGCGGGAGGCGTCGCCCTCGTACATGCCGCCGATCTGCGGCACCGTCACGTGCGACTCGTCGATGACCAGCAGGAAGTCGTCCGGGAAGTAGTCGATCAGGGTCGCCGGGGCGGTGCCCGCACCCCGGTCGTCGATGTGCCGGGAGTAGTTCTCGATGCCCGAGCAGAACCCGACCTGGCGCATCATCTCGATGTCGTACGAGGTGCGCATCCGCAGCCGCTGCGCCTCCAGCAGCTTGCCCTGGCGCTCCATCTTGGCGAGCTGGTCGGCCAGCTCGGCCTCGATGTTGCCGATCGCCCGCTCCATGCGCTCCGGCCCGGCCACGTAGTGCGTGGCGGGGAAGATCCGCAGCTCGTCCACTTCCCTGATCACGTCGCCGGTGAGCGGGTGCAGGTAGTAGAGCTTGTCGATCTCGTCGCCGAAGAACTCGACCCGCAGCGCCAGCTCCTCGTACGCCGGGATGATCTCCACCGTGTCGCCCCGGACGCGGAACGTGCCCCGGTTGAACGCCACGTCGTTGCGCGCGTACTGGATGTCGACCAGGGCCCGCAGCAGCAGGTCGCGGTCGATCTCGCCGCCCACCTCCAGCTGGATCGACCGGTCGAGGTAGGACTGCGGCGTGCCGAGGCCGTAGATGCACGACACGGACGCCACCACGATCACGTCCCGCCTGGTCAGCAGGCTCATCGTGGCCGAGTGGCGCAGCCGCTCCACGTCCTCGTTGATCGAGGAGTCCTTCTCGATGTAGGTGTCCGTCTGCGGGATGTACGCCTCGGGCTGGTAGTAGTCGTAGTAGCTGACGAAGTACTCCACCGCGTTCTCGGGGAAGAACTCCTTCAGCTCGTTCGCCAGCTGCGCCGCGAGGGTCTTGTTCGGCGCCATCACCAAGGTCGGGCGTTGCAGCTTCTCCACCAGCCACGCCGTGGTGGCCGACTTGCCGGTACCGGTCGCGCCGAGCAGCACGATGTCCTTCTCGCCTGCCCGGACCCGCCGTTCGAGGTCGGCGATCGCCGCCGGCTGGTCACCGGCGGGCTGATAGTCGCTGACCACGCGGAACTGCCCGTCGGTGCGCGGGATGTCGCCGACGGGACGGTGCGCCGAGTGCGCCTTGACCGGGATCTCGGTAGGGAAAGCCACGGGTACGACGGTACGCCCCAGGTCCGACAATTTCCGGTCGCCCCAGGTCAGCGCCCCGCCAACAGCCACTCACAGCCACGCCGACCACTCAGTCACAGCCCCACCGACCACTCAGTCACAGCCCCACCGACCACTCAGTCACAGCCCCACCGACAGCTCAGTCACAGCCCCACCGACAGCTCAGTCACAGCCACGCCGACAGCTCAATTACAACCCAGCCCACAGCTCAGTTGCAGTTGCAGCAGTCGCAGCAGGAGCAGTCACAGCACCCGCCCCCACCACCGCCCCCACCACCGTGGTTGTGGCCCGACCCGCAATCGCACCCGCCCGAGCCGCAGTCGCAGCCGCCCGACCGCCACTTGCCGCTGAACGGGCCGGGGTACGGGTCGCGGCAGCAGTACTGACAGGTCCCGCACTGGTAGAAGAACGCCAGGCAGCCGAGCAGCAGCCCGCGCCCCTTCGGCGGGTACACCAGCTCCGGCCAGAACCACAGCCCGCCACCCGGTCCGGGCTGCCGGCCCCGGCGGTCCCACCGCGTCGGACGCGAGGGCGGCTCGTCCCCGCCACCCCCGTACGCCCCGCCCGCAGCGGGCGGCGGAACAGGACCGGGCGGCGGCACGCTGCCGTAAGGCGCGGCCATGGGCGAGTACCCGCCCGGCTGCCACTCCGGAGGCGGCGGGTCCTGCGGCCGGTGCCCGTGGGCATCCCGTGACGGACCCCCATGCGGCTCGCCGAACGCGCGCCGGATCGACTCCTGCACCTCGTGCACCAGCAACGCGTGCACGAGCCGTCCGTCCACGAACTCCACCTCACCCAAGGCGAGCTTGATGCCCAACGCCGCGTCGTCGCACAACCGCCGCGCCTCGTCCAACGACGTACCGGTCGCCTCCAACGGGTTCCACGCCCCGGACGCGCGGTCCTCCGCCAAGTCCTCCACCGCGTCGATCAGGTGCGCCAACCGCCCGAACAGGCGTCCCACCTCGCGCAGCGGCACGGCGTTGCCGGGTCGCCCGGCCAGGATCGCGGTCTGCGCGACCGCCTCGCCGCTCGCGGTCTCCGTCGGCTCGGTCACCAGCAACACCGAGCTGCCGAGCCCGGCGGCCTCCTCGACCGACGCCTGCCGCTGCACCGCGTCGACCAGCACCGCCGTGTCGAACCCCAGGTCGGCCCCGGTCTCGGCGGCCTGACGGGCCCACCGCCGCGCCACCTGGCGCCCCACCCCGCGCACCGGCGCACGGGAGAACGCGCCGTCGCGGTCGTCCACGTGGTCGCCGACCTTCGCCGACGCGAGCACGAGCGACACCGTCGCGGCCAAACGGGCACCCGCGCCCACGGCCACGTCGGCGGACTTCATGCCGCGCAGCGCGCACGGACCCGCCGAACGCCGGGATCGGGCCGTCTGAGCCTCCACGAGGGCCGAGATGACCAGCCCGTCGTAGTTCGTGACCACGCGGGCGAGGTGCCCGTGGTCGTCACGCAGCGCCAGGCACAGTCCACAGAGGTGTGCCAGCCACGATTCGCGCAGGTCCGCGCCCAGGCGGTTGCGGCACGGCCGGATGATCCCGAACATGGCGGAAGAGTAAGGGATCATCATACTTTCGGGTGACAGAATCGGGTGTTCGGCGGCCCGTCGTGCCTAAAGTGCGCGACGTGACGCTGAGCGCGGCAGGGACCTCACAAATGCACATCCACCCGCCGAAGATCGAGTACTTCGACCTGGACGCCAAGAGCAACACGGACCCCAAGGGGCACCTGCGCGGCGTCGACGAGTACCGGCTGACCCAGCACGGGCTCTACATGTTCCGCCCCGTGCCGGGCCACCCGCAGCTGTCCCACTTCGAGTCGTGGCTGCTCCCGTCACACGGACTACGCGTCACACGTCAGTCCTGGCACCCTGGGCACGAGCGCGACTACGACCTCTACGTGGACATCGTGGAGATCACCTCCAGCGGGTCCGTGTGGAAGACCGTGGACCTGTACCTCGACCTGATCGTGCGCACAGGCCGCAGCGTGACGGTGTTGGACACGGACGAACTGCTCGCCGCCATGGGCAAGAACCTGATCCAGCCACACCGCGCGCAGTGGGCGCTGGAAACCGCCTACAACGCCGTCGCGGGCATCGCCGCGCACGGGCACGACGTCGTCCGCTGGCTGGCGTCGCAGGGGACCGTCACGACCTGGCGTCACGCCTAATACAGACGGTAACACCCGCTGGTCAACCGCCATCCGAGCCCGTTCACCGGAACGAGACCTATACACCTACAGACCGTGATGTAACGAATCGACCCGCAGTGTTACCGGCCGCACACTTACGGCTACCCTCGGGTCGCGTGGGAGCGGTCATCACACCTCAGTTGGTCGACGTTGTCGACACCGTCAGCGCAGTTCGGAGCTACTCGTCGGGAATGTCCCGACATCTGACGACCTGCCGGGTGGAGAGCTGGGGACTGCGCCTGGAATGCCCCACGCCGGAAGACCCGTTCTCCGACTCCGAGGTCACCTGGTTGATGCCGGACCTCGGCCTGCGCCTCACCCACAACCGCCCTCGGTCGAGGCACGCGCGCAGCGGCCCGAGCGTGCTGTCCGCCGTGCGCGTACTGCGCGACGGGCGCTCGTGGCGCACGACCGACCTGCTCCTGGGCCTGGCCGTGCCCGGCGGCACGACGGCCCGCATCGTCCGCTCCGAGGAGTTCGCCGCCGCCGTCGCGGGCCGCGTGCTCAACCCGGACGACGCCGACCAGGCGCTGCGCACCGTGCACCGCACGTTGGAGGAGGTCAGCCTGCACCGCCACGACCTCGGCGCATGGCTGACCCACCGGGGCATCTACGACGTCTGGCCGTCCTTGTAGAAGGCGTCCATCCGAGCCGTGGCGGCCTCCATCCACGGCTCCTTGTCGTCCCCGTACGCGATCCCGTCGGTGTGCCTGCTCGCGAGTTCCACCTTGAGGTCCTCGTACTCCTGCCGTGCGACCGCGTCCACCCGAAGCCAGTCCCGGAACCGCAACGCCCAGTCCCACCCGGCCCCGCCCTCGACCCGGACGTGCAGGTGGACCCGCCGCTGCGGATCGGCCCCCGCGTGCACCCGCTTGCGCCACTGCTCGGGCTCCCCGTACCGGGGCGTGTCGTCCAGCGGCCCGACCAGCGGGAACCCCGCATCGCCCAAGGACGCGGCCAACGAGTCGGCCTCGTCCAACGAGGACACGGCGAGCTGGAAGTCCAACACGTCCTTCGCCGCCAACCCGGGAACAGACGTCGACCCGACGTGCTCGACCCGCCGACCACCGGCCGCGTGCGAGATCCGCGCGGCCACCCGCGCCGCCTGCTCAGGCCACGTCGGGTCGTAAGGCACAACCCGGAGCGGCCCGGAAGCAAACCGGGACAAACGGACGTTCGCCTCGTAAGGGACCAACCGATCGGCCCACAGCGAGTCCACGACGGAAAGCACCCGATCGGGCGTACCCGAGTTGTCCAGCCACACATCGGCCACCGCACGCCGCTGCGCGTCGGAAGCCTGCTTGGCCATCCGATTCCGAGCGTCCTGCTCCGCCAACCCCCGCCCGATCAACCGCTCGACCCGAACCTCCGGCGCGGCGTCCACGATCAGAACCAGGTGGTACATCGGCGCGAGCCCACCCTCGACCAGGAGCGGCACGTCGTGCACGACAACCGCGTCGGCCGGCGCGGCGGCGATCAAGGCAGCGGTACGGGCCCCGATCTTGGGATGCGTGATCCCGTTGAGCGTCGCCCGAGCCGAATCATCACTGAACACCCGAGCCGCCAACGCCGCCCGATCGAGTGATCCAGCCTCATCGACAACCCCAGCCCCGAACGCCTCGACAATCTCCGCCAACCCAGGCGTACCGGGCGCAACCACCTCCCGCGCCAACAGATCGGCGTCGATCACCACAGCCCCGTGCTCGGCCAACCGCCCAGCCACCGTCGACTTACCCGACCCGATGCCCCCAGAGAGGCCCACACGCAACATGCCCACAGTCTGCCCGCAAACCAACACACCCCGCACACGCATTACCCCAGCACACACACCACCCAACCGTCTGCGTGTCATCCCCGTATGGCCTGCCCGCAGGGCAACCGCATTTGGTCAGGGAATGCAAGCACGCTTCACCGCTTGCATTCCCTGACCAAATGCGGTGGTCTTTGACAGGCCCTACGGGGATGACACGCAGACCCCCACGCTTTTCGTGTCATCCTTGGCGGCCTGCCCGTCCGGCGAGGACGCTCTAAACCTCTCCCCACACCCCACCGCCACCAGGCAACCTCAAGCGGCGACCACCAGAATCCCATCAGGCGACCACCTCTACGCCACCTCCCAAGGCAACCGCCCCAAACAACCGCCCCAAGCAACCACCCAGGCGACCACCCAAGGCAACCTCCCCAAGCGATCACCCCAAGCAACCCCCAAGGCATCCACCCCAAGCGGCCACCCAAGCGATCGCCCCTAGGCGACTATCCAGGCGGCCACCCGGCAGCCACAGCCCGCAGGTGAGGCAAAACCCCTGTTCAGCGCCCCAGCAGCCCTCCAGGGCGCGGCCTCCGGCCCCCGACACCATTATCCCACGGGGTACCGACAATTCTGCCGCGCAAAGCTGAGAACCATCTAAGCCAAGCCGCTCGACCAGTATCGTGAAACAACCTGTCAGGACGTGAGAAAACCCACCACGAAACCAATCTGAACACCAGCCCGAACACCCGCCTCATGACGCTCGAAAAGCGACACTAAAGGGCAGATCCGCACGATAGATAGACAAGACAAAAAGACACCACAACTGGGCACTACGACCCAGCGCTAGGGGCCAGTTCTACAGGACAAATCGACACGCACGTCCCCGCCTAAACCCCGGGAACTCACCACAATGCCCGGCTGGAACGCCCCGGAGGACACAACAGGTCAGGCGTCCTCGATTGGCGTCATCGACTGGACCGCCAACGCGGTCAGGACCGCACTCATCTGGTCGTCCGGCACGAACCCGACCTTCGCCCGCGCGACGAACGTCGTCTTCCCCAACGACCCGATCAACAACCGTTCCGCCGGCGTGCTGACCAACGACGCTTTCTGCTTCCCCACATCGACCTCGGCCACCGACCCACCCTCGGCCCGCTCCGCCGCGACGCTGTCCGCCACCCGCTCCTGGGCGGCACCCGAGTCCGCGTACGTCGCCAACCCGATGATCAGCGGCGACGCAGCGAGAGCCTGCTTCTCACCCAGGTCGTAATAGCAGTCGATCTTGGCGGTACGGGCCAGCGACGGCTCCGCGATCCCGATGATCGTGCGCACATCACCCTGCACCTCACGACCGATCCGGGAGTTGACCTTCTCCACCGGAACGATCAGCTCGCAGTCGTCGGGCAACTCGCGGTCCACCATCACAGGCGTCCGCACCACCGTCGTGGGCGCGAGAATCGTCGGGATCTGGACAGGCGGCGCGATCGACTGCGGCTGCGCCGAACACCCCCCGACCACAACCGCCAACATCGCCGCAGCAACCCCGGCCCACCCCGCGCTCACACGACCAGCGGTAACACGACCAGCGCTCACACGACCCGAGCCCGCCCGACGCACACCCACACCCGCCCGACCCACACCCGCCCGACCCGCGCTCGCACTCGCACTCGCACTCGCCCGAACTTCACCCGCCGACATACCGGACGCCACCCCCGCCGACCCAACGACCGCCAACCCAACGACCGCCACCGCACCCATCGCCGCACCCACCGGCGTCACCACCCCGGCGTCACCACACCCACCGGCACCACCGCCGCTGCGACCGAAGCCGTTGTCCCCTCGCCGAATCCGAGCAGCCACAGGGATCACAATTTAGCGCACGACAACGGCCCCGCACCTGGAACCGGTGCGGGGCCGTCGTGGCGTTCTCCGTCGTGCCGACCCGTGCTCAGCCGTGCCGACCGGGCACAGCCCGGGTCGTGCGGCCGATCACCCGACCCGCGAACGGGTCACGTGATCACGAGATCACGCGCCGCCCGACAGCTTCTCGCGAAGCGCGGCGAGCTGCTCGTCGCTCGCCAGGGTGCCGCCGGCCTGGGCCGGGGCGCCGCCGCTGCTGCTCGCAGCCGCGACCGGGGCGTCGCCGCCGGAGGAGTAGTTGGTCTCCCCCGCCGCCTCTTCCTCGGCCGCCGCGGCCTTCGCGACCTGCTTCATGTGGGCCTCGTAGCGCGTGTGGGCCTCGGCGTACTGCCGCTCCCACTCCTCGCGCTGCTTGTCGAAGCCTTCCTGCCACTCCTGGGTCTCCGGGTCGAAGCCCTCGGGGTAGATGTAGTTGCCCTGGTCGTCGTACTCGGCGGCCATGCCGTACTGGGTCGGGTCGAACTCGGAGTCGACCGTGAAGCCCTCGTTGGCCTGCTTGAGCGACAGCGAGATCCGCCGGCGGTCGAGGTCGATGTCGATGACCTTGACCATGACGTCGTCGCCGACCTGGACGACCTGCTCCGGGATCTCCACGTGGCGCTCGGCCAGCTCGGAGATGTGGACCAGGCCCTCGATGCCCTCGTCCACGCGGACGAACGCACCGAACGGAACCAGCTTGGTGACCTTGCCCGGCACGATCTGGCCGATCGCGTGGGTCCGGGCGAACTGGCGCCACGGGTCTTCCTGGGTCGCCTTCAGGGACAGCGAGACGCGCTCGCGCTCCATGTCGACGTCCAAGACCTCGACCGTGACCTCCTGGCCGACCTCGACGACCTCGGACGGGTGGTCGATGTGCTTCCAGGACAGCTCCGAGACGTGCACCAGGCCGTCCACGCCACCCAGGTCCACGAAGGCACCGAAGTTGACGATGGAGGACACGACGCCCTTGCGGACCTGGCCCTTCTGGAGCTGGTTGAGGAACTCGCTGCGCACCTCGGACTGGGTCTGCTCCAGCCACGCGCGACGGGACAGGACCACGTTGTTGCGGTTCTTGTCCAGCTCGATGATCTTGGCTTCGAGCTCGCGGCCGACGTAGGGCTGCAGGTCGCGCACGCGGCGCATCTCGACCAGGGAGGCGGGGAGGAAGCCGCGGAGACCGATGTCCAGGATGAGGCCGCCCTTGACGACCTCGATGACCGTGCCCTTGACGGGCTCGTCCTTCTCCTTGAGGGCCTCGATGGTGCCCCAGGCGCGCTCGTACTGAGCCCGCTTCTTGGAGAGGATCAGCCGCCCTTCCTTGTCCTCCTTCTGGAGAACCAGGGCTTCGACCTCGTCACCGACCTTCACAACCTCGTTGGGGTCGACGTCATGCTTGATCGACAACTCGCGCGAGGGGATGACGCCCTCGGTCTTGTAGCCGATGTCGAGCAGGACCTCGTCCCGGTCGACCTTGACGATGGTGCCCTCGACGATATCGCCATCGTTGAAGTACTTGATGGTCTTGTCGATGGCGGCGAGGAAGTCCTCCTCCGTCCCGATATCGTTGATAGCGATCTGCTTCGGCGCAGTGGCAGCCGGGACAGTGGTGGTGTCGGTGGACATTAGGTAGGTGGCTCCGGTACGGATTGGGGTCGTCTGGCATGTGGGTACAACACTGCGCGGGAGGCAAGGCTTCCCCCGACGACCAGTCCCGTGACGTGCATACCGATCATGGGCAGCGCGAACCCACTACGCGGGCGGTATCGTACGCGTTCCGACGACCCGCGGGCAAACCGCACCCCCTGCGCGTAACCCTGAAGGAGCAGCGTGTCCGACCAGCACGCGAGCGCCGAACTGGCGCTCGGCACGACCGGCATCGCGCTGCGGGGCGCCGACGCCGCCGAATCGCGGACCGCGAACCGGATCTGGTGGGACGCCGACGCGGACGACTACCACGCCGAACACGGCGACTTCCTGGGCGCGGCGGACTTCGTCTGGTGCCCGGAGGGGCTCCGCGAGGAGGAGGTCGGGTTCCTCGGCGACGTGACCGGCCGGCGGGTGCTGGAGGTGGGCTGCGGGTCGGCCCCGTGCGCCCGGTGGCTGGCGGCCAAGGGCGCGCTCCCGGTCGCGTTCGACATCTCCGCCGGGATGCTGCGGCACGCCGTGGCGGGCAACTCCGCGACCGGGCTGTCCGTGCCGCTCGTGCAGGCCAGCGCGGACCAGCTGCCGTTCGCGGACGCGAGCTTCGACGCCGCGTGCTCGGCGTTCGGGGCGGTGCCGTTCGTCGCCGACGTGGGTGACGTGTTCCGCGAGGTGTCCCGCGTGTTGCGGCCTGGCGCGCCCTGGGTGTTCTCCGTGACTCATCCGATCCGGTGGATCTTCCCGGACGATCCGGGGCCCAACGGGCTGACCGTGACGCAGTCGTACTTCGACCGCACCCCCTATGTAGAGGTCGACGAGAGCGGGCGGGCGACGTACGTGGAGCACCACCGGACCATGGGCGACTACGTCCGCGCGCTGGTCGGGGCGGGGCTGGAGCTGGTGGACGTGGTCGAGCCGGAGTGGCCCGCGGGGCACTCCCGGACGTGGGGCCAGTGGAGCCCGCTGCGGGGCCGGCTATTCCCCGGCACCGCGATTCTGCGGACGCGCAAGCCGTAGCCTGCGGTCATGACCGTCAGTCGGGGGCTGGTGGAGGCGCAGGGCACGCGGTTCGCGGGGATCGACCCCTGGCTGCCGACCGTGGTCGCGCCGCCGGACGGGGACGTGATCACCGCCGCGCTGCCGGACGGCACGCGGGTCGCGGGCGTCGTGCAGCACCAGGTGCACGACCGGACGTCCGCGGCACGCCTGTGGTCGGCGACCGAGGTGTGGGAGCTGACGCCGCTGCTGGGCGGCGCGGGCGCGGCTGGGATGGACGCGCTGCTGCGCGCGTGGCGGCAGTGGATGGACCGGGCGGGCCCGGCCGAGCGGGACTCGGCGTGCGTGGTGACGTGGCCGAGCCGGGACGCCGAGTCCGCGCGGGCGCTGCTCGACCACGGCATGGTGCCGCTCTCCGTGATCGCGGTGCGCCGAACTTCACCCGTCGGGGTGACCCGGACACCGCAGTCCGCGATGGCGCGGGCCACCTCCTCCCGCACGCCCGGGACCCCGTCCCCCGCCCAACCCAACGCCTCCCCGCACGCCTCCCCGCACGTCTCGCCGCGCCCCGGGACCCCGGCGGCCCCGCAGCGCGCCGGGCAGCCGGGGCACACCGTCCCGCTCGCCGGAGCGGCCGCGCGGCGCACGCCGCCCCCGTCCGGGACCCTCGCCGTCCGCCGCGCGACCCCCGCCGACCTGGACGCCGTGATCAACCTGGCGCTGGCCGAACTGCGGTACTCGGCGCTGGTCGGCTCCACCGTCGACCGGCCGGAGGCGGCCGAGCTCAAGCGCCGCACGCTGGCCGAGCGGCTCACCGCGGGCGGTCCGGCGTGGCTCGCCGAGCGGGACGGGATCGCGGTCGCGCTGGCCGAGTGCGCGCTGGTCACCTCCGAGCCGGGGAACTGGACGTCGACCCGGTTGCCGACCGGTCGCTGGGGCTACGTCAACTGCGTCTCGGTGCTGCCCGGCGCGCGGGGCGCGGGGATCGGGCGGCACCTGATGGCCTACGCGCACCACGAGTTGCAGCGGTTGGGCACGGTCGGCAGCTACCTCTACTACAACCCGCCGAACCCGCTGTCGTCGGTGTTCTGGCCCCGGCAGGGCTACCGCCCGCTGTGGACGGTGTGGGAAGTCCGCCCGGCGGGCGCACTGCGCTAGCCGGAACCCCACGCCTGCCGGCACGGAGGCGTCCACGCGCAGCAGACCGGTCTCCGCGCTCCGCACTGGACGCGCGCGGGAGCACCTGCTCGACGCGCGGACGTCCGGTCGCACTGCGCCATTCGGCGGCAGGTGTTGCACTTGTCGCACCGGATCACAACCGACGCGGTTGCGGTCGATGCCTGGCTGCGCCACTATTTGAACTGACCAGTCAGTTCAAAGAAGGGGTTACGCCGTGGAGATCCACGCACAGCGCGTCGGCGTCGCCGGGCCGCACGGCCCGTTGCTCAAGCCGACCAGCCTGCGCGTGCCGCCGGGCGAACTGGTGGTGGCGGCGGGCCCCCCGGACGCGGGGCACACCGCGTTCGCCCTGGTGCTGTCCGGGCGGATGCGCCCGAGCACCGGTTCCGTCACGCCCGACGCCGCCGCGCTGCGCGACCAGGTCGTGCTGGTGGACTCGCCCGGCGTGAACGAGCCCGAGGCGTCGCTCTCGCTGGCCGGGGTGGTCGGCGAGGAGCTGGCCATGAACCGGCAGCGCAGCGGGCGCAAGGCCGTGGCCGACTGGCTGGTCGAGCGCGGGGCCGAGGCGCACATCGACACCCGGTTCGAGTACGTGCCGGCCGACGTCCGGTGCGGGCTGATGTTGGAGCTGGCCGCAGGACGTCCCGGCGCGCGCGTGCTGATCGTGGACACGCCGGACCGCTACCACGGGGACCCGGCCGGCTGGCTCCAGCTCGCGCGCGACCACGTGACGCCCGAACTCTCGGTCGTCGTCCTGTGCACGACCACGTCCGCCGCCGTGCTCGGCATCCCGGTGGCCCGCCTGGGCGCGGACAACACGCTGCCCGCGCCCGAGGAGCACACCGCCAAGCACGCCCGCGCGCTCGACCCCACCGAACGCGACCTGCACCCCGTCACGACCCGTCTCCCGCCGGCCCCGCCGACCGTCCGCACGTTCCCCGCCGGCACGCCGGCACCTGGCGCGACACCGGCCACCAAGCCCGAGCAGGCCCCGAACCAGGCCACGCCGCAGCCGGCCGGCACCGCGCCCGCAGCCACCACACCCGCCACCACCCAGGCCGCCGAGCCGACCGGCACCGAGCCGACCGGCACCAAGCCGGCGAGCACCGCGCCCGCAGCCACCACGCCTGCATCCACTGCGCCCGCAGCCACCACGCCGGCCGCCGAGCCGGCGAGCACCGAGACCACGAAGCGAACCGCCACCGACGTCGGCGAGCCCACCCGACCGGACCTGCGCCCGGCCGTCGACCACGCCGAGGAGAACCAGTGACCGCCCTGCGGATGGCGTTCAACGAACTGCGCCGCATCACCTCCGGCAAGCTGCCCAAGCTCGCGGTCCTGGCCCTGGCCCTGGTGCCCCTGCTCTACGCGGCCCTCTACCTCTACGCCAACAAAGACCCCTACGCGAACCTCAAGCAGGTCCCCGCCGCCCTCGTCGTCGAGGACAAGGGCGCCACCACCAGCGACGGCACGACCAAGAACGCCGGCGAGGACGTCGCCACCGAGCTGATCTCCGGCGCCAAGTTCGACTGGCACCGGGTGAGCGCCGACGACGCCGAGGAAGGCGTCCGCAACGGCACCTACACGTTCGCGCTGACCCTGCCCGCCGACTTCTCCAAGGCGCTGCTGTCCTCCGGCGAGTTCACCCCGCGCCAGGGCGTGATCATGCTGACCACCAACGACGCCAACAACTACCTCGGTTCCACGATCGCCAACCAGGTCGTGGCCGAGGTCCGCCGGTCGGTGTCGGTGAAGGTGGGCGCGGAGGCCGCCGACAAGCTGCTGCTCGGCTTCTCCACGATCCGCGCGAAGACCGCCGAGGCCGCCGACGGCGCGACCACCCTGGCCAACGGCCAGCAGGACGCCCTCACCGGCAGCCAGAAGCTGGTCGACGGCGCGGGCCCGCTCGCGGACGGGGCCGCGCAGCTCTCCGCCGGGCTCAAGCAGCTGCGCGACCAGACCCAGGCCCTGCCGGCGAAGTCCCAGCAGCTCGCGGACGGCGCGAAACAGGTCTCCGACGGCAACGAGACGGTCGCGAAGACCGCCGAGGACTACGCCGCCAAGGCGCAGACCCTGGTCGGCCGGTTGGACCAGGTCAACGGGGACATCGCGACCCGGCTGCGGGCGGCGGGCTTCACCGAGGAGCAGGTGCAGCGCGTGCTCCAGACGTTGACCGAGGCGCGCGCCCCGGTGGACGACGCCAACGCCAAGGTCCAGGGCACCGCCGGCCAGCTCAGGACGCTGGCCAACGGCGCGAAGCAGGTGTCCGACGGCGCGGCGCAGCTCGCCGCCTCGACCCCGGCGCTGACCGACGCGATCACCAAGCTCAACGACGGCGCGGCGCAGGTCGCGTCCGGCAACGCCCAGCTCCGCGACGGCGCGGTCGCCCTGCGCGACGGCGAGCAGAAGCTCGTGGACGGCACGAACAAGCTGCGCGACGGCCTGAACGAGGGGGTCGCGCAGATCCCGAACCCGGACGACCCGACCCGCGAATCCACCGCCGACACCATCGGCGACCCGGTGAACGTGCGCGGGGTGAGCCAGACCTCCGCCGGCAGCTACGGCGCGGGGCTCGCCCCGTTCTTCCTCGGGTTGGCCACCTGGATCGGCGCGTTCGTGCTGTTCCTGCTGCTCAAGCCGTTGTCACGGCGGGGGCTGGCGGCCGGGCAGAACGCGCTGCGGGTGGCGCTGGGCGGGTGGCTGCCCGGGGTGCTGCTGGGCGCGGCGCAGGTGGTGATCATGTTCTCGGTGGTGACGCTGGTGGTCGACATCCGGCCCACGCACCCGGTGTGGACGCTCGGGTTCCTGCTGCTCACGTCGGCGACGTTCGTGGCCGTGCTGCACGCGTTGAACGCGCTGCTGGGCGCGGTCGGCAAGTTCGTCGGCCTGGTGCTGCTGATCCTCCAGCTGGTCAGCGCGGGCGGCACGTTCCCGTGGCAGACGATCCCGGTGCCGCTGTACCCGCTGCACTACGGGCTGCCCATGGGCTACGCCGTGGACGGGTTGCGGCACCTGATGTACGGCGGGTCGCTGGGCAGCGTCGGCAAGGACGCGCTGATCCTGGTCGCCTACCTCGTCGGATCGCTTGCCTTGTCGACGTTCGCCGCGTACAAGCAGCGGGTGTGGACCCCGTCTCGACTGAAGCCCGAGCTGGTGCTGTGACCAACACGCGACCCGGCCGCACCGCCGTCACCAAGCAGAAGCTGTTCGACGCCGCGCTGAAGCTGGTCGGCGAGCGCGGCGCGGCGAGCGTGACGGTGGACGAGATCGCCGCCGAGGCCGGGGTCGCGAAGGGCACCGTCTACTACAACTTCGCCAGCAAGGACGCCCTGGTGGACGCCCTGCTGCGGCACGGGGTGGAGCTGCTCGCGTCCCGGCTGCGGGTGGCCGAGGGCGAGGCGGAGACCGAGCGGGCGATGGAGTCGCTGGTCGACGGGGTGCTGGGGTTCTTCGCCGAGTACCCGGCGTTCGGCCAGCTGCTGGTGAGCGAGCTGTGGCGGACGCCGGGCCAGTGGCACGGCACGCTGAGCCTGCTGCGCGACGACATCGTGTCCATCGTGCGCGGGCAGATGCAGCGGCTGTCCGACGAGGGGCGGCTGCCCGAGGGCGTGCAGGTGGGCACCGCGTCGGCCGCGCTGTTCGGCACGTTGCTGGTGGTCGCCCTGGACTGGCAGGTGTTCCAGCCCGAGCGGACGCTGGCCGACGTGCGCGAGGCGGTGCTGATCCTGGTGCGCGGCCTGCGCCCGGCGGGCTGAGCACCCACCCGCCGACCCGGCGGACCGGGCCACTGGCGGACCGGGCCACTGGCGGGTCGGGGCTACTGGCGGACCGCCCAGGTGTCGACGTCGCCGACCTGGTGCATCGACGGCGGCTTGCCCTCCACCGCGCGGCGCACCGCCTCCAGCACGCCGACGGACGCCTCCTCGTGGCTGAGCCAGCGCGTGCCGGTGCCGTGCTTGACGATGCCGAGCACCACCTGCTGGGTGGGGTGGCCGGCCAGGATCGGCTCCGGGACGCCGTGCCGGGAGACGATCCCGCTGCTGTCGTGCACCTCGACCACCGGCGCGTGCTCGGCCAGCAGCGGCGCGACGGCGCGCAGCACGGGCACCCGGTAGCTCAGGTGCACCCACGCCACCAGCAGGTCCGCCGGTCCCGGCAGCACCTCGCGGACGCGCCGCGCCAGCTCCTCGGGCCGGGCCCAGTCGGCGTGCACCCACTTCGCGCCCGCCCCGCCGGCACCTCGCGACCCGGCGCCCTCCGACGCCGCGCCCAGGGGTCGCCCGACACCCCGGAGCCCGGCCTGGGGCACGTGCCCGCGCCCACCGAGCGCCGCGCGGGCGGCGACGCCCGCGCGCGGTGGTCTGCGCGACGGCAGCACCACCTGCCAGCCCTGCGCCAGCAGGTCGTCCGCACAGCCCTGCAACATGCCGGTGCCCCCGAGCACCAGCGCCGTCCGCCCACTCATCGCACCGACTCCTCGCCGCGCTCCGCGGCCCGCCGGAGGGGCCCGGCGCGCCACTGGTCCACTTCACGCTGCCCGCGCAGCCGGACCACCGCCAGTCGGGGGCCGTGTTCGCCGGCCAGCACCGCGGTGATCCGGTCACGCGTGTGGCCGTGCGACTTCCACGCCCACCGCAACAGATGTTCCCGGTCGGTGAACACGGTGTGCAGGGGCGGTTCGGTGTTGCCGTTCCACAGTTCTTGCCGGCGCACCCGGCGGACCACCGTCCGCACGGCCACCCGGCGCAGCACGGTGTGCTTCGGGTGGTCGAGCCAGACCAGCGTGTCGGCGCGGGCCAGCAGCAGCGGCCGGGCCGCGGTGTACTGCCACTCGGTCGCCCAGGAGCCGCGTTTCACCAGCTCCCGCACGTCGGCCTCGAACTCGACCCGCTTCGTCCACTGTGGACCGTGGAACAGCGAGTCCATTTCCACATAGGACAGACCGAGCACGTCCGCGACGCACCGGGCCATCGTCGTCTTGCCCGCACCGGAGGTGCCCGCGACCAGCACCCGCCTCGGCGAGTGCGGCAACTCGTCAGTAGGTCCTAACAGCGGCACCGGGAAAGGCTACCGTCGCGCCGCAACCCCCCGGACGGACTCGCGCGACGGCCACCCGATCGGGCAAGCGAGACGAGCGTTCCACCGAAAACCTCCCACCACCCGCGCTCCCGGTTGGCCGGCGGCACACCACCGATCAGTCCTCAGTGGACTGGACCAGTGGTGGAACGTCGTTGACGCGCAACGCGTCCAGGTGCCGCGCGAGCACCGCGCGAATGAGGTCGGGCGTGGTCAGGTCGGGTTGCAGCACCGCGTTGACGGCCAGGCCGTCGAGCAGCGCGGCCAGCCGTTCGGCCTCCGGCCCGACGTCGGGCACGCCGACCCGCTCCAGCACCCGGCGGGCGATCATCCGGATGCCGTCGTGCAGCCGGCGGGCGCCCGGCGCGAGGGCGGGCCGGGTGCGGGCCGCCCCGGAGAACTCCAGCCAGACCACCGCCTCGTCGTGCCGGTCCGGGTCCAGCGGGACCAGTTCGCCGAGCAGGTCCACGACGCCCGCGCGCCGCTCCCCCGGCGTGTCGGCGGCGTAGATCTGCGCCACCCGGGCCAGCACCCGGCGCTCGACCCGCTCGGCGAGTTCGTCCAGCGCGAACACCAGCAGCTCGTCGTGATCGGTGAAGTAGTGCCGCACCGAGCCGATCGCCAGCCCCGCCTCCTCGGCGACGTTGCGCAGCGAAGCCTGCTCCAGGCCGCGCGCGCGGACCACCCGGAACACCGCCTCGGCGACGGCGCGGCGGCGGGACTCGGCATCGACCACCTTGGGCACGGTTCCTTTCTAGCACAGACGTGCTAGCTTAAGTAGCACGGTCATGCCACATAAGGGGGAGACACACATGCTGACCTGGTTGCTGATCGCCGCGGCCGTGGTGGCGGTCGCGGTCAAGAGGATGCTCGGCGAGCCGCTCAACGCCCGTGACCTGTTCGTCCCGCCGCTGGTGCTGCTCGGCATCGGCGTGTACGACCTGACGAAGATCTCGTTGACGCCGGTGGACGTGCTGTGGCTGGTGGGCGGATCGGTGGTGGGCGTCGCGCTGGGGGTGCTGCGCGGCACCACCGTCAAGGTGTACGAGCGCGACGACGTGCTGTGGCAGCGGTACACGCCGTGGACGCTCGCGGTGTGGGTCGGGTCGTTCGCGGTCAACGCCGGGCTGGGGTTCGTGGCGGTGGCCGCCGGGATGCACGCCGACGCGCGGCCGATGACGCTGTCCATCGGCGTCGGCCTGCTCGGTGAACTCGTCCCGGTGGGTTTGCGCGCGATCCGGTCCGGCGTTCCGTTCGCCCCGGAACGGCGGTGACGCAGTTCATGTAACGCCCGCCGAAAGGTGTCGAATCGGAAAATTCCGGTGCCGGTTCCCGGACCCGCACCGCATACTGGGACGACACAATGCAGGGGGAGAGATGACCCACCCGAACTCCGGGCAACCGGAAATCCCGCCGGGGTTCCCGGTGCCCGACCAGTCCGACCAGTACCGCCCGCCCAGCGGCTACCAGCCTGCCGACCAGGTGTTCCAGCCCGCCGCAGAGGTGCCCGGCGACCAGGTCTTCCAGCCCGCCGTGCAACTGCCGGCGGGTCCGGAATTCCACCCGGCCGCGCAACTGCCCGGCAGCCCGGAATTCCCGCCGGCCGGCCAATCCGGGCAGCCCGCGCCGATGCCGGTCGCGCCCCGGAAGAAGACCGGGCTGGTGGTGCTCTCGGTGCTCGCCGTGCTGTTCTTCGCGACCGCCGGCGTGTTCGGCGTGCTGTACGCGAACAAGGTGAGCGAAAACGACCGGATCAGCACGCAATTGGCCGGCAAGGAAAAGGAACTCACCGACTCCGGGAAGAAGCTCGCGGACGCGCAGGACGCGGCGTCCAAGGCCAAGGACGCGGCCCAGGTCGCGGAGACCGGCCGCAAGCGCGCCGAGGACGACGGCGCGTCGATGGTCAAGTGCCGCGACGCCGCCCGCTCGCTGCGCGAAGCGATCTTCGCGAAGGACGAGGGCCGCGCCGACAAGGCGTTCCTGGACGTCGTCGCGACCTGCTGACCCCCGGTCACGCCGCCCCCGGACGTCGTCGCCCCCTGCCGGCGCGTCAGCAGGGGGCGAACAGCCGCCGGGTGCCGGTCCCGTAGGCGGTCGGGTCGGTGAACCGGCAGCCGTAGCCGGGGTCGGCCACCGCAGCGGGGTCGTCCACGACGTCCCCCTCGGGCCGCGCCCCGGTGTCCGCCCAGACCACGAGGTCGTCCCAGGCCCGGCCGACCTCGGCCGGGCTGAACTCGCAGTGCTCCACGGCACGGATCGCGCGCTGCGCGAGCAGGTGCGACCGGCCGTGGAACCGGACGTCGCGCAGGTAGCGCTGCTCCATCGAGAACGGCACGAACAGGTCGCCCAGGTCGTGCAGCGACAGCACCGGCGCGCTCGGCCGGCCGACGACCTGCGGCACCTCGGTCAGCTTCCCGGTGAGCCGCGCCTCGACGTTGCGCGGCGGGACCCTCTCCACCACGCGGTCGAGGTCGACCGGGGCGTTCGGGGTGTAGCGGGTGAACAGGTTGGTGGCCACCTGGATCGGGTCGGACGCCAGGTCGCGGGCCGGCGGGTTCCCGGCCAGGTCGAACAGGAAGTCCTTCCAGTGCAGGAACGCGGCCCGCGCGCCGGGCCGTTCACCGCCGCTGCGCGAGGCCACGAACCGGGCGAGCTGCTCGCCGAGTTCGTTGGGCGTGCCGTAGAGGCCGAGCGCGGCCTTGATCCCGGGCACGACGGACCCGAGGTAGTCGGCGGGCAGCGGGTAGGCGTCGACGCCGGCCAGCGCCTGGGCCACGACCTGGTAGTCCAGCAGGTAGTCGAACAGCTCCTGGTCGCCGAGCACGCCGCACAGCGGCAGGGCCGCCCGGTAGAAGCCGGGGAACTGCTCCAGCGACCGCCCGATCACGTGCCCGCCCATGGAGACGCCCGCGACGAACACGTCCGAGGGCGTGCCGACCAGCTCGCCGAAGCGCAGGGCCAGGGCGTGCGTGCTCTCGACGCCCGCCTTCACGTCGTAGCCGTTGGCGTAGTAGCTGGAGGAGGCCCAGGCGAAACCCTGGTCGAGCAGCCGTTGGCGCAGTTCGTAGGCCGGAGGGTCGACGGTGAGGACCTTGCCGGTGCCCCGGTAGCCGTGCGCCCACATGGCCAGTCGGCCGTTCCAGCGGGGCGGGACCTCGATCGCGTACCCGGCGTGCTCGTGCACGCCTTGCAGCACGCGACTGGGTCGTCCACCGACCAGCGCGGGCGGCAGCACCGGGTTCGAGATCGTGTAGCCGGGCAGCGGCCGGTCCGGCGGGGTCGCCGTGGTCTGGCCCGAGCGGGCCGAGGCCGGGCGCGGCACCGCACTGGCGGGGGCGGCGAACAGCAGGATCAGGACGGAGACCAACCCCAGGACCCGGCGCATGGCCCGATTGTGCTCACCACCGGAGGTCGGCCACCAGGTCCTCGTGGGTGAGGGTGAAGGTGAGCGGGTAGCTGATCCGGAGGGATTCGCGGTCGGACGCGTCGAGCCGCACGCCGGGGAACACGCGGCGCACCAGGTGCACCATCGCCACGTTCTCGTAGAGCACCTCGCCGGTCAGCTCCGCGTAGGCCAGGTCGGTGGCCAGCCTGCCGATCTCGGTCATCAGGCGGGTGCCGACGCCCTTGCGCTGCCACCGGTCGACCACGGCGACCGCGATCTCGGCGACGTCCTCCCCGGTGGCGGCCAGCCGGGCGATCCCGATGGCGCGCCTGCCGGACTCGGCGACCACGGCGGCCCGGCGGCGGCCGTCCAGGTCGGTCAGCCGACCGCGCATGGACGCGGTGAGCCGGGGCACCGGGGCGTGGAAGCGCAGGTAGCGGCTCTGCGCCGACAGGCCCTCGAACACCGCGTCGACGGCTGCGCCCACGTCGTCGCGGTCGAGCACGCGGAGTCTGGTCATGACGGCCCCCTAGGTTCGGAATCCGAACCCTAGCTGGATCTGTTTTTCGAACGCAAGGGGTATTCTGCTGGTATGTCGCCTGTGAAGGTCGCCGACGAGCTGTGCACCGTGTCCCTGCCCGCCGCCCTGCTGGGCGAGCGGTGGACGTTGCTGCTGCTCCGCCAGGCGTTCCTGGGCACGCGGCGGTTCGAGGACTTCCAGTCGGCGATGGACATCTCGCGCAGCGTGCTCACCGAGCGGCTGGCGAAGTTCGTCGACGAGGGCATCCTGCGGCGGGTCGCGTACAAGGACGTGCGGACGCGCTACGAGTACCGGCTCACCGAGAAGGGGCTGGACCTCTACCCGGTGCTGATGGCGCTGCGCAAGTGGGGCGACAAGTGGATGTCGCCCGAGGGCGGCACGTCGTTCGAGCTGCACCACCACGAGTGCGGCGGGGACGTCGACGTGCGCGTGCAGTGCGCCGCGTGCGGCGACGAGCTGTCGGCCCGCGACGTCCGGGTCACCCCCCTGCGCTGACGCCCACCGCCCCGGACCGGCGGCCTCGGCGAGGCGCCAACGAGACGGGGTCGACCGCCTCGACCGGGCCGCCGATCCGCAGGTACGACGGCGAGCCGCGCCTCGGCCGGGACGCCCCGAGTTCCGCGGAGAGCCTGGTGAAGGCCGCGATCCTGGCCTCCAGCCCGGCGAGTTCGACCACGGCCCGCCGGCGGCGCGACATCTTCCGGACCAGGGCCCGCGTCCGGGTCGGGTCCACGAGCGCGTGGACGTCGGCGGACGCCCGGAGTTCCTGCGCTCTGCGCCGCCACTGCGCGGCCTCGCGGGACAACCTGTCGTGCAGGATCAGACCGACTCTCGCCGCGAGCACGAACTGGACCAGGTCGTCCTCCCGCGGCGTCCCGATGGTCGCCCACCGGTCGTCGAACCAGTACGGGAAGTCCCTGCGGCCCTTCCGCACCCGCATCCAGTCGACCAACGTCACCACGTCCGCCGTCACCAGCCCCGCCAGGTGTCGCGCGACCGCCGGGTCCACCTCCCCGAAGGCGGCCAGGTGGGCGCCGAACTCGGGGTTGTGCACGAGTAATCGGCTCAGCTCGTACGGGTCGCCCTCGCGCACGGCGAGGCCGAACGCGACGGGGATGCCGGCCGGGTGCCGGACGGCCGCGTCGCGGAGGACCCGGTGCGCCCGCTCGGGTTCTTCCGCGAGGTCCAGCGCCGCCGCCACCAGCAGCGAGGACCCGGCGGAGAAGCCGTTGTCCGGCAGGTCGGCGTAGCGGGCCGCCTTGGCGAACGCCTGCGCGGCGGCCGAGTAGGCGCCCTCCCGCACGTAGCCGTAGGCCAACCCCCACCACGACCACGCGTGGTACGGGTTGGCGGCCAGCTCGGCGAGGAAGTCACGCCGGGACTCCGCCCACCACTCCCGGCGCAGCGCGTGCCACGCGCGCGCCTGGAGGGCCTCGGAGTCATCGGGTCGGGCATGGGCCGCCGCCAGGCGGGCGGACACCGCCGACGAGCACGCCGCCGCCAGCAGGGACGGGTTGACCGTGACGGCTCCGACCGCCACGTCCCCCATACCGCCGAGGACGTCGAGCAGACCACGCCACGACAGGTCGCCGAAGGTCGACCGGAGCCGCTCGTAGAGCACCTCCGGGGAAGCGCCGTCCACGGCGGGCGGCGGCCACCGGCGGGTTCGGGTCGGTGCGGCGGCGGCGCGGCGACGACCGCCCGCCGCCTTCGACACCACGACGGTGCCCCGGACCCCCGAGGCGAAGAAGGTCGGTTCGTGGCCCGCGCGGGTGCGGACCCTGGGGTGGACGTAGTCGTACAGCTCCGAGGCGGAGAGGTAGCCGTCCTGGTCGAGGTCGGCGTCCGGGTCGTGCAGCCCTTCGATGACTGCTTCGGTGAAGAACGACCGTGAGCCCTGCTCAAGGGCGGGCTGCCAGCGGTCGGTGGCGGTCAGGACGACGTACCCGCGCCCGTCGTGGTCCTCCAGCACGCTGTCGGGCAGCGACTTGTCGGTGAAGCCGGCGATGATGCTCGCGCTGAAGCAGCAGTCCAGCAACAGGATCCGGCTGCCGGCGCCGGACCGCTCCAGGCTGTCGCGCACGAACGCGCTCTCGCAACTCGTGGCGCTGATCAGGTCGGCTTCGCTGTCGGTGGTCGCGAAGTACAGCCGGCCGTCCCGGTCGCGCTGCCCGTGGCCGGAGATGTAGACCAGCACGGTGTCCTCGGCGCGCTTGCCCGCCGCGATGCGGGCGACCTCGTACCGCACGTCCGCCGCCGGCCGGTCGACGCACGAGGTCACCTCGAAACCGCCCAGGTCCGGGTCGCGCAGCACGGCGGCCAGCCGGCGCACGTCGTCGACCGGCGACCAGAGCTGCGGGTACGCCGGGTCCGCGTAGGCGTTGGTCCCGACCAGCAGCGCGAAACGTCCCACAGCGACCCACCCCCGTTACACCGGGTGCCGCCACCACGAGCGGCCCCGGGGCGTCAGTGCGCGGCTTCGTCCCAGGAGCGGCCGACCCCCACCGACACCTCCATCGGGACGCTGAGTTCGTACGCCTGGCCCATCTGGGCGCGGACCAGGGCCTCGACCGCCTCCCGCTCGCCCTCGGCGATCTCCAGGACGAGTTCGTCGTGCACCTGCAGCAGCATCCGCGAGCGCAGGCCGGAGTCCCGCAGCGCGTTGAACACCCCCAGCATCGCGACCTTGATGATGTCCGCCGCCGAGCCCTGGATCGGCGCGTTCAACGCCATCCGCTCGGCCATCTCGCGGCGCTGGCGGTTGTCGCTGTTGAGGTCGGGCAGGTAGCGGCGGCGGCCCAGGATGGTCTCGGTGTAGCCCTTCTTGCGGGCGTCCTCGACGATCGCGTGCAGGTAGTCGCGCACGCCGCCGAAGCGGGCGAAGTACGCCTCCATCTGCTCGCGCGCGTCGTCGGCGGTGATCCGCAACTGCTGCGCCAGGCCGTACACCGACAGCCCGTACGCCAGGCCGTAGGACATCGCCTTGACCCGCCGCCGCTGCTCGGCGGTGACCTCGGCGGTCGGCACCGAGAACGCCCGGGACGCGACGAACGTGTGCAGGTCCTCCCCCGACCGGAACGCCTCGATCAGGCCCGCGTCCTCGGACAGGTGGGCCATGATCCGCATCTCGATCTGGCTGTAGTCGGCGGTCATCAGCTCGGCGTAGCCGGGGCCGACCACGAACGCCTCGCGGATCCGGCGGCCCTCGTCGGTGCGGATCGGGATGTTCTGGAGGTTCGGGTCCGTCGAGGACAGCCGGCCGGTCGCGGCGATGGTCTGGTGGAACGTGGTGTGGATGCGGCCGTCGTCGGCCACCGACTTGAGCAGGCCGTCCACCGTGGACTTGAGCCTGGTCACGTCGCGGTGCGCGAGCAGGTGCTGGAGGAACGGGTGCTCGGTCGCCTCGAACAGGTTCTGCAACGCGTCCGCGTCGGTGGTGTAGCCGGTCTTGGTCTTCTTGGTCTTCGGCATGTTCAGCTCGTCGAACAGCACCGTCTGCAGCTGCTTGGGCGAGCCGAGGTTGATCTCCTTGCCGATCACCCCGTACGCGTCCTGCGCGGCCTGCTTCACGCCCGCCGCGAAGTGCGCCTCCAGCGCCGCCAGGTGCTCGGAGTCGATCGCGATGCCGACCGACTCGACCTCGTCCAGCACGTTCATCAGCGGCAGTTCCAGGCCCGCCAGCAGGCTCTCCTGGCCGGTCTCCACCAGCTGCCGGTCCAGCGCGTCGGCCAGCTCCGCGACGGCGGAGGCCCGCACGATCGCGTTCTTCGCGGTCTTCTCGCGCTCCTCGTCCTCGTCGGCGAGCAGCGAGAGCTGGCCGTCGTCCGGCTCCTCGGCGCGCAGCTCGCGCTGGAGGTAGCGCAGCGCCAGGTCGTCCAGGGCGAAGCTGCGCTGGCCCGGCCGGACCAGGTAGGCGGCCAGCGCGGTGTCGCTGGTCAGGCCCGCCAGCCGCCAGCCGCGGGCGCGCAGGGCGCGCAGCGGGAGCTTCAGGTCGTGGCCGGCCTTCGGCGCGGTCTCGTCGGCCAGCCAGGCGGCCAGGGCGTTCTCGTCGGCCTCGGTGAGCCCGGCGACCTCGACGTAGCCGCCCTCGCCGCCGGCGAACGCGATGCCCTCCAGGTCGACGCCGGTCTGCCGGAACGCCAGGCCCACCCGGCGGCCGGTGGCGTGGGTGGCCAGCCAGGCGGCGAGCGCGCCCGGCTCGACCGCGCCGCCGGAGACCTCGAAGCCCTCCTCGGCCTCGGGCTCGGCGGTGGACAGGGTGGCGAACAGGCGGTCGCGCAGGACCCGGAACTCCAGCTCGTCGAACAGCCGGTGCACCGCGTCGCGGTCCCAGTCCTTCGCGTCCAGCTCGGCCGGGCCGACCGGCAGCTCCACGTCCCGGACCAGCTCGGTGAGCTGCCGGTTGAGCATGATGTTGGCCAGGTTCGCGCGCAGCGCGTCACCGACCTTGCCGGGGACCTCGTCCACGTGGTCGATCAGGCCGTTGAGCGAGCCGAACTGGGTGAGCAGCTTCACGATCGTCTTGGGGCCCACGCCGGGGGTGTTGGGCAGGTTGTCCGACGAGTCGCCGCGCACCGCCGCGTAGTCGGCGTACAGCTCCGGCGGGACGCCCTGCTTCTCCAGCACCAGCTCGGGGGTGTAGCGGGCCAGCTCGGAGACGCCCTTGACCGGGTAGAGCACGGTCACCTTGTCGTTGACCAGCTGGAGCGCGTCGCGGTCGCCGGTGCAGATGAGCACCTCGAAGCCGAGCGCGGTGGCCTGCGTGGTGAGCGTCGCGATGACGTCGTCGGCCTCGAAGTTGTCCTTCTCCAGGGTCTGGATGTTGAGCGTGCCCAGCACGTCCTGGATGAGGCTGACCTGGCCCTTGAACTCGTCCGGCGTCGCGCTGCGACCGGCCTTGTACTCGGAGTACGCCTCGGTGCGGAAGGTCTTGCGCGAGACGTCGAAGGCCACCGCGATGTGCGTGGGCTGCTCGTCGCGCATGAGGTTGATCAGCATCGAGGTGAAGCCGTAGACCGCGTTCGTGGTCTGGCCCGTGTTGGTCTGGAAGTTCTCCTTCGGCAGCGCGAAGAACGCCCGGTAGGCCATCGAGTGGCCGTCGACCAGCAGCAGACGGGAGGCTTCTGAAGTGCTCACGCCGGCGAGTCTAGGGTGAGGGTCCGACAGTCGTGCACCGAGTGGAGCAGCAACGTGAGCCCGAACCCAGACGGCGTCCCCGGCGGCTTGGCGGACGTGCCGGGCGCCGACCAGGCGGTCGCGCACGAGCAGTTGACCGCGAAGATGGGCATCGAGATCACCCGATGGGATGCCGACCGGCTGGTCGGGACGATGCCCGTGAAGGGCAACCGCCAGCCGTACGGGCTGCTGCACGGCGGCGCGAACGCGGTGCTGGCCGAGACGCTGGGGTCCATCGCGGCGGCCATGCACGCCGCGCCCGACCGGCTGGCCGTGGGGCTGGAGCTGTCCTGCACGCACCACCGCGGGGTGACGGAGGGCGAGGTCACCGGGGTGTGCACGCCGATCCACCGGGGCCGCTCGACCGCCACCTACGAGATCGTGGTCAGCGACGAGCAGGGCCGGCGCACGTGCACGGCGAGGCTCACCTGCTTCCTGCGGCCCGCGCCTAAGGTCCAGGCATGAGGTGGACGGGCTTGGTGGTGGCGGCGTTGCTGGTCGCCGGGTGCAGCAGTGCCCCGGCCTCGGAGACTCCCCCGACGTCCGCGCCACCGACCTACCCGGTGCCGGCGGGCACCGCGCGGCCGGACGAGAAGATCCTGCACCTGCCGACGACCTCGGACGGCGACACGGCGTTCACCCTGGTCGGGCTGACCACCGGGATGACCACGCTGATCGGCAGCCACGCCGAGTTCGAGGCGAAGGGCCAGTTCGTCCGGATCCGGCTCAGCGTGATCAACAACGGGCGCAGCACCTCCTCGTTCAACGCCCGGCGGCACCTGCTGGTGGACGACAAGAAGGTCGAGTACCCGGTCGACACCGAGGCGATGACCATCAAGCGGCAGCCCGACGTGATCGACGTGGGGGCGAACGTGCGGCTGGAGTACGACGTGTACTACGACCTGCCCAAGGACGCGAAGCCGTTGGCGCTCAAGGTGTACGGCGGCCCGACGTTGACCGACCTGAAGGACGCGTCGAGCACGGAGATCCTGCTCAGCCAGTGACGCCCGGACGACGAGAGGCCCGCCGACGCGTGGTCGGCGGGCCTCTTCGGCACCCGGTGCTCTGTCCTCAGTGCCCGCCCAGGTAGGCGGCACGGACCTGCGGGTCGTCCAGCAGTTCCAGGCCCGGCGCGGACTTGACCACCCGGCCGGTCTCCAGCACGTAGGCCCGGTCGGAGAGCTTGAGCGCCTGCTGGGCGTTCTGCTCGACCAGCAGGACGGTCGTGCCGCGCTTGTTGATCTCCTTGATGATCTCGAAGATCTGGGCGATCAGCATCGGCGCGAGCCCCATGGACGGCTCGTCGAGCAGCAGCACCTTCGGCTTGGTCATCAGCGCCCGGCCGATGGCGATCATCTGCTGCTCGCCGCCGGACATGGTGCCGCCGAACTGGTTCTTGCGCTCGGCCAGCCTCGGGAACAGCTCGTAGACCTCGGCGAGGTCGGCGCTCAGGTCGTCCTTGCGGGTGTAGGCACCCATCAGGAGGTTCTCCTGCACCGTCATGCCGGGGAACACGCCCCGGCCCTCGGGCGACTGGCCGATGCCGAGCAGGACCCGCTTGTGGCCGGGCATCCGGGAGATGTCCTGGCCGTCGAACAGGACCTTGCCGCTGGTCAGCGGGCGCAGGCCGGAGATGGTCTTGAGCGTGGTCGTCTTGCCCGCGCCGTTCGCGCCGATCAGCGAGACGATCTCGCCCTCGTTGACCTCCAGGCTGATGCCCTTGATCGCGGCGATCTTGCCGTAGTGGACGTTGATGTCCTTGACCTCAAGAAGCATCTTCGGACACCCCCAGGTACGCCTCGATGACCTTCGGGTTGTTCTGCACCTCGTGCGGCAGCCCTTCTGCGATCAACTGGCCGAAGTCGAGCACGGCGACGCGGTCGCTGACGCCCATGACCAGGCTCATGTCGTGCTCGATGAGCAGCACGGTCCGCCCGCTGTCGCGGATCTTGCGGATGAGGTGCTGGAGCGCCTCCTTCTCCGCCGGGTTCATGCCGGCCGCCGGTTCGTCCAGCAGCAGCAGCTTCGGGTCGGTGGCCAGCGCGCGGGCGATCTCCAGCCGGCGCTGGTCGCCGTACGGGAGGTTCTTCGCGGTCTCGGTCATCCGCGCCGAGATGCCCACGAAGTCGAGCAGCTCGCGGGCCAGCTCGCGCCCGCGCTTCTCCTCCTTCCGGTGCCACGGCAGGTTCAGCGTCGCGCCGATCGCACCGGTCCTGTGGTGCGCGTCCGCGCCCACCATCACGTTCTCCAGCGCCGACATGTTGTGGAACAGCCGGATGTTCTGGAACGTGCGGGCGATGCCGCTCTTGGTGATCTTGAACCGCTTGGTGCCGTTGATCCGCTCGCCGTTGAACAGGACCTGGCCCTCGGACGGCTGGTAGACGCCGGTGACCACGTTGAACACCGTGGTCTTGCCCGCGCCGTTGGGGCCGATCAGGGCGAAGATCTCGCCCTCGCCGATGCTGATCTTCGCCTCGCGCAGCGCCACGACGCCGCCGAAGCGCATCGTCACGTCGTCCAGCTGAAGGACGGGAGTGCTCACTTGGCCGCCTCCGTCGTCGACACGTCCGTGTCCGGACCCGGAACCTCGGCGCCCATGGTGCCCATTCCGCCTGTTCCCTCGTGTAGTTCCGCCTTGCGCCGGCGCGACGGCAGCAGGCCCTCCGGCCGCAGCGCCATCATCAGCACCAGCACGCCGCCGAAGATCAGGATGCGGTAGTCCGCGAAGTCGCGGAACCGCTCCGGCAGCCAGCCGATCAGGAACGCGCCCAGGATCACGCCGGGCAGGTTGCCCGAGCCGCCCAGCACGACCGCGGCGAGGATCGTCGCGGACAGGATGAACGGGAACGTGTTGGGCTCGATGAACACGGCCTTGCCGGCGTAGATGCCGCCCGCCAGGCCACCGATCATCGCGCCGATCGCGAACGCCAGCAGCTTGAACTTGAACGTCGGCACGCCCATCAGCTCGGCCGCGTCCTCGTCCTCCCGGATCGCGGCCCACGCGCGGCCGACCCGGCTCTTCTGCAACCGCACCGAGAAGATGATGACCAGCACGATGGCGGCCACGATCAGGTAGTAGTACGGCGCGGGGTCGAGCAGGAACTTGGTGCCGAACACGGGCGGCGGGTGCGGGATGCCGGTGATGCCGCGCGCGCCGCCGATCTCGTCGGTGTTGTTCGCGGTGATCCGGACGATCTCGCCGAACCCGAGCGTCACGATCGCCAGGTAGTCACCGCGCAGCCGCAGGGTCGGCGCGCCGAGGATGACGCCCGAGACCGCCGCCAGGATGATGCCGAACGCGACCGTGGCCCAGTAGTTCCAGCCGAAGTGGGTCCCGTAGTAGGCGACCGAGTAACCGCCCATCGCGAAGAACGCGACGAACCCGAGGTCGAGCAGGCCCGCCTGGCCGACCACCACGTTCAGGCCGACCGCGAGCAGGATGTAGGTGCCGATCGGGTAGATCAGCACGGTCGTCCAGTCCGACTCGGGCGACATGAACGCGCCGATGCCGGGCGCGGGCAGGATCAAGGCGCCGACCACCAGGGCGATGTAGACCAGGTAGCGCTGCCAGACCTTGGCCTGCTCCCACCAGTCCCGCAGCCGGTCGACGCCGCGGCCGACGGCGTGGAAGCCGCCGCGCTTGGCCGGAGTCTCTTCCGTCGTCACTTCGTCGCCTTTCATGCCCGTGCCTTCTGGAGCGATTCGCCGAGGATGCCCGTCGGGCGGAACATCAGGACGATCACCAGGACGGTGAACGCGATGACGTCCTTCCACTGGGAACCGAGGAAGATCGCGCCCCAGTTCTCGATCAGACCGAGCACGATGCCGCCCATCAGGGCACCGCGCAGGTTGCCGATGCCGCCGAGCACCGCCGCGGTGAACGCCTTGATGCCGAGGACGAAACCGATCAGGTACGAGGTGTTCTCGATCTCCATGATGTAGAGCGAGCCGGCCACGCCGGCCATCGCGCCGCCGAGCAGGAACGTCACCCGCACGACGTTGTCGATGCTCACGCCCATCAGGACGGCGGCCTCGGGGTCCTGGGCGGTGGCCCGGATGCCGCGACCGATCCGCGTCTTGTTCACCAGCTGGTCCAGCCCGACCATCACCAGGATCGCCGCGACCACGACGATGACCTGGTCGAGCCGCACGTCCACGTTGCCGACCGTGAACAGCGTGTCACGGGCGACGAACCGGGGTGCCGACGCCTGGTTGCGACCGGGCTTGTCGATCAGGCCCTTGATCACCACCAGCCCGAACAGCTCCTGCAGGAACAGCGACGCGCCGATCGCGGAGATCAGGGCGGCGAGCCTGGTCGCGCCCCGCTTGCGCAGCGGCCGGTAGGCCACGGTTTCCAGGACGACCGCGGACGCGCCGGAGGCCGCCGCGGAGACCAGCATCAACAACAGCAGCACGCCGACCAGCGCGAACCCGGTGAACGGGGCGCTCGGGGCGATCGCCAGCAGCGTCACCAGGGACGCGAACGTGCCGATCATGAAGATCTCGGAGTGCGCGAAGTTGATCAGGCGCAGCACGCCGTAGACCATCGTGTAGCCCAAGGCGACCAGCGCGTAGATCGAGCCGATCACCAGTCCACCCACGGTGCTGGGTAGGAACTGGTTGAGGAAATCATCAAGCATGACAGGTTGCCTCACGAGACGGGGCGGGGGGAGAGAAAGTTCTTCGCCATAGGGGTGGGGAGCGGGAGCCGGCGACCCGTCGCCGACCTGCCCGCTCCCCAGCGCTGCCTAACTCGGTCCAACCGTCTCGGAGATCAGCTCCCAAGCTTCGCGGTCGCCGACGGGCCGAGCAGCTTGAGAACACCACCCTTGACCTGGTAGACGAAGATGGAGTTGTTCTCCGGCTCGCCGTTCGCCTTGAACTTGATCGGCTTGGAGACGCCCTCGAAGCTCACCGTGGACAGGAAGGTGTTGATGTCCTCGGAGGTCGTCTTGCCGGCCTGGATCGCCTTGATGTAGGCGGTCGCGGCGTCGTAGCCCTCGGTCGAGTAGATCGCCGGGTCGGAGCCCGCCGACTTCTTGTAGTTGTCGAAGAAGGTCTTCGAGGTGCCGGTGACGTCCGCGGAGGGGATGTTGCACGGGCAGGCGATGACCGCGCCCTCGGCCGCGGCGGGGCCGGCACCGCTGACCAGCTGCGCGTCGAGCGAGCCGTCACCGGAGGCGAAGATGGTCTTCACGTCGTTGTCGCGCAGCGCCTTGAGCAGCCGGCCGCCCTGGGCGTAGTAGCCGCCGAAGAAGATCACGTCCGGGTTGGCGGACTTGACCTTGCTGACCGTGGACGAGTAGTCCGACGCGTCCTTGGCGAACTTGTCGGTCTCGACCGTGACGCCCTTCTCCTTGAACGTCTTGCTCACCGCCTCCGCGAGGCCGACGCTGTACTCCTGGTCGTCGGACAGGACGAACGCCGTCTTGGGGCTCTTCGCGGTCACCAGGAACTCGGCGATGCGCGGACCCTGGTCGTTGTCGTTCGCGACGACGCGGTGCCAGTACTTCCAGCCGTTGCTGGCCAGGCCCGCGTTCGTGGCCGACGGCGAGATGCTGGGGATCTTGCTCTCCTCCAGCGTGCCGCCGATGGCCTTGGACTCGCCGGAGAAGGCCGGGCCGATCAGGGCGGCGATCTTGTCGCTGCCGACCGCGGTCGTGATCAGCGAGGTGGCCTGGTCGGGCTTGCCCTGGCTGTCGTACTTCTTCAGCTCGATCTTGACCTTGGGGTTCGTGGCGTTGTACTCGTCGATCGCCATCTTCGCGCCGTTGTAGGGCGGAATCACGATCCCGGAGTTCTCACCGGTGAGGTCACCCATGAACCCGATCTTGACCGTGGTGGCGTCGCCGCCAGATTCGCCGCCGCCACTAGTGCCGCCGGCGCAAGCCGCGAGCACCAGCGACGAAGCCGCCGCCAGCACCAGAACTCGGCCGAGTCGTGCTCCTGACACCGGAATACCTCCCATGACCAACCAGCCCGCCGGTAGGCGGCGCCCCCGCACGAGGGCTTGGGTTAGGGCAGGAACGTAGCTTCAGTTGTGTTCCGTGAACAGGTGGTCTTCCTGCTCTGTGTCCACATCGTGACGGTAGTCACCGGCAAATGCGCGCACGTTAACAGTCTTAAATCCAGCTCAAATAGCCACAGGTCACAGGGTCAATGCGCGCAGTGACCAACAATGGGCACGACTGTGTGTCCGATACCCGAACAGGGAACTCAGCCGAAGTTTTCGATGACCGCTTCGGCGACGGCCTTCATGGTGGTCCGCCGGTCCATGGCGGTGCGCTGCACCCAGCGGAAAGCCTCCGGCTCCGACAGACCCTGCTTGCTCATCAGCAGACCCTTGGCCCGCTCCACGACCTTGCGCGTCTCCAGGCGTTCGGTGAGGCCCGCGACCTCGTTCTCCAGCGCCTGCAACTCGGCGAACCGGCTCATCGCCAGTTCGATCGCGGGCACCAGGTCGCGCTTGGCGAACGGCTTCACCAGGTAGGCCATCGCGCCCGCGTCACGGGCCCGCTCCACCAGGTCGCGCTGGCTGAACGCGGTCAGGATGACGACCGGGGCGATCCGCTTGGCCGCGATCGCGCCCGCGGCCTCGATGCCGTCCACCTTCGGCATCTTGACGTCCATGATGACCAGGTCCGGCCGCAGCTGCTCGGCCAGCGTGACCGCCTCGTCGCCGTCGGCGGCCTGGCCGGCCACCTCGTAGCCCTCTTCGCGCAGCATCTCGACCAGGTCGAGGCGGATGAGGGCTTCGTCCTCGGCGACGAGCACGCGACGCGGCGCGGCTTGGCCCGCGGACTGGGCCTCGGCAGCCTGTTGGGTCACCGGGGTCCTCCTGACGGTCATCACTGGCGGCACTCGACGCGAACGCACCGGGTGAAAGGGCAGTCTACCGGCGCGGCCCGACCGCACCGCCTGGTCGGGCCGTGATCGCGACCACCGACCGCCGTTCGGGCAGCCGCCGGCCGCCGACCGGTCGAACGCGGTGCGCGATCACGGCCCACTCCGGCGGGACCCCTCCCGCCGGCCGGGACTACTTGACCGGCCGCGTCGGCGGCTCCCACCACCCCGTCACGCCCTCGGGCCACTCCACCGCGCCCAGCGCGTCCTCCTTCGCCGGGTCCGGCGGGTCGGTTTCGCGCAGGTAGAGGTCGTACCAGCCGGTGGTGAGCCCGAGCCCGCCCGCCGGGCTGGGCGTCTCGACGGCGTTCGGCAGCCCGAAGACCGGGTGCAGCAGGCGGTCGGCGACCGTGGGGACGCCGATGCTCGCGGGCCACTCCAGCCACCACTTGTCGGCCTGCGGCAGCGAGCGCAGCCACGGCGCGCCGGTGAACAGGTGGTAGCGGCGCAGCACGGCGCTGCCGAGCCCGGTCGGCCGCGCGAACTCGGCCAGGTGCTCGCGCTCGGCGGCGCTCAGCGGACCCTCGATCAACGGTCCGTGCAGGTCACGGCCCTTGAGGAGGGTGCGGACGTAGGTCATGCCGACGTCCCACGCGGCGTCGTCCACACCGGAGAGGACGACGCTCGCGTCCAGGTCGAGCAGGCGCAGCTCCACCGACCTCGGGTGCCGCTCGACGCGCAGCCCCGCGACACCGGCCACCCAGCGCTCCTCGTTGCGCGGCAGCATCTCGTAGAGCAGCGGGCCGAGAGCGTGCTCGGCGAGGTGCAGGCGGAGGGTGTCGGCGGGTTCGACGGCCTCGAACACGTGCGCCGGGCGCAGCATCGAGGCCGGCGGCTTGAGCTGGAGGTGGGCGGACGCGTCGGTCGCGCTCTGGAGGACGACGCACTCCAGCTTGCGCTGGTCGTCGGTGGGCGCGTCGGGCAGGAACAGCCCGCGCACGTCGGCCCGGTCGTCCAGGGCGTCGACCACGCGTTCGCGGCGGTCGTCGGGGAGGCTGTGCAGGACGTGCTTGACGGCCGGCGCGGCCTGGCTCAGGTTCTCGCCGGTGTAGGTCCGGCGGAGGTCGACCAGTTGTTCGGTCAACGACGAACGTGACATCGCGGTCCTCGCTCCCGCCGCCCGGCTCGGCGAACAAGGACGCGTACACGCGTCAACGGTTGAATGCGGTACTGCCCTGGTCGTGGTCAGGGGTGCCTACACCCTGCAGCGGATCACGCCACCCGGTTGCCGGGGAGTGGCTCCAGCCTCACGTCTGTCCACACACGCCGTGTTCGACGGTACCAGGCGTGGCCTCCGGCCCCCGATCCCATTGTCCCATCCGGGTACGACAGTCCTGGCCGGCCACGAGACTCGGCGACCGCTGGACGTGAGCCGGGCGGAACGGGTCGGCGCGACCGGCGGGTACGTGACCAGCGGGACCGCGACAGGCAGAACACGACCGGCAGGACCGGGACAGGCCAGGTGCGACGGCGGGGCTGGCAGGCAGGGCGCGAGGGCAGAACCGGACAGGCAGGACCGGCCTCGGCAGGCGCGGTGACGGCACCGGGCAGGCAGGACGAGGGCGAGCAGCGGTGGACAGGGCAGGAGCGAGGGCAGAACGAACCAGGCAGGACGAGGGCGAGCAGAACCGGACTGCGCGGGAGCGACGGCAGGGTCGAGGCTGGGCCGGCGGTGCGCGCGAGGCCCACTGTGGCCGGCTTCGACGCCCGTCCCTGCAAGACGCCGGGTCGGCGGGGTGCGCGCGGCTGGACGGCGGGGGGGTGGATCAGGTCGGGGGCACAGGCTGGGAAGGCCGGGGTTGGCGAGAGTGTCGCGAGGCGGAGCGGGCATCGGGGCGGGTTCGGGTGCGGGGAGTCGGTCGCGTGCGGGGAGTCGGTGAGGGCGGGGTTGGAGTTCCGCGTTTTGGCCGGGTGGCGTTCACGGGAGCGGCGAGGGCGTTCACAGTTGACGAATTTGATGTTCGCGGTGGCTCGGGCGCGCGTTCCGGGAGTGGGTTCGAGGGGTTTGCGGGGGCGCGTTCACAGGCACGGGCGGGCGGGGTTCGGGAGTTCTGGCGAAGAGTTCGGGGCGGGAGTTCGAGGGGCGATGGGTTCGAAGAGAACGGGGGTGTCTTCACCGGGCTCGCGGCGATCCGTTCGGCGGGCTGTTGCCCGACCTTCGACGTGAGCCGATCGCGGTTCCGGTGATCCACGTTTGCGCGTTGCGCAAGAAATCCGGCCGGTGGCATTCCGGCCGATACTTCGCCGAGCCGCGAACGTCCGCCACCTGATCCTGAGCCTCCTCTCAGCTCCGACGCCGAGAACTGTCAGCCCCCGATGCGACAATGGAACCGGGGGCCGGAGGCCACGCCCCACCCCCGAAAACCACCCCGCCGACAGCCCTCCCGCGACGCCCGCCGCCAGGCGTCCACGCGACTGCGGATCCCCGCAACGACAGCGAGGCCGGCGACGGACGACCGACGGCACCGCATGGCCGAACCACGCACCCGCGTGGCCGGGTCGGCGCCCCGGATGGCCGGGTCGCCGCGTCGGCGCGTCCGGGCTGCCGTACCGAGTGGTCGGGTCCCGCAGCGAGGTGAGGCTCCCGTATCGCGCGACCGGAGCCCGCGCCGGAGCGACCGGACACCTGTACCGCGCGGCCGAGCACTGCCCGGTCGACCGGGCACCTGTACCCGCACGACCAGGCACAACGCCGAGCGACTGGGCACCCCTACCGCACGGCCGAGCGCTGCGCCGAGGCGACTTGGGCACCCCTACCGCGCGGCCGTATCCCCCGCCGGGGTCGGGCTCACGTGCCGAGGTGGGCGGGTGCCGCGCCGGGAAGGTCCGGCTCCCGTGCCGGGGTGGCCCGACCCGGCACCGGACGGTCGGGGTTTCCCGGGCTGGGGCTCAGCACCAGCCTTGCCAGGCCCTCATTGCACCCGACCGCCCGCTGTCCCTAGCTTCGGCTCATGGCGAACGGCGCGGAGCGGTTGGTCGAGGTCCTGGGCGCACACGGCGTCGAGGTCGTGTTCGGGCTGCCAGGGGTGCACAACCTGCCGATCTGGGAAGCGCTGCGCGACTCGCCCATCCGCCTGGTCGGCGTCCGGCACGAGCAGACCGCCGGGTACGCCGCCGACGGGTACGCCCGCGCCACCGGCCGGCTCGGCGTCGCGATCGTCACCACCGGCCCCGGCGCGGCGAACTGCCTGGCGGCCACCGGCGAGGCGTTCGCGTCCGGCTCCCCCGTGCTGGTCATCGCCACCGACATCCCGTCGACCCTGCGCCGGCCCGGCGAGTTCCGGGGCGTGCTGCACGAGAGCCGCGACCAGCGCGCGATGTTCCTCCCGGTCGTGAAGGGCGGCTGGACGCTGCGCACCGCCGACTCCCTCGGCACCTACGCCGACAGCGCCGCCCTGCTCGCCACCACCGCGCCGCACGGGCCCGTCTACCTGGGGATTCCCGCCGACTTCCTCACCGCCGAGACCGGACCGTGGTCGCGGATCCCGACCGGCGCGCCGGCCGTGCCCGACCTCGTCGAGGCCGTGGACCTCGTCGGCCGCGCCGCGAACCCGCTGATCTGGGCGGGCGGCGGCGCACAGCGGGCCGGGGCGGGGCCGGCCGTGGGGGCGCTGGCGGACCGGCTGGACGCCCCCGTGGTCACCACCTACGGCGGGCGCGGGCTGGTGGACCACCCGCACGTCGTGCACGGGCCGGTGCACCTGCCCGAGGTGGGCGCGCTGTGGGACGAGGCCGACCTGGTGATCGGCATCGGCAGCGACTTCGACGGGATGATGACGCAGAACTGGCTCCAGCCGGCCCGTCCGCTGCTCAGCGTCAACCTCGACGCGAGCCGCAACTACCCGCCGACCGCCTCGCTGCGCGGTGACGCGCGGGTCGTCACCGAAGCGCTCGCGCGCGCCCTCCCCGGCCGGCCGGCGGGTCGGGCCGCCGGCCGGGTGGCGGAGTTGAACGCCGTGGTGCGCAAGGCGGTCCTGGCGGACGAACCCCGGGTCTTGCCGCTGCTGGACGCCCTGGAGGGCCGCCGCGTGGTCGCCGACATGTGCGTGGCGGGCTACTGGGTCGGCGGGTTCCAGCGGGTGACGCGGCCGCGCGGGCTGGCCTACCCGGTGGGCTGGGGCACGCTGGGGTTCGGGTTCCCGGCCGCGCTCGGGGCGGCGGTGGCGGGCCGGGTGGTGGCGGTGTGCGGGGACGGCGGGTTCCTGTTCGCGTGCGGCGACCTGGCCACCGCGCGCCAGGAGGACCTGCCGGTGACCGTCGTGCTGGTGGACGACGGCGGGTACGGGATGCTGCGGTACGACCAGGTCGCGGCCGGCCGGCCGACGCACGGCGTGGACCTGCGCACACCGGATTTCGTCGCGCTCGCACGGAGTTTCGGGGTCGAGGCGTCCGAAGTGGACGGATTCGACGGCGACTTCCCCGATCTCCTGGCCGAGTTCGCCGCGCAGGACGGGCCCAACGTGATCGTGGTGCGCGCCGCGTTGAAGCCCCCGGTGAACACCTCGCCGCGCTGGTACCGTAGGGTTCGAACATGAGTTCGACTAGAGAGTGGCCGACCGCGGCGGCGGACGACGAGCTGCGGCTGCTGACGGACTTCCTGACCTTCCTGCGCCTCACCGCGGTGTCGAAGGTCGACGGGCTGGGCTTCGACCAGGCATCGGCCGCCCCGATCGCGACCTCCCCGGTGGTGAGCGCGCTGGGCGTGCTCCGGCACCTCACCGCGGTGGAGCGCTGGTGGCTGTCCATCGAGGCGGGCGGTGTCGAACTGCCCTCGCTGTGGGGGGCGGACGCCGACGCGTCGTGGCAGCTGCACGACGGCGACACCGTCGAGTCGGTGATCGCGGAGTACCGGGCCGAGTGGGAGCTGTCGGCCGAGGCGCTGGCCGGCCTGCGCCCGGACGACCGCACCCGCGGCGACTACCAGGACAACGGCCGCACGGTGCGCTGGGTGCTCACCCACCTGATCCAGGAGACCGGCCGGCACGTCGGCCACCTCGACCTCCTGCGCGAGCTGGCGGACGGCACCAAGGGCGAGTAGGTCACGCCCTGGCCAGGTGCTCGCCGGAGACCTGGTCGCACGCGGAACCCAACGCCGCCAACGCGTCCCGCAGGAGCGGGTTCGCGTTGGCGGTCCGGTGCACCGCGAACACGGTGCGCCGCAGCGGTTTGCCGCGCAGCGGCCGGCCGACCACCCCCGAGGTGGGCTCGAAACCCAGCGCGGGCACCATGGCCACGCCGACCCCGGCCCGGACCAACCCGCGCACCACGCCGTAGTCGTTGCTGCGGAACGAGATTCGCGGGGTGAACCCGTGGGCCGCGCACAGCCGCACCACGCACGTCGCGCCGGCCGTGCCGTCACGGCTGGAGATCCACCGCTCCTCGCGCAGCTCCTCCACGCGCACCTGCGCGCGGCTCGCCGGGTGGCCCTCGGGCAGCACGATCAGCAGCGCCTCGGCCAGCAGCGGCGACGCGGTCAGCTCCGCCGGCCACGTGCGCGGCACCAGGTCGTAGGCGTAGACCAGGGCTAGGTCCAAGGCGCCGGCGAGCACCTGCGGCAGCAGGTCGTCCGGCTCGCCCTCGTCCAGCTGGATCTCCGCGTCCGGCCGTTCGGCGGCCAGCCGCGCCACGGCGTGCGGGACGACCCGCGCGGACGCGGTGGGGAACGTGCCCAGCCGCACCCGGCCGCGCCTGCCGCCGACCAGGCCCGCGATCTCGTCCTCGAACCCGTCCAGCGCGGCCAGCAGCTCCGCGCCGCGCTCGGCGATGAACAGCGCGGCCGACGACGGCCGGGTGCTGTGCGCCTCGCGCTCGAACAGGTTCGTCCCGACCGCCCGCTCGAACGCCGACACCTGCTGGGACACCGCCGACGCGGTGTAGCCCAGGGCACGCGCCGCGCCGGCGAACGAGCCGGTCCGCACGACTTCCACCAGCGTGCGCAGGTGCACCGGGTTGAGCACCAGCCCAGCTTATGCTCGACGCAGCGAGGTTTCACCCTCCGGGGGCTTGGCACCCCTCGCCGGGCACACCAGGGTTGGGGTTCATGACCTACGTGTCCACGAATCCGGCCGACCTCAACGACGTCGTCGCGCGTGTCGACCTCGTCGGCGCCGAGGAGTTCGCCGACGCCGCACGTCTCGCCCGGCGGGCCCAGCGGGAGTGGGCCGCGGTGCCCGCCCCGGTGCGCGGGCAGGTGGTCGCCAACATCGGCCGGCTGGTCGAGGCCAACGCCGAGGCGCTGGCCCGGATCGTGACCAGGGAGATCGGCAAGCCGCTGGCCGAGGCGCGCGGCGAGGTCCAGGAGATCGTCGACACCTGCGCGTTCTTCGTCGGCGAGGGCCGGCGGCTGTACGGGCAGACGGTGCCCTCGGAGATGCCGGACAAGCAGCTGTTCACCTTCCGCAACCCGGTGGGCGTGACCGCGTTCATCACCGCCGGCAACTTCCCGGTGGCCGTGCCCTCCTGGTACGTCGTGCCCGCGCTGCTGTGCGGGAACACGGTGGTGTGGAAGCCGGCCGAGTACTCCGCCGCGTCCGCGCGGGCGTTCTACGACATCTTCACCTCCGCCGGGCTGCCCGAGGGCGTGCTGAACATCGTGTTCGCGGAGGGGTCGCAGACCTACCGGGGGCTGGAGCTGGCGCTGGAGCGCGGGCTGGTGGACAAGGTCGGGTTCACCGGGTCGTCCGAGGTGGGCGCGCTGATCGGCGAGCTGTGCGGGCGGCACCTCCAGTCGCCGTGCCTGGAGCTGGGCGGCAAGAACCCCATGGTGGTCACCGAGGACGCCGACCTCGACCTGGCCGTGCAGGGCGCGCTGTTCTCCGGGTTCGGCACCGGTGGGCAGCGCTGCACGTCGCTGGGCACGGCGATCGTGCACGAGTCGGTGCACGACGAGTTCCTGCGCCGGTTCGCCGAGGCGACCGAGAACGCCGTGGTGGGCGACCCGTTCGGCGACGTGCTCTACGGGCCGATGCTGGACGGGAAGTTCGCGGTGGGCTTCGAGAAGTACCTGGGCTGGATCCGCGACCACCACACCGTGCACGGCTCGACCGGCGTCGGCCGGATCACCGAGTCCAACCCCCGCAAGGGTTTCCTGGGCGACCCGGACGGCGGCCTGTTCTACCACCCGGTGATCGTGGCGGGCGTGCGGCCCGACGACGAGGTGTTCCGGCACGAGACGTTCGGGCCGCTGGTCGGCGTGACCTCCTACCGCGACCTGGCCGAGGCGGTGGAGCTGGCGAACCTGCCCGGCTACGGGCTGTCCAGCGCCATCTACACCACCGACCCGGCCAAGGTGTTCGCGTTCCGGTCCGGGATCGGCGCGGGCATGGTGAGCGTCAACAACTCGACGTCAGGCGCGGAGGCGCACCTGCCCTTCGGCGGGAACGGCAAGTCCGGCAACGGTTCCCGGCAGTCCGGGGTGTGGGTGCTCGACCAGTTCACCCGCTGGCAGTCGGTGAACTGGGACTTCTCCGGCGCGTTGCAGAAGGCGCAGATGGACACCCCGGCCGTCGAGGCGGACCTCGACTTCCGGCTGGGCGGGTGACGATGTCGTCCGACGTGCTCAACCTGATGGACGAGTGGGGCCCGGAGAAGGTGGTGGCCGTCTCCGACCGGCGCTCGGGCATGAAAGGCGTGCTGGTCATCGACAACACCGCGCGCGGGATGGGCAAGGGCGGCACCCGGATGTCGCCGACCGTCACCGTCGCCGAGGTGGCCCGGCTGGCCCGGGTGATGACCTGGAAGTGGGCCGGGGTCGACCTGTTCTTCGGCGGCGCCAAGGCCGGGATCGTGTTTGACCCGGCCTCGCCGGACAAGGAGCGGGCGCTGCGCGCGTTCGCCCGCGCGCTGGCCAACGAGGTGCCCCGGGAGTACGTGCTGGGCCTGGACATGGGGTTGACCGAGCGGGACGCCGCCGTGGTGCAGGACGAACTGGGCGACCGGGGCGCGATGATGGGCGCGCCGGCCGCGTTGGGCGGGCTGCCCTACGACGAGCTGGGCGTGACCGGGTTCGGGGTCGCCGAGGTGGCCGACGAGCTGATGTCGTTGCGCGGCAGGCGGGTCGCCGTGCAGGGGTTCGGCGCGGTGGGCGCGGCGGCCGTGCGGCGGTTCGCCGAGCTGGGCGCGCAGGTCGTCGCGGTGTCGTCGGTGCGCGGCGCGGTGCTCGACCCGGACGGGTTGGACGTGGCGAAGTTGTTGGCGCTGCGGGCTTCCCTGGGCGACGACGCGGTGGTCGAGTACGGGCCGGTGCACCCGCTGGGCGCGGAACTGCTGGCACCGTGCGACGTCCTGGTGCCGGCCGCCGTCCAGGACGTGGTGGACGCCGACCTCGCCGGGCGGCTGGACGTGAAGCTGGTGGTGGAGGGCGCGAACCTGCCGACCAGCGCCGGGGCGCAGGAGGTGCTGGCGGCGCGCGGGATCACCGTGGTGCCGGACTTCATCGCGAACGCGGGCGGGGTGGTCGCGGCGGCGTACGGGATGGACGCGCGCTACTCGCCGTTCCCGGTGGACCCGGCCGTGGTGCTGGACGCGGTCTCGCACAAGCTGCGGGCGAACGCCGCGTTCGTCGTGGCCGAGAGCGCCGAGCGCGGCGCGACGACGCACGACACCGCGCGGTCCGTCGCGCAGGAGCGGGTGCTGGCGGCGATGCGGCTCAAGGGCCGCGCCGCGTGAGTGCGCTCGACGGCGTGGTCGTCGCCGACTTCGGGCGGGTGCTCGCCGCCCCGTACGCCACGATGGTGCTGGCGGACCTGGGCGCGGAGGTGGTGAAGGTCGAGCACCCGCGCGGCGACGAGACCCGGACGTGGGGTCCGCCGCACGCGCACGGCCACGCCACGTACTTCCTGTCGGTCAACCGGAACAAGCAGTCCCGGACCATCGACCTGGCCACGGCGCGGGGCCGGGCGGCGGCCCGTGACCTGGTGCTGGGCGCGGACGTGCTGGTGGAGAACTTCCGGCCGGGCACGATGGCGCGGTTCGGCCTGGACTACGACTCGCTGCGGGAAGTCCACGAAGGACTCGTCTACTGCTCGGTTACCGGGTTCGGCGCGGGCCCGGGTGCCGCGCTGCCCGGCTACGACCTGCTGGTGCAGGCGGTGGGCGGGTTGATGAGCGTGACCGGCGGGGACGAGCCGACGAAGGTGGGCGTGGCGCTGGTCGACGTGCTGACCGGGGTGCACGCCGCCGTCGGGATCCTGGCCGCGCTGCGGCACCGGGACCGGACGGGGCTGGGCCAACTGGTCGAGGTCGACCTGCTGACGGTCCTGCTGTCGAGCATGGTGAACCAGAGCGCGGGCTACACGCTCGCGGGCGTGGTGCCCGGCCGGCTGGGCAACCGGCACCCGTCGATCGCGCCGTACGAGGTGTTCCCGACCGCCGACGCGCCGATGGTGCTCGCGGTCGGGAACGACCGGCAGTTCGCCCGGCTGTGCGGCGCGTTGGACGTGCCGCCGGACACCAGGTTCACGACCAACGCGCAGCGCGTCGCCCACGTGGGTGCGCTGTTCGACCTGCTCGCCGCGCGGCTGCGCACCCGGCCGGCCGCCGAGTGGTTCGCCCTGCTCACGCCGCTGGGCGTGCCGTGCGGGCCGGTCAACGACCTGGCCGGCGCGTTCGACCTGGCCGAGTCGCTGGGCCTGGCCCCGACCGCCGAGGTGGGCGGGCTGCGCCTGCCCGCCAACCCGATCCGCCTGTCCGCCACCCCGGCCACCTACCGGCTGCCGCCGCCGAACCAGGAGTAGCACCGTGGACCCGTTGGAACTGCTGGACATCCCGTCGTCGCTCGGCGAGGAGGAGCGCGACATCCGGTCCACCGTGGCGCGCTACCTCGCCGACCGCGTCCGGCCGCACGTCGCGCGGTGGTTCGAGGCCGGCGCGCTGCCCCGGGAGATCGCCCGGGAACTGGGCGGGCTCGGGGTGCTCGGGATGCACCTGGAGGGCTACGGCTGCGCGGGCGCGAGCGCCACCGCGTACGGGTTGGCGTGCCTGGAGTTGGAGGCGGTGGACAGCGGGATCCGCAGTTTCGTGTCCGTGCAGGGGTCGCTGTCGATGTTCTCCATCCACCGGTACGGCTCCGAGGAGCAGAAGCGGGAGTGGTTGCCGCGCCTGGCCTCCGGCGAGGCGGTGGGCTGCTTCGGCCTGACCGAGCCGGATTTCGGCAGCAACCCGTCCGGGATGCGCACGCGGGCCGTGCGGCGGGGCGGCGACTGGGTGCTGGACGGCACCAAGATGTGGATCACCAACGGGAGTTGGGCGGACGTCGCCACGGTGTGGGCGACCACCGACGAGGGCGTGCGCGGGTTCCTGGTCCCGCGCGGCACGCCCGGGTTCACCGCGCGGGACATCACCGGCAAGCTGTCGATGCGGGCCTCGGTCACCTCCGAACTGGTGCTGGAGGGCGTGCGCCTGCCCGAAAGCGCCCGGCTGCCCGGCGCGCGGAGCCTGGGCGCGCCGCTGTCGTGCCTCGACGAGGCCAGGTTCGGCATCGTGTTCGGCGCGGTCGGCGCGGCGCTGGACTCCTACCGGGCGGCGGCGGACTACGCGGGCACGCGCGTGCAGTTCGACCGGCCGATCGCCGCGTTCCAGCTCACCCAGCGCAAGCTCGCGGGCATGGCGCTCGCGATCGGCAACAGCGCGCTGCTCGCGCTGCACCTGGCGCGGCTGAAGGAGGCCGGGCGGCTCAAGCCCGCGCAGATCAGCGCGGGCAAGCTGAACAACGTGGAAGCGGCCATCGCGGTCGCCCGGGAAGCCCGGACCCTCCTCGGCGCGAACGGCATCACGTCGGCGTACTCGCCGCTGCGGCACGCCAACAACCTGGAGTCGGTCCTGACCTACGAGGGCACGTCCGAGATCCACGCGCTCGCGCTGGGGCACGCGTTGACCGGAATTCCCGCGTACCGGTGAATCCCGACTCCCGGCCGTAGCGTGTCGGGCACGCTGAGCTACACACTGCTGGTTGGATGCCCCGGACTTTCGAGGAGGCTCCAACTGATGGCCAAGCGTTTGCCGGGCGCGGCGCTCGTCGCCGTGCTCGTCCTGACCGTGTTCGCGACACCCGCGCACGCCGTGGCGGTGGACTTCACCGGGATCGTGGCCCTGAACAACTGCTCGGGCTCGGTGGTCCGGACGCCCACGGCGAAGTCGACGGAGAAGGCGCTGGTGCTGACCAACGGGCACTGCGTGAAGCTGATGGCCGACCGGGAGGTGCTGGTGGACCAGCCGGCCACCCGCACGTTCACCCTGCTCAACCGCGCCGGCAACGCGACGTTGGGCACGTTGCGCGCGGAACGCCTGATGTACGCGACGATGACCGGAACGGACGCCGCCCTGTACCGGACCACCGCCACCTACGCGCAGGTCGAGGGCATGGGCTCCCGGGCCCTGGAACTCTCGCCGCAGCACCCGTCCGTCGGCATCGACATCCGCGTCGTCTCGGGCTACTGGAAGAAGATCTACTCGTGCCGCGCCGAGGCGTACGTGCTGATGCTGCGCGAGGCGCAGTGGACGTGGCACGACTCGATGCGCTACACGAAGCCGTGCGACACCATCGGCGGCACCTCGGGCTCGCCGGTCGTGGACGTGGCGAGCGGGAAGGTCGTGGGGGTCAACAACACCGGCAACGAGGACGGTGCCCGGTGCACCATGAACAACCCGTGCGAGGTGGACGAATCGGGACAGATCACGGTGCGGCGCGGGATCGGGTACGGGCAGCAGACCTACCAGATCGTGCCGTGCCTGCCGGGTGACGGGCGGCTGGAGCTGGTCGCCCCCGGTTGCGGGCTGCCACGGCCCTAGCGCGTGATTCAAGGGTGAGGTGACCGGCGGCGTGTCGGCGGCCGGGACGTGGCGAGGTCTCCGGCAGGTGGGTTGGCGAACCAGGCGAACCCGCGCTACCGGAGACCTCGTGGCCGGCGCGGCGGCAGGGCGGGCCAGCCTGGCCGACGCGCGATGGGCGGTGCCGCAACCGTTGCCGCCTGTCGGCGTCGAGCCGGGCTGTCGGCCGAAGTGGAGCGGACGGCGCTGCCGCCGAGTCGAGTGCGGCATCGACCTGCTCACACAGCACCGGGCGGTGGCCACCCGCCACGACGGACTCCCCGTCCGCCGCCAGGCCACGTCGCCGCCGTCAACCTCCGGCTGACCCCACATCTGAAACACGCGCCGGCGGTCGGCGGCCGGCGCGGGGCAGCGCGCCGGTCGGCACCCGATCGGCCATCTAGGCTGGTGGCATGACCGAACCGTGGGGCGACACCGACCGGATCCGGCGCGTGCTGGCCGACTGCGAGACGTGGGCCGTGGTCGGCCTGGCCGACCACCCGCACCGCCCCGCGTACGGCGTGGCCCGCTTCCTCCAGCAGCACGGCAAGCGGATCGTGCCGGTGCACCCGGACGCGCCGACCGTGCTGGGCGAGCAGGGCTACGCCACGCTGGCCGACATCCCGTTCCCGGTCGACTGCGTGGACGTGTTCCGCCGCTCCGAGGCCGCCGGGCAGTTCGCCGACGAGGCCGCGGCGATCGGCGCGAAGGCGGTCTGGTTCCAGCTCGACGTCGTCGACGAGCGGGCCTACGAACGCGCGACCGCCGCCGGCCTGGACATGGTGATGGACCGCTGCCCGGCCATCGAGTGGGCCGCTAACGGGCCCCGCGCCGCGCGGTGACCTCGATCTCGATCTTCATCCGGGGGTCGGCCAGGCCGCACACCAGCATCGTGGCGGCGGGCCGGAACTCGCCGAACGCCGCGCGCAGCGCGGGCCAGCACGGCTCGAAGTCGGCCGGGTCGGGCACGTAGTAGGTGACCCGCAGCACGTCGGCGAACGTGCAGTCCGCCTCGGCCAGGGCCGCGCCGATGTTCGCCAGGCACTGCTCGACCTGCGCCACCACGTCGTCGGAGATGGACATGGTCGAGTAGTCGAACCCGGTGGTCCCGGACACGTGCACCCAGTCGCCGTCCACGACGGCCCGCGCGTACCCGACCTGCTCTTCGAACGTGGAACCCGACAGGATCGCTCGCCTCATAGCCGCACCATATCCGCCCCGCCGATAGCCGGCGGATAGATCCGCTCGCTAACCTGCCGACATGCCAGCAGTCGCCGTCAACGGCATCAACCTCAGCTACCACGTCGAAGGCGACGGCGACCTCGTCGTGCTCGTCATGGGCACCGGCAGCCCCGGCCGGGTGTGGCACCCGCACCAGGTGCCTGCCCTGCGCGCGGCGGGCTTCCGGGTCGCGACCCTCGACAACCGGGGCATCGCGCCCACCGACGAGTGCGCGTCCGGGATGGTGATCGAGGACCTGGTGGGCGACACCGCCGGGCTCATCGAGCACCTCGGCGGCGGGCCCGCCCACGTGGTCGGCACGTCGATGGGCGCGCGGGTGGCCCAAGAACTGGCGCTGGCCCGGCCGGACCTGGTGGACCGCGCCGTGCTGCTGGCCACCGCCGGGCGCAACGACCCGGTGCAGAACGCCCTGTCGCAGGGCGAACGGGCGTTGCACGACAAGGGGATCACGCTGCCCGGCCGCTACTACGCGGCGGTCAACGCGGTGCTCAACCTGTCGCCGGCGACCATGCGCGACCGGGTCGCGGTCAGCGACTGGCTGGACGTGTTCGAGTTCAGCGGCTCGGCGGTCGGCCCCGGCGTGCGGGCCCAGATGGACATGAACGAGTTCGAGGACCGGCTGGACGCCTACCGCGCGATCACCCGGCCGTGCCTGGTGGTGGGGTTCGCCGACGACCGGGTGCTGCCGCCGCACCTGGCCCGCGAGGTGGCCGACGTCATCCCCGGCGCGCGGTACGCGGAGGTCGCCGACGCCGGCCACTACGGCTTCCTGGAGCAGCCGGCCGAGGTGAACCGGCTGCTGGTGGAGTTCCTCAAGGGCTGACGGCCGGCCCCCGGGCGCGGTGGGGGCCGGCCGTCTGGTCAGTAGTGGTACGTGGCGACGCGCAGCAGCTTGACCTCTTCGTCGGTGAGCACGCCCGCGTACACCCGCACGTCGTCCAGGTCGCCCTGCCACGGGTCCTGCGGGCCGCCGATCGCCAGCGGGCCGGCCTGGTCGGCGGGCTGCGCCGAGGTCGGCCCCGCGATGACCTGGTCGACGCCGTTGACGTGCAGCGTCACCTTCCCGGTCACCGCGTCGTACCGGCCGACCAGGTGCACCCAGACGTCCGACGCGGCCGGCACGTCGGAGTACGCCGTGGCACCCGCCACGCGCATCCCCCACTTGCCGGTCTCGGCGAAGTAGCCGAGCTGGAACGCGCCCTGGGCGACCGCGACGTGGGTCGTGGTCCGGTCGGTGGTCCGCACCCACGCGCCGACCGTGTGCGAGCGGTCCGCACGGATCGGCGGCGTGGCGGTCACCGCGCCCGTGCCGTCCAGCGTCAGCCACTGGTCTTCGCTGGTCAGGATCTGGTTGGGGTCGTCCGGGTCGGCGGGCGTGCCGCCCCAGGACGTGCCGCCGGACACCGCGGCCCGCCGGCCGGTGACCTGGTCGACGGCCGTGCCGCCGGTGCGCTCGTCCAGTTGGTAGCGGGCGCGCTCGACGGCCGCGTTCGCGACGGCCGCGACCTCGCCGGCGTCGAGCGCGCGGTCCCACACCCGGGCCTGGTCGATCGCGCCGGGGAAGAACTCGCCGGCGTCGCGCACGCCGCCGATCACCAGCGGGCCCGGTGAGAGGGTCGGTGCGACGGGCGTCGTGCCCTGGAGCTTCCCGTCCACGTAAAGGGAGAGCACGCCGGAGTCCTGCACGGCCAGCAGGTGCGTCCACACGCCGGTCTCCGCCGGGGCGGTCGACCCGACGGTGCCGCCGGCCGACGTGACCGACCAGCGGCCCTGGCTCTGGCGCAGCGCGAACGCGTCGCCCTGGCTGAGCGCGGTGGCCGGCGCGCCGGTCGCGTCGAGCTTCGCCCACGCGGCGGCGGAGAACGCGCGAGTGGTGTCCAGCACCGGTCCCGAGGTCTCAGCGTACGCGCTGGTTCCGTTGCCCGCCAACGCGTTGCCCGCGTAGCCGGGGACGAACGCCGCGCCCTGGACGGTCAGCGGGTGGCCGCCCGCCGAGTCCGCGCCGTCGTCCTCGAACCGCCACTCGGCCACCGGGCCGGTCGGCTCGGCCACCCGGAACTCGTGGACCACGTGCGCCGACCGGTTGCCGGCCCGGTCGAGCGCCCAGACGGAGAGCGTGTTGAGGCCCTGCCGGTTCGGCGTGATCGCGACGCCGACCGCGCCGTCCGGCGTGGTCACGTCGACCTGGTGCGCGGCGGAGTCGTCCAACGACCAGCCGTAGCGGACGACGTCGGTGGAACCGTTGGGGGAGAACGTGAACGTGCCGGTGCGGCCGGGCGAGCCGTGCACGCCGGTGGCCGGGTAGTCGGTGGAGGCCACCGCCGGGGCGTTCGGCCGGGCGGTGTCCACGGTGAACTCGCAGCGGGCGGAACGGGGTGAGCGCAGGGTGCCGTCACCGACGTCCAGCGACCAGGCGTAGACCTCGTCGTCGGCGAGCTTTCCTTGCGGCACGGTGACTTCCGCGAACGTGCCGGACGCGACGTCGGCCGCCGTCAGGGTCGTCACGAGGTCCGCGCCGTGCCACACCGAGAACGCCGCGTCGCGCAGCACGCCGCCGTCCGGGTGCGTCACGCGGGCGCGCAGGCGGGGTGTCGCGGTGGCCACGCTCGCCCGGGTCGCGCACGACAGCGCGTCGCCGGCGTTCGGGCCCCAGCCCTCGACGCCCAGGTCGGTCGGCTGGTCGGGCGTGCTGCGGTAGCGCACTTCCAGGTAGGGGTCGAGGCCGAACCGCCGCCACGAGTCGTCGAGGTCGAACTCGTACTCGGCCTTCAACAGCAACGTCGTCGAGCCCCACCCTCCGGCCGCCGCCGCGCGGATCGCCTTGGTGGCGTCGAAACCGGCCGTGCCGTCGCTCGGGCAGCGCCACGCGTTGTTGGTGCGGTTGGTTTCCGACTGGAGTTGCCGCCACGCGGGCTGGTGACGCCACGTCGTGCTCGCGTCGATGCCGTCGACCAGCCACAGCTGCGTCGGCGACGCGGTCGAGCACGCGGCGGAGCCGACGACCCTGGTGCGCAGGGTCGCGCTCTCGATGTGCTTGCCCGCCAACGAGGACGTGTCGATCTGGAGGTACGAGCGGGAAACGCCGCCGGGCCACGCGCCCGGCGCGAGCGGGTTGCGCGAGCCCACCTTGAGGTCGGCGGACCCGCCCGCGGTCGCGTCGTAGTCGCGCGCGGTCGGCCGCGTCGACTGCACCACGGCGTGGTGCGTGCGCGGCAGCCGGACCTCGGTCGGACCGCCGTCCGGCGCGGCACCGGCGGGCGCGGCGAGCAGCCCGCAGGCCGCCACGGCGGCCAGGGCCGCGACGAGGGACCTCGAAACGGACGTGCGCGGAGCGGGTCCGCGCACGGTGGAGCGCGACAGCATGTGGTGAAAGCCCCCGAAATGCCTGGAATGCGAAGTCCCCCGACCCGGGAGGAACTATTGCCGTTGCGAAGCATTACCGATGTCCGCCGTTCGGCGTAATCACCAGTGGTGATCACCCGGCCACGGGAACTTCCCTACCACGGAACCGCAAACGCCGTTACCGTCGTTGCGACCTGCGGAAGGGGCATATGGACCACCGACGACTCGCCCGCACCTCGCGCCTGATCGCCCTGATCGGCGCGGGCGGTGTGACGTGTCTGGTGCTCCTCCCGATCGCCATCAACGCCGCGACCGGCGGTTCCGCGCCGCGCGTGCTGGGCCCGTACGCCACCTGGCTGTGGCCGTCGCTGGTGCTGCTCGCGGTGACCACGGTCGCGCTGGCCGCGTGGGACCCGTTGAGCGCGCTGCTGGTCCAGCGGCGGCCCGCGCACCCGGCCAACCGGACCGCCGCGCTGGACCGCGTGGAGCGGTACGTGCGCGCCCGGCAGGAGGGTTCGCTGGCCGAGCAGGTGCGGCTCAAGCTCGGGGTCGCGCCCAAGGTCGGGCCGAGCCTGCCGACCCGGATCCGCACGCCCCTGGTCGTGCACGGCGAACCCGGCGCGGGCAAGACGACCCTGCTGCTGGAACTGGCCGAGGCGCTGCTGGGCCGGGCCCGCGCGGACGCCGACCGGCCGGTGCCGGTGGTGGTCGACCTCGGGTCGTGGCGGCGGGACGACGATTTCGCCGAGTGGCTGCTGCGGGCGCTGGCGAGCCGGTACCGGATCGGCGCGCGGCTGGGCCGCACGTGGCTGCGGGACCGGCGGCTCGCGGTGCTGTTCGACGGGCTGGACGACCTGCCCGGGGCGGACCGCGCGGACTGCCTGGCCTGGATCACCGCGCTGAAGCTGCCGCAGGTCGTGGTGTGCTGCGCCGGCGACGACTACGAGCGGCTGCCCCGCTACGACGTGGTGCACGTGGAACCGTTGCGGCGCAACGACGTGCAGGACCTGATCGCGTCCTGCGGGCCCCGGCTGGACGGGCTGGGCGAAGCGCTGGCCAAGAACCCGGACCTGTGGGACGAGGTCCGCACGCCGCTGGCGTTCGGGCTGCTCGCGCTGGCCCACCGGGCCGGGCGGGCGGAGTACCGGGGCCTGCTGGACACCTACCTGGTCGAGTCCGCCGCGCGCGGGCCCGGCCGGGCCGAGCGGACGTTGCGGGCGCTGCGGTTCCTGGCCCGGATCTCCCGCCGCCGGGTCGACCTGGTCGCCCGGCACCGGCTGCCGCGCCGCGAGGTGTGGCTGGACTTCGTCGGGCCGGCACCGGTGTGGCGGCTGTTCCGGCGGGCCGGGCCCGGCGCGCTGGCCGGTGCCGTGACGGCGTTGTGCCTGGTCGTCGGGCTGCGGTTGGGGTTGACGGCGGCGGGTGTCGCGGCGGTGGCGTCGGCGGGGCTGGCGCGCGGGCGGTTCGCCGCGCCGGTCGGGTCGCGGTCGCGCGGCCCGCTGTGGGCGGCGGCGGGGTTCGTGCTCGGCGCGGTCGCGGTCGGCGGGGTGTCGCTGGTCGGCGGCCGGCTGGGCGGGCTGGTGGCGCAGTCGCCGGTGTGGCTCGCGCACGCGGTGGTGCCGGTGGTGGCGTACCTGGTGGCGCTCGGGTTGACCCGTGACCGCTACTGGGCGGTGGCGGGCGCGCTGGCCCCGACGGCGGTGTCGGTGTTCACCGGGGCGTCGGCGGACCTGCTCGCGGGGCTGGGGATCGGGTTGGGCGCGGGCGCGGTGGTCGGGGTGTTCGCGGGCGGGCTGACCGGGGTGTGGGAATCGTTGCGCGACCTGCCGGCGGCGGGGCGCGGCCTGCGCTGGTTACCGCTCGCGGGCCTGGTCGGGATCGGGCTCGCCGCCGCGCTGGGCGCGGGCGTGCGGTGGCAGGCGCTCGACGCGCTGACCGGGCTGGTGGTCGGCCTGGCCGTGGCGCCGCGCTGCACCCGGCCCTGCGAGCCGGTCGCCGAGCTGCTCGCCAAGCCGCTGGCGCTGGACGAGTTCCCGTTGCGGCGCAAGGCCGTCATCCAGTCCGCGCGGGACCGGGTGCTGCTGGTGGACGACAACCGGTTCCCGCACGCCGTGGTGCGCGACCACCTGGCCGAGTGCGACCCGGTCGAGCTGGGCGCGACCGTGGAACGCCGCCGGGCCGGGCTCAGCCCCACCGGGTCCGGCCCCAGGGCTTGAACACCGACAGCGCGGTGTTGGCCAGGTAGATGGTCAGCGAGACGCAGCTCGCGACGAGCACGTCCGTACCCGCCCCGCTCGCACCGGCCGCCGCGGCGTGCAGCGCGGAGCGCAGCGCGAACGTCGTGGCGACGAGGGCGATCACCGTCGACACCAGCTTCACCAGCACCCAGCGGTGCTTGACCAGGCCCCACTTCGTGCCGACCGACACCAGCACGCCGGTCACCAGGGACAGCAGGCCCATCGGCAGCACGACGTAGTCGCCGAGCGGTGCCATCGCCTGGTAGACCACGGGCCGGTCGAGCGCCACGAACGACAGGAACAGGTCGCCGACCGTCACGCCGAGCCAGCCGACCGACGACACGACGTGCAGCAGGAGCACGGTCTTGCGTTGCGCAGGGGCCAGTTTCATGGGTCACAGGGTGGCCGCCGCGCGGCCTCACCACGTCCGCCGTGCAGCGGCTCGGCGACCTACGCCCGTCGACGTAGTTCCACCGACGAGAGGTTGCCGTCCTGGTCGAGCAGGCCGCGCCGGCGGCGGTTCCAGCGCAGGAACAGCAGCGCCAGCACGGTCACCAGCGCGGGCAGCACCATGAACGCACCGGACACCACCAGCAGCACCACCACCCCGACGAGCGCGGCCACCGCCGTGTAGCGGACCTTGCTGCGCCGGGGAAGCAGCCGCACGGCCGCCGCCGCGCCGATCAAGTACACCGCGACGAACTGGCCCGTGGTCAGCAGCACCAGGGGCTTGAGGCCGACCCCGGACACCACCACCACCGTCAGCACCGCGAACGCCAGCCCCATCAGCAGCGCCAGGCTCCGGCGCGGCACCGCGCCGCGCACGCTGCCCACGGCGAGCCTGCTCGGGAACGCCCCGTCCCGGCTCAGCGCCGCGCCGAGCTTCGCGCCGCCCGCCACGTAGGCGTTCATCGAACCGGCGGTCAGCAGCACGGCGGCGATCGCCGCGAACACCTTCAGGTTCCCGCCCAGCGCGCGGGACAGCAGTTCGCCCAGCGGCGCGTGCGTGTTGACCTCCGAGCCGAGCACGGCGACCGTCGCGAACGCGACCGACAGGTAGAGCAGGGCCACGATCGCCACCGCGTACCCGACCGCGCGCGGCAGGTCGCGCTGCGGCTTCCCGAACTCCTGCGCCAGGTGCGTGATCGCCTCCCACCCGGCGAAGCTCCACACCAGCAGCGCGGCGGCCGGGCCCACGGCCGCCCACCCGTTGGGGGCGAACGGTTCCAGGTTGTCCGCGTCCATCATCGGCGCGGACAGCAGCACCGCGCCGAACACCAGCAGCAGGAGCAGGCCGGACAGCACGCACTGCACCCGCCCGGAAGCACGCAGCCCCGCCCAGTTGGTCGCGGCGACCAACGACAACAGCACCACGGCCGTGCCGACCTGGGTGAACCGCCCACCACCCGCCGCATCGGCCACGTAGGAGCCCGCGAACAGCGCGGAGGCGGTCACCCCCGGCGGCACGGCGAAGAAGAAACACCAGCCCACCACCGCGGCCGCGCGTTCGCCGAACGCCAGCCGCGCGTAGGTCGACACCCCGCCCGCGTCCGGGAACCGCGCGCCGAGCGCGGCGAACGTGACCGCCAGCGGCACCGAGACCGTTACCAGACACAGCCACGCGAGCAGCGACGCCGGACCGGCCACCTGGGCGGCCAGCGCGGGCACCGCGATCACGCCGGTGCCGAGCACCGCGCCGACGTACATCGCGGTGCCCTGCGCGACGGTTAAGCCCGTGATCTTCTCGCCCACAACGGAACAGCCTCCCAAACCCGGGCGCCTGCGGATAGCCGTGCCACGTCGGTGATCTCCGCGTGCCCGACCGGCTACGCTCCGCTGAGTGGGCAGACCACGGGGTTTCGACGACGCGGCGGTCGTGGACGCCGCGATGGAGGTGTTCTGGTCGAAGGGGTACGAGGCCACTTCGACGGAAGACCTGTGCGTGTGCACGGGTCTGGGACGCGGCAGCCTGTACAACGCCTACGGCAGCAAGCACGGTCTGTACGAACGGGTCCTGCGGCGCTACGCCGAACGGGGCTTCGGCGAGCAGTTGGCGATCCTGCAACGCCCGGGTGCGGCCAAGGAGAGGCTGCGCGCGCTGATGCTGGCCGTGATCGACGTCGACCTGGCCGATCCGGCGCGCCGGGGGTGCCTGGCGGTGAACGCGGCGGTCGACGCGGGCGGGACCGACGACCTGGTGGCGCAGCAGGTGCGACGGCAGTTCGGGCGGCTGGAGGGCGCGGTGTGCCACGTGATCACGTGCGGGCAGCGCGACGGCGAGTTGGTGCGCGACGTGGACCCGTTGATCAGCACCAGGTTCTTCATCAGCGCGTACTACGGGCTGCGGGTGCTGGGCAAGGTCACCGACGACCGGCGCGCTCTGGAGGACGTGGTGGACGGGGCGCTCGCCCGGCTCTAGGTGCAGTAACTCATGAGGTTGTTGGCGGCGCGTCGTGGTGACCCGCCACCGGGCCGGGTGCGCCCCCGGACCAACGGCAAGACCGAACGGTCCAACCGCACCCTGCGGCACGAGTTCGCCCACAACGCCATCGGAAGCCACCCGCCCATCACCCGACCGGCCACCCAAGCGTCAACAACGCCACGAGTCAGTACAGCCAGGGCGTGTCCTGCGGATTCTCATCGGAGGTGGAGGACGATGCGGGCCAGGACGATCTCGGCGCGGTGGCAGGCGGCTCGTTTCGCATGACGGGTGGCCAGGCCCCGGAACTGTTCGAGCCGATGGAAGCAGCGCTCGACCGCGTTGCGCGGGTGGGTACCGCCCTGGTCGGCGATCACGCGTCCCACCCGTACCGGCCGCCCGTCGACGTCGATGTGGTGGACGTCGTCGATCATGAGAACGATCCGCAGGGCACGCCCTGGTCCCCGCCGGCGGGGCCCCGCCGGCGGTCAGCCCCAGTGGGCGGGGCGGGCCAAAGTCGGTGGCAGGACCGTGGTGGCGTCGCCCTTTGCGGCGTCCACCTGGGCCTGGGTGAGGAACAGCGCGCTGGACAGGTCCGCACCGGTCAGGTCCGCACCGCGCAGGTCCGCGCCGATCAGGTCGGCCCGCCGCAGGTCGGCGCGGGTGAGGTCGGCACCGATCAGGAACGCGCCGCGCAGGCTGGTGCCGCGCAGGTCGGCCTCGCGCAGGTTCTTGCCGATCAGGTCCGCGCCCCGCCGCGACCGGCCACCCTTGCCCCGGACGTGCGCGCTGACCCGGTCGAGAAGCCCGCCGGCGGTGCGCCAGTGCGGGCCGACGTCCAAGCCCGCCAACGCCTCGGGCGTGCCGCCGGTCAGCTCCGCCACCGCCGCGCGGGCCGTGGCGAGTTCGGCGCGCAACGGGCGCGGGACCTCCAGCGCGAGCGCCTCGGTCAGGTGCCAGAGGATCTCGTGCAGCTCCCGCACCACCGGGAAGACGTCGAACATCAGCCCGGCGGTCTCCGGCGCGTCCCGCCAGCTGCGCCCGCCGAAGGTGACCTGGGCGACCTGCTGGCCCGCGCCGAAGCAGTCGTAGACCGTGCAGCCCGGGAAACCCCGCTGCCGCAGCTCGGTGTGGATGCCGCAGCCGAACCCCGCGCCGAGGTTGCGGCACGGCGTGCGCGCGGGCTTGTCGATCGCGAAGTCCGACGACTTGGCGAACGCGGGCACCACGCAGCACAACCCGAAGCACCGCCCGCAGTCGGCGCGCAGCCCGGTCATGACGCCAGCGTCTCCAGGATCTGCTGCCCGTACTTGGCCAGCTTGTTCTCGCCCACGCCGCTGACCGTGCCGAGCTGGGCCAGCGTGCCCGGCGCGGACGCCGCGATCTGCCGCAGCGTCGCGTCGTGGAAGATCACGTAGGCCGGGACGCCCTGCTCCTTGGCCTGCGCCGCCCGCCACGCCCGCAGCCGCTCGAACAGCGGCGCGGCCTCGGCGGGCAGGTCGACCGGCTCGCCCTTCTTCGGCTTGGCCGTCCTGACCTTCGCGGCCCGCTCGGCCTCGCGCCGCATCAGGACCTTGCGGCCCTGGTACAGGACCTCCTCGCTGGCCGGCGTGAGCGCCAGCGTCGAGTACTCGCCCTCGACCGCGAGCAGGCCCTGCGCGAGCAGCTGCCGGACCACCCCGCGCCAGCCGCTCTCGTTCAGCTCGGTGCCGATGCCGAACACCGACAGGCCGTCGTGGTCGAACTGGATCACCTTGGCGGTCTTGCGGCCCAGCAGGATGTCGATCGTCTGGCCCGCGCCGAACTTCTGCCGGCGCTCGCTGCGCAGCCGGTACACCGTGGAGAGCACTTTCTGCGCGGGCACCGTGCCGTCCCACGTCTCCGGCGGGCTCAGGCAGGTGTCGCAGTTGCCGCACGGCGTGCCGCTCTGGCCGAAGTACTCCAGCAGCTGGACGCGGCGGCACTCCACCGTCTCGCACAGCGCCAGCATCGCTTCGAGGTGGGCGATCAGCCGGCGGCGGTGCTGCTGGTCGCCCTCCGAGTCGTCGATCATCTTGCGCTGCTGCACGACGTCCTGGAGGCCGTAGGCCAGCCACGCCGTGGACGGCAGCCCGTCACGGCCCGCGCGGCCGGTCTCCTGGTAGTAGCCCTCGACCGACTTCGGCAGGTCGAGGTGGGCGACGAACCGCACGTCCGGCTTGTCGATGCCCATGCCGAACGCGATGGTCGCGACCATCACCAGCCCGTCCTCGCGGAGGAACCGCGCCTGGTTGCGGGCGCGCGTGCCGGAATCGAGGCCGGCGTGGTAGGGCAGCGCGGACACGCCGTTCTGGTTGAGGAATTCGGCGGTCTTCTCCACCGAATTGCGGGACAGGCAGTAGACGATTCCGGCGTCGCCCGCGTGCTCGTTGCGCAGCAGTTCCAGCAACTGCTTCTTCGGCTCGTTCTTCGGCACGATCCGGTACTGGATGTTGGGCCGGTCGAAACTGGCCACGAAGTGCTTGGCGTCGCCCAGGTTCAGCCGCTCGGCGATCTCCGCGTGGGTCGCCGCCGTGGCGGTCGCGGTGAGCGCGATCCGAGGCACGTCCGGCCACCGCTCGTGCAGGTGCGACAGGGCCAGGTAGTCGGGCCGGAAGTCGTGGCCCCACTGGGAGACGCAGTGCGCCTCGTCGATCGCGAACAGCGCGATCTTCCCGCGCTCCAGCAGGCGCACGGTCTGCTCCACCCGCAGCCGCTCCGGGGCCAGGTAGAGCAGGTCGAGTTCGCCGGCCAGGAACTCCGCCTCCACCAGCGCGCGCTCGTCCGGGTACTGGGTGGAGTTGAGGAACCCGGCGCGCACGTCGAGTTCGCGCAGCGCGTCGACCTGGTCCTGCATCAACGCGATCAGCGGCGAGATGACCACGCCGACGCCGTCGCGGACCAGCGACGGGATCTGGTAGCACAGCGATTTGCCGCCGCCGGTGGGCATGAGGACGAGCGCGTCACCGCCGCCGACGACGTGCCCCACGATCTCCGATTGGTCGCCGCGAAAGGAGTCGTAACCGAAGACCCTTCGCAGAACCTCATGCGAATCCACCAGGCGATGGTAACCAAATGCACCGACAGGCCGGTGCGTGGGCGCTGACCAGTGCTAACCCCGGAACACCCGGTCGCGGTGCCACGCGAAGTAGCCGGCCGAGCCGTCGTGGTGCGCGCCGGAGGTCCGACCGGACAGCGGCGCGAGCTGCTCGGCCAGCGCGCCCGGTGCGGCGGAGGTGAGCACCGACCCGTCCGCGCCCACGGTGACGTAGCCCAGCTCGTAGAGCCGGTCGCAGCCGAGGTGGCAGGCGAGCATCGCCACGTTGCGCAGATCGCGCCGCTCGTCGTCGGAACACTCGGACCGCCGCTTGATGTGCGCGGCGACCAGCAGCTCGACGGGCAGCACCCGGCCGCACAGCGCGCACCGGCCGTTCGCGTCGTCGCCGATCAGGACGTGCCGCAGCGCCTCCTGCTCGACGCGGTAGCGGGCCAGGGCGACCCGGTCGAGTTCGCCGAACTCGCGATCGGGCACGGTGGGCGCGTAACCGAGCGAGACGGCGGCGGGCGCGCGGGTGACCATGGCGCGCGGCAACGTTGCGAGAACGGCGGCGACGAACGCGCTGCGGTGCCCGAGCGTCTTCACGTCGGCGGCTACCCGTCCCCGCTCGAACAGCCGGTCCAGCCCCGCCTGCACGGCGCTGACCGGCACCGGCTCGCCCGAGGCCGACCGGCGGGTGCGGACCAGGACGTTGACCGGGTCGAGGTCCAGGACCCAGTTCGAGTACCCGGTGACGGTCTTGACCTCCCGGCCGACCAGCCCGCCGAGCAGGTCGAGCGCGGACGGCGGCACGGGCACCGGGAGCCCGACGTGGCGGAACAGCGCGGGCTGGTCGACGTCACCCAGGTAGGCGACCCGCAGCACGTCGAGCGCCTGCGCCCGCACCCCCGGGTCGCCCAGCAACTCGGCGGCCCGGACCGTGAACCCGGCCGCCGCGTCGGCGTCACCGGCCTTGGGCTCGCCGGTCATCCCGTGCGTCTCCCACAGCCCGACCTCGCCCCTGAGGTGCCAGAACGGGTACTGGGGCGTGGCCCGGGTGGTCCCGAACTCGGCCAGCACGGTCCGCACCGCGTCCCGGAAGACCGGCCACGGGAACACCCGGTCCCGCCCCAGCGCCAACTGCCCGAGTGCCCACACCAGCGCCAGGGGCTTGTGCAACGACGGCGGCCCGTCCCGGCGGTAGCGGTTGAGGTCGCCCAGGGTGGCCATCAGCTCGTCGACCCCGAACCGCCGGTCGACCCGCGCGGCCCGCCCCGCCACGTCCCGTTCGAGCCGGGCGGCCGACGTCCCGCCCAGCTCGACCACGAACCGGGCGGGCAACCCGCCGATCCGTCCGGCCGGCTCCCCGAACTCCCGGAGATCCCCCAGCCGAACACCCTCCACACCGGAAAGCTCGGCGTCGTACCCGGCGAGCCGCCGCAAGATCAGCTCGACCACCCCCGGCGCCGAGCCCGTGATCACGACCTCGAACCGCCGCCCACGCCCCGAAACCGAGATCTCCGCGTCCAACGCGACCCCGGCGTCATCCGTCACCCGCATCCCGGACACGTTGCCAGATCAAGCCGGGTCGGTGGTGCTCCGGTCGACCGCCTACCCGGGGTCGTCAGGTGAGCCACTCGCTGGACACGGTGACCTCGTCCAGCAGTTCCGGGATCGGGCGCAGGCCCAGGCCGGGGGCGGTGGGGACTTTCAGGTGGCCGTTGTCCAGGGTGAAGGGTTCGGTGATGTCCGTGCTGTAGTAGCGGTCCGAGGCGGAGGTGTCGCCGGGGAGGGTGCAGCCCGGCAGGGCGGCCAGGGCGACGTTCGCGGCTCGGCCCAGGCCCGTTTCCAGCATTCCGCCGGTCCACGCGGCCACGCCGTTGGCCACGCACACGTCGTGGATGCGGCGGGCTTCCAGGTAGCCGCCCACGCGGCCGGGTTTGATGTTGACCACCTCGCACGCGCCCAGGCGGATCGCGGCCGCCGCCGTGCGGGCCGAGGTGATGGACTCGTCGAGGCACACCGGGGTGGCCAGGGTCTTCGCCAGTTCCGCGTGGCCCAGCACGTCGTCCTCGGCCAGCGGCTGTTCGATCAGCAGCAGGTCGAACGGGTCCAGCCGGGCCAGGTGGCGGGCGTCGGCCAGGGTGTAGGCGGTGTTCGCGTCCACTTGGAGCAGCACGTCGTCGCCGAAGCGCTCGCGCACCGCGCGGACCGGGTCGACGTCCCAGCCCGGCTCGATCTTCAGCTTGATCCGCACGTACCCGGCGTCCAGGTAGCCCGCCACGGCGTCGAGCAGCTCGGGGATCGAGTCCATGATGCCGACCGACACCCCGCACGGCACGGTGTCGCGCTCGGCTCCCAGCTCCCTCGCGAACGACGTGCCCCGGGTCTGCAGCTCGGCGTCGAGCACGGCCATCTCCAGCGCGCTCTTGGCCATCAGGTGCCCGTGGTACTTGCGCAGCGCGGGCGCGACGGCCGTGCCGTCCAGGCGCTCCACCTCGCGCAGCGCGGGCACGAAGAACCGCCGCAGCACGTCCGCGCAGCCGTCCAGGTACTCGGGCGAGTAGACCGGGGTCGCCATCGCGGCGCACTCGCCCCAGCCCTCGACGTCGTCGGTGACCACCCGCACCAGCAGCAGGTCGCGCCCGGTCTGCGTGCCGAACGACGTCCGGAACGGCGACACCAGCGGCATCCTGATCCGCCGCAGTTCCACATCCCGCAGTTTCACGCCGTCTCCCGGAGTACTTCGTCCATCAACGCCACCAGCAGCGCGGTGCGGCCGGGGATGTGCTCGACCAGCACGTGCTCGTGGTCGGCGTGCGCGCCGCCGCCGCACGCGCCGAGCCCGTCCAGCGTGGGCGTGCCGACGCCGGCGGTGAAGTTGCCGTCCGACGCGCCGCCGACCTCGACGCCGGTGATCGGTTCCAGGCCGAGTTCCCCGCCCAGCCGCCGGGCGCGCGCGAACAGCGCCTCGGACGCCGACGCCGGCAACGGCGGGCGGTTCGGGCCGCCGACGACCTCCAGCACCGCGCCGGGGACGACGGGCGCCAGCTCGTGCATCCGCTCGTCGATCCGCCGCTGCTCGGCCAGGCTGGTCACGCGCACGTCGACGGAGAAGCTCCCGGCCGCCGCGACGGTGTTGGTCGTGGTGCCCGCGCGGGTCAGCGTCGGGGTCACGGTGGTGCCCACCTCGGGCGAGTTCAGCGCGGCCACGGCCAGCAGCTGGTGCGCCACCTCGATCGCCGCGTTCACGCCGTTCTCGGGTTCGAGGCCGGCGTGCGCGGCCTTGCCGAGCGCGCGCACCTCGTACAGGGACACGCCCTTGCGCGCGGTCTTGACCGCCGTACCGGCGGCGGCCTCCAGCACGAACGCCGCCGCGCAGCCGGTGGCCGATTCCTCCACCAGGCCCCGCGACGACGGCGAACCGAGTTCCTCGTCCCCGGTCACCAGCACGGTCACGCCGGTGTGGTCGGGCAGCGCGGCGACGGCGTGCAACGCCATCACCACACCGGTTTTCATGTCGAAGCACCCCGGCCCGCGCAGGACGCCGTCGGCCACCGAGAACGGGTGGGTCTCCAGCGAGCCGAGCGGCCACACCGTGTCGTGGTGGCCGACCAGGACCACGCGCGCGGGCCCGTCGCCCAGCCGCCACCGCAGGTGCGGCCCGATCCGCTCGGGCTCGACGCCCAGGATCCTGGTCCCCATCGCGGCCACCAGGTCGGCGCTCTCCGCCACCGCGTCCACATCGGACGAAGGGGATTCCTTGCGCACCAGTGTTTCGACGTCCGCGAGCAGTTCGGGCAGCGCGGCGGTGAACTTCTCCACCAGGGCGCTCACGAACGCAGCCATTCGATCGCGTGGGCCGCCGCGAACCCGATGAACCGGTCGCGTTCGGGGGCTTGCGCGCGGGTGTCGAACGCCTGGGTGAACACGGCCACCGCGTAACGGCCGCCGTCGGGGTACTCCACGACGCCGATCTCGTTGCGCACCATGGGCAGCGTGCCGGTCTTGCCGGACACCCGGATGCCCTCCTCGTGGAACCCGGAGCGCAGCCGGTGCGGCCACACCTGGTGGCCCAGCCAGTTCCGGACGTCCGCGCACGCCTCGGCGGGCGCGGCCTCGTCCCGCCAGACCATGCCCAGCAGCCGGGTGCTCTCCGCGGCCGTGGTCCGGCAGGTCTCGGCCGGCTGGAGGATCCGCATCTTCAGCAGTTCCTCGCGGGTCAGGGAGGCGAACCGCTCCTCGTCCAGCTCGCCGCCCGCGTCCTCGATCATGGTCTGGAACAACCCGTCGCAGTGGTACGGCACGGCGGTGTCCGCGAAGCCGAGGTCGGCCAGCAGCCGCGCGACCGACGGCAGCCCGATCCGCTCCACGACCAGGTCGGTCGCCACGTTGTCGCTGATGCCGATCATCAGGATGGCCAGGTCGTGCCAGGAGATCGTCACGTCGTGGCGGTAGGTGGCCAGGCCGAACGGCGACATCGTGCCGGTGCCCGCGACGTAGGTGATCCGCTCGGCCAGGTCGACCTCGCCGGTCGCGCCCTGGCGCGCCAGCTCCACGGCGACCGGCACCTTGAACACCGACGCTGAGGGCACCGGGTCGTCGGCGTCGACGGCGAGTTCGCGGGTCCCGTCCACCTCTGCGGCGTGCAACCACACCCGGACGCCGACCTCCTCGGCACGTCGCCGGATCTCGCGGACCACCTCGGTCGCCATGTGCACTCCATTCATCACGGGTCGTCGTCCAGTTCACGACCACCGCGGCCCGCAGCGCGTCGTCCGAGCCCACGAACCGCGGACTGGACAGTTGTCGCTTTGCACGAAGCACTGGGACCCGCGCCACCAGCACGATGTGCCAATTCCTTGCGAAGAGGCAGGTGAGGGCGATGCGGTTGACCTTGGTCGCAGTGGTGCTGCTCGTGGTGGCGGGGTGCGGCTCGGGACCCGCGCCCGCCGCCAAGCGGACCGCGACCGACTCCGAGATCTCCGAACTGACGTGGGCGATGCCGGGCGCGCCCCGGTCGCTGGACATCGCCCACGCCATGGACAGCAGGTCGAACCTGGCGATCTACGCCTCGTTCGACGCCCTGCTGGAACTCGACGGCGAGGGCAGGCTCAAGCCGAAGCTCGCCACGTCCTGGGCCAACCCCGACCCGCTGACCTACGAGTACACCCTGCGGCAGGGCGTGAAGTACTGGGACGGCAGCACGATGACGGCCGAGGACGTGGCCTTCTCGTTGCAGCGCCAGCTCGACCCGGCGCAGGCCGCGGAGACCGCGATGCTGCTGGGCTCGGTCGCCGGGGTCGAGGTCACCGGGCCCGACAAGGTCACCGTGAAGCTCAAGACGCCGGACCCCGCCTTCCAGTACGTGGCCGCGCTCGTCTGGGTCGTGCAGCCCAAGGCGTACCTGGAGGCGGCGGGCAAGGACCTCGGCGGGCCGGACAAGCCGGGCATGGGCGCGGGCCCGTACCGGGTCGAGAAGTTCTCCCCCGCCGACGGCGTGGTGTTCCAGCGCTTCGACGGCTACTGGGGCGAGAAGCCCAAGGTCGTCAAGGTGAACTACAAGCCGATCCCGGACCCCGAGGCGCTGCGGCTGGCGATGATCGCCGGCGAGGTGGACGGCACGTTCGCCCTGCCGCTCCAGGACGCCCGCAAGTGGGAGCGCACCTCGGGCGTGAACGTCTACACCACCGGCAGCGTCAGCGTGAACTACCTGTCCCTGGACGTGAACACCGCGCCGTTCGACGACATCCACGTGCGCAAGGCGATCGCGCACTCCGTGGACCGCAAGGGCCTGCTGGAGCCGTTGTTCGGCGGGCGCGGGAAGCTCTCCGCGAGCCCCGTGTCGACGTTGCAGCTGAGTTCCTTCCTGGGCAAGGACGAAGCCGACAAGCTGACGGGTTCGCTGCCGGTCTACGAGTTCGACCTGGCCAAGGCCAAGGAGGAGCTGGCCAAGTCCGCGCACCCCGGCGGGTTCAGCGTCGAGGTGCCCTACCCGACCACGCAGAACTGGTCGCGGCTGACGCTGGAGAACCTGTCCCGCAACCTGTCGACCATCGGGATCACGTTGACGCCCAAGGCGATGACGGACCAGCAGTGGGTCGCGCAGCTGTACGCGGCCAAGGACCTCAAGCTCCAGATCATGCGCGCGGGCGGCGGCACGCCCTACCCCGGCGAGATGCTGCCGCTGATGTTCGGCAAGAAGTCCATCGGTCCCAACGGGTTGAACACCGCGGCCTTCACCACCCCCGAGGTGGAGGGGAAGCTCGCCGTGATGGCGGGCGAGAAGTCCGCGATCGGCGACGTGATGCGGATCAACGCCGAGCAGCTGCCCTACATCCCGCTGTTCGAGGAGCAGCTGATGCACGCGGTGCGCTCCGAGGCGGTGTTCAGCCCGGAGCCCACGCCGTGGCTGGCCGGGGCGAACTGGGTCGCCTGGCTGCGGGCAGCGGCGTAGCCGATGTACATCCTGGGCTTCCTCGGCAAGCGGGTCTTCGCGGCGGCGGCGACGCTGCTGGTGACGTCGTTCGTGGTGTTCTCGCTGCTGGCCGCGAGTCCGGGCAGTCCCGAGCAGACGCTGCTGGGCGCCCGGCCGCCGACACCCGAGCTGATCGCCGCGATCCGGGCCCGGCACCACCTCGACGACCCGTTCCTGTCCCGCTTCTGGCAGTGGCTCGGCGACGTGGTGCGGCTGGACTTCGGGCGTTCGGTGCGCTCCGGGCAGCCGGTGGGCGACATGCTGGCCGAACGGCTGGACGTGACGTTCGGGCTGGGGCTCTACGCCTTCGTGCTGGTGCTGCTGATCGCGGTGCCGGCCGGGCTCGCCGCCGGGATCCGGCGGGGCTCGCCGCTCGACCGGGGCGTCACGCTGACCGCCCTGGTCGGGGTGAGCGCGCCGCCGTTCGCGGTGGGGCTGCTGCTGTTGACGGTGTTCGGCGTCGGGCTGGGCTGGTTCCCGGTGTTCGGCGCGGGAGAGGGGTTCGCGGGCCGGGTCGAGCACCTCACGCTGCCGGCGGTGACGCTGGCGGTGGCCGGGATCGCGATCGTGGCCCGGCAGACCAGGGCCGCCGCGCTGGACGTGGCGAACAAGGACTTCGTCACCTTCGCCGAGGCGCGCGGCCTGCCGCGGCGGCTGGTGCTGGGCCGCTACGCGCTGCGCAACTCGGCGCTGCCGGTGATCACCTCCGCCGGGCTGGTGCTGGCCATGTCGCTGACCGGCGCGGTGCTGGTCGAGTCGACGTTCGCGCTGCCCGGCCTGGGCTCGCTGCTGGTGGAATCGGTGTCCACGAAGGACATCCCGGTGGTGCAGGGGCTGGCCCTGCTCACCGCCGCGCTGATGATCGGGGTGAACCTCGTGGTCGACCTGTGCTACCTCGGGCTCGACCCGCGCGTCCGGCACTCCGGGGGTGCGTGATGGCCACCAGGGTGCGGCTGCTCGCGCGGAAGGTGCCCGCGGCGGTCCCGGTCTTCGCGCTGGGGCTCGTGGTGATCGCCGCGCTCGGCGGCGACTGGCTCGCGCCGCACGACCCGGGCGCGCAAGACCTCGCCAACACCGCCATGCCGCCCAGCGGCGAGCACTGGCTGGGCACCGACGACCTGGGCCGCGACGTGCTGTCCCGGCTGGTGTCCGGCGCGCGGATCGCGTTGCTGGGCCCGGCGGTCGTCGCGGTCGGCGTGGCCGTGCTGGCGACCGCGATCGGCCTGCTCGCCGGGTACCGGGGCGGTTGGGTGGACTCCGCGATCATGCGTGGCGTCGACCTGGTCTACGCGGTGCCGCCGCTGCTGGTCGCGATCGTGGTGGTGGGCGTGTTCGGTGGCGGCTACCCGCTGGCCATCGGCGTGATCATCGCGTTGAGCGTGCCGTCGGACGTGCGGATGGTGCGCAGTGCCGTGCTGGCGCAGCGGAACCTGGCCTACGTCGAGTCGGCGCGCACGGTCGGGTTGGGCCCCGGCCGGATCCTGTTCACCCACCTGCTGCCGAACGTGCTGCCGACGGTGGTGGCGAACCTGCTGCTGACCTTCGTCAGCGCGCTGGTCGGCTTGGCCGCACTGGCGTTCCTCGGGCTCGGGGTCGGCACCGGCGCGCCGGACTGGGGCCGGATGTTGGCCGAGAACAAGGGACTGCTCGACCTGAACCCGGCGGCGATGGCGGGCCCCGCCGTGCTGATCACGGTGGTCGCGGCGAGCGTGACGCTGGTCGGCGACCGGGTCTACGACCGGATGGCCGCGAGGGGGCGCGATGTTGGACGTGCGTGAGCTGACCGTCCACGACGGGCGGTCCCGCCCGCTGGTGCGCGGGGTGTCGTTCTCGATCGGGCCGGGCGAGACGGTCGGGCTGGTCGGCGAGTCGGGTTCCGGCAAGTCGCTGACCGCGCGGGCGCTGGTCTCCCTGCTGCCGCAGGGCCTGCGCGCCGGCGGCTCGGCCCGGCTGGCCGGTCGGGAGCTGGTGGGGGCACGGGAGCTGCGCGGGGTGCGCGGGCACGCGGTGTCGCTGCTCATGCAGGACCCGTTCACCATGCTCAACCCGCTGACCACGGTCGGCACCCACGTCCTGGAGAGCCTGCCGGGCCGGGGCACCCGCGCCGAGGTGCTGCGCCGGCTGGCCGAGGTGGGCATCACCGACCCGGCGGTGGCCGGGCGCTACCCGTTCCAGCTCTCCGGCGGGATGCGCCAGCGGGTGGCGCTGGCCGCCGCGCTGGCCAAGGACCCCGGGCTGCTGATCGCGGACGAGCCGACCACCGCGCTGGACGTGACCACGCAGGCCGAGGTGCTCGCCCTGCTGCGCCGGTTGCAGGCCGAGCGCGAGATGGGCCTGGTGCTGATCACGCACGACCTGCGGGTGGCGCGGTCGGCGTGCGACCGGGTGCTGGTGATGTACGCGGGCGCGCTGGTCGAGTCCGCGCCGTCCGGCGACCTGGACCGGCCCGCCCACCCCTACACCGCGGGGCTGCTGCGCTCGGTGCCGTCCGCGACCCGCCGCCAACCGGTGCTGCTGGGCATCCCCGGCTCGGTGCCGGCCGCCGCCGACGTGGCCGACCGGTGCCCGTTCGCGGACCGCTGCACGTGGGCCGAGGACGCCTGCACCGACCACTCTCCCCCGCTGGTCGACCTCGGCGGGCGGGCCACCGCGTGCCGCCGGCACGACGAGGTCGACCTGTCCCCCGTCTCCGACGACAGCGCGGACTTGTCGGTGCGCGCGCCGGTCGGCGACACGCTGCTGGACTTGGTCGACGTGGTGAAGGTCTACCGGTCGAGGGGCCTGCGCCCGACCTCGTTCACCGCGCTGGAGGGCGTTTCGCTGCACGTCACCGAGGGCGAGTCGCTCGCCGTGGTGGGCGAGTCCGGGTCGGGCAAGACCACGCTGGCCCGCGCCGTGCTCGGCCTGACCGACCCGACCGGGGGCCGGATCACGTTGGGCGGCTTGGACATCACGTCCTACCGGCGGCTGCGCAAGGGGCAGCGGGCGCAGGCCCGGCGGCTGGTGCAGTGCGTGTTCCAGGACCCGTACTCGTCGCTGAACCCCGCGCACACCATCGGCTACGCGCTCACCGAAGCCCTGCGGCAGCGCACGGACACCGACCTCAAGTCCGAAGTGGACGAACTGCTCGACCTGGTCGGCCTGCCCCGCCACCACGCCGAGCGGCTGCCCGCCGCGCTGTCGGGCGGGCAGCGCCAGCGGGTCGCCATCGCGCGGGCGCTGGCCGTCCGGCCGCGCCTGCTGGTCTGCGACGAACCCGTTGCCGCGCTGGACGTCTCGGTGCAGGCACAGGTGCTGGAAGTGCTCCGCAGGGCCAACCGCGACCTGGGCATCGCGCTGCTGTTCATCACCCACGACCTGGCCGTGGCCCGGCAGGTGACCGACCGCATGGTCGTGATGCACCGGGGCCGGGTGGTCGAGCACGGCGCGACCGCCGAGGTGCTCGACGCCCCCACTCACCCGTACACCGTCCGGCTGGTCGAGTCGATCCCGGACACCGCAGCACGCACTGGAGGAGAAACGCATGTCGCGCAGTGAGAAGCTCGCCACCTGGCTGCCCGGTCGGCTCGCCGAGCTGGTCGCCGAGCACGGGGTACCCGGCGCGCAGGTGGCGGTGCTGGTCGACGGCGAGGTCGTGGACGCCGCCGCCGGCGTGCTCAACCTGGCCACCGGGGTCGAGACCACCACCGACTCGGTGTTCCAGGTCGGCTCGATCACCAAGGTCTGGACCGCCACGCTGGTCATGCAGCTGGTCGACGACGGCCTGCTGGACCTCGACGAGCCGGTGGTGAAGTACCTGCCGGACTTCAAGGTCGCGGACGCGGCGGCCAACGCCGTGATCACCACCCGCCAGCTGCTCAACCACACCGTCGGCATCGACGGCGACCTGTTCTACAACACCGGCAGCGGCGAGGACGCCGTGGCCAAGTACCTGGGCACCATCACCGAGGCCGCCCAGATCCACCCGCCCGGCGCGATGTTCTCCTACTGCAACAGCGGGTACGTCGTGCTCGGCCGGATCGTCGAGGTGCTGCGCGACAAGCCGTTCGGCGCGGTGCTCAAGGAGCGCATCGCGGAGCCGCTCGGCCTGGCGCACCTGGCCACGAACGCCAACGAGGCCATCCTGTTCCGCGCCGCGCTGGGCCACGTGCCCGGCCCGGACGGCACCCCGGTGCCCGCGCCGACGTGGTCGCTCGCGCCGTCCAACGCACCCGCCGGCTCGCTGCTCACCATGAGCGCCCGCGACCTGCTCGGCTGGGCGCGGGCGCACCTCGCCGGCGGCGGCGCGATCCTGTCCGGGCAGAGCGCGGCGGCCATGCGCACCAAGCAGACCGACGTGCCCTACATCGGGCTGCTGGCCGAGGCGTGGGGTCTGGGCTGGGAGCTGTTCGGCTGGGGCGCGGACGTGTTCGGCCACGACGGCGGCACCATCGGGCAGAACGCGTTCCTGCGGGTCTCCGGTTCGGCGGAGGTCGCCGTGGCGCTGCTGACCAACAGCCTGGACGGCGTGAAGCTCTACCAGGACCTGGTGCTCCCGCTGATGCGCGAACTCGCCGGCGCGGAGATCCCCGACGCCCCGACGCCCCCGGCGAACCCCGAGCCGCTGGACCGCGACCGGATCACCGGTGTCTACCAGACGCCCATGGTCGGCCACGAGCTGTCCGTGGACGACGAGGGCCGGGGCTGGTTGGAGATCACCCCGCTGACCGCCGAGTCGCGCGCCCTGATGGCACCGCACAAGGTGGAGGTCGTGAAGCTGCGCGAGAACAGCCTGATCGCGGTCGAGCAGGAGCACGGGCACCACCAGGTGCTCACCCTGGTCGGCGCGGACGACCAGGGTCGCGCGGAGTACCTGTTCAACAGCCGGGCCGCGGTCCGCACCGAATCGGAGTAGCCACCATGGGGGAATCCACACGGGCGCACGTCCTCGACGACCTGCTGCTGGTGCGGTCGCCGAGCGATCCGACGCTGTCGCCGGACGGCAGCCGGGTGGTCTACGTCCTGCGCGAGGTCGACGGCGAGGACAACACCCGGTCGCTGTGGTCGGTCGGCCGGGACGGCGTGCCGCGCCGGCTCACCCGGGGCAGGGCGGACTCCTCGCCCCGGTTCTCGCCGGACGGCCGCACCATCGCGTTCCTGCGCGAGGGGCAGCTCTGGCTGCTGCCCGCCGACGGCGGCGAGCCGGAGGCGGTGACCGAACTGGCCAACGGCGCGGGCGTGCCCGTGTGGAGCCCGGACGGCAGCCGGATCGCGTTCGCGGCGATGGTCGGCGGCACCGCGGCGGGCGACCCGGTCGTCACGTCCGCGCTGGTGCACAAGTTCGACGGCGCGGGCCGGTTCCGCGGCATGAAGTCGCGGTTGCACGTGCTGGACGTGGCGGACCGGTCGGTCGCGCAGGTCGCCGACGGCGACGTCTTCGTCGGCATGATCGCCTGGTCGCCCGACGGGACGCGGCTGGCGTTCACCGACGGCCTCGCGATCGACCGCGCCGCGCCCGCCCACGTGCTCGAACTGTCCACTTCGGACTTGTCGACCACGGGCGAGGGCGCGGTGGGCGGGGTCGTCTGGGTCGACGAGGAGCCGTTGCTGATCTCCACGCCGCGCGCGGGCGTCTACAACAACGTCCTGGTGCAGGGCGGCAAGACGATCACCGCCGAGCTGGACCGCAACGTGATGCCGGGCGGCAGCGGCTACCCCGGCGGGCTCCCGCAGAGCACCGGCTCCGCGCTGCTGTTCTGCGCGCGGGACAACGGGTGCACGCACCTGTACGCCTACGAGGGCGGGTCGATCCGCAAGCTCGTCGGCGGCGACCGGGTGGTGTCCGGACTGTCCGTGGCCGGCGACACCGCCGCGGTGATCGTGTCCACGCCCGACCACTTCGGCGAGGTCGCGTTCGTCGACACCGCGACGGGCGAGCTGGATTTCGTCACCTCCTACGTCGAGGACTTCACCGACGTCCGCTACGCCAGGCCGCGGGCCCGGTCGTTCACCGTCTCCGACGGCGTGGAGGTGCACGGCTGGCTGCTGCGCTCGCCGGCCACCACCGGGCCGTCGCCGCTGCTGGTGGACGTGCACGGCGGGCCGCACAACGCGTGGAGCCCGGTGCGCGACTCGGTGCACCTCTACCACCAGGTCCTGGTCGACCAGGGGTGGTCGGTGCTGCTGCTCAACCCGCGCGCCAGCGACGGGTACGGCGAGGAGTTCCTGCGCGGCGGGCTCGGCGGGTGGGGTTCGGCCGACCAGGCCGACTTCCTGGAGCCGATCGACGCCCTGGTGGCCGAAGGTCTGGTCGACCCGGAGCGGTTGGCGCTCACCGGGTACAGCTACGGCGGCTTCGTGTCGTGCTGGCTGCCCACCCGGACCGACCGGTTCCGCGCGGTCGTCGCGGGCGGCGTGGTCAGCGACCTGTTCAGCATGGCCGGCACGTCGGACGCGGGCTCGATGATCGCCGAGTTCGAGATCGGCGGCGACGCCGGGCTGCTGCGCGAGCTGTCGCCGGTCACCTTCGCGGACCGGGTGAGCAGCCCGACGCTGGTGCTGCACGGCGAGGCCGACGACCGCTGCCCGGTCGGGCAGGCCGAGCAGTGGTACCACGCGCTGCTGGCCAACGGGGTCGCGACCGAACTCGTGGTGTACCCCGGCGGCAGCCACCTGTTCATCCTCGACGGCAAGCCGGCGCACCGGGTGGACTACAACCGGCGGGTGGTGGACTGGGTCGTGGCCAACACCGGGGAGCGGTCGGCGGATGATGACCGTTCCTGACACCGCGCCGGCGCGCGCCGCCGAGGTCGCGGCGGCCACGTCGGGCGTCGCCATCCGGGAGCTGCACGACGTCGGCGACATCGCCGAGGTCGACCGGCTGTACCGGGAGATCTGGCGGCCGAGCCCGACGAACGCGCCGGTCACCAACGAGCTGATGCGGGTGTTCGCGCACTCCGGCAACTACGTCGTCGGCGCGTTCGCGGGCGACCGGCTGGTCGGCGCGACCGTGGGCTTCCTGGCCGCGCCGGCCGGGCGGACGCTGCACTCGCACGTGACCGGCGTGCGGTCGGAGATGCGCGGCCGGTCGGTGGGCTTCGCGCTGAAGCTGCACCAGCGGGCGTGGGCGTTGGCGCGCGGGCTGGAGCACATCACCTGGACGTTCGACCCGCTGGTGCGCCGCAACGCGTACTTCAACCTGTGCAAGCTCGCCGCGACCGCCGTGGAGTACCTGCCGGACTTCTACGGCGAGATGGACGACGGGATCAACGGCGTCGGGGCGAGCGACCGGCTGCTGGCGTCGTGGGACCTGAGGTCGCCGGAGGTCTCGGCGGCGTGCGACGGGAAACCGGCGGAGGCCGTCGCGGACGGGCTCCCGGGCGGTGCCGGGAGCGGGTTCGCGGTGCGGGTGCCGGCGGACATCGAGTCCCTGCGGGCCACCGACCCGGACGAGGCGTCCCGGTGGCGGCTGCGGGTGCGGGCGGAGCTGGGATCGCGGATGGACGCGGGCGCGAAGGTGCTCGGCTTCGCCCGCGACGGCAGCTACGTCGTCGCCTGAACCTGGACCGGTGCGCGGCCTGCGAAAGGCCGCGCACCGGTCCGCACCACCCGTGCGGCGCGACCCCGCGCACCGCACGTGCACCGGAGCCCTCGGCGTCCACGACGACGCCGAGGGCTCCGGTTCTCCGTCACTCACGCATCCCGATCGCGTCCACGGGCCTGGCCCGCAGCGCCAGCCGCGTCGGCACGCCCAGCGCCAGGAACCCCAGCAGCGCCGCGAACCCGATGATCCCGAGGTACACCCCGATCGGGCCGCTGGGCACCGGCGTGCCCATGAAGCCGACGCTGAGCAGCACCAGCGGCACGGCGGCGATCAGGCTGCCGACCACGACCGCGATCCCCACCAGGGTGATCGCCTCGGCCCGCATCATCCGGACCACCTGCCGGCGGGTGCCGCCGACCAGGCGCAGCAGCGCGAACTCGCGCCGCCGCTGCGACGTGGACAGCACGAGCGTGTTGGCCACCGCGATGGCGATGTAGCCCAGGATCACGCCCACCGCGACCAGGTTCACCCAGAACTGGACGTACCGGTCGCCGCGCTCGGCCGGGCCCAGCTCGCCCTTGCCCATCGCGGTCAGGCCCGGGTACCGGTCGGCCAACGCGGTCAGCTCCGCCCGCACGGCCTCCTGGTCCGCGCCGGGCTCCAGCTTGACCAGCGTCGAGCTGTCCAGCTTGCTCGTGCTGTGCGCGCGGGCCAGCTCGGCGGGCAGCACGTAGCCGCCGTAGGCCAGGTCGCGGTCGAAGAGGGCGACGACCTTCAGGTTCGCCTCCTGACCGTCGTCCAGGTACAGCTTGAGGGTGCCGCCGAGACCGACGTCCTGGCTGCCCGCCTCGCTGCGGCTCAGTGCCACGGTGTTGCCGCGCAGGTCGTCCAGCGAGCCGGAGGTCACCGCCAGGTCGACGTTGTCGCCGACGCGGTCCAGGCCCAGCGCGGGCTTGCGCCGCATCATCAGCGACCGGTCGTCGCCGGGCCCGACCTCGTCGGTGACGACGGTCACCTGCGTGCGCACCATCGACCCGGCCGAGGCGACCCCGTCGATCCGCCGGGCGGCGTCGGCCACCTCGGGCGACACCCCGCCGGGCGCGGTCACCGCGTAGTCGGTCCTCATGACCTGCTCGGACTCCTGCACGGCGGCGGCCGTCGCCACGGTCTGGCTGAAGAAGTTCACCACCGCGAAGGCGATCGACAGCATCAGCGGGGTCAGCGCGGAGGCCAGCCGGCGCAGGTTGGCCCGGTTGTTCGCGGCGGCCAGGTAGCCGGTGACGCCCAGCTTCGACAGCGGCGCGGTGACCAGCCGCATGATCGGCGCGACGGCCCTGGGCCCGAGCAGCGCGACGCCGATCACCGCGAGCAGCGCGGACATGCCCGCCATGGCCAGTGCGACCTCGGTGTGCAGGTACAGCGGCATGGTGGCCAGGCCCACACCGCCGAGCAGCAGCACGAGGCCGATGACGGTCCGCACCACGCCGACGTCGCGCCGTTCCACCGCCGCCTCGCCCAGCGCCTCGGTGGGCGCGATGCGGGACGGCTTGCGGGCCGCGACCGAGGCCGAGAGCCGCGCCACGCCCACACCCATCAGGAACGCGACGAGGAACGGGAGCGGCCCGATGGACAGCTCGAACTCCGCGGGCATCACGCCGATCGCGACGAACGCCTCGCGCAGGCCCCGGCCGACGAAGACGCCGGCCCCCGCGCCGAGCGCGGCGGCGACACCCGACACCAGCAGGGTCTCCGCGCCGATCAGCTTCGCGATCTGCTTGGGGGTGGCCGCGATGGCCCGCAGCAGCGCCAGTTCCCGCCGCCGCTGGTCCATCGCCAGGGTGAGCGTGCCGGCCACCACGAAACCCGCGACCAGCATGGCGATCCCGCCGAACGACCCGGAGATCGCCATCAGCATCACCCGCGACTGCCCGACCGAGGCGAACTCGACGGTGCCCCGGTCCTCGCCCGAGGCGACCATCACGTGCTCACCCTTGAGGGCCGTCTCGACCCGGTCGGCGAGATCGGCGGCGTCGCCGTCGCCGAACACGCCGATCGCGTGGAACCGGCCCTCGGCACCGGCCAGCCGGTCGGCCTGCCCGGCGGTGAAGTACAGCCCGGTCTGCTTGGCCAGACCGTCCTTCCCGGTCGGCGCGGCGATCCCGACCACCTGGTAGCCCACGGGCGTCGACGTGGTCATCACGTCGAGCCGGCCGCCGACGGCGATCCCGGCGCGCTGCGCCAGCGAGGCGTCCACCACGACCTCGTCCGACGCCCCGGGCTGCCGCCCGTCGCGCAGCTCGTAGGGGGTGAGCGCGGCGGCCTCCCAGTTGTGGCCGAGCACCTCGACCAGGCCACCGCCGGTGACCGCGCGGGCCGGGAACGTGGTCTCGCCGACCGCCTTCGCGACGCCGGGCACCGCCTCGACCCGGCGCACCAGGTCGCCGGACACCAGGGGCAGCGTGCCGACCTGCTGGGCGTCCATCACCCCGACGCCCTCGGGCCGGATCGACTGGTCGCCGCCGACCACCACCGCCGCGGCGGCGTAGCGCTCGGTGGGCACCCCGGACCGGATGCCGGACTCCATCAGCATCCCGCACGCCGCGACCACCGCCGAGCCGCACAGGATGGCGATGAACGCGCCTATGAACGCGACCTTGCGCGCTTTGACCAACTGCCAGGCGAGACCCCGCACGCTCACCACTCCCCGAGACCGGTCAGGCGGTGCACGATCTCGTTCGGCGTGGGCTGGTGCAGCTCGCCGGCCAGCCGGCCGTCGGCGAGGAACACCACGCTGTGCGCGAACGAGGCGGCGACCGGGTCGTGGGTGACCATCAGCACGGTCTGGCCCACGGTGTCGACCAGGCCGCGCAGCAGCTCCAGCACCTGCCGGCCGGTCCGGGTGTCCAGCGCGCCGGTCGGCTCGTCGGCCAGCAGCACCTCCGGCCGGGTCACCAGGGCCCGTGCGATCGCCACCCGCTGCTGCTGGCCGCCGGACAGCTCGGACGGGCGGTGCCCCAGCCGGTTCGCGATGCCGACCCGGTCCACGATCTCGCGCAGCCACCGCTGGTCCGGCTTCACCCCGGCGAACCGCAGCGGCAGGGTGATGTTCTGCTCGACGGTCAACGACGGGATCAGGTTGTACGCCTGGAACACGAACCCGATGCGCTGCCGGCGCAGCTCGGTGAGCGCGTTCTCCGACATCCCCGCGAGGTCCGTGCCGCCCAGCAGCACCCGGCCCGACGTCGGCCGGTCCAGGCCCGCCGCGCAGTGCAGGAACGTGCTCTTGCCCGACCCCGACGGGCCCATCACCGCGGTGAAGGCCCCACGGCGCAGACCGACCGTGACACCGTCCAGCGCGGTGACCGCGTTCGCACCCGAGCCGTAGACCTTGCGCACCGACTCCAACCGCAACGCGGTGTCCACGGTCACCGTTCCTGCCACCATCACGTTCCCCTCCATCGACGTTCGCTGGATTCAGCCTGACGTCCGGGAGCCGCGGATTCGATCCCGCTGACGAGCCAGTGGTGGTAGCGCCTGCACTACCGCCCCGACGGGGGTCCGTCCGCCACAATCGAGGGCATGACCAGGCTGACTCCGCTGTGGACCGCCGCGCGTTACGTGGCGGTGGGCGCGGTCACCGCGTTCCTGTCGATCATCGCGCTGTCCGCGTTGGGCGTGGTGCTGGCGGCGTGCCTCGTGGGCGTGGGCCTGCCCGCGCTGCCCGAGGCGCTGCGGCTGATCCGCCCGCTGATCGCCTACGACCGCCGGCGCGCCGCCCGGTACCTGGGCGAGCCGATCCCGGAGGCGTACCAGGTCCTGGACGGTCCGGTGCTCGGCCAGGTGGTCACCGCGGCGAAGGACCGGGCCAACCGGCGCGACCTGCTGTGGCTGGCCGTGCACGGGTTCGGCGGGCTGCTGCTGTTCGGCCTGGTGATCGGGTTCCCGCTCAGCGCGGTCAACAACTTCCTGATCCCGGCCTACTGGTCGCTGGTGCCCGGCGGCGTGGACTCCTCGTTCGGGCTGGTCGTGGACTCGTGGTCGACCGCCGCGCTCACCCCGGTGGCGGGCCTGGTCATGGCCTGGCTGGCCTTCCAGACACCCCGGTTCGCCCGGTGGCACGCCCTGTTGGCGCGCACCCTGCTCTCGCCCCCGGAGGGCGTGCGGCTGACCGACCGGGTGGCCGAGCTGACCGCCTCCCGGGCCGGCGCGCTGGAGGCGCACGGGGCCGAGCTGCGGCGCATCGAACGTGACCTGCACGACGGCGCGCAGGCCCGGATCGCCGCCGTCGTGATGCAGCTCGGCATCGCCGACCAGATGCGCGAACGGGACCCGGAGGCGGCGTTCGGTCTGGTCAGGAAGGCGCAGGACACCGCGACCGACGCGCTGGCCGAGCTGCGCGAGGTGGTGCGCAGCATCTACCCGCCGGTGCTGTCCGACCGGGGCCTGGACGGCGCGGTCTCCGCGCTCGCGGCCCGCTGCCCGGTGCCGACCTCGCTGGAGGTGGCGCCGATCGGGCGGCAGCCCGCCGCGATCGAGGCGGCGGCGTACTTCATCATCGCCGAGGCGCTGACCAACATCACCAAGCACTCGGCGGCCGACGCCGCCTCGGTCCGGCTGGACGCGTCGCCGGACCGGCTGTTCATCACGGTCCGGGACAACGGGCGGGGTGGTGCCGACGGCGACCTCGGCACGGGTATCGTCGGCATACAGCGCCGTGCCGACGCGTTCGACGGCCACGCCGACCTGAGCAGCCCGCCAGGCGGACCTACCGTGTTGCGAGTGGAGCTTCCTTGCGGGTTGTGATCGTCGAGGACGACGTGCTGCTGCGCGAAGGTCTGACCCTGCTGCTGGGCAACGCGGGCATGACCATCGTGGCGGCCGTGGACAACGCGACCGAGTTCCTGGCCGCGATCGCCGACGACCGGCCGGACGCCGTGGTCACCGACGTGCGGCTGCCCCCGACGTTCACCGACGAGGGGCTGCGCGCGGCGTCCGAGGCCCGGCGCATCCACCCCGGGCTGCCGGTGCTGGTGCTGTCGGCGTACGTGGAGAACAGCTACGCGGCCGAGCTGCTGGCCGACGGCGCGGGCGGGGTCGGCTACCTGCTCAAGGAGCGGGTGGGCAAGGTCGAGCGGTTCGTCGAGGCGCTGACCCGGGTGGCCGAGGGCGGCACCGCGATGGACCCGGAGGTCATCTCCCAACTGCTGGTGCGCCGCAAGCCGGACGACCCGCTGGCGACGCTGACCGCGCGCGAGCGCGAGGTGCTCTCGCTGATGGCCGAGGGCCACAACAACGCGACCATCGCGGGCACCCTCGTGGTGAGCGAGGGCGCGGTCCTCAAGCACATCCGCAACATCTTCACCAAGCTGAACCTGCCCAACGACGACGGCGGCCACCGCCGCGTGCAGGCGGTCCTGGCGTACTTGAACGCGTGACCCGCTGGTGAGGTCGCGGCGTGGTCCCCGGTTCGGTGGTGTGGAGAGTCCCGTCCTGCTGACGGCTGCCCTCATCCCGAACGGAGCCGTCTTCGGACGGCACACCCTCCGGAGGCGGTTCCCCGTCGTCCGGAGTCACCGGTGCACCACCACCCCCACGTCAGCCGGCCGGAACACGGCCTGATCCGCACGGCCAGGTGGGCTTCCCGCCACCGCGTGCCGCTGTCCCCGGTCGTCGCGGGCGACGAGCTGCGCGCCGACCACCTGCTCCGCTGGGCCCGGCGCGACCGCGCCGTGCTGTTGGCGGGGCGACTACCGCACCGCCCGGCAGGTGCCGGCGGCGGCGAAACGCCGGCTGGAGCCGCGCGGGGCGACGTTCGGCGAGCACCGTCGGGCCGTCGCGCGGCGGGCGCACCTGCTCAGCCGGCTGGTGGTCGAGCTGACCGATGGCCACCGGGTCGCGTTGCGGCACGCGCCCGAAGTCGCCGACGCGTGCGCGCCGGTCTTCCCGCCCGGTCCACTGCTGGTCCCGCTCACCGAGCTGCTCGGCGTGCTGGGCGCGCACCGCCGGCGCACCGAAGGGCTGTGGGTGCCGGTGCTGGGCGAACGGATCCACCCGCACCACGGGGTGTTCGCGCCGACCCGGCAGGACTACCTCGACCTGGTGGCCGCCGCGCCGTGGCCGGACCCCGTGACGGTGTTCGACGTCGGCACCGGCACCGGAGTGCTGGCGCTGCTGGCCCGCCGGGGCGCGCGGCGCGTGGTGGCCACCGACGTCGAGCCGCGCGCGGTCGCGTGCGCGCGGGAGAACACCGCGCGGTACGGCGTCGAGGTGGTGCGGGCCGACCTGTTCCCGCCGGGCCGCGCCGACCTGGTGGTGTGCAACCCGCCGTGGCTGCCCGGCGTGCCGGAGTCGTCGCTCGACGCCGCCGTGTACGACCCGGACTCGGTGATGCTGCGCGGTTTCCTGCACGGGCTGCCGCGGCACCTCACCGCCGGCGGGGAGGGCTGGCTGGTGCTGTCCGACCTGGCCGAGCGGCTCGGGCTGCGGGCACCCGGCGAACTCGCCGCGACGATCGCCGACGCCGGGCTGACCGTGCTGGACCGCTTGGACGTCCGGCCCCGGCACCGGACCCGCCGGGGTCCGTTCGCCGAGCAGCGGGCGGCCGAGGTGGTCTCGCTGTGGCGGCTCGCCGCGGTGGAGAGGTGATGGTGGCCGGGAGGTGACGGTGGCCGCCTGGCGGGCGGCCACCGTCGCGCTCACTTCGCGGCTTCCAGCGCCCGGTTGAGGGCGGTGACGTTGACGCCGGGCTCGCCGAGGATGCCGGCACCGCGACCGTCGGTGTTGTCCCGCACCAGTTGCCGCACCAGGTCCTCGCCCAGGCCGTTCTGCCGGGCCACGCGAGGAGTCTGGAGTTCGGCGTAGGCGGGGCTGATGTGCGGGTCGAGCCCGGATCCGGAGGCGGTCACGGCGTCTTCGGGGACCTGGTCCTCGGGGACGCCTTCCCGTTGCGCCACAGCGGTCCTGCGTTCGGCGACCACGGTGTCGTAGTCGGCGTTGCGCTCGCTCTTGTTGGAACCGCCCGACGCGGGCGGCGTGGCCGCCGAGGGCCGGGTGTGGAACCACTGGTCGCCTTCGCGGTCGACGCCGATCAGGGTGGTGTCGACGGCTTCGGCGTTGGCGTGCAGTCCGGGCAGCCGGGAGACGGCCCACACGGCGGTGGGGTACAGGACCCCGGTGATGACGGTCAGCACCAGCAGGACGCGCAGTCCGGCGAGGGCTTGTTTGGCGAAGTTGTTCACTGGGTCACCCGATTCCGGGGATGAGTCGCACGAGCAGGTCGATCAGCCAGATCCCGACGAACGGCGTGACGACGCCGCCCAGCCCGTAGATCAGCAGGTTGCGGCGCAGCAGCGCGGAGGCGCTGGAGGGCTGGTAGCGGACCCCGCGCAGCGCCAACGGGATCAGCACGACGATGATGAGCGCGTTGAAGATCACCGCGGACAGGATCGCGGACTGCGGCGACCCGAGGTGCATGATGTTGAGCCGGTCGAGCTGCGGGTAGATCGCGGCGAACATGGCGGGCAGGATCGCGAAGTACTTCGCCAGGTCGTTGGCCACGCTGAAGGTGGTCAGCGCGCCCCGGGTGATCAGCAGCTGCTTGCCGATCTCCACGATCTCGATCAGCTTGGTGGGGTCGGAGTCCAGGTCCACCATGTTCCCGGCTTCCTTGGCCGCCGAGGTGCCGGTGTTCATGGCCACGCCGACGTCGGACTGCGCGAGGGCGGGGGCGTCGTTGGTGCCGTCGCCGGTCATCGCGACCAGCTTGCCGCCCTCCTGCTCGGCGCGGATGAGCGCCATCTTGTCCTCGGGCTTGGCCTCGGCGAGGTAGTCGTCCACGCCCGCCTCGTCCGCGATCGCCTTGGCGGTCAACGGGTTGTCGCCGGTCACCATCACCGTGCGGATGCCCATCGAGCGCAGTTCGGCGAACCGCTCGCGCATGCCGGGCTTGACCACGTCCGACAGCCGGATCACGCCGAGCACGGCGTCGTCGTCGGCGACGACGAGCGGCGTGCCGCCCTGGGCGCTGATCTCGTCCACGACGGTCCTGGTGGACTCGTCGAGGGTGAACGCGCTCGCCGCGCCCTTGCGGATCCTCCGGCCGTCCAGGTCGATGCCGCTCATCCGGGTCTGCGCGGTGAAGGGCACGAACTCGCCCGCCTTCTCCGCGTCGGTCGGTTCGGCGGAGCGGCCGTGCTCGGACGCGCACAGCTCGACCACGCTGCGGCCCTCCGGGGTGCCGTCGGCGAGGCTGGACAGCCGTGCGGCGTCGACCAGGTCGTCCATCGAGGTGCCGCGCACCGGGATGAACTCGGTGGCCCGGCGGTTGCCCCAGGTGATGGTGCCGGTCTTGTCCAGCAGCAGGGTGTCGATGTCGCCGGCCGCCTCGACCGCCTTGCCCGAGGTGGCCAGGACGTTGCGCTGGACCAGGCGGTCCATGCCGGCGATGCCGATCGCGGAGAGCAGCGCGCCGATCGTGGTGGGGATCAGGCAGACCAGCAGCGCGGTCAGCACGATCACCGACTGCTCGCCGCCGGAGAAGATCGCGAAGGGCTGCAACGCCACCACGGCCAGCATGAAGATGATCGTCAAGGTGGACAGCAGGATCGTCAACGCGATCTCGTTGGGCGTCTTCTGCCGCTGCGCGCCTTCCACGAGCGCGATCATCCGGTCCACGAAGGACTCGCCGGGCTTGGTGGTGATCCGCACGACGATCCGGTCCGAGAGCACGGTGGTGCCGCCGGTGACGGCCGAGCGGTCGCCGCCGGACTCGCGGATGACCGGGGCGGACTCGCCGGTGATCGCGGACTCGTCCACGGTGGCGATGCCCTCGACCACGTCGCCGTCGCCGGGGATCACCTCGCCCGCCTCGACCACGACCAGGTCGCCGACCTGCAACTCGGTGCCGGCCACCGTGCGGCCGTCGGTGAGCCGGGCGACGGCGTCGGTCTTGGTCTTGCGCAACGATTCCGCCTGCGCCTTGCCGCGCCCCTCGGCGACGGCCTCGGCCAGGTTCGCGAACAGCACGGTGAACCACAGCCACACCGCGACCGCGATGGTGAACACGCCGGGGTCGCCGATCGCGAACACGGTGACCAGGATCGACCCCACCCACACCACGAACATGACCGGGTTGCGCAACTGGTGGCGCGGGTGGAACTTGCGCAGCGCGTCCGGGAACGAGGTGAGCAGCTGGCGGGGGTTGAACACGCCGGCCGAAACCTGGCGGCCCAGGTTGCGCGCGTGGCGGTCGCGGATCTCCTCGGGAGTCCGCTGTGGACGGTCGGTGGTGGTGGTCACAGCAGGGCCTCCGCGATGGGACCGAGGGCGAGAGCGGGGACGAAGGTGAGCGCGGCGACCAGCACGATGCTGCCGCCCAGCAGCGACGCGAACAACGGGCCCGTGGTGGGCAGCGTCCCGGCCGTGACCGGCACCTTCTTCTGCGCCGCGAGGGAGCCGGCCAGGCACAGCACGGCGACGATCGGCATGAACCGGCCCAGCGCCATGCACACCCCGAGCGAGGCCTGGAACCAGTCGCTGGTGACCGTGATCCCGGCGAACGCGCTGCCGTTGTTGTTCGACGCCGACGCGTAGGCGTAGAGGATCTCGGACAGGCCGTGCTCACCGGAGTTGTTCAACGCCCCTTGCGTGCTCGGCAGGATCGCCGCGATCCCGGCGCCGATCAGCAACACCGTCGGCATGGCCAGGATCGACACGGCGGCGGCGGTCACCTCGCGCCGGCCCAGCTTCTTGCCCAGGTACTCCGGAGTCCGGCCGACCATCAGGCCCGCCAGGAACATCGCGATGATCGCCATCACCAGGATGCTGTAGAGGCCGGTGCCGACACCGCCCGGCGTCATCTCGCCGAACAGCATGTTCAGCAACGTCCCACCACCGCCCAGGCCGGTGTAGGAGTCGTGCATCGAGTTGACCGCACCGGTGGAGGTGGCCGTGGTGGTGTCGGCGAACAACGCGCTCGACGGGATGCCGAACCGGACCTCCTTGCCCTCCAGCGGACGCAGGCCGTGCGCCTCGGCGACCCAGATGACGGTGAGCATCAGCGCCCACAGCGTGCCCATCACGCCGATCAGCACGGTGCCCTGCCTGCGGTCGCCGACCAGCGTGCCGAACGTCCGGGTCAGGCAGACCGGGATCACCAGGATCAGGAAGATCTCGATCAGGTTGGTCCAGCCGTTGGGGTTCTCGAACGGGTGCGCGGAGTTGGCGTTCAACACGCCGCCGCCGTTCGTGCCCAGCTCTTTGATCACTTCCTGGCCGGCGACCGGCGCGGTGGCGACGGACTGGCCGTCGACCGTGACACCGGACTTGAAGCTCATCACCACGCCGAGCGCCACCAGCACGATGGCGAACAGGAACGACACCGGCAGCAGGATGCGGATCGTGCCGCGCACCAGGTCGACCCAGAAGTTGCCCAACCGGTCGGTCTGGTGGCGCACGAAACCCCGCACCAGCGCGATCGCGACCGCCATGCCCACGGCGGCGGACACGAAGTTCTGCACGGTCAGGCCGATGAGCTGGACCGTGTGGCCCATCACGGTCTCCGGCACGTAGGACTGCCAGTTCGTGTTCGCCACGAAGCTGATGGCGGTGTTGAACGCCATGCCCGGCTCGACGTCGCCCCGGTCGAAGTTGAACGGCAGCACGGACTGCACGCGCTGGACGACGTAGAGGAACACGATCCCGACGAACGAGAAACCCAGCACGCCCAACGCGTACGTGCCCCAGCGCTGTTCGGACTCCGGGTCGACGCGCGCGATCTTGTAGACGGCGCGCTCGACCCGCGAGTGCTTGGTGCCGCTGTAGACTCGCGCCATGTAGTCGCCGAACGGCCGGTAGACCACAGCCAGCGCGGCGATCAACAGGCCGACCTGGAGCAGGCCGGCCGCGGTGGATGACATCAGAACTTCTCCGGCCTGATCAGAGCGACGAACAGGTAGCCGATCAACAGCAGCGCGAGCACGCCGGCAACGACGTTCGCCACCACCCCGGTGCCGCTCACAGCTTCTCCAGTCCGCGGACGCCCAGCGCCAGCAACACGAAGACACCGATCAGCAGCAGCGCATAAGCCAGATCGGCCATGAGCGCGCTCCCTTCCCGACTGTTCCAGGCCGTTTCGACAGGCCACTCGCCGGAAAGGGTGCATCAGGAAGTAGGACGCCTTGACGCGCCTGATGCGCCCTTGACACGCCCCAACGCCATCTTTACGCGTCGTTGACGGGCGGGAGACGCCGCTCTCACCGGGGTGTCCACCCGATCGGTCCAGTGCGACTACCAGGCGTGACGGGGGCGGTGTCGGAAGGCCGTCCACGCGGCCTTCCGACACCGAGAACGGCAAACCTGCCGCGCACCCCTCGCGGGCGGCGCGGTCGAGATACCGGAATCGGGCTAGATCGGTGAGCGGACCCGGATCGATCCGATGTGGACGGTGTCCCCGGCGGTCGGCGACCGGGCGTCGACCGGGGGCGCTTGGCCGAAGGCGACGTTGGCGAAGTGCCGCAGCTTGGTGGACTGGAGCACCGCGATGCCGAACCGCCCCATGAACCTCGGCGCGACCTGCCTACTGGTCAGCGGCAGGATCGTCGCCAGCACGATGAGCACCACCAGGGCCGCCAATCCCCCGTTGCTCATCCCCGCCGCGAAGCCCCCGGCCGCCGACACCGCGACCACCGACGTCACCGTCCACGTGGCCCGGTGCAGGACCCGGCGCGGTTTGGCGTCGTCGTCCACCACGATCGTCCACCCCGGGCGGACCGGCTTCTCCCCGATCTCGGGACCGGGCGCGCGGCCACCGACGACCCCCCGTCCCACGGCGTCCGCCCGCGCCGACGCGGGCGTCGCCGGCTCGAACTCCAGCACCAGCCACTCGATGGCCTCGCAATCACCGCACAACGCCATCCAGTAGGCGGTGAACACCCTGGAAGCCTTGGGTGCGACCAGGGTGACCGTGCGCCCGTGCAGATCCGGCCGGTACCCCTTGTCCTGCATCCGCGCGACGTACTCGCCGGGGTCGGGCAACGCACCCGAAGCGAACAGCTGGGCGGGAATCCCGTAGTACCGCGTGGACGCGTCGCTGACCACGATGATCTGCTCGGGGGCGAGCGCTTCCACCGCGAACGTCAACGCCGAGGCCAGGTCCTCCATCCGGTCGAGCAACTCGACCTCGGGCGGTCCGCGCCGGTCGGCGACCCCGCCCACCGCGTCCTCCACCGGTCGGGAGGTGATCTGGAGATATCGCTCCAAAATCCGTTCGCTGTCGTCCGAAAGGCGCAGCGGGTGGACGACTTCGAGCAATACCGGATCAGTCTGCCGGCCGTCCACCGTGATGAACACCACGGCCAGGGAGGTGGACGTGGTGTAGATTCCGGAAAGCCGCCTGAGTACCAGATCACGCACTTTGTGGAAGATCAACCGGCCATTCACGACGTGATCGGAGTTGTCCACCACGACCACCGTCAACGGCACGTGCCGGTTTTGCAGTCGATCGTCGGCCGACGGCGTCCGCACTTGGCCGGCCGCACCGGAAGCAGTACCGTCGACCGCAGTGGTCGACGAATCGGCCCGCAGGCGCCGATCGGGACCGGTCGTCGGCGGGGCGACCGTCGAGTCCAGGACGCTCCGCCACGTCCCGGCACCGACGTGCGCGAGCAGCGCGTGGGCCGAAGTGTTGGCCGACGCGAGGGCGATCCCCATCTGTTCGACGGCATCGATTTCGGCGAGTTCGCGCAACTCCGCGGGTTCCACCGCGAGCGAGATGTCGACCTGGTCCTGGAGGGCCGCCGCCTCCGCCATGAGAAACGACCCGACCGCAGCCAGGATACGATCTATGCTTGCCTCCTCCTCTTCGGTGGTGACTGGTGGTGCATTCGCCTCACCATCCCTCGGATCATCGTCGAGTAACGCGCCGAACAACCAGTTCATCAGCGCGTGCCAGCGGTCCACCGGTGATTCCGGTGGCGCGGAATTCACCACCCATTCCGAGCGCAGCCCCAATTGCAGGTGCACGTGGGCGAGGGCGAGCAGACCCGCGTTCGCCCTCACATGAATCGCCCTTCGGACCGCGCAGGCGACGTGCCTGCGGAGCGGGCCGAAGTACATCGGGCTTTGGTCAGCCATGCGAGCGACATTGACACGGCCGAACGGAGGGCTCCACCTCATTCATGAATCTCGACCGGATAGGTCTACGACCGCCGGATTCATGAATGACCCTGTGGGCAGTGGATCAGCTCACCTACCCTCCCACGCATGACAGACGCCGCGGCCCCCGGCCCGGGCACAGCGGAAGGTGCGGGCGGATCGGCCGTCGTCGGCACGACCCGGACCGATCGGACGGCGCCGGCGGGCACCGCGACCGCGACGGTCCCGAGGTCCCGCCGGGACGAGCTGTTCACCGACGGCTGGGCCCTGGTCGTCCAGGGCCCGGGGCTGAAGTGCGACAGGCTGGCGAAGCTCGTCGTCGAGCAGTGCCGTACCCGGGGTGTCGACGTCGAGGCGGTGCCGGTCGACGCCGTGCGGATGGCGAAGCTCTACCGGTACACGATGATCTTCCTGGTGCTGGAAGCACCGCCCCCGTCCCGGAAGACCTCCGTCACCGACATGTTCACCGCGGTGTACGCGGAATACCGCAGGCACCGCCCGAAGGGGTTGGCCTCGGTGTTGCGGGGCGAGTGCGATTGGCGGCGGGCCGGACCGGTCCACGTCGTGCTGTGGGGGGACGATCAGGACTTCGCCGACCCAGCGCTGGCAGTCCTGGACCAGGCGTGCGCCAAAGCGGCGGTCACCGACCACCGGGCGCTGCGCGACCTCTTCGAATCCTACGGGGATGGTTCCATGTACAACCCGGAAGAAGCCTTACTCGGCAAGGCCAGGCTGGACTGGCAGTACCTGAGGTCCTGGAACATCCTGTCACCGGCCGACGTGCCTGCCATCCTGCGCATCATCGAGAGGTGCATCGAGCACTACCGGAACCCCGCCCTGCTCAAGTCCAGCAAGCCGCTGCCCGGCATCTCGGAGTACAACCGGCTGGAACTCGTGCTGTACGCGCCCCACCTGAAGCCGATGGCGCACGACACCCCCGGCATCGACCTGGCCCGCCACAAGAAGAACGTCAAGAACTTCAACGAGTCCGGCGCGGCGGTGGTCCGCCACACCTTGCGGGCGATCCGGCACGAATACCCCGAGGTGGAACGCCCGAACGACCGGTCCAAAACCAAGGACAACGTGCCGGAGTTCAAGCGCCTCTTCGACGCCCTGACCCTGGTCAACGCCTGGCCCGCCGCACTCCACCAACGGATCGTGGAATCATGAAAGCCGTCGGTCAGGCATGGACCGGTCATTCATGATTCAAGAATCCGGGGCCGGTGGAATCATGTATCGGACCGCATTTCACGTATTTCCCCCGCCGAAGCATAGGCGGCGCATGAAATACGTATGGCGTGACCAAGATCGTGCGGTGCGCACCACCCCGGAACCGTCCCCACCCGCTCGCGACGACGGCCGCCGGTCCGATCGCCTCGACCGGCGGCGAACAAACGTCCGGCGGACGGTGCGGAAACAGCCCTGGCGGGCGACTCCCGGCCGCACCCGGCACCGGTACGGGTTCACCGGAGACCTTCGCGGTCGAGCCCGTCGAGCCGCTGCTGCACGCCCGCCGCGTCGGACGCGCGTCCCTGCTGCCGGTAGCGGTCCCGCGCCTGCACCCACGCCGCCCGCGCCTCGTCGCGGCGGCCGAGGGCGACCCAGGACCGGCCGAGGTCGTCGAACGTGTCGGCCGCCGAGGTGATGTTGCCGAGCAGGTCGAACAGGCGGAGGGCCTGCCGGTAGTGGGCGACGGCCTCGCGGTGCCGTCCGGTGTGGTGGTCGATGTAGCCGAGGCTGTCCAGGGCGGCGGCTTCCCCGTCCAGGTCGCGGTGGCGGCGGTGCAGGACGAGCGCGGCTTCGCAGTGGGCGCGGGCCACGTCGTGATCCCCCAGGCGTGCGGTCAGCCAACCCACCTGGTTGAGCGCGTTGGCTTGCCCGGCGGACTGGCCGAGCGCGCGGTAGAGCCCCAGTGCGCGCCGCGCGTGTTCGACAGCCCGTGTGGTGTCCGTGCGGCGGGCCAAGGTCCACGCGAGCACGTAGTGGGTGTGGGCCCGCTCCATCGGTTCGCTGTGGCGTTCGGCCAGCACGAGTGCCCGGTGCAGGTGCCCGATCGCCTCCTCGTCCTCGCCCAGCCGGTGGTGGGCTCGGCCGAGGAGGCGCAGGGCCCGCACGCGGGTGACCGGTGACGGCAGGTGGTTCGCGGCGTCCAGCCCGGCACGCCACACCGCCACCGCGTCGCGGCGGTGGCCCCGCCTGCCGTGGAACGCGGTCAGCGCCCACGCCAGCTGCCACACCACCTGGTGGCGGTGCCGGGCGACGGCCACCTGCTGGGCGGCCAGCAGGTGGGCGTACTCGGTCTCCAGCCAGGCCATCGCCGCCACGTCGTCGGGGAGCGGGAGCGGGCGGACGCCCGGTGCCGGCGGGTCGAGCCGGAGGGGCTGGGCGTGGGGTTCCAGGAGCCGGTCGGCGGCGCACGCGGTGTGCAGGTAGAAGTCGACCACCCGGTCCAGGGCCGCCGGTTCCTCCGGTTCCCCGGCGATCGTGGCGGCGTACTCGCGGATCAGGTCGTGCATCGCGTAGCGGCCTCCCGGGTGCCGGTCGACCAACGAGACGTCCTCCAGGGTGCGCAGTGCCCGGCGCGTCCGGGCCTCCGGCAGTCCGGTCAGGGCCGCTGCGGCGGCCAGGCCGGTGTCCGGGCCGGGAGCGACGCTGAGCAGCGCGAACACCCGCCGCTGCTCGCCGGTCAGGCTGCGCAGCGACCACGACAGCACGGCGGGCAGGCTGGCGACCGGGTCGGTGTCGTGGTCCAGCATCTCCAGGCCGAGTTCGCGCAGCTCGGCGGTGAGTTCGGCCAACGGGACGGCGGGGCGGGTGTGCGCGTGGCGGGCCATGATCGACAACGCCAGCGGGTAGCGCCCGCACAGGTCGACCAGCTCGTCGGTCGCCCCCGGCTCGGCGGCCACCCGCGCCGCGCCCAGGCGCGCGGCCAGCAGCACCCGCGACTCCTCGTCGGTGAGCACGTCCAGTTGCAGGTGGTGGGCGCCGTGCCGGTCGATGACCGAGGCGAGCCTGGTGCGGCAGGTGATCAGCACCGCGCAGCCGGGACTGCCCGGCAGCAGCGGGATGACCTGGTCCGACGAAGCGGCGTTGTCCAGCAGGATCATCATCCGCCGGCCCGAGACCAGGCTGCGGAACATCGTGGCGCGCGCGTCGAGGTCCGTGGGGATCCGGTCGGGCTCGACGCCCAGTGCGTCGAGGAACCCGTGGATCGCCGCCGCGGGTGGCACGGGGTCGCCGCTGGGGCTGAAGCCGCGCAGGTCCGCGAACAGCACCCCGTCCGGGAACCGGTCCCGCCGCGCGTGGGCCCAGTGCAGGGCCAGCCAGGTCTTGCCGACGCCGCCCGCGCCTCCGATGGCCGCCAGCATCGGGGTCGCCCCGGCAGCGGGTTCCCGGGGCAGCGGACCGGTGTCGACGCCGGTCAGTGCCCGGTCCAGCGCGGCCAGCGCGTCGGCGCGCCCGCTGAACGACGGTGGTGCCGCCGGCAGTTGGCGTGGCGCGTCGCGGCCCGGTTCCCGGTGCACGTGGACTCCGCCGTGCACCACCCCGACCTGTAGGACGTGCCCGTCGACCGTGGTGTCGGACAGCACGTTGGCCGACGCCGGTCCGGTGGCCGCAGCGGGGTCGGATCCGGGCTCTGGTCGAGGTATCGCCGCCACGGGACGCCCTCCCGGCCGTGCGCCTCCGGCAGCGACCGCCGGACCAGGATGCACCCGGCGCGCCACCACCAGGCCCGGCTATTTCGGGTTCGCCCGAACTCGGCCGCGCGCCGGCCGGACGTCCCGCCTGGGGCCGGAATCGCCCGAACGACCTGGTCGGGACGTTGCGCGGGTCCGGGTGGGTGTGGCGGGTTATGGTGGGTGGCACCGCTTGGATTGCGGCCACAATCCGGATCAGGGACGCAATACCGTGACCACGAACCGTCCGACCCGCGCGGAACGCGCCGCGCAGACCCGCGACGAGCTGCTCGACGCGGCGGCCCGGGTGTTCGCGCGCAAGGGGTACTCCGGTGCCTCGGTCGGCGACATCGCGGTGGAGGCCGGGTACACGCACGGCGCGGTCTACTCGCAGTTCCGCAACAAGCTGGACCTGTACTACGCGCTCTACGAGCAGACCACGACCCGGCGCGCGGAGCAGATCGCCGAGGTGTTCCTGGCCGCCGAGGGCACGCTGCGGGACCGGATGCGGACCGTGACGCACTGGTCGATGGTCGACCTCAAGCAGAACCCCGAGTGGTTCCTGCTGCACATGGAGTTCCTGTTCGCCGCCGCCCGCGACACCGACGTGCGCAACCGGTTCTCCGAGGGGGCGCGTTCGGTGCGCGGGCTGATGGCCGCCCTCATCCAGCACGAGATGGACAACGGCACGCTGAAGTCCGACATCCCGGCGGCGGACCTCGCGGTCGCGTTGAACGGCCTGTTCCTCGGGCTCGCGCTCCAGCACGTGATGGAGCCGACCGTGGTGCGCACCGGCCTGTACGGCGAGGTGGTCGCCCAGCTGATGGACTCGATGTCACCCACCCGGTGACTGCCGGGCGGCGGCGGCCGGGTCGAGGCCGGGGCCTTCCGGCAACCGCACCACCAGGCCGGCGGGCAGCCGGACCGGGTGGACGCCGGGGTAGCCGAGCACCTCCAGCAGCTCGGGCGAGGCCACCGGGTAGCGCCGGCCCAGGTCCGTGACGACGGTGTAGGTGCCGGCCGGCGCGTTCGCCGACGGCATCGACTCGACCACCGCCGCCCACCCCGGCGGCACGTGCACGCGGTCCGCGAGCGGCGTGCCCTCGGCGTCCCGGCGGCCGGTCGTGGTCATCGGGTCGGACCGGGGCAGGCTCGGCTCCACGACCAGGCGCGGTGCGGAGCGGCCGGGGTCGAACGTCGCGCACACCGTCGACTCGTGGTCCGGCAGCGGCGCGAACTCCGGGCGGGCGACCGGCGGCGCGCCCTCGGTGGCGGGCACCGGGTCGAGCCGGCGGGCGGCGGCGGCCAGCGCCGGGGCCAGCGGCAGCGCGGTCGGCTCGGCGCCCGGGTAGGCGGCCAGGACGGGCGTGAACGCGCGCTGCACGTCGTACTGCAACTCGCTGATCGGGCGCAGCGCGTCCGGTTCGACCAGGTAGTGCTGGGTGCCGCCGCCCGACGAGCGCACCACCAGCAGCGTGCCGATCCGCAGGTCCGGCTTGCCCGGCACGGCGGTGGACGGCTCGCCCGCGCGCGGCACGGGCAGCGGGCCGATCGGGTCGCCCTCGGGCAGCACGTCCAGCCACGCCCGGCCGACCCGGGCCCACGGCCGCGCGGTCAGCGCCAGCCCGGTGCCGACCGCGCCGTAGTCGTCGATGCGGTGCCGGTGCCCGCGCCACACCAGGAACCGCTCGCCGGTCGTGGTCAGCTCGGCGGGCAGCGCCCGGTCGCCCAGCTCCGCGCCGTCGCCGGGCGCGGCACCGACCAGCAGCACCGACTCCTCGATCCGGCTGCCCGCCGCGTCGTCGGCCGGCGCGGAGCACAGCGACCACGCCCCGGACAGCAGCCGGTCCGGGCCGGGCAGCGCGTCGGGCGCGTCCGGGATGCCCAGCCGGGGGCCGCGCGGCACGCCGGCCAGCGAGTCCCGCGAGACCCGCTCGGTGGTGCCGTGCGTGCCGAGCAGCAGCAACGCCGACGCGTAGTTGGCCACCGGGTGCAGCCGGCCGTCGAGGTAGACGTACCGGGTGCCGGTCTCCTTCTCCACGATCACCGCGTCGTCCTTGCGCCACGCGGCGGAACCGCCCGGCACGACCATCCCGTACACCCCGACGCACGCCAGCGCCACGATCGCCAGCGCGACACCGGCGAACGACGCGCCCACCGGACGTCGGAACGGCGGCTGCTCCGGGTCGGTCTCGCCGGTGACCAGCGCGGAAGTCGCGCGCTGCACCAGGAACTGGTACGCCTGGAGTTGATCTCGTTTGGTCGCCACGGTTTCAGCCCCCCAGTCCGCGCACGTAGCCGTACAGGCCGAGCACCGCGCACACCACCGGCACGACCGCGATCATCACCAGGATCTCGGCGTACTCGGCGAACCTCGCCGGGTACGGGTTGGGCGTGCGGGTGCTCCACGCCATGCCCGCCGCGACCACGCCGGCCGCCACCACGAACAGCAGCGGGCCCACCAGCACGAGCAGGCCGTCCCGGTTCGCGGCCAACGGCCCCATGGCCAGGCCGCCCAGGCCGAACACCCCGGCCGCGAGCAGCGGGATCCGTTGGCGCAGAACGGGATACAGGCGTGCGCGCAGCAGGAATCCGGCCGACAGCACGCCCAGCAGCACGACGGCGGACGTGTCGTCGTTGCGCACCAACACGATCTCGCACCACATCGCCGCGACGCACGACCCGTTGAGCAGCCCGGTGAGCAGCGCGTCCGCGCGCACCACCGCCGCGTGCACCGACACCAGCGGCGGCTGGGGTTCGTCGCGCAGCAGGTCCGCGGTCGACCTGGGCAGCACCGGCATCGGCACCCGGCCCAACCGCAGCGCCAACGGCCCGAACGCCGTCGACAGCACCAGGACGCCGCCCGCGACGACGGCCGCGGCCTCGGGTGCCGCCCACTCGCCGCTGCCGAGCCACCCGCCGACGACGCACAGCGCGCCGACCGTGATCGCGCCGACCGAGAACGCCGGCGCGGCGGGCACCGCCAGGTGGCCGACCAGCGCCGCGAGCAGCAGCGCCGCGCCCGCCAGGACCAGGTGCCCGGCGGACAGGTCGGCGAGTGCCTTGTCCCCCAGCAACACCAGGCCCCCGCCGGTGAACGCGAACGGCAGCGCGACCGCCGCCACCACCGCGCCCGCCCCGGCATCGCCGACCGCGCGGGCCAACGCCACGGCGACGAGCAGCAGCAGTGCCGTCGCGCCGAGCGCCCACGACGCCGGGCTCCCCCACGGCGGACCGGCGCGCACCACCGCGACCAGGACCGGCACGAGCGCCGCCGCGCCCACCGCGAGACCCGCGCGGCGGGTGTGCCGGGGACCCCACACGCGGCCCGGACGGCCCGTGGCGATCGCGTCGACCAGGTCGTCGTACTCCAGTTCGGGCCAGTCCACGCGGCGCGGCACCAGGTGCAGGATCTCCCCGTCCCGCACCCGGTGCGCGGCGAGCGTGCGGTCCGGTTCGAGCGGGGTGCCGTCCGCGCGGCGCAACAGCCAGCCGCCGTCCGCCACGCCGTCGTCGGCCAGTCCCTCGCCCGCGCGGGCCAGCAGGCCGGGCAGGATCTCGGCGACGGCGGCCTGTTCCGGCAGCGCCAGGTCGATGCGGCGCTGCGGAGCGGCGACGGTGACCCGCACCAGGCCGGTAGTCTGCATGGGGACCAGCTTCGACCGGACCGGTCGGCGGTGGGCGGCGCAGGCAGGAACCTGCCGCGCGGACCCGGTGCCGGGCCGGGCGTTCCTACGCTGGGCGGGTGCCGACGGGAAGCCTGGAGCGGGAGAGCGGGACGATGGGTGTGGAGGCACGTGTCCTCGACCCGAGACCGCTCGCGTCGGGCCCGGTCGCCACCGTGTACGCGGGCCGGCTGAGCACCGGGGCCGAGGTCGCGGTGAAGGTCTTCGGCGACCGGTTCGACCGGGACACCGCGGCGCGGCTGGAACGCGAGCGGCTGTCGCTGGTCGGCGCGCGGTCGGTGCTGCCGGTGGACGGCGTGGTGGAGTTGCCCGACGGGCGGTCGGGCGTGCGGATGGAGCTGTGCCGGCTGTCGCTGGCCGAGGCGCTCGACGGTCACCGGCCCGCGTTGCGCGACGTGTTCGGGATCGGGGCGACGGTGGCGCGGGCGCTGGCCGCCGCGCACGCCGCCGGGGTGGTGCACGGGGGCGTGACACCGCACAACGTGCTGTTGCGGCAGTCCGGCGAGTGGGTGGTGGCCGACTTCGGCTTGGTGCTGCGCGAGCGGTTTCCCCGGGATCCGACGTACGCGCTGGAGTACACGTCACCGGAGACGTTGCGGGACGACACGCGGTCGGTCGCCACGGACCTGTACGGGCTCGGCGCGGTGCTGTACGCGGCGGTGACCGGCGCGCCCCCGTTCCCCAGGCGGACCGGTGAGCAGCCGGGCGAACGGATCCTGCGCGTGCTCCGCGAACAGGTGCCGCCGCTGGGTGGCGTGCCGCACGCGCTGTCCGACGTGATCGGCCGCCTGCTGGCCAAGGACCCCGCCGCCCGGCCGCCCGACGCGGCCTCGGTGGCAGCCGTCCTGGACCACCTCTTCCACGGCCCGCGAACGCCCACCCCGCCGCCGGTTTCGCCAAACGTTCCGCCCGGCCCGCCTCCGGCTCCGGCGACCGGGCCGCCTCCGGCTCCGCCGGCGGGCGAGGTCGGCGTGGCAGCGGTGGCCGGGGACGGTGCCGAGGTCGAGGCGTCGGCGGAGGCGGACGCCTTCGACTTCGACGACTTCGCCGCCGCTCCCCCGAGCGCCCGCCCGGCTCCCCCGACGCCGCCCGAGGTTTTCGGGAACGCGGCTGCGGCGCTTCCCCCGCCCCCTGCGACGATCCCGGCAACCGCCGTGCCGGCCGCGCCACCGCCGACCCAGGCTGCCGTTGCGGCACAACGGTTCCCGGTTCCGGGGGTGCCCGCGAACCCCGGGCGGACCTTGCTGCACACCACCGACGGCGCGGCCGCGAAGGCCGCGAAACCCAAGCGGCGCACCGCGATCCTGGTGGGGCTCGGTGTCGTGGTGGTCGCGGGGATCGTCGTCACGCCGATCGTCGTCGGGCCCGGCGCGACCGCGCCGAGCACCACCGCCCAGGCCGGGCAGCCGCCCGTCGTCGAGCCGCCCGCGCCCCGGTCCGCCGCGCCCGCCGAGGTGAACCTCGTGCTGGAGCCGCCCTCGGACCAGGTCGACCACGTGGACCTGACCTGGCGCGCGGACGGCGACCTCGACTTCGCGGTGGTCGTCGCGGGCGACCGGATCGACACGATGGTGCTGACCGCGCGCCGTGAACGCACCATGCGGGTCCCGGTGGACCCGGTGCGCGGCTACTGCTTCCAGATCCGCGGCACCGACAGCCGGCACATCTACACCACCGAACCGGTCGCGATCCGCGGCGCTCGTTGCACCATCTAGCGCCTCGGAACGTCGACCCGGCTTGGTGTTCCCGCCGACCTGCTCCAGCCGGCCGAACCGGATCGAGTCCACCGCCCCGCGCCGCACTCGCGGCCCGCATCCGGTGGCGCGACGCACGGGCCGATGCGGCGCCGGCCCCGTCACCGCAGCCGGCGGTGCGGAAACCGAAACGCGGCCGAAGACCTAGGAACGCCGGGGCGGCGGCAGCAGCGGGCGGGGGTCCACGGCGGCGCGGAGCCTCGTCCGGAACGGGCGGGTGGCCAAGCCCTGGTGCACCGCGCGTTCCTCGTCCCACGCCCGGCGCACGGAACCGTCGCCGACCCGCACCCCGGACCACAGGGCCATGTCCAGGACCCGCCCCAGCCGCGCGATCGGCCGCGCCGTGCCGTCGCCGGTCACCGGCACCGCCGAGGACGCCAGGTCCCGGGGCGTCATCCCGATCCGGTACGGCACCCCGTGCGCCCGCAGCCGGTCGCACACCTCGGACCACGCGGCGATCACGCCCTCCGCCCCGGTCCGCCGCCGACGCCGGCGCAGCCGCACGGCCTTCGCCAGCGGCACCCCGACCAGCCAGCACACCGCCAACCCGCCGACCACGATCCCGGCGATCGCCGCCACCCGGCCGGGGTCCACGCCGCTCGCCGACGCGTCCGCCGGGTCCGGGCGGGGCGGCTGCGGCGGGCGCAGCTCGTCCTCCGGCGGCAACTGCCGGCGGGCCTCCTCAGCGGCTTTGGCCAGGCCGGACGTCTCGGCGTCCACGCCCGCCGCGCCCGCCGACGAGGTCGGGTCCAGCGGCACCCAGCCGACGCCTTCCACGGCCACCTCGGGCCACGCCAGCACGTCCCGGTTGCGCACCACCCGCTCCCCGGCCGACTCGGCACCGCCCCGGTAGCCGACCGCCAGCCGGGCCGGGATGCCGTTGAGCCGGGCCAGCACCACGTACGCGGCGGCGAACTGCTCGCTGGTGCCGCGCTTGGTCTCGGTGAGGAACCGCCGCAGTTGCGGCCACCCGTGGCCGGTCGGCCGGTCGGTGTCGGCGACCCGGTAGTTGGTGCTCAGGAAGCGGTCCAGCTGCAGCGCGGACTGGAAGGTCGGGCGCAGGCCGCGCACCGCGTCACGGGCCAGCGCGTCGATCTCCGGCGGCACGACGCCCAGCCCGCCGAGGCCGCCCAGCCGGGTGTCGACCGGCCGCACGCCCAGCGCGGCGGCGTCGATCCGGGGGTCGGACCAGGTCAGCCGGTAGCGCGCGGTCGCCTCCGGCGGGTCCAGCAGGAGGGTGCCGGCGGACTCGTCGACCAGCGGGGCCAGGCCGTCCACGGCGAGCGGCACGGACTGGCTGGGCAGCCACGGGCCGGGCAGCTCGGACACCCGGACCTCGGCGGCCCGGGTGGTGTCGCCGGCCGGGCCCGGCCGCCCGACGCCGAGCCGGCGCAGGCGGGGGGTGGGCGTCCAGTTCACGCCGTCGAACTCGTCCAGCACGACCACGGTCCACCGGTCCGCCGCACTGCCCCGGTAGCGGAACACCTCGCGGTCCGGGTCGCCCAGCCGGCGGGCGACGTCGCTCAACGGGCTGGCGACCTGCTGCGACCGCAGCGGCACGGACTGGTCGTCCTTGAGCCGGAACGGTTCCCGCCCGAACGGGTCGAGCCCGCCCAGCGCCACCCCGCAGACCACCACGGCCACCAGCGTGGCCGCCACCGGTCGAACGTCCACATCGGACAGTCGGCGGGCGGTGCGCCGCTCCGGCGCGCGCCGGCTCGGGCGGTCCGCCCACAGCAGCAACGCCGCCGGCGCGGCGAATCCCGCCGCGCCGACGACGGCCGCCACCCCGGTCGCCGCCTGGTACGCCTGGGACAGCGCGAGCACGGCCAACCCGGGCAGCAGCGCCACCAGGGGTTTCCTCAGCCGCACCAGCACTTCCAGGCCGAGCGCGACCGCGAGCAGCACGGCCAGCGGCACGAACAGCACCTGGTCGGGTTCGGGCCGCGCGGGCCAGGTCGACTGGAGGGTGAGCAGCCACCCCTCGGACAGCCCGCGCCACAGCACCCGCCAGGTCGCGCCGGTGGGCAGCCCGGCGGCGGTGGTCGGGAACAGCACCGACTCGATCAGCGCCGACACCCCCAGGACCGGCACGACCACCGGCCGCGCCGCCGCCGCCCAGGCGAACCGCGCCCCGAGTTCGAACGCCCCGCACCCCACCAGGACGACCAGGAGGACGGGCAGCAGCAGCACGTCGAGCCCGAACACGGGCGCGAACAGCAGCCCGGCCGCGGCGGTCGAGCCGAGCAGCCCGGCGACGGCGAGCCGGTCCGGTGCCGCGTTCACGCCGAACCGCCGCGCAGCACGTTCCACCGCGCCACCGCGCCGGCCGCGTCCACCGCGCTGATCACGCCGGGCGCGGGCGGGCGTCGCACACCGAGCCGGACCACGGTGTCCGGCTTCCACCGGGCGACCGGGCCGAGGTCGGCGTCCGCCCCGGTGACCACGACCAGCGCGCCGCCCGGCCGGGCGATCACCCCGGCGGGCACCAGGTCCGCGCCGCCCTGCCCGACCAGGCACAGCTCGTCCAGCAGCGCCCGCGCCGCGCGCAGCCCGCCGTCCACCGCCGTGTCGCTGCCCGAGGTGAGCAGCCGGACCGGCTGGCCGGCCGCGGCGGACGCCTTCACCAGCGACGCCGCCACCTCGACCGCCTCCTCGAACACCGCCGGCGGCAGGGCGGCGCGCCGGGTGTCCAGCACGACCGCGCACACCGTCCGCGCCGGGTCGGCGTACTCGCGCACCATCAGCCGGCCGGTCCGCGCGGTCGCTTTCCAGTGCAGGTGCCGGACTTCGTCGCCCATCACGTACTCGCGCACGGCCCGCAGGTCGGTGGTGCCGCGCAACGGCGGGTCGTCCACCGGGCCGTCGTAGTGGTGCCGGGGGTGCCCGACCCGGGCCGGTCGCGCCGGGTGCGTGCGCGGGTGCACCCACAGGTCGCGCGGGTCGCCCATGGTGGGGTGCCCGCGCACCAGGTCGAACGGGTCGAACCGGTGCACCGCGAACGGTCCGACGCGCAGCAGCCCGCGGCCGCGGGTCGGCAGTTCGTAGTGGTAGGTGGCCTCCGCGCCGGGCGCGAGCGGGCGCACCCGCACGGTGTGGGTGCCGGACCCGACCCGGTCGCCGGCGGTGAACCCGCCCTGCCGGCGCGCGGTCGGGTTGCGCACCACCAGGGACGCCAGCGCCGCCTCGCCGCGTTCCACCCGGTCCGGGTGCAGGGTGCGGCTGATCTCGACGTCCGGCCGGAACATGGTGGTCACGGCGGCGGCCAGCACGCCGCCCAGCGCCACCCCGGCCAGCGCCTGGAACAGCGGGTAGCCGGCGAGCACGCCCAGCGCGCCGCCGAGCGCGGCGGCGGCCAGCACCACGGCCCCACGGCGGGTGAGGCGCACGCTCAGCCCCCGATCGCGGCCGTGGGCGCGGGGGTGTCCGCGAGCAGTTCGTCCACCACGTGCGCGGGCTGACGGCGGCCGAGTTCCGCGTCCGGGGTGAGCACCAGGCGGTGGCGCATCACCGGGTGCGCGACGTCCTTCACGTCGTCGGGCACGGTGTAGTCGCGGCCGTGCGTGGCCGCGAACGCCTGCGCCGCGCGGATGAGCGCGATGCTGCCGCGCGGGCTGACGCCGTGCCGGACCGCCGGGTGGGTGCGGCTCGCGGACGCCAGCCGCACCGCGTAGGACACGATCTCCGGCGCCACCCGGCACTTGCGCACCTCGGCGATCACCTGTTCCAGCGCGGCCAGGTCGAGCACCGGGCGCAGCTCGTCCGGGCTGACCCCGGCGCGGTCGCCGAGCACCACCATCACCTCGGCGTCGTGGTCGGGGTAGCCGACCGACAGCCGCATCAGGAACCGGTCGAGCTGGGCCTCGGGCAGCCGGTAGGTGCCCTCCATCTCGATCGGGTTCTGGGTGGCCACCACCAGGAACGGCCGGGGCACGTCGTGGCCGACCGAGTCGACGGTGACCCGGCCCTCCTCCATCACCTCCAGCAGCGCCGCCTGGGTCTTGGGCGTGCCCCGGTTGATCTCGTCGGCCAGCACCACGTTGGCGAAGATCCCGCCGGGGTGGAACCGGAAGCCCTCGACGGCCTGGTGGAACACCATCACGCCGGTGATGTCGCCGGGCAGCAGGTCGGGGGTGAACTGGATGCGCCGCCACGCGCCGCCGACGCTGGCCGCGATGCACCGGGCGAGCGTGGTCTTGCCGACGCCCGGCACGTCCTCGATCAGCAGGTGGCCCTCGGCGAACAGCGCGGCCACGGCGAGGCGGACGACGTCCGGCTTGCCGCGCACCACCGCCTGCACGTTGTTCGCGATGAGGTCGTACGCCGCACCGGGTGTGGGTGTCATGAACGCCGGCCCTCCGTCGTCATCGGGCGGTCATCCCGGTCCCGTGCTTCACGCTCTTGCCCGCCGGGCCGCCGGGCCCGGACGTGGGGACGCCGTACCACTGGGCCGCGAGGCCCTGCGCGAACCCGTTGGTCGGCGTCACGAACACCTGGAGCCCGCCGCCGAAGCCGCCGACCACGCCGCCGAGCGGGATCTCCGTGGTGCCGGCGCACGGCACCTTCGCCGTCGCCGGGGCGGTCGGGTTGTTCACCGACGCCTCGCAGGTGGTCGCCGAGCCCGCGGTGTCCACCTCGACGGTGATCACGATCGCCTCCGGCCCGGTCTTGCGGACCCCGGTGATCTTCGCGGTCGGCCAGCCGAGCGACATCTCGGCGGTCGCGCTGCCCGGCGCGCCGAGCACGGTCGGCGAGCCCGCCGGGCCGAACCGGGTGACCGCGCGCACGGTGAAGGTGACCGTGCCGGACAGCCCGGTGTACTGGGTGGTGGTGCCGGCCAGCCGGCGCTCGTCCTGGCCGCTCGCGGAGACCACGTACTCCACGAGGGTGCCGCCGCCGAGGTCGGGCGCCTGCCACGACACGGTGGCCAGGCCGCCGAAGCCCATCGCCGCGGTGACCGCCGGCGCGGCGGCGATCCGCAGCGGCATCACCGGCGCGGCGCTCGCGCCCGGTCCGCGCCCGGCGGAGTTCTCGGCCGCCACGGTGATCACGTACGAGGTGCCGTTGGCCAGCCCGCCCACGGTCGCGCCGGTCTCGCCGCCGCCGACGGTGATCGACCCGCCGGGCCACGACAGGTGGTACGCGGTGACCGGCGCGCCGTTGTCGGCGGCGGGTCCCCAGGAGACCGAGGCGGCGGAGTCGTCGGCGGTCGCGGACACCCCGCCGGGCGCGCCGGGCGCGGTCGCGGCGGCCACCACCGGCGGCGGCACCGGCCGGTTGGTGCGCGCGGGCGGTTCGACGGGCCGCTCCGGCGGCGGTTCGGGGCTGGCCGGCTGCGTCGTCGTCGTGGGGGTGGTGGTCGTCGTCGTCGCGCTGGACGACGTGCTGCTCGACGCCTTCGAGGTGGCCCCGGGTTCCTTGCCCGCACCGACCTCGACCCGCGCGATCGAGCCCTTCTCGCCGTCCACGACGAGCACGTGCGAGCCGTCCTGGCTGTCCACGTAGACGCGGTCGTCCTCGCCGCGCGACAGCCTCGGCGTGCCGTCGCCGGGCACCCGCTCGGCCTTCACCAGCGTGCCGCCGCCGTCGTAGACGCGGACCTCGGCGCGGGTCTCGTCGACCACGGTGACCACCTTGTCGGTGGCGACGGGGCCGGCGATCCGGCTGTCCTTGGGCAGGCCGACCTCGACCGGCTTGGCGGCCGGGCGCTTGTGCAGCGCGGCGGTGTCGACCAGGTGCAGGCGGTTGCGGTCGGGGTCGACCACGGCGACCCGGCCGGAGACGGTGGCGGTGGCGACCCGGGCGGACGCGGGCAGGTCGACGCCGAGCGGGGCGGATTCGCCGAACCCGTCCTTGCCGAACGTGCGCAGCGCGTCGGTCGTGGTGTCGACCACGGCGGGCTTGCCGTCCACGACCGTCAACGAACCGTTGTGGCCGGGTTCGAGCTGGGCCGGGCAGGACAGCCGGGTGGCGTCGCGCGGCAGTTCGCACAGCGAGCCGGTGTCGACCCGGTGCAGCCACAGGCTGCCGTCGCCGGTCACCGCCGGTTCGGACAGCGGGCCGCCGGCGGGCACGGTGGCCATCGGGTCGCCGAGCCGGACGACCTGGCCCGCGTTGCGGTAGACCAGGTACGGGCCGCCACCGACCTCCAGCACCACCGGCTGCTCGGTGGCGGGCGGGGTGGCGGCGTTCTCCACGCCGAGCGTGGACTTGCTGAACACGGTGATCCGCGAGCGCTCCACGACGTAGCCGGACTTCTCGCCCTGGGCGACCTGGCTGCCGGGTTCCGCGTCGGGGACCGACACCCGCGCGTCCACCTGGCCGGTCGAGCCGTCGACGTGGAAGGCGGACTGGAAGGTGGCGTTGTAGACCCAGTGCCCGACCTGGGCGAACTGGAGGCCGGGCCCGACCGGCTGCTGCCCGGCCACGGCCACGCCGACCAGTCCGACGCAGCCCGCGACCAGGGCGGCGACGGTGATCCGGGTGCGCGCGAGCGCGCTCGGCCGGCGCGTCGCGGTCACCGCCCGCCCGCCCGCCCGGCGAGGGCGGAGGATCCTCGCCGACCCGGCTCGCGGTCGGCCGGGATTGCGACCATCATCCGGATGGGGGTCATAATCCGGAACTTAGCACCAGCGGGTCGCGGCTTGGCGACTTTGACCGGAAGCGGCCGAAATCGCCGCACACCACCACGATGTCATCGAAACCTCATGTGCTCCTCCCAAGACTGCGGAAAACCCGAGGAGGCGCCGCGATGACCAGTTTCGGCCTACCCCGGGCCGGCGAGGCGACCGCCGGCCCACCGGCCGCGCAGCCCGCGCACCGGGCCGCGCCCGCCGCCGTCGCCCGGCCCGCCGCGCCCCACCCGGCCGCCCGGCAGGCCGCGCTCGCCACGTTGGCGGCCGCGCGCGCCGGCGTCCCGACCCCGCCGCGCCCGGTCGCGGTGCCGGTGCCGGTCCTCGCGCGCGGGCCCGAGCCGCGACGCCCGGTGGCACGGCCCCGGTCGCGGGTCGGCGTGCTCCGGGTCGTGTGCTGGCAACTGGTGCTGATCGCGGTGCTGCTGGTGCTGGACCGGCCGTGGCCGGCGATCACCGTGGTGGCCCTGGCGGCGGTCGTGGTGCTGGCGCTGACCGCCGTGCGGGTGCGCGGCCGGTGGCTGTCGGAGTGGGTGGTGCTGTGGGCGGAGTACCTGCGCCGCAACGGGGACAGCGACCTGCCGGACGCCGACGAGGCGGGCCGGGCGCTGCTGCGGCTGGTCTCGCCGGAAGCCTCGGGCCACACCGTCGAGGTGAACGGCGAGGAGGTGTTCACGCTCAGCCGCACGGCCGGCGTGACCGCCGTGCTGCACCCGTCGGCCGTCCGCGACCTGACCAAGGCGCTGCCCGCGCCGCAGGACCTGCTGCCCGCGCCGGACGAGCAGGGCCTGGCCCACGCCGTGCAGGTCGTGCACCACGCGGGCCTGGACCGCGCCCGGCCGCCCAGGGTGTGGATCGCGTTGCAGGCGCTGCGCACGGTCGACGTGCACCAGGACCCCGACGTCCGGCGCGCGCTGGGCAACGCCGTCCGCCGGGTGCGCCGCCGCCTGCGCCGCGACGGCGTGCCGGCCCGGCCGCTGACCGGACCCGAGGTCATGAGCACGCTCGCCGCCCTGGCCCACCTGACCGGCGGTCGCGGTCAGGTCCGGGAGCGCTGGCGGGTGTGGTGGAGCGGTCGGGTGAGCCAGGCCGCGTTCACCCTGTCCGGCTGGGACCGGCTGCCGCCGGCCACCGCGCCGCAACTGCTGCGCTGGCTGCTCAACGCCGCCCCCGACGCCACCGTGACGACGGCCGTCACCGCGCGGCGGACCGGCACCGGCGAGCCGGAGGTGTCGGCGGTGCTGCGGATCGCGGCCCTCGACCCCGCCGCCGTGGAGCGCGCGGCCCGCGAACTGGGCCGGCTGGCCCGGGAACGCGGTGTCACGCTCGACCGGCTCGACGGCCGGCACGCGCTCGGCCTGGCCGCCACCCTGCCGATCGGCGCAGGGTGAGTCAGCCGACCTGGTACCCGATCCCGCGCACGGTCCGGATCAGCGGCGGGTCGTGCAGCTTGCGGCGCAGCTGGGCGACCACCACGTCCAGCACGTTCGACGCCGGGTCGGCCATCTCGTCCCACGCGCAGGACAGCAGCTCGGCCCGCGACACCGGCCGGCCGGGCGTGGACAGCAACCGTTCCAGCACCAGGAACTCCTTGCGCGCCAGGGTGAGCAGCACCCCGCCCCGGGTCACCCGCCGGGTGCCGCCGTCCAGCTCGACGTCGGCGAAGCGCAGCACGGTGGGCCGCCGCACGGCGCTGCGCCGGCACAGGCTGCGCACCCGGGCGACGAGTTCGGCCATCGCGAACGGTTTGACCAGGTAGTCGTCGCCGCCCATCCGCAGCCCGTCCACCCGGTCGGCCTCGCTGTCGCGCGCGGTCAGGAACAGCACCGGTACCGCCCACCCGCCGGCTCGGCGCGCGTGCACGTACCGCAGCGCGTCCCCGGCGGGCAGCATCCGGTCGAACACCGCGCAGTCGTAGGCGTTGACGAACAGCGCCTCGTCGGCGGCGGGCAGGTCGGCGGCGGTGTCGACGGCGAAACCGGCCCCGCGCAGGGACACCTCCAGCGCCACTCGCAGGTTGTCGTCGTCCTCGGTGATCAGCACGCGCACGCACCGAACGTTAGTGCGCGGTCGCCACCCGGACGTCGGCCACGTGCAGTGCGCGCAGCTCGTCCACGGTCGGCACCCGGCCCAGCCCGCGCAACCGCTGCGACTGCGCCGTGCGCACCGCTTCGAACAGCCGCCGCGCGTCGCGGGCGTTGCCGAAGTTCGGGTCCAGCGCGATCCGCTCGAAGTGCGCCAGCAGCACCGGGTCGGCGGCCCGGTCCAGCACGTAGTCGCCGGCCCCCGCCATCCGGCCGATGATGCCCAGCAGCTCGACCGGGCGGTAGTCCTCGAACTCCACGGTCTTGCCGAACCGCGAGGCGAGGCCCGGGTTCGCGGCCAGGAACCCGACCATCTCCCCGGTGTACCCGGCGACGATCACCGCCACCTCGTCGCGGTGGTCCTCCATCAGCTTGACCAGGGTGTCGATCGCCTCCTGGCCGAAGTCGCCGGAACCGGCCGCCCTGGACAGCGTGTACGCCTCGTCGATGAACAGCACGCCGCCGCGCGCCTGCTCGAACACCAGCGCGGTCTTCTCCGCGGTGTGCCCGATGTACTGGCCGACCAGGTCGCGGCGGGCGACCTCGCGGAACTGCCCCTGCGGCAGCACGCCCAGCTCCTTGAGCAGCCGGCCGTAGATGCGGGCCACGGTCGTCTTGCCGGTGCCGGGCGCGCCGGCGAAGATCAGGTGGTGCCCGGCGGGCCCGACCGGCAGGCCGGCCTTCCGCCGCCAGTCGTTGACCTGCAACTCGTCCACCAGCGCGCGCACCTCGGCCTTCACGCCGGGCAGCCCGACCATCGCGTCCAGCTCGGCGAGCAGCGGGTCCAGCCCCCTGGCGGCGGCCGGCTCCGCGTCGGCGGTGACGGTCGGCGTCGCGCCCTCGGCGACGGCGACGCCGGGCGGCGCGGTGTTGTCCACGCGGCACGCCGTGACCTCGCCCGCGCACCCGGCCGCGAACCCGATGCCGACGCCCCGGGTGTCGTGCACCGAGCAGCGCCGGATCACCGGGGCGGCGTGGTGGGCGACCGCGATCCCCTCCGCCCCGGTCTGCGCCACCTCGCAGCCCTCGATGGTCGGCCTCGCGTACTGGTAGGCGTAGATCCCGCGCAGGCCGCAGCCGGTGATGGCGCAGTCCTCGATCACCGGGTCGCCGCCCAGGCCGACCACCACGCCGTCGCCGGTCACGTCGGACACGGTGGTGCCCGCGATCCGCCCGGACGCGCCGTCCACCGCCACGCCCTGCTCGGACGCCGTGATCACGCAGTCCACCACTTCGAACCGCTCGCCGCCGCGCACCGCGACCGCCGGTCCCCGACCGCCCGACAGCGCGCAGCCGCGCAGGGTCAGCGCGGTGTCCTCGACGACCACCCCGCCCTCGTCGCCGCGCAGTTCCAGGCCGCGCAGGTCGAGCACCGCGCCGCGCGCGGACACCACCGGGCGGCCCGCACCGGTGCCGTCCAGCACGACGTGCGCCCCCGGTGCGGCGGCCAGGGCGACCCGGCCGCCGGTGAACTCCAGGGTCTCCGGGTAGACGCCGGCGGCGATGGTGACCACCGCGCCGTCCGGGGCGTCGGCCAGCGCGTGGCCGATCGTCGGGTACGCGCCGGGGCGCGCACCGACCTGCAACGCCCGTCCGCCGGTCGGGTCCGCCATCAGCCGGCCCGTTCCATCAGCCAGCCCCGGTCGGCGGCCTTCGCGCCCGCCTGGAAGCGGCTGCGCGCGCCGAGCCGGTTCATCAGGTCGGCGACCGCGCGGCGGACCGTGCGGACGGACACGCCGAGCTTGGCGGCGGCCGACTCGTCGGTGGCGCCCGCGCACAGCAGCGCCAGCAGGTCGCGCTCGCGCCGGCTCAGCGGGGACGCCGCGTCGCCCGCGCCGGCCGGGTTCAGCGGCACGGCGGCCGGCCACATCCGCTCGAACAGCGCGGTGGTCGCGGCGACCACGCCGGCCAGCCGGAACACCGCGAGGCCGCGCGCGGCGGGCAGCAGCGCGGTCGTCCCGTCGACCACCACGGCGTCCATCGGGACGTCCACCTCGGTGCGCACCTGCGCGCCCGCCAGCGCCAGGCCGGTGAGCTTGCCCGACAGCCGCGCCGAGTCCGGGAACAGCACCCGGTACCGCACGCCGCGCCGCAGGTTGTCCCGGTCGGCCCGGCCGACCGCGCCGATCGGCCCGGTGCCGGAGCTGATCACCAGCACCTCCCGCCGGGCCGACGCGACCAGCCCGTCCGCCCCGCCGTCCCGGTGGTCCGGCGCCCCTCCGGTGATCAGGCTCAGCCTGCCGTTCATGCCGCTCCCCTTCCCCTCCGTCCACAGTGGACGAACACCCCGGTCGCGTCGGCGGACGCGGCCGGTTCCTGCCAGATCAGGTCGAACAGGTGGTTTATGCTCACCGGCGCGTTAGCGTCGATCACACGCGTCCACTTTCCGCCGGCACACATGAGGTTTCGATGACACGGGTGATGGTCGTCGAGGACGACGAGGACTTGCGGGTCGCGGTGGCCGCGAAGCTGGGCGCGGAGGGCTCGGCGGTGGACGTCGCCCCCGACCTGGCGAGCGCCGACGCGGCGCTGCGCGCCGGCCACTACGACTGCGTGGTGTTCGACCGGATGCTGCCCGACGGCGACTCGATCGACTACGTGGCCGCCCGCCGCCGGGACGGGTGGGGCGTGCCGGTGCTGTTCCTCACCGCCCGCGACACGCTCGCCGACCGGGTCGCCGGTTTCGAGCACGGCGGCGACGACTACCTGGTCAAGCCGTTCTCGGTGGCGGAGCTGTCGGCCCGGGTGGCGAACCTGTGCCGGCGGTCCGGCGGGCGGCCCTCCGTGCTGCGGCACGACGACCTGGAGGTGGACTGCGCGCGCCGCGAGGTGCGCCGGGCGGGCGTGCTGCTGACGCTGTCGGACAAGGAGTTCGCGGTGCTGGAGTACCTGCTGGCGCGCACCGGGCACGCGGTGGAGCGGGCCGAGCTGATCGAGCACTGCTGGGACTCGGCCACCGACCCGATGTCCAACGTGGTCGACGTGGTGGTCAAGCGGCTGCGCCGCAAGCTGCGCGAGCCCGAGCTGATCCACACCGTGCGGGGTCGCGGCTACCTGCTCGGCGCGGCGCGGTGACCGGGTCCGCCGCCGACCGGCTGCGCCGGCTGCGCCGGGTGCTGACCGCGCTGTTCACCGCCGGCAACGCGGTCGTGCTGGTGGTGTTCGCGTGGTGGGTGGTCGACGACGACTCCGCGCGGCGCGAGGAGCGCACGGACGCCGAGCTGTACCGGGTCACCTCCGTGGTCTCCCGGCTGGTCGCCTTCGACGCGGCGGTCGACTTCAGCGGGGTCAACACCGACCGGGTCGACGACGGCTGCCCGCAGTTCGCGATCCTGCCCGGCGGCGCGCCCGCGTTCCAGGCGCACCTGTCCCGGCAGGTCTGCGTGCCGGTGGACAACGCGGTGCTCAGCGCACTGGCCACGACCGCCGTGCGCAAGGGCGAACGGGTGGTCGGCTACCAGCGCGGCAGCGGCGGCGAACTGGTCCGGGTCCGGGTGGAGCCGCTGCTCGACCGCGAGCGCAAGCCGTTGGGCGCGATCGTCGCGGTCGCCGACACCCGTCCCGACCAGCGGGCGCACGACCGGGTGGCGCTGCTGGTGATCGGCGGCTGCCTGGTGCTGATCGGCGGGCTCGGCGCGGCCGGCCACCTGCTGTCCGGCCGGGCGATCCGCCCGGCGACCGCCGCCATGCAACAGCAGGAGGTGCTGCTCGCGGAGACCGCGCACGACCTGCGCTCGCCCGTCGCCGCGCTGCGCGCGCTGGCCGAGACCGCCGCCGACAACCCGGCCCAGCGCGCCGACCTGCTGCCCCGCACGGTCCGGCTGTCGCACCAGATGGGCCAGATCATCGACGGCCTGCTGGTGCGCGCCCGGCTCGCGGCCGGCGTCGAGCAGCTGGCCATCCAGCCGGTGTGGCTGGACCAGCTCGTGGTCGGCGTCGTGGAGGACACCCCGCACGAGGGCGCGCAGGTCACCGTGACCGCCGCGCCGACCAAGGTGGCCGCCGACCCGGTGCTGCTCCAGCGGGCCATCCGCAACCTGCTCGGCAACGCCCTGCGCTACGGGCGGCAGCCGGGCGAGCAGGCCATCGTGCACATCACCGTGGCCGGCGGCACGGTCACCGTCGCCGACCACGGCCCCGGCATCGACGCGGCGTTCGCCGAGGAGTCGTTCGACCGCTTCTCCACCACCGGCGGCACCGGGCTCGGCCTGCCGATCGTGCGCTGGATCGCCCAGGCGCACGGCGGCCGGCTCGCGGTCTACAACGCGGACGAGGGCGGCGCGATCTTCGAGCTGACCTTGCCGGTCAGCGCACCCTGAGCCGCTGCCACGGCGGCAGGTCGACCCACCGGCCGGCCAGCTCGTAGGCCAGGTAGTAGGTGTACTCGCCGGGCGCGGGGAACCGGCGGGAGGTCGCCAGCGCCTTCGGCGACGTGTCCAGGGAGACCTCGGTGAGCACCGGGAAGTCGTGCGGCGCACCGGCTTCGTCGCGGACCCGGACCACCAGCCGGGACAGCGTGACCGGGCGGTCCGCGCTGATCGTGGCCCGCACCTCGACCGCGCCGCCCGCCGCCGGCGACGCCGGCTCGACCGCCAGGTCGCCGGCGATCGTCACGCCGCCGGCCGGGCCGAGCGGGATCAGCTCGGGCTCGGCCGGCCGGACCAGCACGACGACCGCGACGACCACCGCCGCCGCGACGGCCGCCCAGGTCACCCGCTTCGGCATGGCCGACACGGTACGTGGCCTCACCACCTCGGCACCGGACCCGGGTTGATCACCGCGGCGATGCCGCCCTCCGGACCGTCCGGCCGGTGCCGCGTCCCCGCGCCCCACGACGGCTTCCACCCCGGCCGCCGCGGTCGGGCGGGGGTCGGGCGCAGGGCCTCGGTCTCGAACAGGGCGCGGGCGAAGGTCCGGTTCCGGTGGTCGCGGCGGGTGTCGACGCCCGCCGTCCCGGTGCGCACGTCGTAGGCGTGCACGACGACCGGGTGCCCGTCCACCACCAGGTCGAGCGTGAGCGCCGGGGTGACCGACTCGCCGGGCCCGCGCCCCCGGCCGTCGAGGTGGAACGGCGGCGCGGGGCGCAGCCGGTACTTCCCGGCGTGGCCGCCCAGGATCTCCGCCTCGCGGGCGGGCAGCGCGTCGACCAGGGCCTGCCGGATGTACGCGCCGCGCAGGCGCGGGGTCATCGTGCCCTCGGCGTGGTGCCGGGCGATCGCCTCCGCCCGGCGGCGGGCCGCGTCGAGGCGGGCGAGTTCCGGGTGGGCGGCCGGATCGGCCACCCGCGCGCGCTCCCGGTCCACGGCGTTCCGGGCGGCTCGGACGTCGGGGTGGTCGACGGTGGCCGCCGCGTCGTCCACGGCTCGTTGCAGTGCGGGGGCGATGTCCTCGCGGACCCGGGCGGCCTCGATGACGCGCGGCACGTCGCGCGGGCGGTGCGGGTGCGAGTCGGCCGGCAGGACGCCGTGCCTGACCAGGGCGGCGCGCAGGTCGGGCCAGCTCCTGCCGGTGTGCCGCAGGTAGGCCACCAGGTCGGCCTCGGTCGGTGACGCGGGCACGTCGCGCCGGTCGCGCGGGGCGGACTCCTTCGGCGGCGGCATGGCGGGCGGCGGCGTGGCCGGCGGCTGGGTCTCGTGCCACCCGCTGTGGAAGGCGTGCAGCAGCATGATCGCCCGGACCACCACGAACAGGCCGAGCAGCACCCGGTTGCGCGGCGCGACCGCCGGCGTGCCCACGGCCTTGACGATCTGCTCCCACGCCACCCGGTGCAGCTCGGTGTCGGCGGAGCCGAGGAGTTCGGTGGTCAGGTGCGCCGGCACCGCGCCGATCGCCCCCACCTCGCCGGTGACCGGGTCGACCCGGGCCACCGCCCGGTCCGCGCCGTCGTCCGGCTCCCCTTCGTCCGGCGACGGGTTCGACGGCGGCGGGTTCCCGGGCGGCGGCGGGTTTCCCGGTGGCGGGTTTCCCGGCGGCGGGCTGCCAGGTTGCCGGCTGCCCGGCGGCGGTGTCGACGGAGGCGGGCCGTCGGGCGTCCTGCCGGGTGGCGGGGTCCTGCCGGGTGGACCGCCCAGCGGACCGCCCGGTGGGCCGGGGCGGTGGGCGGTGAACTTCCACGGGGCCTCGGAGGTCAGCACCGCGTCCACGTCCAGGCGCAGCACGTCGGCGATGTCCTGCTCGGTCACGGGGCCCGCGAACAGCACGAACAGCCGGGTGTCCGGCTTGAACGCCGGGTACCCGCGCTGGCGGAGCAGCTTCGCGGCCAGGTCCCGGTACGCGCGGAGTCGGCGCGGCAGCCCGGCGGTCTTGACCTCGATCCACACCTCCGTGCCGTCGGCGAGCGTGCCCCGGATGTCGATGTCGGACACGACCTCACCGGTCTTCTCGTCCACCAGCAGCAGGTCGATCGAGGTGACCGTCAGCCCGCGCAACCCGAGCGCGGCCAGTTGCGCCGGGTCGAACGCGGCCATCTCGATCAGCGCGAGCGCCGTCCGGAGCGTGGACTCCAGCCCGCGCACGTTCTCCTGGTCGCCCGCGAAGTCCCCCTCACCGGCCTCACCCGCCGGGCCCAGCCCGGTGATCTTCCGGAACGCCCCGTCGACGTGCGCGCGCAGTTCCTCGGACGCCTTGTCCGCGCCCGGGATCCCGCGCCAGATCAGCCGGTCCACGATCTTGTGCAGGATCGTCCGGAGTTCCAGCGACCACACCGGCGAGTTCTTCAGGACGTGCAGCACCTCGCGGATCGGCGTCGGGAACGCCTGCTCCGACAACAGCTTCCCGACCAGCTCGACCTGGTCGGCGTCGAGGTGCGCCAACCGGTCCTGGTTGCGCACCTTCTTGTCGTCCACCAGGGGCCCGGTGTGGTTGTTCAACGCCCCGAGCGCCGCACCCAACCCGAGATCCTCGATGAGCTTCGCCAACGCCCGCTTGCCCTCGTTCGTCAGCGCGTTCCACGAGGGCACCCACTTGTCCGGCAACTTCTCCGGCCGCGCGACAGCTTCCTCCTGCGCGACCTCCTCTTGCGCGGGCGATTCCTCCGGCCCCGACGAGTTCCGCGGCACCGACGAGTCCCCCGGCCCGGGGATCGGCGCGGAAATCGGCGCGGGAAGCCCCAACGCGGGCGCGGCCGGCGACGCGGGCGCAGGGACTTCCTCAGCCGACCCGGGCTCCTGGACCTCGACCTCCGGCGCGGAGTCCGGCGCGGAGTCCGGCGTCGCCTCGGCCGGTACCTCCGGAACCTCGGGCGCGGCCTCCTCGACCTCCACCGCAGCGGCGTCCTCGCCCTCCTCCGGCCCGACGTCGGCCTTGTCCGGCAACCCCTTCGTCGGCTCGGCCGTGGCCGACCGCCCCGGCCCCACCGACGTGTGCCGGACCGGTCCCGCACCGACGTTCCCCGCCACGCCGACCGGAGTCCCGGGTTCGGCCACCCCGGAACCGACCACCCCGGAATCGACCGCCTCGGTCCCAGCTGTCTCGGAATCGACGCGGCCCGAAGCCGCCGCGCCGTCCTCCGAGCCCTCGCCGACCGCCCGCTGCTCCGCCGCACCGGCATCAGCCGCCGCATCACCGGCGGCCACACCGTCCTCGACCACGCCATCCTCGGTGACACCGGTCGCGGGTTCCCCGTCCTCGGCCACGCCGCTGGCGCTCGCGTGCCCGGACTCGTCCGCCCCCGTCGTCCCGGATTCCGAAGCCCGCGCGGAACTCTCCGACCCGCGCTGCTCACCGCTCGACCTCCTGGACCCGGAATCCTCCGGCGCCCCCGAATCCGAGGCCCCCACCGAGGAACCCGACGACGACCCGGCCGATGCGGCCCGTCCCGCACCGGATTCCGCCGCACCGCCGGGAACCACCGCACCCGACGTACCCGTCTGCGCCCCGACACCGGCCTGTGCTCCCGGTCCGACCTGCTCCCCACTGCCCTGCCCGACCGCTCCAGCCGGAGAACCTGTCTGCGCACCAACGGCTTCCGTCCCGTTTCCCAGTGGTGTGCCATTGGGCGGCGGACCGTCCGGGCCGCCCAGTTCGGCGGACACCTGGCTCCAGGTCGGGGCTTCCCGACCGGTCACGGCGGTGTGCGCCTGCGCGCCGCCGATGTGCGCGTTCGCCCGGGTGGACGCCAGCGCCCCGGCGGCCAACCCGTTCTCCCGCAACGAGTTCAGGTAGCCGCTGCCCGAGGTCAGCGCGCCCCAGTTGCCGTCCACCGCGTTCTGCGCGACGTACCCCGAAGCCGACGACGTCACCGCGTTCGTCGCGCCCGTCCCGATCGCGCCGCTCACGTGGTCGGTCACGCCCCTCGGCACGCCGGCCCGGCCGAGCGCGTTGCCGGGCGCGCTCAACGCCGCCCCCACCCCCGGGACCTTGTTCAGCGCATGGCTCATCGGCCCGCCGATCGCGCCCGCCAGCCCGGCCGTGCCGGTCTGCTTCAGGTCGATGCCGTCCCGGTAGCCCTGCCACTGGCTCAGCTTCTGGCCGGCCAGGTCGATGCCGATCTCCTCGACGGCCTCCCGCACGACCATCCCGGTGAACTTCCCGATCCGCCCGAGCTTGGCCGCCGTCGTCCCGACCCGCACCGCCATCAACGCCACCCGCGCGGCGATCTGCGCGCCCATCCGCCCCGCGAACAGCGCCATCCCGGCGGGGCCGCCCAGCGCCGCCAACGCGAACAGCGCGACGTTCAACGCGATCTCCGCGCGGATCTGGTTCTTGGTGTCGGCGATCTGGGTGGCGTAGTCCTCGCACATCCTGGCGAGCTGCCGCATCACGCCCACCAGCTCGGTCAGGCCGCCGCCGTCCGACGTGCCGTCGTTGAGCGAGCGGATCCCGTACTCCACCCGGAAACCGGCCGCGTCGGGCCAGCTGACGTGCACCTTGCCCGCCACGTCGGCCGACTCGCCCACGGCCTTGGCCAGGGCGTCCGCCGCCGAACTCCACGCCCGCCCGAGCGCGGCGACGTCCGATTCGCTGTCGGGCGGCCAGATGGCGTCCTTGGCCTGTCCGCCCTTGTCCACGACCCAGTGCCACAGGTCGCAGAACGGCTCGCCGATGTCCATCAGCCCGGGAACAGGGTCGCGGCCTCGGCGTCCACGCCCTGGTAGACCTGCACGCCGCGATATCCGTTGTTCGCCAGGGTCCGGTAGTTCCCCGGGGCGACGTCGGCCGCTTTGCGCACCGACTCGGCGGCATCCCGGTAGCCCTCCATGAACTTGTGGCCCATGGGCCCCTCGCCGATCCGGCCGGGGCTCAGGATCCGGCCCACCGCGTCCTGCCACGCCGTGCCGAACGCGGTGCCGGCGGTGTGCAGGCGGCGCAGTTCCGCCACCGCGTCCTCGACGTGCAGGTCCACCAGGCCGTCGCCGTCGTGGTCGATCCCGGTCACCGCCCACCTCCCGCTTGTCGGTCGAGTTCGGTCAGCAAGGGGTCGAACCTCAGGTCGGCGGTCCGCACGCCGGGCGGCAGGAACGGCGCGGCGGCGGCGATCCCCTCCGCCCGCGCCGCGTCCGCCGCCCGGTGCACGGTGTCGGTGATCGTCCCGGCGAGCCGCGCCGAATCGGGGTCCCGGTACACGCGGGGGTCCAGCCACAGCTCCACCAGCTCGCCGGAGCCGCCGACGGTCGCGCTCACCAGGCCGTCCGGCGAGTCGGCGGTGGCGCGGATGGCGGCCAGCCGCCCGCGCAACGCCCGCACGTCCTCGGCCAGGCGCTCGTACTCGGCGAACATCGCCAGGTGCAGCGGGGTGTGGTCCACGGTCCCTCCGATCACGTTCCCCGAGTCTGACCCGGCCACGCGCCCGACACGCCCCGGTGTCCGCTTGCGGCCACCCGCGTTCGGCGGCGGGCGGGGGATCGGAGGATGGCGGGGTGAGCCGACGCAGGTCTTCCGCCGTCGCCGCCGTGCTGGCCACGGCAGCGGTCCAGTTCGCGTTCACCGCCGGCGCGCACGCCGCACCACCGGCCGGCGCGTGCCACGACCCGGAGCCCGCGCACCCGCGCGTGCACGAACAGCCTTGGGCGCAACAACTCCTGGACCCGCGACGGGTCTGGCCCAGGACCCGGGGCGCGGGCGTGCTGGTCGCCGTGGTCGATTCCGGCGTCGACGTGGACCACCCCCAGCTGGCCAAGCCGGGCAAGGTCCACGAGGGCCGGGACTTCGTGCGCGGCGGCCCCGGGTGGTTCGACTGCGTCTCGCACGGCACCGGCGTCGCGGGCGTGATCGCGGCGGAACCCCTGGCCGGTGTCGGCTTCCACGGGATCGCGCCGGACGCCGAGATCCTGCCGGTGCGGATCAGCGAACGGGACGTCGGCGATCGCGGCGAGCCGCTGCGCATCGACCCGCAGGTGCTGGCGGACGGCATCCGGTACGCGGTGGACGCGGGCGCGAAGGTGGTCAACCTCTCGCTCGCCGGCTACGACGACCAGCCCGCCGTGCGGGACTCGGTGGCGTACGCGGTGTCGAAGGACGCCCTGGTCGTCGCGGCGGCCGGCAACGGCCAGCGCGACGACCTCCCCGACCTGCCGTCGTTCCCGGCCTCCTACGACGGGGTGCTGGGCGTCGGCGCGGTCGACATCAACGGCGCGCGCATGTCCGGTTCGCAGATCGGCCGGTACGTGGACATCGTCGCGCCGGGCGAGAAGGTCGTTGCCGCCACTCGCGTCGACGGACACTCCTATGTGGACGGGACGAGCTTCGCCACGCCGTTCGTCTCCGCCACGGCGGCGCTGGTCCGCTCGGCGTGGCCGAACCTGTCCGCGCCCGAGGTCGCCCGCCGCCTGGTGGCCACGGCCGACCCGGCCCGCGGCGGGCAGGGCAGCCGGGCCTACGGCGCCGGTCTGGTCGACCCCTACCGCGCGGTGACCGACGGGCTGGACCCGGCGAAGCCCGACCCCCTGCCACCGCACGTCGCCGCACCACCGGACCAGGCGGCTTCGGCCCGCGCCGAGTGGTTGCGCGACACCGGGTCCGTCGCCTCCTGGGCGGCCCTGGCCGTGCTCGGCGCGATCGTGCCGGCGGTGCTGGTCGCCGTCGTGCGGGCCCGGGGCCGACGGCGGGCGTGGCGTCCGACGTGGGCCGCGCCGCTGCCGTCGCACCCCGACGTGGTCGAGCCGCCGGACCAGGTCTTCCTGATCTCCGAACACTGATCCCCGCACATAGCGCCGCGCACACCGCGCACCGCGCCGAGAAGGCGCAGCAAGTGCTTTTGCCGCATGGAAAAGGCCCCGGCGCGGTGCCGGGGCCTTCGGCTCGCGCCGGGGTCACATCGAGACGATGCGCCTGGCCTGGGCGAGGGCGTCCATCATCATCTGCTGCGCCGAATCCGTTGCGCGCGCCTGGTTCTGGAGGCCCTGGTCGTGCTGGTCGGCGTGCTTGGACCACAGGCCCTGGGTCACGCCGAGGTCGCTGCCGGCCTCGTCGGTGAAGTACGACCCGGCGGCGTCCTGCACGAACTTGAACTGCTGCGCCGCCGTGTCGATGTTCTGGCTCGCGGTGCTGTTCATCTGGCCAACCGCACCGGCGATGGCGTCGAACACCATCCTGACTTCGGTCATGGTCCGTCCTTCTGGAGTGGGGTCGACCGGGAGGCCGTCCGACAGGTCACCCGTTGATCGCGGACGCGATGCCGTAGCTCACGCCGCTCACCACGTGGTGGCTGTCGGTGTCGACGGTCGAGTAGAGGTTGGCCACGGTGCGGGTGTTGTCGCCCTGGGCCTGGAGCATGTTGGTGAGCTTCTGGCTGTCGCCGAGCCGCGCGTCCTCGACCGCGGCGAACGCGGCCTGCGAGGAGCCGTTCCAGCTGCCGCCGGCGAGCTGCGCGTTGCTGCTGCCCAGCGACGTGCTGTTGGCGTTGATCTCTTCGGCGTGGGCGACGGTGTTCGTGGACAGCTGGAGAAGGCTGTCGGTGTCGCCGTGGAGAAAGCTGCCGGCCATCGGCACTCCCCTTCCTGTGCGTGAACTCCTGATCGCACGTTAGGTGCGGCGGCGGCCGGCGCGGGTCGCTCGGCACGTTCCTGCCACCGCGCCCACACCGGCGTTCCGGTGGCGGAACATCGGTGCCGTGGCGACCGTCGTGGTGAACAGACCGACCCGCAGGCCCGCACCGGAGATGCCGGCGGGCGAGTTGATCCTGCAACCGCCGCCGGAGATCCCGCCGCCGCCCGCGCGCCAGTGGCTGCAACTGCTCATGGTGCTGCCGATGGTGGCGATGATGGCCGCGATGATGCTGATGTTCTCCGGTTCGCTCGGCGGCAACATCCGGTTCGTCATCTACGGGCTGATGGGCGTCGGGATGCTCGGCATGGTGGTGATGGGCCTGCTCCAGGGCGGCGGCCCGAGCAAGCGGGAGATGGGCCACGCGCGCCGCAAGTACCTGCGGCACCTGGCGCAGCACCGGTTGCGGCTGCGGCGCTCGGTGCGCCGGCAGCGCGCGGTGATGGACTACCTGCACCCCGAGCCCGACGCGCTGTGGTCGCTGGCGGCGAGCCACCGGCTGTGGGAGCGCCGCCGCGACGACGCGGACTTCGGCGTCGCCCGGATCGGTCGCGGCGCGCAGGGCCCGGCCACCGCGCTGGTCGCGCCGGACACGAAACCGCTGGAGGAGCTGGAACCCCTCTCCGCGCTGGCGCTGCGCCGGTTCATCACCACCTACGCGACGGTCGACCGGCTGCCGGTGGCGATCGCGGTGAACGGGTTCAGCCGGGTGCACCTGCGCGGCGACCGGACCGCCGCGCTCGGCCTGGCGCGGGCGCTGCTCGCCCAGCTGGCCACCCTCCAGTCGCCGGACGACCTGCGGATCGCGGTGTGCGTCGGCACCGGGGAGCGGGCGGACTGGGAGTGGGTCAAGTGGTTGCCGCACGCCCTGCACCCGGAGCGCACCGACGCGCTCGGCCCGCTGCGGCTGGTCGCGCCGTCCGTGCCGGCGCTGGAGTCGGTGCTGGAGGAGGAACTGGCCAAGCGGCCCCGGTTCGACCCCGAGGTGGAGACCCGGGCCGCCGGGCCGCACCTGGTGGTGGTGCTGGACGGCGGTTCGGTGGCGGGCTCCGGGCACCTGATGACCGGCGGCGGCGTCGAGGGCGTGACCGTGCTCGACCTGACCACCGCCCCGCCCCGGGCGCTGGACCGGGCGTCGGTCGTGCTGGACGTGGCCGCCGACCGCGCGTTGGTCGCGCACACCCCCGAGGGCGAGGCGCGCCTGGGCCGCGCCGACGCGCTCGGCCCGGTCGCGGCCGAGGGGCTGGCCCGTCAGCTCGCACCGCTGCGGCTGACCACCGGGCGGACCGGCGAAGCGCCGATGTCCGCCGAACTCGGCTTGGCCGACCTGCTGGAGCTGGGCGACCCGTACCTGTTCGACCCGGTGGACACGTGGGTACCGCGCCCGCCCCGGGACCGGCTGCGGGTGCGGATCGGGATCCGCGCGGACGGCGTGCCGATCGAGGTGGACCTCAAGGAGTCCGCGCAGGACGGCATGGGCCCGCACGGCCTGCTGATCGGCGCGACCGGTTCCGGCAAGTCGGAGCTGCTGCGCACGCTGGTGCTCGCGCTGGCCGTGACGCACCCGCCGGAGTCGCTGAACTTCGCCCTGGTGGACTTCAAGGGCGGTGCCACGTTCACCCGCCTCGACGCCCTGCCGCACACCAGCGCGGTGATCACCAACCTGGCCGACGAGCTGCACCTGGTGGACCGGATGACCGACGCCATCAACGGCGAGCTGATCCGCCGCCAGGAGCTGCTGCGCGCCGCCGGGAACTTCGACTCGTTGCGGGACTACGAGAAGGCCCGCAACGCGGGCGCGCCGCTGCCGGAAGTGCCGACGCTGCTGGTGATCTGCGACGAGTTCTCCGAGCTGCTGTCCGCGAAACCGGACTTCATCGACATGTTCGTCAAGATCGGCCGGGTCGGCCGGTCGCTCGGCGTGCACCTGCTGCTCGCCTCCCAGCGCCTTGAGGAAGGCCGGTTGCGCGGCCTGGAAACCCACCTGTCGTACCGGATCGGCCTGCGCACGTTCTCCGAGCTGGAGAGCCGGGCGGTGCTGGGCGTGCCGGACGCGTTCCGCCTGCCGCGCGCGCCGGGCCACGGGTTCCTGAAGGTGGGCACCGATCCGATGGACCGGTTCCGCGCCGCCTACGTCTCCGGCGTGCACCAGCGGCACACCGGGACGGGCGTCGCCGCGTCCGCCGCCGGGCAGGTGGTGCTGCGCGAGTACAGCACCACCTACGTGGCGGCCGAACTCGAAGACGACGACGAGGGGGCACCGGCCGCGCCCGCCCCGGACGAGGACACCGCGGTCGGCGAATCGCTGGTGGACATCCTGGTCGACCGGCTGACCGGCAAGGGCGTCGCGGCGCACCAGGTCTGGCTGCCGCCGCTGGACACCTCGCCCACCCTGGACGGGTTGCTGCCCGGCCTGGCCGTGCACCCGGAGCGCGGGCTCACCGCCGGCGACAACGCGCTGCGCCCGGTGCTCGGGATCGTGGACCAGCCGTTCGAGCAGCGCCGCGACCCGCTGGTGCTCGACCTCGCCGGCGCGGCCGGGCACGTGCTGGTGCTCGGCGCGCCGCAGAGCGGCAAGAGCACCGCGCTGCGCACCCTCATCGCGTCCCTGGCGCTCACCCACACCCCGCGCGAGGTCCAGTTCTACTGCCTGGACTTCGGCGGCGGCGCGCTGTCGTCGATCGCGGGCCTGCCGCACGTCGGCGGCGTGTCCGGGCGGTTGGCCACCGGCGCGGTCCGGCGGACCGTCGCCGAGGTCGCTTCCGTGCTGGCGCAACGGGAGCGGGCGTTCGCCGAGCACGGCATCGACGGCATCGCCACCTACCGCAGGCTGCGCGCGGAGGGCCGCTTCCCCGACCACCCGCACGGCGACGTGTTCCTGGTGGTCGACGGCTGGCAGACGCTGCGGTCGGACTTCGACGACCTCGAAGAGGCGGTCGGCGACATCGCGTCGCGCGGCTTGTCCTACGGCGTGCACGTGGTGGCGAGCGCCGCCCGTTCGTTCGACCTGCGGATGAACGTGCGCGACCTGTTCGGCTCCCGGCTGGAACTGCGGATCGGCGACCCGATCGACTCGTTCATCGACCGCCGCGCGGCGATGAGCGTGCCGGCCGGCAAACCCGGCCGGGGCATCTCCACGACCAAGCACCAGATGCTGATCGCGCTGCCGAGGGTGGACGGCTCGGCGACCGCGACCGACCTCGGGGACGGTCTGCGCGCGCTGGTCGAGGCGGTCGGCACGGCGTGGCGGGGCGAGCCCGCGCCGACCGTGCGGCTGCTGCCCGGCGTGCTGCCGTTCGCGGAACTCCCGGCCGCCGACGACCTCACCGGGCCCGACGCCGGGTTCGCGGTCGGCATCCACGAGAAGGACCTGTCGCCGATGCGGCTGGACTTCGCCGCCGACCCGCACTTCTTCCTGCTGGCCGACACCCAGTCCGGCAAGACCTCCTTCCTGCGCGCGCTGATCCGCCGCATCTGCGCCGCGCACTCGCCGGAACAGGCGCGGATCGTGCTGGTGGACCACCGGCGCGGGCTGCTCGGCGAGGTCGGCCCGGACCACCTGCTCGGCTACGGCGTGAACGACGCGCACAGCCGGGGGATGCTCGCCGAGGTGGCCGAGGCGATGACGCTCCGACTGCCCGGCGCGGACGTGACACCCGAGCAGTTGCGGGCCCGGAACTGGTGGCGCGGCCCGGAGATCTTCGTGCTGGTGGACGACTACGACATGGTCGCCACGCACCAGAGCCACCCGCTGATGCCGCTGCTGCCGCTGGCCGCGCAGGGTGCGGACATCGGGCTGCACGTCGTGCTCGCCCGGCGTTCCGGCGGTGCGGGCCGAGGTCTGTTCGAACCGTTCCTGGCTCGGCTGCGGGAAGTCGGCACGCCCGGCCTGATGATGTCCGGTGACCGCGACGAAGGCCCGCTGCTGGGCGGGATGCGGGCGCAGGTGCTGCCGCCCGGCCGGGGCTGGCTGGTGGACCGGCGCGGGCACAAGGGGCTCGTCCAGCTCGCGTGGCTGCCGCCGAGCGGGTAGCCGGCCGCTTCCTGTCGTGGCCGGGTTCCCGGCGCACGGCCGTGTTTGGCTTGGTTCCCGGACAGTGAGGGGTGCACGACGTGGTGGACGACCGGATAGCCGGCGAGACCGGCGCGATGACGCGGTTCGCGTCGAACGTGCTCGGCAGCCTCAGGTACGACGCGTACCCGAGCGCCGTGCGGCGGGAAACCCCGCGCTGCGGCGGGATGCACGAGTGCCAGGCCCTGCTGGACGCGGACGCGCGCAACACCGAGCAGCTGAGGCGGTTCATCACCCACGTCCGGCAGGGGTTCACCGCGTACGCGTCGTTCGCCACGAACTCGGCCGAGACCTACCTGAACGCCGACGACGCCGCCCGCCGGCTGATGCTCGACGAACTCCGGCGCAAGCAGACCGCCGGACTGCCGGACATCTCCCCCGAACTCCTCGAACCACCCGCACACTAGCCCGGGAGCAGGTGCCAGATGGCCGGATACACCGGCGTCCCGATCCCCGATCAGGTCGGGATGATCCGGGCGGAGAACCTCCAGCACGTGCCCGCGCTGGTCGCCGCCGCCGAGATGTGGCGGACCTCGCGGTCGTGGCTGGAGGTGCAGCACGCCGCGTTCGTGGGCGCGGTGAACGACCTGCGCGCGCAGTGGCACGACGGCGCGGGCGACCTGTTCCGGGACCGGGTCCTCGCCGACGCGGCCACCATGTCGTCGTGGTCCGGCCCGGCGCTGTCCCCGGAGTTCCCGTTCCTCCCGGCGGAGTTGTTCGGCTCCGTCGCCACCTCCCACGTGGTGGACCGGATCAACGAGCTGGTCACCGCGATCCAGCAGACCTCCGTGCGGGTCGAGCAGCTGCACGGCGACTACGACCGGCTGCCCGCCGACCAGAAGGCCGCCGCGACCGCCGACACCCAGCGGCTGATCGGCGAGGAACTCGACCGCCTGGCACCGAAGTACGGGATCGCCGCGGCCGCGATGGACGCCGCTTCTGGTCCACAGTGGACAGGTCCGCGCGACGGGGCGCTCCCCGGCAGCGGTCCGGGCACCGCCTCCCCCGGCGGCCCGACCGGCGGCCCGCCGGCCACCGATCCCGCGAGCACGCCCGACCCGGCGGTCCCGCCCGCGAACCCGGCCGAGACCACGCCGGGCAGCCCCGCGCCGGAGAAGTCCACGGCGGCGCTGGACGGGGCGTCCGAGCTGCTGGGCTCGCTGGGCCAGGCCGCCCAGACCACGCAACAACTGCTCGGCGGGGGCGGCGGTGCCGTGCCCGACCCGGTGACCGGTTTCCCGCCGCTGACGCCGGGGGACGGCATCGCGCCGTCCGCGCACGGTGGGCCGGGCCTGGCCGGGATCGACCCGACGAGCGCTGCGGGCGGGCCGACCGGCGGCGGCGGGGGTACCGGCGGCGGGGGTGTCGGCGGGAGCGCGCCGCCCACGCCGCGGAACACACCCGGCCCGCCCCCGGGAGGACTGGGCGCGACCGTGCCGACCGCCGCCAACGCCGCCCGCACGAGCACGTCGGGCGGGGCGTCGGGCGGGGTGCCGCCGGTGTACCCGCCGCAGTCGCCGCAGCAGAACACCGGCGGCGGCAACGGGATCCGGCCCGGCGCGGCCGAGCACCGGACCGACACCGGCCGGTCGCGGCCGGCCAAACCCGCCCTGCCCGGGGTGGCGCTGCGCGGCCGGACCGGCGGGGCGGGCCCGGCTCCGGTGTCCGGGAGGCGTCGGGACACCGGGGACGACCGGACGCGGCTGCTCGACGAGGAGCTGTGGCAGGTGCAGCAGGACACCGGACGCCGAGGAGGGAACCTATGACCACCGACAAGATCGACGGCGACACCACCGCGATGAGCGTGTTCTCCCAGCAGCTCACGCCGCCGCCGATGCCGCCGTCCCTGGGCCGGCTGGGCATCCCGCCCAACGTGACCGGGCTGTTCGAGGGCATCGCGATGTCGTTGCTGGACAAGGCGGCCACCGCCGAGGTGGCCGCGTACCTGGCCAAGACCAGCGAGGAGTTCGTGACCTTCACCCACAAGGCGGGCGCGGCGGCGGCGGGCTACACGGCGGCCGACGTGACCTCGGCGGCCAAGCTCGTCTCGGCCGGCGCGAAGTTCGCCGAGCAGGGCGTCAAGCTCGTCCGGCAGGTGGCCGGCTCGCAGTCCGCCCGGCCCGCGCCGTCCGGGCAGCCGGAGCACCCGGCCGGCGCACCCGCGCACCCGTCCGCCGACGACCCGCAGCACTCCGTCTGAGGAGCCACCGATGGCCGTTCCCTACAACCTCATCCCCATCGAAGCGCACCTGGCGATGATCACCGCCGAGCAGGCCAACGTCCCGGTGCTGGCCGACGCGGCGAAGATGTGGACCGAGGTCCGCAGCTGGATCGAGTCCGCCCGGGTCGAACTGCACACCAGGGCGAGCGACCTCGCGCCGAGCTGGAAGGACCAGGCCGGCCGCGAGATGGAGGAGAAGTTCCAGCGCGCGGACGCCGAGTTGAAGATGTGGGGCGAGCGGATCGACGGCGCGCAGGTGGTGGAAACCCTGACCACGCTCGCGTCCGCGATCCCGCAGGCGTTCCAGACCGTGTCCGGGCTGTACCAGAGCTACCTGGCCGCGCTGTCCAACCCGTTCACCGCCGCCGGCGCGGTGATGTTCCAGCAGGCGGCGGGCACCCAGCTCACCGCGCTGGGCGCGCAGTTCGACATGTCCATGCTCAAGGTCTGCGCCGCCGCCGGGATCAAGTCCCCCGGCGACGTCCTGCCGGAGACGAAGGGCAGCTCCACCAAGGAGATCCTCGAAGCCGCCACGGCCTCGGTGGACGCCGCGACGGCGGTGGGGAGCCTGGCCTCCACGGCGCTCCAGGGCGGTGGCGGCGGCGGCGCGCTGCCGCAGGTCGACCTGCCCGACGGCACGACCGGCGGCCTGCCCGGCGGCACCAGCCTGGCCGGGGCGATCGGCACGCCGACGCCGACGCCGCCCACCGGCCACGTCGGCGCGGGCGGCTCCCCGTCCGGGTTCTCGGGACCGCCGGTGGCGATGGGCCTGTCCGGCACGACGCCCGTCGCGACGGGCTCGACGGCGGCGGTGGGCCGCTCGGGAGCACGCCGGCCGACGCCGGAATCCCGCCTGGGCACGGTGTCCGCCAAGCAGTCCGGCGCGCCCGGCACGCCCCCGATGATGCCGCCGCACGGCCGGCACCAGCAGCAGGGGACGTTGCGGCCGGCGCAGGCCGCGCAGGCCGGGCGTTCCCGGACCTCCAAGCGGCAGGCGGAGGCGACGGACGGCGTGCCGCGCGAACTGCGCGGCCGGGCCACCACCGCGCCCGCGTTCACGTTCGCCCGGGTCCCCTCGCCACCCACCGACGACGACCTGTGGCGCTCCTCGCCGAGCTGACCGCCACCCGGCCGCACCGCGTCCCCACGGCGGACGCGGTGCGGCCGACCACCTCTTCGTCCGGCAACGCGCGAGCAGCACCGTGCTGCGGGCCGGCCGCGCCGGTCGACTCCGCCGACAGGTCGTCCGGGCACCCCTCCGTCAACCGGTGCGCAACGCCAGGTAGAAATCGACCCGACCATCCAAAGTGGACAGTGATCGTCCGCTCAGTTCCTCGATCCGCTGGATCCGGTAGCGCAGGGTGTTGACGTGCAGGTGCATCTTCTCCGCGCAGTGCGTCCACGAGCACGACGTCTCCAGGAAAGCGGCCAGCGTGGCGACCAGGTCGCCGCCGTGCACCCGGTCGTACTCCACGATCGGGCCGAGCACCCGCGCCCGGAACGCCAGCCGCACCTCCTCCGGCACGGCCGCCAGCAGCAGCGTGTGCGAGTCGATCTCGTCGGAGGACACCAGCGCGACCCGCTCGGGCCGCAGCTCGGCCATCCGCCGCGCCAGCCGGGCTTCGGTGACCGCCGCGCCGAGCCCGCCGGGCCCGCTCGCCGGCAGGCTGGTGCCCAGGTGCAGCCGGTGGCCGCCCAGCCCGGTGGACAGCAGCGGGGTCAGCTCGCGCAGCCGCCGGGTGACCAGCGCCGGGTCGTCGTCCACCGGGGCCAGGCCGATCGCCTCGCTGCCGATGGTGGCGGCCTGCACGATCCGGGTCGGCGCGCCCGCGATCGGCGCGAGCAGGTCGACCAGGATGGTCCGGGCCAGCGCGCCGCCGGGTGACGGGGTGACCGTCGCGGCCACCGCCACGTACCGCCGGTCGTCCAGGCCGGTGGCCGGGAACCGCGCCGCGACCTCGGGCCCGTCGCCCGCCAGCGCCGAGCGCAGCAGGCGCTCCACGGCGGCCCGCGCGGTCCGCCGGTCCTGCTCGCGGCGCTCCCGCTCCAGGCTGACCAGGTCCGCCAGCTCCAGCACGGACTCCCGCACCTCGGCGGTCCACTGCCGGTGGTCGCCCTCGCAGCCGAGGAACCAGCCCGCGACCCGGGGCCGCAGGTCCTCGCCGATCGGGAACAGCGAGTAGGTGCTCTTCGCACCGCCCCGGCCGATCCGGGCCACCGCCGGGAACTGCTCGGCGACCAGGAACTCCTTGGCCAGCCGGGCGGACAGCGCGGCGTCCACGGCGGTCGGCGCCATCGCGGGTACCCGGCCGGTCGCGGTGAGCAGCCGGCACGGCACCTCGGCGTCGGCCGCCGAGAGGGCGAGCAGGGCGTCCAGGCCGGCGTGCTGGGCCACCGACGTGACCATCCGCCTGCGCCGCCGCAGCAGGCCCGCGAGGTCCTCCTGGCGTTCGGCGGTCAGCGCCGTCACGACGTGCTCGGTGATCGACGAGAACGACACGTCCACCGGCACCTCCAGCAGCGGGATGCCGTACTCCCGGCACGCCACCACCAGGTCCTCGGGCACCGTGCCGTACGCGGCGTCGCCCGCGGCGAGCGCGGCCACCTGCCGCGACGCCAGCTTGGCCACGAACGCCGTCGAGTCGGCCGCGGTGCGCCGCCACATCAGCCCGGTCAGCACCAGTTCGCCACCGGAGAGCTGGTTGCGCGGGTCGGGCAGGTCGGACGTGCACACCCAGCGCACCGGCCGCTCCAGGCCCCGGTCGCCGGTCAACGACGTCATCCGCAGGGCGGTCACCGCCAAGAGGTCCCGGACCAGCACCAGGCCGCTCCCTTCCCACCCCGCCGCCGGGCCCGTTCGGAGGTTCCTCCGAAAACCGGGTCGCGGATCGCGGAGGACTTCGTGTTTCCAGCCGCTGTGTGGAGGATCCTACGTTGTTTTACTGGCCCGACCGCAAGCCCGAAAGCCGGCCCGGCCACCCCCACCACCGGCCCGGCGGACGCGGCGAACGCACGCAGTGGCCATTTCACGTTACGCACCGGCGGTATTCCCGGGAACGCACCGGGCGGACCGGTCGCACGGTCGTGGAGAAGGGACGTCGCAGTGCCTGGAACTCATTCCCTGCTGTTGCGGGATTGCCGACTGGTCAACGTCTGGTCGGGCGAGATCTACCGCACGGACATCGCCATCAGGGGCGACCGCATCGCATCCATCGAACAGGGCGAGGTGGAAACCGCGGACGAAGTGGTGGACTGCGCCGGGCGCTATGCGCTGCCCGGCCTGATCGACCCGCACATGCACGTCGACACCACCTCGCTGTGGCCCGGCGAACTGGCCCGGGTGCTGGTGCCGCTCGGCACCACGACGGTCGTCGTGGACGCCACCAACGTGATCACCACCGGCGGCCCGGACGCGGTGCGCGGGCTGATCGACTCCTTCGCGGGACTGCCCCTGCGGGCGTTCTTCGCGATGGCGTCGTACTCGCCGCTGGACGCCTCGCGGGAGACCGTGGCCTACGAGATGCGGCTGGCGGACCTGGACCGGATGCTGAGCTGGCCGGAGTCGGTGAGCATCGGTGAAACGGTCTCCTCGAAGATCCTCGCGGCGGACCCGGAATACCTGTCCAGAATCGCGCTGTGCCTGTCCAAGGGGCACCGGGTGAGCGGCCACGGGGGCGATCTCCCGCCGGGCCGGGAAGAGGTTTTCGACGCCTACGTGACGGCCGGCGTGCGGGACGACCACTGCGTGATGAAACCGGCCGACATCCCACCCCGGCTGCGCCGCGGAATAGCCCAGTTCACGGTCGAGTCGGCGGGCCGGGAGAATCTGACCAACGGGCTCGTGGACTACCTGCGGGAGTCCCGGACGCCGACCAGGCACCTGCATTTCTGCATCGACAACATCACCGTGATGAGCATGGTCGGCGACGGCTTCGGCTACCTCGACCGCTCGGTCCGGGTGGCCATCGACGGCGGCCTCCCGCCGATCGAGGTGATCCGGATGGGCACCCTCAACACCGCCCAGCACTACCGCAAGTCGCACCTGGTCGGCAGCCTCACCCCCGGCCGGCTGGCCGACGTGCTGCTGGTCGAGGACCTGACCGCGTTCCCGCCCGACCTCGTCGTCACCAACGGCAGGATCGTCGCGCGGGAGGGCAGGCTGCTCGACGCGGGCCCCGAGCCGTCCTTCCCGGACGCCTACCGGGAGAGCATCCGGCTGCACCCCTCGGTCGGGTCGCACCGGCTGGGGCTGCCCGCGCCGGAGGGCGCGGGCGAGGTCACCGTGCGGGTGATCCGGGCCAACGACCAGGACGCCGCGCTCAACGAGTCGGCGACCGCCGTGCTGCCCGTGGTGGACGGGCTGGTGCGGGCCGACCCGGCGCAGGACGTGCTGAAGTTCTGCGTGGTCGAGCGGTACAACCGCAACGGCAACGTGGCGCTGGGCTTCGCGCAGGGTTTCGGGCTGCGCCGGGGCGCGCTGGCCACGTCGGTCTCCGTGCCGTCCAACAACATCGTCGCGGTCGGGGTGGACGACGCCGACCTGTGGGCGGCGATCCGGCACGTCGAGGCGATGCAGGGCGGGTACGCGGTGGTCGCGGACGGCGAACTGCTCGCCGAGGTGCGCCTGCCGGTCGGCGGGATCATCTCCGAGGAGCCGTTCGAGCGGGTCGTGGAGGCCATCCGCAACGCCGAGGCGGTGGCCGGCGAGGCGCTCTCGTGCGCCATGGTCAACCCGCTGCGCGCGCTCACCGCGACCGTGCTGCCGACCCTGCCGGACTACGGCATGACCGACCTCGGCCTGGTCGACGTGGCCGGCCGGGCGTTCGTCCCGGTGATCATCCCCTCGGAAGGAGCCTCCCGATGACCGCCATCCCGGACCGGGTCGCGGCGGTCCAGCGCCGGATCCGCGTCGCCCTCGCCCAGCACCCGGCCGATCTCGTGCTGCGCAACGCCAAGGTGGTCAGCCCGCACGCACTGCTGGTGCACACCGCGGACGTCGTGATCCTCGGCGACCGGATCGTCGCGGTGCGCGAGGGCTACGAGGGCGAGGCGCGCTCGGACGTGGACTGCTCCGGCCTGTACGCGCTGCCCGGCCTGATCGAGCCGCACCTGTTCGCGCCGCCGCGCGGCCGGTGGGCCGAGGCGATCTGGTCGGCGGTGTCCAACGGCACGACCACCCTGTTCAGCACCGAGTTCGGCGGCGGCGCGGGCGTGGCCCGCCTCGACCTGCCGGGCCGGCTGTTCGAGCCGACCGCCGCCGGGCTGGTGCGGCGCGGCGGGCCGAACGGGGTGGAGGAGGAGACGGCCACCGGGTTCGTGCCCGCGCCGCACGGACCCGGTCTGGCCTTCGCCGAGGGCGCGGACGTGGTCGCCTCGCTGCGTCAGGGGCGGACCGTCGTGGTCTCCGACACCACGCCGTGGACCGGGGGCGGCACGGTGCTCGACCGGGTGGCCGCCGGCGCGCTGGACGGTCGCCACCTGTGCCTGGGCCGCCCGGACGGCCAGGTGCACCTCGGTCTGGTGGCGGCGCTGCGGGCCGGGATCGACCCGGGCACGGCGGTGCAGCTGGCCGGGCTGAACGCGGCCACCCACTACGGCGTGGAGCACGAGATCGGCAGCGTCACGCCCGGCCGGCTGGCCGACGTCGTGCTGCTGCACGAACTGGACCGGTTCCCGCCCGAGCGGGTCTACGTGGGCGGCGAACTCGTCGCGCGCTCCGGGTGCCGGCCGTGACCACGCCCGTGCTGTCGGTCCGGGACCTGACCGTGGAGCTGCGCGACGGGGACACCAGCCTGCGCCCGGTCAACGGCATCTCGTTCGACCTGGCCCCCGGCCGGGTGCTCGCGGTGCTCGGCGAATCCGGGTCCGGCAAGAGCATCCTGCTGCGCACGCTGATCGGCATCCAGCCGCCGTCGGCGCGGGTCGGCGGCCAGGCCGTGATGCGCGGGCAGGACCTGATCGCGATGTCCCCCAAGGACCGGGCCGCGACGAGGGGGTCGTGGCTCTCGATGGTCTTCCAGAACCCGATGACCGCGCTGGACCCGGTGTTCACCGTGCAGGACCAGTTGGTCGAACCGCTGCGCCGGCACACCGGGATGTCCAAGGCGCGCGCCCGCGCCCGCGCGCTGGAGTTGTTGCGGCTGGTGCAGATCTCGTCGCCGGAGCGGCGGCTGACCGCGTACCCGTTCGAACTCAGCGGCGGCATGCGGCAGCGGGTGGCGATCGCGATGGCGTTGGCGTGCAACGCCTCCGTGCTGCTGGCCGACGAGCCGACCACCGCGCTGGACGTCACCGTGCAGGCCCGGATCCTGGACCTGCTGGACTCGGTGCAGGCCGAACTCGGCACGAGCGTCGTGCTGGTGACCCACGACGTCGGCGTGGCGGCGGAGATCGCCGACGACGTCATGGTCATGTACGCCGGGCGGGTCGTGGAGACCGGCACGGCGCGGGACGTGCTGCGCTCGCCCCGGCACCCCTACACGGTCGGCCTGCTGGCCGCCAACATCCGGCCCGGCCAGCACGAGCGCCCGGCCGCGATCCCCGGCTCACCGCCCCACCTGACGAACCTGCCCGAGGGGTGCTCGTTCGCGCCGCGCTGCCCGTCCGCCGGCCCCGACTGCCGGGCCGCCGTGCCCGAGCTGCGCGAGGTCGGCGACGGGCGGCGGGCGCGGTGCGTGCGGCCGGCCCACACCACTGGGGACCGCAGAGGAGATGGTTGACCATGCGACACCGCACCAGGACCACGGCCCTGGTCTGCGCGGCGCTCACCGCGTTGAGCGCCTGCGCCGGGGCCGTGCCGGAGAACGAATCGGCGGATTCCGCCGCGCGGGACCGCAGCGGGTCCGGCGGCACCCTGTCCATCGGGATGACCGCGGCGAACGTTCCGATCCCGGACACCCCGCCCAGCGACGGCGCGGAGGGCGTGCGCTGGGTGGGCAACTCCGTGTACGACTCGCTCACCGCGTTCAACCTCGACCAGGCCGACAGCGCGCCGTCGCCGCAGCCCTCGCTCGCCGAGCGGTGGACCGTCTCGCCGGACGAGCGCACCTGGGTGTTCACCCTGCGCACCGGCGTGAAGTTCCACGACGGCACCGACTTCGACGCCGCCGCGGTGGTGTTCCAGCTCGACCGGATCACCCGCAAGGACTCGCCGTACTTCAGCCAGGCCCTGTTCACCGCCAACCGGTTCTACACCCAGGCGATCACCTCGTACGCGGCGCGCAACCCGACCACCGTGGAGATCACCACGGCCGAGCCGTACTCGTTGCTGGCGTGGGACCTCACATCGGTGTACTTCCCCAGCCCGGCCGCGGTGAAGCAGTACGGCAACGCCGACTACCCGATGCACGCCGTCGGCACCGGGCCGTTCAAGATGGCGAAGTACGTGCAGGGCGCCGAGATGGACCTGGAGGCCAACACCGCGTACTGGGCCGGGCGGCCGAAGCTGGACCGGATCCGGCTGCGGCTGATGCCCGACGCGGCGGCGCGGCTGGCGGCGCTGGAGTCCGGTGACATCGACTGGGCGGACGTGCCGCCGCCGGACGCCGTGCCCCGGTTGAAGAGCGGCGGCTACTCCGTGCTGACCCACCCGTACCCGCACACCATGGCGTTCTACCTCAACCTCAACCGCGCGCCGTTCGACAACCCGAAGGTGCGCGAGGCGCTCCAGTACGCCATCGACCGCAAAGCCATGTGCGACAACCTGCTCAGCGGCCTGTGCGCACCGGCGAGCCAGCTCGCCTACGAAGGGCACCCCTGGTACGACAAGGAGTTGGGCGAGCGGTTCCACTACGACCCGGAGCGGGCCAAGCGGCTGCTCGCCGAAGCCGGGTACCCCGGCGGCCTGGCGATCAAGGTGGCCACGCCGACCGGCGGGTCCGGGAACATGTGGCCCGGCCCGATGATGCAGCTGGTGCAGGCCAACCTGAAGGCGGTCGGCGTCGAGCTGACGATCGCGCCGCTGGAGTGGAACCTGGTGCTCCAGATCGGCCGGGCCGGGTTCACCCCGGCGGGCAACGACCAGTACGACGCCGTGTACGGCGCGATCTCGTGGGGTGCGCCGTTCCTCGCGGACCGGTTCTCCTCCAGCCGGATCCCGCCCGGCGGCTGCTGCAACCCCGAGGCGTACCGCAACCCCGCCGTGGACCAGGCGTTCCGGGACGTGGCCGCGCAGTTCGACCCGGCCAAGGTCGACGCGGCGATGGCCAAGGCGCTGGGCATGGCGGCGGCCGACTCGCCGGTGACCTTCATCGTGCACGACCTGAACGTGCGGGTGCTCTCGCCGAAGGTGCGCGGGTTCGTGCAGCCCCAGGCCTGGTACGTGGACCTGCGGCAGGTCTGGATCAAGTCCTGACCGGACCCGAGGAGGTGGACCATGCTGACGATCGTCCTGAAACGCCTCGCGATGGCGGTCCCCGCGCTGTTCGGGGTGTCCGCGGTGAGTTTCCTGCTGCTCAACGTGCTGCCCGGCGATCCGCTGGCCGGGCTGGTGGGCCCGACGTCCACCGAGGCCGACCGCGACGACCTGGCCCGCGAACTCGGCCTGGACCAGCCGCTGCCGGTGCAGTACTGGCTGTGGCTGACCCGGTTGCTCCACGGGGACCTGGGTTTCTCGCTGCCGAAGGGCCGGCCGGTGGCCGAGCTGATCGGCGGCGCGTTCCCGAACACGCTGCTGCTCGCGGCGGCGGCCGCCGTGCTGGGGCTGGGACTGGGCCTGCTGCTCGGTTCGCTGGCCGCGGCGCGGGCCGGGAAGTGGCCGGACCGAGTGGTGTCCACCGGGGCGGTGCTCGGCCTGAGCGTGCCGAACTACTGGCTGGCCGTGCTGCTGGTCATCGTGTTCGCCGCCGCGCTGCGCTGGCTGCCCGCGGGCGGCCTGCAGAGCGCCGGCGGCGGCACCCTGGACCTGCTGCGGCACCTGGTGCTGCCCGCGGTCGCCGCGTCCGGCGTGACCGCCGGGCTGACCGCGCGGATGACCCGGGCCAGCCTGCTGGAGTCGCTGGGCCAGGACTTCGTGCAGACGTTGCGGGCGCAGGGGCTGTCCGGCGGGCGGGTGATCCGGCACGTGGCCAAGAACGCGGCCCCGCCGGTGCTGGCCGTGGCCGGGCTCCAGATCGGCTACCTGCTCGGCGGTTCCGTGCTGGTGGAGACGATCTTCGGCTGGCCGGGGCTCGGGCAGCTGATGTACCAGGCCATCGCGCAGCGCGACCTGCGCGTGGTCCAGGGCTCCGTGCTGGTCATCGCGGTGACGTTCGTGGTGATGAACCTGCTGGTGGACCTGCTCCAGACCGTCGTCAACCCACGTCTGCGCCGAGGGGCCGACCGATGACCGCAACCCTTGTCCCACCCGAGGAAGTGGACGTCCCGGTGCCGCGCGCGTACGCCGCCGACGTCCGGCGCAGGCTGCTGCGCGACAAGGCCGCGCTGGTGTGCCTGGTGGTCCTGGGCGTCCTGGTGGTCGCCGCCGTCGCGGCGCCGCTGATCGCCCCGTACGACCCGGACGCGGCGTCGGTCGGCAGCCGGCTGCTGCCCGTCGGGTCGCCCGGGCACCTGCTGGGCACCGACGAGCTGGGCCGGGACATGCTCTCCCGGCTCATCCACGGCGCGCGGCTGTCGCTGACCACCGGCATCGCGCCGATCCTGGTGGCCGCCGCGCTGGGCACCGCGATCGGCACCGTCACCGCGTACGTCGGCGGCTGGGTGAGCAGCGCGCTGGGCCGCGTGCTGGACATGTCCTACGCGTTCCCGGCGATCCTGATCGGCATCGCGGTCACCGCCTCGCTCGGCCCCGGCGTGGCCAACACGGTGATCGCGCTGAGCATCGCGTTCGTCCCGCCGATCGCCCGGGTCGCCGAATCGGCCACCCGCCAGGTGGTCGTCGAGGAGTACGTGGAGGCGGCCCGGCTGTCCGGGGCGCGCGGCGGCCGGATCATCGTGGCCCAGATCCTGCCCAACGTGTTCGGCCCGATCTTCGTCTACGCCTCGGGCATGGTCGGGCTGAGCATCAGCGTCGGGGCCGGGCTGAGCTTCCTCGGCCTGGGCGCGCCGCCGCCGACCGCCGAGTGGGGCGCGATGCTCAGCAGCCTGCGGGACTCGGTCTACGTGCAGCCGCTGGTGGTCGCGCTGCCCGGCCTGTTCATCTTCCTGGCCTCGGCGGCCTTCAACATTCTCAGCGACAGCCTGCGCGACGCGCTGGACGTACGGAGGTGACGCGATGAGCGAACCACTGCTGGAGGTGCGCGGGATCGGCAAGCGGTTCCACGTCAAGACCGGGGCGCTGCGCCGGGGTGCGGTGTCGGCGGTGGACGACGTCTCGTTCACCGTCCACTCCGGACAGACGGTCGGCATCGTCGGCGAGTCCGGCTCGGGCAAGTCGACCCTGGCCCGGCTGATCCTGCGGCTGATCAAGCCGGACACCGGCGTGGTCCGGCTGCACGGCGAGGACGTCGCGGAGATCGCCGCCCGCGACCGGCTCGCCCTGCCCCGGGCGATGCAGATGGTGTTCCAGGACCCGTACTCCTCGGTGAACCCGAGGATGCCGGTCGGCGCGGGCATCGGCTTCCCGATGCGGATGCAGGGCCGGCCGAGGTCGGAGATCCAGGACCGGGTCCGGCACCTGCTCGGCCAGGTCGGCCTGCACCCCGACCACGCGTCGCACTACCCGCACCAGCTCAGCGGCGGCCAGCTCCAGCGGGTCAACATCGCGCGGGCGCTCAGCGTCGAGCCGGAGCTGGTGATCTGCGACGAGTCCGTCTCGGCGCTGGACAAGTCGGTGCAGGCGCAGGTGGTGAACCTGCTCGACGACCTCCAGGACCGGCTCGGGTTGACCTACCTGTTCATCAGCCACGACCTCAACGTGGTGGAGTACATGAGCGACCACGTGCTGGTGGTCTACCTGGGGCACGTGGTGGAGTCCTGCCCGGCCGACCAGCTCTACCGGGAACCGCTGCACCCGTACACGAAGGTCCTGCTCTCGGCCATCCCGAGCCTGGACCCGGACGCGAAGACCGCCGCCGAGCCGATGGGCGGCGAGCAGCCCAGCCCCCTGGACCCGCCGTCGGGCTGCCGGTTCCGCACCCGGTGCCCGCACGCGATGCCGGTGTGCGCGGCGGAGAAACCGCGCCTGGACCTGGCCCGGCCCGGCCACCGGGTGGCCTGCCACCTCTACGAGTCCACAGTGGACTCAACCGGAGACGGAGTGGATTCATGAACGACCTGATCGTCCGCGACGCCGAACTCCTCGTCACGATGGACGGCGAGGAGATCCCCGGCGGCTGGGTCGCGGTGGCCGGCAACTCGGTCGCCGCGATCGGCCCGGCGGGCAGCGAGCCGCCGGCCGCGCGCACGTTGTCCGCCAAGGGGAACCTGGTCACGCCCGGCCTGATCAACACCCACCAGCACATCTTCCAGAACCTCACCAAGGCCAACGCCGCCGCGCTCGACGTCGACCTGTTCGACTGGCTGCGGGCGCTGTACCCGATGTGGGCGGCCATCGACGAGGAGGCCATCGAGGTCTCGACCTACGTCGGGCTGGCCGAACTCGCGCTCGGCGGGTGCACCACGACGATGGACCAGCTCTACGTGCACCCGCGCCCCAACCTGATCGACGCGCAGATCCGCGCGGCCCGCGAGGTCGGCCTGCGGTTCCACCCCACGCGGGGCTCGATGAGCCTGTCCCACAAGGACGGCGGCCTCGCGCCGGACGCCGTGGTGCAGACCGTCGAGGAGATCCTGCTCGACAGCGAGCGGCTGGTCCGCGCCTACCACGACCCGCGCCCGGGGTCGATGGTGCGGATCGGCCTCGCGCCGTGCTCGCTGCCCACGGTGGAACCCCGGTTGATGCGGGAGACCGCGCTGCTCGCCGAACGGCTGGACGTGCGGCTGCACACCCACCTCGCCGAGGCGCGCAGCGAGGACGACTACTGCCTCAAGGTGTACGGGCGGCGGCCGATCGAGCTGTTCGAGGAGTACGGCTGGGGCACCGACCGCTCGTGGGTGGGCCACTGCTGCTTCCCCGACGACGACGAGATCGCCCGCCTCGCGCGGTGGGGAACCGGGGTCGCGCACTGCCCGACGCCGACGTTGATGCGCGGCGCGGGCCCGACCCCCGTGGTCGAGCTGCGGGCCGCCGGCGTCCGGGTCGGGCTGGGCACCGACGCGTCCACGCACTCCGTGCACTCGAACATGTGGCTGGAGGCGCATTCCGCGCTGCTGGCGGCCAAGGGCCGGTCCGGCCCGGCGGCGATCTCCGGGCGGGACGTGCTGGAGATGGCCACCACCGGCTCGGCGGCCTGCCTGGGACGCCCCGAGCTGGGCCGGATCCGGGTGGGCGCACCCGCCGACCTGGTCGCGTGGACCTTGCCGCCGCTGTCCCTGGCGGGCGCGCACACCGACCTGGTGGAGGCGTGGCTGCGCTGCGGCGGTTCGACCGCGCGGCACACCGTGGTCGACGGCAACCCGGTGGTCGAGGACGGCGAACTGCGCCTGCCCGCGCTGTCCGAACGCCTGGCCCAGCACGCCGCCATCTCCCGGAGGCTCCAGGGAGTGGCCGGCTGACGTGCCCCGGCCCGCTCGCGGGCGGGGGCGCCGACCCGGTACGCGCGCGATGCATACCGATCCCGGTGGACGCCCGCGAGTCGGTTGCCCCTGGCAGGTGGTTGCCGTCACCCGTCGGGCTGGCCGGCGCACCTTGGACTGGAACACCTCCCGCCGGGCCGGCAACGATGACGTGAGGCCGCTGCACCGCAGGGACCACCGCCCCCGGGCGGTGGGCGCGGCGGCCGAACTCCGCACAACCACAAGGAGAGCGTCATGGCCACGTACGAGACCGAGATCCACACCGGCGGCGGCGGCTGGCAGCAGGACACCCCCCTGGAGATCAACATCACCAACCGCAAGGACATCGTGCCCGACCACGGTGCGCCTGCCACCGGCACGTCGGTGACCTGGAGTTCGACCAACGGCAACGGCTCGGTCACGTTCTTCGACGGCGGGACCAACTTCGAGGGCACCGCCCAGTTCCCGAACGAGGGCCCGGTCGGCTACCGGGGTCGGCGCACGAACTGAGCCGTCGTGGTGCGGCCGACCTCGGGCGGAGGTCGGCCGCAGTACCTTGCGCGGCAAGGTAGCATGTCGGGCATGGCCACCGGGGAGGGTGCGCGGAGCCCGCTCGTGCAGATGCGCCGCGGGCTGGTCGAGTACTGCGTGCTCGCGCTGCTGCGCGGCGAGGACCGCTACGCCGTCGAACTGGTGGAGATCCTGGTCCGGCACGGTCTGATCGCGGGCGAGGGGACCATCTACCCACTGCTGTCCCGGCTGCGCGAACGCGGCCTGGTGACCACGACGTGGCGGGAGAGCGGGTCCGGCCCACCCCGCCGCTACTACGGGCTGAGCCCGGACGGCGTGCGCGCGACGGACCGCTTCGAGGAGGACTGGGCGTCGCTGAGCACGTCGGTGTCGGACATCCTCCGGGGGGAAGGCGGGAGCACGTGAACAGGTCCATCACCGAACACCCACTGGTGGGCGAGTACCTCGACGCACTGCGCCGGGAGGCGGCGACCCTGCCCCGGCCGCGCCGCACCGAACTGGTCGCCGAGATCCGCTCCCACCTCGAACTCTCCTCGTCGGAGCAGGCCGGCGAGGCCGAGGTCCGCGACCTGCTCGACCGGCTGGGCACGCCGCGGGAGATCGTGGCCGAGGAACCGGCCGCCGCGGACCGGGCGCCCGGAGGTCCGCAACCCCTGCGCCGCAGGGACGTCGTCGGCCTCCTGCTGCTCCTCGCGGGCGGCTTCGCGGTACCGCCGCTGGGCTACCTGATCGGCACCGCCCTGCTCGGCACGTCCCGCCGCTGGTCGGTGCCGGTCCGCGCGGTGCTCGTCGGCCTGCCCGCCGCGCTCGCCCTGACCTGGGTGGTCGACCGGCAGCTGGGCCACCGCTGGTACGCGGTCCAGGACCTGGTGCGCGACCCGAGCGGCCTGGCGGGCGACCTCTTCACGATCACCTCGCTCACCCTGCCGTTCGTGGCGGCGCAGGTGGCCCTCCTCGTCGCGATCCGCCACCTGCCGCTCACCCGGCGGAGTTGACCGGCCCCGGAGCGCGATGCCACCCCGCGTGGAAACGACATCCCGGCGTGGGCAACGCGGAATGCGGTGACATTGGGAGGGGTGAAGGGCACCATCTGTCGTTGACGTTAGGGACGCCGCATGGAGGGTTTACCGGACGAGCCCCCGGACTCCGCACCGGACGGCTCGGCGTTGCCCGCCGACCTCGTGCGCTACCTCGGCGGCGACGCCGCGGGGACTCGGACGACGCGCTGGTCGGGCACATCCGAGAACGGGGCTTCGCCGACGCCGTGTGGGACGCCCTGCGCACCCGGCTTGTCGTGTACGGCCTGGGGTTCGTTACACCGCTGATCGAGTCCGGGGCGATCTTCGCGAGCTGCCGCCGCCGCGGGTGGCGGCTGTACCAGCAGGTCGTGCTGCCCGAGGACGCCGAGGAACTCGGCATGGACGTCGTGCAGGACGGCCTGGCCCTGTTCGCCGAGCGCGGGATCGCCGGGCGGCAGTGGTCGCCGGCCGGCGGGCTGACGCTGCGGCGGTACTTCGAGAACGCGTGCGTGCTCAGCTTCCCCAACGTGTACCGCAAGTGGCAGCGCGCCCGGCGGGACTGGCAGGACGTCGAGCTGCTCGACGCCTGGGCGCCGGTCGAGCGCTACCAGGGCAGCCGGTCGCCGGAGGACGAGGTGGTCGAGCGGGTGGCCGTGGACGCCTTGTTCGACCGGCTCGGGCAGGACGCGGGTACCGTTCTCTTCCTGCACGACCAGAACTTCTCGCACGCCGAGATCGCGGAACTCCTGCGGCTCACCCCGCGAGCGGTGGAGGGACGGCTGCGCCGGGCCCGGCGGACGGCCCGCGCGTCGATCCTGGAAGGAGACCGGTGATGTCGACGGCGAACCTCTCGTCCGGAACGCACCGCATTGCCTCGCCCGCCGAGGTGGCCGGCTCGTCGGTGGCCGATCAGGTCTCGACCGGGATCGCCGCGCGGGTGAAGCCGGACGCGGCCCGCGCGGTAGTCGAGCGCACCGCGCACACCCACCCGGCCACCGCGCCCGGCCCGACGCCCGCGCCGCTGGTGTCCGACGACCAGGTCGCCGCCGCCGTGGCCGGCGACCGCGAGGCGGTCGGGCAGCTCCTGGCCGCCGTGCGACCGCTGGTGGTGCGGTACTGCCGGGCCCGGCTGGGCCGCGACGGCAGGTCGTCCGCCACGGCCGACGACGTGGCGCAGGAGGTGTGCCTCGCGGTGCTCAGCGCGCTCCCGTCCTACCGCGTGCAGGGGCGTCCGTTCCTCGCGTTCGTCTACGGGATCGCGGCGCACAAGGTGGCCGACGCCCACCGGTCGGCGGCGCGCAACCGGTCCACGCCGGTCGCGGAACTCCCGGACGGCCCCGATTCCGGGCTCGGCCCCGAGCAGCGCGCGATGGCCGACGACCTGACCCGCCGGATGGCCGACCTGCTGCGCGTGCTGCCCGACAAGCAGCGGGAGATCGTGCTGCTGCGGGTGGTCGTCGGGCTGTCGGCGGAGGAGACGGCCGACGCCGTGGGCTCGACGGCGGGGGCCGTGCGGGTGGCGCAGCACCGGGCGCTGACCCGGCTGCGGGAGACCTTGGCCGCCGAGCCGGGCCGGGTGTCCCGGTAGCGGCGGCGGGCAACCCGAGCCGGAGCACCCCCGTCCACTCGCCCGGTGGGAGACCGATGAGCGCCGAGCCCTCGCACCCGCCCGCACCGGGCCTGCGCTCGGACGCGCGGCACAACCGCGACCGGATCGTCCGGGTGGCCGCGACCCTGTTCGCCCAACGGGGCCTGGACGTCCCGATGACCGCCATCGCCCGGCACGCGGACGTCGGCGTGGCCACCCTCTACCGCCGCTTCCCGACCAAGGAGGCGCTGGTCACGGAGGTGTTCGCGGAGCAGTTCACGGCGTGCGCGGCGGTCGTGGAGGACGCCCTGGCCGACCCCGACCCGTGGCGGGGCTTCCGCGCCGTCGTGACCGAGGTGTGCGCCATGCAGATCGCCGACCGGGGCTTCAGCGCGGCGTTCCTGACCGCGTTCCCGCACGCGGTCGACGTGGAGCGCGAACGCCGCCGGGGCCTGGCGAACCTCACCGAGCTGATCGACCGGGCCAAGGCGTCGGGCGACCTGCGCCCGGACTTCGCCCCCGCCGACCTGCTCCTGGTGCTCATGGCCAACAACGGCCTGGCCACCGGCCCGCCCGAGACGGCGGGCGCGGCGTCCCGGCGGCTGGTGGCCTTCCTGCTCGACTCGTTCCGGGCCGGCCACGCCGACCCCGCCACCCCGCTGCCGCCACCGGTCGAACTCCAACCGCACGACGTCCTGTAGCCGCCGCCGGAACTCCTCGGCGCACGGGAAACGCCACCACGTCCCACCGGCGATCACGAACCACCGCGCCCGCACCCACTCTTCGGCGAGTCGGCCCACCGGCCGGAAATCGTGCCCGAATCAGCTCGGCGCGGCGCAGGAACTCCACGACCGGGCCGATGCCACAAAGTCGGCTCGGTGACCGAAAACCCGGAACTCAGGTGGAAAGTTCACAGCGAGCGCGCCCTGTACGCCCTACCCGGTGGGGTGCGGCTCGCGCTGCGTCGCCATCGCCCTGGTCGTCGACGAACACGACGAGGAGCGACGGAGCCGGCCGGGAAGGTGGTGCGGCGGCCCGTTTTCCGGCCGCTGCCCGGAATGGTCGACCCGCGCACCGACGCGCGCGGCGGCCGGCCTGCGGCCGTGAACGGGATCCTGCCGCCTGAGGCGGCCTGCGGGTTTCTGGTGCCCCCGGTCAGAGTCGAACTGACACTGGACGGGTGTTGGGTCCGCCCCGTCGGGGGATTCAGGTTGCCGCGCTACACCAGGTCGTACCCCGTGTGGTGTTCACGATAGACCGCGCAGTGCCGCGTGGGGATGCATGGTGCCGCGCCTGGCGTACAGCTTCCCGTGGGGCAAAACGTTGGGTTTCCGTTGGGCCGGAACGGGTCGGCGCGGGTGCGTGCGGAGCGTGACCACCAGTGACATGGAATCGCTCCCAACGATCAGGGACGCCCGACGTTACGGCCGCAATCTTGCGGTTCGGACACGATCACCCCAACATGAAGTGTCTTCACATGACGGCGATAATCCGAACGAGTGACGCCATTCGGCCGAACGGAGATCACCCTCGCGAGGGCACAGACACCCTCCGAATGTCCTGCTTAGGTGGAATCTTCCGTCCCAGCTGCTGCCGCCGGGGGGCCTACCAGATGGAGCTACCCAACCACCACAACCCGCAACACACCGCACTGTCTGCCCACATCAGCGATGAACTCCACGCAGGCGGGCTCTGGCGTCCAGGGATGATCGTCGTCCGTGGACTCACCCTCGCCCAGGTACTGGAGGAGATCTCCGGCGAGCCGGTCTACAGCCTGTTCCGCCTCTACCCGCTCGGAGCCCTCGACCCGAGCTGCGAGCGCGGCCTGCTGTCCGACGCGCTCGACGACTCCCGCGCGGAGCGACACCACAACATCCACCACATCGCCTGAGCCGCAGCTCAGGATTCCGCCACATCGGGCACATCATCGCCCGCGGAGGTGGTCCCCCGCCCACGTTCGGGCGCACCACCGCGGGCACGGCCGTGCGCCGCCTCCGAGTTCCCCGCCGGACGCGAACCGGACGCCGGATCGACATGCCCTTGGGATCGCAGGACGTCGACGATCCTCGCCACGAATTCCTTGTCCGAGATGTTCAGCTCCGCAGCACCTGCCGCGATCCTCGCATCGAGGTCGCTCCCCCTGCGTTTGCGCTCCGACGCTGGATAGCCAGCCAGTTCGAGCCACGCTTCAACCGGGGCCTCAAGAGTTCGAGCGACCTTTATCACGATCTGACGCCGCGGCCTCCAATCATCCTCAGGTCTGCCCGTCTTGCGTCCGGCCAACAGGTTGTCGATGGTGCCGTGGCCGACACCCGCCTCCTCAGCCAGCTTCCTCGTCGACCAGCCGCCACTCTTCATGGCTGCGTCCAGACGTTGAGCCAGCTCACCGAGGTCGCGCTCCCCGTGAGTCATGACGCGCATGATTCCGCACCTTTGATCAGGCACCAACATGAGGTTCCCACGGGATAAGACCAATGTTGCAGTTGGGCAAAATTGGGCGTAAGTTGGGCACATGATCAAGCGACCCGATCAGCCCGCCGCGGGCGCTTCCAGCGAGGAGCCCGCCACGATCACAGGCGAGTGGGTGCGCACACGGCGACTGGATGCGCACCTCACCCAACAGCAGCTCGCCGACCTGGCAGACTTGGCCCGCAACACGATCTGTTCCATCGAGATGGGCGGCATCGTCACGCCCCGGTCAGGCAGGCGGTTGCGGCGCGTCCTCCAAGCCAGCGATGCCGACCTCGTCAACCGAGTGGCTCGCCTGGAGGCCGAGGTCTTCAGCCCGGAGGTGGCGTGATGCCCGCCGACCTCGCCGCCGTGCGCCAGCTGGTCTTCGGACACGCCATCGTCGCCCCCATTCGCGTCGCCTACACCGCCAGCGAATCCGCGACGGCACTGGACGTCCCCACCACCCGGATCCACCGCCTCTACCGCTGCGGCGACTTCCCCGCCCGATACACCGGCAAACGGTTGATCATCGCCGGCGGGTTCCTGCTCGACCTGCTCGGCACCACGGAAGCCGAGCACCCCACCCTGCGCGACCACCGGCTCCACATCCAGGCCGACGCCTCCTACACCGCAGTCGACATCGGCGTCCTGCTGGGCATTTCCGAGGACGCAGCCAACCGGCTCGCCTGGTCCGGCCGACTCCGCCCCGACCTCAAACGCACCCGGCCACTCACCAGCGGACGCGCCATCCTCACCTACCTCGACGGCACCGACAGCACCGCCACACAACGGACCACGGCATGACCACCGCAGTCGTCCCCGACCTCGCCCCCAGCCAGTGGCGCGTCACCAAGCCCCACACCGTCGAGGTCACCCGGCTCACGTACGACTGCGAACACGACGACGAGACCTGCGGCGCGGCCGCGCAGGTCGCCGTCACCTGGACCGCGCTCCACCAGTTCGGCCAGCTCTACACCTGCCTCCATCACGCGCCCGCCGCGATCGCCACCGCCCTGGACGACTCGCCCGACGACACACCCATCGTCGTCGAGTACCTCGTCCTCGTCGACGTCTGAGCACCGCTTCCCCGTCCTCCCGACCCGATCGCGAGGTCAATCCTTGATTACCACTGAAGTCACCGACCCCACCACACGCCCATACGTCGTGATCGTCACCGGCTCGCGCCGCCTCCACGAGGTCACCGGCCGCCGCCTCGTCCACCGCGAACTCGACACGCGACGCGCTCACGTCGCAAGCCACAACACACAGCACGGCACCCGATGGTGGCTCGAAGTCCGCCACGGCGGCTGCCGCACCGGAGCCGACCGGTACGCCAGCGAGTGGTGCCGCGCCCACCCCGACGTCGTCGAAGACGTGCACATCCCGAACTGGTCCGGCCCCTGCACGCCGACCTGCGAACCGGGCCACCGCCGGACCAGCCCGGAAGGCCAGGAGTACTGCCCCGCCGCCGGGCCCCGCCGCAACGCCCACATGATCGCCCTCGGAGCGGACGAACTGGTTGGATTCCCGTCGCCGCACAAGAAGTCCAGCGGTACGCGCGGCTCTATCAAGACCGCCCGGCAGTGCGGCATCGCCGTCACCGTCCCGCCGGAACTGGCAGGCCAGCGATGACCTCCACCTCATGGCAACAGCGGCACCTGGTCGGCTACGACCTGGAGACCACCGGGCCCGACCCGGACACCGCGCTCATCGTCACCGCCGACCTAGTGCGACTCGACCCGGTCACCGGCATGGTCGTCTCGACCCGCAGCTACCTCGCCGACCCCGGCATCGACATCCCTACCGAGGCCACCGAGGTCCACGGAGTCACCACCGAGCACGCTCGCGCGCACGGCCAACCCGTCGCCGACGTCGCGCTCCTGGTGTACGACGACCTCGTCAACACCTGGACAGCCGGCTACCCCGTCGTCGCATTCAACGCCAGCTACGACTTCACCGTGCTGGACCGCGCACTGCGCCGCCAACCCGGCGTCCCGATGGAGATCACAGGCCCTGTACTCGACCCGCTCGTGATCGACCGCGGCGTGGACCGCTACCGCAAAGGGAGCCGCAAACTCGTTGCCGTATGCGAACACTACGGCGTCCCACTGTCCGAAGAGGATGCCCACAACTCTTCGGCCGACGCCGAAGCAGCCGCACGGCTCATGCTCGCGATCGCCCGACGTCACAGGTTCAAGGTCGGCCGTCGGGACCTCGGCGACCTGTGGCGGTCGCAGCGGGCGTGGCACCGCGAGTGGGCCGCGCACTACGAGGAATACCGACGCGGCCTGGTGCGCGACGAGACCAACCGGGAGTGGTGGGCGACCGCCGGCCACCGGTTGCCGTGCCGGACCTGGGCCGACCCCGACGGTCTGTGCGGATGCGGCCCGGCTCTCGACGGCTCCGGAGACCGGGCGGCCAGCGAGGTGCAGATCGATCGGCAGTGGCCGCTGAGACTGGCCGAGGCGGCGGTCGCATGACCGCGCTGGCCGAGGCCCCGCGCCGCAACCGGCTCGGCTATTACCACACCCCCTACGGCCGGTTCTTGTCGGTGACCACGATCATCGAACGCGGGATCGCCAAGCCGGAACTCCAGATCTGGCATGGGATCGAAGCTGCGCACTGCGCTCTGGACAACGTGCCGATGCTCGTGCGGGCTCGCACGGACGCCGCGCGGGTCGAGGCATTCGAATGGATCCGGGACGCCGCCACCCGGATCCGCGACGACGCCGCCGACAAGGGCTCCGCGATCCATGATGCGATCAACGCGCACATCCTCGGTGCTCCCAGGCCGCAGTTGTCCGAGGAGCAGCAGCCGTACTTTGACGCCTTCGACCGGTTCTGCGCCGACTGGCGGCCGGAGTGGGAGGCGACCGAACTGGTCGTCGCCCACCCGGAGGATCGCTGGTGCGGCACCGGGGACTGGTGGGCGCGGATCCAGCACCCGCTGCACGGCCGGGTGTTGGTGCTGGGCGACTCCAAGACCGGCAAGCCCGACAGGCGGAGGAAGAAGGGCACGTATCCGGAGACGGCCGTCCAGCTGTCCGCCTACCGGCGCGGCACAGTCGCGTGGCTGCGCGACGGCACCGAAGTCACCCCTCCCAGCGCGGAGCACGCGGTGGTCCTGCACATCCGCCCGGACTACTACCCCGACCGCGGTTACGCACTGCTCGACGCCGACACCAGCGACCCGTACTACGCCTGGTTCCTCGCCGCGCGCGACGCCGCCAACGCCTACAAGACGCTCGCGCGGGGCGCGATCGGCGACCCGCTGACCCCACCCGACTCCGCATACCCGGAGGTGGCCTGATGCCCATCGTCACGCTGCAGAAGAAGATCCGTGAACTCGGCCGCATCCGCATCGGCGTCACGACCACCGGCAGCAACGGGCGGAAACGGCCCGAGAAGCTGGACCGGTTCCGCCTCACCAGCAGTTCCCGGGAGCTGCTGGACAGGGTCTCCGCGCTCTACGGCGGCCGGGTCCAAGCGTGGTCTCCACAGGGCGGCGGCCCCAACCAGTGGGAGGTCGTCACCACCGCCACTCGGCTGCCGATCCTCGTCCCACCACAGCCCATCACCCAGTGGTTCGAGCTGTGGTCCGGTGGCGGCTGCGCGCGCCGCTGCGACGGCGAACGCGAAGTCCTCACCGAGCAGCCGTGCCTGTGCGACCCGGACCCGACGCGGCGCGAATGCAAGCCCACAACCCGGCTCAACGTCGTCCTGCGCGACGTCGAGGGCATCGGCGTCTGGCGGCTGGAATCACACGGCTACTACGCCGCCGTCGAACTCCCCGAGGCCGCCGAACTCCTGGCGCGCGCCGGCGGCTACATCTCCGGCTGGCTGTCACTGGAGGCACGGACCGCCAAGCGGGACGGCAAGACCCGGAACTGGATGGTGCCGACGCTGGAGATCGACATCACCCCGGCGCAGCTGCTGGAGATCGGGCTGCCGTCCGACACTACCCCCACTGCTCTGGAGCGGGTGCCCGCCCCGGCAGCGCTGCCCGCAGGCCGCCCGCCGAGCGAGGACGCGCTGTTGGCCAGCATCGCCGCCGCCACCTCCGTGGACGGGCTCCGTGAGGTGCACGACGGAGCCGCCAGGGCCGGGGCACAGATGACGCCCGCGCTGCAACAGGCGTTCGCACAGCGCGCCGCGCAACTGCGCGGGCACGTCGAGACGGACGGGGCCGACGCGGATTCGCTCTGGAGTTCCGTGCTGGAGCAGGCACCACAGGACTGGTCCACAGAGGACGTCGAAGCGGACTTCGGGCGTGTCACCGGGGTGGCCCCGGGGTCTGCGTCGGTGGACGACATCCGCCGCTACCTGGCGCAGCAGGCGTCATGACCGGGGTCGTCGCGATACCGACCGGCCCGGACGGGCGCGCGCGCAGGGTCCTGACGGCCTGTTGCGGCAGCCACGCTGCCGGACCGCTCGGCGCGTGCTGCGACCAAGACGACTGCGGCCCGTGCTGCCCGGAGTGCCCCACCTGCCCACGCTGTCGGTTCTTCGAGCGGTTCCATCCCGGCTGGGGACGCCAGGCCGCACAGGACCACCAGCGGTTCTGGGCGGAGTTCTGGGGCGACCGTGGCGCGCTCGCCGAGATCGCCGGCGCGATGGAGTTCTGGGACCGCGCGAACCCCCGTCACACAGCGATCCACCCCCAGGTCGCGTTGATCGTCCGCACCGTGCGCGCCGTCCGGCACGCGGTGTGGGGCCAGGTATTCGAGGAGGTCTGCTGATGTCCGACAACAGCGCCATCGAGCGGCCCGACGCCACCAGCTAGCCCACGCGGCGGGTGTCGACTTCGCCCCGACACCCGCCGCACCCCCAACCCAGGAGGTGCGCAGTGCCCCGCCCCAACAGCACCACCCCCACGCGGGACACCGCCAACCCCCACGGCCCCATCGCGCACCCCGACCCCACCCGCCACCCCAACCCGGAGCCAGCCATTCTCACCCCCAGCACCGAACTCCTCGGCTGCCTCCTCCAAGCCAGCCCCACCGACGCCGCGCCGATCCTCGACCTCGTCCACGACGACGACCTCCCAGACGCGCTGGAACAGCACGCCCTCATGCTCATCCGCGACCTCGTAGCCCGCGGCGTCACTCCCACCTGCGCCACCGTCCTCGCTCACGCCCGCACCACAGGCACCACGCGCGCGCAGTTCGAACTCCTCGCCAAGCGCCTCATCGACGCGAAATTCGGCGCACCGCTGCCCAACGCCGACTACCTCGCCGGGGTCGTCTTGGAGGACGCCTACCGGCGCGCCGGCATCGACTACGCCACCCGTATCCAGCAGGCAGCGCACGACGCCAGCCTCGACGACTACGAACGGGTCCTCGGCGACCGCGACCGACTCCGTGACCTCTGGCGACGCCACCGCACCGCACTCGGCGAGAACCCCGTCCGAGAGGTCGGTGCCGCATGACCCTCCACATCGCCAGCACCAACCCCCAAGGGCGGCCAGTCGTCATGCTCACCGACCGAGATCTCCACGAACTGGAACTTGAGCTGGCCAAGCACATCCAAGAGCGCAACGTCGACGAGCGCGGCCACCCGCTGGTCTACATCCGCTCCGGCCGCCTGGTCGAAGTTGACCTGGGACGTGACGGCGAAGCCCCTTCCCTGCGCGACATGACCGCATCCGGGTTCCGCTCCCGGATCGTCGCGATGATCAAGGCCATGCGGGTCGACGCCAAGAAGGGCAAGCCCGTCTCCGCCAAGCCCAGCCTCGATGACCTGTCCGGCCTCTACGAACGCCCCTACGCGCTGGAGGTACCCCGGCTCAAGCAGGTCACCATGTGTCCGCTCTTCGACAAGGAGGGCGGCTACCACGACACTCCCGGATATATCTGGGAATCCGCCACGTACTACGCGCCCGAACCCGGTGTCCAGCCGCCCCGGATTCCTGATCGGCCCACGGAGGACGACGTCCGGGCGGCGCTCGACCTGCTCGTGCGCGACCTGCTCGGCGACTTCCTACTGACCAACCCCGCAGGGGACCTCGCAGCCCTGCTCGGCCTGATGCTCACTCCGATGGTCACCGAGCTGATCAACGGGCCCCGCCCCCTGTACGTGCTCGATGCACCGAGCGCCGGTTCGGGCAAGACCAAGCTGACCCGCATGGTCACCGGGCACGCCGTTGGTGACTCCACCCTGCCTACGGCGCCCACCAACAGTGAGGAGTGGGGCAAGGCCCTGGTGTCACAGGCCCGCAAGGGGCGCGCGGTGATGGTGTTCGACAACGTCTCGGACACCATCGATTCGGGCACGTTCGCAGCCGCCGTCACCGCGTACCCCGCGTGGGAGGCCCGGATCCTCGGCACCTCGGACAACATCGAGCTTGCCAGCCCTGCCGCGTGGGTCGTGACCGGCAACGGCATGTCCATGTCGGCGGAGATGGCCCGGCGCTCGATGATCGTGCGGATCGAGCCGCACCCCCGGGACTACACCTCGTGGCGGCACAAAGACTTGGACCGGTGGGCGAAGCAGCACCGGGGGCGGATCCAGGCCGCGTTGGCGACCCTGGTCAGGTCGTGGATCGTAGCCGGGATGCCGGACGGTACTGCCGTGCTGCCGTCGTTCGAGTCCTGGTGCCGGGTGATCGACGGGATCCTCCGCAACGCCGGCGTCGAGGGCCTGATGCACGGCCGGATCGAGCAGCTCGACGAAGTCGATGAGGAAACCCAGGCATGGGAGCAGTTCGCGCTGGCGTACACGGCGCTGGAGGAGATCGGCAAGATTTCTCCGGAGGGGGCTACGGCCGGTCAGATCCTGGCAGCGCTGAAGGCCGAGCACGGGTCGAGCACGGTGCCGGAACTGCCGCTGGGTATCGACCAGTTCACATCGGCTGTCGCGTTGGGAAAGCGGTTGTCGGACAAGAGGGGTGCGGTGCTCGGCGAGGTGACGGAGGGGCAACTGAAGCTGGTGCGGGACAAGGATCGTACGAAGACGTGGCGGTACAGGGTTGTCGTGGTCGGATGAGGGTGTCGTGGTGTGACGACGGGGGTGCGCCCCGGCGGCCTGGTGGCTGCCGGGGCGTCGTCGTGTGCAGGGGGTGCAGGGGATGGTGCAGGGGGTTAGTTGATCACGTTTCAGGCGCTTTGACCTGCGGTTTGCAGGGGATGCAGGGGATGCAGGGGGTTGTTCGGAGTTAGCCAGATGTGCGCGCGGGCGCGTGTGCGCGCGTGTATGCGTAGGGTCAGAAACATCCCCTGCATCCCCTGCATCCCCTGCAAACCGCAGGTCAGAGGTTCATTCCACGTCGTTCGTAATCCCCTGCATTTGCAGGGGCATCCCCTGCATCCCCTGCAAACCGCAGGTCAGAGGGTGGGTCACATCTGGCGGATTGGCTGCCCGCTGTGGTGGTCCGTCCTCCACAGGCTTGCAGTTGGGCAAAATTGGGCGTAAATTGGGCAACGCGAACACCACCCGGACCTACGGGAGCCTCCATGGCCGCCAGCTCCGCCCACCACACCGTGATCGACACCCGGGCCGACGCCGGCTTCCGGGCGGTGCTGGAGGACCCGGACGCACCGCACCCCGACCGCGAGCCCCGCGACGACCGCCCCGGAGGCGAGTCATGACCGCACCCCACCCACACACCAAGCCGATCGCGCACCCGCACCTCGCCGAAGCGCTCGACCTCGGCGCACTGCTCCTCGGCCTCGCCCTGGCCCCCGTCCAGTGGATCGGCAAGTTGCGCGCGCCCGCCGCCCGCATCGCCGTCTGGGTCGCGGTCTCCGCAGCCGCCGGGGTCCTGCTCGCCCTGCTCACCGCCTGCCGACCGGACCCCAACCCGCCCGGCCCGCTCCCCGCCACCACCGCGATGACCGCCACCACCCCGCTGGAGATCTCGTGACCGTCTCCCTCGCCGTCCTCCAGGACCACATGCGGGACCTGGAGAAGACGACCACCTCCGGCTGGCCCGACGAGATCGCCGCCGTCGCCGAGCGGATGCGCGCCGAACTCGCCGCGTTCGCCGAGTACCACGCGGCCCGCGCCGTGCAGCTCGGCTCCGACCCCGACATCGCCACCGACCGGCCCGACCCCGACGAGTGCCGCATCGACCGCGCCGCTGGATCCGCGGGCTGCGGCTGGCCCGACGCCGACCACCCGCTGTGCGGCTGCTGCTGCCCCGACAACCAAACCCCCGGCTGCACGGACGGAGCAGACCTGTGAGCTACGCCCCGTTCCGCGACAACCCCGACCTCGCCGGCCTGCCCGACAACACCTACGAGCACCTGGCCCCGCTCGCCGACCGGATCGAGGACTCCCACGCCGAGGGGCTGCACGACGACCTGTGCGGCTGCACCAGCCCCGCCTGCAGCAGGCGCATCGACATCCGCGCCTGGCCGCGCCCCTCGACCGAGGAGGTGCTCGGCTGGCTGATCGCCCACGGCCTGCTCAACCTCGACGCCGCCACGGCGGCCGGCGCAGGACAGGGCTGATGCCCGCCTCCGGGATCCGCTGCCCACGCTGCGGCCAGCCCCACCCGTGGCACACACCCGACTGCGGCTCCCCGCAACGCAAACACGGCACCCACCACCCCCGCTCCGACTCCGCCCTGGAGGACTGATCACCGTGACGAACGCCCTCGCCCAGCAGCAGGCCGCCGCCCTCCGCGCCATCGCGCGGATGATCGAGGAGAACCCGCACCTCGCGCGATGGCTGAACTACAGCTTCGGCGACGCGGGGATCAGCGTCCACCTCGACAGCACCGACAAGGCGGCGCAGCAGGCCGAGTTCGCCCGAGCCGCCCGCCGACACGGCGCGACCACCACCAAGGACGTGGGCGACACGTTCCACAACCTGGAGGCGGACTTCGGCGCGGTCAAGCTCGTCGCCGTCGCCTACCGCGAAGAAGTGTGCGAGCGGGTCGTCACCGGCGTCGAGACCATCACCGAGACCGTCCCCGATCCCGCCGTGCTGGCCACCGTGCCGACAGTCGAGATCACCCGCGAGGTCGAGACCGTCGAGTGGGTATGCAAGCCGCTGCTCGCGCCGGCCACCACCTCCGTCAAGAGGGACTGACCGCGATGACCAACCTCCCGACCGAGCGCGACCTCTACGGCCGGTTCCTCTCCAAGAGCCTGCTCCGCGTCGCCGACCGTCACCGCCAGATCGCCGCGACCTTGGACGGTCTGGCCGGCCAGGTCCCGCTGCTGGGCTCGCCCGGCAACGCGACCGCCACCGACCTGGCTGCGCGGGCGGTGAACGAGATCGCGTGGATCAGCGCCAACGGCAATCCGGAGCAGGTGGTCCGCGCCGCCGCCGACTACGACCGCCACGTCCCCGCCCAGGAGTCCTGACCATGCACGCGCTGATCAACCCCGGCTCCGGCGGCGTCCCCGCGTCCGGGACGGGCTGGACCAACACCTACGACCGCGCCGAGCAGATCGCCCGCGAGTGGCTGGCGCGAATGCGCGAGGACGGGCAGGCCGACATCGAACTGGTGCCCCCGTCCGACCAGTGCGACACGGACGGCCGGTGGACGTTCGTGTTCCGCCACACCGTCACCGGCATCGCCGCCGAACTGACGACGCACGGCATCGACAACTGGACGGCCTACGAGCGGGAGCGCACGTTCCTGCCCCGCACCTACTGGAACGGCTCGTCCTGCTCCGAGCCGCGCCTGGACGACTGGTCCGCGCCTGGGTTCGAGAAGCACGCGAGCTTCGTCCCCGCCACCAACCCCACCAAGGAGGGCTGAGCCATGACCGAGGAGACCAAGCGTGTCATCGCGGCACGGACCCGGGCCGCCGTCTACGCCAAGGCTGCTGGCGATCTCGACGCCGTGCTGGAGATGTCGTCGATGGGCCCAGGCGAGTGGCTGCGTCTCGGAGTGGCCGACCTGCGTGACCGGTACCGAGCCGAGATGGCGGCCGCGCAAGAGACCGCTGGCACGGCCAAGTCCGCTCTTCCCCCGGCGGTGGTCGATGTCCACCTGCCCGACTTCGCCGAGGAGGAGCACGCCGATGTCCGCTGACACCCCCATCACCGACACCGCCGTCCTCGCCGGCGCACTCCTCCTCCACGCCGACGACGACACCCAGCCACTCGCCTGGGCACTCCTCACCGCGCAGCAGCAGGACGCCTACCGGCACGCCGCCCACCGGGTGCTGGACGCCGGCCTCCCGCACCTGACCGCCGGCGTGCCGATGCATGTCGAGCCGGACTTCGTCATGGGCACCAGGCCCGACGACTCCCCATGGGTCATCAGCGCCGAGTTCGCCGGAACCGACGTCCGCGTGGACGCCCACGGGGTGCTCCGCCTGCACGGCAAGGCCGTTGCGCCGTCCGTGGCGTACAAGCTCGCGGCCGGGCTCCTGTCCGCGATCACCTGGCTGGAATCCGACGGCATCGCCAAGACCGAGCGCGCCGCCGCCCTGCGAGGTGAGCAGGGTGAGTGACCTCGACCGCGACCCGTTCCGTGTCGCCGTGCTCGCCCGCCAGGGCTGGACCACCTGGCTCCCGGGCGACGGCACCAGCTACCGCGTCCACATTCTGCCCATCCACGGCGGCCCCGACGCGTCGGACCTCGTGCTCCTGCTCAACGTCGGCCGCAGTTCTACCGCGTTCCAATTCCCCGCCATCGACTACCGCAAGCGCGAGACCGGCCCGTGGACGTGGAAGAAGGCCCGCGAGCACGGCATCCGGCGCGACCTGTGGAACGCCGCACAGCCGCTGCTGACCGTGCTCGGCGCCACCACGAAGAAGCCCGCAGCACCTCCCGTGGTGGATGTGCAACTGCCCGCAGGGGACGTGTCGGCATGAGCGACCTCGACAAGGCCATCCGCGACCGGCTCGACGTCGTGCGGCAGCACATGACCGCACACTCCGCCGCGCAGGAGGACGGCGGCGTCGACCCGCTGTTCAACGACGCCGCCGAGCTGGGCCTCGCGATCCACTCGCTGCTCGACTGGGCGTCCGCGCTGGAGGCCGACGACACCGCTGGCCGCTACGAAATCGTGCGGGCACTCACGCGACAGGCACGGCAGCGGATCGCGGACGCGCTGGGTGTGTCCTCCCAGGACACACCACCAGCACCCCGACAGTGGCGCAAGAACGACGCCGAGCCGCCGCGCGACGTGCTGCTCAAGGACGGCTCAGCCGACCACCTCGCCTACGCCTCGGAAGGGTGGGCCTGGTGTCGCATCGAGGGAACGGACTACGGCATCACTCCGTGGACGCCCGGACAGCCGTGGCCGAACCTCGACTGGGACGACGTGGTCGGCGGAGTCCTGACCGAGGTCGTCTCGTCCGGCACGGACCGACGCCGCGGCGCGAAGACGCTGCGCCTGGCCGACCTCGCCGCAGCGCTCGGCGTGTCCCTGCAGGACTGCGGCACCGAGATCGAGCCGCAGCCGGTCACGAAGGCGGTGACCCGGTGACCCGGATGGCCCCGCCGATCCCGTACTTCGGCGGCAAGCAGGTGCTCGCCCCGTGGATCGTCGAGCACCTGCCCGCCCACGAGCACTACGTCGAACCCTACGCCGGGTCCCTCGCCGTGCTGCTGGCCAAACCGCGCTCCCCGCACGAGACCGTCAACGACCTCGACCACGACCTGGTGACGTTCTGGCGGGTACTGCGTGAGCAACCCGACGACCTGGAGCGGGTGTGCGCGCTGACCCCGCACTCCCGCGCCGAGCAGGCCGGGGCAGACGTCCGCGCCCACGCCCCCGGCCTGCCCGACCTGGAGCGCGCCCGCCGGGTGTGGGTACAGCTGACACAGGGCCGCGGCGCGGTCGCCACGACCACCGGGTGGCGCCACTACTCCCGCCCCGTCGGCTCCACCTCGATGACGGACTACCTGCGCGGCTACACCGCCCGCATCGCCCCCGCAGCCGACCGGCTGCGCTCGGTGTCGCTGGAATGCCGGCCCGCCTTGGACGTGATCGCCGCCTACGGACGCCACCCCGAGGTGCTGCTCTACGTCGACCCGCCGTACCTCGGGACGACCCGCAGCAGCGGCGGCTATCGGCACGAGATGAAGACGCAGTCCGAGCACGAGGCGCTCGCCGCCGCGCTGCACGGATGCCGGGCCGCGGTCGTCCTGTCCGGCTACCGCTCGCCGCTCTACGACGAGCTGTACGCGGGCTGGCACGCCACCGTCCGCCGCACCGACACCGGCCAGGGCGGCACCTGGTCCGCCCGCACCGAGGTGCTGTGGTCCAACCGTCCTTTCGAGACCCACCTGTTCTCACTGACCGGAGGCATGTCGTGACCCCGCCCCCGTTCCCCGGAGCACCACACCCGCGCACCAGGCCGCGGCTGCTCGACGCGTTCTGCCGCAAAGGCGGATCGTCCGCTGGCTACATCGCCGCAGGCTGGGACGTGACCGGCGTCGACATCGAGGACCACGCCGACGGCTACCCCGGACGGTTCGTGCAGGCCGACGCGGTCGAGTTCATCCTCGCCCACGGCCGGGAGTACGACGCGGTCCACGCCGGCCCGCCCTGCCAGGGACAGATCGCCATCACCGCCGGCAACCGTGGGCGCCCGGGCTGGACCGACGACCACGTCAACCTCCTCCCCGACACCCGCGCCGCGCTGGAGGCAACCCGTCGCCCTTACGTCATCGAGAACGGGCCGTCGCGGCACATCCGTCCCGACGTCGTGCTCTGCGGCCTGATGTTCGGCCTGCCCACTCTGCGCCATCGGTCGCTGGAGCTCGGCGGCTGGACGGTGCCGATGCCGGCGCACCCGTCGCACCGCGGACAACTCACCGCCGGGTGGCGCCACGGCTGCCTGCGCACCTGGGAACCCTCCGTCTGCCCCCTGCACGACCGCTGGTGCCGCGCCACCGTCTACGGCGTGTATGGCAAGGGCGGCGGCAAACCCTCGGTCGTGGAGGCGCAGCTGGCGCTGGGCATCGACTGGATGCGCGACATCGACGACCTCAACGAAGCCGTCCCGCCCGCCTACACCGAGTACCTCGGCCGTCACCTGCTCGCCCACGTGTCCGCCGCCGCTGCGGCCTGAGGAGGACCACATGCCCGACACCCAGACCCACACCGACCAGGCGGCTTCGCCGCGCGCCTCCGGCGCTCCCACCCCCGGCTACGAGCAGTACCCGATGGCTTTCGTGACCGTCACGACCGAACTCGCTGGCCTTCGTTACGCCACGGTTGGCGACGACGGCGAGTTCGTGGACCTCCTCGGCCACCCGACCCGCGACGAGTTCAAGGCGTTCCTGCCCCTCCTCTTGGTCAAGGAGGGCTACGACAACGACCCGGACATGTACCCGGACTACGACGACGCCGAAGTCACCTGGGCACGGCTGCTGTGGTCGTGCCCGAACCACAACCCGGCAAGCAAGCGGGAGGACTGCGACTTCTGCCGCTTCATCCAGCCCGGGTACTGGTGGATCGACTGGGCCGTCGACACCACCGAGAACCTCGACGCCAACGCGGGCAAGCCCGGCTACTCCCCGGTCACCGTCTGGACGGCCGAGTGATGGCCGCCGACGACACCCCACCGGTGACCTCCACCCCGGACCCCGAGACCACAGACGCACGAACGCACGTCGTGTGCATCTCCGGCTCCATGCGGTTCGAGGAGCAGATGCGCCTCGCCGCGATCGAGGAGTCCGTGGCGGGCCGCATCGTGGTGATGCCCCACGTCAACCTCAAGCGCCCGCTGCCGGTCACCCTGCCCGCCGGCGCAGACCCGAAACCCGGGCTGGACGCGCTGCACCTGGCGAAGATCGACCTAGCGGACGAGGTCCTGGTCGTGTGCCCGGGGGACTACGTCGGCGACTCGACCCGAGCGGAGATCGCCTACGCCGAACGCATCGGCAAGCCGGTGCGCCGCTGGCTGGAACCGGACGAGCCCGCCGCTCCGTCCGTCCCCGACGCAGACGGACTGCGGGACCGCATCCGGCTGGCCATCTCCGACCCCGGCTCGGTCCTGCACCGGGACCACGGCACAGACGAACGCCCAGCCGAGACCGTGTCGTCGTGGTCGGCACGCGCGGTCGAGGCTGTCATCGTGCCTCTGTTGGCCGAGCGGGAAGTCCTGTCCGTTCCCGACACGGACAAGCTCCGGGACCTGATTCACGCTGCCGCCCACCGGGGCATCAAGGACTGGGACACCGACTACGACTCGCGCGCCGCCGAACCTGTCACCAACTACGTGATGGGCGTCGTGCACTACGCCATCGGCAGGCGGGAGGCGTCGCTGCGCTCGGACCTCGCTCTGTCCCGGCAGCAGTACGCCCGCACCGTCGACGAGCTGGAGCGCATCCGAGGCTCGCGTGAGCAGGTCTACGTCGAGCGGGCCCGCGCCGACGCCGTCCGGCTGGGCACGACCGCCAACAACTTGGTGGGCGCAGTCGGGCAGTACCGGGACCGCGCCGCAGCGCTCTCGCTGATGGTGCGCGGCATGGCCCGCCGCGTGTGGGCGGTCCGCGACCAGTGGATCGACGCCAGCGAGGAGCGCGACGCGCTGCGCGAGCTGGTCGCCGAGTCCACACCCACCCTGCCCGACGACGCGGACGAGCGGGCCTACCTGCGCTGGTGCGAGTGGACGGACTGCCTCCGCAGCTTCGACGTTCGGACCGGACCGCGCGACGATGTCGACGGCAAGGGTTGGATCTACGTCCGCACCGGCATGCCCGTCCTGCTCTGCCCGGACCATGCGAACGCCAGCCACCGACCGCAGCGGCCCGAGTGGCAGCTCGGCGACACGACGATCAGCACCGCGTGCGAGTGCGGCGAGCGGTCCGGGGAACTCACGCCGACGAACCACGCGGCGTGCATGGAGTGGTGGCGAGCGCACGTGCTCGGGCTGTCCACACCCACCACGGACCCGGCCCCCACCTACACCCTCGACCTCTCCCAGATCCCGGACATCCCCGCATCCGTCGCACAGCGGGTACTGCGAGCGGCGGGCATGGTCGGAGAGCTGGAGATCGGGCCGGCGGACACCACGGACCCGGCACCCGCAGCGGACAGCGAGCCCCCTGCGTGCCCGATCCACGTCTTCCCCGCCTGGGCGAACTCGTGGATGCCGTGCGGCAGTCCGGTGCGCGCCGACGGACTGTGCGCCAAGTACGGCCACGCGCAGCCCGCCGCGCCGCAGGCCCCGGCAGAGCCGACCGGATGCCCTGACGGTGGCATCTGCCACCACTCCTGCCCCAAGACCTGCTTCCGCGTCGCCCACGCGGAACCGCTGTCCGGTGTCTTCCCGGACGACCGGTGGCCCGCCGGCCTGTCCGGGTTGGCCGCACACACCGACGACCCCGTGGTGGACCCGGACGCGTTCGGTGCCGCCGGATACCTGCTGCGCACCGACGCCGGGAGCGTCGACCCCATCGGGGACTACTACCGGCCTGAGGCCCGCTGGTGCGACACCTGCAAGACCCTCGCGCCCGCCGGCCACGCACACACCGACACCACCGAGGAGGAGTGATGCCGCAACGGATCCAGCGCCGCCGCACCGCCGGGTGGCGCATGCCCGAGGGCACGGTCTACGTCGGCCGACCCTCCCGATGGGGCAACTGGTGGGCGGTCGGCGACGGCTTCGAGATCACACACGAACCCGCCCTCGACCCGGCGAAGAACGGCGGGCGCGTCCTCGGCCCCTCGGAGCTGATCGTCAGCGCGATCGTGCGGACACCAGAGGTCGCGGTCGCGCTCTACCGGGCATGGCTGGACGGCGAGGAGGAGACCGTCCGTCGGGAACTGGCCGGCAGGGATCTTGCCTGCTGGTGTCCGCTCGACCAGGCGTGTCACGCCGATGTGCTGCTGGACATCGCGAACTCGGAGGTGCCGGGTGTCTGAGTCCACGACCGTCACCGAGTGGGGCGTCGAGTTCCCGGACTCCTGCGGCGGCATGGTGCAGCCCGCCGACGACGAGCAGGACGCACGCCGGCTCCTCGCCATGTGCGGCGGCGAAGCGGTCCTGGTGTCCTGCCAGGTCACCAGGACCCGGTGGGAGCCGGTGACAGAAGAGGAGACCGGCCGTGCGTGAGATGCGCCAGTCCATCCAGCCCACCTACGACAGCCGTAGGACCGGCCCCCGGTTCCGGGTCACCTACCGGCTCGACGACCGCACCGTCACCTTCCAGGAACCCATCGCCGACCCGTTCGGCAGGTTCACGCTCCACGTGTCGTGGTGGGACCGCCTCAAGTCGCTGCTGCACCGCGACATGGCCGTGACCGTACTGGTCGACGGCGACCCCGAGGTGATGAACGACGTCCTGGAGTTGGACACCAACACCCTCGTGCCGCACTCGACCCGACAGGCCGAATGGCGGGCGGGGATGCACAAGAGCCTCGCCCGGTTCGGCAAGGAGACCGAGGCCGCCGAGACGCCGCAGCCGGACCCGTTGCCCACCACCGACACCGAGGGAGCGTGAGCCGTGGCCGCCGAAACGCTTGACACCATCTGGAAGTACCCACTGCCCTACGTCGCCACGGACATCGACATCCCTACCGGCGGCACAGTCCTGACGGTCGCGGAACAGCACGGGCAGATCGTCGCTTGGGTCCGTGTCGACCCCGCGCAGCCGGTGCAACAGCGGACGTTCTTCCTCGTCGGCACCGGCCAGTTCGTGCCGGACGCGGCGGCTCGCCACGTCGGCACGGTCCTGCTCGACGGCGAACACCTCGTCCTGCACGTGTTCGAGGCCGCTCCCGTCTCCCAGGAAGGCGGGAACCGGTGACCCCGCAGCCCTACTACTCTGACGCCCTGGTCACCCTCTACCACGGGCGCGCCGAAGAGATCACCGACTGGCTGGCCGCCGACGTGCTCGTCGTCGACCCTCCGTACGGGATCAACGCCCACCACAACCACAGTCACACGATCGAGGGCGACACCGACACCACGGTCCGGGACACCATTCTGCGCATGTGGGGTCCCGACAAACCGGCCCTCTGCTTCGGCCGCCATGACATCCCCCGCCCGGCTGGCACCCTCACCCGACGCGTCTGGGACAAGATGCAGGGGGCGGGCAAAGGCAACCTCACATTCCCCTTCGGCCAGGGCGACGAGGAAGTCTACGTCCTGGGCACCTGGCCGCCCGTCGTGCCCGGCGGGCGGCGGCGCGACGGCGGCACCCCGGCGCGCTGGGGGTCGGTGATCACCGGCATCCCGGGCTACAACTCCCAATCCCGCGACCGCCCGGACCACCCCACCCCGAAACCCCCGGCGCTGATGGTGCACCTGCTGGAGACCTGCCCGCCCGGCGTCGCCGCAGACCCGTGCGCGGGGTCGGGGCCGCTGCTGCTGGCCGCGCAGATCACCGGCCGGCGCGCGATCGGCGTCGAACTGGAAGAGCGGTACTGCGAGATCACCGCCACCCGACTCTCGGCCGGACTGCCGTTCGCCGCCTCTAGGGAAGGCGGGGACCGATGACCGCCGACGACACCTGGGTCTACCCCGCACCCGCCTGGCGAAGCGGCGACCGGGTCGCCATCGAGGACGGCAGCCGCCTCGACCACAACGAGGCCGGGACCGTCATCGGACCCGACCCGTACGACGACGGCGCATGGCTGGTGCAACTCGACGACGGCACCGAAACCTCCGCCTACTCCCACGAGCTGACCGGCGTCTACCCGCCCGCCCCCACTGAGAGGAACCAGACGTGAGCACCGCAACCCGCATCCCGCCCGGCGACGACACGTTCGCCAACCCGTGGCTGGCCTGCGACACCTGCACCGCGCAGGTCACGCACGTCACCTACTCGCCGATCACCAACCAGCCCTGCGGGCACATCGCCGACTACACCAACCTGTGCCCCTCGTGGGGGCCGGTAGACGGCTGCACCTGCGCCCAGGCTGGCATCACCCACGCGGCTCCGGCGGCGGTGTCCGATGCCGACTGACCCCCACACCCCCAACCCGCCCCGCCTGTTCCGCCTCGTGCGCGGAGAGGACGTCACCGGCTTCTCCGGGACCGGGCACGTCGCAGACGGCGTGCTCTGGCCGGACGGGGCCGTCACCGTCAAGTGGTTGGGCGAGTACGCGTCCGAGGTCTCCTGGCCCAAGGGCATCGAGGCCGTTGAGCGCGTGCACGGCCACGAAGGCAAGACCCGGATCGTCTGGTACGACGAGGAGGACGGCCGTGCCTGAGACCCGCTGCGACCGGACCGACCTGCTCGTCGCCCAGTGTGCCTGCACCGAGCACCGAGGCGGTCTTTCCCCGCAGGAGGAAGCCGAAGCCGAGCAGGCAAGGTCCCGTGCACGCCTGCTGGGCGGACCGGACCCGCGTTGGTTTGCCGCCCAGTATCCCGGCACGTGCGGACGCTGCGGCGAGCGCTTCGCCGTCGGTGCCGCGATCCGGATGCGCGGCGACATCGGCAGCATGTCCGCCGAGGACTCGAACTGGATCGCCGACTGCTGCGCACGGGAGGTGCCCCGTGGCTGACGCTTCCCCTGACACCCCAGCAGACCGCGAAATGTTCATGCAGCACGCGAACGAGTTGGCGGCGAAGGCCGGCATCACGCTCGACTGGTCCGATCCCGGCCGCGTCGAGTCGGACACCCTCGACGCCGCCCGCGACGACATCACACTCCAGCGAGGCATCGCCCGCGCCCGCTCGAAGGGCCTGCCCGTCGAACTCGCCGACGACCTGGCCCGCACGTGGATCGTCCACACCGCCACATTCGAGCGAGTGCGGTCCGAGAACGACCTCATGACTGCGAGCAGTTGGGCGCGCCGTCACGCGGTGGTGGCCCGCGCCGTGCTCGCCATGCCCGACGCGGGGCCGCTCCGCGGCGGTGCCTCCGGCACCCCGACCGACCCGGACGTGCTGGCCGTCCTGGAGTACGTCTCCGCCGGCCGCTCCCACGTCGACACCACGCCCTACCCCGACGCCCTCGCACGGCGTGCCCTCGGGCGTCTCCACCCACCAGGGAGGCAGCAATGACCACCGCCACCGCGTCCTCTCGCGGCCGCGCCAACCGCCGCAAAGGCCACGACACCGAACGCCTCCTCGCCGCCTGGTACCGCGCCCACGGCTGGCCCGGCGCCGAACGCGCCGTCCGCACCGCGTTCACCGCCGCCGACCGCAGCCTCCCCGACCCCGGCGACATCACCGGCATGCCCGGCATCGTCACCCAGGCCAAGTACGTCGCGAAGGAAGACGTGCCGAGCTGGCTGGCCGAGACCGAACAGCAGCGCCGTGACGCCGCCGCCGACATCGGGCTGCTCGTCGTCCGCCGCCGCGGCCACGCCGACCCCGGCCGGTGGTGGGTGTGGCTGCCCGCGAACACGCTGCTCGGTCTCGCCGCCGCCGACCACCGGCGCTGCGACGCGCCGGTCCGCATGGAGTTGGGCGGGCTGGTCCCGCTGCTGTGGGCCGCCGGCTACGGCACCCCGCCCGACCGGGACGTGGCCTGATGGCACTGGCCGACCTGCTCGCCCGACGCCTCGCCGACGCCCGACGCCACGCCGGGCTCTCCCAGGAAGACGTCGCCGACGCCACCGGCCTGCCCCGCAGCGCCGTCAGCGACATCGAGACCGGCCGCCGCACCATCGCCGCAATCGAACTCGCCGCACTCGCCGGCCTCTACCGGATCGACCTGGCAGACCTGTTCGACCCCGGCGGCGACCTGCCCGACCCCACACCCGACCTGCGCCGGGTGTGGCCGACGCTCTCCCGCGCCGACCAGCACGCCGTGCTGCGCCACGCCCGCCGACTCGCACCCTGACCGGCACCCGGCGACGTCCCTGGACAGCCCGCCGCCGGGCCCGGCCCCTCCACCCCGCCACCAGGACGGAGCACCACCATCATGCACACCGCCACCTTCGCCGCCGTCTTCGCCGCCCTGCTCACCGCCCACTGGATCGCAGATCACTGGGTCCAGACAGACCACCAGGCCACCCACAAGGGCGACCGGGACCGCGCCGGCCAGTGGGCCTGCGCACGCCACGTCGCGACCTACACCGCCACCACCGCGCTCGCCGTCGCCGCCCTGTGGTCACTGGCCGACGACCTCCGCATCACCGCCACCGGGTTCGCCGCCGGGCAGCTCTGGTCGGCGATCACCCACTACCTGATCGACCGGCGGTGGACCCTCGCCGTACTGGCCGACCTGGCCGGAAAGGCCGCCTTCCACGACCGCGGACGGCCACGCCACTACACCGTGCAGGCCCTCCACACAGTGCTCGTCCCCACCTCCTCCGGCCAGTACCACCCCGAACTCCAGACCGACATGGTTCCGATCGACGCGCCCCCCGCGTTCACCGGCGCCTATCCACTCGACCAAGCGCTGCACCTCGCCTGCCTGTTCGTGTCCGCCCTGCTCACCGCGCTGATCTGAGGAGGGACACCATGGACTGGCGACACCGCGCGATCTGCCGCAAGGAAGACCCCGAGCTGTTCTTCCCCGTGGGCAACAGCGGCCCGGCGCTGCTCCAGATCGCCGAGGCGAAGACCGTCTGCCGCCGTTGTCCCACCGTCTCCGACTGCCTCGCGTGGGCGCTGGAGACCGGCCAGGACCACGGGGTGTGGGGCGCGATGAGCGAAGACGAGCGGCGCGCGCTCAAGCGCCGCAACGCCCGCACCCGGTCTCGCAGCAACGCCTGAGCGCGTCGGAGAGCGACATGACCGACCTCGGCCGCGTCGTCGACCAACTCGGCGCGCGGCACACCACCGGCACCGCCAACCGTGTCGCCAAACACGTGTTCCACGAGGTGCGCGAGATCCACGACCCGGGCCGGACGCTGAGCCTCATGGTCTGCGGGCGGGGTGTCCGGGGCGACTGGGGATACCTGGACGACTCCGGCCGGTATCTGCGCCACACCACCCAGCCCGTCGAGGGATTCGACCGGATGCTCGCGGCCCTGAACCCGCACCACCCCGCCTGAACGGAGGACGACGATGACCACGACGACCTACACCGAGGTGGCCTCCGCGCCCGGCGCGTGGAGCGCCCGGCTGCTGGTCCCGGGAGCCCCGATCGGGACCGTCCACACCGTGCTGGCGGACCTGGCCGCGGCCACCGGCACGCCGGTCACCGCGTACGTGTCCGGCGGCGACGGCGACCCGGTCGACGAGCTGCTGCTCGTGCGCGACCCCAGCCGCACCCGCGGGTGTCCCGCGGTCGGCGAGTACGAGTCGCTGGCCGCCCGGCTGGCCGGGGAGAGCGGCTGGCGCGCGGCGCGGGACCCGGCCCGGCGGGGCGTGCTGGTCGGCATGGGTCTGCGGGAGGGCTACGAGCCGACCGCGCCCCGGCACACGCTCGACGAGGTCGAGCGCCTCCTGGCGGGCCACGGCGACGGGTGGCGCTGCCGGGCCGCGCGGCTGGTCTCGGCGAGGCCGCTCGACGGGGAGGTCCAGTGGTACGACGAGGTCGGCGCGGTCGTGGAGACGGGGGCCGGGACGACGGCGGCCCTGGTGCGGATGGCCGCCGCCTTCCGCCAGGACCGGTTCGCGGTCACCGACTACGAGGCCGGCCGGACCTTCGTCCTGGCCGCCGCGTAGCCCCGCCACCGGCGGGCGGGGCGTGGGCGTCGGCATGTCCGGGCGGCCTACCCGATCGGGCGTGACGTCCGCCGGGTCCCGGTGGCTACGGTCGGGTGTCGGTGGACTACGGGAGGTGGGGACCATGTCGGTGACGACAGCGTGCCCGGGCTGGCGAACCCCCAGCGCCGGACCGGACAGCCCAGCTTCCCCGCAAACCTGAGCGAACCTACACTCCGGACTTATGTGGACGCACCTCACCGACCGGCAGCGCGCCGACGTCCTCGCCCGGCTCGACACCGCCACCGCCGTCTACCGACAGGCCGGGCCAGACGACGCAGACCAGGCCGCCGGCGCGGCCGAGGTGCCGGGCGACGGCCGGGTCGCGGTCGCCGGCGGCCACTGGTACGTCCTGCCCGGCGTGGTCGATCTTGTCGACCTGTACTTCGTCGGCCCCGGCGGCAACCCGGAGCCCGCGATCCTCACCCAGGCCGACCTCGACGACACGACCCGGTACCGCAGGGTGGACATCGAGGCCGACCTGTGATCGAGCGGGTACGGGTCGCCGGCGTCGCCCGCACCGACGTGCTCGTCGCCGCCCCGCTCGACGGCCGCCGCACGATCCACCAGGCCGCGCACCTCCGGCCCCGCTGCCCGCACTGCGGCGCCCGACTCGACCCGGGCCGGGTCCTCTCCGGCTGGTCTCCCGGCCCGCGCCGACGCCACCACTGGTGCCTGGAGTGCGACACGCCGTGGAGCGTGGTCGACAACCCCGGGGCGCTGGTCGACGCGCTCGCCCGGTACTGGCTGGCCCGCAACGGGCTCGGCGACGTGACGCTGGCGGACGCCCGGGAGCGGCTGGCCGGGCTGCACGTGCCGGTCCCCGGATGACCCGGCCGGCTCAGTCCGACCTGGCGTTGTGCTGGGTGATGGCCTTGTTGACCGCGGAGGGGGTCACACCGAGGTGGCGGGCGACCTCGGCGTGGGTGGTGGTGCGGGTGGCCTCGTGGACGGCGGCGACGCGGACGGCGGCGAGGAGGGTCTGGTTGCGGCGGTCGAGCAGGGCGGTGAGGTGGCGGGCGCGGGTGACGGGGTCGAGGGTGTGCAGCCAGTGCAGGACGTCGTCGAGCGGGGTGGTGGGGTCGGGGCTGGTCACGGTGCTCCTCGGGTGTGTGGCGTGCAGGGAACCGAGTGTAACACCCATGAGTATTGCCATCTAATACCCATGGGTGCTATGGTGGTGTCACCACGCACCGAGGAGGACCCCATGGCCGACCGCCGGCTCACCGCCACCGAAGCCGCCGTCCGCGACGCCTACCTGCGCCTGGCCACGAAGCCCCAGGACTGGGTACGCCTCTCGGACCTGCGCCCCCTGGTCCCGGCCGGACGGGACCAGGTCGATGCCGCCCTGCTGAGCCTGGACCTCCACGGGGAGGCCGTCCTGGCCTCCGACTCCACCCCGGCCCGCAACCGGGTCGACCAGGTCGAGGCCGCGATCAGGCTCGGTGGCGAGGCAAACCACCTGGTCGCCTTCCGCGCCTGACCGGACGGGGCCCGCCACCCGGCGGGCCCCGCTCACCCCCGCTCCACCCCTGACCACGATCCCGATCGGAGACCGATGGACTACACGCCGACCCCCGTCCCCTCGCACGACACCCACGACGGCCCCGAGGGCTGCACCCTCGACGTGAACGACGGCTCGGTCCGGATGTACGACGAGCAGGACGAGGTCTACCCGTCCGACCCCGACGAGGACTGAACCGCCCACGACGGCGAGAGGCCCCGCACCGGCTCGTTCCGGTGCGGGGCCTCTCGTTGTGCGCGGCGGGCTACCGCCGGCGCGGGTCCACCCACTCGCGTACGCAGGTGCACTCCTCGTGTCCGCAGTTGTCGCACGCGGCGGGCACCGGGGTGGTGTGCGTGGTCCTCATCGAGTCCTCCCTCGTCGTGCTGCCATCCGATGTCGACCACCGTGCCGCGCGATCGTGGGTCGATCGTGGGGAGGGCGTGGGTCGGCGGTGCTCGAACCAGTAACACCCATGGGTGTTGCTATCTAGTACTCATGGGTGTTAGCTTGGTGTCCCCGCACCGCACGCACCCGAGGAGCACCCGATGGCCACGACCCCCGCCGACGCCGCCCGCGACATCCGCTACCTGCACCCCCTGCTCGCCGCCCGCCCCGGCGCCCCGGTCGGCCTCGCCCGCCTGCGCCAGGTGCTCGCCGGCTACGGCCACTCCCGCGCCGTGGTCGACGCCGCCCTGGCCGAACTCGCGGACCGGGGCGGCGTGCTCCTGTGGGCCGAGTCCGACCAGCGGCACCTCACGCCCGCCGACCGGGCCGCCGCGCTGCGCCTGGGCGGCCTCGACCGGCACCTGCTCGCACTCGCCGGCTAGCCCCGGCCGGGGCCGGCTACCGGTGGTCCGGGGGCGTGATGGCGTCGGCCAGCGCGGGGTGGCCGGCGGCCCGGATCTCCTCGGCGGCCGAGAGCGCGGCGGCGTCCGCGCCGGGCTTCCCGTTGGCGATCAGGATGGTGGCCTTGTTGACGGCGGCGACGATCTGGTCGCCGTTGGCGGGCTTGCGGGTCATGACTGTCCTTCCGGTCGGTGTTCAGGTGATCAGGTGATCAGGTCGTGGACGGCGGGCCACACGCCGGGCAGCAGGAGCGTTCCCGCCACGACGCACGTCGGCAGGACCAGGAACTGCTCGACCGGGCCGCCGGTGCGGAAGCGCAGCAGGCGGGGCGGCCGGATCTCGTACCAGGTCTCCCCCGCGATCGGGATCGGCCACAGGAACGGGCAGCCGGACAGGGTCAGCGCGTCGCCGAGGCAGTGCGTCAGGCACCCCGCCGCGACCGCCCACCCGATCCACCCCGCGACGGCGGCCAACTCCTGCTCCGGGGTCCCGTTGGCGAACCACAGCAGCCCGACGAGCGCGACCCCGGCGAACACCCAGTCGCCGAGCGCGTCCACCGCGAGCAGCACCGCGAGCGCGAGGACCACGCCGACCGCCCACGGGCCCATCGAGCCGGTCGCCCAGTTGATCCACCAGCCGAGCAGACCGGCGAACGCCAGCGTGTGGGTGGCGTGCCGGTGCTCCCCGGACACCGGCTCGTCGCGCGGCCCCTTGGTGAGCTGGTAGAGGCCGCGCGAGCACAGCTGCACGATCGCGGACAGCACGCCGGTCAGCGGGCCGACCAGCCGGGAGGCGCGGGAGCCGGGGTGGTCGAGGTCCGGGACGAGCGCCGAGCCCGCGGTGACGGTGGCGACGAGCACCGCCTGGGGCAGGGTGTGGGTGCCCAGCAGCGGGGCGAGGGCGAGCCCGGCGCACCACCCGGTCGCGGCGTGGGTCCTGCCGAGCATCACGGTCTCCAAGCGGTGGGAACGGTCAGGAGTCGAGTCCGACGACGCGCAGCGGGCGTTCTCCGCGAAGTCGGTCGCGGACCTCGCGGGCGCGTGCGGGGGCGATGGAGAGGGCCTTGCGGATCGACTCCGCCGACGGTTGCCGATCGAGGTCGCCCCGATCGATCGCGGCGTGCGCCTCGATCACCAGGTCGTCGATCGATCGGGTGGCGGGTCGATCGGGTCGGGTCGATCGGGTGGTCGGATCGGGCCGGCCGGTTGGATCGGATCGGGGGGTCGATCCGGTTGCGACAGGGTCGGGATCGGGGGTCGATCGGCCGGGTCGATCGGGTCCGATCGGGTCCGATTCCTGCTGGTCGTCGCCACGATCGGGGGTCGATCGGGGCAGCTCGACCGAGGACAGTACAGGGGTGGGATCGGGGGTCGATCGGATCGACTTCAGCGCGTCGGCCGGGGGTCGATCCGTCGCCACGATCGGGGGCCTGATCGGGTCCGCGGCGGACGGGCCGATCGGGGCGAGCCCGACGTCGGCGGACTCGATCGGGGTCGACCCGATCCGACCCGATCGTCCGGCGAGGTAGGCCATCAGCACGTGTCCGAACGCGTGCACGAGCACGGCGATGAACAGCGGGGTGGCGATGCTCATGAGGATCACCACCCACTGCCATCCCCCACCGAGCCTCATCCCCGCGTACTCGGCCGGCAGGGCGTGACCGCCGCGCTCGATCGAGTGCCCGGCCAGGTTCATGAAGATCGACAGCAGCGTGCTGAAGCCCAGCACGCCGGTTCCCCAGCGGCGGATGCCGGGATCCTTGCTGACCATCTGCATCAGCGCGCCGGACGCGGCGGCGAGGTCGACCAGCACAGGCCCGCCCCAGGCGATGGCCACCGACCAGCCGGCGATGACCATCACGGGCAGCATCATCTGGAACGACAGGGCGAACCCCAGGCCGGCCAGCGGCAGGAGCAGCACGCCGAGCACGGCGACCGCCCAGCCGGGGGTGTGGGCGGGGTTGGCGGTGGTCACGACGGGTCCTTCCGTGGCGGTCTTCCGGTCTCCTGCGGGGGTGAGCAGGGGTGAATCACCCCGGCTGTCACCCCTTCTCACCTGGGGTTTCACCCCCGTCTCACCCTTTGTCACCCCGGTCTCACCCCCGCTGTCACCGGGGTGATTCACCCCGGTGTCACCCCCTCCGACCGGGGACTCGCGGTCTGTCGGCGGGGGTGACGGGTCTGCGGGTGGGCGGCGGTCGTCCCGCACCGGGCTGTTGATCATGCGCTGGTGAGGGTCCGCGCGAACCGGAACCCCGAGTCGGTGCGCACCAGGTGGCCCGAGTCCACGCGGGCGTGCAGCTGCTTGTAGACCCACGCCGGCGACCGCCCGGCCGCCCGCGCGACCTCGACCAGGTCCGGCGCGCGCACCTCGGTCGCGCCTCCGGTCTGGAGTGCGACCAGGCGGGCGGTCATCATCGCCGCCGCCTCCTCCGGCGTCGGCTTGGGCTCCGGGCGGTCCTGGCCGAACCGGAACGACGCGCCCGGCCGCTCCAGCGGCTCGTCGATGTCGGGCTGCAGGCCGGGCTCGGGGTCGTCGGCGGCCGGCTTCCACGCCGGAGGCGGGGACGGCTCGTCCTCGTCGACCATCTCGTCCTCCTCGTCCTCGTCGGGGGCGGTCGCCACGGTGCCCTCCGCGAGCAGCTGCTCGACCGGCACGCGCGAGGCGTACAGCTCGCCGAACGCCTCGATGTCGATCTGGTGCAGGTCGGCGCCGTGGATCCGGGCGTACTCGGCCAGCAGCTCCAGTTGCTCGTCGGCCATGCGCAGCGCCCGCAGCGGGACGGTGTGCTCGCGCTCGTCGACCACCGGGTCCACCAGGTAGGAGCAGCCCGGCCGCTTGTTCTGCCACTTCGCCGGGTTCGCGCCGGCGTCGAGCACCGACTCGGGCATCGCGAACGCCGCGTCGTCGTCGTCGGAGACCCCGAAACACCACACCCCGGAGAACTGCGACCGCGCGGCGACGTCGATGCTGGTGTAGGAGAACCGCTGCGCCGAGAGCCTGATCTGGATGCCGACCGAGCGTGCCCGCTCCATCACCCGCATGAAGTCCTTGGACCCGAGGAACAGGCCCGCGCCCTCCTCGACGTGCACGACGATCCGGGGGATGCCGCAGTCGGGCTCCCACGCCTTGAGCCGCTGCCGGCCGAGGAAGTTCGCGCGGGCCGGGACGAGCCGGTCCTTGATCGCCCTCATCAGGGCCAAGGCCTCGGCCTCGGTGGAGATCACCCACTTCAGGCCGGCGGCGATCGGCCCGAGGCTCTGCGCACCCTTGACCGTGTCGACGTAGATCTCGTACTGGTCGACGCGGGTGAAGTCCTCGCCGAACAGGGTGTAGGCACCGTAGGTCTTCCCCGCTCCGGTCATCCCCATGATGATCAGGTGCACCTCGCCCCAGCCGGGCCGGTGCTGGTGCAGCCACGCCTCGCCGCCGTGCTCGTAGACCCCGACCCGGGCCGGCAACGCCGAGGTCGACCCGACCGCGGAGGGCTCCGCGTAGTCCACGTCGGCGCGCAGCATGTCCCGCCGGACCAGGGTCAGCTCGCCCTGGGAGGCGTCGTCGGGGTCGGGGGTCAGCCGGGCCGCGCCGGGCGGCAGGCCGAGCACCGACGCCAGCCGGGGCAATGTCGCCTGCGCGTCGGCCACGGTCTCGCCCGCCTCCAGCGCCAGCGGACCGGCCAGCCGGTCACCGCTGGCCTCCTTCACCCGGAACGACGAGCCCTCCAGCGCGCCGCCGACCCGGCCGGCGGCCTGGTCCCACAGCGACACCCGCTGCTTCCCCTCGTCCACCGTGCTGTTGCCGCGGGCGATCCACAGCCGCACGATCCACGCCGCCGCCGCGGTACCGGCCAGCCATCCCCACACGCCGACCAGCGGCGAGCTGAACGGCCCGGCGATGCTGGCGGCGACCAGGTGCACGCCGGTCAGCACGGTGGTGCCGACCGACAGCACCCGGCCCACCACGCTGCGGTCCCGGCCGACCTGCCACACCAGCGCCGCCAGGCCCGCGTCGGACAGCGCCAGCGCGGCGGTCATCCACGGCAGCGACTCCGGCGAGGCCGCGGCGTGCAGCGCCACCGACAACCCCAGCTCGCCGGACAGCGCCGCGACCGGACCGAGCGCCACCCCGGCGCGGCTGGCCGTGTGCTTGACCACGCGCTCGGTCGTCGCCTTGACCACCGCGTTGCTCTTGGACACCACGGACTCCCCGTTCGGATCGGGCGGGCGGGATCAGGCGGGCAGCTTGAAACGCGGCTGCGCCGGCTTCGCGTCCCGGACCAGGTAGTAGCGCTTGAACAGGCTGTAGCACTTCACCGACAGCCGGCCGGCGTGCATCACCGCGTCGGCCGACTGCCGCAGGCACCAGGAGACCGCCTTCGCGCGGCGGCGCGCGGCCTTGCGGGCCGCCATCGACTCCGGTTCCATGCCCGGCGGCGCGACCGTCGACAGGTCGCCCTCCAACAGTTCGGCCTGGAACTGCAACGCCCACGACAAGCCCTTGCAGGCGTCCCGGACGGTGTCGCAGAACGCGTAGAGCGCCTCGGGGTCGCGGAGTTCCATCTCCGCAAGCTCTTCGAACGGGTGGCGGGTCACGAGAAGTCCTTCGGGGAGAGGATGAGTCGGATGAGGCGGCGGTAGCGCTCCGGGCTCGGCCGCGTGGTCTCGGTGAAGTCGTGGGCGTCGAGCGTGTCCGCGACGACCAGGCCGTGGGCGGCGACCGCGGTGTGGGCGCGGTGGGCGAGCAGGGCGGCGGCCACCGCGAGGTAGCGGAGCGCGGCCAGCACACCGAGCACGGCGAGATAGCCGCGGTAGGCCAGCCACCACCCGGCCGCACGCAGACGGATCGTCAGCCCGGTCACAGCGCGCTCCCCGGCAGCCACAGGTTGCGGACGAGGCGGGCCGCGAGCGGGCCGAACCGGTGCCACCGGCGGCCCACCACCCGCCCGGCCGCCCGGCGGGCGTCGCGTTCGGACAGCGAGCAGCGCCGGCGAGCGCCCCGCCACGCCTCCAGGTCCCCGGCCGCCGCCTGCTCGATCCGGCGCGCCGCGCCCCGGTCCAGGCACCCGACCTGCTCGGCATGCAGGGTCTGCGCGGCGATCCCGGCGAACAGGAACACCGCGAACCCGTCCCACACCTCGACCGGATCGGCCGGGTCGGGCACGTCGATCTCGGTGACCCCGACCGCGGCCACCCCGTCGGACGCGCGCGCCAACCGGCAGCCGACCAGGCGCAGCCCGCCGGCCACCGCGGCGAAGGCGTGCCCGATCTCGTGGTACGCGGCGTTCAACTCGACCAGCCGGTCGAGTTTCGTGCCGGCGCGGCTCACGACCGGCCCCCGTCGAGGATCCGGTCGATCTCGTCGCCGCCGGCCACACCCCGCGAAGCCAGCACCGCCGCGACCTCCGCCACCTCGACCCGGTAGCGGTCCAGCAGCAGCACCGCGTCACCGTGGGCGTCGGCCAGCAGCCCGTAGTCGCCGGCCGGGGCCCACGCCGCCGCCACCTCGGCGTGCCCGGCCAGGACGTCCACCCGGCCCGGCGCGCCCGTGCGGTGGCGGGTCAGCGCCTCCAGCCCGGCCAGCGTCGCGACCAGGCGGGCGTCGACACCCGACACCACCAGCGGGTCGCCGGCGTCGACACCGCCGACGATCCGCCGTCGGAACCAGGACCGGTCGACGCCGATCCACGCCTCGACGACCGGCAGGCCGAGCAGCACACCGGTCACCGCGTGCGCCGACCAACGCGCCGCCGCGGCCGCCAACCGGTCCTCCAGCCGCGCGGTCACCGGGCACCACCGGGCCGGTCGGACTGGGGCAGCAGATCCCGGGCGATGTGCAGGAGCCGCACCTCGTGGCCGGAGTGGGCGGCGACCAGCTCGGCCACCGCCGGCGCCCGGTGCCGGCCGCCGCCGCAGCCGACCAGGATCGTCCGGCCGGGATGGCTGCGGGCGACGGTGATGATGCTGTTGGCCAGTCCGGGTGCGCCCGGGGTGGTCCACACGACCCGCTGCACGCCGGGGCACAACCCGGTCATGGCGCGCAGGTCGTCGGACATGCGGCCCGGGTCGCGCAGCTCGTCGCGCAGATCGAAGGTCACGAGGGCGCGGGGCAGGTCGTCGTGGTGGCCGAAACCGAAACTGACGATCATCGGGATGTCCTCCGGATCTGGGCGGGGTCGGCGTAGCGGGCGGTGCACGGGACGCTGACGGCCACGGCTCAGCCGCCCTGTCCGACCGGGCACGCGGCGAGCGCATCCCGCATGTAGGCGCGGCGGCTGTCGATCAGACCGTCGACGGCGTCGCGCACCCGCCACACCGTCGAGCCGTCGCGCCGCAGGTAGTGCTCCACGTCGGCCGCGAGGAGGTAGCGCGTGCCCTCCGGAGTGGTGGTCACGAGCGCGCCGAGGTCACCGGCCCGCTCCCGCAGGCCGACCTCGAACCCGGGCTGCCGATCGGCGCGGGCGGCATCCGCCAGCACCCGCCGGACGACGGCGGCGGCGGACCGCAGGACGACGTGCTGGTCGGCCAGGCGCATCGCGGTCTGCGGCCACGGCCGGAACGGGTCACGCAGCCCCGCCCACGTCGTCTCCAGGTCGGCCAGCACGGTGCGGCAGTACAGGTAGGCGTCGGCGATCCCGATCGCGGCCTCGTAGCCGGGGCCGGTCGGGGCTGGGGCGGTCATCGCGGTGTCCTCCAGGTCAGGTGGGGTGTCCGGTAGATCAGTGGGGCCGTGTCGCGCCCAGGGTCGGGGTCACCGGACGCGACACGGGTCAAGGGGTGGCGGCGGGTCGCCTCCACTGGCTCTTGAACTCGGCGCACGCCGCCGGGTGGATCTCGATCGAGCCCCGGCCGACGCCGGTGCGGTCGGCGGGGAGCGCCCCGGACCAGACCGCGCGGTAGATCGTCGAGCGGGACACGCCGAGCTCCCGCGCCAGTGCCGCGACGGTGACCCGCGGCTGTTCGCCAGGGCTGCTCATGCGAGCCTCGCTATCAGCTATGTGGGTAGGTCTATGCACATAGCACTGTAGCAGGAGTTTCAGGAGTCGCATGAGCTACCTAGGGAGATCACCCTTACGCTCTACGTGTGGGAGCAGACACCAGCGGAAACGCCAAGGCAGCCAAGCCCAACGCGCGCCAAATCGCCGCCGACCTGCGCGCCCAGATCGCGCGCGGCGACTACCGCCCGGGCCAGCAGCTCCCCAGCACCGCTGCCCTACAAAAGACGCACGGAGTGTCGAACCAGACGGTGCAGAACGCCTTCAACCTCCTTCACCAGGAGGGCATCACCGAGGGTCGGGCCGGGGCAGGCGTGTTCGTGCGCGAGCGGCCGACCGTCCAGCGGCGCGGCCTGGAGCGGCTCCGACGGGCGAACCGAGAAGCCGGCGAGGGCGCGTTCATCGGCGACGCCCGCTACAGCGGGTTCACCGCCACCAGCGAGACCGAGGTGACGTTCGAACCGGCCGACGAACGGATCGCCGCAGCGCTGGGCATCCCGGCTGGACAGGAGGTGGTGGTCCGATCACGGGTGATGAGCGCGGACGGCGTGCCCGTTCAGCTCGCCACCTCACGCCTTCCGCGCAGCATCACCGCAGGATCTCGGATCGAAGAGGTCGACACCGGCCGGAGCGGCTCCTACGGGGTGCTCGACGAGCTCGGCCATCGGCTCCAGCACGGCGTCGAGTACGTCTCCGCCCGTCCGGCCACGGCCGACGAGGCGGCGCTGCTCCGTGTCCAGCCGGGCGCGCCAGTGTTCGAGGTGACCCGGATCGCCTACACGACGGACGGCGACCCAGTCGAGATCAACGACATGGTCATGAACGGCGAGCGCTACCAGCTCGTCTACGAGGTCCCCCTCGACTAACCCTCGCCCGCCTCTTTGCGAAGGCGTGCGATGTACTCACGCGTCCAGTCGACGGACCGCGCGATGCGCGCGTTGGTCTCGTTGGCGAGGTACTTCTCGATCCCCTGCATGAGGGCTTCGCGCGCCCGGTCGTACTCGTCCCGCAGTGCCCGAAGTTCGGGGATCTCGTCTCGCGCCACGCCGGGCATCATGTCACGACCTTTGCTTGCGAACCGAGTTGCGAACATAGTTGACAGTCTCACCCAGGCAGGCTTACCGTCAACCATGTCCGGAACTGAGTTGACAAAATAGGCCGGACACCAAACGGCCCCCGGCAGTGCTGACACACCAACCGAGGGCCTTGATCCACAACCTGCGGACACAGGAGCGGACCCGTGACGAACCCTATCTCCATACCTGCTGCCCTGCGCCGGTGCATCACCGGTTGCGACGGCCGGCACCTCGGCGTCGACGACGCGGTCGCCGAGTGCTCGGCGTTCACCGAGATCGGCACCGCCGCGCAGATGAACCTCGGCGCGCACAGCACGGCCGTCCAGGCCGGCCGCCACGCCCACCCGACGGAAGGCGTCTACGGCTACGTGAACGTCGCGTTCACCGACAGCGAGGGTTGGGGCGACCTGTCGTTCGAGCCGGACCAGGCCCGCCGGCTGCGGGACCTGCTCACCACCGCGCTCGACCACCTCGACCAGCACGCCGCCACCGACCGCGTCGTGCTCGCGTCCTGGGCACGCGCGTGACCACCTCCATCACCCGCGACCTCGTGTGCGACACCTGCACCGTCCAGCCGCCGGTCGAACTGTTCGAGACCCACGCCTTCATCCGGGTCATCGTCGGCACCGACGCCCTCGTCCGCTACCACGACGCCTGGGCACTGTGCCCCGTGTGCGCCGACCTCGTCCGCGCCCGCTCTTGGCACGCCCTCGTCCACCGCGTGGCCAACCACACCCGCGACACCCTCCACGTCCCCGACCACGCCATCCGCGCCGAGCTCACCGACCTGTTCACCCACCTCGACCGCCACCTCACCGGCCGCACCACCCCCATCCCGAGCGCCGGGTGAACGTTCCCGCTCCACAGCACGCAGAAGGAGGGCGAGGCAGCGTGACCGACGACGCCAACGCCGACGAAATCCACCGGGGACAACTGCGGTTCGCCGTCCGGTTCACCCGCGCCTACGGCGGCAAACTGCTGCACGCGCACGGCATCGGCTGGCACGAATACGACGGCACCCGCTGGGCCGTGTGCCTCGACGGAGCCGAGACACGCGCCGTCGTCACCCTCGTCGAAGACGCCGTGCACGAACTCGCCCGGCTCTACGGCGACACCCGCACCGCACTGTTCAAGGACATCGGACGCGTAGACTCCGCGTCCGGCAAGAACGGCGTGCTCGACCTCGCCCAGAGCCTCCACCCCTGCACCATCGCCGCCGTCGGCCTCGACGCCGACCCCGAAGTACTCAACACCCCCGCCGGCACCGTCCGCCTGCACACCGCCGACGTATCCCCGCACCGCCCCGACGACCACCTGTCGAAGGTCACCCACGCACGGTTCGACCCCGACGCCCGGTCCGAGGTGTTCGAGCACTTCCTCGAACAGGTCCAGCCCGACCCGGACATGCGCGGCTTCCTGGCCCGCAGCCTCGGCTCCGCGCTGCTCGGCCGGGTCCGGGACCACGTGCTGCTCATCTGGCACGGCACCGGCGCGAACGGCAAGGGCACCCTCCGCGACGCCGTCCGGTACGCGCTCGGCGACTACGCCATCGAGGTCCCGGCCGAGATCCTGCTGCAGTCCAAGTACGGGCAGCAGGGCCTCGCGCCGGAGCGGATGCGGCTCAAGGGCGCGCGGATGGCGTTCTGCTCTGAGATCGCCAATGGTGCCCGGCTCGACGAGGCCACGATGAAGAAGCTCACCGGCGGCGACCCGGTCAACGCCAAGCTGCTGTACCGCAACCCGGTCGAGTTCGACCCGTCGCACACCCTGTTCATGCTCACCAACCACCTGCCCCAGGTGCGCGGCGACGACCCTGCGACGTGGCGGCGCATCCTCGCCGTGCCATTCGACATCGTCGTCCCGCCCCAGCATCGGGACGGGGACCTGCCGGAGAAGCTGAGGGCCGACGCGGACGCGGTCCTGGCGTGGGTGTGGCGTGGGTGGCTGGAATACCAGCGACAGGGCCTCAACCCGCCGCAGGCCGTGCTGGACGCGACCGAGCGGTACCGGTTGGACTCCGATGTCGTCGCGCGGTTCCTGGCCGACGAGGCCGTCGTGGTACAGGGGCACGGCTCGGCTGGCTCGGCGGCGCTGTACAAAGCGTTCAAGGATTGGCAGCGCGCACAGGGCGAAGAGGCGGACATGACCCAGAAGGCGTTCAGCGCCTCGATGGAGGTTCGCGGCTATCGCAAAAGGCACACCCGTACGGGGTGGCTTTGGCAGAGCATCAGCTTGCGTCCGCATGGCATTGACGACGCTGACGAGGCTGCCTGAGGGGCGGGGCGTGACGGGTGTGACGGCATTTCCAGGAGTGCATAGGGCGCACGGATGGGAAAGCCTGGAAAACCCTCCACAACCCGTCACCCACCCCACCTGACCAGCACCAGCCGTTCACCGCCCGTGCACCTGCACGCGGTTTTCCCCGCGAACGCGACTACCTCCGGTCTCGATCCCGCCAACCCACCCGGACGCGTCACACCACCCGCCACCATCCGGCCTACCCTGCGGCCACCAGCCACCCCCAGACTCCGCCGCAGGGAGGCACCGGTGACCGCCGACAGCGCACCCTCCGAAACCCTCATCGCCGCCATCACCACCGTCGTCGACGACCACGTCGACCAGATCCGCGCCAAGGCGCGCGACGACATCGCCGACGAACTCGACACCGTCGGCTACTCCGAGGCCGCCCAGCACCTCCGAGCCTTCCGGTAGGTGGGTGGTGGACATCATCGCCGCCATCGACCACGCCACCGGCTGCCACACCTGCGGCCAGCCCCTCGACCAGGACAGCGTCAGCGACCTGTTCTGCTCCGACCCCTGCCAAACCCGATGGCACGCCGCCCGCACCGACCCGCTCCTGGACTACCAGGAGCCCTACGACCTGCCCCAGCACATCAGCAACCAGGTCGAGTTCCACCACGCCGACCTCGTCCCCGCGAGGCCCGCCGACCCGGACGGCCACGTGCGCGACGCCAGCATCTACAGCCTCTTCGCGCACTTCCGCCGCCGCATCCTCCAGACCCAGCACGACCAGAGCGGCCTGGCCCGGTTCTTCGAGACCGGCTGGCAGGACATCGGCGTGCTGTCCGGCGACGGCCTGCGCACCGCACCGGGACCGGACGACCAGCCCGGTGACCGGTGGATCGCCGGGTTCGACGGCACACCAGGCACTCCGCCCGTGTTCCAGCGGCGCATCGACGGTGTCGTGTACGCCGTCCCCCGCCCGGAACTCCCGATCGTCACCGTGCACACCGAGTGGGAAGCCGAACTCCTCCACTCGGCCTGGGATGCGACAGCCAGGGCGATGATCGCGGCCTGGCAGGAAGCCGCCCTGTCGATCGAGCAGGCGACGGAAGCGCTCGGACTCCCAGCCCCGTCGCCCACCGACCCGCGCGAGCGCGCCCTGTGGCTACGCCGCAACCGCAACACCGGCCCAGCCCGCCAAGCCCGCCCGCCGCGCGCCATCAACCCTCGGAGAGCACGGTGAACCGCCGCCCGCTCCACCCCGCTGGCGCGGCCGGGCTCGTCCTGCTCGCCGTCGGCTGCACCGCCTGGGCCTGGACCGGCACCTGGCAGTGGGCCGTCACCGGCCTCGCCACGCTCATCGCCCTCGCCGCCATCGGCGCGCTGCTCGACGCCCGGAGGAAGCCGTGACGGCCGAGCGACCACTCTGCACCTGCCCGTTCTGGACGGGTCGAACCGGGCACCTGCACTACCGGCGCGACGGCTGCATCCCGCACCCGCCGCGCCGGCCGCCCAACGACGTGGAGAAGGCCATCGGCCAGGCCATGCAGAACACCGTGACCGCGCTCCAGCCTGCCGTCGAAGTACTCGCTCAAACCATCCAGCGTCTCGGTGAGGCGTGGGCAGCGGTAGAGCACGAGCGGAGGACCCCATGACCGCCACCGTCGAGGCCACACTGCTGTGCCGGCGCGGCCCCCGCTGCGCCAACCACACCACCCACCCGCACACCAACCCCAACGGCACCACCACCAAGATCCGCATCCCCGACCGCGCCACCACCACCGGCGGCCTCTGCCGAACCGACACCCACCGAGTCCGCGCCGCCGTGGAGCAGATCCCCCGCGACTACGCCGAACTCGGCGACCTCCTCGGCAAAACCGGCGGGGCCACCGACGCCCCCACCTCCGGCACCCGCGACCTGCCCGTCCCCCTCCGGCTCGGCATCCTCACCCTCCAAGAGGAAATCGCCGAGGAGATCGACCTGTGGGCCGAAGCCGTCGCCGAGCGTGTCCACGTGCCCTGGCACGCCCAGAACGAGCGCACCGCCCGCGCCGTCCACGCCGGCCGCGCCGTCAACCGCGGCAGCGCCCTCCTCACCGACCACCTCGACACGCTCCTGGCGCTTCCCCAGGTCGTCCACCTCGTGTGGGTGCCGGGAGAGGCACACGTCCAACTCGCCAAGTGCACCGGCGGCCACTGGCACGCCGAAGGCGGCCGGTGCACCGACCTGCATCTGCGGGAGGTGTGGCGCGACGACAACCGCGAATGGGCCTCCTGCGACGGAGTCGACGGGGCCCTGCGGCTGCTCGACCTCCACGAACGCGTCGCCCTCGTGGAAGGCCGCACCCACCGCACACACCAACTCTGGTCGCCCTGCCCCCGCTGCCAGACCCTCGCACTCCGGCGCGAGGAAGGCTCACCGCACGTGATCTGCGCCCTCTGCGGACACCTCATGAACATGGACCAGTACGACGCGCTCGCCAACGTCCTCGCCCGCGCCTACGGCGCAACAGCCGCATGATCAAGCCCCGCAAGGGCACGTGGCCCGACCCCGCCGACACCCCGCTCGACCGGGCCCGCGCCATCGCCCGCGAACTCCACAAGGCCCTCACCCGCTACAACCCCCAGCACGCGGCCCACCTCGCCCGCCGCGTAGCCGAACTCGGCGAACCATGGCTGACCCCCCTGCCCGCCACCTACGAACTCGACACCCCGTACAGCCCCAAGAACCTCTCCGAACACCTCGGCGGCGTCCCCACCGAAGGCACCATCCGCCAATGGCGCACCAGAGGGTGGATCCCCGACCGCCGCGACGACCGAGGCCACCCCGTCAACACCCCCCGCGACGTCCTCGTACGCCAGGCGGAACTCCGCCAAGCGCGCGCCGACCGCGCCCGGAAACGCCGCCCTGCTTGACACGTCAACTTGTGACGGTTCATGATTCGACCCACCAGAAGTCTGCCCAAGCCCCGCCCGCACCCCTCGCAGGCGGGGCTTTCGCACACCCGAGGGGCGTGGCGCAGGTGGTAGCGGGCCGGGCTCATAACCCGGATGTCGCCGGTTCGACTCCGGCCGCCCCCCACCACACCAGACCCCCGACGCGGCATCGCGCACAACCCGCGTCGGGGCCCCAACCACCATCGGGCGGAGATGGGGAAACGCCGTGGCCCCGGTTTGCGGAGGCCGGGGCCACGGCACACCACCCGGGGAGGCAGCCGGTGACCGACCACACCCTCTTCGGCACCACCCCCGGACCCACCACCGGAGCCAGCGACGGCCAACCCATCAACCTCGCCCACCAGATCGGCCTCACCGGCACCCCGCGCTGGGCACTGGGCATCCGCTTCTACCGCGGCACCACCGCCATCACCGGCACCATCACCGGCCGGCTCTGGGCCATGACCGGCCCCGGCACCGGAACCCCCGTCGCGGGCAGCGACGTCACCTTCACCCTCGACGGCACCGGCTGGCACACCGCACTGTTCCCCGCGCCCATCCCGCTCGACCCCGGCAACTACAAGCCGACCGTGCACTTCCCGGACCAGTTCCCCATCACCGCAGGGTTCTGGCAGCCCGGCGGCGCGGGCGCGGACGGCCTCACCGGCGGCCCCCTCACCGCCCCCAACCACGCCACCGCCATCGACGGCCAAGGCAGCTTCAGCAGCGGCGCGATCACCACCTACCCCGCCAACAGCGGCAACGGCGGCGGCTACTGGGTCGACCTGCTCGTCACCGACACCGACCCCACAGGAGGCGGCGTGGCCGACCACACCATCGCGGCCGACGAACAAGGCGTCCACGCCGTCCAACTCACCGCCGCGACCGTCACGTCCTTCGAGTTCGCCGACGACGTGCCCGAGGTCGAAATCGTCAACATGACCGGCACCGCGCCGATCTACTTCACCACCGACGGCACCACGCCCACCGTCGCGGGCAAGAACACCCGGCTCATCCCCGCGGCCATCACCAGCGTGGAGATCGAGCCCCCCACCGCCGGACCCACCACCATCAAGATGATCTCTGCAGGGACACCGACCGTCAGCGTCGCCCGCAGCGCCTGACAAGGGGGACCGATGCGCCGCACCTTCCTCGCGCAACGCCAACCCGACCCCGCCACCGAAGCCGCCCTCACCACCCTCGCCGCCGTCGACACCCAGATCATCAAACTCCAGGGCATCGCCGGCGGGCTCGACGAAGTCCACGCCGCCGCAGACGCCGGACACCAACGCCTCCAAGACCAACTGGACGAGCTGCGCCGCCTGGTCGCGGAGCACGGCGACACCCTCGACGAAGCCCGCCGCGACCTCGCCGACCTCGACACCCTCACCCGCGCCACCGCGCGGAGCGCCGCCGACGCCACCACCGCAGCCGACGTCGCCACCCGCCAGGCCGCCGCGGCGCGCACCGCAGCCGACCACGCCACCACCTCGGCAACGCAGGCCGCAGCCAAAGCCGACACCGCCGCAGCCACCGCAAGCGAAGCCGCCACCAAAGCCACCGCGGCCGACAACCGCAGCGCCGCCAACGCGACCGCGATCACCGCGCTCCAACAACGCGCCGTCCACCAACGCCTCGGACTCCTCGACGTCCCCCTGCTCGCCCTCGGCGCGACCGTCGATCGCACCATCACCTGGACCAGCCCGATGCCGACCGCCACCTACGGCCTCGACATCACCCCCGTCTCCAGCGTCCTGCTCGGCAAGATCACCGCCACCGTCAAGGCCCAGACCACCACCGGCGTCACCATCACCCTGCGTGCCACTGCGGCCGTCACCGTCGTCGGGACCGTGCTCGTCGCCGCCACGACCCTCGGTTGACGGAGGTGGACGGTGGACCACGCACCCAAGGACGTCACCGCTACCCAGTCCCACCAGGTGTGACTCATGCCCGGTGGCTGGGCAGGCAGCAACCGCCGCGCCGAACTCCCACCCGAGTGGCGCACACACACCAGACCCGTCGTGCTCGCACGCGACAACCACCGCTGCACCTGGCTCGAAGACCACGACGACGGCGGCTTCCCCACCTACCTCGCAGGTGACTACCAACCCCGCGAGCGCTGCAACGAGTGGGGCAACGACGTCGACCACGTCGGAGACCCCCACGACCACACACCCGCCAACGCCCGCACCCTCTGCGACTGGCACCACGACCGCCGCAGCAGCCGACAAGGCAACACCGCACAACGCCGACTCACCACCAAACGCCCCCGCGCACCCCACCCCGGCCTCCTCTGACTAGGCAGTGTCCTGTAAGCGGTTGATCAGGGCCTCTGGTAGTTCTGGTGCATGGTCGGTCGTGGTGAGTTGACGGATCGGGCGTGGTCGGTGATCGAGCCGTTGCTGCCGCCGGTGGCCAGTGGTGGCCGGCGTTGGCGTGACCACCGGCAGGTGGTCAACGCGATCCTGTGGAAGCTGCGGACCGGTGCTCCGTGGCGTGACCTGCCCGAACGGTACGGGCCGTGGAAGACCGCCCACGAACGTCTTCGGCTGTGGACGACGGACGGCACCTGGCAGCGCATCCTCGACCGGGCCGTGGTGAAGGACGACTCGGTCGGTGACCTGGAGTGGGTGGTCAGTGTCGACTCCAGTGTGGTCCGGGCACACCAGCACGCCGCCGGTGCCCGGAAAAAGGGGGGTGCGGACCCGGAGCCGAGGCCCTCTCGGTCGCGGGCGAGGCGCTCGGACGGTCCCGGGGCGGCCTGAGCACCAAGATCCACCTCGTCGTGGACGGGCGCGGTCTGCCGATGCGGGTCCTGGTCACGCCCGGCCAGGCCGGGGACAACCCGCAGTTGCTGCCGTTGCTCGACGGCATCCGCGTCGCCCGCGTCGGGCCGGGGCGCCCCCGCACCCGACCGGACGCAGTCATCGCCGACAAGGCGTACTCGCACGACTCCACCAGGAAGTCCTTGCGCGAGAGGGGCCTGCGGTTCGTCTGTCCCGAACGGGTCGACCAGGTCGCCCGCCGCGCGGCCAAGGGCTCGCACGGCGGGCGGCCACCGGCGTTCGACACCGAGTTGTACAAGCGGCGCAATGTGGTCGAGCGATGCTTCAGCCGGCTCAAGCAGTTCAGGGGCCTGGCGACCCGCTACGCCAAACGAGCCGCCTACTACCAGGCCGAACTCACCATCGCCGCCATCGTCTTATGGCTCAGATGACCCCTTACAGGACACTGCCTAGGCCACCCGGGGGGTGACCCCCTCCCCCGGAGGGGCCCTCTGTCGGGGAATTGCTGGGCCTCGCGGTGTGTACGCGTTGGGAAAGGTCGCGTGCGAGGGCCCGCAGGGGCGCGCGGAGGCTCTCGTAAGGCTCTCGTCGGGGGTGTGGTGGCCGGTTTCGGTGGCCGGGTCGCCGCGCACCGCGCCGGTCCGCCGCTGGAATTGCGCAAGCCTGGACCTGGACCACTGCCTCGCCCCCGACGGGAAGGTGACCGGCAGGGCGGCGGAGGTGTTGGCGCGGGTGCCCGCGACGTACGTGGAGGTGTCCCCGTCCGGGACGGGCCTGCACGTGTGGGGGCGGGCCGCGGTGACGAGGGGCCGCAGGTTGCCGCAGGGGGGTGGAGGTGTACGGCACGGGCCGGTACATCGCGGTGACCGGGCGCAGGTTCGGTCGTTGTCCGTCCACGCTCGCGGATTTGGACGAGGTCGTGGCGTGGCTGCTTGAGACGTAGCGGTGTCCCGAAACGGGGTGCCGCGCATCCCGGAACGGGAGTGGTCCACATGATCCGCACGTACGTCGTCGGTCCCGAGAACTACCGCGAGGACCGCATCGAGGTCGTCATCCACGTCGACGTCTACGCCAAGGACGAGGACGAGCCGTTCGACAAGGAGCACGCCAAGAAGCAGGCCCAGGTGCTGAAGGAGCGCACCGGCGCTGCGGCAGTGGTCGTCAGCAACGGCGGCAAGTTCTGGGTGATCTGATGACCATCCGTACGCAGATGTCCGGACCGCCGCCGAAGGATCCCGATCAGCGGGTGCGGCGGAACAAGACGCCCGGCGGCATCCTGCTGCCCGCCGCCGGCCGGACGGGACCGACTCCGGCGTTTCCGCTCGGACCGGACCTGCACACGCAGGCGAAGTACCGGGTGGCCGTGGCGAAGCTGGAGTCGCTGGAGGCCAAGCGCGCCGAGGGGCAGCGAGTCGCGGAGACGACGCTCGTGCGCGCCGAGGAGCGCGTGGAGACACTGCGGCTCGTGATGGCTGGCCAGGCCGACCGCGAGCTGGCGCTGTGGACGAAGTTGTGGGCGTTGCCGCAGGCCGTCGAGTGGCAGGCGCTCGGCTGGCTGGACGAGGTAGCGCTGTACACGCGGTGGATGGTGCTCGCGTCCAGCGGCGACCTCGACGCTGGCAAGGAGGCCCGCCAGTACGCCGACCGGTTGGGGTTGACGCCGTTGGCGATGGCCCGGTTGCGGTGGCAGGTCGAACTCGACGCCAGCCAGAGTCGGGGCGGGACGTCCCCCGCCGCCCCGGCGGGCGGCGACGCGACGGTGACGGCGATGTCGTCCCGTCGGTCCCGGGTCGCGGCCGGGTAGCACCGTGCCCCGCACGCTGGTGCGGGCGCCGCAGCACGACCGGACCCGGTCCCTCGGGTGGCTCGCGGTCGCGTGGATGGAGCACTTCGTCGTCCACGGGCGCGGTGACGCCGCCGGGATGCCCGTGTCGCACGGCGACGAGTTCTGCGGGTTCGTCGTGGACTGCTACGCCCTGGACGAGTCCGGGCGGCAGCTCTACGACTCCGCGTTCTTCTCCCGGCCCAAGGGCTGCGACAAGAGCGGGTTGGGCGCGCGGTTCGCGTTGTTCGAGGCGTTTGGGCCGTGCCGGTTCGCCGGGTTCGCCCAGGGTGGCGAGGTCTACGAGGACCCGTGGGGTCTGGGCTTCCGCTACGTCTACGAGCCGGGCGAGCCGATGGGCAAGCCCATCCGCAAGCCGCTGATCCGCGTACTGGCCACCGAGGAAGGCCAGGCCGGGAACGTCTACGAGACGATCTACTACAACCTGACCGACGAGGACGCCCTGCTGTCCCACGTCGGCGCGGACGCCGGCCTCACGCGGACCGTGTTGCCCGACGGCGGGAAGATCCTGCCGTCCACGGCGGCGTCGGCGTCGAAGGACGGCGGCCTCGAAACGTTCGTCTGCTTCGACGAGACGCACCTGTACAACCTCCCAGAGCTGCGGGGGATGTACAACACCGTCACCCGGAACCTGCGCAAGCGGAAGAAGACCGCGCCGGGCACGTGGTACCTGGAGACCACGACGATGTTCGCACCCGGCGAAGAGTCGGTCGCGGAGTCCACCTACGCGCTGGCCGAGGCGATCGGCCAGAAACGCACCCGGCGGCAGCGGCTGCTCTACGACCACCGGTGGGGCGAGTGCGAGGACCTGTCGCGCGAGGAGATGCTGCGCGCGGCGATCCTGGAGGCGTTCGGCGAGGCAATCGAGTGGAACGACCTCGACTCGATCGTCGACGAGTTCTACGACCCACGCAAAGACCCCGAGGACAGCCGCCGGTACTTCCTCAACGCCCGCACCTCCGCGGGCAACGCGTGGATGGCGGTGGAGGCGTGGGAGGCCGTCAAGGCACCGTGGATCACGGTGCTCGACGGCGAGCGGATCGTGCTGGGATTCGACGGCGCGGTCAGCGAGGACTCCACCGCGCTGATCGCCTGCAGGGTCTCCGACGGGCACCTGTTCGTGCCCGAGTACGACGGCGAGCCGACGATCTGGCAGAAGCCCGTCGGCCCGGCTGGCAAGGACTGGCGCGTGGACGGCATGGTCGTCGACGCGGCGATCAAGTCGGTGATGGAGCGCTACCAGGTGGTGGGGTTCTACGCGGACCCGCCGTACTGGCAGACCTACGTGGACCGGTGGGGCTCGCTGTACGGGCCGCGGATGCGGGTGCGGGCCACCCAGAGCAAGCCGATCGAGTGGTGGACGACCCGGCCGACGGCGATGGTCGCGGCGGTGCACCGCCTGTACGAGGCGGTGCGCGCGAAGCAGGTCACGCACAGCACCGACGCGATCCTCACCCAGCACGTGCTGCACGCGCGGCGCAGGTTGGCGGGCAAGGTCGGCATCACGATCGGCAAGGAGTACGCGAAGTCGCCGAAGAAGATCGACGCGGCGATGGCGGCGATCTTGGCGTTCGAGTGCCGGGGTGACGCGGTGGCCAAGGGGTTGGACAAGCAGCGGAAGCGGCGGGCTGCCGCATTCTGACAGGGGGTGGCCGTGGCCGAGGCCGCCGACCTAACACCGTTGGAGTGGCTGGAGCGCCTGGGAAGGAAGCTGCTCGACGGGTCCCGGCAGGACGCGATCCGGTACTGGCGGCGCTACTACGAGGGCGACCACGACCTGCCGGCCGGGCCGAACCAGCACAAGGAGGCGTACCGGCGGTTCCAGCGCATGGCGCGGACGAACCTGTGCCGGCTGTGCGTGGAGTCGAGCGTGCACCGCACGATGGTGCTGGGCTTCCGGGATCCGGAGCACGATCCGGAATCCGGGCCAGACCCGGTGTGGCGGCTGTGGCAGAGGGCCAAGTTGGACTCGCGCCAGTTCGGTTTGTGGCGCAAGGCGTACTCCCGCAGCGCCGCGTACGCCATCGTCGGGGTCGACCCGCGGCGGACGAAGACGCCTCGGGTGACGATCGAGGGCCCGGAGAACGTGATCGTGGAGTGCGACCCGGCCGACGCGTCGCGCCGGCTGGCCGCGTTGCGGCTGTGGCACGACTCGATCGCCAAGCGGTGGATGGCGACGCTGTACCTGCGCGGCGCGACCGACGACGGCCCGGGAACCCGGTACCACTGGCGGACCACACGCCAGACGAAGTCGACCTCGACCGGGTCGATGTCGTGGAAACCGGACGCATGGGAGCAGCGGGAGGAGCCCGGACGGACCCTTCCCGGTGTGCCTGTCATCCCGTTCCTGAACGGGGACGAGGGCGAGGACCCGGTCGCCGAGCACGACGCGGGTATAGATGACCAGAACCGGCTCAACCTCAGCTTGCTCAACAGGTTGTCCTCCGAGCGGTACGCGGCGTTCCGGCAGTCGATCCTGCTCAACTACAACGCCGACGAGGACCCTGTCACGGGCGAGCCGATCGCGCCGTGGAAGTCGGGCGTGACGCAGATCGGCACGATCCCGCCGCCGGAGCCGGGCGACCCCGCGGTGCAGTTGGTGCAACTGCAGCAGACGGCCACGGCGGACATGCTGCGCGGGATCGACGCCGACATGCGCGCGTTCGCCGCGGTCACGCTGACGCCGGTGTACTACCTGCCCGGCGACATGGTGAACCTGTCGGCAGACGCCGTTGCGGCGCTCGACGCGGGCCACAACGCCAAGATCAGGCAGCGCACGGGCTCGTGGGACGAGGGCCTGGAGGAACTCCTGCAGTACATGGCACAGGCCGCCGAACTCGGCCGTGACCTGTCGCAGTCGGAGATCGTGTGGGCGCGGCCGGAGAACTTCGTGCCAGCCCAGGTCGGCGACTACCTGTCCAAGCTCACCGCGGCGGGGGTGCCGCTGCCGATGGGCGTCGAGGAGATCGGCTGGTCCCCCCAGCGGGTCGCGCAGCTACGCACCGAGCGCGCGGCGGAGAAGGCGCTGGCCGGGCTCGGCGCGCCGGGGCCCGACCAGTCGCGCACCGCCTCGCGCGCCGGGACGATGCGGCCGCCACCGGCGCGGGCCGAGGTAGATGACGTGCCTGCGGGCGAGGGCCTCCGGCCGTGACGCCGGAGGAGTTCGCCGCCGCGCGGCGGGCGCTCTCAACCCGGCTGATCACCACGCTGGTCCGGATGTTCCTCGGCCTGGACACGTGGCGGAAGCGGGACGCGGACACGTTCGTCGCCCAAGCGGTGCCGGCGGCGCAGGGCAGCCAGCGGGCGTTGGCCGCACTGGCCGCCGCCTACGTCGCCGACCAGGCCGGTGAGGCGCTCGGCAGGACGGTCGCCCCGCCCGGCGTTCCGGACGGCGAGGTGCTGCGTCTGCGCGGAGTCCCGCCGCAGGAGGTCTACCGGCGGCCGTTCGCGACCGTCTACACCGCCCTCGCGCGCGGCAGGTCGCTGACGCGGGCACTGGAGCTGGGCGAGACGCGGCTGGCGCAGATCGCGGAGATGGACCTGCAGCAGACCTACGCGCGCGCGACCCGCTCGGCGCTGCGCCGGCTACCCTCGGGCGCGCGCCCGTCCAGGTGGCGGCGGGTGCTGCAGGGCGAGGAGAACTGCGCGCTGTGCGTGATCGCCTCCACCCAGCGCTACCGGGTCGAGGACCTCAACCCCATCCACCCCGGCTGCGACTGCCGGGTGGAGGGGCTCTGGGGCCCTGACCGGGGCCAGGTGATCGAGCCGGAGCTGCTGGAGCAGGTGCACGGCGCGGTGCTCGCGCTGACCGGTCACGCAGATCGGGGCGGGCGCGCTCCGGACTACCGGCACCTGGTGGTGCAGATGACGCGCGAGCACGGCGAACTGGGCCCGTTGCTGGTGCGGCCGGGCGACCGATTCACCGGGCCCGACGACCTCGCGTCCTGAGATTTCCGTACCCCGGAACGGGGGCGGCCATCCCGAAACGGGAGAACACCCATGAGTAACGACGCTGGTGCAACCGCAGGCGAAGACGACGGGCAGGGTACCGAGACCGCAGACGCGGGAACCGCAACGGACACCGCGACCACCACGGCCGAGGACTGGGTGGCCGACGAGTGGAGGGCTCTCGCCCGGGAACTCGGCGTCAACCCGGCGGACGTGCGCAAGCGGCTGGAGCACGCCCGCACCTGGGAACAGCGCGCCAAGGACAACAAGGCAGGCGCGGACCAGGCCAAGACGCTGCAGCAGCAGCTCGACGAGATGAAGTCGGCGCTGGCCGACCGCGACGTGCGCGACACCGAACGCGCCGGCCGGCTGGCGATGACCCAACTGCGGTCGGGCCTGGCCGAGGCGGGGATCAAGGCCGAGGACGTCGCCGAGCTTCTCGACGAACTCGACCCCGTCCGGCTGTTGAAGAACGGCGAGCCGGACGACGCGGCCATCGCCAAGCGCGTCGCCGCGTTCCGCCGCGTCGCCGGACGCCCCACCGCAGATCCCGACCAAGGCCGCAAGGGCGGCGACACGCCCAAGTCGATGGGCGACGTGATGCGCGAAATGGCGCGCAACCGCTAACCGATCAGCCAGCGGCACGGCCGGACCGCTGCGCACAGTTCTGGAGGTAGACCGTGCCGTACAACACTGCCGTGACGCGCAGCGACGCGCAGGCGCTCATCCCGGAGGAAGTCTCCCGGGCGATGCTCGGGAAGCTCACCGAGGAATCGGCCGCGCTGCGCCTGTTCCGGTCGATCCCGGTGGCACGCAACGCGATCAGGTTCCCGATCATCTCGGCGCTTCCGGTCGCCTACTGGGTCAACGGCGACACCGGGCTCAAGCAGACCACGAAGATGGCCTGGGACAACAAGTTCCTGCAGATCGAGGAGATTGCCACGATCCTCCCGGTGCCGGAGAACGTCGCCGACGACATCGAGGGCGACGTGTGGGACTCCGCAGAGCCGCTGGTGCGCGAGGCGATCCACCGCACTCTGGACATGGCGGTGTTCTTCGGCATCAACGCGCCCTCCTCGTTCCCCACAAACGTGTTCGCCGCCGCCGTCGCGGCCGGGAACACAGTCACTGAGGGGACGGCGACCGCCGCGCAGGGCGGCTTCTTCGGCGACATCGATAACCTGATCGGTGCGGTCGAGGAGGACGGCTTCGACGTGAACGGGTATGTCGCGGCCCGCGCGGTGCGCCGGCGGTTCCGTGCGGCCCGCGACACCCAGGGCCGCAGGAACGACGCGGGCCGGCTGAGCGACAACCTCAACGAGCTGGACGGCGAGCCGGTCGCCTACCCGATGCGCGGTCTCTGGTCCACCAGCGGCGGCGTGGGCACCAACGTGCGGATGCTCGCCGGCGACTGGAACCAGTTCATGATCGGTGTCCGGCAGGACATCGAGATGAAGCTCCTGGACCAGGCCGTGATCCAGGACAACACCGGCGCGATCGTCTACAACCTGCCGCAGCAGGACATGATCGCCTACCGGCTCAAGTTCCGGGTGGGCTGGCAGGTCGCGAACCTGCTCAACAACGACAACCCCGACGCCAACACGCGGTACCCCGTGGCCGCGCTGGTCTTCTGATCGGAGAGCTGCGATGACCGCACCCCTGCAGAGGGTGATCGAGGCCGACGTTCCTGCGGTGTCCACCGCGGGCAACAGCGACGACACCGTCGTCGCGCAGGCCCCGTTCGACTGCACCGTGACCGACGTCGAGTACGTGCCCGAGGCGGTGATCACCGGCGTGGCTACCAACAACCGCACGATCAGCCTCGTCAACAAGGGGCAGGACGGCAGCGGCAGCACGGTGGTCGCCACGCTCACGTTCGGCAGCGGCACCAACGCCGCGGCGAACGACGACGCCACCGTGGCCCTGTCCGGCACCGCCGCGAACCGCAACCTGTCCGCCGGGGACACCCTGCAGTGGCGGTCGGTCGCGAACGGCACCGGCCTGGCCGACCCGGGCGGGCTCGTCCGCGTCACCGTGACCCGCCGCTGAGGAGGCACCGCCATGACCGACACATCCGACAGCAAGAAGTTCGTCGCGCCGCTGGACGGCACCGAGCACGGCTACATCGGCCACTCCCCGGGCGCGGAGGATGACCTCACCGTGACCGGGCAGGTGGGCGGTACGGCGAACGTCGCCGACACCCCGAAGTCGGCGGAGACCAAGACGACGGGCCGCAAGGGCACGACCTCCGGGTCCTGAGCAGGAGCGGAGGTCATCGTGGCCACGTACGCGACCGTCGACGACCTCCGCGCCTCCTACTTCGAGGGCGACATCCCGGAGTCGCTGGACGACAAGCTCACCGTCAAGCTCGACGAGGCCGAGCGGCTGCTGTCGCGCTACGTGCCCGACCGGGATCTGGCCGCGCACATCGCGTCCGGGCGGGCGAACGCGGCGGACGTCAAGCAGGTGCTGTGCAACATGGTGCTGCGGGTGCTGCGCAACCCGACCGGCGCGAACAGTCAGTCCGCCGGGCCGTTCTCCATGTCGCAGGACCGGCAGGTCGCGGCGGGCCGGTTGTGGCTGACCCGGGACGACAGGCGGCTGCTCGGTCTCGCGTCCGGCGCGCGCTCGGCCGAGGTGGCCGATGACGCGCTGGAGCACCTGGCGCGCAGCCCGCACATGCCGTGGTCGGTGGTGCGCTCCAACGGTCCCGAGCCCGAGGACCGCTGGTGATGCTGCCGTTCGGGTTCGCGGTCGCCGTGCACCGCGTGCCGGCCCAGAAGAACCGATGGGGCGACAGCGGCAGCGCACCGTCACCGCACACGGTGCAGGGATGCGCGTTCTACCTGCCGTCCTCCACCGAGGTGACGTTCGCGCAGGACACGGTGGTGGACCGCGGCGTGCTGCTCGCGCCGTACGGAGCGGACATCCGGGTGACCGACGAAGTGGTGCTGCCGTCGGTCGATGCGGTTCCACCGGCTTACAGGGGCACCCGGTGGCGGGTGGACGGGTCCGGCGCGCAGTGGCGCTCGCCCCTGACCGCGTGGCAGCCCGGCGACGAATACCAGCTGCGGAGGGAGCGGGGCTGATGGCCAGGATCACCGACTACCGGCCCAACTCGGTCGGACTGCGCCCGCTACTGCAGTCCAGCGATCTGCACGATCTGTGCGTCGAGCGGGCGGAGATCGGCGCGGCGTGGGCCCGCGCGCGCACCCGGCAAGACACCGGCGAGCACGCAGCTTCGATCCACGTCGAGCGCGTGCGCGCGGTCGGCCGGGCACGGGACCGGGTGGGAGCCGAGGTGGTCGCCGACGCCCCGCACTCGGCGAGCGTCGAGTTCGGGAGCAAGAAGCGCGTCGGGGACCACGCGATGCGCTCGGCGATCGACGCGATCGAACGCGGCTGAGATGCCGATCCCGCTGCCGCCGTTCCCGGACGCCGAGGACGTGGTCATGGCGTTGCTGACCGGGGTCGCGCCGACCACCACCGACACCGCGTCCACTCTGGACTCCGACGTACCGGTGATCAAGGTGACGCGGGTGGGCGGCGCGGACGATTTCGTGACCGACCGGCCTCTGGTCGAGGTTGCGGTGTTCGCTCCCACCTACGAGCAGGCGCGGCAGCTCGCGCGGAACTGTCAGCAGGTGATCCTTTCGTGCGCCGGGCGCAGCATCGTCACTCCTGACCATCCTGACGGCGTGTTGATCGACAAGGCCGAGACCACCAGCGCTCCGCTGCGAGTGCCGTACGAGAACGAATCGTTGCGACACAAGGCGGCGACCTACCAGTTCGCGTGGCGCAGGCCCCGCTGACAGCACCCACCCGGATCCATCCAGCCCCGCCCCTGGGGCCGTTGCCACATGCCCTGATGAGGGAGGACGCGGGATGCCCGCATACGAGGACCTGGCCGACAAGCAGGTCGAGTTGATCCGCAAGGCGCTGGCCGGGTCGCTGTTCTTCGCGGCGATGACCGCCTCGCTGCCGTCCACACTGACCACTGGCGCGGGCGCGGACCTGGCGGCGCTGCCGTCGGGTTTCACCGACATCGGCTGGGTGACCAAGGACGACGGCGCGACTTGGTCTCGGTCGACCGAGGTGTCGGAGGTGACGTCGTGGGGCGCGTTCGACCCGACGCGCCGCGACATCAACAGCGACATGACCGGCCTGCAGTTCACCGCGCAGGAGACCAAGCTCAAGACGCTGGAGATGTACCACAACGTCGACCTGTCGGCGGTCACCCCGACCGCGGTCACCGGCGAGGTCGCGTTCTCGCAGCCGACCCGGCCGACCACCAAGTACTACAGGGCGTACGGGATCTTCGTGGACGGCTCGGGGGCCGACGCGATCTACGTCGGCCGGCTGCTGCCGCGCGCGTCCGTGACCGAGCGCGGTGACCAGGTGTGGACCGACGGCGACGACGCCGTGTCCTACCAGATGACGATGTCGGCTGCGGTCGACTCCACCGCCGGCTACAGCGTCCGGCACTTCTTCGGCGGCCCCGGCTGGCGCAGCCTGCTGGTGGCGATGGGCTTCCCGGCACTGTCGTGAGCCGTGGTGCGGGGCGTGCTCCGGGTGGCGCGCCCCGCACCACACCCTCCCCACCCGGCACGGCACGGCACACGAGAAGAGGGGCTGCGGAATGGCCGACGACCAGCACGAGAGCACGCGCGACGACGCCCGGGACGGAGTGCGCCTGGTCTCCCCGGACGGCGAGGAGGTGACCGTCCGCAACCCGGAGGCGGTCAACAACCTCGTCTACGGCCGCGGGTACAAGCCGATCGACGACGACTCGCCGGAGGATGCCGTCCAGGTTGCCGCGCAGCAGGCCGGTTCCGACCGGACCGGCGCGGGCGACGGCACAGCCGCGCCGTCCGTCGTCGCCACGAAGTCAGCGACCCCCAAGTCCGGTGGCAAGACGCCCGTCACCGACTGATCCGTCCCACACCACCCGGAGGAACACCGTGGGCAAACAGCACAAGTTCAGCCAGTACGTCGCCGAGGCGGCGGTCAAGCCGTTCGACCTGGAGATCACCGACGACGAGGTGCTCAGCATCCCGTGCCCGGACGGCGACACCATGCTGGAGATCGAGGAATCCCGGTCATCCCGAGCCACGCTGGAACTGCTGTGCGGCGAGCACGCCGAGCGCGTGCTAGAGCTGGTCGGTCCCGCGCCCGCCGGGGTGATGAACGCTCTCGTGCAGGACATGCTGAGGCACTTCAGCATCGCCCCCGAGCAGGCACCGCCGGGGGGTTCGCGGGCCTCGCGGCGCTCCTAGAACGCGCTGGCGAGGCCATCGAGTACGACCTGCATGACCACCTCGGTCTGGATCTGCTGGACTGGTTCCGGGGCGCGCATCCATGGGGCAAGTTGCCCCGACTGATCGAGCAGCTGCCCAAGTGGTCGCGCTACAAGCTCGCCCTGGCCGACGACGACGAGCTGGCCGAACTCACCCACAACCCCGGCAGTGGGGCCTCGCGGCGGCCGTCGCTGCGCGAATGGGATCCGATCGAGGAGTTGCGCGCCGAGATCCGCGACCTCGCTGGCCGGGTCGAGGCCGCAGTCGCGAACAGCGTGCGTCCCAAGGGCAAGAAGGCGGTGCGGGCCAAGCCCGCGCCCCGGCCGACGACGGCGGCCCAGCGCGCCGGTCGGCGCGCCGACTACGCCACCCACATGGACATCGTGAGCCGCGTGCTGCCGAGGGGGTGATTCCCCGTGGCTGCCCGCTACCTCGCCGGCGCGGCGTACGTACAGGTTCTGCCGTCCCTGCGCGGTTTCCAGAAGCAGGTCGGCCGTGACCTGAAGGCCGTCGACGTGCGCGCCGTGGCGACGGTGGTGCCGCAGGTCGACAAGGCGGCTGCGACCAAGGCCGAGGATGACGTCAAGGCGCTCACTGAGCGCCTGGCCAAGGCCAGGGACAAGGAAGCCGACTCGGTCGGCCGGGTGCGGGTCGCCGAGGAGCGCCTAGCGAAGCTGCGCGCCTCGGGCAAGGCCACCGTCGACCAGCTCGCGGTGGCCGAGGAGCGCCTGGCCTCGGCCACGCGCGCGTCCACCCGCGCCCAGTCGGACGCGACCAAAGCCTCCACGGTGCTGGAGGCCGCGCAGAAGCGGCACAAGGCGGCCGTCGAGGAGTTCGAGAAGTCCGCCGAGCGCGGCACCTCGACCCTGGTCCGGTTGTGGCAGCAGGGCGAGGGCGTCGACCGGATGTCCAAGTCGCTGCGCGACGCCCGCCGTGACGCGCTCGCTCTCTCGGTGGGCGCGTACCGGGCGGCGGCAGGGGTGGTGGCGGTCGGGTCGGCGGTCCCGACCGTCACCGCGCTCGGCGGGGCGTTGGCGACGACCTCCGGCGCGGCCCTGCTGGTGCCCGGGGCGCTGGCCACCGGCGGCGTCGCGGTCGCTGCGCTCAAGGTCGGCGTGCTCGGGCTGGGCGATGCTATGAAGGCCGCTGCGGAAGGCGACGCGCAGAAGCTCAATGAGGCGACCGCGAAGCTGGCCAGCCCGGCGCGGGCGCTGGTCGGCGAGTACCTGCGGTTCAAGCCCGCGCTGGCCGAGATCCGGCTGGACACGCAGGCCAGGTTGTTCGCGGACGTCGCCGACGAGGTCCGGCCGCTGGGCGAGACTTACCTGCCCGCCGTGCGCACCGGCCTGGTCGGCATGGCCGGGCAGTGGAACGCGGCGGCGCTCGGCGCGGCCGGGTTCGCTCGCGAGCAGCGCACGATCGATGACCTGCCCCTGATCTTCGACCGGTCCACGGTCGCGGTCGGCAACCTGACCGAGGGGACCCGGCCGTTGCTGGCGGCGCTGCGCGACGTGGTCGCGGTCGGCGCGGTCGTGACCGCCGACGTCACCATGGGGTTCGGCAGCGCCACGGCCGGGCTGGCGGCGTTCGTCGCCGAGGCCCGCGCGTCCGGCCAGCTCGAAGCGTGGATCCGGGGTGGGCTGGACGCGCTGCAGGACCTCGGCGCGGTGGCGGGCAACATCGGCTCGATCGTCGGGGCGGTGTTCGGCGCGGCGTCGCAGGCCGGCGGTGGCGGGCTGCTGGGCACCGTGTACGCAGTGACCGGCGCGGTCGCGGCCCTGCTGCAGTCCGCCGAGGGACAGACCGCGCTGGTGACCCTGTTCCGAACCGTGCACGCGGTGGTCGCCGCGCTGCTGCCGGGCGTCCAGGCCGTGGCGCAGGCGGTGTTCGCCGCAGTCGTGAAGCTGGGTCCGCAGATCCCGGCGCTGGCGGCTGGGTTCTCCGCGGCGGCGATCGCGGTCGCGCCGCTGATCGTGGACCTGGCGTCGCTGGCGTCGCAGATTCTGCCTCCGCTGGCCACCCTGATCGACTGGCTCGCCCCCGCCCTGCCGGTGCTGGCGGCCGGGTTCCTCGCCGGATCGTTGGCGCTGAAGGGCTACGCCATCGTGTCGACCATCATCCGGTGGGTCCAGGCATGGGCGGCGGCCCAGTGGGCGCTCAACGCCGCCATGTCCGCGAACCCGATCGGGATCATCATCGTCGCGATCGCCGCCCTGGTCGCCGGGATCATCTACCTGTGGAACCACAGCGAAGGGTTCCGGAATTTCTGGATCGGGTTGTGGGAGGCCATCCAGTCCGCTGCGGTGTGGGTGTGGGACAACGTCCTCAAGCCCGCGTTCGACGGCATCGTGGTCGCGCTCAAGGCGATCGGCACGGCGGCGTCGTGGCTGTGGGAGTACGTCCTCAAGCCGCTGTTCGACGGGATCAGCCTGGCGGCGCGGATCGCCGCGGCGATCCTGGTCACGGTGTTCGTCGCTCCGGCAGTGCTGGCGTTCAAGGCGATCGCCGTCGTGGCGACCTGGCTGTGGGAGAACGTCCTGAGCCCGGTGTTCTCGGCGATCGGCGAACTGTTCACCTGGCTGTGGCAGAACGTGATCAGCCCGGTCGTGGACTTCATCGTCGCCTACGTCAAGGCATGGGCCGCAGTGCTGGTCTGGTTGTGGCAGTCCGTCGCCGTGCCGGTGTTCGAGGCGATCGGCGCGGTCGTCTCGTGGCTGTGGGGCAGCGTGGTGCAGCCGGTTTTCGGTTACATCGGCGCGGCGGTCGGCGTCCTGGGCGACGCGTTCGCGTGGGCGTGGAACAACTTGATCAAGCCAGCGTGGGATGCGCTCGGCACCGCGATCTCGTGGGTGTGGGAAAACGTGATCCACCCCGTGTTCGACGCGATCTCCTCTGCGGCGGGCGCGGTCGGCTCGGCATTCGGCACGGCCGTGGACGCGATCAAGGCGGCGTGGGATCGGGTGTACGACATCCTGTCCACCCCCATCAAGTGGATCATCGAGGTGGTCTACAACGAGGGCATCCGCGCGGTGTGGAACAAGGTCGCCTCCCTCGTCGGGCTCGGAGAACTGCCGGAACTGTCCTTCAGTCGGGGTTCGCCCACCAGCGGCGGCAAGATGCAGCACATGGCGCACGGCGGCGTGCTGCCCGGCTACGCGCCCGGCCGCGATGTCGTCCCGGTCCTCGCCTCGCCAGGTGAGGGCTGGCTGGTGCCCGAGGCCGTGCGCGGGCTCGGCGCGGGCTTCATCGGCTGGGCCAACAAGTTCTTCTCCGGCGGACGGTCGCAGGGCGGCGCGGGCACCGGCGGCGGACAGCGGTTCGCCGAGGGTGGCGTAGTGCAGCGGTTCGCCGAGGGTGGGGTTGTCGGCACCCTGCTGGGCTGGCTGCCCGGCATCGGCGACACCGTGAAAGCTTTGTGGACCGACCCGGTCGGTTACGTGAAGGCGGCGCTCGGCGGCGCTGGCGAATGGCTCACGCTGCTGGCTCAGACCCCGGCCACGCTCGTGTCCAAGGGCGCCGAGTGGCTGTGGGAGAAGCTGCAGGGCTGGCTGGGTCTGAGCGGCGGCGGCGACTTGGCGTCTTGGATCGCCTCGGCCATCCAGATCACCGGCGTCGGCGCGGACTGGGCACCCCGCCTGCACACGCTGATCATGCGCGAGTCCGGCGGCAATCCCAAGGCGATCAACTTGTGGGACTCCAACGCCCAGGCCGGCTACCCGAGCCAGGGGCTGATGCAGACGATCCCGCAGACCTTCGCCGCCTACCGCGACCCCCGACTGCCCGACGACATCACCCACCCGGTGGCCAACATCGTCGCCGGGATCCGGTACATCCTGGCCCGGTACGGGTCGATCTACAGCGTGCAGCAGTCCGACCCGGGCGCGGCACCCCTGGGCTACGACTCGGGCGGGCTGATCCCGCCGGGCTACTCGACCGTCTACAACGGCACCAGCCGCCCCGAGCGGGTGTTGACCGACGACCAGTGGGACGCGGTCTCCCGCGCGAACAGCCTCGACGGCCTGTCCCTGGCGGGCGCGGTGGTCGAAGTCCGCGACGACGGGCTCATGCACTTCGTGGACGGCCGTATCGAGCGGGCCGGGCACGCCACCGGCACCGCCATCGCGACCCGCAGGAGAGTCTGATGAGCTACGAGCAGCGCACCCACCGGAACTACTTCGCGGGCGTGCTGAGCCTGCAGGCCACGATCTCCGACACGACGCTGTCGAGCCTCGCGTTCGTCGATCTCCCGAACACTTACTCGACCACGTTCTACCTGCCGATCGTGCTGCACAACCCAGCGCTGGGCCTGTACGAGGTCGTGTGGATCACCGGGCACACGACCGCGTCGCAGTCGGTGACCGTAGTGCGCGGCAAGGAAGGCAGCACCGCGCAGGCGTGGCCGGCGCAGACCCAGTTCATCGACGCCGCCAACCAACGCGACTTGTTGTTGCACTCGACGACCAGGGCCGCGCTGCCCGGAGACCCGTACTACGGGCTCCGTTCGCTCATCGGCGACGAGAGCTACGTGGTGGAGCGCACGGTCGCGGGATGGGGGCCCAGTGTCGGGATCTGCACGCCCGCCGACGCCGGGCCGAACCAGTACGCGGTGCAGCCTCCGACCAACTCGGTCATCGTCACCCGGACCGGCCACATCATCGGCACCACCAACGGTTCGGGCCAGATCGCGTTCGTCTACAAGACACCGTTCCCGACCACGACGATCGGGCTCTCGCTCACCTCGACCTTCTCCGCAGCGGGCGGACCGTTCGTCATCCTGGCCACCTCGGCCGCGGGTGCCACGGTCGAGGTCCGCAACGGGTCGTCGGCGGTGTTGAGCGGATCCTGCTCGTTCACCTACATCGCCACCGGGTACTGAGGTGGTCGCCTCCACCGCACTGGGGCGGGTGCCGCTGGCCGGTGACGTGATGCCGGCCCCGCCGCCGTCGCAGTATCCCGTCCCCGACGTGCCAGCGACGTTCACCTACGGCTCGCAGACCGCGCTGCGCGGGTTGACACGGCTGGGAGTGGCGGGTGCCGGGGCGCAGGCCACCTATCCCGGCGGCGGAATCCTGCTGACCCCGCTGCCTGACCGGGGTGTCATGCGGGTCCAGGCGTGGTGGCCCGACGCACCCGGCCTGCAGCTGATCCGGATCACACCCGACGGCGCGCGGACCCCGGTTCGCAGCGGCTATCCCGTCACGGCGACCGTTGCGACGCGCACGAACTGGTGCGCCAATCCCGGCGTCGAGGTGGCGTCGACCGGCTACTCGGTGACCGACGGCAGCGCGACGCTCGCACGGGTTGCCGACGGAGCGGAGGGAGCCTGGTCGCTGCGGGCCACCGCAACGTCCGCCGGGCCGGTCGGGATCGGCGTGCCGCACAGCATGCCCGTCGCCCCCGGCGCGACCGTGGCAGTCGCGCTGCGACTGTCCGCCGCGGCCAGCTCGGTCACGCTGTCCGTTGCCTACACCAACAGCGCGGGTGGCGCGCTGACCACGCAGACGGTCACGCTGACCGCCGACCAGATCAACGCCTCGGTCACGCTGTGGGCGCGGCACGTGATGACCGCCGTCGCCCCTGTCGGGGCCGCCGCCGTGGGCGTGATCAAGCTCGTGGCGGCCGGGATGCCCCTCGCTGGCACGATGGACCTGGACGCGGTCGTCGTCGAGCAGGGAGCCACCGACGGCGTGTGGTTCGGCGGCGACTCGTTCGGCGGGACGTGGACCGGCACCACCGGCCTGTCGACCAGCCGGCTCGCGCCGATCCTCACCGTCGACGACGGCGAGTGCCCGCTGGACACCGCAGTCACCTACCAGGCGTACAACCCCAGCCTGGTCGGCGGCCGGGTGACCTCCGAACAGGCCGTGCTCGACGGTGCCGGCCGCACGTGGCTGACCCACCCGGTCCGCCCCGACTCGCCGATCACCGTGGACCTGCGCGTGGTGCCGACGCTGGAGCACGAAGTCGACCAGGGCGTGTTCTACCCCCTGGACTCCCCGTACGCGGTGGTCGTGTCGGCGCAGACGCGACGCGCGGCCACCGGCGACATCAGGTTCAACGCCATCAGCGCCGCCGAGAAGCAGGCGCTGGAGAGGGCGTTCGCGGACCTGCAGCCGGTGCTGCTGCGCACCCCCGACGACGTCCACTACCCGGACCAGTGGATCGCGCTGGGCAAGCTCACCATCGACCCCGAGGGCCGCAAGGCATGGCAGGACGCATGGCTGCTGTCCGCGCCGTTCTGGGAGACCGGCGTCCCCGACGCGGCGTTGTACGCCACCGCGTAGGAGGTCGCCGATGTGGCCGCTGAGCAGCCCCGCGCGCACGGCCCTGACCCAGACCCACAGCATCGCCGTGCGCGCCACCGCCTACGGCCCGTACGGCACGCGGCAGATCCCGGTCGCGGGCGGATCGGTCACCTCCGACGCGGGATCACAGACCCGCCGCACCGCCACGCTGGAAACCGACCTGGCCCTGTGGTCGGTCGACCCGCGTTCGGTGATCGGGGTGTACGGCACGGAGATCCAGGTCGACTACGGCATCGTCATCCCCGGCGTGACCGAACCGGAGTGGATACCGGTGATCCGCGGCCTCGTGACCCGAGCACCCCGCCGACGCCCGATGCCTTCCTCGGGCACGATGTCGCTGTCGCTGGTCGACCGGTCGGCCAGGGTGGCGGAGGACCGACTGCTCGCGCCCGGACAGACGGTGTCCGGAGCGACGGTGGTCACCGAGATCCGCCGGCTGATCCAGGAAACGCTGGGCACCGACGTCCTCGTCACCGACCTCACCGGCTCCAGCCAGGTCGCGCCCCGTCTGGAGATCGAGCAGGAACGCTGGGCCGACGGCGTCGAGAAGCTCGGTGATGCGCTCGGTGCGGAGGTGTACTTCGACCCGGAGGGCAGCGGGGTCATCCGCTACCAGCCGACCCTGGCCGACAACCCGCTGTGGGTCGTCGACTCCGGGGCCGGCGGGATCCTGATCGAACGCGACGACGACCAATCTCGCGAGGGCGTGTACAGCGGGGTGGTGGCGCGCGGGGAGCGCACCGACGGCACCGCGCCGGTGACCGCGACGGTGTGGGACACCGACCCTGCCAGCCCCACCTACTACCTCGGGCCGTTTGGCAAGAAGACCCGTATCTACAGCAGTCCGCTGCTGACCACGATCGGCCAGTGCCAGACCACCGCCGCCGCGCTGCTCGCGCGCACGCGAGGCGGGGACGCCGCTGTGACCCTGTCGACGATCGTGAACCCCGCGCTGGAGGCTGGTGATGTCGTCGTGGTCCGGGACCAGGGCACCGTGCAGACCCACATCGTGGACCGTGTGGTCACGCCTCTGTCGCCGTCTGGCGCACAGACTCTGGACACTCGCTCGCTGGCTGCGGGGTGACGTGGTGGCCAACCCCGAGGACGCGATCGAGCAGCGCCTGACCGAGCTGCGGGACGGGCTGCTGCGGGTCGGGACGGTCACCGGCACCGCCGTCGGCGGCAAGGTCGTCCTGACCATCGACGGCCAGTCCCGCACCCTCCCGCGCCTGACCGCATACACCCCGGTCGTCGGCCACGTGGTGCTGGTGCTGTGCATCAAGCCGGGCGCATGGTTCGTGCTTGGCACCCCCGCTCTGTCGTGAAAGGACACTCGTGGACAGGTTGGACGAGATCAGCCAGTTGGCGACCACCCGCTCGTTCGTCGAACGGGTGCAGGCGGCAATGGTGAAGGCGGCCGTGGCGGTGGGGGCGGAGAGCGAGGACGGTTCGCCGCGTGGCCAGCTGCGTCGGTCGCTGTCGGTGCGGGTGCTGGAGCAGTCGGACGCCTGGGCGCCGCGGTTCGCGTGGGCCGTGGCGACGAACCCGGTCATCACGCACGACAGCAGTGCGAACGACATCGAGTTCACGACGAACAGCATGTGGGACGCGTTCGCCGGGGCGGCACCGCCCGCGCCGTAGGAGGGTTTGCGGTTGTGCTTCACCACCTGGTCGGGCAGGTCGGTGGAATCTCGATCATCCACCACTGACCCTCGGGGGTGCCTTGTGCCCAGAGCGCTGCAGATCGCGCTGCTGTGGATCATCAGCCTGGCGTGGGTCGCGAACCTCGTCATCGCCTACCTCGCCCCGGAGTTGACCCAGCCGGTCGTCAACGCCCCGTTCATGATCGTCGCCGCAATCTTGTTCCGGCAGCTGCGCCGCCAGCGCCCGGAGGACCGCGACGACCAGTCCGCCGGCGATGTGCTCGACGACGCCCGCCGCGTGGTCGGGGACCTGATCGCCGGCGAACGCGACCCGGGTTCGGGTGATGACTCGTGAACTCCTGCATCTACACCCTGCACTCGATCGCGTGGGCAATGTTCGGCGTGATCGTCGGCGTGCTGCTGGACCGCGCCGTGCTGGACCTGCGACGGATCGCCCGCCGCGCAACCAAACCCGAGGGGGCAGAGCCAGTGGAGCCGACCCGGCAGACCGCGCGCAGGCGGTTCGGCGCGGCGGTCGTGCCCGCCGTCCTCATCGTCCTGGCGATCGTCACCACCGTGAAGAGCGTGGCTGACAACCGTACGAACGCCGCACAGGACGCCGAGACGCTGCGCGTCCAGCAGTGCCAGCTGGCCTACGCCAACGGGTTCGCCGACGCCCTGGACGCGCGGAGCAAGGCCAACGCCGAGGCGCAGCAGGCGCTGGACGACCTGATGACCAAGATCGGCCAGCTCACCGCCGCTCCCTCGGCGGACAACGGGGTCCGGTTCCAGGCCGCGCTCGCGGACTACCTGTCCAAGCGCGCCCAGGCCAAGGAGCAGCAGACACAGAACCCCTACCCCCCTGCTCCGCGCGACCTGTGCCGATGACCCCGGATACCAGCGTGAGGTGACCATGCGCATCATCGGACCGCCCAGTTCCACCCGCGAGGGCGTCCTGTCGCGACTCGGTACGGCCACCGTGCTGTTCCGCGAGCAGATGGTCCCCGCACTGTGGCAGGCCGGCATCGACTACGGCATCGACCCGGTCGGCGTCATAGCCCAGTCCTACAAAGAGACCGGCGGCGGCGCGTACGGCGGCCGGGTGCGGCCGGAGAGCTACAACACCTGCGGTCTCAAGATCCGCCATCAGGCGATGTACCCAGGCGTGACCGACGGGGACAACCCACTGGCGCACGCGCTGTTCGCGTCCTGGGATGTCGGCGCGACCGCGCACGTACAGCACCTGCGCGCGTACGCGGGCTGGCCGGTCGCCGGGCTTGTGATCGACCCGCGCTACTGGCTCGTGATCGGCCGCCACAGGTGCGAGGCGTTCGAGGAGCTGGGCGGGAAGTGGGCGCCCTCCGCCACGTACGGCACCGAACTCGTCACCATCGCCAACCGCCTCCGACAGTAGAGAGGTGCCCAATGGCCCCCTACTCCAGCGCCCGACCGGGCACGCCGTGGTTCGTCACGATCCACACCGGTGAGGGCATCCTCAACCGCAACGACATGGCCGCCTTCCTCGACAACAACAGCGGCGCGTCCGCGCACGCCGCGTCCGATGCCGGTGGTGTGGCGGCGCCGCTGGTGCCCTACGACCGCGCCGCCTGGACCGCAGGCGGAACCGCGAACTCATGGGGGCTGCACATCGAACTGTGTGCCTTCGCGCACATGACCCGCGAACAGTGGCTGTCCGAACAGGACATCACCCTGTGGGTGCCGTGGGTCAACGGCAACCGCACGGTCCGGTCCCCGATGACCATGCTGCGCCACACCGCCGCATGGGTCCGGGACCGCTGCGACCAGTACGGCATCACCGTCCGCAAGGTCGGTGCCGCAGACCTGCGTGCCGACGTCGACGGGATCTGCGGGCACGCCGACACCAGCGCCGCTTGGCGGGAGACCGACCACACCGACCCGGGGCGGAACTTCCCCTGGGACGTGTTCATCAACCTGGTCGCCGGCCAGGAATCCGCCAAGGGAGACGACATGCTCAAGGACGAATCCATCAGGCTCTGGGACGGCACGTGGGTGCTCGCGTCCCAGGCCCTGGCCAGCGCGCAGGGCATGGCGAAGGACGCCCGAGAGGCGTCGATGGCCAACGCCGTCGCCCTCGCCTCCATCCAGGCCCAGGTGGCCGGGATCGCCACGGACGGCGACGTCACCCCCGAGCGGCTCGCCGAACTCACCCGTGAGGCCGCGTCGTCCGCCGCCGCCGAGCAGGTCCCGGCGATCGTCGCCGGCCTGGAGGAGGGCATCAAGGGCCTCGTCGAGGAAGCCCTGGGCCGCGTGCGCGACACGGACAACCTGGACGAGGCCAAGCGGACCGTCGACGAACTGCTGGAGCGGATCGGCACCCTCGTGCCGTCCACCGGAGAGGCGACCCGATGAGCTACATGAAGCTGTGGTGGGCGATCCTCGGCGCGATCGCGTTCGGCCTGCAGGGCGCGCTCACCGACGGCGGCCTGTCCGTCGAGGAAGGCATCGTCGTCGGCGCGGCAGCGCTCAACGCCGTCGGCACCTGGCTGATTCCCAACACCCCGTTGCTGGCCACCGCAAAAACCTGGGTCAACGCCTTGGTGCTGGGCGCTGGCGCGGTGATCCCGCTGCTGCCCGGCGGGATCTCCTCACAGGAGGTGTGGACGATCGTCATCGCGGTCGGCACCGCCGCCGGGGTGCTCGGCATCCCGAACCAGCCGAAGGCAGCAAGGCTCGGTGGGGACGGCTCGTACGACGTGAGCACTCTGCCCCGCACCCCGTAGGACTGCCGCACTTCCGTCCGGCAGCACGACGCCCCCGCTCTCGGCTCCGGCCGGGCGCGGGGGCGCTTCGTCGTCGGTCAGGCAGGCAGCGGGCCCTTGAACGACAGCCGGTTCTGCGTCGGCTGCTGGTCGATGTTCGCGTACGTCTCGATCACCAGCTCCTTGCCGTCGGTCGGCACCCGGAACCGCCGCTGCAGTTCGGCGGACTCGCCTGGCAGCAGCTTCGGGGGGAGTTCCGAGCCGAGGTCCACCGGCGGAGCCTCGGTCTGGCCCACCCGCCCGGAGAAGGACAGCGCCGCCGTCCCGGCCGCATTGTTGGTGATCTTGAGGGGGATCAGCACGTACCGCGTGCCGGGCTTGTCGGTCGGGGTCGGGTCCGCGACCGGAGTGCCGAGCTGGATGTCGACCTGGGTGGACGTGCCCTTGTCACCCCACGTCAGGATCTTCGGCGCGGCCGAGGTCGTGGTGGTGGCGGCGGGTTGCGGAGTGGACGCCGGCGGCGGAGTCGAGCTGGCCGTCTGGGAGGGGCTGCTGGTGCACGCCGTAGTGGCCAACACGACGGCGGCGAGTATCGCGATACGCATGACGTGTGTGTCGCGCCGCGCCGCCCGGACTGTTACGCCGGTCACCCGGCCGGGCACAATGTACGGGCGGGGGCTGGTCTGGTGGTTGTTCGCGCTTCCCAGGAGACCAGTCCCCGTCCGAACCGTCACGCGGCGCCGTGGAACCGATCCAGGGCTGCTGCCGCCGCCGGGTTCGCCGTGTCCTTCGCCATGTACACGTCCTGGGTCATTGACGGGCGTGCGTGCCGCAGGATCGCCGCCACCTCGCGTGCCGTGTGCCCGGCCCGGTCCAGCGCGGTCGCGACCGTGCGCCGGCCGACGTGGGTGGTGAAGGTCGGATAGCCGATCCGCTCCCGCAATCGCCGGACCGACCGCTGGACGTTCGACGGGTGTCGCCAGCCGCCGACCGACGACGGAAACACTGGCGTGTCCGGTCCCGCATCGGCAGGCTGGCGGAACTGCAGCAGCATCACGAGGAACTCGGGGAGCACGACCGTGCCGCGGGAGGACTCGGTCTTGCCGCCATGACGCACGATGCCGCGCCCGCGGACCCCGACGAGGTTGCCGTTGAACCACACCCCGTGCGCCGGGATCTGAACGAAGTCCCCATCCTCGTCTTCCACGTCGACCGGCTCGTCGGTCAGGTTGAGGTCCCTCCAGCGCAGCGCCAGCGCCTCACCGAACCGAGCGCCGGTCCCGAACAGAAACCGGATCACATCGCACAGGTCGCCGCGCCGGGCGGTCTTGTCCGCGTCGACTTTGGCGAGGAAGTCGACGAGTTGCTGGGCGTTGTAGGAGACCTTCTTCTTGCGGCGACCGCTGGAGGTGATGCGGGACATGTTCCGCACCGGGTTCTTGTCGACCAGTTCGAGGTCGACCGCTTCCTGGAGAACGCCTGAAATCACGGTGCGGATCCCGCGGAGCGTCCCCGCTTCCAGGCCGGTCCGCTCCATGGCGTCGATGGCTTGCTTGAGGCGGCCGGGCGTGCACTCGCGGATGAACAGCCGGCCGAGTGCGGGGATGACGTGGTTGTCGAGGCGGCCCCGGTACCGGTCGACGGTCGTCGCCGCGCGGCGACGCTCGACGCCGGCCATCCAAACCTTGGCCACCTCACCGAAGCGGGAGTCGCCGGTCAGGATGGTGCCGTTGGCGTTGAGGCGTTCGATGAGCGCCTTTTTCAGGTTCGCCTCGGCCTTCTTGCTGGTGGGGCCGACGCGCTCCATCTGTCTGGTGTGGCCGTCTGCCGCGCGGTAGCGGGCTGCGGCCTTGTAGTTCGTGGGCTCGGCCCCATCCGGGACCTCGCGGAGTGGCATCCAGGTGCCGTCGACCTGGGCCGAGTGGTAGATGTCGCCGAAGGTGCCGATCTCCAGTGGTTCCCTGGCCATGCGCCCCACCCCTGTTCCGCCAAAGCGTTGGGTTTCCGTTGGGTACGATCATGGTAAGAGCGCCGCAGCTTGATCGCCATGGGCGGTGACCTGCTAGTTCTGGTGCCCCCGGTCAGAGTCGAACTGACACTGGACGGATTTTGAGTCCGCTGCCTCTGCCGGTTGGGCTACGGGGGCCAGTGAGACTGCACTCTACTGGATCAGGTGGGCGGACTGCCGCGTACCCCTCGGCCGCAGCCGACCGTCCGGTCCGACGCCGAGCGGGCCCCGCGCGGGTGCCGCGGTGGCGGGCGGGCGCGCGGCGGGAGCCGCGTTACGAGCGGACCAGGCGGGCGATCGCGGCCGACGCCTCGGCGAGCTTGTCCTCCGCCACCTGGCCGCCTTCCGCGGCGGCCTGCGCGACGCAGTGCTTGAGGTGTTCGTCCAGCAGGCCCAGGGAGACGGCCTGCAACGCCTTCGTGGCGGCCGAGATCTGGGTCAGCACGTCGATGCAGTACTCGTCGTTCTCGACCATGCGCTGGAGGCCGCGGACCTGTCCTTCGATGCGGCGCAGGCGCTTGAGGTAAGCGTCCTTGTCCGCCGTGTAACCGTGCATCGCTCCCGACCTTCCCTACCCCGGGCGGGTACCCGACCTCCAGGATAGGCCACCCGACCGGGTGTGACCGGCACCACGTGTGACGCCGAAGGCGGCCCTCACATTTCGGTGCCGGCGGTTTAGCCCGCGAAATGACCCGTCCGGGGGCATCGGACACATTTTCGCGACGAAAGGTTAGGCGATATTCCTTCCGTGCACTATGGTGTCGTCCGAAGCGTGTGGTGCAGATACAAGTTGACGGCAACACGCGCTATGCGAGCACACACGGAGGAACAGTGGCACAGCAGACCGTCGTCCAACTCATCGACGACCTCGACGGCAGCGAAGCCGCCGAGACCGTGACCTTCGCCTTGGACGGTGTGGAGTACTCCATCGACCTCTCCAAGGACAATGCGGACAAGCTCCGCGAGTCCCTGGCCGACTTCGTCGCCAAGGCGCGCCGCGCGGGCGGCCGCAAGCAGCGCAAGGGCACCGGCAAGAGCACGGTAAAGGCTGGTGACAAGGCCCAGGCGCAGGCCATTCGGGACTGGGCGCGGGCGCAGGGGCACCAGATCTCGGACCGCGGCCGCATTCCCCAGGGCCTGGTCGTGCAGTTCCAGGAAGCCCACGCCTCCTGAGCCGCGCCGGGCGTTTTCCCCTGCGGCGCAACCGTGCCCGCCGCAGGGGACAACACCGGAAACCGCAGGTCAGGGGTTTCACTCCCGGCCCGGAAACCCGGTACCGAGCAGTCTCAGCAGGGCGGTCGCCTTGACCGCCGTCTCCTCGAATTCCGCGGCCGGGTCGGACAGCGCGATGACCGCGCCCCCCACGCCGAAACTCACCTTGTCCCGGTCCACCACCAGCGTCCTGATGACGATGCTGAAGTCGGCCGTTCCGGACAGTGAGAAGTAACCGAGCGCACCCGAGTAGACACCACGCGGCCCGGCTTCCAGCCCGTCGATGATCTGCATTGTCCGGATCTTGGGCGCCCCCGTCATCGACCCGCCGGGGAACGCCGCCCTAACAGCCGACACCGCGCCGCCGCCGCGCCGAAGTCTCGCCCGAACGGTGCTGACGAGCTGGTGCACCGTCGCGTAGCTCTCCACCTCGAAGATCCTGGGCACCTCGACGCTGCCCACTTCCGCGCAATGGCCCAGATCATTGCGGACCAGGTCCACGATCATCAGGTTCTCGGCCCGGTCCTTCGCGCTGGTCGCCAAGGCCGTGCGCAAAGCCCGGTCCGCCCCGGGGGTCGCCCCGCGCGGCCGGGTGCCCTTGATTGGCTCGGATTCGACGACACCCTCCCGGTCGATCCGGATGAACCGCTCGGGTGAAGTGCTGAGCACCGAGAGCGCGTCGAAACGGAGCAACGCCCCGAACGGTGCCGGGCTTTCCGCGCGCAGGAACCGGTACGCCTCCCACGGGTCGACCCGGCCCCGCCAGGTGACCGCGTTCGTCAGGCACACCTCATAGCTCTCGCCCGCCGTGATGGCCTCTTGGCAGGCCGCGACGAGTTTCAGGTATTGCGCCCGGTTGTGCCGGAGCTGAACGCACTGCGCGGCGGCCCCTAAAACAGGCGGCGGAGGGTCATCGCCGACACGGGTGAGCAACGCCGCCGTTCGGTCCAACCACCCGTCCGCGTCGGTGAGCGTCAACAGATGTACGCACCGCTCCACATGGTCGAAGACGAGCGCCCGATCGGCGAACACGAACGCGGCATCCGGTTGCTCCGAACGGTGCGCGGACTCACCGCCGCATTCCGCTTTCAACTCGTAGCCGAGGTACCCGACCCACCCGAGGTGGAACTCGAACGGGACGTCCGGCACGGCCACCCGGTTGGCCGCCAGGTCCGCCGCCAACCAGTCGAACAACGGCCCCTCGAACTCCTCGTCGCCGACCGTCACCCGCCCGGTCCACACGTCGTACTTCGCGACCCGCGCCAGCGGCCCGCCGGCGTCGCCCATGACCGAGAACCGGCCCCGGTGCCCCTGCTGGGCGCTGTCGAGCCAGAACGCGTCGGCAGAGGCCCCGTAGAGCGCCGCGAACACCCGTTCCGGTGGCGGGTGGACGTCCACCCGCCGCACGATCACCTGCCGCTCAGGGGCCGGCACAGCCGCCGGCACCACCGGGTCGGCCGCGCCGGACGACCCGCCGCTCAGGTCGCGGAAGTTGGCCAGCAGCTCGTGGCCGTACCCGGTGCACACCGACTCGGGGTGGAACTGCACGCCCCACGCGGGCCGGGTGCGGTCCCGCACGCCCATGAGCACGCCGTCGGACGCCGACCAGGCCACGGCCTCCAGCGACGGCGGCAGGTCGGTGACGGCCAGCGAGTGGTAGCGCACCACGGGCAGCGGCGAGGGCAGCCCGGCGAACAGGTCGGTGCCCGTGTGCCGCACCTGGTCGACCACCCCGTGCCGGGGCTCGACCAGGTCGACCGTCGCGCCGTGCGCGAGGCAGAGCCCCTGGTGCCCGAGGCAGACGCCGAGCAGCGGGAGGTCGCCGTGGTCGATGACGGCGCGGCACAGGCCGAAGTCGGCGGGGTTGTGCGGGCGGCCGGGACCGGGTGAGAGCACCACGTTGTCGAACCGGCGCAAATCGGACATCCGGAACCGGGGGTCGTCGTTCGCGACGACGACCGGTTCCCGCCCGTTCACCTGTGCGAGGTAGTGGAACAGGTTGAACGTGAACGAGTCGTAGTTGTCGATCAGCAGGGTCCGCATGGCAACACAGCACGGTACCTGCCGAAACACCCGGATGGAGTACTCCGGGTGGAGCACCCCGGAGAGGCCGGACACACCCCCGGCCCCTCCGGTCCGCCCGACTCAGTCCAGGTGGAACCTCGGGTCGGTGGCGAGCGCCGCCAGCGCGTCCCGGGTGAACACCTGGCCGTCCAGCGCCGGCAGGCCGGAGCGCCGGAACTCGGCGGCCTGCCCGACGAACACCAGCGTCCCGTCGTCGTACTGGTGGATCACCAGCTCGTCGAGGTCGGACTCCAGGTCGGGCCGCGACGTGACGTGGCCGACCTTCTTGCCGCCCACGTCCAGCACCTGGCAGGAGCCCTTGATCGGCCAGGCGGCGGCGACCGCGCCGCACGGCGAGCCGTCCGACGCCTTCTTCGTGCCCTTGGTGGCGACCTGGATCCACAGTCGGCCCACGCCCGACGAGCCCTCCCGGACCACGGGGGTGCTCGCCATGTACTCCCAGACCTGCTTGTCGCCGTCGTAGTAGTCGGCGAACTGCGACTGGCTGGAACGCAGCGGCCCGAACCACTGGTCGCCGACCGGCTGCCGGTCCACCGCCTGGAACGTCGCCGGGAGCGACGAGCCCAGGTCGTTGAGCAACGTCACGGACTTCTCCGCGCGCGGCCCCCTGGTCGCGGTCCGGTCCTCCTGCCCGTCCGGCCACGACGTCTCGGTCGCCCGCCCGGTCCCGCTCGGCGACCCCGACCCGGGCGGCCGCCCGGTGGTGCCGGGGAACCCGGACGGCCCGGGGGTGACCGACACCCCCGGCCGCACCGGCCCCGGGTCGGACGACTGCCCGCCCGCCTGGATCACCGCGCCACCGGACCCGCCGGTGAGCTGCGGCACCAGCACCGTGCCGACGGTGATCGCCACCACGGCCAGGCCCGCCACCGCGGCGCCCCAGGTCGCCGTGCGCCTGCGCCGGGCGGATCGGCCGGCCGCCAGCGCGGCGGCGGGGCTCATCGGAGGCGGCGGGCTGCTCGCCACCATCGCGTCGCGAAACGCGCGCTTCAGCTCGTCCTCGTCCATCACACCATTTCTCCCTGCTGCGGGGTGATCAGGCCGCGCAGCGTCTGCAGCCCCCGCGCGGCCTGGCTCTTGACGGTTCCCTCGGAACAGTCCAACGCCCTGGCGGTCTCCTCGACCGACAGGTCTTCCCAGTACCGCAGGACCAGGACCGCGCGTTGCCTCGGCGGCACCTTGGCCAGTGCGTCGAGCAGCACCAGCCGGTCCTCCGCCGATCCCCGACCGACACCGGCGGCCTCCGGTGTCGAGTCGCTCACGCGTTCCCGCTTGAACCAGCCCCGGCGCAGTTCGGACACGAACGTCCGGACCAGCGTCTGCCGGGTGTAGGCGTCGAGTGCCTCGTGCCGGTTGATCCGCGCCCACGCCACGTAGATCTTGGCGAACGTGGCCTGGACCAGGTCCTCCGCACGGTGCCAGTCGTGGCACAGCAGGTACGCCGTGCCGCGCATGGCCTCGGACCGCGCCGCGAAGTACTCGGCGAACGCGGCGTCCCGATCACTCATCTGTCTCCCCCATCCCGCGGTACCGGGTAAGTCACGCCGGCAGCGGCCCGGACGGTTGCACGCCGGCACGATATTTCGTGGGCCGCGCCGGGTCGATCGAGAGCCGGTCGGTCCGGGGCGAGGAAGCCTCCGATGACCACACGTACGACGTGGGTCGGGCATCGGACGCGAAGCACCTGGTCGACGCGGGCGCTGACGCCGCCGGTGAGACCGAGCGGGTGGTGGAGGGCGTCAAGCGTGACCCGAAGCGCCGGCAGACCAGGCCGGGCAAGGGGAAGTGGTGTTGGAGTCGGCGCTCCCCGAGCGGGAATCCCCGGCGTCGATCGACTACCAGGGCGACGTCCGGGAGTTCCCGACTGATGCCGAGGTGCCCTTGGCCGACGTCCGCGCGGCCGTGCACGAGTTCGTCACGACCGGCGGCCGATCGGCGGCCGTGCACTGGCGAACCGACGCCTGACCTACCGACCAGCCGACACCGCCCGGATCGCCTTCCGCACGATGCCGGTCGCGGTACCGGGCTGGTCACGCCGGCAGAGGCCCGGACGGTTGCACGGGTCCGCCGCGTTTCATGGAGACTTGGCACCACACCACTGGGAGGCAGCAAGTTGTTCGTCGTGCTGTTCGCCGTCGTCATGGGCGCGGTCCACTACTACGTGTGGCGGCGCGCGGTCCGCGACACGACTCTGCCCGGTCGGGCGCGGCAGGTCGGCACCGGCGTCGTGATCGGGCTGTTCGTGCTGCTGGTGGCCGGTCTGGTGCTGAACACCGCGATCCTGGCGTGGCCCGGCTACCTCTGGTTGGCCTGCGCGTTCTACCTGGCGTTGCTGTTCGGGCTGATGGAGGTCCCGCGCGCCCTGCTCAACCGCGCCGCCCGCCGCCGCTCCACGCCCGTCACGGCCACCGCACCCGTCCCGACGACCGCGCCCGAGCCGCCCGAGCCGGCCGGGACGTCCGGGCACGCGGACGCCGTCGCCACGCTGGAACCCGCCGGGCCCGCCACGCCGCACGACCAGAGCCGCAGGCTGTTCATCGCGCGGTCGCTGGCCGCGGTCGGCGGGGTCGCCGCGGCGGGTGTCGTCGGCTACGGCGCGACGCAGGCGCTGGGCGACCCGCTGGTGAAGCGGGTGCCCATCACGCTGGGCAAGCTCGACCCGAAGCTCTCCGGCTACCGCATCGCGGTGGTCAGCGACATCCACCTGGGCCCGCTGCTGGGCCGCGCGCACACCGAGCGCATCGTCCGGATGATCAACGAGCAGCAGGCCGACCTGGTGGCGATCGTCGGCGACCTGGTGGACGGCACGGTCGAGGAGCTGGGCGAGGCGGCGGCACCGCTGCGTGACCTGGTGAGCACGCACGGCTCGTTCTTCGTCACCGGCAACCACGAGTACTACTCGGGTGTGGAGCCGTGGGTGACCGAACTCGACCGGCTCGGCGTGCACCCGCTGCGCAACGAGCGGCTGCGCGTGGAACGGGCCGGGGCGGCGTTCGACCTCGCCGGCGTGAACGACGTCACGGGCCGGGACTTCGACGGCGGCCCGGACTTCGCGCGGGCGCTGGACGGGCGCGACCGGAGCAACCCGGTGGTCCTGCTGGCGCACCAACCGGTGCAGGCGCGCGAGGCCGCCGGGCACGGCGTGGACCTCCAGCTCTCCGGCCACACGCACGGCGGCCAGATGTTCCCGTTCCACCTCGTTGTCGGCTTGCAGCAACCCGTTCGCAGTGGTCTGGACACTGTCGACGGGACCCAGGTGTACACCAGCAACGGTGCCGGTTTCTGGGGTCCGCCGGTCCGCGTGGGGGCTCCGCCGGACATCACGTTGGTGGAGCTGCATCACAACTTCGCCGGCTGATAGAGCGTTCTTCACCGAAACCGCCTAGAGTGGACGGCCGTGCCAGCACGCGGTTGCGGAGGGGGACCCCTAGCGAGATGAAGACGAGCTTTGCCGGCCAACGGCTCCACCACGAGGCAACAGCTCGTATTCGTCGTTTCCTGGACCATGAGCAACCCGCGACGCCGTGCCTGGTCATCGACCTGCCCACGGTGCGCGACCGGTTCGCTGCGATCCGCGACGCCCTGCCCGACGTGGGGATTTTCTACGCGGTGAAGGCGAATCCGGCGCCCGAGGTGGTCGAGCTGCTGGCCGCCGAGGGGTCGAGCTTCGACGTCGCCAGCCCCAACGAGATCGACCTGTGCCTGGCGCGGGGCGCGCGACCGGAGACGATCTCCTACAGCAACCCCATCAAGAAGGCCAGGGACATCGCCTACGCGCACGGTCGCGGGGTGCGGCTGTTCGTGTCGGACAGCGAGCAGGACGTGCGGGCGCTGGCCGAGCACGCGCCGGGCTCGTCGGTGATGCTCCGGATCTTGGTGAACACCAACAGTTCCACCTACCCGTTCGGGAAGAAGTTCGGCTGCGCGCCGGAAATGGCGGCGGATCTCCTGCGCCTGGCGCGGGAGCTGGGTCTGGTGCCGCTGGGCGTGGCGTTCCATGCCGGGTCCCAGCAGCTCGACCCGACCGGGTGGGACGCGGCGATCGCCGACGCCGCCGAGGTGACCGCGAAGCTGCGGGCCGAGGGCGTCGAGCTGTCAACGGTGAACCTGGGCGGTGGTCTGCCCGCGGGCTACCTGGATCCGTTGCCGCCGCTGGCCGACTACGCCGCCGCCATCACCGCGTCGATCGCCCGGCACTTCGGGGAGTTCGCGCCGAAGGTGATGATCGAGCCGGGCCGCGCGGTCGTGGCCGAGTCCGGGGTGCTGCGCTCCGAGGTCGTGCTGGTGTCGCGGAAGTCCTATTCGGACGAACGGCGCTGGGTGTTCCTCGACATCGGCCGCTACGGCGGGCTCGCGGAGACCGAGGGCGAGGCGATCGCCTACCCGTTGCGGACCAGCCGCGACGGCGGGCCCACCGGGCCCGTGGTGATCGCCGGACCGACGTGCGACGCGGACGACGTGCTGTACCAGAACACGTGTTACGACCTGCCGCTGGAACTTCGGGCGGGCGACCACGTCGACCTGCTGTGCGCCGGGGCGTACACCGCCAGCTACTCCTCCGTGGCCTTCAACGGTTTCGAGCCGTTGGCCACCTACTGCGTGCGATGAGCACGCTCCTGTCTGTAAGACGCAAGACCCCTCCTCAAGATGTTTGGAGTGATTGATGTCCGAACTCCCGTGCGAAACCGAGCCGGTTGGCTTGTTCGCAGGACAGCACGTACTCGCCGAACTCGAAGGCGTGAGCCCGGAACTGCTGGACGACGAGCAGTTCCTGCGACACGCCCTAGGCGAAGCCCTCACCCAGGCCGATGCCACGGTGTTGGAGGTGGTCTCCAAGCAGTTCGAGCCGCAAGGGGTCACCGTGTTGGCCCTGTTGTCGGAGTCGCACGCGTCCATCCACACGTATCCGGAAGTCGGAGCGGTGTTCGTGGACGTGTTCACTTGCGGCACGCGCGCCAAACCCGCGCTCGCGGTGCAGTTGCTGGCCACTGCGCTGGGAGCTGCGTCCGCACGGACGGACATGATCAGCCGGGGCACTCGGGTCCCCGCGCTCGTAGGCGAGGAGAAGGCGTGATCCGCGAACCGCTCGCGGCCGGTTTGACCCGGCTCTGGGACGTCGAGGACGTGGTGGTCGACACCCAGACGAAGTTCCAGCACCTGGTGATCGCGCGCACCGGCCAGGGCTTGTCGCTGTTCTGCGACGACGACCGGCAGAGCACCGAGTTCAGCCAGCTGACCTACCACGAGGCGCTGATGGTCCCGGCGCTGCTGCTCGCCGACCGCGTCGACCGGGTGCTGGTCATCGGGTCGAGCGAGGGCGTGGTGTGCCAGATGGCGGTCGCGGCCGGCGCGTCGGTGGTCGACCACATCGACATCGACGAAGAAGCCGTGAAGCTGTGCGCGGAGCACCTGCCCTACGGCTACACGCCGCGGGAGCTGGCCTCGGCCGAGCAGGGCGAGGGCGCGATCCGCGTGCGCTACACCGACGGCTGGGAGCACATCCGCACCACCTCCGAGCGCTACGACATCGTCCTGGTGGACCTGCCGGACGAGCGCGAGGAGGAGGCGCAGCACAACCGCCTGTACGGCGAGGAGTTCCTGCGCATGTGCAAGGCGCTGCTCACGCCGGGTGGCGTGGTGGTGACGCAGGCCGGGTGCCAGACCATGTGGCGCAACGGCACGCTGATCCGCTCCTGGCAGCGGTTCAACGACGTGTTCGGCACGGTCGCGTACTACGGCTCGGACGAGCACGAGTGGGCGTACCTGTTCGGCCGCGCCGACGAGGTGGCCGACCCGACCGCGCTGATGACCGAGCGCCTGGCCGGCTGCGGCTACCGGCCCGAGACGATCGACGACCTGGCCCTGCTGGGCAACTCGATCCCGCCGTACCTGGTGCGGCAGTCCCTGGCCTGACCGGTCCGCGAGAGGCCCGTTTCCGTTGCCGGGCAACGGAAACGGGCCTCTTGCCGTGACCGGGTCACAGCGCCGGGCGCGGCCGGGTCGTCCCGGCGGCGGTGACGCCGGCCGTCAGCCCAGCGAGCGCTTGAGGAAGTCCACCTGCAACAGCAGGAGGTTCTCGGCCACCTGCTCCTGCGGTGTCATGTGGGTCACGCCCGACAGCGGCAGCACGGTGTGCGGGCGTCCCGCCGCCAGCAGCGCCGACGAGAGCCGGAGCGTGTGCGCGGCCACCACGTTGTCGTCCGCCAGCCCGTGCACGATCATCAACGGCCGCTCCAGCTTCGACGCGTCCGCGATGAGCGAGTTCGCGTCGTACACCTCGGGCTTCTCGTCCGGGTGCCCGAGGTACCGCTCGGTGTAGTGGGTGTCGTAGAGCCGCCAGTCGGTGACCGGCGCGCCCGCGATGCCGGCGTGGAACACGTCCGGCCGCCGCAGCACCGCCAGCGCCGACAGGTACCCGCCGTAGGACCAGCCCCGGATCGCCACCCGGCCCAGGTCCAGGTCGTCCTCCCGCGCCGCGACGGCGTGCAGGGCGTCGACCTGGTCCTCCAGCGTGGCGCCGGCGAAGTCGAACGCGATCGCCCGCTCCCACTCCGGGCCCCGGCCGGGTGTGCCGCGCCCGTCCACCACGAGGACCGCGAAACCCTGGTCCGCCAACCACTGCGACGCCAGGTAGGCGTTGCGGGCGCTGAGCACGCGCTGCGCGTGCGGCCCGCCGTACGGGTCGAGCAGGACGGGCAGCTTCTCGCCCTTCACGTGCCCGGCGGGCAGCAGCAGCGCCGCGCGCAGCCCGCGCTCACCCACGGTCAGCAGCCGCACGTCCGGCGTGAGCACCGGGGTCTCCGCGAACGAGCCGATCGTGCCGCCGCCGGTCACCGTGACCTTCGGCCCGAAGTGCCCGAGACCGCTGGAGGACAGCACCACCACGTCGCCGCCGCGCGCGACCCCGTGCACACCGTCCTCAGTGGACAGTCGGTGGACGCCGTCGGCGGTGACCCGGTACACGTGCACCTGGGTGGGGTCGTCGGTGGACGCGGTCACCAGCACGTCGTCGGCCACCTCGACCACCGAGCGCACCTGGAAGCCGTCCGGCGTCCACACCCGCCCGCCCACCACGAGCCGGTTCGCGCCGTCCAGCGGCACCACCCGGGCCAGCTCGCCGTCCGGCATCCAGCGCGGCGAGCCGGGCACGACCTCGACCCAGTGCGGGTCGGTGTCCGCGGCGACCACCTCGACGCCGTCCGGGCCGGCCGCGAGCACCTCCACCCGGCGCTGGTCGCGCGACTGGACCTGGAGCAGCGGCCGGCCGTGCGCCGACCAGTTCGCGGTGTTCAGGTAGGGCAGCGCCGCCCGGTCCCACGTCACGAACTCGCGGCTGCCGTCGAGGCCCAGGATCGCGACCTGGACGTCCGCGTTGGGGGTGCCGGCGGCCGGGTAGGCGATCTCGGCGGCCGGGGTGCCCGGGTTCGCCGGGTCGGCGATGTACCAGCGGTGCACCGGGCGGTTGTCGACCCGCGCGGCCAGCACGTGCTCGCCGTCCGGGGAGAACCAGTAGCCGCGGTGGCGGCCCATCTCCTCGGCGGCGATGAACTCCGCCAGGCCCCACGTCACGTCGTCCGCGTCCGGTTCGGCGAGCACCACGTCGTTGCCCGATTCGAGGTCCACCACGTGCAGCGCGCCCGCCACGACGTAGCCGACCTTGCGCCCGGTCGGGTCCAGCCGGGGGTCGACGACGCTGCCGCCCACCGGCAGCTCGCGCACCGCGCCGGACGCCAGGTCGGCCACGAACAGCCGCCCGGACAGCGCGAACGCGGCCTGCGCGACGTCCGCGTCCACCGCGTAGGACACGATGCCGGTGGCCTGCTCACGGCTGCGCTCGCGGCGCGCCCGCTCCTCCGGGGACAGATCCTCGGGGTCGGTGAGCAGGGAGGCCGCGTCGACCAGGAGCCGCTCGGTCCCGGTGGCGGTGTCGTAGGCCCACAGGCAGTTCGCGCGGCTCGTGGCCGACGCGGTCCGCAGGAAGTAGACCCGGCTGCCGTCGGGTGCGACGGTGAAGTTGCGCGGCGCACCGAGGGTGAACCGCTGGCTGCGCGCTTGCTGGCGCGGGAAGGAGATCTCGTTGCCCACGGTGACACCTTATGGCCTCACCACCGGGTGACCCGGCCGCTACGTGCAGCGACCGGGCCACCGCCGCGGCTACCCGGCCTTCGGCGGCAGCGGGAAGAACCCGCTGGTCCGCCGCACGTAGTCGGCGTACCCCGGACGCCGCTGCGCGATGTCCTTCTCCAGCAACGGCTTCCCGCTGCCCTTGGCGAGCAGGAAGGTCATCAGCAGCGGGCTGACCGCCAGCACCAGGCCCCACGGCGCGGCGCAGGCGAACAGGAACAGCCCCCACCACACGCACGCGTCGCCGAAGTAGTTGGGGTGGCGGGTGTAGCGCCACAGGCCCTGGTCCATGACCTGGCCCTTGTTCGCCGGGTCGGCCTTGAAGCGTTCGAGCTGGTGGTCGCCGATCGCCTCGAACGCGAACCCGACCAGCCACACCGCCACGCCCAGGTAGTCCAGCACGCCGAACTCCGCCGTCAGGTGCGCGGCGAACTGCACCGGCAGCGAGACGACCAGCATGATCGCGGCCTGGAGCAGGTAGACCCGGTACATCTTGGCCAGCGGGTTGCCCTTGGCCCGCGCGTACATGTCCACGTACCGCTGGTCCTCGGGCTTCTTGCGGTTGCGGGAGTGGATGTGCCACCCCAGCCGCACGCCCCACACCACCGTCAGCACCGCGACGACCAGCGCCCGCGCCGAGTGCGCCGACAGCGCGTAGGTCAGCGCCGCGATCACCGCGAAGCCCGGCCCCCAGAACGAGTCGACCAGGTCGAACCGCTTGCGCGACGCGGCGTAGCCGAACAGCGCCGTCACCAGGACGACGACGGCGACCGCCGACCACAGGACGTTCCAGCCGAAGTTCACGCCCACTCCCGAGTCCTGGGCAGCCCGCTCCCGCCGCGCGGGCCGGGCCGGACCGCGAGCACCTGGTCCACACCCATCCGGCCCTCCTCGAACGTCAGCGCGCCACCGGCCAGGTACAGCCGCCACACCCGCGCCTGGCCTTCGCCGACCAGGGCGACCGCCTCGGCCCAGCGGCGTTCGAGCGTCTCGGCCCACGCGCGGACGGTCCAAACGTAGTGCTCGCGCAGCGCGTGCACATCCCGGACCTCGAAGCCCGCCCCTTCCAGGTGCGCCAGGGTCCGGCTGACCGGGCGCATGTGCATGTCCGGTGCCACGTAGGACTCGATGAACGCGCCGCCGCCGGGCGCGTTGGCACCGCGCGACATCTGCTGCAGCAGCAGCCGCCCGCCCGGCTTGAGCACCCGGTGCAGCACGGCGGCGTAGCGGGGGTAGTTCTCCTCGCCGACGTGCTCGCCCATCTCGATCGTGGAGACGGCGTCGAACGGCGGGTCGGCGATCTCCCGGTAGTCCTGGAGCCGCACGGTGACCAGGTCGGCCAGGCCCTCGCGCTCGATCCGGGACTCGATGTGCGCCTTCTGCTGCGCCGAGATCGTCACGCCGGTCGCCCGCACGCCGAAGTGCTTGGCGGCGTGGACGATCATCGAACCCCACCCGCAGCCCACGTCCAGCAGGCGCATCCCCGGCTCCAGCCCGAGCTTGCGGCACACCAGGTCCAGTTTGGCGTGCTGCGCCTCGGCGACCGTGGCGTCCGGTGAGGTGAAGTACCCGCACGAGTACGCCATGCTCGGGTCGAGCACCAACTGGTAGAACGCGTTGCTCAGGTCGTAGTGGTGGGCGATGGCGTCCCGGTCCCGGTCGCGGGTGTGCCGCCGGCCGGACAGCCGGGCCTCCTCGCCGGGCGGCGCGGGCCTCGGTCCGAGCACGCCCAGCGCGGCCGCCGTGCGCACCGCGCCGAGCACGTCCAGCGCCTTCGGCTTGGTCAGCCTCCCCTGCCGCGCCAGCTCCCAGAACCGGACCAGCCCGTCGGTCAGGTCACCGTCCACGTCCAACTCCCCCGCGACGTACGCGCGGGACAGGCCCAGCTCGTCGGGGTTCCACAGCAGCCGGCGCAGGGCGCGGCGGGACCTGATCACGGCCACCGGGCCGTCCTGCGGGCCGGCCGTGCTGCCGTCCCACGCGCGCAGCCCGATGGGCAGCGGCGCACCCAGCAGACGCTCCACGACGGCGGCGAGCCGCCCGGCCACTCCGGCGGTTGCGACGACCACGAGTCTCCTCCTCACACCTCTGGTACCCGACGTTCGCACGCCACCCCTGTCTTGGTTCGACCCGCCGTCCGGCGCTGAACCGGCCCTCCGGGGTGGCCGTAGTCGTGGGTGGAGCGATCGACGGACCGAGGAGGAGTTGAGCGTGATCCGACGAAACCGCATCGCCATCGCCGTCGCGGGCGGCATGGCTGCCGTGCTCGCGCTGGTCGTGTGGAGTTCGAACGCCGTGGGCCTCCAGGGCACCACCGTGGCGCAGACCGGTCAGGTGGGCGCGGCGGCGCAGGCCGCCTACGACGACGCCCCCGCCGCGACACCCTCGGCGACCACGTCGCAGACCCCGGCGGACCCGGTCGCCGAGACGCCGGCGGACGTGCCGCAGGGGCAGGCCGCGCCCGCGCCGGCCGGGTCGTCGGTCACCCTGGTCGCCAAGAGCGTGCCGAAGATGGGCGACGTCGTGCAGGACGGCGACGGGCGCACCCTCTACCGGTTCGACAAGGACTCGCCGAACCCGCCGAGGTCCAACTGCGAGGGCAAGTGCGCCGAGACCTGGCCGCCGCTGCTGGCGGCCGGCACGCCGAAGCTGGAGGGCGTGGACCAGGCCCTGGTCGGCACGGTCAAGCGCGCGGACGGCACCGAGCAGGTCACGCTGGCCGGGTGGGCGCTCTACACCTACTCCAAGGACGAGGCCCCCGGCCAGTGGAAGGGCCAGGGCGTGGGCGGCACGTGGTTCGTCGTCCAGCCCAGCGGCAAGCGCAACGTCGAGTGCCTGCCGCCCGGCGTGCAGGCCCCCGCCGCCTAGCAAGACCCTCCGCGCCGACCGAAGTGCCACCCCCCGATGCACGTGATCCCCGGCCTGGGGTTGGGCCGGGGATCACGTGTCGGGCGGGAAACCTTTACAGGTTCGGGTAGAGCGGGTGCTTCGCGGCCAGCACCTCGACCCGGGACCGCAGCTCCGCCAGGTCCGGCGACGCCTGCAGCGCCGCCGCGATGACGTCCGCGACCTCGGCGAAGTCCGCCGCGCCGAAGCCCCGGGTGGCCAGCGCCGGCGTACCGATCCGCAGGCCCGAGGTGACCATCGGCGGGCGCGGGTCGTTGGGCACCGCGTTGCGGTTGACCGTGATGCCGACCTCGTGCAGCCGGTCCTCGGCCTGCTTGCCGTCCAGTTCGGACTCCACCAGGTCGACCAGCACCAGGTGCACGTCGGTGCCGCCGGTGAGCACCTTCACGCCGACCGCCGCCGCGTCGGGCTGGGACAGCCGGTCGGCCAGGATCTTCGCGCCCTCGACCGTGCGGCGCTGGCGGTCGGCGAACTCGGGCGACGCGGCGTGCTTGAACGCCACCGCCTTGCCCGCGATCACGTGCTCCAGCGGGCCGCCCTGCTGGCCGGGGAACACCGCCGAGTTGATCTTCTTGGCCAGGTCGGCCTCGTTGGTCAGGATCACGCCGCCGCGCGGGCCGCCCAGCGTCTTGTGCGTGGTCGTGGTGGTGACGTGCGCGTGCGGCACCGGGTTCGGGTGCAGCCCGGCCGCCACCAGGCCGGCGAAGTGCGCCATGTCGACCATCAGGTAGGCGTCCACCGAGTCGGCGATCCGGCGGAACTCCGCGAAGTCGAGCTGCCTCGGGTAGGCCGACCAGCCGGCCACGATCAGCTTCGGGCGGTGCTCGGTCGCCAGCCGCTCGACCTCGGCCATGTCGACCCGGCCGTCGGTCTCCGACACGTGGTAGGGCACCACGTTGTAGAGCTTGCCGGAGAAGTTGATCCGCATCCCGTGGGTCAGGTGGCCGCCGTGCGCCAGGTCCAGGCCCAGGATCGTGTCGCCGGGCTGGAGCAGCGCGAACATCGCGCACGCGTTGGCCTGCGCACCCGAGTGCGGCTGGACGTTCGCGAAGCCCGCGCCGAACAGCTCCTTGACCCGCGCGATGGCCAGGCGCTCGATCACGTCGACGTTCTCGCAGCCGCCGTAGTAGCGCCGGCCGGGGTAGCCCTCGGCGTACTTGTTGGTCAGCACGGAACCCTGCGCCTGGAGCACCGACACCGGGGTGAAGTTCTCCGAGGCGATCATCTCCAAGGTGCCCTGCTGCCGGCCCAGTTCCGCGGCGACGGCCTCGGCGACCTCCGGGTCGAACTCCGCGAGGGAGGTGTTGAAGTGCTCGGACATGGTGTCTCCCTTACGAGTTTCGCTTGTAGAACGGCAGCGCGACGACTTCCACGGGTTCCTGCTTGCCCCGGATGTCGACGGCCAGCTCGGTGCCGGGCTCGGCGTGCTCCGGCGGCACGTACGCCATCGCGACCGAGTAGCCCAGGGTCGGCGACAGCGCGCCGCTGGTGACCTCGCCGATCACCGCGCCGGACGCGTCCAGCACCGGGTAGCCGTGCCGGGGTGCGCGGCGGGAGGTGGTCTTGAGGCCCACCAGCTTCGCCTCCACGCCCTTGTCGGCGACGGCGGCCAGCGCGTCGCGGCCGACGAAGTCCTCCGGCTTGTCCAGCTTCACCACGCGGCCCAGGTTGGCGTGGTACGGGGTGCGCTCGGTGGTCAACTCGTTGCCGTACAACGGCATCCCGGCCTCCAGGCGCAGCGTGTCGCGGCAGCCGAGGCCGGCGGGCCGCAGGTCGTGCGCGCGGCCCGCCTCCAGCAGCGCCTGCCACACGGCCGGCGCGTCGGACGGGTCCAGGAACAGCTCGAAGCCGTCCTCGCCGGTGTAGCCGGTGCGGGCGAGCAGCGCGGGCCGGCCCGCGACCTCGGTCGGGTAGGAGGCGTAGTACTTGACCGACGCCAGGTCGGTGGTGGTGAGGCCGGCCAGGATCGCGGTGGACGCCGGGCCCTGGATCGCGAGCAGGGCGTAGTCGACCGACTTGTCCACCACCGAGGTGTCGTAGCCGTCGGCCCGCTCCACCAGCGCCTCGAACACCACGGCGGCGTTGGAGGCGTTCGCGACGACCAGGTACTCCTGCTCGCCGGTCCGGTAGACGATCAGGTCGTCGATCACGCCGCCGTCCGGCCGGGTGATCATGGTGTAGCGGGCGCGGCCGACGGAGATCGCGGACGCGTTGCCGACCAGCGCGTGGTCCAGCGCGCGGCCGGCGTCGGGGCCCGACAGCACGATCTCGCCCATGTGCGTCAGGTCGAACAGGCCCGCCGACGTGCGCACGGCGTGGTGCTCGGCGAGTTCGCTGTCGTAGCGCAGCGGCATCCGCCAGCCCGCGAAGTCGGTGAACTGGGCGCCCAGCGCCTCGTGCTCGGCGTGCAGCGGCGTCCGGCGGGTTTCCACGGGGTGGTCCTCCCTGGTGGCGGGCACGGCGATGACACCGACCTGGTCGGTCGGCCGCCGTTGGTGAAGGATGACACGGTCCATCGGAGACTCCTCGTCGAGTGAGCCTCCCCCTCTGTCATGAGCCTGAGAGCTTCACCGCGCGCTGGGCGCGGCTTGCACCGTGGGCGAGGCGCGCAGCGCCTGCTTTCCAGAGTTGCCTTCGTCGGGCGGTAGCTGTGCCTGAGAGATTCCGGGGAGGAGTTGCTCCTTCGGCGCCCCTTGCGGGGACTCTCCCGCTCGACATCGACGGCCGTGTTCAGTTGGTACCGCCAGACGCTAGTTGTGCCTGGTAGGCACGGTCAACCGGGACCCGGTCACAACACCCGGCCGGCGCCGGGCCGCAGGTCGCACGGCGGTGGCGCGGGACCTGCCCGTCGACGGGCGGGCGGCGGGCGGAGGCGATCACCGCGCGGGTGCCGGCGCACCGGGTGCGCGAGACGGCCCCGGAGGCGTGCCACGTGCCCGCAGACGCGCCGGAAGCCCACAACCCGACAGGAAGCACCTCAAGCTCACACGACGCGCTCACAGCGGCTCCGGGCGCGGACGGCGCGGGCGGTCACAGCGCACGTTCCGCCTTGACGCTCTCGACCACCTTGCGCTCGGCGTAGAACGACACGAACGGGATGGTGCCCGCGAGCAGCACCAGCGCGGAGCCCTTGAGCGACCAGCGCGCCTTCAGCGCCAGGTCGACCGTGAAGACCAGGTAGATGGCGTACAGGAAGCCGTGGACGGGGCCGACGACGGCCATCATCCCGGCGTTGTCGCCGATGTACTTGACGAACATCGCGACCACGAGCAGGAGCAGGCCGACACCGACCACGTAAGCCATGAACCGGAACCGGCTCAACGCACCGCTCATCGCCTACCGACCGCCTTCGCTCACCGCTGGTCCCGCGCGTTGAGCTGCCGGAGGAAGCGGTTGTAGGCCGCCAACTCGTCGTCCTCGTCGTCGTGCGCGGGTGTTTTGACGGGTTCCACGGTAACCACCGGCCGCGGCGCGGGCGCCACCGGCTCCCGCGTCCCGACCGCCGGGTCCGCCCCGTCCTCGGCCCGGCGCTGCGCCGCGAGCTTGCGCAGCCGCCACACCATGAACAGGGGGAACAGGCCGAACAGCGGCCACTGGAAGACGTACCCGAGGTTCTGGAACGTGCCACCGGCTTCGGAGAACCGCTCCCACTGCCAGTAGGCCAGGCCGCAGCACACGATCAACGACACCAGGCAGACCGCCGCTACGACGAGCCGCTTGGGTGTCAGGAGGGTGCCGGGCACCCTCCCACACTACTTCGCGGAGTTCACTTCTCGACGGAAGGGGCTCCTCGCACAGGAGCCCGCCCTCCCGGTTGGTGCTGGTACCGCACTCGACGCCGCGCCCTCACAACGCGGCGCTGGTTCACGCAACGCCGTCCCGGCGCTGCCGCTGCAACCTGGCCACGCACCAGGCCGCCGCACTGCCCCGACGCAGGTGCTGGAGCACCGTCATCGGGCCGAGACGCCGTCCCAGGTCGGCGGGCGTGAGCCCGGCCGCCCGGTAGTCGAGCGCGCGCTGGTCCAACGGGCTGATGCCCGCGTCCCACCACCGCTCCGCCTCGGACAGGTCGCCCACCAGCTGCCAGTAGCTGGCGGCCGCCGCGAGCAGGACCTCGGGCACCTCGGGTGCCCTCTTCCGCATCGCCGCCACGTAGGCCGGGTCAGCGGATTCGACCCGAACCAGTCCGCGCGACCCGCCGTTCGCCCGTTGCACGGGGATCCCCGGCGCGGACGGCGGGGCCTCGGCCAGCCACTCGTCCTTGATCCGGTTCACCTCTTGCAACTCGGCGTCGTCCGAGCGCTCAGCCGCCCACTGCCGCAGCAGCTCGTCGACTCCGGAGTCCTCGACCATTCTGCCTCCTCGTCGGTCGAAGATCAGCCAATGCAGCGCACCGTATTAGCGGGTACCGACAACCGCTAGACCCTGGATTGTCAAAAACCCTGTTACCAGCGCGTTATAGCCCTCATTCCACCCATACGGTGCAACGTCCGGGCCCCGCCGTCACCACTGGTGACCAGACCACTCACGCCCCGCGACGTGGACTAGCGGAACAGGCTGCGGACGAACGTGATGATCGACTCGGCTCCCTGGCGCAGCCAGCCGACGCCGGTCTTGACCGCGTCGGCGGACTGATCGGGCTGGGTGATCAGGAGGAACAGCAGCAGCGCGACGGCCGCCAGCGTCACCACCTTCTTGACGTTCACGAGACCCTCTCCGTCCGTTCACAGGTGCCCGGCCGGCAGGCGTCGTGCCCACCGCGTTACGGCCCATGGTCCCTCATTCACCCGGACGATGACGGGAGAACCCGCCCTGATCCCACGACCGGGCGCAGGATCCACCAGGGAGCCACGCTCCAGCCCTCCTGGCAGTCACCCGAACGGACGATCAAGGGTCCCCGAGCCCCGGCCGATGACCTAGGTACGGGCCACTCGCCCACTCCCCCCCTGGCACGAACACCGAGGTTCCGCGACATCGTCAGCTCTCCGCCGCAGATCGCGCTGATCACCCACATGCGCTGACGCACCCACCGTGCGTCATTGGGCCGGTACGGGCCGCACAGTATTCTTTCACCCACCACGGGCGTATTTTCGCGGCCATTTTCCGACCGCCTGCCAATCGTCTCCCGATCATCCGACGACCCCCGTCCGACGCAGTTCCGCAATGTCCGCGTCGGGCAGTCCCAACTCGGCCAAGACCTCGATCGTGTGCTGCCCGACGGACGGCGGCACGGACGGTGTCGCCGCCGGGGTGCGGTCGAACCGGGGTGCGGGCGCGGGCTGCACCAGGCCCCCCACCTCGACAAACGTCCCGCGCGCTGCGTTGTGCGGCGCGGTCGGGGCCTCGCCGGGGGCGAGCACCGGCACCAGGCAGGCATCCGTGCCGGCCGCGCGTTCCGCCCATTCATCCCTCGTTCGAGTGGCCACGACGGCGGCGATCCGCTCCCGCAGCGCGGGCCACTGCGCTGGATCGTGCCGATTCGGCACCTCGGCATCCGCCAAACCCAGCACCACCAGCAGTTCCGCGTAGAACTTCTCCTCCAGTGCCCCGATGCTCACGTACTTTCCATCCGAGGTGGCATATACGTCGTAGAACGGCGCGCCCCCGTCGAGCAGGTTCGCGCCGCGTTCCCCCGACCAGCCCCCGGCGGCCGTCATCCCGTGCAGGAACGTCGTCAGCAGCGCCGCGCCGTCGACCATCGCCGCGTCCACCACCTGCCCGCGCCCGGACCGCTCGCGCTCGTACAGCGCCGCCAGCACGCCCAGCGCGAGCAGCAGCCCGCCGCCACCGAAGTCGCCGACGAGGTTGAGCGGCACGGTGGGCGGCGCGCCCGCCCGGCCGATCGGCTCCAGCGCCCCGGCCAGCGCGATGTAGTTGACGTCGTGCCCGGCCCGGTCGGCCAGCGGCCCCCGCTGGCCCCACCCGGTCATCCGGCCGTAGACCAGCCCCGGGTTGCGAGCCAGGCAGTGCGCGGGCCCCAGGCCCAGCCGCTCGGTCACCCCCGGCCGGAAGCCCTCCACCAGCACGTCGGCCCGCTCCACCAGCTTGAGCACGACCTCCGCGCCCTCCGGCCGGCGGATGTCCACGCCCACCGACCGCCGGCCGCGCCCCAGCACGTCGCCGGGCACGGCCGTGCCGCCGGAGACCCGGTCCACCCGGACCACCGACGCACCCAGGTCGGCGAGCACCATGCAGCCGAACGGCGCCGGCGCGAGGCCCGCCAGCTCGACCACCCGCAGGCCCGCCAGCGGCCCGGCCACTAGAGCGACCTCGCGATGATTTCCTTCATGATCTCGTTCGTCCCGCCGTAGATCTTCTGCACGCGCGCGTCCGCCCACGCGCGCGCGATGGGGTACTCGGTCATGTAGCCGTAGCCGCCGAAGAGCTGGACGCACTCGTCCACCACCCGGCACAGCCGCTCGGTGGACCACCACTTGGCCATCGCCGCGGTCGGCACGTCGAGCCGGCCTTGGAGGTGCGCCTCGACGCACTCGTCGACGAACGCCCTGGTCACCCGGGCCTCGGTGGCGCACTCGGCGAGGGTGAACCGGGTGTTCTGGAACTTGATCAGCTCCCGACCGAACGCGGTGCGGTCCTTGACGTAGTCCACGGTGAGGTCCAGGGCCGCCTCGATGCCCGCGACCGACGCCACCGCGATGATCAGCCGCTCCTGCGGGAGCTGCTGCATGAGCTGGATGAAGCCCTGCCCCTCGGACGAGCCGAGCAGGTTGGCCGCGGGCACCCGGACGTCGTCGAAGAACAGCTCGGCGGTGTCCTGGCCCTTGAGCCCGATCTTGTCCAGCACCCGGCCGCGCCGGAAGCCGGGGGCCAGCGGCGTCTCCACCACCAGCAGGGAGATGCCGGTCGCGCCCTGGGACGGGTCGGTCTTGGCGACCACGACCACCAGTTCGGCCTGCGCGCCGTTGGTGATGAACGTCTTGGAGCCGTTGATCACGTACTCGTCGCCGGAGCGGACCGCGCGGGTCTTGATGTTCTGGAGGTCGGAGCCGCCGCCGGGCTCGGACATCGCGATCGCGCCCACGTACTCGCCACTGGCCAGCTTCGGCAGCCAGCGGTGCTTCTGCTCCTCGGTGCCGTAGGCCAGGACGTAGTGCGCCACGATCCCGCTGTGCACGCTGTTGCCCCACGCGCTGTCGCCCGCGCGGGCCTGCTCCTCCAGCAGCACCGCCTCGTGCGCGAACGTGCCGCCGCCACCGCCGTACTCCTCCGGGACGGACAGGCACAGCAGGCCCAGCCCGCCCGCCTTGGTCCAGAACTCCCGGTCCACCTGCTTCTGCGCGGCCCAGCGCTCGTGGTTCGGGACCGATTCCTTCTCGAAGAACGTCCGGGCGAGCTGACGCAGCTGGTCCAGGTCGTCGGTCATCCAGGGGGAACGGCGTGTTGGCATACCGACGACGGTCCCACCGGCCGGGGTCGCCCGCCATGACCGCCACACCCACAACTGCCGGCAGATCGTGAGCACAACTGTCAGGCGCGTGCGCAACACTGCGGGCATGAACCTCCGGAGGCTGTCCCCGAGGGACTGGGCGACCTGGCGTGACATGAGGCTCGGCGCACTGGCCAGCGACCCCGGCGCGTTCGGCTCGACGCTGTCGGTCGAGCAGGGCTACGACGAGGCCCGCTGGCGCGAGATCCTGCACCCGAGGTGGGGCGTGAAAGTGATCGCGGAAGCCCCTCAGCCGGTGGGACTGGTGGGGACGGTGCCCCATGAGGACCACGACGACGTGCTGTACCTGTACTCCATGTGGGTGAAACCGCCGTTCCGCCGGCGGGGCGTCGGCGAGGCGCTGGTGGCGGAGGTGCTCGCCTGGGCGCGGGAGCACCGTTGGCGGCGCGTGCAGTTGCGGGTGTTCGCCGGGAACGTCCCGGCCCGCCGGCTCTACGAGCGGCTGGGCTTCACCGGGTGCGGCGAGGTGATGGAACTCGCGGTGAGCTAATAAGTCAGTCCGCGCGGTCATGGGCTTGGGGGCCGGGGCTGCCTACCGTGGCAGCATGAGCGAAGCCTTGATCTTCGACGCGGTGCGCACACCGCGTGGCAGGGGAAAGCGCGGTTCGCTGCACAGCGTGAAGCCGATCACCCTGGCCTCCGGGGTGCTCGCGGCGCTGGCGCGGCGCAACGACCTGGACACCTCGGCCGTGGACGACGTGGTGTTCGGCGTCGTGTCACCGGTCGGCGAGCAGGGCTCGGACATCGCCCGCACCGCCGTGCTGGCGGCCGGGTGGGACCTGCGGCCCGCCGGTGTGCAGCTCAACCGCTTCTGCGCGTCCGGCCTGGAGTCGGTGAACCTGGCGGCGGCCAAGGTCGCCTCCGGCTTCGAGGACCTGGTGGTCGCGGGCGGCGTGGAATCGATGTCGCGGGTGCCGATGGGCTCCGACGGCGGCGCGTGGATGGCCGACCCGGAGACCAACCTGGCCACGAACTTCGTGCCGCAGGGCGTGAGCGCGGACCTGATCGCCACCCTGGAGGGCTTCAGCCGGGAGGACGTGGACGCGTTCGCGCTGAAGTCCCAGCAGCGGGCCACGCTCGCCCGCGACAAGGGGTACTTCGAGCGGTCGCTGGTGCCGGTGGTGGACCGCAACGGGTTCGTCGTGCTCGACCACGACGAGGCGATCCGGCCGGAGACCACGCTGGACGGGCTGGGCGGGCTCAAGCCGTCGTTCCAGTTCCACGGCGACCTCGGCTTCGACGCGGTCGCCATCGACCGCTACCCGTCGGTCGAGCGCATCCACCACGTGCACACGCCGGGCAACTCGTCGCAGATCGTCGACGGCGCGGCGGCGATGCTGATCGGCAACGCCCGCGCGGGCCAGGACCTCGGCCTCACCCCGCGCGCCCGGATCGTGTCGGTCGCGGTGGTCGGCTCGGAGCCCACCATCATGCTCACCGGCCCGGCCCCGGCAGCCCGCAAGGCGCTGGACAGGGCGCGGCTGTCGGTGGAGGACATCGACCTGTTCGAGATCAACGAGGCGTTCTCCTCGGTGGTGCTGAAGTTCCAGCGCGAACTCGACCTGCCCGACGAGGTGGTCAACGTCAACGGCGGCGCGATCGCGATGGGCCACCCGCTGGGCGCGACCGGCTGCATGATCCTGGGCACCCTGCTGGACGAGCTGGAGCGCCGGGACCTGCGCCGGGGCCTGGCCACGCTGTGCGTGGGCGGCGGCATGGGCATCGCGACGATCATCGAGAGGGTCTGATGACCATCCACTACGAGCGCGACGAAGCGGGCGTCGTCACGCTGACCATGGACATGCCGGGCTCGGCGAACGTGATGAACGCCGAGTACCACGCGGCGATGGGCGCGGCGGTCGCCCGGCTGGAGGCCGAGCGCGACGAGATCACCGGCGTCGTGCTGACCTCGGCCAAGAAGACGTTCTTCGCGGGCGGCGACCTGAACCTGCTGATCCGGCTCACGCCGGAGAACGCGGGCGAGGCGCTGGGCTTCCTGGAGGACGTGAAGGGCCAGCTGCGCCGGCTGGAGACGCTGGGCAAGCCGGTGGTCGCGGCGATCAACGGCGCGGCGCTGGGCGGCGGCTTCGAGATCGCGCTGGCCTGCCACCACCGCGTGGTGCTCGACGACGACAAGATCAAGCTGGGCCTGCCCGAGGCGACCCTGGGCCTGCTGCCCGGCGGTGGCGGCGTGACCCGGCTGGTGCGCCTGCTGGGCGTGCAGCCCGCGCTGCCGCTGCTGATGGAGGGCAAGCAGTTGCGGCCCGCGCGGGCGTTGCAGGCGGGCCTCGTGCACGCGCTGGCGTCCTCGCCGGATGACCTGGTCGCGCAGGCCCGCGCGTGGATCGCGGCCAACCCCGCGCCGCGGCAGCCGTGGGACCAGCCGGGGTACGCGGTGCCGGACGTGAAGTTCGGCGACCCGAACGTGTACGGGCTGCTGGCCGCCGCGCCCGCCGTGCTGCGCAAGAAGACGCACGGCGCGTACCCGGCTCCGGAGAAGATCCTCGCGGCGGCCGTCGAGGGTGCGCTGGTCGACTTCGACACCGCGCTCAAGGTGGAGGGCCGGTACTTCCTCGAACTGGTCACCGGCCAGGTGTCCAAGAACATGATCTCGACGTTCTGGTTCCAGCTCAACGAGATCGGCGCCGGCGGCTCCCGTCCGTCCACTGTGGACCAGACCAAGGTGGCCAAGCTCGGCGTGCTCGGCGCGGGCATGATGGGCGCGGGCATCGCCGAGGTGAGCGCCGAGGCGGGCATCGAGGTGGTGCTCAAGGACGTCACGCTGGAGGCCGCGACCCGGGGTGCGAACGGGGTCCCGGGCGTCACGCCGACCGATTCGGACGCCGACCTCGCCGGGTGCGACCTGGTGATCGAGGCGGTGTTCGAGAACCGGGAGCTGAAGAACGCGGTGCTGCCGGCGGCCGAGTCCGCGGCGCTGCCGGACGCGGTGATCGCGTCGAACACCTCGACGCTGCCGATCACCGGGCTGGCGTCGGCGGTGGGCGACCCGACGAGGTTCATCGGCCTGCACTTCTTCTCGCCGGTGCCCAAGATGCGGCTGGTGGAGATCATCCGCGGCGAGCGGACCTCGGACGAGACGTTGGCGCGGGCGTTCGACTACGTGCTCCAGATCGGCAAGACGCCGATCGTGGTCAACGACAGTCGGGGGTTCTACACGTCGCGGACGTTCGGCACGTACGTGACCGAGGCGGTGTCGATGGTCGCCGAGGGCGTGCGCCCGGCGCTGATCGAGAACGTCGCCAAGCGCTCCGGCATGGCCGTGGGACCGCTCGCGGTGTCCGACGAGGTGACGCTGACGTTGCAGCTCAAGATCCGGGACCAGACGCTGGCCGACGACCCGTCGATCGCGGGCGCGCTGGGCGGGCACCCGGCGTTCGGCGTGCTGGAGGACCTGGTCGCCGAGGGGCGTACCGGGAAGTCCGGCGGGGCCGGGTTCTACGAATACCCCGAGGGCGGCAGGAAGTTCCTGTGGCCGGGCCTGGCGCGGTACGCGCGCGAGGACGCCGGGGTGACCGAGCGCGACGTCGAGGACCGGCTGCTGTTCATCCAGTCGCTGGAGACCGTGCGGTGCCTGGACGAGGGCGTGCTGACCTCGGTCGGGGACGCGAACGTGGGCAGCGTGTTCGGGTTCGGGTTCGCGCCGTGGAGCGGTGGGACGTTGCAGTTCGTGAACTCGTACGGGCTGTCGGAGTTCGTGGAGCGGGCCGACTACCTGGCCGACACCTACGGCGAGCGCTTCCGGCCGACGGCGTCGCTGCGCGAGCGTGCCGCGAAGGGCGAGCAGTTCTGACCCCGGGGCGCGAAACCCGTTGACGATTGCGGAGTTCTTGCGGGCGGAGCCCGGTGTCGGCACACCGGGCTCCGCCCTCTCAGGCGACCGCGCCGTCGCGCGGTGTCCGGTCTAGGCGACCTTGCGGCCCCATTGCGGCCACGCGGTGGTCACGTCCGCGCGGCGGGTGACGCCGTTGACGGTGACCGCTACGGTCGCCTTGCCCGGCCGGATCGCGGTGAGCTTGCCGGTTTCCGGGTCCAGCCAGGCCACGTGCCACGGCCGCAGCCCCGTCACGGGTCCGATGTGGACGTTCAGCGACCCGGTCCAGTCCGCGCTCACCGGGTACTTCACCGGCACCTGCCGCGAACCCTGGGCGACGGTCGCGGCGACCGCGCCCGGGGTGCCGACCCGCACGGTGGTCGGCGCGGTCAGCGTCAACTCGTCCACGTGCGGCCGGATCTCGGCGGCGATCCACTCCTGGCCGTGCTTCGGGCGCGCGTCGACGCCGAGCATGGTCCAGCCGGAGAACCCGCCTTCGGCCGGCGCCTTGCCGGAGTTGCCGTTGATCAGGTACGGCACGCCGTCGACCCGCGACGCGTGGAACACGCCGACGTGCGAGCCGATGAACATCGCGCCCTTGCCGGTGGTGCGGCGGAACTCGGCCAGCCAGTCCTCCACCACGTCGGCTTCCAGCCGGTCGTTGAGCCGGCTGCCCATGGTCGGCGTCGGGTCGCGCGGCGGGTGGTGCTCCATCACGACGACCGAGTTGATCCGACCGTGCTCGCGCAGCGCGTCGCGCAGCATCGCCGTCTGGTCGAAGCCACCGCCGCGCAACGTCCCGGTGGACGTGTCGAGCAGCACGAACCGGGTGCCCTTGTGGTCGAAGACCCGGTTGGTGGTGCCGAACTCGCGGCGGAAGTTCTCGATCGTGCCCGGACCCATGATCTCGTGGTTGCCCGGCACGTAGTACCAGGGCAGCTCGTCACCCAGCTCCTCGTCCAGGATCCGGTGCGCCAGCGCCAGGTCGGCGGGCGCGGCCTCGTCCACGAAATCGCCGTTGACCACCACGAAGTCGGGCTTCTGCGCCTTGATCTCGCGCAACGTCCGGCGCGCGGCGCGCACCAGGTCGCTGTCCGGGTTCCGGGCCACGAACTGGGCGTCGGACATCACCGCGAACCGCCACTCGCGGTTGCCGAGCGTGCCGTCCCGGATCACCACGCGGTCGGAGACCTCCTGCGCGGCGGGCAGTTGAACGGCCGGCGGCACCTTGGCGACGATGTCGTCCACCAGGACCTCGCCCGAGTACTGCCGGTCGGCCTTGGTCTCGATGGTGTAGAACCGGTTGACCCGCAACGGGAACTCCATGCCGGACGGCACGGGGACTTCCAAGTGCTTCCAGCCGGTCCAGGTGATGTAGGGGCCGTAGAGCGATCTGGTGAGGCCCGCGTTGTCGGTCACCGTGAACGCGGTCCACTCGCCGCGCCCGTGCCCGTAGACCCACGCGCCCAGCGCGAGCGGCTGGCCCTCCACCACGATCGGCTTCGGCGGGATGGCGTAGGCGGTGCGGGTCCCGGTCGACTGGCCGAAGTCGTAGGCGAGCTTGAGGCCCGCGCCGGTGTGGCCCTCGGCGACCGGGGCGACCGAGCCCGAGCCGCGCGCCGAGCCGAACGTCCACGCCGCGCCGTCGTCGAAGTCCGCGACGACCTTCTCCTGCAGCCCCACCGTGACCGGCACCTGGACGGTGGTGCCGCCGACGCGCGCGGTCACCGTGGTCGCGCCGGCCTTGAGCGCCTTGACGCGCAGGGCGCCGTCGTCGGCGGGCGCGATCTCGACCACCGACCGGTCGTAGTCCAGGCCGAGGTCGGCGGGCTCGATCGGCGCGGTGAAGCCCTCCGGGTCGTGGCCGACCACGCCGAACCCGCCGGTGCCGCCGATCTCCGGCAGGCTGAGCCGGTTCGTGGTGGCCGACAGCCGCGACAGCGGCCCCAGCACGGTCAGGTCGACCTCGCCGGTCGTGCCGCCGCGCCGGGCGACGGCCTTCGTGGTGCCCCGGGACAGGCCGCGGAACACGCCGTCCACGACCCGGCCGACGTGCGGGCGGGTGGACTGCCAGGAGCGCGCCTGGTCACGGGCCGGGCCGTAGGTCTCGTCGTAGCCGTCCGCGACCAGGCGGCGGGTCAGGCCGGGGAACACCCGCTCGGGGTGGCCGCCGGCGACGGTGTCCGAGCCGGGCGCGCGGCGCGGGTCGATCGCGGTGCGGGTCCAGAACCCGGCGAGCCGGCCGCTGCCCTGCGGCGCGTAGAGCGCCAGGCCGTTGGGCACCGGGCGCTCCCCGCCGTCGGACGGCGTGTTCTCCACGGCCACCGCGTCCGTGCCGGGGGTGCGGGCGAGCAGCGTGGACGAGCCGCCGCCGTCGAGGTTGAGCGCGTTGTGCGCGCCCATCTCCTTGAGCGCCGCCGCCATGTCCTTGAGGTTGAGGCCCAGCAGGAACGGCGCCTGCCGGCCGTCCACGGTGAGCAGGAACATCTTCTTGCCGTCCGCGGAGAACCCGACCGCCGTGCGCGGGTGCAGCGGGTCGTCGGGCGCGACCACCGCGCCGTCCTTGAGCAGCAGCTGGTTGCCGCCGATCGCGGCTTTGAGGGCGCTGCCGTCGTCGGCCTTGGCGGAGTAGTCCACGGTGACCCGCTGCCCGACCGCGAGCGCGGCCAGCCGGTCCGCACCGGCTTCCCGGCCGACCAGGACGTACCCGTCGGACGGGATCGGGTCGTCGCCGGCGGTCGTCCGCACGGCGGTGACGACGTCGTTGCGCACCACCACTTCCGCGACCTTCGTCGCGCCGCGCACCGCCCGCGCCCGGCTGTAGGCGCCCCACACCGGGTTGAACACGCCGACCGCGTCGGCCTCGATCGAGGCGCTGTTGAGCTGTGCCAACGGGATCGTGCCGCCGTCGGCCGGGGTGACCCGGCCGTCGAACAGCACGTCCATCACCCGCCCGATGCCGGACGCGTCGATGCCGACCGCGCGGCGGTGCCCGGCGGCGGGCGACTTGACCACCGCGCTGCCCTGCACGCCCACGCCCTCGGGCGCGTTGGAGTTGTTGATGTCGAAGAAGTCGCCGTTCACGGCGGCCACCGCGCGGGTGCGGTTCGCCTGTGCCGACAGGGGTTCGGCGGTGGTGACCGCGCCGGGGTGCAGGTAGTCGACCCGGGTGCCGGCGGTCAGGTCGACGGTGAGCGCGTCGCCGCGCACCCAGCCGCCCGCGTCGCCGGGTTCGTACCAGTCGAACGAGCTCAGCGACACGCCCGGCGCGACCGGCCGGGTGGTGCGGGTGGTCTCGATCCGGCGCGCCGGGTCGACGGCGGACCGGGCCGCGACCGCGTCGGGCAGGTCGGCCACGCCGGTCGGCGCGGCGGGTTCGGCGTGGACGGGTGAGATCGGGATCAGGGCGAGGACCAGGGTGGCGGCGAGCGGCCACGAGCGTCTGGACACGGGGTGCTCCGCAGGTGGTGTGGACGAATTTCCCGATGCCAGTCCACCCTGTCGGGAGTTGTCGGAACACGACCGTCCGGCGGCATTCCGGCGAACTTCCGGCTCAGCGGGCTACTGGCTACCAGCCCCCGTGCGGTACGCGCCAGGGCTGTTGCCCGTCCACCGCTTGAACGCCCGGTGAAAAGCGCTCGCCTCGGAGAACCCCAGCCGCAGCGCCAGTTCCTCCACCGACTCGCCGCCGCGCACGAGGCCCGCCACCGCCTGGTCGCGCAGCAGCTGCTCGCGCACCTCGCGGAAGGACGTGCCCTCGGCGGCCAGCTTGCGGCGCAACGTCGGCGCGCTCACCCCGAGCCGCGCGGCCACGTGCTCCAGCCCCACCACGCCGCCGCCGAGCATCCGCCGGACCTGGCTGGACGCGTCCGCGCCGTAGTCCCGGCGGGACAGCAGCTCGGCGGGCGAGTTGCGCAGGAACCGGCGCAGCGCGGCCTCGTCCTGCACCACCGGCATCCGCAGGAACCGGGTGTCGAAGGTCAGCACCGTCTCCGGCGCGCCGAACCGCAGCGGGCAGCCGAAGATCAGGTGGTACTCGGCCGCGTGCGGCGGCTCCGGGTAGGCCAGTTCCACGCCGCGCAACGGGATCCGCCGGCCGATCAGCCAGGACGAGAACCGGTGCCACAGCACCAGCAGCGACTCCACCAGGAACCGGTCCGGGTCGTCCACGCCCTCGGCGGCCAGCGTGAACCGGGCGACGCCGTCGTGCTCGGCCAGCCGCATCGTCGGCCGGATGTCGAACAGCGCGTAGAAGGCCAGGCCGCGCTTCAACGCGTCTTCCAGCGAGGCGCAGTGCACGGCGAGCAGGCACATGGTCGGGAACGTGCCGCGCTTGCTGCGCTGCGGCCCGAAACCCATGAACTCGTCGTCGAGCACGTCCCACAGGGTCTGGACGAGCTTGCTGTACTGGGCGGGGGTGACCCGCGCGCGATCGTCGGACAGCAGCGCCTCGGGGATGCCCGCGGCGGCGAGCAGCGCCGGCACGTCGTGCCCGTGCCGGACGGCACCGCGCAGCGCGGCCGTGACGTAGTGGATCGCGATGGTCCTCGTGAGCATCGCTCACAGTGTGACAGGCGACGAGGTCGACCGACCCTCACATCGGCCCGGGGCTCGTGGGGTGGCCGAGTGCGACGGCGGGGCGTGGGGAGAGAGCAAGGTGCTCCGCCGCCGCACTCGTGGCCCACCCCAGTGAGCCGGCTCCTCGTCGATGGGGCATCCGCCCGCCCATCGACGAGGGACGATGTGGCGCTCACCACTTTATGTGGTCTAGACCAGATACGTCAATACGGCGAAAAGGCTATGCCTGGATCAGACCAATGCGGGGCGTTGCGCGGGTGTTCCGGTTCTGCGCCAGGGGTGTCGGCGGCCACCTCGTGGACCTGGTCGCCGAGGTCGGTCTCGGGCGAGGCCGGGTCCGGGTCGTGCCGGGTGTGGCTCGGGGGAGCCGGCCGGTGGGTGCCGGCAGCGCCTCGTCCGCCGTGCGGCCGGTCACCGGCCGCCGCGATCAGAACCGGTGCGGACCCGCCGCCGGCTCCCCCGCCACCACGACCCGTTTGGACATCCGCCTGCCTTCCGCCTCGCCAATGCCCCTCAAGACTGGCGAACCGGACACCCGTCAGGGTCCCGGAAACGCCTGACGAACTTCTGACGTCCCGCCGGCGTCGCGGGTTAGGGTCGGCAAGTGGGTGAACGGACGGGTCTCGCCGTGGTGGCCGTGCTGATGCTCGGCTGCGCGCTGTTCGGGCCGTTCCCGCACCCGGTGCCGCTGCTGTTCGCGATCGCCGCCGTCGGTGCCGTCAACGCCGCGTTCCCGTTGATGCGGACGTTCGGCTCGGCCCTGCTGGGCGGGGTCGCCGCGGCGGGCGTCGGGCTGGCGGCGGTGCCGTTCGTGACCTGCTCGACCGAGCGGTTCACCGAGGTCTTCACCTGCACGGGTGACGCTCCGACATGGCACCTGACCGGCGCGGTGCTGGTCGCCGGCCTGTCCGGAGCGGCCCTGGTGCTCGCCCGCGTGCTGGGGACGGCGGTGCTGGAACGACGGCTCGCCGCGATCGAGCGGGCCGTGACCGACGGGGAGCACCGCCAGTGGGGTTGACCTGGGGGCGGATCGCCGCGTGGCGGACCCGTGCGCACAGCCTGGACGTGCGCCGGCCCGCCGAGGACGCGCTGGACGTGGTGGCCGAGCTGTGCGGCCTGCACGCCCAGTTGATGTCGTCGGCCGAGGCCGCGCTGCGCGCGCGGGTGGACGGGCTGCCGCCGGATTTCGTGGACCACGCGCTCTGGGCGGACCGGACGCTGGTCAAGACCTGGTCCATGCGCGGCACGCTGCACCTGCTGCCGGCCCGCGAGTACGCGCTGTGGCAGGCCGGGTTCGCCACCTACCGGCACTACCTCAAGCCGGTGTGGCTGCGGAACTTCCAGGTCACCGCCGAGGAACTGCGGGCCCTGCTCGACGGCGTCGCCGAGGCCCTGGAGGGCCGGGTGCTGACCCGCGCCGCGCTCGCCGACGAGGTGGCCCGGCGGACGTCCCCGCACATCGGCGGGAAGCTGCGGGAGAGCTGGGGCGCCTACCTCAAGCCCGCGTCGTTCCAGGGCCGGCTGGTGTTCGGCCCCGGCGAGGGGCAACTGGTCGCGTTCACCCGGCCGGACACCTGGATCGACGTCGGGGAGCCGCCGGCCGACGCCGTCGAGCGGATCGCGCTGCGGTTCTTCGGGCAGCAGGGCGTGGCCACCCGCGAGGAGTTCGCCCGGTGGTGGGGCGTGCGGCCGGCCGACGGCGGGCGGGTGCTCCAGGCGCTCGGCGACCGGATCACCCCGGTCGACGTGGCCGGCGAGCCGTACTGGGCGCGGACCGACCTGGTGCCGGCGCTGCGCGAGGCCGAACCGGTGGTCGGCGTGCGGCTGCTGCCCGCGTTCGACCAGTACGTGGTCGCCGCGACCCGGCACGCCGGACACCTGCTCGACGGCGGCACGCCCGACCGCGTGTACCGACCGCAGGGGTGGCTCACGCCGGTGCTGCTGGTCGACGGCCGGATGGCCGGGGTCTGGGCGCAGGAGCGCAAAGGTCGGCGCACGACCGTGACCGTGGAGCCCTTCCGCTCGTTGACCGCGAAGGAACGCCGAGCGGTGCTCGCGGAGGTGGACCGGACGACCGGCCCGGCCGAGGTGGCCTGGGTCGCCTGAGACCGGTCCACTTGGCGGTACTGTTCTGCCGTTTGCGCCAACGCCAAGAGACTCGGAGGTTCGGCCGTGCGGGTGCTGTGGGCTGCCAGCGGCCTGGCCGTGGCGGCGTCGGCGCTGACCGGCGTGCTCGTCGGCGTCTACCTCGACGGTGTGGACGACAAGAACAAGGCGGAGCCGCCGTCGTCCACCTGGATCACCACGCGGCCGTTCCCGTCCTCCGGCTCACCCGTGCCGACGACGTCCACGGCGACCAAGGACCCGGTGGCGGCCGTGCCCAGGTCCACGACGTCCGCGCCGCCGGAGCGCACGACGACCACGACGCCGCCCCGCGCCCCGGACCCGACCACCGAGGTCACGCTCCCGCCGACGACCACGACGACGGCGAAGCGCACCGACTGGCCGTGCGGCCCGCTCAACCCCTTCCCGCCCCCGCACTGCGACGACTGACCGCACCCGCCGGGTTTTACCTCCGGTTGCCACGGTCGCAACGTGGCGCGCCGACGCTGGTCGCATGGAACCCGCACCGAAGACCTGGCGCCTGCGCGTCGAACTGTCCGACAGCCCCGGCGCGTTGGCGCGGGTGACCGTCCGGCTGGCCGACCGGGCCTGCAACGTCCTGGCGCTGTCGGTGATCCCGGTGCCCGGCGGCGTGATCGACGAACTCGTGGTGCGCGCCGCGCCCGGCCTGCGGCCCGCCGACCTGGTGGCCGAGGTGCGCGCGGAGGGTGGCCGGTGCGTCGGCATCACCCCCGCCGACCTGCGCGACCTGGTGGACGCCCCGACCGCCGCGCTGCGAGCCGCCCGGCGCGCGCTGCGCGAGCCGGGGCACCTGGCCGACGCGCTGCGCGCCGTGCTCGCCGCCGACTCGGTGGTGGTCACCGACGACCCGGCGGTGAACGAGCACCAGGCCAGGCTGGTCGCCCCGGACGGCACGGCGCTGGTCGCGCGGCGCGGCTGGGCACCGTTCACGCAGGTGGAACTGGCTCGTGCGCGGGCTTTGGTGGACCTGATCGGCGACGCCCCGACGGCGACCGCGCTGGTGTCCGACGACGGCCAGGCCCTGGTGCTGCGCCCCGGCCGACCCGCCGACCAGGACGCGGTCGCCGACCTGCACACCCGGTGCTCGATGCGCACCCTGTTCAACCGCTACCACTCCGGGATGCGCACGCTCCCCCGCCGGTGGCTGCACCGCCTGCTGACGCCGCCGCGCGGCACCACGGTCGTGGCGCAGTGCGCGGACCGGGTCGTGGCGCTGGGGCAGCTGATCCCGACGTCGACCCCGGCCGGTGCCGAGGTGTCGCTGCTGGTGGAGGACGCCTGGCAGGGACGCGGGGTGGGTACCGGGGTGCTGTTGGCACTGGCCCGCACCGCGCGCGCCGGCGGGTACCGCGAGCTGGTCGGCTGGTGCCTGCCGGCGGAGACCGGGCTGCTGCGCACGGCGGCGCGGGCCGGGCTGCCGGTGTCGTCGCGGCGGGAGGACGGGGTGCTGCGGGTGTCGCTGGGCGTGTCGGCGCGGGACCGGGTGGTCGGGCGCGACGGCTGGTGTGAGAGCGCTCCCAACGAGGTGGCCTCCCGCTAAGCTGATCCGATCAGGCTCGGTGTGGCGAGGAGTTGGTACCCGTGTCCGTCCAATCGCACTCCGGCTCGCGGCCCACGCTGGAGGACGTGGCGGCGAAGGCCGGCGTCTCGCGTGCGACGGCGTCCCGCGTGCTCAACGCGTCGCCCCGGGTCAGCCCCGAGGCGCACGAGGCCGTGACGGCGGCGGTGCTGGCGCTGGGCTACCAGCCGAACCAGGCCGCGCGGGCGCTGGTGACCCGGCGGACCGGCGCGGTCGCCGTGGTGTTCTCCGAGCCCGAGCCGAAGATCTTCGACGACCCGCACTTCGCGTGGCTGATCCGGGCCGCCGCCCGGTCGCTGGCCGACGCCGACGCGCAGATGGTGCTGCTGCTGGTGCACTCGCCGGAAGACCTGGCGCGGGCCGAGCGGTTCCTCGCCGGCGGGCACGTCGACGGCGCGCTGATGTTCGCGCCGCACAAGGGCGACCAGCTGCCGGCGGTCACCCGCAAGCTGCCGCTGCCCGCCGTGTACGCCGGCCGGCCGTGGGGTCCGCTGCGCGGGCTGCACCTGGTCGACCACGACAACGAGGGCGGTGGCGTGCTCGCGACCGAGCACCTGATCTCGTCGGGGCGCAAGCGGATCGGCTCGGTGACCGGACCGCTGGACGAGCACTCGGCGATGGACCGGCTGGCCGGCTGGCGGACCGCGACCGGGGTGTCGGACGCGGAGGCGGCCCGGCTGACCGAGGACGGCGGGTTCACCCGCGAGGGCGGCAAGCGCGCGATGGCGGCGCTGCTGGACCGGGTGCCGGACCTCGACGCGGTGTTCGTGGCCAGCGACCTGATGGCGGCGGGCGCGCTGGACGCGCTGCGCGAGGCCGGCCGTCGGGTGCCCGAGGACGTGGCGGTGGTGGGCTTCGACGACCACCCGATGATCGCCCCGCACACCACCCCGCCGCTGACCAGCGTCCGCCAGGACACCGGCAACCAGGTCAAGCACATGGTCACCCACCTCCTGCGCCTGCTGCGCGAAGAACCGATCCGCGCCCGCCGCGAGGTCCTGCCGACCGTCCTGGTCCGCCGCGACTCGGCCTGACCCGGCCCGGTTCAGCCGAACCGGTGGCCGGCCGCCGGGACGGCGTTGTGCCGGATCACCTCGGCGAAGGTGTGGCCGCTGAGCTTCACCGTCCGCTCCTGCGTCCCGAAGTCGACGTGCACCACGCCGAACCGCTGCCCGTAGCCGGCCGCCCACTCGAAGTTGTCCAGCAACGACCACGCGAAGTACCCGCGCACGTCCACCCCGCGCGCGATCGCGGTGTGCACCGAGCGCAGGTGCTCGACCAGGTACCGGGTCCGCGCCACGTCGGCCACCCGCCCGCCGTCGACCACGTCCGGGAAGGCCGAGCCGTTCTCGGTGATCACCAGCGGCACCGCGACGTCGCGGCCGAGCCGTTCCAGCAGTTCGGTGAACGCCCGCGCGTCCGCCTCCCAGCCGAACCCGGTCAGCTCCCCGCGCGGCGGCAGGAGTTCGACGCCGCGCAGCCCGGCGAACGGCCCGTCCGGCACGTGGTCGGCGGGCGCGGGCGCGACCCTGGTGGGGCTGTAGTAGTTCACGCCCAGCCAGTCCACCGGGGTCGCCACGACGTCCAGGTCGCCGTCGCGCACCACCCGCCACCAGTCGCCCAGCCAGGCCGTGCCCGCCAGCACGTCGTCGGGGTAACCCCTGCCCGCCAAGGGGTCCAGGAAGATCCGGTGTTGCAGGCCGTCGACCTTCCGGGCGGCCGACCGGTGCCGCTCGTCGTCCGCGTCGACCCACACCGGGCTGAAGTTGAGCACGATGGAGAACAGGTGGTCGGCCGGTGCCGAGGCGCTCATCGCCCGCAACGCCGAGCCGTGGCCCAGCATCAGGTGGTGCGCGGCCTCCAGCGCGCCCTTCGGGTCCGCCACGCCCGGCGCGTGGACCCCGTTGCCGTAGCCCAGGAACGCCGAGCACCACGGCTCGTTCAACGTGGTCCACTGCCGCACGCGGTCGGCCAGCCGTTCGTGCACCAGTGCGGCGTACTCGGCGAACCGGTGGGCGGTGTCCCGGTTGCGCCAGCCGCCGGCGTCCTCCAGCGCCTGCGGCAGGTCCCAGTGGTAGAGCGTGGCCACCGGTTCGATGCCGCGCGCGAGCAGCCGGTCCACCAGCCGGTCGTAGAACGCCAGGCCGCGCGGCTCCACGCGGCCCGCGCCGGCGGGCTGGACGCGCGGCCACGCCACGGAGAACCGGTACGCGCCCAGCCCCAGCCGGGACATCAGGTCCACGTCCCCGGCGTAGCGGCGGTAGTGGTCGCAGGCGGGCTCGCCGGTGTCGCCGCCGCGCACCCGGCCGGGCGTGGCGGCGAACGCGTCCCAGATCGACGGCCCCCGACCGTCCACTGTGGTCGATCCCTCGATCTGGAACGCCGCCGTCGCGGCACCCCAGGCGAAATCCGGCGGGAAGCGGAGCAGCCCCGCCTCGACGTCCGGCCCGGTCGCGGTCATCGGTTCACCCCTTCACGGCCGCTCGCACCACGGCGAGAGCGCTCTCACAGTCCTGAGCGAGCACCCCTGCTGTCAACCGGAAAACGACCGTCCGACACCGTTCCGTTACATTCGGTAATCCCGGCGATCACCACCGGGAGCGGGGTGGCGACACCCGCCGAACGAGCCCGAGGAAGAGGGCGGGGGTGGCTCGGCCCTCGCCCGAGCCACCCCGCACCGAGTTAGAGGGTGCACACGCGCCGCTATGACGCGCGCGCCGAAAATTTCCTGTGACCCACGACACACAAGCGGTCGACGGCGGCCGTTACGAGCGCCCCCGCCGCAGGACGTGCACGGCGGCGACCAGGAACCAGACCTGCACCGTCGCGCTGCCCACGCTGATCAGCGCGCCCGCATCCACCCCGAGCAACTCGACCAGCGGCAGGGCGAGGGCGGCGGCGGTCAGGACGGTGAAGCCCCGCAGCCACGGCGGGACGTCCGCGATCCGGGCCAGGCAGAGCAGCCAGCCGGCCGCGAACAGCGACACGCCGAGCAGTTCGCCGACGCCGCCCGCGAACGAGTTCAACGCGTCGTACTGCACCTCGATCACCGCCCGGTCCGCCCCCGACCGCCACGCGTGCGCGAGATCGGGCATGGCGGTGAGCCACCGGACGATGCCGACGCACCGCGCCACCGCGGACAGGGCGGCGAACGCCGCGCCGAGCCGGGCGACCCGCGAGTCCTGCCGGCCGGGCGCGAGAGTCGCGGCCGTCCACAGCGCCACCGGCAGGAACAACACCGAGTAGGCGAGGTACGCGACGTACCCGAGCCGCAACGCGGTCTCGTTCTCGGCCACGCGCGGCAGCACGGTGGCGGCGGGTTCGCCCAGGCCGGCGGGCCAGTCCACGGCGGCCCCGAGGACGACGATCGGGACCACCAGCAGCAGCCCCTCCACCAGCAACAACACCGCAGTCGCCCGGCTCGGGGCGCTTCCGCGTTCACCACTTGCACTGCGATCAGCTATTGCACTGCGATCAGTGTTCACACTTTCAACGTATCGCACTGCGAACACCGATCGCAACGCGCTACCCTCACGCACATGGTGACCAGGCGGGAACGGCTCCGGGAGCAGACGCTGGCCGAGATCAAGGCGGCGGCGCTGGCCCACCTGCGGGAGGGCGGCGGCGCGGCGCTGTCGCTGCGCGCGGTGGCGGTGTCGATCGAGATGAGCCCGGCGGGCCTGTACCGCTACTACCCGAGCCGGGACGCGCTGCTCACCGACCTGATCACCGACGGGTTCGCGGCGTTGGCGGCGGAGGTGGCGCGGGCCCGGGACGCGGCCGGGGGCGACGCCTTCGTGGCGGCGGCGCTGGCGTACCGGGAGTGGGCGCTGGCCCACCCGCACGAGTTCGCCCTGCTGTACGGCACGCCGGTCCCGGACTACCAGGCCCCGGAAGCCGGCCCGACCTCGCACGCGAGCCGGGCGGTGGGCGCCGCCTTCGCGCCGCCGATCGTCGAGGCGTGGCACCGGGGCACCCTGAAGCGCCGGGAGGTCCCGGCGGGCCTCACCGCGCTGAACACCTTCGCGGCGGCCGTGGACCTGCCCCCGGACGCGGCGGCGGTCGCGTTCACCGCGTGGACCTCGATCCACGGCCTGGTGGTCCTGGAGACCTTCGGCCACCTGGCCTGGCTGGGCGAGAACCCCGCGCCCCTGGCCGAATCCCGCTTCCGCGCCCTGTCCGAGGACCTCGGGATCGCCCCCTGACCCGACGCCCGCGCACGAGAACGGCCGCCCACCGCGAGGGGGTGACCCCTCGGGTGGACGGCCGTCGACCGTCGCGGCGCACGGGTCAGGCGTCGGCCATCCCCGCGACGACCGAGGTGCGCGCGGCCCGGCGGGCGGGCAGGGCGGCGGCCAGCACGGCGGCGATCACGGCGGCCCCGAGCATCGCGCCGATCTGCCCGAACGGCACGGTGAAGGCCAGCGAGACCGCGTCGGTGGACACCGCCGTGGTGATCACCCAGCCGAACCCGACGCCCAGCACCAGGCCGATCGCCGCGCCCATCACGGCCATCAGGACCGACTCGACCACGAGCATCAGCCGCAGCTGGCCCCTGGTCAGCCCGAGCGCCCGCAGCAGCGCCGACTCGCGGGTCCGCTCCAGCACCGACAGCGTCAGCGTGTTCGCGATGCCGAACAGCGCGATCACCACGGCCAGGCCGATCAGCGCCCAGATGAACGCCAGCACCTGGTCGAGCTGCTTGTTCAGCTGCGCCTTGGTCTCCGCGGCCGAGTCGAGCGCGGCCAGCGGCGAGGCGTCGGTGACCTTCTCGACCGCCGCGCGGCCGTCGGCCACGCCGGGCCGGAGCTTGATCATGATGCTCTGGTAGCCGTCCGCCTCCGGGTCGAGCTTCGCGGAGGTCTCCAGCGTCACCACGCCGTCGCCCAGCCGCTGCCCGGACACCAGCGCCACGACCTTGAGCGCGTGCTCGCCGTCGTCGGTCTTGACCTTGGCGGTGGAGCCGACCGACAGGTTCTGCTCCTTGGCGTAGTCGGACTTCAGCGCGATCGTGCCCTCGCCGAGGTCGGCCAGCGAGCCGCTGTCCACGGTCGGCCGGAACAGGTCGCCGATCGAGTTCTTCGCCACGCCGACGAAGTACGCGTCCCGGGTGGAGATCTGGGTGGTGGGCGCGACCTTCTCGACGGCGGGCACGGCGGCCAGCTGCGTCGCCAGGTCCTGCGGCAGCAACCGGCTGGGCACCGAGGAGGTCACCGTGTAGTCGGCGGGCATCCGCTGGTCGACCTGCGCGTTGGCGGTCTCCTTGGCGCTGCTGGCGACCACCGTCACCAGCGCCACCACGGTCACGCCGATCATCAGCGCGGCGGTCGTCGCGGCGGTGCGCTTGGGGTTGCGGCCGGCGTTGGCGGAGGCCAGCTTCGCGGGCACCCCGAACAGCGCGCGGGGCACCACGCCCAGCGCCCGGTTGACCGGGCCGACCAGCAGCGGGCCGAGCACCAGCACCGCGCCCAGCAGCAGCATCGTGCCCGCGCCGCTGGTCAGCATCGCGGGCATCTCGTTCTCGATCCGCATGCCGAGCACGACCGCGCCCGCGCCGCAGATCCCGAGCAGGACCGCGATCAGCACCCGCAGCTTGCCGGTGCGCGAGACCTCCTCGTGGCTGTCGGCCTGGCTGCGCAGGGCCGCGATCGGGGCGACCCGGGTGGCCTTGCGGGCGGGCAGCACGGCGGCCAGCACGGTGACCAGCACGCCGACGCCGAACGCCGCGAGCACCGTCGTGGCGGTCACCGGCAGCCGGACCTCCATGGCCGTCTCGCCGCCGCCGAACCCGCTGATCACCTTCTGCATCAGGGCGGACATGCCGAGCCCGCCGAACAGGCCGATCACCGACGCGATCAGGCCCATGGCGAACGCCTCGGCCAGCACGCCCCGGAACACCTGCTTGCGGCTCGCGCCCACGCAGCGCATCAGCGCCAGTTCCCGGGTCCGCTGCGCGACCAGGATGGTGAAGGTGTTGTAGATGACCATGGAGGCGACCACGAGCGCGATCACCGCGAAGGCCATCAGGAACGTGGTGAACTCGGCGGCCTGCGAGGCGATCTCCTTCAACGTCGCCTCGGTCACCTGCTCACCGGTCTGGATGGTGAACCCGTTCTCGCCGACGGCCTTGCGGACGCCGTCCGCGACCTGCTGCTGCGTGAAGCCGTCGGCCGCGACGGCGACCGCCTGGTAGGGCAGCCGGTCCGTGGCGAAACCCTCGAACCCCTCCGCCGACAGCACCAGGTGGTCCATGGCGGCCAGGGAGACCTGGCCGACACCCTGCTTGTAGGTGCCGACCAGGGTGTACTGGTGCTTCTGCTCGTCCTTGCCGAGCAGCGTCACCGGCTGCCCGACGGTCAGCTTCGCCGTGGACGCGGTGCGCACGTCCACCGCCACCTCGGTCGCGGTGGTCGGGTAGCGGCCGTCCGCGAGGTCGTACTCGCGCAGCTTCTCGACGGTGCCCAGCGGGACCGCGAACGCGGTCTTGGCCTTGCCGTTCGAGGCGATCAGCGGCACGGAGGCGTAGTCGCGGGTGTCCGCGCCGGCGACGCCGGGGGTCTTGCGGATCTTCTCCAGCGTCTCCGGCGAGATCCCCTTGTTGTCGCCGGAGGTCGTGACCGAGACGTCGACGTTGCGGGCGCTCTTGGCGAACTCGTCCCGCATCCCCTCGCTCATGGCGTCGCTGAGCACCAGGGTGCCGGTCACGAACGCCACGCCGAGCGCGATCGCCACCGAGGAGAGCACCAGGCGGGCGGTGCGGGCCTTGAGGCCCGCGATGATGGTGCGCAACATTCAGGTCACGCACCCAGGTGCTTCAGCGCGGACAGCACGGAGTCGGCGGTCGGGTTGTCGATCTCGCCGGCCAGGTGGCCGTCGGCCATCAGCACCACGCGGTCGGCGTAGGACGCGGCCACCGGGTCGTGCGTCACCATGATCACGGTCTGGCCGAGCTTGCGCACCGACATGCGCAGGAAGTCGAGCACCTCCGCGCCGGAGCGCGAGTCCAGGTTGCCGGTCGGCTCGTCGGCGAAGACCACGTCGGGCTTGGCGACCAGGGCCCGCGCACAGGCCACGCGCTGCTGCTGGCCGCCGGACAGCTCGGTCGGCTTGTGCTTGAGCCGGTCCCGCAGGCCCAGCACGTCGACGATGGTGTCGAACCACTGCCGGTCGGGCTTGCGGCCCGCGAGTTCCAGCCCCAGCAGGATGTTCGCCTCGGCGGTGAGCGTGGGCAGCAGGTTGAACGCCTGGAACACGAACCCGATCCGGTCCCGGCGCAGCTTGGTGAGGTCCTTGTCCCCCAACGAGGTGATCTCCGTGCCGCCGATCTGCACCGCGCCGCCGTCGACGCTGTCGAGGCCGGCCAGGCAGTGCATCATCGTGGACTTGCCGGAGCCGGAGGGCCCCATGATCGCGGTGAACTTCCCGGCCTCGAACGCGACGCTCACGCCGTCCAGCGCCCGGACGGCGGTGTCGCCCTTGCCGTAGACCTTCACCAGGTTCGCGGCAGCCACAGCGGTACGGGTTCCGACGTCGGACACCAGTGCGGACATGCTCCCTCATTCCCTCTGCTCAAGCGGACAGGGGAAAGGTATGGGCGGTCCGCGTGCCCGAACATCACCTTGGCGGTGGAACCCGTCGTCCACCTGCGGGATGACCTGGCCTGGTCCCTTGGACTACGAACGCGGTTGCCCGACCCCCACCCGGTGCGGACACTTCCGGTCGTGACCGGGCCGGTGATCCCCCGCCGCACGACGACCCGGTCTTCCACGGGCCCGGCTCCAGCCAGGTCCGGGGCGGCGACCCGAGCGCGCACACCGAGCACGCGTTGGCGACGGGCCGCCGGCCGCTCGCCCCCGGCTGCTGCTCGGCGAGGGCTACTGGGAGCACGCGCCCGACGCCGCCCGGCCCGCCGCCCGCGCCGATGCCCACCGGGCCTCGTGGCTGCGCGGGTGGCAGGACGTGCCGGGGTTCGCCTACCTCACGCTCACCGCGTGACGTCCGGCCGGCGCTCGTCGGCGGGTGCCGCGAACCGGGCCGCGAGGTCGTCGGAGAAGCGCTGGAGCAGCTGGAAGAAGGTGCGGCGGTCGTCGGTGGACCAGTCGGCGAGGGCGTCGCGGAACCAGCCGCCGATGGTGCGCAGGTAGTGGTCGGCGACCTCGGTCCCGGCCGGGGTGGGTTCGACCCGGCGGGCGCGCCGGTCCTGGTCGTCGGCCAGGCGGCGGACGAACTCCCGCCGTTCCAGCTCGTGCACGTGCCGCGTGACGTGCGGGCCGGCGACCTGCATCCGGGCCGCGATCTCGCCGACGCGCAGCGCGCCGCCGGACAGGTGCAGCACGACCAGCACCGTCAGCGCGGGCCGGTCGAGGCCCGCCCCGGCTTCGGCCATGGCCCGTTCCGCGAGCCCGCTGCGGTTGAGCACGTTGCCCAGTTGCATCAGGCGGGGCAGCACGTCGCGCAGTTCGGACTCGTCGGGGTCGGACATCGGGCTCCGTTCGATACCTAAGTTAGGTATACAGTGGGTGGGGTGCGGCGCGTGGAGGCGCACCGGCACACCCACTTTATCGGTACCTAAGTTAGCTATCCACAGGGGCGCGCGGGTACGCCCGCGCGTCGAGGAGGGGACATGACCGAGCAGACCGTGCTGATCTCCGGGGCGAGCGTGGCGGGGCCCGCGCTGGCGTTCTGGCTGCACCGCGCCGGGTTCGCGGTGACCGTGGTGGAGAAGGCGGACGCCCCGCGCGCCGGCGGCTACCCGATCGACGTGCGCGGCACCGCGCTGGAGGTGGTCCGGCGGATGGGGATCCTGCCCCGGCTGCGGGACGCGCACGTCGACACCCGCCGGCTGACGTTCCTCGACGCCGACGGCTCGGTGGTGGCCGCGCTCGACCCGCAGGCGGTGGTGCGCGGCGACGACAGCGACGTCGAGGTGCGCCGGGGAGACCTCACCGCGGCCCTGCACGACCTGGTCCGCGACACCGCCGAATTCCGGTTCGGCGACTCGATCGACACGCTGGCCGAGCACGCGCACGGGGTCGACGTCACCTTCCGCAGCGGCCTGCGGAGGTCGTTCGACCTGGTGATCGGGGCCGACGGCCTGCACTCGCGCACCCGCTCGCTGGTGTTCGGGCCCGAGGAGCGGTTCCACCGCTACCTCGGCTACTGCTTCGCGGGCTTCACCCTGCCCAACTTCCTGGGCCTGTCCCAGGAGGGCGTGATGTGGACCGTCCCCGGCAAGGCGGCGGTGCTCTACGCGGTCAAGGGCAGCGACGAGCTGCACGGCTTCCTGAACTTCGCCCGGCCCGACCCGCCGTTCGACGCGTTCCGCGACCCCGAGGCGCAGCGGGAACTGGTCGCCGAGACCTTCGCCGGGCAGGGCTGGGAGGTCGGGCGGATGGTCGCCGCGCTGCGCGCGGCCGACGACGTGTTCTTCGACGTGGTCAGCCAGATCCACCTGCCGCGCTGGTCCGACGGCCGGGTCGGGCTGGTCGGCGACGCGGCGCACGCCCCGTCGTTCCTCACCGGGCAGGGCACCAGCCTCGCGCTGGTCGGCGCGTACGCGCTGGCCCACGCGCTGGCCACCGAACCGGACCACACCGCCGCCTTCGCCGCCTACGAGCGCACCACCCGCGAGTTCGTCACGCTCAACCAGGCGCTGGTCGGCGAGGGGAGCGCGACGATGTTCCCGACCACCGCCGAAGCCCTCGCGCGGCGCAACGCCGGGCTCGCCTCGCTCACCTCGGTGCCCGTCGAACTCGCCCGCCCCGAGCACTCGGCGCTCACCCTGCCGGACTTCCCGGCCGCCTGAGCGGGGCGCGGTCGGCGGACCGGACGGGCCGCCGACCGCGTCACGCCTGGTCCAGCAGCCCCCGGTCGAAGGCGATCGCCACCGCCTCGGCCCGCCGGCTCGCGCCGAGCTTGGCCATGATCCGGGTCAGGTGCACGCTGACCGTCTTCTCCGAGATGTAGAGCTCCTCGCCCACCTCGCGGTTGGTCCGCCCCAGCGCGACCAGCCCCAGCACCGAGCGCTCGCGCGGCGTGAACGGGTCCACCCGGGTCCGCGCGGTCTCCGCGTGCAGCGCCACCCGCGCCCGCCGGGCCACCAGGTGCACGGCGTCGCGCAGCGGCGCGGCGCCCAGCCGGTCCGCCACGTCGTCGGCCAGCCGCAGCTCGGCCACCGCGTCGTCGCGCCGGTCGGCCGCCAGCAGCGCCTCGGCCAGCCGCCAGCGGCACACCGCCTGCTCGAACACCGAGCCGAAGTCGAACTCGTCGGCCGCCGCGCGCCAGGCGTCCGGGTCGGACGCCCCGCGCAGCCGGCTCTCCTCGGCCGCCACCCGGGCCAGCCACGCCCGGCCCTCCGGCCCCAGCGAGCCGGTGCGCGGCGAGCCCATCTCGGCCGTGGTGCGCGCGTAGTCGGCCAGGTCCCGCCCGGCCGCCACCGCCGCCTCCTCGCCGTCCCGGTCGCGCCGCCGCCGGGCTCGGGCGGCCAGCTCGGCGTACCCCGCGACGCCGAGAGCGGACAGCCTGATACCCGACAGCGCCCAGTCGCCGCCCTCCCGGCGCGACCACGCGATGGCGTCCGCGACCCGGTCCACCGCCAGCTCCGGCTGCCCGCGCCACAGCGCCAGCTCCGCGCCCGTGCCGCCGGTGATCAGCGCGATCTGGAGGTCGCGGTGCCAGTCCGCCCGCAGCTCCCCGATCAGCCGCTCGGCCTGCTCGAACTCCCCCCGGCTGACCAGCACGTGGGTGCCCGCCGCGGCCAGCCGCGCGGACACCGTGCTCGACACCCGCAGGCCGGGCGGCTCGGCGGCCACCGCCGCGCTCTCCCAGTCGCCGACGTAGTACCTGGTCAACACCTGGAGGATGCGCAGCTCCAAGCCGTAGGAACTCCAGGTCAGCCCGGTTTCCTTGGCCCGCGCCATGCCCTCGTCGAACACCCGGGCCGCGTCGGCCAGCTCGCCCAGGTCGTAGTGGTGCAGCCCGAGGAAGTACCGGGCGCGCAGCTCGGTGTTGACCGCGTCGACCTGCACCGCGAACGTCACGGCCTCCTCCAGGTGCGACCGGGCCGACGCCACGTCCGCCGCCGCCTCGTCCAGCAGGCCCAGCGTGGCCAGCGCGTCGGCCACCGCCGCGTCCGCGCCGGACTCGCGGCCGTCGCGCACCGCGTCCTCGGCCCGCTCCCGCGCCTCGGCGTACTTGCGGTCGTGCCGCAGCTGCGCGGCCCACACCGCCAGCACCCACGCCCGGGACGCGGTCGCCGGGCGGTCGCGCACCAGCTTCCACGCCTCCTCGATGGCGACGAACTTCTCCGCCTCGGTGCCGTCGATCACCTGCAACGACTGGGCGAAGCGCCGCCACATCTCGGCGGCCTCCTCCGGCGTCTCGGAGTCGACCAGCTTCGTCCCGCTGCGCGCGAACGCGATGGCCCGCTCCGGCTGCCCGGCGGTGCCCGCCACCCAGGACGCGCGGCGCAGCAGCAGCAGCTCGGTCACCCCGGCCGGGCGGTCCGCCGCCGGCACCGCCTGCCACAGCTTCAACGCCTGCTCCAGGTGCCGCAGCGCCTCGGCGGGCGCGCCGGCGGCCTGGGCCTCCTGCGCGGCGTCCACCGACGCGCGCAGCGCGCGGGCCAGGTCGTGGCTCTCCAGCGAGTGGTGCGCGAGCGCCGCCGCCGACCCCCGGTCGGACAGGTCGGCGGTGCGCGAGGCGTACGCGGAGTGCAGCCGCACCCGTTCGCCCGGCAGCAGGTCGCCGTAGACGGCCTCGCGCAGCAGCGCGTGCCGGAAGGTGAAGACCTCGTTGCCGTTCACCACCAGGACGTGGTGCTGCACGGCCTCGCGCAGCGCGCCGTCCAGCGCGGCGTCGTCCATGTCGGCCACGTGCCGCAGCAGGTCGTGGCGCACCGAGCGCCCGGCGACCGACGCGACCCGCACCACGTGCTGCGCGGCGGGCATCAGCCGCTCGATCCGCGCCAGCAGCACCTCGGCCAGCGTCCACGGGATGCCGGAGCCGCAGGTCGCGACCGCGATCAGCTCCTCGGCGAAGAACGGGTTGCCGTCCGAGCGCTCGGCGACCTCCAGCACGATGTCGTCGGGCAGGTCGTCGGCCAGCGCCGCCACGAACGAGCGCGCGTCGATCGCGCTGAACGGCGTGAGGTCCAGGCGCTGCACGGCGGGCAGCCGCACGAGTTCGGTGAGCAGCGGGCGCAGCGGGTGGCTGCGGTGCAGGTCGTCGGAGCGGTAGGTGCCCACGATCAGCAGCCGCTGCGCGCGCAGCCGGGAGAACAGGAACGACAGCAGGTAGCGGGTGGACGCGTCGGCCCAGTGCAGGTCCTCCAGGACCAGCAGCACCGGCCGGTCCTCGGCCAGCTCGCCCAGGATGCCGTGCACCGCGTCGAACAGCTGCAACTGGCCGACGTCCTGCTCCGGGCGGCGGCCGACCAGGTGGGACGGCAGGCCCGACAGCCCGCTGTCCTGGGTGGCGGGCAGCGACAGCTCGGGCAGCAGCCGGCCGAGCGCGGGACGGGCCTCGATGTCGAGCAGACCGGCCTCCCGCAGCTGCCCGAGCGCTTCGGTGAAGGGCAGGTAGGGGAGGCCGGTCTCGCCGACGTCCAGACATCGGCCGGTCAGCACCAGGGCGTCGGCGGCGGCGGCGAGTTCGTCCACCAGCCGCGTCTTGCCCACGCCGGCGTCACCGGCCAGCAGGACCGCGCCCGCCTTGCCGCGGGCGGCTTCGTCGAGGGCGGCGCGCAGCCTGGCGATCTCCCGGCTACGCGCCACCAAGGGGATTCCGGTACCAAGGCGTGCCACGGGTGGCATGTTCGCACACCTCAGGCGGCGTCGCGGTGACCATTTCGGGGAAGCGGCACCGAGGGGCCCGTACGGTGGCGCAACCGCCGCCACCACGAGCGCCTCGGTGCCGCCGACTGCCGGGCAACGCGGGCGTGTGCCGCGTCGGCGCGCAGGGCCGCCTGCCGGTAGTCGATCTCCGCCTTGATGGCCTCGGGCGTCCACTCCATGATGTCCGTCTCCTCGTTCGCGCTTTCTCATCCGCTGACGAGGAGAAGATTCGTCCTGAGGCGTCGGTCCGGGCATCGGGCGTTCACGTGGGTTCAGGGCCTGGTGCCCTTACCCGCCGCCGTAAGGGGTGGCAGACGGCGGGTAAGGGATGCCTCAGGCGGGCCTCAGCAGGCCCCCAGGTCGCTCCAGACGCCCCACTGGCCGGTGGTCCCGGGCTCCTCGCCCTGGGTCCACCACTTGGCCTGCCACTTCTTGCCCTTGTGGGAGACCTGGTTGCCGCCGTTGTAGACCTTGGCGCGGTCCCATCCGGCGACGGTGCAGGTGTTGGGGTTGGTCGTGGTGGTGGTCGTCGTCGTGGTCGTGGTGGTCGAGGTCGACGTGGAGGTCGAAGTCGAGGTCGACGTGGACGTGGACGTCGGGGTGGTGGTGGACGTCGGGATGACGCCGCCGCCACGCGGGTGGTCCGACGCGATCGCGTAGGTCTGCCCGCCGAAGGTGAGCTTGAAGTTGGACGGCGACGCGATCGGCAGCTGGTAGCTCAGCGCCACGTCCACCGACGCGCCCGGCGCGAGCGTCTGCCAGGACGGCAGGGTCAGCTCGACGTGCTGGAAGTCACCCTTGAGGCCGCCGACGTTCGGTCCGGAGTGGCCCTTCTGGGTCACCCGCAGGCCGAAGCCGGACTGGTCGGACATGGTGCCCGGCGCGCTGGTCCCGTAGTCGAACTCGATCTTGGTGCCACCGGGGAGGGTGGAGGTCGAGTTGTTGGTGATCTTCAGCTTCGGGTTGATCGGGTAGTTGTTGTCGCCCAGCGCGAAGCCGGAGACCGTCGCCGACACGTTGATCACCTGCGTGGGGGGCGTCCCGTTGGCCTTCTGCGCGCCGTACGGGGCCGCACCGCGCAGGCCCTGGTCGAGCTTGGTGATCAGGGTGTCGCCGATGGTGTACTGGTTCTTGGCGCTGTCGAACTTGTAGTCGCCGGCCAGTTCCCAGATCATCACGCCGCCGAGGCCCTTGTCCGCCACCCACTTCGCCTTGGCGGCGATGGACTGCTCGTCCTCGGTGGACAGGAACACCTTCTTGTCGGCGTTCCACAGCCACGGCGCGGCCATCGTGCTGTCGTAGTAGCGGACGTAGGTGCCCGAGATGCGGTCGTCCGGGTCCGTCTTCGGGGTCAGGCCGTACTGCTCCAGGTAGTCCGGCGTGATCTCGTTTTCGAGGTTCTTGGCGTGCCACATGGGGTTCGCGCCCGCGGGCACCTCGGCGCCGGCCTTGTCCAGGTCGTGCCACAGGTTGTCGATGCCGATCGCGCCCGAACCGCACGGCGTGGTCGACCCGACGTTGCCGCCGGTGCCGGGCGGGCACTTCTTCTGGTCGGCCAGCGGTGCCTTGCCCCACAAGCCGTTCGTGCCGCCGGTGACGTTGTTCCAGCCACGCGTGTAGAACGGCACGCCGACGTTGATCCGGCCGGCCTGCATCGCGCCCCGGAAGTAGTGGTACGCCCAGTCCGCGTTCAGGTAGCCGGTGCCGTCGTACGCGCCGTAGACACCGCCCGCGGCGAGTTCGCCGTCCTTGCCGTCGTCGAACAGGGCGGCGTTCGGGCCGACGAAGTGGTTCCACGCGCCGTGCAGGTCGTAGGTCATCATGTTGACGTAGTCCAGGTAACGGGTCACCTGGTACGCCTCCTGGCCGCGCAGCAGCCAACCCGAGGCGGGCACGGCGGCGGTCAGCAGGTAGTGCTTGCCGTCGGCCGCGGAAGCCCGGTCGAGCTTCTCCCGCAGCGTCTTCATCAGGGCGTCGTAGCCCTTCCACAAGGTGGCGCGGTTGGCGTCGGAGATCCAGTAGTCGTCCGGGTTGCCCGCGTACTTGTTGGACGTGGCGTACTCGTAGTCGATGTCGACGCCGTTGAAGCCGTACTTGCGGATGAACTCGACCGCCGAGTCGGAGAAGGTGTCGATCGACGCCTGCGACTGGGCCATCTTGTAGAAGCCGCCGGACGCGTTGCGGCTGCCGTCGGGGTTCAGGAACCCGCCGGTCTCCGCCCAGCCGCCCACCGAGATGAGCGTCTTCACGTTCGGGTACTGCTTCTTGTACTTGTTGAGCAGGTTGAAGTGCCCCTTGTAGGGCAGGGTCGGGTCGAGGTCGACACCCGGCCAGGTCATGCCGGTGGAGGCGTTGTCGGGGCCGTCCGGGCCGACCGAGACCTTGTTGGCCGCGTCGATGTGGGCGAACGCGTAGTTGAGGTGCGTGACCTTGGTCCAGGGAATGTCCGAGGCGAGGTACGCAGGCGCGCCGTTCTTGCCGGTGCGCCAGCTCGTGAAGTAGCCGATCACCCGGCGGGACTTGTCGCCGCCCAGGTTCTCGCGGCCGTTGGTGTCGTAGACCGAGCAGTAGGGGACCGAGACGCCGGGCGTCTGGTAGAGGCCGTCAGGGCGGCACTCCTCACCACCCGCGGCGCTCGACGTGGACGGGGACACGACAGCGATGACGAGTCCCGCCGCTGTGGCGAGCAACGCCATCAGCGGCATCAACCTTCTGGACACTAGCCGTACCTCCTGCACCAGGCGGCGGCCTCGACGCAGAGTGGAGCGAACGAAACGTAAATAGGTCCAGACCTTTCTGTCAATAGGTCCAGACCACTCAACCGATCAGGCCGCCCGACAACGGTTGCGGAGAGCGCTCTCCACGCCGGAATCCCCCACCCACCACACGAATCGCCCGCACCTGAACGGCCCAGCGCAACCCCAACGGCCCACGTCGATCGGCGGACCGCCCGCCGCACCGGACCTCACCGCCGCCCCGGTGGGCCGGCCCACCCGCACCACCCGGCCACGCGAACCGCCCCGGCGACCGAGGACCGCGCCGGCCCGCACAACCCGGGAGAGGCCCGGCCGGCGAGTGCGAGCCGAACCGCGCGATGCCGGTGATACCGCACCCGGTTGCCGTGCGCGCTCCCCCGCATTCCGCCGGCCGCGATTCGACCATTCCGCCGACGCGATCGCGCGGGTTCTCCGCGACGCGTTTCGGGAAACCCGATCCCGGAACGCCTCAGACCACCGAGGCCGCCCGCGCACGGGCCAGCCGCGCCCGCACCGAATCGGCCTCCGGCGAGTTCAACTCGGTGAACAACGCCAACGCCCGCTGCCAATGCGCGATCGCGCCGGCCATCCCCTGCCGGTCGAACACCGTCGCCAGCCGGTCGTGCGCCAACGCCTGGTGGTAAGGGCTCATCGCCGCCGACGCCACCGACAACGCGGTGCGCGCCGAAGCCACCGCCTCGGACAGCTCACCGGATTCCAGCAGCACCGCCGCCAGGTCGGTGTGGCAGGTCGACTCCCCGCACTGCTCCCCCACCTCCTGGTAGATCCGCACCGCCGCGCGCAGCCACGTCTTCGCGTCCTCGTAGCGCCGCATCGCCAGGTACAGCGGCCCCAGGTTGTGGTGCGCCGCCGCCTCCGCCCAGCGCGACCCGGCGGCCCGGCTGACCTCCAGCGCCTCGCGGTAGAACTTCTCCGCCTCCTCCATCCGGCCCAGCGTCTGGAGCATGTCCGCGACCGTGGTCAGCGCCCGCGCCTGCGCGTTGACGTCCCCGCCGGCCCGCGCCACCTCCAGCGCCTCGCGCATCCGGACCAGCGCCTCGTCCCACCGGTCGAACTGGGCCAGCGCCACGCCGAGGTTGAACAGCGTCACGAACCGCGCCTCGGGATCGCCCAGCGACGTCGCCGCCCGCATCGCCAGTTCCGTGGACCGCAGCCAAGTCGCCCGATCGGTCCGCAGCCAGAAGAACCGGGACAGCGTGTACGGCAGCTGCCACGCGTGCACCAGCCACGCCCGCTCGACCCCCTCGCCCGCCAACTCCGCCGCCGCGATCAGGTTGCCCTGCTCGGCGTCGAGCCACGCGGTCGCGTCGCCCGCGCCGGTCAGCTTCGGCACCTCCTCGGGCACCAGCTCCGGCGCGACCCGCACGCTGCCCCGGCCGACCGGCAGCAGGCCGTCGGCCAGGTCCGCGCAGTGCAGGTAGAAGTCCAGCATCCGGCTGGTCGCCTCGTGCTGCTCCTCCGGGCCGAGTTCGCCCGCCAGCGTGCGGGTGTAGACCCGGACCAGGTCGTGCGCCCCGTACCGGCCGGGCTCGCCGACCGACAGCAGGTTCGCCGCCGTCAACGCGTCCAGCGCGCGCTGCGCCTCGGACACCCGGACCTTCGCCATCGCGCCGACCACGTACGCCGTCACGTCCGCCCCGGGGTGCAGCCCCAGCAGCGCCAGCAACCGCGCGGGCAGCGGCGACAGCGCGCGCCGCGAGGCGTCCAGCGCCGCCCGCACCGTCGAGTCCTCGTCCTCCAGCCCCAGCGCGGCCAGCCGGCCGTGCTCGTCGTCCAGTTCCGCGACCAGCTCGGCCACCGGCAACGACGGCGACACGGCCAGCCGGGCGGCGGCGATCCGCAGCGCCAGCGGCAGCCCGTCGCACAGCACCGCCAGCCGGCGCATCGCGCCGACCTCGCTGCCGTCGCGCCCGGCGACCCGGCCCAGCACCTCGACGGCCGCGTCGGTGTCGAGCATGTCCAGCTCCACCATCCGCGCCTCGGCGTGCGCGACCAGCCCGACCAGCCGCCGCCGGGAGGTGACCACGACGCACGACGGCGAGCCGGGCAGCAGCGGCATCAGCTCGGTGGAGCCGCGCGCGTTGTCCAGCATCACGACCATCCGCCGGTCCGCGACCAGCGTCCGGAACAGCGCCGAGCGCTCCTCCACGGTCACCGGGATGTCGGCGGACGGCACGCCCAGCGTGCGCAGGAACCGGTTGAGCACCTCGCCCGCGCCCAGCGGCTCCTGGTTGGGGTCGTAGCCGTGCAGGTCCACGTAGAGCTGGCCGTCGGTGAAGTCCTCGCGCACCCGGTGCGCCCAGTGCAGGGCCAGCGCGGTCTTGCCGACGCCCGCCGGGCCGGTGACCACCAGCACCAGGCCGCCGGACGGGTCCGAGTCGCGCAGCCCGTCCAGCCGGTTCACCTCGGTGTCCCGGCCGATCAGCGCGACCGGGGCGCGCGGCAGCTGCGCGGGGGTGGTCGGCAGCGCGGGCTCGGGCGGCGGCACCGGGATCGCGATCGGCCGGGTGGGCCGTTCGGGCTCGGGGTTCTCCCCGGCCAGCACGGCCTGTTGGAGGCGGCGCAGCTCGGGGCCGGGCTCCACGCCCAGCTCCTCGATCAGCACCTGGCGGGCCTCCCGGTAGACGCCCAGCGCCTCGGCCTGCCGGCCCGCCTGGCACAGCGCGCGCATCAGCAGGCCGTGCCCGCGCTCGCGCAACGGGTGCTCGCCGACCAGCGCGGTCAACGCCTGGACCAGTTCCGCGCCGCGCCCGGTCAGCAGCAGCAGCTCGGCCCGCTCCTCCAGCACGGCGAGCCGGCGTTCGGCCAGCCGGCCGCGTTCCACCTCGGCGAACAACCCGGCCACGCCGCCCAGCGGCTCGCCGCGCCACAGCGCCAGCGCCTCGTCCAGCGCGACGGCGGCGGACTCCAGGTCGCCGGTGGCCCGCAGCCGCCCGGCGGTGACCACGCCCCGTTCGAAGGCGTCGAGGTCGACCGCGTTCGGGTCCAGCCGCAGCAGGTAGCCGTCGCCCACGGAGGTGAGCAGTTCGGCGGGCGCGCGGCGGGCCCGGCTGGGTTCCAGGGCGCGCCGCAGGCCCGCCACGTAGGTCTGCACCAGGTTGACGGCGCTGCTGGGGGTCGCGTCACCCCACACCGCCTCGATGATGTGGCCCCGGCTGACCGGGGTGTTGCGGGCGAGCAGCAGCACCGCGAGCACCGCGCGCTGCTTGGCGGCACCGAGGTCGACCTCCCGGGCGCCGCGCCGCACCCGGAGAAGGCCGAGCACCTCGAACCGCAAGGGCTCCCCGCCGTCGTAGTCCACCGACCGATCCTTCGCCGAAGGGCATTGGCCAACCGAAACTACCCGATCCGGCAACGGCGCCGGCGAGATCACTTCAGTCCGACTCCAGTCGGGCTGTAGCCGCGTACTTACGCTAAGCGTGTCCGACCAACCACACAGGGCGAACCCCGGTGGGGGAGGTTGGACCAGACAGCGGAACACCCGCTGCTCCCTGATCGACGAGGGCAGGCCGGCGTGCAAGGGGCATCCAGCCCGCGGCGGCGGAACGCCGGCCCGCCCTCGTCCCCAGCTCCACGGGGAGAGGTCATCCGGTAGGGGATGGCCTTTCTCCTTTGCCCTCCCCCCTGTCGAAGGGGCCGTGTTCGGGACCCGAACCCCCGAACACGGCCCCTTCGGCTGTGCGCGCCCGGGGTGCGGCGCGCCCGGCAGCGGCTACACGACCTCTTCGACCGGCTCGGCCGGGGCGGCGGCGACGGCGGCGTTCTTCTTGCGGCGGCGCAGGAACACGACCACGCCGACGACCACCGCGACGCCCATCACGCCCCACATCGCGCCGTTGAACACCGATTCGATGTACTTCGCGGACGCACCGGCCGCCGAGCCGATCCCGATGTGCAGGGCCGACCAGCAGACCGCGCCCGCGATCGAGGCGGGCAGGAACCGCCGGTACTCCAGCTTCGACGCGCCGGCCGACGCGGGCACCAGGGTCCGCACCACGGGCATGAACCGGGCCACGAACACCGCCCACGCGCCGCGCCGGCGCAGCAGGTCGCCCGCGTTGTCCCAGTGCTGCTGCCCGAGTTTGCGGACCACCTTGCTCTCCCGCATCCGGTCGCCGAAGCGGCGGCCGAGGAAGTAGCCGATGCTGTCGCCCGCGACCGCGCACACCGAGACCACCAGCCACATCACCAGGAACCTCGGCACGCTGGTGACCGTGGTCGCGGCCAGCAGCAGCGCGCTCTCGCCCGGCGCGATGAAGCCCACGCCGATCGTGCACTCCGCCAGCGTCAGGCCGCCGGTCACCGCCAGCACCGCGGGCTGCGGCAGACCGGCCAGCCCTTCCAGCGCATCGGTCAGCAACGCCATCGTGTTCCCCCAAGCGAAGTTCGTGGTCGCGGTGATCGTGCGGGATGGTGCCGGCGGCTCCGACGGACCGGCCGCGCGGGCTCGGTCCGCCACGCCCGGGGACCGTCGTCGGCCCCTGCCGGACGGGTGGGTTCGCCACCACCACCTTCCGGCGACGAGTTGACCGGAAAGTCCGACCCGCGCGCATCGGACCGGGGTCTCACGGTCGTCAGACCTTGGTCGTACCGGACCCCCGGCAAAAGTCGGGGGCGGGCCCTGACGGACCCGCCCCCGCGGCGCCCGGACCCGCGAGGGGTCCGGGCGCGGTACCGCGCTCAGCGCTCGTCGCCGCGCCCCCTCTTCGCGAATCCGAGGAATCGGGACCACTGCGCGGCACCGAAGTCCAGCGCGGCGCCGGACCGGTTCTTCGAATCGCGCACGACCGCGCCCGAGCGGACCAGCGCGATCTCCACGCAGTCCGGTCCGGAGGCGGACGAACGCCTGCTCTTGCGCCACTCCTGCGGCATGGGCTGTTCACTCCCCGTCGGCGAGAAGTTCGCGCGCGACCAGTTCGATGAACGCCGCCGAAGCAGCCGGGTCCAAGGACGCCGCGGCCAGTCGCGCGAACAGGTCGGAATACCTGGCGACGTCGGGCGGCTGTTCCAAGTAGACGTCCCCACGAGCGCTTTCGAGGTATACCACGTCCGCATCGGACTTTTCGACAAAGCTCAGGAGAACGAACGGACCGTCCATCGCGGCATGACCGCCATGGGTGAATGGAATGACCTGAAGGGTGACATTGTCGAGTTTTCCGACTTCATTAAGTCGCTGCAATTGGCCACGCATGACCTCGGTCCCACCCACTCGGCGGCGCAGCGCGGCCTCGTCGATCACCACGTGCAGGGTGAGCGGGTCCTGCTCGACCAGCAGCGCCTGCCGGGCGGTGCGCAGCCGGACCCGCCGGTCCACCTCGTCGGGCGGCGCGTCCGGCAGGACGTTCGCGATCAGCGCCCTGGTGTAGCCCTCGTGCTGGAGCAGGCCGGGGATCATCAGGCCCTGGTAGGTGTGCACCGACTCGGCGTCGGCCTCGAACCCGATGTACCGGCTGGGCACCAGGTCGCCGAACTCGTCCCACCACGCCTTGCGCCGGGCCTCCCGGGCGAGCTGGACCAGTTCGTCGAGGGTCTTCTCGTCCGCGCCGTACGCGGCGAGCATGTCCCGGACGTCGCGCGGGGTGACCCCGACCCGGCCGGTCTCGATCCGGCTGATCTTGGACGCGGAGCACTCCAGCCGTTCGCCGACCTCCTCGATGGTGAGGGCGGCGGCTTCGCGCAATCGGCGCAGCTCGCCGACGAGCCGGCGCTTGCGCAGCGTCGGGCTGGTGCCGCGGGGCATCGACGTACCTCCTCGTGGGGTCCGCAACAGATTCTGTGGGTGCGTGCCGGTGGAGCAAAGAGCCGTCATCCATTCGTGTACTGCAACTTGCAGTCGGCCGGTGGACGGTCGCAGGCTGCTGGGGCACAACCGGGAGACCACACCGCCGAGGGTTTCGGGAAGGAGCGCTGGAGATGTCCGTCACGGTCTTCAGCCAGCTCGACAAGTCGCTGCACGAGCACCTGGCGACGCTGGTCCGCCTGGCCACCGCCGGCGACGACGAGACCGCGGTGGAACTCGCCCGCGCCGAGCTGCCCCGCCTGGTGGCGGCGCTCAAGGCGTTGCTGGACGAACACACCCCGGACGAGCACGGCCGGTGCCCGACCTGCCGGAGCAGCCGCTGGAGCCGCCGGCGGCCCGCACCGTGCCGGGCCTACCTGGGCGCGCAGCTCGCGCTGACCGTGGCGGCGGAGTCGCCCGGCGGGCGCAGGCGGCTGCGCAGCGCGGTGTAGCCGCCACCCCGAGGACGAGCGGGCAACCCCCGCTCCGCGCGCCGGGCGGCGCGCCTCCCCCCGATGATCGAGCCCCCATCAGCGCCGCCCGACCGCATCCGCGGTGGAACCGACCCCGCACCCCCCGACGGGGTCGGTTCCGCCGCGGCCCCCGCGCCCCGCCCGCCAGTGGGTTGACCCCTTGGGTTGGTCGGGTTGGTCGGGCTGCACGGGGTCGGCTCCGGCGTTGGTGGCGTGCGTTGGCGTTGCGCCGGTGGAGGTGTTGTCGGAGTCGTCTGGCCTGGGCCACGTGGTGGGGGTGGTTCGAGTGGGCGATGACGCCTGTGCGCAGGGGAACGGACTGGGCTTCGACGGGGTTGGCCCGGGAGGTGTGGGTCGAGCCGTGGTGCGGGCGGATCGACGGCGGCCCGGGCCGCTCGACGGCCCTCGTCCGCGGTTGATCGGCGTGCTCCGACCGGCTCGGCCGTCGATGTCCCCATGCCCGGCGGCGGCGACTGCGCCGCCGGGCATGGATCACCACGAGCCCGCAGCCATGACCGCGTCCGGCGTGTCCCCAACCCGGCGAACGTTCATGGCCAACGCACTAAGCGCGCACCGGCTCCAGGCCGTCGCGCTCCGGGTCGACCAGGTAGACCCGCGCCTCGGAGATGTCGAAGTACATCCCCACCAGCCGCAACGACCCGGCCGCCACCGCCTCGCGCACGCTCGGGTACGCGAGCAGGTTGTCCAGCTGCTGGGCGACGTTGGCCACCGCCAGCCGCTCCACCACCGGCAGTTCCGGCGCGCCCGGCGTGTGGAACCGGATCAGGCTGGAATCGGCCGCGCGCAGCCACGACCACAGCTGCGACCCGGGCCGCGCCGACCCGTTGACCAGGGCCTTCATCGCGCCGCAGTCCGAGTGCCCGCACACCGCGATGGTCTCCACGGCGAGCACCTCCACCGCGTACTCGACCGCCGCGCCCACCGAGTCGTCGCCGTCCACCGGCACCAGGTTGCCGATGTTGCGCACGCAGAACAGGTCCCCCGGCCCGCTCGTGGTGATCAGGTTCGGCACCACCCGCGAGTCCGCGCAGGTGATGAACAGCTGGCGCGGGCTCTGGCCGCGCACCGCCAGCTCCGCCAGGAACGGCCGGACCAGCGGCGCGGCCGAGCGCTCGAACTCGTGCATGCCCCGGATCATCGGGTCGGCGTCCTCGCGCGGCCGGGGCAGCGTCACGGCCCGCCGGCGCTGCCAGTGCGACCACGGCGCGAACCAGCGGGGCAGCGGCGACAGCGGGGTCTTGCTCAGCGCCGGGATGCCCCGGGTCGCCTTGGAGAACCAGGTGTCGTGCACCTCGTCCACCTCGACCTGGCCGCCCAGCCGGACGTACCCGGCGCGCCAGTCGTCGATCGCCTCGAACGCGCCGTGGTCCAGGAAGTCGATGTGCAGCTCCAGCACCACCCGCCGGCCCGGCGGGAGCAGCCGCAGCTCGCGCACCAGCCGGCCCGCGCCGAGGAACACCAGCGAGCCCCGGATCACCACCCGCAGGCCCTCGGCCTCCTCCACGACGAGCACCGTGGAGTGCGTCAGCCGGCACAGCGACCGCAGGGCCGCCGCCGCGACGCCCAGCAGCACGCCCTCGACCAGGCCCAGCGCCACCACGCCCAGCGCGGTGACCGCGTAGGCGGTGAACTCCCCGTGCCGCCAGAGGGTCCGCATCCGGCGCGCGCTCACCAGCCGCACGCCCACCACGAGCAGCACCCCGGCCAGCGCGGCCAGCGGGATCAGCTCCAGCAGTGAGCCCAGCGCCAGCACGAACACCGCGATCCACACGCCGTGCAGCACGGCCGACGCGCGCGTGCGCGCCCCGGCGGCGACGTTGGTCGACCCGCGCGCGATGCCGCCGTTGACCGGCAGCCCGCCCAGCGCCCCGGCGACGGTGTTGGCGATGCCCTGCGCGACCAGTTCGCGGTCGAGGTCGGCGCGCGGGCCGTCGTGCAGCTTGTCCACGGCGACGGCGGACAGCAGCGACTCGACGGCCGTCACCACGGCCACGGTCAGCACGGCGAACGCGATGCCCAGGACCGTGCCCTCGGGCATCCTCGGCAGCACGATCGAACCCAGCGAGCCGGCCGGCAGGTCGACCCGGGCCACGTCCAGCCCGCTGCCCGCCAGCGTCGCGACCAGCACGGCGGCCAGCGGCGCGGGGACGTAGGACGAGCGCGGCACCCTGGGCCACAGCAGCATCACGGCCACCGCGACCACCCCGACCAGCAGCGCGGCCAGGTCGACGGGTGCGATCAGCCGCCCCAGGTTGGCGAGCACCGTCGCGCCCGGCCGGCCGCCCAGCACGACCACGAGCTGCCCGACGGCGATGGTCACGCCGATGCCCGCGAGCAGGCCGTGCACGACCGCCGGCGACAGCGACAGCGCGACCCGGCCGACCTTGGCCAGCCCCGCCAGCACCTGCACCAGGCCGGCCCCGACGGTGATCATCGCGGTGGCCGCCCAGCCGTACTGGGCGATGATCCCGCCGAGGATCAGCACCATGCCGGCGGCGGGTCCGCTGATCAGCAGCGGCGCCCCGCCCAGCGCGCCCACCACGACGCCGCCGACGACCGCCGAGATGAGCCCGGCCAGCAGCGGCGCGCCGGCCGCCGCGGCGAAGCCCAGCGACAGCGGGACGGCGATCAGGAACACCACGATCGAGGCGGGCAGGTCGAAGCGCAGCACCGAGGCCAGGCCGCCCGGAGGGCCGGCCGTGGTGTGCTCGCCGGCGTGGGACTTGTTGGAGCGCGGGCGGTTCATCGCCGTTCCCTTCACTGGCCGTGGCCGCGCCACGGCCGCTGTTCGTGCCATGGCGGCATCGCCCCCACGCCGGGCGGCGCGGGGTACGGGTTGTGGGGTGGAGCGGGGGGTGCGGGGTGGAGAGCTAGTGCGCTAAGGGCAGCGGCGGGCGCGGCCTGAAGGCATCGAGTCCCGGCTCGGCCTCGGCGCGGTGGTAGGGGGTCGCCACGGTGGCACCTCCGTGTCGGCACAGGGGACGTGTCGGCACAGCCCGCGTCGCACAGCTCGCGTCCCCACCATGATGAGGGGAATGTGGCGAGTCTGACAGCGGTTCCACCCGGTCGTGTTGATCTTTCTCTCGAACGTCACCCCAGGTGACGACGTCAACGGCCGGCCGCCGCGTAGACCCGGTGAACGGCGAACGCACCGCAACCCGATCCGATGAACGCGGCGGCTACGTGGCCGATCGCGCCGAACTCGGGGACCGCGCCGTACCAGTGGGCGGTCAGCAGCGGGCAGGCGACCAGCAGCGCCAGCCACGGCCCGCGCAGCACCACCGGGGCGAGCGCGGTGACCGCGCCGGCGGCGGCGAACGCGACGTAGGTGACGCCCAGGTCGGTGACGTGGGTCAGGTCGACGGGGTACGCGCCGGAGGCGGTCACGGCGGCGGTCACCAGGGTCGCGCCGACGTGGCCGACCAGCGCCACTCCCGCCGCGCGCCACGGGCCGACCTCGCGCTCGAAGGCGCCCAGGCACAGCGCCACGGCGACCAGCGCGACCACCGTGAACGCCGCGCCGTCACCGGGGTCGAGCACGAACGCGCTGCCCAGCAGGGCGTTCACCGGGTGGTCGGCCAGATTGTCGGCGTTCGTGCTCAGCGACTCCCGGACCTGCGCCGACATCCCGTCGGCGAAGACGAACCGGACCAGCAGGGCGAGCCCCGCCACGGCGAGCAGGTAGCCCGCCGTGACGGGGTTGCGGCGGAATCGATCACGCACCCGACCATGATCGAGCCGGACGGGTCAGGCGTCCACCTGGGACCGGTCACCCGACCAGCGGGTGTGAAAACTGCCCGGTCGGTCGGTGCGGCGGTAGGTGTGCGCGCCGAAGAAGTCCCGCAGGCCCTGGATCAGCGACGCGGGCAGCCGCTCCGAGCGCAGCCCGTCGTAGTAGGCCAGCGCGGAGACGAAGCCCGGCACGGGCACGCCCGCCGTCACGGCCTTGACCACGACCCGCCGCCAGGCCGCCTCGGCGTCGGCCACGGCGTCCCGGAAGTAGTCGTCCACCAGCAGCGAGGCCAGGTCGGCCTCCTTGTCGTAGGCTTCCCGGATCCGGTCCAGGAACCGGGCCCGGATGATGCAGCCGCCGCGCCAGATCGTGGCCATCGCGCCCAGGTCGAGGTCCCAGCCGTACTCGGCGCTCGCCGCGCGCATCTGGTCGAAGCCCTGCGCGTAGGCGACCACCTTCGAGGCGTACAGCGCCTGCCGCACGTCCTCCACCAACGAGTCGTCCGGCGCCGGGGTCACCTCGGACGCGCCCAGCGCGGCCCGCACGGCGGTGCGCTGGTCGACCCGGCCGGACAGCGAGCGGGCGAACACCGCCTCGGCGATGCCGGTCACCGGGACGCCCAGCTCCAGCGCCTCCTGCACGGTCCAGCGGCCGGTGCCCTTCTGCTCGGCCTCGTCCGCGATCACGTCGACCAGCGCCGCGCCGGTCTCCGGGTCGGTGTGGCCGAGCACCTCGGCGGTGATCTCCACCAGGTAGGACTCCAGGTCGCCGGAGTTCCAGCCGCGGAACACCTCGGCGATCCGCGCCGGGCTCTGGCCGCCGACCCGGTGCAGCAGGTCGTACGCCTCGGCGATGAGCTGCATGTCGGCGTACTCGATGCCGTTGTGCACCATCTTCACGAAGTGCCCGGCGCCGTCCGGTCCGACGTGGACGCAGCACGGCACACCGTCCACCTTGGCCGAGATGGCCTCCAGCACCGGACCGAGGTGGGCGTAGGACTCGGCGGACCCGCCGGGCATGATCGACGGCCCGTTGAGCGCGCCCTCCTCGCCGCCGGAGATGCCGGTGCCGACGAAGTGCAGGCCCGCGTCGCGCAGCGCGGCCTCGCGGCGGCGGGTGTCGGCGTAGTGGGCGTTGCCCCCGTCGATCACCATGTCGCCGGGTTCGAGCAGCGGGACCAGGTCGTCGATCACGGCGTCGGTGGGCGCGCCGGCCTTGACCATGATGATGATCTGGCGCGGGGTCTGGAGGCTCGCGACGAGTTCTTCCAGGGTCTCGGCGGGCACGAAGTCGCCTTCGTGCCCGTGCTCCTCGATCAACGCCTTGGTGCGGGCGGAGCTGCGGTTGTGGACGGCTACGCGGAAGCCGTGCCGGGCGAGGTTGCGCGCCAGGTTGCTGCCCATGACGGCGAGCCCGGTGACGGCGATCCGCGCGGGTGCCTCGGAGGTGGTCATCTGCACAGCCTGCCCAAATCCGGGCGGGCGCGCACGTGTGTGCGGCCCCTCAGTCGCGGTGATCACGGACTCCCGCGAGCACACGTCACCCGGGAGTGGACGACCGCAACCGCAGCACAGCCGCCGTGGCCGCGGCGACCAGGCCGCCGAGCACCATCGCGGTGGCCGGCGACGTGGCGTCCACCACCACGCCGCCGGCCAGCGCGCCGAGCGACAACGTGGCCTGGAACGACGAGGTGAACACCACCGAGGCGGCTTCCGGCGCGTCCGGCGCGGCGCGCGCGAACCAGGTCTGCGAGCACACCGGCACCGCGCCGTAGGCCAGGCCCCACACCACGAGCAGCACGACCGCGCCCACGTCCGACCCGCCGACGACGGGCAGCAGCAGGGTGGCGCCCGCCAGCAGGCCGATCGCCGCCGGGAACGTGCCGCAGCGGTGCGCCCGCGCGCCCGCCAGGAAGTTCCCGACCACCCCGGCCGCGCCGTAGACGAGCAGGTACGCGGTGATCGAGGCCGGGCTCGCGCCGGTGACCTCGCGCAGGAACGGCGTGACGTAGGTGTAGGTCCCGAAGTGCGCGAGGACGACCAGGAAGGTGACCAGCAGACCGGTCCGGACACCGTTGCGCCCCACCAGGTCCCGCAGCACCCCGAGCCGGGTCGCGCGCTGCGCCGGCAGCGGCGGCAGGAACGCGGCCAAGGCCGCCAACACGCCCAGCGTCAGCAGGCCCATCGCCGCGAAGGCGGCCCGCCACCCCCACAGGCCGCCGACGAACGTCCCCGCGGGCACGCCCAGCACCGATCCCAGCGGCACCGCCGCGAACACCGCGGCGGTGGCCGTGCGGACCTTTTCGGACGCGACCAGCCGGCCGGCGAGCCCGGCCGCGATCGACCAGAACCCGCCGATCACCAGGCCCACCAGCACCCGCGACACCATCACCACCCAGAACGTGGGGGCGAGCGCGGCGAGGAGGTCCGCGACGGCCAGCAGCAGGGTCAGGCCGCACAGCACGGCCCGCCGGTCCAGCCGGCCGGCGGTGGCGGTGACCGCTGGCGCGGCGACCGCCGCGACGAGCCCCGGCGTGGTCATCATCAGCCCGGCCGTGCCGGTGGACACGCCGAACTCGGCCGCCATCGGGTTGAGCAGGCCGATCGGCAGGATTTCCGTGGTGACGACGGAGAAGATCCCGGTGGTGACCGCGCCGACGGCGGGCCAGGACCGGGTGCGGACGGGGTTCGCCGAGGCGGTGGGCGTCGATGTGGTGGGCGTCGATGTGGTGGGCACGGTGGGCACGCGCTCAGCCCACCAGCCGGCCACCGCCCGGGTCTGGCGGAAACGCGACGGTCACGTGCCGGGGCGTCGGCTCAGGCGGCGAGGACCGACGCGGCCATGCCGATCAGCGCGGTGCCGCAGAGCCGTTCGAACACCGGCTGCACCTTCGGCCGGGTCAGCAGCCGGGCCAGCCGGCCCGCCAGCGGCACCACGCACGTCCAGAACGCGGCGAACACGCCGACCGTGACGGCGGACAGCAGCGCCGCCTGCGGCAGCGGCGGGGCGTTGGGGTCCATCGCCTGCGGGATCAGGCTCAGGAACGTCAGCATCACCTTGGGGTTGAGCAGGTCGCACAGCACCCCGCGCAGGAACACCGACTTCTGCGACGGCGGGGCGACCGCGATCGTCGTGCGGCGCGAGCGCAGCGTCATCACGCCCAGGTACAGCAGGTAGACCGCGCCGACCGCCTTCACCGCCCACAGCGCGGCGGGCGCGGCGGCCACGAGCGCGGACAGGCCGACCGTCGCCAGGACGCCGTGCACCACCAGGCCGGTCATCACGCCCAGCGCGGTCAGCGCGCCCAGCCGCACGCCGCGCACGGCGTTTCCGGTGACCAGGACGAAGTCCGGGCCGGGGACGATCGTGATCACCACGAGCGCCAGCAGGAAGGAGGTCCAGGCGATGTGCACGGCGGGATCTTCCGGTCGAAGTTCGGCACCCCACCAGGACTTCAGTACAGTGTTCGGTTGTGACGGAAGTAGCCGAACTCGATTCGGTTGACTGGCGCATTCTGGAGGAGTTGCAGAACGACGCCACGCTGCCCAACCGGACCCTCGCCGACCTGGTCGGACTCGCGCCCTCGACGTGCCTGCAACGGGTCCGCCGGCTGCGTGAACTCGGTGTGATCACGGGGTTCCACGCGGTGGTCGACCCGAGGCTGACCGGCCTGCCGCTGGAGGCCGTGGTGTCGGTCAACGTCCGCCCGCACACCCGCCCGGTGGTGGCCGCGTTCCGGGCGTACGTGATGGCCCAGCCGGAGACCCGCTCGCTGTTCCACGTCAGCGGTCAGGCGGACTTCCTGGTGCACATCGCGGTCGCCGACAGCACGCACCTCCAGGCGTTCCTGGTGGACAAGATCGCGTCCCGGACCGAGGTCCGCAACCTGACCAGCTCGGTCGTGCTGGAACGCGTGGAGACCCGCGCCCTGACCCCGCCGCACGACCAGCGCCCGACCCACCGCCGCCGCCGCGTGCCGTGAGCCCCGGTCAGCCGGTGGGGATGCCGAGCAGCCGGGGGCCCGTCACGGTGGCGATCGCGGGGTCTTCCGCGTTCGCCAGCACGACGACCGAGACCTTGGTGTTCGGCAGGATCGCGCTGTAGGCGGTGAAGCCGGGCACGCCGCCCGACGCGTGCACCTCCGGCCGGACGGCGGGGTTGCGGAACACCGCGCCGTAGCCCTGCCGGACCTCGGCGGAGGCCGTGTCGACCTGCGCCGAGGTCAGCCTGCCGCGCACCTCGCTCCCGGCGACCGCGATCGGCCCGGACGCCCCGTCGAGCAGGAACCGGTTCCACAGGTGCAGGTCCGCCGAGGTGGAGGACAGGCCGCGATCGGCGTAGCGGACCAGCGGCGCGGCGTCGGCGGCACGCCCCGCGACGTAGCCCACGGCCCGGCCGGCCGGGCCGTCCTCGTCCCACACCATCGTGGTGGAGTGCATCCGCAGCGGCTGGAAGACGGTGCCTTTCAAGTGCTGCGCGTACGAGGTCGCCGAGATGGCCTCGATCAGCGCGCCCAGCACGACGTAGTCCGTGCCGCTGTGCCGCCACGTGCCGGGTGCCCGTTCGACGGGTTTGCCCTGCAGGTACGCCACGAACTCCTGGTGCGACGGGCGTCGCGCGTCGAGCGCCGCCAGTTCGTCGGGTGCCAGGGCGAGGTAGTCGGGCAGGCCGGACCGGTGCAGCAGCAGGTCGTCCACGGTGATCGGCTGCCACTGCGGCGGGCACGCAGGCAGGTACCGGCACACCGGGTCGGTCGTCTTCAACCGGCCGTGCGCCTCGAAGTTCAGCACGGCGAGCGCGGTGAACTGCTCGGTCACCCCGCCGATCCGGAACCGGGTGTCGAGCGTGTTCGCGCGCCCCGAGGCGGCGTCGGCCGGACCGTACGCCTCGGACAGCAGCCGCTCGTCGAACCGGCGGACGTCCACGACACCGCGGAAGCCGTCCCGCTTCGACCGCTCGTGGAAGTCGTTGAGCCGCTGCCCGACGTTCACCTCGGCGGGCAGCGGTTCCCCGGCCCCGCCGCCGGAGCACGCCGCCAGCAGCACCACCAGGCACCCGAACACCCACGGCGCGCGACGCCGATCCGCCATCCCCCGACCCCTTCCCTCGTTGCCGCGCCCCTGACGGCGGTCAGGAGGCCGAAGTGGCGATGGAGAGCAGCTTGGGCCCCACCTCGCCCGCGTTCCCGTCGGCGGAGTTCGTCAGCACGACCACCGACACCCCGGCATGCTCGCGGATCCCGCTGAACGCCCCGAACCCGGGCAGCGTGCCCGACGCGAGGACCTCGACCCGCACCGAGGAGTTGACCATGCCCGCGCCGTAGCCCTGCATGACGGTCCCGGCGGTCGGGCCTTCCTCCACGCCGGTCAGCCGCAGCCGCGCCTCGGTCAGGCCGAACAGGGGCATGCCGGTGATCAGGTACGCGTTCCAGCGGCTCAGGTCGGCGGCGGTGGTGACCAGGGCGCGGTCGGCGTACCGGGCCGGCGGGCCGGGGTCGGCGACGGGGTCCGCGCCCGCGTAGCCCTCGGCACGCCCGGCCGGGTCGACCTGCTCCCAGTCGATCGAGGTGGCGGTCATGCCCAGCGGGTCGAGCACGGCGGTCTTCAGGTACTCCCCGTACGGCTTGCCCGCGAGGACCTCGACCAGCGCGCCCAGCACGACGTAGTCCGTGGCGCTGTACCGCCACGCACCGGGCGCCCGGTCGACCGGCAGGCCCTGGAGTTGCTCCACGAACCGGAGGTGCGTCAGCCCCCGCGCGGCCGGCTCCCCGCCGGCCGCGGTGAGGTAGTCCGGCAGGCCCGAGGTGTGCAGCAGCAACTGCTCCACCGTGATCGGCCGCCACGCGGGCGGGCACGCGGGCAGGTGCCGGCACACCTGCTCGTTCACCTGCAGCCGGCGGCCGGCCAGCAGCGCCAGCACGGCGAAAGCGGTGAACTGCTCGGTCACCGCGCCGGCCCGGAACCGGGTGTCGACGGTGTTCCCGCGCGACGCGGCGGTGTCGGCCAGGCCGTACGCCTCGGACAGCAGGCGCTCCCCGTTGCGCCGGATGTCCACGACACCGCGAAAACCCTCCCGCTTCAACTTCTCGTGGTACTCGTTGAGCTGCTGCCCGAGGGTCTCCTCGGCCGCGCTCGGCCGCTCGATCCCGCTCTTGGAGCACGCCGAGAGCAGCAGCACCAGGCACACGACCACCCACAGCGCACGACGCCGATCCCCCATGCCGCCCCATCTCCCGGTCCGCCCGATCACCCGCACCGGTGTGACGCCCGCGGCCCGCTCCGGGTTTCGACCCGTGCCACGGCCATTGCGGTGAACCTCCCGGGCCCCGGTGACGCCGGGCACGCACGTGGTCGCGCTGCGCGATCGTGCCCGGACGGACAAGCCGGCCCGCCGGCCCGCCCGTTAGCGTGCGGGGTATGCAGCCTGACGAGTTCCGCCGGATCGGCCACGAGGTGATCGACTGGATCGCCGACTACCGCGAACGGGTCGGCGACCTGCCGGTGCGTTCCCAGGTCGAGCCCGGCTGGGTGAGGTCACAGCTCGCCCCGATCCCCGAGACGGGCGAGGGTTTCGCCGGCCTGCTCGCCGACCTCGACCGGGTGGTGGTGCCGGGCACGACCCACTGGCAGCACCCCGGCTTCTACGCCTACTTCCCGTCCAACGCCTCGCTGCCGTCCGTGCTGGGCGACCTGCTGTCGTCCGGGCTGGGCGTGCAGGGGATGCTCTGGTCGACCTCCCCGGCGTGCACCGAGGTGGAGCAGCACCTGATGGACGAACTGGTGGGCGCGATGGGCCTGCCGGAGCGCTTCACCGGGGGCGGGGTTATCCAGGACACCGCCTCCAGCGCCGCGCTGGTGGCCGTGCTCGCCGCGCTGCACCGGGGTTCGGACAAGTGGCGTCAGTCCGGTGTGGACGGTGACGAGACGATTTACGTGTCGTCCCAGACACATTCGTCGATCGAGCGCGCCGCCCGCCTGGCCGGTCTCGGCGAGGAGGCGGTCCGGTCGATCGCGGTGTCCCCCGACACCCTGGCGATGGACGCCCGCGCCCTGGCCGCGCAGGTCCAGTCCGATGTGGACGGAGGTCGGCGGCCGATCCTGGTGTGCGCCACCATCGGCACCACCGGGACCGGCGCGGTCGACCCGGTGCGGGAGATCGCGGAGGTGTGCGCGCGGCACGGGATCTGGCTGCACGTGGACGCCGCGTGGGCGGGCCCGGCGGCGCTGTGCCCCGAGCAGCGGCACCTGTTCGACGGCCTGGAGCACGCCGATTCGTTCTGCGCCAACGCCCACAAGTGGATGCTGACCGCGTTCGACCTGTCGCTGTTCTGGACCGCGCACCCCGACGTGCTGGTGGACGCCCTGACCATCCTGCCCGAGTACCTGCGCAACAGCGCCACCGAATCGGGCGCGGTGGTCGACTACCGCGACTGGCAGGTCCCGCTGGGCAGGCGCTTCCGGTCGTTGAAGCTGTGGTCGACGCTGCGCTGGTACGGGCTGGAGGGCGTGCGGGCGCACCTGCGCGGCCACGTGGAACTGGCCGGGCTGCTGGAGTCCTGGGTGTCGGCCGACGAGCGGTGGGAGCTGGTCGTCCCGCGCTCGCTGTCCCTGGTCACCCTCGCCCACCGCGACGGCGACGACGCCACCCGCGCGGCCATGGACGCGGTGAACGCCGAAGGCAGCGCGTTCCTCACCCACACCGTGGTGAACGGCCGGTTCGCGATCCGGGTGGCGATCGGCGCGGAAGCGACCCGCGAGCACCACGTGCGCGCGATGTGGGACGCCCTGCGCGACGCCTAGCGGGACAGCAGCGCGGGGAGGTCGAGCGCGACCGGGAACGGACTCGGCACCTCGACCCTCCCCGTGCCGCCCGCGACGTGCTCGTAGACCCCGTCGACCAGGCTGAACGCGACCAGCGCGGTCGGGTCGTCCAGGTCGAGCAGCCAGTAGTGCGCGATGCCCGCCTCGGCGTACTCGATCGGCTTCGCGATCCGGTCCGTCCGGCCGGTGCCCGGCGAGACGACCTCGACCGCCAGCACCACGTCCTCCGCGGCGCAGCGCGCGGGGTTGTCCGAGGCGAACGGCGTCGTCACCACGACCACGTCGGGCACCCGCACGGTGACCGGCGGGAGGGGGTCGACCAGGACCTCCACCTGCGGCACCGCGACGTACCCGTCCGGCAGCTGCCCGTCGATCCGCTCCGCCAGGCGGAAGACCGCCTTCTGGTGGTCGGCCGGCGGCGCGGGCCGCGCCAGCAGCACACCCTCCACCAGCTCGAAGTTGCGCGTCCCGGTCCCGGGCAGCGCTTCCCAGTCTGCCAACGCCAACAGGCGGTCCGGCCACTCCACGGCGCACACCGTAGCGGGCGCTACGGCAGCACGCGCAGCAGCCCTTCCTGCACGACCGTCGCCACGAGCCGGCCGTCCTGGGCGTAGAACCGCCCGGTCGCCAGCCCGCGCGCGCCCGACGCCGACGGGGACTCGCAGTCGTAGAGGAACCACTCGTCGGCCCGGAAGCGCCGGTGGAACCACATCGCGTGGTCCAGGCTCGCGCCGAGCACCTTGTCCGTGCCCCAGTACACGCCGTGGCGCACCAGGACCGAGTCGAGCAGCGTCAGGTCCGACGCGTAGGCCAGCACGCACACGTGCAGCAGGTCGTCGTCCGGCAGCTTGCCGCCGGCCCGCATCCACACCTGGCTGCGCGCCTCGCCCGGACCGTCCTCGCGCGCCCGCCACGGCGGCTCGGTCACGTAGCGGATGTCGATCGGCCGGGGCAGCCGCGCCATGCCGACCTTCTCCAGGTACCCGGCCGCCGACTCGGCGTAGGTCGGCAGCGTCTCGGGCGCGGGCACGTCGGGCATCGCCTCGAAGTGGTCCATGCCCGGCTCGTCGAGCTGGAACGACGCGGAGAGCGTGAAGATCGCCTTGCCGTGCTGCACGGCCACCACCCGCCGGGTGGTGAACGACCGCCCGTCGCGGATCCGGTCCACTTCGTACACGATCGGGACCGTCGGGTCACCGCCCCGGATGAAGTACGAGTGCAGCGAGTGCACCCGGCGCTCCGCCGGCACGGTCCGGCCGGCCGCGACCAGCGCCTGGCCGGCCACCTGGCCGCCGAACACCCTCATCGGCGACTCGGCGGGCGACACGCCCCGGAAGATGTTCTCCTCGATGCGCTCCAGGTCCAGCAGCGCCACCAGGCGGTCCAGCACGGGCTGCCCGTGCGGGACGCCGTCGGTGTCCAGCGGGAGGTCCGCGTAGCCGGCGGCAGCGGCGGCACGGGCAGCCTCTGTCACGTCCTACCCCTAAGCGTGGTCGTCCTCTCCGAGCCGGTGCACCCGGATGAGGTTGGTGGAGCCGATGGTGCCAGGCGGGGAGCCTGCCACGACGACGACCAGGTCACCGGGCTGGTACCGGCCGATGTGCAGCATCGACATGTCCACCTGGCGGACCATCTCGTCCGTCGAGTCCACCTTAGGCACCAGGAACGTCTCGGTGCCCCACGTGAGAGCAAGCTGACTGCGCACGCTCTGCTCCGGCGTGAACGCCAGCAGCGGCAGGTGCGTGTGCAGCCGGGCCAGCCGGCGCACCGTGTCGCCGGACTGGGTGAACGCGACCAGGGCCTTGGCGTTGAGCCGCTCGCCGATGTCGCGGGCCGCGTAGGAGATGACGCCGCGCTTGGTGCGCGGGACGTGGGTCAGCGGCGGGACCTGCACGGACTCGGTCTCCACGGCCTCGATGATCCGGCCCATGGTCTTGACCGACTCGATCGCGTACCGGCCGACCGAGGTCTCGCCGGAGAGCATCAGCGCGTCCGCGCCGTCGAGCACGGCGTTGGCGACGTCGGAGGTCTCGGCGCGGGTCGGGCGCGAGTTCTGGATCATCGAGTCGAGCATCTGGGTGGCCACGATCACCGGCTTGGCGTTCTCCCGGGCGATCTGGATCGCCCGCTTCTGCACCAGCGGCACGTGCTCCAGCGGCAGCTCCACGCCCAGGTCGCCGCGGGCGACCATGACGCCGTCGAAGGCCAGCACGATGGCTTCGAGGTTGTCGACGGCCTCGGGCTTCTCGATCTTGGCGATCACCGGGCGGCGGCCGTGGCCGACCCGGTCCATCACCTGGTGCACCAGGTCGATGTCGGCCGGCGAGCGCACGAAGGACAGCGCGATGAAGTCCACGCCCAGGTTCAGGGCGAACTCCAGGTCGTCGATGTCCTTTTCGGACAGCGCCGGCACCGAGACGTCCATGCCGGGCAGCGAGAGGCCCTTGTTGTTGCTGACCGGGCCGCCCTCGGTGACCTCGCACACCACGTCGGGGCCCTCGACGTCGGTGACCACCAGGCCGACCTTGCCGTCGTCCACCAGCAGCCGGTCGCCGACCTTGGCGTCCTTCGACAGCTCCTTGTACGTGGTGGACACCCGGTCGTGGGTGCCCTCGACGTCCTCGACGGTCACCCGGACGACGTCACCGGTGCGCCACTCGACGGGGCCGTGGGCGAACCGGCCGAGCCGGATCTTGGGGCCCTGGAGGTCGGCGAGGATGCCCACCGCGCGCCCGCTCTCGTCCGATGCGGCGCGGACGAGGTCGTAGACCTGCTTGTGGTCGGCATGGCTGCCGTGGCTGAAATTCATCCGGGCCACGTCCATACCGGCCGCCACCAGCTCGTTGACCTTGTCCTCGGTCGCGGTGGCGGGGCCCATCGTACAGACGATCTTCGCGCGTCGACTCACGTTCCGAGAGCCTAGTCCCTGTCACTGGACCGATCAGGATGTACCGGGAAGTAATCTGCCGGAAACAGGCACAATCGGGCTCGTGAGCCGCAGAATCCTTCCGTTCGTGACCGCTGTGTTGCTCAGCGTCATCATCCTGTTCACCCCTCAGTCAGGTGTCCCGGACTCCCCGGCGGGCACCGACAAGGTGGTGCACGTCCTGCTGTTCGCGCTGCTCGCGGGCACCGGCCTGTGGTCGCGGCTGCCCCGGGTCCCGCTGCTGGCGGGCCTGGTCGCGTACGCCGCGGTGTCCGAAGTGCTCCAATGGCTGATCACCCCGCTGGGGCGCAGCGGCGACCCGCTGGACGCCCTGGTGGACGTGGCCGGTGTCGCCCTGGGCTGGCTGGTGGCGCGGCTGGCGTTCAGCGGAAGCCGATCTCGCTGAGCCCGACGTGGTCGGCGCACCAGTCCACGAACGGGGTCACCTCGCGCCACGCCCGGCGCACCCGGTCGAGGCACCCCGGCTCGTGCAGCACGTCGTCCGGCGGCCAGCTGCGCGCCGCGAACAGCCGCTTGTGCTTGAGCAGCCCGATCCGGGGGTGCTCGGGGTCGAACCCGCGCGGCGCGCGCTTGAGCTGGTCGCCGCGCACCTCCCAACCGGCCTTGGTCAGCTTCGCCAGCGCCTTCTCCAACGCCTGCCCGCGCACGTCGTCCACGACCGACTCGCGGTACCGGGCGAGCTGGTCGGAGGCCATCGCGAACGACCCGCCGCCGACGAACAGCCCCTCCGGGCCGATCTGGACGTAGTGCGCGCCGCCGCCCCGGCCGAGTTCGACCACGCCGCCGCAGTGCGTCTTGTACGGCGTCTTGTCCTTGCTGAACCGGACGTCCCGGTACGGCCGGAACACCTTGCCCTTGCCGAACTCGGGCTCCAGCGCGGCCAGCAGCGCCTCCATCGGCGCGCGCACGTCGGACTGGTAGGTGTGCTTGTGGTCGTCCCAGTAGGCCTTGGAGTTGTCCCCCTCCAGCCCGTCGAAGAAGTCGATGGCGTACTCGCCGAAGCCGGTGAATTCCACGGCGGACAGCTTACGGCCGCCGGTCCGCACCCCCGGTCGCGTGGAATGACCGCCCGGTGACAGGCCGTGCATAATCGGCGCGTGGGTAGGAAATCGGCGCTGGCCAGTTGGCTGCACGAACTCGACGCTCAGGACATCCGGGACATCCTCGCGCTGCGCAAGGACGCGGCGGACACCCATCCCCACTCGCTGCGCGGGCTGGCCGACGAGCTGACCGCTCCGGCCTCGCTCAAGCGCGCCGTGGACGGCCTCGACCGGGGGTGCCGCGACGTGCTGGACGCGGTGCTGCGGCTGGGCGAGGCGGCGACACCGGACGCCGTCGCGGAAAGCTTGCGCTGCAACGGGAAATCGTCCCGCACGGAACTCAAGCGGGCGTTGGAGCGGCTGCGCGCGCACGCCCTGGTGTGGCCGGCCGGCGACCGGCTGCGGACGGCGACCGGGCTGCGTGCGGCCGACGGCGACCCGCCCCGGCGGATCACCCCGCCGCCGCGCGCGCCGCGCCGGACCGGGCAGCACAAGGGGTTCGCCGACCGGGCCGCGATCCACCCCGCCACGTCCACTGTGGACGGGATAACGAGGCTGGTCGAACTGTGTGACAACGATGTCATCACCACGCGCAGCGGAGTCGGGGTGCGCGAGCTGCGCCGGATCGCGGGCGCGCTGCGGGTCGACGAGACGCGCACCCGGCTGTGGCTGGAGCTGGCCGTGGAGGCGCGGCTGCTCGCCGTCGCCGACCCGGACCGGCGGGTGCTGCCCACGACCAGGTCGGACGACTGGCGCGGCGCGTCGCCCGCGGACCGGCTGGCGGAGCTGGTGCGCGCCTGGCCGAGGATGACCTGGACGCCCGCGAAGCCCCGGCCGGCGCTGGCCGAGCAGGTCTCCGAGCACGGCGACGCGACGCGCCGGGGCGTGCTGGAGCAGTACGCGGACCTGGCCGAGGACGAGGCGTTCGAGCACCGCCACGAGGTGGTCGCGGACCTGGTGTGGGCCCGGCCCGCCGCGCACAACCCGCAGACCACCGAGGCTGCGCTGGTCGAGGCGGAGACGATCGGGCTGGTCGCGCTGGGCGCGCTGACCACGCTGGGCCGGGCCGTGCTGACCGGTGACGAGTCGCGGGCTGCGGCCGGGTTCGTGCCGCCCGCGGCGGTCAAGGCGCACCTGAGACCCGATCTCACGGCGGTGGCGGCCGGACCGCCCGGCCGGGAGCTGAGCGCGGCGCTGGAGCTGGTGGCCGACCCGGCGGAGGGCGGCTGGCGGTTCACCGCGGCCGGCGTGCGGCGGGCGCTGGACGCCGGGCACACCCCGGACGAGGTGCTCGCGCGGCTGGCCGACATCGCCGAGCACGGCGTGCCGCAGACCCTGGAGCGGCTGGTCCGCGAGGTGGCCCGGCGGCACGGCCAGGTCACCGTGACGTCGGTGGCGTGCTGCGTGCGCGCGGACGACCCGCACCTGCTCAGCGAGATCGCCGGGCACCGGTCGCTGGTCCCGCTCGACCTGCACCGGCTCGGCCCGACCGTGCTGGCCTCGGCCAAGCCCGCCGGCGAGACGCTGGCGCTGCTGCGCGCCGCCGGCTACGCGCCCACCACGGCCGGTCCGGACGGCCGCGCGGTGCTGGAGCGGGTGCCGCGCCGCCGGGTCGAGCCGCCGGGCCGCAAGATCGGGTCGTGGCGGCCGTGGCGCGCGCCGCTGACCGACCAGGAGCTGAGCCGGCTCGCGGTGGCCCTGGTGGAGCGGGAGCGCCCCCGGCCGAAGTTCGTGCCGCCACGCGCGGAATCGCGCCGGATGGGCGCGGCCCGGCTGTTACGCGACCAGTCGCTGGTGCTGCGCGATTCCGAGGTGGTGCTGCTGGCCGAGGCGCTGGTCACCGGGACGTCCGTGGAGATCGACGTGGCCTGCGGCCCGCGCGCGACGAGCCGGCACGTCGTCACGCCGGTCGACCACGCGGCGGGCGACCTGACCGCGAAGGACCGGTCCGGGGTGACGCACGAGTTCCCGGTGAGCCACATCCGGTCGGTGAAAACGGTCGGTTGACCCGTTCGCGAGGCGTTTTCGCGGCAACCGCATGGGTATCTTCACCCACGCCGGAGTGGTCCGGTGCGCGGTACCGCGCGCCCCTGTCGTCCATACCGTGAAAGCGTCCGAACGAGCCGCTTCCACTCCGAACGGGGACCCGCCATGCCCTGGTTGCGCAGAACCCTCCACACGGCCCTGTGCGCGGCCCTGCTGGGGTCGCTGACCCTGGTGACCGCCCAACCCGCCGCCGCGGTGGGTTCCGGTTGGCAGACCGTGTTCTCCGACCTGTTCGGGTGCGTGAAGGCGTCCGCCGCGATCACCCGGTGGGTGCCCGGGACCTTCAGCGCCAACCACGCGACCGGCGACGGCATCCGGCTCGGCTACGACCTCAACCGGGGGTGCACCAGGCCGGCGACCGGGCAGGGTCGGGTGCGCGTGGTCGCGCAGTTCCTGAACGGCGACGACCTGTGGCAGTTCTGCCGGGGTTCCGCCGACTCCTACGGTGAGTTCGGCTGGCGCGGCGGCGAGTTGCCCGGCCCGTACGGCCCGTCGGTGATCCTGGACTACGGCGGGGCGTCGTGCGGCGCGACGTACTACCGGACGCTGGCCACCGTCGAGTACCTCAAGGACGGCAGGTGGGTGCCCGGTCCCCCGGTCGCCGTCGCGTCGCCCCGGCTCTGGGTCGACTGAGCCGGGGCGCGCCGGGCCTCCGCAGCGGGTGGCGGGCCGACGGGGCGTCGGACGACGTCACCCACCTCCTCGGAGGAAGCGGACGGACCGGCCGGTGCACCATGATTGCGGGATGCCGCTGGACTTCGACCGGTACCGGGCCGAGATCGTCACCCAAGCCGGGCTCCTCGCCCGGCACGTGGTGGCCGCCGACCCGACCGCGCGCGTGCCGGGCTGCCCGGAGTGGACGCTGGGACAGCTGCTGCGGCACGTCGGCGCGGGCCTGCGCTGGGTGACCGGGATCGTCGCCACCCGGGCGGCCGGCCCGGTGCCCGACGACGACCTGCGCGAACTCACCCGGTACCGGGACCACGATCCCGTCCTGGCGGCGACCGAGGTGGTCGCCGCCGCCCGCGCCCTGTCCGACGCCCTGGGCGAGGCCGGCGAGAACGCGCGGGTGTGGACCCCCGTGCCCGGCGGGACCCCGCTGTTCTGGGCCCGCCGGTTCACCCACGAACTGCTCGTGCACCGGGCGGACGCGGCCCAGGCCGCGGGCGCGGAGTACGCGGCGGACCCGGTGGTCGCCGCGGACGCGCTGGACGAGTGGTTGGCGCTGCTCAGCCTGCCGGTGATGGTCGACGTCCGCCCGGAGCTGCGGGAACTCCTCGGGCCGGGCCGCACGCTGCACCTGCACGCCACCGACCACCCGGACGCGGAGTGGGTGGTCGACCTGACCGGGGCCGGGATCGCCTGGCGGCACGCGCACGAGAAGTCGGCCGTCGCCGCCCGGGGTCCGCTGCGCGACCTGCTGCTGGTGGTCTACCGCCGGGAGGCCGCCGACGCGCTGGACGTGGTGGGAGACCGGGCCCTGCTCGACTTCTGGCTGGACCGGGTGAGCTTCGGCTGACCCTCTTCCTCCCACCTCAACGTATAGCCGGTCGGGGGACTTGCGGCAAGACCCCGGGCGGGCCCCAGAATCGTCGTCCGGCCGACCTGGTCGGCTCATCTTCGGCGAGCGGTGGGGAATTCCGATGCGCGTTGTGCTGTCCACGATCGGCTCGCGGGGCGAGGTCGAACCGGTGACGGGTCTGGCGGTGCGGTTGCGGGAACTGGGCGCGGAGGTCCGGGTGTGCGCTCCCCCGGACTTCCGGGACCTCGTGGCGGCACGGGGTTTCGCGTTCACGCCGGTGGGTCCGGAGGTGCGGGGGACGGCGACCGCGCCGCGCCCCGCGCAGCCGCCCGCCCCGGAGCAGATGCGCGAGGCGACCGCCGCGACCGTGCGCACCCAGTTCGAGGCGATCACCGAGGCGGCGCGCGGCGCGGACGTCCTGCTCGGCGCGGGCGGCCTCCAGGTCGCCGCGCGCTCGATCGCCGAATCGCTGGGAATCCGGTACGTCTACGCGGCTTTCTGCCCCGTGACGCTCCCGTCCCCGCACCACCCGCCGCTGGTGATGCGCGGCCTCACCCCGCCCGACGAGTCCGCCGGGAACACGCGGCGCTGGGCCGCCGACGCCGAGCGCTGGAACTTCCTGTTCGGCGAGGCGCTCAACGCCCACCGGGACGGCCTGGGCCTGCCGCCGGTGGCGAGCGTGCGGGACCACGTGTTCACCGACCGGCCGTGGCTGGCCGCCGACCAGGTGCTGGGCCCGTGGCCGGAGCCGGGCGGGGTGTTCCAGCCGGGCGCGTGGACCGTGCCGGACGACCGCCCGCTGCCCGTCGAGGTCGAGGAGTTCCTGCGGGCGGGCGAGCCGCCCGTGTACTTCGGCTTCGGCAGCATGCCCGCGTCCGACGACCTGGGGACGGCGGTGGTCGAGGCGGCCCGCGCGGTCGGTCGGCGGGCGGTCGTGTCGCGGGGGTGGTCCGGTCTGACGCCCGGCTCCGGCACCCTCTCGATCGGCGAGGCGAACCACCAGGCACTGTTCCCGCGCGTGGCGGCGGTCGTGCACCACGGTGGCGCGGGAACCACGACGGCCGCCGCGCGGGCGGGCGTGCCGCAGGTCGTCGTGCCGCACATGTACGACCAGCCCTACTGGGCCGGGAGGGTCGAAGCGCTCGGCCTCGGCACCGAGGGCACGGCCGACCTGGCGGGAGCCCTCGACCGCGCGCTGCGCCCGGAGACCGTCGCGCGGGCAGCCTCCCTCGCCCCCGAGGTGCGCGGGGACGGGGCGCTAGTCGCGGCCCGCCGCCTGCTCAACCCGCCGACCGACTGAACGAATCTCCCTTGGCCGCAACCAAGAACCGCCCAAACCCAACCGACCCGAACCGCACCACACCACCAGGGGCCTTGCTGTCACGCACCGCCACCACCGACGCCAACCGCGCCACCTCCACACAATTGCCGCCGTTGGACCCGCTGTAGCTCGACTTGCGGAACATCGCCGCCTCCCACCGACTAGCTGTAATCGGAGGCAACTCTACGCATGAACCGGCGGCTCTCCTCGTAGCCGAGCGCCACCCCGGTCAGTCTGGCCCAGACCCGTTCGAACACCGCGACCAGTGCCTTCTCGTCCACGTAGCGGAATTCCGCTTGGTTCTCGGTGAAGAAGAACTCCAACGGACCCGCCACACCGGGTGACGGGATCCGCAACAGCACGAACCGGTCCACGATCAGGTCGCTCTGCACCCTGGTCTTGAACGGCAGCACCTGGAGGTGGACGTTGGGCAGCCGCGACAGCTTGATCATGTGGTCGATCTGCTCACGCATCACCTCGGGCGGACCGTACTGGCGGCGCAGCGCCGACTCCGAGATCACGAACGCGATCTCCGGCGCGCCGGCCTTGCGGAACACTTCCTGCCGCGCCAACCTCGCCTGCACCCGCAGATCGAGGTCGCGATCGTCGTCGCTGAGGGCGTAGAGCGCGCGGACGAACGACTCGCACTGCACCAGGCCGGGCGGCACCTCGTTCTCGACCGTCCGGATCAGGTCGCAGTTCTCCTCCAGGTCGACCATGGTGCGGAACGACTCGGAGTACACGCTGCGCACGCCGTTCCACTTACCACGCTGGTGGTTGTTGCGCCGCAACTCCAACAACGCCTCGACGTGCGCCTCCTCGGTGACGCCCAGCCCCTTGAGCAACAGGATCAGGTCGCCCGGGGTGATGCTCGACTGCCCGGCCTCCAGGTCGGCCATCCGGCTCTGGCTCTTCTCGATCAGCGCCGCCGCCTGCGCCTGGGACAAGCCGGTGCGCTCCCGGAGGAACGCGATCTCCTTGCCCAGCAACAACTTCTTCGCGGTCGGCGTGATCTTCGGCATGGCGCCGAGCGTACCGACGCGACGTCCGCCGCCGCATCACACGATCGTGGGACTGCCGCAACTCCGATAATGCTTATCCGCCAACCAAAAGTACTGATTTCGCCGAACACGACGGTCACGCTCTCGCCGACCGCCCCAGCGGCTGACCGGGCGGCTGACCTCAGTCGAGCACGGCGGTGGCCTCGACCTCGACCAGGTGCTCCGGCACGTCCAGCGCGGCGACGCCGACCAGCGTGGCCGGCGCGAGCGGGGTGATGCCGAGCGTCGCAGCCGCCCGCGCGATCCCGTCCAGCAGCAGCGGCATCTTGTCGGGCGTCCAGTCGACCACGTACACGGTCAGCTTGGCGACGTCGTGGAACGTGCCGCCCGCCGCCGCCAGCGCGGTGCCGACGTTGAGGTAGCACCGCTCGACCTGCGCGGCCAGGTCGTCGCCGACCGTGCGCCCCTCGTCGTCCCAGGCGACCTGGCCCGCGACGAAGACCAGCCTCGACCCGCTCCCGATCGCGACCTGCCGGTAGACCTCGACCGCCGGCAGCCCGCCGGGGTTCAGCAACGTGATGGCCATGGCGTGTTCCTCCGCACCGTGCTCTCTTGTGGTTACCGGGGAACCGTAGGAGAGTGTGCGTTGACGTGGAAGAACGCACTTTTCGGTGACGGGGGAACCTCGTGGTGACCAACCAGCTCGGCGACCTGCCGGCCGACGCGGACCTGCGGCGCGCGGACTCGCTGGCCCGCGAGATCTTCTCCGACGTGGCCAACAAGTGGGCGCTGCTGATCATCGAGGCGCTGGGCGAGACGACCTTGCGGTTCAGCGAACTGCGCGACCAGGTCGAGGGCATCAGCCACAAGATGCTCACCCAGAACCTGCGGATGCTGGAGCGCAACGGGTTGGTCGTGCGCGAGGTGCACGCCACCGTGCCGCCGTGCGTCGAGTACACCCTCACCGAGGCGGGCCTGGGGCTGCGCGCGACCGTCGACACCATGTGCGACTGGACCTTGCGCCACCTCGGCCACATCGAGGCCGCACGCGGCCGCTTCGACGCCTGAGGGCCCCGCCGGCGGCGACCGGCGGGGCCTCCCGCGAAACTCAGACGACCGCGAGCGGCAGCTGGTTGGGGATCACCGGGGACGGCAGGTCCGACGACCCGGTCAGGAAGTTGTCCACCGCGTTGGCCACCGAGCGGCCCTCCGCGATCGCCCACACCACCAGGGACGCGCCGCGGTGCGCGTCACCGCAGACGAACACGCCCGGCGACCGGGTCTGCCAGTCCGACCCGCACGAGATCGTGCCGCGCGAGGTGAGTTCGAGGCCCAGCCCGCCCAGCAGCGGCATGTGCTCGACGCCCTCGAAGCCGATCGCCAGCAGCACCAGGTCCGCCGGCAGCACCTCGACCTCCTCCGACGTCGGCACCACCGCGCGCCGCCCGGACGCGTCCTTCTCCACCCGCACCTTGCGCAGCCGGATCTGCTTGACGTGCCCGTGCTCGTCGCCGACGAACTCCTCCACCGCGACCGCGAACTTCCGCTCGCCGGCCTCCTCGTGCGCCGGGTAGGTGCGCAGGATCCACGGCCACACCGGCCACGGCGAGCGCTCGTCGTCGCGCTGCGAGGGCGGCTGCGGGTACTGGTCGAGCTGCAACACCGACGCCGCGCCCTGCCGGGTCGCGGTGCCGTAGCAGTCCGCGCCGGTGTCGCCGCCGCCGATGATCACCACGTGCTTGCCCGCCGCGTCGATCGCCGGCGGGCCGTCGCCCTCGACCGCCCGGTTCGCGGGCACCAGGTGGTCCATGGCCAGGTGGATGCCGGCCAGCCCGCGGCCGGGCGTCGAGGTGTCGTCACGGCCGCGCAGCGCGCCCACCGCGAGCACCACGGCGTCGAACCGGGACCGCAGCTCCTCCACCGTCAGGTCCACGCCGACCTCGCAGCCGGTGACGAACTTCGTGCCCTCCTTGCGGAGCTGCGCGAGCCGCCGGTCCAGGACCTTCTTCTCCATCTTGAACTCGGGGATGCCGTACCGGAGCAGGCCGCCCAGCCGGTCGTCGCGCTCGTAGACGGTCACCTCGTGGCCGGCCCGGGTGAGCTGCTGCGCCGCGGCGAGCCCGGCCGGGCCGGAGCCCACCACGGCGACCCGCTTGCCGGAACTCACCTGCGCCTGGGTCGGCTGGACCAGGCCCTGCTCCCACGACACGTCCGCGATCGCCTGCTCGACCCGCTTGATCGCGACCGCGCCGCCCGCGTCGTGGCTGATCGCCAGCACGCACGCGGCCTCGCACGGCGCGGGGCACAGCCGGCCGGTGAACTCGGGGAAGTTGTTGGTGGCGTGCAACCGGTCCGACGCCTGGCCCCAGTCGCCCCGGCGCACCAGGTCGTTCCACTCCGGGATCAGGTTGCCCAGCGGGCAGCCCGCCGAACCCGAGTGGCAGAACGGGATGCCGCAGTCCATGCAGCGCGACGCCTGGGTCTTGACCTGCTTGTCGCGGGTGTCCGCGTCGAGGTCGAGGTAGACCTCGTGCCAGTCGTCCAGGCGCTCGGCCGCCGGGCGCTTCTTCGCCTCGGCCCGGGAGTTCTTCAGAAAACCGTACGGGTCAGCCACGGGATGCCTCCATGATCGCCTGGTCGACGTCCCTGCCTTCCGCGCGGGCGAGCCTCATCGCTTCGAGCACGCGCTGGTAGTCACCGGGCATGACCTTGGTGAACGACGCGGACCGCCGGGGCCAGTCGCCGAGCAGCGACGCGGCCACGGCCGATCCGGTGAGCTTGTGGTGGCGTTCCACGACCTCGCGCAGCCACCGCAGGTCGTCGCCGCCGGGGCGCTGCAACTCGACCATCGCCGGGTTCACCGACGCCGGGTCGAGGTCGAGCACGTAGGCGATGCCGCCGGACATGCCGGCCGCCAGGTTGCGCCCGGTCGGCCCGAGCACCACGGCCCGGCCGCCGGTCATGTACTCGAACGCGTGGTCGCCCACGCCCTCGGCCACCGCGAGCGCGCCGGAGTTGCGCACGCAGAACCGCTCGCCGACGCGCCCGCGCAGGAAGATCTCGCCGCCGGTCGCGCCGTAGCCGATCACGTTGCCCGCGATCACCTGGCGCTCGGCGGCGAACGGCGCGTCCGGGTGCGGGCGCACCACGATCCGGCCGCCGGACAGGCCCTTGCCGACGTAGTCGTTCGCGTCGCCGACCATCTCCAGCGTGACGCCGCGCGGCAGGAACGCGCCCAGCGACTGGCCGGCCGACCCGGTGAACGTCACGTGGATCGTGTCGTCGGGCAGGCCGTCGCCGCCGAACCGGCGGGTCACCTCCGCGCCGAGCAGCGTGCCGACGGTGCGGTTCACGTTGCGCAGCGGCAGTTCCAGCCGCACCGGGTGCGCGTCCTCCAGCGCCGCCTCGGAGAGCTGGATGAGCGTGCGGTCCAGCGCCTGCGCCAAGCCGTGGTCCTGCTCGCGGACCCGGCGCTTGGCCGTGCGGTACGGGGTTTCCGGCACGTCGAACACCGGCGTCAGGTCGAGCCCGTTGGCCTTCCAGTGCTCGATGGCGCGGTTGGTCTCCAGCAGCCCGGCCTGGCCGACGGCCTCGTCGATGGTGCGGAAACCCAGTGCCGCCAGGTGTTCCCGGACCTCCTGGGCGATGAACTCGAAGAAGTTGACCACGTGGTCGGCCTGCCCGGTGTACCGCGCGCGCAGCTCCGGGTTCTGGGTCGCCACGCCGACCGGGCAGGTGTCCAGGTGGCAGACCCGCATCATCACGCAGCCCGCGACGATCAGCGGCGCGGTGGCGAACCCGAACTCCTCGGCACCGAGCAGCGCGGCCACCACGACGTCGCGGCCGGTGCGCAGCGCGCCGTCCACCTGCACCGTGATCCGGTCGCGCAAACCGTTGAGCAGCAACGTCTGCTGGGTCTCGGCGAGGCCGATCTCCCACGGCGTGCCGGCGTGCTTGAGCGAGTTCAGCGGCGACGCGCCGGTGCCGCCGTCGTGGCCGGAGACCAGCACGACGTCGGCGTGCGCCTTGGCCACGCCCGCCGCGACCGTGCCCACGCCGACCTCGGAGACCAGCTTGACGTGCACGCGGGCCCGCTCGTTGGCGTTCTTCAGGTCGTGGATCAGCTGGGCGAGGTCTTCGATCGAGTAGATGTCGTGGTGCGGCGGCGGGGAGATCAGGCCCACGCCCGGCGTCGAGTGCCGGGTCCGCGCGATCCACGGGTAGACCTTGTAGCCGGGCAGCTGGCCGCCCTCGCCGGGCTTCGCGCCCTGCGCCATCTTGATCTGGATGTCGGTGGCGTTGACCAGGTACTCGCTGGTGACCCCGAACCGGCCGGAGGCCACCTGCTTGACCGCCGAGCGGCGCTCGGCGTCGTACAGGCGCTCCGGGTCCTCGCCGCCCTCGCCGCTGTTGGACCGGCCGCCGAGCCGGTTCATCGCGATGGCCAGGGTCTCGTGCGCCTCGGCGGAGATCGAGCCGTAGGACATCGCCCCGGTGTTGAACCGCTTGACGATCGAGGAGACCGGTTCGACCTCGTCGATCGGGACCGGCGCGCGGTCGGTCTTGAACGAGAACAGGCCGCGCAGCGTGCCGCCCTCGCGGGCCAGCCGCTCGACCTCGGCGGTGTAGTCGCGGAAGACGTCTTCACGGCCGGTCTTCGTCGCGTGCTGCAACAGGAACACGGTCTCCGGCGAGAACACGTGCAGCTCGCCCTCGCGGCGGTAGGAGTACTCGCCGCCGACCTCCAGCCGGCGGTGCACCCGGTCGGTCGGGTTGTCCGGGTACGCGCGGCGGTGGCGCAGCGCGACCTCCTCGGCCAGCACGTCGAGCCCCGCGCCGCCGAGCTTGGACACCGTGCCGGTGAAGTACTCGTCGAGCAGGTCGTGCGACAGGCCGACGGCCTCGAAGACCTGGGCGGCGGTGTACGCGCCGACCGTCGAGATGCCCATCTTGGACATGATCTTCAGGGTGCCCTTGACCAGCGCCGTGACGTAGTTGCGGACCGCCTTGCGCGGCTCGATGCCGGTGATCGCGCCCTGCGAGATCAGGTCTTCGATGGTCTCGAACGCCAGGTAGGGGTTGACCGCCGCCGCGCCGTAGCTCAGCAGCGCCGCGATGTGGTGCACCTCGCGGGCGTCGCCGGTCTCCACGACCAGCGCGACCCGCAGCCGCTCCTTGGTGCGCACCAGGTGGTGGTGCACGGCGGAGACCAGCAGCAGCGACGGGATCGGGGCCAGCCGGTGGTCGGAGTCGCGGTCGGACAGCACCAGCGTGCGCGCGCCGGCCGCGATCGCCTCGGACGCCTCGCGGCGGACCCGTTCCACCGCCTGCCGCAGCGCCGCGCCGCCGCCGTCCACCTCGTACAGTCCACTCAGGACGGTGCAGGCGTAGCCGGGCAGGTCGCCGTCGTCGTTGACGTGGATGAGCTTGGCCAGCTCGTCGTTGTCGATCACCGGGTAGGTGAGCTTGATGTGCCGGCAGCTGACCGGGCCGGGCTCCAGCAGGTTCTGCTCCGGGCCCATCACCCGGGCGACCGAGGTGACGATCTCCTCGCGGATCGCGTCCAGCGGCGGGTTGGTGACCTGGGCGAAGGTCTGCGCGAAGTAGTCGTAGAGCAGCCGGGAGCGCTGGGACAGCGCGGCGACCGGCGTGTCGGTGCCCATCGAGCCCAGCGGCTCCATGCCGCCGACCGCCATCGGGCCGAGCAGGATCCGCAGCTCCTCCTCGGTGTAGCCGAAGGTGAGCTGGCGGCGCACCACGGACTCGTGGCTCTGCACCACGTGCTCGCGGTCGGCGAGGTCGGCCAGCTCCAGCAGGCCGGCGTGCAGCCACTCGTCGTAGGGCAGGTCGTCGGCTAGGCCCGACTTGACCTCGTCGTCGTCCACCAGCCGGCCCTGCGCGGTGTCCACCAGGAACATCCGGCCGGGCTGGAGGCGACCCTTGGCGACCACCTGGTCCGGCGCGACGTCGAGCACACCGGTCTCGGAGGCCAGCACCACGCGGCCGTCGGCGGTCTGCCACCACCGGGCCGGGCGCAGGCCGTTGCGGTCGAGCACCGCGCCGACCAGCGTGCCGTCGGTGAAGGTGACGCAGGCCGGGCCGTCCCACGGCTCCATCAGGGACGCGTGGAACTCGTAGAACGCGCGCCGCTTCGGGTCCATCGAGGTGTGGTTCTCCCACGCCTCGGGGATCATCATCAGCACCGCGTGCGGCAGCGACCGGCCACCGAGGTGCAGCAGCTCCAGGACCTCGTCGAACGACGCCGAGTCCGAGCCCTCCGGGTGGCAGATCGGGAACAGCCGGGTCAGGTCGCCCGGGATCACGTCGCTGGCCAGCAGCGCCTCGCGGGCCCGCATCCGGTTCCGGTTGCCGCGCACGGTGTTGATCTCGCCGTTGTGCGCCACGTAGCGGAACGGGTGGGCCAGCGGCCAGGACGGGAACGTGTTGGTGGAGAACCGCGAGTGCACCAGGGCGATCGCGCTGGCCAGCCGCTCGTCGCGCAGGTCCGGGAAGAACGCCGGCAGCTGGCCGGTGGTCAGCATCCCCTTGTAGACCAGGGTGCGCGCGGACAGCGACGGGAAGTACGTGCCGACCTGGGCGGCGACCGTCTCGTGCTCGACCCGCTTGCGCAGCGCGAAGGTGATCCGGTCGAGTTCCACACCGGACCGGTCGCCGTTCTCGGCGGCCGTGAAGATCATCGAGAAGTGCGGCATGACCGACCGGGCGGTGGGCCCGACGTCGGCCGCGTCCGGGTCGACGGGCACGTCGCGCCAGCCGAGCACGCGCAGCCCCTCCTCCTCCGCGATCCGCTCCGCAAGCGCTTGCGCCTTGGCCCGCTCCTGCTCGGCGGCGGGCAGGAACGCGATGCCGGCGGCGTACTCGCCGGGACCGGGCAGCGCGAAGTCCACAGCGGACCGCAGGAACTCGTCGGGCAGCTGCAGGAGGATGCCCGCGCCGTCACCGCTGGTCGGTTCGGCCCCGGCCGCGCCCCGGTGCTCCAGGTTGGCCAACGCGGTCAACGCGTCGACCACGATGCCGTGCGACCGCCGCCCCTCGATGTCGGCGACCATCGCCACACCACAGGCGTCACGCTCCGCGCGCGGGTCGTAAAGACCCCGTGCGGACGGGATGGCGGAGAAGATCACTGCGCAGACCTCCTTCGTCGTCCTTCTAGAAGACGAGTCCTCGTGTCCAGTTCCTGGGAATCCGGCTGCTGGGCACGGGACGACGATGGCCCGCGTGTTGACGCGACTTTAACAGCCGCGAAACCAGGAGACACCATCCATCGGGTGATCCCAGGCATGGACGCGTAACGATTCAGGTGGGCGGGGCGACATTGAGGCCGACCTTGTTACGCGTTGTTAAGCATATCCGACCGCCGACCCCCGCGCGCGCCCGTGAGAGCTTGCCGACACCACCGCAGGTCACCGACATAGCCCCAGGTCGGAGCAAGTTCACCAGGTCGTGTGACGTTCTCGGGCCGCAGTGCCGGTCCGCTCCCGCTTTTCGCGCTCCGCAGTCACTTCATCACGCTTCGGAGACGCGCAACGGCGGGACGCTCCACGGCGACCGTCCACTCCCGCCACGCGCGCCCCTCCCGGTCCCGACGAGAAGCGGCGGCCCACGGCTCCACCAGCGCGGGGTGGAGCCGTGGGCCGCCGCAACGGGGTCAGCGGGTGCCCGCACCCACCGGTTCGCGGTCCTCCGCGCGGTCGTCGTGGTGGCGGTCCATCAGGGCGTCGACGTCCACATCGGACGGGTTGTCCAGGACCTCCTTGAGCCGGTCCCGGTCGAGCTGGCCCTGCCAGCGCGCGACCACCAGCGTGCCCACGCCGTTGCCGATGACGTTGGTGATGGCCCGCGCCTCGGACATGAACCGGTCGATGCCGACGATCAGCGCGATGCCCACCGCCGGGATGGCGCTGTTCGCCTCGAACGCGGTCAGCGACGCCGCCAGCGTGACCAGGCCCGCGCCGGTCACGCCCGCCGCGCCCTTGGACGCCAGCAGCATGAACAGCAGCAGGCCGATCTGGGTGCCGAGGCCCACGTCGTGGCCGGTGGCCTGGGCGATGAAGATCGCGCCCATGGTGAGGTAGATGCACGTGCCGTCGAGGTTGAACGAGTAGCCGGTCGGGATCGTCAGGCCCACCACGGACTTGTCGGCGCCGGCCGCCTCCAGCTTCACCAGCATCCGGGGCAGCACCGACTCCGACGAGCTGGTGCCCAGCACGATCAGCAGCTCGTCCTTGATGTAGCGCAGGAACTTGAAGATCGAGAAGCCCGCGTACACGCCGACCGCGCCGAGCACCACGACCACGAACAGCAGGCAGGTCGCGTAGAACGACCCCATCAGCCAGGCGAGCTTGCCCAGGATCGTGCCGCCGAACTTGCCGATGGTGTAGGCGATCCCGCCGAACGCGCCGATCGGCGCGGCGTACATGACGATCCGGATGACGCCGAACATCACCTTGGCGACGGTGTCCAGCGCGGACACCACCTTCTCGCCGCGCTTGCCCATGCCGGCCACCGCGACCGCGACCAGGATCGCCACCAGCAGCACCTGGATGAGCTGGCCGTCGGTGAACGCGCCGACGAACGACTTCGGCACCAGCGACAGGATGAACCCGGTCACCCCGGTCTCGGCGGTCTTCGCCTCGGACAGCGTCTTGGACGCGGCCTCGTCGTTGATCGGGATGGCCGGGCCGTGGTGGCCGGGCTGCACGACGTTGACCACCAGCAGGCCGATCACCAGCGCCACCGTGGTCATCGCGGTGAAGTAGAGGATGGTCCGCAGCGCCAGGCCGCCCGCCTTGGCCAGGTTGCCCAGGCCCGCGATGCCGACCACCACCGTGCAGAAGATGGTGGGCGCGATGACGACCTTCACCAGCGCCACGAAGAAGTCCGCGAGCCACTTCATCTCCGACGCCCGGGCCGGGAACGCGTACCCGACGATCACGCCGAGCACGATCGACACCAGGACCCAGAAGTACAGGTGCTTGTAGATCGGTTTGCGCTCACGGGTGTGCGCGGTGGTCACGTCTCCTCCAGGGGTGCCGGTGCGGCGGGGTTGGTCAGTGATCCTGAGCACAGCCCGTACCTGCGACAAGGTGCCCACCGGAAACTTCAGGTCCCTCTGACGTAACACGTCGTTCACTCCGCCGACAGGCCCAGCGCGCGCCCCGCCCCGGGTGGCGGGGCCTAGGCTGCCGGGGTGCGCGTGTCCCGGCGTTCGGTGCTGCTCGCCGCCCTCGCGGCGGGGGTGCCGGCGTGTTCGGCGACCGACCCGCCGCCCCCGGCCGAACTGGTGCTGGCCACCGGACCGGACGGCGCGGTGTTCCGGGAGGTCGGCGGCGCGCTCGCCCGCGCCCTCGCCGACCGGCTCCCCGACACCCGGGTGGTCGCCCGCGACACCGCCGCGTCCGTGGAGAACGTGCGGCTGCTCCAGGAAGGCTCGGTCCACTTGGGACTGTCCTCTCTGGACGCCACCTTCGACGCCCCGCTCAGCGCCGACGACCCGGGCGGGATCAGCGCCGTCGGACGCCTCTACGACAGCTTCCTCCAGGTCGTCGTGCCGGCCGGGTCGGACCTCACCCGGCTCGCCGACCTGGCGGGCCTGCGGGTGTCGTTCGGCCCGCGCGAGTCCGGCACCGAGTTCACCGCCACCCGCCTGCTCGACCTGCTCGGCATCCGGGTGGACGCCCGGCGCATGGCGCACGCCGAGGCCGGCCGGCAGCTCGCCGCGGGCTCGATCGACGCGATGCTGGCGCTGACCGGCATCCCCACCCCGGCGATCGGCGACCTGCCGGAGACCTTCCCGATCCGCCTGCTCGACCTGCCCGACGAGGCCGTCCGGCTCGCCGACGCCCACCCCGGCCCGTACGCGCCGGTGACCATCCCGGCCACCACCTACCGGGGCATCGGGCCGTGCCGGACGTTCGCGGTGCCCAACCTGCTGCTCGCCCGCACGGCGCTGGACGCGTCCGTGGTCGAGGTCGTGACGCGCACCGTGTTCACCGAGTCCGCCCGGATCGCCGCCGGCCACCCCGAGGCCAGTCGGATCAACGTCCGGACCGGCATCGCGACCGGCGAGGTGCCGCTGCACCCCGGCGCGCAGCGCTGGTTCCGCTCGGTCAAGCGCTGAGGGTCCGGGAACCGAGGGTCACCACGGCGTCCAGGCCGTGCGGCTCGACCGGCAGCAGGCGGAGTTCACCGCCCGCGCCGGCGATGAGTTCCGCGCAGATCGACAGGCCCAGCCCCGTGCCGGCGGTGTTCTGGTGCTTCGGCGCGCGCCAGAACCGCTGGGCCGCCAGCGCCCGCTCCCGCTCCGTCAGGCCCTCGCCGTCGTCGGTCACGTGCAGGTCCACCCGGTCGCCGGCCGGCTCGCCCCACACCCGGATCCGGGTCGCGCCGGACAGCCGGATCGCGTTGCCGACCAGCTCGTCCAGCACGCTGCCCAGCCCGCCGGGCGGCTCCAGCACCCGCAGGCCCGGCGGCACGTCCACGATCAGCTCGACGTCCCCGGCCAGCGCCCGCCAGCCGGGCGCGTGCGTGCTCAGCAGCGCGTCCACCTCCACGGGCTCGGCGGCGGACGCGCTGTCCAGGCGGGTCGCGGCGAGCAGCGTGTCCAGCACGCGGCCCATCTCCTCCGCCTCGTCCACCGCGATCCGCTGCGCCTCCCGGCCCTCGTCGTCGGTCACGTGCGGGGCCAGGTTGTCCACTGCCAGCCGCAGGCTCGCCAACGGGTTGCGCAGCTGGTGGGAGGCGTCGGACACGAACGCCCGCTGACGGCGCAGCGCGCGCCCCACGACGTCGACCATGGCGTTGAACGACGTCGCCAGCCGGCGCAGCTCCGGCGGACCGCCGACCTCGTCGGCCCGCGCGTCCAGCTGCCCGCTCGCCACGGCCGCGGTCGCGTCGTCCAACCGCCGCACCGGCCGCAGCACCCACCGCGACATCGGCCACGCCACCGCCACCACGCCCAGCATCGGCACCAGGCCGATCAGCGCGAGCAGGCCCCACTGGCGCAGGATCGCCCGCCGCAGGCCGTCGGTGGGCGAGATGGTGACCACGGCGGCGACCACCTCGCTGTCCCGCCCGACCGGCTCGACCACCACCAGGTCGACGCCCTCCCACGGCCAGACCGACTGGTCCGCGTCGCCCCGGTAGCCGCTGAACGCCGCGTCCAGCCCGGCGGCCACGTGCGGGTCGGTCAGCGGGAACGGCAGCCGCGAACTCTCGATGACCGAGCGGTCGGTGCCGATCAGGGCGGCGGCGATGCCGTACAGGCGGTCGTAGCGGTCGAGTTCCTCGCGCAGCGCGGTCCGCCGGCCGGAGGACAGGGCGTTCTCGGCGAGCGAGGCGAACCGGCCCGCGTCGCCCAGGCGGTCCAGGTAGGTCTCCTGGCTCTCCCGCTGCACGACCGCGAACGCGAGCGGCACCCCGAGCGCGGCGACCAGCGCCACCAGCAGCGGCACGATGAGCACGAGCAGTCGGCGGAGCATCACACCTCGTCAGGGGTCCGGCCCATCCTGCCCCATCCACCCCCGAACGCCGGACCCTGCACCGAACGGGTGATGGCAACGCCCAATCGGGTGACAATCGGTCGAACCACGCGCAACCGGACCGAGGTGACCGGCGTCATGGGGAGGTCGGATCAGCCGACATCGGGCAAGAGGGGGATGGTGACAATGCTGCGTCGTGTGGTGTTGACGGTCGCCGCCGTGGTCTCGGCGCTGACCGTGGTCACGGTGCCGGCGGCCTCGGCCGCGCCGGTCGCGTGCGGGGTCGACTGGGGGTCGCTGCCCAAGCAGGCGGCGGCTGCGCACCGGGGCAACCTGACCGACGTCCGGGCCGGTCGGCAGGAGTGCTACGACCGGCTGGTGTTCGACTTCCGGGGCGAGAACGACGGGTACAGCGTGCGGTACGTGGACGAGGTCTACGAGGACGCGACCGGCAAGCCGGTGCCGCTGCGCGGCGGGGCGAAGCTGCTGATCGTCCTGGAGTCGCCCGCCTACGACGAGCACGGCAACCCCACCTACACCTTCGCCGACCGGACCGAGCTGGTGGACGTGTCCGGGTTCCCGACGTTCCGGCAGGTCGCGTGGGCCAACTCGTTCGAGGGCCAGACCTGGGTCGGCCTGGGCGTGCGCGCCCGGCTGCCGTTCCGGGTGTTCACGCTGCCCGGCCGGGTCGTCCTCGACGTCGCCCACCAGTGGTGAGCTGACCGCTCAGGAGTGGGCCGCCACCCGGTAGCCCACTCCTCGGACGGTCTCGATGCGGACCGCGTGGCCGACCTTGCCGCGCAGCGCCGCGATGTGCGTGTCGAGGGTGCGCGACGGGGCTTCCCAGTGCGCCTGCCACACCTGGTCCACGATCAGGTCCCGGCTGACCACCGCGCCCGCCCGGCCGACCAGCAGGGCGAGCAGGTCGAACTCCTTGCGGGTCAGCGGCACCGGCGAGCCGTCGACCACCGCCTCGCGGGTCGCCGGGTCCAGGGTGAGCGCGCCGAGCGTGACCCGGTCGCCGAGGTCCTCCGCCGCGCGGGCGGACCGGGTGCGGCGCAGCACCGCCTCGATCCGGGCCAGCAGCTCCGCCGTGCCGAACGGCTTGACCACGTAGTCGTCCGCGCCCGCCCGCAGGCCGAGCACGCGTTCCCGCTCCTCGCCGCGCGCGGTCACCGTGATGACGGCGGTGCCCGGCCGGTGGCGCAGCTCGCGCAGCACGTCCAACCCGTCCCGGTCGGGCAGGCCCAGGTCGAGCAGCACCACGTCGGCGGGCGGCGCGGCCAGTGCGGCGGCCGCCGTCGCCGCCCGGTGCACCTCGTAGCCGGCGTGCCGCAGAGCGGTCAGCAGACCCCGCGCAACCCGGTCGTCGTCCTCCACGACGAGGATGCGCACGGCGGTCTACTCGTCCGACTTGGCCGCCGGTTCGGTGCCCGGGACCTTGGTCGCCTCGGATTTCGCGTCCGGTTCCACGCCGGCCTTCGCGTCGCCCTCGCCGGCTTCACCGTCCGGATCGGCCCCCGCCGCCCCGTCCGCCGCAGCCGTGCCGGCGGTCGCAGCGTCACCGCGCACGATGACCTCCCGGTCGCCCTTCTTCGCCGCCAGCACGAAGTAGACGACCGCACCGAGGAACACCACCACCGACGTGATGACGTTGACCCGCAGCCCCAGCACCTGGGTGGCCGGGTCGGTGCGCATGAGTTCGATCCAGAACCGGCCCGCCGTGTAGCCGGCGACGTACAGCGCGAACACCCGCCCGTGGCCCAGCCGGAACTTCCGGTCGGCCCACACGATCAGCAGCGCGACGCCGAGGTTCCACAGCAGCTCGTAGAGGAACGTCGGGTGCACGACCATGATCGGCGTGTGGTCGATCGCGACGCCCGCCAGCTCGTCCTTGAAGCCGGTCGCCGGGTCGATCCGCTCGTAGATCTCCAGGCCCCACGGCAGGTCGGTGGGACCGCCGTAGAGTTCCTGGTTGAAGTAGTTGCCCAGCCGGCCGATGGCCTGCGCGGCGACGATGCCGGGCGCGAGCGCGTCGGCCATCGCGGGCAGCGGGATGCCCCGCTTGCGGCACGCGATCCAGGCGCCGACACCGCCCAGCGCGATGGCGCCCCAGATGCCCAGGCCGCCGTTCCAGATGGCGAAGGCCTCCCAGGGGTTCTTGCCCTCGCCGAAGTACTTGTGCCAGTCCGTCGCGACGTGGTAGAGCCTGCCGCCGACCAGCCCGAACGGCACCGCGAACACTGCGATGTCGGTGACCTCGCCCTTGAGGCCGCCGCGCGCCACCCACCGCCGCTCGCCCCAGTAGATGGCCACGATGATGCCGGCGATGATGCACAGCGCGTAGGCGCGGAGCGGGATGGGCCCCAGCTGCCACACACCCCGGTCCGGACTGGGGATCGTCGCGAGGAAAGTCGTCACCACGGACCCCACCGTAGTCGGTGGCGAAAATCCGCCTACGCGGACAGCTCGATTGTTACCGGGAACGGCCGCTCGAACCGGAGCACGCCGCCGTCACTGCGCGCGACCTCGACGTACTCGTCGCCCGACAGCTCGAACAGCGTCGCCACGGCCACGTCGTCCTTGGGGTCCACGACCAGGTAGAACGGCACCCCGGCCTCGGCGTACCGCTGCCGCTTGATCCCGTAGTCCTTGAACCGCGTGCTCGGCGACACCACCTCGCCGACCAGCACCATCGCCCCGGCGGGCAGCGTGAGCCCGTGCGGACCCGGCGTGTTCACCGTGAAGTCGGGGATGAACATGCACGCGTCGGACAGGCGGACGTTGATCCCCGTCGTCGCCTCCAGGTCGGGCGGGCACGCGGACTCCAGCGCCATCGCGATCCGGAACAGCAGCCGCTGGTGCCGGTACACGCCGAGGGGGCTCATCAGGAGCGTCCCGTCGACGAGTTCGACCCGTTGCCGGTGGTCCTCGGGCAGCGCGAGCACGTCGTCCACGGACCACGGGCCCTCGTGGTCGAGCATCGACGGCTCGGGCGCGACGTCGTTGGGCAGTGCCACCGGGCATCACCTCCAGGAATCGCCCGACGCACGCCAGTGTCGCACGTCGGTTCGGGAACGGGCTTGATCATGAGCCCAGCTTCCCGACGCCCACCGACAATTCCGGGGCCTGATCAGGACCCCGGACGTCGGTTCACACGATGGTGTGCACTTCAGGCCGGGCTGGGCACCGCCCGCACGCCCTCGGCCAGGTCGCGGGTCAGCGCCGCCACGCTGCCGTCCTGCACGGCGGTCACGAACGCCGAGCCGACGATGACCCCGTCCGCGAACGCCGCCAGCTCCGCCGCCTGCGCACCGGACCGCACGCCCAACCCCACCGCGATCGGCATCGAGGTGTGCTCCCGCACCCGCGCGACCAGCTCCGGGGCCGCCGTGGACACCACGTCGCGGGCCCCGGTCACCCCCATCACCGACGTCGCGTACAGGAACCCGCGCGACGACCGCGCGTTCAGGTCGATCCGCTCGGCGGTGGAGGACGGCGCGACCAGGAAGATCCGGTCCAGGTCGTGCGCGTCGGCCGCGGCCAGCCACTCGTCGGCCTCGTCGGGCACCAGGTCGGGGGTGATCAGGCCGAGCCCGCCGGCCGCCGCGAGGTCGCGCGCGAACGCGTCCACCCCGTAGCGCAGCACCGGGTTCCAGTACGTCATCACCACGGCCCGACCGCCGGCCGCGGTCACCGACTCGACCACGCCGAACAGGTCGCGCACCCGGAACCCGCCGCCGAGCGCCTGCTCGGCGGCCCGCTGGATGGTCGGCCCGTCCATCACCGGGTCGGAGAACGGCAGCCCGACCTCGACCACGTCGCACCCGGAGTCGACCATGGTCCGCAGGACGTCCTTGGACCCCTCGACGGAGGGGTACCCGGCGGGCAGGTAGCCGATCAGCGCGGCCCGCGACTCCGCCCGGCACGTCTCGAAGACCCCGGCAAGCCTGCTCATGACTCCACTCCCAGCCCGAACCACTTGATCGCGGTGTCCATGTCCTTGTCGCCCCGACCGGACAGGTTCACCACGATCAACCCGTCCGGGCCCAGCTCGCGGCCCAGGACCAGCGCGCCGGCCAGCGCGTGCGCCGACTCGATGGCCGGGATGATGCCCTCGGTCCGGGACAGCAGCGCGAACGCCTCCATGGCCTCCGCGTCGGTCACCGGCCGGTACTCGGCGCGGCCGGTGTCCTTGAGGTGCGCGTGCTCCGGGCCGACGCCGGGGTAGTCCAGACCGGCCGAGATCGAGTGCGCCTCGGTGATCTGGCCGTCCTCGTCCTGCATCACGTAGGACATGGCGCCGTGCAGCGACCCGGGCGTGCCCACGGTCAGCGTCGCGCCGTGCCGGTCGGTGTCGATGCCGTCACCGCCGGGCTCCAGGCCGACCAGCCGCACGGACGGGTCGTCGATGAAGCCGTGGAAGATGCCGATCGCGTTGGACCCGCCGCCCACGCACGCCGCGACCGCGTCGGGCAGCCGGCCCGCCTGCTCCAGCACCTGGGCGCGGGCCTCGATGCCGATCACCCGGTGGAAGTCGCGCACCAGCACGGGGAACGGGTGCGGACCCGCCGCCGTGCCGAGCAGGTAGTGGGTGTCCTCGACGTTGGCCACCCAGTCGCGCAGCGCCTCGTTGATCGCGTCCTTCAACGTCCGCGACCCGGTCTTGACCGGGATGACCTCGGCGCCGAGCAGCCGCATCCGCGCCACGTTCAGCGCCTGCCGCTCGGTGTCGACCTCGCCCATGTAGACGACGCAGTCCAGGCCCATCAGCGCGCACGCGGTGGCCGTGGCGACGCCGTGCTGGCCCGCCCCGGTCTCCGCGATGACCCGCTTCTTGCCCATCCGCTTGGTGAGCAGCGCCTGGCCCAGCACGTTGTTGATCTTGTGCGAGCCGGTGTGGTTGAGGTCCTCGCGCTTGAGGAACACCCGCGCGCCGCCGGCGTGCGCGGCGAACCTCGGGACCTCGGTGAGCAGCGACGGCCGCCCCGCGTAGTCGCGCAGCAGCCGGAAGAACTCGTCCAGGAACTCCGGGTCGACGCGCGCCTTCTCGTAGAAGGTCGCCAGCTCGTCCACCGCGGCGATGAGCGCTTCCGGCATGTACCGGCCGCCCCACGGCCCGAAGTGGCCACGCTCGTCCGGGTCGTGGGGTGTGGGTGCCAACTGGCCGCGCGCCATGCGCTGCTCCCTTATCGGCTCGGCCGGGGACACGCGGGGTGCGACCCCGCCGTCACCAGCTTGTTGACCGCGACCTTGGGGTCGCCGCTCGTCACGAGTGACTCGCCGACCAGCACCGCGTCCGCGCCCGCACCCGCGTACGACATCAGGTCGCCCGGCCCGGTCACCCCGGACTCGGCGATCTTGATCGTCTCGAAGGGCAGACCGGGCGCGATCCGGCCGAACACGTCCTTGTCCACTTCCAGCGTGTGCAGGTTGCGCGCGTTCACGCCGATGACGCTCGCCCCGGCCTCCAGCGCGCGGTCGGCCTCCTCGGCCGTGTGCACCTCGACCAGCGCCGTCATGCCCAGCGATTCGACCCGGTCCAGCAGCGACACCAGGGCGTTCTGCTCCAGCGCCGCCACGATCAGCAGCACCAGGTCCGCGCCGTGCAGGCGCGCCTCGTGCACCTGGTAGGGGCTGACGATGAAGTCCTTGCGCAGCAACGGAACACCGACCGCGGCCCGCACCGCGTCGAAGTCCGCCAAGGACCCGCCGAAGCGCCGCTGCTCGGTCAGCACGCTGATCGCCCGCGCGCCGCCGAGTTCGTACTGCGCGGCCAGTTCCGCGGGCTCCGGGATCTCCGCCAGCGCGCCCTTGGACGGGCTGCGCCGCTTGACCTCCGCGATCACGCCCACGCCCGGCGACCGCAGGACCGCCATCACGTCCTGCGGCGGCGCCACCTTCGCGGCCTTCTCCCTGAGCACGTCGAAGGGCAGTTCCGCCTCGCGCACGGCCAAGTCCTCGCGGACGCCCTCGATGATCGACTCCAGAACGGTCATCCGAGCACCTCGCCCGTGTCCGTCAGTCCATCCGTTTCGCTCGCCAGCTCCCGCACGTCATGCTCCCCTTCCCGCCACGAGGATGCTAACCCCGGCCGGGGCTCCGTCCGGCCACCGGGTAGTCCCATTCGCGCAGATGACCAGGGTCCTTCCGAGTCCACGTGCGCAAACGTGCGCCACCCCGCCGTCAGCCGGCGGTCAGCGCCAGGTCAGTCCCGTTCCGTGGGATCGTCGCCGCGCTCCAGCGCGTTCCACAGCTCCCGCTCGGGATCCGCGCTGCGCTTGGCCGCGCCCGGTGTCTGGTAGCCGCCGCCCAGCCTCGGCATCGCCGATCCCCTCACGACGAGCACAACGCCCGCGCCGAGCACCAGAATTCCGCCCAGCGCCGCCGTGCCGCGCCCGAGCGGCGATCCGGACTCCGCCACCGCGAGCCACGCCGCCACGCCACCGGCCGCGAGCACGACCACGCCCAGCGCCCGCCGCACCCAGCCGCTCAGCGCCACCACGGCGGCGATCGCGGCCAGGCACAGCAGCGCCAGCGGCACCAGGGCGGGCACCACGTCCTCGCCGGCGCGGTCCGCCGAAGCGTCCCAGGCGAGCTTCGCGGACCCCCACAGCGCCGCCGCCCCGGCCAGGAGCAGCAGCACCACGATCCACAGTGGACGCCGGGTCGGCGCGGTCCGGGGCACGTCCTCAGACACGGGCCGGGTCCACCGCCGGGGCCATGGTCTGCGCGGTCGCGATCGCCGAGAGCACCGCGCCCGCCTTGTTCAGGCACTCGTTGTCCTCGGCGACCGGGTCCGAGTCGGCCACGATGCCGCCGCCGGCCTGCACGTAGGCCACGCCGTCGCGGACCAGCGCGGTCCGGATGGCGATGGCGGTGTCCGCGTCGCCGGCGAAGTCCAGGTAGCCCACCACGCCGCCGTACAGGCCGCGCCGGGTCGGCTCCAGCTCCTCGATGAGTTCCATCGCGCGCGGCTTGGGCGCGCCGGACAGCGTCCCGGCCGGGAAGCACGCCGCCACCGCGTCGAACGCCGTGCACCCCTCGGCCAGCTCGCCGCTGACCGTGGACACGATGTGCATCACGTGGCTGTACCGCTCGACCTTGAAGAAGTCGACCACGGTCACCGAGCCCGGCTTGCACACCCGGCCCAGGTCGTTGCGGCCCAGGTCGACCAGCATCAGGTGCTCGGCGCGCTCCTTGTGGTCGGCGAGCAGGTCCTTCTCCAGCAGGGCGTCCTCCTCGTCGTCCACGCCCCGCCAGCGGGTGCCCGCGATGGGGTGCGTGGTCGCCTTGCCGTCGCGCACGGTGACCAGCGACTCCGGGCTGCACCCGACGATGTCGAAGTCGTCCAGCCGCAGCAGGTACATGTACGGGCTGGGGTTGGACGTGCGCAGCACGCGGTAGATGTCCAGCGGGTCGGCGGTGGTCCGCATCTCGAACCGCTGCGACAGCACGACCTGGAACGCCTCGCCCGCCCGGATGGCCTCCTTGGCCTGCTCCACGACGTCGTAGTGCTCCTGCTGGGACCGCCGCCGCACGAACTCCGGCTTGGGCCGGGAGAACACCGCGACGGTCGGCGGCGCGGGGCTCTGGAGGTCCTGGGTCATCAGGTCCAGGCGGGCCACCGCGTCCTCGTAGGCGGCGTCCACCCGCTCCGGCGAGTCGTCCCAGTTGATCGCGTTGGCGATGAGCGTGACGGTGCCCTCGTGGTGGTCCAGCGCGGCCAGGTCGGTGGCCAGCAGCATCACCAGCTCGGGGACCTTCAGGTCGTCCTCGGCGAGGTTCGGCAGCTTCTCCAGCCGGCGCACCGCGTCGTAGCCGATGTAGCCGACCATCCCGCCGGTCAGCGGCGGCAGGCCGGGCAGCGGGTCGGTGCGCAGCACCTCGATGGTCTCGCGCAGCGCCACCAGCGGGTCGCCGCCCTCGGGCAGGCCCACCGGGTGCGGCCCGAGCCAGAACGCCTCGCCGCCGGTCGCGGTGAGCGCGCCCGCGCTGCGCGCGCCGACGAACGACCAGCGCGACCAGGAACGGCCGTTCTCGGCCGACTCGAACAGGAACGTGCCGGGACGGTCGGCCGCGAGCTTGCGGTAGAGCCCGACGGGGGTCTCCGCGTCCGCGAGCAGCCGGCGCACCACCGGGATCACCCGCCGCTGCGCGGCGAGTTCGCGGAACTCCTCGCGCGTCGGGCTGACCTCGCCCAGACCCGCACCTGCACCGATGACGCTCACCATGCGGACATTGTGCCGTGTCGCCCTATACGAATCCCCGCACGGCCCACGGACCGTGCACCCACGCGGCAGCAAGCGGCGATCGACGCGCCGCTGTGTGAGGCTGGACCGCATCACGGCCGGTGACTGCCCGTGCACATATTTCAACGTACGTTGAAAAAAGGCGCGACGTGACCCATCATGGAGAAGTGAACGAAGGCACGCAACAGACCGAGCCGAAGCGCCGGGGCCGCCGGGCCGGCGGGGAGGACACCAAGGCCGCGCTGCTCGCCGCCGCCCGCGAGACGTTCGTCGAACGCGGCTACGAAGGCGCGACCGTGCGGTCCATCGCGTCCCGCGCCGGGGTCGACGCGGCGATGGTCAACCACTGGTTCGGCGGCAAGGAGGGCCTGTTCGCCAAGGCCGTGCTCCAGGTCCCGATCGACCCGAACACGCTGGTCGAACGCCTCCTCGCGGGCCCGGCCGAGGAGATCGGCGAACGGATCGTGCGCAACTTCCTGGGCATCTGGGACGCCACCGGCGGCGGCCACTTCGCCGCCCTGATGCGCAGCGTCACCGCGCACGACCGGGTGGCCGAGGTGCTGCGCGAGTTCTTCGTCCAGCACCTGCTGCACCGGGTGCTGTCCGGGATCGGCTCGGACCGCCCCGAACTGCGCGCCACGCTCGCCGCGACCCAGATCTTCGGCATGGGCATGGTCCGCTACGTGGTCCGGTTCGAACCGCTGGCGAGCGCCGACGTCGAGACGATGGTCAAGGCCGTCGCACCCAACCTCCAGCGCTACCTCACCGGCGACATCGGCTGACCGGGCGCGTCACGCCTCGGGCGCGAGCAGCACCGTCGAGTCGAAGCACGTCCGGTCCCCGGTGTGACAGGCCCCACCCACCTGGTCGACCACCAGCAGGAGCGTGTCGCCGTCGCAGTCCAGCCGCACCTCGTGCACGTACTGGGTGTGGCCGGACGTCTCGCCCTTCACCCACAGCTGGCGGCGGCTGCGCGAGTAGTACGTGGCGCGGCGCGTGGTCAACGTGCGGTGCAGCGCCTCGTCGTCCATCCACGCGACCATCAGCACCTCGTTGGTGCCACGCCGCTGCGCCACCGCGCACACCAGCCCGTCCGCCGTGCGCTTGAGCCGGGTGGCGATCGTCGGGTCCAGTTCGCCGGTCACCGCTCGCCCCCGAAGTGCAGTCGCGCCGGGCGGGTGTTCAGCAGCACCGCGCCGAAGATGTGCAGGGCGGAGAGCAGACCGGACAGCACCAGCACCCACACCGGCCCTTCGCCGAGCACGGCCAGCAGGTGGATCAGGCCGATCAGCATGTAGACCACCGCACCGGCCGGCCGGACCAGCCGGAGCCCGGCCAGCAGACCGCCCGCCACCAGCAGTTCCAGCACCAGCAGGATGATCGGGAACTTGATCCACGCCGGGTCGCCGTCGCCCTGCCAGCGGACCAGCCCCTCCACCACGAACAGCAGACCGCCGACCGCCCCGACCAGGACGGCCAACCGCACCTCGATGGGTGTGTCGCGCATGCTCAGCGAACCTCCACGCCCGCGTCCCGCAGGCCCTTCTTGACCTCGGTGATCCGCAACGTACCGAAGTGGAACACGCTCGCCGCCAACACCGCGTCCGCGCCGGCCTCGACGGCGGGCGGGAAGTCCTCGACGGTCCCCGCGCCGCCGCTGGCGATCAGCGGGACGTCCACGACCGCGCGCACCAGCCGGATCAGCTCCAGGTCGAACCCGGCCTTGGTGCCGTCGGCGTCCATGGAGTTCAGCAGGATCTCGCCGACCCCCAGCTCCTGCCCGCGCGCGGCCCACTCGACGGCGTCGAGCCCGGTCCCCCGGCGCCCGCCGTGCGTGGTCACCTCGAACCCGGACCGCGTCGGCCGCCCGCCCTCCGGCACCCGCCGGGCGTCCACCGACAGCACGATGCACTGGGCCCCGAACCGCCGGGACAGCTCCCCGAGCAGCTCGGGCCGCGCGATCGCGGCGGTGTTGACCCCCACCTTGTCCGCGCCCGCGCGCAGCAGCTTGTCGACGTCCTCGGGCGCGCGCACGCCCCCGCCCACGGTCAGCGGGATGAACACCTGCTCGGCGGTGCGGCGGACCACGTCGAACGTCGTCTCGCGGTCCGAGGAGGACGCCGTGACGTCCAGGAAGGTCAGCTCGTCGGCACCCTCGGCGTCGTAGGCGCGGGCCAGCTCGACCGGGTCACCGGCATCCACCAGGTCGGTGAAGTTGACCCCCTTCACCACCCGCCCCCGGTCGACGTCCAGGCAGGGGATCACGCGCACCGCGACTGACATGGGCGAAAGCCTACGGGGAGGTGCTCCCGGGGTGCTCCCGGACCACCCGACCCCCGCCCGCCCGCGCGTGACGCGCGACTCGTCCCCCAACCCGAGTCCGACTCCGGTTCGACTCCGCCGCCAAGTCGTGGTTCACTGGTAGTGGCTTTGAGGTTTTGTGTCCGTGTCATCCACGCTCGCGAACCGCGTTTCGAGCGTGTGATTTCTCCCGGTTCAGGGAAGATCCCCCGCTTTGAAGCAGCCACGGCGACGCACCAGCGCCGCCGGCATCTATACGAAGTGGGAAAAGATGGCCCAGGGCACTGTGAAGTGGTTCAACTCGGAGAAGGGCTTCGGCTTCATCTCCCCCGAGGACGGCGGCGCGGACGTGTTCGTGCACTACTCGGAGATCCAGAGCAACGGCTACCGTAGCCTGGAAGAGAACCAGCGCGTGAGCTTCGACGTCGGCCAGGGCGCCAAGGGCCCCCAGGCCACCAACGTCCAGCCGCTCTAAGTGCGAACGGGACCGCCCGCCCCTCTCCGGAGGGGTGGGCGGTCCCACCCACATCAGGGCACTCCGGCCCACACCAGGCCTCCCGCAACACCAGGGCCGACGCCCCGGCCGACGCCCCCACGTGACGCGACCCCCGCTCCCCTCCCAGCTCCCGCCCCAGCCTCACCGCACGAGTCCCACCCTCCGGGGTTAGCGTGACCGGCATGAGCCTCGGCGACGAGAAGTACCTGCTCCTCACGACCTTCCGCAAGAACGGCACCCCGGTCCCCACACCCGTCTGGGCGGCCCGCAGCGGCGGGACGATCTACGTCTGGTCCGCCGCCGACGCGGGCAAGGTCAAGCGCATCCGCAACAACGGCGAGGTCACCATCGCCCCCTGCGACTTCCGCGGCAACCAGACCGGCGACAGCACCACCGCCAGGGCCGAGGTCCAGGACGCGGCGTCGAGCGACCAGACCCGGACCCTGATCGCCCGCAAGTACGGCCTGGTCGGCCGCCTCACCCTGCTCGGCAGCCGGCTGCGCCGAGGCCGGACCGGCACCGTCGGCATCGAGATCGTGCCGTCAACCACCGGTTGACCCCACCCAGACCGTCAACCTAGAGTTGACGGGTGGTCACCGTGCCGGTCCAGCTGACCGATCTGATCGTCACCGTCGCCCAGGAGCACCCCGACGTCCTGGGCAGGCTGACCGTCGCCGTGCGGCTGAGCGGGCAGCTGGACGAACTGGGCGACCACCTGATCGGCCACTTCGTGGACGAGGCCCGCCGCGCGGGGGCGAGCTGGACCGACATCGGCGAGAGCATCGGCGTCACCAAGCAGGCCGCGCAGAAGCGCTTCGTGCCCAAGGAGTCGCCCGACCTCAAGCCGACCTTCGACCGTTACACGGACCGGGCCAGGCGGGTCGTCGTCCTGGCCCGCCACCACGCGAGGTTCAGCGAGCGGATCGGCACCGAGCACCTGCTGCTCGGGCTGATGGACGAGTCCGGCGGCCTGGCCGCCAAGACCATCGCCAAGCTGGAGGGCGCGGAGGGCACCACCAGGCTGGCCGTCCTCAACACCCTGGACAACACCAGCCGTCAACGCCCCGACCCGCAACCGTTCAGCGCCCACTGCAAGAAAGCGCTCGAACTCACCACCCGCGAGGCCCTGCGGCTGGGTCACGCGTTCGTCGGCACCGAGCACGTCCTCCTCGGCCTGCTGGCGGAGGAGGACGGCACCGCGGCCAAGGTGATGGCGGCGACCGGCGTCACCCGGGCCGCGGCCGAAGCCCACATCACCGAGGAGTTCACCAAGGCGATCAGCGCACCGCGGCGAGCGCCTCGGGAAGCGTGAACGCGCCCGCGTAGAGCGCCTTGCCGACGATCGCGCCCTCGACGCCGTCCCGCGACAGCGCGGCCAACGCCACCAGGTCGTCCACACTGGACACCCCGCCGGACGCGATGACCGGCGCGTCGGTCCGGTCGCACACCTCGCGCAGCAGGTCGACGTTCGGCCCCCGCAACGTGCCGTCCTTGCCGACGTCGGTGACCACGTACCGGGCGCACCCGTCCCGGTCCAGCCGGTCGAGCACCTCCCACAGGTCGCCGCCGTCCCGCGTCCAGCCCCGAGCCGCCAGCCGGTGCCCGTCGGCGGTGATCCGCACGTCCAGCCCGACCGCGATCCGGTCCCCGAACTCGGCGATCGCCTTGGCGCACCACACCGGGTCCTCCAGCGCGGCCGTGCCCAGGTTCACCCGCGCGCACCCGGTCCCGAGCGCGGCGGCGAGCGAAGCGTCGTCCCGGATACCCCCGGACAGCTCGACCTCGACGTCGAGCGACCCGACGACCTGCGCGACGAGTTCCCGGTTGCTGCCACGCCCGAAGGCCGCGTCGAGGTCGACCAGGTGCACCCACTCCGCACCGTCGCGCTGCCAAGCCAAGGCCGCGTCCAGCGGGGAGCCGTAGGAGGTCTCGGTGCCGGCTTCGCCCTGCACCAGTCGGACGGCTTGACCGGCGGCCACGTCAACGGCCGGAAGCAACGTGAAAGTCACGCGAACAGCCTAGTTGCCACCGACACCCGCACACCTCCGCCCCCGTCACCGGAAGCTGTGCAGCCAGTTCTCCAACAGCCGGGCACCCGCGTCCCCGGACTTCTCCGGGTGGAACTGAGTGGCCCACAACGGCCCGTTCTCCACAGCGGCCACGAACTCGTCACCGCCGTGGGTGGCCCACGTCACCAACGGCGGCCGGATCACCTCGGACGGCTCCAACTCCCACCGCCGAACCGCGTAGGAGTGCACGAAGTAGAAGCGCGTGTCGTCGGCCAGCCCCTCGAACAACCGGGTCCCGGACGGAGCGCGGACCGTGTTCCAGCCCATGTGCGGCACCACCGGTGCCACGAGCCGCTCGACCGTCCCCGGCCACTCGCCACAGCCCTCGGTGGACACGCCGTGCTCGATACCCCGGTCGAACAGGATCTGCATGCCCACGCAGATCCCCAGCACGGGCCGGCCACCGGCGAGCCGCTCCCCGATGATCCGCCCACCCTTGACCGCGTTGAGCCCGTCCATGCACGCCGCGTAGGCCCCGACCCCCGGCACCACCAGCCCGTCGGCGTCCAAGGCCGCGCGCCGGTCGGAAGTGACCTCGACCGAGGCACCCACCCGCTGGAGGGCGCGCTCGGCGGAACGCAGGTTGCCGGATCCGTAGTCCAGTACGACGACTCGTGGTGCCACGGCACCAGGCTAGGCCAACGGAGCCCCACCCTGCGTCACCGGCACCACGGGCAACACGGTGTTGATCGCCAACCCGGCCCGATCGGGCAACGCGCGAACCCACGTGTCGGCCCGCCCCTGCGAAACCAGCGAACGAACCTCGGCCACGTCAGCCGACACCGGCAACTCCCCGGAAACCGCCTTCAACCGCCACCACCCGACAACCCCCACCAACCGCCGCGCGGCCCCGGAGAACCCACTGGCGTCCCCGTCCGACCAGACCACCCCACCCCGCAGGTCGTCCCACCGGACCAACAACCCGGACCCGCCGGAAACCTCCCGAACCCGCGACGCGAACCGCTGGGCAGCAGCGAACCCGATCCCCAAGGGAGGCAACAACACCGTCCCCGACTCGACCGGCACCAACGCTGCAGGCCCGGCCACAGCCCGGTGCAACGCCAACTGCAACTCAGCCGTAGGCGCGTGTGTCCAGATCAGGGTTCTTGGCACGCTCACGACAAGAGATCATGCCCCAGACCAACCCCACACGAACATCCGACGCACGGACAACCAGAAACCACCACTCCCCAGACCCAACTCCCCCAACTCCCCCAAGTCCCACAGACCCCTCCCTTCAGCCCCCAGCCACACCACCCCCGTCACCCACCCACCCACCCACCCGCACCCGCACCCACACCCACAAAGATACCTACGCCCATACCGACAAAAGCACCCACAAAAGCACCCAAGCACGCAAAGGCATCCACAAAAGCACCCCACAACGGCATCAAAAGACACCCTCAAACGCAATCAAAACTTCAAAACGCACCGACACACAAACACTCCCATTCCCACCAACGATCACCACTCAAGCACCAACAAACCGCCGCCGCCGCGTCGTGTTCTCCCCGTCTGGCCTGCGCGCCAGCGAACCGCGCTTTGCCAGGGAATGCAAGCACGCTTTTCGCTTGCATTCCCTGGCAAAGGGTGGTTGTCTCCGACCAGGACAGACGGGGAGAACACGACGCCCACCTCCCCGGTGGCCTGCCCAGCGGCGAGCGTCGCTCTTAATCCCTGAACCCGAACACCCTCACACCGGATGCCCGAACAACCGCCGAACCGCAGCCGCAATCCCCAACACATCCAAATCATGGGCAGAATCGTGATCCTCAGCGGTCCCGTAAGCCCGCAACTCGGATTCCCGCCGCACCCCCAACGCCCGCAACCGATGCGGCACGTCCGCCAGCGCCTCGGCCACCACGTGCGCGGAAGTCCCGGCCAAATACGGCTCCACCAACAACACGTCAGCCCGCGAAGCCGCCACCGCGGCCCGCAGCCCACCCTCGTCGAACGGCCGGACCGTGGACGCGTACAGCACCGTCACGTCCACCCCCTCGGTAGCCGCGAGCACCGGATCCAACATCGGCCCGACAGCCACCACCACCCCGCCACCACCACGTCGGACCTCGGTGAGCCCCCGACTCACCGGATAAGCCCGCGAATTCTCCCGCAACGACAGCCGGATGTAGACCCGGTCATCCGACCCGAGCGCCTCCCGCACCACCTCGCCGACTTCTCCACCATTCCCGGGCACCACGATCCGCCACCCGGGCAAAGTGTCGAACAACGCCACATCACCCGGTGCCTGGTGAGTCCTCCCCCACACCGGATCGTCATAGGAACCACCGATGCCGACGAACACCCCACCCACGTCCTGGTGCCCGAAATCCAGCTTGATCTGCTCGAACGGCCGTTCCACCAAGAATGGCGCGTAGGTGTGCACCACCGGCCGCATCCCGCTCAACGCGAGTCCACTGCCGACCCCCACCATCGCCTGCTCGCGAATCCCCACGTTCACCACCCGAGGCGACGGCCGGAACGCGTCCCGGGAAATCTCCGCCAGCACCACCGCCACCCGGGGATCGGTTTCCATCACCTCCTCAACCGCAGCCACGAACTCCTGCCGCATCGACGACGCACCCGTCGAACCCACCTCGATCACTCCCCTTTGACAACTCGCGCCACGACCACCGACGGCCGCTCGCCGTCGACCCCCACGAACGCCGAGTACAGGGCGTCCTGGTCCCGACCATCCACAGTGGACGTGGCCCACCCCTCGACCGCGAACCGGGTGGCCACCCCTCCGGGCCACCCGTACGTGCCGGACTCGTTGTCCACCACCGCGACCGTCAGGTTCGACAACCCCAACCGACCCGCCAGCGCGATCGCCTCGTGGTTGCTGCCCTCGTCCAACTCCGCGTCCCCGACCAGCACCACCACCCGCGCCGAACGCCCCTGCAACCGCAACCCGACCGCCACCCCGACCGCGATCGGCAACCCGTGCCCCAACGACCCGCTGCCGATCTCCACCCCCGGCACCAGCACCCGGTCCGGGTGCTGCCCCAACGGCGAATCCCACTGCGTCCACGTGTCCAAAGTGGACGGATCGAGGAACCCCTTGGCCGCCAGCACCGCGTAGTACGCCATCGGCCCGTGTCCCTTGGACAGCAGGAACCGATCCCGGTCGGGGTCGTCCACCCGCTCCGGCGACACGTTCAGCACCCGGTCGTACAGCACCCACAGCACGTGCAACGTCGACGCAGCCGCCCACTCGTGCTTCTCGTCCCCCGACATCCGCTCGAACAACGCCGGTATGCCCCCGAACCCCACCTCCCCCACACCCACCCCGCCGGCACCCACCCCACCCGCACCCGCCCCGCCCAGACCCACTCCGCTCGCATCTCCCATGAACCCACCCAACAACTTCGACTTAGGTCGAGGTCAAGGCTTAAGATGACCCGGTGAGCAAGCTGCCGGAGATGTTGACCATCGGCCAGGTCGCCGAGCGGAGCGGCGTGCCGCACACCGCGCTGCGGTTCTACGAGGAACGGGGGTTGATCGCGTCCGAACGCACCGCCGGCAACCAGCGCCGCTACCCCCGTTCGGTGCTGCGCAGGCTGGCGTTCATCCGCACGGCGCAACGCGTGGGGCTCAGCCTGGAGGACGTGAACGACGCACTGGCCACCCTCCCCGACAACCGGACGCCCACGAAATCCGACTGGAGCAGGCTCTCCACCACCTGGCAGACCGAACTCGACGCCCGGATCGACGCCCTGATCCGCCTGCGCGACCGGCTGACCTCGTGCATCGGCTGCGGCTGCCTCTCCCTGCGCAGCTGCTTCCTGCACAACTTCGAGGACGAACAAGCCTCCGACGGCCCGGGTGCGCCCAAGCTCAAGCCCGCCAGCGAAGGCGGCACCTGACCCGCCACCCGAACCGACCGACCCACTGTGCCCCGCCCACCGACCCACCACCCACCGACCCACCGACCTACCACCCGCCGACCCACCGACCCACCGACCCACCGCACACGTTCGAGGTGACCCACCGAAACAGGCTGGCCGCACGCCGACCCGCCGTGCTGCACTGTGCGTCGTGCAAGAACGAGAAATGATCCGCCTGTCCAAGCGGATGTCCAAACACCTGCGACACAGCCCCGAATCGGCGGGCCTCACCCTCGACCCGGCAGGCTGGGTCGACCTGGACGCGTTCGTCCGGGCCCTGCGCACCACCCACGACAACGTCCGGGAAGTGGTCGCCGGCAACGACAAGCAGCGCTTCACGATCGAGGACGGCCGAATCCGCGCCAACCAGGGCCACACCGTCGAGGTCGACCTCGACCTGCCGGTCACCGAACCCCCGGCCGTCCTCTACCACGGCACGGTCGCGAAATTCCTACCCGACATCCTCGCCGAGGGCCTGCGCCCGATGTTCCGCCACGACGTGCACCTCTCGGCGACGGTCGACACCGCGATCCGGGTCGGTGCCCGCCGAGGCAAGCCGGTGGTCCTCGAAGTGGCCGCCCACCGGATGCACGCCGACGGCCACGAGTTCCGGGTGAGCGCGAACGGCGTGTGGCTGGCCCGAGCCGTTCCGCCCGCCTACCTGAAAATCCGGGACGAGCACTAGACCAGCCAGGCGATCGCGCCACCCACCGCGACCACCACCAACACCGCCAGCACGATCGCCAACCCGCGCGCCGTCTTCCACGTGCTGTACACACCGCCGATCAGGAAGCCCGCCAACGCGAGCAACCCGATGACCACGTACTCCTTCGGCACTACAGCTCCTTCGGCCTACAGCCCCCGCGCGGACCACAGCTGCCCCGGGCCACAACTCCTGCGACCTGGAGCCCCTTCAGCAGCACAGCGCTACAGCACGCCCTTGGTGGACGGCACACCGCCCACTCGCGGGTCCGGCTCCACCGCCGCGCGCAACGCCCGCGCCACCGCCTTGAACTCCGCCTCCGTGATGTGGTGCGGGTCGCGCCCGTACTCCACCCGCACGTGCAACGCGATCCCCGCGTGAAACGCCAACGAGTCGAACACGTGCCGGTTCAGCACGAACGGGTAGTTCCCGCCGATCGTGAACGTGTTGAACTGCTCCGGCTCGCCCACGTGGACGCAGTACGGCCGCCCGGACACGTCCACCGCCGCGTGCGCCAAGGTCTCGTCCATCGGGATCCACGCGTCGCCGAACCGGCGGATGCCCGCCTTGTCCCCCAACGCTTCCCGCAACGCCTGACCCAGCACGATCGCCACGTCCTCGACCGTGTGGTGGGCGTCGATCTCGACGTCCCCGGTCGCGCGCACCACGAGGTCCAGCGACCCGTGCACGCCCAACGCGGTCAGCATGTGGTCGTAGAACGGGACCCCGGTGCCGATCTCCACGCGCCCGGTGCCGTCGAGGTCGACCTCGACGTACACCGACGATTCCCTGGTGGTCCGCTCCACCTTGCCGACCCGGCTCACCGGCCAACCTCCTTGCTCGCCGCGAGGAACGCGTCGTTCTCCTCCGGAGTACCGACCGTCACCCGCAGATGACCCGCGATGCCGACATCCCTGATCAGCACGCCGTGTTCCAGGTAGGACCGCCACGCCGCGCGCGCGTCCTCGAACCACCCGAACAGCACGAAGTTCGCGTCGCTGGGCACGACGTCGAAACCCAGGCCCGCCAACGACTCCACGACGCGGTCCCGCTCGGCGGCGAGCAGTGCCACCGAGCCGAGCGTCTCCCCCGCGTGCCTCAGCGAGGCCCGCGCCGCCGCCTGGGTCAGCGCCGACAGGTGGTAGGGCAGGCGCACCAGCAACAACGCGTCGACCACCGCCGGCGCGGCGGCCAAGTACCCCAGCCGGCCTCCGGCGAACGCGAACGCCTTGCTCATCGTGCGGCTGACGATCAGCTTGCGCGGGAACTCGTCCAGCAGTCCCACCGCGCTGTCCCGCGCGGAGAACTCGGCGTACGCCTCGTCCACCACGACCATCCCCGGTGCCGCTTCGATCAGCACCCTGAGGTCGGCCACCGGGATGCTCTGGCCGGTCGGGTTGTTCGGGCTGGTCACGAACACCACGTCCGGCCGCCGCTCGGCCACGATCTCGGCCGCGCGTTCGACGTCCAACGAGAAATCGGCACGCCGGGGCGTGGGCGACCACTCCGTCCGGGTGCCCGCCGCGATGATCGGGTGCATCGAGTACGACGGTTCGAACCCCAGCGCCGAACGCCCCGGCCCGCCGAACGCTTGGAGGATCTGCTGGAGGATCTCGTTGGACCCGTTGGCCGCCCACACGTTGGCCACCGTCACCGGCACCCCCGTGGACGACGCGAGGTACGCGGCCAAATCCTCCCGCAACGCCACCGCGTCCCGGTCCGGGTACCGGTGCAGTTCTCCCGCCACCAACGCCACTTCCGCAACGACCTCGGCCACCAACTCGGCGGACGGCGCGTACGGGTTCTCATTGGTGTTGAGGCGAACCGGCACATCCAACTGCGGCGCACCATAAGGCGTACGCCCGCGCAGATCTTCCCGCAGGGGCAGATCCGACAACTCCACCCGCGCCCCGACCGGCTTCACCGCCGCCCCCCGCCGTTTTCGCCGGCACCGGACCCACCGGCACCACCAGCATCAGCACCACCACCGGAACCGCCACCGACCTCACGGAACCGCGCGGTCACCGCCTGCCCGTGCGCCGGGAGATCCTCGGCCTCCGCCAACGCCACCACCTTCGACGCGACCTCGCGCAACGCGTCCTCGCTGTAGTCCACGACGTGGATCCCGCGCAGGAACGTCTGCACCGACAACCCCGACGAGTGCCGCGCGCAACCACCCGTGGGCAGCACGTGGTTCGACCCGGCGCAGTAGTCGCCCAACGACACCGGCGAGTGCGCCCCCACGAAGATCGCCCCGGCGGCCCGGACCCTGGCCGCGACCTCGCGCGCGGACTCCGTCTGGATCTCCAGGTGCTCGGCGGCGTAGACGTCCACCACGCGCAGACCTTCGTCCACAGTGGACACCAACACCACGCCGGACTGCCGACCGCCCAACGCGGTCCGCACCCGGGCCGAGTGCTTGGTGGCCGCGACCTGGCGCGCCAACTCCGCGTCCACCGCGTCGGCCAGCTCCACCGACGTGGTCACCAGCACGCTGGCCGCCAACGTGTCGTGCTCGGCCTGGCTGATCAGGTCGGCGGCCACGTGCACCGGGTCGGCCGTCGCGTCCGCCAGCACCGCGATCTCGGTCGGCCCGGCCTCGGAGTCGATCCCGATCAGCCCGCGCAGCAACCTCTTCGCCGCGGTCAGGTAGATGTTCCCCGGTCCGGTGACCAGGTCCACCGGTTCGAGCGTCGCGCCGTCGGTGTCCACGCCGCCGTACGCCAGCAGCGCCACGGCCTGGGCACCGCCGACCGCCCACACCTCGGCCACGTCCAGCAGCGCCGCCGCCGCCAGGATCGTCGGGTGCGGCCGACCGCCGAACTCGGCCTGCGGCGGCGAGCACACCACCAGCGACTCGACGCCCGCGGTCTGCGCCGGCACCACGTTCATGACCACACTGGACGGGTAGACCGCCAGCCCTCCCGGCGCGTACAGGCCGACCCGCGCGACCGGCACCCAGCGCTCGGTGACCGTGCCGCCGGGCACGACCTGCGTCGTGGTGTCCGTGCGCCGCTGGTCGGCGTGCACCTTGCGGGCTCGCGCGATGGACTCCTCCAACGCCTCCCGCACGGCCGGGTCCAGTTCGGTCAGCGCACGGTCCAGTTCGGCCTTCGGCACGCGGACCGACTCGGGCCGCACGTGGTCGAACCTCTCGCCGTACTCCAGAACCGCCTCGACCCCGCGCTCCCGCACCGCTTCCACGATCGGCCGCACGTGATGCAGCACCGCGTCCACGTCCACTTCGGCGCGCGGCAGCGCGGCGCGCAGTTCAGCGGGAGACGGGACCCGACCTCGCAGGTCGATGCGGTTGAGCATGGCCCTAAGGGTAAGCCGTCCGGACGAACCCGCCGCAGGCCGCCCCGAGACGTCCACGATCCGGATCAGGACGGCCAGACGATCCGGTTCGACTCCACCCGCCCGGCCAGCGTGTCCACGTACACGTACACCTCCGCACCGGGCACGTCGTACCGGGTCCGGTTGCAATCCACCGCCCCGGACGCATCCGTCGTCGCCCGGCACGGTTCGCTGAAACTGCGCCGATCACCGATGGGCTCCACACTCACCGGCGTGTTCGCGGCGAATCCGGTGAGCCGGGTGTTGATCCAGTAGCACCGCCCCTTCTCGCATTTCGAACTGCTTGTCGGATCACCCACCCCGATGACGATCCGCGGCCCCTCGGACACCGCCACGGGAGCGGGCTCGGCCCCCGCCGGAGTCGGCACCACCGAAGTCGGCACGACCTCCGGCGGCCGCACCGAGGTCGGCACCGGGGGCACCGCCGGGGGCAGCGCCGACTGCTGCGCCGAGGTCGGCACGACCGACGTGATCGTCTGCACGGGCGCCTCGAACCACGGCTGCGCGTAACTCCGCTGAGGCTGCGCCTCCGGCCAGACCAGCCACGCCAGCACGGCCAGCACCACCCCCACCGTGCCCCACCGGAACGGCGGCGACTCCTGGAACTTCACCACCAGGTCCCGCCCCGCCTGGAGGATCACCGACCCCTCCCGGGCCACCGCCTCCTGCACAGCCCCTCCACCCCCACGCCCCCCACGCCCCCCACGCCCTTCACTCCCTCCGCGCCCATCACGCCCACCGCGCTGCCCCATACACCTTCCGCCCACTCCGCTCACCACCCGAAATGTCCACGCAGATGTCCACGCGAATGTCCGCCACACGCCCTCGCCCACCCAGGCGACCCAGTCAATCAGTCACTCCGATTAGCCCGAACAGCGGCACGTTGAATGCATCAATCGGCCGCAATTCTGCGGATTTGGTGTACTGACCAGTAACAGAATTGGTCTGTCAACTGTCAGCCGGGCAAAGCAACGGGAACCCGACAAACGGCGGCTATGCCGAACTGTGACAAACGGGCCACGCTGCGTAGGCACAACTCCGTCGCAAACCCTGCAGATGATGGAGGCGCAATGTCCTTCAAGCGGCGCGGCCTAGCGGCCGCCGCGCTCGGCGTGTGTCTGACCCTGGTGCTGCCCTTCAACACCGTGACAGCGCAGCCGAGCACGACCAGTTCACCCGAGCGGACCATGTTCGAGGTCACCGCGCCGACCCCCGAGGCCCGGACCAAGGTGGCCCGGACCGGTGTCGACGTGCTCGGTCTGGACGGGTCGACGCTCACCGTGATCGCCGAACCCCGGCAGCAGTGGCAGCTGCGCGCCACCGGGCTCCCCCTGAAGAACCTGGGTGACGCGGACGCCCAGCTCGCGGCGCTGGGCAAGGCGGACTTCACCGACCGGACCGGCGACGTCGGCACCCAGGACTTCCCGTCCGGCTACACCGGGTACCACAACTTCGCGGAGACGGTCGCCGAGCTGAACCAGACCGTCCGCGACCACCCGGACCTGGCCAAGCTCAGCAGCATCGGCAAGTCCTACGAAGGCCGCGACCTGTGGCTGCTGAAGATCAGCGACAACGTCGGCGTGGACGAGAACGAACCCGAGGTGCTGTTCACCTGCAACCAGCACGCCCGTGAGCACCTCACCGTCGAGATGTGCCTGCGCATCATCAAGCAGTACACCGACGGCTACGCCACCAACCCGGCCATCAAGAACCTGGTCGACTCCCGCGAGATCTGGATCGTCACCAGCGTCAACCCGGATGGTGCCGAGTACGACATCGCGTCCGGCTCGTTCCGCGCGTGGCGGAAGAACCGCCAGGGCAGCGGCACCGACCCGAACCGCAACTGGGGCTACAAGTGGGGCTGCTGCGGCGGTTCCAGCACCAGCCCGTCGAGCGAGACCTACCGCGGCCCTTCGGCGTTCTCCGCGCCGGAGACGCAGCGGGTGCGGGACTTCGTGAACAGCCGCGTCGTCGGCGGTGTGCAGCAGATCAAGTCGCACATCGACTGGCACACGTTCTCGGAGTTGATCCTGTGGCCTTACGGCTACACGACCGCCGACACCGCCCCTGGCCTGGACGCGACGCAGCAGAGCGCGTTCTCCACCCTCGGCCGCCGGATGGCGTCGCTGAACGGCTACACGCCGGAGCAGTCCAGCGACCTCTACATCACCGACGGCAGCGTGAACGACTGGATGTGGTTCCAGCACAAGATCTGGAGCTACACCTTCGAGATGTACCCCCAGTCCGCCGGCGGCACTTCTGGGTTCTACCCGCGTGACACCCAGATCGCGCCGCAGACGGCCCGGAACGACAGCGCCGTGGAGCTGTTCTTGACCTACTCGGACTGCGTGCCGCGCATCATCGGACGCACCTGCTGACAGCCTCCACAGCCTGATCGACCTGCGCGGGCTCGACGAAGTAGTGGGGTGATGCCCGCATCACCTCGTCGAGCCCGCGCCTGGTCATGTCCAGCAGCGTCGAGCCGACGTGGCTGGTGCTGACCACGACGCCGTGCCCGGCCAGCTCGTCGCGCAGCTCCACGGCGCGCCGGCCGGCGGCGGTGAACGTGACGATGCCCGACCGCTGCTCGCCGATGTCCCGCAGCTCCACGCCCGGCAGCTCGGCCAGCCCGCGCCGCAACCGGTCGGCCCGGTCCGCCACCTCCCGCGCGATCCCGTCCACCCCCAGCTCCAGGGCGTACCGCGCGGCGGCGATCAACCCGAGCCGGTCGGCCACGCTCGTCTCCCACAGCTCGAACACCCGCGCGTCCTCGCGCAGCCGGATCTCCGCCGGCGCCACCCACTCGCCGCTGTGCAGGTCGACCAGCCGGGGCCGCAGCACCTCGCGGGCCCGCCGGCGCACCACCAGCACGCCCGTGCCGCGCGGTCCGCGCAGCCACTTGCGGCCGGTGCCGGAGATCAGGTCCACACCCAGCTCGTCGGCCCGCACCGGGAGCTGGCCGATCGACTGGCAGGCGTCCAGCAGCACCAGCGCGCCCACCCGGTGCGCCGCCTCGACGACCTCCTCGACCGGGTTGACCAGGCCGTTGTTGGTCGGCACGTGCACCAGCGAGACCAGCTTGACCCGTTCGTCCAGCAGCCCCTCCAGCGCCTCCACGTCGACCTGGCCGCGCCCGTCGGACGGCACCGCCTCCACGCTCGCGCCGACCTCCCGGGCCCGGTGCAGCAGCGGCACGGCGTTGCCCGCGTACTCGACCTCGGTGATCAGCACCCGGTCGCCGGCGGCCAGCGGGACGGCGTCGAACGCGGACAGCCACGACCGCGTCGCGCTGTCGGTGAACGCGATCTCGTCGGGCTCCGCGCCGAGCAGGTCGGCGAACACCGCGTAACCCGCCTCCAGGTCGTCGGCGCGCTCCCGGCCCGCGCCGTAGCCGCCGATCTCGGCCTCCCGCTCCAGGTGGCCGATCACCGCGTCCAGCACCGGCCGGGGCGGCAGCGACGAGCCCGCCGAGTCGAGGAAGACCCGCCGGCTCGCGGCTGGGGTGTCGGCGCGGACGGCGTTCAGGTCGATCACGTGGCTCCCCTGGAGATCGGTGCCGGCCCGCAGCCGGCGCACCCTTCCCGTTTACACCATCGGTCCCCGGACTTCACCCCGCCCGACCCTCGAACCCCGCGACACCCCGAACCCCGCGACACTCAGAACCCGGCGACACTCAGAACCCGGCAGACCGCAAAACCCAGCAGACCCCGCGAAACCCGGCGCGCCCGCCCGACTCAGCGCGCCGCCCACTTCTCCAGGTTCCACCACGGCCCCCACGACAGCGGTCCGTGCGCGTGCGGGTCCACGACCTCCTGGTAGCCGGTCCAGTTGTCGCGCAGGACGTAGGTGTGCTGCACCGCCGCGAGCACCGCCATCCCCGGCGCGGCCAGGTACGCCTGCTGGAACTGCCGGTACGCCGCCACCCGCTGGGCCGGGTCCAGCAGCGTGCGCCCCGCGTCCAGCGCCGCGTCGACCTGCGGGTTCGAGTAGCCCCAGGGGTTGCCGGTGTGCAGCGGCTGGTACGCGGTGAGGTCCGGGTCGAACGGCGCGCCGCCGCCGTAGAGCAGCGCGTCGGTGCCCAGCCGGGGCGTGATCGCCTCCCAGCTCAGCCCCGCCAACTGGACGTCCACGCCGATCGCCTTGGCGTCGGCCACGAACGCCGTGGCCAGGTCGGCGCGCACCACGTCGCCGATCGGGTACATCAGGGTGAACCGCGCGGGCACGCCGTTGTGGACGCGCACGCCGTCCGCGCCGCGCACCCAGCCCGCCTGCTCCAGCAGCAGCTCGGTCTGGATCTTGTCGTAGGCGAACGCGGCGGTCGGGTCGTAGAACTCCGGCATGGTGTCCGGTACCGGCGTGGCCGCCGCCGAACCCTTGCCGCCCAGCAGGTTGTCGACCAGGCCCTTGCGGTTGACCGCGTGGTTGAGCGCCATCCGCATCGCCGGGTCGCCGGTCACCGGGCCGGTGGGCAGGGTCACCGCGCGCAGGTCCGTGCTGCGGTGGGTGACCACGCGCATCCCGCTCGTGCCGTTGAACGACTGCGCCAGGCGCGGCGGCAGTTCCGCGCCGTCGAACTCGCCCGCCTGCATCCGCTGCGCGCGCGTGTTGTCGTCGGGCACGAACACCACGGTCAGCTTGCGGACCTTCGGCTCGCCCGCGAAGTGCTTCGGGTTCGACTCCAGGATCAGCCGGTCGCCCTTGCGCCACTCCGCGACCTTGAACGGCCCGGTGCCGACCGGGACCATGTCCTTGAGCGGCACGCTGAACGACTCGCTGGACAGCAGACCCAGCGTGAGCAGGTGCGGGAACGCCGCCCACGGCTTGGCCAGGGTGAACCGCACGGTGCGCACGTCGAGCTGCTCCACGCCGGTCAGGCCCTCGTACCGGGCGCGCTCGGTCGCCCCCGACGCCGGGTCGAGCAGCGCGCGGTAGGTGGCCACGACGTCCTCCGGGCCGAACGCGGAACCGTCGGAGAACTTCACGTCCCCGCGCAGCCGCACCGTCCAGGACAGGCCGTCGGCGGCGGGCTTGGGCAGGTCCTCGGCGAGCTGCGGGCGCAGCGAGCGGTCCGCGCGGTGCTCGAACAGGCCGTCGTAGACCTTCGACACGCCGTCCCGGCCGTAGCCGAGCAGCGGGTTGAGCGTCGCGGGTTCGGCGCTGTCGGCCAGCACTATCGCGCTGCCGTCCGCGGAGCCCTCCGCGTTCGGTGTCGTGGTTCCCGTGCACCCCGCGACGACGAGGACGGCGGCCAGGACGAACGGGGGCAACAGGGAGCGCACGGGACCTGACACTACCTATGGTGGGTGGTATGCGTGTCGCGCTCTGCCAGATCACCTCGTCCGCCGACCCGGCGGCCAACCTCGACCTGCTGCGCGGGCAGGTCGCCCGCACCGACGGCGCCCGGGTGGTGCTGTTCCCGGAAGCCGCCATGTGCCGGTTCGGCGTGCCGCTCGGACCGGTCGCCGAACCGCTGGACGGGCCGTGGGCGACGGCCGTGCGGGAGATCGCCGACGAGCACGGCGTGGTGGTCGTCGCGGGCATGTTCACCCCCGCCCCGGACGGCCGGGTGGCCAACACCCTGCTGGTCACCGGCGGCGGCCTGCACGTGGGCTACGACAAGATCCACCTGTTCGACGCGTTCGGGTTCACCGAGTCGAAGACCGTCGCGCCCGGCGCGCGGCCGGTGGTGTTCGAGATCGACGGGGTCACCCTCGGCCTCGCGACCTGCTACGACGTCCGGTTCCCGGAGCTGTTCCGGGCGCTGGCCGACCGGGGTGCCTCGGCCGTGCTGCTGGGCGCGTCGTGGGGCGCCGGGCCGGGCAAGCGGGAGCAGTGGGAGCTGCTGGTGCGGGCGCGGGCGCTGGACAGCACGTCGTGGGTGCTCGCGTGCGGGCAGGCCGACCCGGCGGTCGACCACGGCGGCGCGCCGACCGGGATCGGGTACAGCGCGGTCGCCTCGCCCCTCGGCGAGGTCGTGGGTTCGCTGGGCGCGGAGCCGGGCGTGCTGTACGCGGACGTGGACGTGGCCGCCGTCGAGCAGGCCCGCCGCACCCTCCCGGTGCTGGCCAACCGGCGGCTCTGACCCGGCACCCACCCCTGAAACCTCACGCGCAGTAGTCCTGAGTCTCTTTCGCGGGACGTCGTCACACGTCCGGGTGAGCGGCGGTTTGGCGTCGCTCGGAGGCGCGGGTAGTCCGCCTTCGCGGGGAATCTCGCACTGAGTTCCGAGCGGCGAAGGGGTTGTCATGATCAACCAGGCCGAGATCGACCGGTTGTACGACAGCGACGTGATCGACTCGCACGGCGAGCGGATCGGGTCGGTGAAGCAGGTGTGGCTGGACGACCGGGACGGGCGGCCGATGTGGGCCTCCGTGCACACCGGCCTGTTCGGCACGAAGGAGTCTTTCGTCCCGATCCAGGACGCGGAGGTCGCCGCCGGGCACATCACCGTGCCGGTGGAGAAGCGGGTGGTGAAGGACTCGCCGCGGATCGACGTCGACGACGAGCACATGTCCGATGAGCAGCAGGCCGAGCTGTACGAGTACTACGGCCTGATCCCGACCGCGAACACCGGGCAGCACGACCGGCTCCCCAAGGACCAGAAGCACGTCGCCAACCGCGACCGCACCACCCGGGAGAACGCCGCCGCCGCGCAGACCCGGACCTCCGACCGGCAGGACGTCACGGGTCGGCACGAAGCCGCCGACCGGGACCGCACCGCGGACCGGGACGCGTCGGTCACCCGGTACGAGGAGCGGCTGGAGGTCGGCACGCGCGAGGTCGAGGCCGGGCGCGTGCGGCTGGTCAAGCACGTGGTCACCGAGCAGAAGACGATCACCGTCCCGGTGACGCACGAAGAGGTCCGCGTGGTGCGCGAGCCCGCCGACGGCAAGGGCACCGGCAAGGCGTTCGCCGAGGAAGAGGCCGAGGTCACGCTGCACCGGCAGGAGCCCGTCGTGCAGAAGCACGCCGAGGCCGTCGAGCAGGTGCGCCTGGACAAGGAAACCGTGACCGAGCAGCAGCAGGTCGCGGGCACGATCCGGCGCGAAGAGGTCGACGTCCAGCGCGACGACGCCGCGCGCAGCGCGGCCGAGCGGGTCGACGCCGAGCGCAAGCGCGCCAGGAAGGACGACCGGGCGTGAGCCGGGGGGCCGCGCCCTCCCGCACGGGGGGCGCGGGCCCGGCTCAGCGCAGGTCCATCCCGAGGTCGAGCGCCGGCGCGGAGTGCGTGAGCCCGCCCACGGCCAGGAAGTCCACGCCGGTCCCGGCGTAGGCGCGGGCGACGTCCAAGGTCAACCCACCCGACGCCTCCAACCGCACCCCGCCGGCGTCGGCGGCGCGGACCCGCCGCACCGCTTCGGCGCACTCGGCGACCGTGAAGTTGTCCAGCAGCACCAGTTCCGCACCTTCGGCGACGGCTTCGTCCAGCTGTGCCAGGGAATCCACCTCGACCTCGCACGGCAGGTCCGGCGCGTGCGCCCGGACCGCCCGCAGCGCGGCGGCCACCGACCCGGCGGCCTGCACGTGGTTGTCCTTGATCAGCACCGCGTCCCCGAGGCCGAGCCGGTGGTTGACGCCACCGCCGCAGCGCACGGCGTACTTCTCCAGCAGCCGCAGACCGGGCAGCGTCTTGCGGGAATCCCGCACCCGCGCGGCGGTCCCGGAGATCTCGTCGACCCACGCGGCGGTGAGCGTGGCGATGCCGGACAGGTGGCACAGCAGGTTCAGCGCGGTGCGCTCGGCGGTGAGCAGCCCGCGCACCGGGCCGCGCAGCACCAGCGCGGGCTCGCCGGGCACGGCCTTGTCGCCGTCCTCCCGGCGGTCCAGCACCTCGAAGTCCAGCACCTCCTCGAACACCGCCAGCGCCACCGGGATCCCGGCCAGCACACCGGCCGCGCGCGGGGTCAGCTCGGCCACCGCGACCGCGTCGGCGGGCACCGTGGCCTCGGTCGTCGCGTCCGGTCCGTACCGGAGGTCCTCGGCGAGCGCGGTGCCGATGACCCGCCGCACGTCGTCCATGTCGAGCGTCATGCCACTCCCCTCGAAGCCGCCGCCGGGTCGGCCAGCACGGGCTGCCCGGACGGGTTGAGCCGCACCACCTGGCTGCGCGACCAGCCCACGTCGTCGCGCGCGGTGTAGTCGGTCCGCACGTGGCAGCCGCGCGACTCGGTGCGCTGGGCCGCCGCCGCGATCAACGCCCGCGCCGCCACGGTGAGCGCCGCGTCCTCGACCAGTTCCCGGGTGGTCAGCCGGCGGTCCACAGTGGACAGGTCGAGCACCGAACCGACGACCGCGAGACCTTCGGCGTCCCGGCCGATCGCCGCGTACCGGGACATCACGCGCTGCAACGAGTCGCGGTCCGCGACCGGGGCCACCGGCAGCTCGGCGGTGCCCGTGCAGCGGGTCAGGACGCCCAGCGCGAGGTCGCTCGCCACCGCCTCGGCGGCGCGCGTGCCGACCACCAGCCCCTCCAGCAGGCTGTTGGACGCCAACCGGTTCGCGCCGTGCAGGCCGGTGCGCGCCACCTCGCCCGCCGCGTACAACCCGGTCACGCCGGTCCGTCCGTCCACATCGGACACCACGCCGCCGCACGCGAAGTGCGCCGCCGGGGCGACCGGGATCGGCTGCGCGGACGGGTCGACGCCCGCCGTCACGCACGCCGCGTGCACCGTGGGGAACCGCCGCGCGAACTCGGAGATCCCGGTGGCGTCGAGGAACACGTGGTCGTCCACGCCGCCGGGCGCGCCCGCCATGTGCCGGGTGATCGCCGCCGCCACCACGTCCCGGGGCGCGAGGTCCTCCAGCGGGTGCACGCCGCGCATGACCCGCGCGCCGTTCGCGTCCACCAGGACCGCGCCCTCGCCGCGCACCGCCTCGGTGACCAGCGGGCACCGGCCGCGCGCGCCCCGCCCGGTGTACAGGACGGTCGGGTGGAACTGCACGAACTCGACGTCCGCCGCGACCGCGCCGGCCCGCAGCGCGAGCGCCAGCCCGTCGCCGGTGGCCACCTCCGGGTTGGACGTGGCCTGGTAGAGCTGCCCGAGGCCGCCGCTGGCCAGCAGCACGGCGGGCGCGGTCAGCACGCCCGGCACCCCGTGCGAGTCCAGCACCAGCAGCCCGCACACCTGGCCGAGCGGCGTGCGCACGGCGTCCACCGCGACGTGCCGCTCCAGCACCGGCACCCGGCCGTCGGCGGCCGCCGCGAGCAGCGCCCGCTCCACCTCCGCGCCGGTCGCGTCGCCACCGGAGTGCACCACCCGGAACGCGCTGTGCCCGCCCTCGCGGGTGCGCGCCAGCCTGCCGTCGCGCGCCGCGTCGAACACCGCGCCGCGCTCCCGCAACCGTTGCACCGCAGCGGGTCCGCCGGCGATGATCGCGCCGACCGCGGCTTCGTCGCACAGCCCCGCGCCCGCGGTGAGCGTGTCGCGGACGTGCGCGTCGACGGTGTCGCCCTCGTCGTGCTCACCGGGCAGCACGACGGCCACGCCGCCCTGCGCCCAGCGGGTGTTGCCGTCGGGCTGGTCGCCCTTGGTCACGACCAGGACCCGCAGGCCGAGTTCCCGAGCGCGCAGCGCCGCCGTCAGCCCCGCGACGCCCGTGCCGACCACCACCAGGTCGGCGCGGGCCTCCCACAGCGGGGTGTTCACTCGCCGCCGCCGGGCTTGCCGATCTCGATCATCCGCTGCACCGCGCCCCGGGCGCGCTCGGCGGTGGCCAGGTCGACGTGCACCTCGTCGCGGCCTTCGCGCAGGCAGCGCAGCAGGGCGGTCGGGGTGATCATCTTCATGTAGCGGCAGGACGCCCGGTCGTTGACCGCGCGGAAGTCGATCTCCGGCGCGGCCCGGCGCAGCTGGTGCAGCATCCCGATCTCGGTGGCCACCAGGACCGACTTCGCGCTGGTGCCGCGCGCCGCGGTGATCATGTCGCCGGTCGAGAGGATCTTGACCTTCTCGGCCGGCACGGTGCCCTCGCCCGCGAGGTAGAGCGCCGAGGTGGCGCAACCGCACTCGGGGTGGATGAACAGGTCGGCGTCCGGGTTCGCCGCCGCGCGCTCGGCCAGCTCCGGGCCGTTGATGCCCGCGTGCACGTGGCACTCGCCCGCCCAGATGTGCAGGTTCTCCCGGCCGGTCTCGCGCTTGACGTGCGCGCCGAGGAACTGGTCCGGCAGGAACAGCACCTCGCGGTCGGCGGGGATGGAGGCGACCACGTCCACGGCGTTGGACGAAGTGCAGCAGATGTCCGTCTCCGCCTTCACCTCCGCCGTGGTGTTCACGTAGGACACGACGACCGCGCCGGGGTGCTCGGCCTTCCACGCGCGCAGCTGCTCACCGGTGATCGAGTCGGCCAGGGAGCAGCCCGCCCGCTCGTCCGGGATCAGCACGGTCTTGTGGGGAGCCAGGATCTTCGCGGTCTCGGCCATGAAGTGCACGCCGCAGAACACGATCGTCGACGCGTCGCTGGCCGCGGCGATGCGGCTCAGCGCCAGCGAGTCGCCGGTGTGGTGCGCGATGTCCTGGATCTCGGGGAGCTGGTAGTTGTGCGCGAGGATGACCGCATCCTGCCTGCGCGCCAGCTCCAGCACCTCGTCCCGCCAGGCGGCGTCCGGCGCGATGCCGTCGTACGCACCGTCAGAGGTTCGCTCCACATAGGCGGTAGCGACCATGGGTCTCCTCCTTCAGCCAAGGTTTTCGCCTTTCGGGCGAAAACGTGGCCGATAGTATCAGCCGAGTGGGTCTCGCGGAACATGAAGTCGTGGCCGCAGTGCTCCAGGTGAGAGCCGGATCACTCCAGGTCATGCTGTGGGAGCGCGCGCGGGAACCGCACGCTCACCGCTGGTCACTGCCCGGCGGCGGGCTCGGTTCCGAAGAGGACGTCGAGGCATCGATCCGGCGCCAGTTGGCGGAGAAAGTCGATGTGCGACAACTGTCACACGTCGAGCAGCTGGCCGTCTTCAGCGCGCCCGACCGCGTCCCCGGACCACGCGTCGTGGCGACCGCGTTCCTCGGCCTGGTGCCGTCCGACACCGACCCGGTGGTCCCGTCGGACACCGCGTGGCACCCCGTCGACGCGCTGCCCGCGACGGCGTTCGACCACGAGGCGATCTGCCGGCGGGCGCGCAGCCGGCTGGCGTCCAAACTGTCCTACACCAACCTGGGCTTCGCGCTGGCCCCGCCGCAGTTCACGATCTCCGCGCTGCGGTCGCTGTACTCGGCGGCCCTGGGCTACGAGGTGTCGGCGACGAACCTGCAGCGCGTGCTGTCCCGGCGCGGCCTGCTGGAGCCCACCGGGGCCGTCGCGCCGGTGGGACCGTCCGGCGGGCGGCCGGCCGCGCTGTTCCGGTTCGTCGCGGGCCAGATGCGGGTCACCGATCCGTTCGCCGTGCTGAGGCCCCCGAGCAGCCGTAATTTGGGGACGTGACCACGACGCTCCCGCTGTTCCCCCTGGGTACCGTGCTGCTGCCGGGGACGTCACTGCCGCTGCACGTGTTCGAGCCCCGGTACCGGCAGCTGGCCGTCGACCTGGTGACCGGGAAGCTGCCGGACCGCAGTTTCGGCGTGGTCGCCATCCGGCAGGGGTGGGAGGTCGGGCCGGGCAACGCCACGGCGCTGCACGAGGTCGGCTGCGAGGCCCTGCTGCGCGACGCCAAACCGTTGCCGGACGGGCGGTTCGACCTGGCGACGACCGGCGGGCGGCGGTTCCGGCTGGTCGACGTGGACACCGAGAGCGCGCCCTACCTGCTGGGCGACGTGGAGTGGCTGGCCGACGTCCCCGCGCCGGCGGAGGTCGCGGAGGTCCTGCCGCTGCTGGTGGAGGGCGCGGTGGCGGCGTTCCGGCGGTACCGGGACGCGGCGTTCGAGGACGACCCGCCCGTGCCGGCGACGGAGGACCTGGCGTACGCGCTGGCCAACGACTGCCTGCTCACCCTCGAAGACCGGCAACAGCTCCTGGAGGAACGCTCCGAAGCCCGCCGCCTGCGCCTGGTCCGCAAGGTGATGCACCGCGAGGCCGGCATCGTCGCCGCCCTGCACGCCGTGCCCGCCCCGATCGCCGACCTCGGCCACCTCCCCCACCGCAACTGACCCGCCACCCGCCTCACCTCGCCCCGGCCCGGCCCGGCCTCACCCCAGCCCAGCCCGCCTCGAACTATCAGGCAACCTCCCTAAAAGTTCCCGCCCTTCACCACCCACTCCGCACCCGCGAGTGCGCCCGTATCCGCACCCCGCGCACCCCGCCACGAACTATCAGGCAACCTCCCTGAAAGTTCCTGCCCTTCACCACTACGCACATACGCCCACGTCGCATCCGCATCCGCATCCGCACACACTGGCCCGCCCCGGCCGCGAACTATCAGGCAACCTCCCTGAGAGTTCCCGCCGCTCACCACCCCGCGCCGCCGCGCCCGCGCCCGCACCTGCACCGAGCCCGCGCCGAACCCGCGTCGCGCCCGCAACTGCGCCCGAGCCCGCGCCCGCGCTGAGCCCGCGTCCGCGCCTGGGCCTGGGCCTGGGCCTGGGCCTGAGCTTGAGCTTGAGCGATCGTTCTAGTGTTGATTCGCCCTATTGTCCCCTAGTCGGATTGTTGAACAATCCCTACGGTGTGGTCCAGCACACATCCCACGCCCCGCGAGGTGACGACATGAGCAGCAGCAGCACGACGGAGAGCGTCAAGAGGGACGGCCCGTTCGCCTGGTTCCACACCCTCGGGCGCAACGGCAAGAAGGCGTTCGTCGGCGCGTTCGGCGGCTACGGCCTGGACTCGTACGACTTCCAGGTCCTGCCGCTCGGACTGGTCGCGATCACCGCCTACTTCGGCATCAGCAAGGGCGAAGCCGGCCTGCTCACCACGGTCACCCTCGTGGTCAGCGCGATCGGCGGCGCGATCGCGGGCATCCTCGCCGACCGGATCGGCCGGGTCCGCACCCTCATGATCACGGTCGCCACGTACGCGGTCTTCACCGTCCTGTGCGGGTTCGCCACCAGCTACGAGACGCTGCTGATCTTCCGCGCCCTGCAAGGTCTGGGCTTCGGCGGCGAGTGGGCGGCCGGGGCGATCCTGGTCGCCGAGTACTGCAAACCCCAGTACCGGGGCCGCACGGTGGCGTTCATCCAGAGCGCCTGGGCGGTCGGCTGGGCGCTGTCCGTGCTGGTCTACGCGCTGGTGTTCAACCTGTTCCCGCAGGACGTCGCGTGGCGCGTGCTGTTCTGGACCGGCGCGCTGCCCGCGATCCTCATCATCTACGTCCGCCGCACCGTCAAGGACGCCCCCGAGGTCGCCGAACGGCGCACGAGCAGCAGCCACAAGGGCTCGTTCACCGCGATCTTCAAGGGCGACCTGACCCGCACCACGCTGTTCGCCGCGCTGCTCGCCACCGGCGTCCAAGGCGGGTACTACACGCTCGCCACGTGGTTGCCGACGTTCCTGAAGTCCGAACGCGGCCTGACCGTCATCGGCACCGGCGGGTACCTGGCGTTCCTGATCTCCGGCGCGTTCATCGGCTACGTGTGCGGCGGCTACGTCACCGACTGGTTGGGGCGCAAGAAGACCTTCGCCCTGTTCTCCGTCCTGTCGGCAGGACTGATCCTGCTCTACACCCAGATCCCGGCGGGCGCGAACACCACGATCCTGTTCCTCGGCTTCCCGCTCGGGTTCTGCATGTCGGCGATCTTCAGCGGCTTCGGGTCGTTCCTCGCCGAGCTGTACCCGACCGCGCTGCGCGGCACGGGACAGGGCTTCACCTACAACTTCGGCCGCGCGGTCGGCGCGCTGTTCCCCACCCTGGTCGGGTTCATGGCCGAGCGGATGGGCGTCGGCGGCGCGATGGTCTTCGGCGCGATCGCGTACGGGATCGCCGTCGTCGCGCTGGTGGGCCTGCCCGAGACGAAGGGACGGGAACTGCTGTGACCGCCGAAACCGGGACACCGCAACACGTCCGCCGCACCGCGACCGGCCCGACCGCGGGACTGGCCGACGGCTACGCCCAGGCCAACCTGATCGCCGTGCCGCAGGACTGGGCGTACGAGGTGCTGCTGTTCGCCCAGCGCAACCCCGAGCCGTGCCCGGTGCTCGACGTGACGGACCCGGGCTCCCCGCGAACCGCGCTGGCCCCCGACGCCGACCTGCGCCGCGACCTGCCCCGCTACCGGGTGTGGGAGCACGGCGAACCGGTCGCCGAACCCACCGACGCGACGGCGTACTGGCGCGACGACCTGGTGGCGTTCCTGATCGGGTGCAGCTTCACGTTCGAATCCGCCCTCGCCCGAGCCGGCATCCCGCTGCGCCACGTCGAACAAGGCCGCAACGTCCCGATGTACGTCACGGACCGCGAATGCCGCCCGGCCGGCCGCCTGCACGGCCCGATGGTGGTCAGCATGAGGTACCTCCCCGCGCACCAGGTGGCGCAGGCCCGCGAGATCACCGCCCGGATGCCCGCGGTGCACGGCGCGCCCGTGCACGCCGGCGACCCGTCCGCGCTGGGCGTGGCCGACCTCGACCGGCCCGACTTCGGCGAGGCGACCACTCCGCACGACGGGGACGTACCGGTGTTCTGGGCGTGCGGCGTGACCCCGCAAGCGGCCGTGATGGCGTCCGCGCCACCGTTCGCGATCACCCACGCGCCAGGCCACATGTTCGTCACCGACGTCCGCGACGACCACTACCGCATCTGACCCGCGACACCGCTCCGCGGCAACGGCCCGGGACCACCGGCCCGCCCGGCCCGCTCCGGCTGCGTCAGCCGAGGCGCCGGCCGAGGTCGTCCAGTCCGTTCCAGGCCGCCAGGCAGCCGTACGCCAGCGCCGCGCCCAAGGGCCACGCCAGCAAGCCCCACCAGACTTCGAGCACCGGGGCGAGGGCGAGCACGTCACCCACCTTGGGCGCGTCCGGCGGCGGGTACTTGCCGCCCGCCGACCCGACCCCGGTCCGCTGCGCCAGGTACGCGGCCACCGCGCCGCCCGCCGTCGCCGCGATCAGCACCACCGGCCCCCGACGTTCCCGCAGCATCCACACCGCGATCCCGGTCAGCAGACCCGCGCCCAACCCGATCAGCACGAACAGCATCAGCCCGTCGAGGCGGTGGTAGCTCTCACCGGTGACCGGGACGAGCGAGGCGTCCTGCGCGATCACCACGTTCTGCGGCGGCGCGAGCCACGCCCACAGCCACCCCGCCGGCAGCCCGAACAGCGCGATCGTCGACAGCACGGCGAACGCGGGCAGCAGGTCGGCCTTCACCACCACGCGCGGGCGCGGAGGTTCGTAGCGGTAGATGAAAACGGGTGGCACCCGAACAGGCGCGGCCCGCTCGTCCACCGGCTGCTCCGCCACGCACGACCTCCCCTACCCGAACCCGACCAGGGCAGGTTACCGCGCGGAGGTGATCTCCCCGTGGCGGCTGCACGTCGCGGTCCACCCCGACGGCGTCACCTGCACCACCATCCGGCGCGCGCAGGCCGAGCAGAACCTCGGCGGGTCGATCACCCGCAGGCGCAACGCGCACGCGGAGTGGTCCTGCCCCGCCAAGTCCTTGCCGCAGTAGCCGCAGTAGCCGGCGGACACGGCCGGTTCGCCCGTCCCTACCGTCCCGGTCACAGCGTCTTGCTCAATTCCTTGATCGGCATCGACAGCTCCTGGAGCATGTCCAGGTCGTCCTGCGCCGGGCGGCCCAGGTTCGTGAGGTAGTTGCCGACGATGATCGCGTTGATGCCGCCGAGCATCCCCTGCTTCGCGCCGAGGTCGCCGAAGGTGAGTTCCCGCCCGCCCGCGAACCGCAGGATCGTGCGCGGCAGCGCGAGCCGGAACGCGCCCACCGCCCGCAGCGCGTCCGGGCCCTCCACGACGGGGTAGTTCTCGTAAGGCGTGCCGGGGTTGGGGATCAGGAAGTTCAACGGCACCTCGTCCGGTTCGAGCGAGGCGAGCTGGACGGCGAACTCGGCGCGCTGGCCGAGCGTCTCGCCCATCCCGATGATCCCGCCGCAGCAGACCTCCATGCCGGCCTCGCGGACCATGCGCAGGGTGTCCCAGCGCTCCTCCCAGGAGTGCGTGGTGACGACGTTCGGGAAGTGCGAGCGCGCGGTTTCCAGGTTGTGGTTGTAGCGGTGGACGCCCATCGCGACCAGCTCGTCGACCTGCTCCTGGGTCAGCATGCCGAGGGAGCAGGCGATCTGGATGTCGTTGCCGTCGTCCCGGATCGCCTTGATCCCGTCGCGGACCTGGGAGAGCAGCCGCTTGTCCGGCCCGCGCACGGCGGCCACGATGCAGAACTCGGACGCGCCGGTCTCGGCGGTCTGGCGGGCCGCGCGGACCAGCCCCGGGATGTCGAGCCAGGCGGAGCGGACCGGCGAGGGGAACTGGCCGGACTGCGAGCAGAAGTGGCAGTCCTCCGGGCAGCCGCCGGTCTTGAGCGACACGATCCCCTCGACCTCGACCTCCGGCCCGCACCAGCGCATCCGCACCTGGTGGGCGAGTTCGAGCAGCTCGGGGATCCGGTCGTCGGACAGCCCGAGCACTTCGAGCACCTGCTCCTCGGACAGACCGACGCCGCGCTCCAGCACCTGCTCACGGGCAACGCCCAGGACATCGACCTGCTCGGGGGCTGCGGTCACGACTTCTCCATAGGTTGTCCGGCGGTAAGTCCGCCGGCCAGTCTGCCGCACCACCCGGGGTGGTATTGAGCGACGTACGTCACTGACGCGGCCGGCCGGCGGCCCGGGTCAGCAGGTGTGGGGGGCGGCGAACTTGTCCGGGTCGAAGGTGCCGCCGAACCAGGGCGAGAGCGAGCTGCGGGCCATCTCCAGGAACTCCGGGCGGCCAAGTCCTGCCGCGCCGTCCGGGAGGACGCCCAGCAGGGGCCCGCCGGCGGCTTCCGGGAGGTCTTGCAGGTTGCAGCGGGCGGCCAGGTCCGGGTCGGCGGGCCAGCGGCCGACCACCACGCCGAGGGATTCCAGGCCCCGGTGCAGCAGGGCTTCGGCGGTCAGGGCGGTGGTGTTGAGGGTGCCCAGGCCCGCGTGGGCGACCACCAGGACCGGGGCGTTGAGCGCCCACGCCGCGTCGGCGATGGTCGTGCCCTCGGCGTCGAAGTGGACCAGCAGGCCACCCGCGCCCTCCACCAGCACCAGGTCGTGGGTGGCGTCCAGGTCGACGGCCGCCGCCGCCACCTCGCTGGGGTGGACGGTGGGGGCCCCGGCTCTGCGCGCGGCCGTCGCGGGGGCCAGGGGGTCCGGGTACCTGCGCAGCTCACGGGTCGTCACCCGGCCCGCCAGGCGCACCACCTCGGCCAGGTCGCCCGGCTCGCCCGGGGCGATGCCGGTCTGCGCGGGCTTGAGAACGGCCACCCGCCGGCCGTCGGCGGCTGCCACGGCGGCCAGGGCGGCGACCACCACGGTTTTGCCGACCTCGGTTCCCGTTCCGGTGATCACGAGGACGCTCACGGGCACTCACCCTACGACTACACGGAGCGTGGCTGCCGGCCACGTTCTAGCATCACTCGCATGAGTGAGATCGTTCTCTACGGTGCGGACTGGTGCGGGGACTGCCGGCGGGCCAAGGCCTGGCTGCGGGAGCACGAAGTCCCGTTCACCGACGTCGACGTCGAGCACGACGACGCGGCCCGGGACAAGGCCGTCGAGATCGCGGGCGGGCGCAAGAACATCCCGGTGATCGTCCTGCCGGACGGGTCGGTGCTGATCGAGCCCACGAACGTGCAGCTCGCGGCAGCCATCGAGGTCTGACCTCGTTGGCCAAGAAGAAGAACCGGGCGAACCGGAACCCGGCGGGCAGGAACCCGGCGACCGAGGACGGCCGGAAGAAGCAGGCCGGGACGCGCGGCGGCCAGGCGGCCGAGCCCAAGAACTGGTTCGCGAGGTTGCCCGGGTGGTGGCAGGCGGCGGTGGTCCTCGGGGCCGCGGCCGGCACGGTCGGCGCGCACTTCCTGCTGTGGGGCCTCGTCATCCCGGAGGTCGGCTCCGTCGTGGGGCGGGTGCCGGTCGTGTCGACGGTGGTGGGCTGGCTGTTCGCCGGTGGCGCGTTCGCCGCGTTGGGCGTGCTCGGGATCAACCACGACTCCGCCGGCCCGGAACCGCGCCGCCGGCTGAAGACCGTCGCCTGGATCTGGTCGCTGGTGGGGGTGGCGTGCATCCCCACGGGCTACGCGGACGACGTCGTGCTGCCGACCGACTTCTGGGCCGGTGTCTACGCCGGCTCGTACGGGGTGACGGCGGTGCCGTTGGCGGCGTTCGTCGTGGCCCTGCTGTGGGCCCTGGTGGTGAAGGTGTTGCGGATCGAGAACGGCGATCCCACCAACAAGTCCCTGGGGTGGGTCCTGGTCGGCTACTCCGCGTTGCTGCTGGTGTGGGGGTCGAGCCTGCTGCGGATGTGAAGCGGGTGCCCTCCGGCGGGGGTTCTCCCCGGTCCCGGAGGGCACCCGGCCTCACGTCCGCGAGTTCAGCGCTTGTGCCAGACCCCCACGGGCGCGCCGTCGTACAGGTCTTCCTCGGACTGCACGCCGAGGCCGCCCTGGGTGGCCCGGTTGTTGATGAAGACGTCGCCCTGGTGCGAGTCGTAGGTCCACCGCTGCTCGTCGCCGCCGAAGCCGCAGCTCCACAGCTGCACCCGGCCGCCTTCGACGTCGAGTTCCTCCAACGCCGCGTCCAGGCACCGCCCGCTGTACCGGTTGACCAGCAGGACGCCGACCCCGTCGTAGACCCGGTCCCACTTCTGCTCGTCGCCGCCCAGGCCGCAGGTCCACAGCTGCACCCGGCCGCCTTCGTCGTCTATCTCCTCCAGTGCGGCGTCGAGGCACAACTTGGTGCCCCACAGCGCCAGCCGCCCGTCACCCATGTACGTGAACTTCCCGGAGGTGACGGGTGCGGCGGACGCGGCGGGGGTCACCGCGAGGCCGGCCAGGACGCAGGCGGCTACGAGAACTCCGATTTTGCGCATGGCCGCAAACGTACTCAAATCCGGGCCGCCGCAACCACTGCGTTACAGATCGTGGCGACGTCCTCGTCCGTGCTGATGAACGGCGGCATGGTGTAGATCAGGTCGCGGAACGGCCGCAGCCACACACCGTGTTCGACCGCCGCCGCGGTGGCCGCGGCCAGGTCGACCTGGTGTTCCAGCTGCACGACGCCGATCGCGCCGAAGACGCGCACGTCGCCGGGTGCGCCCGCGAGCCCGGCGGTGAGGCCGGCGGAGATGCGGGCGACGGAGGACTTCCAGTCCTGGGACAGCAGGAGGTCGACCGAGGCCAGTGCGACGGCGGACGCGAGCGGGTTGCCCATGAACGTCGGTCCGTGCGCGAGCACCGGCACGTCGCCGCGCGAGATCCCGTCCGCGACCCGGGCCGTGCACAGGGTCGCGGCCATGGACAGGTACCCGCCGGTCAGCGCCTTGCCCACGCACATGATGTCCGGGCTGACGGCGGCGTGGTCGGCGGCGAACAGCTCGCCGGTGCGGCCGAAGCCGGTGGCGATCTCGTCGAAGATCAGCAGCACGTCGTGGGTGAGCGTGAGTTCGCGCAGCACGTGCAGGTACCGGGGGTCGTGGAACCTCATGCCGCCCGCACCCTGCACGACGGGTTCGACGATCACGGCGGCGAGTTCGTCGGCGTGCTCCTCGATCAACCGCGCGAGTTCCTCGACGTAGCCGGTTTCCAGGTCGCGCGGCGGGGCCGGGGCGAACACCTGCTCGGGCAGGATCCCGCGCCACAGCGCGTGCATCCCGCCTTCGGGGTCGCACACGGACATGGGCTGGAAGGTGTCGCCGTGGTAGCCGCCGCGCCAGGTGAGCAGCCGCCGCTTCTCCGGCCTGCCCCGGGACCGCCAGTGCTGGAGGGCCATCTTGACGGCGACCTCGACCGACACCGACCCGGAGTCGCACAGGAACACGTGCTCCAGCGGTTCCGGGGTGATGTCCACGAGTTTCGCGCACAGCGCCACGGCGGGCTCGTGGGTGAGGCCGCCGAACATGACGTGGCTCATCCGGCCGAGCTGGTCGCGGACGGCGGCGTCGAGGACGGGGTGGCGGTAGCCGTGGATGGCGGCCCACCAGGACGACATGCCGTCGACCAGTTCACGTCCGTCGTCCAGCCGGAGCCGGACACCTTCCGCCGAGGCGACGACCAGCGGCTGGTGGGTGCCCGGCATCGGGCCGTACGGGTGCCAGACGTGCGCCTGGTCCAGTTTCAGCAGCTCATCGCGATCCACGGACCGAAAGGCTAACCGGCAGCGTGTAGAGGCCGCGCATGAGCGTGCTGCTGCGCCACCGGAGCGTCTCGGGTTCGGCGGCCAGGGCGACGTCGTAGCGGTCGAGCAGGGTGCCGACGGCGATCTCGCCTTCGAGCCGGGCCAGCGGCGCGCCCAGGCAGTAGTGGATGCCGTGGCCGAAGGCGAGGTGCCCGCCGGAGGGGCGGGTGATGTCGAACTTCTCGCCGTCCGGGAACCGGTTCTCGTCGCGGTTGGCCGACATCAGCGACGCGAGCACGAACTCCCCCTCGGGGATGGTCACGTCCCCGAGCGTGACCTCCTCGGTGGTGAACCGGAAGGTGGCCTGGTTGACCGGGCCCTCGTAGCGCAGGAACTCCTCGATCGCGCCGGGCAGCAGCGACCGGTCGGCGCGCAGCTTGTCGAGCTGCTCGGGGTGGCGCAGCAGGTTCAGCACGCCGGTGGCGATCAGGTTGACGGTGGTCTCGTGGCCCGCGACCAGCAGCAGGAACACCATGGACATCAGCTCGGCCCGGTCGAGCCGGTCGTTCTCGTCGGTGGCGTGGACCAGGGCGCTGAAGATGTCGTCGCCGGGTTGGGCGAGGACCTTGTCGATGTGGCCGGACAGGTAGTCGACCGTGGCGGCGCCGGCGACCTCGACGCGGTCCGGTTCGTTGCCCGCGACCAGGACGTTGGACCACTCGCGGAAGTCGTCGCGGTCCTCCGGCGGGATGCCCAGCAGCTCGCAGATGACGGTGATGGGCAGCGGGAACGCCAGGGCGTCCACCAGGTCGGTCTCGGGGTGGCCGGCGGCGGCGTCGAGGAGTTCGTCGGTGATCTGCTGGATGCGCGGGCGCAACTGCTCGACGCGGCGGGCGGTGAACGCCTTGGTGACGAGCTTGCGCAGCCGGGTGTGGTTGGGCGGGTCGCTGTTGAGCATGTGCTGGACCAGCGAGTTGTCGAAGCGGGTGGTACCGCCGGTGCCGATGTGGTGCCGTTCGAACAGCGGCGGGAAGCCCGCGAAGTCCTTGCTGAACTTCGGGTCGGCGAGGACGTGGCGGGCGTCGTCGTAGCGGGTGACGAGCCAGACCTTGAGGCCGCGCGGCAGCAGGACCGGCCGGGCTGCGGACTGCGCGCGCAGTTCGGCGTGGAAGGCGTGCGGATTCTGGAAGTACTCGTCGCCCAGTTCGGCCAGGGCGGTGGCGTGGTCGGCGTTCTCCCCCATGGGAACCCCTCCGATAGTTGAGTGAACCCTGTTTACTCAACGACCGGGGAAACGTCGGCGTGCCGGTACTGGCCGGATGTCACTCAATCGGACCAGCCGGTATGTCCGGAACAACCGGCCTGACCGGTTGCGGGCGGCCCGGCGCACCGGACCGCCCGCGTCGAACGCCGGGATCAGCCGAGGCAGCCCGGACCGAGCAACGCCTTCAGGTCGCCCATCAACGACGGCGTCGGGCTGACCCGCAGCGCGTCGTCCAGCTTCAGCATCGTGTTCCGGCCGGCGTTGATGATCAGGTTCAGGTGCACCTCGGTGGTGCCGGGGTGGGCCTTGAGCACTTCCTTCAACGACGTCACCAGCTTCGGGTCGCAGCGCGACGCCGACACCTTCAGCTTCAGCGCCTGCGCGCCCAGTTCCGACAGGTCCGGCACGACCAGGTCGTTGGCGATCAGCGAGATCCGGTCCTCGCGCTTGGCCACCCGCGCCTTGACCAGCACGATCGCGTCCTCGGCCACGGACATGCCGTGCACCATGTAGCTCTTGGGGAAGAACAGCACCTCGATGCCGCCGGCGAGGTCTTCGAGCTGGGCGGACGCCCACGGCTCGCCGTTCTTGTTCACCCGCCGGGTCACCGACGCGAGGATGCCGCCCAGCGTGACCTGCGTGCCGTCCGGCACGTCGCCTTCCAGGATGCGCGCGATGGAGGCGTCGGAGTACGACTCCAGCACCTGCTCCACGCCGTTGAGCGGGTGCCCGGACACGTACAGGCCGAGCATCTCCCGCTCCAGCGTGAGCTGGTGCTTGGGCTCCCAGTACTCGTCGGGGATCCGCACGTCGAAGACGCTGCCCACGCCGTCGTCCCCGCCGCCGTCGCCGAACAGGTCGAACTGGCCGCGCGCCTCTTCCTTCTTGGTCAGCATGACCGCGTCGACCGCTTCGACGTGCACCATGTGCAGACCCTTGCGCGGGTGGCCGAGCGAGTCGAACGCGCCCGCCTTGATCAGCGATTCCACGACCTTCTTGTTGCACACCGTGGCGTCGACCTTGCGCAGGAAGTCGGAGAAGTCGACGTACTTCCCCTTCTCCTTGCGCGCCTTGATGATCCCCTCGACCACGTTCGCGCCGACGTTGCGGATCGCGCCCAGGCCGAACCGGATGTCGTCGCCGACCGCGACGAACTCGCGCTCGGACTCGTTGACGTCCGGCGGCAGCACGGTGATGCCCATGCGCCGGCACTCGGCCAGGTAGATCGCGGACTTGTCCTTGTTGTCCGAGTTCGTGGTCAGCAGCGCCGCCATGTACTCGCCCGGGTAGTTCGCCTTGAGGTACGCGGTCCAGTACGCGATCAGGCCGTATGCGGCGGAGTGCGCCTTGTTGAACGCGTAGTCGGCGAACGGGACCAGGATGTCCCACAGGGTCTTGATGGCCGCGGCGGAGTAGCCGCTGTCCACCATCCCCTTCTCGAAGCCCTCGAACTCCTTGTCGAGGATCTCCTTCTTCTTCTTGCCCATCGCGCGGCGCAGCAGGTCGGCCTGGGCCAGCGAGTAGCCCGCGACCTTCCGCGCGATCGCCATGACCTGCTCCTGGTACACGATCAGGCCGTAGGTGGTGTCCAGGATCTCCGCGAGGGACTCCTTGAGCTCCTCGTGGATGGGCACGATCTCCTGCTGCTTGTTCTTGCGCAGCGCGTAGTTCGTGTGCGAGTTCGCGCCCATCGGACCCGGCCGGTACAGGGCGATGACCGCCGAGACGTCCTCGAAGTTGTCGGGGCGCATCAGCCGCAGCAGGTCGCGCAGCGCGCCGCCGTCGAGCTGGAACACGCCCAGCGTGTCGCCCCGGCCGAGGAGGTCGTAGGTCTTCTTGTCCTCCAACGGGACCGTGGTGATGTCGACGTCGCCCTTGCCGTTGAGGGCGATGTTCTTGAGCGCGTCGTCGATCGTGGTCAGGTTGCTCAGGCCCAGGAAGTCCATCTTCAGCAGGCCGAGCGTCTCGCAGGTCGGGTAGTCGAACTGCGTGATGATCGAGCCGTCCTGCGGCCGCTTCCACACCGGGATGTGGTCCATCAGCGGTTCCGCGGACATGATCACCGCGCAGGCGTGCACGCCCGCGTTGCGGATCAGGCCCTCCAGTCCGCGCCCGGTGTCGATGATCTCCTTGACCTGCGGGTCGGTGTCGTAGAGGGCGCGCACCTCGGCGGCCTCCGAGTAGCGCTTGTGCGACGCGTCGAACACGCCGGACAGCGGGATGTCCTTGCCCATCACGGCGGGCGGCATCGCCTTGGAGATGCGGTCGGCCACCGCGTAGCCGGGCTGGCCGTAGAGCACGCGGGCGGAGTCCTTGATCGCGGCCTTCGCCTTGATGGTGCCGAACGTGATCACCTGGGCGACCTTGTCCGAACCCCACTTCTCGGTCACGTACCGGATCACGTCGCCGCGCCGGCGCTCGTCGAAGTCGATGTCGATGTCGGGCGGGCTGACCCGGTCCGGGTTGAGGAACCGCTCGAAGATCAGGCCGTGCGCCAACGGGTCCAGGTCGGTGATGCCCATCGCGTAGGCGATCAGCGCCCCCGCGGCCGAGCCCCGGCCGGGGCCGACCCGGATGCCGCTCTCCTTGGCCCAGTTGATGAAGTCTGCCACCACCAGGAAGTAGGACGGGAAGCCCATCTGGAGGATGACGCCGATCTCGAACTCGACCTGCTTGCGGTGGACCTCGTCCACGCCCTCCGGGAACCGGCGGCGCATGCCGGCCCAGACCTCTTCCCGGAAGTAGTCGGCCTCGGTCATGCCCTCCGGGGTCGGGTAGCGCGGCATCAGGTTCTGGAACGCGAACATGCCGGTGGTGTCGACCTTCTCGGCCACCAGCAGGGTGTTGCGGCACCCCTCCTGCCAGGCGTCCGACGAGTCGATCGCGCGCATCTCGTCCGGCGACTTCAGGTAGTAGCCGGAGCCGTCGAACTTGAACCGCGACGGGTCCTGGAGCGTCTTGCCGGTCTGCACGCACAGCAGCGCGTCGTGCGCCTCGCGGTCCTCGGCGTAGGTGTAGTGCGAGTCGTTGGTCACCACGAACGGGATGGCGAGCTTCCTGCCGATCTCCAGCAGCCCGCCGCGCACCCGGCTCTCGATCTCGATGCCGTGGTCCATCAGCTCGACGAAGAAGTTGTCCGCGCCGTAGATGTCGCGCCACTTCGCGGCGGCCTCCAGGGCCTCCTTCTCGTGGCCCAGCCGCAACCGGGTCTGCACCTCGCCGGACGGGCAGCCGGTGGTCGCCATCAGCCCGCCCGCGTGCTCGGCGACCAGCTCGGCGTCCATCCGCGCCCACTTGCCCAGCTGGCCCTCGGTGGAGGCGCGGCTGGACAGCTTCATCAGGTTGTGCAGGCCCTCGTTGGTGCGCGCCCAGATCGTCTGGTGGGTGTACGCACCGGACGCCGAGACGTCGTCGGACTTCTGGCCGGGGTCGCCCCACAGCACGCGCTTCTTGTTGAACCGGGACTCGGGCGCCATGTACGCCTCGATGCCCACCACGGGTTTGATGCCCGCCGACGTCGCCTGCTTGTAGAAGTCGTAGGCGCCGTACATGTTGCCGTGGTCGGTGATCGCGGCGGCGGTCATGCCCAGGCGCTCGCACTCGGCGAACATGTCCTTCAGCTTCGCCGCGCCGTCCAGCATCGAGTACTCGGTGTGCACGTGGAGGTGCACAAACGAGTCGGACACCCTACCCCCCAGAGGATCGAAGTGGCCCGGATCGTCGCGCGGGCAAGACCCCGCGAGCCTATAACCACGCCGGCCCGATCGCGGCCCTGGGGGTTGACGACACGGACAGGTTTTCGCCGCCGTCGGGGAGCGCCGGACACCGTCCGGCACGCACCGCGCACGGCGCGTCCCGACCCCCGCGCGGCCGTGTTCCCCCGAACCGATCACATGCGTCCATAGGTGCACGAACCGCAGGCACGCGGCGGGGCGAACGCACGAAGATCCGTCCAGGCGGGTAGCGTTCGAGGGGTGGTAGCGCCGGATCCCGTCGACGCCCGTCTCCTGGCCATGCTCGCCGAGATGGGACGTGCCGCCGTGCACGAGCTGGCCGCGAGACTGGGCATGGATCCGCGCGAGGCGGCCACCCGGCTGATCACCTTGTCCGGCAGCGGGCTGCCGCTGCTGGTCGGTGTGGAGTGCGACCCGAACGGCATCCGCAAGGCGCTGGCCAACAGCGTCGCGTGGGGCAACTACACGGGGCCGGCCCAGGCCGGTCCGGGGCAGGCCGCGCGCGGCACGCCGTCGGGCCAGTACCAGCCCGCGCCCGGCACGGTCCGCGGCACCCCGTCGGGCTCCTACCGGCAGGGCCCGCCCAGCGGCCCGTTCCCCGCGCAGCAGCCGCCGCAGCCCACCGCGCACGAGCCGATGAACACGTGGGGGCCGCCGCAGTCGTCCGGCTGGGCGCGCGGCGACCACGCCCCCGCGCCCAAGTCCCGCACCGGCAAGATCGGCTCCACGCTGGAGACCGAGGGCCTGGAGGGCGCGCGCTTCACGATCCAGCTGGTGGAGGTCGTGGACCCGGCGGACTTCCTGTTCACCGCGGCCGGCTACAAGCTGGCCGCCGGCGAGCGCGCGGTCGTCGTGCACACCGAACTGGCCAACATCGGCACGGTGACGTTCAACGCCCTGCCGGACATGTACCTCGTGCTGATGACCAGCACCGGCGAGACGGTCGGCAAGGCACCGGTGTCGCTGTCGTCCCGGCCGCCGCACAAGATCGGCGTCCAGCCCGGCGAGACGGCCGGCGGGCACACCGTCTACGTGCTGCCGGAGAACACCGCGGTCACCTCGGTCCGGTGGAGTTCGCGGCCGGAGACCGACCTGAACACCCTGGTCTGGACCGTCGACGACTAGCGCCGGCAGCCGGTGCCGGACGGCCGCCGGCTAGCTCTCGGCGTCGGCCGGCCGCTGGTGGCCGCACGGCACCGGCGCACCGGTCCGGTCGACCACCTCGGCGTCCGCTCCCGAGTTCACCCACACCGTGACGCCCTGGTCGTGGACCACGACGTTGAACGGCGACTCCTCCACCGTCGAGGTCACCACGGTGAACTCCTCCCCCGGGCGCAGCCAGTGGTCGGTGCCCCACGGCTCGACCCACAGGCAGAGCAGCCCCTCGGTCTCGTTGCCCACGCTGGTCCTCGACACACCACCGACGTTAGTCGAACCGACCTACACGGTGAGCACGACCTTGCCCCGCACGTGCCCCTGCTCGAAGTACGCCAACGCCTCCCGCGCCCGCTCCAGCGGGTACGTCCGGTCGATCACGGGCCGCACCCGGCCCGATTCCAGCAGTTCCCGCACGACCAGCAGGTCCTCCCGCCGGTTGCGGGTCAGGAACGAGACCAGGCGTTCGCTGACGAACGCCGACATCACCGCCATCCCGACCGGCCGCAGCACCGGCGACACCAGCTGGTCGCGGAAGACCGCCTGGCCCACGGCCACCAGCGTGCCGCGCGGGGCGAGGATCCTGCGGAACTCGGCGAACGTCCGGTTCCCGATCATGTCCAGCACCAGGTCGTAGCGGCCGGACGCGGTGAAGTCCTCGGCCGTGTAGTCGACCACCCGGTCCGCGCCCAGCGACCGCACCAGCTCGACGTTGCCGGTGCCGCACACCGCCGTCACGCCCGCCCCGAGCGCTTTCGCGAACTGCACCGCGAACGTGCCGACGCCGCCCGCCGCGCCGTTGACCAGCACGCTCTGGCCGTCGTGTAATCGGCCCGCGTCGCGCAGGCCCTGCAACGCGGTCAGCGCCGCCACGGGCACCGCCGCCGCCTGCTCGAAGGTGAGGTTCTCCGGTTTGGTCAGCAGCACGGCGTCCTCGTGGAAGCACGCGTACTGGGCGAAGGCGGCGCTGCGGTCGTCGGTGGACGTGCCCCGGCCGCCGAACACCTCGTCACCGGACTGGAACCGGGTGACGGCGGAGCCGACGGACTCGACCTGGCCGGACAGGTCCGCGCCGAGGCCGCCCTTGGGCTGGAACAGGCCGGTGACGGTTCGCGCCACGTAAGGGGTTCCGCGCAGGTAGTGGTCGTCCAGGGGGTTGACCGACGCCGCCCGGACCCGCACCAGCACGTCGTGCGGGCCGGGTACCGGCGGGTCGACCTCCAGGACCTTCAGGACGTCCGGTGGGCCGTACGCGGCATAGCGGATAGCTCTCATGGGCGTTCAGCGTGGCCCGCCCGGAGGGCGTCCGCCAAGGTCCGAACGGGCAGTGATGCACGCCCGCCCGGACCGCGTCATCCGTTGCGGTTGAACAACTTCCCGAGGAATGAGCGCTTTGTCGGGTTGTCCTCCGGCTCGGGCCGCGCACCCGGTTGCCCGGCCGCCGGCCCACCGGGGCGCACCGCCGGTCGCGGCGGTGGCGACGGGGCCGGCGCGGCCTCGGGCAGGTCGCCGCCGATCACCGCCGGCGCGACGCTCCAGCCGTCCGGGTCGACCGCGGCGGGGGTGAACCGGCCGCCGTACACCGTCTCGTCCTCGGCGACCGGCGTCCGCCCGTACGCGACGGTCTGGTCGACGCGCGCGTCGAACGGCTGGTGCGCGACCGTCTCGTCCTCGGGTCGGGCGGCCACCGGGCGGACCCGGTGCTGCGCGGGCGGCGGGGCCTGCCGGGCGCGGTGCTGCGCCTCGGCGGCGGCCCACGCGTCGGGCGCGGGTGCGACCGGCGCGGCCTGGTGCCGGCCCCCGGCGCCGCCGGCGACCGGGATGCCTTGCGGTGGCGTGCGATCCGGGTCGTCGTAGTGCGTTGACACCACACGTACCTCCCCATACGAGCGGGCCTTCGCCGCAACGTTACGCGAACGCGACCTTCGAACGGGAGGGATTGTCCGTTGCCAGACCCGACCGGAGCGCGCGGGCGGCCTCAGCCCTCCGCGCGCAGCAGCTCCAGCGCGTCGGACAGGTCGGCCGGGTACTCGCTGGTGAACTCCACCCACTGGCCGTCGGCCGGGTGGTGGAAGCCCAGGGTGCGCGCGTGCAGCCACTGCCTGGTCACGCCCAGCCGCTTGGCCAGCACCGGGTCCGCGCCGTAGGTGAGGTCGCCGACGCACGGGTGCCGCAGCGCCGAGAAGTGCACCCGGATCTGGTGGGTGCGCCCGGTCTCCAGGTGCACGTCGAGCAGCGACGCCGCCCGGAACGCCTCGACCACCTCGTAGTGGGTGATGCTCGGCTTGCCGTTGGCCATCACCGCGAACTTGTAGTCGTGCTTGGGGTGCCGGTCGATCGGCGCGTCGATGGTGCCCTTGATCGGGTCCGGGTGGCCCTGCACCAGCGCGTGGTACAGCTTGTCGACCGTGCGCTCCTTGAACGCCTGCTTGAGCACCGAGTAGGCGTGCTCGCTCTTGGCGACCACCATCACGCCGGTCGTGCCGACGTCCAGCCGGTGCACGACGCCCTGCCGCTCGGCCGCGCCGGACGTGGCGATCCGCACCCCGGCAGCTGCCAGCCCGCCGACCACGGTCGGCCCGGTCCAGCCGGGGCTCGGGTGCACCGCCACGCCGACCGGCTTGTCCACCACGATGATGTCGTCGTCCTCGTGCAGGACCTCCAGGCCCTCCACGGCGATCGCCTGCACCTGCACCGGGCGTTCCGGCTCGGGCAGGGTCACCTCCAGCCACGACCCGGCCACCAGCCGGTCGGACTTGCCGGCGGGCTGCCCGTCCAGCACCACGTCACCGGCTTCGGTGAGGCCCGCGACGACCGTGCGGGACAGGCCGAGCAGCTTGGCCAGGCCCGCGTCGACGCGCATCCCGTCCAGCCCGTCGGGGACGGGCAGCGTGCGGTAGTCGCTCATGCGTTCTTCACCGGCTTCACGTGGCGGGTTCCGTCGTAGTCGCGCTGCATCGCGGCCATGATCACGATGATCGCGCCGCCCACGCAGATGCCGGAGTCGGCAATGTTGAACACCGGGAAGAACGTGCCGTAGGGCTCGATCAGCGAGATGAAGTCCACCACGTGCCCGCGCAGCGGCCCCGGCGACCGGAAGATCCGGTCCACCAGGTTGCCCGTCGCGCCGCCCAGCACCAGGCCCAGGCCGATCGCCCAGCCGACCGACCGCAGCTTGCGGGCGATCCACAGGATGAACCCGACCACGCCGAGCGCGATCAGCGCGAGGATCACCGTCCAGCCCTCGGCCATGCCGAACGCCGCGCCCGAGTTGCGCAGGAACGACAGGTAGACCAGGCTGCCGAACAGCTCGACCGGCTCCCGACCCTCCAGCTCCGCGACCGCGATCACCTTGGTCGCGATGTCCAGCGCCAGCACCACCGGCGCGATCGCCGCGAGCAGCGCCACCCGGCTCTTGGGCGGCGGCGCGGCGGTGCTGCCGGGTTCCGGATCGGCCGGGTCGGCCCCGTGCTCCGGATCGGTGTTGGGATCGGTGCTCACCGGGCCATTGTCCAGCATCCGTTCAGCGCAGGAACGGCGGGAGCGCCCGCTCGTCGTTCTCCGGCACCCACCGGCCGTCGACGATCCGGTACGGCCACCGCGAGCCCTCGACCACGAGCGACCGCAGCGCCGCCACGAACCGGTCCACGTGCTCGGCGGTGCTGCCCAGGCCCAGCGACGCGCGCAGCGCCCGGTTGCCGTCGGTCAGCCGGTGCACGGCGACGTGCGCGCAGAACGCGCCGTCGCGCACGCCGATGCCGTGCTCGGCGGACAGCGCGGCGGCCAGGAAGCCGACGTCCTGCCCGGCCACCACGAAGCTCACCACGCCCACCCGGTCCCGGTCGGACCCGAAGATCGACAGCTCGTGCGCACCGGGCACGGTCGCCAGGCCCGCGCGCAACCGGGCCAGCAGCTCCCGCTCGTGCGCGGTGGTCTGCTCCCAGTGCCGGCCCAGCACGTCGCAGGCCACCGCGAGGGCGTGCACGCCCACCACGTTCGGCGAGCCGGCCTCGTGCCGCTCCGGCACCGCCGACCAGGCCACGCCCAGCCGGTCGCCGTGGTCGGTGACCCGCGCGGTCGCGCCGCCGCCGACCAGGTAGGGCTCGGCGGCCTGGAGCCAGTCGGCCCGGCCGACCAGCACGCCGGTGCCGAACGGGGCGTAGATCTTGTGGCCGGACAGGACCGCGTAGTCCACGTCCAGCTCCCGCAGGTCCACGGGCCGGTGCGGGGCGAGCTGGGCGGCGTCGAGCGCGATCCGCGCGCCGTGCCGGCGGGCCACGGCGGCCAGTTCGGCCACCGGCCACACCTCGCCGGTGACGTTGGACGCGCCGGTCACCACGACCAGGCGCGGGCCCTCGGGGGTGGCGCGCAGCGCGCGGTCCAGCTCCAGCACGGCCCCGGCGGGCGTGGCCGGGGTGGTCAGGCGGTGCACGTTCGGGCCGCGCCACGGCAGCAGCGCCGCGTGGTGGTCGGTGTCGAACAGCACCACGGACGTGTGCCGGGGCAGGCTGCGAGCCAGCAGGTTGAGCGAGTCGGTGGTGTTGCGGGTGAACACGACGGTGTCGCTGGGACGCGCGCCGAGGAAGCGCCGGACCGAGTCGCGGGCCTGCTCGTAGACGCGGGTGGACACCTGGGAGGCGAAGCCCGCGCCCCGGTGCACGCTGGCGTACCAGGGCAGCAGCTCGTCCACGGCGTCGCGGACCTGCTCCAGGCAGGGCGCGCTGGCGGCGTGGTCGAGATTGGCGTACTCGACGCGCTCGCCGGTGACCAGCGGGACGCGCAACGCGGCTCCGACGACGCGGGGCAGGGCGGCGATGGAACCGGGAACTGCGACGGTCATGACAACCTCCGACGGGTCCGGCGGACTCCGTGGCATGGGAGGCCCGCGCTTGCCCGACGCCCTACGCGCCAGGCCAGGTCCTCATCGGGGGCACCCCACCGCGGTAGGAGGGTTGCCGGCCAGCTAGCCCGAGCTTCGCGCTGGCACTCATGACCTCGTGACCGAAGTTAGCCCACGACCCGGCACCCAGTCGAGGCCCGTTCACATCCTGGGAGGTCGACCCGCCCACCCGCCCGCCGTGCGGGAACCCCCAGCACCCGCAGGTCACGCGGACGATCACGGTGCGCCCGGCCGGGCCGCCGCGCACCCCCGACCGCGAGCGGGATCACACGGCGGACCCGCCCCCGATCGCGGCGCGGCGGGGTCACGGCAGGCCGGCGTCGCCCTTCCAGCGGGCGAAGCGGCCGGCCCGGTCGACGGCCCGGATGCGGTGTTCGGTGGCCGTGCGGGCGGCGTCCGTGCAGACCACCAGCAGCTGGTCGTGCTCCTGGAGGCGGGTGGTGGGCTGCGGGGTGAAGCCGTCGTCGCCGCGCACCACCAGGCTGACCGTCGCGCCCGGCGGCAGCCGCAGTTCGCTGAGGTAGACGCCGTGCAGCTTGGAGCCGCCCTGGATGCGCACCTGGAGCAGCTCCGCGCCCAGCTCGTCCAGCGCCGACGAGTCGACCTGGATCTCCTGCGCCTCGCCGGACTTCACCAGCCCGAGCCACTTGGCCATCCACGGCAGCGTCGAGCCCTGCACCACGGTCAGCACGATGACCAGCACGAACACCACGTCGACCAGGTGCCGCGCGCCCTCGAACCCCTGGATCAGCGGGATCAGGGCGAACACGATGGGCACCGCGCCGCGCAGCCCGGACCACGAGATGAACACCTGTTCCCGCCACGGCACCTTGAACGGCAGCGCCGCGCACAGCACCGACACCGGTCGGGCCAGCAGCACCAGCACCCCGCCCGCGACCAGCGCCGGGATCAGCGACTCGAACAGGCGGCCGGGCGACGCGTAGAGGCCGAGCAGCACGAACAACCCGATCTGCGCGATCCAGCCCAGCCCCTCGGCGAACGACAGCGTGTCCGACCGGTGCGGCAGGCGGGCGTTGCCCAGCACGAGCGCCGCCGTGTAGACCGCGAGGAACCCGGACGCGTGCGCCAGGTCGCCGGCCGTGTACGCGAGCAGGCACACGGCGACCGTCGCCAACGGGTACAGGCCGGTCGACGGGAGTGCGGCACGCCGAAGCGCGAACCCGCCCAGCCAGCCCAGCGCCACGCCGATCGCGCCGCCCGCGAGCAGTTCGTAGACCATCAGCACGGGCGCGGTCCACGTCACCGGGTCGGGTGACGCGAGCAGCACCACGGCGATGTACACCGGGGCGTCGTTGAGCCCGGACTCCAGTTCCAGCGCGCCGATCAGCCGCTTGCCCACCCCCACCCCGCGCAGCACGCTGAACACCGCCGCCGCGTCCGTGGACGACAGCACCGCGCCCCACAGCAGGGCGGTCCGCCAGTCCAGGCCGAGCAGGTAGTGCAGGCCGACACCGGTGAGCCCGACGCTGACCGCCACGGACACTGTGGACAGTGCGATACCCAGTCCCAGCGCGGGTTTCACCGCGGTCCAGCGGGTGGTGAGCCCGCCCTCGGCGAGGATCAGCACCAGCGCCACGGTGCCCAGCGAGCGCGTCATGTCGGCGTCCTCGAACTGGATCCCCAGCACGGATTCGCCGAGCAGCACGCCGATGCCCAGGTACAGCAGGAGCGAGGGCAGACCGAGCTTGATCGACACCCGCACCGCGATGACGGAGAGCAGCAAGACCGCGGCGCCGATGCCGAGGAAGGCCGTCACACCACCCACTCGACCTCCAGTTGTTCACCCGGTAGTGGTCATTCTCCCCCGGTGACACCGATTTGGACGAATCCGGCAATCACCACCGGGCCACCGCCGGCCCCGGTCGGCCCCGGTCACGCGGGGTCGGCGCGGTGCGGCGCGGAACCACCGGCTCCGCCTCCCACGGGGAAACCGTACGGGCACAACGCGTCTTCGCCGGTCGAGTGGGCACGCCGGGCGGATCACCGTCCACAGCGGACAGCGCGGCCCCCTCCGCGCGGACGTCCCGGTGGGTGGACACGCGCGGCGCTAGCCGTCGAGGAGCCGTGCCAGGCGCTCCTCCGCGTCGGCGGGGGCGGGGTCGAGTTCGACCACCTTGTCCCGCCCGCGCTCGCCCCGCACGATCCGCACGTCCTGCCGCCGCACGCCGAACGCGCGGGCCACCGCCTTGCGCACGGCCTCGTTCGCCTTGCCCTCCACGGCGGGCGCGGCGACGGCGACGACCAGGTCCGCCCCGTTCCACCGGCCGCCCACGGCGTCGCGCTTCGCGCCCGGCTTGACCCGCACGCCCAGCCGGAACGGCTCAGCCACGGGCGGTCACCGCGGTCAGGGTGTCCTCCAGCAGCGCCCGGCGGCCGCCCACCACGTGCGGCGCGGCCGACATCAGCTGGGCCTGGCCGAGGTAGACCGAGTAGGCGAGCACGGCCCGGCGGCGCGCGTCCCCGGCCGGGAACCCGAGGGCCTCGAACAGCTCGACCAGGTAGCCGACCCGGCGGTCGGTGACGCGGCGCAGCACGGGCGCGACCGCCGGGTCGTCCTTGGCCGCGAGCATGGCCAGTTCGACCGCGCTGGACCGGGGGTCCTCCAGAACCATCCCGAACAGCCGGCGCAACCGGCCCTGCGGCGTGGTCTCGGTCTCGACGAGGGCGATCACCGCCTCGGTGTGCTCCCGCTCCCACCGTTCGAGGGTGGCCTTGAGCAGGGCTTCGCGGTTGGGGAAGTGCCAGTAGGCGCTGCCCTTGGTCGCGCCGAGCCGGGCCGCGAGCGGTTCCACGGCCACCGCCGCCACCCCGCCCTCGGCCAGCGCCCACAGCGCCACCTCGGTCCAGTCGTCCTTGGTCCGGCGTGCTTTCACAAAACCGTACGCTACCGTATGGTGGGCTTCCATACGGAACCGTATGGGGGTTTTCATGATCAAGAACGTGCATCAGCGCCAGGTACCGGGCGACGGCTGGGTGGACCGCGCGGTGGAGCTGTGGCCGAGGAAGTGGCCGAAGCTGGTCCTCGACCGGCCGCTGGGGGTCGGGGCGGAGGGCGGGCACGGGTTCGTGCGCTACCGCTGCACCGCCTACGAACCCGGCAAACGAGTGGAGTTCACGTTCGCGCCGGGCTTCGGCGTGGTCGGCACGCACGTGTTCGAGGCCGTCCCCGGCGGCGTCCGGCACACCCTCACCGGTCGCCCGAACGGGTGGATGTTGCTGGGTTGGCCGCTCGCCGTGCGCTGGCTGCACGACGCCCTGATGGAGGACATGTTCGACAACTTCAGCATCGCCGCAGGTCAGGACATCACACCCGCGCGCTGGTCGTGGTGGGTGCGGGTGCTGCGGGCCGTGGCGCGCCGACTGGACTGAACCGCCGGCATCCACAACCCTCCACCACGTCCGTCTACCGGGTACCGGACGCCGACCAGAGGGAGGGTTCGTGACACCGGGAGACCCCGATGCCCACGCGGCCACCTTCGGCGACTTCTACCACCGGGAGCGCACCCGCCTCTTCCGGTTCGCCGCCGTCATGTCCCCGCACCTGGACCACGAGTCCGCGGTGCAGGAGGCGTTCGTCCGCGCCTGGCGCCACTGGCCCTCGATCCACCCGGACGCCCGCCGGGCGTGGCTGGTCAAGACGATCCGCAACCTGCTGGTCGACCAGGCCCGCCGGCTGGAGCGGCCCAGCGAGGTGACCGACGAGGTGGTCTCCCGGTCCCGGATCCTGGTGCAGCGGCACCGCGAGGCCGAGGCGTGGCACGAGCTCAACAGCACGCTGGCCGCCATCGCGCGGCTGCCCGACCAGCTGCGCACGGCCCTCGTCCTGCGGTTCTGGGACTTCGACGACGACGAGATCGCCGACGTGCTGGGATGCCGGCGGGACTCCGTGCGCCGGTACGTGTCGGAGGCGCGGGCCAGGGTCGGCGCGGTGGTCGGCAACTCCGAGCGCCGGGCGCGGGGCTCCCGGCGCGGGAAGGGGACAACATGACCGACGACGAGCACCGCAACTCCCGCCCCGGGCTGTCCACCTCGGACGGCGGCCTCGACCCGCTGCTGGACGAGCTGCGCGACGAGCTGACCGAGGCGATCCCCGACGACCCGGTGGCCGACGACCTGGGCGTGGCCGCGATCATCGCGCAGGGCTCGCCCGCGCCGGACGCGCCACAACGGCACGCCGCCCTGCTCACCGCCGCCCGCGCGGGCGACCGCGACGCGCTCAACACCCTGGTCACCGAGCTGACCCCGCTGGTCTGGCACGTCGCCCGGGGCAACGGGCTGGACCAGGGCGTGGCCGAGGACGTGGTGCAGACGGTGTGGCTGAGCCTGCTGCGGCACCTGGACCGGATCGCCGAGCCGCGCGCCCTGGCCGGCTGGCTGATCGTCACCACCCGGCGCGAGGCCCAGCGCGCGTGGCGCGAGGCGCACGGCCGGGCGGCGCTGTCCTCGGACTCGGCAGTCGACGTGCCCGACACCCGGTGGCTGCCGGAGACCGAGGCCCTGCGCGACGACCGCGACCGGCGGCTGTGGCGGGCGTACTCGAAGCTGCCCCGGCGCTGCCAGGAACTGCTCCGGCTGACCGTCCTGGCCGGCCGCGCCGAGTACCGCGCGGTCGCCGAGGCGCTGTCCATGCCCAGGGGCAGCATCGGCCCGACCAGGGGCCGCTGCCTGGCGACCCTGCGCACCCTGCTGGAGCGCGAGGGAGGTGCTTGACATGTCCGACGAGCTGACCACCTGGCTGACCGACCTGGTGGACGTCCTCGACCCGCCGCCACCGCACTTGGCGGACCAGGTCGGCGTACTGCTGACCATCGCCCTCGCGTTCCGCGCCGCCTGACCGACCGCGCACGAACGACCGGGCAGCAACGAGAAGAGGGGCACGGCCGCAACTCCCGGCCGTGCCCCTCCGCCCGTCGATCAGACCTTCGTGACGGAGACCTTCACCTCGGCCCCGTCGCCGACCGAGCCCGCCGCGCCCCCGGCCGCCTCGCCGTAGGACACCGCGTCGGCCAGCGTCTCGGCCGCCACGAACGCCTCGAACCGGCGCACCGCGTCCGCCACCTCACCGTCGGGCAGCTGCACCACCAGCGCGATCCGGTCCGACACGTCCAGGTCCGCGTCCTTGCGCGCCTGCTGCACCACGCGCACCAGGTCGCGCGCGACGCCCTCGGCCGCCAGCTCCGCCGTGACCGCCGTGTCCAGCACGACCAGCCCGCTGTTGGCCGGCAGCGCCGCCGTGGCCCCCTGGTCGGTGGCCACCAGGCGCTGCTCGTACTCCTCCGGGAACAGCTCGACGCCGGCCGCGACGACCTTCCCGTCGACCTCGGACCAGTCGCCCGCCTTCACCGCCTTGATCACCTTCTGCACGTCCGGCCCGAGCCTCGGCCCGGCCGCCCGCGCGTTCACCGCGAGCTGGAAGTGCCCGTGCGCGTCCACGTCGGAGGTCAGCTCGACCTCCTTCACGTTCACCTCGTCCCGCAGGATCCCGCTGAACTCCGAGAGCCGCTCGGCGTCGCGCGCCGCGATCACCAGCTTGGCCAGCGGCAGCCGCACGCGCAGCTTGTTGGCCTTGCGCAGCGACAGCGCCGTGGACGCCACCTGCCGCACCTGGTCCATCGCGGCCACCAGGTCGTCGTCGGCCGGCAGGTCCGCCGCCGCCGGGTAGTCGGCCAGGTGCACCGAGCGCCCGCCGGTCAGCCCCCGCCACACCACCTCGGTGGTCAGCGGCAGCAGCGGCGCGGCCACCCGGCTGACCACCTCCAGCACGGTGTGCAGGGTGTCCACCGCGTCCTGGTCGCCCGCCCAGAACCGGTCGCGGGACCGGCGGACGTACCAGTTCGTCAGCACCTCCAGGAACTCCCGGATCGACGCGCACGTCCCCGAGATGTCGTAGACGTCCAGCCGCGCCGTCACGTCCGCGACCAGGTCGTGCGTCTTGGCCAGCGCGTAGCGGTCGAGCACGTGCGGCGAGTCGGTCCGCCACCTGCCCTCGACGCCCTCCGCGTTGGCGTACAGCGCGAGGAAGTACCACGAGTTCCACAGCGGCAGCACGGCCTGGCGCACGGCGTCCCGGATGCCCCGCTCGGTGACGACCAGGTCGCCGCCGCGCAGGATCGGCGACGCCATCAGGAACCACCGCATGGCGTCCGAGCCGTCGCGGTCGAACACCTCGTTGACGTCCGGGTAGTTCTTGCGCGACTTGGACATCTTCTGGCCGTCGTCGCCCAGCACGATGCCGTGCGCCACGCAGTTCTTGAACGCGGGCCGGTCGAACAGCGCCGTGGCCAGCACGTGCATGGTGTAGAACCAGCCGCGCGTCTGGCCGTTGTACTCGACGATGAAGTCGCCCGGGTAGTGGTCGTCGAACCAGTCGGCGTTCTCGAACGGGTAGTGCACCTGCGCGAACGACATCGAGCCCGACTCGAACCAGCAGTCCAGCACCTCGGGCACCCGGCGCATGGTGGAGCGCCCGGTCGGGTCGTCCGGGTTCGGCCTGGTCAGCCGGTCGATGTGCGGCCGGTGCAGGTCGGTCGGGCGCGCGCCGAAGTCCCGCGCCAGCTCGTCCAGCGAGCCGTACACGTCCACCCGGGGGTGCTCGGGGTCGTCGGAGACCCACACCGGGATCGGCGAGCCCCAGAACCGGTTGCGGGAGATGTTCCAGTCCCGCGCGTTCTCCAGCCACTTGCCGAACTGGCCGTCCTTGATGTGCTCGGGCACCCAGTTGATCTCGCCGTTCAGCTCGACCATCCGGTCCTTGAACTTGCTCACCGCGACGAACCACGACGACACGGCCCGCTGGATCAGCGGGTTGTCGCAGCGCCAGCAGTGCGGGTACGGGTGGTCGTAGGTCTCGTGGCGCAGCAGCAGGCCCGCGTCCCGCAGGTCGCGGATGATCACCTTGTTCGCGTCGAAGATGTGCTGCCCCTCGTAGGGCGGCACCTCGGCGGTGAACCGGCCGTGCGCGTCGACCGGCACGACCACCTCGATCCCGGCGGCGTCGGTGACGACCTTGTCCTCCTCACCGAAGGCGGGGGCGATGTGCACCATGCCCGTGCCGTCCTCGGTGGTGACGTAGTCCGCCGAGAGCACCTGGTGGGCGTTCTCCCGGCCGACGAAGAAGTCGAACGGCGGCGTGTACCGGCGGCCGATCAGCTCGGCGCCCTTGTAGCGGGCCACGACCGGCGGGTCCTCGCCCAGCTCGCGGGCGTACGCGGCCACCCGGGCCTCGGCGAGCAGGTAGCGCTCGCCGTTCGCCTCGACCGTCACGTAGTCCACGTCCGGGTGCACCGCGGCGGCGAGGTTGGACGGCAGCGTCCACGGCGTGGTCGTCCACACCAGGGCCAGCTCGCCGGACTCCAGCCGCAGGCCCACGGTGACCGCCGGGTCCTGCCGGTCGCGGTAGGTGTCGTCCATCTTGGTCTCGGTGTTGGACAGCGGCGTCTCGCACCGCCAGCAGTACCAGAGCACCCGGAAGCCCTCGTAGACCAAGCCCTTGTCCCACAAGGACTTGAAGGCCCACATGACGCTTTCCATGTAGTCCAGGTCGAGGGTCTTGTAGTCGTTGTCGAAGTCCACCCAGCGCGCCTGGCGGGTGACGTAGTCGCGCCACTGGTCGGTGTACTGGAGCACCGACGTGCGGCAGACCTCGTTGAACTTCTCGATCCCGAACGCCTCGATCTCGGACTTCGACGAGAACCCGAGCTGCTTCTCCGCCTCCACCTCGGCGGGCAGGCCGTGCGTGTCCCAGCCGAACCGGCGCTCGACGTGCTTGCCGCGCATGGTCTGGTAGCGCGGGACGACGTCCTTGACGTACCCGGTCAGCAGGTGCCCGTAGTGCGGGAGGCCGTTGGCGAACGGCGGGCCGTCGTAGAAGACGAACTCGTTGGCGCCCCGGTCCCCCGCCGGCCGGGCGTCGATCGAGTCCTGGAACGTCCGGTCGGACTTCCAGAAGTCGAGGACGTCCTGTTCCAGGGCGGGAAAAGACGGCTGGGAGGGCACCGAGCCCTCGCCTGCCTTCGGGTAGGCCATCGTGCTGCTCCTCGCGTGCTGCGTCATCCGGCACGCGGGGACGACACGCCATGGCTCCGGCGCACCGCGGTACCACCCCGCTTGCCGACGCGGACTGCACGACGGCCTCTCGTTGACGGCTGTGACGGGCCGCACCCGTCCGGTTCTACTGAGGCTCGCGCCCGTTCTTCCGGAAGCTCCCCGGTGATGGCCGGATCAACGCCGTGTACGTCAAGCGTATCTCGTGCCGGCAACCCGGTTGTGGCGGACGTCCCGGACGTGCAGCCCGGAAGGCGGGACCGGGCCGTTCGGACCGAAGCTCAGCCGCGCCTCCCACGGCAGGGCCCCGCCGTGCGGACTTCCCGGTGCCACGCGTCCGGCGAGCCGGCCGCGCCGAGCGTCGCGGTCGACGCGGTCGGGAACGCGGTCGAGGGCACCCGGTCGTCGCGGGTGTCGGTGGCGATCAGCAGAGCGGTCCGCACGACGGCCGTCGTCCCGGCCAGACGCCCTGAGTAGTTCTGCTCATGCGGCGGAGGTCCCGATCTCGGGACGCTGGGACTGCAAGGCACCGGACAGAGGGGGAACGATGATGAGACGTACGGCTGTGCTCGCGCTGGCCCTGGCCTTACCCGCGGTGCTCGCGCCGGCCGCGTCCGCCCAGGTCGAGGAGGAGTCGAGCTTCGACTTCCACGCCGAGGCCGGGGCGTTCCCGGTCGACGGGCGGGAGGGGCGCTGGGCCCCGCCGGAGCAGGAGTTGATGATCGGCGAGAACTCGCGGCACTGGGTGCGGTTCCAGGGGTACAACGACCACGAGCGGGATTTCATCGGCATCGAGTTGGCGGCGGCCGGTGAGGTGCCCGTCGAGGTGGGGACCTACTCGAACGTCACGTGGCGGCCCGACCCGGCGCAGCCGATGCTGCGGGTGATCAGCCGGGGGTTCGCGTGCGCCCCGGTGTACGGCTCGTTCACCGTCGAGCGGATCGAGCGCACCGACGGGCGGCTGACGGCGCTCGACGTGACCGTCGACCAGCACTGCGGCACGCCGGACGGGCCGGCGTTCACCGCGCGGGTGCACCTCCAGCGCTAGGAGGCGCGTTTCTTGGCGGCGAAGGTCGAGTCCGGCACGCACACCGCGCACGGGGTGAAGCCGAGCTGCCTGGCCTCCGAGATCGGCAGGCCCAGCGACGCCCGGCCGGCCAGCCACGGGCACGCGGCCAGGTGGTAGCGGGGCCGCTCGTCCAGGACCCGGATCTCGTCCTTCAGGTCCGCGACGATCAGCAGGTCGGCGGCGTCCGTGTCCTCCTCATCGGGCTCAATCGCCTGATCGGGTGAAACGGGGGTGTCGTCGCCACCCTGCTCGTCAACGGGATGATCAACAGCGCTAGCCTGTTGATCATCCCGTTGCGCGGTGGTGCCGGCAGCCGGGGCGGTTCCCGACCCGCGGCGCAGCGCCCAGTCCCAGATCAGGACCAGGGCCGCGGCCGCGCTCGCGCCCACGGAGAACCACGCCCAGTACGTCTGGTCCGTGGTCAGCGCGGGCACGAGCAGCCCCAGGGCTGCCAGCACCAACAGCGCAACGATGTAGAGCACGTGCGCAGACTAGATCAGGACCGCCGGTCAGCCCGCCTCGGCGCGCGCGCCGAACGAGTAGCCCTGCTGACGACCGTCGGACGGTGCGGCGGGGCCGCGGTCCTGCAGGTCGCGCAGCGAGGACTCCAGCATGGTCTTGAGCCGGGTCCGGTACTCGCGTTCGAACGTCTGGAGCTTGTCGATCTGCTTCTCCAGGGTGTTCTTCTCCTGGGTGATGTTGCCCATCACCTCGGCGTGCTTGCGCTGAGCGTCGCGGTCGAGCGCGCCGGCCTTCTCACGGGCCTGGCGCTCCAGCGTGTCGGCGCGGGTCCGCGCGTCGTTCAGCATGGTCTCGGCACGCGTGCGCGCCTCGTTGACCATCGTGTCGGACTTGGCTCGTGCCTCGGAGAGCAGCTGCTCGGACTTGGTCCGGGCCTCCGACAGCATCCCGTCCGCCTCGGCCTTGGCCTCGCCGGTGAGCCGGTCCGCCATCTCCTGGGCCAGACCGAGCACCTTGGCGGCCTGGACGTGGTGGTCACCACCACCGCCGGGCGAAGTCTGCTCCAGCGCCGAGGGGGGAGGCACCGGGGCGAGCCTGCGGGGCTCGTCGACGACGCGGCTGGGGCCGACGCCTGCGGCGACCTTCGCCCGTGCGTCCTCGAGGTCGGCTCGCGCGGTCTCGACCTGCTGGTCGAGCTGCTCGACCTGCTGGCGCAGGTCGTTGTTCTCCTCGATCAGGCGGGCCAACTCGCCCTCAACCAGGTCGAGGAACGCGTCCACCTCGTCCTCGTTGTAGCCCCGCTTGCCAATCGGCGGCTTGCTGAACGCGACGTTGTGCACGTCCGCGGGGGTCAACGGCATCAGATCACCTCACGCACTCCTGGGCTGTGGACATCCCTGGTCCCCTCACCTGGGATCGGCTACTCGCATCAGAATGATAACGACCAGCAACAGCACAATAATGGACAAGTCCAGCCCGATGCCCCCGATCCGCACGGTGGGGATGAGCCGGCGGAGCAGTCGGACGGGGGGATCGGTCACCGTGTAGACAGTCTCCAGAGCAACCGCGACGCCGCCCGCCGGGCGCCACTGTCTGGCAAAAGACCTGACCAGCTCGACCACGACCCGGGCCGTGAGCAGCAGCCAGAACGCGAACAGCACGTAGTAGAGGACCAGCGCGAGTGCGAACACACCGTCAACTGTGCCATCACTCACCCGTGGTTGAGGAACCCGCCCTCCGCGAGTCGTCGGCGATCCTCCGCCGTCACGTCGATGTTCGGGGGTGAGAGGAGGAACACCTTGTTGGTGACCTTGTCGATCGACCCGCGCAGGGCGAACGCCAGGCCGGCCGCGAAGTCCACCAGGCGCTTGGCGTCCGCGTCGTCCATGTCGGTGAGGTTCATGATCACCGGGGTGCCGTCGCGGTAGTGCTCGCCGATGGTCCGCGCCTCGTTGTAGCTGCGCGGGTTGAGCGTGGTGATGCGGCCCAGCTGGTTGCGCGCGGGTTCCGGGGCCGGGCGCGGCCTGCTGACCGGCTCTCGGGTCGGCTCCACGGCCAGCGCGCCGTGCGTCGGCTCGGCGTTCCACGACCTCCGGGTGCGGGAGCGGGTCTCGGGCTCGAAGTCCTCGGCCTCGTCCAGCTCGGTGCGGTAGCGGGCCGCCGGACGACGACCGTTGCGCTGTTCGGGGTAGGTCTCGTAGTCGTCGGACTCGGCGTAGTCGGACCGGTAGTCGTAGCGACCCTGGCGGTCGTTGTCGTAGTCGGGATCGTCGGCGTACTCGGCGGGAACCATCCCGAAGTAAGCCTTCAGCTTGTGAAACCCGCTCATGTCGAGCCCTCTCTCCGCCGATCTCCCTACCCGCAAGGACGTCGCGGTCGTCCCAGAGGTTCCAGACAGTTACGGCGAGGCTAGTCTCCGGCTGCCCAGCAACGCTGTTCCGACACGCACGCACGTCGATCCGTACGTGATGGCATCTTCCAGGTCACCGGACATCCCCGCCGAGATCACGTTGGCATCGGGATGATCGTCACGCAAGCGGGTTACCGCACCTTGTAGAGCGTCAAACGCCTGCACTGGAGACATGCCGAGGGGTGCGACGGTCATCACACCCCGCAGCGAAAGTTCACCCTTTCGGGTGACGTACTCGGCCAGTCGCGGGAGGTCCGGGAGCGGGCAGCCGCCCCGCTCGGGGTCGCCGTCGATGCTGACCTGGATCAGCACGTCGAGCCGCCGGTCGCCCGCACCCCTCGCCGGGGCGGCCTTGGCCAGGGCGTCGGCCAGCCGCTCGGAGTCGACCGAGTCGACCTGGTCCGCCCAGCCGACCACCGACTTCGCCTTGTTCCGCTGGAGGCTGCCGACCATGTGCCAGCGGACCGCCGCGCCGGGCCGCAGCGCGGCGAACTCGGCGGTCTTCGCGCCCGCCTCCTGGTCCCGGTTCTCGGCGAACTCGGTCAACCCCAGGTCGGCCAGCAGCGCCACGTCGGCGGCCGGGAAGGTCTTGGTCACCGCGAGCAGGGTCACCTCGCCGGGGTCGCGGCCGGCCGCCGCGCACGCCCGCCCGATCCGCTCCCGCACGTCCGCCAGGTTCGCGGCCAGCTCCTCCCGGCGGTTCACGCGTCGATCCAGATCACCCCGGCGAGCCGGCCCGTGCCGGGCTCGCGGCGGTGGCTGAACAAATCCTTCTCCTCGACCGTGCAGCGCGGGTCGACGCCGATCTTGCCGACGCCCGCGTCCGCGAGCTGCTGCCAGATGCCGGCCCGCAGGTCGAGGGCGGGCTTGCCGGCCCGGCTGCGGACCGCGCTGCCCGGCAGGTGCTTCTCGACGTCGTCGCGCATGTCGGCGGGCACCTCGTAGCACTGCCCGCACACGGCGGGCCCCAGCAGCACCTCGACGTTCTCCGGCCGCGCGCCCAGGTCCCGCATGGCTTCCAGGGCGGCCGGCACGACGCCGACCCGCGCGCCGACCCGTCCGGCGTGCACCGCGCCGATCACGCCCGCCTCGGGGTCGCCGAGCAGCACCGGCACGCAGTCCGCGGTGAGCACGGCCAGCGCGAGGCCGCCGGTCGCGGTGACCACCGCGTCGGTGGCCTCCAGCGGCTCGGCCCGGGGCCCGTCCACGACCTGCACGGTCCGGCCGTGCACCTGTTCCATCCAGACCAGCCGGTCCGGCGTGAGGCCGAGCCCCTCGGCGAGCCGGCCGCGGTTCGCGGCGACCGCCTCCGGGTCGTCCCCGACGTGGTCGCCGAGGTTGAAGGACTCGTAAGGGGGCTTGGAGACGCCGCCCTGGCGGGTGGTCACGACACGACGGATGCGCACGGGCACAGCCTGCCATGCGAAAAGGGGAGACCCGCCGAGGCTCGGCGGGTCTCCCCTGTGACGTGCGGCAAGGCGGTCAGCGCCGCATGAACGGCGGCACGTCCACCTCGTCGTCCGGGTCGTCGGTCACCGGCACCGCCCGGCTGGGCAGCGTGCCGCTCTGGGAGAGCGGCCGGTGGATCGTCGGCGGCTGCGGGGGCTGGTAGGCGGGCTGCGAGGACGTGCCGTTGGTCTGGGTCGGCTGCTGCGGCACGCTGGGCCGCTGCTCGACCGGCGGCTGCTGGTGCTGCTGCACCGGCTGGTGCTGGTGCTGGTGCTCGACCTGCCCGGAGAACTGGGTGGGCGGCGGGGGCTGGACCGGCGGCTGCGGGCGCTGCACGACCCCGGCGTCACCGGGGGCGACCGCACCGGCCCGCTGCGCCCCGGACAGCGCCTGCGGCTCCAGCTTCTTGTGCGTGGGGCCGCCGCTGTCGAAGCCGGCCGCGATGACCGTCACCCGGACCTCGTCGCCGAGCGAGTCGTCGATCACCGTGCCGAAGATGATGTTGGCGTCCGGGTGCGCGGCCTCCTGGACCAGCGAGGCGGACTCGTTGATCTCGAACAGCCCCAGGTCGGAGCCGCCCGCGATGGAGAGCAGCACGCCGTGCGCACCCTCCATGGACGCCTCCAGCAGCGGCGAGTTGATCGCCTTCTGCGCGGCCTGGACCGCTCTGCCCTCGCCGCGCGCCGAGCCGATGCCCATCAGCGCCGAGCCCGCCCCGGACATCACCGACTTGACGTCGGCGAAGTCGAGGTTGATCAGACCGGGCGTGGTGATCAGGTCGGTGATGCCCTGGACACCGGACAGCAGCACCTCGTCCGCGGAGCGGAACGCGTCCATCAGGCTGACCCCGATGTCGCCGAGCTGGAGCAGCCGGTCGTTCGGGATCACGATGAGCGTGTCGCACTCGTTGCGCAGGGCCTGGATGCCCTCTTCGGCCTGCTTGGCCCGGCGCTTGCCCTCGAACGAGAACGGCCGGGTCACGACGCCGATGGTGAGCGCGCCGAGCTTGCGGGCGATGGAGGCCACGACCGGCGCGCCGCCGGTGCCCGTGCCACCGCCCTCGCCCGCGGTCACGAACACCATGTCCGCGCCCTTGAGGACTTCCTCGATCTCTTCGCGGTGGTCCTCGGCGGCCTTGTGGCCGACCTCGGGGTTCGCGCCCGCGCCGAGGCCGCGGGTCAGTTCACGGCCGATGTCGAGCTTGACGTCGGCGTCGGACATCAACAGCGCCTGCGCGTCGGTGTTCACCGCGATGAACTCGACGCCCTTGAGCCCGACCTCGATCATCCGGTTCACGGCGTTCACACCGCCACCGCCGATGCCGACGACCTTTATCACCGCGAGGTAGTTGTGCGGGGGCGTCATCGGATCCGCCTTCCTGATCGTGTCCGTGCTCTGTGCTGGAGTGGATGACCACCGGTGTCACACCCGGACGGAACTCCACCCGGATTGAAACCCTCAACCAGAGGTCAAGAGTTATGTCAACCCCGTATGTTCTTGGAGGACGTTATGCACCGGGAATGCGTCGGTCCAGCAGCCACGCCGTGTTGTGTCCCGACCGGGTGAGCGAGGTCTACTCCCCGGTCACCCCGTCGAGCAGTTCGCGCACCACGTCCAGGTGCCCCGCGTGCCGACCCGTTTCCTCGATCATGTGGATCAGCACCCAGCGCGTGGAAAGCCGCTTGTCCCCCCGGAACACCACCTCGTGGTCGAGGTCGAGCCCCGCGAACACCTCCCGGCTCACCGCGCACTGCGCAGCGTAGTCGCCCACCAGAGCGTCGATCGTCTCACCCGGCTCGACGCGCCAGTCCGCGTCCGGGTCCTCCCGGCTGTAGGGGGCCTCGTCGGGGTGCCCGAGCAGGGCCACCCGGAACCAGTAGTTCTCCACCCAGCGCAGGTGTTTCACCACGCCGGCGGCCGTGGTCAGCGGCGACGGGAGCACCGCGCGGGCCGCGTCCTCATCGGACAGTCCGGCGACCTTCAGCTCCACCGTGCCGCGCAGGAAGTCCAGGAAACCGCCGAGCAGGGAGCGTTCATCTCCGGTGAACGCCAGGTCAACCCGGTCTTCGGGCTTGGTCACGATCTTCGTCACAGTCATGGCGCGCAGTATCGCCGCCGGCCCCGCCGGGCCGAACCGGATTTCCGCGCCGCGCCGGCACCGGTCGCGGCACCGGGGTGTCGTTCGTCACCAGGGCCGCCACCGGGCGTGGCGGACCGGCCACCGGGCGCGTTCGCGGGCGTCAGCCGCCGGAGACGGTCGGCAGCTCGGGGCTGGACACGTCGAAGACGGTCCCGTCGCGGGTCATCAGCACCTGCACGACGGCCGCCTTGCGGGCCGTGTCGGCCGAGGAGCCCCAGCGGATCTCGCGGCCGGCGGTGAGCGCCAGCTTCACGTCGGCGTCCGTCGTCGCCGTCACCACCAGCACCTCCTTGCGCAACGCCTCCGGCAGACCGGTGAGCACGGCGACCGCGGACGGCGCGCCGGCGGGCTCCGCCTTGAGCTCGGGCAGCCCGCCGGGCGGCTGGGCCAGCGTCGCGTAGTCCTTGCCGGTCGCGTCGACCAGGTGCGCGCCGTCGGGCAGCTTCACCACGGCGACCGGGGTCCGCTCGTCGATGGTCAGCCGCACGGTGCCGGGCAGTTCCCGCTCGACCCGCACGCCCGCCACCCTCGGCAGTTCGCGCACCCGCCCGACCACCGCGTCGACGTCCAGGCGCACCAGCGGCGTGCCCTCCTCGATCGCGGCGGCCTGGCGGACCTGGTCGGCGGTCAGCTCGGTGGTGCCGCGCACCTCGACCTGCCGGACGCCCAGCAGCGGCGTGAACCAGACCGCGCACACCAGCGCGGTCACCACCGGCAGGACCAGGACCGCCACCACGCGGCGGCGGACCACCACGCGGCGCGAGGGTCCGCGCCGGGACGGGCGCCGCCGCTGCGCGGAGGCGGGGCGGCGGCGCGCCGTCTGCGTGCTCATGGCCGGTGCAGCTCCCCGACGATCTCCGGGCCGAGCATCGTCACGTCGCCCGCGCCCATGGTCACCACCACGTCGCCCTCGCCGACCAGCCCGGCGACCAGCGCCGGCACCCGGTCGAACGACGGTTCGTAGTGCACGCGGTCGGCGTCCAGCGGCACCTTGCCCGCGACCAGCGCGCCGGTGACGCCCGGCTCGGGGTCCTCGCGCGCGCCGTAGACGTCGAGCACGACGACCTCGTCGGCCAGCCCGAGCGCGGTGCCGAACTCGTCGGCGAACAGCCGGGTCCGCGAGTACAGGTGGGGTTGGAACACGACGACGAGCTTGCCGTCCCCGGCGACCGGCCGCGCGGCGGTGAGCTGGGCGGCGACCTCGGTCGGGTGGTGGGCGTAGTCGTCGTAGACCCGCACGCCGCCGGCGCGGCCCTTGAACTCGAACCGCCGGCGCACCCCGCCGAACGCGGCCAGGCCCTCCAGCACGCACTCCAGGCCCGCGCCCAGCTCCAGCGCGGCGACCAGCGCGGCGATCGCGTTGGCCGCCATGTGCTCGCCGGGCACCGACACCCGCACGTCCAGGGTCTGCCCGTCGACCTCGACCACGGCCAGGCCGCCGCCGTCCTCGGCCCGGTAGTCGACCAGCTTCGCCGCGCCGGGACCGGTGGCCGTGCGGCCGTACGGGCGCACCCGCAGGCCCCGCGCCGCCGCCCGCCCGGCCAGGGCCGCCGCGCCGGGGTCGTCCACGCAGACGACCAGCACGCCCTCGGGGTCGATGCGCTCCAGGAACGAGTCGAACACCGCCACGTACGCCTCGACCGTGCCGTGGTGGTCGAGGTGGTCGGCCTCGACGTTGGTCACCACCGCGACCGACGGCGCGAAGAACAGGAACGACCCGTCGCTCTCGTCGGCCTCGGCCACGAACACGCCGCCCGCGCCCTGGTGGGCGTTCGCGCCGGACTCGTTGAGGTCGCCGCCGATCGCGAACGACGGGTCCATCCGGCAGTGCTGGAGGACCACGGTGAGCATCGACGTGGTGGAGGTCTTGCCGTGGGTGCCGGCCACGCAGGCGACCCGGTGGTCGAGCATCAGCGCGGCCAGCGCCTCGGCCCGCCGCAGCACGACCACGCCGCGCTCGCGGGCGGCGATCAGCTCCGGGTTGCCCTCGCGGATCGCGGTGGACACGACGACCGCCGTGGGCCCGCCGATGAGCTGGTCGAGGTGCGAGCCGTGGTGGCCGACCGCGATGGCCGCGCCCTGCGCGCGCAGGGCGAGCACGGTGCGCGAGTCCTTGGCGTCCGAGCCGGACACCTGCGCGCCGCGCGCCAGCAGGATGCGGGCGATGCCGCTCATGCCGGCACCGCCGATGCCGACCAGGTGCACCCGGTCCAGCACGCCCGGCGGCTCGTCGCCCGGCGCGGTCGCCGGGGCCAGGTCCTCGGGGTAGGTGTCGGTGCCGATCTCGGCACCGGTGTCCTCGGGGGTGTTCACTTCTTGATCACGTCCAGCACGATCCGGGCCAGCACCTCGTCGGCCTCGCGCCGGCCGGTGCCCAGCGTGGCGGCGGACATCGCGGCCAGCCGCGCGCGGTCGGCGACCAGCGGGACGACGTTCTCGGCGATCCACTGCGGGGTGAGCTGCTCGTCGGGCACCAGGACGCCACCGCCCGCCCGCACGACGGGGCCGGCGTTGAGGGACTGCTCGCCGTTGCCGATCGGCAGCGGCACGAAGATGGCGGGCAGGCCCACGGCGGACACCTCGGCCACGGTCATCGCGCCGGACCGGCAGAGCACGGCGTCGGCGGCGGCGTAGGCGAGGTCCATCCGCTCCAGGTACGGCACCGGCACGTAAGGCGGCGAGACCGACTGCACCGCGACGGAGTTCTTCGGCCCGTGGGCGTGCAGCACGCCGATCCCGGCCTGGGCGAACGCCGCCGCCGCGCCGGACACGGCGTTGTTGATCGACCGCGCGCCCTGCGAGCCGCCGAACACCAGCAGGGTCGGCGCGTTCGGGTCGAGCCCGAAGTGGGCGCGGGCCTGGGCGCGCAACGCGGCGCGGTCCAGGGACGTGATGGAGTGCCGCAGCGGGATGCCGATGATCTCGGCGTCGTTGAGGCCCGAGTCGGGCACGGCGGCGGCGATCCGCTCGGCGAACTTCGCGCCGACCTTGTTCGCCAGGCCCGCCTTGGCGTTGGCCTCGTGCACCACGATCGGCAGCCGGCCGCGCGCGGCCAGGTAGGCGGGCAGCGACACGTAGCCGCCGAACCCGACCACGACGTGCGCGCCGACCCGGTCGAAGACCTCGCGGGTGCGCTTGACCGACTCGCGGACCCGCAGCGGGAGCTTGAGCAGGTCGGGCGACGGCTTGCGGGGCATCGGCACCGGCGGGATCAGCTCCAGCGGGTAGCCGCGGGCGGGTACGAGCTTGGTCTCCAACCCGCGTTCGGTGCCGAGCGCGACCACGCGCGCGTCGGGCCGCAGCCGCATGACGGCGTCGGCCAGGGCCAGGGCGGGCTCGATGTGCCCGGCGGTGCCGCCTCCGGCGACCACCACGCACGGTCCGACCTGCTGGGGAACCCCGGTCACGCACTTCCTCCTTGATTGGGTGAAACCGCTATCGCCCGTCACGACGCCGGGAACGGTCCTGGGTCGTGCGGCGGGAGTCGCGCCGACGGTACTCCGAAGGCGGAGCGTGCCGGCCGGCCATCCTCCGCTCGTCCACGGGCGGTGGCGCGGCCTTGCGGCTGCGCGGCGGGGTGGACGGGCGCACGGGCTTGCGCTTGGGCGGCGGCTTGTACGCCTCGGGCGCGGGCAGCCGGAGGATCCCGCCGACCCGGCCGGGCCCGATCGAGCGCAGCGCGGACACGGCTTCCGGCTCGTGCCGCGCGCAGTTGGCGAGGATGCCGAACACCACCATCGTGGTGACGATCGACGTGCCGCCGGAGGAGATCATCGGCAGCGTGATGCCGGTGACCGGCAGGAGCTGCACGACGTAGCCGATGTTGATCGCGGCCTGCGCGACCAGCCACACGGTCAGCGTCGCGGACACCATCCGGATCCACGGGTCGGTGTTGCGCGCGGCGATCCGCAGCCCGACCACGGCCAGCAGGCCGAACAGCCCGAGCACCAGCAGGCAGCCGATGAAGCCGAGTTCCTCGCCGATGACCGCGAAGATGAAGTCGGAGTGCACGTTGGGCAGGTAGCGCCACTTGGAACTGCCGTTGGTCAGCCCCTTGCCGAAGAACCCGCCCTCGGCCAGCGCGAACAGCGCCTGCCGCGCCTGGAGCCCCGCGCCCAGCGGGTCCTTGTCCGGGTCGAGGTAGGTCAGCACGCGCTGGAGCCGGTAGGTCGCGCCGATCGCCAGCACGACCGCGCCGGACACCGCGCCGATCGCGATCACGCCGAACAGCCGCATCGGCGCGCCGACGAACCAGAGCAGGCTGACCAGCACCACGCCGAGCGTGATCGTGCCGCCGAGGTCGGGCTGGAGCATGACGAGCGCGAACACGACCAGCGCGACCGGCACGACCGGCACCAGCAGGTGCCGGTACTGGTTGAGCAGCGCGCGCTTGGTGACCAGGACGTGCGCGCCCCACAGCGCGAGCGCGAGCTTGGCCGCCTCGATCGGCTGGAACGACACCGGTCCGACGGTGAACCAGGACTGCGCGCCGCCCGCGACCGTCCCCAGTGGAGTCAGGACCAGGCCGAGCAGGATCACGCACACCAGCATCGCCATCGTGCTGCCGTACCGGATCGTGCGCAGCGGGATGCGCAGCACGATCAGGAACAGCACCGCGCCCACGGCGACGTAGAGCAACTGCTTCTGGAACACGCTGTAGGCGGACGCGCCCTCGGCGACCTCGCCGGGCGCGGACGCGGACAGGACCATGATCAGGCCCAGCGCGGTCAGCAGGCCGAAGATCGCCAGCAGCAGGTGGAAATCGGCGAGTGGCCGGCTGAGCCACGCGGTGAGCGTGCTGCGGACCGCCTTCTTGGCGCGCGCAGGCTTGGGCGGCCGTTCCACCACTCTGTCCACCGCTGTCATGCGTTCATCGTCTCCCGCTTCGCGCGGGGAAAGGTGAAAATCCGCCGCGTGTCGCCCAGACGCGGCGACAGATCACGCCCGGCCGTGACCAGAGGACGCGCGAATCCGGTTGACGGTTGCTTCGGGAAGTCGATCGGATCGGCGGGTGCACCCCGACGAACGCCCGATCCCCGAATCCCTGGTCCGCTCCCTGCTCGCCGACTCGTACCCGGAATGGGCGGACCTCACACTCGCCCGGGTCGCCTCGGCGGGCACCGACAACGCGTTGTACCGGCTGGGCGCGGACCTGGTCGTCCGTTTGCCGAGGATCGGCTGGGCGGTGGACGCCATCGGCCACGAGTACGAGTGGATTCCGAAACTGGCCCCGCACCTGCCGTTCGCCACCCCGGAACCGCTCGCCCTGGGCCGTCCGGCCGCCGGGTATCCCTGGCCGTGGGCCGTCTACCGGTGGTTGGAGGGCACGAACCCGATCACGGGCCAGGTGGCGCACGGTGTCGCCGAAGACATCGCGAAACTCATCACGGCACTGCGGGCGATACGAATCGCGAACCCGCCGGCGAGCAGTCGCGGCACACCGTTGGCAACAAGGGACGCGATGACCCGCGAGGCCATCGCCGCGTCGGGCGACCGGATCGACGCGAAGGCCGTGACCGAGGTGTGGCAGAAGGCCCTGGCCCTGCCGCCGTGGGAGGCCGAACCGGTGTGGGTGCACGCGGACCTGACGCCGGGGAACCTGCTGGTGCGGGACGGGAAGCTGAGCGCGGTGATCGACTTCTCGATGGCGGGCGTCGGCGACCCGGCGACGGACCTGGGCGTGGCGTGGAACCTGCTGCCCGCGCCGGCTCGCGACACGTTTCGCGAAGCGTTGGGCGACGACGACGCGACCTGGCTGCGCGGCCAAGCGCTGGCGCTCTCGATCGCACTGGTCCAGTTGCCGTACTACTGGGACAGCAACCCGCCGCTGGCCGAGAACTCCCGGCACGTCATCGGAGAGGTGCTGGCTAGCCGCGCTTGAGCGAGGCGAAGAACGCCGCAGCGGCCCCCGCACCGAACCCCAACACCGGCCCGCCGGTGTTCTTGCTGTCCCGCACCCGCACCGCGCCGGTGGATCGGGCAACCTCGACACATTCGCCGGTGCCGCTGCTGCGGCTGCTCTTGCGCCAGGACAGCTCAACACAGTTGCCGGTGCCGTTGCTGCGGCTGCTCTTCCGCCACTCAGACCACATGTAGCGCTCCTTAGCGATCGGCCATCACCTGCTTGACCAACGCTGCGGACTCCTTCGGGTCCAAGGCCGCCGCACGCAGGTGATCCATCACCAGGCTATACCGCTGGGTTTCGGCGTCATCGTCCAAGTAGAGGCCACCGGTCAGGTTGTCGATGTAGACCACGCTGGGGAAGTCGGCGAACTTCAGCAGTGCGAACGCGGTACCCATCGACATGTGCGGCCCTTTGGCGAACGGCAACACCTGCAAGGTGACGTTCGGCAGGTCGGCGAGTTCGAGCAGATGCCGTAGCTGGGACTCGCGCACATCACCTACCACGCGGCGCAGCGCTCCCTCGTCGACGATCGCCCACACCGACAAAGAGCCGTCCTCCACCCGCTGTTGCCGGGCCTGCCGGAGTTTCACCCGCTTGTCGACCACGTCATCGGCTGCCTCCGGCGAACGTACCCGCATGATCTGCCTTGCGTACTCCGGAGTCTGAAGCAGGCCGGGAACGAAATCGATCTGAAAGGTGTCCACGGCAACGGCTTCGGACTCCAGGACCACGTACTCCGAGAACCAGTCGAACAGGACGTCGCCGTAGACGTGCCACCAGCCGCGCTTCTTGGCGACGCTCGCCAACTTCAGGAGCCATTGCCGCTTCTCAGGTTCGGCCCGGTACAGTTCGGCCAGAGCCCTGGTATCCACAATGGACACCCCGGTGACGGCGGACTCGATCCGGCTGATCTTGGACTTGGAATAGCCCAGCTCCTTGATCACGTCGTCAAATCCGAGCCCCGCGGCCTCGCGCAACTGGGTCAGCGCACTGGCCAGTACGCGTCGCCGGACTCCCGGTCCTTGGTTCTGCGGCATGACTACGACATTAGCGACAAAACGACCCACCAAAAGGGTGAACATTGGCAACACGGCCTTCTGCCGTGTTGCACTGTCCTGCGCGCAGGACGAAAGTCGTGCCATGCCTACGATCAATGCCGCGCTAGCGTACGCCCACCGCCTGCTCCAGCAGGACATGCTCGGCTACCTGGACGCCGTCGAACTCCTGACCAGCGAGAACGACTCCGACGACGACACCGTCCTGACCATCGCCCGCACCGAGGTCCCCCGCCTGATCGCCGCCCTGCGCGGCACCGTGACCGCGCACAAGCCCGACCACCACGGCCTCTGCCTCGGCTGCCCGACCACCTGGATCGACGGCCGCCTCGGCCGCGAGCCCTGGCCGTGCCCGACGATCGAGCGCGCCCAGGGCTTCCTCAAAGACCCCGACAGCATTTACACGCAGGTGCCGCCTTACGCGCGCGTTTGACCCGTGAGCGCCAAAACCGCTTCGGCGAACGCCTTACCCCGGTGCGCGTAGTCGCTGAACATGTCCATCGACGCCGCCGCGGGTGCCAACACCACCGTGTCCCCGGCACGCGCCATGGACCGCGCCGCGCGCACGGCGTCCGACATGATCGCGTCGTCCAACACCGCCACGGGCACCGTGGGCGCGTGCCGGGCCAACGCCTTGGCGATGATCTCCCGGTCCGCGCCGATCAACACCGCGCCCCGCAGCCGGTGCGCCTCGGTGCGCACCAACTCGTCCACCGACGCGCCCTTCAGGAGCCCGCCCGCGATCCACACGACGCTCTCGTACGTCCGCAGCGACGCCACGGCGGCGTGCGGGTTCGTGGCCTTCGAATCGTTCACGTACCGCACGCCGCCCGACTCGGCGACGAACTCGGCCCGGTGCGCGCCGGGCCGGAAGTCCCGCAGCCCCTGCCGCACGGCCTCCGGTGCCACGCCGTACGCCCGCGCCAACGCCGCCGCCGCCAAGGCGTCCGCGACGCCGGGAGGTCCGGCCGGCCGCACGTCCGCGACGTCGGCGAGCACCGCGTCCGGCCCGAACGCCCGGTCCACCAGCTGCCCGTCGAGCACGCCCAACTGGCCTTCCTCGGGCGCGCCCAGCGTGAAGCCGACGTGCACGGGGGCCGGCGAGTCGGCCAGCAGCCCGGCGATGCGCGGGTCGTCCACGCCCGCCACGGCGATCTCGCCGGTCAGCACGCCGGCCTTGGCCGCCGCGTACTCCTCCAGCGAGCCGTGCCAGTCGAGGTGGTCCTCGGCGAGGTTGAGGAACACGCCCGCCGTCGGCCGCACCGACGGCGACCAGTGCAGTTGGAAGCTGGACAGCTCGACGGCCAGCGCCCGGTGCCCGGCCAGCAGCGCGTCGACCACCGGCAGCCCGACGTTCCCGCAGGCCACGGCATCGATCCCGGCGGCGCGCAGGACCGATTCCAGCATCCCGACCGTGGTGGTCTTGCCGTTGGTCCCGGTCACCGCGAGCCACGCGGGCGGGTCGGCCAGCTCCAGGCCCATCCGCCAGGCCAGCTCGACCTCGCCGATCACCTCGACGCCCGCCGCCTCGGCGGCCAGCAGCAGCGGGCTGTCCGGCCGCCAACCGGGGCTGGTGACCACCAGCTCCATCTCCGCCGGCGGCGCGACCAGGCCCGGCACCAGCGCGACGCCCGGCAGCAGCGGCTCCAGGGCCTCCAGCCGGTCGGCGCTGCCGTCGGTGACCATCACCGACGCGCCGGCCGCCAGCAGGGCCTCGGCGGCGGACCGGCCGGTCACCCCGGCTCCGGCGACCAGGACGTTGCGACCGGCCAGGAATCCCACGCTCAGCTCCCCGCCGCCGTCAGCCACTCGCTGTAGAACAGGCCCAGGCCCAACATGCAGCACATGCCGGCCAGCAACCAGAACCTGATGATCACCGTGGTTTCCGCCCACCCGGCGAGTTCGAAGTGGTGGTGGAACGGTGCCATTCGGAAGAGCCTTCGCCGCGACGTGCGGAAGACCGCGACCTGCAACACCACCGACAGCGCCTCGACCACGAACAGGCCGCCGATCACGACCATCAGCAGCTCGGTGCGGGTGGCGATGGACAGACCTGCCACCAGGCCGCCCAGCGCCAGCGAACCGGTGTCGCCCATGAAGATCTTGGCGGGCGCGGCGTTCCACCACAGGAAGCCGATGCAGCCGGCCATCGCGGCGGCGGCCACCAGCGCCAGGTCGAGCGGGTCGCGCACGTCGTAGCAGCCGGCCACCAGCAGGTTCGAGCAGTTGTAGCGGAACTGCCAGAAGCTGATCACCACGTAGGTGCCCAGCACCATCGCGGACGTGCCGCCGGCCAGGCCGTCCAGGCCGTCGGTCAGGTTCACCGCGTTCGACCACGCGCTGATCGCGGCGTAGCAGAACACCACGAAACCGATGACGCCGAACGAGACCACCGCGATGTCGCGGACGAACGAGAGGTTCACCGACGCCGGGGTGAGGCCGTCCTTGTTCGGGAACTGCATGACCAGGACCGCGAACAGGATCGTGGCGACGAACTGGCCGACCAGCTTGGCGGTCTTGTTCAGGCCGAGGTTGCGCTGCTTGCGGATCTTGATGAAGTCGTCCAGGAAGCCGACGACGCCCAGCGAGGTGGTCAGCATCAGCACCAGCAGGCCGGACGCGGTGGGCGTCTGCTCCTGCGCGGACGCGGACATGGAGTTCACCAGGTGCGCGCCGAGGTAGCCCAGCCACATCGCGACCAGGATCGCCACACCGCCCATGGTGGGCGTGCCGCGCTTGGTCTTGTGGCTCTGCGGGCCCTCCTCGCGGATCTCCTGACCGAAACCCTGCCGCGAGAAGATCTTGATCAGGTACGGCGTCAGCATGATCGACGCGATCAGCGCGATGGCCGCCGCGATGAGGATGCTCTTCACTTGCCGACCGCCTCCAGAAGGGCCTCGGCAACCCGCCACAGGCCGTAAGTTTTGGATGCCTTCACCAGCACGACGTCACCGGGACGCACCTGGTCGCGGAGCAGTTCCACGGCCGCCGCCACGTCCGGCACCAGGACCGCTTCCTCGCCCCATGATCCTTCCAGGTGCGCGCCCTGGTGCATCGGGCGGGCGTCGTGCCCCACCACCACCAGCTTGTTGATGTCCAGCCGGACGGCCAGGCGGCCGATTTCGTCGTGCGCGCGGACGTGGTCCGCACCGAGTTCCGCCATCGCGCCCAGCACGGCCCAGCTGCGCCGGGCGGGCGTGGTGGCGCGGGAAATCGTGGCCAGCGACTTCAGCGCCGCGCGCACGGACTCCGGGTTCGCGTTGTAGGCGTCGTTCACGACCGTCACACCGTCAGGACGTTCGGTGAGTGCCATCCGATGCGCGGAGACCCGCTCGGCCTTGCCCAGGGCGTCCGCGACCTGCTGCGGGGTCGCGCCCAGCTCCAGCGCGACGGCGGCGGCGGTCAGGGCGTTGCCGACCTGGTGCGGGCCGTGCACGGCGAGCCGCACGTCGGCCTCGCCGGCGGGGGTGACCAGCCGGAAGCCGGCGCGGGCCTGCTCGTCCAGGGTGATGCCGACCGCGCGGACCTGCGCGGCGCTGTGCTCGCCGACCAGCACGACCTTCGCCGCGGTGCGCGGGGCCATGCCGGCCACCAGCGGGTCGTCGGCGTTCAGGATCGCCACGCCGTCCGCCGGCAGCGCCTCGACCAGCTCGCCCTTGGCCTGCGCGATGCCCTCGCGGGAGCCGAACTCGCCCAGGTGCGCGCTGCCCACGTTGAGCACCGCGCCGATCCGGGGCGGCGCGACCCGGCACAGGTCGGCGATGTGGCCGGGGCCGCGTGCGGACAGCTCCAGCACCAGGAACCGGGTGTCCGCGTCGGCGCGCAGCGCGGTCCACGGGTGGCCCAGCTCGTTGTTGAACGACCCGGGCGGCGCGATCGTGCGGCCCAGCGGGGCCAGCGCCGCCGCGATCAGGTCCTTGGTCGTGGTCTTGCCGGACGAGCCGGTGACGCCCACCACGGTCAGCTCCGGCAGGCTGTCGACCACGTGCCGGGCCAGCTTCGCCAGCGCCGCGAGGACCGCCGCGCCCAGGCCGTCGGCGTCGTCGGCGAGCACGTAGGAGTTGCCGTGCCCGTCCTCGACCGGCGGCACGATCACCGCGGGCGCGTCGACCGGGCGGCCGGCGAGCACGCCCGCCGCCCCCTTGGCCACCACCTCGGCGGCGAAGTCGTGGCCGTCGACCCGGGCACCGGGCAGCGCCAGGTACAGCGCTCCCCCGGCGACCTCGCGGGAGTCGAACTCGACGGAACCGGTCACGACCGGCGAGCCGTCGGTGTTGTGCAGCGTGCCGCCGACGATCTCGGCGATCTCGGCCAGGCTGAGCGGAATCACCCGTGCACCTCTCTGATGGCGTCGGCGAGGGTCTCGACGTCCGAGAACGGGTGCACGACGCCCGCGACCTCCTGCCCGGTCTCGTGCCCCTTGCCCGCGATCACGACGACGTCGCCGGCGCGGGCCAGCGACACCGCGTGCCGGATCGCGTCGCCCCGGTCGCCGATCTCGACGACCTCGCCGCGTTCGTCGTCCGGCAGCGCCAGCGCGCCCCGCAGCATCGCCGCGCGGATCGCGGCCGGGTCCTCGCTGCGGGGGTTGTCGTCGGTGACGACCAGGACGTCGCTGCGGCGCGCCGCCTCCTCCCCCATCAGCGGGCGCTTCGCGGTGTCGCGGTCGCCGCCGCAGCCCAGGACGGTGATGATCCGGCCCGTCGAGCGGGCCCGGACGGCGTCCAGCGCCAGCGCCACGGCCTGCGGCTTGTGCGAGTAGTCCACGACCGCGGTGAAGCCCTGGCCCTGGTCCACCCGCTGCATCCGGCCGGGCACCTGGACGTCGGCCAGGCCGCGCCGGATCGCCTCCACCTCGACGCCCCGGACGTGCAGGCAGGCGATCGCGAGCAGCGCGTTGGCCACGTTGAACTCGCCGGGCAGCCGCAGCTCGACCGGGAACTCCAGGCCGTCGGGCCCGTGCGCGGTGAACGCCTGCTCGCCGGTCGCCGAGACCCGGACGTCCGAGGCGGTCCACGCGGCGTCCCCGGTGGTCGACACGGTGACGGTCGCGGGGGTGACCAGCCGGCGGCCCCACTCGCCGTCCACGCAGACCACCTCGACCGCGGCGCGCCCGTCGAACAGCTGCGCCTTGGTGCGGAAGTAGTCCTCCATGTCCGGGTGGAAGTCCAGGTGGTCCTGCGAGAGGTTGGTGAACGCGCCGACCGCGAACCCGACGCCGCCGACCCGGCCCAGGCGCAGCGCGTGGCTGGAGACCTCCATCGTCACGTCGGTGACGCCGCGCTCCTCCATCACCGCGAGCAGCGCGTGCAGGTCCGGCGCCTCGGGCGTGGTCAGGGCGCTGTCCAGGCGCTGGCCGGCGATCCGGGTCTCGACCGTGCCGATCAGGCCGGTCGTGCGGCCGGCCGCCTTCAGCGCGGACTCGACCATGTAGCTGGTGGTGGTCTTGCCGGAGGTCCCGGTGATCCCGAACAGCGCGAGCCGGGTGGACGGGTCGCCGTAGACCCGCGAGGCGAGCACGCCGAGCACCGAGCGCGGATCGGGGTGGACCAGGACGGGCACGTCGGCGGCGATCTTCGCGGCACCGACCTCGTCGGTCAGCACCGCGACCGCGCCGCGCGACAGCGCCTGGTCGGCGAAGTCCGCGCCGTGCGCGCGGGCACCGGGCAGGGCGGCGAACAGGTCGCCGGGCAGCGCGTGCTGGGCCCGCAGCGTCACCCCGCCGACGAGCACGTGCGCCCGGTCGGGCGCGGTGAGGTGCGCGTCCACTGTGGAGGCGAGTTCGGACACCGGAACGGGCTGGACGCGAGAAGGGCGAGGCGGGGCGGTCGCGACCTTGCCCTCAAGCTTGGCAGGCACGCGCGGAAGGCTACCGGCGCACGGAGAGTGTCCACCCACCACGTCCACCACAGCCCCTGCGACATTCCCCGGCAGAACCACTCCGGACCACTTCGGACCGGCTCGGAACGAGCCCCGACCACCGATTTCGACGGTGTTCCCCGCGGTCCGCGCGAAGAAACCACGGATCTGGCCGGGCACCCGCCCGGAGTTGTTCCGGGTGGTATCGCGCAAAACCCGGAACAACCCGTGGCGGAACCGCCGGAAAGGACTCCGGCGCAGGTCAGAGGATCAGCGGGACGACCGGACTCTGTTCCGGGGACAGCGGCACCTGGTAGCGCTGGGACAGGTACGAGGCGATGTCGTGGAACAGCGGCGCGGCGGACTGGCTGTACTTCGGGTCGCCGGTGGGGGCGTCCAGCATGAGACCCACCACATAACGCGGATTGTCCGCCGGGAAGATACCGGCGAAGGTGATCCAGTACTCGGACTGGCTGTAGCACGCGCAGTTCTTGTCGATCTGCTGCGCGGTGCCGGTCTTGCCGGAGACCTGGTAACCGGGCAGCGCGGCGGACGGCCCGGTGCCGGTCTGGTTCGGCTCGCCCGGCGTCTTCTGGACCACCGCGCGGAACATGTCGCGGACCGTCTTCGCGGTCTGCGGGCTGACCACCCGGGTCGTCTCCGGCTTCGGCGTCTCCTTGCGCGCGCCGTTCGCGTCCACTTCGGCCCGGATGATCCTCGGCGGCACGCGCACGCCGTCGTTCGCGATCGCCTGGTACATGCCGGTCATCTGGAGCAGGGTCATGCTCAGGCCCTGGCCGATCGGCAGGTTGCCGAACGTCGAGCCGGACCACTGGTTGCGCGGCGGCACCGAGCCGGACTCCTCGCCCGGCACGCCCGACTGGGTGCGCTTGCCCAGGCCGAACTTGCGCAGCATCTCGGCGTAGCGGTCCTCGCCGATCTTCTGCGCGGTCATCAGCGTGCCCACGTTGGACGACTTGGCGAACACGCCGGTGAACGTCATGTCCTGGGTGGGGTGCTCGGTGGCGTCCTTGATGATCCGGTCGGCGAACTTGATCGTGTACGGCACGGTGAGCACGTCGTCCGGTTTGGCGACGCCGTCCTCGATCGCCGTGGCGGCGGTCACGATCTTGTTCACCGAACCCGGCTCGAACAGCGACGACACGGCCGTGTTGCGGGTCTGGTCCTCGGTGGCCTGGCCGAACTTCAACGGGTCGAACGTCTTGTCGTTGGCCATCGCCAGGATCTCGCCGGTCTTCACGTCCAGCACGACCGCGGAACCGTTCTTGGCACCCGCCTTGGCGGTGTAGTCGGTGACCATCCGCTGCACCGCGTACTGGGTGTCGACGTCCAGGGTCAGCTCCAGGCTGCGGCCCGGCGTCGCGGCGGCCAGCTCGCGCGACCGGCCGGGGCCGGGGATCACCACGTTGTTGCCCTGCATGGTGTCCACCACGCGCCGGCCGTTGCGCCCGGCGAGCAGGTTGTCCTGCGAGTTCTCCAGGCCGAGCAGGCCGTGCGTGGCGGGCGGCTGCTGGTCCTTGCGCCAGTTCGCCGCGCCCACGATGTTCGAGGCGAGTTCGCCGTTCGGGTAGACCCGCACCGCCCGGTACTCCGAGCCGATCTCGCCGTACTTCTCGGTGATCGCCGCGGCCTTGCCCGGATCGACGTTCTCCACCAGCTCGATGTAGCTGATGTCCTTGGTGAGCATCCCGTAGATGGTCTGCTCGTCGGTCTTCTGGCCCTGCACCTCGGTGCCCAGGGTGTCCTGGACGAACTTGGCGACGGCCTTCGCCCACTCCTCGTAGGTGCCGATCTTGGGGTCGGCCTCGTATGCCTTGGCCCACTTCTCCCGGGACATCTGCGGCACCGCGTACAGGGCGCTCGCCTCGATGCTGAACGCGAGCTTGTTGCCGTTGCGGTCGGTGATCGAGCCGCGCGCCGCCGGGATGTCGATCGGGGTGGCGCGCTGCTTCTCGGCCTGCGCGGACAGCGCCTCGGCCTGGAAGCCCTGCACCTGCACGAGCTTGAGCCCGGCCAGCACCAGCGCGCCGACCAGCAGCAACCGGCCGACCGCCATGCGCACCCTGGTGTTGCCGCCGCGCCGGCGCTTGGCCGGAGCCGCGCCGCGCACCGACAGCGGTCGCCGAGCGGGCCTGCCCCGACTGGGCCCTGGCATCACAAACCTCCAGCAATCGCCGCGCACCGGCCCACGGATCGCGTGGGCGTCCACCCGCTGTCCCGCACCCCGCCCGCCGCCCCGACCACGCGGTCACGCCGGCTCGCCGCCGTGACCACCGCACCGGACCGCACCGGCATCACTGCCCCCCGGGCTGCCCGTTCTGGCCGGGCTGTTGGGCGTTCGGGTCGGGTTGGCCGTTCTGGGTCGGCGGCTGCTGGGCGTTCGGGTCCGGCTGCCCGTTCTGGGCGGGCTGCCCGTTCTGGCCCTGCTGTTGCGCGTTCGCGTCCGGCGGCGGGGTCTGCGCCGGTGGCGGGGTCTCGGCAGGCGGCGGTTCGGGGGCCTTGGCCTCCGAGGGCTTGCCGTAGACCTCGACCGAGCCGTCCGGCAGCTGCTTGAGCCGCGCCGGGTCGCCGGCGGCCACCAGGCCGAGCTTCGCGGCGGCCTCGGCGAGCTTGAGCGGCGACTCGGCCAGCGCCACCTCCTGGCGCAGCTGCTCGACCTGCCGGGCCAGCCGCGTCTCCTCGGCCCGCGCGTCCTGCAGGCGGTAGGAGTCGGCGGTGGCCTGGGTGGACAGCCACATGATCGCGGACAGGCCCACCCCCAGCACGACCATCACCATGACCACGAACGGGGCCTTGGGCGCGACCGCCGCCCGGCGGGAGACCGCCGGGCCCTGGGACGCCTTGGACCGCTGCGCGCGCCGGGCGTAGGCCCGCTCCGCCGCGGCCGACCTCGACCGGGCGGGGACCGACTTCAGCGCGCGCTCGCGGGGCTTCGCCGGGGACGACGGCACGCCGTTGGACCGTGCGGGCGCGGTCACGTCGCCTCCCGGATGCGTTCGGCCGCGCGCAGCCGAACCGGCGCGGCCCTGGGGTTGTCCTCGATCTCCCGCTCGTTCGCGACCTCGGCGCCCCGGGTCACCAGCTTGAGCTGCGGACCGTGGCCGGGCAGCTCCACCGGCAGGTCCTGCGGCGTGCGCGAGACGGCCAGCTCCGCGAAGGCGCGCTTGACCATCCGGTCCTCCAGCGACTGGTAGGACTCCACGACGATCCGGCCGCCCACGGCCAGCACGGACAGCGCGGCGGGCAGCGCCAGCCGCAGCGACTCCAGCTCGCCGTTGACCTCGATCCGCAGCGCCTGGAACGTGCGCTTGGCCGGGTGGCCGCCGGTCCGCCTGGTCGCCGCGGGCACCGCCGCGTAGAGCAGCTCGACCAGCCGGGCGCTGGTGGTGAACGGCTCCCGCTCGCGCTCCCGGACCACCGCGCCCGCGATCTTGCGGGCGAACCGCTCCTCGCCGTAGTCGCGCAGGATCCGGGTCAGGTCGTCCACCGAGTACTCGTTGAGCACGTCGGCGGCCGTCATCCCGGTCCCGGCGCTCATCCGCATGTCCAGCGGGGAGTCCCGGGAGTACGCGAAACCGCGCTCCTCGGCGTCGAGCTGGAGCGACGAGACGCCCAAGTCCATCAGGATGCCGTCCACCGGGCCGTCGACCGCGTCCGCGATGCCGTCGTAGGTGGTCTGCACGAACGTCACCCGGTCCGCGTACGGCGCGAGCCGCTCGCGGGACAGGGCGATCGCCTGCGGGTCCCGGTCGAGGCCGATCAGCCGCACCCGGGGGTACGCCGCGAGCACCGCCTCCGAGTGGCCGCCGAGCCCGAGCGTGCAGTCCACGAAGACCGCGTCGCGGTCGGCCAGCGCGGGGTCGAGCAGGCCCAGGACGCGGTCGAGCAGCACCGGCACGTGCCGCGCTCGCTCCACCATGTCCCCTCCCACGCACATCCCCCCGCCCTGGCAAAGAAAAATCGGGTGTCGTCAGGTCCCCGCCCGCCCGTCGGACCTGGCGCCGGGGAAGGTGCGCCAGGGCCGAAAGCCGAGCGGACCGAGGCCTCACGGCACCCGAAACCTCAAGCGTTCAAGCCCGAACTCAGAAGACGCCCGGCAGCACCTCCTCGCGAGCCTCGGCGTAGCTGTCCTCGTGCTCGTCCAGGTAGCGCTGCCACGCCGGCGCGTCCCAGATCTCCAGCCGGTTGATCGCGCCGATGACCACGCACTCCTTGGTCAACCCCGCGTACCGGCGCAGTTCCGGTGCGATCGACACCCGGCCCTGGCCGTCCGGCCTTTGCTCGTCGGTACCCGCGAACAGGTAGCGCTGGTAGGCGCGGACGGCCTCGTTGGTGAACGGAGCATCCGCGACCTTGCGCGCCATCTGCTCGAACTCGGCCCTCGGGAACACGTAGAGGCAGTGGTCCTGGCCCTTGGTGACCATGAGACCCCCCGCTAGCGCGTCCCGGAACTTCGCAGGCAGCGTCAACCGGCCCTTGTCGTCCAGCCTGGGGTGGTGCGTGCCCAGGAACACGGCAACCCACCTCCCGCCGCCGGACTGTGAACCGGCAGTGGAGCCCCCGTCTGCCCCACCGGGCGCCACAGTACCCCACTTTCCACCACAGTCAACGCTGAAACGGGTGGTCGCGCGGCACACCGTCCAGCGTTTACGCAGGTAGAGCGAAGATGGCCGCCGTGGGGCGAGGTGGGGGACGTGGCGCACCTCTACCTCTGCGGGTGAGCCGAACCGGCCCGAATCCCACTCGAACGGCCCAGCGAAATCGGGCAAAACAGGTTCGTCGGGGGCCCCGGTGGGGAATCGTGGTGGGGACGGGCGGACCGGGGCAGTTCGGAGGCCGTGGAAACCACGCCCCCGAAACTGTTCAATCGGTGTATGGCGCTTCGCCATGGTTTGACACACTGCGTGAAACGCTCACCGCCACCGCGAACCGGTCGCGGTGGTCTTCGGGAGGTCGAGTGACTCCGAGTACCCAGCCCGCCGCGCTGCCCGAACACTCGTACGGCGGCGGTGGACCCCACCACGTGAACAGCACGGCGCACCCGACAGCGGCCCCGCACGGCCGGCCCGACGAGGTGCTCGCCGAGCTGCACGCCGTGGTCGGGCGGATCGCGGCCAACGTCGAGAAGGTCATCGTCGGCAAGCCCGACGTGGTCCGGGTCTCCCTGGTCACCCTCCTCGCCGAGGGCCACCTGCTGGTCGAGGACGTGCCCGGGGTCGGCAAGACGTCGCTGGCCAAGGCGCTGGCCCGGTCCATCGACTGCTCGGTGAGCCGCATCCAGTTCACGCCGGACCTGCTGCCCAGCGACATCACCGGCGTGTCGATCTACAACCGGCAGGACAACGACTTCGAGTTCCGCCCCGGTCCGGTGTTCGCGAACATCGTGGTCGGCGACGAGATCAACCGCGCGTCGCCCAAGACCCAGTCGGCGCTGCTGGAGTGCATGGAGGAGCACCAGGTCACGGTCGACGGGCACACCTACCCGTTGAGCGCGCCGTTCATGGTGATCGCCACCCAGAACCCGATCGAGATGGAGGGCACCTACGCGCTGCCCGAGGCCCAGCGCGACCGGTTCACCGCGCGGGTGTCCATCGGCTACCCGGACCCGCAGGCCGAGCTGGCGATGGTCGACGAGCACGCGGGCCACGACCCGCTGGCCGAGCTGCGCCCGGTGTCCGACGCCGACCAGGTGCTCAAGCTGGTGCACGCGGTGCGCCGGGTGCACTTGTCGCAGGACATCCGCCGGTACGCCGTGGAGCTGGTCGGCGCGACCCGGCGGCTGCCCGAGCTGCGGCTCGGCGCGTCCCCCCGGTCCACGCTGCAACTCGTGCGGGCCGCGCGGGCGCAGGCGGCGCTGGCCGGGCGCGACTTCGTGGTGCCCGACGACATCCACGCCATCGCGGTGCCCGTGCTGGCGCACCGCCTGGTGCTGACCGCCGAGGCCCAGGCCGCCCGCCGGTCGTCCGCCGACCTGGTGCGCAACCTGCTCCAGCGGGTGCCGGTGCCGCAGGGCGTGCAGGACCCGTCGGCCCAGTTCGCGCACAACCTGAACCCGAACCGCTGACATGCGCGCAGCCCTGTCGGGGTTGACCACCAGGGGCCGCTGCCTGCTCGCCGCCGGGATCGCCGCCGGCCTGTGCGCGATCGTGCTCAACGAGCGCGACCTGCTGCGGGTCGCGGCGTTCGTGGTGGCGTTGCCGCTGCTCGCGGCGTGGCTGGCGCAGCGGGCCCGGGTCGGGCTGCACGCGGCCCGGTTCCTGTTCCCGAGCCGGGTGCAGGTCGGGTCGGCGACCGACGTGCGGGTCGAGCTGCGCTCCACCGGCCGGCTGCCCACGGGCGGCCTGCTGCTGGAGGACGCGGTGCCTTACGCGCTCGGCTCGCGCCCCCGGTTCGTGGTCGAACGGCTGCCGCGCAACACCGTCACCGCGCTGCGCTACCCGCTCAAGCCGGTCATGCGCGGCATCCAGCAGGTCGGCCCGCTGATGGCCCGGGTCACCGACCCGTTCGGGCTGGCCGAGTACGACCGCGAACTCGCCGGCCGGTCCAAGCTGGTCGTGGTGCCCCGGGTGGTGGGCCTCTCGGGCCTGCCCAGCGGCTCCGGCATGGGTTCCGGCGACGACGGTTCGATCCGGCTGCGGTCGGGCCAGGGCGAGGACGACGCCATCGTGCGGCAGTACCGGCACGGCGACGACCTGCGGAAAGTGCACTGGAAGTCGACCGCGCGGCGGGACGAGCTGATGGTCCGCGTCGAAGAACGGCCGTGGCGCGGCGGCACGACCGTGCTGCTGGACCACCGGCTGACCGCGCACCGGGGCAGCGGCCCCGGCTCGTCGTTGGAGTGGGCGGTGTCGTTCGCCGCCTCGGTGTGCCTGCACCTGCACCGGTTCGGCCACCAGGTGCGGCTGATCGGCGACGACGGCCGGGTGCTCGCGGGCGGGTCCGGCGACGGCGGCCACAGCGACGCCGTGGTGCTCGACGCGCTGGCCGCGCTGCAACCCTCGCACCGGCAGGAGCCGGCGGCGGGCCTGGACCCCGGCGCGGGCCAGGAGGTCATCGCGATCCTCGGCGGCTCCACGCCCGCCGTGGTCGACGCGCTGGTGCGCAACCGGCCGCGCGGGATGCGCAGCCTGGCCGTGGTGATGGACGTGCGGGCGTGGGCGGCGGCCTCCGAGGACCCCGCCCCCGACCCGGAGGAAGCGCGCGGACTGCTCGGCGCGGCCGGCTGGGGCGCCGTCGTGGCGCGGCCGTCGACCCCGATGGGACAGATCTGGCAGGAGTTGTGCCACAGCGCGGGCAACCGCGGACCCGTGGTGCGCACGGAGGTGGGCTAGAGGTGACCGGCAGGACCGCCCCCGGGGGCAACTGGGTGGTCAGCGCCACGCCGGCGGTGGCCGGCCTGGCGACGTTGTGCGCGGCGACCGCGCTGTCCAGCGTGATCGGCGGGGTGCTCTGGCTGGTGAACCTGGCCGTGGCGATCACCGTCGTGGTGGGCACCGGCGTGCTGCTGCGCGCGGTCAGGCTGCCCCTGCCGCTGGTCGGGCTCGGACAGGTGCTCGCGCTGGCCTGCCTGCTGGTGACGATCTTCACCCGCAGCGGGTTCCTGGTGGTGTTCCCCAGCCCGCAGGCGATCAACGACCTGGGTTCGGTGCTCGGCGACGCGTTCGCCGAGGTGCAGACCGGCGTGCCGCCGGTGGACGACAGCGACGCGATGCGCTGCCTGGTGATGGTGTCGATCGGCCTGGTGGCGGTCCTGGTGGACGTGCTCGCGGTCGGCGTGGCGGCACCAGCGGCGTCCGGCCTGGTGCTGCTGTGCGTGTTCGCGGTGCCCGCGTCGCTGGCCGACGAGATGCTGCCGCTGTGGACGTTCGTGTTCGGCGCGGGGGCGTTCGCGCTGCTGCTGGCCGTCGACGGGCAGCACCGCCACCAGGCGTGGCGCGGCAGGCTGCCCGGTCGCGGAGCCGGCGGCTCAGGCCCCGCGGCGACCGCCGTGGCGGGCATGGCGGTGGTGATCGCGCTGGTCGCGGGCGCGAGCATCACCCTGGTCGGCACGGTCGGCAAGCTCCCCGGCACGGGTGATGCGGTCGGCGGCGGCGCGGACCGGCTCGGCCTGGACCCGATGACCCAGTTGCGCGGGATGCTCGACCGGGGCAGCACGAAGGAACTGTTCCGGGTGCGCGGCCTCACCGAGTCGGCGTACCTGCGGGCGATGACGCTGCGCGAGTACGTGCCCGACAAGGGCTGGAAGATGGGCGACGACCTGCCGACCGGTGTGCAGGCCAACGGCGTGCTGCCCGCCCAGCCCGGCGACCCCGGCGGCGGCGAGGTCTCCCAGGTGACCATCGAGCCGGTGAGCTGGCTGGACAACTGGCTGCCGGTGTACGGCAGGCCACGCCGCTTGCAGGGCGTCGAGGACAACTGGCGCTACGACCCGGTGCGCGGGATGGTCTACAGCGTGCGGGCGCGCGAAGCACCCGCGTACACGCTGGACACGGTCCTCAAGACCCCGCCCGCCGAAGCGCTGCGCAAGGCCAACGGCGCTCTCGACGTGGAGGAGGTCTACCTGGAGGCTCCCGGCGTGGCGCCCGAGGTGCGGGACCTGGCGCGGGAGATCACCAAGGGCGAGACCAACACGTTCGACAAGGCCACCGCGCTCTACCGGTACTTCACGGACGGCACGAACGGCTTCACGTACACGACGGAGACGGCGAGCGCGCAGACCACCGACGCGCTGCGCGATTTCGTGTTCACCGGAAAGAGGGGCTACTGCGAGCAGTACGCGTCGGCGATGGCCATCATGGCCAGGTCGATCGGCCTGCCCGCCCGGGTCGCGATGGGCTTCACCGCGGGCTTCCCGACCGGCGACTTCCAGACCATCACCACGCAGGACGCGCACGCCTGGGTGGAGGTCTACTTCCCCGGCTACGGCTGGATGGTCTTCGACCCCACGCCGCTGTCGGACGGCCGGGCGATCGTGCCGCCGTACATCTCGGGCCAGAACCCGGACGGCGAGGAGACCGACCCGACCGGAGCCACCACCACGACCACCACCGACACCACCACCGCGCCCACCACCAGCGCCTCCGCCGCACCGAACGCGCAGGGCCAGGAGGGCGGCGAGGAGCAGGCCGAGCCGACGCCGACGTGGCACCTGGTCTCGCTGCTGATCGCGGCGGGGTTGCTGGTCGTGCTCGCGGTGCTGCTGGCGGTGCTGTTCGCCAACCTGGGCAAGCGGCGCGGCGACGGCACGACGTGGCGGCCGAAGTGGCCGTGGCTGCTGCCCGTGCTGGCGGGCGTGGCGGTGACGTCGTGGATAGGTGCCCTGACCCTGGCGGTCGCGCTGGTGTCGTGGTGGCTGGCCGTGCCGCTGCTGATCGTGCAACTGGCGGTCGTGCCGGCCGGGATCCGGGCCGTGCGCAGGCGCACGAGGCTGCAGGCCGTGGCGAACCTGGGCCCGAACGCGGCGGGGGCCGCGTGGCAGGAGCTGCTGGCGGAATCGGTGGACCGGGGCACCCGCGTCCCGTCGACGGAGACGGTGCGAGTGGCCGCGCGCCGGATGGTCCGCGCCCACAACCTGGACGAACAGGGCCGAGACGGCCTGCGCGCGGTGGTCGGAGCCGTCGAACGCTCCTGGTACAGCGCCGACGTCAACGCCGACCCGGCCCTACCCCGAGCGGTATCCGACGTCCGCCAGAGCCTGAACCGCAACGCCCCGCTCGCCCTCCGGGCGAAGATCCTGCCGAGGTCCGTCCTCCAGCCCACCGTCGCCCCGGACTCCGACGACTAGCCCCACCCTCGTCCGGCCTCAGTGGCCCGTTCCCTTCGGGGGACGGGCCACACGCACGTCACCGTTGGATCGTGGCCAAGCCGATCACCCAGTGCCGATCACCCAGTTCTGGTTCACGCGGGTGCCGGTCACCCAGTCAGCGAGCCGCAGGCCAGCCACAGCCCGGAACGCGACCCGCCAGCCGGACCCGCCAGCCGGACCCGGCCAGGGGCCGGAGCGATTTCGGGCATACGCACGGCCCGCGTCCCGGGTGATCACGTCCGACCTGAAGGCGGAGAGATCCTGTGGGCGCGGGCCGAGTGCGTTGGGTAGGGGCGTCTACTCGTCCTCAAGACGACGACGGAAACGCTCTTCCATCTTCTGGGAGAACGAGCTGCGGCTGGGCCGACTTCCCTCTTCGTTGGGTTCCTCGGCACCCTGATCACCACGACGGAGTGTCGTCACGGTGAGCAGCACGCCGAAGAACATCAACAGGAAGCCGACCACGCTCACCACCGGGATACCAGCGAGCTTCGGCAACATCACACCCGTCACCAGCAGCGCCACACCCACGGCGAACAAAGCGATGCCCTGGATACGACGCCGTCGCGACGGCTTGCGCAGCTTGGCGCCACGCACAGTGGATGCGAACTTCGGGTCCTCGGCGTAGAGCGCGCGCTCGATCTGGTCGAGCAGTCGCTGCTCGTGCTCGGAGAGTGGCATGGCTCCTCCTCCGGCACAGCGGTCGCGGGCGCCGGGTGTTCACGGTTGCCGCCGGTCCCGGCGGACGCCCCGCATGGGGGTGTCACAACCAGGATACGATTCGCGGGGCTTGGCGACTACCCAGTCCGTGCCCCTAAGCGGTTCCTTCGGTCACCATCATCCTCACGGGTCAACGGTAGGGCCCCCGTAAGGCCGCGAAAGCAGCCCGAAAGGTCATCTGTCAACCCTCCGGCCGCACCGAACGAACGGCGTGATCCGCACAACACGCCCAAATCACCCGAACCACCTCACCATCGCTCGAAGGCAGCCCGGATCCTTCCGGGCTTCGGACCCACGTAGAGCGCGCCCCGCCCACCCCGTGCCACACACTCGCCCTACCTGCGGCCAGCGCCACGGCCCCCACCCCCACAGCGGCCGCGCCCCTGACCCCCTGCCCGACCTCAGGTCACCGACCTCGACCTTCCCAGGTCTGCGGCACCCTCGCCCGGCCCCGTCCGATCCGCCCCGAAACCCGAGCCTGGCTCTGGTCCCGGCGCGCCGGGCAGCACTGGCCCGGCGCACCGGGCCAGTCGGCGTCCGCACCGACGCCAAGCACCAACTCCAACTCCAACTCCAAGCCCGAGCCCGAGCCCGAGCCAACCGGGTTCGAGGCCGACCAGCCACGACGAGCCGACCCGAATTCGGCCAGGGCGAGCCGGGCCGAGTAGCCGCCGGGGCAAACAGCAGCCGGGCCGACCAACTGCCGGGGCAAGCAGCGACTGGGCCGAGCAGCAGCCGAAGGCAAGCAGCGGCGGAGACGAGTCGAAGGCAGGGCGAATCGAAGGCTGGGCAGGCGGGCAGGCCGGAGCCCAAGGCGTCGGCACGCGGCTAGGCATGGACAGCCCGCGCCTCGACCGTCGCTCGTGACTCCGGGTGGTGAGCGCCGACCGCCGTTCAAGGGCTCGTGAGAGCGCGCCCACCCTGCCTGCACCGCCTTGGCCAGTTCGGCCGCCCACCCGACGGCACAGTTGCCAGGCGTAACCAAGCGGCCGACCAGTCGCCGCGATCAAGCAGCGTGCCAGCCTTCACGAGGGTCGAGGCCAGCCGCTTGGTGCGTTCGTGACACGGGCGTCGTCGCGAGGTGCCGACACCGGTCTGGCCCGGTTTCCAGCTCGGCCGCGTGGGACAGCCCCACGCCGGATGCCCCGGCGTGGACCCTCAGCACGAGCCCCGGCCCTGCGCCCGACACAGGTCCCGATCCGGACATCAGATCGGGAGCACGCAGTACGGCCTTCCCGCACGGCCGCGCGTTGCGGCACCGGGCGCATGGCACCGAACGCAGGGTTCTCGATGCCAGCCACCCAGCGCTCTGCGCCCAGCACCCGGTCCTGGCCACCCGGTCCTGGCCACCCGGTCCTGGCCACCCGGTCCTGGCCACCCGGTCCTGGCCACCCGGTCCTGGCCACCCGGTCCTGGCCACCCGGTCCTGGCCACCCGGTCCTGGCCACCCGGTCCTGGCCACCCGGTCCTGGCCACCCGGTGCCCGGTGCCGGGCACCGGGCACCGGTGGTGGACGCAGGTCGCCCGATGCATAGCGCCCGACGCCGAGTACCGGGTGCCCGACGCCGAGTACCCGATGGCAGGCACCAAGGGTCAGCTGCCGGGTGCCGGGTGCCGGGTGCCGGGTGCCGGGTGCCGGATGGCGGGTGCCGAGTGCTGGGTGCGGGATGCCGTGTCGGTTTCGGGGCAGGGTGCTGGGCGGTGCGGTCCGGGCGCGAAGTGGCTGGGGCGGAACCGGGGGGCTGGGGCGGAACCAGGTGGCCGGGGGTAGCCGGGGTGGCAGGGCGGCCAAGGTGAGGCGAGTGGCCGGGGTGGGGCGGGTGGCTTGGCGGGGTCGGCTGGGGTGTGGGGCGGGTTTATGGGGTTGTCGTCATGCGGGTTGCCTTTACGTCGGGGCTGGGGCGGCCGGTGGCTTGGCGGTGGGCGTTGTGGAGGGACTTCGCGGCTGTCGACGGGGACTGGCGGAGTTCCTGGGGGCTGGTTTGGGCCACCGCGATTCCGGCGGCGGCCAGGCGGCGGTTGTCCGGGTTGGGGGTCAGTTGCCACACCAGGCCCGGCTCCGGCCACCAGGCGTCCGCGGTGCCCAGGGGGATGCCGTCCGACGTCTCCAGCTCGACGTGCCAGGTCGGGGGCGGCAGCGGGAGGTCGGACAGGAGGGCTCTGGCCCACGCTTGCGGCACGGTGCGGACGCCGCCTGCCAGGTCGGCCAGGACCTGGTGCGCCGGCTCCGCTCCCCTGGCCAACGCCTTGGCCAGGTCGGCGACCGGCACGCCGCCTCGGCGCACCACCTCGGTCAGCACGGCGCGCACCGCGTCGAGGTCTGGCAGGAGGGCTCGCACCGCGTCGGCGGCCGCCCTGATGAGCGGTGCGGTCAGGAAGCCCTTGCGCAGGACCGGGGGCGGGAGTGCGCGGACGCGGGTCACGCCGACCTGCGGGGTCGGGTCCACCGGTCTGGTCGACAGCACGCGCACCGGGCCCGCCACCGGGACGGCCCGCATCCCGTGCAGTTGGAGGGCGTCGACCCCGGTCAGCTGGGCCTCCCCGCCGGCGTGCCGCAGGGCGGCCCGCACCCACTGGAGGCGGGTCGGGGGTTTTCGGGTTAACAGCAGGACTCCGGGCAGCAGGTGCTGCCACTGGCCGCCCGGACGGCAGCGGGCCGCCACCTCGTCGTTGGGCAGGCCCAGGCTGATCAGTTCCGCCGCGGTCGCCACCTGGTGCGGGAACATGCCCGCCAGGGCTTCCAGCCGGATCGTGGTTCGGTCTTGGGTGTGGGTTCGCATGTGTCCACGATGGAGGGTTCGGGGTGGGGTGTCGATCGTGCGGTCGCGATCTGTGGATGGGGGGATCGGGGTTGTGGACAAGTTCGGGGCCGCACAGGAAGTGAGGCATTCCGCAGACCCGACCGCCCGCGGAATGCCTCACTGGGAACGGCGGCCACCCCTCGCCGGCCGCCAGGTGGCTTCAGAGCCGGACCAGGTCCTCCCTGATCTCGGCGTCGAGTTCACGACGGCCGGCACGCACCTCGCGCCACGCGTCGTGCACGGCGATCAGGCCCCCGGCCAGCACCAGCGCCACGGCCAGCGCGATCGGGCCGGTCGTCTCCAGCTGGGTGAGGATCACCGCGGCGGCCCAGAACTGGACGACGGTGAAGACGAGGGTGCAGGCGAGGCGCTCGGTGAACCGCCGGCGGGACCTCGCGGGTTCCTCTTTGTGGTTCATGGTCTCCCCCTCTGATCTCGGCGTACCTCATTTGTAGGGGGGACCGGAAAGATGTTCTGCGTCAGATGACGCACAAGGGCCGGCGATGTCGACGCAGGTCGGGACCCGTACCCGAACGGACGCCGATCACGTCGTCAGGTCGTAGAGGCGCTCGACCTCCAGGATGTCGATCTTCCGCCGGCCGGTGCTGATGATGCCGTCCGCGCGCAGCGAACGCAGCACCCGCACGAGCGATTCGCGGGACGTGCCGGCGATGCCCGCGAGTTCCTCCTGGCTCAGCGAGACCGCGCCCTGGTCGGCGATGCCGCGTTCCAGCGCCACGTCGATCAGCACGGCCGCCACGCGCTGCGTCGCGGTGCCGCTGATCTGGATGCGCTGCCGGTCGGCGTCGCGCTGACGGGCCACGATCACGGTCAGCAGGGCCCACGCGATCCTCGGGTGGCGCTGGCACAGCGACGCGAACCCGGACGCGGTCAGCACCAGCGCCCGCACGGAGCCCAGTGCGCGCACCGTGGCCGAACGGGGTTGACCGTCGATGGCGGACCGCTCGCCGACGATGTCGCCCGCGCCGCGCACGGCCAGCACCTTCTCCCCGCCGGCCGCGGTGGTCGCGGTGACCCGCAACAGTCCTTTGCGCACGACCAGCACGTAGCTGGTGATCTCGCCCTCGTGGCACACCACCGCACCGGAGGCGTAGTCGCGCTCCGTTCCCGTCGTGCCGAGCACCGCGTGCTCGGCGGGGGTGAGCAGCCCCCAGAACCGGTCCACGTCGTGATGGTGCCCGGTGATCGACCCGGACGTCGGGTTCGGGCCGATCGACCACCCGAACGGCCCGCTGCCGGACGTCGGAACCCCGAACGGTCAGCGGTCGGGCTTGGGTTCGGGCAGGTTCGGCTGGAACGGCGCGGCGGCCAGCAGCGTCGCCGGTTTCACCGCGGCCCGGCCGAACCGGGTGCGCGCCTGGTCGGCGGCCTGCTCGGCCTCCCGCCAGCCGCGCTCCGGCGCGTCGAACATCAGCTGCTCGCCGTCCTCGCCCTCGACCAGCTGCTCGATCCGCACGCCGATCAGCCGCACCGCGCCGGGCGGCACCTGCTCGTCCAGCAGCGTCGCCGCGGTCTTGTAGACCTCTTGGGTGACGTCCGTCGCCACGCGCAGCGTCTTGGAGCGGGTGATCGTGGTGAAGTCGGCGAACCTGACCTTGATCGACACGGTCCGGCCGCGCAGCCCGCGCTCCCGCAACGTCCCGGCGGAGCGCTCCGAGAGCCGCAGCAGCTCGCGCCGCAGCAGCTCGCGGTCGAAGTGGTCGACCTCGAACGTCTCCTCCGCGCCGATCGACTTCTCCCTGGTCGACGGCACGACCGGCCGGTCGTCCAGGCCCTGGGACAGGGCGTGCAGGTGTTCGGCGAGCGCCACCCCGAGCACCCGGCGCAGCCTCGGCAGCGGGGTCGCCGCCACGTCCGCCACGGTCTCCAGGCCGACCCGGTCCAACTGCTCGGCGGTGCGCTTGCCGACGCCCCACAGCGCGGACACCGGCAGCGGGTGCAGGAACTCCAGCACCGACGCCTTGGGCACGACCATCATGCCGTCCGGCTTGCACATGCCGGAGGCCAGCTTCGCCAGGAACTTCGTCGGCGCGACCCCGACCGAGCAGGTGACGCCCTCGGCCTGCTCCACCTGCCGCCGGATCGTCTCGGCGATCGCGCCCGGGGTCGCCCGCAGCCGCCGCAGCGCGCCGCTGACGTCCAGGAACGCCTCGTCCAGGCTCAGCGGCTCGACCAGCGGCGTGATGTCGCGGAAGATCGCCATCACGCCCCGCGACACCTCCTGGTACCGGGTGAAGTTGGGCGGCACGAACACCGCGTGCGGCGCGAGCCTGCGGGCGTGCGCCGTGGGCATCGCGGAGCGCACGCCGAACTCGCGGGCCAGGTAGTTCGCCGCCGACACGACGCCTCGGTTGGCCGTGCCGCCGACGATCACCGGCTTGCCGGCCAGCTCCGGGTTGTCCCTGATCTCCACGGACGCGTAGAAGGCGTCCATGTCGACGTGCAGCATCGGGCAGCCGGTGTCGTCCGGCCACCGGCCCTCACGCGCGCGGAAACGGTCCACCAGGCCGCGCGGCAGGTTGGCGCTGCGGCCCATGACCACCTCCACTCACGACTCGAACGCGTGTTCGACATTCTAGTCCAACCGGTAGGCCCGGCGCGCGTTCTCCGACCCGATCAGGTGAGAGATTCGCACCGCATCCGCCTCGCCGAAAGCCTGCCGCCGCATCCCGGACAGCAGGAAGTCCGACAGCGCGCGCCGGAAGAACAGCGCGCCCAGGTGGTACAGCTCGGCCAGGCCGAACGCGTCGGTCGAGAACAGGAACTTCCCGAACGGCACGATCTCCAGCGCCTCGGCCAGCACCCGGCTCGCCTGGTGGCCCACGTTGTGCGTCGCCAGCCCGAGGTCGGCGAACACGTGCGGGAACACCTGCGCGAGGTACCCGGCCGACCGGTGGAACGGGTAGTTGTGCAGCAGCATGATCGGCACGCCCAGGTGCTCTGTCGCCCGCAGCAGGTCGGTCAGCAGCGACGGGTCGGCCCGGTGCAACGCCAGGTCGCGGTCGCCGTAGCCGACGTGGAACTGCACCGGCAGCCCGCGCTCCAGCGCCTCCCACACCAGGAACCGCGAGAGCACCTCGTCGGCGCACCGCCCACCGCCGGCCGACAGCCACCGCTCGCACGCCGCCACGACCTCGGCGTCCGACGGGCGCTCACCGGACAGCGCCAACCCCACGCGGTAGGCCGCGATCGACTTGGCCGCCACGGCCGGCGCGCGCTCCAACGCCCGACGCACCTCGTCCGGGAATCCCGTGGCACCTCCGATGATCACCTCCTCGGCCAGCCGCTCCAAGCGAAGCACCGGGAGTTCACGAGATCCGGTGAAATCCGACGGACCGTGCAACCTCTCCGGCCACAGCCCGCCGTCGACCAGGAAGGTCGTGATCCCGGACGCGACCAGGAACGCCCGGTTCACCTCGGCCGCGCCCAACGACCGCCGGCGCGCCACGTACTCGTCCGGCGGCGCGTGCGCCGGGAGGTCGAGCAGGGGCGCGCACCAGCGCCGGACCGCGAATCCGATGGACGAGTCGAACAGCGACGTCCCCCACGGGCTCACCCCGTCCGCCTCGGTCAGCATCTCTTCGAACCCGGTCCGGTCGACGTCGTCGCGCAGCACCCCGTGACAGTGGTGGTCCACGAGGTTCAACTCGGCCACGTAAGGCAGCAGCGGCTCCACTTGTTGAAGAGTAGTGACCTGGTGTAACCACGCACCTCATGGACACCGCGGAACGGGACCACCGCCAGGCACAAGCCACCGCGTTGCTGGACGGCCTGGCCGATCGCGACGTCGTAGCCGTCGCGATCACCTGGATCGACCACAGCGGCATCGCCCGCGTGAAGTCGGTCCCGCTCGACAAGCTCCCCCACGCGGCAGCGCACGGCGTGGGTGCTTCCCCCGTGTTCGACGCCTTCCTCCTCGACGACTCGATCATCTCCGGACGCCACTCGGGCGGCCCGGTCGGCGACCTCCGGCTGCACCCGGACCTGGCCCGGATCACCGTCCTGGCCGGACAGCCGGGGTGGGCGTGGGCGCCGGCGGACCGCTACGACCAGCACGGCGAGCCGCACCCGCAGGACGAGCGCGGCCTGGCCCGCACCATGGCCGACCGGCTCACCGTCAACGGCTTCGAGGTGCGCGCCGGGTTCGAGGTCGAATGGGCGGTGGGCCAGGGCGGCACGGAGGACTTCCGGCCCGCCACCACCTCCCCCGCCTACGGCCACGCCCGTCAGGTCGAGCTGTCGGACTACTGCGCCGACCTGATCGCCGCGCTGGCCGAGCAGAACGTGGACGTGCTCCAGTTCCACCCGGAGTACGCGGCGGGCCAGTTCGAGGTGTCCACAGCGCCCGAGGACCCGGTGCACGCGGCGGACACCGCAGTGCTGGTGCGCGAGACGATCCGGGCGATCACCATCCGGCACGGGCTGCGCGCGTCGTTCTCACCGAAGGTCGTGGCGGACGGCGTCGGCAACGGCGGCCACCTACACGTCAGCCTGTGGAGGGATCGGAAGAACCTGTTCGAGGGAGGTCTGCACCCGGACGCCGAGGCGTTCACGGCGGGCGTGCTGCGGCACCTGCCCGGCCTGTGCGCGATCGGCTGCCCTTCGGTCGCGAGCTACCTGCGGCTGGTCCCGTCGCACTGGGCAGGCGCATTCGCGGCTTGGGGCGTGGAGAACCGGGAGACCGCGCTGCGGCTCGTGGAGGGCCGCGACCTGGAGATCAAGTGCTTCGACCTGTCCGCGAACCCCTACCTGGCGGTGGCGGCGACGCTCGCTGCGGGCCTGGCGGGGATCGTGGACGGCGCGCGGCTGCCGGAACCGACGACCGTGGACCCCGCGCAGGTGGAAGACGCCCAACGGCTGCCCGCGTCGCTGGAGGACGCCGTAAGGGCGTTCGAGGACGACGACGTGCTCACGGAGGCGTTCGGCGTCGAGTTCGCGGCGACCATCGCGGACGTGCGGCGCGGCGAGATCGCCCTGTTCTCCGACGCCACGCCCGAGGAGGTCGTGCACGCCACCCGCTGGCGGCACTAGCCGCTCAACAGTCGGCGGGACGCGCCGACCTCCCTCCGCAGACGCGACAACGCCCGGTGCTGCGCGACCCGTACGGCACCGGGCGACGAACCCACCACGACGGCCGTCTGCTCGGCCGTGAGCCCCACCACCACGCGCAGCAGCAGGATCTCCTGCTGCTTGTCAGGCAGGATCTTGAGCAGCTTGGCGACGTGACGGGACAGTTCGGCGCGTAACGCGGTCTGCTCCGGACCGTCGTCGTCGGACGGCGCGTCGGGCACCTCGGGGACCGGTTCGGCACGGTTGCGCAGCGACGTTCGGTGCGCGTCGGCCACCTTGTGCGCCGCGATGCCGTACACGAACGCCAAGAACGGACGTCCGTGGTCCTTGTACGTCGGCAACGCGGTGAGGACGGCCAGGCAGATCTCCTGCGCCACGTCGTCCGCCGAGGTGTAAGAGCGTTCCTGCCGGCCCACCCGTGCCCGGCAGTAGCGCACGACCAACGGGCGGATGGAGGCCAACAGCCACCCGATCGCGATCCGATCGCCGGCGACGGCCGCGCGCACCTCGTCTTCCAGCGATTCCGGTCTCGGCGATTCCAGCGGCACCGGGTCGGGCGGGTCCTCGGCCATCAGCAGGCCCCGGCCGGCAGAGGCCCCCGCAGGGCGGGGACGACCTCTGATAAGTGCGGATCTCCCATGCGGGACTCCTGGAGGGTCGGCAGCGGATTGCCGACCCCGTTTCTACCGCAAACTCACCCCGGCCGACGGGCCAACACGTGCAGCCGCGCGGCCACGTCGCGCAGCGGCGAGCGGGTCGAGGCGGCCAGTTCCAGCTCGGCCAGCGCCTCGGCCGCGCCGGGGTTGGCCTCCAGCACCGAGCCCGGTACCAGGTCGGACACCACGCCGTGCCCCTGGAGCAGCTCCAGCTCCAAGCCCGCGCCGAGCACCAGGGCCTCCAGCCCGGCCACGTCGAAGCGGCGCTGCAACGGCTCGCGGGACCCGGCGAGCTGCCCCGCCTCGTCGTCGAGCAGCCGGCGCGCGTCCACCAGCCGGCCCGCGATCGCCCGGTGCAGCACGGCCGCGTACCGGTTCGCCACCAGCACGGACACCGCCCCGCCCGGCGCGACCGCCTTGGCCAGCGCGTTCAGCGCCACGGCGGCGTCGTCCACGACCTCCAGCAGCCCGTGGCCGAGCACCAGGTCGGCGGACGAATCGGCGTCCAACGCGTCCGTGTCGCCCTGCACGGCCGTGATGCGATCGGTGACGCCGGCCTCCGTGGCGCGCCTGTGCAACGTGGCGAGCGCGTTGGGGCTGGGCTCGACCACGGTCACCACGCAACCGGCCACAGCGAGTGGAACGGCCCACACACCGCTGCCGCCGCCCACGTCCAGCACCCTGGGCGGTTCCCCGCCCCGGCGCTCCCGCGCGGCGGCCAGCTCGGTGTCGAGCACCCTGTGTACGGCGTCCGGTCGCATGGCACTAGAGCCTAGAGACCGTAGGCTGCACCCCGTGCATACGGTGGCGGTGCTCAGCCTTAAGGGTGGCGTAGGGAAGACGACGGTCGCGTTGGGTCTCGCGTCGGCGGCGTTGCGGCGCGGGGTGCGGACGCTGGTCATCGACCTGGATCCGCAGTGCAACGCCACCTCGACGCTGGAACCCGACGACACCGACGCGACCATCTACGACGTCCTCCAGGACCCCACGGGCGACACCGTCCGGGCGGCCATCGCGCCCAGTGCCTGGGGCGATGGCGTCGACGTGCTGGCCGGGTCGGAGGACGCCGAGCTGCTCAACCACCCCGACCCGGGCGAGTCGCGGCTGGGCCGGCTGCGCGAGGCGCTGCGCGTGCTGGCCTCCGAGGGCGACACCGAGGAGCCCTACCAGCTGGTCCTGCTGGACTGCCCGCCGTCACTGGGTCAGCTGACCAGGTCGGCGCTGGTGGCGGCGGACCGGGCGCTGCTGGTGACCGAGCCCACCATGTTCGCGGTGGCGGGCGTGCAGCGGGCGTTCGAGGCGGTGCAGTCCGAGCGTGAGCACAACGCGGACCTCCAGCCACTGGGCGTCGTGGTGAACCGGGTGCGGCCCCGGTCGCACGAGCACCAGTTCCGGATCGAGGAGCTGCGCGACATCTTCGGGCCGCTGGTGATGCCGGTGGCGCTGCCGGACCGGTTGGCGGTGCAGCAGGCGCAAGGTGCCTGCATGCCGATCCACGAGTGGGGCACGCCCGGCGCGCGCGAGGTGGCGCTGGCATTCAACCTGCTGTTGGCGCGGATACTGCGGATAAGCCGCAGCAGGCGTCGCCCGGTGCACGCGGACTTCGACGACGAAGAGATCCAAGAGGCGGTCGACGCGTGAGCACCACGGCGCTGTTGGCGTTCACGGTCGCCGCGCTGTTGCTGACGATCACGCCGGGCCTGGACACCATGATGTTGTTGCGCATGGTGCTCGGCGGTGGCCGTAAGGCCGGTCTGGTCGGTGGATTCGGCACGACGCTCGGTTGCGTCGTGTGGGGTGCGGCGAGCATCGCGGGGCTGACCGCGCTGCTGGTGGCGTCCCGGCTCGCCTACGACGTCGTGCGGTACGCGGGCGCGGCCTACCTGCTGTGGCTGGGCGGGTCGGCGCTGTGGAAGTCGTGGCGCGGCGCGCGTGCGGACAAGCCGGTGGAAGCGCCCCGGATCACGCCGGCGCAGGCGTTGCGGGTGGGGTTCACCACCAACCTGCTCAACCCCAAGATCGGCGTGTTCTACCTGAGCCTGCTGCCGCAGTTCCTGCCCACGTCCGGCGAGTCGACGGGGTGGGCCGCGTTGCTGGTCGGCATCCACGTGGGCATCGGCCAGGTGTGGCAGATCATCGTCGTGTGGCTGGCGGGACGCGCTGCGGTGGTGTTGACGAGGCCGCGCGTCAAGCAGTGGACGGAGCGCCTTACGGCGTCCGTGCTGGTGGCCTTCGGGCTGAAGGTGGCTTTCGACAGCGGTGCCCGAGGGTGACACGGTCTTCCTGACCGGGCGGCGACTGGACGACGCGCTGGCCGGGCGGACGCTGCTGCGCACCGACTTCCGGCACCCCAGGCTGGCCACGGTGGACCTCGCCGGGCGGGACGTCGTGGGCGTGGCCACGGTCGGCAAGCACATCCTGACCAGGTTCTCCGGGGACGTGACGCTGCGCAGCCACCTGCGGATGGACGGCTCGTGGCACCTCTACCGGCCGGGCGGCAAGTGGCAGCGGCCCGGTCACCAGGCGCGCGTGGTGCTGGAGGTGCCGGACCGGGTGGCGGTGGGGTTCGCGCTGCACGACCTGGAACTGGTGCCGACCGACGAGGAGTCGCGACTGGTCGGCCACCTCGGCCCGGACCTGCTGGGCGCGTGGACCGCCGACGACGAGGCGGAGGCCGTGGCGCGACTCACGGCGGACCCGGAGCGTGAGGTTGGTCTCGCGTTGCTCGACCAGCGGGTGATGGCCGGCGTGGGGAACGTCTACAAGTCCGAGGTGTGCTTCCTGCTGGGCGTGTCGCCGTGGACGCCGATGTCCGGTGTGGACGGTGGCCGCGCGGTGGCGTTGGCGCGGAAGTTGCTGCTGGCCAATGCCCTGCGGCCGATCCGGAACACCACCGGGATGGTCGGGCGCGGGCGTGAGGCGTGGGTGTACGGGCGGGCCGGGCGGCCGTGCTTGCGGTGCGGGACGCGGGTCCGGGTGGCCGAGCAGGGCCCGGGGGTGCAGGAGCGCAGTTCGTACTGGTGCCCGCACTGCCAGCCAGGTCCGATCGCTTAGGGTTACTGCCGTGGTCTACAAGAGCGTGGTGCGCAAGACGTTGTTCCGGATGCACGGCGGGGACGCGGAACGCATCCACGAGACCACGCTGCGCGCCATGGCGGCGTTGAGCCCGGCGGCGCGGTTGGTGCGCCGCAAGCCCGTCGGTGAGCGCACGGTGTTCGGGGTGCGTTTCCCCAACCCGGTGGGCCTCGCTGCGGGACTGGACAAGAACGGACGCGCGCTCCCGTCGTGGGGCGCGTTGGGGTTCGGGTTCGTGGAGGTCGGCACGGTCACCCGGCACGCGCAGCCGGGCAACCCGCGTCCGAGGCTGTTCCGGCTGCGGGACAGCGAGGCGATCATCAACCGGATGGGCTTCAACAACGACGGCGCGCTGGAGCTGGCCAACCGCCTGGACCGGCTGGGGCCGCTCTCCGTGCCGTTGGGGATCAGCCTGGGCAAGTCCAAGGTCACGCCGGTCGAAGAGGCCGTGGAGGACTACCGGGCGTCGCTGCGGGCCCTGTACCGGCACGGCGACTACTTCGCGGTGAACATCAGCTCGCCCAACACGCCCGGCCTGCGGAGCCTGCAGGACCGCAAGGCGCTCACGGAACTCCTGTCGGCGTTGAACGAGACGTCCGCCGACCTGGCCGGGTCCGGCACCCGGAAGCCGTTGCTGGTCAAGATCGCGCCCGACCTGACCGACGAGGCGATCGGCGAGCTGCTGGAGGTGTGCGCGGCGCACCAGGTCGCCGGGTTGATCGCGACCAACACCACCCTGTCGAGGGACGGGCTCGCGCCGGCGGACCAGGCGCTCGCGGCCGAGGCCGGCGGGTTGAGCGGCCGGCCGCTGGCCGCGCGGGCGCGCGCCGTGGTGCGGTTCGTGAGCCGGGAGACCGACGGGAAGCTGCCAGTCATCGGGGTCGGTGGGATCGCGTCGGTGGACGACGCGAAGCGGATGATGGACGCCGGCGCGAGCCTCCTCCAGCTCTACACGGGGTTCATCTACGAGGGCCCGGGGCTGGTCCACCGGATCGCCCGTTCACTCGTCTAGGGCTCTTTCGTACGCCTTCAGCGTCGCCACGAACGTCTCGCGCTCGCTCGGCGTGAGCGGGTCCAGAGCGGTGTGCCACGCCTTCGCGCCCTTGGCCAGCCACGTGTCGATGGACGGGCGTTGGGCGTCGGTGATGCTCACGATGCGCCTGCGGCGGTCGTTGTCGTCCTCACGGCGCTCCAGGACGCCCTTACGGCTCAGCTCGGCGACCATGAGGCTCACGGTGGTCGGCGCGACCTCCAGGCGTTGTGCGAGGTCGTTGATCGTCATCGGGCCGTCGAACAACAGGTAGGCCAGCAGCGACAGGTGGCGGGGCGCCAGCGCCAGCGACTGGAGTTCCCCGGGCACCGGGATGCGCTTGGCGCGGCCCACCATCCGCGGCATGAGCAGCAGCAACGCCCGGATGGCGTCGTCGGTCGTTGACACCTTCGCCGTTCCCCTTCTATCTTTGCAACTAAAGATGCTTTGCAGTCAAAGCTGATTTGTCTTCGAGGTCAGACTAATCGCGGCCAGACCAGGTGGGGGTGCGGCGTGAACCAGCCGATCATCGACGAGTTCCGGGCCAACGACGGAGTCGTCGGGGGCGTGTTCGAAGGGGCTCCGCTGCTGTTGCTGACCACGGCGGGGGTGAAGACGGGACGTCCGCACACGACCCCGGCCGGCTACCTGCGCGACGGCGAGCGGCTGCTCGTGTTCGCCTCCAACGCCGGGCGCGACCGGCACCCGCAGTGGTTCCACAACCTCGTCGCCGACCCGCAGGTGACGATCGAGATCGGGTCGCAAACGCTTGCCGCCCGTGCGGAGGTGCTGACCGGGGAGGAGCGGGACACCTGGTACGCCGCGCAGGCGTCACTCGATCCAGCGTTCGCGGCCTACCAGACGTCGACGGAACGGGTGATCCCGGTGGTCGCGCTGCACCCGCTGACGTTGAATGTGGAGAGGATCAAGGGGCTCGCCGCGCAGTTGAAGCGGCACCACGCCGAACTGCGGGCGGAGTTGGCGGGGCTGGTCGAGGGGTCGTTCGACGGGCGGCGGGACCTGATGAGCCACTGCTTGGCGTTCTGCGCCCACCTGCGGCTGCACCACGTGCGGGAGGACGGCGCGTTCACCGCGTTCGAGGCCGGGTTCCCGGACCTGCGGCCGGTGGTCGCCCGGCTGCGCGCCGAGCACCGGGTGATCGCGAAGGTCGTCGAGGAGATCGAGGCGACCGGGGACCTGACCGGGCTGGCCGCCGAGTTGGACGCGCACTTCGCCTACGAGGAGGAGCACCTCGTGGGCGGGTTCCTGCGGGAGTGAGGTCAGATGCGGCGGGCGGCGCGCAGCCAGCGCATGATCGGGTGCAGGATCACGACCAGCAGCGAACCCCAGACCAGGCCGCCGAGTTCCAGGTTGCCGAGCTTGAGCGTCAGGTCGCCGACGCCCGCGACCAGCGCCGCGCCGCCGACCAGGGCGTTGCCGGGGTTGGTGAGGTCGACCCGGTTCTCCATCCAGATGCGCACGCCGACCAGGGTGATCAGGCCGAGCAGGACCAGCGTCGCGCCGCCGACCACGCCCGGCGGGATGGTGCCGAGGGCCGCGGTGGCCTTCGGGGAGAACGCCAGCAGGATCGCCATCGCGCCGGTCACCGCGTAGGCGGCGGTGGAGTACACCTTGGTCACGCCCATCACGCCGATGTTCTCGGAGTAGGTCGTGGTGCCGGGGGCGCCGCCGAACCCCGCGAGGGTCGTGGACAGGCCGTTGGCGATGATCGAGTCGCCGACGCTGCCGTCCAGGTTGCGGCCGGTGAGGCCGGCGACGGCTTTGACGTGCCCGACGTTCTCCGCGACCAGGACGATCACGACCGGCAGGATCAGGAGGGTGACCGACGGGCGCAGCTCCGGGGAGTGCAGGGTCGGGAGGCCGAACCAGGCCGCGTCGGCGACCGGACCGGTGTCCACGATGCCCAGGGCGAAGCCGAGCACCCAGCCCACGACCACGCCGAACAGCACGGAGAAGCGGAAGAAGAGCCTTCGGCCCAGGACGCCGCAGAGCAGGATGATGCCCATCGCGACCACGGCGGGCAGCGGCTGCTCGGAGAACGAGGTCGTCGCGCGGTGCGACAGGTTCAGCCCGATCAGGATGACCACCGCGCCGGTGACCACCGGCGGCATCACCGATTCGAGCAGCCGGACCCCGAGGGCCTTCACCGCCACCCCGATGATGATCACCAGCAGGCCGGCCGCGACGATCCCGCCGAGCTGGGCGGCGACGCCCTCGCTGCGGGCGGCTTCGAGCGGGGCGATGAACGCGAAGGACGCGCCGAGGTAGCTGGGGACCCGGTTGCGCGTGATGATCAGGAACAGCAGCGTGCCGACACCCGAGAAGAGCAGGGTGGTCGCGACCGGTAGGCCGGTGGAGGCGGGGACGAGGATCGTGGCACCGGCCATCGCGACCAGGTGCTGCGCCCCGAAACCGATGGTGAGGGGCCAGCTGAGTCGCTCCTGCGGGCTGACCGCGTCACCGTCGGTGGTGCGGCCATCGCCGTGCACGGTCCACAACGCCACTCAATGCCCTCCCCGGCGACCCGAAGCCGAACGCCGCTGTCCGGCTCGGGGAATCCTGCCACGCCATGTAGTGGTCGCGGCCAGATAACGGTCTGATAATCACACGATTGCAGCAAGGAATACCAGACCACCGAGCACATCAGACCAGCTCGACTACGCAACGTGACCTAAGCCCCGTTCGTGCGGATGGCCTCAGCCCGACGCACCCGCGCGCGAGCCCACGCCACCCCGGCTGACCTCAGACGACTACGCCCCGTCGCCGAAACGGGAGCCGCCGGCACCGCGAGGCGGGTGAGGTCGGTCAGACCACGTCGGGACGGGTCCAGTGGGAGAGGTCACGCAGGGCGGAGGCGAGACCGGCCAGGTGGTCCGTCGCTTCGCCCAGCACCTGGCGCGGGTTGGAAGCCGCGCTCTCCGCCAGGACCCGACCGGCGGCGGCCACCAGGTCGCAGTAGCCGTCCACGCCCTCGTCCAGCTGGACCCGCAGGCGGTGGACCCCGTCCACCAACGGGCCACGGGCCAGCGGCGGGGCGGTGTCACGGGCTCGTTCCACGGCCTGCAACTGGTGCGAGACCGCCCGGATCGCGGCCGACGCCTCGGCCCCCGTCGACCTGGCCTGCGCCACCGAGTCCGCCGGGACCGAGGTCAGGGCGGCCGAGTCGAGTTGGCGCAGCAGCTCGCGCAGGGTGTCCTCGGCGTCTTCCAGGCGCTCCATCGGCTGCCTGGCCGCCGAACTCCGCGCGGGCAGCGGGGTGCGGGTCGGTGCCACCGCCAACTGCCGGCGGGCGGTGTCGATCTCGCGCATCTTCGTCTTCGTGCGGACCGCGAGCACGCCGGTGCCGGCGAAGCCCACGGCCGCGACCACGCCCGCCGCGGTCGGCAGCACGCCCACCAGGGTGAGGGTCCCGACCACCGCGAGGATGGCCAGGACGATCAACCAGAACGTGAGCACCCGACTCGACCGGCGGTACCGCCGGTCGAGTTTGGCACGTGGGTCGTTCCAGGCGGCGAGCCGCCGTTTCACCTGGTCCGCGAGTTGTCCTTGGAGCTGGCCGTGGACCGCGCCACCGACGAACTGGGCGATCTCACCGGCCACTCTCCGCCGGGGATCCATCCTCGGATGATCCATCGCGGACACGCCCTCAGCCCTGGCTCGCGGGCGGGTTCTGCTGCGGCAGCTGCTGGGTCTGCTGAGGCGTGCTCTGCGCCTGCTGCTGGACGCGCTGCTGGATCTCCTGCTGGATGCTCGCCGCGGCGCTGCCGGGCTTGGCACCGGTGACCTCGCCGGCGACGCTGCCGCCGCGCATGGACGCCCGGATCTGCTCCAGGCGGGAGGAGCCGGCCATCTGGGTGGTCGACTGCTGCACTTCCAGCATCCGGCCCTGCACCGAGTTCTGGGCGAGTTCCGCGGAGCCGAGGGCGGTGGTGTACCGCTTCTCGATCTTGTCCCGGACCTCTTCCAGCGACGGCGTGTTGGCGGGCGCGGCCAGCTCGGACATCTGGCGCAGCGACGCGGAGACCTGCTCCTGCATCTTGGCCTGCTCCAGCTGGCTGAGCAGCTTGGTGCGCTCGGCGAGCTTCTGCTGGAGCACCATCGCGTTGCGCTCGACGGCCTGCTTGGCCTGCGTGGCCGCCTGGAGCGACTGGTCGTGCAGGGTCTTCAGGTCCTCGATGCTCTGCTCGGCGGTGACCAGCTGGGTGGCGAACGACGTGGCGGCGTTCTCGAACTCCGTCGCCCGCTGCTCGTCGCCCTTGGCCCGAGCCTCGTCGGCGAGCACGAGCGCCTGGCGTGCGGACGCCTGGAGCTTCTCGACCTCACCGAGCTGCCGGTTGAGCTTCATCTCCAGCTGGCGCTGGTTGCCGATCACCGCGGCGGCCTGCTGCGACAGCGCCTGGTGCTGCCGCTGCGCCTCCTCGATGGCCTGCTGGATCTGCACCTTCGGGTCGGCGTGCTCGTCGATCTTGGACGAAAAAGCCGCCATGAAGTACTTCCATGCCTTCACGAAAGGGTTGGCCATCTCCTACGCCTGCCTTCTCCGCACTATCCCTGGCTCGCGCTCGTGATTGGCAACGACCCGGTGCCGGTGTTGGTTCCATCGTGTCAGTTGTCCCGTGCCTCTTCCACCGACCTGGGGAGATATCCGGGTTCACCCTGAGTCACCCCTGAAGCTCCGGTCGGCACGGTAATCCTGCCCGCCCCGTACCGGGGTGGACGCGGCGACCCCGCGGGCGGTTGCCAACTCGTTGCAGTGGGACGCGGCCGGCGGGTGCTCGTGCCAGGAAGCCGAGCCGGACGGACCGGCTCGGCTTCGGATGTGCGGCGCTGGGGTTATGCCGCCACCACGGCACCGCGCGGTTTGCCGATCGATGTGGCCAGCCGGTGGGTGAGCATCGGCTGGAGCCGCAGGTCGGACAGGTCGTTGCCGATGACGGCGGGCACCAGGGTGCCGCCTTCGAGGCTCGGCGCCGCGGGCTGCGCGCGCTCGGTCAGCTCGGCCGGGCTGGGCACCGGTTGCTGGACGGCACCGATGTCCGAGGCGACCAGGTGGAGTAGTTGGTACAGGGGCAGGTCCAACGCCTCGCAGATGGCGGCCAGCAGTTCGCTGGACGCCTCCTTGCGGCCACGCTCCACCTCGGACAGGTACCCCAGGCTGACGCGGGCGGTCCTGGAGACCTCGCGCAGCGTGCGGCGTTGGGTGGTGCGGGCATGGCGGAGCCGATCACCGATCGCCTCGCGTAGCAGCACGGTCATCGCGCGCCTCCTTCCGGCCGGCCGTGCCACCACGTTACCGACCCGTCCCGTCGACGGGCAGTGACTTCCGGACACGTCCGCCCAGGGCGAACGAGTGAACCGGCCGGTAAGTTCCCGGGCCGACGCCTGGACGTGACCGGGATTGCCCTGCTCACGTCAACCGGCGGAGATCTTGAGGTGGTCGCGGAGTAGATCAAGGGCGGCGGCCGCGGCCGCGTTCCGGACCGCGTGTCGATCACCACCGACAGTGATCGTTCGGACGGTGGAACCGGACGGACCGGACAAACCGATGTGGACGGTGCCGGGTGCGACGCCGTCTTGCGGGTCCGGCCCGGCCACTCCGGTCAGCCCGAGCCCCCACGTGGCCCCGCAGCGCTCCCGTGCGCCCTCGGCGAGCTGCCGGGCCACCTCGGGGTGCACCGCGCCGTGCTCGGCGAGCAGGGCGGCGTCCACGCCCGCGAGCGACGCCTTCAGCTCCGTCGCGTACACGATCAGCCCGCCGCGCAGCACGGCGCTCGCCCCCGGCACGGTGGTGATCTCGACGGCGACCAGCCCGGCGGTGAGCGACTCGGCGGTGGCGACGGTCTCGCCGCGAGCCTTGAGCCCGGCGACGACCTCGGCCGCCGTCACGCCCCCGCCACCGCGCGCTTGCCGCGCGCCCGCAGCTTGAACGCGCGGATCACGTAGTCCACGCCGGTGACGACGGTCAGCACGACCGCCGCGTACATCGAGATCTTGGCCACGACCTGGAGCGCGTCGGGCAGCGGCAGCAGGTAGAGGGCGATGGCGAAGATCTGGACGAGGGTCTTGGCCTTGCCGCCGCGACTGGCCGGGATCACGCCGTGCCGGATCACCCAGAACCGCAGCAGGGTGACGCCGAGTTCGCGGATCGCGATGACCACGGTGATCCACCAGGGCAGTTCGCCGAGCAGGCTCAGCCCGATCAGCGCGGCCCCGGTGAGCGCCTTGTCCGCGATCGGGTCGGCGATCTTGCCGAAGTCGGTGATCAGGCCGTGCTTGCGGGCCAGGTTGCCGTCCACGTGGTCGGTGACCGACGCCACGGCGAACACCGCGAACGCCGCCAGCCGCCACACCCGGTCGTGGCCGTCCTCGGCGAACAGCAGGTAGAGGAACACCGGCACGAGCACCAGCCGGGACATCGTCAGCACGTTGGCGATGTTCAGCACCGGCACGCGCGGCGGTTCTGTCACCTTTGGAGCACCTCGATCGCGGTGACCACCAGGTCCACGCCCTCGGCGGCGTCGACCCGGCAGCGCACCAGGTCGCCGACGGTCAGCCCGTCGGCGTTGGTGATCACGCACTCGCCGTCGACCTCGGGCGCCTGGTGGGCGGCGCGGCCGACGCAGTCGCTCTCGTCGTCCTCCTCGGTCTCGACCAGGACGACGACCTCGGTGCCCACCCGGTCCTCGGCGCGCTGCGAGGTGAGTTCCTCGACCAGGTTGGAGATCCGGGTGACCCGCGCGGCGATGGTGTCGGCGTCGAGCTTGCCGCCCAGGCCCTCGGCCTCGGTGCCGTCCTCGTCGGAGTAGCCGAACACGCCGACCGCGTCGAGGCGGGCCTCGGTGAGGAAGCGCTCCAGCTCGGCCACGTCGTGCTCGGTCTCGCCGGGGAAGCCGACGATGACGTTGCTGCGGATGCCCGCTTCCGGCGCGAGGGCGCGGATCTGCCCGATCAGGCCGAGGAACGACTCGGTCGAGCCGAACCGGCGCATCCGGCGCAGCACCGGCTCGCTGGAGTGCTGGAAGGACATGTCGAAGTACTGGGCGACGTTCGGCGTGGTCGCGATCGCCTTGACCAGCGTGGGCTTGGTCTCGGCGGGCTGGAGGTAGGAGACCCGGACCCGGTCGACGACCTTCGCCAGCCGCTCCAGCAGGTTCTCCAGGCCGCCCAGCTCGCGCGGCAGGTCCTTGGCGTAGGAGGTGGAGTTCTCGCTGACCAGGAACACCTCGCGGACGCCCTGCTCGGCCAGCCACACCGCCTCGGCGACGATCTCGTCGGGGTGGCGGGAGACGAACGCGCCCCGGAAGCTCGGGATGGCGCAGAACGAGCAGCGCCGGTCGCAGCCGGAAGCGATCTTCAACGGCGCGACGGGGGTGTCTTCGAGGCGCGTGCGCAGCACGCGCGGGCCCCAGCCGTGGCCGGGCACCTGGACCTCCGCGGCGGCCTGGGGCCGCTGCACGGGGGTGAGCGGCAGCAGCGTGCGGCGGTCGACCGGCTTGTGCGACTCGACGGTCTGGCCGGCGAGCACGTCGTCCAGCCGGTCGGCGAGGTTCTCGTAGTGGTCGAACCCGAGCACGGCGTTGGCCTCGGGGAGGCTGTCGGCCAGCTCGGTGCCGTACCGCTCGGCCATGCAGCCGACCGCGACGACCTTCGCGCCGGAGTCGGCGGCGGCGAGCAGCGTGTCGACGGAGTCCTTCTTGGCGGACTCGACGAAGCCGCACGTGTTGACCACGATCACGTCGGCGTCGCCGTCCACCAGCTCCCAGCCGCCCGCGGACAGCCGGCCGGCCAGTTCCTCGGAGTCGACCTCGTTTCGGGCGCACCCGAGGGTCAGCATGGAGACGCGCTTGGACGTGGTGGGGGAAGACACGGTGCTCAGCGTAACCGGCCACCCGGACGTCGCCTGACATCAGCGGTGGGGTGCCCGGCCGGCCGGGCCCGGCGGTCGGACCGGAATCGGGCGGTACCGACAATTCACGAGCGACCGCCGGTGGCGTTTACCGGTGGGCTCCGCCACGCCGGGCCCGCTCGCCGAGGTCGCCGTTTCGCGGGACGGCCGAAAACGCGCGGCCGGGCCCGTCCGCCGTCGCCGACCTGGCGGCGACCACGGACGACGCAGGTCACAGCGGCCGTCCGGGCGATTGCGCGGGGTGCCGGAGGAATGGCCGGGGAGGATCCGCGGGAAACGCCGGCGGGTGCTTTTCGGCGATAGCGAGGTCACCTTTCGGCCGGGTGTCCGTGCGATAAAGTTCGGCCGGTGAACGACCCGATCAACGTCCGGCGGGCCCGGACCGGTGACGTGCGGGCCATGAAGGCCCTCATCGACCAGTACGCGGGCCAGGTGCTGCTGGCCAAGCCGCTGGTCACGCTGTTCGAGGACATCCAGGAGTTCTGGGTGGCCGAGCAGGACGGCGTGGTGCTGGGGTGCGGCGCGCTGCACGTGCTGTGGGAGGACCTGGCGGAGATCCGCACGGTCGCGGTGTCGCCCCGGGCGCTGGGGCGCGGGATCGGGCACCGGCTGGTGCGGCAACTGGTCGAGACGGCCCGGGAACTCCAGTTGTCGCGGGTGTTCGTGCTGACGTTCGAGACGAAGTTCTTCGGTCGGCACGGGTTCGTGGAGATCGACGGGACTCCGGTCTCCCCCGAGGTGTACGAGGAGATCATGAGGTCGGCCGACGAGGGGGTCGCGGAGTTCCTCGACCTGTCCTACGTCAAGCCGAACACGCTGGGGAACTCGCGGATGCTGCTCCACCTCTGACTATTCGAACCACAACTCGAATAGTCTTGACTCCACGAGCTTCCGCGCGCGAGGATGGCTCGCGTGGAGCAGCTGACGGTCGACGAACTCGCGGTCCGCGTCGGCGTGCCGGGCAGCACGATCCGCATGTACCAGACCAAGGGCGTGCTGCACCCGCCCAAGCGGCAGGGCCGCCAGGCGTTCTACGACGAGTCCCACATCGAGCGGCTCACGCTGGTCCAGCGGCTCCAAGCGCGCGGGTTCTCGCTGCCCGCGATCGCCGAGCTGGTCAAGGCCCGGGAGCAGGGCGCGAGCGTGGCCGCCGTGCTCGGCGTCGGCGACACCGAGGGACCCGACGACTGGGTGCGCGTCCGGGTCCGCGACATCAGCCGGCTGGTCCCGATGGGCGACGTGCGCCCCAAGGTGCTGCGGCGGGCCATCCAGCTCGGCCTGGTGCGGTGGCGGCGCGGTTGGCCGCACACCCGGCGCTGGGCGCTCGAAGCAGGCAACCGGCTGGCGCTGCTGACCGTGCCCGCCGAGGACGTGCTGGCCAAGTTCGCGAACCTGCGGACCGCCACGGACGGGATCGCCGCCGACTTCGTGGAGGTCTTCGAACGCCGGCTGTGGCCGCAGCTCGCGGACAAGTCCGACCAGGAGGACCAGCTCGACCGGATCCGGGCGCTGCTGGTGGAGCTGACCTACACCGCCGAGACGGTCGTGGTGGGCACGCTGCGCGAGTCGATCCGGGAGGCCGCCGAGGAGTTCGCCCGGCGGCACGGCCTGCTGCCCGGCGGGGATTTCCACCCGGTGTGGGCCGAGGAACCCCTGCCCATCGCCGAACGTCTCATAGACAACGAGAACGAGATCCCGGATGAGCCCGCGATCCGGCGTTTCCTCGACCAGGGCGACGACTCCTGACGCCCTGACCAGCTGTGCCCGACGCCGGTGGCGCGGGTGTTCGAGCCGGTGCGGAGGGGTACGGCTCGCCCACCCGGAGAGGCCACGCCTCGGGACGCCCGGGCCCGGCGGGCCGAGAGCGGTCCGCCGGGCATTCGGGGCGGCGTCGGGACCCCGAAGCGGTACTGCGACGTTCACCCCCTGTTGCCGCACCGGGAGCCCATCAGGGCTGTCGGAAGTCACCGACGAGTCGGTATGAACCTCCTCACACCCGTGTCACCGAGGGGGAACAACCGTGAAAACCCTGCGCACCGCGTTCGCCGTCGTCCTCACGTCGCTGGCCCTGCTGGCCGGCGCGAACACCGCCCAGGCAGCGATCAACGCGCCCGCCGTGACCGACGACTACCTGTTCTCGAAGTCCCTGGCGCAGTTCAGCTCCATCCGCACCGGCACGCCCAACGCCGACCAGCTCGACTGGTCGTCGGACGGGTGCTCGTGGTCGCCGGACAACCCGTTCGGCTTCAAGTTCCTGCCCGCCTGCCACCGCCACGACTTCGGCTACCGCAACTACAAGCGGCAGGGCCGGTTCACCGAGACCACCCGGCTCAAGATCGACAACAACTTCAAGGCCGACCTGTACCACCAGTGCGCCGGCAACTGGGCGTGCAACCGCACCGCGGACCTGTACTACGAGGCGGTCCGCAAGTTCGGCGCGAGCTGACCGGCGAGCCGGCGGACGTGGTCCGGCGGCGGCTCAGTCCTCGTCCTCCGGCGAGCCCGAGCCGCCCCGGATCAGGTACACCACCGAGTCCAGCTCGTCCGGCTTGATCAGCACCTCGCGGGCCTTGGAGCCCTCCGACGGGCCGACCACGCCCCGGGTCTCCAGCAGGTCCATCAGCCGGCCCGCCTTGGCGAACCCGACCCGCAGCTTGCGCTGGAGCATCGACGTCGAGCCGAACTGGGACGTCACGATCAGCTCCGCGGCCTGGAGCAGCACCTCCAGGTCGTCGCCGATGTCGGCGTCGATCTCCTTCTTCTCGCCCGCCTTCGCCGCGGTGACGCCGTCGGTGTACTCCGGCTGCGCCTGGTCCTTGGTGAAGTTGACGATCTCGGCGATCTCCTCGTCGCCGACGAACGCGCCCTGCACCCGCACCGGCTTCGACGCGCCCATCGGCAGGTAGAGGCCGTCGCCCATGCCGATCAGCTTCTCCGCGCCCGGCTGGTCCAGGATGACCCGCGAGTCGGTCAGCGACGACGTGGCGAACGCCAGCCGCGACGGCACGTTGGTCTTGATCAGGCCGGTCACCACGTCCACCGACGGCCGCTGGGTCGCCAGCACCAGGTGGATGCCGGCGGCGCGCGCCTTCTGGGTGATCCGGACGATCGCGTCCTCGACGTCGCGCGGCGCGGTCATCATCAGGTCGGCCAGCTCGTCGACGATCGCCATGATGTAGGGGTACGGGCGGTACTCGCGCTCGCTGCCCGGCGGCGCGGTGATCTCGCCGGACTTCACCTTCCGGTTGAAGTCGTCGATGTGGCGCACCCGGTTGACCTGCATGTCCTGGTAGCGCTGCTCCATCTCCTCGACCAGCCAGGCCAGCGCGGCGGCGGCCTTCTTCGGCTGGGTGATGATGGGCGTGATCAGGTGCGGGATGCCCTCGTACGGGGTGAGTTCGACCATCTTCGGGTCGATCAGGATCATCCGGACCTCTTCGGGCGTGGCCCGCGCCAGCAGCGACACCAGCATCGAGTTCACGAAGCTCGACTTGCCCGAACCGGTGGAGCCCGCGACCAGCAGGTGCGGCATCTTGGTCAGGTTCGCGGTGACGAAGTGGCCTTCGATGTCCTTGCCCAGCCCGACGACCATCGGGTGGTTGTCCTTGACCGTGGACGGCGAGCGCAGCACGTCGCCCAGCCGCACCATCTCGCGGTCGCTGTTGGGCACCTCGATGCCGACCGCGGACTTGCCGGGGATCGGCGCGAGCAGCCGCACGTTGTCCGTGGCCACCGCGTAGGCGATGTTCTTGGTCAGCGCGGTGATCTTCTCGACCTTCACGCCGGGGCCCAGCTCCACCTCGTACCGGGTGACCGTCGGGCCCCGGGTGAACCCGGTCACCTGGGCGTCGATCGAGAACTGGTCGAGCACGCCGCTGATGGCCTCGATCATCTGGTCGTTGGCCTTGCTGCGGGCCTTCGGCGCGTCGCCGTCCTTGAGGATGGTCGGCGGCGGCAGCTTGTAGTCGCCCTCCACCGCCCGCACGGCCATGGCGGGCTTGGCCTTCTCCGGCTTCTCGGCCGGTTCGGCGGCCTTCGGCTTCGCGGCGGCGCGCGGCGCGGGGGCCGGCGGCTCCTCCTCGTCCAGCGGCAGCTCGGGCTGCTCCTGCGCCACGGCGGCCTGCCGGCGGCGGGACGGCCGGCGCAGCTTCGCGGGCTTGGGCTCCTCCTCGGCGGCCTCGTCCTCGCGGCCGAAGCCCTCCAGCTGGTCCTCGGTGCGGCGGCCGTGCAGCAGCGAGCCGAGTTTCGCGGGCACCTCGCGGATCGGCAGGTGGGCCAGCACCAGCAGGCCGTAGCCGAAGATCAGCACCAGCAGCGGGCCCGCGACCCACGGCGTGAGGCCCTGGGCGAGGAACCCGCCCGCCAGGTAGCCGAGCGCGCCACCCGCCGCGCGCCGCTCCACCGGGTCCACGGGCAGCCCGCCGATCAGGTGGAACATGCCGAGGAAGCCGACCGCGACCAGCACGCCGCCGATCACCAGCCGGGGCCGCGCCTCGGCGTTCGGGTCGGTGCGCATCAGGGTGATGCCGACGCCCAGCAGCACCAGCGGCAGGATCAGCGCGGGCGCGCCGACCGAGCTGCGCACCGCGACGTCGACCCACTGCCCCACCGGGCCGCCCGCCTGCCACCACACGCCCGCGCCGGTGATCACGGCGAGCGCGATCAGCACCAGCGCGAAACCGTCGCGGCGGTGCGCCGGGTCCAGCTCCTTGCCCCGGCCGACCGCCCGCACCACCCCGCCGACACCCCGGCCGAGCAGGCCCCACGCCTTGCCGACCGAGCCGGACTTCTTCTTCGCGGCGGGCTTCGACGTGGCCCGCGACCTGGGTTTGGCCGCGGCAGCACGTGGCTTCGACCCGGCTCTGGAGCCACGGGTCGTGCCCTTGCCGCGCGAGGTTCCGGTTCGGCCAGCCATGATGTATACGGTAGTCCCTGGAGTCCCACCAGCCACAACGGTCACGGGGGACGTGACGTGCGGCGCTTGACGCCCATAGTTGCCCCGATCGAGGTACATCCACACCTCGACACGCCGTAACCTTCCCCGCTGTGTCCACACCACTGCTGTGGCGCGTGCTGACCACCGTCGACCGCGGGTTCGTCGGTCTCAGCGGACGTCTCAAGGTCACCGGCGACATCCCGTCGCACCTCAAGGGCCGTCCCCTGCTGCTCGCGTCCAACCACATCGGCAACCTCGACCCGTTCGTGCTCATCGCCGCGTGCCACAAGATCGGTGTCGCGCCGCGCTTCCTGCTCGCGGGCGGGCTGCTCGACGCGCCGGTCATGGGGCCCGCGCTCAAGGCGTCCGGGCACCTGCGGGTGGACCGGGCGTCGACTTCGGTGGGCGAGGCCTACCACCGGGCCGTCGACGCGCTGAAGGCGAGCGGCGACCCGCTCGCGGTGTACCCGGAGGGCGGGATCAGCAAGGACCCCGGGTTGTGGCCGGAGCGCGGCAAGACCGGCGCGGCGCGGCTGGCGCTGAGCGGGCGCGTGCCGGTGATCCCGATCAGCCAGTGGGGTGCGCACGAGGCCGTCTGCTGGGGCAACACCCGGGTCGACGGGTGGGCGGACTTCAAGCCCTACCTCACGTCGTACCTGAGCGGGCTGCGGCGGCGGCCGACGTTCCAGGTGCACTTCGGCGCGCCGGTCGACCTGGCGGACCTGGAGGACGGGCGGCCGGGCGACGCGCGGCGGGCGCACGAGCGGATCATGCGCGCGATCACGGCCGGGCTGGCGCCGTTGCGCGCCGACGAACCGGACCGGCCGAAGTTCCACGACCCGACCCGGCCCACCACCGGCCGCAGCCCGTGGCGTCCGGAAGCCGCTTGAACACCAGGGGTCTGGCCCTGGCCCTGCTGTCGTCGGTGACGTTCGGCGCGTCCGGGGTGCTGGCCAAGCCCGTGATGGGCGTCGGCGTCACCCCGGTCCAGGTGACCAGCGCGCGGATCTGCCTGGCGGCGGTGCTGCTGGTCGGGTTCGTGGTGTCGGCCCGCCCCCGCGCGCTGCGCTTCGCGCGGCACGAGTGGTGGCTGCCGGTCGGTTTCGGCCTGTTCGGGGTGATCGGCGCGCCGCTGCTGTTCTTCGTGGCGGCGGCGCGGATCCCGATCGGCATCGCGATGCTGCTGGAGTTCACCGCGCCGCTGCTGGTGGCGCTGTGGGCGCGGTTCGTGCGCGGCACCCGGCTGGCGGGCGCCGTGTGGTGGGGCGTGGCGGTGGCGCTGGCCGGGCTCGCGATGATCGGCGAGGTGTGGCGGTCGTTGCAACTGGACACGGTGGGCGTGCTGGCCGGTCTGGGCTCGGCGGTGTGCACGGCGGCGTACTACCTGCTGGGCGAGAAGGCCGCCGGGAAGCACGACCCGCTCGGCGTGCTGGCGGTGGGGATGCTGGTGGGCGCGGTCGTGCTGGCGGTGGTGAGCCCGCCGTGGCTGGTGCCGGCGGACCGGGACACCGAACTCGGGCCGACGTGGTTGTTGTTGCTGGGCCTGGCTTTCGTCGCCACGGCGGTGTCATACCTGGCGGGGATCGTGTCGCTGCGGCACCTGCCGTCGTCGGCGGCCAGCGTGATCGGGCTGCTGGAGCCGGTGGTGGCCGCCGGGTTGGCGTGGTGGCTGCTCGGGGAGCGGTTGAACGCGGTGCAGGTGGCGGGCGCGGCGGTGCTGCTGGCCGGGGCTGCCGTCGTGCAGGTGGCGAGCAGCCGGAACGTCCCGGTGGTGGAACCCGTTGCGGTGGCCGGTCCGGTCGGGGGTTGACCGAGCGGCGGGAGCCGAGGCGGGGCCGGTGGTCCGGGCACCGGGCGCTCCAACACGTGCTGTTCGACCATGCCCCGCAGCCGCAACGGGTTCGGCCCGACAACACGCTGCGCGGCGATCACGTGCGGCGCGTCCACCGGCACGACCCTGAGGACCAGGCAGCGAGGCTGTTCGCCGTCGTGCAGGAGTACAGGGACCGGGTGGACGCCGCCGTGGCCGCGTGGGGCATGGCGTTCGAGGACCGCGCCGAGGTGGTCTCGGTGACCGGTGGGCTGCGGCTGCGGATGAACGCGCCGGAGGACGTGCTGCCGGCGTTCGGGGTCGGTGCCCGGGTCCGGGCCCGGCTGGTGTGGCCGGGCCCGGGTTCGCGGGACTAGTTCACCGGGATGATCGTCGGCACGATCATCGGGCGGCGGCGGTAGGTCTCGGCCACCCAGCGGCCGACCACGCGGCGCACGGCCTGCGCGATGCGGTGCGAGTCGGTGATGCCCTCGACCTCGGTGCGCGACAGCTCCATCTCCACCAGGGAGATCGCCTGGTCCAGCGCCTTCGGGTCGTCCGAGAAGCCCCGGCCGGACACCGTCGGCGGGGCGACCGCGCGGCCCGAGTTCGAGTCGATCGCCACGGTGATCGCGATGAACCCGCCCTCGCCCAGCACGAGCCGGTCCGACAGCGTGGACTCGCCGACGTCGCCGACCGACAGGCCGTCCACGTAGACGTGCCCGACCTCGACCTTGCCGCTGACGGCGGCCTTGCCGTCGACCATGTCCACGACCACGCCGTCCTCGGCGATCACCACGCGCTCCTCGGCGACGCCGGTGGCCACCGCGAGCGCGGCGTTGGCGCGCAGGTGCCGCCACTCGCCGTGCACCGGCATGACGTTGGACGGGCGCACCGCGTTGTACAGGAACAGCAGCTCGCCGGCCGGCGAGTGGCCGGAGACGTGCACCTTGGCGTTGCCCTGGTGGATGACCGTCGCGCCCAGCCGGGCCAGGCCGTTCACCACGCCGAACACCGCGTTCTCGTTGCCCGGGATGAGCGAGCTGGCCAGCACGATCGTGTCGCCCGCCTGGATGGAGATCTGCCGGTGCTCGCCGCGCGCCATCCGGGACAGCGCGGACAGCGGCTCGCCCTGCGACCCGGTCGAGACGAACAGCACCTCGTTCTCCGGCATGTCCATGGCCTCGTTGAGGTCCACGAACAGGCCGTCCGGCACGTGCAGGAAGCCCAGTTCGGCGGCGATGCCCATGTTGCGCACCATGGACCGGCCGACCAGCGCGACCCGCCGCTTGTACTGCACGGCCACGTCCAGCACCTGCTGCACGCGGTGCACGTGCGAGGCGAAGCAGGCCACGATGACCCGCTGGTTGGCCTTGCGGATGACGTTCTCCAGCACCGGGCCGATCTCCCGCTCGGGGGCCACGAAACCGGGCACCTCGGCGTTGGTGGAGTCGACCAGGAACAGGTCCACGCCCTCGTCGCCCAGCCGGGAGAACCCGGCCAGGTCGGTCAGCCGGCCGTCCAGCGGCAGCTGGTCGAGCTTGATGTCGCCGGTGTGCAGCACCAGGCCGGCGGCGGTGCGGATGGCGACCGCGACCGCGTCCGGGATGGAGTGGTTGACCGCGAAGAACTCCAGCTCGTACGGGCCGAACGCGCGGCGCTCGCCGTCGGAGATCTCCACCAGGGTGGGGGTCTGCCGGTGCTCCTTGCACTTGGCCGCGAGCAGCGCCAGCGTGAACCGGGACCCCACGACGGGCAGGTCCGGGCGCAGCTTGAGCAGGAACGGCACCGCGCCGATGTGGTCCTCGTGGCCGTGCGTCAGGACCAGCGCGTCGATGTCGTCCAGCCGGTCCTCGATGGCCCGGAAGTCCGGCAGGATCAGGTCCACGCCGGGCTGGTCGTCCTCGGGGAAGAGCACCCCGCAGTCCACGACCAGCAGGCGGCCGGCGTGTTCGAACACGGTCATGTTGCGGCCGACCTCGCCGATCCCTCCCAGTGCGACGACGCGCAGACCTCCGTCGGGCAGTGCGGGCGGGGGTGAGCTCGGGTTGATCACGCGTTGACTCCCAGTTCGGCCGTGATGGCCTCGATGTCCTCGGTTGACGCCGGTACCAGGGGCAGCCTCGGGTCGCCCGCGTCCACGCCTCGCAGGCGCAGGGCGGCCTTCGTGTAGACGACTCCCGGCATCCGGTTGAACGGCCGCAGCAGCGGCAGCAAATCGTGGTGGATCGCGGTCGCGCGGGCCACCTCGCCCGCTTCGAACGCGTCCAGCAGCTCGCGCAGGCGGTCGCCGGCGAGGTGCGAGATGACGCTGACGAAACCGACCGCGCCCACCGACAGCCAGGGCAGGTTGAGCGGGTCGTCGCCGGAGTAGTAGGCCAGGTCGGTGGCCGCGATGACCTTGCTGCCGGCGAGCAGGTCGCCCTTGGCGTCCTTCACCGCGAGGATACGCGGGTGGTCGGCCAGCCGCAGCAGGGTCTCGACTTCGATCGGGATCACCGTGCGCGGCGGGATGTCGTAGAGCATCACCGGCAGGCCCACGGCGTCGGCGACGGCCCGGAAGTGCGCCTCGACCCCGGCCTGCGACGGCCGCGAGTAGTACGGGGTGACCAGCAGCAGGCCGTGCGCGCCGGCCGCCTCGGCCTGCTGCGACAGGTGCACGCTGTGCGCGGTGTCGTACGTGCCGGCGCCGCTGACCACGGTCGCGCGGTCGCCCACGGCCTCGACCACGGCCCGGATCAGGTCCGCCTTCTCGGCGTCGGTGGTGGTCGGGCTCTCACCGGTGGTGCCGTTGACCACGAGACCGTCGCTGCCCTGCTCGACCAAGTGCTTCGCGAGGTGCTGCGCCTTGTCCAGGTCCAACGCCCCCGAGGCGTCGAACGGGGTCACCATGGCGGTGAGCACGCGGCCGAACGGTCGGCCGGGCGAAGCGGTAGGGCATCCGGTCATGGCCAAACGCTACCGCCTGACCTGCGCGCAACACCTGATGGGCCGGTCTTCACAGGCTCCGGTTCACACTTTTCACGGCCTCGACCGCGTCCGGATCGCCGTCGTATTCCACCTCGGCGCGCTCACGGCCGAAGGCGTGCACCACCAATTCCGAGACCTGCCCGGTCAGCACCACCGGGTTCGGCCCGGTCTTGACCGTGACCGCCTCGCCGTCGGGGCGGCGCAGCACCACGCCCACCGGGCTGGCGCGGTAGGTGAGCTTCCCGGCGCGGCGCAGCCCGCTCCACAGCGCGTCGTCGCGCCTCGGGTCGGGCGAGCGGGGCCGCCAGTCGTCCGGGGCGCGCCGCACGTCCTCGTGGTGCACGAAGTACTCAAGGGTGTTGACCAGGTCGTCCAACAGCGCGTACGGGGACCACTTCGGCGGCCCGGTGCGCACCAGGGCGACCAGTTCGTCCCACGGCTTGGCGGCGTAGGAGTCCTGCACCTTCCGCGTGTGCGCGGCCAGCGGCTTGACCAGGATGCCCACCGCCGCGTCGACCCGGCGTTCGCGCAGCACGAGGTGCGCGGCGAGGTCTCTGGTGCGCCACGGGTCGCACAGGGTCGGCGCGTCCGGCCCGACCTCGGCGAACAGCTCGGTCAGCAGCCTGCGTTCGTCCTGCGCGACACCCATGGCCCCAGGTTACTTCTCCGCGTAGACCTGCTCGCTGAGCAGCGCGCGGTCCTTGTTCCACAGCACGCACGTGATCTCGCGGGTGCCCTTGTTCGCGGAGTAGGTCTCCTTCCACTCCGCGGCGGTCGGCACCACGGCGGCGTACTTCAGCTTGCTCTCCTTGTCCTGCGGGGGCACCCGCGCCGACGAGAACACCAGCGTGCAGTAGTTCTCGGCGAAGTTCTTCAGGTACTCGTCACCCGGGTAGGGGACCGACGCCAGCGAACCGAACGCGTCGGCCTGGGCGTAGACCTCGATGTTGTGCTCGCCGTCGCAGTCCGCGCTGCCGACCCGCACCGAGTCGGCCAGGAAGTTGTCGCCGCACTGGTTGCCGCTGAGCTTGAACTCGGGCAGCTGGCCGCCGCCGCCGAAGGTGACGGTCTGCGCCATCGCGGTGGGCGGCTTGTCGCTGAACAGCCACCGGTCGACCAGGATGCCGCCGAGGAAGAACGCCACCGCCGCCACCGCGGCACCGATCGTGATCAGGTTGCGCACCCACGGCTTGCGCGGTGCCTGCTGCTGTTGTTGCTGGTACTGCATGGTCGGCGCGGGCCCGGTGAAGCCGTGCGGCGGCGTCGGCTGGGCGATCGCGCGCTCCAGCATGGCGCGGGCCTGCGGACCGGTCAGCCGGGCGTTCGGGTCGGGCATCATCAGGCCGGTGATGACCGCGCCGAGCACGCCGTGCGCCCTGGTCAGCCGGGGCATCTCGTTCATGATGGCGTGCAGCGTGGACGCCGTGGTGGACCGCTCGTAGGGGTTCGCGCCCTCGACGGCGTAGCAGAGCGTCGCGCCCAGCGCCCACAGGTCGGAGGCGGGCGACGCCTCGTGGCCGTGGATGCGCTCGGGGGACATGTAGGCGGGCGAGCCGATCAGGCTGCCGCTGGTGGTCAGCCTCGGGTCGTCCATCGCCTGGGCGATGCCGAAGTCGGTCAGCTTCACCCGGCCGTTCGGCTGGACCATCAGGTTGCCGGGCTTGACGTCCCGGTGCACGATCCCCGCCTGGTGGGCGGTGTCCAACGCGGACAGGGCCTGCACCGCGATCGGGATCACCCGCTCCTGCGGCAGCGGACCGCCCTGGGCGATGATCGTGGACAGCGTGGCCGCCTCGACCAGCTCCATCACGATGTAGGTCATGCCGTGCTCGGCGACCACGTCGAACACGGTGACCACGCCGGGGTCGTTCAGCCGGCCGGCGGTGCGCGCCTCGCGCAGCACCCGCTCCTCCAGCACCCGGCGCTCCTCGTGCGCGATGCCGTCGGGCAGGTGCAGCTCCTTGATCGCGACCTGACGCCCGATCACGTTGTCCTGGGCGCGCCACACGACGCCCATCCCGCCTCGACCCAGCTCGCCGAGCAACGTGTACCTGCCCGCGATCACCCTCGGCTGGGCGTTCACGCCTTGTGGACCAGTCACCGTTCGTACTCCTCAACCCTGGACGGGCGAACGCTACTTCAGACCACAGAGGACGCCGCTCGGTTTCAGTAACATTTTGAGCCGCCTTCGGCGGCTCGGGCTCGGCCGCCTGGAAGTCGGCAGCTCGGCCCTGATTTCGCGTCGATCGGGCCTTCGGCTCGGTCGACGCGAAATGAGGACCGAACTACCGACGCGGCCTCGCGGTGGGGGTCATGTGGGGGGCTTGCAGGGGTCACGTGGGTCGGGTGCGGGACAAAGTTGGATCGCGGTGGGCAAGTGAGGTCATGTGGGGGGTGTGCGGGGAAGGGGTGTAAGGGGAAGGGGGTGTAAGGGGAAGGGGGGTCTTACGTGGGGCACGTGCGGTCAGGCGGGGAGGTTCACCTCGTGGCCCGAAGAGCGCAGGGCGGTGACCGCCCGGCCCAGGTCGGGGCCCTTGACCAGCAGGTGGTCGGTGTCATAGGTGGACAGCGCGAACAGGCTCACGCCGGCCGCCGCCAGTTCGCCGGACAGGGCCGCCATGATGCCGGTGAGCGTGAACTCCAGCGGACCGCGCACGGTGAGCAGGCGCCAGCCCGCCTGCACGTCGTCGGCCGGCGGGGCGTGCTCGCTCGGGCAGACGATCGACAGCTCGTCGGGCGTCCGGGTGACCGAGACCAGGGCGTGGTCCAGCAGGCCGGCCGGGACCGGCGCGTCGGCGGCGAGCCGGGCGACGGTGTACTCCCCCGGGCGGACGTCGACGATCAGTCGCTTCACGCGCTACCCCTCGGTGACGAGCGGGCTGGACGCGACCTCGGTGCCGTCGGGCAGCGTGGAGATGGTGAAGTCGGCGAACGCGTTGGCGGCGGCCTTCTGGAGCTGGCGCAGGCACTCGATGGCCAGGGCGCGGATCTCCACGTCGGCGGCCTCGGTGGCGCGCATCGCGACGAAGTGCCGCCACGCGCGGTAGTTGCCGGTCACCACGATGCGGGTCTCGGTGGCGTTGGGCAGGATCGCGCGGGCCGCCTGGCGGGCCTGCTTGCGGCGCAGGGTGGCGCTGGGCACGTCGGAGAACTTCTCCTCCAGGCCCTTGAGCAGCTCGTTGTACGCCTCGACGCTGGCCTGCGCGGCCTTGAGGAACATCTCGTGCAGCTCGGGGTCGTCGGCGATGACGTCCGGCTCGACCATGGCGGCGTTGCGCTCGGGCACGTACCGCTGGGACAGCTGCGAGTACGAGAAGTGCCGGTGCCGGATCAGCTCGTGGGTCAGCGAGCGGGAGATTCCGGTCAGGTAGAAGCTGACCGAGCCGTGCTCCAGCACGGACAGGTGGCCGACCTCGATGATGTGCTTGATGTAGCCGGCGTTGGTGGCGGTCGCGGGGTTGGGCTTGGTCCACGACTGGTAGCAGGCACGGCCCGCGAACTCGGCGAGCGCCTCGCCGCCGTCCGCGTCGGTGGACCACGGGACGTCGTCCGGGGGGAAGAACTCCGTCTTCGCGATCAACTGCACCTTCGGCGACACCGTCTCAGCCATGGCCGAAACCCTAACCGATCGGCTGTTCGGCCCTACCCCGCCACGACCGTGGGCGCGGTCCGTGCACAGGTGGTTCCGCAGCGCTTCACGCCGAAGGTGACATCACGCTGATGGTTGCGTGATGTCAGGAATGACGCCATAGTGGTGTCATGGATCTGTCGCCGTACATCGCACAGCTGCGCGAGGATCTCGCGACAGCCGCGTCCGCCGGAGAGGAAGACACCCGGCGCACCGCGGCCGTGCTGTCCGCAGCGCTGGAGCCCGCCGCCCGGCTGGCGCTCATGAACGCCCTGTCCGACCTGGCCGCGGAGGTGACCGCGGCGCTCGACGGCCCCGTGGTCGACGTCCGGCTGGACGGTCGGGACGTCCGCGTCGTCGTCTCCGGCGCGTCCGCCCCGCGTGAGGAGCACGAACCGGAGCCGCAGGAGGCTCCCCGGCCCACCGCCGGCAGCGACGCCACGCGCATCACGCTGCGGCTGCTGGACGAGCTGAAGTCGAAGGCCGAGCAGGCCGCGGCGTCGCAGGGCATGTCGTTGAACACGTTCGTCGCCCAGGCCGTGCAGGGCGCGGTGGGCGGGCGCCGGGGTCACCACAAGGGCCACTGGCAGGAGTCCGCGCCCAAGCCGCCCAAGGACAGCGGCTCCCGGGTGAACGGCTGGGTCCAGGGCTGATGGAGGGGGACGTCGTGGAACCGGAGTCGGACGTCGTGCGGCAGCAGAGCTTCGAGGTGGAGGGCGTGGTCGAGATCGACGTGTCCCTCATCTCCGGCCGGGTGCGGGTGCACCTGGTCGACGAGCCGGGCGTGCACGTCGAGGTCAAGCACGAGGCGTCGGCCGGCGAGAGCTGGACGGCCGGCCTGAACAACCTGCTGAGCTGGGTGAACGACCAGTTCGGGTCGAACCGGGGGCAGCCCGCCGGGCCCGCCGAGGCGGTCCGCGAGGCGCGCCTGGACCTGACCGGGCAGCGCCTGCGGGTGCAGGCGTCGGACTCGCTGGCCCTGCGCGCGGTGCCGCTGGGCGTGGTCGTGCGCGCGCCGAGCGGCTCGCACGTGACCACGAAGACCGGCGCGGCCGACGTCACGGTGACCGGGGCGGCGGGCAAGCTCGACATCAAGACCGGCACCGGCGACATCACCGCGGACCGCGCGGACGCGTCGTCGCAGGTCAACACCGCGTCCGGGAAGGTCCGGCTGGGGCCGATGCTGGGCGGGCTGCGGGCCAAGACCGGGCGCGGGGACATCGAGGTGTCGTCGGTCGGCGGCAACACCGTGCTGTTCACCGGCACGGGCGACGTCTGGCTGGGCGCGGTGCAGAGCGACGTCCAGGTGCGCACCGGCAGCGGTGACGTGACCGTCGCCGACGCCGCCGCCGGCCGCATCCAGATGGGCACCGGCTCGGGTGACGTGCGGGTCGGCGTGCGGCCGGGGGTGGCCGCGAAGGTCGACCTGGTGTCGACGTCCGGGACGGCGCGCAGCGAACTCGACGTCTCCGGCACCCCGCCGGAGTCCGAGCCGGCGCTGTTCGTGACGGGGCGGACGGGCAGCGGCGACGCGCTCGTCACCACGTCGACCAGTTGAGCTACCGCGGCGCGCACGTCTCCTCCGGTCGTGCGCGCCGCGGGCCTTCCCGGCTGAGCACCGCGCGCAGGCGGGCCAGGTTCGCCCGCTTCACCTGGCCGAGGTCCGCCGCGACCTCGGCCAGCGCCAGGATCACCTCCGCGCCGAGCCGCGCCGGCGAGGCGTCCGGGTCGCTGTCCGGGTCCCGCGCGGCCTCCACGAACAGCACGAGGGCACCGAAGGCGGTCCCTTCGCGCAGGACGTCCCGCAGTTCCCGCCAGAGCGCGGGATCGAGCCGATCGTCCGGGGCCGCAGACGGTTGCTCCATCGCTTCGGCGACGCGCCTCAACTCCCGTGACACCCTCGCCACCCCGGGGCCTCGGAGCAGCCGCGCGACCACGTCGCCGAGGGCGGACAGCGCGGCCTCGACACCCCGCTCGCCGAGGCGGCAGTACCTCAGCACGGTCATCAGGTGCAGTGCCAGCCGCTGGGCCTGGCGCCAGTTCGCCGATTCGTCCTCGGACTCCAGCACGTCGCGGAAGCGGGTCAGCACGGCCGTCAGGTCCGCGTGACCAGCTTCGTGGCGCAAGTGGGCCTGGAGGAGGCGGTGCACCGAGATCGTGTCGCCGTCGCGCTCGACCAGGCCGTGCTTGACCAGCGCACCGACGATCCGGGCGGACTCGACCGCCGCGACCGGCCCGGTGACCAGGCCGACCGGGATCGCGTCGGGCGACAGGAACGCGATGCCGCGCAGCGCGGCCGAGGCCCGGGGTTCGTGGTCGGCCAGGTGCCGGAGGGACAGGCCCCACACCGTGCTGATGGTGTGCGGGTAGCCGACGACGTCGCCTTCCGCGAACAGGGTGCGGTCGTACGTCCGGATCAGGGCCAGGTAGTCCGCGACGGGCAGGCCGGTCTCCTCCAGGTAGCCGGCGGCCTGCGCCAGGCCCAGCGGCAGGTCGCCCAGCAGGTCGGCCAGGTCGTCCGCCTGGGCCTCGGACATCGCCGGGACCCTGGCGCGCAGCAGTGCCGCGGAGTCCGCGCGGGGCAGCACGTCCAGCCGCACGGCCGCGCCGAGGCCGCCGCAGCCGGTGCTGCGGGTGGTGATCAGGACGTGCCCGCCGGACGGCAGCAGCGGGTACAGGTCCTGGAGGCTCTCGGCGTTGTCGAAGATCAGCAGCCAGTCCGACCGGGCGCTCAACGCCGTGCGGAAGTCGGGGGCGTCCAACGCGGCCGCGAGGCGGGCCAGGTGTCCGGGGATCAGTTCGGGGTGTTCGGACGGGATCCGCCAGGTGCACCGGTAGTCGGCGGCGTGGCGGTGGGCGTACTCGACGGCCGTCTGGGACTTGCCGACGCCGCCGATGCCGTGCAGGGGCTGGATCGCGACGACACCTCGCGCCAGCGCGCCGCGGATCGCCGCCAGGGTTTCCTCGCGGCCGACAAAGTACGGGTTGCGCGGGGGCAGGTTCGACACTCGTGCCGGGCTCGCCGGGGCGTGGTTGACGATCACGTCCCGGCCCGCCTGGAAGACCTGGCCGCCGTCGGCCTCGGCCCGCTGCCCCGCGCTCACGCGGAGCAGGCTACTTGCGCACCACCGCCTTGAGGGCGGGCGCGAGGTCGCCGCGCTGGGTCACCTGGACCCGTTCCATCCCCAGCCAGTCGGCCATGTGCCGCAGCTCGGCCGCCAGCTCCACGGCCACCCGGCCGTGGTCCGCCGTCACCTCGGAGTGGGCGGACTGGACGCGCAGGACGCCGGCCGCGCGATCGGCCTTGAGGTCGACGCGGGCCACCAGCTCGCCGTCGAGCAGGAACGGGAAGACGTAGTAGCCGTGGACGCGTTTGGCCTCCGGCACGTAGATCTCGATGCGGTAGTGGAAGTCGAAGATGCGCTCGGTGCGGGCCCGCTCCCAGATCAGCGGGTCGAACGGGCACAGCAGCGCCCGCCCGGTGACCGCGCGGGGCGCGCGGGCCTCGACGTGGCGGTAGGCGGGGGCGGACCAGCCCTGCACGGCGACCGGCTCCAGCACGCCCTCCTCGACCAGCTCGCGCACGGCCTGCTGGCTGCGCGCGGGAGCCAGCCGGTAGTAGTCGCGCAGGTCCGGTTCGGTGGCCACGCCCAACGACCGCGCCGCCCTGGTCACCAGCTCGCGCGCGCCCTCCTCGGCCGACACCCGGCGGGCCAGCACCTCGGGCGGCAGGACGCGTTCGGTCAGGTCGTAGAGGCGCTCGAAACCCCGCCGGGTGCCGGTGGTGAGGGCTCCGGAACCGAACAGGTACTCGCAGATCTTCTTGACCTCGGACCAGTTCCAGCCCCAGTGGTCCTTCGCCCGGGGGCCGCTGCCCGCCAGGGCCTTCTCGATCGCGCCCGCGCCCACCGGGCCGAGTTCCTTCACCACGGCCAGGATGTCCTCCACCAGGCGGGGTTCGCGCTCGGCGGTGGCCGAGTAGTTGTGCCACCAACCGCGCTTCTTGGCACCGGAGTGGAACAGCGGCCAGTCCTCGACCGGGACCAGGCTCGCCTCGTGCGCCCAGTACTCGACCAGCAGGCGCGGTTTGCGCGCGCTGTGCGACCACGCGGCCTCGTCCACCAGCGACGGCGCGTACGCGCCCAACCTGCTGAACACGGGCATGTAGTGGGCGCGCACGGCGACGTTCACCGAGTCGAGCTGGAGCAAGCGGACGCGCGACAGCACCCGCTGGAGGTGCCGCCTGGTGGGCGGCGAAGCGGGCCTGGGATCGGCGAAGCCCTGCGCGGCCAGCGCGATCCGGCGGGCGACGTCTGCGCTCATCGTCTGCACGGCTCGGATAATCCCACCTCGGTACGACATTTCCGCTCGGCCCGGACCACCAGCACCACCGCGACGACCACCAGCAGGCCCCCGGCCAGCTGCGTCGGACCGAACTCCTCGCCCGCCAGCCACACGCCGAGCAGCACCGCGATCGCGGGATTGACGTACGCGTAGGTCGCGACCGTGGACACGGGCAGCTGCCCCAGCACGTACACGTAGGAGCTGAACGCCAACAACGACCCGAACACCACGAGATAGCCCCACGCCACCCACGACGCCGTGGACACCTCGGACAGCGTGACCCGCTCCCCCGCGAGCACACCGGCCAACGACAGCAGCGCACCGCCGACGATCATCTCCACGGCGGACATCGCGAACGGGTCCGCGGTCGGCAGCCTGCCGTTGAGGTAGGACCCCAGCGCCCAGCCGAACGCGGCCAGCAGCACCGTCCACGGCCCCCACCACGACGAGCCGCCCACGTCGTGCAGCAGCAGCACGGCCAACCCGACCAGCCCGATGACGACACCCAGGTACGTCACGCGCGGCGGCCGTTCGCCACCCGCCCGCCGCAGCAGCACCACGTAGATCGGCACCGACGCCACCAGCAGCGCCGCCAACCCCGAGGGCACCGACTGCTCCGCCACGACCACCAGCCCGTTGCCCCACGCGGGCAACAGCAGCCCCAGCAGCGCCGCCGTGCGGAACTGCGGCCACGTCATCCGCAGCCGACGCCCCAGCACCAGCGCGAGCACGAGCCCGGCGGCGAGGAACCGCGTCCCGGCGGACAACAACGGTGGCATGGTCTCGATCGCGAACCGGATCCCCACATACGTAGAGCCCCACACCACGTACACGACACCCAACGCAGCCCAGCGCATGTCCGGCACGCTTTCACGCGGTACCCGCCCGGATCACGCGGATTTCGGCCACTAGGGTGCCCGCATGGCCGATGCCGCGGTGCGGACCGCGAAGCCCGAAGACGTGCTGGAGATCGCCCGGATCCACCGCGAAACGTGGCGCACCGCGTACCGGTCGCTGCTGCCGGAGGAGGTCCTGGCCGGCCTGGACGACACCGACGACGCGTGGGCCGAGGCCGTCGCGCACTCCAGGGTGTTCGTGGCGACCGAGGGTGCGTGGCTGGTCGGCTACTGCGTGGCCGGGAACGCGCCGGAGGCCGAGGTGGCGCGGGCGGACGGCACGCTGCCCGACGACGCGGCGACCACCGCGCTGGCGAGCGTCCTGGTGGAGCCCCGGTGGGGCCGGCGCGGCCACGGCGCGCGGCTGCTGGCCACCGCCGGCCGGGCGCTGCTGGACGGCGGCTGCACGCGCGGGATCGCCTGGATCCCGGAGGCGGACAAGGCGTCCACCGGCTTCTTCGCGAAGGCCGGCTGGGACGCCGACGGCACCGTGCGCACCCTGGACGCGGGTGGCCGCCCGGTGCGTGAAATCAGGGTTTCCGGGGGGCTGACCCTACCTCTCACGGCCTGAGCGGTTGCTAGCCTCGAAGAGGTGTGGGCATTGCTGGGGTGGATCGGCCTGACGTTCGGTGTGGCGTTCGGGTCCGCGATCATCCCCCTGATCAGCATCGAGGTCTTCGTCATCGGCCTCGTCACGCAGCAACCGCACATCTCGTGGTGGTGGATCGGGCTGGCCGTCGCGGTGGGCCAGGTGCTGGGCAAGATGTTCTACTTCCTGGCCGCGCGCGGCGACTGGCACCTGCCCGCGTGGCTGCGGCGCAAGGAGAAGCCCGCCAAGCCCCTGACGCCCCTGCGGGCGAAGTGGAAGGCCAGGCTGGAGTGGGTGCGGGACCGCTGCCACCGGCACCCGCACTGGATGTTCGGCACGCACGCGGTCAGCTCCGTGGTCGGCCTGCCGCCGTTCATGTTCACCACGGTGCTCGCCGGGCTCGCGGGCATGTCGTCGTGGCTGTTCATCGCCACCGGCATGGTGGGGCGGTTCGCCAGGTTCAGCGTGCTCGCGGCGTCACCGGGCCTCATGGCCGGCTGGCTGCCGCACTGACCGCACCGACGCCCCGCCCCCGTGCCCCTAGCGGCGTTCGTGGCGCACAAGGCGCTGTGGCGGCACGGTGAGCCCGTAGTGGTCGTGCAACTCGACGTGTTCGAGGTCGGACAGCTCCGCTCCGACCCGGGGCGCTTCCTCGATCTCGCTCTTGTCCACCGGCACCACCAGCCGCCGGTCGCGGACCTGCGCGCCGCGGATGGGTACGAGGGTGGTGGCGTTGTCGGTGCGGACGGCCGCCCACAGCGGACGGCCGTCGTCCAGCCACAGTTCTTCGACCGGTCCGACGTGCTCGCCGTGGCGGTCCAGGAGGTCGCAGTCGTACAGCAGGTCTGTTCGGTCCATGTCTACGCGGCTACCCGAACGGCGGAGCGACTGCACCCGGATGCACCCGGTCGAGTGAGGTGGTTCGCCCGGCCGGGCGGCGTGTCGCGGTCTGCCTAGGTGAGGGCGAGGGCGGCGCTGAAGGCGGTGACGAGGACCAGGCAGGCGATGGTGATTCGCAGGTTCTGGTAGGTGTTGGTCACCTCTCCACGGTAGCCACGGGCCACCGGACAAACCAAGGCAAGAAGGCGTTAAGGCCGGATGAATTGAGTCTCACTCGAATGCCTCACGCCCGATTATTCGCCGCTTGGAAGAGGTCGATGGCCTTGCGCATGGTCTCCCGCGCCCGGCCCCGGTCACCGGCCAGGTCGTACGCCTGGGCCAGCGCGAACCACCGCCGCCAGTCCTCCGGCGCGGCCTCGACCTCGGCCCGCCGCTGCTCGAACCAGGCGTCCGCCGCCTCCCGGTCCACCCGGCCGGACGGGCGGCGCGGCAGACCGGACACGTCCGGCAGCGCGCCCTCGTCGGCCAGCTGCCGGGCCATCCGCTCGGTGGTGAACCCGAACCGCAGGTTCGTCCACGCGATCCACGCCCCGATCACCGGCAGCACCAGCACGGCCGCGCCGAGCCCGATGCCCACCACGTCCCCGGTGCCGATCAACACCACCGCGCGCCCGCCGAGCAGCACGAAGTACACCGCGAGCGCGGCGGTGATGATGAAGGCGGTGGTGCGGGTCTTCACAGGTCCATGAAGGTGTCGAGCCCCACGGACAGGCCGGGGTGCGAGCGGATCGAGCGCACCGCCAGCAGCACGCCCGGCATGAACGACGTGCGGTCCAGCGAGTCGTGCCGCAGCGTCAGCGTCTCGCCCTCGGTGCCGAACACGACCTCCTGGTGCGCGATCAGCCCGGCGATGCGCAGCGAGTGCACCCGGACGTCGCCGACCAGGTTGCCGCGCGCACCCGGCGCCTCCTGGGTGGTGGCGTCCGGCATCGGCGCCACGCCGGCCGCCTCGCGCGCCCGGGTGATCAGCCGGGCGGTGTGCGCGGCGGTGCCGGACGGCGCGTCCACCTTGCGCGGGTGGTGCAGCTCGATGACCTCGGCCGAGTCGTAGTACCGGGCGGCGACCTCGGCGAACCGCATGGACAGCACCGCACCGATGGCGAAGTTCGGCGCGATCAGCACGCCCACCTCCGGCTTGGGCTCCAGCCACCCGGACACCGCGGCCAGCCGCTCCGCGTCGAACCCGGACGTGCCGACCACCGCGTGGATGTCGTTGGCCACGCAGAACTTCAGGTTGTCCAGCACCACGTCGGGGTTGGTGAAGTCGACCACGACCTCCGCCCGCGCGTCGGTCAGCGCGGACAGCTCGTCGCCCGCGTCGACCGCCGCCACCACCACCGCGTCGTCCGCCGCTTCCACGGCACGGACCACTTCGGCGCCCATGCGGCCGCGTGCGCCCAAGACGCCGACGCGGATGGGGTTCGCCTCGGAAGAACGCTTGCTCAAGAGATCACCTCGTGCACCTGGGGCGGCAAATCGTCGGCGTGAGCGTAAGGGCCGACCACGGCGGCGGCGACGGGACGTCGCAGCAGCTCGCGCGCCAACGCCGCGACGTCCTCGGCGGTCACCTCGTCGATGCGCGCCAACGTCTGCTCCACCGACAGGTAGTCGCCGTAGTTCAGCTCGCCCTTGCCGATCCGGGACATCCGGGAACTGGTGTCCTCCAGCCCCAGCACCAGCCCGCCGCGCAGCTGGCCCTTGCCGCGCGCGACCTCCGCGTCGGTCAGACCTCCCGACGCCACGACGGAGAGCACGTCGCGCACCACGCCCGCCACGTCGCCCAGCCGGTCCGGCTGGCAGCCCGCGTAGACCGACCACGTGCCCGTGTCGGCGTACAGGCCCACCGACGAGTACACCTGGTACGCCAGGCCGCGCCGCTCGCGGACTTCCTGGAACAGCCGGGAACTCATGCCGCCGCCCAGCGCGGCGTTGAGCACGTTGAGCGCGAACCGGCGCTCGTCGTGCCGGTCCACCGCGCGCACGCCCAGCATCAGGTGCGCCTGCTCGGTGTCGTCGGAGTGCAGCACGAGCTTGCGCGCGCCGGGGATCCGGGCCCGGCCCACGCGCGGCGCGACGGGCGTGCCGGTGCGTGCCAGCCGCTCGCCGATCTGCTTGCGCGCCAAGCGCATCACGTGGTTGTGCTCGACGTTGCCGGCCACCGCGAGCACCATCCGGGGCATCGTGTAGCGGCGCTTGTAGAACCCGAACAGCGCGGAGCGCTCCATGTCCTGGATGGACCGCTCGGTGCCTAGCACCGACCGGCCCAGCGGGTGCTCGCCGAGCATCGCGTCCAGGAACGCGTCGTGCAGCAGGTCTTCCGGGTCGTCGTCGCGCATGGCGATCTCTTCGAGCACCACGCCGCGCTCGGTCTCGAAGTCGCGCGGCTCGCACAACGCCTCGAACACCACGTCGCACACCAGGTCCATGGCCAGCGGCAGGTCCTCGTCGAGGACGTGCGCGTAGTAGCAGGTGTGCTCCTTGGCGGTGAACGCGTTCAGCTCGCCGCCGACCGCGTCGATCTCCTCGGCGATCGCCGCCGCCGACCGGTTCGCGGTGCCCTTGAACAGCAGGTGCTCCAGGTAGTGCGCCGCGCCCGCCACCTCGGCCCGCTCGTCGCGCGAACCGACCTGCACCCACAGGCCCACCGACGCCGAGCGCACGCCGGGGATCTGCTCGGTGATCACCCGCAGGCCGGAGGGCAGCACGCTGCGGCGCACGGTCACGCCGGTCCCGCCCTGCTCCAGCACGCGGGTGCTGCCGGGCCGCTGGAGGTGGCCGAGCCTGCTGGGAAGCGGACGGCCGCGGGTGCCCGAGGCACCCGCGGCCGTCCCGTCGACGTTCGTCGTCACTGCGCCGAGGACTCGGCCGGGACGGTGTCCTGCGCGGGAGCCGCGTCCTGCTCGGGAGCGGTGTCCTGCGCGGGAGCGGCGGCGTCCGCGTCCTCGTTCACCAGGACGAGGCTGATCTTGCCGCGCTGGTCGATGTCGGCGATCTCGACCCGGAGCTTGTCGCCGACCTTGACGACGTCCTCCACCTTGCCGATGCGCTTGCCGTTGCCCAGCTTGGAGATGTGGATCAGGCCGTCCTTGCCCGGCAGCAGCGAGACGAACGCGCCGAACGCCGCGGTCTTGACCACGGTGCCCAGGAAGCGCTCGCCCACCTTCGGCAGCTGCGGGTTGGCGATCGCGTTGATCAGGCCGATCGCGGCCTCGGCCGACGGGCCGTCCGCCGCGCCGACGTAGATCGTGCCGTCGTCCTCGATGGAGATGTCGGCACCGGTCTGCTCGGTGATCGAGTTGATCATCTTGCCCTTCGGCCCGATCACCTCGCCGATCTTGTCGGTCGGGATCTTCACCGAGGTGACGCGCGGCGCGAACGGGCTCATCTCGTCCGGGCGGTCGATGGCCTCGGCCATGACCTCCAGGATGGTCAGGCGCGCGTCGCGGGCCTGGTTGAGGGCCGCGCCGAGCACCTCCGACGGGATGCCGTCGAGCTTGGTGTCGAGCTGGAGGGCGGTGACGAACTCCTTGGTGCCGGCGACCTTGAAGTCCATGTCGCCGAACGCGTCCTCCGCGCCCAGGATGTCGGTCAGCGCCACGTACTCGGTCTTGCCGTCGACGTCGTCGGAGACCAGGCCCATCGCGATGCCGGAGACCGGGGCCTTGAGCGGCACGCCGGCGTTGAGCAGCGACATGGTGGACGCGCAGACCGAGCCCATCGAGGTCGAGCCGTTGGAGCTGAGCGCCTCGGAGACCTGGCGGATCGCGTAGGGGAACTCCTCGCGCTTGGGCAGCACGGGCATCAGCGCCCGCTCGGCCAGCGCGCCGTGGCCGATCTCGCGGCGCTTGGGCGAGCCCACGCGGCCGGTCTCACCGGTGGAGAACGGCGGGAAGTTGTAGTGGTGCAGGTAGCGCTTGTGCGTCTCCGGGGACAGCGAGTCGATCTGCTGCTCCATGCGCAGCATGTTCAGCGTGGTGACGCCCAGGATCTGGGTCTCGCCGCGCTCGAACAGCGCCGAGCCGTGCGCCCGGGGGATCAGCTCGACCTCGGCGGACAGCGACCGGATCTCGGTCAGGCCGCGGCCGTCGATGCGGACCTTGTCGCGCAGGATCCGCTGCCGGACCAGCTTCTTGGTCAGCGAGCGGAACGCCGCGCCGACCTCCTTCTCCCGGCCCTCGAACTGCTCGGCCAGCTTCTCCAGCACCGACGCCTTGACCTCGTCGATCCGGGACTCGCGCTCCTGCTTGCCGGCGATCGTCAGCGCCTGCGCCAGGTCGGCCGAACCGGCCTGCTCGACGGCCTCGAACGCGTCGGCCTGGTAGGCCGGGTAGGTCGGGAACTCGCCGGTCGCCTTGGCGGCGTGCGCGGCCAGCTCGGCCTGCGCCTCGCACAGCACCTTGATGAACGGCTTGGCCGCCTCCAGACCCGCCGCCACGACCTCTTCGGTCGGCGCCTGCGCGCCCTCGGCGACCAGGTCGATCACGCGCTCGGTGGCCTCGGCCTCGACCATCATGATCGCGACGTCGTCACCCACCGTGCGACCGGCGACGACCATGTCGAACACGGCCTTCTCCAGCTGCTCGTGGGTGGGGAACGCCACCCACTGGCCCTCGATCAGCGCCACCCGGACGCCGCCGATGGGGCCGGAGAACGGCAGGCCGGCCAGCTGCGTGGACGCGGACGCGGCGTTGATCGCCACGACGTCGTACAGGTCGGCCGGGTTCAGGCTCATCACCGTGATGACGACCTGGATCTCGTTGCGCAGACCGTCCACGAAGGAGGGGCGCAGCGGCCGGTCGATCAGCCGGCAGGTCAGGATCGCGTCGGTCGACGGGCGGCCTTCGCGGCGGAAGAACGAGCCGGGGATGCGGCCCGCGGCGTACATCCGCTCCTCGACGTCCACCGTGAGGGGGAAGAAGTCGAAGTGCTCCTTGGGGTGCTTCGACGCCGTCGTGGCGGACAGCAGCATGGTCTCGTCGTCGAGGTAGGCGACGACGGTGCCGGCCGCCTGCCGGGCCAGGCGCCCGGTCTCGAAGCGGATGGTGCGGGTGCCGAACCGACCGTTGTCGATCACAGCTGAAGTCTCGTGGACCTCGTTGTCGGTCATATGTGTCAAAACTCCTCGTCATACGGGCCGCAGCGCGCACGGGCGCGGGGTCGCGGGTCGGACGAGGCCGGTCTTCGATCGAAGTCCCCTGGGGTTTTCGTCTTGGGCCAGGGGGCCACTACCGAGGACCGGCGATCAAGTCGTCCCGGTGCGCCGCGCGTGCGTCCCTCGTCTTTGTTCCGTTGTGTGTGCGGTACTGCTCTTGCGGTACTGCAGGTGTCTTGCGGGGTACTGCACCGAGGGGGAGCGACCGGACCGGTCACTCCCCCTCGGCGGTGGTCAGCGGCGCAGGCCGAGTCGCTGGATCAGCGACCGGTAGCGCTGGATGTCCACCTTCTGGAGGTAGTTGAGCAGCCGGCGGCGACGGCCGACCAGCAGCAGCAGACCACGACGCGAGTGGTGGTCGTGCTTGTGCTGCTTGAGGTGCTCGGTCAGGTCCGCGATGCGCTTGCTCAGCAGCGCGACCTGGGCCTCGGCGGAGCCGGTGTCCGAGTCGTGGACGCCGTACTCGGCGAGGATCGTCTTCTTCTGCTCGGTGGTCAGTGCCACGTTTCCGCTACTCCTTGTACCTGATGCGATGTTCCGTGCGGCCCCGTCACCGGGGGTAGACGGTCATGGCCGCCACGGACCGCAGCCAGACCCAACTGTCGAGGTTACCAGTAGTCGCCGGCCACTACCCGTTTGGCGTGGTCAAGGGCACCCGCTCCAGCACCTCGTAGCCCACCGACGGGCGGCTGCGCACCAGTGCGACCTCCGTCACGGTCCACTCGCGACCGTCGAACGCGACGTGCGGCAGCCGATCCCCGCGCCGGCGCGCGCGGGCGACCGTCAGATGTGGACGCCAGTCGACCGGCGCACCGGCCGCCTCGGCGAGCGGGCGCAGCGGGCCGTGCACGCCCATCCACAGCACGCCCGGGAAGGTGCCGGCGGAGGTCAGCCGCAGGGTCGGCGCGGGCAGGCCGCGCACCGCGTCGAGCAGGCCGGCGGGATCCGCGTCGTCGCCGTGGAAGCGGAGCGTCACGTGCAGCCGGTCCGGGGCGCTCCACCTGAGGTCCGGGTGCGCGGCGCGGACGGCGCGCAGGGCGTGATCGAGTTCGGCGACCACGTCGGCGGGCGGGAACACGCCGGTGAACAGCCTCAGGAGTCGCGGCCCTTGCCCGCGCGGCGCAGCAGGTCGGCCAGCGCCGGGAAGTCGTCGCCGAGCATGTCGGCCGCCTGGGACAGTTCGCGGCGGTCGGCGATGCGGCGCAGGAACGGGAACACCGCGGCCTCGTCGTCGGTCCCGTTGACCGGCAGCGAGTCGCGGCTCACCGTGGGCTTGGAGTCGCGCACCTCGTCCAGCGCGCGTTGCAGCGCCTCGGGCGCGCCGGTCGCCACGTCCGGGGTGAGGACCTTGCGCTCCAGCATGATCATCCGGGCCAGCACGGACGGGTTGCCGATCTTCGCGCGCCGGCCGCTCATCACCTGGCTGAGCATCGGCGCGCTGATCCCGAGCACGTCCGCGAGCTGCGCCTGGGACACGTTGAAGGCCACCACCAGCCGGCGCACCCGGTCCCCCAGGGGCTCTCCGTACCACTCTCGCTGCAACGCGAGATTGCGCTGGACGATCTTGTGGTCCTCCACCTTCGCCTCTCCCCTGACCGGCTTGGACGTGACAGGCATCTTGCCAGGTAAGTGGCGGACGTATGTCCGGATCCACCCAGGTGGTTCAACGCGTCACGCAGCGGCCTCCGGGAGGATGTCGCGCGTTTCCGCGACGTCCTTGTGCATCTGGTCCAGCAACGCCTCGACGGTGTCGTAGCGCTCCATGGCGCGCAGGCGTTCCACGAAGTCCAGCGCCACCCGCTGGCCGTAGAAGTCCTCGTCCACGTCGAGCACGTGGGCCTCCACCCGGCGCTCGCGGCCGGAGAACGTCGGGTTCGTGCCGACCGAGACCGCGGCCCGCAACCGGCGTCCGCTCGAATGGATGAACCAGCAGGCGTACACGCCGTCGGCGGGCACCGCGGCGAAGCGCGTGGTGGACAGGTTCGCGGTGGGGAACCCGAGTTCCTTGCCGCGCCCGTCGCCGCGCACGACGATCCCTTCGAGCCGGTGCGGGCGGCCGAGCGCCTGGGCGGCGGCCTTCACGTCGCCGGCGTCGATGCACGCCCGGATGTAGGTCGACGAGTACGTGACCCCGTCGTCGGTCACCAGATCCGCCCCCTCGGTCCCGAACCCGAAGCGCTGCCCCAGCGCGCGCAGCAGGTCCACGTTGCCCACCGCCTTGCTGCCGAACGTGAAGTTCTGCCCCACCACGACCGACGCGACGTGCAGCCGGTCGACCAGGATCTCGTGCACGAACTCGGCCGCCGGCATCCGCGAGACCTCGACGGTGAACGGGACCACGCAGAACACGTCCACGCCGAGCCGCTCGACCAACTCGGCCCGCCGGCGCAGGCTGGTCAGCTGCGCGGGGTGGCTGCCGGGCCGCACCACCTCGGACGGGTGCGGGTCGAAGGTCATCAGGACCGACGGGACGCCCTTCTCCGCGGCCAGTTCGACGGCTCGTCCGACCAGCGCCTGGTGGCCCCGGTGCACCCCGTCGAACACGCCGATCGTCACCACGCACCGACCCCACCCGCCGGGCAGGTGGTCCAGCCCTCGCCACCGTTGCACGGGGAGCAGCCTACGGGTGCGGCCGGCGCGGGAGCCGGCCGGCGTCGGCGGTCGCGGCTTTCGCCGGGACGGCCGGCGGTCACCGCCCCCGGTCGTGGCGGATGTCGCGGCCGGCCTGGTGGATGGTGCTGCCCTCGTGGGCGGTCGCGGACTGGCTGATCGTCGAGCCGCCGCTCGCCGAGCCGGAGTTGAGCGTGACCGCGCCCAGCGTGCGGGCCTGCACGGCGCTGCCGTAGACGGTCCCGGTGATGGTGTTGCGCACGTCGCCGATGTCGGGCGCGGTATCGGCGCGCTGCGCGGCCACGCCGACGCCCACGCCCACCGCGGTGAGCAGGAGCACGGCGGCCCACGTCCACGGGTTGGCCCCCTGGTCGGTGGCCAGGTTGATCACGACGCCGGTCGCCGACGTGACCACGCCGCCGACGGTCGGCCACACCCATCTCGCCATGCGGGCCACGGTAGGCGCGGCAGCGGCGGTGTGGGTACCTCCGTCGGCGGCTCCTGTCCCGCGATCACCCGTTCGTGCGAACCTCGGCGATCCGGTCAGCCGGCCGGGGTCAGCACCACCAACGGCTTCGCGATCGAACCCTCGTCCTTGGCCAGGGCGACCACGTGGCCGTCCGGGCCGAACACGCCGTACGTGCCCTCGAACCCGCCCGCCGCCAGGCGCTGCCCGTGCGAGAGCGCGACCGCCTCGCGCGGCGCGATCTCCCGGCGCGGGAACGCCTTCGCCACGGCCTCGTCCAGGTCCAGCGACAGCCCCGGGGACTCCTCCAGCTGCGCGAGCGTGCGCGCGACCCGCAGGTCGAACGGGCCCACCCGGGTCCGGCGCAGGGCCGCCAGGTGGCCGCCCACGCCCAGGTCCGCGCCCAGGTCGCGGGCCAGCGCCCGGACGTAGGTGCCCGAGGAGCACTCGACCATCACGTCCAGCTCCGTCGCCGCGCCCTCGCGCCGCACGGACAGCACGTCGAACCGGTGCACGGTCACCGGCCGCGCCGGGATCTCCACCGACTCGCCGGCGCGCACCCGCGCGTACGCCCGCTTGCCGTCGATCTTCACCGCGCTGACCGCGCTGGGCACCTGCTGGATCGGACCGGTCAGCCTGGCCACGCCGGCCCGGATCGCGGACTCCTCGACCGCCGAGGCGTCCGAAGTGGACAGCACCTCGCCCTCGGCGTCGTCGGTCGTGGTGGCCGAGCCCAGCCGGATCGTGGAGAGGTAGGCCTTGCTGTCCAGCGCCAGGTGGCCCAGCAGCTTGGTGGCCCGCTCGACGCCCAGCACGAGGACACCGGTCGCCATCGGGTCGAGGGTGCCCGCGTGCCCGACCTTGCGGGTGCCGAGGATGCGGCGGACCTTGGCCACCACGTCGTGGGACGTCATGCCGTCCGGCTTGTCGACGACGACCAGACCTGGCTGCACAGCGGAAGATGATGCGGACACGACCGCACATCCTAAGCCTCGGCCAGAACGTCCCAACGCCGGCGACGCAACTGCACCGGCACCTGCTCCCCGCGCTCCTCCGCCGCGAACACCTCGGCCCGCGCCCGGCGCCACCACACGGCGGTCCGCCACACACCCAGCACGAGCACGGAAACCACGGTCAGGAAAGCGATCCGGTACGCCTGGGCGACCGGCAGACCCGCCACCAGGTCCAGCACCACGCCGACCGCGAACGCGGTGAACGTGATCGCGGCGAACCCGCCCACGTTGGCCACCCCCGTGGCCGTCGACACCCGGTGCAGCGGGTTGTAGTCGCGCACCAGGGCGAACGCCACGCCGGAGGTCGGACCGCCCACCGCGAGCACGCCGAACACGACCGCGAGCACGCCGGTCGGCAGCACGCCGCCGGGCCAGGCCAGCAGCACGGCCCACCCGACCAGCGCCGCGCCGAGGTACCAGCCGACGATCGGCATCCGCCACTCCGGCTTGCGCGCGATCACCGCGCCGATCAGCGGCCCGGCCACGATCCCCACCACGACCAGCACGCTGAGCACCGCCGACGCGTCGGGCCGGCTCAGGCCCTGCGCCTCCACCAGGTAGGGGAAGCCCCACAGCAGGCCGAGCATCGCGGGCGTGGACATCGAGGCGAAGTGCACCCAGAAACCCAGCCGCGTGCCGGGCACGGACCACGCCGCGACCACGCGCTTGGCCACCGTCCGCAGCGGCACCGGCTCGACCGGCGGCTGGACGACGCCGTGCGGCACCTCGCGGACCCGCCACGCGACGACGGCCGAGTAGGCGGCCGTGGCCAGGCCCGCGATCAGGAAGGTGGCCGTCCAGCCGGTGCTCGCCAGCAGCAGCGTCAGCGGGACGGTGGCGACCAGGTTGCCCGCGCCGCCGAGCGCGGCGGACAGCGACATCACGACGGTGAACCGGCGCGGCGGGAAGTGCGCGGCGGCCAGCCGCAGGACGCTGACCCACGTCATCGCGTCGCCGACGCCGAGCACGGCCCGCGCGCCGAGGCCGAGCGGGTAGGAGGAGGCCAGCGCGAACATCAACTGCCCGACGCCCATCAGCAGCGCGGCGGCGACCAGCACCCGGCGTGCGCCGAACCGGTCGACCAGCAGGCCGGTGGGGATCTGCATCAGGGCGTAGAGGCCGATCTGGAGCACGGTGAACGTGCTGAGCGCGGCGGGTCCGACGTGGAACCGGTCGGCGGCTTCGAGCCCGGCGACGCCGAGCGAGGTGCGGTGGAAGAGGGCGGCGACGTAGACGACGACGGCGGTTGACCAGATCAGCCACGCCTGTCTGGTGGCACGATCGACCGGCACGGCAAAGCTCCTCGTGTTCCTGCGGCGGCACTCCGTCTATCGGGAACACTTGCCCTCTGTTAACAATTCCTGGCAGTGCCCCTCACCACACCACCCCCACCCGCGCCCACCTGCCCGAACGCGCCCGCACGAGCAGCGTGACCAGGCGCAGCACCATGAACGCGGACAGCCCGGTCCAGATGCCGACCAGCCCCCACCCGTAGGCGTGGGACGCCCAGATCAGCGGCAGGAACCCGATGCCCGCCGACAGCAGCGTCGCGGTGCGCAGGAACCCGGCGTCGCCCGCGCCGAGCAGCACCCCGTCCAGCGCGAACACCACCCCGGCGATCGGTTGCAGCGCCACGAAGAACCACCACGCGTGCGGCACCTCGCCCAGCACCGCCGGGTCCGAGGTGAACAGCGGCGGGATCACCCCCGCCAGCGCGGCGAACAGCGCCCCCAGCACCACGCCGAACACCAGCCCGTACCCGGTGACCTGCCAGGCGAACCTCTTGGCCTGCTCGGGCCGGTGCGCGCCCAGCGCCTGCCCGACGATGGCCTGCGCCGCGATCGCCAGCGAGTCCAGCACGAGCGCCAGGAACGTCCACAGCTGCAACACGATCTGGTGCGCGCCGACCGCGCCCACCGACGTGCGCGCGGCGACCGACGCGGCCGAGAGGAAGCACGCCTGGAACGCCAGGCTGCGCACCACCAGGTCACGCCCGAGGGTCAGCTGCGCGCGCATCAACTTCGGCCGGGGCCGCAAGGGCACCCGCTCGACGACCAGCGCCCGGAAGAAGAACCCGGCCGACACGACCTGCGCGACCACGTTCGCGACCGCGCTGCCCTCCAGCCCCCACCCCGCGCCGTAGACCAGCACCGGGCACAGCACCGCCGACAGACCGTTGCCCACCAACACGTACCGCAGCGGCCGGACGGTGTCCTGCACGCCCCGCATCCACCCGTTGCCGGCCATCGTGACCAGCACGAACGGCGCGCCGAACAGGGCGATCCGCAGCCACCCCACGGCCTGCCCGGACACCTCGTCGCCGGCCAGCAGCGCGGCCGCGGGCCCCGCCACCAGCTGCCCCAGCCCGATCAGCAGCACGCCGACGACCAGCGCCAGCCACGTCGCCTGCACGCCCTCCTGGACCGCGTCCCCGCGCCGGTCCGCGCCGAACAGCCGGGACGCGCGCGCCGTCGTGCCGTAGGACAGGAACGTCAGCTGGGTCGCGACCTGGGTGAACAGCACGCCGCCGACCGCGAGCCCGGCCAGCGGCAACGCGCCCAGGTGGCCCACCACGGCCGTGTCCACCAGCACGTAGAGCGGCTCGGCCGCCAACACCCCGAGGGCAGGCGCGGCCAACCCGATCACCCGCCGCGCGGGCACCCGCTCCTCCACGACTCCCCCGACCCCTCCGGCGAACGGCCCTCGGCCGTTCGGCTCAACCCGGGGTCCACTCTCGCACGGGGCACCGACAATCCGGCGGCTCAAGGCCGGGACCTCACGGCGCGCGGTCGGTGGCCTCCGGCCCCCGATGCCATTGTCCCAGGCACCACCGACGATTCCCGGAGGGCGGGATCAGCCGGCGACGGTCTCCAGCGCCGCGCGCAGCCGGGCCAGCACGTCCGCCACGTCGCCCTCGGCGGTGAACCCGGCCGCCAGCCGGTGCCCGCCGCCGCCGAGCAGCTGGGCGACCTCGCGCACGTCCACGGCGCTCACCGCGCGCAGCGACACCGACCACGCCGACGGCCGCAGCTCCTTGAACACCGCCGCCACCTCCGCCTCGGCGGTCGTGCGCACCAGGTCGACCACGCTCTCGACCTCCTCCGGGCGCAACCCGGCGGCGTCGGCCAAGGTCACCGAGGTGTGGACGAACCCGCGCCCGCCGGCCGCGCCCGGTTCCAGCTCGGCGCGCGCCAGCACCTTCGCCAACATCCCGAGATACCCGAACGGGTGAGAGTCCATCAGCGGCCGGGCGACCGCCTCGGCGTCCACCCCGGCCTCCAGCAACCGGGCCGCCACCTGGTGGGTGGCCGCGCTCGCGTGCCGGAACGACCGGGTGTCGGTCACCAGGCCCGCGTAGACGCAGCGGGCCACCGGTTCGTCCAGCTCGACGCCCAGCACGTCCAGCAGCCGCAGCACGACCAGCGCGGTCGCCTCGGCGGCGGGGTCGATCACGTTCACGGTCCCGAAGCCGGGGTTGGACACGTGGTGGTCCAGCACGACCACCGCGCCGGCCGTCGACACCCGGTCGGCCAGCGGGCCCAGCCGCCCCACCGACCCGGCGTCCAGCGCCACCAGCACCTCGGGCGCGGCGGGCACCGCCGACGCGGGCACCAGCAGGCCGGCCACGTCCAGGTCCCGCAACGTCTCCGGCACCGCCTCCGGCGCGCCGAACGACACCCGCACCACCTTGCCGAGCCGGTGCAGCACCAGGCCCAGCGCCAACGCGCTGCCCAGCGCGTCCGCGTCCGGGTTCACGTGGGCCAGCAAGGTCACGTCGGACGCGGCGCGCAGGACGTCGGCGGCGGACTCCAGCGGGACGCTCAGGTCGAGGTACACGGTGAGAACGCTAGTCGGATTCCTCGGTTTCACGCGGCGGCTTGTACGGGTCCGGCTCGCCCGCGGGTTCGGCACCGTGCGCGATCCGCGCCACCTCGGCGTCCGCCTCGCGGGCGCGGGCCAGCAGTTCGTCCATCCGGCGCGCCTCGTCCGGCACGGTGTCGGTGACGAACGCCAGGGTCGGCGTGAACCGGACCCCGGTCTGCTGCCCCACCATCGTGCGCAGCACGCCCTTGGCCTTCTCCAGCGCCGCGGCGGCACCCGCGAAGTCCGGTTCGACGTCCAGCTTCTCGCCGAGCACGGTGTAGTAGACCGTCGCGTCGTGCAGGTCGCCGGTGACCCGCGTGTCGGTGATCGTCACCCGCGCCAACCGCGGGTCCTTCACCTCGTGTTCCAGCGCGGAGGCCACGATCTGCGAGATCCGCTTGGCCAGCTTGCGCGCCCGAGCCTGGTCGGCCACGGCGCTCCCTCCTCCATGTGCACAGCCGCCGCGAACGGCGGCTCAGTCGTCCTCCGGCCCCACCAGTCGGTGGCGGGCGGAGAGCAGTTCCAGTTCGGGACGTCCGGCCACCAGCCGCTCGCACGCGGCCAGCACGTCCCTGACATGCTCGGCGTCGGCGGCCACCGCCGCCACTCCGATCAGCGCGCGGCGGTGCAGGTCCAGGTGCCCGGCCTCGGCCACCGACACCTCGAACCTGCGCCGCAGTTCGGCCACGACCGGCTTCACCACGGACCGCTTCTGCTTCAGCGAGTGGACGTCACCCAGCAGCACGTCCAACTCCAGGGCACCCACGTACAAAGGTCATCACCACGGGGGTAAGAGGGGGCCGCCGCCGAAGCGACGGCCCCCGGTGTCCGAAGACGATCAGGCGCGCGGCTTCTCGCGCATCTCGAACGTCTCGATGACGTCGCCGACCTTCAGGTCGCCGTAGTTGCCGAGCGTCAGACCGCACTCGAAGCCCTCGCGGACCTCGGTCGCGTCGTCCTTGAACCGCCGCAGCGAGCTGATCGGCAGGTTCTCCTGGACCACGTTGTTGTCGCGCAGCAGCCGGGCCCGCGCGTTGCGGCGGATCTCGCCCGACAGGACCATGCAACCCGCGATCGTGCCGACCTTGGAGGACTTGAAGACCTCGCGGACCTCCGCGCGGCCCAGCTGGACCTCTTCGTACTCCGGCTTGAGCATGCCCTTGAGGGCCTGCTCGATCTCGTCGATCGCCTGGTAGATGACCGTGTAGTAGCGGACGTCCACGCCCTCGCGGTTCGCGAGTTCGGTCGCCTTGCCCTCGGCCCGGACGTTGAAGCCCAGGACGATCGCGCTACCGGCGACGGCCAGGTTGATGTCGCCCTCGGTGATCGAGCCGACGCCCCGGTGGATGACCCGCAGCTCGACGTCGTCGCCGACCTCGATCTTCATCAGCGCGTCTTCCAGTGCCTCGACGGTACCGGAGTTGTCGCCCTTGATGATCAAGGTGAGCTGGCTGGTCTCCTTCAGCGCGGCGTCCAGGTCCTCCAGGCTGACCCGCTTGCGGCGCGCCGCGTTCAGCGCGTTGCGGGTGCGGGCCTGGCGGCGCTCGGCGATCTGCCGGGCCACCCGGTCCTCGTCCACGACGAGGAACGAGTCGCCCGCGCCGGGCACCGAGGTCAGACCGATGACCTGCACCGGGCGCGACGGGGTCGCCTCGGTGACGTCGTCGCCGTGCTCGTCCACCATGCGGCGGACGCGGCCGTACGCGTCGCCGGCGACGATCGAGTCGCCGACCCGCAGCGTGCCGCGCTGCACCAGCACCGTGGCCACCGGGCCGCGACCGCGGTCCAGGTGCGCTTCGATCGCGACGCCCTGGGCCTCCATGGCCGGGTTGGCCCGCAGGTCCAGCGAGGCGTCGGCGGTCAGCAGGATCGCCTCCAGCAGGCCGTCGATGTTGATGCCCTGCTTCGCCGAGATGTCCACGAACATCGTGTCGCCGCCGTACTCCTCGGCGACCAGCCCGTACTCGGTGAGCTGCTGGCGGATCTTGGCGGGGTTGGCCCCCTCCTTGTCGATCTTGTTGACCGCGACCACGATCGGCGCGTTGGCCGCCTGGGCGTGGTTGATCGCCTCCACCGTCTGCGGCATCACGCCGTCGTCGGCCGCCACCACGATGACCGCGATGTCGGTCGAGTTCGCGCCACGGGCACGCATGGCGGTGAACGCCTCGTGGCCCGGGGTGTCGATGAAGGTGATCAGGCGCTCGTTGCCCTCCAGCTCGGTCCGCACCTGGTAGGCGCCGATGTGCTGGGTGATGCCGCCCGCTTCGCCCTCGGCGACCTTCGCCTTGCGGATCGTGTCCAACAGGCGCGTCTTACCGTGGTCGACGTGACCCATGACGGTCACGACCGGCGGCCGGATCTGGAGATCCGTCTCGTCGCCCGCGTCCTCGCCGTAGGTGATGTCGAAGGTCTCCAGCAGCTCGCGGTCCTCCTCCTCGGGGGACACGACCTGCACGACGTAGTTCATCTCGGAGCCGAGCAGCTCCAGGATCTCGTCGGACACCGACTGCGTCGCGGTGACCATCTCGCCGAGGTGGAACAGCACCTGCACCAGCGAAGCCGGGTTGGCGTTGATCTTGTCGGCGAAGTCGGTCAGCGAGGCGCCGCGCGGCAGCCGGATGGTCTCGCCGCTGCCCTTGGGCAGGCGGACGCCACCGACCGACGGGGCCTGCATGTTGTCCATGTACTCCTGGCGCTTCTGGCGCTTGGACTTGCGTCCACGACGCGCCGGACCACCAGGACGGCCGAACGCGCCGGCCGCGCCACCGCGACCGCCGGGGCCACCGCCACCGGGACGACCGCCGCCACCGCGGAAGCCACCGCCACCGGCCGGGGCACCGCCGCCGCCACCGGGGCGGAAACCGCCACCGCCACCACCGCCGCCGCCACCACCGGGACCGCCGCGGAAGCCACCGCCACCGCCACCGCCGCCACCACCGGGACCGCCGCGGAAGCCACCGCCGCCGCCACCGCCACCGGGACGACCGCCGCCGCCACCAGGACCGCGACCGCCACCGCCGGGACCGCCGCCGGGACGGCCACCGCCGCCACCGCCGCCACCGGGCCGGGGACCGGCCGGACGGCCGGGCATCATGCCCGGGTTGGGCCGAGGCGGCATGTTGCCGGGGTTGGGACGCGGGCCGCCGGAACCGGCGGAACCACCGGGACGCGGACCGGCCGGACGCGGGTCGCCGGGCTTGGGCGAGCCACCGCGGTCGCCGCCGCGCTCGGGACGGTCACCGCCGCCGGGAGCCTGCGGACGAGGGGCCTGCGGACGAGGCGCGGGAGCGCCGCCACCGACACCGAACGGGTTGTTGCCCGGACGCGGCGGACGCGCGCCGGCGGGCTTGGGGGCCTGCGGACGGGGCGGCACCACCGACGGGCTGTGCTGCGCCGCGGCGGGCTGCTGCTGGGGCGCGCGCGGCCCGGGACGAGGCCCGGACGGCCGACCGCCCTGCTGGCCACCCTGCCCCTGGCCGCCTTGACCCTGACCGCCCTGCCCCTGGCCACCCTGCCCCTGACCCTGCGGGGCCGGAGCCGACGCCGGGGAGGAGGCCGGAGCGGACGAGGCCGCCGCCGGAGCGGGAGCTGCCGGAGCGGCGGGTGCGGAAGCCGCGGGGGCGACCGGAGCCGGGGCCTTCGGCGCGGGTGCCGGTGCGGCGGGCTTCGGCGCGACCGGCTTGGGGCCGGGCACCGGACGCGGGCCGGGCTTGCCCACCGGGGCGGCCGGACGGGCGTCGGACTTCGCGTCGCCGGCCGGAGCGGGCGAGGCGGGCTTGGGGGGCGCCGGACGGGCGCCGGACGACTTGGACTTGGCGTCGGACTTCGACGCGTAGGCGTCACGGAGCCGCCGGGCAACGGGTGCCTCGACGGTGCTGGACGCGGACTTCACGTACTCGCCCTGGTCGGCGAGCTTCGTCAACAGTTCCTTACTCGTGACACCGAGCTCTTTCGCGAGCTCGTGCACGCGGGCCTTGCCTGCCACTGCACTCCTCTGGTGATGAGGCCGGCGGCAGTCCCGTCGACCTCGTCTTAACGTCGCGCGTTCATGTCTTCAGCTTCACGGCTGACTCATGACGGGTCGACCTGCTTCCTTGCTTCCTGCGGGTCGTGAGGCGATCCCACGACCTGTTTCCCCTGCTGTCCGAGGTGTCCGCGGACCCGTTCCACGTCGAGCGCCCCCTGGACCCGGAAGGCCCTGGGGAACGCCCTTCGCTTCTCGGCGTCGCGGAGGCAACCTTCGTCGGGGTGCAGCCAAGCACCCCGACCGGGCAGCCTTCGGCGAGTGTCCGGGACCACGGCCCCGTCCACGACCACCACGCGCAGCAACTCGGAGGGCAACGTCCGAGCGCGGCATCCGATGCACGTGCGTACCGGGCCGTTGTGCGTGAAAACCGATCCCCGACGTCGAACCACTGGGAAGTCTATCCCCTGCCGCTCAATCAGCCGAACCGGATGTCGCCGCGCCTGCGGGCGCGGACCCCCCGGCGTCGGCGTCGCTGCGGATGTCGATGCGCCAGCCGGTCAGCCGCGCGGCCAGCCGGGCGTTCTGGCCCTCCTTGCCGATGGCGAGGGAGAGCTGGAAGTCCGGCACCACGACGCGCGCCGTCTTGGCCCGCTCGTCGAGCACCCGCACGGAGACAACCTTGGCCGGTGACAAGGCATTCCCGACGAACGTGGCCGGGTCGTCCGAGTGGTCGATGATGTCGATCTTCTCGCCGGCCAGCTCGCTCATGACGTTGCGCACACGTGCGCCCATGGGCCCGATGCAGGCACCCTTGGCGTTCACCCCGGACACCGTCGACCGGACCGCGATCTTGGAACGGTGACCTGCCTCACGTGCCACGGCGGGGATCTCCACCGTGCCGTCGGCGATCTCCGGGACCTCCAGCGCGAACAACTTGCGCACGAGGTTCGGGTGGGTGCGCGACAAGGTGATCTGCGGACCGCGCGAGCCGCGCGACACACCGACGACGTAGCACTTGATCCGCGAACCGTGCTCGTACGACTCGCCCGGCACCTGCTCGGCCGGCGGGAGGACGCCCTCGGTGTCGCCGATCTGGACGACGACCATGCCCCGGGCGTTGGCGCGGGCGTCCCGCTGCACCACGCCGCCGATGATCTCGCCCTCCTTGGCGGAGAACTCGCCGAACGTGCGCTCGTGCTCGGCGTCGCGCAGGCGCTGGAGGATGACCTGGCGCGCGGTGGTCGCGGCGATGCGGCCGAACCCCTCCGGCGTGTCGTCCCACTCCTCGGTGACGGCGCCGTCGGGCCCCAGCTCCTGGGCCAGCACCCGGACCACGCCGGTCTTGCGGTCGATCTCGACGCGCGAGTGCGGGTGGTGGCCGTCGGTGTGCTTGTAGGCGGTGAGCAGTGCGGTCTCGATGGCTTCCAGAACGGTGTCGAAGGGGATGTCCTTGTCCCGTTCGATCGCCCGCAGTGCGGCGATGTCGACGTTCACTCCGACTCCTCCTTCGTACTAGAACCCTCCAGGAGCGCCAACTCCTCGACGGGCGGCTGCTTGAACTCGATCTCGACCACGGCCCGCTCGATCGAGCGGTACTCCACGCGCGTGAGCACGCCCTGGACCAACAGCGTGACGCCGTCGTCGTCGGCGGCCCCGACCCGGCCGAACCACTCGACCTTGTCGGGCTGCTTGACCTTCACCAGCCGCAGCCGGGCGCGCCGCCAGTGGCGGGGCCGGGTGAGCGGCCGGTCGGCGCCGGGCGAGGTGACTTCAAGCGTGTACGGGCCTGCGATCAGGTGCTCGTTCGCGTCGAGCGCGGCGGACACGACACGACTGGCCTGGGCGACCTCGTCGAGCCCGATCCCGTCGTCGCCGTCCACGACCACCTTCACCAGCCTGCGACGCCCAGCCTGGTTCACGTCGAGCGTTTCGAGGTCGAAGCCGATGGCCTCCACCGCTTCCCGCACGACGGGTGCTAGCTGCGCGGCGAGTTCTCCGCGCGGCGGGCTGGACACGTGGTGACTCCTTTCAGGTGCAGAAGGGCACGGCAACCCCGGCCGACGCTGCACTCGCCGGCCGTTGGTCGCCCAGACTATCTCCTCCCGGAGACCCCGCACGCGACAAGCCGATCACCGGCGCTCTGGCAGGATCGGATTCCGTGATCGGAAGAACGGCGCTCAGCAGGCGCGCACTCCTGGTGGCGGCCACCACCGCGCCCCTCGCAGTAGCGTGCACCACACCCCCGCCCGCACCGCCCCCACCCGACCCGCTGGCGGACCTGGTGCGGGCGGCGAGAGCCGACGCCGCGCTGGCCACCGCCCTGGGCGCGGCGGAGACGGCGGCCGCGAGAACCCAGCACGCGGACAAGCTCCAGGCCGAGGTGGACCGGGCAACCCCGAAGGTCCCCGGCACGTCCACCACGCAGCCGACGAGCACGTCGACCCCACCGACACCCCCGGCGAACCCGACGAGAGAGGCCCTGGTCACCAGTTTGCAGACGGCGCAGAAGCAAGCGGCGGAACTGGCCGTGACGGTCCCGACCCACCGGGCGGGCCTGCTGGCGTCCGTGTCGGCGGGCTGCGCGGGCCTGCTGGAGGCGCTGGCGTGAACCAGAGCAACACCGGCGTGGACGCCCTCCAGGAAGCCTTGGCGGCAGAACACGCCGCAGTGTGGACCTACGGCCTGGTCAGCGCGTTCATCGACCAACAGGCCCCGGCCGTGGCAGAAGGCGCGAACGCCCACCGAGCCCGCCGCGACACCACCGAACGAGCCCTGCGCGACGCCGGAGCCCAACCCCGCCCACCGGCCCCGGCCTACCTGCCACCCCAACCGGTGGACAGCGCCGCCTCCGCGACAGCCGCGCTCATAGCCGTGGAAACAGACGCCTGCGCAGCCTGGCGCGGCGTACTGGAAAGAACAGACGACCAGGCCCAACGAAAATCGGCCCTGGACGCCCTGACCCAATCGACAATCCGCGCAACCCGCTGGCGCAAAACAGCAGGAATAACCCCCACAGCAGTCCCACTACCAGGCACCGCCGTGGGCTAAACCAAACCCACCACCAAAACACCCAGAAACCACCTAAACACACACTCCCCCCCGAGTCGTGTTCTCCCCGTATGGCCTGCGCGCAGCGAACCGCGCTTTGCCAGGGTGTGCAAGCACGCCCTTCGCTTGCACACCCTGGCAAAGGGTGGTTGTCTCCCGACCAGGCCATACGGGGAGAACACGACGGCCCTTCCTCCCCCGGCGGCCTGCCCAGCGGCGAGCGCCGCTCTTAAATCCCTAAAAGCCCAAGCCCCCAAAGCCCTCTAAAGCCCCCAAAGCCCAAAGCCCCCTAAACCCCCAAATCCCCCCAGAGCCTTCCCAACACCAAACCTCAATCCCGCTACACCAACTCACCGACCAACCGGAACGCGTCGTTGGACACCTTCTTCATCAACGCGTTGTGCGCCGCCTCATCGGCCCCGTGCTGCACCGTGTCCGACTCGATGATGATCACGTCGCGCTCCTGCTGCCGAGCCGCGAACCCACCGGACCCCAGCGACCGCAACCCGGCCACCTGCACAGCCCCGTCCTTCACCAGGTCGTTGACGTTCCCCGTCCCGTCCCGACTGGTCAGGTCCTTCAACTGGGTGGCATCCGCCAACGTCTTCATCCGCACCACCGACACGGACGTGTACACAGTTCGCCCGTCCGGGGTAGTCGTCGTGAACAACCCACGGGTCAACTGCTGACACGGCGTCGACGTGAGGAACGTCTTCGTCTCCCCATACGCATGGGACGCGCACTGACTGTCCTTCAACGCCTCAGGCACCTGCGGCGACCGCACGAACGTGAACTCCCCCGCGCTCGCGGACGTAGTACCAGGCGGAGACGAAACCGGCGTCTCCTTAGGCATCACGACCAACCAGATCAGCCCGGAAACAACAGCCACCCCGAGCAGCCCGGCCCCTTTCAGCAACCACCCTCGCCGCGAACTCCCAGGCCCACTCCCAGGCCCACCGCCCCGCCCACTCCCAGACCGGCCTCCCGGCCCACCCCCCGGCCGACCTCCCTGCCCACCACCCGGCCCGCTGCCCTGCCACCCACCCGCAGGAGTCCCAGGCCCGGTTTCCAGCAACGAGTCGAGCTGCCCCATGTCCGACCGCCCGAACCGCGCGGTATCCGCAGGCCCAGGCGCAGCAAACCCACCCCCGGCGCAGCGAACCCGCCCCCGGGCGCGGCAAACCCACTCCCAGGCGTAGCAGACCCACCCCCGGGCGCAGCAAACCCACTCCCAGGCGTAGCAGCACCCGCGGGACCACCCGGAACCCCTCCAGGCACCCCCGGCACACCACCCGGGAACCCGCCCGCGGAACCACCTCCGCCGGCACTTCCGGGCACGCCGCCGACACCGCCACCAGGCACCGGCCCACCGGCCGACCCACCGGCCGCCCCAACCGGCGGACCCGAGATGCGGGGTAACCGCTGCGTCACCTCTTCAGGTGATTCAGGAGGTACAGACACAAACAGTCACCGTAACGGACGCCGCCTACTGAAGCGCTCCGAGCACAAGATCCACGTCCTCCACCGTGTTGTACAGGTGGAACCCCAACCGCACCCGACCTGCACGAACAGACGACCGCACGCCCGCCCGAGCCAACCTCCCCGCAGCAGCCTCCGACAACTCCAACGACACGATCGCCGACCCCCGCGCCGCCAACCCCAACCCCGTCAACACCGAGTCGGCCAACCCCACGTTGTGGTCGCGCACCGCAGCCAGGTCCAGCGACGCCACGTACGGCACCGCCGCAGCCGCCCCGAACTGCGACAACCACACCGGCGAGATGTCCAGCCGACGCGCGTCCGACGCCAGCCGCAACGGCAGCCCGTACACCGAGGTCCACGGGTTCTCCCCGGCCCACCAGTTGGCGGCCACCGGCACCGCCGACGCCACCCCGCGCGGCGAGCACGCCAACCAGGCGCACCCGCGCGGCGACATCAGCCACTTGTACCCGGCCGCCACCACCCAGTCCGCCCAGTCCAGCGCCAACGGCAGCCACCCCACCGCCTGCGAGGCGTCCAGCAGCACCGGCACCCCGGCGGCGCGCAACCCCGCCAGGTCGACGATCCGCCCGTCCGCCGACTGCACCACGCTCACCGCCACCAGGTCGTACTCGGCCGCGACCGCCGGCACCGATTCCAGCGGCACCTCGGTGACCTCCAACCCGCGCGCCGCGAACGGGAACGTCAACGACGTGAAGTCCCCTTCGGCGACCAGCACCCGTGCCCCGGCCGGCAGCGAGGCGGCCACCATCGCCACCATCTGCCCCACCGAGGCCCCACTGGCCACCCGGTCCGCCGGCACGCCGACCAGCCGCCCGAACGCCTCCCGGGCGACCGCCACGGCGGTGTCGACGGCGTCGGGCCCGTCGGCCCCGGAACCCCAGCGCGCGACAGCGGCGGCCACCTGCGCGGCCACGGGTGCCGGCGGCACCCCGATGCTCGCCGTGTTCAGGTAGCCGAGCGGCGGGTCGAACGTGGAGCCGAAGGCAGTCCGCATGGCTCACATCACTACTCGCCGGCCCGGCCCACGTCCACACCTTTCCCGACGATTCCCAGCCCTCAACCCCCGACAGACGCCCGTTCGTCCGGCGAACCGGCCTTGAGGCGCGCGTAAACCTGCTTGCGAACCCGGGCCACCACGGTTCCGTCCTCGGCCACCACGTCCACCGGGAACCACCGCAGCGCCTTCCCGCCGCCGGCCGCCTGCGCCCGCAGGTCCTCCACGTGCTCGTCCGCGAGGCGGAACTCCGCGTACACCGTCCCGCGCCCCGGTCGCACGAACTCGATCTCGCCCGCCCGGTCCCACACGACGTGCTCGCGGCCCAGGTGCCGCAGGACCATCAACATCCAGAACGGGTCGGTCATCGCGAACAGCGAGCCGCCGAAGTGCGTGCCGACGTAGTTCCGGTTGAACCACCGCAGGCGCATCCGCACCTTCGCGTACCGGTAGTCGTCGGACAACTCCACGACCCGGATGCCGGCGAACAGGAACGGCGGCCACAGGTTCATGCCCCGCCGCAGACGAGAAGCCTTCATACCAGGCATGTTACCCGTGAGTAACCCGCATTCCGCCCCACCTCAGCGCAGCGACAGGATGTTGCCCGTCACACGCCCGCCCGCCTCCGAGCACAGGAACGCCACCACCGACGCCACCTCTTCGGGCAACGCCACCGGGAACTCCGCCCGGACGGCCTCCGACACCCACCCCGTGTCCGTGACCCCCGGTTTGACCACGTTCGCGGTAACCCCGTGCGCCCACAGTTCCGCCGCCGCCGACAACGTGTAGCTGTTCAACGCCGCTTTGGCCGCCCCGTAGGAAACCTCTCCGGGAAATCCCTCGGGCGAGCCCGACGTCATCGCGACGATCCGCCCCCAGTTGCCGCCGCGCGCCAGGTGCCGCCGCGCGAACTCCGCGATCAGCAACGCACCCGCCCGCGCGTCCACCGCGAACTGCGCGTCGAACGTCTGCGGCACCACCGCCCGCTGGACCCGTCCGAACTGGTCGGTCTCGTTGGCCAGGAACGTGTCCTGCACCCACCCCGACGCGTTGTTGACCAGCACGTCGACCGGCCCGAACAACCGCTGCGCGGTGTCGAACAGCAGCGCCGGCGCGTTCACGTCGGTCAGGTCGACCTCCACGGCGTGCGCCCGGCCGCCGGCCTCCGCGATGGCCTCGACCACCGAGTCCGCGCCCGTCTCCCGGGCGCTGAAGTACTCGGCGGGCAGGCTCGGGTCCGGCGTCGGCGCGTAACGCAGGAACGTGATCAGCACGGAGACGCCCTGGGCGGCCAGTGCCCGCGCGGTCGCCGCGCCGATCCCCTGGTTCGCCCCGGTCACGATGGCGGTGTGTGGCACAGCCCGGATCCTCCCTGATCACCGCACGCGCCGGCACGTCGTTTTCGAGCCCGGACAACCCACCCGAACCCGCCTAGAATCGCCGGCCATGCGCAGCGAAGAAGTCGAGATCCGCACCGGCACCGACGAGGTGGTCCACGACCTGACCCGCACCTGCGAGCAGTTCCTCAGCGGCGTCGACGGCGACGGCCTGCTGCACGTGTGGGTGCCCCACGCCACCGCCGGCCTGGCCGTGCTGGAGACCGGCGCGGGCAGCGACGACGACCTGCTGGCCGCGCTGGAGCACCTGCTGCCCCGCGACGACCGCTGGCGGCACCGGCACGGGACGCCGGGCCACGGCCGTGACCACGTGCTGCCCGCGCTGATGCCGCCGTTCGCGACGATCCCGGTGCTAGGAGGCGTGCTGGCGCTGGGCACCTGGCAGTCGATCTGCCTGGTCGACACCAACGTCGACAACCCCGTCCGCAAGGTCCGCCTGAGCTTCCTCTCCTCCTGACGCCCCCGCCTTCCCGGACCTGCCCGGCAGCACCACCCCGATCAACCCGACCACCGCCATCCCGACGAACACCCACACCTGCGCCGCGTCCAAGGCCCCGCCCTGCAACAGCGCGCGCAACCCCTCCGTCGAGAACCGGAACGGCGTCCAGGACCACAACAGCGCCCGGTAGACCGGATCCAGCAACTCGGGCACCTGCCCCGCCACCGCCGGAGCCATCAGGTACAGCGGCCCCAGCACGGCCATCGCCCGCAACCCCAGCACCCGCAACAACGCCGCCTGCACCAGGACGAACGCCGCCGCCACCAGCCCGAGGTAGCCCAGCACGCCCCAACCCGACGGCAGGCCCGAGTCCCACAGCGCGAACAACCCGGCGACCACGCCCACCCCGAGCACCACCGCACCGGCCGCCCCCAGCAGTCGCGGCCACACCCCGGCCCGGCGCACGAGCCGGGTGAACGCCGCCCCCGCCACCAGCCCGGCCACCCACAGCAACGCGCTCGCGGCCAGCGGCGCCGTCCGCCCGGCCGCCGACGCCGGGTTGAGCGTGACCACCTCCGCCGGCAGCCCCGCGCCCTGCGCCACCCCCGCCAGCACCTGCTGCGCCACCTGCGTGCCGGACGGGTTCACCGCACCGGACAGCACGATCGACGCCGCGCCGGGCGCGAGTTCGAGCACGCCGTAGACGTCCTGCGCGGCCAACAGCTCCCGCGCCGCCTCCGGTGTGGCGACCCGCCACACCACCTCCGCCGACGACGTCCCGGCCAGCTTGTCGGCCACCGCGCGCAACGGTGGCGGTGCGTCCGGCCCGACCGCGACCGCGAGCGGCACCTCCCGGGGGTGGACCGTCGCCTGCACCCCGAACGTGAGCAGCCCCAGAACCAGCGCGACCAGCGCACCGACGACGGCGGCGGCCACCGCGACGGCGGCGGGCCGGTCCTGCGGTGTGGCCATGGTTGCCTCCAGACACTTTTTCATCACCAGTTGAATTGCGAGACTACGATCCGACCCGCCACAAGTCAACGCGTGCTGAATTTCTCGCCGGCCCTCTCGCCGCCGAACCGGCGCGGTACGGTTTGGCCGTGACGCACCCAGGTGACGGGCAGAGCGGCTGGGGTGGCCAGCCCGGACAGGGCGACTGGGGTCAGCAGCACCCGGCCAACCCCCAGCAGTACGGTCAGCCCCAACAAGGCCAACCCCAACAAGGCCAACCGCAGTACGGGCAGCCCCAGTACGGCCAACCGCCGTACCACCAACCCCAGTACGGGCAGCCCGAACACGGCCAGTACGGGCAGCAGAACTACGGCGGCGGCTACGGCGGCCTGGGCGTGTTCTCCGGCGGCGAGGGCCCGCCCCCGAAGAAGAGCAACGCCACCGTGTGGATCGTCGTCGGCGTGGTCGTGCTGCTGCTGGTCGGCGGTGGGCTCACCGCGTTCCTGCTCACCCGCGACGACGGCTCGCAGACCGCGTCGACCACCTCCGCGCCGGTCCCGACGACCACCGCGCAAAAGCCGTCCACGACCACCACGTCCAAGGCCGGCACCGAGAACAAGACCTGCAAGGCGGGCAAGGCCGACTGGAACTGCCTGGTGGTGGACAGCCTGTCCTACAGCTACGACGTGCCCAAGGCGTGGGCCCCGAGCACCACCTCGGCACCCGTCAACGGCATGAAGGACGTCAAGCTCACCGGCATCGCCGTCTACGGCAACTACGACTGCGGCGGCGCGCGCTACAACCGGGGCAGCACCGGCGGCGTGGTCGTGCCGCAGGGCGACCCGACCGCCGTGGCCAAGGACTTCGCCCAGAAGCTCGGCACCCAGTACTACAGCTCGGGCAAGTCGATCGACGTCAAGCTCGGCGAGCCCAAGCCGGTGAAGGTCCCCGGCGCCAAGGGCGAGAGCGAGGGCGTGCAGGTCGACGCCACCATCACCACCACCGGCAGCGACTGCCTGGCCACCAAGGGCATGGTGAAGGTGTTGGTGTTCAAGGGTTCCACCGGCCTGCACGTGTTCATGGCCAACGCCGACCTGGAAGGCGGCCCGGCCGAGCCGAAGGCACCGACCGAGGCCGACCTGCAGACCTCGGTCGACTCCGTGAAGCAGCTGGCGGGCTGACCGGGTGGGCTACACCGGACTCGGCGTCTACCAGCAGCAGCCGAAACCGCCGAACCGCCGCCCGCTGTGGATCGCGCTCGCCGTGGCCGGCGTGCTCGCGGTCGTCGGCGGCGGGACGGCCGCCGTGCTGCTCACCGGCGGCGAAGCCGCACCCGCGCCCACCACCGCCACGACCACCACCGCGAAGGCCGACTGGCCCGTGGTCGAGGACACCCAGGCCGGCCTGCGCTACGAGGTGCCGCCGTCCTGGGAGGCGAGCGCGGGCGGTGCGGTCGGCGGGGTCCGGCTGACCAAGGCCCTCGTGTCGCGGCCGTTCGACTGCCAGGGCCGCAACATGATCCAGGCGATGGTGGCGTCCGGTTCCGCGACCGGCGAGGTGCCCGACGTCGCCGAGGCGGCGGTGGTCGAACTCGCCCGCTCCAGCTACACCGTGGACGGCAGGAAACCCAAGCTCGGTCAGCCCGAGGTGCGCGGCGTCGGCGAGCACACCGAGGCCGCCGTCGAGGTGACGCCCAGCGCGGTGAACCCGTGCTTCGCGCCCAAGGCGACGGTCCGGGCGTACGCCATCGCCAACGGGTCGAAGGTGGCCGTGCTGGTGCTCAACGTCGCGGAGGGCGGCCCGCACGTCGCGGAAGGCCCCGGCGAGGACGACGTGAAACGGATCATGGAGAGCGTGCGACTGCTGTGAACACCTTGGTGCTGTGGGACATCGACCTCACCCTGATCGACGCGCGGGGCCTGGGCCACGCCTGGTACCGCACCGCGCTGCACGCCGTGGCCGGGCTGGACCTCGTGCACGTGCCCAGCTTCCCGGGCCGGACCGAGCGCGCGATCACCCGGGAACTGCTGCTGTCGCACGACCTGGAGCCGACCGAGGAGCTGATCTCCCGGCTGCACGCCGAGCTGATCGACGTGGCGACGCGGGAGCACACCGGGCTGCCCGCGCACGGTCGCGCGCTGCCCGGTGCCGCTGCGGCGCTGGAAGCCTTGGCACGGCAGGAGGACGTGGTGCAGTCGCTGGTCACCGGCAACCTGGTGGAGATCGCCCGGTTCAAGCTCGCCGCGTTCGACCTGGACCGGCACGTCGACTTCGAGATCGGCGGCTACGGCACGGTCTCCGAGCACCGGCCGGAACTCGTGCTGGAAGCCATGCGGCTCGCGTCGGCCAAGCACGGCAAGGACTTCTCCGCCGTCGTCATCGGCGACACCCCGCACGACGTGGACGCCGCGCTGCACCACGACGCGTTCGCGATCGGCGTGGCCACCGGGCGCAGCACCGCTGCGGACCTCCTCGACGCCGGGGCGCACGTCGTGCTGGAGGACCTGTCCGACACCCCGGCCGTCCTCAAGGCGGTCCTGGACCGCTGAGCACGACCGGTTCCCCGGAACCCGCTCGCCGCGAACCCGTGCCCCACAACGAAAGCGGGGCCCCGACCCAGGTCGGAGCCCCGCCCGCACGACCGCTCAGCCGCGCACGACGTCCAGCAGGTGCCGCACCGCGTCGGCCACCGCGACCTCGACCCGCTCACCCGAACGCCGGTCCTTGACCTCGACCAGACCGTTCGCCAGCCCGCGCCCCACCACCAGGATGGTCGGCACGCCGACCAGCTCGGCGTCGGCGAACTTCACGCCGGGGCTCGCCTTGCGGTCGTCGAGCAGCACGCTCAGCCCGGCCGCCGACAGCTCGCCGGCCAGCTGCTCGCCGCCGGCCAGCAGCGCCTCGTCCTTGCCCGCCACGACCACGTGCACGTCCGCGGGGGCGACGTTGCGGGGCCAGATCAGGCCGCGGTCGTCGTGGCTCTGCTCGGCGATCACCGCCACCAGGCGGGACACGCCGACGCCGTAGGACCCCATGGTGATCCGGATCGGCTTGCTGTCCGGGCCCAGCGCGTCCAGCGAGAACGCGTCCGCGTACTTGCGGCCCAGCTGGAAGATGTGGCCGATCTCGATGCCGCGCGCGGCGACCAGCACGCCGTGGCCGTCCGGCGACGGGTCGCCCTCGCGCACCTCGGCCACGTCGATCGTGCCGTCGGGCGTGAAGTCGCGGCCCTGCACCAGGTCCACCACGTGGTGGTCGGCCTTGTCCGCGCCCGTCACCCACGCCGTGCCGCGCACCACGCGCGGGTCGACCAGGTAGCGCACGCCGTTGGCCTGCAGCGCGGCCGGGCCGATGTACCCCTTGACCAGGAACCCGTTCTTGGCGAAATCGGACTCCTCCAGCATCGCCACCTCGGCGGGCTCGACGGCCGCCTCCAGGCGCTTGAAGTCCACTTCGCGGTCGCCGGGCAGGCCGATCGCCAGCAGCTCCGGGGCCTTGCCCGGCGTGATCAGCTTGACCAGGACGTTCTTCAGCGTGTCCGCCGCCGTGAAGCTCCGGCCCAGGTCCGCGCCGTTGAGGAACGCGACCAGGGAGTCGATGGTCGGCGTGTCGGGCGTGTGGTGGACCTGCGCCGCGGGCTTGTCGTCCACCGACTGCTCGGCGGGCGCGGGCGTGACCACCGCCTCGACGTTGGCCGCGTAGCCCGATTCCGTGCTGCGCACGAAGGTGTCCTCGCCGGTGGGCGCGACCGCGAGGAACTCCTCGGACGCCGACCCGCCCATCGCGCCGGACGTGGCCGACACGATCACGTACTCCAGGCCCAGCCGGTCGAAGATCCGGATGTAGGCGTCGCGGTGGCGCTGGTAGGACTCCGCCAGGCCCTCGTCGCCCAGGTCGAAGGAGTACGAGTCCTTCATGACGAACTCGCGGCCGCGCAGGATGCCCGCGCGGGGACGCGCCTCGTCGCGGTACTTGGTCTGGATCTGGTAGAGCGTGACCGGGTAGTCCTTGTAGGACGAGTACTCGCCCTTCACGGTGAGCGCGAACAGCTCCTCGTGGGTGGGGCCGAGCAGGTAGTCCGCGCCCTTGCGGTCCTTGAGGCGGAAGATGTTGGGGCCGTACTCGGTCCACCGGTTCGTGGCCTCGTAGGGCTCCTTCGGCAGCAGCGCGGGGAACTGGATCTCCTGCGCGCCGAAGGCGTCCATCTCCTCGCGCACGATCCGCTCGATGTTGCGCAGCACCCGCAGGCCCAGCGGCAGCCACGAGTACCCGCCCGGCGCGACGCGGCGGACGTAGCCGGCGCGGACCAACAGCTTGTGGCTGGGGACTTCGGCGTCGGCCGGATCCTCGCGCAAGGTGCGCAGGAACAGCGACGACATCCTCGTGATCACGGTGGGTGCTCCTCGTGGCGCTGGTAGTGCAAGGAAGGGTAGTGAACGCCTTCCGACCAGTTCAAACGGGTTCCCGCCGGCCCGCCCCGCGCGCACAGCCCGTCACGAGCGGTCTTCCGCCGCCGACCCCCGCGCGGTGCGCCCGCCGCGCCGACCCGGACGCCACCCGCGCGCCGACGCCGCCGGCACCGGTCGCAGCCGCGCGCATCGGTGCAGGTCAGCGGCTCACCGACAGCGGATTGTCGGTGGTCGCGGTTACCTTCCCGGACATGACCCTGACCATCGGCATGATCACCATCGACACCCCGGACCCGCACAAGCTCGCGGAGTTCTGGACCAAGGCACTGGGCACCGACGTGCGGCACGACTGGGGCGAGTTCCTCATCATCGGCCCGGCCGTCGAGGGCGGCCTGCAACTCGGCCTGCAACGCGCGGACGACATCGCGCCCGGCAAGAACCGGGTGCACTTCGACACGCACGTGCCCGACCGCGCGGCGGAGGTGGCCAGGCTCGTGGAACTGGGGGCGACCGAGGTCGCCGAGCACACCGTGCCCGGCCTGACCTGGACCGTGCTGGCCGATCCCGACGGCAACCAGTTCTGCGTGGGCCAGCCCGGCTGAGCCCGCCCCGCCGACAACCCGACCCGATCCGGGCGGCGGGGCACGGCCTAGGCTCCCGGTCCGTGCTGGTACTGCTGCCCCCGTCGGAGACCAAGGCGACCGGCGGCACGGGTGCGCCGCTGGACCTCGACCTCCTCGCGCGCCCCGAACTCAACCCGGTCCGCGCGAAGCTGGTGGACGCCCTGGTCGACCTGGCCGCCGACGTGCCCGCGAGCCTGGCCGTGCTGGGCCTGTCCGAGCGCCAGCGGGCCGAGGTCGAGCGCAACGCCGACCTGCGCACCGCGCCGACCATGCCGGCGTTGCGGCGCTACACCGGCGTGCTCTACGACAACCTCGACCTCGAAACGCTGACCAAGGCCGAACGCGGCCGCGCCGAGGGCCGGCTCGCGGTCGCGTCCGCCCTGTTCGGGATCGTGCACGGCGGCGACCCGATCCCCGCCTACCGCCTGTCCGGCGGCAGCGTGCTGCCCGCGACCGGGCCGCTGGGCGCGCTGTGGCGGCCGGTGCTCACCCCCGCGCTGGCCGACACCCCGGTCATCGACCTGCGGTCGGCCCCCTACAGCTCGCTGGCGAAGATCCCGCACGCCATCACCGTCCGGGTGGTCACCGAGGACCCGGCCGGGCGGCGGCAGGCGGTCAGCCACTTCAACAAGGCGCACAAGGGCCTGCTCGCGCGGGCGATCGTGAAGTCCCGCGCCGAGGCCGGGTCGGTCCGCGCCCTGGTCAGGATCGCCGCCGCCGCCGGGCTCCGGCTGGAGCCCACCGGCGATGCGGCGCTCGACCTGATCGTCTGACCGGTCCACCCGCTCAGACCGAGCGGACCGCGAGCCGCGCCGCGGGGTGCGGCCGTTCCGGCGCGCCCTGCTCGGCCGGGGCGGACAGCTCGGTCGAGACCCGGGCCAGGTCGCGGTCGTCGACGTCGTGGCTGCCGGCGAGCCGGGAGCCGAAGCCCGCGTTGCGGTGGTGGTTGCGCTCCAGTCCGTAGACGACGAGTGCCAGGACGGTGATCACGAACAGCAGTGCGGTCATGGCACTAACTATGCGACCGGCAATAACCAGCCACAATTGGCAGTCTTGCCGTTGTCCGTCAAGATCCTGCCAGCTATCCTCGGACCATGCTCACCTCCGTGGCCGTGCCGGTGATCGAGGGCCTGGCACCGTTCGAGTTCGGCGTGATCTGCGAGGTCTTCGGCATCGACCGGACCGAGGAGGGCGTGCCGCTGGTCGACTTCAGGGTCTGCGGCGAGCACCCCGGCCGGCCGGTCCGCACGAACGTCGGCGCGTCCGTCGTGCCCGACCACGGCTTCGACGCGCTCGCCGGGGCCGACCTGGTGGCCGTCCCGGCGTTCGCGATCCGGGACGAGTACCCGCCCGCCCTGCTCGACGCGATCCGCCGGGCCTCGACCGTGCTGTCGGTGTGCAGCGGGTCGTTCGCGCTCGGCGCGGCCGGCCTGCTCGACAACCGGCGCTGCACCACGCACTGGCGGCACGCCGACGAACTCGCCGCGCGCTTCCCGCTCGCCCAGGTCGACCCGGACGTGCTGTTCGTGGACGAGGGCGACCTGATCACCAGTGCCGGCACGGCGGCCGGCATCGACGCGTGCCTGCACCTGGTCCGCCGCGAAGTCGGCTCGGCCGCCGCGACCACGATCGCCCGCCGCATGGTGGTCGCCCCGCAGCGGGACGGCGGGCAGCGCCAGTTCGTCCAGCCGACCACCGTGCGCGCGGAGAGCCTCCAGCCGACGCTGGCCTGGATGATGGACGCGCTGGAGACCGAGCACACCGTGGCCGGGCTCGCCGAGCACGCGCGGATGTCCGAACGCACCTTCGCCCGCCGGTTCGCCGCCGAGACCGGCACCACCCCGCACCGCTGGCTGACCACCCAACGGGTGCTGCGGGCGCGGCAACTGCTGGAGGAGACGCAACTCAGCGTGGAGTCCATCGCCCACCGATGCGGATTCGGCACAGCGGCGTTGCTGCGACACCACTTCAATGCAGTAGTCGGCTTGTCCCCCAAGGACTACCGGCGATCGTTCGCGCACCGCCGGCCACCGGGAAGCCGCCAAAAGCGTGACTCACCGCAGTTGTTTGTCACCTCGCGTGACGGTGCTGCCACAATGACCGAGTGAGTCCCGACACACCCGCCGAGTCCGCCGCCGAAGACGACGCGGCGGACGCACCCGACAACCACGCGGTCACCTCGAAAACCCTCCGCGACCTGACCGAGGACCTCGACACGGGTGAGCTGGACGCGCCGGAGACCTTGAAGCAGGTGTGGGCCGGCCTGTGCGTCGCGCGGCTGCTGGGCCTGCGCCTGGCGGCGGCCGGGTTGTCCCGCCTGCAGGGCAACGCCGAGTCCGTGGAGCACCAGCTGGCCGGCGACCTGGCCACCACCGCGACGTTCGCGCACGAGCGGCTGGCCCTGCCCTCGCCGGCGGCCCCCGTGCCGCTGGCCGCCGACCAGGTCGACGACGCCTTGGAGGCGCTGGTCGAGTTCAGCGCCACCGCGCGCCGCCGGATGCTCGCCACCGCCCGCCTGGCCACCCAGTGGCACGACGAGCGGGTGCTGCGGCACGACTCGCTGGTGATGGGCGAACTCGCCGCCGCGTGGCTGGGACACCGCACCAGCTACCGGTTCGACCGCCGCACGGAAGCCCCCTGACCAGGCAAAACCCGACCGCGGAAATTCGGTTGCGCACGAGCGGCGGGACCGGGCATGCTGGTCCGCGTTCGCGTTGAAGCGCCGGATGTGCGGCGGAGATGGAGGAGGTGCCCCCGATGACTACAGCTGTCCGGGACGTGGCACCGACCCGTCCGCTCGCCCCGACTGCCTAGCGCGCCGACCACACGCGCCGGTGGGGCGATCCTCCTTCTTCTCCTTGGAGCCCACCCAGTGCGCAAGCACGAGCGTTTTCTCGACCGTGACGACGAGTTCGACACCTCTTTCGACCACGCCGACGACCTGACCTGGCGCGCCAAGCGCCGGGGGACCCGCGACGACGACGAGCCCGCGCCCAACCGGCGCGGCCGGCTCACCGAGGACGCCCGCGACCGGCTCGCCCAGTCGCGGGAGGACGCGGAGGACGCGGAGATCACCGCCGTGCCCGACGGCGGCGACCGGTGGTCCACCTGGGACGCCGCCGAGCACGGCCCGAAGCCGTGGCCCGGGTGGCTGGTCACCGACCTGTCCGCGGTGGACCGCGAACTCGGCATCGTGAAGACCGGCAAGGAGGCCGACGTCTTCCTGCTGGAACGCGCGCTGCCCGGCGGCGACCGGTCCTGCCTGCTCGCGGCCAAGCGGTACCGCAGCAACGACCACCGGATGTTCCACCGCGACGCCGGCTACCTCGAAGGCCGCCGGATGCGGCGGTCCCGCGAGCAGCGGGCCATCGAGAACCGGACGTCGTTCGGGCGCAACCTGATCGCCGAGCAGTGGGCGGTGGCGGAGTTCGCCGCGCTGTCCACGCTGTGGCAGCTGGGCGCGCCCGTGCCCTACCCGGTGTCCCGGGCCGGCACCGAACTGCTGCTGGAGTTCGTCGGCGCGGACGGCGCCGCCGCACCCCGGCTGGCGCAGCTGCGACCGGAACCGGACGAGCTGCTCGACCTGTGGCGGCAGCTGGTGGACGCGTTGAGCCTGCTCGCCTCGGCGGGTCTGGCGCACGGCGACTTGTCGGCGTTCAACCTGATGGTGCACGACGGGCGGCTGGTCGTGATCGACCTGCCGCAGGTGGTGGACGTGGTGGCCAACCCGCGCGGCGCGGAGTTCCTGGAACGGGACGTCCGCAACATCTCGGGCTGGTTCACCTCGCGCGGCCTCGCGCCGGAGCTGGCCGAGCCGGCGGACCTCGTCGAGATGCTGCTCGACGTCGCCGGGCTGACCCGCTGACCGCCCACCGCCGGACGAACCACGACCGCCGCGCGCCGACACCTCCGGCGCGCGGCGGTCCCGGCGCGGCCACCGACCGGCTGGCGGCGGCTCAGCGCGCCGCGAACAACGGCCAGACCACGTCGAACACGGTCTCCGCCGGGCGCGGCCGGTCGGTCGCCAGCCAGTGGTAGACCAGCGGGCCGAACAGCAGGTCGCGCACGAGTTCCGGGTCCACGTCCGGGCGCAGTTCGCCGCGCGCCACCCCGCGCCGCACCACCGCTTCGACCAGCGCGTGCCGCCCGGCGAGGAACCCATCCAGCAGGCCGGGCACCCGGCGGGCCTCGGCGTGCACCGCCAACAACACCCACGACAGGCCGTCGACCAGCGCGTTCGCCAGGATCCGGAGGTCTTCGCGGGCGCTGCCGGTGTCCGGGTCGGACATCGGCACCCCGTCCGCGACGACGTGCGCGACCAGGTGCAGCTTGGTCGGCCACCGCCGGTACAGCGCGGGCCTGCTCACCCCCGCCCGCGCGGCCACCGCGTCCAGCGTCAGGCCGTCGAAGCCGACTTCCTCCAGGAGGGTGCCGGTGGCGGCGGTGAGCGCGCGGTCGATCTCGGCGTTCCGAGGACGTCCAGACATGCGTTACATCATGTAACGTAAGTGCCATGGTCAGCAAGAAGGTCACCTGGGGGCTGCTCGCCGCGTGGGTCGTGCACGACCTCGAAGAACTCGCCACGATGCCGGGCTGGACCCGCCGGAACCGGGTGCCGACCACCACACCCGCCCAGTCCGCGATCGCGATCGGCGTCGTCGGCGCGGTGATCGCCGCGGCGTGCGCCAGGGGTGCCTGGACCGGCGGTCGATCACCGTTCTTCCAGGCCGTGCTCATCGGGTTCGGGCTGCACTCGATCACCCACGTCGGGGCGAGTGCCGTTTTTCGCGGCTACACCCCGGGTGTGATCACCGCACCCACCGTCGTAGCCCCTTTTTCACTCTGGGCGGTGCACCGGCCGCGCCGCGCGGGAATCCGGCCGAACCTGCCCCGAACTGCGCTTATCTGGTTCCCGATCACGGTCGGCGCGGCCCACGGCATCGCCCACCTGGCCACCCGTGTGCGCGATTTCACCGGCGGGATGCGCGAGCCGGTCCGTTGATCGGCTAGACTGAGTGGTGCATCGCCCGGAGGCGCAACAACCGTTCGCGGCCCCAGACCCGGCAGGGCGGCGGTGCTCCCAACCACTATCGGCGCAAGCAGCGCCGGGCCCGTCCTTGCGATTAGCGCCTGCGCCAAAGGCAGAAGCGATCCCCGAGACGTGCCTTGTCCCGGAGGTTTCTTTTGCCACCCATGTCCCAAGGCCGATCCGAGCGCCCGCAGTTCCGCAAGCCGCGCAGCAGGCGCCCCGCCGGCCAGGGCAGCCGCCGTCCCCAGCAGGTGCTGGAGACGACCGTTCCGGACCACGTCGAGAGCACGCTGCCCGAGGGCCCGCTGCCCTCGTTCGCCGAGCTGGGCCTGGCCGACGAGCTGCTGCGGGCGCTCACCCAGGCGGGCATCACCGACCCGTTCCCGATCCAGGCCGCGACGCTGCCCGACGCGCTCGCCGGCCGCGACGTGCTCGGCCGAGGCCAGACCGGCTCCGGCAAGACCCTCGCGTTCGGGCTGGCGCTGCTGTCCCGCCTCGCGGGCGGCCGGGCCAAGCCGCTCAAGCCGCGCGCGCTGGTGCTCGTGCCGACGCGTGAACTCGCGATGCAGGTCGAAGAGGCGCTGTCGCCGTTCGCCCGCTCGCTGGGCCTGTGGTGCCGCACGGTCGTCGGCGGCACGTCGTTCCCCCGGCAGATCGACGCGCTCAAGCGCGGTGTCGACCTGCTCATCGCCACGCCCGGTCGGCTCTCCGACCACGTGCGGCAGGGCACGGCCGACCTGTCCGAGGTCATGTTCAGCGCGCTGGACGAGGCCGACCAGATGGCCGACATGGGCTTCATGCCGCAGGTCCGCGCCATCCTCGACCTGACCCCGCAGGACGGGCAGCGGCTGCTGTTCTCGGCCACGCTCGACGGCGACGTCGACAAGCTGGTCCGGCAGTACCTGCACGACCCGGTGGTCCACTCCGTCGCGCCGCCCACCGGCAGCGTGACCACGATGGAGCACCACCTGCTGTTCGTGTCCGCGGAGGACAAGCAGTCCGTGGTGACCGAGGTCGCCGCGCGCGAGGGGCGCACGATCATGTTCGTGCGCACCAAGCACCACGTGGACCGGCTGACCAAGAAGCTGCGGTCGATGGGCGTCCACGCGGGCGCGCTGCACGGGGGCAAGGCGCAGAGCGCCCGCACCCGCGTGCTCGGCCAGTTCCGCGAGGGCAGCATGCCCGTGCTGATCGCCACGGACGTCGCCGCGCGCGGCATCCACGTGGACGACGTCAGCCTGGTCGTGCACGTCGACCCGCCGGCCGACCCGAAGGACTACCTGCACCGGGCCGGGCGCACCGCGCGGGCCGGGCAGTCCGGCACGGTGGTCACGCTGGTCACCCACGACCAGCGGCGCGCCGTGCAGGGCCTGACGGCTCGGGCGGGCATCCGCCCGGAGTCCACCAAGGTCCGCCCCGGTGACGAGGACCTGATCCGCATCACCGGTGCCCGCACGCCCAGCGGCATCCCGGTCACCGAGCCGGAGGTCCCGGTGCGCGCGGCCCGTCGTGGCGGCGGCCCCCGCCGCACCGGCGGCGGCCAGTTCCGCGGCGGCCGGTCGGACCGTTCCGACCGCTCGGACCACGGCCGTGACCGCGAGCGCGGTGGCCGGCCGCGCCGCGTGGCGCAGCACTGACCGCGTCGCACGACACCTGAACACCGAGCCGCCCGCTCCCCGCACTCCGGGGGCGGGCGGCTCGCTTTCACGGCTCTGACCAGCGAAAATGCTCGGCCGACCGGGTCGGCCCGTGGCCTCCGGCCCCCGTCTCCATGATCGCACGGGGCACCGACAATCCGGCCGCGCTCACCCACCACGCTCCCCCGCCGCACTCACCGCCGCCGAGGCGGGGCGCGCTCACCCCGCCACACTCACCCCGCCACACTCACCCCGCCGCGCGCATCCCGCCGCACTCGCCCCGCTGCACTCACCAGCCGCACTCACCCGCCGCGCGCGCCCCGCCGCAGAGGCGGGGAGCCACGCCGGTGTGTCAGAGGCCGTTGGACACGCGGCGGACGTCTTTGTGGGGGAAGCGTTTGCGGACGTGCTCCTCGGCTTTCGAGTCCGGCACCACGTACACCGGCTCCTCCTTGTCCTGCAACGGTTTCACCACCTCGGCGACGAAGCCCTTCCGGTCGGCCAGGAACGGGCCGATGACGTCCGAGCCCGCCGGGCAGGCGGCCATGCAGTAGGCCGCCTTGTAGTTCGGCTTGAACGCCAGGCTCTGCCACATCGACGCGGTCTCCGCCGGGGACACCCGGCTGCGGTAGTCCTCGCGGTCCGCGCTGTCCGCGACGTTCTCCACCCAGTCGGTGAACCCGCTCATGAACTCGCGGTAGTTGTGCGTGTAGCACGCCGCGAAGTCGAACGACCCCTCCTTGCCGATCGCGCCGACCGGGCACGCCGCGACGCACAGCTTGCACTCCAGGCACGGGTTGAAGTCCACCGGACCGGACGGCTCGTCCACCGCGAAGTCGACCACCACCGTGCCCAGCAGGACGAAGTTGCCGAACCTCGGGTGGATCACGTTGCGGTGGATGCCGATCCGGCCCAGGCCCGCCGCCTGCGCGACGAGCTTGTGCGAGATCACCCAGCCACGCCCGGGAAAGCCGTCCATCTCCTGCGGGAATGCCGACGCCGGGTGCACCACCCGGTACCCCTCGTCCTGGAGCAGCCGCGCCAGCCGGTGGCCCACCTCGTCCGCGTCGCCCAGCGCCTGGTGGAACTCGGTGTTCGCGATGCTGCGCAACGGGCTGCGCACGTTGTCCCGGTTCATCCGCACGCAGAACGCCACGTAGCTGCGCGCCCCCGGCAGCGCCTTGCGCGCGTACTCGACGTCGACCTCCAGCCCCGGCGTGTCGATCGGGACGAAGCCCACGTCGTCCGCGCCGGCCCGGAACGCCAGGTCCCGCAACCGGTCCGCCGCGACGACGGGGTCCGGCGGGCGCACCGGTTCGGCCCTGGCCTCCCGGACGGTCGGATGGTCGTCGAGTCGCATGTCCTTACCCCCTCCACATCCTGAGTTTCAATGAGCAACCTAGACAGGCTGGGTTCCGTTTGGCAACCCAGCGGGTAGCATGGGGCGGGTGACCGGTGTGGTGGTGGACAACGACGTGTGCTCGATCTCGCGCGCCCTGGGTGTGCTGGGCGAACGGTGGTCGCTGCAGATCGTCCGGGACGTGTTCAACGGGGTGTGCCGGTTCGACGCGCTCCAGCAGCACCTCGGCGTGGCCCGCAACGTGCTCGCCAACCGCCTGCACCACCTGGTCGAAGCCGGGTTGCTGACCAAGGAGCCGTACCGGGAGTTCGGCAGCCGCCCGCGCTACGAGTACCGCCTGACCCCCGCCGGCCGCGAGCTGTGGCCGGTCCTGATGTCCCTGATGGCCTGGGGCGACCGGCACCTCGCCGACGGCGGCCCGCCGGTCGAGCACGAGCACGTCGGCTGCGGCGGGCAGGTCCGGCTGGTCCCGGTCTGCGAGCACGGCCACCCGGTCGATCCCGCGCACGAACTGGGCCTGCGCCGGACCTGAGGCTCAAGCCGAGACCCCAACGGGCGAACGCTCACGCCAGCAACGCGTCGGCGCGCGGGGTGCGCATGTGCAGCACGGCCCGGCCGTCCCTCCGGGTCGTCACCAGCCGCGCCGCCCGCAGCACGCCGACGTGCTGCGACACCGCCCCGGCGGTGACCCCCAGCCGCGCGGCCAGTTCCGTGGTCGACATGGGTGCGGCCAGCAGCACCAGCAGCGCCGCCCGGGTCCGCCCGATCAGCGCTGCCAACTCGTCCGGCGCGGCAGGCCCCGCCTCCCACGCCGACTCCCACAGCGCGGCGATCCCGCGCGCCGGGTAGCGCACCACACCGGGCCCCACGGGGTCGATCGCCGCCCACGCGCGCGGCCAGCAGAACACGCTGGGCGACAGCACCAGGCCGTCGTGCGCCAAGTCGACCCGGTGCGGCTGGTCCGGCCGCCGGTCCGCGTAGAGGACCAGCTCACCGTCCTCCCAGGACACTTCGGGGTGCAGGTCGGCGAACACGGCCTGCGCGCCGCGATCGGCGAGCACCGCCGCCCGCGCGAACACGTCCGCCTCCAGCACCGCCGCGATCCGCCGCCAGAACGGTGCCACCAGCACCTCGTGGCAGGCCCGCACGACGTCCGCCACCCGTCCCGGCACCCCGGCCAACTCCGCCTCCAGGTCGGGCATCCGGACGTCGGGCACGGGCATCAGCAGCGCGGGTTTCACCGGTCCCGCCACCAGGTCCAGCAACACCGGGAGGTCGTCGATCGACGCCACCCGCTCCCGCGCCCACACCACCCACGGCAGGTGCACGGCGTGCGCGCCGGGCACCCGCAGCCCGTCCACCGCCATCACCGTCTCGAACAACGGCGAGTAGGCGAACCGCACCTTCGCCAACCCCACCCCGGCCAACCGGATCCGCACCGCCACCTGGCTGTCCCTCCTCCCCCGGCGGGGGCGCGCCCCACCTCCGACCGGCCTGCGCGCACCAGTGAGACGCCCGCCCCGATTGACCAGGCTCTACGGCATGACGAAGACCTGGCACCGCCCAACACTCCTGCTCGCCTGGGTGATGGCCGCGCTGACCCTGGTCGCCCTCGGCGGACTGCTGTTCGACGGTCGGGCGCTCCAGGGCTCTCCCGTGTGGCTCAAGCCGCTCAAGTTCGCCGTGTCGCTGACCGTCTACTCGGCGACGCTGTCCTGGATGCTCTCCTTGGCGCACAAGGGGAGGCGCTGGACCTCCGGCCTCGGCACGACCATCGCGGTCATCATGTTCGCCGACGTCGGCATCGTCGCGGTGCAGGCCGCGCGCGGCACGTTCAGCCACTACAACACGAGCCAGGACTTCTGGAACGTGCTGACCCAGAACATGTTCAAGTACACGATCCCGGTCATGTTCCTGGCCAACGTGGCGCTGGCGATCGTGCTGTCGTTCCAGAAGCTGCGCGACCGGCCGACCACGTGGGGCATCCGCACCGGCCTGTACCTCGCGGTGCTCGGCATGGCGTCCGGCTACCTGATGGTCGGCCAGAACAAGCGCGCGACCACCACCGACGCCGCCGGGCACGACATCACCCTGCGCGGCGGGCACACCGTGGGCGCGCCGGACGGCGGCGAGCAGATGCCGGTGACCGCGTGGAGCACCACGGGCGGCGACCTGCGCATCCCGCACTTCTTCGGGATGCACGGCCTCCAGGTGATGATCCTGGTCGCGTTCGCGGTCACCGCCCTGGCCCTGAGCGAACGCGCCAGGGTGCGCCTGGTCGGGGTCGCCGCCGTCGGCTACGCGGGGCTGTTCGCGCTGCTGACCTGGCAGGCGCTGCGCGGCGAGCCGCTGATCCACCCGAGCACCCTCACCCTGGTCCTGCTCGCCTGCCTGGTCACCGCCGTCGCCGCCGGGGTGGCGTGGACGCTCACGCTCGAAAAGGCAGCTCCCGCGCCAGTCCGGCAACCGGTCCGACCACGATGATCGCCGGGGGGCGGATCCCGTGCGCCACCACGTCGTGCCCCAAAGCGTCCAAAGTGGACTCGACGACGCGCTGGGCCCGGGTGCTGCCCTCCTGGATCACCGAGACCGGCGTGTCACCGGGCCGGCCCGCCCGCAACGCCGCCGCGAACGCGCCCGCCCGCTCGACACCCATCAGGATCACCACGGTGCCGCGCAGGCGGGCCAGCGCGTCCCAGTCCACCAGCGAGCGCTCGTCGTCCGGGGCCACGTGCCCGGACACCACGACCACCTCGTGCGCCACGCCCCGGTGCGTCACCGGCACGTCGGCCAGCGCGGGCACGCCGAACGCGCTGGTCACGCCGGGCACCACGGTCACCGGCACGCCCGCCTCCGCGCACGCGATCAGCTCCTCGAAGCCGCGCCCGAACACGTACGGGTCGCCGCCCTTGAGCCGCACCACGAACTTGCCGGCCTTGGCGTTGTCCACCAGCGTGGTGTTGATGAACTCCTGGGTGGCGGCCCGCCCGTACGGGATCTTGGCCGCGTCCACCACCTCGACGTGCGGCGGCAGCTCGTCCAGCAGCTCCATCGGGGCCAGCCGGTCGGCCACCACGACGTCCGCGCGGGCCAGCAGCCGCCGGCCGCGCACGGTGATCAGGTCCGGGTCGCCGGGACCGCCGCCGACCAGCGCCACCCCGGCGGGCTGGTCGTGCTGGTCGCCCAGCGAGCCGTCGCGCAGCGCCGCGAGCAGGCCGTCCCGCACGGCCGCGGAACGCCGGTGCTGCCCGCCCGCCAGCACGCCCAGCAGCAGGCCGTCGTGCCCGCCCACGGCCGGGGTCACCGCGGTGCCCTTCACCGCCACGTCCGCGCGCACGCAGAACACCCTCAGGTCGGTCGCGTCGGCGGTGATCCGGGCGTTCACCTCGGCGTCGGACGTGCAGGCCAGCACGTACCACGCGCCCTCCAGATCGCCGGGGGCGTAGCGGCGCTCGTGCCACACCGCGCCGCCCGCCTCGACGATGCCCTGGACCGCCGGGGTGACCTCGGGCGAGACGACCTCGACCAGCGCGCCCGCCGCCACCAGGCGCGGCAGCCGGCGCTGGGCGACGGTCCCGCCGCCCACCACGACGACCTTCCGGCCGGCCAGGTCGAGGCCCACAAGGTAGTGCTGTTCACCGTGCATGGGTAGAAGCATCCACATCAGACATGCCGTGTCCAACCGGGGTGCTTCACATCACCACCAGTTCGAACGGCACCGCCAGGCGTCCGCCGAACCGCTCGGCCGCCGCCTCGGCCATCCCGCGCAGGAACCCGTCCGGGTCCGCCATCGCACCGCCGCCCAGGCCCGCCAGGTAGGCGGCGTGCGCGCGCAGCGACTCGACGCCCCGGTCGAACGTGCCGGTGAGGTCCACCGCGTGCCCGGAGTGCGGCGAGGACGCGATCGCGACGTGCCGGACCCCGTTCCAGGGCTCCAGGTCGGGGTCCGGGAACACCCACCGGTTGCCGGCGTCGCGCACCGCGTCCAGCACCGCCTGCCCGACCACCCGGTGGTCCGCCATGTTGACGAACCCGCCGGGGAAGGTCGGGTGGTGGTTGCCGGTGATCACCAGTTCCGGGCGGTGCCGGCGGATGGCGACGGCGATGTCGCGGCGCAGCGGCAGGCCGTACTCCACGATCCCGTCCTGGTGGTCCAGGAACTCGACGTCGGTCACCCCGACGACGGCGGCCGACGCGACCTGCTCGCGGACCCGCAGCGGACCGGCCTGCTCGGGCGGCAGGCCGTCGATCCCCGCCTCGCCCTTGGTGACCAGCAGGTACGCCACGGACCTGCCCTGGGCGGTCCACCGGGCGACGGCGCCGGCGGCGCCGTACTCCAGGTCGTCCGGGTGGGCCACCACGGCGAGCGCGCGCTCCCAGTCCTCGGGCAGCGGGAGGTAGTCGTCCATGCGGTGCAACGCTACGCCTGCGCGGGCGCTACGCCCCGACGATCGTGCCGTCGGCCAGCAGTTCCTCGATCTCCGCGCCCATCGCGCGGGACGGGCAGGTGGCGTCGGTCGTGCCCAGGCGCTGGTCGATGGTGACCCACGGGCCGCGCGCGAACCGGCCGTCCTCGCAGGCCACGATCACCCGGAAGGTGCCGGAGCCGCTGCACCGACCGCTGCCGGTGCGGTCGGCCACCTCGGCCGCGCAGTCGCGCAGCCCGCTCGGCGCGGCCGAGGCGGTGACCGGGATGGTGTGCAGGGCGAGCAGGAACAACAGGAGGAACACGGATCGCATGATCAACATCCGACCACGCGCGCCGGGCCCACGCCGGAGAACCACCCGGACGTGGGCACGGCGCGAGGTTTACGAGTTGATCTGCTGGGTCAGCTCGGAGTTGTAGGTCGCGATCCGGGCGTACACGCCGGGGTAGCCCGCCGACGCGCAGCCGCGACCCCAGGAGGTCGCGCCGATCAGCTTGCCGCCGGCCACGATCGGGCCGCCGGAGTCGCCCTGGCACGTGTCGGTGCCGCCCTGCGGGTAGCCCGCGCACACCATCGCGGAGGCGATGTACTGCGGGTAGGACTGCTTGCAGCTGGTGTCGGAGACCACCGGCACGGACGCCTTGAGCAGGTAGCGCGACGCCGAGCCGCCGGACGACGTGGTGCCCCAGCCGAGGATCGTGGTGCTGGTGCCCGCCGCGTACAGCGCGGAGTCGGACGGCCCGGCCAGCGGCAGGTAGGCCGAGGTGATGTTGCGGTCGAGCGTGAGCACCGACACGTCGTAGCCGGACGTGGCGCTGCGGTAGCTCGGGTGGACCCAGATCTTGGTCACCGAGGCGGTGATGCCCGCGGTGCTCTGCTTGTCCTCACGGCCCCACACCACGCGGGTGCTCGCGGCGGAGCGACCGCTGGTGCAGTGCGCGGCGGTGACGACCTTGTTGCCCTTGACCAGGGTGCCGCCGCAGAACTGGCCGCCGCTGGAACTGGCCAGGTAGACGGTCCACGGGTACTGGCTGATGGTCGCGCGGGTCCCGCCGACGATGTACGGGGACACGTCGGCGCTCGCCGGGACGACGGTGAGCAGGCCGACCGCGGCGACGGCGGCGGCCAGAGCGGTGATCAGGCGATGCAGGGTTTTCGCCATGGGTGCGCTCGATCCTTCCGGGCAGGTTGACGGCAGGCGGCGTCCCCCCAGCTAGGACCAAAAGCGCATACCCGACAAGCACCAATCCCGGCTTCACAGTTGACGTGCGGCGTTCCCCGAACCCGAACCGCCCCGCGACGCAACGATGTGGCCACCCCACGACGAATCGTTGCTCACCGAGCGCACCGGGCCGGCCCGCGCGGACCGGCGCTCAGGACGTGACGCCGCCGACCCGGACGACCTCGGCCCGCACCGGGCCCTCCAGCACCGGACCGCCGTCGCGGCCGAGGAACGCGACCGCCGCGCCGGCCTCGGCCAGCCCGACCGCCCCGTCGGCCACCACCCGCGTGCCGGGCCGCAGCAGGTGCCGCACCTGGGCCACGCACTCGTCGGTGCCCACCACGACCGACGCCCGGCGCAGCTCGGCCTCGGCGCGCGGCGTCCGCTCGTCCGCCCCGCCCGGTCCGAGGCCGACCAGCGCGAGCCGGCCGCGCGGCAGCACCCGGGCCGCCGCCACGGTGACCGCCGCGCCCTTGACCTTCTCCACGGCCATCTCCACCCGGCCGCCGCCGGACAGCTCCATCGCGCCGCGCAGCGCCGCCGCCTCGGCCACGCTGGGGATGCCGATCGCCAGCTCCGCCGGGTTCGGCACCGGGATCACCGCGAGTTCCTCGCCGGAGTAGGCCAGCAGCGGCGCGGTGGTCGAGTCGTGCCAGAAACCCCAGTCGTCCAGGGCGTCCGCGATGCCCTGCTCGGCGGTCTTGCGGTCCAGCGTGGCGAACGCGCGGACCGCGCGCAGGTCCAGCCCCCGGACCTCCAGCTCCGCCAACGCCTCGGACACCGCCGACGCGGACACGCCGGTGCCCGAGCCGACGCCGATCACCAGCGTGCGCGGCACCAGGCGCAGCACGCGCTCCGGCTGCGGGCCGGACGGCACCCGGTCGTCCAGCACCACGGTCCACTCCGGGTGCCCGGACAGGTCGTCCACCTGCACGTTGTCCGGCAGCGCGGGCAGCGGGAAGCCCAGCGGGTTGCGCAGCAGCACGCAGTCGCCGTCGCGGACCGCCGCGCCGAACGCCGCGAGGTCGCCGTCCACCACCACGTCCAGCAGCTCGACCAGCTCGTCCAGCGGCGAGGCCACCGACGCGGAGGTGACCACGGGCACGCAGTCCAGCAGTTCGCCGATCCGGCCGGCCAGCGCGTCCACGCCGCCCAGCAGCGCCACCGCGAACCCGCCGTCCACGCACACCACGCCGGGGTCCGAGCGCTCGTCGCGCAGCAGCGGCGCGACCAGCCGCACGGTGGCGTCCGTGCCGAGGAAGAACACCGCCGATCCGAGGCTCGGCCACAGCCTGCGCAGCGCCGGGCCGACCGGCCCGTCCGGCACCACCGCGTCCGGTCCGAGGAAACCCGCGAGTTCGACGGCCGCCCGCCGCCCGCGCTCGCCGGCGGCGAACAACCCGATCACGCCCACGTCCTCCACATCACGACTTCTTCGTGCCCCACAACACCGTCACCGGGTTCACCGCGAGCAGCGTGCCACCGGTCAGCCGGGCCGCCGAGAGCTGGCTGCCCGACACCTCGTAGCCGGCCTCCAGCAGCGCGTCGCGCGCGGGCACCACCCGTTCCAGGTCGGTGGTGGCCACCACGACCCGCTGCGCGCCGACCCGGGCGCACTGGCGCACCACGTCCGGCCCGCCGCCGCCGACGAACACCGCGTCCGGGCGGGGCAGGTCGGCGGCCTCGGCCAGCGGCGACTCCACCACCCGCACGTCCACGCCGTGCGCGGAGGCGTTGGCGATGATCCGCACGCACTGCACCGGGTCCCGCTCCACCGCGACGACCGCCGCGCCCAGCCGGGCGCACTCGACGCCGATCGCGCCGGGGCCCGCGCCGACGTCCCAGACCAGCGTGCCGGGCCGGGGCGCGAGCCGGGCCAGCGCGAGCGCGCGCACCTCGGCGGTGGCCACCATGCCGTCGCGGTGGGCGAAATCGTCGTCCGGCAGCGCCCAGCCGCCGGGCGAGGGCGTCCACCCGGCGTCCGCCGCGCACAGCACGAAACCGGGGTCGACCCAGCGCCGGACCACGGCGTCGGCCGGGTCCGCCGTGGACAGCCCGGACGCGTCGGCCACGGTGAGCGTCCGCCGCCAGCCGGCCAGACCCCGGGCCAGTTCGGCCGGGTCCGCGCCGGACACCACGACGGCGGGCCGGGCGCGGCACACGTTGAGCGCGTGGCGCGGGCCGTGCTCCTCGACGTCCACGACGGTCACCGAGCCCCACGTCCGACCGGTGTCGGCGAGGAACCCGTGCAGCGCGACGACGTCCACGTCAGTTGGCGCGCTTGGTCTTCTTGGCGCGTGGCGCGGCCGGCTTGCGCGGCGTGGTGCTGGCCTGGACCGTGGTCGGCTTGCGCTTGGCCGCCGCCGCGACCGTCGGCTTCGGCTTGGCGGGCTCCGCCTCGCCCGCCACCGCCACGACCTCGCCCGCCACCACGGCCACCGACAGGGCGTCCGCCGGCACCTCGGTCACGGGCTCGTCGGGGACCAGTTCCAGCACCGGGTCGTCGCTCTCGGGCTTGGGCTTGGCCGGCGCGGACCGGCGGGCCCGCGCGGTCTCCTGCCAGTCGTGCACGGCCGACCACGCGGCGACCGAAGCCGAATCGCGGGACGCGCGCATCGACCACTTCGACCGGGTCCGGCGCACCGGCTCGTCACCGGCCGCCGCGCGCCGGGTCGTGGCGGGCTTGAGCACCTCGCCGACCAGGAAGAGCGTGGTGCGGTAGAGCTTGTGCTCCTTGACGCACGCCTCCAGCTCGCCCAGCGTGGTCTGCGCGACCGTCTCGTCGGGCAGGGAAACCTTGTACGCCACCACGACCGGCGTGTCGTCGGGGTAGCCGCCCGCGCGCAACTGCTCCACGATCCGGCCGGTCCGCGCGCCGGACGCGCTGATCGCCATGGTGGTGCCGTGCGCGGCGAACTCGGCCACGTGCTCCGCGCCCTCGGGCCCGGTCAGCACCAGCGACTGCGCGACGTCCGAAGTGGTCAGTTCGCGCCCGACGGACGCGCCCACGGCGGAGACCGCCGACACGCCGGGCACGACCTCGACGGCCAGGCCGAGCTTCTGGCACGTCTCGTGCTGCTCGCGCAGGCCGCCCCACAGCGACGGGTCGCCCGCGTGCAGCCGCACCACCTTGAGCTTGCTCGCCGACGCGCGCCGGTACAGGTCGACCACCTCGGACTCCGACACCCGGGAGAAGTCCACGAGTTCGGCGTCCGGGCGGGCGTGCTCGCGCACGCACTCGGCCTCGACGACGGCGGGCGACCACACCACCACGTCGGCCTCGGCTATCCGCTTCGAGCCCCGGACGGTGATGAGATCGGCGGCACCGGGACCGGCGCCCACGAAGGTGACCCGACCAGTCATCACAACTGCTCCCCACGACGTGTACGGCTTGGTGGGCAAGGACCGTACCGCGCCGGCGCGAACCACTATCGAGTGGCCTCGTACCGCACGGGCTCGGTCGCGCAGGCCCGCACGAAGCGGGCCACGGCCTCCGGCGCGGACGCCGGATGCGTGTGCAGGTAAGACGCGTGCACGCCGTCGAGCACGAACCCCTCGGCGACCGGCCGCTGGTCGTGGCCGCGCCACTGCCAGGCCGGCCGGGCGCCCGAGGGCGCGCTCAGCGCGGTCCGGTGGAACTCGTGCCCGGTGATCCGGCTGCCCGCCCGGGCCAGCACCGAGTCGAACGGCGCGACGGCGTCGCGGTAGCCGAGCGTGAGGCGCGGGGTCATCGCGCCGACCGCGTCGAGCACGCCGCACATCGGCGCGCCGTCCAGCTCGCGCGCGAGGTAGAGCAGCCCGCCGCACTCGGCGTGCACCGGGCCGCCGGCGGCGGCGAACGCGGCGACGGCGGCGCGCAGCCCGTCGTTGGCGGACAGCTCGGCGGCGTGCTGCTCGGGGAACCCGCCGGGCAGCACCAGACCGGCCGTGCCGTCCGGCAGGCCCGGGTCGCGCAGCGGGTCCACCACGACGACGTCCGCGCCGGCCGCGCGCAGCAGCTCGACGTGCTCGGCGTAGCCGAAGGTGAACGCCGCGCCGCCCGCGACCGCGACCACCGGGTTGCCGCCGACCGGCGCGACCTCCGCGGCCGGGTCCCAGGTGGGCACGGCCAGCGCCGGCACCTGCGCGGCGAGCCGGCGCACCGCGGCCAGGTCGACGTGCTCGGCGACGGCCGACGCGATCGCGTCCACGGCGTCCAGCGCGGGCTGCCCGTGCTCGGCGGCGGTGACCAGGCCCAGGTGCCGGGAGGGCAGCCGGAACTTGTCGTCGCGCGGCAGCACGCCCAGCACTTCCAGCCCGACCTCGGCGCACGCCCCGCGCAGCACGTGCTCGTGCCGCTCGGAGCCGACCTGGTTGAGGATCACGCCGCCCAGCCGCACGGTCGGGTCGTAGCCCCGGAAGCCGTGCAGCAGGGCCGCCAGGCTGCGGCTCTGGCCGCGCGCGTCCACCACGAACAGCACCGGCGCGGACAGCAGCTTCGCGACGTGCGCAGTGGACCCGATGCCCTCGGTGTCCACCCGCCCGTCGAACAGGCCCATCACGCCCTCGACCACGGCCAGGTCGCAGCCGCGCGCGCCGTGCGCGAACAGCGACGCGACCCGGTGCTCGCCGACCATGACCGGGTCCAGGTTGCGGCCCGGCCGGCCGGTGGCCAGCCCGTGGTAGCCGGGGTCGATGTAGTCCGGCCCGACCTTGAAGGGGGCCACCCGGTCCCCCGCGCGGCGCAGCGCCGCCATCAGGCCGGTGGCCACGGTGGTCTTGCCGCTGCCCGACGCGGGCGCGGCGACCACCAGGCGGTTCACCACTCGATCCCCTTCTGGCCCTTCTGGCCCGCGTCCATCGGGTGCTTGACCTTGGTCATCTCCACGACGAGGTCGGCGACGTCGACCAGCGCCGCCGGCGCGTACCGGCCGGTGATCACCACGTGCTGGTGGCCGGGCCGGTCGCGCAGGGTGGCGACCACCTCGTCGACGTCGATCCAGCCCCAGTGCAGCGGGTAGGTGAACTCGTCGAGCACGTACACGCCGTGCCGCTGCGCGGCCAGCCGGCGGGCGATCTCGCGCCAGCCCTCCAGCGCGGCGGCGGCGTGGTCCTCCTCGGTGCCCGCCTTGCGGGACCAGGACCAGCCCTCGCCCATCTTGTGCCACTCGACCGGGCCGCCCTCGCCGGTCTGCTCGTGCAGCCGGCCCAGCGCGCGGAACGCCGACTCCTCGCCGACCTTCCACTTCGCCGATTTCACGAACTGGAAGACGCCGATCGACCAGCCCTGGTTCCACCCGCGCAGCGCGAGCCCGAACGCGGCGGTCGACTTCCCCTTCATCTCCCCCGTGTGCAGGATGGTCAGGGGCCGGTTGCGCCGCTGCTTCGTGGTGAGCCCGTCGACCGGGACGACGGACGGCTGTCCTTGGGGCACGGCGGTCTCCTAGGCGGCCCGCGCGGCGCGCACGACGCCGGCGACCTGGTCGGCGGACAGTTCCTCCAGGCGCAGGCACACCGCGCCCAGCGCCTGGGCGACCCGGCCCGCGAGGCCGAGCCGGACGTGGCCGGACTCGCAGTCCACGACCACCGCGGCGACCTCGTCGGCGGCCAGCAGGCCGGCCGCGCGCAGGGCGTCGCGCATCGGGTCGCCGCCGGAGCCGGTGGCGGTGGCGCGGCCGTCGGTGAGCAGCACCACCAGCGGGCGGCGGCGCGGGTCGCGGACCCGTTCGACCTCCAGCACCCGGCGGGCGCGCAGCAGGCCGTCGGCCAGCGGGGTGCGGCCACCGGTGCGCAGTTGGCGCAGCCGGGCCGCTGCGGCGTCCACGGAGTTCGTCGGCGGCAGGGCGGTTTCCGCGCCCGCGCCCCGGAAGGTGATCACGCCGACCTTGTCCCGGCGCTGGTAGGCGTCGCGCAGCAGGGAGACCACCGCGCCGCTGACCGCCGACATGCGCTGCCGCGCGGCCATCGAGCCGGACGCGTCGACCACGAACAGGACCAGGTTGCTCTCCTTGCCCTCGCGCACCGACAGCCGCAGGTCGGTGCCGCGCAGCAGCAGACCGGGGCCGCTGCGCCCGCGCGCGGCCTGGAACGGCGCCGCCGCGCCGAGCGTGCCGACCAGGTGCAGGCCCGACCCGTCCGAGGTGGACGAGCGGACCACCCGGCCGGTGCGGGCGCGGGCCCGGGAACGCTTGCCGGGAGCGCCTTCGCCGACACCGGGCACCTGGAGCAGCCGGGCCTTGAACGACGGCGCGGGCGCGTGCGTGCGTTCGCCGGACGACCCGCCGGGCCGCTGCGGCGCGGAGCTGTCCGAGGTGGCGTCGGACGGGGTTTCGGGGGCGTCCTGCGGGAGCCCGCCGCCGTCGTCCGGGCCGTCCGGCCCGTCGTCGGGACCGCCGTCGTCGGGGCCTTCGTCGTCGGGGTCGTCGGCGGCGTGCTCGGCGCCCTGCCGCATGGCGTCTTCGAGCTGCTGCTCCTCCAGGCCGGGCTCGTCGAACGGGTCGCGGCGCTTGCGGTGCGGCAGGGCCAGCCGGACGGCGGCCTCCACGTCCGGCTCGGCGACCTCGTCCGCGCCGCGCCACGCGGCGTGCGCGACGGCGGTGCGGGCCACGACCAGGTCCGCGCGCATCCCGTCGACGTCGAACGCGGCGCAGATGCCGGCGATCCGGCGCACCTCGGCGTCGGGCAGCACGACGGCGGACAGCCGGGCGCGCGCCGCCACGATCCGGGCGGCCAGCGCGGCGTCCTCGTCGGCCCACCGGGCGGCGAAACCGGCGGGGTCGGCCTCGTAGGCCAGCCGGCGGCGGATCACCTCGGTCCGGGTGCCGACGTCGCGGGCCGCCCGCACGGCCACGGTGAGGCCGAAGCGGTCCAGCAGCTGTGGCCGCAACTCGCCCTCCTCCGGGTTCATGGTGCCCACCAGGAGGAACGACGCGGCGTGCGAGACGGATACGCCCTCGCGCTCGACGTGCGCGCGACCCATCGCGGCGGCGTCGAGCAGCAGGTCGACCAGGTGGTCGTGCAGCAGGTTGACCTCGTCCACGTAGAGCACGCCCCGGTGCGCGGCGGCCAGCAGGCCGGGCTGGTAGGCCCGCACGCCCTCGGTCAGCGCGCGCTCCAGGTCCAGCGAGCCGATCAGCCGGTCCTCGGTCGCGCCGACCGGCAGTTCGACCAGGCGCGCGGTGCGGCGTTCCGCCGGGCCGTCGTGCGGGCCGTCCGGGCACTCGGCGTCCACGGCGGGGTCGCAGCCGAAGCGGCAGCCGGCGACCACGTCCAGGGTCGGCAGCAGCGCGGCCAGGGCGCGGACCACGGTCGACTTCGCGGTTCCCTTCTCGCCTCGGACGAGCACCCCGCCGATACCGGGGTGCACGGCGTTGAGCAGCAGCGCCGTGCGGAGGTCGTCGTGGCCGACGACGGCGGAAAAGGGGAAACGCGCGCCCATGCGGCGGTGTCCTTCCTCGGGTGTCCACGCCCGGGTCCGGTGCGGTGAGATCGGGGGCCGAGTTCCTGACTCCCGGATCCACGTGCCCGGTCACAGTGGCGGGACCGCGCCGGATTCGCACCGGCTTCCTCGCGCACCCCTACAGCCCCGGCATCGTCGCACTTCGGTCGACCGGCTCCAAGTCCCCGGTGAGCACTGCGCGGGCGAGCGCGGTCACACCCGAACGGACCTGCTCGACCGGCAGCCCCATCCGGTGGACCAGGTGGTGGACCACCTCGCCGCGCAGGTTGGCCAGCAGCGCGTGCGCCAGGTAGTCGGCGTCCGAATCGGGCCTGACCTGCGCGATCAGGTCCTGGAGGCGGCGGTGGGTGAGGGCGAAGTTCGCGTCGCACCCGGTGCTCGCGGCCGTCACCCGCTCCAGCGCCCGGATCACCGGCAGGGAGGCCAGCACGTGGTCGAACAGGGTGCCGACGAACGTGATCACCCTCTCGGCGGCGGGCAGGTCCGCGGCGGTGACGAGGATCTCGGACTCGGCCAGCCACGCCCGCGCGCTCTCCGCGACGACGGCCTGGACCAGGCCCTCCCGGTCGCCGAACCGGCGGAACAGGGTGCCCTTGCCGACGCCCGCCGCGACCGCGACGTCCGCCATGTTCACGCCGTCGAGGCCGTGCTCGCCGATCAGCCGGCAGGCGGCGGCCAGGATCGCCGCGCGGTTGCGCGCGGCGTCCGCACGTTCGGCCACCGGCGAACCTCCCCTTGACAAAAGCGGACCGTTGGTCCGTATTGTAGCGGAGGTCAACCGGACCAATGGTCCGGTTAATCCGTCGAAGGGGGAGCCATGCGCGCGGTGCGGTTCACGGAGTTCGGTCCGGCCGAGGTGCTGCGGGAGGTCGAGGTGCCCGACCCGGTCGCCGGACCGGGCGAGGAGCTGGTCCGGGTCACCGCGATCGGCGTCAACTACGGCGAGACGGTGATCCGGTCGGGCCGGGGCGCGAAGCTGTTCCCGTGGTACCCGGCGGCCGTCACGCCGGACGGGCGGCTCGGCTCCGAGGTGGTCGGGGTGACCGCCGACGGCCGGCGGGTGATCGGCGTGCCGTCCGGCGAGGCGTACGCGGAGCTGGCCGTGCTCAAGGAGCCGGTGGAGGTCCCCGACGACGTCGACGACCACCGGGCGCTCGCCCTGTTCCTCCAGGGCGCCACGGCCGTGCAGGCGGTCCGCCGGGTCGGTCTCGTGGCCGGTGAACGGGTGCTGGTCGAGGCCGCCGCGGGTGGGGTCGGCAGCCTCCTGGTGCAGCTCGCGGCGCGGGCCGGGGCCGTCGTGGTGGCCGCCGCGCGGGGGGCGGAGAAGCTGGCGCTGGCCCGTGACCTGGGCGCGCACGAGACCGTCGACTACGGCGTGGACGGCTGGCACGAGGGGGTCGCCGAGGTGGACGTGGCGTTCTCGTCGGTCGGCGGGTCGGTGGCGCGGCGGTCGTTCGAGCTGCTGCGGCCCGGTGTCGGCCGGCTGCTGCTGTTCGGGTTCGCGAGCGGCGAACCGCTCGACGTCACGCCGTCGGAGGTGTTCGCCAAGGGCGCGGCGCTGATCGGCCTGGCCCAGCGGGCCACCCCCGACCTGGCGCGCGAGGCGCTCGGGCTGGGGCTGCGGACCGTGCTCGGCGAGGCCCTGCCGCTGGCCGAGGCCGCCCGCGCGCACCGGGCGCTGGAGTCCCGGGCCACGACGGGCAAGCTGGTGCTCGTCCCGTGATCACCCGAAGACCGGAAAGGCCGTGATGAGCGCCGACCAGAGTTCGCTGACCGCCGAGGACCTGGAACTCCTCGCCCGCCCCCTGCACGGGTTCCTGTCCGTGGCCGCCGGGCCGGTCCCGGCCCAACCCCGGCCGGTGTGGTTCGAGGCCACCGCCGAGGGCGCGGTCCAGCTGTTCACGGCCCCGGACTCGCTCAAGGTGCGGCGGCTGGCCCGCGACCCGCGCGCCTCGCTCGTCGTCGCCGCCCCGGTCGGCGAGCGCGAGCACTGGGTGTCGGTCGCGGGCCCCGCCACCGTGGAGCCGGACGGGGCGCACGAGCTGTGCTCCCGGCTGGCCGCCCGCTACTGGGACCTCGACGACCCGACCCGCGCCGGCGAACTCGCCGCGATGCTGGCGGGCGACTGGGTCCGGCTGGTCATCCACCCGGACTCGGTGCGCCGCTACGCGAACTGAACGGCCCGGTCGGGCGTCGACCCGACCGGGCCGCCCAGGTCGACCAGGACGCTCAACGGCGCGCGGAACGACAGCAGCCCGAGCATCGGCGGTGGCTCGGCGGAGGCCAGGCGCAGCTGCGGGAACCGCTCGAAGGTCTCCCGCAGCACCACCTCGCCCTCCAGCCGGGCCAGGCCCGCGCCCAGGCAGAAGTGCCGGCCGAACCCGAACGCCAGGTGCTTGCGGGCGTTGGGCCGCACCGGGCACAGCCGCTCCGGCTCGGCGAACACGTCCGGGTCGGAGCCGGTGCCCGCGAGCATCAGCAGCAGCTGCGCGCCCGCCGGGACGTCCACGCCGGCGATGGTCACCGGTTCGGCCGCGACCCGCCGCCACGTGCTGACCGGCGGGTCGCGGCGCAGCACCTCCTCCACCACCCGCCCGGCCATCCCCGGCTCGCCCAGCCGCGACCACAGGTCGCCCTGCCGCAGCACCGCGTCGAACACCGCGCACAGCAGCTGGGTGGTGGTCTCCTGGCCGGCGATGAGCAGGAAGTAGCAGAGCCCGGCGGCCTCCCGGATCGGCACGTCCCGCAGCGCGCCGAACAGGTCGTCGTCGCCGCGCGCGGCCCGCAGCCGGCGGGTCAGCCAGCGGTGGAACTCGGCGCTCGGCCCGGCCAGCTCGTACTGCCGCTCCAGCGACGGGTTGCCCCAGAACAGCTCCAGCGACGCCGTGCTCCACCGCTTGAGCAGCGCGATGTCCACGCCCTCCTGGTCGCCGCCGTCCACCGGCACGCCCATGACCTCCATCAGCACGATCGCCGGCAGGTCGCGGGCCAGCGCGGGGTGCAGGTCGGCGACCGGACCCGCCAGCCGCGCGAGCCGTTCCCGGGCCAGCTCGGCGATCCGGGGCCGCATCGCCGCCACCCGGGCCGGGGTGAGGAACCGGGCGACGAGCCGGCGCAGCCCGGCGTGCGTGTCGGTGCCGTTGTTGGCCAGCGTCGGCGGCAGCGAGAAGCCCGCGCGGGCCAGCACGCGCAGCACCGGGCGCGGGATGGCGGTGACGGCGGTGAGCGCGTTGTCGGGGTGGAAGCGCCCCGGGTCGGCGAGGACGGCCCGCACGTCGTCGTACCGGCTGACCAGCCACAACCCGGTGGTCTCGTCCCGGTGCACCGGCGCGTCGGTGCGCAACGTCCGCAGGTCTGGCGAACCGAGCTGGAAGAGGTCCACGCGGGGACGTTAGCGGCCGGATGGGAGACTGCCGGCGTGAGTGTGAGCACAGAGGCGGCGACCGGACCGGAGTCGGTGTTCGACTGGATCGACACCCGCGCGGAGGCCCGCGCGAAAGCCGGCCTGGCCCGCCGGGTGCGACCTCGCCCGGCCGACTCGACCGACCTGGACCTGGCGTCCAACGACTACCTCGGCCTGGCCCGCGACAAGCGGGTGATGGGCGCGGCGGCCGCGGCGGCGCTGCGCTGGGGCGCGGGCTCGACGGGCTCCCGGCTGGTGACCGGCTCGACCGAGCTGCACACCGAGCTGGAGTACGAGCTGGCGAACTTCTGCGGCGCGCAGTCCGCGCTGGTGTTCTCCTCCGGCTACCTGGCGAACCTGGGCGCGCTCACCGCGCTGTCCGGGCCGGGCACCGCGATCGTGGCCGACCAGCACATCCACGCGTCGCTGATCGACGGCACCCGGCTGTCCAAGGCGGACGTGGTGGTGGCCGGGCACTGCGACGTGCCGCAGGTCGCGCACGCGCTGTCCACCCGGGGCAAGAGGCGGGCGCTGGTGGTCACCGACTCGGTGTTCTCGGTCGACGGCGACCTGGCCCCGCTGGCCGAACTCGCCTCGGTGTGCCGGGAGCACGGCTCGGCGCTGGTCGTGGACGACGCGCACGGCCTGGGCGTGCTCGGCGAGGGCGGCCGGGGCTCGGTGCACGCGGCGGGCCTGGCGAAGGCGCCGGACGTGGTGACCACGGTGACGCTGTCCAAGGCGCTGGGCACGCAGGGCGGCGCGGTGCTCGGGCCGAGCCGGGTGATCAAGCACCTGGTGGACACCGCGCGGACGTTCATCTTCGACACCGGCCTCGCGCCGGGCAGCGTGGCGGCGGCGCTGGCCGCGCTCAAGGTCGTGCGCGAGGAGCCCGACCGCGCCACGCGCGCGTTGGACGTGGCGCAGGACCTGGCGTTCCGGCTGCGGGACAAGGGGCTGCGGGTGAGCAGCCCGACCGCGGCGGTGGTCTCGGTGCAGGCCCCGTCGCCCGAGGCGGCGCTCGGCTGGGCCGAGGCGTGCCGGGCGCAGGGCGTGCTGGTCGGCTGCTTCCGGCCGCCGTCGGTGCCCGACCAGATCTCCCGGCTGCGGCTGACCGCGCGGGCCGACCTGACCGAGGCGGACGTCGAGCGGGCGGTGCGGGTGATCAGCGAGACCGGCGCATCCGCAGGTGCGGTATCCCGTCCTCGATGAACTCCGCGCCGACCGGCATGAAGCCGAACGAGGCGTAGAAGTCGGCCACGTAGGTCTGCGCGTCCAGCACGCACACCCGCCGGCCGACCTCGACCAGCGCGGCCTCCATCAGCCGCCGGCTGTAGCCGCGCCCGCGCGCGGACCGCGCCGTGCACACCCGGCCGATCCGGAACGTGCCGTCGGGTTCCTCCAGCAGCCGCAGGTACGCCCGCGGCTCGGGGGAACCGTCGGACTCCAGCCAGAAGTGCCTGGTATCAGAGTCGAGGTCACGGCCGTCCAGCTCCGGGTAGGGGCAGGACTGCTCGACCACGAAGACCTCGCCACGCAGTTTGAGCAGGGCGTACAGCTGCGCGGAGGTCAGATCCGCTGACCACTTGCGGCGCAGTGTGGCCGGATAGGGATGCGAGCGCACACCGCGTTGGTACCACAGTCTCAGATTTCGCCGAGGTATCGGCTCACCCTCGTGTAGACGCCCGGCTCGCCCGCCCGCGCGCAGCCGTGCCCGTAGGAGACGACCCCCACCAGCAGGCCGCCCACGACCAGCGGGCCGCCGGAGTCGCCCTCGCAGGCGTCCTTGCCGCCCTCCGGGTAGCCCGCGCAGATCATCGCGTCCGCGCGGTAACCGTTGACGGCTTTCGCGCACTCGGCGTCCGCCCACACCGGCAGGTCGACCTGGCGCAGCGTCCGGCTCGGCGGCGCGATCTCGGTGGTGCGCCCCCAGCCCAGCACGACCGCCCGGTCCCCGGCGCGGGCCTGGCCCACGCCGATCGGCTGGAACGGCACCGGCTCGGCGAGGGTGAGCGCGGCCACGTCGTCGCCGGTCGCCACGGACCGGAACGCCGGGTGCCGGCGCACCTCCGTCACGGCCACCTGGCGGCCGGCGGCGGTGTCGAGGTCGCGCCGGCCGACCACCACGCGCAGGTCGGCGGGCCGCCGGTCGTGCTCGGAGAGCGTGGTGCGCTCGATCGTGCAGTGGGCGGCGGTGAGGACCTTGCGCTCGCCGACCAGCACGCCGCCGCAGAAGAAGTTGCCCCGCGCGTCGTAGAGCGCGACCGCCCACGGGGTGTCCGGGGCGTTCTGGCCGCCTACCACGGCCTGGGCGGGGAGGGCGCTCAGCAGGAGCGCGGTCAGGACCAGTGCGCTGAGGCGCATGGAGCACTTCCTTAGTGCGATCGGCCGGTGTTTCACCGTGTGCGTCCGATTGGCCACGAACCGTAGCGGATGCGTCAAGGTGGTATCAAATCCGGAAAATCTGTTGTTAGGATCGTGTAGTGCCGGAAATTTGCCGGCTCGTGAGGCAGATCACGCTCATCTGTCCGGTCACCGAGGGAGGGAAACCCATGCAACTGGACTTCACCCAGCTACCGACGTTCCTGATCGCCTGCGCGGTGGTCGTGCTCACGCCCGGCGTGGACGCCTTCCTCCTGCTCCGGACGTCGATGCGGGCCGGCACCAGGGCGGGGCTGTGGGCGCTGGCCGGCATCCACACGGCGGCGGCCGTGCAGGTCGCGCTGGTCATCTCCGGCCTCGGCGTGGTGATCGCCCGGTACCCGGCGGTGCTGACCGCGCTGAAGTGGGTCGGCGCGGCCTACCTGCTCTACCTGGCGCTGAGCATCGCGCGCGGGCTGCTGCGGCGGACCGCCACCGAGGACGAGGGCCGCGCGGTCGTGGCCGACCGGCCGTTCCGGCAGGGCTTCCTGACCAACATCACCAACCCGAAGATGCTGCTGTTCAGCCTGGCGTTCCTGCCGCAGTTCATCGGCACCGGGAGCCCGGCCGCGCAGCTCACCCTGCTCGCGGTGATCTTCCTGGGACTCGCGGCGGTGTGGGAGCTGATGATCGTGCTCGCGGCGAGCAGCATGGGCCGGCGGCTGCGCAAGCCCGGCGTGACCACGGCCCTGGACGCCGTGTGCGCCGCCGTGTTCCTGACCATGTCCGTCGGCCTGGTCGTCTGACCGGACGGCCCCGGACGCGCGCCGGCCCGGGGGTCGTGGCACGACCCCCGGGCCCGGACGCGTCAGGTCACACGTAGTTGGCGACCCGGGTGTAGACGCCGGGGTAGTCGGGCCGGGCGCAGCCCACGCCCCACGACACGATGCCGGCCAACTTGCCGTCCACCACGAACGGCCCGCCCGAATCGCCCTGGCAGGCGTCGACCCCGCCCTCCGGGCGACCCGCGCAGAACATCGACTCCGGGTCGTAGGCCCGGTACGCCGCGGCGCACGCGGTGTCCGACGTGATCGGCACGTCCGCCTCGCGCAGCACCTCGCTCGTCGGCCCGCCCTCCTCGGTGCGGCCCCAGCCGACGACCGTGCCCACCGCGCCGGCCCGGTAGAGGTCCTCCCGGCGCGCGGGCAGGTCCACCGGCTCGTACGGGAACGCCTCGGCGGTCGTCAGCCACGCGATGTCGTTGCCGGTGTCCGCGCCCACGTAGCCGTCGTGCACCTCGACCCCGGTCACGCCGGACACGACGCCGTCCCGCGTGGTCAGGTCGATCCGACCGCCCACCACCAGGAGGTCGCCGGGACCCTTGCCGACCGCGCAGTGCGCGGCGGTCACCACCCGGTTCGGCGCGACCAGCGCGCCACCGCAGAACTGCTCCCCGTCCGGCAGGACGAGGGCCACCACGAACGGGTAGTCCTCGACACCCTCCACGGCGGTGCCGCCGACCACCCTCGGATCCACCGGCTCCCGGGCCGCCGCCGCGTTCGGCGCGAAGACCACCAGGGCGAGCAGCACTGCCATCAACGTCCGCATATCGGCACACTGAATCCGCCGGTCCGGGACGCCACAACCGGACGTCACCCCGCGGTGTGAAGCTGCTGCTCGATCACCACCCGATAGGTCGACACCTTCGTGTACACCCCGGGCTTGCCCTTGCGCGCGCAGCCCTCGCCCCACGACGTGATGCCGATCAACTTCCCGCCCACCGCCAGCGGTCCGCCCGAATCGCCCTGGCAGGTGTCCCGCCCGCCCTCGGGCACGCCGGCGCACACCATCGCCCCGGACCGGAACAGCCCGTACGACCGGGCGCACGACTCGTCCGACACCACCGGCACCGTCACGCCCCGCAGGTACTTCGACGTCGCGCCCTGCTCGGAGGTGCGGCCCCAGCCCAGCGCCACCGCCGCCGTGCCCGCCGCGTACAGCGCCGGGTCGTCCGCCAGCCCCAACGGCCGCGCGGACGTGGCGCGCGCCAGCGTCACCACGGCGACGTCGTTGCCCCGGTCGGCGGACTGGTAGTCGGGGTGCGTCCAGACCCCGCTCACCGGCAGCGCCTCGCCCTGCCGGTCGTCGGTCTTGTCCTCGCGGCCCACCACGACCCGGGAGATCGTCGGCGCGAGCGCCCCGGTGCAGTGCGCGGCGGTGACCACCTTGGTCGGCGCGACCAGCGTCCCGCCGCAGAACTGCCGCCCGCCCGAGTCGGCCAGGTAGACGACCCACGGGTAGTCGCCGATCGACACCCGCGAGCCACCCACCACCCTGGGGTCGGCGCTCGCCGCGCCCCCGCCCACCAGCGCCAGCACCAGTGCCACCACGAATGCGCGCACAGCCCCTCCTCTGATCGACCGCAACAGATCAGAGGCTAACCCGGATGGACGACACCGCTGGGCCGATCAGCCCAACGCCGGGCGCGTTGCACACTTTCGGCCTACTGGCCGTTGAACTTCGACCGCACCCTGTCCGCCGCGCCGACCAGCACGTCGCCGACCTCGTTGAGCACCTTGACCAGCGGGTCCTCGGAGCGCTGCGCGGAGTCCTTGTACGACTTCGCCGCGGACTTGATGTCCTCGGTGAAGGTCGAGGTGGGCTGGTCGTCGTCCCGCCGCGGGTAGGTGCCGGTGAGGATCTCCCGGTACTCCTCGCCCGCCGCCCAGCGCTGGAGTTCGGCGGCCCGCACGACGGCCATCGGGTGCGTGCTGCGCCAGGTCTTGATCAGCTTCAGCAGGCTGTCCCGGACGTCCTCGACCTGCTCGTACTCCTTGGCCTGCTTGAGGAACTCGGCGGTGTCCACCTGGGACAGGTCCATCCCGCCGGCCAGCGCGACGTGCACCCGCAGCGCCGCCGCCGGGTCCTGGCAGACCAGCAGCCCGGCCCGGTCGCAACTCAGCTCGGTCTTGCGGTACCACTCCAGCAGCGCCGCGATCACCGCGCGCACCGCCCAGAACCCGGCCGGCATCCAGCCCAGCCCGTGCTGCAACTCCATCAGCCGGTACAGGATGGTCTGGTACAGCGCGTGCCCGGACAGCACGTGGCCCATCTCGTGGCCGATCACGAACCGCCGGCTGTCGTTGTCCAGCAGCTCCAGCAGGCCGGTCGACACCACGATGAACGGCTTGTCGATGCCCAGCGTCCGCGCGTACACCTGCGCGTCGCGCTGCACGTACAGCTCCGGCGCCGGGTCGAGGTCCAGCGTGGCCGCCGCCTCCAGCCGGATCCGGTCCAGATCCGGGTACTGCTTCGGCCCCACGCGGATCGCGGAAGCCACGTACATCAGGCGCTCACCCCGCTCGGTGAACGCGCCTGCCACCGCCTGCAACACGGGCCCGATTCCCGGCACCGCGCGCAAGACCGCCAACGCCCCCCTGTCGACCGGGTGTTCGTAGGCCCTCGGGCTGATGCCGGGGAAACGAACACGCGCCGTCGACCGCTCGATCTCCTCACTCATGCCTTCCAGACTGCCACGACCCGCGACCGGCATCTCCCCGAAAGGCTCGATCTGCGTGCACACTGGCGCGATGACCGCAGACGTGCTCGGTACCGACTACGAGACCCGGACGCTGCCGCTGGGCGGCGGGGACGTGACCGCGACGCTGGTCCGCCGCCGCGCCCAGCCCGCGACCAGGGGTGCCGTGTTCTACGTCCACGGCTTCGCCGACTACTTCTTCCAGAAGCACGTCGCCGAGCACTTCACCGCGCGCGGGTACGACTTCTACGCGATCGACCTGCGCGCGTACGGCCGTTCGCTCAAGCCCGGCCAGCCGGCCAACTACGTGGCCGACCTGGCCGAGCACTTCGAGGAGATCGACGCGGCGGTGCGGGTGATCCGCGAGGAGGACCACCACGGGCGGCTGGTGGTGATGGGCCACTCGACCGGCGGGCTGATCACCTCGCTGTGGGCGCACGAGCGCCGCGCGGACGACGTGCTCGACGCGCTGGTGCTCAACAGCCCGTGGCTGGACCTGGCCGAGCCGTGGATCACCCGCACGGTCGGCACCGCGTTCATCCGGGGCATCGGCCGGGTCGCGCCGCACCTGGTGCTGAAGAAGGGCCTGGGCCCGGTGTACGGCGAGAGCATCCACGCCGACCACCACGGGGAGTGGGACTTCGACACGAACTGGAAGCCCGTCGAGGCGTTCCCGGTGCTCGCGGGCTGGCTGCGCGCGGTGCGCCGGGGCCAGGCGCAACTGCACCGGGGGCTGGACGTGCGGGTGCCGGTGCTGGTGCTGCGCTCCGGCCGGAGCCTGCTGCACGGCAAGGCGTGGTCGCCCGAGGCGATGACCGCGGACACCGTGCTCGACGTCGAGCACATGCAGCGGTGGGCCCCGAAGATCGGCCGGGACGTCACCGTGGTGCAGGTGGACAACGGGATGCACGACCTGTTCCTGTCCGCGGAGTCGGTGCGGGAGCGGGCGCTGGCCGAGGTCGACGAGTTCCTGGACCGGATCTAGTCCCCCGCGTCGGGAATCCCGAGGCGTTCGCGGCCTTCCGGTCCGCATTGGACGAACGGGTGCCGGGCGTGGACGTGCGCACCTCGGTCCAGACCCGGGAGCCCGGCGTCCCCGAACGCCAGAGCCAGTCCTCGAAGTGGTGTCGGTTGGTCCGGTTCGATCTCGGGTTGTGGTGCGCTCAAGGCGGAGACCGGTGTGGCGCGGCGGGACCCGCCGGGGCGGTACGGGCCGTGGACGACGGTCCGCACGCGTTTGCGGCGGTGGTCCCGGGACGGCACCCCGTCGCCGGCGGCCGGAGGTGCGGGTGGTCGCCGAGGCGATCGACGAACTCGGCCCGGCTCACGCAGTTCCGCGCCATCACCACCCGCTACGACAACACCCCCACCTCCCACCAGGCCATGATCGACTCGCCACCCCCACCATCCGGCGTTCGGGCCAGGCCCTAGCGCTCGTGCGGCTGCGGGCGGTGGTGCACGTACTCGACCACCGTCCCGTCGGGGTGCCGCGCGGTGAACCCGACGCCGGTCGGCACGTCCACCGGCGGGTCGGTGATCACCGCGCCCTCGGCGGCCAGCCGTTCCAGGTAGCCGGCGACGTCGTCCACGAGCAGGGTGCCGTGCGTGGCCCGGAACGGTGCGACGGTCTCGTCGTCGCCCTCGATGATCAGGAACGCGCCGACGGTCGCCAGGGACAGGCCCTTCTCGGGGTACGGGGTGCGCAGGTCGGCCTCGACGCCCAGGAGCCGTTCGTAGAAGCCGATGGCCTCCTCGATCGTGCCCGGCTGGACGAACGCCCTGATGTACACGCGCGGTTCGGTGCGGTCGGAGGAGTCGGGATCGCGTCGCCACAAGGTCATGGCCTCGATGCTGGCCGGGCCGCGTCCAGCGGGCGAGACAGGCGTTTGTGCGGTGAGCGGCGGTAATAGGCTCGCAGGCATGTCGACCAGACAGGAGTTGGGGCGGTTCCTGCGGGCGCACCGGGCTCTGCTGGCCCCGGCGGACGTCGGGTTGGCGGCGGGCGGGCGGCGGCGGACGCCGGGGCTGCGGCGCGAGGAGGTCGCCGCGCTGTCCGGGGTCGGCCTGGCCTGGTACACGTGGCTGGAGCAGGGCCGGGTGGACACGTCCCGGCAGGTGCTCGACGCGGTGGCGCGCGCGTTGCGGCTGGACCCGGACGCGCACCGGCACGTGCTGGCGCTGGCCGGGCTGCGCGCGCAGCCGGCGGACGTGGACCTCGCCGGGCTGCGGCCGGTGGTGGACGGGCTGACCGCGCCGGCGGCGGTGGTGGACCGGCGGTTCGACGTGGTGGCGGCCAACGACGGGTTCGCCGCGTTGGCGCTGCCCGACCGCAACCTGGTGCTGGCGTTCACCGACCCGGCCTGGCGGGCCCGCACGCCGGACTGGGAGCCGTTGGCGCGCACCGTCTTCCGGCAGTTCCGGGCGCGGGCCGACCGGTCGCCGGACGATCCCCGGTTCGCGGAGTTGTTGCGGGACTTGCGTTCCCGGCGCACCGACCTCGCGCCGTGGTGGGACTGCCGCGCGGTGCAGGAGTTCCGGACGACGGACGCGACCGTGGACGACCGGCCGTGGCGGTTCGCCCTGCTGCGGCCCGGCGAGGACCCGGAGGCCGGCGTGCTGGTGCTCGGCGCGGGTACCCGACCGCCGGCCCGATGACCGCGTCCGCCCGGGACGGGGTGCACAGCGCGCGCGGTCGGCAGCGTGCCGGTCCCGCCCGGTGCGGCGGATCGGCTCGGCGGCGCGTGCGCCGGACCCGCGAATCCCGCGCTGGTAACGCTTCTAGCCCTCGGGCGTGGTCGTCGTCGCGAGCAGGCCGGCTCGCGCGGCGGCGATCGCCGCACGGGCCGAGCGCTCGGCGGTCGCCCGGTCGATCGGCTCGCCGGTGATGAAGATCCGGTAGTAGAGCGGGGCGCAGGTGAGCCGGATCAGCTCGACCGGGTCGGTGTCCGCCGCGAGTTCGCCGCGCCGGATCGCGCGGATCGCGACGACGGCCGCCTGGGCGTGCCGGGCGGCGTAGAAGTCCTCCTTGGCCCGGCGCGCGCGGCTGGACTGCAACGCGGCCGTGACGACCGCCTCCGGGACGGCGCTGCGGGCCGGGTCGGTGAAGACGTCGACGACCTCGGTGGCGAGGGCGATCAGGTCGCCTTCGAGCGTGCCGGTGTCGGGGGCGGGCCACTCCGCGTCGCGGCTGTCGTCGAGGGCGTCGGCGATGAGGACGTCGACGGTGCCCCACCGCCGGTACACGGTCGTCTTGTGCACGCCCGCGCGGTCGGCCACGTTCTCGACGGTCATGCCGAGGTAGCCGCGCCGGACGAGTTCGGCGTAGGTGGCTTCGAGGACGACGGCACGCACGCGGGCGGACCGCCCACCGGGTCGGTTGGTCAACGACGCTCCGTTCTCGCGTGAGGTACCGCAATCCTAACGCAACACGAGTTGCATTAACGACCCCCACAAGGCGACAAAGGCAACACGAGTTGCGCGAACGGCGACACACCTACCCCTAACGCGACACGGGTTGCGTTTAGCGTGTGGACCGTGCCAGGGTTAACGCAACACGAGTTGCGATAGGAGTGGATTTGACGCCCGACCCGAACATCCTGCACCCGTTGTCCGAGCACCCGAGGGTGGTGCTGCTCAAGCCCCTGCTGGAGGGCTCGCCGACGATCGAGGTCGGCGACTACACCTACTACGACGACCCGGAGCACGCGACCGGGTTCGCGACCCGCAACGTCCTGTACGGCTACGGCCGGGAGAAGCTCGTCATCGGCCGGTTCTGCGCGCTGGCCACCGACACCCGGTTCATCATGGCCGGGGCGAACCACCTGACCACGGGCGTCTCCACGTTCCCCTTCACGATCTTCGGCGGCTCCTGGGCGGAGTCCACCGTCGACCTGATGACGAACATGGAGACGCGCGGCGACACGGTCGTCGGCAACGACGTCTGGTTCGGCTACCACACCCTGGTCATGCCGGGCGTGCGGATCGGCGACGGTGCGATCGTCGCGACCGGCGCGGTGGTGACCTCCGACGTCCCGCCCTACACCGTGGTCGGCGGCAACCCCGCCCGACCGGTCAAGCGGCGCTACTCCGACGAGGGCGTCGACCTGCTGCTGCGCGCCGCGTGGTGGGACTGGCCGATCGAACTGGTGACCGCGAACGTCCGCACGATCATGTCCGGCACGCCGGAGCAGGTCGCCGACGTCGCCCGCGCCAACGGCCTGTTCAGGACGGGGTGATCGTCCAGTCGCCGGACGAGGTGACCTGGATGATCGCGGGCCCGGCCAGTTCGACGGTGCCCTCGTACCCGCCGATGTGGTTCACCGCCAACTGGAGCCGGCCGCGTTCGACCGACACCGCCTGCACGATGAAGTTGCCCTCGCCGGAGTTGGTGATCCGCGCCTTGCGGGACGCGCCCAGGAACAGCTGCACGGAGTCGCCCGAGCCCGACATCGGCCCGGTGGCGGTGGCCGCGAGGTCGAACTCGCCGACCGTCGCGGTCCACGCCCCGGTGGCGTTGACGGTCAGCGTCGTCGTGCGGCTGCCGTCGCGGATGTCCAGCCAGCGCACCCCCGTGTACGCGCCGATCTCGTTCACCAGCAGGGATTCGAACCCGTTGGACTTGAGCACGGTGTTGCCGGTGCAGGCGGGGCACTCGAACTTGACGATCTTGAGGCCCGCCGGCCGGTCCAGGGTGATCACGTCGTCGCCGACCCCGGTGTAGACCGACGGCGGGACGGGCGGCCGGGTGGTCGTGGTGACCGCCGGCGTCGGTTCCGCGGCCTTGACCAGCTCGGGCGCGGACGTCGTCGCCGGCGTGGCGGTGGTCGAGGCGCCCAGCCTCGTGTTCGCACCCGGTCGGCTGGTCGCCACCGCCCCCACCAGCAGGAGGCCGACCACCCCGACCACGATCCACGGCCACTTCGGCGTCTTCTTCCGGACCGGCGGACCACCCCACGGCGGCCCGCCGACGCCGTGCTGCCCCACCCACCCCGGCTGACCGGTCCAACCCGGCTGACCGGTCCACCCCTGCGGTGCGCCCGGGATCCGGCCGGGCACGCCCTGATGGCCGGCGGGGGCCTGCGGTGCGCCGGCGGCCGGCGGCGTCCAGCCGTGCGGCGGAGTTGCCCCGAACGGGGGTGGGGTGCCGGGCGGCAGACCGGACGGGTCGGTCGGTGGCTGCGTCATGGTGATGTCCGTATTCGTCGGCCCGGCTGGTGATCCGCCGGATGACCGGTCCTTCGACGTTTGGACACCGAGCGTTATGGGAATGATCGATATTCACCCGATCGAACGCATCAAGGTCCGGGTGGCCGCTGGGGACCAGTCGATCGGTCTAGCGCCTTCGCCGTCGCCGGGCGCGATCATTGTCCGGCGCGAGGGAGGTCGCCCATGGCCGACGAGCAGGCCGACGAACGGGAAGAGTTCAACCGCTACTGCGACGTGACCATGCGGGGCGGGACCACGAGCGGCGTGGTCTACCCGTGGGCGGTGGTCGAACTGGCCCGGCACTACCGGTTCCGGTCGTTGGGCGGGGCGTCGGCCGGGGCGATCGCCGCCGCCTTCACCGCCGCCGCCGAGAAGGGGCGCGAGCGCGGCGGGTTCGACAAGCTCGCCGAGACGATCCGGTGGTTCGCCGCGCCCGGCTGGCGGATGGCCCAGCTGTTCCAGCCCGCCGAGTCGACCCGCAAGCTGTACCGGATCGTCGCGGCCTCCATGCAGTCCCGGGGCACCACCGGCCGCAGCGCGACCACGTGCCTGGTCCTCGCCCTGTTCGCGGCGATCGGGTACCGGGCCAAGGTCTCGCTGGCGCTGGCCGTCCTGCTGTGGCTGGCCGGACCGACCGCGTGGTTCCTGGCGGTCGGTTGGGGCGGCACGCCGAGCTGGGTCCTGATCGCGGTGATCGCGGTGGTCGCGGTCGTGGTGCCGCCGATCCTGGTGCGGGTGCGGCCGAGGCGGCGGTCCACCGCGTCCGGGTGGTCGGCGTGGGTTCGCCGGCTGGGCACGGCGCTGCTGCTGATCGTCCCGCTGATCCCCGTCCTGCTCCTGATGTCCTTGAGCCTCGGAGACTTCGCTTCGCTGGCGGTGGCCGTCGTGTGGTGGGTGGTGCTCGGGTTCGCGTTCGTCAGCGCGGTGGCCGTCACCTACCTGTTGGGGGCCAAGCGGTTCCTCGACCGGATGGCGACGAAGGTCCACTTCGGACTCGTGCCGGGCACGGGCGCGGTGAAGGCGAACTTCTGGGACCGGCGGTGCGGGGTGCCCGCGTCGACCGGGGTGCCGCCGATCGCGGACTGGTTCTCCGCCAAGCTCGACGAGCTGTCCGGCGTCACCGACCTGAAGTTCTCGCACCTCACCACGAACCTGGTGCTGATGACGACGGACCTGTCCGAGGGCCGGCCGTACCGGCTGCCGTTCACCGAGCCCGCCGCGCCGTGGCTGTACTGCGCCGCGTGCCTGGGCAACGTCCTGCCCGAACGGGTCGTGCGCGCGACCGGCGGCGCGGACACCGACCACCGCTGCCCACTGCACCCGGACCTCGCGCTGCGCGTGCTGCCCGCCGACCTGCCGGTCGCGCTGGCGGTGCGGATGAGCATGCCGTTACCCGGCCTGATCGCGGCGGTGCCGCTGTGCCGGGCGGAACCCGAGCCCCGGCTGCACTGGTTCTCCGACGGCGGGATCACCAGCAACTTCCCGATCCACTTCTTCGACACGCTGCTGCCGCGCTGGCCGACGTTCGGCCTCACCCTCGGCCCGTACCCCGGCCCGGACGCGCCCCCGGTGTGGCTGCCCGCGCAGGACGCGGCGACCTCCGGCCGGCCGTGGACGGCGATCGGCGGGGTGGGCCGCTTCGCGGCGGCCATCCTGAACACGATGATGGACTGGCGGGACACCATGCAGTCCGCGCTGCCCGGCTACCGGGGCCGGATCGCGCACGTCCGGCTGGCCGACCACGAGGGCGGCACGAACCTGTTCATGCGCCCGGAGACGATCCTGGCGCTGGCCGAGCGCGGCAGGCTGGCGGGCGAGCTGCTGCGCACCCGCTTCACCGCCGACGACGCGGCCGACACCGACCGCTACCGCTGGATCCGGATGCGCCTGGCGATGCGCGAGTACCAGCAGCTCGGCGAGCAGGCCCGGCGGCGCAGCGAGCTGTACAAGGACCTCGCGGAGGACTACCCGATCCCGGACGACCTGAAGGGCTGGTTCGAGGTGCCGCCGTCCGGCGCGGACCCGAACGCCACCGACATCGCGCTGGTGCTCGACGCGCTGGGCGCGGTCGGGTCCACCCGGTTCGACGGCGAACCCCCGGTGGACCCGGACCTGCGGCTGACCCCGCCGGAGTGAGCCCGGACCCGGTCCCGCCCGGAGCACCCGGGCGGGACCGGCCCGGTTCAGTCCAGGTCGAGGTTGAGCAGGGCGTTCTCCACGACCTCGGGCATCCCGGGGTGGATCCAGTACTGCCCCCGGGCCACCGACCTCGCGTCCTGCCCGAAGCTCATCGCCTGGACGAGGGGCTGGATCACGCTGGACGCCTGCGGCCCGATGACGTGCGCGCCGAGCAGCTGCCCGGTCGCCGGGTCGGCCAGCACCTTGGCGAACCCGGTGGTGTCCTCCATCGCCCAGCCGTAGGCGATGGCGGCGTAGTCCTGCTTCGCCGCCACGTACCGCGCGCCGCGCGCCTTCGCCTGCTCCTCGGTCAGCCCGACCGAGGCGATCTGCGGCGAGGAGAACACCGCCGACGGCACGAACCGGTGGTCCGCCGCGATCGGGGCGTCGGGGTGCAGCAGGTTGTGCTGGACCACCCGCGCCTCGTGGTTGGCCACGTGCTTGAGCTGGTGCTCCGAGCTGATGTCGCCCAGCGCGAAGACGCCCTCGGCGGACGTCCGCTGGTACTCGTCCACCACGACCCGGCCGTCCGGGTGCACGTCGACGCCGGCGGCGGCCAGGTCGAGCAGGTCGGAGTTCGGCGTGCGGCCGACCGCGACGAGCAGTTCGTCCGACCCGACGACCTCGGCGCCCTCCGGGCCCTCCAGGTGCAGCCGCACCTCGCCGTCGACGCGTTCGGCGCGCACGGCCTTGCGGCCCAGGCGCACGTCCCACTTGCCGGCGGCGATGTCGGTGAACCGGGCGGCGACGTCGTGGTCCTCGTTGCGCAGCAGCAGGTTCGAGCGGCCCACCACGGTCACCGCGACGCCGAACGACGAGAACACGTGCGCGAACTCGGCCGCGACGAACCCGCTGCCCAGGATGGTCAGCCGCGCCGGCAGGGCGTCGAGCCGCATGATCGTGTCCGACGTGTGGTAGCCGGTGGTCGCCAGGTCGGCGACGTCGGGCAGCACCGGGCGCGAGCCCGCCGCCAGCACGAACCGGTCGGCGGTGATCACCTCGCCGGTGCCGGTGTCCAGCGCCTTGGGGCCGACGAACCGCGCGGTGCCCTCGAACACGGTGGTGTTCGGGTTCTCCTCCGCGCGCCAGCGCCGCCCGCCCGCGGAGATGGGGTCGATGCGGCCGAAGATCCGGTCGCGCACGTCCGTCCACCGGACGCCGTCGAGGGTCGCGTCCACGCCCAGGCGCGCACCCGCGGCGGGCGTGGCGGCCACGTCGGCGGTGTGCACGAACATCTTGGTGGGGATGCACCCGACGTTCAGGCACGTGCCGCCGAACACGCCCTTCTCGACGATCGCGATGTCCCAGCCCGCGAATCGCTCGTCGGCGATCGAGTTGCCGGAGCCGGAGCCGATGATGACCAGGTCGAAGTGCCTCACACCCTGGTGGAACCCCGGACGCGAGGCGCTCATTCCCGGCTCAGCTCGCATACGTCGGGGTGATGATCGCGCGGGCCAGCGTGTGGAACGCCAGGTTGAAGGCCACCACGGCGGGCGACGAGTCCGGCGTCACGTCCAACCGCTCCACGTCGACCGCGTGCACCACGAAGCAGTACCGGTGGGCCCGGTCGCCGGGCGGCGGCGCGGCACCGCCGAACGACCGGGTGCCGTAGTCGTTGCGCACGTGGAACGCGCCGACCGGCAGGGTGTCGTCGGACGCGCCCGCGCCGGTGTCCAGCGAGGTGGCCGAGGCGGGCAGGTTCACCGCGACCCAGTGCCAGAACCCGGACGGCGTGGGCGCGTCCGGGTCGAAGCAGGAGACCACGAAGCTCTTGGTGCCGGCCGGGAAGCCCGACCAGGACAGCTGCGGCGAGGTGTCGCCGGCCGCGTGCACCTGGGCCTCCGGCAGGGTCTCGCCGTCGCGCACGTCGTCGGACGTCACGTCGAACGCCGCCACGACGGGCAGCAGCGAGTAGGGGTCGGGAGCGACGGGGCGCTCAAGGCTCATCGGATTCCTCCACACTCGGGTCGACCGGACCCTACCGCCGGCCGAACCGGGTCGCAGATTCGTCACGGGCAACCCCGGAGCCCCGGGAAACGTCTCAAAATGTGTGTAAGGCACCCTGTCTCCGCAGGGGTTTGCCGAGTCCACGGGGGGATCACCGGCTATGCGCAGAATCAGAGTGGCGGTCGCGATCGCGCTCGCCGTCGTCACGGTGGCGTGCGGCGCGGAACCGGTGGCGCGACCGGCGTCCACCACGTCCACGACCACCACCACGACGACCGTGACTACCACCACACCGCCGACTGCGGTGCCCGGTCCCGGCGGCGTGACGGTCCCGGTGTTCCAGCACCCGTACAAGTTCGGCACCGCGCAGGCGAAGGCCCCGGCGTCGCCGGACGGGCTGCTGCCGGTGGTGCGGCGGATCGAGACCGACAAGCCCTACGTGTTCATCACCATCGACGACGGCGCGATCCGCCACCCGGCGGCGCTGGAGCTGATGCGCTCGTCGAACGTGCAGCCGTCGCTGTTCCTCAACACCAAGCACGTCCAGGACGGGCCGCCGTTCTTCAAGGCGTTGCAGGACGAGGCGGGCGCGAAGGTGCACGCGCACACCAACACCCACCCGAACCTCCAGGGCAAGGGCTACGAGTTCCAGAAGCAGGAGATCTGCGGCAACGCCGACTACCTCCAGGGCCAGCTGGGCGTGCGGCCCAAGCTGTTCCGGCCGCCGTTCGGCAACTACGACGGCACCACCCGGCGCGCGGCCACCGACTGCGGGTTCGCCGCGCTGGTCATGTGGACGGCGGCGGTGAACGACGGCGTGGTGCAGTTCCAGGCCGGCGGCAAGCTCAACGCGGGCGACATCGTGCTGATGCACTTCCGGCAGACGTTCGTGGAGGACTTCGTCGCGTTCCTCAACCGGTGCAAGCAGGACGGCCTGACGCCGGTCCCGCTGGAGGACTTCCTGTCCACCACCCAGCCCTAGCGATCTTGCCAGGGCATGAAGTCCCGGTGAACGTCAGGCCATGCCGGAAACCCCGGGCGGACCGCGACCGAGAATTCGGTGTGCAGATGCTGCGGTCCGCGCTGGACTTCCTCGGTGGTCCCGGTCCGGTGGCGCTCGCGATCGCGCTGCTGTTCGCGACCCCGGTCATCGACCGGCTGTTCGTGCGCCGCAAACGCGTCGGGTTCCGAGTGCTGTACAACTCCAAGATCGGCCTGGGCCCCGAACAGCTGCACGACGGGACCGACGCGCACGCGCCGCAGCTGGGCGAACTGGTGCGCGTGCTGGACCGGATGTCGATCGTGGTGATCCGGGTGCGCAACTCCGGCACCTACGACATCGACACCGACGACTTCGACAAGCCGCTGACGTTCACGTTCGGCAGCCGGGTGGTGTGGAACGCGCGGGTCTCCGAGGCCGGGTCCGAGGAGCTGCGCGCCGAGGTGCGGCGCAGCCTCCAGTTCTTCGGCCGGGAGGCGGGCCAGGTCCGCGCGCCGCTGACCACCGTGCGGGAGCGGATGGCGCTGAGCGTGGGCCGGCTGTTCCGCGCCGGCCCGGACCGCCCGCCCGCCGTGGCCGAACCGGTCTGGCACGGGGTGCGGCTGGACGGCTTGACGTTGCGCCGCAAGCAGAAGTTCAAGCTGCTGGTGGTGCTGCGCGAGCCGGACGGCAACCGGAGCGGCGAGCTGGGCAAGGAGGTCAAGGTCTCGGGCAGCCTCGGCGGCGCGGGCGTGCTGCACGACGAGAAGCAGGAGCGTTTGCTCACCCTGCCCCGGCTGACCGGCGGTCTGGCCGCGCTGCTGGCGGGCGTGCTTGTGCTGACCCTGGCGTGGGCGCCGGAGAGCCAGGACCCGACCGTGGCGTGCGGCACCGGCACGTTGCGGGTCGAGGGGTCCAGCGTGTTCATGCCGACCATGGCCAGGATCGCCGAGCAGTACGTGAAAGCCTGCCCGCAGGCGCACGTCGAGACCGAGGCCACCGGCAGCATCGCGGGCGTCCGGGCGGTCGCCGCGGCCGAGCCGGGGCGGGCGCTGATCGCGCTGTCGGACGGCAAGCAGGAGACCCGCGACGTGGTGGCGCAGCAGGCCGCGATCGTGGTCTACCACGTGGTGGTGCACGACTCGGTGGGCCTCGACGCGCTCACCCTGGAGCAGCTGCGCGGCATCTACACCGGCCAGTACACCGACTGGCGGCAACTGCGCGGCGGCGATCCGCTGCCCATCCGGATCGTCGGCCGGGGCAGTGAGTCCGGCACGCGGGAGCTGTTCGAGCGCCGCGTGCTGGGCACCACGGAAGGCGCGCTGTCGTCCAACGACTGCCGCACCCAGGACCGCGACCCGCAGGCCAAGGTGATCCGGTGCGAGCGGGACAAGAACAGCGACGTGGTGCACGAGATCGCCGCCGTCGAGGGCGCGATCGGGTACGCCGACGCGCCGTCCGTGGCCGAGGCCCGCAAGACCGACAAGCTGACCGCGTTGTCGTTGGACGGCAAGGTGTTCGACGCCGTCGCCGGGGTGGACACGGGCTACCAGTTCTGGACCGTCGAGTACCTGTACACCAGGACGCAGCCGGCCGAGGACTCGTTGCAGGCCAAGTTCATCACCTACGCGCGCGAGCACGACGACGCCCGCATCCGGATGAAGGACGCGGGCTACCTGCCGTGCCGGACGCCCGAGGGCGGCCCGTTGGAGCTGTGCAACCTCCGCTAGATCACGGTGATCGTGAGGACCGCCGCGTAGCCACCGGCTTTGGTCGACGTGGGGGCGTGCAGCGTGAGGTCGGCGGTGAGCACGGCGGTGCCCGAGCCGTGCGGCGTGGACGCCAGGACGCGGGAGTCCCGCAGCCCGGACCCGTCCGGCACGGGTGCGCCCGGCAGCACGGCCGGCGCGGGCGGCACCACCGCGCCCTCGACCAGGGACTGGGTCGGCGACCGGTCGAGGACCCTCGGCGACCAGCCGAGGTTCGCGCCGTCGATCACCTCGCCGAGCGCCGAGCGGAAGTCGGTGACCTGGCCGGACAGGCTCCAGCCGGGGCTGCCCGCGCGGGTGTCGGTGACCCGGACGGGGCGCAGCGCGCCGGACGTGACCAGGCGCGCGCCGTCGGCGGTCGGCACGGGTGAGGGCAGCACCACCTCACCGGGCTCGACGGACAGCAGCAACTCGCCCGGCAGCACCTCCGTGGTGATCGATTCGCCCGCCGGCCCGTCCGCGCACGGCTCGACGCGCGCACCGGGCACCCGGCCGAGCCGGGCCACCGCCGCCCGCGCCAGGTCCGGACCCAGCGCCACGTACCCGGCGGCCTCCACCGCCGAGCGCCCCTCGCACACCCCGAACCGGAAGAACGCCGCCACGGCCTCCCCGTGCGCGGCGGTGGTCGCGGCGGTCACCCCGGTCGGCACGACCGCGTAGGTGAGGCGGGACAACGGGTACGAGCGCGGGTCCTGCTCCGCGTGCGCCGCGCCGAACCCCGCCACGCCGCCCGCCGGGACCACCGTGGACCCCAACGCGGCCGACACGGACTCGGCACTCGGCCGGGTGTACTGCCCGGCCGGGTTGCGCAGCGCGGCGACCGGCACACCCGCGTTGCGCAGGTAGGCCTGCGGTGCGAGCCCGATCGCCCCCGGCAGCGCCCGCAGCGCGTTGGCGACGCCGAGCGCACCGGCGACCGACCGGAACCCGGGCAGCAGCGGGAAGAACTGGGTGGGCGCGCACGGCACGCTCCGCTCGGCACGGGCGCAGAGGTCGTTCCACCGGTCCGGGAACCGGGCCGCGAGCCACGTGGTGAACTGGAGGGTGTCGGCGTTGCCGTCCGAGCGCACCAGGGGCACCACCGGCAGCGCGGGCAGCGCGACGCCGGGGTTGGCGGCGGCGACCGCCGGGTCGGACCAGTCGGTGATCGTCCCGGTGAAGATCCCGGCCAGCGCCTCCTCCGACAACCGCAGGTCCACCGGCAGCCGGTGGCCCGCGGCGAGCGCGTCCGCCGCGACCGGCACGTAGTCGAACGGCCGGTCCGGCACCGGGTCGTCCACCTCGGACAACCCGTAAGGCAGCTCGGTCACCGCGAACCGCACCTGGTCGCGCCGGAACTGGTTGCGCCCGTCGGTGGCCCCGGTGGCCGCGTACGACACCCGCAGCCCCGACCCGCGCGCCGCCACCCGCCACGACTCGACCAGGGCGGCGGGCCCGGTCGAGCCCGCGCCGGAGACCGGCGCGTCCGGCGCGGCGACCGCACTGCCCGCACCGCACACCACGGCCACCAGGCACACCAACACGACTCTGACGAACAACGCGTCCCCCCTGGTGATCCACCGGAACCCGCACGGTGGGCCACGCCGGTGACGGGACGGCGACCACGAACCCCACAGCGGACGGCGGACAGGCGGACTCGGCGGACCGGGACACCCCGATCCGCCGAGCCGTGCCCGGGCCTCACGCCGCCGCGGTCGCCGCCGTCGGCTCCAACGCGAGGTCCAGCACCTCGCGGACGTCGCCCACCAGGTGCACGGTGAGCGCGTCGCGCACCTCCGCCGGCACGTCGTCCAGGTCGGGCTCGTTGCGCTGCGGCAGCAGCACGGTGGTGATGCCCGCCCGGTGCGCGGCGAGCAGCTTCTGCTTCACCCCGCCGATCGGCAGCACCCGCCCGGTCAGCGACACCTCGCCGGTCATCGCCACGTCCGCCCGCACCGGCCGCCCGGACAGCAGCGACGCCAGCGCCGTCGTCATCGTCACGCCCGCCGACGGCCCGTCCTTGGGCACCGCGCCCGCCGGCACGTGGATGTGCACGCCCCGGTCGGCCAGCGCCTCCGCCCGGTCGTCGTGCGAGCGCAGGTAGGACAGCGCGATCTGGGCCGACTCCTTCATCACCTCGCCCAGCTGGCCGGTCAGCGTGACACCCGCCGACCCGGTGCCCAGCGAAGCCAGCGACGCCTCCACGAACAGCACGTCACCGCCCGCGCCGGTCACCGCGAGCCCGGTCGCCACGCCCGGCACCGCCGTGCGCTCGGCCGACTCCGGCGTGAACTTCGGCGAGCCCAGGTACCCGCGCAGGTCCGGCACGTCCACCGCGACCGGCAGCGCGGCCTCGTCCAGCGCGACCCGCGCGGTCACCTTGCGCAGCACGCGCGCCAACGACCGTTCGAGCTGCCGGACCCCGGCCTCGCGGGTGTACTCGCCCGCCAGCTTGCGCAGCGCGTCCTCGGTGACGGCCACGTCCTCGCCGGTCAGCCCGGCCCGTTCGACCTGGCGCGGCAGCAGGTGGTCGCGCGCGATGGTCACCTTCTCGTCCTCGGTGTAGCCGTCGAGCCGCACCAGCTCCATCCGGTCCAGCAGCGGGCCGGGGATCGACTCCAGGACGTTGGCCGTGGCCAGGAACACCACGTCCGACAGGTCCAGCTCGACCTCCAGGTAGTGGTCGCGGAAGGTGTGGTTCTGCGCCGGGTCGAGCACCTCCAGCAGCGCCGCCGTCGGGTCGCCCCGGTAGTCCGCGCCGACCTTGTCGATCTCGTCGAGCAGCACCACCGGGTTCATCGAGCCCGCCTCGGCGATCGCCCGCACGATCCGCCCGGGCAGCGCGCCCACGTAGGTGCGCCGGTGACCCCGGATCTCGGCCTCGTCCCGGACGCCGCCCAGCGCGACCCGGACGAACTCGCGCCCCATCGCCCGCGCGACCGACTCGCCCAGCGACGTCTTGCCCACCCCGGGCGGCCCGACCAGCGCGAGCACCGCGCCGGAGCGCCGCCCGCCGACCACGCCCATGCCCCGGTCGGCCCGCCGACGGCGCACCGCGAGGTACTCGGTGATGCGCTCCTTCACGTCGTCCAGGCCCGCGTGGTCGGCGTCCAGCACGGCCCGCGCGCCCGCGATGTCGTAGGAGTCCTCGGTCCGCGAGTTCCACGGCAGTTCCAGCACCGTGTCCAGCCAAGTCCGGATCCACCCGGTCTCGGGGGACTGGTCGGAGGTCCGCTCCAGCTTGTCCACCTCGGCCAGGGCCGCCTTGCGCACGTTCTCGGGCAGGTCCGCGCCCTCGACCCGGGCCCGGTAGTCCTGCTCCTCGGTGGCGGGCTTGCCGTCCAGCTCGGCGAGTTCCTTGCGGATCGCGGAGAGCTGCTGGCGCAGCAGGAACTCGCGCTGCTGCTTCTCGACGCCTTCCTTCACGTCCTTGCGGATGGTCTCCGCCACGTCCAGCTCGGTGAGGTGCTCGCGGCCCCACACCAGCAGCTTCTCCAGGCGCTCGGCGACGTCGCTGGTCTCCAGCAGCCAGACCTTCTGCGCGTCGCTCAGGTAGGAGGCGTACCCGGCGAGGTCGGCGAGCGCGGACGGCTCGTCCACCTGCTGCACCGAGTCCACGACCTGCCACGCACCGCGCTGCTGGAGGATCGTGGTCACCAGCGCCCGGTACTCGCGCGCCAGCTCCAGCGTCCGGTCGTCCACGGGCGACTCGTCCGCGACCGTCGCCTCCACCCACAGGGCCGCCCCGGGCCCGGTGGTCCCGGTCCCGATCCGCACCCGTTCGGTGCCCCGGACGACCGCCGCCCGTTCACCCCCGGACAGCCGTCCGACCTGCTCGATCACCGCCAACGTGCCGACCTTGGCGTACTTGCCGTCCAGCCGTGGCACGAGCAGCACCCGGGCCGGCCCGTCCCCGGCCGAAGCGGCCTCGACCGCGGCCCGCGCCTCGGCGGTGGCGTCCGAGCCGGTGAGCCGGATCGGCACGACCATGCCGGGGAGCACGACCACGTCGTCCAGCGGCAGGACCGGCAGCGCCAACGTCTCACCCATGTCGACCTCCAAAGTTGAGTCTGTACGGCTCAACCAAGGTGAGCGCGGGATTGTTTCCCCGGAGCGTTCGCTCTGAGCGAGCGCTACCCCGCCCGAACCACCGCGAGGCGCCCCTCGACCCCGGACCCCCAGGTCCCCACCACCAGACCGGCGACCCCGGGCGGAGGCTCGACACCCCCGGCCGACAGCACCCGCACCACCTCCACGCCCGCCGACGCCCCGGGCCGCACCCGCACACCCCGAGCCTGCGCGAACCGCGAATCCCCCCGGCTGCTCGGCTCGGAAACACCCTCTTCACGCACCAGGGTCAACACCCGGTCCACCCAGACCGGGTCCGCCGGACCGTCGTAGATCCAACGCGGACCCAGCACGCTGTGCTCGGTCGTCACGATCAGGGATTCCTCCCCGACCCCCTCGGCCGGCGCGCCCCGGTAGGTCATCGGGATCTGATAGGTGGACGTCCCGTCCGACACCAGGTGCGTCTCGACGCCGACCTCACCCGCCGGGTCCTCGAACCGGAAGAACCCCACCATCGACAACGCCGGCACGCCCTCACCCCGGTACCACGGCTGCCGCGCCACCCACGGCGGCAGGAACTCGCGGAACGAAGGGGTCAACGTCGCGCCCACGTGGATCTTCGCCATGCACCCCACGTTAACCGCGCCCGTAACAGCGCCCACGGGTACTAATCCACCCGAACCGCCGTGAGCACAGTCGTCGTGTACCGCATCGTGAAGCTGCCGCCCACCGCATCCACGGCATCACCCACCCCTGCCAACACCTCGGCCAACTGCGCTGCGGAGAACCGGCCGTGATCCCCAGCCGTCGGCACGACGTCCAACCACGCGTCCCGCCCGTACTCCAGCTCCCAGTCGAACCGCCACAACTCGGGCTCGCCGAACAACCCGACCTCCCGAAGCCCGTCCGCCGACCGGTCGGTCAACACCGCGTACGCCTGGTCCACCGCACCCCACCACCGCGCGGAAGGAGCCTCGGGCGCCACCCTCCGGTACACCTCGCCGAACGCCGCCGACAAGTCCTGCGGCGGCCGACCCACGTTCCAGAACGCGGCCAACCGCCCACCCGGCCGCAACACCGAAGCGGCCTTCGCCGCCCCCGCGACCGGGTCCACCCAGTGCCACGACTGCCCGGACACCACCGCGTCGAACACCCGGTCGCCCGCGTCCCACTGCTCGAACGCCGCCACCTCGACCGCGAAACCCCGCCGCCGAGCCCACTCGGCCATCCGAGGATCGACCTCGACGCCCAACACCCGGCACCCGGCGTCCTGGAACTGCCGAGCCGCGATCCCGGTCCCGATCCCCACGTCCACCAGGGAGGTCCCCGGGCTGCCCGCCACCACGGCGTCCACCATCGCCGACGGGTACCGGGGCCGCGCCCGGTCGTACCGGTCCGGATCAGCTCCGAACGACTCCGCCGCACCCCGTTCACGATGTACCGGACGATCAGCGGGAGAAGACCCCGCAGGCATAATGGGCATGCGCCCACTAATAGTGGGCAAGCGCCCACTAGTCAACCAGGAGGACCAGGCGTGCCCACAGGAGTGGCCATCCGCGACGCCCGCGAGCAACTGTTCGACGCCGCCGAGCGCATCCTGATCACCGCCGGCCCCAGCGCCCTGACCAGCCGCGCGGTCACCACGGAGGCAGGCTGCGCGAAAGGCGTGCTGCACCGCCACTTCGCGGACTTCGACACCTTCCTGGCCGAACTCGTACGAGACCGGATCCGGCGGGTGGAACTCCAATCCCTGACCCTCCAAGACCAGGCCGGCACCAACACCGTCGTCGACAACCTGACCGCGACCCTCACGGACCTGTTCACCTCGGTCGCCGTAGCCGTCATCGCGCTGATCACCTTCCGCGACGACCTGCGCGCCACACTCCGCAAGGACCGCCCGACCGGCATCCCACTCATCACCGAGGCCGCCACCATGATCACCGCCTACCTGAAGGCGGAACAGGACCAGGGCCGCATCGCACCCGACGCCGACATCGACACCCTCGCCCCGACCCTGCTGGGCGCGGGCCACCTGCTCTACGCGGGACGAGAAGGCGCACCCCCACCACAAGCCGCCGTGCACAAGGTCGTCACCACAGTCCTAGCCAACGCCCTGACCTGACACCCGCCCCCAGCTCCCCCTCCCCCCACCCCAGCCCATGGCCCCACCACCTGGCGTCCGGACGACCGCCCGTTCAGAGGTTGTGCCCGCATTGCGGCCCGGGAACGATCACGCGGGTCGGCGACGAAGGGGAAGACATGGAACAGGCCAGCTGGGTTCCGTCCTCGGTAGACCTGGACCGCCCGAGCGCGGCCCGCATGTACGACTACTTCCTGGGCGGCTCGCACAACTTCGCGGTCGACCGCGAAGCCGCCAAGTCCGTGGAACAGATATTCCCCGGCATGGCAGGCGCTTCCCGGGCGAACCGCTCGTTCCTGCGCCGGGCGGTCCGCCACCTGCTGGCCCAGGGCATCGACCAGTTCCTGGACTTGGGCTCGGGCATCCCGACCGTGGGCAACGTGCACGAGATCGCCCAGCAGTCCGACAAGAACGCGAAGGTCGTCTACGTCGATGTCGAACCAGTCGCCGTCGCGCACAGCACGGCCATGCTGGCGAACAACCCCAACGCCATCGCGATCCAGGCCGACCTGCGCGATCCGAACTCCGTGCTGGAGAACGACACCGTCCGCGACATGCTCGACTTCACCCGCCCGATCGGCCTGCTGATGGTGGCGGTGCTGCACTTCGTGCCGGACAGCGACAACCCGGACAAGGCCGTGGCCCGCTACCTGGAAGCCCTCGCCGAAGGCAGCTACCTGGCCATCTCCCACGGCAGCCTGGAAGGCATCAACCCGAACGGCCTGGAAGACACCGAGCAGATCAAAGCCATCTACCGCCGCACGGACAGCCCCCTGACCTTCCGCTCACGCGACGAAGTAGCCGCCTTCTTCACCGGCCTGGACATCGTCCCACCCGGCGTAGTCCCCCTGTCCGAATGGCACTCGGACTCAGCCGACGCCTACATCAGCGCCTACGTAGGCGTAGCCCGCAAACCTTGACCCACCCACCCACCGCCTACCACCCACACACCCACCCACCCACCCACACCCACATTCAAAGGCCCTCCGAGTCGTGTTCTCCCCGTATGGCCTGCGCGCAGCGAACCGCGCTTTGCCAGGGTGTGCAAGCACGCCCTTCGCTTGCACACCCTGGCAAAGCGCGGTTGTCTCCCGACCAGGCCATACGGGGAGAACACGACGGCCCTTCCTCCCCCGGCGGCCTGCCCAGCGGCGAGCGCCGCTCTTAATCCCTAAACCCTTCCCCCAACCCCAGCCGCAGCGCCCTCAACCCCGACTCCCACCAACAACCTCAAACCGTCCGAGGACGCCCCGCCACCCACCCCAACCCGGTCAGCAGCACCAGCAACCCCACCAGAACCAGCATCGACACCGTCCAATCCCCGGTCGCCCCGCGCAGCACGCCGAACACGAACGGCCCCGCAGCGGAGATCAGGTACCCGATGCTCTGCGCCATCGCGGACAGCCGAGCAGTGTCCGATGTGGACGAAGTACGCAACGAGATCATGACCAGGGCCAGCGGGAACATCCCCATCCCCACGCCGATCAGCACCACCCACAACGCCGGCGCGGCAGCGGGCGCGAGCGCCAGCCCCAGCACACCGGCCACCGACAACGCCCCCAACCCGAGCACCAACCCGGACTGGCTCGCACGCCGCGCGGCCAACGGCGGCACGATCAGGCTCACCGGCACGCCCAGCACCATCGTGATCGCCAGCAGCAGCCCGGCCGTGGTCCGGTCCACCCCGGCGTCCCCGAGGATCTGCGGCAGCCACCCCATGACCGTGTACGCCAGCAGCGACTGCAACCCGAAGAACACCGTGATCACCCAGGCCAACGGGCTGCGCACCAGCGACCGCCCCTTGCCCGTGCGCACCGCCGCGGACCGGACGACCTCACCGTGCCGAGCGCCCGCCAACCACACCACCAGGGCCGCCGCCGACAGGAACGCCCACGCCCCCACCGCGAGCCGCCACGACCCGAACACCGACTCCAGCGCCGGCGTGAACGCCGCGCCCAGTGCCGCGCCCGCAGCCAACGCGGCCGTGTACACACCGGTGATCAGGCCGACCCGACCCGGGAACGAGTCCTTGACGACCACCGGGATCAGCACGTTGCAGACCGCGACGCCGGCGCACGCGATGAACGTGCCGCCCAGGACCACCGGCGGTCCGTCGATCACCCGGAGCACCAATCCCGCGGTCAGCACCGCCAGCGACAGTGCGACCGCTCGGGCCATCCCCAGCCGCCGTCCGAGCCAAGGTGCCAGGAAGGCCGCGAACCCGAAGCACAGCGTCGGTACCGCCGTAAGCACGGACGTCCACGCCGTGGACACCCCCAACGACGTCCGCACATCGCCGAGCACGGAAGCCAGACTGGTCACCGCCGGGCGCAGGTTGGCGGCGGCGAGCGCTACGCCGATCGCCAACAGGGTGCTGCCGACCAGGGCAACTTGGCGGTTCCGAACCACCGGAGGAGCAGGACTACCAGAAGGATGGACCGCGATCGTCGCGTTGGCACTGGCATCAGTGGCAATGTGAACCACCGGTGTCAGGTCTGGCTGGGTCTGCTGGATCCTCACCGGGCTACTATTACAGACATGGGATGTTCGGATGAAAGGATGACGCTGTGCCGTTGGCCACTACCCGGCGGGCCGGACTCGTCGACCAGGTGATCGACCAGATGAGGGACGCGATCGCCGGCGGCGAATGGCCGGTCGGCCAGCGCATCCCGCCGGAGCCGGAACTCGTCACCGCACTGGGCGTGGGCCGCAACACCGTGCGGGAGGCGGTGCGCGCGCTGTCCCACGCCGGTCTGCTGGAAGTCCGCCAAGGCGATGGCACGTTCGTGCGCGCCACCAGCGAACTGTCCGGCGCGGTGCGCCGACTGTGCGGCAGCGAGTTGCGCGACGTGCTCCAGGTGCGCCGCACGCTGGAGGTCGAGGGCGCACGCCTGGCCGCCGCCCACCGCACCGACGAGGAACTGCGCCGGCTGGAAGCGCTGCTCGCGGAACGCGACTCCGCCCTCGCCGACAAGGACTGGGAACGCCTGGTGGAACGCGACGCCGCGTTCCACGTGATGCTCGTGCAGTGCTCGCACAACACCCTGCTCGCCGAGCTGTACCAGGGCCTCACCGAAGCCGTCCGGGCGAGTATCACGGCGACCGTCGACACCGACCACGAGGACGACCAGGTCTCCCACGGCGGCCTCCTCGACGCCGTCCGCGACCAGGACCCCGCACGTGCCGCAGCCGAGGCAGGCGGCTTCCTGGAGGAACTGCTGGAACGCCACTCGGACCGCTGACTACACCACCACGCTCACAGCGACCCACTCAGAGCGCTCACAACCACACGCCGCCACCACGACCGCACGCCCCACCGCACACACGCCCCACAACCACACAACCGAGGGCCGCATCGCGCCCCCGCCCAGCGGTCCAGGCACGACGCAGGGCGGGGACCTCCCACGGCGGCGGAAGTACCTTGGGAGGTCCCCTGGTGTTTGGCCTGCGGAACGGCCGGGTGATCAGCCGCTCGCCACGGAAGTCGTCACACCGGCCCCCGTCGCAACAGCACGATGCCCGATCGTTACTTAGGCGGTCAAACGTTCATCCCAACAGCCGTGCAACGCAGCCAACGTCGCCACCACCGCCGGACGCCGCCCGGCCTGCGTGCGCCACATCGCGAACACCCGCCGCGTCGGCGTGGGCGTGAACGCCACCGCCCGCACGCCGGCCGGCAACGTCCCCCGCCCCAGCCGGGGCAGCAGCGCCACCCCCACCCCGCGCTCCAGCAGCGCGATCTGCGTCTCGTACTCCGCGATCCGGTACGCCAGGTCGGGTTCCATCCCGGCCATCCGGAACGTGTTCACCAGCCAGTCGTGGCAGATCGTGCCCTCGGGCTGGCAGATCCACCGCTCCCCGGCCAGGTCCTCCGGCACCACCGACCCCCGGTCCGCCAGCGGGTGCCCGGCCGGCAGCAGCACGTCGGCGAAGTCCTCGCCCAGCCGCGCTCGGGACAGCCCGTCCGGCACCGCGAGCGGCGCGTTGTCCCAGTCGTGCGTCACCGCCAGGTCCAGCTCGCCGCGCGCCACCAACTCGATCGCCGGCGGCGGGTCCAGCTCCACCAGCCGCACGTCCAGGTCCGGGTGGGCCCCGGCCAGCGCCACCAGCACCGACGGCAGCAGCCCGCGCGCGGCCGTGGCGAACGCGCCGATCCGCAGTTCGCCCACCGCCGCCCCGCGCTGCTCCTCCAACGTCACCTCGGCGTGCTCGACCAGCCGCAGCACCTGGTCGGCGGTGGCCGCGAGCAGGTGCGCCGCGTCGGTCAAGGCGATGCCGCGCCCGCGCCGTTCCAGCAGCGTGGTGCGGGTCTCCCGTTCGAGCTTGGCGATCTGCTGGGAGACCGCCGAGGGCGTGTAGCCCAGCGCGGTCGCCGCCGCGCCGACCGAGCCGTGCCGGGCCACCGCGTGCAGCGCGCGCAACCTGCCGAGATCGAGCATGCCCCGATCCTAGATGTAGCGTCGCTTAACTCAAGCCTTCAGTATCAATCGCTGGTGCTAAACGGTCCGAACGCCAAGACTCGGGGACGTGAAACCAGCCCACGCCGCGTTGGCGGTACTCACCACCGTGATCTGGGGCGTCAACTTCGTCGTGATCAAGGTGGGCCTGAACGAGTTCCCGCCGCTGCTGTTCTCGTCGCTGCGGTTCCTCGCGGCGGCCGTGCCCGCGCTGTGGCTCGTCGGCCGGCCCCGGGTGGCCTGGAAGTGGGTGGCGGCCGTCGCCGCCCTGCTCGGCGTCGCCAAGTTCGGCCTCCTCTTCCTCGGCATGGGCGCCGGGATGCCCGCCGGCCTGTCCTCCCTCGTGCTCCAGAGCCAGGTCATCTTCACCGTCGTGTTCGCGACCGTGCTGCTCAAGGAACGTCCACGGCCCGTGCAGCTGATCGGCATGGCCGTCGCCGCAGTCGGCATCGTGCTGATCGCGCTGGACTACGGCCTCACCAGCCCGCTGTCCGCCCTCCTGCTGGTCGTGCTGGGCGCGATCGCCTGGGGCCTGTCCAACGTCGCCACCCGCTACGCCAGGCCGCCGGACGCCCTGAGCTTCATCGTCTGGGTCAGCGCGTTCGCCGCACTGCCGCTGCTCGCGCTGTCCGCGATCTTCGAGGGCCCCTCGGCCATCGTCACCGCGCTGGGGAACGCGTCCTGGTCCGGCATCACCGCGCTGCTGTTCGTCGCGTGGGTGTCCACGCTGTTCGGCTTCGGCGTCTGGGGTTTCCTGCTCCGCGAGCACAACGCCAGCACCGTCGTGCCGTTCGCCCTGCTCGTCCCCGTCGCCGGCATGTTCTCCGGCTGGCTGTTCCTGGACGAGTACGTCTCGCCGCTGCGCATCGGTGCCGCCGCGCTGGTGATCGCCGGCATGGCCGCGACCACCATCCACAAACCGGCACCCCGCCCGGCCCCCGCGAAGATCCCCGCCCCGGTCCCTTAACCGCGCCCTGCCACACCACGCCACACCACGCCCCGCCACACCACGCCCCGCCCGACCACGCCCCGCCCGACCACGAACCCAAGCCCCCACGATTCCCCGCCAACCCTTCGCCCGTCCGGTGACCCCCACCGCCTTTCCACCGCACGGATCGGTGATTGACGGGTGGTCGCGGTTCCGCTGGGGTGGGTCGGTGGAGCACCGAGTGCTGTCGCCCAGGACGATCGTCGGCTGGGGCGTCGGGTTGCTGGCGCTGGCGGCCGGTTCGATCGTGCTGCTGCTGACCACGCTCGGGTCCAGCCGCACCCCAGGACGGGGTGCGGCTGGACGCCATCCGGACGGCGTCCAGCATCGTGCTCGGCGCGGGCGGCGCGGCGGCGCTGCTGCTGACGGCCCGCCGCCAGCGGTCCACCGAACTGGACCTGGCGCAGAAGGACCACGACGCCACCGAGCGGCGGGTCACCGAGCTGTACGGCAAGGCCGCCGACCAGTTGGGCAGCGACAAGGCCCCGGTCCGACTGGCCGGCCTGTACGCGCTGGAGCGGCTGGCGCAGGACAACCCGGCGCACCGGCAGACCATCGTGCACCTGGTGTGCGCCTACCTGCGGATGCCGTTCACGCCACCGCCCGACGTCCGGCTCCGCGCCGGCCCCCGGGACACCGCGCGGTTCCAGGAGCAGGAGGTGCGGCAGACCGCGCTCGGCCTGCTGGCCGGGCACCTGCGCCCGGACCGGCCGGACGTGTTCTGGTCGGACATCTCGCTGGACCTGTCGCACGCGACGCTGGTCAAGCTCACGCTGACCCACGCGCGGGTGCGCCGGGCGGCGTTCGTCGGCACCGCGTTCGTCGGCCCGGCCACGTTCCGAGGCACGGAATTCACCGCTCACGCGGACTTCCGGGAGGCGCAATTCCGCGGTCTGGCGGATTTCCGCCGAGTCGCTTTCGGCGAATCGGTGTTCCGCGGCGCGTGTTTCTCCGGCGAGGCGAATTTCGGCGTGCACACCCCCGCGTCCCTGGCCGGTGCCCGCGTCAAGCCCGCTGACCTGCGCCGGAAGTGGCCGGACGGGTGGTCGGAACGACCCGCGCAGGACGGCTGGGCAGATCTCGTGCACGAATCGTGACCGGTTATCCCCCGATCGGGCTACGTATCCCCGACCGGCCCACCGGTACTTTTCTCATGACTACTCGCGAGTGGAGGTGTGCCATGCAAGGGATCGTGGGCATGGATCTCCACCTGTCCGCTGACAAGCACACCCGGTAGCGGATTTCGGCGGGTCTCCGGTTCACCACCGGCGACGCTCCCCCCGAACTCCCACCGGGCGGCTCCCTGGCCAACCCCCTGACGGGGCGCCCCAGCGGACACCCGAGTCTCCGAACGGCCGCGTTCGCGGCCACCGGGCCCACGCCGACGAGCGGTCACCGACTTGGCGGTCGCACGGACGCTCGCCGCGTCCCCGGTGGCACGATCCGGATCCGAAGGCGACCGACCGCGGTGCACCAGCGCGACTTGGTGGTCACGCGCACCGCGACCCGACGCCGAGTGGTCACGAGATCCGCGAACCGACTCGGGCCGTCCCACGGGAGTTCCCACACCGGAACCGCGCCACGTCGGGGGGATCGGCCGCCGAGCGATCAGCCCCCAACCGATCACCCGCGCGGCAATCGGCCCCCAAGCGGTCGGCCCCCAAGCGATCAGCCGTCAGGTGATCGGCCGTCAGGTGATCGGCGGAGCACCCGCAGGCGGCACCACCGGCAACCCGGCCGGCGCGCCCTTCTCCAGCAGCGCGAACACCGCGTCCATGTCGAGGTGCTCACCGACCAGGTCGCCGAGCAGGTCGAGTTGCGCGGCCCGCTGCCCGGCGAAGTCGGTGTCCGGCGCGGGCCGGAAACCGGCCCGTCCCGCGTGCCCCGCCGCCCAGCGCAGGAACTCCCGCCGGAACGCGTCGTTCTCCAGCAGACCGTGCCAGTGCGTCCCCGCGACCCGCCCGGCCAGCACGCCTTCCGGCGTCCCGTCCGGCAACACCACCAACCCGTCACCGCTGCGCCGGACGACCTGGCCGTGGTGGATCTCGTAGCCGGCCACCGCAGCCCCCAGCGCCTCGCCGACCGGCCTGCTCAACGTCTTCTCCTCGGCGAAGCGCACGTCGACGTCGAGCATCCCCAGACCGTCGACCACACCCGCACCCGACTCCACGGCGTCCTCGATGCGCCGCCCGAGCATCTGGAACCCGCCGCACACCCCGAGCACCGGCCCGTCGTGCCGCACGATCGCCTCGGCCAACCCGGTGGCCCGCAACCACGCCAGGTCCGACACGGTCGCCTTCGAGCCCGGCAGCACGACCAGGTCCGCGTCCGCCAGCCGCGACGGCTCGGTGACGAACCGCACCGACACGCCCGGCTCGCACGCCAACGCCTCGACGTCGGTCGCGTTGGAGATCCTCGGCAACCGCACCACCGCCACCCGCAGCCACTGGTCGCCGTGCGGCGGGGCGGGCCGCCCGATCACGCCGTCGGCCGTGTAGGACAACGAGTCCTCCGCGTCCAGCCACAGCTCCTCGCGCCACGGCAGCACGCCCAGCACCGGCCGCCCGGTCAACCCGCGCAACTGCCGCAGACCAGGCTCCAGCAGTGCCGGGTCGCCCCGGAACTTGTTCACCACGAACCCCGCGACCAGCGCCTGGTCCGCCGGGTCGAGCAGGGCCAGGGTGCCGAACAGGTGCGCGAACACCCCGCCCCGGTCGATGTCGCCGACCACCAGCACCGGCAGGTCCGCCGCGCGGGCCAGGCCCATGTTGGCGATGTCGTTCGCGCGCAGGTTGATCTCGGTCGGCGAGCCGGCCCCCTCGCACACCACGGCCTCGAAGTCCCGCCGCAGTCCGTCCAAAGTGGACAGCACGGTGGTCATCAGCCCCGCCTTGCGCTCGCGGTAGGACAGCGCGGACACCTCGCCCACCGCCTTGCCGAGCACCACCACCTGCGACGTGCGGTCGCCGCCCGGCTTGAGCAGCACCGGGTTGAACCGGACGCTCGGCTCCAGCCCGCACGCCGCCGCCTGCACGGCCTGCGCCCGGCCGATCTCGCCGCCGTCCCCGGTGACCACCGAGTTGTTCGACATGTTCTGGGCCTTGAACGGGGCCACCCGCACGCCCTGCCGGGCCAGCCGGCGGCACAGACCGGCGACCAGGACGCTCTTGCCGGCGTCCGAGGTCGTCCCGGCGATCAACAACGCGCCGCTCACCGCCGCAAAACCCCCTCGTTGTCGGTCCCGGCTGACATCATCCACGTCATGGTCTCCGCCCCCACCACCACCGTCCTGGTGCACAGCCCCTACCTGGGTCCGGCGAGCCTCCGGCCGCTGGCCGGCGCGCTCGCCGCGCTGGGACACCAGGTGCTGCTGCTGGACCTGCGGGTGACCGTGAACGCGGCCCCCGTGCACCAGCGGCTGATCGGCGTGTTCGCGGACGCCGTCGAGGACTCCCTGGTCGAGGGCGACCTGGTGCTGGTCGGCCACAGCGGGGCCGGCCCGCTGCTGCCCGCGTTCGCCGACGCGCTGGAGACCCCGGTCACCGGCCTGGTGTTCCTCGACGCCGAGCTGCCCGCACCCGGCCGGAGCTGGCGCGACGACGCGCCGGCCGACCGGATGGCGCACCTCAAGTCGATCTCCCGGGACGGCCTGATGCCGCGCTGGGACCGGTGGTTCGCACCGGAGGTGCTCTCCGCGATGGTGCCGGACGTGCGGCTGCTGGAGGAGATCGTCGGCGAGGAGGCGGAGGTGCCGCTGGCGTTCCTCAAGGAGCCCCGGCCCACCGTGGCGTGGACCGGGCCGTGCGGCTACCTGCGGCTCAGCGACGCCTACCGCAAGCCGTTCGCCACGGCCCGCGAGCTGGGCTGGCCGGTGCGCGAACTGGACAGCCACCACCTGGCGGCGGCGTCCGAGCCGGACGCCGTCGCGGGCCCGCTGGCCGAGCTGGTGGCCGAACTCAGCACACGGTGAGGATCTCCGAGCCGCTCTCGGTGACCAGGATGGTGTGCTCGAACTGGGCGGTCCAGCTCTTGTCGCGGGTGGTGACGGTCCAGCCGTCCTCCCACACGTCGTGCTCGATGCCGCCGAGCGTGATCATCGGCTCGATGGTGAACGTCATGCCGGGTTCGATCAGCGTCGGGACGTGCGGCGCGTCGTAGTGCAGCACGACCAGCCCGCTGTGGAAGGTCCGCCCGATGCCGTGCCCGGTGAAGTCGCGCACCACGCCGTAGCCGAACCGGTTGGCGTAGGACTCGATGACCCGCCCCACGACGTTGAGCTGCCGGCCGGGCTTGACCGCCTTGATGGCCCGCATGGTGGCCTCGTGGGTGCGCTCGACGAGGAGCTTGACGTCCTCGGCGACGTTGCCGGCGAGGAAGGTGGCGTTCGTGTCGCCGTGCACGCCGCCGATGAACGCGGTCACGTCGATGTTGACGATGTCGCCGTCCTGGACGACCGTCGAGTCCGGGATGCCGTGGCAGATCACCTCGTTCAGCGAGGTGCAGCAGGACTTCGGGAAGCCGCGGTAGCCGAGGGTCGACGGGTACGCGCCGTGGTCGCACAGGAACTCGTGCGCGACGGCGTCGATCTCGTCGGTGGTCACCCCCGGCACGACGACCTTGCCGGCCTCCTGGAGGGCCTGGGCGGCCAACCTCCCGGCCACCCGCATCGCTTCGACGACCTCGGGGGGCTGCACCCACGGGTCGGTGTTGCGCCGGGGTTCCTTCCGGTCCACGTACTCGGGCCGCTCGATTTCGGCGGGCACCGGGCGACGTGGGGATTGTTCTCCTGGCTCCAGGACGGCACGCACGGACATAGTCGACACATTACGGCTCACCGTGACGGCCCATGCGCGGTGTGCCCGCATTGTGGTCAGGCCGACGACACCACGCGGCCCCTCGGACCGCCCCAACGCCGCGTTCACCACGTTTGCGCAGTTCAGAACCCACCCGCGCAGGACCCCGCAACACCGCCCCGCCGAGGTCGCCTCTCCGAAAGAGCCACGCGGCCACGCGGCCACGATCCGCTACCCGAGCGCGCCCAGGAACCGGGCCGAGGCGTCCACCGCCGGAGACGAGGAGTTGGTGCCCAGCAGCAGGGTCGCGAACGCGATGTCGCCCCGGTACCCGACGAACCAGCCGTGCGAGTTCGTGCCGTCGCCGAACTGGGCCGTGCCGGTCTTGCCCCGGACGTCCCCGAACGGCCGCAACTGCGGCGCGGTGCCCGTCTCGACCACCTCGCGCATCATCGCCCGCAACGGCTCCAGCACGGCCGGCGTCGGTGCCGCCGGCTGGTGGCCGGCCTTGGTCTCGCGCCCGCGCAGCACGGTCGGCGTCGGCATCGAGCCCTTGGCCGCGGTCGCCGCGACCAGCGCCATGCCGAACGGGCTGGCCAGCAGCTTGCCCTGGCCGAACCCGTCCTCCGCGCGTTCGACCACGTCCGTCGCGGGCGGCACCGAGCCGGTCACCGTGGTGATCGCCGGGATGTCGAAGTCGACGCCGAGCCCGAACCGGTCGGCCTGCTTGGTCAGCGCGTCGGCGGGCAGGCCGGCCGCGATCTGCGCGAACGTCGTGTTGCAGGAGAACGCGAACGCCGAGTGCAGCGGGATGGTGCCCTTGTCGAAGTCGTGGTCGTTGGGCACGACCCGCCGCCCGTCGATGGTCAGCCGGCCGGGGCACGGCTGCGGCGAATCGGCCGGGATGCCGCTGTCCAGCGCCGCCGCCGCGGTGACGATCTTGAACGTGGAACCCGGCGGGAAGCGCCCGGTGAGCGCGATCGCGCCCTGCTCGTCGGCCGGCTTGTTCTGCGCGACCGCCAGCACCTCCCCGCTGGACGCGGCCAGCGCCACCAGCATCGCGGGCTCCGCTATCGGCTCCAGCGCGTCCTCCGCCGCGGTCTGCACCGCCCGGCTGATGCCGGTCTGGATGGCGCGCGCGGGCTCGGCCGCGACGTCGTGCAGGTCCTCCACCTCGGCACCGGCCGCGTTCACGGTGTAGATGCGCAGCCCGGACCGGCCGGCGATCTCCTCCTCCACGGCCTTGCGCACGGCCGGCAGCAGCTGGGAGCCGAAGTCCCGGGCGGGCGCGAGCAGCGACGTCTGGGTGGTGAACCGCACGCCCGGCAGTTCGTAGATGGCGGGCTTGACCGACTGGTAGTCGGCGTCGCGCAGCGCGGCCACCTGGTAGACCTGTCCGGCGGGCACCTTCGCCACGCCGTCGGTGATGGACGCGGCGGTGATGGCGGGCTCGATCCGGCCCAGCGCGCCGGCCAGCGCGCCCGCGACCGCCGCCAGGTCACCGGCCTGCGCCGGGTCCAGCAGGATCGACACCACCTGCTCGGGGGCGAGCAGCGGCACGCCGTCGCGGTCCAGCACCGGCGCGAGCGCGGGCTTGACCTCCGTCGCGCCGATGGACTGCTGCGCGGCCAGCTTCGGGTGCACGACCGACGGGGCCCAGTGCACCTTCCAGGTGTCCTCTTCGCGCCGCAGGTCGAACTTCGTGTCGTAGGACCACACCCGGTTGTGCCCGAGGTCCCACTCCAGCTTCGCGGTGGCGTCCGCGGTGGACGACTCGCCGCCCGACCGGACCTGCTGCACGGAGGCCCGCACGGCGGCCGGCTTGAGCACGCCGCGCACCTTGTCGAGCAGTTCCTTGGCCTTGTCGGGGTCGTCGGTCAGCGCGACCGCGCCGGCCACGTCGCCGCTCGCGACCTTGCCCAGGAAGTCCCCGGCGATCTGCTCCGGCCCCGGCCGGGACGAGAAGAGGCCGCACCCACCGAGCACGAGCAGCGGGACGACGGCCAAGGCGGTCTTCCGAAGCATCACGGTGCGAGTATGCCCAACGGCTAGAACAGCACCGTCGCGTACTGCCCCACCTGGGAGAAGCCGATCTTGCGGTAGGCGGCCTTGGCGACGTCGTTGTAGCTGTTCACGTACAGTGACGCGGTCCGGCCCAGACCGCGCACCAGCCGCTCGGCGACGGCCGCCGTGCCGGTGGTGCCGATGCCCTGGCCGCGCCGGTCCGGCCGCACCCAGACGCCCTGGATCTGCCCGACCTCCGCCGACATCGCACCGATCTCGGCCTTGAACACCACCTCGCCGCCCTCGAACCGGGCGAACGCCCGCCCGCTCGCGATCAGCTCGGTCACCCGGGCCCGGTAGGACGCGCCGCCGTCGTCCGCGCACGGGTCGACGCCGACCTCCTCGACGAACATCGCGACCGCCGCCGGCAGGTAGCGCTCCAGCTCGTCCGGGCGCACCGGCCGGACCAGCGGGTCGGGCGCCACCGACGGGCTGCCGCCCAGCGCCATCAGCGGCTGGTCGCCGCGCACCTCGCGGGCCGGGCCCCAGTCCGGGGCGAGTTCCTCCCACAGGCCGAGCACCTGCTCGGCGGGGCCGACCAGGGAGGAGCACATCCGACCGCGCCGCCGGGCGCGGTCGGCGAAGCCGCGCAGGGCGGACGCGTTGCCGCCGAGCGGGATCAGGTTGGGTCCGGCGAAGCACAGCGCGTCGACCCGGCCACCGCGCAGTGAGCGGTGGTCGTAGGCCCACACCTCGCCGCCCAGCCGCCACGGGTCCAGCCCGGCCGCCTCGACCCGCGCGGCCACCATGCACGAGGCCACCGGGTCGTTCGCCAGCAGCGCGAGGACCTCGTTCAGGTCCCGCTCGTCGAGGAGCCGCGCGCCCGCCAGCCTCAGCACGGGTCAAGCCTGCCAGATGGACCGCATTCCACGCGCGTCAGCCACCCGCTCAGCTCAGCCGACGGCCCCCGGCCGGCCACTGGCGGGACCGGCCGGGGCACCCGCCCCGGCCGCCGCGCCCACCGGCCGCCGCCGGTCACCCGACGGTGACCACCGGCTGCCCGGCCACGGCGCTCTCCTCGGTCTCGCCCATCTCCTCGGCGAGCCGCATGGCCTCTTCGATCAGCGTCTCCACGATCTGGTGCTCGGGCACGGTCTTGATCACCTGGCCCTTGACGAAGATCTGGCCCTTGCCGTTGCCCGACGCGACGCCCAGGTCCGCCTCGCGCGCCTCGCCCGGCCCGTTCACCACGCAGCCCATCACGGCGACCCGCAGCGGCACCTCCATGCCCTCCAGACCGGCCGTGACCTGCTCGGCGAGGGTGTAGACGTCCACCTGCGCCCGACCGCACGACGGGCAGGACACGATCTCCAGCTTGCGCGGCCGCAGGTTGAGCGACTGGAGGATCTGGTGGCCGACCTTGACCTCCTCGACCGGCGGCGCGGACAGCGAGACCCGGATCGTGTCGCCGATGCCCTGCCGCAGCAGCGCGCCGAACGCCACCGCCGACTTGATCGTGCCCTGGAACGCCGGACCGGCCTCGGTCACGCCCAGGTGCAGCGGGTAGTCGCACTGCTCGGCCAGCAGCTCGTAGGCCCGCACCATCACCACGGGGTCGTTGTGCTTGACCGAGATCTTCAGGTCGTGGAAGTCGTGCTCGGCGAACAGCGACGCCTCCCACAGCGCCGACTCGGCCAACGCCTCCGGCGTCGCCTTGCCGTACTTGGCCATCAACCTCGGGTCCAGCGAACCCGCGTTGACGCCGATCCGGATCGGCGTGCCGCGGTCACGAGCGGCGGCCGCGATCTCGCGCACCTTGTCGTCGAACTTCTTGATGTTGCCCGGGTTCACCCGGACCGCCGCGCACCCGGCCTCGATCGCCGCGAACACGTACTTCGGCTGGAAGTGGATGTCCGCGATCACCGGGATCTGGGACTTCCTCGCGATCGCCGCCAACGCGTCCGCGTCGTCCTGGGACGGACAGGCCACCCGCACGATGTCGCACCCGGCCGCGGTCAGCTCCGCGATCTGCTGCAACGTCGCGTTGACGTCCGCCGTCACGGTCGTGGTCATCGACTGCACCGACACCGGGAACTCGCTGCCCACGCCGACCGACCCGACCATCAACTGGCGGGTCTTGCGCCGTTCGGACAACACGGGAGGCGGCAATGCCGGAATCCCGAGCATCACGCCGTCACTCATGAACAAACACCTCTCACTGTCGCGAGGATCACTGGAGCCGGATGGGGTTCACGATGTCCGCGGTCACCGTCAGCAGCGTCACCGCGCCACCGACGAAGATCACGAAGTAGGTCAGCGGCAGCAGCCGCAGGTAGTTGACCGGCGCACCGGCGGGCATCCCGCGCAGCTTCCGGATCCAGTTTCGCACCCGTTCGTACAGGTTGACGGCGATGTGACCACCGTCAAGCGGGAGCAGGGGCAGGAGGTTGAACACACCGACGAAGAAGTTCAGCCCGGCCAGCATCAGCCAGAAGAACGGCCACAGCCCCTGCTCGACGGCCTCGCCACCCAGCCGGGACGCGCCGACCACGCTGACCGGCGACTCCAGGTCGCGCTCGCCGCCGCCGATGGCCTTGATCACCGCCGGGATCTTCTCCGGGAACTTCAGCAGCCCGTGCCAGGTGTTGACGAACATGTCGCCGGTGTACGAAACAGCCGCCCCGACGCCGGTCGCCGCGTTGTACTCGAAGTTGCGCTGCTGCACGACGCCGATCGCGCCGATCTCGCGGGTGTACTTCGAGCCGTCGGCCCGCTGGTACTGCCGGTCCACCCGGGCGACGTCGGTCGAGAGGGTCAGCGTCCGGTCGCCGCGCTTGACGGTGAAGTCGGTGGTCCCGAACCGGTCGCGGGTCGACTTGAGCACGTCGGTCCAGGTGGGCGTGGCCACCCCGGCGACCGCGACGATCTCGTCGCCGGGCTGGAACCCGGCCCGGCCGGCCGGCGACGTGTCACCGGGCGCGCAGTCCGTCTTGCTCACGCTCTGCACGCACGGCGCGACCTCCTGGATGACCGCCGTGTTGCGCAGGTTGGGCATCCCGAGGAAGACCGCCATCAGGTACAGGATGATGAATCCGAGGATGAAGTGCGTGATGGAGCCGGCGCTGAGCACCACGACGCGCTTCCACGTCTTCTGCTTGTAGAAGGCGCGGTCCTGGTCCTCGGGGCGCACCTCCTCCAGCGCGGTCATGCCGGTGATCTCGCAGAAGCCGCCGGCCGGGATCGCCTTGAGCCCGTACTCGGTCTCCCCGCGCCGGAACGACCAGATCTTCGGCCCGAACCCGATGAAGTACCGGGTCACCTTCATGCCGAACATCTTCGCGGTGGCCAGGTGGCCCAGTTCGTGCAGCGCGATCGAGATCCCGATCAAGAGGGCGAAGAGCAGAATGCCCAAAAAGAAGACCACGGTTCAGTCCCTTCCAGACCCCGCCGAAGTGGCCACGAGTTCCCGCGCCCGAGTCCGGGCCCAATCCTCGGCGGCGAGCACCTCGGCGACGTCGGAGGGTTCGCGCGCCCACCCGTCCGCCTCCGCCAGCACCCGCTCGACCGTGTCCACGATGGACGTGAAAGACGTGCCCCCGCCGAGGAACACCGCGACGGCCTCCTCGTTGGCGGCGTTGTAGACGGCGGGCAGGCAGCCCCCGCCCGAGCCCGCCTGCCGGGCCAGCCGCACCGCGGGGAAGACCGAGTCGTCCAGCGGTTCGAAGGTCCAGGCAGTCGGTGCTTCGAAGGTACACGCGGCGGCGGCCCCGGCGACGCGTTCCGGCCAGCCCAGGGCCAGCGCGATCGGCAGCCGCATGTCCGGCGGGCTGGCCTGGGCGAGCGTGGAGCCGTCGGTGAAGGTCACCATGGAGTGGACGACCGACTGGGGGTGCACCACCACGTCGATCCGCTCGTAGGGCACGTCGAACAGCAGGTGCGCCTCGATCAGCTCCAGGCCCTTGTTGACCAGGGACGCGGAGTTCACCGTGATCACCGGGCCCATGGACCAGGTCGGGTGGGCCATCGCATCGGCCGCGGTGACCCCGGCCAGTTCGGCCCGCGACCGGCCCCGGAAGGGTCCGCCGGACGCCGTGAGCACCAGCCGGGAGACCTCCTCGCGGCGGCCCCCGCGCAGGCACTGGGCCAGCGCCGAGTGCTCGGAGTCGACCGGCACGAGCTGGCCCGGCCGGGCGGCCTTGAGCACCAGCGGCCCGCCGGCGATCAGCGACTCCTTGTTGGCCAGCGCGAGCGTCGCGCCGGTGGCCAGCGCCCGCAGCGTCGGCTCCAGCCCGATCGAGCCGGTGATCCCGTTGAGCACGACGTCCGCCGGCACCGCGTCGACCAGGTCGGTCATCGCGGTCGGCCCGGCGAACAGCTTCGGCAGCTTGTACCCGCCGGAGGAGTACCCGCGCTTCTGGGCCTCGGCGTACAGCGCGAGCGTCACGTCCTCGACGGCCGTGGCCTTCGCGACCGCGACCGCCGAGACGCCGAACTCCACGGCCTGGGCGGCCAGCAGGGCGGGGTCGGACCCGCCCGAGGCCAGCCCGACCACGGAGAAGCGCTCCCGGTTGGCGGCGACGACGTCGAGGGCCTGGGTGCCGATCGACCCGGTGGACCCGAGGACCAGGACCGTGCGTGGTGTGCTCATCGCCGCCATTGTTCCGGAACCAACCTGATAGCCCGCACAGCGGTACTCAGGTCACAGAACGGTAACGCAGGCGTGGGGCCACCCGAACGTGGGCATCCACTGATCAAGCGTCGCCACGGATTCCGCTCGTGGCGGCCATCAGGAAGGAGAGCCCCCGTGGGCATCTTGGGTTGGATCGTTCTCGGCCTCATCGCGGGCGCCATCGCCAAGGCCATCATGCCTGGCCGCGACCCGGGCGGCATCATCATCACGATGCTGCTGGGCATTGTCGGCGCCATTGTCGGAGGGTTCATCGGCCAGGCCCTGTTCGGCACGGACATCAACACGTTCTTCAGCCTGAGCACTTGGCTACTGGCCATTCTCGGCTCGCTGGTCGTCCTGGGCATCTACCGCCTGGTGACCGGCAATCGCGCTCGCGCATAGCGCGTTCCCCCCGCGCGCTGCGCGCGACCAAGCGCCCCCGCCGACAAAGCCGTCGGCGGGGGCGCTTTTATTCGTCGTTCACCCGTCGTCCTCGTGGTCGGCGGGCCACCACCGGAACCGGGCGCGATCCCCGTGTACCTCCAGGTGGAAATCCACCTCGATCCCGTCCGAGTCGATCAGCACCACCGCGCCGGAACCCCCCGGCACCCTGCGCGAACCGCCCGGCCACCGCCGCGAACCCGGGCCGCGCCGAGAACACCCCGGTCATCCACGGGAAATCGCCGCCGTCGACGGCGATCGACCCCAGCACGACCTCGGCGCGGCGCAACTGGAAATCCCACCCGCCGGTCCCGCCGCGATCGCCGGGAATCACCCGGCCAACCCGGCGTCGCGGGCCAACAACGCGGCCTGGACCCGGTTGGTCAACCCCAGTTTCGCCAACAACCGGCTCACGTAGGTCTTCACGGTCGCCTCGCTCATGTGCAGCCGCTGGCCGACGTCGGCGTTGGACATCCCCAACCCCAACAACGCCAGCACCTCCACTTCGCGCTCGGTCAACCCGCCGACCTGCCGCACGGCCTCCTGCCGCCGGGGCTGGCCGACCGCCGCGACCATCCCCACCACCCGGCTGGTCACCATCGGCGACAGGTACGCCTCCCCGGAGTGGACCGCGCGGACCGCGCGCAGCAGCTCCTCGGGCGCGGAGTCCTTCAACAGGAACCCGGCGGCGCCGTCGGACAGCGCGCGCACGATGTTGTCGTCCTCGCCGAACGTGGTGAGCATCACCACCCGCACCGACGGCGCGACGGCCTTGAGCTCACGGGCCGCGGCCAGCCCGTCCAGCCGGGGCATCCGGATGTCGAGCACCGCCACGTCGATCCGGCGCTCCAGGGCGATCTGCACGGCCTCCCGCCCGTCGCCGGCCTCCGCCACGAGTTCGATGTCCTCGGCGGTGCCGAGAATCGCCTTGATGCCGGCCCGCATCAGCGGTTCGTCGTCGGCGATCAGTACCCGGATCAACGTTCACGTCTCCTGCTGGTGGGAGTTCTTCTCGACGAGCTTGCCGCCGGCGAAGCAGAACCGCACTACTTTGGTCGCCTTCCGGGAGTACGACTGGTCGTCGGCCACGAAGTACTCGCACGCCGCGCCGCGCGGCTCCGGCGGCGCGTCCGAGGTGAAGTCGCTGACCAGCGGATCCGCCCCGCCCGGCAGCCGGTCCCGGACCGCCGACTCGGACTCCCCCACCGAGATCGAGTCGTACAGGTCGGGCTTGACCACCTTGGTGACCGGCCGGCTGCCGATCCAGGTGTAGCCGCCGACCACCGCGAGCACCACGACGCCCGCGAGCGCGATCGACCCGACCCCGGCCCACTTGCGGATGCCGCCCGGCTTGACCTGCTCGGCCGGCTCGTCGTCGGCGGGCTCGTCGCCGGCCGCCGCGGTGTCCTCGTACGGCAGCACGGCGGCGATCCGGAACCCGCCCGCGGGCAGCTCCCCGACGTGCAGCATCCCGCCCGCGAGCCGGACCCGCTCGCCCAGCCCGATCAGCCCGAACCCGGCCCCCTTGGCCGCCTTGACCCGGGGCGGGTTGTTGCGCACCTCCACGACCATCGCGTCCGGTTCGTACTTGACCGTCACCTGCACGCTCGCGCCGGACGCGTGCTTGCTCGCGTTGGTCAGCCCCTCCTGCGCGATCCGGTAGGCCGCGTGGCTGACCTTGGCGGGCAGCGGGCACGGCTGGCCGCCGCGCACCAGGCTGACCCGCACCCCGGCCCGCCGCGCGCCCTCCACGAGTTCGTCGATCGCGTCGACGGTGCGCCGCACCTGGTCCTCGTCGGGTTCGTCGCGCCGCAGCACGCCGATCACCCCGCGCAGCTCCTCCATCCCGGTCAGCGCGGCGGTCCGCAGCACCTGCACGGCCTCGCGCTGGCGGTCGCCCAGACCGGGGTCGAGCGAGAGCGCCCCCGCGTGCACCGAGATCAGGCTCAGCCGGTGGCCGAGGCTGTCGTGCATGTCCTGCGCGATCCGGTTCCGCTCCCGCAGCCGCACCTGCCGCGACACCATCTTCCGCTCCCGGACCATGGTCTCCTCGCGGTCCTGCAACGCCGCGACCAGCGCGTTCCGCTGTGCGGTGTACCGCCCGACGAGGAACGGCAACGCGACCACCATGCCGTACACGGTGAGCATCACCCACGACCCGAACGGCCCGCTGAGCCCGGGAGTGGTGATGTCCCACGCGAGCATGTGCAGCGCCAGCCCCAACGCCGCCGTGACCAACGACCGCTGCCACGACACGATCCGGTAGCCGGACGCGTAGGACAGCATCAGGATCGTGGCGACGCCGCCGTGCTCGACGCTGAACACCACCCAGATCCCGAGCAGCAGCGCGATCGCCGGGAACAGCAACCGCAGCACGTAGAGCCCCACGAACGAGACGCCCAAGCCGATCAGCACCCACGCCGGGACCGGGTCCTGCGTGGCGATGAACCCCGGCCAGACGTCCAGCACGACGATGGCGACGATCGCCACCAGCTCCCGCGCGACCCGCCACGGCGTCAGCGCGCGGAAGCGCTCGGCGTGGGTGCGGAGAAACGCGGCCGGCGCCGTCCGGAGGTCCGCGACTTCCGGTCGCAGTCGCTGCACAACAGACGTCACACAGGACAACGTTAAAGAACCTCCCCGCACCGGGCCGCGTTCATTGGTCGCGGATCGACTCGACGAAAGTTGACGAACGGGCACGTTTGGCCGCCAACAGCACACCGGCGATCAACAGCGCCGCGCTGGCCGCCACCATCAGCGTGGACAGCGCGACGATCTCCGGCGACACCCCGCGCTTGCTCGCCTGCGCGTACACGAACACCGGGAGCGTCGTGGAGCCCACGCCGGTCAGGTAACTCGACGTGACCACGTCGTCGAACGAGAGCAGGAACGCGAACGCCGCACCCGCGACCACGGCCGGGGCGACCAGCGGCAGCGTCACCGTCCGGAACGCCACCAGCGGCCCGGCACCGAGGTCCGCTGCGGCCTCCTCCAACCGGTGGTCCATGCCCGCGACCCGCGCCCGCACCACGACCACCACGAAGCTCAGCGAGAACGCCACGTGCGCGGCGAGCAGCGCGCCGAACCCGAGCGGGATGCCGGCGAGCTTCACGCAGAACCCGAGCAGCGCCACCCCCAGCACCACCTCGGGCACCACCAGCGGCAGGCTCAGCAGCACCGTCCACAGCCCGCGCCCCGGGAACGCCCGCCGCAGCCCGAACGCGGCCAGCGTGCCGATGACCGTCGAGATGACCGCGCTCGCCCCGGCGAGCCGCAGCGTGAGGCCCAGGGACTCCAGCACCCGCGAATCGGCGAACAGCTCGCCGTACCAGTGCGTGGACAGGCCGGTGATCCGGCTCAGCGAGCGCGACTCGTTGAACGACACCAACGCGAGCCACAGGATCGGCGCGTAGAGGAACAGGAAGACGAACCCGGCAACCGCCCCCAACGCCCACGGCCGCCGGTTCACAGCACGTCCTCCCCACGTCGTCCGCGCAGCACGAGCACCACCACGACCAGCACCAGCAGCAACACCGCCATCGCCGAGCCGAGCGGCCAGTTGTTGCCGCCCCGGAACTGGTCGTCGATCACGCTGCCGAAGGTCGACTGGTCCACCCCGCCGAGCAGCCGGGGCGTCACGAAATCACCGGCGGCGGGCACCAGGACCAGCAGCGCGCCCGCCAGGACGCCCGGGAACACGCCCGGCAGCACGACCCGCCAGAACGTCGACACCCGACCGTGCCCGAGGTCGTAGGACGCCTCGACCTGCCGGTGGTCGAACCGCTCGCACGCCACGTACAGCGGCAGCACCATGAACGGCAGGAACCCGTAGGTCAGCCCGAGCACCACCGCGCCGTCGGTCAGCAGGAAGCCGCCGGGCCGGTCCAGCCCGACCACCCCGAGCAGCCGGTTGACCAGCCCGTCGCCGTCCAGCAGCGCCTTCCACGCGTAGATCCGCGCCAGGTAGCTCGACCAGAACGGCACCAGCACGGCGGCCAGCAGAACGGTCCGGTACCGGCCGCCGTGCCGGGCGATGAACCACGCCAGGGGGAAGCCGAGCAGCAGGCACAGCGCGGTGGTCGCGCCCGCGTAGGCGAGGGTGCGGCCGAAGATCGGCAGGAACGCCGGGTCCAGCGCCGTCAGGTACGCCTGCGCCGTCCACGGCAGCACCGCGCGCGCCACGCCGGTGTCGCGGGTGGCGAAGCTGAACTGGACCACCAGCGCCAGCGGCGCGATGAGGAAAACGCCCAGCCAGAGGCCGGTGGGGGCGAGCAGACCGGTGGCGACCAGCCACCTGCGCCGGGTTCGGAGCACGAGCGCACATGATGCCACCTCCGCCGACGTCCACCAGCCGGGCGAAAACGGCCCCGTCCCCGGCGTCCCGGTCAGCCCGTCTTGACCTTCGTCCACGCGTCCGCGTACCGGGCCTCCACCTCGCCGCCGAGGTCCTTGGTGAACGGCAGCTTCGCGAGCCGTTCCGCCGAGGGGTACACCAGCGGGTCCTCCAGCAGCTCCTTGTCGATCAACGGCTTGGCCGCCGCGTTCGGGCTGCCGTACCGGACCGCGTTGGCCAGCGCCGCACCCACCTCCGGCCCGAGGATGTAATCGATGAACCGGTGCGCGTTGGCCGCGTGCGGGGCGTCCTTCGGCACGCACAGCAGGTCCACGTAGGACAGGCCGCCCTCGGTGGGGATGGCGTACCCGATGTCCGGGTTGGCCCCGCGCGCCTGGAACGCGTCGCCGGAGTAGGACTGGGCCAGCGGCACCTGCCCGCCGGTCAGCGGCTCGATGACGTCGGAGGTGATCTGCCCGATCTTCTTCTTCAGCTCCAGCAGCACCGCCACCGCGTCGTCCAGGTGCGCGGCGTCGGTGGTGTTCGGGTCGTGGCCGGCCTTGAGCAGGCCCAGCGCCAGGCCGTCCCGCGCCTCGTCCAGGATCGTGCTGCGGCCCTGCGCGGCGGCCAGGTCGTAGGCCGAGAAGCCGGTCACGTCCCCGAGCAGGGACTTCGAGTACGCCAGCCCCGTCGTGCCCCACGCCCACGGCACGGAGTAGGCGTTGCCGGGGTCGTAGTCGGCCTCGGTGAACCGCTGGTCGAGGTTCTTCAGGTTCGGCAGCAGGTCGTGGTCCAGCGGCGACAGCAGGCCCGAGCGCAGGAACCGGCGCAGGAAGTTGTCGCTGGGCACCACGAGGTCGTAGCCCGCCGCGCCGGAGGCGATCTTGGCCTCCATCTCGTCGTTGGTGCTGAAGTTGTCGTAGGTGACGTCGATGCCGGCGGCGGCCTTGAAGCCGGACAGCGTGTCCGGAGCGATGTAGTCCGTCCAGTTGTAGAAGTTCAGCTTCGGCTCGTCCTTGGCGTTGACCGCCTTCGCCTTCGACGTGGGCGCGGGGCCGGCACCCGGCGCTTCGCCGACACCGCACGCGCCCGTCGCGGCGAGGGCGAAGAACGCCGAGGAGCGCAGCATCGTCCGGCGGGTCACCCGCGCCGAGTCCACGTCCCACAGGCGGGCGATCCGGAGGTTGCGTTCAGTCATCTGCGTTCTCCAACAGCACGGTGAAGTCAGGGTCCCAGGCCATCCGCACGGGTTGCCCCGGCGCGCCCGCGTCGTCGATGCGGCGGGTGTTCTGCACGAACGCGACGAGTTCGCCGCCGCCGGGCACGTCGACCACGTACTGCGTCGACACCCCGGTGTACACGACATCGCGCACGGTGCCGTTGAACACGCACCAGCCTGACGGCGGTTCGCCCGCCTGGTCGTACAAGTGCACCTTCTCGGGGCGCACGGTCGCGGCCACGCGCTGCCCGTGCCGCACCTCGCCGTGCAGCGCGGCGCGCAGCCGCGTCACGCCCGGCGCGGACAGCTCCACCCACCGGCCGTCCACACCGGACACCTCGGCGTCCAGGATGTTCGAGGTGCCGATGAACCCGGCCACGAACCGGGTCGCCGGGCGCTCGTAGACGTCCTCCGGGTAGCCGACCTGTTCCAGCTTCCCGGCGTTCATCACGGCGATCCGGTGCGACAGGACCAGCGCCTCCTCCTGGTCGTGCGTGACGTAGAGGAACGTCGTGCCGACCTCGCGCTGGATCCGCATCAACTCCATCTGGAGTTCCTTGCGCAGCACGGCGTCCAGCGCGCCCAGCGGTTCGTCCAGCAGGAGCAGCTGCGGGCCGGCGGCCAACGCGCGGGCGATCGCGACGCGCTGCTGCTGCCCGCCGGAGAGCTGCGCCGGCCGGCGTTTGGCGAACTGGCTCAACCGCACCAGCTCCAGGTGTTCACCGACCGTCTTGCGCAGTTGGTCGCCCTTGACGCCTTTGCGCTTCACGCCGTACGCCACGTTGTCCCACACCGACATGTGCGGGAACAGCGCGTACGACTGGAAGACCGTGTTCACGTCCCGCCGGTAAGGCGGCACGCCCACCATGTCGACGCCGTCCAGCTCGATCCGGCCGGCGTCCGGGTGCTCGAACCCGGCGACCATCCGCAGCAGGGTCGTCTTGCCGCAGCCGGACGGGCCGAGCACGGAGAAGAACTCGCCTTCGTGCACCCGCAACGAGATGTCGTCCACCGCGGTCTGGTCGGAGAACCGCTTGGACACCCCGTAGAGGCCCACCTCGACGGGTGCGAACGTGTCGGGCGTGGGCTCCTCGGCCGGGTGGAAGCCGGGCTGCTCGGTCAACTCGCCGCCTTTCGCTGGTCAAACAGCGGGTGAGGGTAGACCTCGGGGCGGTGCCGCGCACCTCACGTCTCGCGCACGCCCGCCATGTGCGACGATTGCCACCGTTGGTGAACGTGATCGGGCAGGAAGGTCGTGCGGCTGTGTCTTCGTCCTCGGAACTGGACAAGCGTCCGGCGGTCGACACCCACGACGAGCCGTCGGCCGAGTGGGGTTGGCACGGCACCTTCCCCAAGGGCATCAGGATCGCCGGTTGGCTGTCCGTGCTGGCCACGTTCTCCCTGCTGATCGGCAACCACCACGGCCGGGTCGAGAACATCTGGGTGATCGCGTTCGGCACCGGCATGGCGCTGCTGCTGATCTGGGAACAGGTCCGCAGCCGGACCTCCTGGCGCAAGCGCTAGCCCACCACCCGCCGGGTCGCGAGCGGCCCGGCCGGCACTCGACGGTTTCGTGATTCCCGGACCCGGACCCCTCAGGTCCGGGTCGTCGTCGATCACGCACGAGCAGCTCGGACCCCTTGGTCCGGACGGGCCGTGGAAGCCTCACTTCCCACCCAGTGAACGCCGGTTGCGCACATCCGCATACGACAGTTGGCTCAGTGTCGCGCAGCGCACACATTCACTTGCTCTCCGTGAGAGGAATTACCCGCCATGTCCGTCACGGACGAACTACTGGCCAACAACGCCGCCTACGTCGAACAGTTCTCCGGCCCGCTGCCGCTGCCCCCGTCGAAGCACGTCGCCGTGCTGGCGTGCATGGACGCGCGCCTGGACGTGTACCGCGTGCTCGGGCTGAACGAGGGCGAGGCGCACGTCATCCGCAACGCGGGCGGCGTGGTGACCGAGGACGAGGTCCGGTCGCTGGCGATCAGCCAGCGCCTGCTGGGGACCAGGGAGATCATCCTGATCCACCACACGGACTGCGGGATGCTCACCTTCACCGACGACGAGTTCAAGCGGGCGATCCAGGACGAGGTGGGCGTGAAGCCGCCGTGGGCGGCCGAGGCGTTCAAGGACCTGGACGAGGACGTCCGCCAGTCCGTCGGCCGCATCCGCAACAGCCCGTATATCCCGCTGAAGGACTCGATCCGCGGCTTCGTGTTCGACGTGGCGACGGGCAAGCTGGACGAGGTGGTCTGACCCCGCGAACGGCGGGCCGGGCTCCGGGTGTGCACGCCTGGAGCCGGTCCGGCACGTCGCCGGTGAGCGCGTCGACCGCGCCGACCGGCGGCGTACCGCTGCTCAGCCCTCCGCCGCCAGCTGGCCGCACGCGGCGGCGATCTCCTGGCCCCGGGTGTCGCGCACGGTGCAGGCCACGCCCTGGTCGTTGACCCGGCGGACGAACTCGCGCTCCACCGGCTTCGGCGAGGCGTCCCACTTCGAGCCCGGGGTGGGGTTGAGCGGGATCACGTTCACGTGGACCAGCTGCCCGAGGTGGCGGCGCAGGAGCTTGCCGAGCATGTCCGCGCGCCACGGCTGGTCGTTGATGTCGCGGATCAGCGCGTACTCGATCGACACCCGGCGGCCGGTCCGGTCCGCGTAGCCGCGCGCCGCCTCCAGCACCTCGGCGACCTTCCACTTCGTGTTGACCGGCACGAGCGTGTCGCGCAGTTCGTCGTCCGGCGTGTGCAGCGACACCGCGAGCCGGACCTGGAGGTCCTCCTCGGTCATCTTCCTGATCGCGGGCACCAGGCCGACCGTCGACACTGTCACCGAGCGCTGCGAGATGCCCAGGCCCGACGGGGCCGGGTCGCAGATGCGGTGCACCGACTCGATCACCCGCTTGTAGTTCGCCAGCGGCTCGCCCATGCCCATGAAGACGATGTTGGACAGCCGCCCCGGGCCGCCGGGCAGCTCGCCGTCGCGCATGGCCGCGGCGCCCCGGCGCACCTGGTCCACGATCTCGGCCGTCGACAGGTTGCGGGTCAGGCCGCCCTGCCCGGTCGCGCAGAACGGGCACGCCATGCCGCAGCCGGCCTGCGAGGAGATGCACAGCGTCGCCCGGTCCGGGTACCTCATCAGCACCGATTCGACCAGCGTTCCGTCGTGCGCGCGCAGCAGCGTCTTGCGGGTCGTGCCCGCGTCGGCCTCGACGCTGCGCAGCTCGGTCCACAGCGGTGGCATGAGGTCGGCGACCAGCCGGTCGCGCGAGTCGGCCGGGATGTCGGTCATCTCGGCCGGGTCGACGGTCAGCCGGCTGAAGTAGTGGTTGGACAGCTGGGCGGCGCGGAACGGCTTCTCGCCCAACGCCGCCACGGCCTCTTTCCGCTGCTCGGCGGTGAGGTCGGCGAGGTGGCGCGGCGGCAGGCCGCGTTTGGGCGCGTCGAAGACGAGGGGGAGTGCAGTCATAGCGCCCTCCAGTGTCCCACGTCGGAGCGACTCACATCACCGTTGCATCGCGATGCGTTCCGATATATCGTCGACACGTCAGAACCGATCGATGAAGGAGATAGCGATATGAGGTTCCCCCACGAGAACCACGGCATGCACGACCGCCACCAGCGCGGCCGGGGCTTCGGCGACCCGAGGCGCGGCTTCGGCGGAGGCGACCCGAGGCGCGGGTTCGGGCCGTTCGGCGGCCCCCCGGTCCCGCCCGAGCCGCCGGGCTTCTTCCCGGGCGGCCGGGGTCGCGGTGGCCGGCAGCGCAAGGGCAACGTCCGCGCGGCCGTGCTCGCCCTGCTGGCCGAACGGCCCATGCACGGCTACGAGATGATCCAGGAGATCGGCCGGCGCACGGACGGCCTGTGGCGGCCCAGCCCCGGCTCGGTCTACCCGACGCTCCAACTGCTCGCCGACGAGGGGCTCGTCGCGTCCAGCGAGGAGTCCGGCGGCAAGAAGCTGTTCACGCTCACCGAGTCCGGCCAGGCCGAAGCGGCCAAGCTGGAGGGCGCGCCGCCGTGGCAGCAGGTCAACGACGAGGTCGACCTCCAGGCGGCGAAGCTGCGCACGGCGTCGCGGCACCTGGGCTCGGCGATGCACCAGATGGCCCACGCGGGCACGCGTGAGCAGAAGACCCGGGCCGTCGAGGTGCTCAACGAGGCCCGGCGCAAGCTCTACGCCATCCTGGGCGAACTGGACGTCGAAGAGGACACCGACGAGGAGTGAGCTACCAGCGGCCGTGCACCAACGGCCGCACCAGCTCGTCGTACACCGCCTTGACCTCGTCCCGCGAGGTCAGCGGCGGGAGGTCCGCGGCGGCCGAGTTGGCCCGCGCCTGCTCGGCGGTGCGGGCGCCGGGGATCACCACGGTCACGCCGGGCTGGTCGACGATCCAGCGCAGTGCGAACTGCGCCATCGTCGCGCCCTCGGGCACCAGCCCGCGCAGCCGTTGCACCGCCTCCAGGCCGACCTCGAACGGCACGCCGGAGAACGTCTCGCCGACGTCGAACGCCTCGCCGTTGCGGTTGAAGCTGCGGTGGTCGTCGGCACCGAACTCGGTGTCCCGGCGGTACTTGCCCGACAGCAGCCCGGAGGCCAGCGGCACCCGCGCGACGACCGCCACGCCCGCGTCCGCCGCCGCCGGCAGCACCCGCTCCAGCGGCTTGTGCCGCAACGCGTTCAGGATGATCTGCACGCTCGCCACGCCCGGCCGGGCGATCGCCGTCAGCGCTTCCTCCGTGGTCTCGACCGACACCCCGTAGGCGGCGATCCGCCCGGCCTGCACCATCTCGTCCAGGGTGTCGAACACCTCGTCGGTGGAGTACACCGGCGTCGGCGGGCAGTGCAGCTGCACCAGGTCCAGCGTGTCCACGCCCAGGTTCGCCCGCGACCGGTCGTTCCACGCCAGGAAGTTCGCCCGGCTGTAGTTCTCCGGCGCCTGCTCGACGCGGCGGCCCATCTTGGTGGCCACCGTGAGGCCGGCGTCGCCGCGTTCCCGCAGGAACCGGCCGACCAGCTGCTCACTGCGGCCGTCGCCGTAGACGTCGGCGGTGTCCAGGAAGTCCACCCCGGAGTCGACGGCGGCGTGCAGGATCGCCAGCGCGTCGGACTCCTCCACCTGGCCCCAGTCGGCCCCGAGCTGCCAGCAGCCCAGCCCGATCACGCCGACCCGACGACCCAGCCTGCCCGCGTTCCGGTTCTCCACGCGCCCGATCCTATGTGCACGCCGGCACCCGAACCACTCACGGAAGCACGAGCCCGGACGGCTTGCGCCGGGTGTGGAGCCGGTAGCCCACCTCGAACGACAGGCCGGAAGTCTGCGCGATCGCGCGTTCGGCGATCTTCGCGGAGAACTCGATGCGCAACACCGCTTCGAGGTCCTTACGCGTCTCGAAGCTCCACAGCGCGCGCACGCGTCGCATCACGAACCCTTGTGCCGCGAAGAACTCTTCGACCTCCATCGGGTTGTAGCGGGGTTCGTCGGCGCACAGCCACGGGCCGTAAGGCTCCGCCGAGCCGTCGAGGTCCACGATCGCGAGCGTCCCGCCGGGCCGTAGCACGCGGTCGGCCTCACGCATGCCGGGCTCGCAACCGGGTCCGAAGAAGTAGGCCGTGCGCGCGTGCACGAGGTCCGCGCTGCTGTCCGGCAACGGCAGCCGCTGCGCAGGCCCCGCGACCACGGACGCGTTCGGCACGTCGGCGACGCGCTCCCGGGCCCGCCGCACCAGCGGCGGGTGGGGTTCGACGCCGACCACCCGTCTGGATCTTCGCGCGAACACCGGCAGGTGGAATCCGTCACCGCAGCCGACGTCCACCACGTCCTGGCCGGTCCAGTCGACGGCCTCGGCGAGCGCGCGCCAGATCGCGCCTTCCACGTCCTGCGCTCGGTTCTCCACCTCGTAGACGTCCGGCCAGTGCCAGATGTTGGGGCTGGGCAGGACGTCGACAGGTCGCACGGCGGCCAGCGCGGCGCGGACGAATCCCTTCACGAAACAAGGGTAGAGCCGTAGCGTGATCATTCCCCCCGGCTCGCAGGAGGTAATGCGGTGTCGATTGTCCCGAATTCTCCCGCTCTGGCCGAATTGCACCACGGCGCGCCCTGCTGGGTGGAGCTGCCGACCGTGGACCGGCAAGCGGCCATCGACTTCTACACCGGGCTGTTCGGCTGGACGTACGCCGACGTGGCCGGGCACACGGTCGCCGTCGTCGACGGCCTGCCGGTGGCCGAGCTGCGCGCCGCCGACGGCGGCTTCGGGTGGACGCTCTACCTGAACACCCCGCACGCCCGCGCCACCGCCGAGAAGGCCCACGCGATCGGCGGGCACGTGCTGCGCGAGCCGGACGAGGTGAGCACGCTGATCGCGGACCCGACCGGCGGCGTGATCGGCTTCCGGCACGTGCCGCCGGACTGGCTGTTCGGCACCGACGGCCACGGCGCGTACGCCTGGGCGGAGCTGAACACCCGCGACGGCGCGACGGCCGACGAGTTCTTCCACGAGCTGTGCGGCTTCGAGATCACCCAGATCGGCGACGGCCACGCCGTGGACTACACGATCTGGGCGGTGCAGGGCGAAACCGTGCTGGGCCGGCAGCGGATGGGCAGCGCGTTCGCGCCGGACACCCCGGCGCACTGGATGGTCTACTTCACCGCCGACCCGGAGATCGGCGCGGACTCGGTCGCGTCCCGCGTGCTGGAGCTGGGCGGACGGGTCACCGTCGAGCCGTACGACAGCCCGTTCGGCCGGGTCACCGTGGTCGCCGACCACACCGGCTCGGCGTTCTCGGTGATCGACCCGTCCCGCGCGGTCCCGCTGTCCGAGGAGGACACGGGCGCGCCCGTGGACGACCCCTACGACGACTGAAGCCCGATCAGGGCACGAACGCGTGCAGCAGCAGCCAGGACACGACGGCGGACGGCAGCAACGAGTCCATCCGGTCCATCAGACCGCCGTGGCCGGGCAGCAGCGTGCCCATGTCCTTGAGCCCGAGGTCCCGTTTGATCAGCGACTCCACCAGGTCACCGGTGGTCGCGGTGACGACCAGCGCCGCACCGAACAGCACGCCGTGCCACCAGACGCCGTCCAGCATCAGGCCGACCGTGAGCGCGCCGCCCACCATGCCCGCGACCAGCGACCCGGCGAAGCCCTCCCAGGACTTCTTCGGGCTGATCGCCGGCGCCATCGGGTGCTTGCCGAAGAACACGCCCGCCGCGTACCCGCCGGTGTCCGACAGGACGACACCGATCAGGAACGCGAGCACGCGGAACACGCCGTCCTCGGGGACCACGAGCATCACCGCGAAGGACCCGAACACGGCCACGTAGACGACCGTGAAGATGGACGCCGTGACGTCCCGCAGGTAGCCGTCCGCACCGTCCTTGAGCCGCCAGATCAGGCACACCAGCACGGTCACCACGAACGCGGCGAGCATCCCGTCGCGGCCGAACGGCCAGGCCAGCCACACCACCGCCTGGCCGCCCAGCAGCACCGGCACCAGCGCGACCTTGATGTCGCCGCCCCGCTTCAGCGCGCCGGTCAACTCGTACATGGACACCGCGACCGCGATCGCGACCACGCCGACGAACAGCTGGCGCACCGTGAACAGGGCGAACAGGATGACCGCGCCCAGCCCGACACCCACGGCGATGGCCGCCCGGAGGTCCCGGCCCGCGCGGGACGCGTTCTTCCCGGCCGCGCCCTGCTCACCGCCGCCTGACACCTGTGCTCCTATCACGGCCGTCGACCGGCCAAGGAAACCACGCGACCGGTCATCCGGCCGAACGACACCGACGCGTCCAACGCGCCCCTCCGGACCTTCTCCAGCAGCGGCGGCCTAGACCTCCAGCAGCTCGGCTTCCTTGTGCTTGACCAGCTCCTCGACCTGGGCGACGTAACGGTGCGTCACGTTCTCCAGCTCCTTCTCGCCGCGGGCGCCGTCGTCCTCGCCCACCTCGCCGTCCTTGACCAGGCGGTCCAGCTCCTCCTTGGCCTTGCGGCGGATGTTGCGGATGGACACCTTGGCGTCCTCGCCCTTGGACTTGGCGACCTTCACCATCTCGCGGCGGCGCTCCTCGGACAGCTGCGGGATCACCACGCGGATGACCGCGCCGTCGTTGCTGGGGTTCACCCCCAGGTCCGAATCGCGGATGGCCTTCTCGACCGAGTTCAGCTGGGAAGCGTCGTAGGGCTTGACGACCGCCATCCGGGCCTCCGGGATGGCGACGCTGGCCAGCTGGTTCAACGGGGTCGGCGAACCGTAGTACTCGACGACGATGCGGGAGAACATGGAGGGTGTGGCGCGGCCGGTGCGCACCGCCGCCAGGTCCTCCTTCGCCACGGACACCGCTTTTTCCATCTTCTCCTCGGCGTCGAGGAGGGTCTCGTCGATCACGGCTTGACTCCCTTGGTGTGCGAAGTTCTGCTCGAATCCCAGCAGGTCTAGAAAGACGGGCGACCACCGGGGGTGCTCACCAGCGTGCCGATCTTCTCACCACGCACGGCGCGCGCGATGTTCCCCTCGGTGAGCAGGTTGAACACCATGATCGGCATGTTGTTGTCCATGCACAGGCTGAACGCGGTCGCGTCGGCGACGTTCAGGCCGCGTTCGAGGACTTCGCGGTGCGTGATGTTGTCGAACATCAGCGCGTCCGGGTCGGTCTTGGGGTCGGCGGTGTAGATGCCGTCCACCGCCTTCGCCATCAGCACGACCTCGCAGCCGATCTCCAGCGCCCGCTGCGCGGCCGTGGTGTCGGTGGAGAAGTACGGCATGCCCGCGCCGCCGCCGAAGATCACCACGCGGCCCTTCTCCAGGTGGCGCATGGCCCGGCGGGGGATGTAGGACTCGGCGACCTGGCCCATCGTGATGGCGGTCTGCACGCGCGTGTCGATGCCGTGCTCGCGTTCCAGGAAGTCCTGCAACGCCAGGCAGTTCATGACGGTGCCGAGCATCCCCATGTAGTCGGCGCGGCTGCGGTCCATGCCGCGCTGCTGGAGTTCGGCACCCCGGAAGAAGTTGCCGCCACCGATCACGACGGCGACCTGGACACCTGTTCGGACGACCGCGGCGATCTGGCGGGAGACGTTCTGCACGACGTCGGGATCGACGCCCACACCGCCACCGCCGAACATCTCACCGCCGAGTTTGAGCATGACCCGGTGGTAACCGTGGCCTGGCTCTGCGTCTACCTCTGCGCTCACAGGTCCTCCTCTGGACACGGCAAGGGCGGGGTTGCATCCTTGCGCAACCCCGCCCTCACGCGAATCAGGCCTCGCCGACCTCGAACCGGGCGAAGCGGGTCACGGTGACCCCGGCCTCGTCCAGCACAGCCTTGACGTTCTTCTTGGACTCGGTCACGGACGCCTGCTCCAGCAGGACGACGTCCTTGAAGAAGCCGTTCACCCGGCCCTCGACGATCTTGGGCAGGGCCGCCTCGGGCTTGCCCTCCTCGCGCGAGGTCTCCTCGGCGATGCGGCGCTCGTTGGCGACCACGTCGGCCGGCACCTCGTCGCGGGTGAGGTAGCGCGGGCGCATCGCGGCGACCTGCATCGCGGCACCGCGCGCGGCGTCCTCGTTGTCACCGGTGTACTCGACCACGACGCCCACGGCGGGCGGCAGGTCGGCGGCACGCCGGTGCAGGTAGGTGGTGACGGTGCCGTCGAACACGGCGACCTTCGCCAGCTCCAGCTTCTCGCCGATCTTGGCCGAGAACTCCTGGACCACGGCGTCGACGGTCTGGCCGTCGAGGTCGGTGGCCTTGAGCACCTCGACGTCCGCCGGGCGGGTCGCCTTGGCGACCGCGACGATCCGCGAGGCCAGCTCCTGGAAGTCGGAGTTCTTGGCGACGAAGTCGGTCTCGCAGCGCAGCTCGATCATCACGCCGTCCTCGGCGGAGACCAGACCGTTGGAGGTGGTGCGCGCGGCGCGCTTGTCGACGTCCTTCGCACCCTTGATGCGCAGGATCTCGACCGCCTTGTCGAAGTCGCCGTCGGACTCTTCCAGCGCCTTCTTGCAGTCCATCATGCCTGCGGCGGTCAGCTCGCGCAGGCGCTTCACGTCAGCGGCGGTGTAGTTCGCCATCGTGCGGTTTTCCGTTCCTTCTGCGGGATACGCGCGGGGGTGTAGCGGTCACCGGTGCACGCCGCGCCCGCGGGTGGCGGGCGCGGCGTGCCGACGGATCAGGACTGGACGGCCTCGGTGGTGCCCTCGGCGGCGGCAGGCTCCGCAGCGGCGGCGGCCGGCTTCTCGGTCGCCTCGGCGCCCACCAGCAGCTCCTGCTCCCACTCGGCCAGCGGCTCGTCGGTCCCGACGCCCGGCTCCGGCTTGTCGGCACCGGCGGCCGCGTTCGTCCGCGCACCGGAGCGCGCCATCAGACCCGCGGCGGCCGCCTCGGCGACGACCTTGGTCAGCAGCGCGGCGGACCGGATCGCGTCGTCGTTGCCCGGGATCGGGTAGTCGACCTCGTCCGGGTCGCAGTTGGTGTCGAGGATCGCGACGATCGGGATGTTCAGCTTGCGCGCCTCGCCGACCGCGATGTGCTCCTTCTTGGTGTCCACGATCCACACGGCGCTGGGCACCTTGGACATGTCGCGGATACCGCCGAGCGTGCGCTCCAGCTTGTCCTTCTCACGGTTCATCATCAGGATTTCCTTCTTGGTGAAACCCTGGAAACCGCCGGTCTGCTCCATCGACTCCAGCTCCTTGAGCCGCTGGAGGCGCTTGTGCACCGTGGAGAAGTTGGTGAGCATGCCGCCCAGCCAGCGCTGGTTGACGAAGGGCATGCCGACGCGGAGCGCCTCGTTGGCGATGGCCTCCTGCGCCTGCTTCTTCGTGCCGATGAACAGGATCGACCCGCCGTGCGCGACCGTCTCCCGAACGAACTCGTAAGCCCGGTCGATGTAGGTCAGCGTCTGCTGGAGGTCGATGATGTAGATGCCGTTGCGCTCGGTGAAGATGTAGCGCTTCATCTTCGGGTTCCAGCGACGGGTCTGGTGCCCGAAGTGCACGCCGCTGTCGAGCAGCTGCTTCATGGTGACGACGGCCATGGCCGGGTTCGCACCTCTTCGTTCAGGCGCACCGGCTGTCCGCCGGCACGCGTTCCGGTTGGTCGCGGCGGACCGGGTGGGCCGCCGCCCTGGTGCCCTTGCCGCCGTCCGAACCGGAGTTGACCTCAGGACCGCCGGACGCCGCGACTCGACCACGTAAGGTGGATCAAGTCAGCATTGGCACGCGAAGTCGCCCCGCACTCACACGGGCCGCGAGACGAGTGTACGCCGCCACGCCAGGGGCCCTGAACCCGCCCCTGAGCTGTCCACAGGCGGCCGAGTTGTCCACAGTTCGCCCAGACCCGCTGGTAGCCCCAGCCCCGGCCCGGCACCGTGGACACATGCCTCCCACGATCCGAACGCCGCTGGTCCAAGCCTTGACACTCACCCTGGCCCTGCTGTGCGCCCACCCGGTCCCCGCCACTGCCACCGCCGGCTCCCCCACCGCCGGCTCCCCCACCGCCGGCTCCCCCACCGCGCTCCGCCCACCCCGCCACGCCTGGCCGCTGGCACCACCCCACCCGGTGCTCAGGACGTTCCAGCCCCCACCGACCCCGTTCCGCGCCGGTCACCGGGGCGTCGACCTGGGAGCCGCCCCCGGCACGCCGGTCCTCGCGTCCGCCGACGGCACGGTCCACTTCGCCAACACGGTCGGCACCCGCCAGGTCGTGTCCCTGTCCCACGAGGGCAATCTGCGGACCACGTACGAACCGCTGAAACCCCTGGTCGATCGCGGCCGACGAGTCTCGAAAGGAACCCCGATCGGCACCCTGGCCCCCGGCCACCAGGGCTGCCGGACGACCTGCCTGCACTGGGCGGCGCTGCGCCCGGCCCCGCGCCGCGAATACCTGGACCCGTTGAGCCTCCTGACCCAAGCCAGAGTCCGCCTGCTCCCCCTCACCGACACCCCGCCGAGCAACGCTCCGGACCCGCGACGTCGTTCCAGGCACATTCGTCACACGGCCGCACAACCAAGAACGCGACGAGCCCGCGGCAAGGCTCCCGACGATTTCCCGACGGATTCACGGCAGGCCGAATCGGCGATTCCGCGCTGCTCGACAACCCGGGGTGCGCACCGGTTCAGGGAGGACGATCCGTGCGCGTGGATTGGGCCCCGCGGCGACCTCCCGGCCTTTCCGCGCTCCCCGGACGATCAGACTTCGAGTTGTTCGTTGAGCTTGGTGCGCAGCCGCAGGACCGCGCGGGTGTGGAGCTGGCAGACCCGAGATTCGGTGACGCCGAGGACCTTGCCGATCTCGGCGAGGGTCAGGTTCTCGAAGTAGTAGAGCGTGACGACCACGCGGTCGCGCTCCGCCAACTGCGCGATCGCGTCGGCGAGCTGACGGCGGCTGTCCTGGTCGACCAGGGTCGCGATCGGGTCCTCCGCACCCTCGTCCGGCAACGACTCGGCCAGTGACGCGCCCGCACCGCCCGCACTGCGACCGGCCGCGATCAGCTCGTCCAGCGCCACCACGCTGGTCAGCTGGAGTTGCGCGTACAGCTCGCGCAGCTCGGCCAGGCCGATCTTGAGCTCGGCGGCGAGTTCGCGGTCGGTCGGCGTGCGCTGGAGCCGGCCACCGAGCCGTTCCAGTGCCCGTTCGACGTCGCGGGCCCGGCTGCGCACCGACCTCGGGACCCAGTCCTGGGAGCGGAGGTCGTCCAGGATCGCGCCCCGGATCCGCTGCATCGCGTAGGTCTCGAACTTCAGCCCACGTTCAGGTTCGAACTTCTCGATGGCGTCGACCAGGCCGAAGATTCCGGACTGGATCAGGTCCGCCACGTCGACGTGGGCCGGCAACCCGGTGCCGACACGCCCCGCGACGTACTTGACCAACGGCGCGTAGTGCAGCACCAAGCGGTCACGCAGGATCCGTTCGTGCGACTGGCCGTAGGTGTGCCAGAGCGCGATGATCCCGGCTTCCACGTCGTCGGCCGTGCGCGACTCCGACGCCGGGTGCGCGGGCCGACCTGCGGCGGGAGTGGTCACGGCAGGCACCTCGACGGCGGTCACGTCGGCAGCACCCCCTTCTGCGGCAGGCACGACACCGGCGGACAGATCGACCGGCGGCACGTCATCCACCGATCCCGACGCCGGCCCCGGCACAGCCGCTCCTGGCGCGGCCCCTTCCGACCCCGCCAGTCCCGACACGGCCCCTTCCGACCCCGCCAGTCCCGACACGGCCCCTTCCGACCCCGCCTGTTCCGGCGCGGCCTGTTCCGACCCCGCCTGTTCCGGCGCGGCCAGTTCCGGCGCGGACCGGGCCGGTGCCGGTTGCGCAGGCCCGGTCGGTCCCGTTGCCGATTGTGCCGGCGGCGGCGGGGTGGACGACGTGGGTGCAGGTGCAGCGGGGGCGGGCGCGGCAGGCGTCACGGAGTGGCCGTTGGTGCGCGGGGCCTCGCCGGCGGCGGGCCCGGTGCGGGGGTCGTCGCCGGCGACGTGGTGACCGTTCGTCCCGGTCGGGGCGTGCGCAACCGAGGGCTGCGCCTCCGACGAGGCCCCGACGCGCGCGGCGGAAGGAGAGGTCACGGTTGCGGTCCGCGAACCTCCCCCTGCGACGTCAGGAACGGGGGTGGGTTCGGTCATGGATCGCCTTCAGCCGTTCGACGGTGACGTGTGTGTAGAGCTGAGTGGTTGCGAGCGTAGCGTGACCGAGAAGCTCTTGGACGGTACGCAGGTCCGCTCCCCCTTCCAACAGGTGCGTGGCCGCGGTGTGCCGCAGGCCGTGCGGCCCGATGTCGGCTGTCTCGGGCACCGCACCCACTACATCGTGGACAACCCTCCTGGCGGTACGCGGGTCCAGCCTGCCGCCGCGCGCACCGACGAACAGGGCGTCCCGTGAACGGTCGCTGACCAGCACCGATCGACCGTGTTCCACCCAGCGCCGTACTGCCCGTTCGGCCGGTACGCCGAATGGCACGGTGCGTTCGCGCCTACCCTTGCCCAGAACCCGGATCACCCTTTGGGAGTAGTCGACGTCGCCGAGGTCGAGACCGCACAGCTCGGCGACCCGAACACCTGTCGCGTACAGCAACTCCACCACGGCTTGGTCACGCAGCGCAACCGGGTCGCCTCCTTCCGCGGATACTTCCGCGGCCGACATCGCGGCCTTCGCCTGGTCCGGCCGCAACACTGCGGGCAGCGTCCGGTGCGGCCGGGGCGCGACCAGACGCGGCCCGGGGTCGTCGGCGAGCAGCCCGGTCCGCGCCGCCCACGCGGTGAACGTGCGGGCGGCGGCCGTGCGCCGGGCCAGCGTGGTCCGGCTCGCACCCGCACCGTGCTGGGCCGCCAGCCACGAGCGCAGCCCGGCGAGGTCGACCGCCTCCACGGTGGCGTCACCGGCCGTCCCGCCCGCCAGGTGGACCAGCAGTGAGACCGCGTCGGCCAGGTAGGCGCGGACGGTGTGCGGCGAGAGCGAGCGCTCCATCGCGAGGTGGCGCTGGTAGTCGGCCAGGTTGGTCGAGACGTCGCCGGGCAGCTCGCGACGCAGGCCGACGAGGTCGACACGACGAGTCCGAGCGGGCGGCGGCGGGGACATAGCCCCTGACGCTGCGCCTCAGAACGCTCTTGGTCAAGTATCGCCACGCGAGATCCCCTCATGAGAGCGCTTCCATCCAGTGTCGACCCGGACCGCCAGATCGACCAGCTCCAGTTCCGGGAGCAACGCCCGGACCCTCGCCAGCTCGACCCCGGACTCCACCGCCACGGCCTCCGCGCTGGTCGCGGAATCCAGCGGCAACGCCTCGAACACTCGCAGCGCCTCGCCCTGCGGAAGACCGACTTCGGTGTTCCGCGTGGCCTCGACCAGGTCGACCCCGAGCCGCCCGGTCGACTCGATGATCTCGGCGACGCTGCTCACCGCCAGCGCCTGCCCGGACCGCAGCAGGTCGTGGCAGCCCGCCGAACTGCTGGACGTGATCGGCCCCGGCACCGCCATCAGCACCCGCCCGAGCGCGGACGTGGACGCCGCGGTGTTCTTCGCACCGCTGCGCCGCCCCGCCTCCACGACCACGGTCCCCTCGCCGAACGCCGCGATCAGCCGGTTCCGGGTCAGGAAGCGGTGCCGGGCGGGCTGGAGGCCGGGCGGGTACTCGGAGACCACCAGCCCGTGGTGCGGGATGCGGTCCAGCAGCCCCTGGTGGCCGCGCGGGTAGGCGATGTCGACCCCGCACGCGAGCACGGCGATCGTCGGCCCGCCGGCCGCCAGCGCACCCCGGTGCGCCGCGCCGTCGATGCCGTAGGCGGCCCCGGACACCACCGTCACGCCGGACTCGGCCAGCCCGTGCCCGAACTCCGCCGCGACGTGCTGCCCGTACCCGGTGGAGGACCGGCTGCCCACCACCGCGACGGCCCGCTCGGTCAGGGTGGACAGCTCCGCCTCGCCGCGCACCCAGAGCGCCAGCGGAGCCAGCCCGCAGCGCAGCCCCTGGGCCGCGGCCAGGTCGAGGGCGTTGAACGGCCACGTGGGCCACTCCGCGTCCTCGGGCACGACCAGCCGCCCGCCCAGCTCCGCCACCGCCGCCAGGTCGGCGGCGGCCCTGTCCTCGGCCCGGCGCGCGGAGGTCTGGCTGTCCACGGCACCGGGGACCTGGCCACGCCGGACCAACGCCGCCGCCCGCACCGGCCCGACGGCGGCGACGAACGCGGCCAACGCCCCGGCCGGCGGTTCGGCGACGCGCGACAGGTAGGCGCGCGCCAGCCGCACGTCGTCAATCACGCCACACCCCTGCCTGCGCGAGACCGCAGGTCGTCCGCCACGGCCGGTCTGCCTGACGCGGGCAGCGACGCGCCCCCCGACACCGGTCCGCCCAGCCACCGCATCGCGACCGGAGGTGCGCCGGCCAGACCTGGTTGATCAGCTCGCCCAGCCAGGCCCTGCCCCGCCGGAAAGGGGCGAAGCGGTCGGACCCGAAGTCGGGTGAAGCGCACGACCTGCGTCGCGGACGTCCACAGGCCGCACCGACCTCGGAGGAAGCGCGGGCCTCCGAGGAGGGCGCGCGCGTTCCACCGGACGGGACCGACCGGCCGCTGCATGAGCCCGGCGCGCCGCAGGACTGGAGCGGTGTGGTCGCCGGTGCTTCTTCGACGGGACAGGACCGGCTCCGCCCAGACGCCGCCGCGCGGAGGTCCTCGTAGGCGCAGCCCGACTTCGGCTCGGGGTTTCGTGCGCGGGGCGCGGCAGGTGGAGGCGCGGCAGGACGGGGCGCGGCAGGTGGAGGCGCGGCTTCGCGTTCCGCTCGGGCGTTGCGGGCGAGGGAGCCCGCCACCGCCGGCCACTGGGTGGGCGGTGCGGTGTCGCTGGACGGTGCGGCGGGAGCGGGAGAAGCGGCCGGGGTCGCGGGTTCGGCGAGGAACAGCTGGTCCACGACCAGCGGTAGCGGGGTTCCCAGTGCGATCGGAGGATCTTCGTTCTCGGAAGCCGCCGGGCCGGGGATCGCCGCCAGGGACCGGGGAAGGTCGGGTGCGGTCGCGGTGAGGTCGGGATCGGCGGGGGTGTCGGTCGGTTCCGGGGTGGGGAATTCGGTCACGGGGTGCCTCCGGTGGGTGGGTCGGGCACCTTGCGGGCGCCTTCTTCCGGGTGGGTGGGTCGGATTCGGAGGACCTTTCCGGGCCAGCCGAGGATCCAGCGGTTGAGGTCTTTCGGGCTCGCCAGGCGGCGGAGGGTGGGTTTTGTGGTCGTGGGGCCCGGCGGTGGTGTCGGGGTGGGCGATTTCCTCGGTGTCAGGCGGGAGAGTTTCGGGGGTGGGGTCATGGCCTTCTCCTTTCGCGGAATTCCAGGGCCGCGGCCACGTGGTCCGCGGTGGGTTCGTCGGTTTCGGCGAGGTCGGCCAACGTCCACGCGACGCGGAGGCAGCGGTCCGCGCCGCGACCGGTGAGGGCACCGATGGCCAGTGCCCGGTCCAGCAGGGTGGTCGCGGTCGCCGGGAGGCGGAATTCCTTGCGCAGGGCCGGGCCGGGGACTTCCGCGTTGGTCCGCCAGCCGTGGGGTGCCCAGCGGGACTTGGCCCTCGCACGGGCCAGGTGCACCCGCCGGCGGACCACGGCGGTCGACTCCGGGACCGACACCTCGGGGCCGAGCATCACGGTCAACGGGCGCATGGTCACCCGGAGGTCCACCCGGTCCAGCAGGGGACCGGAGAGCTTGCTCCGGTACCGGCGCTTGGCCGCCGGCAGGCAGATGCAGTCGACGTCCTTCGGCGGGGCGCACGGGCACGCGTTGGCGGCGAGCACCAGCTGGAAGCGGGCCGGGTACCGGGCTATCCCGTCGCGGCGGGCGATGCGGACCTCGCCGTCCTCCAGGCACGTCCGCAGCGCGTCGAGGCTGCGCGCGCCGAACTCGCACGCCTCGTCGATGAACAGCACGCCGCGATGCGCCCGGCTCACCGCGCCCGGCTTCGCCAGGCCCGAACCGCCGCCCACCAGTGCCGCGGTCGACGTCGACGGGTGCAGCGAGACGAACGGCGGCGTCGCCACCAATGGGGTCTCCGGGGTGAGCAGCCCCGCTATCGAGTGGATCGCGGTCACGCCGATGGCCTCCTCGGCGGACAGCGGCGGCAGCAGGCTGACCAGGCGCTCGGCCAGCATCGTCTTGCCGGTGCCGGGCGGGCCGGTCAGCAGCACGTGGTGCCCTCCGGCCGCCGCGACCTCCAGCGCCCAGCGGGCCTCGGGCTGGCCGACCACGTCGGCCAGGTCCTTGCCGGGCGGCGCCGGCGGGGGCTCCCGCCCGGTGCCGGCGGGCGTCAGGGCGTCGTCCGAGCCCTTCAGCCAGTCGATCACGTCGGCCAGGGTCGTCGCGCCGCGCACGGCCAGGCCCTCCACCAGCGCGGCCTCGGGCAGGGCGGCGGTCGGCACGATCGCCCTCGTCAGACCGGCCCGGCGGGCGGCCAGCAGCGCCGGCAGCACGCCGCGGACGGTGCGCACGCGGCCGTCCAGCGCCAGCTCCCCCAGCAGCACGGTGCCGTGCAGGCGCTCGCCGGGGACGGCCTGGGACGCGGCCAGCACGACGCACGCCAGGGCCAGGTCGTAGCCCGAACCGCCCTTCGGCAGGGTCGCCGGGGACAGGCCCAGCGTCACCCGCTGGGTGGGCCACTCGTGGGCGCTGTTGCGGACCGCCGCCTTCACCCGGTCCTTGGACTCGTGCAGGGCGGCGTCCGGCAGGCCCAGCAGCTGGGTGCGGACCGAGCCCGCGCCCACGTCGGCCTCGATCTCCACCGGGACGCCGTCCACGCCGAACAGGGCGACGCACCAGGCGCTCGCGAGAGCCATCTCAAGCTCCCCGCACGTGGTGCAGGCGGATGGGGCCGGACCTCGGCCACAGGATGCCCACCAGGTCGCAGCGGACGGCGAGGCCGCGCAGGCCGTGCGCGTCACGCCAGCGCAGGCCCAGCCCCCGGACGCGGTCGAGCTTGGTCGGGGTGACGGCCTCCAGCGGGCTGCCCCGGCCGGGCCCCGACCGGCACTTCACCTCGCACACCACCAGCCGCTCGCGGTCGGTGGCGACGATGTCCAGCTCGCCCTCGGGGCACCGCCAGTTGCGGGCGAGCAGTTCCAGGCGCTCCCGCTGCCGCAGGTAGTGGCAGGCCACGTGCTCGCCGAGGCGGCCCAGCTCCCGGGTGTCCGGCATGGTGTTGCTCCGTTCGGCTCAGTCGTCGTGTCGAGATCGACTGTGCCGAAGCGGATCTTGCGCGGCCAGGGTGAACCGGAGATCTGTGGACGGATTCCAGGGCCTGTGGACAACCCTCCACAACCGGCCCCTACCTGCGAAAACGGTCCAGAAAGCCGAAAAGGGGCTCACCCGGGTGGGTGAGCCCCTGACGACTTCGCACGATCAGGAGTTGAACGGGCCGTCCTCGGGGAGCCGCAGGTCGGGCTTGTCCAGCTCTTCGACGTTGACGTCCTTGAACGTGATGACCCGGACGTTCTTCACGAACCGGGCGGGCCGGTACATGTCCCAGACCCACGCGTCGGACATCCGCACCTCGAAGTAGACCTCGCCGTCCGCGTTGCGGACCTGCACGTCCACCGAGTTGGCCAGGTAGAACCGCCGCTCGGTCTCCACGACGAACGAGAACTGGCTGACGATGTCGCGGTACTCCTTGTACAGCGACAACTCCATCTCGGTCTCGTACTTTTCGAGATCCTCTGCACTCATTACGCCTCCGCGCGGGTGCTCATCGAATCCGCGCCCCTCCTCGTCGCGAGCCTGCCACCGCTGGTCCGCGGCGATGTTCCATTCTGGACCACGGTGGCGGAAAGCACGTCACGCGCCACTCGGTGCGGCGCGGTCAACCCGTGTCGGGCCCCTGCCGAAGCCACATTCGCATACGACCAGCGGTGCTCCGCGCTCGGCCCGTGTTCCAGCAGGGCGGCGGTGTGCTCGGCGGTGCTGTAGCCCTTGTGCACGTCGAACCCGTAGCTCGGCAGATCCCCGTGCAGCTCGGCCATGATCCGGTCCCTGGTGACCTTGGCCAGCACGGACGCGGCCGCGACGCACGCCGCCACCCGGTCGCCCTTGACCACCGGCATGTTCGGCGCGGTCAGCCCCGGCACCGGGAATCCGTCGGTGAGCACGTAGCCGGGGTGCGCGGACAGCTGTGCGACCGCCCGCCGCATCCCCTCGATGTTCGCCACGTGCACACCGATCAGGTCGACCTCCCAGGCCGGGATCACCACCACCGCGTAGTCGACCGCGCGCTTGACCACCACGTCGAAGATCCGGTCCCGCGCGTTGGCGGTGAGCAGCTTGGAGTCGGTCAGGCCCTCGAACCGGGCCGCGTCACCGGGCTTGAGCACGCAGGACGCCACGACCAGCGGACCCGCGCAGGCACCGCGACCGGCCTCGTCCACCCCGGCCACCGGGCCGAGGCCGCGCCGGTCGAGCGCGGCCTGGAACGCCCAGATGCCCGCGGTCTGCCGGACCTGCGCCCGAGGCGGCTTGCGGATCACCAGCCGACCCTATCCCAGCCGCGAACGCCGGATCCGGCCCCTCACCCGCCTGCCGACCAGCAGCACGGGCCACGCCGCGGCGAACCCCACCCCGGCCGGCACGACGTCCTGCCAGACCGGCGCGCCCAGCGCCACGGCCTGCGGGTTCTGGTCGGTCACGCCGCCCCAGCGGCTCGGCGGCAGCACGATCAACCGCGCCTTGCCGACCACCTTGTCCACCGGCACCAGCCCGCCCAGCCGGCGGTCGCCCTGGCACCGCGAGTCGCACGAGTCGTTGCGGTTGTCGCCCATCACGAACAGGTACCCGTCCGGGATCTTCAACTCGTCGTAGGAGTCCTGGAAGCTGCCGCGCCCCGGCTCCCAGTAGACGTACGGCTCGTCCAGCGGCTTGCCGTCGACCAGGAACCGGTTCTTCTCGTCGCAGCACTTCACGGTCTGCCCGCCGACCGCGATGATCCGCTTGACGAAGTCCTCCTTGCTCGCCGTCGGGATCCCGATCAGCGAGCCCAGCCCCTGGAAGAACCCGACCACCGGGTTCGCCGGCTCCGCGGGCGCGAAGTCGTTGTTGATCCAGGTGTCCGGCCCGTGGAAGACGATGACGTCGCCCGGCGAGGGGTCGGTGAAGTCGTAGGTGAGCTTGTCGACCAGCACCCGGTCGCCGAAGCACGGCGAGGTGCAGCCGTGCAGCGTCTGCTCCATCGACTCGGACGGGATCATGTAGACCCGTGCCAGGAATGTCTGGATCAGGAACGCGAGCCCTACCGCGACCACCAGGAGGATCGGCAGTTCACGCCAGAACGAGCCTTTCCGCTTTTTCTTCTGCGACCGCTTCCGGAACTCCTCGATCTTCTCCTCGTCGGAGGAGCGCTCGGGGTCCTCGTCGGACGAACCGCGGGAAGGTGCGACGTCTACCACGCTGTCAGCGTACCGATCCGGTGTGTGAGGCCCTGGTCAGCCGGCCCCGGAGCCTGCGGCCGAAGAACAGCACCGGCCACGCGGCGGCCAGCCCGATGCCGGCCGGGATGCCGGACTGCCACGCGGGCGCGCCCATGGCCACTACCTGCGGGTTGTGGTCGCCGATGCCGCTCCAGCGAGCCGGCGGCAGCACGATCGCGCGCGCTTTTCCGATCACCTCGGACTCCGGAACGGCCCCGTTGACCCCGCCGGAACCCTGACAACGGGAGTCGCACGAGTTGGTCCGGTTGTCACCCATCACCCAAAGGTGTCCCTCGGGAACCTTCACGGGCTCGAACGGGTCCTGGCTTTCCGGGCCGGTGCCGGGCTGCCAGTAGACGTAAGGCTCGTCCAGCGGCTTGCCGTCGACCTTGACGCGGTGCTGCTCGTCGCAGCACTCCACGGTCTGGCCGCCCACGGCGATCACGCGCTTGACGAAATCGCGCTCGTCCGGCGGCGCGAGGCCGATCAGCGACAGGCCGGACTGGAAGACCCGCACGACGGGGTTCTCCGAGCGGGAGGACTGGAAGTCGTTCGCGGTCCACGCGGGCGGCCCGCGGAAGACGACGACGTCGCCCGGCTCGATGTCGGAGAAGTCGTAGGTGAGCTTGTCCACCAGGACGCGGTCACCGAAGCAGGGGGACGTGCAGCCGTGCAGCGTCTGCTCCATCGACGCCGACGGGATCACGTACACGCGCGCGATGAACGTCTGGATCAGGACGGTGAGCACCAGCGCCGTGCCGAGGAGCACCAGGATCTCACGCCACAGCGGGGCCTTCTTCTTTTTCTTGCCCTTACCGTCCGATGCCGAGTCCGGAGTGGACTCGGCATCGGGTTCCCGACCGTCTTCGTCAGCGGAGCTGTGCACGGGTTCTGCCACGTGGGCAGGCTACTGGTCGGACGTGAACCGGGCGTCAGGAGGCCGGCTTGGCGTCCCGCTTCTCCTTGATCTTGGCGGCCTTGCCGCGCAGGTCGCGCAGGTAGTAGAGCTTCGCGCGGCGCACGTCGCCGCGGGTGGCGACCTCGATCTCGGAGATGTTCGGGGAGTGCACCGGGAAGGTGCGCTCGACGCCGACGCCGAACGAGACCTTGCGGACGGTGAAGGTCTCGCGGATCCCGCCGTTCTGGCGGCGGATCACGACGCCCTGGAACACCTGGACCCGCTCGCGGGAGCCCTCGATGACGCGGACGTGGACCTTCAGCGTGTCGCCCGGCCGGAAGCTCGGGATGTCGGAGCGCAGCGACTGGGCGTCAAGAGCGTCCAGGGTGTTCATCGGTGGTCCGTCCTCGTCCTCACGTGTAATGCGTACTCCCCCGAGGCGCGTACTTGCCAAGGTCGCTCATGGCCTTGCCAAGGTTTCACACATCCGCGTGGGGGCGGGCTTTGCGGCGCACCCCGGCTGACCGGGTGCAGCAACCTGTCCAGTGTGCCAGACGAGGCGGGTCCCGACGAAATCGGGGGTTACCGCAGCTCGTCCAGCAGCTTCCGGTCGTGCTTGTCCAGCGCGCCCTCGGGCAGGGCGTCGAGCAGTTCGGGCCGGCGCTCCCACGTGCGGCGCAGCGCCTGGTCGCGCCGCCAGCGGTCGATCGCCTTGTGGTTGCCCGAGCGCAGCACGTCCGGCACCGCCAGCTCGCGCCACACCTCGGGCCGGGTGTACGAGGGGCCCTCCAGCAGGCCGTCGGAGAACGAGTCCTGCGCGGCCGACGCCGGGTTGCCCAGCACGCCGGGCAGCAGCCGGACCACGGCCTCCACCACGACCAGCACCGCGACCTCGCCGCCGACCAGCACGTAGTCCCCGATGGAGACCTCGTCCACGCGCATCCGGCGGGCCGCGTCGTCCACCACCCGCTGGTCGATGCCCTCGTACCGGCCGCACGCGAACACCAGCCGCGACTCGGCCGCGTACTCGTGGGCCAACTCCTGGGTGAACGGCCGCCCGGCGGGCGTCGGCACGACCAGTCTCGGCGGCGGGTCGCCCGCGCACACCTCGTCCAGCGCCGCGCCCCAGACCTGGGGCTTCATCACCATGCCGGGACCACCGCCGTAAGGGCTGTCGTCCACGGCCTTGTGCACGTCGTGCGTCCACGTGCGCAAGTCGTGCACGCCGACGCTGATCAGGCCCTTGTCGATGGCCTTGCCGAGCAGCGCGGCGCGCAGCGGCTCCAGGTACTCCGGGAAGATCGTGACGACGTCAATCCGCATCGAGCAGGCCCTCGGGCGGGTCGAGCACCACACGTCCACCGCGCACGTCGACGGTGGGCACGATCTGGCGCACGAACGGCACCAGCAGCTCCCCGCCTTCCGCGCGGTCGACCACCAGCAGTTCGCCACCCGGGCCGTGCACGACCTCGCGCACCTCGCCGATCCCGGTGCCGTCGAGCAGTTCGGCCCGCAGTCCTTCGAGTTCGTGGTCGTAGAACTCGTCCGGATCACCGGTCGGCGGCAGGTCCTCGGTGCTCGCGAACAGCAGCGTCCCGCGCAACGTCTCGGCGACGTCCCTGGTCAGGACCTCGTCGAAACGCACCAACAGCCGCCCGGAGTGGTTCCGGGCGGCTGCGACGGTGAGGGTGCGGGACGTGCCGTCGCGCAGCTTCGCGCCCAGCGCCGAACCGCGCGCGAACCGCAGTTCGGGCGAGTCGGTGCGCACGTCCACGGCGAGTTCGCCGGTGATCCCGTGCGCCTTGGCCACACGGCCGACGACGACGTCCATGCGCGCGCTCAGCGGTCGGTGTCGACCACGTCGACGCGCACGCCACGACCGCCGATCCCGGCCATGACGGTGCGCAGGGCCGTCGCGGTACGACCGCTGCGGCCGATCACCTTGCCGAGGTCGTCCGGGTGGACGTGGACCTCAAGGGTGCGACCGCGCCGGGTCGTGACCAGGTTCACCCGGACGTCGTCCGGGTGGTCGACGATGCCCCGAACGAGGTGTTCGAGGGCGTCAGCCAACAAGCTCACGCCTCGTCCTTCGGGGCCTCGGCCTCTTCGGTCTTCTTGGCGGCCTTCTTCTTCGGCGTGGTGGCCTCGGTCGACGGCGCGTCGCCGGCGGCGGCGAGCGCGGCGGCGAACAGCTCCGCCTTGCTCGTCTTCGGCTCCTTGACCTTCAGCGTGCCCTCGGTGCCCGGCAGGCCCTTGAACTTCTGCCAGTCACCGGTGATCTCCAGGATCCGCTGCACGGACTCGGTCGGCTGCGCGCCGACGCCCAGCCAGTACTGCGCCCGGTCGGAGTCCACCGCGATGAACGACGGCTCTTCCTTCGGGTGGTACTTGCCGATCGTCTCGATGGCCTTGCCGTTGCGGCGGGTGCGCGCGTCGGCGACGACGATGCGGTAGTACGGCTGACGGATCTTGCCAAGCCGCTGAAGCTTGATCTTGACGGCCACGGGTGTGGGTACTCCTCAGGCTCTCGTTTGCTCAGGTGCGGGCACTCCTCGCCCGCGTGGGGCACGAGCGGGAAAGCCCAAAGGTCTGGGCGCCATGGCACGGTGAGAGGGACCGACCGCGGCGAACAACAGGCCATTCTGCCAGACGGGTCTACTCGACCACGAATCGGCCCACGGCCACGCCTGCGCCGGTCAGCGCTCTCCGCACGGATCGGGCGTGCTCTACGGCACCCGGAGTGTCCCCGTGCAGGCAGATGGAGTCCACCTCGGTGGCGATGGTCTCACCCGAAATGGCGACGAGTTCACCTCGTTCCGCCAGCCGCAGAACCTGTTCGAGGACGGCTTGTGTGTCGGTGAGCACAGCACCGGGCTGCGTGCGCGGCACCAATGTGCCCTCCGGCGTGTAGGCACGGTCGGCGAACGCCTCACGCACCGCGCGCAATCCCGCGCGTGATGCGTAATGCAGCAGGCGCGAACCGGGAAGTCCGAGCACCGGCAAACCACCGAACGCCTTCACGCCGTTCACGACGGCCTCGGCCTGCCTGTCGTGGTGCACGGTCGCGTTGTACAGCGCGCCGTGCGGCTTCACGTAAGACACCTTCGTGCCCGCAGCACGCGCACACGCGTCCAGAGCACCGATTTGGTAGAGCACTTCGTCGGCCAGCTCTGCCGGGTCGACGTCGATGAACCGCCGACCGAACCCGGCGAGGTCGCGGTACGACACCTGCGCGCCCACGGCCACCCCCCGCTCGGCGGCCCGCGCACACACCCGACGCATGGTCGAAGGATCGCCCGCGTGGAACCCGCACGCGACGTTCGCGCTGGTCACGACGTCGAGCAGCGCGTCATCGTCGCCCAGCCGCCAGATCCCGAACCCCTCGCCAAGATCGCTGTTGAGATCGACCACCCCGGTCACCCCGCCACCACTCCCCTCATCCCGGCATCACGCCCAACGAGACGAGCAGCAGCGTAAGGCCCGGCAGGAAGTTGTTGATCACGTGCGCCACCACGCTCGCCGTGAGCCGACGGGTGATCAACCGGGCGATGCCGATCGGCAGGGCGACCACGATCAGCAGCGACGTGCGCAACGGCTCCAGGTGACTGGCCGCGAAGATCAGCGTGGTCAGCACGAACGCCGCCCACTGGCTCCAGCCCTGGCGCTCGATCGCGCCCCACAGCAGACCCCGGTAGATCAACTCCTCGCAGATCGGGCCGAGGAAGCACACGTAGAGGAACATCGCGATGGCCGCGCCCAGCGGGAGCGCCGCGCCGTCCACCAGTTCGCCGATCGCCGACGTGGCGTTGTCGGTGCCGACGATCCGCGACCAGATCACCGCGGCCAGGTAGGTCAGCACCATGCCCAGCAGGCCCAGCTTGAGCCCGATCTTGACGTCCGCCCAGTTCCAGGACAGCCGCAGGTCGACCAGCGGGCCGTTGCCCCGGACCCGGGTGATCACGACGGCCAGCGCGGCGGCCAGCACCGTGGGCACCATCGAGCCGATCAGGATGAACGCCACCGAGTCGAACGGGTCCGTGCCGTTCGTGGACGCGATCGCCGTGATGAACACGGCCGACAGGATGAAAACCGCCTCGACGAGCAGGAACGCGCCGAAACCCCAGCGCTGCCCGGCCCGCTCGGGGGACGGTTCACGGCCTACCGCACGGACTCCGGCGATGAGGCTTGTCGGGGGTTCATCCGGTGGGTTCACAACAAACACCCTAATCAGGAGGCGCCTACGTACAGGTAGACGGCGGGCAGCAGGTTGTTGGCGGCGTGCGCGACGACGCTCGCCGAGACACGGCCGGTGATCATCCGGGCCGCGCCGATGGCGAGCCCTTGCGCGAACAGGCTGATCGTCCGCCACGACTCCTCGTGCAGGAACGCGAAGATCAGCGCCGTAAGGCCGAGGATGGCGATTTTCGGGACCTTGTAGTGCTCCAACGCGTTCCACAACGCACCACGGGTGAGCAGTTCCTCCGTGAGCGGGGCACCGACGAACACGAACAGCGCGGCCAGCGCCAGCCACACGGATCGACCGCCGGACAGCGACTCCATCTTGTCGAGCGACGAGTCCGCGTCGCGGTAGATGTTCAGCAGCAGCACGCCCAGCACCCACGCGACGAGCAGCGACGCACCGCCGCACAGCAGGCCGACCTTGATGTCGTGGCCCCTCGGCAGCAGGCCGAAGTCCCGGTCAGGGCCGTTGCCGCGCCACCACGAGAAGACCACGGGGCCCAGTCCCAGCAGGACGTTCGGCAGGAAGAGCAGCAGCAGCAACGGCCCGAGCACGGGCGGGTCGGTGATATCGACCTCGGCGAACCGGTCGGCGGTGACCGCCGTGAACACCAGCGTGGACAGGTGGTACCCGGCCAAGCCCACGAAGAAGCCGAGGAAGCCCCAATGCGCCCGCCCGGTGTCCCGCTGTTCCTCCACTCGACCGAACGTAGCGGCACGGCCCGGACCCGCACTGCCCAGGGCGGCCCAAGATCACTCTGTCGGACGCGCGACCGAACGAGAGGGGCCGCGCCTCAGTGGATCCGACCGCGCAGCATCACCAGGGCCGGGTGGCGCAGCGCCGCGAGATCCTCGCGGGGGTCCTCCCGGTACACCACGACGTCCGCCGCGGCACCCTCCACCAGGGACGGGAAGCCCAGCCACTCGCGCGCGGACCAGGACGCGGCGGCCAGCGCGTCGTGCCGGGAGAGCCCGACGCCGTGCAGCGCCTGGATCTCGTCCACGATCCGGCCGTGCCTGATGCCGCCGCCCGCGTCGGTGCCCGCGAAGACCGGGACCCCGGCCTCGACGGCGGACGCGATGGTCGCCTTGTTGCGCGCGTAAAGATCACGCATGTGGGCCGCGTACGCCGGAAATTTTTCCGCCCCGGACGTGGCGATCTCCGGAAAGTTCTCGATGTTGATCAGGGTGGGCACCAAAGCCGTGCCGGCCGAGGCCATCGTCGCGATGGTGTCGTCGGTCAGGCCGGTGCCGTGCTCGACGCAGTCGATGCCCGCCGCGAGCAGGCCGGGCAGCGCGTCCTCGCCGAACACGTGCGCGGTGACCCGGGCGCCGCCCTCGTGCGCCACCTTGATCGCCCGGGCCAGCACGTCGTCGGACCACAGCGGGGCCAGGTCGCCGGTCGCCCGGTCGATCCAGTCGCCGACCAGCTTCACCCAGCCGTCGCCCTGCGCGACCTGCTCCGCCACGGCGGTGGGCAGGTCCTGCTCGTCCTCGATCTCGACGCCCAGGTACCGGATGTAGCGGCGGGGCCGCGCGATGTGCCGGCCCGCGCGGATGATCCGGGGCAGGTCGAGGCGTTCCTGCAAGGGCCGGGTGTCCAGCGGCGAACCGCAGTCGCGGATGAGCAGCGTGCCCGTCGCGCGGTTGAGCAGCGCCTGCTCGACCGCCTCCGGCAGGTCGACCGGGCCCTTCGAGCCCAGGCCGACGTGGCAGTGCGCGTCGACCAGGCCGGGCACCAGGTAGCCGCCGTCCACCACGGTCCGCGCACCCGGCACGGGCTGCGTGCGGATCCGGCCGTTGACCACCCAGAGGTCGCGCGGCTCGCCGCCGTCGGGCAGGACGACACCGCGCAGGTGCAGCCCGCTCACTTCTTCGGGAACTTCAGCTTCGACGGGTCGAACCCGGCCGGGAGCTGGTCCAGCCCGCCGACGCCCGGCGGCAGCTCGGGCATCCCGCCCGGCATGCCCGGCGGCATCCCGGGGGGCATCCCGCCCGGCATCATGCCGGGGAAGCCGCCGCGGATCTTCGGCGGCGTCGGGCCGCGCCCCTTGCCCTTCTTCCCCTTCTTGCCCTTGCCCTTGCGGTTGTTGGTGCGGGCACCCGGCAGACCGAACCGGCCGGCCATCTGCGACATCATCTTGCGGGCGTCGAAGAAGCGGTTGACCAGGTCGTTCACCTCGCTGACCCGGACGCCGGACCCGTTGGCGATGCGCAGCCGGCGCGACGCGTTGATGATCTTCGGGTCGTCCCGCTCGGCGGGCGTCATGCCTCGGATGATCGCCTGCACGCGGTCCAGGTGCTTCTCGTCGAGGTTCGCGAGCTGGTCCTTCATCTGGCCCGCGCCGGGCAGCATGCCCAGCAGGTTCGCGATCGGGCCCATCTTGCGCAGGGTGAGCATCTGCTCCAGGAAGTCCTCCAGCGTCAGCTGGCCGGACCCCATCTTCACCGCGGCGGCCTCGGCCTGGTCCGCGTCGAACGCCTGCTCCGCCTGCTCGATCAGGGTGAGCATGTCGCCCATGCCCAGGATCCGCGACGCCATCCGGTCGGGGTGGAAGACGTCGAAGTCCTCCAGCTTCTCGCCGTTGGACGCGAACAGGATCGGCTGGCCGGTCACCTCGCGCACGGACAGCGCCGCACCACCGCGCGCGTCGCCGTCGAGCTTGGTCAGCACGACACCGGTGAAGCCGACGCCGTCGCGGAACGCGGTCGCCGTGTTCACGGCGTCCTGACCGATCATCGCGTCGACCACGAACAGCACCTCGTCGGGCTGCACGGCGGCGCGGATGTCGATCGCCTGGCGCATCATCTCCTCGTCGACGCCGAGCCGGCCGGCGGTGTCGACCAGGACCACGTCGTGCTGCGCCCGCTTGGCCTCCTCGATGCCGCGACGGGCCACGTCCACCGGGTCGCCCACGCCGTTGCCGGGCTCGGGGGCGAACACCGGCACACCGGCCCGCTCACCGACGACCTGGAGCTGGGTGACCGCGTTGGGGCGCTGGAGGTCGCACGCGACCAGCATCGGCGTGTGCCCCTGGCCGCGCAGCCACTTAGCGAGCTTGCCCGCGAGCGTCGTCTTGCCGGCACCCTGGAGGCCCGCCAGCATGATCACCGTGGGCGGGTTCTTGGCCAGGTTCAGCCGCCGCGTCTCGCCGCCGAGGATGCCGACGAGCTCCTCGTTGACGATCTTGACGACCTGCTGGGCCGGGTTGAGGGCCTGCGAGACCTCGGAACCCTTGGCGCGTTCCTTGATCGAGGCGATGAACGTCCGGACGACGGGCAGCGCGACGTCGGCCTCCAGCAGCGCCACCCGGATCTCGCGCGCGGTGGCGTCGATGTCGGCCTCGGACAGCCGACCCTTGCCCCGCAGGTTCTGCAGGACCGAGGTGAGCCGGTCGGAAAGGGTGTTGAACACGATGCCGCCAGACCTCGCACGTCGTCGGACCAATGACTACCCGCCAGCGTAGCCGCTCCGGGTGACCGACAGTCGCAGCCGGTCGTCCCGGGTCAGCACGGCCAACCCCTGCCACCCCCGCGGCGCCTTGCCCGCGGCGAAGCGTTCACGCAGGCGGGCGGCACGCCGGACGTGCCGGGAGAACGAGCGCGACCGGATCAACCGCCCCCGCCGGACCTGCCCGGACAACGCCTCCTCGGGACTGGCGTCGAGCCACAGGAAGTGCCGGGGCCGCCGGGCGACCCAGCCGACCAGGACCAAGCCGGCCCGGGTGGTCGGACGCGTCGACGGTTCGTGGACGAGCAGCAGCCCGGAGCCCGTGACAGCGAACCAGAGGATGCGCGCCCGGTGCGCCAGGTGCACGAGGGGCCGGTAGAAGCGGTAGGGCAACGCGGCGGGTAACACACCCCGGAGGTAGGCGCGCACCTGGTCGGAATCCAGCACGACGGCCGGCGCACCCCCCGTGTCGACTCCGGCGAGCAACGTCGTCTTCCCAGCGCCCGGCAGCCCGGCAAGCACCACAAGGGCTCGCGGCGCTACGGCGACGGCGTTCATCACACCCATACTAAAGAGACGTTTCGGACGCCCCGGAGTTCCCGGACACCTCGGACAGCCTCTCCCCCCTCCCCCAAACGCCGAAGCGCAGCGCCCACCCACCTACCTGCGTCGTGTCATCCCCGTACGGCCTGCGCGCCAGCGAACCGCGCTTGGTAGGGGAGGGCAAGCACGCCCTTCGCTTGCCCTCCCCTACCAAGGGTGGTTGTCTCCGACCAGGTCGTACGGGGATGACACGACGCCCACCGCACTTCCGTCATCCTCGGCGGTCTGCCCGTCCGGCGAGGACGCCTTTCCTACTCCGGCTCCCAGGCGACCAGCCGGTCGAACACACGTAGATCACCTTCGAGCTTCAGCGAATCCACCGACAACCGCCCGTACAGCGTCAGGACGAAATCGCTGGCCGTGCCCTCGGCAGAGGCGTCGGCCACTTCCCCACCTTCAGGCAAACGGGCAGCCCGCGCGCCTTCAGCGGACAACCACAGACGCCAGGAACGACCCTCGACAACGTGGTAATCGACCACGGCAGGCTCGTGCGGCCAGGGAGACGTAGTCGCACAACAGGTCGACAAGAACTCGTCGACACCATCAAGCGCCACCTCCACCGGCAGCGACTCCGGCACACCCACGGCCAACTGCGCGTCATAGGTGTGGACCGCGACCTCTTGCAGTTGATGCCGGGCAACCGCACCGGCGGTCTGCGGCGACTGCGACCGGCCCCACCACGTCCAGCAACCACGATCCGGACCGGCCTCGCGCAGTGCGCCCTCCAGGTGCCGCGCCGCTTCGGCCAACCAGGCCAGCTGGGCCTCGCGCTCTTGCGGCACGGCCGGGGCGGACTTGCCCGCAGGCCCGGCAGCGGGCCCCGCAGCGACGTTGCCGGCCCAGCGGTAGCGCCCGTCACCCAGGTGCCGCACCAGATCCAGGAGCGTCCACCCCGGGCAGGTCGGCACCTCCACGTCGAGGCTGGGCGCAGCGGCGACCGCAGCCCGGAACGCGGTCGACCGTTCGTCGATCAGCCGCAGCAGACCGGGGAAATCCAGAGCTTCTTCCACGTCGGCTGTCTAGCACCGCGCACCCGCAACCAACAGCGATTTTCGGGGGCCGCAACCACCGCCGGCCTCCGGCCCGGCGGCCTCCGGCCCCCGACACAATCATCCCAGCCACCACCGACAATCCGGCGTTCGAAAGCTGAGAGCGCACAGCGCGTCCTCCGGCCAACCAACCGCCGACCGCCAACCAACCGCCAACCGCCGACAGCACCGCCGACCGGCGACCGACAACCGGCGACCGGCGGCGTCAACCGACCGCCCGCCACCGGCCAACCGCTGACCGCCGAACAGCCACCGACCGACCACCGACCGACAACGGGCCAACCGACCGACGACCAGCCGCCCGGCCGGAGATCCGCGCGCGAAGTCCCGATCCGGTGTGTCCAAGGGCGGCCCAACCCCTCAGTGGACCGCCCCCGGACCTTTCGTCGGTGACGCTCCGTCCGCCGTGCTTCCGGCGGCCCCCCGCGTCACAGCAGAGAGCCTGCCGTGGGACGAGGCCGCAGGTCAGCGTGACCACCCGTGTCGGTTGTGCGTAGACCTACGCAACAGCACACGGCCGTTCAGCAGGCAGCCGCCAGGACCGCCTGTTCCACCGTCCGGCGCAACTCGCCGTCCAGCCCACCCGACGCCGTGATCGCGAACGAGTCCACCACCGTCGACCCCAGCGTGGACACCCTCGCCCACACCACGTCGACCCCGGACCGCTCCAACGCGTCGGCCACCCGGTGCAGCAACCCGATCCGGTCCGCCGCCCGCAACTCCAGCACCACCGCTCCGGTCGACTCGTCGTCGAACCACAGCACCTTCGGCGGCGGCGGGTCCTGGGGCGGGCCTCCGTAGTCGCGTTCCTTGGCCGCCAACTTCTCGGCCAACGGCAGGGAACCGTCGACCGCGCGGGTCAGCTGCTCCCTCAGCAACGTCACGTCCGGCAACGAACCGAACCTCGGCGACACCGTGAACACGTCGACCGCCGCGCCCTCGTGGGCACCCAGCACGGCCGAGTGCACCTCCAGCGAGTTCAACGCGAGCACCCCGGCGGCCCGGGACAGCAGACCCGGCCGGTCGGGGGCCACCACGGTCACCGTGGCCGCCTGGCCCGACGGGTCCACCAGCACGTCGGGCTTCCCGGACGTCGACACGGACGCCGCGAGGTCCCGCTGCCGCTGGTCCAACGGCTCGGGCTCGGGCAACGGGTCGCCGGCCATCGCCGTCCGGCAGCGCGCGACCAAGTCGCCGATCAGCGACGCCTTCCACTCCGACCACACGCCCGGACCGGTCGCCAGGGCGTCTGCCTCGGCCAGCGCGTGAAGCAGTTCCAGCAGGACGGCGTCACCGTCCAGGGTGTCGACCACGCGCCGGACGGTCGCCTCGTCCTCGACGTCGCGTCGGGTCGCGGTGTGCGGCAGCAGCAGGTGGTGGCGCACGAGCGCCGACAACGTCACAACGTCCTGCGGCCACAGGCCCAGGCGCTCGGCGACCTGGGTCGTCAGGGCGGCACCGACCTCGGAGTGGTCCTGTGCCCGCCCCTTGCCGATGTCGTGCAGCAACGCGCCCAACAACAACAAGTCCGGACGGGACACACGGGTGACCAGACGCGCCGCGTGTGCCGTGGCCTGCACCAAGTGCCGGTCGACCGTCCACATGTGGGAGGCGTCGCGCGGTGGGAGGTCGCGCACCGCACCCCATTCGGGGAACAACCGCCCCCACAGGCCGGTGCGGTCCAACGCCTCCACCACGTCGATCAAGCCGGAGCCGCTGCCCAACAAGGCCAGCAGCTCCTCGCGCGCCTCGCTCGGCCACGGCCGGCGCAGCTCCGGCGCGGAGTCCGCGAGCCGCGCCAACGTCCCGGCCGCGATGGGGTGCTTGCTGCGCGCCGCCGCCGTGGCGACCCGCAACAGCAGCGCCGGGTCACGGCCGGGCATCGCGTCACGGGCCAGCGCGACCTCGGTGCCGTGCAGCACGACGCCTTCGTCCAACGGCCGCCGCGCGGGCATCCGGCGCAACGGCGAGCGGGCGAACACGCCCAGCCCCCGCTTGGGTACCGCGGCACGGGCCGTGCGCATCGAAACGTCCACGGCGTACACGATCGTGCGGGCCGCCGACGACAGGGCGCGCGCCAGCGCGAACCGGTCGGCCAAGCCCAACGCGGTCGCGACCTCGTCACCGTCCTGCGCGCGCAGGACGTCCCTCGGCCGGCGGGCCACCCGGCGCAGTTCGGTCCGCACGTCCAGCAACAGCCTGCGGGCTTCGTCCACATCGGCCGACGGCCGGTCGGTCAGCTGCGCCGCGGACAGGCCGTCGAGCAGGGTCACGTCCCGCAGCCCGCCACGCCCGTGCTTCAGGTCCGGTTCGACGCGGTGCGCGATCTCGCCGCTGCGGGCCCAACGCCGCTGCGCCGCCTCGGCCATCTCGTCCAGCCTGGTCCGCACCCCGGACCGCCACGCCTGGCGCGCGCTGTCCGCGAGCCGCCCGCTGATCTCCGCGTCGCCCGCGATGTGCCGCAGGTCGAGCAGCCCGAGCGCGGTCCGCAGGTCGCCGGACGCGACGCGCAGCGCCTCGCCGACCGTGCGCACCGAGTGGTCCAGGCCGATGCCCGAGTTCCACAGCGGGTACCAGAGCTGCTCGGCGATCGCCTCGACGCCCTTGTGCCCGCTGTGCACCAGGACGAGGTCGAGGTCCGAGTACGGCACGAGTTCGCGCCTGCCCAGCCCGCCCACCGCGACCAGGGCCACGCCGCCGCCCGGTCCGCCGACGCCCGACTGCGCGGCGTGCGCGGTCAGCCAGAACTCGTGCAGGTCCACCAGCGCCTCGCGCAGCGGCTCCCCCGTCAACCGCCGCCGACCCGGCGCGAGCAGTCGATCCCGTGCCCGCACCAGGTCGTCGGCCGTGACGACGGCCGTCCCGACGTTGTCCACCACGGCCGTCCCCCGTTCCACCAGAGCATTCCCACTGGACGCCCGCGAAGCGCTACAAGGCGTCCGTGCCGCGCTCCCCGGTCCGCACCCGGACGACGGTGTCCACCGGGGTCACCCAGACCTTGCCGTCGCCGATCTTGCCGGTGCGGGCGGCTTCCACCACGGCGTCGAGCACCTTGTCGACGGCCGTGTCGTCGATCAGCACCTCGATGCGCAGCTTCGGCACGAAGTCCACGGAGTACTCGGCACCCCGGTACACCTCCGTGTGCCCCTTCTGCCGGCCGTAGCCCTGCACCTCGCTGACCGTCATGCCGAGCACGCCGAGCTGCTCCAGCGCCGTCTTCACGTCGTCCAGCGTGAACGGCTTGATGATCGCGGTGACCAGCCTCATGACTTGTTGCTCCCCTCAAGCACCGCGGCTGCGCCGGCGGCGACACTGGGCCTGCTGTTGCCACGCGACCCGAGGCCGCTGCCGAACTCGTACGCCGTCTCCGCGTGCTCGGCCTCGTCGATGCCGCCGATCTCGGCCTCCTCGTCGGTGCGGAAGCCGACGAGGAACTTGACCAGGTAGCCCAGGACCAGGCTCAGCACGAACGAGTAGCCGAGCACCGCGCCCGCGCCCACCACCTGCCGCCAGAGCTGGTCCACGCCGCCACCGTAGAAGAGGCCGTTGACCGCCGCAGGGGCCGCGTCGCTGGCGAACAGGCCGATCAGGACGGTGCCGGACAGGCCGCCGACCAGGTGCACGCCGACCACGTCGAGCGAGTCGTCGAAGCCGAAGCGGTACTTCAGGCTGACCGCGAGGGCGCACAGCGCGCCGGTGATCGCGCCGACCGCGATCGCGCCCACCGGGGTGACCGCCGAGCACGCCGGGGTGATCGCGACCAGACCGGCGACGACGCCGGACGCCGCGCCGAGCGTGGTGGCGTTGCCGTCGCGGACGCGTTCCACGGCGAGCCAGGCGAGCATCGCGGCGGAGGTGGCGACCAGGGTGTTGACGAACGTGACGCCGGCCGTGGTGTTCGCGCCGACCGCGGAGCCCGCGTTGAAGCCGAACCAGCCGAACCACAGCAGGCCCGCGCCCAGCACGACCAGCGGCAGGTTGTGCGGCTTCATCCGGTCCTTGGGCCAGCCGACGCGCTTGCCCAGGACGATCGCCAGCGCGAGACCCGCCGCGCCCGCGTTGACGTGCACCGCCGTGCCGCCCGCGAAGTCGATGGCCAGCAGCTTGTTGGCGATCCAGCCGCCGGGGTCCACGACGTTGCCGGCCGCGTCCTTGCCGTCGAAGTCGAACACCCAGTGCGCGACCGGGAAGTACACGACCAGCGACCACAGGCCGGCGAACAGCAGCCACGGCCCGAACCGGGCGCGGTCGGCGATCGCGCCGGAGATCAGCGCCACGGTGATGATCGCGAACATCGCCTGGAACGCGACGAAGACGGTCGTCGGGATGGTGCCGGACAGCGCGTCCTTGCCGAGCAGGCCCTCCAGCCCGAAGAACTCGAACGGCTTGCCCAGCAGGCCGCCGCCCACGTCGGTGCCGAACGCGGTGGAGTAGCCGACCAGCACCCAGAGCACACCGACCACGCCGATCGCGCCGAGGCTCATCATCATCATGTTGAGCACGCTCTTGGACCGGACCATGCCCCCATAGAAGAAGGCCAGGCCCGGTGTCATCAGCAGCACCAGTGCGGAGCTGGTGAGCAACCAGGCGGTGTCCCCTGTATCCACGTCGACCTCCACTGCACGTCGGTTGCAGGGGAGCATCGGGACGTCCTGTTTCGCCGGGCCGCGTGCCGCGTTTCGGGCCGGTGAACTGTCCGGGGCCTGGTGTTACGGGCAGGTTTCCGGAGGTTGAAGGGCGGACGTTCGGCGGTGGCGGCGGCTGTGCGCCGTGGAATCGTCGGTGACGTTCGGTCCGCCCAGAACGCGACCATCGAGTGGTTCTGCCACCCCATCGCGCCCACGCGACGACCGCGGGTCACCGCCGTGCGGTAACGGGACCTGCGCGGCACTCGACATGTCAGACATGACCGGCCATCGCAGGGACGTGCCATGACCTCGGCAAACGAACTCGACGCGCTGGCGAAGGCGTTCGAGAAGGAGCTGTACGACGACTACCGCTTCCTCGCCCGGACCAAGCGGTACCGGGCAGCGGACTACCAGGACATGATCAAGCAGCACACCGGCGTCGGCGCGGCCCGCCTCCTGCTCCGGGACGCGAACGCCTCCGACGGCTTCACCCGGTTGCGGGAGATCGGGATGCTCGCCCACAGCCTCGAAGCCACCGCGCTGAGGCCGAAGTACGGGTCGCTGTTCTCCCCCGACGAGCTGCGGACGGCGCGGTCCCGGCTGGAGGCGCACGGCTTCGACGTCGACCGGTTCCTCAAGGGCCTGCACTAGCGGACCCCGGCCGGCACCGACGAGAACGGGCCGCCCCCGTGCGGAACGGGGGCGGCCCGGTCGTCGGGGTGCTTAGCCGAGCCAGCCCGGCAGGCCGGGCTTCGGGCCCGCCGGCAAGCCGGTCGTGCCGGCCGCACGGGCGGTCGCGGTCGCGGGTTCGACGGCGGCGCAGCGGGTGCCCGTCCGGGGGACTCGCTGCTCGATCAGGTACTTGTCGGTCGTGCCCTGGGTGCACTGGCTGCGGTCGTAGACGCCGTGGCCCCAGCCCTCGTAGGTGACCAGGACCGTGGTGTCACGGCTCTGGCGGTTGGCGTTGACGGCCCACTCGTAGCCCGTCGCCGGGTCGTGCAGGGCGTTGAGCATCAGGATCTTGGGCGCGTTCTTGATGTTCAGCCGGTGCTGCGGGTTGTTGACCTTCTCCGGCAGGCCGATGCAGCCGGCCGTCGCGGAGTGGCCCAGGGCCGAGCCGCGCATGTGCGGCGCGAGCTGCTTGGCCCGGTCGACCAGCGTGGTGAACTCGCGCTGGTTCTTCACCCGGATCGCCCAGTCCTGGCAGAACACGGCCGGGAACGGGTTCTGCGCGGTCTCCACCGCGAACGCCCTCGGCGCGCCGGTGCCCGACGCGAGTTCCAGCAGGGCGGTGGCCAGCGACTGCCAGCCCGGACCGTAGAACGAGCCGAACGCGCCGCCGATGATGTCGTCGGCGGTGAGCTTGCGGGTCGGGTCGCCCGGGTCGGTGATCTCTCCGCGATCCGCCTTCGCCAGCAGATCGTCCCAGAACTTCGCGACGTCACGGCCGTGCAGCGCGCACGACGTGGTCCGGTCGCACCACTTCACGAACTCGGTGAACGAGTCCTCGGCGGTGCGCGCCTCGGTCTCGTTGAACCGCCACGTGTCGAGGCTGTGGTCCATGTTGGAGTCGATCACCATGGTGCGGATGTTGCGCCCGTAGCGCTCGGCGTACTGCTGGCCGATGAGCGTGCCGTACGAGACGCCGTAGTAGTTGATCTTCCGCTCGCCGAGCGAGCGGCGCAGCGCGTCGATGTCGTCGACGACGCCGATGGTGTCGGCGTGGTCGTACATCGGCCCGGTCTGCTTGCGGCAGTCCGCCGCCAGCTCGCGGTTGTAGCGGGCCAGCTTGTCGAACTCGGCCTGGTTGGTCGGGTAGACCGACGGCTGCTTCTGCAACACGTCGATGGAGCACGTGACCGGCCGGCTGCGCGCGACGCCGCGCGGGTCGAAGCCGATGATGTCGAACCGCTCCTGCACGGCGGTGCTGAAGTAGTGGTTCGCGCCCAGGGCGAAGTTGACGCCGGAGCCGCCGGGGCCGCCGGGGTTGATCACCAGGACGCCGATCCGCTTGGCCGGGTCGGTGGCCTTGCGGCGGGCCACGGCGAGGTCGAACTTGTCGCCGCGGGGTTTGGACCAGTCGATCGGGAGTCTCAGCGTGCCGCACTCGACGTCGGCCGCCTCCGGACACGGCTTCCAGTCGATGGCCGCGGTGTCCAGGGCTTGCGCTTCGACGGGGTCGGCCGACGCGGTCGACGTCATGCCGACGACGAGCGCGACGGCCGTGCCCACGCCGCCTAACGCGCGGAAGATCGGTCGCACAGGGTTCCCTCCCTCTGTCACCCGGATGGGTTTCCGCAGGCTTTCAGGGGAGTGAAGTGACGCACAACCAACTGAAGTCGGACACAAGGTACGCCGGTGGGTTGACCACTTCCATACTAACGAGTGAGCGCGCGGTAGCTTTCCGTGATTGCCGCCAGGCCGCTGGGAGTGAGCGCGCCGACCAGCCGCAGCCGGGCCATCCCGCCGTCCGGGTAGATGTCCAGCCGGGCGTGCGTCGCCTCCGGACCGGTGGCCCCCGGCCCGGTGACCCGGAACCGGTGCCGGGTGTCGGGCTGCAACCGGGTCCGGGGCAGCAGGTCGACCCAGTCGCCGCCGACGCGCTCGTCACGCACCCGCACCGACGCCCAGCCCGGCGCGTTGCCCTTGAAGTGGCTGGTGTCCAGTTCGGCCAGGCGCACCACGCCGGGCGCGGCCAAGGCCAGCTCCACCCAGTCGTTGCCGTCGTCACGGCGGCGCGCGGTCTCCCAACCCTCGCCCATCACGGCCGCGTGGCCGGGCGCGAGGAGGTTGGCCGGGTCGCTGTAGAACGTGTTGCTGCACCCGGTGACGGACGCGCCGTTCTCCAGCGCGGCCAGGTCGACGGCCTCGGGCACCAGCAGGTCCGGGTCCGGCACGGGCGAGCCGAACACGCGCAGCCGCGCCACCCCGCCGTCCGGGTGGATGGTCAGCCGGACGTGGGTGAACCGGCGGTGCGCCGACACGTCGAAGTAGTGCTTGCGGTCGCCCTCCAGCGGCGACCGGGGGACCACGACCTCCCAGCCGGTCAGCTCGTCCGGGGCCGGGTGGCCCGGCGCGTGGGTCGCCTCGACGGTGGCGGCCGGCGGGTAGTTGCCCTTGAAGAACGCGGTGTCCACCACGACGCCCCGGATCACGCCGGGCAGTCCCAGCCGGACGATCGCGCGGTCGTCGCCCGGTTCGCGCCGCCGGCGGGTCTCCCAGCCGTCGTAGACCTGTCCCTTGTGGCCGAACGTGTAGGGCCGGTACTCGGGCTCGGCGCGGGTGATCAGGTTCTCGCGCTCGGCGAACAGCTCGTCGTCGGCCCACGCGACGGTGCCGCCCGAGGCGCGGGACGCGAGATCGGGCAGCCGGGTCCAGCTCGGGGTCATGACTCTCCTCTGCTCAGCAACCGTCCCAGGGGCGTCTCGCCGGTGATCCGCCGACCGCGCAGCCAGGTCTGCCGCACGACGCCGGCCAGCGCCCGGCCGTGGTAGGGCGTCACCGGGTTGCGGTGGTGCAGCCGGTTCCGGTCGACCACGAACGCGTCGTCCGGGGCGAACACCGCGAAATCGGCGTCCCGGCCCTCGGCGATCGCGCCCTTCGAGCGCAGCCCGACCAGCTCGGCGGGCCTGCGCGCCATCCACTCGACCACGTCGGCCAGCGCGTGCCCGCGCCGCCGCGCCTGCGTCCACACCGCCGGGAGCCCCAGCTGCAGGCTCGCGATCCCGCCCCACGCGGTGGCGAAATCGCCTTCCTTCAGCTCCGGCGTGCACGGCGAGTGGTCGCTGACCACCAGGTCCAGCACACCCTCGCGCAGGCCCCGCCACAGCTGCTCGCGGTTGGCCGCGTCGCGGATCGGCGGGCAGCACTTGAACTGCGTGGCGCCGTCGCCGATCTCCTCGGCCACGAACGTCAGGTAGTGCGGGCAGGTCTCGGCGGTCAGCCGCAGCCCCTCCGCCTTGGCCCCCGCGACCAGTTCCAGCGCCGGCCCCGAGGACAGGTGCAGCACGTGCAGCCGCGCCCCGGTCCGCCGGGCGACGCCGACCAGGTCGGCGATCGCGTGGTCCTCGGCCCGGTGCGGCCGGGAGGCCAGGAAGCCCGGGTAGTCCGGCCCGGACTCGGTCACGTCGTGCGGGTGCTCGGCGTGCACGATGGTCAGCGCGTCCGGCAGCGCGGTCAGCGCGGCGGTCAGCTCGGGCAGCTCGACGTGCGGGAACTCGTCCACCCCGGAGTGGATCAGGAAGCACTTGAACCCGAACACGCCCGCGTCGTGCAGCGGCCGCAGGTCCGCCGCGTTGCCGGGCACGATCCCGCCCCAGAACCCGACGTCGACGTGCACCGACCCCTCCGCCGACGCCCGCTTGACCGCCAGCGCGGCCACGTCCGTGGTGGGCGGCAGGCTGTTCAACGGCATGTCGACGATCGTGGTCACGCCGCCGGCCGCAGCGGCGCGGGTCGCCGTGGCGAACCCCTCCCACTCGGCCCGGCCGGGGTCGTTGACGTGCACGTGGGTGTCCACCAGACCGGGCAGCAGAACCTCGTCGTCGGCCAGCTCGACCACCCGGTCGCCGTCGAGCCGGTCGATCCCGGTCACCGCCGCGATCCGGCCGTCGCGCACGCCGACGTCGGCGGCGGTCTCGCCGTCCGGCGTGATCACCCGGGCCGCCCGCAACACCAGGTCCATGGGGGTCACTCTCCCAGCCACTCGGCCGCGATGCGACCACCCAGGCGGGCCAGCAGCGGCTCCGGGGCGGCCAGGCAGCGGGTCAGGTCCGGTTCCACGTCCAGCAGGGTGTAGACGGCGCGGAGCCCGAGGTCGTCCGGCACGACGCTGGAGCGGCCCGCCACGGCCACCACCGGCACGCCCCGCGCGGCCTTCGCCACCCCGGCGGGAGCCTTGCCGTGCAACGTCTGCGCGTCCAGCGACCCCTCGCCGGTGATCACCAGCCGGGCACCCGCCACGGCGTCGCCGAAGCCGACCAGCTCCAGCACCACCTCGATGCCGGGCCTGCGCCGCGCGCCCAGCACGGTCAGCGCGGCGAACCCGATGCCGCCGGCCGCGCCGGCGCCCGGCGCGGCCACGTGCTCGGTGCCGAGTTCCCGGGCGTACCGCGCGAGCCGTTCCTCCAGCACCGCCACGTCCTCGGCCGACGCGCCCTTCTGCGGCCCGTACACGGCCGCCGCGCCGCGCGGCCCCAGCAGCGGGTTGTCGACGTCGCTCGCCAGCACGACCTCGACGTCCCGGAAGTCCTCCGGGTCGCCCAGGCCCTCGACCATGCCCCGCCCGCCGTCGGTGGTGGCGCTGCCGCCGACGCCCAGCACGATCCGCCGGCAGCCCAGGTCCAGCGCGCAGCGCAGCAGTTCGCCGGTGCCGCGACTGGTCGCGGTCAGCGGCGCGGGCTCGGCCAGCAGCGACAGCCCGGACGCGGCGGCCACCTCGACCACGGCGGTGCCGTCGCGCACCGCGAAGCTCGCGGCCACGGGTGCGCCGTCCGGCCCGGTCACCCACCGGCCGACGCGGGTGAAACCGGCGGCGACGGCGGCGTCCACGGTCCCCTCGCCGCCGTCCGCCACCGGCAGCGCGCGCACGTCGAGTCCCGGCGACGCCTCCCGCAGGCCGCGCGTCACAGCGGTGGCGACCTGCGGGGCGGTGAGCGTCCCCTTGAACTTGTCGGGCGCGACGACCACGTGCCCCATTACGGCAGGGGCTCGTATTCGCGCATCGCGGCGATCGAGGTGCCGTTGGCGGTGTTGCCCTCGCGCTCGATCATGATCTCCACGAGCACCGGGCGGCGGGTCCGCTCGGCCTCCTCGCGCGCCCACTCCAGGGATTCCCGGATGCGGTCCGGTGCGGTGACCCTGGTGCCGGAGCAGCCGTACGCCTCCATGATCTTGACGTTGTCCGAGCCGGTGGTGTCGTAGTGGACGTCCACCTCGTACGCCATGTCGTAGCCGCCGTGGTCCTCGGCCATCCGGATCAGGCCCAGGTACTCGTTGTTGAGCATGATCAGCACGAACGGCACGTCGTACTGCGCGCCGACGGCGAGTTCCTCGACCAGGAACTGGAACGAGTAGTCGCCGACGATGCCGACCACCTCGGCGTCCGGCTCGGTGTTCTTCAGCGCCTTCTTCACGCCGATCGCGGCCGGGATCTCCCAGCCCAGCGGCCCGGCCTGGCCGCACACCTGGTAGTGCCGCGCCTTGTGCGCCTTCTGGTGCTGGCCCGACCAGATCTGGTAGAGCCCGATCGCGGTCACGAAGTACGTGTCCGGCCCGTAGAACTCGTTGATCTCCTTGAACACCCGGGGAGCCTTGACCGGGACGGTGTCGAAGTCCTCGCGCCGCAGCAGGGTCCGCTTGAGGTCCTGCACGCGGGCCACCCACGCGCCCGGCTCGCGCGCGGCGGTGCGCGCCTTCGCCCGCTCCAGCACGGCGGCCAGGAACAGCTTCACGTCCGAGACCACGCCCAGGTCGGGCCCGAACACCTTGCCGATCTGGGTGGGCTCGACGTCGACGTGGACGAACTTCCGGTCGCCCCGGTAGGTGGCGAGGTCGCCGGTGTGCCGGTCGCCGAAGCGCGCGCCCAGCGCCAGCACCAGGTCGGACTCCAGGAACGACGCGTTGCCGTAGCGCTGGGAGGTCTGGATGCCGGTCATCCCGCAGTACAGCGGGTGGTCCTCGTCCAGCGCGCCCTTGCCCATCAGCGTCGCCTGCACCGGCACCTGGAGGTACTCGGCCAGGTCGCGCAGTTCGTCGCCGGCGTCCGCGAGGATCACCCCGCCGCCCGCGAGCAGCAGCGGGCGTTCGGCGGCCAGCAGCAGGTCCAGGGCGCGTTCGACGCGGGCCGGGTGCGGTTCGGGCTTGACCACCGGCAGCGGCGCGTCGATCGAGGCGTCCCACTCGATCTCCTGCTTCTGCACGTCGATCGGCAGGTCGACGAGCACCGGTCCGGGTCTGCCGGAGCGGGCGATCCGGAACGCCTCGCGGAAGATCCACGGTGCCTGCGCGGCTTCCTTCACCTGCACCGCCCACTTGGTGACGGGCGCGGCGATGGCCACGATGTCGACCGCCTGGAACGCCTCCTGGTGCAGCTTGGCGGTGGCGGCCTGGCCGGTGATGCACAGGATCGGCACCGAGTCGGCCTGCGCGGTGTAGAGGCCGGTGATCATGTTGGTGCCGGCCGGGCCGGAGGTGCCGATGGCCACGCCGACGTTGCCGGTGGTGCGGGACCACCCGTCGGCCATGTGCGTCGCGCCCTCCTCGTGCCGCACGATCAGGTGCTCGATCGTGCCGTCCTCTTGCATCGCCTTGTACAGCGGCAGGATCGCCGCGCCGGGGCAGCCGAACGCGGTGTCCACGCCCTCGGACTTGAGGACGTCGACGACGGCGCGCATGACGGGAACCTTGGCCATCAGGCCCTCCCTGCGAAGTTCTCGACGACCTTCACCAGCGCCGAGTGGTCGAGGCTGCCGTACCCCTGCGCCCTGGCGGAGGCGACGAGCTGGGCGATCAGCCCGGTCACCGGCAGCGCGACGTCGGCCTGGCGGGCCGCCGCGAGCGCGATGCCCATGTCCTTGTGGTGCAGGTCGATCCGGAACCCCGGGGTGAACTCGCGGGCGATCATGCTGCCCCGCTTGAGGTCCAGGACCCGATTGGCGGCCAGGCCGCCGGCCAGCACGTCGAGGCCGGCCTTGGCGTCCACGCCGGACGCCTCCAGCAGCACGATCGCCTCGGCCACCAGCGCGTAGATCCCGCCGACCATCAACTGGTTGGCGGCCTTGACGACCTGGCCCGCGCCGTGCGGGCCGACGTGCACGACGGTCTTGCCCAGCACGTCGAACAGCGGGCGCGCGGCGGCGAAATCGGCCTCGTCGCCGCCCACCATGATCGACAGCGCGGCCTGCTCGGCACCGGTCTGGCCGCCGGACACCGGGGCGTCGAGCACCCGGACGCCCTTGCGGGCGGCGGCCTCGGCGACGGCCACCGACGTCTCCGGGCGGATGGTGCTCATGTCGACCAGCAGCGCGCCCTCGTCCAGCACGTCGAGCACGCCGCCCAGCACGACCTCCTCCACCTGCGGGTGGTCGGGCAGCATGGTGATCACGACCTGCGCGCCGCGCGCGGCGTCCACGGCGCTCGCCGCGGCCGTCCCGCCGGCGGCGGCGAGCCGTTCCAGGCCGGCCGCGTCCAGGTCGAACCCGCGCACCGCGTGACCCGCGGCGACCAGGTGGGCCGCCATGGGCGACCCCATGATGCCCAGGCCGATGAAACCGATCTCGGTCATGTCCTGTCCTTCCCGAACAGCCAGTCGTAGCCGCCGGTGACGGCCTTGTACTCCAGGCCGACCCAGCCCCGGTAGCCGGCCGCGCCGAGCTTCCCGAGGTGACCGAAGACGTCGAGGTCGCCGGTGCCGGGCTCGCCCCGGCCGGGCGCGTCGGCGATCTGCACGTGCCCGATCCGGTCGACGTGCCCGACGAGCGCGTCGAGGTCGTCGCCGTTGACGGCGAGGTGGTAGAGGTCGGCGAGCAGCGCGACGTTGGCCCGGTCGACCAAGTCGAGGACGTCGATCGCGTCGATCGCGGTGCGCAGCGGGTAGTCCGGCGCGCCGGAGAGCGGTTCGAGCAGGACCGTGCCGCCGGTCTCGGCGACCACGTCCGCGGCGAAGCGGAGGTTGTCGACGGTCAGCTCGGAGGTCGCGAAGTTGCCGTGCAGCGCGTTGAACGCCGTGCAGCCCAGGCGGGCCGCGAGGCCGGCGGCGATCTCCACGTTGGCCCGGAACTCCGCCTGCCTGCCCGGCCACGACACCAGGCCCCGGTCGCCCGCCGCCAGGTCGCCCGCGAAGAAGTTCAGCCCGACCAGCCGGACGCCGGCGTCGGTGATCGCGGCGACGAGTTCGTCGACCTCGTGCGCGGCGGGTACGGCTTCGGTGAACGGCCACCAGAGTTCGACCGCGTCGAAACCGGCCGCCTTCGCCGCCGCCGGCCGGTCGAGCAGCGGCAGGTCGGTGTGCAGGATCGACAGGTTGAGGTCGTAGCGCATCGAATTCCTTCCACAATGCGGAAGTCATCTTCCGTACATCGAGAGAGTAGGTCGGCGAACCGGAGCCGCGCAAGACTGTTGACACCTGCCGGAGGGCGCTCGTACCGTCGCTCTAGCGGAATCGCGTTTCCGCGATACAGAAACTTGGAGCCCCAGTGCCCGGTTTGGACGAGTTCGACTCCGCGCCGGCGGCGGACCTCCGCCCGCTGCTCACCGAATGCCTCGCCGTGCCCCGCTGGGTCGACGCCGTGCTGGCGGGCCGCCCCTACCGGTCCGAGGAGGCCCTGCTGGCCACCGCCCGGGTCGAGCTGACCGACGACGAGGTGCGCGCCGCGATCGCCGGGCACCCGAGGATCGGCGAGAAGTCCGCGCGCGGCGGCGTCGCCGCGCGCTGGTCGGCCGCCGAGCAGTCCGACGTCGACCGGTCCCTGGCGGACCGGCTGAAGGCGGCGAACGCGGCGTACGAGGACCGGTTCGGGCACATCTACCTGGTGTGCGCGACCGGGCTGTCCGGCGAGGCGGTGCTGGCGGACCTGGCCGAGCGCCTGGAGAACCCGGCGGCGGCGGAACTCCGCGTGGTGAACCGGGAACTCGCCCGGATCGCCGCGCTGCGCCTGCGCAAGGTGCTCCACCCCCACGACACGCAAGGGAGCTGACCGATGGCCATCGTCCTGGGGCCCAACCAGTACGGCAAAGCCGAGAACCGCCTGGTGACGGTGACCCGCGACGGCGCGGTGCACACCGTCCGGGACTTCACGGTGAGCACCTCGCTGCGAGGCGACCTGGAGGACACCCACCTGACCGGCGACAACGCGAAGGTGCTGGCGACCGACACGCAGAAGAACACCGTCTACGCGTTCGCCAAGGAGAGCCCGGTCGGCGAGATCGAGGACTTCGCGCTGCGGCTGGGCCGGCACTTCGTGTCGACGCAGGAACCGATCAGCGGCGCGCGGATCCTGATCGACGAGCACTCGTGGCAGCGGATCGAGGACCACGACCACGCGTTCGTGGCCGGCGGCAACGAGAAGCGCACCACCGCCGTGACGGTCGAGGGGTCCCGGGCGTGGGTCGTGTCGGGCCTGAAGGACCTGGTGGTGCTCAAGTCGACCGACTCGGAGTTCCACGGCTACCCGCGCGACCCGTACACCACGTTGCGGGAGACGACGGACCGGATCCTCGCGACGTCGGTGACCGCGCGGTGGCGCTACCAGGGGACCGGGATCGACTGGGCCAAGAGCTTCGGCGAGATCCGCGCGATCATGCTGCGGACGTTCGCGCACAAGCACAGCCTGTCGTTGCAGCAGACGCTTTACGCGATGGGCGAGGCGGTGCTGGAGGCCCGCCCGGAGGTCGCCGAGGTGCGCCTGTCGATGCCGAACAAGCACCACTTCGAGGTGGACCTGAGCCCGTTCGGGCTGGAGAACCACAACGAGGTCTTCTACGCCGCCGACCGGCCGTACGGGCTGATCGAGGGTTCCGTGCTGCGCGACGACGCGGAGGACCCGGGTTCCGCCTGGCTCACCCTGCCGACGTTCTGATCCCCCACGCCCCGGTCCGCTCGCGGGCCGGGGCGACCACCCGATCTAGTGACTCTCGGTCTTCGCGAGCACCTCGGGCCACTGCCGCTTGAACTGCTCGAAGCCGCGGCGGGTGAAGAACAGCGACGCGTGCGTACCGCCGGAGAACTCCAGTTCGACCAGGTCACCGCCATCGTGCACGGCGGTCACGAGGCTGAAGTCCTCCGAGATGTCGATCTGCGTCGAGACCAGGACCGGACTGCTTCGATACATGGGAGCCTCCCGTAGAGTGCGGTGTCGGCATCAGACCTTCGAACGGAGGCAACTCGGCCTTGCGCTGCAAGGGTTGCGGCAACGAGCCGGCAAGTCGCAACACGAAGCCGGTGGCCACATCGACCGGGCAGCCGCGCGGATCAGCCAGGTCGAGAACGGCCACGGCGTCCTCCGGCACGAGGACCTCGTTGCCCTGCTGGACTTCTACGACGCGACCACCCGCGAACGCGAGACGGTCCTGGCCATCGGGATGCAGGCCCGACGCCGCCAACTCCGCCGCGCTTACACCGACGACCTGCCCGACGCCTTCGCCCGCCTCGCCGATCTCCAGTCCGCCGCGTGCCGCGTCAGGCACTACGAGTTCGGGATCTTCCCGGGGCTGATCCAGTCGCCGGAATACGTCCGGGCGTTGATCCAGATCGCTGGAAGTACCTGGTACGAAACCGAAGCAGCCGAAGCTGCGATCGCCTACCGGCTGGAGCAGCAGCGCCGGGTGCTCGACACCGGCCACGAGAAGGAACTGGCCTTCGTGTTCACCGAAGACACGCTGAAGAACGTGGTCGGCGACGCGGCCCTGATGCAGAGCCAAGTCCTCCACGTGTTGCAATTGGTCGCGAGACACCCGGGGCTCTCCGTCCAGGTGATGCCGGCCGGCACGGCCAACAACCCGGCGCTTGGTGGTGGGCTGGTGGTGCTGGACTTCGTTGCCGCACCGAGGATCGGCTATCCGACCACGATCTACGGTGCGGCAACGTACTACGATCAGGTGGCCGACACGGACGTCATGGCGAGGGTCTTCGAGCGCCTCCGGGAACTCGCGCTCCCGCCCGAGGCATCGAAGGCACTGCTGATCGAGTCTTTGAAGGAGACGTGACCATGCGCCACGACACCGGATGGTTCAAGAGCAGCTACAGCGCCGCCGCGAGCAACGCCTGCGTCGAGGTCCGCATCACCGACACGCACACGGCCGTCCGCGACTCCAAAAACCCCACCGGGCCACGACTGCACGTCCCCGCCACCACGTGGACGGCCTTCGTCACAGCCCTCCACGCCTGACCCCCAGCACCGCAGACCCCTCCAGACGAACGTCAAGCGTCCGTCTCCATCGCGCCGTGGAAGAACACCCGCCGGCAGTTCGGCGGCCGGCGGCCCTCTCCCGGCACGCGCGGCATCTGGAACGACGGCGGCGCGCACTTGCGGCACACGTACCGCAGCACGGGCACGGTCGGGTTGCCGGGCCGGACGGCCAGGCTGTCCAGCACGTCCAGCGGCAGCACGTCGGCGATCGCCGCGCGCGGCACCACGCCCGCGGGCTGGCCGTCCCGCTCCACCAGCACGAACCGCAGCCGCTCGCGCACCACCAGGTCCGCCAGGTCGAACAGCTCGTCGGGGCTCAGCTCGTCCGGGTCGCCGCCGACCACGACCAGGGGCGGGAACCGGTGCGCGACGGCGGTCAGCGTCTCCGAGGTGTCGCCGAGTTCGGCCAGCTCCGGCACGCCGAGCACGCCCAGCGGGTTGCCGTCCGCCGTGACCACCACGATGAACTCGGCGTTCACCCGCTCCCGCGCGGCTCTCGCCTGGGGCACCTCGACGTCGTCCCGCACGACCACGTGACTCCTGGTCAACGACGACAACAGCACCGGCCTCACCGCCAATCACCCACGAGCACGAACGCCGCCCAATGGTAGGGATGCGCGAAAGGGCGCGCGGCGTAATCCACCGGCGGCGGGGATTCCGCTTTCAGCGCCAACAGGTTGAGCCGACGCGCCGCACGCGCGCGCAGCCGTCGGGCGGACTCGCCGCGCGTCCCGGCCAGCGCGGGCCGGACCTCGCGGCAGGTCGCGGCGGCGCTCGCCAGGTCGCCCGCCGCCGTCTGCGCGCCCGCCCGGTCCAGCAGCAGCTCGGCGACCGTCACCGGGTCCACGACGCCGGTCAGTCGTTCGTCGCAGTACGCCACGACGTCCCGCGCGGTCGTGGCGGCCAGTTCCAGCTGGGCTTCGCGCAACGCGTCGGCCAGGCCCGCGCCCGCCCGCACGCGCGAGTAGAAGCCGATCATCAGCAGCGCGGTGGACAGGTCGTCGACCTCCCACAGGCTCGCCACGACGGACGGCGCGCCCGCGTGCAGGAAGGCGCGGGCGAGTTCCTCGCCGGACTCGCCCACGTTCAGCGTCACCAGGTCGGCGGTGACGTCGAACCGGATGACGTCCGCGAACGCGAGTTCCTGCCCGTCGGCCAGCCGGACCACCGATTCGTCGGCCCCGCACGCCAGGTGGAGCAGGTCGGACCCGGCCGCCGGCAACCGGTCCCGGGTGGCCTCGCAGCCGAGCACGGGCCGGGTGCCGAACACCGCCGCCACCCCTGCGGCCTCCTGGCGGGCGTGCACGAGGTCGCCGCGCGGGTCGCCGAGCACCAGCGCCGTGCGCCACCGCCGGTCCGCCTGGGGCTCGCGGCGCGGCAGGGACGCGGACGGCAGCCGGCACACCGGGTTCCGCCCGAGCAGCAACGCGTGCAGCGGCAGGTGGTGCAGAACCCCGTGCGGCACCAGGACGACCACCTCGCCGGGCGCGCAGCGGTCGGCGATCGGCGCGACCATCGGCCCGAACGCCGCCGCGAACGCGTCCACGTCCAGCTCCCGCACGGTCCGGTCGAAGAACCACCCGACCAGCTCGCCCGGCTCCGCCTCCCACTGGTGCACCTCGGGTTCGGCCCGGTCCGGGGTCAGCAGGAACAGCAGGACCCGGTCGGCGGCCACGAAGAAGTCGGCCAGCACGCCCCGCGCGGGAACCGCCGGGGCGGACTGCGGCCGGCCCTCGACCACGTGGGCCTTGGCCCGCCCGACCAGTTCCCACGCGCCCACCGGGTCGCCGGCGGCCAGCGCCACCAGCACCGCCTGCTCGTACACCCACAGGTGGGTGGCCTGCCACGACAGCCGTGACGCCCGGTCGAGCAGCCCGCCGCGCACCTCCTCGGCGATCGCCAGCGCCGCCCGGAACCCGTCCGCCGCCGCCCGGTGCTCGCCCAGCGCGGTCAACGCCACCGCGCGCATCGCGTGCCGGTTGAGCAGCAGCGAGGACTGGGCCCACGCGGGCAGCGGGTAGCGGTCCATCAGGTCGAGCACCGCGCCCGGCTCGGCCCGCTCCAGGTGCACCGAGATCAGGTTGGTGACGAACACCGACGCGTCGTACGAATCCGGTGCCACGGTCGGCAGCACGCGTTCCAGCACGCGGGCCGCCGCGTCGAAGTCGCGCCGGCTCAGGTGCAGGGTCGCCTCCAGGTTCGCCAGCCGGGTGCGGTCCGCGTGGTCGGCGAGTTCGGCGAGCCGGGGCAGGCGGTCGGCGGCCTCGCCCGGCCGGCCGAGGTCCCGCAGCAGCATCGCGCGCTGGTACAGGTCGTCGAAATCGTCGTCGCCGAACCCGTGCTCGGCCGCCTCCAGCGCGCCTTCGAGGTCGCCGAGCTGCTGCAGCGCCCGGGACCGGTGGCAGGCGACCGACTTGCGCAGTTCCGCGTGCACCGCCGCGGTCAGCTCCACGTGGTCGAGGTCCGGTTCCGCCGACGGCCCGAGGTCGAGCCGGTCCTCCGCCGGCGGGCGGCCGACCTCGACCAGCGCGCGCTCGGCGGCCGCGATCCGGTCCAGCGCCTCGGGCACCTGGTACAGCTTCAGGTGCACGTCGGCCAGCCGCAGGTCGACCAGCGCACCGAACACCGGCAGGTCGCGGATCCCGGCCCGCAGCGCGGTCAACCCGGCCGGCGACGCCTCCCACCGCAGCGGCTCGGGCTCCGCCGGCCGCGCGTGCGACCACCCGGCGAGCAGCTCGGCCACGTCCGGCAGCGCCGCCGCCAGGTCCGCGCCGCCGGGGCCGAAGCCGCGCGGCGCGTCCCGGACGTGCACCAGGAACTCCATGACCGGCTTCAACGCGCACGCCCGCTCGACCAGCCACCGCAGGTGCTGTCGCGGGTAGGGCTCGTCGGGCGCCATCAGCACGGCGTCGGTGAGCCGGCCGATCGCGGCCAGCACGCGGCTGCCGGAGAAGCCCTCGTTCCAGTCGGTGTCGACGGCGCTGTGCGTGATCTCGGCCAACCCCAGCCACGCCACCACCTGCCAGTCGCCGGGCAGCCGCCGCCGGGCCTCGGTGAGTTCCCGCACCGCCCGCACCGGGTCGAGCACCCGAACCAGGGCGTGGCCGAGCGCCTTGGCCGTGCCCGGATGGGCGGGGTGGCGCTCCCGCAGGCCGGTCAACGCCTCCACGGCCTGCTCCGGCTCGGTCTCCGCCAGCGCGTCGAGGTCCTCGGCGGCGGCGTCGAGCAGGTCCGCCGCTTCGTAGGCGGCGCACCGGGACAGCAGCGCCTCGGCCGACTCGTGCCGGTCCAGCTGCGCGGTGAAGCACACGATGGCCCGCCGGTAGTCGCCCTCGTCGAACGCCAACTCGCCCAGCACCGCGTACGCCGCGCCCGCCGTCGGCTCGTCGCCGTGGTCGGCGAGCACCCGCGCCTCGGCCGCCGCCTCCGCGATCCGTCCCAGGTCCACCAGCAGGTTCAGCCGCAGGATCGCGGCGAAGTCGGCGAGGGCGCGGCCCGCCGGCTCCGCGACGATCACCTCCTCCAGGTCCGCCAGGGCGTCCTCGGCACGGCCGTCCGCCGCGTGCATCTGCGCCCGGAAGTACCGGTACCGGGTCTCGTCCGGCGCGAGCCCGATCGCCTTGGTCAGCGCCGCCACCGCCTCGGCCCGCCGGTCGACGTGGAACAGCGAGCCGCTCAGCGAGACCAGCGGGCCCGGCGTGTCCGGGACCAGCTCGGCCAGCCGGGTCAACGCGCGCACGGCGTCCTCGTGGTGCTCCAGGCGCGCCGCCGAGTGGCCCAGGAAGTACCACGGCACCGGGGAATCCGGGTAGCGCCCGGCGAACCCGCCGGCCAGCTCCTCGGCGGCGGCGAAGTCCTCCCGCCGGTAGTACAGGTCGTGCGCCACGTCGGCCAGCACCTCGTGGATCGTGCTCGGGTCCGGACCCTCGACCTCCACGCCCTCGGCGCGCAGGACCCCGTTGCGCGGCAACAGGTCCAGCACCGCCGCGGCGTGCTCGGCGGCGATCTCGGGGCGGTCCGCCCGCAGGTGCAGCACGGTCAGCCGCAGCACCGAGCCGAGTTCGGCCGGCGCCGCGCCCGCCCGCCGGGCCAGGGTGCGCAGGTCCTCCCACGGCCGGGTGCGCTCGGCGGGCTCCAGCACGTGCTCGGTCAGCGCGTCCAGCTCTCCGGTGAGCACCACCGTCCACGCCAGGGCGTCGCCGTCGCCGCCGTCGAACCGGCGGCGGGCCTCGGCCAGGCCGCTCACGACGATCAGCACGGCCTGGTCGTGGTTTCCCGAGGCGAGCGCCTGCCGGGCGCTGGCCAGGCGATCGGCGAACATGGGACCTCCGAAGGGGTGGCCGTCCCTGTTTGGGTCGCCGCGAATCGCCGCCCTGTTACCGACGTAGCGCCAACGCGCGCAGCGCGGCCTGGTCCAACCCGGTGATGCGGTGGACCTCGGCGGCGTCCAGCGCACCGCAGTCCACCGCGCGCAGGAACGACGACGACAGCGCCTGGGCGGTCGCCGGTTCGTCCAGCACGGTGCCGCCGGCCCGGGAAACGTAGGCGTGCAGCCGTTCCGCGTCGGCCCGCGCGCCTTGCAGGTAGTAGGCGTGCACCGCGGCGTACCGGGTGACGAGCTGCGCCGGGTGCAGGTCCCAGCCCTGGTAGAAGCCGTGCGCCAGGGAACGGCGGACCAGCGCGTAGTGCGTGCGCCAGCCGTGCTCGACCGCGTCGCCCACCGGCAGGACGTTGGTCGAGCCGTCGGACAGCTCCACGCCCCGCCCGGCCGCCGAGACCTGCATGACGTCCCGGGCGAAGTCGCACGCCTCGTGCGCCAGGTGCTGGTGCGCCGCGCCGAGCCCGCAGCCGGCCGTGTAGTCGTAGGTGCCGAAGTGCAGCCCGCTCACCCGGCCGCGCCCGGCCTCGATGAACGTCGGGATCGCCAGCCGGCCGGCACCGTCCACGATGGACCGGGTGGTCTCGACCTGGATCTCGAACCGGAGGTCGCCGCCGAGCAGGTCCAGGATCTCGCCCAGCACCTCGACCTGCGCGACCGAGGTGACCTTGGGGAAGGTGATCACGAAGTTCGGCGGCACCTCGCCCAGCGCGGTCAGGAAGACGTCCAGCGTCCGGATGCCGCGCTCGCGCAGGGCCGCCGTGTCGAACGACTTCATCCGGATGCCGAACCGCGCCGGGGCACGCCCCCGCGCCAGCCAGCCGGCCGCGATCCGGGCGGTGCGCTCGGCGTCGTCGTCCTCGGTGGGCGGCGCGCCGTAGCCGTCCTCGAAGTCGATCCGCAGGTCCTCCACGGGTTCGGCGGCGAGCTTGGCCGCCACCTTGGCGTGCAGCACCTCCGCGAGGTCGGCCGGCAGGTCCAGGATCCGGGCGAGGTCGGCCGGTGCGGGCGCGTGCGACGCCAGCGCCGCGAGCGCCCGCGCGCCCCACTCGTCGGGCGTGGCCGCGCTGACCCGGTCGGCCGGGACGTAGCAGGTGTGCACCGGCTGACGCCCGGCCGGCGCCCGCTGGACCACGTCGACCAGCCGCGCGGTGGCCGCCGCGACCGCCGCCGGGTCCAGGGACGTCCGGGGCACGTCAGGCGATCCGCGCGTAGGCCGGGAGGGTCAGGAAGTCCACGAAGTCGTCGGCCAGCGCGACCTGCTCGAACAGCTCCACGGCCAGGTCGAGGTGCTCGCCGTCGAGCCGGCCCCGCACGTCCCGCAGCACCGCGCGCACCAGCTCGGCGGTGACCGGCGCGCCGTCGTCCAGCACGACCCCGTTGTGCACCCACTGCCACAGCTGGGAGCGGGAGATCTCGGCGGTCGCCGCGTCCTCCATCAGGTTGTGGATCGCCGCCGCGCCGTTGCCGCCCAGCCACGACAGCAGGTAGCGCACGCCGACGTCCACCGCGCTCTCCACGCCCGCGCGGGTCGCGTGACCGCCGGCCGACTTGAAGTCCAGCAGCTGCTCGGCGGTGACCTCCACGTCCTCGCGCAGCACGTCGAGCTGGTTGGGCCGCTCGCCCAGCCGGGCGTCGAAGATCTCCCGGCACACCGGGACCAGGTCGGGGTGGGCCACCCAGCTGCCGTCGAACCCGTCGCCCGCCTCGCGGCTCTTGTCGTCGCGGACCTTGGCCAGCGCCTGCGCGGTCACCTCGGGGTCGCGGCGGTTCGGGATGAACGCGGCCATGCCGCCCATCGCGAACGCGCCGCGCTTGTGGCACGTGCGGACCAGCAGTTCGGTGTAGGCGCGCATGAACGGCGCGGTCATGGTCACGCTGTTGCGGTCCGGCAGCACGTACTCCGCGCCCTGGTCGCGGAAGTACTTGATGATGCTGAACAGGTAGTCCCAGCGGCCCGCGTTGAGCCCGGAGGCGTGGTCGCGCAGCTCGTAGAGGATCTCCTCCATCTCGAACGCGGCCGGGATCGTCTCGATCAGCACGGTGGCGCGGATCGTGCCGTGCGGCACGCCCAGCCCGGCCTGCGCGGCGGTGAACACGTCGTTCCACAGCCGGGCTTCGAGGTGGCTCTCCATCTTCGGCAGGTAGTAGTACGGCCGGCCGAGCGCGGCGTTGTGGAAGAAGTGCAGGCCGAAGTCGACCAGCGCGCCGACCGCCGGGGCGCCGTCGACCTCGATGTGCCGCTCGGGCAGGTGCCAGCCGCGCGGGCGGACCACGATCGTCGGGCGGTCGCCGTCGTCGAGGGTGTAGTGCTTGCCCTCGGGCGAGCGGTGCTCGACCGTGCCGCGCGCGGCGTCGTAGAGGTTGACCTGGCCGGACACGACGTTGTGCCAGTGCGGCGTGTTCGCGTCCTCCAGGTCGGCCAGCCACACCTTCGCGCCGGAGTTGAGGGCGTTGACGGTCATCTTGCGCTCGGTCGGCCCGGTGATCTCCACCCGGCGGTCGCGCAGCGGCTCCGGCGCCGCGGCCACCCGCCAGTCGCCCTCCCGGACGTGCCTGGTCTCCTCGGCGAACCCCAGCCGCCCGCGCTCGGCCCGGCGGGCGAGCAGCTCGTCCCGGGTGGCGGCGAACGCGCGGTGGAGGCCGGCGACGAACTCCAGGGCGTCCGGCGTGAGGATCTCGTCCCCACGCTCGACGTCGCCCCCGAGCACGCGGATACCGGTCATGGTGGCCCCACCTCTCTTGCGTCTGGTTCTACTCTGCGGACTATAGTTTTTGCATTGCGGAACGGCAACGAAGGGTGATCCGAATGGCACGGGAGTCCACGGGCGTGCAGTCCTTGCAGCGTGCCTTCGACCTGCTGGAACGGCTGGCCGACGCGGGCGGCGAGGCGAGCCTGTCGGAACTGGCCACCACCTCCGGGCTGCCGCTGCCGACCATCCACCGGCTGATCCGCACCCTGGTCACGCTGGGGTACGTGCGGCAGAACAGCAACCGCCGGTACACCCTCGGGTCGCGGCTGATCCGGCTCGGCGAGAGCGCTTCGCGCCAGTTCGGCACGTGGGCGCGCCCGTTCCTGGCCCAGCTCGTGGACCAGGTCGAGGAGACCGCCAACCTGGCCGTGCTGGACGGCGACGAGGTGGTGTACGTGGCGCAGGTGCCGTCGCGGCACTCGATGCGGATGTTCACCGAGGTCGGCCGCCGGCTGCTGCCGCACGGCACCGGGGTGGGCAAGGCGATGCTGGCCCAGTTGCCGCGCGAGGAGGTGCGCGCGCTGCTCGACCGCACCGGGCTGCCCGCGTACACGCCCAACACCATCACCGACGCGGGTGAACTCCTGGCGTCGCTGGACCAGATCGCCGAGCAGGGCTACGCGCTCGACGAGAGCGAGCAGGAACTCGGCGTGCGCTGCATCGCCGTCCCGCTGCTCGGCGCGCCCACCATGGCGGCCGTGTCGGTGTCCGGTCCGGAGGGCCGGCTGACCAAGGACGCGGTGGACCGGATCCTGCCGGAGGTCCTCGCCATCGCGCGCGGCCTGGCCGACAAGGCCGCGCTGACCTGAGCCGCCGTCGCACCCGGCCGGCCGGGTGCGACGTCCACCGACCGGACCAGCGGGGACACCCGTTGACGCATTTACATTCATGCGCATACAGTTATTGGGCACAGCCTCCCGCACAGAGAGCCGACCCCAATGCACTGGTTGTACCTGGCGATCGCCACCGTCTTCGAAGTCGCGTTCGCCCTGGGCACCAACGCGACCAAGGGCTTCACCCGCCTGGTCCCGTCCGTGATCACGCTGTTCGCCGCCGCCGGCGGCATCTTCTTCCTGTCCCTCGCCCTCAGGACCCTCGACGTCGGCGTCGGGTACACGATCTGGACCGGCATCGGCTCGGTCGGCACGGTCGTGCTGAGCGTCCTGTTCTTCAAGGAGCGCATCAACCGCGCACGGGCGCTGTGCTTCGGCGCGATCATCCTCGGCGTCATCGGCCTGCGCATCGCCTCCGGTGTCTGACCGGACCCGCGACCGTCCCGCTCCCCACGAACCAGGAAGAACCTCCACCATGTCCGAGCAGACCAGGCAATCCCCGGCGACCACCCCGGCCGCCGCACCCGCGCGGTCCGACGTGCGACCGTGGACGTTCCTGCTCGTCGCGGCCGTCTTCGAAGTGGTGTTCGCGCTGGGCACCAACGGCTCCGACGGCTTCACCCACCTCGGCTGGTCCATCACCACCGTGCTGGCCGCCGCCGGCGGGATCTTCTTCCTGTCGCTGGCGCTCAAGACGTTGGACGTCAGCGTCGGCTACACGGTGTGGACCGGCATCGGCTCGGTCGGCACCGTCGTGTTCGGCGCGCTGGTGTTCGACGAGTCGATCTCGCCGCTGAAGGTCGCGTGCTTCGTGCTGATCATCGGCGGCGTCGTCGGCCTGAAGCTGACGGCCAAGCCCGCCGCCGCCTGAGGATCAGTCGATCGGATGACCCTGACAAGCCGGGCGCGCGCCCACCGACGATGATCTCCGACGTGGGAACGACGTATGAAGGCCGCACGCTCACCCTGCACTGGGACGACCACGAGGTCGTCGGCCGCTGGAGCGACGGCGCCGAACTCGACCCGGTGCCCGTCGAGCGGACCGACGACCGCGTGCAGTGGCTGGTGGACCTGATCGGCCGGTACCGCCGCGCCTACCCCGGCGCCCGGGTCCGCGCCACGAACCGCGACGGCTGGTTGGAGCCGGTGCGCGGCACCCTGCGGTACGTGGTGCCGCAGGCCCGCCGCACCCCGGCGGCCTACGTCGTGAAATCGCCGTTGGAACCGCTGCACTACCACGTGATCCCCGAGCAGCAGCAGGTCAAGGAGTGCTGGCACCGCTGCTCGGACGTGAACTGACCCACCGGGCGAACCGGGGCCGACGACCACCCGACAGGTCGGCCGAGCGGGTCAGCCGAGCAGGGCGTCCACGAACGCGGCGGGCTCGAACGGGGCCAGGTGGTCGGCCCCCTCGCCCAGCCCGACCAGCTTCACCGGGACGCCCAGCTCGCGCTGCACCTGGAACACGATCCCGCCCTTGGCGGTGCCGTCGAGCTTGGTCAGCACGATCCCGGTGACGTCCACGACCTCGGCGAACACCCGGGCCTGGGTCAACCCGTTCTGGCCGGTGGTGGCGTCGAGCACGAGCAGCACCTCGTCCACCGCCGCCTGCTTCTCCACCACCCGCTTGACCTTGCCCAGCTCGTCCATCAGCCCGGTCTTGGTGTGCAGCCGCCCGGCCGTGTCGACCAGCACCGTGTCGACCCCGGCGTCCACGCCCTTCTTGACGGACTCGAACGCCACGGACGCCGGGTCCGCGCCTTCGGCACCGCGCACGGTCTCCGCGCCGACCCGCGACCCCCACGTCGCCAACTGGTCCGCCGCCGCCGCGCGGAACGTGTCCGCCGCGCCCAGCAGCACCGTGCGCCCGTCCGCGACCAGCACGCGGGCGAGCTTGCCGGTCGTCGTGGTCTTGCCGACGCCGTTCACACCGACCACCAGCACGACCGCGGGCTTGCCGGAGTGCGGCAGCGCGTGCACCGAGCGGTCCATCTCCGGGTGCAGCGCGTCGATCAGCACCTCGCGCAGCAACGCCCGCGCGTCGTCCGCCGACCGCACGCCGCGCGCCACGATCTGCGCGCGCAGCGCGGTGACGACCTGGTCGGTCACCGCCGCCCCGAGGTCCGCCATCAGCAGCGTGTCCTCGACGTCGGTCCACGAGTCCTCGTCCAGGTCGCCGGCGCCGAGCAGGCCGAGCAGGCCCTGCCCCAGCGTGGACCGCGACCGCGACAGCTTGCCGCGCAGCCGCTCCAGCCGCCCGGAGGTCGGCTCGATCTCGTCGATCTCCGAGGCGGCCTCGGGCAGCGGCACCTCGACGAACCCGCGCTTGACCGAGTCCCTCGGCACGGCGGCGTCGTCGCCCACGCCGGGCTGGCCGTCCACCTCGGTCCGCTCCGCGACCGGGTGCTCCACCGGCTCCGGCGCGGCCTCGACCTCGGGCTCCGCGACGGGCTCGACGGGCTTGGCGGGCTCGGCCGGTTCGACGGCTTCGGCGGGCTTGGCGAAGGTGACGCCGCTGCCCGCCTGGTACCCCTTGACGGGCTTGTCCCGCTCGGGCTCGGTGAGGCTGATGCGCCTGCGCTTGGACAGCACGACGCCCGTCACGAGGGCGACCGCGAGCAGCGCCGCGACGACAACGACGATCCAGATCAGGAGCGTGGTGGACACCGCGCAATCCTCGCACGCCCCGCATTGTGATCAATCAACGAACCAGATTGATTTCCAGCAACTTTCCCACCAGCCCCCTTGCGCCTGCGGGCAGTGTGGAATAGGACACAGGGCGTGAGGGTGATCGGGCTGATCTCGGGAACGTCGATGGACGCCGTCGACGTGGCGGTGGGCGAATTCGCACTGGACGGCAGCACGGTCGTCCTCACTCCCCTGCACCACGGCGAACACCCGTTCCCGCCCGGACTCCGCACCCCGCCCCGAAGTCCCGAGGACCTCTGCCTGCTGGACACCCGCCTCGGTCGGCTGTTCGCCGACGCGGCCGCGCCCCTGGCCACGACCCACCGGGCGGACCTCGTCGCGTCGCTCGGCCAGACCGTGCACCACCACGTCGAGCACGGCCGCTGCGTGGGCACCCTCCAGCTGGGCCAACCCGCGTGGATCGCCGAAGCCACCGGGCTGCCGGTGATCGCCGACTTCCGGGTGCGCGACGTCGCCGCCGGCGGGCACGGCGCGCCCCTGGCGAGCACCCTCGACGCCCTGTGGCTGGCCGAGCTGCCCGGCACCACCGCCCTGAACATCGGCGGCATCGCGAACATCACCCGGCAGACCCCCGACGGGGTGGTCGCCTACGACACCGGGCCCGGCAACGCGCTGATGGACGCGGCCATGGTCGCCCTCTCCGGCGGCCTGCGCACCCATGACGTGGACGGCGGGTTCGCCGCGCGCGGCCGGATCCACGAGGAGTTGCTGGCGCGGCTGCTCGCCGACCCGTACTACGCCGCGAAGCCGCCCAAGTCGACCGGCAAGGAGCACTTCGACCTGGCCTACCTGGAGCGGGTCACCGAGGGGCTGACCGTGCCCGCCGAGGACTTCCTGGCCACCCTCGCCGAACTCACCGCCCGCACCATCGCCGCCGAGTGCGCCGGCACCACCGTGATCGGCTCGGGCGGCGGGATGCGCAACCCCGTGCTCGTGCGCTCGTTGCGGGACAAGGTGGACCTGCGCACCAGCGACGAGTTCGGGCTGCCCGCGGACGGCAAGGAGGCGTACCTGGCGGCCCTGCTGGGCTTCCTCACCTGGCACGGCCTGCCCGCGAACGTGCCCGCCGCCACCGGCGCGTCCGGTCCGCGCCCGCTCGGCTCGATCACCCCGGGCCGGGCACCCCTGCGACTGCCCGACCCTGCCGACAGCCCCGTCACCGGGCTCAGAATTGGAGGTCACCGTGCGCGCACTTGATGTCGCCATCATCGTGCTGTTCCTGGTGGGAATGCCGCTGCTGGGGGTGTGGATCGGCGGGCGGCAGCGGTCGGCCACCGACTACTTCGTCAGCGAGCGGCGGATCTCGTGGTGGGTGGTGTGCGTCTCGGTGGTGTCGGCGGAGACCTCGACGCTGACCGTGCTGTCCGTGCCGACCGTCGCGTACGGCGGCACGATGACCTTCCTGTCCCTGGCGATCGGCTACCTGCTGGGCCGGATCGTGGTCTCGTTCGTGCTGCTGCCCAAGTACATCGCGGGCAACCTGGTCACCGCGTACGGCTTCCTCGGCAAGCGGTTCGGCGGCGGGTTGCAGAGCACCGCGTCGCTGACCTTCCTGGTGACCCGGCTGCTCGCGGACGGCCTGCGGCTGTTCGCCACCGCCATCCCGGTCAAGGTCGTGCTCGCCGCGTACGGCGTGGACGCGTCGTACTGGGCGATCGTGGTCGTGCTCGGCCTGGCGATGGTGGTCTACAGCTTCCTCGGCGGCGTGCGCGCGGTCGTGTGGGTCGACGCCATCCAGATGCTCTGGTACGTGCTGGGCGCGGTCGCGGTGATCGTCGTGCTGTCCGGGAAGCTGGACGCCGGCTGGTTCGACTCGGCCGTCGACGCCGGCAAGTTCCAGATCTTCGACCTGTCCGCCAGCCCGTTCACCTCGCCCTACGCGATCCTGACCGCGTTCGTCGGCGGTGCCGTGCTGTCGATGGCCTCGCACGGCGCGGACCAGCTGATCGTGCAGCGGCTGATGGCCACGCAGGACGTGCGGGCGTCGCAGAAGGCGTTGATCGCCAGCGGTGTCGTGGTGTTCCTCCAGTTCGCGCTGTTCCTGTTCATCGGCGTGATGCTGTGGGCGTTCTACAAGGGCGCGAACCCCGTCACCGACCTCAAGCTGAACAACAACGACGAGTTGTTCGCGAACTTCATCGTCCAGGACATGCCGTCCGGGCTGTCCGGGTTCGTGATCGCGGGCATCCTCGCCGCCGCGCTCAGCTCGTCGCTGGGCGCGCTGGCCTCCTCGACGGTGACCGACGTCGTCCAGCGGGTGGTGCGCCGGCCGTTGAGCGAGGCGGAGCTGTTCAAGCAGGGCCGGGTCTGGACGGTGGTGTGGGCCGGGCTGCTGATCGTGTGCGCGGGCCTGTTCGCCTCGTTCACCCGGCGCGGCAACCCGATCGTGGAGCAGGGGCTGTCCATCGCGGGCTTCACCTACGGCGCGCTGCTCGGCGCGTTCCTGCTGGGGCTGCTGTTCAAGCGGGCCCGGCAGTCCGACGCGATCGCGGCGTTCGTGACGACGGTCGCGGTGATGGCGTTCGTGATCCTGGGCGTGAAGTTCGCGGGCCCGGACGCGGCCCTGACGATCGACTTCTCCGCCGCCACGGCGACCTCGAAGGTACTGGCCTACCCGTGGTACACGCCGATGGGCGTGCTGGTGACGCTGATCGTGGGCGGTCTGCTGTCCTTGCGGCACAACGAAGACCTGCCGCCCGAGGTGGAGCCGGCCAGTGCTCGGGCGGCGTGACGCCGAGGGTCGGACGCGGAGGGTCGGACGCGGAGGGTCGGACGCGGAAGGTCGGACGCGGAGGCGGGCGGGGTCAGGCGGCCCGGTTGGCGCGGTAGGCGACCAGTTCCAGGTAGAGGTGGAAGCCGAGGCGTTCGAACATCCGCCGGGACGAGGCATTGCCGGCCAGGATCGACGCGGCGGCCTGCGGGCGGGCCCCGTGCCGTTCGGCGAGCTTCCAGACCAGCTCGGTGACCAGCGCGGCGCCCACCCCGGCGCCGCGCGCGTCGGGCTCCACCGCGACGAAGTCGATGTAGTACTCGCCGGGTTCGGCCTTGCCGGCGGCGTAGCCGAGCACCCGTTCGCCGTCCATCGCGACCACGACGGTGTGCTGGCCGTCACCGTCGACCAGCTTGCGGCCGGACAGGTAGGTCTTCGGGAAGCAGCGTTCGTGCAGCACGGCCACCGCCTCGTGCACGGCGGCGTCGGTGGGCAGCACGCGCATCTCGCGGGCGGGACCTGTTCGCGGGCAGCCCGCGTCGCGCAGCAGCAGGCCGCGCAGGTCGTCGTCGCCCAGCACGAAGATCCCGCTCGGGCGGCCGGCGGAGAAGCCGTGCCGCTGGGCGAACGCGGCCAGCCGCCGGTGCTCGGTGTGGCCGTAGACCTCGCGGTCGTCGATACCTCGTACCAGCGGGGCGGCCTCGGCGTACAGGGCGTCGGAGGTCTGGTCCCAGATCCGGCTGCCCGCCGGGTGGTTGACCGGCACGTCCACGAACGGGCCGTGCAGGAACACCCGGTTCAGCTCGGTGTCCACCTCCACGCTGAGCACGCCGCACAGGCGGCCGGAGTCGTCGGTGGCGACGACCGTGCAGGAGGGCCAGTCGGGTTCGAATTCGGCGAGTTCCTCGGTCAGCTCGCCGAGCGTCTCACCGAGGTAGCCGATGTGGTGCGCGGTGTCGGCTTGGAGCCGGACGAGGAGCGCCAGCACGGCGTCGAGGTCGTCCGGGCCGGCGAAACGGGTGGCATACATACCGGGAATCGTCACTCGCCGGGCCGGGCGAAAGCGAGGGGTTTTCGAGCCCTGGTGACCGCCCAGAAGACCAGGGCCGCGGTGCTCACCGCCGCGCCGAGCGCGCAGACGCCGACCCACCCCGCGACCTGGTGCGCCGCGGACGCCCCGAGCGCGCCCAGGCCGCTGCCGACCGAGTAGCACGCCATGTAGGCGCCGATCAGGCTGCTGCCCGCAGAAGGCCGCACCGCGTAGACCATGCTCTGGCTGGTGACGTGCACCGCCTGCACCGCGAAGTCCAGCAGCAGCGCGCCGAACGCCAACGCCCACAGCGACTCCACCGCGAACCCCAGGGGCAGCCACGACGCGGTGAGCAGCGCCAGCGCCACCCCCGTCGTCCACTGCCCGAGCCCCCGGTCCGCGAGCCGGCCCGCGCCCGCCGCCGCCACCGCGCCCGCAGCGGCGACCAGACCGAACGCGCCGATCGCGGTGTGCGACAACGACCACGGCGGCGCGCTCAGCGGCAGCGCCACCCCGCTCCACAGCAGGCTGAACGACGCGAACAGCAGCATGGTCAACAACGCCCGGTTCCGGAACACCGGTTCGGTGGCGAACAGCGCGGCCGTCGAGCGGAGCAGTTCGCGGTAACGCGGCACGGCCCGCCCCGGCGGGTCGGCCGGCGACCGCCGCAGCGCCGCCGCCAGCAGCAGGGTCGCGCCCGCCGAGACCAGGTAGACCGCGCGCCACCCGGCGAGGTCGGCGAGCACGCCGGACACCGTGCGGGCCAACAGGATCCCGATCACCACACCGCTGGTGACCAGCCCCACGACCCGGCCCCGGCGGTCCGGTCCGGCCAGCGCCGCCCCGAACGCGACCAGCACCTGCGCGACCACGGACAGCAGCCCGACCACCACGAGCCCCGCCAGCAGCACCACCGGGTGCGTCGCGGTGCCGACGACGACCAGGGCGACCGCCGCGAGCAGGGTCATCGCGAGCACCAGCCGGCGGCGGTCCAGCAGGTCGCCGAGCGGGGCGACGAACAGCAGGCCGACCGCGCACCCGACCTGGGTGAGCGTGACGACCAGGCCGGTGCCGGCCGGTGCGAGGCCGAACTCCCGGGCGAGGGTGACCAGCAGCGGCTGGGCGAAGTACATGTCCGCGACGGCGAGTCCCGCCGTGGCGGCGAACAGCAGCGCGCGCCCGGTGCCGATCACGTGCCGACCTCCAAGTGGTTTCATCTTGCTACCACTCGGACGCTAGTCGGAAGTGGTTGTAAGATGCAACCGTGGTGCGCAGGACGAGTCTCGACCAGGCGGAGTGCCCCGTCGCCCGCTCGCTGGACGCGATCGGCGACTGGTGGTCGCTGCTGATCGTGCGCGACGCCTTCGACGGCGTCCGGCGGTTCAACGAGTTCCAGCGCGGCCTCGGCGTGGCGAAGAACATGCTCAGCGCCCGGCTGCGCGCGCTGGTCGCGGACGGCGTGCTGGAGTCCGTGCCGGCCGCCGACGGCAGCCCCTACCGGGAGTACGTGCTGACCGCCAAGGGCCGCGACCTGTTCCCGGTGATCGTCGCGTTGCGCCAATGGGGCGAACAACACTCGTTCGCGCCCGGCGAACCGCGTTCCGAACTCGTCGACCGCGCGAACGGCCGACCGTTGGCACGGCTGGAGATCCGCTCCGACGCCGGCGCGCCGCTCGCGCCGGAGGACACGGTCGTGGTCAAGACGGGCTGAACGCACACCCCCATCTCTTGCCGCGCGACCTGGGGTGGTGGACCCTCAAGGTGTGAGTGAGGAAACGATCCAACTCGAACTCAACGACAGCGGGGTGGCGGTAGACCTGCCGATGCCTGCGAACCAGCGGGACCAGGTGCAGGAGGTCCCCTACCGGCCGGTCGAGTTCAGGGACGACGACCTGCCCAACGCCCTCGAACGGGCCTCTTCGTGGTTGCGGCAGACCCAGGACTGGCTGGGCGAGCCGGTGGACGTGATCGCCGTCCACCTCGACTACGACGACACCAAGGGCTCGCCGTACTACAACCTCAAGTTGTTGTGCAACGAGGAGGACCTCGCCGGGGTGCCCCGCGTGGTTCGGGAGCAGAACACGGTTACCCGCCAGTAGCGTACCGTTCAGGTCATGCCAGATCGCGTGTACCCGCCGGTGATCGCCGCGGCCAAGGCCCTGTTCCGCGTGCTCGACCTCCGCATCGCCGTGGAAGGCGCGCACCACGTGCCGACCACCGGCGGGGCCGTGCTGGCGAGCAACCACGTCAGCTACCTCGACTTCATCTTCGCCGGCTACGGGGCGCTGCCGTCCCGTCGGCTGGTCCGGTTCATGGCGAAGGACGAGGTGTTCAAGAACCGCGTGTCCGGACCGCTGATGCGCGGGATGCACCACATCCCGGTGGACCGCGCGGCCGGTCAGGAGTCCTACCGGCAGGCGCTGGCCGCGTTGCGCGCCGGCGAGGTCGTCGGGATCTTCCCCGAGGCGACCATCAGCCGGTCGTTCACCGTCAAGGACGTCAAGAGCGGCGCGGTCCGGCTGGCCGCCGAAGCGGGCGTGCCGTTGCTGCCGACCGCCGTGTGGGGCACCCAGCGCCTGTGGACCAAGGGCCGCCCGAAGAACCTCACCCAGCGCCACGTACCGGTCACCATCGTCGTCGGCGACCCGATCGAGCCCACCACCGACGCCGACCTGCGCGCCCGGATGCAGGAGCTGCTCGACCGGGCCCAGGCCCACTACCCGCAGCCGGGCGCGGGCCAGTGGTGGCAGCCCGCCCACCTCGGCGGCACCGCCCCCACCCCGGAGGAGGCCGCCGCCCTGGACGCCCGGCCGCGCAAGGCCGAACCGGACGCCGTCTGACCTCCGGCCCGACCCCGCCGGGCGCTCAGCGAGCCCCGGCGGGCACCGCCGCGCGCCGCTCCGGACGCCGCTCCCGGCGCAGCACCCACTCCGCGACCAGCAGGTTGGGCACCCACGAGCCGAACGGCATGAACGCGTACGCCGAGTCGAAGTCGCCGACCACCGGGAGCAGCAGCAGCACCCCGACCCGGAGCATCACCCCGGCGTAGACCAGCGAGAACGCCCGGACCATCCACCGCCGGTGGGCGACGAGGTCACCGCGTCGGACGGCCAGGAAGCCCAGCACCGGGAACGCCACCGACAGCACGGCCAGCAGGCCGAACCCGAACATCCCGTTGAGGCCGGCGATGCTCATCGGCGCGAGGACCGCGCCCATCGTGCCGCCGACCAGCATGGCCACGACCGTGATCCGGCCGAGCACCCGGTGCAGCCTCGGCCACCGCCGGCGCAACCGCGCCGACAACTGCGCCGGGGACAGCAGCAGCGCCAAGCCGCTGCCGACCATGTGCGTGTAGAGCACGGCGTGCACCCACGGCGGTTTCGCCGCGTAGTGGCTCGCCAACCCGCTGTCGCCCATCTCCTTCAGCGGTGCGCTCAGGTAGGGCAGCGGCGCGTACACCGCGATGGCGACCGCCGTGAGGGCCAGCCACCCGAACCCGATCTTGCGCCGGGTCGTGAGCACGGTTGCCACCGGAACGTCCTTTCTCGGAAGGGAATCGCCGGGAACGGTAAGGACGCGGACCCCTCGCGGTCGCCCCCCGAGGCCAGTCGACGTATCTCCCTCTCCAGAGGGATGCGTTGTCCTCTTAAGAGCGTTGGCCGGGCGCGGCACGGCGGGGGACGATGAGCCATGCCCACCCGTTCGGACGCCTGGCTCGCCACCGGGCTGGTCGTCGCGTCGGTCGTGGCGGCGCTGCTGGCCGGGTCCGAGCCGCCGCACCGGCCCACCGACGCGTTCAGCCTCGGCTTCGCCGTGCTGTCCGCCTTCAGCCTGCTGTGGCGCACCACCGCACCGGTGTCCGTGACCGCCGTGACCGGCGTCGTCGTGGTGGTGAACGCGGCGGCCGGCTACCCGCCCACCGTCGTGCAGTGGCCCGCGTGGATCGCGGTGTTCACGGTGTTCGCCACCTACGGCTGGCGGATGCGACTGGTGGGCGGCGCGCTCACGCTGCTGGCGCTGGTCGGCTACGTGGTCTTCGACCGCGCCGAGGTCGGCTCCGCCGAGCTGTTCAGCGTCAGCATGTGCTTCCTGATCTCGATGGTGGCGGGCGAGGCGACCCGGGCCCGGCGGTTCTGGGCGGAGGCGTCCCAGGCCCGGTTGCTGGCCGAGGAGCGGACCCGGCTGGCGCGCGAGCTGCACGACGCCCTGGGGCACGCGGTGAACGTGATCGTCATGCAGGCCGGGGTCGGCCGGCGGGTGTTCGCGGACAACCCGGCGTTCGCGCAGGAGGCGTTGGGGCACATCGAGACCGTGGGGCGCGACGCGCTGGGCGAACTCGACCGGCTGCTGCGGGTCATGCACAGCGACGACGACACCCCGCCCGACCTCGGCGAACTCACCGCCCGGGTGCGCGCGGCGGGCCGGGACCTGCGGCTCAACACCACCGAGGTGGACCTCGCGCCGGGCGCGGCGCGGGCGGTGCACCGGATCATCCAGGAAGCGGTGACCAACGCGTTGCGGCACACCGAGACCGGGCGGATCGACGTGGACCTGGCCCAGGTCGGCGACCGGGTGGTGCTGGAGGTGGTGAACGAGGGCAGGCACCTCGCCGCGCCGACCCCCGGCCGGGGTCTGGTGAACATGCGCGAACGGGCCCGCCTCGAAGGCGGCGAGTTCGAGGCCGGACCGGTGGACGGCGGGTTCCTGGTCCGCGCCACCCTGCCCGCGAGGGGGACGCCGTGATCCGGGTGCTGCTGGCCGACGACGACTCGCTGGTGCGCGGCGGGCTCAAGGCGCTGCTGCACGGCGAACCCGACATCGCGGTCGTCGGCGAGGTCTCCAACGGCCGCGACGCCGTGGTCTCCGCGCTGGCGCTGCGGCCCGACGTGGTGGTGATGGACATCCGGATGCCGGTGCGCGACGGCGTGTCCGCGACCCGCGAGCTGATGTCCGCCAAGCCCCGGCCCCGGGTGCTCGTGCTGACCACGTTCGACCTGGACGAGGTGGTGGACGACGCCATCGCGGCCGGCGCGGACGGCTTCCTGCTCAAGCGGGCCTCGCCGGACGAACTGGTCGCCGGGATCCGCACGGTCGCCGCCGGCGACGCGGTGATCTCGTCGTCGGTGACCCGGCGGCTGTTCGAAGCGCACGCCCTGCGCACCCCCGCCGACCGGGCGCGGACCGTGCGGCTGACCGACCGCGAGGCGGACGTGCTGCGGGCCATGGCCGAGGGGCTGTCCAACCCGGAGATCGCGCGGGCGCTGCACCTGTCGGTGGAGACGGTGAAGACGCACGTCAAGCACGTGCTCACCAAGCTGGAGGTGCGCGACCGCACGCAGGCCGTGGTGTGGGCGTTCCGGACGGGCTTCGCCTACCGGAATTGAGTTGCCGGCCCACCGTTCTGCCCGGTACGACCGTTTCCACGTGCTGCTGGATGGACCTGAAGACCCGGGACGTGCCGGGCGCGGCGGCGTTCTTCGAGGCCGCGCCGGGGTGGCGGTTCACCGGCCGGGAGCCGGGCCGTTCGACGTCGAGGGCCGGGGTGCGGTGGCGCCCCTGCTCGACCCGGTCGGCGCGGCGTTCTCGCTGCGGGAGGCGCGCGGCGGTTCTGCCGTGACCGGCGACCCGGGATGCCTCGTGTCCCGCCGTGACGTCCCGCTGTCGGAGACCGGCACGCGCCTGGCTCGGTGTGTCGTGGATCCACCACACCGGGCGGCGGACCGTGACGGCGCGGGCACCACGCCGGCGGGGCCCGGCCCGCCCGTCGCTTCCGGACCGCGCGACCGGCCGTGTCGTGCGCAGCCACGAAGCGCTACCGGGATGGCTGCACAGCTGCAATCACCACCGCAGCCACACCACACCGGGCGGTCAACCACCCGCCGGCCGCGTCCCCAACCTCACCGGTCGGTACAGCTAGTCCGCCGGCGCCGGCTCCTCGACGACCGTTGCCGCAGCAGGCTCGGCGGCCCCAGGCTCGGTGGGCACCGGCTCGGCGGTCACCGGCTCGGCGGCCGGTGGCGTGGCGGCGCGGGGTGCGGACTTGGGCTTCAGGTCGTCACGGCCGCGCAGGCGCTGCGAGATCACCTGGCTGATGCCGTCGCCGCGCATCGACACGCCGTACAGCGCGTCCGCGATCTCCATCGTCGGCTTCTGGTGCGTGATGATCAACAGCTGCGACCGCTCGCGGAGCTGCTCGAACAGCCCGATCAACCGGTGCAGGTTGGTGTCGTCCAGGGCCGCCTCGACCTCGTCCATCACGTAGAACGGCGACGGCCGCGCGCGGAAGATCGCGACCAGCATCGCCACCGCCGCCAACGACTTCTCGCCGCCGGACAGCAGCGACAGCCGCTTGACCTTCTTGCCCGGCGGCCGGGCCTCCAGCTCGATGCCGGTGGTCAGCATGTCGTCGGGCTCGGTCAGCACCAGCCGGCCCTCGCCGCCCGGGAACAGCACCTTGAACACGACCTCGAACTCCCGGGCCACGTCCTCGTAGGCCGACGTGAAGACCTCCAGGATCTTGTCGTCGACCTCCTTGACCACGGTCATCAGGTCGCGGCGGGTGGCCTTGATGTCCTCCAGCTGGTTGGACAGGAACTTGTAGCGCTCCTCCAGCGCCGCGAACTCCTCCAGCGCCAGCGGGTTGACCTTGCCCAGCAGCGACAGGTCGCGCTCCGCGCGCTTGGCCCGCCGCGCCTGGGTGTCGCGGTCGAACGGGATCGGCTGCGGCGCGGTCACCGCCTCGCCGCGATCCTTGGCGGCCTCGTACTCGGCCAGCTCCTGGGGCGAGGGCGGGATGAACACGTCCGGGCCGTACTCGGCGACCAGGTCGTCCAGGCCGATGCCGAAGTCCTCGGCGACCTTGGTCTCCAACTGCTCGATGCGCAGCCGCTGCTCGGCCCGCAGCACCTCGTCGCGGTGCACGGCGTCGGTCAGCTTCTCCAGCTCCACCGACATCTCCCGGACCAGGCTGCGCACCTGCACCAGGAACGTCTCGCGCTGCGCCTTGCGCTCCTGCGCGACGTCCCGGTCGCGCGCGGCGCGGGCCAGCGACTGGCCGATCCGCTCCAGCGCGACCTCGCCGCCCCGGACCACGGCCTTGGCCACCACCGCGCCCCGGGCCCGCGCGGCGTGCGCGCGCTGCGCCCGTTCCCGGGCTTCCCGCTCGGCGCGCGCGGCCCGGCGCAGCCCCTCGGCCTTGCCCTGCAACGCCCGCGCCCGCTCCTCGGCGGTGCGCAGGTGCAGCCGCGCGTCCACCTCGCCCTGCCGGGCCGACGCGAGTTCGGCGGCGGCCTCGTCGCGCTGGGCGGTGTCCGGCTCGTCGTCCAGCGGCTGCTCCTCGGCGACCAGGAGGCGTTCCTCCAGCTCGCCGAGCTTGAGCAGGTTCTCCTCGCGGGCCGCCTCGACCTTCTCCCGCTGCACCCGCACCCGGTCGACCTCGGCCTGCGCCGAGCGCACCGCGGCGGCCAGCCGGTTGAGCCGCTCGGAGGACCGGGCGCGGCGCACCTTGGCCTCGTTGAGCTGCTCCTTGAGCGCGTTCACCTCGGTCCGCCGGGCCTGCTGCTCGGCCCGCGCGCCCTCCAACGCCGCCGCCGACCGCTCCAGCGCGCGCTCGGTCAGCGCCAGCTTCTCCGAAGCCTCGTCCACCGCGGCCTGGACCTCGATCACGCTCTGGCTGCGCCCGGAACCGCCGACCGCCCAGTCCGCGCCGAACACGTCGCCCTCGTGGGTCACCGCGCACACGTCCGGGTGCGCCTCGACCAGGTCCCGCGCGCCGGCCAGGCCGTCGACCACGGCCAGCCGGTCCAGCGCCCGGTGCAGCGCGGGGCGCAGCGCCTCGGGCGACTGCACCAGCTCCACGGCCCAGCGCGCGCCGGGCGGGAGGGCGGGCCACGACGGCCGGTCCACCGGCCCGGACCCGCCGACCAGCACCCCGGCCCGGCCCGCGTCCTGCTCCTTCAACAACTCCAGCGCGGCCAGCGCGTCCGGGCCGGACCGCACCGCGACCGCGTCGGCGACCGGTCCGAGCGCGGCGGCCAGCGCCACCTCGAACCCGGGCTCGACGGTGAGCAGCGCGGCGACCGACCCGAGCAGGCCCGGCAGCCGGGAGGCGAGCAGCGCGCCCGCGCCGTCCTTGCGGGTCAACCCCAGCGACAGGGCGTCCACCCGCGCCTTCCACGACGCGATGTCGCGCTCCGCCGTCCGCTCGGCCTTGACCAGCTCCTCGACCCGGCCCCGGGCGGCGTCGTCGGCCTCGACCGCGCGCCGGTGCCGCTCGTCCAGGCCGACGTCGTCCTCGTCCTCGGTGCCGGTGACCTCGCGGGCCTCGGCGAGTTCCTGCGCGACGACCTCGGACCGCTGCACCGCCTCGGCCAGCGCGACCGACATCCGCTCGATCTCCTCGGCGGTCGCGGAGGTCTTCGAGCGCAGCGCCTCCACCTGGCCGGACAGCCGGGCCAGGCCCTCGCGCCGGTCGGCGATCGCGCGCACCGCGGCGAGGTGGGCCTTCTCCGCGGCCTGCACCAGGCGCTCCAGCTCGGCGCGCGTCTCGACGGCCTCGGCCAGCCCGACCCGGGCCTCCGTCACGCCGTCCTGGAGTTCCTGCTCCAGCATCGCGGTCTGCTCGGCCTCGGCGTCCAGCTCGTCCGGGTCGCGCCCGCCGCGCGGCGCCTCGACCGAGGCCGACAGGTGCCGTTCCCGCTCCACGGCCAGCCGGACCGTGCCGCGCAGCCGCTCCTCCAGGGCGGAGAGCCGGTACCAGGTGTCCTGCGCCTGCTGGAGCTTCGGCGCGTCGGCCGAGACCTGGTCCTCCAGCTCGTTCTGCTGGAGCTGCGCCTGCTGGAGGGCCTGCTCGACCTCGGTGCGCCGGGCGCGGGCGGTCGCCTCGTCCTGCTCCTCGCGGGCCAGCGCGGCGCGCCGGGTCACCAGGTCGTCGGCCAGCAGGCGCATCCGGGCGTCGCGCAGCTCGGACTGCACGGCCTGGGCGCGGCGGGCGATCTCGGCCTGCTTGCCCAGCGGCTTGAGCTGGCGGCGCAGCTCGGCGGTGAGGTCGGTGAGGCGGGTCAGGTTCGCCTGCATCGCCTCCAGCTTCCGCAGCGCCTTCTCCTTGCGCTTGCGGTGCTTGAGGACGCCCGCGGCCTCCTCGACGAACGCCCGGCGCTCCTCCGGCTTGGACTCCAGGATCGCGGCGAGCTGGCCCTGGCCGACGATGACGTGCATCTCGCGGCCGATGCCGGAGTCCGACAGCAGTTCCTGGATGTCCATCAGCCGGCACGAGCTGCCGTTGATCTCGTACTCGGTCGCGCCCTCGCGGAACATCCGGCGGGTGATCGACACCTCGGTGTACTCGATCGGCAGCACGCCGTCGGAGTTGTCGATGGTCAGCGTCACCTCGGCGCGGCCCAGCGGGGCGCGGCCGGACGTGCCGGCGAAGATGACGTCCTCCATCTTGCCGCCGCGCAGGTCCTTCGCGCCCTGCGTGCCCATCACCCAGCGGAGCGCGTCGAGCACGTTGGACTTGCCGGACCCGTTGGGGCCGACGACGCACGTGATGCCCGGCTCGAAGCGCAGCGTGGTAGCCGAGGCGAAGGACTTGAAGCCCTTCAGCGTCAGGCTCTTGAGGTGCACCGGGGCAGAGTACCCAAGGGCCGGCCGATCCAGACGCCGGCGCGCCGCGCCCCAGCTCAGCCCGGCTGCGGGGGCTTCACCGAGACCAGCACGTCCATCTCCACCACCAGGTCCAGCCGTTCGATCTGGTCCAGCCGGAACGACGTGGAACCGGGGATGCGCTCGTCCTCGGCGTGGTCGCTGCTCCACCAGCCGCCGATCTCCGCCTTGCCGGCGCGGTCGTGCACCACGAGCTTGCAGCGCCGGCCGGGCGGGACGTGCTGGACCGACAGCCACAGCTCGGTGCCCCACGACTTGGCGACCAGCTCCGCCCGCGCGGCCACGCCGGTGCCGCCGTCGAGCGCGGTCCAGGTCACCGGGTCGGTCCCGGGCCGCAGCACCAGCACGCCGACCGCGACCAGCGCGGCGACCACCACGGCCACCCCGGCGAGCACCGGCCACCGGCGACGGGCCCGGACCGGCTCGGCGACGGGTTCCGGTTCGGGCAGCGGGTACAGGTCCGGGTCGGGGGCCGGGTCCTCGAACGGGAGTTCCAGGTCCTCCAGCCGGACCTGGCCGAGCAGGCCCGGCAGCGGGGCGAGCCGGAGCATCTCGCGGCGGCACGCGCGGCACGTGCGCAGGTGGCGCTCGAACGCCGAGCGCTCGGCGGGGTCCAACGACCCGAGCAGGTACACGCCCAGGGCGACGGTGCGATCGCAGCTCACGACTCCGTCACCCCCCGCTCCTCCAAGGCGTCGCGCAGCGCGCGCAGGGCGTAGAAGCAGCGCGACTTGACCGTGCCGGCCGGGATGCCGAGCACCGCCGCCGCCTCGTTGACGGTACGGCGGCGGTAGTACAGCTCGACCACCACGGCCCGGTGGTCGGGGCTTAGCGCGCGCAGCGCTTCGGCCACCTGCCAGCTCTGTAAGACGCGCTCCACCTCGTCGGCGACCGGCGGGAGGTCGGTCGGCTCGATGGGCACCTCGGAGTTGCGCCCGCCGCGCCGCCGGAAGCCGGAGATGACCAGGTTCCGGGCCACCGTGTAGAGCCACGGCCCGGCGTCGTCGGGGGTCAGTTCGTCGACGTGCTTCCAGGCGCGCAGGAGGGTCTCCTGCACGACGTCCTCCGCGTACTGGTGGTCGCCGCCGACCATCCGCAGCACGTAGCCGTGCAGCGGACCGCGCCAGCGGCCGTACAGCTGCCTGACCACATCTTCGCCACGGTCCACACCGGTTTACTACGCCACCGGACCCTTACGCGTTCAACGCTCCACGAATCCCGTCAGGCCGCCGCGTGGCTCCGACCAGCGCTCCACGATCGAGTCCACCCGACCGGGCGTACCGCCGGCGCGCAAAACGTCCAACAAAGTACGACAGGCGGCCTCCGGGCCTTCCGCGTTGACCTCGACCCGGCCGTCCTTCAGGTTCGACGCGCTGCCGACCAAGCCCAGCTCAAGGGCTCGGGCACGGGTCCACCACCGGAAGCCGACGCCCTGCACGTGCCCCCGCACCCAGGCGGTGAGGCGCACGGTCCGCTCTACTCCAGCCACAACTTCCATCCTGACATTTCACCCGTTAGTGGTACGGTGCGCGACCGTGACTGCGCGGCGCGGTAACCGATCCGTGATGGGCGTACTCGTCGGGCTGATGCTCGGGGCAGCCGGCGCGACCGGTGTGGCCTTCGCCGGCCCCGAACAGCTCGCCCCGTTCGTCGCCGCGCCCACCACAGCACAGGGCGACGACGGCGACAACACGGGCGTCGGCGGGGTGGGCGGCATCGGCCTGCCCGCGCGCACCACCCAGCCCAACGCGCCCGCGCCGACCACCTCCGAGGCGCCGACCACCACCACCGCTCCCACCACGACCACCACCACCGAACCCCCGACCACCACCACGACCGCCGCACCCACCACAGCCCCTCCGACCACCACCACGGCCCCGCCGCCGGTGTCGGAGACGCAGCGGGTCGTGGACCTGGTGAACGAGGCCCGGTCCGCCGCCGGGTGCGGTCCGCTGAAGGTGGACGAGCGCGCGGTGAAGTCCGCGCAGGGGCACAGCGACGACATGTCGGCCCGGGACTACTTCTCGCACGACACCCCGGAAGGCGTGGACTTCGCGCAGCGGATGCGCACCGCGGGCTACCCGAGCCCCGGCGGCGAGAACATCGCCAAGGGCCAGCGCACGCCGGAATCGGTGATGAAGGCATGGATGAACTCCGACGGTCACCGCCGCAACATCCTGAACTGCGGGTTCACCGCGATCGGGGTGGGCCTGGCGGTCGACGGCTGGTACTGGACCCAGAATTTCGGCTGGTAACGAGGGAGTGCGAGTGACCGACGGGCTGTACGAGACCCCGGAACCCGACCGCCGCCGGCTGCGCGTGTCGCCCAACGTCCTGCTGGCCGCGTCCGGCGTGCTGGTGGCGACGATCTTCGCGTCGGTCGCCTCGATCGCGGGCGCGTCGCAGGAGGCCGGTCCGGCCAAGCCGACCCCGCGCGAGGACGTCGTGTCCCGCAGCACCCTGGTCACCGCCTCGTCCACGACGGCGTCGTCCACGCTCACCACCACGACCGAGACGACGACCGCGCCGAGCGAAACGACGACCACCACCACCACCACGACGGCGAAGCGCACCCGCGTGACGACCGTGACCAACCCGGACGGCACCACCACGACCACCACGGTCGAGGACTCGCCGACCGGCAACCCGAACCCCACCACCAGTTCGTCGAAGCCCCCGGTGGTCACGACGCCGCCGCCAGCCGCCACCACGACTCCGCCGCCGGCCGTCACGACCACCACGGCGGCCCCCACCACCACGTCCGCCGGGTAGGCGGGCGGCGGTTCGGCCAAACGAGGGCGTTGTTCGAGGGTGACGGTCCGCCACACGAAGGTGTGGAGGACCGCTCGAACGATTCGCCTCCCGACGTGACCCGCCGATAACTCGGACACCTGACCATCCGACCGGGTTCCCCACAGGGAGATGGTGTGTTCGAGCAAGATCCCCAGGCGGCACCGAAGAAGAAGATCTCCTCGGTGGCCCTGCTGGCCGGCGGCGGCGCGGTCGTCGCCACCGTGATGGCCTCGCTGGCGTCCATGCTGGCCATGGGCGGCGAGCCCGATCCGGTGCCGCCCGAGCAGCGCGCCGACGTGCAGGCGACGGTGGACACGTCCGTGCGGGTCGCCGCCGACGGCAGCACGTCCACGGTGGTCGTCACCGTCTCGGCGCGCCCGGTGAAGTCGTCCGCGCCCTCGTCGTCCGAGCCGCGCAAGGAGCCCGAGGCGGCCGGCCCGCGACCGGACGAGCCGAAGGTGGAACTCACCACGACCACCACGGCGGCGCCGACGTCGCAGTCGCAGAGCAACCCGCCGACCTCCTTCACCCCGACCTCGGACTCCTCGTCCAGCGCGACGACGACGCCGACACCCACGTCGAGTTCCGCGCCGTAGCGGGGAAAACCGGGGGCGGGCGGCGGGCGTGGTCGCTAGGGTCCCGGCCAATGAGCGACTCCACCGCACCGCTGGTCGACCCGTCGAACTCCGCCCAGTTCGACGCCTGGGACGGCGACCAGGGCGATTTCTGGATCGACCAGGCCGACCGCCTGGAACGGGGACTCGTCCGCTACCACCCGCGGTTCCTGGCCGCCGCGGCGCTCACCCCGACGTCGGACGTGCTCGACGTCGGCTGCGGCGGCGGCCGGACCACGCTGGACGCGGCCCGACGGGCGCGCTCGGCGCTGGGCGTCGACCTGTCGTCGCGGATGGTCGAAGAGGGCCGCGCGCGGGCCGCCCGCGAGGGCCTGGCCAACGCCGCCTTCGAGCAGGCCGACGCGCAGGTCCACCCGTTCCCGGACGCGGCGTTCGACGTGGTGATCAGCCGGTTCGGCGCGATGTTCTTCGGCGACCCGCCGGCCGCGTTCGGCAACCTCGCGCGGGCGCTGCGGCCCGGCGGCCGGGTGGTGCTGCTGACCTGGCGGAACTTCCGGGAGAACGAGTTCTTCACCGGGTTCCGCACGCTGCTCTCCGGCGGCCGGGACCTGCCCGACCCGCCGACCGACACGCCGAACCCGTTCGCGCTGAGCGAGCCGGACAAGGTCCGCCGGGTGCTGACCGGGGCCGGGTTGACCGACGTCGTGCTCACCCCGCTGGACGAGCCGATGTACCTCGGCCGGGACGTGGAGGACGCGTTCGGGTACGTCTCGACCCGGCACGAGTCCCAGATCCGGGACCTCGCGCCGGACGCCCTCGCGGGCGCGCTGGACGCGGTGCGGGCGAGCCTGGCGGAGCACGTGACCCCGGACGGCGTCTGCTACGGCTCGGCGGTCTGGCTGGTCCAGGCGCGCAAGCCCTGACCACCGCGCCCGGCTACCAGACGTCGCCCGCGCGCCAGTCGCAGGCGAGCGGGCCGTCCAGGTCCGGCTCGACCTCGACGGGTAGCACGAAGACGCCGCCGTCGTCGTCCTCGGTGCGCCGGAGCCCGGTCGGGCCCAGCACCGAGGTCGGCCCGCGCCACAACCGCCAGCCGCGCCCGGCGTAGAAGTCCAGCGCGGTCTCGGCCGACGCCAGCGCGCCCACCTGGTAGGCCCGCCGCACCACGCCTTCCAGCGCGCCCATGACCGCCGCGCCGTGCCCCTGCCGCCGCCGGTCCGCCCGGACGGCCACGCCCTCGACGTACCCCGTCCGCCACGCTTGCCCGTTGTGCAGCAGTCTGCGCTGCACAACGGCTCCGTGGCCGACCAGGACGCCTTCCTCCCACACGAGCGCGTGCACGCCGCCGAGCGCGTGCTCCCAGTCGTCGTCGCTGAAACCGCCGTCGAACGCGTCATCGCACAACGCGCGCGCCGCCGCGAGAACCGCCGGGTCCACTTCGGACGTGTGGGCCGTGGTCACTACCGTCATCAAGCCGCCAATCCCCTTGTCCACCAACGACATCACGCCCCCGGCGAGCACGGGCCGCGCGGTGCGCACGTGCCGTCAACGATCATCGCCGCCCCGGAGTGCCCTCGCCGCACACCCGCAGTGACACGAGTCACAGATCGAGGCCGTCACGAACCACCGTGCCGCCCCGCTCCCATTCCGACGAGAGGACGGGGACATGACAGAGCACATCGTGGTCGTCGGCGCGGGCTACACGGGGCTGGCCGCGGCCAAGCTGGCGGCGAAGTGGACCGACGCCGAGGTCACCCTGGTCAACGCCCGCGACCGGTTCGTGGAGCGGGTCCGGCTGCACCAGCTCGCCGTCGGGCAGCAACTGCGCGACCTGCCGCTGGCCGACCTGCTCGCCGGCACCGGGGTCGAGCTGGTGGTCGACCGGGTCACCGCGATCGACGCGCGGGCCCGCAAGGTCCAGCTCACCGACGGCGCCCTCGGCTACGACCGGCTCATCTACGCGCTGGGCAGCCACGCCGACCTCGACTCGGTGCCCGGCGTCCGCGCGCACGCGCACACCGTGGCCACGCAGGACGACGCCGAACGGCTGCGCGCCCACCTCGCCGGCGCCCGCGTGGTCGCGGTGGCCGGCGGCGGTTTGACCGGGATCGAGGCCGCCGCCGAACTCGCCGAGAGCCTGCCGCACCTGGAGGTCGTGCTGGTGACCTCGGGCGTGCTCGGCGCGACGCTGTCGGCCAAGGCGCGGCGGTACCTGCGGGCGACGTTCGACCGGTTGGGCGTCGAGGTGCGCGAGCACAGCCGCGTGGCGTCCGTGGACGCGGAAGGACTGGCCCTGGTCGACGGCACCCGCGTGGCCGCCGACACCGTCGTGTGGGCGGCCGGGTTCCGGGTGCCGGACCTCGCCCGCGACGCCGGGTTCGCGGTGGACGACCACGGCCGGATGGTCGTGGACCAGACGCTCGCGTCGGTGTCGCACCCGGACGTGCTGGGCGTGGGCGACGCCGCGTCCATCCGCCGCCCTGACGGGCTGGAGCTGCGAATGGCGTGCGCGACCGGGCTGCCGACCACCCAGCGGGCCGTGCGGGCGCTGGCGGACCGGCTGGCGGGCAAGCGGCCCAAGCGGTTCCGGTACTCCTACATCAACCAGTGCGTGAGCCTGGGCCGCCGGGCCGGGCTGGTCCAGTTCGTGCACGGCGACGACCGCCCGCGCGAAGCCGTGCTGACCGGACGCCTCGCCGCCCGCTACAAGGAGACCATCGTGCGCGGCGCGTTGCTGTTCGAGCGCCACCCCACGATGCCGGCGGGCTGAGCGCGTCACAGCTCGAACCGGTACCCCATCCCCGGTTCCGTCACCAGGTGCCGGGGGTGGGCCGGTTCGGGCTCCAGCTTGCGCCGCAACTGCGCCAGGTACACCCGCAGGTAGTGGGTCTCCTTCGCGTACTGCGGCCCCCACACCTCCTGGAGCAGCTGCTTCTGCGCGACCAGCCGGCCCCGGTTGCGGGCCAGGATCTCCAGCAGGCCCCACTCGGTGGGCGTGAGGTGGACCTCCTCGCCCTCCCGGAGCACCTTCTTCGCGGCCAGGTCGACGGTGAACGACGACGTCTCGACCACCGCGTCCTCGCCCTCGGCGACCGCCGACCGGCGCACGGCGGCGCGCAGCCGCGCGAGCAGCTCGTCCATGCCGAACGGCTTGGTCACGTAGTCGTCCGCGCCGGCGTCCAGCGCCTCGACCTTGTCCGTCGAGTCGGTGCGCGCGGACAGCACGATGATCGGCACGGACGTCCAGCCGCGCAGGCCCGCGATCACCTCCGTGCCGTCGACGTCGGGCAACCCGAGGTCGAGCACGACGACGTCGGGTTTGCCCTCCGCGGCGGCTTTGAGCGCGGCGGTGCCGTCGTGGGCGGTGAGCACCGAGTAGCCCCGCGCGGACAGGTTGATCCGCAGCGCACGCACAATCTGCGGTTCGTCGTCGACCACGAGCACCTTCGTCACGGTGCGACACTACGTGCTGCACAGTCCGCAGTGCCGTCTACTACTCGGGTTTACCGCCTTTCTGATGGCGTCTTGATGCCCGCGACCTCGGCTTTTATGCCGTTCTAACGCGTTGGTGACCGCACCGGTGCGGAAACAGTGAGTACATCCGGGTGCGAATGAATCAGTTCGCTGGACAGCGGTACACCGATAGTGCGAATGTCCTGTCCGAATTCGGACACTTGCTCACGGTCGGTGAGCCACGAGGAGGTCCTCGATGACCACCAGTGTGACCAACCAGGATGCGTTACAGCTCGTGGTCGCCGTACATCGGCTGATCAGGAGCCTGCGCCAGTCCGCGCCCGTGCGGCGGTTGCAGCCCACGCAGCTGCTCGTGCTCGCCGAACTCGCCGCGCAGGGACCCATGCGCATCGGCGAGATCGCGGTGCGCGCGCTGTGCTCCCAGCCGACGGCGACCACCGTGGTGACCGGGCTGGAATCCGGCGGGCTGGTGCGCCGCGAAGCGGATCCGGCGGACGGCCGCGCCACGATCGTGGAGCTGACCGGCGCGGGGCGGGAGACCATCCTGTCGCTGGCGCACGGCGAAGCGGAGTTGCTGTCCGAGCGGATCTCGCGACTGTCCGAAGAGGAGCGCGATCACCTCCGGTCGGCCACCCCGCTGCTGCGCCGGCTCGCCGAGCCCAAATCGCGCTGACCGCTCCGGCGCGGGCCCGTCAGGTCGTGCCGCGCGGCTTCGGCTGGCAACGCGGGCAGGAGTACGACGAGCGGTTCATGAACGGCTCCCGCACGATCGCCGTTCCGCACCGCGCGCACGGTCGGTTCTCCTGCCCGTAGACGTTCAGGGAACGGTCGAAGTAGCCGGATTGGCCGTTCACGTTGACGTAAAGCGCGTCGAACGACGTACCGCCCTCGCCCAACGCCTCGCGCATCACGTCCGTGGCGTGGGCGAGCAGTTCGGCGGTCTTCGCGCGGGTGAGCTTCTCGGTGGGCCGCAGGCCGTGCAGGCGGCTGCGCCACAGCGCCTCGTCCGCGTAGATGTTGCCCACGCCGGACACCAGCGTCTGGTCCAGCAGCGCGCGCTTGACGTCCGTGCGCCGCCTGCGCAGCGCGGCGACCGCGGCGGTCGGGTCGAACGCGGGGTCCATCGGGTCGCGCGCGATGTGCGCCACCGGCTCCGGCAGCGGCGTGCCGTCGACCACGACGATCTCGGCCAGCGCCAGCCCGCCGAACGTGCGCTGGTCCACGAACCGCAGTTCCGGGCCGTCGTCGGCGAACCGCACGCGGACCCGCAGGTGCTTCTCGTCCGGCGCGTCCAGGGGCTGCACCAGCATCTGGCCGCTCATCCCTAGGTGGGCGAGCATGGCGTCCCCGTCGGACAGGTCCACCCACAGGTACTTGCCGCGCCGCCGCGCCCCGACCATGGTCCGACCGGCCAACCGGGACGCGAAATCCGCCGCACCGGGAAGGTGGCGGCGGATCGCACGGGCGTGCAGCACTTCGACCGCAGCGACGGTCCGACCGGCGACGTGCTCGTGCAGACCTCGGCGGACGACCTCTACCTCAGGCAGCTCGGGCACGTGACGGGATCAGTCCTCGTTCTCGGTCTCCGCGGCGGCTTCCAACTCCTCCAGGAGTTCGTACGCGGCGGCCTGCGGCTTGGTCGGCTTGAGCATCCAGCCGCCCGCCTGGGTGGTGTCGCGGACCAGGACGAGGCCCTGGATCCCACCGCTGCGGGAGGCGTTCAACGGTCGTGAGTGGCGGTGGTGGTCGCGCACGCGCCGGTTGGTCCGGACGTTCGTGGCATACATCGGCGTCAGTCTTCCTCGGTGGGTGAAGTCTGCGGTGGTGCCGATTCCGGTGCGTGTCCGTTCCCGGACGCGGCTTCCTGCTCCGCGCGCACCCGTTCCGACAGCACCCGGTAGGCGGCCGCGGCCGCCTTCTGCTCGGCTTCCTTCTTGGTGCGGCCATCGCCGGCGCCGTGGGACTGGCCACCGACGAGCACCGTTGCGGTGAACTCCTTGCGGTGGTCGGGCCCCTGGTCGTCCACCCGGTACTCGGGCACGCCCAGCCCCGCCGATGCGGTCAACTCCTGCAAACTGGTCTTCCAGTCCAGCCCCGCGCCGCGCAACGGCGCTTCCACCAACAGCGGATCGAAGAGGCGGTGGACGAGTTGACGCGCGGTGTCGATGCCGAACTGGAGGTACACCGCGCCGATGACGGCTTCCAAGCCGTCCGCGAGGATGCTCGCCTTGTCCCTGCCGCCGGTCAGCTCCTCGCCGCGACCGAGCAGCAGATGCCCGCCCAGACCGTCCTCGCCCAGACCCCTGGCCACACCCGCCAGCGCGTGCATGTTCACCACACTGGCACGGAGCTTCGCCAGCTGCCCCTCGGGCAGATCCGGGTGGGTGCGGTACAGGTGATCGGTGACCACCAAGCCGAGCACGGCGTCACCGAGGAACTCCAGCCGCTCGTTCGGCGGGAGCCCACCGTTCTCGTACGCGTACGACCGGTGTGTCAGGGAAAGCGTCAGCAGCTCGGCGTCCAACGGGACGCCGAGCGCCTGGAGCAACGGGGCGCGGTCGGCGGACCGACCGCGCGACGACCTACCCCCCACAGTGCGACGCTACCTTCGCCTTGATGAGGATCAGGCCGGCTGGACGACCTGGCGGCCGTCGTACTGGCCACAAGCCGGGCAGGCGACGTGCTGCGGCTTCGGCTGGCGGCAGGCCCGGTTCGAGCAGGCCACCAGGTGCACGGCAGCGGTCTTCCACTGAGCGCGGCGCGAGCGCGTGTTCGAGCGCGACATCTTCCGCTTCGGGACGGCCACGACTAGTTCTCCTCTGGATTGTCACGATTCCCGTCGAACCGCTCCTGAAGGGCGGCCCACCGGGGGTCAATCGTCTCATGCCCGTGATCGGGGCCGAGATCGGCCAGCCTGCCACCGCAGTCGACGCACAGCCCGAGGCAGTCCGGCGAGCACAGCGGCACCTGCGGCAGCGCGAGGACGAGAGCGTCCCGCACCACCGGTTCGAGGTCGACCAGGTCGTCGTGCAACCGACTGACCTCGCCTTCCTCGGTGGTCTCGTCGGTGGCGCTGTCCGGGTAGGCGTACAACTCGGTCAGTTCCACCTCGACCTCGGCCGACAGCGGTTCCAGGCAGCGCGAGCACTCCCCTTCGACCACCGTCGCGGCCGTGCCGGTCACCAGCACGCCTTCGACCACCGACTCCAGCAGGAGATCGAGTTCGACGACACCACCCGCGGGCACCGCGATCACGCCGAGCAGGCCGAGGCCCTCCGCCGGCACCGTGCGCTTGTAGGCGCGGCTGGAGCCCGCGCGACGACCGAGGTCCCTGGTGTCGATGACCCAGGGCCCGGTGGCTGTGGAACGCGTGGACGCGTGACGGTGTTCAGACATGATGTTTGGTGTTTGCCGACGGGTGACTTACCACGGCCAGCCGGTCAAGGGTACGGGACAACCGGCGCTGACGTGAAATCGGCAGGTCCGGCCTGGTCCGGTCGGGTGTCGAGGCGGTCAGGAACGGGCGGTCTCGTGGTAGTCGAACGGCGCGGCGGCACCGGCCACCCCCGGACCGCGCAGGTGCGAGCGGCCCTTGCCGACCGAGCGGAGGGTGTGCGCCAGCAGGTCCTCGAAGTCGGCGAGCTTGCCGTCCACGTAGGCGTCGCACTCGCTGCGCAGCCGGATCGCCTCGGACTGCGCGGCGTCGAGCACCCGGGCGGACTCGGCGTGCGCCGCCTGCGCGACCTCGGTCTGGTCGACCAGCCGGGCCTGCTCGGCGCGCCCCTCCTCGATCGCCCGCTCGTAGTTGGCGCGGCCGGCCTGCACCATCCGGTCGGCCTCGGCGTGCGCGCGACCCACCAGGTCCTCGTACTCCTGGCGGCCCGCGGAGATCGTCCGCTCGGCCTGGTCCTGCGCCTCGGCCACCATCCGCTCGGCCCGCGACCGGGCCTCGGACAGCATCCGCTCGGCCTCGTGCTGCGCCTCGGCCACCATCCGCTCGGCGTCCGACCGGGCCTTGCTGGTGCTCGCCTCCAGCTCGTGCTGGGCCTTGCCGACCAGCTCGTCGCGGTGGTCGAGCACGTCCTGGGCGTCGTCCAGCTCCGCCGGGATCGCGTCGCGCACGTCGTCGAGGAGTTCGAGCACGTCACCGCGCGGCACGACGCACCCGGAGGTCATCGGCACGCCACGCGCTTCCTCGACGATCGTGACCAGCTCGTCGAGGGCCTCGAACACCCGGTACACGGCACACTCCCCACGCCCACACAGCGGTACCCGTCCCAGTGTGCCCTGCCGATCACCCGGCCGCGGGTAGATCGGCAGGGCGTGTCCCCGCTCCGCCGGGTGACACCGGCGCGGAGGGCCGCCCGCGCGGCGGCCCGCCGGCTCAGCGGGAGACGTCCACCAGCACGAAGCTCGCGTAGTGGTCGGCGGTGTAGAAGTAGAGCTTCGGCGAGGCGTTCCCGGTCACGATCCGCCGCGCGCCGCGCGTGGAGCTGCCGGGCGTCTTGACGGTGTACTCGCGGTAGTAGCCGGTGGCGCACGCCGGGAGGACCCGCTCCCGGTTCTGGAAGGTCTGGTCGTCCTGCGGGTACGGGTAGGGCCCGCCGCGCTGGATCAGCCGGACGGTGTCGGTGGCCTGGGAGGGCAGCCCGGACAGGGCCACCTTGCGGAAGCCGGAGGTGTCACCGCACGCCGCCTGGAGCGCGGACAGCCCCGAGGACGCCGGGGCGGCGCCGGCCGGGACGACGGGGGTGAGGGTGCCGACGAGAACCAGCAGCAGGGAGAGCAGCGCCTTGGCGCCGCGTGATGTGATCTCGCTCATGCCCTCGAACGCTAATCACGTCGAGTGAGGAAACGACCACGATGGGGTGAACCCACCGTGACCGCTCAGCGGCGTTCGGCGAGCCGCTGGGTGAGCCGGGCCAGGATGGACGGCGGCAGCAGCGTCGACACGTCGCCGCCGTAGGTCGCCACGTCCTTGACCAGCGAGCTGGCCAGGAAGCTGTAGACCGGGTTGGTCGGCATGAACAGCGTCTCGACCCCGGTGAGCTGGTGGTTCATCTGCGCCATCTGGAGTTCGTAGTCGTAGTCGCTGACCGCGCGCAGACCCTTCACGATGGCCTGGATGTCGTTCTCGCGGCAGTAGTCGACCAGCAGGCCGTGCCAGGAGTCGACGCGCACGTTCGGCCACTGCGCGGTGACCTCGCGCAGCATCTCGGTGCGCTCCTCGACGGAGAACAAGGTCTTCTTGTTCTTGTTGATGAGCACGGCGACGACGACCTCGTCGAAGAGCTTCGCCGCTCTGCCGATGATGTCCAGGTGTCCGTTGGTGACCGGGTCGTAGGAGCCGGGGCACACGGCACGCGTCATGGTTTCGGACGGTAGCACCCGATCGGACGCGTCCACTCCGGTGCGTGGTCGGCATCACCCATGGGCGTCAACGTACTCCGCCCAGTACAACGCCGTGTCTCCGTAACGCTTGCTGCGCAACGATTCCAGCTCACGAGGCCAGATCGGTTCAGGACTGCGCGCGGCCCGCTCCACGATGATCAAGGAACCGGCGGCGAACCACCCGTGCCGGACCAGCCCGTCGAGGACCGACCCGAGCTGCTCGTCGGTCACCGCGTACGGCGGATCGGCGAAGACCACGTCGCACGGCCCGTCGGCCTGGCCGGCGACAGCGGCCTCGGCGGTCCGGTTGACGACGGTCGCCCCCGGCAGCCCGAGCGCCCTGGCGTTGGCCTTGAGCACGTCGGCGGCCCGCTTGTCGGACTCCACGAACACCGCCGACGAGGCCCCCCGGGACAACGCCTCGAACCCGAGCGCACCGGACCCGGCGTACAGGTCGAGCACCCGCGCCCCGTCGAGGTCGATCAGGGCCTGGAGCGAGCTGAACAACGCCTCCCGCACCCGGTCCGAGGTGGGACGGGTGCCCTTCGGCGGCACTTGCAGCCGACGCCCACCGGCGACGCCCGCGACGATCCTGGTCACCCGCCCATGGTCGCAGGCCACCCCGCCCACCTCCGGCAACACCCACGCACCGCACCCCGAGCGCCTCGGCGCCCGGCCGCGCCGAGGTACCCGAGGCGTCGGGCGGAGGGTTCGGCGCCCCGAACCCCGGCCGCCTGCCGCAGCCAGCCGGACGGCCCGCCCGGTCGCTAGCAGAGGTCCCGGTAGGGCACGTCGGGGAAGTAGGTGCTCCACTCGGCCTGGGTCAAGCCCGCCGACAGCGACCCGCAGGCCGCTGCCGCGGCCTGCTCCGGTTCGAGGTTCCAGCGGACCGCGCTGACGATCGACGTGACCTTGAGCGCGAGCACGCTGCGCCCGTCCGGGGCGAAGCGCAGACCGGTGAAGCCGGACCCGACCCACACCGGGTCGGTCTTGCGACGCAGTTCCTGGGGCTTCGGGAACGTCCACTGGACCAGGTCCCCGGTCGACCCGGCGGTCACTACCAACCGCTGGTCCGGGCTCACCGCCACGACGTTCACCGCGCCCCGGTGCACGGAGGTGACGACCACGAGGCGCGGGTCCTCCGGCGTGGCCAGGTTCCAGAACGACACGCCGCCCTCCATGTCCCCCACGACCAGCCCCCGGTACCCGACGAACGCCACCGCGCTGATCGAGCCGACCGCCCCGCTGTCCACCCGGCCGACCACCCGGGGCGCGCCCGGCGTCGCGACGTCCCAGATCTCCAGGTCCTGGTCGTAGGGCACGCCGGCGTCCCGGTCCACGTCGAGCGTGACGAGCAGCCGCCCGTCACCGCTGAACTCGAACAGCGTGTTCGCCCCGCCCAGCGCGCCGAGCCGGCGCGGCTCGCGGGGGTCGTGGACGTCCCACAGCCGCCCCGCCCGGACCGGTGCCCCGAGCGTCTCGCCGCCCCTGGTCACCGGTGCCGCGTCGACGGTGACCAGCAGCCTGTTGTCCGGGCTGAACCGGACCGCGCGCTGCCGGCCGGGGATGCCGCCCAGTTCGACCGGCCGGGCGGGGTTGCCGATGTCCCACAGCCGGATCCCGTCGCGGTCCTGGGTGGCGACGATCCGGGCGTCCGCGCTGAAGACGGGATCGGCCTGCCCGCCCGGGATCGACCCGACCGGCGTCGCGCTGTCCCCGGTCAGCGCGACCAGGATGGTGACGTCCGCCGCCCGCCGCGACACGGCGGCGAGCCGCCCGTGCCCGGCGGTCGCCACGAGGGAGCCCGCCGCGTCCGCGATGCCGATCCCGCTCACCAGGCCCGATGCGCTCACCAGCGCGTTCGCCGTCTTCTCGGACGGGTCCAGGCGGTAGGCGGCGAGCAGCAGCCGGGCGGCCAGCGCCGGGTCGGTGTCGGACAGCCGCGCGGCGGTCTCCACGGCGTCCTCGGCGAGCGCGGCGGTGTGCTGCCGGGTCGCGGCGCGCTGGGTGTTCGTGGCGTAGATGGCGGTCAACGTGGCGAACACCGCGAACACGACGACGAGCGCCGCGAGCGCCCGGACGAGTCGGACGTGCCGGCGACGCCTGGTCCGCTCGCTCAGGTCGGCGGAGAGGCCGGCGTCGAGGAACTCCCGCTCGACCCGGTTGAGCTTGCCGCCGGCCCGAGCCCACGCCGACGTCTGCGCCAGCAGCGCGCCGCGCAGCAGCATGTCGGGGTCGCGCTCGTGGTACCGCCACAGCGTCACGGCGTCGGTGAGCCTGCGGTGGGCGCGCCGCCCGTCGCGGTCTTCGGCCAGCCAGTCGCGCAGCCGGGGCCACGCGTCGATCAACGCCTCGTGGGTGATCTCGGCCCGGTCGCCGGACAGCACCACGAGCCGTGCGGCGGCGAGTTCGCCCAGGACGGCGTCCACGTCCCCGCCGGCGTCCAGCTCGGCGCGGTCCACCCGCCGCCGGGTGTCCTCGCCCTCGTCGCCCGACGCCACCAGGCGCAGCAACAGGTCCTTCGCCACCTCGCGCCGGGGTTCGTCGAGCGCGGCGTAGACCGACTCGGCGGAGTTGGCCAACGCGCCGTCGATGCCGCCGGTGCGCTGGAAACCGGCGAGCGTCAGCGTGTTGCCCTTGCGCCTCAGCCACGTCTCGCGCAGCGCGTGCGACAGCAGCGGCAGGACGCCGATCCGGCCGTGGACCTCGGCGACCAGCGCCGCGACGAGCGCGCCCTCCACCACGCAGCCCGCGCGCTTCGCCGGTTCCACGATCGCGCACCGCAGCTGCTCGACGGTCATCGGCCCGATGTCGAGCTGCCCGCCGTCGAGGACCGAGGCGAGTTCGACGTCACCCAGGCACCGGCTGCGGAAGTCGGCGCGCACGCCGAGCACGACCCGGCAACGCCCGTTCTCCGCGCGCGAGACCCGGACCAGCGCGGAGATGAACGCCGACCGGGCCGCCGGGTCGGCGCACAACGTGAACAGCTCCTCGAACTGGTCGACCACGAACACGACCTGGCGGTCCGGTGGCTCCCCCACCAGTGCCTGGCAGACCAGCCTGCGCAGGTTGCCCGGATCGGCCGCCAACTCCGCGCGGACCACGCCGGCCGTCGTGCCCAGCCACCGCGCCAGGTGCGCCGCGCACTCGCCGAACGGGTCCGCGCCGGGCGTGAACAGCGCGATCCACGTGCCGTTCGCGGTCAGCCGGGGCACCAGCCCCGCGCGCAACAGCGACGACTTGCCCGCGCCGGACGCCCCGAAAACGGCGGTGAGCCGACGTTCGGCGACCTTGGCCGTCAACTCCCCGACCAGCGCGCTTCGGCCGTGGAACCACTCCGCGTCATCGGCCTCGTAGGGGGCCAGCCCGGGGTAGGGCGCGGTGCCCGCGTCGCTCGGCGTGGGCGTGCCGGCCAGCTCGGTGCTCAACTCGCGCCAGCGCCGTTCCCACGCGCCCTCGTCGCCCCCGCACGCCTTCACGAACGCGGTCGTGACCGCCAGGCTGGGCAGCCTCTTGCCGCCGGCCGCGTCGGACAGCGTGGTCGGCGAGTAGAGCGCCCACCGGGCGAGTTGCCGGTAGCTCGGCATTCCGGCGCGCGTGCGCAATCGACGCAGGCCCAGGGCGAAATCGGTCAACGCCGACCCGTCGGGCTCCAGCGGGCTCTCTCCTCGTGGCACAGCCGTCGACCCCCTCCGGATGTGGTGCCCCGGATTGTGCTCCGACGGTCGCGCCCGCTGTCCGGGTCGCCACCCGGATTACTCGTTCGGACCAGTGCTCGCCGACCGGCCGCACCGACCGGTGGGATCACCGGTCGACCGGCTTGCCGCCGGACCACCGCGAGCACCACCGGCCACCCACCGGCGGCTCGAACGGCGGTTCACGAGATCAACGACCCAAGGCGGCACCGCCGTTCACCGCGATCACCTGACCGGTGATGTGACCCGCTTCCGGCGAGGTCAGGAACCCGACCGCGGCGGCCACGTCCGCCGGTGTGCCCGGCCGGCCGTTCGCGGTCTGGGAGACCAGGGTCTCGCGGCGTTGCGGCGTCATCCGGTCGCCGAAGAACTCGGTGTCCTCCACGTACCCCGGCGACACCACGTTCGCCGTGATCCCGCGCCCGCCCAACGCGAACGCCAGCTCCGCCGTCCACGCCTCCACCGCCGCCTTGGCCGCGCCGTAGCTCCCGCCGCCGCGCCGCCCCGCGATCGAGCCGATCGTCACCACCCGGGCCTGGTCGGCGAACCTCGGCTCCAGCGCCGTCGTCACCAGGACGGCGGTCACCACGTTCGCCTCGTAGTCCGCCAGCCACTGAGCCCGCAGGTCGCCGCCGCCGACCACGCCGCCGGCGTTGTTGACCAGCACGTCCACTGTGGACGGCAGCTCGGCCAGCGCCGCCCGCACCGCTCCCGGGTCGGCCGCGTCGAAGGCCACCGCCCGCGCGCCGACCTCGGCGGCGGCCGCCGCCAGCACCTCCGCGCGCCGCCCGGTGATCACCACCTCCAGGCCCCGGCCCACCAACTCGGCCGCGATCGCCTTGCCGATCCCGGTGCCGCCACCGGTCACCACCGCTGTCCTCATGCGAGCGCCTGCCACCATCCGTCGACCGCCGGGGGATCCGCCACGTCGATCCTCTCGCCCGGCCTCGGCACGGCCAACGGGATTTCCCACGCCTTCGCTTCCCGCCACACCCGGTCGACCGGTTCCGCCCAGTCGTGGAACGCCAGGTTGAACGTCGCCCAGTGCACCGGGATCAGCAGCCCGCCCCGGACGTCGCGGTGCGCCGCCACGCCCTCCTCGGGGGTCATGTGGATGTCCGGCCAGTCCGGCCCGTACGCGCCGATCTGGATCAGCGAGGCGTCGAACGGCCCGTACTTCTCGCCGACCTTCCGGTAGCCGTCGAAGTAGCCCGTGTCGCCGCTGTAGTACACGCGGTGCTCGGGGCCGACGATCGCCCACGACGCCCACAGCGTGGTGTCGCGGCGCAGGCCGCGCCCGGAGAAGTGCTGTGCCGGCGAGGCGACCAGGCGGACGCCCGCCACCTCGTGCGACTCGTCCCAGTCCAGCTCGACGATCCGCTCCTCGGGCACCCTCCACCGGCGCAGGTGCGCGCCGATGCCCAGCGGCACCACGAAGACCGCGTCGCCGGTGCGGGTCAGCTCCCGCACGGTCGGCAGGTCGAGGTGGTCGTAGTGGTCGTGCGAGATCACCACCGCGTCCACCCGGCCGACCTCGGCCAGCGCGTGCGGCACCGGGTGCAGCCGCTTCGGGCCGACCGCCTGCGACGGCGAGCAGCGCTCGCTCCACACCGGGTCGAGCAGGATCCGCGCGCCGTCGACCTCGACCAGCGTGGAGGCGTGCCCGTACCAGGTGATGTGCAGGCCCTCGGCGGAGCGGACCGGACCGGCGGGCACCAGCGGGACCCGGCCGGCCGGGTGCCGCTGCTGGCCGCCGAACAGCAGCTCCTTGGCCATGCCCCCCGCGCTGCCCGGCGGCAGGGTGCGGGTGGACGCGGCGTTGTGGAACCTGCCGTCGCGGAACTGCGGGGAGCGCTCGACGCGTTCCCCGCGCGGTGTGCCGCCGAGCGCGGCGGGCACGTCGCGCAACGCCCACGCGACCGCTCCCGCCGCCACTCCCAGCAGCGCTGCGGTGACCTTGTTCATGGCACCTCCAACGGCCGTCCCGACCCCTGGGTTCCCGTGGTCGGGGAGAACAACTGGTCGAGTGACGTCTGCCCGGGACGGCGACCCGCGGAGCCGTCGGCCGGCCCTGCGGATCGTCCCCGCCATCCTCACCGGAGCCGCCCGAACCGGCCACACGGACCGTCCACGTCGGACTGTTCAGGCACCCCGGCACGCCACCGCGTGCCCGCGCCGCGTGGAATACCCCGGGACATGCCACGGGCCGGACACCCACCGTGGGATGCCCGGCCCGTGCGACGGGAAACGCTATTCGAGCACGATCAGCAGGTCGCCGCCTTCCACCTGCTGCACGCCCCGCACGGCGAGGCGCTTGACCCGACCGGCCTTCGGCGCGGTGATCGCGGCCTCCATCTTCATCGCCTCGATGGTGGCCACCGTCTGACCGGCGTCGACCTCCTCGTCCTCCGCCACGTTCGGCGTGACGACGCCCGCGAACGGAGCGGCCACGTGGCCGGGGTTCGACCGGTCCGCCTTCTCCGCCACCGGGATCTCGGCCGCGATCGAGCGGTCGCGCACCTGGATCGGGCGGAGCTGGCCGTTGAGCGTCGCCATGACGGTGCGCATGCCGCGCTCGTCGGCCTCGCCGATCGCCTCCAAGCCGATCAGCAGGCGCACGCCGGGCTCAAGGTCGACCGAGTACTCCTCGCCCGGACGCAGGCCGTAGAAGAAGTCCTTGCTGCGCAGCACGCTGGTGTCGCCGTACGCGTCCCGGTGCGCCAGGAACTCCTTCGTCGGCGCGGGGAACAGCAGGCGGTTCAGCGTCGCGCGGCGGGACGTCTCCAGCCCCTCGCGGTCCTCGTCGGTCAGGTCCGCCACGCCCTTCGGCGCGGCCCGGCCCTGCAACGCCTTGCTGCGGAACGGCTCCGGCCAGCCACCGGGCGGGTCGCCCAGCTCACCGGACAGGAACCCGACCACCGACGCCGGGATGTCGAACTTGTTCGGCTCCGCCTCGAAGTCCTTCGGCGACACGCCCGCGCCCACCAGGTGCAGCGCCAGGTCGCCGACGACCTTGGACGACGGCGTCACCTTCACCAACCGGCCCAGCATCCGGTCGGCCGCGGCGTACATGGCCTCGATCTCCTCGAACTTCTGGCCGAGGCCGAGCGCCACCGCCTGGGTGCGCAGGTTCGACAGCTGGCCGCCGGGGATCTCGTGGTTGTACACCCGGCCGGTCGGGCCGGGGATGCCCGACTCGAACGGCGCGTACACCTTGCGCACGGCCTCCCAGTACGGCTCGATGTCGCACACCGCCTGGAGGTCGAGACCGGTCTCGTGCTCCGTGTAGTCCGTGGCGGCGACGATCGCCGACAGCGGCGGCTGCGACGTGGTGCCCGCCATCGACGCCGCAGCGCCGTCCACGGCGTCCACACCGGCCTGGATGGCCGCCAGGTACGTCGCCAACTGGCCACCCGCCGTGTCGTGCGTGTGCAGGTGCACGGGGAGGTCGAACTCCTTGCGCAACGCCGTCACCAGCCGTGCGGCGGCCGGCGGGCGCAGCAGGCCCGCCATGTCCTTCACGGCCAGCACGTGCGCACCCGCACCGACGATCTGCTCCGCCAGCTTCAGGTAGTAGTCGAGCGTGTACAGGCGCTCGTCCGGGTTGGACAGGTCCGCCGTGTAGCACAGCGCCACCTCGGCGACGGCCGTCCCGGTCTCCCGCACGGCTTCGATCGCCGGACGCATCTGCTCCACGTCGTTGAGCGCGTCGAAGATGCGGAAGATGTCGATGCCGGTCTTGGTCGCCTCTTCGACGAACGCGGTGGTCACGGCCTCCGGATACGGCGTGTAGCCCACCGTGTTGCGGCCGCGCAGCAGCATCTGGAGGGTGATGTTGGGGACGGCCTCGCGCAGCGCGGCGAGACGCTCCCACGGGTCTTCGGCGAGGAACCGCAACGCCACGTCGTAGGTCGCGCCACCCCACGCCTCAAGGGACAGCAGCTGCGGCGTAAGGCGCGCGACGTACGGCGCTACGGCGAGCAGGTCCTTGGTGCGTACTCGGGTGGCCAACAGCGACTGGTGCGCGTCGCGGAACGTGGTGTCGGTGACCGCGAGCGTCTTGGACTCGCGCAGCCAGCGCGCGAAGCCCTCCGGCCCCAGCTCGGTGAGCTTCTGCTTGGAACCCGCGGGCGGCTCGACCGACAGGTCGGTCTGCGGCAGCTTGTCCTTGGGGTCCACGGCGGCCGGACGCGCGCCGTTGGGCAGGTTCACCGTGACGTCCGCGAGGTAGGTCAGCATCCGCGTGCCGCGGTCGGCGGAGTGCCGTGCGGTCAGCAGGTGCGGACGCTTCTCGATGAACGACGTGGTGACGCGGCCCTCGTAGAAGTCCTCGTCGTCCAGCACCGCCTGGAGGAACGGGATGTTCGTGGAGACGCCCCGGATGCGGAACTCCGCGACCGCGCGGCGGGCCCGTGCCACGGCGGCGGCGAACGTGCGCCCGCGACAGGTCAGCTTGACCAGCATGGAGTCGAAGTGCGCGCCGATCGCGGTGCCCGCGCCGGTCGTGCCGCCGTCCAGCCGGATGCCCGAGCCGCCCGGCGAGCGGTAGGCGCTGATCATCCCGGTGTCCGGGCGGAAGCCGTTGGCCGGGTCCTCGGTGGTGATGCGGCACTGGAGGGCCGCGCCGCGCAGGTGCACGGTGTCCTGGCTCAGGCCCAGGTCGTCCAGGGACTCGCCGGACGCGATGCGCATCTGCGACTGCACCAGGTCGACGTCGGTGACCTCTTCGGTGACCGTGTGCTCCACCTGGATGCGGGGGTTCATCTCGATGAAGACGTACTTGCCGTGCGGGTCGAGCAGGAACTCGACGGTGCCCGCGTTGCGGTAGCCGATGTGCCGCGCGAACTTCACCGCGTCGGCGCACATCCGGTCCCGCAGCGCCGGGTCGAGGTTCGGGGCGGGCGCGATCTCGATGACCTTCTGGTGCCGGCGCTGGACCGAGCAGTCGCGCTCGAACAGGTGCATCACGTTGCCCTCGCCGTCGGCGAGGATCTGCACCTCGATGTGGCGCGGCTCCACCACGGCCTGTTCCAGGAACACGGTCGGGTCGCCGAACGCCGACTCGGCCTCGCGGGAGGCCGCTTCGAGCGCCTCGCGGAGGCCGGCGGGCTCGTCCACCTTGCGCATACCGCGACCGCCACCACCCGCGACGGCCTTCACGAACACCGGGAAGTCGATGTCCTTGGAGGCGTCGAGCAGGGCTTCGATGTCGCTCGACGGCGCGCTGGACCGCAGCACCGGCAGACCCGCCTCGCGGGCGGCGGCGATGGCGCGCGCCTTGTTGCCGGTCAGCTCCAGCACGTCCGAGGGCGGGCCGACGAACGTGATCCCGGCGTCGGCGCACGCCTTGGCCAGCTCGGGGTTCTCCGACAGGAATCCGTAGCCGGGGTAGACCGCGTCCGCGCCGGCCTTGCGGGCCGCCTTGATGATCTCGTCCACGGACAGGTAAGCGCGCACGGGGTGGCCGGGCTCGCCGATCTCGTAGGACTCGTCGGCCTTCAGCCGGTGCAGTGAGTTGCGGTCTTCGTGGGGGAAGACGGCAACCGTGCCGGCGCCCAGCTCGTAGGCAGCGCGAAAAGCCCGGATCGCGATCTCGCCGCGGTTGGCGACAAGAACCTTGCGGAACATTCGGCGTTCCCTCCCAGGTCACTCGGCGGTCAATCAAGGCACGTTACCGTGCGCGTCCCGCCCCTCGGGAGTTCCATCTCACGTGACGGACGTCATCGTGATCGTTCACTCACCCGGTCAAGGGCGGTCCGACCAGGGGGCGGGCCCGTGGATTGTCCCTTGCGCACCGGCTCGGCGCAGCCCCCTGACGGCGGGCTCACACTCGCGGCGGCGGGCAGTCGGGAGCCCGCACCCCGTTCACCCGAAAGTGATCTTGCCGGCGCTCGAACTCCTGTTCGACAATTGACGGGCACGACCCACTGCCGAGCACCACCCGAACCGACCGAGAGGAGATGTGCATGACAGTGAGCGCCGGCGCGGCGGAGTCGTCCTCGAACGCCCCGAGGCCCGATCTCCACCGACTGAGCCACCCATCGGGCCAGGCGCCCGAACCCCACGGCAAGTGGGCGCGCCGTCGCGCCTCCGACCGGTCAGGGCGTACCGACCGGAGGCGCGGCGCACCACCCCGCACGCCGACCACGGCACCCACCTCCCGACTCGACGACCGCCGACCCGGCGGTCCGCACCGCGCGGCCGTCCGGATCACCGGTTCCCGCCTCACTGGTTCCCACTGATCACCGCCGGCAACCGTCAGCTCGGTCACTGCACGGATGGCCGAACGGCGGCCGACGGGTGACCGGAGGCGACCGGGCGTGGCGACCGACCGGTCGACGGTGACGGGTGCCCCGCGAGCGCAAGAGCCCAGGTCCGAGGACTCCTCATCATCGAGTGGCCGTCTCGTGGCCCTGAGCGGACAATCACCGTGTCGTTACACTGCGTTCGCTGTATCGGGTGACAGACCGTGTCGACTTCTCGGTAGGGTTGGGCATATGGCCGGGGCTGAAGAGACAGGGCAGCCTGCTGCCCGTACCCACTTCGACGTTGTTCTGCGCGGGTACAACCAGAAACAGGTCAACGAGCGCGTCACACGGTTGCAGTTCGACCTGAAGAACTCCAACAGATCACGCGACGCCGCGGCAGCCCAGGTCGCAGAGCTGAGCAAGCTCCTCAACACCACCCGTGCCGAACTCGACAAGGTCAAGGCCCAGCTCGGGAACCTCGCGTCCAGCCCGGTCAGCGCGTCGAACGTCACCGAACGGGTGCGCGTGATGATGACGTTGGCCGAGGAGGAGATCGCCGACATCCGCAAGGGCGCGGTCGACCAGGCCAACGCGACCCGTGCGGAAGCCGAGCGGTTCGCCGCCGAGGGCCGCGCGGCGCACCAGCGGGCCATGGGCGACCTCGAAGAGCGCCGCAAGCAGCTGGAGGCGGGTTACCAGAAGCGGGCGGGCGACCTGGAGAAGCAGTACCAGGACCGCCGGACCGAGCTGGAGCGCTCGCACGAGGAACTCCGGACCAAGCTGACCGCCGAGCACGAGGCGCTGCTCGCCGAGACGCGGGCCGACCACGACCGGGTGTCGGCCGAGTTCGAGGCCAAGAGCACCGCGCTGGACGAGCGCCGGGTCGAGCTGGACGCCAAGTACAAGGGCTACCACGACGACCTGGACAAGGAGTACGACGACCTGCGCACGACGCTCCGCAAGGAGCACGAAGGGCACGTCGTCGAGGCCAAGGCCGAGGCCGCCCGGCTGCTGGAGGTGGCGGGGACCGAGGTCGGCGCGCTGCGCGCCGAGTCGGCCAAGCAGATCGCCGAGCTGGAGTCCGAGGCGCTGGCCAAGTCGGAGAAGGCCGTCGCGGACGCGAACAGCTACGCGGAGAAGACCACGGCCGAGGCCGACGCCAAGGCCGGGCAGACCGTCGCGGACGCCACGGCCAAGGCGGACAAGACGATCGCCGACGCCGACGCCTACTCCGAGAAGACGCTCGCCGAGGCCGACGCCACCGCCCAGAAGACCGTCACCGAGGCGAACGCCCAGGCCGAGAAGACCGTGGCGGACGCCAACGCGCGTGCCGAACAGACGGTCGGCGAGGCTGCGGCCAAGGCCGAGAAGACGATCACCGACGCCGACTCGCACGCCGACCGCCGCATCACGGCCGCCGACCAGAAGCTGACCGAGCTGCACACCGTGCACAAGGCGCTGTCCGAGCAGTTCGCCGCCGCTCAGGACGCGGTGACCAGGGCGGTCTCGACGTTGCTGCCGCTGGACGCCGAGAACGACGCCGACGACGAGTCGGACGCCCGCCGTGACGGCAGGTCGGAGGACCGTTCCGGGGCCGGGTCCGACGTGGCCGACGACCAGCCGACCACCCAGCTCCCGCTCCCCCGCAACAACTGACCAGAACGACGCCCGATCCGACGACGACGGCCGGGCGACAACCGCCCGGCCGTCGCTCCGGCGGGGGTCGTGGCTGCCTCGGGCTCGGCTCTCCGGGCTCGGCTACTTGGGGAGCTGGTCGGCCGGGACTACCTCGGCCGGTGACGGGGTGGGGAAGTCGAACGGCTTGCCCCACTCGGTGAAGCGGGTGGTCGACTGCTTGACGACCTTGCCGTTCAGCTCGAAGCGGTACTCCGCCTTCTGGGGTGCGCCGGAGTCGTCCACCCACGCCACGGCGCGGATGGTGACGCCGTACTCGGCCAGTTGGGTGTGCTGGAGCTGGATGTCCGGGTCCTCGATGACCTTCGCCATCTTCAGCGGGTCGACCACGAGTTCGTAGCGGGTGGTCGGGGTGCCGTCGAGTTGCTCGGCGGCCCGGTTGACGATCAGGGCGGCGCGGGGCTGGACGTAGTCGAGTTCCGCGCCGACCGTCGCTCCCGGGCCGAAGCCGCGCAGCAGGGCGTCGACCTCGCCGCCGTTCTGGCGGGTGTAGAAGCCCCACTTCTTGCCTTCGGGCATCGGTGCGCCGTCCACGTGCACGTAGAGGCCGTCGCGGGTCATGACCATGTCCATCTTGCGGGTCTGGCCGCCGGTGGACATCTGCATGGCCATCGAGCCGGTGATGCCCTCCGGGTCTTGGCGCAGGGTTCCGTCGACGGTGTTGCGGACCTCGGTGGCACCGCCGTCCGAGGCGAAGCCCTCGGTGTGGAAGCGGGCGGTCTTGAGTTCGGCCCGGCGCTGGTCGAGGCGTTCGGCCAGGACCGCCAGGTCGCCCTTGGGCGGTGAACTCGGCGGCGGTGTCGCGCTCTCGCCGGGCGCGCAGGCGACCAGCGCGGACAGGACCAACGCGGTCGAGGTCAGGGCGAGCAGCAGGCGGCGCACAGTACGGCGACGATACTCCAGCCGTTCGGCGCGTCCGGCGGTCAGCCCGGCGGTGGGGCGGGTGGGTCAGCCGAGCAGGATCTGCCAGTCTTCGCGGACCGGGGGCAAGGTCAGGCGCTCCTGGATGAGGAAGTCCTGGCGCCAGCGGCCCATCTCGCGGGCGGCCAGCAGGTAGTACACCGAGCCGGCCACCACGCAGCCGGCGGCGACCACGGCGGCGATGCCGCCCAGCCAGTCGCCGTCCGACCACGCCCGCACGGCCACCAGCACCGGCAGGATCAGGACCGCCAGGTCGAACAGCCGGCCCAGCAGGTTGCGCCACCACGGCCTGGTGGTGACGCGCACGCCCGCGTCCTCCAGGGTGTCGTACTCGTCGGGGCCGTGTTCGCGCAGCCTGGTCGCCTCGACCCGGCGGGTGCGGATCTGGACGAGGACGCCCCACAACGTCGCCAGGCCCAGGACCAGCAGCAGCACGTCGACGGCGTGGTAGTACCAGGGGGCGGCGAGGTTGGCGGCGTAGGACGCGAGCGCGCCGGCGAGCATGACCGCGCCCGCGCGCTTGAGCGACGACAGGTACTGCTTGGCCAGCCAGGTGGGCAGCAGCGACCGCACCACCTTGTCGCGGACGTCGGGGCGGGCCGCGCGCAGGTCGCGTGCTTCCTCCCTCGCCCTCGCCAGTTCGGGGGCACGGCTGCGGGTCGGCGACAGGGCGCGCATCTATGCCTTCTCCAGGTATTCCGCCCGTTCCTCGTTGAGCAGGCCGGCCACCAGCGACGCCAGGCCCGGGTGTGCGGCCAGCTCCGGGTCGGCGTCCACGACCTGGGTCGCGACGACCCGGGCTTCGGCGATCACGTCCTCGTCGCGCAGCAGCGACAACATCTTCAGGCCCGACCGGGTGCCGGACTGGGCTGCGCCGAGGATGTCGCCCTCGCGGCGCAGTTCGAGGTCGAGCTGGGCCAGTTCGAACCCGTCCAGGGTCGATTCCACGGCGCGCAGCCGGGCCATCGTCGCGGTGCCCTCGGGCATCTCGGTGACCAGCAGGCACAGGCCGGAGGCGCTGCCCCGGCCGACCCGGCCGCGCAGCTGGTGCAGCTGGCTGACGCCGAAGCGGTCCGCGTCCATGATCACCATGACCGTGGCGTTCGGCACGTTCACGCCGACCTCGACCACCGTCGTCGCGACCAGGACCTGGACCTCGTTGCCGGCGAACGCCCGCATCACCGCGTCCTTGTCGTCCGGTGGCATCCGGCCGTGCAGGATGTCGACCCGCAGTCCCTTGAGCGGGCCCTCGGCCAGGCGCTGCGCCACGTCCACGACGGCCAGCGGCGGCCTGCGGTCGGACGTGTCGTCCTTCGGCGGCTCGTCGCCGGACGGGTCTTCGGATTCGCCGTCGCCGATGCGCGGGCAGACGACGTACACCTGGTGGCCGTTGCCGACCTCTTCGCGGATGCGCTGCCACGCCCGGTCCAGCCACGCGGGCTTCTCCGCCATCGGCACCACGGACGTGCTGATCGGCGAGCGGCCCTGCGGCAGTTCGCGCAGCGCGGAGACTTCCAGGTCGCCGTAGACGGTCATCGCGACGGTGCGCGGGATCGGGGTCGCGGTCATCACCAGCACGTGCGGTGTCGACCCGCCCGCGCGGCCGCTGAGGGCCGCGCGCTGCTCGACGCCGAACCGGTGCTGCTCGTCCACCACGACCAGGCCGAGGTCGTGGAACTCGACCTTGTCCTGGATCAGGGCGTGCGTCCCGACGACCACGCCGGCCTCGCCGGTGACGATCTCCAGCAGGGCCCGCTTGCGCTGCGCGGTCGGCATCGAGCCGGTGAGCAGGGTGACCCGGGTGGCGTGCTCGGCCCCGCCCAGCTCGCCCGCCTGGCCGAGGTCGCCGAGCAGGTCGCGCAGCGACCGGGCGTGCTGGGCGGCGAGCACCTCGGTGGGTGCGAGCATGGCGGCCTGCCGGCCCGCGTCCACGACCTGGAGCATGGCCCGCAGGGCGACCATCGTGTTGTGGGTGACGACGAAGTGGTCGGTCACGTACAGCCGGGACGGGTGGTCGACGGAGATGCACTGCACCGGCCGCACGCCGACGAACTCGACCCGCTCGATGTACCGGACGGGCGGCGCGGTGCGGTCCAGCGCGTCGCGGAACGGCGGGAACTCCTCGGGCAGCCGCACGACCACCTGGTGCTGCTCGTAGCCGTAGCCCACGACGCCGGTGCCGCCCAGCGACTCGGCCAGCTCGCTGACGTACTCGGCGAGGTTCTCCGACTCGGTGCGGAACACCACGTCCACCCCGTCGCACGCGCCGCCCGTGCTGAGCAGCCCCTGCAGCAGCTCGTGCCGCTCCTTGACCGGGGCGAGTTCGACGCAGTCGACGTCCGGCGCGACGACCATCGGCAGCCGCCAGCGGGACGTGCCCTCGTTGCGCAGCAGGTCGTCGCGGATCTCGCGCAGGGTCCACACCTCGCCGTCGTGGGTGGCCCACAGGTGCTCCAGGTCGCACTCGACGGACTTGCCGTCCGAGAGCACCACCCGGAACACCTCGCGCTCGCCCTGCGGGAACACCCCGGTCACCTCGGTGGGCGTGCCGTCCTGGGTGATCACCTGGTCACCGACCTGCAGGTCGCCCATCGCCACGAAACCGTCGGGGGTGAGCACGAGGGCGTCCAGCGGCTGGGCCTTGCCGGAGCCGACCTCGCCTTGCAGGAGCCGGTTCATCGGCTGCTCGGCGGACAGGTCGGCGGAGATCCGCTCGCCCACCTCGCGCTGGCCGGCGGTGAGTTCGAACGGCAGCCGGGCGTCGAAGGCGTCGGCGACCAGGCCGGGTCTGGGCGGGCACGCGGGCGCGGGGCGCGCCGTGGCGGAGCGGCGGCGCTGGGCCAGGGCGAGCTGCACGGCCATCGCCTCATCCCACTTGAGCCGCTGCTGCGCCACGGTGATCGCGGCCCAGCCGTCGGGCCGGTGGATGTCGCGCAGCGCCTTCTCCAGCGGCACCAGGCCGCGTTCCGCGCGCAGCTCGGCGGGCAGCGGGTCCTCGGCGACGCCGTCCCACAGCGCGAGCACTTGTTCGACGCAGTTGGACACGTTCCACGACTGGATGCCCTGCGCCGCCGGGTAGACCGGGATGAACGCGCCGGCGAACTTGGCGGCGCTCTCGTCGTCCTGGGCGTCGAGCACCTGGTAGTCGGGGTGGGCGAGCTGGAGCTTGCCGTTGAACATGCCGACCTTGCCCGCGAACATCGCCTCGCGGCCGGGCAGCAGCTCCCGCTCGACGGTGCGCGACCCGCGCCCGAAGAACACCAGGTGCAGGTCGGACGAGCCGTCCGTGATCACCGCCTCCAGCAGTTCCCCGCTGCGGCTCTTCATCCGGCGCTGCCGGGCGCTCTTGACCCGGGCCTGCACGGTGGCGTGCTCGCCCAGTTCGAGGCCCTTGATCTCGGTCAGCTTGCCGCGTTCGTCGTACCGGCGCGGGTAGTGCCGCAGCAGTTCGCCGACCGTGGTGAGCCCGAGACCGCTCTCCAGCGCGTCGGCGCTCTTCTTGCCGAGCACCGACACCAGCTTTTCGTCGAAGGTCGTCATCCCGGCCTATTCAACTACTCCACACCGACAATGAGGACGGCGCCGGGCTGTCCGCCTTGATACGCCGCCAGATCAACCTCCGGATGGGCGATGCGCAGGTACTCCTCCAGCACCTGGGCCAGCCCTTCCGGCGCGTTCTCGCCGAGCATCACGGTGACCAGTTCGCCGCCGCCCGCCAGCATCCGACCCACCAGGAGCCGGGCCAGCGGGCCGACGTCGGCGGGCCCGGGACCGGCCGGGGCGGGCTCGATCGCCACCACCTCGCCGTCGAGCATCCCGAGCAGGTCGCCGGGGCGGCAGCGGCCGATCCAGGTGATCGCCTCGCGCTCGGAGACCTTCACCTCGCCGCGCCGGGTCGCGGCGGCGGCCTCGGCCATCGCCACCACGTCGTCGCCGGGCCGCCGGGCCGCGTCGTGCACGGCCAGCGCGGCCAGCGCCTGCACCGGCGAGGAGGTCGGCACCACGACCACGTCCTGGCCTGCCTCGGCGGCCTGCGCGACCACGACGTCCAGCGGCGCGCGCAGGTCGGGGTCGCCGGGCAGCACGGTGACGTGCCGGGCGCGGGTGCTCACCACGACGGCCAGCAGGTCGGCCGGGTCGCCGGTGGGCTCGGCGACCACCGCGCCCTCGGAGCGGAACAGCTCCTTCGCGCCGTCGCCCTCGACCAGCACGACCACCGCCCGGTCGCGGACGAACCGGGGGGCCTGGGCGGCGAACTGGTCGGCGAACCGGGCGACCGTGATCCGGTGCGGCCGGCCCTGCTCGACGCCCGCTTCGACGGCCGCGCCGATGTCGTTGCAGTGCACGTGGACGGTCCACAGCCCGGCGCCGTCGCCGACCACCGACACGCAGTCGCCCAGGGCGGTGAGCCGCTGCTTGAGGGCGTCCGCGTCGGGCGAGCCGTCCAGCAGGTACATGACCTCGTACTGGTACTCCGACGACCCGGCCTCGCGGGCGGTGGTGAGGGCTTCGGCGGTGCGCGCCGGGCTCGGCCGGGCCGGGGGTTCCAGCGGCTGCCCGGTGATCACCGCCGCGAGGGTGTCCAGCAGCACGACCAGGCCGCGCCCGCCCGCGTCCACGACGCCCGCGCGGGCCAGCACGGCCAGTTGGCGCGGGGTGTCGGCGAGCGCCTCGGCACTGGCCCGCGCGGCGGCGGTGACCACGTCGTCCAGGGCGTCCGAGCGGCAGTCGCGGGCCGCTTCGGCGGCGGCGTGCAGGACGGTCAGCACGGTGCCGGGCACGGGTCGGGAGACCGCGGCGGTGGCGAGTTCGTCGGCGCGGCGCAGGGCGTTGCGGATCGACTGGCCGCCGGCCGTGGACGCACCCTGCGCGGCCTCGGCCAGGCCGCGCAGGACCTGGGACAGGATCACCCCGGAGTTGCCCCGGGCACCGGCCAGCGCACCCCGGGCGAGGGCCGCGAGCGCCTGGCCGACGGAGTCCGCGGGGGTCCTGAGCAGCGAGTCCTGCGCGGATCGCATGGTCTGCGACAGGTTGGTGCCGGTGTCGCCGTCGGGCACCGGGAAGACGTTGATGCGGTCGATGTCGTCGCGGTTGGCGTCCAGGGAGCGGACACAGGCGTCCGCCCACTGGCGCACCGCGACCGCATCGAGTACCTGCATGGCCGGGAGGGTATTCGACCCGGTTTGGTGGCGTCGCAGCCGACCGGCTACCCTGACGAAGTTGCCATGCCCGGCTGAGGCTTGTGCACGCTTGCGCGCCCGCCGGGGCGTGAGTACCGAAGGACAAACCTTAAGGAGTGGCTGACGTGGCTGCCGTGTGCGACGTCTGTGGCAAGGGGCCGGGCTTCGGCAAGTCGGTCTCGCACTCCCACCGGAAGACCAATCGCCGGTGGAACCCGAACATCCAGACCGTGCGCGCGAAGGTCTCGCCTTCGCAGCGGCAGCGGCTGAACGTCTGCACCTCGTGCCTGAAGGCGGGCAAGGTGGTTCGCGGCTGAGACCGCGTTCGGTTGAGCGTTGCGGAAGGCCCCTGGAACCCGTTCCAGGGGCCTTCCGCCGTTCCGGGGTTTCGGGGAGGCTTTGCGGTGCCGCGCGCGGGTGCGTGCGCGGTCAGCCGCGGGTGTCCACGGGAACGGCGGGCAGCGTGTCGCGAATGGTGGTGGAGATGTCCTGCAACGGGCCTGTGCCCGCGTCGGACGGCACGGTGAGCGCCACGTACGCCGGGCGGTCCACGACGTACCAGGTGGCGTTGCCGCCCTCGGTCAGCACCAGCCACTGGACGTCGGAGATGCCGCGCAGCTCCGAGGTCGGCTTGAGGTCGGCGGGCCGGTCGAGGCCGCAGCGCAGCACGATCGGCTCGTGCTTGGCGTCGCCCCACGCCACCGCACCGGCCGGGGCGGGTGCCGCCAGGTCGCGGCGCGACAGCGTGGCGCCGTTGGACACCAGCTGCATCGGCAGCTTGCTCAGCAGCGCCTTGCAGTCCGCCGACTCGGCGGCGGGCGCGGGCACCGGTACGAGGGCGAGCGGCCCGGAGCGGTCCGACGTGGGGTCCGCGGCCTCGTCCTGGCCGCCCGCACCGAGGAACAGCCCGGCGGCCGCCACGCCCGCCGCGAGGAGCGCCGGCAGGCCGATGGCCACGGCGAGCAGCGGTCGGGGCAGTAGCGACGTGGGTTCGGGTTCCTGTGCCACCCGGCTATGACAGCACGGGCCTACAGGTGGACCACCGGGCAGGTCAGTGTTCGGGTGATGCCCTCGACGTTCTGGATGCGGGCCACCACGAGCTGCCCCAACTGGTCGACGGTGTCGGCCTCGGCGCGGACGATCACGTCGTACGGGCCGGTGACGTCCTCCGCGGTGGCCACGCCGGGGATCCCGGAGATCTCGGCCGCGACGGCGGCTGCCTTTCCGACCTCGGTCTGGATGAGGATGTATGCGTGCACCACGGCGTGCCCCTTCGTCGCGACAGGTTAGGTCGGGGTAGGAACGTGGTCAGCAACGTACCCCAGTTGGGGTTCCGAATGCTCAGAACGGGAGGCAATCTTGCGTCCGGAGCCGCCGCGAAACGCGGACACGGTCGCTGAAGTGGGTGAGTTCGGTCTCATCCGCCGGGTGACGGCAGGTCGGACGCAGCCGCCCACCACCCTGCTCGGGCCCGGTGACGACGCGGCCGTGGTGGCCGCGCCGGACGGGCGCGTGGTGGTGTCCACCGACGTGCTCGTGGAGGGTGTCCACTTCAGACTCGACTGGTCGTCTCCCGAGCAGGTGGGCCGCAAGGCGGCGGCCGTGAACCTGGCCGACGTGGCGGCCATGGGCGCCCTGCCCACGGCCCTGCTGATCGGTCTGGCCTGCCCGCCGGACACGCCGTCCGCCGTGGTCGAGGGCATCACCGCCGGGCTGTGGCAGGAGGCCGCCGTCGCGGGCGCGGGCGTGGTGGGCGGGGACATGGTGTCCTCCGCGACACTGGTGATCTCCGTTACGGCGCTGGGCGACCTGGGCGGCTACGAGCCCATCACCCGGTCGGGAGCCCAGGTGGGTGATGTTGTCGCGGTGTGCGGACGGCTGGGCTGGGCGGCCGGCGGACTGGCCGTGCTGGGGCGCGGGTTCCGCTCGCCGGTGGCGGTCGTCGGGGCGCAGCGGAATCCCGAACCCCCTTACGCCGCCGGGCCGCAGGCTGCCGCGGCGGGGGCGACGGCGATGATCGACGTGTCCGACGGGCTGCTGGCGGACCTGGGGCACATCGCGGAGGAATCGGGCATCGGCATCGACATCCGGACCGAGCTGCTGGAGGTCCACCCGCGACTGCTGGACGTGGCGTCCGCGCTCGGCGCCGACGCGCGGCACTGGGTGCTGACCGGCGGCGAGGACCACGCGCTGGCCGCGACCTTCCCGGAGCCGGCCGCGGTGCCCGACGGGTGGCGCACGATCGGCACGGTCCGGCACGGCGGCGGGGTCACCGTGGACGGTCGCGGGTACGAGAAGCCCCCTGGCTGGGAGCACTGGCGCTAGGTAACCTGATCGGTGTGGAAATATTCACGCGGGCGTATGACCATCCAGACTCGGTCAAGCTGATCGCCGAACTCCAGCAGGTGTTCGTGGTGCGCTACGGCGGCGAGGACGACACGCCGGTCGACCCGGCGCAGTTCGCCGCGCCGCTGGGGCACTTCGTCGTCGGCTACCTCGACGGCGCGCCGGTCGCGTGCGGCGGGTGGCGTGCGCACGACGAGGCACGCCACTCGCTGCGCGCCGGCGACGCCGAGATCAAGCGGATGTACACGACCGATTCCGCGCGCGGCAAGGGTTTGTCGCGGGAGGTCCTGGCCGAGCTGGAATCGTCGGCACGCGCGGCGGGCCGCACCCGGATGGTGCTGGAGACCGGGCGACCGCAGCCGGAAGCGATCGGGCTCTACCGGTCCAGCGGGTACGAGCGGATCGACAACTTCGGCTACTACCGGGAAAATCCCGACAGCCTCTGCTTCGCGAAAGAACTGTAGGAGGACCGCGGTGGCGATCTACGCGTTGGGCGATTACGAACCGGTGATCCACCCGGACGCGTACGTGCACCCCGATGCGACCGTGATCGGTGACGTCCGCATCCACGCGCACGCGTCCGTGTGGCCGCAGGCGGTGTTGCGCGGCGACTACGGCCGCATCGAGGTCGGCGCCCGCACGTCCATCCAGGACGGCACGGTCGTGCACTGCACCGAGGTGCACCCGACGCTGATCGGCGAGGAGTGCGTCATCGGGCACAACGTGCACATCGAGGGCGCGACCATCGCCGACCGGTGCCTGATCGCGTCGGGATCGGTGGTGCTCAACGGTTCCGTGGTGGAGACGGGCGCGATCGTCGGCGCGGGCGCGGTGGTCTCCTTCAACGGCCACGTGCCGACGCGGGCGATGGCGCTGGGCGTGCCGGCGAAGATCCGCGAGGGCTACGTGGTGCCCGACGGCGCGTGGCAGTTCGCCGTCGACAAGTACGTGGCGAACATCTTGACCTACCGCAAGGACCTGCGTCGGCTCGACTGAGATAAAGTCCCCGATCGTGGCACGTCCGCTTGAGGAAGTCATGGAAGCCGGCTGGGCGCAGGCACTCGCGCCGGTCGCCGATCAGATCGCGAAGATGGGCGAGTTCCTCCGCGAGGAGGTCGCCGCCGGCCGCACCTACCTGCCGGCCGGCGAGAACGTGCTGCGCGCGTTCCAACAACCGTTCCACGGTGTGCGCGTGCTGATCGTCGGTCAGGACCCGTACCCGACACCGGGGCACGCGGTGGGTCTGAGCTTCTCGGTGTCGCCGGAGACCCGGCCGATCCCGAAGAGCCTGATCAACATCTACCGCGAGTACGTGGAGGACTTGGGGCACCCCAAGCCCACCAACGGCGACCTGACCCCGTGGACGGAGCAGGGGGTCCTGCTGCTGAACAGGGCGCTCACCGTGCAGCCGGGCAAGTCCAACTCGCACCAGGGCAAGGGGTGGGAGGCGGTCACCGAGCAGGCGATCAAGGCCCTGGCGGCCCGCGAGGAACCCCTCGTGGCCATCCTGTGGGGCCGCAACGCCCGCAACCTGAAGCCGGTGCTGGAGCCGTTCCCGTGCGTGGAGTCGGCGCACCCGTCCCCGCTCTCGGCGGCGGCCGGCTTCTTCGGTTCCCGCCCGTTCAGCCGGGCGAACGAACTGCTGGTCCAGCAGGGTGCCGAGCCCGTCGACTGGAAGCTCCCGTAAGACGCCCGCGGCGCGTGCCGTCGTGGCACGCGCCGCCCGATCCCGCCTTCCGCCGGTGCCGCCGGCCGTGGCCGGGCGGCACCGGGGACGTCAGCGCAGTCCGGTCCCCCGCGCGAGCGCGGTCTCGACCAGCGTGGTCAGCAGGGTCGGGTAGTCGAGGCCGGTCTCGGCCCACATCCGCGGGTACATCGAGATCGGGGTGAAGCCCGGCATGGTGTTGACCTCGTTGATGACCAGTTCGTCGTAGTCGGTGACGAAGAAGTCCACCCGGGCCAGGCCCTGGCAGTCCAGCGCCTTGAACGCCGTCACGGCCATCTCGCGCAGGCCCTCCGCCACCCGGTCGTCCAGCTTCGCCGGGATGTCGAACTCGCACACGTCGTCGAGGTACTTGGCGTCGAAGTCGTACCAGTCGACCGCGCCGCCCACCACCCGCAGCTCGGCCGGCAGCGACGCCTCGACCCGGCCGTCGGGGAACTCCAGCACGCCGCACTCGACCTCGCGCCCGGACACCGCGGACTCGATGATCACCTTCGGGTCGGTCTTGCGCGCCAACGCGATCGCGCTGTCCAGGTGGGACCAGTCCACCACCTTGGAGATGCCGACCGACGACCCCGCGCGCGCCGGCTTCACGAACACCGGCAGGCCCAGCCGCTCGCGGTCCGGCTCGGACAAGGTCTCCTGGTCGCGGCGCAGCACCGTGAACTCGCCGACCGGCAGGCCCACGCCGCCCAGCAGCCGCTTGGTGAACTCCTTGTCCATGGCCACCGCCGACGCCAGCACGCCCGGCCCCACGTACGGGATCGACGCGAGTTCCAGCAGACCCTGGACGGTGCCGTCCTCGCCCCACGCGCCGTGCAGCACCGGGAACACCACGTCCACGTCGCCCAGCACCTCGTCGGGCGTGACCGGGACGAGTTCGCCGCCGGACGCGGGCACCAGGGAACCGACCGTCGGCAACTGGCGGTCGTGCACCTCCAGCGCCTTGGTGTCGTCGGCGCCGACCACCCAGCGGCCGTCGTCGTGCGTGATACCCACGGGCACCACCTCGAACCGGTCCCGGTCCAGGTGCGGCAGGATGCTGCCGGCGGACAGGCAGGAGACCATGTGCTCGCTGCTGCGCCCGCCGAACACCACGGCGACCTTGGTCTTGCGTCGTGTCATGGTTTCCGACCCTACCCGGATGGCTCAACGGGAGAGCCCAGGAGTTCTGCCAGCACGGGCAGGGCGGCGGTGAGCTGGTCGCGCGAGCACGCGCCGTAGCCGATGGCCACGCCGAACACCTTGGGCCGCGCGGCGTGGTGGCGGCCCAGCCCGTCCAGCCGGAGCCCGCGCGCCTCGGCGGCGGCCAGCAGGTCGCGTTCGGCCTGGGCGTCGGCCAGCAGCACGACCACGTGCGCGCCGGCGTCGTCGCCCAGCACCGACACCCCGGCGGCGGCCAGCGCGGAGGCCACCAGGGCTCGCCTCTCGGCCAGTTCCCGGCGGAGTTTGCGCAGGTGACGGCCCAGGTCGCCGGTCCGCGCGAGTTCCACCAGCACGCGCTGCCCGGCGGCGGAGGGCGCGGTGCCGGTGCGTTCGCGGTGGGCCAGGATCTCGGCCCCGATCGGTTCCGGCGCGACCATCCAGCCCGCGCCCAGGGTCGGCGTGAGGATCTTGCTGGTGGTGCCCAGGTGCACCACGACGTCCGGGGCGAGCGCGGCGAGCAGCGGCAGGGGCGCGACGTCGTAGCGCAGTTCGCCGTCGTAGTCGTCCTCGATGACCAGCCAGCCGTCGCGCCGGGCGCGTTCCACGAGGGCGACGCGGCGCGCGGCGGACATCCGGCCGCCCATCGGGTACTGGTGCGCGGGCGAGCAGTAGACCCCGCGCACCCCGTCCGGCACGCCGTCCACCAACAGCCCTTCGGCGTCCACCGGCGCTTGGACGACCTTGATCCGCGCGGACCGCAGCGCGCCCACGGCCCGCTGGTAGCCGGGTTCCTCCACGGCCACCACGTCACCGGGCTCCAGCACGGCGGCGGCGATCTCGACCAGCGCGGCGGTGGTGCCGCCGGTGGCCAGCACCAGTTCTTCGCGCAGCCCGCCGCGCACGGCCAGCCCGCGGTGGCGCAGCAGGTGCTCGGCCACCACCGCGCGGTACTCGGGCAGCCCGCCGCGCTGGGGCCGGAACAGCGGCAGCGAGTCGGCCGCCGCGCGCCACGCCCGCCGCCACGCGGCCCGGTCGAGCCCCTCGGCCCACGGCGCGCCGGGGGCGAAGTCGATCACGTCGGCGGCGGGCCGGGGCGCGGCGGCGCGGCGCGGCCGGCCCTTGAGCGAGCCGGGCGGGGTGGTCGTCACGTAGGTGCCCGAACCGTGCCGGCCGGCGATCCAGCCCTCGGCGTGCAACTGCTCGTATGCTGCTGCCGTCACGGTGCGGCTGACGCCGAGCCGCTCGGCCAGCGCCCGGGTGGACGGCAGCCGGTCGCCGCTGCGCAGCCGCCCGTCGCCGGCCGCCGCGCGCAGCGCTTCGGCGAGCTGCACGGCCAGCGGCTCGGCCGACTCGCGGTCCAGCGTCACGGGCAGCGCGGTCTCGGCCAAAGTGGCCTCCTCGGATAGCTCGGAATTGGCACTTGAGGAAGGCCACTTTACCCGTGATGCTGGCCGCATGACGTTGTCTCCGACGCCCCGCAGCACGATCAAGCGCGGCAGCAAGCGCGCCGTGACCGAACGGGACGCCCTGCACGCCGTGCTCGACGCCGGCCTGGTCTGCCACCTCGCGGTGGTCGTGGACGGCGCGCCGCTGGTCCTGCCGACCGGGTACGGCCGCGACGGCGACACCATCTACCTGCACGGTTCCACCGGCGCGCGCAGCCTGCGCGAGGCCGCGACCGGCGTGCCGGTGTGCGTCGCGGTGACCCTGCTCGACGGTGTCGTCTACGCGCGCGCGGTGTTCGACTACTCCATGAACTACCGCGCCGCCGTCATCCACGGCACCGCCGTACCGGTGACTGACCCGGACGCGAAGCTGCACGCCCTGACGGTGCTCACCGAGCACCTCGCGCCCGGCTCCTGGGACTACTCCCGGCCGCCCACGGCCAAGGAACTCGCCGCGACGTCCGTGCTCGCGCTCGACCTCGCCGAGGCGTCGGTGAAGATCCGCACCGGCCCGCCCGGCGACGAGGACGAGGACGTCGCCGCCAACGAGAGGTGGGCGGGCGTGCTGCCGCTGCGCACGTCGTGGGGCGAGCCGGAACCCGACCCGCTGCTGGTCGGCGACTGGGCCGTGCCGCCGCACGTCACCGCGCGGCGGTAGCCCCGTCGACCGGGTCGTACCGGAACGGCCGCATGGTGCGCCCGCCGTCGCGGTAGACGTGGATCGTGACGGCCGGGTCCGGCCCGTCGTTGCGCACCTGGTGCACGTAGTCGGGGCCGAACACCCGGGACTGGCCGGCCGTCAGGTGGTGCAGCACCTGGGTCCGGCCGGGTGCCACGATCTCCGTCAGCGAGCCGCTGACCAGCGTGAACGCCCCGGTGCTCGATCCGTGGTCGTGCAGGTCGGTGTGCTGGCCGGGCAGCCAGCTCATCAGCCAGATCTCCTGCTCGTCGGTGCGCTCGACCAGCGCGCTGTAGCGGCTGTCGGGGTCGTAGCGCAGCAGGTGGGCCCAGCGCTCCCGCCGTGCCGCCGTGTCGAGCGCGATCCGCACGGGGTGCAGCGCGGCGTGCGACTGGGGCAGGGCGATCGTGTTCTCCGGAACGGCGAACATGGTTCCTTCTCGGGAGGAATGTGCGGTTGTGCGGGCGTCACGGGCCCGCGGGACGCAGGTCGATCACCGAGAAGGACAGAGCGCGCTGGCCGCCAGGCCGAGGTCGATGTGACCCCGACCGGCGTTGATAGCGCGGGAAGACATGCCGGAAAGACTGGCAGGGCCGCTCCGGTGGAGCAACCGCGTCCCACGAATTGGAACGGCCGCCACCCGTCAGAGTGAACCCAGCACGTCGGCCACGAGATCGGCGGTGTCCTCGCAGCCCGCGGACAGCCGGACCAGCCCCTCCGGCACCGGGTCGCCCCACTGCGCGCGCCGGTCCAGCGTGGTGTGCAGCCCGCCGAAGCTGGTCGACGCGGCCACCAGCCGGGACCGCTCCAGGAACGCCGCCACGGCCCCGGCGTCGCGCAGCACGAACGTCAGCACCCCGCCGAACCGCCGCATCTGCCGCGCCGCCACGGCGTGCGCCGGGTCCTCCGGCGCGCCGGGCCAGCGCAGGCCGGTCACCTCCGGCCGGTCCTTGAGCGCCGCGTGCAGCGCCGCCGCGTTCTCCGCCTGCCGGGTCAGCCGCAGGTCCAGCGTGCCCAGGCCGCGGTGCGCCAGCCACGCCTCGAACGGCCCGGGGATCGCGCCGCCGACCGTCCGCGCGGCCCGCACCCGCTCCGCCAACGCGTGATCCACTGTGGACACGTGCCCGAGCAGCACGTCGCTGTGCCCGGCCACGGCCTTGGTGTCGCTGCTCACCACGGCGTCCGCGCCGAGTTCGAGCGGGCGCTGCCCCAGCGGCGTCGCGGTCGTGTTGTCCACCGCCACCAGCGCGCCCACCTCGTGCGCGGCGGCGGCCACCGCGGCGATGTCGCACACGTCCAGGCCGGGGTTCGACGGCGACTCCAGCAGCACCAGCCGCACCCCCGCGAACGAGGGGTACGGCCCCGCCGTGGGCGCCTCGACCACCGTCACGGGCATCTCGGCGACCAGGTTCCGGGTCAGGTAGTAGCCGTCGGAGGGCAGCACGACGGTGTCGCCGGGCCGCAACACCACCCGCAGGAACGTCGAGATCGCCGCCATCCCGGACGGGAACAGCACCGCCTCGCCGCCGTCCAGCGAGCCCAGCGCGCCTTCGAGCGCGCGCCACGTCGGGTTGTGCGAACGCCCGTAGGTGTCCTCGCCGCCCAAGTGGTACGCCGACGCGAACACCGGCCCCGCCAGGAACGGCTCCCCCGCTCCCGTCGACACCGTGTGCACGACCCGCGTGCCGTCCCCGTACTCCGAACCGACGCCCTGGCTCACTGCCGTTCCGCCTTACGCTCTCGCCCCAGCAACGCCGTGGTGAGCGCGCGTGGGTCCAATCCGTCGTGGCACACCCGGTGCACGCCGTCCGTGATCGGCATGTCCACGCCGATCCGCGCGGCCAGTTCCCGGATCGACGAACACGACTTCACGCCCTCCGCGACCTGTCCCTGCGCGGCCTCCTGGGCCTGCGCCACCGTGTCGCCGCGCCCCAGCCGCTCCCCGAACGACCGGTTGCGCGACAGCGGCGACGCGCAGGTCGCCACCAGGTCGCCCAGCCCGGCCAGGCCCGCGAAGGTCAGCGGGTCCGCGCCCAGCGCCGCGCCCAGCCGGGCGGTCTCGGCCAGGCCGCGGGTGATGATGGAGGCCATGGTGTTGTCGCCGAACCCCAGCCCGGCGGCCATCCCGCAGGCCAGCGCGATGACGTTCTTGCACGCGCCGCCCAGCTCGCAGCCCACCACGTCGACGTTGGTGTAGGGCCGGAAGTAGGAGTTCGAGCACGCGTGCTGGAGGTCCACCGCCCGGTCGTGGTCGGTGCACGCGATGACCGTGGCGGTCGGCTGCTCGGCCGCGATCTCCTTGGCCAGGTTCGGCCCGGAGACGACCGCGACCTGGTCCTCCGGCACGCCCGCGACCTCGCGGACCACCTCGCTCATCCGCTTGAGCGTGCCCAGCTCCACGCCCTTGGCCAGGCTCACCAGGGTCGCCCCGACGGGCAGCGCCGCGCGCCACTCGGCGAGGTTGGCCCGCAGCGTCTGGCTCGGCACGCCCAGCACCACGGCCCGCGCCCCGGCCAGCGCCTCGGCCGGGTCGTGGGTGGCGGTGAGGTTCGCGGGCAGCACCGTGTCGGGCAGGTAGCCGGAGTTGACCCGGGTCCGGGTGATCTCGCCGGCGACCTCCGCGCGCCGCGCCCACAGCACGACGTCCGTGCCCGAGTCGGCCAGCACCTTCGCGAAGGCCGTGCCCCACGACCCCGCGCCCATCACCGCGACGCGCTCCACGTCAGACCTTCTTCGACGAGTAGAAGCCCTCGGGCGCGGTCTCCTGCCGGATGTCGGCCAGCAGGGTCTTCACCTCGCCCATGAGCACGTCGGTCACCTCGCGCAGCACCGCGATGGACTGCGGCTTGGCGCGGTGCTCGGCCAGGTCGACCGGCGCGCCGACCCTGGTCACCACGGTCTTGCGCGGGAACGGCCGGAACTTCTTGCGGTAGTGGTCGTAGAGGTCGCGGGTGCCCCAGCGGGCGGCCGGGATGATCGGCACGTCATGCTCCAGCGCGAGCCGGGCCACGCCGGTGCGCGAGGTCATCGGCCAGCCGTCCGGGTCGCGGGTGATGGTGCCCTCCGGGTAGATGACCACGACCAGGCCCTGCTCCAGGGCTTCGTGGGCGGCGCGCAGGCTCTGCTGGGCGTCGGCGGTGCCGCGGTAGACCGGGATCTGCTTCGCGCCCTTGATGACGGTGCCGAGCACCGGGACGTTCCACAGGCTGTGCTTGGCCAGGAAGTGCGGCACCCGGCCCTGCTTGTGGGTGAACACCGCGTCGTAGACCGGGTCCAGGTGGGACACGTGGTTCATCACGACCAGCGCGCCGCCGGTCTTCGGGATGTGCTCCACGCCCTCGTTGCGCCGGCGCGCCATGAGCGCGGTCGACGGGTAGAACACCGCCGCGGCGAGCCCCACCCAGAATCCGCCCTTCTCCCTGCCCACGTGTTCTCCCTCTCGTCACCCGCAGCCCGCCTGGAGTCTTCCCCGCTACGGGCGGCGGGGTCCAGTCGACATCGGGGAGTATGGCTGTGTGCGTGCCGATGTGGACTTGGTGGTGCCGGTCAAGACCCTGCACCGGGCGAAGACGCGGCTGGTCGGGGTGACCGACGACCGGCCGGCGCTGGCGCTGGCGTTCGCCCTGGACACCATCGCCGCGGCGGTGGCGGTGGTGCGCGGCGTGCTGGCCATCACGGAGGACCCGGCGGTGGCGGCGGAGCTGCGGGCGATGGGGGTCGAGTCGATCCCGGGCCCGGAGGGGCTCAACGAGGCGCTCCGGTTCGGCGCGGCGGTGCTGCGCGGGCGTGATCCGGGGTCGGTGGTGGGCGCGTTGCAGGCCGACCTGCCCGCGCTGCGCAGCGACGAGCTGAAGCTGGCGCTGGACGCCGCGGACGGGCGCTCGTTCTGCCCGGACCGGCAGGGCACCGGGACGACGCTGCTGCTCTCCGCGCCCGGCGGGGACCTCGACCCGAGGTTCGGCGCGGGGTCGGCGCAGGCGCACGCGGCGGACGCGCGGGCGTTGCTGGGGCCGTGGCCGTCGCTGCGCAACGACGTCGACACGGCGCAGGACCTGGAACTCGCGGCCGGCCTCGGGCTCGGGCCCCGGTCGGCGGCCGTGCTGTGCCCGGTGGGCGGCTGAGGACCGCCCACCGGACTTCACCTCAGCAGCAGGCTGGGCCTTCCCCGCAGCCACCGCCGCGCAGCATCGGGCAGGCGTACCCGTAGTCGGGGTCCGGCGCGAGCGGCAAGCGCTTGCGCGGGCTGTCCGCGTTGCGGGCGGCCTCCTTCACCGGTGCTGTCTTCAACGTCACGTTGGTGTGCGTGTCCTGCGCGTCGTAGGCGCCCTTGGTGAGGTTCAACACCTCGACGCCGCGCCCGAAGTCGGCCACGTACACCCGGTCGCGGTGGAAGTACGGGGCCCACGACACCGCGCCCTCGGGCCGCCAGTAGGCGACCTGGATCGGCTTGGTCGGGTCGGAGATGTCGAGGAACCGGGTGCCCTGCTCGTACCAGGAGTAGGCCACGATCCGCTTCTGCACGTCGAAGTAGTGCGCCGAGCAGAAGACGTCCGGGCCGGGCAGGGTGCCCTCCTGGTCGTCCGGGCTCCAGATGCCCACGGTCTTGAGCGTGAACGGCTTGTCCGGCGTGGCCCGCCACGACTCGCCGTGCGTGGAGCCCTGGAGCGAGGAGATGACGAATCGGCCCTGGTCCTTGCACGTCGGGGAGTCGAACGCCTCCTCGGTGTGCAGCAGCAGGCTGCCCGCCGGGTTCTCGCGGGTCGGCCGGGGGCCGTCCTTGACCGTGTCGCCGACCGGCCGGAACGAGTTGTGCGAGAACGACGTGGGCATGTCCAGCTTCGGGGCCGCGCCGCCCGCGTAAGGCACCGGGTTGTACGGCGTCGCCTCACGCGCCCGGCCCGTCAACGGGTCCTTGTGCCACCCGCGCGTGTAGTAGCCGCGTGTGCCGCCCGTGCCCGCCACCCACGCGACGCCCTCGGCGTCCACTTGGACGTCGTGGGTCATGTGGGTCTCGCCCTGGTTGCGGTTGAGGTCCACGTACGTCGTGAGCGTCTTCGGGTTGCGCGGGTCGCGCAGGTCGGTCACGAACACCTTGCCGGAGCGCCGGTACGTGTCCGGGTCGGTCGACGGCGTGCCGTCGTAGCCCGTCGTCCACAGGTACTGGCAGTCGTTGATGCACGTGGTGATGTGGCCCGTGCCCATGGACGCGAAGTTCAGCAGCTCCAGCTTGCCCGGGTCGGCGGCCGAGATGATGTAGACGCCGGTCGGGCGCTCGTTGCCGGGCTGGCGGCCGAACGCGCTGCGCTCGCGGGCCAGGAACACCAGCTTGCGCTTCGGGTCGACGGTGACGTCCTCGTTCTCCCAGAACCGCTGCGCCGGGTCGTCGCCGGGCAGCGCCAGCTCCTGCTTGGTCAGGTGGTCGAGCAGCTTCGGCTCGTCCTGCCTGGTGACGTCGTAGGTCTTGAGCCCGAACGTGCCGCTGACGAACATCACGTCGCGGTGCCGGTACTGCACGAAGTTGACGGAGATCGCGCCCACGGTGTCCGGGACCGTCTTGCGCAGCTCGACGTTGCGCGCCGCCGCGGCCAGGCCGCTGCCCTGGGTCGACTCCTGTTGGACGGGTGCTTCGGGGACCGGTGCCGCCGTCGCGCTGCCCAGGCCGATAAAGGCCAGCACCGCTGCGGTGACCACCCCTGCCAGAACCCTCATGCCCGCCACTCCTTTCGGTAATGAGGCTGTCGCGGAGCGTCGCAGGTGCGCCTCCGGAGCCACCACCCCCGATCGGCTAGCGTTGCCCGCCGTGCCCGATGAGCAGGCGACCGAACAGGCGACGGTCAGCGCCCACCACGACGACGGCTCGGCGACCGTGCTGCGCGACGACGGCCTCCTCGTGGACGTGCCCGCGCCGGCCGTGGCGGTGGGCGGCTGGCGGCGCCTGCGCGCGGGCCAGCGGGTGACGATCGACCGTGATCCGGACGGAACGGTCACCGCGTTGCGCCGCCCCGTGTGACGCACCTCCCGACGTGTGACGGAGGGCTCGCCGTTACCCGATCACGTGTGACGGGGAGTTCATCTCATCGTCGGCTGCGATCAGCGCGGTGTGGCGCAATGTGAGGAACAATGCCCTTCGTGAGCACGGACAACACTCCCGAGCAGCCCGCGCCGAAGCGCCGCACCCGGACGCCTCGGACCCAGCCGGCGGCGAGCGCGCCGCGCCGTCGCCCACGCCCGGCCGTGCGCCGCGACGCCACCCGTGCCGAGGCGGTCGAACCGGTCGCCGAGTCGCCGGCGCGCGCGTTCCCGAGTTCGCCGCCCGCCGTCACCGCGACCGCCGAGGAGCGGGCCGACCTGCCCGACGACCGGTACTTCAACCGCGAGCTGTCGTGGCTGGACTTCAACGCCCGGGTGCTCGCGCTCGCCGAGGACTCCTCGCAGCCGCTGCTGGAGCGCGCGAAGTTCCTGGCGATCTTCGCCTCGAACCTGGACGAGTTCTACATGGTGCGGGTCGCGGGCCTCAAGCGCCGCGACGACACCGGCCTGTCGGTGCGCAGCGCGGACGGGCTCACGCCGCGCGAGCAGCTCGCCGCGATCGCCAAGCGCACCCAGGAACTGGTCGAGCAGCACGCCCGCGCGTTCCTCGACCACGTCCAGCCGGAGCTGGAGAAGCACGCGATCAGCATCGTGAACTGGGCGCAGCTGACCGACTTCGAGAAGCTGCGGCTGTCCAACTACTTCAGCGACCAGGTCTTCCCGGTGCTGACCCCGCTCGCGGTGGACGCGGCGCACCCGTTCCCCTACATCTCCGGCCTGGGCCTGAACCTGGCCGTGACGGTGCGCGACCCCGAGGGCGGCGCGGAGCGGTTCGCCCGGGTGAAGGTGCCCGACAACGTGCCGAGGCTGGTCCGCGTGGAGCACGACCGGACCAGTCCCACCGCGACGTTCCTGCCGTTGGAGGAACTCATCGCCGCGCACCTGGGCGAGCTGTTCGCGGGCATGGACGTCATCGAGTGCCACGCCTTCCGGGTGACCCGCAACGCGGACCTGGAGGTCGAGGAGGACCAGGACGAGGACCTGCTCAAGTCGCTGGAGCGGGAACTGGTGCGCCGGCGGTTCGGTCCCCCGGTGCGGCTGGAGATCGCCGACGACATGACCGAGCACATGCTGGAGCGGCTGCTGCGGGAGCTGGAGGTCGACCCGCACGACGTCGTCCAGGTGCCCGGCCTGCTGGACCTGTCGTGCCTGTGGCAGCTCTACAGCGTGGACCGCAAGCAGCTCAAGGACGCGCCGTTCGTGCCGGCCACGCACCCGGCGTTCGGCGAGCGGGAGACCCCCAAGAGCATCTTCGCCACCCTGCGCGAGGGCGACGTGCTGGTGCACCACCCGTACGACTCGTTCTCCACCTCGGTGCAGCGGTTCATCGAGCAGGCCGCCGCCGACCCCCGCGTGCTGGCCATCAAGCAGACGCTCTACCGCACCTCGGGCGACTCCCCGATCGTGGACGCGCTGATCGACGCAGCCGAGGCCGGCAAGCAGGTCGTCGCGCTGGTGGAGATCAAGGCCCGGTTCGACGAGCAGGCCAACATCAAGTGGGCGCGGGCGCTGGAGAAGGCGGGCGTCCACGTGGTCTACGGCCTGATGGGCCTCAAGACGCACTGCAAGACCTCGCTGGTGGTGCGCCAGGAGGGCTCCCGCATCCAGCGCTACTGCCACATCGGCACCGGCAACTACAACCCCAAGACCGCCCGCCTGTACGAGGACATCGGCATCCTGACCGCCGAGCCGACCATCGGCGCGGACCTCACCGACCTGTTCAACGTCCTCACCGGCTACGCCCGCCAGGACCACTACCGCAGCCTGCTGGTCGCGCCCTACGGCGTGCGGCGCGGCATCGTGGAGCGCATCGAGCGGGAGATCGAGCTGGCCCGCGCCGGCGAGCCCGCGGGCGTCCGGATCAAGGTCAACTCCCTGGTGGACGAACAGGTCATCGACTCGCTCTACCGCGCGTCCCAGGCGGGCGTGCGGGTGGAGGTCGTGGTGCGCGGGGTGTGCGCGCTCAAGCCCGGCATCAAGGGCCTGTCGGAGAACATCCACGTGCGGTCGATCCTCGGCCGGTTCCTGGAGCACTCCCGGGTGGTGCACTTCGTCGGCTGCGACGAGTACTGGATCGGCAGCGCCGACATGATGCACCGCAACCTGGACCGCCGGGTCGAGGTGCAGGTCCGGGTGACCGACCCGAAGCTCACCGCGCAGCTGGGCGACATCCTGGACTCCGCGCTGGAGCCCACGACCCGCTGCTGGGTGCTGCAACCGGACGGCGAGTGGGAGGCGTCCCCGGCCGACGGCAGCCGGGTGCGCGACCACCAGACCGAGTTGCTGCGCGCGCACCGAGCGCTCGGGTGATCCGGGCGGCCGGCGCGGTCCTGTGGCGCGCGGACGGCCTGGTGGCCGTCGTGCACCGACCGCGGTACGACGACTGGTCGCTGCCCAAGGGCAAGCTCGACCCCGGTGAGACGGTGCCCGCCGCGGCGGTGCGCGAGGTGCGCGAGGAGACCGGTTTCGACGCCGTGCTCGGCCGGCACCTGGCCACCGTCCGGTACACCGCGTTCGGCAAGCCGAAGACCGTCGACTTCTTCGCCGCCCGCGCCGCCGGGGGTTCGTTCGCCCCCAACGACGAGGTGGACGAGCTGCGCTGGGTGCCCGTGGAGGTGGCGGCGGAACTGGTCACCCGGGACACCGACCGCGACGTGCTGGCGGTCTACTCGGCCGAGTCGACCGACCTCGCCGAGGTCCTGCTGGTGCGCCACGCGAAAGCGGGCAAGCGGGACAACTGGGCGGGCGACGACGACCTGCGCCCGCTCAGTTCGGCGGGCCGCAGGCAGGCCGAGGGGCTGCGCGGGCTGCTGCCGCTGTGGGCGCCGGCGCGGGTGCACTCCGCGCCCAGGGTGCGGTGCGTGGACACGGTGCGCGGGGTGGCCCGGGACCTGGGCACGTCGGTGCTGGCCGAGCCCCGGCTGTCCGAGGAGGGCTACTGGCCCGACCGCGAGGCGGGCCTGGTCCGGCTGCTGGAGATCGCCGACGGGCCGGGCGTGCCCGTGGTGTCCAGCCAGGGCGGCGTGATCCCGGACGTGGTGGCCACGCTGGCGTCGCTGGCCGGCCTGCCGCTCGCCGAGGTGCCGTGCAAGAAGGCGAGCGTCTGGCTGCTGGCGTTCCGCCGGCCCGAGCCGGGCTGGTCCACTTCGGACAGCAGCGCGAGCTGGCCCCGGCTGGTCTCCGCGCACTACCTCCCCAGCCCATTGGCCGCGCCCGTCCCGTAGCCGTGCGCGCTTTTCCCCGCCGACCGGACGGGTTCGTTCGTGGGAATCGCTGGGCCGAACGAGTGGGCCGCCTACCGCTTTCCTTTCCCGCCGTGTCGGCCGGCACTTCCGGCGGGCGAGGCCGCGCATTCGCGGTCTCGTCCGCCCACCACGGCGGCGGCCGACCGTTCGGGACCCCGCAACGCCATTCACCCGCCCGCCGACCCGTGAGATGCCCTCAGCGGCCGGAAACCCCGCCGCGAATGCCCGGACCCCGCCGTGCCCCGATCATCCTCCCAGGGCTGCGGAAGGCGTGGAAAACACCACGGCCGCCCGGCCCCGGACACACGAAAACCCGGCACGCGTCCGCGCCGGGCATCGGTCACGCCTAGGGCCCGGTGCGCGTCCGCACCAGGCCCTGAGCGTGGTTACCGCTTTCCCCGCCGGGCGTCCACCCGGCCGGGATTCACTTCTTGGCGGCCGGCTTCTTCGCGGCCGGCTTCTTGGCCGCAGGCGCCTTCGCCGTGGTCGCCTTGGCGGCGGCGGCCGGCTTCTTGGCCGCAGCGGCCTTCGGCGCGGCGGCCTTCGCCGTCGTCGCCTTGGTCGCGGTCGCCTTGGCGGCGGCCGGAGCCTTGGCGGCGGTGGCAGCGGGCTTGGCTGCCGCCGTGGTCCGGCGGGTCGCCGGAGCCTTGGTGGCCGCAGCGGCCGTGCGCGCGGTGGTGCTGCGCGCGGTGCGCGTGGTGGTGGTGCGCGCGGTGGTGCTGCGGGTCGCCGGCGCCTTGGTGGACGCAGCCGGCTTGGCGGCGGCGGCCGGCTTGGCGGCGGCCGCGGCGGGCTTGGCGGCGGTGGCCTTCGGCAGCTTCTTGGTGCCGCTGATGACGTCCTTGAACGTCGAACCCGCGCGGAACGCGGGAACGTTGGTCTTCTTGACCTTCACGGTCTCACCGGTGCGCGGGTTGCGAGCGGTGCGGGCCGCACGGGCACGCTTCTCGAACACACCGAAACCGGTGATGTTGACCTTCTCGCCCTTGTGGACGCTGCGGACGATGACGTCGACGAGCCCGTCGACGGCGGCGGCTGCGTTCTTCTTGTCGCCAAGGCGCTCGGCGAGCGCCTCGATGAGCTGGGCCTTGTTCACCTTCAGTCCCTCCCAGGACGCTCACGGCCCTAGTCGGGCCGACTGATGGCCACGGTAAGCCCATATGCAAGGAAATACCAATCGCCACGCCAGATTTTTCGTTGTGGCGTGGGCAATTACGACCTGTCGAGGGACACCGGAAGGCCCCTTCGGGCCCCGCTCGGAACCGGATTCCCGCTGGCAGAGGGGGAATCCGGCCCCTCGCGGACTAGCTCGCGGGCACCTGTTCGGTGGTGGGCAACCAACCCGGCCGGTTCCGCTCGAACGTGGTGATGTCATCGGCGTGCCGCAGGGTCAGCGCGATGTCGTCCAAACCCTCCAGCAGCCGCCAGCGGGTGTACTCGTCCACGAAGAAGGGGGCGGTGAAGTCCTTGGCCACAACAGTGTTCGCGGACAGGTCCACGGTCACCTCGGTGCCGGGGTCGTTCTCCAGCAGCTTCCAGAGCAATTCGACATCGGACTGCTCGCACTGGGCGGCCACGAGGCCCTGCTTGCCCGCGTTGCCCCGGAAGATGTCGGCGAACCGGGAGGAGACGACCACCCGGAAGCCGTAGTCCATCAACGCCCAGACGGCGTGCTCCCGGGACGAGCCGGTGCCGAAGTCGGGCCCGGCGACCAGCACGCTGCCCGCCTTGAAGGGCTCCTGGTTGAGCACGAACTGCTCGTCACCCCGCCAGGCGGCGAACAGCCCGTCCTCGAAACCCGAGCGGGTCACGCGCTTGAGGTAGACGGCGGGGATGATCTGGTCGGTGTCCACGTTGGACCGCCGCAGCGGCACGCCGACGCCGGTGTGGGTGGTGAAGGCTTCCATCTCGGCTCAGCTCCCAGAGGCCAGGTCGGTGGGGGAGGACAGGGTGCCGCGCACGGCCGTCGCGGCGGCCACGAGTGGCGAAACCAGGTGGGTGCGGCCACCCTTGCCCTGCCTGCCCTCGAAGTTGCGGTTGGAGGTGGACGCGCTGCGCTCGCCGGGCTTGAGCTGATCGGGGTTCATGCCCAGGCACATCGAGCACCCGGCCTGCCGCCACTCGGCCCCGGCCGCCAGGAACACCTCGTGCAGCCCCTCGGATTCGGCCTGCGCGCGCACCCGCATGGAGCCGGGCACCACGAGCATCCGGACGCCGTCGGCCACCCGGTGTCCGCGCAGGACGTCCGCGGCGGCCCTCAGGTCCTCGATGCGGCCGTTCGTGCACGAACCGAGGAAGACGGTGTCCACGTGGATGTCGCGCAGCGGGGTGCCGGGCTCCAGCCCCATGTACGCCAGCGCCTTCTCGGCGGCCACCCGCTCGTTCTCGTCGGGGATCGCCTCGGGGTCGGGCACCCGGTCGCCCAGCGGCAGCCCCTGGCCCGGGTTGGTGCCCCAGGTGACGAACGGGGTCAGCGCGTCGGCGTCGAGCACGACCTCGGCGTCGAACTCCGCGCCCTCGTCGGTGCGCAGCGACTTCCAGTACTCCACCGCCGCGTCCCACTCCGCACCGGTGCTCGCGTGCGGGCGACCCGCCAGGTAGTCGAACGTCGTCTGGTCCGGTGCGATCATCCCGGCGCGCGCGCCGGCCTCGATCGACATGTTGCAGACGGTCATCCGGGCTTCCATGGACAGCGCCTCGATCGCCGGCCCCCGGTACTCCAGGACGTAGCCCTGCCCGCCGCCGGTGCCGATCTTCGCGATGACCGCGAGGATGATGTCCTTGGCCGTGACGCCGGGCTTCAGCGAGCCCTCGACGGTGATGGCCATGGTCTTGAACGGTTTCAGCGGCAGCGTCTGGGTGGCCATCACGTGCTCGACCTCGGAGGTGCCGATGCCGAAGGCCAGTGCGCCGAACGCGCCGTGCGTGGAGGTGTGGCTGTCACCGCAGACGACGGTCATGCCGGGCTGGGTCAGGCCGAGCTGCGGCCCGACCACGTGCACGATGCCCTGCTCGGCGTCGCCCATGGGGTGCAGCCGGACGCCGAACTCGGCGCAGTTCTTGCGCAGCGTCTCGACCTGGGTGCGCGACACCGGGTCGGCGATCGGCAGTTCGATGTCGACCGTGGGGACGTTGTGGTCCTCGGTCGCGATGGTCAGGTCGGGGCGGCGCAGCGGCCGACCCGCCAGGCGCAGGCCGTCGAACGCCTGCGGGCTCGTCACTTCGTGCAGCAGGTGGAGATCGATGTAGAGCAAGTCGGGCTCCGCGCCACTGCCGTGGCGCACCACGTGCGCTTCCCACACCTTCTCCGCGAGCGTGCGGCTCATCGCTTCTCCCAGGATCTGGACAGTCGATAGATCTGGACTTCCCAGACAGTGGGAAGTTAGTATCGTCTTGTGGGACAGCATAGCGGGATCGGCGTGCTGGACAAGGCAGTGGCTGTCTTGAACGCCGTCGCAAAGGATCCGTGTGGGCTCGCCGAGTTGTGCAACCGGACGGGTTTGCCTCGCGCAACCGCGCACCGGTTGGCCGTGGGGCTCGAAGTGCACCGGTTGCTGCGACGGGGTTCCGACGGCCGGTGGCGTCCGGGCGCGGCTTTGGCGGAATTGGCGGGCGGGGCCACGGACCCGTTGCTGGACGCGGCTTCCTCGGTGCTGCCGAGGCTCCGGGACATCACCGGGGAGAGCGTGCAGCTGTACCGGCGGGATGGAATGCAGCGCATCTGCGTGTCGTCCGCGGAGCCGCCCAGCGGCCTGCGCGACACCGTCCCGGTGGGAGCGAGGCTGCCGATGACGGCCGGCTCGGGCGCGAAGGTCCTGGCGGCGTGGTCCGACCCGGGCACCCAGCGCTCGGTCCTGGCCGACGCGGTCTACGGCGAGCGCACCCTCCTGGAGGTCCGCCGCCGAGGCTGGGCGCAAAGCGTCGCCGAACGCGAACCCGGCGTCGCCAGCGTCTCCGCCCCCGTCCGCGACAGCACCGGCGCGGTAGTCGCCGCAGTGTCCGTCTCAGGCCCCATCGACCGCATGGGCAGGCGCCCCGGCGCCCGCTGGGCAGCCGACCTCCTGGCCGCCGCGGAAGCCCTGCAATCCCGCCTCTAGCCCCACAACCCAGTCGCGGCTCCGACCCGGAGCCACGACTGCCAGATCCACCACGACCCACCCCCGGCCGAACTCACACCCCGGGGGTGGGTCTCCGCACAACCCCCAGCCCCGGCCAACCTCAACGCCAACACCCAAGTCGCACCCCCAGCCCCGTCCAACCTCGGCGACGAGACCCAGCCAGCCCCCTGCGGCACAGAAATCCCACCCCGCCCCAGTCCCCGAACAACACCAGAACACACCCCCCCACCGACACCCCCCATCTCACCCACAGCGCAGCGCCCAACACACACAACAGGCACCAACCAAAAGGGGTCCGGGGGCGAAGCCCTCCGGCCGGGGTCCGGGGGTCGGACCCCCGGTGTGAAATGCGAAAGATCCCTGTGACAGCTCTACCGTCACAGGGATCTTCTAATCTGTAGCCCCGATGGGATTCGAACCCACGCTACCGCCTTGAGAGGGCGGCGTCCTAGGCCGCTAGACGACGGGGCCCTAGGGATCTTGCCTTTGGTGCATTCAGTTGTCGTTCTCGGTGCTGCGGTAGCTTACCACATCTATTTCCTACCGCTTGCAGCTGGGGTACCAGGACTCGAACCTAGACTAACTGAACCAGAATCAGTCGTGCTGCCAATTACACCATACCCCATTGGCTTTCCGATCAACTCGCCCTTCGCCTCGACCGACTTCGTCTTGGCTTGGAGGGGCTGTCCGTTCCGCCGGGAGGAATAGTAGACCAAGAGCCCGGCGGAACGGAAATCGGGGGTCAGGCAGAGGCCGCCGACAGCTCGCAGACGAGGAGTTCCGGCAGCTCAGACAGGCTGCTGATGGAGGAGATGCCGCTCGGCAGGGTGCCTTCGCGCGGGCCCTGCCGGTTGAGCCAGACGCCCTTCATGCCGGCGTCCCGGGCACCGATCGCGTCGGCGTGCAGGCGGTCGCCGATGTGCACCGTGTCGTGCAGCGGGACACCGAGGTCGGCGCACGCGGTGTCGAAGATCACCCGGTCCGGTTTCGCCGCGCCCACTTCGCCGGCGATCAGCACGGTGTCGAAGTACTGGGCGAGGCCGAGCGCGGCGATCTTCACGCGCTGGTGTCTGCCCGAGGCGTTGCTGACGGCGGCGAGCGGCAGGCCGGTGGCGCGCAGCCATTCCAGGCACGGCACGACGTCGGGGAACAAGCGCCAGCCGGAGGCGAGCACGCCCTGGCGGTACAGCTCGCGCCGGGTGGCCTCGGCGAGGTCGATCTCCTCGCCGAGGGCGGCGAAGAACGCACGAGTGCGGATGTTGCGCATCGACTCGTACTCCAGCTCGCCCGCGAGCAGCCGGGCGCAGTGCTCGTCGGTGATGCGCTGCCACAACGACCAGTTGTCGGCGTTGCCGACCATCGCCGCCAGCGCGGCCCGCGACGAGCTGCTGTAGTCGACGAGCGTGTCGTCCACATCGAGGCTCACCGCGCGGATCTCGCCGGTTCTCCGGGGGGTGAAAGTCGGGGCTGCGGTTGTCACCCAGTGAGGCTAGGTGCGAGCAGCCCTCGTCCGACTCGACCAGAGAGGTGATATCTGGCGGTTCTTGCACGGTCAAGCACCGCTGAACCGCCCGAACGAACCAGTCAGATTGACCCGAGCGCCTTGCGCAATCGCCCGATCGAGCGATCCCGACCGACCAACTCCATCGATTCGTACAGAGGTGGCGAGACGGTACGACCCGTCACGGCAACCCGCACCGGGGCGTACGCCTTGCGCGGCTTGAGGCCGAGTCCGTCCACAAGGGACACCTTCAGCGCCTCCTCGATGGCGGCGGCCGTCCACTCCGCCAACGACTCCAGGGCGGTGATACTGGCGGTCAGCACGGGCTTGGCGTCCTCGCCCAGCGCCTTGGCCGCCGACTCCTCCTCCGGCACGAACGACTCGTCGTCCGTGAAGAGGAAGCGCACCATGCCGGACGCCTCGGACAGCACGACCAGACGCTCCTGCACGAGCGGGGCCACTCCGCGCAACGTGGTCAACTGCTCGTCGGTGGGGTCGACCAGGAGGCCGTCGGCCGCGAGGTAGGGCAGCACCCGCGCGACGAACTCCTCGACCGGCAGCGCGCGCAGGTGCGTGGCGTTGATCGCCTCGGCCTTCTTCAGGTCGAACCGGGCCGGGTTCGCGCTGACCTTCTCCAGGCTGAACGCCTCGACCAGCTCGGCCGGCGAGAAGATGTCCCGATCGTCCGCGATGGACCAGCCGAGCAGCGCCAGGTAGTTCAGCAACCCCTCCGGCAGGAATCCCCGGTCGCGGTAGCGGAAAAGGTTCGACTGGGGGTCCCGCTTGGACAGCTTCTTGTTGCCCTCGCCCATCACGTAAGGCATGTGCCCGAAGCTCGGGGTGAAATCAGTCACGCCGATTCGCCGCAGTGCCGCATAAAGGGCCAACTGGCGCGGAGTGGACGGCAGGAGGTCTTCTCCGCGGAGCACGTGCGTGATGCGCATCAACGCGTCGTCCACCGGGTTGGTGAACGTGTAGAGCGGCTCGCCGTTCGCGCGCACCAAGACCGGGTCGGGCGTCACGCCGGCCTTGAAGGTGATCTCGCCTCGGATCAGGTCGTCCCAGCCGAAGTCCTCGTCGGGCATCCGCAGGCGCAGCACGGGCTCGCGGCCCTCGGCGCGCAGCGCGGCCTTGCGCTCGTCGGTCAGGTCGCGGTCGAAGCCGTCGTAGCCGAGCTTCGGGTCCTGGCCGGCGGTCTTGCGGCGCGCCTCGATCTCCTCGGCGGTGGAGAACGACTCGTACAGCTCCCCCGCGTCGAGCAGCTTCCGCGCGATGCCCGCGTAGATGTCACGGCGCTCGCTCTGCCGGTACGGGCCGTGCGGGCCGCCGACCTCGGGGCCCTCGTCCCAGTCCAGGCCGAGCCAGCGCATGGCTTCCAGCAGCTGCTCGTAGGACTCCTGGGAATCCCGCGACGCGTCGGTGTCCTCGATGCGGAAGACCATCGAGCCGCCGGTGTGGCGGGCGTACGCCCAGTTGAACAGGGCGGTGCGGATCAGGCCCACGTGCGGCGTGCCGGTCGGCGACGGGCAGAAGCGGACGCGGACCTCTGGGGTGACTGCGGATGCGCTCATGACCCGATCAGCGTATCCGGCTTGACCGGCGTCGCCGACAGGAGCATCCTGAAGTTATTCAACTCCTGTTGAAAATGAGGTGGGGATCATGGAGAGGACCACGGTCGCGGTCGTCGGCGGAGGCCCGGCGGGGATGGTGTTCGCGCTGCTCATGGCGCGGGCCGGGGTCGAGGTCACGGTGCTGGAGAAGCACGGCGACTTCCTGCGCGACTTCCGCGGCGACACCGTGCACGCGTCGACCTTGACGCTGCTCGACGAGCTGGGGCTGGGCCCATCGTTCGCCGACGTGCCGCACCAGGTCGTGGACCGGGCGCAGGTGATGTTCGACAGCGGGCTGGTCACGATGGCCGACCTGAAGCGGCTGCCCGGCCCGCACAAGCACATCGCGTTCGTGCCGCAGTGGGACTTCCTGGACCTGCTGGCCGACGCGGGCAAGCGCGAACCGTCGTTCCACCTGCGGATGAACGCCGAGTTCACCGGTGTCACGCGGGAGGGCACCCGGGTCACCGGCGTCCGCTACCGCACCCCGGACGGCGAGGCCGAGCTGGCCGCCGACCTGGTGGTCGCGGCGGACGGGCGCGGTTCGGCGGTGCGCCGGGAGGCCGGGCTGCCGGTGCACGAGTTCGGCGCGCCGATGGACGTGTGGTGGTTCCGCATCCCGCGCCTGGAGGACGAGTCGGCCAGCGGCCTGGGGCGGTTCGCCCGCGGCTCGGCGCTCGTGCTGATCCCGCGCGGGGACTACTACCAGTGCGCGTTCCTGATCCGGAAGGGCACGGACCGGCAGTTGCGCGCCGAGGGCGTCGAGGCGTTCCGCGCGCGGGTGGTGAAGCTCATCCCGTGGCTGGAGGAGCGCGTGCACGCGGTCGAGTCGCTGGACGAGGTGAAGCTGCTCGACGTGAAGCTGGACCGGTTGCGCCGCTGGCACGGCGAGGGCGTGCTGTGCATCGGGGACGCCGCGCACGCCATGTCGCCGATCGGCGGCGTCGGCATCAACCTGGCCGTGCAGGACGCCGTTGCGGCGGCGCGGATCCTGGCCGCGCCCGCCCGGCGGGGCGCGATCACCGGGAACGTCCTGGCGAAGGTGCGCCGGCGCCGCTGGTTCCCGACCGTGGTGACGCAGGCGGTCCAGCGCCGGATCCAGGACAGGTTGGTCAAGCCCGTGGTGACCGGCGAGCGCGAGTCGGTCGGCGCCCGGGTGCCCAGAGCGGTCGCCCTGCTGCAACGCCTGCCGTGGCTCCAGGCGATCCCCGCCTACCTGGTGGCGATCGGCCCGCTCCCGGAGCACGCCCCCGACTTCGCCCGCCGCGCCCCGGAGAAGATCGCCCGGAGCTGAACGGGCCGGAGAACACCACCGGGCGACTCCTTCGCGGGAGCCGCCCGGCGCGGTACCACCGCGGTCAGCGGTTGGTGACCGTGTTCGTCAGGGTCCCGAGACCTTCGACCGTCACCGACACGGTCTGCCCGGCCCGGAGCGGGCCGACGCCCGCCGGGGTGCCGGTGAGGATGACGTCGAGCGGGCGCAGCGTCATCACCGCCGAGATGTACTCGATCAGCTCCGGGATGTCGTGCAGCAGCAACGAGGTGCGCGAGTCCTGCTTGACCTCGCCGTCGACCTCGGTGCGGACGGCCACGTCGGACGGGTCGAACTCGGTCTCCACCCAGGGCCCGAGCGGGCAGAACGTGTCGAAGCCCTTGGCCCGGGTCCACTGGCCGTCGGTCTTCTGGAGGTCCCGCGCGGTCACGTCGTTGGCGATCGTGTAGCCGAGCACCGACTGGCGGGCCCGGGAAGCCGGGATGTCCCGCCCGCCCACGCCGATGACGACCGCCAGCTCCCCCTCGAAGTCCACCCGCTCGGACACCGCCGGCAGCTTGATGTCCGCGTTCGGCCCGATCACGGCGGTGTTGGGCTTGAGGAACATCAGCGGGTTCTCGGGCACCTCGTTGCCGAGTTCGGCGGCGTGCTCGGCGTAGTTGCGGCCGATGCACACGATCTTCGGCGGCAGGAAGGGGGCCAGCAGGCGGACGTCCGCGAGCGGCCACTTGCGGCCGGTGAACGTCGGGTTCGCGAACGGGTCCTCGGCGATCTCGACGGCGGTCAGGTCGTCGCCGTCGCCTTCGATCGAGGCGAAAGCGAGGCCGTCCGGTTGGGCGATACGGGCAATGCGCACACCGATCACCCTAACCGGCGGCTTGCCCCGCCACCTGCCGTGCCTAGCGTCGAGGGATGAGAACCCTGCTGCTCGCCCTGGCCACCCTGCTGGCCGCCACGACGACCGCCGCGACGACCGCCGCGGCCGCCGCCGCCCCCACGCCCCTCGAAGCCGGCACCCCGCTCGGCTCGCCCGCCAACGCCCGGTGCGTGAACGGCTTCAACGTCCGGGGCCACCTGCTGGTCTCGGTCCGCTGCGCCACCTACACCAACCCGCTGACCGGACCCGGCGGCGGCCGGATCGGCCCCGTCCTGCGGATCCGCGACACCTACGCCGTGGTGAAGGTCCTGGACCCGGCCGAGTGGGACCAACTGCCCCGGATAGCCGGGTACGCCACCCCCGTCACCGGTTCGGCGGAGGCGGCGGTCGGCGCGGCGGTGTGCGCGGGCAGCCGGACCTCGGGGTGGCGTTGCGGCACGGTCCAGGCCAAGAACCAGACCGTCAACCACGGCGGTGGCACCATCACCGGGCTGACCCGCACGAACCTGTGCGTCCAACCCGGTGACGACTGGGTGCCCGTGGTCGCCGGCGACCAGGCCCAGGGCCACCTGCTCGGCGGCAACGGCGGATCGGGCGGCTGCACGGCGTTCTTCCTGCCGATCAACCGGATCCTGAAGGCGGAACTGCTCACCCTCGTCACCGCCTGAGGCGCGCCACCAGGCCGCCCGGCCCCGGGCGGGCCTCAGACCCGGCCGGCCTTGTGCACCAGGGCGTCGCACAGGGCCAGCCAACTGGCCTCGACGATGTTGCCGTGGACGCCGACCGTGGTCCACTCGCGTTCGCCGTCCGTCGACTCCACCAGCACGCGGGTCACGGCGTCGGTGCCGTGCTGATCGGTGAGGATGCGCACCTTGTAGTCGTTGAGCTGCACGCTGTCCAACCAGGACAGGTGCGGCAGCAACGCCTTGCGCAACGCCGCGTCCAGCGCGTGCACCGGCCCGTTGCCCTCGGCCGTGGCGATCACCCGCTCGCCCGCGACGTGCACCTTGACCGTCGCCTCGGACACGATCGAACCGTCCTGGGCGTGGTCGAGCACGACCCGGTAGGACTCCAGCGTGAACGGCGGCGTGTCCAATTCGGACAGCTCGTCCTTCAACAACAGCTCCAGCGAGGCGTCGGCCGCCTCGAACGACCAGCCGCCCGCCTCCAGTTCCTTGACCTTGCGCACCACGTTGGTGAGCGTTTCGGGCCGGCGGGTCAGGTCGATCCCGAACTCACGTCCCTTGAGTTCGAGACTGGCCCGACCCGCCATCTCGGTGACCAACACCCGCATGTCGTTGCCGACGGTGTCCGGATCGATGTGGTTGTACAGCTCCGGGTCCACCTTGATCGCGCTCGCGTGCAGCCCCGCCTTGTGGGCGAAGGCCGACGACCCGACGTAAGCCTGGTGGGAGTCGGGTGCGATGTTCGCGATTTCGGCAAGAGCATGGGAGACACGGGTCAGTTCGGCCAGTGATTCGCGCGGTAGCACGTCCAGGCCGAGCTTGGTCACGAGGTTCCCGACGACGGCGAACAGGTCGGCGTTGCCCGCTCGCTCGCCGTAGCCGTTGGCGGTGCACTGCACGTGGGTCGCCCCCGCCTGCACCGCCGCGATGGTGTTGGCCACCGCGCAGGACGTGTCGTCCTGGCAGTGGATGCCGACCCGGAAGCCCGTGCGGGCGACCACGTCGGCCACGGTCTCGGCCAGTCCCAGCGGGAGCTGACCGCCGTTCGTGTCGCAGAGGACGACGACGTCCGCGCCACCCTCCACAGCGGACTCCAGCGTGCGCAGGGACGTGTCGGAGTCGTGGGCGAAGCCGTCGAAGAAGTGCTCGGCGTCCAGGAACACCCGGCGGCCCTCGTCCACGAGGAACCGCACGGTGTCGCGGACCATGGCGCAGTTCTCCGCGACGTCGGTCCGCAGGGCGCGTTCGATGTGCCGGCGGTCGGACTTGGCGACCAGCGTGACGACCGGCGCCCGCGAGTCGAGCAGGGCGCGGACCTGCGGGTCGTCCTGCACCTTCACCCCGGCCTTGCGGGTGGACCCGAACGCGACGAGCTGCGCGTGTTTCAGCGTCAGGTCGCCGGCGGCGGCCCGTGCGAAGAACTCCGTGTCCTTCGGCAGTGCCCCGGGCCAGCCACCCTCGATGAACCCGACGCCCAGCCCGTCCAACAGCCGCGCGACCGCGAGCTTGTCGGTGACCGAGTAGGAGATGCCCTCCCGCTGGGCACCGTCCCGCAAGGTCGTGTCGTAGACGTGGAAGGAATCGCCGAGCGTGGTCACGAGGGTCTCCTAGAGAAGATCACGGAAAACAAAAAGACCCCCCGCAGGATGCGAGAGGTCGGCGCGCCGGGTGCTTGGGGAGCACTTACCCGGCGCGCTCAGAAATAATGATCACGGCGAAGAGAGCCACGTTCCGGATACTGCCACAGCCGAGCGGCGATTACCAAGCCACGGACGGGTGTTCCCACGATCTGAGCATCGACAACGCCCGCAAACCACCACCACCCGGGTCGTCCCCGTGCGGCCCGCACTGCACAGGCCGCACGGGGACGACACGTCGTGCCCGTCGTCGGTGGCCGGCCCCGTCCCGTGAGGACACTTCGGCTCTCGCGGCCACCGACCACTTGCGACGGTCCCGGCGTCAGCCCCCGGCCAGGAACCGGGCGAAGGACTCGATCGCCGCCGGGTTGCGGGGCGATTCGACCAGCGCCGCGTACGGCAGCACGAAGAACCGCTTGTCCCGCACCGCCGGGACCTCCTTCAACGCCGGGTACGACTCCAGGAACGACTTCTTCTGCTCCGGGGTGCTCGCGTCGCTGTCCGCGTAGTCGTTGATCAGGATGACCTCGGGCGCGCGGGAGACCACGGCCTCCCACCCCACCGTGGTCCAGGTGTCGTCCAGGTCGCCGAAGATGTTGTCACCGCCGGCCTTGCCGATGATGTCCTGCGGTGCCGCGTTCTTCCCCGCCGTAAAAGGCTGGTCCAAACCGCTGTCGTACAGGAACACCTTCGGCCGGGGCTTGCCGGACAGCAGCTTCTCCGCGTCCGACACCTGCTTGCGGTAGCCCGCGATCAGCGCGTCGGCCCGGTCGGAGACGCCGAAGATCTTGCCGAGGTTGCCCAGGTCGGTGTACAGCGCCTCCAGCGGCGGCATGATCCCGCGCTGCTTGCCCACGCCGTTGCGGCACGCCTCGGTGAGCTGGTAGGTCGCGACCCCCAGCCCCTTGAGCGCGTCCGGGGTGAACCCGGTGCTCTCCGAGAACCCGTAGCTCCACCCGGCGAACACCAGGTCCGCCGACGCGCCCTGCACGACCTCCTTGTTGATCTCCGAGGCCAGCTTGGGCACCTTCGCGAAGTCCGCCTTCCACGGCGAGCTGTCGAGGTCGCCCTTCTGGCTGTCGCCGACGACGTAACCCGCCATCCGGTCGCCCAGGCCCAGCGCGAACATCAGCTCCGCGATCCCCGTGTCGTTGGTGACGACCCGCTTCGGCGCCTGCTCGTAGGTCACGTCGACCCCGCAGTTGCGGACCGTCACCTTCCCGGACGAGGGCGTCTCGGCGATCGTCGCCCCGCACCCCGCCGTCAACCCCAACACGACCGCAACCGCGACAAACCTCTTCAACGCACTCCCTCTCGCCACCACCGTCGAAACCCGCCCGCGCCGCTCAGCCGGACCCGGGTCCGGCCTCGGACCGGTGCTCGAACAACAACTGCGGAACCCCGCTGACCGGGTGCGCGACCACGTGCGCCCGCACCCGGAAGACCTCCAGCAACACCTCGGGCGTCAGCACCTCCGCCGGTTTCCCGGACGCCACCACCACCCCGTCGTCCATCACGTGGACCCGGTCGCAGTAGGCCGCCGCCAGGTTCAGGTCGTGCAGCACGGTCAACACCGTGATCCCCAACCCGCGCACCAGCGCCAGCAACGCCAGCTGGTGGCTGATGTCGAGGTGGTTGGTGGGCTCGTCCAGCACCAGCACCTTCGGCTGCTGCGCCAGCGCCCGCGCGATCAGCACCCGCTGCCGCTCGCCGCCGGACAGGCTCAGGAAGCTGCGGTCGACCAGGTCCCCGGCATCCATCCGGGACAGCGCCGACGCGCAGATCTCCCGGTCCCGCGCCGTCTCGCCGTCGAACCCCGACTGGTGCGGCAACCGTCCCATCGCGACCACCTCGGCCACCGTGAAGTCGAACTCCACGTGGCTGTCCTGGGTCAACGCCGCCATCTCGCGCGCGCTCTCCCGCACCGTGAACGCGTCCAACGGCTTCCCGGCCAACCTCACGACCCCGCCGCCGGGCCGCAGCGCCCGGTACACGCAGCGCAGCGTCGTGGACTTGCCGCTCCCGTTGGGCCCGACGATCCCGTGCACCTCGCCGCCGCCCACCGCCAGCGAGACCCCGCGCAGGATCCCCGCCACCGTGATCCCGTCGACCTCAACGTCCACCGCGCATCACCTTCCCCCGAACACGTAGCCGCGCCCGCGCATCAGGAACACGAAGCACGGCACGCCCAGTGCGGCCGTGATGACCCCCAGCGGCAGCTCCTCGGGCGCGGCCAGCAGCCGCGCCGCCACGTCCACCCAGATCAGGAAGCACGCCCCGGCCAGCGGCGCGACGGCCAGCACCTTGCGGTGGTCCGCGCCCACCACCAGGCGCACCAGGTGCGGCAGCATCAGGCCGACGAACCCGATCGCCCCGCTGACCGCCACCAGCACCCCGGTCATCGCCGCCGTCACCACGAACAGCACCTTGCGCAGCCGCGCGATGTCCACGCCGAGCGTCGTCGCGGTCTCGTCGCCCATCGACATCGCGTTGAGGTTCTTCGCCTGCGACCGCAGGTAGGCGATGCCGGCCAGGACCACGGTGGCCGCGATCGGCAGCGACATCCAGGTCACCCCGCCGAGGCTGCCCAGCAGCCAGAACATCGCCGCGCGGGCCGCCTCGCCGCGCGGCGCCTGGAACACCAGCAGCATGGCGATCGCGGAGAACCCGTAGGCCATCGCGGTGCCGGTGAGCACCAGCCGCAGCGGGGTGAGGCCGCCGCGCCGGGCGGCCAGGTAGACCAGCGCCATCGCGGCCAGGGCCGACAGGAACGCCGCGGTCGACAGCGCGTAGATGCCCAGCGCCGCGAACAGGCCGGTCGTGGCCACCGCCGTCGCGCCGACGCTCGCGCCCGACGAGATGCCCAGCACGTACGGGTCGGCCAGCGCGTTGCGGACCATCGCCTGGATCGCCACGCCCACCACGGACAGGCCCGCGCCGACCACGGCGGCCAGCAGCACGCGGGGCAGCCGGATGTCCCAGACGATCCGGTAGGCGCCCGCTTCCGAGACCTCGATCACATCACCGGCGAACGCCGCCTTCAGGAAGCGCACGACGTCGGCGAACGGGATGCTCACCGGCCCCAGCGCCACGCCGCACACGATCGACAGGACGAGCAGCGCGGTCAGCCCGGCGCACAGCCGTTTGGTCACCGGTCGCCTTTCGGACGGGTGGCCGTGCGGCACGCAGCCCGAAGGACCGTCGCACCCGTCCCGCAGACCACGGCAGGAGGTGGAGCTCGTTCGGCCGCCTGCGGGTGATCGGGCTCGCCCTCCCTGCGGGAGGACCTACCGTTGCGGGTCAGCGCCGGACTTCGACCGGACTTCCCCCGCGAGGAGACTCGGCCGACCATACGTCGTGGACCTGCCGAAACACGATTCCCGTGGCCGTGCTCACTCCGCCGCCCCGCCGAGCCCGCGCCCGGTGCGCCGGCCGACCGCGCCCCGGGAAGCCCGAAGGCCGCCCCGACCGTGGTGGTCGGGGCGGCCTTCGGCACAACCGGTGGTCGCTCCCGGGGGAGCGCCGGGAGATCAGCCCGTGCGGACGTTCGAGCTGACCAGGGCGGCGAGCCGGTCGCCCACCGCGTAGGTCGCACCCGGCGAGGCGTGGTCCCGGGTGGCCAGGTCGAACGCCACCGAAGCCTCGATCCGCCGGGCCGCCTCGTGCTCACCGAGGTGGTCGAGCATCAGGGCCACCGACAGCACCGCCGCCGTCGGGTCCGCGATGCCCTGCCCGGCGATGTCCGGCGCGCTGCCGTGCACCGGCTCGAACATGCTCGGGTTGCGCCGCGTCACGTCCAGGTTGCCGCTGGCCGCCAGTCCGATGCCGCCCGTCACCGCCGCCGCCAGGTCGGTGAGGATGTCGCCGAACAGGTTGTCGGTGACGATCACGTCGTACCGGGCCGGGTCGGTGACCAGGTGGATGGTCGCCGCGTCGACATGCTGGTAGGCCACCGTCACGTCGGGGTGCTGCAACGACACCTCCTCCACCACGCGCGACCACAGCGAACCCGCGTGCGTGAGCACGTTGGTCTTGTGCACCAGCGTGAGGTGCTTGCGGGGCCGGTTGGCCGCGCGGGCGAACGCGTCGCGGACGACCCGCTCCACCCCGAACGAGGTGTTGATCGACACCTCGGTGGCGATCTCGTGCGGCGTGTCCTTGCGCAGGAGGCCGCCGTTGCCCGCGTACAGGCCCTCGGTGCCCTCCCGCACGACCACCATGTCGATCTCCGGCGGGTCCGCGATCGGACTGCGCACCCCCGGGTACAGCCGGGCCGGGCGCAGGTTCACGTGGTGGTCGAGTTCGAAGCGGAGACGGAGCAACAGTCCGCGTTCCAGGATGCCGCTGGGCACCGACGGGTCCCCGACGGCACCGAGCAGGATCGCGTCGTGCTGGCGCAGTTCGCCCAGCACCGACTCCGGCAAGAGCTCACCTGTGGCGTGCCAGCGCGCCGCGCCGAGGTCGTAGCGGGTGATCTCAGCCGCTGGAACGACCTCACCGAGTACCTTCAGAGCCTCGGCGACGACCTCGGGCCCGATCCCGTCTCCTGGGATCACTGCGAGCCGCATCCACACACCTCCCAGGTATCAGTCCCATTGCGCGGGACTAGTTTCCTTTGCGAAAGGCTACCGGTCGAAGACCCGTTCGCCGCACTCGGAACACACTTCAGTGGCCATGTCTCCCGTACTGCGGGACACCCGAACGGTTCAGTACCTCCGTTCGGCCGTCACCCGATGTGCTTAAACGGCTCTGGCCGGCCGGGGCAACCCCCGACCGGCCAGAGCGACGTACGGGCCTCAGCCCGCCGAGCGGTTGCCCCTGGTCGCCTTCACCTTGACCACGTCCGCCTTGTCGCCGGTGGCGTTGTGGTGGTTGAGCACGAGCAGGCTGTCCGCCTTGTCCGCGGTGAGCGCCGCGGCGTCCCGGTTGACCACCAGGGCGGTACCCGGACGGGCCACGTAGGACAGCGCGGCGTCGCCGCCGCCCTGCACCCACAGACCGGGCTTGAGCGGGTCGAACGACGACGGCGTGCCGATCGAGTCGATCAGCCCGTTCGTCGTGCCCGGCGCGACGTAGAAGCCGGACACGCCCGAGGTGTAGGAGATCCGCGAGGTGTCCGCGTTCGCGTCGATGCCCAGCGCCGACAGCAGCACCGGCAGGACCACCACGTTGGTGTCGAACACGTTGGTGTCCACGTCGCCGAACTGGCCGTTGACGGCCTGGATGTCGACGGTCTCGCCGGTCCGCAGGTCCTGCGTGACCGCCACCAGCAGGTCGGTGTCGGTCAGCTTGTTCGCGTAGACCTCGTAGTCCGGCACGCCGTCACCCGTGGTGTCGACGTCCACGAACGGCACCGTGTTGTTACCCAGGTTGTACCAGTTTCCCCAGGTCACGAGGCCGAACGCGAGCAGCGCGTTCTGCGGTTCGCCCTGCGCCTTGGCCAGCGGCGCGGTGGACGTGACGCCCACGTACCGCAGGTCGCCGCCCTTGGCGGTGTCGTTGAGCGTGCAGTTCGTCGTCACGTTGCGGCGGCACTCGCGCAGCTTCGGCGAGGTCTGCTGCAACTCCAGGACGCTGACCAGCGACTTGTAGGCGCCCTGGTTGACGCCGCGGCCGGTCAGGTTGAGCACCGACTGCTTGGCGTTGCCCTTGAACGTCACGCTGTCCGGCGTGTTGATGTCCGCCGCCGGCTTCGGGGCCGAGTACACCGGCACCCGCAGCGCGACCGAGGACCCGCTCTTGGGCGTGAACACGATCCGGCCGGACGCGTCGGCCAGGAACTGGCGCGGCACGTCGAGGTGGTTCGCCTCGACCGTCGGGTCGACGGTCTTGCGCAGCGCCGCCGGGTTGTCGATCTTCAGCGTGACCTTGACCTTGGCGATGCCCCGGGGGCTGAGCCGCACGGTGCTCTGCGACAGCTCGTACTTGACGCCCGGGATGGTCGTCAGGGCCTGGTAGTCGATCGTGTAGTCGACCCACTTGGTGGACTTGTTGACCACCTTGATTGTCTTCGACAGCGACACCGGCTTGGTGACCTCCACCACGCCGAAGGACGCGCTGACGGCGCCCGGGTCGTCCTGCACGTAGGCCAGCACCTGGTTGTCCAGGGCCGCCTTGCCGTCGATCCGGCCGGCACCCACGCGGTTGGGGGCGTAGGTCTTGCCACCGGCCTTCACGTCGGCGGACGCGCTGTTCATGATCGCGGCCTTGACCTCTTCCGGGGTCCAGTCCGGGTGGGCCTGGCGGACCAGCGCGGCGATGCCCGTGGTGTGCGGGGCCGCCATGGAGGTACCGCTGAGCACCGCGGTCTTGTTGCCCGAGCCGACCGCCGCCGAGGCGATGGTGTCACCGGGCGCGGCCACGTCCGGCTTCACGACCGGGCCGCGCACGCCGCGCGAGGTGAACGAGCTGGGCGTGTCGGTGATCGACTGGTCGTAGGTCGGCAGCGTGGTGCGCAGGTCGCCCGCGAGCCGGACGGTCAGCGTGCCCGCCGTCAGCGCCGGCCGCACCGACGCGGTCGCGCCGCCGGTGAGCTGGATGACCGGGATCGCCGCGTTGCCCGCGATGCCCGCGCTGAAGTTCTCCAGGGTGGAGCTGAAGACCGCGCCCACGGCACCCGCCGCGGTCACGTTGTTCGACCGCGCGCCCGAGCCGCAACGCCGGCTGGCGTCGTTGTCGTCCCACTCCAGCCACGCGATCTTGCCCTTGACGGCGGCCGCGTCGGCGGCCGACAGCGGGAGGCAGCCGTCCTTGTTGGCGGCGTCGCCCAGCGGCACGACCGGCGCGGTGACCGACTTGCCCTCGTAGTTGTAGGACTGGCTGTACTGGCCGGCCTTGGGGCCCGCGACGTCGGCCGGGGCGGTCGCCTCGGCGGCGTCGCGCAGCACGTACGCGTCACGGGTGCTGGCCACGGTCAGCGACTCGGGGGTGCTGCCCGGCGAGCCGCCGATGTCGTACAGGTCGCCGCCGTTGCCGGCGGAGAACACCGTCACGACGCCGGAGGCGTTGAGCTTGCGGACGAACAGCGAGTCCGGGTCGTCCGGGGCACCGTAGTCGGAGCCCAGCGACAGGTTGACCACGTCGAGGTGGTCGGAGAAGTCGCCGTCGCCGTCCGGGTCGAGCGACCAGTCCAGGGCCTGCGCGGTGACGTTGGTCGAGCCCTCGCAGCCGAACACCTTCAGCGCGTAGAGCAGGGCCTTCGGCGCGGTGCCGGGGCCGATGCGCAGCGCGTTGAGCGAGTCGCCGGTCAGCTTGGTGTAGTCGCCCTTGAAGGTGGAGCCGTCGGCGTTGACGCCGAAGCCCGCCGACGTGCCGGCGACGTGCGAGCCGTGGCCGTTGCAGTCGATCGGGTTCGGGTCCGGCTTCGGGGTGTTGACGGCCGGGTCCTTGCTCGCGCCGTCGTAGCCGTTGCCGACGAAGTCGTAGCCGCCGACCACCTTGGCGGTCGGGAAGTACGAGGCGTCGACCTTGGTCTCGTCGATCGCCTCGAACGCCGGGATGGTGCCCGGACCGCCGAAGTCGGCGTGCGTGTAGTCGATACCCGTGTCGATGATGCCGATGCGGGTGTCGTCGCCGAGCTTGCCGTACTGCTGCCACACCTTGAGGGTGTTGGTCAGCTGGACGGCGGAGGAGTTCTGCCGGGACTTCGGGACCACGGTGCGGACGGACTTCACGTCCGCGCGCTGCGCGATCTCCCGGACCTTGTCGGCGTTGGCCGTGACGACCACGCCCACCACGCCGTTGGCGGTCCGGTAGACCTCCTTGGTCGCGGCGTCCTTGCCCTTGAGGTCGCCCACCACGGAGTCGACCACCTTGGCGGTGTCGTTCTTCGTGGCCTTGGCGGCCTCCTTGGCCTGCTGCTTCGTCGCGCCCTGGCTGGTCTTCTCGGTGTAGGTGTCGACGGCCGGCTTGGCCTCGACCTCCACGAACGCGGTGACCTGGCCCTGCGCGACCGAGAGCCGCTTGCCCACCTTCAACTGCAACTTGCCGGCGTCCAGTCCGTGCGCGGCGGCTACGGACTCGGCCGGCTGATCCTCCGCGGCCAGCGCGGGACCGGCGGTCGAACCGGCGACGAGGATCGCCGCCAACACCGGTACCGCTGATCTGGCGACAACGCGAGATCGGCTCACAACGTGCCCCAACCGAGGTCTGATTCGACCCGGCAGGCAGCGTCGCTCGGTAACCGGTAGGGGTGGAGCTGCCCGCGCGGTGCCGTGCCCTCTACGGCACCGGGTCGACCTCGTGGGGTGGAACCTAATCGTTCCGCCGAGCCGATCATTTAGACCGAAAGAGTGATGGCACCCACAGATTTGTGGACCAACCGTCAACTGCGACACCGCCGGGACCTGCGGCGATACCGGTTGAACCGGATTCGGCCGAATAGACTCCCACCGTGTCCGGGAACGCGTACTCCAAGGCCGTCATCACGATTCTCGAATTCGCCGACAGCGTGCCCCACCGGCCCGGCCTGTACTTCGGGGTCGGCTTGAACGACCCGCGCCTGGCCACCCGCGTGCTCACCGCCGTCCTGGGCCACGGGCTGCACCCGGCGGCGGCGCTCGCGCCCGTCCACACGCCGCACGTCGTCGCCGAGGTGCACGGCGACCTGGCGTTCACCGTGCGCGACGACCAGGTCGACCTGCTGCCCGAGGACCCGCGCGACCCGGCCGGCCTGGGCCACCACGGGTCGCTGCTGGGGCCTTGCCGGTGGTACGCCGCAGCGGCGGCGGCGCTGTCCGCGCGGACCACCGTGGAGGTGTGGCGCGACGGTCGCGGCCTGCGGCAGCACCTCGCCCGGCTGCGCCCGGTGACCGACGCCGAGCCGTTCGACCCGCCGCCGGGCGCGGGCACCCGGGTCGCGTTCGACCTGGACCCCGCGTACTTCGGCACCGGGCCGGTCGCCGACCTGGGCGGGCTGGACCTGCACGGCCCCGACTGCGAAGACGTCGGCGGGCCGGGGGTCCTGGTGCTGCGGGACCTCCGGGGCGAACCCCGGGAGCACCGCTACTCGTGACCCCCGGCCCGCCGGGGAACGCTCAACGCCTCCGGATCACCCGAAGTCGACCGCGCGCACCGTGTGCGCACCCACCGCCGCGCCGATCGGGTCGAGCACCGCGGTGTCCACCGGCCGGTCGACGCGCAGCAGCATGAACGCGTCCGAACCGTCCTTGGTCTGGCTGATCTGCGCCGCCTCGACGTTCACGCCCGCCTCGCCCAGCAGGGTGCCGACCGCGCCCATCACGCCCGGCCGGTCCGGGTACTCCAGCAGCAGCACGTTGCCCTCGGCGCGCAGGTCGAAGCCGCGGCCGTTCACGCCGACCACCTTCTCCACCTGGTCGAGGCCGGTCAGCGTGCCGGACACGGTGATCACCGCGCCGTCGGCCTGCACCGCGCGCACCGTCACCAGGCTGCGGTGGTTGGCGCTCTCCGGCTCCTTGACCAGGTCGACCTGGACGCCCAGCGACGCGGCGAGGCTCGGCGCGTTGACGAACGTCACCTGCTCCTCGACCACGCTGGAGAACACGCCGCGCAGCGCGGCCAGCGGCAGCACCGCGACGTCCTCGTTGGACAGCTCGCCGCGCACCTCGACGGTGACGCTGGTCGGGGCCTTGGCGGACAGCGCCGCGACGACCCCGCCGAGCTTCTGCACCAGCGGCAGGTAGGGGCGGACCTCCTCGCCGACCACGCCGCCGCCCTGCACGTTCACCGCGTCCGGCACGAACTCGCCCCGCAGCGCGAGCAGCACCGACTTCGCGACGTCCGTGCCCGCGCGGTCCTGCGCCTCGGTGGTGGACGCGCCCAGGTGCGGCGTGACGACCACGTTCGGCAAGCCGAACAGCGGGCTCTCGGTGGTCGGCTCGGTGCTGAACACGTCGATGCCCGCGCCGCCGACCTGGCCTTCCGCGACCGCGTCGGCCAGCGCCTGCTCGTCGACCAGGCCGCCGCGCGCGGCGTTGACGATGATCACCCCGCGCTTGGCCTTGGCCAGCTGCTCGGCACCGATCAGGCCCTTGGTCTCGGGGGTCTTCGGGAGGTGGATGGAGATCGCGTCGGCGCGCTCCAGCAGCTCCTCCAGGGTGACCAGCTCGATGCCGAGCTGGGCGGCGCGCTGCGCGCTCACGTACGGGTCGTAGGCGATGACCTCGGTGCCGAACGCGGCGATCCGGGCGGCGAACAGCTGGCCGATCTTGCCCAGGCCGACCACGCCGACGGTCTTGCCGTTGATCTCGACGCCGTTGAACTTGCTGCGCTTCCACTCGTTGTTCTGGAGGGTGGCGTGCGCGGCGGGGATCTGCCGGGCGGTGGCCAGCAGCAGGGCCACGGCGTGCTCGGCGGCGCTGACGATGTTGGACGTCGGCGCGTTGACCACCATGACGCCGCGCTCGGTGGCCGCCGGCACCTCCACGTTGTCCAGCCCGACGCCCGCGCGGGCGACGACCTTGAGCTTCGTGGTGGCCTGGAAGACCTCCTTGTCCACCTTCGTGGCGGACCGGACCAGCAGCGCGTCGGCGTCGGCGACGGCTTCGAGGAGCGCGGGACGGTCGGTGCCGTCGACGTGGCGCACTTCGATGTCATCGCCGAAGACGTCGAGAACGGACGGGGCTAGCTTCTCGGCGATCAAGACAACGGGCTTGGTCACGGACGTGCTCCCGGTGGTGTGCAAGGCGGGTGGGGAGCGCGGGGCCGTCACAGCGAGCCGAGACCCGCGCGGCCGGCCACGGCAATGTGTCCGGGTTGTTAACGAGCATATCCGGCGCCGACGCCGCTCCCGTCACCCGGGTGCCCTGTCTCACCTGCTGGTTTCCCGTACGAGTGTCCTATATCGCCGGCCCGGGTGGATCACCGGGCACCGGGCGGCCGGACGACGTCGAGGTGTCGCCACGCGTGCTGAGCGCGCTGCGGTCCCGGGCGATCGTGCGCAGCGGCGCGGCCGGCCACGCGAGGTGGACGGCGGCCCCACCCGAACGTGCGGCCCAGCTCGACCCGCGCGGGCACGGCGTCGGCGGACGGGTTCGGGCCGGGGCTCCCCGCCGTTGAACCCGCTTCCGGCAGCCGTGCCGAAGCCGTGACCCCAGGCTGCGCGCCCGGCTGTATTCCCGGGCGTCGCAACGGCATCGGAGCGGGTATGACCGACTACCTGTTCCGCCCCACCGACGCGGAGCGCCGGGAGGGCTACCTCCTGGTGGCCGAGCTGGCCGCGTCCCTCGTCCTGGGCCCGGTCGGCCCGTTCGCCGTGTTCGCCGCCCGCTACCTGTACGACCGCAGAGCCGCGTTGTTCGACCAAACCGGCACGCCGCGCCGCGCGTTCGACGCGACCGGTGCCGCCGTGCGGCCGGACGTCGGCGGCGACGTGGTGACCGTGCGGCCGAACCTCACCGCGTCCGCACGCGGTCTCGGCCTGCGCCGAGGCGACCCGGTGGGCCTGGTGCTGACCGGGAGGCAGACCCACAGCGGCCTGATCGTCCCGGCGCGGCTCGGCGAACCGGTCGACATCGCGGTGCCGCCCGGCACGTACGCGCTGGGCGCGTTCGCGGCGCGCCGGGACCAGCTGTTCACCCGGCCGCACCCGTTCACCGCCGTCGACGGCCGGACGGTCACGTGGGGCGCGGGCCACGCCCTGGACCTCTCGCCGGCGTCCCGCACGCTGCCCACCACCGGCGTCTACCGGATGAACCAGTGCCCGCGCTGCGGCCGCTTACACCCGGTGGCGTGGCTGAACTGCACCCCGCCGACCACGCCGGCACCCACGTTCCGGCGCGCCACCACACCGAAACCCCTTGTCCGCACGATGCGGGCGCAACCCCGGCCGCCGGAGCCCGAGTGCTGGTGGTGCGGGTACCGCGAGTCGCTGTGCGACTGCCTGGTCGGCGAAGCACGGCGGTTCTGGCGAGGCTGACCGCACCCCCACCGACCCCGGACCGCCCAGGCCCGGTCACCGGTGCACTGCCCGACACTGTCCGACACGGCACGGCACTGCCCGGCACGGCACTGCCCCGAGGCCCTACCAGGGCTCGTCGAACTCGCCGTCCTTGACGCCGAGGATGAACGCCTCCCACTCGGCGGGGGTGAACACCAGGACGGGGCCTTCGGGGTGCGCGGAGTTCCGCATCGCCGTGTACGTCACGCCGTCGGTGTGCTCGACGAACGCGATCTCGACGTGCTCCTCCTCCTCTTCCGCACCTTCGTCGCTGCGGATCCAGGCCGCGCCGGTGAGGTCGAGGTTGCCCCGCACGTGGGCCTTGTCGTCGTAGATCGGCGCGCTGTCACTCATGGGGCCTAGATATACCGGAGCCCGCGGCGTCGTGGACACCGCGGGCTCCGTCTTGCCGGTAGAGACTCAGGCGGTCTCGGTGATGGGCCGGTCGACCCACGACATGAGACCGCGCAGCTTCTTGCCGACCTCCTCGATCGGGTGCTGCTCACCCTCCTGCTGCAACTTCTTGTAGTTGCCGCGGCCGGCGTCGTCCTCGTTCACCCACTCGGTGGCGAACGTGCCGTCCTGGATCTCGCCGAGGATCTTGCGCATCTCCTCCTTGACCCCGGGCGTCACGACGCGCGGGCCCCGGGTGAGGTCGCCGTACTCGGCGGTGTCCGAAATGGAGTAGCGCATCCGGGCGATGCCGCCCTCGTACATCAGGTCGACGATCAGCTTCAACTCGTGCAGGCACTCGAAGTAGGCCACCTCGGGCGCGTAGCCGGCCTCGGTCAGCACCTCGAAACCGGCCTGCACCAGCGCCGACGCGCCGCCGCAGAGCACCGCCTGCTCACCGAACAGGTCGGTCTCGGTCTCCTCCTTGAACGTCGTCTTGATGACGCCCGCGCGGGTGCCGCCGATGCCCTTGGCGTAGGACAGGGCCAGCGCCTGCGCGCCGCCCGTGGCGTCCTGCTCGACCGCGATCAGCGCGGGCACGCCCTTGCCGTCGACGAACTGGCGGCGCACCAGGTGGCCCGGCCCCTTCGGCGCGACCATGGCGACGTCCACATTGGACGGCACCTCGATCAGGCCGTAGCGGATGTTGAAGCCGTGGCCGAAGAAGACCGCGTCGCCGTCCTTCAGGTTCGGCGCGATGTCCTGCGCGTAGATGTGCCGCTGCGCGGTGTCCGGGGCCAGGATCATGATCAGGTCGGCCTCGGCCGAGACCTCGGCGGGGGTGCCGACCGGCAGCCCCTCCTCCTCGGCCTTGGCGCGGGACTTCGAGCCCTCGGGCAGGCCGATCCGGACGTCGACGCCGGAGTCGCGCAGGCTCAGCGCGTGGGCGTGACCCTGGCTGCCGTAGCCGATGACCGCGACCTTGCGCCCCTGGATGATGCTCAGGTCGGCATCGTCGTCGTAGAAGATCTCGACGCTCACTGGTGGTACTTCCTTCCTACAAAACGGATTTCAGCGCACCGCGGTCGCGGTGATGGAGCGGGCGCCACGGCCGATGGCGACCATGCCGGACTGGACGATCTCGCGGAGCCCGTACGGCTCCAGCATCCGCAGCAGCGCGTCGAGCTTCTCAGACGTCCCGGTGGCCTCGACGGTGACCGCCTCCGGGGAGACGTCGACCACCTTCGCGCGGAACAGCTGCACCGTTTCGAGGACCTGGCTGCGCACGGTCGCGTCGGCGCGGACCTTCACCAGCAGCAACTGGCGCTGCACCGACGCGGTCGTCTCCAGCTCCACGATCTTGATGACGTTGATCAGCTTGTTGAGCTGCTTGGTGACCTGCTCCAGCGGCAGTTCCTCCACGGAGACCACGATCGTCATCCGGGAGATGTCGGGGTGTTCGGTGCGGCCCACGGCGAGCGACTCGATGTTGAAGCCGCGGCGGGAGAACAGCCCCGCCACCCGCGCGAGGACACCGGGCTTGTCCTCGACCAGAACGCTCAGGGTGTGCCTAGTCATCACTCGTCCTCGTCGTTTCGATCCTCGCGGGCCGGCCGTCCGGGGAACATCACTCGTCCTCGTCGAACAGCGGGCGGATGCCCCGCGCGGCCATGATCTCGCTGTTGCCGGTCCCCGCCGCGACCATCGGCCACACCTGGGCGTCCTTGCCGACCACGAAGTCGACGACCACCGGGCGGTCGTTGATCTCCATGGCCTGCTCGATGACGGCGTCCACCTCGTCGCGGGACTCGGCGCGCAGCCCGGCGCAGCCCATCGCCTCGGCGAGCAGCTTGAAGTCCGGGATGCGGTGCTTGTGCGTGCCCAGGTCGGTGCTGGAGTAGCGCTCGCCGTAGAACAGGGTCTGCCACTGGCGGACCATGCCCAGGTTGCCGTTGTTGATGACGGCGACCTTGATCGGGATGTTCTCGATGGCGCAGGTGGCCAGCTCCTGGTTGGTCATCTGGAAGCACCCGTCGCCGTCGATCGCCCACACCTGGACGTCCGGCACGCCCGCCTTCGCGCCCATCGCCGCGGGCACCGCGAACCCCATGGTGCCCAGGCCGCCGGAGTTGATCCAGGTGCGCGGGCGCTCGTACTTCACGAACTGCGCGGCCCACATCTGGTGCTGCCCGACACCGGCCGTGAACAGCGTGTCCGGCGGGGTCAGCACGCCGATCCGCTCGATCACGTACTGCGGCGACAGGGTCCCGTCCTCCGGCCAGTCGTAGCCCACCGGGAACGTGGCGCGCAACGCGTCCAGCTGCTCCCACCACGGGGACAGGTCGACCACCCGGTTCGCGTTCTCCTTCTCGGCGCGCACCGCGTCGATCAGCTCGGCGATGATCTCCTTGCAGTCGCCCACGATCGGCACGTCCGCGCGACGGTTCTTGGAGATCTCCGCCGGGTCGATGTCGGCGTGCACGACCTGCGCGTCCGGCGCGAACGACGACAGCTGACCGGTCACCCGGTCGTCGAACCGCGCGCCCAGCGCCACCAGCAGGTCGGCCTTCTGCATCGCGGCCACCGCCGACACCGAGCCGTGCATCCCGGGCATGCCCAGGTGCTGGCGGTGCGAGTCCGGGAACGCGCCGCGCGCCATCAGCGTGGTGACGACCGGGATGTCGTTCTCCTCGGCCAGCCGCAGCAGCTCCGGCGACGCCTCGGCCTTGATGACACCGCCGCCCACGTACAGGACGGGGCGCTTGGCCGCCGCGATCAGCTTCGCGGCCTCGCGCACCTGCTTGCCGTGCGGCCGGGTCGTCGGCCGGTAACCGGGCAGGCGCAGCTCCGGCGGCCAGGAGAACGAGGTCATCTCCTGGAGCACGTCCTTGGGGATGTCCACCAGGACGGGGCCGGGACGTCCGGTGGACGCCAGGTGGAACGCCTCGGCGATCGCGCGCGGGATGTCCGCGGCGTCGGTGACGAGGAAGTTGTGCTTGGTGATCGGCATCGTGATGCCGCAGATGTCGGCTTCCTGGAACGCGTCCGTGCCGATCAGCGGGCGGGACTGCTGGCCGGTGATGGCGACCACCGGGACCGAGTCCATGTTCGCGTCGGCCAGCGGCGTGACCAGGTTCGTCGCCCCCGGCCCGGAGGTGGCCATGCACACCCCGACCTGGCCGGTGGCCTGCGCGTAGCCGGTCGCGGCGTGACCCGCGCCCTGCTCGTGGCGCACCAGGATGTGGCGCACCTTCGTGGAGTCGAGCAGCGGGTCGTACGCGGGCAGGATCGTGCCGCCGGGAATGCCGAACACCACCTCGCAGCCCACCGCTTCGAGGGAGCGGACGAGGGACTGGGCGCCGGTCACGCGGAGGGGGGCGCCGCTCGGCGGGGCCGGTTTCGGCCGCGGTCCAGGGCGGGGCGACGTCGGCTCACCGGGAGCCGGTCGCGAGGTTGCGCTGGTCATCTGTCTGCCTCGTGGGTGTGGAGAATGCACGGTCCGGGCACGAAAAAACCCTCGTCAACCCGAACGGGTCGAACGAGGGTCGCGCGTCGACGCAGCCTGTACCTGCCTAGGCGTCGACGCGCCTGGGAAGTACGAGAATGAGGTTGCGCTGCATGGCGGTGACGTTAACCGTCAACCGCAAGGGGCGTCAACTGTGCGGGACGGCACTCCCGGATGGTGGACACCCACGACCGGGTGAAACCAGCCCGGAGTCACCCGGTCGGCGGGTCTTTGGCAGCATCTCGGCACGTGGACAAGCTCGTCTTCCGGATACCCGCGCCCGCCCTGCTCGCCGCCGCCACCATCGCGATCTGCGCGACCCCGTTCGCGTGGGCGGCACCCGGCCTCCAGGCCGTCTACCTGGTGCCGCTGGCGTTCGCGTGGTGGGTGGTGCGAAACCGGACCACGGTGGACTCTTCGCAGCTAGTCGCCCGTGCGACGTTCGGCAAGCGGGTCGTCGCGTGGGACGACGTGCAGGCCATCAAGGTCGTGCCGAAGGGCTGGCTGAGCGCCGTGCTCAAGGACGGTTCACTGGTCCGGCTGCCCGCCGTCCGGGTCGGTCACCTGCCCGCGCTGGCACACGTGAGCGGTGGTCGGGTCCCTGACCCGAACGCAACACCCGACTCCGTAGAGTCAGCGGAGTGACGTCGAACACTCAGGTCCGGTGGGTGCCCGTGGTCAGCCTCGTGCTGTCGCTCGCGGGACTCGCGGTGTCGGTTTACATGACCGTGGCGCACTTCTCCGCCGGCGTGCTGCTGTGCGCCGAGGGCGAGGTCATCGACTGCGGCACCGTCACCAGCAGTGAGCAGTCCGAACTCGCCGGCATCCCGGTGGCGATCCTCGGCCTGGCCTTCTTCGTGTTCATGACCCTGCTGTGCCTGCCCGTCGCGTGGCGGGACGAACGGCTGCACTGGGTGCGGCTCGGCTCGATCGGCGTGGGCGTGCTGTTCGTCGTCTACCTCGTCGCGGCCGAGTTCGTGCTGATCGGCAAGATCTGCCTGTGGTGCACGGCCGTGCACGTCATCACACTCGCGCTCGCGGGCGTGCTGGTCACGGCGGCGTTGCGGCGGAGTAGCCTCTAAGGCACCGCTCCCGGTCTTACGGCGCCCACCCGGCGCCTTTCGCGACACCGCTTGAGACGCAGATTCTGGAGGAGCCGTGCCACCGCTCCGTTCCCGCACCACGACCCACGGCCGCAACGCCGCCGGGGCCCGCGCGCTGTGGCGCGCCACCGGCATGACCGACAGCGATTTCGGCAAGCCGATCGTGGCCATCGCCAACTCGTACACGCAGTTCGTGCCCGGTCACGTGCACCTCCGCGACCTCGGCGACATCGTGGCGGAGGCCGTGCGCGAGGCGGGCGGCGTGCCGCGCGAATTCCACACCATCGCCGTGGACGACGGCATCGCCATGGGGCACAGCGGGATGCTGTACTCGCTGCCGTCGCGCGAGATCATCGCCGACTCGGTCGAGTACATGGTCAACGCGCACCAGGCCGACGCCATCGTGTGCATCTCCAACTGCGACAAGATCACCCCCGGCATGCTCAACGCGGCGATGCGGCTGAACATCCCCGTGGTGTTCGTCTCCGGCGGGCCGATGGAGGCCGGCAAGGCCGTCGTGGTCGACGGCGTGGCCGTCGCGCCCACCGACCTGATCACCGCGATCGCCGCGTCCGCGTCCCCCGACGTCGACGACGCCGGGCTGACCGAGGTCGAGCGCTCCGCGTGCCCGACGTGCGGGTCGTGCTCCGGGATGTTCACCGCGAACTCGATGAACTGCCTCACCGAGGCACTCGGCCTGGCGCTGCCCGGCAACGGCTCGACGCTCGCGACGCACGCGGCGCGGCGCGACCTGTTCGCCGAGGCCGGTCGCACGGTGGTCGAACTGTGCAAGCGGTACTACGGCGAAGACGACGAGTCGGTGCTGCCCCGCTCGATCGCGTCGCGCGCGGCGTTCGAGAACGCCATGGCGCTGGACATGGCGATGGGCGGCTCGACCAACACGGTGCTGCACATCCTCGCGGCGGCGCAGGAGGGTGAAATCGACTTCACCCTGGCCGACATCGACGAGCTGAGCCGGCGGGTGCCGTGCCTGTCGAAGGTGTCACCGAACTCGGACTACCACATGGAAGACGTCCACCGGGCGGGTGGCATCCCGGCACTGCTGGGTGAACTGTGGCGCGCGGGGCTGCTGAACGAGGACGTCCGCACGGTGCACTCGCCGGACGTCGCGTCGTGGCTGTCGGCGTGGGACGTGCGCGCCGAAGCGCCGTCGGAGAAGGCCGTGGAACTGTTCCACGCCGCCCCCGGTGGCGTGCGGACGACCCAGGCGTTCTCCACCACCAACCGGTGGTCGAAGCTCGACACCGACGCGGCGGGCGGCTGCATCCGCGACGTCGCGCACGCGTACACGAAGGACGGCGGCTTGGCCGTGCTGCACGGCAACCTGGCCGAGCGCGGGGCCGTGATCAAGGCGGCCGGGATCGACGAGGACCTGTGGCACTTCGAAGGCCCCGCGCGGGTCGTCGAATCGCAGGAACAGGCCGTCTCGGTGATCCTGAACAAGCAAATCCAGCCCGGCGACGTCCTGGTGGTCCGTTACGAAGGACCGGCCGGCGGACCGGGAATGCAGGAAATGCTCCACCCCACCGCGTTCCTGAAAGGTGCGGGGCTGGGCAGGAAATGCGCCCTGATCACCGACGGCCGTTTCTCGGGCGGGACGTCGGGCCTGTCGATCGGCCACGTGTCGCCGGAAGCGGCGGGCGGCGGGACCATCGGCCTGGTCCGGGACGGCGACCGGATCGTCATCGACATCCACGAACGCCGCCTCGAACTCCAGGTGCCCGACGAGGTCTTGGCCGAGCGCAGGGCGAAGATGGAAGCCTCCGAACGCCCGTGGCAGCCAGAGGACCGAGTCCGCCCGGTGACTGCGGCCCTGCGGGCGTACGCACTGCTCACGACCGACGCGTCAAAGGGCGCAGTCCGAGACGTGAACCGGTAAAATCCGAAAGCAGCACAAACCGACTACCCGCCTGAACGCCCAACCGGCACTCAGGCGGGTAGTCGCATACGGAGCGAAACTCCAAACGTCCCCCGACCGACGGACCCAGAACCATCCGATGGTGGGACCGAATTCGGGCACTTTCCGGCACGCAATTTCGTTGCCGTAAACAAGGAGCGCGGCACACGGCGGCGAGAACTCGCACCACCCGGCCCACACCCCGGCCCGCCTCCCCACACAACTACACACAGCCCCCGTCCACTCCAGCCCCGTCCACTCCAGCCCCACCGCCCCACCGCCCCAGGCCACGCCCCACCAGGCCCTCCACCCAGCCCCCAACCCAAGGCTGCGCCCAGGCCAGACCCACGCACCACGCACCACGCACCACGCACCACGCACCACGCACCAGAGGCAAGCAGACATGGACCCGCTCAGACAGGACGAGCCACGGTCCAGGACCTCAGCGCACGGGCCACCTGGCCGGTGAGCGAGACGGACCGGTCAGGGCGAGCCCCAACTGGTCGGATCAGTCCAGTCGGGAATGGCGCTGTGCGAGGCCAGCCGATCGGATCTGTCCGATCGGATCTGTCCGGTCGGGCGTGGCTGGGCTGGCGTGAGCTGGCTGGGCTGGGCTGGGCTGGGCCAGCGTGACGTGGCTGGGCCAGCGTGGCTGGGCGAGTCCGACCGGGCGGGCTTGGCCGTAGGACGTTGGCCGGCCGTAGGACGTTGGCCGTAGGACGGGCGATGCCCGGGAGGGAATGGCGACGACCGGACGCCGGCCACGCTGATGCTGATCCGGTGCCGGACGTGCGGCAGCCCGGCCGACGGTCTGGCGGAGTTGGCAGCGTGGCCTGGCGGAGCCGGCGGTCGGTTTGGAGGCCCGAGGCGAGTGGCGACGGTGGTGGGCGGAGGAGGCGGGTCGGTGCGCTGGGCCAGAGTGGTCAGGTGCGGAAGGCCCGGGGGTGGTGGCGTCGGGTTCGGCAGGCCCGGGGGTGGTCAGGTGCGGAAGACGAGGAGTGTCGCGGCTGTTGCGCCGGCGGCCAGGACGAAGCAGATGAAGCCCGTCAGCAGTGGGTGGCGGAACCAGCTGCGGTTGTAGTCGAGTGCGGCGCGGCCGGGGCCGGCGAAGACCAGGGCGAACGCCATGGCCGCGTAGGCGAGTTCCTGCTCGACGCCGTTCGAGTTGAGGAAGCGGCGGAAGCCGTCTGGCGGGAAGAGGCTGCCGCCGTACTTGAGGGCGATGACGTTGGCCATCACGCCGAGGATGCCCGCCGCTGCCAGGGGGGTGAACAGTCCAAGCACGAGCAGTCCGCCGCCGGCCAGTTCGGTGATGCCGGTGACCCACGCGAGGATCTTCTCCTCGCGGTAGCCGAAGTCGGCCAGTTGGCGCGCGAAACCGTCGATGCCGGGGCCGCCGAACGCGCCGAACACCTTCTGCGCGCCGTGTCCGATGAACACCGCGCCGAGCGCGACGCGCAGCACCAGCAGGCCCAGGTCGGCGCTGCCGGACCAGGCGAACGGCTTGCGCTCGTCCTCGTCGTCGTAGTGGGTGGCGGCGGTCTGCCCGAACGTGTCCACCGGTGTGTAGCCGGAGGTGTCGAAGCTGCTGGTGTCCTTGTTGAAGGCGGTGGTGTCCTTGCCGAACGCCTGGGTGCCGGTACCGGTGCCGGTGCCGTCGTCGAAGTGGTGTGCTCCTCCGCCCACGCCGCTCGTCGATGTCGAATAGAAACCGTCGTCGGAGTAGCCGCTCGGGCTCTTCGAGCGATCGTCAGTAGCCACGCACCCGCACGTTAGGAGGTTCGGAGGACCACCGCGAGCGTCCGTTACGCGGCCGGCCTTCACCCGAATGGGTTAGTTTCGCGCCCCATCGAGGGGGTATCGGGCGCTATCGCGGGTGTTGGGCGCTTCGGGCGACCGCTGGAGCTGGACCTACCGGGCCACGGAAGCGTGGGCGGAGCGGGGAGGGGAAGGGTGGAAGAAGAAGCGGCGGGAGGGGTCGCCGGAAGCACGCGTGAGGCGACGGCGGAAGCGCCGGGGAAAGGCCGGAGCGTGAAGGAGGGCACCCGAGCGGGTGCCCGTCCAACGGGGTGACGGCGGTCAGTAGTCGCCGTGTACGAGGTTCCTCGGCTCCTCGCCCCGGGCGAACCGCGCCACCTCCGAAGCCACCACCGCGTAGGCGCGTTCCGCGTGCCCACGACAGGACCCCGCCACGTGCGGCGTCAGGAACACGCCCGGGGCGCTCCACAGTGGATGGTCGTCCGGCAGCGGCTCGGGTTCGGTCACGTCCAGGGCTGCCCTCAGGCGACCGCTCACCAGCTCCGCCAGCAGCGCGTCGGTGTCCACGACCGGTCCCCGCGCCGCGTTGACCAGGATCGCCCCGTCCTTCATCCGGGCTAGGAACTTGGCGTCGACCATGCCCGTCGTCTCGTCCGTCAACGGCACCACGACCAGCACCGCGTCGTACGACCCGAGCAGGTCGGGCAGTTCGTCCATCCCCCGCACGCCCTCGCGCGCGGTGCGCCCGACGAGGGTCGCGGTGGCGTCGAACGGTTCGACCCGGCGCCGGAACTGCTCGGCCAGGTCGCCCGCTCCGACGACGAGGATCTGCTTGCCCTGCAACGTGTCGGTCCCGTGGTAGTCCCACCGCCGTTCGACCCGCGCCCGTTCGAACGCCGGGAAGTCGCGGTAGATCGCCAGCAGCGCCCCGATGGCCCACTCGGCGGTGCTCCCGCCGTGCGCCCCTCGGCACGTGGACAGCAGCACGCCGTCCGGCAGGGTCCCGATGAACCGCTCGGCTCCCGCGCTGAGCAGTTGCACGAGCCGCAGCTTGGGCAGCCGCCCGAAGAACTCGCGGGGATCGGTGCTCTGGAGGAACTTCGGCACCAGCACCTCGGCGTCGGCGGCCTCGGGCGGCAGGTCCTCCCCCACCGCGTAGAGCACCGGCCGCACGCCTTCGACGCCGGCCAGCACGCGGATGCCCAGTTCATCTGGAACCAACACGGTAAGCGTCACACCCGCACGCTACGGCACACTGTCGGACCATGCGGGAGCATGACGTGGTCTCCGCGGACGGCACGCGGATCCGGCTGTGGCGCACCGACGCCGACGGCCCGGACGTGCTGCTGAGCCCCGGCCTGGGCGCGGTGCCGTCGGTGTGGCCGGAGCTGTCGGGGGCCAGGGTGCACAGCTGGTACCACCGGGGCACGATGGGTTCGGACCGCCCGGACGACCCGAGTCGGATCACGCTGCGTGATCACGTGGCGGACGCGGTGACCGTGCTGGACGCGGGCGGTGTCGAGCGGTGCGTGGTGATGGGGTGGTCGATGGGGGTGACGGTGGCGGCCGAGTTGGCGCTGCGGCACCCCGACCGGGTTTCGGGGCTGCTGCTGGTGGCGGGTGCGCCGGGTGATTCGTTCGCGGGCGTGCTGGGGTTGCCGGGGCTGCCCGCCGACGTGCGCCGGGTGATCGGGGTGTCGTCGGCGGCGGCGCTGCGGTTGGCGGGGCCGGTGTTGGACTCGGTGCTGCACCGGGTGCCGGTGCCGGAGGTGGCGTCTGCGGCGGTGGGGTCGCTGCGGCGGTTCCTGAAGCACGATTGGGGCTGGTACTTCACGTTGGCGCTGGCGTTGGGCCGGGCTCCGCGCCTGGACCTCACCGGCGTGACGTGCCCCACGACGGTGTTGGCGGGCCGGTACGACTGGTTGACGTCGCCGGACAGCATGGTGGGGCCGGTGGCGGCGCTGCCGCAGGCGCGGGTCCGGGTGCTGCCGAACACGCACTTCCTGCCGTTGGAGAACCCTCGGGTCGTGGTGGCGGAGTTGGAGTTGCTGCTGGAGCGCGCGCGGGCGGTGGACCGGGCGTTGGGGGAGGTTCTCACCTCACGTTCACGGCCGCGCGCTTAGCCTGGGTGTCGTGTCTCGACTCCGTGGGTTGCTGATCGGCTCCGCTGTCGGCCTGCTGGCCGTCGGCTGCGCGAGCTTCCCGGAGCAGCCGGCGCCCGCCGGGTGGAGCCCCGCGCCGCAGTTGACGCCGCAGGCCGGGCCGCGCCCGGAACTGCCCGGCGAGCTGCCGAGCAGTCCTGGTCAGGGCCAGCAGCCGGGGCAGCAGCCGACGCCGGTGCCGCCGCCGCAGGGCTGCAAGGACTTCAACCCGGCGGTGGTGGGCACGTGCCTGTCGCCGGTGTCGGGTGTGGCGTTGACGGACGTGAACCAGACGACCGGCGCGGTGACGGCGTTGGCGACGGAGCGGACGACGGGCCGGTTGGTGCGGGTCACGAAGGACGTGGACCCGGTCGTGGTGCAGACGTTCGAGGTGGACGCGTCGACGGACGGCGGTCTGACGGGTGTGACGTTGTCGCCGACGTACCCGGAGGACCAGTTGGTCTACGTGTACGTGACGACGGCGACGGACAACCGGGTGCTGCGCCTCGCGCCGAACGACGTGCCGAAGCCGGTGTTGACGGGCATCCCGAAGGGGCCGTCGGGCAATCGCGGGTCGTTGGCCTACGACCGGACCGGCGCGCTGCTGGTGGCGACGGGTGACGCGGGCAACCCGGCGTCGGCGGCGGATCCGGAGTCGCTGGCGGGCAAGGTGCTGCGGATCGACGGGTCGGGGCAGCCGGCGCGCGGCAACCCGACGGCGGGTTCGCGGGTGCTGGCGTCGGGGCTGCGGTCGCCGGGCGGGGTGTGCGTGTCGGCGGACGGCACGAAGACGTGGGTGACGGACGCGGGCGCGTCGGCCGACCAGCTGTACCGGGTGGAGGCGGGCAAGCCGCTGGGCAACCCGGCGTGGTCGTGGCCGGACAAGCCGGGGGTGAGCGGGTGCGCGTCGTTGTCGAACGTGGTGTGGGTGGGCACGGCGGGCGCGCCGGGCACGCTGGTGCTGCCGATGGGGCCGGACGGCGCGTTCACCGGGAAGCCGGAGCCGTTCCTGGACAAGGAGAACGGGTTCGGGCGGGTCGGCGCGATGGTGGCGGTGGACGACAACACGGCGTTGATCGGCACGGTGAACAAGAACCCGGGTGGCACGCCGGTGTCGAGTGACGACCGGGTGGTCGTCATCGTGCGGGACGGCGGCGCGGGCGGAAGCAAGGACTAGCAAGGACTAGCGGGACTAGCAAGGACTAGCGGGGACTAGCCGGAGCCGAGGCAGACGAACGGCCGGCGCAGCGGGTCGATGGCGATGGCGTCGGCCAGGGCCACGGCCGGGGACGCGCCGGCGGCGAGGTTGTGGTGGAAGTCGGCCATGGCTTCGGCGGACTGCTTGTCGCCCACCCGGCTGGAGGCCGCTATCACCGTGCGGGCGCCGCCCGCGAGCAGCGCGCCGGCGAAGCCCAGGGGTTCGTCGCCGGGGCGGACGCGGTTGAGGGCGAGTTCGCAGGCGGCGAGGACGACCTGGTGCGGTGGGCGGCGGACCCGGCCGACCTCGTGGGCGAACAGGGCGCCGTCGACCAGTTCCAGTTTGGAGAACAGGGCGTTCTCCGGTTCGTGTTCGCCGTGGGCGGCTATGTGGGCGAGTTCGACGCCGTCGAGGGCGTCGAGGACCGAGCTGACCCGGGCGTCGGCGACACCGAGGAGCTTGGCGTCGCGGTGGTAGCCGGCGAGCCGGTCGATTTCGCCTTGTGCGGCTTGGAGTCCGGGGCCGCGCACGAGCAGGACGCCGGTCGCGCCGGCCCGGTCCGCCCGGGTGGTGAACAGCCAGGAGGTGGCGGACGGGACGGCCACGGTGGGGCGTCCGGCGCACGTGGGGAGCACGCCCCACGGGACGACGTGCAGGGCCCCGGTGGGGACGACGACGAGGGCGCGGCTGCCGATCATCCCGGCCAGTGGCCGCAGGAGCAGGCAGTCGAGCTTCTCGGCTTCGCGCCGCGCGGAGGCGGAGATGACCTGCATCAGGGGCGGCGGCAGGTGGTCGGGGGCCAGGGCGTTGAGGTCGGCGTGCAGCCGGCGGGCGCACTCGGTGGCCTCGTCGACGGAGCCGAGGTGCTTCATGCGCACCCGGCCGCCGGCCAGGACCACCGCGACGAGGGTGTCGCCGGAGGCCGCGAAGCTGATCATGGCGCGGTCGCCGAGGCGAGGTGTGATGTCGTCGGCGGTGGCGACCGGGCGGGGCCTGCCCCACGGGCTCTCGCTCCAGCCCAGGCGCATGGCGTCGCGCTGGCTGGCGGCCAGGCGTTCTTCCAGGTTGGTGGTGGGCAGGCCGTCGAGCCGGGCGCGGAGCAGGGCTCGGCTGAGCCGGCGCACCTCGGTGATCCGCTCGCTCAGCGCGAGGTCCACTGTGGACTCGACGGGGTCGTAGCGGTAGAGCTGGGCGCGCGTGCGCTCCAGCCAGGTGAACAGGCGTTTGGCGGTGGCCGGGGAGTCGCCGCTCTCCAGCACCAGGCGGACGGCCAGGTCGCCGAGTTCGCGGCCGTGCAGGGCGGTGCCGGAGACCAGTTCGAGGCCGCCCATCCGGTCGCGCATCCGGCCCAGTTCGGCCAGGCCGGCTTTGGCCTGGGCCAGGGCGGCGCGCCGGTTCCCCCGGGCCAGTGCCAGTTCGGCCCGGCACAGCCGCAGGAGCATCCGGTGGTCGATGGGGGCGAACCGGCGGGAGTTGGCGACCCGGCGCAGGAGTTCGGCGGCGCTGTCGACGTTGCCGTGCCGGACTTCCATCCGCGCGGCCAGCACCGTGGCGAGCTTGGCCTGGTCGTGGAGCTTGAGGGCGCTGAGCCGGGTGGCCAGTTCCAGCGCGCGGCGCAGCACCGAGGGTGAGGAGCGGCGGGATTCCACGGCGCGCAGCGCGTCCACGCGCAGCTCGATCAGGCCCGCGACGGCGGCCCACGCGGGGCTGCCCCGGCGCACCAGCCGGCGTTGGGCGGAGCGGGCCATCCGGCGGGCGAGCACGAGGTCGCCGTCGGCGAGCGCGGCGGCGCCCCGGTACAGCTCGGCTTCGGCGACGTCCTGGCCGATGCGCTGGCGGCGCAGTTCGGGCAGCACCTCGTCGAGCAGTCGGCCGGCCTCGTCGGTCAGGCCGACGCTGATCATGGCCTCGGCCTGGTCGATGCCCAGGCGCAGCAGGAGTCCGGGTTCGAGTTCGCGGAACGCCCGGTTGGCCTCCTGGTAGCGGCTCAGCGCCTGCGGGATGTCGCCGGCCAGCCGCAGCACGTTGCCCAGCGAGTGGGTGGCCAGTGCCGCGCGCAGCGGGATCTCGTGCTCGGTGGCCAGTCGCGCGGCGCGGTTGAGGTCGCGCACGGCGTTGTCGATGCGGTGGATCTCGCCGTAGGCGTTGCCGCGGTTGGTGAGCGTGGTGATCAGCGACTGGACGACGGGGATGGGGTCGCCGCCGTCGGCTTTGGTGCGCTCCAGGAGGCGTTCGTGGTGCGCCACGTCGAGGTCGGCGTAGCCGATGCCCTCTTCGATGCGTCCGACGCGGAACAGCAGGACGCCTTGGACGCCGTTGACGAGGCTGGTCAGCTCGTCGCGCAGCGCCCCTTCCGGCAGGCCCGCGGTTTCCGCGCGGGCGTCCGCGAGTTGGCGCAGTCCGTGGTCCAGGCCCTGGGTTTCGGCCAGGCAGAAGGACAGCGTCATGAGCAGCCTGATGCGGACTTCGAGCCGGCCGACCGGGTCCGCGTCCGCCCGGTCGAGCAGGGCCAGTCCCTGGCGGAGGATGCGGGTCGCGGTCAGGTAGCGGTTCGCGGACGCGGATGCCTTGCCCTTGCGGTGCAGTTCGCGGGCATCCCCCACGGGATCGGCGGTCGCCAGAGGCACTCTCATATGAGAGCACAAGCTAGCGGACCGCACTGCCACCCGTCCGGCTGGCAGTGCGGTCCTCTGGCGTCAGTTCTGCGCGGAGATCGGCTCGTCGACCGAGTGGGTCTGGTACGGGCCCCCGGTGGGGACGACCGGACCGGGCTTGCCGGGCTCGGGCGAGTGCGGCTGGTAGGGGCCGCCGTTGGGGTCGTCGCCACCGCCGGGTTCGCCGTGGGTCTGGTACGGGCCGCCCTGCGGGACGGCGCCGCCGGCGCCCGTGCCGTTGCCGCTGTTGCTCTTGCCCTTGCGGGCGGCGAGCGCCTCGGCTGCCTCTTCGTCGACGATGACGTCGGTCGGGATGGCGTCGATCTCCTCGACGAGCTTGGGATCGGTTTCAGCAGACATGCGTTGTCCTCCCCTACAACGGATCCCGGGTCACGCCGGGATGCTTGACTGGTGAGATTGATCATTCGGCGGCCCCCCGGCCCGGCCGAACGGCTCAAGCCTGACACAGATGGACGCACCTTTGAGCAGTAAATTCACCGAGAGCAATCGTCGGCCCGCTAAGGGTGGGCGTTGACCTGGGCGAAGTTCCCTTTCGAGGCGGACGGTACCACTCGAATGGGCGAACGTGTTGACACAGAGGTGGTGTGTCGGGGTCCGCAATAAGGGGACGAACCGACCGACCGGTCGCGTGGAATAACACCGTCGGCGCTCCCCTCGTCACTGTTCGCCACCCGTTTTCCGGGAAGGACATCGGTGCTTCGAGGTGGAGGAGCGGGCGGGCGCGGACCAGATACGTGCAGTGCCGTGTGGATGATCACTTCGACGGATGTCCAAATGCCACCGGGAATTCCGCCGGCCGGCCGCAACAGGCGGCGGAAACCGGCCCCTGGATACCGCCCCGAACACCGGCCCCGGAAACGCCACCGCGGGACAGGCCGGAGCCTGCCCCGCGGTGGACGGACGTGACTACGAGCAGCGCGCGATGATCAGGTCGCGGACCTTCTTGGCGTCCGCCTGACCCTTCGTCGCCTTCATGACCGCGCCGACGATCGCGCCCGCCGCGGCGACCTTGCCGTCGCGGATCTTGGCGGCCACGTCGGGCTGCGCCGCCAGCGCCTCGTCGACGGCCTTCTCCAGCGCCGAGTCGTCGGACACGACCTTGAGCCCGCGGGCCTCGACCACCGCCTCCGGCTCGCCCTCGCCCGCCAGCACACCGGTCACCACGTCGCGGGCCAGCTTGTTGGTCAGCTCGCCGGCGTTGATCAGCGCGATCACCCGCGCGATCTGGGCCGGCGTGACGGCCAGCTCGCCCAGCTCGACGCCGCGCGCGTTGGCCTCCTTGGTCAGGTAGGCCACCCACCACGACCGGGCCTCGGCGTGCGTCGCGCCCGCCTCCACCGTCGCGGTGACCAGGTCGACCGCGCCCGCGTTCACCAGGTCGCGCAGTTCCGCGTCGGTGAGCGACCACTCGTCCTGGACCCGCTTGCGGCGCTCCCACGGCAGCTCCGGCAGCGTGCCGCGCAGCTCCTCGACCCACTCGCGGGACGGGGCGACCGGCACCAGGTCGGGCTCCGGGAAGTACCGGTAGTCCTCGGCGGTCTCCTTGGCGCGCCCGGAGGACGTGCCGCCGGTCGACTCGTCGAAGTGCCGGGTCTCCTGGCGGATCGTGCCGCCGCCCGCGAGCACCGCGGCCTGCCGCGTCATCTCGAACCGCACGGCGCGCTCGACGCTGCGCAGCGAGTTGACGTTCTTGGTCTCGGTGCGGGTGCCGAACTCGGTGGCGTCCTTGGCCATCAGCGACACGTTCGCGTCGCAGCGCAGCGAGCCCTGGTCCATCCGGACGTCGGAGACGTCCAGCGCCTTGAGCAGGTCGCGCAGCGCGGTCACGTAGGCGCGCGCGACCTCGGGGGCGCGCTCGCCGGTGCCGGTGATCGGCTTGGTGACGATCTCGATCAGCGGGACGCCCGCCCGGTTGTAGTCCAGCAGCGAGAAGTCCGCGCCGTGGATGCGGCCGGTCGCGCCGCCGACGTGCAGCGACTTGCCGGTGTCCTCTTCCATGTGGGCGCGCTCGATCTCCACGCGCACCACCTCGCCGTCGTCCAGGGTGACGTCGAGCCAACCGTTGAACGCGATCGGCTCGTCGTACTGGGACGTCTGGAAGTTCTTCGGCATGTCCGGGTAGAAGTAGTTCTTCCGGGCGAACCGGCACCACTGCGCGATCGAGCAGTTGAGCGCCAGCCCGATCCGGATCGCCGACTCGATCGCCTTGCCGTTGACCACCGGCAGCGCGCCGGGCATGCCCAGGCACACCGGGCAGGTGTTCGTGTTGGGCTCGCCGCCGAACAGGTTGGCGCAGCCGCAGAACATCTTCGTGTTGGTGTGCAGCTCGACGTGCACTTCCAGGCCCAGCACCGGGTCGAAGCGCTCCACGACCTCGGCGTAGTCCATCAGCTCGTGCACCGCGGTCATGCGTCGCCGTCCTTCCGCAGGCCCCGGACGGCCAGCGCCGCGCCGGTGATCGCCACCAGGATGCTCGCGACGGCGTTGGCCAGCGCCAGCTTGTCGTTCTTGCCGCGCGCGGACTTCAGCGTGGAGAACGCGCTCGCCGCCGCGCTGCCCGCGCCGAGCAGCGCGAAGATCCCTCGTGCCTTCTTCACCGCGCCACCGCCAGTTCCGGCACGTCCGCGAGCACGGAGCCGCGGGCCGCCTCGTAAGCCGCTGCCACCCGGTACATCCGGTGGTCCTGCAACGCCGGGGCCATGATCTGCAACCCCACCGGCAGACCGTCCTCGTCGGACAGTCCGCTCGGGACGCTCATGGCGGGCGTGCCGGCCAGGTTCGCCGGGATGGTGCACAGGTCCGCCTTGTACATGGCGATCGGGTCGTCGGCCCGCTCGCCGATCTTGAACGCCGTGGTGGGCGTGGTCGGCGACACCAGCACGTCGACCTTCTCGAACGCCTGCTGGAAGTCGCGCGTGATGAGCGTGCGCACCTTCTGCGCCGAGCCGTAGTAGGCGTCGTAGTAGCCCGACGACAGCGCGTAGGTGCCGATCATGATGCGCCGCTTGACCTCCGCGCCGAAGCAGTGGTCGCGGGTGATCGCCATGACCTCCTCGGCGCTGCGGTTGCCGTCGTCGCCGTAGCGCGCGCCGTAGCGCATCGCGTCGAAGCGGGCCAGGTTGGACGACGCCTCGCTGGGCGCGATCAGGTAGTACGCGGGCAGCGCATAGTCGAAGCTCGGGCACGAGACCTCGACGACCTCCGCGCCCAGCTGCTTGAGCTGCGCGACGGCCGCCTCGAACGAGCGCAGCACGCCCGGCTGGTAGCCGTCACCGCTGAACTGGGTGACCACGCCGACCCGCACGCCGGACAGGTCGCCGTTCGCGCCCTCGCGGGCCGCGGCGACCACCGGGGGGACGGGCGCGTCGATCGACGTCGAGTCCATCGGGTCGTAGCCCGCGATGACCTCGTGCAGCAGCGCCGCGTCGAGCACCGTGCGGGCGCACGGCCCGCCCTGGTCCAGCGACGAGGAGAACGCCACCAGGCCGTACCGGGACACGCCGCCGTAGGTGGGCTTCACGCCGACCGTGCCGGTGACCGAGCCGGGCTGGCGGATCGAGCCGCCGGTGTCGGTGCCGATCGCCAGCGGGGCCTCGAACGCCGCCAGGCTCGCCGACGAGCCGCCACCCGAACCGCCCGGGATCCGGTCCAGGTCCCACGGGTTGCGGGTCGGGCCGAACGCCGAGTTCTCGGTGGAGGAGCCCATCGCGAACTCGTCCATGTTGGTCTTGCCCAGGATCACGATGCCGGCCTCCTTGAGGCGGCGGGTGACCGTGGCGTCGTAAGGCGGCTGCCACGTCGCGAGCATCGCCGACCCGCAGGTGGTCGGCATGTCCTCGGTGGTGAAGACGTCCTTGAGGGCCAGCGGGACGCCGGCCAGCGGGCCGACCGGCTTGCCGGCGGCGATGTCGTCGTCCACCCGCTTGGCGGCCTTGAGCGCGCCCTCGGTGTCGACGTGCAGGAAGGCGTGCACCGCGCCGTCGACCTCGCCGATGCGGTCGAGGTGGGCCTGGGCGACCTCGGTCGCGGAGACCTCGCGGCTCGCGACCTTGGCGGCCAGTTCGGCGGCGGTGCTGCGAACGAGGTCGGTCATGCTTCCTCACCCAGGATGCGCGGAACGCGGAAACGGCCTTCCTCGGCGGCGGGGGCGCCCGCGAGCGCCTGCTGCTGACCGAGGCTGGGACGCACCACGTCCTCGCGGAACACGTTGGTCAGCGGAACGGCGTGCGAAGTGGGCGGGATGTCCGCGGTGGCGATGTCGCCCACCGTGGCCACCGACTGCAAGATCACGTCCAGCTGGCCGGCGAACAGGTCAAGCTCGTCGTCGGTGACGGCGAGCCTGGCCAGGCGGGCCAGGTGCGCGACCTCGTCGCGGGAGATGCTGGGCATCTCGTCAACCCCCGTGGGTCGGTTTACTCGGATTGGGACCCGCCGAGTCTATTGGCAGGTCAGGGACGAGTCCGACGGGGTTGTCCGGCCCGCGCGCGGGGGTGCGGGATTTTACCGTGGCGCAACGCCCCCGGTGGGTCGGAAAGCGAAGCTGCGTCTGCGAGAATCATCGGCCGAAACTCCGAACCCCTTGGAGGCGTTGCACCGTGTCCTTCCTGATCCGGGTCCAGCTCCCGGACCGCCCCGGCGCCCTGGGCGCGGTCGCCTCCGCGCTGGGTGAGATCGGGGCCGACATCCTCAGCGTGGACGTGGTGGAGCGCAGCGTCGGCGTCGCCATCGACGACCTGGTGGTGGAACTGCCCTCCGGCCGGCTGCCGGACGTGCTGATCACCGCGGCCGAGTCCGTCGAGGGGGTCGAGGTGGACGCGGTCCGCCCGTACGCGGGGGTCCTCGACACCCACCGCGAACTGGAGCTGGTCGAGGAGGTCGCCGAGGAGCCCAAGCGCGGCCTGGAGGTGTTCACCGAGGGCGTGCCGAAGATCATCCGGGCCGGGTGGGCGGTGGTCGTGCGGTCGGACAGCGCGGGCGTGCACCGGGTCACCGCGTCGACGGCGGCCCCGGAGACCCGCATGACGAACCCGCCGTGGATGCCGCTGGCGCGGGCGACCGTGCTGGACGGCGAGGAGAGCTGGGTGCCCGAGACGTGGCGTGAGCTGGGCACCGAACTCGCCGCGACCCCGCTGGGCAAGCCCGACCGGGTGCTGCTGGTCGGCCGTCCGGGCGGACCGATGTTCCGGGCGGCGGAGGTCGCGAGACTGGCCCACCTGGCGGGGATCGTGTCCGTCGTGCTGCCCGACTAGGCAGACCAGCCCGCCGGACCCGCCGGGCCTGCCGGGTTGACCAGGCCGACCGGTGCCGTACCGGAGGCGCAGGTCGGGGCTGGTCGGGTCCGGGCTGGTCGGGTCCGGGCTGTGCCGGTCGGGGCTGTGCCGGTCCGGGCTGTGCCGGTCCGGGCTGTGCCGGTCCGGGCTGGTCGGGTCGGGGCCGTGCTGCTCGCGGGCTGTCAGCGGATGGCGTTGGCCCGGATGGTGCGTTGGGCGTAGCCGACGAGTTGGGCGTTGTCGGTGGTCCGGTTGCCGTCCGGGTTGAGGAGGGTGTCCTCCAGGCCGATCCGGGTGTCGAGTTCGAGGCGGGCGGCGTAGTCCAGGACCGGCCACGCGCTGCCGTCCTCGCCGTGCAGCAGGATCGGTGGGCCGAGCGGTTCCAGCAGGCGCAGCAGGGCTTCCGCGTCGGCGGTCGTCCCGCCGGGACGGACCTCGGCGAGGATGCGGACGGTGCCGTCCGGGATGCCCGCGCGGCGCAGGAGGTGCGCGGCGTCCTCGTGGAACACGCCCAGTTCGATGCCGACACCGGCGTCCCGCAGGGCGGTGGCCGCGTCGAGCCAGCCGTCCTCGTGGACGTTCACCGAGGCGACGTCCGGGCGGCCGGCGGCCAGGCCGGCCCAGCCGCGCAGGAGTTCCGCGCGGCGCACCGGGTCCGGCTGGATCCACGCTGCGGTGGTGACGCCCAGTTCGGCGTGCGGGGTGGCGGCGCGCACCACGGCGACGGTGGTCGCGACCTCGGGGCCGGCCAGCACTTCCAGGCCGACCAGGTCACGCGGGTGCAGGTGGAAGTGGGTGATGCCGAGTTCGACGAGCGCGGCGGCGTCGGCGGCCAGCTGCTGCGGCGTCACCGGCAGCGCCGGGTGGCTGTCGGTGGCGCGGGCACCGTTCAGGCAGGCCTGGAGCACGCCCACCAGCGTCGCACGGGCCAGGGGCGGCCGCGACTCCCCGACCCCGTTCGGCCGCGTGCCGGTCGTGCACCCGCCCTGGCCTGTCCTCCCCGCGTCTGCCGGATGCGTTCTCCGGTGTCCCGCTGGATGCGCGCTGCGGCGTCCCGACGAACGTCCGGCCCGCGTGCCGTCTGCCCGGACGTCCGTCCAGTTCAAGCGAGGTCAGGCGAGTTCGAGGCTGAAGGCGTAGGCGATCAGTTGGACGCCGGGGACCGGGTTCCAGTCGCGTTCCGGGAACCGGCGGAACCCGAGCCGCTGGTAGAGCCGGTGCGCGGTGGTCATGGTCTCCGCGCTGCTCATCACCACGCGCCGCGCGCCGACCTCCCGGGCCCGCGTGATCACCGCCCGGACCAGAGCCTCGCCGACCCCGCGCCCGCGCGCGGCGGGACTGACCGCGAGCATCCGGAACTCGACCTCGCCCGATTGGCTGACCTCCGCGTACGGGGTGCCGGGGAGCGCGATGGTGACGGTGCCCAGCAGGGTGTCCGCCACGTCCACCGCGACCAGCAGCTCCGCCTGCCGCGCGCGGGCCCGGGTGTCGGCCAGCTCGTCGGCGTACCCGCCGCTGTGGCTCTCGATGTACCGGTCGACGGCGTACGCCTCGACCGTGATCACACCGGCCGCCGCCCACTCGTCCTCACGCGCGGGCCTCACCACCACATCGGCCATCTGCTTCCCCTCCCGCTCTGGTGCCGTCCAGCCAAACCCGCCGGACGCTGTTCGATCAAGCCGCGCGCCATTTCCGCACGTGAGCGATCCGCATCTTTGCGGATCCGGCAATTCCGGTGTTCGCAAGGGCAGACCTGCCGCACCCTCCTCTCCCCCGACCGTCGCCCACGCCGCCCACACAACCCGAGACGGCACGCCACACCGCGCAGACGTCACCCGATCGGTGCCCGCCAGTGGCAGCGTGCCCGGACGCCCGAGGCTGCCACGGCGCGCCGCCACCCGCACAGACGCTCTGGCGGCCCTGTCTGACCCGATCGGCCGCGCTCAGCCGACGCGCGGGCGTCCGCCGGCGGCCGTCATGGCAACGCAAAACGCGCGAGTCGCACGGGGACGGACGGGATGGACCCCGGACAGGGTCGAGGAAGCCCGGCAGCGCGAGACCACCGGGCCACAGCCGCCCAGTGGCCCGGCAGCGCCACGCAGGCAGGCCCCAGCGGCCCAAACCGGTCGGCGGCCGGCGCTCAGCGGCAGCCGGTCGGCAGCCAGCGCTCGGCAGCCAGCGCTCGGCGGTCGGCGGCAGGCGGTCGGTGCGACGCGGGCGAAGCAGCGACGTGGCGGCTGACACGGCGGCACGGCGATGGCACGGCGACTGCTGCACGGCCCGGCTGGCAACTGGGCGGGGCAGCCCGGCTTCCGGGCGGCCCGGCCGCCAGCCGAGCGGCGGCACGGCTGGCACCGGGGTGCGTGGCTGTACGCGCGGCACACAGCCACGTGGCAATGCGCGGCGAACACGCGAGTGCTCGCACCAGGGCACGCGGTGCCTGCGGCTGGGACAGGCGTCCCAGCGTTGCAGGCACGGCCCTCGCCTTGCATGCCCACGGCAGGTGCAGCGGCCGTCGTACGAACTGCGCGCGAGTACGAGTACGCGGGGTGCGCACGGCGGGGTGCTGCGCGGCCAGGCGCTGCGAGGTGCACGTGGCCAGGCGCTGCGCGGGCCAGCGCGGCCGTGCGCGCGACGCGCGGGGTGCGCGCGACGCGCGGGCACGGGCGGCCGCGTGGTGTCGCGGCGGGTGCCGCTGCCGCGTGCGCCGGGCGGGTGGCGTCTGGTCGGGGTTCGGGCTGTGGGTGTTCGGGCTGTCGGCGTTCGGGCTGTGGGCTGTGGGCGGGCGTGGGGTCTTGGCCTCGGTGGCGGTGTGGGTCTGGTGAGGGTGTGGGTGTTGGGCTGGGGAGTGGGTTCGGCGGTGGTCTGGACGGGGTGGTCTGGACGGGGTGGTCTGGACGGGGTGGTCTGGACGGGGTGGTCTGGACGGGGGTGGTCGGCGGGGGGCAGTGGCGTGGGTGGCGGGAAGTTGAGGTGTGGGGTTCGCGGGTTTCCTTGTATCCAACCGAGTAATCGGAACGGTGTTACCGTACGTTTTTGGCCGGTTTTCGGGGATGACCACTCGATCGTGTGAACTGGTCGGCCTCAGCAGGTGGGGCGTGAAGGCCGGCAGGCTCAGGCTGGTGGGGTCCGGTCAAGAGGCTCACCTGGCCGTACGGGACTTCAAGGGGCGTAGGCAGGCCAGGCCCAGGAGCAGCTCCGCCACGGCGGCGGCTGTCAGGGTTGTGGGTGGGAGGCCGTCCGCCACGACGCTCACGACCCGCGACAGGCCGTAGGACAGATAGAGAACCGCACCCAACCACGCCGACGTGACGGTCAACGCCGAACGGAACGCTCCGGCCAGGACCACCAACCCCAGCACCACCAGCGCACCACCCGGAGCCCGGATCTCGCTCAACAACGCCGGCGAATCGCCCAGTTCCGTGCCGTTCAACGCGTGGAACGCAACCGGCGCGAACAGGGTCGCCGCCCCGATGGCCAGCATCACCACGCCGGCCACGATGAGGATCACTTTGTTCATGGCCCCAGTCTGGAAACCGCCCACGGGGTCGGACCATGGCCGGTGCGCCGGGGTTCCTTGCCGTTCGTCCTCCACCGTGGACCGCGCGGTGCGGGCGGTGCGAGCATCCGGGGTATGACTCGGCCCTTTCCGCCGTCCGACGATCAGCTCGGCGAGGCGCTGCACCTGTTGCGGCTCACCGGGACGTTGTACTGCCGAGCCGAGCTGAGTGCGCCGTGGGGGATTTCGGTGCCCTCCTTGGACGGGTTCATGACGTTCGGGATCGTCACGGCGGGCACGTGCGTGTGGGAGGTGGACGGGGCACCCTCCATGACCGTGGGGCCGGGCAACCTCGTGTTGATCCCGCACGGCACGCCGCACCGGGTGCGCAGCGCTCCCGACGCGCCGGTCCGGGATCTGTTCGGGTTGCCGGTCGAGCGGATCGGTGATCGGTACGAGGTGTTGCGGCACGGTGGGGGTGGCGCGGCGGCTCAGGTCACGTACGGGGTGGTGCGGTTCGATCACGTTGCGGCGCAACGGTTGGTGGCGCAGTTGCCGGTCGTGTTGCGGGTGGGGGCGTGGGACGACGACTGGTTGCGCAGCACGTTGCGGCTGATCGCGCGGGAGGCCGCCGAGCCGCGTGCCGGCGGCGAGACGGTGATCACCCGGCTGGCGGACGTGCTGGTGGTGCAGGCGATCCGGACTTGGCTGGACACCGCCGCCGAGGCGCGGGTGGGGTGGTTGGCGGCGCTGCGGGACGTGCACGTGGGGCGGGCGTTGACCGCGCTGCACCGGTTTCCCGAGCGCGAGTGGACGGTGACCGGGTTGGCCCGGGAGGCGGGGTTGTCGCGCTCGGTGTTCGCGGGCCGGTTCACCGAGTTGGTGGGCGAGCCCGCCATCCGCTACCTGACGCGGTGGCGGATGCAGCGGGCGCAGGCGCACCTGCGGCACTCGACGGAGACGTTGAGCGCGGTCGCCCACCGGTTCGGGTACCAGTCGGAGGCGGCGTTCAGCCGGGCTTACAAGCGGGCGTTCGGGGTTTCGCCGGGTGCCGCCCGGTCGGGGTGAGGGTCGGGGTGAGGGTCGGTGGCGAGCGGGGTCAGGCGGGTGGGGTGGGCAGGTCTCGGACGAGGTCGCGCAGGGCTGGCAGGTCGATGGTGCCCTCGGGTTCGGTGAGGGCGGTTTCCACGCGGCCCAGGCGTTCGGCGGCCAGGCGTTCGCCGAGGGTCACGTCCAGCGGCAGGAACGTCATCGTCCGGCGTTGGGTGTCGTCCAGTTCGCCGAACAGCGGGTGGAAGACGGCCACATCTACCAGGCCGTCCGCCGGTTGTGCGACGACCCGCACGTCGGCCAGCCGGACGGCTTTCGTGCCCAGGTTGACCGTGACCAGGGTCGGGTCGGGCACGGGCGGGACCGAGTCGTGGTACTCCCAGATCATGTCCTCGGGCGGCGCGGCGGCGGTCCAGGCGTCGGTGTACGGGCGCAGCCTCGGGTCTTCCTGGCCGCTCACCACCAGGGCGTAGATCGCGCGGTGGCCGCGTTCGAGGGAGAAGTGCAGGTCCGGGTGCAGGCCGGCGACCAGGTCGCACAGGTCGTTCTCCACCCGGTGCGGTTCGCCGTCGCCCAGCGCCGCGCTGATCTCGGGCAGCAGGTCGAGCCACCGCCGCCAGAACGCCTCCGCCGCCTCGGCCGGGTTGGGCAGGTGCACGGGCGGGGTGTCGGGTTCGGTGCGTCGGCGCAACCAGCTCATGCGCCCATTGAACTACGCCGGGCGGCGACCGCGAGGAGTTCCGCGGCAGGTCCCACGAGACGCCGCCCGCCGGCCCACACGGCCCGCAGGACGCGCCGCAGGTCCAGCCCGTCCACCGGCACCTCGACCAGCCGGCCGTCGGCCAGGTCGAGGGCGACGGCGAGCACGGACAGCACGGCGGGCGCGACGCCGGCCACGACCGCGCCGCGCACGGCCGTGGTGGAGCCCAGTTCGAGTGCGGGCGGCACCGCGCCGGGCAGGGCCTTGTCGAGGGTGTCGCGGGTGCCGGAGCCGCGTTCGCGCACGACGAGCGGGGTGGCGGCGAGTTCGGTGACGGTCACCGGGCGCTTGGCCCAGCGGTGGCCGGGCGGGACGACGACGGCGAGCCGGTCGACCGCGACCTTGCGGGAGGACAGGCCGGTCACCGCGCCGGGTGCTTCGACGAACCCGAGGTCGGCGGCTCCGTCGTGGAGCAGCCGCAGGACGGTTTCGGAGTTCGTCACGCGCAGGCCGACGTGCAGGTCGGGGTGGGTGCGGCGGAGTTCGCCGATCCACACCGGGGCGAGGTGTTCGGCGACGGTCATGCTGGCCGCGACGCGCAGGCCGGCGTCGCGTTCGGCGCGCAGCGCGTCGGCTGCGGCGAGCAGCCCGGTCACCTCGTCGAGGACGCGCCGGGCGCGTTCGGTGACGACCACGCCCGCCGGGGTGAGCGCGGAGCCGCGCCGGCCCCGGTCGAGCAGGACGAGGCCGAGCCGGCGTTCCAGGGTGGCCAGCCGCTTGCTGGCCGAGGGCTGCGCCACGCCGAGTTCCTGCGCGGCGCGGCCGAGGCTGCCCAGCTCGCCGACCAGCACGAGCAGGCGCAGCGAGGCGAGGTCCGGCGGCTCGGTCATAGCCCCAGGGTATGACTTCATCGCCGGGTGCCGGCTACCGGAGCGCGGCCGTTCGGCCGAACGTGGTGGTGTGCTGATCGCCGCGCTCGTGCTGGGTGTCCTGGTGGGTGGCCGGTTGCCGGACCTGGCGCCGCTCACCCGCAAGCTGCTGCGCGCGGGGGTGGTGCTGCTGGGTCTGCAGTTGTCGCTGCCGCAGCTGCTGGAACTCGGGCCGGGGATCCTGGTCGCCGCGGTGGTGACGGTCGGTGTCACGTTCTTCGGCACGTTGTGGCTGGGCGGGCGGTTGGGGTTGCCGCGCGGGTTGACCTTGTTGGTGGCCAGCGGGTTCTCGATCTGCGGCGCGTCGGCCATCGCGGCGGTGTCGAGCGAGCGGGACGAGGAGCACGTGGCCACCGGCGTGGCGCTGGTCACGCTGTTCGGGACGGCGACGATGGTCGTGCTGCCGCTGCTGGGCGCGTCGCCGGAGTGGATCGGGTTGAGCGTGCACGAGGTGGCGCAGGTGGCCGCCGCGGCGCCCGCGTCCGGGATGGCGACCGCGATGGCGGTGAAGCTGAGCCGGGTGGTGCTGCTCGCGCCGATCGTGGCCGGGGTGAGCCGGCAGCGCGGGCCGGTGGTGCCGTTGTTCCTGGTCGGGTTCTTGGCGATGGTCGCGCTGCGGTCGACCGACGTGCTCCCTTCGGGGTTGCTGGACGGCACCAAGACCTTGACCACGGTGTTGTTCGCGGCGGCGATGTTCGGGCTGGGCACGGCGGTCCGGCCGCGCGCGCTGCTCGCGACCGGGCCGCGCGCCCTGCTGCTGGGTCTGCTGGCGACGGTCCTGGTGTGCTCGGTGGGCTACCTGTCGCTGCGCGTGGTGTGAGCGCGCAGCAGGTCGGCGTTGAGCCGGGCGATGGTGGTCAGGGGGATTCCCTTGGGGCACGCCGCGGTGCACTCGCCGGTGTTGGTGCAGCCGCCGAACCCGAGCGCGTCGTGCTCGGCGACCATGTCGCGGGCCCGCGAGTACCGCTCCGGCTGTCCTTGTGGCAGCACGCCGAGGTGGGTGGCCTTCGCGGCGGTGAACAGCATCGCCGACCCGTTGGGGCACGCGGCGACGCACGCGCCGCACCCGATGCACGCCGCCGCCTCGAACGCGGTGTCCGCGTCCGGTTTCGGCACGGGGGTGGCGTGCGCGTCGGGTGCGCTGCCGGTGGGCACGCTGACGTACCCGCCGGCGGCCACGATCCGGTCGAACGCGCTGCGGTCCACGACCAGGTCGCGCACGACCGGGAACGGGTCGGCGCGCCACGGCTCGACGGTCAGCACGTCGCCGTCCTCGAAGCTGCGCAGGTGCAGTTGGCACGCGGTGGTCGCCTTCTGCGGGCCGTGCGCGACGCCGTTGATCATCACGCCGCACATGCCGCAGATGCCTTCGCGGCAGTCGTGGTCGAACGCCACGGGGTCCTCGCCGGCGAGGACCAGCCGTTCGTTGAGGACGTCCAGCGCTTCCAGGAACGACATGTCCGCCGACAGGTCGTCCAGCGGGTACTCCACCAGCCGCCCGGTCGCGCCGCTCTGCCGCCAGATCCGCAAGGTGAGTTTCACGCGTAGCTCCGGGTGCTCGGCTGGACGTGCTCGAAAACGAGGTCTTCCTTGTGCAGCACGGGTTCTGCGCCGGTCCACGCCCACGCCGCGACGTAGGAGAACCGGGCGTCGTCGCGGCGCGCCTCGCCGTCCGGGGTCTGCGACTCGGACCGGAAGTGGCCGCCGCAGGACTCCTCGCGGTGCAGCGCGTCCACGCACATCAGCTCGGCCAGTTCGAAGAAGTCCGCGACCCGGCCGGCCTTCTCCAGCTCCTGGTTGAGCCGCGCGCCCGTGCCGGGCACCTTGACCCGCTGCCAGAACTCCTCGCGCAGCTCCGGGATGCGCTCCAGCGCCTTGCGCAGCCCGGCCTCGTTGCGCTCCATGCCGCACTCGTCCCACATCAGGCGCCCCAGCTCGCGGTGGAACGACTCGACCGTGCGGTCGCCGTCCACCGCGAGCAGGGTCTTCACCCGGCCGCGCACCTCGGACACGGTGTCCGCCACGGTCGGGTGGTCCTCGGAGAGTGGTTCGAAGGGCGCGTCGGCCAGGTAGTCGCCGATCACGCCGGGCAGCACGAAGTAGCCGTCGGCCAGGCCCTGCATGAGCGCGCTCGCGCCCAGCCGGTTCGCGCCGTGGTCGGAGAAGTTCGCTTCGCCGATCACGTACAGGCCGGGGATGTTGGAGCGCAGGTCGTAGTCGACCCACAGGCCGCCCATCGTGTAGTGCACGGCCGGGTAGATGCGCATCGGCACCCGGTACGGGTCTTCGCCGGTGATGCGCTCGTACATCTCGAACAGGTTGCCGTAGCGCTCCTCCACGGCGTGCGCGCCCAGGCGTGTGATGGCGTCGGCGAAGTCGAGGTACACGCCGCGTTTCTCGTCGGAGATGTTCTTCGCCGCGCGGGACGCGATGTCGCGTGGCACGAGGTTGCCGAACGCCGGGTACATGCGCTCCAGGAAGTAGTCGCGTTCGCCTTCCGGGATGTCGTTGGGGGAACGCGGGTCCTGCGCGTTCTTCGGCACCCACACGCGGCCGTCGTTGCGCAGTGACTCGCTCATCAGCGTCAGCTTCGACTGGTGGTCGCCGCTGATCGGGATGCACGTCGGGTGGATCTGGGTGAAGCACGGGTTCGCGAACAGCGCGCCGCGGCGGTGCGCGCGCCAGATCGCGGTGGTGTTGCAGCCCTTGGCGTTCGTGGACAGGTGGAACACGTTGCCGTAGCCGCCGGTCGCGAGCACGACGGCGTCCGCGAAGTGCGTCGACACCGCGCCGGTGACCAGGTCGCGCACCACGATCCCGCGCGCCCGCCCGTCGACCACCAGCAGGTCCAGCATCTCGGTGCGGGGGTGCATCTCCACCCGGCCGGCGCTGATCTGGCGTTCCAGCGCCTGGTACGCGCCCAGGAGGAGTTGCTGCCCGGTCTGGCCGCGCGCGTAGAACGTGCGGGAAACCTGCGCGCCGCCGAAAGACCTGGTGTCCAGCAGGCCGCCGTACTCGCGGGCGAACGGCACGCCCTGGGCCACGCACTGGTCGATGATCTCGACGCTGACCTGCGCCAGCCGGTGCACGTTCGACTCGCGGGCGCGGAAGTCGCCGCCCTTGACGGTGTCGTAGAACAGGCGGTGCACGCTGTCGCCGTCGTTGCGGTAGTTCTTGGCGGCGTTGATCCCGCCCTGCGCGGCGATGCTGTGCGCGCGGCGCGGGCTGTCCTGGTAGCAGAACGACTTCACCTGGTAGCCCAGCTCGCCCAGGGTGGCGGCGGCCGAACCGCCCGCGAGGCCGGTGCCCACGACGATCACGCTGCGGTTGCGGCGGTTGGCCGGGTTCACCAGGCGGGCGGAGAACCGGCGGCGGTCCCAGCGGCTCTCGATCGGGCCGTCCGGCACGCGCTGGTCGCGGATCGGCCGGCCTTCGGTGTACCGGGGCAGGTCGGAGGGCTTGTCAGAGGGCATGTCAGCTCACCAATCCGGTGAAGACGGCGAAGGGAACGGAAAGGAAACCGGCGCAGATCACGACCGCCGCGGCCAGGCCCGCCACCCGCGAGGTGGTCACGCCCAGCGTCCGGGTCGCGCTCCACACCCCGTGCCGGATGTGGAAACCGAGCGCGAGCACGGCCGCCGTGTAGGCCAGCACCACGTACCAGTGCTGGAAGTCGGCGACGACGTTGGCGTGGATCGCGCCGTGCACGCCGTTCGGGTTGAGCCACCCGACCGTGAGGTCGAGCAGGTGGTAGACCACGAACAGCCCGATGATCACGCCGCCCCACCGCATCGTGCGCGCGGCGTAGGAGCCCTGCACGACCCGGCGGTGTTCGTAGCGGCCACGGGCTTTGCGGGCGCGCGCCGTCAACTGGTAGGCGGCGACGAAGTGCAGGACGACGCACGCGAGCAGCCCGGCCCGTACCGGCCAGACCACGCCGATGTCGCGCAGGAACTTGCCGTACGCGTCGAGCGTGCCGGGCCCGGCGAAGATCGACAGGTTCCCGAGCATGTGCACGATGACGTAGAGGAACATCACGGCCCCGGTGACCGCCATGACGGCCTTCTTGCCGATCGTGCTGCGGTAGAGCCGGATCGTGTCCACGCCTCGAAGCTAGGAACCCGGCCGACAAGTCGTCCAATACATGGTGAGCTGCTTGACGATAGCCTGGGGCTATGACGCTCCAGCAGCTCGCATACTTCCTGGCAGTGGCCCGGACGCGGCACTTCACCAAGGCCGCCGAGGAAGTCCGTGTGGCGCAGCCCTCACTCTCCAAGCAGATCCACGCGCTGGAGAAGGAACTGGGCGCGGAGCTGTTCAGCCGGGCGCGCGGCAACATCACGCTCACCCCCGCCGGCGAGGCGCTGCTGCCGGTCGCCAACCGGATCCTGTCCGATGTGGACACCGCGCGGCTGGAGGTCGCGGAGCTGGTCGGGCTGCGCCGGGGCCGGGTGCGGGTCGGCGCCACGCCGAGCCTGTGCGTGAGCCTGTTCGCCGACGTCATCAAGCGCTACCACGACGCCTACCCCGGCATCCGGGTGTCGGTCACCGAAGGCGGGTCGCGGGACCTGGTGGCCGCGCTGGAGGCGGGCGACCTCGACCTGGCGCTGGTCATCGTGTCGCCGGCCGACGCCAACCGGGCGCTCACCGTCCAGCCCGTCCTGCGCGAGGAACTCGTGGTCGCGTCCGCCGAACCGCTCGGCGTGCCCCGGCTGCGCCTGCCGGAGCTGGCAGAGCACCCGCTGGTGATGTTCCGGCCCGGCTACGACCTGCGCGAGACGACGCTCGCCGCGTGCCGCCGGGCCGGGTTCGAGCCCCAGTTCGCGGTGGAGGGCGGCGAGATGGACGCGGTGCTGCGGTTCGTCGAGGTCGGGTTGGGGGTGGCGATCGTGCCGAGCACGGTGCTGGCCACCCGGTCGCTGCACGGCACGCCGCTCGCGCCCAGCACCACCCGCACGGTCGGGCTCGCGCACCGGACGGACGTCGCCCCGACCACCGCCGCGCGGGCGTTCCAGAACGTGCTGCTGGGCTTCCTGCGCGGAGCCCGGATGCCGGCGGGCGTGCACCTGGCCGGGTCGTAGGCTCGGCGGGTGCTCATCCGACGCGAGACACCCGACGACGTCCAGGCCATCACCGACGTCACCGACGCCGCCTTCGCCGCGCACCCCGGCGGCGAGACCTGGCTGGTCAGCGAACTGCGCGCGGACTCCGGCTGGATCCCGGAGCTGTCGCTGGTCGCCGAATCCCCGGAGGGCGCGGTGATCGGGCACGTGGTGTGCACGCGGGCCGCGCTCAACGACGGCCCGGCGCTCGGGCTCGGGCCGCTCAGCGTGCACCCGGACCACCAGCGGCGCGGCGTCGGCAAGGCCCTCGTGCACGCGGTGCTCGGCGCGGCCGACGCGCTCGGCGAGCCCCTCGTGGCGCTGCTCGGCAACCCCGCCTACTACTCCCGGTTCGGTTTCCGGCCCGCCGCCGACCTGGGCGTCGACGCGCCCAGCCCGGAGTGGGGCGCGCACTTCCAGGTGCGGACCCTGCACGCCTACCGCCCCAACCAGCGCGGCGCGTTCCGGTACGCGGAGCCGTTCGAACGGCTGTGACGGCGGAGGGCTCCCGCCGGGCGTGGCGGGAGCCCTCCGGGCGCAGCGGCTAGGACAGGGCGAACGCGACCGCCGCCGTGGCGGTGAAGTCGATCGCCGGCTCCGAACTCGGCCACGACCTCAGCTCGTCGACGAACCGCGACGCCGACGAGTCGAACTCCTTCGTGTACGGCTTGGCGCACGCGATCGCGCCCGCCGGCATCTCGCCGAGGTCCGCGAACAGCTTCGCGTCGTTCGGCCCGTTGATCACCGCGCCGACCAGCACGCGCTTGCCGCCGTTCGGGTCGCCGGACAGGTTCGCGGCCTGGTGGTGCGGGCACTGCGGGAACGTGCTGCCGACCCCGACCACCAGCGTGGTGCCCCACGCGTTCGCGCCCAGCGTGAAGTTGCGCTGCCGCACGCCGAACGCGTCGAACGACTTGTCGCCGGTCAGGTCGCGGAACAGCCGCGCGGTCGCGGCGAAGCCGAAGCTGCGGGTGGCCGCGTCGAACGCCGCCACGTTCGCGGCGGTGCGGAACGGGCTGCGCGCCGCGCTGTCCACACCGGACTGGAGCCGGCGGCGGAGGTCGCCGACCAGCTGGGCCTCGGTCACCTCCGCGCCGGGGACGCCCGCGCGCAGCAGCTTGGCCAGGTCGTAGTGGCCCAGCGCGCTGGTGTTGTAGACGTTGAGCGTGTCGGTGTCACCACTGGCCAGGTAGACCTTCGCCCAGTGCGTGGCGGCCTTGGCCCAGCCCGCCGACCGGGGGTCGGCGAGCGCCCGGCCCGCCAGCGCGAGCTGGGTGGCGCCGAACTCCAGGTCGTCGGCCCACGAGTTCTCGGGGTAGTAGGCGTGCGGGAACGCCGACACCAGTTCGCCCACGTCGGTCGTCTTGGCCAGGGCGAACAGCGCCGCCGCCTGCTCCAGGTGGGAGCGGGCCAGGTCCGGGTCGCGGCGCGCCTCGACCTGCGCGGCCAGCGCGAACGACGCGGTCACCCGGCCGACCAGGTTCGGGCTGATCTTCTCGCCCGGCTTGTTGGCGCGGAACACCGGGCGGTTCTTGATGAAGTACTTCTCGTCGCCCGGCTTGACGGTGAGCTTGTCGTCGTCCTCGGGCAGCCGCCACACGTCGTGGTCGCCGACGAAACCGTGCTCGGCGCTGCCGGTGCCGATGCCGACCTGGGCGTAGAGCACCTTCGCGTCGGCGTCCCACACCTTGTCCAGCCAGCGCAGGCCGAACTTCGTCTCGGCCGCGAGCGCCGGGGTCTCCCGCTCGCGCTGCGCGAACAGCAGGGACGCCGTGGCGTAGGCGGAGGCGTGGGTGAACTTCACGAAGTCGCCGGCGTCGAACCAGCCGCCCTCGACGTCCGCGGTCGGGCCGGCGGGCTTGAGCGGCGCGGCGAGTTCGTCGCCGCCCTCGCCGCGGAAGACCGGCGTCTCGTAGACGGTCGCCTTGCGGTCGGTGAGGTGCGCGGCCTTGCGGCCCAGCCGCCCGGGGATGACGTCCGCGCCGTCACGCTGCGCCTGGAAGAACTCCACGGTGGCGTCGGCGACCGGGGCGAACAGGCCGTCGGCGACCTTGAACGCGGGCGACGTCGCGCCGCCCGCCTTGACCCGGTACGTGCCCGCCTTGGTGAGCCCGGAGAAGTCGATCGGCTGCACCGCGCCGAACTTCGCGCTCCACTTGCCCAGCGACTTGCCGACCTGCCCGGACAGCGCGGTCTTGCCGGCCGCGTCCACCACCGTGAACTTGCCGGACACCGCCGAGGGCGCGATCAGGTACGCCTGCTTCGCCTCGGCCGTCCCGTACCCGACCTGGTCCACCCGCACCTGAGGGGCCGACGCCTTGGCCGACACGTCGGCAGCCGACCCACCGACAGCCGACCCACCGGGCTCCGCCTGGGCGGGGGTCACCGCCACCGAACCGATCAAGGCGAACGCCAGCGCCCAACGTGGGAACCGCATGGAACCTCCGCTCCGGCCGGCGGCGGTGGCCTTAAGTAAAGAAACTTCCCTAATTACCGGAAGACTAGCCGCCGACCCGACCGGTTACCAGCCCTCGGGCGGCTCCAGGAACGCCTTCCCGGTGTCGCGGGTCAGCGCCAGCGCCCGGCGCACCCACCCGGCGTTCGCGCCCGCCATCCCGCACGCCGGGGTCGGCAGCGCGTGCGTGGCGAGGATCGAGCGCGGGAAACCCAGCCGGTCCACCAGGTCCAGCGCCGGCTTCGCCACCTCGCGCAGGGTCGGCGGGCGGCCCGGGTCGAGGCTCGGGGTCAGACCGAGGAACAACGTCGTGCGCTCCTCCCACGCCTCCCCGATCTCGTCCCACATCCCGGCGTCCAGGACGGACACGTCGAACGAGACCGCTTTCGCGCCCGCACCGCGCAGCAGCGAGATCGGCGGCTTCGACGCGCAGCAGTGCACCACGACGTCCACGCCGATCCCCTCGATCACCGACTCCAGCAACGCGCGCGCGTCGGGTTCCGGGACCGCGGCGACCGTGCCGAGCTTCGACGGCGTGGGCAGCAGCCCGCGCAGCACGGCGGGCAGCGTCGGCTCGTCGAGCTGCACGACCACCCGCGCGCCGGTCCGCTTGGCCACCTCGGCCGCGTGCCGGGCCAGGCCCTCGGTCAGCGACGCGGCGAACTCGCGCAGCGCGCCCTTGTCGGTGAGCACCCGGTGGCCGCGCATCAGCTCGATGCCGGCGGTCAGCGTCCACGGCCCGGCCGCCTGGATTTTCACGGTAGCGGGCGTCAGACCGTCGGCCGCCTCCTCGAACGCGTCGAGGTCGCGGCGCAGGAAGTCCACCCCGCGGCGGTGGTCCTTGCCGGGGTGCGCGGCGGTCCGGTAGCCGGCCGTCACGACCTCCACCGGCAGGTCGACCAGGAGGGCCGCGGTGCGGCCGATGATGTCCGCACCGACCCCGCGCGCGGGCAGTTCGGGCAGGTGGGGGAGGTCGGGCAGCTCGCCCAGGACGATCCGCGCGGCCTCCAGCGGGTCGGTTCCGGGCAGGGAGCCGATGCCGGTAGCGGCGCCGGCGGGCCAAGGTGCGTCATCCACGGGGCACAGTCTCCCACCCCCGTTTCCGACCCGGTCAAAACTGAAAAGGTCTAGACCCATTGACGAGGTGGTCTAGGCCACCTACCGTCACCTTGTCGGTGCTGACAGTTGCGACGGCACCGCACACGACGTGGTGTGGGGGCGTGCCGCGCCCCGCGCTCCCGCACCACTTCCAAACCCGTCCCCCTGCCACGGGAGCAAGTGCGATGTCGAACAAGCGCAAGAGCCTGGCCGCCCTCGCGGCCGGAGTCGCCGCGGTGGCGACCACGGGCCTCGTCCTGGTCGCGCCGGCGGGCGCAGCCGCGTCACCCACCGCCGTGTTCAGCCAGGACTCCTCGTGGGGTTCCGGCTACCAGGGCAAGTACACCATCACCGCCGGCAGCGCGCAGCTGTCCGGCTGGAAGCTGGAGTTCGACCTGCCGTCCGGCACCAAGCCCGGTTCCTACTGGGACGCCACGCTGGCCAGCTCCGGCAACCACCACACGTTCACCAACCGCGAGTACAACGGCACCCTCGCGGCGGGCGCGTCCGCCTCGTTCGGGTTCCTGGCGAGCGGCACCGGACTGCCGGCCAACTGCAAGCTCAACGGCCAGCCGTGCGCGGGCGGAACCACCACGACCACGACGACCACCACGACGACGTCGACCACGACCTCCACGACGACGTCCACCACGACGAGCAGCAGCACCACCACGACCCTGACGACGACCACCTCGACTCCCCCGCCCGGCAGCCTCAAGTCCGCGCCCTACGTGGACATCACGATGCCGACGCCGTCACTGGAGTCGATGGCCCGCGCGACCGGCCAGAAGGTGTACACGCTGGCGTTCGCGCTCGCCGACAGCTCCGGCTGCAACCCGTCGTGGGGCGGCACGCTCCCGTTGAACGACAGCCGGATCATCAACGACGTCAAGGCGTTGAAGGCGCTCGGCGGCGACGTGATCGTGGCGACCGGCGGCGCGGCGGGCCCGTACCTGGAGTACACCTGCTCCACGGCCGACGCCCTGGTCGGCGCGTACAAGAAGGTGCTCGACGCGGTCGGCAGCAACCACCTGGACGTGGACGTCGAGGCGTCCATCCCGCACGACCTGGTCAACACGGCGCTGAAGAAGCTCCAGACCGAGCGCGGGACGGCGATCAGCTACACGATGCGCGTGCAGGGCGACGACTACGGCATGGACCCGTACTCGGTGCAGATCCTGCAGAACGCGGCGGCCAAGGGCCTCACCGTGCTGGTGAACCCGATGACCATGGAGTTCGGCTCGTCGCGGGCCGACTGGGGCGACGCGGTGATCGCGGCGGCCGAGGCGTCGCTGAAGCAGATGAAGACCATCTGGCCGGCGAAGTCCGACGCGGAACTCAAGCGCCTGCTGGGCGTGACCCCGATGATCGGCCGCAACTACAACGGCAAGATCTTCACCCAGGCACACGCCAACAAGCTGGTGTCGTGGGCGAACTCGAACAAGATCGGCCTGCTCGGGTTCTGGTCGGTCGGCCGCGACAACGGTTCCTGCCCGGGTGGCGGCATCTCGCCGACGTGCAGCAGCATCTCCCAGTCGCAGTACGAGTTCACGAACATCTTCAAGGGCTTCACTCAGTAATCCCTGCACGGCGGCGGGGGTGGGCGAACGCACATCGCCTACCCCCGCCGCCCTCTTTCCAGGGTCCGGCAGACCGGCCGACGCCCGTGTACCGCGTGTTGAAGCCTCCGCAGTGGGGGCCGTGACGACCCGCATCCGCCCGTTCTGGGTAGGGCCACCCCCGCGTAGGCGGGGAAGACCGCACTGAACGCGAGGCCGAGCGGCAGCGCGACGGAACACCCCCGAGTGTGCGGGGAAGAACCTCGCGGACAGGTCGGGCACGACCGGCGTACGAGCACTATCCGAACAGGACCAGCAGGCCGACGCCGATGAGCACCACGGGCAGCAGGACCGTGCCCCACCTGGACAGCCGGTCCGCCACGGCTCGGCGCGTCGCGAAGTAGTACCCCGCCGCGCACCACACCGCCACCAGCGCCAGGAACACCACGACGTACAGGACGATCCCCGTCGTGGCGAACACCGGCACGTACACGCCGATGTTGTCGCCGCCGTTGGCGAACGTCACGGCCGCCACGGCCAGGACGCCCTCCGCCGACGGCTCCTCGTCGTCTCCCCCGCGCCACGCCCGCCACGCCGCCCTCAACCCCAGGGCGATGGGCAGCAGCCCCAGGTACGGCAGCGATTCCGGCGGCAGCAGGGTCGCGCCGAGCGCTGCGGCGACGGCCGCCACCAGGATGCCGGTGAACCCCAGGTACTGGCCCAGGACCACTTTCGCCCGCGGCACGCCCTGGGCGAAGAACAGGGCCAGGACGAGCAGGTCGTCCACGTTCGTCACGGCGAACAGCGCGACCGCCCGACCGATCTCGACCAGCATCAGAACAGCGGGGTGAAGTGGATCTTGAACGCCGGGTCCGGCTCCGCGCGGGTCGAGGCGGCGAGCCAGTACTCGCCCGGCCGCACGATCGCCCCCGCGTAGCAGTTGCGCTCGCCGCCGGTGTCCAGCACGCCGACGCGCTCCGCCGGCGGGTTCTCCGGCCCGACCAGCAGCTCCACGTCCGAGGTGAGGCCGGTGTCCACGTAGACGGCGACGAACCCGAGCACGTCGGCCCGGTACACGGTGTTCAGCCGCCCGTCGGTGCGCGGCCGACCGATGCCGAGGGGCTCGGCCCGGCGCTCCAGGGCCGTCACGGCGCTGTCCGCGGCGGCCGTCAGCGCCGCCACCCGGGCCACGTCGGCGAGCAGCGGCCGGACCGCCTCGACCTGCGCCGTCAGGGCGGCCACCTGGCGTTCCAGCCCGGCCAGCCGGTCCTGGAGCTGTTCCTCGCGCCGCTTCGCCCCGAACACCCGACCTCCTACAGTGCACCCATGGACGGACCCGCGCAGATGCTCGCCAACGACCCCGCGTCGACCGCGCTCGGCATCAGACCGCTGGCGCTCGCGGACGGTTCCGCCACGCTGGCGATGACGGTAACCGAGCGGATGATCAACGGGCACGGGATCGCGCACGGCGGGTACGTGTTCCTGCTCGCCGACACGGCTTTCGCCTGCGCCTGCAACCGCCCCGGGTCGGTGACGGTCGCGGCGCAGGCGGAGATCGACTTCCTGGTGCCGTGCGGGGTGGGCGACGAGCTGGTGGCCACCGCCGTGGAGCGGGTCCGGTTCGGGCGCAGCGGGATCTACGACATCACCGTGCGCCGGGGTGACGAGGTGGTGGCGGAGTTCCGGGGCCGGAGCCGGACCCTGCGCTCCTAGGCCGCGCGGCGCAGGCCGACCACCTGGAGGACCAGGAACCCGAGCACGGCGACCGCCTGGGCGACGATCACCACCGCGCCGAGGGTGGTGACCGGGAACCAGCCCGCGAAAGCGGTCAGGAAGCTGTCCACCGCCCACACGAAATTGGCCACCACGACCACGCCGACCAACGGCCGGACCGGCTTCACGCCGAGCAGGAAGACGCCCACGCCGTAAAACACCAGGAATACGCCGAGACCGAGCACCAGCGCCCTCGGCAGGCCGAGTGGCGCGTCCACCAGGAGGGCCAGCACGCCCACCGAGCCCGAGGCGACGCCGTCGAGCTTGAGCACGAAGCGGAGGAAACCGTCGTTGCGGACCTGAGTTGTCGTCATGGCCCCGAAGTTAGGGTCGCGGGCACTGCCGGCACGACGCCGAACACTGCCATCGGCTGCCAGTTCGGGCAGGTCGACCTGGGGTCCGCTCAATCCGGAACGCGGGCGGACAGGTCGGCGGCCACCAGCTTGGCCCCGGCGTTCTGCCAGTTGTGCAGGGTCCGCTCGGGCACCTGGCCGACGAACCAGGCGAGCGCTTTGCGCGCGTCCGGGTCGAGGTCTTCGCGTTTCGTCCGGCGTGAATACGGTCGAATGCCGACGACGTAATAGAAGTACAGCGCGTTGTAGTGCCGCCACTCGTCGCTCGTGCCGAACGCGCCCTCGCGCGGTTTCAACCGGAGAATGCTCTCCAACAACAGCGACTTCAATTCCGCGGCGCGTTCCAGCGGCTGGTCCGGCGCGCCGCGCGCGGCCAGCCGGGCGTCGATCAGCGGCAGCCGGGTGAGCGGGTTGGCGACCAGCTTGCCCAGGTCGCCGTAGCCGCTGAGCGCCCGCCGGGTGGACTTCACCAGGTCGACCTCGTCCAGCGACGTGCGCTGGTCGAGCTTCGGCAGCGCGTCCACGGCGTCGCGCAGCTCGGCCCGCTCCGCCGCGACGGCCGGCACGGCCACCCGGTCCACGATCGCCGCGAGCGGGTTGGCCAGCACGTGCAGCGCGATCGCGGCGGCCACCGTGCCGTACAGCAGGGGCGTGAGCCGGTCGTCCAGGAACAGCGCGACCTGCCCGCCGAACACGACCGCCAAGCCCGCCGAGCCGAGCAGGGAGCGCGACATGTCGGCCCGGATCGCCTCGCCCTCGTCGAACGCGTCGCGCAGCGCCACCAGGACGCCGAACACCAGCAGGTCTACTCCGATCGAGGCAATCAGCCACACCGAAGGGGTGAATCCGGTGAGGACCAGGGCCGAGCCGAGCAGGAACATCACCGTCGCCGCGCCGAGCAGCGTCCGCGTCCGCCGCACGTGGAGGACCAGCGCGAAAGCCAACGGGGCCAACACGACCACGGGCGCGAACCACGCCGCCACCAGCAGCGGGACCGCGCTCCACCGCCACCACCGGTCGTGGCTGCCGGGCAGCAGGCAGACGATCGCGCCGGTCCACGCCACGGCCGGAAGCGCGAGCACGACGGGCGGGACGGGCAGCGCCAGCGCCGCCGCGTAGGCCACCAGACCAGCGGCGGCGCGGTGCAGCACGGGCTTGCGCGGATTCCTCGCCACCAGGTACAGCCCCAGCCACCAGGCCAGGCCGAACGCCACCAACGACACCCCGATCACCCGAGGATCCTACGGTTGCACCGGCTGGGACGATGTGGCTCATGCCTGTCGAGCTGACGCTTCGCAAGGCCGCAGAAGAGGTCGAGCGTGGCGATCTGGCCAGCGTCCTGCGTGCCCGGCAACGGCTGGTCGGGCTGGTCACCAGCTACCCGGACCGGCTCGACCTGCGCGACCGGCTCGCCGAGGTCTACCGGGTGCTCGGCGACACCGCCCAGGCCGGCCGCTGGAGCTACCTCGCCGACCGCCGCGACGAGACCGAGCTGGCCGCGTTCGAACGGGCCTACCGCACCCCCGAATCCCGCCTGGCGTCGCTGAACTGGGCGACCGGCGAAGCCACCACGGAAACCGCGCGGATCCGGCTCACCGCCCTCCAGGGCGCGGTCTCCGAGCAGCTGCGGGCCGAACTCGCGGCGGCCGACGACCGGGACTCCTCGTGGACCACGAACATCCTGGTGCTGCTCGGCCTGATCGTGGCGCTGCTGTGCTTCGTGGTCGGCGCGGTGACCCTCGTCATGTGGGTGTACAGGGGGATCGCCGGGTAGGCGCATCCTTGACCGCATGACCACCCCCGACGTCGTCGCCGCCGCCGACCGCATCCGCCCGCACGTCCGCCGCACGCCCCTGTGGCGGGTCGAGGTGGACGGCCGGCCGCTCGTGCTCAAGCTCGAACACCTCCAGCTCTCCGGCTCGTTCAAGCTGCGCGGCGCGGTGAACACGCTGCTCGCCGCCGGCGTGCCGGACCGGGTGGTCACCGCGTCGGGCGGCAACCACGGCCTGGGCGTGGCCACCGCCGCCCGGCTGCTGGGCACCCAGGCCACGGTGTACGTGCCGGTCGGCGCGCCGGAGGGCAAGGTGCGGCGGATCGAGGCGGCGGGCGCGAAGCTCATCCGGGCCGGGGCGACCTACGCGCAGGCCGCGGAGGCGGCGCGCGAGGCGTCCGGGTTCTACGTGGAGGCCTATGACGACCTGGCGGTCATCGCCGGGCAGGGCACGGTCGCCGCCGAGGTGGTCGAGGACGCGCCGGACGTGGACGTCGTCGCGGTGGCCGTGGGCGGCGGCGGGCTGGCCGCCGGGGCGGCCCTGTCGGGCCTGCACGTGGCCGCCGTGGAGCCGGAGGGGTGCCGCGCGATGCACGACGCCTTCGCCGCCGGCGGGCCGGTCGACTCGGCGGTGGACTCGGTCGCCTCCTCGGCGCTGGGCGCGAGCCGGGCGGGCGGGGTGCCGTTCGGCATCCTGCGCGCCGCCGGGGCGTCCTCGGTGCTGGTCACCGACGACGAACTGCTGTCGGCGCGGGACCGGCTGTGGGAGGAGTTCCGGCTGGCCGTGGAACCGGCGGCGGCGGTGCCGTTCGCGGCGTGGCTGCACGGGCGGGTGCCCGGCACGGTGTGCGTGGTGCTGTGCGGCGCGAACACCGACTGGACGCCCTGAGTACGCGCCTGGACGTACGCCGCGGTGCCGCCTCCCACGGGACGTCGCGCGGCGCGCGGGTGGGCACCATTCGGTGTCATGACTTCGCGTGTCGCGTACCGGGTCGCCGCCCTGCTGTTCCTGGCCGGGCTGTTCCACCTGGTGGTGTTCTTCGTCGCCGGCGGGCCCTGGGAGGGGCCGGTGTCGTGGCGCAAGCCGGTGACGTTCGGGCTCTCCTTCGGGCTCACCCTGGCCACCTACGCGTGGGTGGGCGGCTTCCTGCGGATGGGCGCGTCCCGCCGGGGCGCGTTCTGGGTGGGGCTGTTCACCTTCGCCTCGGTGCTGGAGGTGACGTTGATCAGCCTCCAGGCGTGGCGCGGGGTGCCGTCGCACTTCAACGAGGCCACCACGTTCGACAGCCTGGTCAGCCGCGGCCTCACCGCCGGCGGGGTGATGATCATCGCGTCGGTGGTGGCGCTCGTGGTCGCCGCGTTCCGGGCGTCGCACCTCGCGCCGAGCATGAAGGTGGCGGTGCGGGTGGGGGCGGCGAGCCTGGCCGTGGCGCTGGCGTTCGGCGGGCTGATGATCGCCGCGCGCGGCGGGCCGTGGAAGCTGTCGCACGGCGTGGCCATGCACGGCGTGCTGCTGCTCCCGCTGCTGGCGTGGCTGCTCGCCTTCACCACGTGGGACGAGACCCGCCGCACCCGGGTGGTCGTGCTGGCGTCGGTGGGCTACGGCGTGCTGGTCGGCGCCGCGGCGGTGGTCAACGCGGTCAACCTGTGAGCCCGGCGGTCAGGCCGTGCTGCCGATGGTCGCGCTGGCCAGCACCAGGTCGCCCGCGGCGTCGGGCCGGTACACCGCGACCGCCTGGCCCGGCGCGACGCCGCTGAGCGGTTCGCGCAGGTGCACGCGGAGTTCGCCGTCGACCAGCTCGGCCACCGCGGGCGCGAGACCGCCGTGCGCCCGCACCTGCGCGACGCACTCCACCGGCCCGTCGAACTCGATCCGGGTCACCGGGTCGCTCGCCACGATCTCGGTCACCGCGAGCTTCTCCGCCGCGCCGACCCGGACCGTGCCGGACACCGGCTCCAGCGACAGCACGTACCTCGGCCGGCCGTCGGACGCGGGCGCGTCGATGCCCAGGCCCTTGCGCTGGCCCACGGTGAACTCGTGCACGCCGACGTGGCGGCCGAGCACCGCGCCGGTCTCGTCGTCCACCAGCAGGCCGGGCTGCTCGCCCAGCCGCCGGGTCAGGAAGCCCCGGGTGTCGCCGTCCGGGATGAAGCAGATGTCGTGGCTGTCGGGTTTCTCGGCCACCTGGAGACCGCGTTCGGCCGCTTCCGCGCGGACCTCGGTCTTGGTCGAGCCGCCCAGCGGGAACAGCGCGTGCGCCAGCTGCTCGGCGGTCAGCGAGGCCAGCACGTAGGACTGGTCCTTGCCGTCGTCGGCGCTGCGCCGCAGCTCCACCCGCCCGTCCGAGGTGGACAGCCGGGCGTAGTGGCCGGTGCACACCGCGTCGAAGCCCAGGCCGATCGCCTTGTCCAGCAGGGCCTCGAACTTGATCCGCTCGTTGCAGCGCAGGCACGGGTTGGGCGTGCGGCCCGCCGCGTACTCCGCGACGAAGTCCTCCACCACGTCCTCGGTGAACCGCTCGGCGAAGTCCCACACGTAGAACGGGATGCCCAGCACGTCGGCGGCGCGGCGGGCGTCCCGCGCGTCCTCGACCGTGCAGCAGCCGCGCGCGCCGGTGCGCAACGTGCCCGGCTTGGCCGACAGCGCGAGGTGCACCCCGGTCACGTCGTGCCCGGCCGCCACCGCCCGCGCCGCGGCCACGGCGGAGTCCACACCGCCGCTCATCGCCGCCAGCACCCGCATCCCGCTCACACCTCCGCCTTGAGTCGCTTCATCCCCGCGATGCCCGCGGTGCGGGCCCGTTCCACCACCGGCCCGATCGCCCCGGCCAGCTCCCGCACCTCGTCGCGGGTCGACGTGTGCCCCAGCGAGAACCGCAGCGAGCCGCGCGCGAGCACCGGGTCGACGCCCATCGCCAGCAGCACGTGGCTGGGCTGCGCGACGCCGGCCGTGCAGGCGGACCCCGTCGAGCACTCGATGCCCTTGGCGTCCAACAACATCAGCAGGCTGTCGCCCTCGCAGCCGGGGAAGGTCAGGTGGGCGTTGCCGGGCAGCCGGTGCACCGGGTCGCCGTTGAGCACCACGTCCGGCACCGCGCGGCGCACCTCGGCCACCAGGTCGTCGCGCAGCGCGGCCAGTTCGCCGGCGCGCGCGAGCTGCTCGGTCACCGCGTGCCGCACGGCCACCGCCAGCGCGACGATCGCGGGCACGTCGAGGGTCCCGGAGCGCACGTCCCGCTCCTGCCCGCCGCCGTGCAGCAGCGGCGTCGTCGGCACGTCCCGGCCCAGCAGCAGCACGCCCACGCCGTACGGGCCGCCGACCTTGTGCCCGGACAGGGTCAGCGCGCTCGCGCCCGAGGCGGTGAAGTCGACCGGCACCGCGCCGACGGCCTGCACCGCGTCGGTGTGCAGCGGGATGCCGCGCGCGGCGGCCAGGGCCGCCAGTTCGGGCACCGGGTTGACCGTGCCGACCTCGTTGTTCGCCCACATCGCGGTCACCAGGGCGACGTCGTCGGCGAGCACCTCGGCCAGCGCCTCGGGCCCGACCCGGCCTTGCCCGTCGGGCTCCAGCCAGGTCACCTCGGCGCCCTCGTGCTCGGCCAGCCACTGCACGGTGTCCAGCACGGCGTGGTGCTCGACGCTGGAGGCGACGACCCGGCGGCGGCGGTCCGTGCGGCGGGCCCAGTAGACGCCCTTCACCGCGAGGTTGTCGCTCTCCGTGCCGCCGCTGGTGAAGATGACTTCGGAGGGCCGCGTGCCCAGGGCGTCCGCGATGTCCTCGCGGGACTCCTCGACCGCGCGCCGCGCCCGCCGCCCGGAGGTGTGCAGCGACGAGGCGTTGCCCGTGCTGGACAACGCCCTGGTCATCGCCTCGATCGCCTCGGGGAGCATGGGGGTCGTGGCGGCGTGGTCGAAGTAGGCCATCAGTCCACCAGGGTAGCCCGGCCCAGCCGCCCCGCGAGCACGGCACCAAGGACCGAGACGCCGGCCATCAGCAGGTCGAACGGCACGATGGCGGCCGTGGGCATCTCGGCCGACGCGAGCGTGGCGACCAGCACCCCGCCCAGCCCGACCATCAGCGCCGAGCCGAGCATGTCGCTGATCTGCAACGCCGCCGAGTTGAAGCCCCGGTCCACGTCGCTGGACGCGGCCAGGGTGAGCACGCTCAGGCTCGACATGGCCATGCCCATGCCCAGGCCGGCCACCGTCCACAGCACCGGGGTGAGGAACGCGGGCCCCCACGGAGGTGCGATGAGCGTCACGCCCGCGACGCCCGCCGCGTTGAGCGCGAAACCCCACCGGACCAGGGTCGCGCGCGGGACGTCCGGCTTGCGCGACTGCAACCACGCGCCGGAGGTCCAGCCCAGCGCGCTGAACGTCAGCGGGAGGCCGGCGGCGATGGCCGAGTAGCCGTGCACCGAGGTGAGCGTCAGCGGGATGAACGCCTCGGCGGCGAAGAACGAGCCGGCCAGCAGGCCCCGGGACAGGATCGTCGTGGGCAGGCCGCGCCGGGCCCGCAGCGTGCCCTTGGGCAGCAGCACCCGCAGCGCCGGGACCAGCACGGCCAGCCCCACCAGCCCGATCGCCAGGTCGAGCCCCGTCGGGTGCTGGGCGGCCCAGCTCAGGCTCGCCACGCCCACCCCGACGCCCAGCGCGGCCAGGGGCAGCCCGCGCCGCTGGTCGGGGCTCGGCCGGTGCTCGGGCACCTTGCCCAGCACCGGGGCCAGCAGCAGCACGGCGACCAGCACGAACGGGGCGAGCCCCAGGAACACCCACCGCCAGGACAGCGTCTCGGTGAGCCAGCCGGACACGGCGGGCCCCACCAGCGACGGCACCACCCAGGCGCTGGAGAGCAGGCCGAACACCGCGGGCCGGTCGCCCTCCGGGTAGACCAGCGCGATCAGCACGTACACGGCCACCACCTGCGCGCCGCCGCCCAGCCCCTGGAGCACCCGGCCGAGCAGCAGTTGCGGCATGTCCTGGGCGAGCCCGGCCACGACCAGGCCGATCAGGAACAGGGCGGGCCCGATCAGCAGGCTGGGGCGCGGGCCGCGCAGGTCGCTGAGCCGTCCGGACAGGACGGTGGCGATGACGCTCGCGGCCAGGAAGGCCAGGAACGGCCACGCGTACAGGTCGTTGCCGTCCAGTTCGGCGACCATCCTCGGCATGGCCGTGCTGACGCCCATGTTCTCGAACGCGAGCAGGGTGACGAGCAGCACGATGCCCACCGTCGGCCCCCGCCGTTCCGGGGCCCAGAGCCTGGACTTCTTCGCCGTGCCGGACTCGTGTTCCGCGTCGGTGGTGGTCACCCGCCCATCGTTCAACCTCGACCTGGGTCGAGGTCAAGGTGATATGACGCGGAACGGGCCCGCCGCGCCCAGGCCCCGGGCTCGCGCGGGCAAGGCACGGCGGGGGCGCGTAGGCGACCGCACCCCCGCCGAAGCTCGACCGGCTCAGCGGCGCACGACGGACCGCCGCGCGCCCACCTTCCGGCTCCCGTGCACGCGCTGGATCGGGACCAGCACCTCCCCGTACAGCGCGCGCTCCGACTCCCACTGGACCAGGCCGGCCAGCTCACGGCGGTCGGCGGCGCGGCCGGGCGCGATCTCGTCGAGGACGTGCACCTCGACCACCAGCCCGCGCAGCCGCAGCACCCGCAGCATCGAGCCGACGAGGGTGTCCGAGCCGACGAACGCCGCCCGGCTGGTCGGCTCGCCGTCGACCAGGTAGCGCAGGACCACCGGCCGGACCGGCACGCCGGCGTCCAGCGCGGCCTGGAACAGGGCCGGGCGGTAGCGGCCGGAGGCCAGCCCGCACCACGTGGTGCCCTCGGCGTGGATGCCCACCGCCGCGCCGTCGCGCAGCGCGGCGGCCAGCTCCGCGACCGTGCCGGGCAGCAGGGACAGCCGCTCCCGGTCCAGGTAGACCGTCCGGGCGGCGGTGATCAGCCGGCCCAGCACCGGCCAGTCCCGGATCTCCCGCTTGGCGACCAGCCGGATCGGCTGCACCGAGTCGATCGCCAGCTCGTCGAGCCACGACACGTGGTTGGACACCACCAGCACGCCACGGCCGGGCGTGGCCTGGAAGACCGGCCCGCCGACGACCTCCAGCCGCGCGCCGAACGCCCGCACGAGGGCCCGGAACCAGCGGCGCAGCACGGCTTCCCGGGCCTGCCCCCGGCACGCCAGCGCGGCGAGCGCCACGAACACCCCGCACCACAGCACGGTCAGCGCGGCGACCACCCGCCACGCCAGGCGCAGCGCGCCCACCGACGGGGTCGCGTGGTCCACGCAGCCGTCACCGCACGGCGAGAACGGCATCCACGGGTGGGCCGCGCTCATGATGTCTCGCCCAGGAAGAACTTCAGATAGCGCTGGTCGACGTGCTCCATCCCGAGCAGAACGAACAGGTCCGCCACGCCGAAGTCCTCGTCCAGCGCGGGCCGGCCGCACACCCACGCGCCCAGCCGCAGGTAGCCCTTGAGCAGCGGCGGCAGGACCGTCTTCGCGGGGCGCGGCACCGCGTCGACGTCCCACGGGTTGAGCGGGGCGACCCGGTACTCCTCGGGCGCGTAGTGCTTGGCGCGCACCTGGTCCCACACGCCCGCCGCGTACGAGCCGCCGTCGTTGAGGGGCACGGAGGCGCAGCCGACCAGCCACGAGTGGCCGGACAGCAGCATGTAGCGGGCGATACCGGCCCACACGAGGGAGACGACAGCCCCGTTGCGGTGGTCGGGGTGCACGCACGAGCGGCCGGTCTCCACGACGCCCGGCCGCAGCGCCGCCAGCCGCGACAGGTCGAACTCGGTGTCCGAGTAGAGCCGGCCGGCCTCGACGGCCCGCTCCGGCGGCAGCATCCGGTAGGTGCCGACGATCTCGCCGGTCCGGTCGTCGCGGACCACCAGGTGGTCGCAGTACTCGTCGAACGGGTCGACGTCGTGGTCGGCGACGGGCGAGTGCAGGGTCGCGCCCATCTCCCCGGCGAAGACCTGGTGGCGCAGTCTCTGCGCGGCCACCACCTCGGCGCTGTCGCGGGCGACGAGCAGGGAGTACCGCGGCGCGTCGGCGGCGGCGTCGTTCCCGGTGCTGACAAGCAGTTGAGGCTGCGTCATGGCACTGGTGTACCGACCGGATGGCGACCGACAGCAGGTCGTTCCGATGACGCATTAGTGGCAGAACGGTTAAACCCTGGTGTGTTGGCATAGCAAGAGGGCCGTACCTGCGAAAACGCGGTACGGCCCTCGGCTGCGGGGGTGCTCAGCCCTTGCGCTTGGCGACCTCGTCGGTGAGCTGCGGGGCGACGTTGAACAGGTCGCCCACCACGCCGAAGTCCGCGATCTCGAAGATCGGGGCCTCGGCGTCCTTGTTCACCGCGATGATCGTCTTGGACGTCTGCATCCCGGCCCGGTGCTGGATCGCGCCGGAGATGCCCAGCGCGATGTAGAGCTGCGGCGAGACCGTCTTGCCGGTCTGGCCGACCTGGAACTGGTGCGGGTAGTAGCCGGAGTCCACGGCCGCGCGGGACGCGCCCACCGCCGCGCCCAGGCTGTCCGCCAGCTTCTCGACCACGGCGAAGCTCTCCGCCGAGCCGACGCCCCGGCCACCGGAGACCACGACCGACGCCTCGGTCAGCTCCGGGCGGTCGCCGCCCACGATCGGCTCGCGGCCGGTCACCCGGGTCACCTTGGCCGGGTCGGCGGCGGGCAGCTCGACCGACTCCTCCACGGCCTCGCCGGGCGCCTCCTCGGCCTCCACGCCGCCGGGCCGCACGGTGATCACCGGCACGCCGGTGCCCACCTTGGACTTGACCACGAACGCACCGCCGAAGATGGACTGGGTGCCGACGCCGTCGCCGTCCACGTCCACCACGTCCACCAGCAGGCCGGAGCCCAGCCGGGCGGCGAGCCGGCCGGCGACCTCCTTGCCCTCGATGGTCGCCGAGACCAGCACGGCGGCCGGGGAGGCGGTGCCCGCGATGGTCGCCAGCGCGTCGACCTTGGGCGTGACGAGGTGGTTCACCGCGTCGTCGGACTCCACCGCGTACACCTTGGCCGCGCCGTAGCGGGCCAGCGACTCCTTCACCTTGCCCGCGGTGCCGGGCGATCCGACCACCACCGCGGCCGGGTCGCCGAGACGGCGCGCGGCGGATAGAAGCTCATGGGTGACCTTCTTGACCTCGCCGTCGACGTGGTCGACGAGGACCAGGACCTCAGACATGCGTTCCCTCGCCTTCAGATGAGCTTCTGGCCGACCAGGTACTCGGCGATCTTCGAACCGCCGTCACCCGAGTCCTCGACGCGCTGACCGGCGCTGCGCGGCGGCTTGGGGGCCGCCTCCAGCACCCGCGACCACGCGGCGCCGAGACCGACCTCGCCCGCGTCGAGCCCGAGGTCCGCCACGGTGAGCGTGGACACGGGCTTCTTCTTCGCCGCCATGATGCCCTTGAAGGACGGGTAGCGCGGCTCGTTGATCTTCTCGGTGACGCTGACCACGGCGGGCAGGTCCGCCTCGATGAAGGCCAGGCCCTCGTCGGTCTCCCGCTCGGCCTTGATCACGCCGCCCTCGACCGAGAGCTTGCGCACCTGGGTGACCTGCGGCAGGCCCAGCAGCTCGGCCAGGATGGCCGGGATGGCGCCCGCGCGGCCGTCGGTGGCCTCGTTGCCGGCGATGACCAGGTCGAAGCCCTCGACCGTGCCGATCGCCTTGGCCAGGACCTTCGCGGTGGTCAGCACGTCGGAGCCGTGCAGCGACTCGTCGGAGACGTGCACCGCCTTGTCCGCGCCCATGGACAGCGCTTTGCGGATCGCGTCGGTGGCGCGGTCGGGACCCATGGCGACCACCGTCACCTCGCCGCCGTGCGCTTCCTGGAGCAGCAGCGCTTCTTCCACCGCGCGTTCGTTGATCTCGTCGAGCACGGCGTCCGCGGATTCGCGGTCCAGGGTGTGGTCGGCGTCGGTGAGCTTGCGCTCGGACCAGGTGTCGGGCACCTGCTTGACCAGGACGACAATGTTCATGGGTCCTCTTCGACCTCCTGCGGACGGGCGGCGGTGTCTCGGACGAGCCGGTGCGCTGCGACCGGATCGCCGGGTGTTCGTAGTGTGTTTCGTGACCCTGCCATGTCATCGCCGCATTGGCATGGTGGTGTCTGCCACCCCGATGTTACCCACCAGTAGCAGGGGGACAAACCCGGGCCGGCGCCCATACCGCGTGACGATCCCCACAAGCGTTATGAGGCCAATCGAACGATATCGTGCGTGCCCGCGGCGGCGTTACAGACCGGACCCCTACTCGGCTAGGGTCCGAAGACATGCACCGTCGAGTAGCGATCGTCACCGACTCCACCGCGTGCCTGCCGCCCCAGTTGGCCGAGAAGCTCGGGATCACCGTGGCGCAGATCCAGGTTCGCATCGGGGACTGGGTGGACGACGAGGCGCGAGTGCCCCTGCCGAGGCTCGTGGACGCCATGCGCGACCAGGAGGACATCACCACCTCACCGCCCGACCCGGGCGCTTTCTTCTGGACCTACGCCGACGCGGCGGCGGCCGGCGCCGAGGCGGTCGTGTCGCTGCACGTGTCCACCGACCTGTCGCGGACCGCCGAGGCCGCCCGGCAGGCGGCCGACCAGGCCCGGATCCCGGTGCACGTGGTCGACACCCGCACGTGCGGGATGAGCCTCGGGTACGCGGCGGTGGCCGCGGCGACCGTGTCGGCGGCGGGCGGCGACGTGCGCCGGGTGGTCACCGCCGCGCAGCAGAGCTTCCGGCGCAGCACCGAGCTGTTCTACGTGGACACCCTGGAGTACCTGCGCCGCGGCGGGCGGATCGGCGCCGCGGCGGCCCTGCTCGGCTCGGCGCTGTCGGTCAAGCCGCTGCTCACCATGACCGACGGCCGGATCACGCCGCTGGACAAGGTGCTCGGCGCGGAACGCGCGCTGCGCCGGCTGATCGAGATCGCGGCCGGCCGGGCCGGCGGCGGCGAGGTGGACATCGCCGTCGAGCACTTCTCCGCGCCGGAACGCGCGCAGTCGGTGCTGGACCAGTTGCGCGCCAGGCTGCCCAACGTGCGGCGGTTCCTGGTCACCACGGTCAGCTCGGCGATCGGCGCGCACGTCGGCCCGGGCGCGGTCGGCGTGACCGTTTCGCCGGTTTAGGAACTCCTGGCGGGGTTTGCCCGTTGACCGGTCGGGGAACCTCGACGGGGAGAGGAGACGACATGCCTTCGCTGTTCAGCAAGCTTTCCGCGCTGGCCCGCAGTCCGCAGGGGCGGCGGGTCACCGAGCAGCTCAAGCACGCCGCCCGGGACCCGCGCAACAGGACCAGGCTCCAGCAGGCCCTGCGCAGGCTGCGCAAGCGCTAGTCCACCCGACCGCACCGGCCGACCGACAGCTCACCGGGTCCGCCGCCGCGCCGCCTCGAACGTGCGCAGGTAGCGGCGGCGGAACTCCCCCGGGTCGGTCGGGCGCGACGGCTGGGCGGGCAGCGGGCCCGGCACCGGGCGAAGTCCCGGCTTGCCGTCCGGCTGCCCCGGCAGCACCGGCCGTTCGGCGGTGAACCACGCGGACCGCTCGGGCGGTGCCGATTCGGTCGAGGTCGCCTGCGCGGGCAGCTCCGGCGCGACGGGCTCCGACCAGACCCCCGGCCCCTCCGCCGCTCCGGCTGCGGGCTCCACCGCCCCGGCGTCCGCCGCGACCGGTTGCGGCACAACGACTTCAGGCTCCGCCACCACGTGCACGGCGGGTTCGGCGTCCTCGGGCTCCGGGACGTCGCCGGGCTCCGGCTCGGCGTCCTCGACCACCCGCACCAGGCGTTCCGGCACCACCGGGGCGGGCTCCTCCGGCACGTCCTCGATCACCGGGACCAGCGCCGGCACCAAGGTCAGCGCGGGCCGGGCGGGCTCGGCGGGCGGGGCCGAGACCGGCAGGCCCATCACCGGGTTGCGGTGGATCGGCCTGGTCGCGTAGTCCTCCGGCGGCCGGCGCAGGTCGAGCCGGGGTTCCGCCCGGACGGGCGCCGGCACCGCGACGGGCTCCGGCTCGGGCTCGCGTCTGAGCATGCACGCCGTCAGCACGCAGCCCGCCGCGAAGGAGAGCGCGCACAACCCGAAGACGAACGCGACCGCGCCTGACATAACGCTCCTACCCGACGAGCACGTCGACCTGCGGCCCGCCGTCGGACGGCGGACCCCAGACCGGGTCGACCACGACCCGCGTGCTGATGGCCTCTTCCGGCACCCCTCGCCCGACCAGGAACGCCCGCACGAGCTGCGCGCGTTCCATGGCCAGCACGTCGCACCGATGACTGGCGGTCTCGCCGTTCCACGCGTGCGCGACCAGCGTCACGACCACACCGGTCGCCACGCCGAGCAGGTTCCCCAAGCCCTGCTGCACCGCTTCGCCCCGCCCCGCGTACTGCGTGCCGCCCGGGGCGAACGTGATGCCCTTGACCCCGTTGCCGGAGAACAGGCTCGCGACGTTCTGCCGGGTCAGCTCCGGGCTCGGCGGCGGCGCGGGCGTCGCGGCCGGCGCGACCGTGGGCCGCACCGGGAGCGGCGGCCGGGTCGGGTGCGACACCACGTGGCCCGGCGCGGGCGCGGAGGAGAACGGCAGCGCGCCGGTGATCTCGTCGCCGTACAGCGAGAAGCCGAACGCGGTCAGCGCGGCGGGGACCAGGACCAGACCCGCGACCAGCGCGGCGAGCGCCGAGGGTCTGCGGCGCATCAGGCGCCCACCCGCTGACCGTCGACGACCTGCTCCCCGCCCGCCTGGTTCACCGACTGCTCCGGGATCAGGCCCGGCACCCGGTCGGCGGCGGCGGCCAGCACGTTGCGCGCCGCGGCGAGCTGGCCCGCCACGGTCCGGCGCAGCTCGCGCAGCTCGGCGGCGTTCTGGTGGATCTCGCCGATCCGGCGGTGGGCCTCGCGGCAGGCCATCTTCACCACGAACGCGGCGCGCACCGTGGCCAGCTCCTCCTGCTCGGCGAAGTGCTGGGCGGCCTCGTTGCGCCGGCGGGTCATGGTCAGCTCGAAGTAGTTGTGCGCCTTGGTGCGCCGCTCCTCGGACTCGGCTTCCAGGTGGTTGCACTGCTCGGCGGTCTCGCGCAGCAGGCGGTCCGCGTCCTCCTGCGCCTGCGCCATGGCCGCGGCGCAGTCGGCCTCGACCTGGCTGGTGCGGTTGGCCAGGTGGGTCTCGGTGTCGACGCGGCGGCGCTCCAGGTCGACCTCGCGCTGGTCGAGTTCGGCGGCGTGGCGGGCGGCGGCCTCGCGCAGCTCGCGGGCGTGCTCGTCGGCGGCGTGGCGCAGCGCGGCGATCTCCGCCTCCGCCTCCCGGCGCAGCTCCGACAGCTCGACCTCGGTGCGCTTGCGCAGCGAGGCCACGTCGCGCTCGGCGCGCAGCCGCAGCTCGGCGGACTCGTCCTCGGCCAGCAGCAGCATCCGGTGCAGGCGCTCGGTCGCGCCCGCCGTCGTGCCGGGCGACATCTCCAGCCGTTCGACGCGCGCCCGCGACTCCTCCAGGTCGCCCCGGGTCATCTCCAGCAGCTTGCGCAGGTCGGCCGCCTGGGCGAGCGCCTCGGCGCGGTCCACGCTGGTGTACCGGAGCTGTTCCTCCAGGTTCTCCAGGTGCTCGATCACCTGTCGTCGGTGGAAACCGCGGTAGACGACGTCGAAACCCGCGTGCAGCGGAACAATCTCCGGCTCTTTCGCACCCATGGCCGCCCCACTCGTTTGAAGATTGACCGAGGATACCGAGCGAAAGAGTGGTCAACCAGCACATGAGGGATCTTCCGGAGACCTGCGCGACCGTCGCCCGCGAGCCGTCACGCAGGGAAAACACCGGAATAAGAGATCAACACGGCACGACGCCAGGTCACCCGATGGTGTCATTTTCCGGGAAAGGCCGAACCCTCGAACAATCACGCTCACCGGGACGTCCGGTAATCGATAACGCGCCAGATCACACGAAACAGTGACACCCGATGGGTCGGGTCCTGGCTACCGACCAGTAACGAGCGACTACGCTGGCCGGGTGACCGTCGAGCCGCTGCCCCTCACCGGCGAGCGCACCGTGCCCGGGATCCCCGCGGAGAACTACTGGTTCCGCCGCCACGAGGCGGCCTACCTCGACCTCGTCCGGTACTGCGCCGGTGCCGTCGTGCTGGAGGCGGGCTGCGGCGAGGGCTACGGCGCGGCCCTGATCGCCCGGCACGCCGCCCGCGTCGTCGCGCTGGACTACGACGCCCACACCGCCGCGCACGCCGCCCGCGCGTACCCGGAACTGGCCGTGGTGCGCGGGAACCTGGCCGCGCTCCCGCTGGCCGACGCGAGCGTGGACGTGGTGGCCAACCTCCAGGTGATCGAACACCTCTGGGACCAAGAGGGCTTCCTCGCCGAGTGCGCGCGGGTGCTGCGCCCCGGCGGGCGGCTGCTCGTGACCACGCCCAACCGGATCACCTTCTCGCCCGGCCGCGACACGCCCCTGAACCCGTTCCACACCAGGGAACTCGCCGCCGGCGAGCTGGCCGACCTGCTGACCGGCGCGGGCCTGGCGGTCGACCTGCTGGCCGGGCTGCGGCACGGGCCGGCGCTGCGCGCGCTCGACGCCCGGTTCGGCGGCTCGGTGATCGACGCCCAGGTGGCCGTGGTGGTGGCCGGTGCCCCGTGGCCGGCCGACCTGCTGGCCGCCGTGGCGGGTGTGCGCGGCGAGGACTTCGAGATCACCACCGACGACCTGGACGCGAGCCTCGACCTGGTCGCGGTGGCGGTCCGGCGATGACCGAGGGCACGTTCTGCCTGGTGCTGCACAGCCACCTGCCGTGGCTGGCGCACCACGGGGCCTGGCCGGTCGGCGAGGAGTGGCTCTACCAGGCGTGGGCGCACTCCTACCTGCCCGTGGTGGACCTGCTGGAGCGGTTCGCCGCCGAGGGCCGCGAGGACGTGCTGACGCTGGGCGTGACGCCGGTGCTGGCCGCCCAGCTGGACGACCCGTACTGCCTGCGCGGCGTGCACGACTGGCTGGGCGACTGGCAGCTGCGCGCGCACAGCGCCGCGCCCCGGCTGCCGGACCTCGCGGCACGCGAGCACCGGGCGTCGCAGTGGGCGCTGGACCGGTTCGAAACCCGGTGGCGGCACGGCTTCTCGCCGGTGCTGCGGTCCCTCGTGGACAGCCGGGTGGTCGAGCTGCTCGGCGGCCCGGCGGCGCACCCGTTCCAGCCGCTGCTCGACCCGGCGCTGCGGGCGTTCTCGCTGCGCACCGGTCTGGCCGACACGCGGCTGCGGATCGGGTCCGCGCCCGAGGGCATCTGGGCACCCGAGTGCGCCTACGCGCCCGGCATGGAGGAGGGCTACGCGGCGGCGGGCGTGCGGCGGTTCCTGGTCGACGGGCCGTCGCTGCGCGGCGACACGGCCGCCGGGCGCCCGGTGGGGTCGTCGGACGTGCTGTGCTTCGGGCGGGACCTGGAGGTGTCCTACCGGGTGTGGTCGCCGAAGGTCGGCTACCCCGGCGACCCGGCGTACCGGGACTTCCACACCTACGACCACCCGAGCGGGCTCAAGCCGTCCCGGGTGACCGGCGTGCAGGTCGCGCCCGGGGACAAGCGGCCGTACTCGCCGCAGGACGCCGCCGCCGTCGTGCGGCGGGACGCGGCGGACTTCGTGGACGTCGTGGTGCGGCGGCTGCGGGCGCTGCGCGCGCGGCACGGCCGGCCGTCGCTGGTCGTCGCGGCCTACGACACCGAGCTGTACGGGCACTGGTGGCACGAGGGCCCGGCGTGGCTGGAGGCCGTGCTGCGGGCGCTGCCCGAGGCCGGCGTGCGGGTGACGACGCTGCGCGGCGCGGTGGAGGCCGGGCACGTCGGCGCGCCCGTGGAGATCCCGCCGTCGTCGTGGGGGGCGGGCAAGGACTGGCACGTGTGGAATGGCCCGCAGGTCGCCGACGTGGTCGACCTCAACGCGGGCGTGCAGCGCGAGCTGCGCGCGCTCGACCTCGCCGGCCGCACCCGCGACCCGCTCGCCGACCAGGCCGTGCGGGAGGCGCTGCTGGCGCTGTCCAGCGACTGGGCGTTCATGGTCACCAAGGACTCCGCCGCCGACTACGCCCGCTACCGCGCGAAGGTGCACGCGGACCGGTTCGCCGAACTCGCCGCCCTGCTGCGGCGCGGTCGTGCGGGCGTTCGCGGCAGCGCCAGGGTGGCCGAACTGCGGGCCCTGGACGGGCCGTTCGGCCACCTCGACGCGCGAGGGCTCGGCTGATGCGCCCGGCTCAGCCCCCGCCGGGCTGGCCGAGCCGCCCCTCCCACTGCTCGGTGATCCCGGCCGAGCCCGGGTTGTCGATCCGGGCCTGCGACACCGGGTCCGCCTTCGACCGACCCCTGCGGTCCGCCGGTCGCTCCAGTCCGGCGCGCTTGGCGCGCGCCCTCCGGTCCACGACGAACCCGGCGGCCAGCAGGACGGCGCAGAACAGCACCCCGTACGCCCACGGCTGCATGGCGGCTCCCCCCTCTGCTCATCCGAGGGTATCGAGGAAATGCGAGGATGCGACATGCGCGTGCTGATGTTGTCGTGGGAGTACCCGCCCGTCGTGGTGGGCGGGCTGGGTCGGCACGTGCACGCCCTGGCGACCCAACTCGCCGGGCAGGGGCACGAGGTCGTCGTGCTGTGCCGCCAGCCCGCCGGGTCGGACGCCGTCACGCACCCGACGTCGGACGCGGTGGTGGAGGGCGTCCGGGTGATCCGGGTCGCCGAGGACCCCGCGCACCTGGTGTTCGAGCGCGACCTGGTGGCGTGGACGCTGGCCATGGGCCACGCGATGACCCGCGCCGGCCTCGCGCTGCTGCGCGGGTGGCGACCGCAGGTCGTGCACGCGCACGACTGGCTGGTCACCCACCCGGCGATCGCCCTGGCCGAGGCCGCCGGCGCGCCGCTGGTGGCGACCGTGCACGCCACCGAGGCCGGCCGGCACAGCGGGTGGCTGTCCCAGACGCTCAACCAGCAGGTGCACTCGGTGGAGTGGTGGCTGGCGAACCGGGCGGACTCGCTGATCACCTGCTCGGCGGCGATGCGCACCGAGGTGGCCCACCTGTTCGAGGTCAACGCCGGCGGCATCACCGTGCTGCACAACGGGATCGAGCCCCGGCGGTGGCGGGTGCGGGCGGCCGGCGTGGCGGCCGCGCGCGCCGAGTTCGCCGCCGACGGCCCGCTGCTGCTGTTCTTCGGCCGGCTGGAGTGGGAGAAGGGCGTGCAGGACCTGATCGCGGCCCTGCCCCGGATCCGGCGGGCGCACCCGGGCACCCGGGTGCTGGTGGCGGGCGGCGGCACGCACCGGGACTGGCTGGTCGAGCAGGCGCGCAAGCACAAGGTCCGGCGGTCGGTGGAGTTCGTCGGGCACCTGCCGGACCGGACCCTCGCCGCCGTGCTGGCCGCCGCCGACGCCGTGGTGCTGCCCAGCCGGTACGAACCGTTCGGGATCGTCGCGCTGGAGGCGGCGGCGGCCGGGACGCCGCTGGTCGCGTCCACCGCCGGCGGGCTGGGCGAGGTCGTGCTGGACGGCGTGACCGGGCTGTCCTTCGCGCCGGGCGACGTGGACGGGCTGGCGCGGGCGGTGCGCTCGGTGCTGGACGACCGGCCCGCCGCCGTGCGCCGGGCGAAGGCCGCGAAAGCCCGGCTGGGCACCGATTTCGACTGGGCGCGGATCGCCTCGGACACCGTCGGGGTGTACCGGGCGGCGGCGGCCCGCGAGCACGGGCCGCTCGGCCGTCCGAAGATCGCCACCGGCAACGCGTTCCTCTAGACGAGTACGCGTAACTCGGTCGGTGGTCGTAGGCGGTCGGGGATCGGGTGACGGGTTGGCCGGTGGCGCGGTTGTGCCGGAGGGCGGCGGTGAGGGCCGGAAGTCGTTGGGCGATGCGGACTCCGACCCCGTCGACGGTGCGTCCGCCGTGCCGTTCCAGGTCCAGTTGGCCCTTCAAGGTGTCGTTCACCGACGTGACCCTTGTCCGCGATGATCAACGCCCACCCGGCCGACTCCGAACGCCTGACCGTCGGGAGGGACCTGCCGCACCCCACCGGCGTGGAGTCCACGATCCACGAACGGATCTCCGGACACCACCCCGACTTACGCGCATTGCTCGTCCAGCCGCCCCCGGGCCGGGTCTCAAGGGGTCAGCACGATCTTGCCGGTCGTCCGGCCGGCCGCGCCGAGTTCCTGCGCCTTGGCGGCGTCGGCCAGCGGGAACGTCTCGGCCACCACCGGCCGCAGCCTGCCCTGCGCCACGAAACCGGCGACCCGGTCCAGCGCCGTGTGGTCGGCGGCGACCAGCACCGACGTGGCCCGGATGCCGAGCGGTTCGGCCTCGGCCCGGACGGTGTCCACGTCGTTCGGCACGGCGACCGCCACGTACACCCCGCCGCGCTTGAGCACCCGCAGCGACCGGCTCGCGTAGTCGCCGCCGACCAGGTCGACCACGACGTCCACCGGGTCGATGGCGGTGAAGTCCTCGGTGCGGTAGTCGACCAGCTCGTCCGCGCCGAGGTCGCGCAGCACGGCGTGCTTGGCGGCGCTCGCGGTGCCGACCACGTGCGCGCCGAGGATCTTGGCCAGCTGCACGGTCAGGTGGCCGACCCCGCCCGCGGCGGCGTGCACCAGGACCCGCTGACCGGGCTGGAGCTGGACCGCTTCGGTGAGCGCCTGCCAGCCGGTGAGCACGGCCAGCGGCAGGGCCGCCGCCTCGACGTGGTCGAGCGCGGCGGGCTTGCGGGCGAAGTGCCGGGCCGGTGCCGCGACGTACTCCGCGTAGCCGCCGCCGACCTCGGGGAAGCAGGGCATCCCGAAGACCTCGTCGCCCGCCCGGAACCGGTTCTCGCCGGGACCGGGGTCGACCACGACCCCGGAGACGTCCCAGCCGGGGACCAGCGGCGGGCGGAACCAGTAGCCGTTCTCCCGGACCTTCCAGTCGACCGGGTTGACGCCGGCCGCGACCACCCGGACCAGCATCCGGCCCGGACCGGCGGTGGGCCGTTCGGTCTCGACCAGCTCCAGCACCTCGGGGCCGCCGAGGGCGGTCTGGCGGATCGCCCGCATCGTGTTCGTCATGCGGAAAGGATCATCGCGAGCGGTACCCGTTGTGAAGAAGGCACCTCGATGGTATCTAGGTACCTCATGCATACCGTTCCCGACCTGCGCGCCCTCGGCGGGGCCGACGCGTTCCTGCGGAACTGCGCGTCCCGGGCCGTGCTCGACCTGCTGACGAACAAGTGGGTGTGCCTGGTCGTGGGCGCCCTGCGGCCGGGCACGATGCGGTTCGGCGAGCTGCGCAGGCGGCTGGACGGCGTGACGCAGAAGATGCTCACCCAGACGTTGCGGGACCTGGAGCGCTCGGGCCTCGTGCACCGGGCCGTCTACCCGAGCGTGCCACCCCGGGTGGAGTACAGCCTCACGCCGCTGGGCCAGGACGTGGCGGGGCTGATGGACGCCATCCGCACGTGGTCCGAGGACCACATCGACGACATCCGGACCGCCCAGGTGGCCTACGACGTCAAGGCCGGGCAGGAACTGCGGCCGGTCTGACCCCGGTCGGCCCCGCCGCCACGCGGGCCCGCCCACGGTCGGGCGTCGAAGCCCTCCTCCCGAACCGCCGTCCGGACCCCGCGGCAGAACCCGCCGAACGCGTCAGTCGGCGCGCTCGGACTTCTCCAGCGCCTCACGGGCCTTGCGCGCCATGTCCGCCACGGCGGCCCGCCGCACGGCGTCGGCCTCGTAGTCCTCACGCCGGTCCTTCACCACGCGCGCCGGGATGCCCACCGCGATCTTGTAGTCCGGCACGTCTCCGCGCACCACGGCGTGCGCGCCCAGCACGCACCCGCGCCCGACGCGCGTGCCCCGGGTGACGGTGACCTTCGTGCCGAGCCAGCAGTCCGGGCCGATCCGGACCGGCGACTTCACGATGCCCTGGTCCTTGATCGGCCGCTCGACGTCCGCCGTCACGTGGTCGAAGTCGCAGATGTACACCCAGTCCGCGACCAGCGTGGCCGCACCGATCTCGACGTCGAGGTAGCAGTTGACCGTGTTGTCCTTGCCGAACACGGCCTTGTCGCCGATCCGCAGCGAACCCTCGTGGCAGCGGATGGCGTTGCCGTCGCCGATGTGCACCCAGCGCCCGATCTCCAGCCGGCCGTAGCCGGGGCGGCAGTGCAGCTCCACCTTCTTGCCCAGGAACACCATGCCGCGCAGCACGACGTGCGGGTTCGCCAACCGGAACCGGAGCAGCCGCCAGTACCGGACCAGGTACCACGGCGTGTACGCGCGGTGCCGGAACACCCACCTGAGGGACGCCAGGGTGAGGAACCTGGCCTGCGCCGGATCACGCCGCGCACTGCCCCACCTGGTCCACACGGGCGCACCCCACATGCTCGTCACGCGGGCACTCTAACCAGCCTCCGCCCGCCGCTCGCGACGAACCCGTGCCGCAGGTAGAGGGCTCGCGCGTGCTCGTTCCCGGGCTCCACCTCCAGCCACACCGCGCGCCCGCCGGCCCACGCCACGACCCCGTCCACCAGCGCGTCGCCGACGCCCCGGCCGCGCGCGGCGGGCGCCACCCAGAGCGAGAACAGCCCGACCTCGGCACCGCCGGCGCCGCTGACCATCCCGACGTCCACCCCGTCCAGCACGGCCACCAGGTCGTGCGTGTCGGCCAACCGCCGCCGCCACCTCGACTCCGGCTCGTCGACCCACTGCGCGTAGGTCGACGTGAACGCGGCGGGCGCGTCGAGCAGCGCCGCCAACCTCAGCGCCCGCCACCGCGCCCACTCGTCCTCACCCACCACTTCGAGCACCTCCCGATCATCGCGCACGCTCCCGGCGCGCGGACCCGACGGGCTACGGCAGGATGGGAGCACGTGACGACCCCCCTCATCATCGACACCGACCCCGGCGTGGACGACGCGTTCGCGCTCGCCCTCGCCGCGGCGAGCCCCGAGGTCGACCTGATCGGTGTGACCACGGTGTTCGGCAACGTGTCGCCGGAACTCACCACCCGCAACGCGCTGCGCGTGCTGGCCCTGCTCGGCCGGGAGGACGTGCCCGTCGCGGCGGGCGCCGCCCGCCCGCTGGTGCACCGCCAGCCGCACGTCTCCAAGGCGCACGGCGCGGACGGCCTGTCCGGCTTCGCCGACACGCTGCCCGAACCCACCCGGGGCCCCGACCGGCGCGACGCGGTCACCCTGCTCAAGGACCTCCTGGAGGCCGCCGACGAGCCGGTGACGATCGTGCCCATCGGGCCGTTGACCAACATCGCGCTGCTGCTGGCCGCGCACCCCGGGCTGCGCGACAAGATCGCGCGCCTGGTCGTGATGGGCGGTGGTGTCCGGGGCGGGAACGTCACGGCCGCCGCCGAGTTCAACCTGTGGTGCGACCCGGAGGCGGGCCGCCGGGTGCTGGTGGGCGCGGAGGTGCCGGTCACGCTGGTGCCGATGGACCTCACCCGGCGGTGCGCGGTGAGCGCGGCGTGGCTGGCCGAACTCGCCGCCGCCTCGCCGGTCGGCGCGAAGCTGGTCGGCCTGACGCCGGACTACCTGGCCACCTACCGCAGGTTCCTCGGCTGGGACGGGATGGCGCTGCACGACGCCGTCGCGGTCGCCGAGGCGGTGCGGCCGGGCATCCTGGAGACCCGGCGGTTCCCGGTCGACGTGGAGTGCGCGTTCGGGCCCGGCCGGGGCGCGCTGCTGGTGGACGAACGGCTGGAGTCCGCCGACCGCGACGGGATCGACGTCGCCGTGGACGCCGACCTCGACGGCCTGCGCGGGTTCGTCCTGGACCGGCTACGTGCGCTCGGCGCGGGCCAGTAGGTAGGTCGGGGTGCGGCCGATCCGGGTCAGCACGACCGTCGCCTCCGCCCCGCCGGCGGGTTTGAGCCTGCGGCGCAACGCGTTCGGGTCGACGTCCAGGCCGCGCACCAGGATCTCCAGCCGGCCGACGTCGTGCGCGCGCAGCACGCCGCGCAGCGACTTCTCGCTGTAGTGGCCGTGCTCCACGACCCGGAACGCGCGCACGCCCGGCGGCGGGGTGGGCCCGGTCAGGTAGGCGATGCGCTCGTCGAGCTGGGCGAGGCCGTGCCGGGCGGCGTAGTGCCGGACCAGACCGGCCCGCACCACCGCGCCGTCCGGGTCGACCAGCCACTCGCCGGGCGGCGTGACCGGGCAGTCGTCGGGCTCGGCGTCGGTGATCGTCCACCGCGTGCCGCCGGTCGCCAGCACGGTGGCCCGGCGGGTCACGCCGGGCGTGGCCAGGCCCCTGGTCCACAGGCACGCCTCGCGCACCTGGCCGTCCAGCGAGACCAGTTCCACCTCGTCGGCCCACGGCGCGACCGCGAAGTCGACGCCGGGCGCGCACTTCACGGCCAGGTCCCGGCCCGCGTAGGCCAGGGCGAGTTCGTCCAGCGGGGGCGCGAAGTCGGCGGGCCGCCAGGTTCGGCGGCCGGCCGAGTCCCGGCGGGCCGGGTCGGCGATCACCGGGACGTCGCGCGACACCGGCCGCAGCGCGTCCGCCCGCAGCAGCGGCACCGCCTCGCCCAGGTTGTGCCGGGCCATGGCCAGCCGCACCGGGTCCAGGTCCGAGCCGATCGAACCGGGTGGCAGCGCGGCCAGGTCCGCGCCGACCGAGCACGTCACGTCGTGCACGACCCGGCCGGCGAAGCGCAGCGCCCGGTGCGCGGCGACCGCGCGCGGGGTCGCCTGCTGGAGCGCGTCGTCGGTGTACAGCCCGTCCGCGAAGTCCACCTTGGACGGAGCTTTCCGGCGCAGCAGCAGGGTTTCCAGCACGGCCGCGAAGTTCTCCGGCGCGACCCGGCGGGCCCGCGCCACGTCGGCCAGCCGCGACGCCGGGGTGAGCGGGAGGTCGGCCAACGCCGACAACGCGGCGCACCCCGCGTCGGAACGCAGGTACGCCACGTCGTCGAGGCTGAACGCGTAACCCACTCAGGCGACCGGCTTGCGGCCCGTCACGGAGACGTTGTAGAACACCTCGCGCGGCAGCACCTTCGCGAGCACGTTCTCGTCCACCCAGGACAGCCGCTGCCAGGTCCGGTAGGCGAACATCGCCCAGCCGAACCCGAGCTTCTCCCTCGGCACGGCCGCCTCGAACGTCCGCACCGGCCAGCCGAACAGGGCCGCCGACAGCTCCTCGGTGACCGCCCGGACGTCGGTCGCGCCCGCGCCGCGCGCGGTGCGCTCCAGGTCGCCCGGGTCGAACGTGTGCAGGTCGACCACGGCCTCCAGCGCGGCGGCGCGGGAGGACTCGTCCAGCTCCGCCTGCGGGCGCCGCCAGTCGGCCAGCGGCGCGAGCCTGGTCACGTTGGTGGTCAGCCACCACGTCAACTGGCCGAGCTTGCGGGCGTAGAAGTTGCCCACGTCGGTCGGGTCGCCCGCGAACACGAACCGCCCGCCCGGCTTGAGCACCCGCTGCACCTCGCGCATCGCCGCCGCCACGTCCGGGATGTGGTGCAGCACGGCGTGCCCGATGACCAGGTCGAACGTGTTGTCCTCGTACGGGATCCGCTCCGCGTCGGCGACCCGGCCGTCCACCGGCAGGCCCAGGTTCTGCGCGTTGCGCAGCGCCACCTCGACCATGCCCGGCGACAGGTCGGTGACCGAGCCCCGCTCGATCACGCCGCCCTGCATCAGGTTCAGCAGGAAGAAACCGGTGCCGCAGCCCAGTTCCAGGGCGTGCCCGTACGGGCCGACCCCGCCGGACACCGCGCGGAACCGGTCCGTGGCGTAGGTGATGCAGCGCTCGTCGTACGAGATCGACCACTTCTCGTCGTACGTGCCGGCTTCCCAGTCGTGGTAGAGCACGTTCGCGAGCTTCGGGTCCGCGTAGGCCGCCCGCACCTGCTCGGCGGTGGCGTGCGGGTTCGGCTCGGGGTCCACCGGGGTCTTCGGGTCAGCGACCACTGAACTTCGCCTTTCCGGGGCCGTGCTCGATGAACGAGGCCATGCCCGCCTTCTGGTCCTCGGTGGCGAACATGGCCGCGAACAGCTGGCTCTCCAGCTTCAGGCCGTTGCCCAGGTCGGTGTCCAGACCGCCGTCGATCGCGGCCTTGGCCGCCGCGTAGGCGCGCACCGGGCCGTTCACGAACTGACCGGCCCACCGCTTGGCCGCCGCGAACACGTCGTCGGGCGCGACGACCTCGTCCACCATGCCGATCCGCAGCGCCTCCTCCGCGCCGACGAACCGCCCGGTGAAGATCAGGTCCTTCGCCTTCGACGGCCCGATCAGCCGGGGCAGCCGCTGCGTGCCGCCCATGCCCGGGATGACGCCCAGCAGGATCTCCGGCTGGCCGACCTTGGCGTTGTCGCCCGCGATCCGCCGGTCCGCGCACAGCGCGAGTTCGAACCCGCCGCCCAGCGCGTAGCCGGTGATCGCGGCGACGGTCGGCTTCGGGATCTCCTCGACCGCGCGCAGCGCGGACTGGAACGACCCGGCGCGCGCCGCCATCTCGGCGTAGGACAGCTCGGCCATCTCCTTGATGTCCGCGCCCGCCGCGAACACCTTGGGGCCGCCGTGCACGATCACCGAGTACACGTCCTCGCGCTGCGCCGCCTCCAGCGCCGCCGCCCGGATCTCCTCCTGGACCTGCCGGTTCAGCGCGTTCATCGGCGGGCGGTCCAGCCGGATGACACCGATGCCGTCCTCGACTTCGAGCTTCACGAACTCACCCACAGGTCCTCCTCGACCTCCGTCGGTACGCGCCTGGCAGGTTACCCCTGGGTAGCTTTGCGGCGCGCGAAGTACCGGTCGCCCGCACGTTGCAGCTCCAGCGGCTGGTCGAACGTCTTGGAGAGGTTCTCCTCGGTGAGCACGTCGTCCAGCAGGCCCTGCGCGACGATCGCGCCCTCGCGCAGCAGCAGCGCGTGCGTGAAGCCCGGCGGGATCTCCTCCACGTGGTGGGTGACCAGCACGGTCGCCGGCGCGTCCGGGTCCAGCGCCAGCTCCGAGAGCCGGGCCACCAGGTCCTCGCGCCCACCCAGGTCCAGACCGGCGGCCGGCTCGTCGAGCAGCAGCATCTCCGGGTCGGTCATCAGCGCGCGGGAGATCAGCGTGCGCTTGCGCTCGCCCTCGGACAGCGTGCCGTACGCGCGGTCGGCCAGGTGCCCGATGCCGAGCTGGCCGAGCAGCTCGCGCGCCCGGCCGGTGTCGAGCCGGTCGTACTCCTCGCGCCACCGGCCCAGCACCGCGTAGCCGGCGCTGACCACCAGGTCGAGCACCTTCTCCTCGGCCGGGATGCGCGCGCCGATCGCCGCCGAGCACAACCCGATCCGGGGGCGCAGTTCGAACACGTCGGTCTTGCCGACGCGCTCCCCCAAAAGGTGCAGCTTCCCCTTGGTCGGGTGCAGCTCGGCTGCGGCAAGCCGCAGCAACGTCGTCTTGCCCGCGCCGTTGGGTCCGAGCACCACCCAGCGCTCGTCCAGCTCCACGTTCCAGTCGACGTCCCCGACCAGCGTGGTCTTGCCCCGTCGAACCGAAACACCCTGCATGTGGATGACCAGATCTTCGTTTTCCACGCCTGCCCTCGCCCCGTCGATGCCTCGCCGCGCCCATTCTCGTGCAACGCCCGACGCGCGGGGGCGGCAGGGCCGTCGTCCCCAACGCGGGGCCGGATCCTGGGAAGATCGGGGCCATGGCCCTCGACTCGTCCCCGCTCGCAGGTCGGCCGTTCCCGCTGGGTGCCCACCCCGAGGCCGGTGGTGTGCGCTTCGCGGTGTCCGCGCCGCCCGCCACGGCGGTCGAGGTGTGCCTGATCAGCGACGACGGATCGGAGAGGCGCGTCGAGCTGACCGAGCGCACGTTCGGCGTGTGGCACGGCACGGTGGTCGGCATCACGCCCGGCCAGCGCTACGGCTACCGGGTGCACGGCCCGTACGACCCGTCGCGCGGGCTGCGCTGCAACCCGGCCAAGCTCCTGCTCGACCCGTACGCGCGGCAGATCACCGGCGCGGTCACCGCCCAGGACGCCGCCCTCGGCTACCTCGACGACCCGATGCTGGGCCCGCCGTCGCCGGTCGACTCGCTGGGCGCGGTGCCGCTGTCCGTGGTGTCCTCGCCGGGCGGCCCGGACACCGGGGTCAAGCCCGAGGTGCCGTTCGAGGAGGCGGTGGTCTACGAGCTGCACGTGCGCGGGTTCACCCGGCGGCACCCGGACGTGCCCGAGCACCTGCGCGGGACCTACCTGGGGCTGGCCCACCCGGCGGTGGTCGAGCACCTGGTCCGGCTGGGCGTCACGTCGGTCGAGCTGCTGCCGGTGCAGGCGTTCCAGGACGAGCCCGCGCTGGTCCGCAACGGCCGGCACAACTACTGGGGCTACTCGCCGCTGAGCTACTTCGCGCCGCACCCCGGCTACGCGAGCGAGCCCGGCCGGGAGGTCGAGGAGTTCCGGACCATGGTGGCCGCGCTGCACGCCGCCGGCATCGAGGTGCTGCTCGACGTGGTCTACAACCACACCTGCGAGGGCGGTCCGGACGGCCCGACGCTGTCCTTCCGGGGCTTCGACGCGCCCGGCTACTACCTGCACATCGAGGGCGGCGGCACGCTCGACATCACCGGCTGCGGCAACACCCTGGAGGCCGGCTCGCCGCAGGTCGTGCGGCTGGTCACGGACTCGCTGCGGTACTGGGCGACCGAGCTGGGCGTGGACGGGTTCCGGTTCGACCTGGCCTCCACCCTGGGCCGGCCCGGCGGCGGCCGGTTCGACCGGGCCTCGGCGATGCTCACCGCGATCACCTCGGACCCGCTGCTGTCCCGGTGCAAGCTGATCGCCGAGCCGTGGGACGCCACCGGCGACGGCTACCGGGTGGGCGACTTCGGCGTGCAGTGGGCCGAGTGGAACGGGCGCTACCGGGACACCGTGCGGGACTTCTGGCGCGGCCAGACCGGCGTGCGCGACCTCGCCTACCGGCTCTCCGGCTCCTCCGACCTCTACGCCGACGACCTGCGCCGGCCGTGGCAGTCGATCAACTTCGTCACCGCGCACGACGGGTTCACGCTGCGGGACCTGGTGTCCTACAACGACAAGCACAACGAGGCCAACGGCGAGGACAACCGGGACGGCACCAACGACAACCGGTCGTGGAACTGCGGGGTCGAGGGCGCGACCGACGAGCCCGAGGTGCTCGCGCTGCGCTCCCGCCAGGCCCGCAACCTGCTGGCCACCCTGCTGCTGTCCACCGGCACGCCGATGCTGACCGCGGGCGACGAGCTGTGGCGCACCCAGCGCGGCAACAACAACGCCTACTGCCTGGACGACGAGACGTCGTGGGTCGACTGGGCGGCCACCGACGAGAGCGGGTCCATGCTGGCCTTCGCCCGCCGGGTGATCGGCCTGCGGGCGACCAGCCCCGCGCTGCGCCAGCCCGAGTTCTTCGACGGCCGCACCACGCCGTCCGGCGCGCCGGACCTGGTGTGGTTCCGGGTGGACGGCGAGGAGATGGCCGAGACCGACTGGTTCGACGAGGGCCGCCGCTTCCTCGGCATGTGGATCGACGGGTCGACCTCGCTCTCGCGCACCCGCGAGGGCGAACTGGTCTCCGACGACTCGTGGCTGCTGCTCCTGCACGCGGGCCCGGACGCGATCTCGGTCACGTTGCCGGGCGTGGAGTACGGTGAGCGGTTCGAGCCGGTGCTCGACTCGACCACCGGGGACGGCTCGCCGGCGCGGCCCGGCCGGCTGGAGCCCGGTGCCCGGCTGGACCTGGGCCCGCGCTCGCTGTTGTTGCTGCGCGTGCCCGAGCCGGGCCGGGGCACCGGCTGAACAACCTCGGTGCCCGAGGCAATCCTGGCTGGTGAGAGCCCCTGCGCGGACCCGGCCCGGCATGGCACTATTCGTGCGTGGCCCGTCAGTTGCTCACGTGGTGTGACCGCACGATCGACCTCCTCCTGGTGGCGTCGTGCGGGTGTAGCCGGACGCGACGTGGCGGCTCGGCTTGACCCCGGTGGACCATCCGCTGCGGTGAGCCGGTAGAGGCCCCCGTCGCGTCTTGATCGCTACCCCGTACGTCTCGTAGCCATCAGGAGCGATTTTGACTTCCGTCATCCCGCGCGCCGACGTGCACGCCGCGCTCGACGTCCCGCTGTTCCGGGACCTGCTGCACCCGTCGCGCGACCTGTGGACGCCCCGCGAACTCCGCGAACTGACCTCTTACGTGGCCAGTGAGCTGACCACGCCGCTGCTGTCCATCCTGTCCTTCGACAGCGAGCAGCGGTGGTGGGCCCGGCTCGGGCTCACCGAAGGCGTCGAACTGTGGCTGCTGTCCTGGCTGCCCGGCCAGGGCACCGAGCCGCACGACCACGGCGGCGCGGCCGGCTCGTTCACCGTGCTCACCGGGGAGCTTTCCGAGGACTACCGCTACCCGGGCGGGCCGGTCCGCTCGACCGTGCGCGGCGTCGGGTCGTCGATCGGCTTCGGGGCCGGGCGGGCGCACCAGGTGACCAACAAGGGCGTGGTGGGCGCGTCCAGCGTGCACGCCTACTCGCCGCCGCTGGTGCCGACCCGGGAGTACCCGAGCTTGGCCGACATCCCGACCGAGATCGCGCCGCTGCCCGCGCAGCGGCTGCCGCTGGACCAGTTGCGGGTGCTCGCAGATCAGGAGGGGCCGTGAGCGCGGAGACACTGCTGGAAGAGGCGCGGGCCGGGTTGCGCCGGGTCGAGCCCCGGGACCTGGCCGGGCTGTCCGACGTGCTGCTGGTCGACATCCGGCCGCACCACAACCGGCTGGCCGAGGGCGAGATCCCCGGTTCGGTGCCGGTCGAGCGGATCGTGCTGGAGTGGCGGCTGGACCCCGGCGGCGAGTACCGGATCCCGGGGTTCGGCGCGGAGACGACCGTGGTCGTGCTCTGCAACGAGGGCTACGCCTCCAGCCTGGCCGCGCGCGACCTGCAGCGGGTCGGGCTGCCCAACGCCACGGACCTGGTGGGCGGGTTCCGGGCGTACGCCGAGGCGGGCCTGCCGATCCGCGAGGGCGCGACCCCCGCCGTCGTCTGACCCGCCGCCGCCGCGCACCTCACGGGGCGTCACGTCGGCAGGTTCCCCGGACCGGGAGCAGGGCCCGGTCCGGGGAACCTGCCGACGTGACGCCTCCCGCGCGCGGGTTCGGCCGCACCGGGCACCCCGGCCGGGGAACCGCGCGCCGGCCGGTAGCGTCATGAGGTTTGTGCTGATGGTGCTGACGGCGCTGGTCGTCATCGGACTGGTCGTGCGGGAACCGGGGTCCTGGGCGGAGAGCTTGGCCGGCGCGACCTGCGGCCTGCTCGTCGCCATGGCGTTGTTGCAGGTCGGACTGCTGCTCGGGGCGCTGCTGTGGCGGGTCCGGGTGTCGCTGGTGGTCATCGGCGTCGGTGGCGAGGTGCGCACCTGGAACACGCCGAGGCTGCGCGTGGTGCTGCGGACCGTGCCGGTGGTGATGTCGGTCGGGCTCACGTCCGTGCGCACGCCGGTCCGCCGGCGGCTGTGGCTGACCTCGCTGGTGTCGGTGCTGCTGACCGGGCTCGTGGTCGCCCTGTGCTGGGTGTTCCCGCCGGTCACCGCGTTCGCCTTCGGGTTCGCGGTGGCCGCGTCCGCCGTGCTCGCGCACGGGCTGGTGCCCAGGCGCGGGGCCGGGACGACGTCGCCGGGGTGGTTCCTGTTCCGGCTGCCGTTCCTGACCGGGCGGGTGGTCGCCGAGATGGAGGCGACGCCGATGGTCAACGAGGTGTCCGACGCGCTGTCGGCGGGCGAGCTGGACCGGGCCGAGACGATCGCCCGGCGGCTGCTCGACGCGCACCCGACGCTGCTGGTCGCGATCGGTTCGCAGGTCGCCGTGCTGACCATGCGGACCCGCTACGCCGAGGCGCTGCACCTGGTCAGCGAGCTGGTCGGGCGCACCGACCTGGACCAGCGGGACATGGCGTTCGTGATGGCCGAGATGGCCAGTTCCACGGCCAACGCGATGGAGGCCGGGCAGCTCCCGGTCGAGGTCGGCATGGGCGCGGCGCGGCGGGCGTCCGAGGGCGCCGTGCAGCTGGGCTACCCCAAGTACCGGTGCACCGCGACGCTCGCCCAGCTCGCGCTGCTGGAGCGCGACACCGACCTGGCCATCGAACTGGCCGGGCAGGCGAAGCGGACCAGCGAGAGCGCGCTGGGCCGGGCGGACGCGCTGGCGACCATCGCCCGCGCGCAGATGGCGGCCGGCGACAACGCGGCGGCCCGGCGCACGCTCACCGAGGCGAACGAACTCGCGGGCTGGATGCCCCGGGTGGCCGAGACCAGCGCCCGGCTCGACGTCCGCTGACCGCCCGCGGACGGACCGGGAGCGTCGAGCCCCCGGTCCCCGCGTCCCGCCCGCCCGGCCGGCACGAGCCGCGGATTCCCCCGGCTGATCGTTGCGCAGCCGTGGTTTCCGCCGAACCCACCGGGCCGGGCCGACGTTACCCACCGACCCGGAATTCCGGCGAAAGCGTCGCACGGCCGGGTGGTCACGCAACGGCACCGCGCACCCGCGACGGAGGTGAGCTGCCCCGACGCCGGCTCTCCGCCCCGCTGCGGAGAGCGCACCGTGACGGGCGGCCGGACCCCGGACCCCGGACCGGCCCAACCACCGGGCCACCGCCGCCGAGGCCGTGACGGCCGGTGATCGTCCGGGCCCGGACGACCCGCGCCGGCCGGCCCGCCAGAGCGCGGTCACGCGGAGTTCACCGGTTGCGCTGACGACCGACCCCGAGCCCCGCTCACCACCCGTGATCTCCGCTGGGCCGACCGGGTGGCTACCCGGCCAGCACCACCCGACCGAGTTCAGCCGGGGACGCGAGCAGGTCGTGCCGGGGCAGCACCCGGACCGTGTAGCCGACCGCCCCGGCGTGCGGGAGCGGCACCTCCAGGTCGTAGTTGCCGTTGCCCGCGTACCGCATGGCGTGGGTGACCACGTCGTACAGCTCGTCCGAGTCGCCGACCTTGCCCAGCACGACCTGGACGTCCACTTCGGACGGCTCCAGCCCGGCCAGCTCGATCCGCGCCCGCACCCCGACCGGCGAGCCCAGCAGCGGCACGGCCGAGCCGTTGAGGGTCATCTCCGACTCCAGCACGCGCACCCGCGTCCACGACGCGCGCAGCCGCTGCCGGTACGCCGCCAGCTCCTTCGCGCCCCGGAAGCCCTCGCCGACCACGGACCCCGCCGAGGACGCGGCCGGCGCGTAGAGGTTCTCCACGTACTCGCGCACCATCCGCGACGCCTGCACGGCCGGGCCGAGCGACGCCAGGGTGTGCCGCACCATGGCCAGCCAGCGGGTCGGCACGCCGGTGTCGGCGCGGTCGTAGAACAGCGGCGCGACCTGGTTGCCGAGCAGGTCGTAGAGGGCGGCGGCCTCCAGGTCGTCGCGCCGGGTCGGGTCGGTGACGCCGTCCGCGGTCGGGATCGCCCAGCCGTTGCTGCCGTCGTACAGCTCGTCCCACCAACCGTCCCGGATGGACAGGTTGAGGCCGCCGTTGAGCGCGGACTTCATGCCGGACGTGCCGCACGCCTCCAGCGGGCGCATCGGGTTGTTCAGCCACACGTCGCAGCCCCAGTACAGGTAGCGGGCCATCGACATGTCGTAGTCGGGCAGGAACACGATCCGGTGCCGCACGCCGGCGTCGTCGGCGAACCGCACGATCTGCTGGATCAGCGCCTTGCCGCCGTCGTCGGCCGGGTGCGACTTGCCCGCCACGACCAGCTGCACCGGGCGCTGCGGGTGCAGCAGCAGGGTGCGCAGCCGCTCCGGGTCGCGCAGCATCAGGGTCAGCCGCTTGTAGGTGGGCACCCGGCGGGCGAACCCGACGGTGAGGATGTCCGGGTCGAACACCGAGTCCGTCCAGCCCAGTTCGAGGGCGGACGCGCCGCGCTGGAGCCAGGACTGCCGGGTCCGCCGGCGCACCTCCTGCACCAGCTTGCCGCGCAGGTCGTTGCGCAGCTCCCAGAGCCGCTGGTCGGTGACCGGCTCGAAGCCGCGCAGGCCGACGCCCGCGTCGTCGGACTCGCCGAGCAGCCGGCTCATCTCGGTGGCCGCCCAGGTGGGGCCGTGCACGCCGTTGGTCACCGAGCCGATCGGCACCTCGGTCACGTCGAAGCCCGGCCACATGCCGCTGAACATGTCCCGGCTGACCTTGCCGTGCAGCTTGGACACGCCGTTGGCGCGCTGCGCGAGCCGCAGGCCCATGTGGGCCATGTTGAACAGGCCGGGGTTCTCCTCCGCGCCCAGCGCCAGCACGCGCTGCGTGCTCACGCCGGGCAGCAGCGCCTCGGAGCCGAAGTAGTGCTGCACCAGGTCCACCGGGAAGCGGTCGATGCCTGCCGGGACGGGCGTGTGCGTGGTGAACACGGTGCCCGCGCGCACGGCGGCCAGCGCCTGGTCGAAGTCCAGGCCCTGGCCGGTCACCAGCTCGCGGATGCGCTCCAGGCCGAGGAAGCCCGCGTGGCCCTCGTTGGTGTGGAACACCTCGGGCTCGGGGTGGCCGGTCAGCTCGCAGAACGTCCGCACCGCCCGCACTCCGCCGACGCCCGCGAGGATCTCCTGCCGGATCCGGTGGTCCTGGTCGCCGCCGTAGAGCCGGTCGGTGACGCCGCGCAGGTCCTCGTCGTTCTCCTCGACGTCGGAATCCAGCAGGAGCAGCGGGATGCGGCCCACCTGGGCCTTCCAGATCTTGGCCCGCAGCACCCGGTCGCCGGGCATCGCCACGTGCACCAGGATCGGCGCGCCGGAGGGCTCGGTGAGCAGTTCCAGCGGCAGGCCGCGCGGGTCCAGCACCGGGTAGTGCTCGATCTGCCAGCCGTCCAGGGACAGCGCCTGGCGGAAGTAGCCCGACCGGTAGAGCAGGCCGACCGCGATCAGCGGCACGCCCAGGTCGGAGGCCGCCTTGAGGTGGTCGCCCGCGAGCACGCCCAGGCCGCCGGAGTAGTTGGGCAACGCCTCGGTGACGCCGAACTCCATGGAGAAGTAGGCGATCGCGGTGGGCAGCGGGCTCAGGTCGTAGTTGCCGTGCTCACGCCGCTGCTGCACCTCGTCCTGGCGGCGCTGGAACCAGCGCGGGCCGGTGGTGTAGCGGGTCAGGTCGTCGGCGAGCGCCCGCGTGTGGGCGAGGAACTGCTCGTCGCGGGCCAGCGCGTCCAGCCGCTCCGGGTCGACCGTGGACAGCAGGCGCAGCGGGTCGCCGCCGTCGGCCCAGCGCGCGGCGTCGATCGAGGCGAACAGGTCCTGTGTCGGCTGGTGCCACGTCCAGCGGAGGTTCGTGGCGAGCGTGCCCAGTGCGGACAGCGGCTCGGGCAGGCTGGCTCGGACGGTGAACCGGCGGAGTGCTCGCATGGCGTCGGACCTTATCCCCCATCCAGCGGTGCCGAGCAACGGTCACCCGGGCCGGTGCGCACGTCGATCCGGGCCCACCAGCGCCGATGCTCCCCGCGTGTTCTTTCGTACACCACCGCCCGAGGTCGCCGCGCCGCATTGGTGCGGCCTCACCCGTTGCGCTGATCGACGCACCACCCGGCCGCCCATCGGGGCAGCGGACCGTGCGGGAACCAGTCGAACGCGCGGGCGCGCGCGAGCCCGCGCGGTCCGGGGTCACCCGTCCGTTGGAGTGGTCCGGGGCGTCCGCGATGCGCCACCCGACCCGATCGGGCGATCTCCGCCCGCCTGGGACGCCCGCCGGGTTCACCACCGGGAGGGATCGCGCGGCGCGAAGGACGCCGGCCACGGACAATTGACCCGTAGTTTTCTTCAGTGACACCGAAGTCGGCGACGAACCCACCAAGATCCTCCCCGGAAGCACACTCCGGGTGACGCCACCACTCAAGACCACCGAACGGGTGACACCCGCTCCGGGGATTGAGACGGGCGTCTCCCATGACGAGACCGAGGTCACCGCCAAGTGTGCGATCCACCTCGAAGGGGTACGAACACCGGGTACGTAGTCCCCGGTGACGACCTGCGCGATCGATACGGGCAAACTTGACCGTGCATGCGTCACACCAGGTGAGAGGGGCGCTGCCGATGAGCGGACGACTCGGTATCGACGACGTCTCCCCGACCGTGAGCTGTGGCCGGTACCCGGCCAAGGCCGTGGTCGGCGAGCACGTCCCGGTGGGAGCGACGGTGTGGCGCGAAGGCCACGACGCCGTCGCCGCCACCGTGACGTGGCGGGGACCGGGCGACCGGGTCGCGAGACAGGCGCGGATGGTCCCGGAGGGCGTCGGGCTGGACCGCTGGGCCGCCACGATCGTCCCGGACGCCGAGGGCGCCTGGACGTTCCGGGTGGACGCCTGGTCGGACCCCTGGGCCACCTGGCTGCACGCGGTCGAGGTCAAGATCGCCGCCGGGCAGGGCCCCGAGGACCTGGACAACGACCTGGAGTCCGGCGCGCGGCTGATCGACCGGGTCTCCCGCCGGCCCGACCGCCGCCGCGACAAGCCGCTGCTGGCCAACGCCGCCGCCGCGCTGCGCGACGGCGAGCGCCCGCTGGCCGAGCGGGTCGCGCCGGCGCTGGCCCAGGACGTGCGGCAGGTCATGCACGACCACCCGGTCCGCGAGCTGGTCACCAAGGGCCGGCCGCAGAAGGTCTGGGTGGACCGCACCCGCGCCGCGTTCGGCTCCTGGTACGAGTTCTTCCCGCGCTCGACGGGCGGGCTGGACGAGGCCGGCGTCCCGGTGCACGGCACGTTCGCCACCGCGGCCAGGGACCTCGACCGGATCGCCGCGATGGGCTTCGACGTCGCCTACCTGCCGCCGATCCACCCGATCGGCCGGGTGAACCGCAAGGGCCCCAACAACACCCTGGTCGCCACCGAGGACGACCCGGGCTCGACCTGGGCGATCGGCGCGGACGAGGGCGGGCACGACGCGGTCCACCCCGAGCTGGGCACGATCGCGGACTTCGACGCGTTCGTCGCGCGGGCCGCCGAGCTGGGCCTGGAGGTCGCCCTCGACCTGGCCCTCCAGTGCGCGCCGGACCACCCGTGGGTGCTCAAGCACCCGGAGTGGTTCACCACCCGGCCGGACGGCTCGATCGCCTACGCCGAGAACCCGCCGAAGAAGTACCAGGACATCTACCCGGTCAACTTCGACAACGACCCGCAGGGCATCTACAACGAGGTGCTGCGCGTGGTCCGGCACTGGGTCGACCACGGGGTGCGCATCTTCCGGGTGGACAACCCGCACACCAAGCCGCCGGACTTCTGGGCGTGGCTGATCTGGGCGGTCAAGGACGAGCACCCGGACGTGCTGTTCCTGTCCGAGGCGTTCACCCGCCCGGCCCGGCTCTACGGGCTGGCCAAGCTCGGCTTCACGCAGAGCTACACCTACTTCACCTGGCGCACGACCAAGGAGGAGCTGACCGAGTTCGGCGCCGAACTGGTCGCGCACTGGGACGAGGCCCGGCCGAACCTGTTCGTCAACACGCCGGACATCCTGCACGAGTCGTTGCAGCACGGCGGTCCGGGCGTGTTCGCGCTGCGCGCCGCGCTGGCCGCGACGCTGAGCCCGAGCTGGGGCGTGTACGCCGGGTACGAGCTGTTCGAGCACCAGGCGGTGCGCGAGGGCAGCGAGGAGTACCTGAACTCCGAGAAGTACCAGTTGCGCCCGCGCGACTTCCAGCAGGCGGTGGCCGAAGGCCGGTCGCTGGAACCGTGGCTGCGCAAGCTCAACACGATCCGCCGCGCGCACCCGGCGTTGCGGCAGATGCGCACCCTCCGCTTCCACCACGTCGAGAACCCCGCGCTGATCGCCTACTCCAAACAGGACCCGGGCAGCGGCGACACCGTGATCGTGGTGGTGAACCTGGATCCGCACAGTGCCCAGGACGGCACCGTCTGGCTCGACCTCCCCTCGCTCGGCTTCGACTGGCACGAACGCCTGATCGCGCACGACGAGGTGACCGGGGAAACCTGGGACTGGGGCCAGGCCAACTACGTCCGCCTGGAGCCGTGGCGTGCATCGGCGCACGTCGTCAGCGTGCAGCGCAGGTTCGGCAGCTAACCCGCGGACCAAACCCCGACACGAGTCCCCGCGCGCCGCAGCGCGAGGGACCGTCGACCGTACCCCCGACGAGGTGGGACGAGGTGGAGCAGATGGCAGAAGACCCCCGACCCGACGCCGCACTGACCGGACTGGACGGCGTGCCGCACACCGGTGAGGCCATCGGCGCGGACGGCCTGCTGGTCGAACCGCAGGCCGAGGACTTCCGGGCGGCGAAACTCGCGCCGCGCGAACCCGACTGGTTCAAGGGCGCGGTGTTCTACGAGGTGCTGGTGCGCGCCTTCACCGACTCCAACGGTGACGGCACCGGAGACCTGCGCGGCCTGGCGTCGCGGCTGGACTACCTGGAGTGGCTCGGCGTCGACTGCCTGTGGCTGCCGCCGTTCTACGCCTCGCCGCTGCGCGACGGCGGGTACGACATCTCCGACTTCCGCGCCGTGCTGCCCGAGTTCGGGTCCGTGGAGGACTTCGTCTACCTGCTCGACGAGGCGCACCGGCGCGGCATCCGGGTGATCACCGACCTGGTGCTCAACCACACCAGCGACGCGCACCCGTGGTTCCAGCAGTCGCGGGCCGAGCCGGACGGGCCCTACGGCGACTACTACGTGTGGGGCGACGACGACCAGCGCTACCCGGACGCCCGGATCATCTTCGTGGACACCGAGTCCTCCAACTGGACCTACGACCCGGTGCGCGGCCAGTTCTACTGGCACCGGTTCTTCGCCCACCAGCCGGACCTGAACTTCGAGAACCCGGACGTGCAGGAGGCGATGCTGGACACCCTGCGGTTCTGGCTCGACCTGGGCATCGACGGGTTCCGGCTGGACGCGGTGCCGTACCTGTTCGAGCAGGAGGGCACGAACTGCGAGAACCTGCCGCGCACGCACGACTTCCTCAAGCGCTGCCGCAAGGTGGTCGACGACGAGTACCCCGGCCGGGTGCTGCTCGCGGAGGCCAACCAGTGGCCGTCGGACGTGGTGGAGTACTTCGGCAACCCCGAAGTCGGCGGCGACGAGTGCCACATGGCCTTCCACTTCCCGCTGATGCCCCGGATCTTCATGGCGGTCCGGCGCGAGTCGCGGTTCCCGATCTCGGAGATCCTGGCGCAGACGCCGCAGATCCCGGACGGCTGCCAGTGGGGCATCTTCCTGCGCAACCACGACGAGCTGACCCTGGAGATGGTCAGCGACGAAGAGCGCGACTACATGTACGCCGAGTACGCCAAGGATCCCCGGATGAAGGCCAACATCGGGATCAGACGGCGGCTCGCGCCCCTGCTGGAGAACGACCGCAACCAGCAGGAGCTGTTCACGGCCATGCTTTTGTCACTGCCGGGCTCGCCCGTCCTCTACTACGGTGACGAGATCGGCATGGGCGACAACATCTGGCTCGGAGACCGGGACGCCGTCCGCACGCCGATGCAGTGGACCCCGGACCGCAACGCGGGGTTCTCCTCCTGCGACCCCGGACGCATCTACCTGCCGGTGATCATGGACCCGGTCTACGGCTACCAGGGCCTGAACGTGGAGGCACAGCTGAACAACCAGTCATCCCTGCTGAACTGGACCCGTCGGATGATCGAGGTGCGCAAGCAGCACCACGCGTTCGCGGAAGGCGACTTCACCGACCTCGGCGGCTCGAACCCCAGCGTGCTGGCCTACCGGCGGCGGTGGCGGCGGCCGGACGGCCACGAGGACATCGTGCTGTGCGTGAACAACCTGTCGCGGTTCCCGCAGCCCGTCGAGCTGGACCTGTCCGAGCACCGCGGCGCGCGGCCGGTGGAGCTGACCGGCGGGGTGCGCTTCCCGACCGTGGGCGACTTGTCGTACCTGTTGACGCTGCCCGGTCACGGCTTCTACTGGTTCCAACTGGTCGAAGCGGGCGACGAGGGCGAGACGAGGTGAACCCGGTGACCGAACCGCACGACCTGGTCGACAAGGTGATGGCCGAACTGCCCGCGTGGCTGCCCGCGCAGCGGTGGTTCGGCGGCAAGGACCGGCCCGTCACCGCCATCCGTCCACTCCGGACGTGCGTGCTCAGCGCGACCGATCCGGTGCTGGTGCACCTGGTGGTGGAGGTGGAGCAGCCGGACCGGCGCGAGCCCTACCAGCTGCTGGTGACCGACCTGGCGGAGAACTACGACGCGACCGCCGAGCCGGAGCTGGCGGGCAGGCTGCTGGACCTGATCGCGGAGAACGCGAAGGTCGACGGCCTGGTGTTCGCGCACGAGCCGGACGTGGCGTTGCAGACCGGCCTGCGCGGCCGGCCGATCACGTCCGAGCAGAGCAACACGTCGCTGGTGTTCGGCAGCCAGTACATCCTCAAGCTGTTCCGCAAGCTCACCCTGGGCGAGAACCCGGACCTGGTGCTGCACCGCGCGCTGCACGAGGTGGGCTGCGAGCACATCGCGCGGCCGCTGGGCTCGATCACCGGCTCGCTGGACGGCCAGTCGACCACGGTCGGGATGCTCCAGCAGTTCCTGCCGGACGCGGTGGACGGCTGGGCGATGGCCACCACCAGCGTGCGCGACCTGATGGCCGAGGGCGACCTGCACGCCGACGAGGTGGGCGGCGACTTCGCGGGCGAGGCGCAGCGGCTCGGGCAGGCGGTGGCCACCGTGCACGGCGACCTGGAACGGGCGCTGGGCACCCAGCACGCCGACGACGAGGACATCGAGCGGACCGTGCGCGCGATGGTGACCCGGCTGGACTCGGTGGTCGAGGCGGTGCCGGAGCTGCGACCCTACGTGCCGGCGCTGCGGGCGGCGTTCGAGCAGGCCCGGGACACCCCCGGCGTGATCGCCATCCAGCACATCCACGGCGACCTGCACCTGGGCCAGGTGCTGCGGACCGTGCAGGGCTGGCTGCTGATCGACTTCGAGGGCGAGCCGGGCGCGCCGATCGCCGAGCGCACCTCGCTGCGCTCGCCGCTGCGCGATGTGGCCGGGATGCTGCGATCCTTCGACTACGCGGCCCACCAGCTGCTCGTCGGCCGGCCGGAGGACCACCAGCTCGCGGTGCGGGCGCTGGAGTGGTCGCGGCGCAACCGCGCGGCGTTCACCGAGGGCTACGCGGAGGCGGCGGCGTCCTCGGTGGGCGACCCGCGCGGGCGTGGCCACCTGCTGCGGGCGTTCGAGCTGGACAAGGCGGTGTACGAGGTCGCCTACGAGTACGCGAACCGGCCGGAGTGGTTGACGGTGCCGCTGTCGTCGATCGCCCGGATCACTGGAGAGGGAGCACGATGACCGAGGACGTCGACCGGCTGCTTTCGGGGTCGCACCACGACCCGCACTCGGTGCTCGGCGTGCACCACCTGGCCTCCGGCGAGGTGGTGGCGCGGGCGTTGCGGCCCGGCGCGTCCGCGGTGTCCGTGCTGGCCGGCGACAAGCGCTTCGAACTGGACCGGGTGGCGGACGGCCTGTTCGCGGGCGAGCTGCCCGAGCACCCCGGCGACTACCGGCTGGAGGTCGTCTACGGCGGTTCGGCGGTGGAGGTCGACGACCCGTACCGGTGGCTGCCCACGGTCGGCGAGCTGGACCTGCACCTGATCGGCGAGGGCCGCCACGAGCGGCTGTGGGACGTGCTCGGCGCGCACGTCCGCTCCTACGACACGCCCGCCGGCGAGGTGACGGGCGTGTCGTTCGCGGTGTGGGCGCCGACCGCGCGCGGCGTGCGGGTGTGCGGCGACTTCGACGGCTGGGACGGCCGCGCGACCCCGCTGCGCTCGCTGGGCTCCTCGGGCGTGTGGGAGGTGTTCGTCCCCGGCATCCCGGTGGGCACCCGGTACAAGTTCCGGATCCTGGGCCGGGACGGCGGCTGGCACGAGAAGGCCGACCCGATGGCGTTCGCCACCGAGACGCCGCCCGCGACCGCGTCGGTGGTGACCGCCTCGTCCCACACCTGGGACGACGCCGAGTGGGAGGCGCGGCGCGACGCCACGGTGTGGATCAACGCGCCGATGAGCGTCTACGAGGTGCACCTGGGCTCGTGGCGGCCGGGGCTGGACTACCGGGAGCTGGCCGACCAGCTGGCCGAGTACGTCGAAGCCGCCGGGTTCACGCACGTCGAGCTGATGCCGGTGGCCGAGCACCCGTTCGGCGGGTCGTGGGGCTACCAGGTCACCTCGTACTACGCGCCGACCTCCCGGTTCGGCTCGCCGGACGACTTCCGGCACTTCGTCGACGTGCTGCACGGCCGGGGCATCGGCGTGATCATGGACTGGGTGCCGGCGCACTTCCCCAAGGACTCCTGGGCGCTGGCCCGGTTCGACGGCACCGCGCTGTACGAGCACGAGGACCCGCGCCGCGGCGAGCACCCGGACTGGGGCACGCTGGTGTTCGACTTCGGGCGCAACGAGGTGCGCAACTTCCTGGTCGCCAACGCGCTGTACTGGATCGAGGAGTTCCACATCGACGGCCTGCGGGTCGACGCGGTGGCCTCGATGCTGTACCTGGACTACTCGCGCGAAGAGGGCCAGTGGCTGCCCAACCAGTACGGCGGCCGGGAGAACCTGGACGCCGTGCGGTTCCTCCAGGAGCTGAACGCGACCGTCTACAAGCGACACCCCGGCGTGGTGATGGTGGCCGAGGAGTCGACCGCGTGGCCCGGCGTGACCCGGCCGACCCACCTGGGCGGCCTCGGGTTCGGGTTCAAGTGGAACATGGGCTGGATGCACGACACGCTGCACTACCTGTCGCGCGAGCCGGTGCACCGGTCGTTCCACCACAACGAGATCACCTTCTCGCTGGTGTACGCGTGGAGCGAGAACTTCGTGCTGCCGCTCTCGCACGACGAGGTGGTGCACGGCAAGGGCTCGCTGTGGCAGCGGATGCCCGGCGACGACTGGAACAAGGCCGCGGGCCTGCGCTCGTTGCTGGCGTTCATGTGGGCGCACCCCGGCAAGCAGCTGCTGTTCATGGGCGGCGAGTTCGGCCAGCAGGGCGAGTGGTCGGAGTCGCGCTCGCTGGACTGGCACCTGCTGGAGTCGCCGCTGCACGAGGGCATCCGGTCGCTGGTCGCCGACCTGAACGGGATCTACAAGGACAGCCCGGCGCTCTACAGCGCGGACGGCAAGCCCGAGGGCTTCTCGTGGATCGACGCGAACGACTCGGCGGGCAACGTGCTGAGCTTCCTGCGGGTCGGCGAGGACGGCTCGGTGCTGGCGTGCGTGGCGAACTTCGCCGGCACGCCCCACCACGACTACCGGGTGGGCCTGCCCTCGGCGGGCCGCTGGCGCGAGGCGGTGAACACCGACTCGGTCGGCTACGGCGGTTCCGGGGTTGGCAACCTCGGCGGCGTGGTGGCGGAGGAGGAGCCGTGGCACGGCCGGCCGGCGTCGGCGGTGCTGCAGCTCCCGCCGGCCGGCGTGCTCTGGCTCATCCCCGAGTGACCTCCGGCGTGCCCGAGCCGTCGGCGGGCACGGTCCACCGCTCGCCCGCCAGGCCGTAGCCCACGGTGTCGGCGGCCGGCCACACGGCCTGGTCGTCGACGCTGCGGGTCTCGGCCAGCGGCGTCTCCGCCATGGTCGCCAGGTCCAGCACGTGCAGCCGCCACGGTCCCGGCTCCACCTTCTTCTTGAACGCCAGCCGGGTGCCGTCCGGGGACAGCGACGGGCACTCCACGTTGTCCCGCAACGCCTCCGCCTCCCACACCCGGTAGTCCGCGCGGATCAGGTGGGTGCGGCCGCGGCTCGCCGCGGTGGCGTAGAACGTGCTGTCGTCGGCGGTGAACGTGACGCCCCAGAAGTTCAGGTCCGGCGCGAAGTACCGCTTGCCGTCCACGGTCAGTGGGATGTCCTCGATCGACTTGCGCAGCTCGTCGTTCGAGGTGTCGAAGATGCCGGTCCGGGTGGAGAACCCGGCCGTGTTGTAGGAGTCGCCGGACACGAAGACGGTGAACGACACCATCCGCCCGCTCGGCGACACCTGGAGCCGGCTCGGGATGCCCGGAATCTCGTGCCGGGTCTCCCGGCCGGCGGCGGTCACCACCAGCTCCACCACCGGCGGCAGGCCGGGCAGCGCCCGCAGGCACGCCGAGGTGCCCGACGCCGCCGACCGCCGGTTGCACGCCTCCGACGCGCCCACGGCGTGGCCGCGCGCGTAGAGCACGTACCCGGTCGCCGCCAGGATCAGGACGACAGCGGCCGCAACACCGCCGCGCCAACCAGGACGGCGGCCAGCGCGCTCAGCGACACGGTCAGCGCGGTCGACACTCCCCAGATCGTCCACATCGCTCCAAAGAGGACAGAGGAAACGAGTTTCGCCAACGCCTGCCCGGTTTGCAGCACCGCCAGGCCGCTGGTGCGCAGCGCGGCGGGCAGCATCGGGCCGGCGGCGGCCGGCAGCACGCCGTCCGTGGCGGCGTAGAACAGGCCGTGCAGCGCGAGCACGACGAACACGTTGACGTACGGCGTGAGCAGCAGCCCGAAGGCCGCCGCCAGCGCCACGTGCCCGGCGAGGAACACCGGCCACCGGCCCACCCGGTCCGCGAGCCGGCCCAGCGGCACGGCCAGCAGCAGGTAGACCGCCGCCGTGCCCAGGGCCAGCAGCGGGAAGTGCACCGCGTCCAGCCGGAGTTGCTGTTGCAGCAGCAGGTAGAGGAACCCGTCGCCGACGGCGACCGCGCCGAGCAGCGCGGCCCACCCGACGACCCGGCGGAACTGCCTGGTCCACAACGACTTCAGCCCGGGGCGGGCGGCCGCCGGCGACTGCCGGTCGCGCACCAGCAGGGCGAGCAGCACCACGCCGAGCACGGCGAAGCAGAAGCTCGTGACGAACACCGCGTCGTACGAGCCCAGGCTCGCCCACAGCACGAACATCGCCGCCAGCGGCCCGATGAACGCACCGACCGTGTCCATCGCGCGGTGCACGCCGAACGCCCGACCGAGCCCGTCGGCCGGGCTGCTCAACGAGATCAGCGCGTCGCGCGGCGCGGTCCGCAGCCCCTTGCCGGTCCGGTCCACGGCGAGCACACCGCCCAGCGCGACCGGCGAGGAGACCACCAGGAACCCGATCTTCGCCGCCGCCGACAGGCCGTAGCCGGCCAGCGCCACGGCCTTGCGCCGCTGGAACCGGTCGGCGACGTGCCCGCCGAGCAGCCGGACCACGGCCGTCACCCCGGAGTAGAGCCCGTCCAGCACGCCGAACAGGAGCGGGCTCAACCCGAGCGCGACCACGAAGTAGAGCGGCAGCACCGCGGTGACCATCTCCGAGGAGATGTCGGTGACGAGGCTGACCAGGCCGAGGGCGAGCACGTTGCCCGCCACCCGGCCCCCGCCCCGGGCGCCCTCCGGCGCCTGACGTGCGGTCGCGAGGTACATCAGTGGCAGTTGTAGGTCGGCGTGCTGTCGACCGGCTTCCCGTCCAGGCCCAGGTACTGCCAGGAGTAGGTGCTGTCAGTCAAGGTCAGCTTGAGCACGCCGTGGACCGACTTGGCGAACTCGGTGATCGCGGGGTTCGCGGACACCTTGTACAGCGACGCGCCGCCACCGCCGCCGATCACCGAGCGGGTGCCGTTCGGATCGGCCTTCCCGGCGGCGTTCAACGGCTTGAAGCGCTCGTAGTGGTGGTCGTGCCCGGCCAGCACCAGGTCGGTCTTGTCGGCGACCAGGGTCTCCCACAGCGTGGCGCTGCTGGTGTTGTTGCCGTGCTCACCGGAACTCCACCGGGGGTGGTGGAAGTACGCGGCGACGCAGCCCTTGCGGTTGTTCGCGAGATCCTGCTTGAGCCACTCGACCTGCGGGGAGCCCGCCTTGCTCGGCTCGTTGGAGTCCAGCGCGACGAAGTGCCAGTTGCCCTGTTCCCAGGAGTAGTAGGTCTTGCCCTGCGGAGTGGCGATCGGGCCGAAGTAGGTCTTGTACCCGGACAGCGGCGGGCTGTCGTAGGTCTCGTGGTTGCCCGGGATCGGCTTGGTCTTGGCCTTGAACTTGCCCCACGTCTTGTCGTAGTAGTTCTGGAAGTCCGACAGGTGGGCGTCGTCGTACTGGTTGTCCCCCATGGTGATCACCGCCACCGGGTTCATCTGCTCGACCAGCTTCGCGGTCTTCGGGTGCACGCAGGACGAACTGCTCGCCGTGCACTGCTCGGCGATGTCGCCCGCTGCCGCGATCACGAACGACCCGGACCCCGCGCCCGTGGTGGCGCGGACCTGGTTGCTCGACGCCGAGGAGTTGCCTGCGGCGTCACGGGCGCGGACGGTGTAGTCGTAGCCCGTGCTCTGGGCAAGACCTTCGTCGGTGTACGAGGTGCTGTTCGCGGTGCCGACCACGACACCGTCGCGCAGCACGTCGTACCCGGTGACGCCGACGTTGTCGGTGGCCGCCGTCCAGGCGAGCGACGCGCTGGTCGCCGTCGTCCCGGTCACCCGGAGGCCGGCGGGGATGCTCGGCGCGACGGTGTCGCCACCGCCGCGCACCCCGTAGACCTCCAGCTCGAAGATCGAGTAGCCGTAGCTGGTGGCCCGAGCCGTGCCCAGGACCCGCAGGTAGCGGCCGGTGCCCTGGAGCCCGGCGTGGGTGTCGGACTCCCCGTCACCCGCGGTGCGGCTGCTCAGGTCGGTCCACGCGGAGCCGTTGGCGGAGATCTGGACCTTGTACTTGGTGGCGTACGCGGCTTCCCAGCGCACGATGACCTGGTGCACCTCGGAAGTGCCGCCGAGGTCGACGGCGAGCCACTGGGGGTCGATGCCGGGCGCGCTGGCCCAGCGGGTGTCGGTCCGGCCGTCCACGGCGTACTGCCCGGCCAGGGTGGAGTCCTCGACCGACGACGCGGTGACCGGTCGGCCTTGGGATAGCAGGGAATCGGCGGGTGCGCTGGCGGCGGTCAGCGGCTGTGCGAGCAACAAGAGCACAGCCGCCGACGCCAACGGGGCGACACGGCGCACGGTGTTCTCCTCACGGTCCGGGGCGGCGGCTCGGGAGCAGAATAGTAAAGATTGTTTACAATTGGCAGGTTAACCCCAGCCCCGCACCGGAGTCAACGGTCGGCCACCACCCGTACGCGCTCCGACACCGCGCCGACCTCGGCCTCCCACGTGGACACCCCACCCGACAACCGAACGTTCAACCCCCCGACACCCCCGATTCCCCCACCCGCCCCTCTCCGACTCCCACCCCTTCCCCACCCCTCCCCACCCCTCCGGACCACCCGAGCCGTCCTCACCTCACGCCCGAACTGCCGAGAACACCCCCACAGGGGTCGAAAGACTGCACAATGGTCCGATGCGGCACGCATCGGCTCGGCTGATCCTGCTGGTAGCGGTGGTTTCGACGGCGCTGGTCGCGTCGGCGTGCACCCAGTCCGTCGCCGGGCGCCCGGTGGCGGGCAAGGTGGTGGCCAAGGACGGCGTCGACCCGAGCTTCATCAAGGGCACCGACGGCGGCGACATCGACCGCCTGGGCGCGACCGCGATCACCGACATCGACCAGTTCTGGGAGCAGACGTTCCCGAGCACGTTCGGCGAGAAGTGGCGGCCCATCGAGGGCGGCGTCTACTCGGTCGACACGTCGGACCCGGCCGCCAAGCCGCCGCCGTGCACCGAGAAGGCCAGCGACGTCGAGGGCAACGCGTTCTACTGCCCCACCGCCGACGCCATCGCGTGGGACCGCGCCGCCCTGCTGCCGGTGCTGCGCGACGGCTACGGCGACGCCGCCGTGGTGATCGTCCTGGCGCACGAGATGGGCCACGCCGTGCAGCGCCGGATCGGCATCACGCCCGAGGCCGAGCGCAAGAACCCGGAGAAGTACCCGACCATCCTCACCGAGGCGATGGCCGACTGCTTCGCCGGCAGCTTCATCAAGTGGGTCAACGACGGCAAGTCCGAGCACCTCGACATCGGCACGGACACCCTGGACTCGGCGCTCGGCGCGCTGATCTCGTTCCGCGACCCGGTGGGCACCTCCCCCAACGACAAGTCCGCGCACGGCAACGCGTTCGACCGCGTCTCGGCGTTCCAGGACGGGTACCAGGAGGGCACCAAGTTCTGCGCCGCGATGACCGTGCAGACCCGCAAGTTCACCCAGCAGGCGTTCACCAGCGTCGACGACCGCGACCGGGGCGGCAACCTGCCCTTCGACGAGATGCTCAACGCCATCACGCCGGACCTGGACAGCTACTACAAGGCGCTGGTCACGGCCAAGGGCAAGACGTGGACGCCGCCCAAGACCACGCCCACCCAGGCGGAACCGGACTGCTCCGGCGACCAGGGCCCGGTGGCGTTCTGCCCGAAGGACAGGTCGGTGGAGATCGAGGTCGCCAAGAAGCTGCCCGAGCTGCACGCCAAGATCGGCGACTACGCGACCGGTATCCTGCTGGCGTCCCGGTACGGCATGGCGGCGCGCGCGGCCGTCGGCGTGAAGACCGACGGCGACGAGGCGGCGGCCGGCGCGCTGTGCCTGGCCGGTGCCTACACCCGCGAGGTCTTCACCCGGCAGCAGGGCTTCGGCCTGTCCCCCGGCGACCTGGACGAGGCGGTGAAGGTGCTGCTGGCGTACGACTACGCGGCCCGCGACGGGTCCGGCACGACGTCCGTGGCTCCCGGCTTCAAGCGGGTCGACGTGTTCCGCAGCGGTGTGTTCGTCGGCGACAGCGCCTGCGGGCTCGGGTAGTTCCGGCCACCCGGCCCGCGCCGGACAAGTAGTGTGCGCACGGACCGCACTGATCGGGATGGGGCTTGGGCATGGCTCGACGGGTGTTCACGGCCGCGGCGCTGGTCGCGGTCGCAGCGTTGACCGCAGGCTGCTCACAGGCCGTGCACGGCTCGGCACGAGCGGTGAAGCCGGACGTGTCCAAGGTGTCGGGCCTGGACATCACGACCGGTGAGAGCGGCCCCAAGCCCGGCGTGCCGGACGCGGACCTGCGGGTGGAGAACGGCGACGGCGGCGAGATGGACCGCCTGGCCATCAACACCCTGGCCGACGTCGAGGAGTACTGGGCGGAGCAGTTGCCCAAGAACTTCGCCGGCAAGAAGTTCGAGCCGGTCAAGCGCCTGGTCTCGTACGACTCCAACGGCACCGGCATCGAGATCTGCCGGACCAACACCAAGGGCGTGGCCAACGCCTTCTACTGCTCCCTGGACGACAGCATCGCCTGGGACCGGGGCGAACTGCTCCCCATGCTGGACGACTCCTTCGGCCCGATGGCGGTGGTCACGGTCCTGGCCCACGAGATGGGCCACGCCGTGCAGTACAAGCTCGGCCCGGACAGCGGCGTCACCCAGGCGACCCCGTCGATCATCAAGGAACAGCAGGCCGACTGCTACGCCGGCAATTTCTTCCGCTGGGTGGCGGAGGGCAAGTCCAAGCACTTCCGCATCTCCACCGGCCCCGGCCTGAACCAGATCCTGGCCACGATGTTCTTCATCCGCGACGCAGCCGGCACGTCGGCCGAGAAGCAAGGTGCCCACGGCAGCGCGTTCGACCGCGTGGCCGCGTTCCAGTTCGGCTTCGCTGGCGACCCCAAGCGCTGCGCGGAGATCGACGACCAGGAGATCAAGGCCCGGATCACCCAGGAGAAGTTCGACGCCCAGGACGTCGACACCGGCCTGGGCAAGGGCAACGTGAAGGTGGACGACAAGCGCTACCTCGACCTGCTGGAGGAGAGCCTCCGCAGCGCGTACAACCAGAGCGGCGCGACCCCGCCCACGATCAAGTCGGGCAACGCGACCTGCGCGAACGCCCAGGAAACCAGTCCCGCCGCGTACTGCCCGTCGACCAACACGATCACCGTCGACCTGGCCGACCTGGTCAAGATCGGCACCCCGCCCAAACGGGGCCAGAAGGGCGGAATCGGCGACTTCGCCGCCTTCGCCGAAATCGCCTCCCGCTTCGCCCTGTCCATCCAGAAGGCCACGGGCTACTCCCTGGAAGGCCCGGCGGCCGGCCTGCGAACCGCCTGCCTGACCGGAGCCTGGGCGGGCACCACCACCCAGCCGAAGGCCACCCTCCGCCTGTCCTCGGGCGACCTGGACGAGGCCGTGGCAGAACTCCTGGCGGACAAGAGCCTCATCGCCGCAGACGTCAACGGCCAGGTAGTCCCCTCGGGCTTCGCCCGCGTGGAAGCCTTCCGAGACGGCTTCTACGACGGCTCCGGCCTCTGCACCCGCAAATACTCCGACTGACCAAGCCCACGACAACTCTCACCACACAACGCGCCGTTCCACAACAAACGCGCCCGCTCACCGCACAACACGCCGTTCCACCACAACGCGCCCGCTCACCACAAACGCGCGCACCGCGCATTAAGCCCGCCGCGTCGTGTCATCCCCGTATGGCCTGCGCGCAGCGAACCGCGCTTGGGTGGGGAGCGCAAGCACGCTTTTCGCTTGCGCTCCCCACCCAAGGGTGGTTGTCTCAGACCAGGCCATGCGGGGATGACACGACGCCCGCCCGTTCTTTCGTCATCCTTGGCGGCCAGCCCGTCCGGCGAGGACGCTTTTAGCTCTTAAAGGCTCTTAGCCCCTAAAAGAGCGCACTAGCCAACGCCCGCCGAGCCCGAGCCACCCGATCGTCATCCGCCGGGAACAACTCGAACAACCCGACCAGGTGCTCCCGAACCCGGTCCCGGTCCTCCCCGAACACCCGCCGAACGGTGTCGATCAACCGCCCGAACGCCCGTTCGACCTCCTGCCCGGCCAACTCGACGTCAGCCGCGGCCAACTGCGCGTCGACGTCATCGGGTGCCGCGTCGGCAGCGGCCACGGCGTCCAGCGAGAGCCCCTCGGCCCGTGCCGTGAACCGGACCTGCGCCAACGCGGCCTTCGCGTCGGCGTTCGCCGGCTCGGCGGACAGGATGGCTTCGTAGGCGGCGATGGCCACGTCGAACTCACCGCGTTCGAACGCCTCTTCGGCCGCCACGAACCGCGGGTCCTCGGGCTCCTCCACCGGTTCGCCACCGGCAGCCGCCTCGGCCGCCTTGATCCCCGGCAGGCGGTCCCGCAGGGCGTCCAGCAACCGGTTGACCCACTGGTCGAACTCGTCGGCCGACAACGGCTGGGCGAACGCGTCCACCGGCTGCCCGGCGGCCAGGGCGACCACCGTCGGCACCGACTGCACGCCGAACGCCTGCCCCACCCGGGGGTTGGCGTCGAGGTCGACGCGGGCCAGGATCCACGCGCCGCCACCGGCACGCGCGGCCCGCTCCAGGATCGGGGACAACTGCTCCGCCTCGGGACTCCACGTCGCGGTCAACTCGACCACGACCGGGATGTCCAGGGAGCGCTCGACGACGGACTGGAACGTCGCCTCCGTGACGTCGAGCACCCACGGGCTGTGCCCGTGACTGTGCCCACCGTCGGACGCGGCCGATGCGGGCGGCGCGGTGGACCGCTGACGGGCGGCGTCGGCCCGTGCCTTCAGCGCGCCGAGGTCGACCGCCCCGGACAGCGCGGCGGACAGTGCTGCGGTCTTGCGAGGGTCTGGCCTTGTCACGGTTCCATCCTGGCACGACCTCCGGAGTGCATTGCGCGCGACCGGCCAGGTTGTCACGTCACATCGTCAGGTCGCGCACCGGATCAATCGCCATCGGATTGACCCTCATCGCGTCGTTCTTCTTCGCCAACTCCAGCACCAGCGGGGTCATCAACTCCGCGAACCGGTCCGTCTTGGCAGGTCCGAGCGCCTTCCACGGGTTCTCGGCGGCCTGATCGGTCTGCCGCTCGATCTCCTCGCGCAGGGTTTTCCCGCTGTCGGTGAGCCCGCCGTCGAAGAGGGACCGCGCCGACAGGGACGCCTCCGCCGACGCCCACTCCTGTTCGCTCCACCCCCGCGCCACCCGCAGATACGCGGCGTCCAACCCCTTGTCCGCGCCGAACAGCACCAGCGTTTCGCACGGGCTCAAGTCGGCCGCCACCAGAGCCGCGACGTGCCCGTCACCGCGAAGCTCCCGCAGCGTCGTGCACGCCTGCCACAGCGCCAGGTGAGGCTCGTCCGGGAGCCTCAGGGCCGCGTTGGCCGCGCCCAGGACCCTCCCCGCCGTCCAAGCGCCTTCGACGGCCTCCGCCGCCAGCCGCGCGGCCTCCGCGATCTCGGCGATTTCCGTGGAGGGCAGCATCCGCTTCAGGGCCGCGTCCACCCCGCGCAGCCGGGCGTCCAGGAAGCGCTCCGGTGAGGCGACCTCCCAGGCGTCCGGCAGCGCGCGGGCCGCCATCCTCGGGTGGAAGCTGTAGAACGCCGCGGCCACGGTCTGCGGTGCCGCCGCGCCCAGCGGGGCCGCGCGCATCCCGAAGTAGCCCATCCAGCCGCCCTTGCAGCCCAGGTCGTCGGTGACGGCGCGGGACTCGGGCGTGAAGTAGGTGACGTCGTGATAGGTCTCGAACCGCAGCCACAGGTCTCGGGGTGCCATGGTCAGCAAAGTAGTCGGACGTCCGACTACTCGCCAGCGTGGTTGCGTCGCTCGCCGGGCTACCCTCGCCGGGGCTCCCTCGCCTGAGCGGTCTCGGACTACGTGTCGACTCAGGCGTCGCCCGAAGCCAGGTGCTGCTCCACGCGCTCCACCTTCGCCCGGAGCTGCCCGGTGAACCCGGGCCGGATGTCGGCCTTCAGCACGAGCCCCACGCGCGGGGCGACCTGCTGGACCACCTCGGTCGCCTTCTTCACCACCGCCATCACCTCGTCCCACTCCCCCTCGACCAGGGTGAACATCGCGTTGGTCTCGTTGGGCAGCCCGGACTCCCGAACCACCCGGACCGCCGCCGCGACGGCCTCCGCGACGCTGTCGGACTCCCCGCCGAGCGGGCTGACGCTGAACGCGACGAGCACAGTTGCCTCCTGGTATCCGGGTACCCACTGGTAGCTTCGGCGCATGACGTCCCAACCGCTGCCGTTCGACCCCATCGCGCGCGCCGCCGAGCTGTGGGAGAAGCGGATCGGACCGTCGACGGCGATGGCGGCGGTCACGAGCGTCATGCGAGTACAGCAGATCATCCAGTCGGCCGTGGACGCCGCCCTCAAGCCGCACGGCCTCACGTTCGCCCGGTTCGAAGCGCTGGTGCTGCTGACGTTCGCGCGGACCGGCAGCCTGCCGATGCGCGTGATGGGCGAGCGCTTGCAGTTGCACCCGACGAGCGTGACCAACATCGTGGACCGGCTCGAAGCCGACGGCCTGGTCCGGCGCAACCCGCACCCCACGGACCGGCGCACGACGTTGGTCGAGATCACGCCCGACGGGCACGCCCGGCGCGAGGCGGCGACCGAAGCGGTGACGCAGGTCGAGTTCGGGTTGCGCGGGCTCACCGACCGGCAGACCGAGCAGCTCACCGACCTGCTGGCCAAGGTGCGTCGTTCGGTCGGGGACTTCACCGACTGAGCCCGCGGCGTGGGCGACGGCCGGCGCGGGAGCCGCAGCGGTCAAATCCGCTCGACGTGGCCCTGATCGTGGGGGACCCTGCACGGCGTGCGGGATGTCGTAGCGCTGGTCACCGTCGACGGTGAGTACGTGGGTTCGGTCGAGTTCACCGTGGACAGCCCTTGGTGGAACGACGTGGAACCCGTCGTCCGGCACTTGGACGAAGTGCTCGGAGTGCCGACCAGCGTGCTCCGGCTCGTGTCCACGACCGGGTCGCGGATGCGCGACGGCACGGTGACCTACCTGACCGAGGCCGCCTCCCGTCCCGCGATTCCCTGGTCGTCCTCCTCGGAACCCCCGGTGTTGTCCGACGACCCGCTGAGGATGCCGTGGGCGCGCCCCGGTGGGCCGGCGGCGCTGGTCGCGTGGGCCGGCGAGCACGTCGAGGTCCGGCGGGCGGTTCAGGTGAAGACGTGGAACCTGTCCTGCCTGTACAGGCTGGAAACCGGCTCAGGGACGTTCTGGGCCAAGGAGATCCCGGCGTTCATGGCCGACGAGTCCGCGGTGATCTCGATGGTCCGCGCGGTGGACCCGGAGTTGGTACCGGACGTGGTTGCCGGCGCGCCCCAACGGGTCCTGATGCGCGACGCGGAGGGAATCGACTGCTGGCGACCGTCACCGGAGGTGATCGCGGACATCGTGCCGCGGTGGGTGGCGGTGCAGGCCGCGTTGGCCGGGCCCGCGAAAGCGCGGGTGCGCGATGTGGACGTTCCGTCGTTCGGGCTGCCGGACACGTTGCTGCACGGCGATTTCCACCCCGGCAACTGGCGGTCCGGGGGAACGGTCCTGGATTGGGGCGACGCCCACTGGGGTCACCCGGCGCTGGACGCGGCGCGGTTGATCGGGTTCGTCGGGGACGACCTCGGGATCGCGCGGGTTTGGGCCGATGCCTGGTTGCGGCACCGGCCCGAGAGCGATCCACTGGCGGCTCTCCGGCACGCGCGGCCGGCGGCGCACCTCGTCGGTGCGTTGGTGTACCAGGAGTTCCTGGACTCCATCGAGGAGAGCGAACGGGTGTACCACCTCGGCGATCCCGAGCACGAGTTGGAGATGGCGCGGTCGCTCGCTGCCGACCTCTAGGTTCGGGTCGCGCCTGTTGGGTCGCGCCTGCTGGGTCGCGCCGATTAGGGCGCGCCGGTCGGGTCACGCTGATGAGGCGACTGCGAGCTTCCCGTTCTTCTGCGCCCACCGCTCGAAGAAGACCGTGCCGAACGGCGGGATGCTCGCGAGGAGCGCCCAGAACGTGGTGCGGCGGTCCCAGCGGTTGGCCAGCATCAGGGTGACCAGGACGTAGCCGACGAAGATCAGGCCGTGGATCGGGCCGAAGATCTTCACCCCGATCTCGGGGCCGACCACGTACTTGACGAACATCCCGATCAACAGGCCGGCCCAGGACACGGCTTCGGCCAGCGCGAAGAGACGGAAACGACCTACGGGGCTGGAGAGCATGTCACCCATTGTGGCGAGTGACGGGGCTCACTTTGCCCCAGGGTCCGTTTTGCCTGTTCCTGGTCACTCTTCGTAGTTGAGCCCGCTCAGGCTGCGGAGGGGGTTGCAGCGTACTGGCCGGCCGGGGTTGCTTTTGTGGAAGAGAGAGAAAAAGAGTCCTCGCCGGACGGGCGAGCCGCCAAGGATGACGAAAAGAAAGGGCGGGCGTCGTGTCATCCCCGTACGGCCCGGTCGGAGACAACCACCCTTGAGTAGGGAGCGCAAGCGAAAAGCGTGCTTGCACTCCCTACTCAAGCGCGGTTCGCTGCGCGCGGGCCATACGGGGATGACACGACGCGGCGGGGCTGGTGCGCGGTGCGCGCGTTTTGTGGTGTCAGTCTTCCCAGCGGAAGACCTTGGCGGCGATGAAGCCCACCACCACGGTGAATGCGATCAGTACGGCGGACGGGATGATCAGGGCCTCGATGCCCTTGCCTCGGACCAGGACGTCCAGCATCCCGTCGTTCATGTGGCGCAGGGGGAAGATCTTCGAGACGGTCTGCAGCCAGCCCGGGGCGTTCTCCACCGGGAAGAACGTGCCGGAGAGGAAGGCCATCGGCATGATGATGATGTTCGCCGCGCCGCTGGCCGCTTCCTCGGTCTTGCAGAATGCTCCGACGAGCATGCCGATCGCGAAGAACGCCGTCGTGCCGAGGACCAGCAGCGGCAGTGCCAGCCACCACTGACCGGTGAGTTGCAGGCCGAACCACGGGGTCAGGGCCACGGCCACGAACATGATGCCCTGGGCCAGGGCGGTGCCGATGCTGACCAGGATCCGGGAGCTGAGGACGGCGGTGGGGCCGACCGGGGACAGCCGGATCCGGCGCAGGACCTGCTTCTTGCGCCACGAGACCAGGGTCAGGGCCGCGCCGAACACGCCGGAGATCGAGACCGCCCACGACAGGATGCCGGGGGTCAGGTACTGGATCGGCTTGAGCGAGGCGTCCTCGATCGGTTGCGCGTCGAACTTGTACGTGGGCGGCGTGTTGGTGGCGGCCACGTTGACCTTGTCCACGACGCCGGACACGATGCCGAGGACGGTCTGCGCCTTGACCTGGTCGCTGGCGGCGAAGGTCAGCTGGATGTCGTTGCCGTCGACCGCGACGACGGCCGGCAGGTCGCCGTCCTGGACCTTCTGCCGCGCGGTGTCGACGTTGTCGTACTTCTCCAGCTCCAGCACGCCGGTCTTGTCCAGCGCGGTGATGACCGGGCCGTCGCCGACCACGGCAATCTTGGTCTTCTCGTCACCCGCGTCGCGGAACAGGAGGCCGAAGACGACCAGGAACATCAACGGGAAGATGAAGACGAAGAACAGCGTCATCTTGTCGCGGAGGAAGCCCTTGATCATGGCGACCGACAGGCTCTTGAACGCGGTCATGCGCGGTACTCCCGTCCGGTCAGGTTGAGGAACACGTCCTCCAACGTGGCCGTGCGCACTTGTAGGCCGTCGAGGGTGCCGCGTTCCGCCAGCGCGGACAGCACGGGTGCGGGCTTGCGGGTGGAGATGGTCAGCGAGACCTCGTCCTCCTGGGCGTTCTCGACCCCCTGGATGGCCTTCGCGTCGGCCGGGGAGAGCACGCCTTTCTGGAGGATGACGTGGGTGGGCGCGTCGAGGCCCCGGACCAGGGTGGCCGGCGCGTCCATGGCGAGGATCCGGCCCTTGTCCATGATCGCGACGCGGTCGCAGAGGATCTCTGCTTCGTCCAGGTAGTGGGTGGTGTAGACGATGGTCTTGCCGCGCGCCTGGATCGCGCGCAGCACGTCCCAGAGGTTGCGCCGGGCCTGCGGGTCGAGCGCGGCCGTGGGCTCGTCCAGGAACACGATGTCCGGGTCGTGCACCAACGCGCACGCGATGGACAGCCGCTGCCGCTGGCCGCCGGACAGCTTGTTCTCCTGCACGTCGGCCTTGTCCGAGAGGCCGACCAGTTCCAGCATCTCGTCGGCCTTCTTGGCGGTGACGCCGTAGAGCGAGCCGAACGTCTGCAACTGCTCCTTCGCGGTGAGCTTCTCGAAGAAGCTGGACGCCTGCAGCTGCACGCCGATCCTGGGCAGCAGCTTGGGGTTGCGCGGCCACGGGTTCTCACCGAGCAACGTGACCGATCCGGCGTCGGACTTGCGCAGGCCCTCGACGATTTCCAGGGTCGTGGTCTTGCCCGCCCCGTTCGGCCCGAGGATGCCGAAGAACTCCCCCTCGGCGACGGTGAACGAGACTCCGTCCACCGCTTTCAAGTCGCCGTAGTGCTTGCGGATGTCCGCGACCACCACGGCTGGTATGCGTGCCCCTGTCATGGCTGGAACGTAGACCGTCGGTGAGCGGACGGCAGGCGAACTCGGCCATACGTGTGAGGAAAGTGACCAAAGCTCAACAAGTACAATATTTTGTCGTCTGTGGCAGTTGCGCTGTGCATTCGACTGCCCGCGCACGGTGAGACGGTTGACTGTTGACGGTCGGGTGATCCCAGCTCTGCCCGTGGCGGGGTGTTGGTTTGCAATCTTGGCTTGCGGGCTTGCGGGCTTGCGGGCTTGCGGGCTTGCGGGCTTGCGGGCTTGCGGGCTTGCGGGGAAGTGTTGTGGAGCCTTGTGGACCGTTGTGGATGAGCCCTGTGGGCGAATTGTTGTTTGCCCGCAGGGATCTGGGATCTGGGACTTGGGGCTGAGGGATCTGGGACTTGGGACTTGGGATCGGGGGGCAGGGGCCGGAGGGGCCGGGGGTCAGGGGTGCTGGGCGCAGGGGGAGGGTGGGGCGCTGTCCGGGTTGGTGGCCCAGGTCGCTTCTGCGGGCGTGGTGGTGAGGGTGTAGTTCAGGTTGGCCCCGCCGGTCAGGGATTGGTGGTCCACCCAGACCTTGTCGTGGCGGACGTGGTCGAGTTGGGCGGACTTGATGTACTGGAGCCTGGTGGGGTCCGCCTGGTCTGCGGTGATGGTGATCGGGTTGCCGTTCTGCCGGTGGATCACCGACCTGGTGTACCTCGGGGTGTGCAGGATGAACTGGCCGGTGCCGGGCACTGCCGGGTAGAGGCCCAGGGCGCTGAAGACGTACCAGGCGGACATCGTGCCCAGGTCGTCGTTGCCCGTCACGCCGTTGGGGCCGTCCACGAACAGGGTCTGCGCGGCCCGGTTGACGGCCGAGGTCTTCCACGGCTGCCCCATCAGGGCGTACATCCACGGGGCGTGCAGGTCCGGTTCGTTGTTGGGGTTGTAGCGGAACTGGTTGTAGTAGTCGTACGGACCCACCACCCACTTCTCGCGGACCGTTTTGGCCGGGTCGGCCACCAGGTCCGGGTAGGCGAAGAAGTCGTCCAGCCGGGCGGTGGCCTTCTCCTTGCCTCCCAGGAGTTCCACCAGGCCCGGCACGTCGTGGTGGGCCAGCCACTGGTACTGCCACGCGGTGCCCTCGTGGAAACCGTCCTGGCCCTGCGGGGTGAACGGGGTCAGCCAGCGGCCGTCCGCCGTCCTGGGGCGGGGGAAGCCCGTGAAGCCCCGGTCGGTGACCGTCCTGTCCCACAGGACCCGGTAGTTCCGGGCGCGGTTGCGGAGGGTTTCGGCGTCCTCGCGGTGGCCCAGCGATGCGGCCATGATGGAGAGCGCGCAGTCGGCCAGCGCGTATTCGAGGGTCGCGGACGCGCCGTGCTGCGGGTCCACGTCCTGTCCCTTCTTGGGGAAGTTCTTGTCGTACTGGACGTAGCCGTCCTTGAGGTACGACGGGTTGCCCACCCGGCCCTCGAACGGTGATTTCGGGTCGGGGACCCGGGTGGCGTTCTGGAGCAGGGCGTCGTAAGCCCTGTCCGTCAGGCCCTCCAGGGCACCGAAGCGCCACAGGTCCACCAGGAACGGGGTGACCGGGTCGCCGGTCATCGTGTTGGTCTCCTGGTTGGCGTACGCCCACCTCGGCAGCCAGCCGCCCTGGTCGTGGATGGTCAGCACGGACCTGGCGACGTCCCGGGCCCGGTCGGGGCGGAGGAGGGCCAGCAACTGGTTGTGCGCCCGGTAGGTGTCCCACAGCGAGAAGTACTCGTAGTACGTCCAGCCCTGGGCGGTGTGCACCTTGTCGTCGAAGCCCCGGTACCTGCCGTCGATGTCGTTGCCGGTCAACGGTTGCAGGAGCACGTGGTAGAGCGCGGTGTAGAAGACCGTGCGGTCGGTGGGGTTGTTCGTCTCGATCTCGATCGAGTCCAACTCGGTGCGCCACAACGCCTGCGCGGCGTCCCGGAGTTCGTCGAAGGTCCGGTTGCGGGCCTCCACCAGGTTCTTCGTCGCGCCCGCCGGGTCGACGTGGGAGATGGCGGTGGCGACGGTGACGGGGCCGGGGTCGGGGCCGTCGGCGAAGGTCAGCCACTGGCCGCGCAGACCCGCACCGCCCTGTTCACCGCCCCAGTTTCCGGTCGTGGTGAACGGGCGGTCGAACGTCGTGGTGAAGTACGTCGTGTACGGCTTGCCGCCGCAGAACGCCTGCGCGGTCACGGTTCCGGCCAGGGTCCGGTCGTTCACGACGCGGATGCTGCTGCCGCTGACCGGTTCCTTGTCGTTGGCCTGCCCCACGTTGACGAGCACGTGCGGGGTGGTGTTCGGGGGGAAGGTGAACCGCTCGACGCCGGTCCTGGTGGTGGCGGTGGATTCCGCGGTGATCCCGGAGGCCAGGCCCACCCGGTAGTAGCCGGGTTTGCCGATCTCGCCCTCGTGCGCGTACCCGACGCCGTAGCGGCGGTGGTCGAAGGTCGACGGGAGCCCGGTCGTGGGCAGGATGGAGACCAGGCCGCCCTGTTCCCAGCAGCCCGCGCCGGACAGGAAGAAGTGACCGAACCCGCGGATCACCGGATCGTCGTAGCGCCAACCCGCGTAATGCGACCCGATAGGGCTCGAATGGGCCATTCCGAACGGCGCGGAAGCGCCCGGGAACGTGTTCCCCTCGTCCTTCGTGCCGATGAACGTGTTCACCGACTCGACCGGGTCCGTCTGCGCGTTCGCCGTCACGGGTACCACCATAGCGGCCATTACCAGCAATACCAGGGTTGCCCGGAGCACGGCGTTACCGTATTGGCCGGAGTGGAACTCCGCCAGTCGACGTGGAATGTCGATTTCACACCTCCCGGTCGATTGGGTGAACGTCTGGGTTGGCGGGGGTGAGCGGGTGGGGTGAACTGACGGGTGAGTGAGTGGGTGAGTGGGTGGATGGGTGGGTGGGCGATTGGGTTGATGTGGAATCTGTGGGTCGACTAGCCGACGCCTATCGCGAAGACGTGGAAGGTGCCGCCGGTGACGGCGGAGGGCAAGGTCACCGAGCGGACCTCCTTGGCTTGCAGGGTGATCGGCGCGGTCGCGAACAGGAACATCTTGAGCTGCTGGGAAGTTCCGCTGGAGTTGTTCCGGTAGGGCGTGATGGCGACGACCCGGTTGTCGAACGACGGTGGGGTGGTCGCGTTGCCGCCCAGGGCCCAGTCGGAGAAACCGACGTCCTCTACCTGCGTGCTCCCGTCGGCGTAGGTGACGGTGAGCTTGCCGGACGCCTTGCCGCCGCCACCGCTGCCCAGCAGGCCGAGTTTCGTGCCGGTGGCGTTGAGCGTGATGGTCTGGCCGGTGGTGTTGACGTTGTCCGGCTCGCCGACCGGCGAGGTGGGCCAGGTGTAGGCGATGCCGTCGTGGGTGATCTTCGCGCCGGGGGTCAGGCCCTTCTCCCCCAGCGCTTTCCGGGAGTAGCTCCAGCCGCCGCCGTCGAAGTTGCCGATGGCCTGGTTGTCGTCCGGCGAGGTGCCGACGTTGTTGAACGCGGCCCGCAGGCTGCCCGGGTCGGCCACCAGGACCGAAATGGTGCTGCGCTGGCCGTTGGAGAACGTGACCGGGACGCGGTGGGTCTGCTCGGGGGCGTTCGCGGCGACGGTGATCGTCACGGTCTGCCCGGCCTTGTCGCCCGGTGGCGCGGTGATCTCGCCCTGGCTCGGCGTGACGGTGATCCCGTTGGGCGGCTGGGCGGTCCAGCCCACCTTGCCGCCCTTGCCGGAGAAGTCCTGCGCGCCGATGGTCACCGTGCCGGTCCCGCCGGCGGGCAGCACTAGGCGTCCGGGGGCGATGAACGACTGCTGGCCCACCTCGCCATCGCGGAACGACGGTGGCGCGTCGGCCGGTCCGGTGCCCCACGTGGTCGGGTCGGCGGCCAGGTCGAACTCGACCGTGCCGCCGTTGGCCACCAGGGATTCCGGCAGCCAGGTGCGGGTCTGCGCGCGGCCGTTGAGCTTGAGGCCGGCGACGTGCTTGCCCGCGCCGGAGGTCTTGACCACGATCGGCTTGGCGTTCGGGCGGGTGATGGTGACCTCGGAGAACAGCGGGCTGTTGACGACGAGTTCGGCGCGGCCCGGGACGACCGGGTACATGCCGAGCGCGGCCCACACGTACCACGACGACATCTGGCCGAGGTCGTCGTTGCCCATCAGGCCGTTCGGGCCGGGGCCGAACAGCTCGTCGACCGCCCGGCGCACCACGGCCTGGGTCTTGGCGGGCGCGCCGGCCCAGTTGTAGAGCCACAGGCTGTGCATGATCGGCTCGTTGCCGAGGAACGCGTGCGGCTCGTCGGGGCCGGCGTTGAGCTTGGTGAAGAAGAAGTCCAGCCGGTCGCGGACCTTCGCGTCGCCGCCCATCGCGGTGAACAGGCCGCGCGCGTTGTGGGGCACCATCCAGGTGTACTGGGCGGCGTTGCCCTCGACCCAGTTGTCCGGGTTGCCGGGGTCGAACGGCTCGACGAACGACCCGTCGCGGTTGCGCGCCTGGGTGTAGGAGGTGGCCGGGTTGAACACGTTCTGCCAGTACTGGGCCCGTTTCATGAAGGTCTGCCAGGTGGCGCCGTCGCCGAGGCGGCGGGCGAAGTCGGCGATGGCGAAGTCCGCGCTGGTATACTCCAGGGTCGTGGCGGGCGCGCCCCAGACGCCTTCCGCGCCGATCGGCACGTACCCGAGATCCTGGTACTCCTTGAGCCCCGGTCGTTCCTCGTAGCCCTGGGTGGGCTGGGTCGCGCCGCGCAGCATCAGCAGCAACGCCTTGTTCGCGTCGAAGTCCTTGACGCCGAACGCGTACGCACTGGCCACCATCACGTGGTACGGGTCGCCGACCATCACCCCGGTGTAGCCGTTGGCGACCGTCCAGCGGTCCCAAGACCCGCCCTGTTCGGCGAACGCCACCATCGAGCGGACCATGTCCGCGGTTTCCTTCGGCGCCAGCAGCGAGAGCAGCTGCATCTCCGAGCGGTAGACGTCCCAGCCGGAGAAGTTGGTGTAGATCGCGTGGCCCTTGTCGGCGGTGTGCAGCCGGCCGTCGAAGCCGGGGTAGCGCCCGTCGACGTCGGAGAAGACGTTGGGCTGCAACAGGGAGTGGTACAGCGCCGTGTAGAACGTGGTGCGCTGGGCGTCCGTGCCGCCGGCGACCTTGATCTGGCCGAGCCGGTCGTTCCACGCCTTGCGGGCGGCGGTGTGGATGCCGTCGAACGACTGGGTGCCGCTCTCCGCCTTGAGGTTCTTCTTCGCGCCGTCGACCGAGACGAACGACAGGCCGACCCGCATGGTCACGTCCGGGTCGGCGAACGTGACGTACCCTCCGCTGCCCGGTCCGGAGACCGTGGTGTCCAGCGCGCCCACCGAACGCTGCTCACCTTGCGCGGCAAGGGTCTTGCGGGCGTCGCCCAGGTCGCCCTTGCGCGGGGAGCCGCCGCGCTCGGCGGATTTGCCGGGTGTCACCGCGCCGTTCTTCCAGGTGCCGATCGACTCGAACGACTGGTCGAACTGGGCGTGGAAGTAGACCCGGTAGCGGTGGTCCGCGCCGCAGAACCGGCCGCTGGTGGCCCACCCGCTGATGCTGTCGGTGCCGATGGTGACCTCGGCGTCGTCGGTGCCCGCGATCGAACCGGAGGTGTTGACCAGCAGGGTGGACGTGCTGCCGCCGGGGTAGGCCAGCCGGCCGATGCCGGTGCGCTGGGTGACGCTGAGTTCGACCTTCGCGCCGCTGTCCAGGGTGACGCCGTAGTAGCCGGGGGTGGCGGACTCGTTGGCGTGCGAGAAGGTCGAGACGTAGCGGTTCGGGTCGGCGGCGGGCGACGTCGTCACCTCGCCGACGAACGGCGTGATCGGGACGTCCTGGTAGGTCGAGCACCCCGCGCCGGACAGGTGGGTGAGGCTGAAGCCCTTGATCCGGTTGTCCTCGTAGAAGTAGCCGCCGTGCTGGCGGGTCACCGTGTCGGGGCTCCACTGCACCATGCCGAACGGGACGTCCGCGCCGGGGAAGTTGTTGCCCGCGCCGCCGCCGGTGCCGTGGTCGGGACCACCCGGCCGGGTGCCGACGAACGGGTTCACCCAGTGCGCGAGGTCCTCCGCCTGGGCGTGGGACGCGACCGGTTGGACCAACGCGATTGCCACGACTGCCGCTGTCGCCAGTGCCGTCTTCACGAGCCCTCCTCGTTGACAACGCTGTCCACAAACGTGGGGTAATCGCATACTCGCGGAGTGTGTCGGGGGTGCGTCAAGGCCGTGTCCGAGTGTTGTCCGGTTCGAGACAGCGCGCATCATTGACACGGACCATGCCCGGGTGTGTGATTCGCGGACTATGACAACGTTGTCCGCGAACGGCACCGCCCGGAAGGTCCGGCGCGCCACCATGAACGACGTGGCGCGGTTGGCGGGTGTGAGCATCAAGACGGTCTCGCGCGTGGTGAACGACGAGGCGGGGGTGCACCCGGCGACCGCGGAACGGGTGCTCGCGGCGATCGACCAGCTCGGCTTCCGGCGCAACCTGAGCGCGCGCAACCTGCGCCGGGGCTCGTCGACCGGCACCGTCGGCCTGGTGCTGGAGGACGTGGGCAACCCGTTCTACTCCGGCGTGACGCGGGCCGTGGAGGAGATCTCCCGGCTGCGCGGCCGGCAGGTCATCACCGGCTCGTCGGACGAGGACCCGGCGCGGGAACGGGAACTGGCGCTGGAGTTCTGCTCCCGCCGGGTCGACGGCCTGCTGATCGTGCCGGCGGGCGTGCAGCACGGGTACCTGGTGCCGGAGATGCGCGCGGGCACGCCCGTGGTGTTCCTGGACCGCCCGGCGGGCGACGTCGTCGCGGACACCGTGCTGGTGGACAACGTCGGCGGCACGGTCGAAGCGGTGGCGCACCTGGCGTCGTTCGGGCACCGCAGGATCGCGTTCCTCGGCGACGCGCCGGACATCTTCACCGCCAACGAACGCCTGCGCGGCTTCCGCGAGGGCTGCGCGCGGGCCGGCGTCGGCTTCCACGAGTCGCTGGTCGAGATGGGGCCGCACGACGAGGCGTCGGTCCGCAGGGCGTTGCACCGCTTGCGGAACGCGGCCGACCCGGCGACCGCCGTGGTCACCGGCAACAACCGGATCACCGTGCACGCGCTGCGCGCGCTGGCCGGGTCGGCGTCGCGACCGGCGCTGCTCGGCTTCGACGATTTCGAGCTGGCGGACCTGCTCTCGCCGCCGGTGAGCGTGATCGCGCACGACGCGAGCGCGCTGGGGAAGGCCGCCGCCGACCTGCTGTACGCCCGCTTGGACGGCGACGCGTCACCGCCGCGCCGGGTGGTGCTGCCGGTCCGGTTGGTGGCCCGTGGATCAGGGGAGGTTCGTGCGTGAGCGACCAGCCGATCGCGCTTCCGGCCAACCAGCCGAAGCAGTTCTACCGGGGTGGTGCGGCGATCGCCGCGCTGCGCGGCGAACCCGGGGCGGACCAGGGCCCCGAGGACTGGGTGGCCTCGACCACCACCCTGTACGGGCAGGACGAGGCGGGCCTGACCAGGCTGCCGGACGGCCGGTGGCTGCGGGCCTCGGTCGCCGAGGACCCGGTGGCGTGGCTGGGTCCCGAGCACGTCGCGGAGTTCGGCGCGGACACCGCGCTGCTGGTCAAGCTGCTCGACGCGGGCCAGCGCCTGCCGGTGCACTGCCACCCGTCCAACGCCTTCGCCGCCGAGCACCTGGCCTGCCGGCACGGCAAGACCGAGGCGTGGATCGTGGTCGGCACGACCGGCCCGGACCCCACCGCCTACCTCGGCTTCCGCGCGGACGTCCCGGCGGAGACCGTCGCCGGCTGGGTGTCCACACAGGACTCGGCGGCGCTGCTGGGCGCACTGAACCCGGTGTCGGTCAAGGCGGGCGACACGCTGTTCGTGCCCGCCGGCGTGCCGCACGCCATCGGCGAGGGCGTGTTCATCGTCGAACTCCAGCAGCCCACCGACTTCTCCGTCACGCTGGAGTGGCGGGGTTTCCTGCCCGGCGCGGACTCCTGGCACCTGGGCCTGGGCCAGGAGGCCGCGCTGGAGTGCCTGGACCGCCGGGCGCAGCACGTGGAGGACCTGCTCACGCACACCGCGTCCCGCGTCGCGCCTTCGGTGAACCTGTTGCGCGCCAAGGCGGACCCGTTCTTCCGGGCGGACCGCCTGCACGTCGCCGGCCACCGGGCGCTGGACCCGTCGTTCGCCGTGCTGGTGGTGCTGGACGGTGAAGGCGCACTGGGCGAGGTCCCGCTGCGCAAGGGCAGCACGGTCGTCGTGCCGCACGCGGCGGGCGAGACCGTGCTGACCGGCGACCTGGTCGCCGTCCGCTGTCGCCCGCCGCTGCCGTCGAGCCTCGGGAGCTGACGTGGCAGAACCCCTGTTAGAGGCCCGCGACCTGGTGAAGCACTACGGCGGCGTGGAAGCGCTGCGGGGTGCGTCGTTCACCGCGTACGCGGGCGAAGTGGTGTCCCTCATCGGGGACAACGGGGCCGGCAAGTCGACCCTGGTGAAGTGCCTGTCCGGCGCGGAGCGGCCCGACAGCGGCACGATCACCTTCGACGGCCGCCCGATCACCCTGCCCACCCCCACCACCGCGCGGGACCTGGGCATCGAGACCGTCTACCAGGACCTGGCCGTCGCGCCGGACCTCGACCCGGCGGCGAACCTGTTCCTGGGCCGCGAGCTGCTCAAGCCCGGTCTGCTCGGCCGGTTGGGCGTGCTGGACAAGAAGGCGATGCGCCGCAAGGCCACCGAGTCCTTCGGCGAGCTGGGCGTGACGTTGCAGAGCGTGGACGTGCCGATCGGCGCGCTGTCCGGCGGCCAGCGGCAGAGCGTCGCGGTGGCCCGCAGCGTGGTCTGGGCGGGCAAGCTCGTGTTCATGGACGAACCGACCGCCGCGCTCGGCGTGGTGCAGCGCGAACGCGTGCTGGAGGTCGTCAAGCGGGTCCGCGACCGAGGTCTGGCGGTCGTGCTGATCAGCCACAACATGCCCGAGGTGCTGGCCGTGTCGGACCGCGTCGAGGTGCTGCGGCTGGGCCGCCGGGTGGCCAGGTTCACCGCCGCCGACACGACCGTGGAGGAGCTGGTCGGCGCGATGACCGGCGCGCTCTCGCAGGAGGACGGATGACCGAGCGAACCCTCGGGCAGCGCCTGTTCGGCGCGAACACCCTGTGGATCGGCCTGGTCCTGCTGGTGCTCGTGGCCGTGTTCGGCGCGATCCGCCCGGACGCCGTGCTGACCACGTTCACCCTCCAGACGACGCTGGTCGAGACGTCGGTGCTGCTGGTGCTGTCGGTCGGCATGACGTTCGTGATCATCACCTCCGGCATCGACCTGTCCGTGGGCTCGGTGCTGGTCTTCTCCGGCGTCACCTCGGCGATGACCATGAACGCCGTCAACGGCGGCAACGCCACCGCCGCCGGCTGGGGGACCGTCCTCATCGGACTGGTCACCGCGCTGGTCAGCGGCGCGGCCTGGGGCCTGCTCAACGGCCTGCTGGTCGCCAGGACGGGCATCCCGCCGCTGATCGTGACGCTGGGGTCGTTCGGCGCGGCGCTGGGGGCGGGGCAGTTGCTGTCCAACGGCTCCAACGTCAGCGGCGTGCCCGACGTGCTGGGCGAGAGCCTGGGCACCGGCACCTGGTTCGGCGTGCCCAACCTGGTGATCCTGGCCGCCGTGGTGACCGCGGTCGGCGCGCTGGTGCTGTCCACCACCAGGTTCGGCCGGCACACCTACGCGCTCGGCTCGAACGAGGAGGCCGCCCGCCGGGTCGGCATCGGCGTCACCGGCCACCTGGTCCGGGTCTACCTGCTGGCCGGCACGCTCGCGGGCCTGGCGGGATTCATGGCGCTGGCGTACTTCCGGGTCGCGTCCATCACCGGGCACGACACGGACAACCTCAACGCCATCGCGGGCGTGGTGCTCGGCGGCACCAGCCTGTTCGGCGGCGCGGGGTCGATCGTCGGCACGGTGCTCGGCGTGTTCATCCCCGCCGTGCTGCGCAAGGGTTTCGTGATCGTCGGCGTGAACGTGTACTGGCAGCCGATCGCGGTGGCCATCGTGCTGGTGGCCGCGGTGTGGTTCGACCAGTCGCGGCGAAGGGCGCGCAATCAACGCTAGCCGAAAGGTTGGGGAGACCATGTCAACGAGGACAGTTGCCCTGCTCGGAGCGGCCCTGCTGCTGACCGGGTGCGGGGGCGGGGGCCAGATCGGCGACACCGGCGGGACCGGCGAGGCCAAGAAGATGGTGCTGATCCCCGGCGTCGCCGCCGAACCGTTCTACATCTCCATGGAGTGCGGGTTCCGCGAGGCGGCGACGGCCAGGGGCTACCAGGTCGACGTCCAGGCGCCGGCCAAGTTCGACTCGACGTTGCAGACCCCGATCGTGACCGGCGTGCTGGCCAACAAGCCCGGCGCGGTCCTGATCGCGCCGACCGACGACAAGGCCATGGCCGGCCCCATGAAGCAGCTCAAGGACGCCGGCATCAAGGTCGTGGAGGTCGACACCAAGCTGGAGGACACGTCGGTCGCGGTGTCCACCGTGTCCTCGGACAACGAGCAGGGCGGCCAACTGGCCGCGCAGACCCTCGCCAAGCTCGCCGGCGACAAGCCGGGGTCGGTCCTGGTGCTCAACACCAAGGCCGGCACGTCCACGACGGACGCCCGCGCCAAGGGCTTCGAGGACGAGATCACGAAGTTCCCGAACCTGAAGTACGTCGGGCAGCAGTACACCGACAACGAGCCCGACCAGGCCGCGTCCAAGGTCACCGCGACACTCGCCGCGAACCCCGACCTGATCGGCGTGTTCGCCACCAACCTCAACACCGGCGAGGGCGCGGCGACCGGGCTGCGCAACGCGGGCAGGACCGGCGCGGTCAACCTGATCGGCTTCGACGCCAGCCCCAAGCAGGTGACCGACCTGCGCGGCGGCGCGGTGCAGGCGCTGATCGCGCAGGACCCGGCCGCCATCGGGCGCATCGGCGTCGAGCAGGCGATCGCGGCCATCGAGGGCGGCTCGGTCAAGCGCGACATCGAGACCACCCTGCTGGCGATCACCAAGGCGGACCTCGACGCCAACGAGAAGTACTTCTACAAGCAGAAGTGCTGAACGCCGACGCCTGAGCCGGCCCGAACCCGGCTCAGGCGTCCAAGTACTTGTTGGCCAACTCTGAGTACTCCTTCTCCAGGTCGTCGGCCAGGTAGGCCACGTACGCCCACGGCACGTCGTGCACGTGGTCGCGCATCCCGATCAGGTGCCGACGGGCCCGCGGCGCGTCGTCGGCCAGCGCGAACGCCGCCGCGAACAGGTTGTGCGCCTGCAACGAACGCGGGTGCGCCCGCGCCGGCGAGGCGTCCCACCGGTCCGCCGCCTGCGCGATCTCGTCGCGCACCCGGCTGAAGTAGCGCAGCTTCAGCGTGGCGATCTTCAACGCGCTGCGCGCCTGGACCGCTTCCTCGAACTGCTCCAGGAAGATCTCGAAGTGCGCCAGGGGCAGCATCGCCACCACCGGGTCGCCGGGCGCCGAGGCGTCCACGCTGCCCTGGGCGAACGCCATCATCTCCTCGGCGGACCCGCCCCACTTGGCCGCGAGGATCTGCAACCGGGTCCAGTGCGCGGGGTAGAGCGAGGGGCACCGGGCCACGATCTCCCGCCACACCTCGTCCTTCTGGTCGCGGTCCACCTGCAGGCCCAGGCCCGCCGTCTGGAGCAGCGCCCACGGCACCGCGTCGCGGGGCAGCAGCTTGGCGGCCTCGTGCAGCGGCCCGACGGCCTTGCGCAACGTGCCGAAGAAGACCTTGAAGCGGTCCTTGCCGACGCTGTCCGCGCGCCCGGACCCCCGGATCGCCCAGGCCTCCCGGATGAACGCGGTGCCCGCGAGCAGCCACAGGTCCGGGTCGGAGTTGGCCTTGGCGAGTTCGAGCAGCTCGTCCGCGTGCCCGATGGCGTGCTCGCCCAGCACCTCGACCCGCAACGCCCGCAGCTCGGGCTCGTCCCGGCACTCGGCCAGCACGGTGGTGGCCGCGCGCAGGTGCCCCGCGTCCATCTCCTCGGCCGCGATGTCCAGGATCGCGTCGTCGTAGGTGTGGTCGCGCACCACCTCACGGGCGACCGCGGCGGGCCGCTTCCTCCGGAAAATCCCCACGCTTCCGACCTTACTTTCCCCGGGCAGCAACTGGCCTAGTTCTTTCGTAGACCCGAACGCCAGCCTTTCTGCGCTTGTCGTCCACCCCACCACACCGATGAGGTGGGGGCACGACTGGAGGGGGAAATCCATGCGCAGAGCAGTGTTGGCCGTGTCCGCCGTCGCCCTGGTGGCGACGTTACCGGCGGTGGCGCAGGCACAGGAGCAGGACCGACGCACCCCGCTGCACGACCAGACCATCGGCTGGGCCGCGTGCACCGACATCCCCGCGCCCGACCTGGAGTGCGGCACCTACCGGGCGCCGCAGGACTGGCGCAGCCCCGGCAACGGCAAGACGATCACCATCGCGGTGAGCCGGCTCAAGCCCAAGTCCGGCAAGGCCAGGGGCAGCGTGCTGACCAACCCGGGCGGCCCCGGTGCGCCCGGCCGCACCCTGCCGCTGCTCTACCAGAGCCGGTCGAAGCTGGTCGACAACTTCGAGATCATCGGCGTCGACCCGCGCGGCACGGGCGCGAGCACCAACGTGACCTGCGCCAACTTCGACTTCCTGAGCGTGGCGGACCCGCGTGACCGCAGCCGGGCGAACGTGGAGCTGCTCTACGACGCCGCCGAACTCCAGGCGGGCACCTGCCAGCGCAACTCCGGCGAGTTGGGCAAGGTGGTCAACACCGAGCAGACCGTCAAGGACCTCGACCTGCTGCGGCACCTGCTCGGTCGCGACAAGATCAACTGGATCGGCTACTCCGGCGGCACGTGGCTGGGCGCGTACTACGCGACCTACTTCCCGCAGCGGGTGGACAAGTTCGTGCTCGACTCGAACACCGAGTTCACCACCACGTTCCAGGACATCTTCGACGAGTTCGGCCGGGGCTTCGAACGCCGGTTCCGGGTCGACTTCCTGCCGTGGGTGGCGAAGTACGACAGCCTCTACCACCTGGGCACGACCGGCGAGCAGGTGCGCCGCGCCTACGAGCGGACCCGGGCGCGCCTGGCGGAGAACCCGGTGCAGCTCCCCGACGGCACCATCTTCAACGGCGTCACGCTCGACGTGCTCCTGGTGCAGGCGCTGTACAGCAAGACCCGGTTCCCGAGCGCGGCCAAGACGTTCTCGGCGCTCGCCAACCCGACCGTGAACGCCGTCGCGGCCTCCGACATCCGCTACCCGGACGCGGCGAACGCGACGCTGTACGGCATCGCGTGCAACGACACCGAGTTCCGGGGCGGTCGCGGGTACCTGGCCGAGGAGGCCGAGCGGCTGGGCAAGCTGTACCCGCTGATCGGCTCGTACCAGATCCTGGCCCCGTGCGCGTTCTGGAACCGCCCGCCGCTGCACCTGAAGACGCCGACCGGCAAGGGCGTCCCGCCGATCCTGATGGTCCAGTCGGTCCGCGACCCGGCCACCCCGGTCGAGGGCGCCCGGCGCGCCCACGAGAAGTTCGCGGGTTCCCGGCTGCTCACCGTGACCGACGAGGGCGACCACGGCATCTACGGGTTCGGCAACCGGTGCGTGGACGACCTGGTCGAGGCGTTCATCGTGGACGGCAAGGTCCCGGCCAAGGACGTGACCTGCGCCGGAACGCCCCTCCCGGACCCGACGAAGCCCACCGCCGAGAGCGGCGACCGGTCGCTGACCGGCGCGAACTGGCTGTGAGCGCGGTGGGACTCCCGTCGCGGGGCCCGCGACGGGAGTCCCGCCGGTCGTTCCCCGGAGGGCGGTCAGCCGCCGGACGCGCCGGACTGCCGCCGCCGGGCCGCGTACACCCCGGCCTCGGTCCGCCGGTCGAACCCGAGCTTGTGCAGCAGCGAGGAGACGTAGTTCTTCACGGTCTTCTCGGCCAGGTACAGCCGCCCGGCGATCTGCCGGTTGGTCAGGCCCTCGGCGATCAGGTCCAGGATCCGCCGCTCCTGCGGGCTCAGCGCGGCGTAGCGGGGATCCTCCACCGGCCCGCCGCGCAGCCGCTGCAACACCGTCGCGGTGACCCCGGAGTGCAGCAGCGACCCGCCGCCGGCCAGCGTCCGGATCGCCGACACCAGGTCGTTCCCGGACACCTGCTTGAGCATGTACCCGGCCGCGCCCGCCATGATCGCGCCGAACAGCGCCTCGTCGTCGGAGTACGAGGTCAGCATCAGGCAGGCCGGCGGCGGCTGCACGACCGAGCGGATCTCCCGGCACACCGTGACGCCGTCGCCGTCGGGCAACCGGACGTCGATCACCGCCACGTCGGGCCGGTGCAGGGCGGCCGCGGACACCGCCGCGGCGGCGCTCTCGGCCTCACCCACGACGTCGATGTCCGGCTCCACGGCGAGCAGTTGCTGGAGGCCGCGCCGGACGATCTCGTGGTCGTCGACGAGCAGCACCGAGATGGACATGAACCCTCCCTACCCCGATACCAACGGCACGGACCACGTCACCGTTACGCCCTTGCCCGCTTCCGAGCGGACTTCACAGCTACCGTCCCACCGCGCCGCCCGCGCGGCCATGTTGACCAAGCCCCCGGTGTGCCGGGCGCGCCCGTCCGGCAGCCCGTCGCCGTCGTCCTTGACCACCAGCCGCAGCTCGGTGGCCTCGCGGTCGACCGCCACCTGAACCTCGACCTTGCGCGCCGACGCGTGCCGCGCCGCGTTGGCCAGCGCTTCGCGCAGCGTGGCCAGCAGGTCCGGCCGCACGTGGTCGGGCACCAGCGAGTCGATCGGCCCGTCGGCGGCCAGCACCGGCTCGAACCCGAGCAGCCGGCTGGAGTCCTGCACCACCCGGATGAGCTGGACCCGCAGCGACGCCGAGCCCGCCAACGGCTCCTGCAGCGAGAAGATCGTCCGCCGGATCTCCCGGATGGTCTGGTCGACCTCGCTCACGAACTCCGCCAGCCGCTGCGCCACCAGCGGCTGCTCGACCAGGCCGTCGAGCCCCTGCAACCCCAGGCCCAGCCCGAACAGCCGCTGCACGACCAGGTCGTGCAGGTCGCGGGCGATCCGGTCGCGGTCCTCCAGCACGGCGAGCCGGCGGCCCGCCCCGGTGGCCCGGGTGAACTCCAGGATCAGCGCGGCCTGCCGGGCGAACGACTCGACCAGCGCCACGTCGGAGGCGTCGAACGCGTGGTGGTCGCGCGACCGCGCCACCATCAGCACGCCCAGGATCCGCTCGCCGGCCGCCAGCGGCACGATCACCACCGGCCCGATCCGGTCGAAGTGGCCGGGCAGGCCGTCGAGCACCTTGGTCAGGCCGGTCGCGTACACCTCGCGGCTGGCGCTGCCCTCCCGGGACACGGTGAACCCGCGCAGCTCGCCGTCCATCACCCGGACCGCCAGCTCGCCCTGCGCGTCGGGCAGGGCGAGGACCGCGTTGACGCCGTCCGCCGCCAGCCGCGCCCGGACCGCCACCAGCCGCAGCGCGTCCCGGTCCGGTGTCCCGGTGAGCAGCGCGTTGGTCACCTCGTTGGACGCGCGCAGCCACACCTCGCGCTGCCGGGACTGCTCGTAGAGCCGGGCGTTCTCGATCGCGATGCCCGCCGCCGCGGCGACCGCGACCACGACCTCCTGGTCGGCGCGGGTGAAGTCGGCGCCGTTCTCCTTGTCCGACAGGTAGAGGTTGCCGAACACCTCGCCGCGCACGTGCACCGGCACGCCCAGGAACCCCGGCGCGGCCGGGTCGAACGCCAGGCCGTCGAACTCGGCGGGGTGCGGGTCGTCGCCGTAGGTGAACTCCAGCAGCTGCCGGTTGGGCCCGACCACGGCCAGCGCGCCGTACCGCGCCCCGACCAGGCTGCACGACGACTCCACGATCCGGCGCAGCACGTCGGGCAGCGAGAGGTCGCTGGCCAGCGACACGACCGCGTCCAGCAGCCGGTGCATCCGCTCCTGCGAGACGAGCACCTCGGCGGTCCGGTCGGTCAGCTCGCGGAGCAACCCGTCCAGGCGCGCGTTCGGATCCGGGGAACCTGGCAACCGACCCACCCCTCCAGCCGGGAGGTCCCGAGATTATCCCCTCGGCCGGGCGTGCGCTCCCACCGGCCGACCGCGCCGGTCCGCCGTCACGGGATCCGCCGGCCGGACAGCACTTCCAGCGCCACTACCAGGTACCGGTCCTGCCGGCCGAACCCGCGCGAGGCCAGCGGCAGCGCGCGCAGCCGGGCCAGCACCGCCTCGTCGTCGACCTCGCTGACGTGACCGACCGCCATCACCGACCACCCGCGCGACAGGTCGGCCGCCACCTCGTCGATCTGGAACGCCACGATCGTGTCCCGGGCGACCAGCGTGGAGCTGCCTTCGGGCACCCGCAGCACCACCGACTCCCCGTCCACCACGTACACGACGGGGTGCACGACGGGCAGCGCCTGGTCGGTGTAGACCAGCCTGCCGACGGCCATCGTGCCCAGCAGTCTCAGGCACTCCTCGCGGGAGAGCACCTGGAGTCCCACGGAGTCGTACATCGCACCTCTTCATCCCCCAGTTGCCGGTCTAAAACGTTCTGCGCTGTGATCGTCCTTGCCTAGAGTCGGAAGTCCCGGCTTCGACTTCCCACTCGGATGGGGGATTTTCGGTGACTGCTCCGGTAACGCGTCCGACACTGCTCGCGTTCTTCCGCAGACTGGGCCTGACCAGCGCGGAGCCGCCGAGCGCGGGCGCGCTGACCCGTCTGCACCAGGCGTTCGTGGAACGGGTGCCATACGAGACGATCGAGATCCAGCTGAACCGCCCGACGACGCTGGACCCGGGTGATTCCCTGACCCGCATCCTGAACGGTCGGGGCGGGTACTGCTTTCACCTCAACGGCGCGTTCGCGGAGATCCTGAAAGCGCTCGGATACCACGTGACGAGGCACCTCGGCGGAGTGCAGACGACCCCGGAATCGCCCGCCGTGATCAACCGGCACCACCTCGTGCTGACCGTCCGCGACCTGCCGGACTCCGACGACGCCTGGCTGGTGGACGCGGGCCTCGGCGTCGGCCTGCACGCGCCGCTCCCGCTGCGGGCGGGCGAGCACCGCCAAGGCCCCTTCACCCTCACGCTGCGCCCGTCGGTGGTCGCGCCCGGCGGGTGGCGGCTGGGCCACGACCCGCGCAGCGGCCTGCACGCCATGGACTTCGACCCGAACCCGGCCCGGATGTCGGACTTCGCCGAGCGCCACCACCACCTGTCGACGTCGCCGGAGTCGGGCTTCGTCAAGACGTTCACCGCGCAGCGCACCGACGCGCGCGGCTGGGACGCGCTGCGCGCGCTCACCCTGTCCCGGATCGAGGCGACCACCCGCAGGACGGTGCTGGACCGCCGTGCCGACTGGGTGCGGGCCCTGGCCGACGTCTACCGCCTGACCCTGCCCCCGGCGGACGCGGAAGTCCTGTGGCGCAAGGCGAACGCCCAGCACGAGGCGCACCTCGCCGCTCAGGACAGCCCGACGGTGAACCCCTCGTCCTGAACCCCCCGGTACAGGTGGGGCGCGAAGGCGAGCACGGCCCGCTCGATGACCGGGACCAGGTAGGCGGCGTCGCCCAGCGGCAGCCGGTAGGTCCCGTCCGGGCGGGCCAGGCCCGCCAGCCCGGGGTGCCGCGCGGCGAACGACGGCGGGTGCGCGGGCAGCAGGTCCAGCCGGACCATGGTGCGCCGGGTGAGCGCGTCGGCCAGTTGCACGGCCCGTTCGCGGGTCCGGGAGATCCGCACCCCGGCCAGGTCCGGCCACGGCACCGCCCACGGCGCGCCCCGCGGGTCGTCCTAGCGCACGCCCGGCGGCTCGAAGACGAGCTTGCGCGGCCGTGAGATCTTCTTCCAGTTCAGCACCGCGAGCAGCCCGATGCCGGTGAACACCACGCCGATGACCAGCGCGATCGTCCCGCCCGCGGCGGAACCTTGGCGGTAGCCCGAGAACGCCCCCACCAGGGCCACCACCCCCAGGGCACCGGCGACCAGGGCGCCGATCAGCACCCGCCTGGTGTCCCGCGTACCGATGTCGACGACCACCGGTGTCACGCACCCACCCCCTCGACCAACTGGTCGGCCGCGGCGTAGGGGTCCAGCTCACCCGCCACGACCCGTTCGGCCAAGGTTCCCACGGCCGCGCCACCGCGCAGGTCCCCGAACCGGGACCGCAGCCGCTCCAGGGCGATGGCCTCGATCTCGGCCGCCGCCCGCCGGGTCCGACGCCGGGCCAGCTCACCGCGCTCGTGCAGCCACGCCCGGTGCGCGTCGATCGCGTCCAGCACGTCGGCCACGCCCTCGCCGCGCGCCGCGACCGTCTTCACCACCGGTGGCCGCCACGGCACGTCGGTGCGCTCGCGGCGGCCGAGCGAGATCATGTGCTTGAGGTCGCGCGCGGTGGCGTCCGCGCCGTCCCGGTCGGCCTTGTTGACCACGAACACGTCGGCGATCTCCAGGATCCCGGCCTTCGCCGCCTGGATCCCGTCGCCCATGCCCGGCGCGAGCAGCACCACGGTGGTGTCGGCCAGCGAGACCACCTCCACCTCGGACTGCCCGACGCCCACGGTCTCGACCAGCACCACGTCGCAGCCCGCCGCGTCGAGCACCCGCAGCGCCTGCGGCGTCGCCCACGACAGCCCGCCCAGGTGGCCCCGGGTGGCCATCGAGCGGATGAACACGCCGGGGTCGGTGGCGTGCTCGCCCATCCGCACCCGGTCGCCCAGCAGTGCCCCGCCGGAGAACGGCGAGGTCGGGTCCACCGCCAGCACGCCGACCCGCCGGCCGCGCGCCCGGTAGGCGCCCACCAGCGCCGACGTGGCGGTGGACTTGCCCACGCCCGGAGCCCCGGTCAGGCCGATCACCCGCGCGTTGCCGGTGAACGGCGCGAGCGCGCGGGCGACCTCGCGCAGTTGCGGACTCGCGTCCTCGACCAGCGAGATCAGCCGGGCGACCGCGCGCGGCTGTCCTTCGCGCGCGCGGTCGACCAGCTCTACTACGTCAACGGTGCGGACCACACCGTCAGACCTTGGGGACGCGCACGATCAGCGCGTCGCCCTGACCGCCGCCGCCGCACAGCGCCGCCGCGCCCACGCCGCCGCCGCGCCGCTTCAGCTCCAGCGCGAGGTGCAGCGCGATCCGGGCGCCCGACATGCCGATCGGGTGGCCCAGCGCGATCGCGCCGCCGTTGACGTTGACCTTGTCCTGGTCGACGCCGAGTTCGCGGGCCGAGACGACGCCGACCGCGGCGAACGCCTCGTTGATCTCGATCAGGTCGAGGTCGGCCGGGTCGATGCCCTCCTTGGCGCAGGCGGCCCGGATCGCGTTCGACGGCTGCTCGTGCAGGCTCGCGTCGGGGCCGGCGACGACGCCGTGCGCGCCGATCTCGGCCAGCCAGGTCAGGCCCAGCTCCTCGGCCTTGGCCTTGCTCATCACGACCACGGCCGCCGCGCCGTCGGAGATCGGCGACGAGGAGCCCGCGGTGATGCTGCCGTCCGCGGCGAACGCCGGGCGCAGCTTGGCCAGCGTCTCCACCGTGGTGTCGCCGCGCACGCCCTCGTCGGTGTCGACCAGCACCGGGTCGCCCTTGCGCTGGGGGACCAAGACCGGCGCGATCTCCTCGGCGAACAGCCCGTTCCGGATCGCCTTGGCGGCCAGCTGGTGCGAGCGGGCGGCGAACGCGTCCTGCTCCTCGCGGGTCACGCCGTAGCGGGCGTTGTGCTTCTCGGTGGACGCGCCCATCGCCACCTGGTCGAACGCGCAGAACAGGCCGTCCAGGGCCATGTGGTCCTGCAGGGTCACGTCGCCGAACTTGTAGCCGCCGCGCGACTTGGGCAGCAGGTGCGGGGCCTGGGTCATGGACTCCTGGCCGCCCGCCACCACCACGTCGAACTCGCCGGCCCGGATCAGCTGGTCGGCCAGCGCGATCGCGTCGATGCCGGACAGGCACACCTTGTTGACGGTGAGCGCGGGCACCGACATCGGGATGCCGGCCGCGACCGCGGCCTGGCGGGCCGGGATCTGGCCGGCGCCGGCGGTCAGCACCTGGCCCATGATCACGTACTGGACCTGCTCGGGCGCGACGCCGGCCCGCTCCAGCGCGGCCTTGATCGCGACGCCGCCGAGTTGGGCGCCGGAGAAGTCCTTCAACGATCCGAGCAGTCGCCCCATCGGGGTACGAGCCCCGGCGACGATGACGGAACCGGACACATCGGCCTCCACGAGCCTGGGTAAGCGGTTGTTAACCAGTCACGATACCCAGGGCTACTCGGGGGTAGCCGTGTGAGGCGCCGCACAGCCACCGCTGCACCGATTCCGCCACTACTGTGCCTGCCATGCAGCCAGAACTGCGCGGCCTGGTGACCGCCATCGACCACGTCGGGATCGCCGTGCCCGACCTCGACGCCGCGATCGCGTTCCACCGCGAGAACTTCGGCCTGGAGGTCGCCCACGAGGAGGTCAACGAGGAGCAGGGCGTCCGCGAGGCGATGCTGCGCGCACCCGGCGACGACGGCACGGGCACGGCCGTCCAGCTGCTGGCCCCGCTCACGCCCGAGTCGACCATCGCCAAGTTCATCGGCCGCTCCGGCCCGGGCCTCCAGCAGCTGGCCTACCGGGTGTCCGATGTGGACGCCGCGTCGGCCGCGCTGCGGGCCAGGGGCCTGCGGCTGCTGTTCGAGGAGCCCAAGCGCGGCACGTCCGACAGCCGGGTGAACTTCGTGCACCCCAAGGACGCCGGCGGCGTCCTGGTCGAACTCGTCCAGCCGGCCCCGGAGCACGCCGCCCACTGAGCCCGCCGGCATCCGTCACGCGAGGGCCGCCGCCACGAAGGTGAGTTCCCGGTCCATCCGGTCGTCGTCCGGCGCGTGCCGGGCCACCGAGTGCCGGTAGCTCACCGCCAGCGCGACCAGCGCGGACGCGCTGTCCACGTCCTTGGCGGCCACCGCCGAGCCGCCCGCCGCCAGGATCACCTGGCGGATCTGGGCGACGACGAGCCGGTAGCGGGCGTGCAGCGCGTCCCGGACGGCGCTGTGCGTGTCGGCTTCGCGCCACAGCAGGTGGCTGAGCAGCGGCGACGCGTCGAGCCGGGCGTCCAGGGCGGCGACCAGCCGGCGCAGGCTCTCCGCGATGTCGCCCACCACGACGAGCCGTCGCGCGTCCACCGCGCCGTCGGGCAGCCGCTGCACGAGCGCGGCCAGCAGGTCCGGTTTGCGGCGGAAGTAGTAGTGCACGAGCCCCTTGGGCACCCCGGCCCGCTCGGCGATGCGCGAGGTCGGGGTGGCGTCGAAGCCCGCCTCGGCGAACAGCTCCTCGGCCGCCGCGAGGATCCGCTCCCTGGCCGACGAGTCCTCTGCCACGCCTGCACCCCTCCGCGATCCGGACAGCGCGCGAGGCCGCCCGGTGCGGACGACCTCGCCCGTTCTCAACTCAGTGCGAGCCTGCCAGACCGCTGTGGGCGGCGTTCGCGGCGGGCATGGCCATCGCACCGGCGGCGACGGTGAGCACCCCGCCGACCCACGACACCCACGACGCCGCGGCCAGGTCGCTGTAACCCATCACCCACGGGGAGATGAACAGCAACGCGCCGAGCACCATCTGGAACCACTCGCCGTAAACCATGGCCGGCATCGCGAGCGACGCGAGGCCGTCGATGGCGATCAGCGCGCCGAGCACGATCATCGTCCACATGGCGGCGTCGGACGTCGTCACCACGAGCGGTGACAGCACCACGAGCACGCCGATGGCGACCTCGGCCCAGTCCTGCCACCTGGTCCACGCTTTGGTCATGACCTGCACCTCCGTCCTGGAATTCGGACACCACCGATCGTCCGCTTGGTTGGCCGCCCGGTCAAGGTCGGCGGCGAGCGAACCCGAGGTCGACCGATCGGGCGAAACCCCAGTGCCCTGGCTCACAGCGCCGGTACTGAATCGGTTACCCGTGGGTAACCTCCGGCAACCCGCGTGGACCTGCGTCCGACGCCGAACATCCCGAGCACCCCCGATTGGGAGGGAACGCCGTGCAGAAGATCCTCGATGCGATCCTCGCCGACGAACTGGACGCCATCGGATCGTTGGACGTACCCGCCACCTACCGGGGCGTCACGGTGCACTCCGACGAGGTCGAGCTGTTCCAGGGCCTGGCGACCAAGGACAAGGACCCGCGCCGGTCCCTGCACCTCGACGAGGTGCCCACGCCCGAACTCGGGCCCGGCGAGGCGCTGGTCGCGGTGATGGCCTCGGCGATCAACTACAACACCGTGTGGACCTCGATCTTCGAGCCGCTGTCCACGTTCGGCTTCCTCAAGCGGCTGGGCCGCAGTTCGCCCGAGTCCGCCAAGCACGACCTGCCCTACCACGTGGTCGGCTCCGACCTGGCCGGCGTCGTGCTGCGCACCGGGTCCGGCGTCAACGCGTGGAAGCCCGGCGACCGGGTCGTCGCGCACTGCCTCGACGTGCAGCTGGAGCACCCGGACGGGCACAGTGACACCATGCTCGACCCGGAGCAGCGGATCTGGGGCTTCGAAACCAACTTCGGCGGTCTCGCCGAGGTGGCCCTGGTCAAGGCCAACCAGCTGATGCCGATGCCCCGGCACCTCACGTGGGAGGAGGCGGCGTCCCCCGGTCTGGTGAACTCCACCGCCTACCGGCAGCTCGTGTCGACCAACGGCGCGAACATGAAGCAGGGCGACACCGTGCTGATCTGGGGCGCGTCCGGCGGCCTCGGCTCCTACGCCACCCAGTTCGCGCTCAACGGCGGCGCGACGCCGGTGTGCGTCGTGTCCTCGCCGGAGAAGGCCGAGATCTGCCGCCGGATGGGCGCGGAGCTGATCATCGACCGGTCCGCCGAGGGCTACCGGTTCTGGAAGGACGAGCACGAGCAGGACACCGGCGAGTGGAAGCGGCTCGGCGCGAAGATCCGCGAGCTGACCGGCGGCGACGACCCGGACATCGTGTTCGAGCACCCCGGCCGGGAGACCTTCGGCGCGTCGGTGTTCGTGGCCAAGCGCGGCGGCACGATCGTCACCTGCGCGTCCACCAGCGGGTTCCTGCACCAGTACGACAACCGCTACCTGTGGATGAACCTCAAGCGGATCATCGGCTCGCACTTCGCGAACTACCGCGAGGCGTGGGAGGCCAACAGGTTGGTCGCCAAGGGGAAGATCCACCCCACACTGTCCAAGGTGTACTCGTTGGCCGACACCGGCCAGGCGGCCTACGACGTGCACCGCAACGCGCACCAGGGCAAGGTCGGCGTGCTGTGCCTGGCGCCGGAGGAGGGCCTGGGTGTCCTCGATCACGAGCGGCGCTCGGCACACCTGACCGAAATCAACCGCTTTCGCGGCGTGTAAAGCGAAAACGTCTGGTGGTGCGGGTGGCGGGGTGCCCCCCGCACCGCCGGAACGGGTAGCGTGACCCCCATGGGCCTCGCCGACGACCGTGACCTCGTCCCCCTGGGATCCGGCTTCGACATCGTCAAACGCGGCTACGACCGCGTGCAGGTCGAGGACCACCTGGAGCGCCTCGACTCGGACCTGCGGCTGCTCGCCGCCGACCGGGACGCGGCGGTCTCGCAGACCAACGACCTGAGCCGCCAGCTGGAGGCCGCCCGGTCGGAGATCGCCGAGCTGCGCGGCCAGGTGGAGCGGCTTTCCCTGCCGCCCACCACGTTGGAGGGCCTGAGCGAGCGGTTGCAGCGGATGCTGCGGCTGGCGCAGGACGAGGCCAACGAGATCAAGGCCCGCGCCGAGGCCGAGGGCAGCCACATCCGGGCCAAGTCCGAGGCCGACGCCGCCGTGCTGCGCACCCGGTACGAGACGCTGATCGCCGAACTCGACCAGCGGCGCACCGACATGGAGGCCGAGCACCGAGGCGTGCTGGAGAAGGCGCGCGCCGAGGCGGAGCGCATCGTCGGGGAGTCGCGGGACACCGCGGCGCGCCACGACGAGGAGTCCCTCCAGCGCCGGACCACGGTCGAGGAGGACTTCGAGATCGCGATGGCGGCCCGTCGCGTCGAGTCGATGAAGATGCTCGCCGAGCAGGAGGCGTCCAGCAAGGGCGAGGCCGACCGCCGGGTCCGCGAGGCCGCCGAGGAGGCCGCCCGGGTGCGCGCCCAGATCGCCCAGGAGCAGGCCGCGTCGAACGCCGAGGCGCAGCGCCTGGTCCGCGAGGCGACCGAGGAGGCCAACCGCCGTCGGCACGACTCGATCAGCGAGGCGACCGCGCGCGTCCAGGAGGCCACCGACGAGGCGAACCGCCGCGTCCGCGAGGCCACCGAGGAGTCCAACCGCCGGGTCACCCAGGCCACGCAGAAGGTCGACGCGCTCAAGCAGCTGCGCAACCGCCTGTCCCAGCAGCTGCACGCCGTGCGCACCGCGCTGCACGAGGTCACCCCGCTGCTCGACCCGCTGGAGGAGGAGCGCCCGCAGCCGCCGCAGGCCACCCAGCCGGTCGCCCACCCGGCCCCGAACACCACCCCGGCCGCGCCGCAGAACCAGCCCGCTGCCCAGAACCAGCCTGCCCAGAACCAGCCCGTGCAGAACCAGCCGGTGGCGCAGCCCCAGACCACCGCGCCGGACCAGTCCGCAACCGAGCCGGCGAAGGCCGCACCGGCCAAGCCGGCACCCGTGCACGCCGCTGCGCCGACCCCGGCCGCCCAGGCCCAGGCCCAGGCGGCACAGGGTCAGGCCGCACAAGGGCAGGCGGCGCAGGGCCGGCCGAACCAGCCCGCCGCGAACGCCAAGCCCGCGCCGGACGCCAAGCCCCAGAGCGGCCCGGACGGCCCCACCCAGAAGATCACCCGGCCGAACCCGTCCAAGGCCCGCTCCGGCAAGCGCTGACCGCGCGGACGCTCAGACGCCGACCCGGGCCCGCCAGTCGAGCACCGCGGCCGCAAACGCTTCCGGTGCTTCCAGCGGCGTCAGGTGCCCGACGCCGGGCAGTTCCACGTACTCGGCCCGCAGCACGTCGGCCAGGTCGCGGGCGGCGGCCGGCGGGGTGAGCCCGTCCTCGGACCCGACCAGCACCAGCGCCGGCACGTCGGCGTCCGCCAGCACGTCGCGCGAGTCCGGCCGCCCGGCCATCGCCCGCTGCGCCCACGCCACCTCGGCGGGCGGCTGCGCGAGCATCAGCTCCCGCGCCCGCTCGACCACGCCGTCCGCCGGCGACGCCCCGAACAGGCCCGGGACCATGGTGTCCGGCAGCCACCCGACGCCCTCCGCCGCGACCCGGTCGGCCATGGCCAGCCGCCCGGCGCGCACCTCGTCGGCGTCGGCCGTGAACCGGGTGTCGGCGAGCACCAGCCCGGCGACCCGGTCGGGCGCGCGGCGCAGCAGCTGCATCGCCGCGTAACCGCCCATCGAGCAGCCGCCGAGCACGACCCGGTCCAGGCCGCGGCGGTCGAGGTCGCGCAGCACGTCTTCGGCGAACACGCCCAGGTCCGGCGGCCGGCCGAGGCCCCGCAGGTCGGGGGTGATCGGGTCGAGGGCGGCCCGGACGTCGTCCCACATCCGCCCGTCGAACGGGAACGCGTGCAGCATCACCAACGAGGAAGTCTCCACGGGGGAAATTGTCGTACGCGCTCGCTAACGTCGTCGCCATGACTTCGAACCCGGCGGAGATCCGCACAGACCGACTGCTGCTCCGGCGGGTCGGCCCGGGTGACCTGCGCGCAGCGATCACCATCCTGACCGACCCGGAGACCCACCGCTTCAACCCGGTCGGCCCACCCTCGGCGGAGGAGGCGGCCGACCTGCTCGCGGACTGGCAGGACCACTGGGCGCAGGACGGCATCGGGTACTGGGCCCTGGTGCTGGTGGCGACCGGCGAGGTGATCGGTTTCGGCGGCCTGCGCCACCACCGGCTGGACGGCGAGCCGACGTTCAACCTGTTCTACCGGATCGGCCCGGGGCACTGGGGCCGGGGCTACGCGCCCGAGATGGCGCGCGCGGCCATCGCGTGGGCGGACCGGGAGCGGCCCGAGCGCCCCGTGGTGATCATCACCGACCTCGACAACACGCCGTCCCAGCGGGTCGCCGAGAAGCTGGGCTTCGCGCACGTCGGCGACAGCATCACGATCGACGGCCCGGTCCTGGTCTACCGGCGTCAGGAGGCGACGATGACCACCTGACGGTTTGGTGGATCCATTGTCCGCGTCGTCAGGTGCACTGATGTGTCCTTGCCCACCAACCAACGACCTACGACCCACCACATCCCTATCGCCTGACCAGTCCACTTCGACCATTCCTACGCCTGCCCTGGAAACCAGTCTCGGCACGGTGTGATCCCGCCTATCTCGGCACACGCCTTGATGGTTTCCCCCTATGACATCCGATCTCCATGCTTACGAGATCATCTGCCTTGTGACGGGTCACATCCCGAAGATGACGAACCCGATGTGGACGCTGGAGCGGGAGTCCAATATTTCCTCCACGCTGCCCGGATAGCGGATAACCCCTGACACCCTCGCGCCATACGCCAGGCAACAGGGCCTGGCCGTGGAGCGACACACGAAAGGCGCGATTCCAGCACCAAAGACCACGCGGGATAGCCCTTCTTTCACAGCAGGTTCCCGACTGCGATCCTGCCCACCCTCAGACCGTGAAGGAGACACCGTATGCAATGAGTACAAATCGGACCCGGCTACCGACAGCCCCGATAGCGTGGAGAGCACGCGCAGTCCAACGCGATCACACAGCCACACTACAGGCGTTACGCACTCCTCATCGTCCGGCGGCACAGACAGGAGGGCTTGGCGACTGCCGGTGGCGGGAGAGTTCCTGCGCCCACGGTGAAGACCCACCCCTTTCATGTTTTCGATGGCCAGCGAAATTGCATTCACGCAAGGCGGGCGACGCCGATTGACCGGGGCCCACGTAGTCGCAGATTTTTACGCTCAATCCCGACTATGCCAGCGCCCACCTCCGAGGTGACCCCGCACCCAACCTGCACTCCGACGTGACCGCCCCACTGCCGCCGTATTCGACAGACAGAACACCACCGTTCGGTTCTCCACAGTTGCGCCTCTGGCGGGTTCACGTGTTAAAATTGCGGTCAGGCTACCTGACGGCAAAATCAAATTCCACAGTGGAAGCGAGAACTGAGGCCATGGACTTCGAAACTGTCTTGACATTCCTCACAGCGTGGACCGCAAGGCAGCTGAGTCGACTGACTGCACGCGCCGAGGAAAGTGTCGACAGAGCAGTCGACGACGGGTTAGACAGGGCACGCGAACTAATTAAAGCAAAGCTCGGAGGGGATCCCGCACTTGAGAAATTCGACTACGAGGTGCGGGAGCATGGCGAGGCCAGCGATCGCACGAGATCTCGCGTCCGCTTGGCCTTGGAAGACGCAGCCGAAGGTGACGCGGCTTTTGCCGCAGAACTGAATAGCATTATCTCAGACCTGAAAGACGTCGACCACGGGAGGCACAATGCGGCTAATAGTATGACGGGAGTTGTCAACATCAGTGCCGACAACGGCTCAGCCGCCGCCCAGCAGATGGGTGACGTGAATATCAGTCAACGTCCCGACCACCCTTAGCCGCTGGCACGGTTTCAGGCCCACCCGTCGCCAGCAACAGTCCGGGCACATCGACCTCCATCAAGGCGGACTCGGGTTCATTCGCCGCCAACAGTGTACAGAATGTCAACTTCTTTCGCCCAGATCCTAAAAGGCAGAGCCCTGGTTCGTCCGGCTTTTACTATTTGCGCGAAGTCAGCGAGCCGGATGATTTGATAGCCAACAACGATGTGTTCCTTCTCGCATTTCAGGGCTGGCGGGAGCATCTATGGCACACGGCCTACGGCCACATCATCAAGACCCTGGCGGAGCACCTCGGAGAAGAAGCACTGTCTGGAATATCATTCGTTTTCATAAACGCCGAGAAACATTTCCAGTACGTCGGCCTGAAGAAGACCCCGATGTACTTGTGGCTTAGCTCTCATGGCCATCGTGAGCCCGGGTTCTACATATTCGAAAGAGGACGACTCGTAGGAGCCCGTGAATTCAACTCGAACGAGACTGGAACACTTGACGGCCTCGCTGGTGGGCGATTTACGGGAAGCTCCGCACCCAGAATGCAGTGGGGCGACAGCAGGGATCCGACGTGGATATTCATCGGAATCATGATGAAGCTTGTCTATACCGTCAACGGAAACACGGAAGACTGGCAAAACTATCTATCCACATACCCGGATGAGTACCGAAATTACAGATACTAGGCGGGTCGTCCCGATCAGCTCCTAGCCGTGGTTCAGACATCGACCCAGCGACTCCGTCAAACGTGCCGGTCGGTTCTGCGAGACGTGCCGGCCGGCGCGCAAGTTATCGCTGAGAACCCAGTTTTCAATACGCGGACTTCCATCAGACCAGCAGCATGGAAACCCTGTCGTCCAACCCTTCTCGGCCATGCGACCAACACACCCGGCACTCATTGCCACGGTCGGCCCACCGCGATGGCATCACCTCATAGCGATGCTCATTCCACCCACGAGATTCTCCAGACCCGATATCGGCGGGAGACCGTCCTTATCGAGTTTTGAAGGTGACTTCGCGCCGCACGAGACGGTCGGGCACGCTAACACTTCACCTGTGGCCGTCCAGTCAAGCTAACCCACAAATGGGCTGAACTGACGCTTCTCGCAGGGGCCGACCCAGGTGCGCGGCAGCGGGGTGGGCCGGTCGGGCAGGACGGTCGCCACGATCGCGTCGAGCACCTTCTCGGAGTGCCCGACCATGAGGTGCCGGGCACCGGGGAAGTCGATCACGGTCGCGGCCGGGCAGTCCGCGCCGAACCGCCGCCTGGCCTCGTCCGGCGAGAGGTGATCGTCGAACTCCGGCACCAGGCAGACCACCGGCTTGTCGACCCACCGGGCCAGGTGCTCGGCCGTGCTCCACCGCAGCGGCGGCGAGATCAGGACCGCGCCCGCGACCTTCGGGTCACACCCGTGCATCAGGGCCAGGTCGGTGCCGAACGACCACCCGACCAGCCAGACCTCGGGCAGTCCGCGCTCGGCCGCGAACGCCAGCGCGGCGGCCACGTCGAACCGCTCGCCCACCGCGTTGTCGAAACCGCCCTCGCTGCGCCCGGCCTCGCTGGCCGTGCCGCGGGTGTTGAACCGCAGCACGGCGAGGTCCGCCAACGCGGGCAGCCGCCACGCCGCCTTGCGGTAGAGGTGGGAGTCCATCATGCCGCCGTGCGTGGGCAGCGGGTGCAGCAGCACCAGCGTGGCGCGGGGCGCGCGTCGCTCGGGCAGCGACAGCTCCCCCACCAGCCGCAGACCGTCGGCGGTGACCAACGTGACGTCCTCGCGCCGCGCGGGCAGCACGGTGTTGGCCGTGATCCGGACAGCGTCACCCACGCCCCGATCCTGCCACCCGCCACGCCCCTCGGGCTACCAGCGGCGCGGGGTGGGGCCTCGGCGGGTCCGGGAGGTCCAGCAGCCCTGGTGCCAGTGCCGGCGGTCCTCCACCGAGCCGTGGTCGGCGGGCCAGGCCACGACGTGCGGGGTGCCCGGCTTGATCTCGTGATCGCAGCCCGGACACCGGTAGGTCTTGGTGGTCGCGGCACCGGGCACGGTGCGGACGAGCCAGTCGCCGTCCGGTCCGGTCTCGGAGCGCGCCCAGCCGTGGCCGCCGACGGGGGACGGCTCGTCGGGGCGGTGTGGACGGTTGCGGCGCGGCACGAGTAACCAGGGTAACTCCGATAGTCGGACGTGATCGCCTACGGTCCACGGAGTGAACAGGTGGCAGCGGGCTGTGGTCGGGGTGCTGTTGTTACTGGAGATGGGGGTGGTGGCCCAGCCGGCGTTGCGCGCGGGCCTGGCGGAGGTGCCGGCGGTCCCGCGCGCGTTGGGGCCGGTGCCCGGGATACTGCTGGCCTCGGCCACGATCCTGCTGGTCACGGCGGGCTCGGCGCTGGTGACGATGCTGGTCCGGCCTTGCTCGCGGACGTGGGTGGCGACGTTCGCGGGCGCGCACGCGGCGGCGGCCGGCCTCGGGTGGGCGCACGAGATGCCGCTGTTGACGCTGGTCGCGGTCGTTTCGACGGTTGCCGTGCCCGCGCTGGTGCTGCTGCCCCGCAAGCCGCCACAATAGGCGCGTGCCCACCTACGAGTACCGCTGCAAGGCTTGCGGGTCGACGTTCGACGTCAAGCGCCCGATGAGCGAATCCTCCGCCCCCGCCGCGTGCCCGCAGGGCCACGACGACACGGTGAAGCTGCTGTCGATGGTCGGCGTGTCCGGCCTGGCCGGCAACGCGGCCCAGCCCGCCGGCGGCTCCGGTGGCGGTGGGTGCTGCGGCGGCGGTTGTTGCGGCTAGCCGCGCGGGGCGGCCACCGGGGACGGGGTCAGCGGGCGGGTTCCTTGGCCAGGAGCACCTCGGCGACCTTCTTCCCCTGGTCGCAGATCGCGCCGTAGCGCGCCGAGCCGTCGATCACGATGATGCCGACGCCGCCGCCCGCGTAGTCCATGACCAGCACGCACGACGGCTGGACGGACGTGTCGGTGGTGCGGTCGAAGTAGGTGACCTTCCGGTCCTTGAGCTGGAACTCGCCGTTGTTCTGCTCCAGCGTGATCGGCCGCCCGGAGCGGAACCGCAGGGTCACGCCGACGTCGAGCGAGTCGACCGAGGTCTGCCACTTGCACGACTGGTCGAACTGCGAGTCGTAGCCGGTGTCGGTCGGCGCGGCGGACTTGTCCCGCACGTCGTAGGGCAGGTCCTTCCAGGACAGCAGCTTGCAGAACTCGCTCGCCGGGTTCGCCTCGGGCGACCCGGATTCCGAGGTGGGATCGGGCGTGCCGGACGAGAACGGCGGCTCGATGTCGAGCACCCCGGCCGACACCGGCGTGCCGTTCACCGAGTACGCGCAGCCCGACGTGACACCGAGCGCTGCCACCAGGAGCGAAACAACCACACGCCGCATGGGTCCACCATGCCAAACGCCCGCGACCCCGCGGTACCCAGGTACGCCCAACCCCGCCGGGGCCGGGCGGACCCCGGACCGGCTCACGTGTAGTCGCGGAAGCCCTTGCCGGTCTTGCGGCCCAGGCGCCCGGCCGTGACCAGGTGCTCCAGCAGCGGCGCGGGGGCGAAGCCGGCTTCGCGGAACTCCAGGTACAGCGTGCGCTCGATGGCCAGCGACACGTCCAGCCCCACCACGTCGAGCAGTTCGAACGGCCCCATCGGCAGCGAGCAGCCGACCTTCATCGCGTTGTCGATGTCGTCGGCGGACGCGTAGTGCGCCTCCAGCATCTTCACCGCGTCGTTGAGGTACGGGAACAGCAGGGCGTTGACGATGAACCCGGCGCGGTCGCCGCAGTGCACCGGCTGCTTGCCCAGGTCGAGGCAGATCCGCCGGGCGGTGGCCACGACCTCGGCGGAGGTGGCGATGGTCTCCACGACCTCGACCAGCTTCATCACCTGCGCCGGGTTGAAGAAGTGCAGGCCCACCACGTCACCGGGCCGCGAGGTGGCCGCCGCGCACTCGATGACGGGCAGCGAGGACGTGGTGGTGGCCAGCACCGCGCCCGGCTTGCACACCTCGTCGAGCGCCTCGAACACCGACTTCTTGATCGACAGCTCCTCGGCCACGGCCTCCACCACGAGGTCGCAGTCGGCCAGGTGCTCGAACTCCACGGCGGGCGTGACGCGCGCGAGCGCGGCGTCCCGGTCGGCCTCGGCGAGCTTGCCGCGCGAGACCGCCTTGTCCAGCGACTTGCGCACCTTGCCCAGCGCCGCCTCGGCCTTGTCCAGCGAACGCGCCCGCAGCACGACGTCGTAGCCGCGCTTGGCGAACACCTCGACGATCCCGGTGGCCATGGTGCCGGTGCCGATCACGCCGACCCGCTGCACCTCCCGGGTGGTCGCGCCGGTGTCCGCCGCGACGGGCGGGTGCGCGTCGGGCACGACGACCGGCGAATCGGGGCCGTCGTAGGTGTAGAAGCCGCGCCCGCTCTTGCGGCCCAGCAGGCCCGCCGTGATCATCTGCTTGAGCAGCGGGGCCGGGGCGTGCAGGCGGTTGCGGGACTGGTGGTACATCGTGTCGAGGATCTCGTAGGCGGTGTCCAGGCCGATCAGGTCGAGCAGCGCCAGCGGGCCCATCGGGTAGCCGCAGCCGTAGCGCATCGCCGCGTCGAGGTCTTCCCTTGTGGCGTAACGGGATTCGTACATGCGCACGGCGTGGTTGAGGTAGCCGAACAGCAGGGCGTTGGCGATGAACCCGGCGCGGTCGCCGATCACGACCGGCGTCTTGCCCAGCGACCGCGCGAACTCCACCACGTCGGCGACGACGTCGGGTTCGGTGACCACCGTGCGGACCACCTCGACCAGCTTGAGCACCGGGGTGGGGTTGAAGAAGTGCATCCCGACGACCTTGCCGGGCCGTCCGGTGTGCACGCCGATCTCGGTGATGGACAGCGACGAGGTGTTGGAGGCGAACACCGTGTCCGGGCCGCAGATCCGGTCGAGCGCGGCGAACACGCCGGCCTTGAGGTCGATCCGCTCGGGCACCGCCTCGACCACCAGGTCGACGCCCGCGAGCGCCTCCAGCGAGGTGGAGTAGGAGATCCGGCCGAGGAGCCCGGCGCGGTCGGCCTCGGCGAGCTTGCCCTTGGCCACCGCGCGGTCGGTGGAGTGGTCGAGGTGGCCGCGCCCCCGGACCAGCCCCTCCTCGTCCACGTCCACCGCGATGACAGTGCGGCCGGTCCGGGCGAGCACTTCGGCGATACCGGCGCCCATCGTGCCGAGACCGACCACTCCGACCGTGCTGAACTGGCGCGTCACTGGACTACCTCCCACTCCGCGGAGGGCTACCGGACGGTAACTTGCGCCCGACTATCCCACGGGCGTCGCACCCCGTCCGAGTGAGCTTCACCATCGGGATCGAGCAAGACGGCGGGGCGGGACCTGCGCGGACAGGTCATTCGTCGAAGTCGCGACCGGCCAGTTCGCGCACCCGGCGGACGGCTTCGGCGGCGTCCGGCCCGGTCGCCGACACCTCGACCGAGGCGCCGCCCGGTGCGCCCAGCCCCATCAGCGCCAGCACGCTCGCGGCGTCCGCCCGCTCCGCGCCGAACCGCACCACGACCCGCGCGTCCAGCCCCGCCAGCGACCGCGCGACCAGCGCCGCCGGCCGCGCGTGCAGGCCGACCTCGTTGGTGAGCACGATCTCCGCCCGAACACCGTCCTCAGTGGACTCGACGTCCCCACCGGAGCGGTCGGTGGACTCGACGTCGCCACCGGAGCGGACGGCGGGTCCTCCCGCCGAGCGCGCGGCGTCGGCGACCGTCGGCAGGTCCGCACCGCCCTGCGCCGCGACGGCCGCCGCGACCGCGCCTTCGACCAGGGGCGCGTCCACCACGAGCACGTCGCCCGTGGACTCCTCGGCCGCCATGTCGGCCACCATCTTCGCGCTGCCCAGGTCGAACAGCACCACCGCACCGGCCCCGGAGTCGGCCGCCGCGATGGCCTCGGACACCGCCGCGAAGTCCGTGCCGAGCCCGCCGGACCCGTCACCGCCGGAGGCCACGATCCGCACGTCCGGTGCCATCTGCCCGGCCAGCTCGACCACCCCGTCGGCCAGCGTCCGGCTGTGCGACACCACCACCAACCCGATCATCGCGCACCTCCCGCGAACGTCCGCAGCAGCAACGCGGTGGACCGCGCACCCGGATCGAGGTGCCCGGCACTGCGTTCACCCAGGTAGGAGGCACGCCCCTTGCGCGCGACGAGCGGCACGGTCGACTCCGCGCCCTGCTCGGCGGCCTCGGCGGCGGCCAGGAGCACCCCCGACGCGTCCCCGCCGGTCGACGCCACGGACTCCGCGGCGGCCACGGCGGGGGTCAGCGCGTCGACCATCGTCTTGTCGCCCACCACGGCCTTGCCGCGCGCCACGACACCCTCCAGCGCCGCCTCCAACGCCTTGGCGACCAACGCCCCGTCCAGCTCCGCCGCGTCGCCCACGGCGGTCGCCGCGCGCAGGAACGCCGTCCCGTAGAGCGGTCCCGCCGCGCCGCCGACCGTCGAGATCAACGTGGTGGCGGCGAGCTTGAGCACCGCGCCGGGCGTCGCCGGCACCTCGCCGTCCAGTTTGGTCACCAGCGCGGCGAACCCCCGGTTGAGGTTCTCGCCGTGGTCGCCGTCGCCGATCTCCCGGTCCAGCCGCACCAGCTCCTCGCGGTGCTTGGCGACCACCCCGGCCACCGCCCGCAACGCGTCCGCGACGGCCGCCGCCGGGCAGCCCATCAGACACCCCACCGCAGCGCGGCGGTGCGCACCGGGGCGTCCCACAGGTCGATCAGTTCGTCGTCCACCTTCAGCACGGTCAAGCTCATCCCCTGCATCTCCAGACTGGTGATGTACGAGCCGACCAGCCGCCGCTCCACGGTGATCCCGCGCTCGGCGAGCAGCCGCTCGGCGATGCCGTGCGCCAGGTACAGCTCGATCTGCGGCGTGCCGCCCATGCCGTTGGTGAACAGCAGCACCCGGTCGCCTTCGGCGAACGGCAGGTCCTCCAGGACCGGGTCGAGCAGCGCCGGCACGAGTTCGTCGGCCGGGCCGACCTTCACCCGCCGCCGGCCGGGCTCGCCGTGGATGCCGATGCCCAGTTCCATCTCGTCGTCGGCCAGCACGAAACTCGGCTCGCCCGCGTGCGGCACGGTGCACGGCGCGAGCGCGAGGCCCATCGAGCGGACCTGGCCGGTCACCTTGCGGGCCAACGCCTCGCAGCCGTCCAGGTCCACCCCGCGTTCGGCCGCCGCGCCGACGAGCTTCTCCAGCAGCACGGTCCCGCCCACGCCGCGCCGGCCCGCCGTGTAGAGCGAGTCGGTCACCGCCACGTCGTCGTCGATCACCACGGTCCGCACGTCGATGCCGTCGGCGGCGGCCAGCTCGGCCGCGGTCTCGAAGTTCAGCACGTCGCCGGTGTAGTTCTTCACGATCAGCAGCGCGCCCGCGCCGCCGTCCGTGCGGGCCAGCGCCGCCTGCACCTGGTCGGGGGTCGGGGAGGTGAACACCGGGCCCGGACAGGCCGCGTCGAGCATCCCGCGCCCGACGAACCCGCCGTGCAGCGGCTCGTGGCCCGACCCGCCGCCGGAGACGACCGCGACCTTGCGCGGCACGGGCGCGTCGACGCGCACGACGACGGTCGGGTCGTACTGGACGTCCAGCAGGTCGGCGTGCGCCGCGGCCATGCCGCGCAGCGCGTCCGCCACCACCGTCGCCGGATCGTTGATGATCTTCTTCACGGTGACCTCCATCGTCGATGGTCACCCATTCCTACCCCAACCGGGGAGGACACGCTCAGCGCCCGTAGAGCACCTTGACCAGCCGCACGACGTGCCTGATCGTGCGCGAACCGCGCTCGTAGGTCATCGGGTCCAGCGCGGCGGCGAAACGCTTCCGGGTGACCGAGTGGGCGTAGGTGAACTCGCGCAGCCCGTCCTCGCCGTGGATGCGCCCGAACCCCGAATCGCCCACCCCGCCGAACGGCAGGCCGGGCACCGAGGCGTAGGCGAGCACCGAGTTGACCGACACCATGCCGCAGCGCAGCCGGTCGGCCAGCTCCTCGCCCCGGTTGCGGGAGAACACCGTCGCGCCCAGGCCGTAGGGCAGCGAGTTGGCCCGGCGCACGCCCTCGTCGGCGTCGGCCACCCTGGTCACCACCAGCGTCGGCCCGAACGTCTCGTCGGTCACCGCCGTCGAGTCGTCCGGCACGTCCACCAGGACCACCGGCTCGACGTAGGGTGGCCGGATCGACTCCAGCCCGCCGACCACCGCCCGCCCGCCGCGCTCCAGCGCGTCGGCCACGTGCGACTGGATGACCTCCACCTGCTTGGGCATGGTGATCGGGCCGAAGTCGGCGTCCGGCTCGCCGCCGGGCCGCAGCTTCTTCGCCTTCTCCACCACGAGCTTGACGAACTCCTCGTACACCGCGTCCGCGACGTACACCCGTTCCACGCCCGCGCACGTCTGGCCCGCGTTGAAGATGCCGCCCCACACGGCCGCCTCCGCCGCGCCGCGCACGTCCGCGTCCTCGGCCACGATCAGCGGGTCCTTGCCGCCGCACTCGACCAGCACGGGGGTCAGCGTCGCCGCGCAGGCGGCCATGACCTTCCGGCCGGTCGGCGTCGAGCCGGTGAACGCGAGCTTGTCGACGCCGGCCGCGCACAGCGCCGCGCCGGTCTCGCCGAACCCGGTCACCACCTGGAGCACCGGGTGCTCGGGCACGACCTCGGCGAAGGTGTCGCCGAGGAACACCCCGACGCCGGGGGTGAACTCGCTGGGCTTGAACACCACGGCGTTGCCGGCGGCCAGCGCGTAGGCGATGGAGCCCATCGGCGTGAACGCCGGGTAGTTCCACGGCCCGATCACGCCGACCACGCCCAGCGGGCGGTACTCCAGCGTCGCCGCGTGGTTGTACATCAGCATGCCGGGCTTGACCTTGCGCTTGCCCAGCGTCTTGGGCGCCTGCCGGGCGGCCCAGTGCAGGTGGTCGATGACCAGGGCCAGCTCGGTGCGCGCGTCGTCGGCGGACTTGCCGGTCTCCGCGCTGATCAGGGTCTGGAACTCGTCGAGCCGCTTGACCAGCAGCCTGCGCCAGGCGTCCAGCCGGGCCCGCCGGCCGTCGAACCCCAGGTCGGCCCAGAACCGCGCGGCCGGTCGCGCCGACCCGACCGCCGCCCGCACGTCGGCCTCGCCGTGCACCGGGTGGTGCGCGATGACCTCACCCGTGCGCGGGTCGAGCGAGGCGAAGCGCTTCTGCTCGCCGTCGGGGCGCGAGGGTTTCGTGGGGGCGGTCTGCGTCATAAGGGGCCCTCCAAGGTGCGCGAAGGTGTTACTCGACAGTAACGGCTAACCGCACCAGATGTCAGCCCCCGTTCAGCCCTTCGGGATCTTGGGCAGGACGCCCTTGGCGAAGGCCACCGCCATCGCGCAGCGGTCGAACTCCGACTTCTTCGGGCCGGCCGCCTTGACCTCGACGATCTCGCCCTCCTCGCCGGTGTTGAGCCGCTGGACCCACTTCACCGCGCACGACGGGTACGCGCCGGAGTTCTCCAACTGGTAGCCGGGCGCCCCGCCGAGGTCCACGTCCGCCTGCTTGGCGTCGAACTTGCGGTCCGCCGGGACGAACGTGGACCGCATGTCCAGGGTGATCTCCTTGCCGTTGGCCACCCAGGAGCAGTTGTGCAGGCCGTAGGGGTAGGTCCGGTTCTCCGCGCCCACCGCGGCCTCGATCACGGCCTTGTCGACCAGCGTGCACGGGTCGAGCGTGACCAGGGAGTCCTTCGGCGGCGACTTCACGCCGACCCGGTCCTTGAGCAGCTTGACCACCGACTCGGCCACCTTGCGGCCGGGCACGCACGCGTCGCCCTCCTTGTAGCCGATCTGCACGGTCAGCCCGAGCGCCGGCTTCTCCTGGGTGATCACCGAGACGAAGCACGCGCTGGTGTCCAGCGTCTGCTCGTAGCTCTTGAGGCCGGCGAGCTGCTTGTCCGCGTTCTTCAGCTCGGTGGTCATGGTCTGGCCGATCTCCACGGTGACCGCCAGGTCCTTGCCGTTCTTGTCCTTCATGAAGTTGGAGCACCGGCTGAACCCGGTCGGCGACACCTCGCCCGGCGTGCCCAGCGCCTCCAGCACCTTGCGGTCGAGCAGCTTGCACGGGTCGGTCAGGCGCAGCTTGTCCGCGGCGAACGCCGCGTCGACCGGCTGGCCGTCGGGCACGTTCGTGGGCTGCGCGCCGGTGGTCTCCGTGACGTTCTCCGCGTTGGCCTGGATGGTGTGACGCGGATACGGCTTGTGCTTGGCGAGATCCGTGCCGGCGCAGGCGGACACGACCAGGAGCGCGCACAGGACAGCGACGAGGCGGGGCACGGGTGCACGGTAGCGACCGACTCGCCCACAAGTGCGAAGAACCCGGTGTTGAATTCGAGCCGACTGCGCCGGCTCGGCACGAGATCGCTGGTCAGTCGGCCGCCCGCCCCCGGTTTCCCGACGAATCGGGCAAGCCCGGCTGCCGGGAGGGCGGGACCGGGCGATCGGCGCGATCTCGTGTGTTTGGGCTCACCACGCACATCGGGAACGATTCAGAAGATCGGAACGCTATACCCGGTGAACCCCTATGAGAGGAGCACCGAGTTGCGCGACCGCATCCGCCGCGCCATCCGCCGTCTGGACGCCTGGACCGTCGAGGCGTTCAACCCCGTCTACCCGCGCCGTTAGGCGTTCCCGGCGGCGTTCTCCTGCTCGTCCGGCACCACGATCGGGCGCAGGAACGTCCAAGTGGCGAACAGCGCCGCCAGCACCACCATCCCGACGCCGGACCACAGGTTGATGTTGAGCCCGTCGGACTTGGCCAGGTCGGTCTCGTCGGTGAAGCCGAGCCCGACCACCGCCAGGACCACGCCGTAGACCCCGAACAGCACCGCGATCACCAGTCGCAGGTCGAACAGACCGGCCTTGTGCGCCACGACGACCTCCCTCAGCCGAAGATGATGTTGAGCACGGCCGTCAGCACCAGGACACCGATGCCGAGCAGCACGGGCGAGCGGTACCAGCCGGCGTCCTCACCGGTGGCCGAGTGCTTGCGGGTCTCCTTCGGCGTCAGGCTGTAGACCAGCCCGACCAGGCGTTCCTCCGGCACCGGCCGGGTGAACACGGTGACCACGACGCTCACCACGATGTCCACCGCGAACGCCGCGCCCGCGCCGACGAAGCTCGCGCCCTGACCGGGCAGGTCGACCACGCCGGTCTCGGCGAGCACGAACACCAGCACCGCCGCGAGCGTGCCGGACACCAGGCCGATCCAGCCCGCCGCCGCCGACATCCGCTTCCAGAACATGGCCAGGATGAACGTGGCGAACAGCGGCGCGTTGAAGAACGAGAACAGCGCCTGGATGTAGTCCATGATGTTGCCGTAGCCGGCCGCCAGGAACGCGGTGCCGATCGCGATCAGCGTGCCGCCGATGGTGGCCAGCCTGCCGATCCGCAGGTAGTACTCGTCCGGGCGATCCTTGCGGACGTAGTCCTGCCACAGGTCGTAGGTGAACACCGTGTTGAACGACGACACGTTCGCCGCGACGCCCGCCATGAACGAGGCCAGCAGGCCGGTGATGGCGATGCCGAGCATGCCGTTGGGCAGCAGTTCGCCGATCAGCGCGGGCAGCGCGTTGTTGTAGGCGATGCCGGAGCTGTCGTCACCGGCCTTGAGCGCCTGCATCTCGGGCACGACCAAGGCCGCGATGATGCCCGGGATGATGATCACGAACGGGATCAGCGCCTTGGGGTACGCGCCGATGATCGGCGTGCGCCGGGCGGCGGACATGCTCTTGGCCGACAGCGCGCGCTGCACCTCGGCGAAGTTCGTCGTCCAGTAGCCGAACGACAGCACGAACCCGAGCCCGAACACGATGCCGATCACGCTGAGCACCGGGTTCTGGATGCCGGTCAGCTCGGTCGCGGGCCACGCGGACAGCTGCTCCGAGCCGCCCGGACCGGCGGTGACCTTGTCCACCAGGCCCTGCCAGCCGCCGACCTTGTGCAGGCCGACGATGGTCAGCGGGAGCAGCGCGGCGACGATCACGAAGAACTGGAGCACCTCGTTGTAGATGGCCGCCGAAAGGCCGCCGAGCGTGGTGTAGGTGAGCACGATCAGCGCGGCGATGACCACCGACAGCGGGATCGGCCAGCCCAGCATCAGGTTGAGCAGGAACGCCAGCGCGTAGAGGTTCACGCCCGCGATCAGCACCTGCGCGACGGCGAAGCTGATGGCGTTGACCAGGTGCGCGCCCTTGCCGAACCGGCGGCGCAGGAACTCCGGGACGCTGCGGACCTTGGAGCCGTAGTAGAAGGGCATCATCACCAGGCCGAGGAACACCATGGCCGGGATCGCGCCGATCCAGTAGTAGTGCACGGTCGCCATGCCGTACTGCGCGCCGTTGGCGGCCATGCCCAGCAGTTCGATCGCGCCGAGGTTCGCCGAGATGAACGCCAGGCCGGTCACCCAGGCGGGCAGCGAGCGGCCGGAGAGCAGGAAGTCCAGGCTCGACGACACCGAGCGCCGCGCCAGGAAGCCGATACCGAGGACGAACGCGAAGTAGATCGCGAGCAACGCGTAGTCGAGCGGACCGGCGTCCAGCCGGAGGTCCGCCTCGGCGAGCACGGGCACCGTCGCCCACCTCCCTGTTCAACAAGGTCGAACAACATCGGACACTATCCCACAGGCGATCATGCCGACCGTAGTGCAATCGGGGGGTTTTCGCCGATCTGAACTACCCACGCCTAAACCTCGTACTCCCGTGCGTGGACCAAGCCCCCGACCGAGCCCCGTCGACGCCCGTGGTCACCGCGTACGGCGTGGAATACGCGGCGCGCGAACTGGCGCCGTGGCAGCTGGCCGACTACACCCGAACCGGTGGTTACGACCTGAGGTTCCTGTTCCGGCACATCGGCTACCCGGACGACCCGAGGTGCGTCAGCCACCGGCCGGGCGCGCTCGCGCGGCACCGGGAAGCGGGCCGCCTGGTCCTGCTCTACCACCAGGTCGGCGACGAGGACTACGCCGGCGGAGCGGACGCCGGCCGGGCGCACGCGGCGACGGCGCTGGCCGACGCGCGCGACCAGGACTACCCCGAGCACCTGCCGTTCACGTTCGTCCTGGCCACCCGGCAGGGCGCGCGGCGTCCCGTCGCGGCGGACTACCTGGCGGGCGCGGCGGAGGTGGTCGGCGCGTCCCGGACGTGGTGCGCCGGCCCGGTCGACCTGGTGCACGGTCTGCAGGACCGCGCGGCGGCGGCCGGCTACGTGCTGTCCGGCGAGGAGGACGACGTGCGCGAGGGCATCGCGTTCTACCGCTGGAACCACGGCCGCGTCTACCCCGGCCGGATCGACGCCGGGCTGGTCAAGGCGTACGTCGACCTGTCGGTCTTCGACGGCCCGGGAGCCGACCCGGCTCCGGCGGGTCAGCGGGTGATCACGAACGGCGTCTCGGCGTAGAACGGCCCCGAGGTCGCGCCGACGACGAACTGCGTGCCGGGCGCGGAGGTCCGGAACGAATCGGGCACCTTCACCAGCACCCCGGCGAACCGGCCCGCGCCGTCGGTGGTGGCGTCGCCCACCCGCTGCCCGTGGAAGGTGAACACGACCCGGCTGTTGGCGGGGTACCCCTCACCGCTGAGCCGCACCTCGTCGCCCGCCTTGGCGGACTTCGGCTGCGCGACGAGCTGGGCGGCCGGCGCGGAGGCGGTGGAACTGCCCGCCGCCAGCGGCACGGGTGACATCGGCGGCTCGGATTCGCACGCCGCGACCAGGGCGAGCGCGACGAGGGCGGGCACGAGGAGTGGCCGGGGTCTTCGTACAGGCACAGTGCCTCCCCACGTCGATTTCACCGGGCCGTCAGCGTATATCGCGAATTCCACGACGCGACGCGGCCGAACGGCGTACTCGCGCCGGGCACTCGTCCGGGTGCCGTGCACCGACCGCCGGAAAGAGTTGTGAGACCATCTCGAATAACCTGACGTGTACTGTGCGGTCGCGCCCGACAGACCGTTTCGGCAGGTCGACCCGGAGGCTTCGTGGACATCTGGCGACCCGTGCACATCACCCGCTTTCGGTCCGACGACGTCGTTTCGTGGGCCGTGCTCGAACCCCGGAAACAGTCGGTGGGGCTGCGAATAGCCCGAATGGAGCCGATATTGCTGGTTCCGGCGGGACTGGCGGGCCTGGTCGTCTTCTGGCCATTGGCCGCATTTTTCGGGGCTCCGGGCGCGGTGGCGATGATCCTGCTGGCGGCGGGCACCCCGGTCGCCGCCTACCAGCGGGTGAAGCGGCGGGTGGCGACCGCGTTCGGCCCGAACTGGCGGATCTCCCGGATCACCGCCGTGCACTTCCGCAACCTGCCCGCCGACCACGGGCGGCTCGTCCGCGAGATGGCCGAGCACCTCGACGGCATGTGGTCCAGCGCCGCCGCCCGCGCCGGCTGGCTGACCGCCGACAAGCTGCGCGAGGCCCACTCGGCGGTGTGGCGCTCGGCGCTGCTGCTGCTGGGCACGGCCGAGGAGCACCTGCTGCTGCGGGAATCGGCGCGCTACGCCGAACTGGAGCACCTCGTCGCGGTCCGGGCCGGCGAACTGGCGGGCGCGGAGGCCGTCGTCCGGGACGTGGCCCGGCAGCTCGGCCAGGCGCACGCCGGCGTCGTGAAGCTCGACGCCCTGATCGACGCCGAGCAGGAGCGCCTGTCGCGGGAGCAGCACGTCGCGTTCCTGGAGAGCCGGCTCACCAGCGGCACGACCGCGGTCCGCCCGAGGGCCGTGCCGCCCGCGTGGCAGGACGACCTGGACGCCATCAACGCCTGCGTCGAAGGGGCGCTGGTCGTGCTGTCGCCGGACTGGCGCGGCTGAGGGACCGCCGGCGGGTCAGAACAGCCGGAACTCGTCGGACTCGATGCCGCGCAACGCGTCGTAGTCGAGGATCACGCACCGGATGCCCCGGTCCTCGGCCAGCGTCCGGGCCTGCGGCTTGATCTGCTGGGCGGCGAACACGCCCTGCACGGGCGCGAGCAGCGGGTCCCGGTTGAGCAGCTCCAGGTAGCGGGTGAGCTGCTCGACGCCGTCGATCTCGCCGCGCCGCTTGATCTCCACCGCGACCGAGCCGCCCGACGAGTCCCGGCACATCAGGTCGACCGGGCCGATCGGGGTCGGGAACTCGCGGCGGACCAGGGTCCAGCCCTCACCCAGCGTGGTCACGTGCTCGGCCAGCAGCTTCTGCAGGTCCGACTCCACGCCGTCCTTCACCAGGCCGGGCTCGGGGCCCAGTTCGTGCTTCGAGTCGTGCAGCACCTCGGCCAGCGTGATGATCAGCTTCTCGCCCGCCTTGTTCTGCACGACCCACAGGTCCGGGTCCTCGATCAGCCAGCACGGCGGGCTCATCCAGTTCAGCGGCTTGAACGCCCGGTCGTCGGAGTGGATGGACACCGAGCCGTCCGCCTTGATCAGCAGCAGGCGCTGGGCCATCGGGAGATGGGCCGTGAGGCGTCCGACGTAGTCGACCTGACAGCGAGCGATGACGAGGCGCACGGCCGACAGGCTACGGGGTGCGAGCGGGGTGCCACCGGCAGGTACCGTCGAGCGCCGTGTCACTCCTGCGCACCAAGCCCGTCGACCAGCTCACCGGCGACGGCGGGCACACCGCCCTGCACCGCACGCTCGGCCTGGTGCCGCTGATCGCCCTGTCGGTCGGCGCGACGCTGGGCACGGGCATCTTCGTGGTGCTCGGCCAGGCCGCGCCGGTGGCCGGTCCGGCGGTGGCGGTGTCGTTCGTGGTCGCCGCGCTGGCCGCGCTGTTCTCCGCGCTGTCCTACGCCGAACTCGCCGGTGCGGTGCCGGTCGCCGGGTCGGCCTACTCCTACACCTACGCGACGTTGGGCGAGCTGGTCGCGTGGGTGTGCGGGTGGTGCCTGCTGCTGGAGTACGGGGTGTCCGTCGCGGCCGTGGCGGTGGGCTGGAGCGGGTACCTCAACGCGTTCCTCGACGCCACGCTGGGCGTCCAGCTGCCCGCCGCGATCTCCGGCGGGGTGGTCGACCTGCCCGCCGCGGTCGTCGTGCTGCTGGCGATGGGCGTGCTGCTGGGCGGGGTGAAGGAGAGCGCGGCGGTCACCACCGTGACGACCGCGCTGAAGGTCCTGGTGCTGCTGTTCTTCGTGGTGGTCGCGGTGTTCGGGTTCCAGACCGCGAACCTGGAGCCGTTCGCGCCCGCCGGGGTCGCGGGCATCACCGGGGCCGCGTCGCTGGTGTTCTTCTCCTTCATCGGGTTCGACGCGGCGTCCACGGCGGGCGAGGAGGCCAAGAACCCGCAGCGGGACCTGCCGCGCGCCATCGTGATCTCGCTGGCGATCGTGACCGTGGTGTACGTGCTGGTCGCGCTGACCGCCGTGGGCGCGGCCGGGGTGGACGTGCTGAAGGGTTCGGACGCGTCGTTGGCGTCCGCGCTGCGGCAGCTCACCGACCAGGCGTGGCCCGCCACGATCCTGTCGGCGGGCGCGGTGGTCGCGATCGCGTCCGTGGTGCTGACCGTCCTCTATGGACAGACCCGGGTGCTGATCGCGATGTCCCGCGACGGGCTGGTGCCGAAGGTGTTCTCCCGGGTCGGCGCGCGCCGGGTGCCGACCGCGAACACGGTGATCGTCGGCGTGGTGGTCGCCGCACTGGCCGCCCTGGTGCCGCTGGGTCAGCTCGCGGAGGCCACGAGCATCGGCACGCTGGTGGCGTTCGGGCTGGTCAACGTGGGTGTCATCGTGCTGCGGCGGACCCGGCCGGACCTGCCGCGCGGGTTCCGCACGCCGTTGATGCCGGTGGTGCCGCTGCTCGGGCTCGGGATGTGCGTGCTGCTGGTCGCCGGCCTCGCGCCCGCGACGTGGTTGGCGTTCGGCATCTGGTCCGTGGTGGGCTTGGTGGTGTACTTCGGGTACGGACGTCGCCACTCGAAGCTGGCCCAGGCGCCGGCACAGGGAGAATGAACGTGGAAACCCTCGGATCGCGTGAGGTGTACGCGAACCCTTGGATGACGGTCCGCGAGGACCCGATCCGCCGTGCCGACGGCACGACCGGCATCTACGGCGTGGTCGACAAGCCCGACTACGCCCTGGTCATCCCGCTGGACGGGGAACGCCTGCGGCTGGTCGAGCAGTACCGCTACCCGCTGGGGATGCGCCGCTGGGAGTTCCCCCAGGGCACCGCGCCCGAGCGCGCCGACGAGGAGCCCCTGGCGCTCGCCGCCCGGGAGCTGCGCGAGGAGACCGGCCTGCGCGCCGGGGAGCTGGTCGAACTCGGCCTGCTGGACGTCGCGCCCGGCATGTCCAGCCAGCGCGGCCGGGTGTTCCTGGCCACCCGGCTCACCGAGGGCTTCCACGAGCGGGAGCCCGAGGAGCAGGACATGCGCTCGGCGTGGTTCCCGCGCGCGGAGTTCGAGGCGATGGTGGCGCGCGGCGACATCACCGACGCCCAGTCGATCGCCGCCTACACCCTGCTCCTGCTGCACGAGAACGCGCAGCCGTGAAGGACGTCGTGGAGCTGCTGTCCGCCGACGTGCTGGCGGACGCGGACGAACTCGCGGACGTGCTGACCGACGCGGTGGCCGACGGCGCGTCGGTGGGCTTCCTGGCCCCGCTGCCCCGGCCGCACGCGGTGTCGTGGTGGAAGGCGCGGGCGGCGGCCGTGGCCAACGGCGTGCTGGCGGTCTGGGTGGCCCGGGTCGACGGGCGCATCGAGGGCACCGTGCAGGTCCGGTTCACCACGACGCTCAACGGCACGCACCGCGCGAAGATCACCAAGCTGCTGGTGCTGCGCCGGGCGCGCGGCCACGGGCTGGGCCGGGAACTGCTGGCGGCGGCCGAGAAGTGCGCGGCGGACCGGGGCGCGACCCTGCTCACCGTGGCCACCAGGACCGGGTCGCCCGCCGAGGCGCTGTGCCGCTCGGCGGGCTGGGTCGAGGTGGGCGTGATCCCGGACTACGCGGCCGACCCGACCGGGGTGCTGCGGCCGACCACGGTGTACTACAAGAAGGTCTAGTCGGTCCACTGCGCGGGGCGCTTCTCCAGGAACGCCGCCATGCCCTCCTTGGCGGCGGGCGTCTGGGACGCGGCGGCCATCACCTCGACGGCGATGGCGTACGCGTCGGACTCGGGCCGGTCCAGCTGGGCGTACAGGGTCTGCTTGCCCAACGCCTTGCCGGCCCGGCTGCCCCGGGTGGCCCGGCCCATCAGGTCGGCGACGGCGGCGTCCAGCTCGTCGGCCGGCACGACCTTGTTGACCAACCCCCACTGCTCGGCGGTGCGCGCGTCGATCACGTCGCCGGTCAGCGCGAGTTCCATCAGCCGCTTGCGCCCGACGGCCCGCGCGACCGGCACCGCCGGCGTGTGGCAGAACCAGCCGCCCTTGCCGCCGGGCAGCGCGAACCCGGCGTCCTCGGACGCCACCGCGAGGTCGCAGGACGCGACGAGCTGGCAGCCGGCGGCGGTGGCCAGGCCGTGCACCCGCGCGATCACGACCTGCGGCACGGACTCGATGGTGCGCATGAGGTCCGTGCACAGGGTCAGCAGGTCGCGCACGCCCTCCAGGTCGCGGCCGGCGACGTCGGCGAAGTCGTGGCCCGCCGAGAACACCGGCCCCTCACCGGCCAGGACGACCCCCGCCGCGTCGGTCGCCGCGATCGCGCGGAACGCCGACAGCAACTCCGCCAGGTGCTCGGCGGACAACGAGTTCCGCTTCCGGGCGCGGTCCATCGTGACGCGCACGACCCCGTCCCCGGGTTCGACGCGAATGTGCTGGTATTCGGCCATGTCACGACCGTAGTCGGACGTGCAACCGGACGCTCGACCCGCGGCACGCCACGGTGGACGGGCCGCCCTCCCCCCGCCGTGCAACCGGCCGGCCTCCGCGTTCCGTCCTCCGACCATGAGACTGCGAGTGCTGGCGCTGGCTTTGCTGCTCACCGGGTGCGCGTCCGGCGGCACCGCGTCGACCGCTCCGCCGATCAGCACGGTCCCGCCGGTCGACTTCCCGGCGACCGCGTCGCCCCGGCCGATCGTGCTGATCGGGGACCTGCTCCAGGTCGTGGACGGGCTGCGCGGCGACGACAAGGTCGACGTGCTCGCCGGCCGCCTCGACTTCACCGGTCAGCACCCGCCGACACCCACGCCCACCCCGGTCGACCTCCCCGGCGGCGCGCGGGCCACCGTGCCGCTGATCGGCTCGGCGGACGCGCTGCGCGGCATGTCCCGCCCGAAGACCGCCCCCACCACCCCGCCGAGCCCCACGCCGACCCCCGCACAGACCCCCGCGCCCAAGCTGGTCGCCGCCGAGTTCGGCACCGCCGAGTTCCCGACCGATCGCGGCCCGTGGCAGCTGCCGGCGTGGCGGTTCACCACCGAGGCGGGCAGCGTGCTCGCCTGGCCCGCGCTCGACCCCGGCACGTTCTGGAAGCCCGGCGAGGTGCGCCCCGCGATCTCCAGCGGCCCGGCGAGCGCGAACGACCGCGAGCTGACGGTGACCATGCCGGCCGCGCCGTCACCGTGCCCCGGCGACGCCCCCGCCCACAACGAACCCGTCGTGCGGGAGTCCGGCAGCGCCGTCACGGTGGGCGTGCGGACCGTCGGCCAGGTCGGGAACTGCGCCCGCACGCTGGCCCTGATGACCCAGACCTACCACGTGCCGCTGGCCGCGCCCCTGGGCAACCGCCTGTTGCTCGACGACCAGGGCGGCGTCATCGCCGTCACGACGCCGTAGGCACCCGGAACGTGCGGCGGTAGGCGTCGGGCGCGACGCCGAGTTCGGCCCGCAGCCGCCGCCGCAGGTTGGCCGCCGTGCCCAGCCCGGACCGCTCGGCGACCCGGTGCACGGTCAGGTCCGTGGTCTCCAGCAGGCGTTGCGCCAGCAACACCCGCTGGGTCTGCAACCACCTCCCCGGCGTGCTGCCCGTCGCGGCCAGGAACACCCGGTGGAACGTGCGCTCGCTGAGCCCGGCGTGCCCGGCGAGGTCCGCGACGCCGATCGGCTCGGCCAGCCGGCCCACCGCCCACTCCACCGTGGCGGACAGCCCGCCACGCTCGGTCCGACCCGGCAGCGGCGGGTCGACGTACTGCCGCTGCCCGCCCTCCCGGGTCGGCGGCATGACCAACCGGCGGGCCAGCGCGGCGGCCACGTCCGCGCCGTGCGCCCGGCGGACCAGGTGCAGGCACAGGTCCAGCCCGCCCACCACGCCCGCGGACGTCAGCACGTCGCCCTCGTCGGCGAACAGCACGTCCCGCAGCACGGTCGCCCCGGGCGCCTTGCGCTCCAACTCGTCCAGCAGCCGCCAGTGCGTGGTGGCCGCGCGGCCGTCCAGCATCCCGGCCTCGGCCAGCGTGAACGCCCCCGAGCACAGCGCCGCGACCGTGCCGTCGAACGCCCGCAGCGCCCGGACCACCGACCGGGGCACCTCCGCCAGCGGGTCGACCCGGCCGGGCACCACGACCAGGTCGCACCCGCGCAGCCCGGACAGCCCGTGCGTGGCGGGCACGACGCCCAGCGGCTGCACCGGCGTGGCGACCCGCCCCGGCGCGCACACCCGCACCTCGAACGGCGGCACACCCAACTCCGGCCGGTGCACGCCCCACACCTCGCCGACCACCGAGATGTCGAACACCCGACTGCCCGGCAACACCAGCACGCCGATCGTGAGCATGGCGGGAAAGTACCTCAGCGGACCAGTTCCGCCAGCCCTTCGCCCGGCGAGGGCATGGCCCGGATCCCGACGCCGACCGCCGCCCCAGCACCCCGAAATCGCCGCCCACCACCACCTCCCCACGGCGGCGGCCAGATCGTCCCCCGGCGACCACCCCGGCCCCCGCGCCTGCCGCATGTCCGCGATGCCGAACTGGTCGTTCACCAGGGGCCACTCCACCAGCAGCACGCCGTGCGCCGGCAAGCCGAGCACCTACCCGCCCCGCTTGGCAGACCACCAGGTCGACGTTGGGGCAGAACCCTCTCCTACACCACGAACCGCCCGATCCGGACGTGCTCGGGCAGCACCCCGAACCGGCCGAGGCCGCCGCCGCGCCCGAGCGCCGCCACGACGTCGACCCCCAACCCGCTCACCGCACCGATCATCGCCTCCAGCACCCCCGGCCCAGTTGCCGTGCATGGTCCCGGCGGTCACGGAGACAGTCCGACGGAACGGCAACCCGGCCAACACCGAGGCCCCGGCCCCCCAGCAGCACCCCTTCCAACGGCGACGGCAATGCGCGATGTCGCTGTACTCGGCACCCACCAACGAACAGGGGTCGCGGCGTGGCAGGAAAGTACCGGATCGCGCCAGTTCTGCCACTCCCCCGAACCGACCCGCGCCCGCCACGATCGACACCATGACGAACAAGGTCCTGATCCTGATCGACGTGCAGCGCGGCTTCGACTCGCCGGCCTGGGGCACCCGCAACAACCCCGACGCCGAGGCCAACATCGCCGCCCTCCTCGACGCGTGGACCGGCCCGCTCGTGCTGGTGCGCCACGACTCCGCGCAGGGTTCGCTGCGCCCCGGCCAGGACGGCAACCGGTTCAAGCCCGAACTCGACGCCGCCGTGCCGGACCTGGTGTTCGCCAAGAAGGTGAACTCGGCCTTCCACGGCGAAGTCGACCTGCACGCGTGGCTGACCAACCGGGGCATCACCGACATCGTGCTGGCCGGCATCCAGACCAACATGTGCGTGGAAACCACCGCCCGCGTCGCCGGGAACCTCGGCTACCACGTGCGGGTGGTCCTCGACGCCACCTTCACGTTCGGCGTCGAGGACCTCACCGCCGACGACCTCTACCGGGCGACCGCGACGAACCTCCGCGCCGGCGGTTTCGCCGAGATCGTCTCCACGAAGGACTTCCTCTAGGCCAAGCCGTTCGCCTCGCGGACCACCGACACGATCTCGTCCATGATCTGGGTCAACTCGTAGTCCTTGGGCGTGAACACCCGGGCGATGCCCCGGTCCCGGAGCTTGTCGGCGTCGTCGGGCGGCACGATGCCCCCGACGATGACCGGCACGTCACCCGCCCCGGCCGCGTGCAGCCCGTCCACCACCGCCGGCACGACCTCCAGGTGCGAACCGGACAGGATGGACAACCCGACCACGTGCACGTCCTCCTGCACCGCCGCCGAGACGATCTGCGCGGGCGTGAGGCGGATCCCCTGGTACACCACCTCGAACCCGACGTCGCGGGCCCGCACGGCGACCTGCTCCGCGCCGTTCGAGTGCCCGTCCAGGCCCGGCTTGCCGACCAGGATCCGCAACCGCTCGCCCAGCTCCTCACCGGTGGCCCGGACCCGTTCCCGGACCCGCGCGATCTCCGCGCCCGCCTCACCGGACGCCGAAGCCGCCGAAACCCCCGTGGGCGCGCGGTACTCGCCGAAGGTCGCGCGCAACGCCGAAGCCCACTCGCCGGTCGTGACACCGGCCTTCGCGCACGCGATCGTCGCCTCGACCAGGTTCCGGTCGGTCCCGGCCGCCGCCCGCAGATCGTCCAAAGTGGACGAGACCAGCGCCTCGTCCCGACCGGCGCGCCACTCCCGGATCGCCTCGACCGCGTGCTGCTCGACGACCGGGTCGATGGTCTCGATGGCGTTCGCGCCCTCGGCCTGCAACGGCGAGGGCTCGGTGGTGGCGAACTTGTTCACGCCCACCACGACGTCCTCGCCGGACTCGACCCGCCGCCGCCGCTCGGCGAGCGAGGACACCAGCGCCGACTTCATGTACCCGGACTCCACGGCCGCGACCGCGCCGCCCATCGCCTGCACCCGGTCGATCTCGGCCCGCGCGCCCGCCAGGATCTCCTCGACCTTGGCCTCCACCACCTTGGAGCCCTCGAACAGGTCGTCGTACTCCAGCAGGTCCGTCTCGTAGGCCAGCACCTGCTGCATCCGCAACGCCCACTGCTGGTCCCACGGCCTCGGCAGGCCGAGCGCCTCGTTCCACGCCGGCAGCTGGATCGCCCGCGCCCGCGCGTCCCGGGACAGCGAGACGGCGAGCATCTCCAACACGATCCGCTGCACGTTGTTCTCCGGCTGCGCCTCGGTCAACCCCAGCGAGTTGACCTGCACGCCGTACCGGAAGCGCCGGTGCTTCGGGTTCTCGATGCCGTACCGGTCGCGGGTGATCTCGTCCCAGAGCCGGACGAACGCCCGCATCTTGCACATCTCCTCGACGAACCGCACCCCGGCGTTGACGAAGAAGGACATCCGCGCGACCACCTCGCCGCGGCGCTCGTCGGGCACCTGGCCGGAGTCGAACACCGAGTCCAGCACGGCGATCGCCGTCGACATCGAGTACGCGATCTCCTGCGCCGGCGTCGCGCCGACCTCCTGGAGGTGGTACGAGCAGATGTTGATCGGGTTCCACCTCGGCACGTTCGACACGGTCCACGCGACCATGTCGGTGATCAGCCGCAGGCTGGGGCCGGGCGGGAACACGTAGGTGCCCCGGGAGAGGTACTCCTTGATGATGTCGTTCTGGGTGGTGCCGGACAGCGCGGCCCGGTCCGCGCCCTGCTCCTCGGCGACGCTGACGTAGAGCGCGAGCAGCCACATTGCCGTCGCGTTGATCGTCATCGACGTGTTGGCCTCGCCGAGCGGGATGGCGTCGAACAGCTTGCGCATGTCGCCGAGGTGGCTGATCGGCACGCCGACCTTGCCGACCTCGCCCCGGGACAGCTCGTCGTCGGGGTCGTAGCCGGTCTGCGTGGGCAGGTCGAAGGCCACGGACAGACCGGTCTGCCCCTTGGCCAGGTTGCGGCGGTACAGCTCGTTCGAGGCCGTTGCGCTGGAGTGCCCCGCGTAGGTGCGCATCACCCACGGGCGGTCGCGCTCACGGTCGGCCGGGTACGGCACGGCAACCTCCTACGACGTTGTTCCCCGTAGCGTACTGACGAGTAACACAGCCGCCGGCGTGCCGTTGCTCACTGAATCGGTGCTGGAGGAGCATGGACACCGTGACCGCGCTCACCCAGACCCTGCTCCTGGTCGTGGTCCTGGGCGCCTTGGCGCTCCTGCTGCGCTGGGCGTTCGGCAACGACCGACGTGCCGTACCCGATTACACCGGAGAAGACTTCGGCCTGCTCAGTGAAGTGGCCGTCGTGCCCACCACCGAGGCCGCCCAGATCCTGGCGACCCGCCTGCGCCGGGCGGGCATCAAGACGACGGTGGCCACCCGGGGCGACCTCCACCGCCTGCTCGTCTTCCCCGCCGACGCCCCCAACGCGAAACTCCTGCTCCGCTGAGCGCCCACTCCCGGCCGTCACCCCACCGCTGTCGTACCCGCCTGCCATCCTGACCACATGACCACGAAATCCCACCTGCACCACTACCTCAAACAGGCCCGCGAAGCCGTCGTGTGGAAGCTCGACGGCCTGTCCGAGTACGACATCCGCCGCCCGCTGACCCCGACCGGCACCAACCTGCTGGGCCTGGTCAAGCACCTGGCGTCGGTGGAGAGCGGCTACCTCGGCAACGTCTTCGGCCGCCCGTACCCGGAAGAGATCCCGACCCTGCGCGACGACGCGGAGCAGAACGCCGACATGTGGGCGACGGCGGAGGAATCGCGGGAGGACGTCATCGCCTTCTACCACCGCGTGTGGGCCCACTCGGACGCCACCGTCGAGGCCCTGGACATCGACGCCCCCGGCGAGGTCCCGTGGTGGCCCGAAGAACGCCGCAACGTGACCCTGGACCGCATCCTGATCCACATGATCGCGGAGACCAACCGCCACGCCGGCCACGCGGACATCGTCCGAGAGCTGGTCGACGGCGAGGTAGGCCACCGAGCGGAGGTCGACAACATGGCAGGAGGCGACCGCGCCTGGTGGCAGCAGTACCACGCCCGCCTGGAAGCCACCGCCCGCCAGTTCGGAGACGCCTGACCGACTCCCACAACCGAAACGCCACGTCAGCACCCCCGGACGCCCCCGTCCGCAGGCATACCCCTACCGGCGGCAGCCTTCCAGTGCCGAACCAGCCTTCCTCAAGCTGCGCCCTCAGGACAGGCCCCTCAAGCCGCGCCCTCAAGCTGCACCCTCAGGACAGGCCCCTCAGGGTGCGATGCGGTCGACCGTCGCCCCCAGCTTGCGCAGGTTCTCCACAAAGCCCGGATACCCGCGCTCGATGTGGAAGATCTCGTACACCTCAGTGGCACCGTCCGCGCACAGCCCGGCCAGGACCAGCCCGGCCCCGGCCCGGATGTCCGAAGCCCACACCGGCGCGCTCGACAACCGCTCCACCCCGCGCACCACCGCGTGGTGGCCGTCGGTCCGCGCGTCCGCACTCATCCGGACCATCTCCTCGATGAACCGGAACCGCGCCTCGAACAGGTTCTCGGTGATCATCGAGGTGCCCTCGGACACGCTCGACAACGCGATCGCGAACGGCTGGAGGTCGGTCGCGAACCCGGGGTAGGGCAGCGTCACGAAGTCCACCGACTGCGGACGCCCGTCCTGCACGACCCGGAACCCCTGGACCCCCTGGACCCCGGCCGCGTCCCCCTCGCCCTCGCCCTCGCCGTCGAACGTGGTGACCTCGGCACCCGCCATCCGCAGCTTCTCCAGCACCAGGTCGAGGTGGTGCGGGTTCACGCCGCGCACGGTGATGTCACCCCGCGTCATGGTGGCCGCGAACGCCCACGTGGCACCGACGATCCGGTCACCGATCACCCGGTGCTCGGTGGGGCGCAACGACTCCACGCCGTGCACCGTGAGCGTCGACGTGCCCGCGCCTTCGATCTTCGCGCCCATCTCCTGGAGCATCACGCAGATGTCCACGATCTCGGGCTCGCGCGCGGCGTTGTCGATGACCGTGGTGCCGTTCGCCAGGACGGCGGCCATCAGGATGTTCTCGGTGGCTCCGACGCTCGGGAAGTCGAGCCAGATCTGCGCGCCGTGCAGGCCCTCGGCCTCGGCGACCACGCACCCGTGCTCGATCTCGCTGTGCGCACCCAGCTTGCGCAGCCCGCTCTGGTGCATGTCCAGCGGCCGGGACCCGATCGCGTCGCCACCCGGCAACGCCACCACGGCCCGCTTGCAACGCCCCACCAGGGGACCCAGCACGCACACCGAGGCGCGCAGCTTGCCCATCGCCTCGGAGTCGGCGCGGTGGTTCAGCTCGGCGGGCGTGGTGATGGTCGCCACGTCGCCGGACAGCGTCACCTCGCAGCCCAGGCTCCGCAGGACGTCGGCCATCAGCGGCACGTCCAGGATCTCCGGGCAGTTGGTGATGGTGGTCGTGCCCTCCGCCAGCAGCGCGGCGGCCATCAGCTTCAGCACGCTGTTCTTAGCGCCGACGACCTCGACCTCGCCGACCAGCCGCGCACCGCCCTGAACCCGGAAGTGCTCGCTCACCAAGGAAACTCCTCTAGTCGGTACTACCCGGCAATCGTACGGACGCACTGAATCAAGCCAGAGCCCGGAGCCCCCTACAGTGCTTGGCATGGCGGTTCACCTCACCAGGATCTACACCCGGGTAGGCGACGACGGCACCACGGGCCTCGGCGACTTCACCCGCGTCCCGAAAACGTCCCCCCGGATCACCGCGTACGCGGACGTGGACGAAACCAACGCGGCTCTCGGCGTGGCACTGGCCCTGGGAGCCCTGGCAGACGACGTGCGAGAGGTCGTCCGCAAGGTCCAGAACGACCTCTTCGACGTGGGCGCGGACCTCTGCACCCCGGTAACCCCGGACCCCAAATACCCGCCGCTGCGGATCACCCAGCCTTACGTGGACCGCCTCGAAGCCTGGTGTGACGAGTACAACACCAGGGTCGGCAAACTGGACTCGTTCATCCTCAACGGCGGCACCCCCGGCGCGGCCCTGCTCCACCAGGCCCGCACGATCGCCCGCAGGGCCGAACGCAGCACCTGGGCACTGCTGGAAGCCGAGCCGGAAGTGACGAACACCCTCCCGGCCAAGTACCTGAACCGCCTGTCCGACCTGCTGTTCATCCTCGCCCGGGTAGCGAACCCGGACGGCGACGTCCTATGGCAGCCAGGCGGCAACGCCTAACCCCACTCCGCTCAGCCCACACCCCAAGCACCACACACTCCCACGCACCGCACACTCCCACGCACCACACACCCCCCACGCACCGCACTCACCCAGCCCCGCACACACCCAGCCCCGCGTCGTGTCATCCCCGTATGGCCCGCGCGCCAGCGAACCGCGCTTGGCCAGGGTGTGCAAGCACGCCCTTCGCTTGCACACCCTGGCCAAGCGCGGTTGTCTCCGACCGGGCCATACGGGGATGACACGACGCCCGCCCTTTCTCTTGTCATCCTTGGCGGCTCGCCCGTCCGGCGAGGACGCTTTTCACCCACGCCCCCAGCACAAAACCGGCCGCCGGCGATTCGCCGACGACCGGTTTCCGAGTTGCCAAGTTTCCGAGTTCCGGGCTACCGAGTTCCGGGCTACCGAAGATCAGAGGTCAGGAGGCCCAGGGAATAGAACGGCCCGGAGGCGCGGATTCCAGCCACGACAAGAAGCCGGTCAACGCATCCGGGCCCATGGCGATCTCCACGGACTCACCCTTGGCCCCACGACATCTCAACACCACCGCTCCGGTGGGCATCGCGTAGGTCTCCGACGCCGTCGGCTCACGCCGGTCGTCGATCTCGAACCCGTCGCGGTCGATCACCCGGTCCGGACCGGTGCGCAGGCTCAACACCCGCGACCACACGAACGTATCCCCACGGTAGTGCCCGACGCCGAGATGCCATCCCCGACCGCTCACGTCGAGCCTCGCCCGCAGGGCCACATGCACCCCTCCAGCACGAAGCAGGCGGATCCGGCGCCACGCGAAGTACGCGAGGAGCACCACCGCCACGAACAGGACCACCCCGACGACTTCGGCGATCCCCACGGCGTTTGTCCGCTCGTCCGCGTCAGGCCGGGTGTCCCGCGGCGCGGAGCCGCGCGATGGCCCTGGCGCGCTCCACGTCGTCCGCGTTCGTCAGCGCCGACCGCGCTTCGTCCACGTCGATCTCGTTGGCGAGTTCGGCGGCCTCGGCGAGGATGCTCACGCCCTCACCGGTCACCGACAGGAACCCGCCGTGCACGGCCGCGGTCACCAGTTCGTTGTCCACCGTGCGGATCCGGACCACGCCACCCTCGACCAGCTGGCCCAGCACGGGCTCGTGGCCGGGCAGGATGCCGATCTCGCCCTCGGTCGTCTGCGCGACCACGGAGGTGGCCGTGCCGGACCACAGGCGGCGTTCCACCGCGACGAGCTGGACGGTCATCTCGGCCACGCGCATCTCCCTTGTCTCACGGTGGAGTCCTGTGCAGTCTAAACGGTCGCCCGAAGCGAGCGCCGCCCCAGCCACCCTCAGCCGCGCCCGCCACCGGGTACCACCCGCCTGGCGGTCGCTCCAACGGTCGTCACCGCCACCTCACCGGTCGCGGCGACCACTGGAACCCCTAGAACAGGCGACACCCGCAGTAAGCACGGTCCCACACGGAAGTGGACCACAGATGACACCGATCCGGCCAATCCCGACCGCCGCCCCACACACGGCCCCCGAGCGCCCCCGACGCCGATACCGGACACAGCGCCGACATCAGACACCGCACCCCAGGCAGCGCCCCGCCCACCACCCCGGCAACAAGACGCCCACGATCCCCGACAACCGATCCACGCGCCACCAAGCATGATCCACCCCGCAACCCACCCCACCCGCTCCCCACCCGCTCCCCACCCGAGAACCCAGCGGACCACTGTGGACCGGACGAACCCCAGCACACCCAGCACTCCGGTATGTCCAGAGTGGACCGCAGCTCCCCGAACTCCTTCGCACCAGGTGAGGTCCGCCACAGACCCGACCGCGACCCAACTCCGGTCAGCGGACGACAGGCAGGACGGACAGCGCCTGGGAGACTGGTCCGGTGCCAGTCCCCAGATCCATCCTCGGCCGGGCGTTCACCCTGCTCGCCGTGTTCACCGCGGACCGCCCGTCGGCCACGCTCTCCGAGCTGAGCCGCCACTCCGGCCTCCCGCTGAGCACCACCCACCGCCTGGTCCGGGAACTGGTCGCGTGGCGCGCCCTCGAACGCGACCCCGACGGCCGCTTCACGATCGGCCTGCGCCTGTGGGAACTCGGCGCGCTCTCACCCGGTGCGCTGGACCTGCGGGACCGCGCCCTGCCCTACCTGGAAGACCTCTTCGAGATCATCCACCACAACGTGCAACTTGCCATCCGCGACGACCTGGAGGTCGTCTACGTCGAACGCCTCGCCGCCAAGGACGCGGTCAGCGTGCTGACCCGGATGGGCTCCCGGATGCCGCTGCACGCGACCGGTGTCGGCCTCGTCCTGCTCGCCCACGCCCCGCACGACGTCCAGGAACGCGCGATCCACACCCCGCTCAAGCGGTTCACCAAGCACACCATCGGCACGCCCAAAGAGCTGCGCGAAACCCTGGCCGCCGTCCGCCGCGACGGCTACGCGATCGCCGACCGCCAGATCGAACCGATCACCTACTCCATCGCGGCCCCGGTCCGGGGCCCGGACGGCGACGTCGTGGCCGCCGTCTCCGTAGTAGTCCCCCTGGAGACCCGCACCGACACCGTCCTGCCCGCCGTAAGGGCCTGTGGCCGCGCGATCTCCCGCTCCCTGGGTTGGCGCGCCGAACCCCCTCTCCCCAAGCCCTGAGCGCCACCCACCCCACCCACCCACACCCACCCCACCCACACCCACCCCACCCACAACCCACACCCGCCCAACCCACACCCACGCACACCCACCTCCACACCGCACCGCACCGCACCGCACCCACGCACAACGAAAAACCCGCCCGACCACGAAGGTCGGACGGGTTTGACGCGAACAGCCGGTGACTTACTTGCCGGCCAGCTTCTTGGCGTTGGCCTCGACGTCGTCGAGCCCGCCGCAGGAGAAGAACGCCTGCTCCGGGAAGTGGTCGAACTCGCCCTTGCAGACCCGGTCGAACGCCTCGATGGTGTCCTTGATCGGGACGAACGAGCCCTTCTGCCCGGTGAACTTCTCGGCGACGAGGAAGTTCTGCCCCAGGAACCGCTCCAGCCGACGGGCGCGGCCGACGAGGACCTTGTCCTCCTCGGACAGCTCGTCCATGCCGAGGATGGCGATGATGTCCTGGAGTTCCTTGTACTTCTGGAGGATCCGCTTGACCTCCTGCGCGACCCGGTAGTGCTCCTCGCCCACGATGGAGGGCTCCAGGATCCGGGACGACGAGGACAGCGGGTCCACCGCCGGGTAGATGCCCTTCTGGGAGATCGGACGGGAAAGCTCCGTCGTCGCGTCCAGGTGGGCGAAGGTGGTCGCCGGGGCGGGGTCGGTGTAGTCGTCCGCCGGCACGTAGATCGCCTGCAGCGACGTGATCGACTTGCCCCGGGTCGACGTGATGCGCTCCTGGAGCTCGCCCATCTCGTCGGCCAGCGTCGGCTGGTAGCCCACGGCCGACGGCATGCGGCCCAGCAGGGTCGACACCTCGGAACCGGCCTGGGTGAACCGGAAGATGTTGTCGATGAACAGCAGCACGTCCTGGTTCTGGACGTCGCGGAAGTACTCCGCCATGGTCAGCGCGGACAGCGCGACGCGCATGCGCGTGCCGGGCGGCTCGTCCATCTGGCCGAAGACGAGCGCGGTGTCGCCGAGCACGCCCATCTCCTCCATCTCCAGGAGGAGGTCGGTGCCCTCACGGGTGCGCTCGCCGACGCCGGCGAACACCGACGTGCCGGAGAACTCGCGGGCGATACGGGTGATCATCTCCTGGATGAGCACCGTCTTGCCCACGCCCGCGCCGCCGAACAGGCCGATCTTGCCGCCCTTGACGTACGGGGTGAGCAGGTCGATGACCTTGATGCCCGTTTCCAGGATCTCGGTCTTGCCCTCCAGCTGGTCGAACGCGGGCGCCTTGCGGTGGATGCCCCACTGCTCGCCGTCGCGGCCGAGGCCGGGCACGTCCAGGCACTCGCCCAGCGCGTTGAACACGTGGCCCTTGACGACGTCGCCCACCGGCACCTGGATGGCGTGGCCCGTGTCGGACACGGTCGCGCCGCGGACCAGGCCGTCGGTCGGCTGCATCGAGATGGTGCGGACCAGGTTGTCACCCAGGTGCTGGGCGACCTCCAGGGTCAGCGTCTTGGCCACCGCTTCGAAGGTGATCTCGACGTGCAGGGCGTTGAACAGCTCGGGCACCGCGTCGCGCGGGAACTCCACGTCGACGACGGCGCCGATCACCCGGACCACACGGCCGGTGCGGGTGGTGGTGGCAGTAGCACTCATGTCACTCATCACTTCCTGCGCCCCCGGTAAGCGCGGAGGCGCCACCGACGATCTCGCTGATCTCCTGGGTGATCTGGGCCTGGCGGGCCGAGTTCGCCTGACGGCTGAGGTTGCGGACCAGCTCGGTGGCGTTGTCGGTCGCCGCCTTCATCGCGGTCCGCCGGGCCGCCGACTCCGAAGCCGCCGCGTCCAGCAGAGCCGAGAACAGCCGCGTCTTGACGTACTTGGGCAGCAGCGCGCCCAGCAGCGTCTCGGCGTTCGGCTCGAAGGAGTACACCGACTGGAGCTTCGGCTTGGACTCCTCGTACTCGATCTCCATCGGCGCGATGCGCTTCGCGGTCGGCTGCTGGCTCAGCATCGACTTGAACTCGGTGTAGACGACGTGGAGTTCATCGACACCCTGGCCGCCGTTCTCGGTGCCCTCGATGAAGGCCGGGACCAGCGTGTCACCCGCCTCCGCGGCGTTGACGTAGTGCGGGAGCTGGGAGAACCCGCTCCACTCGCCGGAGATCTCCCGGCGGCGGAACCGGTAGTAGCTCGCGCCCTTGCGGCCGATGACGTAGAGCACCGGCTCCTTGCCCTCCGAGCGGAGCAGCGCCAGCAGTTCCTCGGCCGCCTTGAGCACGTTGGCGTTGTAGCCGCCGCACATGCCCTTGTCGCTGGTGACGACCAGGACGCCGGCCCGCTTGGGGGCCTTGCGCTCGGTCAGCAGCGGGTGGTCGAGGTTGGCCGACGCGCTGGCCAGCGCGGACAGCACACCGGTGATCTCCTCGGCGTACGGCTTCGACGCCGCGACCCGGGCCTGCGCCTTGGCGAGCCGCGACGTGGCGATGAGCTCGTACGCCTTGGTGATCTTCTTGGTCGAGTTGACCGTTCGGATCCGTTGGCGCAGCTCGCGAATCTGTGCCGCCATGCCTACGTCACTTCTCGGTCGGAGCGGGTCGGTTGACCTTGACCGACTCGTGTCCGACCTTGTCGGCGTCCATCGCGTCCGCCGGGGCCTCGTTCACGACCGAGGCGCCGCTCGAAGCGGTGAACTGCTGCTTGAACGCGTTGACAGCGTCCACGATGCCCTTTTCGGTGTCTTCCGACAACTTCTTGGACTCGCGGATGCTCGACAGGATCACGTCGTGGCTGCGCCGCACGTGGTCGAGGAAGTCGGCCTCGAACCGCCGCACGTCGCCCACCGGGACGGAGTCGTAGTGACCGTTGGTGCCCAGGTAGATGGAGACGACCTGCTCCTCCATCGGCACCGGGGAGTACTGGGCCTGCTTGAGCAGCTCGACCAGCCGCGCACCCCGGTCGAGCTGGGCCCGCGAGGCGGCGTCCAGGTCCGAGGCGAAGGCGGAGAACGCCTCCAGCTCGCGGAACTGGGACAGGTCCAGGCGCAGCGAGCCGGCGACCGTCTTCATCGCCTTGGTCTGCGCGGCGCCACCGACGCGGGACACCGAGATGCCCACGTTGACGGCCGGCCGCACACCGGCGTTGAACAGGTCGGACTCCAGGAAGCACTGGCCGTCGGTGATCGAGATGACGTTGGTCGGGATGTACGCCGACACGTCGTTGGCCTTGGTCTCGATGATCGGCAGACCGGTCATCGAGCCCGCGCCCATCTCGTCCGACAGCTTCGCGCAGCGCTCCAGCAGGCGCGAGTGCAAGTAGAAGACGTCGCCGGGGTAGGCCTCGCGGCCCGGCGGACGACGCAGCAGCAGCGAGATGGCGCGGTACGCCTCCGCCTGCTTGGTCAGGTCGTCGAAGATGATCAGGACGTGCTTGCCCTGGTACATCCAGTGCTGGCCGATGGCCGAGCCGGTGTAGGGGGCGAGCCACTTGAAGCCGGCCGAGTCGGACGCCGGGGCGGCCACGATGGTGGTGTACTCCAGCGCGCCCGCCTCCTCCAGCGCGGTCTTGACGCCCGCGATGGTGGAGCCCTTCTGGCCGACGGCGACGTACACGCAGCGGACCTGCTGCTGCGGGTCGCCCGACTCCCAGGCCTTCTTCTGGTTGATGATCGTGTCGATGCAGACCGCGGTCTTGCCGGTCTTGCGGTCGCCGATGATCAGCTGGCGCTGGCCGCGACCGATCGGGGTCATCGAGTCGATCGCCTTGATGCCGGTCTGCATCGGCTCGCTCACCGGCTGGCGCTGGAGGACGGAGGCCGCCTGCAGCTCCAGGGCGCGGTTGTCGTCGGCCACGATGTCGCCCAGGCCGTCGATCGGCTGGCCGAGCGGGTTCACCACGCGGCCGAGGAAGCCGTCGCCGACCGGCACGGAGAGCACCTGGCCGGTCCGCTTGACCTCCTGGCCCTCTTCGATCTTGTCGAAGTCACCGAGGATGACCGCGCCGATCTCGCGCACTTCCAGGTTCAGGGCCACGCCGAGCACGCCGCCGGGGAACTCCAGCAGCTCGTTGGTCATGGTGCCGGGCAGACCCTCGACGATGGCGATGCCGTCGTAGGTCTCCGCGACGACGCCGACCTCTTCCCGGCTGACTTCCGGGGAGTAGGTCGAGACGTACTTCTCGATCGCACTGCGGATCTCGTCCGACGAGATCGTCAGCTCCGCCATGTCGTTCCTGCTCTCACTTCGTTTATGAGGAAAGGGGCTTGTGGGCCGCGGTTCCGGTTGGTCAGCCGGCGAGGTCGCGGCGCAGTGCCGCCAGCCGACCGGCAACGCTTCCGTCGATGACCTCGTCGCCGATCTTGATCAGCAGACCGCCGCGCAGCGTGGGGTCCACCTCCACGTGCAGCGCGACCGGCCTGGAGTAGATCCGGGTCAGCGTGGCTTCGAGACGGTCCAGCTGCGCCGCGTCCAGCTCCACCGCGGAGCGGATGTAGGCCACCGAGCGCTCCCGGCGCTTGGCCGCGAGCGACGCCAGGTCGGACAGGCCGCCGACGACGCCCTGACCGCGGGGTTCCCGGACCAGCTGGTCGACCAGGACCTTGGTCGTCTCGTCCACCTTGCCCGCGACGAGGCCGTCGATCAGCGAGACCTTGCCGTCGGCGTCGGCCGCCGGGTCGGTCAGCGCCAGCTCCAGCTCGTAGTTGCCGGCGATGATCCGCCCGAGTCGGAACAGCTCGTCCTCGACGGTGTCGAGCTTGCCGTCCCGCTCGGCCCGCACCAGCAGCGTGGTGCGGGCCAGTGACTCGACGCCGTCGACCAGCTCACGCGGGCTGGACCAGCGCGCGGTGACGACCGTGGCCAGGACCTGGAGCGCGTCGCCGGAGACCTTGCCGTCGAACAGGCTCCGCAGGAGCTGCTCGCGGCTCGCGGCCTCGGTCGACGACTCGGCCAGTGCCTGGCGCAGCGAGCGCTGCTTGGAGAGCAGGCCGACGACCGCGAACAGCTCCGCACCCAGCTTGCCCAGGGCGGCGCTGTCCTCGGCGCCGTCGACAATCTCCAGCAGCCGCAGTTCGGCGGCGGCCAGCGCGTCGCGACTGGCGGCGTGCAGCGTCATCGGCGTTCCCTCACTTGGCGGCCGGAGCCGACGTGTTGTCCAGCTCGGAGAGGAACCGGTCGACGGTGCCCCGACGGCGCACCTCGTCCTCCAGCGACTCACCGACGACCCGGTCGGCCAGGTCGATCGCGAGCTTGCCCAGCTCGCCGCGCAGTTCCGCGACGATCTGCGCGCGCTGGGTCTCCAGCTGGGTCTGGCCCTGCGCGACGATCCGCGCGGACTCCTCCTGCGCCTTGGCACGCAGCTCGCTGATGATCTGCTCGCCCTCGATGCGGGCGTCGTCACGGATGCGAGCGGCTTCGGCCCGCGCGTCGGCGAGCTGTGCCTTGTACTCTTCGAGCTTCTGCTGGGCTTCCGCCTGCGCCTGCTCGGCCTTCTCGATCCCGCCCTCGATCTTGGCGGCACGTTCCGCGTACAACGTCTCGAAGCGCGGTGCAACGAACTTCTTGATGACGAAGAGGAGCAGCAGGAACGCGATCAGGCCGATGATGATCTCGGACGGGTGAGGCAGGACGGGGTTGATGGCCTCGCCCTCCGCCGCCAGGATGAGGGTCTTCATCACGGACTCCTAATGCGCGGGACGGACGATCAGGCGTTGCTCGCGAGGAAGTACACGACGAAGCCGAGCAGCGCGAGGACCTCGACGATCGCGAAGGTCGTCCAGGCGAGGCTCAGCAGCACGCCGCGGGCCTCGGGCTGGCGGGCGGTGCCGTTGATGACCGAGGAGAAGATCAGACCGACGCCGATGCCGGGGCCGATGGCCGCGAGGCCGTAGCCGATCGCGGCGAGACCCGCGTTGTTGACGGTCTTGACGGCATCCTGAGCAAGAACGATAGCGCTCACTTGTGCTGTTCCCTTTCACTTCGGTCCGCGAACGCTCGCGGATCGGAGGCTTGTTTTTCTAGTGCTCTTCCGCCAGCGCCGCGCCGATGTAGTTGGCGGACAGCAGGGCGAAGATGTAGGCCTGGAGGACCATGATCAGCGCTTCGAGGAACGTCAGCGCGATGGCGAAGAGGAAGGCGATCGGAGCGACCACCACCGTGGCTCCGCCGTTCAGCAGCAGGAACTCACCGGCCAGGGTGAACACCAGCAGCAGCAGGTGACCCGCGAACATCGCCGCGAAGACTCGGATGGCGAGCGTCAGCGGGTTCAGCAGGAACTTCTGGAAGAACTCGATCGGGATCAGCAGGATGAGCACGAACCACGGCGCACCGGGCGGCATGGTCGCGTGCTTCAGGTAACCGACGAAACCGTGGCGCTTGAAACCGACGTAGTGGTAAACCGGGTAGATGACCAGAACCGAGACGGCCAGCGGGAAGCCGATGTGCGCCATCGTCGGGAACTGGATGAACGGGATGAGCCCGAACAGGTTGTTCACCAGGACGAAGGTGAAGACCGTGAGGATCAGCGGGACGAACGGCTTGAAGTCCTTGCCGCCGATCTGCTCACGGGCGATGGAGTTGCGACCGAGGTCGTAGACCGACTCGGCGGCGAACTGGAACTTGCCGGGCACGAGCTTCAGGTTGCGGGTCGCGACGATGAAGAACGTCCCGATGATGATGATCGACAGCACCAGCAGGACCATCGGCTTGTCGACCGACCCGAAGATCGCCGGGGGGAAGAAGTCCTTCACACCGGGCGCGACGAACTCGCCACCCGAGGCCAGCACCAACGAGGTCACTGTGTTCCTTCCGGTTCTCCCGGCCGGCGTTCACTCCGCCGGGGGAATCGTCACGATCGGGACAAACGTACCTTACGTACCGCACGCGCCCGCGAGAGGCACCCCTACCTAGCTGGGGCGTCCCGTCTTCGCGCACCGTACCAGCCGGTAGATCAGGTGTTGCCCGGGGTGGGGATGATCACCTGACTGCGACTGCGCTTGGAAGCGCGGACCTCCATGAAGGTCGCCACGACGATGGTCGCGGCCATGGTCAGCGCGAGCGCGTTCACGTGCAGCACCGGGAACTTCTGGAGCAGCACCATCACCACGACCAGCAGGATGAGCTTGCCCAGGAAGCCGCCGAACGCGGCGATCATGATGAACTGCACGGGCAGCGCGGCGGTGCGGTGCATCAGCCAGAGCGTGATCAACGAGCACGCGATGGCGAGCGCGCCGCCGATGAGCGCCGCGACCAGGCCGGGGACCCCGGCCAGCACAGTCCAGACCACCGCGCCGATGGCGACGGTGGCGAGGGCCGCCCAGATGAGGCCGCGGAACATCTCGCCCGCGAGCCGCTGGACGACTTTCTCGTGAGTCCACTCCTGGCTCATGTCACCCCTTCCCACTGGTCGCAACCGAGTGTAAGTGGGGCGCGGGTGAGACCTTTCGCTCGGGGTGCGGAAAGCGTTACTACACCCTGGCCGGAGCCGCCACCCGGCGGCGCGATCACCGCCGTTCAGATCACCGAGCGTGACTACCCCGTCGCGGCCGGCCCGGCCCGGGTTCCGGCGTCCGGCGGTGCCCCGGCGGACGGACGGCGGCCCTCGGCGGCCACCGGTCGGCGTCACTTCGCGCGCCGACCCGGTGGTCCGGTCGGCGGTCAGGTGCGGCGCAGCTCGCGCAGTCGCGGCACGGCCGAGACCAGCAGCGCGAGCAGCAGCCCGGCGGCCAGGCACCACATCACGACGGTCGCGTCGAACAGCGTCAGCGACACCGTGCCGAACGCCAGCACCGCCGCCCAGAGGTAGATCAGCAGGACGGCGCGGCGCTGCGAGTGGCCGATCTCCAGCAGCCGGTGGTGCAGGTGCATCTTGTCGGCGGAGAACGGGCTCTCGCCGCGCCGGGTGCGCCGGACGACCGCCATCAGCAGGTCGAGCATCGGCACGAACAGCACCGCCGCGACGACCAGCAGCGGGGACAGCAGGCCGAGCAGGTCGAGGGTCTCGATGGACTGGAACGAGCCGTAGTTCAGCTTGCCGGACGCGGAGGTGACGGCGGCGGCGAGCATCAGGCCGATCAGCATCGACCCGGAGTCGCCCATGAAGATCCGGGCGGGGTTGAAGTTGTGCGGCAGGAAGCCCAGGCACGCGCCGGCCAGCGTCGCGGCGATCAGCGCGGGCGGGTAGGAGCCGACGTCGCCGCCGTTCTTGGCCAGCACGCCGATGCAGAACGCGCAGGTGGCCACGGCGGCGATCAGGCCGATGCCGGCGGCCAGGCCGTCCAGACCGTCGACGAAGTTCATCGCGTTGACCATCGTCACGGCCAGCAGCACGGTGAGCAGCGCGCCCTGGTTCTGGTCGAGCACCAGCAGCGAGCCCTGGCCTTCGCCGTCGCCCCAAGGCACCCAGAACACCAGCCACTGGAGTCCGAACAGGACGAGGATGCCCGCCGAGGTGACCTGGCCGGCGAGTTTCGTCAGCGAGTCGAGTTCGAACCGGTCGTCCAGGACGCCGACCAGGACGATGACGCCACCACCCGCGATGACGGCCCACGGGTCGTAGGAGAAGTCGAAGGCGGCGCGCAGCACGGGCAGCTGGTGGGCGAGCATCATGCCGCCCAGGACGCCGCCGTACATGGCCAGTCCGCCCATTCGCGGCATGGGTTTGACGTGCACGTCCCGCTGTCGCGGGTAGGCGACGGCGCCGATCCGGAACGCGAGGGCCCGGACCAGGCCGACCAACAGGAACGTGACCACGGCGGCGGTCAGCGCGACGAGCAGGTACTCCCGGACCGGGAGGACGGAAGAGGTGTCGGGCAACGGGCCCACTGGTGCTAGCCCCTCGGGGATGGGGTTTCGGACACTGCGGGTGCCACGCTACTCCGATCGGGAAGATCCACTAGCCGGCGACCTCGACTTCGATGCCGAGCACCTCGCGCACGTCGGCCAGCGGCACCGCGCCCTCGCGCAGCACCAGCGGGTCGGGCCCGGTCAGGTCGACGATGGTGGACGCCACGTTGTCCGTGCACGGCCCGCCGTCGAGGTAGACGCCGACGTCCTCGCCGAGCTGGTCCCACGCCTCCTGCGCGGTTCCGGCGGGCGGGAAGCCGGACTTGTTGGCGCTGGAGACGGCCATCGGGCCGACGTCGCGCAGCAGCTCCAGGGCGACCGGGTGCAGCGGCATCCGCAGCATCACCGTGCCCCGGGTGTGCCCGAGGTCCCAGGCCAGCGACGGGGCGTGCTGGAGGACCAGCGACAGGCCGCCGGGCCAGAACGCCTCGATCAGCGCGCGGGCCTGCCGGGGCACCGACAGCACCAGGCCGTCGATCGTGGTCCACGAGCCGACCAGCACGGGCACCGGCATGTCCGGGCCTCGGCCCTTGGCTTCGAGCAGGTAGCGGACGGCCTTCGCGTCGAACGCGTCGCAGCCGATCCCGTAGACGGTGTCGGTGGGCAGGACCACCAGGCGCCCGGACCGCACCGCGCCGGCGGCGGCGGCGAGACCGGAGGTCCGGTCGGCGGGAACGGCGCAGTCGTAGAGCGTGCTCACGCAGTGATCCTGGCACAGCCCGCCGCGCGGAAGCGGTGGAGGTCACAGCCGATCCCCCGGCCCCGACTCCTTGTCCCGCGAACAACTGTGAAACTAAGGTTAGCCTCACCTAATTTCAGGAGGTTCGGGAATGACAAGACCCAGGGCTCTCGGCGCTTGCCTCGCGGTGGGTGTCGCCGCCGCTCTCTGCGCCCTGCCCGCCCAGGCGCAGGCGAGCGAGCAGACGATCACCGACGCCAGTTTCGTGTGGGGTCTCAACGGCTACGCGCAGGTCGGCATCTTCGGCCCGTGGAGCTACAAGGACCTCACCGGCAACGTCACCCAGCTCGTCGGCTCGGTCTCCGGCGGCTCGCAGGCGGAGTACGCGGTCGCGCCCAAGCCGGGCACGTCCATGCCGGTGTCCTCGCCGCAGAAGACCCCGAACGCGGTCAAGTTCACCGCCGGCACCGGCACCGTGCACCCGGGCACCGGCGCGGGCAGCCTGTCGTGGACCGGCAGCTACACCGTCAACGCCTACCCGCCCCAGTTCAACGCGCCCAACGAGATCTACAAAGACCCCAAGCTCACCGTGAACGCCGACGGCTCGGGCGCGCTGTCCGTCGAGTTCAAGCTCGGCGCGGGCGTCGACATGGGCGGCAACCCGACCCAGCCGCAGGACTTCGGCCGGCTCACCCTGCTCACCTTCGACGCGGGCTCGGTGTCCGGGCTCTCCGCCAACGGCTTCCGGGTCACCCCGGACTACCAGGGCGTCGAGGTCGACTTCGCGGACGGCGGCGCGCAGACCCGCGCCTGCGGCACCGACGGCGGCGCGACCGGCTGGTGGGGATCCTGGCCCGCCGAGTTCGTCAAGTCCGTCCCGGCGTCGGTGCGCCCGCACTTCTACTCCACCGGGTGCGGCGGCAACCAGGACTACAAGGCGCCGCTGCCGTTCGACGTCGGCTACACCGTGACCACCGCGCCGTCGGGCACCTCGCAGGACGTCAAGGTGACCGTGCCGGAGACCCCGCAGGAGCCCGGCGAGTTCGTGTGGACCATCGACGGCGGCAACAAGCTGGTCGACCTGGGCACCGCCACCAAGGCCGGTGACCACTACCGGGCCACCGGCACGATCAACCCGGTGCGGGTCACCGACACCCGGCTGGGCGCGCCCGCCTGGTCGGTCTCCGCGCAGGTGAGCGACTTCACCGCGGGTGCCACCTCGTTCGCGGGCAAGAACCTGGGCTGGACGCCCGCGGTGACCGAGAACACCGGCGGCGCGGTCGCCGGTGCGGCCGTGGCGTCCGGGTTCGACCAGGGGCCCGGTCTGTCCACGCCGGCCACGCTCGGCAGCGCCGCGCTCGGCCACGCGTCCGGCTCGGCGAAGCTGGGCGCGGACCTGGAGCTGAAGGTGCCGGCGAGCGTCGGTGCGGGCACGTACTCCGCGACCCTCACCCTGACGGCGTTGAGCTGACCCGACCCCCTCGGGGCGCCGTCCTCCGGGCGGCGCCCCCTTCCCATGTCGGAGACGACCATGCATCGTGTTCTGGCCGTGCTGTGCCTGGTGGTGGGGGCGCTGGCGGCACCCCTGCCGGCGTTCGCGCAGGACGCAATCACTTGGGGGGTGCGGCCCGCCGACAACGCCCTCGGCGCGGGCCGCGCGAACTTCGGGTACACCGCCGTGCCGGGCGCGGTGATCTCCGACGAGCTGCTGGTGACCAACCACGAGACCCGGTCGCTGACGTTCCGGGTGTACGCGGCGGACGCGTTCACCACGTCGTCCGGTCAGCTCGACCTGCTGCCCGCCGGGAAGCCGTCCGGCCACGTGGGTACGTGGGCGAAGTTCGCCGCCGACGAGGTGACCGTGCCCGCCGGGCAGACGCTCACCGTGCCGTTCACGCTGTCGGTCCCGGCCTCGGCGACGCCCGGCGACCACAGCGGTGGTGTCGTGACGTCGCTGGCCGTCGCGGACAGCGGGGTCGGGATCACCGTCGACCGGCGGCTGGGCGCGCGGATGCACGTCCGGGTCAGCGGCGACCTGGTGCCGCGCCTGGAGGTCCGGGACCTGAAGGTGGGCTTCGACGGGTCGGTGAACCCCTTCGCGGGCGGGGTCGCGAAGGTGACCTACACCGTGGCGAACGTCGGCAACACCCGGTTGACCGCCGCGCAGCGCGTTCGGGTGGAGGGGCTGTTCGGCTGGTTCGGGCGGGACGCCGAGGTGGCCGAGCTGCCGGAGCTGCTGCCCGGCGAGAGCGCCCAGCGCGAGGTCTCCGTGCAGACCTGGCCCGCCGGGCGGGTCGTGGCGACCGTCGAGGTGACCGGTTCCGTGCCCGGTGGGGGCGGGTTGGAGCCGGTGGTCGCGGCGGAGTGGGACCTGGCGGTGCCGTGGGCGGCGGTGATCGGGCTGCTCCTGCTGCTGTGCCTGGGGTTGGCGTTGCGCGCTCGGGCGAAGGCGCGGAAGGCCGCCGAGGAGCGGCGCATCTCGGCGGCGGTCGCGGAGGCGCTCAAGAGCACCGACTAGTTCCCGGATTTCCTTTCCACGGCAACACGTTCCGCCCGACCACCCACTGCGTGGTCGGGCGGATCCCGTTTCAGCGCAGGGTTCGTCGTGCGGAACGGGGTGCCCGGGAGCGGGGTGCCGGGGAATGGAGTGCCGAGGAAGGGGGTGCCGCACCTGCCGGGAGTGGTCACCGGCAAGCGCGGCCGGGGTGCCGGTCACCGGGGGTTTCAGGCGCGGCGGGGGCGGTAGGCCGCGAGGAGCACGGCCGTGCCGGCCAGCAGCACCGAGATCCCGAGCCACAGCACGTGTTCCACGTCGGCTCCGGTGTTCGCCAGGGGCCGGTACTTCAGCTGGGGCACCATGGTGTTCGCCTGCGCGACCGGCGGCGGGGTGCCGGCGGTCGCGGTCGGCGGGGGTTCGGGCAGGTTCGCGCAGTCCGCCGCCACGCTCAGCGCGAGCCGGTCGAGTTCGGCACCGGCCTGGTAGAAGCCGGCGAAGGCGTCGGCGCTGGTCAGCGTGGCGGGCACGGCCGACCAGGCGAGGCTGCCGGGTGCCGGGGTCGTGGTGCCGGCGGACGGCTGGAGCGTCGCCAGGTCGACGTCGGGCAGGTTCTTGGACTCGGTCGGCGCGCCCGGCTGGGCCTTCAGCTCGATGTCCGCGCGCAGGGTCGCCGCGTCGCCGTTGCGGGTCACCCTCGGGTCGCCGAGGATCAGCGTGAAGAAGTGCGACGGGTAGGCGAAGGCGACCTTCCCCTTGTACCGCACGGTGAAGTCGGTCGGGCCGCGGTAGTCGGCCTGGTCGAACGAGAACCGGTAGGCCCCGGTCGGGATGCCCGCCGGGTTCGGCACGCCGTCCCGGACCACCTCGTCCACGGCGGTGACCACCGCGCCGTCCGACGCGGTGATGGCGTTGCCGGCCGTCACGCCCACGTACTGGCGGAAGCTCTTCTTGAAGCCCCACAACAGATCGCCCTTGCGTGCCGTCTGCGAGGTGAGTTCGCACGTCGGGGCGTTCGTGGTGGTGACCGGCGTCGTGGTCGTGGTCGTCGCCTGCGTCGTCGTTTGAGCGGCTTTTGCTTGTGTTGTGGTCGCTTGTGATGTGGTCGTGGTCGTCGTCGTGGTGGTCGTCGTGGTGGTAGTGGTGGTGGTCTGGGCCCACGCCGTGGGGGCTACCGCCACCAGCAACGCCCCCGCCGCTACCGCGCCCGCGAGTCTCATGCCGTCTTCCTCCGCTTCAGCAGCACCACGGCCGCGATCACCAGGACGAGACCGGCCGCGATCCCGCCCACCAGGGTCCAGTTCACGCCGCCCGGTCCGGGCTCGGCGCTCGCCGCCGCCACCTCGGCCGTCGCCACCGGCGGGTCCACGGTCAGCTCCACGCCACCGCCGGCACCGGAGGTCGCCCCGGTGAACGCCAACCGGTGCACCCCGGCGGACACCGAGGACGGGATCGTCGCGGTGTAGGTGATCGCCCCGGCCTGGTCGGCGGTCACCGGCGGCAGGAACACCGGGCCCAACGCCACCTGGACCTGCTCACCGGCCGCGAACCCGGACCCGGTCACCGCCACGGCCTCCCCCGCCGGCAGCGCGGTCCGCGCCGCGCTCAGCACGGCGGGCGCGGCGACGGGTTTCGCCGGAGCGTCCACCGCGGTCCGCGCGGGCGGCGGGGCCTGCGTCGGCGGTTGCGGCTGGGTTTGCGGCGGGGTTTGTCCTTGCGGCACGGCGAAGCGGACGGGGGTGAAGGTCTCGTTGTTCGGGTTCACGACCCCGTGCGCGCCGATCGTGATCACCCCGCACCGCACGGTGGCGCAGTCGACCTGGGTGGTGTTGCCGGAGCGGTCGGCCGCGGTGAACTTGGCACCCGGGATGACGAGCCGGGCGCTCCACGTGCCGTCGGCGGCGATGGTGCCGCCGTTGGCGCTGCTCGCCGTGTCGCTGCCGGGGAACGCCACGAACCGCTGGAAACCGTTGTTGTCCTTGGCTTCGCTGTCCTGGACGTACCGGTAGTTCGCGCCGACCTGCCCGCCCTTGCTGGGCTGCCAGGTCCCCTCCACCCAGCCGAACAGCACGTAGATCCCGCCGTGCGCGTTGGGCACCGACTGGAACCCGGTGCCGCGCAGGTCGACGGCCGTGGCGTACTCGGGGTCGGCGGTCGCGACGGACAGCTCGACCCGGGCCGCCGCCGAGGCGGGCACGGGCAGCGCCGCCAAGGCCACCAGCGCCAGCCCGGCCGCGCTCCCCGCCACCCGTCCGACCACACGTCCCGGCGCGCGTTCGAACGCGCCTCCGGTCCCACGTCCGGCCACAGTGGACATCACAGACCTCCTTGTCGGACCGGCAGCACGACCGGCCGCCCGGTGCGGGGATGGGGGAACACCTCGACCTCGTGCCGGTACACGCGGGTCAGCAGCTCGGCCGTGCACACCTCGTCGGGCGGCCCGATGTCGACCAGCCGCCCGTCGGCGAGCACCGCGACCCGGTCGGCGTGCGCGGCGGCCAGGCCCAGGTCGTGCAGCACGACCAGGACGGCGACGCCGGCGGCGGCGCGTTCCCGGGCCAGGGTCATGACCTGTTCCTGGTGCCGCACGTCCAGCGCGGCCGTGGGCTCGTCCAGCATCAGCACGGGGGTGCGCTGCGCCAGGACGCGGGCCAGCGCGGTCCGCGCCTGCTCGCCGCCGGACAGCTCCGAGTACGGCCGGTCGGCCAGCGCGGCCACCTCGGCGCGCCCCAGCGCCTCCGCGATGGCCTCGTCGTCCTCGTCCTCGGCGGGCGTGCCGATCCACGGCGCGCGGCCCATCGTGACGATCTCCCGGACGGTGAAGGGAAAAGCGACCGGGTTGCGCTGCGGCAGCACGGCCCGCGCGCGGGCCAGGGCGAGCGCGCGGACGGCACCGATCGGCTGCCCGTCCACCCGCACCACGCCACCCGCGACGGCCCGGTCGCCGGCCAGCGCGGCGAGCAGCGTCGACTTGCCGGCGCCGTTGGGACCGACCAGCGCCAGCACCTCCCCCGCGCGCAACTCCAGCGACACGTCGTCGACCAGCCGCCGGCCGCGGATCGCCACGACGACCCCGGCCGCCTCCACGAGGTTCAGGCCCATCCGCCCTCCCGGGTCCGGGTCCGGCGCAGCAGCCAGAAGAAGAACGGCCCGCCGACCAGCGCGGTGACCATGCCGATCGGCAGGTCGGCCTGCGGCACGAGGGTCCGCGCGACCAGGTCGGCGAGCGAGAGCAGGACCGCACCGCCCAGCGCGGAGGCGGGGATCAGCACCCGGTGCGCGGGGCCGACCAGCATCCGCACCAGGTGCGGCACCACCAGCCCGACGAACCCGATGATCCCGGTGTAGGACACGGCGGCCGACACCCCGACCGCGACCAGGCACACCACGCCCAGCCGCAGCCGCTCGACGTCCACGCCGAGGTGGCGGGCCTGCCGGTCGCCCAGCGCCAGCAGGTCCAGCCGCCGCGACAGCAGCACCGCCGCGACGACCGTCGTGCCCGCCAGGGGCAGCACCAGCCACACGTAGGGCCAGCGGCTGCCGGCCAGCGAACCCAACTGCCAGAACACGATCTGCTCGCGCGCGGCCTGGTCGCCCAGGAACATCAGCAGCGCGATGGCCGCGCCCGCGACCGCGTTGACGGCGACCCCGGTGAGGATCATCGACACCACGCCGGACCGGCCGTTCGCGCGGGCCAGGGCGTAGACGGAGAACGTGGTCACCAGGCCGGTCGCGAAGGCCACGCCGGGCGTGGTGAACGCGCCCAGGAACGTCCACCCGAACACGATGGACGAGCACGCCCCCACCGCCGCGCCCGCCGAGACGCCGACCACACCGGGTTCGGCCAGCGGGTTGCCGAACGAGCCCTGCATGAGCGCGCCGCACACCCCTAGCACGCCGCCGACCAGCACGGTCATCACCACGCGCGGGAACCTGATCGCCCACAGCGCGCCCTCGGCGTACCGGTCGGCGGGCGGCACGCCCAGGTCGAGCCCGAGGCGGTGCGCGATCGAGCCGACGACCTCGCTGATCGGCACGCCGTACTGGCCCGCGCCGGCGGACACCAGCGCCACCACGACGAACGCCACGGCGAGAACGGCGAACAGCACCACGACCCGCGTGCGCTTGGCGCGAGGTCTCGCGGGCAGTTCGGCGCGTGGCTTCACGGACACTCCGACAGGCGTTTTCACGGACGGTTCAGCGGGCAGCCCCGCAGGCGGTTCGCCGGGTGGTTCAGCGGACGGTTCAGCAGGCGGTTCGCCGGCTGGTTCGGCCGGGGGTCGCGTGGAGACGCCGGGAGGTCTCGCGGGGCCCTTCACGGGGCGTCCGGCGCGTAGAGCGCGCGGGCGAGGCCGTCGAGCACGGCGGAGGTCAGCGGGCCGAAGCCGAGGATCTGGTAGTCGCTCATGTCCACGAACCGGCGGTTCTGGCCGGCCGGGGTCTGCGCGATGCCGGGCACGGTCAGCGCGCCCTCGACGCCGCCGACGGACGCCAGCCCCTTGGTCATCAGCAGGATCACGTCCGGTTTGGCGCGGGCCAGCGCCTCGGGGTTGATCGGGCGCATCCCCTCCAGCCCGACCTCGGTGGCCACGTCCACCGCGCCGAGGGCGGTGATCAGCGAGTCCGCGCCGGAACCCCTGCCGAACAGGTAGTACACGCCGGCCGTGCCGCGCAGGTAGAGGAACACCACGCGCAGCCTGCGGTCCGGGTCGGTCGGGGCCAGCCGGGCGATGGCGGCCGTGGTGCGCTCGACCTCGGCGGCCATCCTGGTCACCAGCTTCTCGCCGGTCTCCGGCACGCCGAGCGCCTCGGCGACCGCGCGGACGATCGTCGCGTTGGTGTCCATGCCGCGCTTGTGGGTGACCACGACGACCGGGACGCCCATGTCGCGCAACTGGAGGATCACGTCCCACGGCCCGAGCGTGGTGTCGGTGAGCACGACGGTGGGCCGCAGCCCGACGATGCCCTCCGCGTTGAGCTGGTGCCCGTTCACGGTGACCAGCGGCAGGCCGCGCGCGGCGGGGAAGCCGGTCGAGGTGTCCCGGCCGACCACCCGGTCGCCCAGGCCCAGCCCGAACACGGTCGCGGCGAGCGTGCCGGACATGTCCAGCGCGAGGATCCGGGACGTGTCGGTGACGGTGACCCGCGTGCCCTGGTTGTCGGTGACGGTGACCGGCAGCTTCGGCGTGACGCCCCGCTCGACCGGGTCGATGTCGGCCTGCTCGACGAGCGCGGTCGACGGGCCGGTGTGCGTCCTGGGGTCGGCGAGCGGGGTCAGCTCGCTCAGCGGCACGCGGTCGCCCGCCGTCGACTGCGAAGCGCCGGGCGGCGGCACCGCCACGCACCCGGTCAGCAGCACGACCAGCAGCACCGGCCACCAGCGACGCATCGCAACCTCCCCACCCTCGACTTAGGTGAGGCTAACCTATGCCTGCCCGATCAGGGCAAGGTCGGATTCCCAGATCACAGTCGCGGCGGAGGGGCGGGCAGTGCGGTCGAGGCGGGCCGGCGGGGAGTCAGTCCCAGACGAGGGAGAGGACCCGGCTGCCCGGCGGGACCGGCGGTTCGTCGGCGGGGTCGCCCATGGCGTAGCCGTCCATCACGCCATCCGCTTGGAGGGAGTTCGTGTCGAGGAGTCCCTCGACGGCGGCGGGGTCGAGGGTCGTGCAGATCGCGACGGCCTCGGCGGCGATCACGTCGAGGTCGAAGGTCTCGTCGTGCAGTTGCACCCGCACCCAGTGCACGTCGGGCCGGGCGGCGAGCGCGCGGAGCCGCCGTTCGACCTCGGCGAGCGGCGGACGCCCGTAGCCCCACTGGTTGGGCGCGAGCGAGTCCTCGGCGGGGTTGTCCGTGAAGAACTCGTCGACCGTGAGGAGTGGGAGGACGTCGTCGGCGGCGGACGCGCGGGCGAGGACGTCGGCGCGCGTGATCACGTGCGGCGTGCGGTCGCGAAGCGGGCGCGGCCGGCCAGGTCGCGGTGGTCCTGGACGTCGGTCAGCACGCGGCGCGCGGACAGCAGGGCGGGCACGGACTCGCCGTGCGTGTCGTCGTGCTCGATCGCCACGTGGCCGCCGGGCTTGAGCAGGCGGGCGGACAGCGCGACGACGTGCCGGATCACGTCCAGGCCGTCCGCGCCGGAGAACACGGCGTCGTGCGGGTCGTGGTCGGCCACCTCGGGCTGCACCTCGGTGCCCTCGGGCACGTAAGGCGGGTTGCACACCACCAGGTCGACCCCACCCTCCAAATCGGACAGCACGCCGGGCGCGGTGACGTCACCGGAGTGCAGGCGGATCGGCGTGTCGCCGGCCTCGACGCGGAGGTCGGAGTTGCGGCGGGCCCAGGCGAGGGCCACCGGGTCGCGCTCCACGGCGTGCACGGTCGCGCGCGGCAGGCGGTGCGCGACGGCGAGCGCGAGCGCCCCCGAACCCGTGCACAGGTCCACGACGAGCGGTTCGTCCACACCGGACACGGCGGCCAGCGCCCATTCGAGCAGGAGTTCGGTCTCCGGGCGCGGGATGAACACGCCGGGGCCGACGTCGAGGTCCAGCCCGCCCAGGTGCGCCCACCCGGTGATGTGCTGCAACGGGATGCGCGTGACGCGCTCGCGCACCAGCCGGTGCAGCGCGTCGACCACGGGCGGGTCGACCAGCGGGATCAGGGGCAGGCGTGAGCGTTCCACGCCCAGCACGTGCGCGGCGAGGAGTTCCGCGTCCGCGCGCGGGCTGTCGACGCCCGCTGCGGCCAACAAGCGTTCGGCTTCGAGCACGGCCAGCCGCAGCGGGTGTCGGGTCATGGGCAGAGCGTAGAGCCTAGAAGTTGATCATGTGCCCGGCCAGGCCGTGCACGGCCTCCTTGACCGCCTCGCCGAGCGTCGGGTGGGCGTGCACGTTGCGCGCCACCTCGTGCACGGTGAGGTCCCACTGCTGGGCCAGGGTCAGCTCGGGCAGCAGCTCGGTCACGTCCGGCCCGATCAGGTGACCGCCGAGCAGCTCGCCGTACTCGGCGTCGCTGATCAGCTTCACGAAACCGGCCGAGTCGCCGATGCCGTGCGCCTTGCCGTTGGCGGTGAACGGGAACTTCGCGACCTTGACGTCGTAGCCCTTCTCCCGGGCCTGCGCCTCGGTGTAGCCGAAGCTCGCGATCTGCGGCTGGCAGTAGGTGGCGCGCGGGATCATCACGAAATCCAGCTCCTGGGTCTCCGCGCCGGCGATGGTCTCCGCCGCGATGACGCCCATGGACTCGGCGGCGTGCGCGAGCATGAGCTTGGCCGTGACGTCGCCGATCGCGTAGACGTTCGGCACGTTCGTGCGGCCCCGGCCGTCGACGGCGATCGCGCCGCGCTCGGTCAGCTCGACGCCGGTGTTCTCCAGGCCGTACCCCTGCGTCCGGGGCTGGAAGCCGATGGCCTGCAACACCTTGTCGGTTTCGAGGACTTCCTGCTCGCCGTCCTTCGACACGGTGACGCGCACCTTCGCGCCGCTGTCGTCGATCGACTCGACGCGGGTGCCGGTGCGGACGTCGATGCCCAGCCGCTTGTACCGCTTGGCGAGTTCGGCGGACACCTCCACGTCCTCCAGCGGCACCACCCGGTCGAGGAACTCCACGATCGTGACCTTGACGCCGTAGTTGTGCAGCACGTAGGCGAACTCGACGCCGATCGCGCCCGCGCCCGCGATGACGATGCTCTCCGGCAGGTCGGAGGTGAGGATCTGCTCCTCGTAGGTGACCACGCGCTCGGAGAGGGAGGTGTTGGGCAGCAGTCGGGTGGTCGCGCCGGCGGCGATGATCACGTTGGTGAACGTGACCGTCTCATCACCCACCTGGATGGTGTTGGCGTCGACGAACGTCCCCCGACCGTTGTACTCGGTGATGCCGTTCTTCTTCATCAGGAAGTGCACGCCCTTGACGCGCCCGTCCGCCACCTTGCGGCTGCGGTCGAAGGCGGCGGTGTAGTCGAACTTCACCGTGCCGTCGACCTGGATGCCGTAGGTCTTCTGCTCGTGGGTGAACAGGTGGGCGAGTTCGGCGTTGCGCAGCAGCGCCTTCGACGGGATGCAGCCCACGTTCAGGCAGACCCCGCCCCAGTAACGCTCCTCGATGACCGCCGTCTTCAGCCCGAGCTGGGCCGCGCGGATCGCGGCGACGTACCCGCCTGGCCCAGCACCGAGGACCACGACGTCAAAGTGTGCGCTCATGAACGACACATTAGGTGCCCAGTTGGTCGGACAAGAACTCGATCGTCCGACGCCACGCGTCCGCCTGGGCGGCGGCCGTGGCGGCCGGGGTGCCGCCCAGGTCGAACCGGACGCCCGGCCCGGGCAGCACGGTGGCCGTGGCCGGGCGGTGCGGCGGGCCGGCGATCAGGTGTCCTGCCTCCGGGTACACCACGTGCTCGTGCCGGAAGGGGTGGTGGTGGGCCGCCAGCCGGCGTTCGGCGACCTCGCTCAGCTCGGCGCTCGGCCAGCTCCCGTCGCGGCCGGATGAGAGGAGCAACACACCGCCGGAGATCCGCTCCACCGGGATCTCGGCGGTCTCCGGGATGCCGTCGGACAGGTCGAACGCGGCCCGGAGGGAGACAGGTTCGCCCTCGACGACCCGGCGGCGCAGCTCCTCGGGGACGTAGTGCGGCAGGTACGGGAGCGGGCGGCCCTTCCACGTCCAGGAAGCGGCCTCGTGGTCCAGCTTCTGGAGCAGGCGGGTGCCGGGGCCGATGCACTGGGTCAGCACGCCCGAGCCGACGACGCTGACCACGGCGGCGACCTCGGGGTAGGTGGCGGCGGCGAGCAGCGCCAGTTCACCGCCGCGTGAGCCGCCGACGATCCCGATCCTGGGCGCGTGGCCCGTCGCACGGTCCGTCGCGTGGCCCGTCGCGCGGTGCGCCAGTCGGTCGCCGAGGTGGGCGAGGGCCTTGCCGACGTGCTCGACGGGGATGTGGATCAAGTCGTCGGGGACGTTCTCGGCACCGAAGTAGGCCAGGGCGAGGGTGGTGAAGCCGTGACCGGCGAGCAGGGCGGCGTCGAGTTCGTGCCGCCCGCCCTCGGAGCCGCCCAGCACGATGACGGCGGCGGGAGGCGTGTCGTGCTCGGGTTCGAACAGGACCGCGGAGAGGGCGTCGACCTCGGTGCGTTTCACCCGGTCGGGGACGCGCAGGCGCTCGACCTCGACCGGTGGCGCGGTCCCGGCCTCGATCCGGGTCGGCCCCGGTTCGGCGGCGGGAGGAGCGGCGGGGGTCGGGGTCATCGACCAGAACAAGCCCATCTGGTCGACGCCCCGGTAGCTGCCGTTGAGCGGGGCGTGCCTGGTCAGGTCGACCACGCCGCGCTCGTCGGAGCGGAAGACCGCTGCGGACCCGTGGTCGGCGGTGGACGCGCGGACGGTGACCTCGGTGTCCGGTGCCAGGCCGGTGATCCGGATGTCGAGCGGGTGGTCCAGAGGGGCGCGCCGGGGACTCACCAGGATCTCCGCCATCGCGCCCTCCCGTCACCCGCCGGCGAGCCGTTCCGCCCGGTCGGCCGCCGCGAGCGCGTCGAGCACCGCGTCGAGGTCGCCGTCCAGGACCTGGTCCAGGTTATGCGCTTTGTACCCGACGCGGTGGTCGGAGATGCGCGATTCCGGGAAGTTGTAGGTGCGCACCCGCTCGGAGCGGTCGACCGTGCGGATCTGGGTGCGGCGGGCGTCGGACGCCTCCTGCTGCGCCTTCTCCTCGGCCAGCACCTGGAGGCGGGACTGGAGCACCTGCATCGCGCGGGCCTTGTTCTGGAGCTGGCTGCGCTCGTTCTGGCAGGACACCACGATGCCGGTCGGCAGGTGCGTGATGCGGACCGCCGAGTCGGTGGTGTTGACGCTCTGGCCGCCCTTGCCGGACGACCGGAACACGTCCACCCGCAGGTCGTTCTCGTCGATCTCGATCTCGACGTCCTCGGTCTCCGGGAAGACCAGGACGCCGGCCGCGCTGGTGTGGATGCGGCCCTGGCTCTCGGTCACCGGGACGCGCTGCACGCGGTGCACGCCGCCCTCGTACTTCAGCCGCGACCACACGCCGTCCGGCGTGTCGGTCTTGGCCTTGATGGCGACCGTGACGTCCTTGAACCCGCCCAGGTCGGAGTCGGTGCCGTCGAGGACCTCGGCCTTCCAGCCGTGGCGCTCGGCGTAGCGCAGGTACATGCGCAGCAGGTCGCCCGCGAACAGCGCGGACTCCTCGCCGCCTTCGCCGGACTTGATCTCCAGGACGACGTCGGAGCCGTCGTGCGGGTCGCGCGGGAGGAGGAGTTCGGTGAGCTTCTCCTCGATCTTCGGGATGCGCTGGGTGAGGTCGTCCACCTCGGCCGCGAAGCCCGAGTCCTCGGCGGCCAGTTCCTTCGCGGCTTCGAGGTCGTTGCGGGCCTCGTCGAGTTCACGGGCGGTGCGGACGATCGGGGTCAGCTCGGCGTAGCGCTTGCCGAGTTTGCGCGCGCCTGCCTGGTCGGCGTGGACCGAGGGGTCGGCGAGCTTGGCTTCCAGCTCGGCGTGCTCGGCCAGCAGGGCTTCCAGGGTCACGGTTCGGCGCTCCGGTCTCGGGTGGTGCTCCGGGTGGTGCGGAGAAACAGCAACGGCGCCCACCCGGGAGTGCCGGGTGGACGCCGTCGGTGCAGCTACTTGCCCTTGCGCTTGCCGTAACGGGCCTCGAAGCGCGCGACCCGGCCACCGGTGTCGAGGATCTTCTGCTTGCCGGTGTAGAACGGGTGGCAGTTCGAGCAGACCTCGACGTGGATGGAACCGGAGGTCTTGGTGCTGCGGGTGGCGAAGGTGTTCCCACAGCCGCAGGTGACCTCGGTCGTCACGTACTCGGGGTGAATACCGGTCTTCAACGTCTTGTCCCTCTCTTCGGTGGCCGCCGGGTCCTCGGTGGTTGCTGGGAACCACGGGTGAGGTGAACCGGAGCCGGACTCGACCTGACAGTCTGCCAGATGCGGTCGACAAGCATGACAACGCATCGGCTTCCGGAGATGTTCCCGTGCCTGGTGGGGCGGGTTGTGGCGGCTGCGGGAGCGGGTGGAGTGGCGGGGGTCACGGCCGGGGTGGTGGAGGGGTGCGGCTGGGGCGGGGCGGGTTGGGAGCGGGTGCGGCCGGGCGGTGGAGGGAGTCGGTGGGTGTGACCGCTGGACGTTCGGGGTCGACCATTGGGCGCATGAGGTAGCCGTTGGACTACTCAGAGCAGCACGGAGAGGTCGGCGGGCACGAGACTTGGCGGGTGTTGTGCATATCCGGACGCCCGCTGCGGTTGAGCACGTGGCTGGCGGTGCCGTTCCTGTTCGGCAGCGCTGTGCTGGGCTTGACGGGGCTTGCGGGACTGCTCGTGGGTGCTCCTCGGGACATCGCGCTGTCCAGCCCGTTGTTCGGGGCGTCGGTCGCGGTGGGGGCGGCGGGGAGCGGGATGGTGGCGTGGCGTGCTGCGTGGCAGCGGGTGTGGTTGAGGTGGGGGTACCCGGCCGGGTTGCTCGGTGCGGGGGTGGCGCTCGACGGTGTTCGGCTGCCTGTGGTGGCGGTGGTGGTCGTGGGGGTGCCGGTAGTGGTGCTGCTCGTGGGTCAGTACGTGTCGGAGAGGCGGCGGACAGCTGCTCTGGCGGACGAACGCTTTGCCGGTGGCGAGTGCGGCTGAATACGGCGCGTTCGGGTGATGGGCGCGGGGCTGCGTGCGTTGGTGATTTGCACGGCCTTTGAGGGGTGTGCGGGTACTGATGGCGCTTGAGATCGCGATTGAGGACGATCGCCGTTTATATCGCAGTTGAGATTGCGGCTGAGATTGCGCCCAGGGGGTCGGGCGGGGGCGGCCAGCGGCTTGTGCGTGGGCGGAGAGAGGGCGGCTTGCGGGTGGGCGGCGAGAGGGCGGCCGGCGCGGGGCGGCAAGGGGGCGGCTAGCGGCTTGCGCGGGGTGGCTAGAGGCTTGTGCGGGGTGGCTAGAGGCTTGTGCGGGGTGGCTAGAGGCTTGTGCGGGGTGGCGAGAGGCTTGTGCGGGGGCGGATTGTCGGTCCCTCGTGGGATAATTGTGTTGGGGGCCGGAGGCCACGCCTGGAGTGAGGGCGGACGCCTCGTTTGGCGGGGCGCGCTGGATTGACCTGCGGTTTTGGGGCTGTGGAGCGTCGCGGGTTTTGAGGTCTGGGCGAAAAAAGAGTTAAAAGCGTCCTCGCCGGACGGGCTGGCCGCCGAGGATTGACACGAAATGCGGTGGGCGTCGTGTCATCCCCGTGTGGCCTGGTCTGAGACAACCACCCTTGAGTAGGGAGTGCAAGCGAAAAGCGTGCTTGCACTCCCTACTCAAGCGCGGTTCGCTGCGCGCAGGCCACACGGGGATGACACGACGCAGGTTGGGTTGTGTGGGGGCCTGCGCGTGTGTGTTGGGTGGGTGGTGTGGGGGCTGCGGGCGCGTTGGGTGGTGGAAAGCGAACGGCCCGCCTGACCGTGGGGTCGGGCGGGCCGTTGGGGACTTCGCTCAGTCGTTGTCTGCGCCTGGCGTCGTCTTCGCCACCTGCATCAGGAATTCGATGTTGGTGCGGCTCTTGCGGAGACGGTCCAGCAGGAGGTCGATCGCCTGCTGGCTGTCCAGGGCGTGCAGGACTCGGCGGAGCTTGTGCATGACCGCCAGCTCGTCCGGCGACAGCAGCAGGTCTTCCTTGCGGGTGCCGGACGAGTCGACGTCCACCGCGGGGAAGGTTCGCTTGTCGGCGATCTTGCGGTCCAGCTTGAGTTCCGCGTTGCCGGTGCCCTTGAACTCCTCGAAGATCACGCTGTCGCCGGCGGAGCCCGTTTCGACCAGGGCCGTGGCGATCACCGTCAGGCTGCCGCCGCCCTCGATGTTGCGGGCCGCGCCGAGGAAGCGCTTCGGCGGGTAGAGCGCCGTCGAGTCGACACCGCCGGACAGGATTCGGCCGCTGGCCGGGGCCGCCAGGTTGTACGCGCGGCCCAGGCGGGTGATCGAGTCCAGCAGCACGACCACGTCGTGGCCCATTTCGACCAGGCGCTTCGCCCGTTCGATGGCCAGCTCGGAGATCGTCGTGTGGTCCGACGGCGGGCGGTCGAAGGTGGAGGCGATGACCTCGCCCTTCACCGACCGCTGCATGTCGGTGACCTCTTCGGGCCGCTCGTCCACCAGGACCACCATCAGGTGGCACTCCGGGTTGTTCTTCGTGATCGCATTCGCGATCGACTGCAGAACGGACGTCTTGCCGGCCTTCGGGGGCGACACGATCAGCGCGCGCTGGCCCTTGCCGATCGGCATCACCAGGTCGATGACGCGGGTCGTCAGGATGTGCGGCTCGGTCTCCAGGCGCAGCCGCTCGTTCGGGTAGAGCGGGGTCAGCTTGGTGAAGTCGGGGCGGTTCTTCGACTCCTCCGGGTCCAGCCCGTTGATCTTGTCCACGCGGACCAGCGGGTTGAACTTCTGGCGCTGCTGCTCACCCTCGCGCGGCTGGCGGACGGCACCGATCAGCGCGTCGCCCCGGCGCAGGCCGTACTTGCGGACCAGCGACAACGACACGTAGACGTCGTTCGGGCCGGCCAGGTAGCCGGACGTGCGGACGAACGCGTAGTTCTCCAGCACGTCGAGGATGCCCGCGACCGGGAGCAGGACGTCGTCGTCGCGCACCTCGGTGTCGGTGCCGGGGCCGGCGCCGTCGCCTCGGCCGCCTCGGCGGCGGCGGTCGCGGAAGCGACGGCCCCTGCGGCCGCCTTCCTCGTCGTCGCCGTCGTCCTGGACGTTCTGCACGTTCTGCCGGTCACGGTCACGGTCGCGGTCGCCGCCGCGGTCGCGGTCCCGGTCACGGTCCCGGTTGCGGTCGCCACGGCCGTCGCGGCCTTCACGGTCGCCACGACCGTCCCGGTCGCGGTTGCGGTTGCCCCGGTCACCGCGGTCGTTGCGGTCGCCCCGGTCGTTGCGGTCGCCTCGGTCCTGGCGCTGTTCGCGCTGGTCACCGCGGTCCTGCTGCGGCTGCTGCTGTTGCGGCTGCTGCTGGGGCGGCGCTTCGGTGGTGGGCGCGGCGGCGGTCGGCTGGGCCGATTCCGGGCTGCCCGTCGGGCGGTTCGCGGAACGGCGGCGGCGGTTGCCCCGGCGGTTGCCCTCGTCGTCGGTCTGCGCGGGGCGGTCGGTCACGTCGAGCTGCTGCTGCGTCGGCTTCTCCACGGGCTTCTCGACCACGGGAGCGGGCGCGGCGGCGGGCTTGTCGGCCACCGGCTTCTCGGCGGCGGCTGCGGGGGCCGCCTTCTTCTCGGCCTTCGGCGGCGTCGCGGCACTGCCCCGACCGGAGGTGCCGCCCTGGCGCTCCTTGATGGCCGCGATGAGGTCGCCCTTGCGGAGTCCGGCGGTGCCGGTGATACCGAGCTGACCTGCGAGTTCACGAAGTTCGGCGAGCACCATGCCGGAAAGGCCCGCGCGCTTGCGCGGCGGGGCGCTGCCGTTCGAAGGGGTTGACAGAGCGTTCTCCTCGGCTCCGGAACTGGCAGCGGCGTTGGGAGCAGCAGGAGCTTCGCTGCTCAGCACATCAGTGTTGCTCACACATGTCCTTCCTGACCGGACCGCGCCTCCTACGCGGACCAGCGGACCTGCCGTCCGACGGAATGCGGACAGGCAGTTCGCCTGCGTCTCGGTGGACTCCGCCCGCGCGAAAAGGCGCACAGATACGGAGTCCACCGGCACGAGACGTTCTCGGTCACACGGCGAGCGGGTGCCTTCCAGCGCCAACCCCGTCCATACGGCACAGGGCCAAGTCACTGGAGGAATGCGATCCGGAGCGAATGTCCGGGCACCACACCGGCGCCCGTGCGCGCGGTGACTGATGGCCCCGAGGGTAGACGCCGGTCCGGCCAGGTGCAACAACCGGGGCCCGGCGCGTCGCCTCACTCAACCGAGTGGCGCAACGCGCACTCCCACCAGGTCGACGGGAACGTGGTGCGGTGTGAAACCGCTCACGTCGACGTCTTCGGGGAGCTTGCCGTCCTCCGGCAGGGCCAGGACGGTCGGGCCGGCACCGGAGACGGCGGCCGGCACTCCGGCTTCCCGAAGCGCCCTGACCAGCGCGTACGTCTCCGGCCAGGCGGATTCCCGGTACGGCTCGTGCAGCCGGTCGTCCAGTGCCTGGAGCAGGAAGGCCGGGTCGGCGGTCAGGGCGTGCACGGCCAGCGCGGACCTCCCGGCGGCGAACGCCGCATCGGCGTGCGGGACCGTCCCGGGCAGCAGACCTCGGGTCGTGTGGGTGGCCGACTCCCGGTCCGGCACCAGCACCACGGGGGCCAGTGCGGGGTTCGGGTCCAGACGCACCGCGCGGTAGCGGTCACCCTCCGTCCAGGCGACGGCCACGCCGCCGAACATCGCCGCGGCGGCGTTGTCGGCGTGGCCCTCGAACTCGGCGGCGAGTTGCAACGCGGTTGTGTCCAACTCGTGGCCGGCCAGCGCGTATCCGGCGGCGATGCCCGCGACCGCCGCGGCCGAGGACGAGCCCAGGCCCCGGGCGTGCGGGATCGCGTTCCGGCAGCGCAGGTGCAGGCCGGGGGTGGCGAGGCCGAGGTGGGCGGCGGCGGCCTTGAAGGCGCGGACCACCAGGTGGGTCTCGTCCTCGGGGACGGTGGTGGCCCCCTGGCCGGTCACCTCGATGGTGAGGCCGGCGGCGGTGGTCTCGAACTCGACCTCGTCGTGCAGGCCGAGGGCCATGCCGAGGGCGTCGAAGCCGGAGCCGAGGTTCGCGGTGGAGGCCGGGACGGTGACGCGGACGCCGGTCATGCCAGTTCCAGCGCGGTGGCGACCGCGCCGGGGTCGACCGGGACCGGCTCGACCTCGGGCATGTCGCGCAGGGCCGTGTCCGGGTCCTTCAGGCCGTGGCCGGTGACCGTGCAGACGACCACCGAGCCCTTCGGCAGGCGGCCGTCGGCGGTGGTCGCGAGCAGGCCCGCGACGCTGGTCGCCGAGGCGGGCTCGACGAAGATCCCCTCGCGGTTGGCCAGCAGGCGGTACGCCTCCAGGATCTTCTCGTCGGTGACCGCCTCGAACAGGCCGCCGGACTGCTCCTTCGCGGTGACCGCGCCGGTCCACGACGCCGGGCTGCCCACCCGGATCGCGGTGGCGATGGTCTCCGGGTTCGCGACCGGCTCGCCGAGCACGAGCGGCGCGGAGCCGGCCGCCTGGAAGCCGAACATGCGCGGGGTCGTGGTGACCACGCCGTCGGTCGCGTAGTCGGAGTAGCCGCGCCAGTACGCGGTGATGTTGCCCGCGTTGCCGACCGGCAGGCAGTGCACGTCCGGCGCGCGGCCGAGCACGTCGCAGATCTCCCACGCGGCGGTCTTCTGGCCGATCAGCCGGACCGGGTTCACCGAGTTGACCAGGGTGATCGGGTACTCGGCCGAGGTCTTGGCGGCCAGTTCGAGGCAGTCGTCGAAGTTGCCGTCGATCTGGAGGATGCGCGCGCCGTGCGAGACGGCCTGGGCGAGCTTGCCCAGCGCGATCTTGCCGCGCGGCACCAGCACGGCGGCGGTGAGCCCGGCCTTGGCCGCGTAGGCCGCGGCGGACGCCGAGGTGTTGCCGGTCGAGGCGCAGATGACCGCCTTGATGCCGCTGGCCAGGGCGTGCGTCATGGCCACGGTCATGCCGCGGTCCTTGAACGAGCCGGTCGGGTTCGCGCCCTCGACCTTGACGTAGACCTGGCAGCCGGTCACGTCGGACAGGTAGTCCGAGGCCACCAGGGGCGTGCCGCCCTCGTGGAGGGTGATGACCTTCGCTCCCCCGGGGAGCGGGATCCGGTCCGCGTAGGCGTGGATGATGCCGGGCCACCCCGGTCGCACGCCCGCTTGGATCGTCATGACTCTTCGCCTTCCACCCGCATCACGCTGACCACTTCCCGAACCGCGGGCAGTCCGCCGATTTTGTCCACGGTCGACCGCAGTGCCGCGTCGGTCGCGGCGTGGGTGACGATCACCAGGCTGGCGTCGTCCACCCGTCCCTCCTGCCGGACCGCCGCGATGCTCACGCCGTGCTCCGCGAACACCGCCGCGACCTGCGACAGCACACCTGGCCGGTCGGCCACGTCGAGGCTGATGTGGTACTTCGTGGACGCCTGGCCCATCGGCCGGACGGGCAGCCCCGCGTAGGCCGACTCGCGCGGCCCGCGCCCGCTGACCACCTTGTTGCGGGCCACCGCGACCAGGTCGCCGAGCACCGCGCTGGCCGTGGGCGCGCCACCAGCGCCCTTGCCGTAGAACATCATCTCGCCGGCCGCGTCGGCTTCCACGAACACCGCGTTGAACGCGCCGTTCACCCCCGCGAGCGGGTGCGACCTGGGGATCATCGCCGGGTGCACGCGGACCGAGATGCTGTCGGTGCCGTCGTCGGTGACCCGTTCGCAGATCGCCAGCAGCTTGACCGTGCGGCCCAGGCCCTTGGCGGCGGCGATGTCGGCGGCGCTGACCGCGGCGATGCCCTCGCGGTGCACGTCGGCGGCCGTCACCCGGCTGTGGAACGCCAGCGACGCCAGGATCGCGGCCTTCGACGCGGCGTCGAACCCGTCCACGTCGGCGGTCGGGTCGGCTTCGGCGTAGCCCAGGCGGGTGGCCTCCTCCAGGGTCTCCGCGTAGCTCGCCCCGGTGGAGTCCATCCCCGAGAGGATGAAGTTGGTGGTCCCGTTGACGATCCCCATCACCCGGGTGATGCGGTCGCCGGCCAGGGACTCGCGCAGCGGGCGCAGCAGCGGGATCGCGCCCGCCACCGCCGCCTCGAAGTACAGGTCGGCACCGGCCGCGTCGGCGGCCTCGAACAGCTCGCCGGAGTGCTCGGCGAGCAGCGCCTTGTTGGCGGTCACCACGGACTTGCCCGCCTTGAGCGCCTTGAGCAGCCACGTCCGCGCGGGCTCGATCCCGCCCACGACCTCGACCACGACGTCCGCGTCGGAGTCGAGCAGCCCGTCGACGTCGGTGGTGAGCAGCTCGGCGGGCACCTCGCGGTGCTTGTTCGGCTTGCGCACCGCGATGCCGGCCAGCTCGACGGGCGCGCCGACCCGCGCGGTCAGGTCCGCCGCCTGGTCGGTCAGCAGCCGGACCACCTCGGTGCCGACCGTGCCGCAGCCGAGCAGCGCGACTTTGATCGGTTTACGGCCAGGCACGTCATACCTCCAGGCGGAACAGGTCTTCCTCGGTCTCCCGGCGCAGCAGCAACCGGGACTCGCCGTCCGCGACCGCGGCGAGCGCGGGGCGGGGCAGCCGGTTGTAGCCGCTGGCCATGGAGTAGCAGTAGGCGCCGGTGGCGGCGACCGCGATCAGGTCGCCGGGCGCGAGGTCGTCGGGCAGCCAGCAGTCCCGCACGACCACGTCACCGGACTCGCAGTGCTTGCCGACGACCCGGCACAGCACGGCCTTCGCGCCGTCCTCCGCCTTGCGGGACACCAGCTTGCAGTCGTACACGGCGTCGTACAGGGCGGTGCGGATGTTGTCGCTCATGCCGCCGTCGACGCTGACGTACCGGCGGATCGCGCCGGCGTCGAGCTGGACGTCCTTGATGGTGCCGACCTCGTACACGGTGACCGTGCCGGGCCCGACGATCGCCCGGCCGGGCTCGACCGCGATCTTCGGCGCGGGCAGGCGGGCGTGCTCGGACTCCTTGGACACGATGTTGTGCAGCTGCCGGGCCAGTTCGGCGGGCGGCGGCGGGTCGTCGTCCGGGGTGTAGGCGATGCCCAGGCCGCCGCCGAGGTCGACGGTGGCCACGTGCTCCAGGACGCCCTCGCCGTGCTCGTCGCGCAGCTCGGCGAGCAGGCCGATCACCCGGCGCGCGGCGACCTCGAAGCCGCTGGCGTCGAAGATCTGCGAGCCGATGTGGCTGTGCAGGCCGACGAGCCGCAGCCCCTCGGCCTTGAGCACGCGGCGGGCGGCCTCGGCGGCGTCGCCGGAGGACAGCGAGAAGCCGAACTTCTGGTCCTCGTGGGCGGTCGCGATGAACTCGTGGGTGTGCGCCTCGACGCCGACCGTCACCCGGATCATCACCGGCTGCACCACCGCGCGGTCGCGGGCGATCTGGTCCAGGCGGGCGATCTCGTGGAACGAGTCGAGCACCACGGCACCCACGCCCGCCTCGACCGCGGTGGTGAGTTCGGCGATGGACTTGTTGTTGCCGTGCAAGGCGATCCGCTCGGGCGGGAACTCCGCGCGCAGCGCGATGGCGAGTTCGCCGCCGCTGGCCACGTCGATGCTCAGCCCCTCTTCGGCGACCCACCGGGCCACCGCGACGGACAGGAACGCCTTGGACGCGTAGTGCACGCGCGTCGGGTCGCCGAACGCCTCGGCGTGGTCGCGGCAGCGGGACCGGAAGTCGCCCTCGTCCATGACGAACAGCGGGGTCCCGTACTGCTCGGCGAGCGCCCGCACGTCGACGCCGGCCAGTTCGACCGAGCCCGCGTCGTTGCGGGCGGCGTTGCGCGGCCACACGGTGGGGTGCAGGTGGTCGAGTTCGTCCGGGGTGGACGGTCGGTTGCCGGCGGTGTTGGAGGGGATCAGGACGTCGGCGTGCCGGGGCCCGGCGGGGTGCGCGCGCATCACATCCGCTCCGGGGCGCTCACGCCGAGCAGCTGGAGGCCGTTCGCGAACACCTGACGGGTCGTGGCGCACAGCTGGACGCGGGCGCGGTGCAAGTCGGTCGTCTCCTCGTCCCCGCGCGGCAGCACCCGGCAGGCTTCGTAGAAGCGGTGGTAGGTGCCCGCCAGCTCCTCCAGGTACCGGGCGACCCGGTGCGGCTCGCGCAGCTCGGCGGCCGTGGCCACGACTCGCGGGAAGTCGCCGACGGTGCGGACGAGGTCGCCCTCGCGGTCGTGGTCGAGCAGGTCGAACGCCTCGCCGGGCGTGACGCCCAGGTCGGCGGCGTTGCGCAGCACCGAGGACAGCCGGGCGTGCGCGTACTGCACGTAGAAGACCGGGTTGTCGTTGCTGCGCTTGCGCAGCAGGTCGAGGTCGATGTCCAGGGACGAGTCGGCCGACGAGCGGGTCATGGCGTAGCGGGCGGCGTCCACGCCGACCGCCTCGACCAGGTCCTGCATGGTGATCACGGTGCCCGCGCGCTTGCTCATCCGGACCGGCTTGCCGTCGCTGACCAGGTTGACCAGCTGGCCGATCAGCACCTCGACGGTCTTCGGGTCGTCGCCGACGGCCGCGGCGGCGGCCTTGAGCCGGCCGATGTAGCCGTGGTGGTCCGCGCCGAGCATGTAGATGCACAGGTCGAAGCCCCGCGCGCGCTTGTCCAGGAAGTACGCGATGTCGCCCGCGATGTAGGCCGGGTCGCCGTCGCTCTTGATGACCACCCGGTCCTTGTCGTCGCCGTACTCGGTGGACCGCAGCCACCAGGCGCCGTCCTCGAAGTACAGGCCGCCGGACTCCTTGAGCTGGTCGATGGCCTTGGTCACGGCGCCGGACTCGTGCAGCGAGTTCTCGTGGAAGTACACGTCGAAGTCGGTGCCGAAGTCGTGCAGGTCCTGCTTGATCTCCTCGAACATGAGGTTCACGCCGATCCGGCGGAACACCTCGGGGCCGTCCTCGGCGGACAGCGCGCCGGGCTCCTGCTTGAGCACCTCGGCGGCGATGTCGCTGATGTAGCCGCCCGCGTAGCCGTCCTCGGGGGCGGGCTCGCCCTTCGCGGCGGCGATCAGGGACCGGACGAACCGGTCGATCTGCGCGCCCGCGTCGTTGAAGTAGTACTCCCTGGTCACGTCGCCGCCACTGGCCGCGAGCACCCGGCCGAGCGCGTCGCCGACCGCCGCCCAGCGGGTGCCGCCGAGGTGGATCGGGCCGGTCGGGTTCGCCGAGACGAACTCCAGGTTGATCTTGACGCCGGCGAGCTGGTCGCCGTGGCCGTAGGCGGTGCCCCGGGCCAGCACGTCGCGGAGGATGTCGCCCTGCGCGTCGGCGGCCAGCCGGAGGTTGAGGAAGCCGGGGCCGGCGACGTCGACCGAGGCGATGGCGTCGGTGCCGGTCAGCGCCTCGGCCAGCCAGCCGGCCAGGTCGCGGGGCACGACGCCGAGCTTCTTGGCGACCTGGAGGGCGAGGTTGGTCGCGTAGTCGCCGTGCTCGGGGTTGCGGGGTCGCTCGATGGTCACCGTCGCGGGCAGGGCGGCGGGGTCGAGGCCGCGGGTGGACAACACGTCCACGGCCGTCGCACGGACCAGGTCAGCGAGCACAGCGGGAGTCACCCGTTAAGTCTAGGGAAGCGTTCCCGCTGGTCTCGACCGGGATACGCGTCCCGAGGAGTGAGAGGTAGGCCACCTGGGCAACTGTTAACAGCCACCCGTGGTGACCGGCAGTTGACGACGACCAGACACCGGTTCCCTACACTGGCCCGCGGCATGGGCGTATGACGACTGACCTGAGGCGGACATGACCAGCGGCAAGAAGACTAAGGCCACGCGGTCCAGCGTGGCGGCGGCGCGGTCCTCGGTGGTGGCCAAGAAGCCGAAGCCGTGGGGCACCATCATCGCGGTGATCGCCGTATTGGCGCTGGCGGGAACGGTGTTCGGGTACGCGTACGCGCAGATCTCGGCCAAGAACGAGCAAGAGGCCGCGCTGGCGAAGTGGAACCCGTCCGCGGACAACAAGGACCCCTCGGACCAGATCCAGGGCGTGATCAAGAAGGACTACAAGGCCGGCAAGCACGTGCAGCCGACCCAGCGGGTGGCTTACGACCAGTCACCGCCCTTCGGTGGTCCGCACGACGGTGCGTGGGCGAACTGCACCGGCATCGTGTACCCGAAGGCCGTGCGCACCGAGAACATGGTGCACGCGCTGGAGCACGGCGCGGTCTGGATCGCGTACAACCCGGACCAGATCACCGGTGAGCCGCTCACCAAGCTCCAGAAGAAGGCCGAAGGCCAGCAGTACACGATGATCTCGCCGTACCCCGGCCTGGACAAGCCGATCTCGCTCCAGTCGTGGGGCCACCAGCTCAAGCTGGAGAACGCGGACGACGAGCGCATCGACCAGTTCATCCAGTCGCTGCGGCGCAACCAGAACACGTACCCGGAGATCGGCGCGGCCTGCGACTCGACCACGTTCGACGTGGACAACCCGCCGCCGTTCGTGGCCGAGAAGCCCGGCGCGGACGCCGTCCCGATGGACGGTGGCACCGAGGACCAGGGCGAGACCGGCGGGACCCCGCCGGTCACCCAGCCGAGCAGCTGATCTTGACCGCTGAGGACACCGGGCAGCAGCCGCGCAGCAGCACCACCGCCACCAGGGCCGTCGTGGTCACGGTGGCGGTGGTCGCCGTGCTGCTGCTCGGCGCGGCGGTCGGGCTGCTGATCCAGCTGCCCGGCTCGGACTCGACGGGCGCGCCGGGCCGGGACTCGGTGGACATCGGGTTCACGCAGGACATGGCGGTGCACCACCTCCAGGGCATCACCATGGCGAACACCGCGCGGGACAAGACGACGAACCCGGCCATCCGCCAGCTCGCCTTCGACATCGAGTCGACGCAGCTGGAGCAGGTGGGCCGGATGAAGGGCTGGCTGTCCCTCTGGGGAGCGCCCGAGCAGTCGTCGGACGGCACCCACATGAAGTGGATGGAGTCCTCCTCGCACGACCACGCGTCGTCGGGGCAGGAGCAGGGGCAGACCGGCCTGATGCCGGGCATGGCCACGTCGGAGGAGCTGGCCAGGCTGCGGTCGCTGTCCGGCACCGAGTTCGACGTGTACTTCCTCCAGCTGATGCTCCGGCACCACCAGGGCGGCGCGCCGATGGCCCAGTACGCGGCCACGCACGCCGGCGTCCCGGTGGTCCGCACGCTCGCCGACAACATGCTGAAGTCGCAGTCGAGCGAGGGCGAGTACATGAAGCAGCTGATCGCGGAGCGCGGCGCGGCTCCCCTGCCGTAGCGCCCCCGGACACACTCGTGCCCCCCGGTGCGGATCGCCGGAGGGCACGAGGCTTCGCGGAGTCGGCTCGGGGGGACGTCCGCCGTCAGGTGCGCGGCACGGGCGTCATCACCAGGTCGACCGGGTAGGCGGCGGTGGTGAACTTGCTGCGGGCCCGCGTGCCGGGCACCTGGACCAGCCGCCAGCGGGCCGCGACGGTGGCCAGCGCGATGACGATCTCGGTCTGCGCGAACACGTTCCCGATGCACTGGCGGGTGCCGCCGCCGAACGGCACGAACGCGCCCCTGGGCAGCGCGGCGGCCCGTTCGCCGGTCCACCGGTCGGGGTCGAAGCGCTCCGGGTCCGGGTAGTGCGCCGGGTCGTGGTGCACTACGTGCGGGCTGACGATGACCTCGGCGCCGGTCGGCAGCACGGTGCCGGCCAGGTCGACGGGCTCGATCGCCTTGCGCATCAGGATCCAGATCGGGTACTTGCGCAGCACCTCGTTGACGACCTGGTACAGGTAGCCGAGCCGGGGCAGGTCGGCGAACGTGACCGGGCGGCCGGCCAGCACGTCGTCCACCTCGGCGTGCACCCGGCGCTCCACCTCGGGGTGCTCGGCGAGTTCGTGGAACAGCCAGCCGAGCGCGACCGCGGACGTCTCGATGCCCGCCGTGAGCAGGGTGATCACCTCGTCGTAGACCTGCTGGTCGGTCATGCCCTCGCCGGACTCCTCGTCGTGCGCGAGCAGCAGCGTGGACAGCAGGTCGCCGTGGTCGACGCCCTCGGCGCGCCAGCTCGCCACGACCTCCAGGACGATGGCCCGCATCCGCTCGATGGCCAGGTCGAACTTGCGGTTGACCGGGATCGGGAGCTTGGACACGAACCCCGGCGACAGGGCCCGCACGGCTCCGTTCTGGATCACGTCGAACACCGAGCGGCGGATCTCGGCGACGGCCCGCTGCCCGATCTCGGTGGAGAACAGCGTCTCGCCGACCACGGTGACCGCGAGGGCCTGCATGTCGTCCTCGACCACCCGCGGCACGCCGGCCTGCCAGGTGTCGGCGAGGTCGGTGGCCGCGCGGACCATCGCCTCGGCGTAGTGCGCGATGCGCTCGCGGTGGAAGGCGGGCTGCATCATCCGTCGCTGCCGGCGGTGGAACGTCCCGTCGGACAGGGCTAAGCCGTTGCCCATGTAGGGCCGGAACCGCTCGAAGAGGAGCCCTTTCCGGAACCTCGGGCCGTCGGTGACCAGGACCTGGTGGGTGAGCCGGGGGCTCGTCACGAAATAGGTGGGCACCGGACCGAGGTCGACTTTCACGATCTCGCCGTGCGCGCGGAGTGCGGCGGTGAATTCGGCCCGACGCCGCAGTAGTGACACGGTGTGACCAAGTAGGGGCAGCCGACCGGGTGCCACCGGGACCGACATTGTCACTCCTCGGTGGGAGGCGGGTGGTGGAGGCCCACTTTAGGCGGCATTCGGACGAAGGAGGGAGTACCCGATCGGGTGACAGGGTGGTCACGCTGGTGGCCCAATGAATCCGGCGGTGATCTCGCTAAACTCGGGCGTTCCCGAGCGGCGATGAGGTGTTCGCGGTGGTCCGATCGGACTGGGTTCCGCAAAGCGTGGACGTTTCCGTGCCGAGCATCGCGCGGGCTTACGACTTCATGCTGGGCGGCGCGCACAACTTCGCCGTGGACCGCGAGATCGCGTTGAAGATCGACCAGTTGATGCCCGGCGTGCGGGCCGGCGCCCGGGTCAACCGGGCCTTCCTCGGCCGGGCCGTGCGGTTCATGACCGACCAGGGCGTCCGGCAGTTCCTGGACATCGGTTCCGGCATCCCGACCGTGTCGAACGTGCACGAGGTCGCCCAGCGGGTCGACCCGGCGTGCCGGGTGGTCTACGTCGACCGGGACCCGATCGCGGTGGCGCACAGCGAGTTGATGCTGGCCGACAACGACCGGGCGGCGATCGTCCGGGCGGACATGCGCGACGTCGCGGGCGTCCTGGGAAGTCCGCAGGTCAAGGAGCTGCTGGACTTCGACCGGCCGATCGGCTTGCTGATGATGCTGATGCTGCACTGGATCCCGGACGAGTGGGAGCCGGCCCGGCTGGTGGCCGGCTACCGGGACGCGCTGCCGGCCGGCAGCTACCTGGCGGCCAGCCACGCCAGCGCGGACCACGTCGGGCAGCCGCTGCACGAGGCCGCCGAGGCGATCCGGGACAGCGGCAGCCGGGACCGGATGACGGTCCGCCGGCACGCCGACATCCTGGCCCTGTTCGACGGGTTCGACCTGGTCGAACCGGGCCTGGTGGGCTGCGCGGAATGGCGGCCGGGCGGGCCGTCGGACATCTCCGACGTGCCGGACATGAACATGTTGCTCTACGCAGGTGTCGGTCGGGTCAACAGGTGAGGTCCGGATTGACCGAATCGGCGGCAGTAACCCGAAAATTGCGGAAAAGAATCTGACCGATAGTCATCCCGGTAGCACCGACGAATCGATCGTGGGTATTTTGTTCACTCCTCTGGTCGAGCGTGCGGAGACCCGAAGTAGGTAAGCTGCCGCCCAACCTGGAATCAGAGCAGGGCAACGGGAATGCCTGAAGCAGACCGAGAACCGGACGCCACGCCGTCCGCACCGGTCCCCGACCGGGGACGGGAATCACTCGCCCGCAAGTGGGCCTACCTGATGAGCGGCGCGATCGTGGTGTCGCACAGCAGGGAGCAGCTCGACGCCGAACTGCGCCGGCAGCTCGACCGGATCTGCGACGCGCTGCACGTCGAGCCGTTCGCGGGCGAGCGGCTCGAACAGGTCGGCGACGAACTCGTCGCCCTGGGCTACGTCGGCGAGGCCGGGCTGCGCGTCACCACCGACGTGCTCGGCCGGGGCCTGTTCGGGCTGGCCGAGTTCCACCCGGTGGCCGAGCACGCCGAGCGGATCGCGGTCGGCCTCGGCGCGCTGTCCGCCGGGTTCCTGGCCGCGAACCGCCGGTCGGTGTTCGAGCAGCAGGAGAGCATGCAGCTCACCCTGCTCAAGGCCGTCCGGGACGCCAAGTGGCGGCTGCACGAGAGCGAGGCGCTGGTCGACGAGGTGGTCACGTCCTCGACCAGCGGCGTGCTGATCGTGGACCTGGCGGGCCGGGTCGTGCGGGCCAACGACGCGATCACCGGGATCCTCGGCCACTCGACGGCCGAACTCGCCGAGCGGACCGTGTTCGACCTGGTCCACCCGGACTCCGAGACCGCCCTGCGCGAGGCGATGGCGCTGCTGCTCGACGGCGGCGAGGAGCGGGTCCGGCAGTCGCACCGGCTGCTGCGCAGCAACGGCGAGGTCGCCCGGATCACGCTGACCACCTCGCTGATGCGCGACGCCCGCGAGGAGCCCGCGCACTTCGTGACCGTGGTCGAGGACGGCACCGAGCTGATGCTGTTGCAGGGCGAGCTGAACCGCCAGGCGCTGCACGACGTGCTGACCGGCCTGCCCAACCGGCAGTACTTCACCACCTACCTGGAGAGCGCGCTGCGGCGGGCCGACCCGGTGCACGGCGTCACGCTGTTCCACCTCGACGTCGACGCGTTCGGCATGGTGTGCAACAGCCTCGGCGGACGTGCGGGCGAGCGCCTGCTGGTGCACGTCGCGCAGCGGCTCAAGAGCGTGCTGGCCCGGGAGAACGCGATGGTGGCCCGGTTCGAGGGCGACGAGTTCGGCGTGCTGGTGGAGAACACCGCGCAGACCCCGGACATCGCGCTGATCGTGTCCGCGATCAACGAGGACCTGGCCGAGCCGACGTTCGTGGAGGGGCACGGCCTGGCGGTGTCGGTGAGCATCGGCGTGGTCCGCAGGCCGGCTCGCGACCTGGAGCCCGCCGAGCTGCTGCGGGCCGCCGACCAGGCGCTGCGCCGGGCCAAGCGCGGGCGGCGCGGCCAGTGGGAGCTGTTCCACCACGACCAGGACGTGGCCGACCGGCACGCCCAGGCGCTCGCGGTCGGCATGCCCGGCGCGTGGGAGCAGGGCGAGATCGGCGTGCGCTACCGGCCGGTGATCGGGTTCGCCGGCGGGGTGGCGGGCGTGGAGGCGCTGCTGCACTGGGACCGCGAGCCGCCGCTCGCGCACGACGCGTGCGTGGAGCTGGCCGAGCAGACCGGGCTGGTGCTGCCGCTGGGCGAGTGGCTGCTGCGGGTGGCGGGCGGCCAGGCGCGGTGGTGGCGGCAGCGCGCGGGCATCGAGGCGCCGCTGGTGGTCGGGCTGACGGCGGTGCAGTCCGGCGACGCGGACCTGGTGTCGCGGGTGGTGCGGGTGCTGGAGGAGACCGGGCTGGCGGCGGACCGGCTGATGGTCGGGATGCCGGTGGGCGCGCTGGCCGGGGTGGAGGCGGTGGACAACCTGTCCGTGCTGGCGGACATGGGCGTGCGGACGGCGTTGCACGACTTCGGGTTGGGCCCGGCCGAGCTGTCCGCGCTGGACGACCTGCCGGTGCGGTGCGTGCGGGTGGCGGCGCGGCTGGTGGACCACCGCGCGGAGTACGTGGCGTCGCTGGTGTCGGCGGTCCGGGCGTCCGGCGTGACCGTGGTGGTGGACGGCGTGCGCGACGCGGCGCAGGCGGCGTGGTGGCGGTCGGCCGGCGCGGACGCCGGGGCGGGCGGGCACTTCGGCGCGCCGTGCACGCCGGCGGACGTCGTCGCGTACTTCCGCTGAACCGTTTCGGGATTGGCGCACACCCCGCGAAACGGGCCCGTCCGAACAACTACGGAAATGTGGTCCAGCGCGGGTGATAAATGCCACCACCCGTCGCCGTCAGGGCTCCGACCAGCGTCGAAGCCCTGGTAGCGGTCCCAAGGGGGCGAAAACCAGCGCGCTGTGCCGTGTCGCTCACAATGCGTGATGATGTTGTGGGAAATATGCCTCAAGTGGGTTACCGGCTCTGGCGGTAATCGCCCCGAACGCCCAGAGTGGGCCGGTAAGCAGGGGTTCTCCGCCAACTCCGCACTCCCAAAGATCGGTACCTCCGTGAACCACGACTCGATGCAGCACTTCTCCTCCGGCGCGTGGACGCTCGTGCTCGCCTACGCGGTGTCCGTCATCGGTTCGCTGATCGGCCTGTCCTGCATGGCCAGAGCCAGACGCGAGCCCGGCCGGGGCGCCAAGGTCCTGTGGACCGTGTTCGGCGCGTTCGCCATCGGCGGCATCGCCATCTGGCTGATGCACTTCATCGCCATGCTCGGCTTCGACATCCCCGGCACGACGATCAAGTACTCGGCCCCGCTGACCGCGCTGTCCGCGCTGGTCGCCGTGGTCGTGGTGGGCGTCGGGCTGTCCCTGGTCACGCTGGTCCGGTTCACCAGGATGCGGCTGATCATCGCCGGCGTGCTGGCCGGGGTCGGCGTCGCCGGGATGCACTACCTGGGCATGTCCGCGATCCGCTTCAAGGGCGAGATCAACTACGACCAGGGCCTGGTCGCGCTGTCCGTGGTGATCGCGATCGCGGCGGCCACGGCGGCGTTCTGGTTCACCCTGGTCGTGAAGACGACGACGGCGAGCGTGGTGGCCGGCCTGGTCATGGGCGTCGCGGTGACCGGCATGCACTACACCGGCATGGCCGCGGTGCACGTGGTCTCGGACGCGAGCGTCGCCGCGCCGCAGGGCACCGCCGTGTTCAACCTGGTGTTCCCGGTGTTCGTCATCAGCGGCCTGGTGGTGGGCGCGCTGCTGTGGATGCTGTTCACCTCGGCGAGTTCGCTGGCCGAGCCCGAGATCGCGGGCTGACCGGGAGCCTCCCACCCGCACCGCGTCCGGACATCGTCGTCCGGGCGTGGGTGGCGTGCGTCACTCGGTGCGCGTGGCGCGGAATCGTTGGCCGCGCGGGAGATCCGCGCGCGGCCCGGCGTGCGCCGTCCACCGTGGACGTGGTCACGCCGCCAGCAGGATCCACCCCAGGTCGACCACGACCACGGCCGCCGCGGCCCCGAACACCCACGGCGCGGCCAGCTGCCACCGGGCGACCCGCCGGGCGTGCGCGGGCGGCACCGGCTCCCCCGCCGACAGCCGGCAGGCGAGCGCGAACACGCCGAGACCGACCATCAGCACCGCGCCGAGCGCGGCCGGCACGAGTTCGAGCCCCACGTCGATCACCACCCCGCCCATACTGCCAAGAGGTGGCGATCACGGTCCGCCCCCCGCCGAGAATCACACCCCGTGGCGGGGCCGCGCATCCGCCGACCTGGTGAACCCGCACCGGGCGGGCCTCGGTGCCCGGACCGGGCGAGGTCGGCCCCCGGCGGGTGGTTCGGTGTCCGACACTCCGGTGCCGTCCGTCCACTGTGGTCGCTCCACAACGGACGCGGGCGGGTGCGCCCGGCCACCCGGCCGGATCCCCGGTGGTGGTCGGTCGGTCGGTCGGCGCGGCCGGGTGCCGGCGCGGCGGGTTCCGCCCGCGCCCGAGCGGTACCCGTTCGGGAAGGTGATGAACCACGCGATTCCGGACATTGGGCCGCTGTCCGAAACCGGAAAGCGTCCGAACGAGGACCCCTCACTTGTGACCGTGCGTGCACAGTCCCGCACGCGCATTTTCGCGACGAATCGGACATAACCGCGAAGGAATACGAAACGCGCGCCGGAGAACCGCTCGAAAAGGACCGCGAACCGGCCCCGGAACCAGTACTGACCAGCGCCTTAACAATTACCGGAAAAACCCGCAAACCCCCTCCTACCGGGACTATTCCAGGCCGATCGGAGCCCTCTCCGGCGACCGGTCGGCTGGAATGCGGCAGCCACTCCACGGAATCCCGATTCCGCCGTTCGGTTCATGCCGGGCCCTTGCGCACCACGACTTGCGCGGGCCACCGAGCCACTTCGGACCTGGTGCCCTGTAAGCCTTCTGGGGGTGTTCACACCCCGGGAAGCTGCGCTACGTTCAGATTTGCCGCACCGGTTTCACCTCCAGGCGCAATTAACCTAAAGGGGCACCGGGTCAGATGGCTAACCAATTCACTGAGCAGTCGGTCGGACGACCCTGCCCCGCACTTCGGCAGTTGCACACCAAATGCTGAAAGATCAGGGGTCACAAGGTGATGAAGAAATGTTCGGAGCCGGTCGGAGCCAGTCCGGCCGAGACCTGGCCACTCGCCGGGCGTGATGGCGCCGGCGATTTACCGGGCGGACTCGTGGTGCGCAAGTACGGCGGCTCCTCGTTGGCCACCCCCGGGCAGGTCCGGGACGTGGCCCGGTCGCTGGTCGCGCTGACCGAGGAGGGCAAGCGGGTCGTGGTCGTGGTGTCCGCCATGGGCGACACCACCGACGACCTGGTCGCGCTCGCGGGCGAGTTCGCCGACCAACCCGAGGAGCGCGAACTGGACCAGCTGATGGCGACCGGCGAGCAGGTCTCGGCCGCCGTCCTCGCGCTGGCCCTCAACCAGTGCGGGATCGCCGCCGGGTCGCTGTCCGGCGACCAGGCCGGGATCGTCGTGGGCGGACGACCCGGCGCGGGCGTGATCGAGCACATCGACGCCCACCGGATCCGGCGGCGGCTGGAGCGCTGGCGGGTCGTCGTCGTGGCCGGGTTCCAGGGCCGCGACCAGGACGGCGAACTGCTCACGCTCGGCCGGGGCGGTTCGGACACCACGGCGGTCGCCCTGGCCGCCGCGCTGGGCAGCGCGGACTGCGAGATCTGCACCGACGTGCCCGGCGTGCACACCGCCGACCCGAGGGTGGTGCCCGGCAGCACGCGGCTGGACACCGTGCCCTACGACGTGATGACCGAACTCGCCGGGCGCGGCGCGAAGGTGCTGCACCCGAGGTCGGTCGCGCTCGCCGAGCGGCACGAGGTGCGGGTGCGGGTGGTGCACTCGGCGTGGCCCGTGCTGGGCACGACGGTCGCCGCCGAACCGCTGGAGGCCGGCCACCGGGTGGTCGGGATCGCGCACGAGCGCGACGTCCGGCTGGTGTCGCTGGCCCTCGCCGGCACCGCGGCCGACCGTTGCGGACCGGCGCTGGCCCGGCTGGTCGAGCACGGCCTCAACCCGGACGTGCTGACCTGGAAGGACGGGCACGAGGTGCGGTTCACCGTGCGCGGCGGCGACCGGGTGGTCGACGTGGTCGACGAGGTCGCCCGCGAGCTGGGCGCGCCCTGGACCGTGCAGGACGGCCTGGGCGCGGTGTCCGTGGTGGGCGTCGGCCTGTTCGACCACCCCGGTTACCTGGCCGGGCTGCTGCGCGCGGTGGGCGAACTCGGCGGCGTGGTGTCCGCGCTGACCACCTCGTCGTCCCGGTTCACCGCCGTCCTGCCCGCCGGCCTGGTCGACCAGGCGGTGCGCCGCCTGCACGACGTGTTCGGGCTCGGCGAGCCCGTCGGGGTCGGGCGGTGAGCCCGCGCGACGCTCCCATCGGCGTGGTCGCCGACGGCCGGGTCCTCACCTGCGGCGGGTTCGGCCAGGAGGTCCGCTGGCGGGACGGCGAACGGCTGGAGGAGGTGTTCGAGCAGCACTGCGACGCCGTGGCCGGGGCCCTGGCGGTGGACGCGGACGGCGTCCGGCTGACCTTCGCCGAACTCGACCGGTGGGCCAACCGGCTCGCCCGGCACCTGCGCGCGGCGGGCGTCCGGCCCGGCGACCGGGTCGGCCTGCTGTTCGACGACCCGGCGCACACCTACGTCGGGACGCTCGCGGTGCTCAAGGCCAACGCGGCCTACGTGCCGCTGGACCCGGCGTTCCCGGACGACCGGCTGGACTTCATCGCGCGGGACGCCGGCGTCCGCCGGGTGCTGACCGCGTCGTCGCTGCGCGACCGGGTCCCGGTCGACGCGGTGTGCCTGGACGAGGCGGACCCGAACCTGCCCTCGCACCGGCTCACCGCCGACGAGAAGGGCGTGCCGCCGGACGACCTGTGCTACGTCGTCTACACCTCCGGGTCGACCGGCCGCCCCAAGGGCGTGACCGTGGAGCACGCCGCGATCTGCAACTTCGTCCGGGTCGCGGTGGAGGTCTACGGGATCGAGCCCGGCGACCGGATGTACCAGGGCATGACGATCGCCTTCGACTTCTCGGTCGAGGAGATCTGGGTGCCGCTGCTGTCCGGCGCGACCCTCGTGCCGCGTCCGCCGGGCGCGGCGCTGGTCGGCCACGAGCTGCGGGAGTTCCTGCTCGACCGGCGGATCACCGCGCTGTGCTGCGTGCCGACGCTGCTCGCCACGATCGACGCCGACCTGCCGGACCTGCGGTTCCTGCTGGTCTCAGGCGAGGCGTGCCCGGAGGACCTGGTGACCCGCTGGCACCGCCCCGACCGGCGGTTCCTCAACGTGTACGGCCCGACCGAGGCGACCGTCACCGCGACCTGGGCCGTGGTGCGGCCGGACCGCCCGGTGACCATCGGCGTGCCGCTGCCGACGTACTCGGTGGTGGTGCTCGACCCGGACGAGCCGCGCGCGCTGGACCGGGGCGAGGCGGGCGAGCTGGGCATCGCCGGGATCGGCCTGGCCACCGGCTACCTCAACCGGCCGGAGCTGACCGGGCGGGCGTTCATCCCGGACTTCCTCGGGGTGCCGAACAACCCGTCCGGCCGGATCTACCGGACCGGCGACCTGGCCCGCATCGACGACGCGGGCGAGGTGGAGTACCTGGGCCGGATCGACACCCAGGTGAAGATCCGGGGCTACCGGGTGGAGCTGACCGAGATCGAGTCGGTGCTGCTCCGGGTGCCCGGCGTGGCCCAGGCGGTGGTCGAGCCCTACCGGCCCGACCCGGCGACCGCCGAGCTGGTCGGGTACTACAGCCTGCGCCAGGGCGCGGCGGACCCGGGAGCCGACGAGATCTACCGGGTGCTGCGGGAGCGCCTGCCCGCGTACATGGTCCCCGCCTACCTGGAACCGCTCGACCTGGTGCCGATGACGCCGCAGGGCAAGGCCGACCGGCGCAACCTGCCGCCGCCCTCGGCCCGGCGGGCGCTGGCCGGCGGACGCGCGCACGTGCCGCCCGGCGACGAGACCGAGCGGGCGCTGGCCGAGGCGCTGGCCGAGGTGCTCCGCGTGGACGAGGTGTCGGTGGACAGCGAGTTCTTCGCCGAGCTGGGCGCGGATTCGCTGCTGCTGGCCAGGTTCTGCGCGAAAGTGCGGCAGCGCACCGAACTGCCTCCCATCCCGATGCGCGACGTCTACCGGCACCCGTCGGTGCGCGCGCTGGCGGCCTCGTTGGCCGGCGGCGGCAAATCGGTCACGGTGGAACCGGCGCGGCGCTACGCGACGGCCCGCTACCTGCTCTGCGGGTTCGCCCAGGTGCTGGTCTTCCTCGGCTACGCCTGCGGGGCGGGGCTGCTGCTGGACACCGGTTTCGGCTGGATCGCCGGGGCGGACGGGATCGGCGGGCTGTACCTGCGCGCGGTGGCCTCGGCGGCGCTCGCGTTCGCGTTCCTGTCCCTGGTGCCGATCGGCGCGAAGTGGCTGCTGATCGGGCGGTGGGACGAGCGGGAGATCCCGCTGTGGGGTTGGGCCTACCTGCGCTTCTGGACGGTGAAGGCGCTGATCCGGTTCAGCCCGATGGCGTTGTTGGCCGGTTCCCCGCTCTACGTGCTCTACCTGCGGGCGCTCGGCGCGAAGATCGGCCGGGGCGCGCTGCTGCTGACCCGGAACCCACCGGTCTGCACGGACCTCGTCACCATCGGTGCCGGCGCGGTGGTCCGCAAGGACTCGTGGCTCAACGGCTACCAGGTGCGCGGCGGCCGGTTGCGGACCGGGCGGATCACGCTGGGTCGGGAGGCGTTCGTCGGCGAGATGGCCGTGCTCGACGTCGACACCGCGATCGGCGACCACGCCCAGCTGGGGCACGCCTCGTCGCTGCACGGTGGGCAGCGCGTGCCGGACGGCGAGTCGTGGCACGGCACCCCGGCCCGCAAGTCCACTGTGGACTACCGCGCCCTGGACGGGACCCGGCTGCCGCGTGGCCGGCGGTTCTGGTTCGGGCTCAGCCAGCTCGTGGTGCTGGTGCTGTTCCCGCTGCCCGCGTCGCTGCTGGTGACGGACCTGGCCATGGCCATGGTGTACGAGGGCACGCCGGACTTCGCCGACTGGGCGTTCTACCGGGGTCAGCTGGCCGACTCGGCGCTGCTGTACTTCGGCGGCCTGCTGGCCACCCTGGTGCTGGTGCTGACCGTGCCGAGGCTGCTGTCGCGGTTCGTGCGGCCTGGCCGGGCGTACCCGCTGTACGGGTTGCGCTTCTCCCTGCACCAAGGGGTTTCCCGGCTGACGAACGTCCGGGCGCTCAACTACCTGTTCGGCGACAGCTCGGCCATCGTGCACTACCTGCGCGCGCTGGGCTACCGGCTCGGGCGGGTGGAGCAGACCGGCTCGAACTTCGGCGTGGAGGTCAAGCACGAGGCACCCGGGCTGTCCACGATCGGCGTCGGCACCATGGTGTCGGACGGGCTCTCCCTGCTCAACGCCGACTTCTCCGGCACGTCGTTCCGGGTGCGCGAGGTGGCGGTCGCGCCGAAAGCCTTCCTGGGCAACAACATCGCCTACCCGCCGGACGCCCGCGTGGGCGAGGACTGCCTGCTGGCGACGAAGGTGCTGGTGCCGCTGGACGGCCCGGTGCGGACCAACACCGGTCTGCTCGGCTCGCCCGCGTTCGAGATCCCGCGCAACGTCAAGCGCGACGCCGACATCGACGTGCTCGAAGGCCGCCGGCTGCGGCTGGGCGCGAAGAACCGGCACAACGCGGTCACCGCGCTGATCTACCTGCTGGTGCACTGGCTCCAGGTGTTCGGGCTGGTGCTGATCGGCGTGGCCGCCGGAAGCCTGCACAGCACCTACGGCTGGCTGACGACGTCGGCGGACCTCGTGCTGTCGGTGGTGTTCTCGGCGTGCTTCATGGTGTTCGCCGAACGGGCGGTGCAGGGCTTCCGCCGGCTGCGCCCGAGGTTCTGCTCGATCTACGACCCGGTCTTCTGGCGGCACGAGCGCTTCTGGAAGCTCAGCCCGGGGCGGTACCTGATGCTGTTCGACGGCACCCCGATGAAGAACGCGCTGTGGCGGCTGCTCGGCGTGCGGATCGGCCGGCGGGTGTTCGACGACGGCTGCTCGATCCCGGAGAAGTCGCTGATCACCATCGGCGACGACTGCTCGCTCAACGCCGGCAGCGTCATCCAGGCGCACTCGCTGGAGGACGGCGCGTTCAAGTCCGACCACGTCCGAATCGGCGCGGGCGCGACGCTGTGCACCGGCGCCTTCGTCCACTACGGCACGACCGTGGGCGAGAACTCCCTGCTGGAACCGGATTCCTTCCTGATGAAGGGAACCGACGTCCCCACCCGGTCGCGGTGGCGGGGCAACCCCGCCGTCGAACTGACCGAAGAGAGCGCGGCCGAACCCGCGCGGAGGCCATCATGACCCAGACCACCGAACACTTCCCGCTGGTCACCACGGACCTGCCCGGCCCGAGGTCGGCGGAGTACCTGGACCACCAGACCCGGTGGGAGTCCAACGCCCGCAGCTACCCCCGCCGGCTGCCGATCGCGCTGGCCGAGGGCTTCGGCAGCTACGTGCGCGACGTGGACGGCAACGTGTTCATCGACTTCCTGTGCGGAGCCGGTGTGCTGTCTTTGGGCCACAACCACCCCGAGGTGGCCGCGGCGGCGGCCGACCGGCTGTCCGTGCTCACCCACGCGCTGGACTTCCCCACCCCGGCCAAGCGCGAGTTCCTGGACGCCCAGCTGTCCATGCTCGCACCCGACCTGCGGTCCCGGATGAAGGTGCACTTCTGCGGGCCGACCGGCGCGAACGCCGTGGACGCGGCGCTCAAGCTGTGCAAGACCGCCACCGGGCGCAGCGAGATCATCTCGTTCCAGGGCGGTTTCCACGGTTCCAGCCACGCGGCGATGGCGCTGACCGGCCTGGTGTCGCAGAAGGAGCCGGTCGCCGGCGGGATGCCCGGCGTGCACTTCTTCCCCTACTCGTACTGCTCGCGCTGCCCGCTGGGGCTGCGGCCGGACTCGTGCGAGACCAACTGCGTGAACCTGCTGGAACGCGCGCTGGAGGACCCCAACGGCGGCATCCCCCTGCCGGCCGCGGTGGTGCTCGAAATGGTGCAGGGCGAGGGCGGCGTGATCCCGGCGCGGCTCGACTTCGTCCGCCGGCTCCGGGCGCTGACCAGGGCGCTGGACATCCCGCTGGTGGTGGACGAGGTGCAGACCGGCTGCGGCCGCACCGGCACCTGGTTCGCCTTCGAGCAGTACGACATCGAGCCGGACGTGATCATCGCGTCGAAGGCGTTGAGCGGCATCGGCCTGCCGGTGGCGCTGATCATCTACGACAAGCGCCTGGACACGTGGGCCCCCGGCGCGCACACCGGCACGTTCCGGGGCAACCAGGCGGCGTTCGCGGCGGGCGTGGAGACGATCCGGATCTTCCGGCGCGACGACGTGCTGGCCAACGTGCGCGAGCGCGGCGAGCAGCTGCGCACCCGGCTGGCCGAACTCGACGGCAACCCCTGGGTGCGCGAGATCCGCGGTCGCGGCCTGATGCTGGGCGTCGAACTGGCCGACCCGGTCACCGGGGCACCCGCGGCCGAACGGGCGGCGGCCGTCCAGTCCTACGCGCTGCGCCGGGGCCTGATCATCGAGCTGGGCGGCCGCGACGACTGCGTGATCCGGCTGATGCCCCCGTTGAACGTGACGGAGGAGGTGATCGACCAGGCGGCCCGGATCCTCGTGGACGCCGTGGGGCAGTACTGCGCCTGATCCCGGCGCGGAGCGGCCGGCTCGCGGGCCGGCCGCTCCCCCCGTCGGTAACGCCGGCCCCCGGCCGCCGGATACCGCTCATGCACCCACGGGGGATCGGGGCGGGGCATGACGGACAAGTGGTACCAGCCGATCGCGGTGATCTCCGGGGCCGCGCTGCTGGTCGCGGGCTCGACGGCCCTGGTGCTGTCGATCATGGCCGGGTTCGGGGGCGGTGAGGTCTACGGCGACTTCGACTGCGCGCCGCTGCCCGGCGTGGAGGTGGCCGCCGAGACGACCGTGGACGCGGCCGGGCGCGACTACGTCCGGGTGACGAGCCGGCTGGAGATCAGCCTGCCCCGGGACAACCCGCTGGCACCGCACCTGCTCGCCCCACCGGACGAGTCCGCGTACCGGGGCGCGCTGCGCTGCCTGCTCGGCCGTGGCCGCGAGGAGGACCGCGCCGCCGAGATCCGGGAGTCGCCGGCTTCGGCGACCGTCGTCGGCGACCGGCTGGAGGTCGTCGACCGCGTTTACACCGACGTGGTCGGCACCCCCGATTTCGCGGTGGGGGTCGTCCGGGTCACCGCGTCCGGGCCGGACCGGTGGCAGCTCACCCACCAGCCGCCGGCGGCGCTGTCCGCCGCGAGGTGGACCAGGGTCTCGGTGCGCACGCCCGCCGGCTGGGCGCGCTCACCGGCGCCCGCGCCCGCCACCAGCACCGACGTGGAGACCACGTGGACGACCGACCGCGCCGGGCCGTGGTCGGTCGTCGTCGTGCCGGACGCCCGGGTGGCGGTCGGCGCGGCCGCCGTGACCCACCCGTGGTCGGTGCTCGCCCTGGCCTTGTCGTGGCTCGCGCAGGTCGTGGTGGCGGTGGGTCTGGTGTTGTGGATCCGGAGATCGCCGACCCCCGCCGGGGCGCGCGCCGAAGCGCTGCGCCTGGCCGTCCCGGTCGCCGTGGTGGCGGTCGTGACGGCGGTCGCGGACGTCGCCGCCCAGTACTTCCTGAACGCTCCCGGTGCCGTGGTCGACCTGCGGCTCGTCGGCTGGGTCGAGGGCGCGGGAGTGCTGGCGCTGTTCGGTTTCTGCGCGTGGCGCTGGCGGTTGCGACGCCTGCCGCTGCTCGCGCTGGTGGTCGCCGCCGTCGGCCTCGGCGCGCTGCCGGTCGTCTGGACCTACCGGGAGTGGCCCGCGCTCGTCGCGGTGAACCCGTTGTCGGTGACCGTGAAGACCGCGTTCGTGCTGGTGCTGGGGACGCTGGTCGCGGCCTCGGTCGCCCAGGCGTTCGGGATCGCCCGCCGCCTCGACCCGGCGCACCGGATCAGCCGGTGGGTGTGGGGCGGCGCGGTGGTCGTCGCGGTTCTCGTCGTGCTGGACCGGCTGTCGTCCGACGTGGTGAACACCGGCCGGGTCCGGTGGCTGTCCCCGTTCCCGCTCGACGCCGCAGCGGTGTGCTGCACGTTCGACCGGTACCCCGCGCAACTGGCGAGAGATCTGGCCGACCCGCTGCTGCTCGTGCCGGTGATGGCGTTGTGGGCGTTGATGAAGCGGCACGTCGCCGAGGTGGACCCGGTCGACGTGCGGTGGCTCAAGACCGCGGCGGCCGTGCTGTTCTTCGTGGGCGTGGTGGACTGGGGTCTGGTCGTGTGGGGCTGGACGCTCCCGGTGTGGTCGGTGACGGCGGTCGTCGTGCTGCTGGTGTTCCGGCGGTTGCGATCGCCGTTGGACCGGCCGATGGGCGCGTCGACCGTGCGCGAGAACGTCCTGGGGACGGGCCTGGACACGCTGCGCCGGCACGCGCGTGACGTCGTCGTCACCGCCAGGAGGCGGCGGGAGCCGGACACGCCAAGGGGTTACGACCTGATCGGCGGCCTCACGCCGTTGGACGTCCTGCTCGCCCTCGGACCGGGTGCCGAGCCGGTGGCCAACGCCCGGCACGCGATCCGGTACGCGCTGGCGCTGGGCCTGCCGGTGAGCCTGCTGGTCAACGGCTGGGTCTGGCTCGACGGGCTGTCCTTCGCGCAGCGCCAGCCCGGCTACCTGGCGGAGTCGGCGTTGCTCGTGGTGTGGGTGGTCGTCCGGTGGTGGTGCACCGGGGCGGTGGTCGGTCTGCTGTGGCAGCACCTGCCGGGCAGGCGCGGCCCGGTGAAGGTGCTGCCGGTGGTCCTGGTGTTCGCCGGGGTCAGGCTGGCCTCCGACGGCCTGCTCCGGCTCGCCGACGGCGCGCTCCCGCCGGCGACGCCGGTCGGCGTGGTCGCCTTCGCCGCCGTCGTCACGGCCACCGGGTGGCTGATGGACCGGCGCACGCTCAAGGCGTTGCGCAGGATCGGGTAGTCCTCGACCGCGCGGCCCGCGGTCGGGCCGAGCCGGCGCTGCCAGTCGCGCTCGCTCTGGCCGCTGCGGGCCGGCACGGTCAGCCACGCGGCCTCGCTGATGCCGACGCCGATCACGTAGGCGAGCACCGTGCCGATCGCCGGGCCCGCCTAGGCCGGGGGGAAGCCGGCGGCGGCGAGCAGCGCCATCATGCCCGGGACGCGGATCTCGCCGTACACCTCGTCCACGACCAGCTCGACCAGCTCGTCGCGGTTGGCCACGTGCCGGTGCAGCGAGGTCGCGCCGGCGTCGAGGCGGGTGCCCGGCCGGCGCATGGTCAGCGCGTCGATGCCCTCCGCGTCCAGCAGCGCGACCGCCTCCGCGACGATCTGCGCCCGGTTGAGCGAGGGCTGGTCCCGGGAGCGGCGCTGCCTGGTCCACACCGAGGGGAGGTCGTCGGTCGTCATGCCCCGACCTCGGCGCACACCATGCGCAAAGCCCTGAGGAGAGATCATGACCGGCAAGCTCAAGGCGAGCGCGCAGGACGTCCAGTAGGTGCTGGACAGCTACGTGCCGGTGTTCGCGGGCCTCCTGCTCACCGCGGGCAGCCTCGCCGACCGCTTCGGCAGGCGGAGGGTGATGATCGTCGGGCCGGCCCTGTTCGGTGCCGCGTCGCTGTTCGCAACCTTCGTGACCAGCCCCGGCGAACTCGTCGCCGCCCGCGTGGTGATGGGCGTCGGCGGCGCGCTGGTCATGCCCGGCACGCGGTCCATCCTGATCAACGTGCCGATCGCCGTCGTGGCCATCGCCGCCGCGATCGTGCTGATGCCCGAGTCGCGCGGCCCGTGGCAGAAGCCCGACCCGCTGGGCGCGATCCTCTCGGTGGTCGGCATGACGGCGCCGGTGTGGATGATCATCGAACTGCCCATGCACGGTTTCCCGCACCGCGCGCGGCGCTCGGCACCCGCGTCGGCAACCGCACGCTCGCCATGACCGGCATGGTCGCGATGGCCGCCGGCTTCCTGCTGCCGGCCGACCTCACCCCGACCACCGGGGTGGTGCCGCTGGTCGTCGCCTTGGCCCTGCTCGGCGCGGGCAGCGGGCGCGCCGCACCGGCCGCATCGCCGCCCTGATGGGCGCGGTTGGCCGACAGCGCCCGCGCCGCGTTCACCGACGCCATGTCCACCGCGTTCGTGGCCGGCGCGGCCGGGGTGCCGGCCACCGCGACCGTGGCCCCGTGCGTGATACGCGGCCGCAAGCCCGCACCGGAGCCCGTCACCGCCGCAACCCCTGCCTGAGCATCGCGGCCGCGCCGTCCGAGGCGCGACCTGCCCGTGAGCGCCCGGCGAAGGGGGACTTCGCCGGGCGCCGCGGTCGTCAGAGGGTCAGCGTCCAGGTGTCGATCTTCCCGATGTCGTTGACCTCGACGTCCTGCACGCGCAGGCGCCACGTCCCGTTGCGCGCCTCGCTGGACAGGTTGACGGTGTAGCTGCGGTTGATGTTGTCCGCGCTGCCGCCGGCCCGGTTGTGCAGCACGTAGACGCTGCCGTCGGGCGCGACCAGGGACACGACCAGGTCGCCGATGTAGGTGTGCGCGATGTTCACCGCGACGGTCGAGGTGGCCGACGCGTTGCCCGAGCAGCCGGACACCGTGACGGCGCTCTGCACGGTCTGGAGGTCGCGGATCGCGTAGTCCGTGCCGTTGGTGACGGGCTGGCAGCCACCGCCGGTCGTCGACACCGTGATGGTGAACGACGCCGAACCGGCCTTGCCCGCCTTGTCGGTCGCGGTCACCGTGACGTTCGCGGTGCCCGCCGCGCTCGGCGTGCCGGAGATGCGGCCGGTGGCCGAGTCGATGGACAGCCCGGCCGGCAGGCCGGTGGCGCTCCAGGTGTAGGGCTGGGTGCCGCCAGTGGCGCTGTTGTCCAGGCTGAACGCCTGGCCGACGGTGGCCGTGCGGTTGCCGGGGTTGGCGACCGTGACGTCACCGGGCTGCGGGTTGCCGTTGAGGAAACCGGTGTACAGCAGCACGTTCGGCGAACCGGTGTTGATGCCCGACAGCTTCCCGGTGGTGCCGTTGTCGACCAGCGCGGCGCGGACCTGCGCCGGGGTGGCGGAGGTGTTCTGCGCCAGGTAGACCGCAGCCGCGCCCGCGACGTGCGGCGAGGCCATCGACGTGCCGGACATCGTGGCGCTGCCGGTGTTGTTGTTGTACGAGGCGGAGACGATGTTGTCGCCCGGCGCCCAGATGTCCAGGCACGAGCCGTAGTTGCTGTCGCTGCGGCGGGTGTCGGTCTTGGTGCTGTTGCCGACCGTGATCGCCTCGGGCAGCCGTTGCGGGCTGTAGTAGCAGGAATCGTCGGTCGAGTTCCCCGCCGCCTGCACCCACTGCACGCCGCTGTCGATCACCGACTTCACCGCGTTGTCGAGGGTCTGGTTGCTGCACCGCTGACGGCAGCCGATGCTGTAGTTGACCACCGCGGGCTTGACGGCGTTGTTCTTGACCCAGTTCATGCCGGCGATCAGGTCGTCGTCGGTGGCGCTGCCGGAGCAGTCGAGGACGCGCACCGCCACGATGGTGGCCTTCTTCGCCACGCCGTACGTGGTGCCCGCCGCGGTGCCGGCGACGTGCGTGCCGTGCCCGTGGCAGTCCTGCGGCGTGGTGTCGTTGTCGACCGCGTCAAAGCCCGCGGCGATGCGCCCGGTGAAATCCGTGTGGTTGGCGTTGATGCCGGAGTCCATCACGTACACCCGCGCGCCCTGACCGGGGTTGGTCGGGTAGGTGTAGGCGTTGTTCAGCGGCAGGTCGCGCTGGTCGACGCGGTCGTCGCCCCAGTTCGGCGGGTTGTTCTGGGTGTCGGTGGCGACCATCCGGGTGACCTGCTGGACGTACTGGACCTTCGGGTCGCGGGCGACCCGCGCGGCCTCGTCGGCCGACATCGAGGCGGAGTACCCGTCGAGCACCGCGCCGTAGGTGTGCCGGACCTGCCCGCCGTACTGGCGGGTCATGGAGGAGGCCGCCGCGCTCACCGACTGCGCGCCCTGCCCCTGGCCCTTGAACACGACGATGTAGCGGCCGGGCACGGCGTCCGCCGAGCCGGCGTTGACGATGGCGGTCGGGGGCTGCGCCGCCGGGGCGGACGCGGCCGGTGTCGCGAAGTACGCGACCATTCCCGAGGCGGCGATCGTGCAGGCGATCGCCTTCAGCGTTGTTTTCCTCATGGTTTGCCGAATTCCTCACTTCGCAGGGTGAAGAGGTCGGGCGCCGCAGCGGCCGACTCCAGACAAACCGTACGAGGAGCTTCAGCGGAGAACCAAGAGGTTACCCGCAATACTCGCAATATTCGTTGAACGCGCAGGTGGAAGGCCACCCCGACACGCTCTACGGATAACCCTACCTACTGTTCCGGCCCGCTCTACCCATAGCTACCGAAAAATCCCCTGAGCAATTAACCGACACTTTCCGTGACAACTCGCGCCGGCCGTTCCCCGCCCTCCTGGAGGGATACCGCACTCGGTCGGCAGGATGAGCCGGCGTCATCCCGGCGACCGACGCCCGCCGACGTCCGGCGCGGTCATGATCGCCGCACCCGACCCCTGAGGGGATGACATGAAACGAGCGTTGGCCGTAGCCACCGCGATCGGCGTGGCCGCCACGTTGGCGGTTCCCGCGTCCGCACAAGCCGCACCCGCGCCGACGTGGCAGGCGTGCGGCGAGCACGGTGCCGAGTGCGCCACCGTGGCGGTGCCGCTGAACTGGGCGAAGCCGAACGGCGAGCGGATTTCCCTGGCCGTGTCCCGGTTGTCGGCCGCCGACCCGGCGCGCCGCATCGGCGTCCTGTTCATCAACCCGGGCGGCCCCGGCGGCCCGGCCGTGCCGATGGTCCGCGACGAACCGACCGAGGTGTTCCCGGCGAACCTCCGCGACCGCTTCGACATCGTCGGCGTGGACCCGCGCGGCGTGGGCGAGAGCGTCCCGGCCATCAACTGCCCGAAACCGCCCTACGACCCGAAGGTGAGCCACCACCCGCAGACCCCGGAGCAGTTCCGGGCGCTGGTGGCCTACAACCGCGAGGTGGCCGAGTCGTGCCGCCAGGCGACCGGCCCGCTGATCGACCACGTCGACACCATCAGCGCTGCCAAGGACTTCGACGCGGTGCGCGCCGCGCTGGGCGCGGACAAGGTGAGCTGGCTGGGCCTGTCGTACGGCACGCACCTGGGCGCGACGTACGCGCAACTGTTCCCGTCACGGGTGCGCTCCGCGGTCCTGGACGGAGCGATGGACCACACGATCGGCGCGCGCCGCCTGGCGTCCGACGAGACGCGCAGCACGGAGGACGTGTTCAACGAGTTCGCGAAGTGGTGCGCGGCAACGACAACCTGCGCGCTGCACGGCCGTGACGTCAAGGCCGAGTACAGCGCGCTGCTCGCACGGGCCGACCGCCACAACATCCCAGCGGAAGGAATCCCTTACGGCATCACCGCCGAGCAGATCGGCTACGGCGTCTACAACGCGTTGTACATGACGCAGGACTGGCCCAGGTTGGCCGAAGTCCTCCGGGACGTCCTGGTCCCGAACCCCGACGCGGCCATCTTCGGCCGAGTGGGCTCCGACGCCGCGTACCGGGTGATCGGCTGCCACGACTTCCCCAGTGACGTCAAGACGTTCGCCGAACTGGCCGTCCGCCAACAGGAATCCCGCCGGCTGGCCCCGGTGACCCGGGGCTACACCGAGGGCTGGGACATCCAGGCGGGTTGCACGGGCTGGCCGATCCGTCCCGCGAACCCGTGGTCCCGCCTCAACGTCAAGGGGGCCAAGAACGTCCTCGTGGTGAGCGGCGAGCACGACCCGGCCACCCCGCGGGTGTGGGGCGACGGCCTGGTCTGCCAGATCCAAGGCGCGAAACACCTGATCTGGCCCGGCGTGGGCCACACCGCCTACTTCAACGACCCGTCCACCCAGGCCCGCGAGGTCGACCACCTGCTCAACGCAGCCTGACCGACCTCGCCGCACGTCCCGGTGTCGTCCCCCGACGCCGGGACGTCGTGCTGTCCTGCCCCGGACGGGCCGAACCCGCCGAAAACAACTCGCCAACGCACATTCACGTCTTCTTCGCAAATCTGCGGAATCCACCCGCAAGACCACACACCCGACCACATTCACTCGATCGAGCGACAACCGCACAAATAACCCCAGGCAGACCGACAGACCAGCCCCCAAAAGCACCGCAAGCCCATTACCGGGCATATCCACCCGAACGACCAGCTGCACCGATTGGCCTACACCGCTCACCGCCGGCCCAGGGCCGCTCGGCGCAGCACACCACCGGAAACGCGACTACCGACCACCCGCTGCGCCATGCTCGACAACGCCGCAGTCGCCCGGCACCGGAAATAGCAACGCGGTCTCCTGTTGCAGCAGGAGACCGCGCGATGTCCCACCCGCGTCCAACTGGCCTGGCGAGTCCAGAAACTGCTTGGAGGAACAACTGTTGAGTGTAGAGGTGAGAGAACACCCGACGCGCGATTTCCCGCCCCCACAGCCGGGCGACTCCAACCGCACAGGCGTTCGACAGAGCCTCCAGCTGCACACCCTCCCCCGGCCCACCCCCGCCAAACCCCACCCCACCCGGCACAACCACCCGTCCCCCACCACCCTCCCCAACCCCACAACCCAACGCCGCCAAAGCCGAACCCTCCTGGGCCTGGCCCTGCTGGGCACAGTCCCGATAGTCCCCCTGCTCGGCCGCTGGTCGGTCATATCCCTGACCGCCGTAGCAGGCTGCATGGTCGTCACCTACCTGGAAGGCCCGTCCCGCCCCTGACCCACCACTTCCCGACCCCTCCGGAAAGCAGCACCCGCGACCCCCGTCGGCGACGACCGACCCACCGTCCGGCAATACGGGCCATCTCCGGACCCGCTGTATTCCGCGATCACCCCGATCTCGGCCGCGCAGAAGTCGCCCCACGACCACGTGTGGCACCGATACCCTGACTTCCATGGGGGTCGTAGAACACACCGCAGTAGGACCCACGCAGCTGGCCGCTCTGTCGGACCCGCTGGAACGCCTGTACCGCAAGTGCTTCGCCGAACCTCCGTGGTCAGCGACCGAAGACCACTTCGCCGGATTCCCACGAAGGTTCGCAAACCACCTGTCCACACCAGGAACGCACGGCCTGGTGACCCACGAGGACAACTCCCTCGCGGCCGTGATCTACGGCTGGCCCACCAATCCCGACCCGAACTCGCCGTTCTACGCCGCAGTGCGCCAGGCCGTAGCCCCGGAAGCCCGACACCACCTGAAGGCTCCCGCACTGGAGGTGGTGGAACTGATGGTCGACCCGGACCGCAGAGGCCGGGGCATGGCCAGAACCCTCCTGGACAAGTTCGCCTCCGACGGCCCGGCGTGGCTCTGCACCCACCCGGAAGCCCCAGCGGCCCACCTCTACAAATCGGCAGGCTGGACCACCCACGGCACCTTCACAGATCAGGCGGGCACACCGCTCCAGGTGTACGTGCTGGAGAGGTAGCCCCTGCGCGGCCACATACCCCGTCGACCAACGATCCACTGCACGACCTCGGCAGCCGAGCGATGGAATCCCTACCGGAACAGGGTTGACGAGTGCTGAGTGCGCGAAGTGGCCGAGGTCGGCAGTCTCCGATCGTGAGCACCCGACCACGTAACGGCACCTTTGTCCACGTCGATCAGGATGTGTGATGCACGAACCTGCTGCCCTAGTGCCCGCCACCGAGGCTGCCTCCCCGGACACGGCGGAGCGGGTGAGGCGGCAGGCTGACGCGGTGGTGTCGCTGTACCTCACGGGCGTCGAACTCGGGCAACCTGTGACGAGGGAGCAGAAGGAGGCGATCGAGGGCATTTTCGCCGCCGACTACGACGGGCGCACGATCATCGAGTTGCTGCAGAACGGGCACGACGCGCACGATCCCGATCGCTCCGACGGGATGCTGGAGTTCTTGCTGGACGAGACCGAGGGCGACCACGGTGTCCTCTACGCGGCCAATGGCGGACGGCCGGTCGACGAGGACAACTTCGACTCGATGTGCCGGATCGCGCTGAGCAGCAAGCGGCCGGACGAGGGCATCGGCAACAAGGGCGTCGGCTTCAAGAGCGTGCTTCAGCTGACCGACTGCCCGGAGGTTTTCAGCGCCGCCCAGCAAGGGGCACGCCGCTTCGACGGTTTCCGGTTTCGTTTCGGTCGTCCCTCCGATTTCGACGAACTGGCGGCCCGTCACAGCTCGGATCGGGCGGGGTTGGCTGATGAGCTGCGGGAGAACGTGTCGACCTTGAAGGTGACCGTGCCGCTCACGCGAACCCCCGCCGTGGTCGAAGACTTCGCCCGGCGCGGCTTCTCGACGGTCATCCGCCTGCCGTTGCGCTCGGTCGCGGCGCGCAAGCGCGCTCGGGAGCAGCTGAGCCGGCTATCCCACGACGAGGTGCCATTCCACCTCTTCCTCGTCCGGGTGGCCGAGATCGTGGTCCGGGTGCGTGACGCCGAGCGCGAGAACGCACAGCGGTTGACCCGAACCACACGACCCCAGCCGGGCACCGGGACTCTGTCCGTCGAGCAGGTGTCGCTCGGGGAGCAGGGCACGTACCTGGTCTTCAACCGGGTAGTGGACGAAGCGGTGATGAGAGGCGCAATCGAGGCGAGCCTGGAGGACAACACCATCGGCTCCGGTTGGGCGAACTGGAGGGGTGACGGCGTGGTGAGCGTCGCCGTGCCACTGGGCACACCGCTCCGCCATGGGCGCGTCTACGCGTTCCTGCCGTTGGGGGAAGATGCTCGCCACCCTCTCGCCGCGCTGGTCAACGGTCCGTTCTTCGCCAACCTCGACCGGCGGGACGTGCACGAGGCGGTCCACCTCAACGATGTCCTTTACGACGAAGTCGCCGCCTTGTGCGCCGACGCGGTCATCGCCGCCTGCCTCGGCGGGCTGGACTTGCCGAACGGTGTGCGACTCGATCTCGTCTGCTGGTCGGACCACTGGCTGGAGCGCCTGGCCACCGCGCTGGAGTCCCGAGGCTTTCCGCTTGATGAACTCCCCGTGCTCCCGCAGCTGGACGGCCCGGACGGCCTCCCACTCACGTCTGCACTCCTGTGGCCACACCGCGGGAAGGTGTTCACCCCCGAGGCGGTCGCGGCAGCGGGCGAGAGCCGATTGGTGCGGCATGATCTGCATGAGCACCGTGTCCGGCGGCTGCGGGCCTTGTCAAAAGCTCGCGAGACGACCATCGACGCACAGCCGCGACACCTCGCCGAGTTCGCCGAGACCTTCGCCGCCGATCTGCTCCGCCGAGGGGCGACAGCTGACGTCTGGGCCGACTTCTACGACGATCTCAGCGTGGCACTGCCCAACGCGTCGGCGCTTCGGGACCGTCGGGTCATCTTGACCGAGGGCGATGTGCTCCACGCCGCCGAGGACAACGACCTGACGATCTATTTCGGCCGGGTACGCGGCGAGGGGGGCGAGCTGCCACCCTTGCCCCAGGCTGTGCGTGAACGCCTGGCCTTCATGCCCGGCGACATCCGCTGGGTCGACGACAACCGCAAGCAGCGCCCAGGCCGTCGGTGGTTGGAAGGTGTGGTGCGCGAGTACCGCACTGACGCCGTACTCGACCTTCTGGGCAAGGTCATGAAGGACACGGCTGACGACGGGATCCGGTCCGCGTGCCTGCGGTTCGCCTTCGAACTGTGGCGCGACACCCCTGCGGAACGCCGGGACAACGCGTTGGGCCAGGCCGGCTTGCTCGTGCCCACCCGCAGTGGGTGGCACGCTGCGGCCGATGCCTACTTCGGACCGGCGTGGCACGGTCCGGACCACAGAACCGATCAGCTTCTGGCCGACCTGGTCGCAACCACGGCGGCGGTCTCCGGATCGCTGCGGCTCATCGGCGAGCGGACCCTGATCAAGGAGTTCTCCGAGCCCGACGAGGTCGACGACGCGCTGCTGTTCTTCGAAAGGCTGGGCGTCAACCACGGTCTGGTCCCGTTGCGGGTGGCAGAGCACCTCCACCTCCGCGGCAAGCAGTTGAAGGATCCCCGCACGGTGCAGGACTTCGACATCGGTATCAGTCGGCAAACCCAGGCCGCTTGGCGCGAGCTGGCCGAGCTGTGGGGTCACCGGCCGAGCTACGAATCCACCAGGTACCTGGTCGCGGGCGGGATCGCGGTCCTGCCCGGTCAGGAAGACTGGTCGGTGTTCCACGACGACGCCCGCAAGCTCTACACCCAGCTGGTGCTGCGAGGGCTCGACGTGTGGTCGGAATCAGCTCTCCAAGTCGACTTCCGGGCATCCAGCGACACGGTGAAGGTCGTCTGGCCGTCGTTCGTCGCGGCCTTCCTGCGCGAGGCCGACTGGGTTCCGCAAACCACGCCCGGCGACCGCGCCAAGCAGGTTTTCACCCAGCTGCTCTCGGCGTGGTGGGTCGGCGACACCGACACCCCCGACTACCTGCGCGCGGATCCGGCTGCCTCGCGGTCGCTGCTGACCGACCGGGTCCGCGCCCGGCTCAAGCGGTTGGGAGCCCGGTTCTGGGACGACCCCGCCACGGCCGCGGACCGGCTGGTGGAGATCAACACACTGGTCGAGCGGCAGGGACCTCGGGCGATGACCGTGCGCAGTGCCTACGAGCAGGCATGGCGGGACTTGGTCGATCGCGGCGGGCGGGTACCCCACGCGATCGTGGTGAACGCGCAGGGCGCTCTGGGCCTGGTCGACCTCGACAGGGACGGCGGCGCCGTGTACGCCCGCGATCGGCGCGGGACGGTGCAGACCACGCTGCTGGCGCAGACCCCGGTGCCGATGCTCGCGATCCGTTCGCCCGCTCTGGCAGACCGGGTGCGGCAGGCACTCGTGGACGACGGCGTCACCAGGATCAGGGCGTGCTCGGACGCGGTCGTGGAGGTCCTGGCCGATGGGACCGACCCGCTCGACGTGCCCGGTCGGCCGCTGGACGAGTGGGGCGGCGGCTGGCTGCCGCTGCTCGTCGACGCCGTCGCCGAGCAGCGCCGCCACACCACCCCGGTGAGCGGAGTCACCGGGGCGTCGGCGGTCGAACCGTTGCGGGGCAACGTTCAGCTCGTCGTCGCGGATTCGATCACCGCCGTTGTCGACGGGCACCCGGTGGAGCAGGAGTTCGCGCCCGATTCGGTGCGGGTGACCTCGTCGGCCGGTGACCCGGTGATCGTGGCCCTGCGCGGGTCGGGCGATCGGTGGTCGGTGCTCCAGTCCGCCGCGACGGCCCTGGCCGAGTTCAGAGGTGGGCTCGCCATCGCCGACAGCCTCCGGCTCGCCCTGATCGACCTCGCGGCCCGATGTGGCGACGCCGTGCCCACCCTGGCCGATGTCGCGGCCGTGTTGAGGATGCCGGTGACCGAGGTGGAAGCCCTCGTCGGCGACCGGACGTCGAGCCGGTTCGAACTGGCTCCTGTCCTGGAGTTGGTCGCCTGCATCGACATCGCCACGGCCGAGGAGTTGCAGGGCGTCCGAACCCGGATGACCGATCAGGACGAAGTGCGGAGTTGGCTGGCCGTGCACAGGCCCGACGCCGACCGGATCATCGCCCTCGCGGGCCGGAACGACCTGTTGGACGCGATCCGACAACTCGACATCTCCCTGGCCCACGCCAACGCCGGCCTGCGCGCGCTGCGCCTCAGGCCGATCCACAACCCCGGTGGCCACCGGCAGCAGTTCGACGCCTACGTGCAACAGCACAGGTCCGAAATCCGGGATCGGCTGCGGGACAGGTTCGCGACGGCGTTCCGGACGGGTGCGCCGCTCGACGAGTACGTGCGCCTGCGCGAACTGCCGGGCCTGGAACCGGATCCCGCCTGGCTCGACACGCATTGGAACCTGTCCGACGAGGTCCTGCGAACACACGTCGACGCGTGGGTCGAGGCGGTAGGCGAGCCGTTCGGGCCGGAACGGCCCTTGGCACCGGTCGATGAGCTACGTGAACGAGGACGCCGGGCGGTGTCGCGGAGACTGGACCAAGCGCGGCTCGTCGTCGAAGCGTGGCTGCACCGCGAAGCCGGAGGCCAGGGCAGGTGTCCCGGCGATCCGGCGGAGAACATCGAAACCATGGTCCGATCCGGACTCCTGGACTTCGGGATTCCCCGTTCCGACGCGGTGATCGCGTGGTTGCGGGAGCACGAGCAGTGGCCGGAGGAAATGCCCGCGACCACCGAACCCCGTCAGCTGCGCCTGAACGATGCCGAGCTGGACGCCGCCCGCAGCCGGCTCGACGCCGAGCACGACACGGCGAAGCGCCGGCGCGAAGTCGTCCACTACGGCGGGAAGACCTACTCCACCGACCAGGAAGACCGCGACAACCTGATCCAGGCGCTCCGGGAGAGCGTCCCCCGGGAGGTCTTGGACACCGATCCCGTTCCCGAGTCGTCCACCAGGCTCCGGACGACGCCGTCGGTCACCAGTGCCGGGGGCAGCGGTGCACGGGCGTGGCGCGCTCCCTCGGTCTCGGCGGACAAGACGAAGCTCATCGGGCTCGCGGGCGAGATCGTCGTCGGCGAGTGGCTGCGCGCCACGTTCGACGTCCCGCCCGAAGACAGCTGGTGCTCCGGCTACCGCGCCGACCACCTCGCCGACGGCAGGGGCGACGACACCGGCGGCCACGACTTCGTGGTCAGGAGGCCGGACAGGACTCTCCTCTACGAGGTGAAGGCCACTACCGACGACACACCGCAGTTCACGCTCGGCGAGTCCGAAGTCCGGAGAGCCAACAACCTGGCCGATGGCGAGGAGTACTACATCGTCTTCGTCACCGACGTCCTCGACCCCGCCAAGGTTCGTCTCCGCGTTCTCCCGAACCCATTCGCCCTCGGAGGCATGGCGTCGTACCAGGTCGTGGGCCGTTCCCTCCGCCTCCGGTTCGACCTCGGAAACTGAGGTTCCGGCCGGCGGGCCCCTGGTGTGAGCATTCGGAACCGATCAGCCGGGGTGGCAGCCGACGCCGTCCGACGGGAGCAGATTCACCAGAATGGGTGATGTGTCGCTGTTGCTCCCGGGTGAGCCCCTGGCGTTCGTACGCTGGGCGCGTGATCGACCACGACGAGACTCCCGAGACGGAGGCGCCCGCTGATCCGTGGTCGGCTCTGCTGCCCGGACAGGATCTCGTCCCGGCTTACCTGACCTCCCGGTTCGCGGCGCAGTACCGGGTGATCGTCGACGTCCTGCTCGCCGAGCAGGACACGAGCCTGACCGGGCTGTCCTACGACGAGGTGGCCACCGGGCTGCGTGCCCGCATCGCCGACCAGGTACCGGCCGAAGCGGTGGACCGCTTGCTCGCTCCGGAGGTCTTGCACCTCGACGCGCGGCTTGAGCGATTGGTGCAGTGGCGGGTCGTGACCCGCTGGCAGGAGCCCGCGCGCTCGGGAGAGGACTTCCTGCGCCGCCGGGACCGGTACCAGCTCACCCCGCGAGCGGCCGGTCTGCACGTCTTCTGGGCGTCCGTCGACGACACCGAGGAAGCCGCGGGCGACCTCACGCTGGCACCGCGTGCGATCCACGAACGGCTGATCGCGTTCGCCGGGTCGATTCGGCAGGCGGTGTACACCACTGCGGCGACGGAGTTCCAGCAGGTCGGGGCTATGCACCAGGCTATGGCCACGGCGGCTCGCGGGTGGCAGCGCACGTTGGCGCACGCCCTGTCCGGCGGACCGGACCCGGCAAAGCAGGAGCTGTTGTGGCAGACGTTGCGCTCCTACATCGGGATGTGGGGCGAGCAGGTCGACGTCCACACTCCGCGGATCGCGGAACTGCTGGCCGAGCTCGACCCGGTGTTGACGCCGGAGGTGTGGCGGGCGTGCGTTCGCGCCGCGTTGGACACCGACGCGGACGATGACGTGGTGGCATCCCAGGCCCGTCGCTGGGAGCACACCTGGGAAGCCCTCGGCTCCTGGTTCGGCGGCGCGGACAGCCAGGCGCGGAAGCTACGACGCCAACTGCGCGACCTGGTCGCTCCGTGGGCCCGCAACATGAACCTCTTGCTGGACACCGGCGGCGCGGTCACACGCCGAGCGGAACTCCTTGCCCTGGCCGTCGCGGTCGAACGCGCTCCCGACGACGAGAGCGCCTGGCGGATCTGGGACACCGCGGTGGGTGCGTTCTCCGCACGCCACCTGCTTCTGGTGTCGGATTCCGCCGAAGACGGCGATTTGAGCTGGACCGACGCACCACCCGCAGCGGTCACCGCGCGCTTCCGCGAGCAGGGCGCCCGTGCGGCGGTGGGCAGGCGGACCAAGATGCCGGACTACTCCACCGGCAAGAGCGCGGCCCGACGGACCAGGCTCGCCGCCCAAGCCGCCCGCAGCGGTGCCGAGGCGGCGTTGCGTCAACGTTCCGGAACGCACCTGGCCGACTGGGGAGAGATCACCGACGCGGAACTGGACCTGCTGCTGGAGTTCGTCGGCGTGGTGCGGCGGACGCGGTCGGAGAGCGCGGTGACCGGGGACGGCCGGTGGCGGATCACGTTGCGCCGCCCGCCGCAGGCGCACGACACCACGAGCCTGCGCGCCGGCAGCGGCAGCATGGCGACCCTGAACTGGTACTTCAGGATGGAGCCCGCGTGAACCGGGAAGCAGCCGAGCGGCAACGGGCGTTCACCGTCCTGCTCCGCTCGCCGGTGCTGGACCGGCACACCCACCCCGACGTGTGGCCACTGGTGCGGGTGCACCGGGCGACGCTCGCCGAGTGGTTCGCCCAGCGGCTCGGCTACCGGCTGGTGGTGACCGATTCCGCGGCCCGGTTGTTCCGGCTCCCCGTCGACGGGGTCGTCGTCGCCCCCCGACGGTTCCAGCCGCCGACCCGGCGGGTGCTCGTCCTGGCCGTCCTCGCCGCAGCGGCGGCCGAGGACGCCGAGGACATCACCACCACCCAGGACCTGTCCGACCGGGTCCGAGTGCTCTCCTCGCACGAAGACGTCGAACTCGCGCCCTATGACCCCGACCGGTTCGCCGAACGTTCCCTGTTCGTCAAGGCCGTTCACCTGCTGGTGTCCATGGGGGCGCTGCGGTCGACCGCCCGTGACGACGAGGAGCAGCGCGAGGGGTGGGCGCACCGACGTGATGCGATCGGCGGCGCCTACGAGGTGCGCCGCGAGCTGCTGCTGCGATTGGTCGACCCTTCCTCGTTGCGCGCCGCTCTCAGCGACGGGCACGACGGTGGACCGCCCCACGAGGCATCGGCCCGGATCGGATTGATGCGCAGGCTGGTCGAGCTGCCCCTGGTCCTGTTCGAGGATCTCACCGACGCCGAGCGGTTCTACCTCACCGGTCAGCGCCACCGCGTCCTGTCCTGGTGCGCGGAGATGACCGGGTGGGTGGTCGAGCAGCGTGCCGAGGGGATGGCGCTCATCGCCGCCGACGAGGCGGACACGGACCTTCCGTTCCCGAGGCTGCGCGCTGCGGACTTCGCGGCCTTGATGGTGCTCGACGAACTGGTGCGCCGGCGCGGCGCGGACTCGATCGTCATGGCCGAGGACCTGGGGTCGGCCGCCGGCGAGGTCCGAACGCGCCACGCCAAGGCGATGACCAATGACTTGCGCGTGGGCAACGCCGTGGAATCCACGGCACGGGATCTGCTGGGCGCCCTGGACCTGCTGCGCCCGACCGGGCTACCGGGCAGGTGGCGGCTGACCGCCGCAGCGGCCCGCTACCGTGACCCGAGGGTGTTGGCCGTCAACGCGAGGCTGGACGAGGAGGCCGAAGGTTGACCCGACCGGAACCCGACCGCGAGCGGTGGCTGGCGGCAGCGATGACCGGCGGCCTCCCGGAGCCCCGACTCCGCCGCTGGCAGCCGTTGCGCGTGGGCATCGTCAACCTGTGGGAGTACGACCAGGCGGAGTTCTGGTTCGCGGACGGCCGTCTGGTGCTGCGCGGTGGCAACGGGGCGGGCAAGACCAAGGTGCTCGAACTGACGACCCTGATGCTGCTGCGCGGGGAGATCGGCGCGTCCGTGCTCGATCCGTTCGGTTCTCAGCACCGCACGATGCGCTTCAACCTCTTACCCACAGGTGAGGACGACGATCCGCGTCCGCGTTCGGACGCCGGACTGGGTTACGCCTGGGCCGAGTTCGGCAGGCTCGACGACGACGGCACGGCGCGGTTCTTCGTCTGCGGCCTCGGCGTCAGCGCCCGTCGCGGTACCGGCACATCCGCGGTGACCACGTGGCACCTGATCACCCACTTGCGTCCGGGACGCGATTTCAAGCTGTCTGCGGCGGACCGGCCGCTCGACCAGAAAGAACTCAAGAAGGTCCCCGGTGTCACGGTGCCGGACAGCGCCGCCCGATACCGCACCAGGTTGGCCGCCGAGCTGTTCGGGCTCGGCTCCGACGCCTACGACAACTTGACCGAGCTGCTCAAGCAACTGCGCAAGCCCAAGTTGGGGGAACGGCTCAACCCCGCCAGCCTGGCGGAGACCCTGCGCGCGGCTCTGCCGCCGCTGGCGAGCGCGGAGATCACCCAGCTCGCCGACGGGTGGGACAACCTGGAGAAGCTGCGCACGGCCGTGGACCAGACCCGCGGTGCCGCTGTGCGGCTGGCGGGGTTCGTCCGCACCGGCTGGACCCCTTGGGCGCGCACTGTGGTGCGCCACCGTGCCGATGCACTGACCGCAGCGACCACCGAGCTGGACCGCACCACCAAAGACCGGCGGTCTGCGGAAACCGCGTTGACCACCGCCCGCGGGGAAGCCTCTGAGCTGGACGAGCGCATTTCCCACGCACGAGCGCAACGAGCCGACCTCGGCACTGAGCTGCGTGAGCTGCTGGACAGCCAGGCCTTCCGGGACGCGACGAGCGCGACGAACCACGTTGAAGTGCTGCGCGACCAGCTCGGAGTGCTGGCCGAGCGACTTGTGGGAGTCGAGGATCGTCGCTCGGGAGCGGCCGAGGACGCGGTGGAAGCCGCCGAGGCGGAGCAAGGCGCCAGCGCCTCCGCCGACCAAGCCGATGCGGATGTGGTTCAGGCGTCCGGAGACGTCATGGCCGCAGCGAGGCCGGCCGGACTGCACCAGTCGGCTGCTCGACACCTGCCCGCTCGTGACGTGCCCGCGTTGCGCGCCGACCTCTCGGTCCGGCGGGAGCGCTTCACCCGACTGCGAGAGCTGCGTGACGCGTTCGACCGGGCCGAGTCGAACGCGGCACGTTCAGCGGACCTGTTGGCAGACCGGGAGTCGGACCTGCACGAGGTCTCGGCCCAGCGGGAACTGGCACGTGATGGCGTCGAGGTGGCGGTGGACACCCTGCGCAGGCAGCTCCGCGAGTGGAACACGGGCGTCGTCCTGGCCAAGGCCGACGAGCGAACTGTCGAGTTCTGGTGTGACCTGGTGGCCGAGTTGACCGCCGTGGACCCATCGGGCACTCCGGCGCAGCAGCGCGGCGTTTCGCCTGCAGCGGCGATCGCCCTGCACGTCGACGAGGTTCGCGACGCGCTGAGGTCGAGACGCTCGGCACTGGTCCACGAGCGTGGCGCACTCGTGGCGGAACACGAGCAGGCCGCAGTGGGACTGGCGGAGGTGCTCCACCAGACCGAGCGTCCGCCGGCACCTCCGGATTCCTGGCGCCGTCGCGATCGGCCGGAACCCGACACGGGGCTGGGCGCGCCGTTCTGGCGGTGCGTACAGCCCGTGGGCGGGTTGTCTGCGGGCGAGGTGGATCTGCTGGAGGCGACTCTGGCCGCCGCAGGTGTGCTCGACGCCTGGCTGAGTCCGGACGGCGAGTTGACCGCCACAGCAGACGGCGGGCAGGCGGACACGGTCGTGCGCGCGGGCGAGATCCGGGCGGAGGGCGCGAACCTGACCGAGGTGCTGGAACCCACCGCCACCGGCGGCCTCACGGAGGCCGCTGTCCGCGCCGTCCTCAGCACCATCGGGTGGCACGGCTCCCACCCCGGCGGTGACGCTGCCGGCACTTGGCTGGCGGCGGACGGCACGTGGCGGTGCGCCGCCCTGTCCGGGCGCGCCGAAGTCGCGCGACCCGCGTCCTACCTCGGTGCCACCGCTCGCGAGTCCGCCAGGCAGCGGGAGATCGTCCGCTTGCGGACACGGCTGGCGGAGTTGGAGAAGTCGACCGGCGCGATCGAATCCAGGATCGGGGAACTCGACGACGATCTCCTCCGTCTCGCGGCGGAGTCGAAGAGACTTCCGGGAGAGCGCCCGGTCACCGACGCCGTCACCACATTGCGGGAGAGGGAACGTCAGGCCGCGGACAGCGAACGCAAGGCCGCGTCCGCCAGGAACACCCACCACACGAACGAAACCATCCGGGACACCGCACGGGCGGACTTCTCCACCTATGCGGGTGAGCACGCCTTCCCGCTGGATGACCTGGCCCTCCTCGACGGAGCTTTGCAGGACTATCGCCAAGCCGTGGACAACCTGTCCAAGTACAAGGAACTGCTCGACGTGCGCGTGTCGACCGTGAACCGGGCGCGAAGCGAACTCGCCTCCGCACAACGCAGACTCGCCGGTGTCGATGTCGAGTTGAAGGATCTGCACGGACGGAAACGGCAGGCAGAGGTCAGGCTGCGCACGGCGGAAGGCGCGCTCACCAGTGATGCCCGCGCCCAGTTGGACCGCCGCGCCGAGCTCGACCGCTTGGTCGAACAGGCCGACCGGGAACTCGACGGGCTCGGAGAGAGACATACTGGCGCAAGAGTCACGGTCGCCCAGGCCGAAGAGACCCTAGGTCGGCACGAAGAACGCCGCCAGACCGCGGAACGCCGACGGGATGCCGCGCTCGCGACGTGGTGGGAGGTGTATGACGCCGATCTCGCGCAGCCCCTCGGGTTGGCGGCACCGGAACGCCGAAGCGTGGAGTCCGCACGGGAGTCGACCCGCGCGGCACGCCGGGAACTCCCGGATCCCGGTGACGAGGACCGCGCCTGGCGGCACTGCTACAGCAGGCTCGAAGCGCTGCGACAGGATCTGCTGCCTGATCGCGACGCCCGCGTCCGGGAGCCGGAACACGACGGCGCGATCCTGCGCGTGGTCGTCCTGGCCGACAGCGCGACCGGCTGGCAGGCACCCTCGGCCGCCGCGGACCTGCTCGCCGATCAGGTCCGCGCGCAGGAGAACGCGTTCGACTCCGAGCAGCAACGGGTGTTGACCACCCTGCTCGGCTCGACGTTCATCGAACACCTCAAGGACCGGTTGGACTACACCGCCCGGACCTTCACCGACATCAACGAGCAGTTGACCAGCCACCCGACCCGGCACGGCAACGCCGTGCAGTTGAAGTGGGAGCCCGATCCCACCGACCCGGACGCGGGCACCGTGGTGGATGCATTGACCCAGGGCTACCAACAACTATCACCCGCTCGCCAGGAAACAGTGCGCGCCTTCCTCGCGCGCAAGATCGACGCGGCCAGGGCGGACGCGTCGGCCGAGGGTTCCGCCGACTGGCGGGAGCAGTTGTCCACCGCCCTCGACTACCGCGGTTGGCTGAAGATCTCGCTGCAGTACCGGCCCGGATCGACCAGCCGCTGGGTGCCGTTCGACGCGGCCAAGCACGGTGCCAAATCCGGCGGCGAGAAGGTCGTGCTGCTGTCCCAACCACTGTTCGCCGCTGCGGTCGTCGCCTACAACGCGGCCGGTGGCCACGCCCCGCGGTGCGTGTGGTTGGACGAGGCGATGACCGGGGTGGACGACGAGATCAAGGCATCGTTCATGGGCTTGACGGTGAGTTTCGACCTGGACGTGATGCTGACCGCCCACGACGAGTGGTGCAAGTACCCGACCGTCCCGGCAGTGGCCGTGTACGACCTCGCAAGGCACCGGGGCCTTCCAGGAGTGGACGCTGTTCCGTACCTGTGGTGCGGCAGTGAGTGGACCGCCGTCGCACTACCGCTCTCCGACGTGCGCGCCGATGAGGCATTGTTGACGGCCGACGGCTTGTTCGCCGAGGCGGACGCCGAGTGAAGACGATCCCGCCGGGCATCGAGGACTGGGCGCGCCTGCCGGGTCCCGCAGCAGTGCTCGACGCCGTCCACACCCGTGCCAGGCGAGGGCACCGCACCGAAACGGGCACGCTCACCGCAGTCGCCCTGACCGCAGAGCAGCGACGGGACGTCGCCCTCCTGCTCGGCACCCGGTGGGAGCTGTCCGGCAAGCCCGTTCGTCTCCAGGACCTCGCCGAAAAGCTGTCCGACCACCACCTGACGGTGCTTGGACTCGTCGAGGCGCTGCGCGATGAACAGATCGAACCCGACAAGGCTCACCGCGACCGCGCCCAAGCCGAAGCAGCGGCTGAGCGAGGGCGCGCGGCTACCCACCTGGTCGAGTCGGGTGTGGCCGCCGGCGTGGTGGAGCGGTGGCTCGCCGACACGGGCTTGCCTCGACCGGGCTCGGGTGAGCTTCAGGCCCTAGCCGAACAGGTGGCGACCGTCGTCACCCGACTGCGCACTACGAACAGCGGAACAAGGCTCGCCCAACTCGCTGCGGACGCCCTGCACGACGCCCACGCGCTCGATGCCGATCGACAGCTGGGACGTGCGGTCGCCCGCCTCCTGGCGATCGTGCACGAACTCCCCCGCCCCCAGCGAGCCGGCCGAGGCTGGCGTGCGGCGTGGGCCGGTGCCGGCGTGGTGTGCGACGGTGTGTCCTCCCGCGTGCTGGCGTTGAACCTCCCCCTGACCGGCGAATCCCCGGCTGCGAGGCTGTGCGCCGGCGCGCCCGGCGAACCTGTCTGGCTGACCCTTCGCTCACTCTCGGGCACCTGGACCGCTCCGGCGGGCGATGTCTTCGTGTGCGAGAACCCCACAGTCGTGGAAGCCGCTGCCGACGCGCTCGGCCCGAACTGCCCACCGCTGGTATGCACCGACGGGATCGCCTCCGGCGCCGCCTTGGACCTGCTCGCCGGACTCGCCGCCGAGGGCTGCACGATCTACGCGCGGGCGGACTTCGACCCAGCCGGGTTCACCATCGCCGACCAAGTGATCTCCGTGGCCCCGGAAGCGCTGTCATGGCGCTTCGACCCAAGCACCTATGCCGATGAGTGCGGTCTGAGCGGCATCGGTGACGCGCCGAACGATCTCGTGACCGCTGTCGCCGGCCTGCGGATCGCATACGACCGCGTACGTTCCCCGGTCCACGAGGAACGATTGCTCGCCCGGCTGTTGTCCGACCTCGGGGCCGAGGCCGGGGGTGCGGACGGGTAGGGCGGGGGTGACGCGTCCGTGTTCTTCGGGTGCCTCCATTTCGTCGCCTGCGGCAGGCGGCGGTGTCGACATGGCTCAACGGAGAAATACCCGTAGTAACGGTCGCCGAGTGGGCGGGACCCTCGGGAGGTGCTGCTCAAGATCTACGCCAAGCGCCTGGACGGGAGACGACGACAGTCCGACAGCGCGTCGCGATTGCCCTAGTACTGCAACGGCACTTATGTGAGTGGGTAGCCGCGCCGTTTGTAGTGGCTGCGGCGGGCTTGGTGCTGGCGTCGTCGGCGCCAACGCGACCAGGACCAGACGTGCTCGGCGCTGGTGGCGGGTTGTAGGACCAGGCCGACCAGCAGGCGCCGGATCTCGGGTAACGTGAAGCCGATCATGCCCGTGCGGCCGGCACCGGTTCCCCTTTGCCACAGGGGATCGCGTGACGGCGAGCCAGGCGTGGGCGAGCATGGACAGGGTGATGTGGGCATACCAGGCCCGCCAGGAACGGACCTGGTATTGGTCCAGTCCGGCCTCGTTCTTGGCCTGCTGGAAGCATTCCTCGATCCGCTGGCGTGTCCCGGCGATCCAGGCGAGGTCCAGCAGGGTGGACCGGCGCGGTCCGTGGCAGACGTAGTAGGCGATGTCGGTCGGGTCTGAGGTTCCCCCGATAGCTCGGAGGCTTTCCAGACATGGTCCGATAGGGCCTGAAGGGAGTCGTCCGTGGCAGCACCGAAGAAGTACCCCGACGAGTTGAGGGCCCGTGCGGTTCGGTTGTACCGGGAGTCGGATCCGAAGCCGGTGATCCGGCGCCTGGCCGGGCAGTTGGGCGTGCACCACGAGGCGTTGCGGAACTGGATCCGGCAGGACGAGGCCGACCGCGGCGAGCGGGACGACCGGCCCACCGCGACCGAGTCGGAGGAGCTGCGCCGGCTCCGCAGGGAGAACGCGGAACTCAAGCGGGCCGACGAAATCCTGAAGACCGCGTCCGCGTTTTTCGCGGCGGAACCCGACCCGACCCGGCGACGGTCGTGAAGCTCGTAGAGCAGCTTCGCGACCGCTTCGGGGTCGAGTTCGTCCTCCGGGTCCTGGGCGTCGCCTCCTCCACCTACCGCGGCTGGGTGGCGCGACAGGCCGACCCGTCGGATCGCGAACGCGAGGACCGGGCGATCACCGCGGAGATCGCCGACATCCACGCTGCCTCGGGCGGCGCCTATGGCCGTCCGCAGGTGCACCAGGTGCTGCGGCGTCGGGGTGTCCGCGTGTCGCGCAAGCGTGTCGAGCGGCTGATGCGCCAGGCCGGTCTGCAGGGCGCCTTCCTGCGTAGACAGTGGCGGACGTCGTCGACCAGGCAGGATCCGCGGGCCGCACCGGCCCCTGATCGGGTGAACCGGGACTTCACCGCGCCCGCGCCGGACCGGTTGTGGGTGGCAGACGCCACCCGGATCCGCACCAGCGAGGGCGCCTTCTGGCTCGCGGCCGTGCGCGACGCGTTCTCCAACCGGATCGTGGGCTGGAAGACCAGCGACCGCGGGTCGACCTACACGGCCCTCCGCTTCGCAGAACGGTTGAAGGACAACGGAATCCTGCCTTCGATGGGGTCGGTCGGCGACTCGTATGACAACGCCCTGATGGAGAACTTCTTCTCCACGCTCAAGATCGAGCTGGTCTACCGCCGCTCCTAGCGCACCCGCGACGAAGCCGAGAACGACCTGTTCCGCTGAATCGACGGGTTCTACAACACCGAACGCATCCAGAAGGACCTCGGCTGGCTCAGTCCGGACGAGTACGAAGCCGACTGGCACGCCGTCCAGGCCGAACCGACTACCATCCCGGCATCACCGGCCCGATCCAGGTAACAACCGCCTCGGGTTATCGGGGGAACCTTATCCTGATGTCCGTCGGCTGTGCGGGCGTCGAATGCGGTGTCGGCGAGTGCGGACCGGGACATCGCTCGCCTCCTTTCGCTGTTGCAGGCTTCGTGGCCGCGTCGGAAGGCTGCCCAGTACAGCTGCCCGAAGATCTTCGGCGACCGTGCGTCGGTGACGTCGAGTGCTTGGAGGAAGCCTTCGAGGATCCCGGAGTCCAGGTCGTCACGGTCGCCGCAGAAGCGGGAGCCCAGCTCTCCAGCGATGTGCTTGAGGCCGGGCATCATCATCGCGGCAGCGATGGTGGTCCACGGTTCGGATGCCGCGTGTGCCTTTCGGGCGAGTTCCTTCCACACGGCGTCCCTGCTCACCCAACTCGTCTGTCGTTTGAGGAGCAGTACGCGCACGCGGCCCAGAGGTAGCTCCTCGTCGGGCAGGCCGCATCCACGTGCTGCGCAGTCGAGCGTCAACGGCTGCGAGCCGGCGGTCATCGCGATGAATCGCCGTTCGATCACGTCCAGGTGCGAGGGTAAGTGCGAGGTCATCGGGGAGGTGCCTTTCCGGGCGGGGGACCATCTCACCCACAAATCCGTCTCCTGCGGTGCCTGATGGAAAATTCTCACCGAAAAGGTTGGCGTGTAGCTGATGTGGCTCGATGGAGGTGCAGTTGGCGTAGGAGCCGCACCTTGCAGGTGCCTGGCAGGATGAGCAGCCGTGGCGGTGAGCAGGAGCACGGTGCGGAAGCTGGCTGATGAGAGGTCCTTCGAGCGAGGCGAGCGGTACTTCGCGGCGGGCCAGGTTCGACGGATCACCGTGGACGGGTCGACCGTGACGGCAACGGTGGACGGCACCCGGACCTATCGCGTGCGGCTCGATGTCACGCCCAAGGGCTTGCTCGGGAGTTGCTCCTGCCCGTACGGAGTCGACGGTGTGTTCTGCAAGCACTGCGTCGCCGCCTCGCTGGCGTGGCTGGAGCAGGGCGGTGAGGTCGGGGAGCCGCGCGCGAAGCCGTTGTCGGACGAGCGGTTGCGGTTGTTCTTGCGTGGTTGTGATCAGGAGTGGCTGATCGAGCAACTGATGACGGCCGCGAAATCGGATCACGTGCTGCGTTCCCGTCTCGCCGCCGCAGCCGGGCAGAAGAACGCGTTCGATGACCGGGACGTCAGAGTCCGCTTGGAACGCGCCATCGACATCCCCGATTTCGTCGACTACGGCGGGGCATACGGCTACTTCATGCACGTCGGTGATGCTCTGGACGAGGTCGAAGGCCTGGTCGGAGCTGGGTTCGCCGATGCCGCGATCACCCTCGCCGAGTACACGCTGGAACTGCTGGAGTCCTCGGCCGGGCGGGTGGACGACTCCGACGGCGGGCTGTCCGAGGCGATCGCCCGCGCTGAGGAGGTTCACCTGGCGGCCTGCGAAGCGGGCTCACCCGACCCGGCGGAACTGGCCGAACGTCTGGTCACGCGTGCGGTGAGCAGCGAGTACGAGGTGTTCCTCAATGTACTGCCCGACTACGAGGAGGTCCTGGGTTCAGCGGGCTTGGCACGGTACCGGGAACTCGTCGAGCAGGCGTGGCGGAAGCTGCCGCCGAAGAAGCCGAACGACTACAGCACCCATCGCTTCGTCATCACCCACCTCATGGAGAAACTGGCCGAGTCTTCGGGAGGGGCAGATGGGCTGATCGAGGTGCTGGGACGAGATGTGACGAGCGCCTACGACGTGCTCCGCATCGCCGAGCGGCTGTGTGCCGACGACCGTGACGACGAGGCGCTGAACTGGCTGGAACGCGGCCTGGGCGACTTCGAACCCGACTTTCGCCTGCGGAGCCTGGCTGCGGAGATCCACGTGCGCGCGGATCGGCGTGACCAGGCGGGCGAGATGCTGTGGGGCAACTTCACCGACCGACCGAGCCTGGAGACCTTCCGCGCGCTCCGCAGCACCACCGCCGGCGACTTTCCGCAATGGCGGGAACGCGCGCTGGCCTTCCTCGCCGACCTACCGCCCGCCAAAGGAAGCTGGTCACCGGGTCGCTCGATGTTGGTGGAGATCCTGCTGGCCGACGACGAGAACGAGGCCGCTTGGCAGGCAGCGGTCGACGGTGGCTGCTCAGACGGTCTGTGGCTCCGACTCGCACGCGTCCGTGCCGCTAGCCACCCGGCCGACGCCATTCCGATCTTGCTCCGCGCTGCCGACCGGGCTGTCGAGGTCCGCAAGCGTGAGTCGTACCAGGCAGCGGCCCGCCTGCTGGCCGAGGCCCAGGCGCTGTTCGCCCGCTGCGACCGCGACGGCGACTTCCGCGCCCACATGGCCGCAGTGCGCGACGCGCATCGCACGAGGTGGGCCCTGCGTCAGGAATTTGATCAAGCTCGGCTGCCCTGATCAGCCGAGCGCGAGATGCGAAGCTCAGGTGGTTCACCACAGCGGGTGATGTGTCGCTGTGCCCCTCGGCTCGGCATCTCGCGTTCGTACTCTGGGCGCATGATCGACCACGACGAGATGCCGGAGACCGAAGTCATGGGTTCTTTCGGGCGGCACGGGCGCGTTCGATCACCTCCTCCGGACTGAGCGGCGCGGAGGGATGGTGTGTCAGGCACAGCGGTGTGGTGATCTTGTGGAAGCCGGATGCCTCACCCGAGATGTAGAACTGCGCGCGTGCCAGGCGAGAGATGTCCTTGACCGGCGTCCCCTTCGCTCGGGCGAGGTCGTTGACCGCCTCGATCTGGACGTTGCTGTTCAGGCGGCCGTAGAACTGGGTCATCGCGTTCCCCACCACCTGGTTGTGCAGCGCCTTCGGTGCCTGGGTGGCAAAAAGCAGGCCGAGGCCGTACTTGCGTGCTTGGGAGGCCAGCACGATCGTGCTGTGGGTACTGGCAGTCATCGCTCCCGATCCGGCGAGGGACTGGGCTTCATCCATCACGTACAGGGCACCGAGGGGGCGGTCGCCCGCCGGATTGCGTTTGATCCAGGCGAACAGTTCCATCTGCAACTGGTTGACGAAGTTGCGCCGCTGCTCCTCCGCGCGCAGGCCGACGAAACTGATCACTGACACCCTCGCGCGCTTGCCCCGGGGCGGAGTGATGAGAACCCCCGGGTCGACCGGTTCGCCGCCGCCCGCCAGCAGCGGGTCGTTCACCATCGCAGCCTTGAGGGCCTCGGCCAGCTCGGCACCGATGCGGCGACTGTCGTTGAGGGTGCTGGCGTCGTCCGGTAGATCGGATAGAAGCGCGATCAAGCCGGGCAAACCACTCGCACCGCTCGCCGCGTAGTAGGTGATCGCCTCCCGCAGCACGGCTCGGCGGATGTTCGCGCGCTGCGTGCTGCCCGCGATCCGCAGTTGCGCCGCCAAGGTCGCCGCCGACATCTCGACAGCGACCTCGAACTCGTCGGGGTCTCCGAGGACCTCGGTGAAGTCCGGCAGCGGACGCAGGGTGAGCTGTCTCCCGGAACTCCAGCCGGGTGTCCAGATCACGACGTCGGTCTCGTCCAAGTAGCGTCGCGCCAGGTCGGCGTCGCAGGGCGCCCACGCCGAGGGCGGATCCGGCCAGGCATCGCCGAGCCGCGCGAGGTCGTTGTTCGGGTCAAGCACGATCGCCGACACCCCGCGCAGGGCGCACTCCTCCACGATGCGGCGCAGCAGCACGGTCTTGCCGGAGCCCGAACCGGCGAACACCGCGGCGTGCTGACGGAGTTCGGCCAGCTCGACGGTCACCGCCCGCCCGCCTGCCGCGGTCCCGAGCGACACCGTGGTCGACAGCGGTGCGGTTCCGGCATCGCCACCACTCTTGACGACCGTGGGCAACACGCTCGACAGCAACTCGGAACTACTCGCGGGTTTGCGATCGACCAGCCACGCGAGGAACTCCGCGCTTTCCGTCCAGATCTGCGACAGCGCCCAGAATGTCCGCAAGTCCTCGTCCGAAATCCTGCACCGCGTGCCACCGGCCGCCTCGAGCGCCTCGACCTCCGCGGAAGTGGTCGGCCCAGGGGACCAGTCGCCGTTGCGGATGATGACCAGGTGGTTGCTACCGCCCACTTCGAGCCCTGCCGCGGACTTTGCCTTGCGCAGGCGGCTGAGCACCGCGTTGGGATGCGGTGCCGAGATCATCCGGAACGCCCACCGCTCGGTCAGGTCGGACGTCTCGTCAACCGTGCGGATCAGCCGAACGTGCAGGTCACGCCCGTCGGGACCGCGTTCCCATTCCATGCTGTGTCCACCCAGCTCGGTGACCCACGAGCGCAGAGCAGCGGACAGGACTGCGGGGACCTCCTGGTCCTCGGCGGCCGGGTCGAGCAGCGACTCGACGTCCGCGGCCGACCGAAGCGTCTCGAACTCCTCGTCCAGCTCGTCGAACCGGCCCGGCTCGACCGCCAGGTCCACCACCGCTTCTTCCCGGTCCGCAACGCGCGCATCGTCGGTGAAGGTCGTCAGTTCGGTGATCTCACCTGCCCGCAGGCTCGCGTCGATGTGAGTGCTGAGCCGTTTCCACAGCTCGCGCGGCGTCTGCCGTTCCCAGCCCGCCTCGAATGCCTCGGGCGCGACCGGCCAGGTCGGGTGCGGTGGGTCGAAACCTATCGCCTGGTAGGCCACGGACAGGCGACGTTCAACCAGAGCGCGCCCGACATCGCCCTCGGCGACGCGGTTGAGGATGAGCGACTCGCGGAACCGGTCGCCCACCGTGTCGGACGCCGCCGCACCGATACTCGACCAGGTGTTGGGCAGGCACATCAGCACGGTCACCGTGCGCCGGGTGATCTCGCGCAACCGCATCAGCCCGTCGGCGATCCTCCCGACCAGGAGGTCCTCGGCCGGACCGGAGTCGCTGCTGAGCCGTTGGGACTGGGCGATCAGGGTGTCGAGCTGGTCCACGCCGATCACCACCGGCCCGGTCAGCGCCAGCAGTCGGGTGATGTCCTGGACCCGGGTCATGGCGGGTTTGGGCGTGGCCCGGATGCCCCAAGGAGCCCGCTCATCCGACTTGACCTCGTCGACCCCGGTCAGGTGGCATTCGCCGACGTAGCTCGTCTCGGGGTCGTGCCGCGCGTACAGCACCATCGCTCGCGCGGTGTCGGAGCACTCGATCGCGACCTGCCGGTCGAGTGTGCGCAGGCCCGCGAGGAACGTGTCGAGGTCCTCCCGCGTCACCGGCCACCCGTCGACGATGCGGGTCGCCAAATCCGGGTCGACGCGACCAAGCTTGCAGGCACGCTGGAGGAACCGGCTCAACTGGGTGGTGCCGTCGTCGGAGTCGCGGGAGAGCCCGCGCCGCAGCGACTCGGCGGTGTTCTCCCAGAACGCGTCGCCCGCAGTGAGGTCGTCGAGGAAGAAGTAGCCGTCCTGCTCGTGCGCCCGTCGCCGGACCAGACCCAGCAAGTGCGTCTTCCCCACCCCTTTCTGCCCCTGCAGGACCAGGCCGATCGGGCTGGGACCGATGCTGCTGCGCGCGTCGGCGACGGCGTTGTCGATGGCCGCCACGGCCTCGGCGTGCAGTGCGTCGACGTGCCACGCGGAGTCTTGCCAGACGTCGTCGGGGGTTTGGGCCCAGTTGATCCGCAACGAGACCAGAGCCGCACGCAGGTCGGTCATGACGCCTCGATGGAGATCAGGTGGTTGTCCTCTCCACCCACCCGGATCGCGGCGGCGTGGTCGGCCTCGGTGAGTGCTTTGCGGTCGGATTCCGGAACCAGGTGCGCCTTGCCGGACCGGTCGAGCTCCATCAGCACCGCGTCGACGTCCTCCCGACGCGCTTGGACGAGCATCGCCCGCAGATCGGTCAGCAACACCCACGCACGAGGTGTCCTGGCGAGCTTGCGGTAGGCACCGTGGACTCGCTCGACGATCTCGGCCTCGGTCAGTTCGATCTCTGGAGTGAAGATCTCCTCAAGCCGCAGCCCCTCGCGCTGCCGGTACTGCCCTAGCGCACCGAGCAGCGGGTACAGGGCGAACGCCAGGCTGCTGCGCGGGCGTGGCGGCGGGGGTTCGCTGTGCTTCATCTCCGATTGACACCAGCTCAGACCTTTGTCCGTCAGCCGGTGTACGAAGGAATCCTTCCAATTCGGCCTGGAGCTGTCCACCAAGCGCCGGGAATTGAGGTCGCGTCGATCCTTGCCGTCGAGGGTGAACCCGACGGTGTCACGTAATTCGTTGTTCGAGACCTCCCTCGACAGCGCCATGAGGATCAACATGACCGCAGTTTGCTTGTGCCCCAGCCGGTCTGTCACTCCAACTCCTCCCGCGTCCCCGAGATCGAACTCGTGGACGCGTATCGGTGACGGTGATTGGTCGCAATCGTAGGCGACCGCCCTGAGCGCGGCCCAGAGGAAAAACGCGACACATTCACGACAGTTTCTGGACAAGTGCGTGTCCGGTCGCTGCGCCACAGCTCCGGAGGAGGCACGATCAGCGACGTGACCAACGGGAACCTCTCCGCTCGGGAACCCGGGGGCGGCAACGAAGATGCGGCCCCGCGCGTGTTCATCAGCTATTCCCACGACACTCCCGAGCACCAACAGCAAGTACACCGACTAGCGACTTTCCTCCGCATGCGCATGGGCCTCGATGTGCATGTGGACCTCTGGTACGACAACGTCCGCCGGGACTGGTCCTTGTGGGCGGTCGAACAGCTCTCCGAGGCGGACTTCATCATGGTGATCGCATCACCGAAATTCAAACAGAGAGCGGACGGACGGGCGGCAGCACACGAGGGCCGGGGTGCTCAATTCGAGGCCGCGATTCTGCGCGACAACCTCACGAGGAACCTCCGGGAACAGACCGAACGAATTCTCCCGGTGGTTCTCCCGGGGCGCTCGATCGACGAGATCCCGGTCTTTCTCAACGCCTATTCCACGACGAGGTTCGAGATCTCGGAGTTCACCGAGGACGGCGTGGCCGACCTCATCGCCGCGATCACCGGAGCCGGCCGCCACCCGATGCCCGAGCGCGGTGCGTGGCGCGGCGGAGCCCGCACGACACCGGCGGCCGAACCGCTGACGGTGGCGCGGATGCCGTGGGTGCTCAGCACGCCGGACCTCCGGTCGGGCGACGCGGTCCTCCAAGGGGTGCGGTATGCCGACAGCATCGTGATGCGACCGAGTTCGATGTTCACCGAATCCACCGGGTTCCTCGACGTGGACCTCGGCGGCCGGTTCCAGAAGATGTACTCGGCGATCGGGGTGCTCGGTGACGACACCGAGCGCTCGCAGGTCGGACTCTTCAAGGTCCACGTCGACGGGGTCGCCCAGTTCGAGCGCCAAGTGCTGCCCGGCAGGCCGGAGATGATCGAGGTCGACGTCGCGGGCGCGCTGCGGTTGCGGTTGGAGATGTCGAGGTCATGGCGAACGGTCGCTAACGACCTGATGCACGGGGCGGATGCGGGCCGGCGGGCATCGAGGCTGCCGGAGTTGGCGTGGGGCAACCCGAACCTGCGCTAGGTCCGCCTTGGCGGCACTAGGCCCACAGCAGGCCGTAGGACCGGTACGGCGCGAGATCGCGGAACACGTGCCGCACCTCACCGACCGAGTCCAGACCGACGGTGGCCCGGCGCACCGTGGGGTCGCCGACCTCGTGGGCGAACGCACCGTCGACCACCTGGACCCGGCTCGGCCCGCGCGAGCGGCCGAACCGGAGTCGAAGGTCGAACAATTCGCAGGGGTAGGCCGGTGTGCAGACGTAGTACGGCGACATGACCGGCACTCCGACCATGAACTCGATGTCATGCTCCTCGTCGGCATCGAGGACGCGGCTGAGCCGCAGGTCGAACTCGACGCGAGTGGCGGCGACGCGCCGGGTGGCGGTCAGTTCGCCGCCGGAGAGCACCCGCAGCCGCACTCCTCCCACGGAGCCGCGGTCGCCCGTTCCGGGCGGCGCGACCGTGAGGGAGTGCCGGATCACGTCCAGGCCACTCACGTGGCTGGTGATCCTCCGCGTCTCGATCGCCTCGACCTCCGGTTGGTCCAGCAGCACCCTCGTCCGCAGGACAGCGGTGTGCCAGGGTGCCTGGTGCCGGGCGGCCGCCTCTGCGCGCCGTTCGGCCAGCGCGCGTTCGGCGAGCAGCCGCAGCGCTTCGTCGCTGCGGCGTTGCAGCGACCGCTGGCTCAGGTTGAGCGCGGGAACCAGGGGTGCCAGGGCCACCAGCCGCTCGGTGTAGCGGGCCGAGGGTGGTGCGTCGAAGCCGAGCGCCGCGCGGGCGACGACCCGGTACGGCTCCGTCAAACCGTCGGACAGCCGGTCGAACGTGGCTCGGATCTTCTGCCGGGTCTGCCACTCGGTGTCGCTCTCGACTGCGCCGCTGACCAGGCGAACCACCGGCCCGAACTCGTCGATCGGTTGAGAACCGTTGACTCCGAACCCTTTGCGCAGCAACTTCAATTCATTGAACAGGGCTTCGGCATTGCCACCTCGTCTGTCGCCGACCGCGTCCATCCGCCCACCCCCGGTGCGCTGCCCCAGGTCAAGCATTGTACCGGGGGGCTACGTGGTCACCGCTGCGCCGAATGGCTGTCGCACCGTTTCGGAAACCCCTGAAACACCGCAGGTAGCGGGCCTGTGGTGGACCGAAACCGTTTCCCCGCTGGAAACCCCTTCACCGCGTTCACCTGGCCCGCCCAGGATTGGGTCGACCGATCGGCCGACCCAATCACCAGCGATTCGCCTGTCGAACGACGGCGTGCGCGAACGCTCCGCCGAAGGGAAGACCCATGCACACGCACCTGATCCTCACCGTGCTGGACCCCTTGCTGTTCCTGCTCGGCTAGTCGCCTGTCCGGTCCACGACTGCGGGTCGTGGACCGGATCACTACCCATCACCACAGGAGAGTCCACTGATGCGTCACATCGGCTCGGACCTGCGCCGCTGGCGCGACCGGCGCGGCCACTCGCTGGCCGAGCTCGCCAGGATGATCGACTACACGAAGGGGCATCTGAGCAAGATCGAGAACAACAAGGAGGCCCCCTCGCTCCATCTTGTCAACGCCTACGATCGCGTGCTCCGCGCGAACGGGCAGTTGTTGGAGCTGTTCACCACCGAGCAGACCCGGGCCGTGCACTGCTCGGCTCTCCCTACCGCCACCCGTCACTTCGTCGGTCACGGGCCGGAGCTGGACCTGCTGACCAACGTCATCGCCGCGCCGCGCGACAACCGCGTCGTCGTCGTCACCGGCCTCGGTGGTGCGGGCAAGACCACGCTCGTGGTCAGGGCCGCACAGGCGGTGAGGGCGAGCTTCCTCGACGGCACCCTGTTCGTGGACCTGCGGGGCTACTCCGCCGAGCCTGCGCTGAGCGCCGCGGACACGGCGTACCGGTTGCTGCGCCAACTCGGAACCGACATCGAGTTGATCCCGGCCGACCCGGACGACAGGATCACGATGACACGCGACATCCTCTCCACGCGCAACGTCCTGGTCGTGCTGGACAACGCGAGGTCTACCGACCAGATCGTTCCGCTCCGCCCCGTGGGCTCGTCAAGCAGGCTGATCGTGACCAGCCGACACCACCTCGCAGCGATGGACGAGGCGATTCGCGTACCGCTCGGCATGCTCGACGACTCCGACGGGGTCGCCCTGTTCCGCGCGATCTGCGGTGAGCGTCCTTCGGTCGACGACGATACCGTGGTGCGACTGGTACGGCAGTGCGGTGGGCTCCCGCTGGCGATCCGGATCGCGGCGTCCAGGTTCGCCACCGGGTCGTGGACCGCGGCCCGGTTCGCCGCGCTTGTCGACCGCCGCACGAGTCTCCTGACCGCGCTGGACGATGGCGAACGCAGCATCACGGGCGTGCTCGTCCTGTCCTACAGCAGCCTTCCGCCCGTCGAGCGCAAGCTCTTGGCCCTGCTCACCATCCACCCCTACGGAACCATCGCGGAATGGTCCGTCGACACCTGGCTCGACTTGGGTGACGCACCCGTGGGCGAAGTCCTCGACCGGTTGCACGACGCCAATCTGATCACCCGCGACGAGCACGGTGACATCGGGCTGCACGACCTGGTTCGAGCGTTCGCCGTGCGTTGCGCGACATCCGAGTCGGACGACCGGGACCGCCAAATCGCGACTTCGCGGCTGATCGACATCGCGTTGGGTGCCGCGGCGGCCGCCGATCGCCTGATCGAACCGCACCGCCACCTCCCGAGCACACCGCCACCTCCCGCGCGGCTCCCGTTCCATGACGCGGACACGGCGAGGACATGGTTGCGTGCGTGGTGGCCCATGCTGACCGGCGTGGTCGAGCTGGCGGCCGGTAACGCACGGTCCTGGCAGCTCGCGCTCGTCCTACGGGGGTTCTTCTTCGCCGACCGCCTCTTCGAGCCGTGGGTGACCACCCACCGCACCGCCCTCGCCACCGCGGATTCCCTGGGCGATCAGGTCGCCCAAGCGATGATCCTGAACAGCCTCGGTATGGCCCACGTGGAAACGGGTGATCTGGCCGAGGCCGCCGAGGCGCACCAGCGAGCCCAGACCATCCACGCGGAGCTCGGAGACCAACGCGGGCAGATCGACGCGCGCTCCAGCCTCGCCTGGGTGCGACTGTACGAGGGGCGCGCCGAGGAGGCGATCACCGGCCTCGACGCCGCGCTGGACTACTACCGGTCTGCCGGCCTGACCCGCAACACCTTGATCGCCCTGCGCGGACTGGCGTTCGCCTCGGCGGCGGTGGGCAAGCACGACGTTGCCGCCGACTACGCCCGCGAGGCGGTAGCCCGAGCGCGGCAACCGCTGGAGGTCGCCATGGGGACCAACTGCCTGGCCTGGGTCGACTTCCAGGCAGACCGTCTCGACGACGCCTGCCGCCACTACAGCGAAGCCGTCGAACTCGCCGCGCAGGCGGACAGCCGCTACGAGATGACCCGTGCCCTCCTCGGCCTGGGCAACGTCCAGTCCCGCCAGGGCCGCTCGTCCCGTGCCGCTGACCTGTGGCGGCACGCAGACGCGCAGTCGGTCTGGGTCAACCCCGCCACCGTCGTCGAAGCCGCCACCTACCACGACCTCGACCGCGGAGGCCGGAAGTGACCGCGGTGGAGATCTGCGCGCCGACCGCGGAGTCGACTCGGACTGCGAATCTCTACCGCCTGCGTCCGGGCATCGCGTTCGCGGACTGCTGGGCTCCTCCGAAGAACAGCGCCGACGACACCTACGCCGCGGCACCCATCGCCGAGCTCGGCAACGAGGCCCTGCTCGTGACGGGCAGCCCGGAGCCCACCAGGGTCGCATGGGTGGCACTGATCGAGAGTCTGACCGGAACATCGCTCAACTTCTGGGGCGGCCAGTCCTCGGCGATCCTGTTCGTCCGCGTCGGCCAGGATGCCTTCGCCCTCACCTTCGGCGGCGGCTGGCGGATGCTGCGCTCCGGCGCCATCGACCACGACTTCGGGCTGAACATGGCCCTGCGGGTGCTCGACTCGGCTGCCGTCCGGACCATCAGCCGAACCCACTTCAGCAGCAAAGCTCGCGTCGACCGGAACACCGTTCCCGGCGGCACTTCGCTCTGGTCGTTCGGCATCCGCGAGCACGCAGAACTGGTGGGTCAGATCGCGGGCCGGATCAGGTCGACGCAGTCCCTGCGGATCAGCCAAGTCCGCAAGTCGGAACGTCGCATCACGATCGACTGCACCAAACGCATTCGGCTGCCAATACCATCAGACCCGGTGAACCTCATCGACGACCTCCGTGAGATCCGACGAGTCCTGGGCGAGCCGCCGTCGCCGGAACTGGAGCTGCTCACCTGGATCAGCCGAGTCCCATCCGACGCCGACTTCCTCCCCGAGGCATGGGCACGCCTGGGACGCGACCTGCGCGACCGAGCCGACTCGGTGAGTGTCGCCTACCCGGCGGCGTACCACGCAGGACCGGATGTCGTCAGCTACCGGGGCAAGGTGGGCCGGAGCACAATCGATACCAGCGAGCTGACACTCGCCGACATCTGCCACGGGTTGGCGGAAGCGGAGATCGACTCCTACACCGATGTCCTCAAGTCCGGTCACATCACCGGCTACTCCGAGGATGACGACCGCCTCGGCGACGACGTCACCGCACTGCACTGGCTCACCGCCCAGGTCGACCTGGCAGGCGGAAAACGCCTCGTCCTGCTCGATGGCCACTGGTACGACCTCACCGACCAGTACCGCGGCCACGTCGACCGCGTCATCGAGACCGCCTTCAGGTCCGACCCGCCATGGCAGCTACCCGCTTGGCGGGAAGCGCCCCCCGACGCAGCGGGCAAACGTGACGAACAGACGTACAACCTGCACGCCGGAACCCTGGAAGGGTTCCTGTGCCTGGACCGGAAGCTCCTGCGTCCCACGGGGAGACAGGGCTTTGAGGCCTGCGACCTGCTCGGGCCGAACCAGGAATTGATCCACGTGAAGCGGGTGAACGCGCGGACCGGCTCGGGCCCGCTGAGTCACTTGTTCGCCCAGGGCATCGTTGCCGTGGAGAACCTGGTGGAGAAGTCCACATGGGACATGTTCGTCGACAGGGTGAACGAGCTCGATCCCGGTCGTGCCGAGGTTCTCGGTAACCGCCCGAGCGCCGTCGTCTACGCCATACACCGCGGCGATCGACCGCTGAGCGTGGATTCGTTGTTCTCCTTCGCCAAGTCCGAGCTGGCCTCGGCGACAATGATCTTCCAGCGCCTTGGCATCCCGATGTGGATCTCGGTGATCCCGTAGCCGAGAGCGGGACAGCCTCGCGCGAGCTGGACTAACCCGAAGGCGCTGCGAGCACCGCCCTGCAGCCGTGGCGCACGGACTGCCACCTCGACCGCTCTGCGCCTTCTCCCCAGCGCCTACTACCGGGTGTGGGAGGAAGCCCGTCAGTATGCCCTTACGCCTGCCCCAGTGGCATCTCCGCCGGCCGCACGACCGTACGACCTGCGGCACGCCGCAGTGCCGCTCCGGCTGAACAGGGGCGTCCCGGCTACCGAGGTCGCGGAGCGCGCCGGACACTCGGTGGACGCGCTCTTGAAGGTCTACGCGAAGTGCATCGACGGGCAGCGGGAGACCTCGAACAAGACCATCGAGGGTCTGTTCGAAGCATGACCCGCGACCCAGGCGGAAGGCCCTCGGGGACCACCTCGGGGGCCTTCGCCGTGTTCAAGATCAGTCCGTGGTGAGTCCGCGGACGGCGGCAAACAGGGGCAGATTCCCACTGACGGCGACAGACTGAAAAGTTCGGGCACCGAGCGCGTTTCCGCAGCTCAGGGCCTGAGTTACCCGGCGAAAGGTGGATGCCCCGGCAGGAGCACCAAAGGATGGGGCCTGGGCTGACCAGCGGCTTCGCACTGGCTCCTTGCTGATCGAGGCGCGGTTCGAGCTCCGGTCACCGGACTGACCAGCGTGCCGGCACGAGCTGTGCATTCGTGCCGCAGGTGCGGCACGTACCGCATCCACACCAGGCCATCGGGCCGTTGACGTAGTGTTCGTGTCCGATCCGCTTCCGGCGGTCGCGAACAAGTACCGCACTTGATCCAGGCGGGTCCGTCTCCTGGGCCTGCTGCCGTTCACCCTGTTGGCCGTCGCAAAGTCCGTGATCGACTTTTGCGTCGAGTTGGCGGCCGAGCGACGGCAGTGAGGGGACACAGCGGCAGCGACACGCCGCCCAGCTTGGAGCTGCGGACCCCTCGCCGCAGGCGCACGGCTGGACTACGCCCATCGCTTCCAGCGGGTTGATCCGCAGGGCTTCACTTTGTGGCCAGAGATCTGCTTCGTCCGGGTTTGGACTGCTGGTTGGACGAGCCGGCGGGCAGAGCCACCTTGCTCTGCCCCAAAGCGATGATGCAGGCAGCGGTCGTCCAAGTGCTCACGAGATCGAGTGCGTAGTCCCTCCGGTCCGGAGGGCAGAACAGCGCGACGAATCCGACCACTCCCGCGAAGATCACAAGCAGCAGGGCCGGCACCACGCGCAGCGGCAACACCATGAGCCGGAGCCATGTGGCGTTCAACAGGGCGCCCTCCAAATCGGGTCTCCACAGCGCGAGGAGCGCCCCCGGCGACAGACCGACACAGGCGAGCGCGGTGCTAGGCTAGCAGCCTAGCTACTAACACGGTCTGAAAAATAAGCGGCAGGTGCGATCGACAACCGCCGTGGAGGAGCGATCAGGTGGTGGACCCGGGCAGGCTGCTCGCCGAACTGCTGGACGAGGTGCGAGCCGTCGAGACGGACCTGCACCGGAACATCGGCCATGCCGGTGACGCCAACGCGCTGCGTGCCACATACGAGCGTCTGGTGCACGAAACGGGCATCGGGACGGGTTTCTCCGCATGGGTCGACGAACAGGTGGACTGCGCCGCCGTGTGCTGGGTGCTGGCCTCGGTCTTCGTGCGATATGCGGAGGACAACCAGATCCTGCCGGGGGTGCTTCTCCTGTCGGGTGCGGATCAAGACGGTGTTCGTGCGGCGGAGACGGGGCAGACCCGTTGGTTCGCAGAGAATCCGTCATCGACACCTGCCGACTTCTTGATGGCAGTGTTCCGCCGCCTGTCCCGGCCCGGTGGCGTCGACGTGCTGGGGGACGCGGTCGATATTCTCGCGCGTTGTCCGATCTCAGCGGCGGCCGCCGATCGCTTGATCGCTTTCTGGAGGCGAGTCGACGCCGATGGTGCGGCCGTCCACCGCTTCCGGGACGTCGACCTGGCGACGGACTTCACCGAGGTTCTCTACCAAGATCTATCGCGGTCGGCACGTGATCGGTACATGCTCCTGACGACGCCCGAAATGGTGGTGTCGTTGGTCCTCGACCACACGCTGAACCCCCGGCTGGAAGACGATCCGGCCGAACTGCGGATCATGGACCCGGCGTGTGGATCCGGTCGGTTCCTCCTCTCCGCCTTCGAACGGGTGGTTCGTGCGTGGGAGCAGCGGGAACCGACGGCCTCCCGCGCAGAACGCGTGCTTCGCGCGCTCCGAACCGTACATGGGGTGGATCGCCACCTTCCTGCGGTGATGATCACGCGGTTCCGGCTCCTCGTCGCGGCGCTCCGACTGCTGGACGGTGACCCACTGCCCGGCGAACACGACTTCAACGTCGTGGTAGGCGACGCGCTCCTGCCTCCTCCCGCCGACATCCTCATGGGCGGCCACGAACAGGGGCGGCTCGGCGAAATGCTGACGCCAGGCAGGTACGACGTAGTGGTGTCGGAGCCGCCGTACATCACGGTCGCCGACAAGGCACTGGCGAGCCGCTATCGGGAACGGTATTCGTCGTGCACAGGGCACTTCGCCCTCACCGTCCCGTTCGCCGAGTTGATGTTCGACTTGGCCGCGAGGGACGACCGGGCCGGGCACGTCGGTCAGTTCATCTCCAATACATTCATGAAGCGCGAGTTCGGCAAGAGGTTGGTGGAGGACTTCTACGGTGAGCGTGCGACCCTGACGCACGTCCTCGACACGTGCGGCGCGTACATCCCCAACCGTGGCACACCGACGGTCGTACTCATCGGACGCAACCGCCAACCCACCCCGGAGGACGAGATCCTCGTCGTCGCGGGACTCCGCAGCGAACCGACACTTCCCGACCACCCCGAGGACGGTGTCGTGTGGCGATCGATCGTGCGGCAGTCATGGGAAGCGGGGCGGAGCTCGGAGTGGAGTTCCTCCTTCACCGTCGGCCGGGCCGACCTGGCCGTCCACCCCTGGAGCCTTTCCCCGCCGCGAACCGCCGGGTTGCTCGAACGGATGGCGGGCGGTGAGTCGCTCGGCGATCGTGCGATCCGCATCGGCTATGCCGCCACCACAGGCTCGGACTCCGTGTTCGTTGCCCCACCACGGCACTTCGAGCGCATCGGGGCCGAGGGCGGTGACGTGCTCGTTCCGGTCATCACCGGCTCGGAAGTCAGGGACTGGACGGCCAAGCCCGTGAACGTCGCCTTCTGCCCGCAGGACAGATGGAGCGGATTGATCGACATCAGGCGGTATCCCGGACACCTCCGCCGCCTGTGGCCGTATCGGACGAGCCTGCTCGCGCGCTCCAACTACTCCGGCCGCTCCTACCAGGAGGACGGCAGGGCTTGGTTCGACTGGCACCAGGTGACTTACACGCCGGATGCGCACGAATTGTCGATCACACTGTCCTGGGTCGCGACGCACAACCAGTTCGCATTGTCACGCGACCGTGCGATGCCCCTGACCTCTGCTCCCGTGATCAAGCTGCCGAGGTCCGCCACGGAGGAGGACCACGTCGGACTCCTCGGGCTCCTCAATAGCTCTGCCGCGTGCTTCTGGCTGAAGCAACACAGCCAGAGCAAGCGGCACGTCGTGCCGGGGTCGTCCGTGACCGCGGAGCCGTGGATGGAGATCTACGAGTTCGCGCCGTCTCGCCTGCGAGGGCTTCCGCTTCCCCGGAGCCTCCCGACGCGGTCGGGCGCACGCCTCGCCGAGCTCGCACGAGAACTGGTTTCGCTGGAACCGAGCGAGGTTCTCGCGGCGGGTCCGCCGACTGCCGAGCGGCTGGCCATCGCCAAGGCGCGGTGGCACTCCGTGCGAGCGACGATGATCGCTCTGCAGGAGGAACTCGACTGGGAGGTCTACCGCCTCTACGGTCTCACTCGCGGCGAAGACCTGGTCGCGCACCCCGATGTGGTCCCCGAGCTGAGGGTTGGCGAGCGGGCGTTCGAGCTCGTGCTGGCCGAGCGCTCACGCGCTGGAGAAAACACCACGACCTGGTTCGAGCGGCAAGGCGCTGCGATCACCACCGAGGTGCCACGCGAGTGGCTGGCCGAGTACCAGGACATTGTCGAACGCCGCGTCCGAGCCATTCGCGACAACCCCGAACTCGACCTGGTGGAACGGCCGGAGTACAAGCGGCGGTGGACCAGGGTCTCCTGGGAGGACCTCCAGGACACCGCGCTCGAAAGTTGGATCCTCGATCGGTGCGAGGACTCGCGACACTGGTTCGCCCTTGACGGGAGCGAGACGCCGCCCCGGCCACTAACGGTCGCGGAACTCGCTCGACAGGTCGCCGGCGATCCTGCCGTCGCGGAGGTCGTGACGCTCTACGCGCCCGGCAAGCCTGTCGTGGACGTGATCGCGTCCTGCGTCGAGCGCGAGCACGTGCCCTACCTGGCGGCGCTGCGAGTACGTGAGTCCGGCCTCGCCAAGCGCGCGGAGTGGGAACACGTGTGGCAGCGCCAGCACGAGAAGGACGTCACCGGATCAGCTGGTCCTTCGCTTCCGCCGGCGCCTCCCCGTTACTCCTACACGGACTACCTCAAGATCGATTATTGGCGCCTGCGCGGCAAGTTCGACGTGCCGCATGAACGCTTCATCTCCTACCCGCGAGCGTCTGCCACAGGAAGGAAGGAAATGCTGCTCGGGTGGGCGGGGTGGAACGAACGGCAACGCGCCGCCGTCCTGATGGAACTCCTCGCGTCAGCCGATGCCCTCGACCGGAGTTCCGCCCTGCCCTTGCTCGCCGGTCTGCTGGAACTGTTGCCGTGGATGACCTGGTCGACGGCCGGCGACTCCGGTGCGGACGTCACCGACTTCCTGAACTGGCAACTACAGCGGTGGGATGCGACCGCCGACGAACTCCGCGCGTGGCGGCCAGCGAAGTCTCGCCGAGGCAGACCGCCGAAGAACCCGGCACTCCGGTCGCACTAGAGGTGCCGGGGCTCGCCCATCCCGGCTAGAAGTCGCGGGTCACCTGCCACTCTCCTCGGCGGGCGTTCAGGCGTGACGGGAACAACGTGGCCGGCCGCGACCCGTCGGCGCGGCTGGCCGGGGGTGGTGATCGTGATCAGTGGGTTGGTAGGCGGCAGGACAGTTCGGCCAGCAGTTTGCCTGTTCATCAGGTCGGCCAGGTCGCCGAAGCCCGACTCCTCAACCGCAGACTCCGCTCGATGAGCACGTCCATCGCGACAAGACGTCGAGGACGTCGATGTCCAGGGCCTCGGCCATGGACGGACGCGTCTAGCAGTTGCGCACATGCTGTCATGCCGTCAGCGGACGGAACCTCTACCACGCCCCAGGCCGTACGACAACCTCAAAGTACATTCGGCACGCCCCGCAGGGCACCGAACAGACTTGGGCTGACCTGAGAATCTATGTTTCCGCACCCACATTGGCCATCCGAGGGGACCTGGGCTGAGTTGCGGAAACACTTGATCAATTGAGTGCCCCCGGCAGGATTCGAACCTGCGCACCCGCCTCCGGAGGGCGACCGCCGCTGACTACACCAGCTTCTACCTGCGACTACAGCAACACCATAGATCACGTATGGCTCGCCTGCCCCTGCCGTTGACTCCGTTTCGCGTCACGAGCGGCGTCACGCGGCTCCGCCCAGCGGAGATCAACTATGTGATTCGAAAATCACCCGCTCGGGGGACGCATAGGGTTGGCGTCGAGTCGACGTCCTGGACGGGGCGGGGTCAGTAGATCTGGTCGGGCGGGTTGTCAGTCCGCCGGCTGAGGGTGGGGGAACAAGCCGTAGCGGCCGCGGGTCGGGTTCTTGGTGAAGGAGATGTCCCGTGCCCAGACCCCCAAGGCGTTCGGCGGGTTCTGGTTCTCCAGGATGATGATCTGGCCAGAGAAGTTCGATTGGATGTCGGCGAAGAACCGGCCCGCGAGGCTGGTGGTGTCGAGGACGTCGCCGCTGTCGTCGGGTTCGGCGTCAGGGTCCGGGGGGCGGTAGACGACCAGGGGCGAATCGAGCACGACGAAGCCTGGGTGGGGTAGGTCGTTGTCGAAGCAGTATTGGGCGAGTGAGATGGTGAACGCGGCATGCAGGACAGCGCGGACACCTTTGCCGTGGGCGGAGCGCAGTTGGCTGCCCGAGACGATGTCCTGGGCCTCGAAGCTGTAACTGGTGTTGTCCGCGTCGTGGAAGCCCCAGGCCCGCAACCGGGCCGCGATCATGCGTGACAGGTCGTCGACAGCTCCTCGTTGCAGTCCTGCGGTGGGAGCGATCGTGTCCTGCTTTGGTTCATTCTCGATCTCGACGCGGAGGGTTTCGAGTCGCTGGATTCGGCGGATGGTCTCGGCGTCGCGTTCGAGCTGCGACGACAAGCCGAGCACCTCGTTGAGCTCATGTTGTCGAGGGTTGAGCATGTCGTCGAGTCGCGAGATCATCGACCGCGCCTCGGTTGTCCGATCCGTGTATGCCAAGAGGCGCGCGGCCTTCTCCGCACGATCGACGCGCAACCCGTCGATGGCATGAAGCAGGTCGCCGCGCAGCGCGGTCGTCTTGCGTTGCTCCTCGCGCACGGACTCGGCCAGCGCGGTCGTGTCGTCGGCGCAGTCCTCGTTGAGGTGTTGGTGTGCGGGCTCGGCACCGCAGAACACGCAGCGCCCCGGGGTGAAGTAGCCGAGAAGCGATCCGGCCTCGGCGACGGCTTCCAGTCGTGCCAGATCCGAGGTGTACTGCTCGTGCAGGAGGGTGAAACGCGCATCGAGAACGTCGAGTTCGGCGAGGCTGCGCCGTGCGGCGACGACGAGTCGTTCGCTGTTGGACAGCGTTTGTCCCCATTGGTGCCTTGCGGTGGCGGTCTGCTCGATCGCGGCGGTCGACTCGGTGATTGTCGTCCTCAGCCGCCCCAACCGGTCGACAACCTGTTGGAGCGTCTCCTCGGTCTGGAGCTGTTCACGCAGCTCGGCCAGCAGCGTGTCGATGACGTCGTGCTTGGCGAGCTTGGACCGGCGACGTTCGGGTGCCGATTCACCCGGCTCGATCGCGGAGTCGTCCTCGCCTTGAAGGAGGAGGCGAAACGTTGAGATTTCTCCGGTGCGGAGTGTGTGTTGCCCAGTCACCACTGGTGCGGTCTTGGCTTGGATCTTGGTTTCACCGATGAGGAACAGGGGGGACACCTTGCGCAGGCTCAGCGAGATCGTCTTCCCCGCGCCGTCCGTTCGAATGAACTTTCCATCCAGGCCGATCTTGTCCAGGAGGAAGCGCGAGAGGTTCCTGGCATTCTTGGCGTTGTGCTTTTCCGCAAGGATCTCGCCGTTGGCGGGCAGTGGATAGGCGCGGTGGTCGCCGTGAAACAGCCGGAAGCCGCCCCCTTGGGTGGCTCTGGACAGGGTGATGTCCTCGCCGTCGGGCAGGCGGATGCCGAGCAGCACGGTGTCGTAACCGACCCGTTCCGGGATGTCCTCCAGTGCCGAGCCGCCGAGCATGAAGTCGATGCTGTCGGCGATGTAGGACTTCCCGGTGTCCGACGGACCACGGACCAACGTGAGGCTGGGCCCGAAATCCACGGTCGCCGGGTTGACCGACGGGCCGATGAAGGTCAGATGCAGCAGGGTCAGCCGCTCCATGAGCCCGTACCCCTCTCTCCGTCGCCGTTGTCGACTCCGCCGCCGTGCCAACTGCCGAAGATCGCAGCTGTTTGCCGTCGGACTTCCTCCTCGGGCAGAGGAGCGAACCGCTCGACCACCCACCGGCAGCGGTCACGCAACTGGGCGATGTAGCCCGACGCGAGCGCGGAGACGAAACTGTGCGCCTCGTCCCCTGCCTCGTAGCGGATGCCGGCACCCGACGCGCGCATGTCGATCAGCCCGGCACGCATCATGACCCGCAGCCCTTCCTCGATGCTCGCCCGCCGCACGCCCAGCTCTCCGGCGTGCATGGCGTGGGCGGGGTGGATGCTGGGTGGCCCCCCGAGCTCGGCGGTGTGCAGCACGCTGTGGTCAAGCAGGACCAGGTGGTTGATGTCCAGCTGCTCCGGATATGCCTCGGTCAACATCACCAGGACTCGGACCCCGTACTCCAGTGGGCCGTTGAGCGGAACCCTCATGCTTCCTCCACCCAGGTCAGCCGGTCGTCGTTGGCGAGCTGGTGGCAGACGCCCTTGCGGTCGTCGATGTCGGTCACGTCAATGAGCTTGTGGCGACTGAGGTCGAGGCTGCCCACCTGGGTCAGGACCTGCCCCAACCGCGCGTAGCCGTCCGCGTGGTCACCCTCCGCCACGTCGACCACCCCGGCGTGGATGTCCTCCTGGAGCTTCTCGAAGGTGCCTGGAGGCACCGCTCCGGCGGAGTACGCCTTGAGCGACTCCGCCCGGAAGAAACTCACCCGCTGCCGCTGAAGGTGCCTGCTCAGCTTCGGTACGCGGGCCACCGAGTCCAGGGTGGTGATCTTGTCCGGGTGACGCTCCAGATACACGGCCAGGAGTTGCTGCAAGTAGCGGGCCTCGACGGGCATGTACTCCTCAGGCGGGACCTCTCCGTCGGCCCGTGCAGGGAGCGCCGTGGCGAACCGGGCGGCGTGCCACCGGGTTCGATTGTGGGTCTCCAGCGCGTCCAAGACCTCCACCGACCTGAACATGGCGAAGTCGGTCACCGCCGCCAAATCCCGCACCGCGCCGAGCATCACGTTGTCCAGCTCCTTCACGAGCGCGTCGCCTTCGACGAGCCGGTCCAGGAACTTGTTCCGCAGGGTGGTCGGCTTACTGACCATCATGTTGAACGGAGTCGACAACCCCCTGGGTGCCAAGAACTGGTAGCTCTCGGGCAGGCAGTACGCACCGTCGATGACGGATGTGAAGACCTTGAGCATCTCGGCCGCGGCAACGGCGTAGCCGAGGGGCTCCTTGTAGTGTTTGGCCTGGAAGCAGTCCCACGGCCCCTCGAACTCCCGGTCGGTCTTGAACGCTGCGATGTCCGCACCCTTGTCACCCGCCCCACCGAGCCGCTTGATCTGGAAGTAGTCCTCAGCCAGTGCGGTGGCCCACTCGCGGATGAACTCCTCCCACTCGTCGGGCGTGTACAACCGGAGACGCGCCGCAGGCGGAATCGGCGGACCATCCAAGACCACGGACCGGGTTGAATCGACGGGCAGGGGCATGGCGCTGACCGCCACCCGGCCACTCACCTGCTGCTCCCCATCGTCATGTTGCGTCCTACCTCCGCACTCCTGATCGACTGCGCATCCTAATCCGGACAGGCTAGAAGCGAACGCGTCCGCAGCGAAGGATTTCGTGGCCGGAAGCCAGGCGACAAGATCGACTCGACGGCTCGGCCGAAGCCGCCTCCCTGCCATCGCGTGGCGTACGTCCGCTTCTGCCGACCTCCGGATGTTCAGGTGCCCGGGGCGAGGGTCCGGAGTTGGTGGAGTCCAGGTACGTCGACTTGGGATGCGAGGTGGTTCACGCGTGAGGGCAGTGACTCCTGCGGACGGGATCTCGGCGCACAGCGCTACTGGACGGGTTGGCCGGCTGCCAGTCGGTCCTGCAGGCGCGGGTGCTTGAACTGGTAGAGCGCCCCGACGGTTCGCAGCACGCGGCGGTCCCGTTCGGCCTCCAGGAAGGACACACCGCAGATGCGGACGCCGCGTAGCCGCAGTTGAAGGCATACCAGCATGGTTCGCCACGCATCGGAGGAACCGATACCCAGACTGAGGCCGAGCATGACCGTGATCGCCACGAAGGCGATGCCCCCGGCGAGTGGTCCGTGCAGCACCCCCTGCTTGATCCCCTGCGGCAGGCCCAAGGCGAGCCCGCCGGTGATGCCGAAGAGGACGGCGTGCCTCGTGTCCTGCACCCACGCCAGGTGCGGATCGGTGGCGGTTTCGGTGGAGGGGCGGGCGAAGCCGACCATGAGTCCGAAGATGAACGCTGTGGTCAGACCCGCGCCGACCCCGTGTTGCGCTCCGTCGGTAAATCCGTACGCCAGCCCGACGGGGAGCCCGATTGCCAGACCTGACAGCAGGTGGAACCGGCGGACGTAAGACATCCACCCTGTGCGTTCGCCGGTGCCCGGTGGCGGTGCCGCCCTGGTCGCCCAACGCCAGACCACCACACCCGCCCCAGCTCCCGCCAAGAGCCCGAGCACCCAGTGCGTTTGGTTTCCCACGGCGACCACGGTGGCCACCCCGATGGTCAATCCGGCACCAGGGCTGAACGCGGCGACGTTCCCGCTGACCCTGGTGAACCGGCGGGAGTGCCGCAGTTCCGAAGTGAGCCCGGTCAACAAGCCGAAGATCAGCCCGATCGCGGACATGTAGACCACGCCGAACGCGGCTCCGGTGGACCCGTCGACCACATAGCGGCCCTGTGGTCCGAACATGACAGGTCCGAACAACGCACCCGTGATCAGCCCCATGACGGCAGGAACGCTCGCGCGCACCGCGCGCTCGTGCCACCGGTTCAGCCATCGATGGATTTGCCACCACGCGAGGTCGCGGATGTTGCCCTGCGCCAGCATCCGCGCGGCGATGAAGGTCAGCGGCGTTCGGCGCTCGCCGTCGCCCACGGAGCGGTCGAGCAGCGCGTTCTCCACTTCCTCGCGGGAGCCGAACCGGCCAGGGGCGAGCAGGTCCTGGATCAGGTCCGCATCGGCGTGATCACGCAACAGGGTCAGAGCGAGCGGGGAGTCGAGCGCACGGGCCACGGCGCTGTCCGGGTGCTCGTTCAGGTGGGTGGTCAGCCGGGCCCACTGCGGCTCGCTGCCGTCGAGGTTCAATCCGTTGAGGTATGCGGCAGCGTCGACCGGCGAGACCGGTAACAGCTCCAGCGCGGCAGCCGCATGTATGTGCTCGCCGGCGACCACCGCGTCGGCGAACTCGCTCGTGCGGGTCAGGAGCACCAATCGAAAGGTCGAGGGCTTGCGGAGCTCGTCCAACGCCGCCGCGCGCAGCCGTGGGTCCATCTCGTCGAAACCGTCGAGGAACAGCGAAACCCCGCCGCAGGCAACGAGTTGGGCAGCCGTGCCTGCACCCAGGACTTCAGCGCGTAGAAACGGGTGATCTGCCGCCAGCCGCTCAGCCAGCCACTCGCCCAACCGTTGATCGCCCGGATCCCAGCCGCTCGTGGTGAACAGAACCGGCACGGGTACGGTCGCGCGCTGCTCCGCGACCAGTCCCGCACGGTGGGCGAGCGCTTCGAGCAGCGTCAGGATCGCGCTGGCCGACTTCCCCGAGCCCGCGTTGCCGAGGATCACTGTTCGCCCCGAATCAGTCCCGGCGCAGACGGGGAACAAGTCCCGCAACTCACCGCCCCGCAAGCTCGCCGGACTGACGGGGCTCAACTCGGGCAGGGGTCGGAACAGCGGTCTTCGGCGAGGTGGCACGTTGGCAACGACTTCCACACTGCTGGTCATCCCCTTGGCCCACTGCCAGCGAACAGGCACCGGCATCGGGGTGCGTAATCGGCGATGGTCCGCCTCCGCGGTCCACTGGCTCGTCACTTCGATCGCCAGCCGGTCGGCCGCCTCTGCGAGTTCGGCACTCGGCAATGGCGGACCGGGCGCCTGCGCTGTCGACCCCGCGTCGGGTGCACGTGTCCAGTGTTCGCGGACCAGGCGGAGCGATTCCCGGGCCTCGTCGAATACCTGAAGGTCGTCCCGGCCGGCCTCTCCGGGTTCGAGCTTCTGACCCAGTGCGTGAATCATGACCTCTGCTGCGCGAACCACGAAGTGGTCGGAGACCGGCCGCACTCCCCTGAGCCAGTAGTTCCAACTGGTGTCGCTTGCCCCGGTCTTTTCGCCGAGAGTCTTGAGCGACCACTTGAGGAGCTTTCGCACGCGCTCCAGTTCGGCCAGCAGGTCGCCACGAGTCCGAGAGGGGTCATGTCGCACGGTTCCCAGTTTGCCGCAGGGCCGATGCTGATCATCCCGGGGATATCCCGGGGACGCGATCCGGCTGGTCAGGAGCTCGGGTGTCGCTAGTGTCAACGACCGGATCAGGGACGGGCTCGGATCCGGTTCCGGCCCCGCCGAGCCGAGGGATCCTCAGCAGGCTCGTGCGTAAACCCGATTCTTGACCTGGGGTGCGCTGCCTCGCCGCACGCGGCAACAACGGCGCTCTTCGGCAGACCGAACACCAGACACAAGGGATCGTCGGCGAACGAAAGATCGACCCGACCGAAAAGGACGGTAGATGTGAAAATGTCATTCAGGCGCGTGGCCGCCTCCGCAATTGCAATCGGGGTACTGACCTCCGGAATGCTCGTTTCGGGCGCTTCCGGGGCGATGGCGGCGCCGTGCGGCCTCAGCTACACGGTAGGTGACGTGCCCCTCGGCCCGCTGAAGGTCGTCTACTACGACATTCGCAATTGTCACTCCTACACGGTGCAGCGCAAGTTGGACTTGGCCGGAACCACGGACGAGCCGTGTCTCACCATTGGTCCGGGGCAAACTGTTTCCAGGACGCGCGTCATCGCCGGCTGGGCAGGGGTGCGGGGAATAAAGCCCTGCTGAGTCCCGGGTCTGCGCCCGAGTGATCAATGGCCTCCTGAGGCGACAGGCGCCTCAGGAGGCCACACGCGAAGTGCGGAATGGCTCGTTCATCACGCCGCCCGGGCCCGACCCGCACTGAGTGCGAGCCCGGCCACCACAGGCCCGGGAATACGCATTTTTGCAGGCACTCTCGGTTGACCGAGTTGGAGGGAAATAGTTGGCAAAGCGTTGGCGGAAGATTCCTTACGGCCCAGTACCCTGTCACGCGAATAACATCGAGGAGAATACTGCATCGTGCAGGCCACAAGGAGACGGTGCGCCGGGCTGGAGCCGTTCACCGTCACCATCGGCCCCGCCCACGTAGACCCCGAAACCGTCCAGATGCCCGCCCGGCCCCTGGAACCGCTCGCCGAGCTGCGGCTGGCCATCCGGGCCGCCATCGGCGACGTGTGCGAAACCGACAACGTCCCCGAGCCCGAGAACGGATTCCGCGCGCACGTCAGCCTCGGCTACTCCAACACCGCCGGCCCCGCCGAACCCGCCGCCGAGACGCTGGAAACCCACGGCCACCACACGGCCCAGGTCACCGTGTCCTCCGTATCGCTGATCGACCTCAACCGGGACCACAAGGCCTACCGATGGACCGACGTCGCCTCCGTCGAACTCGGACACGCCTGAAACCATCACGCCACACCGCCCCACCAAGGCCGCTCCGGCACCTCATCTCATCGACTCGTCACCTGGTCGAGGCGCGCAGGACCACCGGCTCATTCAGGCGGTGTCGCGGGTCGCCGAACGCAGGCCACGGTGTGTCGGGCAGGGCGGTTCCGCGCGGGGTCACCAGCAGTGCCCGGACCTGCTCGGCGAGGTGTCGGTCCAGGCCGCCTTCCTGTGCGAGTGCTCGTCGCAGGTGACTGGCGAAGCTCTTCTCGTCGCCGGCGGCCCAGCGCACTCGCGCGATCTGCACGTGGCATCGCGCAATGCCGGGCGCGTCCGACAGCTTGCCGAACAACGTCTTCGCACGATCGAGGTAGTCGACGGCGGTGTCCAGCCTGCCGACCTCGGTCATGAGGCACCCGAGGTGGCCCAACATCAATGCGACACCGCGCTCGTCGCGACGGGCCACGCAGTCCTCCAGGATCCCGTCGGCGCAGTCGATCACCCGGTGCATCCGCCCCCGCGACCGATACGTCACCGCCAACGACGACAACGCCGCGACCGGCGACTCGCGATCATCCCGCACACGATCCACAGCCAACGCCATCATCCCTTCGCCTGTAGCCGACGAACAGTGCTCTCGTGCACGGGCGGACTTCGCGCCGTCGAAACAGGGCCTGCGCAGGAGACTCAGGACGCTGCGGCCGGACGGTGACACACCGGCACCGGACTCCTGGTTCACCGGGTCGCGTCGACCCGCGCCTGGTCGCACACGATCTCGAACAGGTCCTCGAATCGCAGTGGTTTCAACGCCGTGAGCGCGCCGGCGATGAAGGCCGGTCCGGGTCGCAGGTCGCCGTTGCGCACGCGGGCGAGCGTGGACCGGTTGAGGCCCATGGCCTTGGCCAGGGCGTAGTCCGACGGATAGCCGGCCAGCGACGACGCGTTGGCGAACGCGCTACGACGCAGTCTGATCGTGTTCAGCACAGCCCCGGACCCTCCGCGGTCTCAAGTGGACAGCCGGATCACGAGCGAGACCGCGGCCATTGCCTCCGCCCCGCCGGGACCCGCAAGGGCTCGATCAGAGCGGCTCACCTCGGTCCCGGGGAAGGAGTCAACTGTCCGACCTGGCGATTTGCCCCGGTCCGTGCCGTCGGGCGTCGAGTCGCAGGTCATCTCCGGATCTGGCCACCCGATGAAGCGCAAACCCCGGTGGGAGCAGGGACGCCCCATCAGCTAACGGGGTGGTCGACGGCCCGGTGACGTCGAGGAGGACCACCACCTCTCCCACCAGCCCTCGCCGGAGGAAGAGCTCCGCGTACCGGTGGTCCGACACGAGGAGCGCCGATCGTGTCCCGCCGCTGTAGAGCGCGTCGACCAGTTCGTCGCGCGAAGTTCCGGGAGGAAGCGCGGGCAGGTGGAAGATGTCGGCGGGATGGGCCCCAGGCACCGCTTCGGCGACGTGTCCGTCTCCCCTGATCACCACGTCCACTCCCGCAGACAACACGCTGATCTGGGAGTCGGTGAGCACGCCCGTACGCCCGTCCGGGCCTGACCGGTACGCCCAGGTGATGTGCGGGCGGCGGGTGCGCTGCGCATCGAGCCACGGCCCCAGCACCAGGAGGGCCTCGTCGGCGAGCACCCCCACCTCGACGTCGACCCCGGCCGCGGCGAGTCGGGCGGCACCGCCCTCCTCCCGCGAGGTCGGGTCGATCAGGGCGACGACGGTCCGTGCGATGCCGGCGTCGATCAGTGCCTGACGGCACGGCGGGGTCCGGCCGTGGTGGTTGCACGGTTCCAACGTCACCACCGCGGTCCCGCCCCGGGCACGATCTCCCGCCGCCGCCAGCGCGTTCACCTCGGCGTGCGCCTCGCCCTTGCGCTCGTGGTACCCCTCCCCCACGACCCGGCCCCCAGGGTCGAGGACCACGCAGCCGACCGGCGGGTTCGGGCTCGTACGGCCCAGGCCGAACGCGGACAGGGCGATCGCGCGCCGCATCGCCGCGAGTTCGACCCCCGACACGGTCACGACCCGGCACCCAGCCGGATCGTGAACGCGGCCACCGCAGGTATCGACCGGTGCGGCGCGAGAAGGTCGGAGACCTTGTGCAGCGCGTTCTCCGTGCGGACGGAGCCGGCGCTGTGCGCGATCTCCAACGCCTCACCGGCCAGGTGCGCGGCGTACTCGGGTTCGCCGACGCGAGCCGCCGCAGCGGCGAACCCGCCCAGCGCCAGCCCGCGATCGCGCCGGTACGCCGGAGGCAGCGCCGGAAGGGCCTCCTCGTACACCAGGACCGCGCGATCCGGCCGGTCGACGGCCAGCCAGCACGCCGCGCGCTGCAACTCCAGGTAGGCGGGCGTGCAGAACGAACCATGACCGTCACGGGCATCGCCGACGCCGTCCGACGCGGCCCACCCGTGCGCCTCGTCCAGCATCCTCTGGGCCGAGACCTCGTCCCCGTCCAAGGCGTGCCCGTGCGCCTCCTGCTGGGCGATCGCCGCCCTCATCGGTGGAGCCAAGTCGACCTCGTCCCGACGCGCGGCCTGAGCGAGCCCGAGGGTCCGCGCGGCGTCGGACGCCGCCGATGCCTGTTGACTGCACCGGAACAGGGTCCAGGACAGCATCCGCCGGTCGTCGGACTCGTGGGCCCACTGCATCGCGCGGTCCGACCAGTACCGGGCGAACTCGTCCTCGCCGGCGTCCTCGTGCAGCCACGCCGCCGACTCCGCGTACCGGGCCGCCAACCGGACCAACTCCCGCCTGAGCGGACCCCGCGCGGCACGCATCGCCTCCCGCACCAACCGGAGATGACTGTGCACCGGGCCGAGCGCGAACCGCGGGCCGAACAGGTTGTCGGTCTTCACCAGCAGGTGCCACTGCTCGCGCAGGTGGTCGGCCAGATCCGGGAGGTACGCGGGTGCGGCCCGCGGCACCGGACGTCGACCCCGGTACGTGGCGCCCTCCTCTGCCGACAGCGCCGATCCGTTGCGGAACGCGTGCTGCTCGCGCCTGGCGAGCTGACGCAGAGCGATGAGCGCCCCGTCCGCGCCCAACGCGGTGTCGATCGCCTTCACCAACTCGAACGACGGGAGGTTCTGCCCGGGGCGTTCCGCCGTCGACACGTACTGACGCGTGTAGCCGATCGCGGCGCCCAACTGGGGCTGGCTCAGCCCGGCCGCACTACGGCGGGCCTTGATCTCGGCCGCCAGGCGGACGGCGGCGGGACGCCCTTCACCGGACGAGTCGCGCACGTCGCTCATAGATTCGCTCCGCAATGCCCAGATCCACGACATCCAGACGCAAAACTCCTGGTAGTCGACTTGCATCCTTCCGTAATCATAGCCGGTCCTGGTCGCATAACCCCGCAACCTAAACGCGCTGTCGAGCAGGGAGGCCGTCGTGCAGCCGAGTGAAGGCGTTCAAGCGAGCAGCAGTTCGGGACCGGACGCGTACCGGGACGCCGGACGCGACCGAGAACGGTGAACAGGGACGAACTGGAGTTCATCGCCAGGACCACCCGGACCAACACCTTCCTCGGACGGTACTGCGCACGCCTGATGGACGAAGCCGATCCGTTGTGCACCACCGACTACACGATTCCGCTGGCCACCGTCGAACACCAGTTGAGCCACGAGTTGCTGGAACTGGGCCACCTGATCGGCCGCAAGGCCGGGACCAGGACACCCTCGGCCGGCGACGCCGGCCGAGAGCGGGACCTGCCGGAGTAGGACTGAATGAAAGGGAACACCATGGCTGTTCAGCCACCGGGGCGGCAGCACCCCCAAGTCTCGGCACCACCGGCGGCCCTGCGGAACCTGGTGAGCTTGTGCGTTCCGCGACTGTTCGCCGTCGGCTACGAACACGACCGCCCGGCCGGTGGCGTCGGCATAGCGGCGTGGGGCCTCGCCTTTCCCGGCCAGGTACAGGCGATCTCGGTCGACGGCACCTACTGGGTCGTCACCGACCAAGCGGACCAAGCGCTGACCCACTTCGCCGAGCAGGACCTGACAGCGCATGTCGTCTGGGCCGACCGCGGCCAAGCCCGTCCTGACAGCGCAACCTGAGGCGGTCGGGTCCGGCCGGTCGATGGCTGCACGGGCAGGGTGTCCGACAACGCCGGACACCCACGCACGGCGTGGCTCACGCGGTGAATCGACCCCCGACGGCATTCGAGGTGAACGACTTCCACGCGGCCTTCGAGAACAACAAGGTGCAGGTCGACCGGTTCTTGGTGTCACGGACGCCGATGACGGGTCCGTTGCCCGAGACCTCCACGCAGGACTGATTCGGATCGCTGTGGGTGGACTTGTGCCACCCTGTCAGCTCCTCGCCACTCGCAGATGACCCTCCTGAGGCTCCTCGCCCCTGCGACATCGGGTGGATCAACATCGGCTCCTCTCCTCGCGTGCCGTCCCTTTCGGTCACTGCGCCATGAGGAAGGCACGAGACTGCTCCGGGCCGAGTGCTGCGGCCCGCTGGTGTTCCCACACCGTCAGATACTCGTTCGCCTCTTCCTGGCTCGACGTGACCTGACCGTCCTTGAGGCCCTCGATGTGCACGAGCTGCACATGAGGATCGCTGTCATAGCCGAAGATCGTGTAGGTGAAGGCCTGACCGAGGTAATAGCCGACGTTCCAGGGAACGACCTGCACCTCGACGTTCGGCCGGTCGATGGCCTCGGCGACGGCCACCTTCTGCTCGCGCTGGATGGCCGAGCTGCCGTCCATGTTCGCCATGCGTTCGAGCGCCGCCTGGTCCACGACGAACCAGAACCGCTGATCGAGGTTGTCGAGAACAGCCTGCCGCCGAAGCCTCAGCACCACGGCACGTTCGACGTCGTCCGGACTCATCGAAGGCCTCGCCGCCCGGAACAGCATCCTCATGTACGCCTCGGTCTGCAGAAGACCGGGGACGGTCATGCTGTTGTGCTGCCACAGGTAGTGCGCGCTGGTCTCCAGGTCGACGACTTCACGCATGGTGCCGAGGAAGCTCGCCCGCAGCGCGGTCCGCGACGCCCGCTTCTCCCGGCCGCGTGCCAACAGCAGGAGCTGCTCCCTGGTCGGCTCGTCGGGGCGGAGGCCGTCGAGCAGCGCGAGGAGGTCGGGCAAGGTGGTGCCGCTGTCGCCCCGCTCGATGTTCCCGATCTTGTTCTGCGTGCAGTCGAGGAACTTGCCCACCTCGGCCTGGCTCAGTCCACAGGCCACGCGAAGCTCCGCGAGTTTGCGACCGATGATCACGTCGGCGACGCGCTTGGGGATCGCGGCGGGGGTCATCGAGCCTCCGGTTCGGGCGACTTGCCAACTTGCGGAACGTAGCAGGCAAGTTCACCCATAAGGTCGAGTAGCGAACTTGTTTAAACGGATTTACGGTCTGAGGCGAGGTTAACGCGCCAGATCGGAGGATCCATGAGGACGGTTACTCAAGTTACCAGTCCGCGACCCGAGCTGATCAGCGACACTCCCCTGGCCGGCCCCCTGCATGGCGGAGCCGGCCCAGGCCAGTTGGACGCGTTCCTCGACAACTTGCCGACGGGCGGTTCTGCGGAGCCAGCGGCGGTGAAGCGCCCCCCACCGCTGCCGGTCCCGCGGACGGCATGGCCGCCCATTGACCAATCGGCGAGCAGGAGGCACCACGGCACGGTCGGCGGCAGGCCTGCCGTGGTGCAGCCTGAACCACCCGGATTGAAAGCCGGCCCCATTCGACGGATCGGCACGTCTTCCCGTGCACCCGAGCAGGGGCCGTGATGACCACCCGCGCGTTTCGTTGGTTGCCGTACTCCGGACGACGTCATGCAGTCCCGCGCTCGATGGCGGCGTGCGACACGGGTTCCACGCTGTGCGGCGAACCCGTGACGGTGCCACACGATCCGCCCCCGCGACACCCCGATGGGTGTTGGCCCACGTGCACCGCCTGTGACGCCGCTTGGCGCAAACACGAGGGAATCCCGGCCTTCCCGCACCCGCAAACCCCTGTGTGCAAGAACCCCGGCCGCCGTCCGACTCGACGAAGCGGAGGCAGGACATGATGTTGACGTCGGACAACAACGTTGTCTTCCGAGCCCTGATGATGGACGTCAGAGCACGACTTGAGGCAGCGGTGCAAGGAGTGTTCCAAGGCAGCGACGCAGACGCAGCCCTGATCGCTCGCACCGAACTACCCGGGCTTGCCGCCGGGATCCTCACACTGCTCGAAGATCATGCGCCTGACGCAAACGGGTTCTGCATGACCTGTCGAACAAAGCTGTGGCGTCACGTGGCCGTGCCATGCAGCCCACTGTTGCGGTTCCACCTCGCGTGCACCAAGTCGAGCACGCGGGCACGACACCGCCTGACCGAGTCGGCCTAGCCGCAGGACGAAGGCATTCCTGCCGGCCAACTCCCATGGCCGACGCAAACAATCCTCTGTGGATACTCCACGCGAGGCAACCGAAAGGCAGTCAATGACGAACTCCGTCGTCGCACCGAAGTCGCGCGGCAACGAGCAGGCCGCGTTGCGATACACCGAGCTGGGCTGGCCGGTGCTTCCCGGGGCGACGTGGGATGGAACGTGGTTCATCGACCCGGCATCGAGCGAGCCCACGGATGATGTGTCGCTGCGACCCTTGACGGACGCCACGACCGATGGAGACGTCGTACGAGAGTGGTGGGGGCCGGACGGCCAGTGCGACTGCGGCGTGCTCACCGTCACCGGCCCCGACCTCGGGGTGGTCGCCGTCCACGTGAACGTGGCGATCGCCGTCATCGGCCAGGATCGGTTCAAGGCCAACCCGACGCCAGTCTTCTGGATCGAGAACACCCCGGTGGCCTTCTTCCTCGTCAAGCCCTCAGCCGAGGTTGCGCCAGACCCGAGCCAGGTGGCGACGTTCGACAATGCGCGAGTGGTCCCGCTTCCCCCGACCCGCTTCAACGGCGAACGGATGGAGTGGATCGTCGTCCCGAGCGCCGACACGCCGCTACTGGCGGCGGAGACCTTCTACGAACTGATCAAGTCGGTCACCGGAACCTCGGCCACTCCGAGCCCGACCTGAGGTCGATGCCCACAGGCCGGTGACGACGCTCGGCGTTGGCTCGCCGGGCACCGTCACCGACCTTCGCCGTCTACACCACAGGTTGTTGGAGGCGGCACATCCTGCGGCCGTCGACCTCCATGGTGTTCGGCGGTGTCGGTACGTAGTAGGCGTTGGTGACCGCTTCGCCGGGCCAGAACGGGACCGATCCCCAGGGGCCGACGCATTTGCCGTAGTGGTGGCCACTGGAGGTGTCGACGCGGATGAGAATGAAGGAGTCGGCGCAGTGGTCGTAGCGGGAGACCGCGCCGTTGTTGTGGTCGGGGTTGACGTGGTGGAAGCCGCAGAGTGCTCGGGCTGACGCGGTCTCTGTCGGTCCGAGGAGCAGGGCGGTGAGGAGCGGGGCGGCGGCCAGGGTGCCGCGTACCGGGATGTGCATGGGATCGCCTCCGAATTGATCGGGATGCCGCGGTGGCGGCGGGGCGATTCCGAAAATTGATCGCGCGCTGGAGTTGTGGCAGTGGGTTGCCTTATTCGAATGGAAGCGAATAGGGATGCGTGGCGTGGTTCAGGTGGCAATTTCGCCGAGGTAGGGGACTCCACCTGCGGTGATGGCGGCACGGGTGAGGTTGTGGTTGTGCTCGGCCATCCGTGCCAGGGCGCTGGGGTCGTCGGCGGGTGCGGCGCGGAGGATGGAGAACAGGAAGCTGACCGGTGTTTCCGGGAGGTGGAGGGCCGGGGTCCGGAATCGGGCTCGGGGGATCGGGTAGAGCAGGACGACGCCGCTGTCGCCGATCAGCGGCCGGGTGGTCTCGGTCAGGGCGGCGGACACGGTGGTTTCGGTCTGGTGGTCGGGGAGCAGGAGGTTGAGCCAGGGGTGTGGCTGCTGCCACGGGCCGATGCGGCGGAGCAGTGCGACGGATTCGGCGAGGCGGTCGAGGAATCCGGGGTAGGTCGTGGCCTCGGTGTCAGGCTCGCCGCGGTGGTTGAGGCCGTGCAGGAGCTGGGTGTCGTCTGGTTCTGCGGGTGGGGTGTGGAAGGTGGCGGCCTCGATGCGGAGGTTCCAGCGGCCGGTGTCGTCGAGTTGGGCCTGGCCTTCGAGGTAGTCGAATCGCTGTTCGCGCATGAGGGTGCGTTGGTCGGCGAGGAGGTCTGCCAGGTTGTCGTAGTCCAGCCGGTAGACGTGGGCGTGGGTGTGGGCGGGCAGCAGCCGGAGTGTGGCGGTGAGGATGATGCCGTTGCGTCCTCGGCCGGCGCGGACCGTGTCGAACAGCGCGGGGTTCGTGGTGGGTGAGCAGGTGTGGCGGGTGCCGTCCGGGGTGAGTACGTCGAGTGCCAGGACGTTGTCGGTCTGTGCGCCGTGGCGGTGGCTGGCGCCGCCGATGCCGCCGACCGACAGGGTGCCGCCGACGGACAGTTCGAGGTAGTCCGTGAGCACGGGCGGGGTGAGGCCTCGGGGGATCGTGGCGGCCAGGACCTGGCTCCACCGTGCGCCGGCGTCGACCACGACGTGGTCGGAGGCGATCTCGTGGACGGTGTCGAGGCCGGTCATGTCGACGACGATGCCGCCGGGTGCCTGTGCCTGACCCGCGGTGGAGTGGCCTTCGGATCGTGGGACGAGGCGGAGGTCGTTCGCGGTGGCGTAGCGCTGCACGGCGGCGATGTCGTCGGCGGATTCGGGGCGCAGGACGGCGAGCGGACGGTGGTGGGTGGTTCTGCCGAAGTCGGTCGACGCCCAGTCGATGTCGTGTTCGTCGGTGGAGATCACGCCCCGTACGGCGGGCAACGGGTCGGGCATCGAGGTCCTTTCGTGGCCGGGACGGGTCTTCAGCCGGCGCGGCGGGGTGTCGGCAGGTCGCCGGCGTCCAGTCGGGCGAGGTCGGCGCGCACGCCCACCGCCCTGGTGTCCCCCAGCGCCTCGAACAGTTGTAGCGCCTCGGTCCAGGCTTGGCGGGCCTGTTCGGGGTGGCGGAGTTCGAGGTGGAGTCGGCCAAGTTTGCGGCGCAGTTCGGCCTGTCCCCACCGGTCGGCGGCGCCGGAGCTGGCGGCCAGCGCCTGTTCGAGGTAGGTCAGGCTCGCGGACTGGTCGCCTCGGTCGCGGTGGACGTCGGAGATCTTGTCCAAGGCGCAGCTCTGCGACTGGCGGTCGTCCAGCCGGCTCATCACCGTCTGGCTCTGCTCCAGCGCGGCGAGCGCGGCGTCGTGCTGCCCCAATGCGCGCAGGGTGTCACCGACGTAGGCGGTCGCGATGGCCCAGCCCCACCGGTTGTCGAGTTCGGTGCACAGCGTCTGCACCGCCCGGTAGTGCTCGTGCGCGCCGGCGTGGTCTCCGTGGGCTTGCAGCGCGCGGCCGATGCCGATTCCGCTCCACATCTGGCCTTCGCGGTCGTTGTCGCGGACTCTCAACCGCATCGCCTCGGCGAAGCTGTCGTGCGCGTCGCGGACCCGGTGCAGGTCGAGGTAGGCGGTGGCGAGGTTGTTCAGGATGGACGCCTGCGCGGCGGTGTCGCCGAGTTGTCGGGCTTCGGCCAGGCTGGTCTCCATCGGCGCCACCCACAGGTGCCACGGCCGCCGCCAGTACAGGTAGTAGCCCATCACCGCAGGGAACCCGAACGCCAGGTCGTGGATGCCCAGGGTCGCCGCCTGGCGGGTCATGGCGGCCAGGTTCGCCAGTTCGGCCTCCGCCCACCGGACGGCGTCGTGGGTGGTGCTGAACGTCAGCGGTTCGATCGGTTCGACGGTGGCCGGCAGCGGTACCTGGGGTCGGTTGGGGGACATGGCCTTGTTGGCGGCGGCCATGGTGCGCAGGTACCAGGACGCGAGGTCGCGTACGGCGTGGACGGTGTCGTCGAGGGTTTCCTCGGTGGTGAGGCATTCGACCGCGTAGTCGCGGACGAGGTCGTGGAAGCGGTAACGGCGGTGGCCGACTTCGTGCAGCAGGTGGACGCCGGTCAGGGTGTCGAGCAGTCTCGACACCTCGGCAACCGGGAGTCCGGTCAGCGCGGACGCGGCACCGACGCCGAACTCGCGGTCGGGGTGCAGGCCGAGCAACCGGAACGTCCGCGCGGCGGCGGGCTCCAGGGCGCGGAACGACCACGAGAACACCGCCCGGACCGCGGTGCCGATGTCGTGCAGCGTCAGGACGTCGAGCCGCTGGCTCTCGCCGGACAGCTCGTCCGCGAGGCCGGCGAGGGTGAGGTGCCGGCTGGCGGCGACCCGTTCCGCGGCGACCCGCACGGCCAAGGGGAGGCCGCCGCAGAACCCGATGATCCGGTGGGCGGACTCGGGGTCGTGGTCGACGCGTTCGCCGACGACGTCGCGCAGCAGGGTCATCGCGTCGGACCGGTCGAAGCTGTCGACGGTCAGGCACTGCGCGCCGTGGCGCACCGCGAGGCCGGAGAGCCTGCGTCGGCTGGTGACCACGACCAGGCAGCCGGGTTCGGCGGGGATGAGCGGTCGGACCTGGTCGAGGTCGGCGGCGTTGTCGAGCACGAGCAGCGTGCGGGTGCCGTCCAGGACCGTGCGCAGCAGAGCGGCCTTCCAGTCGACGCCGGTCGGGATGTCGGCGGCCGGGACGCCGAGCACCTTGAGCATGTGTTCCAGGACGTGGTCGGGCGCGGCGGGATCTCCGTCCGCGACGTAGCCGCGCAGGTCCACGAACAGCGCGCCGTCGGGGAACTTCGCCTTGACCTGATGGGCCCAGGCGAGCGCCAAGGTGGTCTTGCCGACACCGGCTTGACCGTCGAGCGCGATGACGAGCGCGGAGTGGTCGCCTCCCGGTGTGTCCAGCACCCGGTCGAGGCTGTCGAGCAGTGCGGAACGGCCGACCAGGCGCGGTGACTGGGGCAGCTCCGCCGGGCGGGCGCGGGCTTTCAGACCGAGTGGGGGTTGCGCCTGGCTGATCAGCGTGAGGAATCTTTCGCCGGTCGCGAATGCGGTGTCGCAGGCGCGGGCGAAGTCTTCGGTCGGCGGCTTCAATCCGTTCTCGACGTTGGAGTAGTGGCTGGCACTGTACCGCATTCGTCGCGCCACCGACGATTGGGACTCGCCGCCCCGCGCCCGGCGAAGCGCCTCGGCGAAGCCCTCCTCGACCACCGACCTATTCTTCATTCCTTCCATTCGAATACACCTGCCCCCTTGCCTCTCCCCCAGGCTGTTCCGACACTCGGAAGACAGATCGACGCCCTTTGGGTGACTACTGCCGAGGAGTTGAGGATATGTCCATGCAGCCGCGGTCGTGCGGGGTATCTGAGTCACGAATCACCGGTCGGGTGGTTCGTCACCCTTTCAGGGAGGTCGAGGGGCGGTCGTCGTCACCGGTTGTGTCGGAGGGGCGGGACTATCTGGGGCGGGTGTTGCGTGTGCTGGACGTGGTGGCCGGGAGCGGGCGGGCGGTGAGCATGTCGGAGATCTGTCGGCGGATGGAGTTGCCGATGACGACTGTCCACAGGTTGTTGGTGGCGTTGTGGAAGGCCGGGGTGTTGGAGCGGGATGCGCGGCGCCGGTATGTGATGGGGCGTCGGCTGGCGGTGGTGTCGGCGGGGCCGGGTTCGGGCGGGGAGGCGGCGTAGGTGGCCGGTCAGGCGGCCGGGCGTGTCTGCTGGTGGGTCCTGCGCGTGGTGTGGAAGGCCGCGGCGGCCTGTCGTGGTGTGACGTGCAGGGCTCGGGCGAGGCGGACGGCCAGGACGGTGGGCAGGAGTCCGGTTCGTTCGTGGTGGGCGATGGCGGTGTCGCTGATGCCGATGGTGGCGGCGAGCAGGGGGCCGTGTTCGTCGGGGGTGCCGAGGTGGCCGTGTTCCCAGCGGAGCAGGCGTGTGGTCTTGATGTGGAGCCGGTCGGCGAGTTCGACGGGGGCCAGGGCGGCGAGGCTGCGCAGGTCGGTGAGTGTGGGTGGTGCGGTGAGCGGTTGTTGGAGTTGGGGTGGGGCGACGCGGAGTTCGCGGGCGAGCCGGCGCAGTTCGGCGGCTGTGATCGGTGTGAGGCCTTTCTCCCACCGGTAGATCTTGTTGTCGTGGATGGCGAGGCGTCGGGCCAGCGCCACTTGGGTGAGACCGGCTCGTCGGCGGTGTCGGGTCAGGGCGGTGGGGTCGAACCGCGGGATTTCGTGGGCGTCGAAGGACATCGTCTCCTCCTCCGATTGGTTTCACCAGGATTCCGGGTGGACCGAAAGTAACCCGGGTCGACGCATTTATTCCACCTTTCCACGTGCCGATAGATCAGACTTTGACCGGGTCGCGGAAATCCGGGATATCAGAGGCTTCCTGGGTGTTATGCGCCTTTTCGGCGTGACGCTGGAGTGCGTTCACGCTGGTTCGGAGGTCGTTCATGGGCAGGTTTGTCTTCATGTTTCGGGTGGTGTTTGGGATGGCTGTGTCGTGTGCGTCGGTGGCGTGTGCGACGCAGGACCCGGTGCCGGTGCCGCCGAGCTCGGTTGCGGTGTCGACGGCCGAGGTGCGGGTGTTCGCCGCGGTGCGGGTGGTGGCGAGGGTGCCCGCGGGCGGGGTCGGGTTGGCGTCGACGGCGGAGGGCTTGGTCGAGGCGGTGGCGACGCCCGCAGGGTCCGCGCTTCGGGTGGTGGATGCCGGGGACGGTCGCGAGGTGCGGCGGGTGGGGTCGGCCGGGCGGGACGTGGTCGGCGTTGCGGTGACCCCGGGTGGGTTGTGGGAGGTCTCGCCGGGGGTGGCGGTGTTGCGGGATCCGGGGACGTTGGCGGAGAAGCGGCGGGTTCCGGTCGCCGGTGGGGTGTCGGGTGCGTGCGGGGTCGACGGGGTCGTGGTGGTGGTCGAGGGGCCTGGTCGGTTGGTGTTGCGGGATCCGGGGACGTTCGGGGAGATCGGCTCGGTGGCGGTGTCGGGGCATTGGGTGGCCGGGCATCGGTTGGGGGCGTTGGCGTGTGTGCGTGAGGACGGGCGTGCGCAGGTCTGGGCGGTGGTGGTCGGGTCGGATTGGCTGGTCCGGGTCGAGGTGGCGTCGGGTCGGGTCACGGGTGTGGCGAGCGTGGCGCGGATCCGCGCGGAGGAGCCCGGCGCGGGTGGCGCGGTGGGCGGGATCGTCGCCGCAGGCGAGCCGGGCGAGTTCTGGGTCTCGGGCGGGTTCCGGCACCGGTTCAGGATCCGACTGGGCGGGGTCGTCCGATGAAGCCGCTCCTGGCGGTGGCCGCCGTGGTCTTGGTGCTCGTGGTGGGCGGCGGATTGCTGACCACGCAATGGAATGCGGGCGCGACCAATCAAGCCGGATCGTGCGCGGCGGACGGTGGCGAGGTCGCGGTCGGGTCGGTGTTGTCGTCGTCGAAGGCGGCTGTTGTGGACGCGATTCTGGCTTCTGCCAAGGGGATGGGCGTGGAGCGTCGGGGTGTGGTGATCGCATTGCAGACCGCGATGCAGGAGAGCACGTTGCGGGCCGATGTGGTGGTCGGCGAGGCGGTGGGGGCGTTCCAGCAGATCGCGCCGGGGCCGTTCGACGCGTATGCGGGTTATGACCGGACGGATCCGGGTCGGGCGGCGGCGGGGTTCTTCGCGGTGTTGCTCAGGCGGGTTCCGGGGTATGGGTCCGATCCGCGGCCGAATCACGAGTTGGCGCAGGTGGTGCAGGCGAGCGGGGCGGGTGCGTCGTGGTACGCGCGGCACCGGCGGTGGGCCGAGGAGGTCGTGGCCGCGCGGTTCGGCGGCGGGGCGGGGTGTGTGGAGCAGGTGGTGGCGGGGCCGGTGTCGGTGCGGGTCGTGGGGAACACGGTCGTCCTGCCTGCCGAGGCGCAGGTCGTCGGGACCGTGGTGGCCGCGTCGGAGCGGGTGGCCAGGGCGGTCGGGGCGGCGTTGGCGTGGTTGGGGACCCCGTACGCGTGGGGCGGCGGGGACGAGCACGGGCCGACTAAAGGGGTGCGGGACGGCGGGGTGGCGGACGCGCACGGGGACTTCGACAAGGTCGGTTTCGATTGCAGTGGCTTGACGTTGTACGCCTACGCGCAGGTCGGGGTGCGGATCACGCGGCCGTCGGACTCGCAGTTGACCGGCGCGGAGCTGGTGGTGCCGTTCGGCTCGGCGCGGCCGGGGGATCTGTTGTTCTGGGGCACCCATCACGTGGCGATGTATCTCGGGTCGTTCGACGGCGTGCACCGGATGGTCGAGGCGCCGCAGTCGGGCGAGGTGGTGAGGGTGTCGCGGGTGCGGGTGGGCGGCGATTTCCGTGGCGTCGCGGCCCGGCCGATTCCCTGATGTCGCGGAGAGGCGAGGTGGGATCGATGTCCGACGTGGAGAACGAGGGGTTCCTCGGGTTCGACCGTCAGTGGGTGGAGCCGGCCTCTCCGGACGTGACCGCGGCGGCGGATCCGGTCGCGTGGGCGGTGCGGGTCGAGGAGCACGTCGTGTCGCGCGGGTCGGCGCACGCCGATCGGCTGACCGAGGAGATGACGTTGTCCACAGTGGATGGTCGGATGGTCGACCTGTCCGAGTCGGTCGCGGAGTTCTCGGCCGTGACGCGGCGGCAGCAGCAGTACTCGACGGTGTTGTGCGACCGGGTCGCCGACCACGCGGCCGAACTCCGTGCCGCGGTGACCGCCCGCGACCGCGGCCTCCCCTTCTCGTATAAGGGACCGATCTATGCCGCTGCCACGTTGGCCGACCGGCGGTGCCTGGATCTGGCGGCGGCGTTGGACGGGATCAGCGGGCGGTTGTCGTCGCGGGCGGGGATCGCGCTGCCACAACGGTTGCGGGAGTCCGGGTGGTCGCCGGAGGTGCCGTCGGCGGAGTTGCGGGCCAGGGCGGCGCGGCTCGGGAGTCCGCGTCCGGCGGGTACCCCGTCGTCGGAGCCGGTCGTGCAGCCGCGTCCGGCGTGGCTGCCTGCTCGGATCGGATTCCGCTGGTGAGCGGGAGTTGGGGTGGGCAGCCGGTGCCGTTCCCGGCCTCCGCCGCGTTCCCTGTGCACCGTGCCCCGCAGCCGGCTGCCCCTGGGCCGGTCCTGATCCCGCGCGGCGAGGTGCCCGCTGTCGCGCGGGTGGGCGGTGGCCGGCGGGGGCGGGCGGGCGTGGAGGAGGTGTTGCGGCGGCCGTTGTCGGGTCTGGTGGTGGCGGTGGTGGGTGTGGCCGGTTCGGGTCGGTCGACGGTGGCCGCGCGGCTCGCGGTGGTGGCGGCGTCGTATCAGCCGGGGCCGGTGGTCGTGGTGGACGCGTCGGGTTCGGTGTGGCCGGGGGCGGCGTCCAGGTTGCCGGGTGCACCGGGTGTCGGGTTGGACTGGCCGGGCCTGGGTCGGGTGTTGGCCCAGTCGGATCGGGGCGCGGTGCTCGGCGGGTTCGTGCACGGGGTGCGGCACGTCGAGTGTTTCGGGGCGGGCACGGGGTCGCGTGGCTGGGTGACGCGGGTGGGTGGCGTGCCGCCGGCCGGGCCGTGGGGCGTGGTTCGTCCGGCGGAGGTGCTGGACGTGGTCGAGGTGCTGCGGGGCGTGGGTCGGATGACCGTGCTCGACTGCCCCGCCGAGCTGGACGCGGCGGCGCGGGTGGCTGTGGGGGTCGCCGACGTGTTGGTGGTGGTGTGCCGGGCGGATGCGGCCGAGGTGCGCCGGGCCGGGCGGTTGGTCGAGCTGGTGGCCGGTGACGTCCGGCGTGATCTGACCGGCCGGGCGGTGGTGGTCGTGGTGCAGCACCGGCCGGGTCGGTGGCCGCGGGCCGCCGCTGCTGCCGAGGCCGCTGCCGGGCGTGCTGTCGCGGCGGTGTTGCGGGTGCCGTTCGAGCGGGTGCTGGTCGATTCGGCCGCGCCGGTGACGCGTGGCGGGGTGGCGGCCGAGCAGGTCGCCGCGACCGCGATTCTTCTTTCCGCACAACGGTTGTGAGGTGTTGACAGTGCATGACGGGCTTTGGACGACGTGGTGGCGTGCTCAGGCGGGTGGGCCGGTGGGGCCGATCGACATCGAGGACGGCCGCAAGGCTCCGGGGTTGGCGGCGATGGAGTCGTTGGTGAACTCGATCGCGATGTACGTGTTGGTGGGCGGGTTGGCGGCGGTGGTGATCGGGATCGGGATCGCCGTGGTCGGGCCGCGGTTGGGGTTCCAGCACGCGCGCGGGGTCGGGATCGGCGGCGTGGTGGGCGGGGTGTTCCTCGGCGCGGTCGTCGGCATGGCCTCGATCCTCGTGAACTTCATGTACTCGGTGTTCTCCGGCTGAAGGGTGGTGGACCGATGGTCGACTACAGCAGCACGCGGCGCGGATTCCGGCCGGTGGTCAAAGTCCTGGCGCTGTCGGGGGCGGCGGTAGCGGTGTTCACCGGCGGTGTCCTGATCGGACGGACGAACAGCGTCGGCGAGGTGCCGACCTCGCAGGTGTCCCGCAATGCGGAGTGCGAGCGAGGCGACGAGGCGGTGGCGGCCACGGCTGCGGGCCACTTGGCGGTGCTGGTGTCGCGACGGGTCGCGGGGAGTCAGGCGGTCCGGGAGGCGGCGCGCGACCTTGGTGCCGCTCCGGAGGTGGTCGAGGGGTTCGGGCGGTGGGCGGAGCAGGAGAACCCGGCCTACCGGCGGGCGTTGTTCGGCGCGACGGCGGTCAAGGTCGAGGCACGCGACGGTGATCGGGCCCGGGTGTCGGTGGACGGCTTCTGGCTGCGGTCCGCCGACACCGCCACCGGGGCGGGTGAGGTGGTGGGCGCGTTGTGGTCGTACTGGGTGGTGTGGCGTGAGGGCCGGTGGGTGCCGTCGTCTCCGCCGGAGGCGACCACGCTGCCCGTCTCGGCGGTGCACCGGGCGTCGGCGTTCCTGCGGACCGGTTCGGGTTTCTCGGCGGTGCCCTATGTCCGCTGCTGACACCGTGGTGCGGGCCGGTTCGGCCGGGGTGCTCGTGCTGGTGCTGCTGGTGGTGTTCGCGGCGCCCGCCGCCGCGCAGTCCGGTGCGCCGCAACCGACCGCCGGGATCGAGATGGTCCTGATCGCGGATCGGGAGTATCCGCGGGTGAAGGTGGCGGACGGGCGGTGGTGGTATCTCGCGCCGGGCTGCCCGTGGCCCTCGGCGCAGGTGCCGGCGGACGCGGTGTGCGGCGGGGACCAGGCGATCCTGCGCGACGACACGGAGCTGCGGTGCACGTTCGTGGTCAACCACCGCGGGGAGCTCTCGCCGCAGCGGGCGACGTGGCGGTTCTGCCTGACCCGGCCCCCGTTGTCGCCCGCCTACCACTGGACCGAGGAGCAGAACGAGCGCCGCATCGACCAGGTGCGTACCGCCGTGGGCTCCTGCGTGGGCACCAGCGACGGGTGTATGGCGATGCAGTGGTGGCCGCGTGCGGCGGACGGCACGATCGACTGCGCCGCGATCCCCCGCGACAGGCTCGGCGACACCCTCACCGGGGCGAGTTCGCAGGGCACCGACCGGCGGGTGATCGACCGGACCTGTGCGGTGCTCAACTCCTACCTCGCCCGCCGCCCGTTCCCTCCCGGGGTCACGGCGGCGGATCTGAACCTGGCCGGGCGGGTGGTCGCGGACGGCGTCCCGATCGGCTCGGCGACCGGGGGCACGGAGTCGGTGGTGGACTGGGGCAAGGTCGGCGACAGCGTCGCGGCGTTGTGCTCGGTCCCGGCGAACGTGCTCACGATGGGCACGTTGTGCGCCGGGGCGACGGCCGCGCAGGCCGGGGCGAAGTTGTGGGGCGCGATGGACTGCGCCACCGAGTTCGACAAATGCCTCGCCGAGGCCGCCGCGCGGGCGATGCTCACCGGCCTGGAACTCACCCTGGACGCGCTCCGGCACCCGACCTCCATCGACTTCAACGACCCTGGGCTGCGATCGGTACTGGGCGCGATCGGCACCGTCAGCGCCTACCTGGTCCTCATCCTGTTCCTGGTCAACGCCGTGATCGCGGCCGTGCGGATGCGACCCCGGGAACTCGCCGAGGGCGCGCTCGGGATCGTGCGGTGGGCCTTCGGGCTCGGCGCGGGGTTGACACTGGTCGCGCTGGCGGTGTTCGTGTCCGACCGGGCCGCGGACTGGTTCGCCGGCGCGACCGCCGGCACGTCGGAGGTCGTCTACGCCCGGTTCTTCTCCCTGATGTACACGCTGGCCACCTCGGGCGCGGCGTCGGCCACCGGCTGGTTGTTCGTGATGGTGGTGTGCCTGCTCGGCGCGTTCTGCTCCGGGGTCGCCTACCTGTTGTTGGTGTTCCGCAAGGGCGCGATCGTGCTCGCGGTCGCGCTGATGGTGCTCCAACTCGCCGGCGGCGCCGGACCGAGGGGCACCCGGAAGTGGTCGCGCAAGGGCCTGTCGGTGCTGTGGGCGTGCGTCATCGCCAAACCGTTGACCGTGATCGTGTTCCGGCTCGGCGAGAGCTGGATCGGCCAGGGACGCGGGCTCGGGGACCTGCTGCTCGGCGTCGGCACGCTCGGCGTGGCGGCGGTCGCGCCGTTCGTGGTGGTGAAGTGGTTCCCGCTCGACGGCGACCACGGCAGGGGTTCGGGGCGCGGGTCACTGGCGATGACCACGGCCGCGACGCTGGCCATGGTCGCGGGCCGCGGTTCACCCGCCGGTGCCGCGCTGCACTCGACCACTTCGTCGACCACCCGGTCCGGCGGCAATGCCGCGCGGCGACTCCCGGCCCCGCAGCCCGCCGGACTGCGGTCCTCGCCCGCCGGGGGTCTGACGATCTCCACGCCAACCCGGCCCCCGTCCACGGCTCGGCCGGGTGGTCTCCGGCAGCAGCAGGTGCACCGGTCGGCGACGGCGAGTCACGCGGCGGGAATGCGGTCGGTGTTGACCAGTGCCGCGATCGCCGGGGCGGTCGGGGCGGTGGCGGGGCAGGTGGCGATGGACGGCGTGACCTCCGGCGGCGCCGAGGACAGCCCCTACCCCGACCACCTGCCCTACCTCCCGCTGCCCACCGGCAGCGGCAACCAGCCCGTGCCGAACGCCCAGGAGCCCGGGAGCGTGCCGCCGGGGCCCGCGAATGGAGGAGGTCGGTGGTGACCGCGATCCGTGTCCGGTTCTCCAAGCGTCGCAGCGACGGCGTGCTGTGGGGCAAAACCCCCGCCCAGCTCGTCTGCCTGGTGGTCGCGCTGTTCACCGTCGTGGCCGGGCTGAACACGCCGGGCGTGCTCAAAGCCGTGCCGCTCACGGTAGCGGGCCTGTTGGTCGCGGCGGCGCTGGTGCCGGTGTTCGGACGGCCGCTGGTCGACTTCGCGCCGATCCTGCTCGGACGACTGCTCACCCGGGCGACCGGCCAGCACGAGTACCGGGGCGGCCCGTTCCGCCTGCGCCCCCACGACACCGTCGCCGACGGCCCGCGCCTGCCCGGCGACCTGTCCCGGCTGCGGTTCCACACCTACCAGGTCGGCGAAGACCGCGACCGGGATCTCGGCGTCGTCACCGACACCCTCGACGGCAGCCTGGTCGCCGCGCTGGAGATCGGCGCGGACACCTTCGCCCTGCTCGACACCGCCGACCAGGCCCACCGCGTGACCGGGTTCGGCGCGGTGCTCAACTCGCTGTGCCGCTCGGACAGCCCGCTCTCCCGCGTCCAGATCCTCCAACGGGTCATCCCCGAGTCCGGCGACCCCGTCCGCCGGGAATGGAACGTCCGCGGCCAGCACACCAACCCCTTCGCCGCAGCCGCCTACGAGGAACTCATCACCACCCACGGCCGCGCCGGACAACGCCACGAATCCTTCCTGATCCTCCGCCTCGACCCCCGCCGCGCCACCGCCCGCATCAAAACCGCCGGAGGCGGCGACGACGGAGCCGCGTCGGTGCTGTTCGCCGAGATCACCCGGGTCGAACGCGGACTACGCGCCGCCGGGATCACCGTGCGCGGCTGGCTCCCCCCACGCGGCCTCGCCTACCTCGTGCGCACCGCGTTCGACCCGGCCGCCACCGCGATGCTCGACCGGCGCGGCGGCGGACACGGCGACCAGGCCGGCGGAGACCCCGGCACCCCTTCCGGCGTCGACCCGACCGCATGCCACCCGATGGCCACCACCGCCCACCGGACCCACTACGCCACCGACTCCGCCGTGCACCGCACCTGGTGGATCGCCGAATGGCCCCGCGCCGACGGCGGCGTCCCGGTCGGCTTCCTCGAACCGTTCCTGCTCCGCCTCACCACCCGCCGCACCCTGTCCCTGATCCTGGAACCCGTCCCCACCCGCAAAGCCCAGACCCGCATCGACGTCGAGGCCGGAGCCGACGACGCCCGCGAAACCCTCAACCGGCGCATCGACCGCCGCACCAAACGCGCCGACCGCCGCGAAGCCGAAGACCTGCACCGCCGCGAAGCCGAACTCGTCGACGGCTTCGCCCACTTCCGGTTCCTCGGCTTCGTCTCCGTCACCGCCGCCACCCCGGAGGAGCTGGAGGTCGAGGCGGGCGCGGCCGAAGCCGCCCTCAACGAGGCGACCGTGGAACCCCACGTGCTGCACTGGGAACAGGACCAGGGCTTCTGGGCCGCCGCACTCCCCCTCGCCCGAGGCCTGCGATGACCCGCCATCGCGCCGACCAGGTCGGGGCAGGGCTGCCGGGATGGGTGCCGCGCCCGTGGCTGGGCCCCGCCGGACAACGGGCGGGGCGGATCGCGCACCGGATGCGGCTGCCCGCGCACGTCGAGTCCACCGCCCAACTACGCGGCATCCTCCCCTGGCTGGCCGGAGCCGGACTCCCGCCGATCGGCACATACATCGGGCAGGAACGCTTCTCCGGCAGCCCGTTCTGCTTCGACCCCTGGCGGCTCTACACCCACGGCCTGCTCCACGACGCCGGCATCTTCATCGCCGGCGTCATCGGCAGCGGCAAATCCGCCCTCGCCAAATCCCTCTGCGTCCGCGGCGTCGCCTTCGGACGCCGCTTCGCCGTCCCCGGAGACATCCGCGGCGAATGGGTCCCCGTCGTCCACGCCCTCGGCGGCCGGGTACTACGGCTGGGACCGGGCATGACCGAACGCCTCAACGCCCTGGCCCTCCCACCCAAACCCGACCACCTCACCAGCGACCAGTGGTGGCCGATCGTCCGCTCCCACTGGGAAGAACTCCTCGCCGCCCTGATCCGCACCCTGCTCCCCGACCAACGCGCCCTGACCATGGACGAACGCACCGCCCTGGAAACCGCCCTCACCGCCGCCACCCACTGGCACGACGTCAACGGCGACCTCACCCGCCTGCGCCCCATCCACCTCGGCCTCCTGGTCGACCTGCTCCTCGACCCCACCCCGGAGATGGCCGAACACCACCACCTCGACCAGACCACCCTCCGCGACCGCACCCACGAAATCGGCCTCGCGATCCGCGCCCTCACCAAGGGCAGCCTCTCCGGCCTGCTCGACGACCCACGCCCCACCAACCAACTCGACTGGCACGACACCGCCACCGTCATCGACATCAGCCGCGTCAAGACCAGCGACACCGCCGTCGCCCTCGTCATGGCCACCACCCAGGCCGTCATCGAACTGGCCTTCGCCCACCACCCCGGACACCGCTACACCGTCTACGACGAAGCCTGGCGCCTCGCCGGCTTCCCCGCCCTCATGGCCCGCACCAACGCAGGCCAGAAAGTCTCCCGCGCCACCGGCAACGCCACCCTCCTCCTGTGCCACCGCATCACCGACCTACTCGGCGGCACCCCCGAATCCGCCCACTACGGCCGCGCCCTGCTCGCCGACTGCGGCACCCGCATCCTCTACCGCCAACGCTCCGACCAACTCACCACCACCGCCACCGAACTCCACCTCGACGACACCCAGACCACCCTGCTCACCCTCCTCGAACAAGGCACCGCCCTCTGGAAAATCAACGACCACCCCTACCTCGTCGACCACACCGTCCTGCGCGGCGGACACGAATGGGCCCTCATCGACACCGACCAGACCATGCGCGACACCGACCCAGGTGCCGTGTCATGACCGGCCGCCGCGACCCCCATGGCGACGACCAACTCCTCGCCCTCGCCCTGACTCTGCTCCTCGCCGTACTCGCCACCGGTCTGCTGACCGGCCTCGCCACCGGCGGCGCACTGACCGCCCTGCTCGACGGCCACGGCTGGACCTGGCGCACCACCGGCTGGGCACGCGCCACCGCCACCCTCCTGCGCGACCCCGCCCACCCCGGCAACGCCTTCGGCCACCCCGACTCCCACCCCGCACTCTGGTGGACCATCACCGGCCTGGTCGAACTGCTGGTGCTCGCCACGGTCACCACCACGGCCCTCGCCGTCGGGCGCTACGGCCGGCACACAGGAACCCTGGCCACCAAACGGCAACTCCGCCGAACCCTCGGAGCCACCGCCGCCCGCGCACGAGCCACCCGCACCCGACCCTCACTCACCGGCGGAACCCGCCAACCGATGTCCGAGATCGGCGTCCACATGGGACGATCCGTCCACCACCGCATCGACCTCTACGGCCAACACGAAGACGCCGAACTCGTCATGGTCGGCACCCGACAGGGCAAGACCAACCGCCGCATCATCCCCCGCGTCCTGGACGCACCCGGCCCCGTTGTCACCACCTCCACCAAAGGCGACGTCCTCGCCGCCACCATCGGCATCCGCGAACAGGTCGGCCGCGTCCACGTGTTCGACCCGGAGAACGTCACCGGCTGGCCCACCCCGATGCGCTGGAACCCCGTCACCGGCTGCCACGACCCCGACGAAGCCATCCGACGCGCCCGCGAACTCGTCGCCGCCCGACCCATGGACGGCACCACCAACGCCGGCTTCTTCACCGACTCCGCCGCCCGCGTCCTCCGCGCCTGGCTCCACGCCGCAGCCCTCACCGGCAAAACCATGCGCGACATCCTCACCTGGGCATCACGCTGGACCGACGACGAACCCGCCACCATCCTCCGCCACTCCCCCACCAGCGCCCACTGGGCCCACACCCTGCGCGACCTCACCACCAACACCGCCGGCGAAATGCTCGGCGGCATCGCCCAAACCCTCAACCTCGTCCTCGACCCGCTCAACTCACCCGGACTCCTCGACGCCTGCTCCCCACGCGCCGGCCAGGAATTCGACGTCCACGACTTCCTACGCTCCCAAGGAACCCTCTACATCATCAGCGAAGGCGGCGTCGGCTCCGCCGGACCACTCGCCTCAGCCCTCGCCCTGCACGTCCACCACCAAGCCAAACGCCTGGCCACCCACTACCCCGACGGACGCCTCGACCCGCCCCTACGCTGCGCATGGGACGAGATCGGCAACGTCGCCGCCCCCGAAAACCTCGGACAACTCGTCTCCGACTCCGGCGGACGCGGCATCCACATGATCCTCGCCTGCCAAGGACTCGGCCAACTCCAACGCCGCTGGGGCAAAGACCAAACCAGAGAAATCTGGAACTCCGTCACCACCAGGCTCATCCTCGGCGGCGTCGCCGAAGCCGACACCCTCGACGACCTCTCCCGCCTCGTCGGCGACACCCACACACTCCAGACCAGCGCCAGCACCGGCGAATTCCGGCGCACCCGCTCCACCAGCTACACCTGGGAGAAAGCACTGCGCGTGGACCAGCTCCGCACCCTGCCCGACGGGCAGGCGCTCCTGCTCTACCGCAACACCCCCGCCACCGTGGTCCACCTCGACGCCTGGTTCGAGCGCGCCGACGCCCACCACCTGCAATCGCTCAAACAGCAGGCGGAGCAGCGCATGGGACGCATCACGTCATGACCAACCCCAGCCCTGCGGAGCTCTCCCGAGCCCTCGCCGAACTACGCACCCGACACCTCGAACTCACCGACACCGTCAAACACCTCGTCGATGCGTTCGAAGTCCTCCGCCCGGCCGTGGACCGCACCGAACCAGGCGGCTGGTCCTGGGAACACCTCGACACCGAACGCGCCACCACCCTCTGGCACCAACTCGACCACTTCGTCCACCACCTCAACACCCGAGAAGAACTCACCCACCCCCACCACATCCCACCCTGCTGGCACCACCACCCCCGCACCGTCGAAGACCTCACCGCCCTCCTCGCCGCCTGGCAAGACGCCTACCACCACCCCACCGAACCCACCACCGCCCTCATCACCTACCGCCACCACTACCTCTGGCCCACCCTCCACCGCCTCACCGACACCAACACCCCACTCCGCCGCTGCATCGACAAAGACCAACACACCCCATGGCAGGCCGTCACCGACGAAGCGTTCCTCGACGCCGACGGGCGCGCGTACGAGCACGAAACCCAACTCGCGCAACACATCGCACTCGACACCGATGCGCGCCGATCCACAGACAACCGCCCTTGACTGACTCAGGAGTAGTCGAATCTGCCGTGCAGGGGTCCGGCCATTCCAGCACCGGGAGGTGTCACGCAATGCAGGCTCTCGACGTGCACCGCGCCACTCGCCCAAATTGAACGGGGAGTAATGTGCACAGATCATTCTCCATTGTGACTAAGCATTCACTTCCCCTACCGGACAAAATGAGTTGCTATGCAAGTAGAGCTTGTTCAAAACGGCTGACCTTAGTAGCGCGGGCGTCATGGCCGTGTGCCTAAGAGCCAACGGAGGTGTATGCAGTGGCCGAGCTCTACAAACGCGGATTGATGGAGTGGCCCGGCCTACCCGCCGGAGGTGGCCGACGCGCTCAACGCCGAAGCGCGCCGCATCGCGCAGGGCACCGAAGCGAACCCGCTGGAGCAAATCGAGTCCGGCACGCCTCGATAGAGATCACCCACGGGGACCTTGACTACACGGTGCGACCGGTCGGCCCGGTGGCCCAGTCGATCGAGTGCGGCCACCGGGACAAGGCGGCCCGCCACGCGGAAGGACCGTTTGTGATGACTTGGGCGGCCCGGCTGTAGTGGTGGTGACCGGCCCGGTGCGGGTGCGTCACCGGGTGGGCGCACCGTTCGGCGGTCCGCCTCCCCTGAACCAGTACGTGATCCGGTCGCCAAGATCCCTGATCGCGCGCTTCACGGTTTTTAGCTCGATTTTGACCAGGTCCAATTCGTGCCTGAGGTCGCGGAGTTCTTCCCGAAGGTTCCGTTGCGACTCGTTCGACTGTTCCTCGTTCGACGGAGGTGTCTCGGTCATGGCCCGGACACTATCGAATCCACCGCCCCCGCCAAAGCCACCGCTCGACCAACCTACTTACCGGAAAGTCAGTCATATATTACTGGAGTAATACTCTATTCTCGTACATGCAGGTCAAAGAGTCTTTGAGCCCACATCAGGCAGAGTCTCCGGGTGCCAGAATCACCCGTTCAGATTAGGCGGTTCGGCGCTCGGAGACGGCATCGAAGCGGCGTTGCGACAACGCCAAGGCGTTCACGGGTCTTCGCCGTGGACGTGGTACGAACCAGTTCCATCGATTCGGGAAGAGAGGCGCGCGTAGTGCTGCCCTACTCGGACGGGTCGGTGCTCTGCCTGCTTCGCTCAGCGCTTTCGGGCGCGGAGGTGGGTACGCAGGTCCCCCTTGGCTTTACACCCGGCCACGCGCAGTTCTGGTGGCGCGGCGGCGGTGTCGGGGTGGATCGACCGGGCCACGGTGCGCATGGATGCCTACGGGTCGACCCGGCGGGCTGCGGCCCAGCATCGGCCGTGGGGCGTTAAGGCGTGAGCCGAGGTCCTTCGTGGGACTGGGCGGGTTGTGTCCGGGAGTGCCGATGCGCGTCGGGTTCCTGCTGTTTGCCTCTCCGACGGTTCAGCGTGGTGACCAGCCTGGACGCCCGGTTTCTCAACGTGGAGAGACCAGCCTGTGTCCGGGCGTCGGCTTGGCGGTCTATGTGTGCCAGGTAGGCGGTGCAGGCGTCGGTCAACTGGTCGAAGAAGTCCTTTCCCGGAGTAAGTGCGTTGGTGGTCGTGTCCGGCTCGGGAGCGGGACCGGCCACGGATGGCGGGGCCATGGGGATGTCGTCGGTCGGGTGCAGGTTCCTGCCGAGTTCGGTGAGGCGGTCGCGCATCGTGCGCGCTCCGTCTGCCAGTTGGGCGGTCGCGGGCGACGTGGGCTTCGGTGGTGGGGAGTTCGGCACGTCTCCACGTAGCCGGTGGTGCAGCACCTTCGTCAGGGATTCAGCGGTGCGAATCTGCCGTGTGGCGCGGGCGGTGGCGAGCGCGGCGGCCGGATCGGTGCCCGTGTCGTGGACGTGGTGCAGGCGTCGAGCGAGGGCGGGCCACGCCGGTTCGGCGAGAACCCGATGCGCTTCCGTCGGCATGGCCTGGTGGACCCACAGGGCCGCTTGGTGGTCGAGGTGGTCGATGGCCGCGCGTTCGATCTCGCGTTGCAACTCCCGCGCGGACTTCATCCCGGTGACGGCGGGTGCAGGCGAACCGGCCGGCACGTTGACCGGTTGTGTGGTGTGCAACGGGGTGTCGATCAGGGTTTCCAGCCAGTTCCGGGCGCGTTGGCGGGTTCCGCGTGCGGGTGGGCCGAGGGGGACGGGGTCGGTGTCGGGGATGTTCCAACGTTCCCGGTATGCGGCGATCTGGCCGGCGAGGTGCAGGTGGCGCGGGTCGAGGTTGTCCAGCCACGGTGGCTGTGTCCGCAGGGCCCGATCGGCGAGTTGGTGGATGCGGCGGGCGATGGACTCGTGCTTGTCGCGCAGCCAGTGGAGGAGCTCGGCGTGCTGGTCGTCCTGAGCCGGTTCGGCAGGCAGTGGAGGTAGCCACGCGGGGGTCGGGCTGTCGGGATCGGTTGCGGAGAGGGGTACTGGCGCGAGTTCGTCGAGGTGTTCGGTGAGGCGGTGGTGGAGGACTTTCGCGAGGCTCTCGGCGGTGTCGAGTTCGCGGGTGGCGGCGCGTTCGGCCAGGGTTTCGGCGGGGTCGTGGCCGATGTCGTGGATTTCGTGGAGGACGGCCAGGAGTGCGTGCCAGGCGTCGTCGGCGAGGATCGTGTCGGCGAGGCTGGGGAGGGCTTGTTCGACCCACTGTTCTGCTTGGGTGTCGGGGTCGGTGCCGTGGTAGAGCAGGAGGGCGTGTTCGTACTCGGGGACCTGTTGGTCGAGCCGGTGTGGGAGTTCTCGTGCTTCCCGTCGGGTTTCGGTGGCGGTTATCTCGGTGCCGTCGTTAGCGAGGATGGTGGCGAAGGCGGCGATGCCGGGTGTGGTTTCGCGGTGGCGGTAGTAGAGGTCTCCGGGGAGGACTGGGGGTTCGTCGGGGGCGAGGACGGGGGTGGTGTCGAGGTAGAGGTGGTTGCGATCGGTTCCTCGGGAGAGGGCGACGGTGGCGAGTTGGCGGGTGGCGTGGGGTGAGAGGTGGGCGTGGGCGGTGTCGACGTTGAGGCCTTGGGTGCGGTGGATGGTGGCGGCGTAGCCGAGTTCGACGAAGTGGGTGACGTAGTGGGCGGGCAGGGTGATGGTGCCTTTGTGTTTGAGGTGGCGGGCGGTGAGGCTGCCGTCGGGGTTGACGTGGTGGACGGTCCAGAGGTCGCCGTTTTTGACGTGGTCGGTGAGGCGGGGGCGTAGGTCTCGGCGGTTGAGGCGGGTGACGATGGTGTCGCCGCGGCCGGCGTGGTTGCCGTCACGGAGTGGTATTCCGGTGGGGTCGACGTGGCCGGTGGCGCGGAGTTCGGTTTGGGCGCGGGCGGAGAGTTCGGCGACGATGTCGTTGGTGTCGGAGGACATGATGGTGGCGTGGTCGTTGGCGCGGTCTGCTCGCCAGGCGGTGTAGAGCTGGTCGAGTACGGCGGCTTGGGGGCCTCCGTGGAGTCGTTTGTGTGTGGTGTACCAGGCGATGGCGCGGGCATCCCCGACGCGGACCTGGAGGACTGCGCGGGCTTCGGCGGGGTCGCGGAAGCGGTGGACTTCGGTGAGTTCGACGCCGCCGGTTTCGGTGTGGATGAGGCGCAGGACGCCGCCTGCTTCGACGGCGGCGAGTTGGCGGTAGTCGCCAACCAGTCGGACCACGGCGCCGCGGTGGGCGGCGAGGGCGCGGATGTGGTCGAGCATGAGGGTTCCGGCCATGCCGGCCTCGTCGACCAGGAGCATGTCGCCGTGCCGGACGTCGACGGGTTGGTGGTGACGGTGGGCGGTGACGAGGCTGTGGATGGTGTCGGCGGGGATGCCGAGCATGTCGCCCAGGACGCCGGCGGCGGCTGCGGAGGGGGCTAGTCCGATGACGCGTCCGCCGGTGGTGTGCCAGGCTTCGGCGACGGCGCGCATGGCGGTGCTCTTGCCGGTTCCGGGTGGTCCGATCGCGACGGTGAGGGCCTTGCCTGTGGTGACGAAGGCGCGGACGAGGTCGCGTTGGCCGGGGTTGAGGGTGATCCTGTTGTGGCCCTTGGTCTTGCGGTCGAGGCGTCGGAGGACCTTGTTCAGGACCTTGTCGGTGATGGTGGGGCCGTGGTAGGTGCGGGCGGCGTCGACGAGGCGTTGTTCGGCGTCGAGGATGGCGTTGCTGGTGTAGCGGGCGAACCCTCTGCGGCGTAGGACGGATTCGCCGTCGGCGCGTTGCAGCATGACGGGTGTGGGGTCCGGGGTGATGTCGAGCTTGACCGAGTCGTGCTCCAGGGCGTGGTGGACGACGGCTTCGCGCAGCGCGGCGTGCTGGTGTTCGTCGGTGGTCCGAAGGCCGCGCAGGCGTCGTTCAGCTTCCGCGCGGACGTGGTAGACGGTCCAGGTCGCCCGCCGTTCGGAGACCGCGTTGACCACGGTCGCCGACAACGCGGCGATGTCGACCCGGTCGGGTGTGGTGGTCGGGGTGGCAGCGGTGACGGCGGCGCGGATGACGGTGGGGATGTCGAGGTCCGGGCGCAGTTGGTGGGCGCGGTGGGTCCAGTCGGCGAGTTGGTCGCGCAGGCTCCGCAGCCCGGGTTTGTCGGGTCGGTCGGTGGTGGCGGCCTGTTGGGCGAGTTTCAACTGGACGCTGCGGGGCGGGGTGGCGCGGTGGGTCCGGACGTAGCGGGCGAGGAGTTGGTCGTAGACGGCTTCGACCTGGGTGCGGCGTTGGGAGAACCCGGCGACCCACTCAGGTGGGATGCCGGCGATGTCGCGCAGGGGGCGTTTGCCGGGGCCGCGTGGGGTGGTGGTCCAGGCGACGTCGAGGCGGCGGGTGACGCCGCGTTCCCAGGCGGCGTTGTAGACCTCGGAGGCCGAGACGGCGGCGTGGTGGAGTTGGCGTGAGTCCAGGGTGCGCCACCTGCCGTCGGCGCACAGGGCGACGTTGGCGACGGCGACGTGGGTGTGCAGGTTGGGGTCCCCGGCGCGGGACTCGCGGTGGGTGAACGCGGTGGCGATCAGGCCGGTGGTGTCGATCTGGGCGATGCCGGCTTTGCCGGCGCGGCTGAACGCGGCTTCGGCTTCGAGGTAGGCGATGGCGGCGCGGACGGCGTCGTGGTGGGCGTGTTCCAGGGCGGTGCGGGTGTGGTGGTCGCCGAGCGCCCAGAGGATGTCGGCGGTTTTGGTGGGTTGGCTGAAGACGAGGTCGAAGCCGGAGACGGGTTGGCGTGCGCGGCCGAGTTCGTCGGTGAGGTAAGTGCGGATCTCGGCGGTGGTCCAGGCCCGGTTCGGGTCGCGCAGGGACAGCAGGGCGGCGGCGACCTGTTCCTTGATGTCGCGTCGTTCCTGGATGTCGGGGCGGCGTTGGTGGGTGTGTTCGAACCGCTTGTAGGCGGCTTGGAGTTCGGCGATGAGCGGGATGTCGTTGTCGTATTGGGCGAGTCGGCGGCCCAGTCGGACGCCGGCGAGGGCGCTGGTGATGCTGTGGCCTTGGGCGACGGCGGTGGCGACGAGGGTGTTGGCGTCGGGGTGGAGGCGTTCTCCGTAGAGGGCCTGCATCTGTTCTTCGCGGACGTCGCCGTGCACGCCGAGGGCGGTGGTGCCGGTGCCGATCCACTGGCCTGGCGGGTTGCCTTCGGCGTGGTAGTAGGCGGTGAGCGGGTCGCGGCCCTGGCGTGGGGTGTCGCCGGTGGCGACCTGGCGCAGCAGGTAGGTGTAGCCGTCGCCGGCGTGCAGCACCTTGAGCGCCATCATGCCCGGACGCTAGGCGGCCGGGGTCGGGGAAGTCGTTGTTCTGGCGGTGGTTTCACGGGTCGGTGGGTGGGCCGCGCACTGCGGAGTGCCAGAGGTGTCTCGTGTTCGGTGTGCGACCGAGGTGCGGGAGTGCTGGTGTCGAGGTTCGGATGGAGTGAGGAGGCCTGGCGGGGTGGGAATCCGTGAATCGGGGGTGGGGGTGGGGTTGTGGGCGGGGTGGGTGCTTAGCGTGGGGTGATGGCGGGAACTTCGGCGAGGATTGCGGCGCGGCGGCGGGCCCGGGAGGCTCGGGTCCGGCGGCGGGAAGCGTTGCGGGAGCACGAGAATCGGGTGAACCGGCTGGCGGAGGTGTTCTACGAGCACGAGGAGTTCCGTCGGCGGCACGAGTGCGCGTCAGCGGCGGCGGTGGCCGAACTGCTGAGGTTGGGCGAACCGGTCGAGGACGTCGCCGTGTTGCTCGGGGTGGACGTGGGCCGGGTGCGGGCGTTGAAGTCGTTGGCGCAGCAGGCTCCCCCGGCGGGCACGGACGGATCGCAGGGCGGGACGTGAGCGGTGTGGTGGGGGTCTGGTCGCCGGCGGCACGCGGGAACCCGTGGTACCTCGCGACGGGGGTGCTGTGCCGGGTCCGTGAGGGACGAGCGGCGCGGCTCGATGCCGGCCGGCTGCGGCCGGCCCGCCAGGGCGGGTGGGTGGGTATGCGAGGGCGGCGGCCGTCGTCGGCACCGGTCACCCGGTCTGGGCGGTGCCGCATACCGGTGGCGCGCCACGGGGGTGCGCCACCGGTATGCGGGGGTGTCAGTCGGCGGTGATCATCTGTTCGACCTCGCGACAGTCGGAGCACAGGCCGGTGCTGGTGGTGTCGAGCGGGTCTCCGCACTGGGCGCAGGTCGTCTGCTCGGCGGCGGTGGGGTCGGCGGCTGGTGTCGGGTCGGTTTCGTCGGTGCGCGGCTCGGCGGGCCGGTGCGGGGCGACTGCGGTCGGGGTCGGGATCGGGATCGGGATCGGGTTGCGGCGGACCCAGTCGGTGATCACGGCGCGGTCGGCGGGGGTGGCGTGGGTCTTCCACCAGCGGGCCAGCAGTGCCCGCGCGCACGGGTAGGTGGCGGTGAGGAACGCGCAGCGCGCTTCGACGGCATCGGCGCGGCTGTGGCCAGCGGGCAGGGGCGGGATGCCGGGTCGGCCTTTGTCCCGGCAGTCTCCGCACAGCCCGTCGTCACTGGCCGGGTCGTGGTCCAGGGGTGCGCGTTCGAGCCAGCACCGCACGCACGGGGTGCCGCGCAGCGCTGGTACGGCGGCGGCGTCGTAGTCCAGGCCGCTGGCGTAGACGGTGTCGTCCCGTGGTGGTTCGTCGTCCACCCCGGCGCGCGGCTCGTAGGCGGCCATGAGCCCGTCGTGCCGGTTCTCGTCGCGGAGGTCGGCGCGGCGGGCGGGGGTGAGGGTGCGGCGGGCCTCGGGGCGCAGTTCGGTGTGCTCGTCGCGGGGTGCGGTGTCGCGGATGGGGCGGCGGGCCGGCTCGGTGGGTGCGGGGCGGCGTTGGAGGTAGGCCGTGCCGAACGTGGCGATCACGGCCCGGTCGTCGTCGTCGTCGGCGGCCTTCCAGCGGGCGCGCAGGTGGACCTCGGCACGATCGGGGTAGCGCTCGATGGTGTTCACGCAGTCCGCGACGATGTCGAAGGTGTGCTGGTCGAGTTCGCCCAGCAGGCGGCCGGCGTGGAGCTTCGCCCTGGGGACGTCTCCGGCGCGCACGGCGTCGGCGATGTCGACCAGGCATTCGGTGAAACCTGTTTTCTCGGCCATGACGGTCCACTCTCCCGATACGGATTCGAGTTGTGCCGGGCTTGACGTTCCCGGCGACTTCCTACCATTTCATGGTATCGCCGGAATAATCCGCGCACAACGAATACGGGTAGTCGATCGACCCCCGAATGGGTAATTCTCGGGTCGCGTATTGCTACTTTCCGCACCACGACGGGAGAGGGTTTCGGGTGGGGCGGCGCGTCATCGAGGGCAGGCCTCTGGCCTGCCCGCTCTTGCCTGTCCGAGGGTCGGGGTCGTTCTGTCAAATCGCGCGGGATGGCCGGGAGAATTTCAGCAAAATCCGTGGGGTGGGGGGTCCCCGCGGATTTTGTGCGGGTTGAAATTGTTCCGGACAGCGATTTGACGGGGCGGGGCCGGCCCGCACACTGCGCCGCCCCTCCCGAAATCCTCGGAGGTGGGCGAGCCGCCTGTCCTGCCCAGCGGCTGTCGCGTTCCGGGTCTTGCGGATCGGAGGATGCGGATGCGACAGCTCGAACCCGGTTGAGCGGGGTGGTCGCGGTTGACATCATCGGCTGCGGGAGCGCGCGGAGTGTCCGCCGACGATTCCCACGGGGGGATGGGGCGTCACGCGATGCATGTGCTGAACAGCGCGTTGGACGAGTGGGAGCAGTTCGTCGGGTTCGTGGAGGACTCCTACCACGACCACGTCAACGAGTACTACTTCGATCTGCGCGTACGCGATGCGCTGGAGGGTGCGCGTTCCTCCGAGGGCTGGCTGGAGTGGATGGAGGAGCGGCTGGCCGGGATCGACGAGCGGTTCCGCGCGCTGTTGGTCCCGGAGCCGGTGCGCACGGGTCTCCCGTGGTGGCAGGGTCAAGTGCCTCGTTACGCAGGCGAGGAACTCGCCACGGCGTTGCGGGAGTGGTACGGGGTCGACGTGGAAATCCGGTGAGATCGCGCCGACAACGCGGGGCGGGTGGTCGCAGGGAGGGCCGGGACGACCGACCTGGGCCGGCCGTCCCGGGCGTGCGGGGCGGAAGCCCCGAAAGGCCACCCGTCCGCCGGAGCGGACGATTCCGTCAAGACCGCCTCGGCACGCGGAGACGGTCGCGGACGGGATCCGTATCAGCCCCGGACCGCGGGTCTCCCGAACGGGACTGTATCGGGATCGACGGTGGCGCCGCCGGATGTGTTTCGGCCGGGTGGTCGACGTGGGCCGCGGGAAAATGCGGCCCACGTCGACCGGTAGCCGCCCTCGGCAGACGGTTGCTAGGACGGGATCCCGGCGGGCTCCGGTGCCTCGGTTGTGGGTGTGCCGCCGGGTTTGGTGACGGTCGCGGTGGCGTAGCGCAAGGTGGGGCCGATGTCGTCGATGTCGAGTTCGAGCACGGTGCGCTTCTCGCCGTCCTTGTCGTAGGAGCGTTGCCGCAACCGGCCTTGGGCGATGACGCGGGTGCCGCGGGCGAGGGACTGGGTGACGTGGTCGGCGAGCTGGTTCCAGGCGGTGCAGCGCAGGAACAGGGTGTCGCCGTCGCGCCATTGGCCGGATTGGCGGTCGAAGGTGCGCGGGGTGGAGGCGATGGTGAAGTTGGCGACCGACGCGCCGGACTGGGTGAACCTCAGCTCCGGGTCGCCGGTGAGGTTGCCGATGACGGTCAGGGTGGTCTCGCCGGCCATGTCAGTTCTCCTCGCCGGACGTGTTGCTGGATGTGGGGTCGTCGCCGGTGCCCGCAGCGGCGGTGTCCGTGGTGGTGGTGGTGTGGCGGAGTCCGGCGCACCGTTGGGCGAGCCCGCGCATGGCCTGTGGCGGCACCCCCTGCTCCAGGGCTTGGTTGACCAGGGTGGCCAGGCGGTGGTCGGGGTCGGCGTCGAGCGCGTGGTCGAGCGCGAACGACGCGACGGGGCCGTCGCCGCGGATGTAGGCGAAGACCGCCAACAGCGAGGCGGGTTGGGCGCACTCGGGTGCCGGGAGTGCGCGGACCAGGTCGGTCCACAGGCGTTCGGCGGCACCGGCCCGCTCGCCGATGGCCAGGGCCATGCACCGGTCGCGTACCCAGGAGTCGGCCAGGGCGACGCCGAGTTCGACGATCTCCGCGTCGGTCAGCGGCTCGACCCGGTCGACCGCCCGGTCGACCTGGCGGCGGACCGCCTGGTAGGCGGCCTCGATGTCGTCGGGCGTGTCCCGCGCGTTGCGGGCGTCGAGGAACTCGTTGATCAGCCGCGCGCGGCGGGCGAGGGTCTCGTCGGGGTCGGGTGCCAGGGTCGCGGCGAGGGCTTCCCGGCTCGGCTGGACGACGAGGCCTCGGGACACCGACAGCGCGTGCATCAGGGAGCCGTAGGAGTCCGGGACCCGGCCGGTGGCGCCGTAGACGAACCAGCGCTCGCCGGGGGCGACCCGGGGTACTCCGTAGACGTGCGTGTGCACGCCGTAGGCCCCGAGCTCCGCGGCGAGGTGTGCGGCCAGCGGGGCCCGGGCCCCGACACCGGTCCCGTCCAGGTCGTCGCCGACGACCACGCACACCACCAGGGTGGGGTCGTGGCGGGCCAGCTCGTCCGCCAACCCGGCGGCGACCCGGCGGTCGTGGTGCGCGTCGAGCAGGTCGACGCGCAGCGTGACCCCGATCGCGTCGCCCTCCTGGGCGAGCAGGACCAGCGAGTCGGCCGGGTAGAACCCCAGCAGGTGCGGCAGCGCGGCGACGACCTTCCCGGGATCGGTCAACGGGATGCGGTCGGGGATCGGGTCGTGCGGCTCGCCCCCTGCGGGGACGGACTGGTCGTCGGTCATGACGGATCACCTCTCCGGTCGGATGCCGGGCGAGGGGGCGCTGGAGTCCTGTGTGGACCCGAGGGGTCCCGGGTCTGCCTGGTTGTCCTGCCCCCTGCTCGGCTGCTTCTCGGCGGTGGCCCGGTGTCGTGCCCGCCGCCTGGGGTTCGGGCACAGGTCCGGGGTGGTCGGGCAAACGCTGTTTGTTTGCGGCGACCACCCCGGACCTGTAGAACCAGGCGGGCGGCGGACACGACACCCTGTTGCCGCTCCCCTCCCCTTTGCCTTGGGCCCTGAGGGGTTCAGCGGGTGGAGGTGATCCGGCGGGGGTGCTGTCGTCCCCATCGGATGCCGTCGGCGATGGCGCGTTCGCGTTCCACCAGGCTGTACGCACCGTCCGCGAGGTGACGGTCGGAGGCTTCCCGCAACGCGGTCACGATCACTGCGTCGGACAGTCCCGCCAGTCGTCCCATCCGCGCGGCGGCGCGCAACAGCGACACCCGACGGGTGCCGGGCACCGCCTCCACAACCCTGCGGACCTCACCGGCCAACGCCGCCCGCAGATAGGCGTCGGCGTCCGCGCCGGTGATCACGACGGCGGTGTCGACCGGAGGCAGGGGTGTCAGCGCGTCCAGGAGTTGGTGTGGCAGTGGCAGTACGGCGGTGTCGGCCTCGATCTCGTAGCGGCCGCCGGGGGTAACGGATCCGGCGGCCAAGACGTAGCCACCGTGGGCACGGGTGTCCACCGACGGCCCCAGCCTCGACGCGCTGTTGTGCAACACCACCCCGTCCGGGGCGGTGAAATACAGGTGCAGGCCGTTGTTCGGCGTCCGCACGGTGAACGTCTCCGGCGCCCGGCCGCCGGTGAGTCGTTCCAGCACCCGCGCGCCGTGCTCCCCTCCCGGACTCCCGTGGTGGACGGGGTCGTCCAGGTCGAGTACGACCAGGCCGGCCGGGCCGGTCGCGATGGCGGGGTTGGACCACGCCGAGTGCGCCCACCACACGGTCAGGCGGTCCGGGTCGGTGCTCGCCCACCGCTCCCAGTCCGCCACCGCCGGCCGCTTCGACCCGGCGACCGTCGGGAACACCGGCCACCCACGCCGCGCGGCGGCGCACACCGCCTGCCACAAACCGTCCACGACGTCACCCCCGGGCTTCCGGGCGGCCGGACATGGCGTAGCGGCAACGGACCGGAACGAGGTGGTGGCGGCCCGCGCACGTGACCTCGCCGAGGACCCGGCCGAGGACGGCGAGCTTGTGCCGCAAGGCGGCCTCCAGGTCGTCGATGGCGGGTCCGTAGAGGGCCTCGTAGTGCGCCAACCGGTCGCCGACCACGGGCTGTGCGGGGAAGGCCGTGGCCCACATGCGGAAGTAGAGACCGGCCGCCGTGGTCGTCAACGGGCCATGCCGGCCGGCTTCGGCACAAGCGCAGCAGATCTCGGCCGCAGTGGCCGGTCGGGTGTCCCGGCCGGCAACCACGCGGTCCAGGAGTTCGCGGCAGTGCGACCGCAGGACGAACTCGGTCGCCATGGATTCGTGGGTCGGGGCGAGAAGCCCGAAGCCGTGGTGCACCAAGTCGGCGTCGGCGGGATGCCGGTGGGCCGCCGCGTCGACCTCGTCCTCGGCCCACTCCCACTGGGACGACATGCCGGCCAGAGCAGTGGTCGATTCGGCGAGGAGCCGGGACGTTGGATCGGTGTCGGCGGTCATCGCGGCATCGGCCGGTCGGTGAGGGGCACGTCGTCCAGCGACCCGACCCGCCACGGCGCCCGCGCGTACACGGCGAACCGCTGGTAGGCCGGGACCGGTGTCCCGGTCATCCCGACGATCATCGACCGGTCGTCGGGCGCTACGTCGGTTTCGACGGCGACCCGCAGCGCACGGCACCACGCCACGGCCCAGGTGGGTGGGGAGTCCGGCGGGTCGAGGAGCTGGTGCAGGTAGCCGTCGATGGCTTTGAGGACGGCGACGGGGTGGAATCGGTAAGGGGTGTGGAGGGTGGCGAGGTAGCGGGGCGGCTCGTTGGCCTCCCGGTAGTGGCGGTTGACGCTGCGGTAGTTCTCGGCCCACAACATCGCCCCGATCTCACCCGCGCTCGCGGCGTTGTCGAGCAGGCAGTAGTGCAGGCCGGCGTTGACCAGCAGGTCGATATGGGCCATGGGCACGACGAACACGGACATAACGACTCCCTCGGACAGCGATCTCGGAAAGCCCCCGCCCCCGCGACCACGAAGGCGGCGGGGCCGGGACAGGGTGCTCAGGCGGTGAGCAGGTCGAACGCGTGCTGCTTGCGGCGCGCGACGGTGCCGCTGGTCAACGCCCGCTGGGCGCGGACCAGCGGTGAGGCGGCGGGCGCGAAGTGGTCCAGGTACTCGGTGACCGCCTGCACACCCGCCCAACTCGTGCCGCGGATACCGGCCTGCGTGGGTGCGTCGGTCCACAACCGCAGCAGCGTGCCGCGGCGGCGTTCGGCGTTGGCGCGGGCGCGTGGCGGCGCGGTGCGCTCGTCCACCGGCCACACCGTCTCGACCAGCTCCCGGAACTGCGCAGTGGTCAGGGAGGTGTCCAGCAACCTGTTCGCGGCCGTGTCGAACTCGTCGGCGTAGTGGTGGAGCACGCCGAGCTTCGCGCGGATCTCGCCCACGTCGATCCGCGAGCGTCGGGTGTGCCGGATCTCCACCGACGACACCGCCGTCGCCACCGCCAACCCGAGCTGGTTCGCGCACACCGGCCGGAACGGGACCGCGCACACCCGGAACGCCGCGCTGCCGTCGTGCGAGTCGAACACCGCCAGGTACAGCTCGACCCGGTCCACCCCGCCGATGCTCATCGTCGCGGGCAGCCTCATCGTCGCGAACGTGCGCCGCCCGTCGTCCATCGACCCGACATGAGCCAGGCCGAACGCGCCGGACTCGGCGACCAGGGTGTCCAGGACCGCGGCCTGGTCCTCGTTCTGCGTGACGCCGTAGCCCTTGCCCACCGAACTCAGGTAGCGGGTCGTGCCGGTGCGCGGGTCGGTGCGCACGAGCATGACCTGGTCGGGGTTGTCCACAACCGTCACGCCCGACGGGGTCACGTCCATCCCGGTCTGAGCGACCTTGCGGATGTCCCAGCCGGTCAACCCGGCCGCGCGCATCGCCTCCAACGCGTCGCCACGACGGGCCACCGCGGTCCCCACGGCCTCCCAGGCACTGGCGCGACGCGCGCTGGGCACGATGTGGTCGGTATGGGTCGGGGTGTGGTCGAACATGGTGTTTGTCCTTTCGTGCATGGGGACGAGGACGTGGCCGGGGGAAGTCGGCCACGTCCTCGTCGTCTTCAGGAGGGGTCAGGCGGCTTGGTCGCCGCCGTCGGGCCCGTCGACCTCCGGTTCGGTCTCGGCCGGGTCGAGGTCGGTCAGGTCGGTGTCGACGGCAAGGTGCGCGTCGGCCTCGGGGTCGTTGACCAGCTGTTCGACCCAGTGCAGGCGCACACCCCACTTGGCCAGCGCGGCGAAGTACCGCTTCTGCTCCGCCGTCGGGTTGCGCCACGTCTCCGTACTCGTGGAGGCCTCGAACGCGGCCAACAGGACCGCGAGACTGACCATCGTCGCCTGATCCGCGGTCGCCTTGCCCAACCTGGCGACCAGGGGGTTCTTCCCGCCCGGCTTGGGTTCTTTGAGGCCGAGCAGGCGGCAGGCGAAGCCGTGATGGCGCTCCATCGCCCGCCGCAACTCACGATCGCCCTCCACCAAGCTGCGCGCGATGAACTGCCCCGCCGCACGCGGCGGTCCACCGGCCAGAAGCTTGCGGAGCGCGGCGTGGCGGACGGTCTCGGCGGCCCGCCACACCTTGTTGTTGCGCAACACCCGCGCGTGCGCGGCCTTGCGCTCCGGCGACCACTCCTCCGACTTCGCCACGGTCGGGTTCACGCTCCACGTCTCGACATGGCCGTGGGAGGCCCAGTCCCGACAGACATAGACCGCGGTCGCGACACCCTCGACGGTGTTGGTCGTGACGTAGGCCGCGTGCCCCGGGCACGACTCGTGGCCGGAGTCCTCGCCGTCCAACCGGACCCTGTCCTTGCGGCTGCGGTACAACCGGTCCAGCCGCAACGCCCCGACCGGGGCGTGGTCGCCGACGACTTCGACCCCGGACTCGCGCAACCGCCCGGCCAGCTCCTCGCTGGCGGCGCGCAGCTCGTAGGTCAGCCGCCACTCGGCCAGCGCGTGGTCCAGCCCGGCCGGATCGGTGTCCAGGGTCTCGGTCAGGTCGCGGTAGGCGTCCTCGTCGCCCTCGAACTCGGCCAGCTCGGCGGCCTGGAGCAGCGAGAGCTGCGGATGGGCCCGCAACGTCCCGGTGGCCTTGTCGCTGCGCCGGGTCCGCAGCCCGGCCTCCACCGTCCCGACGTCCACGCCCAACTCGTCCGCGACCTGGTCCGCGGTGAGCCCGAACAGCGTGAGCTCCTCGAAGATCCGCGCCGCGTCGACACTGTCGTAGCCGCTGCGGACCTCGTTGGCCAGCCACTGGTCCCGCAGCCACGCCCACTGCTCCTCGTCCTCGGACTCGGTGACGATCGCCGGGACGACGTGGTCGTCGCCGGGCAGCGAGGCCGTGATGATCGTGCGGCAGTGCCCATCCTGCACCCGGAACCGGCCCTCGCCGGTCGGCCGGACGACGACCGGGATCCGGACACCGTGCTTGCGGATGCTCGCGCACAGGTCAGGTTTCTCCGCCTCGATGTCACCGATCGTGCGGGAATTCCGATCCATCAACAACGTGCGCGGGTCCACCAACTCGAAACGCGTGTTACTCCACAACTGGGCGGTCACGACAACATCCCTCCGGTAGACACGACCGCCGGACAACGCACGCAACAAACCCGTTCCCGTACATGGGAAATCCGGTTCGCCACGTCACTCCGGCGGATCCCAGCCCGCCCGACACCGACCCAACAGGTCGCGGGGTCCGTGTCCGGGCGGGGCCCGATCGACCCGGGTGGCGACGGGGCCGGTGTCCAACCGCACCAGCGGGGTACCGGGTTCTGCCCGACCGAAGGGAGGACACAGCAGAACCCGGCACCCCGCCGCGGTTTGACACCGACCCCGCCGTCACCCACGATCACCAGCCCCGCCCGGACCGGGCACCGCGACCACCACCGACGCGACAAACTATCCGATGTAGACAGACAGTCGGTCGCTCACAGCGCCCCTGTGTCAACGTCGGTGCACGGAGTCCGCCCTGACGGCCCGCGCGAACACGCGCCGGCACCGCCGCAGGATCTCCGCCATCCCCCGACCCGCCTCGTGCGGGGTCTGCGCCGACGACCCGTTGAGCGCCCGATACCACTCCACCCGCACACCACGCGTGTCCTCCGCCAGCTCACACACGCGCGCACGCGGCAGCACCACCGCCACCATGTCCAACTCCACCGACTGCGACTCGACCAACCACCGCGCCCGGTCCACGGCGCCCGCCGGCTTGCCCTCGTTCACCGTGGCGAACCACAACTGCACCACCTCGCGGTCGGACAGGCCGTCGTGCCCGACACCGTCGAGCCGGAAGGCGACCGGCTCCCACCGACGACGCACACACCCGGCCAACGCCGCCACCGCCGCGTCCCGGTCCGCGTGCACACTGACCCGCACATCCCGGCCGTCGAAGAACACCAACACAGCCACCGCCGCGGTCACCACCATGACGAACTCCTGTCGAACGGACACGACGGCCCTCCCGCCAGGCTCCGGCCTGACGTGCCCGCGTCGTGTCGGGGAAGGGGCGCGGACCGGCCGCCCGACGACCGCGAGCGGGTCACACCGCACGCCCTACGCGGTTGACCCGCGACCGGCCGTCGGGCAGCCTGGCCCGCCCCGTTCACCGACACGACGATTCCCCCGTACCGCAACACTTCCGCGCGATGTCGCGACCCGACGACGCACCGTGGCCACACAACCGAATCAACGACGGATCGAACAGATGTTCGAGTCAAGTGCTAGGTTGCCTGGCGTGGACTCGACATCACGGCAACCGGACGGCGCACTGCGTCACAGGATCGACAGCACCAACACCCGGATCGCGATCCTGCCCGGCACCTGCCGGCAACGGAAACACAGCCTGGCCGCCACCGGCTACCGCGCGACCGTCCACAACGGCACGGTCGACATCATCTGCACCGCGTGCGCCACCAGCCCCGACCCCTGCCTTCACTGGCGACTGAGCACCACGCATCCGGCGAGCGCCCGCGCCGAACTCGACGACCGGCCCTACCAAGCACTTCTCGCCCATCGGAAGACCGGGCGGTCATAGTCACGCCACTGTGCCGGGCACCCACGCGACAGCGTTGACACAGCAGCCATCCGCGAGGGCCCGCTCGACCATCTCCTCGACCGCCCGCGCCGGAATGACGATCCTCGTCCGGATCCGGACGGCGGGAAACTGTCCCGCTTCGATCGCACGGTAGAGAGTCATCGAGGACATGCGGAGCAGCGCCGCCGCCTCGGCCACCGTGTAAAACCGAGCAGAAGACACAAACCCTGGCCTGCCAGTGTCGGAGCCGTTCAACGCCATCAGCGCACCTCCGGTCTCAGAACTCCATTGTGGACTCCGAGAATCCCGTGGTCAAAGTTCCCATCCGACGGCCGGCGGCCCGGTCCGCCAGCCGCGAGAACGGGTGAACAGCAACATTGCGGTCCGCCCCCGCCGAATCGAACGCAGCCGCCTCCGCGATCATCGACATCGAGGCACTACGCCGCTACCGGAACGAGGCCGTCGCCATCACGATCACCAACTACCGCTCATGCGCACTGAGAACTTCCGCAAGATCTGCGAACAGCCGATCTACCCCAAAACCACCTGGTCGACAGCCCCTTCGAATCCTCGGCCCACGTGAACCAGACCCTCGCGAACGCCACCGCAGACCTGCGGAAGCGCGGCATCTACACCGCCCCGACAACCTAAAACCGACCCCGGAACACCCATCGGACCGGGCCACCGATCCACCCCACACCCCAGTGGCACTGCCCCCACCACCACAACGCACCACCAAGGCCCGCGCACTGCTCATCGCGCACCCCGACCGGACAGACCTCCCCCACCGACCACCCGACAAGCTCGCTTCGCCAGCCGCTGTCGCTACAGGAGGAGGAGATCCGCGATCTCCTCCTGGTCGGGTAGAATGCCCCGTTCGAGGGCGACGCCGTCGGCGAACTGTTCAACGGCACCGGCAAGGCCAGCCTCCTCGTGTGGGTCGACGATCGCAAGATCTTCATCGGCGAGTGCGAAGTGTGGTCGGACCCCAAGACCATTGACGAGAGCGTCGCTCAACTCTTCGGTCGATCGGGTAGCGCATGTAGGTGTTGCGACAGTCGTCCACCCGTTGAGGCTTCGGACGACGACAGCCAGTTGCTTAGCGCCCTCAGCCGTGAGCGCCGAACACCGGAGTCTCCTGCCCCTCGCACAGCGCCGACGGGGGACCACACCCATGGCCCGGCGCTGAACCGGTCGTATATCTGTGCGGCTCTTCGAGGGAGCCGTGCGAAAATCGTTGTCGTGAATTCCGGCCGACGTACGCATGTCGAGATCAGCCTCGACCGAGTGGACATCGACTGGGGCTCGGACGGCGACAGGCTCATGCGCTACGTGTCAGCAGCCTTGACACGCGACCACAACGCCGAGGTGTTCACCTACAGCCAGGAACTGCCCACTCCCGAGGTGCCGTACCTACACGGCCGATACGGCACCGACTCCACGAGCGTCACGTCGGAGTTGCTGGTCGTCCCCGCCAGCTCGGGCTACCGCGTCGCCGTCGCCGACGAGTCGGCGATCGTCAGCCAGACCCGGCCGTGGGTCGACGCGCTCATGGAGGGGATCGAACGGCTCACCGAACGCCAGCAGATCGTCCAATGGCACGCGATCATCGGCGTGGTGGGCCAACAACCACGCGGCGTGCAGCTACTCACCTCCCCCGCTTCCGTCGGCGGCATGAGAATCCACCAGGCCACCTCCCAGTTCCGGGAAGCAGTCAGCAGCACGGAGCTCCCGTCACTGAGCGGCTACTCCCTCAGCCACTCCTACCCGGTGTTCGTCGAAGGAACAGCACCAGGGTTCAACTGGGAAGACGTGTCGCTCCGAGCGGCACACGACCTGAACCTGCTCTGTTCCCTGCTGTCACTGGCTCTGGGCACGAACTGGCAGCTTCGACAGTCACCTCAGTTCGGCCCGTGCGAAGGACGCAGCATTCCGCCATCGCGCATCGACCAATTCGTCGGGTCGATTCCGGACGTAGGCAGAGTCGAGGAGGTAAAGATCTCCGAACGCCTTGCACGGGCCTTCGACAGGGTGAGCGAGGATAACTCACTGCTCACGGCACTGAGCGCCTACCACAACGGCATCGCCCTGGAGGCGGTCTCACCCTCGTATGCAATGTTGGCCTACGTGGGAGTGATCGAAGGGCTCGGAGCCAAACTACGACCCCTGGAGATCTGCAACTGCTGCGACGCCTGCACCGCACACATGGGCGCGACCGCCAGATTCGAAGCCTCACTCGAACTGGTTGCCTCAAAACAGGAGGTCAGGGAACTCTCGGCCGTGTACACCCTCAGATCGAAGACCGCGCACGAAGGACTTCTCCATGCCGGCGAACGCACAACGGGCGCAGGGACATACGCCACGGTGTACGCAGGAAGGCCACCGGACCACCAGTTCAAGCACAGAACGGTGCAGATGATGCGAGCGATGAGCGCAAAACTGATCGCGCACTACATCCGCGCCGCCCCAGACCCTTCCTGATCAGAGCAGCGGCTTCGCATACAATCCGAACGTGACCTGACCACCGATGCCCTTGCGGCGACGATTCCGGAAACACGTCAGGCCAGAGCATGCAAGTTTGCCGCGAAGGAGGATCGGCGAGTGGCCGGTACGGAGAAGGCACTGCGGGGCATACGAGCACTCCGCTATGAACCACCGGGGTATGCGAAGCAAGGTGGTCGACGAGCACTGTTCCAATCCGCATTGGAACAGTGCGAGCAGTTCCTCGACGCTGCCAGGGGGACGGGGTACGCGACCCGGCCGGTGCAGTTGTTCTACGCCCTCTCACAGGCAGGACGGGCGATCGTGGCCGCATCACCACGCGTCGACAACCAATCGTGGAGGGTGAGCGGCCACGGCTTGACCGCGGACACAGGTGCGGCTCTGGCAGCAGAAGTCGCCGTCGCCGCGACGGAGTGGGGCTTGTTTCCCTCGGTTGCCACCGCGTTGGGCGTCGAGGCGCTCCTACCCCGCGAAGCTGTCAAGCTCAGCACGTTGTGGCCACTGCTGCCCGAGACGGCAGTCGTGCCTCTCACGTCGGATGTCACCCAGCCCGCCCTGCTGTTCTTCCAGGATCGGTGGCCCAACGCCCACTCCTTCGCAGAAGCCGAAGTCCACCGGATCCCGCATCGGGTGAAGGACCAGTACGGCAACGACCGGGAACAGGTCAGGAGATACCTCGACCACTACCCTGCACTTCGACTGAGCGTGCTGTCGACCTCACACCCGTCGACATCCGTGGAGTGGCTCGGCCCCAACGGCCCAGGTGTAGGTCTGACCGTGCGCTGGCGCAGCGAACCACCGATCCCCGTGGCGGAGTACAAGACCTTCGACGACATCGGTGTCGTGTGCTACCGGTCGTCGAAAGACTCGGTCGTCACACCCGCAGTCGGCTCGATGACAACCGGCCTCCACCCGTTCCTGGCGCTGTGGGCCACCCTGCTGGCGCTGTCGTCGCTGGCGCGCTACGAACCCTCCAACTGGTCGAGAATGATCGACATCGACAAGTCCTCGGAGGCCAACGCGATCGAGCACCTGCTCGACGAGGCAACGGCCTCCATACCCGACGCAGTACTCCATCAACTCAACTCGTTCAAGTAGCGCTGCTCACCGCCGCCACATCCTGTGCCCCGTGGATAGTCCCATCCACACGAGCAGAGGACGAACGAAGTCCGCAGGGGCTCGAACGCTCACCGGGCTGAGCGTGCGTCCGACTGGTGCCGCCAGCCACAACGTCTCGTAGTCGGCTCCGGCCGGTTGCAAGACCGCGTTCTTGTCGAGGCCCTCGAAAGGCTACCGGAGACCGGGTCTGGGAGCCCGACTTCTACGAGTCGGCCAACTCGCGCTGACTACGCCCAGAAAGCTGCCTACCGGCGGGAATGGTGCGCGGGACAACGGCAGGTGAACTCGGCGGCCGTTGTTCGGTAGGCGTAGTCACGTGACTAGGACGAACCACCCGATACAGTCAGCGACGGATCGCTTCCCTCCGCCGTCCCGGTCACGTCGACGGGCCGGGAAGGTCTCGGCTCAGCCCATGGCAGTGGGCTTCGCCAAGGAGGTTGAGTGGTTCGAGGTAACGAGGACGAGGACGAGGACGGCGAACGAATGCCGCAACGACGACCCAAGTGGAAGTGGAGTTCCACCGGGGCCGCCGTTGTTCTCGGCCTTCTGGTGCAGGTCGTCACCCTCGCGGGATCGATCGTCGACCTGTTGACCAGATGAACAGGGTCGGGTGGCGTGCCGTGTGGTGCGCTACCCGACCTGCCGTTTCGTACCGTCTCGCGTCAAGGAATGGTTGACGAGACGGAACGGACCATACCAACCTTCGCCAGATCGACCAGTCGGCAAGACCGCAACTTCATGTGTTACTGCAAGGTCAACCTACTGAACTCGCTGTCGACCGCGTCCTCGCCCACGTCGACACCGTCATCTGGTGCACCGGCCTGGCTGGCCTCGGCCACCTCGACCCACTCGGCCATCGAGGCAGAACGGCCGCCTCTGTCTCGAAGCGGGCCTGCACCTGCTCGGCTGTGGCGGCTGGACCGGACTTACCTCACCCGTCCTCGACCTGCTCCGCGAGCACATCGTCGACCTGCCCTACGACCACTCCGCACTCCTGGACATCGCTGTCGAACAGGAGTGGAAGCGGCGCGGTCATGATCGTCCTCGGCCGCATCGCGACCTGGACCAATCGCCGCCGCGCCCACGAACTGTTCACCACCGCCTATATGAACGCGCCGGGCACAGACCTGCTGTACTGGGCGTACTGGGCGATCAGCGGTGTCCGGGACTCCACCGGGTCGGAACACCTGGTGGAGGTGATGACCGGCTTCACCGTCCTCACCTTGATCGATATCTTGACGCGACCCGACTGCGCGGGCGCGTTCGTCGCGGCGACACACCGAGCTGTGCCCGACATCGCAGAGGCTGTGGTGCACGCCGCTCTCAGGGAGTTGTGGCGGCGAGTCCAAGAGACAAGCCCTGTCGAGGCCGCGTCCAGCGCGTTCATGAACATCGTCCGCGGCCTCAACAACGAACACCGGCAGCTCGCAGCCGAGATAGCCCTTGAGCATTGAACCGACCTGCTGTGCTGCTGACCACACAACAGACACCTGATCGGTCGGCCCGTACCAGCGGCCACGTGGCAATGAGAATCCGCACCAGCCGGGTATCACTAGGACCGAGGCCCGCACTTCGCACCGGGCAGATGTCGATCTGCCGAGTTGCTGGTGGCGCTCAAGCCCGCTTACGCCTGGGCGAGTCTTGACAGATCGGAGTCGGAGGTAGGCCATCGAATCTACGCACGCCCCTAGGCTTGCGTGGGTCCGGAGGGCTGGTCCGAGTCCACCACATCCTTCCCTATTGATGGTGCGTGTTGACGCACTTCAAGGGAGTCGGAACGTGGCGGGTTGGCGGGTGTTCTGGGTGCCGCAGGACGCGGTGCGGGGTGGGGTTCGGCGGGGGTTGTTGCCGGGTTGGGAGGACCTGGCGGTGCGTGAGGACGAGGTCGGGGTGCTGGCGGGTGATCCGATCTTCCTGGCGCCGGATTACACGGTGGATCCGGTGTTGGGCCTGTTCGGGCAGTCGACGGTGTTCCGCCGGTACACCACGGAGACGCGGCGGAACTACGCGACCGACATCGTGCTGCTGTTGACGTTCCTGTGGGCGCGGGGTCGGGTGTGGACGGACGCGGTGCCCCGGGGACGTGGAGGACTTCGAGCACTGGCGGCGGTTCGCCGAGGCCAACCCGGGCCGGGTGGGCGGGGCGAAGTGGGACCGGGAGCTGGCGGCGTTCGCGGCGCTGTACCGGTGGGCTGTGGGCAACGGGCACGTGCGGCGCAGTCCGGTGGCGGTGCAGCGGGTGGTCGGCCGTGACGGGGACGTGCTGGAGGTGCCGGTGGCCAGGGCGAAGGACGCCCGGTCGGGGAACGTGCACTGGTTGACGCTGCGGACGTGGCGACGGTGGATCGACGTGGGGTTGCGCGGGCACACCGCCGGCGGGGTGCCGGAGCCGGGTTGGGTGGGGCGGGTCGAGGACCGCAACGTGGCGTTCGTCCGGCTGCTGACCACCTCGGGGCTGCGGCGCTCGGAGGCCGGGTCGTTGTTGACGTTCGAGGTGCCGGCGCGGCGGTTGGACGGGGGCCGCTACTACCGGGGTGTGGTGGCGGCGGGGGTGACGCGGTCGAAGAAGCGCCGCACGTTCTACGTCGCGTCGGACGCGGTGGGTGAGGTCGAGGCGTACGTGGAGTCGTCGCGGGCGTGGGCGGTGCGGCGGGCGCAGCGCAGGGGCCGCTACGAGCGGGTGCCGGGGCTGCGGGTGGTGACCGGGGTGACGCGGGGCCGCACGCCAGTGGTGCACTGGCGCGGCCCGGACGGCTCGACCGGGGCGCAGGTGTTGGACCGGTTGACGGTGGGGGAGCGGATGCTGCTGTTCACCGAGGGGCCGCGCGGGCTGGAGCCGTTGTGGTTGTGGCTCAACGAGCGGGGGCTGCCGTTGGGGGTGCACTCCTGGGACGGGGTGTTCGCTGTGGCGAACCGGCGCTGCGAGCGGGTGCTGACCCCGGCGGGGCGGGTGGGGTTCGATCCGCACCGGGTGTTCGCGCCGTATGCGACCCCGCACTCGGCCCGGCATTCGTTCGCGTTGTACATGCTGGTGGTGCTGACCGCGGCGCGGTGTTCAAGACCGCGCTGGACGAGCACGGCAACCACGCCTCCGCCGGCGTCGAACGCGACGTCCCCTGGGTCGCCATCCGCCCGGTGGTCGACGCCATCAGGGTCCTGGAACGCCTCGTCCCGCCCGGCGAGCTGCTGTTCGACGCCGTACACACCGGCAGGCAGCCCGGGTCGGGGGCGATGCGCAGCGGCACCATGGCCTACCGGATCGAGAGCTTCACGGCCTTCGCCGACACCCTGGCCACCGCCCACGGACTACCGGAGCAGACCATCCCGCCCGACCCCGCCGGCGCGATCGGCACCGCCCGCTTCCGCCGGAGCCTGGCCTGGCACATCGCCCGCCGACCCGACGGCCTGGTCGCCCTCGCGATCCAGTACGGACACCTGCGCACCGCCGTCTCCGCCGGCTACGCCTCGCGCGGGCGCGGCGGCATCCACGAACTGCTCGACATCGAGACCGTCCGCGCGGTCGCCGACACCGTCGCCGACCTGCACCACGACCTCGCCGAAGGCGGCGGCGTCTCCGGTCCCGCCGCCCGCCGCGCCATCAAGGCCGCCGCCACCGCACCCAGCTTCGCCGGCACCGTCCTGACCGCCACCACAGCCCGACGGCTGCTGGCCAACGAGGACGCCCTGCTCTACGACAACCCCCACGCACTGCTGCTGTGCCACTACCAGCGCGACCGCGCCCTGTGCCACCGCGACGGCGTCAAGGACACCCCGAGCCTGGACCACTGCGTGCCCGGCTGCGGCAACATCGCCCGCACCGACCACCACGCCCGACAGCTCCGCGACCGCGCCGACCGACTCGACCACCGCGCCGGCCACGTCCCCGGACCACTCGCCGACCGGCTACGCGCCACCGCCACCACCCTGCGCGGCCGGGCCGACACCCACGACCACACCCGCATCACCACCGACCCAGGCAAGGACACCCGGTGAGCCCCGCACCCGACGAACGCGACCGCATCCTCGCCGCCGTCGACCGCATCCTCACCGGCCGACCCGAACGCTCCGACGGCGCACTCACCGTCGTCGCCCTCGCCATCGAGGCCGACGTCCCCCGCAACGCCCTCACCCAACGCCACACCGACCTGCGCAACCACTTCCACGAACGCGTCCGCGAACACGGCGGCGGCACCACACCCGACGAAGACCGCCTCCGCACCACCATCACCACGCTCGACAAGACCATCACCACCAAGAACGCCGAACTCGCCCAACTCCGAGCCGACGTCCCCGCCCTCGTCCGCGCCGTCAACCAACTCACCCACGAGAACCGGCAACTCCGCGACGCACTCACACAACCCCACCCCAACGTCGTTCCGTTCCCGGGACGGCGACCACACGGCGGCTGAACCGCCGGTGCCGCCTGGAAGCAGGCCGCAGCCCACCCGACGGCGGCCGGGGCCCTCGGCCCCGGGGACAGGCGTTCGGGAAGTCGTTGCCGGACCGTCGTCGACCGGTCGCTGCGCCGCGTGACGGCGTTCCGTCGCAACGCGCCCACGTTCCGGTGAAACGGGCGGTGCCGTCGCACGGGTGCGTTGGCTGGGGGGGGCGGTGCCCGGCCCGGCCCGGGCGGGGCACGACTGTGAGCGCGCAGAGAGGGACGGTGGGTCGATGACCGGTCTGTCGAGGTCCGTGACGGCCGTGGTGACAGCTGTGGTGATGGTGGTCGGGGGAGGTGTCCTGACCGGTGTCCCCGCCGGCGCCGGGTCCGCCGGCGACCAGCACACCGACGCGCCCAGGGCGCGTCCGAACTACGTGGCGATCGGCGACTCCTTCACCGCCGCCGCCGGCGTCAAACCGGAGGTCGAGGACGGCCGGTGCGGCGGACAGTCGACCAGGAACTATCCCCACCAACTGGCCGCCGCGATGGGCTGGGAACTCGCCGACCTCTCCTGCAACGGCGCGAGCCTGACCAAGCGGCACGCAGGAGCGGGCGGCTTCTGGGACAAGGCCTACGGCATCGAAGATCCGATGATCGACAGCGTCACCGCCGACACCGACTACGTGACCTTCCAGCTGGGAGGCAACGACAGCGGGATCAGCACCGCCTTCCTCACCTGCGTCACCGACGGGCTCCCGACCGGTGACCCGTACAACGGCCGCGGCATGGACAACCGCCCCGCGGGCGCGTGCCAGGAGCGCAACGAACCCGACTTCACCATCCACGAGGCGGCGGCAGAGATCGAAAAAGCCCTGCTGGAGATCCACAAACGGGCTCCGCGCGCGCAGGTCGCGGTCGTCGGATATCCCGCCATCGTCCCCCAGGACGAGACGAAGTGCCGGTACGACGGATCCCCCATTCCCCTGTTGAGCAACCAGCTCGGGCCGATGAACCACGCCGACCTCGCGTGGCTGCGCGGCAAGTTCGAGGAGTTCAACGTCGCGATCGAGGGCGCCGTCGCCGACGTCGCCGAGAATCCCGAGTTCAAGGTCGCCTACGTCGACACCTACGACGCCTTCAAGGGACACGAGCCCTGCCAGCTGCCGAGCTCCAACCGGTGGATCTGGCCCATCCCGGCCCCCGTGCTCTCCGAGCACGCCATGTGGGGCGCGGCCCACCCCAACGGGTATGGGCACGACGAGACGACCAAGCTGGTCGCCGCAACCCTGCCCATCGAGAAGCGATAACGACGGGCCACCGACAGGACCGGTGATCGGGCACCCCGTGTCGCGGGTGCCCCGCATCCAACGCGGTGCCAAAGCAGGTTCGGGGGCGCCCCACGGAGGCGCGCCCCCGAAGCTCGGGACAGGCCGAACTGCACTATCACGATCGAACGCATCCCCACCCGGCCCACCTTCCCGCACTGGACCGCCCGCCCCGTGGACAACAACCGGCCCGACACCACCGCAGTGCCAGAATTCGTCCCGCGCTCGCTGCATTCGACGCCGCCCGCATCGCCTTCTCAAGCACGAGGCAACCATCAGACAGTTGCCCGCGCCCAATTCAACATGCTGACTTGACAGGGAATTCAGGCACCTGTGGTTACGACACAGGATGACTTCAATGGCCGACCGGACCGAGACGCGAAAAGTCGTCGAGGTAGTCCCACCGGCGTGGACTGTGGCGTTGAAAGGTCTGCCGAATGTGGGCGGATTGCACATGCCGACAGCAATCGCTGAATGGGTGTTGCCACGCCCGAATCACCGGTTCGGATGCGGCCATGTCGAGTTGCCAGTGGTTGATCCGGTCGCCGAAGACGGCCTGCGAGGGCATCTCGGTGAGGGTCGCGGCGAGCAGCAGGCCGGCCGCGCCGGAGAGGAACGGCAGGGCCGCATCCGGGCTGGAGGATGTGTCCACGTTGACCGGGCCGGTGGCGCACTCCATCTGTGGGGTGGTGTTGTCCGGCAGTCGGCACGCGGGGCAGTCGTCGCGGTCGGGCACGTGGCGATGCACTTCCGCTGTCCAGTTCGAGGATGTCGTGGCGTGGAGCAGCACGGGTTCACCGCGCTGGGCGAGAAGGGCACGCACCCCACGGCCGTTTGCGAGCGGCAGTACGAGGTCGTGTCGAGTCTGGTTCCCCGGTTGCCACAGGTCGTACCACTGGCGGTGCGGCCGTCCGTCGACGGCCCACGCCGTCGCGTCGGCCTTGAAGGCGGGTTGTCCCGATGGGACGCCGTCCGACCAACCCGCGTGCGAGGCGGTCATGGTCATACAACGGTTCGTGTTGTGCAGTTCCGACCGGTCCGCATCGACGAAGTCCCATGGCCCTGAGCCTGTTCCGAACTCCCGTGCCCAGTATGCGAGGCCGGACGCGACCGCTCCTGCGCCGACGACGAGCACTGAACCGACGTCGATCAGGCCGCGCCCGTCGCGAGTGCCCGCGTCCTTGTCCGCAGTCAGCTCGACCGGGTTGAACCGTATAGAGCGCACCTTCTGCCCGTGAACCAGACGGAAGAGCGCGGCGGCGCCGAGGACCGCAGCGGCAGCAGCGCCAAAGGTGGAGTCAGGGGAGCAAGTCTCGTCATCGCCTGGTGCCACAGATAGCGATCCACGGCCTCCGCGCCAGGACACGACGAGGTCGGAATCGTTGGATGCCCGCTCGCCGATGCGAACCGTCAGCACGCCTGTGGTGCTGTCGAAGGTTGTGGTCAGGTCGAGCACCGGGGTGATCGCCAAGGCGGTGGCGACGGCAGCGGCACGTAGGTCTCCGGCTGGTACCAGACCACGGGCGACCAGGGGTACCGCCGGTACTTCCAGGCAGATCCGGCGGTGGACTCGCGCCACCAGGTTGACCAGTGCGAGCGTGGCAATCTGTCCGGGACGGGTGCTGGCCGTCTCCGCGTCGACGACGATCCGCACAGGCCGTTCGAGGGAATTGTCGTCCCCGCCGTACTGGCGGGTGCGACGGTCGCGTTCTGCGTAGAAGATCTCGCGACGGCTAGGCATGGTGGGCCCCAATGCTCACGAGCGAGGGCACGACGGTCAGAGCACCTTCGTCGACGTACACCCATCGCCCGCGTTGGAACTGGTGAAGTCCGGCGCCCTGCGCGGGTTGCAGGCTGCCCCGGCCGTAGTGCGCCACGACGACGGAGAACATGCCTTCGAAAGGCATGAGCACCAATTGGTCATCGCCGTCGGAGTGGCGTGTGTCGTGACCGGGATGGCTGTGCACCTGGGCAACGAGCCCCAGGCCGACTGCACGTGCCGCACGAGCCGTCCCGGCCACAGCAGATTCCGCGACGAACACTCCGTCGCGCCGGTGCTCGGTCGGAGGGGCGACGATCGCGACGACGAGGACATCGGCACCGACGGTGCGCCCCAACCAGAACACCAGCCCCTCATGAGCATCGTGGTCTGCGCTGCTGGCTTGCAGGACCGCCTTGGTCGGTGCCAGGACCTGCTCGGCGACGAGCAACCTGCCGGTCGCCGGGCCAGTGGGCAAAGGGTTCCGACGAAACACGGTCATCAGGACATCCTCGGGCTCAAGGAAAGATGCAGGTGGATCTGACTGAGCATGTCCGCCAAGGTCTCGGCCTTGGTGTAACCGGCACCGGCCACGGCCCAGTTGGTCAACGCGCCCCAATCACCGTGGGGACCTCCGTGTTCGGCATAGGCCAGGCGGTTCCACGGCGCGCACAGCACACGATTGGAGTGAAAGATGGACCCCGGCACCGCCGGGCTGTTGCCCGCTTCCGGGAAGGGCACGGCACGGGGATCATCGGTCGGTTCCCCGAAGCGCCAGGCCGGGGGTATTGCCCGGTAGCCGCCGAGGTCGGCGGTGATCCGCGCGACGGTCGCGTCGCCAGGGTGGACGGCGTTGACCGTGAGGACGAGTTGCGCGCTGTCCAGGCTGGCCGTCCAACCCGGACGGCGCGCAACCCAAGCGATCACGGCGGGCATCTCGGCCGCGACCACGGCTTCCGTGACGACCGCAGGGATCACTTCAGACACCTCCACCGACGTCGACCAGGTTCAGCTCGTCGCCGTCCCGTACGTGCGCACCGGCGAGGGTCTTGGTGCGATCGAGGACGACGTTCTCGTTGGTCGCGAAGGAGGGGTTGCCTCCCTCGTAGCCGAACGCGTCGGCCGCGACACGGGCGGCTTCGCCGACGGTGTCGTTGCGGCGGAACTCGAAGGTCTTCGACTCGGGCGACCTGGGTGCGAACACCGTCACCGTGAGCTTCGGACCTCCAGGGTGCGGCTTTGCGGCTTCTGCTTCCCCGCTCATGCCCTCACTCCCATCTGTTAACTGTGTTGCCCGGACAGCGGTACCGTAAGCCGGCTACACACCTTCACGCAAGGGGTGAAGAGACGATGTCGTGTAGGGGCTAGTCCAAACGGGTACGACGGCGGCGAGCCCGCGGCTACGGCTGTACGCTCCGCGGCGTCGGTCGGCATCAGCCCAGGGGTGAAGGAGGGAGGTCTTGTGGAGCTGCTGTACGACCACCCGGACCTCCATCGACTCGCCGTCGACGCCGCGTTCCAACTGGACGGGTTGCCCCCGGAAGCCGTGAGGTCCTACCGGTGCCGACTCCAGTCGCTGCTCGCCGCCCGGGACCGCCACGACCTGAGCAAGGTCCTGTCCTTGGAGCTCCGGAGCGAGAACGGCCACGAAGGAGCGCGCAGTTCGATCCACGTGGCGGATGGGTTGAGATTGATGTTGGACTTCGACCGAGGGAAGGCCGATGAGGTCATGGTGGTGGGCTTCCTCAGGTCCGACGCCCTGGAGGTGAAGCGATGAGAACCGTGCTCGCGGAGGTCACCCCGGTGGGCGAGCACCTCTTGGTGGAGATCGAGAAGCACGGCTGGACCCAGGCCGAGTTCGCCGAGATCATCGGCCGGCCGGCCCAGGTCGTTTCGGAGATCGTCGCGGGCAAGAAGGAGATCACCCGGGAGTCGGCGGCACAGATCGCGGCGGCTTTGGGCCCCAGCCCGGAGTACTGGCTGAACTACCAGAACCAGTACCACTTGTGGCGGCAGTCTCAGCACGAGGGCACCCGTCTCCAACTGGACGATGTTCGGCTGCGGGCCCGGCTCAACAAGTTGGCGCCCCTGGCGCTGCTGCGCAAACGTGGCGTGATCACCGCAACGACGCTCCCGGGACAAGCCGCCCAGCTTTGCGACCTCCTTGAGCTGAAGACCCTGGACGACACGCCCCGACTTGCGATGGTCGCCCGGCGCAGCAACATGGAGGAGGCGGCCTCGCCCACACAGTCGGTATGGGTCGCGTGCGTCCGCCGCGAGGCTGAACGACTGTCCGTAGCCCCGTACTCGCCCGAAGGTCTGCGAGTTCTGGCGGGCAGGCTGAGCAGCGAGGCCAGAGAGCCGTCGGCATTCGCCAAGTTCCCGACGATGTTCGCGGAGGTCGGAGTCCGGCTGGTCTACGTCGAGGCGTTCCCCTCCAGCAAGATCGACGGAGCCGCGATGGACATGGGCGGCACTCCCGTCATCGGGCTCTCGGGGCGCGGACACCGCCTCGACAAGGTGCTGTTCACCCTGCTCCACGAGACGGCGCACGTTGCGCTCGACCACATAACAGGTCCGGTGATCCTGGACGAGGACAACCCCCAGGGCCAGAAACAAGAGGACGAGGCCAACGATCTGGCCGCCAGTTGGGCATTGCCCGACCCGCTTCCGGCCACACCGGAGCGCATCGGCCAAGGCTGGCTGAACAAGATGGCAACCTCGATGGGTGTGCACCCGATCGTCATCGTCGGCCGGCTGCAAAACGCCGGAGCGCTCAACTGGCGGAGCGCCCTGGCAAAGGACGCACCAACGGTGACGAGGTACTTGCAGGGCTGGTGACACGCTTCGCAGCGCATGATCACCGTCCTTCATTGGGCACCATGCCGCACTGGCTCGCCCTGCCACGCGGTGGCACGGGTTCAGGCGACGAACGTCAGAAGAAGGCCGTCGGCTCCCACAATGCTCACGTTCATCTCGAAGTCGCCGTACGAGTCGTCTGGATGCCCCTTGCGGCGCAAGGCTCCGGTGAACAACCGGCGTAGTTCGTCGAGGTTCGCGGGGTCGGCGGACGTGACCAACTTGGTCAACACCTCCCCAGCGGGCCCAACGATCTCAAGCTGCAACGGACGGTTCCCACCAGTGGGAGCACTTGGTTCGACGTGGACGGAGGTCTCGACGGGCTGTGACGGAAGCCGGGTCACGTTCGCGACCGGAGCCTCGTAGAGCGCCACGCCTTCGTCGTCGCTGTCCGATCGGATGATGACCGGTTTCACGCCTCGCCCGGTGCGTGAGACAAGGCCCCAGTCCTTCAACAAACCCAGGGCACGGTGCGCGGTGCCGACGGAGACGGCGTGCCGATCGGCGAGTTCCTTCACAGTGGGCGCGGGTGCGCCGTCCGGGATGTCGTCGGTGACGATGCGGGTGCGTTCCAGCGCGGCGATGGTCTCGTAGGGGCTTCGCGGGGCCGCCTTGGGCCTGTCCCGCGGCTCCGGGATGGGTGCCGGGGTGGTGGGCATCCTGGTCATGAGGGTCTCGGAGGCGCGTTGGTCGGCTTCTTCGACCCAGGCCGCGTACATCTTCAGGGTTGTGGTGCCGCCGCCGGAGTGGCCGAGGCGTCCGGCGACGGTGCGAATGTCGACGCCGCCGCTGATGAGGTCGGTCGCGGAGTAGTGGCGCAGTTTGTGGAACGTGGTGTTGATGCCGAGCTTGTCGACCATGCGCCGGTAGCGCTGGCTCACAGCGCGGGGCTTAAAGCCGACCATGCCGTCCGGGGAGGTCGCGAAGATGAACGCCTCCGGCGAGAGGTCGATACCGAGTTCGCGGGTGCGGTGTTCGCAGCAGCGTTTGAGCTGGGACAGGATGGCGGTGGTCTCGGCGTCCAGGGCGAGGATGCGGTGCTGGTGGCTCTTGGTGTCCTTCTCCCAGATGTCGGTGTTGCCCTGGGCCATCGACGCCTCGACACGCAGCCGCTTGAGGCCGGGTTGGAAGTGCCGCCACCGCAGCGCGCACATCTCACCGCGCCGCGCGCCCGTGGTGGTCGAGGTCCACACGAGGGCCCCGAAGTCGAGGTCCCGCCGCCACGCTTCGTCCAGGATGGTCGCGATCTCCTCCGGTGAGGGAGGGCTCGGCTTCGGGGGCGGGGGCGGCGGTGGGTCGGCGTTGGCCATGGGGCTGCGGGTGACCCAGCTCTTGCGGCCCGCGCGCTTGTACGCGCCGGTGAGGATGAAGTGGATCTTGCGGACGGTCCAGGCCGCGAGTGGCTTGCAGACGTGGCGGCGGCAGCGGCGGTCGCAGGTGTGCTCGCCCGGTGTCCGGTGGTCGGTCTCCGGGCCGCCGGAGCAGTGCTCGCGGCAGCGCTCCAGCTCCTCGTAGTAGGAGTCCAGGACCTCCACTGCCAGCGACTCGGCCTTGAAGTGGCCGATGATCGGGTAGATGTGCTTGCGGGCGTAGCCGTCGTAGGTCTCGCGGGTCGTGCGCTCCAGGCGCGCCGCCGTGATGTGGGCGGCGACCATGAAGCCCACCGTGGCGTTGGTCCGCGGATGGGAGCGTTCGTCGATCTCGCGGAGGAAGCGGTCCCGGGCCTCCTCGGCCAAGCGCTCGGCGTCGGGGCCCGCCGGGACGACCTCGGTCAGGTAGTGGCGGCGCTTCGTGATCACGTCCAGACCGGCATACACACGAACGCGCAGAGCGCCACTCGGCAGCGAGTCGATGCTGCCGCGCTCCCTGCGCGATACGCCGTCCGGACGAGCCATGAGGAGGACGATAAGCTGAAACCCGCGTCATGAGTGATGTCACGGCGCGGGTTTCACGGGGGCCCTCGAATACTCGAAGGCCAGGTCAAACAGTTGTGCCCCCGGCAGGATTCGAACCTGCGCACCCGCCTCCGGAGGGCGGTGCTCTATCCCCTGAGCTACGGGGGCCGTAGCTATGGGCAGAAGCTTAGCAGGGCCGTCGGGGTGGTTTTGCACCCCCTGCCCCCTGGGGCGTGGCTCGCGGCCGGGGACGGTTCGCCGAGGGCGCTGACCTGAGGATTTAGGCGGTCGAGAAGGGTTGAGGTTGCCGGATTCGCTGCGGGGGTGGGTCGGGGTAGCTCCGCCGGGAACTGGGCGGTGTCGCTGCGATCTCACGGGCGCGTCGCCCGTTCGCTGAGCACCCCACGCGCGCCCCAAGTGAGTCCGGCACATCTTGGGCTTCCGCGACGGACGTCGGCCGCGTCCGGCCATGGTCATCACAGACCTAGGCACGAGCCGGATGTCACGGAAAGTGACGAACTCGGCAAGTCGCCTGGCTCATCTCCGAACGGCACGGTGCACCCGATGTGGTGATGACCGACGCGGACACGAGGTTGGTCGCCCCTTGGGCACGTCGGCGGACCAATGGCGAAGGGCGCTGGAGACCACCTCAGGACGGGGCCGGCTCCACGTGGTTCGCCAGGTCACGAACCTGATCCCGGCGGGGCCGGTCCGGTGTCCGGGATGGGTGGTCAACCCCACCTGATCTACCGGTTGCACTCATGCGCATGTGACTATATGTTCCATCCATGGGTCACGGACACGGCCACGGAGTGTCATCGGGGAGCGCGAAGCACCTCGGCCGGTTGTGGGTCGCCTTCGGTATCGGGGCGGCCTTCATGGTGGTCGAGTTCGCCGTCGGCTTCGCCACGCAATCGCTTGCGCTGATCTCCGACGCCGCTCACATGCTCACCGACGTCCTCGGCGTCGGCATGGCCCTCACCGCCATCGTCCTGGCTCGCCGCGCCTCCTTCAAGGGCAGTCGCACGTTCGGGCTCTACCGCGCCGAGGTGCTGGCCGCCCTGGCCAACGCGGTGCTGCTGTTCGGCGTCGCCGGGTACGTCGTGTTCGAGGCGGTCGGCCGGTTCGGGAATCCGCCGGAGGTGCCGGGGCTGCCCGTCATGCTCGCGGCGGTGGCCGGGCTGGTTGCCAACGTCATCTCGTTCTTCATGCTCCGCGAGGGGGCCAAGGAGAGCATCAACGTCCGGGGTGCGTACCTGGAGGTGCTCGCCGACCTCATCGGCTCGGTCGGCGTGCTGATCAGCGGCGCGGTGACGCTGCTGTTCGGCTGGCGCTACGCCGACCCGATCATGGGTGTCGCGATCGGCCTGTTCGTGCTCCCCCGCACCTGGAAGCTCGCCGCGAGCGCGTTGCGGATCCTCTTCCAGCACGCCCCGGCGCGCCTCGACGTCGAGGCGATGCAGGCCGAACTCGGCAAGCTGCCGGGCGTCGAGGAGGCGCACGACCTGCACGTCTGGACGCTCACCTCGGGCATGGAGGTCGCCTCGGCGCACCTCACCACCTGCCAGGACGCGGACCCGGCCCGGGTGCTGGAGGCCGCGCAGACGCTGCTCGCCGAGCAGTACCACATCGAGCACGCGACGCTTCAGGTCGAGCCGGGGGCGTCCGCCGAGCGCTGCCGCGAGATCTCCTGGTGATACCTGGCCGCGTAGCCGGTCGGGGTCTCGCCGAACATCGCGGTGAAGTCGCGCACGAAGTGGGCCTGGTCGGCGTACCCGAGGTCGGCGGCCAGGGCCGCCCAGTCGACCCGCGCGCCCGCTGCCATCCGCTGGGTCACCTCGTGTAACCGGTAGCGGCGGATCACCCACTTCGGGCCGATGCCGACGTGCTCGGCGAACAGCCGCTGCAACTGCCGGGGGCCGCGACCGGTCGCCTCGGCCAGCGCGGACACCCTGGTGATCGTGGGCTCGGCCACGATCCGGTCTACGGCAGCCGCGGCGAACTCGGCCGCCGGGTCGGGCTCCGGCAGGCACGACCGCAGCATCTCCTCGACGGCGGGCACGGTCGGCTCGCGGACGTCCGGGAACATCGACGGCACCGTCCGGTCGGTGATCGACCGGACCGGGGCGCCCAGGAACGCCCGGAACCGACCCGGCCGGAACGCGACCCCGAACACCTGCCCGTCGCCGTCCAGCACCTGGTGGACGTGCCGGCTGGACACCCCGCTCACGGTGGCCCGGCCGCCTTGGAACGCCAGGTGCACGTTGGGGTACGGCACGATCAGCTGCCGGTACGGCCGGTCGTAGGACCAGTGCACGATCCAGTACCGCGCGACGTAGGGCGCGAGGTCCGGTGACGGCAGCGGGAAGGCGTGTCGCTGGTGCTTGCGCCAGTCCAGTTCCCGCTCGTCCCGCACCCGGTCAGGGTATGTCGCGTTTGTTCAATACACCTGGCGGGCCGCGCCCGTAGCGTGCCGCGCATGAACACCGAACGGCTGGCGGCGCTCGCTGCGGCGCCCTTCCTGGAGATCATCGACGACATCACGCCCGACCGGCTGGACGCGCCGACGCCGTGCGCCGAGTACGACGTCCGCCGGCTGATCCGTCACCTGCTGCACTGGGGTCCGTCGCTGGAAGCCGCCGCGCGCAAGGAGGTCGTCACGCCGGAGGGCGAGGAGGCCGACGCCGACCTGACCGACTGGCAGGCCCGGTTGCGCGCCCAGGTCGAGCGGACCGCGACGGCGTGGAGCGCGCCCGAGGCTTGGCAGGGCACGACCGTGCTGGGTTCGCCGAACGAGATGCCCGCCGCGATGGTCGGCGGCCTGACCGTGGGCGAGATCCTGGTGCACGGGTGGGATCTCGCCACCGCTCTCGGCCTCAAGCCGACCTGGGACGACGAGGTGCTCGCGTTCGTGCACGCGGACCTGGTCGGCAGCGCGCCGGTGGCCCGGGAGATGGGGCTGTTCGGGCCCGAGGTCCCGGTTCCCGACGACGCTCCGCTGCTCGACCGGCTGCTCGGGCTGACCGGCCGCACGCCCTAGGGCGTGTCTGACGGATCGCGAAGCCAGTCGAGCAAGCTGATCAGGTGGAGTGCGCCGAGGTAGTTGCGGGCCAGGCGGTCGTAGCGGGTGGCGATGCCGCGAAAGTCCTTGAACCGCTGGAAACGACGCTCGACCACGTTGCGCCGCTTGTAGAGCCGCTTGCCGAACGCGTAAGGACGGCCGCCGGCCGAGCCTCGGCGCAGCCGATTGTCGATCTGGTCGTGCTTCTCCGGGATCGTGGCCCTGATCCCGCGCGAGGCCAGGTGCTCGCGGTTGGAGCGGCTGGAGTAGCCCTTGTCCGCGATCACCCGCTCCGGCCGGGTGCGAGGCCGCCCGACCGGGCGGGTGACGCGGACCCCGGCCAGAACGTCGACGAAGACAGTGGTGTCGTTGACGTTGCCCGCGGTGAGCACCAGCGACAGTGGCATGCCCCTACCGTCGACGGCGAGGTGGATCTTGGTGGTCAGACCGCCGCGGGAGCGGCCGATGGCGTGGTCGGCCGGCTCCGCGGTCGGATTCCTGTGATTCGACCAGGCCCCCTGTGTTCCGGGACAAGGCCGCGCCGTGCTGACGGACCCGGATCAGGGTGGAGTCCACCGACACCACCCAGTCCAGCTCACCGGCCAGATCCGCCCGCGCCTGAACAGCGGAGACCAGGACGGCCCAGGTGCCGTCCGCGCTCCAGCGGGACAACCGCTCGTAGAGCGTCTGCCACGGCCCGAACCGGCCGGGAACCTCCCGCCAGGGCACGCCGACCCGGCACTTGTAGGCGATTCCCTCGATCACCTGACGGTGATCACGCCATCGGCCGCCGCGACACGGCGAACGGTCCGGCAGGAGCGGTTCCAGCACCGCCCACGCCACATCCGACACCAACTCCCTCCCCATGACCAGGACTCTGCCGGACCTCAACATCAAGATCCGTCAGACACGCCCTAGTGCTGCGTTCCTCGAAGGTGCCGTGTCTTGATCGTCGATCTTGATCGGTCGACGAGGAGTGGCACGTGCCGGAAGTGCTGGTAGCGCGATTACCGATCGACGCTGTGGAGGAGCGGGCGGTGCCGAAACTGGCCGGTGCCCGACACGCTCCCGGTGACTGGATCCGGCGGGCGCGGATCGTGGTGGCCGGCTGGGAGGGTGGGTCGACCAAGGGCATCGCGGCCGAGGTCGGATGTCATCCGCAGACCGTGCGTGAGTTGCTGCATCGGTTCAACATCAACGGATTGGACGGCCTGGGTGACCGTCCGGGAGCGGGGCGCCGTCCCCGGTTGACCGAGGACGAACGCAGCCGGATCGTCGCGATGGCGCGCACCCGGCAGCCACCGGGCCGACTGACCCGGCAGTCCGACGGCACCCTGGACGCCGAACGGGAAGGCGGTCCGGCGCACTGGACGTTGGACTCGCTGAGCGAGGCCTGCAAGCCGACGGCGTCATGGTCGGACGCAGCCAGATCCGCCGCATCCTGCTCACCGCATCAAAGCACTCCTGGACTACTCCCGCGGGCCGGAGAAGACCTGGGTCTACGGTGCCGTCCGCATACGTGACGGCCAGGCCGTCACCCTCACTGCCGCGTCACGCAACAGCCTTTACTACCAACAGTTCCTGGAGATGCTGGAGCAGGCCAATCCGGTCGGCGACATCCACGTGATCACCGACAACTGAGGAACGCAGCACTAGGCCGTGTCCGGCGGATCTTCACGGGGGTAGACGACGATGCGGGCCGAGGCGATCTCGGCGCGGTGGCGGGTGGCTCGTTTCGCGTAGCGGGTGGCAAGGCCGCGCGGAACAAGATCACGAAGAAGATGCGCAGGGCACGTGCTGGTCCGCGAGCGTCAGAGCTTCGCGCATTGGCCGACCTTCGGCCCGCGCACCTCGTTCGCCCAGCCGTTGGCCACCGGGGGCGGGTTGCTCGTCACGCACGACAGCGGCCCGCCCACGGTGGTCGCGGCGACGACCGTGCCGCCCTTGTTGCCGACCAGGTTCACCGGGCCGCCGACGGTCGTGTGCTCCAGCGCCACTTCGCCGGTCGTGCCGGTGACGGTGACCGGGCCGTCGACCTCGCTGTCCACCAGCACGACGGCCGCCGCTCCCGTCGCCGAGAGGGGGCCTTGGATCCGGCCGCCGAAGACGTACAGCGACGCGCCCGCGTTCACCACCACGGGACCGGTGACCGTGCCGCCGTCCACGCACGTGACCCCGCGCACCTGCAACGGTCCGGGGTGGTCGTCGGTGATGGTCGTCGCGCACGTCGCGAACGGCTTGGCCAGCAGTTCGACCTCCGCCAGGGTCGCCGCCGCCGGGAATTCCAGGCGGTAGTAGCGGTAGTGGCCGGCCTTGGGGATCTTGAACGCCCTGGTCTGCTGACGGTACGGGAAGACCTCGCCGGAACGTTCGTCCACAGTGGACCAGACCGCCTTGTCGTAGGAACCCTTGAGCACCCATGACGCGGGGTCGCCGCCCGTGCCCTTGGCCGAGGTCAGCGTGTAGAACTCCGCCTTCTCCTTCGGGTCCCCGAGGTCGGCTTGGAGCCACGACACGCTCCCCGACGTCTGGGACGTGTTGTCCAGCAACGAGGTCACCGGGCCGGACCCGGTCACCTCCGCCGCCGCCGACGTGACGTCCCGCAACGGCTTCGGCGGCTCGGTGCCGGTGGTGGGCGACGGCGGCGCGGCGTCGGCTCCGGTGGCCCACTTCGACGGCTCGGGCCCCATCTCGAAGTCGAGCGTGCCGCCCTGCGCGATGTCGGCGTGCGGCAGGTACGCCTTGTCCCACTTCTTCCCGTCGACCTTCAACGACTGCACGTAGATGTTGCGCGCGCTGTTCTCGGGCGCGTTGACGACGAGCTTGCGGCCGTTCTCCAGGTTCACCGTGGCCTTGGTGAACAGCGGTGATCCGATGGCGTACCGCGCGTCGCCCATCTGCAACGGGTAGAAACCCAGGGCGCTGAACAGGTACCACGCCGACTGCTCGCCGTTGTCCTCGTCGCCGGGGTAGCCCTGGCCGATCTCGCTGCCCAGGTACAGCCGGGACAGGATCTCGCGGACCTTCTCCTGCGCCTTCCACGGCTGCCCGGCGTAGTCGTACATGTAGGCGATGTGGTGCGAAACCTGGTTGCTGTGCCCTAGCTGGCCCATGCGGACGTCCCGCGCCTCGGTCATCTCGTGGATGACGCCGCCGTAGGACCCGGGGAACTTCGCGGTCTCCGGCAGGGCGAAGAAGTCGTCCAGCTTCTTGGCCAGCTCGTCGTTGCCCCCGTAGAGGTTCGCCAGACCTCGACCATCGTGCGGCACGGAGAACGCCATGTTCCAGCCGTCGGTCTCGGTGTAGTCGTAGCCCCACTCGCGCGGGTCGTACTCGGCGGCCGGGACGCGCCACGTGCCGTCCGGCTTGCGGCCCTGGAAGAACCCGGTGGCCGGATCGAACATGTGGACGTAGTTCTGCGCCCGGTTGGCGAAGTACTCGTGCTGCGCCAGGTACTCCGCCTCGCCGGTCTGTTCGTAGAGCGCCTTGGCCATGGTCGCGATGCCGTGGTCGTTGACGTACCCCTCGATCGCCCAGGACATGCCCTCGCCGGTCGCGGTGGACGTGTAACCGGTGAAGATCGAGGTGTCCAGACCCTTGCGGCCGACGCCCGCGCTCGGCGGCGCGACGGTCGCGTTCTTCACCGCCGCGTCGAAGGCGGCCTTGGCGTCGAAGTCCCGCACGCCCTTGACGAACGCGTCCGCGAACGCCACGTCCGAGCTGGTGCCGGTCATCAGGTTGGCGTAGCCGGGCGAGGACCAGCGGGAGATCCAGCCGCCGTCGCGGTACTGCTGGACGAACCCGTCCGCGAGTTCACCGGCCTTGCGCGGGGTGAAGAAGCTGTACGCGGGCCAAGTGGTGCGGTAGGTGTCCCAGAACCCGTTGTTGACGTAGATCCTGCCGTCCACGACCTTCGCGCCGGTCCGGGTCGGGGTGGCGGCCCCGGCGGGCTGGACCGGTGAGGCGTACTGGTGCTTCGGCGCGTCCGCCGTGCCGGTGTTCTCGTAGGCCGAGTTCGGGTAGAGGTAGAGCCGGTACAGGTTGGAGTACAACGTGGTCAGCTGGTCTTCGGTGGCGCCCTCGACCTCGACCGTCCGCAGGATCCGGTCCCACGCGTCGCGCGCGCGGTCCCGGACCGAGTCGAACGTGTCCGAAGTGGACACTTCGAGTTCGAGGTTGTGCCGCGCCTGGTCCACGCCCAGGAGCGACGTGGCGATCCGCAGCGTGACGGCCTTCTCGGTGGACGTGTCGAACTGGAGGTAGCCGGCCACGTTGTCCCGGCCCGCGCCGGTCAGCCGGCCGCTCGCCTTGACCGGCCGGTCCACCACGCCGTAGACGAACATCCGGGTCGCGCCGGTCGACAGGCCGCTCTTGACGTCGGAGAACCCGCTGACCACACCGGTCGCCGGGTCGAGGGTCAGCCCGCCGCTGTTGTTCACGTTGTCGAACACCAGGTTCGAGCTGTCGCCGGTGAACGTGAAGCGGAACAGGGCGGCGTGGTCGGTGGGCGCGATCTCGGCGCGCATCCCGTTCTCGAACTCCACGCCGTAGTAGTGCGCTCGCGCGGTCTCGTTCTCGTGGCGGAACGGCAACGCGCGCTGCGCGCGGTCGGCGGTGGGCGGGCCGGCGGACGGCATCACCTGGAACGTCTGCCGGTCCCCCATCCACGGGCTGGGCTCGTGGCTCGCGGTGAACGCCTGGAGCGTCGGCAGGTTGTCCCGGTTGTTGGCCTTCGCATACTCGTAGAGCCAGCTGATCGAACCCGCGTTCGTCATGGGCGACCAGAAGTTGAACCCGTGCGGCACGGCGGTGGCCGGGAAGTTGTTGCCGCGCGAGAAGCTGCCGCTGGAGTTGGTGCCGCGGGTGGTGAGCACGTAGTCGGTCGGGCGGGCCCGGTCGACGACGGCGGGCGCGGACTTCACCGCGATGTCGTCGATCCAGCCGTTGAACGACGCCGGCCCGGCCGGGTTGTCGTAGGCCACCAGGATCCGCTTGACCGTCTTGCCCTCGGCGACCTTCCCGACCACCGACGCGACCCGGTTCCACTGGTTGGTGTACAACGACTTCGCCGCGCCCTGCCCGCGTGGCGACAGCTCGAACCCGTGCTGGTCGCGGGCGCCCAGGTCGCTCAGGTAGGTGCCGTCGGAGAACGCCAGGTCCACCGCGACGAACGTGCTGGGGTAGTTCAGCTCGTCGGTGACGAACGACGGGAACACCAGGTAGGACAGCTCGGTGGTGGCGGTCACCGGGAGGTCGACCTCGAAGACCTTGTTGTACGAGTAGCCGCGCCCGGCGGCGGTGTGCGTTCCCTGGTACCGCAACGCTTTCACGCCCGTGAAACCCGCACCGGACTTGGCGTTGTAGCCACCGTTGGCCCCCTTGCCCACGGTGGTGCGCATGTTGCGCGCGGGCGGGGTCGACGAGCCGTCGGAGAACTGGATCTCGGCCAGTTGGAGGAGTTCCACGCCGCCCGCGTTGGCCGTGATGTCGAGCCGGTAGTAAGGGAACGCGGTGGTGTTCGCCGTCTCGTAGGTCTTGGTCTGGTACCGGGACGCGAACACCTCGCCGGCGCGGGTGTCGATCGCGGTCCACGTCGTGCCGTCGGCCGAGCCGCTCAGGGTCCAGTCCTTCGGGTCGCGCTCGGGCGCGTCGTCGGCCGAGGTCAGGGTGTACCGGCGGACCGCCACCGGCTCGGGGAAGGTGAACCGCGCCCACCCGGTCGACGTGAACGCCAGCCACTTCGACGTGGTGTTGCCGTCGACCAGGTTCTCCTTCACCTCGCCGGCCTCGGTGTGCTCGGCGTTGGCCGCCACGTCCACGATCCGGTCGGTGACGTTGCCGGGGATGCCGGTGGAGTCCGAGCCGTCGACGCCGGACGTCCGCGCGTTCCCGGCCGCGTCGGTCTCGACCGTGCTCGCCCACTTCGGCTGGGGCTGTCCCTCTTCGAACGACGTGGCGAACAGCGTTTCGCTCACGGTCGGCTCCCCTGGTGCGGCGGTCGCGGACGACCAGCCTGCCACGCCACCCAGGACCACCGCAGCGGTCGACAGGACGACCAGGAATCCCCGCATGTGGCCCATCGCGCACGCCCCTCGCCTCGGCCGGCCGGCACGTGGGCCAGCGAAACGGCCGGCTGACATCGTTGTCAAGGCCGGTCGGGAAGCTTGTCCGCAAGCCTGTCCGATCGCTGCTCCACCCGATCTAGACTCACTCGCTGTGATGGTCCGGAAGTCGCCCCAGGTGGGCACCCCCGCGGGGATGCGCGTACTCAACCAACGCGCCGTGCTCGACCGGCTGCGACGCGGTGGCCCGGCCACCCGGCCGCAGATAGCCAAGGACACGGGACTGTCCAAACCGACCGTGGGGCAGGCGCTGCTCGACCTGGAGCAGCACGGGCTGGTGCGCCCCATCGGCCGCACCACGTCCGGTCCGGGCCGGTCGGCGATGGTCTACGAGCCGAACCCGGCGGCCGGGCACGTGCTGGGCATCGACATCGGCCGGCAGCGGATCCGGGTCGCGGTGGCCGACCTGGCCGGGTCGGTGATCGCGCGGGTGGACGAGCGCAACCGGTGCCGGTCGGCCGGGTCGCTGGTGCGCACGGTGCGGGAGCTGGCCGAGCGGACGGTGTCCGACGCCGGCCTGTCGATGGCCGACCTGGTGGTCAAGGTCGTCGGCACGCCCGGTGTGCCGGATTCGCGCGGGCGGGCGCTCACCCACGCGCCGAACCTGCCGGGCTGGGAGCGCCGGGGGCTGCTGGACGACCTGGAGGCCCAGCTGGGCCCCGACCTGCTGGTGGAGAACGACGCGAACCTGGCGGCGGTGGGCGAACGGGCGTACGGCGCGGCGCGCGACGTCGACGTGTTCGTGTGCGTGATGGTCGGCACCGGTATCGGCATGGGGATCGTGGTGGACGGCCGGTTGTTCCGGGGCGCGCACGGCGCGGCGGGCGAGATCGGCTACCTGCCGTGGGGCGCACCGTCCGAAGTGGACGACCACGGCCGGGGTCGGCTGGAGGCGGCGGCTGCGGCGGAATCGGTTGTGGCGCTGGCGAAGGAGCACGGCGTCACCTCGGCCAAGTCGGCCCGGGACGTGTTCGTGCTGGCGAAGTCCGGCGACCAGCGGGCGTTGCGGGCGGTGCGCGACGAGGCCGAGCGGCTGGCGTTCGTGGTCGCGTCGGTGGCCGCGGTGATCGACCCGGAGCTGGTGGTGCTGGGCGGCGGCATCGGCGGGAACACCGGGCTGCTGGCCGAGCCGATGGCCGAGGCGCTGGGCCGGATGACGCCGCTCGCGCCGCGGATCGCGGCCGGCGAACTCGGGGACGGCGCGGTGCTCAGCGGCGCGATCGCGATGGGTTTGCGGTCGGCCCGCGACCTCGTCTTCGACCGGCGGATCATGGTGACTCTCTGAGGGTAGTCGAGTCGCTCTCACCTGGTAATTCACTCAATCGTAGTAGGTGCGATCCGGGGGAAAGTGGCATAGCGTTACGACACCTCCTCCTGGAGGGTGTGTGTCCTTCCGTTGTTGCAAGGGGAGTCGGAAGGGGAGTACGGGGGACGTGGTCCCCTTCCGGCCGTACACGGGGCAGGTGCCGCGCCCGCAAACACCTGCCCCGTGTAGCAACGAGCGGGGTCGGCGCGTGCCTCGGTGCACGGTCCGCCGCGTCCGAATCGTCCGCGTTCGTCCGGAGTCGGGCGAGCTGCTCGGCCACCCGGACGCGCCGCGAAGAACCGCTGCTCGCGCTCCAGCCGGCCTGCTGCCAAGACCTCTCGCGGAACGCGTGCCGCGCCGGCTCGCGGCTCGACCGCTCCACGAACCGCAGGTGCGCCGCGAACGGACCACACTCTCTGTACGCGTCGGACGCCTGTCCGCGTCCCAATACGAGGTCGGCGACCACTTGGCGTAGCACCCGCCCGAGGGGCCGGGCCCGCCGAGTTCCGGCGGCACCCGCGCCAGGGGACCGGGTCCACCACCCTCGGGCAGGCCCGAGCGGGTGGCGGCGGACCCGGCTCCCGGTGCGGGTCAGCCCCAGATCGACGCGGCCCACTCCGGGTGGTCGATGAACGGGTTGCGGTTGTGCTGGAAGCTGTCGAAGATCACCTGGTTGCGGCGCTTCTCGAAGGCGTCCGGCGGGTCCTGGGCGTTCCACTGCAACAGCACCGACAGCCGGCCCATGTACGGCGCGGAACCGTTGGAGACGTTGTTGTTCAACTCCAGGTCCACGTAGCCGTCGCCGCCTTCGTAGCGCACGGCCATGTAGAACAGCATCCGCGCCACGTCGCCCTTGACCGCATTGCGCGGCTCCCAGGAATCGGAGTCGGTGAAGTTGCCGGGCGCCTCGCTCGCGGGCGAGCCGCCGAGGTCGAAGTCCTTGTTGCCGCGGTTGGCGTTGACCGAGACGTCCTCGGGGCGCAGGTGGTGCAGGTCGGTGCCGGGACCGGTGGCGGTGCCGAAGTCGCCGTGCGACTTGGCCCAGACGTGCTCGCGGTTCCAGTCGTCGGCGTTGCCGCCGTTGGCGGACTTGCTCTGCGAGCGCCCGCTATAGAGCAGGACGACGTTGGCGGGGTTGGCGGGGTCCTCGTCGGTCGACTTCAGCGCGTTCCACACCTGCTCGTAGGTGAGCTTGGTGTTGGTGCGGATGATCTGGTTGAGCGACGTCTTGAGCGCCGGACCCGTCTTGCCGATCGCGTCCCGGTAGTAGTCGTCACCGGGGCCGCCCGTGGTGGTCGTGGTCGGCGGGACGGTCGTGGTGGGGACGGTCGTGGTCGTCGTGGGGGCCGTGCCCACGGGCGCGAACGCGGTGGGCGAGGTGAGCCCGGGGTGCGCGAAGTACGCCGTCAGCGGCCCGGTCACGTCGATGCGCGTGCCGAGCAGGCCGGGGTTGGTGCGCAGGCCCCACGCGGCCCGGAACGCCGAGGTGATCTGCACGTAGACCATCTGCGCGGTGTTGGTCTGGCCCGGCGCGTCGGCCAGGGCGAGCGCGTAGTCCGACGGGAAGTTCGAGCGGACCACGGTGGAGGTGGCGGTCGGCTGGCCGACGACGTAGCCCCGCACGGTGGCGGACGCGCCGTTCTGCTGACCGATCGCCTGGGCGACGGTGATCGGCGTGGCGGCCGTGGCGGTGGGCACGAGCAGGGTGGCGATGACGGTGACGCCGGCCGCGAGTAAGCCGGTCACCCGCCAAGGGAACTTTCGCACGGTTGGGTGTCCTCTCCCCGATTGCGGCGTCGCAGGGTGACAGCGCGCGCCAGAGGGTCTGACTGTGCGTGATCAGCGGAGCCGAATCACCCAGGGAGGATCGCACGAAAGTGGCCACTATCGAGTGAATCGGCACCGACGGGCAGGTGGCCGCTTGGTACCCCGGGCGGGTGCCGGCGATCGGTGTTCGGCATCCCGCAGTCGCTTGCGCGGCAACGGGAGCAGCCGTGGAGCGCCCCTACACGAGCGCTCCACGGCCTCCCCGGGGTCGGGTCAGGCGGATCCGGGGGGCGTGTCGTCCCCGCCGTTCCCGATCACCCCCGCGGTGCCCACGTGCCGTTGACCGTGTCGATGTCCGGTCACGCCCGCAGGTCACCGCCGGCCTCCACCCACCGGGGTCCCGGCGCGGTCCGGTGGAGCCGTTCGCGAACACCCGTGCCGGGTCCCCGCCCCACCCCCAGGCGGGCGGGACCCGGCCGAGACCGGCGGGCAGCGGCGCGGCCGGCACCCGCCGGCCGGCCGCGTTGCTCTCCGGTGCGTCGTGGACACGTCGCGACCTCCCCGGTGCTCGCGAACCGATGGCCACAGCGTCGGCGGTCCGCGTTGCCATTTGGTTGCCGGCCCGCCGAGTACCGTGCGGGGTGTGGAGTTCCGCCTGCTGGGGCCGTTCGAGGTGGTGCTCGACGGTCGCGTGATCACCGTGAACCGGCGGCGGGAGCGGTTCCTGCTGGCGGTCCTCGCGCTGCACCCCAACCGGGCGGTGTCCGCCGGGCGGCTGATCGACCTGGCGTCGGACGGCGCGCCGACCGCCGGGGCGGAGGCGGCGCTGCGCAGCAACGTGAGCCGGCTGCGCACCGCGCTGCCGGCCGAACTCGGCCGCATCGAGCGCCGGGGCGACGGGTACGCGCTGGTCACCGACCCGGCGCGGATCGACGTGCACCGGTTCCGGGAGCTGGTCGAACGGGCCCGCGACGCCGAGCCCGCGGGCCGGGCCGACCTGCTGCGCGCGGCGCTGGCGCTGTGGCGCGGGCCGGTGCTCGCCGACGTGGCCGGCGACCTGGCCCGGCAGCGGCTGGCGCAGGGCCTGGAGGAGGCCCGGCTGGCCGCCCTGGAGCAGCGGGTGGCCGCCGACCTGGAGCTGGGCCGGCCGGTCGCCGCGGAACTGCGCGACCTGGTGGCCGAGCACCCGCTGCGGGAGCGGTTCGCCGCGCTGCTGGTGCTGGCGCTGCACCGGTCCGGGGAGCAGGTGCGGGCGCTGGCGGTGTTCGACGAGCGGCGGCGGTGGCTGCGCGTCGAGCACGGTCTGGACCCCGGCGCGGACCTGCGGGCGGCGCACCAGGAGGTGCTGCGGGACGAGGCCCGGCCGGCGGGCCGCACGTTCCTGCCCTACGACGTGCCCGACTTCACCGGGCGCACCGCCGAGATCGCCCGGCTGGCCGGGGCCACCGGGATCGCGCTGGTCGACGGCATGGCCGGGGTCGGCAAGACCGCGCTCGCGCTGCACGTCGCGCACCGGCTCGCGGACCGCTTCCCGGACGGGCGGCTGTTCGTCGACCTGCACGCGCACACCGCCGGCCGGGGACCGGTCGACCCGGCCGCCGCGCTGGAGGTCCTGCTGCGCGAGGCCGGGGTGGTCGCCGAGGCGCTGCCCGAGTCGGTGGACGCCCGGTCCGCGCTGTGGCGCTCGACGCTGGCCGGCCGGCGGGTGCTGATCGTGCTGGACAACGCGGCGAGCGCCGAGCAGGTCCGGCCGCTGCTGCCGGGCACGGCGGGCTGCCTGGTGCTGGTCACCAGCAGGCGGCGGCTGGCCACGGTCGCGGGCGCGACGCCGGTCTCGCTGGACGTGCTGCCGGAGTCGGACGCGGTCGCGCTGTTCGACCGGGTGGCGACCCGCGCCGAACCCGCCGCGGTGGCCGAGGTGGTGGCGCTGTGCGGCTGCCTGCCGCTGGCCATCCGGATCGCCGCCGCCCGGTTGCAGCACCGTCCACTGTGGACCGTCGCGCAGCTGCGCGACCGGCTGCGGGACCGGCTGCGCGAGCTGGCCGTGGACGATCACGGCGTGGCGGCGGCGTTCTCCCTGTCCTACCGGCAGTTGGACGACGCGCACCAGCGGGTGTTCCGGCTGCTCGGCGCGCAGCCCGGGACCGACCTGGACGTGTTCGCCGCCGCCGCGGCGGTGGGGCTGCCGGCGGGCCGGGCGGAGGAGCTGCTGGAGGGCCTGCTGGACGTGCACCTGCTGGAGCAGCGCGCGCCGGGCCGCTACACCTTCCACGACCTGATCCGCGAGTACGCGCGCGAGGTCGCGCCGGCCGAGGAGCGCACCGAGGCGACCCACCGGCTGTTCGACTACTACCTGCGCACGACCGACCGGGCGAACCGGGTGTTCGTGCCGGACCTGGAGACCGCGCCGCCGGTGCCCGCGTTCCCGGACGTCGGCCTGCCGCCGCTGCCCGACCACGCCTCGGCGACCGCGTGGTGCGACCGGGAGCGGCCGAACCTGCTGGCCGCGATCCGCCACGCCGAAGACCTCGACCGGCCCCGGTACGCCTGGCTGCTCAGCCGGGGGCTGGCCCGCTACCTGCTGGTCGGCGGCCACCTGCACGACGGGATCGCCGCGCACGGCCACGCCGCCGAGGTCGCGCGGCGGGCCGGCGACGCCGAGGCGCACCTGGTCGCGTCGATCAACCTGGCCACCAACTACTGGCTCAGCGACCGCTACCCGCTCGCGCTGGACCGGCTGACCTCGGCGCTGGAACTCGCCCGCGCGGCCGGCGACCGGGCCCGCGAGGTGTTCGCGCTCAACCGGCTGGCCGCGCTGCGGCACTGCCTGGGCGAGGACGGCGTGGCGTGCGCCCGGGAGGCCCTGGCCGGTGCCGTCGAACTGGGCAAGCTCCGCGAGGAGAGCTTCGCCCGGTGGGCGCTGAGCCTGGCCGCGTGGGACGCGGGCGACGTGCGCGGGTCGTTGGAGCAGGCGGTGGCGATGCTCGCGGTCAGCCGGGCGACCGGCGACGCGATGTGGGAGACCGCCGCGCTGGTCCGGGTCGGCCGGGCCGAGTCGGCGCTGCACGGGTACCGGCCGGACCGGTTCGTCGAGGCGGTGGCCGCCGCGCGGTCCATCGCCGACTACCACCACGAGGTGGAGGCGCTGGTCGAGTGGGCCGACGCGGGCCGCGAGACGTGCCCCCGCGAGGCCCGTGAACTCGCCGAGCAGGCCCACGACCTGGTCCGCCGGGGTTCGCGGCCGTCGCTGACCGGCGTCGTGCACACCGTGCTGGCCGCGGTGCACGCCCGCGCGGGCGACGTCGAGGCGGCCCGGGAGCACGCGGCGCGGGCCCGGTCGATCGCCCGTGCCATCGGCCACCGGAGGCTGGCCGAACGGGTGGCGGCTAGTGTCCCGGTGGACATGCCGTTGGAGGACCTGGTTCGATGATCGACTCGTTGGCCGTGGCGCTGACCGTGCTGGCGCTGGTGGCAGCCGCGTGGGCGGTGCTGCTCGTGGTGCTGGACAAGCCGTTGACGCTGGAGACGAAGCTCACGCTCGGCGTGGCCGGCCTGGTGGTGCTGCTGGAGGTCGGGCTGCTGGTGCAGGCCGTGGTCGGGATCGTCCGGCTGGTCGGGCTGGACCGGGAGATCTCCGGGGCCACGTTCGTCGGCTACCTGCTCGGGCCGGTGCTGGTGCTGCCGCTGGCCGGGTTCTGGTCGATCGCGGAGCGGTCCCGGTGGGGCGCCTCGGTGCTCGCGGTCGGGTGCCTGAGCGTGCCGGTGATGATCGTGCGGCTGCACCAGGTGTGGCAGGGCCATGCCTGACGCCGCGCCTTCCCCCGGGCCCGCCGCCGGGCCGAACGCCACCCGGTCCGGGCCGGGGCGGCTGCTGATCGCCGTCTACGGGATCTTCGCGCTCGCCGCGACGGCGCGGTCCGCCGTGCAGATCGCGACGCGCTTCGGCGAGGCTCCGGTGGCGTACCTGCTGTCCGCTTTGGCCGCCGTGGTCTACATCCTGGCCACGGTGACGCTCGCGGTGGGCAGCCGCGGGTCGCGGCGGGTGGCGTTCGCGTCGTGCGCCGTGGAGTTGACCGGCGTGGTGGTGGTCGGCGCGGTGAGCCTGCTGGTGCCGTCGTGGTTCCCGGAAGCCACGGTGTGGTCCGGTTTCGGCATCGGCTACGGCTTCGTGCCGCTGGTGCTGCCGGTGCTCGGCCTGCTCTGGCTGCGCCGCACCGAATCCGCCGCGGAACCCGGTCAGCCCGGGATCGGCAGCAGCCGGTAGGACAGCGCGGACGCGTCCGGCACCTCGTCGTACACGAAGGCGATGCGGTTCGCGCAGTTCGCGTCGGAGTAGATCGCCAACGCGCTGCCGTCGCCGAAACCCCGGGCCGCCGAACGGGCCGGGCTGAACCCGAGCGCGCCCACCCGGTGGCAGCCCGGGTCGGACGGCAGGACGGCTTTGGTGCCACCGAACCGCGTCGCGGAGAACAGGCAGTAGCCGTCCTCCTGGCAGTGCGGGCTGACCGTCGCACCGGCCGGGGCGGCGCCCAACATGCCTCCCGCGAGCACCACCGCGCCGACGACCGCGATCCTCTTCATGTTCTCCCCCGTGCGTTCGACTGCCCATCACCTTGCCGGCAACGACGGCCGCGCGGGGTCAGTCGGCGAGGGATTCCAGGACGGTCTTGAGCGTCGCCGCCAGCCGCTCGCGCTCGGCCGGCCCGAGCGCGGCCAGCAGGCGTTCCTCGGTGGCCAGGTGGTCGGGCAGGGTGGCGTCGACCAGCACGCGGCCCTCGTCGGTCAGCGCCACGACGACGCCCCGGCCGTCCACCGGGCTCGGGCCCCTGGTCACCAGGCCGCGCGCCTCCAGCCGGTCCAGCCGCTGGGTGACCGCGCCGGAGGTGATCATGGACGACTTCATCAGCTCGGTCGGCGTCAGCCGGTGCGGCGGCTCGCTGCGCCGCAGGGTGGCCAGCACGTCGAACGACGCGCGGTCCAGGCCGTGCCGGGCGAAGGTCGCGCGCAGTTCGCCGTCGACGACCCGGTTCAGCCGGGACAGCCGGCCGATCACCGCCATCGGCGAGACGTCCAGGTCAGGGCGCTGCGCGCGCCACTGGTCGAGCACGAGGTCCACGTGGTCTCCCATGCCCGCATACCTTAGCGGTGAGGCAGATCACCGCCAAAGTAGCTTAGCAATGAGCTACTTTGGCTTAGTGCTAAGCAACCGATTGGTCACCGCGCTGGGCCCGGCCATCTGGGGCACCACCTACTTCGTCACCACCCAGTACCTGCCGCCGGACCGCCCGCTGCTGGCGAGCCTGCTGCGCGCGCTGCCCGCCGGCCTCCTGCTGCTCGTGGTGGTCCGGCGACTGCCCACCGGCGACTGGTGGTGGAAGTCGCTGATACTCGGCGCGCTGAACATCGGCGCGTTCCTGCCGCTGCTGTTCCTGGCCGCATACCGGCTGCCCGGCGGGGTGGCCGCCACGGTCGGCGCGATCCAGCCGCTGATCGTCGCCGGGCTCGCCGCCGCCGTGCTCGGTCAGCGGATCACGCTGCGGGTCGGGTTGGCGGCCGTCGCCGGGATCGTCGGGGTGAGCCTGCTGGTGCTGCGGGCCAACGCGCAGCTGGACTGGCTGGGCGTGGCCGCGGCGTTCGGCGGCGCGGTGGTGATGGCCTCCGGGACCGTGCTGGGCAAGCGGTGGGCGTCGCCGGCACCGCTGCTCGCCACCACCGGCTGGCAGCTCGTCGCGGGCGGCCTGCTGCTCCTGCCCGCCACCTTCCTGGTGGAGGGCCCGCCGCCGGCGCTGACCGCGACGAACGTGGCCGGGTACGCGTACCTGGCGGTCATCGGCGCGGCGCTGTCCTACAGCCTGTGGTTCCGCGGCGTGAAGCTGCTGGCGGCGACCGAGGTGACGTTCCTCGGCCTGCTCAGCCCGGTGGTCGCGACGACGGTCGGCTGGCTGGCGCTCGGCCAGGACTTGACGGTGGCGCAGGTGTCCGGCGCCGTGATCGTGCTCGCCGCGCTGGTCGTGGCGCAGACCAGAGGGGGGAACGGGAATGCGGATCACCGTGTTCGGGGCGACCGGGGGCGTCGGCAGCCGGGTGGTGGCCGAGGCGTCGCGTCGCGGGCATGACGTCGTCGCGGTCTCGCGGTTCGGCCGCGCGGGGTGCCGCGTGGGCGACGCGAACGCCGCCGCCGACGTGACCCGGCTCGGCGCCGGCCAGGACGTCGTGATCGGCGCGACCCGGCCGGTCGACGGGCGGGAGCACGAACTCGCGGCCACCGCGAAGGCGCTGCTGGACGGCGTGCGGCCGACCGGGGCGCGGCTGCTGCTGGTCGGCGGCGCGAGCAGCCTGGTCCGGCCGGACGGGGTGCTGGTGCAGGACGCGCCGGACTTCCCGGCGTTCCTGCGGCCGATCGCGCTGGCGTGCACCGCGCAGCTGGAGGTCGTCCGGGCGGAGTCCGAAGTGGACTGGACGTACCTGAGCCCGCCGCTCGCGCTGGAGCCGGGCACCCGGACCGGCCGCTACCGGCTCGGCCGCGACGAGCTGGTGGTGACCTCCGGCGGGGACTCCGCGATCTCGCTGGAGGACTTCGCGGTGGCCCTGCTGGACGAGGCCGAACGGCCGCGGCACAGCAGGGCCAGGTTCACCGTCGGGTACTGAACCGGGGGTGGGCCCGTGCGCCGGACCCACCCCGTCCGGTCAGCTCGGGCCGGAACACGCTCGGGCGTCGGGGTCCCGGGCCGCCTTCGGCACCCACCGGACGTTCGCGAACGACGCCTCGAACGCGCCGTCGGTGTAGACCAGGAACGGTGTGTTGACGTTCTCCAGGTCCAGACCCCCGGCCGCGAAGCACGCCACCGGGATCTTCACCGTCGCCCTCGCCCCGACCGGCAGGCCGCCGAAGATCCCGGTGGCGTCGACTTCCGCGAAGCACGGGTACCCGCAGTGCGCGCTCACCACGGTCCGCGCCGCCGGCGGCCGGTGCACGATCACGTCGAACACCAGGGCCGCGTTCGCGTTGAGGTAGCCCCGCAGGTCGTTGCCGCCGGCCGGGTTCTGGAGGTAGAGCTGGCCGGTACCCGTCCACGTGGTCCGCAACGCGTCGCCCTGCACGTTCACGTCCGCCGGGCGCACGCCGACCGTGCTGTGCGCGGCCTCGCCGTCCGGACCGATCTCGGTACCGCCCCAGTTGTCCGGCGAGCCGATGAAACCCTTGTACGGCGCGATGTCCCGCCGGTTGAACAGCTCCAGGTCCTCGGTCGCGGTGCCGCCGCCACCGTCGCCCGAGCAGCCGGCAGGCGACGTCTCGTCCAGCTTGCCGACGCGCCCGGTCTGCCACGACCTCAGGCCGTACCCGGGCTTGAACAACGGGTCGTAGCCCGCCTGGCCGGGGTTGAGCGGCGTCTGGCACGCGCTGCGCGGCCACGAGTACGACAGCGTCCCGGTGAAGCCCGGGTACGTGTAACGCCCGCGCACCAGCAGATCCGCCACACCACCGCCTTCGGCCCCCGGCAGCCACGCGGCTACGAACGCGTCGGAGCGGTTGAGTTCCTTGTTGACGTGCAACGGACGTCCGGACACGTAGACCGTGACGACCGGGGCGCCGCGACCGCGGACCTTGTCCAGCACCGCCAAATCCTCCGGGTGGAGCTTGGCCGCCTCCAGGGTGCGCTTGCCCAGGTCGCCGGTGCCTTCGGCGTACGGGGTCTCGCCGATGACCGCGATCACCGCGTCGAAGCCCGCCGGGTCGACGTCACCTGTCTCGGAGAACACCACGTTCCCGTCCCCCAACGCTTCGCGCAGCCCACCGAGCACCGTGGTGCCGTTGGGGAAGTCGGCGTTGGTGTTCCCGGTGCCCTGCCAGCTCAACGTCCAGCCGCCGGTCTGGTTCTGGAGGCTGTCCGCGCTCTTGCCGACCACCAGCACCTTGGCGTGCGGCTTGAGCGGCAGCACGCGGTTGTCGTTCTTCAGCAGCACCTGCGATTTCCGCACGGCCTCGCGGGCGGTCTTGCGCGCCTGCAACGCCTGGGCCGAACCCGCGTGCTCGCGCGCCGAGGGCCGCACGCCGTCGAGCACACCGCTGCGCAGCTTCACCCGGAGGATCCTGGTGACCGCGTCGTCGATGCGGGACAACGGGATCCGGCCGTCCTCGACCTGGGCGACGGTGTTGGCGATGAACGCCTTCCAGTCGTCGGGGACCATGACGACGTCGATGCCGGCGTTGATCGCCTGCGGGCAACTGGCGTTCGTGCAGCCGGGGACCTGGCCGATGCCGTTCCAGTCCGACACGACCAGGCCGTCGAACCCGATCTTGCCCTTGAGGACGTCGGTCACCGCGAGCCGGCTGCCGTGCAGCTTGCCCTCCTCGATCCCCAGGTCGGCGTTGGTCCAGCTGTTGAACGACACCATCACGGTCTGCGCGCCGGCCGCCAGCGCGCCGTAGTAGCCCTGGCCGTGCAGGTCGACCATCTCGGCGGCGGACGACGGGGTGACGCCCTGGTCCTTGCCGCCGAGCGTGCCGCCGTCGCCGATGAAGTGCTTGGCGGTGGCCAGCACGTCCACCCGGCGGCGGCCGTCGCCCTGGAGGCCGCGCACGGCCTCGTAGCCGTACGCGCGGGTGATCTCCGGCTCCTCGGCGAAGCCCTCGTAGGTCCGGCCCCAGCGGTCGTCGCGGACCACGGCCAGGGTCGGCGCGAACGCCCAGTCCTGGCCGGTGGCGCGGATCTGCTCGGCGGTGGCCGCGCCGACGTCCCGGACCAGGCACGGGTCGTGCGCCGCGCCCAGGCCGATGTTGTGCGGGAAGACCGTCGCACCGTAGACGTTGTTGTTGCCGTGCACGGCGTCGATGCCCCACAGCACCGGGATCTTCGTCCGGGTCGCCGTCGAGGCGTCCCAGTAGGCGTCGGCGAGCGAGAGCCAGTCCCGCACGGCGGCGTGCTTGTCGCGGCCTGGCCACGACCCACCGCCGTTGAGGACCGTGCCGATGCCGTACCGGCGGACCTCGTCCGGCGTGATGGCGGCGATCTCCGGCTGGGTCATCTGGCCGACCTTCTCGGCCAGGGTCAGGGAGTTCACGATGCCGGCGATCCGCCGCTCGTCGGCGGGGCCGCCCTGGACGCGGCTGCGGACCCTGGGCCAGTCGACGTAGGTGGGCGAGGTCGGTTCGATCCGGGCGCAGCCGCGTTCGGTGCGGGGTTCGCCGACGACCGGCCGGCCCGGGGAGGGGTCCGCGCTCGCGACCCCGGTGGTCAGACCGGTGGCGAGCAGCACGGCGAGCGCGGTACCCAGGTGTCTGCGGGACATCTGCTGATCCGTTCGTCGACGGGGCGGCGGCGGGCTCCAGCCGATCCTCACCGGGTCCGACCGGCCCGGTCAAGACTTTCGTGAGAGCGCTTCCGCGCAGGTCGGGATCGGGTGCGGCGGCCGGTGGCGGAACCGCGCCGCCGCAGGGCGGCACACTGGCGCAACACAGGTCCCCCGAGCGGGCACGAAGAGGACATGACGACCGAAGACGACCGCGCGCTGTGGGCCCGCGCGGCGGCCGGCAGCGGTGCCGCGTTCGGCGTGCTGTTCGACCGGCACGCCAAGGCGGTCTACAACCACTGCTTCCGGCTCACCGCGTCGTGGTCCGCCGCCGAGGACCACCTCCAGGCCACGTTCCTGCTGGCGTGGCGCAAGCGGGCCCGCGTCCGGCTGGAGCACGAGTCGGCGCTGCCGTGGCTGCTCGCCGTGGCCACCAACGTGGTGCGCGGCGAGCGGCGCACGTTCGCCCGGCGGCTGCGGCTGCTCAACCGGGTGCCCGTCGAACCGCCCGTCCCCGACCACGCCGACCAGGTCGCCGCGCGGGTCGACGACCAGCGGCGGATGTCCGCGCTGCTGGCGGCGGTGGACCGGCTGCCGCGCGCCGAGCGCGAGGCGCTGGCGCTGTGCGTGTGGTCGGGCGTGTCGTACGCCGACGCGTCCGCCGTGCTCGGCATCGCCGAGGGCAGCGTGCGGGCGCGGGTCAGCCGGGCGAAGGCGCGGCTGGCGAGGCTGCTCGGCACCGGCCCGGACGTCGTCCCGTTCACCCCGCTCGCCGTGGAGGACCGATGAACACCACCCTGCCCCCCGCCCGCGACCTGCCGCCCGGCCGGCACGCCGAGATCCGCGACGCGGTCGAACGCGCGATCACCGGGCGGCGGCCGGCGCGGCGGCACGCGGCCGTCCTGGCCGCCGCTGCCGCCGTGGTGGCCCTGGCCGTCGTGCTCACGCCGGACGTGTCCCGGCCCGCCGAGGACGCCCTCGACCCGGCGCAGAGCGCGCCCACCGCCGCGAAGGCGGACCTGTCCCCGCAGCGCGTCGCGGAGATCGAGGCCGGGTGTTCGGCATCGGCGCGGATCAGCCCGCCGGCCCGGCTGTACCAGTACCGGGAGGACGCGGCGGGCAAGTACGCGGTGCTCTACACCTCCGGCTACCTGCTCCCCTGCACGGTCGACGGCCCGTTCGTGCCGTTCGACTCCGGCTACCTCTACCTGACCGCGCTGGACTGGCTGCCCGGTTACTTCTCGGTCGACCACACCGGCGGCACCAGCGGCGGGCGACCGCTCGGCGACGACAAGCGCCCGGACCCCCGGGCCTGGCGGGTGGCGGTCGGCCGGGTCGGCACCAAAGTGGCCAGGGTGACCTACACCTACGACGGCACGACCGTGGACGCGACCATCGCCGACGGCACCTACCTGGCGCGGATCGTCTACCCGTCGAAGCGGGAACTCCCCTACGACGGCACGACCGGCGAAGTCCGCGCGTACGACCGGAACGGCCGGTTCCTCGGCACCAGCGCGGACATCGCGCGGCAGTGCTACCTGCGGCCGGACGGCGCGGTGGTCTACGGCAGCCAGTTCTCGTCGGACCCGGCGACGTGCGTGCCCGCCCTGCCGTGGCGCTAGGTCAGGCGGGTGGGCGTCCGCCGATCCCCCGGTACGGCAAGGTCTGGCTGTAGACGATGCTCGTGGTGGTGGTGCCGAACGCCGTCAGGTCGTTGACGACCTTCTCCAGGTGCGCCATGGAACCGGCGGCGACCTTGAGCGTGTAGCAGTCCTCGCCCGTGGTGCGCAGGCACTCCAGGATCTCCGAGCGCTCGGCGAGCAGCGCGTGCAGCGGCTCGTGCCGGTTGCCGGGGTACTTGAGGCGCACCACGGCGAGCACGCCGTAGCCGACCTTGTCCAGGTCGACGGTGGCGCGGTAGCCGGTGATGACGCCGGCCTGCTCCAGGCGCTTGACCCGTTCCGTGGTGGCCGACGCGCTGAGGTTGACCCGGCGGCCCAGCTCGGTGAGCGCGACCCGGCCGTCCTGTTGCAGCTCGGCGAGGATCGCCCAGTCCGTCGCATCCAGGGTCTCGGTCATCCGGCCAATCTACCGTGGAATCCACGGCACGGACGGGGTGATGCCGTGAGGAGTCCCTTCACCGTCACGCCGGCCCGACCTAATCTTGGGCACGTGCTGATCGGTGTGAACGTCCCCAACTTCGGCCCCGGCACGTCCCCGGCGGTGCTGCGCGACTGGGCGCGGACCGTGGAGGGGCTGGGGTACGACCTGCTGATGGTGTCCGACCACGTGGCGATCACGCCGGACGTCGCCGAGCAGTACCCCGCGCCGTTCTACGAGCCGTTCACCACGCTGTCGTGGCTCGCCGGGGTGACCGACCGGATCTCGTTGGGCACCACCGTGCTGATCGCGCCGTACCGGCACCCGCTGCTGGTGGCGCGGATGGCCGCGAACCTGCACCAGCTCAGCGGGCAGCGGCTGGTGCTCGGGGTCGGCGTCGGGTGGGCGCGGCAGGAGTTCGCGGCGCTGGGCGTGCCCTTCGGGCAGCGCGGGAAGCTGACCGACGACCTCGTCGGCACGCTTCGGCGGGCGTGGCGGGACGAGGCCGACTACGGTTCGGGGCCGATCCCGATCTGGGTCGGCGGGCACAGCGACGGCGCGTTGCGGCGGGCCGTGCGGCACGGCGACGCGTGGCACAGCCTGCGGTTGACGCATTCCGCGTGGCAGGAGTCGTTGTCCCGCTTGGCGGAGATCGCCGAAGAGGAGGGGAAACCGTTGCCCGCTCTGGCCCCGCGCATCCTGCTGCGGATCACCGACCGACCGTTGGCCGAACGGCGGATGGGTGAGGGCGACGTCGAACAGGTGGTCGGCGACTTGGCGCTGTTGAGGGAGCAGGGCGTGCACGCGGTCGTGCTGGACCCGTACGTCGGCGACCCGGCCGAGACGCTCGACCCGGAAGTGGCGTGGCACGCGCTCGCCACCGTGCGAAAGGAATTCCGTTGAACGAACAGCACTTGCGGCGCGCGATCGCCCTGGCCGCCGAGGCCCGCGCGGGCGGCAACCCGCCGTTCGGCTCGCTCCTGGTCGGGCCGGACGGGGCGGTGTTGGCCGAGGAGCGCAACACCAGCCTGACCGACCGGGACATCACCGCCCACCCGGAGCTGAAGCTGGCCCGGTGGGCGGCCCGCGAGCTGTCGCCCGAGGTCGCCGCGGGGACGACGATGTACACCAGTTGCGAGCCGTGCGGGATGTGCGCGGGGGCGCTGGCCCGGTCCGGCCTCGGGCACGTCGTGTTCGCCCTGTCGGCCGAGCAGCTCAACGGCCTCAAGACCGCCGGCGGCTTCCCCTCCGTGCCCACCGAGGGGCCCGCGCTGTACGACGAAGCGAGCGCGGCGGTGCGCGGGTACTACCCCTGAGGGTGTCGCGCGACCCGGCGACCGGTTGTCCGGGTGGAAAGAATAAATCCACCCGGACCGCGAATAGACCGCCACCTGACCACCCCCGCAATACTGCGGAAATCAAGTCGTCGCACGATCGGCGACATTGTCCGATTCAGCCGTGACGGCCGGAAGTCTTGCCGAACGAGCCATGAATCGGAAGTGAACGGATCCGCGCCGGATCGCCTGTTGGATACGTTGGGCGCATGAGCCAGTCGGTGCCTTTTTTGCAGACCGTCCAGCAACTCGCCGACACCACGCCACTGACGGATCCCCAGGTCATTATCGGTGCCGCTTCGGCCTTGCTGACGATTGTCGTCTCCCTCGCCGCGGGCTGGTCCAGGCGCAAGCAGATCAGTTGGCGGGTGCACCTGGACGCGCCGATCGGACGCGCCCCGACGCTCGGCGACAACATGATCGACGTCGACTTGCGGGACCGACGCCGGGGCGGGGCGTCGGTCCCCGACGCGGGTTTGGCGTTGATCCGCATCATGAACACCGGCAGCGCCGCCGTCGGGGCCGCCGACTTCGAGGTCCCGCTGCACCTGGAGTTCGGCGGCCGCCGGGTGATCGACGTCGACATCGTCGAGGCCAAGCAGCCCGTGCTCCGCATGTTCCAGCAGAACAAGTCCTGGCCGCCGGTCGGCGACGACAAGCTGGACCTGCCCAAGATCCCGCTCAACCGGGGCGACCGGCTCAAACTGCTGGTGCTGCTGTCCGGCGATCCCGCCGACGACACCAAGACCGTGGACTGCGACGGCATCATCCACGGCGGCAGGCTCGTGCACGACACGGCGCGCGGCGACGGCCCGAGCAGGCGCACCCTGTGGCTCAGCGCCGGGATGGCGATAGTGCTCACCGCGTCGGCCGCCCTGATCGTCACCGGTCTGTACGGCCAGCGGGGTTCGGACTGCGTCGCCGGAACCATCAGGATCGAAGGCTCCAGCGCCTTCGCGCCGGCCACCGGGAAACTCGCCGAGGAGTACAAGAAGGGCTGCCCGGAAGGCGACGTCCAGTCCGCGCCCAACGCCAGCAACGACGGGGTCACCCACCTGAACGACACGAAGGGTTCCGGCGTGCTCACCATCGCGATGAGCGACGGCGAGGCGACCGGGGCGTACTCCGGCCTGGCCGGCCGCCAGGTGGGGAACGTGACGTTCGCGATCGTGGTCAACGACAGCGTCGGCGAGAAGAACCTGAGCAAGAGCGAAATCCAAGCCCTCTACAAAGGCGAACGGCCAACCTGGGGCCCCGGCCAACCGGTCCGCCTGGTGGGCCGCACCTCCCCGTCCGGCACCCGGGCCGCGTTCCAGCGCACCATCCTGGGCGATGCCCGGGAAATCGACTTCAACTCCTCCGACTGCGAGGTGCCGATCCCGGACAAGAGGGACGTGCCCGTCCTGAAGTGCGAGAAGTCGAATTCGGAGGACGTCGCCAACAAGGTGGCCGGCACCGCCGGTGCCATCGGGTACGTGGAGTACACCAAAGCCAAGGAATCGAAGGGCGTCCACATCGTCTCGATCGACGGGACGAGCCCGTCCCCGGGCACCGACCAGGCGAACTACCCGTTCCAGGTGCCGGAGTACCTCTACACCTACGGCCAGCCCGAGCCGGGCAGCCTGACCGGCTCGTTCCTGAACTTCGTGGCGAGCCAACGAGGCAAGGCCGTCATCGCCGAGATGCGGTTCGCCATCAAATGAGCCGGCCGCCGACGGCACCGGGCCCACGCCCGGCCCCCGAGGCACCGACGCGGCCGACCGGCCGTGAGCGCGCGCCGACCCGGCCCGGTCCAGCGTGATCGGCTCGGGGTCGGCCGGGCGACGGCCGGGTTGCGGGACGACCACCGGTACGATCGACGGCAATTCCACCGTTTGATCGGGTATTCCACTCGGCAACTAATCCTTGCACGCGGAACGCTTGCCCCGATCGCGACCGCATTACGAGACGCAGTACATTCGGCGAACCTTTCCGAGGTTTGTCGACAACGACCGGCGTTGCTGCATCACGCCACACCCGATCGAGGTGACGAGGTACGTCGGGACGCGACCGGATTCACCTTTGACAGTGAATACACCGAGGTCCGGGGCGTGCCAGGCGACAACACGGACTCCGCGCGATTCGACTCACCGAACCAATCACGAGGAATGCCCGTCCCCCATAAGGCGTAAATTCGCCCACCCGTGGGGTGAGACCCGCACGAAGACGGATTCACCGCCGCGCAGTGCTGCCAACATATCCCCCAGCGGCGGGGAAGGCGGCGATATCGGGTGTCGACGGGGATGGTGTGCTCGTTCGCCGAACTCGACGCGCTCGGCGAAGCCCTGCGCGTCGACGTGCGGGTTTTCCCCTTCGACGTGGGCCACCACGGCGCGACCCGCGAGGAGCGGCTGACCGTCGTGGCGCGGGCGCACCGCGACCTGGCGGCGCGCGGCCTGGTCCGCGCGGGCGAGTTCGCGCCCGAGCTGGTCGAGTCGCTGCGCCTGCTCGCCGGCGGCCGGGTCGCCGTGGCGCTGGTGGGCACCTCCGGTGCGGACCGGCCGCTGGCGCTGGCCGTGGCGGACGACCGCGCGGGCCTGCTGGCCGTGGGCGGCGAAGCCTCCATCACGTTCCACCGCGCGCACCCGGACGCCGTGCTGCCCGCGCTGGTCGACCTGCTGCCCCCGGTGCGGCCGGGGCCGGGCTCGTCGGTGACCGTGGTCGACACGTCGAAACCGGCCCGGACCCCGGACGAGGACTTCTCCGAGTTCCGCTTCACCAGCGCCCTCAAGCCCGCCGCACCGTCCGCGCGGGCGGCGGTGGAGGAGATCCTGCGCCGGCCCCGGCTGGGCGCGGGCTACTTCGCGGTCACGGCGGACGGCGCGGACCGGGGCACGCTCGGCTACCTGGACACCGACCAGGGCCGCTACGCCGTCCTGCCGGGAGCGGACGACGGCGTGGTCTCGGCCACCTACACCCCGGCCGACCACGCCGCGCTGACCCGTCACCTGGCCCGCCTGTCCGCGACCGGGTCCGACGTCCTCCGGGGAGGGAGATCACCGTGGCGGTAGGCGGTTTCGTCCAGGGGATCGGCGACATGTCCGGCGCGGTCCAGGGGTTCCGGGCCGCCACCGCGGCGGGCTTCACGATCAGCCCCGAGGGTGCGCAGGCCCTCGTCGACGCCATCGACGACATGCTCGCCGGCACGGCCACCGCGCTGATGAAGGCCGAGGTGCTCGGCCAGGAACCCCAGCTGGGCACGACGCCGGCGGCGCGCGTCTACCGACCGTTCCTGGCGACCATCGCGAGCGACCCGGCGCAGGGCTTCGTCCCCGCCGTCCACCGGCTCCAAGCCGATCTCCAGCAGTTGCGCGCCGAGGTGGTGAGCGCGATCAGCACCTACCGGCGCACCGACGACGACCGCGCCCACGACCTCAAGAACACCGGTGGTTCACCACAGAGCGCTTGACCTATCAGGGAGCACCTGTGAACTCACGACTCGGCCTGGCGGGCCTGCTGGCCGCGCTGCTCGCCGTCACCGCCTGCGGCGCCCAGGTCGCGGGCGTGGCCAGACGCGCGTCGACCACCTCGGTCAGCGCGACGAGCAACCCCGGCGGCAACGTGACCGGCAGCCCGCCGAGCGCGGCCGACCCGGGCGGGTCGCTGGAGAAGGCCGCCCCGTGCACCCTGCTGACCAAGGGCGAGGCGGAGAGCGCGCTGGGGCTGTCCCGGGTGGAGCCCGCCGAGGAGAAGATCGGCACCGCGCGGGTGTGCACGTTCTCGAACAAGGCCGGTGCGCTCGGCGTGGGCATCCGCACCAACGTGGGGTTGGCGGGCGTGGCGGCCAACGGCGGCCAGGTCAAGGAGATCAACGTCGGCGACCGGCCGGCCAAGGAGCTGCTCGGCGCGACCGGCAGTTGCGGGATCTACCTCGGGGTCGGCCCGTCCTCGCGCGTCGACGTGGTGCTCAACACCGCGCAGAGCGGCGAGGACCCCTGTCCGCTGGCACGGCGGATAGCGGAGCTGGTCGAACCGAGACTGCCGTAGCGACCGGCGGGGAGGGGGAGGGCATGAACGAGGGGGCACCGGGCCGGCCGTCGGACGTCTACCACCGCTACCACCTGGACCGGCACGCCGAGGCGCACACCGGCGAGGAGTTGCAGGACCGGGTGCGGCGGGAGCACCGGGAGCGCTACGGGCCGTTCGGCGGCTACGTCGGCGCGATCATGGACCCGGGTCGGGTGGACGACCTGCTCGACCGCCAGGCGGCCCAGCTCAAGGACGGGGTGCTCACCCGGACCGCGCCGGACCAGCCCGGCACGTACTACCTGGGCATCTCGCACCAGCAGCTCTACGACGGCGTCCACGACGGCGTCGACCCGGCCCAGGTCGGCGAGATCGCCTCGATGTGGACCGACCTGGGCAACCGCCTGGCCACCTTCAACGAGAACCTCGTCACCGCGATCGGCAACAGCGAGGGCGAGTGGGTCGGCGAAGCCGGGGACCACGCGCGGCAGGCGTTGGCGCGCATGGGCAACCGCGCCGGGGAGACCGGCGTTTCGGCGCAGCTGGCGGGCACGCTGTTCACGCAGCAGTCGCGGGCGTTGGCCGACGCCAAGAACAGCGTCCCCCCGCCGCCCGCCCGGCCGTTCGACGTGCAGGAGGCCAACGACCGGCTGTTGCGGATCACCGATCCCATCCAGATCATCCAGCAGGCGGCGGCCGACCGGGCGGCGTTCGAGCAGCAGCAGAAGGACCACCGGGAAGCGGCCCGGGTCGTCGAGACCTACGACCGGACGGTGGCGCAGACGGCTGCGGCGCAGCCCGCGTTCGCGCCTCCTCCTGTTGTGGCGCAACAGGATTCCGTGGCCGAGGCCACAGTGGACGCACGTGAGTCGTCGTCACGCCGGGTTGGGCCGGTGCCGGAGGTCTCCGGTCACACCGAGACTTCCCGCTCGACGCCCACCCGACCGCCGGATGTCGGACGGACGGAGCCGGGCGGGCCGCTGCCGGTCGGCGGGGTCACCCAGCCCAGCGGCCACGGGCAGGGCACGGAGCCGTTGCCGGGCAAGCAGGTTGGCGTGCCCGGCGGCGCGGTTCCCGGTGTCGGCGGCGGCGTGGTGCCGGGGCCGGTGCCCGGCGGGCGGGGCGGGTCGGCGGCCAACGGGGCGGGCGGCGGTCGTGCCGGCGGCTCGGCGGGACGCGGTGGTGCGGGGCGGATCGGCGGCGGTGGCGGCACGGGGGCCGGTCGGCCCGGGATCGGCGGGACGGGCGTCGGCGCGCCCGGGATCGGCGGCCCTGGGCTTGCCGGGCCGGGCGGGGCGTCCGGGGTCGGGCCGCCCGGGGGCGCGACGAGTGGCGGGGCCCGGGGTGGCGGACCGGGCGGGGTGCGTGGCGGCGGTGGAGCGGCCGGTGTGGGCCCGGTCGTCGGCGGCGGGGCGCCTCGGGAGGAGGACGCCGAGCACCAGACGCCGTCGTACCTGCTGGAGCCGGATCCCGACGAGGTGTTCGGGGCGTCGGGGACGAGTGCGCCGCCGGTGATCGGCGACTGGGACCGGTGAAGGGGCGGCTCGGCCGGCCGCGGTGCTCCTCGGAGGTCACCAGGCCGGGTCGGCGATGTCCCGGTTCAGCACCGGGGCGATGTCGCTCTGGAACAGCTCCAGGGTCGCCCGGTGCTGCTTCTCGTCGAGGCCGTCGCGGTCGGCGGACAGGTGCATCACCTGGTGGCCGAACGCCTCGTGGTAGCGCTGCACCTTCTCCACGATCTGGGCGGGGCTCCCGATCAGCGCCGAACTGCGCGCCACGAAGTCCTCCAACGTGTGGAACACCGGCTCCAGGCCCAGTTTCTTCTGCAGCGCCAGCTTGAACTCGAAGGTCGGGCGGTAGACGTCGATCGCGTCCTGGGAGTTGCGGGCCGCGTAGTAGCCGGCGGTGCCCGCGCCCACGATCGGCGGCCCGGCGTGGCCGTGGTGCGCCCACCGCTCGCGGTAGTGGCGGATCAGGGCGGCGTACGGCTCCAGCGGGTTGGTCACGTTGGCGGAGAACAGCGGATCGCCCCAGCGGGCCGCCAGCTCCACCGACGCCTCGCTGGTCGCGCTGCCGTGCCACACCCGGATCGGCTGCTGCAACGGCTTCGGCCACACCTCGGCGTCCACGAGGGACGGTCGGTACCGGCCGGACCAGGTCACCCGGTCCTCCCGCCACAGGCGGCGGAGCAGTTCGTAGCCCTCGTTGTTGCGGTCCCACTGGTCCTCGGGCGTCACGTGGAACAGCTCGCGTTGCGCGGAGCCGTTGCCCTTGCCGATCATCAGCTCCAGGCGACCGCCCGACAGGTGGTCCAGGGTCGCGTAGTCCTCGTACGCGCGAACGGGGTCCAGCAGGCTCAACGTGGTCACGGCGGTGAACAGGCGGATGCTCGACGTGCGGGCCGCGATGTGGCTCAGCACCACGGGCGGCGACGACGAGATGAACGGGCGCTCGTGCCGCTCGCCCACCCCGTAGCCGTCGAAACCCAGTTCCTCCGCCAGCACGGCGGTGTCGACCACCTCCCGCAACCGGTCCGTCGTCGTGGACGGCGGACCGGTGTGCGTGATCAGCGTGATGAGCAGGTACTTCACGACAATCCCAGGTGGTCGCGCAGCGTCGGCCCGGTGTAGTCGGCCCGGAACACCCCGCGCTCCTGCAACAGCGGCACCACCGTGTCGGCGAACACGTCGAACCCGCCGGGGGTCACGTGCGGCACCAGGATGAACCCGTCACTGGCATCGGCCTGCACCAGGTCGTTGATCCGGCCCGCGACCGTGGCGGGCGACCCGATGAACGTCTGCCGCGCGGTCTGCTCGATGATCAGGTCGCGGATCGACAGGTTCTTCGACGCCGCCAGCTCACGCCACTCCCGCGCGGTGGCGAGGGGATCGCGGTGGCTGCGCACGCTGGCCCGGCCCTTCGCGATGGTGTGCTCCCCCACCAGCGGGTCGACCTCGGGCAGCGGCCCGTCCGGGTCGTACGCCGACAGGTCGCGGTTCCAGACCTGCTCCAGGGACTTGATCGCGGTCTGCCCGCTCACCTGCTGCCGGCGGACCTCGTGCGCCAGCTCCTGCGCCTCGGAATCGCTGTCCGCCAGCACGAACGACGCGGCGGGCAGCACCTTGAGCTGGTCGGGCGTGCGCCCGTACTTGGCCAGCCGGCCCTTGACGTCGGCGTAGAACGCCTTGCCCTCCACCAGGGTCGCGTGCCGGCTGAAGATCGCGTCGGCCTTGGCGGCGGCGAACTCCCGGCCCTCGTCGGAGTCGCCGGCCTGGAGGACCACCGGCCGGCCCTGCGGCGACCGGGGCAGGTCGAACCGGCCGGAGATGTCGAAGAACTCGTCCTGGTAGGCGAAAACGCCGTCCTGGCGCCACGAGTCGAACAGCACGGTGGCCGCGTCGAGGAACTTCTTCGCCCGTTCGTAGCGCTGGTTCTCCGGCAGGTAGCCGCCGCGCCGGAAGTTCTCGCCGGTGAACGCGTCCCACGAGGTGACCACGTTCCACGCGGCGCGCCCGCCGGAGAGGTGGTCCAGCGAGGTGAACTGCCGGGCCACCTCGAAGGGCTCGTTGAACGTGGAGTTGATGGTGCCCGCCAGCCCCAGGTGCGTGGTCACCGCGGCCAAGCCCGCCAGCACGGTGAAGGTGTCCGGGCGGCCCACCACGTCCAGGTCGTAGATCAGCCCGTTCTGCTCGCGCAGCCGCAGCCCCTCGGCCAGGAAGAAGAAGTCGAACTTGGCCCGCTCGGCGGTCTGCGCGAAGTGCGCGAACGAGGAGAACTCGATGTGGCTGCCCGCCTGCGGATCGCTCCACACAGTCGTGTTGTTCACGCCGGGGAAGTGCGCGGCGAGGTGGATCTGCTTCATCTCGGCGTCCTCTCAGGCGGCGTAGCGGTTGGTCGGCCGGGCGAGCCCGAGGTGCCCGCGCAGCGTCGTGGCCTCGTAGGCGGTGCGGAACGCGCCGCGCCGCTGGAGTTCCGGCACCAGCTCGGAGGTGATCGCCACCAGGTCGTCGGGCAGGTGGGCGGGCCGCAGCCGGAAGCCGAACGCGCCGGCCTCGTGCCACTCCAGCAGCTGGTCGGCCAGCTGGCTCGCGTCGCCGGCGAACACGAACGCGTCGGAGTCGATCTCGCCGGACTCCTCGGCGCGCGCCTTGCGGTCGGCGTCGAAGAACACCACGACGTCCGCGAAGTGCCTGAGCCCCTGCACTTCCGCGTCGATCGCGCGCACGTCCTCGGCGCTGTGCGGGGTGGTGAACACCAGGTCCGACGAGCGCCGCGCCAGGTCGTGGATGCGCGAGGCGTGCGACAGCACGGCGACCGGCGGCTGGCCCTGCGGCGGGCGCGGGGTGATCGACGGCCCCTTGACGCTGAACCAGTTGCCGGTGAAGTCGACGTAGTGCAGCTTGTCGCGGTCGATGAACCGGCCGGTGGCGGCGTCGCGGATCTCCGCGTCGTCCTCCCAGCTGTCCCACAACCGCCGCAGCACCTCGACGTAGTCGCCCGTCTCGTCCACCAGGTCGGCCAGCAGCGCGTCGTCCGGCACGTCCGGGAACGCGCGCCGGCCGAAGTGCCGGGCGTGGTCGGCGGCGAACGTGCCGCGCACCCGGACGCCGGCCCGGCCGTTGCTCACGTAGTCCAGCGTGGCGATCGCCTTGGACAGGTGGAACGGCTCGGTCAGCGTGGCGACCACCGTGGGCACCAGCCCGATGTGCGTGGTCAGCGGCGCGACCCGGGACGCGACCAGCACCGAGTCCAACCGCCCGACCGGCCCGAGGTCGTCCTCGAACGTGACGAGGTCCAGCAGGCCGCGCTCGGCCTCCCGCACCAGGTCCACCCAGTACCCCGGCGTGAACCGCGCGGGATCGCACGGCGCGGCGGGGTGCCACCCGGTGCCGTCCAGCGCCACGGCCAGGTGCAGACCAGCTCCCATGTCCCAGCTCCCTTCGACCTCACCCGGATTCTGCGGCAGCACCGGGTCCGGCCGGAGGGGCGACCATTCTGTGGGAACGCTCAGGGTTTTCCGGCCCGGCCGGGAATATCCGCCGCGAACCGCCGATCACCGCCGGGCCCGGTGGTGGCGAGGTCGGCCAGCACCCGGCCGACCGCCGGGACGAACTTGAACCCGTGGCCGGAGAACCCGGCGGCGACGACCAGCGGCCCGTGCCGGTCGAGCACGAAGTCCGAATCGGGCGTCGAGGTGTAGGTGCAGCTGATCGGCGCGAAGTCGTCCGGGTCGACGCCCGGCAGCCACTCCCGGACGTAGCGTTGCAACGCCGCGAGCCGGCCGGCTTCGGGGAGGAAGTCCCGCGCGTCCGGGTCCACCACCCGACCGCCGCCGTGGGCGCCGACCTTGATCCCCTCGCCCGGCGTCGCCAGGCCGTAGACCGCGCCGGGGCGGCGGTGGATGAACGCGGGCCACTCGGTGGCGTCGACCGGCGCGAAGTGCGCGGGCTGCTCCTGGGTCACGGTCAACGGGGGCAGGGCGACCAGCCCGTCGAGCAGCTTCGCCGACCACGCGCCGACCGCGACCACGACCCGTCGAGCGCGGTAGACCTCTTGGTGGGTAACGACTTCGACCCGGTCGCCGACCCGCAGCTCCAGCACCGGGGTCTCGTGCCGCACCACGCCGCCGAGCGCGGTCGTCAAGTCCTGCAACAGGTCCACCGTCCGGTCGGCGTGCAGCCGGCCGGACCGGGGGTGGTGGAACACGTCGCCGTCGAACCGCAGACCCGGCCACCGCTCGCGCGCCGCGTCCGCCGGGAGCACCTCGCCGGGGGATCCGGCCGCCGCCAACGCCTCCGGGATCCCGGAGAGGTCTCCGTGGTCGACGCCACCGGTCTCGGTGAGCAGGCCGCCGCCGAGTTCCCGCCACAGCGCCAGGGCTTCGGCGGCGAACCGCACGTACACCGGGTCCGGGTAGACGAGCCGGAAGATCCGCGACGCGCCGTGCGAAGCGCCGAACACGTGCCCGCGCGCGAACCTCTCCAGCAGCACCACCTCCACGCCGCGCGAGGCGAGCTGCCACGCCGCCGCCGATCCCATCGCCCCGCCGCCGACCACCACCACGTCCACATCGGTCACGCCGCCAGCGTCGCCGCACGGGTCGAGGCTGTCCAGGCGTCCCACCTGGCGGATGCCCGGCGGGTCGCCCTCGATCAGGATCGCGCGGGTCGCCAAGGCGTCGCGGAGGGCGTGCGGGCGCAGCACCGGCTCCATCCCCGTGCACACCACGAGCCTCGGCACGTCCCGGTGGAGGTGCTCGGCGAGCAGCGCGGCGTCGGCGGGCGCGGCGCGGTGGGCGTGCTCCACGACCAGCGTGCCGGGCCGGCGCAGCGCGGCGGCGAGCCCGCAGCGCGCGTCGACCACGCGCACGGCGGGGAGGTCGAGCCCGCGCCGGAGCCGGGCGCGGTCGGCGGCGTGCCGGGCGCGGATCCACAGGTGGGCGCTCACGCCGCACTGTATGTCCGCCCGACGGGCGCGGACGATCGCCCACCCGATGCCTCCGGTTGCGGCATTTGCCCGTCCGGCCGCCGGCGCTTCGCCCGTCGGACCGCCGACGCGATGCCGTGACCTGCGGAAACAGAAATGTTCGGAAAAGTTCGAGGACCGTGTCGATCCGGCGCGGGTGCCGTTCGTCGCGTAGGCAGGACGACAGCGAAGGGACCGCAGAGATGACCACGACCACCGCCCCCACCGCCACCCGCGACCGTTCCGCCGGGCGCACCGACCTGATGCTCGCCGCCTTCCGGATCGTGATCTCGTTCCTGTTCGCCTGCCACGGCCTCCAGGGGTTCGGGTTACTCGGCGGCATCGACGGGCAGGGCACCGCCGTGCCGTTCGGGTCGTTCCCGGGCTGGTGGGGCAGCGCCATCGAACTGGTCGGCTCGGTGCTGGTGGCCTGCGGGATCGCCGCCCGGTCCGCCGCGCTGCTGTGCTCGGGCGCGATGGCGTTCGCCTACTTCGTCGTGCACCAGCCGACCGGGCTGCTGCCGGTGCACAACATGGGCGAGCCGGCCGCCGTCTACTGCTGGGCCTTCCTGCTGATCGCGGTCGTCGGCCCCGGCACTTGCACGCTGGGTCGCGTGTTCCGCGGCTGACCCGCGCGCACGTCAGAATGGGAACCACACGCTCCGAAAGGGACATTTGAGATGCGTTTCATGGTGATCGTCAAGGCCACGCCGGACAGTGAAGCCGGTGCCATGCCCAGCGAGGAAGAGCTGCGGGCCATGGGCGAGTTCAACGAGGAGCTGGTCAACGCGGGCGTGATGCTCGCGGGCGAGGGATTGCACCCCAGCTCGAAGGGCGCGCGGGTGTTCTTCGACGGCGACCAGCGGTCCGTGGTGGACGGTCCGTTCACCGAGACCAAGGAGCTGATCGCGGGTTTCTGGCTGCTGGAGCTGAAGTCGCTGGAAGAGGCCGTCGAGTGGATCAAGCGGGTGCCGAACCCGAACGGCGGCCAGTCGCACATCGAGATCCGCCAGGTGTTCTCGCCCGAGGACTTCGGCGACGTGGCCCCCGACGTGATCCAGCGCGAAGCGGAACTGCGTGCGCAGGCCGCCGCTCAGCACAACGGGTAGTACCCCGCTTGCCGACGCGCATCGGGAGCTGATCTGATTTCGGGTCGTGACAGCTTCCGATGCGCGTCGTGCTGTCGAGGCGGTCTGGCGGATCGAGTCGGCACGGTTGATCGCGGGTCTCGCCCGGATGGTGCGAGACGTGGGCCTGGCCGAGGAACTCGCCCAGGACGCCCTGGTCAGCGCGCTCGAACAGTGGCCGGAGACCGGCATCCCCCGCAACCCCGGGGCGTGGCTGATGACCGCCGCGAAGAACCGGGCGATCGACCAGATCCGCCGCCGGCAGAACTACCAGCGCAAGCTCGCGGAGATCGGTCGGGACCAGGAGTCCGACCACGTGCCGGACGCGGCCGAGGGCGTCGGCGACATCAAGGACGACCTGCTCCGCCTGGTGTTCACCGCGTGCCACCCGGTGCTGTCCACCGAAGCCCAGGTCGCGCTGACGCTGCGGATGCTCGGCGGCCTGACCACCGACGAGATCGCGCGGGCGTTCCTGGTCGCCGAATCGACCGTGGCGCAACGGATCGTGCGGGCGAAGAAGGCGCTGGCCAAGGCGAACGTGCCGTTCGAGGTGCCGGCGGAGGACGAGCGGGACGCGCGGCTGTCCAGCGTGCTCGGCGTCATCTACCTGATCTTCAACGAGGGCTACTCGGCCACCGCGGGCGACGACTGGATGCGTCCCGCCCTGTGCGCGGACGCCCTGCGCCTGGCCCGCGTGCTGGCCGGCCTGATGCCCCGCGAACCCGAGGTGCACGGCCTGGTGGCGCTGCTGGAGATCCAGGCGTCCCGCTCCCGCGCCCGCACCGGCCCGAACGGCGAGCCCGTCCTGCTGATGGCCCAGAACCGGGCGCTGTGGGACCAGCTGCACATCCGGCGCGGCCTGGCGGCGCTGGAGAAGTCGGGGCGCGGGCCGTACTCGATCCAGGCCCGGATCGCCGCGTGCCACGCCCGCGCGCGCACCCCCGAGGACACCGACTGGACCCTGATCGCCGGCCTGTACGAGACGTTGGCGCTGGTCACGCCGTCGCCGATCGTGGCGCTCAACCACGCGGTGGCGATCGGCATGGCGTTCGGCCCGGCGACCGCGCTGGAGCTGGTGGACGAACTGGTCGACGAGCCGGCGTTGAAGGACTACCACCTGCTGCCGAGCGTGCGCGGTGACCTGCTGGCCAAGCTGGGGCGGCCGGCCGAGGCGCGAGTGGAGTTCAAGCGGGCGGCGTCGATGACCCGCAACGAGCGTGAACGGACGTTGTTGCTGGACCGCGCGGCGGCGTGCGGGTGATGGGGTGCGGGTGACGGGGGTGCGGTACCGGCCGTTGGCGGCGCAGGACGTGCTGGATCTGGACGACAGCTTCACGACGGACACGGTGTTCGAGGTGACGGCGGGGTCGTCGGGGTCGTCGGGGTTCGCGCTGCGGGAAGTTCCGGTGGTTCCGGCGCTGACCAAGGTGTTCCCGCCGGATCACGACGCCGAGCCGGTGGTGGGGTTCGTCGCGGAGGATTCGGCCGTGCGGGGATTCGTGCTGGTGGCGTACGCGGAGTGGCACGCGCGGGTCGTGATCCAGCAGCTCACGGTCGATCCGGCGTATCGGGGGATGGGGATCGGGCGGCGGTTGATGGAGTTGGGCGTGGAGTGGGGGCGTGGGCGCGGGGCGCGGACGGCGTGGCTGGAGACGTCGAACGTGAACGTGCCGGCGGTGCGTGCGTACCTGCGGATGGGGTTCGAGCTGTGCGGGTTGGACACGACGTTGTACCGGGGGACGGTGTCGGAGGGGGAGGTCGCGTTGTACATGGGGCGGGAGTTGTAGGTCGGCGCTTGCGCCGGGGCCTGTGGCAGTGCGTTTCGTCCGGAATTCGACACCGACGCGGACCGAATGAAAAACGGCATGGTGGGCTGAGAATCCCCAGGTCAAAAAGCATCTTCCCCGCGCCGGTGGGGGTTGGTCAGGCCGACGCCACCGCGTGGTGCGCGCCCGACGCCGCCGACATGTCGTGGCACGGTGTCGCGTCCGGATACCGGCCCGCCGCGAACGCTCCCGGCGCAATGCCCATCGCCGCGCGGAACTCCGTGCTCAGGTGCGCCTGGTCGTAGTACCCCAACTCGTGCGCCAACCGCGCCCACGACCCCGCCGCACCCGACGCCACCACCCTCCGCACCCGCTCGATCCGCGAGTACTGCTTGGGCGACACCCCCACCGCGTCACGGAACAACGTCCGCAGGTGCCGCTCACTCACGTGCAACGCCCGCGCCGCCCCGGCGACCCCCAAACGCGGCACCGCGCGCACCGCTTCCGCGACCACCGCGTCACGCCCCGGGTCCGCGTCGGCGAAGCGGTCCGCCACCATCTTGCGCAGGCCGTCGAAGCCCCGGACCCTCCCCCACACGTCGCGCAGCGGCACGACCGTGTCCACCAGTTCGCGCGCCGACACGCCCAGCAGCGCCCGCGCCCGGCCCGGACGCAGCCGCACCTTCAGCCGGTGGGCGGGGATCGTCTCGAAGTACGTCCCGCGCGTGCGCGGACCCACCACGAACGCCTCTTCGGACACCGAGCACAGCACCAGGGTCGTCGCCGCGTCCGGCGGCAGGGCCCGGGTCCCCGCCGGCGTGACCGTTTCGACCCGCATGTCCGTCACCCACTCGCGCAGCTCCACACCTCTGCCAACAGCCCACCCCACCCGGAAAGTCCGTAGGCCGACCGATGTCTCCGCACCAGTGCGGAGAGCACCGTAAGACGATGACCACCGACCCTGTACGAGACGAGACCCCCGCCCAGCGGATGGACCGCAACTACGCCGAGATCCTCCAGGAGATGCGGGTCGCCCAGACCGGCGTGCAGCTGCTGCTGGCGTTCCTGCTGACGCTCGCGTTCACGCCCCGGTTCGGCACGCTGAGCTTCTTCCAGCTCCAGGTGTACGTGCTCAGCCTGGTGCTCGGCGCGACCTCCACCGCCCTGCTGATCGCGCCCGCGCCGTTCCACCGGCTGGTGTTCCGCCGCCGGCTCAAGCAGGAACTCGTGCGCACGTCCAGCAGGCTGCTGCTGGCGGGTCTGGTGCTGCTCAAGCTCGCGCTCGCCACCGCGCTGCTGCTGATCCTCGACGTGGTGCTGGGCCTGCGGCCGGCCGCCTGGATCACCGGCGGGTTGGTGCTGTGGTTCGGGTTCTGGTGGTTCGCGCTGCCGCTGGGCTTCCGGGCCCGCTCCGCGTACCGGTCAGCCCACGCGGTGCCGGATGGCCTCCCGGGCGATGTCGGTGCGCGACCGGACCCCCAGCTTCGCCAGCACGTGTGAGACGTGGGTGGCCACCGTCCGACCGGACAGGAACAGGCGTTCGCCGATCTGCCGGTTGGACAGGCCGGTCACCACCAGCTCGGTGACCTTCAGCTCCATCGGGGTCAGGCTCTCCCAGCCGTGCGTGGCCCGCCGGTGCTTGGCGTGCGGGCCGCGCCGGATGCCCAGTTCCCGCAGGCGGGCCAGCAGCAGGGTCGCGTCCCAGTCCGCGCCCAGCGCGGTGTGCACGTCGACCGCGTGGCTCAGCGCGGCCCGCGCGGAGGTCCGGTCGCCGGAGGACGCGAACGCCACGGCCGCCGCTCCCAGCGCCTTGGCCCTCGACAGCGGACGGCCCGCCGCGCGGTACTCGTCGGCGGCGTGCAGCAGGCCGACCGGGTCGTCGGCGACCAGCGCGCGGCAGTAGGCGGCGGACGCCCGGCGGTGCGGCACGTCGAGTTCGACGGCGAGCCGCTCGGCCCGCGCGACGGCGGCGGCCGGATCCTCGCCCAGCTCCACGGCCAGCCGCACGGCGTCGGGCAGCAGGTCTTCCACCGCGTCCATGCCCGCCGCCAGCACGGCCAGCGCCTCCCGCGCCCGCCCGGCCTGCTCCAGCTCCAGCGCGGTGGCCAGGGCGAGCGGGCCGACCACGTGACCCTCGACCTCCGCGCCCGCCGCGTCCAGGTGCCGGCGCGCGCCTTCGGCGTCGCCGCGGTGCAGGTGGACGAGCGCGGCCACGCCGTGGTCGCAACGCGACACCATCGGGTGCTTGAGGTCGTCGGCGAGCAGGTCGACGTCCACGAGTGCCTCGTCCCAGCGACCCGCGTCGTACAGGAGCTGGCCGAGCGCGCTCTGCGCCTGGGCGAGGCGGACGGTGTTGCCGGTCTGGTCGGCGGCGTGCCGGACGACGCTCGCGGACGCGATCGCCTCCTCGCCCCGGTCCAGCTCGCCCAGCGTCACGGCCTGGTTGATCTGGAGCAGCAGCCGCAGGTCGGCGGTGGCCGGGTCGCCCATGGCCACGGCCAGCGCCCGGTCGAACAGCGGCAGCGCCTCGGCCATCAGACCGCGCGCCATGGCCACGATGGTGCGCACGTGCAGCGCCCAGCTGGTCGCCGTGCGGTCGCCGGTCCGCCGGGCGATCTCCTCGGCGGTGTCGGCGAGCCGTTCCGCGTCGGCCAGCCCGCCCACGTCCCAGTGCGCGCGGGCGGCGAGCACCAGCAGCCGGGCGCGGTCGCCCTCGGGCAGGCCGGGACGGGTCAGGGCGCGGTCGAGTTCGACCAGCGTCTCGGCCGAGCGGCCGGTCATGGACCTGCACTGGGCGAGGGTCCAGTGCAGGTCCACGAGGGTGCCGTGTTCGAGCCCGGCCAGCGCCACGGCTTCCGCGCCGTGGTGGTCGCCGAGCCGGAACCGGGCTTCGGCCAGGTGCGCCAGCAGCACACCGCGCCGGGCGGTCGCGTTCGGCGTGACCACGACCCGGCCGAGCAGGTCCACGGCGGCTTCGGGGGCGTGCGCGACGAGGGTCGCGCCGTGTTCGTCCAGCCAGTCGGTCACCCAGGCGGGCATGCGGTCGTCGGCGGCGAGCAGTTGCCGGGTGACCCGGTCGACGCCCGCGCCGCTCTCCGCGAGCGCCCGCGCGGCCTCGCCGTGCCACGCGCTGCGGGCGCTGGCCGGGACCTCGTCGTAGAGGGCGGCGCGGACCAGCGGGTGCCGGAAGCTCAGGCCGATCCGCCCGTCCTCCAGCACGCCCGCGACGGTCGCGTCCTGCAACGCGGGCAGCAGGTCGACCACCCGGGTGCCGAGCACGGCGGCCAGGTCGGCGACCGGGAAGCCGACGCCGAGCAGCGCGGCGGCGACCAGCACCCGGCGGACGTCGGCGCTGAGGAAGCCGATGCGGTCGGCGATGGCGGCGGACAGCGTGGCGGGCAGGTCGGTCTGGGTGAGCCGGGCGGTGCCGGCCGCGTCCACCTCGACCGCCCGGCCCCGGACCAGCGCCTCGACCAGCTCGACCAGGTAGAGCGGGTTGCCGCCGGCGTCGGCGGCGAGCCGGGCCAGGGCGTCGTCGGGGGTGCCGCCGGCCAGCGCGCCGACGAGTTCGACCACCGCCGCGGCGCCCAGGTTCGGCACGGTCAGGCGTTCCACGCCGCTGCGCAGCGCGGCCAGGTCGTCCCGGCGCGGCAACGGCCGCAGCACGCCGATCAGCAGCAGCGGGAGCTGCGGGACCAGCCGGGCCAGCCGCTTCCACACCGCGACGGTGGCCGCGTCCGCCCAGTGCAGGTCGTCCAGCACGAGGACGACCGGACCCATCGCGCACAGGTCGTCCACGCGGGCCAGCAGGCGTTCGGCGGTGGCCGTCGCGCCGGGGTCGGAGCGGGCCGCCGACAGCGCGTCGAGCAGGGGCAGCAGCGGCAGCGAGCGGCCGAGTTCGTCGCCCGCGCCCTTGCACACCCGGAAACCGCGCGCGGCGGCCGTCTCGCAGACGGCCTTGACCAGGGCGGTCTTGCCGATCCCGGGCTCGCCCTCGACCACCAGCGCGGCACCCCGCCCCTCGGCCAGGGCGTCGACCCGGGCCACGAGGCGGGTCAGCTCACGCTCGCGGCCAACGAGACGCAGGGTGACGACACGCACACCGTGAGAATACAAGGCAAACGGCAGGTTAACAAGATGTTTCGCTATTTCAAATCAACTCGGCGTTCGCAGCGTTCGCCGTTTGTTCACCGAAATCACTGCGGCGTTTCACCCGCTGCTGTCACGGTAGCCGCGGCGCCGAATTCTCCCGGAATTTCCTCCGATCTCCCGTGACTGGAGCGCACATGCGAATCGGACGAGTGCTCATCGCCGTCCTGCTGGTGGCCGTCTTCACGACCGCCGCCGGCGTGGCCCCGTTCGGCGGAATGCCCTACAACTGATCGGTCCGCAGCCGGTCCGAAACCGAATCATCGAACGCCGAAGCACCGACCGACTTATTCCACTCGATGTGGTGTCGGTAGAACGACTCCGAGTCCGCCGAACGGCCCGCGCCCAATCCAGCGCTCATCGCCACCAGCGCTTCCACCCGAACACGGCGCAACCGTTCGTAAGCCTCGAACGCCGCACGCGGCTCGGAGAAGTCGCGTAGACACATCGCCAGGACAACGCCGTCCTCCAGCGCCATCGACGCGCCTTGACCCGCTGCCGGGGACGCGGCGTGCGCCGCGTCCCCGACCAGCACCACCCGCCCGTCGTGCCACACCGGAGTGGACGGCACGTCGTGGGCGTTGCCGGCGTGGATCTCGCCGCTCGCGCGGATGATCGACGCCGCCGGCACGTCGTCGCCGGCGAACGCGGCGGCGGCCCGCTCGACCAGGTCCGGCGGGGTGCCACCGGACGACTCCTCGGCGAAGGACTCCTCGGCGGGCAGCTCGTCGGCGGGCACGCGGGCGAACCACCAGGTCCGGCCGTCGGGCGCGGTCGTGTGCCCGAAGAACGCCGTGCCGCCGGCGATCATGTGGTACCGGCCGGGCGCGGTCGTCGGCGCGAGGCCCTCGGTGTAGCCGTAGAAGATGTTCAGGCCCGTGTAGCGGGGTTCCGGCGCGGCCGGGTCGAGGATCCGGCGGGTCGCCGAGTGCAGGCCGTCCGCACCGACCAGGACGTCACCCGTGGTGTGCGTGCCGTCGGCGAACGTCGCCCGCACCCCGTCCGCCGTGTGCTCCGCGTGGACCAACCGCTTGCCGTGCCGGATCTCCACGCCCCGGCGCGCGGCCTCGTCGTGCAGCGCGCGGTACAGCTCCGACCGGCGCAACGTGCGCGGACCGGTGAGGTCGCTGTGCCAGCGCGCTTCGCTGACCAGCCGGCCGTCGCCGGTGTAGAGGTCGAGGCCGTCGGCGGCGAAGGAATGGTCGACCACCGGCTGTTCCGCGCCGATCGCGCGTAAGGCGTCCAAACCGTTGTGCATGATCGTCAGGAATGCGCCGATGTCGTCCGCACCGGTCGGGTACGCCTCGTGCACCACTGCTTCGATCCCGGCTTCGCGCAACGCCATGGCGGTCACGGGTCCGGCGATTCCACCACCGATGATCAGCACTTTGGTCATGCCGATCACGCTAGCGGGTGAACTACGCTGCGGACTCGTGGCGACGGACCCGACCCGTGGCGCCGTGCGCGTGGTGCGCTGCGGCGCGGTCGGGCTGTCCTCCGGGCTGCTCGCCGTCGTGGCGCACGCCGGGGCGGACGGGCACCTGCCGCCCGTGCCGCACGTCGCGGTGTTCGCGGTCGCCGTGGCCTGGGTGTGCGGGCCGCTGACCGACCGCAGGCTCGGGTTCGGCGAGATCCTCGGCCTGGTCGGCCTGGTCCAGGTGACCGTGCACGCGTTCCTCGCCCTGCTCGCCCGCCACCCCCGGGAACTCCTGCCCACGCCGGCCATGCTGGTCGCGCACGTGCTGGCCACCGGGGTCGTCGTCGCGGCGCTGGCCGGCGCGGAACGGGCCGTGTTCCGGCTCGCCGCCGCGCTGGCGTCCGTGCTGCCGCGCAAGCTCGCGCCGCCGCCCGCCCGCGCGCCGTTGGGCATCCTCACCGCCGAGCACCCGCAGCCGCCGCTGTCGGAGGTGCTGCGCCGCCGCACGCTGCCCCGTCGCGGGCCACCCCTCTTCTCCTAGGTCGCCCCGCCACACCACCGGTCCCGCCTCGGGACCGGTGGCATTCCCCGGTACCCAGGAGTTATCGCCATGACAGAGTCCTGGCGCGGCCTCGTGCTGCGCTTCCACTTCTACGCGGGCGTGCTGGTGGGCCCGTTCGTCCTGATCGCCGCCCTGACCGGCGTGCTGTACGCCGCGACGCCGCAACTGGAGTCGTGGATCTACTCGGACCGCTTGCAGGTGCCCGCGTCCGAGCGGACCGTGCCGCTGTCGCAGCAGGTCCAGGCCGCCGTCGCGGCCGGTCCCGGCGGTGCGCCGGTCGCCGTGCGGCCCGCGCCCGAACCCGGCACGACCACCCGGGTGCTGTTCGCCGCGCCGGATCTCGGCGGTTCCGAGCAGCGCGCGGTGTTCGTCGATCCCGGGACCGGCGCGGTCGTCGGGGACCTGGTGACCTACGGGTCGAGCGGCGTGCTGCCGTTGCGGACCGCGTTGGACAAGATCCACGCCAACCTGCTGCTGGGCGAGCCCGGCCGGCTCTACAGCGAGCTGGCCGCGTCCTGGCTGTGGGTGGTCGCCCTGGGCGGCGTGTTCCTGTGGTTCTCCCGCCGCCGCGCGGTGAAGCCCAAGCCCGCCACCCGGCGGCACGCCGTGATCGGGCTGTGGGTGCTGGTGGGCGCGTTGTTCCTGTCCGCGACCGGGTTGACGTGGTCCACCTACGCCGGCGAGAACGTCGCGGACCTGCGCAAGGCGTTCGGCTGGACCACGCCGGCGCTGGACGTCGCGGGCTCCGGCGACCACGCCGGGCACGCCGCCGGCACGCCCACCGCCGGGTCACCGTCCGAAGTGGACGGTGTGCTCGCGGTGGCGCGCAAGGCGGGGATCGACGCGCGGGCGGTGGAGATCGGGTTCCCGGCGTCCGGCGGGGCGTGGAAGGTCGCCGAGATCGAACGCGGCCTGCCCACCCAGGTCGACGCCGTCGCCGTTCGCGGCGGGGCGGTCGTGGACCGGGTGGACTTCGCGGACTACTCGCTGATCGCGAAGCTCAGCCGGTGGGGCATCGACGCGCACATGGGCGTGCTGTTCGGCTGGCCCAACCAGGTGCTGTTGCTGCTGCTCGGGCTGGGCCTGGTGACGGTGGTCGTGCTCGGCTACCGGATCTGGTGGCTGCGCCGGCCGACCCGGGGCTTCGGCCGCCCGGTGCCGCGCGGGCAGTGGCGCAAGACCCCGCGCGGGCAGCTGGTCGCGGTGCTCGTGGTCGCGGCGGGCGTGGGCTGGTTCGTGCCGCTGTTCGGGCTGAGCCTGGTCGCGTTCCTGGTGGTGGACGCCCTGGTGGCCCGTCGCCGGACCGGTGTGGTCGAACCGGTGTAGCCGCGCCGGTCCGCTCGGACCGGCGGAATTCGGGCGGCGGTCGGGCCGCACGGGGTTAGTCTGGGTCATGCCTTTCGGTTGACGCCCGGTACCACCCCCGGCCCGCCCGCTGTCCCGGCTGTTCGTCGGCTGGGCGCTGCTGGCCGACGTCGTGCCCATCTACCCGATGTACGCGCTGCTGTTCGCGGACAACGGCATGTCGGACGGGCAGATCTCCGCGCTGTTCGCGATCTGGTCCACGGTGGCCGTGGTCGCGGAGATCCCGTTCGGCGCGCTGGCCGACCGGTTCTCCCGGCGGTGGTCGCTGGTCGCGGCGGGCGGGTTGCAGGCGTCGGGGTACGCGCTGTGGACGGCCGTGCCCGGTTTCTGGTCGTACGCGGCGGGTTTCGTGCTGTGGGGCCTCGGTGGCGCGCTCGTGTCGGGCGCGCTGGAGGCCCTGCTGCACGACGCGCTGGCGGCGGTCGGCGCGGTCGACCACTTCGGCCGCGTGCTGGGCCGGGTGACGGCGGTGGGCCTGCTCGCCCAGATCCCCGCCGCGCTCGCCGCGACCGCGCTGTTCGCCACCGGCGGGTACGCCCTGGTGGGCTGGGTGAGCGTGGCGACCTGCCTGGGCGCCGCCCTGGTCGCGACCCGGCTGCCGGAAACCCCGCGCGGCGAGCCGGAGAGCTACCTGGCCACCTTGCGCTCGGGCCTGGCCGAGACCGCCGCCGTGCCGGCCGTGCGACGGGCCGTGCTCGTGGTGGCGCTGCTGCTGGGCGTGGACGCCTTGGAGGAGTACTTCCCGTTGCTGGCGAGGGAGTGGGACGTCCCGGTGGCGCTCGTCCCGGTGGCCGTGCTGGCGATCCCGTTGGCCGGTGCGGCGGGCGCGGCGCTGAACACGCCCCGCGCGCCGCTCGGTGCGCTGCTGGCGTTGTCGGCGTTGCTGCTGGGCGGGGCCGGGCTGCTGCACCACCCGGCGGGCCTGGCCCTGGTCGCGTTGTCGTACGGGCTGTACCGGCTGGTGCTCGTGGTGGCCGAGACCAGGTTGCAGGAACGGATCACGGGTTCCGCACGGGCCACCGTCACGTCGGTGGCCGGCCTGGGCAGCGAGGTCGCGTCCTACGGCGTGTACGCGGCGTGGGTGGTCGGCGGGGTGTCGCTGGTGTCACTGGGGATCCTGGCCGTCGCCCTGCTGCTGCCCTGGGCGTTGCGGGCGGGCCGGACCGGGGTCGGGGTGGTGCCCTAGTGCGGAGGAACCACACGACCGCGGGCGCGCGTCCGTTCACCACTCGGCCAGCCGCTGCACCTCGTCGTACCCGGGGACCTCGCCCACGGGCACGCCGTCGCGCACCGCCCGCGCGGTCGCCACGGTCGCCTGGAGGGCGGCCCGGAACAGCAGCGATCCGGTGCTGACCCGGCGCACGCCCAACTCCGCCAACTCCCGGATGTCCCGCTGCGCCAGCACGTTCAGCGGTACCGGGACCGCCGCGACCACCGCCGCGATGGCTCCCGGCTCGACCAGGCCGGGGACGAAGATCCCGTCCGCTCCCGCGTCCACGTACCGCCGCGCCCGCTCCACCGTGCTCCCCCGGTCCACCCCCAGCCAGTGCGTGTCGACCCGGGCGTTGACGAACAGGTGCGGCGCGGTCTCCTTGAACGCCCGCACCGACTCCGCCTGCACCACCGGATCGGCCAGCCCGTCCCCGCGCCCGTCCTCGACGTTCACGCCCGCCACCCCGAGGTCGGCCAGCTCCGCCGCCAACCCGCGCACGTCGCCGAACCCGGCTTCGACGTCGACCGACACCGGGACCGGCAGCCGCACCAGCTTCCGGGCCAGCGCTAGGGTTTCCCCGCGTGCCACGCCCGCCGCGTCCGGGATGCCGTTGGCCGCCGCGACGCCCAGGCTGGTCGTGCCGATCGCCGCGAAACCGGCCCGCACCAACGCCGCCGCCGACGCGAAGTCCCAGGCGTTGGGCAGCACCAGGGGTTCCGGCCCGGCGTGCAGGCGGTGGAACGTGCCCTCGGCCAACGCCGACGCGTGCTCGCGCGCCGGGCAGCCGTGCCGTCCCGCGCCGAACGGCGCGCCGGCCAGGTCGACCAGCACCTCCGCACCGTCCGGCGCGATCCGCCGGGTGACCGGGACCGGCGGCTCCTTGCCCGCGATCAGCGCCTCCATCGCCGCACTGGCCTGCACCAGCAGCCCGATCACCGCAGCGGTCTCCTCGTCCCACACCCCGCCGCACCACCCGACCAGCCGCGCCACGGCATCGTCGGCGGCGGCCGTGATCGGCGTGTGGGGCTGGTACGACCGCGCCACCACCGCCACGTCGGGCACGACCGTGCGCGGCAACCCGAGCGCGGAAGCCAGCTTCGCCACCGCGTGCCCCGGCCGCCGCAACCCCTCGACGTCCACAGTGGACAGTCGGGCGACGGCCGCCGCCCGCCGCCGCTCGTGGTCCGCGCCCTCGCTGAACCGGGCCACGTGGCAGCGCAGCCACGCCACCCCGCGCTCGGCATACGGCACGGACGGGACGGTGTAGGCCGGGTCGAGCAGCACGTCGTGTTCCACGCCGACCACGGTAGGCGCACGACGCTTCGGCGGGCGCCGAAGTGTCCGGCGCGCACAATGGCCTCATGGCCGCCGACGAACTCGCGAACCTGGCCGCGCTGCTGGCCGACCGCACCCGCGCGCGGTTCCTGCTGTCCCTGCTGGACGGCCGGGCCTGGACCGCCGGCGAACTCGCGCGGGCCGCCGAGGTCTCCCAGCCCACCGCGAGCGAGCACCTGACCCGCCTGGTCCAAGCGGGCCTGCTCCGGGAACGCCGCCAGGGCCGGCACCGCTACGTCCAGCTCGCGGGCCCGCGCGAGGCCGACCTGCTGGAGCACCTGCTGGCCTATCTCGGCCCGACGCCGCCCGCGCGCGGTCTCCAGGCGGCGACCGCGTCCGCCGCGCTGGCCCGGGGCCGCACCTGCTACGACCACCTGGCCGGACGCCTGGGCGTGGCCATCGCCGACGCCATGGTCGACCGGCGCCTGCTGGACGACGCGCTCGCGCTCACCCCGGCGGGCGCGCGGTGGCTCGGCGACCTCGGCGCGGACTTCTCCACCACCCGCCGGCCGATCGCCAAGGCGTGCCTGGACTGGACCGAACGCCGGTCGCACCTGGCCGGCGCGGCGGGCGCGTACGTCTGCGCGCACCTGCACGACCGGGGCTGGGTCCGCAAGTCCGGCACCGGCCGCGCGGTCGCGGTCACCGCCCCCGGCCGGGCCGGGCTGGCCGACCTGCTCGGGCTCTCAGCGCTGTAGCCACTTCGGCAGCCAGGACGCGTTGCCCGCCGGCAGCACGTCCACGACCACGCAGGTGATGTTGTCCGGCCCGCCGCCCGCGTTGGCCGCGGCGATGAGCGCCCCCACGGTCGCGTCGCCGTCCGGGTCGGCGGTGAGCAGTTCGCCGATCTCGGCCGGGCCGACCACGTCGGACAGGCCGTCCGAGCAGATCAGGTACCGGTCGCCGGCCTCGACGTCGTGGAAGAACAGGTCGGTGTCGTGCGAGCTGCCCGCTTGCAGCGCCCGCATCAGCATGGACCGGCCGGGGTGCTCGGCGGCCTGCTCGGCGGCCATCCGACCGTCGTCCACCAGCGCCTGGACCATGGTGTGGTCGCGGGTGAGCTGGGTGAGTTCGCCGTCGCGGACCAGGTAGCACCGGGAGTCCCCGATGTGCCCGACCGCGAACCGCTCGCCGTCCCACAGCAGCGCGGTGAGCGTGGTGCCCATGCCGCGCATGTCGAAGTTCTCCTCGGCCAGGTCGGTCAGCCGGATCGCGATCTCCCGCGCGGCACCGGCCAGTGCGGACAGCGGGTCGTCGGCGTCGACGTCCAGTTCGGCGAGCACCGCCACCGCGATGGAGCTGGCCACCTCCCCGTACGCGTGACCGCCCATCCCGTCGGCAACTGCGTACAGGCGCTCGCTGAAGTACACCGAGTCCTCGTTCGCCTCACGGCGCAGGCCGGGGTCCGTCCCGACGGCGTGGCGGAGCGCATACATGCCGGATAGTGAATCACCCGCACGTGTGCCCTTGAGCAGCACTATCCGAAATCGGCTACCGGGGATGCCCGTAGAACTCGCTCAGGACCAGCATCGCCGCCCCCGCCGCGACCACGTCATCGGCCAACGGGGTGATGCCGACGTCGACCGGCAGCCACGCCGCGGTGGGCAGCGCGGCCCGCACGCCCGCCAGGTACTGCGCCGGCGCGGCGAGCACCGCCCGACCCGCCAGCACGACGTGGTCCACGTCCAGGAGCTGCACCAGGTCGGCCACCGCCGTGCCCACGACGGACGTCGCGGTGGCCAGGTCACCGGCCTGCGCGGCGAGGTTGTGCACCGCCTCGACGCACCCGGTCCGCCCGCACACGCAGCGCGGCCCGTCGAGCTGGAGGGTGGTGTGCCCGTACTCGCCGGCGTTGGTCCGCGCGCCCCGGTGCACCCGCCCGTCCAGCAGCAGCCCGACGCCGATGCCCGTGCCGACGAGCACCAGCACGGCGTTGCGCAACTCCTCGCCGCGTCGCCACGACTCGGCCACGATCGCCGCGTTGGTGTCCTTGTCGACCACGACCGGCAGGCCGAGCCGCTGTTCGGCGAGTTCGGCCAGCGGCACGTCGTGCCACTTCGGCAGGGCCGTCGCGTCGTGCACCACGCCCGTGCGGTGGTCCAGCGGCCCGACGAACCCGATGCCGACGCCGAGCAGCCGCTCGCCGCGCAGCGGGTCCACCAGCCGGACGAGTTCGCCGACGAACGTCTCCGGGTCGAAGTCGGGCGGCAGCGGCGCGACCGCGCGGTCCAGCACGTCGCCCGCCAGGTCGGTGAGCACGACCCGCAGTTCGTCCCGCTCGACCTGCGCGCCGAGCGCGAGCCTGCTCTCGGCGACCAGCTTGAGCAGGGTGCGCGGCTTGCCGACGCCGACGTTGCGCGTGCCGGACTCGACCAGCAGGCCGTCCGCGATCAGCCGGGCGACGACCTTGGACACCGCCTGCGGGGTCAGCCCGCTGCGCTCCGCGAGGTCGACCCTGGTGACGGCGCCGGACCTGGCCAGGCCCAGCACCACCGCGTCGTTGTAGCCGCGCAGGAAGCGCAAGTTGGGCACCACCGAATGATGGCACGCCCAACGATTACCAAACAGCGTTGCATAATGGGCTGAAGCTGTCTCGCGGACCGGCCGGTGGAGCTGTCGCGGACGCCGAGTTCTACCGTCTGCTGGTCGAGGCGGTGTCCACGTCCGCCCGGACCGGAGAGGTGGTGGCCCCGTGAGCGGCCCCGGGAGCAGCGCGGCGAGCCTGCTGGACGAACTGGCCGAGCAGGAGGCCAGGCTGGTCTTCCGCTCGTTCACCAACGAGGACGCCCTGGCGCTGGGCCTGTTCCTGGTCGACGCGGCCCGCGCGCAGGGCCTGCCGATCGCGATCTCCGTGCGGCGCGGGCAGCAGCGCCTGTTCCACGTCGCGCTGGCCGGCACGTCCGCCGACAACGACGAGTGGCTGGACCGCAAGAGCCGCGTGGTGGACCGCTACGGGCGCAGCTCGTTCCGGGTCGGCGAGACGTTCCGGGCGCGCGGCGGCACGTTCGAGGCCGACTCCCGGCTGGACCTGGACCGGTACGCCGCGCACGGCGGCGTGTTCCCGGTCCTCGTGGCGGGCGTCGGGATGGTCGGCACGGTCGGCGTGTCCGGCCTGCCCCAGGCCGACGACCACGCGTTCGTCGTGGCGCAGCTGGAGCTGTTCCTCGACCGCTGAGCGGGGGTCCGGGAAGACCCCCGCCCAGCGCCAGGGTCAGCAGAACACCTCGGTGAGCACCTCGTTCCAGCCCTGGAAGTTGCCGGGTTCGGGCGCGTGCGTGAGGGACGCCTGCAACCGGGTCTTGGTGTCCTTGGTGCTGCCCATGTAGGTGGAGTAGCCGGGGATCCCGCCGGTGTGGCCGTACACGGTCACCCCGCACGGGAGCACGTTCTGCTCCAGCCCGAGGCCGTAGCCCCGGGTGAACGGCAGCGACTTGTGCAGCTCGGCCTGCTGGGCGGGCTTGAGCAGCCGCCCGTCCAGCAGGGCGTCGACGAACCGGTCGAGGTCGGCGGTGCTGGAGATGATCTCGCCGGACCCGTAGGCGACCGACGAGTTCAGCTCGGTGACGTCCACGACCTTGCCGGCCACGGTGTAGTAACCGTGCGCGTGCGGGCCGGGGACGTCCTCGCGGTTGCCCGGGAAGGACGTGTCACGCAGCCCGAGCGGTCGCAGGATGCGCTGCGAAACCGCTGCCCCGTAGGGCTTCCCGGTGATCTTCTCGACCAGCAGGGCGGCCACGGCGTAGTTGGAGTTGGAGTAGCTGAAGTCGGTGCCGGGCGGGAAGCCCAACGGCTTGGACGTCGCGATCGAGAGGATCTCCTGCGGCGTCCACCTCTTGTGGCGGATCGTTTCGAGTCCGGCCGGGTCCTCCGGCAGCGACGAGGTGTAGTTGTACAGCCCGCTGGTGTGCTGCAACAGCATCCGCACGGTGATCTTGTCGCCGTCGGGCAGCAGCCCCGGCAGGTACCGGCCGATCGGCTCGTCGAGCCCCACCCGGCCCTCGCCGACCAGTTGCAGCACGACGGTCGAGACGAACGTCTTGGTGATGCTGCCCGCCCGGAACAGCCCGTCGGTCGGCACGGGTTTCGCGGTGCCCCACCGCGCCACGCCGGCGCGCGCGGTGAACCGGTCCCGGCCGTCCACGACCCGGACCTGGACGCCCGCGAAGCCGCCCGCGCCGGCCAGCTTCTCGATCCCGCGCTGCACGACCTGCCGGTCGATCCTCGTTCCGGCGGCGGCGGGCTGCGCGACCGCCGTTCCCCCGGTGCCCAGCGCGGTCAGTCCCACTACCGCGACCACGACCGAGGCGATGCCTCTCCTGCCCATCGGCCTTCCTCCCAGTAGACGTCGAGGGGACCGAGTCTGGCCAGGCTCGGGCCTGCCGGCGACCACCTCAGGGGGGATCACCTGGACGACTTTCGGTGATGCGCACCCCCGGTGTGCGGACAGTTGTGGAAACGCTTACACACCCCGAACCGCTAGTCCGTTCGAGTGACACAGTGGTCTAGACCTTGACCGTCAAGTGGTCTGAACCACATGTTCTTCTCAACCCTGCACTCCTTTCCCTGACGAGGAGCACGATGTCCAAGATCCGCTGGCATCTCACAGCGCTGTTCGTGGCGATCGCCACGATGGTCCTCGGTCTGGTCCTGGTTCCCGCCGCGAGCGGCGCCGGCGGTCTGTCCGCCACCTTCACCAAGGGCTCGGACTGGGGCTCCGGCTACGAGGGCAAGTACACGGTCCGCAACGCGAGTTCGGCGGGCATCTCCAGCTGGACCGTCGAGTTCGACCTGCCGGCCGGCCACAAGGTCGGTTCCCTGTGGGACGCCGGCTACACCACCAGCGGCCAGCACGTGACGGTCAAGAACACGTGGAACGGCAACGTCGGTGTCGGAGGCTCGGTGAGCTTCGGCTTCAACATCGTCTACACGGGCGCGTTCTCGGGTCCGGCGAACTGCAAGCTGAACGGCGCGTCCTGTGACGCCGGCGGCGGCACGACGACCACCACGACGACGACCACCACCACGTCCACGACGACCACCACCACGGACCCGACGACGACGACCTCCACGTCGACGACGACCACCACGCCCACCACCACGACGACCGGGACCCCGCCCCCCGGTTACAAGAACCTGGGCTACTTCGTGCAGTGGGGCGTCTACGGCCGCAACTACCACGTCAAGAACATCCACACCTCCGGCTCGGCCGCGAAGCTGACGCACATCAACTACGCGTTCGGCAACGTGACCGGCGGCCGGTGCACCGCGAACGACGACACCTACGCGGACTACGACAAGTTCTACGGCGCGGACACCAGCGTCGACGGCACGTCGGACACGTGGGACGCGGGCGCCCTGCGCGGCAACTTCAACCAGCTGCGCAAGCTGAAGAAGATGTACCCGCACATCAAGGTGCTGTGGTCGTTCGGCGGCTGGACCTGGTCCGGTGGCTTCGGCCAGGCCGCGCAGAACCCGACCGCGTTCGCCGAGTCCTGCTACAAGCTGGTCGAGGACCCGCGTTGGGCGGACGTGTTCGACGGCATCGACATCGACTGGGAGTACCCGAACGCCTGTGGTCTGTCCTGCGACACCAGCGGTGCCGCGGCGTTCAAGAACGTGGCGCAGGCCCTGCGCACCCGCTTCGGCCAGGGCAACCTGGTGACGGCGGCGATCACGGCCGACGCCAGCAACGGCGGCAAGCTCGACCTCGCCGACTACGGCGGCGCGGCGCAGTACCTCGACTGGTACAACGTCATGACCTACGACTTCTTCGGTGCGTGGGACGCCCAGGGCCCGACCCGTCCCCACTCCCCGCTGACCGCGGTCAACCCCCCGAAGGACGGCTTCGACACGCAGGCCGCCATCAACAAGCTGAAGGCCAAGGGCGTCCCGTCGTCCAAGCTGCTGCTCGGCATCGGCTTCTACGGGCGCGGCTGGACCGGCGTCACGCAGGCCGCCCCGGGCGGCACGGCGACCGACGGCGCTCCGGGCACGTACGAGAAGGGCATCGAGGACTACAAGGTCCTCAAGACCCGGTGCCCGTCCACCGGTACCGTCGCGGGCACCGCGTACGCGTACTGCGGCAACCAGTGGTGGAGCTACGACACCCCCGCCACGATCACCAGCAAGATGCAGTGGACCAAGCAGCAGGGTCTGGGCGGCGCGTTCTTCTGGTCGCTCGACGGTGACACCACCAACGGCGAACTTGCCGCTGCGATGGGCAACGGCCTGAAGTAAGGCCGTACGAACGGGCCTCCGGCCCGGGTAACACCCCTCACAGAACGGGCCCCTGCGGGCGTCTCCCCCGCAGGGGCCCGTTCGTGTCCGCGGGCACCAGGTCCACGACCGCCGCCGCGACCAGGAAGCACACGGCGAACACGAACGGCGCGAACAGGGTCGGCAGCCAGGAGTACCCGAACGCCGAGACGACCAGCGTCAGGGCGACCGCCGCGCCGACGGTCGCTCTCGGTCGGCGCACCCCGTAGTGGCGCATCACCAACCAGGACAGCACCGCACTGCCGGCTGTCCACAACGCCGTGAAGGTGCCGGCGTAAAAGGAGAATCTCGGACTCTTGTCCAGGGGCCAGGCCAGGAGAGCCAGGCCCAGCAGCCAGGTCGTGCCCAGAACCAGACCCAGCGCGGGCGCGAGCAGGTAGCGACTGTCACTGCGCTTCATCGACCGATGGTGGCGCAACGACGGCCCGTGCACAGCGGGGTGCCGCCACGGACCACTCGATCGTCGGCACGGCAACGCGGCCGAACGGGGTCGACGGGCCGGCGGACCGTGCCGCACGACGTCCCTGCCCGCGCTCTCCCGGCACGCCAAGGAGAACATCCCGGCCGTACGCGGAAACGCCCGCCGTGCGCGGTCTGCGGGGCGCGCTGTCCGGTGATCTCCTTGCGTGGCGCGCCGAGCACGTTCCCCGGACGTGGACCGGCCCCGCAGGCGTCGTGCGCCTGCGGGGCCGGTCTCGTGCCGAACGTCAGCGGGGCCCGATCAGGTGGTCAGGCTCCACGAGTCGATGTAGCCGGTGTCGGACGAGTAGACGTCCTGCACCTGGAGCTTCCACGCGCCGTTGCGCACCTCGGTGGAGGCGTTGACGGTGTAGGTGGTGTCGATGTTGTCCGCCGAGTCGTTGTCCGACGGCTTCAACCGGTACGCCGTGCCGTCCGGCGCGACCAGGTCGAGGACCAGGTCACCCCGGTAGGTGTGCTTGATGTGCACCTCGACCTGGGTGGTCGCCGAGGCGTTGCCGGTGCAGCCCGAGACGTTGATCGTGCTGGACACGGCCGCGCCGGCGTCCGGGATGTTGACGTCGCCGTCGTTGGTCGCCTTCGCGCACGGGCCGGGCGGGTTGCCGCCGCCGCCGTAGGGGTTGGTGGCCTTCTTCGCCGAGTACATCAGCATCGACTTGACCTTCGGCCAGAAGGTCGAGGTCTGGCAGGAGTACGCCGGGAAGAACCCGCTGCACGAGCCGGAACCCGGCCCGATCTCCCACACGAACGACGCCACGCCCAGGTCGTCGTACACCCAGTCGTCGGTCGCGCCGGAGGCGTTGTAGAGCACCTCGCCGGGCTGGCCGTACTGCCAGCCGCCCGCCAGGGACGCCATCTCCCGCGCCATCGTGCGCAGCGGGGTGTCGTTGCCGGACTTGTACTGCGACGACCAGCCCCACGGGAACAGCACGAGGTTGGAGTAGCTGTGCATGGAGATCACGACACCGGTGGTGTCGGCCGGCGCGGCGTCGGAGGTGCCGGTGCCGCGGCGGTCCTTGTACAGGTTGCGCCACAACGCCTGCAACGCCCGCGTCTCGACCTCGGAGTTCGCCGACGGGCCCTTGTAGGTCTCCGCGCACGGCTGCGCGGACGTGCCCTCGCCGCCCCAGTGCGAGCTGGTGTTGCGGTTCAGGTCGATGCCCACGTGCGAGCCGGACGTGCCCGAGCAGTTCGAGCCGTTCGTGGTGTTGGCGTTCTTGCGCTGGTAGCGCGGCGAGTTGCCGCCCTGCTGCACGATGTTGACGCCGTCCGGGTTCGCGATCGGCACCACCCACACCTCGGTGGAGTCGAGCAGCGCGGTGATCTCGGCGTCGGTGCCGTAACCCTGGGTCAGGTGGTCGATCCAGCGGTAGGCGACGTCACCGGTGGTCAGCTCGCGGGCGTGCAGCTGGCCCATCACGAAGAACCGGGGCTTGGGCGCGGTCGTGCTCAGCGCGCAGTCGCCGGCGTTCTTCTTGGTGATGCAGATGGCCCGCAGGTCGTAGCCGCCCGCGCCCTGCGTCTTCTTCCACGAGTCGCCGTAGTCGACGGTCTGCGTCAGGTTCGGGTACTGCGACGCGACGGCGTCGAGGTGCGCGTACTGGGCGTTGACCGTGCGGTAGCCGCCGTAGTAGGTCTCCTCCAGCGCGGCCGCGTCGAGCTGCTGCGACTTGCGCGACGGCGGGGTCCACTGCGGGGCGGGCAGCACCTCGTCGATGACGGCGGTGAAGCCGTCGCCCTTGAGCTTCTGGCCGGCGGTGGAGTCGCCGAGGACGAACAGGTAGTCGCCCTCGCGCTGCTCCAGGACGTCGAAGCCCCGGGAGAGCAGGTCTTGCGACGCCTTGCCGAGCGGTGCGTGCACCTTGTAGACGTAGGTCGGCCCGGCCTGGGCGGCGGCCACCTCGGGTGCAGGGCCCGCGGTGCCCGGGACGCCGCCGTTGATCACAGCGGCGGCGGTGACACCGGCTATGGCCAGTGTCACCAGTGAACGTCTGGTCGACTTCACGGTTGTTCTCCTCCTATGCAGGGTTGAGCAGGAGAATGGGCCAAAACCGGTGCCCTGCACACCCTCCGACCGGCCATACCTCACGCTTATGGGCGCAGGTTGGACCGCACGGCCCCGCCTGGCCGCTCCGGAACGGTTCAGCAGCGGGTCCGGTAGGTCCCGCAGTCGGGCGAACCGGGCTCGGCGGTCACCAGCACGACGCCGAGGCCGAACAGGACCAGCGGGATGATGATCGCCGTCCAGATGAGAGTGCGCCGGATCGAGTGCAGGAGGACGACCTGCTCGACGGCGGCCTGCGCGACCGCCTCCTCCACCGTCGACGCGGATCTGATGCGGTGCAAGGATTCCCGCACCCACTCCGCGCCCCACGCCGGGCCGGTGCCGCTCCCCTTGTGCGGGCTCTTGCGCGGGTCGAACGCCGGTGGGGTCTGCTCGGACATCGGGCCTCCTGCGGAGCGGGTGCGGGCCGGTGCGGGTCGGTGCCGGGTTGGTCGCTACGGGTTCGAGTTCGGCGGGCGGGCGAATCCCGTTACACCGGATGCTGCTCGCAACTACTGTCGAACCCGCCTCCTGTCACGCGTTCGGGTGAAGATCGTTCAGTCGCGCACGAGCGGTGACGGGTTGTTCGGGCGAGGCTTGACCCTGCCCTTGGGGCACGCTCCAAGGTCGTCCACGTGGAGGAGGTGCGGATGGACCGGCTGCTCGGGATCGGCGAGTTCTCGCGACGTTCCAGGCTGTCGCTCAAGGCGTTGCGGCTCTACGAGCGCCAGGGGCTGGTGGTGCCGGCGGAGGTCGACCCGTCCAACGGCTACCGGCGGTACCGGGAGGACCAGTTGGCGCACGCCCGGCTGGTGCGGTCGCTGCGCCGGATCGACATGCCGCTGAGCGAGGTCGACCGGATCGTCTCGGCCGCGGCGGGCGAGCGCCCGGCGCTGCTCGGCGAGTACTGGGACGGGGTGGAGCAGAGGTTCGCCGTGCAGCGGCACCTGGCCGCGTACCTCCACGTGGTGATGTCCGGAGGAGAGGGGTTGGCGGAGATGTTCAAGGTGGAACAGCGGGACGTGCCGGAGCAGGTCGTGCTGACGGAGCAGCGCCACGTGCTGCAGCCCGCGTTGACCGACTGGATCGCCGAGGCGATGGACCGGGTCCTGAAGGCGACCGCCGAGTACGGCGGGATCTCGGCCCCCGGCCTGGTGATCTACCACGGCGAGGTGACCGAGGACAGCGACGGGCCGGTGGAGATCGCCCTGCCGATCGCCGTCGCCGCCCCGCCCGCCGGCGTGGCGGCGAGGGTCGAACCGGCGCACCGCGAGGCGTACACCCGGCTGAAGAAGCGCGAGGTGCAGTACCCGCAGATCATGGGCGCGTACGACGCCGTGCACGCGTGGGTGGAGGCGAACGGGCTGACCGTGGCCGGTGGGCCGCGTGAGGTCTACTTCGCGGACTGGTCCACGATCGGCCCCGAGGACGACGCCTGCGACATCGCGTTCCCGCTCAAGTAGCGACCGCCGCCGGGCTCCGCTCAGCGGAGCCCGGCGAGGAACCTCCGAAACGCCCGATCCACAACTCTAACCTGCCCACCCGCCCGGTTCTTGGTGTCCCGCACCGCGAAAAACCCCGGAACCACCGCCACCTCGACACACGTCCCGTTGTCCTGGGTGTGGCTGGAGGTCTTGAACCGGCCAGTCGCGAAGTCCGGAGTCATGGGGGACCACCTTTCAGGTCAGGCGTACATGGTGAAGCTGAAGGGCGTTCCCCGCGCACCCGCCCCTCGAACGGCAGGACATCCTCGACCTCGCCGCGTCGATCGGCACGGTCGCGCGATGGCCCAGCCAGCGGCCACGTTGGCTGCGGGTGCGGGCCGGTTACACGATCTCGGCCTTCTGCTCCTCGGTGTGGACCGCGTACCGGTCGAGCAGCATGTTCGCATCGCCGGGCGTCAGACTTTCCTCATAGCGTTCCCGCTCCAGTGGCGACCGCCGCCCGGTCCTCCTCAGCGGAGCCCGGCGAGGAACCTACGAAACGCCCGACCCGCAACGCACACCTGCCCACCAGCCCGGTTCTTGGTGTCCCGCACCGCGAAAAACCCCGGAACCACCGCCACCTCCACACACGTCCCGTTGCCATCGGTGTGACCGGACGTCTTGAAGGTGGCCGCCGAGAAGTCCGGTGTCATGGCAGGGACCGCCTCTCCACGTCAGGCGAAGTCCTGGGCGACCCCCAGGATGAACCTCCTCGATTGTTCCACTCCCAGCACATCGGCGGCGGACGCCGTCGGGGCGGGGGACGCGCAACACGGTGAAGCTGAAAGCAGTTCCCCCGCTCACCAGCCCCTCGAACGGCAGGACGTGCCCGACACTCGCCGCGTCGATCGGCACGGTCGCGCGATGGCCCAGCCGATGGCAACGTTGGCTGCGGGTGCGGGCCGGTTCCACATAGCGTTCCAGCTCCAGTGGCGAACGCCGCCCGGTTCTCCTCAGCGGAGCCCGGCGAGAAACCTCCGAAACGCCCGATCCACAACGCACACCTGCCCACCAGCCCGGTTCTTGGTGTCCCGCACCGCGAAAAACCCCGGAACCACCGCCACCTCCACGCACGTCCCGTTGTTCTCGGTGAAGGTCGACGTCTTGAACAGGGCGGCCGAGAAGTCCGGTGTCATGGCAGGGACCGCCTCTCCAGGTCAGGCGAAGTCCTGGGCGACCCCCAGGGTGAACCTCCTCGATTGTTCCACTCCCAGCACGTCGGCGGCGGACGCCGTCGAGGCGGGGGACGCAACACGGTGAAGCTGAAAGCCGTTCCCCCGCTCCCCAGCCCTCGAACGGCAGGACGTGGATCCGCACGTTCCTCCGCCGGCTCAGCTCATCCAGGTGGAGCGCTCGCTCGTTCATGATCGAACACCGCAGTCACCGGCACCCTGCGGAACAGGACCTCCTGCCGCTCCAGCCGGGTCGCCACGATGTCCTCGACACTCGCCGCGTCGATCCGGAAACGCCGTTCGAGGGCGGCCCTCATGTAGCGCTCGGTCTGCAAGAGCCCAGGGACCATCTCCATGCCGTAGTGGCGGATCAGGTTCGAGTCGACCTCGAAGTCGTAGTAGGGCCGCTGCTCCATCGGCACGGTCGCACGATGGCCCAGCCGGCAGCCGCGTTGGCTGCGGATGCGGGCCGGTTCCACATAGCGTTCCCGCTCCAGTGGCGAACGCCGCCCGGTCCTCCTCAGCGGAGCCCGGCGAGGAACCTACGAAACGCCCGACCCGCAACGCACACCTGCCCACCCGCCCGGTTCTTGGTGTCCCGCACCGCGAAAAACCCCGGAACCACCGCCACCTCCACACACGTCCCGTTGTCCTCGGTGTGGCTGGAGGTCTTGAAACTGGCGCTGGAGAAGTCCGGGGTCATGGCAGGGACCGCCTTTCCGGCTCAGGCGTACTCCCGAGCCACGCGCTGGACGAACCTCCTCGATTGTTCCACTCCCAGCGCGTTCGCCGTCAGGTTCCCCCAGAGCTTGGCGTAGTCCGCCATTTCCTTGTCGCCGTCCAGGTAGTCGGCGTCGTGCAGGTTCTCCACGTAGACCAGGTTCAGCGGCGGCGCGGACGTCGGCGCGGGCACCCGCAGCATGGTGAACGCGAAGGTGCTGGCGCCGCCCGGCGCGTCGAACGGCAAGATCTGGAGCTGGACGTTCGGTCGGCGCGCGAGTTCGCTCAGATGGCGCATCTGCTCGTGCATCACCGCGTTGCCACCGAACACCCGCCGCAGGCAACTCTCGCTCAGCACGAAGGCGGCGTGGCTCGGCCGCTCGCGGAACAGCACCTCTTGGCGCTCCAAGCGCGTCATCACGATGCCGTCGATCGTCTCTGGGTCGACCCAGTTCCGCGCGGTCAGCATCGCCCGCATGTAGGTCGCAGTCTGCAACATGCCGGGTACCAGCTCGGTGGCGTAGTGCCGGATCTCGTCGGAGTCCCACTCGAAGTCGTAGTAGGGGCGCTGCTCCAGCGGGACGGTCGCCCGGTGGCCCTGCCAACGCCCGCGCTGGGTCTTGGTGCGGGCGAGTTCGACGATCTCCGCCTTCTCCTCCTCGGTGTGCACGCCATACCGGTCCAGCAGCATCTTGGCGTCGCCGGGCGTGATCCCCTCGCGGGCGAGTTCCAGCTTGGTGACGCGGGTCGTGTCCCGGCCGAGGAGGTGCGCCGCCTCCTTCGGCTCGACGCCCGCTTTCAGCCGCGCCTCGCGCATGTACATCGCCAGGAACTTCTGCCGGACGGTCGGTGTCTGCGCCATGCCTCGCCCTCACCACACGATTGGGGCAACTCTTCATTCGCAGTTGCGAGTTCGAGCCAACCGAGTCCAAGCCATCAACCACCGGCCCGAATTCGGCCTGCTCCACGCTCGAACCACCCGAAGGGGGACAACCATGTCCGCGATCACCCGTGATTCCAGCCATGATCAGTGCCACCCGGCACGCGAGTGGCTGCTGCGCTGCTCCGACGACGGCCACCGCCCGGCCGTCTGCACGATCGCCGTCACCGACGGCACCTTGGAGGTCTGGCTGGACGAGCGCACGATGATCAGCCTCGACGGCTCCGAGATCGCGCTGTTCCAGTCCGCCTTCGCCGACGCCGCCGAACTCGCGCGCGCCGACCGCTCGGCCCACGCCTGAACGGCTCAGCCCTGCCGCAGCCGGTAGTCCAGCGCGGTGTGCCGACGCCCCGCCCCCACCGTGCGCACGGCCTGCCCGATCGCCTTGCGCGACCCCACCAGCACGACCAGCTTCTTCGCCCGCGTCACCGCCGTGTACAGCAGGTTCCGCTGCAACATCATCCACGCGCTCGTCGTGATTGGAATGACCACGCACGGGTACTCACTGCCCTGTGAGCGATGAATCGTCATGGCGTAAGCGTGGGTCAGTTCGTCCAGTTCGCCGAACTCATAGTCCACGTCCTCGTCCTCGTCCGTCTTCACGGTCAACTTCTGCTCCACCGCGTCGATGGCTGTGACCACGCCCAACGTCCCGTTGAACACCCCGTTCGCGCCCTTGTCGTAGTTGTTCCGGATCTGGGTGACCTTGTCCCCGACCCGGAACACCCGCCCACCGAACCGCCGCTCCGGCAGGTCCTTCACCGCCGGCGTCAACGCCTCCTGCAACACCGCGTTCAGCGCGCCCGCGCCGGCCGGGCCCCGGTGCATCGGCGCGAGCACCTGGACGTCCTTGCGCGGGTCGAGCCCGAACTTGCGCGGGATCCGCTGTGCCACGACGTCGACCGTCAACGCCGCCGCGTCTTCCGCCTCCTCGGCCGGGAACAGGAAGAAGTCGTCCAGGCCCTGCACCAGCGGGTGGTCGCCGGAGTTGATCCGGTGCGCGTTGGTCACCACGCCGGACTTCTGCGCCTGCCGGAAGATGTGCGTCAGCCGGACGTTCGGGATCGGGCTGTCCACCGCCAGCACGTCCCGCAGCACCTCGCCCGCGCCCACCGACGGCAGCTGGTCGACGTCGCCGACCAGCAGCAGGTGCGCCCCGGGCGGCACGGCCTTGACCAACTTGTTGGCCAGCAACAGGTCCAGCATCGACGCCTCGTCCACGACGACCAGGTCCGCGTCGAGCGGCCGGTCCTTGTCGTAGGCCGCGTCACCGCCGGGCTTGAGCTCCAGCAACCGGTGCACGGTCCGGGCCTCGTGGCCGGTCAGCTCCGCCAACCTCTTCGCGGCCCGCCCGGTCGGCGCGGCGAGCACCACCTTGGCCCGCTTCGCCATCGCCAGCTTCACGATCGACCGCACGGTGAAGCTCTTGCCGCACCCCGGCCCGCCGGTGAGCACGGCGACCTTCCGGGTCAGCGCCAGCCGCACCGCGTCCCGCTGCTTTTCCTCCAGCGACGCGCCCAGCCAGCCGAACGCGCGCTCCCAGTCCACGCCCCCGAACGCGGGCATCCGCTCCTCGCCGGTGCGCAGCAGCCGCAGCAACTGCCCCGCCAGGGAGATCTCCGCTCGGTGGAACGGGATCAGGTAGATCGCGGGTTCGCCGTCGGGCAGCACCTCGCGCACCACCCCCTCCTCCGCGACCAGCTCCGCCAGGCAGTCGATGACCAGGCCGGCGTCGACCTGGAGGATCTTGATCGCCTCGCCGATGAGCTGGTTCTCCGGCAGGAAGCAGTCGCCGTTGCCGGTCGCCTCGGACAGCGTGAACTGCAACCCGGCTTTGATCCGCTGCGGGCTGTCGTGCGGGATCCCCACCGCCTTCGCGATGGTGTCGGCGGTGCGGAAGCCGATGCCCCACACGTCGGTCGCCAGGCGGTACGGCTCGGTGCGCACGACGTCGATGGACTTGTCGTCGTACTGCTTGTAGATCCGCACCGCCAACGACGTCGAGACGCCGACCCCCTGGAGGAAGACCATGACCTCCTTGATGGCCTTCTGCTCCTCCCACGCGGCGGCGATCAGCCTGGTCCGCTTGGGTCCGAGCTTGGGCACCTCGATCAGCCGCTCGGGGGTCTGCTCGATGACGTCGAGCGCGTCCACCCCGAAGTGCGTGACGATCCGGTCGGCCAGCACCGGCCCGATGCCCTTGATCAGGCCCGAACCCAGGTAGCGGCGGATGCCCTGGATGGTCGCGGGCAGCACGGTCGTGTAGTCGTCCACGTGGAACTGCTTGCCGTACTGGGGGTGCGACCCCCACCGGCCGCGCATCCGGATCGATTCGCCGGGCTGCGCGCCCAGCAGCGCCCCGACCACGGTGACCAGGTCGGCTCCGCGCCCGGTGTCCACGCGGGCGACCGTGTAGCCGGTCTCCTCGTTGGCGTACGTGATCCGCTCCAGCACCGCTTCCAGGACCGCTTCCGCCACTGCGCCACCCTAAGCCGTCGGCCGGCCGCGCTGCGTGCGGGAGGCCCGGGTTGCCTCCACAGGACGTTCACAACTCGCACCGTTCGTCTCCACCGGTCGCACCTAGAGTCGTCGGCATGACTCGCCGGGTTCTGGTGGTCGAGGACGACCTGACCATCGCTTCTTCCGTCGCCGCGCGGCTGCGGGCCGAGGGGTTCGACGTCGAGTTGGCGCACGACGGGCCCACCGCCGTGGCCAAGGCGGGTGACGCCGACCTCGTCGTGCTGGACGTCATGCTGCCCGGTTTCGACGGCCTTGAGGTGTGCCGCCGGATCCAGGCCGCCCGGCCGGTGCCGGTGCTCATGCTGACCGCGCGCGGCGACGAGAACGACATGCTGGTGGGGCTGGCGGTCGGCGCGGACGACTACCTGACCAAGCCGTTCTCCATCCGGGAGCTGGCCGCCCGGGTGCACGCCCTGCTGCGCCGGGTGGAGCGCTCGGCCGCGCCGCCCACCCGGATCTCGGTCGCCGACCTGGAGATCGACCTGTCGGAACGGCGGGTGCTGCGGGCCGGCGAGGAGGCGCACCTCACCCCGACCGAGTTCGAACTGCTGGTGCACCTGGCCGAACGGCCGCGCGCGGTGCAGTCGCGGGAACGGCTGCTCAGCGCGGTGTGGGGGTGGCCGGACGGCACCGGCACGCGGACCGTGGACAGCCACATCAAGGCGTTGCGGCGCAAGCTGGGCACCGACCTGATCCGGACCGTGCACGGCGTCGGCTACGCCCTGGAGGTGCCCAGGTGACCGCTCGGTCGGCGTTCACCGCGGTCCTGGAGTTCCTGCCGCGCCCGCTCGACCCGGTCCGCTCGATCAAGCTCAAGCTCGGGATCCTGCTGGTGTCGTCGGGCGCGGTCGGCCTGTCCTACTTCTGGTGGCAGATGCGGTGGCTGCCGGTCGGCACGACGATCGGCGCGCTGACCGCCGCGCTGTTCACCTCGCAGGTGCTGGCGCACGGCATGACCAGGCCGTTGCGCGAGATGACGACCGCCGCCCGCGCGATGCGGCGCGGCGACTACAGCCGGCGGGTGCGCGCCACCGCGCGCGACGAGGTGGGCGAACTCGCCGGGGCGTTCAACCAGATGGCAGCGGACCTGGCCGCTGCCGACCGGCAGCGCCGCGAGCTGATCGCCAACGTGTCGCACGAGCTGCGCACGCCGATCACCGCGTTGCAGAACGTGCTGGAGAACGTGGTCGACGGGGTGGCCCAGCCGGACGGGAAGACCCTGCGCACCGCGCTGGCGCAGACCGAGCGGCTGGGCCGGCTGGTGACCGAACTGCTGGACCTGTCCCGCATCGATGCCGGGGCGCACCGCCTGGAACTCGCCGAGTTCCCGATCGCGCCGCTGCTGGCCGAGGTCGTGGCGGAGGCTTCGGTGACCGACCGGGGGGTTCGGTTCACCGTCGACGTCCAGCCGCCCACCGCGACCGCCACGGCCGACCGCGCCCGGCTGCACCAGGTGGTGGTCAACCTGCTGGACAACGCCGCGCGGCACGGCCCGGCGGGCGGCGAGGTGCGGCTGACCGCGCGGGTGGGCACGAACCTGGTGCTGGAGGTGGCCGACGACGGTCCGGGCATCCCGCCGGAGGACCGCGAGCGGGTGTTCGAGCGGTTCACCCGCGGTGAGCGGGCGGGCGGCGGCGGCACCGGCCTGGGCCTGAACATCGCCCGCTGGGTCATCGACCTGCACGGCGGCACGATCGCCGTGGTCGACGGCGGTCCGGGCTGCCGCATCCGGGCGACCGTGCCCGTGACGCCGCGCGTGCCCGCCGTGCCGGATCCGGTCTAGCGCACCCGCATTCCCGACAGCCGGTCGCTCTGGGGGCGACGCGGCTCGCTGACACACGCCCTTGAGGGCTCTGATGTCTCCCGAACGTGTCCTGCTGACCGGTGCCGCGATGGGGGCCGCCGCTGCGCTGCTGGTGCCGTTCGACCGGCCCGGCCTGGGCTGGCCGCTGCTCGCTCTGGTGGTGTTCTTCCTGGTCAAGCAGGTTCGGCCGGGGTGGGTCGTGCTCTCGTTGCTGCTGTTCGGCACGGGCGCGGTGACCGCGTCGACGGAGCTGTACCCGCTGTGCGTGCCCGCCGGGTCGCCGACGGTGGTGGGCGGGCGCACGGGACGGCGCGCGGGCCGGCGGTCGGCTCGGCGGCGGCCCTGGTGGGGGCCGGGCGGGCGATGCCGTGGCCGACCGCCGAGCTGCGGCACAGCGACGCGCGGCGGCTGTCGCGGCCGATGCTGCCGACCGGTCTGGGGCCGGCCGTGCGGGACTGGGCGCTGCCGGTGTGCCCGCTGGTCATGATCTTCGCGGCGTTCGTCGGTGTGCAGGTCAGGGCGCTGTTCGGCGGGGACGACTACGTGCGGCGGACGGCGAACCTCACCTACGCCGAGTACGTGCGGCAGGGGTTCTGGCAGTTGCTCGTCGTCACCTTGCCGACGCTGGGGATCGTCGGGGCGGTCGCCCGGACGTGGGCCTACCAGCAGGCTTACGGATTCACCGTGCCGCGGGTCGTGGTGGCCGCGTGCGAACTCCGGCTGGGCGTGGTGTACCTGCTGGTGCCGGCCGCCGGGGTGCGGCTGGACGAGCGGCGGCCCGGGCCAACCCGGACCGGCTCACCGACGACGACCGGAGGTCGTGGAACCTGGCGCGGAGCCGTGCGCGGGACGTGGTGTCCGGGCTCCCGGCGCAGGGCTGTGGCCGGTGACGCGCCACCTCTGGACGTCCCGCCACCCGACTCGGTGCCGATTCCGGCGCTGAGCACCGGAATCGCCGGCGGGCCGCCGACCGCGAACGTCGTCCCGGGAAGGCCCGGACGGGCACGCGGTCAGGCCGAGCACGCGGGTCAGGCCCGACGACCGGGGGGCGTGGCATCCGGCGCGGCGTCGGGAAGGGTTGTCGGCGCAGGGGTCGGCGCGGGGCTGTGGCCGGTGACGTGGTCGGCGACCAGCAGCGCGATCGTGCGGGCGTGCGTGACCGGGGCCCAGTGCCCGGCGTCCAGCACCCGACGGCGCAGGTTCGGGGCCCAGCGGTCCACGTCCTGCAACACGCCCGCCGTCACGTAGTCGTCCTTGAGCAGTTGGACGAGCTGCACCGGGACGTCCGTGCGGCGGACGCGCGGCGAGCGGATTCGCGGGATGAAGTTGGCCCGGTACAAGGACATTCCGCGCACACCGTCGTCCACGACGGAGTCCGCGACGTGCGACCGCGCGCCTTCGAGGCGGTTGACCACCCGGCCCCAGCGCGGGCCGATCACCTTGCGCCACGCGAAAGGCGCGACGAACGGCAGGTGGAACGCCACGATGTACCAGGAGTGCAGCAACTGCCGGAGGTGCGCGGAGGTCGGCCGGCGGCGCATCCAGTGGCCCACGTGGTCCAGGCACGGCCCGGAGATCGAGGTGTAGGAGGCGATCCGCGCGCCCGGCGTCGTCACCGCCTCCCACGCCTGGATCGAACCCCAGTCGTGCGCCACGACGTGCACGGGCCCGCCGGGGCTGACCGCCTCGGCCACCGCGAACAGGTCGCGGGCCAGCGCGGGCAGCCGGTAGGCGGCCAGTCCACGGGGTTTGTCCGACGCGCCGGCCCCGCGCACGTCGTAGGTCACGACGTGGAACTCCTCGGCGAGGACGTCCGCCACGCCGTCCCACACCCGGTGCGTGTCCGGGTAGCCGTGCACCAGCACCACGGTCGGCGCGGACCGGTCTCCCCGCTCGTACACGGACAGCCGCACACCATCGGATTCCACGAACACGATTCCTCCGCTACAGGTCGAGCACGAGCCGGTCACCGGCCGGGCGGGAGACGCAGATCCGGACGCCGTCCACCTCGCACGTGCCGCAGAACCCCTGCCGGCACGAGTAGGGCACGTTCGGCCGCAGGTCCTTGAGCACGTCGAGCGCCGACCGGTCGGCGGGCACCGGAAGCTCGATCCCGCTGCGGCGCAACACCAGCGCGAACGGACGACCGTCCACGACGGGCGGTGGCGCGAACCGCTCGAAGTGCAGCCGCCGGGCCCGGAAGCCCCGGCGCACCGCGTCCAGCATCGGTGTCGGGCCGCAGCAGTAGACCGATCCGTCGGACGCCGCGCGCACGATCGACTCGACGTCCGGTGGGCCGAACTCGTCGTCGGGCCGCACGTCCGCGCCGCGCGGGAGTTCGTCCAGGAAGGGCATCGACGCGCGGGACCGCCCGGTGTAGACGAACTTCCGGGCCACGCCCAGCCGGTCGGCCTCGCGGACCATCGGCAGGATGGGCGTGATCCCGATGCCGCCGGCCAGGAACAGCACCGGTCCGTCGGCGACGAACGGGAAGGCGTTGCGCGGCCCGCGCACCACGAGTGGGTCGCCCACCCGCAGCCGGTGCACCTCGGCCGAGCCGACGCCGAGCCGGCGCACCGCGATCCGGTACGACGACCGGTCGCGCGGGTCGCCGCACAGCGAGTACTGCCTGCGCAGCCCCGAATCCAGGTGCAGGTCGAGGTGGCAGCCGGGCTGCCACGCGGGCAGGTCGCCCGGCCCGGCCAGCCGCAGGCCCACCACGCCCTCGGCGACGACCTCGCGTTCGGCCACGACCAGCCGCAGCGGCGTGCCGGCGGACCTGGCCGGCCGCGCGGAACCCAGGAACCGCAACGACTTGAGGTAGCCGTCGCCGAACGCGGTGAGCCCCCGCAGGAACAGGTCCATCAGTGCGCCGCCCGCGCGGCCGGCGAGGACGCCAGGTAGGCCACCGCCTGGCTGGTCGAACCCTCCTGCTTCGGGTGGTAGCGCGGGTGGAAGTAGCGCAGCGTGGCGCGCAGCAGCTCGCGCCCGGTCGGCAGCAGCCCGCGCCGGCCCGCGCGCCGGAACTCCCGCAACGTCAGCCTCCCCGGCCGGGTCGGGTCGTTGGCCATCATGAACCGCGCGCCGCGCGCCCAGAGCAGCCACAGCACGGGCGCGACGACGACCATCGTCCGCGCGCGCCGCACGTACCGGCGGTCGAGGTGGCGCATCAGGTCGTAGGCGACGCTGCGGTGCTCGACCTCCTCGGCGGCGTGCCAGCGCAGCAGGTCCAGCATGGTCGGGTCGATGCCGGCGCGGTCGAGCGCGGTCGCGTTGAGCATCCAGTCGCCCAGGTAGGCGGTGTAGTGCTCGATGGCCGCGACCAGCGCGATCCGTTCGAGCAGGTGCTCGCGCCGGACCCGCTCGGCGACGCCCGCGCGGTCGCCGAGCACGCGCCGGAACACCACTTCCACCTGGTCGGTGAACGGGCGCGGGTCCAGGCCGTTGGCCAGCAGGTGGTCGAGGACTTCGCTGTGCGCCTCGGCGTGCACGGCTTCCTGGCCGATGAACCCCAGCACGTCCTCGCGCAGGTCGTCGTCGGTGATCAGCGGGATCGCCTGTTGGAACGTGCGGACGAACCAGCGCTCGCCCTCGGGCAGCAGCAGGTGCAGGACGTTCATGACGTGGGTGGCCGCGGGCTCGTCGGGCACCCAGTGCATCGGCAGCGAGGACCAGTCGAAGTGCACGTCCCGAGGCTGCAACACGAGGTTGTCGGGTTCCATCACGACCTCCGGCAATTACTACGCCAGCGTAGCTTTGTGAAAGCTACGACACCGTAGCAATATGGTCCGGTGAGCACAACGCGCCGGAAGTACGCCCCGAGGCTGCCCCCCGGCCAGCGCCGGGACCAGCTGCTGGACGGCGCGCTGGCGCTGATCGCCGAAGGCGGCTTCGACGCCCTGACCATGGAGGCGGTGGCCCGTCGCGCGGGCGTGACCAAACCCGTGGTCTACGAGCAGTTCGCCAACCGCGCCGAGGTGATCTCCGCGCTGCTCGCCCGCGAGGCCGAGCGCGCCACCGCGCAGGTCCTGGCGGCCGTGCCGGCGGGCCTGGACGACCGCACCCCGGAAGACCTCTACACCGACGCCGTGCGCGCCTTCGTGAACGCGGTGGTGGCGACCCCGGACCGCTGGCGGCTGGTCCTGCTGCCGCCGGAGGGCACGCCCGTCGAGTTCCGCCGCCAGGTCGAACTGGTCCGCGCCCGGATCACCGACCAGGTCAACGCGTTGGCGGACCTGGGTTTGCAGGCCATGGGCGGCCCCGACCTGGACGCCGAACTGCTCGGTCACACCATGCTCGCCCTGGCCGAGATGGCGGGCCGGCTCGCGATCACCGACCCCGAGCGCTTCACGCCGGACCGGCTGGTCGCGTTCGTCGGCCGGATGGCGCACTTCCTGCCCAACGGCTAGCTGTACCGCCCTGGGAGGTTGTGAACGGTCCGGCACGTAGTCGGATGATCCTGGAATGGGTGAGGGTCCGGACCACACGACCAGCCGCGTCGTACGCCGCCACGAACACGCCGCGCCCGCCGACCCGGTCCACGTCGACGTCCACCGCGTCCACGGACGGCAGGCGGGCGCAACAGCCCGGCCCACACCGAGACCCGCCCCAGGCGAGACCAACAGACCGCAGCGGCGGTCAGGTCCAGCGCACAGACGTTCTTCCGGGCGCGCGGCATCATGGTGCGGCCGGTGTTGACCGACAACGGCTCCCGCCACCGCTCCCACCCTGGCGCGACACCCCCGCCACCACCGGCGTCACCCACAAACGCACCCGCACCTACCGACCCCCAGACTGAACGCCGTGAAGCGCCACCGGGACGGCTGCACACCTGCAATCACCACCGCAGCCACACCGCACCGGGCGGCCAAGCACCCGCCGGCCGCGTCCCCGACCTCACAGGCAGTACAGCTAGCCGAGCGTCGGCTCGATCCACACCGCGCCCGCCTGGTACTCGCTGTAACAGGTGTAGGTCTGGAAGTAGACCTCCAGTCGCACGCGCAGCGCGTTGGTGACGTCCACGTCGATTTCCCGCACCTGGCCCAGCCCGACCTGAGCGGTCGCGGTGTCGACTTGACGGCTGTCCACGAAGACCCGGAACTCGACGCGGCGATCGCTCTTGGAGCTGTCGCTGAGCCCGATCTTGCCCTGGAGCCGCTGGTACTTGCGGTCCAGGTGGTAGGTGCGGGAGGCGGTGTCGCCCCCGCTGCACAACCCCATCCACATCGTGATGGCCCGCTGGTAGGTCTTGGTGTCCACCCGCTGCGGGTCGGTGACGATCTTCTTCCCCGCCGCCTCGACCGGGCTCAGCTCCAGCAGCGACATCGCGCCCCCGGGCGCGGCCCGGGTGGTCGACCCGGGCGACGTGTCCTGACCGGCCGGACCCGACACGGTCACCGTTTCCCGGACGGTCTCGGTGTGCGCGACCGCAACGCCTTCCTTGCGGCCGGCGAAGTACGCCCCGATCCCGGTCGCCGACGCGGTGATCAGCGCGGCCACCACCGCGCCGACCAGCGCGCCGCGCCGGGTGATGTGCGCGGCCTGGATGGCGGGGTCGACGGGCGGTTGCGGCGTCACGCACCGACTTTGCCGGCTGCGGCGGGGCAGGCGGGTCGGGTTCGGCGGGATGACCCCGTTCGGCCGTACCGCGAGTGGCCCGGCCGGCGGGGTTGCGCGCACGTGAGGAATGTCCTGTCGGCGAATGGGTGATCCACCCGGCGGGTAGGGCAGGGGGACGTGACTACGAGGAGGAGGTGCCTGTGCTCGTCGCGGTGCTCACGTTCGCCGGGTCGGTTCTGGTCGCGTTGGTGACCGTGACGCTCGTGCACCGGGTCGTGCGGCGGATCGGCCGGCGGTCCGCCCTGTTCGCCGGGTTGGCCCGGCACGCGCACAAGCCCGCGCTGCTGGTCGCGGTGCTGGTGGCGGTCCAGTTCTCGGTGGGGGTCGCGGCGCGGGGCGAGTGGCGGCCCGCGGCCCTGCACGTGGTCGGGATAGCGCTCATCCTCGCCGGGGCCTGGCTGTTGGGCGCGCTGCTGGTGGTCGCGGAGGACGCCACGCTCGCGCGGATCCGGGTGGACGTCTCCGACAACCGGCACGCGCGGCGGGTGCACACCCAGATCACGTTGGTGCGGCGGGTGACCGTCGTGGTGGTCGGGGTGCTGGCGGCGGGCGCGGTGCTGATGACGTTCCCCGAAGCGCGGACGGCCGGCACGAGCCTGCTGGCGTCGGCCGGGGTGATCGGCGCCATCGCGGCGTTGGCGGCGCAGTCGTTGCTGGGCAACGTGTTCGCCGGGGTGCAGATCGCGTTCTCGGACGCGCTGCGGCTGGACGACGTGGTGGTGGTCGAGGAGCAGTGGGGGCGGGTCGAGGACATCACGCTGACCTACGTCGTGGTGCACCTGTGGGACGACCGGCGGCTGATCCTGCCCACGTCGTACTTCCTGAAGACGCCGTTCGAGAACTGGACGCGGACCCAGTCGGCGCTGCTCGGGACGGTCGAGCTGGACCTGGACTGGACCGTGCCGGTGGAGGACCTGCGGCAGGAGCTGCGGCACGCGCTGGAGACCGTCGACCTGTGGGACGGGCGGGTGTGCGTGGTGCAGGTGACCGGCGCGGTCGGGTCGTTCGTGCGGGTGCGCGCGCTGGTCAGCGCCACCGACGCGGGCCGGCTGTGGGACCTGCGGTGCGTCGTGCGGGAGCACCTGATCGCGTGGCTGCGGACCCGGCACCCGGAGGCGTTGCCGCAGGTGCGGGTCCGCGACCTGCCGCCGCACCGGACCACCCGGGACAGCCCGGCGTCCGGGTCGGACAGCCGGGTGTTCGGCGAGAGCGCCGACGGCGAGGAGCGCGTGCAGGCGTTCAGCGGTCCGGAGGCAACCAACCGGGGTGGTTGATCCGTCCAGGTGTCAGGACGGCTCGGAAGGGGTACGGATGAAGCGACCAGTGGTGGGCCTGCTGTGCTTGGTGGTGGCCGGGTGCTCGTCGCCGGTCGTCGACCACGGCCCGGCGTCGGCACCGTCCGCGACGACGAGCGTGAGCCGACCGACCGCCGACCAGCCGAGCGCCGCACAGCCGACCGCCGCGCCACCGGTCACCACGCCGCCACCCACGGAGGTGCCAGTGCCCGCCAAACTCAGCCCGCACGGCAAGGACGTGCTGACCAAGGCGCAGCGGGACGGGGTGACCAGCGTGGTCCTGGTGATCTCGACCGACGCCGGGGCCACCGAGCGCACCGCCGCGACCCTGCGCGAACTCGGCGCGACCGTCGAGGCGACCGACACGTCGATCGGCTACCTGCGGATCTCGGTGCCGGTGGGCGATGTCGGCCGGGTGACCGCCGTGGAGGGCGTGCGCCAGGTGGACGTGGACGAGCCCATCAGCCGCCCGGACCCGACGCCCTAGCGGCGGCGCAAGCGCAGCAGGAACTCCATCACCTTCCGCGCGTCCGCGCGTTGCCGGACGTCACGGGACAGCAGCGCGGTTGCGACCGCGAGGATGAACGCGACCGACCAGGTGACCGGCGCGATGGCCAGTGCGGCAACCAGATCAGAGCCCATCGCGCCGGCCTCCCGAAACCCGGGAAGCCGCCAGGCAGGGGCCGGATGCGCGCGGAGGTAGCCGGTGGTCGCGCAAACTGCTGCGACGCAGGCAAACCTCGACGGTCCCGGTGGCGACATCGCGAAGTTTGATCATGTACTGGTCGCCCGCACACGGTTCGCAGCAACATCCCGAGTACTCGTGCACCGCCAGACCCAACCCGAGCCGGGGATCGGCGAGCCGCTCGATCACATCACCGTGGGCCAAGTCGCCCGCCCACTCGACGTGAACTTCCAGTACGTCGGTGCAGCGATTGACCCACAGGTCGAGAAACTGCAACGTGGAACTGGCGCGGAAGGCGCGTAGCCGCCGCAGCAACCCACTGACCACACTTACTCCCACTGGATGCGGGACACGGCGCGAGTCCGCCAGATCACGCTGCTCCCACTCGTGGAGGCCGGAACGACCGCCGAGGTAGAGCGCGTCGAGGTCCATCTCGCCGACACCCCGGCGGAGGGCGTCGAACCACATCGCCTCGGTCACTCCTCGCAACACGATCCGGCCTGGCGACTGGAGTCGCCGCAGCACCACCCTCTCGCCCCTGTGGCTCACCCGGAGGCCCGGAAGTCCGCCCACGGCGGATCGCTCCACGTCGAGGAGCGGGCTGATGTTCGCGGCAATGAAGGAGAGGGACTCGCTGCGGGTGTCCACCCGCAGCTCCGACTCGGCCGGACGTGGAATCACCGACACGAGTCCGAACAGCCGCGCAGCGGCCCCGGGCCGCTGCTTCGACAAGCCATAGCCGATCAGGTCCATCAGATCGCCCTCGAACGCGGCCTGCGCCGGGGTGGCCGGCGGGATCAGTGGACCGCGGACCGGATGCCGTCCCTCGGCACGACCCCGGTCTCGTGCGGAAGGTCGGCTGCGTGCACAGCGAACGACGCCGGATACGCGGGAAGACACCGAGTCCGTTTCGCCGTGCAGCCCCACTGTCCGGGGTGGAGCCGACGTGGCACCTGCGATGCCGTCCCAGAGTGTTCACAGCACAGCCGGTGACAGCCTGTCGAAGCCGCTGAAACCGAACAGGGCCACCCCCGGCGAACCGGGGGTGGCCCTGGGGTCGGAACGAGGTCAGACCACGTTCTGGACGATCACCGCGCTGCGCCCGACAACGGCGCCTTCGCCGGTCTGCACGGTCAGCTCACCGCGCAGGACGCGGCCGGCACCGGCCTGGCCGGTGGCGGTCACGACGCCCGGGACGGTCCACGTCGCACCGGCCGTGCGGTCGGCGTTGGTGTCCGTCACCGACACGGTGCCCAGACCCGACACCGCGTACACGTCGATGTAGTCGTACTCCGTCGTGCCCGAGGGCACGGCGTAGCCGTCGACCTGGATGCGCCACGCGCCCGCTGCCGGGTTGTTCACCGTGAACGACTCTTCCGAGTCGCCGTCGGCGGTCTGCCCGAACAGCACGCACGTGCCCGAGGTGCAGTTGTAGACGAACAGGTCGAGGTCGGCCGAGATGTCGCTCGGCTTGCCGATGGTCGCCCGCAGCGACGTGGAGCCCGCCGGAACGGTCACGTCGTAGGTCTGCGAGACGCCCTCGGCGATCGACGGGCGGCCGATCTTGGCGCTGGACAGCGCGCCGCCGACGAGCCGGCCGTTGAACGCCGCGAGGGTGTTCTTCACCGTGTAGCTGCGGTCCACGCCGACGCCGGTCTGCGCGGACGCGATGGTGTCGGGGTCGGGGCTGACCGACGTGCCGAGCACCGACGCCGTCACGGTGTACGGGGCGTTGTCCGCGTCGGAGGTCCGCCGCGACTCGACCACGATCTCCCACACGCCCGGGATCGGGTTGGCGACCGTGCGGCTGGTGGGCGTGCCACCGGCACAGCCCGCACCCGCGTCGGGGTTGTAGCAGTTGGTGGTCGTGGTGGTGTCCGCCGGCACGCCGTACGGGTCGAAGCGCAGGAAGCGGACCTGACCCTTGCCGGCCTCGCCGCCGCCCGCCAGGTCGACCTTGAGCGCGCTGGTGCCGACCGGCACCCGCACCCAGATGCTCTGCGACTGGTTGCGCGCGATCGTGCCCGTCTTGGAGACCGCGAACTTCTTCGGCGCGGTGAACTCCTCGGCCGCGAACACCGTGTTCAGGGTGAACACGTCGACGCCCCGGGTGTTCGGGTTGTCCAGCTTGAGCACGGCCGAGTGCACGCCCGCCTTGGTCGGCTTGACCTTGACGTCGAACTTGACCGGCGTGTTCAGCGGCAGGCTGACCAGGGACTTGGACGAGAACGTCCCGTCGTTGCCCTGCCAGTTGGCGAGGAACTGCTGGTTGCGGTCCGGGCCCGTGGTGCGGGTCAGGGTGTACGTGCGCACGTACTCCTTGCCGATGGTCACGCCCTCGCGGTCGTGGATGCCCACGCCCGTGTTGGGGGTCGGCAGCAGGGCCGACAGCGCCGTGTTGACGGTGACCGAGGTGGTGACGTTCTGCACGTTCGGGTGGGCGTTGAGCTGCTGCCACGAGCGCTGCACGTCGAACAGACCCGCGCCCTGCTCGTAGGCGCCCAGCGAGGAGACCCACTTGGCGCCGGACTGGATGGCGTTGCGCAGCTCCAGCACCGTCGGCCGCTCGCCGGCGTGCTCGGCCTTGAACGCGCTGACCAGCAGTGCCGCGGCACCGGTCGCCTGCGGGGAGGCCATCGACGTGCCGTTGAACATCGCGTAGCCGGGCGGCAGGTCGTAGGTGCCGGCCACCGGGCCGGGCACCTGCCACTGCGGCACGGTCGAGATCGCCGAGCCGGGCGCGACGATGTTCGGCTTGAAGCCGCCGTCCTCACGCGGGCCGCGCGACGAGAAGCCGTGCAGGTTCTCCTTCTGCGCGGTGACCGAGCCGTAGTTGGACAGCCAGGTGTCCTTGGTGATGTACGAGCCGACGCTGACCGCGTCCGTCGTCACCGAGGGGTCGCCGACGGTGTTGGCACCCGCGCCGCTGTTGCCCGCCGAGATGAAGATCTGCATGTTGTACTCGGCGATGGTGCGGTTGTACAGCTCGGAACGGGCGTTGTTGCCGTCGTTGAGCGCCGGCAGGCCGCCGATCGAGATGTTGACGACGTCCGCGCCGTTGCGGGCCGCGTAGAGCACGCCGTCGATCAGGCCGGACGAGGTGCACGACGGGGTCGACAGGCAGACCTTGACCGCCATCAGCTTCGCGCCGGGGGCCGCGCCGGTCGCCTTGCCGCCGAACAGCTTGTTGGCGGCGGTGATGCCCGCGACGTGCGTGCCGTGCGCGGCGGCGGCGATGCCGATGTTGACGTACGCCTGGCCGGCGTTGTCGTAGATCGAGCGGTCGGTCTGCACCACGAACGCCACGGTGTCCAGCACGGGGGTGCCGGGCCGGTCGGTGCCGAAGTGGCCGACGTCCTTCTTGTACTTGTAGTCGATCATGGCGCGCTCGTCGGTGAAGTCGCCGTCACCGTCGACGTCCACCCGGACTTCCTTGGTGGTGATGTCCTGGAGCACGCCGAACGCGTCCGCGCTGTCGCCGTCGCGGTTGATGTCGCCGCCGGTCTCGCTGGCCGCGAGGCCGAGGTCGCCCGCGGTCTCGCGGAACAGGCCGAAGCTGAACGGACCACCGGTGGTGGGGGCCTTGTAGGTCACGCCGCCGTTGGTGAACGTGCCGTTGTAGCGCCCGCCGACCTGGACCCAGGTGCCGTCGCCGGAGTTCGTGGCGTTGGCGTTGTACCAGTCGACGATCTTGCGCTCACCGGTGGACGTGGTGGCCAGCGCCGGGTGGTCCAGGTCGATGCCGCTGTCCAGGATGGCGATGGTCGTGCCCCGACCGTCCCAGTTGCGGTGCTCGTCGGTGAACTGCGCCGCCTTGGTGTCCTGGATCGGCATGTACGGGTTCTTCTTGGGCGTCTTCGGGCCCGGCGCGGTCTGCGGCAGCGGCGTGGTCGCGCCGTCCGGGCGCGGGTTGTCCAGCGCCACCAGACCGTCGACGTCGACGGCGTTCACCGAGGCCAGCTTGGCGGCCTTCTCGGCGTTGCCGCGCGGCACGGAGACCTTGAGGTACTCGACGTCCCGCTCGGTCGTCTCGACGACGCCGCCGAGGGCCTTGAGGTCGTTCGCGGCGGAGTCCAGCTTGCCGGGCTCGGCGGCCACCAGCAGGGTGACGTTGTCCTGGCCGGCCTTCTCGGCCTTGGCCAGCTGTTCGCGGTCCTGCTTGTCCAGGCCCTTGTCGGTGGACGCGGGCGCGGTCGGCGCTTCCTGCGCGACGGCCGGAGCGGCGGCGAAGCCGAACCCAGTCGTGCCCAGTACGGCGGCCAGCAGGGCCGCACTGGTGCGGTGTCTCCACCGACTTCCTGAGTTGATCACGGCGCAAACCCTTCGTGGGGAAAGATTGGCGCAAGCACATCTCTCCGGGTCTTCCACGACAATCAGACGAACAGCCCAATAGGCGAGTCCACATTGGACTGAACGGGGTATTGCGCGCCCGTGCGCGAAGTGCCGCGCCGGTTCCGGACCGGTGCGGCAGTTCCAGTCAAGAGCCGACCGGCCGGAATGTCAAACTCTGTCAACGGTGAAACCCTGGACGACGTCTTGAACGGGTAACAAATCGCACATCAACACGATGGCGAGCACACTGGTGGGCATCGTGGACGTGGAACCGATCGACCGGGTCGCCGACGAGCTGTACGCGCTCTCGCCGGCGCGGTTCGTCGCGGCCCGGGACGCCCACGCGCGGGCCGCCCTGGAGCACGGCGACAAGGCGCTGGCCAAGGAGATCGCCGCCCTGCGCAAGCCCACCTCGTCGGCGTGGGCGCTCAACCGGCTGGCCCGGTTCGGGGCCGCCGAACTGGCCGAGGCGGTGGCTCTGGGTGATCAGCTGCGGGCCGCGCAGGAGGAGTTGCGGGGCGGTGCGCTGCGTGAACTGGGTGCCCGGCGGCGGGTCCTGCTCAGCGGCCTGGTGCGGCTGACCGAGGAGCTGGCGCGCGACGCCGGGGCGCCGCTGGGCTCGGACGCCGTGCAGCAGGTGCGGTCCACGCTGACCGCCGCCCTGGCCGACGCCGTGCTGGCCGCCCGGATCCGCGCCGGACGCCTGGTGAAGTCGGTCGACCAGTCCGGGTTCGGCCCCCTGGCCGAGGCCGGCACACCGGTCCGGGACGACCTCGCGCCCCGCCATGAGCAGCGGCGGGAGCGCAAGTTGACCGAAGCGCGGGACGACATCACGCACGCGCGGGCCGACGTGAAGGCGGCGGACGCGGCGGTCGGCGAGGCGGAGGCCGCACTGGTCGAGCGGGAGGACCACGCGGCGGCGCTGCGGACCGAGCTGCGCCGGGCGCAGCAGGCCGAGCAGGAGGCCGCGACCCGGGTCGAGCGGGCCAAGCGCAAGGCGGTTGCGGCACGTGACCGGCTGGCCTCCGCCGAACGGCGGATGACCGAGCTTCGTGGCGACTCTGTGTAGTGACCCTGGACACCCCGGGAACACGTGTGCTATGTCGCCCGTTGTACGGGTGGTCGGCGCGCGGCTGCCGCCCGGACGTCAGGACCTCCGACGCCCGCCCCCCACGGGTGCGGCAGGCCCTCTCCCCGAGACGATCCCGGAGCGCCCGCGTGGCCCGGCCGCCGTCGGCCGAGCGGAACCCCCTCACCGAACGGCCGGCGGCCCCGACCCGAATCGACCGCGCGCACGTCGTGCCCACCCGCGACGTGCGCGCGGTCGTTTCACCCATTCGCCGGCAGCGCCCGGCATTCCCGGACCTACTCCCGGTATGCGCGCGCCGGGCGATGACGGTCGGCAACCGATTCCGGTGCGCCGGAAATCGTTCGCCGACCCCGGACAATGGGCCGTCGACCGGCGGGCCCGGAGATCGCCGGGACCACTTCACCGGGACCTCGGGGGAAGCCGGACGGGCAGCGCGCGGGTGCCATTCGGGTGACGCCGACGCCACGATCGGCGTCAAGGTGAATCTTCTTCAAGTCTCGTGCCCGGCCAGGACTTGGATCTAGACTCGCCCGATGGCACAGGACGCGGATGTCATCGTCGTCGGCGGCGGCCTCGCGGGGCTCGTCGCGACCGCCGAACTCGCCGACGCGGGTCGCCGGGTGATCCTGCTCGACCAGGAGCCGGAGGCGTCCCTGGGCGGCCAGGCGTTCTGGTCCTTCGGCGGGTTGTTCCTGGTGGACACGCCCGAGCAGCGGCGGCTCAAGGTCAAGGACCACGCGGACCTGGCGCTGCAGGACTGGCTGGGCTCGGCCGGGTTCGACCGCGAAACCGACCACTGGCCGCGCAAGTGGGCCGAGGCGTACGTGCACTTCGCCGCCGGCGAGAAGCGGCGGTGGCTGCACGACATGGGCGTGCGCTGGTTCCCGTTCGTGCAGTGGGCGGAGCGCGGCGGCTACCTGGCCGACGGCCACGGCAACTCGGTGCCCCGCTTCCACGTCACGTGGGGCACCGGCCCGGCCCTCGTGGAGCCGTTCGAACGCCGCGTGCGCGCCGCCGTGGCCCGGGGTCAGGTGCAGCTGAAGTTCCGGCACCGGGTCACCGGGCTGACCGTCACCGGCGGCGTGGTGGACGGCGTGCGCGGCGAGGTGCTGGAGCCCAGCACCGCCGGGCGCGGCGAACCCAGCTCCCGCGTCCGGGTCGAGGACTTCGAACTCGGCGCGCAGGCCGTGATCGTCACGTCCGGCGGCATCGGCGGCAACCACGAACTCGTCCGCCGCAACTGGCCCGCGCGGATGGGGACGCCGCCCGAGCACATGCTCTCCGGCGTGCCCGACCACGTGGACGGCCGGATGCTCCAGGTCGTGCGGGCGGCCGGCGGCGGGATCGTCAACGAGGACCGCATGTGGCACTACCCCGAGGGGATCGCCAACCACACGCCGATCTGGAGCCGGCACGGCATCCGCATCCTGCCCGGACCGTCGTCGCTGTGGCTGGACGCGACCGGCCGGCGGCTGCCGATCCCGCTGTTCCCCGGATTCGACGCGCTCGGCTCGCTGGAGCACATCGTCAAGACCGGCTACGGCTACTCGTGGTTCGTGCTCAACCAGCGGATCATCGGCAAGGAGTTCGCGCTGTCGGGGTCCGAGCAGAACCCGGACCTGACCGGCAAGGACGTCAAGCAGGTGCTCAAGCGCGCGCTGCCCGGCGCGGTCGTGCCCGTGGAGGAGTTCGCCAAGCGCTCCGACGAGTTCATCTCCGCGCGCGGCGTGGCCGAACTCGCGGCCGGGATGAACCGGCTGGCCGGCTCCGACCTGATCGACGCGGCGGCGCTGGAGCGGGTCATCGTGGAGCGCGACCGGCAGGTGATCTCCGGGCTGGGCAAGGACATGCAGGTCAACGCCATGCGCGCGGCCCGGCGGTTCCTGACCGACAAGCTGATCCGGGTGGTCGAGCCGCACCGCCTGCTGGACCCGAAGGCGGGGCCGCTGATCGCGGTCCGGCTGTCCGTGCTGACCCGCAAGACGTTGGGCGGCCTGCACACCGACCTGTCCGGGCGGGTGCTCAAGGAGGACGGCACCGTGCTCGCCGGGGTGTACGCGGCGGGCGAGGCGGCGGGCTTCGGCGGTGGCGGCGTGCACGGGTACCGCGCGCTGGAAGGCACCTTCCTCGGCGGCTGCCTGTTCTCCGGCCGGGTGGCGGGCCGCGCGGCGGCGGGCGCGGTCGGCTGACCCGGCCGGGTCAGCCGGCGAGGACGTTCGGGTCGAGCTTGCGGGCCATGTCGTCGGCGTCGGCCAGGCGCAGGTCGCGGTAGAGGTGCAGGGCCGCGAGCCAGTGCGGCACGGCCGCGTCGACGCCCTCGACCTTCTCCAGCACGTCCCCGATCTCCCGGTGGCACAGCGCTTCCTGGTACCGGTCGCCCAGCCGCTCGGCCAGCGCCAGGCCCGCCCGGTAGGACTCCAGCGCCTCGTCCAGCCGGCCGAGTTGCAGCGACGCGGTGCCGACCGTGTGCAGGGTCGCGGTGTGCGCCTTGGACGGCGCGACCGACGTGAACAGGCTCAGCGCCTCGGCCGCGTGCCGCAGCGCCTCCTCCGGCTGGTGCTTGCGCAGCAGCACGTTCGCCAGGTTGTTCTGCACGCTGGCCTGCGAGCGCTCGTCACCGACCTCGCGCGCGATCTCCAGCGCGTCCAGGATGGTCGCCTGCGCCCGGTCCAGCTGGTCGTCGGCCATCAGGCAGTAGCCGAGGTTGGCCAGCGCCGCCACGCCCAGGTGCCGGTCGTCGCCCGCCAGCTCCGCGGCCCGCGTGCAGGTCTCGATCGCCTCCGCGATCCGGCCCAGCTCGGCCAGGGTGGAACCCAGCCGCAGCAGGAAGGTCGCCTCCGCCTGCGCGTCGCCGAGGTCGTGCGCCGCCGCCGCGCCGATCCGGCACAGCGCCAGCCGGTCCAGCCGGTTGCCGCGCCGGAAGTGGAACGCGTCCAGGCACAGCGCGAGCTGCCAGGTCCGCTCGCGCTGCCCGCTGTTGAGCGCGATGTCCAGCGCCAGCCCCAGGTTCGCCTCCTCCATGGTGAACCAGTCCAGCGCGGCGGCGTGCGAGGACAGCTCCGGGAAGCTCGCGGGCAGGTGCTCGCGCGGGCCGAACGGCCGGACGTGGTCGGACAGGTGGGCCCGCCCGGAGTCCGCGACGTGCAGGTAGTAGTCCAGCAGCCGGGCCGTGGACACCGCCGTGTCCACTTCGGACTCGCCGGCCGCGAGGTGGTGGGTGAACAGCCGCACCAGGTCGTGCCGCGAGTACCGGTCGGGCGTGGACTCGTGCAGCAGGTTCGCGTACGCGAGGGTCCGCAGGTGGGTGCGCGCGCTCACGACGTTGATGTCCAGCAGTGCGGCGGCGGTGTAGCTGTCCAGGTCGGTGCCGGGGTGCAGGCCGAGTCTTCGCAGCAGCCGCGCCGCGCCCTCGGGCAGTTCCCGGTAGCTCACGGCCAGCGCCGCGTGCACCCCGCGCCCGGCCTCCGGCAGCTCCAGCGCGTCGAGCCGGTGCTGCTCGTCGCGCAGCTCGTCCACCAGCGACTGGATGGTCCAGCGCGGCCGGGACGCCAGCCGCGCGCCCGCGATCCGCAGCGCCAGCGGCAGCCGGTCGCACAGCTCGACCAGCTCCGCGACGGCCTCGGGCTCCGGGTCGATCCGGTGCCGGCCCAGCACGGCCGCGAGCAGGCTCTCCGCGCTCTCCTCGGGCAGCGTCTGGACGTGCAGCGCGGACGCGCCCTCGGTCACCACCAGGTCGTCGAGCCGGTGCCGGCTGGTCACCAGCACCAGGCACCCGGCGGACCCGGGCAGCAGCGGCCGGACCTGCTCGGCCGAACGGGCGTTGTCCAGCAGCACCATCACCCGCCGGCCCGCCAGCAGCGAGCGGTACTGCGCGGCCTGGGCCTCCAGGTCGGCCGCGATCTGCGAGTCGGCGAGCCCGAGCGAGCGCAGGAAGCCGACCAGCGCGGTGCGCGGGTCCAGCGGCTCGGTCTCGTCGAAACCCCGGAGGTTCACGAAGAGCTGGCCGTCCGGGAACTGCCCGGCCACCCGGTGCGACCAGCGCAGCGCCAGCGCCGTCTTGCCGACCCCGGCCGGGCCGACCAGCAGCCCGATCGGCGAGTCGCCGCCGAGGCTCTCGGCCAGGTCGGACAGCTCCGGCTCGCGGCCGACGAAACCCCGGTGCTCACGGGGCAGCTGCGCGGGCACCGGCCCGCGTTCGACGGGTTTCGGCGCGGTGTCCCCGGCCAGCACGGTCTGGTACGCGTCGCGCAGCTCGGGCCCCGGGTCGACGCCCAGCTCCTCGGCCAGCTGCTCGCGGGTGTGGTGGAACAGCTCCAGCGCCTCGGCCTGCCGCCCGGTCCAGTGCAGCGCCAGCACCAGCCGGGCCACCAGCGGCTCGCGCAGCGGGTGCTCGGCCACGACGTCGCGCAGCCCCGGCACCGCCTCGGCGGCCCGGTCGAGCCGGAACAGCCGGGTGGCCAGCTCCTGCACGGCGACCAGCCGCAGCTCGTCCAGCCGCGCGGTCACCGCCTCGCGCACCTCGGCACCCGGCACGTCGGCCAGCACCGGCCCGCGCCACAGCGCCAGCGCGCTGGTCAGCAGGCCCACCGCGACCTCGTCGGCGGCGTCGCGCGCGGCGGCGACCCGGTCCTCGAAGCGGAACACGTCGACCGCGTCCCGTTCGCCGGTCAGCACGTAGCCGGGCGCGCGGGTGATCAGCGCCACGCCGTCGGCGAGCACCTTGCGCAGCTGGGCGATATGTCCTTGAAGTGCGGCTTTGGCCTGCGGCGGCGGTGAGCCGTCCCACACCAGCGAGAGCAGGCGATCGCCCGAGACCACCCGGTTGAGTTCCAGCGCCAACGCGGCCAGCACGGCCCGGCGCTTGGCCGCCCCCAACCGCACGGCACCGCCATCTGCGGAAACGAGCTCAACAGGGCCGAGCAGGTTCACCCGCATCCTGAAAACCTTTCGGCGTTGTCACCCTGTAGTCGGAGAGTTTCGCATAGTGTCCGACCTCCCCGGATCCGCCGACGCGGCGAGATCGCGGCGGGCGTTGGCCGCGCGTTGGGCCGGCGTTGGAGGCGAGGGTGACCCTGGGTTCAGTCCAGCAGGCTGCCTCCGCGAGGGAATCCGATGTACATCGCCGAACCAGGGAATGAAGAGACCGAGGGGCGACTGGCCTCCCGGGTCGCCGTTCAGGCCCCGATGGCCGACGGTCAGGTCCTCGCGTTGCAGGAGACCGTGAACTCCGGGCGGGTGATGCTCGACCCCGCGACCGGCGAGGAAATGCGCAAGATGCTCCTGGAGCAGATCGACCAGGTCGACTCGTGGCTGGAGCGGGCGGGCCGGCTCGCGCGCCCCGCGCCGCTGGGCGCGAACCCGGTCGGCGACAAGATGGCCGCCAAGTTCGAGGGCCGCGCCGAGGGCCAGGACCTGTCCTTCGTCTCGGTGATGACGGCCTACCGCGAGGTCCTCCAGCAGACGCACGACTCGGTGCAGAGCGCGATCCGCAACTTCCTGGCGGTCGACGAGGAACACCGCACCGAACTGACCCGCCTGAGCGGCAACTGAGAGGGCGAGCGATGGCTGACCAGGAGATCGACCTCGTCCTGACCGACACCCAGAACTGGGCGTCGCGGTCGCACCAGGAGCTGTACGAGGCGGTGCACAACAACAACGACCCCGGCCAGACCGGCGAGATCGGCGCCGAGTGGGGCCAGTTCGGCAACGAGCTGACCGAGTCCGCGCGGGTGATCAACGAGCGCGTGGCGGCCACCGAGACGGGCTGGACCGGCGAGGCGGCCGACGGCGCGCGCGCCGCGGTGAAGCGGCTCGCCGAGTGGGTGACGCAGACCGCCGCGACCGCCGTCGAGGTCGGCAAGCGGGTGGACGACCAGAGCCACATCATGGAGAACGCGCGGGCGTCCATGCCCGAGCCGATCGCGTTCAACTGGGACCAGGCGACCGGCGCGTTCACCGCCGGCGGCATCCAGGGCTTCGTGAACTCGGCGGCCGACGTGCAGGCGGCCAACGACCAGTCCCGCGCGGCGCACGAGCAGGCCGTCGCGGTGATGACCACGATGGAGAACGAGTCCCGCGCGGTCGACGAGAACACCCCGCGCTTCACCGCGCCGTTCAACCCGGTCACCGGCCGCGTGGAGGAACCCCCGCAGCAGCTGATGATGGCCACGGCCGGCGCGCCGACCCTGGGTGACGCGCAGGCCGCGACGGCGCCCACCGGCGGCACGACGCAGGCGTCCGCGGTGACGGCGCCCAGCGCCCCCGCGGCCGGCGGCTACACCCCGCCGAGCACCACGGGCGGCGGCTTCGGCGGTGGCGGTGGCGGCGCGGGTGGCGGCGGTGGCGGCGGTTACGGCGGCGGTGGCGGCGTGCCGCAGGTGCCCGCCGCGGCCTACCGGCCCGAGGGCACGACGGCCGCCGCGGCGGCGGCCCAGGTCCCGGTCGCCAACAAGTACACCCCGCCCAGCTACACCCCGCCGCCCCCCGGCGGCGGCTACAACCCGCCCGGTGGCGGGTACGTCCCGCCGGGCTACACGCCGCCGGGCGGCGGCAACACGGGCAAGCAGCAGCCCCCGCCGTACAAGCCGGCCCCTCCCGGCACGGTGATCCCCAAGCCGCAGACCGGCTTCGGTCCGGGCGGCGGCAAGCTCCCGCCGTACATCCCGGCCGGCTCCCCCGGCACCCCGCCGATCCCCGGCGGCGGTGGCGCGGGCGGTGGCGGCGGCGGTGCCGGCGGTGGCGCGGGCGGCGGTGCCGGTGGCGGCGCGCCCCGGTTCGGCGGCGGTGGCGGTGCGGGCGGTTTCGGCGGCGGCGCGGGCGGCTTCGGCCCGACCGGTGCCGGCGGCGCGGGCGGCGGGCAGCTCGCGGCCGGCGGCGCGGCGGGCGTCGGCGCTCCCGGCGGCCAGCGCGGCCCGATGCCCGGCGGCTACGGGCCGGGCGCGGCGGGCGCGGCCGGTGCCGGCGCGGGCGGCGCGGGCGCCCCCATGGGCGGCGGCGGTCACGGTGCCGGCGGCCAGGGCGGGGAGGACAAGGAGCGCAAGTCCGCGGCCTACATCCGCGGCGAGGACATCTTCGAGGTGCCCGGCGAGAACCTGCCCCCGTCGGTGATCGGCGGCACGAAGCCCAAGAAGAAGGGCGGCGACCAGTGATCGCGCCGCAGTTCCTGCTCACCCCGCGCGAACTGGACGTGCTCTGGCACGACCAGGGGCTGGGTCGGCTCCCGTACCCGCTGGACGTGCCGAGCGTGGGCACCACCGGCGAGGAGCGGGCCCGGCTGCGGGCCGAGGTGCTGGCCGCGTACGGCGAGCCCGACCCCCACCTGGTCGACCTGCTGCGCCTGCTCGCCGACCACCAGGTCGCGGTGGACGCGGTGGCGCACGTCGACCGGCCGCTGCGCGCGTTGGCCGCGACCGACGGCCGGCGGGCCGTGCTGGTGGTCGTGGACAGCGGCAAGATCGGCCTCCAGGAGATCCGGCCGACGGCGCTGGCGCGGTCCATCGTCGAGGTGCTGCCGCACGGCTCCGCCGGACCGGGCAGCGCGCTGTCCGTGCGGCTGGAGACGCTGAACGAGGCGGTCGCCCTGCAACAGCAGCAGGAGGACGACGACGAGGACGACGACCCGTGGGGCGGCGGTGAGCTGGACGAGCGCGAGGCCCTGCAGAAGGCCGGCCTGTCCCGCGAGGACGCCGCCGCGGTCAGCGAACTCGCGACCGGCCGGGTGGCCGGCGGCCAGTTCGGCGTGACCTCCGGAGGCGGGTTCCGCGCCACCCGGGCGGGCGTGCTCATCACCTGGTTCGACACCACCCAGGGCCGGTACCTGATGGTGCGCGAGAACGGCTGGCTGAGCCTCGCCCCGACCGACAACGACCGGATCGCCACCCGGATCGACTCGGTGCTCTCCTCCGTCGCCTGACCCGGTCCCCCGCCACCGGGCGGGGACGGGCGTCCGACGCCTCGGCCGGCGGCCCCTCACCAGGGGTCGCCGGCCGAGTCCTGGCACCGCGCCCGAGGTCGTCCCGCCCGTTGGACGACCTTGAGGGCCGCCCACGACGTTGGAATGCTCGGGTCCATGACCCAGCCACTCGTCGTCGGCGCCCTGGTCGGCAATCCGCGCCCGGCCTCCCGAACGTTGAACGCGGCGCTGGCCTTGCGCGAGGCCGTCCGCCGGACCCTCACCGAGCAGGGCCGGGAGGTCGTCCCCAACGGTCCGCTGGTCGACGCGGCCGAACTCGCGCCCGAGCTGTTCCAGCCGGGCTCCACGGCCGTGCGGGAGGCGTTGGAGGGCCTGGCCAACGCCGACGTCCTGATCGTCGCCTCGCCCACCTACAAGGCCACCTACACCGGCCTGCTCAAGGCGGTGCTCGACCAGGCGCCCGGCAACTGGCTGCGCGGCAAGACCGCCGTCCCGCTGCTGGTGGCGGCGGCCGACAAGCACGCGCTGGCGGTCGAGGTGCACCTCAAGCCGCTGCTCGCCGAACTCGGCGCGGCGGTGCCCGGTCGCGGGCTGTTCGTCAACGAGGCGACGCTGACCGCGGACCAGACCCGGCTGATCGGCGCGCTGGGCGTGCAGCTGGACGAGGCGGGCTGGTTCACCACGCCGGTCGGGGTCGAGCGATGAGCGGGCTGGGCACCGAGCTGCGGGCGGCGCTGCGCGACTTCCCGCAGGGCGTGGGGATCGTGACCGCGAGCGGCCCGGACGGTCCGGTGGGCGTCACGGTGAGTTCGTTCACCTCGGCCAGCCTGCACCCGCCGCTGATCGTGGTGTGGATCGGCGAGGGCGCGTCGGCGTGGCCGGTCCTGCGCACCGCGCCGCTGTTCGCCGTGCACCTGCTGCACGTCGGCCAGACCGGGCTGTCCGACCTGTTCGCGAAGACCGGCGCGGACCGCTGGGGCCACCCGGACACCCGCTGGCGGTCCGATGTGGACGGTGTGCCGCACCTGCTGGACGCGCCGGTCCGGCTGCGCTGCCGGACGGCCCGGCGGATCGCGGTGGGCGACCACGTGGCGCTGGTCGGCGAGCCGCTGGAGATCCAGCACGACTCGGGCAACCAGCCGCTGGTCCGGTTCCAGGGGCGGTACACCTCCGTCGCGTAGGGTCCGGCCACGTGCGTTTCCTCCGGTCCGGCGGAGTTCACCGGCACCGTGCTCTACGGCGGCCGGTGCGACCACCCGAGGCACGGGCACGTCGAGGTGCTGGGCTACCGGAACACCGCCGTCAACCTGGCGGGCGGACCGAACTCGATGGTGCTCCACCTGCCGGCCACCGGGATGACGCGCGAGAACCTCATCCCGGTGGGCGGGCACGCGGACGTCCTGGAGCGGATGGTGGCCGCCGCGTCGGTCGACGTGCCGGTGGCAGCGGCGGCGATGGCGTGGATGGAGGCGGGGCCCGACGCCGAGCCCGGAGCTGTTCGGGTTCTACGCCGAGACCTTCCCGGGGCACACGATCGCCCTGTGCTGCTTCGACAACGCCGAAGCGCGACGCGCGAAGCCGTTGCTGCTCTGGTACCGCCCGAACGACCCGGACCGGATCCTGCTGCCCGCGCTGGACAGCCACACCGGCGGCGTGCCCGACCTGGACGCGGAGGTGGGCCCCGGGCACGTCGTGCTGTTCGGCACGGCCAAGGGCCACCCCGTCGCCTACGCCCCGACATGCGCCACAGGCTGCGCGAGTTCCTGCCTGACGCCGTGCTCGGCGGGCGGGTGCGCGACGCCCTGCCCAACGGGGACTTGGACGACTTGGCGGCGTTGTCCCCGGAGAACGTCCACGACCTCGGCCCCGACCTGCTCCGGCGCGTCCGCCCGGAGCGCGCCGGCGGGCCCACCCCGGTGCGGGGCGGCGGGTCAGCGACGGCGCAGCGAGGGGTCGAGCAGGGCGGGCGGGGTGTCGGACTTCTCCTCCGGGGCCAGGTCGACACCGGGCGCGACGATCTCGTCGATCGCGTCGAGCACGTCGGCGCTGAGCACCGTGTCGGCGGCGGCGAGCTGGGCGCGCAGGTGGTCCGGGGTGCGGGGACCGATGATGGCGCTGGTCACGGCGGGGTGCGCGGTGACGAAGCCGAGCGCGAGCTGGATCAGGGTCAGCCCGGCCTCGTCGGCGAGCGCCGCGAGCCGCTCCACGGCGCGCAGCCGGGCCTGGTTGCCGGCGGTGGTGAGGTCGAAGCGCTGCGGCAGCAGGGCGGACCGGCTGGTGGTGATCTCCCGGCCTTCGCGGATCGCCCCCGACAGCCAGCCCGAGGCCAGCGGGCTCCACGCCAGCACGCCGAGCCCGTACTGCTCGGCGACCGGCAGGACGTGCGCCTCGATCCCCCGTTGCAGGATGGAGTAACCGGGCTGTTCGGTCGCGTACCGGCCCAGGTGGTGCTCCCGGGCGGCCCACTGGGCCTGCACGACGCGGTAGGCGGGGAACGTCGAGGAGCCGAAGTAGCGGATCTTGCCCGCGCGGCGCAGGTCGGTCAGCGCGGAGAGCGTCTCCTCGTCGTCGGTGGTCGGGTCCCAGCGGTGGATCTGGTAGAGGTCGACGTGGTCGACGCCGAGGCGGCGCAGGCTGTGGTCCAGTTCGGTGACCAGCCAGCGGCGCGACGAGCCCCGGTGGTCGCGGTGCTCGCTCATCGGCAGGCCCGCCTTGGTGGCCAGCACGATCTCGTCGCGGCGGCCGGCGATGGCCTTGCCGACCATCTCCTCCGACTCGCCCCTGCTGTACGCGTCGGCGGTGTCGACGAGGTTGATCCCGGCTTCCAGGGCCGCGTCGACGATGGCGGTGGCGTCGTCCTGGGTGGTGCGGCCGAGCGCGCCGAAGTTCATCGCGCCGAGCACGAGCGTGCTGACCTGCACGCCGGTCTGCCCCAAGGTGCGGTAGCGCATGGTCGTTCCTCCCGGAGGGTCGAGGTGGCCCGGTCCCGCCCGGTCTGACATCCTGACCGAAGCGGAACCGTGTTCCGCTAACCAACATACGGAACACGGTTCCGTTTGCCAAGCGGAGTGGTGGAGGTGGCGGCGGTGGACGACGTCGACAGCGGGTCGGAGCACTCGGGCCGGCGCAAGCGTGCCGACGCGCGGCGCAACGAGGAGTCCCTGCTCGACGCAGCCGCCGCGATGTTCACCGCCTCCGGCGTCGACGTGCCCGTGCGCGACATCGCCGCAACGGCGGGCGTCGGCGTCGGCACGATCTACCGGCACTTCCCGACCCGCGCGGACCTGATCGTCGCCGTCTACCGGCACCAGGTCGAGACGTGCGCCGAGGCGGCCCCGGCGCTGCTCGCGGCGGGCCCCACACCGCACGCCGCGCTGACCCGCTGGATCGACCTGTTCGTGGACTTCCTGGTCACCAAGCACGGCCTGGCGGAGGCGATGCAGTCCGACGACGACGCCTTCCGGACCCTGCACACGTACTTCCTGGACCGCCTGCTGCCCGCGTGCGCCCAACTCCTCGACGCCGCTGCGGCCGAGGGTGAGATCCGCGCGGACGTGGGCGCGTACGAACTGCTGCGCGGCGTCGGCAACCTCTGCGTCGGCTCGGCCGACAGCCCGCGCTACGACGCGCGTCGCGTGGTGGGGCTGCTGATCGCGGGCCTGCGCCTGCGCTAGCCGCGCCGCCGTACCCTGACGCGGTGACCGAAGACCGGGACCGCCTCTCCGACGAGGAGTGGCGGCAGTTCACCCACCTCCTGCACCGGTTCTGCGACGTCGAACTGGACCAGTGGGAGAACTGGGTGGTCGACTCGCGCTGGGGCGAGGTCTACCTCCACCTCGGCCGCAGCCTGCCGCCCGGCCACGAGGAGCACCACTACACCCGCGTTCCCCGGCCGGCACCGACGACCGACAGCCGTGCCCGTCCCGCACCGGGTGGACCTTCGTAGCCGACTCGCGCCCGCACACCACGAGCCGGGATCGAACCCGACCGACCACACCTGCTTCGAGGACTGGTCCTACGCCACGGACTCGTCCACCTCCACCGCCGCCAGGAACCGCAGCACTGCGCGCGCCACCTCGTCGTTCTGCCGGAACGCCGGCGCGTTCGTCTTCGGCCGGGCGAAGGCCGCGTAAGCCTTGTTGGACGTGTACGGCCCCACCGCGAACCGGCGGGCGTGCGGCACGCCCGAAGCGTCCAGCACGCGGCTGTCCTCCGCGCTCACCTCGACCATCCCGCGCACGTCCGACACCTCCCCGGCCGCCGCCAACGAACGCAGCAACGGGTCGGCGGTGTGCTCCAGGGTGTGCACCGGCAGCCGCGCCTCGATCAGCCCCTGCGCCCGCACCACCCGACCGGGCACGCTCGCGCTGCCGGCGACGAACTCCCCGTCCGCCGCCTCGACCCACATGTCCGCGCCCAGGAACGTCACGATCCCGGCCCGCGCCAGCGCGAGCAGCTCCTCCAACCGGTCCGGTGGCGGTCCGCTCGCGAGGTAGCTGAAGAACCCGTGCCACCACCCGTCCTCGCCGACCAGCCGGCCGGACGCCGCGATCAGGGCCACCTGCCCGTAGACCCCCAGCAGGGCCAGGAAAGCGCCCAGGTCGGCGCTGTGCTCGGCCGACGACCGCCGCTCGACGTCCGCCGTCACGTAGGCCCGCAGGTACTCCTGCAACGCCTCGGAGGTCTCGAACACCAGCCCGTCGATCGGCCGGTCCAGCCGCTCGAAGTCCAGCACGTCCTCCTCGCGGGGCACGGCGGACCGCTCCAGCTCCCGCATCTGCGGGCTGTACCAGTCCAACCCGGCGAACCGCGCGGAGAACTCCGGCCACGACAGCGTCACCCGCGAGGGGTGGCCGGTGAACAGCTCGCGGTAGTACCCGTGCGCGATCTCCTTGGCCATCAACGGCCACGCGTCGCGGCGGAAGTCGATCTCCCCGTCGCCGGCCAGCAACTCGGCCGCCACGAAGAACGTCGGCGGGCCGGGCGGATCGCCCTGCAACCGGTACCCGGTCTTGGAGTGGTACGGCACGCCACGCCGCGAACCGACGTGCAGCCGGGGTTCCCGGCCGGACGCCACGTAGTCCAGCCGGTCGCCGGCGCGGACGAACCGGCCGCCCCGCCCCTCGGCCAGCAGCACCGCCAGGTCCACGAACGCCAAGCCCAGGCCGCGCACCACGACGTCCGCCCCGGCGGGCACCGCCGACAGGTCCGCGTCGGCCGTGTAGTCCGGCGGCAGGTAGGTCAGCCCGTGCTCGGCGGCGTAGTCGGTCATCTTGAGGTGTTCCGGCGCGGGCTCGGTGTCCAGGTGCCCCAGCGCGAGCACCACGACGTCGGCCACCAGCGGCTCGGCGCGGTCGGCCAGCCACACCCGCTGCCGCACCTGCGACGACCCGGTCAGCCGGACCACCTTCGTCGGGTGGACGTGCACCGAACTCCCGGCGGGCAGCGCGGCGACCGCCTCGCGGTGGAACCACTTCAGGTACGCGCTCTGCACCCGCCTGCTCGGGAACGTGGTGGGCGCCATGGCCGCCAGCTCGGCCCGCACCGCCGGGTCGAGGTCCACAGTGGACAGGTCGGTCGCCCACTCGGCCAGCGACGGCCCCGGCCGCACCGGGCCCTCGCACACCACCGACGAGTCGGTGAACATCGTGACGTCCTCGGCCATCGAGTTCATCCGCAGCAGCGCCGACTGCTCGTGCCGCCACACCCGCCCGGAGCCGGCCGCGAACGGGTCGACCAGGTGCACCTGCACCGGCCCGTCGAGCAGTTCGGGCGCGTTCGCGGCGATCCGCTCGACCAGGCCGGACGCCCGGGGCCCCGCCCCCACCAGGACCACGACGCTCATCGCACCCGGGCCAGGAACTCGCGGGTGCGGGCGTGCCGCGAGCCGTCGATCACGACGCCCGGCGGGCCCGACTCGACCACCAGGCCCTCGTCGAGGAACACGACGGTGTCCGCGACCTCCCGCGCGAACCCGATCTCGTGGGTCACCACGACCATCGTCATCCCGTCCGCGGCGAGATCCTTCATCACCTCCAGCACCTCCCCGACCAGTTCGGGGTCCAGCGCCGAGGTCGGTTCGTCGAACAGCATCACCTCGGGCCGCATCGCCAACGCCCGCGCGATCGCCACCCGCTGCTGCTGCCCGCCGGACAACTGGCGCGGGTAGGCGTCTTCACGGCCGGCCAGCCCGACCCGGGCGATCAACGCCCGCGCCCGCTCCTCGGCCTCCGCGCGCGGCACACCCAGCACGCCGACCGGCGCTTCCACGACGTTGCCCAGCACCGTGAGGTGCCCGAAGAGGTGGAACCCCTGGAACACCATGCCGATCGACGCCCGCTGCCCGGCGATGACGCGTTCCTTCAGCTCGTACAGCTTCCCCTTGTGCCGCCGGTAGCCGACCAGGGTGCCGCCCACCTCGATCTCCCCGCGGTCGGGCTTCTCCAAGTGGTTGAGGCAGCGCAGCAGCGTGCTCTTGCCGGACCCGGACGGCCCGATCACGCACGTCACCGAGCCGCGCGGGACGGTCAGGTCGACGCCGCGCAGCACGGGCGTGCCGCCGAAGCTCTTGTGCAGGTCGGTGACCTGGACGGCGACCGTCACGACAGCCTCCCCGCGCCGCGCCCGTAGTACCGCTCCACGTAGTACTGGCCGACGCTGAGCAGGCTGGTGACGATGACGTACCAGACGGTGGCGACCAGCAGCAGCGGGATGATCAGGTAGTTGCGGTTGTAGATGAGCTGGACCGAGTACAGCAGATCCTGCACGGCCAGCACGCTCACGATCGACGTGCCCTTCAACGTGCCGATGAGCATGTTCCCGGCGGCCGGGATGATCGCCCGCATCGCCTGCGGCAGCACGATCCGGCGCAGCACCCGGCCGCGCCGCATGCCCAGCGCCAGCGCCGCTTCGACCTGCCCGGCGTCCACCGACAGGATGCCGCCGCGCACCACCTCGGCGGCGTAGGCGGCCTCGTGCAGCACCAGGCCGATGATCACCGCCGTGACCGGGCCGATGATCGGCGTCGCACCGGAGAGCACCGGGTACAGCGCGCCGATGTTGAACCAGAACAACAACTGCACCAGCAGCGGCACGGACCGGAACAGCCAGACGTAGCCCCAGCTCACCCCGACCAGCACCGGGTTGCCGGACAGCCGCATCACGGCCAGCACGCCGCCGATCACGAACCCCAGCACGACGGTCAGCGCGGTGAGCCACAACGTCAGGCCCAGCCCGCGCAACACGGCCTCGGTGGTGAAGTACCGGACGACCACGCCCCACTGGAACTGCTCGTTGGTCACCACCGACCAGAGCACCACCAGCACGGCCGACAGGACCAGCGCCGCCGACGCCCAGCGCCACGGGCGGCGCAACGGCACTATCTCGGCGACTTTTCTGGCCCGGGGCGGTGACACCACGGTAGAAGCGCTCACGACGTCTCCAGAGCAGGAGGGAACACGGAACGGTGCCGCGTCCCTCAACGCCGCCTCGCGATCGTAGGCGCGCGACCGCGAGGCAAGTCAAGGGATTCCGTCATTTGGACGCGGATCGAACCGTCGTTGACGGCCACGGCTCGCGCTGCTGGACTGGGGTCGTGGATTCCGTGCGGCTGGTCATCCGTGGCCACATCGACTTCGGTCGGGTGTGGTCCGCTTCCTGTTCGGGCTGACCCGCCCGCCGACACCGCGCGTCTCCCTCAACGCCGTCGGCGCGTCGGCTCTGTTCCCGCCCGCTTCGGGCTTCCCGCACCACAACTCCCAATCCGAACAACTCTGCCCGCAGAGCTTCTTGGCGGACAAGCGTTTCCGGACTAGCACCATCACGTGGAAGGTACTTGACGTGCCTGTTGAGTTTCTGGGGATCGGCGGCACCAACGACGGGTCGGAGACGCACGCGCGCAGCGGCGCGTCCTTCGACAAGGAGTACACGCTGCGGCTGGCCCGCGCGCACGAGGAGCACGGCTGGGACCGGGTGCTGTTCGCCTACGGCTCCGGCTCGCCCGAGCCCGCGCAGGCCGCCGCCTACATCGCGACGAAGCTGGACAAGCTCCAGATCCTGTTGGCGCACCGGCCGAACGTCTCCTACCCGACGTTCGCCGCCAAGACGTTCGCCACTCTGGACCAGATCAGCGACGGCCGGTTGACCGTGCACTTCATCACCGGCGGGACCGACCACGAGCAGCAGCGCGAGGGCGACTACCTGACCAAGGACCAGCGCTACTCCCGCACCCGCGAGTACATCGGGATCGTGAAGCGGGCGTGGACCTCGCGCGACCCGTTCGACCACGAGGGCGAGCACTACCGGTTCGCCGACTTCGTCAGCGACGTGTTCCCGGTGCAGCAGCCCCGGCCCAACGTGTCGTTCGGCGGGTCGTCGCCCGCCGCGTACCGGGCCGGTGGCGCGGAGGCGGACATCTTCTGCCTGTGGGGCGAACCGCTGGCCGACACCGCCGCGCAGATCGAGTCGGTCAAGCAGGCCGCGCGGGACGCCGGGCGCTCCGACGTGCCGCGCATCCAGGTGGCCTTCCGGCCGATCCTGGGCGCGACCGAGGAACTGGCCTGGGAGAAGGCGTACCGCACGGTCGACGCGATCAAGCAGCGCACGGCGGGCGGGAAGTCGTTGACCCGCAGGCACTCCCTGACCAGCCCGGAGAACACCGGTTCGCAGCGGCTGCTGGAGATCGCCGAGCGCGGCGAGCGGTTCGACCGTGCACTGTGGACACCCACGGCGACGGCGACCGGCGGCGCGGGCAACTCCAACGCACTGGTCGGCACGCCGGAGACGGTCGCCCAGGCGCTGCTGGACTACTACGACCTCGGCGTGGACATCCTGTCGGCACGCGGCTACGACATGGTGGACGACACCATCGACTTCGGCCGGTACGTGATCCCGATCGTCCGCGAGGAGGTCGCCAAGCGCGACCGGGAACGCGCCGCCCGGATCGTGGAGCCCCGGCGGGATTCCCTCGCGGTGGACGGATGACCGTCGACACCGTCGAGGCCCGCCGGGTCCTCTGGGACGACCCGGAGACATTGCCGCTCAAGGAGGAGCTGACCCGGGAGTACGTGACCCGGTACGGCGAGCAGGCGCGCGCGGAGATGACCCGGCACGACCCGGCGCTGTTCGCGCCGCCGGACGGCGTGCTCCTGCTGCTGCTGGAGAACGGCGCGGCCATCGCCGGCGGCGCGTTCCGGCGCTACGACGAGCACACCGCCGAGCTGAAGCGGATCTGGACGCACTCCGGCCACCGCCGGCGCGGCCTGGGCCGCCGGGTGGTCGCCGAGCTGGAGCGGATCGCGGCGGAGTCCGGCTACCGCCGGATCTACCTGACCACCGGCCCCCGGCAGCCCGAGGCCAAGGGGCTCTACCTGGCCACCGGCTACACCGCGCTGTTCGACGTGGACGCGGACCCGCTCGACATCGGCCACCTGGCCTTCGAGAAGCACCTGCCCGAGGACGATTAGATGCGCACGAGACAACTGCTGATGCTGCTGAGCCTGCTCGCCCTGGTGGTGAGCGGGTGTTCGGCGGCCGACGCGACCGACCCGGCCGGCACCGGCGTGCGGCCGAGCGCCGACGTGCTGTCCGGGCTGGGCAAGGACGAGGCGCTGGCGAACCTGCTGCCCGCCGACGTCCGCGCGGCGGGCGCGGTGAAGTTCGGCTCGGCGGTGGGCGGGCAGCCGCCGTCGGCCTACTACGCCGAGGACAACAAGACGATCCTCGGCCTGGACGTCGACCTCGCGGAGGCGGTCGGCAGGCTGCTCGGCGTGCGGATCGACCGCGAGGTGGCCGCGTTCGAGGTCATCCTGCCCGCGCTGGGCAGCGGCAAGTACCAGGTCGGCACCGGCAACTTCGGCGTCACCGAGGCGCGCAAGAAGACCATCGACTTCGTCACCTACATCAACGACGGCCAGGGTTTCGCGGTGCGCGCCGACGACAACCGGCTGTCGAAGGTGGACGACCTGCTGCAACTGTGCGGCCTGAAGATCGGCACGGGCACCGGCACCACGTTCGAGGCGACTCTGGAGAAGGAGAAGCACATCTGCCCGGACGCCGGGAAACCCGCCTACGAGGTGCTCAGCTTCGCCGAGAACGCGGCGGTTTACCTGGGGCTCCAGCAGCGGCACATCGACGTCGTCATGAGCACGATCAACGGATTGCGGCACGCGGCGGCGAACCAGCCGAACCTCAAGTTCCTCAACGAGTTCAAGCGACTGGACGTGGGATTCGCCTTCCAGAAGGGTTCGCCGCTCGCACCGGCTTTCCAGGCCGCGGTGAACCGACTCGTCAAAGACGGCACCTACCTGCGGATTCTGGAGAAGTGGGGCACCAAGGACTCGGCCATCCCGGAGTCCTTGATCAGCCCGCCGGAACACGCCTAGCGGTGTCGGCACCGGGCGGACCGGGGCACTTCGCCAGTCCCGGTCCGCCCACCCGACGTTGTGCCTACCGGCGAGTAGCAGGATCATCTTGCGCCGGTTCGGTGGAATACCAGTAAGCTCGGCGGCGACCAGCAACCGTCAATGCACCCATTCGAGTGACTCGGATGGAGAATGCGCACGTCGGAATGGCCCTGTAGAGCTGAATGATGATGGTCGACCAGTCAGGCGCCGCGGCGAGCGGTGAACTCGGGGCGTTCGCGCTCGCCCGCGACGAGTTCGCCCGGCGCTGGGCGTCCACGCTCGACTGGACCGTCCTCACCGGACAGCCGAGGCTGATCGAGCTGCTCACCGAGTACACCCGGCGGCTGCACGCGGCCGTGTGCCGGGAGCGCTACCCCGCGGCGACGGTCCACCACGTCGGCCGCTCGCTGGTCGAACTCGACGTCGACTCGGCCGCCACGCTGGAGCGCTCGCTCGCGTTCCTCGGCGAACACCTGATCGCCCACTTCGGCCTGCCCGCCGACCGCACCGGCCGGCTGATGACCGTGCTCGGCGGGATCGCCGCCGGCTACAGCGACGCGCTGCGCGAGCACACCCTGGGCCGGCAGGAGCCCGACCGGCTGGCGGCGCTGCGGACGCTGCGCGAGGCCGAGGCGGCCCTGCGGGTAAGCGAGGCCAAGTTCCACGCGGTGTTCCGCACCTCCGCCGTCGCGATCGCGATGACCGGCGTGGACAGCGCCATCCTGGACTTCAACGACGCCCTGCTGGCGATGCTCGACTACACGCCCGAGGAGCTGACCGGCCGGACCGCGCGCGAGCTGATCCACCCGGACGACCGGCCGTCGATCGTCCGGATCACCGAGTCGCTGGCGTCCGGCGCGCGCGAGAGCGTGCGGGCCGAACTGCGCCTGGTGCGCAGCGACGGCGAGACCATCCCGGTGCTCATCGCGGTCACCCTGGTGCGCGACGACTCCGGCCTGCCCGCCTACCACGTGACCATGATCGAGAGCCTGGACGAGGTGCGCGCGCTCCAGACCCAACTGGTCCGGCAGAGCCTCAACGACGTGCACACCGGCCTGGCGAACCGCGCCCAGTTCCTCGGCTGGCTGGAGGGCGCGGTCGGCGCCAAGGGGCCGGACGCGCTGGCCCTCGTGGTCTTCGACGTCGACGGCTTCCGGGTGGTCAACGACGCGTTCGGGCACGAGGTCGGCAACCAGGTGCTGACCGGGGTGGCCGGGCACCTGCGCGGGGTGTTCGGCGAGGTCGGGCAGCTCGCCCGGATCGGACCGGACGAGTTCGGCGTGCTGATCCGGGACCCGGCGGACACGCCGACCGTGATCGCGCTGGCCGAGCGGGCCGTGGACCTGCTCGCCGAGCCGCTGTGGGTGGACGAGCACGGCATCGGCGTGACGGCCAGCGTCGGCGTCGTGGCCCAGGAGCCCGCGCGCGGCGCGGACGCCACCGAACTGCTGCGCCGCCTGGACGTGACGCTGCGCTGGGCCAAGGACGGCGGCAAGGCCCAGTGGGCGCTGTACGACGCGGAGCGCGACCGCCGCGACCGGCGGCGGCTGGTGCTGGCGGCGTCCATCTCGGGCGGCCTGGAGCAGGAGGACTTCCGGGTCGACTACGAACCGGTGTTCGCGCTGGCCGACCGGTCGCTGATCGCCGTCGAGGCCCGGCTGGGCTGGGACCACCCGGAGCACGGGATGCTCGACCCGCACACGCTGGCGTCGCTGTCCGAGTGCACCGGGATGGCCGTGCGGCTCGGCCGGTGGGCGATGGAGCGGGCGTGCCGGGAGGCGGGCGGCTGGTACGCCGAGTTCGGGCCGGCCGCGCCCGTGCTGGCCATGGACCTGACCGCGCGGCACTGCCAGGAGCCGGAGCTGGTCGCCGAGGTGCGGCGGGTCCTGCGGACCAGCGGTCTGCCCGCCGACCGGCTGCGCTTCGAGCTGGGCGAGCGGCTGCCCGCGCAGGTCGGCGAGGACCAGGCGGAGGAACTCGGCATCCTCGCCGAGCACGGCGTCCGGTTCGTGCTGGACCAGGTGGGCGGCGGCAACATCCCGGCGGACGAGCTGCGGCGGATCCCGCTGCACGGCGTGAAGTTCCAGGGCACGCCGGTGGACGGCCTGGCCGAGGGCGCGAACCCGGTCGACGAGAGCGCCGCGGTGGCGTCGCTGGACTGGGCGCGGACGCTGGGCGTCCCGCTGCACGCGGCGGACGTCACCACAGCGGCGCAGGCGCGGCGGCTGCGGGAGCTGGGCGTGACCGGCGCGCAGGGGCCGCTGTTCGGGAGGCGGACGCTCACCGCCGGCGAGGTCCGCGCACTTCTTGGCAACTCCTAGGCGGACGCTCAGGTTGTTCATAGCCTGCGGGGCTTTCCTGGGTACATGACACAGGACTTCCCCGCGATGAGCGGCTCACTGCACCAGGCCCCGCAGAGCTTCGGTCCTCAGGGTCCTCAAGGTCCTCTCGGTCCGGTCGGTCCGCACGGCCCGGTCGGCTTCCAGCCGCAGCCGGCACCGCCCGCGCCCAAGCCGTTCTGGCGGCGGACCGGCACGGTGGTCACGTCGGCGGCGCTGATCGCCGCGCTGTTCGGCGGGGTCACCGGCGGGGTGGTCGGCGCGATGAACGCACCGGGCCCGGCGGTCGGCACGTCCGGCTCGTCGGTGGCGTTGCAGACCTCGAACCAGTCCACTCTGGACGTCAGCGCGGTGGCGGCGAAGGTGCTGCCGAGCGTGGTCCAGGTGAACGTGGCGACGGCGCAGGGGCAGGGCATCGGCTCGGGCGTGGTGCTCTCCGCGGACGGCCGGATCCTGACCAACAACCACGTGGTGTCGGGCGCGCAGCAGGTGACGGTGACGTTGAGCGACGGCCGGACGGTCGACGCGAAGGTGCTCGGGACGGACGCGACCAGCGACCTGGCGGTCGTGCAGGCGCAGGGCGTGAGCGGGTTGACCGCGGCCACGTTCGCCGACTCGGACAACGTGAAGATCGGCGACCAGGTCGTCGCGATCGGTTCGCCGGAGGGCTTGCAGGGCACGGTCACGTCGGGGATCGTCAGCGCGCTGGACCGGAAGGTCACCGTGCCGGGCGAGAGCCGCCGGTCGGCACCGGTCAGCTACCAGGCGATCCAGACCGACGCGTCGATCAACCCGGGCAACTCGGGCGGACCGCTGATCAACTCCGCGGGCGAGGTGGTCGGGATCAACTCGGCGATCTACTCGCCGGCGTCGGACAGCGGGTCGGCGGGCAGCGTCGGGATCGGCTTCGCGATCCCGTCCAACCAGGCGAAGCAGATCGCCGACCAGCTGACCTGATGGGTCGGTGCGGAGCGGACCTCACGGGCCACTGCCGAAGACCGGGTTCCGACGGTCTCGGTCAGTGGCCCGAAACGCGTCCGGCCGGGGTGTTGAGGGCTTCGGTGAACTGGGCGACGCACGCGGCGGCCACGTCCCGCGTCATGGTGAGGTCGAACGTGCCGGGATCGCCGTCGAAGACCACGTAAAGCTCGCGGTCGTCCAGGTCGGTGCGGGTCCGCACGGTGGTGCCCTCCGCGATGACGACCGAGGCGAGTACCGAGACTGCGGGCGTTTCGACTGCCATGACACGTCCTCCACTAGGCTGTACGGAGCAACTAATCGAACGTGGGGCGAGATTAAGGGCTCACGTGAGAGTTGCGCAGTTACCTAGTCGAGTGATTCCACCGGGAGGTCGTCGTGGGCCAAGCCGTGCAGACCATGCCGAGACGACTGCTCGGCAGCGAGTTGCGGCGGCTGCGCCAAGCGGCGGGCAAGACCTTGGACGAATCGGCGGGCGCGATCGGCAAGGACCGCAGCCAGCTGATCAAGGTCGAAGACGGCCGCGCGAACCTCACCGCCGCCGACCTGGCCCGACTGCTCACCCACTACGGGGCGAACCCGCAGGACCGCAAGAAGATCCTCGCGATGGGCGTGGAAGCCCGCAAACGCCAACCGAAGCGCGCCTACGTGGATCTGCTGCCCGGCGCGCACAGTCGCATCGCCGACCTCGAAGCCGCCGCGACCAGCGTCACCTACTACGACCGCGCCGTCATCCCCGGCCTGCTCCAACTCCCCGAGTACACCGAAGTGCAGATGGCATCCGGCGACGGGGTCTGGTGGGAGCCGTCTTACCAGGAGCGCGCCAACCGGATCGCCTTCAGGCTCGAACGCCAGAAGCTCCTCGCCGACAAAGAGTTCGCGTTCTTCTTCACCGAGGACGCCCTGGCGATCGCGGTCGGTGGGCCCGAGGTCATGCGGCGACAGATCGAACACCTCCTGACGTCTGCCCACCGACCGAACATCTCGCTCCGCCTGCTCGACGCCACCGACCCCCGCAATCCCTGCCAGCAAGGCGCGTTGGTCCTGTTCTCATTCGACCTGGGTACCCCTCGTGTCGGCCTGCTGCCGGTGGCCTACGGCCCGTCCACCTACCTGGACGAGCCGGCTGACACCGAGGCGATCGCACGGTGCTTTCGGCGGCTTCAAGAACTGGCCTTCAGCGAGGAAGAATCGCGTTCGCGACTGGAAACAGCACTGGAGGCGATGTGACCGCGCGCGACACCGAGTGGCTCAAAAGCAGCTACAGCACCGCAGGCAACGACAACTGCGTAGAAGTGCGGCTGGCCGAGGACGGAGCGGGCATCCGGGACTCAAAAGACCCCCACCAGCACGCCCTGCACCTCCACCCCACCACCTGGACCCGCTTCCGCACGTCCCTCACCTAGGCCGACCGCCCCACCAGGGCCGACCGCAACAGCCGCAAGGCCAGGTCCAGCGCCGCGCCGGCCGCGAGGACCACGTCCTCCGGCAACTTCGACGGTGGTCTCCCGGACGACCGCCCGCTCCGCGCCGATCGCTTCGCGGAACCCGTCACGTCGACCGCGAAAATCACCCGGCGGTGTGACGGCGTCGATCGGTTCACCCTGGACGCCCCGACCCTGCACCTGCCACGGGGCGACCGGCGCGACGCGTGGGCGCCGGCCGCCCCGGTGCTGTTCTACCTCTCGCCCGTCAACGCCGCCGTGGACGTCCGGACCGTCAACTCCAGTCCGGGCGCAGCGGCATCCCGGACGACGTACCGTCCAGCTTCACCCCCAGCACCTGGTGGAGCTGGATGTTGTTGCGCTCGAACCCCAGCCGCGACGCGGCGAGGTAGAGCCGCCACACCCGCGCCCGGCCGAGCCCGACCTCGTCCACGGCGTCGTCCCAGTGCGCTTCCAGGTTGCGGCCCCACGCCGCCAGCGTCAGCGCGTAGTGCTCCCGGATGTTCTCCTCGTGCCGCACCTCGAACCCGGTGTCGTGCATCAGCGACACCAGGTGGCCGGGGCCGACCAGCTCGCCGTCCGGGAACACGTACCGGTTGATGAACCCGCCGGTCCGCGCCCGCTGCCGGTTGTCCGGCCGGGTGATGCAGTGGTTGAGCATCCGCCCGCCGGGCCGCAGCTTGCGGTACAGCGAGCGGAAGTAGGCGGGCAGCTTGGCCTTGCCGATGTGCTCGGTGAGGCCGATCGAGCTGACCGCGTCGAACCCGGTCTCCCGGACGTCGCGGTAGTCCAGGTAGCGCACCTCGGCCAGCTCCGACAGGCCCGCCTCGACGATCGCCTTCTGCGCCCACTCCGCCTGGTTGCGCGACAGCGTGACGCCCAGCGCCTTCACGCCGTACTCGCGCGCGGCGTGCATCACCATCCCGCCCCACCCGCAGCCGACGTCCAGCAGCCGCATCCCGGGCTTGAGGCCGAGTTTGCGGGCCACCAGGTCGTGCTTGGCGAACTGGGCCTCCTCCAAAGTGGACGTTCCGGACGGGTACACTGCGCAGGTGTAGGCCATGGACGGCCCCAGGAGCCACTCGTAGAACGTGTTCGACACGTCGTAGTGGTGCGCGATCGCCTCGCGGTCGCGCGCCTTCGAGTGGCGCAGGCCGTGCAGCTTGCGCTCCTGCGGCGGGATCTCGACCTTGGCGTTGAGCCGCTGCTTGCCCAACTGGCCCAGCAGTTCCAGCCGCTCCCGCCACGGGACCTCCCGCAGCGACAACTCGGACAGGTGCACCAGCGCGCCGTACACGTCCCCGATGATCTCCAGGTGGCCGGTCACGTACGCCCGCGCCAGACCCAGCTCACCGGGTGCGGACGCCAGGTAGGACAACGCCTCCGGCGATCTCACCTCGATGCGCACGTCCGCGTCGGCCGAACCCGCCCGGCTGCCGTCGTATGCGCTGAAACCCACGGACGCGTCGCCGCCGACCGCCCGCTGGAACACCTCGGCCAACCGCATGGAACCTCCATTCACCTGCGGAGAACACACTTGGCGTACAGGTCGGGGAGCCGGGCGTCGGCGTCGTACCGCTGCTTGAGGTCGCGGTAGACGGCACCGTTGTACTTCGCCCAGAAATCCCCTTCTTCGTAGTAGGAGTCCGAGTACAGCGACTTGTGGCCGCCGAGTTCGGTCACCTTGTCCTCGATCAGCCGGTTGCGGCTGCCCATCTTCTCATCCGGTCGCAGGTCCACAGTGGACCAGAAGCCGACGTTGACGTAAAGCTCGCCCGGGTCCATCGGGTACAGCGGCCAGGCCGCGCCGTCGCGCAGCCGGATCGGGCACAGCCAGACCGGCTCGATGCCGATCTCGCGGTGGAAGAAGTCCAGGAACTCGGCCAGCCTCGCCACCGGGATCTCGACGTCCTGGATCACCGGCTCCTGCACGGCCTTGCTCATCTTGGCGCTGAACCCGCTCCTGCGGTCCCACGCCACGATCCGGTGATAGACGTCCGACCGCAGGTACCGCTTGGGCCACAGCCTGCGCACCACCGGGTGCTGGGCGCCGAACGCGCGCGAGCACCAGAACCAGTCGGTGTCCCAGCGCCACAGGTAGTCGCGCACGGTCAGGTAGTCCGTGCGCCGCGCCTGGATCGAGCGGTAGTAGATGTTGCGCCCGGTGTAGTCCGACCGGTACGGCGCGCTGTCGGCCCAGTCCGCCAGCGTGAGGTACTGCTCGTGGCCGGAGAACACCGTGCCGTCGATGAAGTCGACCGGCTCGCCCTGGTAGGAGCGTTCCGCGCAGACCGCCTCCACGACCTCGGCCAGTTCCGCGGCCGACCCGAACGGCACGTGCCGCAGCCGCACGAACGGCCGGACCGGCTCCAGCTCGATCTCCGCCCGCAACGCGTAGCCGAGCGTCCCGTAGGAGTTCGGGAAGCCCCGGAACAGGTCGTCGGACGGCTTGAGCACGACGACCTCGCCGTCGCCGGTGAGCACCTCCAGCTCGCGCACCGACTCGTGCGGCAGTCCGTTGCGGAACGAGCTGGACTCGATGCCCAGCCCGGCGACCGCGCCACCCAGCGTGATCGTCTTGAGCTGTGGCACGACCAGCGGCATCAGGCCGTGCGGGAGGGTGGCGTCGACCAGGTTCTCGTAGGTGGTCATGCCTTGCACTTGAGCGGTGCGCGCGGACGCGTCGACCGAGAGCACTCGGTCGAAGCGGGCCACGTCGAGACCGCCGGGTTGGTCGGCGCGGAACCGGAACAGGTTCGACGTCGGCTTGGCGAGCCGGACGGGTCTGCCCGCCGGGATCGCCGCGTACTGGCCGCGCAGCGCGGCCACCGCCTGCCTGTGATCGCTCACGAGATCGACGTTAGGCCGACGAACGGGCGTCAGCACCCCCAAATTTTGACCGACCAGGAAGTTACCGCCCGGTAGTACCCTGAGGGGCATGACCCGCGCCACGCACCAGGTGACCAACCAGGTCCCCCCGCTGGAAGGCCATGACGTGGCCGAGGACCCCGCGCTGCTCGACGGGCTGCACCGCGGCGGCGCGGCGTGGGCCGAGGCGGAGCTGCGCGAACTCGGCGTCGAAGCGGGCTCGGCGGACGTCCAGCACCTGGGACGGCAGGCGAACGCCAACCCGCCCGTCCTGCACACCCACGACCGGTACGGGCACCGCGTGGACGAGGTCGAGTTCCACCCCGCGTGGCACCGGTTGATGACCACCGCCGTCGCGCACGGCCTGCACGCGACGCCGTGGCGCGACGACCGGCCGGGCGCGCACGTGGCGCGTGCCGCGAAGTTCTACGTGTGGAGCCAGGCCGAGGCCGGCCACGGCTGTCCGATCTCGATGACCTACGCGTCGGTGCCCGCACTGCGCAAAACACCCGAACTGGCCGAACAGTACGAACCGCTGCTCGCGTCCACCACGTACGACTTCGGCCTGCGCCCGCCGGCGGGCAAGCGCGGCCTGCTCGCGGGCATGTCGATGACCGAGAAGCAGGGCGGCTCGGACGTCCGCACGAACACCACCACCGCCACCAGGGCGGGCGACCACTACCTGCTGACCGGGCACAAGTGGTTCACCTCCGCGCCGATGTCCGACCTGTTCCTGACGTTGGCGCAGACGCCGGAGGGCCTGTCCTGCTTCGTGCTGCCGCGCGTGCTGCCGGACGGGACGCGCAACGCGATGTTCCTGCAGCGCCTGAAGGACAAGCTGGGCAACAAGTCCAACGCGTCCGCCGAACTGGAGTACGACGGCGCGGTGGGGTGGCTGGTCGGCGAGCCCGGCCGGGGCGTGCGGACGATCATCGAGATGGTCAACACGACCAGGTTGGACTGCGTGCTGGGCAGCGCGTCCGGGATGCGCTACGGCCTGACCCAGGCGACCCACCACGCCGCGCACCGCACGGCGTTCGGGCGTGACCTGGTCGACCAGCCGGCCATGCGCAACGTCCTGGCGGACCTGGCCGTGGAGTCCGAGGCGGCCACCACCGCCGCGCTCTGGCTGGCCGGGACGCGCAGCCGACTGGGCCTGGCGGTGATCAAGTACTGGGTGTGCAAGCGCGGCCCGGCGCACGCCGCCGAGGCGCTGGAGTGCCTGGGCGGCAACGGGTACATCGAGGATTCGGGGATGCCCCGGCTGTTCCGCGAATCGCCGCTGATGTCGATCTGGGAGGGGTCGGGCAACGTCGCCGCGCTCGACGCGCTGCGCGCGATGGCCCGTGAACCGGAGGCGGTGGCGGAGTTCTTCGCCGAGCTGGACGCGGCACGTGGTGCCGACCGGCGGCTGGACGCGGCGGTCGAGGCGTTGAAGACTGAGCTGACGGACGTGGCCGACCTGGAAGTCCGGGCGCGCAGGCTGGTGGAGCGGATGGCGTTGGCGTTGCAGGGTTCCCTGCTGGTGCGGCACGGGCACCCGGCGGTGGCGGACGCGTTCTGCGCGTCGCGGCTGTCGGGGGACTGGGGCGCGGCGTTCGGCACGCTGCCGCGCGGGGTGGACTTCGAGGCGATCATCGGACGGGGGCGGCCGAAGCTGTGAGTTCGGTGCGCGTGGAGCGGTCCGGTGCGGTGTGCACGGTGCTGCTCAACAGGCCGGCGGTGCGCAACGCGGTGGACGGCCCGACGGCGCACACGCTGACCGAGGTGTTCCGCGAGTTCGACGAGGACGAATCGCTGTCGGTGGCCGTCCTGCACGGCGAGGGCGGCACGTTCTGCTCCGGGGCCGACCTCAAGGCCCTGGGAACCGACCGCGCCAACGACCCCCTCTCCCCGACCGGCCCGATGGGCCCGACCAGGCTGCGCCTGTCGAAACCGGTGATCGCCGCCGTGTCCGGCCACGCCGTGGCGGGCGGTCTGGAACTCGCCCTGTGGTGCGACCTGCGCGTGGCGGACGAGGACGCGATCTTCGGCGTGTTCTGCCGGCGGTGGGGCGTCCCGCTGATCGACGGCGGAACCGTCCGCCTGCCCAGGCTGATCGGCCAGTCGCGGGCCCTGGACCTGATCCTCACCGGCCGGCCGGTGGGAGCGCCGGAAGCCTTGGCCATGGGCCTGGCGAACCGGGTGGTGCCGACCGGAACGGCCCGTGCGGCCGCCGAAGAACTGGCGCGGGAACTGGCGTCGTTCCCCCAGACCTGCCTGCGCCAAGACCGCCTGTCGGTCCTGGACCAGGACGGCTTGGACGAGGAAACCGCCCTGTCCAACGAACGCGACCGTGGCCTGATCTCCCTGCGGGACGCGGAATCCGGCCTCGCCCGCTTCCACGCAGGCGAAGGCCGTCACGGACATTTCGGACAATCTCTACCAAATCGAACCTAATCCCCCATTTCACCCCCCGCTTCACCCCACCTCCCCCTCGCCCCGCCACCGTCCACTCCGCCACCGCCACCGCCACCGCAGCCATCGCCGTCCCCACCATCGCCGGCCCGCCACCGTCGGCGCCCACCAGGATGCGGCGAGCCGGCCAGGACAACGGCGAATCCGGGATGGGGCGCGGCGAAACGGGCCTGGCCGCGCCGAAGCCCAGCGAGCCAGGACACGGCAGGGCGCGGCGAAACGGGACGGGGCGAGCCAGGGCACACGGCAGCTCGCAGCGAGACCGGAACGCGGCGCGGCGGCAGCCAATCGCGGCCGACAGGCGGCGCGGCAGTGCGCGAACGTGCCCGGCTCGCTCGGCTCGCCGTGCGGATGAGCTCGTGCGTTGCGGACGGGCTCGCGTGCGAGCGCCGGCCAGGCGCGTGGGGGCGAACAGCCGTGGCCGCAGGTAGGCGGCCACCCGCCGGCCACACCACAGGGCGGAGCGCCCCAAGACTCTCGCTCGCTACCGCACGGGCTCCACTGTGGACATTCTCTGGCCCGCCTACCGCCCGCCGGGCAGCCGGGCCGCCCTGCCGCCGAGCCTCCACCACCGAGCCGCTGCACCGCCGAGCCCCTGCACCGCCAGGCTCCCTGCGCCGCAGGGGCCGCAGTTCAGGCCGCCTCACCGAGCGCCAGCCACGCGCCTGAGCCAAATGCCGTGCCCCGCAGGCCCAGCGGCGGCTGGGCCTGCGGGGCGGCGAGTGGCGTTCGGGCTCGGGTCTCGCCGGCCCACCGCGCCTGCCGGAGCACCGGCGCTTGCCGGAGTCAGGCAACTGCGGGAGCCGGACAACTCCGGGGAGACGCTGGGTCGGAGGGTGCGGGAGGCCAGAGGATGCGGATGGTCGGGAGGTGCGGGGGTCGGCCGTTCACCTGAGGCCGGGGGCGAGCGCCCCGAGGCGGACGGGTCCTGGCTTGGTCGGGATCGGGATCCGGTGGGTCGGGATCGGGTGTGGGCCGTAGTCGGGATCGGGCATGAGGTCGGGATCGGGCATGAGGTCGGGATCGGGCATGAGGTCGGGGTCGGGCATGAGGTCGGGGTCGGGTGTGAGGTCGGGGTCGGGGTCGGGGTCGGAGTCGGGTGTGGGTTGGGGTCGGGTGTGGGGTCTGGGGTGCGTTGGTCGGGTGGTCGCCAGGAGGTGGTCGGGTGGCGGTCGGCTGGTCGTCGTCAAGTGGTCGCGGGGTTCGCGGGGTTCCAAAATCAAACCGAGTATCGGTAACGGTGTTTTCGTACCGAATCCTTGGATGATCACCCGTTTGTGCGACACGTGCCCGTGACGGCGGCGCGTAGCAGGTGAGGCTTGAAACAGTTTCCCACAACGCAGAACGGCGATCCTCGCGTGCCACAATGCACGCGAGGACCACCCGGAAATGAGCCTCGGAATTACCGCCCGCGCGGGATCAGAAGGCGACCTGGACGTGGAACGCCCGGTCTGCCAGTACGCCCGCCGAGTCGTAGGTGTGGATGAACAGGCCGTTGGTCGTGGTCACCCGCCCCACCGTCGTGACCTCACCGGGCGGGCCGAAGCCCACGTTGCCCGGGATGCCCAGGGTCGCCACGTACGACCCCGCGGTGATGTTGTAGTTGCCGAAGAACACCTCGTACGTGCCGACCGCGAGCCTGGTCGCGCCGGACGCCCCGAAGTTCTGACCGGTCAGCGCCCCGTTGTCGACCACGGCGTAGACCAGCTGCGGAGTGGCTTGCACGCGCGGGCCGCCGGCCAGCTTCGCCTGCTCCTGCGCCCACGCGCTCAGCGGCGGCTGCTCCTGGCCGCGGACCGGCGCACCGGTGCCCGCCGTCGCCACCTGCACCGCGCCGAACACGACCAGCGCCAGGGTGGCCAACGCCGCCAGGACGCGGAACTTCACCTTGGACGGCCGGGACCTCGCCTTGACTGGTTCGGACATTTGTCGACCCCTCCCCGAATCGATCTGCCCGGCTTTCACCGAGTGTCCAAGCCTCTCGCGCCGACACCGTTTCACACATGAATGCATTCGGATGCAGGTTTCCACAGTTTATTCACGCGATTGCCCTAAGCGACGCCGAGCAGCCCCGCGATCTGCGGCCACAATCCGTCCAACAGCGCCGGGTCGTTGTCGAGTTTCGCGAACAGCACCATGCCCTCCACCTGGGCCAGCACGGCACGGGCGTACGGGCGGGTGGCGCGTTCGGCGGCCAGGTCGCCGTGCGAGTGCGCCTCCAGCAGGACTTCGTGGACGAGGGCGACCTGCTCGTCGAAGATCTCCTTCAGGCACGCGTGCACGGCCTCGTCCCGGTTGCCCAGCTCCAGCGTGAGGTTGCCGTACAGGCAGCCGCGCACCGCGCCGACCTCGCGCTTGCTCCGGTGCTGCGCCTCGGCCTGGGCCTCGAACAGCCGCGCCAACCGCACGAACGGCGCGCCGTCCGCACGCAGCGCCGCACGCCACATCGCACCCTCGCCCGCCCACGCGACGCGCAGCGCCTCGACGGTGAGCGTCTGCTTCGAGTCGAAGAAGTGGTAGAAGCTGCCCTTGCGCACGCCGGCCCGGTCGCAGATCTCGGCGACGCCGATCGCGCCGTACCCGCGCCCCCGCATGAGGTCGCACGCGGCGTCCAGCAGCTTCTCCCGCGCGTCGCTGGTCCGTCCCATACCGCCAGACTAGACGACCGGTCAACTATTGCTCGATAGTTGACCGGTCGTCTACCTTTCCCGGCATGACGACGAGCAGCGCAGCGGTGAGAGACGAGAGCGCGACGAGGGTGGCGGTGGCGTTCCACAGCGGGTTCGGGCACACGGCCCGCCAGGCCGACGCGGTGGCGGCCGGGGTGCGGGAGGTGGCCGGGGCGCGGGCGTTGTTGTGCGACGTGACGGCGCTGGGCGACGACCTGTGGTCCGATCTCGACTCGGCCGACGCCATCGTGTTCGGCTCGCCCACCTACATGGCGGGCCGGTCGGCCGCGTTCCAGGCGTTCGCCGAAGCGAGCGTGCGGGTCTGGGCCGCGCAGGGCTGGCGGGACAAGGTGGCGGCCGGGTTCACGAACTCGGCCGGGCTCAACGGCGACAAGCTGAACACGCTCACCGGCCTGGCGCTGTTCGCCGCGCAGCACGGGATGCACTGGGTGTCGCTGGGCCTGCCGCCCGGCTGGCTCTACCGGACCGACGGCAGCCCCACCGACCTCAACCGGTTGGGCGGGTTCATCGGCGCGATGGCCCAGTCGCCCGCCGACGCGCCGCCCGACCTGGCTCCGGCGAAGGCCGACCTGGAGACGGCCGCGCACCTCGGGCGGCGGGTGGCCGAGGTGGCGGGGCAGCTGCGGATCGGGCGGGTGGCATGAGGCTCGCCGCGCTGCTCGGGGTCGAGCACCCGATCATCCCGGGGCCGTTCGGCGGCGGGTTGTCGTCGGTGGCGCTGGCGGCCGCCGTGTCGGACGCGGGTGGGCTCGGGTCGTTCGGGGCGCACCACTTGCGGCCGGAGGCGATCACCGAGGTCGTGCGGGACCTGCGCGGTGCCACGGACAAGCCGTTCGCGGTCAACCTGTGGGTGCCGCAGCCGAGCGAGCGGGAGCCGGTCGACCTCGCGCCGCACATCGCACGGGTCGAGCCGCTGTACCGGCGGTTCGGGTTGGAGCCGCCCCGGCACGTGGTGGTGCCGGTGTTCGAGGAGCAGGCGGACGCGCTGCTCGCCGCCGCGCCGCCGGTGATCAGCCTGGTGATGGGACTCGCGCCGAGGTGGCTGCTGGATGCCGCGCACGCCAAGGGGATCGTGGTGCTCGGCACGGCGACCACGGTCGAGGAGGCGATCGCGCTCGCGGAGTCCGGGGTGGACGCCGTGGTGGCGTCGGGCAGTGACGCGGGCGGGCACCGGGGCGCGTTCCTGCGGCCGGTCGAGCACTCGCTGGTGGGCACGTTCTCGTTGGTGCCGCAGGTGGTCGACGCCGTCGAGGTCCCGGTGGTCGCGGCCGGGGGCATCGCGGACGCGAGGGGTGTCCGCGCGGCTCGCGCGCTCGGGGCGGACGGTGTGCAGATCGGCACCGGGTTCCTCGCCACGCACGAATCCGGCGCGCCCGAGGCGCACAAGATCGCGCTCGGCGGTCACGGCGCCAGGTTCACCGTGCTGACGCGGATCTTCTCCGGCCGCCACGCGCGCGGCATCCGCAACGGCCTGGTCGAGGAGTTGGCCGGGTTCGAGGACGTGGTGCCGCCCTACCCGTTCCAGAACGCGCTGATGCTCCCGCTGCGCGAGTTCGCGGCGGAGCGGCCGCCGGCCGACCACATGAGCCTGTGGGCCGGCCAGGCGGCTCCCCTCGCCTCGAACCGCAGCGCGCGGGAGTACTTCGCGGAACTACTTGAGCCCTAGCTCCCGGGCGATCAGCATCTTCTGCACCTCGCTGGTGCCCTCGCCGATCTCCAGGATCTTGGCGTCGCGGTAGAACCGGCCCACCGGGTACTCGTTCATGAAGCCGTAGCCGCCGAAGATCTGGGTGGCCTCGCGGGCGTTGTCCATCGCCGCCTCGGACGACACCAGCTTGGCGATCGCCGCCTCGCGCTTGAACGGCTCGCCGCGCAGCATCTTCGCCGCCGCCTGGTAGTACGCCAGGCGCGCGGTGTGCGTGCGGGCCTCCATCTCGGCGATCTTGAACTGGATCGCCTGGTACTGGCCGATCTTGCGGCCGAACGCCTCGCGCTCGCCGACGTAGCGCAGGCTCTCGTCCACGCACCCCTGGGCCAGGCCGACGCTCAGCGCCGCGATGGCGATCCGGCCCTCGTCGAGCGTCTGGAGGAACTGCGCGTAGCCCCGGCCCCGCTCGCCGACCAGGTTGGCCGCCGGCACCCGACAGTCCTGAAAGGACAGTTCACGGGTGTCGGAGGCGTTCCAGCCGACCTTGGAGTACTTGCGCGACACCGAGAAGCCCGGCGTGCCGGACGGCACGAGGATGGCCGAGATCTCCGGCCGCCCGTCGTCCTTGCGGCCCGTCACGGCCGCGACCGTGACCAGGCCGGTGATGTCGGTGCCGGAGTTGGTGATGAACGCCTTGGTGCCGTTGATCACCCACTCGTCGCCGTCCAGCCGGGCCGTGGTGCGCAGCGCGCCCGCGTCCGAACCGCCGCCCGGCTCGGTGAGGCCGAACGCGCCCAGCTTCTCGCCGGCGCACAGCGCGGGCAGCCACTGGGCCTGCTGCTCGGCGTTCCCGAAGCGGTACAACGGCATCGCGCCCAGCGAAACGCCCGCTTCCAGGGTGATGGCGACCGACGAGTCGACCCGGGCCAGCTCCTCCAGGGCCAGGCACAGCGCGAAGTAGTCGCCGCCCATGCCGCCGTGCTCCTCCGGGAACGGCAGGCCGAACAGGCCCATCCGCCCCATCTTGGCGACGATCTCGTACGGGAACTCCTCGCGCTCGTAGAAGTCGCCGATGACCGGGGCGACCTCCTCGCGCGCGAACTCCTCGACCGTCTTGCGCAGTGCCTCGTATTCCTCGTCAAGGCGGAAGTCCAACATCGCTCACTCCTGGTGGGGCACGACGACGGCTAGGGGCTGGTCCAGCGCGACCTGTTGGCCCGCTCGGACGTTCACTTCGGCGAGCACGCCGTCGGTGGGTGCGGTGACGGTGTGCTCCATCTTCATCGCCTCGACCACGAACAGGGCTTGGCCGGCGGTGACGTGGTCGCCCGCCTCGGCACGCACCACGAGGACGGTGCCGGGCATCGGGCTGGTGACCGGCCCGGCGCTGCCGGCGGCCTCGTGCGCGGAGATCTCGGACCGCTCGGTCTCGGTCAACGCCCAGGTGCGGCCGTCCGCGCCCAGCCACAGCACGTTGCCCGACCGGGCCATCGCGTACCGGCGCGCGCCGACGACCAGGTCCCCGCCCTCGACCGAGGCGGTGAGCCGGAACGGTTCTCCTTCGCCCACCACGACTTCGTCGCCGCGCACGCGCACGTCCACGTCGTCGACGCGCCAGGTGGTCCAGGCGTGCTCGCCGATCCGCCAGCCGCCCGGCCGCTCCCACGGGTCGTCGCCGCGCAGCGCGAGCTGCCGCTCCAGCGCGGCGGCGGCGTACACCTCGTCCGGGACGTCGTCGTGGGTCAGCGACTCCAGCTTGCGCTCGACCAGGCCGGTGTCGAGGTCGCCGGCGCGCACGTCCTCGTCGGCGAGCAGGGCGCGCAGGAACGGGATGTTGGTGGTGACCCCGAGCAGGACCATCCGGCCGAGCGCGGAGTCCAGGCGCCGCAACGCTTCCGCGCGGGTGTCGCCCTGGGCGATCACCTTGGCCAGCATCGGGTCGTAGTCGCTGCCGACGGTGAGGCCGACCCGCAGCGCCGAGTCGATCCGGACGTCGTCGGGCTCGTGCAGCGCGAGGACGGTGCCGCCGGTCGGCAGGAACCCGCGCGCGGGGTCCTCCGCGTAGACCCGGGCCTCGACGGCGAACCTGGTCGGCGGGACGTCCCCGATGCCCAGCGGTTCCCCGGCGGCGACCCGGAGCTGCCACTCGACCAGGTCGACGCCGGTGGCCAGTTCGGTGACCGGGTGCTCGACCTGGAGGCGGGTGTTCATCTCCATGAAGAAGTAGTCGCCGGTGGTGCCGTCCACGATGAACTCGACGGTGCCCGCGCCGACGTAGCCGACGGACTTCGCGGCGTCCACCGCGGCCCGCCCCATGGCTTCGCGGACCTCGGGGGTCAGCAGCGGGGACGGCGCTTCCTCGATGATCTTCTGGTGCCGCCGCTGGAGGCTGCACTCCCGTTCGCCGAGGTGCACGACGGTTCCGTGCGCGTCGCCCAGGACCTGGATCTCGATGTGCCGGGGGTTGGTCACGAACCGCTCGATGAGCAGCGTGTCGTCGCCGAACGAGTTGCGCGCCTCGCGACGGGCGGACTCGATCGCGTCGCGCAGCGCGGACTCCTCGTGCACCAGGCGCATCCCCTTGCCGCCGCCGCCGGCGGAGGGCTTGAGCAGCACCGGGAACCCGATCTCGGCCGCCGCGTCGACCAGGTCGTCGTCGGTCATGCCGGCTTCGGTGCGGCCCGGGACGACCGGCACGCCGGCCGCGCGGACGGTGAGCTTGGCCCGGATCTTGTCGCCCATGGCGTCGATCGCCTCGGCGGGCGGGCCGATGAACACCAGCCCGGCCTTCTCGCAGGCGCGGGCGAACTCGGTGTTCTCGGCCAGGAAGCCGTAGCCGGGGTGGATCGCCTGGGCGCCGGTCTCCCGCGCCGCGTCGATGATCCGCTCCGCGGACAGGTAGCTCTCGCGGGCGGCAGCGGGGCCGATGCGGACCGCGCGGTCGGCCAGCCGCACGTGCAGCGCGTCGGCGTCGGCGTCGCTGTACACCGCGACGGACCTGATCCCGAAGCGCCGCAACGCGCGGATCACCCGGACCGCGATCTCGCCCCGGTTGGCCACCAGAACGCTGTCGAACATCCCCATCACATCCGGAAAACGCCGTAGTGGACAGGATCCAGCGGCGCGTTGGCCGCCGTGGACAGCGCGAGCCCGAGCACCGTGCGGGTGTCCTTCGGGTCGATCACGCCGTCGTCCCACAGCCGTGCCGTGGAGTAGTAGGGGTTGCCCTGGTCCTCGTACTGCTGCCGGATCGGGGCCTTGAACGCCTCTTCGTCCTGCGCGGACCACGAGTCGCCGAGCTGGTCGCGCCGCACGGTCGCGAGCACCGACGCGGCCTGCTCGCCGCCCATCACCGAGATCCGGGCGTTGGGCCACATCCACAGGAACCGGGGCGAGTACGCCCGGCCGCACATCGAGTAGTTGCCCGCGCCGAACGAGCCGCCGATCACCACGGTGAACTTCGGCACCCGGGCGCACGCCACGGCGGTCACCATCTTGGCCCCGTGCTTGGCGATGCCGCCCGCCTCGTACTCGCGGCCGACCATGAACCCGCTGATGTTCTGGAGGAACACCAGCGGCACCGAGCGCTGGTCGCAGAGCTGGATGAAGTGCGCGCCCTTCTGGGCCGACTCGCCGAACAGGATGCCGTTGTTGGCGACGATCCCGACCGGGTGGCCGTGGATCCGGGCGAACCCGGTGACCAGCGTGCTGCCGTACTCCTTCTTGAACTCCTGGAACCGGCTGCCGTCCACGATCCGCGCGATCACCTCGCGCACGTCGTAGGGGGTGCGGCTGTCGGTGGGCACCACGCCGTACAGCTCGTCGGGGTCGACGGCGGGTTCGACGCTGGGCTCCACCCGCCACGGGCGCTCCGCGCGCGGGCCGAGCGTGCTGACGATGGAGCGGACGATGCGCAGCGCGTGCGCGTCGTCGTCGGCGAGGTGGTCGGTCACGCCGGAGGTGCGCGAGTGCAGTTCGCCGCCGCCCAGCTCCTCGGCCGTGACGACCTCGCCGGTCGCGGCCTTCACCAGCGGCGGGCCGCCGAGGAAGATCGTGCCCTGGCCGCGCACGATCACCGCTTCGTCGCTCATCGCCGGGACGTACGCGCCGCCTGCGGTGCAGGAGCCGAGCACCGCCGCGATCTGCGGGATGCCCTGGCCGGACATGGTGGCCTGGTTGTAGAAGATCCGGCCGAAGTGCTCGCGGTCCGGGAACACCTCGTCCTGCTTGGGCAGGAACGCGCCGCCGGAGTCCACCAGGTACACGCACGGGAGGCGGTTCTGGAGGGCGACCTCCTGCGCGCGCAGGTGCTTCTTGACCGTCATCGGGTAGTAGGTGCCGCCCTTGACGGTGGCGTCGTTGGCGACGATCACGCACTCGCGGCCGGAGACCCGGCCCACGCCGGTGATCATGCCGGCGGCCGGGGCGTCGCCGCCGTACATGCCGTCGGCGGCCAGCGGTGCCAGTTCGAGGAACGGCGAGCCCGGGTCGAGCAGCGCGTCCACCCGGTCGCGGGGCAGCAGCTTGCCGCGCTCGACGTGGCGGGCGCGGGACTTCTCCGGACCGCCCAGGGCGGCTTCGGCGAGCTTGGCGCGCAGGTCGTGGACGAGGGCGGTGTGCTCGTCGGTGTACCGCCGGAATGCCTCGCCGGACTTGTCGGCGGCACTGCGCAGGACGGGCGCGTCCATGGGCTCCTCGCGGTTAGCAGTCGTTAACCTGAGGAGATGTTAGCGCCTGTTAACCCCGCACGTCCACCAGCCCGGACGGCCGGCCCGGACATGGCGAAGGGGGCCGCCCGGGCGACCCCCTTCGGTGCGGAGGCGGACGTCAGCCGGTCACGGCGGTGAGCTGCGGCAGGTAGCCGAGGCGCTGGCCGTCGCGGTTGGGGTGGTAGGACTCCACGGTCGGGAACGACAGGCTGTTCAGCCACCAGGCCGACGAGCAGATCTCGTGCCCGGTGAACGCGCCGCGCACGTCCTTGAAGGTGAACGACTTCGCCGCCGCCCGCCCGGAGATGACCGTGGCCAGCGTGTCCGCGGCGGAGTTGATCGCCGAGCGCTTGGTGTCGCTCATGCCCACCGAGCACGACCCCGGCACCTTGTACAGGCGCGGGTAGCCGAGCACGACGACCTGGGCGGCCGGCGCGCGGTCGCGGATCTGGGCGTAGACGTTGTCGAGCAGGCCGGGCAGGGTGCCGGTGGCGTAGGACTTGGCCTGGTCGACGCGGTTCACGCAGCCCTGGTCGGAGCCGAACGTGCAGGTGGTGATCACGTCGGTGAAGCCGGCGTCGTTCCCGCCGATCGAGATGGTGACCAGGGTCGTCGACGCGCCCAGGGCGCTGACCTGGTTGTTGAGCACGTCACCGGTCCGCGCGCCGGAGCAGGCGACGAACTTGAAGCTCGCCGGGCCGTGCGAGGCGGCCCACAACGCGGGGTACGAGTACTGGCTGCGTTTGCAGGAACCGCTGTCGCTGTAATAACTGCCGGTACCGGTTCCCGACGAGTAGGAATCGCCGAGGGCGACGTAATTCGCGCCGGCCTGGGCTTGGGCGGGTACCGCGACGACCAGCAACGCCGCGGCTGCGGCCACCGCGGCGCTGAGCAGGTTTCGGATGGGGCGCATCGGGAGCCTCCCAGAGGGAAAAGCGCAGGGTTGTGATGCGGAGCACATCAAGTGTTACCAGTTGGTAGCCCTATATAAAAAGACTGCGTCAACAGTTAACTCCGCACCTCGGGGTCCGGTCGGCGATCTTGCACCAGCCGATCGGTTAACGCTCGTTTACGTCCGGTGGTCCGCCCGTTTAGGATGAGCCCGTGTCAGCCGATGGAGTGAAGCAATCCCGCCGGGACCAGATCCTGGGCGCGGCCGCCGAGCTGTTCGCCCGGCACGGCTTCCACGGGGTGGGCATCGACGACATCGGTGCGGCCGTCGGGATCTCCGGCCCCGCGCTCTACCGACACTTCCGCAGCAAGGACGCGATGCTCGGGGAGATGCTGACCTCGATCTCCGAGCGCCTGCTGGAGGGCGGCCTGTCCCGGGTCTCCGGCTCGCCCGACCCGGTCGCCGCGCTGCACGCCCTGGTCCGCTGGCACGTCGACTTCGCGCTGGACGACCCCGCGCTGATCACCGTGCAGATGCGCAACCTGGCGAACCTCACCGACCCGGACCGCCGCCGGGTGCGGGCGCTCCAGCGCCGGTACGTCGAGGTGTGGGTGACGACCCTCCAGGAGACCGTGGCGGTGGACGAGCCGACCGCGCGGGCCGCCGCGCACGCCGTGTTCGGGCTCATCAACTCCACCCCGCACAGCTCCCACCTCGACCGCGACCAGATGGCGGCCCTGCTGACCCGGATGGCGCTCGCCTCGCTGACCACCGCCGGCGTGCTCGCCACCGCCTGACCGCGCTCAAGCCGGCGCGACCGGCGGCCGATGGCGTTGGTCGTGATCACCAGGAGAGCCGTCGCGGGCCGCCGCGCCGCCGCCGGCCGTTGCCCGACCTGCCGCCGCACCCGCCGCCGAGCCCGGAACTGGGCGCAGCTGGGCGCGCTGGTCACGTCGCTGGTCACGGTCGTGGCGCTGGTGTTCACCAGCCTGTCGCTGCACGAGACCCGCCGCCAGGTCGACGCGACGATGACCGCCCAGCTCGCCGAGCGGTTCACCAAGGCGGTCGACCAGACCGGCCACGACAAGCCGCACGTCCGGCTCGGCGGCATCTACGCGCTCGGCACGATCGCGCGGGACTCCGACGTGCACCGGCCCACCGTCGGCCGGGTGCTGTCCGCCTACGTCCGGCGGCACCGCGAACTCGGGCCCGGCGGGTGCGAACCCGACTTCCACCGCTGGCCGGTCGACGTGGCCGCCGCGCTGGAGACCGTGCTGGAGGTCGGCGCGAGCCACGTGATCAACCTGGCCCGCAGCTGCCTGGACGCCGTGGAGCTGCCCGCCGCCGGGCTGCACTGCGCGAACCTGACGGGGGCGTCGCTGCGGATCGCCAACCTGCGCGGCGCGGACCTCGGCGAGGCGCGGCTGGTCGACGCCCACCTCGACGTGGACGCGCGCGACGACCCGCACCCGTTCGGCGCGGACCTCACCCGGGCCAACCTCGCCCACGCCCGGCTGAGCAGCGCGGACCTCGCCCACGCCACCCTGACCGGGGCCGACCTGACCGGCGCGGACCTCGCCGACACCCGGCTGACCGGAGCCGACCTCACCGGGGCCAAGCTGACCGGTGCCCAGTTGGTCGGCGCGGACCTCACCGGCGCGACCCTGGCCGGCGCGGACCTCGCGGGCGCGAACGTCCGCAAGGCCGTGCTGCCCGACCGGGACGACTTCCTGCGGCGCGGCGCGGTGGAGCAACCCCACCGCCCGGCCACGAACACCTGCCCCCGTTGACCACGTTCGGGTGAGATCCGGCCACCCGATGCGCCGGCCACCGCGCGCGCCCCGCCCCGGTGCGATGGACAGTGCCGATCAGGACCCACGACCAGGAGGCAACCATGTCCGACGGCGAACCGACCGCGGCCGATCCGTCGAACGGGGCCAGGAGCGGCGACCAGCTCCCGTCCGAGAAGGGCGAGTACCGGTGGAAGGACCCGGACTCCGGCGAGGGCGGGTACGAGTGCCTCGGCCCGGGCGGGCTCTTCCCGGCGAAGAACGGCAAGTCGGTGCACTGGACCCGGATCGGCGACTGCCGCTGATGCCCGGTGCGCCCCCGTCGGGCGGTGGGGGCAGGCCCCCGTGCGGGGGTGGGGGTGATCGGTTGGCGTGCCGCGTTGCCGATCCGTAACCTGATTTTCCGATGAGCGACACCTCGGTGGACAGCGTCAAGAGCGGGTGGCCGGGTGTCCGGCTGCTGACCCGGCTGCCGGCCTGGTTCCGGGTGCTGGTGGTGGCCTTCGTGGTGTTCGTCTGCGGGGTGATCGCGTCCCGCCCGGCCGGCGCAGCCGACGACGGACCGCTCACCGGCGACGTCGCCGTCGCCGCCCGCGCGGTCGAGGCGATGGCCCAGCCGAGGATGGGCGTCTCGCCGCTCACCGCCTTCCCGGCCGACTTCCGCGCGGTGACCGACCGGGTGCCGGTCGTGGTGGTCGCGCCGGACGACACCACCCGCGCCGTCGACCCGACCGGCGGGTGCTCCGGACCGGCCGGGGACACCGAGTGGGATTTCGGCGTCGCCTGCCGCGCGCACGACCTCGGCTACGACCTGCTGCGCTACGCCGAGCGGAAGGGCCGCCCGCTGCCGCCGGAGGCGCGCAAGTCGCTGGACGCCCGGCTCGACGCGGACATGCACGCCCAGTGCGAGATCAACCCGCGCGGCAACGGCGCGCAGTGCCACGCCGTCGCCCGGCTCTACGCCGCCGGGCTGGAGTTCAACTCGTGGCGGCAGCGCTGGGGCCCGCCCGGCAACGAGCCCATCCTGGCCTGGGGGTTCGGCAGCGCGGTGGTGGTCTTCCTGATCATCGCCCGGCTGCCCCGGCGGCGGGCCGCCGCCCCCGGACCGGTGCGGCCCGACGGCGGCGGCGAGGACCGGTTCGCGGCGTTCCTGCGGCTGGCCAGCCTCGGCCTGGTGGTGGTCGGGCAGTCGCTGCTGACCGTGCTGCACTGGGCCGGCGTGAGCCCGAACTGGCTGTGGCTGCTCACCTGGGCGTTGCAGACCATCCCCCTGTTCTACTTCGCCGGCGGGCACGCGAACCTGCTCGGCTGGCGGGCCGTGCAACGGTCCGGCGGCGGTTACGGGAGGTACCTCGCCAGTCGGATCAGCTGGTTGCTGCGGCCCGTGCTGGCGTTCGTCCTGGCGTGGCTGGTGCTGCCGCTGCCGCTGGAATTCCTGGACGTGCCGAAATCGCGCGTGGAGATGTTCGGCCGGCTGATCGCGCACCCGCTGTGGTTCCTCGGGCTGTACCTGGTCGCGGTCGCCGCCACGCCGGTGATGGCCTGGCTGCACCGCCGTGCCCGGTTGGCCACGCCGGTCGCGCTGATCGGCCTGATGATCGTCGTGGACGTGCTGCGGATCGGCCTGTCCTGGCGGGTCGGTGGCCACCTCAACCTGGTGCTCGGCGCGCTGCTGCTCCAGCAGCTGGGCTTCTACTACGCCGACGGCAGCCTGCCCCGGGTCTCCCGCCGGGTGCTCGGCGCGCTGGCGCTGCTGACCGTGCCCGTGCTGCTCGCGCTGATCACGTTCGGCGGCTACCCGAGCACCATGATGACCGTGCCGGGCGAGCCGGGCTCCAACCTCAGCCCGCCCACGGTGTGCCTGCTGGTGCTCGGGCTCGGCCAGATCTGCGCGGTGCTGCCGGTGCGCGACCGGGTGTCAGCGTGGCTCGCGGGGAGCCGCCGGTGGCAGGTCGTCGACTACGCCCGCCGCGCCCCGATGACGGTCTACCTCGGCTACCTGACCGCGCTGGCCGCCGTGATCGGGGTGCTCGGCCTGCTGGACGCGCCCGCCGCGTTCGGCTGGATCGCCGCCCGGCCGCGCTGGCTGGCCGTCCTGGTCCTCCTGCTGCTGCCCGTCCTGCTGGCGTTCCACCGGTTCGAACGCACCGCGGCGCTGGTGGCCTGCCACACCCGGGAGAGCCACCGCTCCCGGCTCGCGGCGGTCCTCGGCGTCGGCTTCGGCGTGCTGGGCGTGCTGGGGTTCGTCGTCACGGGCTTCGCCGGCACGTCGGCCACCCTCGTGGTGCTCCAGGTCGACCCGTTGCAGAACCTGATCCACCTGCTGCTGGGCTGGTACCTGCTGCACACCGTCCGGTCCGGCACCTGCCACGGCCGGCGGCCCTGGCTGCTCACCGCGCTGGCCTGCGTGCCGCCGCTGCTGGCGCTGGAGCCGACCGGCCCGATGGTCGCCCTGCACGGCGTGACCATCGTGGTCGCCCTGCTCGCGGCGATACCCAAGCAGGACCAGGGTCACGGCGGCGAACACGGGCAGCCAGGTGAGCCGCTCCAGCACCCAGAGCCCGTCGTCGGGCACGGTGTGCAGTCCGCGTAGCGGTCCGAACGCCGCACCGACCAGCGTCACGACCAGCAACGCGCTCTGGTGCACCAGGAAGATCGGCAGCGCGCGGGCGTTCAACCGGGGTGCCCGGAACGTCGGCCGGACCAGCAGCACCAACCCGACCTGCGCCAGCGACAACGCGAGCGCCACCGGCGACGGCGGGAACAGGTTCGACTCGGCCGCACCGGGCACGCCCACCGCGCCGGACGGATACCCGTTGTGCAGCAGCAACCCGAACGCCACGACGGCCGGCACGAACAGCGCCGCACCCCACGAGCGCCGCTGCCCGTGCCGGGCCACCAGGATCCCGACCTGCCACGGCGCCCACCACACGGCCAGCACGTTCACCCAGCCGACGTCCAACGCCACCAACGCGATCGGGACGGCCACGCCCCACCCGCCCATCCGCCGCAGCAACGGCGTGGCGGCGAGCAGGACCAGGTGCACCACGAGGAACCACAGCGGGGTCACCACCAGGAACGCCGCGGTCAGCACGGTCTGCTGCGGCAGCCCCCGCGCCGACATCCCGAACAGCACCAGCGCCCACACCCCGAGCAGCACGCACACCGGCCGCACCACCCGGCGGGCCCGTGGCCACCACGGCGTCCCCGACCGGGCCGCCGCGAAGCCCCCGGCGAAGAAGAACAACCCCAGGGTCTGGAGCACCCAGCTCACCCAGGACAGCTCCGGCAGCCACCGCAGCGGGCTGTCCACCACGAGCCCGGAACCGGTCGACACCACCGCCGTGACCAGCCAGTGCCCCGTCACCACGCCGCAGATCGCCAACGCCCGCGCGGCGTCGACCACCGGATCGCGCGTCACGGCCGCTCCCCCGCCGAGATCCGGGCCATGACCCGCAACGACTCGGTCCCGGGGTCGAAGTACTGGTCGTGCCGGGTGGCCGTGCCGGGGTCGAACACCGTCGCCCCGAACTCCGGGGACACCGGGTCGGCCCCGTGCCCCAGGTCCCCGACGCGGACCTTCGGCACCCACCGCGTCCAGTCCTCGGCGCCCCGCGCCGCCCACACCCGCGCCCGGATCTCCCGGGCGGAGGACACCCGCACGCCGGGGCTGCCCACGAACACCACGTCCGCCACCTCGACCCCGGACAGCGCGCACACCACGGACCCGTAGCTGTGGCACATCAGGTGCACCTGCCCCGGCAGCCCGCGCACGTACCCGGCCAGCGACCGCGCACCCGCCCGCGCCAGCCGGCCGCCGGCCGCGTCCACCCCCACCCCGGACGGCGTCCGGTACCCCAGCCACGCCACCACGGCGACGTCGGACCGGCCCACCTCGGCCGACAGCGACCGGGCCATCCGCCCGACCGTGCGGTCGAACCGGTCACCGTCCACATCGGACCCCGGCACGACCACGGCGACGTGCCGCGCGTGCGGCAGGTCCCCGAAGACCTCGATGCGCCACACCGGTTCCGGCGGATCGCCCGGCGTCACGAGCACCAGCAACGCGGCCAACACCGCGACCGTCTTCCCCATGGCCGGAAAGCTAGGAGGACGACCCGCCCCGCGACGTCACCCCGCGGTCGCCATTCCCGGCCACTACCCCGGTACCACCAGCCCCGACTCGTAGGCCGCGATGACCGCCTGGGCGCGGTCGCGCAGGCCGAGCTTCATCAGCACCCGGCTCACGTGCGTCTTCACCGTCTGCTCCGCCAGCACCAGGTGCGCGGCGATCTCGGTGTTGGACAACCCGGTGGCCACCAGCCGCAGCACCTCGGTCTCGCGCCCGGTCAGCACGGACAGCCCGGCGGGCTTCACCACCGTCGCGGGCCGCGCCTTCACGAAGTCCTCGATCAGCCGCTTGGTCACCGAGGGGGCCAGCAGCGCGTCCCCGCGCGCCACCACCCGGACCGCCTCCAGCAGCTCCCGGGCGGGCGCGTGCTTGAGCAGGAACCCGGACGCCCCGGCCCGCAGCGCCTCGTACACGTAGTCGTCGAGGTCGAAGGTGGTCAGCACGAGCACCTTGACCGGGTCGTCGGCCAGCAGCCGGGTGGCGGCCAGGCCGTCCATCTCCGGCATCCGGACGTCCATCAGCACCACGTCGGGGCGCAGCCGCCGCACCTGCGCCACGCCCGCGACGCCGTCGCCCGCCGAACCCACCACCTCGATGTCCTCCTGGGCGTCCAGCAGCGCCGAGAAGCCCTCCCGGACCATCTCCTGGTCGTCCACCACCAGAACCTTGATCAACGCTCCCCCAACGGAATCCGCGCGCGCACGAGGAAACCTCCGTCCTCTGTGGACGATGCCTCGAACTGCCCGCCGTGCACCGCCACACGTTCCCCCATGCCCACCAGGCCGTGCCCACCGCCCCCGCCCGACGAGGGGCCGCCGGCGGAGTTGCGCACGAGCACCTCCAGGTCGCCGTCGACCACCGACACCGCCACCGACACGTCGGCGCCCGGCGCGTGGCGGGCGGCGTTGGTCAGGGCCTCCTGCACGATCCGGTACGCGGTCAGCCCGACCGCCGAGGGCACGGCCACGTCGGCGACCGAGGCGTGCGGCGCCAGCTCGCGGACGTCGGCCAGGCCGGGCTGCGGTGCGCGGTCCGGTCGCTGGTCGGTGGCCCGCAACACGCCCAGCAGCCCCTGCATGTCCGCGATCGCCGCCCGCGCCGCGTCCCCCAGTTCGGCGAACTCCCGAAGTCCCTCCTCCGGCAGCCCGGCGATCCGGTAGGGCGCGGTCTCGCAGCGCACCGCGACCAGCGACATGTGGTGCGCCACCACGTCGTGCATCTCGCGCGCGATCCGGGCCCGTTCGACCAGGGCGGCCTTCTCGTCGCGCTCCTCGTGGAACCGGCGCTCGGCGCGCCCGCGCGACCCGAACGCGTACCCGAGCACCAGCGCCAGCAGCACCAGGGCGGTGGTGGGGAAGGCGTAGTCGAGGTCGCGCAACGCCGCCAGGAAGTACACGGTCGCCGTGGTGAGCAGCGCCACCCACACCACGACCCGCCCGGAGCAGACCAGCCCCACGGCCAGCACGACCGGCAGGTACCACCACCACTGCCAGCTGCCGAGCACGCCCGGCTCGGCGTCGAACACCAGCCGCGCCACCAGCAGCCCGGCCGTCGCCAACCGCCACGCGCCCACCACCGAGACCAGCAGCAGCGCGAAACTGCCGAACACGACGGCGAACAGCAGCGGCCACCACCCGTCCGGGTCCTGGTGCTCGACGTACTCCGCCGCCGCGCCGATGGCGATGAGCAGCCCGTAGAGCAGCACGGCGACCTGGCCGACCCGGCCGAGCCTCGGGAACCGGGTGCCGGCGAAGACCCGCGTGCGATCGGGCAGCAGCACGACCTGGAGAAGGGGGCGGATCACGCACCCGATGCTAAATGCCCACGTCGTGCGGCACATGACCCCACGGTGTGTCATACCGGAGTAGCACTCCCCGAAGCACAGGGCAAGGCGTTGCGGCATCCGAACACCACCGGGTAGGCAGTACGACAGAGCGGTACCCGACAGAGCTGTGCGCCCCTACTCCGTGATGGAAGATGGCTGAATGCACCCGCAGCAGGATCCGGATCGCTGGGCACGGCTCACCGCCGTCGCCGGTGAGGCCCTGGCCGCAGCCAAGGTCGGGGAGGACGCTGTCGCGGTCGACCTGGTCACCGGCTACCTCAGCGGCTCGCCCGAGGGCAACGAGGAGATCCGCGAGCTGGTGCTGCTGCTGTTCTCCGAGTGCAGCGACATGGTGTCCGCGCTCGGGTCGGGCGGCGCGACCCCGGTCAAGATGCAGGTCTTCGACGAGGACGGCCAGGAGGTGCCGATCGACGACGCGGACCCGCCGGTCCGCACCGCGATCCGGACGCTGCTGGCCGAGGTCCACGGCGACCAGGAGGCCGCCGCCGAGCAGATCGAGATCGCCCTGGCCAACGGGCAGCCGCAGGAGCTGGCGACGGTGGTGCTGCAAGCGCTGCGGTGGACGGTGAAGCTGGCCCTGGAGTGCGAGGTGCGCGATCTCGCGGTGGCACCCTGGATCGAGGCAGCACTGGACGAGTAAAGACCATTGACAATCAGCTGTGGTCTAGACCAGTCTCCCCGGTGGGCGCGATTACCCTGCCAATCCGCCGAGGAGTACCTATGAAACGACGATTGGGCGCACTGCTGGCGGCGAGCGCCCTGACCATCGGCTCGCTCGCGTTGTCCGTGCCGGCGGCCTCGGCCGCGGCCGGACTGACCGCCACCTTCAGCAAGCCCCAGGACTGGGGCAGCGGCTTCGAGGGCAAGTTCACCATCGCCAACGGCGGCCCGGCCGCCGTCACCACGTGGAAGGTCGAGTTCGACCTGCCCGCGGGCACCTCGGTGGGCTCGTACTGGGACGCGCTGATCACCAAGACCGGCAACCACTACGTGGCGACCAACCGGGAGTACAACGGCGGCATCGCCGCGGGTGCGAACCGCACCTTCGGCTTCGTCGGCACCGGCTCGGGCGTCCCGGCCAACTGCACCGTCAACGGCGGCCCCTGCACGGGCGGCGGGGGCCCGAACGACCCCACCCCGCCCACCGCGCCGACCAACCTCAGCGTCAGCGGCACCACGAAGAACTCGGTGTCGCTGACCTGGACCGCGTCCACCGACAACGTCGGCGTCACCGCGTACGACGTCTACCAGGGCAGCTCGGTGGCCACCACCGTGCCCGGCACGAGCGCAACCGTGTCGGGCCTGACGCCGGCGACCGCGTACCAGTTCACGGTCAAGGCCCGGGACGCGGCGGGCAACACCTCGCCCGCGTCCAACCAGGTCACCGGCACCACCCAGCCCGGCAACCCGGACCCGGTCGGCGGGCGTGGCGCGCCGTACCTGTTCCTGGGCTGGGGCAACCCGCCGGCACCCGCGACGGTCATGAACGCGACCGGCGTCAAGTGGTTCACCATGGCCTTCGTGCTGGCGCAGAACGGCTGCAACCCGAGTTGGGACAGCCAGCGCCCGCTGACCGGCGGCATCGACCAGACCGCGATCAACCAGATCCGGGCGGCCGGCGGTGACGTCGTGCCGAGCTTCGGCGGCTGGAGCGGCAACAAGCTCGGCCCGAACTGCTCCACCCCGCAAGCGCTTGCGGGCGCGTACCAGAAGGTGATCGACGCCTACAAGCTCAAGGCGATCGACATCGACATCGAGAACACCGACGAGTTCGAGAACGCGACCGTGCAGGACCGGATCCTGGAAGCCCTCAAGATCGTCAAGTCGACGAACCCTGGCATCCAGACCATCGTCACCATCCCGACGACGAAGACCGGCCCGAACTCGCACGGCAACCGCCTGATCGAGCGCAGCAAGGCCATCGGCTCGGACATCGACGTGTTCACCCTGATGCCGTTCGACTTCGGCACCACGGACATCAAGACGGACACGATCAACGCCACGACCGCCCTGAAGGACAAGCTCAAGGCGGTGTTCGGCTGGTCGGACGCGGTCGCGTTCGCCCACTCGGGCATCTCCGGCATGAACGGCCTGTCCGACCAGCGCGAGACGACCACCACGGCGACGTGGACCCAGCTGCGCGACTGGTCGAAGGCCAACGGCCTGGGCCGGTTCTCGTTCTGGGCGGTCAACCGCGACCGGGGCGGCTGCGACGGCCAGGTGTCGAGCAACTGCTCCGGCATCCCGCAGACCGACTGGGAGTTCACCCGGATCACGGCCGGGTTCTGACGCGCACCACCCTCCCGCGCCGAGGAACACCCGCACCACCCGGCGGACCCGCAGGCACCACGCCTGCGGGTCCGCCTTCCGTCGCTAGCCCTCCGCGCCCACCCGGCTGTCCACGTCCAGCAGCTCGCCCACCAGCTCGGCGACCTGCGGGACCTCCAGCAGGAACCCGTCGTGCCCGGCCGTCGAGCGGACCACCCGCAGCGGCACGCCCAGGCCGTCGGCGATCTCCGCCTGCTGGGCCGGCGGGTAGAGCCGGTCGGAGTCGATCCCGGCCACCACGCTGCGCGCGGTCACCCGGCCCAGGGCGGCCCGGACCCCGCCGCGCCCGGCCCCGACGTCGTGGCCGTTCATCGCCTCGGTCAGCCGGACGTAGGACCACGGGTCGAACCGCCGGGTCAGCTTCTCGGCGTGGTGGTCGAGGTAGGACTCGACCGCGAACCGGCCGTCCGCCTGCACGTCGCGCCCGAACCGGGCCTCCAGCTCGGCCGCGCCCCGGTAGCTCAGGTGGGCGATCCGCCGGGCGATCCCCATCCCGGGCACCGGGTCGGCCCGGATGGCGTGCAGCTGGGGCGCGGCCAGCGCGATGTGCTCGGCCGTGGACGCCGCCGGCGCGGCCAGCACCAGCAGCGAGCGGACCCGGGACGGCTCGGACACCGCCCACTCCAGGGCGCGCATCCCGCCCATGGACCCGCCGATCACCGCCGCCCACGACGACACGCCCAGCGCGTCGGCCAGCACCACCTCGGCCGCCACCTGGTCGCGCACCGAGACGCGCGGGAACCGGGCACCCCACTCGGCCCCGTCCGGGGCGCGCGAGAGCGGCCCGGTGGTGCCCTGGCACCCGCCGAGCACGTTCGGCGCGACGACGAACCACCGGCCGGGGTCGAGCGCCCGCCCGGTGCCGATCAGGCCGTCCCACCACCCGTCGGTGGGATGGCCGGGCCCGGCGACGCCCGCCGCGTGGCTGTCCCCGGTCAGCGCGTGCAGCACCAGCACCGCGTTGGACCGGGCCTCGTTCAACGTCCCCCACGTCTCGTAAGCGACGCGCAGCGGCAGCCCCAGGCCGGGCAGCTCGCCGTCGACCCAGCGGCGACGCCCCTCCGGGTCCCCCTCCCGCCACCCGCCGGCGGCGGGAGGGGTCTCCCCGACAGTGGACCCGAACGTCACCGCGTGCCCGTCCCGGGCACCGGACCGGCGCTCACCGGACCGAAGCTCACTGCACCGCCTTGGCGGCGCGGAACCCGGCCTCCAGGTCGGCCTTGAGGTCCTCCACGCCCTCGATGCCCACCGACAGCCGCACCAGGCCGGGCGTGACCCCGGCGACCAACTGCTCCTGCGCGGTCAGCTGGCTGTGCGTGGTGGAGGCCGGGTGCACGATCAGCGACCGCACGTCGCCGATGTTCACCAGCTGCGAGAACAGCTCGACCCCGTCCACGAACGCGCGCCCGGCCTCGACCCCGCCGCGCAGCTCGAACGAGACCACCGCACCGGCGCCCAGGGGCAGGTACTTCTGCGCCAACGAGTGCCACTGCGAGGACTCCAGGCCCGCGTAGTGCACCTTCTCGACCTCGTCCCGCGATTCCAGCCACGCGGCCAGTGTCCTCGCGTTGGCCACGTGCTTGTCAATCCGCAGCGACAGCGTCTCGATCCCTTGCAGGATCAGGAAACTGGTCAGCGGGGCGATCGCCGCGCCGGTGTCCCGCAGGCCCTGCACCCGCAGTTTCGCGGCGAACGCCCCGTGACCCAGCACGGGCCAGTACTGAAGCCCGTGGTAGCTGGGGTCGGGCTCGTTGAAGTCGGGGAACTTCTCCGCGTCCCCGAAGTCGAACTTCCCGCCGTCGACCACCACGCCCGCGATCGCGGTGCCGTGGCCGCCGAGGTACTTGGTGGCCGAGTGCACGACGATGTCCGCACCGTGCTCCAGCGGCCGGAGCAGGTAAGGCGTCGGCACCGTGTTGTCGACCACCAGCGGCACGCCGGCCGCGTGCGCGACCTCGGCCACCGCCTCGATGTCGAGCACGTTGCTGCGCGGGTTGGCCAGCGACTCGGCGAAGAACAGCTTCGTGTTGGGCCGCACCGCCGCGCGCCACGCGTCGAGGTCGTCCGGGTCGTCCACGAAGGACACCTCGATGCCGAGCTTGGGCAGCGTGTAGTGGAACAGGTTGTAGGTGCCGCCGTAGAGCGACGCGCTCGACACGAGGTGGTCGCCCGCCCGCGCGAGGTTCAGGATGGTCGCGGTCTCGGCCGCCTGGCCGGACGCGAACGCGACCGAGGCCACGCCGCCCTCCAGCGCGGTGATCCGCTGTTCCAGCACGTCCTGGGTCGGGTTGTTGATCCGGGTGTAGATGTTGCCCGGCTCGGCGAGGCTGAACAGCGCCTCGCCGTGCGCGCTGTCCCGGAAGACGTACGAGGTGGTCTGGTAGATCGGGGTGGCCCGCGCTCCGGTGGCCGGGTCGGGTGACGCTCCGGAGTGGACCTGCTTGGTTTCGAACGACCAGGACATGCCGGTGCTCCTGTCAAAGGGCTGGGAGGTTTTTTCGGGCACGACGAAGGGGGACGACGCGCAGAGGGGTCGATCAGCCGAGACGACAGGCCATGCTGGTGACGCGCACGTAGTCGACGTGCCGCCGCGCCACCAGGAGACTCATGCCGCTGAAGGTAGCGCTGCGTGACGACTCTGGACAGGGCGTCCACGTCGTGGGAAGCCTAGGGTTCGCCCCATGCGCACCGCACTGATCGGCTACGGGCTCGGCGGAGCCGCGTTCCACGCACCCTTCCTCGCCACCACGCCGGGTTTGACCTTGTCAGCGGTGGTGACCGGCAATCCCGCGCGGCAGGAGCAGGTCCGCGCGCGGTACCCCGGCACGGCCGTCCTGGACACCCCGGAGGAGGTCTGGCGACGGGCCTCGGACTTCGACCTCGTCGTGGTGACAACACCCAATCGGTATCACGCTTCGCACGCGCGTTCGGCGCTGGAGCACGACCTGGACGCCGTGGTGGACAAGCCGTTCGCGGGCAGCGCGGCGCAGGCGAAGGCGCTGGCGTCGCTGGCCGAGACCCGCGGCCGGCGGCTGTTCCCGTTCCACAACCGGCGCTGGGACGGCGATTTCCGGACCGTCCGCCGGCTGCTGGCCGAGCGGGCGCTGGGCGAGGTGCACCGGTTCGAGTCCCGGTTCGAGCGCTGGCGACCGCAGGTCAAGGACTCGTGGAAGGAGTCCGGCGACCCGGCCGACCTCGGCGGCATCGTCCACGACCTGGGACCGCACCTGGTGGACCAGGCGGTGGCGCTGTTCGGCCGGCCGCGAACCGTCTACGCGGAGGTGCGCACCCTGCGCGAGCACGCCCGCGCGGACGACGACGCGTTCCTGGCGCTGACCCACGACGGCGGCGTCGTCTCGCACCTGTGGATGTCCGCGCTGGCGCAGGACCAGGGCCCGAGGTTCCGCGTCCTGGGCGACGAGGCCGCGTACGTCAAGCACGGCATGGACCCGCAGGAGCGGTTGCTGGTGGCGGGGGCGACGCCGGGCGGGCCGGGTTGGGGCACCGAGGAGCCGGCCGCGTGGGGCACGGTCTCCGGCACGCCCACGCCCACCGAGCCCGGCGCGTACCAGGGCTTCTACCAGGACATCGCGGCCGGCCGGACGCCGGTGACCCCGCAGGACGCCATCACCGGCCTGGAGGTGGTGGAGGCGGCGTTCGCCTCGGCGGCCACCCACCGGACAATCTCTCTTGCCAACTAAGTCTCTTTGTAGCTAAGATTCCTTCCATGCGAGGGGACAAGAAGGTTCAGGTACTGGTCACGGGGGCAGGACTGGGCGGCTTGACGGCCGCGCTCTTCCTGGCGCAGCAGGGGATCGAGGTGCTCGGCATCGCCAAGCACACGCACACGTCGCCGCACCCGAAGGCGACCGGCCAGACCAACCGGGTCATGGAGATCTACCGCCGCGCCGGCGTCGCCGACGAGGTGCTGCGCGGCAGCGAGGGCGTGTCGTCGGGGATCGTCATCAAGGTGGCGGAAAGCCTGCGGGGACGGGTCTTCCACTCGATCGTCCACGAGGAGGACGAGATCGACGTGGGCCTGAGCCCGGAGCGGTTCGGCATGAGCAGCCAGGACTACGTGGAACCGGTCCTGCTGGCCAAGGCCCGCGAGTACGGCGCGGAGATCCGGTTCGGCACCGAGCTGGTGTCGTTCACCCAGGACGACGAGGGGGTCACCGCCGAGCTGCGCGACCGGGCGTCCGGCGAGACCTCCGCGGTCCGCGCCGACTACCTGATCGGCGCGGACGGGCACCGCTCGTTCGTCCGGGAGAGCCTCGGCATCGGCCGGCAGGGCCACGGCGAGCTGTCCCACCACGTCGGCGTGGTGTTCGACGCCGACCTGGCCGAGCACCTGGCCGCCGACAAGGGAACCCTGTTCTACTTCCAGAACCCGGCGTTCACCGGGGCGTTCTTCGGCACCAACACCGAGCGCCGCAACGTCTTCACCGTCGAGTACCACCCGGAGCGGGGCGAGTCGGCGGCGGACTTCCCGGCCGAGCGCTGCGTCGAGCTGCTGCGGATCGCCACGGACGTCCCGGACCTGGCGCCCGACATCGTCGACATCACCGCGTGGGAGATGGCCGCGTGGCTGTCCGACTCGTTCCGCGCCGGCCGGGTGTTCCTGGTGGGCGACGCGGCGAAGGTGACGCCGCCGACCGGCGGGCTGGGCGGCAACACCGCCGTGGGCGACGGGTTCGACATCGCGTGGAAGCTCGCCGCCGTGCTCAAGGGCCAGGCCGGGCCGGGGCTGCTGGACAGCTACGAGGCCGAGCGCCGGCCCTACGCGCGGCAGGTCGTCGACGCGTCGTTCCACAACTACGTGCAGCGGCTCGCGCCCCACCTGGCCGCCCCCGACGTGCCCGAGGGCGTCGACCACCTGCGGCTGATCTTCGGCGTGCGGTGCACGTCGGGCGCGATCGTCGACGACGGCACGCCGGACGTGCTGGAGGACCCGCTCGCCCCCACCGGCCGGCCGGGGTTCCGCGCGCCGCACGTCCCGGTGCGGCACGAGGGCGTCCTCACCTCGACGGTGTCGCTGTTCACCGACTGGACCCTGATCACGCTGAACCCGGCGTGGTCGTCCGCGCCGGTCGACGTCCCGGCGCTCACCGACGAGACCGGCGAACTGGCCGCGCGCTACGGCATCGGCGACCGGGGCGCGAGCCTGGTCCGCCCGGACGGCGTGGTCGCCTGGCGCACCACCGGGCTGCCGGCCGACCCGGCGGCGACCGTCGCGTCCGTGCTGGACTCGGTGCTGTCCCGGCAACCGGCGGCGAGCCCGGCCCGCTAGCTGCCCGCCGAACCGACCTGCCCGACCGGACCCTCCGGCACCCGCCGGAGGGTTTCGCCTATGGCCAGCAACGAGAGCACGCTGATCACCGCGCCCAGCACCAGGTACAGCGACACCGGCCAGGACGCCTGCGTGGGCGTGAGTTCCAGCAGCCACACCGCGATCAGCGGCGACAGCCCGCCGCCGAGCACCGCGCCGAGCTGGTAGCTCAACGACACCCCGCTGTACCGGACCCGCGTCCCGAACAGCTCGGCGTAGTAGGCGGGCATCGGCCCGAACACCGCCGCGGACCCGCCGAACGCGATCACCAGCGCGACCGCCACCAGCACCGGGGAGCGCGTCTCCAGCAACCAGAACAGCGGGAACGCGAACACGCCGAGGAACACCGCGCCGCCGAGCATCACCGGCAGCCGCCCGATCCGGTCGGACAGCCGCGCGAACACCAGGATGGCCACCGCCTGCGAGGTCGCGCCGATCAGCCCGGCGTTGAGCAGCATGGACCGGGGCAGCCCCAACTGCTTGGTGCCGTAGGAGACCACGAACGTCGCGATCACGAAGATGAACATGTTGAACCCGAGGTTCACGCCCGCGCCGAGCAGCACCCGGCGCCACGAGTTCCGCAGCACCTCGACCACCGGCAGCTTCACCGTGCCCCGGTCCGAGCGGGCCGCGCGGAACTCCGGGCTCTCCTCGACCGACAGCCGCACGTACAGGCCGACCCCGACCAGCACCAGGCTGAACAGGAAGGGCACCCGCCAGCCCCAGACCAGGAACTGGTCGCCGGACGCCGCCGTGGACGCCGCGAGCACCCCGTTGGCCAGCAACAACCCCAGCGGCGAGCCGAGGAAGGTCCAACTGCCGTACCACGCCGTGCGGCCCGGCGGGGCGTGCTCGACGGCCATCAGGGTCGCACCGCCCTGTTCGCCGCCGAGGAAGAACCCCTGCACGATCCTGAGCAGTACCAACAGGATCGGCGCGGCGACGCCGATGGAGTCGTAGGTCGGCAGCAGGCCGATCAGCGCGGTGGCGACACCGGTCGCGGTGAGCGTGAGCACCAGCATCGAGCGCCGGCCGATCCGGTCGCCGAAGTGGCCGATCACCACCCCGCCCAGTGGACGGGCCAGGAAACCCGCGCCGAACGTGGCGAACGCCAGCAGCGTGCCGATCCACGGGTCGAAGGACGGGAAGAACAGCTTGTCGAAGACCAGCGCGGACGCCGTGCCGTAGAGCAGGAAGTCGTACAACTCGACCGCGTTGCCCGCCGAACTGGCCAGTGCGACCCGGCGCACCCCGGAATTCCCCATCGGCCCACCCTGGCCCGCACGTGGACAGCGCAGGACCCGACAGTGACCCAGGTCACACCGAAGCTGTGCGGACTCCCCCTACTCGCGGGTAAGGGTTCGACCTGAGCCTTCGGCTTTGCGGGCCGCCGGCCTTGACAGCGTCGCGCGCTTCGGCCGTCCTGTTGAAGAGACCACACGATGTGGTGACTTGGCTGGAGGACGCGGTGCCGCGCGGTCCACTGTGAGCGCATGGCACCGCTCCCCCTACTCGCGGCGTTCGCCGCGCTGATCCCCACCGTCGCCGCGCCGGAAGCCACCCTCGTGCTGAGCCGGACGCAGGGCGGCGTGACGGAGACCGTCAACCTCACCTGCGCGCCGGCCGGCGGCGACCACCCGTCGGCCGCCGCGGCGTGCGACGCCCTGGACCCGGTGGACGGCGAGGTCGCCGACCTGTCCGACGGCGCCGTCGCGTGCACGCTCCAGTACGACCCGGTGAAGGTCACCGCGGTCGGCGTGTGGCGCGGTGAGACCCGCGAGTTCACCGCCGACTACGCCAACCCGTGCCTGATGACGGCCGACACCGGCCCGGTGTTCGACTTCTAGGTCCCACCCGGGGCTCGGCCCGCGACGGCCCGGCCGGACCCGGTGGGACCCGCCGGGGTCCACGACACCGCCGCCGAAGTCGTGGCCCCCGACGGGGGCTCGGGGGAAGCGGGGCCGGGTGCGCGTCGAGCGCGGCCGTTTCGCCGGCCACCCCACTTCATAGTGAGAGTATTCCTCGGATCTCTGGTACGACCGTAGAGCGACCGTCCACAACCGTCAACACCTTCCGCATCACCGAAATAGCTCCAAAATGGACCCCCTGCCAAGACGGTTGACGCTCCGCACACGCCGTTGCGCCACTTGAGTGATCCGAGGTCTCGCCTCCGGATCGGCGTTCTCAGGAAGGCCGATCTATCCTCCGCGCGGACGGGTAGGGGGAAGCATGGAGTTCATCCAGTTCGTGGTGTCCGCGATCGCCGTGCCAGCGACGTTCCTCGCGCTGATCCTGGGGATCTCGCTGGCCGCGCGGCGAATCCTCGGCCTGCGCGTCGGCCTGGTGCGCACCGCGCTGGCCTGCATGCTGGGCCTGTCGCTGACCTCGGCCCTGCTCTCCGGGATGTCCGGCGCGGACACCACGCCCGCGCTCGGCACCGTCCTGATCGGGATCGCGCTGCTGTCGGTCATCGCGATCCTCACCCTGGCCGAGATCATCGTGCCGACCGGGTCGATCCCCCCGGTGACCGAGTGGTGGCGGCTGCTGCGCAGCCGGATCGCCCGCGCCCGCCGGTACTCCCGGATCAGCGCCATCGCGTTCCGCCACGGCCTCGGCCCGTACCTGCGCGGGCGCGAGCGCACCGACACCCGCCTGGCCCGGTCGCTGCGGCAGGCGCTGGAGGAGGGCGGGGTCACCTTCGTCAAGCTCGGCCAGGTGCTGTCCACCCGGCCGGACCTGCTGCCCGCCGACGTGATCGACGAGCTGACCCTGTTGCAGGACAAGGTTCCCGCCGCGCCCTGGGCGTCGGTGCGGGAGGTGCTGGTCGCCGAACTCGGCCCGCCGGAGGAGGTGTTCGCCGAGTTCGACGAGACGCCGATCGCGGCGGCGTCCGTGGCGCAGGTGCACCGCGCGCGGCTCAAGTCCGGCGAGGAGGTCGTGGTGAAGGTGCAGCGGCCGGGCGTGCGCAAGGTCGCGGAAGGCGACCTGGACATCGTCAACCGGCTCGCCGCGACGCTGCACGAGCGGACCCGCTGGGGCAAGTCGATCGGCGTGAAGGACTTGGCGGCCGGGTTCTCCGCGGCACTGCGCGAAGAACTCGACTTCCGGGTCGAGGCGCGCAACCTCGCGGCCGTGCGCGCCGCGTCCGAGGACGCCTCCGTCGTGCTGCCCCAGGTCTACGAAGACCACTGCACGTCCCGGGTCCTGGTGATGGAACGCCTGAACGGCAAGCCGATCCGGTCCGCGCCGCTGGAGTCCGCCGACCGGGACGAGCTGGCCCGCTCGCTGCTGGACGTGCTGCTGCGCCAGGTGATGCTCAACGGCGTGTTCCACGCGGACCCGCACCCCGGCAACATCATGCTGCTCGACGACGGCCGGCTGGGCATGCTGGACTTCGGCTCGGTCGGCCGGATCGACGCGCAACTGCGCTCCGCGCTGGGCAAGCTGCTGCTGGCCATCGACCGCAGCGACCCGGCCGGCCTGCGGGACGCGCTGCTGGAACTGGTCACCCGGCCAGACGAGATCGACGAGCAGCAACTGGAACGCGCGCTCGGCCAGTTCATGGCCCGGCACCTGAGCGCCGGGATGCGCCCGGACGCCGAGATGTTCGGCGACCTGTTCACCCTGGTCTACCGCTACGGCCTGAGCATCCCGCCGGAGATCGCCGCGGTGTTCCGCGCGCTGGCCACCGTGGAGGGGACGCTCGGCGCGCTGTCGCCCGGTTTCAACCTGGTGGTCGAGTCGCGGGCGTTCGCGGAGAAGCAGTTCACCGAACGCCTGACGCCCGAGTCGTTGCGGCGCACGGTGACCGAGGAGCTGTACTCGATGCTGCCGATGGTCAAGCGCCTGCCGCGCCGGCTGGAGCGCATCTCCAGCGCGCTGGAGCAGGGCAGGCTCGGCTTGACCATGCGGCTGTTCGCCGACGAGCGGGACCGGGGTTTCATCGTCACCCTGCTGCACCAGGTGATGCTGACCGTCCTCGGCGCGACCGCCGGCATCATGGCGGTGCTGCTGCTCGGCGCGGACGGCGGCCCGCAGGTCGGCCCGGACATCTCGCTGTACCAGGTGTTCGGCTACAACCTGCTGGTGATCAGCATCCTGCTGGGGCTGCGCGTGGTCGTCACCGTCTTCCGCCCGCGCGACACCGCCTAGTGCGTCGACCCCTTGGGTTCGTCGGGTTGGTCGGGCTGCATGGGGTCGGCTCCGGCGTTGGTGGCGTGCGTTGGTGTTGCATTGGTGGAGGTGTTGTCGGAGTCGTCTGGCCTGGGCCACGGGGTGGGGGTGGTTCGAGTTGGCGATGACGACTGTGCGCAGGGGGCCGGACTGGGTCTTGACGGGGTTGGCCCGGGAGGTGGGGATCGGGGTCGGGCGGATCTCGGCGTTGTACGGCCCGAGGCTTGGCTTGCGCCGATGGCCGGCCCGGTGGGCACCAGGCCCGGGACGGGTCGGCGGACGGCACGTAGGCTGGCGGCATGAGCATCCACGACATCGCCGTGCACACCCTCGACGGCACGCCTGGCAGCCTGGGTTCGTTGCGCGGCAAGGCTTTGCTGGTCGTGAACGTGGCGTCCAAGTGCGGCCTGACGCCGCAGTACGCCGGGCTGGAGCGACTCCAGGCCCGGTACGCCGAACGGGGTTTCTCGGTGGTCGGCTTCCCGTGCAACCAGTTCGCGGGCCAGGAGCCCGGCACGTCGGAGGAGATCGCCACCTTCTGCTCGACCACCTACGGCGTGACGTTCCCGCTGTTCGAGAAGATCGACGTGAACGGCGAGGGCCGGCACCCGCTCTACGCCGAGCTGACCGCGCACCCGGACGCCGACGGCGCGGCGGGCGACGTGCAGTGGAACTTCGAGAAGTTCCTGCTGTCCCCGGACGGCGAGGTGCTGGCCCGGTTCCGGCCGCGCACCGAGCCCGAGGACGAGTCGGTGGTGAAGGCGATCGAGGCGGCGCTGCCGTAGGTCCCGCCGCCGGGCGCGACCCGGCCCCGGTGAAGGCACCGGGACCGGGTGGGCGCGCTAGACCCGGTGGTAGACCGAGACGTCGTCCCGCCACACGCCGTGCACGTCCGGCGCGGACTGGACGATCGTCATCTCGTCGGGCGAGCCGAGGATCCGCCAGGCCCTGGCGACCTCGGCCTCCCCGGCGAACAGCACGGTGCACAGGGCGTTGGGCTCGACGATCGTGCGCACCCGGTCGTAGGGGCCCTCCAACGCGGTGTCCCCGTCGAGGTCGAGGCGGTACTCGACGTGCATCGGCTCACCGGTACCCCGGACCCCGTCGATGACCGCCACCAGCCGACCGCCCTCGACCCGCAGCTCGTACCGGCCCTCCCGGGGCGGCACCCCGCCGGAGTAGGCGGTGCGCGACGGGTCCAGCACCCACCTGCCCAGGAACGGTTCCAGGTCTTCCCGCACGACGCCCTCCCCCGCAGCCGCACCCCGGGTCGAGGCCGGCCCGGCCCTCAGCACTCGATGACGTTCACCGCGAGACCGCCGCGCGCGGTCTCCTTGTACTTGACCTTCATGTCCTTGCCGGTCTCGCGCATGGTCTTGATGACCTTGTCCAGCGACACGAAGTGCGACCCGTCGCCCCGCAACGCCATGCGCGCCGCGGTGATCGCCTTGATCGACGCCAGGGCGTTGCGCTCGATGCACGGGATCTGCACCAGCCCGCCGATCGGGTCGCAGGTCAGCCCGAGGTTGTGCTCCATCGCGATCTCGGCGGCGTTCTCGACCTGCTCCGGGGTCCCGCCGAGCACCTCGGCCAGCCCGCCCGCGGCCATCGAGCACGCCGAGCCGACCTCGCCCTGGCACCCGACCTCGGCGCCCGAGATCGACGCGTTCTCCTTGAACAGCACGCCCACCGCGCCGGCGGTGAGCAGGAACCGCACCACGCCGTCGTCGGACGCGCCCGGCACGAACCGCGTGTAGTAGTGCAGGACGGCCGGGACGATGCCGGCCGCGCCGTTCGTCGGCGCGGTCACCACCCGGCCGCCGGCGGCGTTCTCCTCGTTGACCGCCAAGGCGAACAGCGTCACCCAGTCCATCACCCGCAGCGGGTCGGTGGCGTAGTGCTCGGCCGCGAGCCGTTGGCGCATCTCGGCGGCCCGCCGCCGCACCTTCAACCCGCCCGGCAGGACGCCGGTCTCGGTGCAGCCGCGCTCCACGCACTCCTGCATCACGCCCCAGATGTGCAGCAGGCCCTGCCGCACGTCGTCCTCGGAGCGCCAGGACAGCTCGTTCGCGAGCATGACCTCGCTGATGGACAGCCCGGTCTCCCGGGTCCGCGCCAGCAGCTCGTCACCGCTGAGGAACGGGTGCTCGATCGGCGTCGCGTCGGGCTTGATGCGGTCGGTCCCGCTGGCGGTCTCGTCGACCACGAACCCGCCGCCGACCGAGTAGTACACCGCCTCGTCCAACACCTCGCCGCCGGCGTACGCGGTGAAGCTCATCCCGTTGGGGTGCAGGGGGAGCGACTTGCGGCGGTGCATGATCAGGTCGGTGTCCTCGGTGAACGGGATCTCCCGCACACCGCCCAGCAGCAACCTTTTGGTCGCCCGGATCTCCTGCACGCGCACGTCGGCCGCGGCCGGGTCGACGTCCTCCGGCTTGTGCCCCTCCAGGCCCAGCAGCACGGCCTTGGGGCTGCCGTGGCCGTGCCCGGTCGCGCCCAGCGAGCCGAACAGCTGGACGTGCACGCGGTCCACCGAGGTCGTCCGGTGCCCGAGCCGCGCCACGAACATCGTCGCGGCGCGCATCGGGCCGACGGTGTGCGAACTCGACGGCCCGATGCCGACGGAGAACAGGTCGAAGACGCTGATCGCCACGGCGCTCAGTCCCCGGTCAGTTCCGCGTACTTCGCGGCGGTCAGCAGGCCCGTCGCGTCCTCGACGGCGACCTTGAACAGCCAACCCCCGCCGTACGGGTCGTTGTTGATCAGCGACGGGTCGTCGGCCGCCGCCGTGTTGACCTCCACGACCTCGCCGCTGACCGGCGCGTACAGGTCGCTCACGGACTTGGTCGACTCCAGCTCGCCGCACACGTCACCGGACTTGACCCGCTCGCCGACGGTGGGCAGCTGGACGAACACGATGTCGCCGAGCGACTCCGCCGCGTAGGAAGTGATGCCGATGGCCACGGGCTCCTGGGTACCCGGAGCCCAGTCGACCCACTCGTGCTCGGGCGTGTACAGCAGGTTTTCCGGATAAGTCACGTCAGCTCCTCGGTCCACGCGGCCAGGTCCCCTCTCTGTCCTGGGACCTGAGAGCTTCGCCGCAGCGCTGCGGCTTGCACCGTGGGTGCGCGCGTCAGCACGCTTTCCAGAGTCGCCTCGCCCGAGCGGTTCTCGTTGCCTGAGAGTGTGCGGGGTACTTGCTCCTTCGGCGCTCCGGACGTGCCGGAGGCTCTCCCGCTCGGGTTCCGGTGTCACCTGCGACACCGCGGCCGATGTTCAGTTGGTTGAACGCACGCACGCTAAGTCGTCGGCGACGCGGGTGTCAACGCGTGTCCAGAGAGTTCAACCGCCCTTCGCCGTTGTCCGGCCGGCACAACCGGGCAGGGGCGCGTTCGTGCCAACGGCACGATGACAGCCGGATGGCGGTACCGGACCTTGGGCAATAACAACGGCCCGAAGGAGCCCTCCGTGCGGATCTCAGTACCCCGCGAGATCAAGAACCACGAATACCGCGTCGCGCTGACCCCGGCAGGTGCCCACGAGCTGACGCTGCGCGGCCACGACGTGTTCGTCGAGGCCGGTGCGGGCCTCGGCTCGGCCATCACCGACGACGAGTACCTGGCCGCCGGCGCAAAGGTCCTGGCCACCGCCGGGGAGGTGTGGTCCGAGGGTGACCTGGTGCTCAAGGTCAAGGAGCCGATCGCGCAGGAGTACCCGCTGCTGCGCAAGGGCCAGACCCTGTTCACCTACCTGCACCTGGCCGCCGACCAGCCGCTGACGCAGGCGCTGCTGGACTCCGGCACCACCGCGATCGCCTACGAGACGGTGCAGACCGCGAACGGCGCGCTGCCGCTGCTGGCCCCGATGTCCGAGGTCGCGGGCCGGCTCGCGCCCCAGGTCGGCGCGTTCTCGCTGATGAAGCCGTCCGGCGGCCGGGGCGTGCTGCCCGGCGGCGTGCCCGGCGTGCACCCGGCGCGGGTGGTCGTGATCGGCGGCGGCGTGGCGGGCCTGAACGCGGCCACCATCGCCGTGGGCCTGGGCGCGGACGTCGAGATCCTGGACACCAACGTCGACCGGCTGCGCCACATCGACGCGATCTACCAGGGCCGCCTGCGCACCGTGACCTCCAACCGCTACTCGGTCGAGCAGGCCGTGCGCGAGGCCGACCTGGTCATCGGCGCGGTGCTGGTGCCGGGCGCGAAGGCCCCGAAGCTGGTGTCCAACGAGCTGGTGTCGCAGATGAAGCCGGGTTCCGTGCTCGTCGACATCGCGATCGACCAGGGCGGCTGCTTCGCCGACTCGCGGCCCACCACGCACGCCGACCCGACCTACCAGGTGCACGAGTCGGTGTTCTACTGCGTCGCGAACATGCCCGGTGCCGTGCCGCGCACGTCCACGTACGCGCTGACCAACGTGACGCTGCCTTACGCGGTCGCGTTGGCCGACAAGGGCTGGCAGGCGGCGCTGCGCGCGGACAAGGCGCTCGCGCTGGGCCTGAACGTGCACGAGGGCCTGCTGACGAACCAGCCGGTCGCCGAGGCGCACGGCCTCACCCACACTCCGCTCGAAGTCTGAGCACCCGCGAAGAAGGGGCGTCCACCTGCACGGTGGGCGCCCCTTCTCGCACGTCCGGGCATGAAAAGGCGGCCCGCTCAACCAGCCTGGGGGTCACTGGGAGCGGGCCGCGCCACCAATGCTAGCGGGGAACCGGGCGCCCTGCCCAGCCGCCCCGCCCATCTGACGCACAGATCTTTACCTGGCAGAGCACAGCCCGTGTCCGCCCTCAAGCAAACGAGTGAATTCACCGCGTAACAGGTAAGTCACGACGCCCGGTCGGCCGATGGACAGAGCGAGGCACCCGCGCGGTGACGCGGCGGGCTCGCCCCTCCGCGGTGAGCCCACCGCGCCGCCGCCGACCTCCGATCGGAGCGCACATGGCCGAACCACAGGGCTGGATCGACTGCCACGACCCGTTCGGCCGGGACCGGTCGATGACCGTCCTGGTCGAGGACGACCGGGTGCTGCTGGTCGCCCCACCCGGCGAATCAGCTGTGATGTCGGTCACCCAGACCCGCCGGCTGCACCGCCTGCTGGACCAGGCCGCGGACAGGATGTGACCGTGGACGAGACCCTGCGCGCCGCGGTGCTGCACCGGCTCACGCAGCTCGAAGAGGTCGCCGAGCGGGGCGCGGCCGAGGCGCTCGTGCCGCTGGCCCGCGCGGAGATCAACCGCCTCGCCGACACCTGGCGGCTGCTGCTCACCGTGCACCAGCCCGATTCCGACGGCCGCTGCCGCGCCTGCCCCGGCGTGCTGCGGCACAAGAAGTGGCCGTGCCAGGTGTGGACCATGGCCCACCAGCACCTGATCGGCGAGGGGCTGCCGCACCGCGAGCGGCGGCGTCCGCTGCGCGGTCCGTTCGGCCGGATGCGGGACGCCGAAGCGTCGGCCGAAACCCCCGTCGAGGCCACCACCGAGATCCCCGCCGTCGTGTCGAAACCCCGACACGCCCTACCGGACTGACCTGGCTAAGGCAGGATGACCTCCCGAAGAGCATTCGGGAGGGACGCGTGCACGACGGCAGTGGCCGCATCGTGGTGCAGAACTTGACCAAGCAGTTCGGTCCGGTCGCAGCGGTGCAGAATCTCAGCTTCACGGTGGAACCGGGGTCGGTGACCGGCTTCCTGGGTCCCAACGGGGCGGGCAAGACTACGACGCTGCGCATGTTGCTCGGCCTGGTGACGCCCACGGCGGGCATCGGTCTGATCAACGGCCGGCCGTTCCACCAGCTCGGCAACCCGGCCCGGGTGGTCGGCGCGGTGCTGGAGGCGCAGGGCTTCCACCCCAAGCGCTCGGCGCGCAACCACCTGCGGGTGTACGCGGCGGCGATCGGCGTGCCGGACTCGCGCGCCGACCAGGTGTTGCAGCTGGTCGGGCTGGGCGCGGCGGGCGACCGCAACGCGGGCGGGTTCTCGCTGGGCATGAAGCAGCGGCTGGCGCTGGCCACCGCGCTGCTGGGCGACCCGCAGGTGCTGGTGCTGGACGAGCCGTCCAACGGCCTGGACCCCGAGGGCATCGCCTGGCTGCGGACCTTCTTGCAGTCTTACGCGCGCAGCGGGCGCACCGTGCTGATCTCCAGCCACCTGCTGGCCGAGGTCGAGCAGACCGTGGACCAGGTGGTGATCATCTCGCGCGGCCAGACCATGTACTACGGGCCGCTGGCCAGCCTGCGCGAGCAGCAGCAGTCCCGCGTGCTGGTGCAGCCGTCGGACACCGCGGCGCTGGTCGCGGCGTTGCACGCGGAGAACGTCACGGCGATCGAGCAGCTGCCCGACGGCCGGATCGCGATCGCGGGCGTGGAGGCCAAGCAGGTCGCGGACATCGCGTTGGGCGCGAGCGTGTCGATCTACGGCATCCAGGAGGAGAAGGCCGACCTGGAACGGCTGTTCTTCCAGCTCACCAGCGGCCAGTACGCCGCGTCGGGCCCGAACCAGTACGCCCAGCAGCCCCCGCAGGGCAGCGGCTACTACGCCCCGCCGCCGGGCTACCAGCAGCAGCAGTACCAACAGCAGTACCAGCAGCCGCCGGCCGCGCCGCCCGGCTACCAGCAGGGCTACCAGCCGCAGCCCGGCTACCAGGAACCGCCTTCGGGCTACCAGCAGGCGTACCAGCCGCCGCCCGGTCAGCCGGGCGGTCCCCAGGTGAATCCGGCCCAAGGGAATCCGGCCCAGGGGAATCCGGCCCAGGGGAACCAACCGCCGCCGGGCAGTCAGGACCCGCCGTCCGGCTACCAGCCCGGCCAGGGTCAGAGCGGTCTCGGGGGCGGTGCGTGATGCTGGGGAACCTGATCAAGGCGGAGTTCCGCAAGACGACCACCACCGGCCTGTGGTGGGGTCTGATGATCCCGACCGTGCTGATCGCCCTGGGCTGGGCGCTGGGCACCGGGTACGTCGGCAAGAGCATCATGGACACGGTCAACGGCCGCGACGCCCAGCAGCTCACCGAACTGCTGGGGATCGACCCGGCGCAGTGGAAGGTGTCGCTGTTCGGGATGGCGCGCAGCATCAACATCGCGACCATCTTCCCGATGATCTTCGGCGGCCTGGCGATCTCCAACGAGATCAACCGCAAGACGATCACCACGACCTTCCTGACCGCGCCGAACCGGGTGTCCGCGCTGAGCGCGAAGCTCGTCGTGTACCTGGTCTGGGGCGCGATCTACGGCCTGGCGATCGTGGCGTCGGTGTCCATCGGCATCGCGTTCACCTCGGACGCGAGCGCGCTGCCGGACGTGTCCGGGTGGCTGGCCATGGCCGGTGTGGGCGTGCTGGCGTCGGTGCTGATGACGATGTTCGGCGTCGGCGTCGGCGCGCTGATGACCAGCCCGGTCGGCACGACCGTGGTGCTGGTGCTGTACATGCTGATCCTGGAGAACGGGATCCAGCTGGTGATCAGCACGCAGGGCATCCCGGAGCTGATCGGCTTCCTGCCCAACGGCTCGGTGAACGGCATCACCGGCTCGGTGGCGTCCTCGCTGTTCCTGGCCTCGGCGGGTGTGGTGCCCGACGAGCTGGAGCAGGTGCTGCGGGCGGTCTCCGGCGCGCTGGGCGCGTTCGACTGGTGGCTGAGCGGTTTGATCTTCCTGGTGTGGACGGGCGTGTTCTTCCTCGGCGGCTGGGCCGTCACCCAGCGCAAGGACATCACCTGATCAAGTGAAACCGCAGGGCTGAGGGGCCGTCTCCTGAGATCGGGAGGCGGTCCTCTCAGTTTCCGGGCCCGACCTTGTCGGTACCCCGACCTAATGTGGGTCCCGTGACGCACACCCAGGGCTGGATCCGCAGACTCGCCACCGCGTGCTGGAAGCACCGCTCGCTGGTGGTGTGGTCGGTGCTGGCCGCCGTCGTGGGCGTGGGCCTCCAGGCGGTGTCCCCGCTGCTGATCAAGGCCGCCGTGGACGACGCGGTGGCAGGCCGGACAGACCGGCTGGGGTGGCTCGCGGCCGTGCTGGTCGGTCTGGAGGTGCTCACCTTCGGGACGGCGTTCGCCCGGCGGTTCCTGGGCGGGCGGCTGGCCGTCGACGTGCAGCACGACCTGCGCCAGGCGGTGTTCCACGCGGTGCAGCGGCTGGACGGCCCCCGGCAGGACGCGCTGCGCACCGGCCAGGTGGTGTCCCGCTCGATCACCGACCTCCAGCTGGTCAACAGCCTGCTGTCGATGACCCCGCTGGCGTTCGGCACGGTGGTCTTCGCGCTGGCCGCGCTGGTGGCGATGTTCTGGCTCTCGCCCCTGCTGACGGTGATCGCGCTGGTCGTGGTGCCGGCCGTGGCGCTGGTCGCCGCGCGCACCCGGCTGACGCTGTTCCCGGCGACGTGGTCGGCGCAGCAGCGGGCGGCGGACGTGGCGCAGCACGTCGAGGAGACGGTGACCGGCGTCCGGGTGGTGAAGGGCTTCGGGCAGGAGGCGCGGGAGGTCGCCCGGCTGGAGTCGCGGGCGCAGGTGCTGTTCGCGGAGCGGATGCGGGCCGCCCGGCTGACCGCCCGGCCGACCGCGACGCTGACCGCGCTGCCCTACGTGGGGCAGGTGGCGGTGCTGGCGCTGGGCGGCTGGCTGGCGCTGCGCGGGCAGGTGTCGCTGGGCACGTTCCTGGCGTTCGCGACCTACGTGGCCAACCTGGTCGGGCCGACCCGGCTGCTGTCCAGCCTGGTGGTGACGGCGCAGCTGGCCCGCGCGGGCGTGGAGCGGGTGTACGAGCTGGTCGATTCCCAGCCGGACGTGGTGGACGGCGCGGCGGAGGTGCCGGTCGGGCCGGTGGCGGTCGAGCTGGACCGGGTGACCTTCGGCTACACCCGCAGCGAGCCGGTGCTGTCCGGGGTGTCGTTGGCGGTCGCGCCGGGCGAGACGCTGGCCGTGGTGGGCACCGCCGGTTCCGGCAAGTCGACGGTGTCGCTGCTGCTGCCGCGCTTCTACGACGTGCACGAGGGCGCGATCCGGGTGGGCGGGGTCGACGTGCGGGAGCTGCGGCTGGAGTCGCTGCGGCGGGCCGTCGGGGTGGTGTTCGAGGAGGCGTTCCTGTTCTCCGACACGATCCGGGCGAACATCGCCTACGGCCTGCCGGACGCCTCCGACGAGCAGGTCGAGGCCGCGGCGCGGGCGGCCGAGGCGCACGGCTTCATCACCGACCTGCCGATGGGCTACGACACCGTGGTCGGCGAGCGCGGCCTGACGCTGTCCGGCGGGCAGCGGCAGCGGGTGGCGCTGGCCCGTGCGCTGCTGTCGGACCCGAGGGTGCTGGTGCTCGACGACGCGACCTCCGCCGTCGACCCGGCGACCGAGGCGGCGATCCACCGGACGCTGGCCGAGGTGACGGCCGGCCGCACGACGATCCTGGTCGCGCACCGCCGGTCGTCGCTGACCTTGGCCGACCGGATCGCCGTGCTCGACGCGGGCGCGGTGGTCGACGTGGGCACGCACGAGGAGCTGACCGGGCGGTGCCCGCTGTACCGGGAGCTGCTGGCCGGCCCGGGCGAGGTGATCGAGCAGGTCGACCCCCGGGCCGACGCGGCGCTGGAGCCGGGGCCGGACGGCGTGACGGCCGACCTGTGGCCGGAGTCCGAGCAGGACGAGCTGGAGGTCCGCGCGCGCAACCGCGCGGTGGACGCGTCCCGGGCCGCGAGCGGCGGTCCGCGCGGCGGCGGCGGGACGTCCGCGCTGGTCGGCGGCACCCCGCCGACCCCGGAGCTGATGGCCCGGGTGCACGCCCTGCCGCCCGCGACGGAGTCGCCGCGCCTGGGCGGCGAGGACCCGCGCGCGCCCGACCCGGGGTTCCGGCTGCGCGGCCTGCTGCGCCCGGTGCGCTGGACGATGCTCGGCGTCGGCGGGCTGCTCCTGGTCGACTCGGCGCTGGCGGTCGTGCTGCCGAACCTGGTCCGGCTGGGCGTGGACGACGGCGTGGTCGGCGGCGCGACCGGCCGGCTGTGGCTGGCGTCCGGGATCGGCCTGGCCCTGGTGCTGCTGGGGTGGCTGTCGGCGGCGGTCGGCACGGTCGTGACGTCCCGGGTGGGCGAGCGGCTGCTGTACCTGCTGCGCGTGCGCAGCTACGCCCACCTGCAACGGCTCGGGCTCGACTACTACGAGCGCGAGATGGCCGGCCGGATCATGACCCGGATGACGACCGACGTCGACGCGCTGTCCAGCTTCCTGCAGACCGGGCTGACGACGTTCGTGATCAGCGTGCTGACGGTGGTCGGGATCGCGGTGGCGCTGGTGGTCACCGACCCGTCGCTGGCGCTGGTCGCGCTGGCCGTGCTGCCGGTCCTGCTGGTGGCGACGGTGATCTTCCAGCGGGTGTCGTCCAAGGCGTACGCGGAGGCGCGGGAGCGGGTGAGCGCCGTGAACGCCGACCTCCAGGAGAACGTCTCCGGCCTGCGCGTCTCGCAGGCGTACACCCGCGAGGCGCGCTCGGCCGAGGCGTTCGCCGAGCGCAGCGACGCCTACCGGCGGTCCCGGATCCGGGCGCAGCGCTACATCGCGACGTACTTCCCGTTCCTGGCGCTGCTGTCCGGCGTGGCGCAGGCCGCGATCCTGGTGGTCGGCGCGTACCGGGTGGCGGAGGGCACCCTGACCCCCGGCGTGCTGCTGGCGTTCGTGCTGTACCTGGGGTTGTTCTTCGCGCCGCTGTTCCAGCTCTCCGGCGTGTTCGACGGCTACCAGCAGGCCAGGGTCGGCCTGTCCCGGATCGGCGACCTGCTGCGCACCCCGACCAGCGTGCCGCCGGCTCCGCACCCGGTCCCGGTGCGGAGCCTGCGCGGCGAGGTGGTCCTGGAGCACGTCACGTTCACCTACCCCGGCACCGCCCGGCCGGCCCTGGACGACGTGTCGCTGCACGTGGAACCGGGCGAGACGGTCGCCCTGGTCGGCGAGACGGGCGCGGGCAAGTCGACCTTGGTCAAGCTGGTGGCGAGGTTCTACGACACCACCGGCGGCCGGGTCCTGGTGGACGGCGTGGACCTGAAGGACTACGACCTGTCGGCGTTCCGGCAACGCCTGGGCGTGGTGCCGCAGGAGGCCCACCTGTTCGGCGGCGACGTGGCCGAGAACGTCGCCTACGGCCGCCCGGACGCGTCGAAGGCCGAGGTGGAGCAGGCCGTGCGGGCGGTCGGTGCCCTGCCCACCGTCGCCGCCCTGCCCGCGGCCTTCCACCAGCAGGTGGGCGAACGCGGCCAGTCCCTGTCCGCGGGCCAACGCCAACTGGTGGCCCTCGCCCGTGCCGAACTCGTCCAACCCGACCTCTTGCTGCTGGACGAGGCGACCGCCGCGCTCGACCCCCAGACCGAGGCCGCCGTCCTCTCCGCCGGCGACCACCTGGCGGGCTCCCGCACCACGTTCGTGGTGGCCCACCGCCTGGCCACAGCGGCGAGGGCGGACCGGATCGTCGTCCTGTCCGAAGGCCGGATAGCCGAACAGGGCACCCACGAAGCCCTCCTGGCCGCCAACGGCCTCTACGCCCGCCTCTGGTCCCACAGCACAGCCACTCCCCAACCGGCCGGCCGTCCCCGCCACTGACCCACCACGCACCCCCGCCCCCTCCACCCACCGGCCACCAGCCACCCGCCACCGCCAGCCACCAGCCGTCAGCCGTTAGCTGCTGGCCGAATAGTGCGCAGGTCGGCTCAGTGGCCGTAGGCGGTCAGTGACCGGTCGGTCGGTTGGCTGGTTGTGCCGGATGGCGGCGGTCAGTTCGAGAAGCCGGGGTGCTGGGGCCGTTGCGGCAGGAGGGCTGGATCAGTGGGGTTCTGCGCTCGTGCGGGTAGTGGTCGCCCGCAGGCTGTCGGCTGCCCTCGGCCCGAACAAGCCGCATGGCCGAGCCTCTCCGTCATGCCGTCATGCCGTCATGCCGCCTGTCCCGGCAGGCATCACCCGCCGGCCGACGGCAGGCCATCCGCACTCCACGATGGGTGCCTCCGCGATGAGTGCCTCCGCGATGGCTGTCCTGCGCCGCCACGTCGACCGGCCCGGTACGCGGAGGCGTCCAGGCCGTGCCGACCGATCGGGAGTGCTCGATCAGGTGTGCTCGATCAGGTGTGCTCGATCGGAGGTGCTGCCGTCGGCTACTGGCCGGCCAGGAGGTCGTCGAGCTGCTCGTAGCCCTCGGTGACACCGGTGCTCATGCCGCTGGCCGCCGCCATGTCCCGGGCCTCGATCGACTCGAACACGCTGAGCCCGCGCAGCCTGGTCCGGCCGTCGCCCAGGTCCTCGAAGGTCATCGTCTCCAGGCACACGCCGTCCGGGTAACCCTCGAACGTGAAGGTCTGCACGATCCGCTCGGCGGGCCGGATCTCGTGGAACGACCCGTAGAACCAGAACTCGCCGTCCTCGTTGCGGTGCACGTACCGGTAGCCACCGCCGGTCTCGGGGTCCCAGCGCACGACGTCCATCGTCACGCGGCGCGGGCCCAGCCACTTCTTCACCAGGTCGGGCTCGACGTGCGCGCGGAACACGGCGGCCGGCGGCGCGTCGAACTCGCGGACGATCTCGATCGTGGGCAGCTCGGGGGCCGCCGTGATGGTGACCTCGGGGTGGGTGGTGGCGCTCATGATGCCGCTCCTTCGTTCCGGTCTTCCTGGTCTTCTTCGGTGGCGAGTTCGGCGAGCACGGCGTCCAGCCGCCGGTAGCGCTGCTCGGCCTCCCACCGGTACCGCTCGATCCACTTGGTCATCAGGTCGAACACCTCCGCTTCCAGGTGCACGGGCCTTCGCTGGGCCTCCCGACTCCGACTGACCAGCCCGGCGTCCTCCAACACCTTGAGGTGCTTGGAGACCGCCTGCACGGTCACGGCGTACGGCTCGGCCAGTTCGTTGACCGTCGCGTCCGCGACCGCCAAGCGAGCGACCATGTCCCGCCGCGTCGGGTCGGCCAGCGCCGCGAACACCCGCGAAAGCCGGTCCTCCATCGCCGTCTCCTTAATCAACCTTGCGGTTGAACAAACCGTAGAATTCAACCCACCGGTTTGTCAACCGATCCATTGAACACACAGCTCAGCACACCTGCCGCAGCGCTCCACTGCACCACGACAGCTTCACGAACGTCAGCACCCCGCCACTTGGCGCAACCCCCTCACCCCGTTGGGCCACCAACGCGCCCGGAACCCCGAACACACGCCCGCCGGGGCCGTCCGACACGCCGGGCGAGGCCGTCCGCACGGGGCGTGCACGACCCCCGGACAGGACGGACCTGCGTCGACACCTCAAGCGCCGCTCAAGCCGGCGTGACAGGATCGACCTCGTGATCGATGTCCTGATCGATCCTGTGATCGAGCCCTCGTTGCCCGGCCCCTCCTGTGTATGAAGTGCACTAGACGGGGGACTAGCCTGGTCATGAGTGAGTCATTACCAAGAGCGAGATGGATAGAGGCGAGCGCCAGCCGTGTCCAGCAGCAGTCCTGCTTCACAGTTCGGCCCCAATGAGTGGCTGGTCGAGGAGATGTACGAGCAGTTCCTCTCCGACCCGTCGTCGGTAGACCCGGCCTGGCACGACTTCTTCGCCGACTACAAGTCGACGCAGCGGTCCGGCAACGGCACCGCGGTGGCGACGGCGGAGAGCGGCTCGTCGGCCACCGGTGCCCCGGCCGCACCGACCGCCACCGCCACCAAGCAGCCGCCGGCGCCGAAGCCGGCCGCCGCGCCCGCCGCCCCTGCGGCGAAGCCGGCGACGCTGCCGCCGACCACCGGCAAGCCCGCTCCCGCGCAGGCCGCCAAGGCCGCGCCGGTGCAGCCGGCCGCCGGCCAGGAGCAGAAGCAGCTCCGCGGGGCCGCCGCCGCGATCGCGAAGAACATGGAGCTGTCGCTCACCGTTCCGACCGCGACCAGCGTGCGCGCCGTGCCGGCGAAGCTGCTGGCCGACAACCGGATCGTGATCAACAACCACCTCAAGCGCACCCGCGGTGGGAAGGTCTCCTTCACCCACCTGATCGGCTACGCGGTGGTCCGCGCGCTCCAGGCGTACCCGAACATGAACCGGCACTTCGCCGACGTCGACGGCAAGCCGTTCGTGGTCACCCCCGAGCACGTCAACTTCGGCCTGGCGATCGACCTGCCGGGCAAGGACGGCAGCCGGACGCTGGTCGTCGCGTCGGTCAAGGGCTGCGAGAACATGACGTTCACGCAGTTCTGGCAGGCCTACGAGGACCTGATCCGCAAGGCCCGGTCCGGCTCGCTGAGCACCGAGGACTTCTCCGGCACGACGATCTCGCTGACCAACCCCGGCACGATCGGCACGAACCACTCGGTGCCGCGGCTGACCGCGGGCCAGGGCGCGATCATCGGCGTCGGCGCGATGGAGTACCCCGCGCACTTCCAGGGCACCAGCGAGCAGGCCCTGGTCGAGATGGGCGTCAGCAAGATCATCACGCTGACCTCCACCTACGACCACCGGATCATCCAGGGCGCCGAGTCCGGCGAGTTCCTCAAGCGGATCCACCAGCTGCTGCTCGGCGAGGACGGCTTCTACGACGACGTCTTCACGTCGCTGCGCCTGCCGTACGAGCCGATCCGCTGGGTCGCCGACATCCCCGAGGGCGCGGTCGACAAGACCGCCCGGGTGATCGAGCTGATCGACGCGTTCCGCACCCGAGGCCACCTGATGGCCGACACCGACCCGCTGAACTACCGCCAGCGCAGCCACCGCGACCTCGACGTCCTGTCGCACGGCCTGACCCTGTGGGACCTCGACCGGGAGTTCCCGGTCGGCGGGTTCGCGGGCAAGGAGCGGATGCGGCTGCGGGACATCCTGGGCGTGCTGCGCAACTCGTACTGCCGCACGGTCGGCGTCGAGTACATGCACATCCTCGACCCGGAGGAGCGCCTCTGGATCCAGGAGCGCGTCGAGGTGCCGCACGAGAAGCCGCCGGCCACCGTGCAGAAGTACATCCTGTCCAAGCTCAACGCGGCCGAGGCGTTCGAGACGTTCCTCCAGACCAAGTACGTCGGCCAGAAGCGGTTCTCGCTGGAAGGCGGCGAGACGGTCATCCCGCTGCTGGACGCGGTGCTCGACAAGGCCGCCGAGCACGAGCTGGACGAGGTCGTCATCGGCATGCCGCACCGCGGCCGGCTCAACGTGCTGGCGAACATCGTCGGCAAGCCGATCTCGCAGATCTTCCGCGAGTTCGAGGGCAACCTCGACCCCGGCCAGGCGCACGGCTCCGGCGACGTGAAGTACCACCTCGGTGCCGAGGGCAAGTACTTCCGGATGTTCGGCGACGGCGAGACCAAGGTGTCGCTGACCGCGAACCCGTCGCACCTGGAGGCCGTGGACCCGGTGCTGGAGGGCATCGTCCGGGCCAAGCAGGACACCCTGGACATGGGCGGCGAGGGCTTCACCGTGCTGCCGGTCGCGATGCACGGCGACGCCGCGTTCGCGGGCCAGGGCGTGGTCGCCGAGACGCTGAACCTGGCGCTGGTGCGCGGTTACCGCACCGGCGGCACGGTGCACGTCGTGGTGAACAACCAGGTCGGCTTCACCACCGCGCCGGAGAACTCGCGCTCCTCGAAGTACTCGACGGACGTCGCGAAGATGATCGGCGCGCCGGTCTTCCACGTCAACGGCGACGACCCGGAGGCGTGCTACTGGGTCGCGAAGCTGGCGGTGGACTACCGGCAGGCGTTCAACAAGGACGTCGTCATCGACATGGTCTGCTACCGCCGCCGGGGCCACAACGAGGGCGACGACCCCTCGATGACCCAGCCGGCGATGTACGACGTGATCGACACCAAGCGCTCGGTGCGCAAGACCTACACCGAGTCGCTGATCGGTCGCGGCGACATCTCGGTGGAGGAGGCCGAGAAGGCCCTCCAGGACTTCTCCTCGCAGCTCGAACACGTCTTCAACGAGGTTCGGGAGCTGGAGAAGCACCCGGCGAAGATGTCGCCGTCGATCGAGCAGGAGCAGCAGGTCCCGGCCAAGCTGCCCACCGGCATCGACCGCTCGGTGATCGAGCGCATCGCCGACGCGCACGTCAACCTGCCCGAGGGCTTCACCCCGCACCCGAGGGTCAAGCCGGTGCTGGAGCGGCGCGCCAAGATGGCCCGCGAGGGCGGCATCGACTGGGCGTTCGCGGAGCTGTTGGCGTTCGGGTCGCTGGTGCTGGAGGGCCGCACGGTCCGCCTGGCGGGCCAGGACTCGCGGCGCGGCACGTTCGTGCAGCGGCACGCCACGCTGGTGGACCGCAAGCGCTCCGAGGAGTACACGCCGCTGCAGAACCTGTCCGACGAGCAGGGCAAGTTCATGGTCTACGACTCGGTGCTCTCCGAGTTCGCGGCGCTGGGCTTCGAGTACGGCTACTCGGTGGCCAACCCGGACGCGCTGGTGCTGTGGGAGGCGCAGTTCGGCGACTTCGTCAACGGCGCGCAGCCGATCATCGACGAGTTCATCTCGTCCGGTGAGGCGAAGTGGGGCCAGGTCTCCGACGTCGTGCTGCTGCTGCCGCACGGCCACGAGGGCCAGGGTCCGGACCACACGTCGGGCCGCATCGAGCGCTTCCTCCAGCTGTGCGCGGAGGGCTCGATGACCATCGCGGTGCCCTCGACGCCGGCGAACTACTTCCACCTGCTGCGCCGGCACGCGCTGGACGGCGTGAACCGCCCGCTGGTGGTGTTCACGCCCAAGTCGATGCTGCGCCTGAAGTCGGCGACCTCGCCGGTCGAGCCGTTCATCGAGGAGCGCTTCCACTCGGTGATCGACGACCCGACGCAGCCGGACCCGCAGGGCGTCACGAAGATCGTGCTGTGCAGCGGCAAGGTGTACTACGAGCTGGCCGCCGAGCAGGAGAAGCAGGGCCGCAAGGACACCGCGGTCGTCCGGGTGGAGCAGCTCTACCCGGTGCCGGCCCGGAAGCTGACCGAGGCGTTGGAGCGCTACCCCAACGCCACCGAGGTCCGCTGGGTCCAGGAGGAGCCGGCGAACCAGGGTGCGTGGCCGTTCTTCGGCCTGGCGCTGCCGGAGCTGCTGCCCAGCCGGTTCGCGATCAAGCGCGTCTCGCGCCGCCCGATGGCCGCCCCGTCCGCGGGGTCGTCGAAGGTGCACGAGGTCGAGCAGCGCGAGCTGATCGCGAAGGCGTTCGAGTAGGCCGCGATGTACTTCACCGACCGCGGCATCGAGGAGCTGGAGGCCCGCCGGGGCGAGGAGGAAGTGAGCCTCGCCTGGCTGGCCGACAAGCTCCGCGCCTTCGTGGACGCCAACCCCGAGTTCGAGACGCCCATCGAGCGCCTGGCCACCTACCTGGCCCGGGACGACGAGGACGACCCCGAGGACTGACCGTTCACGCCGAACGCCCCCGCGACCTGTTCGCGGGGGCGTTTCGCTTTGCCGGGCGACGACCGAAGGGGGTGGGCACTACCCCGGCTCCAGGTCGCACCAGCGCAGTGCCACTCAGGCGATCAACACCTGTTGCGTCTCGTTGTTGCTCCGGATCAACACGTCTTTCTTGTCGACCTTGACGGTTCGGTACAGCAGGTCGCCGTAGCCGACCAGACGCCGCAACGCCTCGGTGAGGGTCACGCCCTCCCGGTCCACCACCACTTGGAGCGCCTCGGCGGTAGCCGGGCCGATGTTCACGGTCAGGCGTGTGACGGTGGCGCTCGCCAGCCTCGCGGAGTCATTTCGAGCTCGTCGGTTCTCGACCGGGCCGTCGTCGACGACTTCGCCCTCCTTCTTCCTACGACGTGGCGGCATACCTGGTCCCCCCCCAGTGTCCACAGCACAGGCCACTTAACATATCAAGTCATCCTTCGTCAAGTACTACTGACTGGCGCGCCCAGTATGACAGGTCGTCGGCGACCTGGCAGCGTCCGTGCGTGCTAATGATGCATAAAAGTCACACTACCCATGCATCCGAAGTGGTTCAGACCAACATGGAAGACGGGTTACTCACGCATCCCAGTCGTGTCCGCACTATTGCGCACGGGTACTCTTTCGGGTCCATCGGGGGCAGAGCGTGTCGAGAAAGGGCGCGACGGCGGGGAATGGATCACCGAAACGAGCTACACGGCACCTGGACAGGCGATGAGAACGAGCGTCCCGCCGAGGAGATGTTCTTCACCCTCACGCCGGCCAGACCCGACGTCCCGGCTCAGGCCGGGCCGCCGCGGTGCGAGGAATGCGCCGCCGCGAACCAGCGGCTCGCACGCATCCGGCAGCTTCTCGTGCACTACTACCTGGGTGGCCCCGACGCGGAGCAGGTCGAGCAGGACCTGGTCAAGCTCGTGTTCGAAGACCTGAACGTGGACGAGGTCAAGCGCCTCATCCGATGGCGGAACCGGAGTCGACGCCGATGAGCGGTGAGCGGGAGGACGAGTCGGAAGAGGTGGAGGAGACCGAGGTCGTCCAGGTCGTCGACGAGGTTCCCGCCCGGACGGCGATGTTCGACGAGAACCCGTCGACCGGGAGCCTGTTCAACCTCGAACGCCCGAGGCCCGACGACCGCCTGCGCCGGTGGGTGCTGGTGGGCATCTTCCTCACGTTGCTCACCAGCCTGACGCTGTGCGGAGCCGGACTCGCGCTGCACTGGTTCGAGCGCGACTTCGCCGAAACCGTCCTCCAGACCGTCGTCAGCCCGGTGATCGCAGCCTCCACCGCGATAATCGGCTACCTCTTCGCCGAACGAGGACGGTGAGGCCCGACACCGCTCTCCGCCCCCGCAGTCAGCGTTGTCGCACAAGCGAAAGCGACCACCGCCATGCCCGTCCGGGCGTTGTGGTGGCCGTACCGCGCTCGTCCCATCGGTGCTCGCCTTCGGGCCGCCGAACCGGTGCCGGCAGGAGACCGGCTCCCGGCGGGGCACCTGTCGGGCCCGCCGGGAGGTCGCTAGCGGACGCGTTCGCCCTTGCGCCACACCGCGTACGTCAACGGGACGCCCGGCCGGTACGCGAGGTGGGTGGTGCTCGGCGCGTCCAGGACGTGCAGGTCGGCGCGCGCGCCGACCGCGAGGTGCCCGACGTCCTCGCGCCCCAGCGCGATCGCCCCGCCCCTGGTCGCCGCGAACACCGCTTCCTCCACGGACATCCGCATCTGGAGGACGGCCGTCGTCACGCAGTAGGCCATCGACGTGGTGTAGGAGCTGCCCGGGTTGCAGTTGCTGGCCAACGCGACCGTCGCCCCGGCGTCGAGCAGCGCCCGCGCGGGCGGGAGCGACTGCCTGGTCGACAAGTCGCACGCGGGCAGCAAGGTCGCGACGGTGTTCGAACCGGCCAGCGCGTCGACGTCGGCCGCCGACAGGTAGGTGCAGTGGTCGACGCTGGCCGCGCCGAGTTCCACCGCCAGCCGCACGCCGGGGCCCTCGCCGAGCTGGTTGCCGTGCACCCGCAGGCCCAAACCCCTGGCAGCGGCGGCTTCCAGCACCGCGCGGGACTGGTCGGCGTCGAACGCGCCCTGCTCGCAGAACACGTCCGCCCACCGCACGTGCGGTGCGACGGCGTCGAGCATCTCGCCGCACACCAGGGAGACGTACGCGTCCGCGTCGGCACCGGGCGGCACCAGGTGCGCGCCCAGGAACGTGGTCTCGTCGGCGTGCCGCGCGGCGATCTTCGCCGCGCGGAGTTCGTCCTCGACGGTCAAGCCGTAGCCGGTCTTGGTCTCCACGTACGTCGTGCCCTGCGCGACGGCTTCGGTGACGTGCCTCCGGATGGTGCCGGCCAGCTCGTCGTCGGACGCGGCGCGGGTCGCGTTCACCGTGGTGGCGATCCCGCCCGCGCTGTAGGGCTTCCCGGACATCCGGGCCTCGAACTCGGCGGTCCGGTCGCCCGCGAACACCAGGTGGGTGTGGCTGTCCACCCACCCCGGCAGCACCGCCCGGCCGGCCGCGTCGAACACCTCGTCGGCGGCCGGGGCGGCGGACGCGGCACCGACCCACGCCACCCGCCCGTCGTCGACGACCAGCGCGGCACCGGCGAGCCGGCCGAGGTCGGAGTTGGTGGTCAACTCGCCGATGTTGGTGACCAGGATGCTCATAGGACCGCCTTCAGCAGCTTCCCGACGTCGCCGAGGGTTTCGTGGACACCGTTGCGCGCCACGACCTTCCCGCCCGACACCACCACCGTGACGTCCGACGCGGTGGCGGCGAGCAGGACCTGGCCGGGCTCGGACCCGGTGGTGCGCACCGAGTCCAGGCCGATCGCGACGAGGTCGGCGGGCGCGCCGACCTCGATCCGGCCGGCTTCGGGCCAACCGATGGAGGCGTGGTTGGTCAACGCCGCCACCAGCTCCTCCGGCGCGAACCGGCCGCGTTCACCGGTCCGCAGCCGCTCGCCGTGCTCCAGGCCCCGGGCTTCCAGCAGCGGGTCGATCACCGCGTGCTGGTCGCTGCCCAGCGACAGCGGGCTGCCGGCGTCGCGCAGCTCCCGCGCCGGGCCGATGCCGTCGGCCAGGTCCGCCTCGGTGGTGGGGCAGAAGCACGCGCCCGTCGTGGTCGACCCGAGCAGCTCGATGTCCCTTGTGGACAGGTGGGTGGCGTGCACGGCGGTGGTGCGGGCGGTCAGCGCGCCCGCCTCGTGCAGCAACTCGGTCGGGGTCAGCCCGTACGCGGCCAGGCACGCCTCGTTCTCGGCCGGCTGCTCCGAGAGGTGCACGTGCAGCGGCCGATCGGGGAAAGCGCCCGCTACCAACGACAGCGTTTCCCGCGGCACGGCCCGCACGGAGTGGATCGCCGCGCCGACCCGGGTGTTGGCGTCCTCGCGCAGCTCGGCCACCCTGGCCGCCCACCGCTCCCCGGTGCCGTCGGAGAACCGCTCCTGCACGCCGGTCACCGGCTGCCCGATCCCGCCCGCCAGGTAGCACGCGTCCAGCAGGGTGAGCCGGATCCCCGCGTCGGCCGCCGCCTGTCGCAGCGCGTCACCCATCTCGTTGCCGCCGTTGTGGAGGTAGTGGAACTCCCCCACGGCCGTCACGCCGGCGACCGCCATCTCCGCGTAGGCGGCCCGCGCCAGGCGCAGGTAGCTTTCGGGGGTAAGGCTTTCGGCCACCGCGTACATGCGTTCGCGCCACGTCCAGAACGTGCCGCCGTCGGAGTGCGTCCGACCGCGCAGAGCCCGGTGGAAGGCGTGGGAGTGCGCGTTGGCGAACCCCGGCAGCACGACCCCGTACAGGCGTTCGCAGCCCAGCGGAATCGTGTCCACTGTGGACACCGACGTGATGGCACCGCGGTCCACCCGGACCAGCACGCGGGACGCGATGCCCTCCGGCAGCCACGCCTTCTCACACCAGAAGCTCTTCATCCGGCCAGCAGCTCCAACGTCGTCGCCAGCGCCACCACACCCGCCGCGCAGTCGTCGGCCTCGGCGAACTCCTCGGGGGCGTGGCTGATCCCGGTCGGGTTGCGCACGAACAGCATGGCGGTCGGCACGTGCGCCGCCAAGATCCCCGCGTCGTGACCCGCGCCGGTCGGCAGCGCCGGCACGCCGCCGAGCGCGTCCGAGATCCGGCCGGCCAGGCCGGTGTCGAAGTAGACCGTGTCACCGTAGGACTCCTCGGTGACCCGCAGTCCGCAGCCCTCCTCCCGGGCCGCGGCCTGCCCGGCCTCGGTGATCTGCGCGACCACCTCGCGGGTCCGCGCGTCGTCCGCCGCCCGCGCGTCCAGCCACACGTCGACGGAGGACGCGATCACGTTGGTGCCGCCGGGGTTCGGCACGATCCGGCCCACGGTCGCCCGCGCGCCGCCGGTGGCCGCCGCGCGGGCGGCCAGCACCAGCCGCGACGCGGGCACCATCGGGTCCCGCCGGTCCTCGACCAGGGTCGCGCCCGCGTGGTTGCCCTCGCCGGTGAACGTGTAGCGCCACCGGCCGTGCGCCAGGATCGAACTGGCCACCCCGACCGGGACGGTCAGCCCGCGACCCTGCTCCACGTGCAGCTCGACGAACTGCCCGACCAGGCCCAGGGCCTCGTCGTCGCGGCCCATCGCCGCCGGGTCGAACCCGGCCGCGCGGGCCGCCTCGCCGAAGGACACCCCGTCCTGGTCGGTCAGCGCGAGCGCCTTGTCCGGGGCGATCGCGCCGGTCATCAGCCGCGACCCGAGGCAGGCCACGCCGAAGCGCCCGCCCTCCTCCTCCACGAACACCACGACCGCCAGCGGCCGGGCCGGCTGGAAGCCCTTGGCCCGCAGCAGGTCCACCGCCCGCAACGCGGACACGACGCCCAGCGGCCCGTCGAACGCCCCGCCGCCGGGCACCGAGTCCAGGTGGCTGCCGGTGATCACCGCGTCCGGCCCCGGCGGGCCCCACCAGGCCCACAGGTTGCCGTTGCGGTCCGGCCGCACGTCCAGCCCGCGCCGGGTCGCCTCGGCGGTGAACCACTCCCGCAGCTCCAGCTCGACCCGGTCGAAGCCGTGCCGGGAGTAGCCGCCGCGCCGGGCGTCCCGGCCGACGTCGGCGAGGTCCGCGAGGTCAGTCATCGCGACCCATCGGGATCCGCACGTCCTTGTCCCGCGCGACGGCCTTGGCCTCGTCGTACCCGGCGTCCACGTGCCGGATCACGCCCATGCCCGGGTCGTTGGTCAGCACCCGCTCGATCTTGCGCGCGGCCAGCTCGGTGCCGTCCGCGACGGTCACCTGGCCGGCGTGGATGGACCGGCCGATGCCGACCCCGCCGCCGTGGTGGATGGACACCCAGGTCGCCCCGGAGGCGGTGTTGACCAGCGCGTTGAGCAGCGGCCAGTCCGCGATGGCGTCCGAGCCGTCGGCCATCGCCTCGGTCTCCCGGTAGGGCGAGGCGACCGAACCGCAGTCGAGGTGGTCGCGGCCGATCACGATCGGCGCGGACAGCTCGCCGCTGGCCACCATCTCGTTGAACTTCAGGCCGGCCAGGTGCCGCTCGCCGTAGCCCAGCCAGCAGATCCGGGCGGGCAGGCCCTGGAACTCGACCCGCTCGCCGGCCATCCTGATCCAGCGCGCCAGCTGCTCGTTGTCCGGGAACAGCTCCAGGATCGCCTTGTCGGTCTTGGCGATGTCGGCCGGGTCGCCGGACAGCGCGGCCCAGCGGAACGGGCCCTTGCCCTCGCAGAACAGCGGCCGGATGTAGGCGGGCACGAAACCGGGGAAGTCGAACGCCCGCTCGTAGCCGCCGAGCTTGGCCTCGCCGCGGATGGAGTTGCCGTAGTCGAACACCTCCGCGCCCCGGTCCTGGAACCCGACCATCGCCTCGACGTGGTCGGCCATCGACTCGCGGGACCGGTCGGTGAACTCGTCCGGCTTCTTCGCCGCGTAGTCCGACCAGTCGGCCAGGTCCACGCCCTTGGGCAGGTACGCCAGCGGGTCGTGCGCGGAGGTCTGGTCGGTGACGATGTCCACCGGCACCTCGCGGCGCAGCAGCTCGGGCAGCACCTCGGCGGCGTTGCCGATCAGGCCCACCGACAGCGCGCGACCCTCGGCCTTGGCCTTGAGCACGCGGGCGATCGCGTCGTCGATGTCGTCCGCGACCTCGTCGAGGTACCGGGTCTCCACCCGCCGCCGGGCCCGCGCCGGGTCGACCTCGACGCAGAGCGCGACGCCCTCGTTCATGGTCACGGCCAGCGGCTGCGCGCCGCCCATGCCGCCGAGCCCGGCGGTGACCGTGAGCGTGCCCTTCAACGTGCCGCCGAACCGCTTGTCGGCCACGGCGGCGAACGTCTCGTACGTGCCCTGGAGGATGCCCTGGGTGCCGATGTAGATCCACGACCCGGCGGTCATCTGGCCGTACATGGTCAGACCGGCGGCCTCCAGCCGGCGGAACTCGGGCCAGTTCGCCCAGTCCGGCACCAGGTTGGAGTTCGCGATCAGCACTCGCGGCGCCCACTCGTTGGTGCGCATCACGCCCACCGGGCGGCCGGACTGCACCAGCAGCGTCTCGTCGTCCTTCAGCTCGGCCAGCTCGCGGCTGATCGCGTGGAAGCTCGGCCAGTCCCGCGCCGCCTTGCCGGTGCCGCCGTAGACCACCAGGTCCTCGGGGCGCTCGGCCACGTCCGGGTCCAGGTTGTTGTGGAACATCCGCAGCGCGGCCTCGGTCGGCCAGCTGCGGGCGGTCAGGTCGGTGCCTCGGGCTGCTCGCACCATCACAGTGCTCCGTTCCGGATGAGTTCTTCGGCGGCGGCGATCTCGGGGGCCAGGTGGCGGTCCGGCCCGGGGCCCTGCACGCTCACGCGGAGCTTCGCCACGGCCGCGGCGGTCGCCGGCGCGGGCTTCAGGGGAGCCCGCAGGTCCAGCGCGCGGGCGGCGGTGAGCAGTTCGATCGCCAGCACGGTGCGCAGCCCGTCGACGGCCTTGCGCAGCTTGCGCGCGGCGGACCAGCCCATGGAGACGTGGTCCTCCTGCATCGCGCTGCTCGGGATCGAGTCGACGGACGCGGGCACCGCCAGCCGCTTCAGCTCGCTGACGATCGCGGCCTGGGTGTACTGGGCGATCATGTGGCCGGAGTCGACGCCGGGGTCGTCGGCCAGGAACGGCGGCAGGCCGTGCGACCGGTTCACGTCCAGCATCCGGTCGGTGCGCCGCTCGGCGATGCTCGCCACGTCGGCCACCGGGATCGCCAGGAAGTCCAGCACGTAGGCGATCGGCGCGCCGTGGAAGTTGCCGTTGGACTCGACCCGGCCGTCGGCCAGCACCACCGGGTTGTCCACGGCGGCGGCCAGCTCGCGGTCGGCGACCGTCTCGGCGTAGGCCACGGTGTCCCGCGCCGCCCCGTGCACCTGCGGCGAGCAGCGCAGCGAGTACGCGTCCTGGACCCGCGTGCAGTCCGGGCCCCGGTGGCTCTCCATGATCTCGGAGCCGGCCAGCAGGTCGGCCATCCGGCGGGCGCTGTGGCCCTGGCCGGGGTGCGGGCGCAGCGCCTGGAGGTCGGCCGCGAACACGCGGTCCGTGCCCAGCAGGGCCTCCACGCTCATCGCCGCGGTCAGGTCCGCCACGTCCAGCAGGTAGCGCAGGTCGCGCAGCGCCAGCACGAGCATCCCCAGCATCCCGTCGGTGCCGTTGATGAGCGCCAGGCCCTCCTTCTCGGCCAGCTTCACCGGCTCGATGCCGGCCCGGCGCAGCGCCTCGCCCGCCGGCAGCAGCGCGCCGGCCGCGTCGCGGACCTCGCCCTCGCCGGTCAGCGCCAGCGCGGCGGCGGACAGCGGGGCCAGGTCGCCCGAGCAGCCCAGCGAGCCGAACTCGTGGACGACCGGCGTGATGCCCGCGTTGAGCATCGCGGCCATCGCCTCGGCCGTGCCCAGCCGGACGCCGGTGTGCCCGCTGGCCAGCGTCTTGAGCCGCAGCAGGACCAGCGCGCGGACGACCTCGCGCTCCACCTCGGGCCCGGAGCCGGCGGCGTGCGAGCGGACCAGCGACTGCTGGAGCGCGGCCCGGCGGTCCGGCGGGATGTGCCGGACCGCCAGCGCGCCGAAGCCCGTGGACACGCCGTAGGTGGGTGTCTCGGCCGTGGCCAGGCGTTCGATGTGGGCACGGGCGGCCGTGACCGCGTCACGCGCCGCCTCCGTGATCTCCACCGGCGCGTCGCCACGGGCGACGGCGTGGACGTCCTCGCGGGTCAGGGTTTTGGGACCCAGCTGCACGGGTTGCTGCATGTGCACATCACAACCCGTGCGCCGGTTCCGCACGACCCGGGACCCCCGGAGACCGTCTGGTATCCCAGACGAGCCCCGGGGCTCAGCGTGCCCAGTCGACCTTCGGGTCGGGGTCGAACCGGAGCTGTTCGAGGGCCGCGGTCAACTGCTCGACCGTCGCGGTCGCCCGGTTCGCGGTGGCGCCGTCCGACCCGATGCCCAGGTAACGGCCGGACTCCAGCTTCACGACCAGGAACCCGCCCGAAGCCGCCACGTACACCGCGTCCCGCCCCAGCGCGGTCACCGCCTTGCCGCTCGGACTCGTCCCCGGGTCGCGGGTGAGCAGGGCGAACGCGTAACGGACGCCGTCGTGCGCGCCCGTGCCCGAGGCGACCCAGTCGTCCCCCGACTCCACCTCGATGGTCGCTTCGGTGGACTCGTCCAGCGACACCGGCACCGGCCACGCGGTGGTGTCGGGTTTCACCGACTCGGCGATCCGGAGGGCCAGGGCGCGCGCGTCGGACTGGTCGTCCACCACGACCGACAGCACGCGCTCCGGGCTCACCTGCCAGAACAGCACGTTCTCGTCGTCGACGTAGGCGGGCGCGCCGTTCACGTCGGTCCGCTGCGCCGCCGGGGCGGCGGCGAGCAGGCCGGCCTGGTGCGCGGCGTCCTGGACGTGCACGCGCAGCGTGATCCGGGGGCCGACCTTCTGCCTCGGGTCGCCGCCGCGCCACACCCGGCGCAGCCCGGACTTGTCGTTGACCACCCGCGACCACTCGCGGAAGCCGTCCGGCAGCCAGCCGGGCGAGTACTCCAGGTCCACCGACAGGCCGATCGGCGTGGACCGGGTCCCGGTGCCGGTGATGACCGCCGGGGGCGGCGGCGACACCGACGACCCGCCCGGCGGGGTGTCTGCGGCCTGGCGGGGCACGGTGGTGGCCACGACCGCAGCGGCGACCGCAGCGGCGGCGGCGACCAGCACCACGAACAGCGGCTTGCGGCTGCGCCGGCGCCGGTGCAGGGCGGCCAGCACCGGACCGGGCGGGGGTGCGGCGTCGGCCTGCTTGAGCAGCGCGCGCCGGATCACGCTCTCGACGTCGTTCACAGCGCCTCCTTGACCTGCTCGGCCGCGCGCAACGTCGCCAGCGCACGGGAGATGTGACTGCGGACGGTCACCTCGGAACACCCCAGCGTCGCCGCGATCTCGGCGTCGCCGCACTGCTCGTAGTAGCGCAGCACCACCGCGGCCCGCTGCTTGCGCGGTAACTTCGCGATCCTCCGCAGCATCGCGTCCCGCTCGTCGTACCCGCCCGCCGGATCGGCCACCGGCGGGTCGATGCCGGTGATCGGCAGGTGGGGCTTGAACCGCCGCCGCCACGACAGGAACTCGTTGGTGACCATCCGCTTGAGGTAGGCGGCCGGCGCGTCGAGCCCGCCGATCCGCCCCCAGCGCTGCTGGGCGCGCAACAGGCACTCCTGGACCAGGTCCTGGGCCAGGTGCGGGTCTGCGGTCAACACCGTGGCGTAGCGCAGCAACGGGGTGACCTGTTCGGTCGCGAACGCCTCGAACCCGGTCGTCATACCCCTCCAATGCCGGTCGTCATACCCCTCCAATGCACGGAAGGCCGGGTTTGTTGAGAATGACTTGGTGGGATCCAGCAGCGACGTGCCGGCGTTGCGCCGAGGGCTGGCCGTGCTGCGCCTGCTGGCCGGGCGCCCCGGCCCGCTGTCCGCCGCCGCCGTGGCGCGGGAACTGGACCTGCCGAGGTCCACCACCTACCACCTGCTGGCCGAACTGGCCGACGCCGGGTTCGCCACCCACTTCCCCGAGGAGCGCCGGTACGGGCTGGGCGTGGCGGCGTTCGAGCTGGGCTCGGCGTACCTGCGCCACGACCCGCTGGAACGCCTCGCCCGGCCGCTGCTGCGCCGCCTGGTGGACGGCGTGGGCCGGACCGCCCACCTGGGCGTGCTGCACGGCGCGGAGGCGCTGTACCTGGTGCGCGAGCAGCCCCGCCGGCCGTCCACGATCGTCTCGGACGTGGGCGTGCGCCTGCCGTCGCACCTGACCGCGTCGGGCCGCGCGATGCTGGCCCGCCTGCCCGACGCCCAGGTGCGGGCCCTGTTCCCGAGCGTGACGTCGTTCGTCGACCGGACCGGCCGGGGCCCGGCCAACCTCCCGGCCCTGCGCCGCCTGCTCACCGCAGAGCGCCGCCGGGGCTGGGCCGTGGAGGACGGCTACGTGACCGCCGGCTTCGCCTCCGTCGCCGCCCCGGTCTTCGACCACGGCGAACGCCCGATAGCCGCGATCACCGTCACCTTCCGCCACGTGTGCGACGAGGAGTGCGGCGAGACCTGGCCGGACCTGGCCGCCGAGACCCGCCGCACCGCCGACGCCCTGACCGCCCGCATCGGCGGCCACCGCGCGGGCCACGAGGAGAAGCCGGGCTGAGGGCCTCGACCGGACACGGTCAGCGCCACCACGGCCGACGAGTCGGCCAACGCGGTCCTCGCGGTGGCAGTCGTCCCAGGTGACCCCGGCCTTGTCGATGCGCTGCCGCCCGGTGCTCACGATCCCCCGCTCGCGGAAGCGGCGGAGTTCGACGTCCACCGCCTCCCGGGACGCGCCGATCCGGGTCGCCATTGTCCTGCTGGGCGAGGTTCGACCGGATGACCCAGCCGCCGTCGCCCTCCCCACCGACCTCCTTCGCCGGGTAGAGCAGCCAGTCCGCGAGCCGGCGGCCGGCCCTCCCGGAAGATCGTCTGCCCGCTGCGAAGGCCACCGGGCCGCCATCCGGCTTCATGCCTTCATGTGGTGTTCGGCCCCCGAAGGGACCACGCGGAACCCGCGTGGCCGCGGCCCGACCGGCTTGCCCGCGCACAACGAAAACCGCCGGCCCACCCCGGGGGGGGCGGACCGGCGGTTCGGCCGTGGGACGGCTAGATCTTGACGTTCTTCAGGAAGTCCGCGGCCACGTTCGCCACGGTCTCCTTGTCGATGTCGACCCGCTTGACCAGCTCGGCCAGGTTGACCGTGGTCAGCGCGGCGGACACCTTGTTCAGCGCGTCCTTGCCCGCCTGGTTGACCGCGTCGGACCGCAGCAGCGGGATGATGTTCTGCGCCGGGTACATGTTCTTCGGGTCCTTCAGCTCCACGAACGAGTTCGCCTTGATGTCGGCGGACGTCGTGTACAGGTTCGCGACCTGCGCGGTGCCGTTCTTCAGCGCGTCCACGGTGATCGGGCCGCCGGCGTCGGTGGTCTTGATCTCCTTGAACGTGACGCCGTACAGCTCCTTGACCTTGTCCTTCCAGCGCTGGCCCCACTCGCCGGCCGCGCCCAGGACGTACTTGCCGTCACCGAGGTCGGCGATCGAGGCCACGCCCGAGTCGGCGGTCTCCTTGGTGACCACCAGGACGTCCTTGTCCTCCGCGTCGGACTTGAACAGGACCTCCAGACCGGACGGGGTCTTGTCCTTCAACGCCTTGTAGACGTCGTCGGCCGCGGTGGTGGTGTTGGTCTTGTCGAAGTAGTTCAGCAGGTTGCCGGTGTACTCCGGCACCACGCCGAGCGACTTGTCCTGCAACGCCTTCACCACGAGTTCTCGCGCGCCGATGCCGGACTTCACCGACACCTTCGCGCCGGTCGCCTTCAGGGCACCGGCGTAGATCTCGGCCAGGATCTTGTTCTCGGTGAAGTCGGCCGAACCGACCACGACCTCACCCGAGGCGGACTGCTGGTTGCTCCCGCTCAGGTCCTCTTTGGACCCGCACGCGGAGACGACCAACGCTGCCGCCGCGACGATGACGGCCAACGTGCGCTTCATGCCGTTCTCCCTCTCCCACTTCACCGGTCTCCACCGACCTCGACCACGTCGGCCGCCTTGGCGCGCCGACGGGGCCGGGCGGTCAGCCGCAAACCCCTGGGTATGACGAGTTTCCCGGCGAACGCCAGCAGGACGTCCACCACCACCGCGAGCAGCGCGATCAGGATCGCGCCGCCGATGAACTGCCCGTAGTCGAGCACCCGCAGGCCGTCGATCAGCGGCCGGCCCAGCGACTCGATGCCGACGTACGCGGCGACCGACGCCGTCGCCACCACCTGGAGGACGGCGTTGCGCAGGCCGCCGACCAGCAGGGGCAGCGCGTTGGGCAGCTCCACCTTCCACAGCCGCTGCGCCCCGGTCATCCCCATGCCGCGCGCGGCGTCCACGACTCCGCCGTCCACGCTCTGGAGGCCGGCGTAGGTGCCCGCCAGGATCGGCGGCACGGCCAGCACGATCAGGCCGATCAGCACCCCGACCTGGCCGACCCCGACCACCAGGTACAGGAACGTCACCAGGCCGAGCGTGGGCAGCGCGCGCAGCGCGTTGCTGCCGCCCACCACCAGCACACCGCCGCGCCCGGTGTGCCCGACGTAGAGCCCGAGCGGCACCGCGATGGCCGACGCGCCGAGCACCGCGCCCAGGCAGTACAGCAGGTGCACGCCGATCCGCACCGGGATCGAGGTCGAGCCCGACCAGTTGGCCGGGTCGGTCAGCCACGCGAGCGCGTCCGCGAAGATCATCGGCGTCCCGCCCTCGTCCACGGCGTCAAGGCGTTGCGCAGGGCCAGCAGCACCAGGTCCACGACCAGCGCCAGCACCAGCGTGAGCACGATGCCGACGATGATCGGCGCGAGGTAGCGCTGCCGGAAGCCGTCGGTGAACAGCGTGCCCAGGCCGCCGCTGCCGATCAGCGCGCCGACGCTGACCAGGCTGATGTTGCTCACCGACCCGACCCGCACGCCGGCCGCGAGCACCGGCACCGACAGCGGCAGTTCCACGGTGAGGAACCGCCGCCACGGCCGGAAGCCCATCGCGGTCGCGGCGGCCGTCACGTGCGAGGGCACCGCGTTGAGCGCCTCCACGACCGGCCGCACCAGCAGGGCGGTGGTGTAGATGGTCAGCGCGATCACCACGTTGAGCGGGTCGAGCACCTGAGTGCCGATCACCGCCGGGATGATCGCGAACAGCGCCAGCGACGGCACCGTGTAGATCGCGTTGGACAGCCCGACCAGGAACCCGTTGACCCGCCGGTACCGGTGGCACACCAGGCCCAGCACGATGGCCAGCACCACCGAGATCGCCAGCGGCACCAACGACAGGTAGACGTGGTCGAGCAGCGCCGACCACAGCGCGCTGCGGGTGCCCGCGTCGCTCAGGTACTTGGCTATGTCACCCACGGTGGCTCTCGATCACGTCGAGCACCTGGTGCGCCTTGACCACGCCGACGAACCTCCCGTTGGCGTCGACCACCACGCCCAGGCCCGAGGGCGAGGACAGGGCGGCGTCCAGCGCGCCCCGGATCGGGCCGCCCTCGCTGTAGAGCGAGCCGCCGGGCACCACGACGCCGTCCGGCGCGCTCCAGCCCTGGGGCCGCTCCTCGCCGTCCACCAGCAGTTCCCACGCGCCGGAGGCGGCGGACGACTCGACCGTGTCGACCCGACCCACCTCCACCCCGGCGAAGTCCACAAAGGACAGACTGCGGTAGCCCCGGTCCTTGCCCACGAAGCCCGCCACGAAGTCGTCGGCCGGGCGGGTGAGCAGCTCGGCGGGCGGCGCGTACTGGGCGAGGATGCCGCCCTCCCGGAACACCGCCACCTTCTCGCCGATCCGCACCGCCTCGTCGATGTCGTGCGTCACGAAGACGATCGTCTTGTCCAGCTCGGCCTGCAACCGCAGCAGCTCGTCCTGGAGCCCTTCGCGCACCACCGGGTCGACCGCGCTGAACGGCTCGTCCATCAGCAGCACCGGCGGGTCGGCGGCCAGCGCCCGCGCAACGCCCACCCGCTGCTGCTGGCCGCCGGAGAGCTGCGCCGGGTAGCGCCGGCCGAGTTCGGCGGGCAGCCCCACCAGTTCCAGCAGCTCCGCCGCGCGGGTCCGGGCACGTGACTTCGCCCACCCGGACAGCAGCGGCACGGTGGCCACGTTGTCCAGCACGGTCCGGTGCGGGAACAGGCCCGCCTGCTGGATGACGTACCCGATGCCCAGCCGCAGCTTCGGCGGGTCCACGGTGAGCACGTCCCGGCCGTCCACCAGGACCGTGCCCGAGGTCGGGTCGATCATCCGGTTCACCATGCGCAGGGACGTCGTCTTGCCGCAACCCGACGGACCGACGAAGACCGTGATCGTGCCCGCCTCGACCACGAGGTCCAGGCCGTTCACCGCGATCGTCCCGTCGTCGAACCGCTTGGTCACGCCGCGGAACTCGATCACCCCGTGGTCCTCCCCGTCGGTGGCATCAGGCCGGTCGATTAAGGCGTCGAACGACACTAGCCCGTTCGCCCGACCGTGGCACGGCGTTCCAGGATTCGGTCAGTAGGCTGCTTCGGTTGTGGCCACCGAACTAGTCCGCGCGCTGCTGGGTTCCCACGGCGCGCACGCGCGCAAACTCCGGCGCGTCCTGACCCTGCTGGGTGACGACTGGCACACGCTGGCCGATCTGGTCCGGGTGCCGGCCGTGCCCCGGCGCACCGTGCAGGACCTGCTGAAGGCGCTCGACGTCGACGTGGAGACCGACGGCGACCGGTTCCGCATCGCTCCCGGACGGGTGGCGCAGTACGCGGAGTTCACCGCGCCGCCCGAACCGGCCGACCCGCTGGTGTCGCGGCACGGCGCGCTGCTCGGCGCGCTGCTGGCCGACATCGCCTCGGTGCCGCCGCCGCTGGCCGCCCTGGACCACGTGCAGGCGACCGCCGAGACCGCGCTCAAGCGGGCGCTGTGGCTGGACGCCCAGTACGACCTGACCGGCCGGACCCTGCTGTGCCTGGGCGACCACGACCTGACCTCGCTCGCGGTGTGCGCGGTGCACCCGGACGTGTCCGTCGTCGTGGTCGATGTGGACGATCGACTCCTGGCCTACCTCGACGAGCGCTCCGGCGGCCGGGTGCGGACGCTGCACGCGGACTTCCGGTTCGGCCTGCCACCCGCCCTGCTGGAGTCCGCGGACCTGGTGTTCAGCGACCCGCCCTACACCCCGGAGGGCATGGCGCTGTTCGCCGGCCGGGCCGTGGAGTGCCTGGCCGACCTCGGGCAGGGCCGGGTGCTGCTCGCCTACGGGTTCAGCGACCGGACGCCCGCGCTCGGGTTGAAGGTCCAGCAGGAACTCCTGCGGCTGGGCCTGGTGTTCGAGGCGGTGCTGCCCGCGTTCCACCGGTTCGACGGCGCGCAGGCCATCGGCAGCGCCGCCGACCTCTACGTGTGCCGCCCCACCGCACGGCGGCCGGTCGGTGTCGGGCGCACCACGATCTACACCCACGGCCCGCAGTCCGTGGAGGCCGAGGGGCCGGGGTCCAAGGCGCTGCAAGCCCTGGTGGACCTCGCGCCGCGGCCGGAGTCCTCGCCGCCGCCCAAGCCGCGCGCGCCCGGCTGGGCCGACCCGATCGGCAAGGGCGCGGCGTCGCTGGCGGTCGACCTGTCCGGCGACCCCGGCCCGTGGCTGCTGCGCACGCTGCTGGCGTGCTCGCCCGGCCGGATGGCCGCCCTGGTGCCCAACAACCACCCGAACGTGTCATCGGCGGCCGGTCAGGAGGAACTGACGTCCCTCGTGGACACCCGATTCGCGTTGCGCTTCATGCGCTCCACCCCGGACGGCAAGCACTGCGTCGTGGTGGCCGACCAGGTGCTCGCCGGCACCCTCGACCCCGGCGGGCTGGTCGTGCGTGAGGTGCTGATGCGGGCGCACGGCAAGCTCGGCAACGTGTGGCGCGAGGCGCTGACCACCGTGCTGCGGATCACCAAGCGCGAGGCCCGGGACCTGATCGGCGAGCACGACGACCTGGAGCACCGGCTGATCGACCTGCCCCGGCACCGGATCGCCGCGCTGCTGCCGCTGATCCGCGCGTCGGCGGGGTAGTTCGGCGAAACCCGCTCGGTTCTCGCCCCGGCGCAGGTAGCTTCCGTTCCGACTCGGTCCGGGAGGGGCAGAACGTGAATCGACCATGGCCACCAGGGCAGCCGTACGGTCAGCAGCCGCCGCCCGGCCAACAGCCTTACGGTCAGCCGAACCAGCCGTACGGGCAGCCCCACGACCAGCAGCACCCGCAGCAGGCGTACCCCGGCCAAGCCGACCCATGGCAAGCCAACCCCGGCCAAGCCGCGCCCGGACCGCCGGTGCCGGGACAGCCGTACCCCGGGCAGCCCGGCTACGGGACGCCGAACAAGCCGGGCGGCGCGGCGGTCGTGGCCGGGCTGCTGTTCCTGCCCGCCGTGATCTACACCCTGGTCGCGGCGTCGAGTTCGTGGGACGGCAGGCCGGATTCCCTCCACCTGTTCGTCTCGGTGCTGGGCATGGCGTTCGCCCACGACATCACCGGCAACGTCGACTTCGCGATCACGCTGTCGATGATCGTCGGGCCGCTCGTGCTCGTACTGGCGCTGCTGCTGGTGTTCCGGGTGCCCGGAGTGCGCTGGGCGTTGACCGTCCTCGGCGCGCTGTGCACCGCGTACTACGCCTACGCGGCGATCAGGCTGCTCACCAACACGGGCGGCAGCGGCGAGTACGTCATCCTGCTGTTCGTGGCGCTGCTGCTGTGGCTGGTGCCGGCGTTCGTCGCGGCGCTCCCGCCGGTCGGCCGGGCGATCCGCAAGACCTCGCCGCCGCAACAGTTCCAGCAGCCGCCGTACCAGCGGCAGTGGCGTTGAGCTAGCCGGCCTTGGGGATGTGCAACGGGCCGAGTGCGAGCACGGCCCGGAACTCCTTGGGCGGCACCGGCCGGGAGAACAGCCAGCCCTGGTAGGCGTCCACGCCGACGCCGCGCAGCACGTGGAACTGGGTGGCGGTCTCGACGCCCTCGGCCACGCACTTGCGGCCCATCGCCCGTGCCATGTCCACCACGGCCCGTGCCACCGCGAAGTCCGAGGAGTCGTTGCCGACGCCGGAGACGAACCGCCGGTCGACCTTGATGATCTGGGCGGGCAGGTCCTTGAGCCGCGCCAGCGACGAGTAGCCGGTGCCGAAGTCGTCCACCGCGAACCGGATGCCGCGCGCGACCAGTTCGTCCATCGACTGGCGGACCCGTGAGGGCAGGTCGACCAGGGCGGTCTCGACCAGTTCCAGCACGACCCGGTCCCACGGGATGCCGGCCTCGGCGATGGTGTTGGCGACGATGTCGACGAACTCCGGGTCGCCCGGCACCAGGCCGGCCAGGTTCACCGCGACCGACACCGGTTTGCCGTTGGGCTCGGGCCAGGTCGAAGCTTCCTTCAACGCCGTGCGCAGCACCCACCGGTCCAGCTCGCGCAGCAGGTCGCCCTGCTCGGCGACGGGCAGGAAGATGTCCGGCGGCAGCAGCCCCCGGTCCGGGTGCGGCCAGCGCACCAGCGCCTCGGCCGTCTGCACCGCGCCGTCCACCCCGACCACCGGCTGGAAGTGCAGCGCCAGGCCGTCGTGCGCCAGCGCGTCGCGCAACTGGCCCTCCAGGTGCACCTGCCGGTCCGCCGACGCGATCAACGCCGCCGACGCCAACGACACCCGCCCCGCACCCGCCCGCTTCGCCTCGAACATCGCCGCGTCCGCGAACCGCAACAGGTCGTTCCCGGTCGCCCGCGACCCGTTGGGCACCGCCGCACCGATCGACGCCGACACCCGCACCAACTGGCCGTGCACCGGCACCGCCGTCCGCAACAGCCCCGCCACCTTGGTCGCCAGCGCGTCCACCCCGCCGACCAGGTCGATGTTCTCGCAGATGATCACGTACTCGTCACCCGACAGCCGCGCCGCCGTGCACCCCTCCGGCAGACCGCCCTCCAACCGCCGCGCCAACGCCACCAACAGCTCGTCACCCGCGTCGTGCCCCAACGAGTCGTTCACCCGCTTGAAGTTGTCGATGTCGCAGAACAGCACCGCCACCCGCGACCGGTCCTCCGACTCCAACAGCGTGCCCAACAACTCCTTGACCAGCGCCCGGTTCGGCAACCCGGTCAACTCGTCGTGCGTGGCCTGGTGGCGCAGCGCCTCGGACGCCCGGCGGCGCTCGGTGATGTCCTGGAAGACCGTCAGCCAGAACCGGCGGCCGTCGTCCTGCACGGACAGCGCGATGTGCAGCTCGCAGTAGACCCGCTCGCCGTCCGGGCGCACCAGGATCCGCTGCGGGATCTTGTGCACGCGGTCCGCGCCGTTCTGGGTCATCCGGCTCACCGAGTCGAGCCGGTCCGCCTTGTCGTCCGGGTGGGTCAGCTGCTCGGCGGTCATCCCGCGCAGCTGCTCCAGGTCGATGCCGAGCAGGTCGCACAGCGCGTCGTTGGCGTCCACCAGGCGCTCGGCCTCGTCGAACAGGCCGATGCCGACCGGCGTCAGCGACACCAGGTCGGCGAAGCGCTGGCTGGACCGCTTCATCCGGGTCTCGGCGGCGCGCTGCTCGGTGATGTCCTGCGCGGTGCCGACCGCGAGCGGGCGCCCGTCCGGGCCGTGCACGACGACGCCGTGGCTGCGGAACACCCGGAGCTTGCCGTCGCGGCGCAGGATCCGGTGCTCGAACTGGACCGGGACCTCGTCGGTGGCCAGCTGCTGCCACAGCTCGTCGACCCAGCCCCGGTCGTCGGGGTGCACCAGGTCGAGGTAGGTCTGGTAGCGGGTGCGCTCCTCGCGCGGCACGCCGAACAGGTCGGCCAGCATGTCCGACCAGACCACGTCGCCGGTCTCGAAGTTCCACTCCCACACGCCGAGGTGGGCGGCGCGCTGCGCGTCGGCCAGCCGGCGGCGGTCGTCGCGGAGCTGGAGTTCCAGCGCGCGGGCCTCGGTGACGTCCTGGATCGTGCCGTGGAAGCGGTGCAGCTTGCCGCGCTCGAACTCGGGGCGCACCCGGCAGATGTAGACGCGCTCGCCGAACTCGCTGCGCACCTCCGCCTCGAACGTCTCCTCGTCCTTGGCGTTGAGCAGCTGCCGGCGCAGCGCCTCGACCGCGGCCCGGTCGTCCGGGTGCACGCCGGAGAGCAGGTCGGCGTCCGGCGCGATGCCGAGGTCGGCGTACATCTCCAGCAGCACCTCGCTGCGGTGCACGGCCTTGGTCGGCACCTCGTAGCTCCAGCTGCCGATGCGCGCGATGCGCTGCGCCTCCAGCAGCCGGGCGCGCTCGGTCTCCAGGGCGCGGTCGGAGCGCCACTGCGCGGAGATGTCGCGGATGTAGCCGGTGATGAACTGGGTCCGGCCGTCGGCTCTCAGCTTGGCCTCGGCGACACCTCTGATCCACCTCAGCTCACCGCTGGGCAGGATGATCCGGTAGACGATGTCGATCGGGTTGCCGTCCAGCTCCCGGTTCGCCCAGTAGCTGGCCACCATGTCGTAGTCGTCGGGGTGCACCAGGTCCAGCACGGCCTGCGCGCCCGGCACGACCTCGCCCGGCCGCACGCCCATCATCTCGTAGTGCGACTCCGACCAGACCGTGACGCCGGTCGTCGGGTCGTACTCCCACGAGCCGATCTGGGCGACCCGCTGCACGGTGCGCAGCCGGCGCTGTTCGTCGCGCAGGTCGTCGGCGGCCGTGGCCAGGTCCGACACGTCCACCAGGAGCACGGCGTGCAGCCCCGTCCCGGGTACCTGGGTGCGCACCACGCGGACCGGGAGCAGACCGCCGTCCGACTGGCGCAACCGCAAATCTGCGGATTCACCGACGAGCAGATCTCCTAATGCGCGACCCACCAGGTCATCGGAGGAATGCGCTTTCGCGAGCAGCGCGACGGCGGCGTTCGCCCGCATGACGACGCCTTTGAGGTCGCACAACAGCGAGGGTGCCTCGGGAAGCGGGATTCCGTCGAGCGCGATGGGTGACCCCGCAGGTCGCGCAGGGTCGAGCACCACTGGAGCGCGTCCAACCCGCTTGGGCACGGTCCCACCTTCCCGTGTCTACGGCAGGGATGAACCGGCCCGACCGCACCCGTAAACGGCGTACTTCTCCACGGGCAATATTCACCCGAGGAGAGGGACCGTATCGCTTCGGAGCGTCATCGCCCACCCCTCTTCGGGCTAACGAAACAACACGACGGGGGTTTCGGTGGTTCGATGAGCCGAATGGACGGATGCGGCCGGAGGTCTCCCAACTCCGACTGGACGTCAGGCTACTCCGTCCTGCCGAGCTGCCAAGGCCACGGCGGCGGCGACTTCGGGCCCGACCCGGGGGTCGAGGGCGCTGGGCACGATCCGGTCGGCGGCGAGGTCGTCGGTGGCCACCGCGGCGATCGCGTCGGCCGCCGCCAGCTTCATGTTCTCGGTGATCCGCTTCGCGCCGGCGTCCAGCGCGCCCCGGAAGATGCCGGGGAACGCGAGCACGTTGTTGATCTGGTTGGGGAAGTCGCTGCGCCCGGTGGCCACGATCGCCGCGTGCCGGCCCGCCACCTCCGGGTGCACCTCGGGGTCCGGGTTGGACAGCGCGAACACGACGGAGTCGCCGGACATGCTCGCGATCAGCTCCTCCCCCACCTTCGAGGAGGACACGCCGACGAACACGTCCGCGCCCTTGAGCGCCTCGGCGATGCCGCCGCGCAGCCCGCTGCCGTTGGTCACCTCGGCCAACTCGGCCTTCACCGGGTTGAGCCCGTCCCGGCCGGCGTGCACGATGCCCCGCGAGTCGACCACGGTCACCTCGCCGACACCGGCCGCGAGCAGGATCTTCGCGCACGCGACACCGGCCGCGCCGGCACCGGAGATCACCACGCGCTGGTCGGCGATGTTCTTGTCCAGCACGGTGTTCGCGCCGCGCAGCGCGGCCAGCACCACGACCGCGGTGCCGTGCTGGTCGTCGTGCATGACGGGCACGTCGAGCGCCTCGATCAGCCGCCGCTCCAGCTCGAAGCAGCGCGGCGCGGCGACGTCCTCCAGGTTGACCGCGCCGAACGACGGGCGCAGCCGGACCAGCGTCTCCACGATCTCGTCCACGTCGGTCGTGTTCAGCACCAGCGGGATCGAGTCGAGCCCGCCGAAGGTCTTGAACAGGGCGGCCTTGCCCTCCATGACCGGCAGCGACGCGCTCGCGCCGATGTCGCCCAGGCCGAGCACGGCGGTCCCGTCGCTGACCACGGCCACCAGGCGGTGCGCCCAGGTGTACTTGGCGGCCAGCGAGGGGTCGTCGGCGATCGCGCGGCTGACCCGCGCCACGCCGGGCGTGTAGGCGATGGAGAGCGCCCGGGGGTCGGCCAGCGACGCGGTCGCGCCGATGGCGAGCTTGCCGCCCTCGTGGGCGCGGAAGATCTCTTCGTCGGTCAACTCGGACGTCACGGGCTGGTCGTTCAATGCGGTCACTGGGGAGTCCTCCTGCGGTGCGCGAGTCGTTCGGCGCACCGGGACCGGCGTTGTCACGCGGATCGACGGGGCCTGTCAGCGGGGCGTCCGCGCGATCGGCGCGGCACCCCCGGGTGCGGTGTGCGGGCAAGCATGACAGCGTCGCGCAGGCGTGTCTGCGGCGGGGATCACATTCTTTCCGCAGGTCAGAGCGGGTTTCCCAGAACGTACGTCCGGTTTTCTGCACCGACCGGTCGGTTTTCGCAGGCAGGATCGGTCAAGACCGAACTGGACATAGGGTGTGCGCCATGCAGGTACGCGAGCTGAAAATTTCCGGCGCGTTCGAGTTCATCCCGTCGGTGTTCCCCGACGAGCGGGGACTGTTCGTGGCCCCGTTCCAGGAAGAGGCGTTCACCAAGGCCGTGGGGCACGGGCTGCGGGTCGCCCAGACCAACCACAGCAGGTCGAGACTCGGGGTGATCCGCGGCGTGCACTATGCGGACGTGCCACCCGGTCAGGCGAAGTACGTGCACTGCCCGCGCGGGCGGCTGCTCGACGTCGTGGTGGACATCCGGGTCGGGTCGCCCACGTTCGGCGAGTGGGACGCGGTGGAGCTGACGGAGCAGGCGTTCAACTCGGTGTACGTGCCCGAGGGCGTCGGCCACGCGCTGATGGCGCTGGAGGACGACTCGGTGACGTCGTACCTGTGCACCGAGGGCTACAACCCGAAGGCCGAACGCGGCCTCAGCCCGCTGGGGCTCGGCCTGCCCTGGCCGGCGGACGTGACGCCGGTGCTGTCGCCGAAGGACGCCGAGGCCCCGACGCTGGCCGAGGCCCAGGAGGCGGGCCTGCTGCCGTCGTACGAGGAATGCACGGCCTGGTACCGGAAACTCGCCCGGACGTGACGGCGACCCCGATCGCCCCCGGGTCCTAGGGGCGGTCCCCCCGGCGACCGTTCACCGTCGGCGGAGCGGACGCGGGCGCGGCCAGAGGCGGAACGGGATCACACCGAGCACCTCCGCCGCGCCCAGCGTGCGCGAGTCCGTGGAGGCGAACGGGTTGTCGCCCTCGACGTGCCACCCGCCGTCGACCGGCCGGACCGCCCGCTTGACCGACAACTGCCCCGGCCGGGTCGCCCACCGGACCAGCACGACGTCGTTCGCGCGGGGTCGGCGTGATCGTCGCAGCAGGACGACGTCCCCGGTCCGCAGCGTCGGGACCATGGACGGCCCGACCACCCGAACCAGCGGCAACGGGCTGTGCGCGCGCGGTGCCAACGATCACCTCCACCTGCCGTGGCGAAGCCCCGGGAGTAGGGTTCGACCCTGTCGGAGCATCCACTGTCAGGGAGGAACAATGCGACTGCTGTCGCACATTCTCCGCCGCCCGCTACTGGAGGCCACCGCGCACTGCGACCTCCCGTGCGGTGTTTACGACCCGGCGCAGGCCCGGATCGAGGCGGAGTCGGTCAAGGCGGTCCAGGAGAAGTACCAGGCCAACGAGGACCCCGAGTTCCGCGAGCGCGCGATCCTCATCAAGGAACAGCGCAGCGAACTCGTCAAGCACCACCTGTGGGTGCTGTGGACCGACTACTTCAAGCCCCCGCACTTCGAGAAGTACCCGGAACTCCACGACCTCTTCAACCGCGCCACCAAGGCCGCCGGCGCGTCCGGCACGAAGGGCTCGATGGACCCGGCGAAGGGCCAGGAGCTGCTCGACCTGATCGCCCAGATCGACAAGATTTTTTGGGAGACGAAGGCCGCGGCCTGACGACCTGCGATAACACGGCGCTGACCAGCGGGAACTTCTCCGTCTGGTCAGCGCCGTTCTTCGTCCTCGGTCGCCGTCGAGCGTCCTCCGACGGCCCCACGACGGCCCAAGTCAGTCCAGTTTGGACAGATGGTCGACCCATCGATCGCGGCCACGCCCGCCCGGCAAACCCAGGTACGCTTCCGGACACGACCGCGCCACGTCGACATGGAGCTGAGCGAGCATGACTCCACTCGCCTCAAACATGAGGAGACTTCGCCAGGGTCTCGGACGTCGGGCCTGACGGTCTCACGCTTCAAGCTGGACGCGACGTGCACATCCAGTGCCATGTCTTCGTCGTACTCCCTCTTTATAAATCCGGTACAGATCGGCATTGGCACACGAACTGATTTGTAGTCCACCATCACTGACTGGCGCTGCGATGTGCGCAGCACCGCAGTACGCGTTGGACAGTCCCGCGAGCCGTCTGACATTGGTCCAGTTGAGTCGATCGATGAGAAGCCCGGTCCACCATCGCCGCCCCCTCTTCTCACCCAAGCGCCATCTTGCGGAGTTTGGCTAGCGGACCCCCGCAGCCATCTACCAGGACGAACGGTACTGGGGGCGAACTTGTCCCGCAGCGGTCCCGCACCCGCCAGCCTCAGGTACCGTCGATTAGTGGGCACTCGCCGTCTGCAACGAGCTAGGAACCAAGGCAGTTCCGCCCTTCGGCGTGCACTCTTCCCCCTCGGTTCATTTGCCGCCACCACTGGCGCGGCCGTTGCAGGCTTCAACCAATCCCCGAACGCGCTGCAACTAGCAGGCATGGCGACAACAGCTACGCTCATGGGCCTTCTCACCTGGGCAAACCAGCAGGGCTCTGGGTCGGCTCTCAAAAAACGTCGCTTAGCGATAACTACTGACACGTAGGTAGGGCGATAACCCCGAGCAACTCAACAGAGGTGCTTCGTGTCATCCCGTCGACCTGGCGCAGCCCTGTCACGCGAGCTGGGGGCCTGCGACATGCCACCCTGACCGGCGGATGCGGTGTCAGGCTCGCAGGCCCCCAGCTCGCGTGATAGTCCTCCGGAAGGTCGTCGGGATGACACGTGCCCCGGTCCCCCGCTGGATCGGGAGTCGATCGCCGGTCCCGGTCATCCTGTTGGCCTGCCCGTCCGGCGAGGACATGTCTTTGATCTCTAGGAGTGTTGCGCCCCCGCAGGGGGCCGCCTTGACCAAGGAGAAGAAACTCTGAACACGCCCGGTCCGGCTTGCGGTGCCCCATGAGCGGAAGCGGGCTGGTGCCTGGGTGGCCCTGCGTGCCACCAGTGGTCGGGGTCGCCGTCACCCTTCTTCTGTGGCACGTACTTGACCACCTCGAACAGGCCCTCGAATGAGAACGGCGTGAGCACGCTGACCGCTCCCACGATGAACGCTGAGCCCGGCCGCATGACGCCCTCAAGTACGCGTAGCAGCGAGCTGCGGTTGACCTCCATGGCCTTGGCCAGTCCGTAGACGCTGGTGTAGCCGGCGAGCTTGGACGCTTTGCGGAAGTTGTCGATTCGCAGACGAACGGTCATCGCCAAGCGCACCCCACGACCGCGTGACCAAGGCTGTCGGGATTCATACGCGCACAAGTGGACATGCCTGCCGCAGCTCCGCGCCCTCGCCATGATCTTCGGATGGCTCTCCTGTGATCATCGGGACGAGCCGGCAGTCAAGTGCTGTGGCATTGCTGACGAAGTCGAGGACATTTTCAGTGCTGTGAGTGGTGTAGGTCGACCTCCCGTCGGCGAACAGGATCAGCGCATACCAGGGGAACACTTCGATTACCCACGCCGCGACCTCGTTGTCCTCATCCACAACGGCATGGATGACCGGCGGACCCTGGATGGTCAGGCAAGGTGGTGACGTCATGCGAGGCTACTTCCATGTCGGCTGGTGGTGCACCCACACTCTTGGGCCGACACAGGGTGATTCCATCCCGATTGCCGATAGATCTAGCGGCTGTGCCGCTATCCGCAGATCAACGCCGACCGCCTACAGATCATGATCACAGGGCCGGGTGACCTGTGGACGGCATCGGCAAGAGTTCCGGGGTCACGCCTGGGTTCGTGGTCCCATCGCGGGTAGGAGTGCGCCGGAGACGTCCAGGAAGTCACGGACGGCGGGCGACTCGCGGTGCTCCTGGAGACGGGTGCGGAGGTCCGCGACGGCTTCGACGGATCGGGAGGACTTCACGGTCGCGGCGAGTTTGGCGGCGGCCATGCCGGCGGATGCGGCGGCTTCCAGGTCGTGGCGGTCGATCGCGGAGCGGGACATGACGGCTTGGGCCATGGAGCCTCGGCGGGCGCGGTTCTGGCGTTCCGACTCTGCAATCGAGAGGCCGGCGAAGTGGGCGGCCTCGTCGGGGCGCTGGAGGTCGCGGAAGGTGTGGGCGTACTCGCCGTTGAGATATGCCGGGTCGATAAACCTCGCCCACTCGGGCTCGGTGTCGTGGTCGACCTCGGCGAACGCCGTTTCGGACAGGTGCACGCTCCGTGCCGCTGCCTTGGCGTCGCCCATCGCAGCCTCGGCCCGGCCCTGCAACGCCCAGAGGTCGGCCAGGCATGCCTCGGAGTGGCCGTGGACGAGACCGGCGCGGCCGGCCTTGGCGAGCTGGACGGCGTGGTCGGGGTTGCCGGTGAGCGTGGCCTGGTCGGACAGGCCCGCCAGGACGTGCGCGCCCAGCTCGGGACTGCCGGCGGCCTGGGCCAGGCGCAAGGACTGAATGAGGTAGCGCTGGGCCAGGGAGTGCTCCCCGTTGTCGAACGCCATCCACCCCAGCAGGTAGAGCTGTTCCGCGGCTGCCTCGAACAGCGCGCGGCCGTTCTCCGTCGCGGGGTCGTTGCTGCGCAACAACGGCACGACCTGGGACGTCAAGTAGGTGGAGAGCTGTTCGCGGGCGTGGCCTCCGCCGCGCATGACGTCGAGTTCCTGGAACACGCCGAACGTGCGGCGGATGGCCTCGACCTGTTCGCTGCTGATCTTTCCTCGCGCGGCTCCGGCCTCGTCCAGGGTGGCGAGCAGCCAGTCACGGCTGGGGGCGACGGATGCGGCGACGCTGAACAGCGTGCCCGTGAGGAAGGTCCTGCGCTCCATGTCGTGCCTCCCGAGTTCGGCAACCACTTCCACCGTAGACGGGAGGGATGCCGCGTACGAGAGTCCGAATTCGGCTAGTGATTTACCTTGCGTCCCTTGGGTTTCCGCATCGCGGACTTCGTGCACTCCCCAGTTGAACCAGCGCAGGTGTCGGGGTACGTGGAGGGCGTCGCACCACCGTTCGAGGCGTTCCATGTCGGTGACCGGGCGGCGGGTGCGCTCGATCTCGCTGATCCGGCCCTGCGTGAGGAGCAGCCAACCGGCCAGGGTGGCCTGCGGCAACGTGGGGATCTGCGTCCGGCGGTAGGCGCGGAAGACCTGGCCGATGCTGCGGGACTCGAACGCCTCGCGGATGGTCGGCTGAGCCCAGAACTCGGCGGGCAAGATGGGGGCTTTCAGGGCGTAGGCGGCGCTGCATGGGCCGCACTGCGTGCCCGGGTTGTCGCCGGCCAACCAGGTGTCGCATGTGCGACAGCGGCGCTTGCCCGTGCTCACCAGCGCTCTCCTCGTCCTCCCACCTGTATCCGGAGTGTAGTCCGGCGACTCCGGAACGGCGTCGGCCGGCGGAACCTCGCCCGGTCGGCGCCGTTCCGCGTTTCCGGGTGGGCGGGCAAGATCGACTTGTCCGGCCGGCGGCCCGGCGGGTCGGACGGGTTCCGGAATTCGTGGGCCGGCGCATCCGAACTCGACCGTCCTTCAGATTGAAGAAACGGCTGCTATTCTGATTCATCGGGTCTTCGGAATAGGCATTTTTGCGGAGAGGGCGCCCTCATGCGGGAAGCGCGTGAACTCCTGGACGTGCCCGCCCAGGGCCGCGAGTGGAACCGCCGCCGGTTGATCATCGAGATCATGGTCAAATCCGACCGGCAATCGCAGCTCTCCCGGCGCACCGGGTTATCCGGCGGCCAGGTCTCGCAGACGGTCCAGGAGTTGACCGCGGAGGGGATCGTCGAGGTCGACGCGCCGGGCGGGCGGGCCAAGGGCAAGGTGCGGCTGAGCCGGATGCGCGGGGTGGCGGTCGGCATCGACCTCGGGTTCAACCACACTTCCGTGGTGGCCCGGCCGGTCGGTGACCCGCACGACCGGATCACCGTGCGGCACGAGGACTCCGGCGCGAACGTCGGGTTCCGGCGGCTGCTGCCGACCTTGCTCCGGCTCGTCCGGGAAGCCGTCGAGGAGACCGGGCAGGGCATGTCCGACGTGGTGTCGGCGGGCTTGGGCGTGCCGCGCATGGTCGACCCGCGCACCGGGCGGTTCACCACGCCGGTCCTGCCGCCGTGGGAGCCCGAGGACGACCCGGCGGGCGAGGTGGCCGGCGAACTCGGCGTGCCGGTGGTGATGGACAACGACGCCAACCTCGGCGCGCTGGCCGAGCAGACCTACACGTCGGAGGAGGCGGTCGAGCACGTCGTGTACGTGAAGGCGTCCACGGGCGTCGGCATTGGCATCGTCGTGGGCTCGAACCTGGTGCGCGGGCAGCGCGGGATGGCGGGCGAGATCGGCCACCTGACCATCGACCCGCGCGGCGAGATGTGCCTGTGCGGCGGGCGCGGCTGCCTGGACACCATGGTCGGCGCGGAATCGCTGCTGGCCAAGGTCAAGCAGTCGCAGCGCGGCACGTCCCGGGACGTGCCCGCCACGCTGGCCGAACTCGTGCTCCGGGCGCGCAACGGCGACGCGGTGTGCACCCGCGTGCTCAACGACGCCGGCCGGGTCCTGGGCTTCGCCCTCGCCCAGCTGTGCAACCTGATCAACCCGCACCGGATCGTGATCGGCGGGGAGCTGGCCGAGGCCCGGTCCATGCTGCTGGAACCGTGCGGGCAGGAGCTCGCGCGGTTCGCGCTGACCGGCTCGGTCGTGCCGTCGGCGGACTTCGAGCTGCGGGCCAGCACGCTCAGCCCGCACACCGAGGCGCAGGGCGCGCTGATCCTCGGTCTGCGGTCCCGTTCGTCGAAATGAACTCCCGACCGGCCTCCGGAAGGCGTTCCGGGTTCAATTCGACGCAACGCACCCGATGAATTCCGGATTCCGGCGGATCACCCGGTCGAGCTATCCGGCCACGCTCCACCGGCGGTCGCGCCGGCGTTTTCACCGGTGCGCTGTCGGCGGCTGGCTGACGGTTATTTCGCTGCGCTAGGCTGCCGCTCCCGACCAGTACTCCGCTCGCCCACCGCGTCCGGCCGGACCGCGGCCGGAGCCAGATCGAAGGCAACACCATGGACTTCTTCCGCGGCCCTCGCGCGCAGTCACCCGCCACCGATTTCCCGGCGCACCCGAATTCCCCCGCCGGCCCGCCGGACGCGTCCTACGAACCGCCCGTGCTGCTCGACTTCGGCGACGTCCGGCGGGTGACGCTGGGCAGTTCGTCCAGCGGCAACGCGGACGCGAATTCCCAGTACTACTGGTAGACCGGTGGTCTCGCGACCGGTTCGGCGACCGCCCGCACCGCGCGGTCCGGGCCTGCTCGGCGTGCACCCGTCCGGCCGGCCGGACGCGGCGGTGCCGCACGCGACGGCGGTGTGGCCCGACCTGGCGGGTCCGGTGGCCTGGGGGCCGTGGCACGTCGGGGAGTTCCGCACCGCGCGGTGCGCGCAAGGCCGGGTGCTCGTCGTGGGCGACTGCCTGGTGGACGACGAGCGGATGCGCACCGACCTCACCGCCGCCCTGCGCGCCGGCACGCCGGAATCGGTGGCCCGCTGGCCGGGCAGCTACCTCGCCGTCGTGCTGACCGGGCAGGAACTCTTCGCTTTCACCGACCTCGCCGGCCAGTACCCGCTGTACTTCCACCCGGGCCGGGAGTTCGTGTTCGGCACGAGCGCCCGGCACACGGCGTGGGCCGCCGGACTGGACCGGCCGGACCCCGGTTTCGCCGCCGCCGACATCTTCTGCGCCGCGCTGCCCGTGCTCACCCACGGCCGGACCCCGTTGGCGGGCCTGCGCAGGCTGGACGCGGGCGAGTCGCTGCGGGTGTCGGCCACCGGTTCGGCCGTGATCGGCCGCCACGGCCCGCCGCCCGACGAGGTGCTGTCCCCCGACGACTGGGCGCGGCGGCTGCGTGACGCGCTAGACGACGCCGTGGCCGCGCGGATGTCCGGGACCGGGGTGGTCACGGCGGACTTCAGCGGCGGCCTCGACTCGACGTCCATCGCGCTGCTCGCGGCGGCTCACCGGCCCGAGCCGCTGCCGGTGTTCACCTACCACCACCCGGACGTGCCCGCCGACGACCTCGACCACGCGGTGCGCAACGCCGAATCGTCCCCGGGCCTGCGGCTGGAGGTGGTGCGCGGCGCCGCCGGCACCCTGCCGTACCGGGACCTCGCCGGCGCACCGCCGACCGACCTGCCGGATTTCGCGGCGGCCGTGCGCGAGCGCAACCTGCTGCGGCTGCGCCGGGTCGCGCAGGCGGGCGGGCGGCTACACCTCGGCGGGGAGGGCGCGGACGCGCTCCTCGTCGCGCCGCCGTCCTACCTGGGCGACCTGGCCGCCGCCGGACGGGTGCGCCGGCTGCTGGCCGAGTCGCACGCGTGGGCCAGGTTCCGCCAGGACTCGCCGACCAGGGTGCTCAACCGCGCCCTCGCGCTGTCCCGCACGTCGATGCGCCGGGCGCTGCGCGCGTTCGCCCGGCAGCTGCGGCACGGCGACGCCCGGCAGCCGGAGTGGGTGGACGCGATCTCGTGGTGGCCCGCGCCGGGGCTGGAGTCCCGCTGGCTCACCGGTTCCGCACGGCGGTCGCTGGTCGACCTCGTGGACGACCACGCGGCGTCCGCGCCGGACACCGCCGACGCCGGGGTCGCGGACTTCACCGCGTGGCACGACCTGCGCCGGTCCGGCGCGGTGCAGCGGCAGCTCGGCGACCTCGCCCGGCCGTACGGGATCTGGCCGCAGGCGCCGTTCCTGGACAACGGCGTCATCCGGGCGTGCACCGCGCGGCCCGCGCACCACCGGGCCGCCGGCACGGCGGTCAAACCGCTGCTGCGCGCCGCGCTGCACGGGCGCGTGCCGGCCGCCGCGATCGACCGCCGGACCAAGGGCAACTACCTGGGCGAGGAGTACCGGGGCCTCCGGCTGGCCGCGCCCGGCCTGCGGGCCATGCTCAAGGAGTCCCGCCTGGCCGACCTGGGCCTGGTGGAGCCGCGCGAGGTCGTCGCGTCGGTCGAACGGGCCGCTGCGGGCGCCGCCGCACCGCTGCCCGCGCTCAACCGGCTCATCGCGTACGACCTGTGGCTGGGGTCGTCGTGAACGCGGGCAGCGTGGTGCACGTGCCGCGTCACCTCCACGCGGCATGCGCGGCCAGCGGTGCGACGTTCCTGTTGAACGCCAGGTCGGGCCGGTGGCACGTGCTCAACCCGGTGGCGACCGCGCTGTGGCGCGAGTTGGGGAGCGTGGGCGACGTGGAGCGGGTGCTCGCCGCCACGGCGAGCCGGTACCCCGACGCCCTCGGCGACACGGTCCGGCAGGACGCCCGCCAGGCCATCGCGGACATGGTGGCCCGGGGGCTGGTCGCGACCGGCCCGATCGGCACGGGGCCGGGCACGTCGTCGTGCGCCGGGGACCGTCCCGAGGGCCTGCTGACCACCGACCACCTGCCGCGCGCGACGGGCGTGCGGGCGTGGGCGGGCCTGCTGGTCGCGTTGGTGCTGCTGCGGTTGCCGTTCCACGTCACCCTGCGGGTGGTCGGCGCGCTGAACCGGCGGTGGTGCGCGCGGGCCGCGACGGCGGACGAGGTGCTCGCGGTGGTGGCGGCGGTCGACGCGGCGGCGGACCGGCACCCGGGACGGGCGGCCTGCCTGGAACGGTCGCTGGCCGCCGTGGTCGCCGCCGCGCTGTCCCGCCGGCGGCTGCGCTGGGTGCTCGGTGCCGCCGAAGACCCGTGCCGCTTCCACGCGTGGGTGGAGACCGGCGGGATGATGGTCGGCCGGGCTCCGGACTGGTCCGCGGGCGGGTTCGTCCGGGTGCTCTCGGTGTGAGCCACGCGGAAGTGCCCGGAGACGGCGCGAATCGCCGTCCGGGCACCGGGGCTTCTAACGGTCTGCGGCGAATGCCAGCAGTTCTTCCACCGCGCCCTCGGGTCCGCCGTAGGTCAGGTGCCCGATCACCAGGAGCGGCGCGTCCACCTGCGACCAGGTGCGCAGGCGGTCGTGGTCGAGGCCGTACGCGGCGGCGACCCGGGCGCAGCGCTCCTCGATGCTCTCCTTGCCCGCCGCGTCCACCACGTAGTCCATGGCGTCGAAGCACGGATCGCCCACGCACGTCTTCGGGTCGATGGCGACGAGCCCGCGAGGGCCGCCGTCCAGGACATTGCCGGGGTGCAGATCACCGTGCAGGAGAACCGTGGTGGATGCAGTGTCGAGGAGATGTTCGCAGCGCTGCACAGCGAGATCCCAGACGGCGCGATCGACGTGGGCCGCGATGGCGGGCTCGACCAGCCGCCGGCCGATCCGGGCGAACGCCTCCTCCATGCGCCCGCGCAACGTCCGCGCCGGCCCCGCCGGCGGCGGCACCCGGTGCAGCGCGGTCATCAACTCCGCCCACTCCTCGGGCGTGGGCGCGGCCTCCACCCCCGGCACGACGGCCTCCAACAACACCGCCCCGGTCTCCGCCGCCAACACCCCGACCACCCGCCCGGACGGTGCCAACGAGCGCAACATCTCGACCTGCGAGTCCAGGAACCCCTCGTCCGGCGTCAACTTGAGCACGCCCGAGACGCCGTCGGAGGTCGTGCACCGGATGGCCACGGACGACGCACCGTCGTCGTAAGGCTCCCCCAGAACCAGCCCCCACCGTTGCGCCAACGACCCCGCGCGCGCCGGAACTCCAGCACACCACTCCGCCACCTCCGGCCCGAACCGCAGGGACAGGCGCGCGATCAAGTCGTCAACGTTCATCGACCAAGTATCTATAGGTCAACGGGACCAGGTTCTCCCTCACCACCCGCCACGGGTGGACGACGTGCAACGTCCCGCCGGACGCGGTGGGCGAAGCACCACGCGTCAGGGTGATCGAGTGGACGACGGCCAGCATGGTGTTCGGGAACTTGTCCTCGTGCAGTTCGACCTCGTTGCGGGTCAGGATCACCTCGCTGGTCGGCCCCCACCTGCTGGTGGTCCCCTTGACCTCGACGTAGAGGCGCTCGCGGTCGCGCGTGGCGTCCAGGTCGTACGACTCGCGGTCACCGACGTCCTTGACCTCGTAGCCCTTGCCGCGCAGGTGCGCGATGGCCACCTTCACGGCCCGCTGCTCGATCGCCTTCTTCTCCGGCGCGTTGAGCCGCATCCCCTGCCCACCGCGCCGACCACTCCGGCCCGCCGACCGCTCGCTCGCCAGGATGGCGTCCGCCACCTCGGGCGACGGCTCGCCCGGCAGGTCGACTTGCAGGTAGAGCGCGCTGAGCATGGACAGCATGTGCGCGAGGTCGCGCTCCAAGACCGACTCGTCCGGGATGACGTCGACGGCATAGCTGAAAGCGGTGACCATGCCCGCTTCGTAGGCGCTGCCGAGCTTCCGCTTGTGCGACGGCAGGGTGAAGCCGTCCACTCGGTCGAGCCGCACTTCCAGCTGGTCGGCCGGCACGTTGCGCGCCCAGTCGACTCGCAGCCGCAGCTCATCCTTGGGCCGTGACCGGTACTCGCCGTTCACCACGTGGGTCGAGCCCTGCATCAACGGACTGGAGCCGTAAGACGTCCTCTAGTAGGTCACGCACACCACGGAAAGTAGTCGATGTGATCTTCCGCAAAGGCACGTTCACCGTCCCGACACTAGGATCGGCCAGGTGTCCTCTCACGTTTACCTGCTCCGCCACGGCCAGACCGAGTGGTCCGAGAGCGGGCGGCATACCGGGCGTTCCGACATTCCCCTGACCGGTGAAGGGGTTCAGCAGGCGCGGCGGGCGGGGGCGGTGCTGGCCCGGTTGCGGGGGACGGATCGGCCGGCCGCCCTGGTATTGAGCAGTCCTCGGGAACGGGCTTGGCGGACGGCCGAGCTGGCCGGGTTGGAGGCCGAGCGGACCGAGGACCTCGCCGAGTGGGACTACGGCGACTTCGAGGGGCTGACCACGCCGCAGATCCGGGAGACGGTGCCCGGCTGGACGGTCTGGACCCACCCCGTCCCGGGCGGCGAGACGCACGACGCCGTGCGGGTGCGCGCCGAGGGCGTCGTCGCCCGCGCCCGGCAGGCGCTGGCCGGCGGGGACGTGGTGCTCGTCGGCCACGGGCACTTCAGCCGGGTGCTGATCGCGACCTGGCTCGGGCTCCCGCCCGAGCAGGGCGTCCACTTCGGACTCGACCCGGCCGGCCTGACCGTGCTCGGCGACGAGCGGGGCGACCCGCAGGTGCGCCGGTTGAACGTGCCCGCCTGGGAGGTCGACGTTGACTGACCCCCGGATCCGCCGGGCCCGGCCCGCCGACGTGCCGGCGATCGTGGGGCTGGTCCGGGAACTCGCCGAGTACGAGCACGCCCGCGACGAGTGCCTGCTCACCGCCGACCAGCTGCACGGCGCGCTGTTCGGCGACGCCCCGGCGCTGTTCGGCCACGTGGCCGAGGTGGACGGCCGGGTGGTCGGGATGGCGTTGTGGTTCCTCAACTTCTCCACCTGGCGCGGCTCGCACGGCATCTACCTGGAGGACCTCTACGTCCGGCCGGACCAGCGCGGCGGCGGCCTGGGCAAGGCGCTGCTCCAGGCCCTCGCCCGGGAGTGCGTGGCACGGGGCTACGCGCGGTTCGAGTGGTCGGTGCTGGACTGGAACGAGCCCGCGATCGGCTTCTACAAGTCGCTGGGCGCGGTCCCGATGGACGAGTGGACGGTGTTCCGGCTCGCCGACGAGCCGCTTGCCTTGCTCGGCAACGTCGACAGTTGATCTCGAAAGCCTCACGAAACGGCCAAGGTCACCCATTCGTGTGGTGACTGTTGACAGTGTCACCGACCGTGTCCGCCTTCGGATCCCCGGTGCGGGACTCTCCCGCCCCGAAGGCCGACCGGAAGGAAGTTCTGTCGTGAACCAGACCGACGCGTCCATCGGCATCGTCCCGATCATCATCAGCCTGGTGATCGCCGTGCTGATGATCGCGGCAATGTGGAAGGTGTTCGCCAAGGCCGGTCAGCCCGGCTGGGCGGCCATCATCCCGATCTACAACATCTACGTGCTGCTGAAGGTGGCGGGTCGCCCCGGCTGGTGGCTGATCCTGTTCCTCATCCCCGTGGTGAACTTCATCCTGCTGATCGTCGTGTCGCTCGACGTGGCGAAGGCGTTCGGCAAGAGCGGCGCGTTCGGCATCGTCGGCCTGTGGCTGTTCGGGTTCATCGGCTACCCGATCCTGGGCTTCGGCGACGCCCGCTACCAGGGCCCGGCCCGCGCCTGATCCGCGCCTGAACCGCTGCGCCGGACCTCCCGTCCCCCGAACTGCCGGGAGGTCCGGCGCGCCGGAACACCGACGCGCCGCAGCACGGGAGGTGTTGGCGCGTCAGGACATCCCGGGTGCGGTAAGGGACGGGTGGGCGGCGGTCAGCGCTTGACGCCCACGGCGCCGTAGCTGACGGTCTCCGCGCCGGTCGCCGCCTCGCCCTCGCCGTGCCACTTGGCGGCCAGCACCAGGCCAGGCTCCAACAGGTCGAAGCCCGCGAGCAGCGGCTCGATCTCGGCCCGCGACCGGGCCACGACCGGGGTCAGCGTCTCCGCCGCCACGCCGACCAGCTTCTCCACCATGTCGGGCTGCACGTCCGCGGTCAGGTGGCTGACCACCAGGTGGCTGCCGGGCGCCATCGCGGCGCGGTAGCGGGCCACCACGTCGGCGGGCCGGTCGTCGTCGGTCAGGTACGGCAGAACGCCCACCATCAGCACGGCCACCGGCCGGCTCAGGTCGAGCAGGGCGCGCACCTCGGGCGAGCACAGCACGGCGGTCAGGTCGCGCAGGTCGGCTTCCGCGACGGCGACGTTCGGCGCGTCGCGCAGCATCGTCCGCCCGTGGGCGACGGTCGCGGGCTCGTTGTCCACGTAGACCACGCGGCACGCCGGGTCGGCTCGCAGGGCGACCTCGTGCACGTTGCCGGCGGTCGGGATGCCGGAGCCGAGGTCGAGGAACTGGCGGACGCCGTCGGCCACGCACCGCAGGACCGCCCGGCGCAGGAACGCCCGGGTGTGCTGGGCGATGGCCGCGGCGGGGACGATCTTCATGGACTGCTCGGCGAACTCGCGGTCGACCGCGAAGTTGTGCGCGCCGCCGAGGTAGTAGTCGTACAGCCGGGCCAGGTTGGGGCGTTCGGCATCACTGCCAGATGACACCCACCTCGGGGGGTTCTGCACTGCGCACCTCACCCTGCCTGGCTCCCGGAGCGGCGCGAACGCCTGCCAGACGGTATCCGGCTACTCCGTTCGTGTCCATCCGCCAAACGTGAACACGCAGGGTGATTGTGACTGGTGAAGCGGCGAAAGCCAAACCCGGTGGTGCCCCGACCGAGGGGGCGATGCAGGGGGAAGAACGGGGGTCAACCCCCTCGGTCGGGAAACCCTTGTCCGTCAGACGCCGGCGTAGGAGCGGATCCAGTCGCGGTAGCGCGTGACGGCGGTGTAGTTCGACGTGCTGGAGCGGTCGCTCGTGGACGCCACGCCGACCTGGTAGTACTTGCCGTCCACCGGGCTGGTCGCGAACATCGGGCCGCCCGAGTCGCCACCGGCCGCGATGCCGTTGACCCGGGTCACCGTGATGGCGACGCCGCCCCGGTAGTCCCGCCCGTTGACGTTGGTCACCCGGGTGTCGGCGACCTTGAGGTAGCGGGCCTGGCAGTTGATCTCGGGCTGGTTGGTGCAGGTCGCACCCCAGCCGAACAGCTGCACGGTCTGGCCGTTGGCCACCGCGCTGGTGGTGCCCAGCGGGGCGTAGGTGGCCGACACCGAGCGGTCGATCTGCGCCAGGGCGAGGTCGACCGACGGGTGCTGGATGATCCTGGTCGCGGTGACCAGGGTGCCGCCGGTGGTCTGGTCGAGGCTGCCGACCCGGAAGGTGTAGGTGCCGGAGCTGGCCACGCAGTGCTGCGCGGTCAGGATCCAGGTCGGGGCGATGATGGTGGCGGTGCAGTTCTGCTGGCCGTTGCGGAACAGCCGGGCCGCCCAGGGGGCGCTGGAGGCGTTGCCGCCACCGATGATGTAGGGCTGGACGTCCTGGGCCTGCGCGGCAGCGGGGGCCAGGGTGGTCAGCGCCAGGGCGGACAACAGCGCGGTGGCGGCTCCGGCCACCGCGGTCAGGGCGCGGTTCAATCGCATGTACTCGTCACCTCAACGAACGCAGGGAGTGGTGAAAAACACCACTCGCAGCGTCACTCATGGAAGTGCACGAGAACACCCTCCGTTAGTCGGCGATCACCCAGCCGATGGTCGGCGTCCGAATGGCACTACTCGTCGGTTTCGTCCACCCCGAGCGCCCACCGCCGCACCGGGTTGGTGAACAGCAGGACGATCACGCCCACCACGTACAGGCCGAGCAGCGCGCCGTAGAGCTGCTGCCCGGACGGGCCGTACGCGTACCAGGCGACGCCCAGCAGGATCAGCTGCACGACGATCGACGGCGTGCGCGCCCAGTGCTTCCCGAGCACCAGGCCGATCCCGGCGGCCAGCACGCCCCCGTAGAGCACCACGAAGTACGCGGCTTCGCCGAGCACGTTCACGACCCGCTGTTCGGCGTCGAACGCGTTGACGACCAGGACGACCGCGAAACCCAGGCCGACGAGCGCTTCCAGGGCGGTCAGCACACCGGCGGCGCGGACCTCGCGCGGGACCTGCTTCGACTGCGTCACGCTGGGCCTTTCCTCACGGTGCGTACTCGTCACGCATCGTAGGCCACCCGGTTGGCGAGTCCCGTTCCGCCGCCGCGAGGGCGAAGATCAAGGGGTTCCTTGGCGAGCCGGCGGTCGGGCCGGGGTGCACTTGTCCCGGGAACCACCGCAGCGGCACGCGGGAAAGGAGATCTGGACCACTTTGGTGCGCTCTGAACCTCCTACCGGGTGACACGCGATCTGTCCCAGGTCACGCGCTGTCCTACCCTCTAGTAGTGCGCGCTCTTCTGGTGGTCAACCCGCAGGCGACGGCGACCACGCCTGCCGGCCGGGACGTGCTGGCGCACGCGCTGGCCAGTGACGTGAAGCTCGACATCGTCGAGACGGACTACCGCGGGCACGCGGCGGACGCCGCCGCGCAGGCCGTGCTGGACGCGTACGACCTCGTCGTCGCGCACGGCGGCGACGGCACGGTGAACGAGGTCGTCAACGGGGTGCTGCGGCACGGCGCGGGGCCGGGCGTGCCGATGCTGGGCGTCGTGCCCGGCGGTTCGGCGAACGTCTTCGCCGGCGCGCTGGGGTTGCCGCGCGACCCGGTCGAGGCCACTTACCGCCTGCTGCAGGCGATCGAGCACGGCACGAGCCGCAAGGTCGGGCTCGGCCGCGTCTCGTCGGCGGGCGCCGGCCACTCGCACGACCGCTGGTTCACCTTCAACGCGGGCGTCGGCTGGGACGCCGACGTGGTCGCCGGGGTCGAGGCGCAGCGCGCGAAAGGCCGCGACGCCTCACCGGCCCTTTACGTGCGCACCGCTTTCGCCAGTTACGTCGCGCAGCGCCGGCACCCGTCGAAGCTGACCGTGCGCATCCCCGACGAGGAGCCGTTCGAGGACGTGCGGCTCGCGTTCGTCTCGAACACCGATCCGTGGACCTACTTGAAGGACAAGGCGATCCGGCTCAACCCGAGCACGTCGTTCGACGGCGGGCTGGGCCTGTTCGCGCTGCGCGCCATGGGGTTGCCGACGATCACCCGGTACGTCGCGCACCTGCTGGCCACCGACGGCAACCCCAAGGGCGGGAACTTGTTGCGCCGCGACGACGTTGAGTTCGTCCGGGTGACGAGTCCGGAACCGGTCAACCTCCAGGTGGACGGGGACCTGCTCGGCTCCTGCACGGAGGTGGAGTTCACCTCGGTGCCGCGCGCGTTGACCGTTGCCGTGTGACCATGGTGTGAGCACCGGAGAACACGTCCGGGTGGCACGTGACCGTGGTGTGACCCGCGCGCTACCCATCCGCGATGTCCTGGCCTGCCAAGACACCGCTCGGTGAAAGCCGGGATGAACCCAGTCGATCTTTCGGGTGAGTTCACTCACCGGGTTAGTGCTAACCCCTTGACTTCCTGGCCGTTCGTGAAAGCATTCACAAGCACCCCAAAAACCGACCGCTGACGACCGGCGTGCCTTCGCGCGCGCCTAGCTGAGGAGTAGTTCCAATGGACTGGCGCCACCGCGCGATCTGCCGCGACGAGGACCCCGAGCTGTTCTTCCCCGTTGGGAACAGCGGTCCCGCGCTGCTTCAGATCGCCGAGGCGAAGACCGTCTGCCGCCGTTGTCCCGTCGTCTCCGACTGCCTCGCGTGGGCGTTGGAGAGCGGCCAGGACGCCGGCGTGTGGGGCGGGATGAGCGAAGACGAGCGCCGCGCCCTCAAGCGTCGCAACGCCCGCACCAGGGCTCGCAGCAACGCCTGAGCGTCGCCGCGCAACACGCACACGAAAGGCCCGACACCGTGCCAGGTGTCGGGCCTTTCGTCTTGTTGCACACCCTCCCGCATGACCACGTGACTTCGCTGAGGTAGGTCGTCACGTGTGCACGGGGGTTAGTTTAACGCCGTGCTCTGAGGGGCACGCGCAGGACCGCCTCTGTACCGCCTCGGGGCCGGCGCCGCAAGCTCAGACTGCCCCGCAACTCGGACTCCACCAGCGTCCGGACGATCTGCAACCCGAGCCGGTCGGTGCGCTCCAGCGAGAAGCCGGGCGGCAGTCCGCGCCCGTCGTCCGAGATCACCACGTCGAGCCACTTCGCGGAGCGCTCGGCGTGCACCACGACCTCGCCGTGCTGGCCGGCGGCGTAGGCGTGCTCGAACGCGTTCTGCACGAGTTCGGTCAGCACCATCACCAACGGCGTCGCCAGCTCCGCGGGCACGATGCCGAACGGGCCCTCCCGGCGCACCACCACCTTGGACTCGGTGGCCGCCACGTCGGACATCATCGGGATCACCTTGTCGACCACGTCGTCCAGGTCGACCCGCTCGTCCACCGACATGGACAGCGTCTCGTGCACCAGCGCGATGGACGTGACCCGGCGCACCGATTCGGCCAGGGCCTCCCGCGCCTCCTCCGAACTCGTCCGCCGGCTCTGCAACCGCAGCAGCGCGGCGACGGTCTGGAGGTTGTTCTTCACCCGGTGGTGGATCTCCCGGATGGTCGCGTCCTTGGACATCAGCGCGCGGTCCCGGCGGCGCACCTCGGTGACGTCCCGGCACAGCACCAGCGCGCCGGCCGCGCTCCCCCTCGGCCGCAGCGGCAGTGCCCGGAACAGCACGGCTGCCCCGCGCCGCGACTCCGCCTCGATCCGCATGCTCGGCTGCCCGTCCAGCGCGGACCGGATCCGCTGGGCGACCTCGGTCGCGTCGAACGGGTCGCCGATCAGCGAGCGGGTCAGCGGGGCCAGGTGCACGCCGACGAGGTCGGAGGCGTGCCCCATCCGGTGGTAGGCGCTGAGCGCGTTGGGGCTGGCGAACACCACCGCGCCCGAGGAGTCCAGCCGGATCAGCCCGTCGCCGACGCGCGGGCTGGTGTGCACGTCGGGCGACGGCTCGGTGGTCGGGAACGTGCCGTCGGAGATCATCTGGCACAGGTCGGCGGCGCTGCCCAGGTAGGAGATCTCCAGCGGGCTGGGCACCCTCGGCACGGCCAGGTTGGTGTTGCGGCTGAGCACGGCGATCACCTCGTCGTGCCGCTTGACCGGGATGGCCTCCCGGCGCACCGGCACGCCCAGGTGCCAGCGCGGGTCCTCCTCGCGGCAGATCCGCGACTCGGACATCGCCCGGCGCAGCTGCGGGTGCTCGTCCACCTGGACGGTGCTGCCCACCACGTCCTCGGGGTGCGCGGTGGGGGCCGTCGTCGGCCGCGCCTGCGCCACGCACAGGAAGGTGGTGTCGTCCAGCGGCACCCACATCAGGAAGTCGGCGAAGCTGAGGTCGGAGAGCAGCTGCCACTCCGCCACCACGAGCTGCAGGTGGTCGACGGCCGCGCCGGAGAGCCTGGTGTGCTCGGCGAGCAGGTCGGTGAGCGTGGACAGGGCTACCCCACCACCGCTGTGCGCGCGGCGGCGCGCGCCGCCCGGATCCGCTCGACCATCCCACTCCTTCGTCCGCCGCCCATCCAACCACGGTTCAGGCCGCGCGCCGGGCGCGCGGGCGCACGTGACACACTGGGGTGAAGCAATCTGAGTACGAGGAGAACCCCATGTCGAAGCGTGCCCGCAAGCGCCGCGACCGCAAGAAGGGTGGCGCGAACCACGGGAAGCGCCCCAACGCCTGATTCGACAGGTGCGGTCAAGGGCCGTCCGGAGCACTCGCTCCGCGACGGCCCTTTCGCGTTCCGGTGCGAAAAAGCCCCGGAACCTCGGCTCCGGGGCTGAACGTGAGCGAAATTCACTCGACGCCGGTGGTGCGCACCTCTACCTCGACGGTGACCTGGCGAATCCGCGCGCGCAGTCGCTGCTTCAACTCCTCGGGCGCGAGTTCACCGCCGCACTTCTTGGCCAGCAGCGCCTTCAGGTGCTCCTCCAGGCCGTATTCCTCAAGGCACGGGTGGCACTCCTCCAGGTGCGTCTGCAACAACGCTTTACGCCGTTCGTCGCATTCGTGGTCGAGGAACAACCACACCTCGGAGAGCACTTCCGAGCAATCGGTCTCGTGGGGTTCGCCGCAGCTCATCGGCCCGCCACCTCCGACCGGCCCTGCTCCTGCCCGCGCAGGAAACCGCGCTCGCGTGCGACGTCGGCCAGCTGCTCGCGCAACTGCCTGCGGCCCCGGTGCAACCGGGACATCACGGTGCCGATCGGGGTGCCCATGATGTCTGCGATCTCCTTGTAGGCGAAGCCTTCGACGTCCGCCAGGTACACCGCGATCCGGAACTCCTCGGGCAACCGCTGGAGAGCTTCCTTCACGTCCGAGTCGGGCAGCCGGTCCATGGCGTCCATCTCGGCCGAGCGCAGCCCGGTCGAGGTGTGGCTCTCCGCCTGGGCCAACTGCCAGTCGGTGATCTCCTCGGTCGGCTGCTGCAACGGCTGGCGCTGCTTCTTGCGGTACCCGTTGATGTAGGTGTTGGTGAGGATGCGGTACAGCCAGGCTTTGAGGTTGGTGCCGGCGGAGAACGACGCGAAGGCGGCGTACGCCTTCAGGTACGTCTCCTGGACCAGGTCCTCGGCATCGGCCGGGTTGCGGGTCATCCGCAGGGCAGCCGAGTACAACTGGTCGAGCATCGGCATCGCGTCGCGCTCGAAACGCGCGGCGCGCTCGGCCGTTGTCTCGTCAGTCGGCATGTCCTGCGTTCGCGTGGCTGGCACCGCGCTCCCTTCCCACCGGCCGGCGGGCGCGGTGGCTGAAACTGTCTGGGACGCGTTCGAGGATACGCGCCGGTCGCCGGGCCGGCAGTGAGCCGAACCACGCGGCGGCCGGGCCGCACCGGGCCTGTTGACCTGCTGTTCCATCACCTCGGTTGCCACGTCACCGACAACGCGTGCGACAACCTGGGCATTCCCCGGCTAGGGTGCGCGATCATGGCTGGACGAGGGACGCCTGCCACGGCGTTGCTGGACAAGCAGAAGGTGGCGCACGCGCTGCACGCGTACGAGCACGACCCGCGCCACGAGTCCTACGGGCTCGAAGCGGCCGAGGCGCTCGGTATTTCACCCGGACGGGTGTTCAAGACGCTGGTCGCCGAGGTGGACGGCAAGCTCGCCGTCGGCGTGGTCCCGGTCACCGGCCAGCTGGACCTGAAAGCGCTGGCCGCGGCGGTGGGCGGCAAGAAGGCGAAGATGGCCGAGGTGGCGGCGGCCGAGCGCGCGACGGGCTACGTGGCGGGCGGCATCTCGCCGCTGGGCCAGAAGAAGCACCTGCCGCTGGTGCTCGACCTCTCGGCCGAGGCGTTCGACACCATCTACTGCTCGGCCGGGCGTCGCGGCCTGGAGGTCGAGATCGCGCCGGCCGACCTGGTGCGGCTGACCCGGGCCGTGGTGGCCCGGATCTCGGCGTAGGCCGAGGTCGGCGGCCCGGCTCAGTCCAGCGGGAGCGGGCGCAGGATGCGGTCCAGCCACTCCCCGACCGCCCGGTGCAGGCCCTCCAGGTCGGCCTTGAGGTTGTGGTCGCCGGGCAGCAGCACCACCTCGCGGTGGTGCGCCGCCTCCGGCTGCCCGAACGGGTCCCGCTCGCCCTGCACGACCAGGGTGGCCACGTCGACGCCGTCCAGCTCGGGCAGCCGGCTCTTGTCCGGCTTGCCGGGCGGGTGCACCGGGAACGCCAGGCACAGCACGGCCACCGCTTGGCCCTGCGCCGCCGTGCGGCAGGCCACCCGCGCGCCCGACGACCGGCCGCCGAACAGCAGCGGCATCTCGTCGAACCAGCGCGCGCCCAGGTCTTCCGCCACCGCCAGCCACGCCGCGTCCAGCTGCTTGGCCGGTGCCGGGGCGCGCCGGCCGGCCACCCGGTAGGGCTGCTCGACCAGCGCCACGTGCACCCCCGCGTCCACCGCCGCACGGGTCGCCGCCACCAGGTCCGGCGCGGCGATCCCGCCGCCGGCCCCGTGCCCGAGCAGCAGCCCCGCCCGCCCCTCGGGCGCGCAGTGCAGCTCGGCGCGGGCGGGGCCGTGCGGCGTGTCGACGGTGGTGGAGGTCATGACGGCTCGAACAGGGTGGGTTCGGGCTGCTCGTCCTCGGTCAGCCGCACCGCGTCCATCAGCGACGGGTCGTTGTTCTTGACGTTGTTGACCTTCGTGGACACCGGCCGCAGCTCGAAGCTGTCGACCAGGTCCAGGTCCGGCACCAGCAGGTCGCTCGGGTCGGTGCTGTCCGGGTTCAGCCACGCCGACCAGCGGTCGCGCGGCAGCACCAGCGGCATCCGGTGGTGCACCCGGGTCATCTCGCCGATCGCGTCCGCGGTCAGCACCGCGCAGGTGACGACCGGCGTGCGCTCGTCGCCGTCCTGCTGCCACCACACCGACCAGATGCCGGCCATGGCGAGGCTGGAGTCGTCGCCCGGGTTGATGAAGTACGGCTGCTTGCGGCCCTCGCCGGGCTGCCACTCGTACCAGCCGGCCGCCGGGATGATGCACCGGCGCTTGGCCGCCGAGGTCTTGTAGGCGGGCTTCTCCAGCACGCTCTCCGACCGGGCGTTGATCATCTTGGCCGCGCCGGAGAGGTCCTTGGCCCAGTGCGGGACCAGACCCCACCGCATCACCCGCACGCTGCGCTCGACCACGTCCGGGTCGGCGTTGCCCTCGTCGTCCTTGGGGTGGCGCTCCACGACCGCGAGCACCGACTTGGTCGGTGCCACGTTGAAGTCCGGGCCGGGCGCGTCGCCCTCGGTGCCGTCCACCGCGTCGAACTCCGCCGCCAGCAGCGCCGGGTTCTTGGTGGAGGCGTACCTGCCGCACAAAACCGATCACCTCCGATTGGCCATCGTCGCACGTGGGAACAACCGGTGCGAGCCGCCGACCACCCCATGCGGAATCATCAGGACATGACTTCGCAGTGGTCCGCTCCCACCGCCCACGGCCCCGTGCACGCGACGGTACCCGTGCCGGGCTCCAAGTCGATCACCAATCGCGCCCTGGTGCTGTCCGCGCTGGCCGACGGGCCGTCCGCGCTGCACGCCCCGCTGCGCAGCCGGGACACCACCCTGATGGCCGCCGCGCTGGTCGCGCTGGGCGTCGGGATCGAGGACGGGCCGGACGGGTCGTGGCTGGTCACACCGGGCGCGCTGCGCGGTCCGACGGCGGTGGACTGCGGGCTCGCGGGCACCGTGATGCGGTTCCTGCCGCCGGCCGCGGCGCTGGCCGTGGGCGAGGTCGTGTTCGACGGCGACGAGCACGCGCGGGTCCGCCCGATGGGCACGATCCTCGACGCGCTGCGCGCGCTGGGCGCGGACCTCGACGGCGAGGCGCTGCCGTTCACCCTGCACGGCAAGGGCGGGCTGCCCGGCGGCGAGGTCACCATCGACGCGTCGGCGTCGTCCCAGTTCGTCTCCGGCCTGCTGCTGTCGGCGGCCCGGTACGAGAGCGGCGTGACCGTGCTGCACGACGGCAAGCCCGTGCCGTCCCTGCCGCACATCGAGATGACCGTGTCGATGCTGCGCGCGGCGGGCGTGGTGGTGGACGACGCGGAGCCGAACGCGTGGCGGGTCGAACCCGGCCCGATCGGCGCGCGGGAGTGGCACGTCGAGCCGGACCTGTCGAACGCGACGCCGTTCCTGGCCGCCGCCGCGGTGACCGGCGGCGAGGTCACCATCCCCGGCTGGCCGTCGACCACCACCCAGCCCGGCGGCGCGGTGCGCGGGATCTTCGAGCGGTTCGGCTGCGAGGTCTCGCTGGACGAGCGCGGCCTGACCGTGCGCGGGCCGCGCCGGCTGACCGGCGTGGACGTCGACCTGCGCGACGAGAGCGAGCTGACCCCGACCGTCGCCGCGCTGGCCGCGCTGGCCGAGGGGCGCACGCACATCCGGGGCGTCGCGCACATCCGGGGCCACGAGACCGACCGGATCGCCGCGCTGGCCGCCGAGGTCAACCGGCTCGGCGGCGACGCCGAGGAGACCGAGGACGGACTGGTCATCACCCCGCGCCCGCTGCACGGCGGCACGTGGCGGGCCTACGCCGACCACCGGATGGCGACCGCGGGCGCGATCGTCGGGCTGGTCGTGCCGGGCGTCGAGGTGGACGACATCGGGTCCACCACCAAGACCATCCCGGACTTCCCGGGCATGTGGGCGACGATGCTCGGGACGCGCTGACCGTGGCCCGCGACTGGCACCGGCTGGACGAGTCCGACGTCCGGGTGCGCCCCGGCAAGGGCACCCGACCGCGCAGCAAGCGCCGCCCCGAGCACGCCGACGCGGTGACCGCGATGGTGGTCGCGGTGGACCGGGGGCGGTGGACGTGCGCGGTGGACGACGACCCGGACCGCCTGGTGGTCGCCATGCGGGCGCGTGAGCTGGGCCGCACCCCGGTCGTGGTGGGCGACCGGATCGGGCTGGTCGGCGACACGTCCGGGCAGCCGGACACGCTGGCGCGCATCGTGAAGGTCAACGACCGGCTGTCCGTGCTGCGGCGCACCGCCGACGACACCGACCCGTTCGAGCGGGTGGTGGTCGCCAACGCCGGGCAGCTGGTGATCGTGTGCGCGCTGGCCGACCCCCAGCCGCGCCGGGGTTTCATCGACCGGTGCCTGGTGGCGGCCTACGCGGGCGGGCTGGAACCGCTGCTGTGCTTGACGAAGTCCGACCTCGCCTCGCCGGACGAGCTGATCGCCGCGTACGCGGAGCTGAACCTGCCGGTGGTGGTGACCCGGTCCGACGAGGACCCGGGCGCGCTGCGGGAACGCCTGGTGCACCGGCTGTCCGCGCTGATCGGCCACTCCGGGGTGGGCAAGTCGACCCTGGTGAACCGGCTGGTGCCGGACGCGAACCGGGCGGTGGGCGTGGTCAGCGGCGTCGGCAAGGGCCGGCACACCTCGACCCAGGCGGTGGCGCTGCCGCTGCCCGAGGGCGGGTGGGCGGTGGACACGCCGGGCATCCGGTCGTTCGGGCTGGCGCACATCACCCCGGACGACATCGTCGGCGCGTTCCCGGACATGAAGGCGATGGCCGAGGAGTGCCCGTCGGGGTGCGGGCACCTGGGCGCGCCCGAGGACCCGGACTGCATGCTGGACGAACTGGTCACCACCGGCGAGGCGTCACCGGGCCGGCTCGCCTCGCTGCGCCGGCTGCTGGAGTCGCGCGGCAAGTTCGAGGAGTACGACTAGCGACCGGCCCGGCCCGCGTCACGCCTTGTCGGGCGGCAGCGTGGGCGGGTTGAAGCTCGCGAGGATGCGTTCGGCCGGGATCTCGCCGACGTACTGCACGCACGTGCACGGCGCGGCGTGCGCGCCGACGTACTTGATCTTGGCGCTGGTGGTGCCGTGGCACTTGCCGTGCTCGTCGTGGAACGACAGGCCGTGCTCGCAGCCCTCGCAGATCGCGCGCGGGGGGCCGGTCGGCGGGCGCCGGCGGCCGGTCAGGTGGCCGAGACCGAAGGCGGCCAGGGCGACGACCGCTCCGACGATCAGCGTGACGGGGTCCATCGGGTGATCCTGTTCCGTGGCAGGGTTGACGTCCTGCCCTGGAACCTACGCCGGCGGGGCTCAGCCCATGTGCGGGTACGTGTGATCGGTCGGCGGCACGAACGTCTCCTTGATGGAGCGCGGGCTGATCCAGCGTTGCAGGTTGAAGATCGAGCCCGCCTTGTCGTTGGTGCCCGACGCCCGCGCGCCGCCGAACGGCTGCTGCCCGACGACCGCGCCGGTCGGCTTGTCGTTGACGTAGAAGTTGCCCGCCGCGTACCGCAGCGCCCGCCCGGCCTGCTCGACCGCCGCGCGGTCGGTCGCGAACACCGCGCCGGTCAGCGCGTACGGCGAGGACTCGTCCACCAGGCCCAGCACGTCGGCGAACCGGTCGTCCTCGTACACGTGCACGGCCAGGATCGGCCCGAAGTACTCGGTGGTGAACACCTCGTTCGCGGGATCCGTGCCGACCAGCACGGTGGGCCGCACGAAGTAGCCGACCTCGTCGTCGCACGTGCCGCCGGCCAGCACCTCGACGCTCTCCGCCGCGTGCGCCTTCTCCAGCGCCGCCTTGTGCTTGGCGAACGCGCGGGCGTCGATCACCGCGCCGCCGAAGTTCGCGAAGTCGGTGACGTCGCCGTAGGTCAGGGAGTTCGTCACGTCGGCGAGCCGGTCGCGGATCCCGGTCCACACCGAGCGGGCGACGTAGGCGCGGGACGCGGCCGAGCACTTCTGGCCCTGGTACTCGAAAGCGCCGCGCACCAGCCCGGTGACCAGCGCCGCCGGGTCGGCGGACGGGTGCGCGAGCACGAAGTCCTTGCCGCCCGTCTCACCCACGATCCGGGGGTAGGACCGGTAGCGGTCGAGGTTGTCGGACATGGTGCGCCACAAGGCTTTGAACGTGTTCGTGGAGCCGGTGAAGTGCAGCCCGGCGAAGTGCGGGTCGGTCAGCGCGACCGAGGACACCGCGAGCCCGTCGCCGGTGACCAGGTTGATCACGCCCGGCGGCAGCCCGGCCTCCTCCAGCAGCAGCATCGTGTAGTGCGCGGCCAACTGCTGGGTCACCGACGGCTTCCACACGACCGTGTTGCCCATCAGCGCGGGCGCGAGCGGCAGGTTGCCGGCGATCGCGGTGAAGTTGAACGGGGTGATCGCGACGACGAACCCGTCCAGCGCGCGGTGGTCGAAGCGGTTCCACACCCCGGGGCTCGACTCGGGCTGCTCGGCGAGCAGCCGGCGGGCGAAGTGCACGTTGAACCGGAGGAAGTCGATCAGCTCGCACGCGGCGTCGATCTCGGCCTGCTGGGCGGACTTGGACTGGCCGAGGATCGTGGCCGCGTTCAGGGTGTCCCGCCACGGCCCGGCGAGCAGGTCGGCGGCCTTGAGCAGGATGGCCGCCCGCGCGTCGAACGGCAGCTCCCGCCAGCCCGGCGCGGCCCGGCGGGCGGCCCGCACGGCGTCGGCCACGTCCTCGTGGGTGGCGTTGCCGGTGACGCCCAGGACGTGCCGGTGGTCGTGCGGCTGGACGACGTCGACGGGGTCGCCGCCGGCCATCCGCCGCACGCCGTCGATCGTCTGGGTCAGCTCGTGCCGCTCGCCTTCGAGTTCGGCGATCCGGCGTTGCAGGGACTCGCGTTCGGTGCTGCCGGGTGCGTAGCCCCGAACCGGTTCGTTGGCCGGTTCGGGTACCGAGGTGACCGCGTCCATGTGGCCATCGTGGCACGCGGTAGTACGGTGCGCAGCCGTGGCGAAAGTGACCGGCATCGGCGGGGTGTTCCTGCGTGCCCGCAACCCGGTGCGGTTGGCGGAGTGGTACCGCGCGAACCTCGGCGTGCCGATGAACGAGAACGGCGCGGTGACCTTCCACTGGGCGAGCGCGGAGACGACGACGTTCGCCCTGTTCGCGAACGACACCGAGTACTTCGGCGAGCCGGGCCAGCGGGCCATGCTGAACCTGCGGGTGGACGACCTGCACGCGCTGCTGGGCCGGCTGCGCGAGCGGGGCGTGGAGATCCTGCCGCAGACCGAGGACTCGGAGTTCGGCCGGTTCGGCTGGGTGGTCGACCCCGAGGGCAACCGGATCGAGCTGTGGGAGCCCGCACCCGGAATGTGAACCCGTTTACATGAGTTCGAGGACGAACGGCAGTTCCTGGGCCGCGTACCAGGCCAGCTCATGGTCCTCGGCCTCCCCGATCGCGAACTCCGCGTCCGGGTCGCCGAGGTCGGCCGCGTCGACCACCTCCACGGCTTGCGCGACCGCGTCCTCGGCGTCCGCGGTGTCCAGGTGGATCGCCGCGATCCGCTTGAACGGGATGGGGCCCGCGATCTTCACCACCGAGAAGTCCAGGTCCGGGCGGAGCTTCACGTCCTCCACGTCGACCGAGACGACCGCCCGGCGCGGCACCGGCTTCTCCTCGTTGGACAGCAGCCGGAGCGACGCGCGCGACGCGTCGAGCATCGCCGAGTACTCCAGCTCCTCGGTGTCGCCGGAAGCGTAGGACTCGCGCAGCGCGGGGGTGAGGGCGAAGCCGGTGCCGCCCACGGGCGCGAACTCGCCGCGCTCCACCAGGTCGCGCAGCATCGCGACGGTCGCCGGGAGGTAAACCCTCATTGAGACACCGTTCCCATCAGTTCCTCCACGGACTCCTCGACCATCGCCGCCAGGACGTCCACATCGGACATCGCGTCCCGGTCGGCGTTCAGGCCGAAGTACACACCACCGTCGTACGAGGTGACGCCGATCGACAGCGCCTGGCTCTTGGCCAGCGGCACGACCGGGAACATCTCGATCATCTTCGCCCCCGCCGCGTACAGCGGCACCTGGGGACCGGGCACGTTGGTCACCACCACGTTGAACAGCCGCCGGGAGAACGAGCTGGCCGCCCGCGCGCCCAGCGCGTGCAGGGTCGGCGGCGCGAACCCGGAGAACTTCACCAGGGTCTGCGCCGCGACCTGCTGGCCGGACTCCTGGTGGGCGCGCATGGCGTGGCTGACGTGGTGCAGCCGCACCACCGGGTTGGGCTCGCCGACCGGCAGGTCCACCAGGTAGGCCGAGACCTGGCTGCCGTTCGCGTCGTCGTCGCGGATCGACAGCGGGGCCATCGCCCGCATCGTGGTCTGCCCGGTGACCACCTCGCCGCGCGAGAGCAGCCAGTTGCGCAGCGCCCCGGACAGCACGGCCAGCACGCCGTCGTTGACCGTGCCGCCGTGCGCGCGGCGGATCGCGCGGAACTCGTCGAGCCGCGTGCGGGCCACCGCGAAGCGGCGCTGCGGCGAGATGCGGACGTTGAGGGGGCTGCCGGGCGCGGGCGTGGCGGCGGTGCGCACGGCCGACGCGAGCCCGCCCAGCGCGCCGGCGACCTTGCGGACCGTGGCCACGGTGTCCATGGCGGCGCTGCGCACGTTCTCCACCAGCTCACCGGGCCGCTGCACGACCTCGGCCACCGCGTCGGCGACCAGTTGCAGGCCGCTCGGCTCGGGCTGGGGCATCCACAGCGTCTCGACCGGCTGCCGGGGCGTGGCCGACACGTCGAGCATGACCTGGCCGATCTCCGGCGCGCCGATGCCGTCCACCATCGCCTGGTGGGTCTTGGTGATCACCGCCGACCGGTTCCGGGCCAGGCCCTCGACCAGGTAGATCTCCCACAGCGGCCGGGTGTGGTCCAGCGGGCGCGACATCAGCCGCGCCACCAGGTCGTGCAGCTGCTGGTCGGTGCCCGGCCTGGGCAGGGCCGAGCGGCGCACGTGGTAGGTGACGTCGAAGTCCGGGTCGTCCACCCAGACCGGCCGGGCCAGCCGCCCCGGCACGTGCACGACCCGCTGCCGGTAGCGCGGCACCAGGCCCAGCCGCTGCTCGATCAGGTCGACCAGGCCGTCGTAGTCGAAGCCCGCCTTCGGCCGGCGGAACACCGCCACCCCACCGACGTGCATCGGCGTCGTGGAGTCCTCCAGGTACAGGAACGAGGCGTCCAGCGCGGACAGGCGGTCGGGCATGGCTGCCAGGCTAGTCGCTGCAACTCTCCACCAGTTTGCGCACGGCCCTGACCTCGATCGGGTCGCGGGTGTGCCGGGCCAGCCGGATCTCCGCGGCGGCGGGCATCGCGCGGCGCGCCTCGCGGTCCACGCCGGACAGGAACCCGCGCACCAGCCGGGACCGGGCCAGCCGCTTGAACGGCCGCAGCGGCGCCACCGCCATCGCCAACCAGCTCAGCGCGACGTCCACCCGCCGGTCGCCGCGCTGCGCGGACGCCCAGTCGACCACGACGGGCCCCTCCGGGCCGAGCACGACGTTGCCGGGGTGCAGGTCGAGGTGCAGCAGGCACCCCTCGCCGGGCAGGAAGTCGGGCGCGTCCACCGAGTCCAGGCACCGGTGCAGGTCGGCGAGTTCCCGACCGAGCGCACCCGCCCGCCACGGCCTGGCGTCCAGCTCCTGCGACATCCGAGGCCCCGGCACGTACTCCATGACCAGGTCGGCACCGTCGACGTCGTGCACCCTGGGAACCGGGATGCCGCGCGCGTGCAGGTAGCGCATCAGCAGCGCCTCGGGCTCCAAATCGCGCCCGGTACGGCTGCGCTTGAGCAGCAACCCGTCCGACCGCAGGTAGACGTCCGCCTCCCGGCCACAGGCCAACAGACGGTGCGCCTCATTGCGCGTGGTCATGTGACGATCATCATGGTTCCCGCCCTGGATGCAAGCCCCAAACGGCTGATAGTGCCTCCCCGCCCCTCCGAGGCCCCTCCCTCCCCCTCTCCGCCCTCCCCTTCTCCGCCCTCTGCCTCCCCCTCTTGACCCGTCCCTCCTCCCCACCCCCGCCCGCGTGGCCGCGTCGGTAGTTCGCGCCTGGTTTCACGCCGATCACGCCCTTCGATCGGTGTGAAACCAGGCGCGAGCTGCCGACTTCCAGGCGGCCACGCCCGCCCCGACGGAGTCGGGGCAAAATGTGACAGTGGACATCTCGCCTAAGGACCGGTTCGTCACGGTGTACGGCCGCAAGCCTGTGCTCGAAGCTCTGGACGACCCGCGACTGGAAGTCGACAAGGTGCTGCTCGCGGAGGGTGCGCGCGGTCCGGCGGCGAAGGAGATCCTGGACGCGGCGGGCCGGCGGGGTGTGCGGGTGCAGCGGGCCACCGCGCAGCGGGTGAAGGTGCTGGCCGGCAACGGGCGGCACGACCAGGGCGTGCTGGCCGACGTGGTCGCGCCCCGGATGCTGCCGCTCGCGCACGCGCTGGAGCGCCGACCGGCCCGGATCCTGCTGCTCGACGGCATCACCACGCCCGCGAACGTCGGCATGATCCTGCGCACCGCGACCGCCGCCGGCATGGACGGGATCGTCGTGCCGCGCCGGGGCGTCGCCTCGATCGACCCGCTGGTGGTCAAGGCGTCGGCCGGGGTGGCCTTCCGGGCTCCGGTGCTCAAGTGCGCCACGGCGGGCGAGGCGGCGGCCGAACTCACCGCCGCCGGGTACCCGGTGTTCGCGCTGGACGCGGGTGCGCGGGACACCATCTACAGCGCCGACCTGCCCGAGCGCGCGGTGTACGTGCTGGGCAGCGAGACCGACGGGATTTCCGACGACGTCCGGCCGCACGTCACCGGGTGGCTGTCGATCCCGATGGCGGCGGGCGTCGAATCGCTGAACGTGGCCAGTGCGGCGGCCGTGCTCTGCTTCGAGGTGGTCCGCCGGCGGGGCTGAGCGCCCGGCTCGGCACAGCTGCGGCGCGGGCACCGGAGGGCCACTCCGACACCCGCGCCGCTTCACTGTGGGCGGCCTGACGGCGCAGCCGGTCGAGCCCTGCCGCTCGACGCGCGCCGTCCCGAGCCTGCCCCCGGTGCTCCCGCCACCGACGTCGCGAACCCGGTGCGGGGCGACGTTGCCGGTTCCCCTCCCACGGGCCGAAGCCGGCTTCGCAGTACGCCACCGCACGTTTCGCGCCGCCGTCCCGAAGCGGCGGAACACCGAATTACTCTTCGTCGTTACCCGGGCTGTGGAAATGTCGGTCGAATTCGACTGAATCGACGGTACGTCGCCGCGCGGAGTACCGGCAATTCACCGCACGAGTGGTCGGATCGCAGCGGACGGTCACCGATTAACTCTCCAGGGGGACCTCAAGCAGCAATTCGAGTTCCTCAAGGGTGGAGCGCACCGACCGATGGTGCACGCCGACCATCCCGGCCGCCGCCGCGCCCCGGACGTTCACCGCGAGGTCGTCCACGAACACGCAGGCCGCCGGTTCCAGGCCGAGCCGCGCGGCGGCCAGCAGGTAGATCCGCCGGTCCGGTTTGGCGTAGCCGACCTCGCCGGAGGTGACGACCACGTCGAACAGGTCGCGCCACTGCGCGGGCGGGGTCCACAGGCCGTCCGCGTTGGACAGGATCGCGGTCCGCAGGCCGTGCCGGCGGGCCTGCCGGGTGGCCGTGACCAGCGGCGGCTCGGTCACCGGGGCGTCGCCGTGATCGGTCAGCACCCCGCCGAAGTCCAGCACCAACCCGCGCACACCCACCTCCACCAGGTGATCCCGGTACCCAGCCGACCGGTTGCGGCTCCGTTCAGCATGTCATCCCCGGTCCGCGTGCTGCGCGCCCGCACGTCCGCCGCGCACCGCCGGGCCCGCCGGCTGGTCGCGGCGGTGGTCGAGGCGGTGGCCGGGCAGCGGCCCCGCCGCCAGGTGGCCCGGGTGCTGGCCGCGCCGGCGGCGGCCGGGGTGGGGCGGGCGGTGGGCGTGCTGCGGACCGTGCGGCTGGGCGCGACCCGCCTGTGCCCGACCGCCGCGCAGGCCGCCGAGCTGTGCGGCGTGCTGGTCAACCGGGGCGGTCGGGTGCGCGCGCTGGCCGCGCGCATCGAGTGGACCGACGACCAGTGGCGCTGCACGGAATTCCACGTGCTGCCGTGAGGGATTGCGCGCACCGCGACCGGCGGCTCCCGGCGGTCGCGTCGACAGAACTCCGGGGTGGGCGGAAAATGGCGAATGCCGCCGGGCCGAAGGGCCCGACGGCATTCGTCGTGGAATCTCCTACTGGCGCGGGCCCTTGCGGTTCGCCTTTTCCTGCGCACGGGCCGCCGCACGGCGTTCCTTGCGGGTGCCGCCCTGGCCGCCGCCTCCGCCGCGCTGCTGCTCCTCGCCGCTGGTCTCCGCGTCACCGCTCTCGGACGGGCCGCTGTAGGTCAGCGCCTGGCCACCGCCCCGCTGGTCCAGGCCCTTGCCACGCAGCGCGGGCGGGATCGCGTCGCCGCTGGACAGCTGCGCCAGCGCCGGCCCGGCGGGCGCGTCCTGCGGTGCCGAGTCCTGCGCGGCGGCAGCGGCGGCGGCGCGGGCGCGGGCCCGGCTGCCGGTCAGCGGGCCGGCACCGGCCGCGATGGACACCTGCACCGGGGGCTCCGGCGCGGGCTCCGGCTCGGCGGCCTCGACCTGGAGGTTGAACAGGAAGCCGACGATCTCCTCGCGGAGCGCGTCGAGCATCCCGTTGAACATGTCGAAGCCCTCCCGCTGGTACTCGATCAGCGGGTCGCGCTGCGCCATCGCGCGCAGGCCGATGCCTTCCTTGAGGTAGTCCATCTCGTAGAGGTGCTCGCGCCACTTGCGGTCCAGCACGGACAGCAGCACGCGGCGCTCCAGCTCGCGCATCGCGCCCGGACCGACCCGGCCGTCGATGTCGGACTCGCGGGCCTCGTACGCGGCCAGCGCGTCCGCCTGGAGCTTCGCCTTGAGGGACTCCTTGGTGAGGTCCTCGTCGTCGGACTCCAGCAGCGCCTTGTGGTCCAGCGTGATCGGGTAGAGCGTCTTGAGCGCCGTCCACAGCTGGTCGAGGTCCCAGTCCTCGGCGTAGCCGTCGGCGGTGGCGCCGTCCACGTACTCGCCGACCACGGCGGTGATCATGTGCTCGACCTGGTCGCGCAGGTCCTCGCCGTCGAGGACGCGGCGGCGCTCGGCGTAGATCACCTTGCGCTGCTCGTTCATGACCTCGTCGTACTTGAGGACGTTCTTGCGGATCTCGAAGTTCTGCTGCTCGACCTGGGTCTGCGCGGACCGGATCGCCCGGGTGACCATCTTGTGCTCGATCGGCACGTCGTCCGGCACCCGCAGGCGGGTCATCACGTTCTCGACCATGGCCGCGTTGAAGCGGCGCATCAGCTCGTCCTTGAGCGAGAGGTAGAACCGCGACTCGCCCGGGTCGCCCTGCCGGCCGGAACGACCGCGCAGCTGGTTGTCGATGCGCCGCGACTCGTGGCGCTCGGTGCCCAGCACGTACAGGCCGCCCGCCTCGCGGACCTCCTCCGCCTCGGACTTGACCTCGGTGGTGATGTCCTCGATCAGCTTCGACCAGGCGGCCTCGTACTCCTCCGGGTTCGCCACCGGGTCGAGGCCGCGCTCGCGCAGCTCGTGGTCGGCGATGATGTCCGGGTTGCCGCCCAGCACGATGTCGGTACCGCGGCCGGCCATGTTCGTGGCGACCGTGACCGCGCCCTTGCGACCCGCCTTGGCGATGATCAGCGCCTCGCGGTCGTGGTGCTTGGCGTTGAGCACCTCGTGCGGCACGCCCTTCTGCACCAGCAGCTTCGACAGGTACTCGGAGCGCTCGACGCTGGTCGTGCCGACCAGGACCGGCTGGCCCTTGTCGTGCCGCTCCAGGATGTCCTCGGCGACCGCCTCGAACTTCGCCTCCTCGGTCTTGTAGACGAGGTCGGCCTGGTCCTGGCGCTGCATCGGCCGGTTGGTCGGGATCGGCACCACGCCGAGCTTGTAGGTCTGGTGGAACTCGGCCGCCTCGGTCTCGGCGGTACCGGTCATGCCGCCGAGCTTCGAGTAGAGCCGGAAGTAGTTCTGGAGGGTGATCGTGGCGAGCGTCTGGTTCTCCGCCTTGATCTCCACTCCTTCCTTGGCCTCGATGGCCTGGTGCATGCCCTCGTTGTAGCGGCGGCCCGCCAGCACGCGGCCGGTGAACTCGTCCACGATCATGACTTCACCGTTGCGGACGATGTAGTCCTTGTCCTTGGTGAACAACTCCTTGGCCTTGATCGAGTTCTGGAAGTACCCGACCAGCGGCGTGTTGGTGGAGTCGTAGAGGTTCTCGATGCCGAGCTGGTCCTCGACGTACTGGACGCCCTGCTCGGACACGCCGATCGTGCGCTTGCGCTCGTCCACCTCGTAGTGGACGTCCCGCTTCATCCGGGTGGCCAGCCGCGCGAACTCGACGTACCAGCGGGAGGACTGGTCCGCCGGGCCGGAGATGATCAGCGGCGTGCGGGCCTCGTCGATCAGGATCGAGTCGACCTCGTCGACCACCGCGAAGAAGTGGCCGCGCTGGACCATCTCGTCCCGGCTCCACGCCATGTTGTCGCGCAGGTAGTCGAAGCCGAACTCGTTGTTCGTGCCGTAGGTGATGTCCGCGTGGTAGGCGGTGCGCCGCTGCTCCGGCGTCATCTCGGAGAGGATCACGCCGACCGTCAGGCCGAGGAAGCGGTGGATGCGGCCCATCCACTCCGCGTCGCGCTTGGCCAGGTAGTCGTTGGTCGTGACGACGTGCACGCCCTCGCCCGCGAGCGCGTTGAGGTAGGACGGCAGCACCGAGGTCAGGGTCTTGCCCTCACCGGTGCGCATCTCGGAGATCTGGCCGAGGTGCAGCGCCGCGCCACCCATCAGCTGCACGTCGAAGTGGCGCTGGCCCAGGGTGCGCTTCGCGCCCTCCCGGACCACCGCGAACGCCTCGGGGAGCAGCTCGTCCAGCGACTCGCCCTCGGCGTAGCGCTTCTTGAACTCCTCCGTTTTGGCGCGGAGTTCCGCGTCGGAGAGGTCGACGACATCGTCTTCGAGGTTGTTGATGTGCGCTGCGATGTTGCGCAGGCGCTTGAGCATCTTGCCTTCGCCGGCGCGGAGCAGTCGGGACAGCACCATCTCGGGTCGACCTCATTACCTCATCGCGACGCGCCCGCGTACGGGCGCCTTCCAGCGGTTCACCACGGCCATGGCGAACCCACACCACCCGCCATCGTAGGCAAGTCGTGAAGGTGTGTGCACAGACACAGGTAGGAAGGGGTGCGGAACACCGCGTGACGACCTCGCGGGCGCTGTCCCGGGGCCGGTCGGCCACCCCGTTTTCCGCGCATGTCGCCGTGCTCGCCACCGGGTCGCGGTGGGGCTGCGGACGACCCCGCCGGCGCTCCGGCGGCCGACGTGCCGGTGCCCGACGCCTACCCCCGGGCGGTGCCGTCGCCGCAGGTGGCGGCGGATGTGGTCGTCGGCACCCGGACGCCGAGTCGACCGCCGGACGCGGTGGAGTCCGGGCCGAACGCGCTGTTCGCCGACGTGCGGGTGCTGCGGGTGGCGGCGCGGTCCGGACCACCGGCCGGACGGCCGGTGTCGGAGCCGTGGCGGCCACAGGCGGGGCGCACTTACCAGTTGACCGAGGCCGGTGACGTGGGTGTCGTCACGACTGGTCCCGTCGACGCACTACGACGCCGTTCGAACCCGCGCCCCGCACCGCTCCGAGTACCCGGGGCGAGCCGGGGCACCGAGGCCGGCCGGTGGCTCTGACCGGACACGACCGGTGGACCGTCGATCGGGCACGTGCGGGATCGTCGTCGGTGCGGTGCGAACGCCGGCCGGCGGCACGGTGGCGTGGACGCCGGCGGCGGGCACTCGTTCCGGGACGCCGGCGGGACACGGGTGTGGGCCGGCGGTGGAGGTCGCGGCCTGGTGGGACGTCGCGGACGGACCTGGCCCGGCACGGGGTGGCGCGCCGCTGGTGGAACGCGGTGCGGATGGCCGGCTCGTCGGTCGGTCCCGGGTGCCACCAGGGCGTGGTCACGGCGGGGAGTGGCGCGCGTTGAGGTCACGCGCGGCGTGCGTGGCGCGGGTCGGAGGCCGGGGCTGGTGCGGCAGGTGCGCCGACTGCCGGGCGGGTGCGCTGGGCGCGGTGCCCCGGTGAGCGGATTCGGGTCACGACCCCCGGCGTGCAGAGGACGCCGGGGGTCGCGGACGTGTGTGGGGGGCCGGCTCCCTCAGGCCAGCCTGATCACGCCGTAGTCGAAGCCCTTTCGGCGGTAGACGACGCTGGGACGTCCGCAGTCCGCGTCGGAGAACAGGAAGAAGTCGTGGCCGACCAGCTCCATCTCGTAGAGCGCCTGGTCCACGGTCATCGGCTTGGCCGTGTGCTCTTTCTCGCGCACGATCTGGCCGGGCAGGTTGTCATGGGCGTCCTCGTCCCAGCGTTGCTGCGCGGGCACTTCCGCCATGCCCACGTAGGCGAGTTCGGACTCCTCGGTGGCGTCCGGGGCGGCTTCGAGCACTGCGGTGTGCCCCAGCCAGAGACCCTGCGCCTGTCCGTCGTGCTCGGTCGGGACCGGTGGTGAGGCCAGTCCGCTGGTCGCCTCGGCGACCGAGGTGGGGCCCCGTCGCCCGTGGTGCACCCGCCGGCGGTCGTGCGAGCGGCGCAACCGGTTCTCCAGCTTGCTGACCGCCGAGTCCAGGGCGGCGTAGAAGTCGCCCGCACACGCTTCGGATCGGATTACCGGGCCACGACCTTTGCCCGTGATCTCCACCCGCTGGCAGTTCTTCGACTGCCTGCGGTTCGGCTCGTGGAAAAGCTCCACGTCAAAGCGGATGACCTTGCGGTCGTATCGCTCAAGCCTGGCCAACTTCTCGGCGACGTGGACCCGGTAGTGATCGGGCACCTCGACGTTGCGGCCCTTAACGACGATGTCCATACACGACCTCCCTCGCGTTGCTGCGAGCTATGGCTTCGGATCGCTGCGGCACCGGTCCCGCGATCGCCTTCGCGAGTTGTCGCCGAGGGTTGTCCTCAGCGCTCCACCGGCGCCAGGGTCATGGGCTGTTCGCCTCCTCCCCGCGTGCCGGGAACGCTGATAGCGGTGCACGTTAGCCCGGTATTCGCCGCTGCGACAGCCCCCGAGGCGGGGGAACTCCATGATTTTCTGGTCGTGACGCTGCGCGACGAAAGTCCGGCACCGGCAGTGCGCCACGCGGGCACACCGGGCAGAAGCGCCGCCGGAGACTCACCCGTTCGGCCCAGCCACCTGCCGACACCCGTCGGCTGGGTGGCTGCTCCGAACAGCCTTCGCACGCGCCTCATATCCGGCCAACGGACGAGCGGCCCACGGGGTTCCCGGCTGGAATCACCCGTGTGGGTGGGATCCGCGAGCCGTCGTCAGCGTCAGGACGGCGGGTACCCCGAACCCGCCGATCTTCAACGCCGAAACGCACGCGGACACCGTCGCACCTGTCGTGACCACGTCGTCCAGCAGCACGACGGCCGAGCCGGGCGGCGGCAGACCGCCCCGGACCAGCCGCACGCGGCCCGCCAGGTTCGCCCGCCGGGCCGCCGGGCCCAGCCCGACCGAGTCGGCCACGCCGGGCGCGAAGGCCAGCGCGCACGCCCGCGGCAGGCCCGCACTCCGCGCGATTCCCACCAAGTGGGAGCCGCCGCGCCGGCGGACGGCTGCGCGGCGTGACGGGGCGGGCACCAGCCACCAATTCCGGCCCCCGCCCGGATAGCCCGGCAGTATCGGCACCGCCGCCGCCACCAACGCCCCCAGCACGGGCACGAGGTCACGCCGGCCGCGCTCTTTGAGGGCGAGCACGACTTCCCGGGCGGGGCCCCGGTAATCGGCCAGCGCGAACACCGGCGGGCCTTTGCCCGGCACGGGCACGCGGCGGGGCGGGCCGAACGCCGCGAGGCACCGCGCGCAGCAGCGCGCGCCCTCGGCCCGACAGCCGGCGCAACGGGGCGGAAACAACAGGTTGATCAGCACGTGATCGAGGGTGCCGGCGGGGTACGACGATTTTCGGGCGCGCGAATCCCGAACTGAGAGCCCCCACGGGGAGACTCTCAGAATTCAGCCCGGATAGAAAGCCTGGGCACCCGTTTCGACCTTCACCGCGGTGCTCGCCCGCCACACGTCGCCGACGTCGCCGGCGCTCCACAGCCCGCTCTGGTCCACGGCCACCACGTTGCGGCCCGGCGCGGCGGTCACCGAACTCACCGGCACGGTCAGGTTGGACGTGTTGTAGCGCTCGATCTTGAGCCCGTCGATGTTCACCTTGGCGATCGGCCACGACGCCAGCGACGTGCTCGCCACCAGCACGTCCTGCGCCAGCCAGTCCACCGAGATGGTCGAGGTGCCCAGCACGGTCGGCTGGAGGTTGCGCGGCAGCCGCAGCGACACCGACGAGTCCGTCCCGCGCACCACGGCCGCCACCACGAGCCGGCCGCCGACCACGGCCGCGACCCGGGTGCCGTCCCGGGACAGCCGCAGCTCGGTGATCCCGCCGAACAGGCTCAGCTCGGAGGCGTTCACCGCGTTCGCGGTCCACCCGGCGTCGGTCTTCTTGACCCGCACCACGTTCGCCCCGTCCGCGACCGTCCACACCTCGGGGCTCGGGTCGCCCGGCCGCCCGCTGGGCAGCCAGGTCGGCCGGGTCAGCGTCGACGCGGGCAGGTCCACGGGGGTCAGCGCCTCCTCCAGGTTGCCCACCCGCAGCCGCACGGTCTTGGGGTCCACCCGGCTGACCACGGCCAGCTCCGCGCCGTCGAGCGACTGCGCGGCGGAGACCACCTGGTACTCGCCGGTCCCGGCGGGGCCCTTCACCGCCTCGCCGTTGGCCAGCCTGCGGACCAGGCCGCCGGTCGCCACCAGGCCGCTCAGGTCGGCGTCCGGCGTGATCAGGGCCTCGCCGGACTGCACGTCGGCGGGCCGCCACTCGATCTGGTCGGTCGAGATCGGCGCGCCCTCCACCAGGATCCGGATCCGGCTGCTGGTCACGCCCGCCAACGACTTCACCACCTGCGCCACGATCAGCTTGCGCACCTGCGCGGTGAGGTCGCCGACCTTGGTCAGGTCGACTTCCAACGCGCCGTCATCGGCCTCGTGGGTGTCCTTGCGCTGCGCCGCGCCGTTGGGCACGGCGGTCGCCAACGCGCCCCGCAGGCCCACGGCGGGGCCCTTGAGCAGCAGTTCGGTGACACGGCGGGGGATGGACGTGGACGGCGGGACGACGACGTAGCGCGGGTCGGGGACCAGGACGTTGAAGTCGGGGTTGTAGAAGTAGAGGGTGACCCGGCGGTAGTTGGCCTGGAAGCCGACCAGGGGCACGTAGATGCCGTCCGGCGGGTCGGCGATGCGCCACTCGCCGTCCTTGTCGGTCTCGATGCCGACCGGCGCGGTGAGGTCGCCGACGCGCTGCACGAACGAGTTGTCGACTTCCAGCGAGCCGATGTTCTTGCCCTGGAGCAGGACCGTGCGGTGCTTGCCGTCCACAGGCAGGTCACCGCCGCCCGTGGGCACGGTGTTGAAGGTCGTGTCGATGACCGTCGGGGTCGCCTTGGTGTCCCAGTTCTTCTTGGCGTCCTCGGTGAGGTACGCCTTGGCCGCCGCGTAGTCCGCGTCGGGGTTGGCGGAGGCGTTGACGAACTCGCGGACCAGGCTCAACGGGTCGATGCCCTTGGTGGGCTTCGGGGCGGCGGCCTCGGTGGCGTTGCCGGCCGAGGGGTTGACCGCGATGGGCGTCGTCTGCGTGGGGATGGCGGCGCAGCCCGTCAGGGCCAACAGGCACGCCACCACCGCGACCAGCCGCTTCACCGGACCTCCCGGAACTTCACGATTCCCCGCCCGTCCCGCGCCGAGCCCGGACCGGCCACCGACCGGGTGCCGGTCACCGGACTTCCTCGCGATCACCCGTCACCGGCTGCGCGGGCTGCCAGGTGATCTCCTCCTCGGTCAGCTCGACCTCCCCGGCCGCGTCCTCCTCCGGCTCCGGCTCGGCCGGCACGGCGGGCAGGTCGGGCGGTTCCAGCGGGAGGGGGCTCGCGGTCAGCTCGTGGCCGTGCCGGCAGGGCAGGGTCAGCCGGAACACCGCGCCGTACCCGCGCTCGCCCCACGCCTCCAGCCACCCGCCGTGCAGCCGCGCGTCCTCCAGGCTGATCGACAGGCCCAGACCGGTGCCGCCGGTCCGCCGGTTGCGCGACGGGTCGGCCCGCCAGAACCGGTTGAACACCAGGTCCGCCTCGCCCGCCCGCAGCCCCACGCCGCGGTCGCGCACGGTCACCGCCACCGCGTCGCCGTCGCTGCGGAGGGTGAGTTCGACGGGCAGGCCCTCGCCGTGGTCGATGGCGTTGGCGAGCAGGTTGCGCAGGATCCGCTCGACCCGCCGGGAGTCCAGCTCGGCGGTCACCTCGTGCTCGGGCAGGTCCATGACGATCGTGGAGCCGCTGCTGTTCGCGATGGCCCGCACCGAGTCGTGCGCCCGGCGCGCCAGCACCCGGATGTCGACCAGCTCGGCGGCCAGCTCCTCCACGCCCGCGTCCAGCCGGCTGATCTCCAGCAGGTCGCCCAGCAGCGACTCGAACCGGTCCAGCTCGTCGACCAGCAGCTCGGTGGACCGGGCCAGGCCGCCCGGGAACTGCTCGCGGGACGCGTGCAGCACGTCCGCGGCCATCCGCACGGTGGTCAGCGGGGTGCGCAGCTCGTGCGAGACGTCGGAGGTGAAGCGGCGCTGGAGCTGGCCGAACTCCTCCAGCTGGTGGATCTGCCGCTGGATGCTCGCGGCCATCTCGTTGTACGACTCGGCCAGCCGCGCCACGTCGTCCTCGCCGACCACGGGCATCCGCTCGTCCAGGCTGCCGTCCGCGAACCGCTCCGCGATCTCGGCGGCCTGGCGCACCGGGCGCACGACCTGCCTGGTCACCAGGTTGGCGATCACCGCCAGCAGCAACAGCAGCACCAGGCCGCCCACGACCAGCGTCGACTGCACGACCTCGGCGGTCGACTGCTCGCCGGTCAGCGGGAACAGCAGGTACAGGTGCATCGCGCGGGCGGAGCTGTTCACCGGCTTGCCGACCACCAGCAGGGTGGTGCGGCCGGTGCTGCGCTCGACGGTGGTGATCTGCCAGCCGGCGCTGCCGCGCTCCAGCACCTTGGTCAGGCCCGCGGGCACGTCCTGCCACGGGCCGACCGCGGTCGGCAGGCCGTCCGAGCCGACGCCGACCGGGTCGGACAGCACGGGTTCGAACGCGCCCGCGCCGGACGAGGTCGCATCCAGGCCGGACCCGGCCGCGTTGATCTTGTTCAAGGCCGCGGTGAACCGCGACTTCACGCTGTCCGGGCCGGGGTTGAGGCCGGACAGGTCGGGCTGCACGGCCGCCGCCGACGCCTCGGTCTGCCGGATCGCCGCCTGCGTCTTGGTGTCCAGCAGCTGGCCGGTGATCTGCACCTGCAACACCATGCCCAGCACGAACACCACGGCGGAGGACAGCGCCAGCGTGCTGACCACGACCCGCAGCTGGAGCGAACGCCGCCACAGGTCGCCGAACGCGGCGGCGCGCCGGCGCGCGTGCTCGATCCCGCGGCGCAGTTCGCGGACCACGGGATCAAGCACGCTCATCGGACACCGATCACGGAGGGCCCGCCTTGTACCCGACGCCGCGTACGGTCAGCACCACCTCGGGGTGCTCGGGGTCGCGCTCCACCTTCGAGCGCAGGCGCTGCACGTGGACGTTCACCAGCCGGGTGTCCGCCGCGTGCCGGTAGCCCCACACCTGCTCCAGCAGGACCTCGCGGGTGAACACCTGGCGCGGCTTGCGGGCCAGGGCCACCAGCAGGTCGAACTCCAGCGGCGTGAGCTGGATCGGCTTGCCCTCGCGCAGCACCTCGTGGCCGGGCACGTCGATGGTCAGGTCGCCGATCTGGAGCACCTCGGCGGGCTCGGCCTCGGTGCGCCGCAGGCGCGCGCGGATACGCGCCACCAGCTCCTTCGGCTTGAACGGCTTGACCACGTAGTCGTCCGCGCCGGACTCCAGGCCCAGCACGACGTCCACGGTGTCGCTCTTCGCGGTGAGCATGACGATCGGAACGCCCGATTCGGAGCGGATCGCCTTGCACACGTCGATGCCGTTCATGCCCGGGAGCATGAGGTCGAGCAGCACCAGGTCCGGTTTCAACTCGCGCAGCGCGGGCAGCGCGCGGGCGCCATCGGCCACCACCGCGGTATCGAACCCCTCGCCCCGCAGCACGATGGTCAGCATCTCCGCCAGAGCGGGGTCGTCGTCCACCACGAGCACGCGTGCCTTCATACCCAACATCGTCCCACTAGTGGTCGGACCTCCACGCACCGCCCAGTGCTCATCGCCGCTGGTCGCCGCACGGGTCCGCTCGGTCATCGGTCTCGGTCGCCGTTCCACGTGCCCACCTCGCATCACCGCACGGGATTCGTCAGCGACTCATCGGCGGGGCGGTCACGTTTCGTTACTTCGTGAGACTAACGGGTGAAGTACCGGTCGAGTAGTCCATCCATCCGCAGGTCGGCGGTGCCGTCGAGGACCTCCCACGGCGACAGCCAGTGCGCGGCGGCCAACTCGTCGTACACGGCCCCGCAGCGGCTCTGGAGGTCGTCGTCGGACTCGTAGACGTCACGTTCGCGCTGCTCGGACGTCTCCCGGTGGGCGGCGCGGCTCCGCGCGACGGCGCTCGGCACGCGCAGCAGGAGCTGGAGGTCCGGGATCGGCAACCCGAAGCGGTCCACCTCCAGCGCGCGCAGCCAGGCGACGAACTCGCCGTCCGCGTGCTCGCGCAGGCGCGCCGCGCCGTACGCGGCGTTGGACGCGATGTACCGGTCGAGGAGGACGACGTCGTAGTCGCGCAGGTCGGCGCGGATCTGGTCGGCGGCGGCCCGGCGGTCGAGCGCGTACAGGACGGACATGCCGTGCACGGAGTCCGTCAGGTCGCCGAGCCGGCCGTGCAGCGCGTCCCGGACGAGTTCGGCGTGGATGTCGTCGTCGTACCGGGGGAAGGCGCCGGTGGCGACCTTGCGGCCCTGGACCGCGAGCGCGTCGGTGAGGGCTTTGGCGAGGGTGCGCTTGCCCGCGCCGTCCAATCCCTCGATCACCACGAGTTTTCCCACGCCACCACCCTAGGGGGCGGCGGCAAACCTCGATCGGCGGCATGACATCGCCCAGTTGGGTGACTGGAGATCTTTCTCTCACCAGATTGAGTGACTACGGTGAACCCAATTCGGGCGCGCGCGAAAGGGTGGTGCCGCGGTGACCGCGGATTCCGGGCCGGTTGACCAGCCGGCGGGCCACCCACCAGGGTTGCCCAGCGCCCTGGCCGAGACGCTGCGTTACGGCCCGTTCCACCGGGCGCTGCACGACGCCATCGCCCACCGCGGCCTGTCCCTGGCCCGGCTGCGCGCCCACCTGGAGCAGCAGGGCGTGCAGGTCGGGCAGTCGACGCTGAGCTACTGGCAGCGCGGACTGCGCCACCCCGAAGTGCCGCGCGCGATCGCCACCGTGCGGGCGCTGGAGACCGTGCTGCGGCTGCCGGCCGACTCGCTGGTCACGCTGGTCGGCAACCGCCCGCAGCCCCGGCTGCCCAGACCCGCGTTCACCGAGCTGGCCAACGCGTGGGTCAAGACCGTGCCGCTGCTGGCCGAGTTCGAGGCCGTGCCGGAGAGCGCGCGGGCCAACGCGGACCTCGAAGTGCTGTCCGTGCACGACACCGTGCTGATCGGCGTGCAGCGCGAACAGCGCTCGATCACCACGCGGCTGGTCGTGCGGGCGCTGCGCACCGGGCCGGACCGGTACCTGGCCGTGCACCAGGGCGACGAGGGGTCGGTGATCGACAACGCCCTGGTAAGACCCGCGGAGGGGTGTCGGCAGGGACGGCTGCGGCGGCAGAGCGCGTCCCGGGGGCTGGCGTTCGAGCTGCTGTTCGACCGGCGGCTCTCCGAGGGCGAGGAGCACGTCTTCAGCTTCACCGTGGTGGACGACACCGGCGGGTCGACCCCGGGTCACCACCGCACGTTCCGCGAACCGTGCCGCGGGTACCTGCTGCAGCTGGCGTTCAACCGCCGCGCACTGCCCGCCCGGTGCACCAAGCAGTTCCGGGTCGACACCGGCGCGATGCCGGTGGACGTGGAGGAACTGGTCTGCGGGCTCGGCGGCGTGGTCAGCGCCTACTTCACCGACGTCGGACCGGGCATGGCGGGCATCGGCGTGGAGTGGAGCTGACCGCCGAACCTCAGACGATGTCCAGGCGCGGTGCGGCTGATGCCATCTGCGCCGCGTACGCGACCGCCTGGGCGTCCTCGACCCGTGCCACGCGCACCGACATGGCCGGCACCGCCCTCTTCGTCGGCTTGGTCGTGTAGACGGTGAACGCCTTCGACGTCCGGTCGTAGAAGATGTTTTTCGCCTGGTTCCAATCGACCTCCACGAACTGCCTGCGCAGCACCCCGACGAAGAGGAACAGCAGGCGGCGGTCAGTGCACGCGAGCACGCCGAAACCCTCTCCCTGGGCGGCGGTCAACGCGAGGACCCGCTCCTCCGGACGCAGGTATCCGCCGAGGAGGTTCACCTCCTTCATCGACCCCATGAGCGCACCTCGCACACGGTTCAAAGCCGCCTCGATATCGGGGCGCAACGCGGGCACGGCCGGTTGAGGAGGCGGCGCGGCCACAGGTTCGGTGGCCACCGCGACCTGGCGGACGGCAGTGTGGAACGTCCAGCGCACCCCATCCCAATAGCGGACCAGAGCATCGTCCAGCGGGTCGGGCAACCACGCGGGCGGCCGCACGGGCGACTGGGTCACTCCCTCACTCCTCCCCGTCGTCGGACAGGTCGCCGTCACCATCTGCGGGCAGGGTCACGCCCGGCGACGCCTCGCCGTGCCGCCCCGACTCGGATGCCCGCCACTCGACGGCCTCAGCAGTCTCGGTGAACTCCAGCACGTGGTCGTCACCCAGCCCCACCAGCAGGTCTTTCACCTCGGCGGGCGACGCGTAGAAGAACTCCCGCCGCGCGTTGACCAGGTTCACCCGTTTGTGCGCCAACCGCTGGTGGAGCGCGCTCTCCAGCGCCACGGCGTCCTTCGAGAAGAACAGGGCATGTGTGTCGAACCGGAAGGGCACGGACGCGTCCCCGAGTTCGCGCACGCGGTCCATCGGCTCCAGGCGACGGGTCATGCCGATCTTGACCATGTCGGGACCGAACGCCCCGATGTTGGAGATCACGTAGACGTATCCGGCACGCACGTTGGCGGCCTGCTCTTCGACGCCTTCGATCGCCCGGTCGACCTTGTCGAGCTGCTCCTGCGCTCGACCGAGGGCCTCCAGATCGCCGTTCGCGGTCAGTTTCGCGACCACGGATGCGTAGTGCGCCCGTTCCTTGGCCAGCCGCGCCCGCTCCCGCTCGATCTCCCGCATCACCTTGGCCTCTTCGCGCAGCCGGGCGCGCTCCTCACGGGCCTGTTCGCGCTCGTGTTCGGCTTTCACCAGGTAGTCGGCAGTCAGGTCGATCTCGGCCAAGCGCAGCCGATGGTAGTCAGCGGAGATGGAGATCCCCATCAACGTGCCGAGTTTGCCGATCGTGTGACGGGTGGTGGTGAGCTTGTTCTTCACGGACTCACGGGTGTGCGGCTTCACCGAGTGCACCGCGTTGTCCGCTTCCGTGTTGTAGGAACGCAGCATCAACTTGGCCATGTCCCGGCCGAGCTTCTGCCCTTCCTTGACCGAACCGTTCACCGACCAGTTCACCTGGCTGGTGACGGCGTCCGCCTTGGCCGCTGCCTTGATCCGCTGCTTCAACGCGGCCAGCGCATCCTTGTAGGCGAGCACGTCGTCCAGCGGGTGCGCGTACTCGTAGACCCCGACTTCCTGCAACAATGCGAGTTCACGGGTCTCGACCAGCGTGGATTGGAGAGCCGCGAGTTCGGCCGTGAGCTGACGTCGGGACGCGCCGAACGCTTCGTACGTGGCTTTCGACTTGTCGACGGCGGCACGCAGATCGCGCAGCTCGGCCTCCAGCGCCGAAGTACCCGCCCCTCTCAGTTGCCCCACCCAACCGCGCAGTTCGGCGATGGTGCCGTGCGCCGCGACCAACTGCTGGTGGAGTGACGCCGCCTCCGCGTTCTCCCGGTTCCCGAACAACGCCACGCTCTGCCCCCTCTGTATCACGCGGTGTGTACCAGGGGATCGCGGCCGACGATTGCGGTGTTACGAATCGCCGGAACGCGGAACGGGCCGGTGCGTCGCCGCACCGGCCCGTCCGGGAGAACAGCTCAGTAGCGGTAGTGGTCGGGCTTGTACGGGCCCTCCACGTCCACGTCGATGTACTCGGCCTGGTCCTTGGTGAGCTTGGTGAGCTTGGCGCCCAGCGCGTCCAGGTGGATGCGCGCGACCTTCTCGTCCAGCTTCTTCGGCAGGCGGTACACCTCCTTGTCGTACTCCTGGTACTTGGTGAACAGCTCGACCTGCGCGATCACCTGGTTGGAGAACGAGTTCGACATCACGAAGCTCGGGTGGCCGGTCGCGTTGCCCAGGTTGAGCAGGCGGCCCTCGGACAGCACCAGGATCGACTTGCCGTCCGGGAACACCCACTCGTCGACCTGCGGCTTGATGTTGATCCGCCGGATGCCGGGGTAGCGCTGGAGGCCGGCCATGTCGATCTCGTTGTCGAAGTGGCCGATGTTGCCCACGATCGCCTGGTGCTTCATCGCGGCCATGTGCTCGATGCGCACGACGTCCTTGTTGCCGGTCGTCGTGATGATGATGTCGGCCCGGTCCAGCACGTCCTCCAGCACCTGGACGTCGTAGCCGTCCATGGCCGCCTGGAGGGCGCAGATCGGGTCGATCTCGGTCACCACGATCCGCGCGCCCTGGCCGCGCAGCGACTCCGCCGCGCCCTTGCCGACGTCGCCGTAGCCGCAGATCACCGCGACCTTGCCGCCCATCAGCACGTCGGTGCCGCGGTTGATGCCGTCGATCAGCGAGTGCCGGATGCCGTACCGGTTGTCGAACTTCGACTTGGTGACCGCGTCGTTGACGTTGATCGCCGGGAACAGCAGGTTGCCCGCCGCCGCCAGCTGGTAGAGCCGCATGACGCCGGTCGTGGTCTCCTCGGTGACGCCGCGGATCCCCTCGGCGATCTTGGTCCACTTGCCGTTGTCGGCGGCCAGCGACTTGCGCAGCGTCTCCAGGACGAGCTGCCACTCCTCGGAGTCGTTCTCGTCCGCGGGCGGCACGACGCCGGCCTTCTCGTACTCGGCGCCCTTGTGCACGAGCAGCGTCGCGTCACCGCCGTCGTCCAGGATCATGTTCGGGCCGCCGCCGTCCGGCCAGGTCAGCATCGACTCGGCGGTCCACCAGTACTCCTCCAGCGTCTCGCCCTTCCAGGCGAACACCGGGACGCCCTTCGGCTCCTCTTCGGTGCCGTGCGGCCCGACCACGACCGCGGCGGCGGCGTGGTCCTGGGTCGAGAAGATGTTGCACGAGGCCCACCGGACCTCGGCGCCGAGCGAGACCAGCGTCTCGATCAGCACGGCGGTCTGCACCGTCATGTGCAGCGAACCGGAGATCCGCGCACCCTTCAGCGGGTAGACCTCGGAGTACTCGCGCCGCAGCGCCATCAGGCCCGGCATCTCGTGCTCGGCCAGGCGGATCTCCTTGCGGCCGAACTCAGCCAGGGAGAGGTCGGCGACGGCGAAATCGATGCCGTTGCGGTTCTGGAGCCTCTCGGCGGTCATCGCGGATTCCTCCATATTCGGGGTTCGTCCGACCCTACCGCTCGCCACGCCGGAAGCCAGGGTCGCCTGCGTCTGGGGTGTTCATGCACCACTATGGCCTGGCTGACGCGAGGTTCGCTGGAGGTTCTGTGCTGATTCCGGGCCCCGACACACGGGTGGTCGAGCTGCGGGTGCACGGTGTCCAGGGCACGACCCCGCAGTCCCTGGTGGACGCGGTGGCTGCGGTGGACGTGGCCGGGGACGGCCTGGGGCGCATCGTGCGCCCCGCCGACCGGCTTCGGAGACCCGCGCCGGGCCCGATGCTCCAGGCGGGCGGACGCCCGGTCCCGCGCGTGGTCGAGGGCTACGTGTGGGGCGGCATGACCTCCGGCGGCTGGGCCAAGGCGACGTGGGCGCTGCTGTTCCCGTTCTCGCTGGCGAACGTGGCGCACTGGATGCTGCCGCCGGTGCCGACCGGGTCGACGGCGGCGCACCTGCTCGGCGTGGCGCTGCGGTCGTTGCTCCGGTTGGCGGCGCTGCTGCTGACCGTGCTGCTGGTCGCCCAGCTCGCGGTGATCAGCCTCGACCTCGTCGCGGCGCAGTGCCTCGCGCCCGGCTCGACGTGCCTGTGGGGTCCGTCGTGGGTGTCGGACGTGCCGTGGGCGCGGACGGTGATCGGGCTGGCGCCGGTCGCGCTGCTGCTCGTGGTGCTGCACCGGGTGTCGGCGGTCGACTGGCGGATCGAGCGCAAGCACGTGCCCGCGTCGGCGATCGGGCCGTCCGGGCTGCCCGGCGCGCACGTGGCGACCGATCCGGACGTGCCCGCGCTGCGGGTGCTGCACCTGGTCGCCGGGCTCGGCGCGGCGGTGGTGATCGGGCTGGGCGGTCCGCTCGGTCCGCTCGTCGCGCCCGGTTGGCACGGCGTCGCGCTGAAGGCGGCGTGGGTGGCCGGGGTGGCGCTGGTGGGGGTCTCCGCCCTGGCCGCGCTGCTGCTGGACGACCCGACCGGCGGCGCGCCGCACCGGGGCGGGCGGTGGCTGCGCGCGGCGCTGGCGCGGCGGCCCCGGCGGGTGCTGCTGGTCGTGGCGTGGGCGGTGTTCCTCGGGTCGGCGGCCCTGCTGACCAGGCTGCCGGCCCGGATGCCCGGCGCGGACCTGGCCGTGCAGCTGGTGGCGGCGGCGGTGGCGCTGGTGTGCGTGCTGCTCGCGCTCCTGCTGGTGCCGGCGGCGTTGTCGGCGCGCAAGACGTGGAAGGGACTGCCGCGCGACCTGCGGCCGTGGGCCGGCGGCTGGATGGCCGCGCCGGTGCTGGCGATCGCCGCGCTGCTCGGCGGCGGGTTCGGGGCCGGGGTCGGGTTGACGTTGCGGCGGGTGCTCGGGCACGGCGTGCTGCCGCGCGGGTACGACTACATCGCGCTGCTGTGGGGCGTGGCCGGGGTCCTGGCGTTCGTGGCCGGGATCGCCGTGGTGGCGACGACCGGCGCGGTGCGGTGGAGTTCGCTGCGGCGGGAGAAGGAGTGGGCGCGCGAGGCGGCGCTGCTGCACGCCGGGCGGGCGCGGGACGTGAAACGGGCGGCTCGGGCGTGGTGGTGGGCGCGCTGGAAGCGGCGGCACAGCCACCACGTGGTGCTGATCGGGGCGTGCGTGCTGGTGGCGGGTTCGGTGCCGGCGGCCGTGCTGCGGTTGCGCGAGGTCGACCCGCCGAGCTGGTCACGCCCGTTCACGGCGGTCGGCGTCGTGGTGCTCGCGGTGCTGGCGCTGGCGTTGCTGCGGGCCGTGTGGCTGGCGGCGCGACGGCCGGACACCGCGCGGCAGTTGGGGATCCTGGCGGACTTGGCGGCGTTCTGGCCGCGCGAGGCGCACCCCGTGGTGCCGCCCTGCTACGCGTTGAAGGTCGTGCCGGAGCTGGTGTCGCGGGTGCGCGAGCACCTGGCCGATCCGGGCGCGCGGGTGGTGATCGCCGGGCACTCCCAGGGGAGCCTGCTCGCGGCGGTCGCGACGGCGCGCCTGCTGGAGGAGCTGCCGGCGTCCGAAGCGGCCCGGGTGGGCCTGGTGACGGCGGGGTCGCAGTTGCAGTGGGCGTACCCGAGGGCGTTCCCGGCGGTCGTGCCGCACGACTCGCTGGCGCGGCTGGCGGGCGGGCTGGACGGCCGGTGGCGCGCGTTGTGCCGGGGCACCGACCCGTTGGGCGGCGCGGTGACGACGTGGGGCCGGCAGGTGTTCGACGGGATGCTGCTCGGGATCGGCTTCCTGCCCGACGGCACGACCGGCGCGCTGCCGCCCGCGTTGCGCGGCCCGACCGGCGCGCTCGTGCTCGGCGGTGACCACTGGCTGCCGGACCCGCAGCGCGGGCCGTTCCCGGGGCGGCGGTGGGCGGCGGGGGTCAACCGGCACCGGGACTACACCTCCGACCCGGAGTGGGACCGGGCGGTGGCCATCGCGGCGGGGTTGGAGGACGTGGCCGCGCCGACGGCCGGCCCGGTGCTGCCGGCGGCCCGCCAGGCCCCGGTGCGGGCACCGGAACCCGAGGCGCTCTAACCGTCCTGGCCCAGGTGCGCGCCGAGCAGGCGGTCGGCGGCTTCCGGGCGGCCGGCGGCGGCGAGGAGGCCGGCCGGGGCCAGCACGTAGTCGCGGTCGACGGTGATGTCGGCCGACTTCAGCACCGGGCGCAGCACGGGGTCGGCGCGCAGGGCGCGTTCGACCTCCGCCACGTCCGGCGCGTGGCGGAAGACCCCGCCGGACAGCACCAGGCGGCCCGCGCCGCGCGGGCCCAACCGGCCGTCCACCAGGCGCAGGTGGCGGCGGGTGGCCAGGATCGCGGCCAGGGCGGCGAGCCGGAGGTCCACCGCCGGGTCGTCGGGCAGCCATGTCACGTCGGCCGCCCGGAACGCAGCTTCCTGTTGCAGCACAACGGCTTCCGCCTTGCCCACCAGCTTCTCGGCGACCGCCTCGGCGACGATCCCCGGTGCGGACCAGCGCATCCCCAGGTCGCCCTCCACCGTGCGCCGGTCCGGCGGCAGCGCCACCGTGCGCTCGACCCCTTCGTCCACAGTGGACACCGCCGAGTAGACGTCCGTCGTGGCACCGCCGACGTCGACCACCAGCACCGCGCCCTCGCGGTCCTGGGCGGCCAGTCTGGACACCCCGCCGAGGACGGCGTCCGGCGTGACGGCCTTGACCAGGTCGCGGAACGCCCGGCCCCGGGAGAGGCCCTTGCCGCCGATCACGTGCCGCAGGAACACCTCCCGGATCGCCCGCCGGGCCGGGCCGGGTGCCAGTTCGCCGACGTCGGGCAGCACGTTGTCGGTCGCGACGACCGTGCGGGCGGCGAGCAGGTCCAGCGCCTCGCCCCGGGCGTGGGCGTTGCCCGCCAACACGATCGGGCACGCCACGCGGGCCAGCCTCGCCGCGTTGTGCAGCAGCACCGAGCGGTCGCCGCCGTCCGTGCCGCCGACCAGCAGGACGAGGTCCGGCGTCGCGGCCCGCAGCGCGCGCACGCCCGCGCCGGTCAACCGGCCCGCCGACACGTGCACCACCTTCGCGCCCGCCGACAGCGCCACCCGGTACCCGGCCTCGGCGCTGACCAGGCGTTCCTGCCCGACCACCGCGAGCCGCAGGCCACCGCCGGCCGACGAGCAGGCGAGCACCTCGTCCGCGCCGCCCAGCTCCCCGGACACCGCCGCCACGCCGTCGAGCACCTCCGGCGGCGACGTCGGCCGCTGCGCCGTGCCCAGCAGGTCGCCGGCCGAGGACACCAACGCGCCCTTCGTCCAGGTCGAGCCCACGTCCAGGCAGAGCACCGTCATGACCGTGCAAACTACCCGAGCCCGTGCGCGCGGAGGCGGTCCGCGAACGCCGCCCGGAGGTCCGGTCGACGTCGCCGGACGCGCTGTCCACGTGGTTGGAGAGTTGCGAACCGCGCCGGGCCACCGACCGGAAGTCCACCGGACCTCTAGGCTGAACACCCGTCACAACCCTCGACGAAGAGGAGAAGCACCGTGCCGGGGAACGGGCTTTGGCGCACGAAGTCGATCGAGCAGTCGATCGCGGACACCGACGAGCCGGACACCAAGCTGCGCAAAGACCTCACCGCGTGGGACCTGACCGTCTTCGGCGTCGCGGTGGTGATCGGGGCGGGCATCTTCACGCTCACCGCGTCCACCGCGGGCAACCTGGCCGGACCGTCGGTCTCCCTCGCGTTCGTGCTGGCCGCGATCGCCTGCGCGCTGGCCGCCTTGTGCTACGCCGAGTTCGCGTCCACGGTGCCCGTCGCGGGCAGCGCGTACACGTTCTCCTACGCGACGTTCGGCGAGTTCATGGCGTGGATCATCGGCTGGGACCTGATCCTGGAGTTCGCGGTCGGCGCGGCGGCCGTCGCGAAGGGCTGGTCGCTGTACTTGCAGACGGTGCTGGGCCAACTGGGGCTCGACCTGAAGACCACGGTCGCGATCGGCGGCCTGGAGGTCGACTGGGGCTCGCTGCTGCTGGTCTTCGCGCTGACCGTGCTGCTGGCGATCGGCACGAAGCTGTCGTCGCGGGTCAGCGCGGTGATCACGGCCGTGAAGGTGGCCGTGGTGCTGCTGGTGATCGTGCTCGGCATCGGGTACGTCAAGTCGGCGAACTACAGCCCGTACATCCCGCCGGCCGAGACCGGCGGCAGCGCGGGCAGCGGCCTTGAGCAGTCGCTGTTCTCGCTGATCACCGGGTTCTCGGGCAGCACGTACGGCGTGCTCGGCCTGCTCGCCGCGGCGTCGCTGGTGTTCTTCGCGTTCATCGGCTTCGACGTCGTCGCGACCACCGCCGAGGAGACCCGCAACCCGCAGAAGGCCGTGCCGCGCGGCATCCTCGGGTCGCTCGCGATCGTCACCGTGCTCTACGTGGCGGTGTCGCTGGTGATCACCGGGATGCTGCCGTACGACCGGTTGAAGACCCAGCCGGACGGCAGCCGCGCCACGCTCGCCACGGCGTTCGCGGAGAACGGCGTCGACTGGGCCGCCACGGTCATCTCGTTCGGCGCGCTGGCCGGCCTGACCACGGTCGTGATGGTGCTGATGCTCGGCCAGTCGCGGGTGCTGTTCGCGATGTCGCGCGACGGCCTGCTGCCGCGCGGCCTGGCCAAGACCGGCAAGCGCGGCACGCCGGTCCGGATCACCCTGGGCATCGGCGTGCTGGTCGCGATCGCGGCGGGCTTCTTCCCGGCGGGCAAGCTGGAGGAGATGGTCAACGTCGGCACGCTGTTCGCGTTCGTGCTGGTGTCGGCGGGCGTGCTGGTGCTGCGCAAGACCCGGCCGGACCTGGAGCGCGGCTTCCGGGTGCCGCTGGTCCCGCTGGTGCCGATCCTGGCGATCATCGCGTGCGCCTGGCTGATGCTCAACCTGACCGCGCTGACCTGGGTCCGGTTCCTGGTGTGGATGGCGCTGGGCGTGGTCGTGTACTTCGCCTACAGCAGGCGCAACTCCCTGCTGGGCAAGCGGAACGGCGCGACCGCCAAGCCCGCGGTGAAGCCCGACGAGGTGCCGTGACGTCGGTCGCGTGCCCGACCCGGTGCGCACCGACGTGTCCGGCGAGGCGGCCACGGTTCATCCAAGCCGGGTCGATCGCCGACCTGCACCCGCACGCACCGGCCCGGCCGACGCCCGCAGCCCGCGTGGTCGCCGAGTGGCATCCGTTCGACCTGGATGTCCACCCGGCGATCACGGTGGGCGACGGCCTTCCCGCCCCAGAACCACCCCAACGACCGAACCGCCGCCGCCCTGCGGGCACTGCTGGAAGCACCTGGCCCGTTCGTCGTGCTACCGGCGCACCGAGCGTGCCCTACCGGGTGCGGTGGAATCCGTCAGACCAACCACCCCCGACAACCAGCCGGCCCTACGACTTGGCCAGTGAGCGGTCCAGATCGGGCTCCAGATAGATCAGGCGGGCGGCCGGGACCTTGTTGCGGACGCGTTGTTCCGCGTCGTCGATCGCCTGGGCGACCTCCGACGCCTGGAGGCCCGGGTTGAGGGCGATCTTCGCGGCCACCAGCAGCTCGTCGGGGCCGATGTACTGGGTCCGGATGTGGATCACGCGCTGGACCTTGCCCGCCGCCAGCTCGTCGACGATCGTGTCCAGCTCCGCCGGGGACGCGCCCTCGCCGATCAGCAGGGACTTCATCTCGATGATCAGGATGATCGCGATGACGCCCAGCAGCACGCCGATGCAGATGGTGCCGATGGCGTCCCACACCGGGTCGCCGGTCACCGTCGACAGGCCGACGCCGCCCAGCGCCAGCACCAGGCCGAGCAGCGCGCCCGCGTCCTCCAGCAGCACCACGGGCAGTTCGGGCACCTTCGACTGGCGGATGAACTGCCACCAGGTCGCGTCGCCCTTGATCAGCTTCGACTCGCCGATCGCGGTCTTGAAGCTGTAGGTCTCCAGGCCGATCGCGACCACCAGGATGATCACCGCGACCAGCGGCGACGACAACTGCTCGTGCGACTCCAGCTTGTGGATGCCCTCGTAGAGCGCGAACACCGAACCCAGGCTGAACAGCAGCAGGGCCACCACGAACGAGTAGAAGTACCGGTCCCGGCCGAACCCGAACGGGTGGTTCAAGGTGGCCTTGCGGCGCGACGTCTTCTGACCGAGCAGCAGCAGGCCCTGGTTGGACGTGTCCGCGACCGAGTGCACCGCCTCGGCGAGCATCGACGACGAACCCGTCACCAGGAAGCCGACGAACTTCGCCAGCGCGATCCCGGCGTTGGCCACCAGCGCGGCGATGATGGCCTTGGTACCGCCCCCTGCTGACACGGCTGCTCCCTCACCCAAAGTCCGATTTGTCGGAGTGACCCGGTTCCGCGGGTGACCCTAGTGGGGTGACCCTAATCGGTGCCTGCGGTTGCGCGGAAAAGACGCGTCGGCTCGTCCGAGGTGATCGTCACCGCCGGGTCGGACGCCGCCAGCCACACCGAGTGGCCGCGCTCGACCAGCAAAGACGCGCCGGAGGAGTTCGCCAGCCGGGCACGGCCCTGCGTGACCAGCAGGATCTGCGGGCCGTCGTGGTCGACCCGCAACCGCGCCCCCGCGTCCAGCTCCAGCCGGGACAGCTCGAACTCGGGGCTGGGCGTGCGGTAGGTCCACACGCCCGGCGCGGTCTCCTCGCCGGTCTGCACGGGCATGTCCCCGCACGCGAAGTCGAGCACCCGCATCAGCTCCGGCACGTCCACGTGCTTGGGCGTCAGGCCGCAGCGCAGCACGTTGTCCGAGTTCGCCAGGATCTCCACGCCGGTGCCGTGCAGGTAGGCGTGCAGGTTGCCGGCCGGCAGGTGGATGGCCTCGCCGGGCTGGAGCACCAGCCGGTTGAGCAGCAGCGCGGCCAGCACGCCCGCGTCACCGGGGTACGCCTCGCCGAGTTCGAGGACCGTGCGGCACTCCAGGTCGAACTCGCCGTGACCCTTCACGTGCAGCACGCACGCGTCCAGGACCTGCGGCAACAGGGCGTCCAGCGCGGTCTGCGGCAGCGTGATCAACGTGGTGAACAGGGCGCGCAGCCCGTTCGCGTCCGGTTGGGCGGCCAGCAGCTCGGTGTACGGGGTGAAGTCCGGCGCCTCCAGCGACCGCAGCAGCGCCACGGTCCGGTGCGGCGCGCGGAACCCGGCCAGTGCGTGGAACTCGGTCAGCGCGCAGATCAGCTCGGGCTTGGCGGACGGGTCCTTGTAGTTGCGCACCGACGAGTCCATCGTCAGGCCCGCCGCCTCCTCGGTGGCGAACCCGCGCGCGGCCTGCTCGGCCGACGGGTGCGCCTGGAGGCTCAGCGGCTCGTCGGCCGCCAGCACCTTGAGCAGGAACGGCAGCCTGCTGCCCCAGCGGTCCGCGCAGCGCGCCCCGAGCTGGCCCGCCGGGTCCTCGGCGAGCAGGTCCAGCAGCGAGCGGTCGCCGTCCGGGCGGAGCACCCGGGACGGGTCGCCCGGGTGGGCGCCCATCCACAGCTCCGCCTCGGGGTGCGGGGCCGGCACCTCCCTCCCGAGGAGTTCGGCGATGGCCGTGCGCGATCCCCACGCGTACGCCCGCACCGCGTTGTGCAGCAGTTCCACAGCCAGATTCCCCTCACACGGCCGGCGCGTAGAGCCCCGGACCGCCCAGCGTTCCCGCCGCCAGGCCCAGGTACAACGCCGCCAGTTCGAACCGCAGCGCGAGCAGCGCGGCACACACCGCGTCGCCGCCGGTCACTTCCTCGGCCGGTTCGAGCACGTCGGCTCCCGGCAAGGTCTCCATCGCGGACCGGCGCGCGTACTCGGCCTGCCGGCCTTGTCGCACGGCCAGCAGCAGCACGCGCACCAGCCCGTCCTGCTCGTCCTCCGGGTCGGCGAAGATGTCCACGCCGGAGGTGCCCCGCACGGCCCGGCGGTGCAGCACCGACTTGGTCAGCGCCTGCGGGTAGCCGGCGACGTCGCTGACCAGGCCCGCGTAGCAGGCCAGCACGCCCGCGCCGTGCGCGGCGACCGCCGTCGCCGGGTCGTCCAGCCCCCACAGCAGCGGGGTCCGGTCGGCGAGCCGCAGGGCCAGCGACTTGGCCGGGTTCACGAACGACTCGTGCATCGGGTGGTCGCGCTCGGCCTCCCGGTCCAGTTCGTCGGCGATCTGCTGGACGTCGACGTCCAGCAGCCGCAGCGCGTTGAGCGCCAGCACCCACGCGGCGAACCCGCGGGCGAACCCGAAGCCCTGCGGCACCGGCACCCTCGGCGGGATGAGCAGCGCGTGCTGCGCGGCGGACGCGGCCACCGGCCCCTCGGGCTCGGCGGTCAGCAGCACCCGCGCGCCCCGCCGGGCCGCCCGGTCCACCGCTTCGGCGAGCACCACGTCACCGGCGTCCTCGGTGTGCGCGAGGACCACGTCCAGCGCACCCACCCAGGACGGCACGTCGTCGGAGACCACCACCGGCACCGGGCACTGCGGCCCGAGCAGCGCGGTCACCAGCTTCGCCACCGAGTGGCCCACGCCGGGCCGGGTGACCAGCACCAACGCGCGCGGGCGGTCCTGCATCGCCCGCCGGACGCCGAGGTCCTCGGCCGCCTCGGCGGTGGCCCGGACCTGGGCGCCGGCCCGTGCCGCAGCCCGCAGCAGGCCGCCGGTGTCGGCGTCGGTGAGGCGGGACCGGTCGTCCAGGAGGCTGTCGTCGAGCACCGGAGTTCACCCCGCCGTCGGCGTGACAGCCTCGTCCAGCAGGAGCACCGGGATGCCCTCCCGGACCGGGAACGACCGACCGCACGCCGTGCAGGTCAGGAAGTCGGCCTGCGGGTCGTCGGCGGTGCCGGGTCGCAGCGGCGCGTGCTCGGGGCACGGGCAGGCCAGGATCTCCAGCAGCTTGACGTCGAGTTGGACGACCACGGTGTTCATCCCCTCACGATCGCCAGGACCTCGTCGCGCAACGCCGCGACCGAGGCCGCGTCGGCGGCTTCGACGTTCAGCCGCAGCAGCGGCTCGGTGTTGGAGGCCCGCAGGTTGAACCACGAGCCGTCGGGCAGCCCGACGGTGAGACCGTCCAACTCGTCCAGCGTGACGCCGTCGCGCCCACCGAACTCGGCCTTGATGGCGGCCAGCCGGCCCGCCTGGTCGTCGACCGTGGAGTTGATCTCGCCGGAGGCGGCGTAACGCGCGTAGTCCGAGGTCAGCGCGGACAGCGGACCGTCCTGCTCGCCCAGCGCGGCCAGCACGTGCAGCGCGGCCAACATGCCCGTGTCGGCCCGCCAGAAGTCGCGGAAGTAGTAGTGCGCGGAGTGCTCGCCACCGAAGATGGCGCCGGTCCGGGCCATCTCCTCCTTGATGAACGAGTGGCCCACGCGCGTGCGCACCGGCTTGCCGCCGTGCTCGCGGACGATCTCCGGCACGCCGTGCGAGGTGATCAGGTTGTGGATGATCGTGCCGCCGGGGTCCTTGGCCAGCTCGCGCACGGCGACCAGGGCGGTGATGGCGCTGGGCGAGACCGGCTCGCCGCGCTCGTCCACCACGAAGCAGCGGTCGGCGTCGCCGTCGAACGCGACACCCGCGTCCGCGCCCTCCTCGACCACCCGGGCCTGGAGGTCGACGATGTTCTTCGGGTCCAGCGGGTTGGCCTCGTGGTTCGGGAAGCTGCCGTCCAGCTCGAAGTACATCGGGATCACGTCGATGGGCAACCCCTCGAACACCGAGGGCACGGTGTGCCCACCCATGCCGTTGCCCGCGTCCACGACGACCTTCAACGGCCGGGAGCCCGACAGGTCCACCAGTTCCCGCAGGTAGGCCGCGTACTCGGTGAGCATGTCGCGCTCCGAGACCGACCCGAGCGCGACCGCGTCGGCGTCCGGCACGCCCTGCTCCACGTCGGCGCGGATCTGCGCCAACCCGGTGTCCTGCCCGACCGGCGCGGCGCCGGCGCGGCAGAGCTTGATGCCGTTGTACTTCGCCGGGTTGTGCGAGGCGGTGAACATCGCGCCCGGCAGGTCGAGCTTGCCGGAGGCGAAGTAGAGCATGTCGGTGCTGGCCAGGCCGATGCCGACCACGTCGACGCCCTGGCGCGTGACGCCCTCGGCGAACGCGGCGGCGAGGCCGGGCGAGGACTCGCGCATGTCGTGGCCGATGACCACGGCGGGGCCGCCGACCAGCCGCGCGAACGCCGCGCCGAACTCGCGGACGACCTCCGCGTCAAGCTGTTCCCCGACGACACCGCGGATGTCGTAAGCCTTGACGATGCCGGACAGATCGCGCACAGCCACACTCCCGGTTTGGCTCTTGACGTGGGCGTCGAAAGCCTACCGGCGCTCGCGGGCGAGCCGTGCTCGGTACATTCAGTCTTCGTTGGGATCGGGCAGAACCCGCAGGTGACCACGCCTGACCGTGCCCGCGGGAACCTCCGGCGGGTCCACCGGCCGATCGGCCCGCCCAGCCTCCCGGACCGCTTCGGCCAGTGCCGTCAGGTCGTCCACGGTGGGTTCAGGTGCCCGGAACTCGCCCTGGTAGCGGACGACCTCCCAGCCACGCGGCGCGGTGAGGCGCAGGGCGTGCTCCTCGCACAGGTCGTAGCTGTGCGGTTCGGAGTAGGTGGCAAGGGGTCCGACGACCGCTGTCGAGTCCGCATAGGCGTACGTGAGCGTGGCGACTGCCGGGTTAGCGCACCCGGTTCGCGAGCACCGTCTCACGCTCCGCACGGCGGGGACGATATCGCGTCACGGCTGAGGTGTGTTGGATTACCTCCGGCGCGGCGGTCGAGTTCGGCAAGTCCGCAGGTCGCCGACAGCCTGTCGCCCCCGCCAACTACCCTCTACCCCGTGGTGATGGCCAGAGGTTCGCGACGACAGGGCAACCCGCGCCGACGCAACCGCGACCGTCACGGCCGAGGTCTGCGCGGCCCGCTCTACCCGGCGACCCTGCCGGCGGCGCGGAGCAGGGCGGAACGGTTCGACGCGCTGGTGCTGGAGGCCCTGGAGCCCATCGAAGCCCGGTGGCGCACGGAGCTGACGCAACTCGACGTGGCGGTGGACGACGTACCGGACGTACAGGCGGCAGCCGAAGACGGGGACATCGTAGAAGACGGAAACGTCCCCCTGGCACGCCTCCTACCAGCGGGAACGGACCGAAGGGCAAGAATCGTCCTTTACCGCCGCCCCCTGGAGGCACGCGCGAAGGACGGCGCGGACCTGGCCGACCTGGTGCACGACGTACTGGTCGAACAGGTAGCCAACTACCTCGGCCTGGACCCCGACGTGATCGACGGCGAGTAACCACCGGACACCCGGACACCAGACCTCCGACACCCGTCTGGCCCCACCCCGAACACCCGGTCAGCCCCCCCGAACACCCGGTCAGCCCTCCGGACACCTGGTCAGACCCCCGGACACCTGGTCAGACCCCCGAACACCCGGTCAGACCCACCCCGGCCGACCCCGGACTACCCCGAACTACCCCGGCCGACCTCAGCGCCCCTCACCCAAGCGGGGCGCCAGCCCACCGTCGAGCTGCGCTTCCTCCCGTATGGCCTGCCCGCAGGGAACCGCATGTGTCAAGGGGATCGACCGCACCACCAGCCCCGACGCCCACCCGATCCCCTTGATACATGTGGTTGTCTTTGACCAGGTCATACGGGAGGAAGCGACGCTCTTCCCCCCGGCGGCCTGCCGCGCGGCGAGCGCGCTTTTCAGCCTTCGAACACCCCCCACCACCACAACCGACGCCCCCGTCACCTCCGACGCGACGGAATCGCCGTCAACACCGTGAACAGCGCAGCCGCCGCCTGCACCAGCAACAACAGTTCACGCAACGTTCCCGAAGCCTCCACCCGCACCTCGGCCCCAGAGGCCGGCACCGGCACCCCCACCAGGTGCCCCCAAGCACGGACCACAGCCACCGCCCGCCCGTCCACCACCGCGCTCCACCCCGGCTCCTCCTCCGCCGCCACGACGAGCAACCGCCCCTCCGGCCCCTCGGACACCCGAACCCCCACCTCGGGCGGCCCGGCCTCGACCGGCGCGATCCCCGGCACCCCGAGCGAATCCGGCGGATTCCCCCCGGTCCGAGCCCTGCGAGCCAACTCCGGCGACAACAGCACCGCGTTCCCCGCAGCCAACTGCACCCGCACCACCGGCCGCCCATCCGACATCGGCGGCGCGACGGCCACCAGTTCCCCGACCGCGTCCCGCAACCGCTGAGCCGAAACCCGGTCGGGCAACACCACGAACGCCACCCCCGACGCCGCGGCCTGCGCCAACGCCACCTTCGCCGACTCCGCGACCCCGGACACCAGATCCCGGTTCCACCGAGCCAACCGCGAAGCACTGGTCACCACCGGCACGAAATCGTCATCCCCGAACGCCGGCAACCTCCCCGCCACCTGCCGAGCCGGCCCCCAGCCCCACCCACCCCACCCACCCCAGCAGATCCAGCCACCCCCGACGACCCGGCGACCCCAGCCGACCCGGCGACCCCAGACGACCCAGCCACCCCACCCACCCCAGCCGACCCCAACACCAACACCGACCGCCCGGTACGCGGCAACTCCTGCTCCACGGTCGAGGGCAACCTCGCCGCCGACGCCGTCAACGGCCCGCCCCGCAACCCCGCGAACCCCAAACCCGCCATCCCGACCACACCGACAACCCCGACCACACCCACCGCCCGCCCCCAGGGCACCGGCACCGCGTCACGCCGACAAGCCGCCAACACCACCCACAACAACCCCCACGACGCCACCACCAGCGGAGCCCCCGTCCACCCGTGCGACGACACCCCGCCCACCACCGGCGTGACCGACACCGTCCGCAGCACGATCACCGCGAACCCCGCCACGACCACCACCGCCACCCCCGGCAGCATCGCCCGAGCGGGCCGCGTCACCAGCGCGCCCAGCGCGAACAGCACCACCAGCACCCCGACGAACGGCACCGCCCCCGGCCCACCCGGCCGCAACGTCAGCAGGTCGACCAACCCGACCTGCGGCGTCTCCAGGTACGCGCCCACCCCGTGCAGCACGACCGACGGGTTCTGCAAGACCACCGCCGGCCACGGCAGCAGCAACGCCATCGGCAGCAGCACCACGCTGAACAACCCGGTCACCCGCCGCCGGCCGCCCCCGTCCGGCCCGGGCACCACGACGAACCCGACCAACGCCCCCAACACCACCAGCGCGTGCGTCAACGGCGAGAACGCCCCCAGCGCGGCGACCGCCAACGCCGTCCCGGACGCCACCGGCAGCCACGAGGCCCCGCTCCCGCCGCGCAGCACCGCCGCCACCCCGGCGAACACCAGCGGGGCGAGGACGTGCACGACGACGACGTCCAACCGCCCCTGCCCCACGGCGGACGTGGCAGCGGGCACCAGCCCGTAGGCCGCCGCCGCCACCGCGCGCACCGGACGCCGGACGGGCAACCGCCGCGACGCCAGGTACGCGGCCAACCCGGCGAGCGGCGCGTCCCCGATGAACAGCACCGCGACCAACGCCGGCGGTCCGCCGAACAGCACCCCCACCGTCCCCAGCACGGCCAACGCCGCCGGTGCCGGAGCCGTGGTCCCGCCGCTGACCGAGTGCCACGACGCCAGGTACGACGACCAGGTCTCCCCCAGGTCCTGGACGGGCAGCAACCGCCCGCCGGACAGGTCCAGCCCGATCCGCCCGGCGTTCGCCAGGATCCCGAACACGGCCAGCCCCAGCACCAGCAGCAGCGGCGGCCCGAGCACCAGCGACCACAACATCCGGGCCCGGTCGACCTCGACGAACACCACCGCCGGCGATCCCCCGCGCGGCGAGGGCGAGGGCCGCGGCCTCGGCGACGGCCGCAACGCGCCCGGCAACGACGCCTCGACCGGCACCGCGGTGGCCGGCAGGCGCAATCCTCCGGTCACCCGGACGGGGCGCCGGCGGGACAGCACGCCGGCCGGCAGCGCGGACGGGCCGACCGCCCGACGCTCCACTTCGGACGGTGCCGACCAGACCGCCGGGCGCACGTCGTCCTCGGGCAGCCGGCCGAGCGCCGCGTCCGCCTCCACCCGCCGCCGGATCAGGTACGCCGAGGCGCTGCCGATCGCGTTGCGCAGCCGGGTGATCCGGCTGGTGAACAGTCCACGAACGACACCCCGCACCGGCCGCGCGGCCCGGCCCGCGCGCAGGCGCGCGCGCCCGCCGAGCAGGTAGCCGACCGCGCCGAGTTCGGCGTGCGCGTCGGCGAACCGCCGCAGCAGGACGAACCCCAGCGCCCGCACCAGACCGAGCAGGACCACTCGCGGCAGCCCGACGACGAACGACACCGCGCCGCAGTTGACCAGGAACGTGCGCAGCCCGTGCGCCCGGTCCACGCCGCGCAGCGCCGGACCGGGTCGGGCCGCGACGGCGTCCAGCCGGCGCACCCCGCGCGCCGCCGCGCGGGCGTGGCGCATCCGCGCGACGGGCACCGACAGCACCAGGTGGCCGGCCAGGTTGACCCGCCAGCCGAAGTCGACGTCGTCGCGCAGCAACGGCAGCCGCCGGTCGTAGCCGCCGACCGACTCCCACACCGCGCGCCGGACCAGCGACCCGGCGGAGGGCACCGCCAGCGCCTCGGTGCTCTGCTCGAACGACCCGGACCACGCCGTCGCCACCCCGCCGATGCCGGTCTGCCGGTGCCCCGACGAGTCCGTCGACACCCCCGCCTCGACCACCAGCCTCGGGTCGGCCCAGTCCAGGGACAGCGGTCCGAGCACCGCCGCGGACGGCGACACCTCGGCCGCCGTGAGCAGCAGCGACAGGCAGTCCGGCTCGGGCGCGCAGTCGTCGTGCAGCAACCACAGCCACGCGCCCGGATCGCCCCACCGCTCCACGGCGTGCGCTACCGCCGCGTGCACCGCTTCCCCGAAACCGGTGCCCCGGGGCAGCGTCAGCACGCCGTCTATCACCCGATCGGGACCTTCGGACGCCTCGGCCAACAGCTTCGGCGTGCGGTCCAGCGAGCCCGTGTCGACCGCGATCACGTGCCGCGGCCGGGGCCGCTGCCGGCGCAGCGCGGACAGCGCCGTGCCGAGCCACCGATCCCCGTCGTGGCACACCAAAATCGCCAGCACGGGCGCAGTGCGCAGCCGTGGAGTGGCACCGCTCGTCAACTGCCGCTCCTCGTTCGTCCGACTACGCCGTGGAACGCCCACGGTAAGCCGGCGCGATCACGAAGCGGATCACACGGCGCGCTTTTTGAGCTTCCTCCGCTCGCGTTCGGACAGCCCGCCCCAAATGCCGAAGCGCTCGTCGTGCTGCAAGGCGTACTCCAGGCATTCGGAGCGCACCTCGCAACCCAGACAGATCCGCTTGGCCTCCCTGGTCGAGCCGCCCTTCTCCGGGAAGAACGCCTCGGGGTCGGTCTGCGCGCACAGGGCGCGCTCCTGCCAGTCCTGTTCATCGGTCGCGTCGAACAGATCGATCAACGCCGCCGGCTCCCGTGCCGACGCGTCCCCGTCCACGTTGCGACCCCCGTCGAATTCCTGCATACCGTCCGCCTCCTCGCCTTCCGCTCTCCCCGGTTGGCGGACACCACTCGCCGTCCCCACAACGACGAATGACACCGATGTGATTACACCTGTGTCACAACACCCGGTCAAGCCGAGTCCACAGGACGGGGGATATTCGCGCGGTTGGCCGCAAAACCCTTGACTAGCAGCACAGACGGTGATTCAGGCGGCACGCCGAGCGATAACGGCAGCGCGGATGGCCTACGCCCACCCCTATGAGGCACCGGATCGGGGAGGCCACACTGGAAGGGTGAAGCGATCAGCGGTGCGACCGAGTCCACTGTTCCTCAGCCTGCTCGCGGTGACGGTGGCAGGCGCCGTGCTGACCCTGTTCGACGAGTCCGAAGCCGCCCGGACCGGCGGCACCGTCCTGCTCGTGCTCGGCGGGTGGGCGGTCTCGCTGTGCCTGCACGAGTTCGGGCACGCGATCGTCGCCTACCGGGGCGGCGACTACGCGGTGAAGGCCAAGGGCTACCTGACGCTGGACATCCGCCGCTACACCGACCCGATCATGTCCATCGTGCTGCCGCTGGTGCTGCTGGCGTTCGGCGGCATCCCGCTGCCCGGCGGGGCCGTGTGGATCAACCACCACGCCTTGCGCAACAAGCGGGTCGAGTCGCTGGTGTCGCTGGCCGGTCCGTTGAGCAACCTCGTGCTGGGCGCGGTGCTGAGCCTGTCCGTGCTGCTGTTCGACCCGCCCGTCGGGCTCTCCGCCGCGCTGTCCTACCTGGCCCTGTTGCAGGTCTTCGCGTTCGTGCTCAACATCCTGCCGATCCCGGGCCTGGACGGCTGGGGCGCGGTCGAGCCGTTCATGTCCTACCAGGCGCAGCAGTTCGGCGCGAAGGCCCGGCCGTGGGCCCCGCTGGTGCTGTTCGCCGTGCTGATCGGCTTCCCGACCATCGCGCGGGTGTTCTTCGACCTCGCCTTCGCGGTGTTCGCGCTGGTCGGCGGCAACGACTTGTGGGCCCAGTACGGGCAGGCGACGTTCATGTTCTGGCGCTGACCCGCGCCCCTGCGGCGGCGCGGCGTCAAGTCGGCGTCAAGTCGGTGTGTGGTCGGCGAAGTGGCGGGTGGCGTTGAGGCGGACCGGGTACGGCGGTGCCCGCACCCGGTGGGAGGATGGCGACCCGTGAAGGTTGTCGTACTGGTGGGCGGGGTCGGCGGAGCGCGTTTCCTGGTCGGCCTCAAGGCGTTGTTGAGCGCGCCCGAGCACGAGATCACGGCGGTGGTGAACACCGGGGACGACGTCTGGATGCACGGGCTGCGGATCACCCCGGACCTGGACACCTGCATGTACACCCTGGGTGGTGGCATCGACGTCGAGCGCGGCTGGGGCCGGGCCGGCGAGTCCTGGTCGGTCAAGGAGGAGCTGGCCGCGTACGGGGCCGAGCCGTCCTGGTTCGGGCTCGGCGACCGGGACATCGCGACGCACCTCGTGCGCACCCGGATGCTCCGCGCGGGCTACCCCCTGTCCGCCGTCGTCGAGGCGCTGTGCGACCGCTGGCGGCCCGGGGTGCGGCTGCTGCCGATGTCCGACGACCGGGTGGAGACCCACGTCGTGGTCGAGGACGGCGAGGAGACCCGGGCGATCCACTTCCAGGAGTGGTGGGTCAAGCACCGGGCCGGGCTGCCCGCGAAGTCGTTCGCGTCGGTCGGCGCGGACACCGCCACCGCCGGGCCCGGCGTGCTGGACGCCGTGCTGGAGGCCGACGCCGTGCTGATCGCCCCGTCGAACCCGGTGGTGAGCGTCGGCACGATCCTCGCCGTGCCGGGCGTGAAGGACGCGCTGCGCAAGACCGAGGCGGGCGTGGTGGGCCTGTCCCCCATCGTCGGCGGCAAGCCGCTGCGCGGGATGGCCGACGCGTGCCTGAGCGCGATCGGCGTGGAGACCTCCGCCGAGGCCGTCGGCCGGTACTACGGCTCGCGCAAGACCACCGAGAAGGGCGTGCTCGACGGCTGGCTGGTGCACACCGGCGACCGCTGCGACGTGCCCGGCGTGGCCGTGCGCGCCGTGCCGCTGCTGATGTCCGATGTGGACGCCACGGCCGCGATGGCCCGTGCCGCGCTGGAACTCGCCGGGGTCTCGGTTGGCTGAGCAGAACACCGCGCCGGGACGCACGCCCGCCGACCACGCCGCGACCGACCCGCTCGTCGTGCGGCCCGTGCCGGGCCTGCCCGAGTTCCGCCCCGGCGACGACCTGGCCGGGGCGCTCGCGTCCGCCGCGCCGTGGCTGGCCGACGGCGACGTCGTCGTGGTGACCAGCAAGGTGCTGTCCAAAGTGGAGGGACGCCTGGTCCGGGTGCCCGCCGACCCGGACGAGCGGGACGCGGTCCGCCGCGCCCACGTCGAGTCCGAGGCGGTCCGGGTGGTCGCCCGCCGGGGTCGGACGTTGATCACCGAGAACAAGCTCGGCATCGTGCAGGCCGCGTCCGGCGTCGACTCGTCGAACGTGGACGGCGGCGAGATCGCGCTGCTGCCGGTCGACCCGGACGGCTCCGCCGCGTCGTTGCGGGCCGCGTTGAAGGCCGCGCTCGGCGTCGAGGTGGCCGTGGTGGTCACCGACACCATGGGCCGGGCGTGGCGGGTCGGCCAGACCGACGCCGCGATCGGCGCGGCCGGCCTGACCGTGCTGCACCGCTACGCGGGCGCGGTCGACCGGCAGGGCAACGAACTGGTCGTCACCGAGGTCGCCGTGGCCGACGAGATCGCCGCCGCCGCCGACCTGGTGAAGGGCAAGCTCGGTGCCGTCCCGGTGGCCGTGGTGCGCGGCCTGGCGGTCACCGACGACGGTTCGACCGCGCGCGACCTGGTCCGGGCCGGCGCGGACGACATGTTCCGCCTGGGCGTCGAGGAGGCCGTCGCGCAGGGTCGGGCCGAGGCGGTGCTGGTGCGCCGGTCGGTGCGGTCGTTCACCGACGCGCCGGTCGACGCCGACGCGCTGCGCCGGTCAGTGGGCGCGGCGCTGACCGCTCCCGCACCGCACCACACCCGGCCGGTGCGGTTCGTCCACCTCAAGGCACGGCGGACGGCGCTGCTGGCCGCGATGCGCGACCGGTGGGCGTCCGACCTGCGCGGCGACGGCTTCACCGACGCGCAGATCACCCGGCGGCTCGCGCGCGGCGACTTCCTGCGCGACGCGCCGGAGGTCGTCCTGCCGTTCCTGGTCGCCGAGGGCGCGCACGAGTACCCGGACGCGGCTCGCGCGGCGGCCGAGCACACCATGTTCACGATCGCCGGCGGCGCGGCCGTGCAGGGCCTGCTGGTGGCGCTGGCCGCCGAGGGCCTGGGCTCGTGCTGGGTGTCGTCCACGATCTTCTGCGCCGACGTGGTGCGCGAGGTGCTGGACCTGCCGCCGTCGTGGGAACCGCTGGGCGCGGTCGCGGTGGGGCACCCCGCCGAGCCGCTGGCCCCCCGCCCGCCCCGGGCGCTGGACGAAGGGTTCGTCGAACTGTGAGCCTGCACGCCGACGCCACGTCGGTCCTGACCAACTGGCGGCCCGGCGACCACGGGCAGGAGGCGCTGCGCCAGGCGTACCTGGGCTTCCTGGCCGCGCGCGAGGACGGGTGCCGCCGGTCCTGCGAGCCGGGGCACCTCACCGCGTCGGCGCTGGTGCTGGACGCGACCGGGGAGCGGACGCTGCTGACGTTGCACCCCAGGGTGGGGCGCTGGCTCCAGTTGGGCGGGCACTGCGAGCCGACCGACCAGACGCTGGCCGGGGCGGCGCTGCGGGAGGCGACCGAGGAGTCCGGGATCCGGGGGCTGCGCATCGAGCCGATCCCGATCCACCTCGACGTGCACCCGATCACGTGCTCGCTGGGCGTGCCGACGCGGCACTTCGACGTCCGGTTCCTGGTCCGCGCGCCGGTCGACGCACGGGCGACGCGCAGCGCCGAGTCCGTCGACCTCCAGTGGTGGCCGCTGGACGCGATGCCGTCGAACGTGGACGACCTGTGCCCGATGATCGAAGCCGCGCTGGAGCGGCTGCGCTGAGCGGGTGCCGGCCTCCGGCCCCCGGTTCGATCATCCCACGAGGCACCGACAATTCCGGCGTTCGCCCAGCACACCGCCCGCCCGCACCGTCGACGCCGTTCGGCGGAGCGTGCGGCCGGCGCGGGTCAGCCCTCGCCGCTGAGCCGCTGGGAGAAGCCCTGGGGGCGCTGTTCCTGTCCTCCCGACAGCCGCTGCGACAGCGTCGGCCGCGAGGTCTCCACCTGCTGCACCGTCGGCACCGGGCCCGGCGCGACGCGCAGCTCCGGCTGGGGTTCGGGCGGGGGCGGGGGTGCCGCCTGGACCGGGCGACCTGCGGCGACCTGGGCCGACAGGATCATGGTCGAGTCCGGGTCGGCGGTGCGCGGGTCGGCCGCGTTGACCATCGACCTCGGGATCTGCTGGGTGGCCGACGAGTCCATCGGCGACGTCATGTTGTCCGGCGTCACGACGTGGATGCCACGTGCACGAGCACGGGCCAGCGCCGCGTCGGCCCGAGCGCGGGGGTCCATCCGGATCTCTCCTGCGTGTGCCTTGGGCCGGCGAAGAGGGCGCGCCGGCGGTGCCGATCGGTGACGCTCGTCGACACGGACCTGGGACCGTGCCGTCAAGGTGCTCATGCCAGAGTATTCGCATCTACGGGTGGAAGTAAGCGGAGGAGGAAAAACGGCATGTCGGAGCTGCAAGGCGCCGAGGCGGTGGTTCTGGTCGGGGGGAAGGGGACCCGGCTGCGGCCGCTGACCCTGTCCGCCCCCAAGCCCATGCTGCCCACGGCCGGGGTGCCGTTCCTCACCCACCTGCTGTCCCGGATCCGGGAGGTGGGCATCACGCACGTGGTGCTCGGCACGTCGTACAAGGCCGAGGTGTTCCAGGAGCACTTCGGCGACGGCTCGGCGCTCGGGCTGGAACTGGAGTACGTGGTCGAGGAGGTGCCGCTGGACACCGCCGGCGCGATCCGGAACGTGGCCCACAAGCTGCGCGAGCCCGACGTGATGGTGTTCAACGGCGACATCCTGTCCGGTGTGGACCTGCGCGGTGTGCTCGACACCCACCGCGAATCGGCGGCGGACGTGACGTTGCACCTGGTCAAGGTCGAGGACCCGCGCCGGTTCGGCTGCGTGCCCACGGACGCCGACGGCCGGGTGACCGCGTTCCTGGAGAAGACCGAGAACCCGCCGACCGACCAGATCAACGCGGGCTGCTACGTGTTCCGCCGCGAGGTCGTCGAGGCGATCCCGGCCGGTCGGCCGGTGTCGGTGGAGCGCGAGACGTTCCCCGGCCTGCTGGCGTCCGGCGCGCGGCTCCAGGGGCACGTCGACACCTCGTACTGGCTGGACCTGGGCACGCCGGCGGCGTTCGTCCAGGGTTCGGCGGACCTGGTGCGCGGGGTCGCGCCGTCGGCCGCGCTGCCCGCCCCGGTGGGTGACGCGATCGTGCTGGCGGGCGCGGGCGTCGACCCGGGCGCGGTGCTGACCGGCGGTACGACCGTCGGTGCGGGCTGCACGGTCGCGGCGGGCGCGGTGGTCGACGGCTCGGTGCTGTTCGACGGTGCCGTGATCGGCGAGGGCGCACGGGTCGAGCGCAGCGTGGTCGGGGCGAACGCGCTGGTCCAGGCCGGGTCCGTGGTGTCGGACGCGGTGATCGGCGACAACGCGGTGATCGGCGCGCGGTGCGAGCTGATCGGCGGTGCCCGGGTGTGGCCGGGTGTCGTGCTGCCCGAGGCAGGGGTCCGGTTCTCCACCGATGCCTAGGACGTGGCGTCCCCCGTTCCCGCTGGACCTGGCCGGGGTGCTCGGTCCGCTCCGGCGGGGACCGGGTGACGTCGCGTACCGCGAGTCGGGTGGCCTCTGGCTGACCGCCACCACCCCGGACGGCCCGGCCACGCTGCACGTGACCAGGTCGGACGACGTGACGGCGGACGCCTGGGGCGACGGCGCGGACTGGCTGCTCGACCGGCTGCCGGCGCTGCTGGGCGCGGACGACGACGATTCGGCGTTCGAGTGCCACCACCCGCTGATCGCGCAGACCCGCCGGCGGCGGCCGGGGCTGCGCCTGGGCTCGACCGGCCGGGTGTGGGACGCGCTGCTGCCCGCGGTCCTGGAGCAGAAGGTGACCGTCGTCGAGGCGCACCGCTCGTACCGGGAGCTGTGCCTGAAGTTCGGCACGCCCGCGCCGGGCCCGGCACCGGCCGGGATGCGCGTGCCGCCGACTCCTCGGGCGATCTTGGGCATCACGGACTGGGAGTGGCACCGCGCGGGCGTGGACGGCGCGCGCCGCCGCGCGCTGGTCGCCGCCGCGCAGGTGGCGCACCGCCTCGAAGCCGCCGCCGAGCTGCGCGGCGAGGAGGGTCGGGCGCTGCTGCGCAAGGTGCCCGGTATCGGCGGGTGGACCGCCGCCGAGGTCGCGCAGCGCGCGTGGGGCGACGCCGACGCGGTCAGCTTCGGCGATTTCCACCTGGCCGGGCTGGTCGGCTGGGCTCTGCTGGGCCGGCCGCTGGACGACGACGGCATGGCCGACCTGCTGACCCCGTACGCGCCGCAACGCCACCGCGCCGTGCGGTACGTGGAGCTGTCGGGCGCGCGCAAGCCCCGTTTCGGCCCGCGCTTCTCCCCCCGCGACTACCGCGCGATCTAGTCGCGGGGCGAAACCGGACGACCAGCCCCTGCTCCGGCTGATCCTGGAGCTGCTGTACCCGAAGCGCCTGGCCGTGTCGGACGGCCACCGTGTCGGACGGCCACCGCGGCGGTCCACCTGGCCGCCCGCTGACCGCCGCACGACCCGGTCGGTGCCGCGCGAGTGCCGACCGGGCTGTGCGGACCCGGGTCAGCGCCGGGTGACGAGCTTGAGCCGCAGCCCGAGACCGGTCTGCACGGCGAACCGCAGCGGGGCCCACAGCGGGCCCTGGTGGCGGTCGGCGAGGTAGCGGTAGGCGCTGCTGTGGTGGGCCGCCAGCATCCGGGTGGACGTGCGGGCCGTGGAGTGGCCGCCGATGTGGGTGACCTCGGCTCCCGGCACGTACACGTTGAGCCAGCCGGCGCGGCCGATCCGGTCGCCGAGGTCGACGTCCTCGAAGTACATGAAGTAGCGCGGGTCGAACCCGTCGACCGAGTCGAACGCCTCGCGGCGCAGCAGCAGGCACGACCCGGACAGCCAGCCAGCGGTGCGCTCCTGGATGGAGGCCTTCTCCTGCCGGTACTCGGTGGTCCACGGGTTGCCCGGCCAGACCTTGGCGAACACCGCGTGCCCGAGGCCCCGGCCGAGCGCGGGCAGCTGCCGCGCGGACGGGTAGACCGCGCCGCCGGGCTCGCGGATCAGCGGCCCGAACGCTCCGCCGCGCGGCCACCGCTCGGCGGCCTCCAGCAGGGCGTCGAGGCTGCCCGGTGCCCAGGACAGGTCGGGGTTGGCGACGACGACCCAGCCGACGTCGTCGGGCAGGGAGGCCACGCCCCGGTTGGCACCGGCCCCGTACCCGAGGTTGCCGCCGGTGGGCAGGAACGTCACGTGGTCGTGCTCGGCGGCCGCGCGCTCGGGCACCCCGTCGGTGGACCCGTTGTCGGCCAGCACCACGGTGACCGGCCGCGTGGTGGCCTCCGCCAACGTGGTCAGGAAGCCGTCGAGGGTCTCACCGGGCGAGTAGGTGACGGTCACGACCGCCAGTCCGTCTCCGTAGCGCGTCACGCCGGCCACCCTAGTGGTGGTGGACGTGGTGCACGACGGCGTGTCCCTTGCCGCGCGCGATGAGCCACCGGTTGACCGGCACGGTCAGCACGAACGCGACCGCCAGCGAGAACGCCAGCGCGCCCCAGAACAGCCACGACGCCAAGCCCGCGTCCATCGCGCCGGGCACGACGAGCATCACCGCGTTGTCGACGATCTCCATCACCAGGATCGAGACGGTGTCGGCGGCGAGGGCGGTCTTCAGCGCGGTCCGGAAGCCGACCCCGGCGCGCAGCACCCCGCGCAGGGTCAGGGCGTAGCCGAAGAAGAACGCCAGGGCCACCGAGAGCACGACGGTGGCCAGGTTGTGCAGGCCGAAGGCCGTGCCGATGACCATGCCGAGCACCTCGCCGATGGCGCAGCCGGTGAGGCAGTGCAGGGTCGCCGAGATCGCCGTCTTCCAGGATGCGTCCACGGCCGAGACGATACCCCCTGAGGGTATTGAACGCACCGCGGAACCGAGCGGTCCTCGCCCGGGAGCGGGATCAGCGCCGGTGGGAGCGGGCGGCCCGCTCGTAGGCCACCCGGTGCCGCGCGGCCGAGGTCGACCAGGAGAAGTCCTTCGCGCGCACCTGCGCCGCCGACGCCAGCGAGTGCCGCCGCGCCGGGTCGTCGAGCAGCTCGCCCAGCGCCGCCGCGATGTCACCGGCCCCGACGCCGCAGTACGCGACCGCGTCCCCGCCCACCTCGGGCAGGCTCAGCCGGCGCGTGGTCAGCACCGCCGCGCCGCAGGCCATCGCCTCCAGCACGGGCAGCCCGAACCCCTCGCCCAGCGACGGGTAGGCCACCACCTCGGCCCCGCCGAGGAACCCGGCCAGCTGCCCGAACGGCAGGTACCCGGCCCGGATCACCCGGATCCGGTGCGGCACGGCGTCCAGCGCGCGCTCGACCTGGCTGTCCCAGCCGGGCTGGCCGGCGAGCACCAGCGTCGGCGGGTCGACCCGGCCCCGGCACGCCTGCGCGAACCCGCGGATCAGCGCCGGCACGTTCTTGCGGGGCTCCAGCGCGCCCAGGAACGCCACGTAAGGCGCGCTGCCCAACGACAACGACCGCCGCACCACCGCGACCTCGTCGGCCGACGGCGGGTGGAACCGCTCGGTGTCCACGCCGTGCTGCGCGATGTGCAGCAACCGGCGGTCGGCACCGGCGACCCGGGCCAGCTCGTCGGCCGTCGCCCGGCTCGGCACGACGCACAGCGCCGCCCGCCGCAGCGACGCCCTGGTCCACGCCCGGAAGAACCGCGCCTTGACCGACGAGTGCAGCACGGCGTCGGTGAAGAAGGTCGCGTCGTGCAGCGTCACCACGGACGCCGCCCGGTTCGCCAGCGGCACGGTGTAGTGCGGCGAGTGCACGACCTGCACGCCCAGCCGGGTGGCCAGCCTCGGCAGCGAGGTCTGCTCCCAGGTCAGGCGCGCGGTGCGGGTGGCCACGGCGTCGGCCGCGGTGATCACCCGCGAGCGGGACGCGAGCCGGGTGTACAGCTCGGCGTCGCGGGGCTGGCACACGACGCTGAGTCGCGCGCCGTCCGCGTCCAGCGCCGCCGCCAGCGAATCCACGTACCGCCCGACCCCGCCCCGGTCCGTCGGCACGGCGGTGGCGTCGATCAGCACGCTGGGTTCGACGGATGACACGCGCAGAAGAGTACGGGTGGCGGACTGGCGGTTGCCGGCGAATGGCTCAAACGGGACGCGGACCACCTGTCGCCAGGTGCACGGCCCACACCTCCCGTGCGGCGTTCTCCCAGGTGAAGGCTCGCGCGCGAACCAGTCCCGATGAAATCGCACGTTTCGCGACACCTTCGTCCCGCCACACCGACCCCAGCGCGGCCACCAACGCCGCCCGGTCGCCGCGCGGCACCGCGAGCCCCGCCCCGGCGGCCACCTCGACCAGCGCGGGCGCGTCCGAGTGCACCACCGGCACGCCCGCCGCCATCGCCTCCACCACCGGCAGCCCGAACCCCTCGGCCAGGCTCGGCGCGGCCAGCACGGCGGCCCGCCGCAGCACGTAGGCCAGCTCCGCGTCGGCCAGCCGCCCGAGCAGCCGGACGTGCGGCGCGCGCAGGTCGACCCCGCCCCACCCCTGCGGTCCGACGACCACCAGCGGCATGCCCAACTCCGCCGTCGCCTCGACCAGCGGGCCGAACCCCTTGCGCGGCTCGATCGTGCCGACGGCCAGCACGTACCGCTCGGGCAGGTCCGGCACCGCCCGCTCGGCGGCGAACTCCGTCACCCCGTTGTGCACCACCCGCACCGGGGCCGGGCCGGGCGCGTACCGGCGCAGCGCGTCCGCCACGGCCGCCGTCGGCACGACGATCGCGGCGGCCCTCGACACCGCCCGCAGGATCACCTTCCGGTGCCACGCCGCCCCGCGCGCGGTCAACGTCTCGGGGTGCGTCCACGGCACCACGTCGTGCACGGTCACCACCACCCGGCCGCGCGGCGGCGCGAGCGGCGTCGGCGCGTGCACGGCGTCCCCGCCCGGCCAGTAGGGCACCCCGTGCTCCCAGGCGGCGATCAGCGCACGTCGGGGCAGCGGCAGCACGCGCGGCCCGGCCACGCCGGGTACCTCCGCCGCGCGCACGTCGGCCTGCCGGCTCACCACCCCGGTGACCTCCCACCCCGCCGGGGCGGTGGCGGCCAGCGCGGCGGCCAGTTCACGGGTGTGGCGGCCGGTCCCGCCGGGCACCGGGGCCAGCAACTGCTCGGCCAGCACGACCAGGTTGGGCATGTCGCGTACCGTCTCACGCCGTGTCCATCCCGAGCACGACGGTGGTCGTGGTGACGTGGCGCGGCCGGGACCACATCACCGCGTGCCTCGACGCACTGGCCGAGCAACGTCCACATCGGACGCTCGTGCTGGACAACGCGTCCGACGACGGCACCGCCGCGCTGGTCGCGGCCCACCCCAGCGCCCCGACGACGGTCCGGCTGCCGCGCAACGCGGGCTACGCGGGCGCGCTGGCCGCCGTGCTGCCGCACGTGGGCACCGAGTTCGTCGCCTGGCTGAACGACGACGCCGTCCCCGACGCCGGCTGGCTGGGGCACCTGGAGGACGCGCTGCGCGCCGCGCCGGAGGCCGCCGCCGCGACGTCGTCGATGCTGCTCGCCGACGGTGCCACCCAGTCGGTCGGGGTCCGGCTGACCGCCGACGGCCACGGCGCGGACCTGGTCCTCGCGGGCCGCGAGGTGTTCGGGTTCTGCGGCGGCGCGGCGCTGCTGCGCACCGACGTGCTCAAGTCCTGCGGCGGCGTGCCCAAGGGCTTCTTCTGCTACTACGAGGACACCGACACGGCGTTCCGGCTGCGCCTGGCCGGGCACGGGGTGATCTCGGTCGGGCCGGCCAGGGTGCGGCACCGGCACGGCGCGAGCACCAACCCCGGTTCCCACCGGTTCCACCGCTGGAACGAGCGCAACCGGCTGCTCATGCTGCTGCGCTGCGCGCCGGCGCGGGTCGCCGTCGCCCAGCTGGCCCGGTTCGCCGCGCTGACCGCCGTGCTGCCGTTGCGGGCCGGTCGCAAAGAGGGGAACTTCCGGCTGCCGCTGCGCCTCCAAGTGCTGGCGGAGGTGGCGCTCCGGCTGCCCGCCGTGACCGCGCAGCGGATCGCGATCGGCCGCCGTGCGAAGGTTTCCCGCGCCGCCGTGTGGCGGGACTGGGCAGGCAGGTAGGGGGACGGGTGGAACTCGCCGAACGGGCGCTGGTCAGGGTGTTCCGGGACGGCGAACCGCACGGCACCGGGTTCCTGGTGGCCGACGGCCTGGTCCTGACCTGCGCGCACCTGGTGCCCGCCGGCCCGCCCGACCCGCCCGCCGTCGACGTCGACTTCCCGCTGCTCGGCGAGCGGACGTCGGCGGACGTCGAGTTCCGCGACGACGCGGCGGACGTCGCCGTGCTGCGCCTGGCGCGGACGCCGGAGGGTGCGCGGGCCGTCCGGGTCGTGGCCCACGACGGCGTCCGCGACCACCGGGTCCGCACCTTCGGCGTGCCGCGCAACCGGCCGGACGGCGTGTGGTCGCAGGGCGTGGTGCGGGGCGCGATCGCGAACGGCCGGATGCACGTCGAGGACGACCGGGCGCACGGCCTGCCGATGCTCCAGGGGTTCAGCGGCAGCCCGGTGCTCGACGACGACCTGGGCGCGGTGATCGGCATGGTGGTCCAGGTCGAGGCGCGCCGGGAGCACCGCACCGGCTACGCGCTGTCCGGCGCGGCCTTGCACGACGCGTGGCCGGAGCTGGCCTCGATCGCCGCCCAGCCGTCGCCGTTCCGCGGCCTGGAGCCGTTCCGGCCGGAGGACGCCGAGCACTTCTTCGGCCGCGCGGCGCGGGCCCGGGAGCTGCGCGAGCGGCTGGACCGCGACGGCCTGCTGGTGGTGGCGGGCCCGTCCGGCTGCGGCAAGTCGTCGCTGGTGCTCGCCGGGATCCTGCCCGGGCTGACCGGCGAGCAGGTCGTGGTGCGGCCCGCCACCGGCAGCACGCCGTGGGCCGCGCTGTCCGCCGCGCTGGACCAGGACGTCACGCCGGGCCACGTCGAGGACGCCCTGAACCGGGTGCTGGTGCGCCGGGCCCCGGGTCGGCTGACCGTCGTGGTGGACCAGTTCGACGAGGCCCTGGCCCGGCACCCGGAAGGGGCCGCCGACCTGCTGGAGGAGCTGCTGGGCGCGGTGCGCACCAGCGCGCCCCGGGTCGACGTCGTCGTCACCACGACGTCGGACCCGCTCAACCGGCTGCTCGGCGACGCCCGGTTCGCCCCGGTCGCGGGCTGCACCGCGACGCTGGGCGCACCCGGCCCGGCGGAGCTGCGCGAGGCCGTCGAGGGCCCGCTGCGCCGGCCGGGGATGCCCGTCCTGCAGGAGGGCCTGGCCGACGCGCTGCTGGACGACCTGGCGGGCGAGCGCAACCCGTTGCCGCTGCTGGAGTTCACCCTGACCCTGCTGTGGGAGCGGCAGGAGCGCGGGGTGCTGACCCACCACGCGTACCGGGAGCTGGGCGGGGTGGCGGGGGCGGTGTCCGGCTACGCCGAGCTGATCACCCGCCGGTTCGACCAGGACGAGCTGCGGCACGTGCTGACCCAGCTGGTCAGCCCGCTGGAGTCGGGCGGGTTCGTCCGCCGCGCGGTGCCGCCGGACCGGCTCGGCCCGCTCGCGCCGGACCTGGCCCGCACCCGGCTGGTGACGCTCGGACCGTCCACTGTGGAGCTGGTGCACGAATCCCTGGTGCGGCACTGGGACCGGTTGCGCGGGTGGGTCGAGCAGGACCGCGACTTCCGGCTGTGGCAGGACGGCCTGGACCGCGCCGCCCGGCCGTGGGCCGAGACGGGGGAACGCGCGCTCCTGTTACGCGGCAAGGCGCTGCGCACCGCCGTGGAGATGACCAAGGCGCACGAGGTCACCCCGAAGCAGCGCCGGTTCGTCACGGCGGCGGTGAACGCCAACCTGCGCCGCATCGCGGTCCGCTCGACGTCGGTCGCCCTGGTGATCAGCCTGACCATCTCGCTCGCCTACGCGGTGGTCCGGTTCATGGGCCAGGAGACCAAGGTCGCCTCGGACAGCGCCGCCGACGCGCTGCTCGGTCGCGGTGCCACGAACACCGACCGGCTCCTCAACGCCCTGCGCGCGTACCGGACGGTCGACCGCCTGGACACCCGGGGCACCCTGCGCACGCTGGCCCGCGACCTCCGGTTCGCCACCCTGGTGCTGCCCGGCGAGGCCGTGACCAGCCCGAGCGGCAAGCGGCTCGCCCGGCGGGCGGGCAACGGCCGGACCGAGGTCCGCGACCTCACCGACAAGTCCACAGTGGACGTTCCGGCGGCCGGCGAGCTGCGCTGGGCGGGCGACGACCTGCTGGTCACCAACGACGGCGACGTGACGGTGTGGGACGCCCGCACCGGCCGGTCGGTGCGCACGATCGACGCGGACGTCGTCACGACCGACCCGACCGGCCGGTGGATCGCCCACGGCAAGCTGGACGCCACCGAGTTCACCGTGCTCGACCTGCGCGGCGGCGAGCGGCGGTTCCCGTTGCCGGGCAAGCTGTCCTACCCCCGGCAGGCCCCCGAGCACGCGGCCCTGCTCGACGACGTGCTGCCCGGCGGCGACCCGGTGGTCCTGCACGACGGCCGGCGGTTCGTGCCGGGCGGACCGGAGCTGCCCCCGGCGGGCGCGGAGAACGTGCCGGGCGTGGCCGAGCCGGTGTCGTCCACCTGCGAGGGCGGCGCGCTGCGCCGGGTCGGGGCGACCAGCGGCGCGGTCCTCGCCGAGGTGCCCACCGACGGCTGCCGGTCCGGCCGGTTCAGCCCGGACGCCCGCGCGGCGGCGGTGATCGACGGCCTCCCGTACGGGCCGCCGGTGCTGCGCGCGGGCCCGGTCGGCGACCTGCGCCGGCTCCAGGTGCCGCAGTCCTCCTACGTCGAGCACGTCGCGCTCGACCCGTCCGGCGTGGTCCGGGTGGTGCTGAGCGCCTCGAACACCGCGATCGTGCTGGAGGTGCCGCGCCGCGACGACCTCGACCGGGCGCTGGACGACGCGGTGGTCGCGCGGGTCACGCCGGACGGCGGCCACGTCCTGCTGCTCTACGCGGACCGCCGGGTCGAGACGTGGCGGCGGTCGGACCGGGCCCGGGTCGGCCGGATCACCACCGGCGACGGCGCGGCACCGCGGACGTCCTCCGCCGTCACCCCGGACTCGCGCACGCTCGCCCTGCGGGAGGGCGCGGACCGGGTGACCCTGTGGAACCTGCCGGACCTCGCACCGCTGGGCGCGATCCGCCCGCCCGGTCCCGCACCGACCGAGCTGGACGGGGCGTCCGCGATGCCGCAGTTCCTCGACGACGGCCGGCTGCTGATCCGCCGGGTGGACCAGGTGAGCGTGTGGGAGGCGCGCACCGGCGGGCCGGTGGGCGTCCCGTTCACCGTCGCCGCACCGCAGCACGGCACCGCGACGCTGGTCGCGGCCGGCGCGGACGAGGTCGTCTCGCTGACCTTCGACGACCGCGCCCGCCGGTACGCCGTGTCGACCGGGCGCGAGGTGCCCGGCTCGGAGTTCGCGCTGGGCGGGCAGGTCGGGCAGTCCTCCACGTCGGTCACCCCCGCCACGGCCGCCGTCGACGAGGACGGCGGGCTGCTCGCGGTGCGGGTCGGCCGGTCGGTGGTGGTCTACGACCTGGCCGACCACGAGGAGCTGGACCGGCTGCCGGTGTCGGACAACGTGACCGTGGAGCGGGTGCGGTTCCGGGGCCCGGACGTGCTGGACCTGACGCTGTCCGGCGGTGCCCTGTACGGCGCGGACGGCGGCGGCACGGCGGTGCAGCGCTGGGAGCGCAACCTCATGTGGGGCCTGCCCCGGCTGATCGGCCGCAGCGACCGGCGGGTGGGCCGGCTGCCCGACCAGGCCGTGCCCGGCTACGCCGACGCGGGCGACCAGCACGGCGGGATCGAGTCCGGCTCCCCTCGGGACTGGTTCGCCGCGTTGTGCGGCCTGGTCGACCGCAGCGGGCTGGACCAGGATGATCGGGATGTGCCCGCCGGGTCGTTCGCCGGCCCGGTCTGTCGAGAGGAGTGACGTGGCGGAGTACGTCGAGGTGCGCACCGAGGACGGCGACCTGGTCCCGTTCGAGCTGGACGAGGACTACGACGGCCCGGTGCTCGCGGGCCGGCGCTGGGACGCCGCCGTGGAGAAGATGGACGAGACGCTCGAAGCGGGCATCGAGCGGGCGAAGAAGGTGGCGCGGGCGGTCGCCACGAAGATCGGCAGCATGCCGAACCCCCGGCCGGACAAGGTGGCCGTGGAGATCGGCCTGAAGGTCAGCTCCAGCGCCGCGCTGGCGATCGCCAAGTCCTCCGCCGAGGCCCACATCAAGGTCACCGTGGAGTGGCAGCGCGACAGCCTGCCCGCGCCCCCGCCGGTCGAGGACGAGGACGACGAGGGCGACGGCGGGGAGGCCGGATCGGAGGCGTAGGCCACCTTCGTCAAGTGTCCGGGACCGCCATGAGGCAGGCTTAGCGCGTGGAGCCAGCAAGCCTGCCTGACGTGTCGGTGGTCGTGGTCAACTACCGGGGCGCCGACGACACCATCACCTGCCTGCGCGCCCTGTTCGCCGAGCTGTCCTACCCGGCGGAGAAACTCCAGGTCATCTGCGTGGACAACGCCTCGGGCGACGGCGGCGCGGACCGCGTCCGGGCGGCCGTGCCGCAGGCGCTGGTGCTCGACGCGCCGGAGAACCTCGGCTTCGCGGGCGGCTGCAACCTGGGCGCGCGGCACGCGACCGGCGCGGTGCTCGCGTTCCTGAACAACGACGCCCGCCCGCACCCGGACTGGCTGCGCGCCGCGGTGCGGGTGCTGCGCGCCGAGCCGACCGTGGGGGCGGTGGCGTCGAAGGTGCTCGACTGGGACGGCCGCGCGATCGACTTCGTGGACGGCGGCCTGACCTGGTTCGGCATGGGCTACAAGCGGCACGCCGGGCAGCCCGACGACGGGTCCCACGACGTGCCGCGCGACGTGCTGTTCGGCACCGGCTCGGCGCTGGTCGTGCGGGCCCGGCTGTTCCAGGAGCTGGACGGGTTCGACGAGCGCTTCTTCATGTTCTACGAGGACGTCGACTTCGGCTGGCGGCTGAACCTGCGGGGCTGGCGGGTGCGCTACGAGCCGGCCTCGCTGACCTACCACAAGCACCACGCGTCGATGTCCACTGTGGACGTCAGCCGTGAGCTGTTCCTGTTGGAGCGCAACGCGTTGGCCGCGCTCTACAAGAACGTGTCCGACGAGACGCTGGCCAAGGCGCTGCCCGCCGCGCTGGCCCTGGCGGTCCGCCGGGCGACCGCGCGCGGCGAGATCGACCCACGCCAGCTGGAGATCACCCGGCGGCCCGCCGACCCCGCCGCCGACGCCGCGCCGGTGCCGGTGTCGCGCCAGGCGCTGGCCGGGTTCCTGGCGATCGACCAGTTCGTGGAGCTGCTGCCGTCGCTGGCCGAGTCGCGCCGGGTCGAGCAGGCCGCGCGCCGGGTGTCCGACGCGGACCTGGTCCCGTTGATGCGCAAGGCCCTGGAGCCCGCCTACCCGCTGGAGCGGTACCTGGCCGCGCACGACGTGCTGGTCGACGTGTTCGGCATCGAGGAGCTCTACGGGCGACCGCGCCGGATCCTGATCGTGACCGGGGACGCCATCTCGGAGAAGATGGCCGGGCCCGCGATCCGGGCGTGGAACATGGCCGAGGTGCTCTCCGACGAGCACCAGGTCCGGCTGGTGACGATCAACCCGCTGTGCACGCCGCCCGACGCGCCCTTCGAGGTGCTGGGCATCAAGCCGCGCGACGCCGACCAGCACCTGGTGTGGGCGGACGTGATCGTGTTGCAGGGCCACGCGCTGGAGTTCCTGCCGCAGCTCAAGACGCCGGAGTCGACCAAGGTCGTGGTCTGCGACATCTACGACCCGATGCACCTGGAGCTGCTGGAGCAGGGCCGCGACGCCACCGACGAGCAGCGCGAGAAGGACCTGGTCGGCGTCACCCGGGTGCTCAACAACCAGTTGGCGCGCGGCGACTTCTTCCTGTGCGCCTCGGAGCGGCAGCGGCACTTCTGGCTGGGCCACCTGGCGTCCATGGGCCGGTTGACCCCCGCCCTGTACGACACCGACCCCACGGTGAAGTCGCTGCTCGCCGTCGTCCCGTTCGGCCTGTCCGGCAAGCCGCCGCAACGCACCGGACCCGGCCTGCGCGACACGCTGGGCATCGACGCGGACGACAAGGTCGTGCTCTGGGCGGGCGGCGTCTACAGCTGGTTCGACCCGCTGACCCTGATCCACGCGGTGGACCGGCTGCGCGGCGCGCACCCTGACGCCAAGCTGGTGTTCCTGGGCATGAAGCACCCCAACCCGGAGGTGCCGGACATGGGCATCACCGGGCAGACCCGGGCGCTGGCCAAGCGCCTCGGGCTGGTCGGCAGCACGGTGTTCTTCAACGAGGCGTGGGTGCCCTACCAGGACCGGCAGAACTGGCTGCTGGACGCCGACTGCGGCGTGACCACGCACTACGAGCACGTGGAGACCACGTTCGCGTTCCGCACGCGGGTGCTGGACTACCTGTGGGCCGGGCTGCCGATCGTGACCACGGACGGCGACTCGTTCGCCGACCTGGTGCAGCGCGAGGGGCTGGGCGTGGTGGTGCCCTCGGAGGACGCCGACGCGCTGGCCGCAGCGCTGGAGAAGGTCCTGTACGACGAGGAGTTCGCCGCCGGGTGCACCGAGCGGATCGCGGCCGTCCGGGAGCGGTTCACCTGGGAGGCGGTGCTGGCCCCGCTGGTCGACTTCTGCCGCACCCCCCGGCCCGCCACCGACCGGCTGCCCGGTTCCGCGCCGATGGTGCGCAACCGGCCGCTGGGGCGCAAGGAGAAGCTGCAACGCGACGTGCGGCTGGTCCGGGAGTACCTGAACCAGGGCGGGGCGACCGAGGTCGCCAAGCGCGCCACCGGCCGGGTCCTCAAGAAGCTGCGCGGCAATGGTTAAGCCGCTCAAGGTGCTCATCGACGGCACCCCCCTGCTCGGGCACCGGACCGGCATCGGCCGGTACACCTCGGCGCTGGCCGAGGAGCTGGCGTCGATGGGCGACGCGGTCGACGTCCGGGCGGTCGCCTTCACCCTGCGCGGGTGGCGCGCGCTGCGGACCGTGCTGCCGCACGACGTGACCGCGCGCGGCCTGCCGGTGTCGGCGCGGCTGCTGCGGCAGTTCTGGCTGCGCGGCCCGTTCCCGCCGGTCGAGTTCCTGGCCGGGCCGACCGACGTCATGCACGCCACCAACTTCGTGCTGCCGCCGGCGATCCGCGCGGGCGGCGTGGTCACGATCCACGACCTGGCGTTCCTGGACGCGCCGCAGGACCTGCCGCACTCCGACCGCAGGCTGCCCGAGCTGGTCCGCAAGTCGGCGGTCCGCGCGGACGTCGTGTGCACGCCGACCCAGGCCGTGGCGAACGTGGTCACCGAGCGGTTCGAGGTCGACCCGGACAAGATCGTCGTCACGCCGCTGGGCGTGGACCCGGCGTGGTTCGCGGCCCGGCCGCCGGGCGACGGCCTGCGGTCCCGGCTGGGCCTGCCGGCGGAGTACGTGCTGTTCGTCGGCGCGGGCGGGCCGCGCAAGGGCCTGGCGACGCTCATGGAGGCCCACGCCACGCACCCCACCCTGCCCCCGCTGGTGCTGGCCGGACCCGGCCACACCGGAACGGACGGCCGGGTGCTGCGAACGGGGTACTTGAAGGACGTCGACCTACGCAGCGTAGTAGCGGGTGCGACGACCCTGGTGCTGCCGTCGCGTGACGAAGGTTTCGGGCTGCCGGTGCTGGAGGCGTTGGCCTGCAACGTCCCCGTGGTGTGCACGGACGTGCCGGCGCTGCGCGAGGTGGCCGGCGGCCACGCCGTGCACGTGCCGGTGGGCGACGCCGAGGCACTGGGCCAGGCCCTGGTGGAGGCGGTGGAGACCGCGCCCACACCGGGCGACCAGGCGGCCCGGCGGGCGCACGCGGCCGAGTTCACCTGGCGCAAGACCGCGGAGAAGACCGTCGACGCCTACCGGTTGGCCGCCGCCGCCCGACGCTGACCGCCGACCGACGCCGACCGCCGACCCCCACCCGGGGCGGGCCGGCGACCGGCGACCGCCCGGCCATTGCCGAGCCTTCCTCGATTGATGGAACAGTATTCTGATCGATCGCACCTGTCGGTCGAATTCAGCGATCCACCGTGGAACGAGTTTCCAAACGTCACGTGATCGGGGGGACGGGATGACTCCGAAACAGCGCCGGCTCGCCCGCCGGCTGCGCCAGATGCGCACCAACGCGGGCGTCGGCATTGACGACGCCGCGGCGCACCTCGGCTGCAAACACCCGAAGATCACCAAGATCGAACTGTGCCAACTCGGCGCGAAACCCGACGAGGTGCGGCGGCTGTGCGAGTTGTACGGCGCGAGCCGGGCGACCGTCGAGAGCATGGTGAACCTGGCCCGCACCGCCAAGACCCGGGGCTGGTACCAGAGCTACGACGACGCGGCCAACCCCGGCAACATCGAGTTCGTCGACCTGGAGACCGACGCGGTGAGCGTGTCGGCGTTCCAGGTCGACCTGGTCCCGGGCCTGCTCCAGACCCCGGACTACTCCCGCGCGGTGATCCGCGCCGCCCACCCGGACCTGGGCGAACAGGTGCTCGCGCAGCGGGTCGAACTGCGCGGCAAGCGGCAGGACCGCGTGCTCGACGGCACGCTCACCGTGTGGGCGATCATCACCGAGGCGGCCCTGGCGCGCGCGACGGGCGGCCGGGAGGTGCACCTGGCCCAGCTGCGGCGGCTGGTGGAACTGGTGGCCCGGCCCAATGTCCAGTTCCAGATCATCCCCAACCGCGCGGGCGAACACATGGCAATGGGCGTTCCGTTCTCGTGCTTCCGATTCGACGACGGATACGGAACCGTCGCGATCGACCACTTGAGTGGAACGTTGTTTTTGGAGGAAGAACCGGACGTCGACCGGTATAGGCTTGCGTTTCAACATCTGTGTGGTGTCGCGTCGAGCCAACCGGATTCCGTGGCTCTGCTTCGCCGCTACATCGAAGAGGAGCGCAGCGAATGGGCACGCCGGAGCTGATCTCGGGGACCTGGCGGAAGTCGAGCTTCAGCGGTGGCAACTCCGACTGCGTGGAGGTGGCCCACACCCCGGTCGGCGTCGGCGTCCGCGACAGCAAGAACCCGTGCGCCGCCGGGCTCACCGTGCCCCGGGTGACCTGGTCGATCTTCCTCGCGACGCTGCGCTGAGCCGGCCCCGCGCGGCCCGCGCCGAGGGCCGCGCGCACCCGGCGGGCACGCGTCCGGCACCCGCACCGGGCCGCCAATCGAGACGCTCGGGGATACCGCGCGTGCTTACCCGTCGACCGCGCGGTGGACGTTCGGCGGTCGTTCAACGTTGAACCGACGCGCGGCGCTAGGAAGTGCGCACCGGGCGCTCCGTCGCACCGCCGGTGAGGACACTCCACGAGATCTGCCGCGAACCCGTCACGGCACAGACACGGCGCAGAAAGCGCTGACGCTCGCCATCGGAGCGCTGCGCGGAGACATCAGGAAGTCGCCCGTGGTCGGACATGACGGAAAGGCTCTCGCATTGATTGTCTGCAAAACCAGTGCGAGAGGCCGGCTCCACTCCAACGGCGCAACACCCGTCTCAGGTGGTCACTCAGCGCGTTCACTGCGATGATGCCGCCCATGAGTTTCACCGCCGTGTGGCCGATCAACGACCCGGACGACACCGAGGCCGCCGACGAGTTGACCGTCGGCAGCCCGGAGGACGTGGACGCGCTCCTGCGCCGCCTCGCCGAGCCCGGCGCCGGGCCCGCGGTGATCGAGCACCAGGAACGCCCGCTGCTCGACGACACCGAGGGCCTGCTGGGCGCGCCGGGCCGGACCAAGATCCCGGACCACGACGTGGCCGCCGCGATCCGCGACGGCTTCGGCTACCTCACCTACGCCGACCCGGACCACGACTACTCGACCCTCGTCGGCGAGCCGGACTCCCCCGAGTACCGCTCGGAGTACGTCGACTACCCGGCCGGCGCGGGCGTGCCCGTGGAGGCGCTCGGCCTGGCCCTGAAGGACTTCCTGGCCACGGCGGCACGTCCGACGTGCGTGCGGTGGCAGACCGCCTGACAACGCCCGGAGGCGGGCGCACGCCGGGCGCGCGCCCGCCCGCTCACGGGACGGCGCGGGTGGCGAACGCCTCCCGCAACGCCTCCCGCCACGGCCGCAGCGGCGTCAGGCCCGATTCGGCCCACGCGCGGCCGGAGAGCACCGAGTAGGCCGGGCGCGGCGCGGGGCGCGGGTAGTCCTCGGTGCCGCAGCCCCGCACGCGCTCCGGGTCGGCCCCGAGTTCCTCGAACACCGCCCGCGCCAGCCCGCACCAGGTGGTCTCGCCGCCGCCCGTGGCGTGCAGCACGCGCGCGGCCGGCCCGGTCCGCACCGCCTGCCCGGCGAGTTCGACCAGCCCCGCCGCGAGGTCCAGCGACCACGTCGGCGAGCCGCGCTGATCGTCCACAACGGACAGTGCGTCGCGCTCGCCCTCCAGCCGGGCGATGGTGCGCACGAAGTTCGGCCCGCCCGCGCCGTACAACCACGAGGTCCGCACGACCCAGGACCGTTCCCACGTCCGGAGGATCCGCTGTTCCCCCGCGAGTTTCGTGCGCCCGTAGGCCGAACGCGGACCCGTCTCGTCCTCGGGCTCGTAGGGCCGCGCGCCGTCGCCCGGGAACACGTAGTCCGTTGACACGTGCAGCAGCGGGACGTTGTGGTCGCGGCAGGCTTCGGCCAGGTTGCCGGCACCGACCGCGTTGACCGCGAACGCGCGTTCCTCGTCGGTCTCCGCCGCGTCGACGGCGGTGTAGGCGGCGGCGTTGACCACCACGGGCCTGAGGTCGTTGTCCCGCGCGGTCGCGGCGAACGACGCCACCGCGTCGGAGACCGCCGCCGCGTCCGTGACGTCCAGCTCCGCCGACGACGGGGCGTGCACCAGGCCGTCGGCCGGGACCGAGGCCACCAGGTCGCGCCCGAGCAGTCCTCGGCCGCCGGGCACCAGGAGCGCGGGCATCAGCCGGCCAGCGCCGCGCGCTGCTTGAGCGGCTCCCACCACGACCGGTTGTCCCGGTACCACTCGACGGTCGCGGCCAGGCCGGCGGCGAAGTCGACCCGCGGCGCGTAGCCGAGTTCGGTGGCGATCTTGGTGATGTCGACCGAGTACCGGCGGTCGTGGCCCTTGCGGTCGGTGACCGGCTCGACGAACGACCAGTCACGGCCCGTCGCGGCCACCAGGCGCTCGGTGAGTTCGCGGTTGGTCAGCTCGGTACCGCCGCCGATGTTGTAGATCTCACCGCCCCGGCCGCCCTCCAGCACGAGCTGGATGCCCCGGCAGTGGTCGTCCACGTGCAGCCAGTCGCGCACGTTCAGGCCGTCGCCGTAGAGCGGGACCTTGCGGCCGTCCATGAGATTGCTCACGAACAGCGGGATGACCTTCTCCGGGAACTGGTACGGACCGTAGTTGTTGGAGCACCGGGTGATGCACACCGGCAGGCCGTGGGTCCGGTGGAACGACCGCGCCAACAGGTCCGAGGACGCCTTGGAAGCGGAGTACGGCGAGTTCGGCTCCAGGATGTGCTCCTCGGTCCAGGAGCCCTCCTCGATGGTGCCGTAGACCTCGTCCGTGGAGACGTGCACGAACTTCGCGACGCCCGCCTCCAGGGCCGCTTGGAGCAACGTCTGGGTGCCCAGCACGTTCGTGAGCACGAAATCGGCGGACCCGGAGATCGACCGGTCCACATGCGACTCGGCCGCGAAGTGCACGACCACGTCCGTTCGGGCCATCAGCTCGCCCACCAGCCCGCGGTCGCAGATGTCGCCTCGGACGAACGTCAGCCGGGGGTCGTCGGCGACCGGCGCGAGGTTGGCCTCGTTCCCGGCGTAGGTGAGCTTGTCCAGCACCACCACCTCGGCGTCCGCGTAGACCGGGTACGCGCCTCGCACCATCTCCCGCACGTAGTGCGAGCCGATGAAGCCGGCCCCACCCGTCACCAGTACGCGCATGGTCAATGCCCTTCCACAACAGTCGTCCATCGCAGTCTGTCACGGTATTTACCCGTGCAACCCACCCTGTCGTTACAGCGTCTCCCGTATTAAGTGGAACAGCAGGCCGGAACCCCGGCCCGCCACTAACCTGGGACAGCAGTCGCGGGACACGGGGGAGGCACCACCAGTGGACACCAGTCCGCCCAAAACGGCCGCGAGACCGGCTGCTTTGCGTGTTCTCGTGGTCACCTGGCGTTCACTGATAGCCCTGGTGTCGGCCGCGGTGCTGTTCGTGTCCTGGTACGGGTGGACCTACCTGCGGGGCATCAGCGAGGGCATCACCACGACGGACGTCATCCCGTCCTCGGTGACCGAGCAGGGCGCGGCCCGCAAGCCGCTCGACGGCGCGATCGACATCCTGCTGGTGGGCGTGGACAGCCGCACCGACGCGCAGGGCAAGCCCCTCTCCGACGAGGTGCTGGCGCTGCTCAACGGCGGTGTGGCGGACGGCACGTTGAACACCGACACCATGATCCTCGTGCACATCCCGCAGGACGGCACGCGCGCGGTCGCCATCTCCTTCCCGCGCGACGCGTACGTGGAGATCGCGGACGGTTTCGGCAAGCACAAGCTGAACTCGGCGCTGGTCCGGCAGAAGAACGACACCGGGCAGCGGCTGCGCAACGAGGGCGTCACCGACGAGGCGCGCATCGAGCGCGAGTCGACCCAGGCCGGCCGCCGCACGCTCATCAAGACCATCGAGGGCCTCACCGGCGGCGCGGTCACCGTCGACCGGTACGCCGAGGTGAACCTGGCGTCGTTCTACGAGGTGACGCAGGCCATCGGCGGCGTGGAGGTGTGCCTGAAGCAGGCCACCCGCGATTCCGACTCGGGCGCGGACTTCCAGGCCGGGCCGCAGACCATCTCGGGCGCGGAGGCCCTGTCGTTCGTGCGGCAGCGCGGCGGGCTGCCCGGCGGCGACCTCGACCGGATCGTGCGCCAGCAGGTGTTCATCGGCGCGCTGGCCCGCAAGGTGCTCTCCACCGGCACGCTGACCGACTTCGACAAGCTCGGCCAGCTCGTCACCGCGGTGCAGAAGTCCGTGGTGCTCAGCGAGCGGTGGAACATCACCGAGTTCGCCGAGCAGATGCAGGGCCTGGTGTCGGGCAACATCCAGTTCCGCACGATCCCGGTGGGCGACCCGATGGACACCTACGGTGACGGCAACGTCCTGCCGGTCAACCCCGCCGAGGTGCGCGGGTTCATCAAGGGCCTGGCCGTCGACCAGGCGCCCAGGTCCGGCTCGTCGGCGGCGCCGACCACGCCGGCCGGCCCGCCGCCGTCGGCCATCACCGTGCAGGTGGTGAACTCCTCGGGCGTCGCCGGCAAGGCCAGCGGCGTGCTGGAGTCGTTGGTGAACAAGGGTTTCAAGCGCGGCGAGGCGATCAGCGGCAACTACCTGGACAGCACCGTCGTGCGGTACCCGGCCGGGGAGCGGGCGAGTGCCGACAGGGTGATCTCCGCCCTGGGCGGTAACGTCACGGCGACCGAGGACGACTCCGTGCCGAGAGGGCAGGTCCAGGTCTACGTGGGCGCGGACTTCGCACCGGCCGACGAGTCCGAGACCTCGTCGGTCGGCGGTGTCACCACGATCCCGCCGACCTCCTCGTCCGCTCCGCCGATCACCGCCCAGGGTGTGGTCTGCGTCAACTGAACACCGCGCCGGACGGCCGTCGGCGCGTCCGACCGGCGGCAGGTGGTTAGCCTGGTCGGACACGGCCGCGCGGAGCAGGCCACCTGAACCTGGCCGCCCAGACTAGGAGGACCGCCCGTGAAGGCCGCGGTGATGACCGGACGCACGCTGCTCGCGTTGCTGTCCGCGGCCGTGCTCGTGGTGGCGGGGTACAGCTGGGTCACGCTCAAGCGGGTCCAGGAGAGCGTGAACACGACCGACGTGCTGAGCGCCCTGTCCGACATCCCCAACGCGCCGCCGGCCGACGACGGCGCGCTGGACATCCTGCTGGTGGGCAGCGACAGCCGGACCGACGCGCAGGGCCGCCCGCTGCCCGACCGGGTGCTGCGCGAACTGCGCACCGAGGCGACGGACACGCTCAACACCGACACCATCATCGTCGTGCGGGTGCCGCGCAACGGCGGCAAGGCGCACGCGGTGTCCATCCCGCGCGACACGTACGTGCCGATCCCGGACCACGGCGAGGAGAAGATCAACTCCGCGTACGGGGTGACCAAGTTCTTCGCCATGGAGCGGCTGGCCGCCGAGGGCGGGCACGACCTGGAGGAGCGCTCCAAGCTCGGCGACCAGGCCGGGCGGCGCGCGCTGGTGCAGGTGGTGCAGGACCTGACCGGCGTCCGGGTGGACCACTACGCCGAGGTCAACCTCTACGGGTTCTACCTGTTGACCCAGGTCGTCGGCGGGGTCGAGGTGTGCCTGAACAACGCCACCAGCGACCCCGACTCGGGCGCGAACTTCCGGGCGGGCGTGCAGAGCGTGTCCGGCGGCGACGCGCTGGCGTTCGTGCGGCAGCGCAAGAACATCCCGAACGGCGACCTGGGGCGGATCACCCGCCAGCAGGTGTTCCTCAAGGCGGCGGTGTCCAAGCTGCTGTCCGCGGGGACGCTGACCGACCCGGGCAAGCTCAACGGGCTGCTGGAGGCGATGTCCAAGTCCGTGGTGGTGGACGAGAACCTGGACCTCGCCACGCTGGCCGGCCAGATGCGGGGCCTGGCGGGCGGCAACGTCGAGTTCACCACGATCCCGGTGACCGGGGTCGGCGCGCGCAACGAGCGCGGGCAGAGCATCGTGACGGTGGACCGGGAGCAGGTGAAGGCGTTCGTGGCGGAGGTGCTGGGCGCGAAGACGCCCCCGCCGGCACCGACCACCACGTCGGTGAAGCGGTTCGCCGGCGGCGGGCCGCTGACGCTGGACGGGCCGCGCCGCGAACTCGCCCAGGGGCCGCCCTGCGTCGACTGACCCCGGCTGGGGCGGTCCGCGCGCGGATGGCAGGGTGGGTGGCATGACCGTCACGGAAACCCTGCTGACGCCGCTGTTCGCGGCGGGCCCCGGCCGTCCGCTGATCACGCACTACGACGACGCCGCGGGCACGCGGGTCGAACTCTCGCGGGCGACGATCGGGAACTGGGCGGCGAAGACGGCCAACTGGCTGCGCGACGAACTCGACGTCGAGCCGGGCGACCCGGTGGCGGTGCTGCTGCCCGCGCACTGGCAGACGGCGGGCGTGCTGCTCGGCGCGTGGTGGTGCGGCGCGGCGGTGACGGAGGACCCGGCGGGTGCGAAGGTGGCGTTCGCGCCACCCGGCGGCACGGCCGACGGCGCGGACTCCGTGGCAACGGTTTCCTTGCACCCCATGGGTTTGGGCTGCGGCGCGGATCTCGACTACGTGGACGAGGTGCGGGTGTACGGCGACGAGTTCACGCCGTGGGGCCCGGTGCCCGGCAGCACGCCCGCGCTGGGCAAGTCCACTGTGGACGAAGTGGTGGCGGAGGCGCGGCAGCGCGCGGCCACGCTGGGGATCGGTCCGGACACGCGGGTGCTGTCGACGGTGGAGTGGGCGCAGCCGGACGGGCTGCTCAACGGTTTCCTGGCCGTGCTGGCCGGTGGCGGGTCGCTCGTGCAGTGCAGCAACGCGAAGGCGGACCTGCTGCCCGCGCGGCGGGCCAGTGAGCACACGAACCTGGACCTCGTCGGCTAGAACTCCCGCGGCAAGGGGGCGGGTGGTCCGTCGGACCGCCCGCCCCCTTGCCCTGCCGTCGAGTCCGCTCAGACGGTCTGCCTGCGCCGGATCAGGCGGTCGACGGTGAGCGCACCGCCGTTGAAGCCCAGCGCGAGCGCGGCGACGCCGAGCGCGAGCACCAGTTCGAAGCCGCCTTCGCCGAGCAGGCCGTTGGGCAGGTGCACGATCAGCAGCGCGCCGGCCATGTCGACGGCCAGCAGGATGCCGACGACCGGCAGTGCCGCGCCGGCGACCAGCAGCGCGCCGCCGCCGAGTTCGACCAGGGCGGAGAACCAGGCGGAGACCGTCGGGAGCGGGACACCCATGCCCTGGAACGCCTGCGCGGTGCCGTCGAGGCCCCACTCGGTCAGCTTCTGCCAGCCGTGCGCGATGAACACCACGCCGACGCCGATCCGTCCGATCAGTGCCGCCACGTCCCGAACCATGCCCGTCCCTTCGTCGGTGGATTTCCCTTCCCGACGCTATATGAATCTTCAACAACTTCCGGGCGGTCACGCGGGGTTGACAGCATCCCGACAGGCGCGTATCAAACCACTTGGTTAGATAACCTACCGGTTAGGTGGACGATGGCCGACGACCCGCTGAGCACCACGTTCGCCGCGCTGGCGGACCCCACCAGGCGCGCCATCCTGGCCCGCCTGGCCCGGGGCGCGGCCACCGTGAAGGAGCTGTCCGCGCCGTTCGCGATGAGCGGGCCGGCCGTCTCCAAGCACCTGCGGGTGCTCGAACGAGCGGGGCTGGTCACCAGCGGTCGCGACGCCCAGTGGCGTCCGCGCACACTGGACGCGACCCCGTTGCGCGAGGTCACCGAGTGGACCGACGGCTTCCGCCGGTTCTGGGACGACAGCCACCGCCGCCTGGACGCGTACCTGGAACGGATGAAGGAGCAGGAAGATGACCACTGAGACCGCTTCCGCGTGGAGCACGCCGTCCGAGGTCGAGGTCGAGGTGACCCGCCGGTTCGACGCGCCGCAACGGCTGGTGTTCGAGGCGTTCACCGAGCCGGAGCACATCGTCCACTGGATGCTCGGCCCGGACGGCTGGACGATGCCGGTCTGCGAGGTCGACCTGCGGCCGGGCGGGACGTGGCACATGGTGTGGCGCAGGTCCGACGGCACCGAGATGAGCATGACCGGCACGTACCTCTCGGTCACCCCGCACTCGGAGACCGTGCAGACCGAGGCGTGGGGCGAGGACTGGCCGGAAACCGTGAACACGACCCGTTTCGTCGACGAGGGCGAGCGGACCCTCGTGATCCAGAACATGAAGTACCCGTCCCGCGATGCCCGCGACCGCGCCATGCGGACGGGGATGACCGGCGGAGCCGACACCAGCTACGACCGCCTGGCGACCTACCTGGCCACCCTCGGCTGACCGCGGAGTCGATTCCGCCGCGCCGAAGTCCGGCGTTACCGATCCGAACAACATGATGACGTCGAATAGGTAGCACCCCAGTCACATCGGTCCCGCGGCACCCGACATCGCCCACTCGGAGCAGCCGTTCTGCTTGCGCGGGCCGATGCACCGGCCTACGCTACCGCCAGCATCTTCGAATGCATGCCTTCCGCGACACTCCGCAGTCATCACTCCACAGTCGGTACGCATCACGACTCAGACCTGATTCCACAATCGTCAGTCCTGAATTCTTCGACGACACGCATCACGCGATAATCGGCAGACATTCAGCCACAATTAAACAGCCTCATGTCTTCGGCACTGATCGCCGCCCGCCAATGCGGGTGGCTGAACTCAACCGGAGACCTACCATGAAGCAGAAGCTTACAGCACTCTCATGCGTGCTGTTCCTCATTCTCTTCAGCTACACCGCCGAGTTCTACCCGTCGGAGACTCGCACGTTTCTCTGGCACGCGGTCGTGGTAGCTGTGCTCGAAGCCCTGCTCTCCACCGTGGACATCAAGTGGCCAGGCAAGCGGGACCAGGGCTGACCAAAGGAAAAGGGTTAGGCTGGCGACGAGCCAGCCTAACCCTTTACGCTACGTCCAGGCGGAAGGCCGGCCCCATGCGTTACTTCGTAGATCTCACCGGAACCGTAGGAAACCGCGAGGCACAGCTGGTCGAACTGATCGACAAGAGCCGCCCGGACTTCTCCCCCGCGTCCGCCACCGTGTGCACCGTCGACGGCAAGCTCCAGACCGACGAGGCCGGCGGCGCGACGGTGCGGACGTTCTCCGCAGAACTCTCCGCGGCCCAGGTCGAGCACGGATTACTCGACACCTTGACCAGAACGTTCAGCGAACTGCCACCGGACGAATCCATGACGGTCGGCTCGTTCAGCCCCGCCGTGCGCCACCACACGGTCAGCAGCCCACTGGCCGGCGAAGGCCGGCTGCACTTCCTGGACCTGCGCACGGTGCTGCACAACGAGAACGGCGCTCCGGCCGGCCCGCCGTCCTGGCAGGAGTCCTTCATGCCGTCGTCCGAAGCGGTGAAGTACCTGGTCAGAGCGGTTGCCAACACCGGCGGCTCGCAGCTCAAGACCAACCTGCGCGGCGAGTTGAAGAAGCTCGACCCGAAATTCGACAAGGACGGCACCGGGTCGTTCTCGAACGCCCAGAAGTTCATCTCCATCCTGGTCACGCTCGGCCAGGAACGAGGTTTCGTACGAGTGCAGGGGCCGGAGCCGAATCCCACGATCGTCCTGACCGATCGCGGCCGGGCGCTCGCCAAGCCCTTCGCGCCGACCGTTCCCGCCGAACCGCAGCTCACCGGCGGAGCGCCTGCGGACGGCACGTCCCGGGAAAGCGATTCCTACCTCAGCGTGCTCCGGTCGAACGGCTTCGGGCCGTTCCAGGAGGTGCGCGAGGCGGTCTACGACGAAATGGACAACCTGCTCCAGGAGTTGCCCTCGATCACCGTCCGGGACCTGCTCGGCGGTGCCGTCGAACGAGTGCGCAAGGCCGTCGAGGAGGCCCGGCAGACGGGCCAGAACCACCTCTTGCACGATCCTTCACGCGGTTACCCGTGGTCCCGCGTGCGTTCATTCCTGTGCGTTCTGCTGACCCGGTGCCACGTGCTGGTGAGCAACGGGGCCACGATCGGTGCGACGTGGACGGAATTGAAGCGGCCGGTCGACTCGATGGAACCGAACTGGCGCACCAAGCTCGACTCGGAATTCATCGTCTTCCTGCTGGAGAAGGGGTGCACGATCAACGTGCACACCACCGAAGACCTGGCCGGGGCGATCTACAACACCCGCCGACCGGCCGGCACCGAAAAGGTCGAGGACTGCATCAGCCACCTGATCTCCGAATCGCACCGGTGCGTGGTCACCGGTGCCGAGTCGCGCCTCACCTTGAAAGACGGCGGCTGAACTTCTCCGTCGACCACCCCGGTCGGCGCCGACGCCGGCAGCCCGCGAAATGCGGTCTCCGCCGCGACCGCGCGACGAGAAAGCGACGAATACTCATCTCCCGGTGCTGTCGAGCACGGTGTGGAGGCGGCACGATCACGGAAACCCGCCGCCTCCACACCGGAGTGGAGATCGTCGATCTAACCCTGGAGCAGGGCGCGGGACATGACGACCCGCTGGATCTGGTTCGTGCCCTCGTAGATCTGGGTGATCTTGGCGTCGCGCATCATGCGCTCCACCGGGAAGTCGCGGGTGTAGCCGGCGCCGCCGAACAGCTGGACGGCGTCGGTCGTCACCTCCATCGCGACGTCGGACGCGTAGCACTTCGCCGCCGCGGTGATGAAGCCGATGTTCGGCTCGCCGCGCTCCGCCTTCGCCGCCGCGACGTAGACCATGTGCCGGGCCGCCTCGATCTTCATCGCCATGTCCGCGAGCATGAACTGCACGCCCTGGAACTCGGCGATCGCCTTGCCGAACTGCTTGCGGTCCTTGACGTAGGCGATCGCGGCTTCCAACGCGCCCTGGGCGATGCCCACGGCCTGGGCGCCGATGGTCGGCCGGGTGTGGTCCAGCGTGCGCAGGGCGGTCTTCAGGCCCGTCCCCGGCTCGCCGATGACGCGGTCCTCGGGGATGGTGCAGTTCTCGAAGTGGATCTCCCTGGTCGGGGAGCCCTTGATGCCGAGCTTGCGCTCCTTCGAGCCCACGACGAAGCCCGGGTCGTCCTTGTGCACCACGAACGCCGAGATGCCCTGCGACTTCTTCGGCGCGTCCGGGTCGGTCACCGCCATCACGGTGTACCAGGTCGACTCGCCCGCGTTGGTGATCCAGCACTTGGTGCCGTTGAGCACCCAGTGGTCGCCGTCGAGCCGGGCACGGGTGCGCATCGACGCCGTGTCCGAGCCCGCTTCGCGCTCGGACAGCGCGTAGGACGCCATCGCCTCGCCCGACGCGATGGACGGCAGCACCTGCCGCTTCAGGTCCTCCGACGCCGAGAGCAGGATCGGCATGGTGCCGAGCTTGTTCACGGCGGGGATCAGGGACGACGACGCGCAGGCGCGCGCGATCTCCTCGATCACGATGCAGGTGGCCACCGAGTCGGCACCCTGGCCGTCGTACTCCTCGGGCACGTGCACGGCCGCGAAACCGGACTTGACCAGGGCGTTGAGCGCTTCGACCGGGAAGCGCTCCTGCTCGTCGACGTCGGCCGCGTGCGGCGCGACCTCCTTGTCGGCGAGCGACCGGACGGCCTCGCGCAGCGCCTCGTGCTCCTCCGCGAGCTGGTAGGTACCGAAACTCGGGTCCACGTTAAGTTACCTCCCGGTAGGGCTTCTACCGAGATGTTAGCGCGCGTTCACCGGCTTGAACCCTGTGCTGTCGACAACAGGGCCCGAACCGGCTACGCGACCTCGCCGACCGCGCTCACAGCGACGCGCGCAGCGCCTCGTCCTTCTCCAGCACCAGCCGCTCCAGCGACACCTGGAACGCCGCCATCCGCTCCTGCAACGCCGGGTCGGACGCGGCCAGCACGCGCACCGCCAGCAGGCCCGCGTTGCGCGCGCCGCCGACCGACACGGTCGCCACCGGCACGCCCGCGGGCATCTGCACGATCGACAGCAGCGAGTCCATCCCGTCCAGGTACTTCAACGGCACCGGCACGCCGATCACCGGCAGCACCGTCGCCGAGGCGACCATGCCCGGCAGGTGCGCCGCGCCGCCCGCGCCGGCGATGATCACGCGCAGCCCGCGCCCGGCGGCCGACGCGGCGTAGTCGAGCATCCGCTGCGGCGTCCGGTGCGCGGACACCACGCTGACCTCGAACGGCACGTCGAACTCGGCCAGCGCCTCGGTGGCGGCCTTCATCACCGGCCAGTCCGAGTCGCTGCCCATGATCACGCCGACTGACGTCACTGCTGTCCTCCGTGGATGTCGTACCCGTCCAGCCACACGCCGTCGGACAGCCAGTGCGCCGCGAGCCGCGCCCGCTCGCGCACCTCGTCCAGCCGCTCGCCGAGCAACGTCACGTGGCCGATCTTGCGCCCCGGTCGCTCCGCCTTGCCGTACAGGTGCACGCGCGCGTCGGGGAACCGGGCGAACAGGTGGTGCAGCCGCTCGTCGGGGCCCATGTCGGGCGGCGTCGCCGCGCCCAGGACGTTCGCCATGACGACGGCGGGCGCGACCAGGTCGGTCGCGCCGAGCGGGTAGTCCAGCACGGCCCGCAGGTGCTGCTCGAACTGCGAGGTGCGGGCCCCTTCGATGGTCCAGTGGCCGGAGTTGTGCGGGCGCATCGCGAGTTCGTTGACCACCAGGCCGTCGGCGGTCTCGAACAGCTCCACGGCCAGCAGGCCGACGACGCCGAGTTCCGCCGCGATCCGCAGCGCCAGCTCCTGCGCCCGCTCGCCGGAGGTGTCGGGCGCGGGGGCGAGCACCTCGACGCAGATGCCGTCGCGCTGCACGGTCTGCACCACCGGCCACGCCGCACCCTGCCCGAACGGCGAGCGGGCGACCAGCGCGGCCAGCTCGCGCCGCATCGGCACGCACTGCTCGACCATCAGCGGCGTGCCGGCGGCGAGCAGTTCGGGCACCACGCGCTGGGCGCTCTGCGGGGTGTTCAGCATCCACACGCCGCGCCCGTCGTAGCCGCCGCGCACCGCCTTGAGCACGCACGGCCAGCCGTGCTCCGCGCCGAACCTGAGCACGTCCGCCGTCTCCCGCACCGCGCTGAACGGCGGCACCGGCAGCCCCAGTTCGGCGAGCTTGACCCGCATCACCAGCTTGTCCTGCGCGTGCTCCAGAGCCTCCGGGCCGGGGTGCACCTTCACGCCGTCCGCGACCAGCGCCTTGAGGTGCTCCTGCGGCACGTGCTCGTGGTCGAAGGTCAGCACGTCGCACGACTTCGCGAACGCCCGCAGCGCGTCCAGGTCGGTGTGCTTGCCGTACTCGACGTCCCGCGCGACCAGGGCGGCGGGATCGGAGTCCGATTCGGCCAGCACGCGCAGCGACTGGCCCAGCGGGATCGCGGCCTGGTGGGTCATGCGGGCGAGCTGCCCGCCGCCGATCATGCCGACGATCGGGAGACGAGTTCGGGAGTCCACGGGAAGCGAATTCTACCTGGGCAAACGACGGCCCCCGACCACACCGTCCGGCGGTGCCGGAAACAGGCAGGCCCCGCGCACCCCCGAAGTGCGCGGGACCTCCCTCGGCAGGGCCGGTCGCGGTGCGGCCGGCCCGGGTCGGTCACCCCCGGTGCGCGCGGCGCACCCGGGAGAAGGCCAGGGCCACCAGCCCGGCCGCGAGCAGCGTGAAGATCGCGAACTCGGCCAGCTGGAAGGGCACCAGCCGGTCGGCGGGGTGGTAGTCGGTGAAGTAGTTCACCACGTCGTGGCGGTGCAGGCAGTCGACGTAGTCGTTCTCCTGGCGCGCGCTCGTGGAGCACTCCATGGGGAAGGGCACCTCGTTGCCGGAGCTGTCGGCGAAGCCGCTGTCCACCCGCATGGTGTCGCGCAGCTGCTCCTCCCGCTGGGGTGTGCTGACGCCCCCGGGGTTGTACGGCTGGAGCAGCCGCTCGACGGACCAGTAGTGCGGCCGCCACAGGGCACCCACCAGGACGCGGACCACGACGAAGATCCCGAGCGTGCCGGCCATCGCGACGACCGTCCGCCGGGTGGTCGCGCTCAGCGCCAGGCCCAGCGCGAACCCGAAGGCCGCGTAGGACGCCTGCACCAGCGGCACGGCCTCGAACGGCTCGGTCGAGAACGGCTGGAACGGCACGTACCCGACCGCCTGCGGGTGTGCGCGCAGCGTCACGTCGTTGACCACCCGCAGCAGGGTCGTCACCGCCGCGCCGAAGCCCGCCGCCAAGCCGACCGCGGGCACGCCCAGCAGCACGACCTTGCCGAGCAGCCACCGGGTGGGCGACACGTCCTGCCCCCACGCCACGACGTGCGTCTTGTGCTCGTACTCGGTGGCCAGCAGGGGCGCGCCCCAGAACACGGCGATGACCCCGCCCGCCGCCATCGGGACGATCGCGAACAGCTGCGCCGCGCCGTGGAAGCCGAACCCGACGAGCGGGATCTCGTGCATGGTGCTGTCGGTGGCCTGGATGGTCCACGCCATCGACAGGACGAGCAGCGCGGCCAGCGCGGCGACGCCGCCGACGACGATCAGCTGCCAGCGGTGCTGCCGCCAGGCCAGCCAGGCCAGGTCGCCCCAGCCGACCCGCTCCTTGTTCCGCGCCGGGGTGGACGTGGTGACGGTCATCCGCCGAGCCCCTTCCGGGTTGCCGCGAGCTGCGCGAGCACGTAGTCCTCCAAGGTCACCGGCCGCTCGACCCACGGCCCGGCGACCACCGGCCGGGGCCGCCCCTCGGGCAGCTCGACCAGGAACGTCGACTGGTTGCCGCGGTGCCGGGCCTCCACGACGGTGCCGAGCACCGGCGGCGCCTCGGACGCGGGGCCGGCGTAGGTGACGTGCCGGGCGAGCAGTTCGTCCAGGTCGCCGCCGGCCAGCAGCCGGCCGTGCGCGAGCAGCAGCAGGTGGTCGGCGACGCCGGCCAGCTCGGCCACCACGTGCGTGGACAGCAGCACCGTCATGCCCGTCTCGGCGACCTCGGCCAGCAGCTCGGCGGTCACCTCGCGGCGGGCCAGCGGGTCGAGGTTGGCCAGCGGCTCGTCGAGCATCAGCACCGCCGGCCGCGCGCCGATCGCCAGCGCGAACGCCACCTGAGCCTGCTGGCCGCCGGAGAGCTTGCCGCACGCCCGGTCCAGCGGGATCTCGAACCGCTCCAGCCAGCGCTCCGCGCGCTCCTGGTCCCACACCAGGTTGAGCCGGTCGCCCAGCCGCAGCATCTCGGCTGCGGTGAAGTGCTTGTAGACCGGCTTCTCCTGGGACACGAACGCCACCCGGCCCGCCGTGCCCGCCGACCCCTCGTCGGCGGTGAGCAGGCCCGCGAGCACGCTCATCAGCGTCGTCTTGCCCGCGCCGTTCGCGCCGACCAGCGCCGCCACCCGCCCGGCGGGCAGCTCGAACGAGCACTCGCGCAGCGCCCACTTCGCGCGGTAGCGCTTGCCCAGCGCCTCCGCGCGGACCGCCGGCGCCGCCGTCTCGATCGTTTCCACCGCGGTAGTGGTCATCCGACCGCCACCCCTTCCCCCTCGCTCCGGCCCGCGGTCACCACGGACCGCACCAACGCTTCGACGTCCTCTTCGTCCAGGCCGGCCGCGCGCGCCTCGCGCACCCACTCGGCGAGCCGCACCCGCAGCGCGTCCATCACCTCGGGCGCGGTCGAGCCCAGACCGGCCTTCACGAACGTGCCCGAGCCCTGGCGTGCCTCGACCAGGCCGGACAGTTCGAGTTCGCGGTACGCCTTGAGCACGGTGTTGGCGTTGACACCGCTGCTCGCGACCACGTCGCGCACGGTCGGCAGCCGGTCCCCCGGCCCCAACCAGCCCAGCCGCAGCGCCTCCCGCACCTGCCGGACGAGTTGCAGGTACGCCGGGAGGCCGCCGGCCCGGTCGATGCGGAACTCCACCACCCGCCTCCAGATTGTTCTAGTCAACTAAGACAATAGAAGACCAGAACACCGAATGGCTGTCAATTCACCGGGTCGAGTGGCCGCAGTTGTGCATGTCCTCGACGTCCGCGATGCGCGAGGATTCGCCACGTCGACGCCGCCGGGCCGGTGGCGTCCCCTGTCCGACCGCGCCGCGGTCGCCGAGCAGTGAGCCGGGTTCCCGATGCGCAAGCTCCCCCTGGTCGCCCTGGCGCTGGTCACGGCCTGCGCCGGACCGCAGGCCGAGGCGGCCTACCCGGCGCCGGCCGGCACGCCCGCCGACGTCGTGCGGACCGAGGTCCGGCAGTACGACCCGTGGCGCGACGACCTGGTCAAGCTGGTCGTGCAGCGGCGCGCGGTGTGCGCGGAGCCGTCCCGGGTCGCGCTGCGCCCGGACGCCTGGGAGTGCCGGGTCTCCGGCGACGACCCGATGACCGACGGCGGCGTCCACGACCCGTGCCTGGCCCACCCGACCGAGCCGAAGGCCGCCTGCCCCGAAGGCGTCGAGGGGCAGGACGCCTACTACCTGATGCTCCTCGACGCCCCGCTGACCCCGCGCTCGCCGCCGATCGTGGAGGCCCCGCCGTGGATGGTCGTGCTGTGGAGCGGCGACCGGTGCATCCGCAGCCACCACCTGCCCGACGGGCTGCCCACCCGCGACGGGCTCGCCGTCACGGCCCGGTGCGCCCCGGCCGATTCGCGGCGGCGGTCGCGCACCGGCGCGCACGGCTGGGGCGAGATCGACACCGCGCGCCAACCGTGGACCCTGCTCGTCTCGGCGACGACCTCCGAGGCCCCCGTGCCGGCCGCGATCGCGGTGGCCTACCGATGAGGCGGCCCGGCGCGCACCCGGCCCTCGTGGCCGTCCTGCTGGTCGCGGCCTGCGCACCCGCCGAGCCGGTGGTCCGCCCGCCCAACGCCGCGCCGGGTGACGTGCGGCTGACCGAGGTCCGCGAGTACGACCCGTGGGGCGACGGGCTGGTGACCGACGTGATCGACCGGCGGGGCACCTGCGACAAGCCCTCGCGGGTCGTGCAGCGGCCCGACGCGTGGCAGTGCCGGATCCGCGACGACCACCCCTCGACCGACGGCGGCGTCCTGGAACCCTGCTTCGCCCACCCCACCGAAGCGCGGGCGGCCTGCCCGGCAGGCGTGGACGAGCACCTGTTCACGGTGGTGGCCCTCGCCGAACCGCTGCCCACCCGGACGCCGCCGGTGGCCGAGGTCGCGCCGTGGATGGTGGTGCTGTGGACCGGCGACCGGTGCGTGCGCGCGCCCGACGTGCCGGTGGACTTCCCGAGGCGGGACGGTCGCGGCGTCACGATGACGTGCTACCCGCTCGACCCCAGGGTGCCCTCGCCGGCCGGCGACCTGGCGTGGGGCGGCGTCGACACGACCGCCCAGCCGTGGACGTTGCGGGTCTCGGCCGGGCCCGGACCCGACGAACCGACGGTGATCATGGTGGCCTACCGGTGAAGAGACTCCTGGTGATCGTGGTGGCGCTGGTCGCGGCCTGCGCGCCCGCCGAGCAGGCGCGCGTGCCGTCGCCGGACGACGTGCGGCAGACCGAGGTCCGCGTGTTCGACGTCTGGCGGGACGGCGGCGTGGACGACTACTGGCAGCACGGCGGCGTCTGCGACCGGCGGTCGAAGGTGGTGCTGCGGGCGGACGCGTGGCGGTGCCGGCTGGGCGGCGACGGCGCGGTCGGGGACCACCTGGACGGCGCGGTCGCGGAACCGTGCTTCGCCCACCCCACCGAGCCCAGGGCCGCGTGCCCCGTCGGCTCGACCCTGCTGGAACTGCCCGCGCCGCTGCCGGCGCAGCCGCCGGTCGGCGAGACCCCGCCGTGGATGCTGGAGCTGTGGAGCGGCGACCGCTGCACCCCGGTCACGGGTCCCCCGTTCGACGGGTCGCAGGTCGGCAACGGCGTGCGGCCGCCGGACGACCTCGTCCCCATCACGATGACGTGCGCCGGGTCCCGGTTCGTCGGGCAACTGGTCCGGGGCGGGATCGACACGACCCGCCAACCGTGGACCGTCGAGGTGCTGGACGACAAGCACCCCGCGACGACCGCCCCGATCGCCGTCGCCTACCGCTGAAAGGGGAGGCCCGCGACGTGGGGGGTTCACGTCGCGGGCCTCGGGGGAGGGGAGATTCGAGCGGGCGCTGGACAGGGGGAAAGGTCAGCGCCCGAACCCGGCTAGCAGTTCGGCGGCCTGCTCATAAGTGGCCGGCAATTCCTCCAGCCAAACCTCGGCGGGCCCGGTTGGGGCCACATGGGGGTCCACGGCCAGCCGATCGGCCGTCAACAACCGGAGGTTCGCGACCGTCCGGTGCAGCCGTTCGTCCTTCTTCACCAGCACCGCGGCCAGCGACGGGCCGATGGACGCGATCGTCTGGCCCGAGTCGAACACCTCGTTCAGCGCGTCGGCCAGCAGCGTCATCGCCACCACCCGGGACCAGCCGGAGGTCCGGCTCAGGTCCAGCGCCACCAGCACCAGCAGGTAGTCCTGGCGGCCGGCGGTGCGCGCCTCGGCGTACACCTCGCGGAGCCTGGTGCGCAGGTACGCGCCGGTCGCCAAGCCGGTCAGCGGGTTGTCCGCCTCGCTGCTCGCCGCCTGTCTGCTCATCACGTCGCCCCAGCCCAGCGCCGTGGCGCGGAGCATCCGCGACGGGATGGCGTCGACGTTGGGCGAGATGATGCCGGTGGAGCCCGGCGGCTCCTCGATCACCGCGTGCAGCGCGGCGAGGTCCAGCAGGGTCTCCGCCAGGCCCGCGCCCGCCTCGGCCCGCGCGCCGCCCAACCGGTACAGCTCGGGGCCCGCGTCCCCGGTGCCCAGCACCGCCGCGCAGACCTCGTCGATCTCGGCCAGCGGCCAGTCCGCCGGGTAGGACCACCCGGCCGCCATCGTCGCCGTCCGCCACCTCGACCTGAGCGCCCGTGCCCTGTCCGCGCCGGACCGCCGGGTTATCGCCGGCTTGCCGGCCTCGCCGGCGGCTGCTTCCCGCACACCCACCCGGATGCCTCCTCGACCTGGGGATACGGATACGGGACGTCGTCGCGGCTGATCCATGACGGCACTCCGCGGCCCCAGTTGGGGGGTTCCGGGTGACGGTCCGCTACCCGGTAGGTCACACTGAGCGCGCGAGGGAGGGAAAACACGTGGCGACCGTTCCTGCTGATGTCCAGGGACCGAGCGACGCGGAGCTGATCGACTCCGTGCGCGGCGGGGCGATCGACGCCTACGGGCAGCTCTACGAGCGCCACGTGAGCGCGGCGTACAACCTGGCCCGCCAACTCGCCCGCTCCGCCGCCGAGGCCGACGACCTGGTCTCGGACGCGTTCGCGAAGGTGCTCGACACCCTGCGCGCCGGGCGCGGCCCGGACTCGGCGTTCCGCGCCTACCTGCTCACCGCGCTGCGGCACACCGCCTACGACAAGACCCGCAAGGACAAGAAGCTCGACCACGTCGAGGACGTGGCCGAAGCCGCCCCCGAGGCGACCTCCGTGCCCTTCCGGGACACCGCCGTGGCCGGCCTGGAGCGGTCGCTGGCCGCGAAGGCGTTCGCCCGGCTGCCCGAGCGCTGGCAGACCGTCCTGTGGCACACCGAGATCGAGGGCCAGTCCCCCGCCGAGGTCGCGCCGCTGCTCGGGCTGACCGCCAACGGCGTGTCCGCCCTGGCCTACCGCGCCCGGGAAGGGCTCAAGCAGGCCTACCTCCAGGTGCACCTGGCCGAGACCCAGGCCGAGCGCTGCCGCGCCACCGTGGACCGGCTGGGCGCGTGGACCCGGGGCGGCCTGTCCAAGCGGGAGACCACGCAGGTCGAGGCGCACCTGGACGAGTGCGCCGACTGCCGCGGCCTGGCCGCCGAACTCGCCGACGTCAACGGCGCGCTGCGCGCGTTCGTCGCACCCCTGGTGCTCGGGCTGGGCGCGGGCGGCTACCTGGCCGCGACCGCGACCACCGCCAAGGCCGCCGCGGTGGTCGCGGTGGGCGCCGGCGCGGGTGGCGCGGCCGGTGCGGCCGGTTCCGCGCCCCGGCAGCTGTTCGGCGTGGCGGCCTCGGCGGCGGCGCTGGCCATCGCCGTGGCGGTCGGGCTGGCCTCCGGCGGCGAGAACGAGGTGCCCGTCGCCCAGACCTCGCCGGTGCCCACGACCAGCCAGGCGCAACCGCCCCAGCCACCGCCGCCGGCGCAGACCCCGGCCCCGCCGCCACCGGCCCCCGAGGAACCGCCGCCACCCGCGCCCGAGACGCCCGCGCCGCCGGCGCAGACCCCGGCGCCCACCCCGGAACCCCAGCCGCAACCGCAACCGCAGCCGGAACCCCAGCCCCAGCCGGAGCCCGAACCGCAGCCCGCGCCGGCGGTCCTGGTGCCGACCGTGCCCAGCGGGTTCACGCTCACGCCCGGCTCGGCACCGGTCGACCTGCCGATCACCGTGCGCAACACCGGCGGCACGACGTCGCAGCCCGCGAGTGCGGCCCTGGTCCTGCCGCCCGGCGTGCGGTCGGTGGGCCCGGCCGACCGGCTGGCCGGCGGGCGGCTGGTCCGGCTCGACGGCGCGGCCGACCAGACCGTGTCGTGCCCGGCCGGCGAGGGCGAGATCACCTGCGCGACGACCCAGGGCATCGCGCCCGGCGGGTCCGCCACCTTTCTGTTCCGGTTGCGCGCCACCGACGACGCCGTGGGCGGCACGATCACCGGCACGGTCTCGGCCGGCACCACGATCTCCGTCGGCATCCGGGTGCAGGTCGCCATCCAGCCCGTCGACGACGGCCTGGACCTCCAGGCCCACAAGTGGCACCACGGGTTCTGGGAGCCCCGGATCGACATCAAGGCCACCAACACCGGTGGCCGCGCCGGGACGCTGCGGCTCGTGGTCGACACCGACCGCGACATCGCGCTGGTCGCCCTGCGGCCGGACTGCGAGCGCGACCGGCAGCGGATCGTGTGCGAGCGGCGGCTGGAGCGCGGCGAGTCGTTCCGGCTGTCCGTGTGGGCGTTCGGCCTGCCTTACCGGGGCGGGCACGTGAACGTCACGGCCACCCTCGGCTCGGCCTCGAAGTCGGTGAGCATCCCGGTGTGGCAGCACCCGGGCCACGACGACGACCCGACGCCCGAACCGCCCGTCGGGCAGCCCGGCGAGCCCACCACCGAGCCACCGGCCACCACGACGACGACCACGGCACCGCCCGTGACGACCTCGACCGCGCCCGGCACCGAGCCGCCCGCCGGGACCACCCCGCCGGAGCAGCCGACGACGCCCGCGCCCACCACTCCGCCCACCGAGACGCCGGTACCCCCGGTGACCACGACGCCACCGCCGGTCACCGAGCCGCCGACCACGACGCCACCGCCGCCGCGCACCGAACCCCCGTGCGTCCCGGTTCCGCCGTGGTGGCCGCCTGGCCTGGGAGACCTGCTGCCGCCGGGGTTCTGCCGGCCCCCTCGGTGATCGGTCCCGGCCGGCGTCGGTAGGCTGCCCCGGTGCTGCCACTCGTGCGCAGGATCTTCAGCCGCCTTCCCGAGCCCGTGCGATTCCTGGTCAACAAGCACCGGGAGCTGATCAGGTTCGCCGTCGTCGGCGGCACGACCTTCCTGATCGACAACGGCATCTGGTACGCCCTGAAGCTGACCGTGCTCCAGGACAAGGTGGTCACCGCGAAGGCGATCGCCGTGCTGGTGGCGGTGATCTCGTCCTACGTGCTCAGCCGCGAGTGGTCGTTCCACACCCGGGGCGGTCGTGAGCGGCACCACGAGGCCGCGCTGTTCTTCGTGGTCAGCGGGATCGGCATCGGCGTGAACCTGGCGCCGCTGACCGTGTCGCGGCACTTCCTCGACCTGCACAGCGAACTCGCCGACTTCATCAGCGGATCGGTCATCGGCATGCTGCTGGCGACCGCGTTCAAGTACTGGGCGATGCGCAAGTTCGTGTTCCCGGAGGCCGACGCGCGCCCGGACGTGCGCCCCCTGCGGGTCGTCTCGGACGACCAGCGCGACGTGGCCTGAGCAGCGCGTCCGCCCGTTCTCCGTACACTCGTCCGGGTGTCCGTAGTCGAGAACGTCGTCCGCCGCCTGCCCGAGCCGCTGCGATCGCTGGCGCTCAAGCACAGAGAACTGCTGAAGTTCGCGGTGGTCGGCGGCACGTGCTTCGTGATCGACACCGTCATCTTCCTGGTGCTCAAGACGACCGTGCTGGCCGAGAAGCCGGTGACGGCGAAGATCGTGGCGACCCTGGTGGCCACGATCGTGTCCTACGTGCTCAACCGCGAGTGGTCGTTCAAGACCCGCGGCGGGCGGGAGCGCCACCACGAAGCGGCGCTGTTCTTCCTGGTCAACGGCCTGGGCATCGCGCTCAACTCGCTGCCGCTGTGGGTGTCGCGCTACCTGCTGCACCTGCAGGAGCCGCACATCGGCCGGATCGGCGAGGAGATCGCCGACTTCGTGAGCGCGCAGATCATCGGCACCCTGATCGCGATGGCGTTCCGCTGGTACGGCTACAAGAAGTGGGTCTTCCCGGAGGCCGACGCCCGGCCCCGCACCAAGCGCGCCTACGACTCGGCCGAGGACGAGAGCCTCGGCCACTCCTGACCCGCGCCCATTCGGGATCAGGCGGGGTCGGGATCAGGCGGGGTCGCCGGTGCCGAGCAGGCCCAGCGCGGCGTCGTGCAGCAGGCCGTTGGAGGACAGCGCGTTCCCGCCGTCGAACCGGTCCACCCCGGACAGGTCGCTGAACCGGCCGCCCGCCTCGCGCACCAGCACCTGGAACGGCGCGACGTCCCACGGGTTCACCACCGGCTCGGCCGCGAGGTCGATGCCGCCCTCGGCCACCAGGCAGTGCTGCCAGAAGTCGCCGAAGGCCCGGTTCTCCCAGCACGCGTCCGCCAGCCGCAGGTACGCCTCCCGCGAGTGGTGCTCCACCCACGACCCGAGGTGCGTGGTGGACAGGTAGGCGTCCGCCAGGTCGGCCACCCCGGAGACGGAGATCCGCCGCTGCCCGGTCGCGTCCCGGGTGAACGCGCCCTGCCCGGCTGCGGCCCACCAGCGGCGGCCCAGCGCGGGCGCGCTGACCACGCCGACCTGCGGCGTCCCGTCCACCACCAGGGCGATCAGGGTGGCCCACACCGGCACGCCGCGCAGGAAGTTCTTGGTGCCGTCGATCGGGTCCACGACCCACGTCCGGCCCGCGCCCACCACGCCGCCGCGCTCCTCGCCCGCGACCTGGTCGCCGGTGGCCGCCAGGACCTCGCGGATCGCGTCCTCGACGGCCACGTCGGCGTCGGTCACGGGGGTGCGGTCGGGCTTGCGCGCCACCACGAGGTCGCCGGCGCGGAACCGGGCGGTGGTGATGGCGTCGGCGGCGTCGGCCAGTCGCAGGGCCAGCGTCAGATCGGTGGACACGCGGGGATCGTGCCACGCCTACGCTGGGTGTCGTGAGCGTGGTCTTGTTGGCCGAGGACGATCCGGCGATCGCGGAGCCCCTCTCCCGCGCGTTGCAGCGGGAGGGGTACCAGGTGCAGGTGGTCGGCGACGGCCCCGGCGCGTTGGAGGCGACCGCGCACGGGGGAATCGACCTGCTGGTGCTCGACCTGGGGTTGCCCGGGATGGACGGCCTGGAGGTGTGCCGCCGGCTGCGCGCGGGCGGTCGCGGCATCCCGGTCCTGATGCTGACCGCCCGGTCCGACGAGGTGGACTTCGTGGTCGGGCTGGACGCGGGTGCCGACGACTACGTCGCCAAACCGTTCCGGCTGGCCGAGCTGATGGCCCGGATCCGGGCCCTGCTGCGCCGCCGCGCGCCCGGCACGCTGGAGGTCAACGGCGTGCGGATGGACCTCGCGGCCCGCCGGGTCACCGTGGACGGGCAGGAGGTGCAGCTGGCGAACAAGGAGTTCGAGCTGCTCCGGGTGCTCATCCAGCGGGCCGGGCAGGTGGTGCACCGCGACGAGATCCTCTCCGAGGTGTGGAACGACCCGGAGCTCAAGAGCAGCAAGACGCTCGACATGCACATGTCCTGGCTGCGCCGCAAGCTCGGCGACGTGCGGTCCATGGAGCGCCGGATCGCCACCGTGCGCGGCGTCGGCTTCCGGTTCAACACGGCCGACTGACGTGCGCAGCCGCATCCTCCGGGCGATCCTGCTGGCCGTCGCGGTCACCGGGTTCGTGCTCGGCATCCCGCTCGGCTACGCCGCGCTGAGGCTGGTGGACGACGGGGCGCGCACCGACCTCGCCGCCCGCGCGCAGCGCATCGCGGCGCTGATCGACGACCAGATCGCCTCCGGCGGGCCGATCGACCTGGAGCCGGTGGAGGTCGGGGTGCCCAACGGCGGGTACCTCGTGGTCACCTCCACCGACGGCCGCCAGGAGTTCGGGGTGTCGCCGGGCGAGGACCCGCTGTCGGTCGAGGTGCCGATCGCGCAGCAGGGCACCGTGCGGCTGGAGACCTCGTCCGGGCCGATGCGGACCTCGCAGTACCAGGTGGCGGCGCTGGTCGTGCTGCTCGTGGTGCTGTCGGTGGGCACCGGGACCGTGGTGGCGACCGTGACGGCGCGCAAGCTGGCCAAACCGCTGCGGCACGTGGCGGTGCGCGCGGCCCGGCTCGGCGCGGGCGATTTCCGGCGCGACGACCGGCGGCACGGCGTGCCCGAGCTGGACCTGGTCGCGGAGGCGCTGGACCGCTCGGCGGGCGCGTTGGCGCTGCTGGTGCAGCGGGAACGGGAGCTGGTGGGCGACGTGTCGCACCAGCTGCGCAGCCGGCTGACCGCGTTGCAGCTGCGGCTGGAGGCGTTGGCGGAGCACCCGGAGCCGGAGACGGCGGCCGAGGCGCGGGCGGCGCTGGAGCAGGCCGAGCGGCTGGCCGGGGTGCTGAACGAACTGCTCGCGGCGGCCCGCGCGGCGCGCGCGGTCGGCGCGGAGCCGCTGGACCTCGGGGTCGAGCTGTCCGCGATCGCCGAGGAGTGGCGGGAGCCGTTGCGCAGCGTCGGGCGGGCGCTCCGGGTTCGGGTTCCCGAAGGCTTGTTGGCGCGGGCGACCCCCGCGCGGCTGCGCGAGGCGATCGGGGTGTTGTTGGACAACGCCCTGCGGCACGGCGAAGGGCAGGTCGTGGTGTCCGCGCGCAGCGACGAGGGCACGGTCGTGGTCGAGGTCGCGGACGGCGGTGCGGGCGTGCCCGACGAACTGGCCGGGCACATCTTCGAGCGCGGCGTGTCCGGCGGCGGGTCGACCGGTGTCGGCCTGGCGCTGGCGCGGGCGCTGGTGGACGCGGACGGCGGGCGGCTGGAGCTGTCCACCGCCCGGCCCGCGACCTTCGCCGTCTACCTGCCGGTGCCCAAGGCCGACGACGTGGTGGGCGTGACCTGGCGCTCCGACCTCACGCCCCGCTAGCCCCGTCGCCCGCGGGCACGGCCGGCTGCGGCGCGGCCTGGACCGGCACCGGCCCGGTGGCCGGCTCCTCGGCCGCCGGCTCGGCCTCGACCGGGGTCGGCGGTTCCGCTGCGGGTTGGGGCAGCAGGCCCACCGCGCCGCGCACGACCTGGGCCCACACCAGGCGGCCGAACAGGTAGTGGCAGGCGACGTCCTCGCTGGTGAAGCGGGCCCAGTCGTAGCGGTTGCCCTGCTCGCGCCAGAACACCTCGAAGCCCTCGGGGTCGGCGACCAGGCACCAGGCGTTGTCCGCCTCCGCCCCGACCGACACGACCTCCGCGGGCACCCCGACGGCCAGCAGCCAACCCTGGATGGACTCGGCGTTCATCGGATCTCCTCCAGGTAGCCCAGCGCGACCAGCTCGGCCACCGGGTACGTCGTCCGGTACCGCACGCCGCCGCCCTCCTGCCCGAACCACTCGGCGGACAGCGTGAACCAGACCGGCAGCTCGCGCGCGACCCGGTACCGGCGGTACCCGGCGTCCAGCGCGGCCGGCGGCAGCGAACGGCTCGTGAACGGCGTGCCCGCCTCGGACAGCACCCGCCCCTCGGGACCGCCGAACCGGTCCAGCTCCACCCCGGCCGCGAGCACGCCGGGCTGCCCGGCCTCGTACCCGCCCTCGGGGAACAGCTCGGCGGGCGGCCACGCGTACTCCGGCGGGTCGAGGCGGACCAGGAACCGCCGGTCCCAGTCGCGTTCGTGCATCCCGGCCTGCGGGTCGTAGCCCTCGGTCAGCGCGGCGTCCGGCACCGCGCCGGGACCGGGCACCGACCTCGGCCGGACCCGCGCGGACGCGTCGACCAGGTGCCCGTCGGGGTGGCCCTGCGGCTCGAACCGGAGGCCGGGCGCGAAGTCCTGGTCCTCGGGCGGCGCGGGCAGTTGCCGGGCGGGCGCGGACTGGGCGGGCGGCAGCGCGCCGCCGGCGAACATGTGGGTGAGGAACAGCGCGACCGACTCGTCGGACGGCTCCGCGTCCTGGCCGGCCCGCCGCGACGCGACCACCTCGGTCGGCACGACCGCCGAGCCCTTGCCCGAATCGAGCACCCCGGAGCCGAGCACGCCGGACAGCGGTCCGAAGCCCGCGCCGGAGGCGAACCCGCGCCCGCCGGAGACCGTGCCCGCGTCGGGGAAGCCCTGGCCGGGCACCGCACCGGGCGGGACGCCCGGACCACCGCGCACGAGCGTGTCGCGGCCACCGGAGCCCAGCGGCAGCACCGCGAAGCCGAGCGCGGCGTCGTCACGCGACTTGGCCCCGGCGTCCTTCGCCGGTTGCGCCGCGTCCTTGGGCGCGGCGGCGTCCTTCGCCTGGGCGGCCTGGCCCGCGTCCTTGGCCTGGGCCTGGTTGCCCTGACCGCTCTGGTTGCCCGACTGGCCTTGACCCGACGTGCCCTGTCCGGACTGGCCGGGGAGCTGGCCGCCGTCCTTGGCGAGCGCCGGTCCGCGCTGGTCCGCGCGCTGGCCACCGGCCTGCTGCGCCTGACCTGCGGCCTGCTGGCCGGCCTGGGACTGCGCGGCGGCACCCGCCGACGTGGCAGCCGCCGGCGCACCGGTCACCGGACCACCGGCCGCACCGCCGACCGGACCGGACGAGACACCGCCGGGCGCGCCGAAACCGGGAGCCTGCGGGGAGTTCGCGGCGGGAGCGGCCGGCTGCGGGGCCGGCGCGTGCGCGTCGACCGGGAGCACCGGGCGGTCCAGGACCGCCGCCGAGGACGAGGTGACCGTGTCGGCGGCCCGCACGACCGGTTCCGCGACCGGCCCGACGTCCACCGGACCCCCGCCCGTGAGCGGCGCGGTCACCTGGCTCACCAGGCCGGGACCGCGATCGGGACCAGGGCCGTTGCCGGGGCCGTTGCCACCGGGACCGTCGCCCGGACCGTGGCCGGGGCCGCCCTCGTGACCGCGACCGGGCAGGTTGTCGACGGCACCCTGAACCGTGCGGTCGACCGTGTCCACGGCGCGGTCCACGGTGTCCGCGACGGTGTCGACCGCGCGGTCCACGGTGCCGACCGCGCCGTCCACGACATCGCCGACCGTGCCGAGCACCGGCTCCACGATCCCCGCGACGGGCTGCACGACGGCGTCCACCAGACCACCGACCAGGCCACCGCCCTGCTGGCCGCCACCGAGCAGGTTGCCCAGCAGCCCACCACCGCCCTGCCCCGGAGCACCCTGGCCGGGAACGCCCTGGCCGGGAACGCCTTGCCCGTCCGGACCGCGGCCGCCCTGGTTACCGCTGTCCTGGCCACCGCCGAGGACGTCGCCCAGCAGCCCGCCGAGCGGCCCGCGACCACCCGGGGACTGCCCCGGAGCGCCACCGCCCTGGCCACCGCCGCCCTGGCCACCGCTGTCCTGGCCGCCGTGGCCCGGACCGCCGTCGCCGCCGCCGTGGTGGCCGCCGCCGAGCAGGTTGTCCAGCAGGCCGCCGTGACCGGGGGCGTGGACGCCGGGGTTGGCGTTCACCGGGGGTGGGCCGCCGATCTGCACGCCCGAGTCCAGGCGGATCGCGTCGGTCAGCGTGGTCGTGAGGTGGGTGACGTTCGCCGTCGCGCCCTTGAGCACCGCGTCCAACCCGAGCAGGGCGGTCGGGTGGCCGGCGGTCGCGGCCTGGTTGGCGGCGTCGGTGTTCTTGGCCAGGTTCACCAGTTCGCGCACCAGCTCGACCTTCGCCGCGCCCACCTGCTGGGCGGCGTGGTCGAGCCGGTCGGCGGCGGCGGTGCAGCCGCGCAGCACGTCGTCGAGCCGGCCGTCCGGCGCGGTGAAGGAGTTCCAGTGGCGGCGGGCCGCCTCGCCGGTCGCGCCGGTCATCGCGGACAGCGCCCGGCCGGCCGCGCCGTCCGACTCGCCGGCCAGCGTGCCGAGCTTCGCGCCCGCGTCCCGCCACGCGGCGGCGGACGCGCGCAGCTTGTCCTCGTCGGCCTGCGGCCAGGTGACGCCGGCTCTGGCGGCGACCTCGGCGAGTTCCGCCGGCAGCTCGATCCCCATGTCGGTGGCCCCTTTGTCAGACCGCGCGGAACGCGGCGCTGTTGCCGTCTTCGGCGGCGCGGTAGGTGCGGGCGGTCTCGGTGAACCGGTCCCCGACGCCGCCGAAGCCCGCGCCGAGGTCGCCGAGCCGGGTCAGCGCGTCCGAGGCCGGCCGCACGTGCGAGGAGGCGAAGCTCCGGCCGATGGCGTCCTCGCCCCAGCACGCGCCGACGGCGTCGAGCGCACCGCCCAGGTCGCCGAAGACCTTCCCGGCCCGCTCGGCGAACGTGCCGAAGTCGGCGGCCCCGGCGTCGAGCTTGGCGAGGTCGGTCTCGAACCCGGTCATCTCGGTCCCCCGGTGGTCTCGACGTTGAGCCAGTCGCGCTGTTCGAAGTCCTCGTCGTCCTCGACGACGCGGGGGCGCTTGGGCGGCGGGGGCGCGATCTCGTCCGGCCGCAGGTCGGCCGTGCCGCGCACGAGGGCCTCGGGGTCGGTGCCGGCGGGCAGCACCGGGCTCAACGTCCGGTAGGTGCGCTCCGCGGCGGTGGCCGCCGCTTCCCGCGCGGTCCGCAGCACCAACTGGGCCAGCCGGTCCGGGCGCAGCCGGTACGCGGCGTCGGTGAGTTCGAGGTCCGCCAGGCCGCCGCGCGCGTCGACGGTCGCGGTGACCGCGCCGTCCGGGCTGGTGGCCGAGGCGGTGATGCCGGCCAGGTCGCGCTGCACGGACGCGAGTTGGTCGCGGCTGCGGCGGTAGTCGGCCAGCAGTTCGTCAACCTGGGCGCGGTGATCGGTCGTCACACGGCCACCTCCGGTCTACGCCGTCGCCGGGCATGGTCGTCGGTCGCGCGTTGGACGTTACGACCGCGAACCCGGTTCCCGCCCGTCCGCCGGCAATTTCACCGAACGCACGCGGACCGCTACGCCGGCGGGTGGCACGGGCCGGCCGAGAATTTCCGCCGGCTGTGTCGAATGGCGGCGGACCGGTTCGTCGTCAGGGTGAGAGACCGGCGAGGGCCGGTCGGCACACCGGAGGTCACGATGTCCACCACCACCGCTCCCCTGCACGCCACCACCCCGGTCAAGCCCCTGGTCGGCGGCGGCCTGGTCGCCGCGGTCGTCGCCGCGGCGGCGACCACGGCCGTGGCCGGCGCGGGTGAGGCGGCCGGGATCAGCCTGGCCGTCGGCGGCGCGCCGATCCCGTTGCCCGGGTTCGCCGTGCTGACCCTCGTCTTCTCCGCCGTGGGCCTCGCCCTGGCCCTGGTGCTGGCCCGCACGGTCCGCGGCCCGCGCGCGGTGTTCGTGCGCACCACCGTCGCGCTCACCGTGCTGTCGCTGGTCCCGGACGTGCTGACGGACGCGGCCACGGCCACGAAGGCGCTGCTGATGCTGACCCACCTGGTCGCCGCCGCGATCGTGATCCCGACCGTCGCCCGCCGCCTGTCCGCCTGACCACCGCCCGGCGTGGACGCCGGTCGCTACGCCGGCCGGCGCACCAGCGCCCGGTTCGCCCCCTTGCGCTCCACGACCTCGAAGCCCGCGTCGGTGAACATGCCGAGCGTGCCGTGGTAGAGGTCGCCGGACGTCTTCTTCCCGCCCGACGTGTCCACCGGGTACCCCTCGACGGCCGACGCCCCGCGCTCGGCGGCGAACCGCACGGCGTGCTCCAGCAGCACCGCGCCCACGCCCCGCCGCCGCGCGGTGCGGTGGATGAAGAAGCAGGTCACCGACCACACGTCGGCGGGCACCTCGGGCACCGCCGCGACCGGCGAGCGCGCGAGCCTCGGGTAGTAGGCGCGCGGCGCGACGGCCACCCACCCGACCGGCCGGTCGTCCACCGCGACCAGGCCGAGCGGGTCGCCGGCGGCCACCCGGCCGCGCAGCAGCGCCCGGTTGCCCGCCGACCCGTTGGCGCGCATCTCCGCGCTGCCCTGCAAGAACCACGTGCACCAGCACCCGGCCTGCGCGCCGTTCGGGCCGAACAGCTCCTCCAGCAACGGCCAGGTGTCGGCGGTCAGCTCGACGACCTTCACCCCCGCAGTGCCCGCACCACCCGCGACGGGCTCGGCCGACCCAGCCGCGCGGCCATCCACGCGCTCGTGTCGCACAGCTTGTCCAGGTCGACGCCGTGCGAGATGCCCAGGCCGTCGAGCATCCACACCAGGTCCTCGGTGGCCAGGTTGCCGGTGGCGGACTCGGCGTACGGGCAGCCGCCCAGGCCGCCGGCCGACGAGTCGACCGTCCGCACGCCGGCCAGCAGCGCCGCGTAGGTGTTGGCCAGCGCCTGCCCGTAGGTGTCGTGGAAGTGCACGGCCAACTGGTCGACCCGGTCGAACCCGCTGATCAACCCGGTCACCTGGCCGGGCGTGGCGACGCCGATGGTGTCGCCCAGCGACAACTGGTCGCACCCCATGTCCAGCAGCCGCTTGCCGACGCCGACGACCTGTTCGCGCGGCACCGCGCCTTCCCACGGGTCGCCGAAGCACATCGACACGTAACCCCGGACCTTGAGCCCCTCGGCCTTGGCGCGCGCCACGACCGGCTCGAACATCCCGAACTGGTCGTCCAGCGTCGAGTTGAGGTTCTTGTCGGCGAAAGTCTCGGTGGCGCTGGCGAAGATCGCGATGTGCGAGACGCCCGCCTTGAGCGCCCGGTCGAGGCCGCGCTCGTTGGGCACCAGCACCGGGTAGTCGACGCCGGGCCGGCGCGCCAGGCCGGCCAGCAGCTCCTCCGCGTCGGCCAGCTGCGGCACCCACTTCGGGTGCACGAAACTGGTCGCCTCCAGGACCGTGCCGCCGGCGTCCGCGAGCCGGTCCAGGAACTCCAGCTTCACCTCGACCGGGACGATCGCGTCCTCGTTCTGGAGACCGTCGCGCGGCCCGACCTCCCAGATCGTGACGCGGTCCGGCAGCCCCTCGCCGCCGACCCGGTCCGGCAACCCGACTTCACGCGCGCCCATCGCTGACCCTGTTCTCCGGCTGGAAATCGTCGTCCGGGTTGTCGTTGATCTCCCGGTAGAGCATGGAGTGCACCTGCTCCACGCCGGGGATGTCGTCGAACTCCAGCGGCTCGTCCGACGCCGACTCGATGATCAGCGTGCCGCAGCCCAGGACCCGGTCGAGCAGGCTGTGCTCGAAGCGCACGCTGTTGATGCGGGTGAGCGGGATGTCCAGGCCGGTGCGCTTGAGCACGCCCTCCCGGTACATCACGCGGTCGCTGGTGATGATGAAGTGCGTGGTGCGCCACCGGACCACGGGGGTCAAGGTCAACCACGCGACCAGGGCCAGCGCCACGACGGCGATGACGACCCAGGCGACGGACGCCCAGGACAGATCGGACGCGAACGCCGCCAGCGCGGACGCCGCCCCGATCACGACGAGGAACAGCAGCACCGGCAGGAGCAGCATCTTCCAGTGCGGGTGCTTGTGGATCACGACGTGCTCGCTGGGGCTGAGCAGGTCGTCCGGGTAGGCCACGACGGTCCTTTCGCCAGGCGCGGGTGCCGGCTCTCACCGTACCCGCAGGTGCACCACGTCCCCGGCGGAAACCACGTGGTCGCGGCCGGCGTCGTCGCGCAGCACCAGCGTGCCGTCCGCCTCGACGGACCGGGCGGTGCCGGCCAGCTCGCCGCCGGGCAGCTCCACCCGGACCGACCGGCCGATCGTGCCGCAGTGCGCGCGGTACTCGTCGAGCAGGCCGGTGCCGACCGGGTCGCCGCCGGCGTCGCGCCACAGCCGTTCCAGCCGGTCCAGCCCGGTGAGCAGGGTGACCGCGACCGCGGCGCGGTCGAGCGGGCCGCCGGCGTGTTCTTCGAGGCTGGTCGGGGCGAGCCCGCCGACACCCGGTTCGACGTCGGGCGGCAGCGCGGCGACGTTGAGCCCGATGCCGACCACGACCGCGTGGTCCTGGGTGATCTCGGCCAGCACGCCGGCCGCCTTCCGGTCCCCGACCAGCAGGTCGTTGGGCCACTTCAGGTTCGCCTCGACGCCCACCGACGCGGCGGTGCGGACCAGGGCGACCCCGGCCAGCAGGGTCAGCCACGGCAGCCGGCTCGGCGGCACGTCGGCGGGCGCGAACAGGACGCTGAGGTAGAGGCCGCCGCCCGGCGAGACCCAGCCCCGGCCGCGCCGGCCCTGGCCCGCGGTCTGCTCCTCGGCGATCAGGACGGTCCGGTCGCGCGTCGTGCCGCGCAGGTCGGCGTTGGTCGAGCCGGTCGAGGCGACCACGTCGAGCTGCCCGTAGGGGCCGACGAGGCGGCTGCGGAGGTCTGCGGCGTCCAGTGGCGTGCTCACCCCTGGAGCGTAGGAGCGACCCGCCCCACGCGCTTCGTCGGAGCGGTGTGGAGGTGGGGCGGGTCGCGTGATCAAGCCTGCAACCTCCAGCGCGGTGGAGGTCAACCCCCGGGGGTGAGGTGGGCTACTCGCGGGTCACTTCGCGGTGTGATCCTGGTTAAGCTGCCCGGTCATGAGCAGTGCGACCGCCCCCATCGGCGAGGAGCCGGACGTCCACACCACGGCCGGCAAGCTCGCCGACCTGTACCGCCGCAACGACGAGGCCGTGCACGCCGGGTCCGCGCGGATGGTGGAGAAGCAGCACGCCAAGGGCAAGAAGACCGCGCGCGAGCGGATCGACCTGCTGCTCGACCCGGGCTCGTTCGTGGAGCTGGACGCGCTGGCCCGGCACCGCTCGACCAACTTCGGCCAGGAGCGCAACCGCCCCTACGGCGACGGCGTGGTGGCCGGCTACGGCACCGTCGACGGCCGCCCGGTGTGCGTGTTCAGCCAGGACGTCACGGTCTTCGGCGGCTCGCTCGGCGAGGTGTACGGCGAGAAGATCGTCAAGGTCATGGACCTGGCGATCAAGACCGGCCGGCCGATCGTCGGGATCAACGAGGGCGGCGGCGCGCGCATCCAGGAAGGCGTCGTCTCGCTCGGCCTGTACGGCGAGATCTTCCGCCGCAACGTGGCCGCGTCCGGCGTCGTCCCGCAGATCTCGCTGATCATGGGCGCGAACGCGGGCGGGCACGTGTACTCGCCGGCGCTGACCGACTTCGTGGTGATGGTCGACCAGACCTCGCACATGTTCATCACCGGCCCGGACGTGATCAAGACCGTCACCGGCGAGGACGTGGGCTTCGAGGAGCTGGGCGGCGGGCGCACGCACAACACCAAGTCCGGCAACGCGCACTACCTCGCGGGCGACGAGGAGGACGCCGTCGCCTACGTCAAGGACCTGCTGTCCCACCTGCCGGCGAACAACCTGTCCGACGCCCCGGTGTTCGAGGCCGCCGACGACCTGGTGACCGGCACCGTCGAGGACGCGGTCACCGACGAGGACCGCGAACTCGACACGCTGATCCCGGACTCCGCGAACCAGCCCTACGACATGCACGAGGTGCTCACCCGCGTGCTGGACGACGGGGAGTTCCTGGAGGTCCAGCCGCTGTTCGCGCCGAACATCCTGATCGGCTTCGGCCGGGTGGACGGCCGTTCGGTGGGCATCGTGGCCAACCAGCCCACCCAGTTCGCGGGCTGCCTGGACATCGACGCCTCGGAGAAGGCCGCCCGGTTCGTGCGGACCTGCGACGCGTTCAACGTGCCGGTGCTGACCTTCGTGGACGTGCCGGGCTTCCTGCCGGGCACCGACCAGGAGTGGAACGGCATCATCCGGCGCGGCGCGAAGCTGATCTACGCCTACGCGGAGGCCACCGTCCCGCTGGTCACCGTGATCACCCGCAAGGCGTACGGCGGCGCGTACGACGTGATGGGCTCCAAGCACCTCGGCGCGGACGTCAACCTCGCGTGGCCCACCGCGCAGATCGCGGTGATGGGCGCGCAGGGTGCCGCGAACATCGTGCACCGCAAGACGCTGGCCAACGCCGTGAACGAGGGTCAGGACGTCGACGCGCTGCGCGCGCAGTTGCAGCAGGAGTACGAGGACACCCTCTGCAACCCTTACGTCGCGGCGGAACGCGGATACGTCGACGCCGTCATCCCACCCTCTTACACGCGGTCGTACGTCGCGCGGGCGCTGTCGATGCTCCGCGACAAGCGCGAGGTGCTGCCGCCCAAGAAGCACGGGAACATCCCACTATGAGCGAACGCCCTTACCTGCGCGTCGTCCGGGGCAACCCGGACGACGCGGAACTGGCCGCGCTGACCGCCGTGGTGGCGGGCCTGGCCACCGCCGGCGGCGGCGGGACCGACGCGCCGACCGGCCGTTCGGCCTGGTCCGACCGCTCCCGGCTGGTCCGGCCGGCGTTGACGCCCGGTCCGGGCGCGTGGCGCGCGTCCGGCCTGCCGCGCTGAACCGACCCGGCCTCGACGCACCGCCCGCCCCACCGCGCCCGCCCCACCGCGCCCCGAACACCCGGGCAAGCGGTCAGCAGTCGACGCGGCGGCTGTTCACCTGGACGCCGTCGCCGAGCACCATGACCTCGCGGCAGCGCGTGCCGTCCGGCAGGTGCAGGCGCACCCTCATCCAGACCCCGCCGCCGGGCGGGTGCAGGCGGGTGTCGAGCACCTCGACGCCGTCCGCAGCCACCGCCGACGGCACCCGCGTGGGGTCGCCCTGGGCGCGTGCCGAGTCGGTCACCGCGTCCATGATCCGGTACTCGACCTGGTCGGAGCCGTTCGCGAACGGCCAGAGGGGGACCCCGTAGCCGACCGGGTCGGTGGACACGACGACCGTCGCCAGCCCGCCCAGCAGGGCGAGCGGCGCGATCCACCACCACCGGCGCCGACCACGAGCCCGATCGGTCCGGCGGACCACCAGAGCCCGGCGCTGCAACACATCTCCGAGGTTGCCGAACCCGCGCGCGGGGCGCATCGGTAGTTCTACGCACCGAACCCCTGGATCACCCCTGGGTGTGACGCGCCCGGTGTCCGCAGCGTTCCCGATCGGGGCCGTTAGGGTTCCCGACGTGCGATTCGTGCTTGCTTCCGCTTCCCCCGCCCGCTTGACCGTGCTGCGCAACGCCGGCGTCGAACCCGTGGTCCGGGTGTCCGGCGTGGACGAGGACGCGGTGGCCGCCGCGCTGCCCGACCCCGAACCCGCCGAGCTGGTCACCGCGCTGGCGGTGGCCAAGGCCGAGGCGATCGCGGGCGACGAGCGCGACGCCGTGGTCGTCGGCTGCGACTCGATGCTGCTCACCCCGGACGGCGACGTCGAGGGCAAGCCCGGCACGGTCGAGGTGGCGCGTGAGCGGTGGCGGCGGATGGCCGGCCGGTCCGGCACCCTGCTGACCGGGCACGCCGTGCTGCGCGTGGTCGACGGGCGGATCTCCGAACGCGCCGCCGACCACGAGGCGACCGTCGTCCGGTTCGGCACGCCGTCGCGGGCCGAGCTGGAGGCGTACCTGGCCTCCGGCGAGCCGCTGGGCGTCGCCGGGGCGTTCACCCTGGACGGGCGCGGTGGCTGGTTCGTGGACGGCATCGACGGCGACCCGTCCAGCGTGATCGGCATCAGCCTGCCGCTCACCCGCCGGCTGCTCGGCCTGGTCGGCGTCGCGATGTCCGACATCTGGTAGCCGTTGTCACATTTGCCCTGATCCGGGAAGCTCCCCCTGAGGTATGGCGTTGGGGGAGCCGATGAACGAATTGCTGACGCGCCGCCGTCACATCGACTTCGGGCGCAGGACGAACACGGGCTGTCGCGGCTGACCGCCGTCCCCCCGTCCTGCCCTGCGCACCCCCGGAGCCCCGACATGTCGTTCGTCCGCACCTACACCAAGCCGAAGGTCTTCGGCCTCACCGTGCTCGTCGCGCTCGTGCTGGGCGCGCTCGCGGGCTGGCTCGCCAAGTCCGCCGGACTCGCCTGGCTGACCACCACGCTGGGCAAGATCGGCGGCACGTTCACCAGCCTGCTCCAGTTCACCGTCATCCCGCTGGTGTTCACCGCGATCGTCGTGGGCATCACCAGCCTGCGCCGGCTCGGCGGTGCGCGGGCCGCGCGCCTGGGCGGCAAGACGCTGCTCTGGTTCGCGATCACCTCGCTGATCGCCGTGCTCATCGGCCTGGCGATCGCGCTGATCTTCAAGCCCGGCACAGGTGTCCAGGTGACACCGACAGAGGCGGCGCTCAAGCGCTTGTCCACCCGTGAGGGCGGCTCGTGGAGCAACCTGCTCGACACCCTGGTGCCGTCCAACATCTTCAGCGCCTTCACCGAGGGCGAGGTGCTCCAGGTCGTGTTCATCGCGATCCTGGTCGGCTTCGCCGCGTACGCGCTGGGCGAGAAGGCCACCCCGTTCGTGACGTTCACCAAGTCGGCGTTCGACCTGGTGCAGAAGATCGTCGGCTGGATCGTGCTGCTCGCCCCGCTCGGCGTGTTCGGCCTGATCGGGACCGCGTTCGCGACCTACGGCAACTCGTTCGTGCAGCCCCTGTTCAGCCTGATCGCGACCGTGTACGGCGGCACGCTGCTGGTGCTGTTCGTGGTGTACCCGGTGCTGCTGCGGTTCGTCGGCAAGGTCAACCCGCTGACGTTCTTCTCGAAGGCGTGGACGGCGATCCAGTTCGCGTTCGTGTCCCGCTCGTCGGGCGCGACCCTGCCGCTGAGCCGGCAGACCGCCGCGAACCTCGGCGTGGACGACGACTACGCGTCCTTCGCGGTGCCGCTGGGCACGACCACGAAGATGGACGGTTGCGCGGCCGTGTACCCGGCGATCGCCACGGTGTTCATCGCGAACCTGTTCGGCGTCGAACTGGGTCTGTGGCAGTACGTGGCGATCGTGGCGGTGGCGGTGTTCGGCGCGCTGGCGACGGCGGGCACGACCGGCTGGTTCACCATGCTGACCTTGACCCTGGGCGCGGTGAACATGCCGCCCGAGGTGATCGCGACCGGTGTGGCCGTGGTCTACGCGATCGACCCGATCCTGGACATGATCCGCACCGCGACCAACGTGGCGGGCCAGATCACGGTGCCGGTGCTGGTCGCGCGCTCGGAGGGCATCCTGGACGACGAGGTGCTCAACGCCCCCAGCGAGCCGCCGCTGCTCACCGGCCCGCGCGAGCCCGTCGCGACCGGCCGCATCAGCCCCGCCTGACCAGCGCGGACTGACCAGCGCGGCCTGATCTGCTCACCACTCGGCCCGAGGCTCCCGACCGGGGATCTCGGGCCGAGTCGCGTTGGCCTCCGGCCCCCGATGATCATTATCCCACCGGGTACCGACAATCACGCGCGAGCGACTGTTCGACCGGCGAGTCCGGCAGGCAGCGAGTCCGGCAGGCAGCGGACCGGGGCCGGCGGGGGCGGATGACCGGCGGTGCGGACCGGCGGCGGCGTTCTGCCGGCGAATCGGGCAGGTATCGGTGTCCGGCCGGCGAGTCGGACGGCAGGCAGGGCGGGCCAAACGACCGACGAGTCGGGCAACCAGCAGGCCAGACGACCGACGCGGATCGGACTGGCTGCGGAGGGTCGGGCAGGCAAGCAGGTCGGACAGGCCAGCCGGGTCGGACAGCAAGTCAGGCAGACAGCAGGTTGACCAGGTCGGCGGGTCTGCGGATCGGACAAACAGCGGGTCAGGCAGCAGCGGCTTTCGGCTGGCACCGGCGGCCCGGGCGGGCACCTTCCAGCAGCACGCGCGTCAGGAAGCGAGCGGCCGAGCAGCGGGGGCGTCGGCAACGAGTGGTGGAAACGGACCGGTCCGATCCGGGGACGGGCCGACGGCTCCCAAGGCGCGGCCGGGTGGGTCAGGCTCCGCACGGGTGGAGTTGGGCGGGTGCCGGGGTGACGTCGGGCCAGCCCGGCAGGAGGCCCTGGTCGGCCACCACGGTCGTGCAGCCCAGTTCGGTCTTGGCTCCCACCAGCGAGAACACCTGCGCGAAGCGACGTGAGCAGTCCACTCCCGGGCCACACGCCCGCTGTACCGCCACCACGTCGTCCACCCCGTCGGCGTTCACGTCCTCAAGCCCCAAATACCCGCCGCTGGCCACGTAAGGCAGTTGCGCCCGCGACCACGCGCCGCTGCGCCGCACCAGCAGCTCGCCGCGCATCTCGCCGCCCACCGCCCCGCTCACCAGGCACACCGACACCACCGCGTCCCGGCACTCCAGCGAATCCGCCGTGATCGCGGCACCGGACTCGGCGATGGTCAGCTCGAAGATGTTGCGCCCGGACGCCCCGTTCGTGCGGATCCGGCCGACGCCCTGGCCGAACAGCACCTCCACGGTGTCCTTGCCCACGTCCGCGCGCACGACCGGCTGGCACGCGACCGTCCCGCACCTCAGGTCGTCCACGCTCGGACCGGTGGTCGGGGCGGCCGGCGCGGACGGGCGCAGCGACCAGGCGAAGACCATTCCCGCCGCGGTCGTGGCCACCGCCAGGCAGGCCACGAGCAGCGCGGCTACCGGTGGTCGGGTCACGGTCGCCGATTGTTCCACCCGCACGTGAGCTGTCTCTCCATCACGACTTACTGGCGAGTCACTAAACTCCCCGTCCATTGCCACTCCGCACCAGCGTTGCCAGGAGGTAGGACGTCGTGTCGCTGCGCAAGGTCCTCGTCGCCAACCGCGGGGAGATCGCCGTCCGGGTCATCCGCGCCTGCGAAGACGCTGGTCTGGCCAGTGTCGCCGTCTACGCCGACCCCGACCGGGACGCCCCGTTCGTCCGGCTCGCGGACGAGGCGTTCGCGCTCGGCGGCAGCACGCCGGGTGACACCTACCTCTCCGTCGACAAGCTCCTGGACGTGGCCAAGCGCGCGGGCGCGGACTCGGTGCACCCCGGCTACGGGTTCCTGTCCGAGAACGCCGACTTCGCGCAGGCGGTGCTGAGCGCGGGCCTGACCTGGATCGGGCCGACCCCGCAGGCGATCCGCGACCTGGGCGACAAGGTGACCGCGCGGCACATCGCGATGCGCGCGGGCGCGCCGCTGGTGCCCGGCACCAAGGACCCGGTGTCCGGGCCGGACGAGATCGTCGCGTTCGCCCGGGAGCACGGCCTGCCGGTGGCGATCAAGGCGGCGTTCGGCGGCGGCGGGCGCGGGCTGAAGGTCGCCCGCACGCTGGAGGAGATCCCCGAGCTGTTCGACAGCGCGGTGCGCGAGGCGGTCACCGCGTTCGGGCGCGGCGAGTGCTTCGTGGAGCGCTACCTGGACAAGCCCCGGCACGTCGAGGCCCAGGTGCTCGCCGACCAGCACGGCAACGTGATCGTGGTCGGCACCCGCGACTGCTCGCTGCAGCGCCGGCACCAGAAGCTGGTCGAGGAGGCCCCCGCGCCGTTCCTCACCGACGAGCAGCGCGCGTCCATCCACACGTCGGCGCGGGCCATCTGCAAGGAGGCCGGCTACCACGGCGCGGGCACGGTCGAGTACCTGGTCGCGGTGGACGGCACCATCTCGTTCCTGGAGGTCAACACCCGCCTCCAGGTGGAGCACCCGGTCAGCGAGGAGACCTCGGGCCTCGACCTGGTGCGCGAGCAGTTCCGGATCGCGGCCGGCGAGCCGCTGCGGTTCACCGAGGACCCGACCCCGCGCGGTCACTCGATCGAGTTCCGCATCAACGGCGAGGACGCGGGCCGGGGCTTCCTGCCCGCGCCCGGCACGGTCACCGCGTTCGCCGCACCGACCGGTCCCGGTGTCCGGGTGGACGCGGGCGTGGAGAGCGGCACGGTGATCGGCGGCCAGTTCGACTCGCTGCTGGCCAAGCTGATCGTCACCGGCGAGGACCGCACCCAGGCGCTGGAGCGGGCGCGGCGCGCGCTCGACGAGATGGTCGTGGACGGCATGGCGACGGTCCTGCCGTTCCACCGCCTGATCGTCCGCGACCCGGCGTTCGTGGGCACCGACGAGGGGTTCACCGTGCACACCCGGTGGATCGAGACCGAGTTCGACAACACCGTCGAGCCGTTCGCCGGCGGCGCGGAGGCGAGCGAGGACGAGCCTCGGCAGACCGTGGTGGTCGAGGTCGGCGGCCGGCGGCTGGAGGTGTCGCTGCCCGGTGACCTGGCGGTCGGCTCGGCCGCCCCGAAGGCGGGCGCGAAGGCCAAGCCGCGCAAGCGCGGTGGCGGCACGGGCGGCGCGGCGGTGTCCGGCGACGCGGTGGCCGCGCCCATGCAGGGCACGATCGTCAAGGTCGCGGTGGAGGACGGGCAGCAGGTCGAGGCGGGCGAGCTGATCGTCGTGCTGGAGGCCATGAAGATGGAGAACCCGGTGACCGCGCACCGGGCGGGCACCGTGACCGGGCTCTCCGCCGAACCGGGCACGACCGTCACCCAGGGCACCGTCCTCTGCGAAATCAAGGAATAAGCTCGACCGCGTGGGCGAACGGGACATCCGGATCGGTGACGCGGACCGCGAACAGGCGCTCCGCCTGCTGGGCGAACACCTCGGCGAGGGCCGGTTGGACGTCGACGAGTACGGCGACCGGTCGGCCCGGGTGACCACGGCGAAGACCCGGGGTGACCTGCTGGCGCTGTTCGGCGACCTGCCCGCGCCGCACCCGGTGTTCGCCCAGGTCGCTCCCCTGCCGTCGGCGGCGCCCGCGCCGCGCGGCGGGTTCCGGCTGGACCCGAGGCTGGCCAACGCGATCGTGCCCGCGGTGGGCATCGCGTGCGTGGCGGTGTTCGTCTTCGGGTTCCGCAACCCGCTGATCTTCCTGCTGGTGCCGCTGGTGGCGGTGCTGATCGGCCGGATGGGCGGGCGGCGGTGACCCTGCTGCTGCTCGACCTGGACGGCGTGCTGCGCGCGTTCGGCCCGGACGACCCGATCGAGGACGCGCACGGCCTGCCGCGCGGCGCGCTCGGCCGGCTCGCCTTCTCCCTCGCCGGTCCGGCGCTGCTCGGCGAGGTCTCCGACGCCGCGTGGCGGGCCGCGATCCGCGACCGGCTCGCCGCCGACGTCGGCCCGGCCACCGCGCGGGACGCGGTGGCCGCGTGGAGCCGGCTCGGCGCGGTCCTGCCGGAGGCGCTGGACCTGGTCCGGGTGGTGCGGCGGCGGCACCGGGTGGCGCTGTTCAGCAACGCGACCGACCGGCTGCCGGCCGACCTGCGCGCGCTCGGCCTGGACCGCGAGGTGGACGACGTGGTGACCTCGGCGGAACTCGGCGCGGCCAAGCCGGACCCGGAGGCGTTCCGCAAGGCCGTGGCCAGGCTGGGCGTGCCCGCCGGCGGGACGGTGTTCTGCGACGACAACGCGGCCAACGCGGCCGGTGCCGTCGCGGCCGGGCTCGACGGCGTGCACACGCCCGACACCGCCGCGCTGCGGACCGCGCTGGCCGGACGGGGCCTGCTCGGTGGCTGATTTCCTGCTGCTCGTCCTGCACGACCGGGACGAGGCCGAAGCGCTCGCCCGGGACCTGCGCGCGGCGGGTTGGGCACCCTGCGCGGTGCACAAGGACCTGCTGGCCGGCGAGGACGACGCCGAGGACGCGGACTGGGTCGTCGAGATGAGCACCGCGCCGGACGGCGGGCCCGCGCACGCCCGGCGTCCCGAACTCGAAGCGCTGGCCGAACGCCACGACGGGTTCGTGACGGACTAGTCTCGCCGGCCATGGAGCCGGTCGAGATCAACGCGGGCGAGTTCTACCTGCGCGAACTGCGGGTGGACGACCGGATGGACGACCGGGTCGCGCTGCTCGCGGGCGGCCGGTTCGACAGCCTCGACGCGGCCGGCGCGCACGTGGCCGAGCGGCGACGGCAGTGGGACGCGGACGAATCCTGTTCGTGGGCGGTGTGTGAACAGTTGTCGAACACGGCGGTCGGCGAGATCTCGATCTCCGCCGCCGGCGAACTGTTCTGCTGGATCACGCCGCAACTGCGCGGAAAAGGCATCGGCACGCGCGCGGTGCAAGCCGTGACGGGCTTCGGGTTCGGTTTTCTGGATCTGGCGCGCATCACCACCGCACCTTCCGACAAAGCCGGCGAGCGGTTGGCGCGGAAATGCGGATTCGAGTCCAGGGGTCCACACGGCGTGTGGACACGGCTACGGTAGGTGCTCATGAGGGCTGCTCGCTTGATCGTCGCGCTCACCGCGTCGACGCTCGTCGCCTGCACGCCCTTACCCGACAACAAGGCTGACGGCCGCGTGGACGAACCACTGAGCGTGACCACGACGCCGCGGATCACGCTGTCGCCCCGCCCCCGACCGCTGCCGCTGGACGGTCTGGACCCGTGCGCGGTGCTCTCCGCAGATCAGCGGATGCAGCTCAGCCTGGACAACCCGCCCAGCGGATACGTCGAATCGAGCTTCGGCAACGCGAAGGCGTGCACCATTCGGAGCAGCATCAGCGGCAACGTGGTGCGCCTGGTGCTGGTCACGGTCGAGGGCATCGAGGTGTGGTTGAGCGAGAACGCGCAGGTCGACGCCCGGCCGACGGCGGTGAGCGGGTTCCCGGCGCTCACCGTGCGCACGCCGGGGCTCGACGACGTGTGCAACGTCGAGGTCGACGTGGCCGACGGCCAGTTCCTGGACGTGATGTTCCGCGACGGCGGCAACAAGACGCAGGTGAAACAAGACATTCTCTGTCAGGGGGCGCAACGCGCGGCAGAAGCGGCGGTGGCCGGATTGCTGCAACGGGGCTGACCCGCGCGGGGGAAGTGCGTTCCACCCACTCCCCGCTGTCGGACGGTGTGGCTAAAGTGACCATGCCGAGGGAACCTGCCGGCGCGGCCGGGAGTCGAACCGAGGCAGACGACAGAGGCAGACGGGGAGGTCGTCCATGCCGTCGGAAGACCGCGGGCGTGGTGCGGACACTGGCGGCACGCCGCCGCCGATGTCGCACACCTTGAACGTGGAACCCAGCGCCATACCCAGTCTCCGCAACGCGTTCGCAGGCGCGTTGACGAAGCTGGACCAGCAGATCGAACTGGCGGTCACCGAGGTCCGGGTCCGGCCCTGGGCGGGCGACCCGGTCAGCGAGGACGCCGCGGAGCGGTTCAACGAGCGCTCCCTGGAGTCCGGCGACTCGGCGCTGAGCGCGCTGCGCGACTACCAGCGGCAGCTCAAGGGAGCCATGGACGCGCTGACGCTGGTCGAGCAGCAGTACCGGTCCATCGAAGACGACAACACCGGGTTGATGGAGCAGCAAGGCGGTCGCTGAGCGCGGACCGCAGGCAAGGGGAATCGTCATGCCCGATGGACACCGCTGGAACGGCTACAGCCACGAGGAGCTGTACCGGAAGATCAATTCCGGTCCGGGGCCCAAGGCCTCGCACGCCTCGGTGGAGCGCTGGGAGGGCGTGTCGGCCGCGCTGGCCGAGATCAACTCCGAGCTGCACGCCGGTGTGCTGCGCTCCGGCGCGACCTGGGAGGGCGCGGCGGCCGACCAGGCCCGGACGGGGATGAACCCGCTGGCCGCGTGGGCGGACGACGCCCGCGGCGGTGCGGAAGTCATGCGCACGTCCGCCGAACTCCAGGCCGACTACATCGCCAAGGCGCGCGCCGACATGCCGCCCCCGGTCAAGATGACCGCCGAGGACCCGGGCGCGCTGCTGACCGGCCTGACCCACCTCGTGGGCGGCCAGACGGACTACGAGAAGCAGGAACGCGCGCACAACGCGGCCGAGCAGCGGGCCCGCGAGGTGATGACCACCTACGCGTCGTCCACCACGTCGAACGTGACCACGCTGGGCCAGTTCCACCAGCCCCCGCAGCTGGTCATCAACGCACCGGACGTGGTGCGCAACGAGAACATCGGCATGGGCGGCCCCGGCGGCTTCCACGGCGGTCCGCGCGGCGGGCGCGGTTGGGGCGGCTGGAACGGCGGTCGCGGCGGCGGCCGGGGCGGGCGCGGCGGGTGGACCCCGCAGCAGCCGCCCAGGCCCGGCGGGGTGCCCGGCGGCAACACCGGCACGTCGACCGCGCCGACCACGAGCGCGCCCGGCGGCCCCGGCTCGAACACCAGGCCCGCGAACAGCGTGCCGGGCGGCCCGGGGCACCCCGGGTTCGGCCCCGGCGGCGTGATCGGCGGCGGTGGCGGCTCCCGCAACGACCGGGACAAGCGGGCCGCCGACACCACGACCGCCGAGCAGCACCAGGGTGGCGGCAACCCCGCCGACCAGGCGCTCGGCCGGGCGAGCGGCACCACGTCGGCCAGCTCCGCGGAGTTCGGCGCGATCGCGGCGGCCAACGCCCAGCACGCGACCGGCACCCCCGGTCCGGGCGCGGGCGGCCTGCCCGGCGCGGGCCAGCAGGGCAGCGGCGACACCGTGCACAAGCGGACGGTCGGCGTCCCCGTCGCGCCGCAGCAGGCGTTCGACCCGTTCGGCGGGTTGGGCGGCGCGCGGGCGGACGAGGAGGAGGACGGCGAGCACGACGGCGCCGACTACCTGCGCGAGACCGACGACATCTACGGCATCGGCGGGATCATCTCGCCACCGGTGATCGGGGAGAGCACCACCCACTGATGACGAGTTTCGGATTGGACCTGGGCACCAACGACCTGCGTGAGCCGGTGACGATCTCCGCGCTGGAGTTCGACGTGCTCTGGGAGCACCTGCGCCTGGAGACCATGCCGCTGGTGCTCAAGGTCCCCTCACCCGGCAAGACGCACGCCGAGCGGGCGGAGCTGGAACGCTCGGCGTGGGCGGCGCTGGACGCGCGGGGCCTGGGCCGCCCGGTGTCGCTCGACCCGATGCTGGAAGACCTGCTGCACCTGCTCAACCGGCCCCAGCAGGAGGTCGACGGCAGGTTGTGGCTGGGCCGCAGCGTCCGGGTGCTGGCGGCGGCGAAGGGCCAGTCGGCGGTGCTCGCGGTGCTCGACGGCGACCGGCTCACGTTGCGCCCGGCTTCCAGCGAGGGCCTGCCCCGCGAGGCGCTGGGCGTGCTGCCGGGCATGCCGCCCGGCCCCGGGCACTCGGTGACGCTGCCCAGCGCCGACCTGGACGCGGCGGCGGCAGCGGCGGGCACACCGGACAAGCTGGAGGACGCGCTCCGCGCGCGCGGCGTGCGGCAGGAGGACGCGAAGGCGCTGGCCGAGATGTTCCGCGACGCCGGGAACCGGGGCCAGTTCGGCGCGGCGGTGCGGGACAAGTGGGGCAAGCGGGTGCGGCCCGAGCACGTGGTGGCGTTCTTCGACAACCCGCACGGCCGGTACGCGCAGCTGCGCCGGGCGACGCCGGGCCAGCAGCCGTGGAGCACGGTGTCCCCGACGGACCCGCGCCGGCTGGTGCAGCACCTGACCGACCTGCTTCCCCCGACCGAGTGACACCGGTACGGCCGCCGGGGGTCCGTCCCTCGGTTGGTCGTGACGCAGCTGCCCACCGGCCCGCACCGGGCCCGCCCGCGGCCCGGCCCTGAGCCCGGCCCGCCCCCGTCCGACTTCCGCGCCCGGTGCGCGGCGGCGTTGCTGGCCACCGGGCCGCACGCCGTGCTGGCCCGCGAGACGGCGCTGAGCCTGCACGGGTGTGCGGCGGCCCGCGTGGGCGCGCTGCACGTCCAGGTGCCGTACTGGGCCGGTGCCCGGCGGCACCCCGGGGTGCTGGTGCACCGCGGCCGGGTGGGCGAGGTGCACGAGGTGGCCGGCCTGCCCTGCCAGCCGCTGGACGCGGCGCTGTGCGACGTGCTCTGCCAGGCCGCCCGGCACGTGGCGCTGGCCTGTGCGGACGAGGTGCTGTCCGGTCTGCCTGCGGACCGGCGGGCCGGGGTGAGGGCGGCGGTGCGGGCTCGGGTCGCCGCCCGCGCGGACCCGCGCGGCACCCGGCGCGCGCCGGCGCTGCTGGCGCTGGCGTCCGGCGGGTCGCCGGGCCGGGGCCGGCTGCTGCTCGCCCTGGTCGACGCGGGCCTGCCGCCCCCGGAGCAGCACCACCCGGTGCCGTCGGCGACCGGCGTCCACCTGGCCGATTTCGCCTGGCCGGCGGCGGGACTCGCGCTCGACTGCGCGGCGGGCCGGCCCGCACCCGCCGTTCGAGGGGCTGCGGGCTGGACGCTGCTGCGGGCGGGGCCCGAGGACCTGCGGAACCCTGCAACCCTGATCGCGCGGATTACCAGGTGCCTGCACGCCAGGCTGGTGCCGGGACGACCGGCGGCACGTGGCCGTGACCACCGCTGACCCGGTGCCGGCCCCGCGCTCCGGCGACGTCGCGGGGTCGGTGCCGAACCCGGGACGAACTCGCCCGATCAGGTGGTCTGCCCCGGCCGGTCCGAGGTGGGTGGGCTCAGGGGCCGATGCCCCGGCACGGCCGGGTGCGCAGGTCGGAGACGTAGTCGTCCGGCGCGCCGGCCGCCTCCGCCGCGTCGGCCACGACGCCGATGTACCGCGCGGACGGCAGGCCGCCCTCGTAGGCGTCCAGCACGTAGAGCCACGCGGTGACCGACCCCTCCAGGGTCTGCACCCGCAGCCGGATCTTCTTGTAGAGCCCGAGCGCGCCCTCCCACCGGTCCAGCCGGGATTCGTCACGCGGGCTCACGTCGTACAGCACGGCGAAGGTCTGGGAGTCCGGGTCCTCCACGATCGTGGCGAGCGCGCCCTCCCAGCCGAGGTCCTCGCCACCGAACGTCAGTCGCCAGCCGGCGAGCCACCCGGTCCCCGCCATCGGGGAGTACGGGGCTCGCTCCATCATCTGGTTCGGATCCATGTTGGACCCGTACGCGGCATAGAGCGGCACGACGACAGCCTAGCGACCCCGCGATCACCAGGAGGGACCGGAAGACCGGACGACACGCCCCGGAACCCGACCGCGTACGGTTGTCCCGGCCGCAGCAGAACGCGAGGAGGACTTGTCGTGACCCGCATCGTCATCATGGGCGGTGGTCCCGCAGGTTACGAAGCGGCGCTGGTCGCGGCCCAGCACGGAGCCGACGTGACCATCGTCGAGGCCGACGGCCTGGGCGGCGCGTGCGTGCTCTACGACTGCGTCCCGTCCAAGACCTTCATCGCCTCGGCCGGTGGCCGCAGCGCCTTCAGCAACGCCGGTGAGCTGGGCATCCGCACCGACGACACGACCGCGGCGGTCGACCTCCCGGTGGTCCACGGGCGGGTGAAGGGGCTCGCGCTGGCGCAGTCCGCCGACGTCCGCGCCCGCCTCCAGCGCGAGGGCGTGCGGATCATCACCGGCACCGCGAAGTTCTGCGACGACGAGCGCGGCCTCGCCCAGCACCGGGTGGTGGCGCTCACCGGCGAGGGCGAGCCCGAGGTGCTGCCGGCCGACGTGGTGCTCATCGCGACCGGTGCGACCCCGCGCGTGTTGCCCGGCGCGGAGCCGGACGGCAAGCGCGTGCTGACCTGGCGGCAGATCTACGACCTGCCCGAGCTGCCCGAGCACCTGGCGGTGATCGGCTCGGGGGTCACCGGCGTGGAGTTCGCCTCCGCCTACACCGAGCTGGGCGTCAAGGTGACCATGGTGTCCAGCCGGGACCGCGTGCTCCCGCACGAGGACGCCGACGCGGCGGCCGTGCTGGAGGACGTGTTCGCCGAGCGCGGCACCGCCGTGGTGAAGCACGCCCGCGCGGACCGGGTGGAGAACGTCGGCGACGGCGTCCTCATTCACCTGGAAGACGGTCGCACGATCGAGGCCAGCCACGCCCTGATGACGGTCGGCTCGGTGCCCAACACCACCGACCTCGGCCTGGACAAGATCGGCATCGAACTCGGCCGGGGCGGGTACATCACGGTCGACCGGGTGTCGCGCACGACGGTCCCCGGCGTGTACGCGGCGGGCGACTGCACCGGCGTGCTGCTGCTGGCCAGCGTCGCCGCGATGCAGGGCCGGATCGCCATGTGGCACGCGCTGGGCGAGGGCGTGAGCCCGATCAAGCTCAAGACGGTCGCGGCGAACGTGTTCACCAACCCGGAGATCGCGACGGTCGGCATCAGCCAGCACGCGATCGACTCCGGCGAGGTCCCGGCGCGCACGATCATGCTGCCGCTGGCCACCAACCCCCGGGCCAAGATGGAGGGCCTGCGACGCGGTTTCGTGAAGCTGTTCTGCCGCCCGGCGACCGGTGTGGTGATCGGCGGCGTCGTGGTCGCGCCGAACGCCAGCGAGCTGATCCTGCCGATCGCGCTCGCCGTGCAGAACCAGCTCACCGTCGAGGACCTGGCGACGACGTTCTCCGTCTACCCGTCGCTGACCGGCTCGATCACCGAGGCCGGCCGCCAGCTGATGCGCCACGACGACCTGGACTGACCCCGTGCTCCGGGGCGCCGCCCGCCGGCGGCGCCCCGCGCGCGTCACTCCACCCAGTCGAAGGTCCGGGTCACCGCCTTCTTCCAGGACTTGAACTCGCGCTCGCGGGTCTCGTCGTCCATCGACGGGTCCCACTGCTTGTCCTGGGCCCAGTTCTGCCGGATGTCGTCCTCCGACTCCCAGAACCCGACCGCCAGCCCCGCCGCGTACGCCGCGCCCAGCGCGGTGGTCTCGTTGACCACCGGCCGGATCACCGGCACGCCCAGGATGTCGGCCTGGAACTGCATCAGCAGCTCGTTGACCACCATGCCGCCGTCCACCTTCAGCGAGGTCAGCGCCACCCCGGAGTCGGCGTTCATCGCCTCGATCACCTCGCGGCTCTGGAACGCGGTCGCCTCCAGCACCGCCCGGCACAGGTGCCCCTTGCTGACGAACCTGGTCAGGCCGACGATCGCGCCCCGGGCGTCGGCGCGCCAGTAGGGCGCGAACAGGCCGGAGAACGCGGGCACGAAGTACGCGCCGCCGTTGTCGTCCACCGACCGCGCGTGCGTCTCGATCTCGGCGGCCGTGCCGATCAGGCCGAGGTTGTCGCGCAGCCACTGCACCAGCGAGCCGGTCACCGCGATCGAGCCCTCCAGCGCGTACACCGGAGCGGCCGTGCCGATCTTGTAGCAGACCGTCGTGAGCAGGCCGTTCTCGCTCATGACCTTGTCGTTGCCGGTGTTGAGCAGCACGAAGTTGCCGGTGCCGTAGGTGTTCTTGGCCTCGCCGGGCGACAGGCAGGCCTGCCCGAACGTGGCCGCCTGCTGGTCGCCGAGGATGCCGGAGATCGGCACGCCGGCCAGCGCGCCGCGCTCCCGGACGTGCCCGTACACCTCGGAGGACGACTTGATCTCCGGCAGCATGGACAGCGGCACGCCCATGTCGGCCGCGATGTCCGCGTCCCAGGACAGCGTGTCGAGGTCCATCAGCAGGGTGCGGGAGGCGTTGGTCGGGTCGGTGACGTGCACGCCGCCCTGCGGGCCGCCGGTCATGTTCCACAGCACCCAGCTGTCCATGTTGCCGAACAGCAGGTCGCCGGCCTCGGCCTTGGCCCGCGCGCCGTCCACGTTGTCCAGGATCCAGCGGATCTTGGGGCCGGAGAAGTACGTGGCCAGCGGCAGCCCGGTCGTGGCCCGGTACCGCTCCTGACCGCCGCCCAGGGCTCCCAGCTCCTGGCAGATCTTGTCCGTCCGGGTGTCCTGCCAGACGATCGCGTTGTACACCGGGCGGCCGGTGGTGCGGTCCCACACCACGGTCGTCTCGCGCTGGTTGGTGATGCCGACCGCGGCGATGTCGGCGATGGTCAGGTCGGCCTTGGCCAGCGCGCCGGCCGCGACCTGCCGGGCGTTGGTCCACACCTCCTCGGGGTCGTGCTCCACCCACCCGGCGCGCGGGAAGATCTGCCGGTGCTCGGTCTGGTCGACGGCGACCACCCGGCCCGAGTGGTCGAAGACCATGCACCGGGTCGACGTCGTGCCCTGGTCGAGCGCGGCCACGTACTTGGTCATGCTGCGTCCTTTCGTGCGGTCAGACCGGGAGGGCCAGGTACAGCAGCGCCGCGAGCAGGCCGCCGACCAGCGGACCGATCACGGGCACCCACGAGTACCCCCACTCCGCGCTGCCCTTGTCGCGGATCGGCAGGATGGCGTAGGCGATGCGCGGCGCGAGGTCGCGCGCGGGGTTGATGGCGTACCCGGTGGGGCCACCGAGCGAGGCACCGATGCCGATGACGACGAACGCGACGCCCGCGTAGCCCAGCGCGGAGTTGCCGAACTGCGGGATGCCGTCCTGCGCCACCTTCACGCCGGGGCTCAGCAGGACCCAGGCGACCAGCACGAACGTGCCGATGATCTCGGTGACGAGGTTCCAACCGTGTGCGGGCACGGTGGGTGCGGTGCAGAAGATGCCGCGCGTGTTGCGCGGGTCGTCGTGGGTGTCGAACTGCATCTTGTAGGTCAGCCAGGCGAGCACCGCGCCGATGAACGCGCCGAGCATCTGCCCGGCGAAGTAGAACGGCACCGTGCTCCACTCGACCTTGTCGGCCACCGCGAGTCCGAGGGTGACCGCCGGGTTGAGGTGCGCGCCGCTGGGTGCGGCCACGCTGGCGCCCGCGAACACCGCGAGGCCCCAGCCGAAGTTGATCAGCAACCAGCCGCCGTTGTTCCCCGTGGTCTTCTTGAGGACAACGTTGGCGACGACGCCCGCACCCAACAGGATCAGGATCGCGGTGCCGAGGGTTTCCCACACGAAGATCGAGCCATTGCTCATCCGCCGACCTCCTTGCCTTGGCAGGGGGCGACGCGCTCCTCCGGGGTTCGGCGGCGTTGCCCACCCAACAATGATTTTGACGCTAGTTCCGGTGGTGATCAGTTGTCTACGGTGGCGTACCAGCGGGTAACGTGGTCGAGTCAGTCCTGGTCGGACCACGAGTCAGTATCAGGGAGGCGTTGAACAGTGGCCACGCGCAAGCCGCCGGCAGGACCCGCCACCCCCGGCCGACTGGGGCCGGAAGACCGCGAGAGCAACTGGGAGCGGCTCGGGTCGGAGACCTTCGACCTGGTGATCGTCGGCGGCGGCGTGGTCGGCGTCGGCGCGGCGCTCGACGCCGCCACCCGAGGTCTGCGGGTGGCCCTGGTCGAGGCCCGTGACCTGGCCTCGGGCACGTCCAGCCGGTCGTCGAAGCTGTTCCACGGCGGCCTGAGGTACCTGGAGCAGCTGGAGTTCGGGCTGGTCCGCGAAGCCCTGCGGGAACGCGAGCTGATGCTCACCAGAATTGCACCCCATCTGGTGAAACCGGTGAGCTTCCTCTACCCGCTCACGCACCGGGTCTGGGAACGCCCGTACACGGCGGCGGGCCTGCTGCTCTACGACACCATGGGCGGCGCGCGGTCCGTGCCGGGCCAGAAGCACCTCACCCGCGCGGGTGCCCTGCGGATGGTCCCGGCGCTCAAGCGGGACGCCCTGATCGGCGGCATCCGGTACTACGACGCGCAGGCCGACGACGCCCGGCACACCATGATGGTGGGCCGCACGGCCGCCCACTACGGCGCGGTGGTGCGGATGTCGACGCAGGTCGTGGCGTTCCTGCACGAGGCGGACCGGGTGTCGGGCGTGCGGATCCGCGACGTCGAGGACGGCCGGGAGACCGACGTGCACGCGCACGCCGTGATCAACGCGACCGGCGTCTGGACCGACGAGCTGCAACGGCTGTCCGGCAGCCGGGGCCGGTTCCGGGTGCGGGCCAGCAAGGGCGTGCACATCGTCGTGCCCCGGGACCGGATCGTCTCCGAGTCGGGCATGATCCTGCGCACGGAGAAGTCGGTGCTGTTCGTGATCCCGTGGCGCAATCACTGGATCGTGGGAACCACGGACACCGACTGGAACCTCGACCTGGCGCACCCGGCGGCCACCAAGAACGACATCGACTACATCCTCGACCACGTCAACACGGTCCTGGCGACCCCGTTGACGCACGACGACATCGAGGGCGTCTACGCCGGCCTGCGCCCGCTGCTCGCGGGCGAGAGCGAGTCGACCTCGAAGCTGTCCCGCGAGCACGCGGTGGCCCGGGTCGCGCCGGGCCTGGTGGCGATCGCGGGCGGCAAGTACACGACCTACCGGGTGATGGGCGCGGACGCGGTGGACGCCGCGTCGGTCGACCTGCCGGGCCGGATCCAGCCGTCCATCACCGACAAGGTGCCGCTGGTCGGCGCGGACGGCTACCACGCGCTGGTCAACCAGGTCGACCAGCTCGCCACCCGCTACGGGCTGCACCCCTACCGCGTGCGGCACCTGCTCGACCGGTACGGCTCGCTGGTGCACGAGGTGCTGGAGTCGGCCGATGCGGAACTGCTCAAGCCGGTGCCCGACGCGCCGGACTACCTCCAGGTCGAGATCGTCTACGCGGCGTCGCACGAGGGCGCGCTGCACCTGGAGGACGCGCTCACCCGCCGCACCCGGATCTCCATCGAGTACCCGCACCGCGGCGTCGACTGCGCCGAGGCGGTCGCCGGGCTGATGGCCCGCGTGCACGGCTGGGACCAGGAGCGGATCGCCCGCGAGGTCGAGATCTACACCGCGCGGGTGGACGCCGAGCGGGCGTCCCAGACCGAGCCGGACGACCAGGCGGCCGACGCCGTCCGCTCGGCCGCCCCGGAGGCCCGCCCCCAGCTCACCGAGCCGGTGAGCTGACCGGCGGACGCGCGATCGCGGGCCACGTCCCCGCCCCGGTGCGGTCCGCACGACCGCCGGGGAGGCGGCGGTGGCCCGCCACCGCACGCCCCACGCCGGTGTCGTTGATCCGGCTCGGCCCGAGGTTCGGGTCCAGCACGTCCCCGCCCGCGTTGTAGAGCACGGTCTCGGTGCCGGGGATCTGGTTGTTGTGGATCGAACCGGTGCTGGTCTGGAACGCCGGCGGCACGTCTCGCACGCGTACTCCGCGAGACGGGCACCGTCGAAGTCGGTGTCCGTCCACAGGCACACCCACTCGTACCGGCAGTTCGCCACGCCCGCCGCGCCGACCGGTTCGTGCCGCCGAGGTGCTCGACCTGGTCGACGCCGAGCTGCTTGCCGCCGCCGCAGAGCCCCGGGTTCTGGTCGACCTGGGCCTGCGACGCGGCGATCAGGGTTCCGGCGTGCCGACCGGCCCGACAAGCACCGTCGACGCACGCGCGAATACGCGGTTCGACGGTGCTTCTCGGGGGTTCGGTCGACGGTCGCGCCGGGCCGGGGGGATCAGGCGAGCGCCGCCAGGGCGGCGTGCACCATGACCCGGACGCCGACCAGCAGCGCCCGCTCGTCCAGGTCGAAGCCCGGCTGGTGCAGGTCGCGCTGCTTGCCCACGCCGTCCCACACGCCCAACCGGGCGAACGAGCCGGGCACGTGCTCCAGGTACCAGCCGAAGTCCTCGCCGCCGGAGGACTGCTCGGTGCCCGCCAGGGCGTCCTCGCCCAGCGCGGCCTCGATGCCGGCCCGCAGCAGCACCGTGCTCTCGCGGTCGTTGACCACGGGCGGCACGCCGCGCCGGTGGTGCAGGTCGAAGCCGACGCCGGTCGGCGCGAGCAGCGCGCCCACCAGCTCCTTGATCAGCGGCTCCAGCTCGGCCCAGATGTCCCGGTCGCCGGTGCGCAGGGTGCCGCGCAGCACGCCGTCCTGCGGCACCGCGTTGGCGGCCTCGCCGGCGTGCACCGCGCCCCACACCAGGACGGTGCCGGACCGGGGGTCGACGCGGCGGGAGAGCAGGCCCGGCAGGCCGGTGATGACCGTGCCCAGGGCGTGCACCAGGTCCGCCGTGAGGTGCGGGCGCGAGGTGTGCCCGCCGGGCGAGGTCAGCCGCAGCTCCAGCAGGTCGCTGGCCGAGGTGATGGGCCCGATCCGGGTGCCGATCCGGCCGACCGGCAGCCTCGGGTCGCAGTGCAGGCCGAAGATCCGCTCGACGCCGTCCAGGCCGCCGGCCGCCAGCACGTCGAGCGCGCCGCCGGGCATGACCTCCTCGGCCGGCTGGAAGACCAGCCGCACCCGGCCGGGCAGTTCGGTCGCCGAGGCCAGCGCGAGCGCCGCGCCCAGCAGGACGGTGGTGTGCGCGTCGTGCCCGCAGGCGTGCGCCACGCCGTCCACTGTGGACGAGTAGGGCGCGCCGCTGTTCTCGGTGATCGGCAGGGCGTCGATGTCCGCGCGCAGCGCGACGCACCGGGGGCCGCTGCCGACGTCGCAGACCAGGCCGGTGCCGCCGGGCAGCACCCGCGGCTTGAGACCGGCCGAGCGCAGCACGTCGCAGATCAGCTCGGTGGTGTTGTGCTCGTGGCGGGACAGTTCCGGGTGGGCGTGCAGGTGCCGCCGCCAGGCCACCACTTCGGAGGCGTTGGCGGTCAGCCACTCGTCCAGCCAGGAGGGGCCGCGCCCCTCGCCCGGATCGTCCACAGGGGCAATGCTGACCCCGCGCTCGGTCAACAGCACTTCGGGATCCTCCTCCCCCGGCAGCTCGGGACGCGAGTCGAGAACCGTCATGCCGCACCGCCCACGAGCCGGTCCCGCTGCGCGTCGTCACGCGCGGCGGAAATTGTTGTCCAGGCAAGGGCGAGCGCTCCGTCGAGCACAGCTCGGTCGGCCGAAGCCGAGGCACAGGCGGTCGCGAACTCGATTTGGTGGTTCACCGCGTCTCCGCAGTCGATGGCGATGGTCGGGTGGATTGCGGGCAGCGCACGGGTCACGTTGCCCATGTCGGTGCTGCCGATCCGCCGGCCCTGCTCCTCGGCAGGGCTCAGCGGGGTGCGCCCCAACTCCGTGACGGCACGCCGGTAGGCGTCGGCCAGCCACGGGTCGGGGGTCAGCTCGGCGTAGACGGGCGAGACCTTGACGACCTCGTGCGTGCAGCCGGTGGCGAGTGCGCCGGCGGAGAAGCAGCGGTTGATCCGCTCCTCCAGCCGGTCCAGGGATTCGAGGTTCTCGGCGCGCAGGTCGAACATGGCCGTCGTGCGGGCGGGCACCACGTTGGGCACGGTGCCGCCGCGGGTGACGATCCCGCTGACCATCTGGCCGGGTTCCAGGTGCTGGCGCGCCAGGCCGATGGCGACCTGGGCGACGGTGATGGCGTCCGCCGCGTTCACACCCAGGTGCGGCGCGGCGGCGGCGTGCGAGGGTTTGCCGGTGTAGTGCACCTCGACGTCGGTGATCGCGAGCGAGGCCACCGCGATCGCCTCGTACGGCGCGGGGTGCACCATCATCGACAGCGAGACGTCGTCGAACACGCCCCGTTCGAGCATGAGCACCTTGCCGCCGCCGACCTCTTCCGCCGGCGTGCCGATCACCCGGACGGTGAGCCCCAGCTCGTCGGCGACGTCGCGCAGCGCGAGGGCCGCGCCGGCCGAGGCCGCGGCGATGACGTTGTGCCCGCAGGCGTGGCCGACCTCGGGGAGCGCGTCGTACTCGGCGCACAGGCCGAGCACCAGGTCCCCGGAGCCGTAGGAGGCGGTGAACGCCGTCTCCAGGTCGGCGACGCCGCGTTCCACCTCGAACCCCTCGCCCGCCAGCAGGTCCGCCACCTTGGCGGCGCTGCGGTGCTCGGCGAACGCCAACTCCGGCTCAGCGTGGATGCCGTGCGACAGCTCCACAAGCGCGTCCGAGTACCGCTCGACGGCCGAGCGCGTCCTCATCTGGAAGTCGGTACCCATTTGCGTCCATCCTGCATCAGCCCCAGTAGCCCCGTCGCTCGTCGCGTTGATCAACCGCCGGCCGGTCGCGCGGCTGCGCCAAGCGGTGCGCGAGATTCGGTCAGACCGATCATGTCCGCGCAAGGGCCCCTACAGGAGGACCATATAACGACAATCGAATCCCAACTACTGGGATTCAGGTCGCCCCCACGACCCCGCTCAGCCGGCTTTCCGGCCCTTGCGCCACTTGTCCCAGCGCTTCTTGTTACGCCAGTAAACGAGGGCGAACAGCACTACCGCGATACCACCGATCCACAACTTTCTCTTCGTGTCGGTGGCGATGCCCGTGTCGGTCTGCTGCGGTGCGTTGATGTCCGGCCCTGGTGAAACCGATTCAGTCGGCTGGGCGGCGGCGACCTGCTCGGTGTGCGCTGCGGGAGTGGCCTGCGCCACTCCGGTCACGGTGAGTGCACCGGCGAGCACGAAGAGGCACGCCATGAGCACTGATCGCCACTTGGTCACAATCACAAAGACTAGCCATCGTGCACAGCGGATACCACTGTCAGTGGTCACCCAAACCGGGATCGGCCTCACGGCCCGTGAACGCAGCCAGGATGCGCTCCGCGGCCAGCGTCGCGGTCAGTTCGCCATCCCGAACCTGCCGCTCCAGGTCGGGCACCAGGGCGCGGACGGCGGGGTCGGCGCGCAGGCCGCCCAGCAGCTGGTCGTTGACCATCGCCCAGGTCCAGTCGACCTGCTGCCGCCGTCGCCGCTCGGCCAGCTCACCGGCCTCCCGCAGCGCGGTGCGGTGCATCCCGATCTGCTCCCACACGGTGTCCAACCCCGCCCCGGTGAGCCCGCTGCACGTCAGCACCGGCGGGTGCCACACCGCGTTCGGCGGGCGCAGCAGGCGCAGCGCGCCGGCCAGTTCACGGGCCGCCTTGCGGGCGTCCTGCTCGTGATCGCCGTCGGCTTTGTTCACCGCGATCACGTCCGCGAGTTCCAGCACACCTTTTTTGATGCCCTGGAGTTGATCGCCGGTGCGCGCGAGTGTCAGAAAAAGCGAACAATCCGTCATGTTCGCCACCGCCACCTCCGATTGGCCCACGCCGACCGTCTCCACCAGCACCACGTCGAAGCCCGCCGCCTCGACCAGCACGATGGTCTCCCTGGTCGCCTTGGCGACGCCGCCGAGCGTGCCGGAGGTCGGCGACGGCCGGATGAACGCCGCCGGGTCCACCGCGAGCCGGCCCATCCGGGTCTTGTCGCCCAGGATCGAGCCGCCGGTCCTCGTCGACGACGGGTCGACCGCGAGCACGGCCACCCGGTGCCCCTGCCCGGTGAGCATCGAGCCGAACGCGTCGATGAACGTCGACTTGCCCACCCCGGGCACGCCGGTGACGCCGATCCGGTGCGCGTTGCCCGCGTGCGGCAGCAGCTCGACCAGCAGCTCCTGCGCCAGCCGGCGGTGGTCCGCGCGGGTCGACTCGACCAGCGTGATGGCCCGCGCCAGCGTGCTCCGGTTCCCCGCGAGCACGCCCTTGGCGTACTCGCCGACCTCGACCACCCTCGCCACGCCCGCCCTAGCCGTGCCCGAGCTGGGCGGAGAGCTTGCGCAGCAGGTCGCCCGCCGCGTCGGCGATCACCGTGCCGGGCGGGAAGATCGCCGCCGCCCCGGCCTCGCGCAGCGCGTCGAAGTCCTGCGGCGGGATCACCCCGCCGACCACGATCATGATGTCCGCCCGGTCCAGCCCTGCCAGCGCCTCGCGCAGCGCGGGCACCAGCGTGAGGTGCCCGGCGGCCAGCGAGGACACGCCGACGACGTGCACGTCCGCCTCGACCGCCTGGCGGGCCACCTCGTCCGGGGTCTGGAACAGCGGGCCGACGTCCACGTCGAAGCCGAGGTCGGCGAACGCCGTGGCGATCACCTTCTGGCCCCGGTCGTGCCCGTCCTGGCCCATCTTGGCGACCAGGATGCGCGGCCGGCGGCCCTCGTCCTGCGCGAACTTCTCCACGACCGCGCGGGTCGCGTCCACGTTCGACACCGAGCCGACCTCCTCCCGGTAGACCCCGGTGATGGTGCGGATCTGCGCCGAGTGCCGGCCCCAGACCTTGCCCAGCGCCTCGGAGATCTCGCCGACCGTGGCCTTCGCGCGGGCCGCGTCGATGGCCAGCTCCAGCAGGTTGCCCTCGCCGTCGGCGGCGCGGGTCAGCGCGTCGAGCGCACCGTCCACGGTGGACTGGTCGCGTTCTTCGCGCAGCCGCGCCAGTTTCGCGAGCTGACGGCCGCGCACGCCGGCGTTGTCGACCTTGAGCACGTCGATCTTCTCGTCGAACTCGACCTGGTACTTGTTCACGCCGATCACCGGCTGCCGACCGGAGTCGATCCGCGCCTGGGTGCGCGCGGCGGCCTCCTCGATGCGCAGCTTCGGGATGCCCGCGTCGATCGCCTGCGCCATCCCGCCGGCCGCCTCGACCTCGGTGATGTGCGCCCACGCGCGGTGCGCGAGGTCGTGGGTGAGCCGTTCCACGAACGCGCTGCCGCCCCACGGGTCGATCACCCGCGTGGTGCCCGATTCCTGTTGCAGCAGCAGCTGGGTGTTGCGCGCGATGCGCGCGGAGAAGTCGGTGGGCAGCGCCAACGCCTCGTCCAACGCGTTGGTGTGCAACGACTGCGTGTGGCCCTGGGTCGCGGCCATCGCCTCCACGCAGGTGCGCGCCACGTTGTTGAACACGTCCTGCGCGGTGAGCGACCAGCCGGAGGTCTGGCAGTGCGTGCGCAGGCTGAGCGACTTCGGCGACTTCGGCTCGAAACCCTTGACCAGCTTGGCCCACAGCAGCCGCGCGGCGCGCATCTTGGCGACTTCCATGAAGAAGTTCATGCCGATCGCCCAGAAGAACGACAGCCGCGGTGCGAACGCGTCGATGTCCAGGCCCGCGTCCCGGCCGGCCCGCAGGTACTCCACGCCGTCGGCCAGCGTGTAGGCCAGCTCCAGGTCGGCCGTCGCGCCGGCCTCCTGCATGTGGTAGCCGGAGATGGAGATGGAGTTGAACTTCGGCATCCGCCGCGAGGTGAACGAGAAGATGTCGGAGATGATCCGCATCGACGGGCGCGGCGGGTAGATGTAGGTGTTGCGGACCATGAACTCCTTGAGGATGTCGTTCTGGATGGTCCCGGCGAGCAGCTCGGGCGCGACGCCCTGCTCCTCGGCCGCCACGACGTAGAGCGCGAGCACGGGCAGCACCGCGCCGTTCATCGTCATGGACACCGACATCTTGTCCAGCGGGATGCCGTCGAACAGCTGGCGCATGTCGTAGATCGAGTCGATGGCCACGCCCGCCATGCCGACGTCGCCCGCCACGCGCGGGTGGTCGGAGTCGTAGCCCCGGTGCGTGGCCAGGTCGAACGCCACGGACAAACCCTTCTGCCCGGCCGCGAGGTTGCGGCGGTAGAAGGCGTTGGACTCCTCGGCGGTGGAGAAACCCGCGTACTGGCGGATCGTCCACGGCTGGTTGACGTACATCGTCGGGTACGGGCCGCGCAGGTAGGGCGCGATGCCCGGGTACGTGCCCAGGAAGTCCAGGCCCTCGGTGTCCGCCCCGGTGTAGACCGGCTTGACGCCGATGCCCTCCGGCGTCTCCCACATCAGCGCGTCCGCGCCCTTGCCGGTGGCCTCGTGCAGCGCTTCCCGCCACTGCGCGGCGGTGCCGGCGGCGGGTTCGCCCAGGTCGATGTCGGCGAAATTCGGGATCATCGCTCCACTCCGAGGAACTCGAAGGTGTGCTCCAGCACCCGCAGCGCCGGACAACCCGTGAACACGTACTCGTCGATCTCCGCGTCCGACCTCTTGCCCGCCAGCAGGATCCGTTCGGCCCCGGCGGCGCGCAGGGCCTCCGCGACGGGCGCGGCCAGCTCCGCGTAGCTCGTCTCGCTGCCGCACAGGCACGCGATCCGCGCGCCGCTGTCCCGGAACTTCGCGACGACGTCCTGCGCGGTACTGGTCGGGCCCGCGTTCGGCGTCTCGATCCCGCCCGCCTGGAACAGGTTCGCGGCGAACGTGGCGCGCGCGGTGTGCGCGGCCACCGGGCCCAGCGTGGCGAGGAAGACCTTGGGGCGCTCCGGGGCGGCGTCGGCCGCGTCCCGCAGCGCCTCGAACGCCTGCGCGTACCGGATCCGGGGCAGCCCGCCGGACGGTTCGGCCGGCGCGGGCTCGCGGCGCACGGCGGGCTCGGCCAGGTTCGGGAACTCGCTCACCCCGGTGACGGCGTCCGAGCGGTCCGCCAGGTTCGCGCTGCGGGCCGCCCAGGTGGCCGCGATCCGGTCGGCCACCAGCGGGAACGCCGAGGGCAGGCCACCGGCCGCCTCGATCTCGCGGAACCACGCCCACGCGGCGTGCGCGAGGTCGTCGGTCAGCCGCTCCACGTACCAGGAGCCGCCCGCCGGGTCGATCACGCCCGCCAGCCGCGACTCCTCCAGCAGCAGCGACTGGGTGTTGCGGGCGATCCGCCGGGCGAAGTCGTCGGGCAGGCCGATCGCGTGGTCGAACGGCAGCACGGTCACCGCGTCCGCGCCGCCCAGGCCCGCGCCGAAGCACGCGATCGTGGTGCGCAGCATGTTCACCCACGGGTCGCGGCGGGTCATCATCGCCGGCGAGGTCACGGCGTGCTGGACCTGCGGGCCCGGGGCCTGCGCCACCTCGGTCACCCGCGCCCACAGCCGCCGCGCGGCGCGGAACTTCGCGATGGTGAGGAACTGGTCGGCGGTCGCCGCGTACCGGAACTCCAGCAGCCGCGCGGCTGCCGCGGCGGAGAGCCCGGACCCGGTGAGTTCGCGCAGGTACGCGACACCGGCCGCGAGCGACGCGCCGAGTTCCTGCGCGTCCGATCCGCCGGCCTCGTGGAAGGGCAGGCCGTCCACCACGACCACGCGGAGCCCTGGGAAGGCGCGGGCCGCGCGCACCAGGTCGTGCAGGGCGGCGAAGTCGGCGGCGGCACCGGTCCGGGCCTGCACGCCGAGCGGGTCGGCGCCCACGTTGCCGCGCACCTCACTGGCCAGGACGGGCCGCCCGTCCCAGATCCGCAGCATGGCCCGGCCCGATTCGCGGAAGTCCGCGCCCGCGTCGAGCACGACCGGCGCGAGGTCGAGGTAGACCTCGGCCAGCACGTCGTCCAGCCGGTCGGCGGGGAGGTTCTTGAGCCACAGCGAGGTGACGCCGTTGGACAGGTCGGCCATCACCGTCTCGCGGTCGGCCACCACGTGCTGCTGGCGGATGTCCCAGCCCTCGACCGCGCCCTGCGGCCGGCCGCCCCTGGTGAACGGCGGCAGGCCCGGGAACCCGGAGGCCGGCGCGACGTCCTCGGCGGTGTAGAGCGGCTGGACGCGGATGCCGTCGTAGGTGGTGGTCACCAACGACTCGAAGTCCGCCCCCGACTTCCGGAGCACGCCCTGGACCAGTTCCTGCCACTGCTCCCGGTCGGGCGTGGGGAATTCGGCGGCCAGCGCCAGTTCGCCAGTCGGCTCCATCATGCTCCGCAGTGTTACCCAGTAGTAGTAGGACGGCTATGTGAGCTGCACCGCCGTGAACGATGCAGTGCCCGGTCCACCCTAACCATGCACTGATAACTGGCTGTTAATGAACAATGGCGCGGGTGGAGACCGAACGCCTGATCGCGGGCCGCTACCGCCTTCGGCACGTCCTGGGACGTGGCTCGATGGGCACGGTGTGGGCCGCGCACGACGAGGTGCTTCGCCGGGACGTCGCGGTCAAGGAGGTGCTCGTCCCGCCCGGGATGCCGGAGGACGAGGCCGACGTGCTGCGCGAGCGCACGCTGCGCGAGGCCCGTTCGGTCGCCCAGCTCACCCACCCCAACGTGGTCACCTTGTACGACGTGGCGCAGGTCGACGGCGACCCGTACGTGGTGATGGAACTGGTGCCGTCGGAGTCGCTGGCCGACCTGGTCCGGCAGCGCGGCCCGCTCAACGCGGAGCAGGGCGCGGTGGTCGCGGACGCCGTCGCCGCCGCGCTGGCCGCCGCCCACCGGGCGGGCATCACGCACCGGGACGTGAAGCCGGGCAACGTGCTGGTCGCCGACGACGGCCGGGTCAAGCTGACCGACTTCGGCATCGCCCGCAACGTCGCCGAAGCGACCCTGACCAGCCGGGGCATCGCCCTGGGCACGCCCGCGTTCATCGCACCCGAGGTCGCCGCCGGCGGCTCGGTGTCGGCCGCCGCCGACCAGTGGTCGCTGGGCGCGACGCTGTTCGCCGCGATGACCGGCCGGCAGCCCTACGAGGGCACGAACGTCATGCAGACCCTCAACCAGGTGATCCACGGCGAGGCACCGCCCGCCTCGGCGTGCGGCGCGCTGGAGACCGTCGTGGCCGGCCTGATGACCAAGGACCCGGCGGGCCGGATGCCGCTGGGCGACGTGCGCCGCAAGGTCCGCGCGCTGCTGCCCGAACCGGGCACCGACGTGTTCCCGTCCGACGTGACCCGGCCGGTCCTCGACATCGCGCGCCCGCCGCTGGTCAAGGCCCCGATCCCGGCCGACACCCCGCTGGCCGCCGAGCCCGGCCCGCTGCCCTTCACCCCGGCCCCCGCGCCGGTCCGGCGGCCGGCGGCGGCGCTGGTCGCGGTGGTCGCGGTGGTGCTGTTCGCGATCGGCGGCAGCGCCGGCTTCGCGCTGACCCGCACGCTCGCCGGCGCGCCCCTGCTGCCCCCGCCGTCGGTCGGCTCGCCGACCCTGCCGACGGTCACCGACGAGGTGCTGCTGCGCCCCACCACGGCCGCCGCCGCCACCGCGAACGGCGAGCAGGGCGCGGCGTTCACCATCGACGTCGGCGCGGACTGGACCTCGTTCCTGGAGCAGCGGACGAACAAGGGGCTGGTGCCGAGCACGGTCGTGCACCTGGTCGCGCCCAGCGGCACGTACGAGGTGACCGTGCAGCGGTTCGCCGACTTCTACCCGAAGCGGTCGCTGGACGAGTACCTGGCGATGGTCCGCGCCCGCTGGCCGAAGGACCAGTACTTCGGCGAGGCCACCGACGTGACCGACCCGCTCGACCCCGGCGCGCCGGAAGCGCCCGTCCAGTTCAGCTACCGGACCGTGGAGACGGCGACCGACCTGGGCCGCGGTGGCGTCAACGCGGGCCCCGACCAGCGCCGCACCCGGTACTCGCGGGTCCTGCCGCGCGGTACGGACCTGTGGGTGGTCGAGGTGGTGTTCCCGACCGAGCAGGAGGAGATGGGGCGCGGCAAGCTGTTCCCCGACATCGCGAGCACGTTCTCAGTCGTCGGCTAGGTGTACTGCCTTGGGGGTTGTGAACGGTCCGACACCCCGGTCGGATGATCTTGGAATGAAGGAGGCCGCCGGGTTCGGTGCGGATTGCGACGTCCTGCACCGACCGACGGAGGCTCTCGTGGCCCACGCTGACGCACCACTGAAGGTCGCGGTGCGCCATCGCCCAGGGCGGGGATTGCCGGACGACGAGCGTGCTCCAGGCCCAGCACCCAGGACACGACCTCGGCCGGCTCGTGCAGCAGCGCCTCGGCGGCCCCGTGGTTGATCAGCACGGCCAGCGCGTGCCCGGCAGGCGAAGCGCCCCGCTGGTGGCGCGGGTAGTCGCCCGCCGGCGGACCCGGTCTCCGGGGCGAGTTCGCTCAGCACGTCCGCCGCGTCGTCGGACAGCACGGACACCGGGTGCCGATCCCGCTCGCCACACGTCAACACCGCCGTCGCGGGTGGTCACCAGGACCGTCCCGGGCAGGCGCGGGTTGTCGGCGTTGTCCGGCACCAGCGGCCACGGGGTGTCCTGGGCGTCCGGCACCGACCACAGCAGGTCCGGCGCGGACCCTCGCGACCAGGGCGGACCGCACCACGTGCGGAGCCGGCCGCGCAAACGTTTGGCGAGTTCGCCGGGCGACGCGGGCCCTGCCGTGGCCGCCGTTGGCGTGCAGCACGACCGCCCGGCCGTCTGGTGCACCGTCGACCCGGGCGAAACCGACCGGAGCACTGCGGACCTCGGGATATTAGGCTCGCCGCCGTGACCGCCATCAGTGAGAACAGCACGATCGAAGCCCAGGCCGCCGCAGCCCTCGCCGAGCGGACGGGGGTGGACCGGCACGACATCGCCGTCGTGCTCGGTTCCGGTTGGCGACCGGCCGCCGACCTGATCGGCGAGCCCGCCGCCGAGGTGCCCATGGGCGAGCTGCCCGGGTTCGAGGCACCCACCGCGTTCGGCCACGGCGGGACGATCCGCTCGGTGCCCGTGGGCGACAAGAACGTGTTGGTGCTGCTCGGCCGCACCCACGGCTACGAGGGCAAGGGCGTGCAGAAGGTCGTGCACGGCGTGCGCACCGCCGCCGCGACGGGCGTCCGCTCCGTGGTGCTGACCAACGCCGCCGGCGGCCTGCGCCAGGGCATGTCGGTCGGCCAGCCGGTGCTGATCAGCGACCACCTCAACCTGACCGCGCTGTCGCCGCTGGTCGGCGCGCGGTTCGTGGACCTGACCGACCTGTACTCGGCCCGCCTGCGCGGCCTCGCCCGGGAGATCGACCCGTCGCTGGAGGAGGGCGTCTACGCGGGCCTGCCCGGCCCGCACTTCGAGACGCCCGCCGAGATCCGGATGCTGCGCACCCTGGGCGCGGACCTGGTCGGCATGTCCACCGTGCTGGAGGCCATCGCGGCCCGCGCGGAGGGCGTCGAGGTGTTCGGCCTGTCCCTGGTCACGAACCTCGCCGCGGGCATCACCGGCGAACCGCTCAACCACGAGGAGGTGCTGGAGGCCGGTGCCGCCGCCGCCGGGCGGATGGGCGCGCTGCTGCGCGAGCTGGTGGTGCGCGCATGACGTTGACCCCGGCGCTGCGCGACGCCGCGTTCCGGTGGATCGCCGACGACCCGTCGCCCGAGTCGCGCGCCGAACTCCAGGGCGTGCTGGCCCGCGCGATGGGCGGCGACACCGCCGCCGCGGACGACCTGGCCGACCGGATGGCCGGCACCCTGACCTTCGGCACGGCGGGCCTGCGCGGCCCGGTGCGGGCCGGCTCCAACGGCATGAACCGGGCCGTGGTCGTGCGCACCACGGCCGGCCTCGCCGCGTGGCTCAAGGCCAAGGGGCAGCACGGGACCGTGTTCGTCGGCCGGGACGCCCGGCACGGCTCGGAGGAGTTCTGCACCGCCGCCGCGTCGGTGCTGGCCGCCGAGGGCTTCACCGTCCGGGTGCTGCCCGGACCGCTGCCCACGCCCGTGCTCGCGTTCCTGGTGCGCAAGCACGACGCGATCGCGGGCGTGCAGATCACCGCGTCGCACAACCCGCCCGCCGACAACGGCTACAAGCTCTACCTGGCGGGCGGCGGGCAGATCGTGCCACCGGCCGACCGGGAGATCGAGGCCGCCATCGCCGCCGTGCCCGCCGCCGTGTCGGTGCCGACGTCGGACGCGTACCTGCCGGTGAGCGACGCCGAGGTGGACGAGTACCTGGAGCGGGTCGCGTCCCTGCCGCGCGGCGCTTCGCGCGACCTGCGGGTGGCGCTGACCCCGATGCACGGCGTCGGCGGTCAGACGGCCGTGGAGGCGTTGCGGCGCGCGGGTTTCACCGACGTCCGGGTGGTGCGCGACCAGGCCGTGCCGGACCCGGACTTCCCCACCGTGTCGTTCCCGAACCCGGAGGAGCCGGGCGCGGCGGACCGGCTGCTGGCGCTGGCCGAGGCCGAGGAAGCCGACCTGGCGATCGCGCTGGACCCCGACGCCGACCGGTGCGCGCTGGGCGTGAAGGACCGCGACGGCACGTGGCGCATGCTGCGCGGCGACGAGACCGGCGTGCTGCTCGGCTCCCTGGTGCTGTCCACTGTGGACGCACCGGATCCGCTGGTGGCCACGACGATCGTGTCGTCCTCGCTGCTCAAGTCGATCGCCGCCGCGCACGGTGCCCGCTACGCCGAGACGCTGACCGGCTTCAAGTGGCTGGTGCGGGCCGGTGCCGGGCTGGTGTTCGCCTACGAGGAGGCGCTGGGCAACTGCGTCGACCCGCAGTACGTCAACGACAAGGACGGGATCTCGGCGGCCGTCGTCGCGTGCGACCTGGCGGCGGGCCTCAAGGCGTCCGGGCGGACGTTGTTGGACGCCCTGGACCAGTTGGCGGTCGACCACGGGCTGCACCTGACCGACCAGGTGTCGTTGCGGTTCACCGACCTGAGCCGGATCGGCGCGCTGATGGCGAAACTGCGGCAGAACCCGCCGGAGGGCTTCGCCTTCGAGGACCTGCTGCCGGACGCGGACGTCGTGCGGCTGACCGCCGAGGGCGTCCGGGTGGTGGTGCGGCCGTCGGGCACGGAACCCAAGCTCAAGGCGTACCTGGAAGTCGTCGAACCGGTGGACGACCTGGCCGCCGCGCGCGCCCGGGCCGTGGAACGCCTGGGCGCGCTGCGCACGCGGATCGAGCAGCTGTTGCGGTAGTCGCTCACCGCGCGGGTCGCGCACCCCGCGCGGCAACCGGCTAGGACACGAAGGCGATCAGCAGGCAGAGCACCGCGATCGCCAGGGCACCGCCCGCCACCAGCCAAGGACGCCTGGTCGGCGGGCTGACCCGGTTGTCGGTCGCCGCGGCGACCGCGATGCGGACCGAGATGTAGGCGGCGGTGAGCAGGCTGACGCCGGTCGCCAGGATCATCGTGTTGACGTCCCACGGGCTGTGGTCCACGCCGGGCCACACCCCGATGAACACCAGCGGGAACCCGATGAGCCCCAACCCGATGCCGACCCCACCACCCCAGGTGATCTTCCGGTTGCGGGTCATCGTCGCGATGCTGCGAGTGTCCATGTCTCCCTCCCGAATCACTTACCCAGACGCACGAGAGCCCGCTCGGTTCCACTCGTGGACGGCCACCACCCGTGCGGACCTCCGGCACGGGTCCCGCGCCGGCCACCGGTCCGCCGCTCGTTCGCCGCGACCAGGGTAGCGAGAACCGACACCCGAGCACGCCTCACGGCGCGAGCCCGCCGGCGAGCGCGGAAGCCGTCGACGCGCGGCGCTGTCGGCCACATCACACGAGCGCGACGCCCCACCGCTGACGGGCGCTGTCGAGCGGTTGCGCCTCGCGACGAGTACCGGCAACGTGTCCGGCGTGTCGAGACTGCTGATCGTGCACCACACGCCGTCGCCGAACCTGCAAGCCCTGTTCGAAGCGGCGGTCGAGGGCGCGACGGACCCGGAGATCGAGGGGGTCGACGTGGTGCGGCGGGCGGCGCTCGCGACGACGCCGGTCGACGTGCTCGAAGCCGACGGCTACCTGCTCGGCACGCCCGCCAACCTCGGGTACATGAGCGGCGCGCTCAAGGTCTTCTTCGACACGGTGTACTACCCGTGCCTCGACGCGACGAAGGGCCGCCCGTTCGGGCTGTACGTGCACGGCAACAACGACACCGCCGGGGCCGTGCGCGCGATCGACGGGATCGTCCGGGGCCTGGGTTGGCACAAGGTCGCCGAACACGTCCTGACCAGCGGCGAACCGTCCCGCGACGACCTGCGGGCGTGCCGGGAGCTGGGCGCGACCGTCGCCGCCACCCTCATGTGACCACCCACGCCGACACCTCCGCACCGGGCCCGGTGGCCGCGCCCGGCGCTGTCGCCGGCCGGTGCTGGAATGGCGGCCATGACGGTGCTCTTCGTGGACGGCTGGTTCGGCCCGGACCCCGGCGACCGGCAGCAGCTGTGGGGCCGTGACCTGCCCCGTTCGACGCGGGTCGGGCAGGACGACTGGCACACCCCGGAGCGCGGTGCCCGGGTGCGCCGGCGGGACGAGGCGATCGCGGCGTGCGCGGAACCCCCGGTGCTGGTCGCGCACAGCCTCGGCGTGCCGACCGTCGCGCACTGGGCGGCAGGTGCCGACCGGCCGGTGCGCGGCGCGCTGCTGGTGACGCCGGCGGACGTGGAGCGCAACCCGGACCCGGCCATCCGCGGCTTCGCGCCACTGCCGGTGGCCCCGCTGCCGTGCCCGGCCGTGCTCGCGGCGAGCCGCACGGACCGGTGGATGAACACCGGAGCGGGCGCGGTTCTTCGCGGACGCGTGGCGCGCGCGGCTGGTGGACGTCGGCGAAGTCGGTCACCTCACCGTCGCCGAGGCCCCGGCACCTGGCCACCGGGCCGGGACCTCCTCGACGCACTCCTGCACCGCCCACCCACCCCCGGCCCCGGTCACCGGGCCTGACCCGGATGACGGGCTCACCAGGCCGGACCAGGGCGACGGGCCGGGCGGAGCGGTTACTTGTTCGACAGGCGCATCATCTCCGGCGGGTAGCGGTCGCCGGCGGCGGACGGGGCGGCTGCCTCGATCGACCGGAGGTCGGCGGCGGAGAGTTCCAGGCTCGCCGCGGCGACGTTCTCCTCCAGGTACTTGACCCGCTTGGTGCCGGGGATCGGCACGACGTGGTCGCCCTGGTGCTGGACCCAGGCCAGGGCGAGCTGGCCGGCGGTGACGCCGCGTTCGGCGGCCAGCGCCTTGAGCGCCTGCACGATCGCCAGGTTGCGGTCGAAGTTCTCCTCCGCGAAGCGGGGCATGTTGCGGCGGGCGTCGTCCTGGTCGAAGCCGGCCGTCGACGTCACCTGGCCGGTGAGGAAGCCCCGGCCGAGCGGCGAGAACGGCACGATGCCGATGCCCAGCTCGGCGCACGTCGGCGCGATGACCTCCTCGATGTCGCGCGTCCACAGCGACCACTCGCTCTGCAGCGCGGTGATCGGGTGCACGGCGTGCGCGCGGCGGATCGACTCGGCGCTCGCCTCGGACAGGCCGAGGAAGCGGACCTTGCCGTCGGCGACGAGTTCGGCCATCGCGCCGACGGTCTCCTCGATCGGCACGGTCGGGTCGACGCGGTGCTGGTAGTAGAGGTCGATGTGGTCGACCCCGAGCCGGCGCAGCGACGCCTCGCACGCCTGCCGCACGTACGCGGCGTCGCCGCGCGGGCGGCGGTCGGGGTCGGCGAGGGCGAACTTGGTGGCGAGCACGACCTGGTCGCGCCGGTCCGCGATGGCCCGGCCCACCAGCTCCTCGTTCGCGCCCGCGCCGTAGACGTCGGCGGTGTCCAGCAGCGTCACGCCCAGTTCCAGCGCCCGGTGCACGGTCGCGATGGACTCGGTGTCGTCGCCCTTGCCGTAGGACTGGCTCATGCCCATGCAGCCCAGGCCCTGCGGGCCGACTTCCAGGGCGGTGCCCAGCAGTGTCACGCGGTGATCCCTTCAACGAACGTGTGCTCGATCTGCTCGTAGTGCGCGATCTTGTACTCCAGCACGTCCAGGCACGACTGGAGTTCGGCGATCCGCTCGCGCACCGACGTCCGGTGCTCGAACAACATCTGCTTGCGGCGGCCGGCGGTGGCCGCGCCCCGGTGCCGGAGCTGCGCGTACTCCCGCATCATGCGGATCGGCATCCCGGTGGTGCGCAGCCTGGTGAGGAAGATCAGCCAGCTCAGGTCGTCGTCGCTGTAGCTGCGCCGCCCTCCCGAGTCCCGTGCCGGAGGGTCGACCAGCCCGATCCGTTCGTAGTAGCGCAGCGTGTCTATGGACAACCCACTGCGCTCGGCTGCTTGAGCGATCGAGTAAGTCACCCCACGACGGTAGGAGCTGGAGTGCACTCCAGGTCAACCCGATTCGCCCCACTTCACGTGCGACTTCAGGCGACCGGGCCCGACCCGGGACCGCCCTCGGGCAACCCCCGGCGGACCGGCCGGGACCCCGACCTCGGGTAACTCCAGCTCCGCGCCCCGGAGGCCGAGACCGCGCCCGCACCTCGACCACGGCACCGCACCCCGCCGGCAACACCCAGCCACCGGCAACTCAGGGGTGGGCACCCCCACAGCGGACTCCCGAAACCCAAAAGCTGGGACAGCGGCCGGACCCACAGCAGCACGAACCACAAGAACCGAGGCTCACGACTTCCCGCCGAACCCCAGCCCCCAGGGCCTCCTCAGCCCCCAGCACCCGTCCGCCACCACCCTCGCCCCACGACCGGCACCGGGCAGGACCGGCGAAGGCGGCAGGCATGTTCACGGGCCTGGCGGTAGGTCGGCTGCGGCGGTAGGTCGGCTGCGGCGATGAGTCGGCTGCGGCGGGCGAGCCGGCGCGCAGCGGTGGGGTCAGTCGTTCTTGGGGGTGCCCCACGCCTCCAGGTGGGCCGCCATGCCTCCTACGTCGATCTGCTCCCGGCCCAGGGCCCGGACCAGGTCGAGGGCTTCGTCCTCCTCCGCGTCCACCCACCAGCCGTTGATGTCGCACAGCGTCACCGCCGCCACCCAGCCCAGCCGCCAGTTGCCCTCGACCAGGGGCCGGGTGCGGACTATGGAGTCGAGCAGGGCCGAGGCTTTCAGCCAGAGCGTGTCGTATGCCTCGACGCCGAGCACTGTGGCCCGTGGCCGGTGTGCTGCGGAATCGAGGAGACCTAAGTCGCGCACGACCAGATCTCCACCGGTGACGGCGGTCGCCAGCACGAGCAAGTCGCCGGCGTCGAGGTAGTTGACCACTGCTTGACGCGCTCCCTGTCCTGGGGGGCTAGGACTTCGGCGCGGCCATGCCGCGTCCGGGATGCCACCGGCATCACGGCCCACCACCTCAGGTCTGTATCGCCTGACCGCCCGTCGGGCGGCGAGGATGTTGTCGGCCACGCGGGGCACCGGGGCGGTGCACGCCGGACGCGGCCCGATCTTCAACGGCGCACCATACCGGGGCGCCGGCGATCGGCGTGGGTGTTCGCAACGGTGGACGAGGGGCGTGCGGCGGTTACGTCGATTGAGCTGCATGAACCCAGACTATCGAACACGAGTTCGAACGTCAGGGTGGATCACTCGAACGTGCGGAGCAGTCATGTACGCCGTGCGGGGCAACGCACGACCGCTTCAGGCAGAACCCAGCCGATCGAGCAGACCCCGGTACTTCGGCAGCACCCGCCCCAGCACCTCGGACAGCTGCTCCTCCTTCTGCAGCCGTGCCCAGCGCTCGGCCAGCGCCAGTCGCACGACCTCCTGTTTCGACCGACCCTCAGCGGCCGCCAGCTCGTCGAGCCGACGGTTCTCCTCGTCGCTCAGACGCAAGGTCATCGCCATGCCGACGACGGTACCAACTTGATACCACGCTGACCAGACCGGGTTTCATAACACTGTTGCGATAAGATTCGGCGGTGCCGAGACCGAAAACCCATGACGACGCCCTGCGGGTGCGATTGCTCGACCGCGCGGGCGAGTTGCTGTCCACCGAAGGACCGGGCGCACTGAGCTTGCGCAGGCTCGCAGCGGATGTCAACACCTCGACCACCGCCGTGTACTCCCTGTTCGGGGGCAAGCCGGCGCTGCTCGACGCGCTGTACGAAGAGGCGTTCCGCCGGTTCGGAGACCGGCTCGCCGCGCTGCCCAAGACCGACGACCCGGTCGAGGACATCATCCGGATCGGGCTCGCCTACCGGGCCAGCGCGCTCGCCGACCCGCAGTTCTACCTGGTGATGTTCAGCAAGGTGATCCCGAACTTCGAACCCTCGGAGGAGACCGACGCCGCCGCGTCCGACACGTTCCTGCCGCTGCTGGAGAACGTCGGCCGCGCCATCGAGTGCCAGAAGTTCGTGGACGCGCCGCGAGACGAGGTCGCGCTCGCCCTCTGGGGCATCGTGCACGGCCTGGTCAGCCTCGAACTGAACGGCAACCTGCCGCCGGGCCTGGAGGTCGGGCCCGGCTACGAACGGGCGATCCGCGCCTGCGCGGACGGCTGGCGCCGCCGGTAACGGGCCGCACGCCCGCGTGCCGGCCGGGCGTCGCCGTTTCCGCGAAGCAGTCGAACGACAACCTCGAACGCCACCGGCGGACCCCAGTGGGATCCGCCGGTGGCGAGAAGGTGGGGTCCGGGGAGGCGGCCGCCGCGAAACCTCCCCGGACCCCGGTGAACTGCCCCGATCAGGACAGTCCGTTCTTGAGGGCGCGGATCAACTCGCCATCGGCGGTGTCGCTGTCCAGCGACCAGATCATCGCGCCACCCAGCCGGCGATCGGCCACGTAACGACCCTTGCGCTGCAACTCCGCCGGGTCGTCCCACGTCCAGAACGTCGAGCCGTCGAACAGCCACGCGTGCCCGGCCTTCGGGTCGCGGTGGACCTTGAACTTGTCGAGCTGCTTCTTGAGGGTCCGGTAGTCCTCGTACCCGGCCTCGTAGGTGCCCGGAGCAGCTCCGGTCGCGGGCTGGAAGAGCCCGTTGTTCTCGTTGCGCACGCCGGTCCAGCCACGGCTGAAGAACGGCACGCCCATCACGATCTTGTCGCGCGGTGCGCCCTTCTTCAGGTAGTGGTCGATCACGACCTGCGTGCTGAAGTCGGTCTTGGTCGGGTCGCCGGCCGGCGTCCGCAGCGCGGACTGCTGGTTGGTCAGCGGGTCCCAGGCCCCGTGGTAGTCGTAGCCCTGGGTGGTGCCGAACGTCAACAGGCTGAACACCTTGGGCACGTCGAAGCCGCGGTCGATCATGCCCGGGTTGGCGGGCAGGAACGCGGTCAGGTCGTAGGTCTTGCCGGTCCGCCAGGACAGCTGGCCGAACTGCTTGCGGTACTCCTTGAGCAGCGCGGTGAAGTTGTCCTTGTCCTGCGGGCGGATCACGTTGCCCGGCGCGCCCTCGCTGGAGGGCCACTCCCAGTCCAGGTCGATGCCGTCGAACAGGCCCGCCGCCGCACCGGGCGCCGCGCCGACCAGGTTGCCCTTGAGCCACAGGTCCACGCACGACTTCACGTGCGCCGCGCGGGACTCGGGGGTCAGCGCCGCGTCGGAGAAGTACTTGGAGCCCGACCAGCCGCCGAGCGAGATGTAGACCTTCAGCTTCGGGTACTTGGCCTTGAGCTGCTTGATCTGGTTGAAGTTGCCCAGCAGGGGCTGGCCCGGCTCGTCTGCCTTGCCGTTCACGCTCTGCTCCGCGCCGAAGGGCCGCTGGTAATCGGCCCACGGGTCGGAGCTGACGCACTTGCCGGCCGAGTCGAGGAACCCGAACGCGTAGTTCAGGTGCGTGAGCCTGGGTGCCGTCCCGCTCGTGACCAGGTTCTTCACCAGGAAGTTCCGGTCGTAGCCGCTCCAGTTGGTGAAGTACCCGACGGTGCGCGGCTGGTGCCGATCACCGTGGGCCTGCGCCACCTGGGGCGCGAGCGACACGGCGAGGGCCGATGCCAGGAGGGCGGGGAGCACCCATCTCCTGCTTGACATGCTTCTCCTCGCGGTGGCAGGGACTGCGAAGTGTGGTCCAGACCACGGTAGGGGTGAGGTCTAGACCACCTCTACGGCCGAACGGCCGAATCCGCGCATACCGGCGAGTTCGCTTCGGACTCACTTTTCACAGAGGTTGCAAAAGTTTGCATGTGCGGCGGGGCCGGGAAGCGCGCTAGCGTCCGGTTATTCAAATTTGAACACCAGCCCACGAGGGGGAACAGTGACGATCCTGGTGACCGGTGCGACCGGCAACGTCGGCCGACAGGTGGTCGGCCGACTGGTGACGGAGGGGGTGCCGTTCCGGGCGTTGACCCGCAACCCGGACAAAGCCGGCCTGCCCGCGGGGGTCCAGACTGTGAAAGGCGACCTCTCCCGGCCCGCGGAACTGCCGCTCGCGGGCGTGAGCGCGGTGTTCCTGCTGGCCGTGCTGGAGTCCGCCGACGCGGCGGGCCTGGCGCGGGAGTTCATCGCGAACGCGCCGGACCTGCGCCGGGTGGTGTTCCTGTCCAGCGACGCGGTCACCAACCGCCGGCCGGGCAGCTACGAGCTGCACCTGTCGGTCGAGGAGACCATCGAGGCGACCGGTGTCGAGTGGACCCACCTGCGGCCCGGCGAGTTCATGTCCAACAAGCTGATGTGGGCCGAGAACATCAAGCGGGAGAACGTGGTCCGGTGGGCGTACCCGGACGCGCCGGGCGCACCGGTGCACGAGGCCGACATCGCGGAGGTCGCCGTGCGCGCCCTGCTCGACGCCGGGCACGCGGGCCGGGCGTACGCGCTGTCCGGCCCGGAACTGCTCACCCACCGGCAGCAGGCTGCGGCGATCGGCGAGGGCCTCGGCCGGCCGATCGCGTTCGAGGCGCAGACCTACGGCCAGGCGCGGGCGTCGCTGATCCGCGACGTCGGCGTGCCCCCGGAGATCGCCGAGTACGTCCTGGGTTACGCGGCCCAGCACGACGAGGAGCCGCCGACGGTCTTCCCGGACTTCGAACAGGTCGTCGGCCGGCGTGGCCGGACGCTCGCCCAGTGGGCGCGCGACCACGCCGCCGAGCTGTCCGCGGTGGGCTGACCGAGCGCTAGACCGCGCCGTACTGGCGGTCGCCGGCGTCGCCGAGCCCCGGAACGATGAAACCCGAGTCGTTCAGGCGCTCGTCGACGCTGGCGGTCACCAGGCGCACCGGCAGCTTCGAGTCCTCAAGGTGCTTGATGCCCTCGGGCGCGGCCAGCGCGCACACCGCCGTCACGTCCGTCGCGCCGCGATCGGTGAGCAGCCGGATCGTGTAGACCATGGACCCGCCGGTCGCGAGCATCGGGTCCAGCACCAGGACCGGCCGCCCGGCCAGCGATTCGGGCAGCGATTCCATGTACGGCGTCGGCTGCAACGTCTCCTCGTCGCGGGCGAGGCCCACGAAGCCCATCTGCGCGTCCGGGATGAGCTTGTGCGCCTGGTCGGCCATCCCGAGGCCGGCGCGCAGCACGGGCACCAGCAGCGGCGGGTTCGCCAAGCGGTAACCGGTGGTGCGCGCGACCGGCGTGTGCACCTTCTCCTCCGCGACGGGCGAGTTGCGGGTGGCCTCGTACACGAGCATCACGGTCAACTCGTGCAGCGCGGCACGGAACGCCGCGTTGTCGGTGCGCGCGTCACGCATGGTCGTTAGGCGTGCCCTGGCCAGGGGGTGTTCGACAACGAGGACGTCCATGGTCGAACAGTATGTGGTACGAGTACGCGGTGCCCGCCGGCTCCTTACCGACCTCCGTGGTGCGCTTCGTGGACGCCACGGGGCGCACGGTCGGCGCGGGCGTCGCGACCGGCCGGACCCAGGTCGTCACCTGCGCCCACGTCGTCAACCTGGCGTTGGGCCGCGAACCCCGCAGCGCGGACCGGCCGACCGACCCGGTGCGGGTCGAGTTCGCGGCGCTGCCCGGTGCGACCGCCGACGCGACCGTCCACCTGTGGTCGCCGCCACCGCCCCGGGAGGGGTCGGCCGGTGAGGACGTCTGCGCGCTGCGGCTGGAGGTGCCCGCCGAGGTCACCCCGGCGAAGCTGATCTCCACCGCGCCGAGGCCGGGCCGACCGGTGGACGTGTTCGGCTTCCCGGCCAACCGCCCGGACGGGGCGTGGGTGCGCGCGGCGGTGCGCGGCCAGGTCGCCGGGCGGCTGCTGCAACTGGACAGCGAATCGGCGTTGCGGGTGCAGCCGGGGTTCAGCGGCGCGCCGGTCTGGGACCCGGAGACCGGGCGCGTGGTCGGCATCGTCGCGACCGCCGCGGCGCAGGACAGCTACGCCGTCCCCGCCGAGCGGCTGCGCGTGGCGTGGGAGGACCGGCCGGACCAGACCGTCGGCGAGGTCGGCGTGCTGCACGTGGCCGGCACCCGGTTCGGTGCCGACGAGCGCTGGCTGGGGCCGCTGCACCGGTGGTCGTTGGCGGCGGGGCGACCGGACCTGGTGGTGTTCACCGGCGACCTGACCGAGAACGGCCGGCCGAGCGAGTTCGAACGGGGCTTCCGGTTCCTCGCGCACCTGGCCGAGGCGGTGGAACTGCCCCGCGAACGGGTCGTCGTCGTGCCCGGCGCGGCGGACGTGAACCTGTTGGCGTGCCGGTCCTACTTCGGCCAGGAGGAGGCGCTGGAGCGGACTCCCACGCCGCCGTACTGGCCGAAGTGGGGCGCGTACGCGGCGGCGTTCGACGAGTTCTACGACGGCAAGGCGGTGTTCACGCCGGACGAGCCGTGGACGCTGTTCGAGGTGCCGGACCTGTCCGTGGTGGTGGCCGGGCTCAACTCGACCTTCCACGACTCGCACCTGGGTTCGCGGGCCGAACTCGGTGCGCCGCAGGCGAAGCGGTTCGGCTCGCTGTTGCGGGACTACCGCCGGCGCGGGTGGTTCAGGCTGGGCGCGGTGCACCGGCGGGTCACCGACGACGTCCCCCTGCTGAACCTGTGCCTCTCCGGTGACGGGCTCGACGGCCCGGACGCGGACCTGCCCCTGCTGCCCCTCGAACCCGGCTCGTACCAACTGGTTTCGCTGAACGGCAACGGTTTCGACCGGACCGCCCACGCGTTCGCGGACGGCTGGACCGAACGCGGCACCGACCGCACGCCGGTCTCGTGGGAGTCGGCGCGGGCGACGTTCGGGGCCGCGTCCCCGGTGGAGCCCCAGCGGAACCCGACCCGCAGCACGTTCTTCGAGCGGGTGCACGAGGCCACCGTGGTGTCGCACCCGACGGCGACCGTCACCGCACGCCCGGACCAGGCGTACCTGCGGGTGTCGAAACCCCGTGAGGGCGGCGGTTTCGAGCAGTGGCCGGTGGGGGTCGCGGCCGGGCCGGGGCTGGCCGAGGACCTCGACCGGTTCGTCGAGCAGGTGCACTCGTCGTTCGCCGCGGCGGACCCGGCGGTGCCGTCCGAACTCGTCTACAGCGGAGCGCCCGCCGCCTCGGACGTCGTGGCGAGCGCCCAACGCCGGGGCGTGCGGCTGCGCAGCTTCGTCGAGTACCAGGGGTTGTTGGACCTGCGCGCGTTGGCGCAGCGGCAGGCCCAGCGGCTCGCCCGCGACCAGGTCTACCCGCCGGAACTCTACGTGCCGCAGCGGTTCACCGTGGTCGGCGCGCACGAGGTGGAAGACGACGTGCTGGGCCAGGTGATCGACTGGCTGGGCCGCGAGGCCGCCCGGTTCGTGATGGTGCTGGGCGATTTCGGGCGCGGGAAGTCGTTCCTGCTGCGGCAGCTGACCCGCAGCCTGCCCGAGCACCTGCCCGGTCTGCTGCCGGTGCTGGTCGAGCTGCGCAGCCTGGAGAAGGCCCCGACGCTGGACGAGCTGCTGGCGCAGCACCTGGTCCGCGAGGGCGTGGACGTGCTGGACATCGCCAAACTCCGCTACATGATCCGCAGCGGCCGGCTGGCGCTGCTGTTCGACGGCTTCGACGAGCTGGAGCTGCGGGTCGGCTACGACAACGCCGCCGACTACCTGGGCACCCTGCTGCACGCCGTCACCGACCGGGCGAAGGTCGTGCTGACCAGCCGGACCCAGCACTTCCGCTCCGCCAACCAGGTGCTGACCGCGTTGGGGCAGCAGGTCTCCGCGCTCACCGCCGGGCGCGGCGTGGTGCTGGAGGACTTCACCGACGGGCAGATCGAGGACTTCCTGACCCGCCACTACCAGGGCGACGTCGACCGCGCGGCACGCCGGTTCACGCTCATCGGCGCGATCAGCGACCTGCTCGGCCTGTCCCGCAACCCCCGGATGCTGTCGTTCATCGCGGACCTGGACGAGGACCGGCTGTTGGCCGTCCGCCGCGAGCACGGGCAGATCAGCGCCGCCGAGCTGTACCGGGAACTGGTCGACTACTGGCTGGTCCTGGAGGCGACCCGGCAGGAGCACCGGTTCGGCACGCCGTCGTTCGACGCGGCCGAACGGCTCGCCGCGTGCACGTCGCTGGCGTTGCGGCTGTGGGAGACCACGGCGGCCACCATCCAGACCACGGACCTGGCGGAGACCGTCGTGGCCACGCTGACCCGCCTGGCCGAGCGCGGCTACTCGATCGACCAGGCCGCGCAGGCCGTCGGCTCCGGGACGTTGCTGGTGCGCACGGACGACAGCTTCGCGTTCGTGCACCAGTCGGTGATGGAGTGGCTGGTGGCCAAGGTCGCGGCGGACGAGCTGCTCGCCGGGCACGAGCGGGTGCCGGTCGTGGGGCGCAAGATGTCCAGGCTGATGGTGGACTTCTTCTGCGACCTGGCCGGGCACGACCTGGTGGTGCACTGGGCGCGGGGCGTGCTCGCCGACCCGGACGCGGCGGAGCCGGCCAAGCAGAACGCGGCGGCCGTCGTGCACCGGCTGAACGCCGACGCCCGGTGGGAGCTGTCCGGCGTCGACCTGCGGACCACCGACCTGGGTTCGCTCGACCTGAGCGGGGCCAACCTGACCGGGGTCGACCTGAGCGGGTTGGTGCTGGTGCGGCAGGACTTGCGCGGCGCGAACCTGACCGGCGCGGACCTGCGCGGCCTGCGCATGCACGGCGGCGACCTGACCGGCGCGGTGCTCACCGGGAGCCGGTGGGAACGCGCGGCGCTGCTCGGCGTGACCGGGGCCGACCAGCCGGAACTGGCCCGTGCGGCGATCAGCGACCGGGACCGCGCCCAGGTGGTGATCCGCCCGGTGGGCGAGGACGTGACGGCGGTGGCGTTCGCGCCGGACGGCGTGCTGGTCGCGTTGGCGCGCGAGCACGTGGTGGAGCTGTTCGACCTCAAGGCCGGACGGACCGTGCGGGTGTGGCGGCGGCGGGAACGGGCCGTGGAGCAGGTCGCCTTCTCCCCTGACGGGCGGCTGCTCGCGACCGTGGAGGCCAACCGGCACGCGTACGTGTGGGAGGCGGAGACCGGGCGGCTCCAGTACACCGTGCCGGAGCGGGTGCGGACCGTCGGATTCGAGGCCAAGGTGGGCGACCTGGTCGCGTTGTGCGTGGACGGCTCGCTGCGCGTGTTCGACGTGTTCATCGACGAGCAGCGGTACATCGACGAGCAGCCGTACATGGAGGAGGGGACGTTCGACGTGATGTCGGTGTCCTCCGACGGGACCTGGCTCGCGGCGGTGGCCGGGACCAGGCTGATGGTGTGGGACATGATCAGCGACCACCTCCGGATGGCGCGGGTCGCCCAGGGCGTCGAACTCCTGGCCGTGTCGCCGAACGGTTCGGTGGTCGCCGTCTGCCGCGCGAACAGCCTGGTCGAACTGGTCGACGTGACGTCGGGGCGGCTGCTGGGCGGGTTGAGCGCCGGCGGCGAGAGGGTGGAGGACGTCGTGTTCTCGGCGGACGCCACGCGCGTGGCCGCGGTGAGCCGCAACATGGTCGTCACGGTCTGGGACGTCGCCGCCGGTGAGGTGGTCGTGGAGTTCGCCACCGGGGAGTTCGGCTCGCACCGGCTGGCGTTCTCGCCGGACGGCGGGCAGGTCGTGGTGACCTCGGAGCAGGGCTCGGCCCGGCTCTACGACGCCGGGACCGGCGGTTTGGTGGCCGTCCTGGCGAGCGAATGGCACTACGGGGCCACGGTGGAGTTCGTGGCGGACGGTCTGGTGAGCACGCACGGGGCGTCGTTGAGGTACTGGGACACCCGCACCGGACGGGTCACCATCGAGCAGGTCCACCGGTCGGTGATCCACGATATCGGCGTCGCACCGGACGGCAGGGAGGTCGCGGTGGTGCACGAGGACGGATCGTCCGCGACCGTCCTGCTGAGTACCGGGTCGAGCGCGCCGCTGCTGCCGGACATCCCGCGCAAGTCCGTGTCGTTCACCCCGGACGGCCGGACCTTCGTCGGGGTGACCGCAGACGGCATACCGATCGAGTGCCCCGTGAACGCGGATTTCGGCGCACCGATCAAGCGGATGACGACCGGCGACGACCGCGCGACGTGCTTGGCGTGCTCCCCGGACGGCAACCGGATCGCCGTGGGCTACGAGGACGGCACCGCGCGGATCTTGCACCGCGACAACCGGATCGACTTGTCCGGGCACCAGTTGGACGTGACGGCGGTGGCGTTCTCCCCCGATGGCGGGCTGGTCGCCACGGCGTCGATGGACGGCACCGTCATGCTGTGGTCGGCGGACGGCACGCCGAAGCTGACGATCACCATCGGCCGCACGATCTGGGCCGTGGAGTTCGCACCGGATGGCGGGCGCCTCGCCACCGCCACGTCCGACGGGCGGGCGCGGACGTGGGGGCTGGACGGGCGACTGCTGGTGACGTTCACCGGGCACACGGCGGCGGTGCGGGACCTGTCGTTCTCGCCGGACGGCATGGAGTTGGCCACGGCGTCGGAGGACGGCACCACGCGCCGCTGGGATTCGTTCGGGGGCGCCGAACTGGCGACGCTGGTGCACGCCGATTCGAGCCGGCACGTCGTGGTCTGGCCGGACGGTTCGTACGACAGCCCGAGCGGCCCGACCGAGGCGGTGTTCTGGGTGGTCCGCCAGTGCCGTTTCGAGGAGGGTGACCTGGACCCGTACTACCCGGAGATCCGGCGGGTGGACGCCGAGGCGAGGTGATCGAGTTCGCGGTGGGCCTCGACCATCTCGACCACGGTCCGGAAGTGCTCGGCCAGTGATTCGAGGCTCGATTCCGGTACGTTGCCGCAACGACCCTCGTTGGTCGGGTCGATTGCCACGGTCAACCGCCAGTCCGCGAACGCGCCGTCGATCTTCCAGGATTTTTCCACCGGAATACCGTCCCGCCTTGCGCGCGGGTCGTGCAACGCGCTCCTTCGGGTGACAGACCTTTCTTGCCCGCGCGGCAAGGAGGAACGCTTTCCGCCATGACACGACGGGGAGCGTCCGTCCGCCAACGACGGGTGTCGACGGAACTCGCGAACCGGGTTGCAGGCGCTCTCAAGGCTGCGGCAGGAGCCAGTCGCCCCGATCCGAGCAGAAAGGTCCCGAAACCGGCGCATCATCTGCGGAAAGCCGCCGGGAAGCCCCGGACCCTGATCGACTTCGGGGTGGTTGAGCGCTGGTGAGTCGGACGCACTGGGGGCCACGCGGATGGGGCGGCAGGTGGTTCTCGGCCGGACGCACGTCCACCTGCTCATCGACGAGATGGCGCTGCGGCGCACGCTCGGCGATCCGCAGATGATGCGCGGGCAGCTCCGGCACCTGGTCACCTTGGCGGACAGGCAGCGGGTCGTGATCCAGGTGGTGCCGTTCGACGGCCCGGCGCATCCGGGGCTTGAAGGGCCGTTCGCGCGGCTGGAATTCGCCGACCAACCCGATCTGGTCTACGTCGAGAGCCGTCACACCAGCACGTTCCTCGAAGAAGAGGTCCACCTGGAAGGAGCTAGAGGTGCCTGGGACGCCCTGCGTAGGTTGGCTTTGTCACCGGAGGAGTCGAGCAGGCTGATCGCGGAATTCGCCGGCGGGTCGGCGCGAGGCGAGGGGTGCAGGGCATGAAGTGGCGTAAGAGCAGCTACAGCACCGACCAGGCGAACTGCGTCGAGGTCCGACACCTCGACAACGCCGTCGCCATCCGCGACTCCAAGAACCCGGACGGCCCCGTACTCGTCCTGCCCACCGTCGACTGGCGGCGGCTCGTGCGCTGATCGGCGCGGGCAATCCGCACGATCGGTTGGCAAGGGGTTCGCTCCGTGTGGGTTACTGATCGCCATGCGCACGGCCCTGATCGTCGCCACCGACACCTACGCCGACCCGACGTTCGGCGCGCTCCGGGCACCCCAGCACGACGCCGCCGAGCTGGACCGGGTGCTGGCCGACCCGGCGATCGGCGGGTTCACCACCGAACTGCTGGTCAACACGCCGTTCCAGCACATCCGGGAACGGATCGACGAGGTGTTCTCCCGGGCCGGGTCGGACGACCTGGTGCTGCTCTACCTGTCCGGGCACGGGGTCAAGGACCGGACCGGCAGGCTGCACTTCGCGGCGGGCGACACGCGGCGGGACCTGCTGCCGTCCACGTCCGTGCCCGCGCAGTTCGTGCGGGAGATGATCGACCACAGTCCGGCGCGGAAAGTCGTGGTGTGGCTGGACTGCTGTTACGGCGGCGCGTTCCCGAGCGGGATGTTGCCGCGCGCGGCCGGATCGGTCGACGTGGTCGAACAGCTGGACGAGGGGCGTGGCTGTGCCGTCATGACGGCGTCCACCCACATCCAGTACGCCTACGAACCCGACGGCGTCGTGCGGGGCGAGACGGAACCGTCGGTGTTCACCAAAGCCATCATCGAGGGTCTGCGGACGGGCGAGGCGGACGCCGACGGGGACGGGGAGATCACCGCGCAGGAACTCTACGACTACGTGTACCGGTGGGTGCGCCGCGAGAGCCCGGACCAGACGCCCACCCGCAGCGGCACGTTGAGCGGTGACCTGCGGATCGCCTACGCGGGCACGCCGCTGCCCGTCGGGCTCCCGGACGAGGTCCGGCACCTGTTGCGCAGCAACGATCCCACGCTCCGGCTGGCCGGTATCCGGATCCTGGTGGAACGGGCCGGGGCCGATCCCGTCGCCGAGGCCGCGCTGGCGGTGCTCACCGCCGGGTCCGCCGAGTTCGCCGGGGCCGCGAGAACGGCGCGGATCGCGTCGGCCGCCCCGGTTGCGCCGCCGGCGCCGACCGCCGCGCCGACTGCCGTGCCGCTCGACGAGGACCTGGTGCTCCGGGCCGCCGGCGTGCTGGACGGTTCCGCGACCCACGTCGCGTTCAGCCCGGTCTCGGCGCTGCTGGCCACGACCGACGCGATCTGGGACACCACGACGTGGCAGCGCAGGACCTCGCTCCCGACCGGGATCAAGCACCTGGCGTTCAGCCCGGACGGCGAGCTGCTGGCGGTCGACCGCTCCGGCGGTGTCGAAATCCTCTCGACCTGGAACTGGAAGGTGGTCGTCCGCCTCGACAAGCCCTCGGGGGCGGGGCGGCTCGCGTTCGCCCACGACGGCCGCACGCTGCTGTGGTGGCGGCCGGGCACGCAGGTCAGGACGTGGACGCGCGAGGACGGCCAGTGGCTCGCGTCGTTCGACCTCGGCTCGTCGAAGGTGCGCGCGGTGGGTGTCAGCGCGGGCCGGGCGACGGCGGTGGTCCTGACCGAGGAGCACGACCTCCAGTTGTGGAACCTGGAGTACAAGACGCCGATCGGCGACAGCCGGCGGGTCGACTCCGGGGTGCGGGACGTCGCGCTGAGCCCGGACGGCACGCTGATCGCTACCCTGTCCACCCGGCTGCCGGAACTGCGGCGCGCCTCGGACCTCCAGGGCGTGCGCGCGTTCGACATGACCGGCCACACGCTCGGGTCGGTGGTGTTCAGCCCGTCCGGGCGGACGTTGGCGATCTCGGGCATGACCGGCGTCCACCTGTGGGACATGGCGGCCGGCGAGTTGCGCCAGGTGCTGCCGGTCGGGCTGAAGGCGCTGGCGTTCGGCCCCGACGACCGGTCCGCTGTCGGGACGTCCTCGGACCGCCGGGTCCGGTTGTGGATCGCCGGCCCTCTGGTGCCGTCCGGCCTGCACCCACAGCCGCCCGCGAAGACACCCGAGGAGCAGTGGCGGATCGACCGGAAGATCCTGCTCGCGCTGACGCTCGCCCTGCTCGCCGGTCTCGCGGTGGTCTGGACGCTCCCGACGCAGGTGGACCTGCCGTGGTGGGCGCACGGCCTGATCGGGCTCGTCGGCGCGGGAGGTGTCGGGGTGGGGTTGTGGCCGTCCGGGAAGGGCGCGGCGTCGGGCCGCTAGTCGAGTTCGCGGCGGAAGAAGTCCTCGACCACCTTCTGCTGTTCCGCGGTCACCTTCCCGGTGATCTCGATGGTGCGCTTGCCGTCCTTGACGGTCAGCTTGCGGTTGCGGTCGCGGTTGGCGAAGTCGCGCAGCGCCATGCCCAGCTGGACCAGGACGCGCGAACTGCTCAGCGCCACCACGATCGTCGCGACGGTCGCCGGGTCGACGCCCTTGGACCCGTTCGGCGCGGGCGGGCCGGCCGCGAACCCCGATTCGGCGTCCAGGCCCTGGAGTTCGCCCAGCAACAAACGGGCATCCTCGTCGGCTCGTGACGGGTCGTCGTCTTCAACGGTCACCGAAATGTCTGCCACACCGCGAACGATAGCCACAACGTGCGCACGGCGGTGCCGAACTGGACACCGCACACGGGTGTGCGATCGCGAGCGGTCGACGGTTCCGGGTCGGTCCGCAAGAGTGAGGTCCTGTCACGCGGTGTGAGCGTTTCCGTGTCCGTCGTGCCCCCACGACCGGCCGGGTGAGGTCGAGCAGGGCCGTTTGGTGCTCAAACGCGCCGCGACCTCCTAAACTCATCCGGGTGAGCGACGAGCTGGTGCCCGACCCCAGTCAGATGCGCGCCTCGGACGCCGACCGCGAGAAGGTCGCCCAGGTGCTCCAGCAGGCCCACGGCGAGGGCCGGCTGGACCTGCACGAGCTGGACGAGCGGTTGGGGGCCGTGTACGCCGCCAAGACCTACGGCGAGCTGGCCCCGCTGACCTCCGACCTCGGCATGGGGCTGCCCGCCGCCAACCTGCCCTCGCCCGTCCCGCAGAACCTGCCCGCCTCGCGGATCGGCACCGGCGGGCTGACCGGGCCGACCACGTCGATCGCGTTCTGGTCCGGGGTCGACCGCAAGGGCGAGTGGGTCGTGCCCACCACCCACACCGTGGTGGCGATCATGGGCGGGGTGGAACTCGACCTGTCCCAGGCGCGGTTCGAGTCCGCCGAGACGACGATCAACGTGTTCGCCTTCTGGGGCGGCGTCGAGATCTACGTGCCGGAGGAGGTCACCGTGCGGGTCGACGGGGCCGGGATCATGGGCGCGTTCGACGACACCACCCACAAGACGCCCACCGTGCCGGGCGGTCCGGTGGTGCGGATCACCGGTGTGGCCATCATGGCCGGGGTCGACGTGCGCCGCCCCAAGAGGAAGAAGATCAAGGGGTCCAAGAACCCCGAACTGGAGCACTGACCTGCGGGAACGGCTTCACTTAGGACGGGCGTGCCAGTCCGCCTAGACTCGGTCGCATGGCTGCCACATCGACTGCGCCGTCGCTGCCGCCGGCGCTCGCGGACGCGGTGCGCGACGACGCGTCGTTGCGCCGCTTCCTGCACGGACTGCCCGGGGTCGACCAGGTCGGGGTGGAACAGCGCGCGGCCGGGCTCGGCACGCGCAGCATCAAGAAGGCCGCCAAGCTGTGGGCGATCGACACGGCGATCTCGATGGTCGACCTGACCACGCTGGAGGGCGCGGACACCGCGGGCAAGGTGCGCTCGCTGGCCGCGAAGGCCCGCCGGCCCGACCCGGAACGCCCCGAGGTGCCCAAGGTCGCGGCGGTCTGCGTCTACCCGGACATGGTCGCCACGGCGGTCGGCGAGCTGGGTGGGACCGGGATCGGCGTCGCGTCCGTGGCGACCGCGTTCCCGTCCGGGCGGTCGTCGCTGAAGGTGAAGCTGGAGGACACCGCGTTCGCGGTGGACGCCGGGGCCGCCGAGATCGACATGGTGATCGACCGGGGCGCGTTCCTGTCCGGCCGCTACGGCCAGGTGTTCGACGAGATCGTGCAGGTCAAGCACGCCTGCGGGGACGCGCACCTGAAGGTGATCCTGGAGACCGGCGAGCTGGCGACCTACGACAACGTGCGGCGCGCGTCGTGGCTGGCGCTGCTCGCGGGCGGCGACTTCATCAAGACCTCCACCGGCAAGGTGACGCCCGCCGCCACCCTCCCGGTGACCCACGTGATGCTCCAGGCGGTGCGCGACTGGCACACCCAGACCGGTGAGCTGCGCGGCGTGAAGCCCGCCGGCGGCATCCGCACCACCAAGGACGCGATCAAGTACCTGGTGGCGGTGCACGAGGTGGCGGGCCCCGAGTGGCTGACCCCGGACCTGTTCCGGTTCGGCGCCTCGACGCTGCTCAACGACCTGCTGATGCAGCGGCGCACCCAGTTGGACGGCCACTACAGCGGCCCCGATTACGTGACGGTGGACTGAGACATGTGGGAATACGCGCCCGCGCCCGAGTCGCGGGACATCGCGAACCTCAAGCCGAACTACCGGATGTTCGTGGACGGGCAGTTCGTGGAGGGCGGCGGCGAGCCGCTCAAGACGATCAACCCGGGCACCGAGGAGGTGCTGGCCGAGGTCTCCACGGCCGCGCCCGCCGACGTCGACAAGGCCGTGAAGGCCGCCCGCCGGGCCTACGACCGGGTCTGGGGCAGGATGCCCGGCTCCGAGCGCGCGAAGTACATCTTCCGCATCGCGCGGCTGGTGCAGGAACGCGCGCGCGAACTCGCCGTGCTGGAGTCGCTGGACAACGGCAAGCCGATCAAGGAATCGCGGGACGTGGACGTCCCCACGGCCGCCGCGCACTTCTTCTACCACGCGGGGTGGGCGGACAAGCTCGGCTACGCGGGCTACGGCCCGGACCCGAAGCCGCTGGGCGTCGCGGGCCAGGTGATCCCGTGGAACTTCCCGCTGCTGATGGCGGCGTGGAAGATCGCGCCCGCGCTGGCGTGCGGCAACACCATCGTGCTCAAGCCCGCCGAGACCACGCCGCTGTCCGCGCTGGTGCTCGCCGAGATCATCCAGCAGGCCGACCTGCCGCCGGGCGTGGTCAACATCCTGCCGGGCGCGGGTGACGTCGGCGCGGCCGTCGTGTCGCACGCGGACGTGGACAAGGTGGCGTTCACCGGGTCCACCGACGTCGGCAAGATCATCCAGCGGCAGCTCGCCGGCACCGGCAAGAAGCTGACCCTGGAGCTGGGCGGCAAGGCGGCGAACATCGTGTTCGACGACGCGCCGCTGGACCAGGCCGTCGAGGGCATCGTCAACGGCATCTTCTTCAACCAGGGTCACGTGTGCTGCGCCGGTTCCCGGCTGCTGGTGCAGGAGTCCGTGGCCGAGGAGCTGCTGGAGAAGCTGCGGGTGCGGGTCTCGACGCTGCGGGTGGGCGACCCGCTGGACAAGAACACCGACGTCGGCGCGATCAACTCGCGCGAGCAGCTGACGAAGATCCAGGAGCTGACCGCGTCCGGCGAGGCCGAGGGCGCGCAGCGGTGGACGTCGTCGTGCCCGTTGCCGGACAAGGGTTTCTACTTCGCGCCGACGGTGTTCTCCAACGTCTCGCAGGCGATGCGCATCGCCCGCGAGGAGATCTTCGGGCCGGTGCTGTCGGTGCTCACCTTCCGCACGCCCGACGAGGCCGTGGCGAAGGCGAACAACACGCCATACGGGCTGTCGGCCGGGATCTGGACCGAGAAGGGCTCCCGGATCCTGTGGGCCGCGCAGAAGATGCGCGCGGGCGTCGTGTGGGCCAACACGTTCAACCGCTTCGACCCCACCGCCCCGTTCGGCGGCTACCAGGAGTCGGGCTTCGGTCGCGAGGGCGGCCGCACGGGGCTGGAGGCGTACCTCGATGTCTGAGAACCGGATCGCCGTGGCGAAGACGTACAAGCTCTACATCGGCGGGGCGTTCCCCCGCTCCGAGTCGGGCCGGTCGTACCCGGTCAACGACGCCAAGGGCGCGTTCCTGGCGAACGCCGCGCAGGGTTCCCGCAAGGACGCCCGCGACGCCGTCACGGCGGCCCGCAAGGCGTTCGGCGGGTGGTCCGGCGCGACCGCGTACAACCGGGGTCAGGTGCTCTACCGGGTCGCCGAGGTGCTGGAGGGCCGGCGCGAGCAGTTCGCGGCGGAGGTCGCGGCGGCCGAGGGCGTCGCGGCGAAGAAGGCGCAGTCCCTGGTCGACGCGGCGATCGACCGGTGGGTCTGGTACGCCGGGTGGACGGACAAGATCGCCACCGTGCTCGGCGCGTCGAACCCGGTGGCCGGGCCGTACTTCTCGTTCTCGGTGCCGGAGCCGACCGGCGTGGTCGCGGTCCTCGCGCCGCAGCAGTCGTCGCTGCTCGGGTTGATCAGCGTGGTCGCCCCGGTGGTCGCGTCCGGCAACACGGCGGTGGTCGTGACCTCGCAGGACCGGCCGCTGCCCGCGGTCACGCTGTCCGAGGTGCTGGCGACCTCCGACCTGCCGGGCGGGGTGGTCAACATCCTGACCGGGCGGACGGCGGAGATCGCGCCGTGGCTGGCGTCGCACGCCGACGTGAACGCGCTGGACCTGACCGGTGCGCCGGAGTCGCTGCGGGCGGACCTGGAGCGGTCGGCGGCGGGGACGGTGAAGCGGGTCCTGCGGCAGCGCGCGTCCGAGGACTTCACCCGCGAACCGGACCTGGCCCGGTTGCGGTCGTTCCTGGAGTCCAAGACCGTCTGGCACCCAGTGGGGGTTTGAGCCCAGTGGGGGTTTGAGCCCAGTGCGGGTTTGAGCCCAGTGCGGGTTTGAGCACAGCAGGAATCTGAGCGCAGCAGGAGTCCGAGCCGGGTGGGCCGTCGTGCCGCTCGGCTCGGACTCGCTGTCGAGGTCCAGTCCCGGTCCGGCGGCCTGGGCGGTGCGGCGTTGCGTGGTGGCGCGGGTCGGCGAGGTCGCGGCGGCACGCTTCGAGCCGGCGGTGGCGGATCCAGTCGGCGACGCCGTGGCCCCGCCGCCCGAACGGCACCACGGCGCTGCGCGCGACGGTCATGCCGCCGCCGGGCACCGCACCTCGAACGGCCGCCGGCTGGTCGACACGTACAGCCGGCGCGGCTCGACCACCGTCGAGGTCGCACCCTGGCTGAACACCACGTCGCCGTGCTCGACCAGAGCCACCCGGACGACGTCGGGGTCCGCCTGCCGGATCATGCGATCGGTGCGCTCGACGCGGGACGCGGACGACGCCAGGTGGTTCACCACCGTCCCGCCCAGCTCGGCGACCCGCAGTTCCGACCGGTGCCGGTCGGGTTCGGCCGCGGTCGGCGAGGCGAACGCGGCCAACCCCGGCACTGCGGTCATCCGACGCAAACGCATGACGATCGCGCCGGCCGCGTCATCCGGCCACCGCGCGAAACCCGACCCCGCTAGGCCAGGTGCGGGGAACGCAGGCAACGGGCCGCCTGGGCGGCACCCGCCGCCAACGCCGCCGGCACGTCCGCGCCCGCGAAGTGCGCGACCAGGTAGCCGGAGAAGAACGCGTCGCCCGCGCCGTTCGTGTCCACGATCCGGTCCACCGGCACCGCCGGCACGTCGTGGCGCACACCCGCCGCGAACGCCACCGCGCCCCGCGCGCCCCTGGTCGCCACCACCGTGCGGCCGTGCGCGCCGAGGAACGCCATCAGGTCCGGCTCGGTCATGCCGTCGTCGTTGAGGAACAGGTGGTCGGCTGCGGCCACGAAGTCCTGGTGGAACGCGGACTTCCCGTCGTAGTCGTGCACGTCGCACCACACCGGGACGCCGGCCGCCCGCGCGGCGGCCAGGAACGGCCGGGCGGAGTCGGCCAGGTCGACCACGGCTACGTCGGCCACCGCCAACGCGGCCAGGGCGCGCTCGTCGTGGCGTGGCCCGGCCAGGTTCGGCAGTTCCAGGTAGATCGAGACCCGCCCGCCGTCGGGCGTCATCAGGTTGAGGTGCTGCTCGCTGGCCCCCGGTACCACCTCGGCGATCAGCTCCACCCCCGGGCCGTCCAGCGATTCGACGATCGAACGGCCGGCGTCGTCGTCCCCGACCACCGTGCGCAGGGTGACGCGCGCGCCGAGGGCGGCCAGGTTGAGCGCCTTGCCGGCCGACGTGCCGCCGAGCGCGGTCCGGTGCCCGGACGCGAACGCGGTGTGCGGGCGGGGCTCGGGCAGCCGGTCCAGGGCGACGAGCCGGTTCCAGGAGGCGGGACCCGCGACGAACACGTGGGGCATGGCCCGATTGTGCTAGGCCCGGCTGATCACCGCTTCCAGCAGCGCCCGCAGCGGGCCCGACGACCCGGCCATGCTCTCCCGGCACGCCTCGGCGTACTTCTCCACGTCCACCAGCGCGAAGTCGACCTGCCAACCCGCGTGCAGCGCCATCTGCCGGTAGAACGCCCGCTGCGCGCGCCCGTTGCCCTCCCGGAACGGGTGCAGCGCGTTCGTCTCGGCGAAGAAGTAGGTGAACCGGTCGACGAAGTCCCCGTGGTCCAGGCCCACCAGGTGCCGTTCCACGCGCAGTTCGCCGAAGAGGTATTCCGCGTACGAGTCGATGTACCGCCAGTGCGCGAAGGCGGCGGTCCGGGCGATGTCCACCCGCCGCACCTCCCCCGCCCACGGGTAGAGGTCGCCGAAGACGTGCCGGTGGAACGCCCGCAGGTGCGCCAGGTCGTAGAGCCCGGGTAACGGGCGCATCTCCAGCTGCCCGATGCGCAGCGCGCTCAGCCGCGCTTCCGCCGTCTCGCAGGCGTGCCGGTCGGTCAGGCCCAGGTTGTTGATCAGGACCCCGGTGTCCGGGTCCGTGTAGGGGTCTTCGAAGGTCACGACCGCCGCAGAGCCTCGATCTCCCGCGCGATCGCCTCGTCCATGGTCAGCTCGCCCGCCGCGACGGCCCGCATGGTCGCCCTGGTGTCCTCGGGGACCTCCAGGCCCTCCAGCCGCACGCTCGCCACGGCGTCGGCGAAGGCGTCCGCCGCCGGGCTGGTCAACCTGCGGAAGTAGCGGGCCATCACCCGGTTGGACAGCGGCGCGCTGCTGGGCTCGGTCTCGGGGAGGTCGCCGCGCGCGGCCCGCCACGGCTCCTCGGCGTGCGCCATGTCGCTCAGCTCGTGCCGGCTGAACCCGCCGTAGCGCTCCACGACGTCGCGGACCACCGAGCGCTCCCGGTCGGTCAACCCGCGCGGGTCGCCCTCCTGCCAGGAGCCGACCTCGGTCCGGCCGCGGTGGCGGTGGTAGACCTCGGGCACCACCGGTCCGCGCCGCCACGCCTCGATCCGCGCCGCGAACATCGGCGCGTCGTACTTGGCCAGGTGCCACGCCTGGGCGTAGTAGAGCAGCTTCTGCAACTTCATCGGCGATTCGGGCCCGGTGGCGTCGAGTACCGCCGCCGCCACGTCGTGCACGTCCGCCATACCCGCTCCAGACCGCTGACCTGCGACAACCCGTTACCTCAAGGATACCCGAACGCGGCCGGGAAGTCAGTCGGTCCGCCAGCCCAGGTGGCCGTCGGAGGTGACCAGCGGCTCGCAGTGCCCGATCCGGCCCAGGTGCTCCAGCGCGGTGGCCACCTGGTCGAGCATCTCGTCCAGGCTGGTCCACTCGGGCTTGAGCATCTCGCCGCGCTCCCGGTCCCACTCCACCACGCAGCCGGACAGCACGCCCGGCCGCAGGTCCACCGCCAGCGCGTCGCCGCAGCCGTCGAACGCGATCGGCAGCCACCTCGGGTGGAACCCGGAGGTCGGCGTGCCCGCCTCGGTCCCCAGCTCCTTCGGCCAGAACCGCTGCTTGAGGTGCCACGAGCGCAGCGCGTTGCTCGGGCCCAGCGGCGTGTAGAACGGCGGCAGGACTTCGGCGAACGCCAGTTCGGCGGTGCCGCCGCAGACCGCCCACCACGCGCGCAGGTCTTCGGGCGGCTCCAGGCCGCTGGCGACCGACAGTGCCTCGACCGCCGCGACGTCCTCGCTGGGGATGAACGCCGAACCGGTCAAGGGGGCGTGGTGGTCGAGCCACGCCATGATCCGCTCCCAATGGCGCATAGCACCCACACACACATGATCAGGTGTGGACGTCTCGCGGGGTACCGCCCATCAGGGGAGGATCTGCCCCAAAGCCACACGTGCCGCCGTTCGATGGTGCAGGATCGCGACCGTAAGGCGTACCCGAGGGGGGATGCAGTGGAACGGGGTTTCGGCGTCGATCTCGCGGCGCTGTCGACGTACAGCGGCGCGGCGTCCGGGTTGGCGGGCGAGGTCGGCGCGGTCGGCACGTCGACGCTGTCCGGCACCACGTCGCTCGCGGCGGGCAGCTTCGGCCGGATCGGCGACGAGGTCGGCCTGGGCGCGGCCTTCCAGCAGGCGGCGCAGACCCAAGTGGACGGTGTGGCCGCCGCCTCCACCGGGCTGTCGGCGTTCGCCGGCGCGGTGTCGAAGGCCGGCGACGCCTACCGCGAGCAGGAGGCGCGCAACAGCGCCGACCTCGGCAAGGCTTACCGGGTCTGAGATGGACGTCGCGGGATTCCTGGCGGGCCTCGTCCAGCCGATGAAGGACGACCTGGCCGAACTGGAGGGCGACACCGGCGGCGCGACGCGCGCGGCCGACGCCTTCGGCAAAGCCTCCTCGGCGCTGGCCGAGATCGACGGGCGGCACACCGGCGCGGCCAACGCCGTGCTCGGCACCTGGTACGGCGACCGCGCGAACGCGTTCCAGCAACGCGTGGCGACGTTCTCCGGCGGGGTGGGCACGTTGGCGCGCAACGCGAACACCACCCGGACGGCCGCCACCACTGCGGTGAACTCCGTCGACGGCGGCCGGAAGGCGATCCAGGGGCTCATCGACGACTTCCTCGGCTGGGCTCGCCCCCGGCTGGCCGCCGCCGTCGCGGCGTCGCTGTTCGGCGGGATCGGCGCGGCGCTCGCGGTGGCCGCCGACGTGACCGCGAAGGCGCGCGAGTACGAGGGCCGGTCGAAGCAGGAGCTGGACAAGGTCCGGACCGAGCTGACCGCGGTCGTGGCGCAGCTCAAGGGGCTCGCGAAGCCGGACTTCGCCGGGCTCGGCGACCCGCTGGGCGCGGACTCGGGCGGCACCACGTCGGTGTCCGGCGCGGGTGACGACGGCAAGCACGACCCGTCCTCGTCCGGCGGTTCGGGCGGCTCGTCCGGCGGCGGTGGTGGCGGCGGTTCCAGCGGCGGCGGCGGGGGCGGTGGCGGTGGCGGTCACGCGACCGGGCCCCGGTTACCGGTCGCGATCCCGCCGCAGCCCGGCACGGGCGTGGGCGTGAACCTGCCGGACGGCAGTTCGGCCGAAGCGCCCAACGAGACCGCCGCGCGGGCCGTGCGCAACGCGCTGTCCGCGCTGGGCACCCCGTACGTGTGGGGTGGCGCGAACCCGCCGCAGGGCACGGACTGCTCCGGCCTGACCCAGTGGGCGTACAAGGGCGCCGGGTTCGACATCCCGCGCCCGGCGTCGTCGCAGGCGATGGGCGCGTCGGTGCCGCCGGACCAGCTGCTGCCGGGCGACCTGGTGGTGTGGGACGGGCACGTGGCGATGGTGATCGGCAACGGGCAGATGGTGGAGGCGGGCGACCCGGTGCAGGTGAACCCGGTGCGCACCAGCAACATCGGCATGGGTTTCCTGGGTTTCTACCGACCGACGGGCTGAGGACGTGGACGAGACGGCACGCGCGGCCCAGCGGGTCGCGGAGGTGGGGGCGCAGGTCTCCGGGCACATCGCGCGCACCGGACCGGTGTTCGGGCGGGCGTCCTCTTCGGACGGCGCGGTGACCGTGGTGACCGCGCCCGGCGCGCCGCCGGACGAGATCCGGATCTCGCCCGCCGCGCTGAACATGGGCGCGGACGCGCTGGGCGCGGAGATCGTGCGGGTCGCCGAGCGCGCCGCGCGGGACGCCGCCGCCCGGATGCACCGGTCGCTGGCGCGGCTGATGGACCCCGCGACCGCGCGGGCGCTGACCGAGATCGGGTTCCCGGCGGGCGACCCGGCCGCCGACGACGACTTCGGGGGCACGTACCTGAGGGGGCCGCGATGAGCGTGCGGGAGGAGCGGATCGCCGCCGCCGACCGGCTGACCGACCTGCTGTCCCGGGTCACCGGCACGGCCGAGCACCCGTCCGGGCTGGTCACCGTGACGGCGTCGGCGGTGGGTGCGCTGCGTTCCGTGCGGCTGCACCCGGCGGCGCTCGGCCGGGGCCCGGACGCGGTGGGCCGGCTGGTCGCCGAGACCGCCCGGCTGGCCACCGACGCCGCCGTGCAGACCGGCTACAACGAGCTGGCCAAGACGCTGGGCGACAGCATGGCGATGGCGATCGAGGACTTCGCCGGCCCGCCGCCGCTGCACCGGCAGGCCGAGCCCGCCGAACCGGCCGGGCGGCCGACCGCGCCGCCACCGTCGGTTTCCGGACAGCCGTCCGGAACCGGACCCCGGGACCCGGCCGCCCCGCCGTGGGCCGCCGGCCGCCCGCGAGGGCCGCAGCCTGCACGTCCCAGGCCCGTGACGGCCGAGGACGAGGACGACGACGACTTCTTCGCCGACCCATTCCGTGGTCAACGGCGGTAGGACTAGATCCACCCCGTACTCTTGCCCCCGCATGGCAACGGGGCTTGGCGTGACCGGGAGGCACGGATGGCACAGGACATCGTCCCGATCGAGCTGGGGCTCACGCAGGGTGATGTCGTCACCCTGTGGGCCCCGCGCTGGCGGGAAGAAGGCGAGGAGTGGGAGGCATTCCTCGGCCACGAGGAAGACCTGTACGCCTTCCCGGACGCGGCCCACCTGGCGGCGTTCGTGCGCAAGGCGGAGGAGCACGACCTGACCGACCACCCGGCGTGGCACGTGGTGCCGGGCCTGTCGGTGGGTGAGCTGTCGCCGGACGACAACCACCAGTTCGACCTGGTCGGCGTGCCGGAGCTGGTCGCCGAGGAGCCCGACACCTGGGTGATCGGCGAACTCGCCGACGTGGTGTCGATCGTGCGCTCGCTGGCCGACGTGTGCGAGCTGGACAAGGTGCACGAGGTGCTGGACTCGGCGGAGGGCTTCGCGCTGCTGCCGCAGGGCACGCTGCCGTTCACCGGCCGCGAGGGCCAGGCGCTGTGGACCGAGCTGGCGCAGGTCGTCGCCGAGAAGTGGGACGAGGTGCTCGACGCCATCGACGAGGTGGTGAACGCGCCCGAGGTGGACGACGACGCGCTCAAGGTCGCCCAGGAGGAGCTGGCCGCCTTCGAGGAGGCCAACGCGGTCGCCGACGAGGACGACGCCGACGAGGACGACGAGGACGGCACCGAGCCGGTCGGCTTCTGGAGCGAGGTCGGCATCGACCCGATCAAGATCATCACCGGCGCGGGCGAGTACTACACGCTGCGCTGCTACCTCGACGACCAGCCGCTGTTCCTGGGCCGCAAGGGCCGCATCGACGTGTTCGGCTCGCCGCGCGCGCTGTCGCGGTTCATCGTCGAGGCCGACGGCAACGACCTGGCCGACGTGTCGACCTGGGGCGAGCTGGTGGTCAAGGCGACCGGCGGCGACCTGGACGTCGAGGTCGACCCGGACAACGTCTACGTCTTCACCGGCCTGGACGAGGACATCGCGGACGGCCCGGACGGGGTCGACCCGACCCAGCTCGACCTCGCCGTGGAACTGCTGGAGGACGCCGGCGAGTGGGCCGGCGACGACGCGGTGAAGGTCGCGCTCAACCAGTCCGAGTCGCTGGGCTGGCTGGTGTCCTACGTGCTCAAGCCCGACCCGACGCGGCTCGCGCCGAGCGCGCCGTACGAGGCCGAGGTCACCGCGTGGCGGACGTTGGTCGCGTCGTTCGAGGACCGGCTCAACGTCCACTAGGCGCTCACGTCGAAGGGGCCGGTTGCGCGCAACCGGCCCCTTCGACGTTCCCGGGACTACTCGGCCAGGGCCGCGTAACCGGGCTCGATCACGTCCTGGATCAGCGAGCGGCGCTCGTCCAGCGGCAGGAACGCGGCCTTGGCGGCGTTCACGGCGAACGCGCGCAGGTCGTCCCAGCCGAAGCCGAACTGCTCGACCACGGCGGTCAGCTCGCCGGTCAGCGTCACGTCGCTCATCAGCCGGTTGTCGGTGTTGACGGTGACCCGGAAACCGAGGTCCGCCAACTGCTTGATGGGGTGCTCGGCCAGCGAGGCGACCGCACCGGTGTGCACGTTGGAGGTCGGGCACGTCTCCAGCGCGATCCGCCGGTCGCGCACGTAGGCCGCGAGGTGGCCGACCTGGCCGTCCTTGATGTCCTCGACCAGCCGCACGCCGTGGCCCAGCCGCTCGGCCCCGGCGTACTGCACGGCCTGGTGGATCGACCCGAGGCCGTCGGCTTCGCCCGCGTGGATGGTGAAGTGCGCGTTCTGCTGGCGCAGGTACTCGAACGCGGACAGCTCGCGGGTGGCCGGGAAACCCAGCTCCGGGCCCGCGATGTCGAAGCCGACCACGCCCGCGTCCCGGTACTTGACCACCAGGTCGGCGATCCGCTGCCAGCCGTCGTTCTGCCGCATGCCGCACAGCAGGGTGCCGACCTTGATCCGGTTGCCGGACTCGGCCTCGCCCTGGCGGAAGCCCTCCTGCACCGCCTCGACGGCCTGCTCCAGGCTCAACCCCTTGTCGGTGAACAGCTCGGGGGCGTAGCGGATCTCCGCGTAGACCACGCCGTCGGCGGCGAGGTCCTGCGCGGCCTCGGACGCGACCCGGACCAGCGCCGCCTCGTCCTGCATGACGCCGCAGGTGTGCGCGAAGCCCTCCAGGTACCGCACCAGCGAGCCGGAGTTGGCGTTGTCGCGGAACCAGTCGCCCAGCGCGCCGGGCTCGGTGGTGGGCAGCCCCTGGTGGCCGCTGGACTCGGCGAGTTCGATCACCGTCTGGGGGCGCAGTCCACCGTCGAGGTGGTCGTGCAGCAACACCTTCGGCGCGCTGCGGATGGCCTCCGGGGTAAGCGGGGTAGGCATTGGCTCACCGTATACCGGCGACACGCCGTGACCGGTCCGCAACCGGATGATCTTGACGCGGTATGATCAGCGCGGAGTCATCCGGTGTGTGCAGAACCACCCCCTTGGATGGCCCTTTCGCCGTTGTGCACTCGTGATGCAGAACTTTCCGCTACTGCGCGCCGAACTTGAGTCACCCGCCCGGCGGATGGTCACCGGAAGCACTCGGGGGTGCGCAGCCGGTTACCGTCGAGTAGGGTCGATCGTTGTAACCCGAACGGAGTACGCACAAGGTCGAGTCAGGCGGTGTGCGCCGGGGGGTGGTACTGGCTCGACCCCCGACGCGGTTAGGCTCCCGGAGGTCTCCCCTCCCCTGGACGAAGGCATTCAACGCCGTGAACGAGAACAACAACTCCACGATGTCCTTCGATCGGATGCGCAACATGCTCACGCGCGCCGCGGAGATCCGTGAGAGCGAACAGCAGCAGATCTTCGATGCACTGGACGAGATCCACGCGCGGATGTCCCCGCTGGAGTCGCTGGGTTCCGTTCGCAAGCGCCTGTCCGAGCTGCCCGACCGGACCGAGGTCAGCGTGCTGGCCGAGCGGCTGGACGAGGCGCTCGCGCGCCTGGAGGCGCAGGACAACGCGGTCCAGGGCATCACCCGCGCCGTGGACGGCCTGGTCGACAAGCTGGCCAAGCCGTTCGCCCAGCTCGACGGCCGGCTCGACGGCGTCGCCGGCCGGTTCGAGGGCGTGGCGGGCCGGATGGACGGGCTGGAGGACAAGCTCTCCCACATCCACAAGCGCCTGGACGACCTGGACCTCCACCTCGACAAGCAGGACACCAAGGTCGACACCGTTCCGGGGGCGGTGACCGGTCCGCTGCGCGAGCGCATCGAGGCGTTGGAGGCCGCGCTGCGCGGTCGCCTGGACGAGGTGGACGAGGGCGTGCACGAGCACCTCGACGGCACCCGCGAGGCGTTGCAGCGCTCGGTGGCCGACTCGTCGTCGGCGCTCAACGGCCGCATCGACGAGACCCGCGGCGACCTGAACGCCACCCGCGAATCGCTGGCCGGCACCCTCGCCGACACCCGCGACAAGCTGGCCGCGTCCGTGGCGGAGACCCGCGACAGCCTGGCCGCGTCCGTGGTGGAGACCCGCGACTCGCTGGCCGGCTCCCTGCACGAGACCCGCGAGTCGCTGGCGGCCTCGCTCGCCGACACCCGCAGCACCGTGCACGGCAAGCTGGACGAGGCCCGCGAGGCGCTGCACGCCGCGCTGGACGAGACCCGCGACCAGGTCGACGCGACCGACCGCCTGGAGGCGCTGGCGCAGCGCCTGGAGGGCGTCACCTCGCGCCTGGACACCATGACCACCCGGCTGGACTCGGTGGAGGACGACTTCGCGGTCCGCCTGGGCGAGCTGTCCGGCGTCGTGGAGCAGGGCATCGCCAAGGTCGAGGGCACCGTGTCGGCCCGCCCCGACGCGGACTCGCTGGCGTCCATGGTGCGCAAGAGCAACCAGGAGTCGGAGCTGCGCATCGGCGGCCAGCTGGACGAGGCCATGGCGACCTTCGCCGAGCTGATCCTCGGCGGCGGCTCCCCCACGCCGCCCCCGCCGCCCACCGCGCTGCCCCGCCCGCAGCGGCGCACCCGCAAGAACGGCCCGAAGAACTCGGACAACCGCGACGACGACGACCTCGCCGCCGAGGGCGCCTGACCGTCCCGAAAGCCCGGCTCCCGCGCGGAGCCGGGCTTTTTCGCGCCCTCGAACGCCCGGGAACCGCTAGAACGGCAGCCGACGCGGGTACGGGCCGGGCGTCCGGGCGGTGAACGCGGGCCGCACCCGCACGTTCTCGTTCGTCACCGGGTTGCGGACGACCTGCGCGTCCGGCCCGAGCGCGGCGGCGGCCCGGTTCAGCTCGGCCGGGTCGCCCGGCGACCAGCGCCCGGTGTCCAGCCGGGTGAACAGCTCGGCGAACGCGGTGATCTCCTCGGACGCGGTGACCCGGCAGTGCCCGGCCCGCCCGATCGCGTACTGCCGCAGGTTCTCCTTGCGCACCACCCGTTCGGCGTATGCGGACTGGTTCGACCACGGCAGCGCGCCGTCCGCGACGGTGTGCACGGTCAGCACCGGCCACGGCGCGACGCCGACCGGCAGGCCGGTCCGCGCCAGGTACGCGACGGCGGCCGGGTCGGGCGCGATCCGGGGTGCCCGCGCCAGCCGGTCGAGGTCGGCGTCGAGGTCGAGCCCGGCCGCCGCGTACGCCTCGCGCACCAGCGCCCGGCCGCTGGAGCGGGCCAGCAGGTCGCGGTAGTCCACGCCGGTGTTCCAGCTCGGGTTGCCGCCCGCCCACCGCTCCACGTCGGCCCGCGCGGCACCCACCGCCCCGGTCTTGAAGTACTGCACCCAGACCCGCGTCCAGTACAGCCGGTCGGCCAACGCCTCCGGGCGGGGCTCGCTCGGGTCGAACCAGTCCGGCAGGTCGCCCAGCGCACCGGCCAGCGCGACCCGCGCGGCACCCGCCGCCGTGCCGCCGGCGGCCTCGACCGCTTCGGACGCCCTGGTCTCGTTCGCCTCGGGATCGACCGGCCGCACCAGGTCGACGTCCACGCCCAGCAGCACCTTCACCGCGAACATGACGTCCAGGCCGGAGTTCCAGTAGGCCGCGCCGCCGGCCACCGCGCCGCACAGGCTCAGCACGCCGGAGAACCGGTGCGGGTTCCGCTCGGCCAGCACGACCGCCGTGCCGCCGCCGATCGACTCGCCCGCCGACACGGTCCGGCGCGGCTCGCCGACCTGCCGCCGGAACCAGTCCAGCAGCGCGACCTGGTCGCGCAGCCCGTCCTCGGCGGACCACCCGACGACGTGGCGGAACGCCGACCCGCCCAGCGCGTACCCGCGCGCCAGCAGGTGCTCCTCGGTCGCGGGCTGGTCGGTCAGCGCTATTCGGGGCGGCGCGGCACCGTACGCGCCGTGGCTCCACAGGACCAGCGTCCCGTTCCAGTTCGGGGGCACCACCACGCGGTAGCGCGCCCCGTCGATCTCACCCTCGTACTGCCGGACCGCCGCCGTGGCGGGCACGGCCGGAGCGACCAACCCCAGGACCACCAGGACCAGGACACCGAGTTTCCGCATGCCCCGGTTCTACGCGCCGGCGCGCCGGCCCACACCCGCTCACGCGATACCGGACAACGCCGGGCGGCTACCGGACATCAGCCGCGCACGACGTCGATCACCAGCGACGACCGGGCCGGCGCGGTGTCGCCGATCGCGTACCCGCCGGCCAGCGCCGCCAGCGCACCGGCGACGGCGTCGGGCGTGTCGGTGTGCAGCTCCAGCAGCGGCTGCCCCTTGGCCACCCGGTCACCGGGCTTGGCCAGGCACAGCACGCCCGCGCCGGCCTGCACCGGGTCCTCCTTGCGGGCCCGCCCGGCACCCAGTCGCCACGCCGCGACGCCCACCGCGTACGCGTCCAGGGCGACCAGCACGCCGTCGTCCGGGGCCTCGACCACGTGCTTGTGCGCGCCGACCGGCAGCGGGGCCTCCGGGTCGCCGCCCTGCGCGCGGATCATCCGCGCCCACGTCTCGTAGGCCGCGCCGGAGGCCAGCACGGCGGCCGGGTCGGCGGAGATCCCGGCGCGGGCGAGCATCTCGGCGGCCAGCGCCACGGTCAGCTCCACCACGTCGGCGGGCCCGCCGCCGCGCAGCACGTCGACCGACTCGGCCACCTCGACCGCGTTGCCGACCGCGTGCCCCAGCGGCACCGACATGTCGGTGAGCAGCGCGGAGATCGCCAGCCCGTGGTCGACCCCGATCGACACCAGGGCCCGGGCCAGCGCCCGCGCCTGGGCCTCGGTCTTCATGAACGCGCCGGACCCGACCTTCACGTCGAGCACCAGCGCCTCGGCGCCCTCGGCGATCTTCTTGGACATGATCGAGCTGGCGATCAGCGGGATGGCCTCGACCGTCCCGGTCACGTCCCGCAGCGCGTACAGCTTCTTGTCCGCCGGGGCCAGGCCGGTGGTCGCGGCGCAGATCACCGCGCCGACCTCGCGCAGCTGCGCGGTCACCTCGTCCACGGACAGCTGCGCGCGCCAGCCGGGGATGGATTCCAGCTTGTCCAGCGTGCCCCCGGTGTGGCCCAGGCCCCGCCCGGACAGCTGCGGCACGGCCGCGCCGCACGCCGCCACCAGCGGGGCCAGCGGCAGGGTGATCTTGTCGCCGACGCCGCCGGTCGAGTGCTTGTCCACGGTGGGGCGGCCGACGTCGAGCGACAGCGAATCGCCCGAGCGCACCATGGCGCGGGTCCAGCGGGCGGTCTCGCGGGCGTCCATGCCGTTGAGGTAGATCGCCATGGCGAGCGCGGACATCTGCTCGTCGGCGACCAGGCCCCTGGTGTAGGCGTCGACCACCCAGTCGATCTGGGCGTCGGACAGGGCTTCGCGGTCCCGCTTGGCCCGGATCACGTCCACGGCGGTGTAGGTCATGGGAGGTCCTCCGGTCCGAACGCGTCGGGCAGCACACGGCTCATCGGGAGCACACCGGACGGTGTGTCCACCAGGCAGTCCGGACCGCCCAGCTCGTAGAGCACCTGGCGGCACCGCCCGCACGGCATGAGCAGTTCGCCGGCACCGCTGCGGCAGGCCACGGCGACGAACTTCCCGCCGCCGGTCAGCCGCAGCTGGCCCGCCATGGCGCACTCGGCGCACAGGCCCACGCCGTACGAGGCGTTCTCCACGTTGCAGCCGACGACCACCCGCCCGTCGTCGCACACCGCCGCCGAGCCGACCTGGAGCCCGGAGTACGGGCAGTAGGCCGACTTCGCGGCTTCGACGGCACGCGCGCGCAGGTCGTCCCAGTCGATGCCGGCCCCGGGGTCAACCACGGCGGTACACCACCCCGTCGGCGGCGGGCATTCGCAATCGTTGCGACGCCACCGCGAGCACGATCAACGTGACCAGGTGCGGCGCGTAGGTGGTGAGTTCGCTCGGCACCTCGTCGACGCTGTAGTACACCGCGTAGAGCACGACCGCCGCGACGATCCCGCCCGCCGCCGCGAACCAGCGCCGCCGGACCAGCTGCCAGATCACCAGCACGCCCAGCAGCAGCACCGCGCCGTAGATCAGGGCGAGGAACGTCTTGCCGCCGCTGCGCAGTTGCAGGCCGTCCGCGTAGCCGAACAGGGCCGCGCCGCCGAGCAGGCCGCCGGGCCGCCAGTTGCCGAAGATCATCGCCGCGAGGCCGATGAAGCCTCGACCGTTGGTCTGGCCCTCCAGGTAGCCGGGCTGGCCGGGGTTGAGCACCAGGGCCGCGCCGCCGATGCCGGCCAGCGCGCCGGACGCGATGACCGCGATGTACTTGTGCCGGTAGACGTTGACGCCCAGCGACTCGGCCGCCACCGGGTTCTCGCCGCAGGACCGCAGCCGCAGGCCGAACCGGGTCCGCCAGAGCACCAGGTAGCTGCCGATCACCAGGGCGATGGCCAGCATGGTCAGCGGCGAGACGCCGGTGACCAGGCCGCGCAGGATGCCCGCCACGTCGGACAGGCCCACCCGCTGCTGCGCTTCGAGGTCGCCCAGCCAGTCGGACAGGCCGGGCGTGGAGTAGGTGTCGAACTTCGGCACGGCCGGCGACTCGCGCGGGTTGTGCGACACCGGGAAGAAGATCAGCGTGGACAGGTACTTGGTCAGGCCCGCGCCGAGCAGGTTGATCGCCACACCGGACACGATGTGGTTGACGCCGAAGGACACCGTGGCGATCGCGTGCAGCAGGCCGCCGAGCGCGCCGAACACCGCGGCGGACAGCAGCGCGGCCCACGGGCCCCACTGGTAGCCGGCCCACGCGGCACCCCACGTGCCCATGATCATCATGCCTTCGAGGCCGATGTTGACCACGCCCGCGCGTTCCGCCCACAGCCCGCCGAGCCCGGCGAGCAGGATCGGCAGCGCGAGCCGCACGGCGGTCTGGATCGTGCCGGTGGAGGTCAGCTGCGGCACGTCGGTCAGGTACGAGGTCGTGGACAGCAGCACGACCGCGCCCGCCACCCCGATCACGCCGACGAGCCACCCGGGGATCTTGCGGGCTTTGCGGGGCGGCGGAACGGTGGAGGGCGCTTCCGACGGGTTCATCAACGAGGTGCTCATGATGCCGCCTCGCTGACGCTCGCCGGGTCAAGAGCGCGAAACACTGTGTTCATTGGTTCGCTCGCAAGCTCGCTCACGCCGCCACCGTCCCCAACTGCTTGCCGACCCGGCGCTGCTCGGCGGCCAGCTCGAACCGGCGGACCACCTCGTACGCGACGACGACCGACAGCACGATCGCACCCTGCATGATCGTCACGATCTCCCTCGGCACGCCGACGTTGTCCAGCGCCAGCCCCGACTTGTCCAGGAACGCCCACAGCAGCGCGCCGAACGCGATGCCGCCGGGGTGGTTGCGGCCGAGCAGGGCGATCGCGATGCCGGAGAAGCCCAGTCCCGCCGGGAAGTTCAGGTTGTAGGTGTGGTCGCGGCCGAGGATCTCCGGCATCGACACCAGACCGGCGATGCCGCCGGAGAGCAGCATCGCGATCAGCACCATCTTCTTCGCGCTGACACCGCCCGCCGCGGCGGCCGTGGCGGACTCGCCGGACGCCTTCAACTCGAACCCGAACCGGGTGCGGTTCATCATCACCCAGTAGCCGATGCCCAGCAGCGCGGCCAGGAACACCAGGCCGAAGATCGTGCCCGAGGAGCCCAGCGGGATGCCCGGCACCCAGCCGCTCTCCGGGATCTCCGGGGTGCGGATGTTGTTGCCCCGCAACTCGCCGAACACGTTCTCGCCGATCAGGTACGCGGCCAGGCCGAGCGCCAGGCCGTTCATCATGATCGTGGAGATGACCTCGTTGACGCCCCGGGTCACCTTGAGCACCGCCGGCACCGCCGCCCACAGCGCGCCGACCAGCGCCGCCACGACGATGATCACCAGCGCGTGCAGGCCGGGCGGCAGCGCGATCGAGCCGCCGACCACCGCGGCGACCACCGCGGCGACCCGGTACTGGCCCTCGACGCCGATGTTGAACAGGTTCATCTGGAACCCGATGGCCACCGCGAGCGCCGCGATGTAGTAGGTGCCCGTGCTGTTGACGATGTCCACGGCGGTCGTGCCCTCGCCGACCTGCGACACCATCGCGCCGAACGCCTTGGCCGGGTTCGCGCCGGACACCACCAGCGCGATGCCGCACAGCAGTGCGGAGAACAGGATCGCCAGTGCGGGCGGCAGCAGTTTGCCGCGCAGGATTCCCATTACTCGCCTTCCAGTTCCGCGACGGCGGCGCTCGTGGCGCCCGCGCCCGTCATCGCGCTGCCCAGGTCCTCCGGGGTGACCGAACCCGGGTCCGCGTCGGCGACCAGCCGGCCGCGCAGCATGACCTTGATCGTGTCCGACAGGCCGATCAGCTCGTCCAGGTCGGCGGAGATGAGCAGCACGGCCAGGCCGCGCGCCCGCGCGTTCTTGATCTCGTCCCAGATCAGCGCCTGCGCGCCGACGTCCACGCCCCGGGTCGGGTGCGACGCGATGAGCAGCACCGGGTCGCCGGACAGCTCGCGGCCCACCACGAGCTTCTGCTGGTTGCCGCCGGACAGCGCGGCGGCCGGCACGTCGATGCCCGGCGTGCGCACGTCGAACTCCTCGACGATCCGCCGGGTGTCCTGCTTCGCGCCGGGCAGGTCCAGCCACGCGCCCTTGGACACCGGCTCGCGGGTCTGGTAGCCCAGGATCCGGTTGGCCCACAGCGGTTGGGTGAGCAGCAGGCCCTGCCGGTGGCGGTCCTCGGGCACGTACCCGATGCCCGCCTCGCGCCGGGCCAGCGTGCCGAGCCTGGTCAGGTCGCGACCGCCGAGCAGCACGCGGCCGTGGTGCGCCTTGCGCATCCCCATGATCGTCTCGACCAGCTCGGTCTGCCCGTTGCCCTCGACGCCCGCGATGCCGACGATCTCGCCGGACCGGACCACCAGGTCGATCCCGTCGAGCACCGGGCGGGTGCCCTCCTCGGCGACCAGGCCGAGGCCCTCCACCTGGAGCACGACCTGGTCGGTGACGGTGGACTCGCGGGTCTCCGGGCTGGGCAGCTCGCTGCCCACCATCATCTCCGCCAGCTGGCGGGAACTCACCGCCTTGGGGTCGGCGGTGCCGACCGTGGTGCCGCGCCGGATCACGGTGACCGAGTCGGCGATCGCGCGCACCTCGTCCAGCTTGTGCGAGATGAACAGGAAGGTGAAGCCCTGCTGCTGCATCCCGCGCAGGGTGGCGAACAGCTCGTCGACCTCCTGCGGCACCAGGACGGCCGTCGGCTCGTCGAGGATGATCACCTTGGCGCCCCGGTAGAGCACCTTGAGGATCTCCACCCGCTGCCGGTCGGCGACGCCGAGGCGTTCGACCAGGACACCGGGGTCGACGGTGAGGCCGGTGGACTTCGCCAGGTCCTGGATGACCTTGCGGGCCTTGCCGCCGATGCCGTGCAGCGCCTCCGCGCCGAGCACGACGTTCTCCTGCACGGTGAAGTTGTCGGCCAGCATGAAGTGCTGGTGGACCATGCCGATGCCCGCCTTGATGGCGTCCGCCGGGGTCTTGAACCGGACCTGGGCGCCGGCGACCTCGATGGTGCCCTCGTCGGGCTGCTGCATCCCGTAGAGGATCTTCATCAGGGTGGACTTGCCCGCGCCGTTCTCGCCGCACAGCGCGTGCACTTCGCCGGCCCGCACGGTCAGGTGCACGTCGCTGTTGGCGACCACACCGGGGAAGCGCTTGGTGATGCCAGACAGGACGACGGCGGGCGCGACGTCGGCGGCAGGGGTGCTGGTGCTCATAGAGGCTCCGTCTGGGGATCCGGGGTCAAAAACCGCGCAAGGGCCTCGCGAGCAGCTCGCGAGGCCCAGTGCGGTGCGGCCGGATCAGCTGGTCGGCTTGTCCGAGACCTTGATCTTGCCCTCGATGATCTGCGCCTTGTAGCCGTCGAGCACGGCCTTCAGGTTGTCGTCGATCTTGCCGCCGGAGGTGGCGTAGCCGACGCCGTCCACCTTCAGGTCGAACACCTTCGGCAGGTTGGCCAGGTCGTTCTTGGCGACGGCCTTGACGAAGTCGTACACCGCGACGTCGACGCGCTTGAGCATGGACGAGATGATCACGTCCTTGGACTCCGCGACGGTGGCCTGGTTGTACTGGTCGGAGTCGACGCCGATCGCCTTGACGTTGGCCGTCTTGGCGGCGGAGAACACGCCCTTCCCGGACGCGCCGGCGGCGTGGTAGAGCACGTCGGAGCCGGCCTCGATCTGGCCCTTGGCGGCTTCCTGGCCCTTGGTCGGGTCCTGGAACCCGGTGAAGTCACCGGCCGGCGTCAGGTACTTCTTCTCGATCTTGATGTCCGGCGCGGCGGCCTTGGCGCCCTGCTCGAAGCCCGCGTCGAACTTCTGGATCAGCGGGATCTTCACGCCGCCGACGAAGCCGACGTGGCAGCTCTTGGACTGGTAGGCGGCGATCACGCCGGCCAGGAAGGAGCCCTGCTCCTCGGCGAACACCAGCGGGGTCACGTTGGTCGCGCCGTCGACCGCGCCGTCCACGATCGCGAACTTGACGTTCGGGAACTCCGGCGCGACGACCTTCAGCGACTCGGCGTAGGCGAAGCCGACGCCGATGATCGGGTTGTAGCCCTCGCCCGCGAGCTGGCGCAGGCGGGTCTGCTTGGCGTCCTCGGCCTCGTTCGGCGCGGCCGTGAGCTCCTTGACCTCCTTGACGCCGAGGTCGGTCTTCGCCTTGTCGAGCCCGGCGGCGGCGGAGTCGTTGAACGACGCGTCGCCGCGCCCGCCGATGTCGTAGGCCAGGCCGACCTTGAGGGCGCTGCCGTCCACCTTGTCGCCGGCCGCGGCGCTGGTGGTGTTCGCGGCGGCGGCCGGCGGCTTGTCCGCCAGCTTGCAACCACTCGCGGAGCTGCCGGTGGTCCCGGAGCTGGTCCCACCGCTGTCCTTGGCACAGGCGGCCATCGACAGAACGCTGGTCAGCGCGATCGCGCCCACCGCGATGCCACGCATTCGACGACGCACGGCTCGTCTCCCTCCCTGCTCATCGAGCAGACAACTCCCCGACTGCGTTGTCAGGGCTCCGAGTGGCGAACCGTACCCCGTGGTAACGACGACCGCGCACGCACCGGCCCGCACGTGACCTAATCGTTGGTGCTCCAGCCGGAGTCCACCACTAGGCGTGATCTTCCCATTTCGGGGCGTGCCCTCCGACTACGCACGGTCACAACGTGAACCGCCGGCCGGTCGCTCCCGTAGACCGGTTCGGAGGTCGGGACCAACGGCGGGGTCCCGGCCTCCCTTGCTTTTCCACGTCGCGAGACCTCCGGCGGGTCGCGGGTTCGGGGGCCCGCAGGCGTCGGGCCGAATGTCCCCCGTTGGTGTGACGTTGGGACCGCGTTGGCGACCTTCGGTGAACTCCAGGGTGCATCGGTATCCACCCCAGGAGGCAGTCTTGGACCCCCGGCAGTGGCTGGACGACTACGAGTCGCGCCTGGCCGACCTCAAGCAGAAGTCGGACGAACTCCAGGAGAACCTCGCCGCCGCGAACGGCACCGCCACCAGCCCGGACGGCGCGGTCACGATCACCGTCGGGGCCAGCGGCGGGCTGCTGGACCTCGAACTCGGCCACCGCGCGTGCGACCTCGGCCCCGCCCGGCTCACCGCGCTGATCATGACCACCGCCCGCGCCGCGCAGAAGGCCGCGTCGGCCAAGGTCGTGGAGGCGTTCGCGCCGATGGGCACGGACACCGAGGCGATGCAGGTCGTCCTGGAGTCGGTCCGGCACGACGAGGAGCCCGAGGTCGAGGACGAGGACGCCTACGACCCGGAGCCCGAACCCGCCCCGGAACCCGTGCGCCCGCCGGTCCGCCCCCAGCCCGTCGCGCCGCCGCGCCCGCCGGCCCCCCGGCCCGCGCGCCGCGACGACGTGGACGACGACGACAACCAGCCCTGGTGACCTAGGAAGGCCATGCCATGACCGCCCCCGAAACGCCGATCGCGGCGCCTCCCGGTATCGAGATCACCGAGGAGAACAAGTTCAAGGGCTCGTTGTTCATCGAGGCGTTCGACGGCCTGATCGACTCCATCGGCAAGGACGCGGAGTCCGAGACCGAGCGCGTGCTGGACATCACGTTCAACGCGATCGGCGCGGCGTCGTCGGTGGCGATGTTCGTCACCGACCCGTTCGGCAGCATCCTCGGCGCGGGCATCGGCTGGCTGATCGAGCACATCTCGTTCATCCGCGAGGGTTTCGACCAGCTCATGGGCGACCCGGACGACATCAACGCGAACGTCGAGGCCACCAAGAAGCAGGCCGTCGAGATGCGCGTGCTGGCCGAGGACCACAAGCAGGGCCTGGCCACCTTCGACGGGTGGACCGGCCAGGCGTCCGAGCGGTTCAAGGCCAGCATGGACGCGATGGGCAAAGAACTCGACGACATGGCCGGCGCGATCGAGACCAAGGCCAAGATCGTCGCGGTGTGCGGCATGCTCGTGCAGGTCCTGCGCGACATCGTGCGCGACATGATCGCCCAGTTCCTCGGCTCGCTGCTGGCCGGCGCGCTGGCCGCGGCCGCCGCCGCGATCCCCACCTTCGGCGCGTCCATCGCGGGCTTCATCGGCTTCGCGGTCGGCCGCGGCATCGCGCTGGCCACCAACGTCGCCGCCCGGATCGCCCGGCTGGTCGGCGCGCTGAGCCGGAACATGGGCCGGATCGGCAAGCTGGACGACGTCGTGGAGAAGATCGGCAAGGGCTGGGAGCGGTTCGAGAACATCGCCGACGCCGCCGAGATCGGCTGGGAGGGCTACAAGGCCCAGAACGAGGTCGACAAGGACATCGAGAAGGGCAAGAAGGACGACGACGCCCAGGACAAGGTCGACAAGGCGAACAAGGACGCCGAGGCGGCCAACAAGAAGTACGAGGACGCGAAGAAGAACGAGCAGAAGGAATCCGAGGACCTCAAGACCGCCAACGAGGACCTCAAGAACAAGTCCGACAAGGCCGCCGAGGCGAACAAGAAGGCCAACGACGCGGCCGACGCGCTGAACAAGGCCGCCGAGTCGGGCGACCAGGCGGCGTTCGACCAGGCCAAGGCCAAGTACGACGCGGCCAAGGCGGAGGCGGACTCGGCCCGCGCGGACGCGGCGAAGGCGGCGGAGAACTCGGCCAAGGAGGCCCGCGACCTGGCCGACGCGTCGAAGAAGTCGAACGAGGCGCTGGACAACACCAAGCCGACCGACGAAGCCTCCAAGAATGCCTACGACGAGTACAAGCAGACCACCTCCGACGGCAAGCCCGGCGACCCGGCCCAGGCCACCGCCGAGAAGGACCTGGGCGCGAAGAACGACGCCGCCAAGCAGGCCAACGCCAAGTACGAGCAGGCCAACGTCGACTTCACCGAGGCCAACGCGAAGGCCGCGGAGGCCAACGCCAAGGCGTTCGCGTCCGGCAGCGAGGCCGACATCGCCGCCGCGAAGCGGGCGTCCGACGAAGCCGAGGCGGCGGGCAAGCGCGCCGAGACCGCGGCGAACGAGGCCAAGACGTCGGGCCAGGACGCGAAGAAGTCGTACGACGAGTACAAGGCCAAGTACGACAACAAGTCCGGTGACGGCCGCCCGAGCACCGACAAGCCCAACGTCCAGGTCTAGTCCCCTGTCCCAGGTCTAGTCGCCGAGTCGTCCGGAGACCCCTCATGGCACCCAAGAACACCGGTGGCCCGAACCCGAACCCCGGCTCGAACCCGGGCTCGAACCCCGGGTCCACCCCCGGACCGCCGCCACCACCGGTCGGCGGGCCCACGGGCGGTTCCGGGTTCGGCATGAACATGTCCACCATGGAGGGTCTCCAGGGCAAGGCCGGCGACTTCCAGTCGCGGCTCAACGCCATCACCGGCGGCCTGCGGGGCTTGCAGCTGAGCCCCAACGCGCTCGGGCCGATCGGGCTGTTCGCGGTGCCGGCGCTGAACAACTCGAACAACAACACGGTCTCGCAGGCCGAGCGGGCCGCGGGGACGTTCGGGAACGTCCAGTCCGGTCTCAAGGCGACGCAGGAAACGCACGTCCTGACCGACAACAACAGCCAGAAGGAGTTCAACAAGTTCAACCCGGACGCGAACGCCCAGCGCCCGCCCGGCCAGCCCGGCGGCGGCCCGTCCGGCGGTCCGAAGACCGGTGGTCCCGACGTCAGCAAGACCGACGGCCCCAAGGGCGGCGGCGGTCCGGGCGGACCCGGCGGCCCGAAGGGTCCCGGCGGTCCGGCGGTCAACAAGACCGAAGGTCCCAAGGGCGGCGCGGGCACGGCACCGTCCGGCGGCCCCAAGGGAACCGGCGGACCTGCGGTCGGCCCCGTCAACGCACCCAAGGGCGGTGCGGGCACGGCGCCGTCCGGCGGCCCCAAGGGAACCGGCGGACCTGCGGTCGGCCCCGTCAACGCGCCCAAGGGCGGCGCGGGCACGGCACCGTCGGGCGGCCCCAAGGGTTCCGGCGGACCTGCGGTCGGCCCGGTCAACGCACCCAAGGGCGGTGCCGGCACCGGACCGTCCGGCGGCCCCAAGGGCGGCCTCGGCGGACCCGCTGTCGGACCGGTCAACAGCCCCAAGGGCGGCGCGGGCACCGCGCCCGGCGGCGGCCCCAAGGGCGGCCTCGGCGGACCCGGCGTCGGGCCGGTCAACAACCCCAAGGGCGGCGCGGGCACCGCGCCCACGGGTGGCACCAAGGGGACGGGTGGGCCTTCGGCCGGACCCGTCACGGGCCCCAAGGGCGGCGGCGGTGTCCCGGGCGGCATTCCGGGTGGCGGCGTCCCCGGCGGGGGCAAGGGCGGCGGCGGTGTCCCCGGAGGGGTTCCGGGCGGCGGCAAGGGCGGCGGCGTGCCCGGCGGCGTTCCGGGTGGTGTGCCCGGTGGAGCGCCGTCCAGCGGGACGAACCTGCCTCCGGGCGGGAAGACGGCGGCGGGCGGCACGCCCGTCACGACCCCGCCCGGCGGGTCGACGGCACCCAAGGGCGGCGCGACGCCGCCGCCGGTCGGCGGTGCCCCGATGGGCGGCGGCGGTGCGGGAGCACCGGGCGGCGCGGGAGCCTCCGACCGTTCGAGCAAGTACACCGGCGGCCCGGGCAAGGGCGTGTTCGACTCGCCGTCGCCCAAGGCCGGCGACGGCACCATCAACAAGGCCCCGACGCCCTCCACGTCCACGCCCCCACCGGCACCGAAGCCCACCACCTCCCCGCTCACCGGCGGCACCCCTGGCGGTGCGAACCCAGGTGGCGCGAACCCGGGCGGCGGTGCGTCGCCGAAACCCGGTGGCACGCCCGGCATCCCGTCGACCACCCCGTCGACCACCCCGTCGCCGACCGGCCCCGCGCCGACCAGCGGGACGACCCCGCCGACCAGCCCCACCTCGACGGGCAACAACCCGTCGACGGGCAAGACCCCGACTCCCGGCCCGACGTCCCCGACGCAGGGCGGAGCGCCGCCCGTCGGCGCGCCACCGGCAGGCGGTGCGCAGGGCGGAACGGGCCCGTCCGACCGTTCGAGCAAGTACACCGGCGGCCCCGGCAAGGGCACGTTCGACGCCCCGCCGCCCAAGGCCGGCGACGGCACCATCAACAAGGCCCCGACGTCCTCCCCGTCCACGCCCCCGCCGGCACCGACGAAGACGCCGAACGTGCCGTCCCCCAAGCTCGACCCGGCCCCGACCGTCCAGCCGAGCCCCACCCCGAACCCCGCCACCACTCCCCGGCCGGGTTCCACGCCACCCGTCACGGCGAACCCGACGCCACCCACCAACGCGCCGAACACGCCGAAGCCCGGCATCACGCCCACCCCGGCGACCCCGAACCCGGTCACGGCAAACCCGACCACGCCCAACCCGGCCGGGCCGAACCCCGCCGGGCCCAAGCCGACGTCCCCGATCACCAACGCGCCCAGCAACACCGGACCGACCGGCCCGGGTCCGAACGTCACCCCGGGGCCGAACAACACGGGGCCGAACGTCAACACCCCGGCGTCCCCGAACCCCACGTCCTCGAACCCCGCGTCGCCGAACCCGACGTCCCCGAACCCGACACCGGCGGCCAACACCCCGGCCAACCCGGCCGCCAACAACCCACGCACCACACCGCCACCGACCAACGCGCCGCCCACCGGGACCACGCCGAACACCAACACCCCGGCGTCGCCCAACCCGGCGTCCCCGAATCCGGCGTCCCCGAACCAGGGCTCGCCGAACCCGGTCACGCCGAAGCCGAACGTCGTGCCGACTTCGCCGCCTTCGCCCACGTCACCGAACTCCGACACCAAGACCGACACCAAGTCGGACGCCAAGACCGGCACCGACGTCCCGCCGGTGGCCGTCGCGGTCGTGCCGCCGGCCGTCGCGGTGGACCAGCCCGCGCGCAAGGTGCCGAACTTCCCGCCCGAGGACGGGAAGGGCGGTGCCACCGCCGCGTCCGGCAACCCCGCGCCGAAGCCGGTGGAGCAGGTCGTCTCGATCCCGGACGACGCGAACGGCCCGGCGATCAAGGCCGAGGCCGAGGCCACGATCAAGAAGATCAAGGAGAAGTACGGGATCGACATCGACCCCGACATCTCGGCCAAGTCGGTCAAGGAGAGCAACCCCAACGCCGGCTTCGCGGAGCGCATCAAGATCAAGACTCGGCCGATGAAGATCGAGGAGCTGCGCGGCATCGACGCCGCGCTGGAGCACTACGCCCCGATCCTCGGCGACAACCGGCCGAAGTCCAACCGGGCCGGCGTCGACGTCGAGGTCAAGAACATCGGCACGGCCAACCTCGGCCTGTCCAACGGCAAGCGCGACTTCGGCATGGCGGGCGAGTTCATCTCCTCGCACAACTCGGTGAACCTCTACGCGCTCGCGTTCCTCTCCAAGGACTTCGGCGGCGGCCAGAAGGAGATCGAGGGCACGGTCACCCACGAGGTCGCGCACGGCCTGCTGAAGTACGCCCTGCCCGGCTTCACCGCGGACATCGGCTACTGGGGCGCCGACGGCCGGCCGGTGCTCGCCGACGGTGCGGACAGCCCCACGACCAAGGGCAAGACCCCGACCAAGACCGCGGCCGAGGACTTCGAGAACTCGATCAAGTCCTACGTGCTGGAGTCGGGGTCGTTCAAGACCGACCACCCCAAGCACTTCGAGGTGATCAGCAAGCTCGACCAGGACAACCCGGGCCTGTTCGCGAAGCAGGCCGACACCGACCTGGCCGGGCCGCGCTCGAAGCGGATCTTCGACGCGCTCGTCGCGGACAACCAGCAGTCGACGTTCAACGAGGGCGTCGGCACCTGGAACCCGGACGGCTCGCTCAACACCAAGGGCGAGCAGCCGATCACCCCGTACGCCGCGACGAACCCCAACGAAGACCTGTCGGAGACGGCGAAGTTCTACTTCCTCGACCCGGACGGCCTGCGCGAGAAGGCACCGGCGCGCGCGGAGTTCTTCGACAACCTGGTCAACGACTGGAACCCGGACAACAAGAAGACGCCCAACTTCCCGGACGCGAAGTCCGACCTCAACCCGGACGGCGCGCCGAAACCCGGCCCGGACACCGAACCCGGTCCCGCACCGGACAACAACACCAACCCGGCGCCGGACACCGCGCCGAACCCGGACCCGAAGTCCTCGCCGGACGCGAACTCCGACACCAAGGCCGACACCGACGGCCCGGACGTGGCGGACAACGCCGACGGGCCCAAGCAGACCGACGCCGACCGGATCCGCAACGACGAGAGCTGGCGGCACAGCGACAAGAGCATCGGCGACCCCGGCGCGGAGTGGGCGACCCACCCGAACCCGGTCGACCCGGACGCGATCGCCGCCGTCCGCGACCAGGTGCCGCCGACCAGGTTCACCAGCGAGTCGGGCGGTCTCACCAACGACAGCAAGATCACCATCGGGCCGGACGGCCGACCGAAGTTCGACTTCCAGCCGGTGGGCGGGCCGATCTCGTTCGACGTGCGCCGCATCGAGTTCCCGAACGGCGACGGCAAGCCGCCGACCGTCGTGCAGGACCACAACTTCAAGCTCTACCTGGACAACCAGGCCGACTACACCGACGCCCAGCTCAAGGACTTCGCGGACAACGCGAACAAGGGCATGGCGGACTTCTGGAACAAGGGCCTGAGCCTGCCCTCGGGCGACCAGCTCAACGTGAACGTCGAGTTCACCACCGACCTGAAGGACGCCACCGGCCGGATCGAGATCGCCCCGCCGGGCGCGCGCCCGAACCAGCTCAGCCTGCCGATCGACGCCACGCCGGCGCACTTCGCGCACGAGGTCGGCGGCCACTTCGGCGGTCTGGACGACAGCTACAGCGAGGTCGGCCAGTCCGACGCGAGCGTGTTCCAGCACTCGGACGGCAAGACCGTCACCCACCTCGACGGCTCCACGGAGGTCGTGGGCACCGGCCGGGTCGTGAACGACAACGGCCTCATGGGCCCCAACGCGGGCCCGAACTCCGAGGTGAAGCCGCGTGACCTGTGGCTGATCGACAAGCGCGGCCCCAACACCGAGGTGATCACGCCGACCAGCGTGACCAACCTCGACTCGCCGCCGGTCAACCCGAACACGACCGCGCCGACGACCGCGTTCCCGTCGCCGAACCCGACCGCGAACCCGGCGGTCGAGACCAAGGCGAACCCCGAGCGCAAGACGCCGAACTTCCCGTCGCCGCCGAACGCGCCCAAGTTCACGCTGCCCAAGTTCCTCGGCGGTTCGGGCAAGCCCAAGACCGACTCGACCGAGATGCAGCCGCTGGGCAGCAGCGCGACCACCTCGGCCACGCCGAACCAGCAGAACACCCCGAACCAGCCGAACACCGGGAACGACCAGACCACCACGAACCAGCCGGCGGACCCGAACTCCTCGACGTCGGCCCAGCCCCAGCCCCAGCCGCCCGCCGTGGTCGTCCAGGACGTGGACGCGATCACGCCGCTGGAGCAGGCGAACCCGAACCCCGGCGGCGACCCGAACAACGGGCCGAACCCGCCCGCCGACGTGATCCCGTCGAAGAACCTGCCGGAGTTCTTCCAGAACAACGAGGCGCTGGGCACGATCGCGGTCACCGACGTCAAGGGCTCGGCGGACGTCGTGGCCAAGATCGACGAGATCCTGCCGACGTCGGCCAAGAAGCCGTCCGTCGGCGTGGACCAGATCGCGAGCGCGCTGGACAACAACCTGGAGACCTTCGTCGGCGGTGGCCGCGACTTCCAGGTCCGGGTCGGCAACAAGTGGTTCGAGGTGAACGTCAAGGCGCACCTCGAACCCCAGACCGACCCGGCCAACATCACCAAGCCCGCGGTCAAGACGAAGGTCGACTTCACGGCCAACAGCGGCGCGACCGCGACCAGCACCAACACCGTGTCGACCAGCGGCGAGATCGGCGTCACGGCCACCGCCGGCCAGGCGTTCGGCGCTTACGGCTCCGCCGGCGTCAAGGTGAACCTCGCGAGCCCGGCCGCGTCCACCAGCGTGCAGACGTCCACAGTGGACCAGCGCGCGATCAGGTCGGGCGAGGACTCGACCATCGCGAAGCTCGACGTCACCTACACGGTCACCGTGACCGACTCGAACAACGTCGACATCACCACCAAGAACCCGGCGGTGGACCCGACGGTCAAGGGCGGTGCCACCGTCCAGATCCCGAACGAGCTGGTCAACCTCGCCCCGCCGGGCACCGCCGACGTCGACGTCGAGGTGACCGACCCGGACGTCGGCGCGAAGATCGAGCACATCGCGCCGGAGGCGGTCGCGCTGCCCGACACCAAGGGCGCGTTCGACAAGGTGGCGGGCAAGCTGCCCAACTCGGTGGTCAAGATCGGCTCGCCGGGCCGGGCGACGCTCCAGGACTTCCTCAGCCCCACCACGATCCGCGACAACTTCGGCTCGATGCTCAACGGCTGGGTCACCTCGCCGGACCTGGTGAGCACGAACGCGGGCAAGGCCTCGGCCGTGCAGATGAAGGCGACCGTGACCGGTGTCGAGCTGCTCGGCACCAACAAGGACGCCCAGCTCCGCCTGCACGACATCGCGAACACCAGCACGGGCGTCACCGCGAACACCAAGAGCGGGTACGACGTCACGGTGGGCGCGGGCTTCGGCGTGCAGGTCTCCGGCCAGCTCGGCGGGACCATCGGGCCGGTCGGCTCGGGTGGCGTGAAGCTCACCGAGACCTCCAACGCGGGCACGAACTCGGGCAACCGGTCGGGCATCCAGGTCAAGTCCGAAACGGGCCTGTACAAGGTGAACGCGACCGTGGACGTGCGGACGCCGAACGGCACCGTGCAGGTCCCGGTGACCGCGTACGCGCGGATCGGCCTGCCCGAGGCGTCTTCGGCGGGCTTGCCGGTGCCGGACGGCACGAACGACAAGCTGACCGACCACGGCACCAAGAAGGGCACCGAGAAGACCCGCTACGAGCCGCCCTACCTGGCCTCGGAACTGGCCGCGGGCAACATCAAGGTCGGCGAGTTCGCGCCCGCGCAGAAGGTCCAGGCGGAGGTCGAGAAGGCGCTGTCGAGCCTGCCCGGCTTCGCGGACTTCCTGCCGAAGTGGAACGACAAGATCGACCTGCCGTCCACCGACACCAACACGGACGCGACGACCAACACCACCACCCCGCCGACCGACACCAACACCACCACCCCGCCCACCGCGACGAACACCAACACGGGCACCAACCCCGGCACCAACACCAACACCGGCACGAACACCGGGACCAACACGAACACCACGCCGGCGGTGGACGGCAAAGCGGCCAAGCAGCCCAAGGTCACCGAGAACTTCGCCGACGTGGTCCAGCAGCTGAACAACCAGCGCAAGCTCAACTCCGAGCTGTCGCCGACCGCCCTCAAGGCGAAGATGGACAGCCTGCTCGGCCCCGGCATAGACGTGCAGCTCAAGCGGCAGGGCCTGGCCACCAACGACTTCATCAACATCAACGTCAAGGCGAAGCTGGTCGACCCGGACGGCGCGGCCAAGCTCGACGCGCACCTGGGCCAGGTGGACAAGCACAACGTGCGCGGCTGGGCGGGCAGCGGTCCGAAGCTGGACAGCTCGACCACCACCCAGAAGGGCGGCAGCATCGGGGTCGAGGGCAAGCTGACGATCCCGGCCAAGTCTGGCGGGACGACCCTCACGCCGACCCCCAACGTGGGCGCGAAGTTCAACATGAGCGAGTCGGTCAGGACCACGGCCGGCCCGGCGGTGAACAGCTCCGGCCTCAACGTGGGCGCGTCCAACGCGCAGGTGTTCGGCCACCAGGTCGAGTTCGAGATCGAGATCACCGAGTTCAGCCGCAACCGCGCGTGGGTCAAGCGGGTCACGCCGGGCTCGCCGTTCCTGGAGGTCCCGCAGCCCAAGACGGTCGCCAAGACCGGCGGCACCGGCGCGGTGAAGCCGATCGGCGAGATCAAGGGCGACGTGCGCCTGTGGGCGTCGGACAGCTCGACGTTCAAGGAGGACCCGGCCGACTTCAAGCCGAAGGACCCGGTGACCACCAAGCTCACCGGTCCGACCGCGCCGAAGAACATCCAGACGCTGCTGACCACGCCGTCGACCAACCCCGCGCCGGAGATCCTGCACGTCGAGGCGGTGGCGAACACCGAGGCGATCAAGAACGCGGCCATCCAGGCGCTGACCGACGCGGCGGGCGGCAAGGACTCGTCGCTGACCGTCCCGGGCACCAACACCCGCAACCAGATCGACAAGATGTTCAGCCCGGAGGCCGTGAAGGCCAACCTGACCCGGATGCTGGAGACCGGTGTGCAGGAGGGCGGCCTGAAGTACGGCCGCCGGATCACCGACCGGACCGGCGCGGTGGGCGTGAAGTTCGAGTTCGGCAACGCCAAGCTGGTGTCGATCTCGGACAGCACCGGCATGGAGAACACCACCAGCGGCGGGTTCAAGGCCGGCGACAGCACGGTGAACAACAAGTCGTTCGACGTGTCCGGCGGGCTGAACCTGCCCGCGAAGCCCACCGACAACCCGACCGGCCAGGGCGCGGTGGGCGTCACGGCCAAGTGGACGCCGTGGGCGAAGTCCACCACGACCGGCACCGAGGTCGCGGGCAACGTGGACCGCGTCAAGATCACGCCCGCGACCGGCCGCACCGTGCTGGTGCAGGTGGACGCGAGCGTGACCGTGGTCGGCGAGAGCCGGACCGGCAACACCGCGCTGAAGGGCACGCCGGGTTCGGCGGCGGTGAAGGTCGACCTCGAAGGCGGGGTCTTCGTCCGGGTCAGCGAGGACGTGGCCCGCCGGATGGGGGTGCTCGCCGACATCGAGACCCCGGACCACAGCCCCAAGGACGTCGGCGGCATCGCACCGCCCAAGACCATGGGCCCCGGCAGCAAGCCCGGCTCGCTCGGCCTGGGCATGATCGACAAGATGCCCGCCGACCTGTCGAAGCTGGTCACCGACCTGCGCACGGACCTGCGGGCGAAGAACAACGCGGGCGTGCTGCCCGACCAGGTCCTCGACGACTCGATGAACAACTTCCAGCGGCTGGTCGACCTCACCTCGCCGACCAGCGTGAAATCGCTGATGGACAGCGCGATGGACGGCGGCGTGCCGCTGCTGCTGCACAAGCCGGGGACGTTCGGCAAGGACACCTACCAGGTCACGCTCACGGCGGTGACCGGCACGCCGGAGTTCAAGGGCGTGGCGAACGACGGCGTCGACGTCGAGCTGATCATCGCGGGCAGCACCAAGACCACCGACGGCACGGGGCGCGGCACCGGCTGGGGCGCGGGCCTCAAGGTGCCGGGCGCGGGCCTGCCGGCGGCGGCCAGCCCGACCCTGTCCGGCAACGCGGGCGCGGCGGTGGCGGTCAACGTGAGCCACTCGACCACCACGTCGGTGACCGATTCCACCACCGACGTGGTCGGCCACAAGCGGGTCGGCGGCGGCCCGGTGGCGAAGTTCGACGTGCCGGTGACGTTCAAGCTCGAAGTGCACAAGGGCAACACCCTGGTGGGCTCGTCGGAGATCACGCCGGCCGACCCGATGGGCGTGCGGCTGCACGCCGACAACCACAAGTTCACCGCCCCGGTCACGAACAGCCCGAACACCAACACCACCGTCACCAACACCCCGGCCACGAACACCCCGCCGACCAACGCGCCGTCCGGCTCGACGAACCCGAACACCGACCAGATCACCCCGGCACCGCCGAACTCCGGACCGTCGACCTCGACGGACCCGAACGCGACCCCGGACCCGAACGCGACCCCGGCCACCAACCCGACGACGGCCACCAACCCGACGACGCCGCCGCCGGCGACCACGCCGCAGCTGCCGCCCGTGGACACCGGCACGACCAAGACCAAGGCGGACGGCCTGAACGCCCCGGCGTGGCAGACCGACACCCAGGCGACCGCGCTGCCGCCGGGCTCGTCGGTGGAGGCGCTCAGCGGGGTCCGGGACCTGCGGGCCGCCGCGCTGCACGCGCTCACCGAGGCAGGCGCGAAGCAGGGCCTGACGGGCAAGGGCACGGGCTCGCTCAACGCCCTGCTGTCCGCGCTCAGCTCGGAGAACCTCCAGCCGCAGCTGCCGGGGATGCTCTCCGGCCCGATGAGCGTGCCGGGCCTGCACGAGGCGGCGCTGACCACCAGCCAGCACGCCGACGTCAAGGTCTACGCGAAGATGGTCAACCCGAAGCTGGGCGGCCTGAGCGACGGCGTGAAGCTGGAGAACCCCAAGAGCACGATCTCCACGACCTCCGCCGACGCCAAGAAGTCCGAGACCAACGACGTCGTGGTGGGCGGGGTGACCGGCGGTCTCACCTCGAAGGACCCGGGCGTCGTGTTCAGCACCGGCGGTCTGGAGTTCAAGCACGCGGGCGAGGTGTCCGACACCACGACCGGCGGCGCGGCGAACAACCAGATCAACGACCTCAAGCGCGAGGGCCGCACCGGCCTGGTCGACTTCGACGTCGAGTACCGGATCGTCGCCGACCTCGGCAAGGGCAAGGTCGGCGTCGTCGACCTGATCGTGCCGGGCGCGGCCCAGGTGCGGATGCCGGCGGCGGACGCGCAGGCCGCGATCGAGTCGAAGCTCGCCGCCGACGACAAGCCCGGCGTGTCCCAGAAGTTCCAGGACCTGGCCACCACGCAGAACGCCGTGAAGAAGGCCGCCGCCGACTGGCGGACCGCCGAGGTCGCCGTGGAGAAGGTCGTCCACGACGCCCAGTCGGCCGTCGCCGACCTGGACAAGCAGGTCACTAAGGCGGACAAGGACCTGGCGACCGCCAACCAGGAGCTGACCGACGCGCAGGCGAAGCTCGCCGCCGAGCAGGCGAAGGTCCCGCCGCTGGCGAAGGCCGCGACCGACGCCGGCACCCTGGTCGACACCGCGCAGGTGGAGTTCGACAAGCGCGCCGACGACCTGGGCAACGCCAAGGACGCCGTCACCGACGCGACGGGCAAGGTCGCCGACGCGGACGCCGACGTCAAGACCGCCACCGACGAGCTGGCCGACCTCAACGGCGACGTCGACCAGGCCAAGCAGGACGTCGGGACCGCCGACACCGCGGTCAAGACCGCCGAGCAGGCGCTGACCGACCACCTCGCGAACCGCCCGCCGCCGCAGCCGACCCCGACCCAGGGCCCGGCGACCTCGGACGGCCGGCCCCCGGCCCCGGCGGCACCTCCGGTCGACCCGGTGGAGACCGGCCTGGCGCAGAACGTCGAGGACGCCAAGGCGGACCTGAAGGCCAAGCAGGACGTCCTGACCGACCTGAACACCAAGCTGCCCGACGCCCGGCAGAAGCTCACCGACGCCCAGGGCGCGCAGACCGGGGCGAACAAGGCCCTGGCGGACGCGAACAAGCGGGTCACCGACGCGCAGGGCCCGTTCGACACGGCCAAGACCGGGCTGGAGACGGCCCAGGACAACCAGGGCAAGGCGAACGACGCCCTCGGCACCGCGAACGACGTCGTGGACACCGCGCAGGACGTGGTCGGCCGGAAGCAGCAGGCCGTCGACGACGCCACGGCGGTGAAGAACGGCCTGAACCAGCAGATCCAGGACGTCAAGGACCAGGCGAAGCTCGACGTGGCGGACCGGGCCACCGAGGCGGGCCGCAAGCAGCAGGACTGGTGGGACGCCAAGATGGCGATCGACCAGCAGATCCAGGACTTCAACGACACGCTGCCCAAGCCGCCGCCCCCGCCGCCGCCGAGCACCACGCCGAACACGACACCGAGCACCACCACGCCGAGCACCGGCGACAACGCGCCCAAGAGCGCCAAGTCGGCGGGCAAGCAGCCGGCGAAGACCACCGACAAGTCGGCGGGCAAACAGCCCGCGGCGAGCGTCGAGACCAAGCAGCCGAAGCTCACCACGCCGCCGAACGTGGGCAGCAGCAAGCAGAACACGGCCTCGAACCAGGCGAGCAGCAGCAGCAGCCCGCAGCCGCCGTCCGCACCGCAGAACCGGTCCGTCCCACCCTCGGCACTGTCCACTTCGGACATCGCACCGACCGTCGAGGGCCCGGCCACCCGGCCGGACGCGAACCCGAACCCGAAGCCGGAGAAGTCGTTCACCTTCGCCGACGGCTCGGCCGCGCTCACCGGGCCGCAGCAGGCCGAACTCGACGCGCTGGTGGACGACCTCGCCGACGTCACGGCCAAGCGCGAGGGCAAGTACCTGCCGCCCGCCGTCGAGGTCTCCGGCCCGAACGCCCAGAACGTCGTGGACGCGTTGTCCGCCAAGGGCGTCGACGCCAAGATCACGCCCGGCCGCGCGGACGGCCTGGACGTGAAAGTCGACTGGGACCTCAAGCGCCCCGAGGGCTGGACACCGCCGGCCGCGCCGGTCGGCACCAAGGTCACCGACACGGTGATCACCTCGCCCGCCCCGCAGGGCCCGCACCCGGTGCTGGACGACCCGTCGTGGCGGCACAGCGCGGAGGCGTCGGCGGACTGGTTCGACCCGAAGGGCGCGGTGCCCAACGCCACCATCGAGAACGCCCGGGTCGACGCGCCGATCACCGGCAAGGTGCGCGGGGAGGACGGCGGCGTGCTGTCCGACTCGACCATCGGCCCGGACGGCGTGGACCTCAAGGCGTGGCGCGGCCCGATCGCCTACGACATCCGCGCGCTGGACGTCGGCGGCGTGAAGGTCCAGGACTTCACCGTCAAGCTGCACCTGAAGGGCGACCCGGACGCGCTGCCCGGCATGCGGGAGCGCGCCAAGGCGGGCGTGGACGAGCTGTTCAACCAGGGCAACCGGCTGCCCTCGCAGGGCCAGTTCCACGTCACCGTCGAGTTCACCGACAACCCGGCCGACGCGCACGGCACCATCGAGGTCACCGAGCCGGGCGGCCGGGCCAACCAGCTCGACTGGCCCGCCGACACCGACCCGCGCCGGATCGCGCACGAGGTCGGCCACTTCCTCGGCCTGCACGACGAGTACTTCGAGACCGACGACGTCAAGCCGATCTTCCAGCACCAGGACGGCAAGGGCCGGGTGGTCGGCGACAACGCGCCGATGACCGCCGGCATCGACGCCGACAACGCCTCGCTCAAGCCCCGCAACCTGTGGCTGATCGAGAACCGGGCGAACGCCCTGGTGTCGTTCAACGACCTCGGGTCGCCGACCACCCCGGTCGAGGTCGCCCCGGAGGTGAAGGCCCCCAACGCGCCGGGCATCTTCAAGCGGACGCCACCGCCGCCCGCCACCCCGGCCGCCCCGCTGCCGGTGGCCAACCCGCTGCCGCCGGTCCTGCCCGGTGCCCGGGTCCCCCAGTTCCTCCAGGCCAACCAGGCGCTGGGCACGGTCGCGACGAACGGCGTGACCGGCGTCGACCAGGTCACCGCCGGGATCACCGCGCTGGTGCCGACGCCCGCCGGCGTCACGCCGGTCGGCGTGGACCGGATCGGCGCGGCGCTGGACTCGGACTTCGAGTCGTTCCTCGGCAACGGCCGCACCTTCCAGGTGCAGGTGGGCGGCAACTGGTACGACGCCAACGTCAAGGCGGTGATGGGTCCCGCCACGGGTACCGGCACGGCGTCGTCGGCCAAGGTCGACAGCCGGGTGGACAGCGGCACGACCACCACGACCACCACCGCCCTGAGCAACGGCAACGACCTGTCGTTCGCCGCCACCGCGAGCCAGGGCATGGGCGCGTACGGCACGCTCGGCGTGAAGGCCACGCTATCCACGCCGGTCTCCTCGTCCACCGCGACCTCCACGGCCGTGGACGACCGCGAGGTGCGCGGCGGTGAATCGTCGACCAAGTACGACGTCCCGGTCTCCTACACGGTCACGCTCACCGACGCGCAGAACGTGGTCGTGGCGAACTCGGTGATCGAGGGCACCGCGGCGAACCCGACGACGGTCGCCCTCCAGGTGCCCAACGACCTGGGCAACCTGGCCGACACCGACAACGCGCTGGGCAAGATCACCCCGGCGGACACCGAGTGGGGCGCGAAGGTCGAGCACCTGGTGCCCGAGGCGATCGGCACGTTCGACGCCGACGCGGCGTTCGACGCGGTGGCGGCGAACCTGCACCCGTCGGTGGTGAAGCCCGGTGCGGACGGCCGCACCGCGCTGCGGGACTTCCTCAGCGCCACCAACATCCGCGACAACCTGCACGTGATGCTCAACGGCTGGGTCACCTCGCCCAACCTGACCAGCCCCAACGCCAGCTACGGCTCGGCGGTGCAGATGAAGGCGTCGCTGGTCGACGCCGAACTGGTCGGCACGCACGGCGGCGCGCAGTTCCGGATGCACCACACCGCGACCACGACCACCGGCGTCACCTCGTCGGTCAGCTCGGGCGTCGAGCTGAACGCGGCGGCCGGTGGCGGCGTCGGCACGCCCGGCGTCCCGATCGGCTCGGCCGGCCTCACCGGCTCGGTGTCGTCCAAGACGGCGGAGAGTTCGTCGGCGGGCGGCACGGCGGTCAACCGCGCGGGCATCCAGGTCGGCGGCCAGACCGGGCTCTACAAGGTGACCGTCAACGTCGACGTGCGCACCCCCAACGGCGACACGGTGACCGTGCCCGCGACCGGGTACGTCCGGCTGGGCCTGCCGGAGGCGAAGGCGCACGGCCTGCCCACCCCGGACAACACCCAGGCCGGCATCACCAAGCCGGGCACCGCGGACACCCGACACGAGCCGCCGTACCTGTCGGCCGGGCTCGCCGCGGGCAACATCCGGGTCGGCGAGCTGAGCACCGTCGACACCGACGTGCAGACCCAGGTGGAGGACGCGCTCAAGGGCCTGCCCGGCTTCGCGGGCTTCCTGCCCACCTGGAACCGGGACACCGACGCGCGGGCCGACGGCAAGAACTTCGCCGACGTCGCCGAGCAGCTGAACAACCAGCGCAAGCTGGACGCCGAGCTGTCGCCGACCGCGCTCAAGGCCAAGATGGACAGCCTGCTCGGCCCCGGCGTGCAGGTGCAGCTCAAGCGCCAGGGCCGGACCACGAACGACTTCGTCAACGTCACCGTGCGGGCCAAGCTGGGCCCGCCCAAGCACCTCGGCGAGGCGGACGGGCGCAACGTGCGCGGGCTGAACTCGGCCGCGCCCCGGCTGGACAGCGCCACCACCACGACCAAGGGCTGGAGCGCGGGCGTCGAGGCGCGCGGCGGCGCGAACGCGAAGCCGGGCCTGGCGAGCCTCGCCCCGACCGCGAACGCGGCGGTGAAGTACAGCCGGTCCGCGGTCACCAGGACCACCGCCGGACCGGTGGTCAACGACGTGGCGCTCAACGTCGGCAGCTCGAAGGCGCAGGTCTTCGCGCACGACGTCGAGTTCGAGATCGAGATCACCGAGTTCAGCCGCAACCGGTCGTGGGTCAAGCGGGTCACGCCGGGCTCGCCGTTCCTGAAGGTGCCCGAGGTGCGCACGGTCGTGCGGCCGCCGGACCCGGACAACCCGGCCGCGCCCGGCGGCCCGAAGGTCGTCGACCGGATCGGCGGCAAGGTCCACCTGTGGGTGTCGGACGGGTCCGCGCTCAAGACCGCGCCCGACTTCACCCCGCAGAACGCGACCGCCACCCCGTTGCCCAACACCACGATCGGCGCGCTGCTCAAGCCGGGCGCGACCCGGCCGCCCCGGCACGAGTGGCTGCACGTCGAGGCGGTCGCGAACGCCGAGCAGCTGCGCGACCACGCGATGGGCGTGCTGAACGCGGCGGCCGGCCCGGACACCTCGCTGACCGCGCCGGGCACGGTGGCCCGCAACCAGATCGACAAGATGTTCAGCCCGGAGAACCTGAAGGCGAACCTGCGCCGGATGGCCGAGACCGGGATCGTGGAGGACAGCCTCCGGTTCGACCGCCGGGTGACCGACCGGACCGGCGCGATCGGCATGTCGGTCCAGTTCGACTTCGCCACCGCCAAGGTGGTGTCCATCTCGGACAACACGCCGACCGAGGTGTGGACCGGCGGCGGGTTCAAGGCGGCGGGCAGCGACGCCGAGGTCAAGTCGGTCGAGCTGAGCGCCGGTGCCGGGCTCGGCGGCAAGCCGAGCGACAGCACGCCGAGGGGCGGCGCGAACTTCAGCGCCGGCGCCAAGTGGACGCCGTACTCCAGGACCGACACGACCTCCTCGGAGGTCGGCGGCAACGTCGACCGCAAGCTGGTCCGGCCGTCCGGCGAGCGGACCGTGCTGGTGCAGCTCGACGCCGAGTTCTCGGTGGTCGGCGAGAGCCGGTCGGGCAACGCCGCCTACGCCGGCACGCCGCGCGCGCAGGGCGCGACCGTGTCGCTGCCCGGCGGCGTGTTCGTGCGGGTCAGCGAGCAGGTCGCGCGGGACATGGGCCTGCTGGAGGACGTGCCGCCGCACACCTCGCCGGACTTCGGCGAGATGAAGGCCCCCAAGCGGCTGGACCCGAAGCAGCCCTCGGCGCTGGGCCTGAGCACGGTGGACGACGTCCCCGACCTGTCCGCCGTGGTCGCCGACCTGACCACCAGGGTCAACGCGGAGACCCGCGGCCGGGTCGGCTCCGGCCTGATCCCGGACAGCGTGCTCGACGACTCGATGCACAACCTCCAGCGCCTGGTCGACCTCACCTCGCCGACCAGCGTGAAGGGCCTCATCGACAGCGCCCTGGACGGCGGTGTGCCGCTGCTGCTGCACAAGCCGGGCACGGTGATCGGCAAGGACACCTACCAGGTCACGCTGCGGGCGAAGGCGGGCGAGCCGAAGTTCGTCGGCGCGGTCAACGACGGCTACGACATCGAGCACATCCTGGCCGGGTCCAAGAAGGACTCCTCGGGGGTCACCAAGGGCACGTCGTGGGGCATCACGGCGAAGGCCGCCGGCCTGCACCTGCCGGACGTGAAGGACGGCCTCGCGCCGGTGGTCGGCGCGGCGGTCGGCGCGGGCCTGGGCGGCTCGCAGAGCAAGAGCACCACCGACACCACCACCGAGCAGTTCGGCCACAAGCACACCGCCACCGGCCCGGCCGTCCAGTACGACGTGCCGATGGAGTTCGAACTGGTGGTGCACAAGGGCGGCCGGGAGATCGCCAAGTCCACCCTCGCCACCGAGGGCATGAACCCGCCGCCCGCCGGCACCGCGCCGGCGAACACCGGCGGGCCGGCGGCCCCCGCGCTGCCCAAGCCGGTGCGGGTCCGGCTGCACGCCGACAACGTGCGGGTCGACGCGCCGGGCGTGACCGACCACGGCCGGCCCTACACGGCGGAGGCGACCAGCAGGCCGAACACCGAGGCGCAGCCCGCGAACGTGACGGCCTGGCAGCAGGCCGGCGCGCCGGTCACCCCGCCCGCGACCTCCTCGGTCGAGGGGATGCGCGGCGCGCAGGACGTGCGGCTGGCCGCCGTCGCGGCGCTGCAGCGGGCGGGCGCGGGCGCGGGCATCACCGGCAAGGGCACCGGCTCGATGAACGCCCTGCTGTCGTCGCTGAGCTCGGAGACGCTCCAGTCGGTGCTGCCCGGCATGACGTCCGGTCCGCTGGACGTGCCGGGCCTGCACCAGGCGACCCTCGGCCTGTCGCAGCACGCGAACCTCAAGGTCTACGCGCGGCTGGTCAACCCCCGGCTCGACGCGCTCAGCGACGGCGTCAAGCTGGAGAACCCGTCGTCCACCACGCACTCCACCACCTCCGAGGTCAAGCACGCGGACAGCGGCGACGTGGTGATCGGCGTGCCGTCCGGCGGTCTGGGCAAGCGGGTCGACGACGCGCAGGGCAACCCGGACCTGGTGCACTCGGCCAACCTCACCGGCACCGGCTTCGAGCTCAAGCACGCCGCCGAGGACGCCACCACCGACTCCGGGGCGCAGACCAGCGGCACGGCGCAGAACCTCAAGCCGTCCGGGCGGTCCGGCCTGGTCGAGTTCGACGTGGAGTACCGGTTCGTCGCCGAGGTCGACGGCACGGTCGGCGTCTACGACCTGACCGTGCCCGGCTCGGTCGACCTGCGGATGCCGCTGGCCGACGTCGAGTCCGTGCTCGGCCACGCGATCGACCCGGGGGTGGCGGCGGCGCAGTCGGTCGTGCAGAGCACCGCCAAGACGTGGCGGACCGCGGAGGGCAAGGTCGAGCAGGCCCGCCACCACGCGCAGGACCTGCTCGCCGACCGGGCCGCCGCGGTCCGCGACGTGCCCGGCCTGCGGACCACCCTGGACACCAGGGGGGACGCGGCGGACGTCGCGTTCGAGGCGGTCGGCACCCGCGACGGCGAGGTCAACACCGCGCGGGACGCCCGCGACACCGCCGTGACCACGGCCGACGGCCTGGCGGAGACGTCGGCCGAGCTGGACCGCGCGTCCCGGCGGGCCGACCTGGCGGTGCGCAACGCCGAGGCCGACGTCCGGCTGGAGAACGAGCACGTCGCGGCCCTGGAACTGCGGGCCGAGACGGTGGCGAACCTGCTCACCAAGGCCGACGAGGCCGTGCGGACCGCCGACCGGGCGCTGACCGACTACGACCGGGACCACCCGGCGCGGCCCGACCAGGGCGCAGCGTCGACCACCCCGCCGCAGGTCGACACCGTGCGGCAGGGCCTGGTGGACGCCGTCGAGGCCGACACCAAGGTGCGCGACGGGTGGCGCACCGAGCAGACCAAGGTCGCCGGCGAACTCGACGCGGCCAGGACCACCCGGGACTTGGCGGTCGAGGAGCACGGGGCACTGGTCGGGAAGGCGGCGGAGGCCAAGACGGCGGCCGAGCAGGCCGCGGCCGACCTGGTGACCGCCGAACTCGACGTCGAGGCCCGGCGCACCCGGCTGGACGAGGCGAACGGGAACCTGCGCGAGGCCCGCGAGCGGGCCCGGCTGGCCGAGCAGGCCCGGGTCGACGCGGAACGCGCGCACGACGCGGCCGTGCTGAAGGTGGCCGACCTCGACGGGAAGATCGTCACCGCGAACCACGACCTGGCCCAGCGCCGGCAGGAGGCCGACGACGCCCAGGCCGCGTGGTGGGCGGCCAAGACCGACGCCGACACCAAGCTCAGCGCCGCGACCGCGCCGCCCGCCCCGCCGAACCCGCCCCAGGGGCAGACCCCGCAGGTGCCCCAGACCCCGCAGGTGCCCCAGCTCCCACAGGTCCTGCCGACGCCGCAGATCGTGGTCACGAACGCGGAGTCGTCCGGGTCGACGTCCACCGGCGGGCAGCAGGGGCAGACGTTCGGCAGCGCGCCGGTCCTCGACCGGGGCATCCCGGCGACGGCGTTCGACAGCGGGTTCGACACGCCGGTCGACGGCACCCCGTCGACCGGCACCACCCACCAGACGCCCACGCTGGAACAGCGCAAGGCCGTGCGGGACAAGGCGGTCGGCGACCTCGCCGCCAAGCAGCTCGCCGAGCGGACCGCCGAGCGCAACGCCGTCCAGGCGCGACAGGCCGCGGAGAAGGCCAAGGCGACCAACGACCTGGCCGCCAAGCAGCAGGCCGAGTACCAGGCCGCGAACCAGGCGCTGACCGCGAAGCTGGACGCCGAGGGCAAGAAGGCCCTCGCCGACCTGCTGTCCAGGCAGCAGAACGAGCGGGCCGAGTCGGGCCGGCAGTTCACCGACCGGATGCGCGCCGAGGAGGCGCAGGTCGCCCAGCGGCTCGACGAGCGCCAGGCCGCCGAGCGGCAGCGGGTGCTCGCCGAGGTGCACCAGCGGGAGGGCGCCGAGCAGCGGCAGTTCCTCGACCACGTCAACTCGCGGCCCGGCATGACGCCCGTCGCGGCCGAGCAGTTGCGGCAGCAACTGGTCAACCACCAGCAGGCCGAGCGGCACAACGCCGACCAGCGGGTCGCGCAGGCGCAGCAGGCCGAGCGGCAGCAGACCGAGCAGCAGTTCACCACCTGGCGGGAGGGTCAGCGCCAAGCCGCCGTGCAGCAGTTCGAGAACCGGGCGCTGGCCGAGCGGCAGCAGGCGGAGCACGACCTCAAGGCCAGGCAGGACCAGGAGCGCAAGGCCGCCGAGCAGGACCTCCAGGACCGCCGGCAGCGGGAACGCGCCCTGGTCGAACGGCAGTTGGACACCCGGCAGCAGGCCGAGCGCCGGTTGCTGGAGGACCGGCTCGACACCCGTCAGTCCGCCGACTTCCACGACGAGATCCAGAAGTGGCTGCCGGCGGACACCAACCACCGCGACGCGTTCGCCGACGACGCGGCGGCCCGCCAGTGGGCCGACGACAACTACCCGGGGCTGGCCCGGATCAACCACGACAGCCCTCGCGAGGACGTCGCCGGCAACGACGTGAACTGCACCGACTGCGTCATCGCGACCCACGAGACGCTGCACGGCAGGCCGGTCGCCGCGTCGCCGCTGCCCGCCCCGCAACCGGCCGGGTACCTGGAGAACCACTTCGGCACCGAGTTCCAGGACGTGGCGAACTACCACCAGGTGGCCGACCACCTCGGGGAGCGGCCGGGCCGGCACGTCGGCGTGGGCATCGTCCGCGACGACGGCACCGGCCACGTCTTCAACGGCTGGAACGACGGGCAGCGGATCACGTTCTACGACGCCCAGACCCACCGACCCGCGAAGCTGGAGCACAACGCCGTGCGCATCCGGTTCATCCCCCTGCCGGACCTGCCCGCCACGACCCCGGCGCGGCCGGCGCGGGTGCCCTAGCCTCGACGGACCCGGCGGACGACCACGATGACCACGACCAACCGATGAGGTGCGTGTGACGCAACCACGAGGCGCGGCCCAGCAGTGGCTCGACCGGATCTACGGCGGCGCGGCCGAGCCGACCCGGTACGCGCTGCTGGAGACCGACCGGGTCGCGGTCTTCGGCTGCCGGCTGCGCGACGAGTCGCAGCCGATGCTGGCGGCGGCCCTCGCCGTGCCGCTCAACGGCGACGCGCCCTACCCGCTGCCCAACGACCGGCCGTTCGCCGACCTGGGCGTCGGCGAGGACGCGGGCGACTGGCGCGCGCCGGTCGAGCGCGACTGGGTGTGGCGGGTCAACGCGCGCAACTGCGTGGTCGTGGTGGACGCGGTGGTCGACCGGTCGCCCGCCTCCACCCTGCCGTGGCAGCCGTGGGACGAGCGCCCGGGCTGGTGGGAGCGGTTGCGCGGGAACCACTTCCGGCGCTCCGAGGTCTCCGCCTGCCAGGACTGGTCGGAGGTGCTCGCGGCGGTGCGCGACGGCGGCCCGGACACCAGGGGCGTGGTGTGGGTGCGCCGCGAGCTGGCGGGCGTCGAGGTCACCGGGCACCTGCTCTACGCGCACAACGACGGCGGCCGGGTGGCCGTGCTGGACGGCCTGCACGGCGGCCCGGCCGACCTGGAGACCGCGACGGTGAAGGAACTGGTGCTGGCCCGCTTCCACCGGCCGCGCCCCGCGCCGGAACCCGGGGTCCGCACGCTGGACGAGGCCGTGCGCAGGGCTCGGCGACACCTGGCCGACGCCTACGGCGACCAGGTCGTGCTGGTCGACCCGGACCCGGCCGACGAACTCGACCGGGGGTGGTTGTTCGCCTGCACGACGCGCGACTACCTGGCCTCCGGCGACCCCCGCGACCAGATGCTGGACGCCGCGCTGGTGGTGCCCAAGGACGGCGCGCAGGTCCCGTTCGGCCTGCCCAACTCCGACCCGTGGCCGTGGCTGGAGCGCTGGGACGCGGGCGACGACGACCTGTCCGCGACGCCCGCGCCCGGCCCGGCCGCCTGGTTCGCGCCGACGACCGACCGGCTCGGCGAGGTGACCGGGGTCGGCGCGCACACCCGGTGGAGTGACGTCCTGGCGGAGTTCGGCGGTCTGCCGCCGGGCTCGGCGGGTCTGGTCTGGATCCGCCGGCGGGACCGCCGGGGCCGCGAGACGGTGGGCCTGGTGGTCAACGCGCGACGCGTCGAAGGCGGTCTGGAGCTGGTCGACGGGATGCGCGGGGAGCCCGTCGAACTCACCGAGGAGGGTGTCCTCGGCCTGTACGTGATCCACTACCGGTAGCGTTCCGCGTCTCATGTGGACGGCTCTCCGGACAGGTAGGGCACGTCACACCATCAGGTGAATTGATCCAGTGCACGGTGGATGTCTCGTCGCTCACAGACGGCGGCGGCCGTTGGGTCGCGCAGACCACCCGGGACTAGCATCCGGGGGTCAAGGTCCCCTTTACCACGGGGAGACCAGTCCACCACTGACGCTGGAGGCCGTTGCGCATGGCCGGCACCACCGCAACAGAGCGGTCGGGCACCTCCAAAGGAGGCGGCACGCTCTACCGTGGCGATCTGGGCATGTGGTCCTGGGTCGCCCACCGCATCACCGGTGTGTTGACGTTCTTCTTCCTGTTCGCGCACGTGCTGGACACCGCCCTGGTGCGGGTCTCGCCGGACGCGTACGACAAGGTCATCGAGACCTACAAGAACCCGATCGTCAACCTGTTCGAGGTCGGCCTGGTCGGCGCGGTGCTCTACCACGCGCTCAACGGCATCCGGGTGATGCTCGTCGACTTCTGGGCCAAGGGCCCGAAGTACCAGCGGCCGATGCTGTGGACGGTCCTCGTCGTGTGGGTGGCCGTGATGCTCCCGGGCGCCTATTTCATGATGGTCCGCACGGTGTCCGAGATGTTCGGGGGTCACTGACCATGAGTGAGACGACCCTGGCGAAGCCGCGCTCCCCGCGCCGCCCCGCCGCCCGGCGCAGCAACGGCGAGCTGTACAGCTGGCTGTTCATGCGCGTGTCCGGGATCGCGCTGGTCGTGCTGGTGCTCGGCCACCTGTTCATCATGAACATCCTCGACGGCGGCGTGCACCGGATCAACTTCGGTTTCGTGGCGGGCCGCTGGGCCTCGCCGTTCTGGCAGTTCTGGGACCTGGCGATGCTGTGGCTGGCGCAGATCCACGGCGGCAACGGCCTGCGCACCGTGATCAACGACTACGCCCGCAAGGACGCCACCCGGTTCTGGCTCAAGGTGCTGCTCTACGTGTCGATGGTGCTGATCATCGCCCTCGGCTCGTACGTGATCTTCACCTTCGACCCGAACATCACCTCCTGACCCGCCGCGGGGAGTCTTCGACATGCAGTTCCACAAGTACGACGTCGTGATCATCGGCGCGGGCGGCGCCGGCATGCGCGCGGCGATCGAGTCCGGCCAGCGCGCCCGCACGGCCGTGCTCACCAAGCTCTACCCCACGCGTTCCCACACGGGTGCCGCGCAGGGCGGCATGTGCGCCGCGCTGGCGAACGTGGAGGAGGACAACTGGGAGTGGCACACCTTCGACACGATCAAGGGCGGCGACTACCTGGTCGACCAGGACGCCGCCGAGATCATGGCGAAGGAGGCCATCGACGCGGTCCTCGACCTGGAGAAGATGGGCCTGCCGTTCAACCGCACGCCCGAGGGCAAGATCGACCAGCGGCGGTTCGGCGGCCACACCCGCAACCACGGCGAGGCCGCCGTGCGCCGGGCGTGCTACGCGGCCGACCGCACCGGCCACATGATCCTCCAGACGCTGTACCAGAACTGCGTCAAGCACGGCATCGAGTTCTTCAACGAGTTCTACGTGCTCGACATCTGCCTGACCGAGACCGAGGACGGCCCGGTCTGCACCGGCGCGGTCGCCTACGAACTCGCGACCGGTGAGATCCACGTCTTCCAGGCCAAGTCCGTGGTGTTCGCGACCGGCGGTTTCGGCAAGGTCTTCAAGACCACGTCCAACGCCCACACGCTGACCGGCGACGGCATGGGCATCGTGTTCCGCAAGGGGCTGCCGCTGGAGGACATGGAGTTCTACCAGTTCCACCCGACCGGTCTGGCGGGCCTGGGCATCCTGCTCACCGAGGGCGCGCGGGGCGAAGGCGCGATCCTGCGCAACGCGTCCGGCGAGCGGTTCATGGAGCGCTACGCCCCCACCATCAAGGACCTCGCGCCGCGCGACATCGTGGCCCGGTCGATGGCGCTGGAGGTGCTGGAAGGCCGCGGCGCGGGTCCGAACAAGGACTACGTGCTGCTGGACTGCACGCACCTGGGCGCCGAGGTGCTGGAGTCGAAGCTGCCCGACATCACCGAGTTCGCCCGCACGTACCTCGCGGTCGACCCGGTGAAGGAGCCGGTGCCGGTGTACCCGACCGCGCACTACGCGATGGGCGGCATCCCGACCAACATCCACGGCGAAGTGCTGCGGGACAACGACCACGTCATCCCCGGCCTGTACGCGGCCGGCGAGTGCGCGTGCGTCTCGGTGCACGGCGCGAACCGCCTGGGCACCAACTCGCTGCTGGACATCAACGTCTTCGGCCGGCGCGCGGGCATCGCCGCCGCCGACTACGCCAACGCGCACGAGCACGTGGAGCTGCCGGACAACCCGGCCGCCCAGGTCGAGGCGCAGGTGGCGCTGGCGCTGTCCGAGCACGGCCACGAGCGGGTCGCGGACATCCGCACCGAACTCCAGGCCACGATGGACGCGAACGCGTCGGTGTACCGCACCGAGGACACGCTCAAGTCCGCGCTGCACGACGTGCAGGCGCTCAAGGAGCGCTACCAGCGGATCACCGTGCAGGACAAGGGGAAGCGGTTCAACACCGACCTCCTGGAAGCCGTGGAGCTGGGTTTCCTGCTGGAGCTGGCCGAAGTCCTGGTCGTCGGCGCGCTGGCGCGCAAGGAGTCCCGGGGCGGTCACGCCCGCGAGGACTACCCGAACCGCGACGACACGAACTTCATGCGCCACAGCATGTACTACAAGCAGGGTGAGGGCCTGTCGGCGGACATCCGCCTGGACTACAAGCCCGTGACGTTCACCCGGTACCAGCCGATGGAGCGCAAGTACTGATGACCGCTACCGCTGAAGTGTCCACGGGCTCGCGCGGCTCCCAGCCCCCGGTCCCGGACGGCGCGATCACCGTCACCCTGAAGATCCGCCGGTTCAACCCGGAGTTCGACCACGAGCCGCGCTGGGACTCCTTCGAGATCCCGGCGCTCGCGACGGACCGCGTGCTGAACCTGCTGCACTACGTGAAGTGGTACCTCGACGGCACGCTGACGTTCCGCCGGTCGTGCGCGCACGGCATCTGCGGCTCGGACGCGATGCGCATCAACGGCGTGAACCGCCTGGCGTGCAAGGTGCTGCTCAAGGACCTGCTCGCGGGTGGCGGCAAGGCGACCACGATCACCATCGAGCCCATCAAGGGCCTGCCGGTGCACAAGGACCTGCTGGTCGACATGGAACCCTTCTTCGAGGCGTTCCGCGCGGTCAAGCCGTACCTGATCACCTACGGCAACGAGCCGACCCGCGAGCGGGTGCAGTCGGCGGCCGACCGCGAGCGGTTCGACGACACCACGAAGTGCATCCTGTGCGCCTGCTGCACCACGTCGTGCCCGGTGTACTGGACCGAGGGCTCCTACTTCGGCCCGGCGGCGATCGTGAACGCCCACCGCTTCATCTTCGACTCGCGCGACGAGGGCGCGGAGGAGCGGCTGGACATCCTCAACGACATCGACGGCGTGTGGCGCTGCCGGACGACGTTCAACTGCACGGACGCCTGCCCGCGCGGCATCCAGGTGACCAAGGCGATCCAGGAAGTGAAGCGCGCGCTGCTGTTCAAGCGCGTCTGAGCGGTACCGGGCGAGGAGGGGCGGAGCCGGCCGGTTCCGCCCCTCCTCCACGTCGCGGGCCCCTCAGCGGGGCCGGAGCACCAGGACCGGCCAGGCCCGACGCACGGCGATGTCCCCACGCCCGGCCACGTCCTCGCAGCCGACGAGGTCGTCGTGCCCGGTGCGGTGCTCCCGTTCCGGGAACAGGTGGGCGCACAGCGGCCGGCTCAAGCGCGGCAGCGGCCGGACGATCCGCATCGGGGGCCGGCCGCTCAGCCCGACTGCCGGGCCTGGGCGGCGGCCCGGGCGGCGCGCGCGGCCTTGGCCTTCTTGTTGCGCAGGTACATCACGAACGCCAGCACCAGGCCCAGTCCCGCGACGGCGGTGATCGGGCCGCCGACGTTGCCGAACGCCTTGGACATCGCGGTGTTCGCCGTGTTGTGCGACTCCGCGACCGGGCCCACGTTCGCGCTGGTCGGCGACGGCTTGGCGTCCTGGGTCTTCTTCTTGGCCTGCGGCGCGCCGTCGACCAGCCGGCCCACCGGCTCGCCGGCGGGCAGCTCGAAGCCGTAGTCCAGCAGCCGCGCGGCCTGGTCGGTGATCTTGGTCGGGGTCTGCTGCCCGCGCAGCAGCACCACGACGAGCCTGCGGCCGTTGCGCTCCGCCGCGCCCACGTAGGTGTTCTGGGCGTCGTCGGTGAAACCGGACCGGCCGCCCAGCGCGCCCTCGTAGGTGGTCAGCAGCTTGTTGTCGTTGATCACCGGCACGGTCCCGACGCCGTTGGGCGCGGGGAAGTCGATGCGCTGGGTGACCACGGCCTTGGCGAAGTCCGGGTACTTCATCGCGGCGCGGAAGATCAGCGCCACGTCGTAGGCGGAGGTGCTGGTGCCCGGCGCGTCCAGCCCGGACGGGGTGACCGCGCGGGTGTCCAGCGCGCCCAGCTCCATGGCCAGCGCGTTCATCTTGCGGATCGCGCTGGGCAGGCCGCCGAGCCGCCGGGCCAGGGCGTGCGCCACGTCGTTGCCCGAGGCCATGACCAGCGCCTGGAGCAGCTGCTCGACGGTGTACTCCGCGCCGTTGCGCAGGCCGATGCAGGTGCACTCCTGGGCGATGTCGTCGGCGTTGGCGGCGACCGTCGCGTCCGTCGGCAGCTCCTTGGCCACGACCATCGCCAGCAGCACCTTCATCACCGACGCCGGGCGCTGCCGGCCGTGCGGGTCGAAGCCCGCGAGGACCGCGCCCGAGTCGAGGTCGGCGAGCAGCCAGCTCTTGGCGGTGGTGCCCTCGGGCGGCTTCTGGGCGTTGGCGGGCAGCACGATGCCGCACTCGCCCATCCGCTCACCGCCGACCGGGTTCTCCGGTACCTCCAACGGGGGAGGCGGCTTGGTGCCGGGAGCCACCTGTTCGGAGGTATCGACCGCCGGGGGCGGTGACACCCGGTTGTCGCACGGGGCGGACTGCGCCTGTGCGGTCGAGGCGCCGAACACTGCGGTGGCCATCAGCGTGCAGGCAGCCAGCACCAGGGCAACGGGGCGTCGGGACGCGGAGGAACGCACCCGTCCAGGCTATCCACCCCGGTGAAGTGCTGCGCACCCGCCACGTCGGATACTGCCCCGGTGAAGCTCTCCCGAGGCATGTCCGTGTTCCTGCTGGCCTTCGGGGTGTGGTCCTGGGTGATCTGGCCGACCTTCCTGGGCAACATCTGGAAGGACCCCCGATCGTGGGACGCGGGCCCGACCGCGTTCTTCACCGTGCACCTGGTACTCGTCCTTGCTTCACTCACGTTCGGCACGGTCATCGGCGTGCTGGGCGTGCGCGGCCTCCGAGCCGGCCGCAAGTAACCCACCACACATTGGAGGCTCCGCCGTGGAGTTCGTGCGCCTGCTGCTGGTGTTCCTGCACCTGCTGGGCATGGGAATGCTCGTCGCCATGTTCTTCGTCCAGAACCGGACGGCGAAGGACGGACCGCTGAACAAGGGCTGGCTGCACGGTGCGGCGCTGCAACTGCTCACCGGTGTCGCCCTGGTCGGGCTCGCCCCGCTCACCGACAAGGACTACAACCACATCAAGGTCGGCGTGAAGCTGCTCGTGGTCGTGGTGATCGCGGGCCTGGTCGCGGTGAACCTGAACAAGCAGAAGATCGCGTCCTGGCTCACCCCGGCCCTCGCGGGCCTGGTCGTGCTCAACGTCGGCGTCGCCGTCTTCTGGACCTAGACCCGCGCCGGACTCACCTGCGCCGGAACAGCGCGCCCAGCAGCAGCCCCGCACCGACCAGACCGACGGCGGTGCGGGGGCTGGGCGCCCGGTGCACCTCGACCAGCGGTCGGATCACCGCCGGCGGCGGCGGTGCGGGCAGGTCCCTGAGCAGGTTCTCCGACGCGGTGGCCGTCCACGCCGTGATGAACAGCAGGAACTGCGCCACCAGGTTCGCGAACACCAGCACACCGATGACCGGGCCGAACGCGGCACCGGCCGGCGACGCGGTCACCGTGGACAGGTAGATCGTCCCGACCTGCTTGAGCACCTCGAACCCGATCGCGGCGGCGGCCGCGCCCTTGAGCGCGCTGCGCCACCCCACCGGCTTGCGCGGCAGCTTCGCCAGCACCCACAGGAACACCAGCCAGTTCGCCGCCAGCGCCAGCACGATCGTGGCCACCTTGAGCAGCGCCTCGGCCCACCACACGCCGTCCAGGCCGACGAACTCCAGCACCAGGTGCGCGAACCCGCTGCCCGCCGCCGTGAGGCCGAACGAGACGACCAGCGCCGCGCCCAGGCTCAGCAGCGCGAGCAGGTCCTTCAGGGCGGTCTTGAGGAACGGCAGGTCTTCCTTGGCGTGGCCCCACTGCGCGGTCAGCGCGTCGCGCAGGTTGCTCATCCAGCCGAGCCCGGAGTAGGCCGCGCCCAGCAGGCCGAACACACCGACCGTGCCCTTCGACGCGACGGCCTGGTTGACCACCTTGTTGATGGTCGAGCCGAGTTCGCCCGGCACCGCCTGGGCGATGCCGTTCTTGAGGTCGTCGAGCAGGGCGGGTTGCGAGGCCAGCACGAAACCGGCGATCGCGAAGCCGATCATCAGCATCGGCACCAGCGACAGCACGCTGAAGTAGGTGACGGCGGCGGCGTAGTGCGACCCGTACCGCTCGGTGTAGCGCTGGGCCGCGCGGAACAGGTGATCCAGCCAAGGGCGCTCGCGGCGCAGCCTGTCGAGCTTCGACTCTTCCGCCACGGTTGCACGGTAAGGCTTCGGATGATCACCCGCATCTCGAACGGGCGATCATCGGGCCGGTCAGCCCGCCAGGAACCCGATCCGGTCGTAGGCGCGGGCCAGCGTGCGGCCGGCCACGTCCCGGGCCCGCTCCGCGCCGCGCGCGAGGACCTTGTCCAGCTCGGGCAGGTCGGCCAGGTACTCCCGGACGCGCGCCTGCACCGGCGTGACGAAGTCGGTGTAGACCTCGCCGAGGTCCTTCTTCAGGTCGCCGTAGCCCTTGCCGTCGTAGGCGGCGACCAGGTCGTCCACCGTCCGGCCGGTCAGCGCGGAGTAGATCACCAGCAGGTTGCTCACGCCGGCCTTGTTCGCCGGGTCGTAGACGACCTCGCGACCGGTGTCGGTGACCGCGGAACGGATCTTCTTCGCGCCGCGCTTGGGGTCCTCCAGCAGCTCGACCACGCCGGTCGGCACCGACTTGCTCATCTTCGAGGTCGGGTCCTGGAGGTCGAAGATCTTGGCGGTGTCCTTGACGATGTACGCCTCGGGCAGCCGGAAGGTCTTGCCGTAGCGGGTGTTGAACCGCTGCGCGAGGTCGCGGGTCAGTTCGAGGTGCTGGCGCTGGTCCTCGCCGACCGGCACGTGGTGCGCCTGGTAGAGCAGGATGTCCGCGGCCTGCAGGATCGGGTAGGTGAACAGGCCGACGCCGACCTGCGCCTCCTGGCGGGCGGACTTGTCCTTGAACTGGGTCATCCGGGACGCCTCGCCGAACCCGGTGATGCACTGCATGACCCAGCCGAGCTGGGCGTGCTCGGGGACGTGGCTCTGCACGAACAGCGTGGCGTGCTCGGGGTCGATGCCCAGCGCGAGCAGCTGCGCGGCCGAGACCCGGGTGTTCTGGCGCAGCGTCTTCGGGTCCTGCTCGACGGTGATCGCGTGCAGGTCGACCACGCAGTAGAAGGCGTCGTGGGTCTCCTGGAGCGCCACCCACTGGCGGATCGCGCCGAGGTAGTTGCCGAGGTGGAACGACCCGGCGGTCGGCTGGATGCCGGACAGCACGCGCGGACGGCTCACCGGAGCGCTCGGACCGGCCTCGGGGGTGTTCTCAGCGGGGTTCTCAGGAGCCACCGCCTGATTCTCCCAGGGCCGTCCGAGGGCGCGGGACCGGGTTGGCACTCCGCGCGGACAGGGCTTGCGTGCGGCGAGACGCGCAACGCGTCACACGGCACCCGTAAGGCACCCCAAACGGCCGCGTACGCCCTCAGGGCGACACAGAGCCGCTGCGGAGCGTCAGGCGCGCGTGGCCTGGGCTGCCGGCTGCACGGCGGCCGCAGCGGGCAGCGCCACGCTCGGAGCCGCAGCGGGGACGACAGGCGGCACGACCGGCGTGACGAGTTCCTCGGACTTGTTGCGGACCACGACGCCCCGGCGACGGCGGACCAGGCCCGCGACCAGGCCGACCACCCCGAGCGCCACCGCGGCGATGCCGACCGGCGTGTTCACCGACGACGCGCCGAGGGCGGCCGTGCTCGTGCCCGCCATGGCGACACCCGCCGTGACCAGGGGCGACACCGTGCCCAGGACCACACCCAGTGCTGCACTTCGACCGCGCACCGACGAGCCTCCTCACCAACACCGCGTCACCACTACGGGTGAACCCTGTTGACGGACGGCCGCGAACCTACCGAAGCTGTGGGGCTCCGGCGTGGAGATGGGTCGAAAACACGGCCGGCGGCAGACTAACCACGCCACGGTCCGTGATCGTCCTCGGGGGCTCACCCGACGGGGTCGACTCGGCCATATGTCGTAGTGCGCTGACGGGCCGGCCGGCCGGCCAGCGCGGCGGTGTCGTGCAGCTGCCGGGCGGTCCGCGCGGAGCCGTGCTCCGAGCCCGCCATCCGGCTGATGGTCTCCTCCATCAGCGTGCCGCCCAGGTCGTTCGCCCCGCCCCGGAGCACCTCGGCGGTGCCCTCGTCGCCGAGCTTGACCCACGAGCACTGGATGTTGTCGACCCGCCCGTGCAGGGCGAGCCGGGCGAACGCGTGGATGGCCCGGTTGTCGCGCCGGGTCGGGCCGGGCCGGGCCACGCCCGCCAGGTAGATGGGCGCGTTGCGGTGCACGAACGGCAGCCCGACGAACTCGGTCAGCCCGCCGGTCCGGTCCTGGAGCCGCGCGAGGGCCCGGAAGTGGCCGAGCCAGTGGCCGGGGTGGTCGACGTGGCCGTACATCATCGTGGACGAGGACCGCAGGCCCACCTCGTGCGCGGTCGCGACGACCTCCAGCCAGGTGGCGGCGGGCAGCTTGCCCTTGGTGAGCACCCAGCGCACGTCGTCGTCGAGGATCTCGGCCGCCGTGCCCGGGATGGTGTCCAGACCGGCCTGCTTGAGGTCGGTGAGCCACTCCCGGACGCTCACGCCCGCCTTGGCCGCCGCGCTGACGATCTCCATCGGGCTGAACGCGTGGACGTGCATGCCGGGCACCCGGGTCTTGATCGCCCGCACCACGTCCGCGTAGTAGGTGACCGGCAGCTTCGGGTCGATGCCGCCCTGCATGCAGACCTCGGTCGCGCCCGCGTCCCACGCCTCCTGCGCGCGGTCGGCGACCTCGTCGATGCCCAGCCGGAACGCGTCGGCGTCGCGCTCGCGCTGGGCGAACGCGCAGAACCGGCAGCCCACGTAGCAGACGTTGGAGAAGTTGATGTTCCGGTTGACCACGTAGGTCACGTCGTCGCCCACGACCTCGCGGCGCAGGTCGTCGGCCAGCCGGGTCATCGTCTCCAGCGCCTCGCCGTCGGCGGTCAGCAGCGCCATGGCGGCGTCGGTGTCCTCCAGCAGCCGGGCCGGGTCGTCGGCGGCGAGCTTGAGCGCGCGGGCGGTGTCCTCGGGCAGCCGGGTCGCGGCCACCGGCACGCTCAGCGAGTCCCAGTCGCCGTAGACGGAGTCGAAGTCACCGCGCCGGTCCCCGGTGCGGCCCTCGGTGTCGATGGCGGTGTGCAGGTCGGCGCGGCCGTAGGTGTCCAGGCCGCCGTCGGGCTCCTGCCACTCCCGACCCACCACGGGCGCGTCCGGGTCGGCCAGGCCCTCGTCGGTCGCCAGCGCCGCGACGTGCCCGGTGAGCCGGGTGTCGATCCACTGGCCGGGCGCGGACCGGACGTAGCGCGGGTAGACCGCGAGGCGTTCCCGCAGGTCGAACCCGGCGGTCGCGGTGAGGTCGGCGAGCGTGTCGACGTGCGGCCACGGGCGTTCGGGGTTGACGTGGTCGGGCGTCACCGGGGACACGCCGCCCCAGTCGTCGATGCCCGCCCGCAGCATCAGCCCGAACTCGTCGCCCACCAGGTTCGGCGGGGCCTGGACGCTGGTGGAGGTCGGCATCACCAGCCGCGCCACGGCGATCGTGGCGGCCAGTTCGCGCAGGTCGGCGTCGGGCATCCCGCGCATCGCGGTGTCCGGCTTGGCCCGGAAGTTCTGGATGATGACTTCCTGGATGTGCCCGTACTGGCGGGCGATCCCGCGCATGGCCAGCAGCGACTCGGCGCGCTCGGTCACCGTCTCGCCGATGCCGATCAGGATGCCGGTGGTGAACGGGACGTTGACCCGGCCCGCGTCGGTGAGCACCCGCAGCCGCACGGCGGGGTCCTTGTCGGGGCTGCCGTAGTGCGGACCGCCCTTCTCGCTCCACAGCCGCTCGGCGGTGGTCTCCAGCATCATCCCCATGCTGGCCGCCACCGGCCGCAGCCGCTGGAGTTCCTCCCAGCTCAGCACGCCGGGGTTGAGGTGCGGCAGCAGGCCGGTCTCCTCCAGCACCGCGATCGCGCTGGCCCGGACGTAGTCCAGGGTCGAGTCGTAGCCGCGCGCCTCCAGCCACTCCCGGGCCTGCGGCCAGCGCTCCTCGGGCCGGTCGCCGAGCGTGAACAGGGCTTCCTTGCAGCCCTGCGCGGCGGCCCGGCGGGCGATGTCGAGGACCTCGTCGCGCTCCAGGAACGCGGCGGGCAGCCGGTGCGGGACGGTCGCGAACGTGCAGTAGTGGCAGCGGTCGCGGCACAGCCTGGTCAACGGGATGAACGCGTTGCGGCTGTAGGTCACGACGCCGGGGCGGCCCTCGGCGAGCAGGTGCGCGTCGCGCACCCGGCCCGCCGCCGCCAGCAGGGCGTCGAGGTCGTCGCCGCGGGCGTGCAGCAGCACGGACGCCTCGGTCACGTCCAGCACGGCGCCGTCGGCGGCCCGGCGCAGGGCGCGCCGCATCGCCGCCGGACTCGGGTGGGACTCGGGCGGGGTGATCGAGATGTCCACGGCCACGTCAACGACCCTAGGCGGCCAAAATTCCAGACCCGCCGCCGGGAGTGAGATGAGGCACGTTCAAGTGGCGTGGGTCTCCGCCCGCGCCGGTGGCCGGCGGCGCGGGCGGAGGCGGCTCACGCGGTGACCGGCGAACGCCCCGCGACCAGCAGTTCCGCGTTCCGGTCGGTCGGCGCGCCGACCGCGTTCAGGTTCGCGTGCGGGTCGTTGAACGCGAACTCGCGGGCCAGCGAGGCCAGCCCGCGCGGCGTGGCGTCGTCGTAGTCCGCCGCGTAGGGCGCGTCGCCCTCGACCAGGGTGGTGAAGATCGACAGCGTGCCGTCGCCGTTGTCCACCAGTTCGATGACCCGGGCGTGCTGCGGGTGGTCGACGTGCGCGGCGGTGTTGATCTCCCAGAACGCCCGGTCGCCGGTGCCGTGCGGGACGATCCGGTTCTCGTGGGTGTGCCCGTTGACCCAGGCGACCACGTTCGGGAAGCGCTGGAGCAGGCCGACCAGGGCGTTGCCGTCGAGCCGGGGGTCCAGCGGGCGGCGGCGGTCGGGCAGCACGTTGCCCATGGTCCAGCTGGTGTGGTGGCTGAACAGGACGAACAGCTCGTCGGTGACCGACTGGGTGCGCTTGAGGCCGAGCCCGTCGTAGTAGCGGGAGCTGTTGCGGCGCAGCACCTTCTCCAGCCAGAGGTACTGGTGCAGGCCGATCGAGCCGTCCGCGAAGCCGGCGGTGGTCGTGGTGTCCAGGCTGATGCCGGTGACGCCGGGCGCGATCCGGAAGGTGTAGAAGACGTCCACGCCGTCGGCGTTGTCCGGGGTGAACCCGTGGCCGACCGGGCCGGGGCCGGTGTTGCGCGGGTCGAGGTGGGCGCGGACGAACTCGGCGGTGCCGAACGGCCGGCGGCGCGGGTCGGCGGTGACCGTGCGGACCAGGCCCCGGTTGGCGGCCAGCACCACCGCCGCGTCGGCCGCGTGGGCGGGTTCGGTCATCGCGCGGGCGATCCGGGCGGAGTCGTCCCGGGCGAAGCCCATGACCTTGCGGCTGCCGGTGTAGAGGGCGTCGATGAACGGGATGCCGTCCGGGAGCGAGCCGACCACGCTGTCGTCGTGGTTGCCGAACGTGCAGTACCACGGGATGCGCAGGCCGGGGCTGTCGAACGGGCGGATCACCGCGTCCAGCAGGGTGGGCACCAGCGGGAAGCCCTTGGCCTTGTAGTCGTCGGCGAGGGTGCTGCCGGGGTTCCAGTAGGACGTCACGCCGGAGTTCTGCACGCCCTCGTAGCGGGCCGGGTCGCCGGTGTTGGCGGTGATCCGGCCGCCGTTGAGGACGGTGAGGAACCAGTCGAGTTCGACCTGCTCGTGGTTGTCGGTGTTGTCGCCGGTGGTCATCATGAAGTCGATCGGGCGGCCGGTGAACGGGCCGCCGGGGAGCGCGTTGACCTTGCGCACCAGCGCGGTCGACGTGTGCTGGGCGAGGGTCTCGTGCGCCCGGAACGCGCCGGCGCCCAGCAGCGGGTGGGTGTACTCGAAGCGCGCGGGGCTCTGGGTGTCCACCATGTGCATGTCGGTGAACTGGACGAAGCAGGCCAGCGGGCGGCGGTGGTCGAGCCGGGCCGCGCCGGGCGTGGCGAGGTCGCCGCGCACGACCAGCGGCCACCCGGGTCCGGCGGCCAGCCTGCGGTACCCGGCCTGGCCGACCGGCGTGGCCGCGCTGTCCAGCGTGGTGCCCGTCGCGGTCGCCGCAGTCCCAGCCGTCGCCGTCGTCGCGGAGGCGGGTGGCCCGCCCCAGAGGACGGCCGCGCCGGTGACCCCGGCCGCTTGGAGGAATCCCCGTCGGTTCAGCGCCATTCGACACTCCCCTCACCCGGATATTTGGTGAAAGAATTTCACGATTGGTGACCGGGGTCACCAACACGACGTGAAATGCGGCCGAACGAGCGACGACGTCACCACCCCTCGATCACCCGCGCCGGTGCACGTCCAGTTCGAGTTCCACGAACGCCCCGATCATCGCCCGCCACACGGCCTCCGCGACCACCGGCGACAGGCCGGCGTCGACGGCCCGCCGCCTGACCCCGGCCACCACCCGCTCGACCCGATCGGGCGCGCGCACGGCCTGCTCGTCCCCCTTGAACCCGGCAGCCGCCTCCACCAGCCGCTGCCGCTGGGCCAGCAATCGCACCAGTTCGCCGTCCAACGAGTCGATCCGCGCCCGGACCTCGTCCAGCGACCGGGGCTCAGCCGCAGTCATTGCAGCACCGCGTCGCCACGAGCCCCGGCTTCGCCCCACCGGTGGCCGCCACCGCCACCCCGTTCCCGATCCGCTCCCACGCACCGGGGTCGCCGACGATCTCGGCCCAGTTCTTCACGAAGTCGGCGGGGTCGTTGTGCCGGCAGCCGGGCAGGTGCGCGACCTTGGACGGGCTGATCAGGATCAGGTCGTGCAGGTTCTCGCGCAGCGCCGCGGTGGTCCGGGTGTGCTCGCACTGCCCGACCAGCAAGTCGCACTTGGCGCAGCGGTCGTCGTCGGTCATCGCGCTCCATCCGTCAGCCGAAGTGGTGGCCGACGCGAAACCTATCGGTGCCGACACCGCTCACTACGCCGAACGGCCAGTCCCGGTGCACGACGTCACGCACCCCCCCAGGTAGTCGATCCGCCGGCGGATGCGCGTTGTCGAACCCATCAGCCACCCGCCCGATCGAGCAACCGGCGAAGCACCTGGTCCAACGCGGGCACCTTGTCCACAAGCGTCTGCCAGACCAAAGCGTCATCGACCGAGGCATACCCGTGGATCAGGATGTTGCGGAACGCGACGATCCGGTTGACGTCCGGGATGGCCGACGCGAGTTCGGCATCGACCTTGCGGAGCTGGTTCAGGCCTCACCGATGATTTCGAACTGCCGCTCGACCGCCGACCTCAGCATGGCGTCCGCCTCGTAGTCCGCGAACGACTTACCGGCACTGAACTGGCGCAGCAGGTCAACGGCCCGCAATGCGTCCCAGAGGTAGGCGCGGGGATCAGGCCGCATACAGCTGTTCCTTGGTTTCCATCACGCGCTGCCGGAAGTACGGGTTGCGGATGCTGGAACCGCTCACAAGATCGACCGGACGTCCGAAGATCCGCTCAAGCCCTTCCTTCAGGGCGAAGTAGCTGCCGAAGTAGTCGAAGCCCGGACCGGCGTCGAACTCCACGAGCACGTCCACGTCACTGGACACCACGTCGAACGAGTCACCGACAGCGGACCCGAACACGTCGAGCCGACGGACGCCCACCACGCGGCACAGCTCCTCGACCTCGGACCGCTTGGCCGCGATGACCTCGTGCACGGACGTCACCTCCCACTCACGATTGTGCCCGATCTCAGGCCCTCGGCCAGTCAAAACTCACCGTGACCGGCGCGTGGTCCGACCAGCGCTCGGCGTAGGTGGCCGCACGTTCGACCACCGCGCTGGTCGCCGACGCCGCCAGCCCCTCCGTCACCACCTGGTAGTCGATCCGCCAGCCGGAGTCGTTGTCGAACGCCTTGCCCCGGTACGACCACCACGAGTACGGCCCCGCCACGTCCGGGTGCAGGGCGCGCACCACGTCCACGTACCCGGACGAGAACACGCTGGACAACCACTCCCGCTCCGACGGCAGGAACCCCGACGACTTGAGGTTCGCCTTCCACGCCTTCAGGTCGGCCTCGCGGTGCGCGATGTTCCAGTCGCCGCACACCACGACCTCGCGCCCGTCCGCCGCCGCCTTCTCCCGCAGCTCCACCAGGTACGGCAGGAACCCCGCCATGAACCGGTCCTTCTCGTCCTGGCGCGGGGTGCCCACGTCACCGCTGGGCACGTACACGCTGGCCACCACGACGGTCGGCAGCTCGACCTCCACGTACCGCCCGGACAGCTCGAACTCCGGCACGCCGAACCCGACCCGGACCGCCTCGGGCCGCTCGCGGGTCAGCACGGCGACCCCGTTGCGCCCCTTCAGCTCCGAGTGCGCCTGGGCCATGTGCCACCCGGCGGGCGAGCGCACCTCGGCGGTGAGCTGGTCCGGTTCCGCGCGGACCTCCTGGATGCACACCACGTCCGCCGACGTCGCGGCCAGCCACTCCAGGTAGCCCTTCTTGGCGGCGGCGCGCAGGCCGTTCACGTTCACGGTCGACACGGTGAGCACAGCCGAACAGCCTAGTCGCGCGGGGCGAGCGCCCAGCCGTGCGGGTAGTCCGCGCCGCAGCCCGTGCACGTCGCCACCAGCCCGAGTTGCAGCACCAGGAAGCTGGACCCGCCCGGCGACGGCACGCCGCGCATCTCGTGCCCGTCCAGCTCGGACCGCAGACCGGGCCACTCGGGCGCGCACGCGCACGTGGACACCGCGCCGCGCCGGGAGGAACGCCACCTCAGGAACATGCCACCATCACACCACCGACGGCACACGCCGGACATACCGGACCCGGCACGGCGAGTCGGGCCACTTGGTGTGCATCCCCGGCACCGGCCGCGGATCGGGGTCGAGGAGCCGGAAGTCGTAGTGCCGCAAGAGGGTCGCGACGATCAGCTTCATCTCCAGGTAGGCGAAGTGCACGCCGGTGCAGCGGTGCAGGCCGCCACCGAAGCCGATCAGCGCCTGGCGCTCCAGCCTGCCCTCCCGGCCCTCGGTGTACCGGTCGGGCCAGAACTCGTCCGGGCGCGCGTGCTCCTCGGGCAGCCGGTGCGACACCGACGGCGCGGCGATCACCATCGTGCCCTCGGGGATCTCGTGGCCGTCCAGCTCGATCGGTTCGGCCGCCTGGCGCACGAGCAGGTGCGCGACCGGGTGCAGGCGTTCCGTCTCGTGCAGGCAGTTGTCCAGGTGCGCCAACGCCTTCACGCCCGCGAGGTCGAGTCCGCCGGTCTCCGCGCGGACCCGGTCGACGTGCTCGGGGTGGGTCAGCAGGTCGACCAGCGCCCACGAGATGTGCCCGGTGGTGGTCTCGTGGCCGGCCCACGTGAACAGCAGGATCATGTTGACCAGCACCGGGTCCGGCACCTTCGTGCCGTCCGGGTAGACCGCCTCGGCCAGCGTCTGGAGGAAGTCCGGCGGCGTCACCGGACGTTCCCGGCGTTCCCGGATCATGCCGCCGAGCGCGACCCGCAGCCGGTCGCGGGCGCGGTTGCTGCGCACCACGGAGGGCAGCGGGATGCGTTGCGGCGCGGCGGGGTTCATGCCGGCGGAGAAGCGGCGGAACTCGGCGAAGAAGTCTCGGCCCATCCGCGCGCCGAAGTCCTCGCCGAGGAAGCAGCGGGCGGCGATGCGCATCACCAGCGGGCCGAGTTCGGCGGTCAGGTCGAACTCGCCGGCGTCGCCGAGGTGGTCGACGAACGCGGCGGTCTCCTCGCGCATCGCCTCGACGTAGCCGTCGAGCTGCCGGCCCTGGAAGCGCGGCACGACGATCTCGCGCTGCCGCCGGTACTCGTCCATCCCGGCGAAGAAGTAGAACTCGGGCGAGAACATCCGCTCGAAGAACGGGTAGGCGGTCCGGATCGACAGCTTGCGGTCCGTCTCGCCGAAGAAGAACCGGTTGCGCTCCGTGCCGAGCAGCACGACCGCGCGCTTGCCGGGCAGGCGCAGCGAGAACACGTCCCCGACTTCCCGGTGGCCGCGCCCGACCAGCTCGACCGGCTTGCGGATGAACTCAACCAGGTGCCCCAGCACGGGTAACGCGCCGGACACCTGCGGAGGGTAGCGGCCCATGTCACCCAACGTGCCACCGCCGGGCGGGTCGGGACACCGCTCCCTGAGCGACTTTCACGTCTTACCCGCAGTTACTGTCCGACGTCGGCGCGACGAAGTCGTTGTTCACCCACCGCCCGTCGGCCAGCAGCCGGAACCCGTTCTCCACCCTGCGCTCGGCCTTCACCACCGAGTCGCGCTGCATGGTCGACACGATCGGCTGGGTGTCGGCCGGCCCGGACCGGACGTTGAGGATGTCGGCGGTCACCGAGACCTTGCACTCGGCCGCCGCCTTCTCCGACCCCATCGGCTTGCCGCCGTTGGTCACCCACATCACCCCCGCGGCACCCAGCACCCCGATCACGATCAACCCGCGCGTAGGAATCCCGAACATCGCCACGCCCTCCCGAACACCGGTCCTGAAGTGCAGATATAGCCGATGACGGGCCGCGCCGAACGTTCCCGGGCCGAATCCACCCGGCAGGGGAACCGATGGGGTGACCGCGACCGCCCGCGGCGACCGGCGGTCATTCGAGTTCGGGCGGATCGCCCTGGAGTATCCGCAGCACGTCGCGCGCGTGCTCGCGCTCGGCCTTGGTGCGGGCCCGCAGCGCCTCCCGGGTCGCCCGGCGCCGGTCCAGCGCGAGGGCGAGCCTCGGCAACGCCTGGACCAGCACCTTCACCTGCCACAGGCCGACCAGCAGGACCAGCGTGACGAACGCCTTGGACTCGATGAGCGCGAGCAGGACTTCCGGGGACATGCGGGGCTCCCGACCGGGCAGGGCGGGAGCGCACGGCTACCCGCGGACGACCATGGCTGAGGTCATCCGCGCGACGTCGGGGCCACGCGTCACGTGGCTGGTGGAGACGAGCACCCGACCCGGCGGCCGGGTCGTGCGGACCCCGGCGACGGGCCGCCGGAACCAGCTCTGGAACAGCGCGCCGGACAGGTACTCCCGCACCCGCCGGGACAGGTCGGTGAGCCGTTGCAGCAGCTTGACCAACGCCTCCCGCGCCTTGCCCAGCGGTGTCGTGGACAGCGCGCGCAGGTCGCGCAGGCGAGCTGTGGACTCGGGCCGGGCGACGTAGAGCGCGGCGACCAGGTCGAGGTGCTGGATCGCCTCGTCCAGGTCGGTGCGGTGCATGCGCAGCACGGCGCGGTAGTGCTCCCGGACCTCCGGGGCGACCGCCGTCGCGGGCATGTACCGGGTGGTGAAGCGGCGCAGCCAGCGCGACACCCGGCCCGGAGGCCGTGCGGAGTGGTCGGCGACGCGCACACGTCCATGCTAGGCGCGAAAACGCCGGAGGGGACCGCCGAAAGCGGTCCCCTCCGCACGCGTCCGGTCGGGCTCAGCCGGCCATCTTCTTCTGCAGGTTCTCGTCCAGCGTGCCGAGGAAGTCCTCGGTGGTCTGCCACTCCTGGTCCGGGCCCACCAGCAGGGCCAGGTCCTTGGTCATCCGGCCGCTCTCGACGGTCGAGATGACGACCTGCTCCAGGGTCTCGGCGAAGCCGGTGACCTCGGGGGTGCCGTCCAGCTTGCCGCGGTGCTTGAGGCCGCCGGTCCACGCGTAGATCGAGGCGATCGGGTTCGTGGAGGTCGGCTTGCCGGCCTGGTGCTGGCGGAAGTGCCGGGTCACCGTGCCGTGCGCCGCCTCGGCCTCGACCGTCCGGCCGTCCGGCGTCATCAGCACCGACGTCATCAGGCCCAGCGAGCCGAAGCCCTGCGCCACGGTGTCGGACTGCACGTCACCGTCGTAGTTCTTGCAGGCCCAGACGTAGCCGCCCTCCCACTTGAGCGCCGCGGCGACCATGTCGTCGATCAGGCGGTGCTCGTAGGTGAGGCCGGCGGCGGCGAACTTGTCCTTGAACTCGGACTCGAAGACCGCCTGGAAGATGTCCTTGAACGCACCGTCGTACGCCTTCAGGATCGTGTTCTTCGTCGACATGTACACCGGGTAGTTCCGCTGCAACCCGTAGGCGAACGAGGCGCGCGCGAAGTCCTCGATGGACTTGTTGAAGTTGTACATGCCCATCGCCACGCCGCCGTCGGGGCCGTAGTTGGCCACGACGTGCTTGATCGGCTCGGAGCCGTCCTCGGGCGTGAAGGTGATGGTCAGCTCACCCGCGCCGGGCACCTTGAAGTTGGTGGCCTTGTACTGGTCGCCGTGGGCGTGACGGCCGATGATGATCGGCTTGGTCCAGCCCGGCACCAGCCGCGGGATGTTGGAGATGATGATCGGCTCGCGGAACACCACGCCGCCGAGGATGTTGCGGATCGTGCCGTTCGGCGAGACCCACATCTTCTTGAGGCCGAACTCCTCGACCCGCGCCTCGTCCGGCGTGATGGTGGCGCACTTGACGCCCACGCCGTGCTTCTTGATGGCGTTCGCCGAGTCGATGGTGACCTGGTCGTCCGTGGCGTCCCGGTGCTCGATGCCCAGGTCGTAGTACTCCAGGTCGACGTCCAGGTACGGGTGGATCAGCTTGTCCTTGATGAACTGCCAGATGATTCGGGTCATCTCGTCGCCGTCGAGTTCGACGACGGTCCCCTGAACCTTGATCTTGCCCATACTCAGGGCGCTCCTCTCGCGACAGTGCAAGCAAGACAAGCGTACTGCTATGTCCGGCTCGGGGTGTGGCCACCCGGCTTAAATGGGAACGGGGTCACAATGCCTTAGCCTCCACACACGATCTTGGAGGGGGCACATGTCGACCGGACCCACGCACGCGATGAGTGGCTTACTGGCCTGGGCGGCGGTGACCGCGCTCGCCGAGAACCATCCCATCGGTCAGCTCAGCCCGCAGAGCTGGGCGGTCGGCGCGGTGCTGGCGACGGGGGCCGCGCTGCTGCCCGACCTCGACCACCCGTCCTCGACCATCTCCCGCACCTTCGGGCCGGTCAGCGCGGGCGCGTCGGCGTTGATCAACACGATCAGCTCGTTCGTCTACCGCACTACGCGAACCCGAAAGGACTCCAACCGTGACGGCGGCCACCGCGGGCTGACGCACACGCTCGCGTTCGCCCTGGCCGCCGCGGTGGGCACGACGGCCGTGGTCCAGCAGTCCCAGAAGTGGGCGCTGCCGGTGCTCATGTTCGTGTTCGCGGGCCTGGCCGTGCGCGGGATCATGAACGACTGGTGCCCGCAGAAGGACGCCCTGCTCATCACGGGTGTGTCCGCCGGCATCACGGTGCTGTGCGTGGTGTGGACCGACCAGACGTCGGCCAGCGCGGCGGCGTGCGGGGTCGCGGTGGGGGTGGGGTGCGTCGCGCACTACCTCGGCGACGCGATCACCGAGCAGGGCTGCCCGATCCTGTGGCCGATCCCGCTGGCGGGCAAGACGTGGTTCCCGGTCGCCCCGCCGAAGATCATGCGGATGCAGACCGGCGGTACCGTGGAGATGGCGATCGTCGGACCGCTGATCACGATCCTGTCCGTCTGGCTCTCGGCGGCGGCGCTCCAGCGGACCGGCCTGCTGCCGTTCCTGGACGGCTTCGACCTGCTGCCGATCTAGATTTCGGATAACCGCCATTCGTAGGCTACCTGTACCTCACCCGATCGGACTAGCCTCGCCGGGAACCGCGATCCGGTGGCGGAGGGGACAGATCCACGTGGACGTGCGATGACAACCTGGCTCGGCCTCAACGCGGGTCACGACGACCCGCACACGGCGGACCAGACCGCTCTGGCGTTGTACGAATCCCTGCTGTTCCACGCCCACGTGGTGTGCGTGCACGCGGTGGAGGACAGGCACGCCATGTCGTTCCGGCTGACCGACGACCCGTCCGAGAACACGGTGTCGACGCTGATCGAGCGCGGCTACGGCGTGGCCGTGCACAACGGCAGCCTGCAACGCCTGGCCGGCCCCGAACAGCTCACCAGGGGCGCGCTGAGAGCCGCGCTCGCGCACCGGGACCGCAAAGAGGGACGTGCCCTGCGGTTCCCCGGTCAGCGCACCCTGCGCGGGCGCTACGGCGTGTCGGACATCCTGGCGTTCAGCGCGATCGACGAGGTCCTGCCGCACGGCGTCAAGAGCGTCGACGCGCGCGGCGACCTCCAGCCCCGGTTCGTCGACGGCAAGCTGGTCCTCAGCCTCTGACCGGCCGGGGCACGCCCCTCAGCCCGGGTGCGCGCCGACGGTGTCCTTGATGTGCACCCCGAGGCTCTCCGCGCTGCGCGCGCAGTGGGCGCAGCAGAAGAACCGGCCCTCCACCTCGACGCCGTGGCCGAGGATCCGGCAGTCGCAGTGCTCGCAGCGCGGCGCGAGGCGTTGGATGGCGCATTCGAAGCTGTCGAACGTGTGCACGCCACCGCTCACCGTGCGCACCTCGAACGCCATCCAGTAGTCGTTTCCGCAGACGTCGCAAGTCGCCATGCGCGCAGCGTGGGGCCTCTCCGGGAGCCCGGCAACTCGAACGTCACCCGGCCGGCGGAGGCCCGCGACCGCGCGACGGCAGCGGGCGCGACCGTGCGGACCAGGCCGGATTCGAACCGGCGTACTCCCGTCTCGGAAGGCGGGCGCGTCAACCACTGCGCTACAGGTCCCGTCGAGCCGGACCGCGCGGCGGACACCGCGCAACCGGCTCCGCACAACCCTAACCACGAGCCCGCACCGGAAGACAGTGCCGAACAGAGTGCGCTGAACGGTCCCGCTAAGGTCTGCCGCGTGCGCGGGGTCGACTACTACGAGCTCCTCGGGGTGGGCCGCAACGCGTCCACGGCGGAGATCAAATCCGCCTACCGGTCGTTGGCCAAGGTCATGCACCCCGACGCGGGGGGTTCTTCGCTGACCTTCCGCATGCTGCAAGAGGCTTACGACACGCTCCGCGACCCGACGCGCCGGCGCGACTACGACCGGGGCTGGTCGTTCAGCAGGCCGCAGGCCCGCACGACGTCCACCCGCCCGCCGCGCACCGGCCGCACGGGGCGGCTGCGCAACTTCGGCGAAGACCCGGACTTCGTACCCCCGAAGCCGAAAGTGGATCTCGGCGACGTCCCGTGGTGGCACCTGGTCGACGTCGCGCAGCGGGTCCGCTACGTGCCCGTCGCCGGTCCCGGCCACGCGCCCGCGCTGGCCGCGGTGTGCGGCTGGTTCTTCCTGCTGCTGCCCGTGGTGGCGATCGACTTCTCACCGCTGACGCTGGCGCTGTGGCTGCTCGTGGTGGGCGCGGCGGCCGTGGCGGCGTTCCGGTTGGTGCGGCGGTACTTGACGGCCGTCCGGGCGGATCGGGCGTTCGCGCACGAGGTGGACTCGGAGATCGTGCACGGCACCACGGACGACCGGGTGTGCGAGCGGCTCACCGCGGACCTGGTGGCCCGCTACCTGACCAGGTTGCCGGGCGCGCGGGTGTTCCACGGCCTGGCGTGGCCGGGTTCGGTGTTCGCCGACGTCGACCACGCGGTGCTGTGCGGGCGGCGGCTGGTGCTGATCGAGTCCAAGTCGTGGCTGCCGGGGCACTACGCGGCCGAGGACGACGGGACGCTGTGGCGCAACGGCCACCCGTTCCGGGGCGGCGGCACGAGGCTGCCGCGCAGCCTCGCGGTGTACCGGAAGCTGTTGCCGTGGCTGGACATCCGCACCGTGCTGGTGGTGTACCCGAGCCGCGCCGGCGAGGTGACGACGGACGAGGAGGTCGACACCCTCGTGCCGCCGATGACCCCGGCCCAGTTCGTCGAGGAGATCGGCGACTGGCTGGCCGAGGACCCGGCCACCATCGACCGCGAGGCGTACCGGCTGCTGTTGGCGCAGGTCGTGCCGATCACGGGGTAGGACTGGTCGGACTCTTCCGACAACTACCGACGGATCACATGTTCGAACAGATTCATCTATTCATCCCCAGCTATCGGCTTGAATCTTGACTTCGATCATGCGATACTTTTCCAGAGGCCGGGTCGGTGCATCAAGTAGCTATATGCACCGACCCGGCCTCTCCACTCGCTAGATCGGACGAGGGAATTGCTCCCACGCCAGCACGCCAACTGGCGACTTGATCAGCTTGCAGTCGTTTCCACGTCGATGGTGGTTCCAGCCGGTGACCATCAGGTAGATCTGCTGCCATTCAACCGACTTGGACCGTTGTGAGCGCTCTGTCCGCAGGAGCGCCTCCCGCAGGGCGTACACCGGCTCCAGTTTCTTCAGCCCTTCACCTGTGGACAACCGGATGAGAAAGTTCTCGGCAACCTCTAGATCAACACTGCGAAGCAGCCAGGACATAAAGGCCGCTCGCGCGGCGGTTGTCAGCGTCTTCCGCATGGACTCCATGTCGGGCAGCCTTGAGAACTGTACCGCGTCGATGATCTCTGGATGCGTGCCCAGCACCTCAGCGGAGTCCAGTGGTGTGAACTTGAATCCGCTGAGCTGCATGAACTTGCCGTTTTCCCATGCCCAGACACGCCTGGTAACGGCAGCGACCACGACGCTGTGCTCCATGCGAGCGTCGATTGTGAGGTGGTCGGCGATGCTGCGGCCACGCCCGTAGTCGATAGTCGCCATCGCGTCGTCTGGGACGTTGTAGGCCACCAACATCTCGACTGGACTACCGTAATCACGGACGGCGGCCAGTCGGTGCTGACCGTCGATCAGTTGCCCACTTGAGTTGTACTTGATCGCGATGCCGTTGTCCGACCGCCAGTGTCCCGCCTGCATTGCTCGCACGTACCCCGCGACCGTGGCCTTGGAGATGTTCCGGTTGTGCGGTCTCCGATGCTGGAGATCACGGATAGCTCTCTCTGACGTGATCAGCTCGACCGAGAACCTGACTCGGCCGGATCCCACAGGGCTCAACACCTGCTAGTACCTCCTGGACTAGCGGTGCTGGGCCGGTGGTAGCTATTCATCGGCCCAGCACCCGACTTACCGTGCAGACCGCAGCAGCGGCCCTGATCGATCATTCCGGCCGCAATAGCGACCGCACAAGCCACACCGACACCTCAGACGCCAGGCCGTCAACCCTCCGACCAGGGGTTTCGAAACGTGCGAGCCGAATACTGCCAAGAAGACCACCCGATCAGGTATCAATTTCTCCCGCAATAGTGCGGACCAACAACCCCGCTGTAACGGCACACGCGCCGTCAGCTGATCCACCAAATGGACGATGCCACGAGGTGAGGTCGGCGGGCTACGGTCTGCGAACCCCGCAGACGGTTGGAGGAGCGCCCGGTGAAGGTCGACGTTTTCAACGAGATCCAGGACCCCCGGCCGTGGCGGGAAGGGCACCAGCACGCGCGCATCACCGAAGCGCTGGAGCAGGCGAAGCTCGCCGACGAACTGGGCTACGGCTGCTGGTGGCAGGTCGAGCACCACGGCGCGGAGGAGTTCAGCCTGTCGTCCGCGCCGGAGTTGATGCTGGCGGCCATCTCCCAGCACACGTCGCGGATCCGCCTGGGCCACTCCGCCGTCCTCGCGCCGGCCCGGTTCAACCACCCGATCCGGATCGCCGAGCGGGCCGCGATGCTCGACCACCTCAGCAACGGCCGGGTCGAACTCGGCCTGACCCGCTCCACCACGCCGGAGTGGCGGCTGTTCGGCATCGACCCCGCCGAGGTGCGGCGGCAGACCCAGCAGGCGTTCGAGATGGTGCCGCGGATGTGGACGCAGGAGCGGTTCTCCTACTCCGGCGAGGACTTCGAGATCCGCGACGTGCCGATCGTGCCGAAGCCGTTGCAACGCCCCCACCCGCCGCTGTGGCAGGCCGCCGCGACGCCGGCGTCGTTCGAGGAGGCGGGCCGGCGCGGGGTCGGCGTGCTGGGTACGACGATCTGGGAGTCCGCGGAGCGCGTGCGGCGGATGGTCCGGCTCTACCGCGACGCGGCGGCGGCGTGCACCGAACCGGCCGGCGCGTTCGTGAACGACCAGGTCGCGTTCTTCACGTTCGTGCACTGCGCGGAGAGCGACGAGCAGGCGGTGCGCAACGGCGCGGTCGCGGCGGCGGCGTGGTACACCGTCCGGGCGTTGACGTTCTTCGAAGCGGCGGACTCGTTCGTGGAAACCGTGCGCCACCAGCAGGAGATCATGGCCGACCCGTCGGGCGGCGGCCTGACCGGCGACTTCCTGCGCGCGGAAGCGGAGTCGTCCACCGGCCCGAACCGCGCCCAGGTCGTGATCGGGCGGGTCCTGCAAGGCGAGGACGTGCCCGACGAGGAGATCTTCGAAGCGCTGAACGAGCAGGACTCGCTGATCGTCGGCAGCCCGGAGACGTGCCGGAAGAAGCTGCGCACGTACGCGGACCTGGGCATCGACCGCTTGATGGCGTTCCACCAGGTCGGCAGCCTGTCACACGAGTCGGTGATGACCAGCCTCCGCCTGATCGGCGACCTGATCCCGGAATTCGACAACTGACAGTTTCCGCACGCCCGTTCGACCGGGACCCTCAACCCGTTGCCGGAAACCGCAAAAATCGGCCTGATGTACAACCAGCCCATGGAGGAGTCGGACAAGGCCCCGCCGAGCCCGAGCGGCCCGTGCGGTCTTCGATGCAACCCCTGGAAGACCTGGAGCGCCGTAACAGCCGTGCCGTTGGAGACGATTCCCGAGTACATCGAATTGAGGGGCAATCGTCATGACCTATCCGCAAGGTGCTCCGGTGTACGCGCCCGCCGCACCGCAACCCAAGCCGAACAAGTTCGGCGCGCTCGCGTGGACCGCGCTGATCCTGGGCATCGTGGGCGTCGTCGGCTCGCCCATCATCATCCTGAACAACCTGACTGCCATCGCGGCATTCGTCGGGGTCGTGCTCGGTGTCATCGCGCTGTTCGGCACGAAGAAGGTGCTCGCGGGCATCGGCACGGTGTTGTGCGTCTTGGCGATCGTCTTCACGGTCATCGCCCAGAAGGCCGCCGTGGAGAAGCTCGACGAGATCGTCAACGGCTCGACCAACCAGGGCCAGGTGAGTGACGGCAACGCGGGCAACGGCCAAGCGACCCAGGCAGACGCGGCAAAGGCCCCGCCGACCTGGGGCCAGCGCTACAGCTGGAAGAGCGGTCTGGCGGTGGAGGTCTCCGCACCCGCCGCCTGCACCCCCGGCAAGTACGCGTCGCCGCAGGGCGTCGAGCGGGCCGTCAAGATCGTCGTCACGGTCACCAACGGCACGGACAAGGCGTTCGAGACCGCAGTGCTGACGATCGGCGGCGACGCCCAGTTCAACGGCAAGAAGGCCGAGCGGATCTTCGACTCCAACGGCGAGTGCGGCGGTGGGGGCCTGGACAGTGCCACGGTCCTGCCAGGCAAGACCTACACGTACGAAACGTCGTACTCGATCGGCGCGCAGCCGGGCGAGCTACAGGTCGTGTTCCAGCCCGATTTCGGCTCGGACAAGGCGGTTTTCGTCGGCCAGGCGTGAGCGTCAGGTGCCCGTGGTCGTCTTTCGCGAGACGGCCACCAGCCCAACGGTCAGCCGCATGACCACTGCCGAATCCGACGTTGACAGGCCGGTCTTCACCGGACTGGTCGACTGTGCCGGAGTAGCGCCTGTCCAGCTCCGTCCTGGGAGGTGTGCACGGGCAGAAGCAGTTCGTGGTGACGCATCAAACGGTTGATCAATCGGCGTCGGACATAGGGCCAAGCTTCACGAAAAAACGAACGATAGGGTCGGACGGAACAGCCGTCAGGACTCGCGAACACCGCGGCGCACATTGAGACGTTCCTTTGACGCCCCTGCCAGAGCGGCCGCCTGGCGGCTCTCGGCACCGTCGAGCATCTGCATCGTGCGGCGCAAGGCGGCGTTGTTCTCTCCCCCATCTCGCGCTCAGGTATTCGCGAACAGCAGCGTCACTCGGGCACTCTTCCGGGTCAAGCTGTCACGTGACCTCCGACGACCTGGGAACCGACGCGACGCCGGCACCTCCACTCCACTCATGCCACCATGTCGCGCATCACCCCGAAGCTGTGCCTCGCCCAGGACGCCGACGCGGACGAACTCCTCTCCTCCAGCCCGCTCGCCCTGCTCTTCGGCATGCCGCTCGACCAGCACACTGCTTGATGCACGACATGTCGAGCCAGGGCCTGACCAGGCCCTGGGACACACTCCCGCAGCCCTAGTTGTTCGGTTCGATTCGCTAGGCGGGTCGCGAACAACTTGTACTAGTTGTTCGGTACAGTTCGGTCCGCGCAAACCGAACAACTAGAGGACACGCATGGCAGGGCGTCCACCACGAGCGGTCGTGTACCAACGGCTGGATGAGGCCGTCGCCGAGCTTCGGGAACGCCTCGGCGGCCTGCCCGCACCGGCCGAAGCCGAGGACATCTGGTCCAACATCTGGCACCAGGAAGCCCACAACAGCACCGCGCTCGAAGGCAACACCCTCGTCCTCCAGGAAGTCGAACGGCTCCTGGACGAAGGCCGCGCGGTGGGTGCGAAACCACTCCGGGACTACATGGAGGTACGCGGCTACGGCGACGCGGCGCGCTGGGTCTACGGACAAGCCCTCGATCCGGGTGACTGGCAGACAGGCGAACTCATCTCGTTGCAGGAGGTCCGCCACATCCACCACCTCTGCATGACCCCGGTGTGGACAATCGACCCCCACCCGCACGCGACCGACGTCGAGAGCCCCGGGAGTTTTCGCCGACACGAGATCGCAGCGTTCCCCGGAGGCATGAAGCCACCGTCGTGGACCGACGTCGATCACCTGATGCGCGGCTGGGTCGACGAGACCGCCAAGCTGCGCGACCTCGGCGATGAACCCCTGCCCGAGTCGCTGGCACGAGCCCACAACTCCCTGGAACAGATCCACCCGTTCCTGGACGGCAACGGGCGCGCCGGCCGCCTGGTCCTCAACCTGTTGCTCGGCCGCCTCGGCTACCCGCCCGCGATCATCTTCAAGCGGGACCGTGAGAAATACCTACAGGCAATGAGGCGTGCGGACCGCGGCGAGTACGGCCCCCTCGGCGAGCTGATCGCCCGCAGCGTCACCGCCAACCTCTACAAGTTCGTCATCCCGGCAGTGGCCGGTCCTGTGAAACTCGTGCCACTCGCCGCCCTGGCCACCGATGACCTGACCGAGAACGCACTCCGGGTGGCCTCCATGCGAGGTCGCCTGCGTGCGATCAAGGGCGATGACGGTCTGTGGCGCAGCAGCAAGAACTGGGTCGACGAGTACCGCCAGAACCGCCACCGCCGCCTCAACGGCCCCTCCTCCTGACGGCAAGCACGGCCGCCCCGTGCCACCATGTCGCGCATGAGCCCGAAGCTGTGCCTCGCCCAGGACACCGAGGCGGACGAACTCCTCTCCTCCAGCCCGCTCGCCCTGCTGTTCGGCATGCTGCTCGACCAGCACACTGCTCTTGATGTGTGACTAGCTGCCCTCTTCGAGCAGCCGAGCAGCAGCTTCCGGGTCCATCAGGTTCGAGTAGACCTGTTCGCCGGGGCGCAGCGACCGATCCAGCATGGCGAACTCCGGGTACCAGCCGTCCCGATCACAACCCGGAACCAGGTCGAGGACAACGGCGACGAAGTTGTCAGGTACCGAACCGGTGATCCACATCGCCACGTACGTGCCCCGGTCCTCCACACCTCGGACGAGCACCCCGATTTCAGCGCCGGCAACCTCTCAGACGTGTTCGTACCCGTCGAGCAACGACGCCCACACCAGACGCCGCACCGTCTCCCGCAGTGCGCGCAGCATTCGGACAGCCGCCTCGGCGCGGTACCGGTCGTGGTCATCCTCGCCCGCGAGCCACTGATCGCAGTACGTCGCCGATCTCAGGGGAGGGGCGTGCTCGGCGTTGTACCTGGCACGTGCGGCGGTGGCGTCAGTCGCGAGCGCTTCGTAGAAGTCGTCCCGACTCCCGGCTTCCCTGACTCCAGCCGCCACCAACCAACCAGGATCACCCGCTTCGACAACCGCACCTCGCCACCGCTGCACCTTGACCTTGAACACGACCATGTCGTCGATCGATCGGATTCGTTCACGCGGACCTGTGGGAGCGGCGAACTATTCGTTGGCCTTCTTGATCAGCGGGTGGTCGACTTCGTCGAGGGGCTCGTCGATCGGCGGCAGGTCAAGACTCAGGTCCTCACGCAGACAGCGGAGGGTCGGGCGAACGGCCATCAGGATTCGCGGACCCCGCCGAGTTCATCGAGACGTTCTTTGGACATTCCGGTCAGAGCAGCCACCTGACTGCTCCGGGTGCCATCGAGAGCCGCCATCGTACGACGCAAGGCGGCGTTGATCTCCTCCCGCCTCGCGCCCAGGTACTCGCGAACAGCAGCGGCCAGCAGGTCCTTCTGGGACATGTGCAGCGCGGTAGCACCATGCGCGATCAAAGCGTGCGTCTCTTGATCGACCTTGACAGGAGCAGACTGGACAGCCATGCGACACCTCCGGTACCCAAGGTTACTCGGGTACCGTTCCTGGTCAAGCTGGCAGGTAAGGTCCGACGAGCAGCGGGAACTGATTCGACGCCGGCACCTCGACTCCACCCATGCCACCATGTGGCCCATGAGCCCGACGCTGTGCCTCGCCCAGGACACCGAGGCGGACGAACTCCTCTCCTCCAGCCCGCTCGCCCTGCTCTTCGGCATGCTGCTCGACCAGCAGATCCCGATGGAGAAGGCGTTCAAGGGGCCGAAGGCCATCGCCGACCGCATGGGTGGCGGACTGGACGTGCACCGGATCGCCGAGGCGAGCGAAGAGGACTTTGCCGCCGTCATGTCCGAGGTCCCCGCCGTCCACCGGTTCCCCGGTTCCATGGGCAAGCGACTGCAGACGTTGGCGCAATACCTGATCGAGCACTACGACGGCGACCCCGCCGGCATCTGGACCCGGGACGAGCCCGACGGCAAAACCGTGCTCAAGCGGCTCAAGGAACTGCCTGGGTACGGGGATCAGAAGGCGCGGATCTTTCTCGCGCTGCTGGGCAAGCAGCTCGGCGTGCGGCCCGAGGGGTGGCGGGAAGCGGCTGGGGCGTACGGCGAGGACGGGTCGCGGCGGAGTGTCGCCGATGTTCGGGACGCGGTGTCGTTGGGTGAGGTTCGGGAGTTCAAGAAGGCGGCCAAGGCCGCGGCCAAAGAAGGGGCCTGAACGGGCTCGTCAAGGGGTTCCCGGAGGAGGGACGGAGAGGGGGCACCGAGAGGGGGACGGAGGGGCGCGTGAGTGGTGAGCGCCTCGGCTGGGGTGTCAGTCCTTCGGGTTAGAGTCGCCGCGTGCAGTTGCCGGGATTGGCTGATCTCACACCTTTGGGGCAGGGCGGGTTCGCCACCGTCTACCGGGCCCGTCAGGTCCAGTTGGGGCGGGACGTCGCTGTCAAGATCGACAACCGCGTCCTCCAGACCGAGCGGGATCGGCGGCGGTTCTTGCGGGAGGCGCAGGCTGCCGCCCGGTTGTCCGGGCATCCGCACGTGGTGTCCGTGCACGACGCCAATTTCACCCCTCAGGGGACTCCCTACCTGGTGATGGAGCTGTGCACGGGCGGGTCGCTGGCCGATCTGATCCGGCGGGACGGGCCGCTGCCCGCCGAGCGGGTCCGCCAGATCGGGATCCAGCTCGCCGACGCGTTGGCCGCCGCGCACGCCGAAGGTGTCCTGCACCGCGACATCAAGCCCGGCAACATCCTGCTCGACCGGTACGGGACCGCCAAGCTCGCCGATTTCGGGCTGGCCGCGCTGTTGGACGCCGAGGGCAGCTCCACCGTCACGCGGGACGCGTTGAGCCCCAGCTACGCCTCGCCCGAGGCGTTCGCGATGGCCCAGCCCACGCCCGCAGCTGACGTGTACTCGCTGGCTGCGACGCTGTACGACCTGCTCGCGGGCAAGCCGCCCCGGCCCGTGCCGTGGCCCATCGAGTCGTTCGACCACCTCGGGGAGGTGCTGCGCTCGCCGGTTCCGCTGGTGGCGGGTGTTCCCCAGGACCTCCACGAGACGATCGTCCGCGCGCTCGTCCCGGACATCTCCTACCGGACGGGGAGTGCGGCGCAGCTCCGGGACGAGTTGAAGGCTCACCAGCAAGGGGCTCACCAGCAAGGGGGCCAGCAGCACGGGGGCCAGCAGCAGGGCCAGTACCAGGGCGGTCCGCCTGTGGTTCCGGGGGCGCAGCCCGTGGTGCAGCAGCCGGGTTCGGGGCCTCTGCCGGTGCTGCAGCCTGCGTCAGGGCCGCAGCCGGTGATGCAGGCTGCGTCGGGGCCGCCGTACGGGGCCCAGTACGCGCAGTCGGGGCCGCCGCAGTACCAGCAGTACTCCGGGCCGCCCGTCCACTACGCGAACTCCGGACCAATGACCCCGCCCAAGCGCACGCCGGGGGCGCTCGTCGCGGTCGTCGCGGTGTTGGCCATCGCGGTGGCCGGTGGGGTGTGGTGGTTCAGCCGGGAGAACGCCGGTGCCGGGCAGACCAACGCCGGGAGCGGGAACCCCTCGTCCAGCGGTGAGGCGTTGGAGACCGTGCCGCCCCGGCTCAAGTCCTGCGGCACCGGCTACTGCATCGCCGAATCCACCTGCTACCACGGTGTCACGTCGATCGGCGGCCAGGCGGCGTCGGCCCGGCGCGCGGGTGACTGCTCGACCCCGCACTACTGGGAGGCGTTCTCCGGCGGCTGGCTGTCCGGGGCGATCCCCCAGGTCGACAACGACGAGTTCGTCAAAGCGCCCGAGGTCAAGAACGTGTGCACGGCGGAGGTGATGAAGGCCAACACCCGCCCCGCCGTGGACACCTCGTCCTGGGAGATCACCGCCGTGGCGTTCAGCGACGGCAGCCGGAACTACTTTCACTGCTTCGCGAAGGACCCCGCCGAGGGCGAGGTCACGACCAGCGCCTTCGGGTCCTGAACCGGCCTGAGCGCGAACACCAGCAGCACCAGCGCGACCACCGCCAGGGACGCTGCGATCGGGGCCAGCGGCAGCAGGCCGACCCAGCTGATCACCAGGCCGCCGACCACGCCGGACAGGCCCACGCCCAGGTAGATCGCGGACGCGTTGAGCGAGAGCAGCAGGCCGCTGTTGGCGGGCGCCAGTTCGATCAGCCACGACTGGATGGGCGGGTTGGCCGACCACGTCAGCGCGCCCCACACGAACAGCGCGAGCGCCGCGCCGACCACCGTCGACATGGTCAGCGGCAGGGTGGCGAGCACGACCGTGAAGCAGCTGAACAGCACCACCAGCAGCTTCCGGGTGTCGAACCGGTCCGCGAGCCGCCCGCCGGCCCAGTTGCCGAACGCGCCGCCGACGCCGTACGCGACCAGCAGCAGGCTGATCGCCACGCCTTCCACGTGCGCGGTCGCGGTGAGCAGGGGCGCGATGAAGTTGAACACCGCGAACACCGACAGGCAGGCGAGCACGGTCAGCGCCAGCACCATCACGACCCGGCGGTTGGCGGCCGGTGCGAAGCGCTCGCGCAGGGCGACGGTGGGCGGGGCCTCGACCGCGGGCAGCCCGAGCCGGACGGCGACGGCGGCCAGCGCGGTGACCGCGGCGATCAGTCCGAAAACGCCCTGGTAGCCCAGCGGCTCCCCCAGCAGGTTGCCCGCCGGCACGCCCAGGACCAGCGAGAACGTCAACCCGCCGAAGACCAGCGCGACGGCGCGGCCGCGGCGATCGGGCGGGCTGAGCACGGTCGCCACGAGGACCGCGCCGGGCGTGTAGACCGCCGCGCCGAGCGCGCTCACCACGCGGGCGGCCAGCAGCAGCGGGTAGTTCGGGGCGAGGGCGGCGGCCAGGTTGCCCACCGCCGACACGGCCAGCGCCGCCACCAGCAGGGTGCGCCGCTCCCACCGGCCGGTGAGGGCGGCGAGCAGCGGTGACGACACGGCGTAGGCGATGGCGAACGCGGTGAGGAGCTGGCCCGCCGTGGCGTGCGTGACGTTCAGTTCCCGGCTCACGGCGGGCAGGACGCCGGAGACGATGTACCCGCTCGTGCCGATGGCGAACGCCCCGGCGGTGAGCAGGTAGGTGCGGGCTGACATTGATCGATTCCCCCGATCGAGTGTTGGTTCGACGCGAACCGTACTACGAGGATCATCAAAATTCGATACTTCTCGTACCATGGGTGCCATGCAGACGCTGCCGCACCCCGAACGCGACGAGATCCGGATCGAGGCGGTGCTGCACGCCCTCGCGGACCCGGTGCGGCTGCGGATCGTCCGCGAACTCGCGAACCGCCCGGACGGCATCTCGTGCGGCCTGATGGAACTCGGCATCAGCCCCTCCACCCTGACCCACCACGTGCGCACGCTCCGCGAAGCGGGCGTGGTCTTCGTGCGGCCGCGCGGCACCTCCCGGATCAGCAGCCTGCGCCGGGACGACCTGGACGCGCTCTACCCGGGGCTGCTCACCGGCGTGCTCGCCGCGCCCCGCTGACGACGGCGGACGCGGCGCAAAATGATTTGCGGTCATTCCTAGGGTAGTAAGACGTGCGCGCTTACGGGCAGCTTGCGCTCGCCGGATTCCGCCGTTATTCCACCTATCGACAAGCGATGTTCGCCGGCCTCGCCGCGAACACCACCTTCGGCCTGCTGCGCACCGCGGTGATGGTCGCGGTGGTGGGCGCCGCGCCCAAGGCGGGCTACGACGTGCCCACGGCCGTGGCCTACGTGTGGGTCGGGCAGGGCCTGATGGCGTTCGTGCAACTCTGGGGCGACAACGCGCTGGCCGAACGGGTCCGCAGCGGTGACGTGGTGGTCGACCTCTACCGGCCGTGGCACCTCCAGGCCGCGCTGTTCGCCACGGACCTCGGCCGCGCCGGGTACTCGGTCCTGGTCCGGTTCGTGCCGCCGGTCGCGATCGGTGCGCTCGTCTTCCCCTTCCACTGGCCCGAACCGGCCGCGTGGCCGGTGTTCGCGCTCAGCGCGCTGCTGGCCCTCACCGTGAGTTTCGGCGTGCGATTCCTGTTGAACGCGAGCACTTTCTGGCTGCTGGACAACCAGGGCGTGATGAGCCTCTGGTCGGTCATGTCCAGCGTGCTGTGCGGGCTCGCGCTGCCGCTGGCCTTCTTCCCCGACTGGGCGCGGGCCCTGTTGTGGGCCACGCCCTTCCCGGCGATCATCCAGGGCCCGATCGACGTCTGGATGGGCCACGGTCCACAGTGGACCACGCTGGCGCACCAGGTGTTCTGGGTGGCCGCCCTGGCCGCCGCCGGCCACCTGGTGCTCGGGCGCGCGGTGCGCAAGGTGGTGGTGCACGGTGGGTGAGCGCATCTACCCCAGGCTGATCGCCGCCCGGCTGCGCGGCCAGCTCTCCTACCGGGCCTCGTTCCTGCTGTACTGCACGTCCCAGGTGCTCGCGCAGGGCGCCGAGCTGGTGGTGATCCTGGTGCTGTTCACCCAGGTCGACGCGCTGGGCGGGTTCTCCTCGACCGAGGTCGTGCTGATGTACGCGATCGCGTCGGTGGCGTTCGGCGCGGCGGACACCGCGGCGGGCCAGCTCAACGAGCTGCCGCGCTACATCCGGACCGGCCAGTTCGACGTGCTCCTGGTGCGCCCGTTGGGAACCCTCCCGCAGATCGCGGTGTCCGACGTCCGGTTGCACCGGGTCGGGCGGATCGTCACGGGGCTGGGCGCGCTGGTCTTCGCCTTGGCGCACAACGACATCGCGTGGTCGCCGTGGACCGCCCTGCTGGTCGTCGTCGCACCAGCGGCCGGGGCGGTGATCTTCTCCTCGGTGTGGGTGGCGGCCTGCGCGGTGTGCTTCTGGCTGGTGGAGGGGCAGGAGCTGGCGAACAGCGTCACCTACGGCGGCAACGCGTTCGCCTCCTACCCGATCAACATCTACTCCGGTTGGCTGCGCCGGGTCATGGCGTTCGTGATCCCCGGCGCGTTCGTCGCCTACTACCCCGCACTGGCCCTGCTGGACCGCCCGGACCCCTTGGGCGGCCCCGCTTTCCTGGGCTGGATCTCGCCTCTCGTCGCACTCGCCGCCGCCGGCGCGGCCGGGCTGGTGTGGCGCTTCGCCGTCCGCCACTACCGAGGGACCGGGTCATGATCGAAGTGCGCGACCTGCGCCGCGAGTTCACCGTGACGAGCAAGACCGGGCGGTTCCGGCGCACCCGGCGGACCGTGCGGGCGGTCGACGCGGTGAGCTTCGACGTGGCCGCCGGCGAGGCGGTCGGCTACGTCGGCCCGAACGGGGCCGGCAAGTCCACCACGATCAAGGTGCTCACCGGGATCCTGGTGCCGACCTCCGGGCACGTCCGGGTGTCCGGCGTCGACCCGTCCCGGTCGCGGCGCGAGCTGGCGCGCCGGATCGGCGTGGTGTTCGGACAGCGCAGCCAGCTCTGGTGGGACCTGCCGCTGCGCGACAGCTTCGACCTGCTGCGCGCGATCTACCGGGTGCCGGCGGCGGACTTCACCCGCCGGCTGGACGAGTGCGTCGGGCTGCTGGAGCTGGCCGCGTTCCTGGACACCCCGGTCCGGCAGCTCTCGCTGGGCCAGCGGATGCGCGGCGAGGTGACCGCGGCCCTGCTGCACGGCCCGGAGCTGCTGGTGCTCGACGAGCCGACCATCGGGCTCGACCTGGAGTCCAAGGAACGGCTGCGCGAGTTCCTCGCCGAGCTGAACACCACGCGCGGCACCACGTTGCTGCTCACCACCCACGACCTGGACGACATCGAGCGGCTCTGCCCCCGGCTGGTGGTGATCGACCGGGGCACCGTGCTGGCGGACGGGCCGTTGGAGGAGCTGCGTTCCGAGGTCGCGCCCGAGCGCGTGCTGGTGGTGGACCTGGAGACGCCCGCCGAGCCGTTGGAGGGCTTGGCGGGGGTCGTCTCGGTGCGCGTGGAGCTGGGCGGATTGCGACAGCACCTCACCTTCAGCCGGGCGGAAACCACTGCGGCGGCACTGATCTCGGCCGTCGCGACCCGGGCCGACGTGCACGACCTGGTGGTCGAGGAACCGGAGATCGACGATGTGGTGCGCCGGTTGTACGCGCGTCGGTAGAGTCGGACGAAACGGTCACGTTCCCACCCGAGGAGAAGTCATGCGCGCAGGTCGTCCCGTCGCCGCCACCCTGCTGGCACTGGGTCTCGTCGGCGCGCTGTCCGCCTGCGGCGCGGTGCAGGACGCCGCCGACGCGGCCAACCAGGCCGGGCAGGCGATCGACAAGGTCAAGCTGTGCGCGGACGCGGTGTCGCTGGCCGGGTTCACGCCCAGCGCGACCGACCCGCAGAAGGCCGTGGACGAGACCAAGGCCAAGGCCGAGGAGCTGGGCAAGCTCGCCGAGAAGGCGGGCGACGCGACGATCCGGGACGCCATCAACGGCGTCGCCGACACCATGTCCAACGTGACCCTCAGCGACGTGGACCCGAGCAAGCTCGCCGACTGGACGCAGAAGAAGCTCGACCAGGCCGCGAAGCTGGCCACCGCCTGCGGCAGCTGACCCGGGCCGGGCCCCGTCGCGCGGAATGGCTTCGTTGAGCGGAAATGCCGGGCTGTCGGTACCTTCGGAACCGTCCTACTCTGGGATGCACCGGAGGTGTTGCAGATGCACGCGACAGCAGGCGACCGGTTGCACGTCCACAGCCGCGCGGTGGGTCTCGACGAGCACATCGGCGAGATCCTGGAAGTCCGCGGGCAGGAGGGTGCGCCGCCGTACCTGGTCCGCTTCTCCGACGGTCACGAAGGGCTGGTCTACCCCGGCCCGGACAGCCTGGTGGAGCCCCGCCGGGGCGACTAGCCGCCGGCGACCAGTGAATCCACCTCGGCGCGGTAGAGCAGCGCCGGGTCGAACCCCATCGGGCCGAACTGGCCCGACACCTCCAGGCTGAGCACGCCGTGCAGCCTGGTGAACGCGCGCAGCGCGGTGAGCAGCACGGCGGGGTCGACCTCGCCCTCCCCGCGCGACCGGGCCCAGGTCGCCAACTGCCCGTCCAGGCCGGTCGAGCCGCCCGGGTCGGCGGGGGCCGCAGCGGTCTGGTGGGCCTCGGCGAGCACGCCGATGAACGCGCTCATCGTGCGGTGCGCGAGGGCGATGGTGTCCGCCGGCGCGTGGTAGCCGGGCAGCGGCGAGCCGAACAGCAGCAGGTAGCGGTGCGGCTGGCCGACGGCCCAGTCCCGGAACGCCTGCGCGAACCCGTGCACGCGCTCGCGCGGCGGTAGGCCCGGAGTCCGCCGCACGGACGCCTCGACCGCTTCCGCCAGGTCCCGCCACGCGTCCCGGATGAGTTCGGTGAGCAGGTCGTCGCGGTTCTTGAAGTACCGGTAGAGCGCGGGACCGGTGATGCCCATGCGCTTGGCGATGGCGTTGACCGAGACGCCCTCGACGCCCAGGTCGGCGAGCTGCCCCAGCGCGATGCGCTTCGCCTCGTCCCTCGTCTCCTCGCGGTACCGCTCACGCCGGGTCGTGGTCACGTCCAACCTCCCTTGACAAAGACACTCTAACTTGTGTTAGAACTTCTAACGTCAGTAAGAGGCAATCAGGGGAGCTGTCATGACGGTGGTCGTGCTGGGTGCGGGTCGGGGTATCGGACGGGAGATCGCCCGGCAGTTGGCCGCCGACGGGCGCGAGGTCCGCGCGGTGACGCGGTCCGGCGGCGTGCCCGAGGGCACCGAGGACGTGCGGGCGGACCTGCTGGACCGGGAGGCCGCCGTCAAGGCCGCGCGCGGCGCGTCCGTGGTGCACCTCGCGGCGAACGTGCCCTACACGTCGTGGGCGGACACCCTGCCGACGCTGTTCGGCAACGCCGTCGCCGCGGCGGAGTCGGCCGGGGCGAAGCTCGTGCTGGCGGACAACCTGTACGCGTACGGGCCGGTGTCGGGGCCGTTGACCGAGCAGACCCCCGAACGCCCGGTCGGGCCCAAGGAGAAGCTGCGCAGCGCGTTGGGCAAGCGTTTGCGGAAGGCGTCCGTGCCGGTCGTGCTCGCCCGGTCGAGCGACTACTACGGGCCGGGCGGCGTCGGGTCGCTGCCCGGCGAGCTGGTGCTCAAGCCGATGGCCCTGGGCAAGCGGGCGATGTGGTTCGGGCCGCTGGACGTGCCGCACACCTTCGCCTACCTGGGTGACACCGCCCGCGCGCAGATCGTGCTGGGCGACGACGAGCGCGCCGACGGCCGGGTGTGGCACACGCCGGCCGCCGAGACGCTGACCGTGCGCGAGTTCGTCGCGCTGGCCGGGCGGGTGCTGGACGACCCCCGCACGCCGCTGCGGCTGCCGAAGGCGACCGTGGCGCTCGGCGCGCTGTTCGACCGGCGGCTGCGGGGCATGGGCGAACTCGACCACCAGCGCACCAGGCCGTGGGTGGTGGACCACTCGGCGTTCGAGGGCACGTTCGGACCGCTGCCGGTGACCCCGCACGAGGAGGCGATCGCCCGGACCGCCGAGTGGTACCGGGGCTAACCGAGGACCGTGGCGATCAGCTCGTCGGCCAGGGCCGGGGTGGCGGCGGCGATGCCGGACCAGCGGCGGGACAGGTCGAGGTCGAACTCCAGCGGCCGGCCGCGCAGGTCCAGCAGCGCGCCACCGGCGGCGGGCACGGTGACCAGGGCCGCGATCAGGTCCATCAGCCGGTGGGTGTCCGAGCCGGGGTCCGCGAACGCGTCCACCGAGCCCTCCGCCACCAACATCGTCTCCAGGCACGTCGTGGACAGGATGCGGATCCGGTCGGCGGTGTCGGCCAACCGCGTCCACGCCTGCTCGGTGCCGCGCTTGGGGCGCATCAGGCAGATCGACGCGCCCTTGAGCCCGGTCCGGCCGGACGTGCGGAACGGCGTCGGCTTGCCCGCCTTCGCCGACCAGGCGCGGCCGGTGTCGAACCAGACCGTCAACGCCTCCACCGGCACGGTGTCGATCACCAGGGCCCCGGCGAAGCACGACAGCGGGACGCCGGCGGCCGCGTTCGCCGAACCGTCCACCGGGTCGACCACCAGCGTCGCGGCCGAGCCGTGGTCCACGAACCCGGCCTCCTCGGACAGCAGGTTCACGCCGGCGGCCTCGGCCGCCTCCAGGATCGCGCCCTCCACGATCGCGTCGACCCGCATGGTCGGGGTGCCGTCCGCGCCGTCCGCGACCTCCTCGCGCAGCTCGGCGCGGGTGTGCAGCTGGCGGGCTTCCTGGTAGGCGCGGGAGGCGGCCCGCACGGCGGCGGCCAGCGCCGGGTGCACGTCTTGGGGCAGCTGGGGTTCCGGGACGGGCCACGGGTTCTTCGTCACGCTCCCGAACATGCCACGGGGGAGCCCCCGGTGGTGGAGGCTCCCCCGTGTCGGGAAGAACTCAGATGAGGCCCAGGCCCCGGACCGCGTCGCGCTCCTCGACCAGCTCGGCCACCGAGGCATCGATGCGGGCGCGGGAGAACTCGTCGATCTCCAGGCCCTGCACGATCTCGTACCTGCCGTCCTTCGCCGTCACCGGGAACGACGAGATGAGGCCCTCCGGCACGCCGTACGAGCCGTCCGACACGACCGCGGCCGACGTCCAGTCGCCCTCGTCGGTACCGTTGACCCAGGTGTGGACGTGGTCGATGGCCGCGTTGGCCGCCGACGCCGCCGAGGACGCGCCGCGCGCCTCGATGATCGCCGCGCCGCGCTTGGCGACGGTCGGGATGAACTCGTTCTCCAGCCAGGCCTGGTCGTCCACGGCCTGCGCCGCGTTGCGGCCGCCGACCTCGGCGTGGAACAGGTCCGGGTACTGGGTGGCCGAGTGGTTGCCCCAGATGGTGAGCTTCTTGATGTCGGTCACCGTGACGCCGAGCTTCTTGGCGAGCTGCGACAGCGCCCGGTTGTGGTCCAGGCGGGTCATCGCGGTGAACCGCTCGGCCGGGACGTCCGGCGCGTGCCGCTGCGCGATGAGGGCGTTGGTGTTGGCCGGGTTGCCGACCACCAGCACGCGCACGTCGTCCGCCGCGCCCGCGTTGATCGCCTCGCCCTGCGGCTTGAAGATGCCGCCGTTGGCCTCCAGCAGGTCGCCCCGCTCCATGCCCTTGCTGCGCGGGCGGGCGCCGACCAGCAGGGCGACGTTCACGCCGTCGAACGCCGTCTTGGCGTCGTCGGTGATGTCGATGCCGGACAGCAGCGGGAACGCGCAGTCGTCCAACTCCATCGCGGTGCCCTCGGCGGCCTTCACGGCCTGCGGAATCTCCAGCAGGCGCAGGCGGACCGGCACGTCGGGGCCCAGCAGGTGGCCGGAGGCGATGCGGAACAGCAGTGCGTAGCCGATCTGGCCGGCCGCACCGGTGACGGTGACGTTCACGGGCGTGCGGGTCATGAGCCTTCCCGAATGACGATCGAACTGGCTTCAGTCCTCGGGCACGACCACTAGGCAGGCTGCACCTGTCAGCGGCGGTCTCTACTCCGGGACCGGCGCATCGGGCGGGTTTGCCCGACGCGGTGAGGTTACCAACCGCTGAACGATGACAAGGTGTGACAGTGGACATCATCGAGGCCGACGAGGACTACAGCGACGCCGTGCTGGCCGGGCAGCGGTGGGAGGGGCGGACCTTCCTGCGGTGCGACTTCACCGAAGCCGACCTGCGGGGACTGGTGACGTCGGGCTGCACGTTCACCGAGTGCAAGTTCGACCGGACCGACCTGGGTGACTCTTCGCACACCGCCGCCGCGTTCCGCTCGTGCCGGTTCGACCGCGCGGTGCTCGCCTCGGCGGCGTTCCGGTCGTGCACGCTGCTCGGGTCGGTGTTCGTGGAGTGCGGGCTGCGGACCGTGCTGCTGGAGGAGACCGACCTCACGCTGGTCGGGCTGTCCGGCGCGCTGCTGCGCAAGGCGTCGCTGCGCGGGTTGCGGTTGCGGGAAGCCAACTTCGAGGGGGCGGACCTGCGCGACGCCGACCTGCGCGACGCCGACCTGACCGGCGCGCGGCTGCGCGCGTGCAAGTTCGACGGGGCCGACCTGCGCGGGGCGCGGCTGGGCGCGGACGGCCTGGTCGCCGCCGACCTGCGCGGAGCGCGGATCGACGTGGACACCGCGATCGCCTTCGCCGCCGCGCACGGCCTGCGGGTGGACTGACCGGCGGTGGGCCCGGGTGCCGGGCCCACCGGGGGCGGTCAGTGGGTGGGGGCCTCCTGGTTCGCGACCTCCACCAGCACGCCGTCGGCCAGCATGTCCTCCACCGACTTCGGCATCAGGTAGGCGGTGCCGCCGCCGGGCTGCTCGAACCACGGCACGGCCACGCCGGTCAGCACCTCGACCGCGCGGCGCAGGCGGTACACCCGGTACGGGCGGTTGATCCAGGACGGGACCAGCGAGCGCTCCGCGAACGGCGTGCCCGCGGCGTAGACCAGGTTGCCCGCGCCGTCGCCGAAGCGGTCGACCTCCATGCCCACCGGGAGTTCCACCATCTGCTTGTGGCGGAACAGGGTGAGCGGCGGCTCGCCGTTCATCGGGGTGATCGGCCAGCTGCGCGACTTGGGCGGCTCGGGCCGTTCCGGCACGGCCGGGCGGCGGTCGTCGCGGAAGCCGTTGTTCGCGGGCGGGCGCGGCGGCTCCTCCCGGAAGCCCTCGGCGGCCGGGCGGGTCTGCTCCTCGCGGAAGCCCTCGTTGACCGGCGGGGTGACCGGCGGGCGGGGCGGTTCCTCGCGGAACCCGTCGTTGACCGGCGGGCGCGGCGGCTCGTCGCGGAAGCCGTCGTTGACCGGCGGGCGCGGGGGCTCCTCGCGGAAGCCCTCGGCGGGTTGCGGGCGCGGCGGCTGGTTGCGCGGCGGGGGCGGCGGCAGCGGGCGCGGTGTTCGGCGACCGGTGAGGACGAGTTTGCCGATCAGGTACGCGGCGGCGTCCTCGACCCGCTCGAAGCGGACCGGGTTGGTGGGGCCGTGGTCGAACCACGCCACCTCCCAGTCCTGCCCCTCGGTGCGCAGCACCCACGTGCGGTCGACCGGCTCGCCGAAGCGGTACGCGGCGGGCGGCACGTCGAGTTCGTCCAGCGCCCGGCGCACGCCGGTCAGCTCGCGCTCCTCGTCCTGGGTGACCTGCCGGGGCTCGACCACCTCGGGCTCGGGCTCGTGCTGCTCGTGGGCGAGTTCGTGCTCGTGCTCGTGGTCGACGCCGTGCGCCGGCTCGTGGCTGTGGGCGTGGGCGGGCTCGTCGTAGTGCTCGTCCACGAACTGGGCCTGGTGCTGGGGCTGGTCCTCGAACCGGGGGCGGTCGTCGAAGCGGGGCTGCTCCTCGAACGGGTGGTCCTCGAAGCGGGGCTGCTCGGCGTACTGCTGCTCGGCGAAGGGCTGCTGATCCGCGAACGGCTGCTGCTCGACGAAGGGCTGCTGGTGGTCGAAGTCGGAGCGCTCGTGGAACCGCTCCTCCTGGTCGACCTCGAACTCCGCGGTCCGACCGCCGGCGCCCGCCTCGGGGGCGACCTCGGCGAGCGGCACGTCCGCCAGGTCCGGGTCGTCCTCGGTCGGCTCCTCCACCACGGGCTCGTCGGCGGCCTCGGCGGAGTGCTGCGCGGGCTCGGCCGCGACCTCCTCGTCCGCGAACGGGCTCCACGCCCTGGTGTCGCCCTGCTCGGCCTCGTCCGGCTCGCGGTCGTAGGTGGTGACCGGCGCGAACAGGTCCATGCCGTCCACGTAGGACTCGCGCCGGTACCGGTCGTCGATGACCGGGCCGTCCTCCTCGAACCGCACCCGGTACGGCGGGCCGTCCTGGGCGTACTCCACCACGTCGGGCTTCAGCTCGGTCAGGTTCGCGGTCTCCTCCGCGGGGGAGGGCGCGCCGGCCTCGTCGTCGTCGGCGAGCAGCTCGGGCAGCGGGGCGGCGACCGTCGCGCCCACCTCGACCGGCTCGTCCTGCTCGGCGAACGCGGGCTCGTCGTACCGCTGCCCCTCGAACTCCCGGCTCTCGAACTCGCGGCCGTCGAACTCCCGGTCCGCGCCGAACGGCTCGGGCTCGGCGACCTCGGCCACCGGCAGCGCGGTGTCGCGCGGCGCGGCGGGTGCGCCCAGGTTCGCGGCGGCGGCGACCCGGGCGTCCTCGGAGACCTCGGGCAGCTCGTAGTCGTTCGCCTTGGCCCGCTCGACCAGCTCCGGCTCCGGCGGCACGCCGTACGCGCGCAGGTAGTAGCCCACCGCGGCGGGCCAGATCCAGTGGCCGTCGGTCTGGAACGCCACCGGCACCACGGCCGGCGCGTCCGGGTTGAGCACGTCGGCGTCGAAGCCCCGGCCGACCACCGCGACCGGCGCGCGGTCCAGGTAGTCCAGCAGCAGGTCGCGCTCGGCCTCCGGCACGGGCGGCCGGTTCACCGAGGGCCGGCCGCCGGGGCCCGCGCCGTCGAACACCCGGGCCGTGCGGAACCCGCGCGGTGGCTGCTGCTGCGGCGGGGCCGGCGGCGGCACCGGGGCCTGGGCCAGCCTGCGGCGCAGCCAGTCCGGCACGTTCTCGTCCGTGCGCGGGAAGAACCGCATCTCGTCCACGTACGCCTGCGGCGGCGGTGGCGCCTGCCACGCGGGCTCCGCGCGGTCGAAGTCCAGGTTGTAGCTGGACGGGTGGTCGAGCTGGTAGCGGGCGTTGGACCAGCTGCCCCGGCCCTCCCGGTACATGCCCGCACGCAGGCGCGCGAACAGCGCCGCCACGTCCTGCGGCGGGGACCAGACGCGCATGGTGCCGTCGGCCGACCGCACCTCGGCGACCAGTTCGGCGTACCGACCGGTCGCCCGGTACTCCGCCGTCACGTGCCGCCAGTCATCCGGTGCGGCACGCATCAGCGTCAGGCCGATCTGCTTGACCAGCGCATCCTGCTCGGTCGGGTTCAACGGCTTCGGCTCGGACACGTGCAACATCTTCCCCCGCGACTCCCCGTGGCCGCACCTGACCCCGCTGCGCCGAACGGACGAACCACGGGGTGCGACCGGAACTAGACCTTCGGTGCCGGGGGCTCCGTGCTCGCCTCGGCCACCTCGACCAGGCTGCCATCGGCCAGCAGGTCGCGCACGGACCGCGAGAGGAAGTAGCCGGTGCCGCCGCCGACCTGGCCGAACCACGGCACCGCCACGCCCTTGAGCGCGGGCACCGGCTGCTGCACCCGATACACGTGGTAGCGACGATTCAGCCAATCAGGTGGCAGCGACCGGTTGCCGTACATGGTCCCGGCGGCGTAGACGAGGTTGCCGGTGTCCGCGCCGAACCGGTCCAGTTCGGTGCCCGGCGGCACCACCACGGATTCCCGGTCCCGGAACAGCGACAGCGGCGGCTCGTCGGCCATCGGCTGGATGTCGGCCACCGGCTGCACCACCCGCACCTGGCCGCCGGACCGGGCCGCGTCCAGGTCGTCGCGCCACAGCAGCTGGGCGAGCAGCGCCTTCGCCGCGTCCACGGCGTGCTCGTAGACCTTCGGCCGGCCGTGCGGGCCGCGGTTGGCGTCCCAGAACTGGACCTGCCAGCCGGCCGGGCCGGGCGCGGGCTCCAGCACCAGGGCGTCCGGCTTCGGCTCGACGATGCCGTACTCGTCCTCGCCGACGCCGAAGTGGTCGAGGCGGGCCTTGAGGTGCTCCAGCGCGCGCTGGTCCACGTCGGTGATCACGCGGGGCGCGTACTCCGGCAGCGCCGCGCCGGCGGCCTGGCCGGTGGCCACGGCCGTCGCGGCGGTCTCGACGGCCGGGTCGACCGGCGGCACCGCGTAGCCGTTGTCCCGGATGTGCTGGACCAGCTGCGGCACCGGGGCGACCTGGTGGTTGCGCAGGTAGTAGGCGACGCCACCGGGCCACACCCAGGTGCCGTCGGTGTGGAACGACACCGGCACGGCGGGCGTCGCGTCCGGCTTGAACACGTCCGCGCCGTAGGACCGGGCGGCCAGCACGACCGGCGCGTTCTCCAGGTAGGCGAGGACGTCGTCCAGCTCCTGCGGGTGCACCCGGGGCCGGTCGTGGGTCGGCACGCCCGCCGCGTCCACGCCGTCGAACAGCGGGGCGGCGATCAGCTCGGACCGCTCGGCCGGCGCGGCGCCGCCGAGGTGGGCGCGCAGCCAGTCCGGCACGTTCTCCCGGGGGTGCAGCTCCAGCTCGTCGGCGTAGGCGGCGGCGGGCGGCGGGGACGTCCAGTCCGGCTCGTGGTCCCGGTTGAACTCCACCGAGTACGTGTCCGGGTGCACCAGGTGGAACTTCAGCGAGAACCAGGTGCCCCGGTCCGGGCGGGCCATGCCCTCGCGGAGCTGGAGGAAGAACGGCAGCGCCTCGTCCGGGAGCTGCCACGGGAACGACCCGCCGAACATGGTCAGGCCGGACGCCTCGGCCTCCACGTACCGGCCGACCACCCGGAAGTCCACGAACAGCTGCTCCCAGTCGCCCGGCAGCCGCTGCACCAGCAGCGTGGTGACCGAGCCGAGGATCGCGTTCTGGTCCTCGACGTCCAACTGCGGCGCGGTCATGCGTTCTGCTCCTCGGTAGCGGCCTCGGCGAGCCGCGCCCGCAGCCAGTCCGGGACGAAGGCCTCGTCACGGGGGAAGACCAGCAGGTCACGGGCGAAGTCGGCGGCCGGGACCGGCGGCTCGAACCGCGGGTCGTGGTCGAAGTTGTAGGTGATGTCGATCCGCACCGGCGCGTTGACCACGCACCGGCAGGAGAACCACGCGCCCCGGCCGGGCTGGTACAGCACCTGGCGCATCTCCTGGAACGCCTGCGTCAGCTCGTCCGGCGGCAGCACCTCCGGCGTCGAGCCGTCCGGCCGGTACACCGTCAGCGCCAGGTCCTGCACCGCGACCGTCATCTTCACCAGCAGGTCGATCCGCCGGAAGTCCTCGGGAGCCGCGGTCAGCAGCAGGCCGCCGATGCGCTGGAGCAGCTCGTCGTGCCGCTGCTCAGAATTCGGCGGGCCAGAGGGCTGCGTTGTGCTCATTCGGGTAGCTCCTGACGTAGATCTCGGTCGTGCCGTCGGCGAGCGTCACACGCCACCGGGTCTGGTACGTGTGCGGGTGGCGCTGGAGCGGGTCGCGCAGGGCGAAGGTGTCGATGATCTCGACGGTACCGCCGGCCTTGATGAACTTCGACCGGTCCCGCTCCATCCGGTGCCAGGTCTGCTCGGACACGAACGCCGGCCGGCCGTTGCCCTGGTTCTGGTCGCGCTGCTGGCTCGACTGGTTGCCGGCCTCGCCCGGGAAGCCCAGCTCGTTGCCCTGGTGGTGGCCGCCGTCGGACAGCTTCTTGCCGTTGTGGTCGACCTCGCCGTGGTTGCCGACCTCGATCTGGGCGGCGCCGTCCCGGCGGATCGCGCCGCCCGAGGAGATGTCCGGCCGGCCGGTGGTGGCGACGGTCTCGCCGTCGCCGTTCGTCCGGCCCTTCCACATGCCGTTGTCGGCGGTGAGCGTGGCGTTGGGCAGCGGCAGGTTCAGGTCCGGGCTGAACGGGCGGAAGGTGTGCAGGTGCGACACCCCGCCGTCGCCGCCGGTCTGGAACGTGCCGTAGCCCTGCTTCTGGTGGTCGGCCAGGGTGAACCGGGTGTTCGGCGGCAGGTCCGGCCGGGCCGAGAACGGGTTGGCGTTGTTGAACGGCGCGGTCACCGCGGCCACCTGCGCGGGCGTCCAGTGCGCCGGCACACCGCCCACGACCTGCACCGAGTACTGGTACTCGCCGCCGACCTTGGTCCGCACCTGCTGGAGCTGGACCTCGCCGCCGGTGGGCGCGGGCCAGGTCCGCGCGGGCTGCTCGGCGCGGCCCAGCCCGTAGAAGCCGTCGGAGGTGATGTGCGCGCCCGCCGGGGCCTGGGCGATCTCGTTGTTCACCCGGCTGCGCTGGCCCGAGTGGGTCTCCTCGAACACCACGTGACCGGCGTCGTCGGTGATGAACCGGCCGCGCCGCTGGCCGTGCTCGTCGGTGACGGTGAACTCGGTGTTCGCGTCGTGCACCTGGCCGGGCCGGCTGAACGGCTCGCCCTGCGCCAGGTCGGCCACCGACCGCTGGTGCCGGGCGTCCGGCGCGGCGCCGTCCACCGCGTTCTGCGGGTGGCCGTTCGCGTCGGTGGTGAACTCCTGGTGCAGCGGGCCCCGGTCGACGTTGTAGTTCGCGCCGCCGATCGGGTGGGTGACCTCCGGGTTGCGGGTGTCGCCGAGGAACTCCGGCGCGGCGATCCAGTGCGGCCGGCCCTCCCCGTCGGTCTGCACCGTGCCCCGGTAGTTGCCGTCGGTGTCGTGGACCTCCATCCTGGTGTCCCGGGGCAGGTCCGCGCGGGCGGTGAACGCCTCGCCCGGCCTCGGGGCCAGCGGGTGGTCCTGGCCGATCACCACGCGGCCGTTGGCCGGGGGCGGCGGCGTCTCGATGATCACCGTCCGCTGGACCGGGACCTCCTGGCCGCCGATCCTGATCGTGTCCTGGGTGGTCTGCCGGGTGCCGTCGGCGTTGGCCACGAACGCGTCCTGGCGGTGGCCGGTCTCCACCCGGTAGTGGGCGTCCGGCGCGGGGTGCAGGACCTCCGGGTTGTCGCCGTGCCGGGTGTTCGGCGCGATCGCGTCGACGTGGACCTTGCCGTCGGCGTCGACGTGCACGACCGTGCGCACCTCGCCGTTCGGGTTCTGCACCTCGATGCGGGTGTCGCGGGGCAGCTCGCGGCCGTCGAACAGGGACTGGTTCTCGTCCAGCCGGACGGTCTCGCGGTGCCGGGTCTCCGGCTCCTGCCACGGGGTCTGCACCTGCGGCTCGATGTCCTGCCGGCCCCGGTGCGCCTGGTCGTCGGTCGCCAGGTCGCCCTTCGGCTCGTGGCCGGGCGGCATCCCGTGCTCGCCGACCGGCGTGCTGGTGCCGTCCGGTTCGAAGGTGTGCCAGCCGCCGTCCGGCGGGATCCTCGGTCCGCCGGTCTCGGTCGGCGAACTCGCGTAGAGGTTGCCGTGCTGGTCGGACCACGCCAGGGTGTCCGGCGCGGTGACCGGCTGACCGGTCTCCCGGGCCACGTAGGAGGCCAGCGAGTGCTCGCCGCCCGCGCCCGCGTCGCAGCCGACGAAGGTGATCGGCCGGTTCGCCAGGTCCGGGTGGTTGTTGATCAGCTCGACCAGCTCGGGCCGGGTGTAGTGGGTGTCGCCGATCCGGACGCCGTCGCCGTCGGTGTGCACGTCGAGCAGGGCGTGGCCGTCCGTGCCGGGGATGCGGCCGGACAGGTCGCGCAGCCGGTCCTCGGTGTGCAGGGCCACGCCGGAGTCGTTGACCTGGCTGTTGCGGATCGCCTGGTCGACCCGCTGGGACACCTCGCCGAGCGGGATCGGGCCGTTGTGGGCGACCGGGCCGAGGTCGGGGTTCGGCGTGTGCGTGGCCGGCCCCTCGGCGGGGGTGTAGTCGTCGAACGCGCCGTGCTGGGCGTCGGCGACGCTCGCCGCGTCCGGCCGCAGCACGTTGCCGTCGCGGTCGAACGTGCCGAAGTCGGGCGCGAGCACCCGGCCGTCCGCCGGCGGGACGTCCACCTCGCGCATCACGCCCAGGTCGAGCAGGCGCTGCACGCTCATCTGGCCGGTCGCCGGGTCGATCAGCGCCGGGTCGACGACCGGTTGCAACTGGCGCGCGCCGCCCGGCTGGTCGAACGCCGGGGCGACCTGGGCGAGTTCGACGGTGAGCGGGGCGTCCAGGACGTAGACGTGGTAGCCCTTGCCCATGCTGTCGGGCAGGATCGCCCGCTCGCCGAACCCGTAGGGCTGACCATCGGGGCGCAGCGGCGAGAGGAAGTCGCCGTTCGGGCTGCCGAACCGGTCCAGGACCGTGCCGGCGGGGAGTTCCACGACGACCCGGGGGCCGTCCGCGCCCTGGTTCGCGGGCCACGCGATCGAGCCGTCCGGGTGGGAGTGGGCGTCGATGAACGGCTGGTAGCTGCCGTGCGGGCCGTAGGGCTGGTAGGTCGGCTCGATGATCGCGGCGGCGCGCTGGTCGTAGGTGCCGACTTCGCGGTCCGTCGGGCCGGTGCTGTCGTGCACGGAGTGGTAGGGGCCGTCGTGCGAGAAACCGGGGACGACACCGGCCGGGTTGCCCCAGACGCCCTTGTGCGGGAACGGGTCCGTCGCGGGAGCGGGGGTGCTGTCGCCCGGGGTGCTGTCGCCGGGGGTCGGGTCGGTGGTGTCGGTGGGCCACTCGTGGCTGGAGGCGGGCGAGTGCTCGTCACCGGGCGCGCCGACCGTGTCCGACGTGGGGCTGTCCGCGTTCGGGGTGGTGTCGGGGGACGTGCCGTCCGGGGTCGTGTCCGGGGTCGGGCCGTCGGTGGCCGGCGTCGGCCGGTCGGTGGCGGGGCCGTCGGTGGTCGGGGTGGTGTCGACCGGGGTGGTGTCGACCGGGGGCGTTTCCGGCGTCGTGGTCGGGTGGTCCGCCGTCGGGTGGTCGGGAGTCGGGTGGTCCGCCGGCGGGGTGGAGTCGGTCGGCGGCGTGTCGGTGCCTCGGGACGCGGGGGCGTCCGTGCGGGCAGCCGGGTCGGTGCCACGGGAGGCCGGGCTTTCCGTGCCACGGGACGCGGGAGCGTCGGTGCCACGAGATGCCGGTGCGTCCGTGCCACGGGAGGCGGGAGTTTCCGTGCCACGGGAAGCAGGGCCGTCCGTGCGCGGGGCGGTGCCCAGGTCGGCGCGGGGGGACGTCGGAGCCGAGCCTTGCGGAGGGCGCTGCGCCGGGGCGGAGGCGTCCGGGCGGGTCGGTTGGGAGCCTGCTCCGGGCTGGTGCGCTCCGGGCTGGTGCGGGGGTGCGCCCGCACCGGGCTGGTGGCCGGTGGGGCCGAAGCCGCCCGGCTGGGGGCCGAAACCGCCGGGGTGCTGGGCGAACCCGCCTCCGGGAGGGGCGGACGGGCCGCGTTGTTCGGGCATGACCGGGGTGTTGTGCTGCGGCGCGGGACCGGTCTCGTGGAACGGCTGGACGGGCATTCCGGTCATCGAGCTGGCGCTGACCGCGTCCGTCCCGTGCACGGTCTGGTCGTGACCGCCGGGGTTCGGGTCGGAGAAGAAGCCGGAGGACGTCGGCGCGGAAGGCCCACGCCCACCGCCACCGCCACCACCGCCTGCGGGAGGAGGTGCGAACCCGCCGCCACCGGCCATGGGAGCACCCATGCCGCCCGCCGAACCCGCGCCCGGACCTGCCGGAGCCGGTCCACCGGACGCAGGACCACCGGCCGGACCACCGGAGGGCGGAGCCATCGGAGCCACTCCGCTGGTCGGAGCCGCACCCGCGATCGGGGCCGCACCCGGAACAGGTCCGCCGGCGGCACCTGGCACCGGACCGGCACCGGGCACCGAACCCGCGCCAGGCACTGAGCCGGCACCGGGGACCGGGCCGCCACCGGGGACCGGGCCGGCACCGGGGATCGAGCCGGCACCGGGGATCGAGCCGGCACCGGGGACGTGTCCGCCCGGCGTGGGACCGCCGGGAACCGAACCGGCCGGGGTGCCGAGGCCAGGCGTGGGACCGCCGGGGGTGGAACTGCCGGGGAGGCCGCTGCCAGGGGTCGAGCCAGGCGTGGGAGTCGCGCCGCCCGGCGTGCCGGTGCCGGGGAGTCCGGCACCGGGAGTCGTGCCGTGGCCGGGCGCACCCGGAGTCGTACCGAGACCCGAGCCGCCCGGAGTCGTGCCGTGGCCGGGTCCGCCCGGAGTCGTACCGAGACCAGAGGCACCCGGAGTGGTGCCGAGACCTGAGCCGCCCGGAGTGGTGCCGTGGCCCGGAGTCGTGCCGAGACCGGTGGCACCGGCGGTCGTGCCGTGGCCCGAGGCACCGGGAGTGGTGCCCACGCCGGAACCGCCGGGAGTCGTGCCGGGGCTGAACGAATTGCCGCCGGGCACGCCCGCGCCGCCGGGGAGTCCGCTCGCGGCGCGTCCGCCGGGCGTGCCGCCGGGAGCCGTGCCGGGAGTGGTGCCGTGGGCCGCGTTGCCGGGAGTGCCGCCCGGAGTGCTGTGCGGTGTCGTGCCGAGCGGGGCGGTGCCGCCGGCGGTCAGGTGCGGGGTCGCGCCGGCAGCGCCGGGGACGCGCGGAGTGCTGCCCGGGGACGTGCCGGCGGACGTGCCGCCGGGAGTGCCGGCGGACGACGGGACGCCGCCGGAACCCAGGCGGTTGCTGATCGACGGGGCGCTGCCGCCGGTTCCGGGCGACGTCGGCACCGTGCCCGCGCCCGGACGGGAGATCGGGGCGGTCGGCGGTGCGCCGGCCAGGCTGGACGGGGTCGGCGTGCCACCGGGCGCGGGGGCGTCGCCGCCGCCGATCCGGGGCGGGGCGCCCACCGACGGGGCCGGTGCGGGCGGGGCGGCCACGGAGGACGCCGTGGTGGAGTCGCCGGCCGGGCGGTTCAGGCCGTCGCGGTTGACGGTGGGGCCGCCCGGGGTCGGGCCGCCGGGCGTGCCGCCCGGGGTGCCGGCGGGGTTGCCCAGGCTCGGCGGCGGTGCGACGCGGCCGAGGTCGGGCGGGCCGTCCGGGCCGCCGACGTTCACCCTCGGCGCTTCCACGGTGATGCCTTCCTTGGCGCCGCCGATGCCGCCCGACACCGCGCCCGCCGACGCGCCCATCAGCACGTCGCGCGCGCTGATGTCCTGGCCCATCACGGCCGCCGTGCCGACCGTGGACACCGCGCCCTCGACCGCGCCCCGGGTCGCGCCGACGGCCACCTGGCCCGCCAGGCCGCCGCCCTGGAACTTCAGGCCGCCGGACACGCCGCCGACCAGGCCCGAGACCGCGCCGGACACGGCCGCCTCGCCGGTCTTGCCCCAGTCCCAGTCCTTGCGGTTGCCGCTGAGCATCTGGATGCCCTGGATGGCCGCGTCGATGCCGACCGAGATCGCGACCTCTTTGAGGATCGCCAGGATCAGCTGCCGGAAGGTGAACTGGACGATCAGGCGGGTCGCCTGCTGGGCGATCGGGATGCCCGCGGTGGTCGCGCCGAACGTGCCGAACGCGGCGGCGACGAGGGCGGCGATTTCGATGGCCAGGGCGATCAGCGACGCGATGATCGAGAGCTTGGTGTACTCGACCTCCAGCGCGGTGTTGTCGCAGCTTTCCGCCAACTGCTCGCAGATCTTCTGCAACTTCGGCAGGTAGGACTGGTCGCCGTCGGCGAACTTCTTCCAGTACTCCTCGAACCGCTGGACGGCCTCGCCGGTCTGGCTCGCCATCACCGTCGACGCGGCCCCGTTGGCCTCGTCGATCACCGACTTCACGCCCTGTGCCGCCGTGCGGTAGGCGTCGGCCATGCGCCGCAACGCCGTCTCGTCACCCTCCGGCCAGCTCTGCCCGACCACGATCGGGAAGAGCCAGGTGACCTCGCTCGGGATCTCGATGCCCACCGCAGTGCCCCTTGAGTAAGTCCGTCAGTAGGTCCGGGAGATCCCGGTCGCGTTGCCCTGGTCGACGCCCTCGTAGGTGTCGGCCGACTGGTCCACACCCGTCCGGATGTCCTGCAACGCCTTCGCGAGGTTCTTGAACGCGTCCAGCGTGGCCGTCGAGTTCGGCACGTAGTTCTTGGCGAACGCCTGCCCCGACTCGTCGCCGCCCCAGCACTGGCCCTCGGCCCGCAACGCGCCGTCGAGCTGCCGGAACACGCCGTCGAGCGCGTCGCCCGACGCGCTGAACTGGGCCGCACCCCGGCGCATGCCGGGCAGGTCGACCTGGAATCCGCCGCCGGTCACCAGCCACTCCTGTCCATGAAGCTCTCGCCGCCCTCGTCGTCGGGCTGCTGCGCGGGCGCACGACGCGGGGTCGACGACGGCGGCTGCGGCACGGCGGGCGGCTTGGGGATGAGGTCGGTCAGCGACGGCACGCCGGGCAGCAGCTCCGACAGGTCGACGCTCCCGCCCTGCTGGGCGGGTGCCACCACCTCGTTCAGCTCGGTGCGCGACTGGGCCACGGCCCGCAGGACCGTCTCGGTGGCGACCCGCGCGAGCTTGTCCGGGGTGGTGCGCTCGAACGCGTTGGCGGAGAACTCCAGCGACGTCAGCGCCCCGGTGGAGTCGACCGAGGCGCGGACCGATCCGTCCTTGGACACCGCCGTCGCGGTGATCGCCTGGACCCGCTCCTGGGTCTCGCGCAGTTCCGCCGTCTTGGTCTTCAGCTCGGCCAGGAGGGTGTCGACCTGCTCGCGCATGGCGACGTTGCGGGCCTCCAACTCGGCCCTGCGCCCGGTGGGATCGGTCACAGCTGTCCCCTCGCTCGTGCCTCTAGGAGGTGCTGACGCTAACCGAGCGCGTCGGGTTCCCACGGATATCGGTAACGGTTTTGTCGGGGGTCGGGTGCAGAGTGGGACGCGTGCTCCGGCCCTACCGCGAACTCGCGGCCATCCCCGGTCTGCCGTCGCTGCTGCTGTGGTCGATGGTCGGCCGGGTGCACATACCCGGCACGCCGCTCGCGTCCTCGTTCCTGATCGCCGGCTGGACCGGGTCTTACGCGGCGGCGGGCCTGGTCGGCGGGGCGTTCGCGGTCGGCCTGGGGGTGGCGAGCCCGTTGCGCGGACGGGCCGCGGACCGCAACCCGGCGAGTCGATTATTGCTGGTCACCGCCGTGGGGTACGGGGTGGCGAGCGGGGTCGCGGGGCTGCTGCCGACGGTGCTGCCGCCGTCCTGGTGGCCGCTGTCGGTGGTGGTGGCGGTGCTGGCCGGGATGTCCATGCCGCCGGTCACCCAGCTGAGCCGGGCGAGCTTCCCCCGGCTGGCGACGGGGCCGGCGCGGCAGGCCGTGTTCACCGTCGAGGCGTCCATGCAGGAACTGATGTACGTGGTGGGTCCGGCGCTGGCGGCGTTCGTCGTCGCCGTTGCGGACCCCCGAACCGCGCTGTGGATGTGCGGTGCGATGGGGGTGCTCGGGGCGTTCGGGTTCCGGGCGGCGCTGCGCCGGGCCGGGCTGGACGAGCCGCCGGCCCGCACGGGGCGGGCCGGCGGGCGGACCCTGCTGGCCGACCGGTCGATGGTGTACGCGCTGATCACCGGGCTGTGCGTGGTGGCGTCGCTGGTGTCGATCGACATGGTGGTCATCGCGTGGGCCCGGGACCAGGGCAACCCGGCGCTGGCCGGGGTGCTCACCGCGGTCTGGGGTGTCGGTTCGGTGCTCGGCGGGCTGATCGCGGGCGGGTGGACCGGCGAGTTCCGGCTGACCCGGCGGCTGGCGCTGCTCGCGCTCGGCGTGGTGGCCCTGGTCCCGGTGCTGCCGCCGGTGCTGTCGCCGTCGTCGCCGTGGCTGATCGGGCTGGTGCTGGCGGTGGGCGGGACGGCGATCGCGCCCGCGATCGCCGCCAACAACGCCCGGGTCGGCGATCTCGCGCCGGACGGGCGCAAGGCCGAGGCGTTCGGCTGGATGAGCGCGTTCAGCACGGCCGGGTCGGCGCTGGTGCTGCCCGCCGCCGGGTGGCTGCTCGACCACGTCGGGCCCGCCGCGGCGGCCGGGGCGAGTGCGACGGCGGCGCTGCTCGGGGTCGCGCTGTCCAGCCGGGTGCGGGCGCCGGCGACCACCGAGGATCACACCGTTGGGTGACGTCCGGGTGCTCGGGGCGCTGGTCGCGTTCGCGGGCGGGGTGTTCCTGGCCGTCCAGGGCCGGGTCAACGGTCAGCTCGGGTCGGTGTTCGGCGACGGGTTCCTCGCCGCGCTGGCGTCGTTCGCGGGCGGGCTGGCCGTGCTGCTGGCGGTGGTGCCCGCGACGCGGTCCGGCCGGGCCGGGCTGCGCCGGCTGCGGGACGAGCTGCGGCGGGGCGGGATCCGCTGGTGGCAGTGCGTCGGCGGGGCGTGCGGGGCGTTCTTCGTGTCCGCGCAGGGGCTCACCGTGTCGGTGCTGGGCGTCGCGACGTTCACCGTGGCCGTGGTGGCGGCCCAGGTGGTGAGCAGCCTGCTGGTGGACCGGGCGGGGATCGGGCCGGCCGGGGTGCGGCCGTTCACCCCGCCCAGGGTGGCCGGCGCGGCGCTCGCGGTGGTCGCGGTCGGGATCGCGGTGTCCGACCAGTTCGGCCGGCCCGAGACGCTGTGGCCCGCGCTGCTGCCCGCGCTGGCCGGGATCGGGCTGGGCTGGCAGCAGGCGGTGAACGGGCTGGTGCGCGAGGCCGCGCGGAGCACGCGGGTCACCACGCTGGTGAACTTCGCGACCGGCGCGGTCGTGCTGGTGGTGGTGTGCGCGGTGGACGTGGCGGTGCGCGGGCTGCCCGCCGCCGCACCCGCCGAGCCCTGGCTGTACGCGGGTGGCGCGCTGGGGATCGTGGCCATCGGCACGGCGGTGGTGGCGGTGCGCTGGAGCGGCGTGCTGCTGGTCGGGCTGGGCCAGGTGGCCGGGCAGCTGGTCGGCGCGCTCGTGGTGGACGTGGTGGTGCCGGCGGGCGCGGAGCCGTCCTCGGCGACGGTCGTCGGCACGGCGTCGACCCTGCTGGCGGTCGGCGTCGCGGCGCTGCCCGCCCGGCGGCGCGGCCGGGCTTAGCCGGTGGTGGGAGGATGGGGCGCGTGACGGCGACGATCCTCAACGGCAGGGCAACCCGGGAATCGATCTTCGAAGACCTCCGCGCGCGGGTGGCGGCGCTGGTCGAGCGGGGGGTGACGCCGGGGCTGGCCACCGTGCTGGTCGGCGACGACCCCGGATCGCACTCCTACGTCAAGGGCAAGCACACCGCGTGCGCGAAGGTCGGCATCACGTCGATCCGCCGCGACCTGCCCGCCGACACCACGCAGGAGCAGCTCGAAGCCGTCATCGACGAGCTGAACGCCGACCCGGCGTGCACCGCCTACATCGTGCAGCTCCCGCTGCCGAAGCACCTGGACGCCAACGCGGTCCTGGAGCGCATCGACCCGGCCAAGGACGGCGACGGCCTGCACCCGGTCAACCTGGGCAAGCTGGTCCTCGGTGACGAGGCCCCGCTGCCCGCCACGCCGCGCGGCGTGGTCGAGCTGCTGCGCCGCTACGAGGTGCCGATCGCGGGCGCGAACGTGACCGTCGTGGGTCGCGGCGTGACGGTGGGCCGGCCGATCGGGCTGCTGCTGACCCGGCGCAGCGAGAACGCCACGGTGACCCTGTGCCACACCGGCACGAAGGACCTGGCGGCCGAGGTGCGGCGGGCGGACATCGTGGTGGCGGGTGCGGGCAGCCCCGGCCTGATCACCGCGGACATGGTCAAGCCCGGCGCGGCGGTGGTGGACGTCGGCATCACCCGGACCGAGTCCGGCCTGGTCGGCGACGTGCACCCGGACGTGGCCGAGGTCGCCGGGTTCCTGGCGCCCATCCCCGGTGGCGCCGGCCCCATGACCATTGCCATGCTGCTGACCAACACGGTCGAGGCGGCCGAGCGCGGCCTCGCGACGGACTGAGGGCGGAAGCGGTGGAGCTGATGCCGGAACAGCGCTGGCGGTCGGCGGCGGGCCAGCACCTGCCGTTCGCGTTGGTGCTGGCCGTGGTCGGGCTGGGCATCCTGCGGGTGGCCCAGTACCACTGGCGGCAGGGTGCGGTGCTGATCGGCGTGGCGCTGCTGCTCGCGGCGCTGCTGCGGGTGCTGGTGACCGACGAGCAGGCGGGCCTGATCGCGATCCGCAGCCGGGGCGTGGACGCGCTGCTGTACTCCGGCCTGGGCATCGCGGTGATCGGGGTCGCGATGACCATCATCGGCGGCCCGCTGAGCCGCTAGAGCCGGTCCACCAGCACGGCTATCAGGTCGTCCAGGGCGTCCGGCGGCAGGACGTCGGGCAGGGTCAGATGCTCGACCACCAGGCCCGTCATCGCCAGGTAGAGCGCCACGACGGTGGACCGGTCGCCCGGCAGGCCGAGGTCGACGTGGTAGCGGACGTTGTCCTCCAGGTTGCGGGCGATCGTCGCGGTCAGCGCCGCCCGCAGCTCCGGCCGCCGGGTCGCCTCCAGGCGCAGTTCCAGCAGCGCCAGGTAGCCCGCGCGGTCGTGCGCGAGCCGGGCCAGGATGTCCCGCATCAGCTCGGTGACCAGCGCCTTGTCCCGGTGCTCCCGCAGGATCCGGGCCAGCCGCTCGGGATCGGGCTGGAGCCGGACGTGGATGTGCTCGCCCGCCTGGCGCAGCAGGTCGTCCCGGTTGGCGAAGTAGTTCGACGCGGTGCCGGCGGGCACCGCCGCCGCCACGTCGACGGCGCGGAAGGTCAACCCCCGCGCGCCCTCCCGGGCCAGCACCTCGATCGCCGCGTCCACCAGCGCCGTCCGCCTCGCCGCGTTCCTGACCATGCCGCCTCCTTGACAACCACTACGGGCAGAGTACTACAGTCCGAGTGGTTAAGAGAGGAAGCACATGCGAAACCTGATCTACCTGGTCGCCGTCACGCTCGACGGCTTCATCGCCGCCCCCGACGGCGGCTTCGGCGACTTCCTGTTCGAGGGCGACCACATGGCGGCGCTGGTCGAGGAGCACCCGGACGCGCTGCCCGCCCAGGCCCGCGAAGCGCTCGGCGTCGACGGGCCGAACCCGAACTTCGACACCGTGCTGATGGGTCGCTCGACCTACCAGGTGCCCGGCGGGCTGCCCAGCCCGTACCCGCACCTGCGCCAGTACGTCGTGTCGACCACGCTGCGCGACACGCCCGCCGACGTGGAGGTCGTCTCCGGCGACGTGCTCGCCAAGGTCCGCGAGCTCAAGGCCGAGGACGGGCTGGACATCTGGCTGTGCGGCGGCGGGAAGCTGGCCGCGGCGCTGCTGCCGGAGATCGACCGGCTGGTGCTCAAGGTGCACCCCGTCGTGCTCGGGCGCGGCATCCCGCTGTTCGACGGCGGTTTCCCGGCGGCGCGGTTCACCCGGACCGACTCGCGGTCGTTCGACTCCGGCGTGGTCTTCACGACCTTCACCAAGCCGTAGGCCGGGAAACCCCAGCCCGACCATCCACTGTGGACAACATGAACCGCCCATTGCCATATGTGACACCGGTTGGCAAGGCGGATCCGCTGTGACGGTGGACGCCCCCGGACGGCGGTAGGTCTTCGGCCGCGCCCTCGGCATCCTCGGAGAGGTCCAGACCAATCACGCAATGGGGGCATTGTGCGGAAATCCAGCACCAGCAAGCGCATCGTCCGGACCGCCGCGGCCATGGCCGTGGCGGCCGGCGCGCTGACCGTCTCGGCGGGCACGTCCGTCGCGGCCACCGGCCCGGTGACCGCGCTGTCCGGCTGCACCACCACGAACCTCTCCGTCGTCCCGTCGACGCGGACCGCCGACTGGACGGTGTCCTGCACCGACCGCCGGTACGTCTACGCCGACGTCGTCGTGTTCGCGGGCGGCGTGGCCGACAGCAACCCGTCCGAGGCGCAGTGGGTCAACGCCGGGTCCTCGTGGGTGGACCACAACGTCTACCCGCAGACCACGCCGGCGATCGACCACATCTGCGTGCACATCGTCACCTACGTGGACCCCGGCAACCCGCTGGAGCAGCCTCAGGTGATCGGGCACTCCTGCGTGTGAGCCGGCTCGCCGGCCACGCCTGAGCAGCAGTGACGACGCGGTCGTCCCGGTGGGCCCGCCGGGGCGGCCGTGCCGCCGTCAGCGGACCGGTGAGCCGGTTTTCCGCAGCGTCGAAGTCACTGACGAGAACTCCGCCGGTCGAAGGCGTCGAGCCGGGTGAGGCCCGGCTTGACGCACATCTGCCGGTCGTTGCCGATCAGGCTGTAGACGTTGATGACGACGTCCGTTCAGTCCGGGATCACCCGGACGGACCAAAAGCGAATTCGAGAGCCGCACGTCGGCGCGCCCGCACTCAGCGGAAGTCGCGGGAGCGCGAGGGGATGCGCAGGGCCAGGGGCTGCAGGCGTTCGGCGCGCAGGCTCACCACCCCCTCCGCCTTCTCCAGCACACCCCTGATCAGCAGCGCCGGACTGGACCGGGCGATCCGGCGGTACCGGACCCACAGGCCCGCGGTGCACACCACGTTGACCATGCCGGTCTCGTCCTCGATGTTCAGGAACGTGACGCCGCCCGCCGTCGCCGGGCGCTGCCGGTGCGTCACCGCACCGCCGACCAGCACCCGGGCCCGGTCCGGCACGCCCGCCAGCTCCGCCGTGGTCAGCGCGCCCAGGCCGGTCAGGTGCTCCCGGACGAACTGGGTCGGGAAGCTGTCCGGGGACAGGTTCAGCGCCCACACGTCGGCCACCGCCAGCTCCACCTCGTCCATCCCGGGCAGCGGTGGGGCCTCGGTGCCCACCACCGTGCCCGGCAAGCGGTCCGGGCGGATGCCCGCGATGGCGCCCGCCGCCCACAGCGCCGACCGCCGGTCCAGGTCGAAGCACCCGAACGCGCCCGCCGTGGCCAGCGCCTCGGCCTGCCTCGCGGTCAGCCGGACCCGGCCGCCGAAGTCCGCCAGGTCCCGGTACGGACCGGCCTGGCGGGCCGTGACGATCGCCTCGGCCACCCCCTGCCCCACCGTGCGGACGCCGGCCAGGCCGATCCGGACGGCCTGCGCGCCGGCGACGAGTTCCAGGGTGGCGTGCGGGAGGCTCGCGTTCACGTCCGGGCCGAGCACCTCGACGCCGTGCCGCCGGGCGTCCGCGACCAGCGACTGCGGCGAGTAGAACCCCATCGGCTGCGCCCGGAGCAACGCCGCGCAGAACGCCGCCGGGTGGTAGAGCTTGAACCACGCGCTGACGAACACCAGGTGCGCGAAGCTCAGCGCGTGACTCTCCGGGAAGCCGAAGTTGGCGAACGCCAACAACTTCGCGTAGATCCGCCCGGACAGCTCCTCGTCCAGCCCGTTCGCCTTGGCACCCCGGTAGAACCGCTCGCGCAGGCGTTCCATCCGGTGCGTGGAGCGCTTGGCGCCCATCGCCCGGCGCAGCTCGTCCGCCTCGGCCGGGGTGAAGTCCGCGACGTCCACGGCGATCTGCATCAGCTGCTCCTGGAACAGCGGCACGCCCAACGTCTTCCCGAGGGCGTTGGCCAGCAGCGGGTGGTCGTGCTGCCACTCCTCCACGCCGTTGCGGCGGCGGATGTAGGGGTGCACCGACCCGCCCTGGATCGGGCCCGGCCGGATCAGCGCCACCTCCACCACCAGGTCGTAGAACTCGCGGGGCTTGAGCCGGGGCAGGGTCGCCATCTGCGCGCGGCTCTCGACCTGGAACACCCCGACGGAATCGGCGCGCTGCAACATCTCGTAGACGTTCTGGTCGGCCAGGTCGAGCGCGCCCATGTCCACCTCGACGCCCTCGTGCTCGCGCACCAGGTCGATCGCGTAGTGCAGCGCGGACAGCATCCCCAGGCCCAGCAGGTCGAACTTGACCAGGCCGATGGACGCGCAGTCGTCCTTGTCCCACTGCAACACCGTGCGGTCGGCCATCCGGCCGCGCTCGACCGGGCACACCTCGCTCACCGGGCGGTCGCAGATCACCATCCCGCCGGAGTGGATGCCCAGGTGGCGCGGGAAGTTCTCCAGCTGCGCGGCCAGTTCCAGCACCGGACCGGGGATCCCGCCCTCGTCCACAGTGGACCGCAGCGGGCCCCAGCGGTCGATCTGCCGGCTCCACGCGTCCTGCTGGCCGGGCGAGTAGCCCAACGCCCTGGCCACGTCCCGGATCGCCGAGCGCCCCCGGTAGCTGATGACGTTGGCGACCTGCGCGGCGTGCCGGCGGCCGTACTTGCGGTAGACGTACTGGATCGCCTCCTCGCGGCGGTCGGACTCGATGTCCAGGTCGATGTCCGGCGGGCCGTCCCGGGCGGGGGCCAGGAAGCGCTCGAAGAGCAGGTCGAAGCGGACCGCGTCGACGTTGGTGATGCCCAGGGCGTAGCAGACCGCGGAGTTGGCCGCCGAACCCCGGCCCTGGCAGAGGATGTCGTTGTCCCGGCAGAACCGGACGATGTCGTGCACCACCAGGAAGTAGCCGGGGAACCCCAGGTCCTCGATGATCCGGAGTTCGTGCTCCACCTGCCGGTACGCCTTGGGGTTCTCCTCGGGCGAGCCGTAGCGGCGGGCCGCGCCCGCGTAGGTGAGCGCGCGCAGGTGGCTGTTCTCGTCCTCGCCCGCCGGCACGTCGAACGGCGGCAGCTCGGGCGCGATCAGCTTCAGGTCGAACTGGCACTGCAACCCCAGCACGGCCGCGCGGTGCACCGCGCCGGGGAACCGCGCGAACCGGCGCGCCATCTCCTCGCCCGACCGCAGGCACGCGGTGCGCCCCGGCGGCAGCCAGCCCGCGATCTCGTCCAGGCTGCGCCGCGCCCGCACGGCCGCCATCGCCGCCGCCAGCCGCCCGCGCGCGGGCACCGCGTAGTGCACGGCGTTGGTCGCCACGGTCGGCAGCCCCAGCTCGTGCGCCATCGCCCACAGCAGGTCGTTGCGCGGCCCGTCCTCGGGGTAGCCGTGGTCGGTGAGTTCCACGAACACCCGGTCCGCGCCGTACCACCCGACCAGCCGGCGCAACTGCCCGTACGCCGCTTCCGGCCCGTCCTGCGCCAGCGCCCGGCGCACCGCGCCCTTGCGGCACCCGGTGAGCACGACGCACTCGTCCCGGGTGTCCGCGACGACCTCGTCCACCGAGTACACCGGACGGCCCTTCGCGCCGCCGTCGGCGAGCTGGCCGGTGGTGATGGTGCGGCACAGCGCGTGGTAGCCGTCCGCACCGGTGGCCAGCAGCAGCAGGTGTTCGCCCTCCGGGTCCGGGACGCCGTTCTGCGGCGCGGACAGCCCCAGGCTCAGCTCGGTGCCGAACACCGTCCGCACGCCGAGTTCCCGGGCCGCCTCGGCGAACCGGACCACGCCGTACATGCCGTCGTGGTCGGTGAGCGCGATCGCGTCCAGGCCGAGCTGCTGCGCCGCCTCCACCAGCTCCTCGGGGTGGCTCGCGCCGTCCAGGAAGCTGAAGTTGGAGTGGCAGTGCAGCTCCACGTACGGCACCCGGGACCGGGTCGCGCCCAGCTCGTCGACCTTGACCGCGAACTCCGGCGGGGCCTCGTAGCGCTCCCGCCGGCGGGTCCACGCCGGACCGTCGCCGCCGTCGGGCCGCTGGGGCTTGCCGGACAGCGCGCGTTCCAGCTCCGACCAGCGGACCGGCGGGTTGTTCCAGCCCACCTCAGAACAGCTCGTCCGGTGCCCGGCGGGGCAGCGGGACCAGCGGCGGCGTCCAGCCGAAACTCGCCGGGTAGGCGGGCTCGCCCGCCTCGGCCGAGCCGGGTTCGCCGTGCAGCAGCCAGTCCGCCAGGCCCTGGTGGTCGTCGGAAAAATCTCCGGACATCAGTCGTACACCCCTTCCACCGCCCACTTCCCGCCCGTGCGGATCAGCAGGAACGCCAGTTCTTCCCCGTCCGGCGCGGCACCCAGCACCTGGAGCCGGGCCGCGCGCACCGCGTGCTCTCCGTCCCACCACCGCTCGTCCACCGGCCACGGCCCCGCCCACGCGACGACCGCCCGGGTCCGACCGCCGTGCACGATCCGGTGCGGCCGGACGACCAGTTCGGCGTAACCGGTGACCACGACGTCACCGCCCGCCTCGTCCACCAGCGTCACCGGTTCCGGGGACGCGAAGACAGTGGCCGGTGACGGCGCGGGCAGCCGGCCGGGCCACGGCCGCGCCGGGTCGGTCTCCGGCACCCGCTCGTCACCCCACGGCACCAGCCGGATCCGCTCCACCGGGCCCCGGCCGCCCTGCGGCACCGGGGTGAGCACGGCGTCCGGCCCGAGCAGGCCCTGCACGTGCACCATGGCACGGGCGGCCCGTTCGGCGGCCTCGCCCTGGTCCTGCCCCGCACCCGGCCACAGGCCGAGCTGGAGCGCGTCGGCGTCCACCACCTCCTCCGGGTCGAGCCGGAGCAGGTGCAGGCCGGCGGTGAGCCGCTCGCGGGTCAGCCAGCCGTCGAGCTGCCAGCGCACCCGGTCCGCGATGCCCTGCGGCGTCAGGGGGTCCGCGCACCGCCACACCCGGCGCAACCGCTCGCCGGTCTCCGTGACGGCCTCGATCGCCAGCCTGGTGCAGGCCAGGCCCCGGTCGGCCAGCCCCCGGTGCAGGCGCTCGGCGAGGGCCTTCGCGGCGAACGCGGCGGCGTCGACCCGTTCGACCGGCGGGTCCAGGTCCTGGCTCACGGACAGCTCTGCGGGCGGGCGGCGGCGCACCCTGGGACGTTGCACCACACCCGCCGCCAGCCGGTGCGCCAGCACGGCGGGCCGGCCGAACCGCCCGGCCACGTCGCGCTCCGGGACGGCGGCGAACGCGCCCAGCGTGCGCAGGCCGAGCCGGCGCAGCAGGTCCACCAGCTCGGCGCGGTCGGCGCGCTGCTCGGCGGGCGGGTCGAGTTCCCGGACGTCCAGCGGGGCCAGGAAGTCCGGCGTGCCGCCGGCCGGCACGACCAGGCCCCGCCGCGCGGCGATCGTCGCGGCGAACAGGCCGTCCGCGAGCCCCACCTGCGCTTCCACCCCGGCGTGCACGGCGACGTGGTCGACCAGCCGTTCGGCGGCCCGCTCGGCCGACCCGTAGTACCCGACGGGCCCCCGGGCGGCGACCACGACCAGCCCCGGCCGGACCACCTCGATGCCCGGTGCGAGTTCCTCGACGGCCGCCGCGACCGGCTCGAACAGCCGGGCGTCGCGCACGTCGTCGTGGTCGAACACGACCAGCCCGGGGCACTGGCCCTGGGCGGCGCGCTTGCGCTGACCACGCCGCACGCCCTCCGCGCGGGCCACCGCCGAGCACGCCACCACCTCGTTCGCCCGGACCACGGCGGCCGGCACGTGCGGCGGCAGCGCGGCCTCCGCCGACGCCGCCACCACCGGCCAGTCCGGGCACCACACGGCGAGCGTGTACACGGCCGTCACCTCGTTCCTCGGATCGGTGCGCGCCAGGACCCGGGAGGAGAAGGCGGCCGGCAGCGGGACGCGGTGGTCAGCACCCGGCCACCGCCGCCGGGACGGGGCGCAGGACCGGACGCGGCGCGGGGGTCGGCCGGCCCGGCAGGGGCAGGGTCGTCGTCCTCTCCCGCGCGGCGGCGCCGCGTCCGGTGGCGCGCACGGTCACCGTGCGATCGGCGAGCAGCCCGTGACCCCGGGCCAGCCCGCCCCACGGGCCGAAACTCGCCCGCAGCTCGACGTCCGCCCCCGGCCACGGGCCGCCGAACGGCAGCAGGACCGCTTTGCGGTGCCGGGCGCGGGCGGAGAGCTTGCGCGCGGTGACGGGCGACACCGGGGTCGCCAGCGACACCACGTCGAAACCGTCCAGCAGCGCCGCGACGGTCCGCTCGACCTCGCTCCGGTCCCTCCCCGGACGAGGGACCAGAGCGAGGCGGTGGACGGCCACCCCCAACTCGGCCGCCGCGAGTGCCCCACACCGCGGCAGGCCGGCAACGGCCGCCCAGCACCCTTCCGCTGTCGCCTCGGCCATCAGCGTGAGCAGCAACGATGTCGATTCGCGCACCAACACCGTGCTGCCCCGCCGCAGGCCGCCCCACGGGAGGACCTCCGCCAGTTCCCCGCGAACCGGCAGAACCCGAGCCGGTGCCGTGGCCGACTCGCCGGCCGCGCCTACCCCGAGCGCGACCAACGTCGCCGTTGCCGACCTGGACACCAACCCTCCTCCCACGAATCCGCGCGCACCCCTGTGCGCGGACCGCCGTGGGAAGCCGGCGACCTGTCCGTCGAACAAACGTTCGAACGAATGAGGTGATCCTATCCCCTCCGGACCACCCGGTGTCAATGGCCACGACCGGGTGACTGGCACACTGCTCGGCGCAGCTTCCGGCAACGCACGGGGGGAACCGTGAACGCACCGCAGAACCAGCCGAACCAGCCGCACCGGCCGGGCTTCGGGCAGGCCCCGCAGCCGGGCTACGGACCGCCTCCCGGGCAGCCCGGATACGGTCCGCCCCAAGGGTTTCCGGGCCAACCCGGACCCGGCGGACCCGGCGGGTACGGCCCGCCGCCGGCCAAGAAGAAGCGCACCGGCCTGATCGTCGGCCTGGCGGTGGGGGCCGTCGTGCTGGTCGTGGGCGGCGTGTTCGGCAAGCTGTACCTGGACTACAGCCGGGAACCCGGCGGCGGACCCGGCGAGCAGCCGATCGCCCAGTGCGAACTCAGCGCGGAACTGCGGTCACAGGCGCACGTGAGCAGCTTCCGGCTCGTCCAGGCCCCGCACGAGGGCGAGAAGGGCCTCAAGCAGACGCACTGCGCGTGGGAGCAGACCAAGGGCAAGGACGGGAAGGACCCGCGCGTCCTGAGCTTCCTGGTCTACGACTTCGCCAAGTTCTCCGACAAGCAGGACCGGAACCTGGAGCAGGCCAAGAACAACTACGCCGGCTTGAACACCTACGCGTCCGGCCAGCAGGCCAAGCCGGTGCCCGGCCTCGGCGACGAGGCGATCCTGGTCGCACCGGCCGCGAAGGCCGACCTGACCGAGGTGAACCTGCTGGTGCGCAAGGGCGCGGTGGTCTGGAACATCCGCTACTCGGGGCGGGACAAGGGTTTCTTCGCCGACGCCGAGTTCCCGGTCGAGGACGCCGAGGCCGTCGTCCGCAAGACCGGCGAGGAACTCACCCGGCGCTGACCCGCGTGGCGGGGCTCTCCGGTCCGCCGGGGAGCCCCACCACGCGGCACGTCAGTGCGCGAAGTGCCGCGTGCCGGTCAGGTACACCGTCGCGCCGGCCGCCTCGGCCGCCGCGAGCACCTCCGCGTCCCGCACCGAGCCGCCGGGCTGCACGACGGCCCGCACGCCGGCCTCCAGCAGCACCTCCAGCCCGTCCGGGAACGGGAAGTACGCGTCCGACGCGGCCACCGCGCCGCGCGCCCGGTCACCGGCCCGCGCGACCGCGAGCCGGGCCGCGTCCACCCGGTTGACCTGGCCCATGCCCGCCCCGACGGTGGCACCGCCGGACGCCAGCACGATCGCGTTCGACTTCACCGCGCGGCACACCCGCCACACGAACGCCAGGTCCGCCAGGCCCTCCGCGTCCAGCGCGGTGCCGCAGGCCAGCGTCCAGTTGGCCGGGTCGTCGCCCTCCGCCTCGATGGTGTCCACGGTCTGCACCAGCAGCCCGCCGGACACCGCGCGCATCTCCACGCCGCCCCGGGTCGGCTCGTCGGCCACCAGGATCCGCACGTTCTTCTTGCGCGACAACACGTCCAGCGCGCCGTCGGCGTAGGACGGCGCGATGATCACCTCGGTGAAGATCTCCGCGACCTGCTCGGCCAGCTCCACCGTCACCTCGCGGTTGGCCGCGATCACGCCGCCGAACGCGGACACCGGGTCGCACGCGTGCGCCCTGCGGTGCGCCTCCGCGATCGCCCCCGGACCGTCCACTGAGGACACCGCGATGCCGCACGGGTTGGCGTGCTTGATGATCGCGACGCACGGCAGCTCGTGGTCCCACGCCGCGCGCCACGCCGCGTCGGAGTCCACGAAGTTGTTGTACGACATCTCCTTGCCGTGCAGCTGCCGCGCGGTCGCCAGGCCGGTGCGCCCGTCGCCCTGCGTGTACAGCGCGGCCTTCTGGTGCGGGTTCTCGCCGTAGCGCAGCACCTGCTTGCGGTTCCAGGTCGCGCCCACCCAGCCGGGGAAGCCGGAACCCTCGTCGTCCGGGGCGAGCGCGCTGCCCAGCCACGACGCCACGGCCACGTCGTAGGACGCGGTGTGCCGGAACGCCAGCGCCGCCAGCGACTGCCGCTCGGCCAACGTGAACCCGCCCGCCGCGACCTGCTCCAGCACCCACGCGTAGCGCGCCGGGTCGACCACCACGGCCACGCTGGCGTGGTTCTTCGCCGACGCCCGCACCATCGCCGGGCCGCCGATGTCGATCTGCTCGACGCACTCGTCCGGCGACGCGCCCGACGCCACGGTCCGGGTGAACGGGTAGAGGTTCACCACGAGCAGGTCGAACGGCGCGATGCCCAGCTCGTCCAGCTTGGCCACGTGCTCGGGCCGGCGGGTGTCGGCCAGCAGCCCCGCGTGCACGCCGGGGTGCAGGGTCTTGACCCGGCCGTCGAGCACCTCCGGGAACCCGGTCACGTCCTCCACCGGGGTCACCGGCACGCCGGCGTCGGCCAGCGCCTTGGCGGTGCCGCCGGTGGAGACGATCTCGACTCCGGCCGCGTGCAGGCCGGTGGCCAGTTCCAGCAGCCCCGACTTGTCGGAAACCCCGATCAGGGCCCGACGAACCGGTCGCCTCTCGGCAGGAGTGGTCACGGGATGCTCACCTTTCGTCCGTTCACGGTGCAGCCCTCGCGGGCCAGTCGGGCGACCACGTCCACCAGCAGCCGCCGCTCCACCACCTTGATGCGCTCGTGCAGGCTGTCGGTGTCGTCGCCGTCGCCGACGACGACCGCCTCCTGGGCCAGGATCGGCCCGGTGTCCACGCCGCCGTCGACCAGGTGCACGGTCGCGCCGGTGACCTTGACGCCGTAGTCGACGGCGTCGCGGACGCCGTGCGCGCCGGGGAAGGCGGGCAGCAGCGCGGGGTGGGTGTTGACCATCCGGCCGCCGAAGCGGGCCAGGAAGGCGGGTCCGAGGATCTTCATGAACCCGGCGGAGACCACCAGGTCGGGTTCGTGCGCGGCGACCGCGGCGGCCAGCGCCGCGTCCCAGTCGTCACGGGACGCGTGGTCGCGCAGCTTCACCGTGAAGCCGGGCACGCCGGCGCGGTCGGCGCGGGCGAGTCCCTCGATGCCGGCCCGGTCCGCACCGACGGCCACCACCTCGACCGGGTAGCCGGGGTCGGCGGCGGCGTCCAGCAGCGCCTGCAAGAGGGTGCCGGAGCCGGAGACTAGGACGACGACCCGCGCGGGGTTCGGAAGCCGGAGTGTGGTCGCGGCGCTCAGCGTGCTTCTCCTTGCTGGGGACTGTCACAGCAGCTCAGGAGCAGCCTAGGCGTTGCCTAGTCGCGCTTGTCGGCCAGGTCCTGGTCGTCGTCCCGGTCACGCTCCGGATCGGCGGCCGCGGCGGGCCCGGACTCGTCGTCGTCCTCGGCCTCCTCGGCTTCGCCCTCGACCTCGGCCAGCTCGTCCCGGTACTCCGCGTCGTCCTCTTCGTCCTCGAATTCCTCGTCCTCGTCGTCGTACTCGTACTCCGCGTCCGGGTCGTCCTCGTCGTAGTCCTCGGCGAACTCGTCCTCGCCCGCCAGGTCCTCGACGTCGTCGGGGTCGTCGGCGGCGTCGGGGTCGACGTCGGCCACGTCCTCGACGTCCTCGACACCCCCGACCTCGTCGGCGACGGGCTCGGGTTCGGGCACCGGGCGCGCCCCGGCGAACCAGGCCACCACCCCGCCCGGCAGCAGGATCCAGCCGAAGGTGAGCACCGCCAGCAGCCCGGCCGGGACGGTCACCGGGTTGAACGCGCCGTCGCCCAGGCTGCCGCCCGCGATCGCGGCCAGCACCAGCGCGCCCACCGCGCCGGTCACCGCCGCCACCAGCGCCGCCCGCAGCCGGGCGCGCGGCGTCTCGGCGGCGGTGCGCAGCGACAGCCCCACCAGCACGCCGATCGCGCCGGGCAGGACCAGCACCAGCGGCAGGACCGCCGACTGCTCCTCGGGCAGCGCGGCCAGCAGCGGCACCGCCGGCACCGGGCCGCCGGTGAACGCGGTCGGCGCGATGCTCACCGCGCCGATGGAGAACCCGGAGCCGGCCACGTACGACAGCGCGCCGATCACCGCGTTCGGCAGGTAGGCCAGGCACATCAGCCAGATCCCCAGCCCGGTGCCCAGGGTGCCGCCCGCCTGGTCGAACAGGTCGCTGGTCACCGACCACGACACGGCCAGCCCGAACGCCAGCAGCAGCGCACCCGCCGCGGTCAGCGCGAACAGGGCCATCGCACCGGCCTGCAGCCCGCGCCGGGCCACCGGGTCGATCCGCTCGAACACCACCTCGACCAGGCCGCAGCGCTGCGCCACGCCGGCCACCGCCGCGACCCCGGACACCGCCGCGCAGCCGAAGAACGCCACGGCGGGCGTCGCGCGCACCACGCCGTCGTCGCCCATCAGGAACGCCACCACGCCGCCGACCACGGCGTGCGCGCCGGCGATGCTCAACACCACGCCGCGCGCCTGCAACGGCTCGAACAGCCCCAACCGGTCGGCCGCGCCCGCCGCCGCGCGGGAGATCAGCAGCATCAGCAGCACGGTCGGCAGCAGCGGCAGGACGCCGAGCTGCCCGCCGTCGAACCGCAGCGGCACGTGGTGCGCGACCAGCCACGCGGGCGCGGACGCGGACAGCACGCCGGTGGTGGAGAACTGGGCGTGCGCCGCCGTGGACGAGACCAGGGCGAGCAGGGCCGCGACGGCGGCGTAGCTGACCACCACCGAGCCGGCCGCGGTCATGGCGAGCACCCGGGCCCGTTCGGCGCGGGAGAACTCGGGCGGGCGCACGGAGTCCGTCACGGCGCCGTGCGAAGACGTTTGCAGCACCGGCATCTTTCCACTGTCTCAGGAGGGATCGGCCGTTCGGGTGAGGCACGCCGCGCACGCGAAGAGGGGTGGCGCCGACAGGTCGGCACCACCCCTCTCACGGCTCTGGTCAGCCCTGCTGCTGGCCGCCGAACCCGCCCGGCGGGGTGCCGGGCTGCTGGCCGGGCTGGTTGAACTGGCCGGGCTGCGGCATGTAGGAGGTCGGCTGCGGCGCGCCGGGCTGCTGCTGCGGCTGCACCGGGGCCCCGAACTGGCCGGACGGCGGGCCGTACTGGCCCGGCTGCGGCTGGCCCTGCTGCGGGAACGCGCCGGACTGCGGGTTCCAGCCGCCCGGCTGCCCGCCGTACGGGTTGGCCGGCTTCGGCTCGAACTTCACCACGCCCGCGTCGAGCAGCAGGCTGAGCACGATCGCCGCGGTCTCCAGCAGCGCCACGATCAGCAGGACGATCGACATGCCCTTGACGCTGCCGCTGCTCTTGATGATCCCCTGGAGGAACAGCAGCGTCGGCACCACCGACAGGACCGCGGCCGCGGGCAGCAGCTTCGGGGCCTTGGGCAGCGCGGTCAGACCCGCCAGGGCGGCGGCGGTGAGCAGGAGCACGTGCTCCAGGGAGCCGGACGACACGTCGTCGGCGAAGGCGAGCAGGTAGGCGATCAGCCCCAGGCCGGCCGCGACCAGCGGGAGGATGAGGTTCAGGTTGACCCCCACCGCCGGCTGTTGCGCCGGACCCGGCTGCTGCTGAGGGGCGCCGTACGGCACGGACATGGTGAGGTCTCCTCCTCCACCGAAGGACTGCTGGCGACAACTGAACGCTAGCCGATGCACACTCTCCGACGACGACCGGACCGGGCTGGTTCCCCCGGATGTGCGCATTGACTCAGGTCGGAATGCCGCACAGGCCACCCCTGAGTCAGGGGTGGCCTGTGCGTACGGGTGAACGTCAGCCGATCGACTGCATGATCTCCCGCATGAGCGCGGCGGTCTCGGACGGCGTCTTGCCGACCTTCACACCGGCCGCCTCCAGGGCTTCCTTCTTCGCCTGGGCGGTGCCGGCGGAACCGGACACGATCGCACCCGCGTGGCCCATGGTCTTGCCCTCGGGCGCGGTGAAGCCCGCCACGTAGCCGACGACCGGCTTGGTGACGTTCTCCTTGATGTAGGCCGCGGCCCGCTCCTCGGCGTCGCCGCCGATCTCGCCGATCATCACGATCGCCGCGGTCTCCGGGTCGGCCTCGAAGGCCGCCAGGGCGTCGATGTGCGTGGTGCCGATGATCGGGTCGCCGCCGATGCCGATGGCGGTGGAGAAGCCGAAGTCGCGCAGCTCGTACATCATCTGGTAGGTCAGCGTGCCCGACTTGGAGACCAGGCCGACCTTGCCCGCGCCGGAGATGTTGGCCGGGATGATGCCCGCGTTGGACTGCCCGGGGCTGATCAGGCCGGGGCAGTTCGGGCCGATGATCCGGGTCTTGTTGCCGGTCGCCACGGCGTGCGCCCAGAACACCGCGGTGTCGTGCACCGGGATGCCCTCGGTGATCACCACGGCCAGGCCGATGCCCGAGTCGATGGCCTCGATCACGGCGGCCTTGGCGAAGGCAGGCGGCACGAAGATCACGGTGACGTCCGCGCCGGTCGCCTCGATGGCCTCGGACACGGTGCCGAACACCGGCAGCACGTTGCCGTCGAAGTCGACCTTCTCGCCGGCCTTGCGCGGGTTCACACCACCCACGATGTTGGTCCCGGAGGCCAGCATCCGCTTGGTGTGCTTGGTCCCCTCGGCACCGGTCATGCCCTGGACGATGACCTTGCTGTCCTTGGTGATGAAGATAGCCATCGTCAGACCCCCGCAGCCGCGAGCTCGGCGGCCTTGTCGGCCGCGTTGTCCATCGTGTCGACAACGGTCACCAGCGGGTGGTTCGCCTCCGCGAGGATGCGGCGGCCCTCCTCCACGTTGTTGCCGTCGAGGCGGACCACCAGGGGCTTGGTGGCCTGGTCGCCCAGGATGCCCAGCGCCGCGACGATGCCGTTGGCCACCGCGTCGCAGGAGGTGATGCCGCCGAACACGTTCACGAACACGCTGCGCACGTCCGGGTCGTGCAGGATGATGTCCAGCCCGTTGGCCATCACCTCGGCGGACGCGCCGCCGCCGATGTCCAGGAAGTTCGCGGGCTTCACGCCCTGGTGCTTCTCGCCCGCGTAGGCGACGACGTCCAGCGTGGACATGACGAGGCCGGCGCCGTTGCCGATGATGCCGACCTGGCCGTCCAGCTTGACGTAGTTGAGGCCCTTCTCCTTGGCCTTGGCCTCCAGCGGGTCCTCCGCCTGCTTGTCCACCAGCTCCTCGTGGGCGGGGTGGCGGAAGGAGGCGTTCTCGTCCAGCGTGACCTTGCCGTCGAGGGCGACGATCTTGCCCTCGGGGTCGCGGACCAGCGGGTTGACCTCGACCAGCGTGGCGTCCTCGGAGACGAAGGTCTCCCAGAGCTTCACGATCACGTCGGCGACCTGGTCGGCCACCTCGGCGGGGAACTTCGCGGCGGCGACGATCTCGTCGGCCTTCGCCCGGTCGACGCCCTTGACCGCGTCCACGGGCACCTTCGCCAGTGCCTCGGGCTTGGTCGCGGCGACCTCTTCGATGTCCATGCCGCCCTCGACGGACGCCATCGCCAGGAAGGTGCGGTTGGCGCGGTCCAGGAGGAAGGAGAAGTAGTACTCCTCGGCGATGTCGGACGCGGGGGTCACCAGCACGCGGTGAACGACGTGCCCCTTGATGTCCAGGCCGAGGATGGCGTCGGCCTTGGCCTCGGTCTCGTCCGGGGTCTCGGCGAGCTTGACGCCGCCCGCCTTGCCACGGCCACCCGTCTTGACCTGGGCCTTGACGACGACGGTCTGACCGAAGCGCTCGGCGATGGCCTTGGCTTCGGCGGGGGTGCTGGCCACGTCGCCCGGCAGAACCGGGACATCGTGGGCGGCGAAGAGGTCCTTCGCCTGGTACTCGTACAGGTCCACTCGGGTCTCCTGCGACGTCGGTGTCGGACACCGCGTCCTGGTGCGGTCCTCGATAAGTCCGGCGCTCCAGGCTGGGGCCTGGTGCCCACACGTACCAGGCATCACCTGGAACGCCGGCACAGCCGTGGGGGGACCGGCTCGACGCGGCTGCGCAGAACACTATCGACCTGCGCGGACCAGTCCGCACCCCATACCCGTGAGGTCGGTCATAAAGGTGGTGAGGTCGATCACCACACCGATTCAGCCTCACCCGTTCCAGCGAGCGTTTCTCACAACCGCGCGATCATCGGACCTGGTATGGCCGCGATTCCCCGAACTGTTTCGACAAAGGGCGAATCAGAATGCCGACCGGATTCCCCGCGCCCGACGATCAGGGGCGGCCGGCGCGGACGGCGGCGGCGATCACCAGGGCGAGGGTGGTGGCCAGGGCGAGCCACAGGCCGGGGCCGGGCGTGGTGCCGGCCACCCGGGACTCGCTCAACGGGTACTCCAACGCCCGGGTCGCGGTCACGCAGGCCGCGCCGAGCAGCAGCGCCGCGCCGCGCGCGGGCCGGGAGACCAGCGCCAGCCAGACCGCCGCGAGCACGGTCACCAGCGCGATCAGCAGCCCCCACGACCCGACCCGCAGGCCGAACGCGGTGATCGGCACGTACTCCGGGGCCGTGAGCACCGGCAGCGCGAACGCGCCGACCGACAGCAGCGCCGCCACCAGGCCCACCGCGAGCAGCGGCAACGGCGGCGCGACGCGGTCCGCGCCCGCCTGGTCCCGTTCCGCTCCTTCCTCGTCCCGCTCGACGGCGCCCGCCAGCGCGGCGGTGCTCGCCGCCGCCGCCGCGAGCACCACGGCCAGCGCGGTGAACCAGACGCCGGCGGCGGGCTCGACGGACGGGACGCGGGTCGCGTTGAACGCGGCGTCCAGCGCGAGCCCGGCGGCCAGCGGCACGGTCGCGGTGGCCGCGATGAACGCCGGCCGGGCCTTCGGCAGCAGCGCGAGCAGCGTGACGGCGATCGCGGCCGGCCACAGCAGGCGGGCGGCGTAGTCGGTGGGCGCGGCCACGCCCGGCACGTGCAGGTGGTCGACCAGCGCGCCGAGCGCGGCGGCGACACCGGTCGCGACGCCCAGCGCGGCGGCGATCAGGTGCAGCCGGCGGCGGCCGGGCAGTTCGAGGTCGTGCTCCTCGCCGTCCTCCGCCTTCTTCTCCTTGGTCGACCACACCAGGGCCGCCGCCGCCGCGAGCACCAGGAACGGGCCGGGCGTCACGTCCACCCGGTCCACCGCGATCGCGGTGGCCAGACCCGGCACGCCCAGCGCGACCAGCACCGCGGCGATGCCGAGCAGGCCGCCCCGGCGCGCGTCGGCGTCGGCGGAACTGGCCGCGAGCACGGCCAGCACCGGCACGGCCAGCAGCACCAGCAGGCCGCCCAGCAGCGGCAGCAGCGGGGCGTCCAGCGGGCCGGCGGCCGGGATGAAGGCGTCGGTGGAGGAGTAAGGAGCGGTGAACAGCCCGACGGCCGCGACCACGCCCGCCGTGGCGGGCAGACCGAACCGCTGGGACCGGTCGCCCTCCGGCTCCGCGCGGCCGGCCGCGAGCACGCCCGCCGCGACCGCGAGCACGTGCCCGGCGAGCAGCAGCCACGCGCCGGCCGTCGGCTGCGGCGGGACGAGGCTGTCCGGGCGGAGCAGCTCGGGGCGCGCGGCGATCAGCGGGTCGCGGACGACCTGGAGGTCGATCAGGAACCGGCCGACCGCGAACACGCCGGCGGGCACCAGCACCGCGCCGGCGGTGACCTCCCGGCCGCGGTGCAGGAAGTAACCGGACACGGCCGCCGGGAGCAGTGCGAGCACCGCCAGCAGGGGCCACGCGAGGTAGGCGGGAGGAGCGCTGCCGTCCACCACGGAGATCGCGGGTCCGACCGCGCCGCACAGGCCGCCCGCCGCGGCGAGCCCGACCGCGAGGCGGAGCCTGGTGTGCGCCGGGGACGTCAGGTCAGCGGTTCGCGTCATCGGGGGCGACGCTAGCAGGGTGCGCACCGGCCGCCGGGGATGTCCGGGGCCGGCGACGGGTAGTCCACTTCCGCGGCGGTTTCACCTACCTTCGGCCCCATGGGTGAAGTCACGGCGCGGCCCGCCGGGTGGGCCGGCAGCGGCCTGGACGCGGTCCGGGCCGGGTTCGGCGCGGTGCGGGCGGCGGTCGACGCGGGTGTCGACCGGGTCGGCGGCGCGCTGCGGGAGGTGGCCGGGACCGGGGCCGGGCTGGTCGGCGGCGTGGCCGAGGTGGCGCGCGCGGTGGCGACGCCGGGCGGCGCGCGCGGGGTGGTGGTCGAGGCGGCCTGGCTGACCGCGCACACCGTGCTCTACCCGTGGGGCGCGATCGAGCGGCAGTTCCGGCCCGAGGGGCACCTGCGGCACTACCGGACCGACCGCCTGCCGCCCCGCCGGCGGGGCCTGGTGGTTTCGGCGATGGACGCGGCGGGAACCCCGATCGTGCTAGTGCACGGCATCGGGGACAACCGATCCGCCTTCGCAGTGCTGTCGGGGGCGCTGCGAAGGCGCGGTTTCGGCGTCGTGCACGCGGTGAACTACAGCGTCCTCACGGCGCTGACCGGCGACGTCCGGCGCTCGGCCGCCCTGCTGGGCGAGCACGTGGAGCGGATCTGCGAGCAGACCGGGTCGGACCGGGTCCACGTGGTGGGCCACTCGCTGGGCGGGCTGATCGCCCGTTATTACGTACAGCGGCTGCACGGGGACGCGCGCGTCAAAACCCTGGTCACGCTGGGTACGCCGCACGGCGGGACGCTCGCCGCCTACCTCTTCCCCACCTCGCTGACCCGCCAGCTGCGCCCCGGTTCGGACCTGTTGTCCGAGTTGGCCGAACCGGGCCGGCCCTGCCGCACGAAGTTCGTGGTGGTGTGGAGCGGGATGGACCAGGTGGTGATCCCGCAGCGGCACGCCCGGTTGGAGCACCCCTCGTTGAGCGTGGAGGAGTACCAGATACGTGATTCAGGTCACCTTTCGCTATCGGTTGATACTCGCGCTCTGCACGTGGTTGTGACTGCCATCACTCGAACGGATGACGGTACAAGCCACCCCATCGTGCCTGTACGTGAGGGGTTTAGTAGCTCCGAGGTGACCTAGCGTCACCACTCGCTCGGCCGATCTTTGCCTCCACCGCTAATCGGTAGACAACGCCGCCGGGGATTGCCTACGAGGCTTCCGCCCCGTTACTGTCCCCCGGTCCGTTGTCACGGTCTGGTCACAAGCAAGAGAACGAGCCGGTACCCCGACTGGCTCAAACCGGGATCCCCCGCCCGGTGTCGACCGGACTCCCCGAAGACGGAAGGCCAGGTTTTGTCTTCTCGACACCGCTCCCCCGGCGGCCAAAGCAGTACCGACGTGCTCGAAAAGGCGGTCGACCGCGCCTCCACGCGTGACGTGGGGTCGCACCGGCTGCCGCCACCGCCCTCCGCCCTGCGCGGTCGGATCGTGGTCGCCGCCGTCGCGGTCGGCGCGTTCGCCGCCGCAGGAGCCGGCCAGACGCTGCACGCGCTGGGCTCCGGCTCGGACGGCCCCGTCCAGGACGAGGTCACGCCGCTCGCCGCGGCCTCCGACGGCGCCGCCGCGTTCGGCGTCGGTGGCTCCGGCCCCGCCGCGCCGCACGTCCTGCCGGTCTCGAAGACCGCGGACCCCGCCGCCGAGGCCCAGAAGCTCACCAAGAGCGCCCGGATCTCCGAGGACCGCGAGGCGGCCGAGGCCGAGGCCAAGCGCCCCAAGTACTCCCGCCCGGCCAACGGCGACTTCACCTCCGGTTTCGGCGGTCGCTGGGGTGCCATGCACAACGGCATCGACATCGCGGGCCCGATCGGCACGCCGATCCTGGCCGCCGCCGACGGCGTCGTGATCGAGGCGGGCCCGGCCAGCGGCTTCGGCCTCTGGGTGCGGGTCGAGCACTCGGACGGCACGATCACCGTCTACGGCCATGTGGACACCTACTCGGTGCGCCAGGGCCAGCAGGTCCAGGCCGGCGAGCAGATCGCCCGGATGGGCAACCGGGGCTTCTCCACCGGCCCCCACCTGCACTTCGAGGTCTGGAACCCGGGCGGCATGAAGATCAACCCGCTGAGCTGGCTGAACTCCAAGGGCGTCAGCGTCTGAGTCGGACCGGCCTTCCGCAACGGCCCCCGGCGTCACCACGCCCGACGCGGCGAGCGCCGGCGCGGGAAGACTTCCGCACGTGAAGAGAAAGGCCGGGTCGCACCTGCGACCCGGCCTTCACCACTACCCCCGTGACCGCCCCCGCGGTGTTTCCCCTCGCGCTTCCGCCGCCCCCGAAGCGGCTTCCGCGTGGTGCCGGCGAGCGGTGGTCCTGCCCGGTTCACCCCGAATGCCCCGGTCATCCCGCTCGTGACACCCCTTAAGACGCCCGTGGTCCGTCCGGGTTGCGCACGAGTTCCGGATCACTTCGAAAGAGTGATCCTCAGGCCACGTCGGCACGGGCGTCGAACGCCTCCCGCGCCGCGGTGACCTCGTCCTCGTGCTCGTCCGCCCAGGTCACGAGGCTGTGCAGGGTCACGTGCAGGGTCTCGCCGAGCGGGGTCAGCGCGTAGTCCACCCGAGGCGGCACGGTCGGGTGCACGGTGCGCAGCACCAACCCGTCCCGCTCCAGCTGCCGGAGGGTCGCGGTGAGCACCCGCCGGCTCACGCCGTCGATCCGCCGCCACAGCTCGCCGAACCGGTGCCCGCGCTCGGCGAGGAAGGCCAGCACCAGGACCGACCACTTGTCCGCGACCCGGTCCAGGACCTTGCGGACCGCGCAGTCCGAGCGCGTGTCCCACTGCCGGGCCTCGGTTTCGTCGCAGTAACCCGGTGACTTGAAAGTGCCGTCTTCCACGGTTCGCCATCCTCCCTCAGGATTGCATGCACATGCAAGAAGAAAGGTGGAGCTGTGGCGACAACGGACACCGCCGCGCGGCTGAGCGGGCGCGAGTGGGGCCTGCTGCTGGTGCTGTGCGGCGCGATCTTCCTGGAGGGCATCGACGTCTCGATGATGGGCGTCGCGCTGCCGTCCATCCAGGCGGAGCTGGGCATGTCCGCCGGATCCCTCCAGTGGGTGGTGAGCGCGTACGTGCTCGGCTACGGCGGCTTCATGCTGCTCGGCGGCCGGGCGGCGGACCTGCTCGGCAGGCGTCGGGTGTTCCTGTTCTGGCTGGCGGTGTTCGTGGTGTTCTCCGGCCTCGGCGGGTTCGCCCAGGACGGCTGGGTGCTGATCACCGCCCGCTTCATGACGGGCCTGAGCGCCGCTTTCCTCACCCCGGCAGGTCTTTCCATCATCACGACCACGTTCAGCGGCCCACGGCGCGATCAGGCCCTCCTGGTGTACGGCGGGGTCGCCGCGGCCGGCTTCTCGCTCGGCATGGTCGTCGGCGGGCTGCTCACGGTGGTGGACTGGCGGTGGGTGTTCTTCGCGCCCGTCGTGCTCGCGCTGGTGATCCTGGTGGCCTCCGTGCGGGCCATCCCCAAGAGCGCCGACCGGGTGCACGGCCGGTTCGACGTGGCGGGCGCGGTCACCGTCACCGGCGGCATGGTGCTGGTGGTGCTGGCCATCGCCGAGGGCGTGTGGCCCGCGCTGATCGGCGGCCTGGCGCTGCTCGCGGCGTTCGTGGTGATCGAGCGGCGGGCCGCCGAACCGCTGGTGCGCCTCGGGATCCTGCGCTCGGGCCCGCTGCTGCGGGCGAACGTCTCCGCGCTGCTGCTCGCGGCGTCGTTCTTCGGCTTCCAACTGGTCGCCGTGCTCTACCTCCAGCAGGTGCTCGGCTGGTCCGCGCTGGAGACCGGCCTGGCCCTGCTCGTGGTCGGCATCGACTCGGTGCTCGCGCCGACGCTCACCCCGCGCCTGGTCGCCCGGTTCGGCCTGGCCCGGGTGATCACCGCCGGGCTGCTGCTGGCCACCGCCGCGTTCGCGCTGTTCCTGCGGATCGACCACGGCTGGGGCTACTGGCAGCTGTTCCCGAGCGTGCTGCTGCTCGGGTTCGCCTTCGCGCTGGCCTACGGGCCGCTGACGATCGTCGCCACGGACGGGATCGCCGACGCCGAGCAGGGCCTCGCGGGCGGGCTGCTCAACACGTCGTTCCAGTTCGGCGCGGCGCTCGGGGTGGCCGGCGTGACCGCCCTGGCGACCCTCGGCGACACGCCGCTGGAGGGCTACCGCCTCGCCGTGCTGTTCCCGACCGCGGCGGCCCTGCTGGCCGCCGTCACAGCTTCACGAGGGGCACGCCGCCGATCAGCATGAGCCGGACCTTCCCCGCGCTGCCGAAGTCGATCGTGGCGGTGGCGCGGGGACCCGAGCCGTCCACCGCGACCACGCTGCCCAGCCCGTACTTGTCGTGGTTGACCCGGTCGCCCACGTCCAGCTTGAGCGCGGGCGTGTCCTTCCACTGGTTGTTCGCGGGCGCCGGCCGGGCGGGGCCGTCCGAGCGGCGGCTGCCCCACGTGGTCGCGGTGGACGGCGCGGAGCGCTTGGGCTCCACCCGCCGCCACTCGACCAGCTCGGCCGGGATCTCGTCGAAGAACCGGGACGCCGGGTTCGCCGACGGCTGGCCCCACGCCGAGCGCACCAGCGCCCGCGACAGGTACAGCCGCTGCTGCGCGCGGGTGATCCCGACGTAGGCGAGCCGGCGCTCCTCGGCCAGCTCGACCGGGTCGCCCAGGGCGCGCATGTGCGGGAAGACGCCGTCCTCCCAGCCGGTGCCGAAGACCACCGGGTACTCCAGGCCCTTCGCGGTGTGCAGGGTCATCAGCGTGACCACGCCGTCGGACTCCGCGTCCGGCACCTGGTCGGCGTCCGCGACCAGCGACACCCGCTCCAGGAACGCGGCCAGCGAGCCCGCCGCGGGCAGCCCCTCGTCCTCGGTCGGGGCCTCCGCCGCCGCGCCCAGGTCGGTGAACTCGCGGGCCACCGTGACCAGCTCGTTGAGGTTCTCCACCCGGGTGTGGTCCTGCGGGTCCTCGCTGGCCTCCAGCTCCGCGCGGTAGGCGGTGCGGTCGAGCACCGCCTCCAGCACGTCGGCCACGTCGTCGCCGCGCTCCACCAGCTCGCCCAGCTCGTCCATCAGCTCGACGAACCCGGTGATCGCCTTCTGCGACCGGGGGTTGAGCAGCGGCACCCTGCCGCGCACGGCCTCCCGCAGCGCCGCCGCGAAGCTGATCCGCTCCCGCTCGGCGTAGGTCGACACGCACGCCTCCGCGCGGTCGCCGATGCCGCGCTTGGGCACGTTGAGGATGCGCCGCAGCGACACCGTGTCGTCCGGGTTGGCCAGCGCGCGCAGGTAGGCCAGTGCGTCGCGCACCTCGCGCCGCTCGTAGAACCGGACGCCGCCGACCACCCGGTACGGCAGGCCGAGCCGGATGAAGATCTCCTCGAACACCCGGGACTGGTTGTTCGTGCGGTAGAACACCGCGATCTCGCCGTTGGTCGCGTCGCCGCCGTCGACCAGCCGGTCGATCTCGCGCGCCACGAACGCGGCCTCGTCGTGCTCGTTGTCCGCGACGTAGCCGACGATCTTCTCCCCGTCGCCCAGGTCGCTCCACAGCCGCTTGTCCCGGCGGTTCGGGTTGCGCGAGATGACCGCGTTCGCGGCGGTCAGGATGCGCTGGGTGGAGCGGTAGTTCTGCTCCAGCAGGATGGTGGTCGCCTGCGGGTAGTCGCGCTCGAACTCCACGATGTTGCGGATCGTCGCGCCGCGGAAGGCGTAGATCGACTGGTCGGCGTCGCCCACGACGCACAGCTCGGCCGGCGGGATGCCGCCCTCGCCCGTCCCGACCAACTCGCGGACCAGCGTGTACTGCGCGTGGTTGGTGTCCTGGTACTCGTCCACCAGGACGTGCCGGAAGCGCCGGCGGTAGTGCTCGGCCACGTCCGGGAAGTTCTGCAGGAGTTCGACCGTGCGCATGATCAGGTCGTCGAAGTCCAGCGAGTTCGACTCGGTGAGCCGGCGCTGGTAGCTGTCGTAGACCTCGGCGACCCGGCGCTCCAGGTCGTTGCCCGCCTGGGCCTTGGCCGTCTCGACGTCCACCAGCTCGTTCTTCAGGTTCGAGATGTGGATGGCGAGGGTGCGGGCCGGGTAGCGCTTGGGGTCCAGGTCGAGGTCGCGCGCCACCAGGGTGATGAGCCGCCGGGTGTCGTCGGAGTCGTAGATGGAGAAGCTCGACGACAGGCCGAGGGTCTTGCCGTCGCGGCGCATCACCCGGACGCACATGGAGTGGAACGTCGACACCCACATCGACCGGGCGCGCGCGCCCACCAGGTCGGCGACCCGCTCCTTCATCTCGGCCGCGGCCTTGTTGGTGAAGGTGATCGCCATGATCTCGCCGGGGTGCACCTTGCGCTCGGCGAGCAGGTAGGCGATCCGGCGGGTGAGCACGCGGGTCTTGCCCGAGCCCGCGCCCGCGACGACCAGCAGCGGCGAGCCGGCGTGCTCGACCGCCCGGCGCTGGGCCGGGTTGAGGTCGGCCAGCAGCCGGGAGGACCGGGAATCGGGGGGACTTGGCGGCAAGTCGAACAAGGCGCTCATCGTGGATCCACGTTACCCGGTACCCCCGACAGACCTCCGCGCAATCCGCCGGCTGTGGCATGATGTGCCCATGCGCTCGGTCAACTTCGAGTTTTTCTACGGGACCCGGACTCCGGCTCCCGTGGACCGCTAGCGCGCCAAGCCACCCACGAAGCCCCGGAGTCCTCGGATTCCGGGGCTTCGCCGCTTCCGGACCGGGACTCCCCAGCCAGAGTCGAGAGGTCACCAGCGATGAACAGCACCGACACCGCACCCGCCAACGAGGACATCGACGCACTGCGCCAGGAGATCGACTTCCTGGACGCGGAGATCCTCCGCCTGGTCAACCGGCGGGTGGAGGTGTCCCGGACGATCGGCGCGGCGCGGATGGCCGCCGGCGGCACCAAGATCGTGCACAACCGCGAGATCGACGTGCTCAACCGCTACCGGGAACTCGGGCCGGAGGGTCGCGACCTGGCGATGATCCTGCTCAAGCTGGGCCGGGGCCCGCTCGGCCGCTAGCCGCGCGGGCCAGGTCGAGGTCCACGAGCTGATCGTCGTCGGGCAGGTACGCGAGGGGGTCGTCCAGCAGCGGCCCGACCCCCACCAGCCCCTCGACCAGCGCGTGCAGGCACAGGGCGGCGTACCCGCGCAGGTAGCCGCCCTCCTGGGTGAGCACGGTCGGCAGGTCCAGCGCGGCCACCCGCCGGCCGATGTCGCGGTACCCGGCGGCGGTCAGGTTGTGCCTGCCGTTCGGGTCGAACGCCGAGCCGTCGAACCCGGACGCGCAGACCAGGAAGTCCGCGCCGTGCTCGCGGATCGCGGGCAGCGCGAGTTCGTCCAGCGCCCGCCGGTACGCGGTGTCGCCCGCGCCCAGCGACAGCTCGACGTTGAGGTTGCCCCGGTCGCTCTCCTCCGGACCACCGGTCTGGGCGTGGTTCGCGCCCCACGGGCCGTGCCGCATGTGCACGGAGACCGTCAGCACCTCGTCCACGCCCCGGAACACGTCCTGGGTGCCGTTGCCGTGGTGCACGTCCCAGTCCAGCACCGCGACCCGGTGCCCGGCGCGCCGGGCCGTCTCGGCGACCAGGGCGGCGTTGTTGACCATGCAGTAGCCGTCCGCCAGCTCCTGCTGCGCGTGGTGGCCGGGTGGCCGGACCAGCGCGTACGCCAGGCGGGTGCGCCCGGCGGCGACCGATTCGTACGCGGCCAGCGCGGTGCCGGCGGCGGCGCGGATCGCGTCCCACGAGCCGGGGCCCACGACCGTGTTGGTCTCCAGGGACACCTGCCCGCCCTCGTGGCACGCGCCATATAGATAGGACAGGTATGCGGACGTGTGGACGCGCGCCAGCTCCTCGTCGGTGGCGAACCGGCCCTCGGACCAGGTGAGGTGCGGCGCGACCGGGCCCGCGGTCAGGGCGTGCCGGAAGGTGCGCAGCCGGTCGGCGTTCTCGGGGTGCGCCTCGGGCACGTCCAGCCACGCCCAGTCGCCGGGCAGCTCCCACAGACCTCGGCCGGTGTCGTGCGCCAAGCAGGCGTCGTGCCAGAAAAACTCCACCCCAGGGGGATATCAGGGCGATCACCCATGGGCCAAACCGAAAAAGCGCAGGCACACTGGACACATGGGCGGAGTCATCGGTCTCATCACGGGCCTCATCGCAATCCTCGGCGTGCTCGCCACGCTCGCGCACGACGGCTACCTGGCCATGCTGGGTTCGGCCGCGAAGTCCAAGCGGGCGGCCGGCGCGCCGATCGCGCAGTACGTGCGCAGTCGCTGGACGGTCGCCGGCGTCACCACGGTGGTGGCTCTGATCGGTCTGCTGATCACGTCGGGTGGGAGCGTGTCCGGCGACATCATCGGCGCGCTGATCGCCGGTGGAGCCGGTCTGGCCGCGACGAACGCGTTGCAGAGCAGCCGCAAGAAGCTGAACAGCGGGAACTGAAGACCTGGAACCCGAACTTCACACAGTCGGGTGTGACGTTGTGCCATCCGGCTGACCCGTCCAGCCACCGCCGAACCCTGCACCTACCCTGAGGTAGGCGCGGGGTTTTCGACGTCCCACCCCCGACTCCCTGCGCCTGAACAGGTGAACTGCGGCCCGAGTCGCGTCAGGTCCGGGGGTGGGAGGGATCACAACAGGTATGGACATCGGGGAACCGGAACGGTCTGGCAGGCACCGGCTGGAGCACGAGGGCGGGGCCATCTGGCTGCCGCTGGACGGGCGGCCCGGCAGCGCGCCCGCCCCGCACGCGAAGCCGGTCGTCCGGCCCGGCGCGGTGCCGGCGCAGCGCACCCGCGACCCGCTGGTCGACACCGACGCGGTCGGCCTGCGCAAGTTCAACATCGGCCTGGTGCCCGCCTCGGTGACGCCGCCGCGCACCTGGAAGCGGGCCGCCTGGTTCGCCGTCGTGTCGTCGGCCGCGGTGCTGGTGGGCCTGGCGTACGCGGCGGCCAAGCTGGTCGGCGCGGACACGCCCGAGGAGCGCATCGGGATGCCCGGCTACCCGACCGCGAGCCCGCTGATCACCGGTTTCGGCACCAGCGCCACGACACCGCCGCCGACCGGCGCGGTCCGGCCGGACCGGCTGCCCGCCGAGCAGGCGGTGGTCCGGGCCCCCGGCGAGAGCCGCACCGGCACCGGGGGCGCGCCCGTGGCGCCGACCTCGCCCGGCGGCAGCGCCGGCGACGCGTCGACCGGCGCGCGTCCGGGCGGGAAGCCCGGCAAGCCCGCCGGGACCACCGGCCCGTCCTCCGCGCCGACCGTGACCACGGTGCCCGGCGACGCGAAGCCGGTGGTCGACGGGGCCGCGATCGCGTTGCGCACCGAGCGGTTCTTCGAGCAGATGGTGGCCGACGCGAACACCGCGATGGCGATGGTGGCCGACGTGTTCCGGCCGGACGCCGAGGCCCTGGTGGAGCGGCGGTTCTCGGACGTCTCGCTGATCCAGGTCACCGCGATCTCGGTGGACCCGGCGTCCGGGGTCACCGTCAGCACGCTGAACGTGACGAAGAAGGACGGCAGCACCACGACCGAGCGGCGCGAGCTGAACTTCACCACGGCCGGCGAGCCGTTGATCAACGGCGAGCGGCTGGTCGGCGGCGCGTAGCCGGGCTCCGGGCCGGCGGTCGGATACCGAATTCGGCGGCCGACGTCGAACGGCCTCCCGGCGACGCCCAACGGTCGTTCGCGAACGTACAGCCCCCTACCTCTCCGTACTTGATCGCCTGATCGAGGGACAGCGTCGTACCGCTGGCCGCCACGAAAGGGTGAACCCCTCCGTACTCGTGGCTTTCCGCTGGTGAAGCGCGGTATGAGTTCTCGCTGACGCCATCAGGTACGAGGGAGTCGCCAGTGCAGCGCCCTACGACGAGCGGTCGCCGGCACAGCCGCGCGGGTTCGGTCTCGGTGGCCGAACTCATCCGGAAGCAGCGCACCCCGTCGCGCGCGCCGGCCCGGGACCAGACCGCCACCCACGACCTGGTCGCCGACTTCTCCGGGGAGCCCGCCCACCAGGCACCGCCCAGACCGTCCAACCGGGCGGCCCGGGTCGCGGGCCTGACCACCGGCGCGCTGGTGCTGCTGGTCTCCGTCACCGCCGCCGCGATCCTGGTCCAGAACCGGGACGGCGGTCCCACACCACCGGTCGTCGCCCCGGCCGCCGAGATCACCGGGTCCTCCGCGCTGCGGCCGGACGCGCTCGCCGCGCGCCTGGCCGGGCCGCGCGAGGTCGTCCCGGTCCTGCCCCGCTCCGTGCCGGAGGCCGAGCTGCCGGAGGTGCCGATGGAGCCCGACAGCCCCGTCGTGCCGCCCAGGGAGGCCGCGACCAGGTCGAAACCGCAGGTGGACGTGGTGCGGCAGTTCTACGAGCTGCTGCCCGCCAAGCCCGCCGAAGCGGCCCGGCTGCTGGCCCCGGACCTGGTCGGCGGGAGCCCCCGCGAGTTCGTCGCGTCGTGGAGCGGCATCCAGGCCATCACCATCGAGTCGACCACCCTGCAACCGGACGGCGCGGTGCACGCCGCGGTGTCCATGCAGGAGCGGTCCGGGCGGTGGCTGCGGGTCGAGCAGCGGTTCCGGCTGACCGACACGAGCCCGCCGCGCATCGTCGGGACAGAGGTCCTTTCGGCCCAACGCAGCTGACCCTGTGTGACGATCTTGAGATCGAATCTCACTCAGCGTCGATTAGTAAGGTTCTTGACGAGGAAACTTCCCCCAAAGGGGTTACGGAGTCGGTCACGATTCGGTATCCATGTTCCCGGTTGGTAGCTCAACGCACACTTCCGGGAAAGGTGAACTCCGGTGTCGAACGACGACAACCGCCGTCGACAGGATGGCACGACGGCCAAGCTGTCGGTCGCCGACCTGATCGCCAGGCGCGAGGCGGAGACGCAGCCGATCCCGCGGATCACCGACGAGCCGACGATCCGGTTCAAGCCGCAGGCGAACCTGTCCGGCCGCGAACTGCACATCACCGAGCTGCTGCGCCGCGAAGGCCGCGCCGGCGAGGAGGAGCGCGGCGGCGGTTTCTCGGTGCCGAAGCTGGTCGCGATGGCCGGCGGCGGCGTGGTGCTGGCCGGCGCGGTCGCGTTCACCGCCACGAACCTGCTGACCTCGCCCGACGAGCGCCCGCTGGCCGAGGTCCGCTACGACAACCGCCAGGCCGCCCGCAGCACCAGCACCCTCGGCAACGACCTGGCCGCGGCCGCCGCGAAACCGCAGCAGGCCCAGCCGGTCGCGGAGGAGACCACCGAGGCGCCGACCACCACCGCGCCCGCCCAGACCTCCACCCAGCGCCCCCGGGCCACCCAGCAGCCCGCCCCGGCGCCCACCACGACCACGACCGAGCAGGCCCCGCCGCCGGTCGAGCAGCCGCCCACCACGACGGCCCCGCCGACCACCCAGGTGCCGCCGCCGGCCACGACCACCCCGCCCACGACGTCCGAGGTCCCGCCGCCGTCCTCCGGCAACGCCACCCCGGCCCCGTCCTCGGGCGTGAGCACGCCGCCCTCCTCGACGCCGCCCTCCTCGACCGCGCCCTCCACGCCCGGCATCGGCCTCGACCTCGGCGGCATCCTCGACCCGCTCGGCGGCTTCGACTTCTTCTCGCCCGCCGCGTAGTCGCCTCGCCCGCCCGGACGCGATCCCGCTCGCCGACCCGGCGCGCGCCCGGCCCGCGAGGGCCCGGTGCCGGCCCGATCCGGGGCGGGGACGTTCCGGAAAACGAGGGCCGCTCGGTGTGCCCGGACTGGGCCGTTCGGACTCAAATGCCGCGATCTTCACCCGAACAGGTGGCTTCCTCCGGCGTATTCGGGTATCCCTTCCCGGTCCGGACGTAGCTCGCGTGACCTGCGCAACGGTCCGAAAGCCGTAGTCACCGCCGGGGTAGGCTGTCCGCGCACCGATCCGCACGACGAGGAGCCCGAGCGTGAGACCTGCTGCCCTTGCCGCGGTCCCGCAGCGCCCCAGCGAGGTGGTCGGGTGAGCGCCGACGGCCGGCTGATCGCCGAGCGCTACCGCTTCCTGGACCGGATCGGCAGCGGTGCCATGGGCATCGTCTGGCGGGCCCAGGACGAGCGCCTCGGCCGGATCGTGGCCATTAAGGAACTGCTGCTCCAGCCCAGCCTCGACGCCACCGAGCAGGACGAGGCGATCCAGCGCGCCATGCGCGAGGGCCGGATCGCGGCCAAGCTGCACCACCCGAACGCCATCGCGGTGTACGACGTGGTGGAGGAGAACGGCGCTCCGTGCCTGGTCATGGAGTACCTGCCGTCCAGCAGCCTGGCCGACACGATGGCCGAGCACGGCCCGCTGGATCCGATCGAGGTCGCCCAGATCGGCGCGCAGGCCGCCGCCGCGCTGGCCGCCGCCCACGCGGCGGGCATCGTGCACCGGGACGTGAAGCCGGGCAACGTGCTGCTCGCCGACAACGGCCTGGTCAAGATCACCGACTTCGGCATCTCCCGGGCCAGCGACGACGTCACGGTGACCAAGACCGGCCTGATCGCGGGCACGCCCGCCTACCTCGCGCCGGAGATCGCGCGCGGCCAGGACCCGACGCCCGCCTCCGACGTGTTCTCGCTGGGCTCGACGCTGTTCGCGGCCGTCGAGGGCGAGCCGCCGTTCGGGCTGAGCGAGAACACCCTGGGCGTGCTGCACGCGGTCGCGGCCGGCCGGATCAACCCGCCGACGGTCGACGGCCCGCTGGCCGACGTCCTGCTGGTGCTGCTCAACTACGAACCGGCGGACCGGCCGACCATGGCCCAGGCCCGCGACATGCTCAACGCGGTGGCGCACGGCCGCAACCCCAGCCTCGGCGGCCTCGCGCCCGCGCCGATGCCCCTGGCGGGCGCGACGACCGTGCTGGACGCCGACCGCACCCGGGTGGTCCGGCCCGCGCCGCGCACGGTCGGCCCGACCGCCCCGGTGGCCCCGCCGCCCGAGCCGAACAACACCCGGCCGCTGGTGATCGCGGCCGTGGTGCTGGGCTGCCTGCTGCTGATCGGCTTCCTGCTGGTGCTGCTCGGCGCGTTCGACAGCAAGAACCCGCAGGCGCCGCTGGTCACCAACAGCACCTCCAGCACCGCCCCGACGACGACCACGACGGCCGCTGTGACGACCACCACAGAGCCGCCGCGCACGACCACCGAAGAACCCACGACCACCACCACGACCACCACGACAACGACCACGACGACCACCACCACGACGACGACCACGACGCCGAAGCCGACGACTCCCTCGTCGACCACGACGCCGCCGGCCGCGACGACAACGAGCGCGCAGCCCCAAGGCGGGTAGCAAACCTCGTAAGGTGGACGACGAACCCGATCGGGTGACGAGCAACGTCCCCGCGGCAGTGGCGATGTCACCGGTGTTCGCCCCTTGACCAGCCCGAGCTAGCTTTGGAGCACCTGTGACCGACGATGGCCGCCTGGTTGCCGGCCGCTACCGACTGGGCCACCGGATCGGCAGCGGAGCGATGGGCATCGTCTGGCAGGCGCACGACGAGCGCCTGCACCGCACCGTCGCGGTCAAGCAGCTGCTGCTCCAGCCCGGCTTGGCCGAGGCGGACACCGACGAGGCGAAGCGGCGCGCGATGCGCGAGGGCCGGATCGCGGCCCGCCTCCAGCACCCGCACGCGATCGCGGTCTACGACGTGGCCGAGGACGACGGCCAGCCGTGGCTGGTGATGGAGTACCTGCCGTCCAAGAGCCTGTCCACGGTGCTGTCCGAGCGCGGCACGCTGCCGCCCCGCGACGTGGCGTCGATCGGCTCGCAGGTCGCCTCGGCGCTGGCCGCCGCGCACATCGCGGGCATCGTGCACCGCGACATCAAGCCCGGCAACGTGCTGCTCGGCAACGAGGGCACGGTCAAGATCACCGACTTCGGCATCTCCCGGGCGACCGGCGACGTGACGGTGACCGCCACCGGGATGCTCGCGGGCACGCCCGCGTACCTGGCCCCGGAGGTCGCCAAGGGCTACGACCCGGGCCCGCCCTCGGACGTGTTCTCGCTGGGCTCGACGCTGTACGCGGCGATCGAGGGGATGCCCCCGTTCGGCCTGAACGAGAACACCATCGCGCTGCTGCACCAGGTCGCGTCGGGCAAGGTCACGCCGCCCAAGCAGGCCGGCCCGCTGACCGCGCTGCTGATGCGCCTGCTGCGCGCCGAGCCGGAGGACCGGCCGACCATGGCCGAGGCCAAGGAGGCGCTCGCGGCGGTGGCCGCCGGGCGGGCCGCGCCGGAGTTCCCGGTGGCGCTGCCGCAGACCCACCCGCCGTCGTGGCAGGGCGCGCCCGTGCAGCAGAAGCAGCCGCAGGCCGCGGCGACCCGGGCGGTCGCGCCCGCGCCGGCCGCGACGAGGGTGGCCCCCGTGCCGACCCCGCCGCGTCCCTCGAACGCGCTGCCGCCGCCCCAGCGCCCGGCCGCCGCGCCGCGTCGCGAGCCCAAGCAGGCGGGTCGCGGGCCGATGAAGAGCAAGCGGTCGACCGTGGTCACCGCGCTGGCCATCGCGGCCGCCGCCGTGGTCGGCATCCTGCTGGCGAGCATGCTGTCGCGCGGTGGCGGCGGCGACAACCAGGCCGGCCAGACCACGACCGCGACCCAGCCCGCGGCGGGTGGCGAGCCGTCGGCGTCGACCACCAAGAAGGCGGCCACCCCGCCGCCGAAGATCACCACGGACCCGACGCCGGACCAGCAGGAGCAGGCGATCCGCGACTACTTCGCGCTGATGCCCGCGAACGCGGAGGACGGCTTCAACCGGCTGACCGCCGAGATGAAGGGCGTCAGCGGCGGGCTTGAGGGCTACAAGAGCTGGTGGAGCCAGGTCAAGTCGGTCGAGCTGACCAACCTGAAGATCAACGAGCCGTACGCGTACGAGATCGAGGTCGCGTACCGGATGAAGGACGACTCGGTGTCCCGCGAGCGCAAGCTGATCGTGCTCAAGTGGGAGAACCAGGGCCTGTTCATCGCCAAGGACCAGCCACTGGGCAAGGCGTAGCGCGGGTCGTTCCGGACGGCGATCACGGGCGGCGCGGGCCTGCCCGGAGCAGGTCTGCGGTGTCACGTCCCGGTAGGCGCTGCCCGCCACGTCCGGGCTCCGGCCCACGTCCCCCGATGGCTCACGTCCCCCGTCGGCCCGGGTTCCCCGATCCGGGCCGGTACAGCTGCTTCACCCCCGTCTGCGCGGTCCAGCACCGCGTCGCGCGCCCGCCGGGCGGCACTCGCGCCGCCGCCGTTCCGCTCGACCGGCCGGTACCGGCCGCCTACCGTCCCCCAGGCCCCCTGTCGCACCCGAACGAAGGCGGGCGGCCGGGTCAGTTGGTGGAGACCAGCTTGGCCAGCTCGCGGTCGAAGTCGATCCACAGGTCCTCTTCGCCGGGCTGGACCACGTCGTAGGTGAGGTCCAGGAACTCGGCGATGTCCTCGGCCTGGGCCGACAGGATCGCGAAGCCGGTGGGCGCGTTCAGCTCCAGCAGGACCCGCTCGGGGTCGTCGGCGGCCGGCCGCACCAGGATGTCGCCCTCGCCGGACGGCGTGAGCAGCCCGTCCGCCAGCAGGTCGCGGGCGAAGATCCACTCGACCTTGCCCTGCCCGGTGTGGAAGAGCACGGCGACCGCGTAGGGGTCCTCCGGCTCGTAGTGCAGTTCGGCTTCCACCGGTGCCGGCGCGACCCCCGGAACCAGAAGGTGGAACGTGGTGCTCGCGGTGATGCTCTCGGCGCTCATGGTGTGGAGTCCTTCCCGTGTTCATCCCTCTCTTGGAGAGGAGACGTCCGAGAAGGCCGATCGGGACGTGGTTCGGGCCAATACCACGCTATCGGGGGAGACCTGGGTCTCAGGTCCACCCGTTTGCCCAGTTCGGCTGTCTCAGTTGGCCGATACCGGCGGGTAACCCAGGGTTATCGCAGGTCACTTGTGCGTAGTCGCGGGTTCCGGTTCGACCGGGATGATCGCCGTCGCGGGCTGCCGGCGGGTCAGCGCGACCCCCACCAGGACCACGACCATGCCCGCCACGACCCGGGCGTTGAGGTCCTCGCCGAGGAACGCCGCGCCCAGCAGCACCGACACCACGGGCAGCAGGTAGCCGACCGTCGTGGCGTTCGTGGGGCCCTCGTCCTCGATCAGCCGGTAGTTGATGACGAACGCCGCGCCGGTGCCGAAGACGCCGAGGATCCCGACCGCCACCAGCGCCTGCCAGCTCAGGTGGGTCTCGGCCAGGCCGCCGACCGGCAGCACCAGCACGGTCAGGCCGCTCGCGGTGACCAGCTGGGCCGACGAGAGCTGGATGGACGACAGGCCGCGCCCGGAGATCGTGCGGCCGATGTAGGTGTAGCTGACCGCGTAGGAGGCCGCGGCGGCCAGGCACGCCAGCGCGCCCCAGCTCGCCAGGCCGGCCTTCTCCCACGGCGCGAAGATCAGCAGGGTGCCCGCGAAGCCCAGCACGAGCCCGGCCAGGCGGGCGGTGTTGCGCCGCCGCTCGAAGCCGAGCAGCAGGCCCAGGGCGAGCGCCCACAGCGGCGTGGTGGCGTTCAGCACGCCCGCCACGCCCGAGTCGACGGTCTGCTCCCCCACCGCGAACAGCACGAACGGGATCACGTTGCCGAAGACCGCGGCGACCGCCAAGTGCCCCCAGATGCCCTTGCCCGACGGCAGCCGCTGACCCCGGGTGTAGACCAGCACGACCAGCACGGCCGCGCCGAGCACCGTGCGGACCAGCGCGATCTGCACCGGCGACAGCCCGGTCAGGGCGATCTTGATCCACAGGAAGCTGGAACCCCAGAGCAGGGCGAGGACACCCATCCTGACCAGCGTGCCGGGTCTGTTCACAGACATACTTTGCGGCACGCGAAGCATCAGGACAAGTGAATAGAACTGCACGATGCTTAAGCTCAGCTGTACGATCGCGGGATGCTGGACGTGCGACGCATGCAGGTGCTCCGGGCCGTGGTCACCACCGGCTCCATCACCGCCGCCGCGGTGAACCTCGGCTACACCCCGTCGGCGATCAGCCAGCAGGTCGCGGCCCTGGAGAAGCAGGCCGGGCTGCCCCTGCTGGACCGGGTCGGGCGGGGCGTGCGGCCGACCGCGGCGGGCCGGATGCTCACCGAGCACGCCGCCCACATCACCGACCGGCTGGTGGAGGCCGAGGCGGCGCTGGCCGACCTGCGGGAGGGGCGCACCGGGCGGCTGCGGGTCCGGTACTTCGCCACGGCGGGCGCGGCCCTCGTGCCGCCGGCCGTGGCCGTGTTCAAGGCGCGGCACGCCGACGTGCAGCTGGACCTGAAGCTGACCGAGCCGGACGACCCGATGGTCGAGATCGAGGCGGGCCGCGCGGACGTGGCGCTGTCGGTGGCCTACGGGCTGTCCGAGGCGCCGCGCGGGGTGCACCTGGTCCACCTGCTGGACGACCCCTACCTGGCGGTCCTGCCGCGCGGGCACGAGCTGGCCCGCAAGCGGGTGCTCGACCTGGCCGACCTGGCCGACGAGCCGTGGGTGGACGCGGTGAACCCGCCGGGCCCGTGCCGCGACATCGTGCTCAACGGCTGCGCGGCGGCCGGTTTCGCGCCGAACTTCGTGCTGGAGTCCGACGACTACCCGACCGCGCAGGGGTTCGTGGCGGCCGGGCTGGGCGTGACCATCGTGCCGAAGCTGGGCCTGGGCGTGATCCACCCCGGGGTGGTCGTCCGCAAGCTCCGCCGCCCCGAACCGACCCGCACCATCTGCGCCGCCGTCCGCGAGGACAGCCTGAACTCGCCCGCCGTGCAGACCCTGCTCGACGCGCTCAAGGCCGCCGTCGCCTGACCCGCCGCCCCCGCGCGGGGGCGGGCCCGGTCAGACCAGGCGGCGGTCGGAGGCCCAGCGGGAGAGTTCGTAGCGGTTGGAGAGCTGGGTCTTGCGCAGCACGCTCGACACGTGGGTCTCGACCGTCTTCACCGAGATGAACAGCTCCGACGCGATCTCCTTGTACGCGTAGCCGCGCGCCAGCAGCCGCAGCACGTCGCGCTCCCGGGGCGTGAGCAGGTCGAGTTCGGGGTCGCTGATCGGGGCCGCGCCCGGCCGGTCGGCGAACGCGTCCAGCACGAACCCGGCCAGCCGGGGGCTGAACACCGCGTCGCCCTCGGACACCCGGACCACCGCGCGCACCAATTCCTGGCTGGAGATGGTCTTCGTCACGTAGCCCCGCGCGCCCGCCCGGATGACCGCGATCACGTCCTCCGCCGCGTCCGACACCGACAGCGCCAGGAACACCACGTCCGGCAGCGCCGTGCGGACCTGCCGCAGCACCTCGGCACCGCCGCCGTCGGGCATGTGCACGTCCAGCAGCACCACGTCGGGCTTGAGGTGGCCGATGCCGACGACCGCCTCGCCGACCGAGCCCGCCTCGCCGACCACGTCCACCTCGTCGGTGATCGAGTCGAGTTCGGCGCGCACCCCCGCCCGGAACAGCGCGTGGTCGTCCACCAGGAACACCCGCACCGGCGCCTTCTCGGTTGTCACGTCCTGGCCTCCGTCTTCTGGTTTCCGGCGGTCTTCCTCGGCATGTACAGCTGCACCTCGGTGCCCTCGCCGGGCGTGGTGCGCAGCCGCACTTCCCCGCCGTGCCGGTCCATCCTCCCCCGGATGGAGTCGGCCAGGCCATGCCGGTCCTCCGGGACCAGCGCCGGGTCGAAGCCCTTGCCCCGGTCGCGCACGAACACGGTGACCTGCTCGGGCTCGACCTCGCCGTACACGCTGATCTCGCCGACGCCCGCGTGCTTGGCCGCGTTGACCATCGCCTCGCGGGCCGCCTGGACCAGCGCGAGCAGGTTGTGGTCCAGCTCGCAGTCGCCCACCACGACCTGCTGGACGGCGATCGCGAACTGGTCCTCGACCTCGCCGGACGCCTTGGCGATCGCGGCGGACATCACCGTCGGCCGGCCGTCCTCGCCCGTCGCGGGCCCGTACAGCCAGTCCCGCAGCTGCCGCTCCTGGCCCCGGGCCAGCCGCTTGACCTCGCGCTGGTTGTCGGACTGCTTCTGGATCAGCGCCAGCGTCTGGAGCACGGAGTCGTGCAGGTGGGCGGCGATCTCGGCGCGCTCCTCGGTGCGGATGCGGACCCGGCGCTCCTCGCCCAGGTCGTTGATCAGCTTGATCCACAGCGGCACGGTGAGCACCGCCACGCCGCCCAGCGTGGCGACCACCGCCAGCAGCGCGAACCGCAGCTGGTCGATGCCGTAGCTGCTGATCAGCAGCACGCCGATGCCGATCGCGACCAGCGCCACCCCGGACAGCACCCGGACCAGCGCGGCCCGGCCGGTGCCGAACAGGCCGGACTTGGCCCCGTCCCGCCACCGCCGGCGCTGCGCCTCGTCGGCCTCCCGCCAGACCACGGCCGCGCCGACCAGGGCGACCGCGAGCGGACCCACGATCCAGCCGCTGACCGGCCCGGACAGCAGCCCGCTGACCACCGCGGCGGCGATGCCCAGCGCGACCAGGCCGAGCGCCTGCTGGCGCTCCCGGGGCTTGGTGGGCTTCTCGGGGGTGTCCACCGCGCGTTGCGGCACGAACAGCCACAGCAGGCCGTACGCCACGATCCCGACGCCGTTGAGGGCGGTGAGCGCGGCGAACACGGCCCGCACCCAGAACACCTCGACCCCGAGGTGGTCGGCGACACCGCCCGCCACGCCCGCGACCACCCGCCCGGCCCGCCGCCTGCGCACCGGCTCGGGCCCCCGACCGGCCTTGCCCGAGGCCGTTTTGGGCACGGTGGGGTGCGGCCCAGCGGAATGCGGCCCAGCGGGATGCGGCACAGCGGAATGCGGCACGGTGGGGTGCGCCGCCGTCGCGCCGGACACGACCGGGTTCGGCACCGTCGGGTCGACCGGTTTGGGCGTGGACTCCACCTGCGAACTCACCTCCTGATGGTCACACGCGCGGTTTCGGGTTTCATCAGGGTTCCACCCGATGCGCGGTTCAGGGTGGGTCCCCGATGTGCATCGTCCCCCGAACAACCATGCTCGTCACCGTGAGCGGGAACCTGAGCACAGCCGGCGTCGAGGAGACGCTGAAGGACTTCTGGGTCAGCCGACCCAGGCGGCCGCACGAGGGGCGGAAGATCGCCGGCGTCGCCGCCGGTATCGCGCAGCGGTACCAGATCGACCCGGTCATCGTCCGAGTCGCGTTCGTGGCCATGGCCCTGTGCAACGGCGCGGGCTTCCTGATCTACCTGCTGGGCTGGCTGTGGCTGGCGCAGACCGACGACGAGGTGTCCGCCGCCGAGGCGCTGATCGGCCGGGGCCGCAGCTCCACGCCGGTGCCGCTGACCGTGCTGCTGGGCCTGGCCGTGTTCCCCGCCACGGGCTTCTTCGTGGACGGCGGTTTCACCATGGTGGGCGGCGTGCTGCTGTCCGTCGGCTCGATCTACCTGCTGCACCGCAGTCGCGGCGCGCTCAACCGTCCACCTTCCGCACCCGAGGTGAGTCCCGTGGATACCGCCGAGTCCCCGACCGCCCGCGTGACACCGCCGGCGTGGGACCCGCTGGGTGCCGCCCCGTTCGCGTGGGACCTGCCCGAGCCGACGCCCACCGGCGCGGTGCCGGCCGAGCAGCCGGCGCGGCCGGTGCAACGCCGCCGCCGCAAGTCCCGGGTGGGTGCCGCGACGTTCGGGTTGTCGCTGGTGGTGCTGGCGGGCGGGCTGGTGGCGTCCTCGTACAACCACTGGTTCACCGCGGCGCACATCGCCGGCCTGGTGGTGGCCACCCTGGGCCTGGGGCTGCTGGTGGGCGCGTTCCGCGGCGGTGGCCGGGGGCTGATCGGCCTGGTCGTGCCGCTGAGCATCGCGGGGGTGGTGCTGACCAGCGCGGACTTCTCGACGTTCGACGGCTCCGACCACGTGGGGGACGTGAACGCGCGGCCGCTGACGATCGAGCAGTTGCAGCCCCGGTACGACACCAACGCGGGCAGCGTCGACCTGGACCTGACCGGTCTGCGGACCGACAAGCCGGCGAAGACCTCGGTCGAGGTGGGCGTGGGCGGTGTGAAGGTCCGGGTGCCGGCCGACGCGGACGTGACCGTGACCTGCCACACCGGGCTCGGCTCGATCGAGTGCCTGGGGCCGGAGAAGGGTGGCCGGAACAACACCGCGACGGTGGTCGACGAGGGTGCCGGCGAGGGCGGGCTGAAACTGGAGCTGGACGTGCGGGCCGGAGTGGGAGAGGTGGTGGTGAGCCGTGGCTGACCAGGAGACGATCGAGAAGCGCGGCGTGGACGTCGTGGGCCTGGTGTTCGGGGCCGCCGCCCTGGTCGCCGCCGCCTACATGCTGTCCGACGGGGCGTCGTGGCCGGAGTTCCTGGACCTCAGGTGGGTCCTGGCGGGCGGCGCGATGCTGATCGGCCTGGGCCTGCTCGCGGGCTCGGCCCGCCGGAGGCGCTGAGCCGGAGGGGATCCGGGGATCCGGGAGCACTGGGGGGAGATCGGGGCAGGGGTGTAGGCGCTGGGGGAAGTCCGGGGGTCGTGAAGGCCACCTCGCGAGGTTCGCGAGGTGGCCTTCACGCGTACGGCGACCCCTGGTCAGGCGGGGCTCGTCACTCCCACTCGATGGTGCCCGGCGGCTTGCTCGTCACGTCGAGCACCACGCGGTTGACCTCCGCCACCTCGTTGGTGATCCGGGTCGAGATGCGCTCCAGCACGTCGTAGGGCAGGCGGGTCCAGTCGGCGGTCATCGCGTCCTCGCTGGACACCGGGCGCAGCACCACCGGGTGGCCGTAGGTCCGGCCGTCGCCCTGCACGCCCACGCTGCGCACGTCCGCCAGCAGGACCACCGGGCACTGCCAGATCGCCCGGTCCAGACCCGCGCTGGTCAGCTCCTCGCGGGCGATCGCGTCGGCCTTGCGCAGGATCTCCAGCCGCTCGGCGTCGACCGCGCCGATGATCCGGATGCCCAGCCCCGGCCCGGGGAACGGCTGGCGCTGCACGATCGTCTCCGGCAGGCCCAGCTCGGTGCCGACCCGGCGCACCTCGTCCTTGAACAGCGCCCGCAGCGGCTCGACCAGGGTGAACTGGAGGTCGTCGGGCAGGCCGCCCACGTTGTGGTGGCTCTTGATGTTCGCCGCGCCCGCGCCACCGCCGGACTCGACCACGTCCGGGTAGAGGGTGCCCTGCACCAGGAACTCGTAGTCGCCCTCGGCCTTGAGGTCGCGCTCGGCCTGCTCGAAGACCCGGATGAACTCCCGGCCGATGATCTTGCGCTTCTCCTCCGGGTCGGTGACGCCGGCCAGCGCGGTCAGGAACCGCTCGCGCGCGTCCACGGTCACCAGGCGCACGCCGGTCGCCGCCACGTAGTCCCGCTCGACCTGGGCGCGCTCGCCCGCGCGCAGCAGCCCGTGATCGACGAACACGCAGGTCAGCCGGTCGCCGATGGCCCGCTGCACGAGCGCCGCGGCGACCGCGGAGTCCACGCCGCCGGACAGGCCGCAGATGGCCTTGCCGTCGCCGACCTGCTCGCGGATCCGCGCGACCTGCTCGTCCACGATGGACGACGTGGTCCACTGCGGCCGGATGCCCGCGATCTCGTGCAGGAACCGGCGCAGCACCTCCTGGCCGTGCGGCGAGTGGCCGACCTCGGGGTGGTACTGGACGCCGGCGAACCGGCGCTCGCGGTCCTCGAACGCGGCCACCGGCGCGCCGGCGCTGGTCGCGGTCACCGTGAAGCCCTCGGGGGCGGCGGTCACGCAGTCGCCGTGGCTCATCCACACCGGGTGCGTGCCGGGCAGCTCCTCGTGCAGCAGGCCGGCCTCGGTCACGTCCAGCTCGGTGCGGCCGTACTCGCGGGTGCCGGTGTGCTCGACGGTGCCGCCCAGCACCCCGGCCATCGCCTGGAAGCCGTAGCAGATGCCGAACACCGGGACGCCGAGTTCGAACAGCTTGGGGTCGACCTGGGGCGCGCCCGGCTCGTACACACTTGACGGTCCGCCGGACAGCACGATGGCCGCCGGGTCCTTCTCCGCCAGCTCCGCCACGGACGTGGTGTGCGGCACGACCTCGGAGTACACCTGCGCCTCGCGGACCCGGCGGGCGATCAGCTGCGCGTACTGCGCCCCGAAGTCGACTACCAGAACTGGGCGGTTGCTGCTCTCAGACACGGCCGACATCGTCTCAGACCTGCACCGGGTGCGCGGAACGGCCTAGGTTGGGCGCATGGACGCGACCACCCCGCAGCCACGTCCCTGCTGGATCGCCGGACACGCCGAGCAGGGCACGCAGGCCATCACCGTCTACCACCCGTTCGACGGCACGGAGGTGGCGTCGGTCGCGGTACCGGGCCCCGAGCAGGTGGAACGGGCGATCGCGGCGGCGGCCTCGGTGGCCCGGGAGTTCCGCCGCACGCCCGCGCACGTGCGCGCGGAGGCGCTGCTGGCGGTCTCCCGCGCGCTGGCCGACCGCGCCGAGGAGATCGCCGAGACGATCACCGCCGAGAACGGCAAGCCGCTCAAGTGGGCGAACGTCGAGGTCACCCGGGCGGTGAACACCTTCCGGTTCGCCGCCGAGGAGGCCCGCCGGTTCACCGGGGACCTCCAGCGGCTGGACACCGACACCACCGGCGAGGGCCGGCTGGCCCTGGTCCGCCGGGTGCCGCGCGGACCGGTGCTGGCCGTCGCGCCGTTCAACTTCCCGCTGAACCTGGTCGCCCACAAGGTGGCCCCGGCGCTCGCGGTGGGCGCTCCGGTGATCGTCAAACCCGCTTCGGCCACGCCGCTGTCGGCGCTGCTGCTGGGCGAGCTGCTGGCCGAGACCGACCTGCCCGAGGGCGTGTTCTCCGTGCTGCCGGTGCGCGGCGCGGACATGAAGTCGCTGGTCACCGACGAGCGGCTGCCGGTGATCTCGTTCACCGGGTCGACCTCGGTCGGCTGGTCGCTGACCGACGCCGCGCCGCGCAAGCACGTGCTGATGGAGCTGGGCTCGAACTCGGCCGCGATCGTCTGCCCGGACTGGCCGGACCTGGACTGGGCGGCGTCCCGGATCGCCACGTTCGGCAACTACCAGGCCGGGCAGTCGTGCATCGCGGTGCAGCGGGTGCTGGTGCACCAGGACGTCGCCGAGGCGTTCGTGCCGAAGCTGGTGGCCGCGGTGCGCGCGCTGCGCACCGGCGACCCGCACGACCCCGAGGTCGAGGTCGGGCCGCTGATCGACGAGGACAACGCGCGCCGGGTCGAGGAGTGGGTGGCCGAGGCGGTGGCCGCCGGGGCGACCCTGCACCTGGGCGGCGGCCGGGACGGCACGTCGGTGCAGCCGACCGTCGTCCAGGACGTGCCCGCGTCGGCGAACCTGTGGCGCGACGAGGTGTTCGGGCCGGTGCTGGCGGTGTCGGTGGTGAAGTCCACCGCCGAGGCGTTCGAGCTGGCCAACGCCACCGACTACGGCTTGCAGGCCGGCGTGTTCACCCGCGACGTCGCGGTGGCGTTCGAGGCGGCGGCCGAGCTGGAGGTGGGCGGGGTGATCATCGGCGACGTGCCGTCCTACCGGGCCGACCAGATGCCCTACGGCGGGGTGAAGGGCTCCGGCACGGGCCGCGAGGGCGTGCGGTCGGCGATGGACGACTTCACCGAGCAGCGCACGATGGTGCTCACCGGCATCGCCCTCTAGGGGGTCGTCCCGGACGCGGTCCGCTCGGCGCCCTTGGCCAGCATGAGCAGGGCGTCCACCAGGTGCTCGGCGTCGGAGCCGGTCGCCAGGGCCCGCAGCTTCAGGCCCATCACCAGGCCGACCACGGCACTGGCGACCTTCTCCGGCTCCGGCACGCCGAGCGCGGTCAGCACGGTGGCCGCGAGCTGGTCGTAGGCGGCGAAGCACTCGGCGGCGGCGCTGCGCAGCTCCGGGTCGCGGCCCGCGTGCAGGTACAGCTCGTAGGGCGCGATCCGCTCGCTGTCCATCGGCATGGCGTCGGCGACCTGGCCGACCAGCCGCACGACCTGCCGGAGGTCCGCGCACTCGCCTCGGGTCTGCCGGGTCAGCTCGCCGAAGTGCCGGGTCTCCTCGGTGACGAAGTGCAGCAGGCTGGCCTTGAGCAGGTCCTGCTGGGTGGCGAAGTGGTAGGTCACCGAGCCGAGCGAAACGCCCGCCTCCTGGGCGATGCGCCGGTTGGTCACGCCCGCCACGCCGTCGTCGCCGATGATCCGCAGCACGGCCGCGATGATCCGCTGCCGGGTCTCGGCGGGTCTGGTCATGCCGCCATTCTCCCCCGCCGCCCGTGCGCCGATTCCACCCGTGCGGGCCGACGGTGGCGGCCGACCAGGTCCGGACTCGACACGCCGACCCCTCCCCACGGTACTGTTCGTTCGAACGAACAGTACCCGCCGGCCAGCTCTCACGGGTACCCGATGACCGAAACCGGGGAGTGTTCATGCAGGTCAGAGGAACGACTGTGCTGGTGACCGGCGCGACCGGCGGCCTCGGGCACGCCATCGCCCGCGCGCTGCACCGGCGTGGCGCGAAGCTCGTGCTCACCGGCCGGAAGGTCGCCGAACTGGACGCGCTGACCGCCGAGACCGGGGCCCGCGCGATCGTCGCCGACCTGGCCGACCCGGACGACGTGCGCCGGCTGGCGGCCGAGGCCGGCGAGGTGGACGTGCTGGTCGCCAACGCCGCCCTGCCCGCCAACGGCAAGCTGTCCGACTTCACGCCCGAGCAGGTGCACCGCGCGCTCGCGGTCAACCTGGAGGCCCCGATCGCCCTCGCCCACGCCCTGGTGCCCGCGATGGTCGACCGGCGGCGCGGGCACGTGGTGCTCATCGGCTCGCTCGCGGGCAAGGTGACCTCGGCGCACGCGTCGCTCTACAACGCCACCAAGTTCGGCCTGCGCGGTTTCGGGCTGGGGCTGCGGCAGGACCTGGCCGGCACCGGCGTGGGCGTGTCCGTGGTGCAGCCGGGGTTCGTCCGGGACGCCGGGATGTTCGCCGACACCGGCCAGAAGCCGCCACCCGGGATGCGGACCGTGTCGCCCGAGCAGGTCGCGGCGGGCGTGCTGGACGCCGTCGAGCGGGACCGCGCCGAGGTCAACGTGGCCCCGGTCGAGCTGCGCGCGGCGAGCACGCTGGGCGGCGCGTTCCCCGGTTTCGCGGCGGGGTTGCAGCGCCGGCTGGCCACCGACGACGTGCTGGAGCGGATGTCGGCCGCGAACCGGGCCAAGCGCTGATGCCCGCGCCGGGGATGGACACCCGCGCGATCCCGCACCCGCGCCGGCGGGTGCCGTTGCTCGGCGACGTCATCGGCGTCGGCCGCCGCACCCCGGTGCAGGACACCATGAAGCTCGGCCGGGGGCTCGGGCCGATCTTCACCCGGCGGTTCCTGAGCCAGGAGGTGGTGTTCGTGGCCGGCGGCGGGCTGACCGCCGACCTCGCCGACGAGACGCGGTTCGCCAAGCACCTCGCGCTGGGCGTGGACGCGTTGCGCGCGGTCGGCGGCGACGGCCTGTTCACCGCCTACAACCACGAGCCGAACTGGAAGGCCGCGCACGACGTGCTGCTGCCCGCGTTCACCCAGAGCGCGATGCGCGCCTACCACCCGGCGATGGTCGACGTGGTCGGCGAGCTGGTCGCGGAGTGGGACCGGGGCGGCGAGGTCGACGTGTCGGCAGACATGACCAAGCTGACCCTGGAGACCATCGGCCGGGTCGGGTTCGGGTACTCGTTCGACTCGTTCCGCCGCGAGCGGACGCACCCGTTCGTCCGGGCCATGTTCGGCTCGCTGCGGTACGCGCAGCGCAGCAACTTCCAGGCCCCGCTCGGGTTCGGCAAGGCCCGGCGGGAGGCGGCGCGGCGCAACGCCGCCGACATCGCCTACCTGGCCGAGGTCGTGGACGAGGTGATCCGGTCGCGGCGCGGGGACGCGGGCACCGACCTGCTCGGCCTGATGCTGTCCTCGGGCGCGCTGGACGAGGTGAACATCCGCAACCAGGTCATCACGTTCCTGATCGCCGGGCACGAGACCACCTCCGGCGCGCTCTCGTTCGCGCTGCACTACCTGTCCCGCGACCCCGAGGTGACCGCCCGCGCCCGCGACGAGGTCGACCGGGTCTGGGGCGACGCCGAGACGCCGGAGTTCGAGCAGGTCACCAAGCTGCGGTACGTGCGGCGGGTGCTGGACGAGGCGTTGCGGCTGTGGCCGACCGCGCCGGGGTACGCGCGCGAGGCGCGGGCGGACACCGTGCTGGGCGGCCGGTACCCGATGCGCGCGGGCCAGTGGGCGCTGGTGCTGCTGCCGCTGGTGCACCGCGACCCCGAGGTGTGGCCGGACCCCGCCCGGTTCGACCCGGACCGGTTCACGCCCGAGCGGGTCAAGGCCCGGCCCGCGCACAGCTACAAGCCGTTCGGGACCGGCGAGCGGGCGTGCATCGGGCGGCAGTTCGCGGTGCACGAGGCGACCTTGGCGCTGGCCACCGTGCTGCGCCGCTACGACCTGGCCGCCGACCCGGACTACCGGCTGCGGATCACCGAGATGCTCACGCTCAAGCCCGAGGGCTTCCGGCTCACGCCGCGCCGCCGGTGAACCCCTTGGCCCGGCGCAGGGCGGCGGCCGGGTCGGTCGGCGCGACCGCCGCGAGGTGGCCGTCCGGCCGGATCAGCACGCCGTCCGCGACGGTGAAGTCGGGGCCCGCCCCGGCGCTGTCCGCGACCAGCTCCCCGGTGCAGCCGGGGCTGGTCAGCGGCGAGTCGCGGTAGGCGAACGGCTCGAACAGCCGACCCGAGTCGATCTCCGAGGCGCGGCCCCGCTCCAGCACCTCGCGGCGGCGGGCGTGCTCCTCCTCGGTGCGCGGCACCAGGAACCGCATGGTGTCCCCGGTGACCCGGAGGTTCTCGTCGGCCGCCGCCGCGCGCTCCCGCTCGTAGGAGGGCAGCAGGTCCGGGCCCGCCTCGCCGCGCCGGTCCAGCACGACCTTCCACACCGCGTTGTCCGCGTCGCAGATCCCGGAGTTCAGGCCGCGCGCGCCGAACGGGCTCATCACGTGCGCCGCGTCGCCCACCAGCAGCACCCGGCCGTCCCGCAACGCGGTGGCCCGGCGCTGGTGGAACCGGTAGGTGGACTGCCAGCGCACCTCGTACGGGCGGTCGCCGACGATCTCCCGGATGTGCCCCTCCTCCAGCCGGAAGCCCTCGGGCACCTGCCAGTCGATCCGGTAGACGCCGCCGGGCTGCGGGTGCAGCAGCACCTGCCGGCCGGGGTTCCAGTCCGGGTCGAAGTGGAACAGCCGCTCGGGTTCCGGGTGCCCCAGGTCGACCGCGATGTCGGCGATGACGAACAGGTCGTCGAACGAGTGGCCGGGGAAGCCGATGCCGAGCAGGTCCCGGACGGCGGAGCGGGAGCCGTCGGCGGCCAGGCAGTGCGTGCCCCGGAAGGTGTCGGTGTCGGTGGTGAGTTCGACGTGGTCGCCCTGCGCGACGGCCACCACCCGCTGCCCGCACCGCAGGTCGATCAGCGGCTCCTCCCGGACCCGGGCCTCCAGGATGCGCTCCACCTCGGTCTGCGGCGTGTTCACGAACGGCGGGAAGCCCCGCCGGCGCGGCAGTTCCACGGTGGCGACCTCGCGGCCCCGGTAGAACGTCCGGCCCCGGTACCAGGTCACGCCGGCGTCCGCGACCGCCCGGCCCGCGCCGACCCGTTCCAGGATGTTGAGCACGTCGTGCTGGACGCAGATGGCCCGGCTGCCCGCGGCGGTCCGCCGCCCGGCCGCCTCCAGCACCACGCTCGGCACACCGGCCCGCGCCAGCAGCAGCGCGGCCGTCATGCCGACCGGTCCCGCCCCCACCACCAGCACCGGGTCGTCGCCGCCGCGCCGCGCCGGACGCCGACCGGCCGCCGGGCGCACGACGCCTGCCGGGGACGCCGGTCCCGGCGTCGCGGCGGCCCGCGCGAGGGCACCGGGCCGGGGCCGGTCGCCGGCCGCCCGGACCGAGGTGACCTCGCCGCCGATGGGCGCGGGGCTCACTGGAGCGCCGCCCACACCTCGCGGTCCCGCTCGGCCGTCCAGACCCTCGGCCAGTCCACGCCCGAGCACTCGTCCCAGTACCGCTGCACGTCGAACGGCAGGCAGTGCTCGAAGATCGGCCAGCGCCCGTAACGCGGGGCCAGCGCCTTGTGCGCGGCCGCGAACGCCTGCGCCACCGTGCCGCCGCTCACGTGCACCGAGCCGACCGTGCGGCGCAGTTCGTCCAGGAAGTGCCGGGACTGCGCGATCGCGGCCTCCACCTCGCCCCGGTCCCGCGCCACCGCGCCGCGCCCGCCCACGAGCTGCTCCGCGCCGAGCGCGCGCACGTTGTCCAAAGTGGACGTCGCCCACTCGTCGTGGAAGGCGTCGCCGGTGTAGAGCGCGGCCTGCGACTCGACCAGGTCGCCCGCGAACAGGATCCGCTGGTGCGGCAGCCACGCCACGATGTCGCCCGCGGTGTGCCCGCGCCCGCAGTACCGCAGTTCCAGGTCGCCCCGGTCGCCGCCGAGCGGGATGGTGAGGCGGTCGGAGAAGGTGAGCGTCGGCCAGGTCAGGCCGGGGATCGACTCGGGTTGCTCGAACAGCCTGGGCATCCGGCCGTACTCGCTGGCCCAGTCCTGCTCGCCGCGCTCGGCGATCAGCGCCTTGGTCAGTTCGTGCGCGACGACCTCGTCCGCGCCGAACGCGCTCGCGCCCAGCGTGCGCACCGCGTGGTAGTGGCTCAGCACCAGGTAGCGGACGGGTTTGTCGGTGCGCTCGCGGAGCAGGTCGAGCCAGCGCCGGGCGGCCACCGGGGTGGCTCTGGCCTCGATGCAGACCAGGAAGTCCGCGCCCTCGACGGCGGCCACGTTCGGGTCGCCTTCGGCGGTCAGGGCGTAGACGCCCTCCGCGAGTTCGACGAACACCTCGTCCTTCGGAGCGAGGTCGGCACTGGACGCAAACGGCTTCGCTGCCACGCCCCCAACCATAGGACGGGCACGGCGAGAGCGCGCCCACGAGCTTTTCACCTCAACACATATGCACCCCCGGCACCACCGGCACCGGTACCGTGCCGCGCATGACCGACGGCCGGGAAGCCCTGCTCCGCGAGGACGCCGTGGCGCTCGCCGCCGACACGTTCACCGCCGTGTTCGCCGACGTCGGGCTGGGCGGCTACAAAGGGCGCAACACCGTGGCCAAGGAGTTGCGCCGCCGTTTCGGCAGGCCGCGCGGGACCGCCGCGGACCACGCCCACCGGGCCGTCGCGCTCCAGATCGTGCTGATCTGGGAACGGGCGCGGGTCGTGTCGCGCGCCCGGTCGGACGGCCTGGTCCTGCTCCCGGACGGCGTGCGGCTGCGCAACGCCCCGGACGTCGTGGCGGGCCTGCGCGCGTTGCTCGGCTGACCTACTTCACCTCCACGATCGGCAGCCGCAGCGCGCCCGGCGAGGACGCCGGCACGGCCGGTGCCGCCGGCGGCACCGCCGCCACCCGCCGGTACCCGGCGCCCGGCTCCGGGCGGCCGTCCGCCTCGCCCTTGTTGGGCCACAACGAGAACGCCCGCTCGGCCTGCGCCGTGATGGTCAGCGACGGGTTCACGCCGAGGTTCGCCGAGATCGCCGACCCGTCCACCACCGACAGCCCCGGGTAGCCGTGCACCCGGTGGTACGGGTCGATCACGCCGGAGGCGGCGTCCGAGCCGATCGGGCAGCCGCCGATGAAGTGCGCGGTCAGCGGGATGTTGAACAGCTCGCCCCAGGTGCCGCCGGCCACGCCCCCGATGTGCTCGGCCGCCGACTGGTTCGCCGCGTGCCCGGCCGGGATGAACGCCGGGTTCGGCTCGCCGTGGCCCTGCTTGGAGGACAGCTTGCGACCGAACAACCCCTTGCGGCTGAACGTGGTGATGGAGTTGTCCAGGCTCTGCATCACCAGCAGGATCACCGTCCGCTCGCTCCACCGGTGCACCGACACGATCCGCAGGAACCGCACCGGGTGCCGCACCGCCTGGATCAGGAACTGGAGCACTCGCGGCGTGCTCTTCGCACCGTCCGTGGACAACGTCTGGAGCAGGCCCATGGCGTTGCTGCCCTTGCCGTAGCGCACCGGCTCGATGTGGGTCTGCTCGTCGGGGTGGATGGACGAGGTGATCGCCACGCCCTGGCTGAAGTTGCGGTTCTCGTCCACGGTGAACCGGCCCGCGCCGATGATCGCCTCGGAGTTCGTCCGGGTCAGCTCGCCGAGCCGGGGCGAGAGCCGGGGCAGCGCGCCCTCGGCCTTCATCCGGTGCAGCAGCTGCTGGGTGCCCCAGGTGCCGGCGGCGAGCACGACCTGACCCGCGGTGATGGTCCGCCGGCCCTTGCGCAACCGGCCGCCGGTGCGCCGGGTGCCGATCGACCACGTGCCGTCCGGCTCCTGCCGCAGGCCGGTGACGGTGGTCAGCGGCAGCACCCGCGCACCGTTCCGCTCGGCCAGGTACAGGTAGTTCTTGACCAGGGTGTTCTTCGCGCCGACCCGGCAGCCGGTCATGCACTCGCCGCACTCCACGCACCCGGTGCGGTGCGGGCCCGCGCCGCCGAAGTACGGGTCCTCGGCGGTCTTGCCGGGCTCGCCGAAGAACACGCCGACCGGCGTCGCGTGGTACGAGTCGGCCACCCCCAGGTCCGCCGCGACCCGCTGCATGACCTCGTCGGACGGGGTGGTCGTGGGGTTCTCCACCACGCCCAGCATCCGGCTCGCCTGGTCGTAGAACGGGGCGAGTTCGGCTTCCCAGTCGGTGATGTGCGCCCACTGCCGGTCGGTGTAGAACGGCTTGAGCGGCCGGTACAGGGTGTTCGCGTAGACCAGCGACCCACCGCCGACGCCCGCGCCGGCCAGGATCATCACGTTGCGCAGGGCGTGGATGCGCTGGATGCCGTAGCAGCCCAAGGCCGGCGCCCACAGGTAGCGCCGCAGGTCCCACGAGGTCTTGGCGAACTCGTGGTCGGCGAAGCGCCGACCCGCCTCGACGACGGCGACCCGGTAGCCCTTCTCGGTGAGCCGGAGGGCCGCGACGCTGCCGCCGAAGCCCGAACCCACGACCACGACGTCGTAATCGGTCTTGTTACCGACGAGTTCACCCATGCCCGCGAGATTAGGCGTAACTTCGAGTAACAGCTAGTGCTGGATTGCCGCGACTTCGTCGCGGCGGCTCGGCCGCCGGGAAGTCGGCCCATCGCGCCGTCTTCCACCCCGATCGAAGGGCGTGATCGGGGTGGAAGGCGGCGCGACAGGCCGACGCGGCCTCGCGTGGTGGTCGGGCTCGCGGGATCGTGGGTCAGGCGCGGTACTAACCCCGTACGGTCAGGCCGACCTTCTGGAACTCCTTGATGTCGGAGTAGCCGGTCTTGGCCATGGCCCGGCGCAGCGAACCGAACAGGTTCGTCACGCCGCGCGGGTCCACCGACGGCCCGAACAGCAGGCTGCGCAGGTCGACCACCTGGTCCACGCCGGTCGAGACGTGGCTGCGCGGTACCGACGGGTGCGCCGACGACGACGTCCAGTACAGGCCCTGGCCCGGTGCCTCGGACGCGGCGGCCAGCGGTTCGCCCAGCATCACCGCGTCGGCGCCGCAGGCGATCGACTTCGCCACGTCACCGCTGGTCAGCACCCCGCCGTCGGCGATCACGTGCACGTACCGGCCGCCGGTCTCGTCCAGGTAGTCCCGGCGGGCCGCCGCCGCGTCGGAGATGGCCGTGGCCATCGGCACGCCGATGCCCAGCACCGCGTCGGTCGTGGTGACCCCCGGCGTGTAGCCGTAGCCGACGATCACGCCCGCCGCGCCGGTGCGCATCAGGTGCATCGCCGTCCGGTAGTCGCCGACGCCGCCCGCGATGACCGGGATGTCCAGGTCCGCGATGAACGACTTCAGGTTCAGCGGCTCGCCGTCGCGCGAGACGTGTTCGGCGGAGATGATCGTGCCCTGCACGACCAGGATCTCCACGCCCGCGGCGAGCAGGTCCGGGGTCAGCTCGGCGGCCCGCTGCGGGCTGACCCGCACCGCCACCGTGACGCCCGACTCGCGCACCTGCTTGATCGCCTCGGCGATCAGGTCCAGCCGGACCGGCGCGGAGTGCAGCTCCTGGAGCACCTTCACCGGGGCGGCCGGGTCGTCGGTGTCCTCCACCGACTGCACCAGCCGGAACAGCGCCTCGTCCACGTCGCCGTGCCGGGCCCACAGGCCCTCGGCGTTGAGCACGCCCAGCCCGCCGAGTTCGCCGACCGCCACCGCCGTGCCGGGCGAGACGATCGCGTCCGTCGGGTGGGTGATCAGCGGGATCTCGAACCGGTAGGCGTCGATCTGCCAGGCCGTCGAGACGTCCTTGGACGACCGGGTCCTGCGGGAGGGGATGATCTCGACGTCGTCCAGCTCGTAGGCCCGCCTCGCGGTCCGGCCCATGCCGATCTCGACCAGATCGCGCACCTTGTTTCGTCCTCTCGTGGAGCGGGCTTACCCGTGGAACCTAGCTCAGCGCGTGGTGTAGTTCGGCGCTTCCACGGTCATCGTGATGTCGTGCGGGTGGCTTTCCTTCAGACCCGCTGCGGTGATCCGCACCAACTGCTTGAGCTGGAGGTCCGCGACCGTCTTCGAGCCGGTGTAGCCCATGGCCGCGCGCAGGCCGCCGACGAGCTGGTGCACCACCGACGACAGCGGGCCGCGGAACGGCGTGCGGCCCTCGATGCCCTCGGGCACCAGCTTGTCCTCGGACAGCACGTCGTCCTGGAAGTAGCGGTCCTTCGAGTACGACTTGGCCTCGCCCCGGCCCTGGAGCGCGGCCAGCGAGCCCATGCCCCGGTAGGTCTTGAACTGCTTGCCGTTGACCAGGACCAGCTCGCCGGGCGCCTCGGCGGTGCCCGCCAGCAGGCTGCCCAGCATGACCGCGCTCGCGCCCGCGGCGATCGCCTTCGCGATGTCGCCGGAGTACTGGATGCCGCCGTCGCCGATCACCGGCACGCCCGCCGGCGCGCACGCCAGCGACGCCTCGTAGATCGCCGAGATCTGCGGCACGCCCACGCCCGCGACCACCCGCGTGGTGCAGATCGAGCCGGGGCCGACGCCGACCTTCACGCCGTCCGCGCCCGCGTCCACCAGCGCCTGCGCGCCGGCCCGGGTCGCGATGTTGCCGCCGACCACGTCGACCTCGTCGCCGAGTTCCTTCTTCACCCGGGCGACCATCTCCAGCACGTTGCGCTGGTGGCCGTGCGCGGTGTCGACCATGATCACGTCGATGCCCGCCTCGGCCAGCGTCATCGCGCGGGCGAAGCTGTCCTCGCCGACGCCGATCGCCGCGGCGCACAGCAGCCGGCCGTCCGGGTCCTTGGAGGCGTTCGGGTACTGCTCGGTCTTGACGAAGTCCTTGACCGTGATCAGGCCGCGCAGCCGGTTGTCGCCGTCGACGATCGGCAGCTTCTCGATCTTGTGCCGGCGCAGCAGGCCCAGCGCCGCGTCGGCCGAGACGCCGACCTGCGCGGTGACCAGCGGGCCCTTGGTCATGACCTCGCTCACCTTGCGGGAGTGGTCCACCTCGAAGCGCATGTCCCGGTTGGTGATGATGCCGACGAGCTTGCCCTGCGCGTCGGTCACCGGCACGCCGGAGATCCGGTAGCGGGCGCACAGGTCGTCCACGTGCTTGATGGTGTCGTCCGGGGTGCAGGTCACCGGGTCGCTCACCATGCCCGCCTCGGACCGCTTCACGGTCTCCGCCTGGCGGGCCTGCTCCTCGATCGACAGGTTGCGGTGCAGGACGCCGATGCCGCCCTGGCGGGCCATCGAGATGGCCATCCGGCCCTCGGTCACGGTGTCCATCGCGGCCGAGGCCAGCGGGACCCGGAGGGTGATGTTGCGGGAGATCCTGGTGCTGGTGTCCACACCGCTCGGCACGATCTCGGACTCGGCCGGCAGCAGCAGGACGTCGTCGAAGGTCAGTCCCAGCATGGCGAACTTGGGCGGGACTCCGTCAGCGTTGAGCTCGCTGGTCATGGCGGCTGGCTTGCCTTCCGTCGTGCGGTGATCCCGCCGCGCGCGGATGGGGTTTTCCGCAGGCGGCGATGGGTTCAGCCCATGGTATCTGGACGTGGTCGGGGGTCTGCCCGGTACCGTGCGTGGTCGTGCCGCACGACGCGTTGCCACCAGACCCGTTCGCGGGCGACCCCGAGGACCCGGCGCGGGCCCTCGGCGAGCCCGAAGACGACCACGACCACCCGCCGATGGACGACGTCGAGCGGGCGGAGTTGGTCGGCGACCTGAGCGACCTCGCGGTCTACCAGGCGCTGCTCGAACCTCGCGGGGTCAGAGGGATCGTCGTGGACTGCGGCGAGTGCCAGGAGCCGCACTACCACGACTGGGCGCTGCTGCGGTCGAGCCTGGAGCAGCTGCTGGCCGACGGCCGGATGCGGCCGCACGAGCCGGCCTACGACCCGGACCCGACCTCGTACGTCAGCTGGGAGTACTGCCGCGGGTACGCCGACGGCGTGACGGCGACCGAGAGCGCCCGCTGACCCGTCGCCCGGAATGTGACCGATCACTCGTCACACCCGCTGGGGCGAACCGGACCTTCCACTCGTTCCGGACAGCCGTCGACACCTCGCGGTCCGCACCCGCCACGAACGGCGGATGCCCGCCGCCTCGGGTGAGGTGACGGGCATCCGGTGCGGGTCCGAGGTCAGTTGCCCCCGGTCGCCGCCGGGCTGTTGTTGCCGGGCTGCACGGGCGTGCCCGCGCTGCCGGGGTCGCTGCGGGGCTGCTCGCCGCCGCTGGACTCGCCGCTGCCGGTCGGCGGGGGCGCGACCGAACCGTCCGTGGTGGGCGGCGCGTTGGTCGTCGTGGTCGGCGTCGTGGTGGTCGTCGTCGGCTCGACCGTGGTGGTCGGCTGCGACGTGGTCGGCTGGACCGACGGCGTGGTCGGCTGCGCGGTGGTCGACTGCGAGGTCGACGCGGCGGGCGTGTTCGTCGGGGCCGGCGTGGTGCTGGTCAACTCGCGCAGCAGCGAGTCGTGCCGCTCCTTGAGGTCGGCCTTGCCGTCGTCCACCGAGATCGAGGGCAGTGCCTCGCTCGCGCGGTTGAGCAGGTCCCGGGCCTCGCCGTACCGGCCGGCGCTGAGCGCGGCGCGGGCGGTCTCCAGGTCGGTGCGGACCGTCACGGCGGCTTCCACCGACCGGGCGTGGTCCGAGTAGAGCACCCTGGTCAGGCCCCAGAGGGCGTCGCCCGGCTGGGCGTCGCGGGCGACCAGGCTGACCCCGGTGAACGCGATGGCGAGCACCGCGGCGGCGCTCGCGAGGGGGATCAGGAAACGGTGGCGCCCCCGCTGCTGGGGGCGGGCCGCGGCGATCGTGGCCACGGCGGTATCGGTGTCGACCAGCTCACCCATGGGACGACTGTCGACTTCGCGCCGCCACGCCAGGAGCAGCGCGTTCAGCTCGTCGTCGACCAACGCATCGGTCTGGCCACGCCCGCCCAGCGCGTCCAGCAACGCGTCGTCCGCCCGGATGCCGGCGAGGTCGTCGCCGGGATCAACCAGGGGGTCATCCGAGGTGAGCGGGGTTCTCTCGTCTCGTCCGCGCACGACTTGTCCATCGCCCTTCTCGTGCTGGTCGGCCACTCAGACCACCTCCTCCGCTGCCAAGGTCTTGCGGAGGCGGGCCAAGGCGCGGTGTTGCGCCACCCGCACCGCGCCCGGCGTGGAGCCGACGGCGTCGGCGGTCTCCTCGGCCGACAGGCCGACGACCACTCGGAGCAGCAGGATTTCCCGCTGCTTCTCCGGAAGGACCTTCAGGAGTTGGGCCATCCGCCCGGACAGCTCGCCCTGCATGGCGCGCTGCTCCGGTCCGGCTTCGGTCTCCGGCGCGTCCGGCACCTCCGGGACCGGTTCGGACCGGTTCCGGGCGGCTGAGCGATGCGCGTCGGCGACCTTGTGCGCTGCGATCCCGTAGACGAACGCCAAGAACGGCCGACCCTGGTCGCGATAGCTGGGCAAGGCCGTCAGCACCGCGAGACACACCTCCTGGGCCACGTCGTCCGCCGAAGCGAAAGACCTCTCCTGCCTTCCGACTCGGGCGCGGCAGTACCGCACCACCAAGGGACGTATAGACGCCAGCAGTCGCTCGATCGCGTGGCGGTCGCCATCGACGGCTGCGCCCACTTCGGCGTCCAGTCCGTCCCCCAAGTTGGTCATCGCAGACAACAGCCCTGGTGTTACGTGTAGGCGTACCGACAACGAACGGCACGGGACGATCGACGTCGCCCGTACCGGTGACACTAACCGTACCGGTCCGCGAGCCGGATGTTCGCAAAAGGGGTCCAAAGACCCCCCACGACCTGCCGACACGCCCGGAACAACGAACCAGCCCGGCGACGGTTGCGTCACCGGGCTGACCGGAGGAAGGAGTGCCGGTTGGTGTGACCGGCCTTACGACACGAGGCCGCGCCGGAAGCCGTGCGCGACGGCCTGGGCGCGGTCACGGACGCCGAGCTTGCGGAACAGCCGGCGCGCGTGGGTCTTGACGGTGTCCTCCGACAGGTAGAGCTCGCGCCCGATCTGCCCGTTGCTCTTGCCCTGGCTCATCCCGCGCAGCACCTGGAGTTCCCGCTCCGTCAGCTGGACGCCCGGATCGGACGGCTGGCGCGGTGCGGGGACGGAGGTGCTCGCCAACGTGTGCGCGAGCGCGGCCACCAGCTCGGGGCGCGAGGCGTCCCAGCGGAGGTAGCCCCGGGCGCCGCGGCGATCGCCGCGGCGATGCTGCCCGCGTCGTCCGGTGCGCCGAACACGATGACGTTTGCCTGCGGGTTGGCCGAGACGAGTCGCCGGGTCGCTTCGACCCCGGTCGGGACGGCGCGCTGGGTTCCCACCAGCACCACGTCGACCGGCTGCCGAGAGAACCGGGCCAACAACTCGTCACCGTGCGCTACGCAGTCGATGCGGCTGACCCCTGGGACAGCCGACATCACGCGGGTGAGACCCTCCCGCACACTGCGCCGGTCGTCGCAAATAAGGACCGTGGTCACGGGGACTCCTTCCTGCAGCCGAGTGACGTTCCACTTCCCCTATCGGACGCTAGGGGCCGAACCTTGACACGATCCGGTGCTTAATCCGTCAAGAAGTTCGTCTGAGCGTCTGCGTTCGGGGGTTCCCCGGAACGGAGCAGCGCCGTCGGGATCCACGGAGAGTGGGCGGCGAGTCGTCGGCTGATCGGATCAGCTCTGCGTAACACGCAGCTCAGAGCGTTGAGGGCGGATTTCCGGACCTTCGCGGTCTCCGCAGGATTGCGGACAACGGGGCTGGTCAGGAGCACAAGTGCCGTCGGCCAGGACAACGAGAGAAGCCCGTGGCGGTCAGTGTGATTTAGGTCACACTCTAGCAAACGGACGCCCCGATCGACGCTTTCGGGTGTCCCCCACACCACTGACGCGGTCCCCAGGACGAGTCGGGACTTGAGGATGTGTCGTGTTGCACCGGCCGCCTCGGCGTGTTCGAGGGCCCGTTCGGCGGGCGCGACCGCTCGCTCCGCGTGACCGGAGGCGAGTTCGATCTCGGCGGCCACCCAGCGCTCGCGGACCGCGCTGCGCCAGCTCCGCGTGACCACCCGCGAGTGCAGCAGCCGGGCCTCCGCGAGCCGCCCCGCGCCCAGCGCGTCGGCGGCCAGGCCCAGCAGGGCGTCCGCCCGCGCGCCCGCCGCGTCGACCCCGTCGTGGTCGGACCCCGGCGAGTCCGGGGCGGCGGCCAGGGCCAGCGCGTCGAACCGGCGGGCGGTGGCGTGCGAGCCGAGCTGGCGGCGGTGCGAGGCGAGCGTGGAGGCGGCCAGCGACGCGATCAGTCGATCACCGGACCGGACGAGCGGGTGCAGCAGGGTGGCGGCGGCGGCGTAGTGCCCCTGGCCGCCCAGCGCGACCGCCGCGAACCAGCGCTCCCGGGGCGGACCGGTCGCCGCGCGCCGGACGTCCGCCCCCGGCCGGTCGCCGAACGCCGCACCGCGCGCTGTGTCCACCCGGCCATTGTCCGCCGGTCGCGCCCCGGCCCGGCCGGGGCGGTCAGCAGACGGCGCGCTCGATCGCGTCGACCGCGCCCGCCAGGCCGTTGATCCGCTCGGCGGGCGAGGGCACCACGCCGCGCGCCCAGCCCGGCCCGCCGACGAACACCCGCACCTGCTGGCGCGTCCGGGGCAGCGCGGACACCGCGCCCGGATCGGCGTAGCGCGGGAGCTGGGCCCACAGCACGACGGCGGCCGGCGCGGTCCGGCGCACGGCGGCGGCCAGGGCGTCGAGCGGGAGGGCCGCGCCGAGCTGGCGGATGCCGACCCCGCGCTCCGCGAGCGCCGCCGCCAGCGGGTAGAGCGCCAGGTTGTGCCGCTCCTCGGGCATGCAGGCGAGCAGCACGGGCCGGTGGTTGCGCGGCTCGGCCACGAGCGGGGTGGCCCGCAGCGTCGCGGCCAGCACGCACTCGTCCAGCAGGTGCGACACCTCGACCCCCGCGCCGGAGTGCTCCCAGCGGGAGGCGATCGCGGCGATCACCGGGCGGACCACGTCGTCCCAGGTGGCGATCACGCCGTCCTGCGCGATCGAGTCGGCCAGCAGCAGCTGGACGGCGGAGGAGTCCATCGCCAGCGCGGCCCGGCCGACCCCCCGGGCGAGCCGGCTCGCACCGGGCAGCTTCAGCCCGCGCCCGCCCGAGGGCTGCGACGAGGCGTCGAACTCGCCGCCGGTGAGCACCGGGAGCCGGGTCGGGGTGGTGCTGACCAGCCGGGGCTGCGGCACGGGCGCGGCGAGGGCGTACTTGGCCGCCTCGGCGCTCGACGCGCCCCGCAGCAGGGCCCGCTGCATCAGCTCCAGCCGGGCCACGTCCTTCGGGGCGTACTTCCGGTGTCGCCCGGTTGTGTGATCACTGGGTCCGAGGCCGTAGCGGCGGTCCCACGTGCGCAAAGTGGCCGGCGCGACGCCCAGCCGGCGGGCCACCGCGGCCACCGACAAGGTCACCGAATGCGCAGGATCATCTTCTGCCGCAACCGTTTCCCGCTCGCCGTCCGGCGTCGCCGCGGTGTGCTCGGGGGGCGTCATCACGCTGACATCGTCCGTTCACGAGACGTTACCGGCAACTCCTGGGGTGACCTCGACTGATCACCCATCGAATGAATTGGCATCTTTCTGACGCCGACCCCCTTGAACAAGTTTTGGCGCGGTTCTACGGTGGATCATCGTTAAGCCGAATGGAGCAGTTCACGTCAGTGGGCCAAGGAGGCGGTCTCGATGGCGGACACCCGAAGGCTTCCCGGTCCCAACGCCGATCTGTGGGACTGGCAGATGCGCGGCTCCTGCCGCGGGATGGACAGTGCGTTCTTCTTCCACCCGGATGGAGAGCGAGGACCTGCGCGGGCGCGGCGGGAGGCACGGGCAAAAGCCGTGTGCCTGTCGTGTCCCGTGCTGGAGATGTGCCGCCGGCACGCGCTGGCGGTACAGGAGCCGTACGGAATCTGGGGCGGGCTCTCGGAATCCGAACGCGACAGCATCATCAAGGCCCGCAAACGACAGCCGGTGCTGACCTGACCGGACCCGGTCGAGGTCGGAGCGTGGCGAAGGGGCGGCATCCGCAGGTGCCGCCCCTTCGCCGCGCTCCGGGCCTGGTCGGGGCTTCGGCCGAGGCTCGGCCGGGGTGTCCGGGAACGCCGGAAGGGGCGGCGCCTCGGCACCGCCCCTTCCGCGCTCACGTGGGCGCGAGGTCGCCCGCACGGGTTAGCCCGTTCGCGCGAACCTCAGCACCCGGTCCCGACCGGCCTCAGTGGCCGTGCCCGTGGCCGTGGCCGTGACCGGCCCCGGCGGGCTCCTCTTCCTTCTTCTCCACGACGGCGCTCTCCGTGGTGAGCACCATGCGGGCGATGGAAGCGGCGTTCGAGACCGCCGAACGGGTGACCTTGACCGGGTCGATGATCCCGGCCTCCAGCAGGTCGCCGTAGACCAGCGTGGCCGCGTTGAGGCCGAAGCCCCAGTCGCCCTCGCGGACCTTGTTCACCACGACCGCGCCTTCGAGGCCCGCGTTCGCGGCGATCCAGAACAGCGCCGAGCCGAGGGCTTCGCGGACGATCGCGACACCGGTCGCCTCGTCACCGGACAGGCCGAGCCCGCCGTCGAGCACCTTGGCCGCGTGGATCAGCGCCGAACCGCCGCCGGGCACGATGCCCTCCTCGACCGCGGCCTTGGTGGCGGCGACCGCGTCCTCGATGCGGTGCTTGCGCTCCTTCAGCTCGGTCTCGGTGGCCGCGCCGACCTTGATCACCGCGATGCCGCCGGAGAGCTTCGCCAGCCGCTCCTGGAGCTTCTCGCGGTCCCAGTCGGAGTCGGTGGCCTCGATCTCGCGGCGCAGCTGCTCCGCGCGACCGGCCACGTCGGCCTTGGCGCCGCCGCCGTCGACGATGGTCGTGTTGTCCTTGGACACCACGATCCGCCGCGCCGAGCCCAGCACGTCCAGGTTGGCCTCGGACAGCTTCAGGCCCACCTCGGCGGCGATGACCTGGCCGCCGGTGACGACCGCGAGGTCGTCCAGGAACGCCTTGCGGCGGTCGCCGAAGTACGGGGCCTTGACCGCCACGACGCGCAGCGTCTTGCGCAGGGCGTTGACCACCAGGGTGGACAGCGCCTCGCCCTCGACGTCCTCGGCGACGATGACCAGCGGCTTGCCGGCCTCGGCGACCTTCTCCAGCAGCGGGAGCAGGTCGGCCAGGGCGCTGATCTTCTCGCGGTGCAGCAGGATGCGGGCGTCCTCGAACACCGTCTCCTGGGCTTCCAGATCGGTCGCGAAGTGCGCCGAGATGTAGCCCTTGTCGAACTGCACGCCCTCGGTGATCTGGAGTTCGGTGGCCAGCGTCGAGGACTCCTCGACGGTGATCACACCGTCCTCGCCGACCTTCTCGATGGCCTCGCCGAGCAGCGCGCCGATCGACTCGTCCCGGGAGGAGACGGTGCCGACCTGGGCGATGTTGTCGCGGCCCTTGACCGGGGTGGCCTTGCCCTTGAGGGCGTCCACGACGGCGTCGGCGGCGGCCTGGATGCCGCGGCCCAGCGACGTCGGGTTCGCACCCGCGGCGACGTTGCGCAGACCGACCCGCACCATGGCCTGGGCCAGCACGGTCGCGGTCGTCGTGCCGTCGCCGGCCACGTCGTTGGTCTTGGTCGCGACGCTCTTGGCGAGCTGCGCGCCCAGGTTCTCGAACGCGTCGTCCAGCTCGATCTCGCGGGCGATGGTCACACCGTCGTTGGTGACCGTCGGACCGCCGAACTTCTTGTCCAGCACGACGTGCCGGCCGCGCGGACCGAGGGTCACCTTGACCGTGTCCGCGAGCTTGTTCACGCCGCGCTCAAGTGCCCGACGAGCGTCCTCGTCGAAGCTGATCTGCTTGGGCATGTGCCTACAGCCTCTCCTCGTGATGCGCGAAACGCCCCGGAACCCCCGGTGTCGGTGGGTTCGCCGGGGCGTCTTGCGTGTCGGCCGAAAGTCAGTTGATGACGGCCAGCACGTCGCGGGCGGAGAGGATCAGGTACTCCTCGCCGTTGTACTTGACCTCGGTGCCGCCGTACTTGGAGTAGATGACGACATCGCCGACAGCCACGTCCACGGGGATGCGGTTGCCCTTGTCGTCGATCCGGCCGGGGCCGACCGCGAGGACCTTGCCCTCCTGGGGCTTCTCCTTCGCGGTGTCCGGGATCACAAGGCCGGAAGCCGTCGTGGTCTCGGCCTCGCTGGCCTGGACGACGATCTTGTCCTCGAGCGGCTTGATGTTCACGCTCACCGGGCTGACCTCCACGGTCGTCGAAAGCGTTGGCAGGTTGCGTTTACGGCTCCTGCCACCCCGCCGTCGCGGGGGTCGGGGCGGTTGCTGGTGCCGTGCAGCTAGCACTCTACCCATGCGAGTGCCAACGCTTCAACGAACCCCCGGCCAGTCGTCCCGCACGGTGAGCCGCGCCACGTTCCGCCGGGCCGCACCGGGGCCGGCCCGGACCGCGCCGGCACACCGGCGGCGCACTGGCCTTTTTCCGGTACTCCCGAGTTCACCCGCGGGCAACCCCGGTCGGCGACGGTCGGGGACCATGACCTCCCTGACCCGACGGACCCTGCTGATCGGCGGCGCGGCGGCCGGTGCCGTACTGGCCACCACCGGGGCCGGTTCGCCCTCGCTCGACGACCCCTTCACGCTCGGCGTCGCTTCCGGCGACCCGAGCCACGACGGCCTGGTGCTGTGGACCCGGCTCGCGCCGAAACCCCTGGCCGAGGACGGTCTGGGCGGGATGCCCGCCCGGGTCGTGCCGGTGCACTGGGAACTCGCCGAGGACGAGCGGTTCCGCCGCGTGGTGCGGCGCGGCGTGGAGATCGCCCGCCCGCAGACCGGGCACAGCGTGCACGTCGAGCCGTTCGGGCTGCGGCCCGGCCGCGAGTACTTCTACCGGTTCCGGGTCGACCGGCACGTCTCGCCGGTGGGCCGCACCCGCACCGCGCCCGAGCCGTGGTCGGTCGGCCAGGACCTGACCATGTGCTTCGCGTCCTGCGCGCACTACGGCGAGGGCTACTTCACCGCGTACCGGCGGCTGGCCGAGGACGAACCGGGCCTGGTCCTGCACCTGGGCGACTACCAGTACGAGTACGCGGCGAAGGCGTCGGACGTGCGGACCGTCGTCGGCCCGGAGACCCGCACGCTGGCCGACTACCGGCTGCGGCACGCGCTCTACAAGACCGACCCGGACCTCCAGGCCGCGCACGCCGTCGCACCCTGGCTCCTGGTCTGGGATGATCACGAAGTCGAAAACAACTGGGCCGACGAGGTGCCCGAACAGCCCGACCCGGACTTCCTCAAGCGGCGGGCGGCGGCGTTCCAGGCGTACTACGAGAACATGCCGCTGCGGCGCGGCGCCCGGCCCAACGGCGTCGACATGCAGCTCTACCGCCGGATCCGGTGGGGCAACCTGGCCACGTTCCACATGCTCGACACCCGCCAGTACCGCGACGACCAGGCGTGCGACGACGGCTGGAAGACCTGCGCGGAGGCCGGCTCGCCGAACCGCACGATCACCGGCGCGGCGCAGGAGCAGTGGCTGCTCGACGGGTTCCGCCGGTCCCGGTCGCGCTGGGACGTGCTGGGGCAGCAGGTGTTCTTCGCCGAGCGCGACCGCAAGGAGGGTCCGGACAAGGAGCTGTCCATGGACTCGTGGGACGGCTACCTGGCGTCGCGGGACCGGATCACCCGGGGCTGGGTCGACGCGCGGGTGCGCAACACCGTCGTGCTGACCGGTGACGTGCACGCCGCCTACGCGGCCGACGTGAAGGCGGACTGGAACGACCCGGCGTCGCGCACCGTCGGCACCGAGCTGGTGTGCTCGTCGGTCACCTCCGGCGGCGACGGCAACGACACCTCGGACGAGGTGCAGCTGCGCCTCAACCCGCACATCAAGCTGCACAGCCGGCGGCGCGGTTACGTGCGGACCCGGTTCTCCGCCAAGGAGCTGCGGGCCGACTTCCGCTCGCTGGCCCACGTGCGGACGCCCGGCGCGCCGGCCACCACGCTCAAGTCGTTCGTGGTCGAGGACCGCAAGCCGGGCCTGAACCCGGCCTGACGCCCGGGACGGGGGCGGCCCCTCGGACCGCCCCCGTCACCCCCGGCCTACTTCGTCGCGGGCTTGATCACCTCGTAGAGCGCGGTCCAGCTCTGCCGGCCGTACCCGGCCTCGATCGCCCGCCGGTAGAGGTCCTGCACGGCCTTCGGCAGCACGGCGTCCACCCCGGTCGCCTCGCTCGCGCCGACGACGTGGTCGGCGGTCGCGCCCATCATCACGATGTTCGCCAGGTCGCCGGGGTGCTCGCCGCGGTCGACCGCGTTGATCGTCTCCTCCAGGTACATCCAGATCGACTCGACGTTGTCCTTGAGGTAGGGCGCGAACCGCGCGGCGCTCACCCCGGCCGAGCGGACCAGGGCGACGCTGTGCAGCGTGGCGGCCAACGTGGTCAGGAAGTAGTCCAGCTGGGCCTGGTAGAACAGCTGCGCCAGCGAGTGGTCCTCGCCCAGGTACTCGGTGCGGCCGATCACCGCCAGGGTGTCCGCGTGCCGCTCGAACACGCCCTTCGGGCCGCTGTAGAAGACGTACGCGCCCTCCTCCCCGACCACCGGCGCGGGCACCATCACCCCGCCCACCAGCAGCTCCGCGCCGCGCTCGGCGAGCCACGCGGCGGCCTTGAGGGTCTTGTCGGGGGTGTCGGAGCTGAGGTTGACGATGGTCTTCCCGGCCAGGTCGGTGCCGTCGAGGACGTCGTACATGGCCTGGTAGTCGGTCAGGCTCAGCACGACCAGCCGGTTGGCCTCGACGGCTTCGCGCGGGGTGGCGGCGCGCAGCGCGCCCCGGGCCACCAGGTCGTCGGCGCGGCTCGCGGTGCGGTTCCACACCGTGACGGGGTGGCCGTGCTCGAGGTACTTCGCGACCATGGCCTGCCCCATCGGGCCCAGGCCGATCAGCGTCAGCGGCGTGCTCATCAGTGGTTTCTCGCTTTCCTCGGTCAGGTGTGGCCGAGGTTGCCGGTCGCCGCTGCGGGTTCGCTGCGGGTCCGCTGCGGACGTGGCTAACGTCGTGGTGTGCGATTCGGCGTGTTGGGGCCCTTGGCGGTGTGGGCGGCGGACGGGACCCCGGTCCGGGTGCCGGAGGCGAAGGTCCGGCTGCTGCTGGCGCACCTGCTGGTCGCCGAGGGCCGGCCGGTGCCGGTGCAGCGGCTGGGCGCGGCGCTGTGGGGCGGGCGTCCGCCGGGCAACCCCGGCAACACGTTGCAGACCAAGGTGTCCGCGCTGCGCCGGGTGCTCGGCCGCGACGTGGTCACCCTGGAGCCGCCGGGGTACGCGCTGCGGGTCGACGAGGCGTCCTCGGACCTGCTGGAGTTCCGGGCCCGGGTCGCGGCGGGCGACCGCGCGGGCGCGCTGGCGCTGTGGCGCGGCGACCCGCTGGCGGAGTTCGCCGACGAGCCGTTCGCGGTGGGGTTCGCGCGCCGGCTGGAGGAGGAGCGGCTGGCCGTCGTGGAGGACTGGGCGCAGGCCCGGATCGCCGCCGGGCAGCCCGTGTCGCTGGCCGACGAGGTGGCCCGGCACCCGTTGCGGGAGCGGCTGCACGGCCTGCACCTGCGGGCGCTGTTCCTGGCCGGGCGGCAGGTCGAGGCGCTGGAGGGCTACGCCGCGCTGCGCCGCCGGCTCGCCGAGGAGCAGGGCCTCGACCCCGGCCCGGAACTGGTCGAGGTGCACCGGGAACTGCTCGCGCAGGAGGTCGCGCGGCCCCGCACGAACCTGCCCGCGCCGGTGACCGAGCTGGTCGGGCGGGCCGACGCGGTGCGCGCGGTGCGGGCCCTGCTGGGCACGTCGCGGCTGGTCACGCTGACCGGGCCGGGCGGGGTCGGCAAGACCCGGCTGGCCGTGGAGACCGCCCGCGCGGTGACCGCCGCCGACTGCGTGTGGCTGGTGGAGCTGGCGGGCCTGGACCGCGCCGACCGCCCCGGGGCGGCCACCGTCGCGAACGCCGTGGCCGACGTGCTCGGGATGCGCGAGGACGCCGCCGAGGACCCCGCCGAGCGGCTGGTGGCCGCCGTGCGCGGCCGGGACGTGCTGCTGGTGCTGGACAACTGCGAGCGGCTGGTCGAGCCGGTCGCCCGGCTGGTGTCGGACCTGCTGCGGGCCGCGCCGGGCGTGCGGGTGCTGGCCACCAGCCAGGAGCCGCTGGGCCTGGCCGCCGAGGTGGTGTGGTCGGTGCCGCCGCTGGACCTGCCCGACGCGGTCCGGCTGTTCACCGCGCGGGCCGCGGCCGCCGCGCCCGGTTTCGCGCTGACCCCGGACAACGCGGCGACCGTGGCCGCGGTCTGCGGCCGGCTCGACGGCCTGCCGCTGGCCCTGGAGCTGGCCGCGACCAGGGTCCGCGCGCTCGGCGTGGACGCCCTGCTGGCCCGCCTGGACGACCGGTTCCGGCTGCTCGCGGCCGGCCACCGGGACGCGCCCGCCCGGCAGCGCACGCTGCGCGCCATGATCGACTGGAGCTGGGAGCTGCTCACCGACCCGGAGCGCACCGTGCTGCGCCGGCTGGCGGTCGTCGTGGAGGGCTGCGACCTGGCCGCCGCCGAGGCGGTCTGCGGCGGCGGGGACGTGCCGCCCGGCGAGGTCGCCGACCTGCTCGCCGGCCTGGTCAACCGCTCGCTGGTGGTCGCCCCCGACCACGCCGGACCGGCCCGCTACCGGCTGCTCGAATCGGTGTCGGACTACGGCCGCGAACGCCTGCGCGAGGCCGGCGAACTCGCCGAGGTCCGCCGCCGGCACGCGGCGCACTACCGGTCGCTGGCCGAGCGCGCCGACCCGGAGCTGCGCGGCCGCGACCAGCTCGACTGGCTGGACCGGCTGGACGCGGACACCGCGAACCTGCGCGCCGCCCTCGACCTCGACCCCGGCCTGGCCCCGCACCTGGCCTGGTACTGGTTCCTGCGCGGGCGCATCCAGGAGGCCCGCCGGCACCTGACCGGTGCGTGGCACGCCGCGTTCACCATCCTGGCCGGCCACGCGGCCCCGCCGGTCGGCCCGGTGGACGACCCGCGCGCCGGCTGGTTCCTCGGGTACGCGCTGTCCACCGTCGGCGACATGGGCAACGGCGAGCGCCACACCGAGCGCGCCTACGCCGAGGCCAGGGCGCGCGGCGACGACTGGGGCGTGGCGGCGGCGCTCAGCGACCGGGTCAGCCAGGCCCTGCACCGGGGCGAGCTGGACCGGGCGCGCGACGCCGCCGAACGGGCCCGCGAGCTGTTCACCGCGCTCGGCGACCGCTGGGGGCTGCTCCAGTCGTCGTTCGCGCTGGGCACGCTCGCCCAGCTCGTCGGCGACTACCCGGAAGCGACCCGGGTGCACACCGAGGGCCTGCGGCTGGCCGAGGAACTCCGGTCGTGGCCGGAGGTGTCGTTCACGCTGTCCTGGCTGGGCCGGGTGGCCCTGCTGACCAAGGACTTCGCGGCGGGACGGGCCTACCACGAGCGGGCCCGCCGGATCGCCGCCGACCACGGCTTCTCCCCCGGCGAGATGTACGCCGAGACGGGCCTCGCGCTGGGCGCGCGCCAGGAGGGCGCGCTGGACGAGGCCGAACAGCGCCTCCTGCGCATCCAGGACTGGCACCGGCAGGTCGGCTTCGAGGCGGGCGCGACGCTGGTCGTGGCCGAGCGCGGGTTCGTCGCCGAACTCCGGGGCGAGGTCGACGAAGCGCTCAAGCTCCAGGAGGAGGCGCTGCGCCTGGCCCGCCGGACCGGCGACCCCCGGGCCGTCGCCCTGGGCCAGGAGGGGCTGGCCGGCGCGCGGGCGCTCGCGGGCGACCACGCCGCCGCCCGGCTGCTCGGCCGGGCCGCCGCGAACCGCCTGTCCGCGGGCGTCCCGCTGCCGCCCGCGCAGCGCTACGACGTGGACCGGATCACCGGCTCGGCCCGCGCGGCGCTGGGCGCGGAGAGGTTCGAGGAGGCGTTCGCCGAGGGCGCGACGGCCACCGACCAGGCCGTCGCGGACGCCTAGCGCGGTGACCATGAACGTTCGCCGGGTTCGGGACACGCCGGTCGGCGTCCGGGACCGGGAGCGTGGTCGATCTCGTGCTCGGTGGTGAGGTGGTCGCCGCCCGGCATGCGAGGCACGGATGGCCGGGCCGGTCGGAGCACGTCGATTGACCGGGGACGAGGGCCGTCGTCTGCTGAACTACGTGCGTCGGGGCAGGCAGGACACGATCCGGATGCACCGGGCGATGATCATCCTGGCCTCGTCGTCGGGAACGCCCCGCGCCGGCGATCGGACAGCTGGTCGCGGCGGACGCCGACACCGTGCGGGACGTGATCCACGACTTCAACGCCCGCGGCCTGGCGGCCCTGGACCCCAGCCGGGCGGGAGGCCGTCCCCGCCTGGTCGGCCCCGACGACATCGCGTTCGTCGTGGCGACGGCCAAGACCCCCCCCCGCCCGGGCGGGGTGGGTTTCACCCGGTTCCCGACCCGGTGTTTCGCCTTCGAACCGGTTCGGGCCGCTGTCGATCCGCCCGCACCACAGCTCCGGCCGGGCACCGCGCAGGCACCCCGACCGGCTGCCCGCGACCCACCGCCGCACCCACGGCATCCGCTGCCTCCACGGCCGCTGCTCCGTCGGCGACGACAGGCTCCGGGGCCATCACCCGCCGCCACGAGGGCGGCGAGCACGGCCTGGCCGCCCTCGAATCGATCAGAGCGGCCGGACCCGACGACGCACCGATCCACGTGATCACGGACACCCGTCGGCCGACAAGACCCCGAAGGTCCTCGACCGGGCCACCGACGACAACGTCGGGATCTGCCCGACCCCGACCTCCGCGTCCCGGGCCAACCCGATCGAGGCACAGTGCGGCCCGTTGCGGACGTTCGTCATCGCCAACCCGAACCATCCCCACCACACCGTGCTCGCCCGCGAACCCCGGGCACACCCGCGCCGGCGCCGACCACGACCCCGGGCAGCCTGACCAACCCGGCGAACCCGAGCGGTCGACGCACTAGACGATCTGGATCGTGCCCACCGGCAGGCCCGGCGTGGTGGACAGGTCCAGCCGGGACGGCTCGGCGCCCGCCGCCACCAGGTGCGCGCCCAGCGCGGCGATCATCGCGCCGTTGTCGGTGCACAGCCGGGGCCGGGGCACCCGCAGCTCGATCCCCGCCTCGGCGCACCGCTGCGCCGCGAGCCCGGACAGCCGCGAGTTCGCCGCCACCCCGCCGGAGATCACCAGGGTGTCCACGCCGAGGTCCTTGCACGCCCGGATGGCCTTGGCGGTCAGCACGTCGGCCACCGCCTCCTGGAACGACGCGGCCACGTCCGCCAGCGGGATCTCCTCGCCGGCCCGTTCGCGGCGCTCCACCCACCGCGCCACCGACGTCTTGAGCCCGGAGAAGGAGAAGTCGTACTTCGAGTCCCGGGGCCCGGTCAGCCCGCGCGGGAACGCGATCGCGCACCCGTTGCCCTGCTTGGCGAGGTTGTCGATCGGCGGGCCGCCGGGGTAGGGCAGGTCCAGCAGGCGGGCCACCTTGTCGTACGCCTCGCCGGCCGCGTCGTCCACGGTGGACCCGATCTCGGTGATCTTGTCCGCCAGCCCCTCGATCAGCAGCAGCTGCGAGTGCCCGCCGGACACCAGCAGCGCCACGCACCGCTCGGGCAGCGGGCCGTGCTGGAGGGTGTCCGCCGCGACGTGCCCGGCCAGGTGATTCACGCCGTAGAGCGGCTTGCCCAGCGCCGCCGCGTACGCCTTGGCCGCCGACACGCCGACCAGCAGCGCGCCCGCCAGCCCCGGTCCGGCGGTGACCGCGATCGAGTGCACGTCCGACAGCTCGATCCCGGCCCGCTCCACGGCCCGGCGCATGGTCGGCACCATGGCCTCCAGGTGCGCCCGCGAGGCCACCTCGGGCACCACGCCGCCGAACCGGGCGTGCTCCTCGACGCTGGAGGCGACTTCGTCGGCGAGCAGCTCCAGCGCCCCGTCCGGGCCGAGCCGGACGATGCCGACGCCGGTCTCGTCGCACGAACTCTCGATACCGAGGATGAGCCGGTCAGTCACGGTTCGCGGGCCTTCCCATCGTGAACGCGTCGGCACCCGACGGCTGGTAGTAGCGGCGGCGCACGCCCAGGTGCTCGAAGCCGTGCGCCAGGTAGAGCGAGATCGCGCGCGCGTTGTCCGTGCGGACCTCCAGGAACACCGGCAGGCCCAGCTCGTCGGCCTTCGCCAGCAGGGTGCGCAGCAGGGTCTTGCCGACCCCGCCGCCCTGGTACCCGGAGACCACGGCGATGGTGTGCACGCTCGACTCGAAGTCGGTCAGGCCCAACCCGGCGTAGCCGATCAGCTCGCCGTTGACGTACGCGCCGACGTAGAAGTTGCCGCCGTCGAGTTCGCCGCGGAACGAGTTCTCGCTCCACGGGTCGTCACCGGGGAACAGCTCGTGCTCGATCTCGGCGCACCGCGCGGCGTCCTCGTGCCGCAACGGCTCGACGGTCAGCTCGCTGTGCCTCACTTGATCACCCGCTTGCGGCCGGTGGGCTCCACGGCGTCCGGGCGGCGCAGGTAGAGCGGGGTGAGCGCGGCCGGGCGGGCGCCCGCCAGCAGCTCCTCGGCCGCCGCCGCGACCAGCGACACCGGGGACGGGTGCACCGCGTCCACCAACGGCAGCTCCAGCACGTCGGCGTAGATCCGGGCGCCCTCGCCGGCGGCCTGCTGCGGCGCCTGCCGGAGCTTCGCCAGGACGTCGGCGGGCCGGTCGACGTGCGGCCCGTCGGTCCGCCGGCCGGCGGCGTCGTAGGCGGCCCAGTAGACCTCCTTGCGGCGCGCGTCCGTGGCCACCAGCAGCGGCGCTCCGGTGTGCGCGTCCAACGCGATCGCGTCCGGCGTCGGCACCGGGTACACGGGCCGGTTCAGCGCCTGCCCCAGCGCGGCGGCCGTGACGAGCCCCACCCGCAGGCCGGTGAACGGGCCGGGGCCGGCGCCGCAGACGATCGCGTCCAGTTCGGACAGCTCGCGCCCGGCTTCGGCCATGGCTTCCCGCACGTGGGGTGTCAGGAGTTCGCCGTGGGCTTTGGCGTTCACCGTCACGCGCTGGGCCAGCAGGCGCGGTGGCGAATCGGCGGTCAGTTCGACCACCCCGGCGGTCACGGCGGGCGTGGCGGTGTCCAATGCGAGCACGAGCACAATCGTCAAGAGTACGGGTGCGCGCGGTCACACTGGACTTGACGTCGACGTCAACTCGGAGGATCGGCATCGTGCGCATCGGTGAACTGGCTCAGCGGGGTGGGACGACCACCAGGGCGCTGCGCTACTACGAGTCCCTGGGTCTGCTCACCGCCAAGCGGACCGCGAACGGTCAGCGCGAGTACGGAGAGGACGACCTGCGGCTGGTCGCCGAGATCCGCTCGCTGGCCGACATCGGCTTCGCGCTGGAGGACACCCGGCCGTTCGTCGAGTGCCTGCGCGACGGTCACACCAGCGGCGACGCCTGCCCCGCCTCGGTGGCGGTGTACCGGCGCAAGCTGGCCGAGCTGGACGAGTGCATCGCCCGGCTGGAGACCGCCCGCGACCGGGTGCGCACGCAACTGGAACAGGCCGAGCAGAGGAGACGCCCGTGCGCACGCTGACCGACGAGACGTTCACCGAGGGGGTCGGCACCGGGGCGGTGCTGGTCGAGTTCACCGCGAGCTGGTGCCCGCCGTGCCGGATGATCGAACCGGTGCTGGCCGAGCTGGACCGGGAACTCGACGCGGTGGACTTCGCCAAGATCGACACCGACGAGAACCCGCGCACCGCGCGCGACCTGGGCGTCATGGGGATGCCGACGCTCCAGTTCTACCGGGACGGCGAGCTGGTCGCCCAGATCGTCGGCGCGCGGCCGAAGCAGCAGCTCATGACGTGGCTCGAAGCACACTTGTGATGCGCGTCCCGGGCCGTGCGGCCAAGGTGGGCGGATGCTGCTGCCCGCCTTGGCGACGACGCCCGCGAAAGTGGCCCTGCGCTTCCCCGGCCACGAGCTGACCTACGCCGAACTGGCCGAGCGGGCCCGTTCGGTCGCCGCCGGCCTGGCGGGCCGGCGGCGGATCGCGGTGTGGGCGCGGCCGGACGTGCGGACCTGCGTCGCGGTGGTGGGCGCGCTGCTCGCGGGGGTCCCGGTGGTGCCGCTCAACCCGAAGCTCGGCGAGCGCGAGCTGGCGCACATCCTCGCCGACAGCGCGCCCGACCTCGTGGTGGACGACGTGCTCCCCTCGGGGCCGCCGGTCGAGCTGCCCGAGCCGGCCGGCGAAGCGCCCGCGCTGATCGTCTACACCTCCGGCACCACCGGGCCGCCCAAGGGCGTGGTGCTGCCGCGCCGCGCGCTGGCGACGAACCTCGACGCGCTGGCCACCGCGTGGGAGTGGACCGCCGACGACGTGGTGGTGCACGGCCTGCCGCTGTTCCACGTGCACGGCCTGGGCGTGGGCGTGCTGGGGCCGCTGCGGCGCGGCGGCACGGTGCACCACCTCGGGTCGTTCAGCGTGGCGGCGGCGGCCGAGGCGCTGGACACCGTCGGCACGATGATGTTCGGCGTCCCGACCATGTACCACCGGATCGCGGCCGCGCCCGAGCACGCGCGGGCGTTCGCGAAGGCCCGGCTGCTGGTGTCGGGTTCCGCGCCGCTGCCGGTGACCGTGCACGAACGGCTCGAAGCGCTGACCGGGCAGCGGGTGGTCGAGCGCTACGGCATGACCGAGACCCTGATGAACACCAGCGTCCGCGCGTCCGGCGACCGCCGTCCCGGCACCGTGGGCCCGCCGCTGGACGGCGTCGAGGTGCGGGTGGTGGGCGACGAGCCGGGCGAGATCGAGGTGCGCGGCCCGAACCTGTTCCTGGAGTACCTCAACCGCCCGGACGCGACCCGCGAGGCGTTCGCGGACGGCTGGTTCCGGACCGGCGACCTGGCCGTGGTGGAGCCGGACGGCGCGCTGCGGATCGTCGGCCGGCGGGCCACCGACCTGATCAAGAGCGGCGGCTACAAGATCGGCGCGGGCGAGATCGAGAACGCGCTGCTGGAGCACCCCGGCGTGGCCGAGGTGGCGGTGACCGGCGAGCCCGACGACGACCTGGGCGAACGGGTCGTGGCGTGGGTGGTGTCGACCGGGACCCCGGCCACGGAGCGGGAACTGGCCGACCACGTGGCCCGGCTGCTCACCCCGCACAAGCGGCCCCGCGTGGTGCGGTACCTGGACGCGTTGCCGCGCAACGACATGGGCAAGGTGCTCAAGCGCGAACTGCGGGTGGACCCGCGCCCCTGAACGCGCCGGCGCGCGCGGGAATCCTTCCCCGGCAACGGGAAGCGCGCGCCGGACTGCCGGTTCCCCGCCGGGGTCAGGTGGGGAGTTCGCGGTCCGCCCAGGTGCCGTGCGGCTCCAGGCGGGCGGTGCGCACGTCGTCGTCGTGGCGCTCCAGGGTGATCAGCAGGTGGTCCTCGGACAGCCGTTCCGCGACGCCCTCGCCCCACTCCACCGCCACCACCGCGTCCACCAGGTCGGTGTCCAGGTCGAGGTCGTCCAACTCGTCCAGGTCGCCGCCCAGCCGGTACGCGTCGACGTGCACCAGCGACACGCCCCGCCCGCCGGGCGCGGGGTCGTGCACGCGCGCGATCACGAACGTCGGCGAACTCACCCGCCCGCCGACCCCCAGGCCGTCCGCGAGCCCGCGCACCAGCGCGGTCTTGCCCGCCCCGAGCGGCCCGGCCAGCAGCAGCAGGTCGCCGCCGCGCACCAGCCCGCCCAGCCTGCGCCCGAAGTCCTCGGTGTCCTCCACCCTGGGGAGGGTCACACTCGTCGCCACCACCGCCGCCTGTTCTCCGTCCGTTCCACGGCACTGCGCCGGAGCAGGCCCACCAGGTGCCCGGTGACCAGGTCCGGCTGTTCCATCATCACCATGTGCCCGGCGCCGGGCGCCCGGACCAGCTCGCCGTGCGGCATCTCCTCGGCCATCCGCTCGGCGTGCGAGAACGGCGTGAGCTTGTCCGCGTCGCCGCCGACCACCAGCACCTCGCAGTGCCGCAGCCCGACCAGCGCCTTGTACCGGTTGTGCGTGCCGAGCGTCTCCAGGAACTCGGTGAGCACCTGCACCGACGTCCGGTTGATCATCTGCTCCATCAGGTCGACCAGCGACGCGCTGACGTTGCGGTCGCCGAACGCCAGCGCCCGGATCCCGCTCCACGTCAACGTGGTCGCCCGCCGGCGCACCCACTCCACGAGCCCCGGCTGGAGCCCGGCGAGCCGGCCCACGCCCAGGGTGACCGGGTTGTACCGGGACAGCACCGACCTGGGCAGCCCGGCACCGCCGACCGCGCCCGCCGCCGTGCCGATCAGCGCGACCCCGCGCACCCGGTCGGCGAACAGCTCCGGCTGCTCCTCGGCCAGCGCCATGATCGTCATGCCGCCCATCGAGTGCCCGACCAGCACCACCGGCCCGTCCGGCACCACGGCCCGCAGCACCGAGTCCAGGTCGTGCGCGAGCTGCTCGATGGTGCCGGACTCGGCCGCGCCCCGACCGGACCGGCCGTGCCCGCGCTGGTCGTAGAGCACCTGCCGGACCCGGGGCGCGGTCAGCTCGGCGAGGTCGCGGCGCTGGAAGTGCCAGCACCGCCGGTCCAGCGCGAAGCCGTGCACCAGCACGACGGTCAGCTCCGGCTCGCCGCCGTCGACCGGGTCCACCTCCTCGACCGACAGCGGCACGCCGTCGTCGGCGGCCACGGTCGACTCGCGGCTGGGGGTGAGCCTGCCGAGCGGCTCGTCGGCCAGCGGGTCGTCGGCCTGCCGCTCGGTGGACACCTTCTTCTGGTTCGCGGCCACGCCGACCGCGACGCCGGTCGCCGCCGCGCCCAGGATGCCGCCGGCCCAGCCGACCGCCTTCCACAGCGTGTTCACCGGTAGGTCCTGGTCACCCGGGGCCGGTACATGCCGGTGACGATCTCGTAGTCGATGGTCCCGGTGATGTCGGCCCACTCGCGGGCGGTCGGCTCGCCGTGCGCGCCCGCGCCGAACAGCACGACCTCGTCGCCCTCGGCCACCAGGTCGTCGCCGCAGTCCACCACCACCTGGTCCATGCACACCCGGCCGACCACGGGCCGGCGCGCGCCCGCCAGCCACACGTGCATCCGGTTGGACAGGCTGCGCGGCACGCCGTCGGCGTACCCGACGGGCACCAACGCCACCGTCGTCTCGGTCTTCGCCGTCCAGCTCATCCCGTAGGACACCGACTCGCCGGACGGGATGCGCTTGGCGAGCACCACCGTCGAGCGGAACGTCATCACCGGCCGCAGGTCGAACGGCTCCGGCACGGGGTTGAGCCCGTACACCGCGATCCCCGGCCGGACCAGGTCGAAGTGCAGGTCGGGGCGGGTCAGCAGGGCGGCGGAGTTGGCCAGGTGCCGGATCGGGTCCAGCCCGGCGGCCACCGCCGCGCGGTACGCGTCGTCGAACCGCTCGGCCTGCGCGTCGGTCGCCGGGTGCCCGATCTCGTCGGCGACCGCGAGGTGCGACCACACGGCGTGCACCCGGACCTCCGGCGTGGCCGCGGCCCGCTCGACCAGCGCGGCCCACTCGTCGGGCCGGGAGCCGTTGCGGGACAGCCCGGTGTCGATCTTGAGGTGGATCCGGGCCGGCCGGCCCACCGCGCGCGCCGCCTCGGCGACCTCGGCGAGCTGCCGCGCCGAGGACACCGACAGGTCCACGCCCGCCTCGACGCCCGGCGCGTAGTCCGTGCCCGGCGGGTCGAGCCAGGCCAGCACCGGCGCGGAGATCCCGGCGGCGCGCAGCGCCATCGCCTCGGCCAGCGAGCACGAGCCGAGCCAGGTCGCGCCCGCGTCCAGGGCCGCTCTCGCGACCTCGACGGCGCCGTGCCCGTACCCGTCCGCCTTCACCACGACCATCGTCTCGGCGCGGGGCGCCAAGCGGTCCAGGTACTCGACGTTGTGCCGGAGGTTGTCGAGGTCGATCACGACCTCAGCGCGAGGAGCAGCCATAACGCCTTTCATGGTGACACAGGGGCCGGCCGGCGGACGTGCCCGGCCGGCGGCTACGACGCCGCGCGCCGCACCGCCCGGATCGCGTCCGGCACCGCCGCCAGCAGCGCCGAGGCGGGGATCGGCGCGCCGTCGGCGGCCAGTTCGGCCGCCAGCACGTGCACCCGGGCGGCGCAGCCCGCGGCGAGCAACGGGTCCAGCCCGGCCGCCAGCAACGCGCCGATCAGCCCGGACAGCACGTCCCCGGAGCCCGCGGTCGCGGCCCACGACGTGCGGGCGGGGTTGACCAGCACCCGGCCGTCCGGCCCGGCGACCACCGTGGCGTGCCCCTTGAGCAGCACGACGGCGTCGAACCGCTCGGCGGCGCGCCGGGCCGCGGCGACCCGGTCCGGCCCGACCTCGCCGGCCAGCCGCTCGAACTCGCGGTCGTGCGGGGTGAGCACGAGCGGGGTGTCCGGGTCGCGGGCGTCCCACAGGTCCGGGTTGTTGGCGAGCATGGTGATGGCGTCGGCGTCCGCGCACACCGGCACCCCGGCCTCCAGGACCGTGCGCAGCACGTCCTCCGCGCCGAGCCCGGTGCCCAGGCCGGGCCCGACCACCCAGGACTGCACGCGCCCCGCGTCGGTGATCGACCCGGTGCAGATCGCCTCCGGCCGGCGCGCCCGGACGCCCTCGGCCGCCGCGCCCGCGTACCGGACCATCCCCGAGGTGGCCAGCAGCGCCGACCCGGTGGCCAGCACGGCCGCGCCGGGGTAGGTCGCCGAGCCCGCCGCGACGCCCGTCACGCCCTGGGTGTACTTGTCGTCGTCCCGGCCGGGCACCGGCCAGGCCGCGCCGACGTCCGCGAGGTCGAGTTCGACCAGGTCCGGGCCGCCGAGTTCCGGACCCAGCCCGAGGTCGACCAGCCGCACCTCGCCGCAGTCGGCCAGCGCGTGCACCGGCTTGAGGCAGCCGAACGTGACGGTCACCGAGGCCCGCACCGCCGGCCCGTCGACCGCCCCGGTGTCGGGGTCGACGCCGCTGGGCGAGTCGACGGCGAGCACCGGCGCGTCGAGGTGGGCGACGTGCTCGGCCGCGACGGGCCGCAGCGGGCCGCGCCCGGACAGCCCGACGATCCCGTCCACCACGAGGTCGACGTCCCGCAGCCGGTCCACCACCCGCCCGCCGGCCCGCCGGAACGCGGCCAGCCCCTCGGCGTGCGCGCGGTCCGGGTCGAGCAGCACGGCCGACACCGCGATCCCGCGCCGCCGCAGGTAGTACCCGGCCCACAGCGCGTCGCCGCCGTTGTTGCCCGCCCCGACCAGCAACCCCACCCGCCGACGCCCGTCGAGCACGTCGACCGCGGCGACGGCCACGCCGAACGCCGCCCGCCGCATCAACGACCCGGCGGGCACCCGGGCCATGACCCGTTCCTCGGCCGCCCGGACCCGGTCAGTCGTCCACAGTCCCCGCATAGCGCGACAGCCTGCCCCCTCGCCGCAGCCGGCGCACCGCCGGCCGGCGGATTCCCGACGGCCGAGCCGCCCACCGGCGGCTCGGCCGACCGCGACCTACTCGACGGTGACGGACTTGGCCAGGTTGCGCGGCTTGTCCACGTCGTAGCCCCGGCTGCGGGCGATCTCGGCGGCCAGCACCTGCAACGGCACGGTCGAGATCAGCGGCTGCAGCAGGGTCGGCACGGCGGGCACCTCGATCAGGTGGTCGGCGAACGGCCGGACCGTCTCGTCGCCCTCCTCCGCGATCACGATGGTCCGCGCGCCGCGCGCCTGGATCTCGCTGATGTTGGACACCAGCTTCGAGTGCAGCACCGCGCGCCCCTTGGGCGAGGGCATGACCACGACGACCGGCAGGCCCTGCTCGATCAGCGCGATCGGCCCGTGCTTGAGTTCGCCCGCCGCGAAGCCCTCGGCGTGCATGTAGGCCAGTTCCTTGAGCTTCAGCGCGCCTTCCAGCGCGACCGGGTAGCCGACGTGCCGGCCCAGGAACAGCACGGCCTTCGAGTCGGCCAGCTCACGGCCGAGCGCGCGCACCTGGCCGACCGTCTCCAGCACCCGCTGCACGGCGTGCGGCATGGCCTCCAGCTCGTGGAACTCGCGGGCCACCTCGTCCGGGTACTTGGTGCCGCGCGCCTGCGCCAGCGCCAGGCCGACCAGGTAGTTCGCCGCGATCTGGGCGAGAAACGCCTTGGTCGACGCGACGCCGATCTCCGGGCCCGCGTGCGTGTAGAGCACCGCGTCGGACTCGCGCGGGATCTGCGCGCCGTTGGTGTTGCACACCGCCAGCACGCGCGCCTTCTGCGCACGGGCGTGCCTTACCGCTTCCAAGGTGTCCGCCGTCTCACCGGACTGGGAGACGGCGACCACCAGCGTGTCCCGGTCCAGCACCGGGTCGCGGTAGCGGAACTCGGAGGCCAGCTCCACCTCGACGGGCAGCCGCGTCCAGTGCTCGATCGCGTACTTGGCGACCAGGCCCGAGTGGTAGGCCGAGCCGCACGCGACCACGAACACCTTGTCCACGTCCCGCAGGTCCTGGTCGGACAGCCGCTGCTCGTCCAGCACGATCCGGCCGTCGCGGAAGTGGCCGCGCAGCGTGTTGGCGAGGGCTTCGGGCTGCTCCTCGATCTCCTTGAGCATGAAGTACTCGTGGCCGCCCTTCTCGGCGGCCGAGAGGTCCCAGTTGACCGTGAACGGCTTGGCCTCGGCGGGCTCGCCCGCGAAGTCGGTGACGGCGTAGCCGGACCGGTCGATCACCACGACCTGGTCCTGGCCCAGCTCCACGGCCTCGCGGGTGTGCTCGATGAACGCCGACACGTCGGAGGCGACGAACGTCTCGCCCTCGCCGACGCCCACCACGAGCGGGGAGGAGCGGCGGGCGGCGATCACCGTGTCCGGCTCGTCGGCGTGCGTCACGACGAGGGTGAACGCGCCTTCCAGGCGGCGGACCACGGCGCGCACGCTGGCCGCCAGGTCGCCCTTGGTGTCGCCTTCCCCGTAGGCGAACGCGACCAGGTGGGCGGTGGTCTCGGTGTCGGTGTCGCTGCTCATCTCGACGCCGCGCGCTTCCAGCTCGGCGCGCAGGGCGGCGAAGTTCTCGATGATCCCGTTGTGCACCACGGCGACCCGGCCGGTCACGTCGCGGTGCGGGTGGGAGTTGCGGTCGACCGGCGCGCCGTGCGTCGCCCACCGGGTGTGGCCCATGCCCGCCGTGCCCGCGAACCCCTCGCGGCCGACCTCGTCCAGCCGGGCCTCCAGGTTGCCCAGCCGGCCCGCCTTGCGCTCCACGGCCAGGCCGCCCTCGCCGTCGAGGACGGCGACGCCGGCCGAGTCGTAGCCCCGGTACTCCAGCCGCCGCAGCCCGTCGAGCACTACGTCCAGCGCCGAGCGGTGGCCCACGTATCCCACGATTCCGCACACGCCGCACAGCGTAACCAGACCAGGGACATCACCCGAAAGGGCCACTCAAGGACGTTTGCCCAGGTCACGGCCGTGAATGGTGTAGACCAATCGAGGCGTGCGCCGGCGGTGCGCGATCGACTACCGTTCAGCCGGTGAGCGGCTACTCGGCGAAGCAGGTGCTCGACCAGCTCAGCAGGCCCGGCGAACACCCGGTCCTGCGCGGCGACCTGGCCCTGGTCGGGCTGCCCGGCCTGGTCTACACACCGGCGGCGGGCCTCGGCCTGCCCGCGGTGGCGTTCGGGCACGGCTGGTTGCAGCCGGTCGAGCGGTACCGGGCGCTGCTGCGGCACCTCGCGTCGTGGGGCCTCGTCGCCGCCGCGCCGGGCACCCAGCGCGGGCCGCTGATGTCGGCCCGGCTGCTCGCCGGGAACCTGCGGACCACGCTCGACATCTGCACCGGGGTCCGGCTGGGCGAGGGCGACATCAGCGTCGACCCGCAACGGCTCGCGGTCGCCGGGCACTCGATGGGCGGCGGCGCGGCCGTGCTCGCGGCGGCGGAGGACGTCCGGGTGCGGGCGGTCGTGACGTTCGCCGCGTCGGAGACCCGCCCGTCGGCGCTGGACGCCGCGCGCGGCGTGACCGCGCCGGGTCTGCACCTGGCCGGGAGCGAGGACCGGATCGCCCCGCCGGTCGGGCACGCCGAGGCCATCGCGGAGGCGTGGGGCGGGCCGGTGCAGTTGCGGATGCTGCCCAAGACCAGCCACCTCGGGTTCGCCGAGGGGCGGCACTGGAGCGAGTTGCTGCTGGACGGCAAGGGTGAGCGGGCGGCGCAGAAGTTCGCCAAGGCGCTCACCACGGCGTTCCTGCTGCGGGTGCTCAAGGGCGACAAGCGCTGGGACGCCCTGCTCGACAACGACGTCAAGGGCGCACCCCTCACCTACCAACGCGCCGCCACCGGCCAAGGTGCCACCGTCGCGCACCGCTGACCGCCGACCCCCACCGCCGACCCCCACCGCCGGCCCTCGCCGCCCTTTCCGCCCTCGCCGTCGAGCCCTCCAGGCCCCGGATCCACCAGATCGCCACCAAACGCAACACGTGTCGCAACAAGCCAACCCCCATTGCGACACGTGTTGCGTTAAGACTCGCCAAATGCAACATGTGTTGCGGTAAGCAACCTCAAACGCGACACGTGTTGCGATAAGGATCCCAAACGCGACACGTGTTGCGGTAAAGAACGCCAAATGCAACACAGTTGCGGTAAGCGCTTTCCCTTAACGCGACACGTGTTGCGTCAGCCGGCACGCGCCTCGGCCCCGTCCCGGGAGCCGGGGCGGGGCCGAGGTGCGTCGATCAGTGGGCCGAACCGCGTCGGCGGCGTGCGCCGACCGGGGTCAGGTCAGCCAGCTCTGGCCGCCGAAGTCGTCGTCATCGTCGACCGGGGCGGGCCGGCGGGGTGCCGGGCGGACCGGCCGTGCCGGGGCCACCGGGGGCGGCGGGGCGACCGGAGGAGGCGGCGGCGCGGCGGCGGCCGGCGCCGGCGGGCCGGCCACCCAGCCGGTGCCGGGGGCCTGGGCCTCGTAGGTCGGCTCGTCGTCCTCGCTGCCGAAGCTGAACTCGCCGCCCTTCTTCTCCGTCGCCGCCGTGGTGCCCCAGCCGCCGGCCGCCTTCTGGCGCTTGCCGGCCTCCTGGATCCGCTCGATGGTCTTCTCGGCCACCGCGGCCTGCTTGTCCAGGCTCTCGCCCGCCTTGTCCCGCGCTTCCCGGGAACGGCGTTCGCGCAGCTCGCGGCGGTCCGCGTGCTCCCGGGAGATCTCGTCCATGCGGCTCTTGGCCGCCGCCAGCCGGTCGGACGCGACGCTCATCGACCCTCCTCGCCCAAGACACCCTGCACGCGGCTGAGGCTCACGTCGTCGTCGAACAACGACCCGGTGGTGCGCCACTGCCCGGGGCTGCGCTCGCTGTCGCCGCCGCCCTGCTGCTGACCACCGCCGGCCATGCCGCCGCCCATCATCCCGCCGCCCATCATGCCGCCACCGGGCGACGACGTCGCCTGGCCGTGCTGGTCCTGCATGGACGGCAGGCTCGCCGAACCGGCCTGGCCGGCGTTGGACGCGTTGGTGTCCGCGTTCAGCCCCTGGTCGGCGCTGTCGGACGGGCTGCTCCACGTGCTGTCCGACCCCGCCGAACCGCCGAGCACGGAGTCCGCGCCGTTGAAGCCGCCGGACCCGCCGAACACCGACGCGCCGGACGCGCTGGTCGTACCGCCCGACTCGTGGGACGGCGCGAAGCCCTGGTCGAACTGGCCGGCGAAGTGCTGGCCGCCGCCGAACTGGCCGCCGTGGTGCTGCCCGGCGAACGGCTGGGCCGGCTGGCCGTAGGCGGGGGTGGGACTGCCCGTGTCGTGGGCGGGCATGGTGGTGAACGCGGGCTGGTCCGCGGGAACGCCCGGACCGACCGGTCCGCCGCCGACCCCGACACCACCCGCGGGCGCGCCGGCCGCGCCGCCCGAGGGCTCGGTGAAGCCGCCCGGAGCACCGCCGGCGGGCTCGGTGAAACCGGGCGCGAAGCCCGCGTCCACACCGGGAACGGCGGCGGAGGGCTCGGTGAAGCCGGGTGCGAACCCGGCGTCGGCACCGGCCGGGACCGGCTCGGTGAAGCCCGGCGCGAAGCCCGCGTCGGCACCGATCGGCGTGGCCACCGGGTCCCGGCCGATCGCCGGTTCCGGCTGCGCGGTCGGCTGGTCGGCGGACGCGGGCATGGTGGTGACCGGCTCGTCGCGGCCCGGCAGGGGCGGCAGCTCGTCCTTGGGCGAGTCCTCGCCGAACTCGACGCCGTACTCGTCCGGGGTGCCGTCGCCGTTGTCGACGGTCAGGTTGATCTCGCCGGTCAGCGGGTCGACCTCGGCGGTGATGGCCAGGCCGTCCAGCTCGATCAGCGCCTTGCCGTCCGCACCGGCCTCGATCGGGATCGCGCCGTCGACGCCGCCACCGCCCGCGGTGACCGCCGGGCCGGCGCCCGGCGTCGCCGCGCCGCCGGGGGTCGCGGTCGCGCCGGCCAGTGCCGACGCGAGGGCCGCGCCGCCGTTCTGGCCGGTCAGGGCCTTGAGCGCGTCGGGGTTGTTGCTGAAGTCGACGTCGTAGGTCTTCGGCTCGCTGGTCGGCGTGTCGACGGTGATCCGCACGTGGCCGTTGTCGTCCGGCTCGGTGATCTTGATCTCGTTGTCGCCGCTCTTGATGGTGACGGTCTCGGGCGCTTCCTCGCCCTTCACGCCGTCCGGCTTGCCGTCGCCGTCCTTGTCCCCGGGCTTGTCGGGCTTGCCGTCGCCGTCGAGGTCGTCCGGCTTGCCGTCACCGTCCAGGTCGTCGGGCTTGCCGTCGCCGTTGGTGTCACCGGGGATCTTGACGTCGTCGGGCTTGCCGTCGCCGTCCTTGTCCAGCGGGTTCTCCGGCTTCGGGATCTCCGGGACGGACGGCGTGCCGCCACCGGGACCGCCACCTCCGGGGCCACCGCCACCAGGGCCGCCGCCACCGGGACCACCGCCACCAGGGCCGCCGCCACCGGGACCGCCGCCCTTCTCGCCACCCTTGTCCCCGCCTTTGTCGCCGCCTTTGTCGCCGCCCTTGTCATCGCCGCCCTTGTCGTCGGCGGGCGCGGGGAACGGGTTCTCGAACCCGGCCATGTAGGACGCCAGGGTCTCCCACTTGGCGTCGACCGACGTCTTGGTGTCCGAGCAGCAGGTCTTGAACTGCTCGTACAGGCCCCAGAACTCGACGTTGAACGACTGCTGGATCCACCGCTTGCACTGGTTGATCGCGAACGTCTTGTTCTCGTCGTTCAGCGAGCAGTCGTCGTCGTTCAGGCGCTCGGCGATGTTGCTGCCGGGCACCGCCGAGTCGACCCAGCCGGCGATCTCGCGCACCCGGTCCTTGCCGTAGTCGCCCTCGCCGCGCGCGAACGACACGACCTTCTCGGCCATGAACGTGTCGGCCTTGGCGATCTGCTCCCGGTACATGTCCAGGACCTCGTCGGCCTTGCCCTTGCACAGCTCGTACACGCCGCCGACGGCGGTCCGGGTGAGGTCGGCCGCGCCGCTCAGGCCGTCGCCCAGCTCGGTGATCTTCGGGACGATCTGGTCGGTGTAGTGCTCGTACGACTTGGTGGCGGCCTTGCCCTCCCACTCGCCGTAGAGGGTCTTGAGCTGCCCGTCGACGTCGGTCTTCATCTCGTCGACCTTGGACTTCGCGGTGCTGAACTCGTCGGCCTCGGCGAGGAACTTCTGGAAGTTGATGCCGCGCTGCTCGTTGTACGGCGTCTGGATGTGCTGGCCGAAGTCGAGGTTCGTGGTGGTGCCCAGGCAGTCGCCGGGCCGGTTGTTCCAGATCGGCAGGAACTTCTCGAAGACCTTCAGCCCCGACTGGCCGGCGTCGAACAGCTCGTCGGAGGTCTTGGTGCCCGAGCCGGACGCGGTCGGCGGCTGCTTGCCGTCCAGCGTCGTCTGGCCCTGCTTGACCGCCTTGGTCTGCTCACGGCTGTTGTAGCTCTGGGTGTCGCCCTCGGCCTTCGCCTCGTCGTAGCGGTCCTGGAGCTCGTCGTCGATGCCGCCGCCCCAGTCCCAGAAGCTGGAGGTGTCGTACCGGTCCTTGTACGTGTCCGCGCCGTCCGGGATGTCCCACGGCGGGGTGGAGGCGACGTAGGAGTACATCAACTCCTGCTTCTTGTCCTCCGACACGTTCGGGTCGTCGAGGACCGCCTTCACGTCGTCCCAGCTCGGCGTGGCCATCAGTACTGGCTCCCCACGTTCTGCGCGTTCCGCGCCTCGACGTCACCGTAGGTCGCGGCTCCGGAGGCGATCTTGCCCGCGAACGCCCCCAGGGTGCCCGCCATGTTCGTGATGCCCTTGCCGAAATTCTCGATCCCGGACTTGTACTTGCCGAAGTGCTGTTTGTGCGCCTGGCCGAATTCGCCCTCGGTGGTTTCGGTCTGGCCGACCTTCTTCAGATCGTCCGCCGTGTCCTTCGCGGCGTCGGAAATACCCTTCGAGGCTTTTTGCATGGCCTCGGTGCTGGTGCCGTAACCGGCCACGGCGCTCCACTCCCCTCCGTGGCGCGACGGCCACGACCTTCTGCCGAACTCGTCCGTTGTGACGCGACGCTTCGGCGCCCGGTTCCCATCGTGACACCCGGCGCGGGCGTCCGACGGCATTTCCGAACGGCTCCTTGCAGGTGTAAACGCCCGACCGGCGAAGGGGTGACGCCTACCGGGGCGGCTGTCCGGGTCCGGCCGGCGGCTGGGGCGGGAACTGCCCCTGCTGCTGTGGCGCGCCCGGCGGGAACTGCGGCGGCTGACCGTAAGGAGCCTGCCCCTGCGGCGGTTGGCCGTACGGCGCCTGAGGCTGGCCGTAAGGCATCTGACCGGGCGGAACCTGGCCGGGCGGGACAGGTCCGGGCGGGCCGTAGGGGTACTGGCCGGGCGGCAGCGCGCTGCCCTTGTTCTTCTTCGCCAGCACGACGATCGCCACCACGAGCGCGGCGACGACCAGGACGATCACGGTCAGCGGGATGAAGCCGATACCCATTCCAGAACCCCCGAAGTCGGCCGTCAGCCCACCGAGGAAACCACACCCGCCAGCCGGCGCGCGGCCGACTCGGCCAGTTCGTGGGTGGGGGCCTCCACCATCACGCGCACCAGCTGCTCGGTGCCCGAGGGCCGCAGCAGCACGCGGCCGGTGTCGCCGAGTTCCTCGGTGACCGACGCCACGGCCTCGCTCACCGCCGCGTCCCGGGCCACCACGGCCTTGTCGCCCACGACGACGTTGATCAGCACCTGCGGCAGCCGGCGCATCACCCCGGCCAGCTCGGCCAGCGACTTGCCGGTCTCGGCCATCCGGGACATCAGCCGCAGCGCGGTCAGCAGGCCGTCGCCGGTGGTGGCGTGCGCGGGCAGCACCACGTGCCCGGACTGCTCGCCGCCGAGCGCGAACCCGCCCGCGTGCAGCTCCTCCAGCACGTACCGGTCGCCCACGGCGGCGGTGCGCAAGGTCACGCCGTGCTCGCGCATCGCCAGGTGCAGGCCCAGGTTGCTCATCACGGTGGCGACCAGGGTCTGGTCGGTCAGCTCACCGGAGTCCTTCATCGCCAGCGCGAGCACGGCCATGATCTGGTCGCCGTCGACGTCGTTGCCGTCGGCGTCCACGGCCAGGCAGCGGTCGGCGTCGCCGTCGTGCGCGATGCCGAGGTCCGCGCCGTGCTCCAGCACGGCCGCGCGGACCAGGTCGAGGTGGGTCGAGCCGCAGCCGTCGTTGATGTTCAGGCCGTCCGGGTGGGCGTGGATCTGCACGACCTCGGCGCCGGCCCGGCGGTAGGCGTCCGGCGCGGTGGCGGAGGCCGCGCCGTTCGCGCAGTCCACGACGACCTTGATGCCGTCGAGCCGGTGCGGGGTCACCTTCAGCAGGTGCTCGACGTACTGGCTCGCGGCGTCCTCGACGTCGTGCACCCGGCCGATGCCCGCGCCGGTGGGCCGGTGGCCGACCTCGTCCATCTTGCGCTCGATCTCGTCCTCGACCGCGTCGGGCAGCTTGTGCCCGCCCGAGCCGAACAGCTTCACGCCGTTGTCGGGCATCGGGTTGTGCGAGGCGGAGATCATCACGCCCATGTCCGCGTTCAGCGCGGAGACCAGGTGCGCCACGGCGGGCGTGGGCAGCACGCCCACCCGCTGCACGTCCGCGCCGGCGGCGGTGAGGCCCGCGACCACGGCGGCCTCCAGCATCTCGCCGCTGGCCCGGGGGTCGCGGCCGACCACGGCGACCGGGCGGTGTGAGCGATCGTGTTCGGCGAGCACCCGGGCGGCCGAGGCGGCCACCGCGAGCGCGAGTTCCGGAGTCAGGTCGGCGTTCGCCAGACCACGTACGCCGTCAGTGCCGAACAGCCGACCCATGATCGCCATGACCTCCGTGATGAACCGCACAACATCGGGCGAAAAGCACTGCGGGAGCAGCAGTTCGACGAAGAACTGGCTGCTCCCGCAGGGTACTGCCGGAAATCTCGACCGTGAGGTCAGCGCTTGCTGTACTGAGGCGCCTTGCGGGCCTTCTTCAGACCGTACTTCTTGCGCTCCTTGACCCGGGGGTCACGGGTGAGGAAGCCGGCCTTCTTGAGCACCGGGCGGTCCTCGGAGTCCACGGCGATCAGCGCGCGGGCGATGGCCAGGCGCAGCGCACCGGCCTGGCCGGTGGTGCCGCCGCCACGCAGGTTCGCGATGACGTCGAAGGTCTCGGGCTTCTCCGTGGTCACCAGGGGCTCGCGGATGAGCTGCTGGTGCACCTTGTTCGGGAAGTACGCCTCAAGGGACTTGCCGTTGAGGGTGAACTTGCCGGTGCCGGGCAGCAGGCGCACCCGGACGATGGCCTCCTTGCGGCGGCCGACGGTCTGCGCCAGGTGGTGCGCGCCCGCGCTGAGCACGGGGCGGACGACGGGGGCCGGAGCGGGCTCCGCGTCCTCACCCTCGGTCTCGGTGGCGTCGGCCTCGACGGCGTCGACGGCCTCCGGGGCCTCGGTCACCTCGGCGTCGGCGGTCTCGGTGGCCTCGACCTCGGCGGTCTCGACGGCGTCGGCCTCGACCTCGGCCTCAGGGGTGGTCACGGCGTTTTCCTCGGTCACTGGGCGACCTTCTTGATCTCGAACGGCTGCGGCTGCTGCGCCGTGTGCGGGTGGCTCGGGCCCGTGTAGACCTTGAGCTTGCCGGCGATCACGCGGCCGAGGCGGTTCTTGGGCAGCATGCCCTTGATGGCCTTCTCGACCAGCCGGTCGGCACGGGTGTCGAGCACCTCGCCGAACGACCGCTGGCGCAGACCACCGGGGTGGCCGGAGTGCCGGTACACGAACTCCTGGTCGCGCTTCTTGCCGGTCAGCGCCACCTTGTCCGCGTTGATGATGATGACGAAGTCACCGGTGTCAACGTGGGGGGCGTAAGTCGGCTTGTGCTTGCCGCGCAGCAGCGTCGCGGCCTGGGTGGCGAGCCGACCGAGCACCACGTCCTGGGCGTCGATCACGTGCCAGGCTCGGGTCACCTCGCCGGGCTTCGGGCTGTACGTGCGCACGGGTCTACCTCGTCGTCACTTGCGTCTGGGGTCATTGCGGCGGCTGCTCAGGCCAGACACCCCAGGTGGGCAAGTGGACCAGAACGAGGCACGCGAGTGCGCACCGGGTACCGCACAACAACGTAGGAAGATACCGGTTGGGTCGTGGTCGGGTCAAAACGACCCCCGCCAACCGGGTCGGAGCCCCGACCGCCGAGACGGTCCGGACACCGGACGGGAGGACCCGTCAGAACGCCCGTAACGCGACGTTCAGGTCCCCGAGAGTACGCACCCCCTCGGGAGGTGCCGCACCCGGGGAACCACCGGTGCGTGGATCGCGCCCCGCGCAACACGTACGCGGGCCCCGGCAGCCTGGTGAGGCTCCGGGGCCCGCGAGGGTCACGCGGTGACGCGATTCACCAACGCGAGGTGTTCTTCTGCTCCGCGGCGGAGTAGGCGTCGTTGGCCGAGGCGACGGCGGTACCGATCGCGGCCAGCACCTGCTGGAGGTCGGCGGCCGAGGTGTCCCACTTGGCCTGGACCTCCTGGTAGGCGCCGGAGGTGGCACCTTCCCACTGCGCGATGACCGGGTTGATGCGGGACTTCAGGTCCTCCAGCTCCTGCTGGACCTTGTTGGCCTGGCCCTGGATGTCGCCGGCAGCCGAACCGAGAGCGCCGAAGTCGATCTTGATCTCGTCGTTCATGATGTCCCCTTGGAGGTGAATTCAAAAAATACAGGAAGGTAATTCTGGAAATGCACTGGAGCGGGCGACAGCGAATTCGCCGTCACGCACCGCCGCCGAGGCGACCGAGGATGGTCGACATCTCGGAGGACTGCTCCTCTTCCTGCTGGACGTAGGTCTGGACGGTGCCGGTGATCTGCTCGGCGATCGCGACCAGCGCCTCCTGGAGCTTCGCGGCGTCGTCGTTGAAGCGGGCCATCAGGTTGTTGAACGCGTCCGCCGCCGAGCCCTTCCACGCCGGGGCGAGGCCGTCGATGGTGTTCCGGAGGTTGTTCAGGATCCCCTGGACGTTCTCGTTCGTGCCCATGATGTCCTTGGCGGCGTTCTCAAGCGCCGGAACTCCGGTTGCGTAACCAGCCATTGGGTATGACCCCCTATGTCGGCGAGACCAGGCGTGCTTGCCTTCTCGGTTCGTTCGAGCTTCTGACGCAGACCCTGCCATGGTCGGTTCCGCGCTGTCGCGACTTCCCCGGAAGTAGTTGCGGTAGTAAACGAGCGCACTACCCGATCGGGGGTCAGTACAGGATTCGCGCTTGCGAAAAGTCCTCGTCATCGGCCACTTCGGCGGGAAGTCGGCCACTCGGACCGGCCACCGGACGCGCACCCGGGGAAGTCCGCCGGGATGCGGAATTTGCATTCGCGTCCGTTTGCTCATGCGATTTCCCGGACGGCGGCGCGAGCAGTTCCTCCCCGGTGGGCAACCGCTCCACCGGAAGACCCCGGTGCGCCCGGAACCCGGCCGCCACCCGCTGGAGGTCGCCGGAGGTCGGCGCGTGCCCGGCCGGCCGCACCTCGCGGGCCCTCGCCCGGTCGGCCAGCTCCCGGTTGCGCCCGCGCTGCGCCTCGGTCCTCGCGCCCGCGTCGGCCGCGGCCCGGCGACCCCTGGTCACGGCCGCGTCGAGGTCCGAGCGGAACCGGGCGAACGCCTCCGGGATGCCGGTCATCTGTCTGTCCCCACTCACGGCTTCAGTTGGTCACGGTCAGCGTGCGCACCACCTGCTCGCACGCCGCGCGGACGCGGTCCTCCCCGGACGCCGGGAACTGGCAGCCCACGCTCACCTGGGCGTCGCCCTGGAACAGCACGTACCAGTCGACGGTCGCGGTACCCGCCCGCTCCCGGTAGTAAACGACATCCTTGCCGCCGAAGCTCCGGGAAGTGTCGAAACCGGACAGATCGCGGCCCTTGTCGTACTCCGACCGCAGCTGGCGCTCGGCCCGCGCCCGGTCGGCCGACGAGTCGTAGTCGAGCTTCTGCTCGGTCACCGTGATCACGTCGTCCGGCGACTGCGCCGAATCCGGCTTGAGGAACACCTGCCGGGACTGCGCGGACCCGCCGGTCTGGTTCCAGCCGGCCGGCGCGACGAACCGGTAGTCGTACTGGGCGATGGTCTTGCCCGGGTCGCCGCTCGACGTCGTCGGCCCGGCCTCGCCGCCGCCCCGGGTGGCCAGCGCGTAGGCGACCGACCCGCCGACCACCACGGCCAGCCCGAGCGACACGCCGACGATCAGCGGCGCGCGGCTGCGCGGTCGCGGCGGCGGTGGCGGCGGCTGCTGCGGGAAGTACGGCGGCCGGGGGAAGCCCGCCGGCGGGGAGGGTGCGGCGGCGGTGATCCGCCGGGTGAGCTTGCGGGTGGCGTCGTCGGTGATCTTGTGCGTCACGGCCTGCTCGGGCAGCGCGCCGGTGCGCAGCGGGTCCGCGCTCACCGCGCGCAGCGCGCCGCGCGCGACCACCGTCTCCGGCTGGTCGATGCTGGTCGGCACGACGCCGGTCTGCTCCAGCACCAGCCGGGCGACCAGCGGGATCCGGCTGGAGCCGCCGACCAGGAACACCCCGGCCAGCGCGCGCGGGTCCAGCCCGGCGTCGCGCACGGCCCCGGCCAGCAGCCCGGCGGCCCGGGTCAGCGGCGGGCCGATCAGGCGTTCCAGGTCGGTGCGGGTCACGTGGGCGTCCGGGAACGGCGGCGGCATCGGCACGTCGGTGTAGGAGTGCCGTGACAGCGTCTCCTTCGCGCCCCGCACGTCCTGGCGCAGCACCCGGCGCTTGCGCCGGTCGGCCATCCCCCGGCCCTCCACGAGTTCCCGCCACGCCTGCGCGTCGCCCGGCGGCACCAGCGAGCCGACGTGCTCCAGCAGCACCTGGTCGACGTCCGCGCCGCCGAAGGTCGGGTCGCCCTTGGTGGCCAGCACCCGGAACGCGCCGCCCTGGCGGACCACGACGCTGGCGTCCACCGTGCCGCCGCCCAGGTCGAGCACGGCCAGCGCCGAGCCGTCCTGGACCGCGTGCGTCGCCGAGTGGAACACCGCGGCGGCCACCGGCTCGGGCACCAGCCGCAGCTCCTGGCCCAGCCCGCGCCCGGCGTCGACGAGCACCCTGGTGCGGATCGCGCCCCAGTCCGCCGGGTGGGTGAGCACCAGCAGGTCGACCGGCGCGCCGCCGGCCACGTGCCGGGCCTCGGTCACCACCCGGGTGAGCACCGCCCGCACCACGTCCACGACCTTGAGCACGCTGGTGCCCAGCAGCAGCTCGCCCTCGTCCACCCGGCGCTTCGGGTGCGGCTCGTAGCGGGACGGGTCGACCGCGGCCTGCCGCTCGGCCTCCTGCCCGACGAACAGCGCGCCGTCCGCGGCGGCGAACACCGCCGAGGGCAGGATCGGCTGGCCGTCGACCACGACGACCTGCGGCTCCCGGCCGTTGACCGAGATGGCCACGCAGGTGCTCGACGTCCCGAAGTCGACCGCCACGCGCAAGCTCATCGGGCATCCCCTCGTCACCGGCTGCCTGGAGGGTATCCGGAGCGGGCGGCCCGGACGGCCCGGTCCGGGTACTCGCCCGCACCCCCCGCGACCCGGCCCGACCCGGCCGGACGTGGCGGACGCCACGCCGCCGATCCGGCCCGCCGCGCGGCGGCGGCGCACGGCCCCTGATCACGCTCTGCTGACCGCCGGGGGGCGATGTACCGCTCTGGGGTAACCCACCGTGATAACGCCGCAGGTCGGCGACCCGGGTCTCACCCGGACGGATGAGCCCGACGACCTCGACCACCACCGTCGCGCGCCTCGTGCGCCACCCGTCCGGGGAGCCCCGGACCAGCCCTCCCCGGTCGACCTCCACACGGAAGAGGACCCGGTTCAGGGGGTGGCCTGTTGCCCGCAGTTCACATAATGGACTCAACGACGCCCGGAAGCGGGGTCCGGCGACCCCCCGACCCCACGCCCCGCCTCCGGGCTGAACGGAGCCGACCATGTCCGCGATCGAGGTGTTACCCGGTCCGCACGCGCTGACCGGCGAACGCGCCCTCCGGCACGCCGCCCGGTGGACCGACGCGCTGCGCGGCGTCGCGTCGGTGCGCCGGCTGCCCGTGCCGGACACCCCCGCCGACCACGACCTGCGGCTGCTGGCCGGGATGCTCGGCAACGACCGGCTGCTCGACCTGCCGGTCCCGCTGCCGCTGCCCGACACCGCCGGGCTCCGGGCCGACGCGGACCGGATGCTCTCCCGCTACGGCCGGGCCGGCGACGGCGCCCGGTTCGCCCACATCGGCGAGGACACGCTGGCCGAGGTGCGCGGCTGGGACCTGCCCGCGCTGGTCGCCGCCGCCACGGGCCTGCGGGTCAGCCCCCGGTTGCGGCTGTACTACGCCCGCGACGACGTCGACGGCGTGGACTTCCGGCTCGACTCGCGCCGGTTCGGCGACCTGCGCCTGGTGGTGCCGCTGGACCCGGCGGGCACCACGCTCATCGCCGGGCCGGGCGGCGTGCGGGGCTACCGCGGCCCCGTCCTGTTCGACGGCGTGTGCGTCCCGCACGGCCGCGCGCCGGACACCTCCGCCCGCTCGCTCAACATCGGCCTGCGCCGACTCGGCTCCCACCGCACCGCCGACCCCGCCCACCTGTCCCGGGTGCGCTGCGCGTCCTCCTAGACCCGTCGCAGAGCCCTCCGCAGGGCGCTGCCCCTCTCCTCCCGGCCGACCCCCGGCTCCGGGAACCCCGCGAACGCGGAAGGCCCCGCCGAGGCGGGGCCTTCCGGGCGTGCGGCGGGGCTAGTCCGGCTGGATCCAGGCGACCTGGATGCGCTGCTGGCCGAACTTGCGGGTGACCAGCGTGCCCCGGCCGGGCGGCTGCGGCGACGGCTTGAGGGTGCCCACGATCGCGCCCTCCTCCTTCGAGCCGGAGCCGACCATGATCGGGGCCGAGATCTCCTTGAGCTTGCCCAGGATCGGGTCGTACATGGCGCGCGACGCGCCACCCATCCGGCGGACCGCGATCACGTGCAGGCCGACGTCCTTGGCCTGCGGGATGAACTCGGCCAGCGGCTGCAGCGGGTTCTGCGCGCCCTGCGGGGCGACCAGGTCGTAGTCGTCCACGATGACGAACAGCTCCGGGCCCTTCCACCAGGAGCGGTTCTTGAGCTGCTCCTGGGTGACGTCCGGGCCGGGCAGCCGGCCGGTCATCGAGCCGCGCACGTCCTTGACCATGTCGGTGAGCTGCGCCGAGGACACCGCGTAGGCCAGCAGGTGGTCGGTGTCGACGAAGCCGAGCATGGTGCGCCGGTAGTCGACCAGCAGGATCAGCGCCTCGGACGAGGTGTAGCTGGTCATGATGCCGCGCACGATCGTGCGCAGCAGGTTGGTCTTGCCCGACTCGCCGTCGGCCAGGCACATGAAGTGCGGGTCGGCGTCGAAGTCCAGGTAGACCGGCGCCAGCTCGTCCTCGTTGACGCCGACCGGCACCAGGTGCCCCCGGTTGGGCCGCAACTGCTGGACCTGGCCCATGAAGTCGCCGTACTGGAGCAGGTCGGGCAGCAGCCGGACCTGCGGGGCACGCCGGCCGCGCCACGCGGCCGACACCTTGGCGATCATGTCCTGCACGCCCGCCGCCACCGTCTCCGGGTCCGAGGACGCGTCCACGCGCGGCAGCGCGGTCAGGAAGTGGAGCTTCTGCGGCGACAGGCCGCGCCCCGGCCGCCCGGCCGGGATGTTGATCGCGACCTTGCGGTCCACGTCGGACTCCGACGGGTCACCCAGCCGCAGCTCGAACCGGGTGCCGAGCAGGTCCTTCATCGCCGGGCGGATCTCCGCCCACCGGTTGGCCGCCACCACCACGTGCACGCCGTAGGACAGGCCCTGCGCCGCCAACGCCTGCACCTGCGGCTCCAGCGTCTCGAACTCCTGCCGGAAGTTCATCCAGCCGTCGACCACCAGGAACGCGTCGCCGAAGTCGTCGTCGCGGATCTCGCCGCGCCGCTTGCGGTTGCGGAACTCGACCATCGAGTCGATGCCCTGCGCCCGGAACCGGAGTTCGCGCTCCGCGATCAGCCCGGACAGCTCGGCCACCATCCGGCGCGCCTTGTCCACGTCCAACCGGGACGCGAACCCGCCCACGTGCGGCAGGTTCTCCAACGCCGCCAGCGTGCCGCCACCGAGGTCCAGGCAGTAGAACTGCACCTCCTCGGCGGTGTGCGTCAACGCCATCGACGTGATCATCGTGCGCAGCATCATCGACTTGCCCGACTGCGGACCGCCCACGATCGCACCGTGACCGGCCGCGCCCGAGAAGTCCGCCCACAGCAGGTCGCGGCGCTGCTCGAACGGCTTGTCCACGACACCCAGCGGCACCTGGAGCTTGCCGTTGGAGAAGAACCCCGGCGAGGTCAGCCCCCGGTCCTCGGTCGGCTGCAGCGGCGGCAGCAGCGTGTCCAGCGACGGCGGCTCGTTCAACGGCGGCAGCCACACCTCGTGCGCCGGGGGACCTTGCCCCACCAGGCGCTCGACGATGACCTCCAGCTCGCTGGGCTCGTTGCTGTCGTCCTTCTGCTTCTCCTGCTTGACCGGCTCGACCGGCTTCACCGGCTCCTTGGGGATCTCCACGTAGTCCGGCACGAAGAAGCGCGGGCGCTTGTCGCTGGACACCACGGCCGAGGGCCCGGCCACCTGGATGCCGGCGGGCCGGTACGGGCCGGAGACGTAGAGCGCCTTGAACCGGGTCAGCGGCGAGCCCTGCACGCCCAGGTACCCCGAACCCGGGATGGGCGGCAGCTCGTAGGCGTCCGGCACGCCGATCGCGGCCCGCGACTCGGCGGCGGAGAACGTCTTGAGACCGATCCGGTAGGACAGGAACGTGTCCAGGCCGCGCAGCTTGCCCTCTTCGAGGCGCTGCGAGGCCAGCAGCATGTGCATCTGGAGCGACCGGCCGACGCGGCCGATCTGGAGGAAGATGTCGATGAAGTCCGGCTTGGCCGTCAGCATCTCGGAGAACTCGTCGATGCAGATGAACAGCGCGGGCAGCGGGTCGAGGTCGGCGCCGTTCTCCCGGGCCTTCTCGTAGTCCCAGACGTTCTTGTAGTTGCCCTTGGCCAGCACTTCCTGCCGCCGCGACACCTCGCCCGCGATGGCGTCCTTCATCCGGTCGACCAGGGTCAGGTCGCCCGCCAGGTTGGTGATCGTCGCGGCGACGTGCGGGGCCTTGTCCAGGCCGAGGAACGTCGCACCGCCCTTGAAGTCGACCAGGATCATGTTGAGCGAGGTCGAGGAGTGCGTGGCCAGCAGGCCCAGCACCAGCGTGCGCAGGAACTCGGACTTGCCGGAACCGGTCGCGCCGATGCACAGGCCGTGCGGGCCCATGCCCTCCATGGCCGCTTCCTTGATGTCCAGCTCGACCTGCTGGCCGAACTCGCCGATGCCGAACGGCACCCGGTAGCGGTCGCGCACCGGCCGGGGCCGCCACGCCTGCTGCACGTCGAAGGTCAGCGGGTCGCCCTGCAGGCCCAGGAACTCGATCAGCGGCGGGTTGTTGGACATCGACAGCGGGTCCTCGTCGCTGCCGCCCGCCTCGACGCCGCCGACCCGGTACGGGGCGATCCGCCGGGCCAGCGCCTCGGCCTCGACCACGCTGAGCCAGTCCGGCCCGCCGAACCACTCGACGCCGCTGGCGCTGCGCGCGCCCAGCTTGCCGTCCTCGATGACCAGCCGCAGGCCGCGCCGCGCGGTCAGGTTGCCCAGCGACTCGGACAGGTCCAGCAGCGTGACGCCGACCAGACCCTCCTCCAGGATGATCTGCTCCTCGCGGGTGACGTCGCCGTCATCGATCAGGATCACGATGTGCGGCTGGTCGGCGGGCGGCGGCGCGTTGCGGGTGAACCGCTGCCGGTCGCGCAGCTGCTCGTCGAGCATCTGCTCGACCTCGGTCAGGGAGCCGGCCATCATCCGCATCTGGCCGATGCCGTCCACGATGTTCGGGTGCTGCACGTGCGGCAGCCACTTCATCCACTCCCACTGGGCCTTGGTGCGGCCGGTGGTGACGACCGCGATCAGCAGGTCGTCCGGGGAGTGGAAGGTGGCCATCTGGGCCAGCAGCGCGCGGGCCAGGCCGCGCTTCTCCTCGATCTCGCCGAGCAGGCCGACGGCGGCGAAGCCGCGCAACGCGATCGAGATCGGCAGCTCGGGGACCAGCGAGTGGGCGCGCACGAACCGGCGCAGCGCCAGCGTCGCGATCGGCTCCAGCTCCTCCACCGGGCCGGTCTGCGGCGGCACCAGCCGGGTGGCCAGCCGCTGCGAGCCGCGGCCCGCGCGCAGGTGGCAGAAGTCCGGGTCGTTCTGCCGGCGTTCCCACATCCGGCGGGTGGTGGCCAGCGACCACAGCATCTGCGGGTCGGGGTGGACCCACTCGCGCTCGGCGCGCTGCTCGTTGGCGGCCTCGCGGGCCCGGTCGCGCATCTGGCCGAGGTAGCGCAGGTAGTCCTTGCGGTCCTCGTTCATCTCGGCCTTCTTCTGGCCCTTGCCGGAGCCCATGCCGCCCGCCATCATGCCGATGGTGGAGATCATCATCATGCCGGGCATGATCATCGCGGCGGGGTTCTTGTTGCTGTAGCTGAACATCAAGACCATCATCCCGACGGATGACACGATCATGACGGCCGGCATCGCCTTCATCATGACGTTGCCGGGGATGACCCGGGGCACCTCGGGCGGCGGTTCGAGGTGGACCTCACCGCCCGGCGGACGGGGAGCAGCGAGGCGTGCCGTGCGCTTGAACTGCAACGTGCTCACCTAACAGGCACCTCTTCACACTCTCGAACCCAACGCACGCGGGGGTGCGCCCACCAGTCGCAACCGACACTATGGCGCATCGGGAGAACGGGCGGCGGTGGGTCCGGCAAAATCGCCGTCGAACGTGTTGTGCCGAACCGCCCTGTTGAGACACCCGTTGAGGCCATACTTGGGGCCGCCCGAGGGGCCTCCGAGCAGACCAATAGGGTCGACGCGGCCCACAAGCACACGAGCAATCAGGACTTAGGGGGCGCTGGTGGCGACCGGTACGACGGTGTTCAGCCGGGTGACGGTGGTTGCGCCGCGAACGCGTATCGACGTCGCGCTGCCCGCCGACGTCGCGGTGGCCGACCTGCTGCCGATGCTGCTGGACATGGCCAAGGAGGCCACTCCGGACGGCGGCGTGCGGCACGGCGGCTGGACCTTGGCCAAGCTGGGCGACAGCCCGCTCGACCCGAGCCGCACGCTGGCCTCGCTGGGCGTGGTGGACGGCGAGCTGCTCCAGCTGCGCAAGCGGAACGAGAACCCGCCACCACCGCTCTACGACGACGTGGTGGACGCGATCGCGGAGTCCGACCCGGACAGCTTCCGGCCGTGGACGAAGGACACCGCCCGCCGCTACGGCCACCTGGCCGGCGCGCTGGCGCTGATCGCGGCGGCCGTGGCGGTGCTGCTGGCCGGCCCGCTGGTCGGCGGCAACGGCCTGTGGCCGGCGATCTGCGCGGGCGCGACGGCGATCGTGGCGCTGGCGGCCGGCGCGGTCATCGCGCGGTCCTACGACGCGACCGGCACGGGCGTGCTGATCGCGGCGGCGGGCGGCCTGCCGATGGCCTACGTGGCGGGCCTGTACACCGTGCCGGGCGAGATCGGCCGGCCGAACCTGCTGCTGGCCAGCGTGCTGGTGCTGATCTTCGCGTCGGCCGCGATCCTGCTCATCGGGCGCGGCATCACGGTGTTCATCGCGGCGGCCACGGCGGGCGCGCTCAGCGGCATCGCGTTCCTGATCGGGATCTTCGTCGACCACCCGGTGGTGGGCATCGCGGCGGCGACCGCGGCGGTGTCCCTGGCGGCGCTGTCCGCGCTGCCCAGGCTCACCATCCAGCTGGCCAAGCTGCCGCTGCCGACCGTGCCGGGCAGTGCCGAGGACCTCAAGGAGGACACCGGCTTCCCGGAGTACGCGGTGATCGAGCGGCGCACCGCGAACGCCCACGAGTACCTGACCGGCATGATCATCGGCTGCGGCGGGATCGCCGCGGTGTTCTCGGTGATCGCGGCCGGCGACGGCACGGTCTTCGGCCCGATCCTGGCGGTCGTGGTGGCCCTGGTGCTGATGCTGCGCGGCCGGGCCTACGCCAACGGCGCGCAGGCCGTGGCGCTGCTGGCGTCCGGCATGGTCGCGGGCGCGGGCGTGCTGCTCGGCTGGCTGGTCGAGTCGAGCGCCGCGAACCGGCTGCTGTTCGTGTTCGGCACCCTCGTGGTGGTCGGCGCGGGCGCGCTGGTGCTCGGGGTGATCTTCCCCAACCAGAAGTTCTCCCCGGTGCTGCGCCGCACGGTCGACGTGCTGGAGGCCATCCTGATCGCCGCGGTGCTGCCGCTGGCGCTCGCCGTGATGGACCTCTACGTCGCCATGCGCCAGCTGATCCCGGCCTGACCGTCATGAACCGCACCGCACGCGGCATCGCCGCGACGGCCGCCGTGGCGCTGATCCTGGTGACCGGCCCCGGCGCGTGGGCGCAGGAGCCCACGTCCGCCGCGCCGACGCGGCCGAACTCGGTCCCGCCGCCGGTGGACCTGGGCAAGTTCCTCAAGCCGTTCAAGCCGCCGGCCGAGGACGTCAACTACACGCAGAGCAAGCTCTGCTTCCAGTCCAACACCGGCAACCAGCCGATCCCGAACAAGCCCTGGGGCCAGATGCAGCTGCGCCTGGAGGAGGCGCACCGCTTCGCCACCGGCGCGGGCGTGAAGCTGGCCATCATCGACACCGGCGTCAACGCCGGGCACCCGAGGCTCAAGGGCCGGGTGACCTCCGGCGGCGACTACGTCGAGACGGAGAAGGGCGGCACGACCGACTGCGACGGCCACGGCACCGAGGTGGCGGGCGTGGCGGCGGCCAGCCGGGACGAGCAGACCGGGTTCATCGGCGCGGCGCCCGAGGCGGAGATCATCGCCTACCGCCAGACCAGCGACCACTTCAAGTTCGACGACCCGGCCAAGGTGGACAACCGGTCGTCGGCGGGCAAGGTGCGCACGCTGGCCGAGGCCATCGTGGCCGCCGCGACCGCCGAGGCCAAGGTCATCAACATCTCGCTGACCTCCTGCGAGCAGCCGCACGAGCCCAGCGACCAGGAGCGCGAACTCCAGGCCGCGATCCAGTGGGCGGTCGACGAGAAGGACGTCGTGATCGTCACGGCCGCGGGCAACATGGGCACCGACGGCAAGGGGTGCAGCGTCCAGAACGACAACCAGAACGTCGACACGGTCAACGTCATCGCCTCACCGCCGTGGTACGCGGACAACGTGCTGTCGGTGGCGTCGATGAGCCAGACCGGCGTGGTGTCGACGTTCTCGGTGTGGGGCCCGTGGATCAGCGTGGCCGCGCCCGGCGAGGACATCACCACGCTGGACCCGGCCGGCGAGGGCCTGGCCAACGTGCACGTGGACGAGCGCGGCGCGCCCAGCCGCATCCAGGGCACCAGCTACGCCTCGCCGTACGTGGCGGGCGTGGCGGCCCTGGTGCGCCAGCGCTTCCCGAACCTGAGCGCGCGCCAGGTGATGGACCGGATCAAGGCCACCGCGCAGCACCCCGGCAACCCCGACGGCCGGGACCACAAGGTCGGCGCGGGCATGATCAACCCGGTGGCCGCGCTGACCGCGGAGCTGCCGTCGGAGAAGGGCCAGAAGCCGGGCAACCCGGAACAGGTGATGACCAACCTGGACCCGATCAACCCGCCCGACCACACCCCGCTGATCGTGGCGCTGTCCGGGACGGGCGCGGCCGTGACCCTGCTGCTGCTCACCCTGTTCACCGTCCACACGGTCAACCGCAACCGGGCCCGCCGGGTGGCGGCCCCGGTCAAGCGCAGCGTCATCTGACGCCACCCCGAACGCGGAACGGGCCGCACCTCGCGAAGAGGTGCGGCCCGTTCCGCGTTCCGCTCCCGCGCGCCGGGGTCAGTCGTCTTCGCCGAGCACCTGGGGCGCGGTCTTCTTCGGCTTGCCCAACAGCTCCTCGGTGGAGCCGGTGATGCGGACCTTGGACTTGTGCTCCTTGTCCCCGCCCTGCTGGCCACCGCCGGCACCGGCCATGCCGCCCATCATGCCGCCGCCCATCGCGCCACCGGCCGCGCCGGTCGCCGCACCGCCGCCACCGGCCGCCGCGGCGGGCCTCGACGCGGCCTCGGACGGCTGGGGGTCCTGCACCATCGCCGCCCCGCCGGGCGCGAGCTGCGGCTCGGGCGTCACGCTCGCGGGCACGCTCCCGCCACCGCCGACGCTCCCGCCACCGCCGGGCGTGCCACCGCCCCCGACACCGCCACCGGGCGCGCCACCGCCGGCCTTGGACGCGTCACCGGCGCCACCGCCGGGCGCACCGCCCGCCACGCCACCACCGGCCGCGCCGGAGCCCGCGACCGCGCCACCCGCACCGGGGACGGCGGGAGCGGCGGGTTTGGGCGCGGTGTAGGACCAGTTCTGCTCGGGGTACTTGTGCTCCATCCGCACCTCGGCGAAGTCCGACGCCCCGGACACGCCGTCGCACAGCTTGAGGAACGCCTCCAGGATGTCCCGGACGGACTCGTACAGCTCCTTCACCGGGGCCTTCAGCTCGTCCAGCGCCTCGATCGCCCGCCGGTCGCCGTCCAGCGGCAGCGCCGCCGCGCTCGACACGGTGTCGGCGGCCTCGGCGAACACCCGCGACAGGTCCACGACGACGTCGCGGACCCCCTCGGCGGTCTGGTCCAGCGCGTCGCCCATGGCGTGCATCGCGTCGGACAGGTCGTGCCCGGCGAGCCCCACGGACTGCATGTGCGCCACGAACGAGTCGGCGTCCTTGCCCTGCCACGCCGAGTCCAGCCTGCCCAGCGGCTTGGTCAGGTCGCGGGTCACGTGCTCGGCGACCAGCCCGGCGGCGCGCCACCGCTCGGCCTCGTCGTGCAGGTCGTTCCACGACCCGACGACCGGGGTGAAGTACTCCTCGACCAGGTCCGGCACGCCGAGCCGGCGGCTGATCCCGGACAGGTACTCCAGCTCCGGCCCGACCTCGGCGGCGATCTGCCGCCCGTCCCTGCCCCGCACCACGCCCCCTACCGCCGGTCCGCGTTCTTGATCAGCGCGACGGCCTCGGCCTCCTGGGAGCCGTAGTGCTCGGCCACCTCGTGCAGCCCGTGCGCCGCGGCCGTGAGCACCTCGCACGCCCGGTCCAGCTGCCGGTTCAACATCGCGGCCGCGCGGCCGTACGCCTCGGCGCTGCGCAGCGCCCGGCCGATCTCGCCGAAGCTCTGCGCCCGCACGGGCTCGGCCCGCAGCCCGGCGCGGGCCCGGGACAGCTCCTCGGCCGCCTCGTCCACCCGCTTCGCGTACAGCTCGACCCAGCGCGCGTCGACCGCGATCCGACCGGTGCGCGCCGGGGCGGCGGGTCGTGACACCTCGTTCACCCGGACACCTCCTCCCGCTTCCGACGGTGTCCGGGGCACGGCGGTTCCGCCGAACGGGCGGACTCAGCCGCCGCTTGCCTTCTTCTGCTGGTCCTCGGGCAGCCGGCCGAGGTTCTTCGGCACCGGGATCGAGTCCCAGCTGCGCACCGCGTCGGTCCGGTTGAGCTGCGGGCCGTTGGGCAGCAGCCGCAGGATCGACTCCGGTCCCGGGGTGAACTGGTCGCCCAGCCCGAGCGCGCCGCTGACCACGGTGTCCGGGATGCCGTACTTCACGCCCCGCCCGGAGACCAGGTGGATGGGCCCGCTGCGGAAGTCCTGGGTGGACGTCGCCGAGCGCACCACGGCCGACTTGCCCGACGCCATCATGAACTTGCCGACCACCTCGCCGGTCGCGCCGACCTGGTTGATGTCGACCGCGACGGCGTCGGCGGGCACCGGCAGCGCCGGCGCGATGGTCACCTGGGTGTGCTGGGACCGGTTGTCCGCGTTGACGTTCTCGGCGCGCCAGTTCAGGCACACCACCCGGTTGTTCTGGTTGGGCTCCAGCACCTCCGGCACCTCGGACGGGTAGTCCAGGAAGTCCAGCTGCTGCGCGGGCTTGCGGGTGTCGATGCGGGCGATGTCGACCCGCTTCGCGTCCGCGCCCTGCGCGTAGGCGGCGCGGATCAGGTCGCCCGCCGCGCGGCTGATCTCCTGCAACGCGTCCTTGAGCGCCACGTAGAACACCGGGTCGGCACCCGTGCGGACGACCTCGATGACGTCGCCCACCTCCAGGTTCACCCCGTTGAGGTAGGTGACCGGGTCGCCCAGGCCCGGGATCTCCGGCGCGCGCAGCGGCTTGGCCTCGGGGATCGCGTTGAGCAGGCCGGAGCTGATCGCGCGGACGGTCTTGCCGCGCAGGTTCAGCGCGGTCTGCACGTCCGCCTTGGTCAGGTCCACCTTGGCCCGCACGGTCGAGGTCGAGGTGATCTTCGAGTTCACCGGCGACTTGTAGATCAGGTACGCCTGCTTGTCGTCGGTGCCGGTGCGCACCAGCAGCGCCTTGTTGCCGTCCAGCAGCTGGCCGCCGCTCATGCCCGCGAGGACCGTGGTCTCGAACTTGCCCTTGGCGGTGGGGTTGTTGAGCGTCTCGTCCAGGTCGAGCGTGTCGCACACCGACCACTCCGGACCGATCCGGTCCTCGGCCTTGGCGGGCAGCATGTCCGGGCCGTCCGGGATGCCGGTCAGCCGGCCCTTGGGCAGCTTGGACAGGGCCTTCTCGCTGACCAGCTTCGGCTCGCCGCCCGCGACCGCCGGCGCGGCGTTGACCTGCCCGGCCTGCGCGTCGCCGCCGCCGACCGAACCCTGGCCCTTGTCCGGGTTCTGCTGGTTGAGGATCAGCAGCCGCGCGGACGCCAGGTTCGTCATCGGGATCAGCTGCTCGGGGTCCTTGCGGACCACGTAGACCTGGCCGGTCTCCTTGCTGATCGCGATCTGCGTCTCACCGTCGATCTTCGGGTCCGGCGAGAAGAAGCCGAACACCAGGAAGGCGATCAGGCCGATCACGCCGAGGATCACGCCCACCGCTGTCGCCCGCGAGTGCGTGCGCATCGGGTCGTGCAGCATCACCGCGTCTCTGCGCACCAGCGCGGACTGCATCCGGCGCAGCACGAAGCGGTATGCCTGGACCTGTGACTTGGTGGTGGGTGTTGATGCCATTCGAGGCTCGCTGCTCTCCCAGTCGCGGTACGGTCTGCACGATAGCCGGACGGCGGGTGGCGCGTGTGCGGGTTGGTCAGACCCGGTAGGTCCGCCCGCCGAAACGCCGACGGAAAGAGAACCAGATCGGATGTCCGTGACCACCCCACATCCGGGCCCGCCCAACCCTGCCATGGCGCGCGCGCAAGCCGCCGGGGGCGCTGTGCGCGCCGCGCTGCTCCGGGCGCGTCGCCGCGCCACGGGGGCCAGTCTCGGCTCGCTCCCGGTCGCCAACCTGGTGGTCCTGGAGGTCGGCGTCGCGGTCGGCCTGATCCTGCTCGCCATCGGGACGACCGGTGACAAGATCGCGCCCGCCCTGCTCTACACGGCGGGCGGGATCGTGCTGGTCGCGCTGATCCTGGCGTTCACCCGCTCGCGCGGCCGGTGGCTGACCCAGTGGATCGGCCTGATCATCCGCTACAACTTCCGCGGCCACTCGCGCACCGCCAAGCGCTCCGGCCCGGTGGAGATGAAGCCGCCGTCGGAGGAGGAGACCTCGGTCATCGGCGCGGAGGACCCGAGGGTCGCCCTGCTGCGGCTGGCCATGCCGGACCTGGTGGTGGCCAAGGGCGTGGACCACGAGCGCCGCCCGCTGGGCATGGCCTGGCACCAGGGCGCGTGGACCGCCGTGCTGCTGGTCGACCCCGCGCCCGGCCTGATCACCGCCGTCGGCAGCGCGCCGGCCCTCCCGCTGGGCGCGCTCGCGCCGACCCTGGAGGACCGGGGCGTGGTGCTGGACGCGATCTCGGTGATCTGGCACTGCTACCCGGGCAGCGCCGCGCTGCCCTCGAACTCCCCGGCGCTCAACTCGTACATGGAGGTGCTCGGCCCGCTGCCCGCGGCGTCCCGGCGCACCACGTGGATCGCGGTCCGGCTGGACCCCAAGCGCTGCGCGGCGGCGATCCGGGAGCGCGGCGGCGGCGTCGTCGGCGCGCACCGGGCGCTGATCGGCGCGCTGTCGCGGGTGCGCAACGCGCTGGAGTCGGCGGGGGTGGCGATCCGGCCGCTGGACTCCGACGAGCTGATCCGGGCCGGCATCTCGGCCGCCGAGCTGACCTCGGTGGCGGGCTCGAACAACTCGGTGTCGCTGCGCGAGAAGTGGTCCGGCGTGACGGCGGGCGGGGTCGGCCACGCCTCCTACGCCATCACCGGCTGGCCCGCCAAGGGCATGCGGAACAACCTGAACGCGCTGACCGGCGTCCGGGCGCTGTCCTCCACGCTGTCCATGACCATCTCGCCGAGCAGCGAGCAGGGCCAGGTCGGGCTGCGCGGCATGGTGCGGGTCTCCGCCCGCACGCCGTCCGAACTGGACCGCGCGGACGACCGGCTCAAGGCGTTGTCGGACAAGCTGGACATCACCCTCACCCCGTTGAACGGCCTCCAGGTCGCGGGCCTGGCCGCCACCCTGCCGCTGGGAGGTGTCGCGTGACGAACTCGCGGCTGCTGGACACCCGCGGCCAGGGCCGGGGCGTGGCCCCGGAGTTCCTGGTCTCGCCGCAACTGCTGGACGTGGTGTCGCCGTCGGGCGACCGCGGCGGCATGGTGCTCGGCTCGGGGCTCAAGGGCGAGCCGCTGACGATCTCCGTGCTGCGCTCCGCCCCGACCCGCATGGTCGTGGTCGGCGGGCTGTACCTGGCGCGGCAGATCGCGTTGCGCGCCATGGCGACCGGCGCGTGGATCACCATCGCCACCGGCCGGCCGCAGGCGTGGCAGCCGGTGGTGCGCGCGGCGGGCTCCGGCCAGGACGGCCGCCCCTCGCCGCTGGTGCAGCTGCGCCGGCTGAGCCCGGTGGAGCTGCCCCGGCCGTCCGAGGACAGCCCGCTGCTGGTGGTGCACGACGGCGGCCACGTGCCGCAGGAGCTGTTCCCGCCGCGCTCGCCGTGGCAGACCACGATGTACGTGCTGCCGTACCTGCACCCGCAGGCGGCCACCACCGCGAACACCGCGGACCTGGTGCTGTTGCAGCGCTTGCCGGTCGGCCAGGCCCAGTTGGCGAGCCAGATCTGGCGGCTGCCGCCGCAGATGGCGCACCAGCTCACCACGTTGAAGGACGACCAGGTGATCGCCCTCGGCGCGAACCTGTGGCGCCCGCTGCGCCTGGTGACCACCCCCGGTGAGCAGCAGATCCTGGGTGCCGTGCGGCGCGGCGACTGACCCGTAGCCCGTGTTCCGAACTGTGCCCCGGACCGGCGGTCCGGGGCACAGTTCGTGCGCGGACGTCCAGTCACTCTCCGCAGCTATTCATTCACAGGGCGAATAAATTCTGTGGAGAGGCCATTCGTCGGATCTTGCCGGCGGGTTCTTGCCAGGGCACCTCGGAGCGAACTAGGAAGTGACTCACCGTGTCCGACCGGTTTCGGGGGACGAATCCGGCGGGGCACACCTTGCGAAGAGGGGAACCCCTGCCATGGGAGACGCTCACACGTCCAGACCGAAACGCCTGGCCGGTGTCGCACTGGCCACCGGCGCCGCGTTGGCGGTGTCCACCGCGTTGACCGGTTTCACCGCGACCGCCCAGGGCGACATCCGCGGCCTCGGTGCCGAGAACGCCGTGCAGGACAGCTTCATCGTGGTGCTCAAGGACGCGAACACGGCCGGCGTCGACGCGTTGAGCGCCAAGTACCAGGCGAACGTCACGCACACCTACACCAGCGCCCTCCGTGGTTTCTCCGCGACCATGTCCGAGGCGCAGGCCCGCAAGCTCGCCGCCGACCCGGCGGTCTCGTACGTGCAGCAGGACGCCGAGGTCAGGATCTCCGCCACCCAGTCGCCCACTCCGTCCTGGGGCCTGGACCGGATCGACCAGGCGGCGCTGCCGCTGGACAACTCCTACACCTACCCGAACGAGGGTGAGGGCGTCACCGCCTACATCATCGACACGGGCATCCGCTTCACGCACAGCGACTTCGCCGGCCGCGCCACCTCCGGGCGCGACACCGTCGACAACGACAACGACGCCACCGACTGCAACGGCCACGGCACGCACGTCTCCGGCACCGTCGCGGGCACCAAGCACGGCGTGGCCAAGAAGGCCAAGCTGGTCGGCGTCCGGGTGCTGAACTGCGCCGGCTCCGGCACCTACGCCGGGGTCATCGCGGGTATCGACTGGGTGACCGCGAACGCCGTCAAGCCGGCCGTGGCGAACATGTCGCTCGGCGGCGGCGCGGACGCCACCGTCGACCAGGCCGTCCGCAACTCCATCGCCTCGGGCGTGACCTACGGCCTCGCGGCGGGCAACGACAACGGCGCGAACGCGTGCAACAACTCGCCGGGCCGCACCGTCGAGGCCATCACCGTCGGGTCGACGACGAACACCGACGCGCGCTCGTCGTTCTCGAACATCGGCACCTGCCTGGACATCTTCGCGCCGGGCTCGAACATCACGTCGTCCTGGTACACCGACGACAACGCCACCAACACGATCAGCGGCACGTCGATGGCGACCCCGCACGTCGTCGGCGCGGCGGCGGTGTACCTGGCGGCGAACCCGACGGCCACCCCGCAGCAGGTGCGCGACGCCCTGGTGAACGGCGCGACCAACAACGTCGTGGGCAACCCGGGCACCGGCTCGCCGAACAAGCTGCTGCGCCTCGTGGGCGACACCCCGCCGCCCACCGGCTGCCCGGCGAAGACCAACGCGACCGACGTGAACGTGCCCGACCAGGGCGTCGGCACCAGCACCATCACGGTGGCGGGCTGCGCGGGCAAGGCGGGCACGGCGGTGACCGTCGAGGTGCACGTCAAGCACCCGTACCGGGGCGACCTGTCGATCGACCTGGTCGCGCCGAGCGGTGCGCTCAAGCAGCTCAAGGTGCAGAGCGGCGCGGACGGCGCGGACAACGTGGACGCCACGTACACGCTCAACCTCGCCACCGAGAACGCGAACGGCAACTGGCAGCTGAAGGTCCGTGACTGGTACGCCCAGGACACGGGCTTCATCGACAGCTGGACGATCGACCTGTAACACCTCGCGGACCGACTCCGCGCACAGCGGCCCCTCACCACCGGCCAGACGGTGAGGGGCCGCTTCACGCCGCCACCCGGTTGGTGGACCAGGGAACACCGGGGTCAGCGTCGAGCCGAGAGGTGGGAACCGTGCCCGCAGCACCGGAGCACGGGTACGAGCCGCACCAGGACCAGCCGTACCCGGCGATCGGCCCGCACACCGTCGAGGACTGGGTGGACCTGCCGCAGACGGCGGACGGTTCACGCATCGAACTGATCTCGGGGTACCTGCACGCGACTGCGCCACCACCCGGCAAGCACCAGTACGCCGCGACGCGACTGGTGCGACCGCTGGAGGACGCACTCGACGCCGCGGGACGTCCGGACCTCTTCCTGGTCACCACGGTGAACATCGAGACCTCCACCGTGTTCCGGACCGCGATGATCCCGGACCTCGCGATCTTGAACCGCGCGCCGGCCGAGGTCGGCTTCCCCGCCGAGGCGTTGGCGCGCCTACCGCCTCGACAACGGCAAGTACGTCGAGGAGAACGTCCTCAAGCCCGGCGACGTGTCGACCGTCACCGCCGCCCCGGTCCCGGTCGCGTTCGACCCCGCCCGCCTCGTGCTCTAAGCCGCAGGGGTGTTGCACTGGGCCTTGTCCGCGCACGCGCGCAACGCCTCCAGGACCCGGGGCCACGTGCAGTTCGGCTCGGTGTCGCGGTTGTGCTCCGCGATCCGGCGCCGCTCGTCGTGGTCGCCCGCGAGCCGCACCACCCCGCCCACCAGGTCGTCGGTCAGCACGCCCTCGACGCCGTCGCGCACGAAGTCCGTGACGCCGGTCCCCGGCCGGGCCACCACCGGCACGCCCGCCGTGCGGGCCTCCAGCGTGGCCAGCCCGAACGCCTCGGCCACGGTCGGGTTCACGAACACGTCCGCGCGGGCCAGCAGCCGGGAGATCCCCGCCCGGTCCAGCCGACCCGGCAGCGACACCCAGTCCATCCCGTGCCGCCGCAGGTAGCGCCGCATCGACGCCATCTCCGGCCCGTCGCCGGCGATGGTCGCGCGCAGGTTGCCGACCTGCTGCTGGGCCTCCCGCAGCACCTCCAGCAGCCGCATCGGCTGCTTGCGCGAGGCCAGCCGCCCCACCGACACGACGTGCACCCGGCCGTCCGCCCGGTGCTCCACCCCGCCGCGCCACTGCACCGGCGTGATCCCGTTGGGCACCACCGACACCTCGACGCCCGGCAACGCCGCGCGCATCCGGTCGGCCGCCGCCGTGCTCACCGCGCCCAGCACGAGCGGGGTGCGGGTCCAGCCGCCCACCCGGTCGAGCCAGCGGTACGCGCGCTGCACCGACGGGTCCCACATGCTGTGCACCACGGCGACCGTCGGCAGGCCCTGCCGCAGCGCCGCGCGGATGCCCGACCACGCGAACGGTGAGATCGCGCCCACATGCGCGTATACGACGTCCGGCCGCACTTCGGACAGGATTCGATCAATGTGCTTGCCCGCGCGCGGGTGCACTGGCAGGTTCCACGGCAAGCGCATGGCGACCCGGTGCACCCGGTACCCCGGCGGCTGGTCGGCCAGCCGGGTCGCGGTCACGACGTGCACCTGTTCGCCCGCCGTGCGCTGTGCGTCGGCGAGGCCGGCGACCTGCACCTCGATCCCGCCCAACCGCGGGAGGAAGCAGTCGGTGACGTGGATGATCGACACATGGACTCCCGTCAAGCCGCCGAACAGACCAACTGACACTCTTACACCTGTGAGCCGTACCTGCGTGTTCTTCCACGCCCACCCAGACGACGAAGCCCTGCTGACCGGCGGGACGATGGCCCGCCTCGCCGCGGAGGGGCACCGGGTCGTGCTCGTCGTGGCCACCGCGGGCGAGCGCGGGCTGGCGTCGGACCGGCACGACCTCGGCGCGGTCAGGACACGGGAGGCCCACGTCTCGGCGAAAGCCCTGGGTTGCTCACGTGTCGAGTTTCTCGGCTACGAGGACTCTGGTCTGGACGGTTCGACAGGATTCGCCCAGGCGGACGTGTCGGAAGCGGCCGGACGCCTCGCGGAACTGCTCCACGAGGAGAAGGCCGACCTGCTCACGACGTACGACCCGACCGGAGGATACGGGCACCCCGATCACGTCCAGGTGCACCGGGTCGGCGCGCTGGCCGCGGAGCTGGCAGGCACACTGAGGGTGTGGGAGGCGACGGTCGACCGGACTCTGCTGCTGCGCGGGCTGCGCCTGGCGCGGCTCGTGCGCGACTTCGACCTGACTCCGTTCAAGTCGGCCTACACGCCTCGCGAGGAGATCACCCACAAGGTCAACGTACGCCGCTACATGGACCAGAAGCGGGCGGCGCTGGCCGCGCACGCGACGCAGACCACGGGCGGCGAGGACCCGCGCACCCTGACGGCCCTGCTGAGCCTGCCGAAACCGCTGTTCCGGCTGGTGATGGGCACGGAGTGGTACGTGGAGCGCAAACGCTTGCGAGCCCGGTGACCGCGGTCTCGGAGGAGGCCGGGGCGCACCCCGCCGCACCCGCGCCCGCCCGGCGGTCCGGCCCCCGGTGGCGCACCTGGCTGCGGCTGGGCGCCTCGGTCGCCTCGCTCGCCCTCGCGGTGTGGCTGGTCGTGGTCCTGGTGCCGACCGTGAGCGGTGTCGACTGGACGTCCATCGGCGACCAGATGTCCGACGTCGGCCCGGTCGCCCTGCTCGGCCTCACCGCACTGTGGCTGGCGGGCCTGTGGGCCTACACCTACGTGCTGACCGGCTCGATGCCCGGCCTGCGCAACACCCAGGCGTTCAGCCTCAACGCGGCGGGCAGCGCGGTCAGCAACATGCTGCCCTTCGGCGGGGCGGCGGGCGTCGCGGTGACGGCGGTGATGGCGGCGAGCTGGGGCCACTCCGCCCGCGCGATCACCACGTCCACGATCGTCAGCGGCCTGTGGAACGCCCTGGGCCGGGTCGCGCTGCCGCTGGTGGCGCTGGCCATCCAGGGCGCGGCGGTGTTCGGCCAGGGGGTCCTGGCGGCCACGCTGGGCACCGCTGCCGCCCTCGCGGCGGTGGTCATCGGGCTGACCCGCCTGCGGTGGCTCAGCGGCCTGCTCAAGGGCCGCGCGCGCCGGTTCGTGGTGCGGTTGCGGCGGCAGAACGCGGCGGTCGTCCGCAACGGCTGGTCGAAGATGACCCTGGGCATGGTCGCCTACCTGGTCCTCCAGGCCCTGCTGCTGTGGTGCTGCCTCGCGGTGACCGGCACCGAGCTGTCGCTGCCCGCGCTGATCGCGGCGTTCGCGGTGAGCCGGCTGCTGACCCTCGCGGTGATCACGCCCGGCGGGTTCGGGGTCAGCGAGAACGGCACGATCGCGCTGCTGGTCGCCCTGGGCACGCCCGCCGCGCCGGCCGTGGCCGGGGTGCTGCTGTTCGCGGTGTTCACGTTCCTGGCCGAGATCCCGCTGGGCGGCGCGGCCTGGCTCAACTGGTCGGTCCGCCGCGCCCGCGCCGCGGGCTGACCGCGTCAGCCGCCCGGCGCGACCCGGACGTTGCGGGTGACCAGGGCCCGTTCGGCGAGCAGCGCGTCCGGCGGGTAGTCGACCCGCACCAGCGACAGCCCGTGCGGCGGCGCCACCGTCACCTCGCTCGACCGGGCCGTCAGCGACAGCAGCGACGCCGGCCACGTGACGGGCTTGCGCCCCTCGCCGACCGCCAGCAGCGCGCCGACCAGGCTGCGCACCATCGAGTGGCAGAACGCGTCGGCCGACACCGACGCCGTCAGCACGTCCCCCGCGCGCTCCCACGACAGCCGCTGCAACTCACGGATCGTCGTGGCACCCTCACGCCGCTTGCAGAACGCGCAGAAGTCCTGCTCCCCCAGCAACAACGCCGACGCGGCGTTCAGCGCGCCCAGGTCCAGCGGGCGCGGCCAGGCCAGGGTGTCCAGCCGCCGCAACGGGTGCGCGCCGAACGGGGCGTCCGTGACGCGGTACTCGTAGTGCCGGCGCAGCGCCGCGAACCGGGCGTCGAACTCGGCCGGCACCACCCGCGCGGAGAACACCCGGACGTCGGCGGGCAGCGCGCGGGCCAGCCGCCGGGGCAGCCCGGCCACGTCCACGCCGGCGGGCAGGTCGGCGTGCGCCACCTGGCCGGCGGCGTGCACCCCGGCGTCGGTGCGGCCCGCCACGGTCAGGCTCACGTCCTCGCGCAGCACCGTGGACATCGTGTCCTCCAGCACCCCGCACACCGTGCGCCGCTCCGGCTGGCGCGCCCACCCGGAGAACCCGGTCCCGTCGTAGGCCAGGTCCAGGCGCACACGAACGAGCCCGTCGCCCCCAGCGGGGACGACGGGCTCGGTGGCGGAGGAGTCCGTCAGGACTCGTCCTTCTTGCTCTCGGCCTTCGGCGCGTCGTCGGACGCGTCGGCGGCGGTCTCCTCGGCCTCGGTCGCCTCGGCGTCAGTCGCCTCGGCGGTCTCGGCCTCGTCCTTGACCTCGTCGTCCTTGACCTCGGCGGCCTTGGGGGCCTGGTCCTTGGCGAACTTGGTCTTGCGGGCGCGCTCCGCCTCGGAGGTGACGGTCTGCTCCTGCACCAGCTCGATCACGGCCATGGGGGCGTTGTCGCCCTTGCGCGCCAGCGTCTTGGTGATGCGGGTGTAGCCGCCCGGGCGGTCCGCGAACTGCGGGCCGATCTCGGCGAACAGCTTGTGCACGATGTCCTTGTCGCGGATGACCTTGAGGATCTCGCGACGGTTGTGCAGGTCGCCGACCTTCGCCTTGCTGATCAGCTTCTCGGCGTACGGGCGCAGGCGCTTGGCCTTGGCCTCCGTGGTCGTGATCCGGCCGTGCGTGAACAGCGACGTGGCCAGGTTGGCCAACATCAACCGCTCGTGGGCCGGAGAGCCCCCGAGACGGGGTCCCTTGGTGGGGGTAGGCATCGTATTGCTCCTCGGATTACTTGCTGATCCTCTGCTCCGGCCCGGCCGTTGACGGCCTCAGAGCTGCTCGGTCTCCGCGTAGTCCTGGCCGTCGTCGTGGCTGTCCACGCTCGTGTCCGCGCCCCAGCCCTCGGCGGGGTAGTCGGACGCGGCGGCCGAGGGGTCGAACCCAGGGGGGGAGTCCTTCAGCGCGAGGCCGAGACCGACGAGCTTCATCTTGACCTCGTCGATCGACTTCGCCCCGAAGTTGCGGATGTCCAGCAGGTCCGCCTCGCTGCGCGAGACCAGCTCGCCCACCGTGTGGATGCCCTCGCGCTTGAGGCAGTTGTAGGACCGGACGGTGAGGTCCAGGTCCTCGATCGGCATCGCGAACGCCGCGATGGTGTCGGCCTCGGCGGGCGACGGTCCGATCTCGATGCCCTCGGCGTCGACGTTCAGCTCGCGCGCCAGACCGAACAGCTCCACCAGGGTCTTGCCCGCGGACGCGACGGCGTCGCGCGGCGTGATGGAGGGCTTGGTCTCGACGTCGAGGATCAGCTTGTCGAAGTCGGTCCGCTGCTCGACACGGGTGGCCTCGACCTTGTAGGTCACCTTCATGACGGGCGAGTAGATCGAGTCGACGGGGATGCGGCCGATCTCGGCACCGGCCTGCTTGTTCTGCACGGCGGGGACGTAGCCGCGACCGCGCTCGACCACGAGCTCGATCTCCAGCTTGCCCTTGCCGTTCAGGGTCGCGATGTGCAGGTCGGGGTTGTGCACGGTGACACCGGCCGGGGGCACGATGTCGCCTGCGGTCACCGCACCAGGCCCCTGCTTGCGCAGGTACATGGTCACCGGCTCGTCCTCCTCGGAGCTGACGACCAGCTCCTTGAGGTTGAGGATGATGTCGGTGACGTCTTCCTTCACACCGGGCACGGTCGTGAACTCGTGCAGCACACCGTCGATGCGGATGCTGGTCACGGCCGCGCCGGGGATGGACGACAGCAGGGTGCGGCGGATGGAGTTGCCGAGGGTGTAGCCGAAGCCCGGCTCCAGCGGCTCGATGACGAACCGGGAGCGGGTCTCGTTGACCGCTTCCTCGCTGAGCGAGGGGCGCTGGGAAATCAGCACTGGGTTCTTCCTCTCTCAAACCCGACGACCGCTATTTGACGCCGGGAGTGCCGGTCGCGGAGACCGGCTAACGCGTGCGGCACACCATTCCGTGCCGTCGCGGGACCCGACTGGAGGGCGGCCCGGTTGCGGACCGCCCTCCAGGAGGATCACTTCGAGTAGAGCTCGACGATGAGCTGCTCGGTGACGGGCGTGTCGATCTGCGCCCGCTCGGGCAGCTGGTGCACCAGGATGCGCAGGTTGGACTGCACGACCTGGAGCCACGCCGGGATCGGGCGGTCGCCGAACGACGCACGCGCGGCCTCGAAGGGCAGCGTGGGCAGCGACTTCGGCTTCACGTCGATGATGTCGAACTTCGACACCCGGAAGCTCGGGATGTTGACCTTGTGGCCGTTCACGATGAAGTGACCGTGGCTGACCAGCTGGCGCGCCTGGCGACGGGTGCGCGCGAGACCCGCGCGGTACACCACGTTGTCCAGCCGCGACTCCAGGATCTGCAGCAGGTTCTCACCGGTCTTGCCGGTGCGGCGGACCGCTTCGTCGTAGTAGCGGCGGAACTGCTTCTCCAGCACGCCGTACGTGTAGCGGGCCTTCTGCTTCTCCTGGAGCTGGGCCAGGTACTCGGTCTCCTTGATCCGACCGCGGCCGTGCTGGCCGGGCGGGTAGGGACGGCGTTCGAACGCCTGGTCCCCACCGACGAGGTCGACCTTGAGCCGGCGCGAGATACGGGTAGCCGGTCCGGTGTAGCGAGCCATGAGTTCTTACTCCTCCCCGTGCCTCAGACCCGGCGCCGCTTGGGCGGGCGGCAGCCGTTGTGGGGCTGCGGGGTCACGTCCTGGATGGTGCCGACCTCAAGGCCGGCGGCCTGCAGCGAACGGATCGCGGTCTCGCGGCCGGAGCCGGGACCCTTCACGAACACGTCCACCTTGCGCATGCCGTGCTCGGCGGCCTTGCGGGCGGCGTTCTCGGCGGCCATCTGCGCCGCGAACGGCGTCGACTTGCGCGAGCCCTTGAAGCCCACGTGGCCGGCGGACGCCCAGCTGATCACGTTGCCCAGCGGGTCCGTGATGGACACGATGGTGTTGTTGAACGTGCTCTTGATGTGCGCCTGGCCGTGCGAGACGTTCTTCTTTTCCTTGCGCCGGACCTTCTTGACCCCGGCGCCCGTGCGGGACTTGGGTGGCATCTCTGGGTGATCTCCTACTTAAGTTCGCGAGGTCTTACTTCTTGCCGGCCTTCTTCTTGCCCGCCACGGTCTTCTTCGGACCCTTACGAGTGCGCGCGTTCGTCTTGGTGCGCTGCCCGCGGACGGGCAGGTTGCGACGGTGGCGCAGACCCTCGTAGCAGCCGATTTCCATCTTGCGGCGGATGTCGGCCTGAACCTCACGGCGGAGGTCACCCTCGACCTTGAAGTGGTTCTCGATGTAGTCCCGCAACTTCGCGAGGTCTTCGTCACCCAGGTCCTTGACACGCAGGTCAGGGGAGATCTCGGTGGCGGTCAGCAGCTCCTTCGAGCGCGTGCGACCAATGCCGAAGATGTAGGTGAGCGCGATCTCCATCCGCTTCTCGCGGGGGAGGTCGACGCCAGCGAGTCGTGCCATACGGCGCTTGCTCCTGTCGGTTTCACTCCAGGTCTGCTCCTCGCCCGATTCCGGGACTGACTCGCTGTGTCAGTGTCCGCCCGCTCTCGCGGTCGGTGTCCCGGCCCCGGCCTGGAGTCCGGGGGTGTGCCCGCGCACAGCGGTGCGCGGGCAGGTGCGAAGAGGCTTGCTGTTGTCGCGTCGGTTGAGGACCGCGACGGAGTGCTAGGTGCTGATCAGCCCTGGCGCTGCTTGTGGCGCAGGTTCTCGCAGATCACCATGACCCGGCCGTGACGGCGGATCACCTTGCACTTGTCGCAGATCTTCTTGACGCTCGGCTGGACCTTCACGCCTGAGCTCTCCTGCTGCTAGCCAGGTGTCCCCGAGGCATCGTGAACACCGTGGAGGTCACTTGTAGCGGTAGACGATGCGCCCGCGGGACAGGTCGTAGGGCGAGAGCTCCACGACAACCCGGTCCTCGGGGAGGATACGGATGTAGTGCTGGCGCATCTTGCCGCTGATGTGTGCCAGGACCTTGTGCCCGTTCTCCAACTCGACGCGGAACATCGCGTTGGGAAGCGGCTCGACTACGCGGCCCTCGACCTCAATGGCCCCGTCCTTCTTGCCCATGTCCTCCGCGTTTCGTGACGGTGGGTACTTCCTCTTGGGGTGCGGGCACGCGTGACCCCGACTCCTTCAAGGCCCTTGCGAACCCTGCCGGCCGTGACGAGACCGTCACAGGCATGGCGGAACCGGCGCTACGTGTGCGCCACCCGTCCATAGTACGCGTGTCGGCGGGTAACCCCAAATCGCCCCAGTTCGCGACCGGTTGCCGGGTGGCGGCGGGGTGTCCGCCGGGTGTCCGCGAGGTGTCCGGCCGGGTGTCGTGCGAGGTCCGGCGGGGTGCACTCGTTCGCGGGATCGCGGCCGTGAGCCGCGGTGGGGCCGCTCGGGTCAGGGGATGACCAGGAGGAGCAGGCCCCAGAAGAGGAGCCACACCCACCAGGGGTGCAGGGGTTCGCCCAGGGACATGCTGATGATCGCCCACACCAGGAAGTTCACCGAGAACACGGCCAGGAAGAGCGCGTACATCCTGCGCTTGGACCGGCGGGCGGGCTCGGCGGGCACGGCGTCGCGGGGCAGGTCGGCGATGAGGGCGGCCAGTTCGGCGTAGCTGTCCGCCGCCGCCACCAGGTGGATCCGCTGCTCGTACTCGGGCTCGGTCAGCCTGCCCTCCGCCCTCGCCCGGGCCAGCTCCTGGGCGATGAGCGCGCGGTCGTTGCGCTGGAAGTCCGTCACTTGTCCCGGCCGAGGGCGAGCCAGATCACGCCCAGCACCGAGCCGCTGGGCAGCGCCACCCACAGGAACCACGGGTGCACGAGGCCCTCGCCGCCGAGCAGGCTCACCAGCAGCCACAGCGCGAAGTTCAGCGCGCTGACGCTCAGCCAGATCGTGGTGAGCACCCTCATCGCCGTGCGGCCGCCGGTGCGCTTGGGCACGACGGGCAGCGGCGGCGGGGGCGGCTGCCGGAGCACGGCGCTCTGGGTGAGCGCGGTCTGCGGCAGGTCGGCGGTGAGCAGGGCCAGTTCACCCCGGGTCTTGGCCTGCCAGGCGCGCGACACCCGCAGGTCGAACTCCGCCAGGTCGAGGCTGCCGTCGGCGTGGGCCCGGTGCAGCCACTGCTGCACGAGTTCGCGTTCGGCGTCGGAAGCCCGCATGTCCTCGGGCCGCACAGGCTGCGTCACGCCCTCAATGGTGGCGTGATCTTCGCCCGACAAGAAGGGGGCTAGCCCCACGCTTGCCCGTGGTGCCACCCCGAGGTCACTCCTCGGGCGCGGTGAGCACCCACGGACCGTCGTCGGTGATCGCCACGCTGTGCTCCCAGTGCGCGGCGCGCGAGCCGTCCGCGGTGATCACGGTCCAGCCGTCGTCCAGCTCCACGGTCCGCTCGCTGCCCAGCGTCAGCATGGGCTCGATGGCGATCGCCATGCCGGTCTTGAGCCTCGGGCCCTTGCCGGGCTTGCCGTAGTTCGGCAGGAACGGGTCCATGTGCATCTTGGTGCCGATGCCGTGGCCGCCGTAGCCCTCCACGATCCCGTACTCCACGCCGTCGCGTTCGCCGGCCAGGATGGTCGCCGACTCGATCGCGAACGAGATGTCGCTGAGCCGCCCGCCGGGCAGCGCCGCGGCGATGCCGGCCAGCATGGACTCCCGGGTCGCGTCGGACAGCCTGGTCTCGGCCTCGGTCACCGCGCCCACCGCGAGGGTGACCGCGGAGTCGCCGTGCCAGCCCTCCAGGATCGCGCCGCAGTCGATCGAGATCAGGTCGCCCTCGGCCAGGACCTGGGTCTTGGCGGGGATGCCGTGCACGACCTGCTCGTTGACGCTGGCGCAGATGCTGGCCGGGAAGCCGTGGTAGCCCTTGAAGCTCGGCACGGCACCCGCGTCGCGGATGCTCTGCTCGGCCAGCTCGTCCAGTTCCGCCGTGCTCACCCCGACCTTGGCGTGCTCGGCGAGCAGCGCCAAGGTCCGCGCCACGACCAGGCCGGCGGCCCTCATGGCCTCCAGCTGGCCGCGGCTCTTGATCTCGATCATGCGGTCGCGACCGCCGGGCAACGCGTTGCGCAGAGCATCGAGCAGTCCGTTCACTCGCTCGCGCGCAGCGCCTTGAGCGCGCGCTCGGTGATCTCCTCGACCGAGCCCACGGCGTCGATCGACAGGAGGATGTCGCGGTAGTAGTCCAGCAGCGGGGCGGTCTCCGACCGGTACACCTGCTGCCGGTGCCGGATCACGTCCTCCTTGTCGTCCTCCCGGCCGCGCGCGAGCAGCCGGCCCACCACGACGTCCTCGGGGACGTCGAGTTCGAGCACGGCGTCCAGGCGCTGGGCGGTGGAGGTCAGGAGTTCGGTGAGCACGTCGGCCTGGGCGGTGGTGCGGGGGAACCCGTCGAGCAGGAAACCGTTCGCGGTGTCCGGCTCGGCCAGGCGCTCCCGCACCATGTCGATGGTGACCGAGTCGGGCACCAGCTTGCCTTCGTCCAGGTACTTCTTGACTTCCCGGCCGAGTTCGGTCTGCCCGCTGATGTGGGCGCGGAAGAGGTCTCCGGTGGAGATGTGCGGCACGCCGAGCTGGGTGCTGAGGACCTGGGCCTGCGTGCCCTTGCCCGCTCCGGGCGGGCCGACGAGAACGAGTCGCACTAGCGGAGGAACCCTTCGTAATTGCGCTGCATGAGCTGGCTCTCGATCTGCTTAACAGTGTCGAGGCCGACGCCGACCATGATCAGCACCGCCGTGCCGCCGAACGGGAAGTTCTGGTTCTGACCCTGGTCGGTGATGTCCAGGAAGAAGTTCGGCAGGATGGCGACGATGCCCAGGTAGATCGAGCCAGGCAGCGTGATCCGCCCCAGGACGAAGCGGAGGTACTCGGCGGTGGGTCGACCCGGTCGGATACCCGGGATGAACCCACCGAACTTCTTCATCTCGTCCGCACGCTCGTCCGGGTTGAACGTGATGCCGACGTAGAAGTAGGTGAAGAAGACGATGAGCAGGAAGTACAGCGCGATGTGCACCGGGCTGGACTGGGTCACCAGGTGCGTCGCGACGAAGGTCGCGAACCAGCCGGGTGCCGACCCGTCGGTCGAGGCGGTCAGCCGCGAGATCAGGTCGGGCAGGTAGAGCAGCGACGAGGCGAAGATGACCGGGATGACGCCGGCCTGGTTCACCTTGAGCGGCAGGTAGGTCGAGGTGCCGCCGTACATCCGGCGGCCGATCATGCGCTTGGCGTACTGCACCGGGATGCGGCGCTGGGCCTGCTCGACGTAGATGACGCTGGCGATGATGAGCAGCGCCGCCACGCAGACCAGGAAGAAGGTGAGGCCGCCGCGGCTCCAGATGACCTGGCCCTCGGCCGGGATGCGGGCCGCGATGCCGGTGAAGATCAGCAGCGACATGCCGTTGCCGATCCCCTTCTCGGTGATGATCTCACCGAGCCACATGATCACGCTGGTGCCGGCGGTCATGGTGACGACCAGGACGACCAGGTTCCACACGCTCTGGTCCGGGATGACCGGGACCTCGCAGTTGGCGAACAGCTGGCCGCGCACGGCGAGCGCGATGATGCCGGTCGACTGCAGGACCGCCAGCGCGATGGTCAGGTAGCGGGTGTACTGGGTCAGCTTGCCCTGACCCGCCTGACCTTCCTTCTTCAGCTGCTCGAACCGCGGGATGACCACGGTGAGGAGCTGGATGATGATGCTCGCGGTGATGTAGGGCATGATGCCCAGCGCGAAGATCGACAAGTTGAGGAGCGCGCCGCCGCTGAACAGGTTGATCAGCGAGTAGATGCCCTGCTGGTCGACCGAGTCGATACATTGGCGGACGTTTTTGAAGGAGACGCCCGGCGCGGGCATGGTCGCGCCCAACCGGTACACCACGATGATCCCCAACGTGAAGAGGATCTTCTTCCGTAGGTCCGGCGTCGCGAGAGCCGAGCGGAATGCGCCGAGCACGCGAACCTCCATCAGCGTTGCCGCCCCGCCGGGGTCGGCATCCTGCGGTACCGGCTGTGTTGCCGGCACAGTCTTGCGGGCACAGTCTTGCGTCTGGTCTAGCCGTGGTTCCACCGGGCCGGCTCCCGACGGCCGTGACCGCCGGCCCGGGGCCGGCAGCGGTGACCGATGGAGGCCCGCGGTGGCGGACGCGGCGGGGTAGCCGCGACCGACCCGGATGACATCCGGGTTCAGCCCGCGACTTTAACAGCCGCGAGGCTGATCGCCGTAGCCAGTCGTCCTTCACACTTCGTACCTGATCGACTACTCCGGTTCGCAAGCCCCCGAATGGATCAAGTTCGGCTCGTTGCGCTGGTGGCGAGCAGACCCGCCATCCCCAGCAGCAGTGTGCCCGTGCCCTTGTCGAGTCGGCGTTTGGCGCGGGCCGTCAGGTCGGCCCGGCGGATGATCGCGCCGATGGCCACGTAGCCCGTGCCGGCCAGCGTTTCCGCTGCCAGGTAGACGAGTCCGAGGATCGCGAGCTGCGTCGCGGGGTCGCCTCGGGCGGGGTCGACGAACTGCGGGACGAAGGCGGTGAAGATCAACAACGCCTTCGGGTTGGTGATCGCGGTGAGGAACTCCTTGCGCAGCGGGTGGCCCGGTTTTGGTGCGGTTTCGTGGTGTGTAGGTGTGAAGAAGATGCGCGCGGCGAGGTAGGCGAGGTAGGCCACGCCCAGCCACTTGATGACGGTCAGGGCGGTGGTGGAGGCGGCCAGGATCGGGCCCAGGCCGGCCACCACGGCGGCGATCATGAGGGTGAAGGCGGCCAACCGGCCGGCGAGGGCCTTGATCGCGGTCGTGGGGCCGTGGTGGACGGCGTGGTGCATGCCGAGGAGGTTGTTGGCGCCGGGGGTCAGGGCTACCAGGACCGCTGCGCCGAAGAAGACTGCCAGCCACATGTGGGGGACGGTAGTTCGTGGGGGCAAGCGGTTTTGCGTTCCTCGGGTGGGGTGGGAGTCGGGTATTGGTCCGCGGTTACGCCCTGCGCGAACGGGGTCTCGAATGGGTGGACGTCGTTGTTCTGGACGTCGTTGTTCTGGGTGTTCTTGTTCGGGGTGGGTGGGTGGGTGGGTGGGGTGGGGCGGGTGGGGGTTTGTGTTGGGCGGGGTTGGCGCGATGTTGAGGCAGAGTTCGCGCGCAGGCCGAGTGGGGTGGGCGGGCGGAGTCGGATTGGCTGCGCGCCTGATGTGTGGATGTGTGCCCGCACTGCGTCTGGGACTCCCCTGGGTCCTGCCGAGTCCTCGCAGGTCGCAGGGGCCGATTCCACTTCTGCCGTAGGTCGGGGCGGACGAGTGCTTCCCTGGCCTCGACGGTTGAGCGTGGGCGCGGGTCTCGGCGGCTTGAGCACGTCTGCGGGTCTCGGCGGCTGAGCACGGGCACGGGTCTCGACGACTGAGTGCATCCGCAGGTCTCGACGGCCGAGCACGGGGGTGGGTCGCGGCGGCTGAGCCTGGGGGCAGGTCACGGCGGCTGAGCGCATCCGCAGGTCTCGGCGGCTGAGCACAGATGCAGGTCTTGATGGCTGGGCACGCGCGCAGGTCTTGGCGACTGCGCGCAGGCTCGGGTTTGGCGGCTGAGCGCGAGCGGGCGCGAGCGGGCGCGAAAGCTGAGCGCTGTCTCAGCTCGTGAGCGCGGAACTGTCGGTGGTGCCTGGGAAAATGGTGTCGGGGGCCGGAGGCCACGCCCGATCGGGCGTGGCATAGCTCTGAGCTGCGGCTTTGAGCGGTTTGGAGCGTGGGCGAGCTGCGTGTTCGTCGCGCCGATGCAAAAGCGTCCTCGCCGGACGGGCAGGCCGCCAAGGATGACTAAAAGAACGGGCGGGCGTCGTGTCATCCCCGTATGGCCCGGTCGGAGACAACCACCCTTGGCCAGGGTGTGCAAGCGAAGGGCGTGCTTGCACACCCTGGCCAAGCGCGGTTCGCTGGCGCGCGGGCCATACGGGGATGACACGACGCGAGGCTGGGTGTGTGCGCTACGCGCGTTCCTGCCTTGGCTGGAGTCTGAGGTGCGGTGACTCCCAAGTGCAGTGACTCCAGGCGCGGTGACTGCCGGGGTGCGGTGACTGCCGAATGCGGTCACTCCAGGTCCGGTCACTCCAGGTCCGGTTACTGCCGGGGTGCGGTCACTCCAGGGTGTGGCAACTGCCGAGTGCGCCGACTACCGAGTGCGCCGACTGCTGAATGCGGTCACCTCAGGTGCGGCGACTTCCGAGTGCGGGACTCCGGGGTGCGGGGACCCCCGGGGTCTGGTGTTCGTCCGGGCATGCGAAAGGCCCCCGGAGCGGGAGGCTCCGGGGGCCTTTCGGGTGTTGCTTGCGGTCAGAGCACCGTGTGGGTGCCGCCGGCCGCTGCGATCTTCTCGACGGCGCTGCCCGAGAACTTGTTGGCGACGACGTCCAGCTTGACGCCGTTCAGGTCGCCGTTGCCGAGGACCTTCACCAGCTCGTTCTTGCGCACCAGGCCCGCGTGGATCAGTGCGTCCACGTCGACCCGGCCACCGTCCGGGAACACCCGGGCCAGGTCGCCGACGTTCACGACCTGGTACTCGGTGCGGAACGGGTTGCGGAAGCCCTTGAGCTTCGGCAAGCGCATGTGCAGCGGCATCTGGCCACCTTCGAAGCGCGGGGAGACGTTCTTCCGCGCGCCGGTGCCCTTCGTGCCTCGGCCTGCCGTCTTGCCCTTGGAGCCTTCACCGCGACCCACACGGATCTTCGCGGTCTTGGCGCCGGGGGCCGGACGGAGGTCATGGATCTTGATGGTCACGACTGGACCTCCTCGACGACCACCAGGTGGCGCACGGCGTGGATCAGGCCGCGCACCTGCGGCGTGTCCTCACGGACCACCGACTGGCGGATCTTGCGCAACCCCAGAGTCCGCAGGGACTCGCGGTGGTTGTGCTTGGTACCGATGCTGCTCTTCACCTGGGTGACCTTGACCTGGGCCATGGATCACACCGCCCCTGCGCGAGCGCGGAGCATGCCGGCGGGAGCGACGTCCTCAAGGGGCAGGCCGCGGCGCGCCGCGACTTCCTCGGGACGCTGGAGACCCTTCAGGGCCTCCACGGTGGCGTGCACGATGTTGATCGCGTTGTCCGAGCCCAGCGACTTGCTCAGCACGTCGTGGACACCGGCGCACTCCAGCACCGCGCGAACGGCGCCACCGGCGATGACACCGGTACCGGCCGAGGCCGGGCGGAGCAGGACGACGCCCGCCGCCTTCTCGCCCTGGACCGGGTGGGGGATCGTGCCCGCGATGCGGGGGACGCGGAAGAAGTTCTTCTTCGCCTCCTCCACACCCTTGGCGATCGCGGCCGGAACTTCCTTGGCCTTGCCGTAGCCGACACCGACCATGCCGTCGCCGTCGCCGACCACGACCAGAGCGGTGAAGCTGAAGCGACGACCACCCTTCACGACCTTGGAGACGCGGTTGATCGCAACCACGCGCTCCAGGTGCGGGGTCTTCTCCTGGGCCGCGCCGCCGCGGCCGCCGTCACGACGGTCGCGACGCTCTCCGCGCTCGCCCCCGCCGCCTTCGCGACGCGTGCGTCCTGGCATCAGGCGTCCCTCTCAATTCGGAAGTTGTGCATTGTCAGAACTCCAGCCCCGCCTCGCGGGCGGCATCGGCCAGAGCGGCGATCCGACCGTGGTAGGCGTTGCCCCCGCGGTCGAACACGACCTTGGTGATGCCGGCGTCCTTGGCACGGGCCGCGGCCAGCTGGCCGACCTTCGCGGCGCGGGCCTTCTTGTCGCCGTCCACCGCGCGGACGTCCGCCTCGACCGAGGAGGCCGCCGCCAGGGTGTGGCCGGCGAGGTCGTCGATGATCTGCACGGTGATGTGCTTCGACGACCGGTGCACGACCAGGCGCGGACGCTCGGCGGTGCCGCTGACCTTCTTGCGGAGGCGGAAGTGACGGCGGGTCTTGGCGATGCGGCGAGTGGTCGAGATGTCCTTGCCCACCGGCTTCCGCCGAGAAGGGGACGACACAGTTGCGTTCTCGCTCATGTCACTTACCCGTCTTTCCGACCTTGCGGCGGATCTTCTCGCCTGCGTAACGCACGCCCTTGCCCTTGTACGGGTCGGGCTTGCGCAGCTTGCGGATGTTCGCGGCGACCTCGCCCACGAGCTGCTTGTCGATGCCCGCGACCGAGAACCGGGTCGGGGTCTCCACCGCGAAGGTGATGCCCTCGGGGGCCTCGACCTTCACCGGGTGGCTGTAGCCGAGCGCGAACTCCAGTTCGGAGCCCTTCAGCGCGACGCGGTAGCCGACCCCGTGGATTTCCATCTTCTTCTCGTAGCCCTGGGTCACGCCGATGACCATGTTCTGCACCAGGGTGCGGGACAGGCCGTGGAGCGAACGGCTGCGACGCTCGTCGTTGGGACGCTTCACCTCAAGGGTGCCGTCCTCGACCTTCTCGATGATGATCGGCTCAGCGATGGTCAGCGACAGGGTGCCCTTGGGCCCCTTCACGCTGACGTCCTGGCCCGCGATGTTCACGTCGACCCCGGAAGGGACGGTGATCGGCAGCTTTCCGATGCGCGACATGCCTAATCCCCCTTCCTCACCAGACGTAGGCGAGGACTTCTCCGCCCACGCCCTGCTTGTTGGCCTGACGGTCGGTCAGCAGACCGCCGGAGGTCGAGATGATCGCCACGCCCAGGCCACCGAGGACCTTCGGCAGGTTGGTCGACTTCGCGTACACCCGGAGGCCGGGCTTGGACACGCGCCGCAGACCGGCGATGCTGCGCTCCCGGTTCGGGCCGTACTTCAGCTCGACCACCAGGTTCTTGGCAACGTCGCCCTGCTCGTCGCGGTAGCTCGCGATGTAGCCCTCGCGCTTGAGGATCTCGGCGATGTTGGCCTTCAACTTCGAGTGCGGCATCACGACCTTGTCGTGGTAAGCCGAGTTCGCGTTCCGCAGACGAGTCAACATGTCTGCGATCGGGTCGGTCATCGTCATGGTGACCTGGTCAACCTTTCTCGCTGCGGTTCCCCAGTCAGGGTCCGAGCCGGCCTTGCGGCCGGCTGGTCGTGAGCGGGCCTACAGCGAAGTGGAGTTCAGAAAAAAGTGCTACTACCAGCTCGACTTGCTCACACCGGGGAGTTCACCGCGGTGAGCCATCTCGCGCAGGCAGATCCGGCACAGGCCGAACTTGCGGAACACCGAGTGCGGACGACCGCAACGCTGGCAACGGGTGTAACCCCGCACCTTGAACTTCGGCTTGGCCGCGGCCTTGTTGACGAGCGCCTTCTTGGCCATTCTCAGTTCTCCTTGAACGGGAAGCCCAGGAGCTTCAGCAGCGCCCGGCCCTCGTCGTCGTTGGTCGCGGTCGTGACCACGGTGATGTCCATACCGCGGGGACGGTCGATCGCGTCCGGGTCGATCTCGTGGAACATCGACTGCTCGTTGAGACCGAACGTGTAGTTGCCGTTGCCGTCGAACTGCTTGGCCGACAGACCGCGGAAGTCGCGGATGCGGGGCAGCGCGATGGTCAGCAGGCGGTCCAGGAACTCCCACATGCGGTCGCCGCGCAGCGTGACGCGCGCGCCGATCGGCATGCCCTCGCGGAGCTTGAACTGCGCGATGGACTTGCGGGCCTTGCGGACCTCGGGGCGCTGGCCGGTGATGATCGACAGGTCCTTGACGGCACCCTCGATCAGCTTGCCGTCGCGGGCGGCGTCGCCGACACCCATGTTGACGACGACCTTCACCACGCCGGGCGTCTGCATGACGTTGGCGTACTCGAACTGCTTGCGCAGCTCCGCGGCGATCTCCTCGCGGTAGCGCGTCTTCAGCCGAGGGATGGTCTTCTCCACCGTGGTCATCAGATGTCCTTCCCGTTACGACGGGAAACGCGGACCCGCTTGCCCTCGTCGTTCGTCCGGTAGCCCACTCGGGTCGGCTTGCCGTCGGAGTCGACCACCATCACGTTGGACACGTGGATGGATGCCTCCTGGGTCACGATGCCACCCGACTGCGCACCGCGCTGGGTCTGCGTGATCCGGGTGTGCTTCTTGATCCGGTTGACGCCCTCGACCAGGACGCGGTCGGTGGCGGGGTAGGCCTGGATGACCTTGCCGCGCGCACCCTTGTCCTTACCGGCGATGACGACGACCGTGTCGCCCTTCTTCACCTTCATGGTCAGAGCACCTCCGGCGCCAACGAGATGATCTTCATGAACTTCTTGTCGCGCAGCTCGCGGCCCACCGGGCCGAAGATGCGCGTGCCGCGGGGCTCGTTGTCGTTCTTGATGAGCACGGCGGCGTTCTCGTCGAACCGGATGTAAGAGCCGTCGGGACGGCGCTTCTCCTTGACGGTGCGGACGATGACGGCCTTGACCACATCGCCCTTCTTCACGCCGGCGCCGGGGATGGCCTGCTTCACCGTGGCGACGATGATGTCCCCGATACCCGCGTAGCGGCGGCCCGAGCCACCGAGAACACGGATGCAGAGGATCTCCTTCGCACCGGTGTTGTCGGCGACGCGCAGCCGCGACTCCTGCTGGATCACTTACCTACTCCTTGACCATTCCTGGCCCGTCAGATTTCCGACCTGGCGGGCTCGGTCGCTTGGGTTTTACTTGGCCTTCTCAAGGATCTCGACGAGGCGCCAGCGCTTGGTGGCGGACAGCGGCCGGGTCTCCATCAGCAGGACGCGGTCGCCGACACCGGCGGTGTTCTGCTCGTCGTGCGCCTTCACCTTGGTGGTGGAGCGCAGGACCTTGGCGTACCGGCGGTGCTTCTTCCGGTCCTCCAGCGCGACGACGATCGTCTTGTCCATCTTGTCGGACACGACGTAGCCCTCGCGGACCTTGCGGTCGTTGCGCGTCTGGGTCTCAGTCACTTCAGCGTTCTCGCTCATGCGGCACCTTCACCAGTGGAAACAGCGTCGGGAGAGGTCGACAGACCCAGCTCCCGCTCCCGCATCACGGTGTAGATCCGGGCGATCTCGTTCCGGACCGTGCGGAGCCGGCGGTTGTTGTCCAACTGCCCGGTGGCCATCTGGAAGCGGAGGTTGAACAGCTCCTCCTTCGCCTCCCTCAGGCGCAGCACGAGCTCCTCCTCGGTGAGCTCACGCAGCTCGGAAGCGGTGGTACCCGCTGCCATCAGAACTCACCACCCTCACGCGTAACGATGCGGCACTTCATCGGGAGCTTGTGGATCGCGCGGCGAAGGGCCTCGCGAGCCACCGTCTCGTTCGGGAAGCTCATCTCGAAGAGCACCCGACCCGGCTTGACGTTGGCGACCCACCACTCCGGCGAACCCTTACCGGAACCCATGCGGGTTTCGGCCGGCTTCTTGGTCAGCGGGCGGTCCGGGAAGATGTTGATCCAGACCTTGCCACCACGGCGGATGTGCCGGGTGATCGCGATACGAGCCGACTCGATCTGCCGGTTGGTCACGTAAGCGGGCTCCAGAGCCTGGATGCCGAACTCACCGAAGGTGACCCTCGTGCCGCCCTTGGCAGCACCGGACCGACCGGGGTGGTGCTGCTTGCGGTGCTTAACCCTGCGCGGGATGAGCACGACTCAGCCCTCCGTCTTCTCTTCGGTCGCGACCGGAGCGTCCGTGGCCTCGGCCGCTGCGCGGCCGGCCTCGGTGCTCGTCGCCGTGGTGCCGCTGGCGCCCGAACGACGCGCCCGGTTCGGGCGGTCGCCGCGGTCACGCCGCGGGGCCCGCTCGGCGGACGGCGCCGCGTCGCGCTCGCGCTTGGCGTTGATGCCGCCGACCACGTCGCCCTTGTAGATCCACACCTTCACGCCGATCCGGCCGAACGTGGTGCGGGCCTCGAAGAAGCCGTAGTCGATGTCGGCGCGGAGCGTGTGCAGCGGCACGCGGCCGTCGCGGTAGTGCTCCGACCGGGACATCTCGGCGCCGCCCAGGCGGCCACCGCACTGCACGCGGATGCCCTTCACCTGCGGGGAGCGCATGGCCGACTGGATGGCCTTGCGCATCGCGCGGCGGAAGGCGACCCGGTTGGAGAGCTGCTCCGCCACGCCCTGCGCGACGAGCTGCGCGTCCGACTCGGGGCTCTTCACCTCAAGGATGTTGAGCTGCACCTGCTTCTTGGTGAGCTTCTCCAGCTCACCGCGGATGCGGTCGGCCTCCGCGCCGCGACGGCCGATGACGATGCCCGGCCGGGCGGTGTGGATGTCGACGCGGACCCGGTCACGGGTGCGCTCGATCTCCACCTTGGAGATACCGGCACGCTCCATGCCACGCGAGAGCAGCTTGCGGATCTTGACATCCTCGGCCACGTACTCGGCGTACTGCTTGTCGGCGTACCAGCGGGACTTCCAGTCGGTGGTGATCCCCAGCCGGAAGCCGTGCGGGTTGATTTTCTGACCCACTACCGAGCACTCCCCTTCGCGCTGGTCTTCTTGGGACGGCTCTCCACCTCGACGGTGATGTGGCTCGTCCGCTTGCGGATCCGGTACGCACGGCCCTGGGCGCGCGGGCGGAACCGCTTGAGGGTCGGACCCTCGTCCACGTAGACCTTCGACACCCACAGGGTGTCGGGGTCCAGGGACAGGTTGTTCTCGGCGTTGGCCACGGCGCTCGCGAGCACCTTGCGGACCGGCTCACTTGCCGCCTGCGGCGCGAACTGGAGCACGGCCAAGGCTTCGCTGGCGCTACGGCCCCTGATGAGCTCGACGACGCGGCGCACCTTCATCGGCGTGTCGCGGACGTAGCGAGCCCGAGCCACGGCGCGCGGGAACTCCGGCGCTTCGGCTTCGTTACGGGCGTTCATCGCTGCTTCCCCTTGCTCTTCCTCTAGTTCGTCGCCTTAACGGCGGCGCGACTTCCGGTCGTCCTTGATGTGGCCCTTGAACGTGCGGGTCGGCGCGAACTCGCCGAGCTTGTGCCCGACCATCGCCTCCGTCACGAACACCGGCACGTGCTTGCGGCCGTCGTGCACCGCGATCGTGTGACCCAGCATGTCGGGGATGATCGTCGACCGGCGGGACCAGGTCTTGATCACGGTCTTCTTACCCGACTCGTTGAGCACGTCCACCTTCTTGAGCAGGTGGTCGTCCACGAAGGGGCCCTTCTTAAGGCTCCGAGGCATCCTTCACTCCCTCCCTGCTCAGCGCTTCTTACCGGTGCGACGACGCCGGACGATGAGCTTGTCGCTTGGCTTCTTGCGGCGGCGAGTACGGCCTTCCGGCTTACCTGCCGGGTTCACCGGGTGGCGACCACCGGAGGTCTTGCCCTCACCACCACCGTGCGGGTGGTCGACCGGGTTCATGGCCACACCGCGGACGGTGGGCTTGCGGCCCTTCCAGCGCATCCGGCCGGCCTTGCCCCAGTTGATGTTCTGGTGCTCGGCGTTGCCGACCTCGCCGACCGTGGCGCGGCAGCGCACGTCCACGTTGCGGATTTCGCCCGAGGGCATCCGCAGCTGGGCGTACGGGCCGTCCTTGGCCACGAGCTGCACGCTCGCACCGGCGGACCGGGCGATCTTCGCGCCGCCGCCGGGGCGGAGTTCGATCGCGTGGATCACCGTGCCGACCGGGATGTTGCGCAGCGGCAGGTTGTTGCCCGGCTTGATGTCGGCCTTGGGGCCGTTCTCGATCCGGTCACCCTGCTGGAGCTTGGCCGGGGCGATGATGTAGCGCTTCTCGCCGTCGACGTAGTGCAGCAGCGCGATGCGGGCGGTGCGGTTGGGGTCGTACTCGATGTGAGCGACCTTGGCCGGGATGCCGTCCTTGTCCGTGCGGCGGAAGTCGATCAGGCGGTAGGCCCGCTTGTGGCCGCCACCCTTGTGCCGCGTCGTGATCTTGCCCGAAGCGTTGCGGCCACCACGGCCGTGCAGCGGGCGGACCAGCGACTTCTCCGGCGTCGTCCGAGTGATCTCGGCGAAGTCGGAGACGCTCGCACCGCGACGACCGGGGGTCGTCGGCTTGTACTTGCGAATGCCCATCTCTACGCAGTCCTCGTCGTCATCAGGCGGCCGGGCCGCCGAAGATCTCGATCGGCTTGCTCTCGGCGGACAGCGTCACGATGGCGCGCTTGGTGTCCTTGCGCTTGCCGAAGCCCGTCCGGGTGCGCTTGCGCTTGCCCTGGCGGTTGATCGTGTTGACGCTGACGACCTTGACGCCGAAGACCTTCTCCACGGCAATCTTGATCTGGGTCTTGTTCGAGCCGGGGGCCACCACGAAGGTGTACTTGTTCTCCTCCAGGAGCCCGTAGGACTTCTCGGAGATGACCGGCGCGAGCAGGATGTCCCTGTGGTCGGGGATCACTTCTCGTCCTCCACTTCGGACGAACCGGCGACCGCCTCGGCCGAGCCCTTGCCCTGCTGGGCCTTGCTCGCCAGGAACACGTCCAGAGCGTCCTTGGTGAACACCACGTCGTCGTTGACGAGCACGTCGTAGGTGTTCAGCTGGTCCGGGGCGATGATGTGCACGTGCGGCAGGTTGCGCAGGCTGACCCACGAAACCTCTTCGGTGCGCAGCAGCACGACCAGCACCCGGCGGGCCTCGGTCACCGACTCCAGGACCTTGCGGGCGGCCTTGGTCGACGGGGCGTCGCCCGCGACGAAACCGCTCACCACGTGGACCTGGCCGGCGCGCGCCCGGTCGGAGAGGGCACCGCGCAGGGCGGCGGCCTTCATCTTCTTGGGGGTGCGCTGGCTGTAGTCGCGCGGCTGGGGGCCGTGCACGACGCCACCACCGGCGAACTGGGGCGCGCGGGTCGAACCCTGGCGGGCGCGACCGGTGCCCTTCTGCCGGTACGGCTTCTTGCCACCGCCGGACACCTCGCCGCGGGTCTTCGTGGCGTGCGTGCCCTGGCGGGCCGCGGCCAGCTGGGCCACGACGACCTGGTGCAGCAGGGCCACGTTCGCCTGCGCGTCGAAGACGGACGAGGGCAGCTCGACGTTGCCGTCGGTCTTGCCGTCCGGGGTGCGGACCTCAACGGACGTCATGATCAGGCACCACCCTTCGCAGCGGTCTTGACGAACACGGTGCCGCCCTTGGGACCGGGCACCGCGCCCTTGATGAGCAGCAGGCCCGACTCGACGTCGACCCGGTGCACCTTCAGGTTCTGGGTGGTCACGCGCACGTGGCCCATGCGGCCGGCCATGCGCAGGCCCTTGAACACGCGGCCGGGCGTGGCGCAGCCACCGATGGAGCCGGGCGAGCGGTGCTTGCGCTGCGTGCCGTGGCTCGCGCCCAGGCCGTGGAAGCCGTGCCGCTTCATGACACCAGCGGTGCCCTTGCCCTTGCTCGTGCCGACCACGTCGACCACCACGCCGGCCTCGAAGACCTCGGCGGTGATTTCCTGGCCGACCTGGTACTCGGACGCGTCCGTGGTGCGCAGCTCCGCCAACTGACGACGGGGCGTGACGCCCGCCTTGGCGTAGTGGCCCGCAACGGGCTTCTTGACCTTGCGCGGGTCGATCGCGCCGAAGGCCAACTGCACGGCCGAGTAGCCGTCGTTCTCCTGGGTCCGGATCTGGGTGACCACGTTCGGCTCTGCCTTGACGACGGTGACCGGCACGATCCGGTTGTTCTCGTCGAAGACCTGAGTCATGCCGAGCTTGGTGCCCAGGAGGCCCTTAACCTGCCTGTCAGACATTGGTCTCGTTACTCTCCGCGTCCAACGCTTACTGGATGTTGACGTCGACGCTCGCCGGCAGGTCGATGCGCATGAGCGCGTCCACCGTCTTCGGCGTCGGGTCGAGGATGTCGATCAGACGCTTGTGCGTGCGCATCTCGAAGTGCTCGCGCGAGTCCTTGTACTTGTGCGGCGAGCGGATGACGCAGTAGACGTTCTTCTCAGTGGGCAGCGGCACAGGCCCGACGACCCGAGCGCCGGTGCGCGTCACGGTCTCGACGATCTTGCGCGCAGACGCGTCGATCGCCTCGTGGTCGTAGGCCTTGAGCCGGATGCGGATCTTCTGTCCCGCCATGATGGCTTGCCGTTCCTCTGCTTCTCGATACCGCTGCGGTGCGGGCAACCGAATGAGGCCGTCAAGCCTCCGGCGCGTACCGCCCCCTATTCAGGACTGACACCTCAGCGGTGTCACGGTGCCCGGTCCACGCGGTCGGGCGTGTCGCGCCCTTGGCCATAGACCGGTCCCACTGATGAAACCTTGTGGGATTGTCGTGCTGTTCGATCCCCTCGTGACGGAGCGGCCGGGTTCCGATGGAACCGGCCGCCCCGTGACGAGCAACCCGTCAATGGTCGCACACCGGGGTGCGCAGACCAAATCGGGGGTCGAGAAATTAGAGCGAGGTCACTTGAGGATCTTGGTGACCGAGCCCGCGCCGACCGTCCGGCCACCCTCGCGGATGGCGAACCGCAGACCCTCGTCCATGGCGATCGGCTGGATCAGCTTCACGGCCATGGTCGTGGTGTCGCCCGGCATGACCATCTCGGTGCCCTCGGGGAGGGTCACGACGCCGGTCACGTCGGTGGTGCGGAAGTAGAACTGCGGGCGGTAGTTGTTGAAGAACGGCGTGTGGCGGCCACCCTCGTCCTTCGACAGGATGTAGACCTGCGCGTCGAACTCGGTGTGCGGGGTCGTGGTGCCCGGCTTGACGATCACCATGCCGCGCTCCACCTCCTCGCGCTTCACGCCGCGCAGCAGCAGGGCGGCGTTGTCGCCGGCCTGGCCCTCGTCGAGGAACTTCTTGAACATCTCGATCGAGGTGACCGTGGTCTTCTTCGAGGTCTCCTTGATGCCGACGATCTCGACCTCTTCGTTGACCTTGACGATGCCGCGCTCGATACGACCGGTCACCACGGTGCCGCGGCCGGTGATCGTGAAGACGTCCTCGACCGGCATCAGGAACGGCCGGTCGACGTCGCGCTCCGGCTCCGGGATGTTCTCGTCCACGGCGGCCATCAGGCCGAGCAGCGCCTTGCCCCACTCGGCGTCGCCCTCAAGGGCCTTGAGCGCGGAGACGCGCACGACCGGCAGGTCGTCGCCCGGGAACTCGTACTCGGAGAGCAGTTCGCGGACCTCGAGCTCGACCAGTTCGAGGATCTCCTCGTCGTCCACCATGTCGGCCTTGTTCAGGGCCACCACGATGTAGGGCACGCCGACCTGGCGGGCCAGGAGCACGTGCTCCTTGGTCTGCGGCATCGGGCCGTCGGTCGCCGCGACCACCAGGATGGCGCCGTCCATCTGCGCCGCACCGGTGATCATGTTCTTGATGTAGTCGGCGTGACCGGGGCAGTCGACGTGCGCGTAGTGCCGGTTCGCGGTCTGGTACTCGATGTGCGCGATCGAGATCGTGATACCGCGCTGCTTCTCCTCCGGCGCCTTGTCGATCTGGTCGAACGGCGTGAAGGGGTTCAGGTCCGGGAACTCGTCGTGCAGGACCTTGGAGATCGCCGCGGTCAGCGTCGTCTTGCCATGGTCGATGTGACCGATGGTGCCGATGTTGACGTGCGGCTTCGTCCGCTCGAACTTCGCCTTCGCCACTGGATTGTCCTCCTGGACTTCTATTGCTTTGCCCGACGGGTGAATTGCCACCCGTCGGGCGTCACGTCAGGGTTGTGCGGACCCCAGGGACGAGACCCCGGAGAGCCCGCGTGGTGCTGCGGTGCTCCGGTTGGGGTTACTCGCCCGTCGCCTTCGCGATGATCTCCTTGGCGACGTTCGCGGGAACCTCGGCATAGGAGTCAAAGGTCATCGAGTAGTTCGCCCGACCCTGGGTCTTGGACCGCAGGTCGCCGACATACCCGAACATCTCCGACAGCGGGACCAGTGCCTTGACGACACGGGTGCCGCTGCGCTCCTCCATGGCCTGGATCTGGCCACGGCGGGAGTTCAGATCGCCGATCACGTCGCCCATGTAGTCCTCGGGCGTGGTGACCTCGACGGCCATCAGCGGCTCCAGGATGGCCGGGCTCGCCTGGCGGGCGGCTTCCTTGAGCGCCATGGAACCGGCGATCTTGAAGGCCATTTCCGACGAGTCGACCTCGTGGTAGGCACCGTCGAGCAGCGTCACCTTCACGCCCACCAGCGGGTAGCCCGCCAGCACGCCGTACTGCATGGCGTCCTGCGCGCCCGCGTCGACCGACGGGATGTACTCCCGCGGGATGCGACCACCGGTGACCGCGTTGACGAACTCGTAGAGAGCGCCGTCTTCCTTCTTCTCCAGCGGCTCCAGGTCGATGAGGACCTTCGCGAACTGGCCGGAACCACCGGTCTGCTTCTTGTGCGTGTAGGAGTACTTCTCCACCTTGCGGCGGATCGTCTCCCGGTACGCGACCTGGGGCTTGCCGATGTTCGCCTCGACCTTGAACTCGCGGCGCATGCGGTCCACCAGGATGTCCAGGTGCAGCTCGCCCATGCCGGCGATGATGGTCTGGCCCGTCTCCTGGTCGAGGTTGACCCGGAACGTCGGGTCCTCCTCGGCCAGCTTCTGGATGGCGGTGCCCAGCTTCTCCTGGTCGGCCTTGGTCTTCGGCTCGATCGCCACCTGGATGACCGGCTCCGGGAACGTCATCGACTCCAGCACGATGGGGTGCTGGGGGTCGCACAGCGTCTCACCGGTGGTCGTGTCCTTCAGACCGATCACGGCGTAGATGTGGCCCGCGATGGCCTCGTCGACCGGGTTCTCCTTGTTGGCGTGCATCTGGAAGATCTTCCCGATGCGCTCCTTGCGGTCCTTGGTCGAGTTGATGACCTGGGAGCTGGAGGCGACCCGACCCGAGTAGACCCGGATGTAGGTCAGCTTGCCGAAGAACGGGTGCGAGGCGATCTTGAACGCCAGCGCGGCGAAGGGCTCCTCCACGGAGGGCTTGCGGAAGGCCGGCGTCTCGCCGTCCTGCAGCGTGCCCTCGACCGGCGGGAGGTCGAGCGGGGCCGGCAGGTAGTCGATGACCGCGTCGAGCATGGGCTGGACGCCCTTGTTCTTGAACGCGGAACCGCACAGCACCGGGTAGGCGCTGCGGTTCTTCACGATCTCGCGGATACCGGTCTTGATCTGCTCGGTGCTCAGCTCCTCGCCGCCCAGGTACAGCTCCATCAGGGCGTCGTCGGTCTCCGCGACGGCCTCGACCAGCTGCTCGCGGTACTCGTTGGCCTTCTCGACGAGGTCGGCCGGGATCTCCTCGACCGTGTAGTCCTCACCCTTCTGGACCTCGCCGCGCCAGGTCAGCGCGCGCATCTCGACCAGGTCGACCACGCCGATGAAGTCGCTCTCCGACCCGATCGGGATCTGGATCGGCAGCGGCTTGGCGCCCAGGCGCTCCTGGATGGTGCGCACGGTGAAGTAGAAGTCGGCGCCCAGCTTGTCCATCTTGTTGACGAAGCAGATGCGCGGGACGTCGTACTTCGTGGCCTGGCGCCAGACCTGCTCGGACTGCGGCTCGACGCCTTCCTTGCCGTCGAACACCGCGACCGCGCCGTCGAGCACGCGGAGGTTGCGCTCCACCTCGACGGTGAAGTCCACGTGACCGGGCGTGTCGATGATGTTGATCTGGTGGTTCTTCCAGAAGCAGGTCGTCGCGGCCGACGTGATCGTGATGCCGCGCTCCTGCTCCTGCTCCATCCAGTCCATCACGGCCGCGCCGTCGTGGACCTCGCCGATCTTGTAGCTGATCCCGGTGTAGAACAGGATCCGCTCGGTCGTCGTGGTCTTGCCCGCGTCGATGTGGGCCATGATCCCGATGTTGCGGACCTTGGCCAGGTCGGTGAGCACATCCTGTGCCACGGGTGTTTCCCCTGTCTTGAGCTCGCAGGCTCACTAGGGCCGGGAGAGCCCGGCGGGCGACTCGCAAGTGGGTGTTCCGGACGCCCGCCGGGCGTCACATCACCAGCGGTAGTGGGCGAAGGCCTTGTTCGACTCGGCCATCTTGTGGGTGTCCTCGCGGCGCTTGACGCTCGCGCCCAGGCCGTTGCTCGCGTCGAGCAGCTCGTTCATCAGGCGCTCGACCATGGTCTTCTCACGGCGCTGCCGGGAGAAGGTGATCAGCCAGCGCAGCGCCAGCGTGGTCGCGCGACCGGGCTTGACCTCGATCGGCACCTGGTAGGTCGCACCACCGACGCGGCGGCTCTTGACCTCCAGGGCGGGCTTGACGTTGTCGAGCGCGCGCTTGAGCGTGACCACCGGGTCGGTGCCGTTCTTGTCGCGGGCGCCTTCGAGGGCGCGGTACACGATCCGCTCGGCCACGGAGCGCTTGCCGTCGACCAGCACCTTGTTGATGAGCTGGGTCACCAGCGGAGAGCTGTAGACCGGGTCGGAGATCAACGGCCGCTTCGGGGCCGGTCCCTTGCGGGGCATCAGCTCTTCTCCTTCTTCGCGCCGTAACGGCTACGGGCCTGCTTGCGGTTCTTCACGCCCTGCGTGTCGAGGGAACCGCGGATGATCTTGTAGCGGACACCGGGGAGGTCCTTCACACGACCGCCGCGCACGAGCACCATCGAGTGCTCCTGGAGGTTGTGGCCCTCACCCGGGATGTAGGCCGTGACCTCGATGCCGCTGGTCAGCTTCACGCGAGCGACCTTGCGGAGCGCCGAGTTCGGCTTCTTGGGCGTGGTGGTGTAGACGCGGGTGCACACACCGCGCCGCTGCGGGCTGCCCTTGAGCGCCGCGGTCTTCTGCTTCGCGACCTTGTCCTGCCGGCCCTTTCGGACCAACTGCTGGATCGTTGGCATTCGCCGACTGCTTCTTCCGTTCGAGTGCCCGCCGTCTTGGGGACGTCGACCACTGTTTACCTGGTCCCTCTCTGCACCCGAGGTCGGGCGTGTCGCGCCCTTTGCCCCAGGTCCGCAGGCAACATCCCAGGATGCCCCTACGAGTGGAGGTCACCGCGACCGGCTATCCAGCACTACTGGCGCGTAGGCACGCGGAGCGGCCCGACATGGGTCGGGCACGAGTACCAAAGATACCCCGGCCGCTTCCCACTGGTCAAAACGGGTCCGTCACACCTCGCGGACGGGCGCGCGGGGCACCCGCCGGTTTTCCCGCCGTTCACTTCCAACGCCCTTGACCTGCGGGGAATTCCCGTTCGGGGGTGCGGCCGGGCGGTGGTCGAGGACCACCTCCGGGGCGGGCCGGCGCGGCGGTCACACTGGGGGGCGTGGACCCCCTCGCGCCCGGCCCCGACCCGCTGCGCCGCCGCAAGGCGGTGACCGTCCTGGTGATCGTCTCGGCGGTGGTGCTGCTGCTCGGCGGCGGCGCGGTGTTCGCGCTCAGCCGCACCTCGGACCCGGCCGCCGGCGACTGCGTGGTCACCTCCGGCGGCCCGTCGACCCCGGTGGCGGTGCGCAAGATCGACTGCGGCGCGCCCGAGGCGACCTACCGGGTGTCCGCCGGGCCGTGCCCGGATGGCGACTACATCGCCGCCGACGGCCTGTGCCTGGCGCTCGACGTGGTGTCGGGCGACTGCCTCAAGCCCGTTGAGTACCAAGGTGTTTCGGCGTTCCACATGTGGCCGTGCGACCAGGCCGACGTGCGGCGGGTGACCCGCGTGGTCGACGCGGCGGATCGCGGCGCGTGCGCCGGCGGGGTGGCCCACGTCTACGCCGCTCCCCCGCGCACCGTGTGCCTGGACCGCTGAGCCGTGCCGCGTGGGCCGGGGTCGGCGCGCGGCGGGGTGGCCCACACTGATCGGGTGAACTCCGATCTTGTCGCGGGCATGGCCGCGCTGGTCGCGGCGGACGCGCGGCCCGAGGTGCTCGCGGTGCGCGGCGACGTCGTGGTGGTGCGGGTGGGCGACGTGGTGCTGAAGGCCCACGAGCGCGGCACGGACCGCGCGGTGCTCGCCGCCCGGCTCCGGGTGGCCGGCGACCCACGTCTGGGTGCACTCCTGCTGGCCCCCGCCGGACCGCCGGCGGAGGTGCTGGATCGGGTGGTCACGGCGTGGCCGCTGGGCGTGCCGGTGCCGCAGGACGTCGAGGCGCTGCCGCTGGAGGCGGCCGGGCGGCTGCTGGCCGACCTGCACCGGTTCGGCCGGTCGGACTTCGCCGACCCGGTGCCGGCCGCCGGCGCCCGGCCGAGGATGCGGCGGGCGGTGCGCGACCTGCCGGACGTGCCGGGGGCGGACGTGGTGCGCCGGGCGTTCGACACGCTCGCGCCGGTGCTCGGGGACGCCGACGGCGACACCCTCATCCACGGCGACTGGCACCTCGGGCAACTGGTCGACCGGGGTGGCTGGCGGCTGATCGACGTGGACGACCTGGGCCTGGGCGACCCGGCGTGGGACCTGGCCCGGCCCGCCGCGCTGTTCGCCTCGGGCGTGCTGGACCCGGAGTCGTGGAGCCGGCTGCTGGACGCCTACCTCGACGCCGGCGGCACGGCCGTGGAGCGCGCCGACCCGTGGCGCCGGCTGGAGGTGCCGGCGCGGGCGCTGGTGGTCCAGATGGCTGCGCGTGCCCTCTCGGCTGCGGAGCGCGACGGAAAGCCGATGAGCGAAGCTCAGGAGGCCCTGATCGGGGCTTGCGGTCGCATCGTGTCGGAACACAGAGCCATGCCGCGCGGCTAATATCGCCCATAACGCACCGAGAGCAGGAGGCTCAGACGATGCAGTGTCCCAAGTGCCATGCGAACATGCGCACGTTCGACCGCATGGGCGTACACATCGAGCAGTGCGACGGCTGCCGAGGGGTCTTCCTGGACTACGGCGAGCTGGAGGCCATCACCCGCCTCGAAACCCAGATGGCCGCGCCGCCGCCCCCGCCGCCCGTCGCGCCGCCTCCCGCCCAGGTGCACTACGTGCAGCCGGTGCAGCAGCCGGGCTGGGGTGCGCAGCCGCATTACGGCCACGGCTACGGCCACCGCAAGCACCGCGGTCTCGGCGGGCTGTTCTTCTCGTCCTGATCCGGTCCGCGAGCTGATCACGGTCGTCGAGCCGGTCCCGGCAGGGCCGGGTCCGGTTTCGCCGAGCCCGTTGCGACTACCGAAAAACTGGGCGATACTCAGTAGTGACTGAGGGAGGTCGCCATGTCCGTCGCGACGGAGGCCGCGCTGATCCGGGATCTCTTCGACCAGATCGAGGAGATCGAGGAGGTCGCGTCGAGCCTGTCGGCCGACGACGAGCGGCGGCACAAGCTCGACGGGGTGGTGGCGCGCGCGCTGCGCAAGGCCCCGCCGGTCCGGCCCGTGGTGGCCGGCGAACTGCTCGACCTGACCGAGAAGACGGTCAAGGCGTGGGCCCGGGAAGGCGTGCTGGCGATCCACAGCCAGGAACCCCGGATGCTCCTGGACGCCGAGCGGCTGCACGAGGTGCTGCACGTGGTGTCGGAGCTGCGCCGCGCCGGGCGCACCCGCGGCCTGCTGGACGAGGTGCACCGCAGGTTGAGCGACCAGGCCCTGCTCGACCGCGAGGACCTGGCGACGAGCCTGGCGCAGCTGCGCCGGGGCGAGGGACGGGTAGTCCGCTCAGCTTGATCACCGTCGTGGAGACGCCGCTGGCCGGCGTCCAAGCCGCCCACCTGCGCGGGCCGGCCCGCCATGCCTACGAGCGCTTCCTGGACGAACTGGCGCACAGCGGGTGCGCCGCGCTCGGCTACCGGGTGACCGGCCCCGAACCGCTGCCCCGGCTGTGCGTGAAGCACCTGCGCGGCGCGGACCGGGTGATCGTGGCCTTCCCGGACCCGGCGACGGCCTGGGTCCTGCTGGTCGGCACCCACGAGGACGACCCGGGCCGCAACCTCTACGACGCGCTCTACGAGCTGGCGGGCGTCCGGCCCCGGCTCAACGAGCGCCGCACCAAGCCGCCGTGCTGCTCGGACGGCACTCCCCCGGCCGCCGACGCGGACCTGGTGGACGAACTCGTGGCCCGCGCCCGCGCGTTGGCGAAATCGCGCCGCAGACCGTGATCCGGTGGTGTCCCGGTCGCGCTCGGCGCGACCGGGACACCGCTTGCTCAGCCCGTCACGGCCAGGTGACCCTCGACGGCGGTGGGGCGCGGTGCCTTGCCCGGCGCGGAGGCCGGCGGGCCGGTGGTGGCGGAGGTCGTCGGCGCGGCCGTCCGGGCGGCCTTGGCGCAGGTGGCGGACGCGATGTCGATCTTCTGCAGACCCGCGACCTCGACCGAGATCGCGACCACGGTCAGCGTGCCGTCGGCGGCCCGGGTCTGCTTGTTCAGCACCACCGACGCCACCCCGGGCAGGCCCACCCCGGTGTTCGGCGGGGGCTGGACCGCCAGCGGCACCGCACCCGCCTTGGCACCGGCGAGCGTCGCCTGGCCCTCACCGTCCACGCAGGACGCGCTGACCGCCTCGGCGGTCAACGCGGAGACGTCGCCGGGGAGCTTCAGCAAACCCAGCTGCGCCTTGAGGTCCGCGACGCTCGCCCGCGCTCTCCCCCGGTCCGCCTCGGTGTTGAGCGCCCCGGCGGACAGGACCGGCGATGTCGCGTCCGGCAGGCGTGTCGAGGCCGCGGACGCCTGGCGGAACCCCTCGTGGCCGGCGAGCGCCGGCAGCGGGTCGACGGCCAGCAGGCCGGAGGCCGCCAACGCGTACGCGGAACTCGCGTCGGCGCCCGGTTCGCCGGCCACCGCCGCTCCCGGGGCGAACGCGACCAGCGCCAGTGCGGCGGCGGTGAAGACGGTCAGGATCTTCTTACCGGACAAGGAAATGCCTTTCTGGGTCATTTGACGATCACCACGGTCCCCAGCGGGAGGGTCAGCAGCAGGTCGAGGGCGTCGTCCGGCACGCGGATGCAGCCGTCACTGCCCGCCGCGCCGAACGGACTGGCGTCGGGCCACCCGTGCAGCGCGACCGTGCCGGGGCCGCCGCCGAACGTCTCGTGGCTGTCGGAGTGCGCGCCCAGCGGCAGGATGTGAGGGCTGAACGTCGTCACGGTCTCCTTGATCGACGCCATGACGTAGGTCCGGCCGACCGGGGTCGGGTACTCGGGTTTGCCCGTGCCCACCGTCCAGACGCCGCGCGAACGGCCCTTCTCGGTGACCTCCAGGCGGAACGCGGCCAGGTCGACGGCGACCAGGAAATCGTTCTCGGCCCGCTCGAAATCGCCCGAACCGGTGAACACCCAGCCGCTGGAGCGATTGGGGCGCGACGGCAGCAGCACCCGCGACCAGCCGTCCCGGCGGGCGATCTCGGGGACCCACGTCGGCGAGCCGAGCTGGGTGCCGGGCAGCCGGGCGACCGCCGTGCCGTCCGGTCGGTCGTAGACGGGCACGCCCTTGGTCGCGCGCAGCACGTGCCCCTCGGTCGGCGACAGGTCGTCGTCGGCGGGCAGGCCGTCGATCTTGGCGAACGTGGTGGCTTCGGGCAGGGCCTCGAAGGACCGCGCGTCGACGGCCGCCGTCGCCGTCGCCGCGGCAGCGGGCCGGGCGGGCGGGTCCGAAGGGCCGGCGCAGGACGTGACGGCGAGCGCCGACACGGCTGCGAGCAGCAGCGAACGCGACATCGTGGAGTCCCGATCAGTTCGGTGGCCAGTGACGGCGGAGTGCCTCGGCACGGCCTGCGGAGGCCGGACGGCACAGGATCACGCCTGACCGGAAGCTATCCAGTTCCGAGGATCAGTCGCAAGAAGCCCAACGGCAAGGCACCTGAATGCCGCAGCGCATTACCCCGGCGGCTCTAATTTCAGCGAAGATCGACACGTAACGTGACATCCTACTACAGGTAGCTACCGTCACCCTCTCGGGGTACGGGTGTGACGGGGCCGGGTCGGGGCCGACCCCGCCACACCCACTACCGCGCGATCAGCCCGTCACGGCCAGGTGGCCGTTGACGGGAGTCGGACGCGGCGCTGTGCCCGGCGCGGAGGCCGCCGGGGTGTTCGGGGGTGGTCGGTGCGGTTGACGCGGCGGTGGTCGGCTCCGGTGGGTTGGCGCTGTGGGCCGTCGCCTTGCCGCAGGTCGCGGAGGCGATGTCGATCTCCGGGAAACCCGCGGCCGGCACCGAGACCGCCACGGCGGCGTTCGGGCCGGGCCGGACCTCCAGCGCCACCGCGTCCACCTCGGCACCGGCGAGCGTCACCCGGCCTTCACCGTCCACACAGGACGCACCGACCGCCTCGGCGGTGAGCGAACCGGAATCTCCGGGGATTTTCAGCGATCCGAGCCGAGCCTTGAGATCGTTGGCGCTCGCCCGCGCCCGGCCGTCGGCGGGCGGGCCCACCAGGGCCATCTGGGCGTTCGCGGCGGTCGGGGCGACCAGGGCGAGGGCGGCGGCGACGGCGACGGCGACGGCGAGCACTGTCAGGTTTCCCTTGGGGGACAAGAGAATTCCTTTCAGGATCAGGTGACGATCACCGAGGTCCCCCAGTGGAATGGCCGTCAGCACACTGGGACATCGCGGGGTCCTGATCGGGTCGAGGGTCCGATTGGCGGCGGAGGTACCTCGATCCGGCCGGGTGGCGGCCGGGTGACGCGTGATCGCGTCGGATCGGGACGCTATCTACTTTTCAGTAGGTGCAGCAAGAGGCGTACTGGCGGATCACCCGAATGTCGCAGATCTTTGCGCCACACCACGGGGAAAGCGAACGGCCCCCGGAGCGGGAGGCTCCGGAGGCCGTTCGGGGTGACTGCGGTCAGCGGTAGTCGCGGCCGAAGTCGTAGTCGTCCAGCGGAACGGCAGCGCCGGTCCCGGTGCCGAAGACGTCCGGCGTGTAGTAGCCGTCGTCGTAGGACGGGATGGCGTACGCCGCCGCGCGGGCTTCCTCGGTCGGCTGCACCTGGATGTTGCGGTACCGGTTGATGCCGGTGCCGGCCGGGATCAGCTTACCGATGATCACGTTCTCCTTGAGACCGATGAGCTTGTCCGAGCGGCCGTTGATGGCCGCGTCGGTCAGCACCCGGGTGGTCTCCTGGAACGACGCCGCCGACAGCCACGAGTCGGTGGCCAGCGACGCCTTCGTGATACCCATCAGCACCGGACGGCCGGCGGCGGGCTCGCCGCCTTCCGCCACGACGGCGCGGTTGCCGCTCTCGAACTCCGCGCGCTCGACGAGCGAGCCCGGCAGGAACTCGGTGGCGCCCGAGTCGATGATCGTCACCCGGCGCAGCATCTGCCGGACGATGACCTCGATGTGCTTGTCGTGGATGGCCACACCCTGGGCCCGGTAGACCTTCTGGACCTCCTGGACGAGGTGCAGCTGGGCTTCGCGGGGACCCATCACGCGCAGGACCTCGTGCGGGTCCGGCGTGCCTTCCAGCAGCTGCTGGCCGACGTGCACGTGGTCGCCGTCCTGGAGCGGGCCGGTGGCCGTGTTGGCCAGCCGCTGACGCTTGGACAGCTTCTCGAAGATGATCTCCTCGGACCCGTCGTCCGGGATGAGGGTGATCTTCCAGAAGCGGTCGCCGTCCTCGATCCGCACCCGGCCGTCGACGTCCGCGATGGGGGCCTTGCCCTTGGGCACGCGGGCCTCGAACAGCTCCTGCACACGGGGCAGACCGGTGGTGATGTCGTCGCCGGCCACACCACCCTGGTGGAACGTGCGCATGGTCAGCTGGGTGCCGGGCTCACCGATCGACTGGGCGGCCACGATGCCGACCGCCTCGCCGACGTCGACCAGCTGGCCGGTCGCCATCGAGCGGCCGTAGCAGGACGCGCACACGCCGACCGCGGACTCGCAGGTCAGCACCGAGCGGACCTTGACCCGGGTGACGCCCGCCTCGACGAGCGTGGCCAGCGCCGGGTCGCCCAGGTCGTCACCGCGGTTGAGCACGGTGTTGCCCGCGGCGTCGGTGATGTCCTCGGCGATGGTCCGCGCGTACACGGAGGTCTGCGCGAACTCGGCCAGGCCGACCTTGTCGCCCAGCTTCTCGCCGACCGTCATGTTCACGCCGCGCGTGGTGCCGCAGTCGACCTCGCGGATGATGACGTCCTGCGAGACGTCCACCAGACGACGGGTCAGGTAACCCGAGTCGGCGGTGCGCAGCGCGGTGTCGGCGAGACCCTTGCGGGCACCGTGGGTCGCGATGAAGTACTCCAGCACCGACAAGCCCTCGCGGAACGAGTTCTTGATCGGACGCGGGATGTACTCGCCCTTCGGGTTGGTCACCAGGCCGCGCATGCCGGCCAGCGACCGGACCTGGGTCATGTTGCCCGCCGCCCCGGACTTCACGATCATGCGGATCGAGTTGTCCTCGGGGAAGTTGGCCTCCATGACCTCGGCGACCTCTTCCGTCGCCTTGGTCCACACCTTGACCAGCTCGTTGTTGCGCTCGATGTAGGAGAGCTGACCGCGCTGGTAGCGCTTCTCCACCGCGTCGGCGAGCTTCTCGTACTCGTCCAGGATGCCCTGCTTGGCCTCCGGCACGAGCACGTCGGAGATCGCCACGGTCACACCGGACCGGGTGGCCCAGTAGAAACCGGCGTCCTTGAGCTTGTCCAGCGTCCGGGCGACGGTGACCATCGGGTACCGCTCGGCCAGGTCGTTGATGATCGTGGCCTGCCGCTTCTTGGGCATGACCTCGTTGATGAACGCGTAGTCCTGCGGCAGGACCTCGTTGAACAGCACGCGACCGAGGGTCGTCTTGGCCAGCCACGGCTGACCCGGCTCCCAGCCCTCGGGCTCCTCGCCCTTGGGCGGGTTCTTGTCCGAGATCCGGATCTTGGCCATCGCCTGCAGGCCCAGCGCCTTGCGGTCGAACGCCATCAGCGCCTCGGCCGGCGACGAGTAGGCGAGACCCTCGCCGATGTCGCCTTCCTTGTGCCGGGTCAGGTGGTACAGGCCGGTCACCATGTCCAGACGCGGCATGGCCAGCGGCTTGCCCGACGCGGGCGAGAGGATGTTGTTCGAGGACAGCATCAGCACGCGCGCCTCGGCCTGCGCCTCGGCGGACAGCGGCAGGTGGACCGCCATCTGGTCACCGTCGAAGTCGGCGTTGAACGCTTCGCAGACCAGCGGGTGCAGCTGGATGGCCTTGCCCTCGACCAGCTGCGGCTCGAAGGCCTGGATGCCGAGGCGGTGCAGCGTGGGTGCGCGGTTGAGCAGCACCGGGTGCTCGGTGATGACCTCTTCCAGCACGTCCCACACGGCGGGGCGCGCGCGCTCGACCATCCGCTTGGCGGACTTGATGTTCTGCGCGTGGTTGAGGTCGACCAGCCGCTTCATCACGAACGGCTTGAACAGCTCCAGCGCCATCTGCTTGGGCAGACCGCACTGGTGCAGCTTGAGCTGCGGGCCGACCACGATGACCGAACGGCCGGAGTAGTCGACGCGCTTGCCGAGCAGGTTCTGGCGGAACCGGCCCTGCTTGCCCTTGAGCAGGTCGGACAGCGACTTCAGCGGCCGGTTGCCCGGACCGGTGACCGGACGACCGCGGCGGCCGTTGTCGAACAGCGCGTCGACGGCCTCCTGGAGCATCCGCTTCTCGTTGTTGACGATGATCTCGGGCGCGCCGAGGTCGATCAGTCGCTTGAGGCGGTTGTTCCGGTTGATCACCCGGCGGTACAGGTCGTTCAGGTCGGACGTGGCGAAGCGGCCACCGTCGAGCTGCACCATCGGGCGCAGGTCCGGCGGGATGACCGGGACGCAGTCCAGCACCATGCCCTGCGGGTTGTTGCGGGTCGCCTGGAAGGCGGCCACGACCTTCAACCGCTTGAGGGCGCGCAGCTTCTTCTGGCCCTTGCCGCTGCGGATCGTCTCGCGCAGGACGTCGGCCTCGGCGTCCACGTCGTAGTCGCCGAGCAGCTTCTGGATGGCCTCGGCGCCCATGGCACCGGTGAAGTAGTCGCCGTAGCGGTCGTACAGCTCGCGGTAGAGCATCTCGTCCGCGATGAGCTGCGCGCGCTCCAGCTTGGTGAAGGTGGACCAGATCTCGTCGAGCCGGTCCAGCTCGCGCTGCGCCCGGTCGCGGAGCTGGCGCATCTCGCGCTCGCCGCCCTCCTTGACCTTGCGGCGGACGTCGGACTTGGCGCCCTCGGCCTCCAGCTCGGCCAGGTCGGCTTCCAGCTTCTGCGCGCGGCCCTCGACGTCGGCGTCGCGCTTGTTCTCGACGCGCTTGCGCTCGACCTGCATCTCGTTCTCAAGCGTGGGCAGGTCGTTGTGGCGCAGCTCCGCGTTCACGCCGACGATGACGTAGGCCGCGAAGTAGATGATCTTCTCAAGGTCCTTGGGGGCCAGGTCGAGCAGGTAGCCCAACCGGCTGGGGACGCCCTTGAAGTACCAGATGTGCGTGACCGGGGCGGCCAGTTCGATGTGGCCCATCCGCTCGCGGCGCACCTTGGCGCGGGTCACCTCGACGCCGCAGCGCTCGCAGATGATGCCCTTGAAGCGGACGCGCTTGTACTTGCCGCAGTAGCACTCCCAGTCCCGGGTGGGACCGAAGATCTTCTCGCAGAACAAGCCGTCCTTCTCCGGCTTGAGCGTGCGGTAGTTGATGGTCTCGGGCTTCTTGACCTCGCCGAAGGACCACTGGCGGATGTCGTCCGCGGTCGCGAGACCGATGCGGAGCTCATCGAAGAAGTTGACGTCGAGCACGTCTACTCTCTTCCCCTTTTGATTCGGTTGCCCGGCGTGCGGGCGGTGCTTGGGAGCTGGTGGCTCGGCGGTCGGGGGAACGCGGGAGGCAGTCCCCCGACCGCCGGCGAGTGTCAGTTGACGACGTCGTCCACGGACGGCGACTCGGACCTCGACAGGTTGATGCCGAGGTTCGCGGCCGCGCGCTCCAGGTCTTCGTCGTCGCCGTCGCGCATCTCGATCGCGGCACCGTCCGAAGACAGCACCTCGACGTTGAGGCACAGCGACTGGAGCTCCTTGAGCAGCACCTTGAAGGACTCCGGGATACCCGGCTCCGGGATGTTCTCGCCCTTGACGATGGCCTCGTAGACCTTCACGCGGCCGAGCACGTCGTCGGACTTGATGGTCAGCAGCTCCTGGAGCGTGTACGCCGCTCCGTACGCCTGCATCGCCCAGCACTCCATCTCACCGAAGCGCTGGCCACCGAACTGCGCCTTACCGCCCAGGGGCTGCTGGGTGATCATCGAGTACGGGCCGGTGGAACGGGCGTGGATCTTGTCGTCCACCAGGTGCAGCAGCTTCAGGATGTACATGTAGCCGACCGACACCGGGAAGGGGTACGGCTCGCCGCTGCGCCCGTCGAAGAGCTGCGCCTTGCCGTTCTCCTTGACCATCCGCTCGCCGTCGCGGTTGGGGACCGTCGACCCGAGCAGGCCGGTGATCTCGTCCTCGCGCGCGCCGTCGAAGACCGGGGTGGCGGTCTTCGTGCCGGGGTCCACGTCGTAGAGGTCGGCGGGCAGGTTCTTCGCCCAGTCCGGGTCGCCGTTGATGCTCCAGCCCTGCTTGGCGATCCACCCGAGGTGGGTCTCCAGCACCTGGCCGATGTTCATACGACGCGGCACGCCGTGCGTGTTCAGCACGATGTCCACCGGGGTGCCGTCCTCCAGGAACGGCATGTCCTCGACGGGGAGGATCTTGCCGATGACGCCCTTGTTGCCGTGGCGGCCGGCGAGCTTGTCGCCGTCCTGGATCTTGCGCTTCTGGGCCACGTAGACGCGGACCAGCTCGTTCACGCCGGGGGGCAGCTCGTCGTCGTCCTCGCGGCTGAACACGCGGATGCCGATGACCTTGCCGTACTCGCCGTGCGGCACCTTCAGCGACGTGTCGCGCACCTCGCGGGCCTTCTCGCCGAAGATCGCGCGCAGCAGGCGCTCCTCCGGGGTCAGCTCGGTCTCGCCCTTGGGCGTGACCTTGCCGACCAGGATGTCGCCCGGCTGGACCTCGGCGCCGATGCGGATGATGCCGCGCTCGTCGAGGTCGGCCAGGACCTCCTCGGAGACGTTCGGGATGTCCCGGGTGATCTCCTCGGCGCCCAGCTTGGTGTCCCGCGCGTCGATCTCGTGCTCCTCGATGTGGATCGAGGTCAGGACGTCGTCCTGGACGAGGCGCTGCGACAGGATGATCGCGTCCTCGTAGTTGTGGCCCTCCCACGGCATGATCGCGACGAGCAGGTTCTTGCCCAGCGCCATCTCGCCGTTCTCGGTGCACGGCCCGTCCGCGAGGACCTGGCCCTCCCGCACCCGGTCGCCCTCGTTCACGATGGGCTTCTGGTTGATGCAGGTGCCCTGGTTGGAGCGGCGGAACTTGTGCAGGCCGTAGGTCTGCCGCGAGCCGTCGTCGGCCATGACCGTGACGTAGTCGGCGGAGATCTCCTCGACCACACCGGTCTTCTTGGCCACCACGACGTCACCGGCGTCGACCGCGGCGCGCAGCTCCATGCCCGTGCCGACCAGCGGCGACTCGCTGCGCAGCAGCGGCACCGCCTGGCGCTGCATGTTCGCGCCCATCAGCGCGCGGTTCGCGTCGTCGTGCTCCAGGAACGGGATCATGGCCGTCGCGGCCGACACCATCTGGCGCGGGGAGACGTCCATGTAGTCCACGTCGAGCGGGTCGATCTGCTCGACCTCGCCGCCCTTCTTGCGGACCAGGACCTTGGCTTCGAGGAAGTTGCCCTCGTTGTCGATCTTCGCGTTGGCCTGGGCCTTCACGAAGCGGTCTTCCTCGTCCGCGGTCAGGTAGTCGATCTGGTCGGTGACCCGGCCCTCGATGACCTTCCGGTACGGCGTCTCGATGAAGCCGAACGGGTTGACCCGGCCGTAGCTCGACAGCGAGCCGATCAGGCCGATGTTCGGGCCTTCCGGCGTCTCGATCGGGCACATCCGGCCGTAGTGCGACGGGTGGACGTCGCGGACCTCCATGCCGGCCCGCTCGCGGGACAGACCACCCGGGCCGAGGGCGGAGAGGCGACGCTTGTGCGTCAGACCCGCCAGCGGGTTGGTCTGGTCCATGAACTGGGACAGCTGGGAGGTGCCGAAGAACTCCTTGATCGCCGCCACGACGGGACGGATGTTGATCAGGGTCTGCGGCGTGATCGCCTCGACGTCCTGGGTCGTCATCCGCTCGCGCACGACGCGCTCCATGCGGGACAGGCCGACCCGGATCTGGTTCTGGATCAGCTCGCCGACGGTGCGCAGGCGGCGGTTGCCGAAGTGGTCGATGTCGTCGACCTCGACGGGGACCTCGGTCTCGCCCGGCTGCATCGTCGTCTCACCGGCGTGCAGGCGGACCAGGTACTCGATCGTCGTGACGATGTCGTCCTCGGTCAGCACGCCCGTGGAGATCGGGGAGGCCAGCCCCAGCTTCTTGTTGATCTTGTACCGGCCGACCTTGGCCAGGTCGTAGCGCTTGTCCTTGAAGAACAGGTTCTCCAGCAGCGCCTGCGCGGACTCCTTCGTCGGCGGCTCGCCCGGACGCAGCTTGCGGTAGATGTCGAGCAACGCCTCGTCGGTGCCCGCGGTGTGGTCCTTCTCCAACGTCGTCAGCAGCGTCTCGGAGAACGAGAAGCGCTCGCGGATCTGCTCGGTGCTCCAACCCAGGGCCTTCAGCAGCACGGTGACCGGCTGGCGGCGCTTGCGGTCGATCCGGACACCGACGGTGTCGCGCTTGTCGACGTCGAACTCCAGCCAGGCACCCCGCGAGGGGATGATCTTGACGCTGAAGACGTCCTTGTCGGTCGTCTTGTCGATCGCCGTGTCGTAGTAGACGCCAGGCGAGCGGACGAGCTGGGATACCACGACCCGCTCGGTGCCGTTGATGATGAACGTGCCCTTGTCGGTCATCATCGGGAAGTCACCCATGAACACCGTCTGGCTCTTGATCTCGCCAGTGGTGTGGTTGGTGAACTCCGCCGTGACGAACAACGGGGCGGCGTACGTCATGTCCTTGTCCTTGCACTCCTCGGTCGAGGCCTTGACCTCGTCGAAGCGCGGGTCGGAGAAGGAGAGGGACATCGAGCCCGAGAAGTCCTCGATCGGGGAAATCTCGTTCAAGACCTCTTCGAGGCCGCCCGTCGGCGCCTCGTCGCCCTCGTCGACGCGACGCTGGAACCACGCCTCGTCGCCGGTGAGCCATTCGAAGGACTGGATCTGGAGGTCGAGCAGGTTGGGCGTCTGAAGCGGTTCGTGGATCTTCGCGAACGAGACGCGCTTCGGCGCTCCGGGAATCCCCGACGTGGAGTTGGTCGCAGCAGTGGCCTTGGTCGCGCGAGAGATCGCCAAGATGCGTCCTTCCAGGGACAGGTAGCTGGCTAGTCAGCGGAACTAGCACGGCTGTCAAGGGTGCGGCGATGCCCGGCAATCCAGCTCTCGGCGAAGGGCAAACGGAAAGAGGGCAGCGCAAAGGGGCAGTCTAGCCACGCGCACGCCAACTGTCGAGAGGCACCTGGAAGGACCTTTCTCGTCGTCACCGACAGAGTGACCCTGCCGACGCCCACAGTCAAGATGCCACGCGGCGATCACTCTCGTGGCGCAAGCCTCGTTCACTCGTGGTTACCGCTCTGACCTGCGGAATTACACGGCTGTGGGCTGGGGGTGAACTGTTGGCGGGTGTTCGTGGTCCACCGGTCGACGTCTGCGGTTCCGCTCAGTGACGTGCCGTTTAGTGTGGCAGAGATCACTGTTCTGGGAGTTGCTTTTGGGGGTGTTTCGGCCCTGCGGGACCCCTGAAGTGCGGGTTGAGGGGTGGCGGGGGTGGGCGGCGGAGGGGCGGCGGAGGGGGCGGTGGTTGGGCGGGTGGAGGGCGGCGTGGAGGGGGTTCAGCGAGTTGATCTTTGTGGGGCCTGGTCGGGATACTGGGTGTGTTCGTGTGCCTACGCAGTGTTTGGAGTGGCGTGGGGTGCGGGTGGGTGGTGTGGTGGGTGGTGAGGGTGCGGTTTGAGGTGCGGGTGAGCGGGTAAGGGTTTGAGCACGTCAGCGGGTGGGTTGGGTGGCGTTGGGCGTGGTGGCGCGGTGGGGTGCGTTGCAGGTGGGTTGCGGGTGGTTGTGGGTGTTTGGCGGTAGCGGGTGCGAGGCGGCAGTGGGCGCACGGCGGCGGACGGGTGCGGAGTTGGGCGGCGTTGAGTGGGACACGGCCGATGGCGACGGCCGTGTGCGGCTGAGGCTCGGCTGGTGTGGGCCTTGGCGCGTGGTGTGAGCGGTGGTTGGTGCGGGTGTGAGGCGGCTGGCGTTTGAGGCTGCTGGTGCCGGCGGTGCGGAACGTCGGCCGGGTTGGAGTGCGTGGGCTGGGTGGCCAGAGCTGTGTGACTGGCCTGCGTGACTGGCGGAGCGGCCCAGCGGAGTGGTTGCCCTGCCCTGCCCGACGCAGCGGTTGCCCGACCCTGCGCGGCCCGGCCCGGCCCGGCCCTGCGCGGCACGGCGGGGCGGGGCTAGAGGTAGCGGTAGCACCGTGGCTGGGGTGGGGCAGAGCGGTGGCACGGTGGCTGGGGTGTGGCGGCGGTGCGGAGTGGCTGCTGGGGTGGGGGGTCGCGTGGAGCGAGCTGGAATGTCGTACCCCACTGCTTGGATGAGTGTCGGGGGTTCTTCGCGCGGGAGTACCCCTGGCTGGCCTTGGGCGGCGAACCTTGGGCGGCCTTGAACGGCGTGGCGTTGCCAGGGAGCGTCTGCGGTGTTCGGTGGTGCTCGGCGGTGAGGTTGGGTGTGGGTTTTAAAGAGTCCTCGCCGGACGGGCGAGCCGCCAAGGATGACAAAAGAAAGGGCGGGCGTCGTGTCATCCCCGTACGGCCCGGTCGGAGACAACCACCCTTGAGTAGGGAGCGCAAGCGAAAAGCGTGCTTGCGCTCCCTACTCAAGCGCGGTTCGCTGCGCGCGGGCCATACGGGGATGACACGACGCGGCGGGTGGATTCTGGCGGGGGCTGGATCAGTTGCATTTCGCCAGTTCTGCTGATTGGTCGCCGTTCTGGCCGAACATTTCCATGTTGTCGACCTTCCAGCGGCCGTCTGTCTTCTGGGCTCCTGCCCTCATCATCGCGATTCCGCCGCCGGACTGGTTGTCGGTCGTGCGGGTGGTCACCTGGTCCAGGAACAGCAGGACGGTGGCCCGGTCGGTGTCGAGGCTCGTGACGCCGCTGGAGACCGCCTTGACGGTGACCACCAGCTTCTGTTCCGGCGCGAGGGTCTTCACCGGGCCGAAGATGGCGTTGTACTGGCACTTGGCCTTGCCCGTGAGGAGTTCGCCGGCGGCCTTCTCGGTCGACGTCACGTCTGCGAAGTTGTACGAGAACGCTTTCTCGACGGCCTCCCTGACCTGGCCGGACACCTCCGTGGTGCCTGCGCTGTCGACCAGCGCCTTGTTGTACTTCGCGTCGCCCGCCTGCGTCTGGAACCACACGCCCAGGCCCACCAGGACGGCTGCCACGACCACCAGGGCGATGGGCAGCAGCGTGTTCGGCCTGGTCGGCGTTGGGTCTTGGTGGTCTTCAGAGGTCAGCTCGGCGCTGGGGGTCGGCTTGGCGCTGGGGGTCGGCTTGGCGGTGGGCCTCGGGCGTTTGCGCCTGGGCGTCGGGTGGGGCTTCGGCTCCTCGTCCGGGAACTCCGGGGTCTCGGCCAAGTCCTCTACGAACGGAGGGCCGTCCAGGTCCTCTGTGAAAGGAGGGGCGTCGGGGGCCTCGGGCGGCTTGGGGAGGTCGGAGACGTCCGGGGTGGTGGGCGGGGGTGGGCCGTCCTGGGTCCGGGTGTCCACGTCGTCCGGGGTGCGTGGGTCGTCCGGGGTGGTGTCCGGGGTGTGCGGGTCTTGGGGGGACGTGGGGTGGTCCGGGCGTTTGCGCAGGCCGGCTACGCGGGGGCGACCGGTGGTCGTCGGGGTGGACGGGACCGGGCGGCGGCGGGTCGGTGGCACTGTTCTCCTCCTCCGGTCACGCGCCGCCGGCGGCCACGGGGCCCAGGGCGCTGAGTTTCCAGCCCGCGTCGGTGCGGGTCAGGTCTGTTTGGTAGCGGTTCACCTTTTTTACCGGTTGGGCGCCTTCCGGGGTCACCGTGGTTTCCACCACGGCGATCAGGTGGGCTTTTCCGGCGCGGTCGTCCAGGTCGGTTACGGCGGCGTCCAGGACTTTGCTCACGGTGACGGTTTTGGCGTCGGTGATCTGCTTCTTGCGGCTGTCCCGGCCGGATTCTATTTCGGTTCGGAGGTCGCCGGTGGACGAGTCGAGCCAGCGGTTCAGGTCGTCGTCCACCTTCTTGTAGTCCAGGGTGGTGAAGTTGGCTATGCCGACCTGGCCCACCCTCAGCACTTCTTCGCGTTCCTTCGAGAACGACACCGAGTCGTTGGTGGCCGAACTCCACCAGGAGACCCCGGCCCAGATCGCGTAGCCGGCGGCCAGCACCGCCAGGACGGCGGCGGCGGGTAGCAAGTAGCGCTGCATGGGAGTTCCTCCAACTCAGCCCGGCAAGCCGAGCAGCTGTCCCAGGCTGGTCAGGACGGGGGCCTCGGCCTGCTGTCGACCGACGGGCTCGCGGCCGGGCTGGGACGTCTCGTTGCCGACGGGCGTCGTGGGTGTGCCGCCGTACGGGGCGTTCTGCGCTCCGCGCACCGCGGTGACGCTGCCGCGCGCCAAGGCGCAGTACGCCTGGCTGTTCAGCGTCGCGGGGGTCGTGTCGGTGCCCTGGCGGATCTTCGTGCCCTCGTACCCGACGGTGCACGGGGGCGGGTCGAAGACGTTGATCGCGAGGCCGAAGTGGGCTCCGGTGCCGTCGCCCTTGGCGACGCTGAAGCCGCCGCCGACGGCGATCGGGTAGGTGACGGCGATCTGCTCCACGCCGTCGAGCCTGGTCACCAGGATGTTGCCGGTGGTGAGCAGGTTGGCCATCACGACGCCCAGGTTCGGGCCGGTCTCCTTGAGCAGCGCCGAGACCTGTTCGGCGGCCTGCGGGGAGATGCCGATCAGGGCGCGGAGGTCGCCGTCGGAGTTCTTGAGCTGTTCGGCGAGGGCCTTGAGGTCCGTGCTGAACGAGCGGATGGCGCTGCCCTGCGACGCCTGGGTGTCGAGGACGACCAGGCCGTCGTTGATCAGGGCTTTGGTCTGCGGCAGGTGCTGGGTGGCGGCCTGGGTGAAGGCCCTGGTGTTGTCGAGCAGGACCTGGAGGTCCGGGCCGGTGCCGTTGAACGCCTTGTCCAACTCGTCCACGACGGTGCGCAGGGAGTCCGTCGGGACGGATTTCGCGAAGCCGTCGAGGTTGGTCAGCAGTCCGTCGACGGGGGGCGGCGTCCGGGTGTTGGTCCGGTCGATGGTGGCGCCCGCGCCGAGGTAGGGGCCCTGGTCCTTGCGGGGGCGCAGGTCCACGAACTGCTCGCCCACGGCGGAGCGGTTGGCGACCACGGCTTCCAGGTCCGCCGGGATCCGGGGGGCGTTCGAGTCGATGTCGAGGTCGACGTCCAGGCCGTCCGCGGTCAGCCGCATCTGGCCCACGCGGCCGACCGTGACGCCCCGGTAGGTGACCTCGGCGTTGGTGAACACGCCGCCGGAGTCGGCCAGTCGCAGGGTCACCACGTAGCCGGACGAGCCGAAGTAGCGGCCCAGCCCGGCGTAGCGCGCGCCCACGTAGCTGACGCCCAGCAGGGCGACCAGCACGAACACCCCGATCTGGATCTTGATCTTCCGGGGGATCACCGGCGACCACCTCCCAGCAGGCCGCCCAGCAGGTTGCCCAGGCCGGTGTTGCCGCCGCCGAGGTTCGGCAGCGGCAGGTTGGGCAGGGGCAGCGGCAGGGAGGGGGCGTTGCCGTCGATGCCGGGCAGGGAGGGCAGCGGGCTCTGGCGGGACCTGCCCAGGTTGTCGACGATGTTGCCGAGGTTGAGGTCGATGTCGGCGTAGAGGTTGGTGTAGTCGCCCTTGATGCCGTCCACCGCGGAATCCGGGAACGGGTAGGTGAGCAGCAGCTCCAGGGCGTTGGGCAGGTTGGTGCCCGCCTCGGCCAGCTTCTTCAACGTCGGTTGCAGGGCCTTGAGGTCGGCGACGATGTCGTCCTTGGAGCGGTTCACGGTGTCGACGGCCACGTCGGACAGGGCGTCCAGGGACTGGAGCAGCGTGACGAGCTGGGTGCGCTGCTCGCTGAGCACCTTCAGGCCGGGTTCGAGGTTGTCGAGCACGCCGGTGATCTGCTGCTGCTGGGCGTTGAGGGTGCCGCCGAGGCGGTTGACGCCGTCGAGCGCCCTGGTGATCTCCGTCTTGTGGCCGTCCAGCTCGCCGACGAGGGTGTTCAGGTTGCCCAGCAGGGAGCGGATCTCGGGCTCGTTGCCCTCCAGCGCGGCGCTGAGTTCCCGGCTGATGTTCTGCAGCTGGGCCACGCCGCCGCCGTTGAGCAGCATCGACAGCGCGCCGAAGACCTCTTCCACCTCGGGGTTGCGGTTGGTGCGCTCGACCGGGATGGTCGCGCCGTCGGCCAGGGTGCCTTCCTCACGGCCTTCGGCGGGCTTGGCCAGTTCCACGAACTTCTCGCCGAGCAGGGCGGACTGGCGCAGCTTGGCGATGGAGTTGGCGGGCAGCTTCACCCCGCCGTTGACCAGGACGGTGACCTCGGCGGTCCAGCCGTCGGGGGCCAGGTCGATGCGGTCCACCCGGCCCACGGGGACGTCGTTGACCTTCACGCCCGCCTGCGGGACGAGGTCCAGGACGTCCTTGAACCGGACCTTCACGGTGTAGGGGCGGTCGCCCAGGTCCGCGCCGCCGGGGAGCGGCATGTTGTAGATGCCGTCGAATCCGCCGGAGCCGCAGGCTGTGAGGGTGAGGGTGAGGGTGAGGGTGGTGGCGAGGGCTGTCAGGAGGGATTTGGCGGTGGGGGCTTTGGAGGTGAGGGCTTTGGAGGTGAGGGTCATTGGGGCACCCCCGCTAGTGGGAGGGGCAGGGGGAGCTTGCCTTGGGACAGGTCGCTGATGACCTCGGCGGGGGTCTTGAGGGGGACCGCGCCGGAGAGGATCGGGGCCAGTTGTCCGCACGTCTGGGAAAGGGCGAGGGGTACCTTGCCCGGTTCGATGCTCTGGATGAGCTTGCAGACCAGCACGATGGGGGGCTGGTTGAGTTCGTTCAGGTCCGCGCGGGTGTCCAGGGTGCCGGACGCGGCGTTGTAGGCGTTCTGGAGGTTGCCGAGCGCGAGTGGGGCCACGTCCAGGGTTTCGGCCAGGGACGCCCGTTGGTCTACCAGGATCTGGGTGATGCCGGTCAGTTTGTCCACATTGGACTTGAGGATCGCGCGGTTGTCCTTGATGAAGCCCTGCACCTGGCCCAGCGCACTCGCCAGCTCGGTGAGGGCTCCCGCGAGGTTCTCGCGTTCGTCGGCCAGGAAGCCCGCGACGTCGGCGAGTTGGCGGTTGAAGTCGCGGACCTGGCCGTCGTTGGCGGCGAGCATGCCGGTGAACTTCTGCAGGTTGTCGACCGTGCCGAACAGGTCGTCCTTGGAACCGGAGAGGGTTCGGGTGGCGTCGCCGAGTCGGCGGACGGTGTCGCCCAGGGCTTGGCCGTTGCCGTCGAGGTTCTTCGCGGCGGCGTTGAGCAGGTCGGACAGCGCGCCGTTCTTGTTGGCACCGTTGGGGCCCAGCGCGGTGGTCAGCTTTTCGAGGCTGGCGTACAGCTCGTCCAGCTCGACCGGGGTGGCGGTGCGCTCGCGGGGGATCATCGCGTTGTCGCCCATGGCCTGGCCGCTCGTGTAGACGGGAGCCAGCTGCACGTAGCGGTCGGAGACGACGCTGGGTGCCACGACGACGGCTTGCGCGTTCGCGGGGACCTTGACCGCGCGGTCGATGGACATGGTGACCTTGACCTGGGCACCCTGCGGTTCGACGTCCTCGATGGAGCCGATCCGCACGCCCAGCACCCGGACGTCGGAGCCCGGGTAGACGCCTACGGCCGCGCCGAACATCGCGGTCACCTTGCGGCTGTTGACGCCCGAGAACGCCCACCACATCGCCGCGGCGGCGACGAGTGCGAGCACGCACGCGATCGCCACGGCTCGTCCGAGGTCGCGTCCGACGCGACTGGTCGCCATCTCAGTTCCCCCTCTGCACGCCGGGGGGCAGGCAGCCCTCTTCGTTGAAACCGACCACGCCGAGGTTCACCGCGGGCGGCAGCAGGCCGCAGATGTAGACGTCGAACCACCGGCCGTTGCCCAGGGTGTTCGCGAACACCCGGTAGAACGGGGCCATCAGCGACAGGCCGCGGTTGAGCGCGTCCTGGTTGCGCTGCAACATCGTCGACACCCGGTCCAGCTGTTCCAGCGCGGGCTTGAGCTGCGCGCTGTTGTCGGCGACCAGGCCGGACAGCTCCTTGGACAGCTCGCGGGTGCCGGCGAGCAGCGCGCCGATGGCGTCCTTGCGCTTGCGCAGCTCGCCGAGCAGGAGGTTGCCGTCCGCCAGGAGCTTCTCGAACTGCTCGTTGCGGTCCGACAGGGTCTTGGTGATCTGGTTGGTGTTGGCGAGCAGGTGGGCCAGCTGGTCGTCGCGGGACGAGATCGTCTTGGACAGGGCCGAGAGGCCGTCCAGCGCGCCCCGGACGTGTTCCGCCGAGCCCTCGAACGTCTCGGACAGGACCTGGAAGCTGTCCGCGAGCTGCTTGGTGTCGATCTGGCCGACCGTGGACGCCAGGCCGTTGAAGGCTTCCTGCACGTCGTAGGGGGACAGCGTGCGTTCGCGCGGGATCGGGTCGCCGGGGTCGAGGGGCTGCGAGCCCTGCGGGTCCAGGGCGAGGAACTTCTGGCCCAGCAGGGTCTTGATGCGGATCGTGGCGGTGGTGCGGTCGCCGACCCAGGCGTCCTTGACCCGGAACGAGACCCGCACCTTGTCGCCGTCGAGCCGGACCTTGGTCACCTTGCCGACCTTCACGCCCGCGACCCGCACCTCGTTGGCCGGCACCAGGCCCGCCGCCTCGGTGAACTCGGCGGAGTACGTGGTGCCGCCGCCGACGATCGGCAGGTCGTCGGAGTAGAACGCGGCGAGCAGGAGCAGCGCGATGACGGTCAGGCCGACCGCGCCGGTGGTGACCGGGTTGCGCCGGGCCGGGTTGCTGGGGGTTTTCACGGGCGGCACCTCGCTTGCGTGACGGGCAGCGCCGTGATGGGGATCGGGGTGGTGATGACCGGCGGCACGGCCACCTGGCCGCCCGCCTCGCACAGGAAGAAGTTGAACCAGGAGCCGTAGGACGCGGTGCGCGCCATGGCCTCGATCTTGTTCGGCAGCCGCTGGATGACGCCCTCCACGACGGCTTCGTTGTCGGCCAACGTCTGCGACACCAGGCCGAGCTGCGAGATGTCGTCCTTCAGCGGCTGCCGCGCCTCGTCCAGCAGGCCCGCCGTGGTGGTGGTCAGGTCGCCCAGGGCGCTGATCGCGTCGCCGATCGGCTGCCGGTCGCCCGCCAGGCCGGTGGTGAGTTCCTGGAGCGTGGACACCAGCGTGGACACCTGGTCGGTGCGGCTGTTCACGGTGTCCAGCACGGAGTTCAGGTTGTCGATCACCTCGCCGATCACCCGGTCCCGGGCGGCGAGGGTCTGGGTGAGCGACGCGGTGTGCCGCAGCAGGCTGTCGATCGTGCCGCCTTCTCCTTGCAGCACCTGGATGATCTCGTTGGACAGCTTGTTCACGTCGTCCGGGTTCAACGCCTGGAACAGCGGCTTGAAGCCGTTGAACAGGACGGTCAGGTCGAGCGCGGCCTTGGTGCGCTCCAACGGGATCACCTCGCCCGCCGGCAGCGCGGACGCGTCGCCGGCCCCGTGCTCCAGCGAGATGTACCGCTGCCCCACCAGGTTGCGGTACTTGATCGTCGCGGTGACCGACCGGGGCAGGCTGCGCTGCTCGTCGACGCTGAACTCCACCTCGGCGAGCCGTCGGTCCACCACCTTGATCCCGGTGACCTGGCCGACCCGGACCCCGGCGATGCGGATGTCGTCGCCCTCGTTCAGGGCGGTCACGTCGGTGAACCGGGCGCTGTAGGTGGTGGCGTCGGCGAAGTTCGTGTTGGCGATGGTGACCGCGAGCAGCGTCGTGGCCAGGATCGTGACGACGGCGAAGACGCCCAGCTTGACCAGGGGCGCGACCAGCGACCTCACACCTGCACCTCCGCCCCCCGGTAGAGCGGGCCGAGCAGGAGCGCGGTGAAGCTCGGCATCTCCCGCTTCGCCACGCCGAACTGCGGCGCGAGCAGCGCGGCCAGGAAGTCCTGTTCCTCCGGGGAGTTCGCCAGGCTCGGGGCCTGGAAACCGCCGAACGACGACGGGGACGTGGTGCCCATGCCGTTGACGCCGGTCGCGGGCGGCAGGACGCCGTCGTTCGCGACCCGCGCGGGCGGCGGCGACGTGGAACCGTCCTTCACCGCTCCCTCCGGCGGGTACTGCGGGAACGGGTCCGGCCGGGGCACGATGTCGTAGCAGCGCGGGCCGCGCTTGTCGGCGTACTCCGGCTCGTCCTTGCCCGGCTCGTACTTGCCCCGGTTCGCGGTGATCTCCAGCGTGATGTGCAGGCCCGGTTCGTCGGTGCCCTTGCCGAACACCTGGTCCATGATCGGCTTGAACTCGCTGAGGCCCTTGAGCAGGCACGGGTACTCGGGCGCGTACTTGGCCAGCAGCTCCAGCGTCGGCCGGGACACGTCGGCGAGCTGGATCAGGTTGTTCCGGTTCACCGCGAGGAAGCTGTTCACGTCGATCGAGGTGGTCGTCAGGGAGCCGTACATGGCCAGCAGCTCGTCCCGCTGGTCGACCAGCGTCCGGCTGGTGACGGTGGCGTCGCTGAGCGCCTGCACCAGGTCGGGCGCGGCGTCGGCGTAGACGTTCGAGACGTCCGCGAGCCGGCTGATGCCCTCTTTCAGCTGCGGCAGCTGGGGGTTCAGCTCCCCCAGGTAGGAGTCGAGCCGCACCAGCGTCTCGCCCAGCGGCTTGCCCCGGTTGTCCAGCGCCTGCGACATCGCGGTGAGCGTGGTCGCGAGCTTCTCCGGCTGCACCGCCTGGAGCACCGGCATCAGGTCGTCCAGCACGCGTTCCAGCTCGATCGCGCTGCTGGAGCGGTCCTGCTCGATGACGTCGCCGTCGGCCAGGTGGTCGGACAGGTCGGCCTTCGGCGGCACGACCAGGTTCACGTACCGCTCGCCGAAGAGGGTTTTCGGGAGCAGGCGGGCGGAAACGGTGCCGGGGATGAACTCCACCTGGTCCGGCTTGATCGCCAGCTCCAGCTCGGCCCCGTCGCCGGCGGTGCGGACCTGCCGGACCTCGCCCACGATCATGCCGCGCACCTTGACGTCCGACGCGACCAGCAGCTGGTTGCCGATCCGGTCGGTTTTCAGCGTCACCTTCACGACCTTGGTGAAGGCGTCGTTGTACAGCGCCACGGTGAGGGTGAGGAACAGGGCGATCACCGCGAGGAACACCACGCCCAGGAGTCGTTGTCGGAGCATCACACCGCCCGGGGGGTGGGGGTCGGCCGAGGGCGGGTCATCCGGCGATCCTCACCGTCGTGGTGGTGCCCCAGATCGCCATGCTCAGGAAGAAGTCGAGCAGGCTGGTGGTGACGATCGCGGTGCGCACCGCGCGGCCGACCGCGACGCCCACGCCCGCCGGGCCACCGCCGGCCCGGTAGCCGTAGTAGCAGTGGGTCAGGATGATCACCACGGAGAAGACCAGGACCTTGCCGAACGACCAGAGCACGTCTATCGGCGGTAGGAACAGGTTGAAGTAGTGGTCGTAGGTCCCCGCCGACTGGCCGTAGAACTCGACGGTGATGATCCGGGCGGCCAGGTAGGACGTGAGCAGGCCGATCACGTACAGCGGGATGATCGCGACGAAACCCGCGATGATCCGCGTGGTGACCAGGAACGGCAGGCTCGGGATGCCCATGACCTCCAGCGCGTCGATCTCCTCGGAGATCCGCATCGCGCCGAGCTGCGCGGTGAAGCCGGAGCCGACCGTGGCGCTCAGCGCGAGACCGGCCACCAGCGGCGCGATCTCGCGGGTGTTGAAGTAGGCCGACACGAAACCCGCGAACGCCGACGTGCCGATCTGGTTCAGCGCCGCGAAACCCTGGAGGCCGACGACCGTGCCGGTGGCCAGCGACAGGCCCACCATCACGCCGATCGTGCCGCCGATGACCGCCAGCGCGCCCGAGCCGAAGCTGACTTCCGCCAGCAGCCGCAACGTTTCCCGCAGGTAGCGGGTCAGCGTGCGGGGTGTCCAGGCGAGCGCGCGCAGGTAGAACCAGAGCTGGTCGCCGAGGGTGTCCAGCACGGACAGCGGCGCGTTGGCCGCCTTGCGCAGCCTGTTGTTGATCGTGGCCATCTCAGCTCCCCTTCGCCGGGACGACCTGGAGGTAGATCGTGGTGAGCACGAAGTTCACGAAGAACAGCAGCAGGAACGTGATGACCACGGCCTGGTTCACCGCGTCGCCGACGCCCTTCGGGCCACCCGCCGGGTTCAGCCCCCGGTAGGCCGCGACGATGCCCGCGATGAACCCGAAGATCAGCGCCTTGATCTCGGAGATCCACAGGTCCGGGAGCTGGGCCAGGGCGGCGAAGCTGGCCAGGTACGCGCCGGGCGTGCCGTCCTGGAGGATCACGTTGAAGAAGTAGCCGCCCATCACGCCGACGACGCTCACCATTCCGTTGAGCAGCACGGAGACCAGCATCGCGGCGAGCACCCGGGGCACCACCAGGCGCTGGATCGGCGAGACGCCGAGCACCTCCATGGCGTCGATCTCCTCGCGGATCTTGCGCGAGCCGAGGTCCGCGCAGATCGCCGAGCCGCCCGCGCCCGCGATCAGCAGCGCCGTCACGATCGGGCTGGCCTGCTGGATGATCGCCAGCACGCTGGCCGCGCCGGTGAACGACTGCGCGCCGATCTGGCGGGTCAGCGACCCGATCTGGAGCGCGATCACCGCGCCGAACGGGATCGACACCAGCGCCGTCGGCAGGACCGTCACGCTGACCACGAACCAGCACTGCTGGACGAACTCGCGGACCTGGAACGGCCGGCGGAACGCGCTGCGGACCACGTCGATGCCGAGCGCGAACATCCGGCCCGTCTCCCGCAGCGCGCCCGCGCCGGGGAACGTCGCGGATGCGCTCACAGCACACCCCCCTGCCTCGGCCACGGGCTGGGCGCGGTGCGGGCGGCGGCGTCCGGGTCCAGGCCGGAGAGCACCCGGTAGTGCCGCTGCTCCTCGGGGGTGAGGCTGGCGATGATGCCCTGCCTGGCCTCCGGGGCGAGCGTGTGGATGATGCTCATGACCCGGTCCTTGCGGCGGCGGACCGCGCCGCGCGGCGGCAGGCCCGGCGTGGGTTCGAGCTGCGGGATCACGCCCCGGACGTCCTCGTCCGGCGAGCCGTCGGAGTGGCCGGCGTCGCGGTGCGCGAGTTCGGCGGCCATGGTGGCCTGGTCCTTCTCCTCGGACATGCCGATCGGGCCGATGCGGCGGCCGTTGAGGAACTGCTCGACCACCGGTTCGTCACTGGTCAGCAGCACCTCGCGGGGGCCGAACATGACCAGTTCGCGGCGGAACAGCATGCCCAGGTTGTCCGGGACGGTCCGGGCCACGGTGATGTTGTGGGTGACGATCAGGATCGTCGCGTCGATCTGCGAGTTGAGGTCGATCAGCAGTTGGCTCAGGTACGCGGTGCGGACCGGGTCGAGGCCCGAGTCCGGCTCGTCGCACAGGATGATCTCCGGGTCGAGCACCAGCGCGCGGGCCAGCCCCGCCCGCTTGCGCATCCCGCCGGAGATCTCGCCGGGGAGCTTCTTCTCCGCGCCGACGAGGCCGACCATCTCCATCTTCTCCAGCACGATCCGCCGGACCTCGGCCTCGGTCTTGCGGGTGTGCTCGCGCAGCGGGAAGGCGACGTTGTCGAACAGGTTCATCGAGCCGAACAGCGCGCCGTCCTGGAACAGGACGCCGAACAGCTTCCGGATCTCGTAGAGCTTGTGCTCCGAGCAGCGGACCAGGTCCGTGCCGTTGATCAGGATCTTGCCGCGTTCGGGTTTCAGCAGACCGACCAGCGATTTGAGGAACACCGACTTGCCGGTTCCGGAAGGACCGAGCATCACGCTGACCTCGCCCGGCGGCAGGGTGAGCGTGACGTCCTGCCAGATGGTCTGCTTGCCGAAGGACTTCGTCAGGCCCTCGACGACCACCTCGACGCCCATCGCACCTCCAGGTCACCGGCCACAACGCCAGGGCGGGCCCCGCGCAGCGGGACGCCATACACCTGCAACGAGCCCGTAGCGTCGTGGTTACTCCCCAGTTGGGTTAGCACCGGTCACGGAACGATAACTGTGCGACGTACGCCACTCCCCGCGTCCACCGGTCGGCCACACGTGCTCCGAGCAGCGGAAACGTCGTAGTTCCAGCGCATCCCACGTCCGCGGGTCGCTTCGGGGACCTCTCGCCGGCCGGGCCGGCGGGTCGATTCGCAGCGAACTTTCAGGCCGCCTTCCTGAAAGATCGCGGGCCGGTAGCCGGTCCGGACACGCGGAAAGGGCGGGCACCCGTGGTGGGTACCCGCCCTCTCGGACGTTCAGCGCGAAGCGCCCGAAGGCGCTCAGATCACTTGAGCGAGATCTTGGCGCCGGCCGCTTCCAGCTTCTCCTTGGCGGCGTCGGCGACGTCCTTCGCCACGTTCTCCAGCAGCGGCTTCGGAGCGGACTCGACCAGCTCCTTGGCCTCCTTCAGGCCCAGGCCCGAGACGACCTCGCGGACGACCTTGATGACCTGGATCTTCTTGTCGCCGGCGCCTTCGAGGACGACGGTGAACTCGTCCTTCTCCTCCTCGGCGGGGGCAGCGGCGGCGGCCGGGCCGGCAGCGGCGATCGCGACCGGAGCGGCGGCGGTGACCTCGAACTTCTCCTCGAACTTCTTCAGGAAGTCGGAGAGCTCCAGCAGGGTCAGGTCCGCGAACGCCTCAAGCAGGTCGTCGGTGCTGAGCTTCGCCATGATCGGCGTCCTTTCGTTCAACGCCCGACAACTGCCGGGGCGCGGAGTTTGTCGGGTGGATCAGCTTTCGGCGGGAGCGTCGGCGGCGGCGGGGGCTTCCTCCGCCGTCCTCTTCTCCACCAGGGCAGCGGCCAGACGGGCGACCTGCGAAGCCGGGGCGTTGAACAGCGCCGCCGCCTTGGACAGGTTGCCCTTCATCGCGCCCGCGATCTTCGCGAGCAGCACCTCACGGCTGTCGAGGTCCGCGATGCGGCTGACCTCGTCGACCGAGAGCGGGCGGCCGTCCATGTAGCCGCCCTTGATGACCAGGGCCTTGTTGTCCTTCGCGAAGTCACGCAGCGCCTTGGCCGCGTCGACCGGCTCGCCTTCGACAAAGGCGATGGCGGTCGGGCCGATCAGCAGGTCTTCGAGACCTTCGACGCCGGCGTCCTGAGCGGCACGCTTGACCAGCGTGTTCTTCGCGACGGTGTACGTGGTGCCCGCGCCGAGAGCGCGACGCAGCGTGGTGAGCTGCGCCATGGAGAGGCCGCGGTACTCGGTGACGACGGCGGCCGAGCTACCGCGGAACTTGTCCGACAGCTCGGCGACGGCCGAAACCTTGCTGGGCTTCGCCATGATCGCCTCCTCTCTGGGCTATGGGGGGTGACCACCGGCCATACCGAAGGGAGGGCATGAAAAACGCCCCGGCGCACAGCAGCACGGGGCGGTCGGGACGTGGAACGTCCTGGAAACCTCGTCCTCCTGCGCGGGCCGTTCGCCATGCGAACCCTTCGTCCCCGCACCCGAGAGCACGAGGAGACCAGCGGTCTTCGGTGGAACCACCACAGACAGTACGGGATGTGTCCCGCGCGCTCCAAATCGGCATGATGTGACCTGTGACCGACGAGCCCCCGAGGAACCCGCCACCCCCGGACATCGACCCGGAACAGCTCAGGCAGTTCCAGGAGTTCCAGCGGTTCCAGGAGTTCCAGCGCTTCCAGCAGGCCCAGGGCCCGCAAGCCCTCCCACCGGGCACCCCGGCCGCGGGCGTCCCGGCCCTGCCACCAGGCCCCCCGCCGACCGCGCCGCCGCCGATCGAGCCGGCACGGCCCAGGGGCAAGCCGCTGTGGCGGATCCTGTTGGGCAGCAAGCTGTTCCGACGGTTGATCTACGTCCTGGTCGTGCTGCTCATCCTCTCGCTCGCCTACAACCACTACTTCGGCGGCCAGGACACCGGGTCGGTGGCGAAGGACAGCGGCGGCGTGGAGGGCAACCCGATCGCCCCGGTGACGCCTTACGGCCGACAGGGCACGATCGGGCTGCTCCACAAGCAGATCGCCATCGACAACCCCGGGCAGGGGTGCCAACTGTTCATGGACGGCGCGACGCGGAACGCGTTCGCCCAGACCTTCGGTGAGCAGGACTGCGCGGCGGCTTTCCACAAGCTGACCAAGCAGGTCACCGATGTGGCGGCGTACCCGATGATCGGGTTCCCGGCCGACATGCGCGAGAACCTGCCGGCATCGGGCTCCGTGGTGGTCGACTCCTGCAAGCTCACGGTGAACGGCGGGCCTCGCCTCGGGGTGTTCACGCTCACCAGGCTCGGCAACGGGAACTGGGTGATCACCAAGTTCGAGAAGCTGAACTGCCCCACCGGCTGACCACGAGCGCGGTCGGAGCGGCAAGGGAAAAGCCCCTCGGCGGGAGGCCGAGGGGCTTTTCAGCTGCGTGGAAGCCGGATCAGACGGTGGCTTCGTCGGTCAGCAGGTTGCGGGTGCGGTTCGGGTCGACCGGGATGCCCGGGCCCATCGTCGTCGAGACGGTGATCTTCTTCAGATACCGGCCCTTCGCGGCGGACGGCTTCGCGCGCAGGATCTCGTCCAGCGCGGCAGCGTAGTTCTCGACCAGCTTCTCCGAGTCGAACGACACCTTGCCGATGACGACGTGCAGGTTGGCCTGCTTGTCGACGCGGAAGTTGATCTTGCCGCCCTTGATCTCCGTCACGGCCTTGGTGACGTCGGGCGTCACGGTGCCGGTCTTCGGGTTCGGCATCAGGCCGCGCGGGCCGAGGATGCGGGCGATGCGGCCGACCTTCGCCATCTGGTCCGGCGTGGCGATGGCGGCGTCGAAGTCGAGCCAGCCACCCTGGATGCGCTCGATCAAGTCCTCCGAGCCGACCGCGTCCGCACCGGCGGCCTCGGCCTCGGCGGCCTTGTCGCCGGTCGCGAAGACGATCACGCGGGCGGTCTTGCCCGTACCGTGCGGCAGGTTCACGGTGCCGCGGACCATCTGGTCGGCCTTGCGGGGGTCGACGCCGAGCCGGATGGCGACCTCGACGGTCGCGTCCAGCTTGACCTTGGACGTCTCCTTGGCGAGCTTGGCGGCCTCCAGCGGCGAGTACAGCCGCTCCCGGTCAACCAGCTCAGCCGCGTTGTTGTACGCCTTGCTGCGCTTCATTCCTCTGTCCTTTAACCAACAGTTGTGGTGACGAGCCGAAGCGACGGCTCTCCCACGTAGATCGGTGAACTATCAGCCTTCGACCGTGATGCCCATGGAACGGGCGGTGCCCGCGATGATCTTCGCGGCCTGGTCGACGTCGTTCGCGTTCAGGTCGACCATCTTGGTCTGCGCGATCTCGCGCACCTGGTCCATGGTCACCTTGGCGACCTTGACGCGGTGCGGCTCGCCGCTGCCCTTCTCGACACCGGCGGCCTTGAGGATCAGCTTCGCGGCCGGCGGGGTCTTGAGCTTGAAGTCGAACGAGCGGTCTTCGTACACGGAGATCTCGACGGGCACCACGGTGCCGCGCTGCGACTCGGTCGCGGCGTTGTACGCCTTGCAGAACTCCATGATGTTGACGCCGTGCTGACCCAGCGCGGGACCGACGGGCGGCGCGGGGTTAGCGGCCCCGGCCTTGATCTGCAGCTTGATGACCGCTGCGAGCTTCTTCTTCTTGGGTGGCATCTCTAGCTTCCTTTATTGCGGTGTCCGCGCGCGGCCCTGCCAGCCGCAGCGTGGCTGCCGATCCCGCGTGGGGACCGATCAGATCTTGGAGACCTGGCTGAACGACAGCTCGACCGGAGTCTCGCGGCCGAAGATCGACACCAGGACCTTCAGCTTCTGGCCGTCCGCGTTGACCTCGCTGATCGTCGCGGGCAGCGTGGCGAACGGGCCGTCCATGACGGTGACCGACTCGCCGACCTCGAAGTCGACCTCGACGGTCGTCTTCGCGGGCGCGGAGGAGGCCTTCTTGCCCGCGGCCGGCTTCTCCCGCTCGACCTGCGGGAGCAGGAACTTGAGCACCTCGTCGAGGGTCAGCGGGGACGGCTTGGAGGTCGCGCCGACGAACCCGGTCACGCCGGGCGTGTTGCGCACCGCGCTCCACGAGGCGTCGTTGAGTTCCATCCGGACCAGGATGTAGCCGGGCAGCACCTTGCGCTGCACCTGCTTGCGCTGGCCGTTCTTGATCTCGGTGACTTCCTCGGTCGGCACCTCGACCTGGAAGATGAAGTCCTCCATGTCGAGGGTCTGGATGCGCGTTTCGAGGTTGGTCTTGACCTTGTTCTCGTAGCCCGCGTAGGAGTGCACGACGTACCAGTCGCCGGGCGCGTACTTGAGGGCTTCGCGCATCTCGGCGGCCGGGTCGGCGGGCTCTTCGTCGATCGGCGTCGTGTCGAGCGCGACCACGTCCACCTCGGTGTCCGAGGCGTCCGCCGGGTCGGTCTCGTCGGCGGAGCCGGAGTCGGCCGAACCGGAGTCGTCGTCGGAGTCGACGGCAGCGTCGGAAGCGGTGGCTTCCCCGGTGTCCTCCGCCGCCTCGTCCTGCTCGACGTCCTCGACGCCACCGTCGAGGTCCCGCTCGTCGGTCAGGTCGGTCAGCTCCTGGGCGTCAACGCCGTTCTCGGAGGTCACTGTGGGTCTCGCTTCCTTTCATGCATCACGTGCTCCCGCCGCCGCCCGCGGGCGGCGGTCGGGGTGTTCGCGACTCTAGGCGAACACCTTGAACACGCCCCAGGCGAAGGCCGAATCCAGGCCGAACACCAACGCCACCATGAAGGCCACGAAGACCAACACGACCGAGGTGTAGGTGATCATCTGCTTGCGGGTCGGCCAGATGACCTTCCGCAGCTCGCTGACCACCTCGCGGGCGTAGCGGACGATCTTCGCGAAGAACCCGACCCGCTTCTCCTGGTCGCCCCTGGCGCGCGTGGGACGGCCCTTCTTGTCCTCCGCGGCGTCGGAGTCGACCTCGGCCGACTTCTTCGCGTCGGGACGCGCGGCGGAGTCCTTGCGGCCCGCCGGGCGCGCGGAGCCCCGACGCTCACGACGCGCTGCGGCGGTGACCGGCCGGGACGCGCTCTCGCGCTCGTCCGGCTGATCCTGCTCGCGGCCCTCGCTCATGCCGTCCTCCGCTCACCATCGCGATCGCACGTCGCGCTTCGACGCAGGGGCGACAGGACTTGAACCTGCAACCTGCGGTTTTGGAGACCGCTGCTCTGCCAGTTGAGCTACACCCCTTTGGGATCCCCGGTGGGGAACCCCTGGCTGAGGACGTCTTCCACTCTCCTCACGTGGCTCGTGAGGCAGCGGCTGGACGTTCCGGACTCGAAGCATACGGCACCGGGTGCCCCTCCTTCCAACTGGCCCGGTCAGAGGGGGTGCCGGCGGCTCGCGCCGTTGTGCCGTCTGCCACGATTGGGGCATGGCCTCACCTGAGACGACCTCCGCCCCCGGCACCTCCGACTTCCCCCGGATCTCCAAGCGGATCTCCGGCATCGCCGAGTCCGCCACCCTGGCGGTCGACGCGAAGGCGAAGGCGCTCAAGGCGGCCGGGCGACCGGTGATCGGCTTCGGTGCGGGCGAACCCGACTTCCCGACCCCGGACGCCATCGTCGCCGCTGCTCAGGCCGCGTGCACCGACCCGCGCAACCACCGCTACACGCCCGCCGCGGGCCTGCCCGAGCTTCGGGAGGCCGTAGCCAGGAAGACCGAGCGGGACTCCGGGTACGTCGTGCCCGCCTCGCAGGTGCTGATCACCAACGGCGGCAAGCAGGCCGTCTACCAGGCGTTCGCCACGGTCCTGGACCCGGGCGACGAGGTGCTGCTGCCCGCGCCGTACTGGACCACCTACCCCGAGGCGATCACCCTCGCGGGCGGCGTGCCGGTGCAGGTGACGGCGGACGAGGCGACCGACTACCTGGTGACCGTGGACCAGCTCGAAGCCGCGCGGACCCCGAAGACCAAGGTCCTGCTGCTGTGCTCGCCGTCCAACCCGACCGGCTCGGTGTACTCCCGCGAGCAGATCACCGCCATCGGCGAGTGGGCGCTGGCGAACGGCCTGTGGGTGATCACCGACGAGATCTACGAGCACCTGGTGTACGACGGCGCCGAGTCGGTGTCCCTGCCGGTGGCCGTGCCCGCGATGGCCGACCGCACGATCGTGCTCAACGGCGTGGCGAAGACCTACGCGATGACCGGCTGGCGGGTGGGCTGGCTGATCGGCCCGGCCGACGTGGTCAAGGCCGCCGCGAACCTCCAGTCCCACCTCACCTCGAACGTCTCCAACGTCGCGCAGCGCGCCGCGCTGGAGGCCGTGTCCGGCCCGCTGGACGCCGCGCACGAGATGCGCGAGGCGTTCGACCGCCGGCGGCGGACGATCGTGGACCTGCTCAACGCGATCCCCGGCGTGCACTGCCCGTCGCCGAAGGGCGCGTTCTACGTGTACCCGTCGGTCAAGGAGCTGATCGGCAAGACGCTGCGCGGCGTCGAGATCACCGACACGGTGCAGCTGGCGGCGCTGATCCTGGAGCACGCCGAGGTGGCCGTGGTGCCCGGCGAGGCTTTCGGCACCCCCGGTTACCTGCGGCTCTCCTACGCCCTCGGTGACGACGACCTGAAGACGGGCATCACCCGAATGGCGGATCTGCTCGGCGAGATCAAGTTGTAAACATTCACAACCCCCTCGAAAGGCACCTCCACCTGGGGGTGCCTTTCGTCGTGTTCGGACCCGTACGGGCAATCGGCGGCCCCCGCGTCGTGCACCCGTCCGACAGTCCGACCAGCCGGCTCGCCGAGCCGCCTTCCCCCGAGGAGCCCACATGGCCTTACCCCAACCGCCGACAACACAACACCACCAGCACGCCGCACCCGGCACTCCGCGCAACGGGTTCGGCGTCGCGGGCTTCGCGCTCGGCCTGCTCGGCCTGGTCACGAGCTTCATCCCGCTGATCGGCGTGGTCGCCTGGCCCCTGGTGCTGCTCGGCCTGGTGCTCGGTGGCGTGGGCATCGCCCGGTCGCGCCGGTCCGGCGGCAAGGCGCTCGCGGTGACCGGCGTCGCGCTGTCCGCGGCGGGCCTGGTCGTCTGCGTGCTCTGGGTGGCGGTGTTCAGCCAGGCGCTGAGCGACGCGACCCCGCCGCTGAACGACCTCAAGGGCCAGGCCGGCAAGGAGTCCAAGGTCCGCTACGAGATCACCGGCAGCGCGGCCAAGGCGTCGGCGACGTACACCACGTACAGCGGCGGCGACAGCGCGTCGAACAAGGAAGAGATCACCAAGCTCCCCTGGACCAAGGAGGTGACCGTGACGGGCCTGCTCAGCGGCGCCGGTCTCTCCGCGATGACCGGCCCCGAGGGCGGCTCGGTGACCTGCAAGATCAGCGTGGACGGCGTGGAGAAGAAGTCGGTGACCGCGACCGGCGCGTCCGCCGTGGCGACCTGCAACTTCTGACCCGCTCCGCGTGGAAGGCCACTCCGGCGATCCCTCCGCACCCGCCGGGGTGGCCTTTGCCGCACACTCAGCGTAATTCGTACGGGTGAATCCTGTAACCGTCGGTAGAACCACACCGATGGTCTATTCAGATCAACGGATCTTCGCCCGAGGAGAGCAGCGCATGACGGAGTCCGCCCTACCCGAGCCCCCTGGACGCCCGGCCCGCAAGTGGCCGGTGATCGCCGGATCGGCGGTGCTGGTGCTGGGCGCGCTGGTGCTCGCCCTGTGGGTCGCCAGACCGGACGAGCCCGCCGTCGTGGTCTACGAGGTCTTCGGCGAGGCGACGAGCGCCACCGTCACGTACTCCACGTTCGACCGCGACGGCAGCGCGACCCGCGAGGTCGAGCTGACGTCGTTCCCCTGGTACCACGAGCTGCGGGTGCGCGGCGACGACGTGAAGGACGGCGTGCTGACCGTGACCATCGGCCCGGACGGCGGCTCGGTGGGCTGCAAGGTCGGCGTGGACGGCGTCGAGCGCCGCTCCGCGACCGCCACCGGCCCGCTCACCAGCGCCCTGTGCGGCGGCTTCTGACCCCGCGCGCGATTCCCCGGCGGGCGGACTTCCGGGGCGCACGCCGAACTCGCCCGGTCGGGGGCTCAAGGGCCCACCGACCGGGCACGTCGAGCAGGACCGGCTAGGGCAGGCGGACGCGGGCGGAGGCCCCGCCGAGGACGGACTTGCCCTCGAACGAGGCCGTCACGTTGACCTTGAACGTCCCGTCCTCCAGGACCTTGGTCACCTTGCCGGTGACCTCCACGAGGGCGCCCTCGTCGTCGTCGGGCACCGGGACCGGGCGGCCGAAGCGGACGCCGTACTCGACGACCGCGCCGGGGTCGCCGGTCCACTCGGTGACGATCCGGCCGGCCAGGCCCATGGTGAGCATCCCGTGCGCGATCACGCCCGGCAGCCCCACCCCGGTGGCGAACCGCTGGCTCCAGTGGATCGGGTTGAAGTCGCCGGACGCGCCGGCGTAGCGGACCAGGTCGGCCCGGGTGATCCGGAGCGACAGCGGCGGCAGCTCGTCGCCCACGGACACGTCTTCGGCGCGGATCACGCGTCCTCCCCGCGGACCACGAGGGTGCAGCGGCCGGTGCACACCGGTTCGCCCTCGTCGGTGCTGATCTCGGCGCGGATGGCGAGCATGTCGTTGCCCATCCGCGAGGTGATGCCGTCCACGTGCAGCTCGGCCACCAGCCGGTCGCCGGCGGTGATCGGGCGGACGTGGCTGAAGGTCTGGTCGCCGTGCACCACGCGGGTGTAGTCCAGGCCCAGCTCGGGGTCCTCGACCAGGACGTCGTTGGCCTTCAGCGACACGATGATGGCGAACGTGGGGGGCGCGATGACGTCCCGGTACCCGGCCGCGCGGGCGGCCTCCGGGTCGCGGTGCACCGGGCTGGTCTCACCGACGGCGTCCGCGAACTCGCGGATCTTCTCGCGGCCGACTTCGTAAGGGGGTGAGGGAGGGTACACGCGTCCGATGAACGACTGGTCGAGTGGCACCGGAGCAGGTTACGCGACGAGGCCCGCCCCCTTGATCAGGGACGGGCCTCGGCGGAACGGCTGTGCGGAACCCTCAGCGGGTTTCCTTGTGCGCCCGGTGGGTCTTGCAGTTCGGGCAGAACTTCTTGATCTCCAGGCGGTCCGGGTCGTTGCGCCGGTTCTTCCTGGTGATGTAGTTCCGGTGCTTGCACTCCTCGCACGCGAGGGTGATCTTCGGGCGTACGTCGGTTGCAGCCACGGTCCTTGCCTTTCTAGAGCGCACGTGCCCCGGAGCGTCCAGTGCGGGCTTACCGCCTGGCGGGGATCGAACTGTCGAGTAGCGGTGGCCGGACTTGAACCGGCGACACAGCGATTATGAGCCGCTTGCTCTACCAACTGAGCTACACCGCTGTACACGACAACCGGCCGCAGATGCTTGTGCACCGCGGCCAAGTCGTGGAGCCCCTTTACGGAATCGAACCGTAGACCTTCTCCTTACCATGGAGACGCTCTGCCGACTGAGCTAAAGGGGCTTGCTCTTTCGTTCCTTGCGGAGCGAGTAGAACTCTACACAACCTCCCCGCGAGAGTGAAATCCGGGGGGTGGATCAGTGCACCAGGGTGAGCACCGTCTCATCCCGCGCTCCCCTGACCTGCACCGTTCGCGCGCGCAGCCACGCCTCGAAGCGCTCCTCGGACAGCGGGCGGGAGATCAGGTAGCCCTGTGCGACGTCACAGCCCATGGACACCAGTTGGTCGCGGGCGGCGTCGTCCTCGACGCCCTCGGCCACGACGGTCAGGCTCAGCGAGTGGCCCAGCTCGACGATGGACCGCACGACGGCCATGTCGCCGAGGTCGGTGCCCATGCCGAGCACGAACGACTTGTCGATCTTGACCTCGTCCACCGGGAGCTGCCGCAGGTAGGCCAACGACGAGTAGCCGGTGCCGAAGTCGTCCACGGCCAGCACGACGCCCATGGTGTGCAGCCGCCGCAGCACCGGCAGTGCCCGCTCCGGGTCGGCCATCACGCCGGACTCGGTCAGCTCGAAGGTGAGCAGCTCCGGCGGGACCTCGTGCTTGACCAGCGCGGCGGCCACCCGGTCCGGGAACTCCTCGTCGGCCAACGTCCGCACGGACAGGTTGACCGCGATGGACATCCGCAGTCCGCGGTCGATCCACCGGCGGACCCGTTCGAGGGCCTTGTCCATCACGAAGTCGGTCAGCACGTCGACCAGGCCGGTGGCCTCGACGGCGGGCACGAACTCGTCCGGGTCGACGCGGCCGAACTCCGGGTGCTTCCAGCGCACCAGCGCCTCCGCGCCGACCACCTGCCGGCTCGGCAGCGCGACCTTCGGCTGGTAGTGCACCGACACCTGGCCGTTCTCCAGCGCCGACCGGAACTGGGTCACCAACTGGAAGCGGCGCAGGAAGATCTGGCCCATCGACGGCGCGTACGCCCGCAGCGGCTCGGCCTCGCTGGTCGCCCGGACCGCCACGTCCGCGCGCTGGAGCAACGCGTCCGGGTCCGGGTCCTCGATCTCGCAGTTCGCCGTCGACGCCCAACCGACCACCGCGCCCGCCTCGACCGTGAGCCGGTCCACCGGGTACGGCACGGACAGCGCGGTGCGCAGCCGCTCGGCGATCTCCTGGATCCGCTCGGCCTGCCGGTCCAGCAGCAGCGCGGCGAACGCGCCGCCCTCCAGCCGGGCCAGCGGCACCTCGGGGCCGAGTTCGTCGCGCAGCCTGCGGCCGGCGGCGACCACCATCCGGTTGCCCCACGCCTGGCCGAGCGCGTCGGACACGGTGGACAGCACGTCGAGGTCGATCCGCACGACGACCGACGTGCCGGCCTGCCGCATCGGCTCGTTCGCGGCCTCCCGGAAGCCCGGCCGGTTGAGCAGGCCGGTCAGCGGGTCGTGGTAGGCGTCGTGGCGCAGCCGGGCGAGCAGCCGCCGGTTGTCCACGGCGGTCGACAGGTGGCTGGCCAGGGTGCGCAGCAGTTGGAGGTCGGCCTTGCCGAAGCCGCGCCACCGGCTGAGCCGGTCGTGCACCTCGACCGCGCCGAGCAGCTGGGTCGCGCCGCGCAGCGGCACCACCAGCGCTTCCTGCGCGTCGCGGCGGGCCAGGGCCTCGGACACGTCCTCGCCGGCGTCGACGATGCGGAAGTACCGCACCTGCGAGCCGGGCAGTTGCAGCATGGCGTCCTCGCGCAGCTGGCGCGGGTCGTCGCGGCGCATCCCGTGCGGCAGCGGCTCGCCCGCGACGAGCATCCGCATCGGGGACTGCGGGTCGGTGCGCAGCCGCAGCACCACGCGGTTGGCGTTGAGCTGCTCGCGGATCCGCTCGGCGATCAGCTGCCACTCGTCGTCCTCGGCCTGGCCGTCGCCGTCCTCGGCGGACGCGCCGCGCGGGCCGGTGGCGTGCCGGCCGGAGCGGGCCACCCGCAGCGAGACCTCGCTGAGCGCCTCCAGGTCGCGCTGCTCGCGCAGCAGACCGGAGTAGGCCAGGTAGATGGCGATGATCCCGGCGAACACCAGGGCGATCAGCAGGCCGCCCCACGGCGCCTTGGTGGCGATCTCGTAGCCGGCGAGGCCGGCGGAGGTGTTGAGCAGCGCCACGACCAGCGTCTGGAGCACCAGGCGCAGGCTCGGGCCGACCCGCATGCCCTTGCCCATCAGCCGCAGCGCGGTCAGGCCGAGCACGCTGGCCAGCAGCGGCACGGCGATGGTGCCGAGGAACGCGCCCGCCCAGAGCGGTCCGCCGTCGCCGACGAACTCCTTCACGGAGTGGGCGACCGCGAAGGCCACCGATATCTCCATGAACATCAGGCCCGCGTTGTAGACGGCGCGGTCGAGCACGCGCCTGCCGAGCAGGGTGCCGACGCCCGCGACCACGTGCGCGGCGAGCACCACCTCGAACGGCGCGACGAGCAGGCCGAGCACGAGCGGGATCTCGGTGAACGAGATCGTCCAGGCCACCCCGCTGCGGACGTCGACGTTGATGGCGAGCTGCTCGGCGAGCAGGAACCCGACCACGAGCAGCGGTCCGGCCCACAACAGGTCGAACCGGTCGTCGTCCTTCGGCAGCCACGACCCGACGACGAACGCGGACAGCGCGCCCGCCGCGAGGAGCAGGACCGCGAACACGCTGAACGCGCGGTTCGTGGACCGGGTCGGCGTGCTCGACGCCGTGGCCGACGCGTGGTCGGACATCCAGCCTCCTCGTCGGCCTGCGTCGCGGAAGGCCGGGTGACGGCCTACGAACTCCTGGCGTGACTGAGGGGTCCCGAACACCGACCGAGACCCCTCCAGGGGTGCCAATGTACCCCGGTTGGGCGACGAAATGGCAGGTCGATGAGCCGATTACCACGAGAAGTAACAGAACGGCTCACACGATCAGCTCTCCTGCCAGCACCGTCACCGCCTGGCCGGCGAGCCGCACCCGATCACCGGTCAAGATCGCCCGGACCTGCCCGCCGCGGGGTGACGCCTGCTCGGCCAGCAGCTCCGCGCGGCCCAGCCTCGGCGCCCACCAGGAGGCCAGGGTGCAGTGCGCGGAACCGGTCACCGGATCCTCCGGAACCCCGTAGGACGGGTAGAAACAGCGGCTCACGACGTCGAGCCCGGGTCGGTCGCCGGGCGCGGTGACGATCACGCCGCGGCCGGGCACCTCGGCCAGCGCGGCGAGGTCCGGGGTCAGCGCGCGGACCTGCGCGGCGGAGGCCGCCTGCACCAGGACGTCGGACACGGCCCGCGCGACGGCGGTGATCGTCACGCCCGGCAGGCCCGCGCGCAGCGGTGGTGTGATCTCAATTGGCTGGGCGGGATCGGCCGGGAAGTCCATCTCCACCCAGCCGTCGCGGGCGGTGCACGTGAGGACGCCGCTGCGGGTGTCGAACCGGCGGTCGCCGCCGAGGACGTGCGCGGTGGCGAGGGTGGCGTGGCCGCACAGGTCCACCTCTTTGAGGGGCGTGAACCAGCGCAGCGGCAGCGGGCCGTCGTCGACCAGGCGCACGAACGCCGTCTCCGCGTGCTTCATCTCCGCGGCGACGGACTGCATCCAAGCGTCCTCGGCTGGTTCTTCGAGCAGTACGACGCCTGCGGGGTTGCCCGCGAACGCCCGGTCCGTGAATGCGTCGACCACGTGGATTCGCACCGGGCAGACGTTACGTTCGGGTATGGACTCGTTGCTGCCCGCGTTCCCCCGGATGGATGACAGCCCGTACTCGTTGCGGGAGCAGTCGGCCGACGAGCTGACCGCGACCTGGGGCGCGCTGCGGACGCACTCTCTGAAGTGGCACCCCGACGCCGACCTCGACGAACAGCTGCGGAACTGGGAGCTGACCGGCGCGGGCGACCGGGAGACGGCGGCGGTGGTGTCCGTGCCCAGCCGGGCCGTCGCGGCAGCGACCGCCCTGGCCCGGCACGGCTTCGCGCCGCTGATGGTGACCGCCGCCCGACGGGCCGGGCGTCCCGGCGGGCGGCCGTCGCCCGACGTGGTGGTCCGCCGGGCGGGTGCCGCGGACGTCGACTTCATGGCCGCGACCAGCCTGGAGACGGCCCGGTACGACGGCAGGTTCGGGATGGTGACCGTGCGGCCGTCGACCGGTGACCGGCTGCGCGAGGAGGTCGAGGCCCGGATGGGGCGGGACGACCCCGGCGCGTGGGTGGCCGAACGTGATGGCGAACCGCTCGGCGTTCTGCACTACGACGTGCCGCCGCACTCGGACTGGATGGTGCCCCTCACGTGTGTGTCGCCCGTGGCGTACCTGTCGCTGTTGGGTGTTTCGGAAGCCGCGCGGAGCACGGGGGTGGGCAGCGCGCTCGCCGCCCGTGCGCACCAAGAGCTGGACGACGCAGGCGTGGAGCTGACGCTGCTGCACCACTCGTTGCCCAACCCGCGCTCGACGCCCTTCTGGTACTCGCACGGCTATCGGCCGTTGTGGACCACTTGGCAGCGCAGGCCCGCGCTAGGCGGCCACTAGTTCGTACTGGGCGTCCAGTTCGCCGCGGAGGTCGGCGCGGATGACGTCGAGCACCTCGCGCGCCTTCGTCGCCGCCTGGTGCTGGGCCGCGCCGCTGCCCACGGCCTCGCGGAGCACCAGCCACACCGCGGCGTCGTCCTCGCGGACGGCGGTGAGCAGTTCACGCTGCTCCGGGTAGGGGTGCAGGGCGACGCGCTCCGTGTGCGTGCGCAGGTCGTGCAGGACGTCGCGGTCCACGGCCTGGGTGGCGACGATCCGGGCGAGCTTGGCGGGCAGGTCCACCGAGCCGAGTTCGGCGGCCGACAGCGGGCCGAAGTCGAGCACGGTGTTGAGGCCGTACTCCAGGTCGTCGGCGGCGTGCAGCAGCTCGCGCAGGCGGGTGCGGTCCTCGGGCGCCGAGCCCTCCCGGTGCGCCCTCGACGCACGTCCGGCGACCGCGCCCCGGACGAACGCGCTGCGGGCGAACGCGCCGAGGACGACGCCGACGGCGAGGGCGGGCAGGACGGTCCAGATGTCGCTCATGGGTTCGAGTCTCGACGCCGTCGGGCGGCGCGGCGCCCGGTCGACGGCGGCCGGCCGGATCCCAGCGCCGAGAGGTCGGGGCGAGTTCGGTTGGACTGAACAGCCCAACCGGTCGGCGTGGCGGCGTGATCCGAACGGCCGCGCGGGGGAAGGTGGATCACGTCGACCCCGCCCCGGCCGCGGCGGACCACCCGTTCGGGGGGTACTCAGCTGCCGGGTCAGGGCCTCCTACAAGAACGAGGGGTTACGGAAGGACGGCGAGGGGGTCGCCATGACCATTGCGAAGGAACTCTCCGGCAGGGCCAAAGCGATGTTGCGGGCCGTGGCCGCGGGCAGGGGCGAGCTGTCCGGTGGGAGGGAACCGGACCTCTACGTCGACGGCCTGCCGTGCTGCGACCAGATGGTGACCCACGACCTGGTGCACGCCGGGCTGCTGCGCGCCATACGCGCGGTGGGTTTGGACGAGCGGTCGGACGCGGAACTGACCGAAGCGGGACGAGCCGCTATCGCGTAACCCCTCGAACACACGTTCGAGATGCGTTATGCTGTGGACGTGGGGCCGGCACGCAAGCGAGAGGAAGCGCTTGCGCGTCGGCCCCATCTTTGAGCAGTTCTACTCATCCGCCGACAGGCGCGGACGGCGCACCATCAGCGCATGACGGCAGTCTTAGCCCACCGCCGCACAGGCGCGGTGCTGACGTGGACGTGGTGCGCGGCCCTCGCGGCACTCCTGGCCTGGCAACCGGCCCGCTTCTTCCTGCCCCGCGTCACCCAGCTCGACGCGAACGTCCCGTTCCTCTACCTGCCGGTGGTGGTGCCGATCGCGGTGATCGGCGCGCTGGCCCCGTTGGCGGGGGCGGTGTGGGCGCTGAGGAGTGAGCGGCGCGGGTACTTGACGACGTTCGTGGTGATGCTGTGCGCGGACGTGGCCTTGGCGGTGTACGTGACCAGCCCGATGGTCAGCTGACCCAGGTGGCGGAGGCTTGCGCGAAGTGGTCGCGCAAGGCGGCGTGCGCGGGGGCGGGAACGACGAGGCTGCGGCCCTCCAGCTCCTCGTAGGCCGAATAGCCGGCCAGTTCAGGTGCGACGCGGACGGTCAGCGAATCGGGGTCGATCGCCATCTGCCCGGCGTCGAACAGCTGGTGGATGTCGGCGCGGAGCAGCAGGCCCTCGCTCACGTCGTGCTTCTTGTGCACGGCGAACGCCCGCAGGTGCGCGGCGTGCAGCGCCGCCTTCGGGCACGGCCCGGTGATCGCGCAGACCTGCCCGAACTTCGCCAGCAGCAACGCCCGGAACCGGCCCTGCCCCTTGCGGACGTTGACCAGGCTGCGCCGGTGGCCGCCGTCTGGCGAGGGATCGGCGGCTTCGGTGTCCGGCGGCTCGGGGAGTTCCAGCAGCCGCTCGGCCAGCAACTCCTCCAGCGCGCTGCGCCTGAGCGGGCTGATCGACTGCTGCTTCGAGTTGTTGGCCGCGGCTTGCCGCAGGTCGGCGACCGCGAACGGCTCCGCGAAGGCGTGCCAGGTCGTGTCGTAGCGGGCGATGCGCCGGGTGACCGACATCGGCTCCTCGACCGGCCGGTCGAACTCGTGCCGGCACTTCAGGCACAGGTACTCGGGCTTGAGCTTCTTGCGCTGTTTGAAGCTCGCGTCGCGGCATTCCGGACACCGCCGCCGCACCGACTGGACGCCGTGCTCCACGTCGATCTGCCGGATGACCGCGGATCCGAGCACCCGGTCCCGGTTGCGCACGAACACCAGGTCCCCGACCTCGACCTGGTCGGCATAAGTGACTGGCGAGTCGTACACGTAGTACGACTCCGGCACGTCCGGATAGCCGTTGTTGCCCTGGAAGTGACGTTCATCACCGACGGACAAAAACGCCCAGGCCCTCATCTCCACCCCCTGTGACCAGCCCGCACTCGACCCCGTCCGACCCAGAAGCCGTTTCGCCCGGCAGGCCCGCGCTTTACCGGTGCCGGAGTCACGACAAGCGCACTGCGCGGCCGGTTGGGCGGCGCAATGGACCGGATGCGACGAGAAGACCCTCGTGACCGGCACTCACTGGTCACGAGGGTCTTCTGGCTCGCGTGGCGGGTAGAGGATTCGAACCTCTGTAGCTTTCGCGACGGATTTACAGTCCGCTCCCATTGGCCGCTCGGGCAACCCGCCCCGCGCCCGGTGTCACCGGGTGCGGAGGAGAGAATACATAAGCCCGCACGGCCCCCTGCAACCGGGATACCCCGGTAGGCTCCCGGGCGGTTCCAGACCCACCTACGCGGAGGTACCGGGCACGTGGCAGACCCGTCGTTCGACGTGGTGAGCAAGGTTGACCGGCAGGAGGTCGACAACGCGCTCAACCAGGCCGCCAAGGAGCTGAGCACCCGCTTCGACTTCCGGGGCACCGGTACTCAGGTGTCCTGGGCGGGCGAGGAGGCGATCACCTTCCAGTCCGAGACGGAGGAGCGCTGCCGCGCGGCGATCGACGTCTTCCAGGAGAAGCTGGTCAAGCGCGGCATCTCGATGAAGGCGTTCGAGATCGGCGACCCCGCCATCTCCGGCAAGGTGTTCAAGGTCACCGGGACCCTGGTGCAGGGCATCTCCTCGGAGAAGGCCAAGGAGATCGCCAAGAAGGTCCGCGACGAGGCGCCCAAGGGCGTGCAGGCGCAGATCCAGGGCGACCAGCTGCGCATCTCCGGCAAGAAGAAGGACCACCTGCAGGACGTGATCGCCCTGCTGAAGGGCAACGACTTCGGGATCGCCCTCCAGTTCACCAACTACCGATGAAGGGCATCATCCTGGCGGGCGGGAGCGGCACGCGGCTGCACCCGATCACCCAGGCGGTGTCCAAGCAGTTACTCCCGGTCTTCGACAAGCCGATGATCTACTACCCGCTGTCGGTGCTGATGCTCGCGGGCATCCGGGACGTGCTGCTCATCTCGACGCCGGTCGACCTGCCGCTGTTCCGCCGGCTGCTCGGCGACGGCTCGCAGTTCGGCCTGCGGATCTCCTACGCCGAGCAGGCCCACCCGAACGGGCTGGCCGAGGCGTTCGTGATCGGCGCGGACTTCGTCGGCGACGACGACGTGTCGCTGGTGCTGGGCGACAACATCTTCTACGGCCAGGGCTTCTCCAAGGTCCTCCAGCACCACGTGGCGACGCTGGACGGCTGCGTGCTGTTCGGCTACCCGGTGCGCGACCCGGAGCGCTACGGCGTGGGCGAGGTCGGCCCGGACGGCAGGCTGGTCTCCATCGAGGAGAAGCCGGCCGAGCCGAAGTCGAACAAGGCGATCACCGGTCTCTACTTCTACGACAACCAGGTCGTGGACATCGCGCGCAACCTCAAGCCGTCGGCGCGCGGCGAGCTGGAGATCACCGACGTGAACCTGGCCTACCTGCGGGAGGGTCGGGCGACGCTGGTCGACCTGGGTCGCGGGTTCGCGTGGCTGGACACCGGGACGCACGACTCGCTGATCGAAGCGGGCCAGTTCGTGCAGGTGCTGGAGCACCGCCAGGGCGTGCGGATCGCGTGCCCGGAGGAGATCGCGCTGCGGATGGGCTTCATCACCGCGGACGAGTGCTACGCGCTGGGCGAGAAGCTCGCCAAGTCCGGCTACGGCCAGTACCTGATGAACGTGGCCCGCGAGTCCCGCTAGGAGCGGGCCAGCTCCTCCAGCCGGCGCACGCGGTCGGCGATCGGCGGGTGGGTGGAGAACAGCCTGGTGAGGTTCTCCCCCGCCCGGAACGGCGACGCGATCATCAGGTGCGACTGGGCGACCACGGCGGGTTCGGGGGCCAGTGGCGCGGCCCGCGTGCCGTACTCCAGCTTGCGCAGCGCCGAGGCGAGCGCGAGCGGGTCGCCGGTGAGTTCCGCGCCGGACGCGTCGGCCTGGTACTCGCGGGACCGGCTGACCGCCATCTGCACGATACCGGCCGCGATCGGGCCGAGGATCGCGATGAGCAGCAGCGTGATCGGGTTGGGGCGCTCCTCGTCGTCGCCGCCGAACACGCCCGCGAAGATCGCCAGGTTGGCCAGCGTGCTCACCGCGCTCGCGAGGGCGCCCGCGACGCACGAGATGAGGATGTCGCGGTTGTACACGTGCGACAGCTCGTGCCCGAGCACGGCGCGCAGCTCGCGCTCGTCGAGCAGCTCCAGGATCCCCGTGGTGCAGCACACGGCCGCGTTGCGCGGGTTGCGGCCGGTCGCGAAGGCGTTCGGCGCGGCCGTGGGGCTGATGTAGAGCCGGGGCATCGGCTGCCGCGCGGCCATCGCCAGTTCCCGCACGATGCGGTACATCGCGGGCTGCTCGACCTCGGACACCGGACGGGCCCGCATCGCCCGCAGTGCGAGCTTGTCGGAGTTGAAGTACGCGTACGCGTTCACCCCGAACGCCAGGAGCACGCCGATGACCAGGGCGGTACGCCCGAAGAACGAGCTGATCCCGATGATCAGCGCGCTCATCGCGCCGAGCAGCAACGCGGTCTTCAAACCGTTGTAGTGCTTGTGCACGTTGCTTCGCCTCCGGTGCCTTACGTCCTCCCTCTCAACGCGCCAGGACGGCCCCCGGTTCCGGAACCCCCACGTGCCGGGCGTGTGGCGGCGCTCTCCGGGGCGGGTTCGGCGGCCGGGTCGAGGGCGGGTGGCGGCGGCACGTGGGCCACCCACGTGCCCAGGACATCCCGTTCGTGGACGAGTTCGGCGACCGCCCCGTCCCCGCTCGGCGTGCCGGTGCCGGGGTAGGAGAAGTCCGGGGCCCAGTGCAGGGCGTCGAACGGGCACGCCTCGACGCAGATCCCGCAGTACAGGCACTGGCCGTAGTCGATGGCGAACCGGTCGAGCACGTTGCGCGCGCGGGGCCGCGCCGAGCCGGGCTGCTGCTCGGTCTCGGTGTGCGAGTCGATGTGGATGCACCAGTCGGGGCACTCGCGCGCGCAGATCATGCACACCGTGCAGTTGGCCTCCAGCAGCGCGATCACGCCCCGGGTGCGTGGTGGCAGGTCAGGCACGGTTCTCACCTTCACGTCGGGGTCCCCACGAGGGGTCGGGCACGCCGGGCGGCGCGGTGCGCCTGCGGCTGGGCGCGGACGTGCCGTCCTCGCCGGGTTCGAGGCGGCCCGGCCACGGCCGGACCACGCGGGAGGCGAGCACGAAGTCCTTGCGCAGCGGGTGGCCGGCGAACGTGTCGGGCAGCAGCAGGTGCGGCACGGGCTCGGCCAGGGCGATGCCGAACATCTCGGCGGCCTCCCGCTCGTGCCACGCCGCGCCCGCCCACAGGCCCGCCACGCTGGGCAGCGGCTCGGCACCGACCTCGGTGCGCAGCAGCAGGCCCAGCCGGGTCCCGGGCTGGACGACGTGCAGCAGGACCGCGTGCCGCAGGCCGGACGCGCCGGGCCGGCCGGCGTCCTCGACGCCGAGCCAGTCGAACGCCAGGCAGCCCAGTTCATCGTGCGCGTGCCGGGCGGCGGCGAGCCAGTGCTCGACGGCGACGTGCGCGGTGGTCTGCCCGAACGCGGTCTTGGGCTGCGCGTCGGGGACGAGGGCGGCGAGTTCGGCGGACGCGGCGGTCACGACACGAGCCGGTGGAGTGCGGCGAGGCCGTCGAGCAGCGCCTCGGGGCGGGGCGGGCAGCCGGGCACCGCGACGTGCACCGGGAGGACCTGGTCGATGCCCTTGGTCACGCTGTAGGAGTCCCAGTACGGGCCGCCGGTGTTGCTGCACGCTCCGACGGAGAGCACATAACGTGGTTCCGGCATCTCCTGGTACGTGGCGATCACGGCGGGCAACATGACATCGGTGACCGTCCCGGAGACGACGAGCACGTGGGCTTCGCCCGCGGCGTGCGCCACGTCCACCCCCAACGCCGCGAGGTCGTGCGGCCGGTCCCCTTCGAGGGCGGCCATGACCTCGACGCCGCAGCAGGCGAGTCCGAGGTCGAGCACGGTGACCCGGTATGTCGTACCCCAGTCGAGCGTGGAAACCGTCACACCGGATGAGGTTAATACGTGGGGGCCCGCCCGGCTCACGCCCGGCGGGCCCCCAACCCCCCAATACTCCCCCGATTGCTCCCACGTGAACTCGCACCTGGTTGCCGCAGAAGTCTCTTACGGATCGCGTATACCTGTCCAGAGAAATCCATCAAGATCTTTGGATAATTTCACGCCCAACTGTGGTCAAGTTCAGTACAACTAACCGGTAGATCATTTCGCCCCGACCCGAGAGGCCCCGATGTCCACCTCGGCCCGGCTGCTGCTCCCCGCAGGCAACCAGCTCAGCAGACTCCTGCACACCTCGCCACTGCTGCTGGACACGACGTTGGACCAGCTCAGGACGTTGATCGCGGTGCACGAGACGCGCTCCGCGCTGCGCGCCGCGCGGGTGCTCGGCCGCGAGCAGTCCAGCGTGCAGAAGCAGATCGACACGCTGAACCGCAACTTCAAGTCGCTCTGCGGCGAGCCGCTGGTCGTCAAGCAGGGACGGGGAAAGGACGTCCTGATCACCCCGACCGGCGAGGCGTTGGTGGAATTGGCGAAGGAGACGCTGGGCCACTGGCTGGATTCGATTCACGAGTGCCGGCGCAAGCTCGGCACGACCCTCACCGTGGGCACCACCCGGTTCATGCTCGACTCGCTGGCGAAGGCGTGGCACCACGTGGCCGACGACTTCCGGCAGCGGGACGTCGAGCTGAAGGTGGTGCACATCCGGACCAAGGACATCTGGCACAAGCTGGAGAGCAAGGAGGTCGACATCGTCTGCGGGTCGGTGGTGACGCCGGCGGGCGACGGGTCGGGCTTCGCCGACTTCGACGTCATCGAGTGGCGGCGCGGCGGGTTGGCGCTGCTCACGAACCTGCCCGAGCACCGGTTGGGGGACAGCGTCGGCACCGGGGAGTTGCCGAAGCTGCCGCTGGTCGTGCCGGGCGACGGGCTGATCGCGGAGTTCCTGCGCGGCTGGTTCGGGCCGGACTACCAGAACGAGCTGGACATCGCGGCGGAGATCGACGAGATCCAGTACGGCATGTCGCTGCTGCGGTCGGGCCTGGTCGAGGGCTGCATGATCGTCACGTCCGGCCTGGGCGTCGTGGCCGCGAACAACGAGCTGCGCGAAGGCTCGGGACTGCGCGTGGTGGAGCTGAAGAACGACCGCAAGCCCGTGCTGGAACGGCTGGTGGGAGTCTTCGCGCGCAAGGAGGAGCGTGCCAAGTTCCCGACCGACCACCCGCTGAACCTGCTGTGGGCGGCGTTCCAGCGCGAGGTCTCGGACTGACCCCGAACGCGCCACTACCCACCCGGTCGTGGGCCGGCCTCGCAGGCACGGAGAGGTCGGCGGGAACGGCCATGCGCGCACGACGACCACCGCCGCGATTTCACCCGGACCCCCAAGCGCGCCCGTCGCGCCCACGGGCCCGCCCGCATTCGCGGACGGGCCCCGCGCGGCCTAGTCCTTGCGCTGCCGCTGCGCCTGCCGCACCAGCCACTCCAAGCCGGTGAGCTGCTTGGGAACCTCCGTCTGGTCGCGTTCCACCCGTTCCTCCTCCGGTCGCGGCTGAGGCGAAGGCACCCGGTCTTCGAGGTCGTTCATGGCGCGGCTCCCTACCTTGGTCGACAGCGAGTGCCGTCGATCGGAGCACTGTCATGGGCCGACCCGCCAGCCAGATCAGCCCAACGGGTGACAGACCGCTCGATCGCGGCACTTCCTGGTAGACGCACGGCATCCACCCGTGCCACGCCACAGCGACAGCGACACCCACACCCACAGCGACACCCACACCCACACCCACAGCCTCAGCCTCAGCCTCAGCCAAGGCGGAAAAATCCCACCCCATCCAGGTTTGCAACGCCCTGAACCCAGCCCGCTGCACAAGTCGACCTGATTCCGGAATTCCACATCGGCGAAGCTTCGTCACGCCCAACCAAGTCAAGCCGACGACGCACTTCGATAAAGAGGGGCTTCGTGTCATCCCGTCGACCTGGCGCAGCCCTGTCACACGAGTCGGGGACCTGCGACATGCCGACCAACCGCCGGTCACGGTGCCAGGCTCGCAGGTCCCCGGCTCGTGTGATAGCCCTTCGGGAGGTCGACGGGATGACACGAACCCCGGTCACCGCTGGGTCGGAAGACAATCGCAGAAGCCGATCATCCTGTTGGCCTGCCGCGCGGCGAGCGCTTCTTCAATCGCACCAAACCCACCGCTCGCCCCACCCACACAGACCGTCGCAGTAGTCACATATTCACGCGTGCTCGCGCATGTTCGCGCATGTTCACGCATTTTCGCGCACCTTCCATGCACGAAACGAGAGCGCCGGAACAGTCGACCTTCAGTCCCGCAATTCCATCGTGCAGCACTTCGGGCCGCCACCGGACTTGCGGAGTTCCGAGATGTCCACGAAGACCGGGTCGAAGCCCCGGCGGGTGAGCTGGTCGGCGAGGGCCGTCGCCTCCACCGGCAGGATCACGTTGCGACCATCCGAGACCGCGTTCAGGCCCAGGCAGGCGGCGTCTTCCTCGGTCGCGATGATCGCGTCGGGGAACAGGCGGCGGAGGACCTTTCGGGAGCCCGGGGAGAACGCCTCCGGGTAGTAGGCGACCAGGTCCTCCGTCAGCACGAACAGGGCCACGTCCAGGTGGTAGTACCTCGGGTCCACCAGCTGGAGCGAGATCACCGGGACGCCCAGGACCTCCTGCGCCTCCGAGTGGGCCAGGGGGTCCGTGCGGAAGCCGGTGCCCGCCAGCAGGTACTTCCCGGTCCAGGTGAAGTCGCCTTCGGCCTCGTTCGTGCGTTCCGGCATCACCACGGACTTGTAGCCGTTGGCCAGGAACCAGCGGCGGAAGTGGTCGGCTTCGGGGACGCGCTGGTCGGCGCGGAACCTCGAACCCAGGACCAGGCCGTCGATGACGGTGCCGGAGTTGGCCGAGAAGACCATGTCCGGCAGGCCCGGGACCGGGTCGATCAGGTCCACGCGGTGGCCCAGGCGCTCGTACGCCTCCTTCAGCGCGGTCCACTGCTCGACCGCCAGCGCCGTGTCGATCGGCCGGGTCGGGTCCATCCAGGGGTTGATGGCGTACTCCACCGTGAAGTACTCCGGCGGGCACATGAGGAACCGGCGCGTGGTCGGCACGCGCACGGGGGCGGTGGGCGTGGTGACGCCCAGCACGATCGGCTCGTCGCCGGGGCCCAGGAGGGAAACCGAGGTCATGGATCGAAGGGTAAATTCCCGTCTGACCAGCGAACAACGCCGCAGTATTGCGTCTGTTGGTGCAGAATGTTGCGTGTGGACTCGATTGACCAGCGAATCATTTCGTGCCTGATGGCCAACGCCCGCTCCAGCTACGCCGAGATCGGCAAGGCCGTGGGCCTGTCCGCCCCCGCCGTGAAGCGCCGGGTCGACAAGCTGCTGGACACCGGCGTGCTGCGCGGCTTCACCGCCGTCGTGGACCCTGAGCAGCTCGGATGGGGTACCGAGGCGTTCGTCGAGGTGCACTGCCGGGGCAACGTGGCACCCCACGACATCCAGCAGCGGCTCGAACCCATGGCCGAGGTGATGGCCGCCTACACGGTGTCCGGGGCGGCCGACGCAATCGTTCACCTCCGCGCGGCCAACATCCACCACCTGGAGACCGCCCTGGAGCGCCTGCGCGCCGTCGAGATCATCGACCGGACGGTCTCCACGGTCGTGCTCTCCCGGCTGCTGGACCGACCGCCGGCACCCTGACCGGGCGCGGCACCTCAACCGGCACGCCGGGCGCGTTCCGGCGCGCCCTAGAGTCGCCCGCATGTCCGAGGTGCTGCTGGAGCGTTCCGACCGGGTCGGCGTGATCACCGTGCACGACCCCGAGCGGCGCAACGCGCTGACGCTCGACCTGTCCGACCAACTCGTCGCCGCCGTCAAGACCTGCGAGCAGGACGCCGATGTCCATGCCGTGGTGGTGACGGGGGCTCCTCCGGCGTTCTGCGCGGGAGCGGATCTGACGGCGTTGGGCGAGGCCCAGGAGGAGGGGCTGCGCCGGATCTACGCGGGGTTCCTCGCGGTGGCGGACTGCGCGCTGCCGACGATCGCCGCGGTGGGCGGCGCGGCGGTGGGCGCGGGGCTCAACCTGGCGCTGGCCTGCGACGTCCGGCTGACCGGGCCGAAGGCGCGGTTCGACGCGCGCTTCCTCCAGCTGGGCATCCACCCCGGCGGCGGGATGACGTGGATGCTGCAACGCCTCGTCGGCCCGCAGACGGCGACCGCGATGACGCTGTTCGGCCAGGTCCTGGACGCCGACGCGGCGGTCCGGACGGGGCTGGCCTGGGACCGGGTGGACGGCGGGCACGACGAACTGGTCGCCTCGGCCGTCGAGTTCGCGAAGGCTTCGGCCGAAGCGCCGCGCGAGCTGGTCCGCACCATCAAGTCCACGATGCGGACGACGGCGGTCCTGGACGCGCACGCGGACGCCGTGGACACCGAGATCACCCCGCAGGTCGCCTCGATCGCGTCACCGGAGTTCGCCGCCAAGCTGGCCGCGATGAAGGCCCGGATCAGCGGCCGGCCGTGAGCCTGGACAGCACCCGACGCTACCTGTAACTTCCGGTAACAGTTACTGTCGGGTACAGCCGAAATCGCGGGGATTACCGCCTGGTTAGCCCTTGTCACACCAGGTGGGACGAACCGTCCCGCAGAGTGGTACAGGAGAAACCGGCCCGAGGGCGGGCACGACTACCCTCGCGGAGGGGAGGGGCTACTTGCCCTCAGGCGGGCGTGAAGAGAGGGATCGGCGTAGGACATGACTACCGACGTTGGTAATGGCGCCGCGCCAGGTGGTGGCAACGCCAAGGACACCGGCACCGTGCAGAAGCTCGACCGCGTGGTGATCCGGTTCGCCGGCGACTCCGGCGACGGGATGCAGCTCACGGGCGACCGGTTCACCTCCGAAGCCGCGGCCTTCGGCAACGACCTCGCGACGCTGCCGAACTTCCCGGCCGAGATCCGGGCGCCACAGGGGACGCTGCCCGGGGTCTCCAGCTTCCAGCTGCACTTCGCCGACTACGACATCCTGACCCCCGGCGACCGCCCCGACGTGCTCGTGGCGATGAACCCGGCGGCGCTCAAGGCCAACATCGGCGACCTGCCCCAGGGCGGGATGCTGATCGTCAACACCGACGAGTTCACCAAGCGCAACCTGGTCAAGGTCGGCTACGCCACGAACCCCCTGGAGGACTCCTCGCTGGATGCCTACCAGGTGCACAAGGTCGCGATGGCCACGCTGACCATCGGCGCGCTGGAGGGCACCGGCCTGGGCAAGAAGGACGCCGAGCGGGCCAAGAACATGTTCGCCCTGGGCCTGCTGTCCTGGATGTACCACCGGCCGACCGAGGGCACCGAGCGGTTCCTGCGCGAGAAGTTCGCCAAGAAGCCGGACATCGCCGAGGCCAACGTCCTGGCGTTCCGCGCGGGCTGGAACTACGGCGAGACCACCGAGTCGTTCGCGGTGACCTACGAGGTCGCGCCCGCCAAGCTCAACCAGGGCACCTACCGGCAGATCACCGGCAACACCGCGCTGGCCTACGGGCTGGTGGCCGCCGGGCAGCTGTCGAAGCTGCCGGTCGTGCTCGGCACGTACCCGATCACGCCCGCGTCCGACATCCTGCACGAGCTGTCCAAGCACAAGAACTTCGGCATCACCACGCTCCAGGCCGAGGACGAGATCGCGGGCATCGGCGCGGCGCTGGGCGCCTCCTACGGCGGCGCGCTGGGCGTGACCTCGACGTCCGGTCCCGGCGTGGCGCTGAAGTCCGAGACCATCGGCCTCGCGGTGATGACCGAGCTGCCGCTGGTCGTGGTCGACGTGCAGCGCGGCGGCCCGTCCACCGGTCTGCCGACCAAGACCGAGCAGGCCGACCTGCTCCAGGCGATGTTCGGCCGCAACGGCGAGTCGCCGGTGCCGATCGTCGCGCCGCAGTCCCCCGCGGACTGCTTCGACGCGGCGCTGGAGGCGGCCCGGATCGCGCTGGTCTACCGCACGCCGGTGCTGCTGCTCTCCGACGGCGCGATCGCGAACGGCTCCGAGCCGTGGCTGGTCCCCGACGTCGCGGACCTGCCCGACCTGACCGTCGAGTTCGCCACCGAGCCCAACGGCCCGGACGGCGAGTTCTGGCCCTACCTGCGCGACCCGGAGACGCTGGCCCGCCCGTGGGCGGTGCCCGGCACGGCCGGCCTCCAGCACCGCATCGGCGGCTTGGAGAAGGCCGACGGGAACGGCAACATCTCCTACGACCCGGCCAACCACGACCACATGGTGCGGCTGCGGCAGCGCAAGGTGGACGGCGTCGAGGTGCCCGACGTGGTGGTGGACGACCCGTCCGGCGAGGCGCGGGTGCTCGTCGTGGGCTGGGGCTCGTCCTACGGCCCGATCGGCGCCGCCGCCCGCCGGGTGCGCAAGCTCGGCCTGCCGGTGGCGCACGCCCACCTGCGGCACCTGAACCCGTTCCCGCGCAACCTCGGGGACGTGCTCGCCCGGTACGACAAGGTGGTCGTGCCGGAGATGAACCTCGGTCAGCTGGCGTTGTTGTTGCGAGCGAAGTACCTGGTGGACGCGATCAGCTACACCAAGGTGCAGGGTCTGCCGTTCAAGGCGGAGGAGCTGCAGGACGTGCTCGCCGATGTGATCAAGGGAGTGTCCGCGTGACGGCCATCGAATTGGGGCTGCCGGGCCTGGGGGGCCTGGTCGGCGTTCCTACTTCCGACGAGCCGCAGAAGGCCAAGGACTACAAGTCGGACCAGGAGGTCCGCTGGTGTCCGGGGTGCGGCGACTACGTGGTGCTCAACGCCGTGCAGTCGTTCCTCCCGACGCTGGGCCTGAAGCGCGAGAACATCGTGTTCGTCTCCGGGATCGGCTGCTCGTCCCGGTTCCCCTACTACATGAACACCTACGGGATGCACTCGATCCACGGGCGGGCGCCGGCCATCGCGACCGGTCTCGCCGTGGCCCGACCCGACCTGTCGGTGTGGGTGGTGACCGGTGACGGCGACGCGCTGTCCATCGGCGGCAACCACCTGATCCACACGTTGCGGCGCAACGTGAACCTGAAGATCCTGCTGTTCAACAACCGGATCTACGGCCTGACCAAGGGCCAGTACTCGCCCACCTCCGAGGAGGGCAAGGTCACCAAGTCCACCCCGCTGGGCTCGCTGGACCACCCGTTCAACCCGGTGTCGCTGGCGCTGGGCGCGGAGGCCACGTTCGTCGGGCGCGCGGTCGACTCCGACCGGGCGGGCCTGACCGAGGTGCTGCGGCAGGCCGCCGAGCACCGCGGGACGGCGCTGGTGGAGATCTACCAGAACTGCCCGATCTTCAACGACGGCGCGTTCGACGTGCTCAAGGACGCCGACGAGGCGGCGCGGCGGATCATCGACGTCGTGCACGGGCAGCCGATCACGTTCGGCGGCAGCGAGTTCGCCGTGGTGCGGGACGGGTTCGGGCTGGCCGTGGCCAAGACCGCGGACGTGGCGGCCGAGGACGTCGTGGTGCACGACGCCGGGGACCTGAACCTCGCGTTCGCGCTGTCCCGGCTGTCGACGCAGGACCTCCAGCACACCGTGACCGGGGTGTTCCGCAACGTCGCGCGGACCACGTACGACGACGCGGCGCGCGCGCAGGTGGAGGCCGCCAAGGCGGCGAAGGCACCGGACCTGGGCGCGCTGCTGCGCGGCAAGGACACCTGGACGGTCGTCTAGCACGACCCGCCGGACACGGAAGGGCCCCTGTTCCGCCTCCCGGAACAGGGGCCCTTCGCGTTCCCTCCCCAGGGAGCTTCTGGTGGCGCCGTGAGGACTATCCCACGCCGCGCTTGTGGTGGGGGTGAAACGCCGGCGGTCCGGTCTCCACGGAGACCGGACCGGTCGGTCACGGCGCGGGCCGGAAGCCCGCCTTCTCGGCGTCGGACGTGGTGCGGAACCAGACGTCGGCGCGGGTCTCCCGGAAGTTCGCGGACTCGCCGGTGTAGTAGCGGCGGCCGGTCAGGGTCGCCTTGACGTGGAAGTCCGGCGCGGGGGCCATGCCGTCGGACTTCGGCAGCACCGAGCCCGGACCGAACGGCGACCTCGGGTTGAAGCCCTCGGGCTGCTGGTAGCGGGTGGTGCCGGCGGCCGGGCGACCGCCCGTGCTGGGGCTGAAGCCGACCGGGCGCGGGCGGACCGGGCGCTGCGGCGGCGGCACCGGCTGGGGCGAGAGCGGCGCGGGCGACGGGGTGCGCGGGCCGGTCGCCGAGCGGGTGGGGCGCTGGGGCAGGCCGCCGTTGCTCGTGGAGGCCAGCAGTTCCGGGGCCAGCGTCGGCACGAACGGCTGGTCGTTGCCGGGCGTCGACGGGCGCGGCGTGACCGGCGGGACCGGCGGCTCGTCGTCGATGTCCTCGGGGGTGAGCAGGGGTTCGAACAGCGAACGCGGGCGACCGGGCTCGCGGGGCTCCACCTTGGCCGGCTTGGGCTCCCGGCGAGGTGCCATCGGAGCGGGGCGCTCGGCGGGGTCGGTGTCGGGCAGGTCGCTCAGGTCCGGCGGGGTGAACATCGACACCGGCTCGGCGGTGGGGTCGCGGTCGGGCTCGCCGAACAGCGAGCCGGGCTCGGGCGCGAACGGTTCCGGCGCGAACCGCTTCGGCGCGACCGGCCGGGGCTCGACGGCCACCGGCTCGACGTAGGCGGTCTCCGCGTGCCCGACCTCCGGCTGCGGGTCCTCGGCGTGCGCGGCTTCGACCTGCGCGGACTCGGCCGGCTCGAACTCGGCGTGCTCGGGTCCGGCGTGCTGGGGTTCGGTGTGCGTGAGCTGGATGGGCCCGGAGTCGACGAACACCGGCTCGAAGGGCGCGGGCTCCACGTGTTCCGGCTCCGCGTGTTCCAGCTCGGTGCGCTCCGGCTCCGCGTGCTCCGACTCGGCGTGCACCGGCTCGACGTGCACCGGCTCGACATGCACAGGCTCGACGTGCACCGGCTCCGGGTGCTCGGCTTCGGCGTGCCTGGGCTCCGGCTCGGTGAACGCGGGCTCGGGCTCGGCGTGGGCGGGCTCGGGGTCGACGGAGAGGTCCGCGCCGAACGGCGAGATGTACTCGGTGCGCGGCGACAGCCGGTCGGCTTCGGCGCGCACGGCCTCCGAGCGCGTCGGCTCGGACCGAACCGGCTCGACGTGGGCCGGCTCGACGTGGGCCGGCTCGACGTGGGCCGGCTCGGTGAAACCCGACTCGGCGGGCGGCGCGACGTCGGGGCGGATCACCGGGTACTCGCCGGTCAAGTCGCGGTCCGGCCAGAGCTGGGCGTCTTCCGAGCGCCACGCGGGCCGCGGGTCCTCGGTGTGCCACGTGTTGTGCGGCTCGCGGGTCCACGGCCGTCCGGGCGCGTCCTCGCGGCCCTCGTCCTCGCGGGCGCGGGCGAGTTCGGCGTGGAAGTCGTCGGCGCGGGACTGCTCCTCGGCGCGGAACTGCTCGTCGGTGCGGGCGTCGACCTCGGCGATGGCCTGGGCCAGGGCGGTCGCCGGGATGAGGGAGGTCGCCTCGGCGGGGCGCTCCGGCTCGTCCTCCTCCTCGTGCGAGGCCGCGCTGCCGGGCTCGTCGGCGTCCTCGCCGTACACCTCGGGCACGCCGTGCTCCTCGCGCCACACCTCGCGCGGCTGGAACGCCTCGACCTCGGGCGGCGCGGTCGGCTCGGGCTGCGGCACGGCCGGCTCGGCGGACGCGACGGCCGGCGGCAGCACGCGGGTCTGCTCGGCCGGGAGTTCGGGCTGCGCGCCGCGGGCCGGGTCCTGGTCGCCCTCGGGGGTCAGCCGCTCGAACAGGCTGCGCGGGCGCTCCTCCTCGTACTCGGGGAACTGCCGCTCCTCGAAGTCCGACAGCGGGCGGTGCTCGTCGTCGAGTTCGTCCAGGCGCTCGTCGCGCCGGTCGAGTTCGAGGTTCGCCACGTCGTAGCGGGGCGGCTCGTCGTGCGCCAGGGCGTCGACCGGCGAACGGGGCTCGGCCGGCCAGTCGTCGTACTCGTCACGCGCCGGGGCGACGGGAGCGGCGACCGGAGCGGGGCGCGGGGAGGTGAGCAGGCGCTCCTCCAGCTCCTCCAGCTCCTTCTTCGCCGGGCGGACCAGCACCAGCCAGGTCAGCGCGACGCCTGCCACGAACGACAGCAGGCTCCACAGCCAGACCTGTCCGAACAGCGAACCCACGGGAGACCCTCCCACTGCAATGTCCTGTCACGCCCCGACACGCTCCGCTGCCGGTTCACCCGGTAGTGGAGCGGCTGCAAAACTACCCTGACCACCCGTCCGCGCGCGCCCTGCCGCCAGGACGTCCCGCTCGGGTCGAATACTAGGCCACCGGCCCGGACTGACCAGGAAAAACGGCGGCGTACAGTGGTCCCCGTGCCGCCGTTGACGAACTCGTCCGCCACTGCGGCGGAAACCAACCAAGCGAACCGGGGCATCGCCTTCGGCATCGGCGCCTACTTCATCTGGGGCATCGTGCCCGCCTACTGGCCGCTGCTGGCCCCGGCCGGCGCGGTGGAGATCCTGGCCCACCGGATCGCCTGGTCGCTGGTGGTCATGGTGCTGATCACGGCGGTGCTGGGCCGCTGGGCCGGGCTGCGCCGGCTCTCGCCCAAGGGCTGGCTGATGGTGACCGCCGCGTCGGTGCTGATCGCGGTCAACTGGGGCGTCTACATCTACTCGGTGAACGCCGGCCACGTGGTCGAGGCCGCGCTCGGCTACTTCATCAACCCGCTGGTCAGCGTCCTGCTCGGGGTCGTGGTGCTGCGCGAGCGGCTGCGCCGGGCGCAGTTCGCGGCGATCGCCATCGCGCTGGTCGCGGTGGTCGTGCTCGCCGTGGACTACGGCCGGCTGCCGTGGATCTCACTGGTCCTGGCCTGCTCGTTCGGCCTCTACGGGCTGCTGAAGAAGACCGTGCCGCTGGACGCCACGGCGAGCCTGACCGCGGAGAGCGTCGTGCTGGCCCCGATCGCGGTCGGCTACCTGCTCTGGCTGGGCCCGGCGGGCACGTTCCTGGACCACGGCACCGGCCACGCGCTGATCCTCGTCTCGGCGGGCGTGGTGACGGCCGTCCCGCTGATGCTGTTCGGCGCGGGCGCCCGGCGCATCCCGCTGATCACCATGGGGATGCTCCAGTACCTCGCGCCGATCCTCCAGTTCGCGTGGGGCGTGTTCGTCATGCACGAGCCGATGCCGCCGTCGCGCTGGTTCGGGTTCGCCCTGGTGTGGGCGGCCCTGGTGGTGTTCACCGTCGACGCGGTGCGCTCCCGGCGCAGGCCGCCGCTGCTCGCGCCGGTCGTGTAGCCCGCCACCGGCGGTCAGTGCGAGCGGGTCACCACGTAGTCGCTGACCGATTCGAGCGCGTCGCGGGCGGTGCCGGCGGGCAGCTCGACCAGGGTGGCCCGAGCCCGCGCCGCGTAGTCGTCCAGCGTCCGCCGGGCGCGCTCCAGACCGGACGAGGAGCGCAGCAGGTCCAGCGCCTCGGCCACCTCGGCGTCGTCGGTCAGCGGGTGGGCCAGCAGCTTCGCCAACCGCGAGTCCGGCTCGTCGTCCAGCGCGTAGAGCATGGGCAGCGTCTTCACGCCCTCGCGCAGGTCCGTGCCGGGCGTCTTGCCCGACTCCGAGGACGGGCTCGCGATGTCGATGACGTCGTCGGAGATCTGGAACGCCGCGCCGATGATCTCGCCGTAGGTCCGCAGCGCCTCCACCTGGACGGGCGTGATGTCGGAGAACATCGCGCCGAACCGGGCGGCGGTGGCGATCAGCGAACCGGTCTTCTCGGCGATCGTGGTCAGGTAGTGCGAGATCGGGTCCTCGCCGTCGCGCGGACCCATGGTCTCCCGCATCTGGCCGGTGACCAGCTCGGAGAAGGTCTCCGCGATGATCCGCGCGGCCCGCGTGCCCAGGTCCGCGACCAGCGCGGAGGCGTGCGCGAACAGGTAGTCGCCGGTCAGGATGGCGATGCTGTTGTCCCACTTCGCGTTGGCCGACTCCGCGCCGCGGCGCATGGTGGCCTCGTCCATCACGTCGTCGTGGTAGAGCGTCGCCAGGTGGGTCAGCTCCACCACGGCCGCGGCCTTGATGACGCTGTCGCGGTCCCACGAGGACCCCAACTGGGCGGACAGGATGGTGAACAGCGGCCGGATCCTCTTGCCGCCCGCGTCCACCAAGTGCAGGGAGGTCTCCATCACCGGGTGGAACTCGCTCTGCACGACTTTGTGCAGCAGTTCCTCCACCTCGGCCAGCCCGGCCTGCACCACCTCCGCGAGCACGGGGTCCGTGAACCGGAACCCCGTCCCCGCCTGCTCGCTACTGGTCACGCCTGAAGCCTACGTACCGCTAGAAGGCGAACCCGCCGGCACCCGCCCAATCGAGGGCGAAAGCCGGCCAGACGCCCAGCACGAGGGTGATCGCCGCGCCCATGGTGATGGCCACGGTGGTGAACGCGCCGGGCACGCTCACCGTGGGGCCGTCCGGCGCGGGCTCGCTGAAGTACATCAGCACGATGACCCGCAGGTAGAAGAACGCCGCCACCGCCGACGCGATCAGGGCGATCACCACCAGCGGCGCCATGCCGCTCTGGATCGCCGCCGCGAACACCACGAACTTGCCGATGAACCCGCTGGTCAGCGGGATGCCCGCGAGGGCGAGCAGCAGGAACGTGAACACCGCGGCGGTGATCGGCGAGCGCTTGGCCAGCCCCGCCCACTGCGACAGGTGGGTGGCCTCGCCGTCGGCGTTGCGGACCAGCGACACCACGCCGAACGCGGCGATCGTGGTGAAGCCGTAGGCCATCAGGTAGAACATCGTGCCGGACAGGCCCTCGCTGGTCAGCGTGATGGACCCGACCAGCAGGAAGCCCGCGTGCGCGACCGACGAGTAGGCGATCATCCGCTTCACGTCGGTCTGGGTGAGGCCGAGCACCGCGCCGATGACCATGGACGCGATCGCCACGCCCCACAGCACGCCGTTCCACTCCCAGCTCGACTTCTCGAACGCCACGAACAGCACCCGCAGGATGCCGCCGAACGCGGCGACCTTCGTGCACGCCGCCATGAACGCGGTGACCGGGGTCGGCGCGCCCTGGTAGACGTCCGGGGTCCAGGCGTGGAACGGGCCGACCGACGCCTTGAACAGCAGGCCGACCACCAGCAGGCCGAAGCCCGCGTAGAGCAGCGTGTCGGAGCGGTCGGTGCCGGCGGTCGCGGTGGCGATGTCGGCGAGCTTGACCGAGCCCGAGTAGCCGTAGAGCAGGGCCACGCCGTAGAGGAAGAACGCCGACGCGAACGCGCCGAGCAGGAAGTACTTGACCGCGGCCTCCTGCGAGAGCAGGCGACGGCGGCGGGCCAGGCCGCACATCAGGTACAGCGGCAGCGACAGGACTTCCAGCGCGATGAACATGGTCAGCAGGTCGTTCGAGGCGACGAAGACCATCATGCCGCCGAGCGCGAACAGCGTCAGCGGGAAGACCTCGGTCTGCATCCCGAACCGGCCCGCCTGGGCGCGGTCCTGCACGGTGCCGGGCCGGATGGCCGCGTCGGCGACGAACGCGCCGCCGGGCTCGACCGAGCGGTCCGCGATGAGCAGCACCGCGCCGAAGCCGAGCAGCAGCAGCGTGCCCCACAGGAAGATCACCGGCTGGTCGATAGCGATCGCGCCGGCGAGGGTGACCTTGCCCTGCGCGGGCGTGTCCGAGGAGCTGCCGTACCAGGCCAGCGTGCCGCCCGCGGCGACCAGCGTGAGCATGGTCAGCACGACCTGGCCGGACCACCGCTGCGGCTTGGGCAGGAACGCCTCGACCAGGACGCTCAAGCACGCCGCGCCGAGCACGATCAGGATCGGCGCGACCGCGAGGTAGTCGATCTCGGGGGCCTGGAGCCGCTGGGTCTGAGCGAGGAACGTCTCCACGTCACTTGCCTTCCTGCGTGACCGGGTCCGCGACCCCGACCTCGCTGAGCGTCGCCCCGACGGACGGGGTGATCACGTCCAACACCGGCTTCGGGTAGAACCCGAGCACCAGGATCAGCGCGACCAGCGGCGCGAGCACCGCCAGTTCCCGCTTGTCCAGGTCCTTCACCGGGGCGCGCTCCGGGTCGACCGTCGCGCCGGGACCGCCGGTCGCGCCGATCAGCGCCGTGCCGCGCACCGGGCCCTGGAACACCCGCTGGTAGAGCCACAGGATGTAGAGCGCGGCCAGCACCATGCCCAGCGCGGCCAGGATCGTGTAGACCGGCTGGTTGGGGTAGGAGCCGACGAGCACCAGGAACTCGCTGACGAACGAGTTGGTGCCGGGCAGCGCCAGCGACGACAGGCCGGCCACGAAGAACAGGCCGCCGAGCACCGGCGTCAGCTTCGCCATGCCGCCGTAGTCCTCGATCAGGCGGGACCCGCCGCGGGCCATCACCATGCCGACGACCAGGAACAGCATGCCGGTCGAGATGCCGTGGTTGACCATGTAGAGCACCGCGCCGGCACCGGCCTGCGAGCTGAAGGCGAAGATGCCCAGCGCGATGAAGCCGAAGTGCGCGATCGAGGTGTAGGCGACGAACCGCTTGAGGTCGGACTGGCCGACCGCGAGCAGCGAGCCGTACAGGATGCCCGCCACGGCCAGCACCAGCACCAGCGGCGCGAGTTCCTGGCTGGCCAGCGGGAACAGCGGCAGGCAGTAGCGCAGGAAGCCGAACGTGCCGATCTTGTCCAGGATGCCGACCAGCAGCACGCCCGCGCCGACCGGCGCCTCGGCACCGGCGTCGGGCAGCCAGGTGTGCAGCGGCACCAGCGGGGCCTTGATCGCGAACGCGACGAAGAACCCGAGGAACAGCCAGATCTGGTGCGACAGCGGCAGCTCGCGGGTGACCGTGACCAGCGTCGCCCAGTCGAACGTGCCGGAGCCGAGCTTGTCGGCGGCGGCCACGTACACGCCGATCACCGACGCGAGCATGACCAAGCCGCCGAGCAGCGAGTAGAGGAAGAACTTCATCGCCGCGTACTGCCGGTTCGGGCCGCCGAAGCGGCCGATCAGGAAGTACATCGGGACCAGCACGGCCTCGAAGAACACGTAGAACAGGAACACGTCGGTGGCGGCGAACACGCCGACCATGCCGGTCTCCATGACCAGCAGCAGCGCGAAGAACCCGCCCGCGCTGCGGCCCTCGGGCAGCTTGTCCGCCCACGAGCCGCCGATGACGACCGGCACCAGGAAGGCGATCAGCGCGATCATGACCAGCGCGATGCCGTCCACGCCGAACGACAGGTGCACGCCGAACGACGGGATCCAGTCGGCCGAGCTGGTCAGCTGGAGCCGCTCGGTCGACGACGTGTCGTAGCCGACCCAGGCGACCACCGCGACCGCCAGCTCGACCAGCGACACGGCCAGCGCGACCACCTTGGCCAGCCGGTCGTTGCCCCGCAGGAAGGCCACCACCACGCCGCCCACCAGGGGCAGCAGGAGCAGCGCGATCAGCGTCCAGCTCACGAGAACCTCACCATCAGCAGCGCGCCCAGGACGAAGATCGCACCCAGGAGCATGGAGAGCGCGTAGGAGCGCACGAAGCCGGTCTGCAGCCTGCGCAGCCGGCCCGAGCTACCGCCGAGCAGCGCGGCCGACCCGTTGACCAGGCCGTCCACGCCCTTGTTGTCCACGAAGACCAGCGCGCGGGTGAGCCAGGTGCCCGGCCGCGCGAACAGCGCCTCGTTGAGCGCGTTGCCGTACAGGTCGGCGCGCGCGGCGCGGACCGGGAACGACACCCGCGCCGGCCGCTGCACCGGCTGCGGCTTGCGGCCGAACAGCAGCCACGCCACCAGCACGCCGAGCGCGGACAGGCCGAGCACCAGGAAGTTGACCACGGTGTGGTCCAGCACGCCGTGCTGCTCCTGCAACTCGCCCAGCGACGGGGCGAGCCAGCCGGCCAGGTTGTCGCCGGAGGCGAAGAACGCGCCCGCGCCGACCGAGCCGACCGCCAGCACGATCATCGGCACCGTCATCGACAGCGGCGACTCGTGCGGGTGGTAGTCGCGGCCGTCCGCGGACTTCAGGTCGGTCCACCGGGCCTTGCCCAGGAACACCAGGAACAGCAGGCGGGTCATGTAGAACGCGGTGAGGCCCGCGCCCAGCGCCGCCGCGCCGCCGAACACCCAGCCGCGCCAGCCGTGCTCGCTGAACGCCGCCGCGATGATGGCGTCCTTGGAGAAGTAGCCGGACAGGAACGGGAAGCCGATCAGCGCGAGGTAGCCCAGCGTCCAGGTGACGAAGGTGACCGGCATCTTGCGCCACAGGCCGCCCATCCGGCGGATGTCGCCCTCGTCGTTCATGCCGTGCATGACCGAACCGGCCCCGAGGAACAGCCCGGCCTTGAAGAAGCCGTGCGTGAGCAGGTGCATGATGCCCAGCGCGTAGCCGACCGGGCCCAGACCCACGGCCAGGATCATGTAGCCGATCTGGGAGACCGTCGAGTACGCCAGGACCTTCTTGAAGTCGTCGTACGCGCAGCCGATGATGCACCCGATGATCAGCGTGAACGCGCCGATGCACATGACGACCAGCCGGCCGTCGCCGGAGAGGTTGTAGATCGGGTTCGACCGGGCGATCAGGTAGACGCCGGCGGTGACCATGGTCGCCGCGTGGATCAGGGCGGACACCGGGGTGGGGCCCGCCATCGCGTCCGGGAGCCACGCCTGGAGCGGGAACTGGCCGGACTTGCCGCACGCGCCGAGCAGGAGCAGCAGCGTCACCGCGGTCACCGTGGCCGGCGACAGCTCGCCGACCCGGGCGAACACCTCGGTGTACTGGGTGGTGCCCAGCTCCTTGAACAGGATGAAGATCGCGATCGCCAGACCCAGGTCGCCGACCCGGTTCATCAGGAACGCCTTCTTCGCCGCGGACGCGGCCTCCGGCTTGTGCTGGTACCAGCCGATCAGCAGGTAGGAGGCCAGACCGACGCCCTCCCAGCCGAAGTACAGGGTCACGAATCCGTTGCCCAGCACCAGCAGGAGCATGGCGGCGACGAACAGGTTCAGGTAGCCGAAGAACTTCCGCCGCCCGGCCTCGTGCGCCATGTAGCCGATCGAGTAGATGTGGATCAGCGCGCCGACACCGGTGATCAGCAGGACGAACGTCAGCGACAGCGGGTCCAGGCGCAGCGCGAACTCGACGTTGAGCGCGTTGACCGACACCCAGTCGAACAGGTGCAGCTCACTGGTCCGCTCGCCGGTCTGCGCGATCGTGTCGAAGAACAGCGCCACGCCGTAGCCGAACGCGGCGATGACCGTCGCGCAGCCGAGCAGGTGGCCCCACTTGTCGGTGCGCTTGCCACCGATCAGCAGCACCGCCGCGCCGAACGCGGGCAACGCCAACAACAACCAGGCGAGACCGCCGATCCCGCTGGCGGCAACAGGTTCCGTCACCGGTGACCTCTCAGTACTTCAGCAGGTTGGAATCGTCGACCGAGGCCGAGCGACGCGTCTTGAAGATCGCCATGATGATCGTCAGGCCCACCACGACCTCGGCGGCGGCGACGACCATCACGAAGAAGGCCATGACCTGGCCGTCGAGCGCGCCGTTGATCCGGGCGAACGTGACCAGGCTCAGGTTCACCGCGTTGAGCATCAGCTCCACGCACATGAACACGACGATGGCGTTGCGCCGCACCAGCACGCCCACCGCGCCGAGGCTGAACAGCAGGGCGGACAGCAGCAGGTAGTAGGTGGGGGTCACGACTGCGCTCCCTCGATCGCACGGGCGTTCGCCGGCACGGCGCCGAGCCTGCCGAGCCGGACCGCGGGACGGGCCGAGGCCCGCTCGGCGAACCGGGCGGCGCCGACCGCCGAGCGCACGGTGAGCCGCAGGAACCCGGCGGGCCGGGTGGTCCCGGTGAGGCGCGCGGTCACGACTGGTCCCCCTTGAGGGCGTGCGCGTCGGCCTGGTGGCCGGTGCCCGAGACCTCGGCGACGTCGCCGTCCAGGGTCTCCTTGGCGGTGGTCTCGATCAGCTCGGACAGCGACTCGGAGGCGACCGAGCCGTCCGGCAGCAGGGCGGGCGTGGCCACCGAGTTGGCGGTGGCGAACACGCCGGGGCCGGGCAGCGAGCCGACCCGGTCGCCCCGGAAGCGCTCCTCGACCAGTTCCTTCTGGGTCTTCTTGCGGTCCTTGCCGACGTTCTGGGTGAACGCCAGCACCATCGCGCCGACCGCCGCGGTGATCAGCAGCGCCGAGGTCAGCTCGAACGGGAACAGGTAGTCGGTGAACAGGGCCTCGCCGATGTTCGCGACGTTGCCGCCGTTCTGGGTGTTCTGCTGGGCCAGGCCCACCGGCTCGACGTCGGTCAGCGCGCGCGCCAGCGAGCCGACCACGAGGCCGGCGAAGCCGACGCCGAGCACGCTCGCCGCGAGCCGCTGCCCGCGCAGCACCTCGACCACCGAGTCCGAGCTGTCCCGGCCGACCAGCATCAGCACGAACAGGAACAGCATCATGATCGCGCCGGTGTAGACGATGATCTGCACGAAGCCGAGGAACGGCGCCTGCTGGACCATGTAGAGCACGCCCAGGCTGAGCATCGTGAGCACCAGCCACAGCGCCGAGTGCACGGCGTTGCGGGCGAACAGCATGCCCAGCGCGCCGGCCAGGGCCAGCGGGCCGAGGACCCAGAACGCGACGGCCTCGCCCGTGGTGACGACGTCGACCACCCGGGCGGCGTCCTCGGGCTGGAGCAACAGCATCATCGCCCGGCCTCCCGCGCCTGCTGCTCGGCGGCCAGCCGCGGCCCGTCGACGTAGTAGTCCTGCTCGTGCTCGCCCAGCCGCATCGGGTGCGGCGGCTGCTCCATGCCGGGCAGCAGCGGGGCGAGCAGGTCCTCCTTGGTGAAGATCAGCTTCTGCCGGTCGTCGTCGGCCAGCTCGTACTCGTTCGTCATGGTCAGCGAACGGGTCGGGCACGCCTCGATGCACAGGCCGCAGCCGATGCACCGCAGGTAGTTGATCTGGTAGTCGGCGCCGAACCGCTCGCCGGGCGAGAACCGCGCCTCTTCGGTGTTGTCGCCGCCCTCGACGAAGATCGCGTCCGCCGGGCACGCCCACGCGCACAGCTCGCAGCCGACGCACTTCTCCAGCCCGTCCGGGTGCCGGTTGAGCTGGTGGCGCCCGTGGAACCGGGGTGCGGTGACCTTCTTGACCTCGGGGTACTCCTCGGTGACGACCTTCTTGAACATCGTCCCGAAGGTGACCCCGAAACCCTTGACGGGATCAAGCATCCCCATCGCCGGCCTCCTTAGCTGACACACTCGCTGTCGCGGGCGCGGTTGTCCGATCGCCGTCGGCGTCCGTGGACGGCAGTTGCGCCACGGGGACCTGCCGGCGCGGCGGCGACTTGGGCACTTGCAGGTCGAGCGGCGGCACCGGGAACCCGCCGCCGGTGACCGGCACGGCGTTCGGGTCGCGCTGCACCCGCTGGTCGGGCAGCAGGAACGCGATCAGCACGATCACCGCCAGGACCACGCCGAAGACCGCGAGCAGCACGCCCGTGCTCAGCCGGTCGGCCTCGCGCTCCAGGTTGAAGTAGCGGGTGAAGGCGACCGCGACGAACCAGAACAGCGCGATCGGGACCAGGAACTTCCAGCCCAGCCGCATGAACTGGTCGTAGCGCAGGCGGGGCAGCGTGCCGCGCAGCCAGATGAACAGGAACAGGAAGCCCAGGGTCTTGATCACGAACCAGATCAGCCCGAGCCAGCCGTTGGAGTTGAGCACGTGGTCGGGCCCGACGAACGGGAACTGCCAGCCGCCCAGGAACAGCGTGGTGGCCAGCGCCGACACGGTCACCATGTTCACGTACTCGGCGAGGAAGAACAGCGCGAACTTCAGCGAGCTGTACTCCGTGTGGAACCCGCCGACCAGCTCCGACTCGGCCTCGGGGAGGTCGAACGGGGCGCGGTTGGTCTCGCCGACCATGGAGATGACGTAGATGACGAAGCTGACCGGCAGCAGGATCGCGTTCCACGCCGGTAGCGCGCCCCACGCGATCGTGCCGGACTGGCTGCCCACGATGTCCGCGGTGGACAGCGAGTGCGAACTCATCACCACGGCGACGATCGACAGGCCCATCGCGATCTCGTAGGAGATCACCTGCGCGGCCGAGCGCAGCGCGCCCAGCAGCGGGTACGGCGAGCCGGAGGCCCAGCCGGACAGCACGATGCCGTAGACGCCCAGCGAGGAGCAGGCGAGCACGACGAGCACGCCCACCGGCAGGTCGACCAGCTGGAGGGCGGTCTCCTCGCCGAAGATCGAGACCTTGCCGCCGAGCGGGATCACCGAGAACGCGACGAACGCGGGGATGCAGGAGATCACCGGGGCGAGGAAGAACACCCACTTGTCCGCCAGGACCGGGCGGATGTCCTCCTTGAACGCCAGCTTGAGGCCGTCCGCGAGGGACTGGAGCCAGCCGTTGGGGCCGACCCGGTTGGGGCCGGGCCGCTGCTGCATCCGGGCGACGACCTTGCGCTCCCAGTTGATCATGAACAGGGTCATGACGACCAGGAACGCGAAGATCCCCACGACCTTGATCAGCACCAGCCAGACCGGGTCGTCGGCGAGCAACTGTCCGGTGTTCATGCCTTGCCTCCCTGCGCGTTCGCCACGGCCACCACGCAACCGTGGCCGGCGGCCAGGTTGCGCCGCACGGTGACCGCGCCGGAGTTGCCGGGCAGCCACACCACGCCGTCGGGCAGGTCGGCCGCCTCGACCGGCAGCGACACCTCGCCCCGGTCGGTCGACACGGTGATCAGGCCGCCGAGTTCGACACCGAGGTGCCGCGCGGTGGCCGCCGACAGCTTCGCGACCACCGGCCGGGCCGTGCCCGCGAGGTTCGGCTCGCCGTCCTGCGCGGAGCCGTTGTCCAGCAGCCGCCGCCAGGTCGCCAGCACGGCCTGCCCGGCCTTGGGCTGGGACAGCAGCGGCGCGGGCACGCTCGGCGCGGCGGCGCTGAGCGCGCCCCGGCCCAGCCGTTCGAAGTCCGCGGCCGCGGCGGCCGGGGTCTGGGTGAACAGGTCGGCGTCCATCTCGACGGCCAGGGTGTCCAGCACCCGGCCGTCGGGCAGCGCGCCGGTGCCCTCCAGGGTGAGCGGGAACGGGCGGTGCCGGCCCTCCCAGTTGAGGTAGCTGCCCGCCTTCTCCACCGCCGGGGCCACCGGGAGCACGACGTCGGCGTGCGCGGTGACCGCGCTGTGCCGCAGCTCCAGGCTCACCACGAAACCGGTCAGGTCCAGTGCGCGCTCGGCGAGCGCCGGGTCCGGCAGGTCGAACGGGTCGACCCCGCCGACCACCAGCGCGTCCAGCCCGCCGCTCGCGGCGGCGACCAGGATGGCGCCGGTGTCGCGGCCGGCGGTCGCGGGCAGCGCGCCCGCGTCCAGGCCCCACGCCCGCTCGACCTCGGCGCGCGCGGCGGCGTCGGACACCAGCCGGCCGCCGGGCAGCAGCGTGGGCAGCAGACCGGCTTCCAGCGCGCCCCGCTCACCGGCCCGGCGCGGGATCCAGGCGATCTTCGCCCCGGTCCGCTCGGCCAGCGCGACGACCGCCGAGAACAGGCCCGGCACCTCGGCGGCGCGCTCGCCGACCAGGATCACCGAGCCCGGCTTGGCCAGCTCGTCCACCACGTCGGCGGCGTGCTCGGGCAGCGCGTTCAGCGCGGCCGGCTCGCCGCCGGGCACGCACGCGAGCAGCGTCCCGTAGGTCTTCTCCACCGCGGGCGAGGTGAACTGGCCCAGGTGGAACACCTTGGTCTTCTTCGCGCGGGCCGCCTTGCGCAGCCGCAGGAAGACGATCGGCGCCTCCTCCTCGGGCTCGAACGCGACCAGCAGCGCGGCGGGCGCGGCCTCGATGCCCCGGAACGTCACGCCGTCGGCCGGCGTCGTGCCCAGCACCGACGAGGTGAGGAACTCCAGCTCCTCCGCCGAGTGCGGGCGGGCCCGGAAGTCGACGTCGTTGGTGCGCAACGCGATCCGGGCGAACTTCGAGTACGCGTAGGCGTCCTCGACGGTCAGCCGGCCACCGGCCAGCACCGCCGCGCCCTTGCCGTCACGCGCCTTGGCCAGCCCGGCCGCGGCGGCCTGCAGCGCCTCGGTCCACGACGACTCGCGCAGCTCGCCGGACTCCCGGTCGCGCACCAGCGGCCGGGTGATCCGGTCGTCGGCGGTGGCGTAGCGGAAGGCGAAGCGGCCCTTGTCGCAGATCCACTCCTCGTTGACCTCGGGGTCGTCGCCGGCCAGCTTGCGCTGCACCTTGCCGCGCCGCCAGTCGGTGCGCTCCGCGCAGCCCGACGAGCAGTGCTCGCACACGCTCGGCGTGGACACCAGGTCGAACGGCCGCGCCCGGAACCGGTAGGCGGCCGAGGTGAGCGCGCCCACCGGGCAGATCTGGATGGTGTTGCCGGAGAAGTAGGACTGGAACGGCTTCTCCTGCGCCACACCGATCTGCTGCTGCGAACCGCGCTCCAGCAGCTCGATGAACGGGTCGCCCGCGATCTGCGCGGAGAACCGGGTGCAGCGCTGGCACAGCACGCACCGCTCGCGGTCCAGCAGCACCTGCGTGCTGATCGCGATCGGCTTCGGGAAGGTCCGCTTGTGCTCGTGGAACCGGGAGTCCGCGCGGCCGTGCTTGAGCGCCTGGTTCTGCAACGGGCACTCGCCGCCCTTGTCGCAGATCGGGCAGTCCAGCGGGTGGTTGATGAGCAGCAGCTCCATCACGCCCTGCTGCGCCTTGTCCGCCACTGGCGAGGTCAGCTGGGTCTTGACCACCATGCCGTCGGCCACGGTCATCGTGCACGACGCCTGCGGCTTCGGCATCGGCCGGCCGCCCATCTCCACCTCGACCAGGCACTGCCGGCACGCACCCGCCGGGTCCAGCAGCGGGTGGTCGCAGAACCGGGGCACGACGATGCCGAGCCGCTCGGCGGTGCGGATCAGCAGTTCGCCCTTGGGCGCGACGACCTCCAGGCCGTCGATGACGAGCTTGACGTGCCCCTCGGGCACCACCAGCTCGGTCGTCTTGTCAGGCGCGATCGTCATGCGCTTGCTCCTGCCAGGGCCGCGGCTTCGTTGCTCTTGGACGCGTTCCGGTCGCACAGGGCCAGGAACTCGTCCTTGAAGTACTTGATACCGCTGGTGATCGGGCTGACCGCGCCGTCGCCGAGCGCGCAGAACGACCGGCCCAGGATGTTGTCGCAGATGTCCAGCAGCGTCTCGATGTCACTGGCGGTGCCCTCGTTGCGGTTCATCCGCTGGAGGATCTGCACCAGCCAGTAGGTGCCCTCGCGGCACGGCGTGCACTTGCCGCACGACTCGTGCTTGTAGAACTCGGTCCACTTCATGACCGCCCACGGCACGGACACCGTCTCGTTGAAGATCTGCAACGCCGTGGTGCCCAGCATGGACCCGGCCTCCGCCGCGCCCTCGAAGTCCAGGGGGACGTCGAGGTGCTCGGCGGTGAACAGCGGGGTGGACGAGCCGCCGGGCGTCCAGAACTTCAGCGGGACGCCGTCCTTCATGCCGCCGGCCATCTCCAGCAACTGGCGCAGCGTGGTGCCCATCGGGGCCTCGTACTGGCCGGGCCGCTCGACGTGGCCGGACAGCGAGTAGATCTTCGGGCCCGGCGACCGCTCGCGGCCCATGCTGCGGAACCAGTCCGCGCCGCCGTTGACGATGTAGGGAACCGACGCGATGGTCTCGACGTTGTTCACCACGGTGGGCGAGGCGTAGAGGCCGGCGGTCGCGGGGAACGGGGGCTTGAGCCGGGGCTGGCCGCGCTTGCCCTCCAGCGAGTCCAGGAGAGCGGTCTCCTCGCCGCAGATGTAGGCGCCCGCGCCCGCGTGCACGACCACGTCGAGGTCGAACCCGGAGCCGAGGATGTCCTTGCCCAGGTAGCCCGCCGCGTACGCCTCCTGCACGGCGGCGTTGAGCCGGCGGATGCAGTGCAGCACCTCGCCGCGCACGTAGATCGCGGCGAAGTTCGCCCGGATCGCGTACGAGGTGATGATGATGCCCTCGATCAGCGAGTGCGGGTCCGCCATCATCAGCGGGATGTCCTTGCAGGTCCCCGGCTCGCCCTCGTCGGCGTTGATCACCAGGTAGTGCGGCTTGCCGTCGCCCTGCGGGATGAAGCCCCACTTCAGGCCGGTCGGGAAGCCCGCGCCACCGCGACCGCGCAGCCCGGAGTCCTTGCACTGCTGGATCAGCTGGTCCGGGTGGGCGGTCAGCGCCTTGCGCAGCGCCGTGTACCCCTCCAGCTGCTCGTAGGTCTTCAGCGTCCACGAGCGCGGCGACAGCCAGCGCTTGGTGAGGACGGGAGTCAGTTGGTCGACCATCGGTGCCTCCCCCTACTTCTTTTCCGGCAGGGCGGGGAACTCGGCGTTCTCCGGCGTCGCCGGCGCGGTCCAGCCCCGGTCCGCGGCCAGCGCCGCGCCGCGCACCGTCTCGGGCGCGGCGGACGGGCCGTCCAGGTCCGCCTCCCGGCCCTCGAAGAAACCCGCCAACTGGAGTTCGGCCTGCCGGAAGTCGGTCAGCGGCGCGCCCCGCGTCGGGTGCGGCTTCTCCCCGGCCTGCAACGACTTCACCAGCTCCAGCGCCTGCTGCGGGGTCTGGTTGTCGTAGAACTCGTAGTTCACCTGGAGCACCGGGGCCAGGTCGCAGGCCGCCAGGCACTCGGCGTGCTCCAGCGTGATCGAACCCGGCGCGCCCGGCTCGCCCGAGGTCTCCTCGTGGCCCAGCGGCTTGCCGTCGGCGCCCAGGTGCTCGCGCAGCTTCGCGTAGATGGCGTCACCGCCCAGCGCGGCGCACAGCGTGTTCGTGCAGACGCTCACCAGGTGCTCGCCGCACGGGCGGCGCTTGTACATGGTGTAGAACGTCGCGACCGCGCTGACCTCGGCGTTGGTCAGGTCGAGCTGGTCGGCGCAGAACGTGATGCCCGCCTGGCTGACGTACCCCTCGACCGACTGCACCAGGTGCAGCATCGGCAGCAGCGCCGACCGGGACTGCGGGTAGCGCGCGATCAGGTTGCGCGCGCGGGCCACCGTGTCCTCGCCGAACACCTCGGTGCCGGCCTGGTTCGGGGTTTCCTGGGTCTGCGTCATCGGTCACAACCACCCATCACCGGGTCGATCGAGGCCACCGACGCGATGACGTCGGCGACCATGCCGCCCTCGCACATCGCGGGCATCGACTGGAGGTTCACGAAGCTGGGTTCGCGCACGTGCACGCGCATCGGCCGGGTGCCGCCGTCGGAGACCACGTGGTAGCCCAGCTCGCCGCGCGGCGACTCGATCGGCACGTACACCTGGCCGGCCGGCACGTGGAAGCCCTCGGTCACCAGCTTGAAGTGGTGGATGAGGGACTCCATGGACTGGCCCATGATCTTGCGGACGTGCTCCAGCGAGTTGCCCATGCCGTCCGCGCCGATGGTGAGCTGCGCGGGCCACGCGATCTTGGCGTCCTCCACCATGACCGGGCCCGGCGCCAGCCGGTCCACCGCCTGCTTGACGATCCGCAGCGACTGGTGGATCTCCTCCACCCGCAGCCGGTAGCGGGCGAACGAGTCCGCCTCGTTCGCGGTCGGCACGTCGAAGGTGTAGTTCTCGTAGCCCGAGTACGGCTCGATCTTGCGCAGGTCCCAGGGCAGGCCCGCGGAGCGCAGGATCGGGCCGGTGATGCCCAGCGCGAGGCAGGCGTCCACCGGCAGGTAGCCGATGCCCTCCAGCCGGTTGCGCCAGATCGGCTGGCCGGTGAGCAGCTTGTCGTAGTCCGGCAGCCGCGAGTCCATCACCTTGATGAAGTCCCGGATCTTCTGCGGCGCGTCGACCGGCAGGTCCTGCGCCAGGCCGCCGGGCCGGATGAACGCGTGGTTCATCCGCAGACCGGTCAGGAACTCCAGCAGGTGCAGGACTTCCTCGCGCTCGCGGAAGCCCGCGGTCATGCCGGTCAGCGCGCCCAGCTCCATGCCGCCGGTCGCCAGCGCGACCAGGTGCGAGCTGATCCGGTTGAGTTCCATGAGCAGCACGCGGATCGTCTGCGCGCGCTCCGGGACCGTGACGCCCAGCAGCTTCTCCACCGCGAGGCAGTAGGCCGCCTCGTTGTGCAGCGGGGCCAGGTAGTCCATGCGCGTCACGAACGTGACGCCCTGGGTCCAGTTGCGGTACTCCAGGTTCTTCTCGATCCCGGTGTGCAGGTAGCCGATGACGCTGCGGGCCTGGGTGACGGTCTCGCCCTCCAGCTCCAGCACCAGGCGCAGCACGCCGTGCGTCGACGGGTGCTGCGGCCCCAGGTTCATGACGATGCGCTCGTCGCCCGCCGCGTCGGCCAGCACCTCGTCCCAGTCGCCGCCGGTCACCGTGTAGACGGTGCCCTCGGTCGTCTGGCGGGAACTGGCGTACGGGTCGCCGGCGCCGGCGTACGGGTCGCTGTCGCTGCCGGCCGCGGACGTGTCGGTGCCGGTCGTGACGTCGGAAAGACGTTCGGTCATGAGTAGGACCGCCTCTGGTCTGGCGGGGGGATCTCCGCGCCCTTGTACTCCACCGGGATGCCGCCGAGCGGGTAGTCCTTGCGCTGCGGGTGGCCGTCCCAGTCGTCCGGCATGAGGATCCGGGTCAGGCCCGGGTGACCGTCGTAGACGATCCCGAACATGTCCCAGGTCTCGCGCTCCTGCCAGTCCGCGGTCGGGTACACCGAGACCACGCTGGGGATGTGCGCGTCCTCGACGTCGACCGCGACCTCCAGGCGGATGCGCCGGCGGTAGGTCATCGAGGTGAGGTGGTAGACCGAGTGCAGCCGCTGCGGCGCGGCCTCGCCGTAGTCCACACCGGACACCGAGCTGCACAGCTCGAAGCGCAGCGCCGGGTCGTCGCGCAGCACCCGGGCCACCTCCACCAGGTGCTCGCGGCGCAGGTAGAACGTGATCTCGCCGCGGTCCACGGTGATCTGCTGGACCGTGTCGGCGGGCAGGCCCTTCTCGTGCAGCGCGGCCAGCAGCTCGTCGGCGACCTCGTCGAACCAGCCGCCATAGGGGCGTTCACTGGGCGCGGCCACGTGCGCGGGCAGCCGCAGGCCGCCGAAGCCCGACGTGTCGCCGGAACCGGCCACGCCGAACATGCCCTTGCGGGCCGTGCCGGCCACGATCGGCGCGCTCGCCTCCGCGCCGTTCAGGTCGGTCCCGTTCGGTTCGAGGCCCTCTACGGCGCGCTCGGCGCTGGAGTGCTCGTCACCAGGCTGGGTCATCGCTCGCTCACTTCTTCGCAAAGCGCTGGGAGGACGGCATCAGGTCCGTCGTGTGGCCCTGCTCGGCCAGCAGCGCGGCCCGCGTCGCCCCCAGCGGCTCGTCCATGATCTTCGCGTGGATCTTGAGGATCGCGTCGATCAGCATCTCCGGCCGCGGCGGGCAGCCCGGCAGGTACATGTCGACCGGCACGACGTGGTCCACGCCCTGCACCACCGCGTAGTTGTTGAACATCCCGCCGCTGGACGCGCACACGCCCATCGCCAGCACCCAGCGCGGCTCGGGCATCTGGTCGTAGATCTGGCGCAGCACCGGGGCCATCTTGTTGGTCACCCGGCCCGCGACGATCATCAGGTCGGCCTGGCGCGGAGACGCGCGGAAGACCTCCATGCCGAACCGCGCCAGGTCGTAGCGCGGACCGCCGGTGGTCATCATCTCGATGGCGCAGCAGGCCAGACCGAACGTCGCCGGCCAGAGCGAGGACTTGCGGGTCCAGTTGACCAGCTTCTCCACGCTGGCGAGCAGGATGCCGTTCGGGAGCTTCTCTTCGAGACCCACGGGTCTTCCCCCTCAGTTCCAGTCGAGGCCGCCGCGCCGCCACACGTAGGCGTACGCGAAGCCGACCGTCGCGACGAACAGTGCGATCTCCACCAGGCCGAACAGGCCCAGCCGGTCCGCGGAGACCGCGAACGGGTAGAGGAACACCATTTCGATGTCGAACAGGATGAACAGCATCGCCGTGAGGTAGTAGGCGACCGGCATCCGGCCACCGCCCACCACGGGCTGCGGTGACGGCTCGATGCCGCACTCGTAGGCGTCGAGCTTCGCCTTGTTGTAGCGGCGGGGGCCGATGTACGGCGCGGCCGTCACGGAGAACAGGGCGAAGGCGCCGGCGAGGGCGAACATCAATACGAGGGGGAGGTAAGGGTCCAGCACTCTCCGTCGTCCTTTCCTCGCGTGTCGCGGTGGTGGTGCACCGCCGACCGTTGCGCACCCTATGGGGTGTTCTTGGCCCCTCCGGAAGTTAGGCGCACCTAACTTTCCGCAGGTCGCTTGTGAAACACTTCACAAGGCATCTCAGCCGGTTGTGAACTGATTCACAAGACCTGAGGGCCAGTGTAGAACGTCACACTCAGGCGTCACGGGCACCCCCTTTACACCCTCTGACCTGGTCTTACTCGGTGCAGATCAACAGCTTTGCGGCCCTGGGGTGAACGGGGGCACACCGAAAACGAAACAGCACCGGCTCAGAAGCCGGTGCTGCGACGGTCAGCGGAGCCCGATTAGGCCGTTGGGGTGAGTTTCGTGGCGGCGGTGATGATGCGGTCGAACGAGTCGCCGTCCTTCGGGTCGTAAAGGCCCGCCAGCAGCTTCAGCACCAGTTTCATCAACGTTTTGCGAGGTAGACCGTACTTCGTCGCGGTCCGCATGATGGTCGGGTTGCCGATCAGCCGGCTGAACAGGTTCCCCATCCGGAAGTAGCTGCCCAGCGCCTGCTCGATGCGCACCGGGTAGCCGTGCAGCGCGCGCTCCCGGCTCGGACCGGTGCGGGCCAGCCCCTGCACGACGCACTCGGCCGCGATCCGCGCCGACTCCATCGCGTAGCCGATGCCCTCGCCGTTGAACGGGTTCACCATGCCGCCCGCGTCACCGACCAGCAGCAGGCCGTCGCGGTAGTGCGGCTTGCGGTTGAGCCCCATCGGCAGCGCCGCGCCGCCGATCTTGCCGGTCGCGTTCTCCTCGCGGAAACCCCACTCCTCGGGCGTGCCGTCCAGCCACGACTTCAGGAGGGCTCGGTAGTCCGTAGTCCCGTACGCCTTGGAGGTGCTCAGGATGCCGAGGCCGACGTTCACCGTGCCGTCGCCCATGCCGAAGATCCAGCCGTAGCCGGGCAGCAGCACGTCGTTCTCGCGGTCCCACAGCTCCAGGTGGGATTCGAGGTAGTCGTCCTTGGTGCGCGGGCTCGCGTAGTAGCGGCGGACCGCGACGCCCATCGGCTTCGCGTCGTCCTTCTGGATGCCGACGCTGAGCGCCAGCCGCGCCGACACCCCGTCGCAGCCGATCACGATCGGAGCCCGGTAGGTGACCTCGCGCTTGTCCGGCCCGGTCTTGGCGGTGACGCCGACGACCCGGCCGTGCTCGGTGATCGCGCCGGTGACCGTGGTCTGCTCGAACAGCCGGGCACCCGCCTGCTGCGCGGTCTTGGCGAGCATCTCGTCGAAGTCCTGGCGCGGGCGGACCACGCCGTAGGGCGGGAAGGTCGCGAGGTCCGGCCAGTCCAGTTCCAGCGTGACGCCGCCGCCGACCACCCGCAGACCCCGGTTGTGCAACCAGCCGGCCTCCTCGCGGGTGTCGATGCCGAGGTCGACCAGCTGCTTGACGCCGCGCGGCGTCAGCCCGTCGCCGCAGACCTTCTCGCGGGGGAACTTGGACTTCTCCAGCAGCAACACGTCCAGACCTGCGCGGGCCAGGTACGTGGCCGCGGTCGAGCCCGCCGGACCCGCGCCGACCACGATCACCTCGGCGTCCTCGCCTGCCTTGCGGCGGCTGGGAGTCGTCATCCCCGCTCCTTGTGCGTGAGTTCACAAAGTCCGTGCCGAGTCTACGTGCGGGGACCTGAGAGCAGCGCCGTCGCCCACGCGGGCACCCGGTCGAGTGCCCCGGGACGCCGCCCGTCGTCGCGGAATCCGCTCGCGGGAACCGGGATCCCCCGGACTCAGCCCTCGACCGCGGCTTCCGGCTTCACGGCCCGGTGCAGCGCGACCATCCCGCCGGTCAGGTTCAGCCAGGCGATGTCGTCCCAGCCGGCGCGGGCGATGATCTCGCCGAGGGCGCGCTGGTCGGGCCACGTGCGCATGGACTCGGCGAGGTACTTGTAGGCGTCGGGGTTGGAGGAGACGAACCGCGCGATGAACGGCAGGATCTTCAGCAGGTAGCGCATGTAGACGAACCGGAAAGGCCGGAACGTCGGCGTGGACACCTCGCAGATCACCAACCGGCCACCGGGCCGGACCACCCGGGCCATCTCCCGCAGCGCCGCCTCGGTGTCGCTGAAGTTCCGGATGCCGAAGGAGACGGTGACGGCGTCGAAGGAGTCGTCGGCGAACGGGAGGTGCAAGGCGTCGGCGGCCACCTTGGGCACGGGCCGGTGCGCCCCGCCGAGCAGCATGCCGAGCGAGAAGTCCGCCGCCACGCACCACGCGCCGGAAGCGGCGTACTCCACCGTGGACACGGCCGTGCCGGCGGCGAGGTCGAGCACCTTCTCCCCGGCGCGGGCGTCGAGCACCCGCCGACTCCACTCCCGCCAGCGCCGGTCGAACCCCAAGGTCATGACGGAGTTCGTGCGGTCGTAGCCCTTGGCCACGCCGTCGAACATCTCGGCGACCTCGCGGGGGTTCTTGTCCAGACCGGCGCGCGACATGGCGAAAGCCTAAGTGACGCCACCAACCCCTTCACCCCCGTCCTCGCCCATTGCCGGGAAGGGTGGCCTGACCAGCGAAAACCCCCTGCCCGACGACCTGTTCACACAGGGCTCGGGAGGGCGGCGATTGCGTGCGGGTGTCGTTGGGTCAGGGGATGCGGAGCGCGGTGAGCATTCCGTCGATGGCCGCCTGCCACGGGTATTCCTCGGCTCGGGCGCGGGCGGCTGAGCGGCGGGTTGGTTCGGGGTCGTCGAGGAGGGCGTTGACGGCTCCCGCGAACGCCGGGGCGTGGTCGGGGACCGCCGCTCCGCACCCCGGGCGCACGATCTCGCGCAACGCCGACGACGCCGACACCACGACCGGCGTACCCGACGCCAGTGCCTCCAGCGCCGCCAGGCCGAACGTCTCGTGCGGGCCCGGGGCGAGGGAGACGTCCGCCGTCGCCAGGAGGTTCGCCACGTCGGTCCGCTGCCCCACAAATCCCAGGAACGTGACCGGCAGCCCCGCCGCCCTGCGCTCCAGCGCCTCCCGGCGGGGTCCGTCGCCGGCGATCACCAGGCGCACGCGGTGCCCGGCGGCGTGGAGTTCGGCGGCCGTGTCGACGCTGCGCTCCACGTGCTTCTCCGCCGACAGCCGCCCGCAGTGCACGAGCAGCGCGTCCGCCCCGTCCGCCAGGCTCGCCTTCAGGCCCCGGTCGTGCCGGGTCGGGGTGAACGTCCTCAGGTCCACCCCCAGCGGCACCCGGCGCACGTTCCGGGCCCCGATCCGGTCGAACTCCTGGCGGGCGAACTCGGTCGTGCACACGACCGTGTCGTACGACGCGGCCATCCGGCGGTTCGCCCAGTCCGCGACCCGCACCGCCAACCCGCTCGGCAGGAGGAACTGCTCCAGCAGGCGGTCCAGGCGTTCGTGCGAGATCACCACGCTCGGCACGCCGCGCGCCGACGCCCAGCGCCCCATGCCGCGCAGCGTCAACCGGTCGGAGACCTCCAGCCGGTCGGGGCGCAGGTGGTCGAGCAGGGCGCGGACCCGCCACGGGTCGACGGCGCGGTATCCGCCGGTGCCGGGGATGCCTGCGGCGGTGAGGGTGATCCGGCGGACGTTCGGGGCCAGGTGTTCGTCGGCGTGCCGGCGGCCGGGCACGACCAGGGTGACGTGGTGGCCGGCCGCCGCGTACCCGGCTCCCAGGTGGTGCAGCGCGGTGCGCAGGCCGCCGGACCTCGGGCCGTAGAAGTTGGCCAGTTGGACGATCCTCACCGCGGCCCCGTGGGCTTCATGCCGCCCGCCGCTCCGGCAGGCCGAGCACGGCGGCGTAGTGCCCGAGCAGTTCGTCGCACACGGCCGCCCAGGTCCGCCCGCGCACCCATCGCCGGGCGGCGTTCCCGAGCCGCTTGCGCCGCAGCGGGTCACGCAGTTCGACAATGGCCGCGCGCAGTTCGTCGTCGTTGCCGAACAGGTACCCGGTGTCGGGTTGCACGAGGTCGCGTGGTCCGCCGGCGTCGGGTGCGACGACGGGCACCCCGCTGGCCAGTGCTTCCTGCACGGCCTGGCAGAAGGTTTCGTGCGGGCCGGTGTGCACGAACACGTCGAGTGACGCGTACGCCTCCGCGAGTTCGACCCCGCCTCGGAAGCCGAGGAACGCCGCGCCGGGCAGTTCGCGCCGCAGTGCGGCTTCCTCCGGGCCTTCTCCGACGATGACCAGCCGCACCCCGGGCACGTCGTTGAGCACGCGCAGCCGGTCGACCTGCTTCTCCGGCGAGAGCCGGCCGACGTATCCGACGAGCACCTGCCCGTCGGGGGCGAGCGAGCGCCGCAGGGCGTCGTCCCGGCGTGACGGGTGGAACAGTTCGACGTCGACCCCGCGCCCCCACCGGTGCACGCGTGGCACGCCGTGTTCGCGCAGCGCTTCCACGGCCCACGTCGACGGTGCGAGGGTGCGGTCGGCTTGGCTGTGCAGGCGTCGGGTCCACCGCCACGCGGCGCGCGCGGTCAGGCCGAGCCCGTAGTGGCCGGCGAATCCGGCGATGTCGGTCTGGTAGACGGCGACCGTGGGCAGTCCGAGCCGGCGCGCGGCCGACACCCCGCGCGCGCCCATCACGAACGGGCTGGCCAGGTGGACGACGTCGGGTCGGAAGTCGGCCAGGGCGGTCAGCACCTTGCGGGTCGGCACGCCGACCGGCAGTGAGCTGAACCGCGGCAGGTCGACGGCGGGGACGCGCACCACGGGGGTGCCGTGGTGCTGGTCGGCGCCCGCTCCGGGTGCGACGACCAGGGCTTGGTGGCCGTGCGCGCGCAGGTGTTCCAGCACGCGCAGGACGGAGTTGGTCACCCCGTTCACCTGGGGCAGGAAGCTCTCGGTGACGATCGCTACACGCACGCCGAGAACCATGGGCTGCCAAGGACACGGTGGCGTGACGGATCGAGGAACGAAGGTCGAACTCCTCGCGTCACGGTTGACGTTGCCCGGGAGATCGTCATCGCTTCACCTGGAGGACGTGTCGCGGTCACCAGGAGCGGTGACACTAGTGCGGCATGACCGTCTTGTCGTCCCGGCCCACTCAGCCCGTCGATCCCGGACTGGTGTCGATCGCGCTGGAGATAGCGGGCCGCCTCGCCAACGACGCGTCGGACGTCATCATGGCGACGGCGGGCCGCGGTGCCCAGCCCGACGACGACACCTACCCGTTCGACTGGGTGACCGACACCGATCGGACTCTGGAGCGGCACACCCGGCGGGTGTTGACCGCGGAGTTCCCGGACATCCCGGTGTTCTGCGAGGACACCGACTTGGACGTGCCGTCCGACGCCGAGTTCCGCTGGGTGGTGGACCCGGTGGACGGCACGGCGAACTACGTGGCGGGTGTCCCGTGGTGCGCGTACAGCCTGGCGCTGGTGGACCGCTGGGGCCCGGTGGTGGGCGTGGTGGCGGACCCGTACCGGGCGCAGATCTACGCGGCGGCGCGGGGGCGCGGGATGCGGGCGAACGGGACGCCGGTGAAGCTCGGCGGCCAGGCGGTGAGTTCGATCGTGTGCACCGAGATGACGCGGACGGGCCCGTGGCCGGGGATGGGCGAGTTCATCTCGCGGGCGGCGGTGTCCGGGACGGGTGTGCGGGTGCTGGGGTCGAAGGCGCTGGCGGTGGCGCAGGTGGCGTTGGGGCACGCGGCGGCGGCCGTGCTGCACAGCTACCACGAGTGGGACGTGGCGGGTGCGGTGGCGCTGGCGGTGGAGTCGGGCGCGGCGGTGCTGGACCGGCGGGGTGAGGACGCGTCGCTGCCGGTCGACGGGCTGCTGGTGGCGATGCCGGAGGTGGCCGAGGAGGTCCTGGAGTGGTGGCAGTCGTCGATGGTGCGCTAGCGCGGGGCTAGCTGTTGCCCAGTTGGGGCAGCTGCTGTTCGAGCACTTCCAGGTGAACGCGCGCCGAGTCGAGTGACGTGGTGTCCACCATGCGCAGCGCGACGCTGCCCACCTGGTCCTCGAACGCGGTGAAGTCCCGCACGGCCGCGTGAAGGCGCTGCCCGACCGGGTGATTCTGGTCGGCGTCGAGTGCCCGGCCGAGGTCGGCGATGCGCCGGACGTTGCCCAGTTCGGCTTCGAACTGCCCGGCGATCCGGCCCATCCACTCGCGGGCGGGTGACGGCGGCACGGTCTCGACCACCGCGTACACCCGGCGCACGGACAGTTCGGCGCGGCCGACCGAGGCCGCCCAGCGGTCCCGCCCGACCGGTGGCGGCGGGGGTGGCGGCGGCAGCATCGGTTGGATCAGCACGGGCGGCGGGAGGGCGCGGGTGCGGCGGGTCTTGGCGACGCCCACGACGACGCCGATCAGCGTGCCGGGGATGCCGCCGCCGAACAGCGACACCATGCCCACCGCGATCACGTTGGCGAGGGCGGATCCGCCGGAGGAGCCGGTCGAGGTGGTGCTCAGCGCGAGCACCAGGAACAGCGCCACCGACAAGGTGCCGATGATCAGGCCCGTCAGCACCGATCTCCCCATGGCACCCATCGTGCCAGATGCGCCGGGCTAGACGAGTAATGCGTAAGTCCGGGGTGGTGTCCGGAGACGGACGAAGGGTGTTCAAGATCCGTTTGTGACGACAGACCTGAACACCCTTCTGACCGCACTCTACGTCAAGATCGACGACCGCCTCGCCGGCAGGCCCCGCCGGGGACGGCCACCCCGGCTCACCGATGCCGAGCTGGTCACCCTCGCGGTGGCCCAGGCACTCCTGGGGTTCACCTCCGAGGCCCGCTGGCTGCGGTTCCTGCCCGTCCGGATGCCCGGCGCGTTCCGGTACCTGCCCGGCCAGTCCGGCTACAACCGCCGCCTCCGCGCCGCGTTACCACTGGTCAAACAGGTGACGCGCTGGTTGGCCGCCGACACCGACCTGTGGACCGACCCGGTCTGGATCGTGGACTCCACCCCGGTCGAATGCGGCCGGTCCCGGCCCACGGTGAAACGCTCGGAGCTGGCAGGCTGGGCGAAATACGGCTACTGCCGATCGCACTCCCGCTGGTTCTGGGGGCTGCGCCTGCACCTGGTCTGCACCCCGGCGGGGCTGCCCGTCGCCTGGGCGTTGGCCGACCCGAAGGTCGACGAGCGGCAGGTGCTCATGGCGATCTGCGACCACGAACCCCGACTGCTCGCCGACCGGCCGGGACTGCTGATCGTCGCGGACAAGGGCTACGTCTCGGCCGAACTCGACCGGTTCCTCTCCGAGCGCGGGGTCCGGCTGATCCGGCCGTCCTACCGCAACCGGACCCCGCACCCCGGCGAACCCCTGCTCAAGTCCGTCCGCCAGTTGATCGAGTCGGTCAACGACACCCTCAAAGGACAGTTGAACCTGGAACAGCATGGTGGACGCACCATCGACGGCGTCGGAGTCCGGATCGCGCAACGACTCCTCGCCCTCACCGCCGCCATCTGGCACAACCGTGCCACCGGCCAACCCGTCACCCGATCCCTGACCGCCTACGACCACTGATCAAGTTACGCATTACTCGTCTAGGCGTCGAAGTCGACCGTCACGGCGGGGGTCACGGGCACGGACTGGCAGGTCAGGACGAAGCCGGCGGCGACTTCGCGGGGTTCCAGGGCGTAGTTGCGGCGCATGTCGACCTGCCCGGACACGACCAGCGCGCGGCACGTCCCGCACACCCCGCCCTTGCAGGCGAACGGCAGGTCGGAGCGCACCCGTTGGGCGGCGTCGAGGATGGGCGTGTCGGGCGGCAGCGGCACGGTGGTGGTGCGGCCGTCCAGGATCACCGTGCCCTCGGCTGCCGATTCCAGGACCTCTTCGGCACGGCGGGGCGGGGGCGGCGGCTCGTCCACGTAGAACAGTTCGTGGTGCACGGCCGAGGCGTCCACGCCCCGTGACGACAGCACGTCCTGCGCGTCGCGCACGAGCCCGTAAGGCCCGCACAGCCACCACTGGTCGATCGAGTCGAACGGCACCACGGTGTCGAACAGCGCGCGGAGCTTCTCGCCGTCCAAACGGCCGCTGAACAGCTCCACGTCCCGTGGCTCGCGCGACAGCACGTGCACGAGTTGGAACCGCGCCGGGTAGCGGTCCTTCAGGTCGGACAGTTCTTCGGTGAACATCACGGTGTCCGCGCGCCGGTTGCCGTACAGGAGGGTGACGCGTGCGCCCGACGCCAGCACGGTGGCAGCGATGGACAGCGCGGGCGTGATGCCCGACCCGGCGACGACCAGCCCGTGGTGCGCGCCCGCGACGGGCGTGAAGTTGCCCAGCGGCGGCAGGACTTCGAGCACGTCACCGCGTTGCAGCCGGTCCACGAGGTGTTCGGAGAACAGCCCGCCGTCGACCCGCCGGACGCCGATCCGGGGTGCGGCACCGGCCGGTGCGCAGATGGAGTACGACCGGCGTTCCTCGCCGATCTTCAAGGTCAGGTACTGCCCCGCGCGGAACGCGAAAGCCTCGGCGGACTCCTCGGGCACGTCGAACGTGACGGCGACCGCGTCGTCGCACAGCCGGTCGACGGCGGCCACGGTCAGCTTGTGGAACACCGGCCGGGCCATCTAGATCTCCTTGATGTGCTCGAAGGGCTCGGCGCAGTCCGCGCACCGCCGCAGCGCCTTGCAGGCGGTGGACCCGAACCGGGACAGCTCGACCGTGCGCGGCGAGCCGCAGCGCGGGCACTCGACCCGCGACGGGGGCGGGGTGAGCTGCAACGGCACCGGCCCGACCGGGCGCGGCCCGATCCGGGACGGCGGCGCGATGCCGGCTTCGGCGAGCTTGCGCCGGCCGTCGTCGGTGATCCAGTCGGTGGTCCACGCGGGCGCGAGCGACAGCCGCACCTCGACGTCGGCGAACCCCGCTTCGTGAAGGGATCGGCGCAGGTCGGCGCCCATCTCGTCGACGGCGGGGCAGCCCGAGTAGGTGGGTGTGATGGTGACCAGCACCCGGCCGTCCTCGACCGCGACGTCGCGCAGCACGCCCAGGTCGGCGAGGGTGAGCACGGGCAGTTCCGGGTCCCGCACCCGCGACGCGACGTCGAGCGCGGTCCGGGAGGCGACGGTCACCACGTGGCACCCGGCAGCGAGCGGTGCAGGTGCTGCATCTCGGCCAGCAGGTAGCCCATGGCCTCGGTGTGCACGCCGTCGCGCCCGGCCCGCCCGTCGACCCGCGCGGCGGGCACCGGTTCGGGCCGGTCGAGCCCGGCGGCGGCGAACACCGCGTCGAGCACCTGGTCCACCTCGGCCCGCAACCCGGCCGGGTCGACGCCCAGGCGCAGCTCGACGGGGTGCGCGGTGAACAGTTCGTCCAGGTAGGGCCACACGCGCAGCACGCCGGCCCGCATCCGCTCGTGCGATTCGGCGGTGCCGTCGCCGAGCCGCACGACCCACTGGGCGGCGTGGTCGCGGTGGTAGGCGAGTTCCTTGAGGCCCTTGGCGGCGATCGCGGCGACCACCGGGTCGGCGAAGGTGAGCAGCCGCGCGTACTGGGCGGTCTTCCACGACGAGAACACCAGCAGCCGCGCCATCGTGGTGGCGAAGTCGCCGCCCGCGAACGGGCCGCACTCGATCTCGGCGAGGTGCGCGTTGCGGAAGTCGCGTTCGTCGCGCAGGTAGGCCAGCGCGTCCTCGTCGCGGCCCGCGCCCTCGGCCTCGCCGGCCCGGGTGAGCAGCAGCCGGGCCTGTCCGAGCAGGTCGAGGGCGATGTTGGCGAGCGCCACGTCCTCTTCCAGCTCGGGCCCGCGCGAGCACCACTCGGCGAGCCGCTGGGACAGCACCAGGGCGTCGTCGCCGAGCATCAGGCAGTACCGGAACAGGTCGTCCGGGTCGACCTCGGCCGGGATCGCGCGGTCGACGCCGGCCAGCGCCTCGGCGAACCCGGTGCCGAACGCCCAGTGCGCGTCCTCGTGGTCGACCAGCGACTCGTAGGCGTTGTCGAAGCTCATAGGTGCGGCACGTCCTCGGGGATCGCGTAGAACGTCGGGTGCCGGTAGACCTTGTCGCCGCTGGGCTCGAAGAACGGGTCCTTCTCGTCCGGCGAGGAGGCGGTGATCGCCGCAGCGGGCACCACCCAGATCGACACGCCTTCGTTGCGGCGCGTGTAGACGTCACGCGCGTTGCGCACGGCCATCTCCGCGTCCGGGGCGTGCAGCGAACCGACGTGCACGTGGTTGAGCCCGCGCTTGCCGCGCACGAACACTTCCCACAGCGGCCAGGAAGAACTCACGCCGCACCCTCCTTGACCCGAGCCCTGTCGGCGCGCTTCGCGGCGTGCGCGGCGGCTGCCGCACGCACCCATTCACCGTCTTCGTGCGCCTTGCGCCGGTGTGCGACGCGCTGCGCGTTGGTCGGCCCGTTGCCGCCGACGACCTGCCAGAACTCGTCCCAGTCGGGCCGGCCGAAGTCGTGGTGGCCGCGTTCGGCGTTCCATGCCAGCTCCGGGTCGGGCAGCGTGACGCCGAGCTTCTCGGCCTGCGGCACGGTCATGTCCACGAACTTCTGGCGCAGCTCGTCGTTGGTGTTGCGCTTGATCCGCCACGCCATGGACTGCTCGGTGTTGGCGCTCTCCGCGTCCGGCGGGCCAAACATCATCAGCGACGGCCACCAGAACCGGTCCACGGACTCCTGCACCATGGCGCGCTGCGCGTCCGTGCCGCTCATCATGGTCATCAGCAGTTCGTAGCCCTGACGCTGGTGGAACGACTCCTCCTTGCAGATGCGGATCATGGCGCGCGCGTATGGGCCGTAAGAGGTGCGGCACAGCGGCACCTGGTTGCAGATCGCCGCGCCGTCCACGAGCCAGCCGATGGTGCCGACGTCGGCGTAGGACAGCGTCGGGTAGTTGAAGATCGACGAGTACTTCTGGCGGCCTTCGATGAGCTTCTCGGTGAGGTCGCCGCGGTCCGCGCCCAGCGTCTCGGTCGCGGCGTACAGGTAGAGGCCGTGGCCGGCTTCGTCCTGGACCTTGGCCAGCAGGATCGCCTTGCGGCGCAGCGAGGGCGCGCGGCTGATCCAGTTCCCCTCCGGCTGCATGCCGATGATCTCGGAGTGCGCGTGCTGCGCGATCTGCCGGATCAGCGTCCTGCGGTAGCCGTCGGGCATCCAGTCGCGCGGCTCGACGCGGTGTTCCGCCGCCACGGTGCGCTCGAACTCCGCCTCCAGGTCCATGCGACCGATGTTACACCTGGAGACGGTTTTCGGGAACAAGTGTCACAAGCGCCGGCGTACCCACCAGACCAGCGGCAACAGCACCGCCCACACGGCGAGCAGGAACGTCGAGATCGGCAGGATGGCCAGCGTCCAGGTGCGCTCGGCGACCCGCGCCAGCTCCGGGTCGGCGGTGTCGTACTCGATCCGGACCAGCTGGCCGGGCTCCAGCCCCGCCGGGTACAGCACGCCCTGCTCCGGGCTGTGCACCGCGCCGTCCGGCGTCGCGAAGCGCACCACCGTGCGCTGGAAGTCCACCGACACCACCTCGGCGGTCGCCTTGCCCAGCCGCTTCTCGATCGTCAGGTCGTCCTTCAGGCACGCGGCCAGCAGGACCACCCCGATCAGCGTCACGATCCCGCCGAGCACCAGCAGCGCCCTGGCCAGCAGCCTGACCTTCCGTCGACCGCCGACCCGCACTGCGTTGTCCGCCACAACCGGTGAGTCTAGGGCCGGCCCGACGGGGGATCTCAGCCACGAGTCCATACCCTCGACCTCGTGACCTCAGCTCCCGCCTCCCGGACCCGGCACCGGCTGCGCGTGCGCACCGGGCGCGCCACCGACACCCGCCTGCTCGGCAGGCTGCCCGCGCCGACCGGCGCGCTGGCCTGGGTGCGCGACGGGTCCGGCCTGGTCGGCTGGGGTGAGGCGGCCCGGTTCGAGGTGTCCGGGCCGGACCGGTTCGCCGAGGCCGACCGGTGGTGGCGGGACTTCACCTCGACCCTCGACGTGACCGACGACCTCGACGTACCGGGCAGCGGGCCCGTGGCGTTCGTCTCGATGGCCTTCGCCGACCGGCCCGGCCACTCGGTGCTGGTCGTGCCCGAGGTCGTGGTGGGCGTCCGCAACGGCGACGCGTGGCTGACCACCGTGGGCGACCGCGCGGCCACCGAGGTGCGGCCGATCCGCCCGCCCAAGACCGTGCGGTACTCCGACGGCGAGCTGTCGGTGCCGGCCTACCGGGAGGCGGTCCGCGCGGCGGTGGCCCGGATGCGCGCCGGCGAGCTGGACAAGGTCGTCCTCGCGCACGACCTGCGGGCCGTCGCCGACGAGCCGATCGACCACCGGTACGTGCTGGAGGGCCTGGCCCGGCGCTACCCCGAGTGCTGGGTGTACGCGGTGGACGGCCTGATCGGCGCGACCCCCGAACTGCTGCTGCGCCGGTCCGGCCGGGTGGTCGACTCGCGGGTGCTGGCAGGCACGACGTGGCCGCACGACGGCATGTCCGACGACGCCCTGGCCGCCGCGCTGCTGTCGTCGGGCAAGAACCGCGAGGAGCACGAGTACGCGGTGGCGTCGCTGACCCAGACGCTGCGGCCGTTCTGCGCGACGATGTCCGTCGAAGGCCCGTCCGTGCTGCGCCTGCCGAACGTCTCGCACCTGTCCAGCGACGTGATCGGCACGCTGAACGGCACCCCGTCGCTGCTCGCGCTGGGCGCGGCCCTGCACCCCACGGCCGCGGTCGGCGGCACGCCCCGCGCGGACGCGATCGCCGTGATCGAGGAGCTGGAGGGCATGGACCGGGGCCGGTACGCGGGCCCGGTCGGCTGGATCGACGCCAACGGCGACGGCGAGCTGGGCGTGGCGCTGCGGTGCGCGCGGGTCGAGGGCCGCACCGCGCGGCTGTTCGCCGGCTGCGGCCTGGTCGCCGACTCCGACCCCGACTCCGAGGTGCGCGAGGCGCACGCCAAGATGCGCCCGTTCCGCGAGGCGCTCGAAGGCATGTGACGGTCACGGCCCCTCGTCGCCGAAGCTGTTCGACGCCCACGCCCGGCAACTGCGCGATACCTCGCCGGGGCACCGCCGTCACCGTCCGGGTCGTGGACGGGATCGGCCAGGACGGCTGAGCGTGACCGAGGCCGCCTCCACGCGGGAGACGGCCTCGGCACTCAAGTAACTCTTTCGGGTCGTGCCCGCGCGCAGGCACGTCCACTCGAAAGTGTGTACCCGGAAGGGTCAGTGCTTCGAGCGGTCGAGCAGGACGTGCGTCTCGCGGATCTTCTGGAACGACTTCGGCTCGGCCACCGACGCGGCGGTCAGCGCGGTGCCGCCCGGTGCCGCGGCCGGCTTGCCCTTGGTGAACAGCCAGGTCTTGAACAGGTCGTCCAGCTGCTTGCCCGACACCCGCTCGGCCAGCGCGATGAACTCCTCGATGGTCGCGTCGCCGTAGCGCTTGGTCTGCGTCCACTTCTTCAGGATCTTGAAGAACGTGTCGTCGCCGACCGCGACCCGCAGCGCGTGCACGGCCAGCGCGCCCCGGTCGTAGACCGCGCCGTCGAACTGGTGGTCCACGCCCGGCTCACCGGGCAGGACCTGCCAGAACGGGCTGTCCGCCGGGTACAGGTCGTAGGTGTACTGGGCGTTCTCCTGCGCGGTGCCCTCGCCGACGTGCTCCGACCAGAGGAACTCGGCGTAGCTCGCGAAGCCCTCGTTCAGCCAGATGTCGCGCCAGTTGTGCACCGACACCGAGTCGCCGAACCACTGGTGGCCGTTCTCGTGCGCCACGACGTAGGTGTTCGCGCCGCGGCGGAAGAACGCCGGGTCGTAGGTCGAGCGGGTCTGGTTCTCCAGCGCGAAGCCCAGCAGGCCCGGCGCCACCACGACACCGCCCTCCGCCTCGAACGGGTACGGCCCGAAGTTCTCCTCCAGGAACTCGACCACCTCGGAGGTGCGCTCGATGCTGGCCTTCGCGGCCGCGTCGTCGGCGCCCAGGTTCGGCGAGTAGGCGTTGACCACCGGGCGGCCGCCCGGCGAGCTGGACTGGCGGATGTCGAACTGGCCGATCGCGACGAACGCCAGGTAGCTGGCCTGCGGCTGCAGGCTGCGCCACCGCCACCACGTCCGGCCGTTGATCAGCTTGGTGGTGCCCAGGAACTGGCCGTTGGACAGCACTTCCAGGCCGTCCGGCACGGACAGCGAGACGTCGTAGGTGGCCTTGTCGCGCGGGTGGTTGTTGCTCGGGAACCACCACGGCGCGACGTCGGGCTCGTTGATCGCCAGAGCGCCGTCGGCGGTGCGCTTCCACGCCGTGAAGCCGTCCACCGAATGGCTCGACGGCACGTCCGAATAGGTGACGACGATCGTCAGGTCGGTGCCTTTGCGGAGGCTGCCCCGGGGGTCGACGACCAGTTCGCCACCCTGCTGGGAGAACGCGGCGACTTTGTTGTTCACCCGGATGGAACTCACCTTGAGCAGGAAGTCCAGGTTGAACCGGGTGATGTCCTGGGTCGTTTTCGCGAGGATCGTCGTGGTGCCGGCGAGGTTGTCGTTCGACGGCGTGTAGTTGAGCCGGATGTCGTAGTGGGAAACGTCGTAACCACCGTTGCCCGCATTCGGGTAGTACGGGTCGCCGATGCCCGATGCGCCCGGTTCCGCGGCGGAGGCGGTGCCGGCCAGCAGCAGCAGGGAAGCCGCCGTGGCCGTGCCTAGCATGAGCTTCGCTCTGAGGGACATGGGGCGAAGCTGCCACGTCCCGGGGTGCCGCTGTACCCCCGTCCGTAGGTTCCTGATTACTGGAATGCGGTTGACACGGCGAGCTTCAGGCGGGCATGGAGATCACGCAATTCGGCACGTTCCGCCCGAATTTCCAGCACCTTGATTCCGTTCGGCGCGGTGAGCGCCCGTCTCATCTGGTCGGCGTTCCCGATCAGTTCGTGCGGCACGTGGTAGGCGGCGCACAACGCGGCCAGGTCGGTGCCGTGCGGTGTGCCGAATACCCGTTCGAACGTGTCCGCGTGTTCCGGCGCGCCCTGTTCCAACAGGGTGAAGATGCCGCCGCCGTCGTCGTTGAGCACCACCACGGTCAGGTCCGGGCGCGGCTCGTCCGGGCCGATCAGCAGGCCGTTCGCGTCGTGCAGGAAGGTCAGGTCGCCGACCAGCGCGAACGCGTGGCCCTCGGTCAGCGCGATGCCGGCCGCCGTGGAGACGCTGCCGTCGATGCCCGCCACGCCCCGGTTCGCGTGCACCCGGACGTCGGGGCGGGGCGCGGCCACCAGGTCGACGTCGCGCACCGGGTTGGACGAACCCAGGAACAGGGTCGCGCCCACCGGCAGGTTCGCCACCAGGTCGCGCGCGACCTGGAGCCCGGTCGGCCACGGCTGCTTGGCGAGCAGCTCGTCCACCACGTCGGCGGCGGCCTTGTCGGCGTGCTGCCACGCGGTGAGCCAGCCGTCGTCCACCTCGTGCTCGCCCAGCACCAGACCGGTGGACGTGTGCGTGGCGGCGAACTGCGGATCCGGCCACTCCGGGTTGTCGGACAGCACGTGCACCACGTTCGTGGCAGCTATGAGCTTCATGACGCCGCGGGACAGCGTGGGGCGGCCCACCACCACCACGGCGTCCGGTTTCAGCTCGGCGGGCAGCTCGCCCGCGTTGAGCAGCAACGTACCGTGCCGCAGGCCGTGCGCGGTCGGTTCGGCGATCACCGGCCAGCCCGCGCGTTCGGCCAGGTCGGTGATGTCCTCGCCGGTGTCGCCGACCACGACCAGCGTGCGCGGGCCGAGGTGGTCGGCCGGGTGCAGGGACGTCGTGGTGCGGGTCGCCACGCGGGTCCACGGCATGTCGAACGGGCGGCCGTCCAGCGGCTCGACCCACTCGCCGGCTTCGGGCACCAGCGGCTCCCGGAAGGGCACGTTGACGTGCACCGGGCCGTGCTCGCGGGCGTCCGCGACGGCACGGCAGACCAAGGAGCGCCACAGGCCGTTCTGGCCGGTGCGGCGCTCGGCGATCGGGAACTGGAGGGTGTCGATGCCGAACACCCGCTGCTGGTCCACGGTCTGGCTCGCGCCGGTCCGGTACAGCTCGACCGGGCGGTCGCCGGTGAGCGCGATCAGCGGGACCTTGGCGTGCCGGGCCTCCAGCACGGCCGGGTGGAGGTTGGCCACGGCGGTGCCGGAGGTGCAGGTGACCGCGGTGACCTCGCCGCTGCCCCGGGCCAGGCCCAGGGCCAGGAAGCCGGCGGTCCGCTCGTCGATCCGGACGTGCAGGGTGAGCCGTCCGGCCGCCGCGGCCTCGGCCAGGGCGAACGACAGCGGAGCGTTGCGCGATCCGGGGCTCAGCACGACGTGCCGGACGTCGTTGCGGAGGAGCTCGTCGACGAGCACCCTGGCCTGCGCGGTGGACGGGTTCACCCGGACATTGTCGCCTAGTCCACGAACAGGTGATTCCCCTTGCTGAGTCGAACACCAGTTCGGATCATGGACACATGGGCATCACACTGCGTAAACACCACGTCCCGACCACCGGGCGGGCTGCGCCGTTCTCAGCTTCGGCACGGGCATATTGTCCGTGCCGTGGCAGATCAAGGCGTCTCCGAGCTGTTCGACCCCGCCCGCTGGAAGCAGGTCGAGGGCTTCGACTTCACCGACATCACCTACCACCGCGCGGTGGACCAGGGGACGGTGCGCATCGCGTTCGACCGCCCTGAGGTGCGCAACGCGTTCCGCCCGCACACCGTGGACGAGCTGTACCGGGCGCTGGACCACGCCCGGATGAGCCCGGACGTCGGCTGCGTCCTGCTGACCGGCAACGGCCCGTCCGCGAAGGACGGCGGGTGGGCGTTCTGCTCGGGCGGCGACCAGCGCATCCGGGGCCGCAGCGGGTACCAGTACGCCTCGGGCGAGACCGCCGAGACGGTCGACCCGGCGCGGGCCGGCCGGCTGCACATCCTGGAGTGCCAACGCCTGATCCGGTTCATGCCGAAGGTGGTGATCGCGGTCGTCCCGGGGTGGGCGGCGGGCGGCGGGCACAGCCTGCACGTGGTGTGCGACCTCACGCTGGCCGGCGAGGAGCACGCGAGGTTCAAGCAGACCGACGCCGACGTGGGCAGCTTCGACGGCGGCTACGGCTCGGCGTACCTGGCACGGCAGGTGGGCCAGAAGTTCGCGCGCGAGATCTTCTTCCTGGGCCGGACGTACAGCGCGGCGGAAATGCACGCCATGGGCGCGGTGAACGCCGTGGTCCCGCACGCCGAGCTGGAGGCGACCGCCCTCCAGTGGGCGAAGGAGATCAACGGCAAGTCCCCGACCGCCCAGCGGATGCTGAAGTACGCGTTCAACCTCATCGACGACGGCCTCGTGGGCCAGCAGCTGTTCGCCGGCGAAACCACCCGCCTCGCCTACATGACCGACGAGGCGGTGGAAGGCCGGGACGCCTTCCTGGAAAAACGCGACCCCGACTGGTCCCCGTACCCCTACCACTACTGACCCTGTCGAGCCCCCCATGACCACGACTCCCACCCCCCACGAGACCCTGGCCGCCCTCAAAGCCGCCCTGACCCGCCCGTCCCCAGCCGACGCCGCCGACGCCGCCGCCGCTGGTCACGTGGCCGGCAGCAGCACGTCCGACACCAGCGCGACCACCGTCGATCACGCGGCGGGCAGCGCCCCTGCGGGCGGCGCAACGATCAACGGCGGCAGCGCGGTCGGTCCCGGCACCGGCGCGGACACCGGCACCGGCACCGGCATTGGCCTCGGTGGCGGCACCGGCAGCTCCGGCGAGCCGGCGGCGGGCTCGTCTCCGCCCGCTCCCGGGCCGCGGGCGGTGGGTGCCGGCGAGGCGCGGGTGGTCGGCGCTTCGCTGCCCGGCGGGCGGGAGCCGGGGGTCCTGCGGGGGTGGGAGGCCGGGGCGGCGCTGGCCGTCGGGACGTCCGGGTCGACCGGCGAGCCCAAGGTGGTGCTGCTCTCGGCGGCCGCGCTGATCGCGTCGGCGGAGTCGACGCACGCCCGGCTCGGCGGGCCGGGCACCTGGCTGCTCGCGTTGCCCACCACCCACATCGCCGGCCTCCAAGTCCTGGTCCGCTCCCTGGTCGCGGGGACCGAGCCGGGGGTGGTGGACCTGTCCACCGGGTTCCGGGCGTCCGGGTTCGCGACCGCCGCCCGGCCGGTCCTCGCACGTCCCGGCCCGCACTACACCGCCCTCGTCCCGACCCAGCTCGCCCGGTTGGTCGCGACCGAGGGGCCGGGGCTGGCGGCGGTCCGCGAGTTCGACGCGGTCCTGATCGGCGGGGCCGCCGCGCCGCCCTCGCTGCTGGCCCGCGCGCGCGACGCCGGCGTCCGGGTCGTCACCACCTACGGCATGAGCGAGACCTCGGGCGGCTGCGTCTACGACGGCGTCCCGCTCGACGACGTCCGGGTCCGCCTCACCGCCGACCACCGGATCGAACTCGCGGGCCCGGTCCTGGCGCTCGGCTACCAGCACGGCGAGCCGTTCGGCGAGTGGTTCCGGACCGGCGATCTCGGGCGGTTCGCCGACGACGGGCGGCTGGAGGTGGTCGGGCGGGCCGACGACGTGATCATCAGCGGCGGCGAGAACGTCTCGCCGGTCGAGGTCGAGCGGGTGCTCGCGGCGCAGTCCGGCGTGCACGAGGTGTGCGTGGTGGGGGTCCCGGACCGCGAGTGGGGGCAGGTCGTGGTGGCGGCGGTCGTGCCCGCCGAGCCGGGCGCGCCGCCCGACCCGGCGGCCCTCGCGGCCGCCGTGCGGGACGCGGTGGGCCGGTCGGCCGCGCCCAGGCGGGTGGTGTTCCTGCCGGAACTGCCGACCACGGGCCCCGGGAAGGTGGATCGGAGGTCGGTGGCTCGCTCGATCGAGTGAGTTTTTCTCACACGGCGCAGCTTGTTGGTTGACAGATAACCACTCCCGCGCTTGGCTTCAGCTCATCCGTACGGGCGGCCCGGTAGCGGTGCCTCCGCTTCGCCCGTCCGGCCGAGGAGGGCTGCGATGCGCAGGCGCGACGTGTGGACAGCCCTGGCCTTGGCCGCCGCCCTGACCACGGCTTCCGCCACCGTGTCCACCGCACCGCCGGCCGTCGCCACCGGGGGCGGTTCGTGGCGCGCCGATCTGTCCATTGTGGACGCGGACGACGTCGGTGTCACCTCGGACGGGCGCGCCGTGCGGCTCGACCCTTCCGCGCCGGCGCCGGCCAGCGCCCGCGCCGGGCTCCGCACCGGCTTCCTCGACCTCGCGCCGCACGACCTCGCCGCGCCCGCGAACACCTTCGCCGCCGCCGTGCGCGGTGACGTCCCGGACGGCAGCGGGATCGCGGTGGACGTGCGCGGCGCGCTGGGCGGCGACCGCTGGACCGAGTGGGTCGAGGCGGGCCCGGACGCGCCGGCCGTGCTGCCCGCCGCCGTCCGCACCGTCCAGGTCCGGCTGAACCTCACCGCCGCCGATCGCGGCCCCACCGTGCACGAGGTCGCGCTGACCCCGTCCACCACCGCGTCGACCAGGCTGTCCCCGGTCGAGGCCGGCGGCCGGGCGTTCCGCATCTTCGCCACCCGCGAGGGCCTGGTGGGCGGCACCACCGCGAACGGCCACGTGATCGTCGACCGCGACCACTTCACGGCGCTGCCGTCCCGGCGCGGCCTGTCCACGAAGGACAACGGCACGTACAGCGTCCAGGTGTGCGCCGACAACGGCCGCTGCGAGTGGGCCCCGGTGTGGGACGTCGGCCCGTGGAACACCAGGGACGACCACTGGAATCCGCCGGACGTCCGCGAGATGTGGCAGGACGTCCCGCAGGGCAAGCCCCAGGCGCAGGCCGCTTACCAGGACGCCTACAACGGCGGCAAGGACCAGTTCGGCCGCCGGGTCGCCAACCCGGCGGGCATCGACCTGGCCGACGGCACGTTCTGGGACGGCCTCGGCCTCGCCGACAACGCGTGGGTGACCGTCACCTACCTGTGGACCGGTTCCGGCCCGACGGGTTACGTGAGCACCGCTGGCGGCCCGGTCGACGTCCGGGGCGGCCCGTCGTCGGCCGCGCCCCAGGCCGGCCTGGCGGCCGACCACGCGCAGGTCGCGATCGAGTGCGCGGTGACCGGCGAGCCGGTCGCGGGCACCGGGGGCGCGTCGGACGTCTGGTTCCGGATCGCCGCCGACAAGTACCTGCCGAAGGCGCACCTGACCGGCGTCCCGGACGTCACGGTCTGTTAGCCGAAACCCGGTCGGAGGTCACCCGGATCCATGTCGGAGGATGAGCGGCATGGCCACAGTCGCCCAGTGGATCTCGGGGACCCGACCCCGCACCCTGCCGAACTCCGTCGCGCCCGTCCTCGTGGGCGCGGGCGCGGCGCACCACATCGACGGGTTCAACGCGACGTGGTCGGCGTTGGCGCTCGTCGTGTCCGTGGCGTTGCAGGTGGGCGTGAACTACGCCAACGACTACTCCGACGGCATCCGGGGCACCGACGAACACCGCGTCGGCCCGTTCCGCCTGGTCGGATCCGGTGCCGCCAACCCGAAGGCGGTACGGGTGGCGGCGTTCGCGGCGCTGGGCGTCGCGGCGGTCGCGGGACTCGCGCTGATCGTCCTGTCCGGCCGGTACTGGATGCTCGCGTTCGGCGCGGTGTGCATCGCGGCGGCGTGGTTCTACACGGGCGGGCGCAAGCCGTACGGGTACTCGGGGCTGGGCGAACTCGCCGTGTTCGTGTTCTTCGGCCCGGCCGCCGTGCTCGGCACGCTGTACGTGCAGACCGGCGAGATCACCGGGATCGGCATCGGCGGCGCGGTCGCGATGGGCTCGTTCTCCACCGGCGTGATGATCGCCAACAGCCTGCGCGACATCCCGACCGACATCCAGGCGGGCAAGCGCACCCTGGCCACCACGTTGGGCGACAAGGACTCCCGCCGCCTCTACCTGGCCCTGGTGACCATCCCGTTCGTGATCACCCTGGCGATCAGCCTGCGCGTCCCCCTGGCGCTGCTGGCGTTCCTGGCCCTGCCGCTGGTCGCGCTGGGCGTGCTGCGGGTGCTCAAGGGCAGCAAGGGCCGCGACCTGATCCCGGTGCTCCAGCACACGGGCCTGGCGATGCTGCTGTGGGCGGTCGTCACCACCGTGACCCTGTTCCTCGCCTGACCCGGGCCTCGCCCGGCCCGCGCGTTCCCCGGTCGCGACCAGGTTCGACCAGACCGCGAGCGCTGCCTTACCAGGCGTCCTCGGTGAAGGTCATCGGTTCGTCGTCGTCGCGGCGTTTCGGCTTCGGCGGGGCGATGCGGGGTTCCTCGCCCCGGCACAGCGCGGCCAGGCGGTCGCGGTCCTTCTCGAAGGCCGCGCGCACGCCGCGATCGCCGGCGGCTTCGCCCAGCAGGACTTGCCGCCAGCTCAGGTAGCCCGCCGAGATCCGGCGCTGCAACGCCTGGAGTTCGGGCGACGCCTCGTTCGACTTCGCGAACTGCATCACCCGGCGCACGTCCTCCGCCGAGGGTTCGCGGGCCGGGTAGCGGAGCTTCGCCGCGTCGCGCATGGCCTGGTCGGCGGCGGCCACGGACTTGGCCAGCACGTCTTCGGCGGTCATTACCTCCGCGGTCCGCCACATGCCCACGCCCAACCCCTTCCGACGGCCGATCCACGCTGCGACGCACGACACCCGGCCCGCGTTCCCCCGCTTGCCGAGATTGTTACGACCAAGTCCCCGTGCTGCGGAAACGGGTCAGGGTCGCGAGGTGGTCGGAGAGGTCCATGCCCTGGTCCGACACCCACTTGTCGTCGTAGTACGTGTTCGCGTAACGCTCGCCGCCGTCGCACAGCAGGGTCACCACGCTGCCGCGCGACCGGGACGCCCGCATCTCCGCGATGAGCTGGAACGCGCCCCACAGGTTGGTCCCGGTGGAGCCGCCGACCCGGCGGCCCAGGACCTGCTCGACGTGCCGGACGGTGGCGATGGACGCCGCGTCCGGGACCTTGATCATCCGGTCGATGACGGGCCCGACGAACGACGGCTCGACGCGCGGCCGGCCGATGCCCTCGATCCGCGACCCCCGGGTGCCGGTCAGGTCGGGGTTGCCGTCGCGCCACGCGTCGAAGAACACCGAGTGCTCCGGGTCCACGACGGCCAGCCTCGACCGGAGCTTGCGGTAGTGGATGTAGCGGCCGATGGTGGCGCTGGTGCCGCCGGTGCCCGCGCCGACCACGACCCACTCGGGTTCCGGCGACGCCTCCTGGGACATCTGCTGGAACACCGATTCGGCGATGTTGTTGTTGCCGCGCCAGTCGGTGGCGCGCTCGGCGTGGGTGAACTGGTCCATGAAGTGGCCGTCGAGGTCCGCCGCCAACCTGCGGGACTCGTCGTAGATGGCGCCGGGCTCGTCGACGAAGTGGCACCGGCCGCCCTGGCGCTCGATCAGCGCGACCTTCTCCCCGCTGGTCGAGCGGGGCATCACGGCGATGAACGGCAGGCCCAGCAGCCGGGCGAAGTACGCCTCGGACACGGCCGTGGAACCGGAGGACGCCTCGATCACGGGCGTCCCGCCGACCACCCAGCCGTTGCAGATCGCGTACAGGAACAGCGATCGGGCCAAGCGGTGCTTGAGCGAGCCGGTGGGGTGGGTCGACTCGTCCTTGAGGTAGAGGTCGATCCCCCACTCCAGCGGGAGGGGGAAGTGCAGCAGGTGGGTGTCGGCGCTGCGGTTGGCGTCCGCCTCGATGATCGAGACGGCCTCGCACACCCATTCCCTGGTGCGTGAGCTACATCGGTCTACCGAAATGGTCACGCCGGCACGATAACTTCTGCGACGTGACCTCACGTGGGAGCACTTCAGCGCGGGACGCCCTGCGGGCGTGCCTGCTGGCGGGCGCGGTCGGCGACGCGCTCGGCGGGTCGATCGAGTTCGACCGCATCGACCGCATCCGGGGCCGGTTCGGCCCGTCCGGCCTGACCGACTACGCCCCCGCGTACGGGCGGCTCGGCGCGATCACCGACGACACCCAGATGACCCTGTTCACGCTGGAGGGGCTGGTGCTGGCGCGGCGGCGGGGCAGCGACCCGGTGCACGAGGTGCGGGTCGCCTACGGCCGCTGGCTGCGCACCCAGGGCGGGCCGGAGGTGGCCGCCGACGGGTGGCTGCTGGACGTGCCGGCGCTGCACCAGCTCCGCGCGCCGGGCAACACCTGCCTGACGGCGCTGCGCTCGGGGGTGCTGGGCACGGTCGAGTCGCCGATCAACGACTCGAAGGGCTGTGGCGCGGTGATGCGCGCCGCGCCGGTCGCGTTGTGGTCCGACCGGGCCGACGAGGTGTTCGCGCTGGCCGCGGCGACCGGTGCGCTGACCCACGGCCACCCCAGCGGCTACCTCTCGGCGGGCGTGCTGGCGGTGCTGGTGCAGCAGCTGTGGCAGGGCGCGGAGCTGACCGGCGCGATCGACGTGGCGCGTGACGAACTCCAGCGCTGGGAGGGCCACCAGGAGCAGTTGGTGCTGCTGGACCTGGCCGCGGAGATGGGCACGCGCGGCGTGCGGCCGACGCCGGAGGTGATCGAGACGGCGCTGGGCGGCGGCTGGGTCGGCGAGGAGGCGCTGGCGATCGCGGTGCTGACCGCGCTGGCCGCGCAGGGCCTGGCGGACGGGCTGCTGCTGGCCGTGAACCACTCCGGCGACAGCGATTCGACCGGGGCGCTGTGCGGGAACCTGCTGGGCGCGCGGGACGGCGTGGCGGCGCTGCCCGCGCACTGGCTGGACTCGCTGGAGCTGGCCGAGGTGATCGGGCGGCTGGCCGACGAGGCCGCCGAGGTGTTCGGACGCTGAGGCTCCGGCCCCGAGGGTCCGGGGCCGAGGGGTCCGGGGCGCGGAGCACCGTGGACTTCCTTAATCTACATAGGTAGCATTAGCCGGGTGGAACAGCTGGAACGGATCGGCAAGGCCACCCTCGACGTGCTGGACGTGCTGCTCGACGGCGACCGGCCGCGCTGGGGGCTGGAGATCATCAAGCTGACCGGGCGGCCGTCCGGCAGCGTCTACCCGCTGCTCGACAGATTGGAACGGGCGGGCTGGGTGACGTCGAGCTGGGACGACGACGCCGAACGCCGAGGCCCGCGCCGCCGGATGTACGTACTCACCCCGGACGGAGCCAAAGAGGCGGTAAAAGTGTCAGCCGAGCGGGCGGCCCGCGAACGGGCCCGGGAAACGCCCCGCCGCACCCGCTCCCCCCGCACGGCCGGGCCGCAGGTGGCGGGATGACGCGCCTGGCGCTCGCCCTCGTCGCGTTGGCGACGGCGCTGCTCCCCGACGACGACCGCGACCGCTACCGCGAACAGTGGCGCGCCGACCTGCTCGGCGCCCGTGAACTGGGACTTTCACCGCTCGGCGTCGCGTTCGGCGCGCTGCGCGTGGCGGTGTCCCGCAAAGAGGAGGCCCGGAAGGCGATGCCCCGGAAACGACCGCTCATGCTCCCCATCGGCGTCCTGGCGCCGGCCCTGCGGCTGCGCGAGAGCACGAACATCGGCGCGGTGCTCGCGGTGATGCTGCTGGCGAACCTCGGCGGGGTGATCCTGCTGGTCGTCTAGGCCGTCACACGGACGGGCCGGGCTCGCCGCGCAGCTGGGAACGCAGCTTCTCCCGCTCGACCCGGCGGGCCGCCTGCTTCTCCTCCAGGCCCCGCGCCACGCGCATCCGCAGCCCGCGGAACACGAACAGCGAGAGGGGCAGCGCGACGACCACGCCGACCGCCAGGGCGACCAGCAGCGGCACGTTGAGCAGCACGAGCCCCGCGGTGACCGCGGCGACCATGCCCAGCCGCGCGCACACGTACAACGTCACATCACGACCCAGGTGCACGGTTACCCAGGCTACGCGCTGCCCTCGGGCTCGCCCGCCTCGGTGTTCGGACGCCCCTCGAACCGGGTGGACAGCACGACCGTGGTGCGGGTCCGGGCCACCCCCGGGATGCGCCGCAGCCTGCCCAGCGAGCGCTCCAGGTCGTCCACCGTGGCCACCCGCACTTTGACGATGAACGACTCGTCGCCCGCCACCCGGTAGCAGGACTCGACCTCGATCAACCCGCCCAGCGACAGGGCCAGCTCGTCGTCGTCGGCGGTGTCCGTGGGGTGGATGCTGACCAGGGCCGTCACCCCCAGGCCGACCGCGCTCGGGTCGACCACGGCGTGGTAGCCGACGATGACCCCGGTGGCCTCCAGCTTGCCGACCCGCTCGTGCACCGCGGAGGCGGACAGGCCCACCTTGCGCCCCAGATCGGCGTAGGTGGCCCGGCCGTTCGCGCGCAGGGCGGCGATGATCTGGCGATCAAGTGCGTCCACCGGGCCTAGCCTAGGGCCACCGACCACGATGTCCGAACCGCCCACTTCGTCCCTTACTACCTCTTTACCATCACCCAAGCGTTCGAGTACCCGAAGGTCGGGATGCCACGATGCGTCCGGTACGTCTGTTCGGCATCGGGGAGGAAGACCGTGACCGTGACGCAGGGACACCAGGGGGAACGGCTGCTCACACCGGGCGAAGTGGCCAATCTCTTCCGCGTCGACCCCAAGACCGTGACCCGCTGGGCCACGGCGGGGCGCATCGGCTCGATCCGGACCCCGGGCGGCCACCGCCGCTTCCGGGAGTCCGAGGTCCAGGCGCTGCTCTCCCAGTTGACGACCGAGGCGACCGAACCGGTGCGGCACTGACGCCGTTCACCTCGGTGACACGGGTAATCTCGGGGCAAAGGAGGTGGCGACCATGCTCTACGTGCTCGCGCTGATCGGTGCGGTCACCATCGCCGTCCTGCTGTGGCGCGCGTTCGGGCCGGACCGGGTCGATACCGCCCCCAGCCGCCGCGCTGTCGCGCCGGACGACGATCCCGAGTTCCTGCGCAAGCTGGGTGAGCAGAGCAAGAAACGTCCGGACGAAGAGTGACGGACGCGGTGCCGAGGGGCCTCCGCCGAGGCCCCTCGTCGCGTTGACGCGGGCGCCCGCGCCAGGTCGCGCCGCCGGCCCGCTCAGGTGACCTTGTTCGGGAAGTCGTCGGCCACCGTCGCGGCCAGCTCCAGCAGCGCCAGCCGGGTCTCCGGGCCGAGCTTGTCCAGCTCGATCTCGGCGCCCTCCTCCAGGTGCGCGTCGAACGGGATGCGCACCACCGCGCGGCAGCGCTGGGCGAAGTGCGCGGCCAGCTTGTCCAGGTCGACCTTGCCCGAGCCGGGCCGCACCGAGTTGATCACCGCGACCGACTTGGCGACCAGGTCGCGGTAGCCGTGCGCCTCCAGCCAGTCCAGGGTCGCCGCGGAGGTCTGCGCGCCGTCCACCGAGCCGGACGAGACCAGCACCAGCGAGTCGGCCTGGTCGAGCACGCCCTTCATCGCGGAGTGCATCAGGCCGGTGCCGCAGTCGGTGAGCACGATGTTGTAGAAGAGTTCGAGCAGCGAGACGGTGCGCAGGTAGTCCTGGTCGCTGAACGCCTCGGACACCGCCGGGTCCTGCTCGGAGGCGAGGATCTCCAGCCGGCTGGGCGACTGCGACGTGTACGCGCGGACGTCGCTGTACTTGGTGATCCGCGAGGCGTCGCGCAGCAGGTGCCGCACGGTCGCCGTGGTCTCGCGCGGCACCTTCAGCGCGAGCGTGCCGCGGTCGGGGTTGGCGTCCACCGCGATCACCCGGTCGCCGCGCAGCGACGAGAACGTCGAGCCCAGCGTGGTGGTCGTGGTGGTCTTGCCGACGCCGCCCTTGAGGCTGAGCATCGCGATCTTGTAGCACCCGCGCAGCGGCTGGTTGATCCGCGCGATCAGCTCACGCCGCCGCACGTCCGCCGGGCTCTCGCCGAGGTTCACCAGGCCGCCGGTCACCGCGTGCACGGTCCTGCGCCAGCCGGACTGCGGCGGGCGCTTCGCGCGCTTGATCAGCTGCTGCGACGACACGTCGTGCGCGGTCGCCTGCTGCGGCTGCGGCGGCTGCTGCTGGGCCTGGATGCTCTGCGGGAAGTTGTTCGGGAACGAGCCCTGGAACTGGTGCGGCCCGCTCTGGCCGGACACCTGGTAGGCACCGCTCTGGTGCGGGCCCGCCTGGTACTGGCCGCCGACCTGGTAGGGACCGGACTGGCCGCCCACCTGGTAAGGCCCCGACTGGCCGGGCACGGGGTAGGGACCGGACTGGCCGGGCACCGGGTACGCGCCCGACTGGCCGCCGACCTGGTACTGCCCGGATTGGTGCGGACCCGACTGGTGCGGGCCGGGCTGGCCCGCGACCTGGTGCGGGCCGCTCTGCCCGGCCACCGGGTAGGCGCCCGACGGCGTGCCCTGCGCCGGGAAGCCGCCGGAGGGCGGCCCCGTCACCGGGCCGGACTGGGCCGGGTCGAAGTTGACGGTCGCGGGCTCGACGTACTGGGACTGCGCCGCGGGTTCGACCGGATGGGCACCCGACTGGTTCGGGTTGGGCTGCCCCTCCCCGCCCGAGGGCGGCTGCCACGACGATTCAGGGTTCTCGTAGCGACCGGTCACCGCTGGGGTCCTCCCTGGAGCAGAGCGGATCGAGCACTCCCCGACCTCACGATTGCGACGGTAGTCGGCTCGCAGCGGTTCCACGACACTGGGTAGGGGGTCTAACTGACACCCGCGTAAGAGTGCAATCCGGTCGTGACCAGGTTGATGAAGAACAGGTTGAAGACGGTCAGCGCGAAGCCCAGCGAGTTGATCCACGCGGCGGGCCGGCCGCGCCAGCCGGCCGTGGCACGGGCGTGCAGGTACGCGGCGTAGACCACCCACGCCACGAACGACACCGTCTCCTTCGGGTCCCAGCCCCAGAACCGGCCCCACGCCGCCTCGGCCCAGATCGCGCCGCAGATGATGCCGAGGGTGAACAGCGGGAACGCGAACACCGTGCTGCGGTAGGCCAGCCGGTCGAGCACCTCGGAGTCGGGCAGCTTCGCGAACCTCGCCCGGCCGGAGGACTTGAGCAGGTACAGCACGCTGGCCACGCCCGGCAGCAGGAACAGGCCGCTGGACACCGAGATCACCGAGACGTGCACGACCAGCCAGTACGACTGGAGGGCCGGCTGCACGGGCGCGGCCTCGGCGTAGAGCACGGTGCCGCCGAGGAACATCAGCAGCGCGATCGGCGTCAGCACGAACCCGCCGAGCTTGCGCACCGGGAACATCCGCACCAGCACCAGCCAGCCCACGACCGCCGCGAGCGTCAGCAGCGCCGTGTACTCGTACATGTTGCCCCACGGCGCGCGCTCGGTCGCCACACCGCGCAGCACCAGGGAACCGCCGTGCAGCAGCACGCCGAGCACGGTCAGCGCGACACCCATCCGCCCGAGCTTCTCGGCGCGTGGGCGCTCGGTGCGCACCACCAGGCCGGGCTGCCACCCGCCGTCCTCGCCGGTGCCCGCGACCTGCGGCCCGGCCCCGACGAGTTCGCGCTCCTTGGCCTTCCCGGGCTTCGCGGCGTTCTTCGCGAAAGCCTGCTCGCACAGGTAGAACACGGCGGCGATCACGTAGATCGCCACGGCCGCGCCGTACGTCCAGTCGCTGAACGTGGCCAGCGTCGTGTTGACCGGCATCTAGCTCTCCTCCTTGAGCAGGTCCCGGGACAGGGAGCCGAACTCCTCGCCGTACCCGGCCTGGTCGGTGCGCGCCAGGCCACCGACCTCGACAACCGTACGCCCGTCCTCCTGGGGGGTCGCCCGCACCCAGATCCGCCGCCGCTTCACCGTCAGGGACACCGCCAGACCCAGGATGACCAGCACCGCGAACACCAGCACCCACACCTGCGTCGGGTCGTGGGACACCTGGAGCGAAACCCAGTCCCGGACGCCCTCGAAGCGGATGGTGGTGCCGTCGTCGAGCTTGATCTCCTCGCCGACCTTCAGGTTCTGCCGGGCGACCTTGGCGAGCTTGCCGTCCTTCACCATCTTCTGGTCGATGGAGAAGATCGACTGGCCGCGCCCGGAGTCCGTGCCCAGGTCGCCCCGGTAGACGTCGACGGCCACGGCCGGGTCGCGCGCCTCGGGGAACGCCGAGTCGAGCAGCTCGCCCTGGAACGCGGCGGTGGGCGCGAGCAGCCCGGTGATCGCGAGCTGGTTCTTGCGGCGCTGCTCGGCGTCGGTCACCCCGGGCGGGTCGAACTTGGTCGCGCCCTCCGACGCCAGCGTCACCGCGTTCACCGGACGCCACTGGGTCGAGCCGTTGCGCACCTCGCCGTTGGGGAAGGTGACCTTGAACAGCGGGGTGTAGCCGTGGCCGAGCAGGTAGAGCCGGTCGCCGGCGGTCCGCAGCGGGTGGTTGACCTGCAACGGGTACGGCCGCCAGGTGCCGGTCTCCAGGTCGTCGCCGGACTGGTAGTGGATGTCCGCCTGGAACGTCTGCGCCTGCCCGTTGTGCAGGTAGGTGGCGTGGAAGCCGTCGACCTTCACGCAGAACTGGTTGAGGTCGGTGCCGTCGACCCGCAGGCCGGGCCGGAACGTGTCGTAGTTGAACACGCCGGAGTTGCAGAACTGGCCGCCCTGCGAGGCGACGATCACCTGGCCCTCGTAGCCGAACATCTTGCCCAGCGCGAACGCCACCAGCAGGCCCAGCAGCGAGAAGTGGAAGACCAGGTTGCCGGTCTCGCGGAGGAACCCGCGCTCGGCGCTGACCGTGCGCGCGCCGTCGTCCTCCGCGCGCTCGACCAGCCGCCAGCCCTTGAGCCGGCGCTTGGCCGCCGCCACCACGTCCTCGGGCGACGCGGCGCGCTCGGCGGACGCGTGGTGCGGCATCCGGGCCAGGTTGCGCGGCGTGAGCACGGGCTTGGCCCGCATCTGCCGGTAGTACTCCCAGGTGCGCGGCAGCAGGCAGCCGATCAGCGACACGAACAGCAGCACGTAGACGGCGGAGAACCAGGCGCTGGCGTAGACGTCGAAGAACTGGAGCCGGTCGAGGAACTCGCCCCACCAGCCGTTGTCGGCGATGTACTGGGTGACCTTCTGCGGGTTCAGCGACCGCTGCGGCAGCAGCGCGCCGGGCATCGCGCCCAGCGCCAGCAGGAACAGCAGGGTCAGCGCGGTGCGCATGGCGGTCAGACCGCGCCACGTGTTGCGCAGGAAGGCGAGGAGGGCGCGCACTACAACGGCAGTTCGAGATCGCTGACCACGGCGTCGCGCAGCCAGAACACGAAATCGCCCCACAGCCCGGTGACCAGGGCGACGCCCACCGCGATCAGCAGCACGCCGCCGAACACCTGCACCTGGCGGACGTGCGCGCGCAGCCACCCGGTGACCCGCACCGCCCACCGCGCGCCGAGCGCGATCAGCACGAACGGCAGCCCCAGCCCGAGGCAGTAGGCCACCACCAGGACCGCGCCGCGCGCCGTGGCCGAGCCGACCTCGGTGCTGCGGGCCAGGGCCAGCACGCCGGCCAGCGTCGGCCCGATGCACGGGGTCCAGCCCAGCGCGAAGATGCCGCCCAGGACCGGCGCGCCCAGCAGCCCGCCGCGCGGGGCGCGGTGCAGCCGGACGTCCTTCTGCAACCCCGGGACCAGGCCGATGAACACCAGGCCCATGGCGATGGTGACGACGCCGCCGATGCGCTGGAACACGTCGGCGTCGAAGTAGAGGGTGTCGGTGAGCCCGAGGACGACGAACGACGTCAGGCTGAACACGATCGTGAAACCCAGCACGAACAACAGCGCCGCGCCCGCGACCCGCCAGCGGCCGGACTTGCGGCCCTCGGCGGAGTCCACGGCGGGCGCCTCCGCGCCGACCAGGCCGGCCAGGTAGGCGAGGTAGCCGGGGACCAGCGGGACCACGCACGGCGAGGCGAACGAGATCGCACCGGCCAGCACCGCCAGCCCCATGGCCAGTCCCAGCGGCCCGGACATCGCGAGTTGCGTCGTCGGGTCCACGGCCACCAGGGTAGGTACGGGCCGCTGAGAGCCGCTCACCGGACTCCCTTAGCGGCGACCTGGGTCACACCCGTCCGGAGATCCTCCGTTCCCCCATCGGTTAAACCCGACTTTCCACCCTTGTGAGTGAGTGAGCCGATTCATAGCGTGAGGGCATGCGCGTAAGCCGACTGACCCTGCCGGTCTTGGCCGTCGCACTCGTCGTCGCCACCGCCCCGGCCGGCGGTGGCGCGGTCGGGTCCCCTGTGGAGTGGCAGGAGGTGTTCTCCCCGGACGGCACCATCTCCCGGGTCGCCGTCCCGGTCGCCGCCCGGCCGCGAGCCGCGGCGTCCCCGGTGGCCGCCGACGTGGTGCCCGTGCAGCAGACCGGTCCCGCCGACCAGCGGTTCGACCTGGTGTTCGTCGGGGACGGCTACACCGCGTCCGAACTGGACACCTATCACCAGCACGTGATGGACAAGTGGGACGAGCTGTCCGCCGTGGAGCCGTTCAAGTCCTACAAGCAGTACTTCAACGTGTGGCAGGTCGACGTGGTGTCCAACGAGTCCGGTGTGGACAACGACCCCGCGCTGGGATCGGCCAGGGACACCGCGCTGGACATGGGTTTCTGGTGCCAGGGCCGGGACCTGAACACCGAGCGGCTGCTGTGCGTGGACCAGGACAAGGCGACCCGGTTCGCCGCGCTCGCCCCGCAGGCCGACCAGGTCATCGCGCTGGGCAACACCGCGAAGTACGGCGGCGCGGGCGGCGGCGTGGCGACGGCGGCGGGCGCGAACGCCCAGGCCGGGCAGATCGCCGTGCACGAACTCGGGCACTCCATCGGCGGGCTGGCCGACGAGTACGACTACCCGTACGACCGGTACTCCGGCAGCGAACCGGTCGAGCCGAACGCGACCGCCGACGCCACCGGCGCCAAGTGGTCCCGCTACCTGGGGCAGACCTCCCCCGACGGCGGGACGGTCGGCGCGTACGAGGGCAGCCGGTACTACCGGTACGGGCTGTACCGCCCCACCGAGAACTCGATCATGCGCACGCTGGGCCGCGAGTTCAACCTGGTCGGCCGCGAGGCGATGATCAACGCCTTCAAGACCAAGATCCCCGAGCTGGGCCGTCGGTAGGCGGCCCGATTCCCGGCTACGCCTCGGTGGTCCGATTTTCGGCTACGCCTCGGCGGCGAGTTCCTTCACCAGCGGCACCAGGTCGGTGGCGATCAGGGTCTCCAGGAACACCGCCGCGACCCGGTGCTGCTTGTCCAGCACGATGGTCGACGGCACGGTGTTCGGCGGCAGCCCCTTGAACGCCAGCAGCGTGCGGCCGGACTCGTCGTAGATCGACGGGTAGCGCAGGTCGCGGTCGCGCATGAAGTCGCGGGGCTGCTCGGCGGAACTCTCCTTCACCGCGATGCCCAGCACCTGCACGCCCAGCGACCCGGTCTCGTCCTGGACCTTCTGGAGTTCGGGCGACTCGGTGCGGCACGGGCCGCACCACGAGCCCCAGACGTTGACCACGACGACCTTGCCCGGGTAGTCGCCCAGCGAGACCGTCCGGCCGTCCTCGCGCACGTCCGGCCCGGACAGCACGCGGACCGCCTTGCGCTGGTCGCCGTCGTAGCGGATGCGCACCTGACCGTCCGGGGCGACGAACTGGAAGTCCGAGCCGGTCACCACGGCGTCGTCGCCGGTCGCGCACGCCGTCGCCGCGACCAGCAACGACAGCGCCACCGCGAGCCGCTTCACGCGCCCGTCACCCGCGGGCTGGTCGCGCCGGCGGGCTCGCTGTAGACGACCCGGACCAGCTCCTCGCCCTCGAACACCAGGCTGGTCAGCGACGCCAGCGAGCACTCCCGGCGACGCGGGTCGTGCCACATCCGCTTGCCCTCCAGGAACCGGCGCAGCGTCCAGATCGGCAGCTGGTGCGACACGCACACCGCCTCGTGGCCCTCGGCCGCCGCGCGCGCCCGCTGGACCGCGCCGAGCATCCGGTGGGCGATCTCCAGGTACGGCTCGCCCCACGACGGCTTGAACGGGTTCACCAGCTTCGGCCAGTGCCGGGGCGAGCGCAGCGCGCCGTCGCCGACCGCGACCTTGAGGCCCTCGAACTTGTTGCCCGCCTCGATCAGCCGGTTGTCGGTGGCCAGGTCGAGCCGGTGCGAGTCGACGATCGGCGCGGCGGTCTGCTGCGCCCGCTCCAGCGGCGAGGCCACGACGTGCGCGATGTCGTGGTCGGCCAGGTGCTCGGCGACGATCAGCGCCTGCTTCTGGCCCCGCTCGGACAGCCGGAAGCCGGGCAGCCGGCCGTAGAGGATCCCGGTCGGGTTGTGGACCTCGCCGTGGCGGAGCATGTGCACGACGGTCTTCACCGCTGGGCCTCCGCGGCGGCGCGGGCGGCGTGGGGCAGGGCGTCCGCGATCACCGCGAAGTCCTCCTCGGTCATGGCTGCGTTGACGAACCACGCCTCGAACGCGCTGGGCGGCGGGTAGACGCCGCGCTCCAGCAGGGCGTGGAAGAACGGCGGGAAGCGCCACGTCTGGGCGGCCTGCGCGCCCGCGTAGTCGACCACCTCGTCCTCGGCGAAGAAGACGCTGACCAGGTTGCCCGCGAACTGCACGCGGTGCGGCACGCCGGCGTCGGTCAGGGCGGCGGTGAACAGCGCGCCCAGGCGGGTCGCGTTGGCGTCCAGCGCCCGGTACACGTCGTCGGTCGCGGCGCGCAGCGTGGCCAGGCCGGCGGCCACCGCCACCGGGTTCCCGGACAGCGTGCCGGCCTGGTAGACGGGGCCGGCCGGGGCGAGCTTGCCCATCACGTCGGCGCGCCCGCCGAACGCGGCGGCGGGCAGCCCGCCGGACATCACCTTGCCGAACGTGTAGAGGTCGCCGGCCACCTGCTCCAGGCCGTACCAGCCCGCGCGGGAGACCCGGAAGCCGGTCATCACCTCGTCCATGACCAGCAGCGCGCCGTGCGCGTGGCACAGCTCCAGCAGCCCGGCGTTGTGCTTCGGGGCGACCGCGCCCATGTTGCCCGCCGCCGCCTCGGTGATCACGCACGCGATCTCGCCCGGGTTCTCGGCGAACGCGGCCTTCACGGCGTCGAGGTCGTTGTACGGCAGCACGATGGTGTCGGCGGCCTGCGCGCCGGTGACACCGGGCGAGGTGGGCAGGCCGAGCGTGGCGACGCCGGAGCCGGCGGCGGCCAGCAGGGCGTCCACGTGGCCGTGGTAGCAGCCGGCGAACTTGACGACCTTGCGCCGCCCGGTGAACCCCCGGGCCAGCCGGATCGCGCTCATCGTCGCCTCGGTGCCCGAGTTGACCAGCCGCACCTGCCGGACCGGGGCGACGCGGGCGATGATCTCCTCGGCCAGTTCGATCTCGCCCTCGGTGGGCGTGCCGAAGGACAGGCCGTGCACGGCGGCGGCGCGGACGGCGTCGACGACCTGCGGGTGGGCGTGGCCGAGGATCATCGGCCCCCACGAGGACACCAGGTCCACGTACCGGTTGCCGTCGGCGTCCCACAGGTGCGGGCCCTCGCCCCGGACCATGAACCGGGGCGTGCCGCCGACCGAGTGGAAGGCCCGGACCGGCGAGTTGACGCCACCGGGGATCACCGCCGCCGCGCGCTCGAACAGCGCCTGGGATCGCGTGGAAGTCACGAGGCCCAGTCTCACACGTCCGGTTCGGCGACCTGCTTCCGACCACGGGTGCGGACCGCGAGCAGCAGTTGGCGGACCGCGTCGAGCACCAGGACGCCCGCCACCGTGCCCAGGCCGATCGCCGCGCCGAGCCAGTTGCCCAGGTAGCGGGTGGACTCCAGCGGCGCGTGGTCCTCCACCGGGAAGCTGTAGCGCAGCACACCCCGGTTCCAGCACCACGCCGCGGCGAACACCAGTCCCACCGCGAGGACCACCTCGCCGGCCGCGACAGCGGCGCGCAGCGGCTGGTGCAGCCCCGGTCCCGGGGCGGCTGCGGCGGGTGCTTCGGACGTGGCTGCGGTCACCTGTGCAGCCTCTCACGCCCCGTCGGGGCGTGGAGCGCGGGTCGCGAGCAGCCGGTCCAGGGCGGCGCGCAGGGCGTCGGGGTCGCGCGCCCAGCCCGTCACGACGGTGCCGTCGGCCAGCCGCATCGGCACCGGCCCGGTGCCGCGCGGCTCGGTCCAGCCGCCGCCCAGGATCCGGGCGCCGGCGCGCGGCTCCACACCGGACACCTCGGCGATGTCGCCGATCCGCAACTCCTCGCGGCCCTGGTGCAGCGCCGCGGGCGTGAGCAGGACGCCGTGCATCCGCCGCCGGCTGTGCACCCAGACCTGCGCGGCCCCGGCGAGCGCGAGGGCCGCGACCACCCAGCGCAACGGCCACACCGGCCCGGTCGACGCCTCGACGCCGTACCCGACGAGGCCGAACACCGGCCCGAACAGCAGCGGCCACGAGGACGCGCCGGACTCCCGGTAGAGCACTGGTTGGTCCATCAGCCCAGGTTCCCCGCGAAGTGGTGCCGGGTGCCCGGCAGGAAGCTCAGCACGCCGGCCGCGGCGGGCAGCACCAGCCGCAGCACGATCACCACCCACGACGCCGGGTCGGTGCCGCCGGACCGGGACGCCACGACCGCCGCCGCCACGGCCAGGATCCCGATCACCAGGTACCCGCCGCACAGCGCGATCCGGGCGTAGTAGCTGCCGCCCAGGAACGCCACCGCGCCCCACACGCCGCCGACCGCGAGGCAGCCGGTGGCGAACAGCGTCATCACCGCGCCGAACCCGACGAACCGGCCGTGCTGCTCGGCGAGCACCCGCACGACCGTGCCGACCGGCCAGATCAGCGCCGCCAGCAGCCACACCACGAACGCCACGACGACGACGCCGGGGCGGGTCGACGCGACGGTCCGCTGGTCGACGTCGCGCATCCGGCCGGGGTAGCCGGGCTGCGGGCCGTGGCCCGGCGGGTGCTGCCGGCCGGCCTGCGGCAGGTGCACCGGCCGCATCGGCTGGTCGAACGGGTCGAACGGCGGCGGCTGGGTCATCGGCGGTTCACCCGCTGCCGCACGTAGTCGTTCGACGGGGGCAGGAACATGGCCACGGCCCCCAGCAGGAGCGCGCCCAGGAACAGCAGGGACCACACCATCCCGGCCCGCCAGTCCGCGTACGCGCTCATCCCGCCGGCCTCGAACCCGGCCACCACCACCAGCCAGAGCAGCAGCGCGGGCAGGGCCAGCACGGCGAGCAGGATCCGCGCCCAGTCCCGCCCGGAGCGCAGCTTCAACGCGCCGAGCACGTACGGCACGGCGAGCACCGCGAACCCGAGCCCGAACACCACCGGCGTGACCCGCGCGCCGAGCCGCGCCTCGGCCCGGGTGTTGGGCGTGGCCGTGCCCAGCGAGTCCTGGTAGAGCTGCTCGGCCAGCCGGTCCCCGCCGGTGTAGAACAGCACGGGCAGGCCGACCACCACCAGCAGCGCACCGGCCAGCCAGCACCAGGACGCGACGGTCAGCGCGGTCGGCCGGCGCGGCGCGAGCCCGCCCGGATCGACCGCCGGCATCGGCTGCGGGTAGCCGGCGTAGCCGGGCACCGGCGCGGCGGGCTGCCCCGGCAGGTCGACCGGGTGCAACGGCGAGGAGTACGGGTCTGGCTCGGACATGGGCGCTCTCCGGCGGGGGTGCTAGTGCTGCCGCACCCACTCTGCCGTACCGCGCGCCCAGGTGAGCGCCAACCCGGCACCGATCAGGAGCAACAGCACCAGGTTCGGCCCGGCCGACACGGTCAGCACGATCCACAGGACGTGCACCGCGGCCGCCGCGGTGAGCGCCCACCGCGCCCACCGCACGCGCCGCCGGAGCAGCAGTGCGAACGCCGCGTAGGCCGCGCCGCACACCACCGTGATGATCGAGAAGCCGACCAGCCACGTGGTCACGTCCTGGCCGGCGCGGTCCCAGTCGTCCCGGCGCAGCCACAGGTAGCCGACGTCGAGCAGCCCGAAGGCCGCGACCGCGAACCAGAGCGCGACGGCGGCGCGCGGCGCCGTCGGCGCAGCGGTCACCTGGCCCGCTTGACCGAGTCGAAGTACGCCTTCGAGTTGGGCAGGTAGAGCAGGACCACGGCCACCACGCTGATCAGCGAGGTGAGCAGGCCCGAGATGGTCGCGCCGACCAGCAGCGTGGACAGCAGGCCCAGCGCGGTGAGCGCGGCGAGCACGACCCGGGCCCAGTTGCGGCCGGCCCGCGCCTTGAACGCGAACAGCACGTACAGGCCCGCGAACACCACGCCGATTACCGCGCTGATCATGATGTTGGCGCTGACCAGGGCGTCGAACTCGGTCGGCGAGAGGTTGGCGTACTGCGGCACGCCGCGCAGCACGTCGGCGATCGCGTCGCGCTGGGTGAAGGCGAGCAGCCCGCCGATCGCGGACAGCACCGCACCCGCGATCCAGATCCAGAAGGAGATCTGGACCTCCTTCGGCACCGGCAGCGCCGGGCCGGCGGTACCCGTGCCCTGCAACTCGGACTCGCTCAGCGGCGGAGGCGCTGGGATGTACGGCTGCTGCTGCCCGCGGTCCGGGTCCTGTGGGGTCGTCACATCGGGAAACGCTAGAACCACCCAGGGCCACTGTCCACCGCGACGGGCCGGTCCGCGACCTACCGCGACACCGATCACCGACGAAGGTCGCCCGAACGCGCGACTTCGGTCGGTTCCACCGCCCGGGTCGCGGGAATCGCGTGTTGCCCGCCTCCCGACGGGCAACACGCGGTCACCTGGGGTCAGGCGGTCTTGAAGTAGTGGTTCGCGTCGGGCTTGAACATGAAGATCAGCGCGCCGACGGTGACCGCCAGGGACACCAGCGACAGCAGCGCCTGGATCACGCCGAAGAAGCCGATGCTGAACAGCAGGCCGAGGCCCGCCAGGCCCACCAGGCCGGTGATGACGCCGATACCGCCGAGCACCGCCAGCACGATCCGCGCCCAGTTCGCGCCGTTGCGCATCTGGAGCACGATCACCACCCACACCGCGAACAGGATGATGCTGAAGATCGCGCTGCCGTACGCCGGGCCGCCGCCCAGGGAGCCGCGCAGCGCCGGGTCGAGGCCCTTGGTCAGCTCGTCGTAGAGCGCCTGCGCGGTGATGAAGCTGACGATGCTGGAAACGATGCCGACGCCCGCGGCCACCATCCACAGCAGGAAAGCCGTGTCGACGGACTGGGGGCGCGGCGGGCGGTTCAGCTCACCGGGGGACAGCGGGGGCGCCTGCGGCGGGTAGCCGGGCTGCTGCGGGTAACCCTGCTGCGGGGGCTGCTGGGGGTAGCCACCGGGCTGCTGCTGGTAGCCGCCCTGCTGGCCGTAGGGGTCCTGAGGAGTGGTCATGCGCGGACGGTAGGAGTACGCGCAGGCCGAGTCGACCGGAATTCACAATCCGTTAGCTACCCGCGGTGGTTTGTCGACGACGGAACGCTGTGATCTGAAGTACCCGGAAACTGACGGCAAATACATCAGGACGATCGCCACCGCGTCCAGCACCATCGTGACCGCGCCGAACACCAGGTCCGAGGTGGCCACCGGCAGCTGCAGCACCGCCGCCAGGCCCGATCCGACGAGGATCAGCCGGGAGACCCCGATCACGATCCCCACGCCGCCGAACACGGTCAGCACGACCCGCGCCCAGTTCCGGCCGCCGGCCACCCGGTTCGCCAGCACCGCGTAGACCAGCACCAGCAGGGCGCCCAGCAGCAGGCCCATCAGGATGCCGCCGGACACCCCGGCGTCCAGCTCGTCCTGGCTCAGCGTCACGCCCTTGGCCAGCTGCTCGTCGCGCAGCATGTCGATCAGCGCGTTGCGGTCGGCGAGCTGCACCAGGAACCGGCCGAGGCCGACCAGCGCGCTGACGATCCACAGCCACCGCGCCAGGTCGACCGGCTTGGGCGGGGTCGGCCTGGGCGGGGCCGTTCTCGGCGCGCTCACTCCCGGTCCAGCCACCGCGCCGCCTCCGCCGCCCAGTAGGTGAGCACGAGGTCCGCGCCCGCGCGCCGGATCGACGTCAACATCTCCAGCACGGTCCGGTCGCGGTCGATCCACCCGTTGCGCGCGGCGGCCTCGACCATCGCGTACTCGCCGGAGACCTGGTAGGCCGCCACCGGCACGTCGGAGATCTCCCGGACCGCGCGCACCACGTCGAGGTACGGCAGCGCCGGCTTCACCATCACCATGTCCGCGCCCTCGGCGAGGTCAAGCTCGACCTCGCGCAGCGACTCGCGGACGTTGGCCGGGTCCTGCTGGTAGGTCCTGCGGTCGCCGTGGAGCTGCGAATCGATCGCCTCGCGGAACGGCCCGTACAGCGCCGACGCGTACTTGACCGTGTAGGCCAGCACGCCGGTGTCGGCGTACCCGGCCTCGTCCAGCGCCTTGCGGATGAAGCCGACCTGGCCGTCCATCATGCCGCTGGGCCCGACCAGGTGCGCGCCGGCCCGCGCCTGCGCCACCGCCATCTCGCCGTAGATCTCCAGCGTGGCGTCGTTGTCCACCTCGCCGGTCGGGGTGAGCACGCCGCAGTGGCCGTGGTCGGTGAACTCGTCCAGGCAGCAGTCCGACATCAGCACGGTGCTGTCGCCCAGTTCGGCGCGCAGGTCCGCGAGCGCGACGTTGAGGATGCCGTCCGGGTCGGTCGCGCCGGAGCCGACCGCGTCCCGGGTCGACGGCACGCCGAACAGCACCAGCCCGCCGACGCCGGCCTCGACCGCCTCGACGGCGGCCTTGCGCAGCGACTCGCGGGTGTGCTGGACCACGCCGGGCATGGACGAGATCGGGATCGGGGCCTCCGCCCCCTCCTTCACGAACATCGGCAGCACGAGGTGCCGGGGCCGCACGGTGGTCTCGCCGGCCAGGCGGCGCATCGCGGGCGTGGTGCGCAGCCGGCGGGGGCGGTGGGCGGGGAACACAGCGGCACTCCCTACGAAAAAGGAGGTCGGGGCCTCCGGTGGAGACCCCGACCTGGTTGCTTCACGAACGGCGCAGGCGCTTGGTCTTGCGCGGCGGGGGCAGCGCGCCCTCCGCCCGGAGCCTGGCCGCGTGCTGGGCCAGGGCGTCCACCAGGGCCGGCACGTTGGCCTCCTCCGGTTGGACGTCGACCCGCAGGCCGAACTCGCGGGCCGTCTCGGCGGTCTGCGGTCCGATGCACGCCACGAGCGTCCGGGCGTGCGGCTTGCCCGCGATGCCGACCAGGTTGCGGACCGTGGAGGACGAGGTGAAGCACACCGCGTCGAACCCGCCCGACTTGATCATCTCGCGGGTGTCGGCGGGCGGCGGCGCGGCCCGCACGGTGCGGTAGGCGGTCACGTCGTCGATCTCCCAGCCGCGTTCCCGCAGGCCCGCCGCCAAGGTCTCGGTGGCGATGTCGGCGCGCGGCAGCAGCACCCGGTCGACCGGGTCCAGGATGTCGTCATACGGCGGGAAGTCGGCCAGCAGGCCCTCGGAGGACTGCTCGCCGGAGGGCACCAGCTCGGGGATGATCCCGAACGAGCGCACCTTGGCCGCGGTCGACTCGCCGACGCAGGCGATCTTCACGCCGGAGAACGCCCGCGCGTCCAGGCCGAACTCGCGGAACTTCTCCCACACCGCGCGGACGGCGTTGGTCGAGGTGAACACCACCCACTGGTAGCGCCCGTCGACCAGGCCCTTCACCGAGCGCTCCATCTGCGCCGGGCTGCGCGGCGGCTCGACCGAGATGGTCGGCACCTCCACCGGGATCGCGCCGTGCGAGTGCAGCCGGTCGCTCATCGCGCCCGCCTGCTCCTTGGTCCTGGGCACGAGCACCCGCCACCCGTAGAGGGCGCGGGACTCCCACCAGGACAGCTTGGTGCGACCGGCGACGGCGCTGCCGACCGTGACGACCAGCGGGCCGCCCAGGTCGCCCGCGTCGGCCGCCAGCGACGCCAGCGTGGTGTCCACGGTGCGCTGGCCGAAGCCGGTGCCGTCCGCGGTCACCGCCACCGGGGTCTGCGGCGCGACGCCGTTCTCCACCAGGGAGGACGCCGCCTCGGCGAGGTGGCTGCCGGTGGCGTGCAGGACGAGCGTGCCGGGCGCGGCGGCCAGGCTCGCCCAGTCCGTCACCCCGCGCACGTCCGCCTCGGTGTGCACCGCGCCGAGCGCGACACCCGCGTACGCGGGCACCGCCGTGCCCGCCGGGACACCCGGCACCACGTCGAACGCGATCGTCGTCTTCGAGACGGCCTGCGCCTCCTTGACCACCGAGTCCAGCGTGAGCGGGTCGCCCGCCACCAGCCGGACCACCGCGTGGCCGTTCTTCGCCTCGGTCACCAGGTCCTTCGCCACGTCGGCCGGATCACCGACCGCCGGGCGGATCTCCACTCCGTCCGGGACGAGGGCGACCACCTCGGACGGCACGTCCGGGTCCGTCACCACGAGTTCCGCCTTGGCCAGCAGATCACGGGCGCGGACCGTGAGCAGGCCGGTGTCGCCGGGGCCGGAGCCCACGAAGGCGACACGGCCGGGGGTCTTGCGTGCGCGGGTCATCAGGGCACTCCCCATCAACTACGCCCCTCCGACCGCGCAGCGGCGAGGCCGGAGAGGTCGAGCAACTCGACGGCCAGCGCGCGGCCGAGTTCCTCTGCTGCGGTCAAGTCACCGGTGGCGGACGCACGGAGGAGGTCGCCGTCCTCCGTCGCCATGACCCCGCGCAGGGACAGGCGGAGGACTACCGCTCCCTGGTCGTCAAGGTCTTCCACCACATCGGCCAGTGCGCCGACCGGCGCGCTGCACCCCGCTTCGAGCTTGGCCAGCAAGGCCCGCTCGGCGGCGACAGCGGCCCTACTGGCCGAATCGTCCAGAGTGGACTGGAGGAGGTGCTCGGTGTCGACGTCGTCGACCCGGCACTCCACCGCGAGTGCGCCCTGTGCGGGCGCGGGGAGCATCTGGATGGGCTCCAAGGTCTCGGTGATCTCGGCCGTGCGGCCGAGTCGGGCGATGCCGGCGCGGGCCAGCACCACGGCGTCCAGCTCGCCGTCGGCCACCTTGCGGATGCGGCTGTCCACGTTGCCGCGCAGCGGCACGACGTCCAGGCCCAGGCCCAGCGCCTCCAGTTGCGCGGCGCGGCGCGGCGAGCCGGTGCCGACCTTCGAGCCGGTGGGCAGTTCGCCCAGGGTCAGGCCGTCACGGGCGACGAGCGCGTCGCGCGGGTCCTCGCGCGGCGGCACGGCGGCCAAGGACAGGCGCGGGTCACGCGCGGTGGGCAGGTCCTTGTACGAGTGGACGGCCACGTCGATCTCGCCGTTGGCGAGGGCGTCGCGCAGCGCCGAGGTGAACACCCCGATGCCGATCTCGGCGATGGGCGCGGACGACCGGTCGCCGGGGGTCGAGACGGTCACGATCTCCACGTCGGCGCCTGCGGCGCGCAACGCGTCGGCCACGTGACCGGTCTGCGCGAGTGCCAACGCACTGCCGCGCGTGCCGATCCTCAGGGTGCGGTTCACCGCTTCTCACCTTTGGGTCGCGTCGAATGGGGGGTGCTGACGGCCGCGGGCTTCTGCGGGTCCAGGCCGAACAGCTCGCGCAGCGCCTCGGCGTACCCCGCGCCACCGGGAGCGGCGGCCAGCTCCTTGACCCGCACGGTCGGCGTGTGCAGGAGCTTGTCCACCACCCGGCGCACGGTCTTGGCCAACTCGTCGCGGACCGCGGCGTCGAGTTCCGGCAGCCGCGAGTCCAGCCGCAGCAGCTCGGTGTCCACGACCTCGGCGGCCCGCTTGCGCAGGGCCGTCACGGTGGGCGTGACCTCGGCCGAGCGCTGCCCGGCCAGGTAGCCGCGCACCTCCTCGGCGACGATCTCCGCCGCGCGCAGGGCGTCCTGCCCGGTGGGGGCGTCGGACAGCCGTCGTTGCAGGGTCTCCAGGTCGACCACGCGCACGCCGGCCAGCAGCTCGGCGGCGGGGTCGACGTCCTTGGGCAGGCCGAGGTCGCACACGACCAGCGGCCGGCCGGGCTCGCGCTCGCCGATCAGCTCGGCGCCCACGACCACGTCCACCGAGCCGGTGCACGCGAACAGCACGTCCGCGGCGGCGATCTCGGCCACCAGGTCGTCCAGGCCGGTGGAGCGGGCCGCGACACCGTCCGCGACCAGCGCGTTCGCCAGCCGCGCGCCGTTGGCGGCGGTCCGGTTGGCGATCACCACCTCGCCGATGCCGGCGCGGCGCAGGTGGGCCGCGGCCAGGCCGCCCATCGAGCCCGCGCCCACCACCAGGGCGGTGCGGCCGGTGAGGCCGCCCAGCGCGGTGGCGGCGTCGGCCAGCGCCTCGGACACCACGGACGCGCCGGCGTGGTCGATGTCGGTGTCGGTGTGCACCCGCTTGCCGACCCGCAGCGCCTGCTGGGTCAGCTCGTGCAGCACGCGGCCGACGACGCCGGCCTCGTCCGCGCGGTTGTAGGCGGTGCGCAGCTGGCCGAGGATCTGGGCCTCGCCCACGACCATCGAGTCCAGGCCGCCCGCGACCGAGAACAGGTGCTCGACGGCGGCGGCGGCGTAGTGCACGTACAGGTGTTCGAACAGGTCCGCGGGCTCCGCGCCGGCCTGCCGGGCGAGCACCTCCACGACCTCGTTCATGCCACCGTGGAAGGTCTCCACGACGGCGTAGACCTCGACCCGGTTGCAGGTCGACAGCAGCACGGCCTCGGACACGCTGGGCGCCTTGAGCAGCTGGTCCAGCAGCTTGCCGAGGTCGGAATCGGCCACGGCGACGCGTTCCAGCACGGGAACCGGCGTGGTGCGGTGGGACAGCCCGACGACGAGGACGCTCATGACCGCACCGACCCCGTCCCGGGGCCCGTCTTCGGCCCGGTCACCGCAACCGGAGCCGTCCGGCCCACTACCCGCACGATCACGGGCGAATCACCACCCCGTCCACACCGACGCCGTTGACCACGTCGACGGCGGCTTCGTCAGCCCGTCGTGCGACGTGGAACGACAGGATCTGCATCTCGACCGCCAGGTCGACCTTGCGCACCTCGACGTTGTCCGGCACTTGGAGTACGACGGGTGCGAAGTTCAGGATGCACTGCACGCCGGCGGATACCAAACGGTCGCAGACCGCCTGGGCGGCCTGGGGCGGTGTGGCGATGACGCCGATCGAGACCTCTCGTTCGGCGCAGATGGACGTGATGTCGTCGATGTGGTGGACGGGTATGCCGCCTACCGGCACTCCGGTGAGGTCCGGGTCGATGTCGAACAGCGCCGCGACCGGGAAGCCCCGGCTCGGGAAGCCGCCGTAGTTGGCCAGCGCGTGACCAAGATTACCGATCCCGACGACCGCGACCGAGTGCTTGCGGGTGAGCCCGAGGATGCGCTCGATGTGGCTCACGAGCACCTCGACGTCGTAGCCGACGCCCCGCGTGCCGTACGAGCCGACGTAGGAGAGGTCCTTGCGCAGCTTCGCCGAGTTGACCCCGGCCGCGCCCGCGAGTTCTTCGCTGGAGATGGTCGTCACGCCCTGCTCGGCCATCCCGGAGAGCACCCGGAGGTAGACCGCGAGCCGGGCGACCGCCGCTTCCGGGATCGCGCGCGCCCGTTCCCGGACGTCCGCGACCGACTCGGCGGGCGGCTTCGAGGTGGTGGTCACGACCTCGTCACCCTCGCCCCGCCGATCCACCACGCTGGCTCTCCTCGACATCCGAAGCACTGACCCGCCGGGCACCGTCACCAGCGGAGTGATAGACCCACCGTACCGCTTGTGAACGTATGCACAAAGTCGGCGGCCTGCCGGCCGGGTGGGCACCTGAACTCGGTCAACCCCCATGGAACATCCCCCCGGGGAAAAGGGGAGCCGGGTCGCCGCGTGGATACGCGCCCGGCCGGCCCACCTCGTCACCCACCATCGGGTGAACCCCCGGCGACCCCCGGACGACCGGCCCGGAAACGCCGGAGATCCGGCCAGCCGAGGGCTGACCGGATCTGCCGGGGAAGGGGGTGGGCGCGGTCCGGGGGGAGGTCCGCGCCCACCGGATCAGGGGTCACGCCGCCGGCGGCGACAGGACCTTGCCGATCACGAACACCGTGGCGTTCTTGGTCGGGATGTTGCCGCACAGGACGGGCGCGCCGTTCACGGTCATCGCGTCGCCGGTGCCGGAGATCTTGAGGTCCTGGCCGGTGAGCGACTTCACGGTGCCGGCCGACTCCAGGCCCTTGGCGTCGTAGCGCTTGTCGACCACGTGGAAGGCCAGGATCTTGCCCAGGGTGGCCGGGTCGTGCGCCAGCTCCTGGAACTTGGCGTCGCCCAGCTCGGCGAACGCCGGGTCGTACGGCGCGAACACGGTGATCGCGGGCTTGGAGTTCAGCGTGTCGACCAGGTTCGCCGCCTGCACGGCCGCGACCAGCTTGGTCAGCAGCGGGTTGTTGCTCGCCGCGATGGCCACCGGGTCGCTGACCATGCCCTGCAGGGAGCCCTTGTTCGACGGGTCCTGCGGCACGCTCGCGCAGCCCGGGCCGAACACGTCGGTGGTCTGCGTGACGCCGTCGGCCATCGCGGACGACGAGGCGGTGGTGGTGGTCGTGGTCGCGGCGGGCGCCGTGCTGCTCGTGCTGGAAGCGCTGGTGCCACCTCCGCAGGCCGCGAGGGACAGGGCAGCTGCGGCGGCGACGCCGGCGATGGCGAGCTTGCGCACTCGGATCACTCCTCGTTTTACCGGAATCGGTAGTCACTGAGACATTCGAAGCAGGGGTCGATCCGGTTCGGCCGGATCACTCGATCGTGAAAAAAATCGAGTGCCAGCCGGTCGCGCCGTCCGGGATCGGGGCGACCCGCGCCGACGGCTGGGTGAACCCCTTGAGGTCGGTGGCCCGGCACTCGACGGTGTGCCCGCCCGGCGGCAGGTCCAGCTCGGCGCGCCACATCCGCCACGTCGACCCGTTCACCTCGGCCGCCAGCGCGGCGTCGCGCCACGGGCCGCCGTCCGACCGCACCTCGACCTTCCCGACCCCGGTCGGCTGCGCCCAGGCCACCCCGCTCACCACCACCCGGCCGCGGACCGTGGCGAACCCCTGCGGGCTGTCGATCCGCGACATGACCTTGATCGGGCCCTTCTGGCCCCAGCCGCGCTCCAGCCAGTAGCCGCGCTTGTCCGCGAACGTGGTCAGCTCCAGGTCGACCACCCACTTGGTGGCCGAGAGGTAGCCGTACAGGCCGGGCACGACCAGGCGGGCCGGGAACCCGTGCTCGACCGGCAGCGGCTCGCCGTTCATGCCCAGCGCGATCAGCGCGCCGCGATCGCGTTCCATCACGACGTCGACCGGCGAACCCGCGGTCCACCCGTCCACGCTGGTGGAGAACAGCTGGTCCGCGCCGGGTTTGACGCCCGCCTCCAGCAGCACGTCGCGCAGCGGCACGCCGACGAAGTTCGCCGTCGACACGTACGGGCCGCCCACCTCGTTGGAGACGCAGGTCATCGTGATCGTGCGTTCGACCAGGTCACGGCCGCGCAGGTCGTCGTAGCGCAGGGTGAGTTCGCGGTCGACCAGGCCGTGCACCCGCAAGGTCCAGTCCTCGGCCAGCACGCGCGGCACGCTCAGCGCCGTGTCGACCCGGTAGAAGTCGGGGTTCGGCGTGATGAACGAGGGCGTCCCGTCCGCGACGAAGTCCGCCCCGGCCGGGATCGCGGGCGCCGGCGTGGCGGGCTTGAGGCTGCCGATCGCGCGGCGCGAGCCCTCGACGTCGGTCCGGGTGCCGATGAACTGCCCGCCGACGCCCGCGATCACGCTCGCGCCGGCCGCGATCAGGAAGGTCCGGCGGCTCTCGCCGGGCGAGGCGGGCGTGGTGGCCGCCCGGTGCAGCCACCGGAAGACCACGATCCCGACGACGCCGGCCGCGATCGGCGCGAGCACGCCCAGCTGGCCGAGGTCGGGCCGGTAGAGCACGGCCGCGACGCCGACCACGCCGAGCGCGCCGGCCAGGACCGTGCCGGGCAGCGGGCTCTTGCGCGACAGCAGCCCGGCGACCACCGCGACGACGGCGATCACCGCGCCCATGCCGACCAGCAGGACGAGCTTGTCGTAGGTGCCGAACGTCCGGACGGCGAAGTCCTTCAGCGGCGTCGGCGTGAAGTCGATGGCGGTGTTGCCCACCGCGAGGAAGGGCGACGCGGTGGGCCCGACCAGCCCCGCGACGAGGTGCCCGGCCGCGAGGGCGGCGGCGACACCGAGGAGGCCGATCAGGGCTGCGGTCCAACGCGACATACGGGTAATTCGACACCGCGCCCGCCGCGGTTCGGCGAATCCGCGATCTTTCGGCCCCGGTCGGGCTGCGGGCTCAGCTCAGCGCGGCGCGCAGCCGGGCTTCCTCGACCGACCAGTAGCCGTGCTCGGCGCCGTCGACCAGGATCACCGGCACCCGGTCGCCGTACTCGGCGCGCAGCTCGCGGTCGGCGTCCACGTCCTGCACGTCCCACGGCACGCCGAGTTCGCCGCAGATCCGTTCGAGGTCGGCCTTGGCCTGGTCGCAGGCGTGGCAGTCGACCCGGCTGACCAGCGTCACGTGGTGGCTCACCCGCCCATCATCGCGCGCCGGGTCAGGCCAGGGGGAGGCGGAGGCGGGCTCGGGCCAGTTTGCCGGTGGGCGAGTGGGGCAGGGTCGGGGCGAACTCGACCGTCGTGGGCACCTTGAACTTCGCCAGGCGGGCCGCGCAGTGGTCCTTGACCGCGTCCTCGGTCAGGTCCGCGCCCTCGGCCGGCACCACGACGACCTTGACCGACTCGCCGGTCCGCTCGTCCGGCACGCCGACCGCCGCCGCCTCGGCCACCCCGGCCAGCTCGCCGACGACCTGTTCGACCTCGTGCGGGTAGACGTTGAAGCCGTTGACGATGATCAGGTCGCCCGCCCGGTCCACCAGGTGCAGGTCACCCTCCTCGTCGAGGTAGCCGACGTCGCCGGTGCGGAACCAGCCCTCGGCGTCCGGGCCGTGCGCGCCGTCCGGCCAGTAGCCGCTGAACAGGTTCGCGCCGCGGGCGGCGACCAGGCCGGTGCCGGGCTCGTCCTCGTCCAGGTCGAGCGGCCGGCCGTCGGTGTCGACCAGGCGCACCTCGACGCCGGGCAGCGCGCGCCCCACCGAACCGGGTTTCGGGGTGCCGCCGACCAGCGTGGAGGTCAGCACCGGGCCGGTCTCGGTCAGGCCGTAGCCCTCGTACACGGGCAGGCCCACGGCCTGCCGCACGCCGTCGAGCACGCCCGCCGCCAGCGGCGCGGCGCCCGAGGTGAACAGCCGCACGGTGGCCAGGTCGTCGCGCAGCCGCTCGACCGGCTGGGCCAGGATCGCCTGGTACATCGGCGGCACGCCGACCAGCGTGGTCACCCGGTGCTCGCGGATCGCGGTGAGCGCGGCGTCCGGGTCGAACCGCTCCAGCAGCACGGCGGTCGCGCCCGCGCCCGCCACCTGGAGCAGACCGGGCCCCAGGCCGTAGACGTGGAACAGCGGCAGCGCCAGCAGCACCCGGTCCCCCGCGGTCACCGGGGCGGGGCGCAGGGACGCGCACTGGTCGACGTTGGCCAGCAGCGCCCGGTGCGACAGCATCGCGCCGCGCGGCACGCCGGAGGTCCCGGACGTGTAGCCGAGCACGGCCAGGTCCTCGTCCGCGCCGATCGCGGTGAACTCCTCGCCGGGCACGAGTTCGGGTTCGGGCAGCGCGGTGGCGTCCGAGCCGCCGCCGTCGCCGACCAGCAGCCGCGCGCCGCTGTCGGCGACCAGGCGCTGGAGTTCGCGGGCGGGCTGGCCCGGTCCGGCGGGCACGACCACGCCGCCCGCGCGCAGGACGCCGAACACGGCCACGCAGAACGCCGGCCCGGTCGGCAGTCGCACGACCACCCGGTCACCCGGCTCGACGCCCGCGTCCACCAGCCGGTGGGCTTCGCGATCCACGAACGAGTCGAGTTCGGACCAGGTGTAACTGTTCGCAGTCGTGACATCCACCAGTGCCACGTGCTTGGGTCCACGGTGCGCGGAGGCGCGAACCAGGTCGGCGACGTTGCGTGCGGAAGCGGTCAAGTCGACCTCCTGGTTTAACTCTGCGGACCTCCGCGCAGTCTGTCACGGGCGGGTGGCGTCACGCAGTGCCGCCGAACGCGTGGTGGATTCGAGACCGGTTGCCGCTACCTACTACGGAGTAACAACACGTATGCTGCCCGGACGGCGACTCTGTGGAGGTGCCGCGAGCCGATGACCGCAAGGGCGCGCGACAAGACGGACCGGACACTCCGCTCGATGTGGAGTGCGGGCGGCCGGTCCAGCACGATCGAGGGTGTGCAGAACGACTCGGTCGAAGAGCCGTGGGACCTCGTGCGTGCCGCCCAGGCAGGCGACACGGACGCCTTCGGTGCGCTCTACGACCGCTACGTGGACGTCGTCTTCCGGTACGTGCTGTTCCGGGTGGGCGACCGCACCCTGGCCGAGGACGTCACCAGCGAGACGTTCCTCCGCGCGCTGCGCAGCATCGGCTCCATCAGCTACCAGGGCCGGGACGTGGGTGCGTGGTTCGTCACCATCGCCCGCAACATCGTGTTCGACCACGTGAAGTCCAGCCGCTACCGGCTGGAGGTCACGACGGCCGAGCCGGCGGACAACCGCGAGGTCACGAGCGGTCCCGAGCAGGAGGTGCTGACCGATGCGGCCAACGCGGAACTCCTCAAATGTGTAGCCCAACTGGGTGACGACCAGCGGGAATGCATCACTCTCCGTTTCATCCAGGGCTTGTCCGTGGCGGAAACGGCCGCGAAGATGGGTCGCAACGAAGGCGCCATCAAGGCCCTGCAACACCGCGCTGTGCGCAGGCTGGCCCAACTGCTGCCGAACTGGCTGCGGTGACCCGGTCGCCACGATCGCGTGGTCGTGGGATGCGCCGCTCGTACCCGCGTAACCCCGGCACCCGCGGGTTCGTTACTCGGGGCAGGAACTCCTGACGAGTCGGTGCGGGATGGTGGGCAGAGGGATCACGCCGCTAGGGCGTCACAGGCAGCGCGAGCAGTTCGCCCGCGCCGTCGACGCGCAGCCCGAACAAGCCGATCCGGACTTCGCCGACGAACTCGCCGTCGTCGCCCTGCTGCGGAAAGCCGCAGTCACGAGCGGCCCCGACGAGGCGACCAAGGCCCGGATGCGGGAGCGGGTGCTCGGCGCGACCCCTCCCCCGGCCGCCGAGATCGACCGGCGGCGTCCGCGCAGCGGAGCCCGCGGCCGATTAGCAGTCGCCCTCGCCGCCGCGTTGTGCCTGGTGTTCTCGCTGGTCGGGATGAGCCTCCTGCTGTCCCGCGACGCGTTGCCCGGTGACGCGCTCTACGGCGTCAAGCGCACCGCCGAGTCGGCCTCGCTGGGCCTGACCTTCGGCGAGGAGTCCAAGGGGTACAAGCGCCTGGAGTTCGCCTCGGCCCGGATCTCCGAGATGGAGACCATGCTCGACCGGTACCGCGAGGACTCCGGCGGCGGCCCGCTGGGCGGCTACCTCACCGCGTTGACCGATTTCGACGCCGACGCCGCGGCCGGTTCCCGCGTGCTGGCCGCGCACGGCTCGAACGCCGACGAGCGCACGCTCGGCTCGCTGCGCGAGTGGGCCGGTTCCCAGACGACCCGCCTGGGCGACCTGCGCGGTCGCCTGCCCGCCGAGGCGGCGGCCCGCGCCGGCACGTCCCTGGACCTGCTGGGCCGGATCGCGCGGCGCGCCGAGGACCTGTCCGCACGGGCCCGCTGCGCGACCGTGACGACCGGTCAGTTCGACGAGGTCGGCCCGGTGCCCGCGACCGGCGAGTGCGCCGCGCCGCCGACCACGCCGAGCGCGCCGGCCACCGAGGCGCCCGCCACGTCGGTCGCGGTGACCCCGGCGCCCGGCGGCGGCCCGACCACGACCACCCCCGCGCCGACCGCCCCGCCCGGCGGCGTCGGCACCACGCCCGGCACCAGCAAGCCCGGCCTGCCGATCCCGTCGGTCACGCCGAGCGTCGAACCGCCCATCACGCTGCCGTCCTTGCCCATCCCGCTGCCACCGCTGCCCGGCCTCATCGGCTGATCGCTACCCTGTCCCCATCGGACGCTGGGAGGCGCTGACGTGGTGAAAAGGCGTGTGGTGGAGGGCTCGGCGGAACGGGAGAGGCTCGCCGAACTGGCCGGTGAGGCCTCGGCCGAGGCCGCGCTGGCCTCCGTGCGCGGTCCGGGCGCGGACTCTCCCACCGACCTGACCGCCGCCGCGTTCTTCGACGTGGACAACACGATGATGATGGGCGCGTCGATCTTCCACTTCGCGCGCGGCCTGGCCGCGCGCAAGTACTTCAAGAACTCGGACCTGGCCGGGTTCGCGTGGCAGCAGATCAAGTTCCGGGTCGGCGGGCGCGAGGACCCGCAGAGCGTCAAGGCCTCCCGCGAGCAGGCGCTGTCGTTCGTCGCGGGCCGGTCGGTGGCGGAGCTGGTCAGCCTCGGCGAGGAGATCTACGACGAGCTGATGGCCGACAAGATCTGGACCGGCACCCAGGCCCTGGCGCAGATGCACCTGGACGCCGGGCAGCGGGTGTGGCTGGTCACCGCCACCCCGGTGGAACTGGCCCAGATCATCGCCCGCAGGCTCGGCCTGACCGGCGCGCTCGGCACCGTCTCGGAGAGCGAGGACGGCGTCTACACCGGCAAGCTGGTCGGCGACCTGCTGCACGGCCGGGCGAAGGCGCACGCGGTGCGCTCGCTGGCCGCCAAGGAGGGCCTGGACCTGCGGCGGTGCACGGCGTACTCGGACTCGGTCAACGACGTGCCGATGCTGTCCGTGGTCGGCACGGCGGTCGCGGTGAACCCGGACTCGGGCCTGCGCGACACGGCCCGCAAGCGCGGCTGGGAGATCCGCGACTTCCGGACCGGCCGCAAGGCCGCGAAGATCGGCGTGCCGTCGGTGCTGGGCGCCGGGGCCGTCGCGGGGGCGATCGCCGCGGGCCTGGCGTACCGCCGCCGTGGCTGACCCGGCGGCGAACCCGCGTTACGTCCGCTTCCAGGCCACGACCCGGAACACGCGCGGTATCCACCCGGGGGTGTTCGGCCTGGTCAACGGCCTGGCGCGGGAGGGCCGGCCGACCCCGGAGCAGGACGAGTTCCGCCGCGTGAACAACGCCTGGTACGACGCCGCGTACACCACCCCGACCACCGTCGACCCGACCGTGTACGACCACGACCTGCACCCCGGTGCGGTGGCGTGGTTCAAGGCGTCGGCCCGGCACCTGATCAGCCGGGTCGACGGGTACCTGGAGGTCCTGGCCGCCCACGGCGTGGGCTGCGAGCGCGTGACCACCGACGACCCCGGCGTGATCGTGTACGAGGACGACGAGCAGGTCGTGGCCAAGCCCCGCGCCTGACGGCGTCAGCCCAGGAAGACGTTCCGGCGCTGGGTGAGCAGGCGGTAGAGGGTCTGCTGGATGGTCTCGCGGACCTGGTCGGTCAGGTTGAAGACCAGCATCGGGTCGTCGGCCGCGTGCTCGCCGTGCACGTCGGTGCGGATCGGTTCGCCGAACTCGATGTACCACTTCGACGGCAGCGGGATCGCGCCGAGCGGGCCCAGCAGCGGGAACAGCGGGGTCACCGGGAAGTAGGGGAAGCCGAACAGCCTGGCCAGGGCCTTGATGTCGCCGATCATCGGGTAGATCTCCTCCGCGCCCACGATGGAGCACGGGATGATCGGCACGCCGGTGTTCAGCGCCGCCGAGACGAACCCGCCGCGACCGAACCGCTGGAGCTTGTACCGGTCCTTGAACGGCTTGCCGATGCCCTTGAAGCCCTCCGGCCACACGCCGACCAGCTCGCCGGAGCGCAGCAGCCGCTCGGCGTCGGGGTTGCACGCCAGGGTCTGGCCCGACTTGCGGGCCAGCGCGCCCAGCACCGGGGTCTTGAACACCAGGTCGGCACCCAGCATCCGCAGGTGCCGGCGGGCCGGGTGGTCCGCGCGCACCGCGTAGGCGGTCATGGTGGCGTCCAGCGGCAGCGTGCCCGAGTGGTTCGCCACGATCAGCGCGCCGCCCTCGGCGGGCACGTTGTGCATCCCGATGGTCTCCACCCGGAACCACTTCTCGTACAGCGGCTTGAGCGGCGGCATCAGGACGTTGTCGGTCAGGTCGGGGTCGAAGCCGAACTCGTCCACCTCGTAGTCGCCCTGCAACCGCCGCCGGGCGAACGCCAGCAGGCCGGCCAGCCGGCGCTCCCAGTCCGGCGAACCGGGTTGCCCAGAAGACGACTCAGCAGACGACTCGGCAGACGACTCGGCAGACGACCCGGAAGACGACCCGGCGGACGGCTCCGCGGACGGCTCAGGGGGCTGCTCCGGCGACTGCCCGGCCGCCGGTCGGGGTCGCCGGGAGGCGCCCCGGTCCGGGGCGTGCAGCGGGATGACCCGTGCCTCTGCCACGTCCACCTCCTCGGCGGGGTTCACCGGAGCCTGGTCGCCGCGTCGAGCACACCGCGCTCGACCGACGCCACCAGGTCCGGGTCGATCAGCGGCCGCATCCCCCGGCCGCTCACGTAGTCGTCGAACGCCTGCTGCGTGGTCCACCTCGGGGTGAACCCGAACTCGCGCCGCAGCAGACCGGTGTCGACCACGCGGCCCCAGTTCAGGAACCGCATCTGGTCCGGCGAGAAGTCCACCAGCCGGGCGCTGCGGAACAGCCTGCCCACGGTCGGCACCGCCGTGCTGGGCACCGGCAGGGGCAGCTTCCCCGCCCGTCGGATCGCCTGCGACAACAGCAGTACCCCGTCGCCGCCGACGTTGAACACGCCGGGCAGGTCGTGCAGGGTCGCGCGCTCCAGCACGGCCAGCGCGTCCTCGGAGTGCAGCAGCTGCACGCGGGCGTCGTAGCCCATGATCGTCGGCACCACGGGCAGGGCGAAGTACCTGGTCAGCACGGTGTCGATGCGCGGGCCGATGAAGTTGGTGAACCGCAGCGCGGTGACCGCGACGTCCGGCCGGCGGCGCGCGAACCCGCGCACGTAGCCCTCGACCTCGACGGCGTCCTTCGCGTACCCGCTGGAGGGCAGGTCCTTGGGCCCCATGTCCTCGGTGAACACCGCCGGGTCGCGCGAGGACGACCCGTACACCGCGCTGGTCGACTTCACCACGAGCTTGCGCACGTGCGGCGACTTCTGGCACGCCGCCAGCAGCTGCATGGTGCCGATGACGTTCATCTCCTTCATCGCCGTGCGGCCGGTGGGTCCGGCCGGGTTGGCGGTCACCGAGGCGTGCACGACGGTGTCGACGTGCGCGGCGGCGATGACCTTGGCGATGAGCGGGTTGCGGATGTCGGCCCGGACGAACTCGGCCCGGCCCATCCGGCGCAGCAGGTCGCGCGACGGCGGCTCGGTGTCCACGCCGAGCACCCGGTCCACGTCGGGGTTGGCGGCGAACCGCGCGGCGAGGTGGCCGCCGAGGAAGCGGCTGCAACCGGTGACGAGTACGACCTTGGGCGCCATGCGACTCCGTGCGTGGGGTGCGGTGCGACGACGTGGATGCTACCCACGAATTCGAAGACCTGATCGTTCCGCGAGCGGGGTCTTGACCCAGGTCACCGCGCCGTTCACCCGGATGGCGGCGCGCGCGACGGCGGAGCACCGCCCGCCGAACCCGCTGCGCCCGGGAAAAAAGCAGGCGCCGACCCCCGCGGAACGGGGATCGGCGCCGGGAAAACCCGTAGGCCTACTTGCCGCGCTTGCGACGCTGGACGCGGGTCTTGCGCAGCAGCTTGCGGTGCTTCTTCTTCGACATGCGCTTGCGGCGCTTCTTGATGACCGAGCCCATGCGGGTCCCTCACTCACTAGACGTTGGGTGGTTCTCCACGCGCCGGTGGAGACACCCATCAGGTAGGGCGCGCCGACACCAGGCACGAACGGCCTGTGACTTTACCCGGCTGCCGGCGCGTGCCCTCACCCGGCGTCGAAGTAGGCGTTCCTCAGGTACTCGTGCACCGCCTTCTCGGGCACCCGGAACGACTTGCCCACGCGTACCGCGGTCAGCTCGCCCGAGTGCACCAGCCGGTACACCGTCATCTTCGACACACGCATCACCAGCGCCACCTCTGCGACGGTCAGGAACTTGACCTGGACCAAAGGTGCTCGATCGTTGTCCTCCGGCATGGTTCACCGTGTCCTTCGACACGCGTCGTGCCGTCGGCTTCCCCACCGACGGTTCGACACGCACGTGCTCCCCTGAGAGTAACGGGACTCGTGGGACTGGTGCGACGGCCAATGGCGGTATCAGTCCGCCTGGTGGGCCTGCCCCAGCTCCACCGAACGGTCGCGAGCGGCCTCGATGGCCGCCAGCAGGGCCGCCCGAACGCCGTGCTTCTCCAGTTCGCGGATGGCCATGATGGTGGTCCCGGCGGGCGAGGTGACCGCCTCGCGCAGGATCACCGGGTGCTGGTCGCCCTGGTTGAGCATCTGGGCCGCGCCGACCGCGGACTGGATGATCAGGGTGGCGGCCAGCTCGCGCGGGATGCCCAGCAGGATCCCGGCGTCGATCATGGCCTCGACCAGGTAGAAGAAGTAGGCGGGCCCGGAGCCGGACAGCGCCGTCACGGCGTCCTGCTGGTTCTCCGGCACCCGGGCCACCTTGCCCACCGTGCCGAGCAGCTCCTCGACCAGGTCGAGGTGCCCGGACCCGGCGAACCGCCCGGCCGAGATCGCGCTCATGGCCTCGCCGACCAGCATCGGCGTGTTCGGCATGACCCGGACCACGGGCGTGCCCTCGGGCAGCCGGCGCTCGTAGAGCGCGGTGGGCAGGCCGGCGCACAGCGACACGACCAGCGCGCCGGGCCGCAGCACGGGCGCGAGTTCGTCCAGCAGCGGTTCGATGTCCTGCGGCTTGACCGCGACCACCAGCACGTCGGCGAGCTGGGCGGCGGACGGGACGTCCACCCCCTTCACGCCGTAGCGCTCGGTCAGCGCGGCGGAGCGCTCCGGGTGCTTCTCGGTGAACACCAACTCGTCCGCCGGCCGTCCGCCCTGCAACAGGCCGGACAGCAACGCCTCCCCGATCTTCCCCGCCCCGAGCACCGCGATCGTCGTCATGCGGCAAGCCTGCCACGGCTGGGCCGTTCGGCCGACGCCGGCCGAGGGGGTGTCAGCCGGCGGGCGTGAGGGCGAGCTGCCGGGCCTGGCACACCAGGCGGCCGGTCGAGTCGATCACCACGGCGTCCTCGTCGAACCACTGCCCGTGCACCGCGCTGCACGTCACCTGCACGCGCAGCCAGCCGGACGCGGGCACGGCCCGCAGCAGGGCGGTGAGCTGCACCGTCGGCGACCACCCGAACCGGCCCAGGTTGAACGTGACCGGCATCGAGATGTCCCCCGCGACCAGCGCGAAGTACGGGTCGGCGCGCTCGCCGAAGGGCCGCACCCACAGCCGCAGGACCAGCGGGTCGCCGGAGCGCCCGGCCAGGAAGCCCGCGCCCTGCTTGTCCAGCCGCACGTCGCACACCGAGCCGAGCTTGTAGACCCCGCCGGGCCCGAGCGTGGCCAGGTCGACGGCGTCGGCGGGCGGCACGGCGGGCACGTCGGGCAGGTCCGCGTAGTCCGGCGGCTGCACCGGGATGCGCCCCACCGTCACGGTCGACTCGACGCAGCTGCGACCGCGCTGCTCCAGCGTGGAGGTGACCACCGTCGCCGTCCGGCCGGCCTTGCGGACCTCGGTGCGCAGCAGCACCGGCCCGACCTCCGGCGCGCGCAGGAACTGGGCGCTGACCGCGAGCGGGGCGAGGTCCTCCGTGCCGGGCATCGCGCCGCCGGCCGCGTGGACGGCCGCCCGCGCCGCGAGGGCGAGCAGGAACCCGCCGTGCGGCTTGGGACCGATGGTCCACTCCGCGGGCAGGGTCGCGGTGTACGTGCCGTCGCCGAGCGGGCGGACGGCACTGGCTACCGAGAACGACACGGGGCTCCTCACGAGCGGCTGACCAGCGAACGCAGGAAGAACGCCACATTGGCCGGGCGTTCGGCCAGCCTCCGCATCAGGTACCCGTACCACTGCTCCCCGAAGGGCACGTAGACCCGCACCACGTGGCCCTCGGCCGCCAGTCGCGCCTGTTCGGCGGGGCGGATCCCGTAGAGCATCTGGAACTCGAACGAGTCGGTCGCGCGGTCGTGCCACCGGGCGCGCTCGGCGACGATCTCCACCAGCCTCGGGTCGTGCGTGGCGAACATCGGGTAGCCGTCGCCGGCCAGCAGGACGTTCGCGCAGCGCACGTAGTTCAGGTCCACCTCGTGCGGGTCGCTGAACGCCACGGAGGCGGGCTCCGCGTACGCGCCCTTGCACAGCCGCACCCGCGCGCCCTTGAGGGCGTGGCAGTCCTCCAGGGTCCGCCGCAGGTACGCCTGGAGCACCGCGCCGGTCGACGGCCAGTACCGCCGCAGCTCGCCGAGCACCCGCAGGGTCGAGTCGGTGGTGGTGTGGTCCTCCATGTCGAGCGTGACGGTGGTCCCACCCTGGCCCGCCGCCGCGCAGATGCGCGACGCGTTGTCCAGCGCGAGCCGCTCGTCCAGCGCCTGCCCGACCGCGGAGAGCTTCACGCTCACCTCGGCGTCGTCGGACAGCCCGCTCTCGTGCAGCTGGTCGAGCAGCGTCAGGTAGGACTGCACGGTCCGCTCGGCGACGGCCCGGTCCGAGGTGTCCTCGCCCAGGTAGTCGAGGGTGACCCGGAGGCCGTGCTCGACCAGGTCGGCGGTCGCGTCGACGGCTTCGGCAACCGTCTCGCCGGCCACGAACCGGCGCACCACGTCCCGGCTGACCGGCGCGGTCGCGACGGCCCGCCGCACCGCATCGTTGCCCGCGGCGGCGAGGATCAACGTGCGCAACGGATTCACGATCAAGACCCTAGTCGGTACTTGGGGGGAAAGCAGCGGGTCAGAGGTGCAGGCGGGCGAACAGCAGGGACTCGGCGAGCAGTTCCCGGCGTTCGGCGGCTGTCCGCGCTTTGCGGGTGTTGACCTCCAGCACAACCTGCCCGGAGAAGCCCGAACGGACCAGCCACTCGCACAGTTCGGCGCAGGGCTCGCTGCCCCGTCCGGGGATCAGGTGCTCGTCCTTCGGCAGGCCCGTGCCGTCGGCCAGGTGGACGTGGGAGAGCCCGTCGCCCATCCGCTTGGCCAGCTCCATGGTGTCCACGTGGGCGGCCGAGGCGTGGGACAGGTCCAGCGTGTAGTTGCGGTGGCCGACGTCGGTCGGGTCGATGGACGGCCGGAACGCCGTCACCTGCACCGACCGGCCGCGGCCGAGCGGGCGGCGGACCGGGAACATGTTCTCCACGGCGATCGCCACGCCGGAGCCGTCCTCCAGCTCGGCGACCAGGTCGGCGAAGCCGTCGGCGTACTTGCGCTGCCAGACGAACGGCGGGTGCACCACGACCGTGCGCGCCTCCAGGTCCTGCGCGGCCTGGACGCTGCGGCGCAGCCGTTCCACCGGGTCCGGCGACCACACCCGCTGGCTGATCAGCAGGCACGGCGCGTGGACGGCGAGCACGGGCACCTTCAGCCCCTCGGACAGCCGGCGCACGGCCCGCACGTCCTGGCTGACCGGGTCGGCCCACACCATGACCTCGACGCCGTCGTACCCGAGTTCGGCGGCGGCCTGGAAAGCCGCGCCCGCGGGTTGCGGCCACACGGCCGCGGTGGACAGGCCGACCGGGATCAAGACTTCACCAGCAGCATCGCCGCTGGTGACACCGTGACGATCAGGCCCACCAGCACGGCCAGGATGGTGGTCTGGAGGTCGTCCGCGCGGCGGATCTTGCGGACCAGCATGACCAGGCCGACGGTGACCGCGAGCGCCACCACCAGCGCGGCGGGCGCGAGCGTGCGCCACAGGAAGCTGAAGCCCAGCCACAGCGCCGCGCCGCCGACCACGCCGATCGCCAGCTGGCCGATCATGACCAGCCACTCCTTGCCGGGCGAGCGCTCGACCGGCTCCTCCGGGTCGGCGTCGACGTCGGCCAGCCCGGCGGGCTCGTCGTCGAAGTCGGCGCGGTCGGCCCGGCGGTAGTCGTCGTCCTCGTCGTCCTCCTCGTCGAGGTCGACGTACGGGTGGAACTGGGTGCTCTCCGGCTCGGCCGGGCGCTCCTCGTCGTCGTCGCCGAACCAGTCCTCGGGGGACTGGTCGGGCAGCGGGTCGGGCATCTTGGCCGGCGCCGGCGGCACGATCAGCACCGACTCGGTGGGCAGCGACTCCAGCGGCACGTTGGGCGTGAGCTTGTCCGAGATGCGCGGCAGCACCTCGGTGGCCGGGTCGCGGACCGGCGGCGGGCCGGGGCGGACCAGGTTCGACCGGGACGCCTCGGCGGGCGGCGGTTTCGGCGGTCCGGCGGGCGGCGGGCCCGGCGGGACGTTCGGCTTGGGGTGGCCCGACCGGGCGGCCTCGGCCGCGAAGTCGTAGTCGTCCGGGAAGTCGTCGGTGATCGGCGGGACCTGGCGGGTCTCCTCGGCCGCGCTGGGCGGCGCGGGCGGACCGGGCCGGCGGCCGGTCGGCGGGTCCAGCCGGGCGCGCGGGTCCGGGCGGACCGGCGGCTCGGGCCGGCCGGGCGGCGGCTGCGGCACGTCCAGGCGCGACGACGGCGGGTCAAGGCGTCCGGGCGGGCCGACGGGCGGCTCGGGCCGGACCGGGGGCTGGACGGGCTGCTGGTAGGCGGTGCGCTCGGGCTCGGTCGGGCGCGCGCGCGGCGGCTGGCCCGGCGGGGGCCGGCGGGCGGCGGCGGGGGCGCGGCGGGCGGCGGGACGGGCTCGTCGCGGATGGGCAGCAGCCGGCCGCTGTCGGAGTTGACCCGGTCGATGATCGCCTGCGGAGCGGTGTCCGAGGCGTCCTCGGCACGACGGCGTCGGCGACGCGGCGACACCTCGCCGGAGCCCGCGCCGTACTGGGCGAGCAACTCCGCGACCGTGCGCTGGGTCTGCTCGGACTCGCTCTCTCGACTCATCAACTCCACCGTGCCCCGTGGCGGCCAGTCCGTCCAGTGTCACCCGGCCGACGGGTGCGGGCAGCGGGGTTCTCCCGCGCCTCGCCGTTGTCCGGGCCGTTAGTGTGGTCCAGCCGACGCAGGATGACACCTTCCCGCAGCGCCCAGGGGCAGATCTCCAGCTCTCCGAGTGACAGGGCTCGCATGGTGGCCTCGGCCACCAGGGCCCCCGCGACGAGCTGGTGGGACCGGCTCGCGCTCACCCCCTCCAGCTCCGCCAGGTCGTGCGCGGACATCCGCGAGACGAACGCGGTGAGCTGCCGCAACCCCGCGTGGGTGAGCACCCGCCGGGCGCGCGGCCCGGCGGTCGACGGGGCGGCGCCGGTCAGCCGGGCCAGCGTGCGGAACGTCTTGGACGTCGCGACCACCCGATCGGGTGATCCGGCGCGGCGGAGCTTCTTGACCACCGGGGCGAGCTGGTCGTCCAGCCACTCGGTGGTGTCGCGGATCTCCGACCGGCTGGGCGGGTCGTGCCGGAACCGGGTCCGGGTCAGCCGGCCCGCGCCCAGCGGGACCGAGAACGCCTCCTCGGGCTCCTCGTCCAGGCCGATCGCCAGTTCCAGCGAGCCGCCGCCGATGTCCAGGCAGAGCAGCCGCCCGGCGGACCACCCGTACCAGCGGCGCACCGCCAGGAAGGTGTAGCGGGCCTCGTCCTCGCCGGACAGGACCTTGAGGTCCACCCCGGTCTCGGAGCGGACCCGGTCGAGCACCTCGGCCGAGTTGCCCGCCTCGCGGACCGCGGACGTGGCGAAGGCCATCAGGTCCTCGCAGCCCAGCCGGGCCGCGGAGGCCTTGGTCGCGGCGACCGTGCGGACCAGCTGGTCCGCACCGGCCTTGGTGAGCAGCCCGTCCTCGTCCAGCTGCTCGGCCAGCCGCAGGACGGACTTCTCCGAACTCATCGGCGTCGGGTGGGCACCACGATGAGCGTCCACCACCAAGAGGTGGACGGTGTTGGACCCGACATCAAGCACCCCTAGGCGCACGGCGTGCACCGTACCCGGTCGGCGGGGTCAGGACTCGAACTTGTAGCCCAGTCCGCGCACGGTCACCAGGTGCCGCGGAGTCGACGGATCGGGCTCGATCTTCGACCGCAGCCGCTTGACGTGCACGTCCAGGGTTTTGGTGTCGCCGACGTAGTCCGCACCCCACACCCGGTCGATGAGCTGACCGCGGGTGAGCACGCGACCGACGTTGCGCAGCAGGTACTCCAGCAGGTCGAACTCCTTGAGCGGCAGGTTGACCTCGCCGCCGTCGACCGTGACCACGTGCCGCTCGACGTCCATCCGGACCGGGCCGGCCTCCAGGACCTGCGGCAACAGCTCCTCGGACTCGCCGCCGCGGCGCAGCACGGCGCGGATGCGGGCGATCAGCTCCCGGGCCGAGTAGGGCTTGGTGACGTAGTCGTCGGCCCCCAGCTCCAGACCCACGACCTTGTCGATCTCGCTGTCCCGGGCAGTGACCATGATCACGGGCACGGCCGAGCGGGCGCGCAACTGCTTGCAGACGTCGGTGCCGCTCATGCCGGGCAGCATCAGGTCGAGCAGCACGATGTCCGCGCCGTTGCGGTCGAACTCCTCCAACGCCTCCTGGCCGGTGGCCGCGAGCGCCGCGGTGAAGCCCTCCTTGCGCAGCAGGAAGGCGAGCGGATCGGCGAAGGACTCCTCGTCCTCCACGATGAGCACCCTGGTCACAGCTCTCCTCCGAGTTTGCCCGCGCTGGTCGGCACAGGGACAGCGAGTTCCGGTCTGGGCAGGTCGGCGGTGCGCTCTTCCCGGTCGGGGTGTGCCGGGATGCGCAGCGTGAACGTGGAACCGGTGCCCGGGAGGCTCCACAGCTTCACCTCGCCGCCGTGGTTGGCGGCGACGTGCTTGACGATGGCGAGCCCGAGGCCGGTGCCCCCGGTGGCCCGGGACCGGGCCTTGTCGACGCGGTAGAACCGCTCGAACACGCGGGCCTGCTGGTCTTCGGCGATGCCGATGCCGCGGTCGGTGACCGCGATCTCCACGAAGCCCGCGACCAGCCGCCTGCTCACCGACACCGGGCTGCCCGGCGGCGAGTAGGCGACCGCGTTGTCGAGCAGGTTGCTCAACGCGGTGACCAGCAGCGTCCGGTCGCCCTCGACCTCCAGCCCGCTGGGGTCGTCGGTGGCGATGCCGATGCCGGCCGACTCGGCGGCGAGCTTCGAGCGGCTCATCGCCTCGTCGATCACCACGTCGACGCCCACCCGGTTGAGCTCGGGCAGCTTCTCCGCGCCCTGCAACCGGGACAGCGCGATCAGCTCGGTGACCAGGGTGCCCAGGCGGGTGGCCTCCTGCATGATCTTGGCGCTGAACCGGCGGACCTCCTCCTGGTCGTCCGAGGCGTCCAGGACGGCCTCGGCGAGCAGCGCGAGCGCGCCCACCGGGGTCTTGAGCTCGTGGCTGACGTTGGCCACGAAGTCGCGCCGGGTGGCTTCCAGGCGGACCGCCTCGGACTCGTCCGAGGCGTCCACCACGACGAAACCGTCGGTGATCACCTTGACCTGGGCGTGCACCGCTTCCGGCTGCCGGCCCTTGACCTCGAACGAGGACAGGTCGACGTTGACCACCTCGCCGGTTTCCCGGGCGAGTTCGGCCGCGCGCCGGGCGCGGTCGTCCACCCGGTTGTTGCGGACCACGCCGAGTTCTTCGGCACGTGGGTTGTGCAGCACGACGTCCCCGAAAACGTTGAGGACGACTATGCCGTCGTGGGCGGACTGGACGACCATCCCCATCAGGTCGGCGACGGTGAGGCCGGCGGGCCGTTCGCTGCGCGGGCGCGCGGTGGCCCGCCCGACGAAAAAGGCCGCGCCGCCGATCAGCAGAACGCCGATCGACAAGACGAGGTAACCCGTTGCGGTCACGGACGCATCGTAAGCAGGTCAGGCCGGGTGCGGCCTAGTCCGCACGCGTGGTTCGTGACACCTGCGACACCGTCCGGCAATGATGTTTTCCCCCAAGACGGCTCTAGTTCACCCAATCGTGTCCAACCGACGCAGGTCCTGTTCGGACAGGCGCAGCCGACCGGACGCCAGGTTCTCTTCCAGGTGTCGGAGGGACGACGTTCCGGGGATGAGCAGGATGTTCGGCGCGCGGTGCAGCAGCCACGCGAGGGCGACCTGTCGGGCGGTCGCGCCGTTACTTTCCGCGACCTCGTTCATCACATTGTGCTGAATCGGCGAAAAGCCGCCCAGCGGGAAGAAAGGGACATAAGCGACCTGTTCCGCCGTAGTGAGGTCGAGCACGTCCGAATCGCCGCGCTCGGCGATGTTGAACATGTTCTGCACGCACACCACGGGCGCGATCGCCCGCGCCTCCGCCAGGTGCTGCGGACCGATGTTGCTCAGGCCCAACTCGCCGATCAGGCCCTCCTCGCGCAGTTCGGCGAGCACCGAGAACGGCTCCTCGACCGACCCCTCGTCACGCCCCGCGATCCGCAGGTTCACCACGTCCAGCCGGTCCACGCCCAGCGCGCGCAGGTTGTCGTGCACGGCTTCCCGCAGTTCGTCCCGGCTCGCGGCGGGCGCCCAGCCCGCGTCCGGGGTGCGGCGGAAGCCGACCTTGGTGACGACGGTCAGCCCGTCGTAGGGGTGCAGGGCCTCGCGGATCAGCTCGTTGACCACGCGCGGGCCGTAGTAGTCGCTGGTGTCGACGTGGTCCACACCCAACTCGACGGCGCGGCGCAGGACGGCCTTGGCGTTGTCCGGGTCGGCGGGCGGACCGAAGACGCCGGGCCCGGCGAGCTGCATCGCGCCGTAGCCGATGCGGTTGAGGTTCAGCATGGCCACGACTCTGGTCGAACACCCCGATCGACGCTCGACATGGCCGGATGCTGCCATGCTCGCCCCATGGAGAGCGTGGTCGTGGTGCGCGGCGAAGCGGAGCTGTTCCGACGCGCGGCGCACCTTTTCGAGGGAGCGACCGAGGAGCTGGCGTGCGCGGCCAACGCGCTGCGCACGTGGATGGGCACGCACCCGACGACCATGCCCGAGCGCACGCCCAAAAAAGTGCGCAAGCTGTTCCGGCTGAGCACCATGCTCGAACCGCAGTGGGCCGAGCACGCGCGGATCATGGCGTCACATGGCGCGCAAGTGCGCGTGTGCGCGCACGAGGTGAACGAGACGATCCTGCTGGACGGGCGGGTCGCGATCGTCGCCGGCGACATGTCGCACGGGCTGCGCAGCTACACCGTGATCACCCGGCCCGAACTGGTGCACGGCGTGGGTTCGCTGTTCGAGGCGGCGTGGCGCGGCGGGACCGACCTGGCCGTGCACGACGCCGGGATGGCCGAGCTGAGGCCGGTGGCACCGGCGGTGCTGGAGGCGTTGAACGAGGGCTGGACGGACGAGACGGCGGCCCGTGCGCTGGGCATGTCCCTGCGCACGTACCGCCGTCGCGTCGCCGATCTGATGACCGCGCTGGGCGCGTCGTCCCGTTTCCAGGCCGGTGCCCGCGCCCGCGAGCTGGGCCTGGTCTAGCGGGACTTCGCGATCAGGCACGCCCCTGGTTGGCCACGGCCTTGATCGCGTCCGCCGCCGCGTCCGGGTCCAGGTAGGTGCCGCCGGGGTTGAGGGGCTTGAGGGCCTCGTCCAGGTCGTAGCGCAGCGGGATGCCCGTGGGGATGTTCAGGCCCGCGATGGCCTCGTCGGAGACGCCGTCGAGGTGCTTGACCAGGGCGCGCAACGAGTTGCCGTGCGCGGCCACCAGGACCGTCCGCCCCTCGCGCAGGTCCGGGACGATCGCGGTCTCCCAGTACGGGATCATCCGCTTCACGACGTCGAGCAGGCACTCGGTCAGCGGCAGGTCCGGGCCGAGGTCGGCGTAGCGCGGGTCGGCGTCCTGGCTGAACTCCGAGCCGGGCTCGATCGGCGGCGGCGGGGTGTCGTACGAACGACGCCAGAGCATGAACTGCTCCTCGCCGAACTCCTCCAGCGTCTGCTTCTTGTTCTTGCCCTGCAACGCGCCGTAGTGCCGCTCGTTGAGCCGCCAGTCGCGGCGCACCGGGATCCAGTGGCGGTCGGCCGCGTCCAGCGCGAGGTTGGCGGTGGTGATGGCGCGGCGCATCAGCGACGTGTGCACCACGTCGGGCAGCAGGTTCGCCTCGCGCAGCAGCACACCGCCGCGCGTCGCCTCCCGCACGCCCTTGTCCGACAGGGGGACGTCCACCCAGCCGGTGAACAGGTTCTCCGCGTTCCAGACGCTCTCGCCGTGGCGGAGCAGCACGAGGGTTCCGACAGCCATGCGCCAAGCCTGCCAGATGAGCCCCACCGGGTCGCATCCGCTGTGACAGCCGACGCTGGATCGTTGCAGAAAACCTAGTCCTTACTGGAGATTCCGCCTACCGCGCCGGGCCGACGTGGACAGTGCCCGCCCGACGCCCCCACGTCCAGCACCGATTTCCGCACCGCCCCCCCGAGACGCGGGAAGGCCCCCGGCCGAGTCGAACCGGGGGCCTTCCACACCGGGATTCCGGTCAGCCGAGCAGGCCGAGCCCGATCAGGTTCGTGACCGGCTGCACCAGGCTGAGCGGGCCGCTCGACCCGACCGAACCGACCTGCCCGACCGGGCCGCCGACGCCGTTGAGCGGAGAGGCACCCGCGACCGGAGCGGTGAGGACGAGGGCGGCGGCGGTCGCGAGGACGAGCTTGCCGAACGTGCGCATGTGGACTCCGAACGATGGGGGGTGTTGTCGAACAACCGACGATGCTGGCGGCACCCCACCGTCGAACGCGACCCGAAACCCCAGGGTCAACCCGTCCGTGTGACACAGAGCGTGACACGCCGAGGCTGACACGCAGGGCCTGACCGACAGGCGACCCCCTCCACCACTCCCTCCACCATCCCCCGGGCCACCCCCCGCGACCATCCCCCCGGGCCACCCCCGCGCCACCCCCTCCACCACCCCCTCCGCCACCCCTGCGCCTCCTCACCTCAGAGCCCCGCATCCCGATTCCGAAGCCCTCCAAATGGCTTGCCGGCGTGGCAGGATCGGGACGTGATCGATTTCCGGACTCCGTCGGACGTGTCAGGAACCGTCGCCGACTGGGTGTGGGGTTGGGCTTTGTCCCGAGGCACCCCCGACCCCGTCACGGAACCCGACGGCTACCGCGTGGACGTCGGACTGCCCGGACACCAAGTGCGCTACGTCCTGCCAGACCCGGCCCCGAGCACGGTAGGCCCACGTGCCGCCGGTCTCACCGAACCCGGGACCTGGCTGAAGATCTGCGGTCCGGTCGAACAGGTGCAGCCCGTTCTGGGCTCCCGGTGGACAGTCCGTGCACCAGAGTTCCTGATGAGCACCGAACTGGGGACCCACCCGCTCGTCAACGCCCCTGCTCCCTACACCGTGGAACTGCACAGCACCGAGAACGTCCACGACGTCGTGGTCCGCGCGGCCGACGGCCTGAGCGCAGCGAAGGGACGGGTCGCGGTGCGCAGCCACGCGGCCGTCGTCGACATGGTGGAAACCGACCCCGCGCACCGCAGGCGCGGACTCGGCAGCGTCGTCATGTCCGAACTGTCGCGCGTCGCGACAGCGAGCGGCGCAGTGCGCGGCGTACTGGTCGCCACCGAGGAAGGGCTCGCGCTGTACCGGAAACTCGGGTGGACGGTCGAATCACCGATCACCCCCGCACACCTCCCGGATTAGCGCACCTGCCGACCCGGATCAGCGCACCTGCCGACGACATCCGCCAGAAGCACGGCCTCCACCTGAATCAACCACCCAGATTGGGTTCAACGCACCCTCAAAAGAAGGCGCGACCACCACGACACCACGACACCTCGCCACCTACTCCTTTGCCCTCCCCACAGGGGACTCTCCTTTGCCTTCCTCAAGAGGGGCTTCGTGTCATCCCGTCGACCTGGCGCAGCCCTGTCACACGAGTCGGGGACCTGCGACATGCCGACCAACCGCCGGTCACGGTGCCAGGCTCGCAGGTCCCCGGCTCGTGTGATAGCCCTCCGGGAGGTCGACGGGATGACACGAACCCCGGTCACCGCTGGGTCGGAAGACAATCGCAGAAGCCGATCATCCTGTTGGCCTGCCGCGCGGCGAGCGCTTCTTCAAAAGTCGACCACCACCGGGCCTTCACCGCACGACCACCCCACAACAACCCGGTCAGCGGGCCTCACGAGCGCGTAGATCCTTGCGCAGGATCTTGCCCGAGGCCGACTTGGGAATGGTCTCGATGAACTCCACCACACGCACCTTCTTGTGCGGCGAAACGTGTTCCGCCACAAACGCCATCACGCCGGCCTCGTCCAGCTCCGCCCCCGCCTGCCGCACCACGAACGCCTTGGGCACTTCCTCGCCCTCGTCGTCACGCACACCGACCACCGCCGCGTCCGCGATCTCCGGGTGCGTCAACAACAACGCCTCCAATTCGGCAGGCGGCACCTGGTAGCCCTTGTACTTGATCAGCTCCTTGACCCGGTCCACGATGCTCACCAAGCCACCGGCGTCGATCACCGCCACGTCCCCGGTGTGCAGCCAGCCGTCGTCGTCCAGAGTCGCCGCAGTGGCGTCGGGGTTGTTGAGGTAGCCCTTCATCACGTTCGGACCACGGCACCAGAGTTCACCGCGCTCACCCACGCCGACGTCCTCGCCGGTCGCCGGGTCGACGAACCGGCACTCCATGTTGGGGGCGATGACGCCGACCGTGCCGACCGAGATGTCGTCGCGCTCGTCCGGGATGGCGTGGCTGACCGGGCTCATCTCGGTCATCCCGTAACCCTGCGACACGCGGCACCCCAGGCGTTTCGCGACGGCCGCGGCCAGGTCGACGTCGAGCGGCGCGGCGCCGGAGAAGATCGTGTCGATGCCGGACAGGTCGTACTGGTCCACCAGCGGGTGCTTGGCCAGCGCGACGGCGACCGGCGGCGCGATGTAGACCCGGTCGGTGCGGTGGTCCTGGATCACCCGCAGGAACTCGGCCAGGTCGAACTTCGGCAGGGTCACCACCGTCGCGCCGACGTGCAGGCCGTTGTTCATCAGCACCTGCATCCCGTAGATGTGGAAGAACGGGAGCACGGCGAGGATCCGGGTGTTCCCGCCGACCTTCAGCAGCGGCCCGCACTGCACGATGTTCGCGACCAGGTTGCGGTGCGTCAGCATCACGCCCTTGGCCCGGCCGGTGGTCCCCGACGAGTACGGCAGCACGGCCACGTCCTCGGCCGGGTCCACCGACACCTCGGGCACCGGCCCGGTGGAGGCGAGCAGCCCGCTCAGGTCCGGGTAGCCCTCGGCGCGGTCGAGGACGACCACGTCGGTGATGCCCGCCTTCGCCGCGCCCGGTGCGGCGTTGGGCAGCAGCGCGGAGACGGTGAACAGCATCCGCGCGCCCGCGTCGGTCAGCTGGTGGGCGACTTCGTCGGCGGTGTAGAGGGCGTTGATGGTGGTCGCGGTCGCGCCGGCGCGCAGGACGCCGTGGAAGACGACCGCGTAGTACGGGGTGTTGGGGCTAAGGATGCCCACCACGTCGCCCTTGCCGATGCCCCGTTCGGCGAGGGCTGCGGCGAGGCGGTCGACCGCTGCGGCGAGCTGGGCGTAGGTGAGGGACGCGCCCGAGGAGCCGTCGACCAGCGCCACGCGGTCCGCGCGCTCGCCGAGGTCGGCGAACAACAGCTCGTGCAGCGACACGTCGGGCAGCTCGACATCGGGGTACGGACTGCGGAAGACCATGCGGCAGCCTCACTACTCACTAGTAACGACAATCCCGACATCGTGAGCCACCACACATCTCCGGTCAAGGCAACCCGAAGATCACGACCGCGTTACTTACCTCGGCTAATAACACTCGAATGGAGCAACGCCAGCCCTTGTGGTGATCGCCGGCGATCTGCCAAGTTGACAGGGCCGAACGGGTCGGCTCCCACGCACTCCAACGACCCGGTAGGCACCACCGCGGTTCGCAATCCCCCCGTCGAACCGCGGCCCGCTGGGATTCCCGGGCTCCCCCCGCCCGGATCCACCAGTAGCGGGGACTGACGTGGGGCGGCTTGAGCTCGTGACTCCCCCTCTCTCCCAAGCCGCCCCGCGCTCCCCTCGATGCCACTCGCAGTAGAGTTTTCCTCAGGAAAAGTGGCTCATTCAGGTGTCAGGGCGTAACCGCATTTTTGCGGCGACGACGCCACGCGAGGTATCCGATCAGCGCGATCGCGCCCACCGCGGCGAACGGCAGGACGCTCCCGATGACGATGAGCAACCAGGAGACGGCCTTGGCCAGCGCGTTCCAGCCGTCCCCCAGCGCGGTCAGGAAGTTCTTCTCCTCCGGCTCCCCGGCGCTCTGCACGGCCTCGGCCGCGCGGGTCACCGTCAAGGTCAAGGTCGACATGGCGACCTGCCCCCGCAGCGAGTCGTAGCGCCGCTGGAGCGATTCCAGCTCGCTCTGCCGCTTGGTCAGCTCGGACTCGATCTGGGTGATCTCCGACGTGCTGCCGGCCCGGTCGAGCAGGCCGCGCACCCGCTCCACGCTCGCCCGCTGGTTCGCCAGCCGCGCCTCGACGTCCACGACCTGGTCGGTCACGTCCTCGGTGCGCACGGTCCGCTCGCCGAGCACCACGTCGGGCAGCTCGCCGATCGACTTCATCACCGCGTCCAGCCGGTCGCCCGGCACCCGCAGCGTCGCCGAGGCCCGCTGGTCGGTGAAGTCCTCCGAGCCGGTGAACCCGCCCTGCGCGATCGCGACGTCCTTGGCCCTGGTCAGCGTGCCCGCCACGTCCGCCGCGCGCAGCTGCATCGACCCGGTGCGCACCAGCTGCCGGTTCTGCGCGACCGGCTCGGCGGCGGTGTTGTCCTGCTTGCCCGGCGGCTGGGTCTGCTTGCCCACCTGCGGCGAGCCCGGCTGCGCGTCGTTGAGCCGCTCAGCCGGCGCGGCGGCCTGCGAGCTGCCGCTGCTCTGGCTCGACGTGCACCCGGCCAGCGCTATCAGGCCCACCAGCGCCACCGCGATCCCCACCCGTCTGCCCATGTTCCGCTCCCCTGCTTCCCGGCCCCGCCGACCTGCCGGAAGCAGGTCGCTCAGACACCGGACGGAAGGACGGCAGCGGGCAGTTGCGCGGGACCGATCACGATTCGGACACCAGGTGCCGGAACGCCTGGAGGTTGGCCAGGGACTCGCCGCGCGAGACCCGCCAGTCCCACTCGCGCTGGATCGCGCCCTTGAAACCGATCTCCAGCAACGTGTTGAAGTCGCCGTCGGCGGCCTCCACCACCTGGCCGAGCACCCGGTCCAGCTCGTCGGCCGTCACCGCGTGCGGCGGGATCCGGCCGACCAGGTAGATGTCGCCCTGGGTGTCGATCGTGTAGTGCACGCCGTAGAGCTTCGCGTTGCGCCGCAACAGGAACCGGTACACGTCCTGGTGCGCCTCGTCCGGCCGGCGGCAGACGAACGCCTCGACCACGACCGCGTGCCGGCCGACCACCAGCCAGCAGTTGGTCTGGAGCTTCTTGGTCCCCGGCAGGGTGACGAAGAACTTCCCCGGCTCGTCGTGGGTGTAGGTCAGCTCGCGTTCGTCCAAAGCGGACCCGATGACCTCGTCCAGGCTCAAGCGAAAACCTCCTCGCGGAACACGTCCCGTGCCCGTGCGTACCCCGCCAGCAGGGAATCAGTCGTCCGGTCCCACGAGAACCGGCGGGCGTGCCCGACCGCGTTCGCGGCCAGCTCCTCCCGGTGCGCGGGGTGCAGCACCAGCGATTCCAGCGTCCGCGCCCACGCCACCGGGTCGTGCCCGTCGACCAGCGCGCCGGACACCCCGTCGCGCACGGCCACCGGCAGCCCGCCGACCGCCGCCGCGACCACCGGCGTGCCGCACGCCTGCGCCTCCAGCGCGACCAGGCCGAACGACTCGTTGTGGCTGGGCACGGCGACCACGTCGGCCGCCCGGTACACCCGCGCCAGGTGCTCGCCGCCCTGCGGCGGCAGGAACCGCACCACGTCGGTGATGCCGAGTTCGCCGGCCAGCCGCTTGAGGTCCTCGGGCGTCTTCACGCCGGTGCCGGACGGCCCGCCGACCACCTGCACCACCAGCCGGTCGCGCAGGCCCGGCACCTGCCGCAGCACCTCGGCGGCGGCGTTGAGCAGCACGTCCGGGGCCTTCAACGGCTGGATGCGGCCCACGAACGTGAGCACCACGTCGTCGGGCCGCAGCCCGAGCGCCGCCCGCGCCGCGTCCCGGTCGCCCGGCGTGAACAGGTCCAGGTCCACCCCCGGCGGCACGACCCGCACCTTGGCCGGGTCCGCGTCGTAGAGCTTGACCAGCTCGGCCGCCTCGACGTCGGTGTTGGCGACCAGCAGGTCCGCCTCCGCGACCACCTGCTCCTCGCCGATCACCCGCATCCGGGGCTCCGGGGTGTCGCACAGCGCGAGGTTCGCGTTCTTCACCTTCGCCAGGGTGTGCGCGGTGTGCACCAGCGGCACGCCCCAGCGCTCCCGGGCCAGCCAGCCGACCTGCCCGGACAGCCAGTAGTGCGAGTGCACCACGTCGTAGTGGCCCGGGTCGTGCCGCGCCTCGGCCCGCAGCACGCCCGCGGTGAACGCGCACAGCTGGCCGGGCAGCTCCTCCTTGCCCAGGCCCTCGAACGGGCCGGCGACCACGTGCCGCACCTTGACGCCCGGCGCGAGTTCGGCGACCGGCGGCAGGTCGGAGGACGTGGCCCGGGTGAAGATCTCCACCTCGATGCCGCGCCGGGCCATCCGGGTGGCGGTCTGCACGATGTAGACGTTCATGCCGCCCGCGTCGCCGGTGCCGGGCTGCTCCAGCGGCGAGGTGTGCACGGACAGCACCGCGACCCGCTTCACGACCCGGCCCCCGCGACGAACGCGGCCAGGTCGGCGGCGAACCGCTCCGGTCGTTCCCGGAACGGCAGGTGCCCCACTCCCTCGTACCAGCGCATCTCCGCTCCGGGGACGGTCGCCGCGGCGTACCGCGCCGCGGCCGGGTCGACCACCTCGTCGGCGGTCCCGTGCACCACCAGGGTCGGCCGGTCGACGGCTTTCAGCACCTCGGAGCTGTCCACGTCGCGCCGGAACAGCTCGCGGCGGACCCGCGCGGGCACCCGCAGCGCGGTCCCGAGCAGCCGCTGCACGTCCACGCCCGGCGCGGCCTGGGCGGCGCTGAACTTCAGCAGGGCGGGCACGGCCACCTCCGGGTCGTCGGACAGCGCGTCGGGCAGCGCATCGCGCATCACCCGGCCGGTGGCACCGCCGGGCCGGTCCGGGCCGATCTCGGTGATCGCGCCCACGAGCACCAACCCGTTCACCCGTTCGGTGCCGTACCGGCGCAGGTAGTCGGTGAGCACCAGGCCGCCGTAGGACCAGCCGACCAGCACGGCGGGACCGGTGTGGTCCAGCACGGTGCGCAGGTCGCCCGCCCACGTCGCGGAGTCCCGGTAGCCGATCGCCGGCACTTCCGACTCGCCGTGTCCGCGCAGGTCGGGCGCGTACGCGTGGAAGGACTCGGCGGGCGGCCACACCTCCCCGGACTGGGCCCAGCCGTGCACCAGCACCACCGCCGGCCCGTGCGCGGGGCCCGACTCGCGGACGGACAGCCGCACGCCCTCGTCGGTGAGGAGAGAAGTCAGCACGACCACTCTCAACAACCGGAAGAGTTCATCGCTTCCCGATACAAGGCTGGATCACACTGTGGGATCGCCCTGGTGGGGGACCCGGCGACCGGGGGTTTGCGGTCGGGGCCGGGTCGCGAGGGCCGGAAAAACGGATCGGGCCGACCTCGGCGAGGTCGACCCGATCGGGGGAAACGCTCAGAGCGCGGACATGGTCTGCCACTGCGCCCACGGGATCTGCCAGTCGTACCAGTCGTACTGGGCCGGCAGGGTGGTGATCGCGCCGGTGACCTCCACCGGGTCACCCACCATCGCGCTGTCGTAGTACGCCTTGGCGTCGGCTTCCAGCAGGTTCGCGCAGCCGTGCGAGGTGTTGTTCTTGCCGATGTTGCCCGCGTTGTCGTTGTTCTCGTGGATGAACTCGCCGTGGTTGGAGAACCGGACGGCCCACTTCTTGAGCACGTTGGTGTAGCCGTAGCGCGGGTTGTCGAAGCTGAACTGCGGGTCCTTCTGCATCACCACGAACGTGCCGTTCGGGGTGGTCAGCTCCGGGTCCTCGTCCCGGCCGAAGGACGCCGGGTAGCTCGCCACGGTCTGCCCGTCGCGCTGGACCACGAGCTGGTGCGACGGGGTGTCGATCTTCACGACCTGGTTGCGGCCCACGGTGAAGTCGCTGGTCACGTCAGCCATGCCGAACGCGCCGCCGCCGTAGGGCACGCCGTAGAGCTTGGCCTCGACGTGGATCTTGGTGTTGGCGGGCCAGTACTTCTCCGGGCGGTAGTGCACCTCGCGGGAGTTCAGCCAGCCCCAGCTGCCCTTGACGTTCGCGGAGTTGGTCACGGTCAGCGCCTTCTCGGCGGTCGCCCGGTCGGCCACGTCGGTGTCGAACTTGACCATGATCGGGACCGCGACGCCGACCGTCTGGTCGTCGCCGGGGAACAGCGTGGCGCGCACCTCGGCACCCGCGGCCAGCGTGCTGAAGGTGCCCTTGAGGTCGACCTTCTTGCCGTCGGTGCCGGTGGCCTTGCCCTGGTAGCTGTAGCTCTTGCCGAAGCCCAGGGGCTCGGTGCTGGACCAGGTCTTCTTGTCCTCGGCGACCTTGCCCGCGACGGCCTTGCCCTCCGGGTTGGTCAGCGTGACCTGGTCGATGGTGCCCTCGGCGACGGTGACCTGGACCGGCTGGTTCACCGGGACGTCCTTCGCGCCGTCGGCCGGCGCGGTGGTGAACTTCGCCACCGGCGGGCGGTCACCGCCCTCGGCCTTGGGCGCGCCCTGTTCCACCTGGGCGGAGCAACCCGCCAGGAAAACCGCACCGAGCAGCAGGGCCGTGAATCTCTTGCGCACTGTTCGACCTCCCGAACGAAGGACGCGCACTGGGGCTTTCGGTGCGAGTGACCTGCATCACACACCTAGGATCACCCTCGTGACCCGTCCTATCGCAGTCGTCACCGGAGCCAGCGCGGGTATCGGTGAGGCCACCGCCCGCAGGCTCGCCGCCGAAGGCTTCCACGTCGTGCTGGGTGCCCGACGGCTCGACCGCCTCCAGACTATCGCGGATGAGCTGGACGGCACGGCCGTGCCGCTCGACGTGACCTCGCCCTCGTCGGTCGAGGAGTTCGCGGCGGCCGTGCCGGCGGCGCGCGTGCTGGTGAACAACGCCGGCGGCGCGCGCGGCCTCGACCCGGTGCTCACCGCCGACGAGGACGACTGGCGCTGGATGTGGGAGACCAACGTGCTGGGCACGCTGCGGGTCACCAAAGCCCTGCTGCCCCGGCTGATCGAGTCCGGTGACGGGCACGTGGTGACCGTGACGTCGGTCGCCGCGTACGAGGCGTACGACAACGGCGCGGGCTACACCTCCGCCAAGCACGCCCAGTCCGCGCTGCACCGCACCCTGCGCGGCGAGCTGCTCGGGCAACCGGTCCGGGTGACCGAGGTCCTGCCGGGGCTGGTGGAGACCGACTTCTCGGTGAACCGGTTCGACGGCGACGCCGAGCGCGCCGCGGCCGTGTACGCCGACCTGACGGCGCTCACCGCCGACGACGTGGCGGACGTCATCGCGTTCGCGGTGACCCGGCCGTCGCACGTGAACCTGGACCAGATCGTGCTCAAGCCCCGCGCGCAGGCGTCGGCGACCCGGGTCCACCGGGGCTGATCCCGCGCAGTTCCGCGCCCCAGGCGGGCGGCGAGGTCGGCCAAGGCGTCCTGCGGGGCGTCGAGGTAGCTGTCCGTGCGCAGCGCAGCGAGCTGCTGCTCCTCGTACGGCACGCCGGGCGGCGGCAGCGGCGCGAGGTGCCAGTGCACGTGCCGGTTGCCCTGTTGGCTGCCCAGGCTGAGCAGGGTAGAGCCGCTCGGTGGGCACGAGTTCGGCCAGTGCCGGGTCGGCGCGACCAGCACGTGCCCCCACATGAACGGAAATCTGCTCAGGAACACCACGGCGTCGTCGTCGCGGTGGACGACGTGGTGCGGGTGGCCCGGGTTGCCGGCGACCAGTTCGCACACGAAGCAGGCACGGCGGACGAGGTCGAGGTAGGACTCGTGGTCCCAGTGCGCGCGGGTCACGGCTCCACGAGCAGCAGGTCCACGTCGAGCTGGTCGAGCACGTTCGCGATGGGGTTGGCGAACCCCCGGTACCGGCTGCCGCCACAGTACAGGCCCACCACGCGGTTGTCGTCGTCGAGCAGCACCGCGCCCGAGTCGCCGTGGTCGGCGAACCGGCCCTCCACCCGGATCTGGTCGCGCAGCGTCCGCACGCCCAGGCCCGTGCCGAAGTCCAAGGTGATCGCCGCGTCCGTGGACGCCACCACGCCCTCGGTCAGCGCGGTGGTCCGGCCGCGCTTGCGCACGTGCTGCCCGACGTGCGCTTTCCCTTGCCCGGCAACGAGTCCGATCCCCGCCACCTCGGCCCGCGAACGGGGCGTGGTGAGCACGATCGCGGCGGCGTCCACGGTCCCGGACAGCGCCGCCCGCGCCAGCACGCCGATCTGGTCCCGGTACGGGTGCCCGCCGTCGACCCGGGACGGGTGCACCATCGGGTCGCCGACCGCCCACGCGTCGTCCACGCACGCGATGTGGAACGCGGTGAGCGCCATCGTCCGGCGCTTGACGCGCGGCGTGACCAGCGCGCCCAGCGTCCCGGCCACCAGGTAGTCGTCCGCCTCCGGCACGTCCGGCGGCACGAACCGCACCGCGCGGCTAGGCCCGACCCCGATGCCGCCGACCAGCAGCTCGTGCCGCTCCGCGCCGCTCACGCCCTCCGGCGAGGCGAGCGTGTGGTGCGGGAAGAACGTGTCCTCGACCACGTCGGTCGGGATGCCCAGCACGTCCGGCGGGATGGTGAACTGCGCGGCGTTCCCCTTGCGCCGCACGTAGACCACTATCGACGGCACCCCCGTGCAGCGCCCGCCGACGGCCTTGTGGCCGATGTCGACGCCGACCACCCCGGGCCGGCTCAGGAAATCGTCCTCGACCAGCCGCTTGATCGGCCTGATCGCCGCGCGCCCGTCGCCTGCCATGACGACCTCCAACCACCACTACCACCATGAAACGCGAGGAGTGAGGTTTCGTCACACGCAGTCACCCGAACGGCCGGTCGCCGGCGTGCACCCGGTCCGCTTCGGACGGCGGGTTGCGTCAGATCTCGCAGCCCACCAGCACGGGTTCGGGGCGCAGTTCCACGCCGAACGCCGAGCGCACCCCGTCGCGCACCTCGCGCGCCAGGTCCAGCAGGTCCTCGGTGGACGCGCCGCCCCGGTTGGTCAGCGCCAGGGTGTGCTTGCCGGACAACGCGACCCGCCCGCCGGGCCCGCGGTGGCCGCGGCCGAAGCCGGCGCGCTCGATCAGCCACGCGGCGGACAGCTTCCGGTGCCCCGCGCCCGCCGGGTAGGTGGGCACCTCGACGTGCCGGCCGAGCCGCTCGGCGATCCGGATCAGCACGCCGGTCAGCGTCGAGTCGTCCAGCATCGGGTTGGTGAAGAACGAGCCCGCGCTCCACGTGTCGTGGTCGGCCGGGTCGAGCACCATCCCCTTGCCCCGGCGCAGTTCCAGCACCGCCTTGCGGGCCGCGTCGGCGGGCACCCGGTCGCCCTGGCCGACGCCGAGCACGCGGGCCAGCTCGGCGTAGCGGATCGGCGCGGACTGGCCGCCCGAGGTCAGCGCGTACCGGGCGCGCAGCACCACGGCCTGGTCGGTGCCCTTGAGCACGCTGGTGCGGTAGGCCAGGCCCAGCGCGTCGGCGGAGGTCTGGTTGACCCGGCCGGTGCGCCGGTCCAGCACGTCCACCGAGGTGAGCACCTGGGAGATCTCCACGCCGTACGCGCCGACGTTCTGCACGGGCGTCGCGCCGACCAGGCCGGGGATCCCGGACAGGCACTCCAGCCCGCCCAGGCCCTGCGAGACGGCCTCGGCGACGACGGAGTCCCACTCCTCGCCCGCCTCGACGGTCAGCTGCACCAGCCCGTCGCCCAGCGGGTCGAGCCGGCGGCCCTGCGTGCCGACGTGCACGACGGTGCCGGTGAAGCCGGCGTCGGCGATCACCAGGTTGGAGCCGCCGCCGAGCAGCAGCACGGGTTCGCCGGCCGCGTCGAGCGCGCGCACGGCGTCGACCAGCTCGGCGGACGTGGTGGCGCGCACGTACCGCGCGGCCGGGCCACCGAGCCGGAGCGTGGTGCGCTCGGCCAGCGGCACGCGGGAGCGCACCTGGGCACTGGACAGCGGGGTGGTCACGACCGCCAACGGTAGCCTCCGCGGCATGGCACGCCGCATCGAGCACCTGACGACGTCCCCGCGGCCCGCGTCGGACGTCTACGCCGCCCTGGTGGACGAGGGCCACCTGCGCGACCGCTTGGCGGTCCTGGGCGGGACCGACGCCGCGCTGGTGGCCTTCACCACCACCGGCGGCACGACGTCCTACCAGCTCAAGCAGGGCGTCCCGGCGGACAAGCTGCCCTCGGTGGCGCGCGGCCTGCTGGGCGGCGACCTGGTGATCGACCGGGCCGAGTCGTGGACCGAGGCCGGGTACGCGGGCACCGTCGAGGTGACGCTGAACGGCGTGCCGGGACGGCTGGACGGCACCTTCACCCTGGCCGACGCCGCCGGCGGCGGGAGCGAACTCACCCTCGTGGGTCAGGTCAAGGTGGGCATCCCGCTGATGGGCGGCAAGCTGGAGGCGCTGATCGCCGAGCAGGTCGCCGTGCTGCTGGACAAGGAAGCCGAGTTCACCACCGAATGGCTCGGCCGCCGCGCCTAGCGGCGGGCCGGGCCCGCGCGCTCGGCCTGCCGACCAGGGGCACGACCAACCCGAACCGCCTGCGCCGGGTCGACCGGTGGCTGGCGCACACCTGCCACGACCTGGTGGCGCGGGCGGCGGACCCGCTGGTGGTCGACCTCGGCTACGGCTCGTCGCCGGTCACCACCGTGGAGCTGGCGAACCGGCTGCGCCCGCTCAACCCCGCGCTGCGCGTGCTGGGCCTGGAGCTGGACGCCGAGCGGGTCGCGGCGGGCCAGGCCGCGGCCGACCCGCCCCGGCTGGAGTTCCGGCGCGGCGGGTTCGAACTGGCCGGGCGCCGGCCGTTGCTGCTGCGCGCGTTCAACGTGCTGCGGCAGTACACCGAGGAGCAGGCGAACGAGGCGTGGGCGGGCATGATCGGCCGGCTCGCGCCCGGCGGCGTGCTGGTCGAGGGGACCTGCGACGAGATCGGCCGCCGCTGCTCGTGGGTGGCGCTCGACGCCGACGGGCCGCGCACGTTCACCCTGTCCTGCCTGCCCGCCGACCTGGAGACGCCCGGCGACCTGGCCGAACGCCTGCCCAAGGCGCTGATCCACCGCAACGTGCCCGGCGAGCGGGTGCACGCCCTGCTGGCCGAGCTGGACGCGTGCTGGGCGACCGCCGCCGCGTTCGCGCCGTTCGGGCCGCGCGCCCGCTGGGTGGAGGCGGTGCGGCTGCTCGCCGCGCGGTGGCCCGTGCTGGACGACCGGAAGCGGTGGCGGCTGGGCGAAGTGACCGTGCCGTGGGAGTCCGTGCGGCCGTAGCGCGTCCGGCACCGACCGGGCGCACGATGTGCCCGTGGCCACACATCGGGAACGCCGGCGGGGGGCTGGGGGCAGGTACCGGTGTGCGAAGCGACGTAGCGCCGATGGCGCCGACGATGCCACCGGTCCGGGTGGCACTGGACGAGGGGTCGCTGTTGACGCTCTACGAGTCGACAGCGGCGCGGTTGCACCGGTACGTGGCTCGGCGGGTGGGGGCGGACACCGCGCAGGACGTGGTGTCCGAGGCGTTCCTGGCGTTGTGGGAGCAGCGGGCGGGCCAGGTGGTCGAGCAGGACACGCTGCGCGCCTGGCTCTACGGGGTCGCCACGAACCTGCTGCGCCGGCACGTGCGCTCGGAGGACCGGAAGCTGCGGGCGTGGAGCCGGGAGCACGCCGCGCGCACCGACGTGGCGGACGTCGGCGAGCGGGCGAGCGGGGTGGCCGACGCGGACGCCCTGGCCGGCCCGCTCACCCGCTGGCTGGCCGACCTGCGCCGCGAGGAGCGCGACGTGCTGCTGCTCACCGCGTGGGCCGACCTGACGCCCACCGAGATCGCGGTCGCGCTGGACGTCTCGGCCACCACCGTCCGCACCCGCCTGCACCGGGCCCGCGCCCGGCTGCGCACCCGCCTGGCCGACCACCTCATCGAATCGGGGGAAGACGATGCGTGAGAACACCCTGGACCACCTGCTCGACGGCGCGCTGGACCGCGCCGTCGCCGACGAGCCGGCGCCGACCGCCGACCAGCTCGACCAGGGCCGGCTCCGGCTGGCCGCCGACCTCAAGCGGCCCCCGACCGGTCGCCGGACGTCCTGGAAGCCGCGCCGCGTGCTGGCCGCGGCGGCGGCCGTGGCCGTGCTGACCGCGACCGGGCTGTTGTGGCAGGGCGTCGGGGACACCTCGTCCGCCGCCGCAGCGGCCGAGCTGAACCACGCGGCCGACCTGGCGGCCTCCGTGGTCGACCAGCCCATAGGCCCCGGCCAGTACCGCTACGTGCGCAGCCGCTACGTCGGCGTGACCTTGATCGACGACGGCTCGACCGCCACCACCAGCGGCCTGGTCGACGAGCTGTGGATCCCGACCGACCCGACCCAGGACTGGCTGGAGCGGCAGGCCGACGACGCGACGACCACCTGGTTCCCCGGCAAGGAGGGGGTGGGCACGCCGCCGGGCAACCCCCGGCCCTCCCCCAGCGAGTACCGCGCGCGCTGCGGCGCGTTCGCCTACATGGCCGCGGGCCAGCCCGACCGCTGCACCCGGATCGGCTGGGACAACCCGTCGGCCGAGTTCCTGGCGGAGCTGCCGACCGACCCGAAGGCGCTCTACGAGCGGCTGGTCCGGGACACGGGGGACTACGCCGCCAAGTGGGGCACCGACGCCGGCGTCCTGACCGCGGTCCGCGAAGCGCTGTCCAGCGGTCGCGTCCCGGCCGCCGTCCGCGCCAACCTGTACCGGGCGCTGGCGCACGTGCCCGGCCTCCGGGTCACCGACCAGCGGGCCAACCTGGACGGCGAGGTCGGCACCGCGCTCGGCGTGCGGGTCGCCGACGAGTTCCGCGAGATCATCATCGACCCGGCGACCGGCTCCTACATCGGGCGGCGCGAGGTCCTGGCGGTCGACGCGGATCTGCCGGAGGGCACCGTCCGCCAGTCCAGCTCCACCACGATCGGGGTCGCCGACGCGCTGGGCGTCGCCCCCCGCTGACCACGGCCGGCTCCCCCCGGCCCCTCCACAGGGTGCGGTCCACGCGTTCGGGGCGCGTGGACCGCACTCGGCCGCGTCCTTAGGCTCGGTCACGTGGAACACCAGGACTTCCTCGACCAGGCCCACCTCCAGTACCGCGCGCTGCGCACCGCCGCGCTCGCCGCCGGACCGGAGGCCCCCGTGCCCACGTGCCCCGGCTGGGACGTGCGCAAACTGGTCCACCACCTGGCCGGCGTGAACTCGTGGGCGCTGGCCGCGCTGACCACCCCGCCGGACGGCGCGCGCCCGCACGCCGAGACCCGTCCGGACGGCTGGGACGAGCTGCTCGACTGGTGGGACGAGCGGTTCGCGGCGATGAACCGGCTGCTGGCCGACGCCGGCCCGGACGCGCCCGCGTGGACGTTCATCGGGCCCCGCACCACCGGGTTCTGGGCCCGCCGGCAGGCGCACGAGATGGCCGTGCACCGCCTGGACGCCGAGCACGCCCGGCACGGCGGGCAGGTCGCGCCGCTGCTGTTCGACACGGAGTTCGCGGCCGACGGCGTGGACGAGTTCCTCACCTACCTGCTGCCGCGCGCCACCCGGAGCCGCCCGATCGAGCGGTCCGGCCGGGTGCTCTGGCACGCCGCCGACGCGGGCCGCACCTGGGAGCTGCGGCTCACGCCCGGTGAGACGCCGGTCACCGGTCCCGCGCCCGGCTCGGCGACCGACCAGGACGCCACCGTCGCGGGCACGGCGGACGCGCTGTACCGGGTGGCCTGGGGCCGGCCCAGCGGCGCGATCGCGTCCGGGGACAGGTCGCTGCTCGACTCGCTGCCGCGACCGTAGATACTTCGGACCGTGCCCCAGCCTGAACGACGCTACGTGATCACCTTCGGGTGCCCGGACCGGACCGGCATCGTGGCCGGCATCTCCTCGTTCCTGGCCGAGCACGGCGGCTGGATCGTGGAGGCGGCCTACCACACCGACCCGGCGACCAACTGGTTCTTCACCCGCCAGGAGGTGCGGGCGGACTCGCTGCCGTTCGGCGTCGAGGAGCTGCGCGAGCGGTTCGGCCGGGTGGCGCGGGACCTGGGCGTGCACACCAACTGGCGGGTCACCGACACCGGCGAGCGGCGGCGGGTGGTGCTGCTGGTGTCCAAGGAGGGCCACTGCCTCTACGACCTGCTGGGCCGGGTCGCGGCGCACGAGCTGGACGTCGAGGTGTCGGCGGTGATCGGCAACCACACCGACCTGGCGGGGATCACCCGGGCGCACGGCATCCCGTTCCACCACGTGCCGTTCCCGGCCAACGACCCGGAGGGCAAGCAGGCGGCCTTCGCGCAGCTGCGGCAGCTGGTGGACGTCCACCAGCCGCACGCCGTGGTGCTGGCCCGGTTCATGCAGATCCTGCCGACCGAGCTGTGCGCGGCGTGGTCCGGGCGGGCGCTGAACATCCACCACAGCTTCCTGCCCTCGTTCATCGGGGCGCGGCCGTACCACCAGGCGCACGGCCGGGGCGTGAAGCTGGTCGGCGCGACCTGCCACTACGTGACCGCCGAGCTGGACCAGGGCCCGATCGTCGAGCAGGACGTGATCCGGGTGGACCACACCGACTCGATCCCGGACATGGTCCGCAAGGGCCGGGACATCGAGAAGGTCGTGCTGGCGCGCGGCCTGCGCTGGCACCTGGAGGACCGGGTCCTGGTGCACGGCAACCAGACCGTCATCTTCTAGGCCCCGCAGGCGAAACGAGACGCGCGGGAACTTCGTTGAACCGCTCGCGGGAGCGGTACGTGTGATGGGTGTCGGCCGGTCGGGAAGACCGGCGCAACCAATCCCACCCAATGGAGAATTCCCATGCTGCGCAAGCATGTCGTGCCCCTTGCCGCCCTGATGGCGGTCGGCGTCGTCGCGTTGTCCGCCTGCGGGACCGCAGGCTCGGCCCAGCCCGCGCCGCAGCAGCAGGAGCAGGAGCAGCAGGCGGGCGTCGACGCCGGCGCGCCCGGCGAACTGTCCCTGCTGGCCGGCACCGCCCGGTCCAACAAGGCCGACGAGCAGGCCGGCGACCTGGCGCCGAAGAACGCCGCGCCGGACGTGAAGAACAAGTGGGTGCAGTTGCGCGCCACCGCGGCGGGCGCCCTGGACCCGGTCGTGGTGAACGGCGCGGGCATGACGCTCTACCGCTTCGACCCGGACACCGCGAACCCCTCCAAGGCCACCTGCAACGGCGACTGCGCCAAGACCTGGCCGCCGGTCACCGTCGCCAAGGGCGGCAAGGTGTTCGTGGCGGGCGTGCGCAAGTCCGACGTCGGCGTGGTGAAGCGGGACGACGGGCAGTCGCAGGTGACGATCAAGGGCTGGCCGGTCTACCAGTTCAGCAAGGACACCAAGCCCGGCGACACGCTCGGCCAGGGCGTCGGCGGCACGTGGTTCGGCGTCACCCCGGACGGCCGGAAGGCCGGCAACCCGCAGCCCACCCAACCCCAGCCCACCCAACCCCAGCCGACCCAGCCCACCCAGAGCCGGCCGGGCGCGAAGCCCGCGACCTCGGTGACCTTGTTCACCGGCAAGAACTTCGACGACACCAGCGGCAACAACTTCGCCCGGGGGCTGGCCGGCCCGGGCTGCCGCAACACCGACGGCGACTTCCGGTCGCTGACCGTCGACGGCTCGCTCAAGCTCTGGTCCGAGCCGAACTGCAAGGGCACCTCGAAGGTCGTGGCCGACGACGTGGCGGACCTGACCGCGCTCGGTTTCCCCACCGGCCCCAAGTCCGTGTTCTTCGGCTGATGAGGGTCGTCCTGGCGGTCACCGCCCTCCTGCTGGCCGGGTGCGCGACGAGCGTGCCCGGCACGGCCGTCGACGTGTCCGCGCCGGACCCGGACCGGGTGGCGGGCCTGGCGATCACCACCGGCGACTCGGGTCTGCGGGCGGACGCCCCGGCGGCCGGCCGGGCCGTGGAGAACACCGACGGCGGACGGGTCGACCTGGTCGCGGCGAGCGCCGTGGCCGACGTCTCGGAGTTCTGGCGGGTGGAGTTCCCGCAGCGGTTCGGCCGGGAGTTCACGGGCGTGCGGCGGCTGGTGTCCTACGACTCGCGCACGGACAGCTTCCCGTTGTGCGGCACGGACGTCCGCGGCCTGGTGAACGCGTTCTACTGCTCGGACGACCTGGTGGCGTGGGATCGCGGCGAACTGCTGCCGTCGCTGGACGAGATCTCGGCCGTCGCGGTCCTGGCCCACGAGATCGGGCACGCCGTCCAGTTCCGGCTGGGCGTCGGCCGCGACACCCCGACGATCGTCAAGGAGCAGCAGGCGGACTGCTACGCGGGCAACTACTTCCGCCACGTCGCCGAGGGCGGCTCGAAGAGGTTCGCGGTGTCCACCGGTCCGGGCCTGAACCAGGTCCTGGCGACCCTGTTCGCGATCCGCGACTCGGCCGGCACCACGTTCGACGCGGACGGCGCGCACGGCACCGCGTTCGACCGGGTCAGCGCGTTCCAGTTCGGGTTCGCCGAGGACGCCCGGCGGTGCGCGGCGATCTCCGAGGAGGAGGTTCTGCGGCGCGGCACCCAGCGCGCGTTCGGACCGTCCGACGTGGACGTCGGCCTGGGCCGGGGCAACCTCCCGGTGGACGCGCCCGGCGCGCTGGACGGCCTGCGGGACAGCCTGACCGCCGCGTTCCCGGGCCTGGACCTCAGGTTCGACACCACGTGCCGCGCCACGTCGCCGGCCGCGTACTGCCCGGCCGCGGTGGGCGTGGACCTGCCGGGGCTGGTGGCGCTGAGCAGGCTCGGCGACTTCGCGGCGTTCGGCGCGGTCGCGTCCCGGTACGCGCTGGGCGCGCAGGACGCGGCGGGGCTGCCGACCACCGGGGCGGCGGCGGCCCAGCGGACCGCGTGCCTGACCGGGCGGTGGGCGGCCGGGCTGGTGGACGCCGCCGCGCTGCGGCTGTCGCCGGGCGACCTGGACGAAGCGGTCGTGGAGCTGCTCTCGCCGGGCAGCCTGATCGCGTCCGACGCCCGGGGCGGGGCCGTGCCGTCCGGTTTTCGCGCGGGTGGAGGCGTTCCGCGACGGCTTCCTGTCCGGTTCGCCCGACACGTGCGCGGTGAAGTACCGGTGACCGCCGGGCGAACGGCGTCGCGAGCACGTTTCGCAGTCGCGCGAAAGGCCGTCTGCGCGGCGTCCCGCGGACGTAGGCTGCGCCGGTGCGTACGGAGATCAGGGACCTGGACCAGGTCCACGCGGCCGGCGACCTGCGCGGCGCGGTGCTCATCGGGCTCGACCTGAGCGGGGTGGACCTGCGGGTGCCGCTGGACGGCGCGCTGTTCCTGGGGTGCGTGCTGTCGCCCTCGGGCCAGCGCCGCGCGGACGCGGCCGGCGCGCTGGTGTTCCCGAACATCCCCGAGGTGCCGTACCGGGTGTACCGGTCCGCGCTCTACACCCCGGCCGAGCTGTTCGCCGGGTTCGACCCGGCCCGGCCGCAGACCTACGCGGACACCCCGGACGCCCGGATCTACCGGCACAGCAAGCGCCAGGGCCACCACCCCGACCCGTTGCACGCGCTGGCCGAACGCCTGCACGACCACGCCGTCACCGAAGCCCTGGACGAGGTGCTGACCGGTTCGCCGGTCGCCGTCATGGGCGGGCACGCGCTGGGCCGCGACACCGCCGGCTACCGGCGCGCGGTGGCGCTGGGCGCGGCGCTCGGCGCGGCCGGGTTCACCGTGCTGACCGGCGGCGGGCCGGGCGCGATGGAGGCCGTGCCGCTGGGCGTGCGGGTCGGCGAGGACGCGGCCGTGCTGCGGGACCTGGCCAGGGTGCCGAAGTTCGGCGGCGACGCCGAGTCGATCGGCCGGTGGCTCGCGGCGTTCCCGGCCGACCTGCCGGCGTTCGACCGGCCGCGCACGATCGGCATCCCGACCTGGTTCTACGGGCACGAGCCGCCCAACCCGGCGTGCGAGGTGCACGCCAAGTACTTCGCGAACTCGGTCCGCGAGGAGGGCCTGCTGACCGTCGCGACCGGCGGGATCGTCTACACGCCGGGCAGCGCGGGCACCGTCCAGGAGGTTTTCCAGGACTACACCCAGAACCACTACGCCTCGGTCGGCCCGGCCGCGCCGATGGTGTTCCTGGGCAAGGACTTCTGGGTCACCGAGGTGCCCGCCGCGCCGCTGGTGCGGCAGTTGGCGCGCGGCCGGGAGGCCGAGCGCTGGATCCTGGTCACCGACGACGTGGCCGAAGCCGTCGCGTTCCTCGGCGAGTACGCCGCGCAGCTCTGACTCACGCCGGCCGGGCGAGCCCCTCGACCACCTCGGCCCCGGGCAGCTTGGCCAGCACCTCGCCGGGCACCAGCAGCTTGCTGCCCCGGATGCCGCTGCCGATCACGAGTTCCGGCGCGGCGGCGACCTCGGGCGAGAGCAGCACGGGCCAGTCGGCGGGCAGCCCGACCGGCGTGATGCCGCCGTACTCCATGCCGGTCAGCGACACGGCGTCGTCCATCGGCGCGAACGACGCGCGCCGGGCGTCGAGCCGGCGGCGCACGACGCCGTTGACGTCGGCGCGGGTGGTCGCCAGCACGACGCACGCCGCGTAGCGGATCGTGTCGCCGCGCTTGCCCGCGACGATCACGCAGTTCGCGGAGGCGTCCAGCGGCGAGCCGTAGTGGGCGCAGAACTCGGCGGTGTCCGCCAAGGTCGCGTCGATCTCGGAGACCGCGAGGCGGTTCCCGTCGGGCAGCGCGCGCAGCGCGGCGGCCACCGGGCCCGCCACCAGGTCGAGGTGGTCGAGCACGGGCGCGGGGGTCAGCTTTCCGGCGATGGTCCACACCCCGACCATCCTGCCGGCTCGCCTTGACGTTGACGTTACGTCAACCTCTACCGTGGTGGGCGCAGGGGAGGTGACGGGTCGTGGCCTGGTCGATCGCGCAGGTGGCGCGGATGTCGAAGGTGACTTCGCGGACGTTGCGGCACTACGACTCGATCGGCCTGCTGCCGCCCGCGTGGATCGGCGGCAACGGCTACCGCTACTACGAGCGCGAGCAGCTGCTGCGGCTCCAGCGGATCCTGCTGCTGCGGGATCTCGGGCTCGACCTGGACACGGTGTCCGAGGTGCTCGACGGCCGCCACCGCGCGGTGGACGTGCTGCGCAACCACCAGCGGTGGCTGCACGCCGAGCGGGACCGGCTGTCCCGGCTGGCCGACACCGTCGCCAAGACGATCGAGGAACTGGAAGGGGGTGAGCACGAGATGAAGATGGAAGAACTCTTCGACGGCTTCGACGCCGACCGCCAAGCCCGCTACGAAGCGGACCTGGTCGAGCGGTACGGCGCGGGCGTCCAAGAGCACGTCGACGACAGCAAGCGCCGGATGAGCGGTTGGACCCGGTCCGACGCGGACTCGTTCAAGGCGGAGTGGACGGCCGTCGCCGAGGCGTACGCCGACCTGTTCGACGCGGGCACCGCGCCCGACGCGCCGACGGCGCTGGCCGTGACCGACCGGCACTACCGGTGGATCTGCCTGAGCTGGACCCCGAACAGGGAGTCCTACACCGGCCTGGGGCAGCTCTACGTCGACGCGCCGGACTTCAAGGTGCAGTTCGACGCCCACGCCGAGGGTCTCGCCGAGTGGGTCCGCGACGCGATCGCGGCCTACGCGAACGCCCGGCTGTAAGGCGCTGCGGGGAGGTGCACCTCCCCGTGGTCTACAACCCGAACGCCTTGAGCAACTCGCGGTCGAACGCGGGCAGGTCGTCGGGGTTGCGGCTGGTCACGAGCGTCCAGCCGTTCGCGTGGCAGACCTGCACCTCGCGGTCGTCCCACTGCCCGCCGGCGTTGCGGACGTCGGTGGCCAGGCTCGGGAACGAGGTCAGCGACTTGCCGCGCAGGACGTCCGCCTCGACCAGCAGCCACGGGCCGTGGCAGATCGACGCGATCGGCTTGCCGGCCGCGACGTGCGCCTTGACCAGCGCCACGGCGTCGCGGTCCAGCCGGAGGAAGTCGGCGTTGGCGACCCCGCCGGGCACGACCAGGCCGTCGTAGTCGGTCGGGTCGGCGTGCGCGAAGGGCACGTCGACGGGGAACGTGTCGGCCGGCGTCAGGTGGTTGAACCCCTGGACCTCGCCCAGCTTCGGCGCGAGCAGCCGGGGCACCGCGCCGGCCTTCTCGACGTGCTGCCAGGGGTCGGTCAGCTCGACCTGCTCGATCCCCTCCGTGTCGACCAGGAATGCGATCTTCTTCGGTTCGGCCATGGCCTTCGGCTACCCGCCGAGGAAATCGCCCAACCACCCGCGCACGTCACTCCGACGGGTCAACCAGGAGGGCACCAGTTCGAGCCGGCCGTCCGGGAACGCGGCGGCGGTCCGCTCGGCGATCGCCTGCGGGTGCAGCGGGTCCCGGGTCGCGCCGACGACCAGCACCGGGATCTTCACGGCGGCCAGCAGCGCGCGGTCCGGCACGGCCACCTGGCCGGGCAGTTCGGCCAGCGCCCCGTCCAGCCGGGCGAACGCCCGCCGGCGCTCCTCCAGGTACTCGGGCGGGCCGCCGACGACGTTGATCGCGTACTCGCGGGCGAGCAGGCTGCGGGGTTCGTCCAGCACGGCGGGCAGCAGCAGCGCGACCCGCTCGAACGCGTCCGGGTCGTCGGCCAGCAGCGAGATCAGCGCGCCGGCCGTGAGCGAGACGCCGATCGCCCGCGTCGCGCCCACCTCGCGGGCGACCAGGCGCAGGTCGGCGGCGATCCGCCGGTAGTTCCAGTACCCGGCCGGCGCGTCCGGGGCGTCGCCGTGCGACGGGAGGGTGACCACGACCTTCGTGCCGGGCAGCCCGGAGGCGGGCAGCCGGGCCTCGCCGGGCGTCGCGCCCAGGCCGTGGCCGACCAGGGTGACCGGTGCGCCGGAGCCGTGGCTCCGGTAGGTCACCACCGCGGGCCGCGCTGGACCTCGATCAGGCGGGGCCGCACGTCGACCAGGTACACCAGCACCGCGACCAGGCCGGCCAGCCAGAACATCGCACCCGCGCTGTTGAGGCTGAACAGCAGCAGCGCGAACGTGCCGCCGCCGGTGATGCCCAGCCAGGCGGGCTTGGTGAGCCGCTCGGCCGCGGTGTAGGCGTCGGCCCGCTGGGTGAGCGCGTGCACGAACGCGAACACACCGACGATCAGCCCGGCGTAGTTCGCCACGATCATGATCCACGCGTCGAGGTAGATCAGGTCCAAGGCCGGAAACGGTGAGAACACATCCCCAGACTACGTCCGCAGCGCGCACGGGGTACAGCCGAAACGGGACGTCCCGGACAGGACGCCCCGTGACGGTGCGCTCACTCGGCCGTGTCACCGGCCTTCTTCGGGGTGGCGGCGGGCTTGCGCGCGGCCGTCGTCCTGGGCGCGGTGGTGCTGCGCGCGGACGCGGTGCGGTTGGCCGCCTTGCGGGTGGTGCTGCGCACCTCGTGCGCGACCTCGTCGCCGGCCTCGGCCACCGCGTCGGCGAGCTTCCCGCTGGCCTCGTCCACCTCGCGGGCGGCCTTCTCGCCCACCGAACGGGTCCGGCGGGTCACCTTGCCGAGCACGTCGTCGGCGAGGTCGCGGGCGTCGGACGCGGCGGCCTCGGTGCGCTTCTGCGCGGTCTCCACGGCCGCCTCGACCTCGCTGAGCGCCTTCTGCACCTGCGGCTGGCTCTTCAACCGGTCCAGCGCCTCCTGGCCGTGCTCGGCGAGGTACTGGTAGAGGTTGAGCGCGGACTGGGTGTAGGCGTCCACGATCTTGCGCAGCTCGGCCGGCTCGAACCGGTCGCGCAGGTCCTTGAGGTCGGCGGACTCGGCGGCGGTCCTCGCGGCCTCCGCGCGCTCCTTGGTCTTGTTCAGCGCCTCGATCACGGCCTTCGCGGCCAGGTCGCCGGCGCCCAGGGCGGCCAGCAGCGGCGTGCGGGCGGCGGCGACGACCTGCTCGCCCGCCTTGCGCAGCTCCTCGGTGGTGGGCAGGTTCGACATGGAGTTCACTCCTCGGGCTCGGGTTGCGGTGCTTGAGGTCGGCCGGCGGTGTTCTCCCGCCGGAAGGACTCGTAGACGTCGAGCAGCACCTGTTTCTGCCGCTCGGTCAGGTCGGGTGCGGTGACGATGGCGTCGGCCAGCGCGCCGCCTTCGCGCTGCTCCAGGATCCCGGCCTCGACGTAGAGCGCCTCCGCCGAGATCCGCAGCCCCTTGGCGATCTGCTGGAGGATCTCCGCGCTGGGCTTGCGCAGCCCGCGCTCGATCTGGCTCAGGTACGGGTTGGACACCCCGGCCAGCTTCGACAGCTGGCGCAGCGAGATCTTGGCGGTGTTGCGCTGCTCGCGGATGTACTCCCCGATGTCGCGGCCGAGATCGGCGACGGCCCGGTCGATCGACTTCTTGTCCGGTACGTCCACCACTTTCCGGCACCTCCTCGATCCGTTTTCGACGGTACGCCGAGGTGCTAGCTCCTGCAAGCGCTCTGCTAGCAATCCGGACGTGTGCTCGCCCACAGGGCTACGGTGGGCTGGTGGACCTGGCCGCCAACCTGCGCGAGGAGCTGGTCGACTCGCTGGTCACCGCCGGCGTGCTCGGCGACGACCGGTGGGCGGCGGCGTTTCGCGAGGTGCCGAGGCACCTGTTCGTGTCGCGGTTCTTCGTGGCGACCCCGGACGGCTGGGTCCCGGTGACCTCGGACCACCCGCGGTTCCTGTCCCTGGTCTACCGCAACCAGGTCTGCGTGACCCAGCTCGACGGCTCCGACCAGGCGTGGCGGCAAGCACTCGACGAGGGTGCCGCGGAGGGCGTGCCGACCAGTTCGTCGAGCATGCCCACGATCATGGCGATCATGCTGGAGGCGCTGGACGCCCGGGGCACCGTGCTGGAGATCGGCACCGGCACCGGGTACAACGCCGCGCTGCTCGCGCACGTGCTCGGCGACGACGCGGTCACCTCGATCGACGTCGACCCCGAGGTGCACGCCCGCGCGGTGGCCCGGCTCGCGGAAGCGGGCCTGCGGCCGTTCTGCGTGGTGGGCGACGGCGAGCTGGGCTACCCGGCGCGGGCCCCCTACTCGCGGATCCTCGGCACGTGCGCGGTGTCCCGGATCCCGCCCGCGTGGCCGGCGCAGGTCGAGGACGGCGGGCTGATCGTCACCACGTTCAACCGGGCGCTGGGCGCGGGCCTGGTCCGGCTGGAGGTGCGCGACGGCGTCGCGTCCGGGCGGGTGCTGCTGGAGGACGGCCGGTTCATGCCGCTGCGCGCGCACCGGCAGGAGTGGGCGGACGAGGCCCTGCACCGCGCGCTGCACGCCGAGGGGACCACGCGCACCACCTCGCTGACCGCGCGGACCGTGGTCGACCCGGCGTCCGGCTTCGAGTTCTTCGCCGGCCTGGCGCTGCCGGACGTGGCGGTCGGCCTGGACCCGGTGCGCCTGGTCCACCCGGACGGCTCGTGGGCGCGGCACAGCGGCGCGGTGGTGGACGAGGGCGGCCCGCGCGACCTGTGGCGCGAGGCCGAAGCGGCCTACCACCGGTGGCGCGCCCTGGGACGTCCCCGGCGGCAGCGCTTCACCTTCACCGCGACCGCCGACGACCAGTACTTCGCCCTCGACGGCACCGACCTGACCTGGCCGATCTGAACCCCGGCCGCACGCGGCCTAGTCGAGCAGCTCCTCCAGGAAGCTGCGCCGGCGCGGGTGGCCGTAGTGGCCCTGGCCGTAGTAACCGGGCGGGTACGCCTGCGGGTAGCCGTGCACGGCGGGCGGCTGGGTGCCGGGCGGCGGCTGGTACGGGGGCGGCGACCCGGCCGGCGCGGGCTGCGGTGCGCCGGAGTAGGGCGGCGGCGCGCCCGCCGACGTGCCGGGGTAGGGCGGCGGCGCGCCTTCCGGCGAGGGCTGCGGGGTGCCGGCGTACGGCGGGGCCTGGGCGTAGTGATCACGCTCGGCCGCCACGATCTGTTCCAGTTCGCCGCCGTCCAGGAACACGCCTTTGCAGTTGTCGCACTGCTCGATGTGGACGGCTCCGCGCGTGATGGTGCGCATGAGGTCCTGGCACTTGGGGCAGATCACATACCCGAGGGTACGCACGACACGAGGGTGACCGCGTCACCACCTGGTGTGATCGGTGGGCCATTATGCCCAGGTGTCCCGATTTCGTCAGCGCGCCGTGCTCGTCGGCTGTGTCGTGGCCGCCCTGCTCGCGGCGGCCGGGTTGTTCGTCACCGACTACGGCATCGAGCCCGACCTGTGGCTGTCCGGTCTCGCGGTCGGCTTCCTGGCGTTCCTCGCCACCGTCGACCCGTGGCTGCACCGCAGGCGCGCGGCCGGTCTGGCGACCGACGCCAACCTCGACGCGGCGGTGGGCGCGCTCGCCACGTCGCTGCACGCGCAGTGGACCGAGGAGTGCCGCGCCCGAGGGCTCGCCGACGACATCCTGGACCTGCACTGGAGTTCCGACAGCGGACGCCCCGGCCGCAGCGACGCCGTGGTGGGCGCGTTCGAGCGCCACCCGCGCATGGTGCTGCTCGGCGAGGCGGGCGCGGGCAAGAGCACCATCGCCATGCTGCTCACCATCGGCCTGCTGGACCGGCACAGCGGCGGCCCGGTGCCGGTGCTGCTGTCGCTGTCCAGCTGGGACCCCGACACCGAGGACGTCCGCACCTGGATGACCCGCCGGCTCTACGAGGAGCACCCGGCCCTGCGCAACACCGAGCTGTACGGCAGCTACGCGGGCGACCTGCTGATCGAGCAGCGGCGGGTGTTCCCGATCCTCGACGGCCTGGAGCGGATCGCCGAGCGCAAGCGCGCGGACGCGCTGGACCGGATCAACCGCGCGTTCCCGGCGTCCTCGCCCCTGGTGCTCACCAGCCGGTCGGCCGAGTTCGCGGACGCGGGCGTGCCGATCGCGGGCGCGGACGTCGCGCACCTGCACCCGTTGGACCACGAGGAGATCGCGGGCTACCTGCGCGCCCACGCCGACCCGGTGACCGCCGCCCGCTGGGAGCCGATCTTCCTGCACCTGCGCGACGAGCCGGACGGCCGGCTGGCCGACGCCCTGGCCACGCCGCTCGCGGTGTGGCTGGCGGGCGTGGTCTACGGCTACGGCGAACCCAGCGAGCTGTTGGACCGCAACCGCTTCCCGGACCGCCGGTCGATCGAGGACCACCTGGTGGACCAGCTCGTGGACGGCGCGTTCGGCGACCGCGGGGTGGCCCGCCAGGCGCGCGCCACCCAGGTGTGGCCGCGCGACCGGGCCCGGCGCTGGCTGGCGTTCCTGGCGGGCGAGATGCGCACCCGGGGCATCACCGACCTGGCCTGGTGGGAGCTGCGCCGCTCGGTCGGCAGGCGGTGGCTGGCGGTGCTCGGCGCACTCGTCCTGGGCACGATCGGCGGGCTGGGCGTGGGCTGGCTGATGGCCTACGCGAGCACGCCGAGACTCGCGCCCGCGACCGGTCTGGCCGCCGGGCTGGCGGTCGCGGTGGCCGCGCTGGTCGCCTCCCGGGAGCACGCGCCGAAGCCGAGGCTGGGCGTCTGGCGGAGCCTGGTGCTGGTCAGCGGGGTGCTCGGGATGGCGGTCGGCCTGGTGTTCGGCGCGCTGTACGGGCTGTCCGCCGGCCTGGTCGTCGGGCTCGGCCTGGCGGTGGCCGTGGCGCTGCGGTTCGCGCTGGGCAGCAGCGCCGAGCTGAGCCACCCGACCAGCCCCAAGTGGACGATGGCGCGCGACCGGATCGCGGTGTGGACCGGGTCGCTGGTGCTCGCCGTGGTGTTCGGCGCGGCGGCGGGGCTGGTGTTCGGCCCCAACCAGACCGGCATGGTCGGGCTGGGTCTGGCGTGCGGGCTGATGCTCGGGTTCACGCTGTCGGTGCTGCACCTGCGCTGGTGGTGGTTCACCGTGGCGCGGATCTGGCTGGCCGCGCGCGGCAAGCTGCCGTGGGAGCTGACCGTGTTCCTGGAGGACGCCCGCAAGCTCGGCGTGCTGCGCCTGTCGGGCGCGTCCTACCAGTTCCGGCACGCCCTGGTGCAGGAGCGGCTGGCGGGCGCGCCCGTCCCGGTGCGGTCAGGCGCCTAGCTTGCGCAGCCGGCCGATCGCCTCGTCCAGCACCTCGTCCTTCTTGCAGAACGCGAACCGCACGAGGTGCTGCCACTGCTCGGGGTGGTCGGTGAACACCTGCACCGGCACGCCCGCGACGCCGATCCGCTCCGGCAGCTCCCGGCACAGCTGCGCGCCGTCGGTGAAGCCGAGCGGGCGCACGTCGGCGGTGATGAAGTAGGTGCCCTCGCTGGGCCGCACCGCGAACCCGGCGTCGGTGAGCCCGGCGGCCAGCCGGGAGCGCTTGTCCTGCAACGACGTGCGCAGCCCCTCGACCCACTCCAGCTCGTGCCGCAGGGCGTGCGCCACGGCGGGCTGGAACGGCGCGCCGCCCACGAACGTGAGGAACTGCTTGGCCGCGCGCACCGCGGCGACCAGCTCGGCGGGCCCGCACGCCCAGCCGATCTTCCAGCCGGTGCAGTTGAACGTCTTGCCCGCGCCGGAGATCGTCACGGTCCGCTCGGCCATGCCGGGCAGGGTGGCCAGCGGGACGTGGTCGAGGTCGTCGAACACCAGGTGCTCGTAGACCTCGTCGGTGATCGCGATCAGGTCGTGCTCGACGCACAGCCGGGCGACCTCGGCCAGCTCGGCGCGGTCGAGCACGGTCCCGGTGGGGTTGTGCGGCGAGTTCAGCAGCAGCGCCCGGGTCTTCGGGCCGATCGCGGCGCGCAGCGCCCCGACGTCCAAGCCGAGCCGCCCGGTGCCGGGCTCCTCGACCAGGCCGACGGTCTTGCGGGTCGCGCCCGCCAGCGCCACCGACGCCGCGTAGGAGTCGTAGTAGGGCTCGATCAGCACGACCTCGTCACCCGGTTCGACCAGCGCGAGCAGGCTCGCCGCGATGGCCTCCGTGGCACCGACTGTGACCAGGATCTCGGTGTCCGGGTCGTAGTGCGTGCCGAACCGGGCGCGGTGCTCCGCGATCGCCTGCCGCAGCACCGGCATCCCGGGGCCGGGCGGGTACTGGTTGAGCCCGCCGTCGATGGACTCCTTGGCGACCGCGAGCATCCCGGCGGGCCCGTCGGTGTCCGGGAAGCCCTGGCCGAGGTTCACCGCCCCGGTGCGCGTGGCCAACGCGGTCATCTCCGCGAAGATCGTCGAGGTGAACGGCCGCATCCTGGTGACTAGCGCTGGTACCCGCACAACGTCGAATCTTCACGGACAATGGCGTCGTGGAGCAACTGACCGCCGCTGACCAGCTCAAGCGCCGAGACCTGCGCCGGATGAAGCTCGTCGCCACCGGCTTCTTCCTGGCCGCGACCGCGATCTTCCTGGTGGCGCTGCTGTTCGAGGCGGACGGCCCGGCGTGGATCGGGTACGTGCGCGCCGCCGCCGAGGCGGGCATGGTCGGCGCGCTGGCCGACTGGTTCGCGGTGACCGCGCTGTTCCGCCGGCCGCTGGGACTGCCGATCCCGCACACCGCGATCATCCCGACCAGGAAGAACACCTTCGGCGACGCGCTCGGGTCGTTCGTCGGCACGAACTTCCTGTCCGAGGACGTGGTGCGGGACAAGCTGCGGCGGGTCGGCGTGGCGCAGCGGGTCGGCGCGTGGCTGGAGCAGCCCGAGCACGCCGACCGGGTGACCGGCGAGCTGTCCAACGTGGTCAAGGGCGCGATCAAGGTGCTCCGCGACGAGGACGTGCAGGCGATCGTCGAGCAGGCCGTGGTGCGCCGGCTGACCGACCAGCCGTGGGGCCCGCCGCTGGGCCGGCTGCTGTCGCAGGTGCTCACCGACGGCGCGCACCACAAGCTGGTGGACCTGATGTGCGACCGCGCCTACGACTGGGTGCGGGACAACTACGACAAGATCACCGGCCTGGTCACCGAGCGCTCCCCGGTGTGGTCGCCGAAGTTCGTGGACTCGATGCTCGGCGACAAGGTCTACAACGAGCTGCTGAACTTCGCGTGGGCGGTGAAGACCGACGTCGACCACCCCATGCGGCAGGCGCTGGACCAGTTCCTGATCGAGTTCTCCAAGGACCTCCAGACCGACCCGGCCACCATGCAGCGGGCCGAAGCGGTCAAGCAGCAGGTCGTGGACCACCCCGACGTGCAGCGGCTGATCGGGTCGGCCTGGGGCACGGCGAAGGGCATGCTGCTCACCGCCGCCGAGGACCCGTCGTCCGAGCTGCGCAAACGCATCCGCGAGGGGCTCGTGTCGTTCGGCGGCCGGCTGGTCGCCGACGACGCGATGCGCGCCAAGGTCGACGGGTGGCTCGAAGACGCGGCCGGGCACGTCGTGGGCAACTACCGCGACGAGATCACCACGCTCATCACCGACACCGTCGAGCGGTGGGACGCCGAGGAGACGTCCCGCAAGATCGAACTCCAGGTGGGGCGCGATCTCCAGTTCATCCGGATCAACGGCACGGTGGTGGGGGCCCTGGCGGGCCTGGTGATCTACACCGTCGGGCAGCTCGTGGTGTGAGCCCCGGCGCGGGCGTCCGGGGTGCTAGGACACGCTGAGCGCCCGTCGTTCCCGGAAGTTGCGCGCCTTCTCGCGGTTCCCGCAGACCTGCATCGAGCACCACGTCCGCGACCGGTTGCGGGACCGGTCGAAGAAGGCCCACAGGCAGCCGTCCGCCTGGCAGATCTTGAACCGCTCCCACGAGCCCAGCACGGCCAGCCGCGCCGCCGCGCCCAGCACCGCACCCAGCGCGTCCTCGCTGGACATGGTGGGCACGCCGTGGCTGAGGTCGACGCGGATCAGGCCCGCGGCGGGGGTCGGGTCGGGACCGTCGTGCCGTTCGCCCAGCGATGCCCGCAACGACGTGCGGACGGCGCGGACCTCGGCCAGGTCGCCGACATCACCCAGACCGCGCTCGGTCACCCACGCCCGCCACGCGGCGGTGTGGTCCAGCACATCGGTGCCGAGTTCGAGATCTCGGGTGTTCAGGAAAGCGAGCAGCAGCTCCACATCGTGTTCCGCATCGCCGGCTCGACCCTGCGCAAAAGTCGCGTGGTCCCAGCCGGCCGCCAGACCAGTCACCCCACCACTGTAGGCGTCGGCGGGTGACGATGTGGCGAAGTAACCGTCAAATCATTTTCACCGGTTAGCCCCACTGCCCGTTCGGCTGACCGCCGATCGGGCTATGCACCCCGTGTATACCTCGTGTGTATAGTCGGTCCCATGTCGATCGGACACACCCTGCTCGGCCTCTTGGAAAAGGGCCCACGGCACGGCTACGACCTCAAGAAGGCTTACGACGAGCGCTTCGGCCAGGACCGGCCGCTGCACTACGGGCAGGTCTACACAACGCTGTCCCGGCTCCTGCGCAACGGCCTGGTGGCCGAGGCCGGCGTCGAATCCGGTGACGGCCCGGAGCGCAAGCGGTACGCGATCACCGACGCGGGGGTGACCGACGTCGAGCACTGGCTGGGCACCGCCGAGAAGCCGGAGCCCTACCTCCAGAACACGCTCTACACGAAGGTCGTGCTGGCCCTGCTGTCCGGCCGCAGCGCGGACGACGTGCTCGACGTGCAGCGCGCCGCCCACCTGGCGACCATGCGCGAGCTGACCAGGCGCAAGGCGTCCGGCGACTTGGCCGACCAGCTGATCTGCGACCACGCCCTGTTCCACCTGGAGGCCGACCTGCGCTGGCTGGAACTCACCGCGGCCCGGCTCGGCCAGCTGTCCGCGCAGCTCGTGGGGGTGCGGCCGTGAACGCCCTGCTGGAAGCGATCGACCTGCGCAAGGCGTTCGGCCCGACCCCGGCGCTGGACGGCGCCGGTCTGCGCGTGCACGCGGGCGAGGTGGTCGCCGTGATGGGGCCATCCGGCTCGGGCAAGTCCACCCTGCTGCACTGCCTGGCGGGCATCCTCACGCCGGATTCGGGCGTGGTCCGCTACCGCGACGTCGAGCTGAGTTCCCTGGGCGACGGCGAGCGCAGCGAGCTGCGCCGCACCGAGTTCGGCTTCGTGTTCCAGTTCGGCCAGCTGGTGCCGGAGCTGAGCTGCCTGGAGAACGTCGCCCTGCCGCTGCGGCTGGGCGGCCTCAAGCGCCGCGAGGCGGAGTCGCGCGCCCGGGAGTGGCTGGAGCGGCTGGAGGTGGCCGACGTGGGTGACAAGCGTCCCGGTGAGACCTCCGGCGGCCAGGGCCAGCGGGTCGCGGTGGCCCGAGCCCTGGTGACGAACCCGCGCGTGGTGTTCGCCGACGAGCCGACCGGCGCGCTGGACTCGTTGAACGGCGAGCGCGTGATGCAGCTGCTCACCACCGCAGCCAAGGAGACCGACGCGGCCGTCGTCCTGGTCACCCACGAGGCCCGGGTGGCCGCCTACTCCGACCGCGAGGTGGTCGTCCGCGACGGCCGTTCCCGCGAGGTGGAGCCGGTCCGATGAACCACCCGACCCCGTCCACCCCCCGCTCCGCCGCCGGGCGCGCGCACCACTCCCCACCGTCCGCAGGACTCGCCGCGAGCGCCGGCACGTCCGCACCCGCCGGCCCGGGGCTTGAAGCCGCCGGCGGCCGGGTGCCGCGCCGGGCGTCCGGCGCAGCGTCCGCGCCCACCAGCCGAACCTTCGGGAGCGCGCACCCCGCCGCCCTCCGCCGGCACCCGGCACCCGCCGGTTCCCGGCTCCCGCGCGTCGCACCGCTGCGCCGTGCTGCGCAGGCCCTCCCGTCGGTGCCGGCCCGGCTCGTGGAGCGGGTCCGATGACGCGGTGGCTGAGCGACCTCGCCCTGGGCATCCGGCTGGCCCTGGGCGGGGGCCGGACCTCGTGGGTCCGGCTGGCCCTGACCGGGCTGGGCATCGGGTTCGGGGTCGCGGTGCTGCTGGCCGCGTCGTCCGTGCCGACCATGCTGGCCGCCCGCGCCGAGCGCACCGCCGCCGGCAAGGGCGTGGAGTTGGCGCGGGACACCAAGCCCACGTCCGACGTGCTCTACGTGAGCGACTGGATGTCCAACTACCGCGGCGAGTCGATCAGCGGCGACTTCGTCCTCCCGAGCGGTCCGGCCGCGCCCGTCCCGCCGGGCCTGTCGAAGGTGCCCGGCGACGGCGAGATCGCGGTCTCGCCCGCCCTGGCCCGGCTGCTCGACTCCCCGGAGGGCGAGCTGCTGCGGGAGCGCTTCCCGCAGCACCGGGTCGAGGTGATCACCCAGCAGGGCCTCAACTCGCCGGACGACCTCGCCTTCGTCGCCGGGGACGCGACCGTGCCGCGCGAGGACCGCAAGGCCGTCGTCGCCTACGGCGGCGCGCTCGAAGAACGCAACCTCGACCCGGTGCTGTCGCTGCTGATCATGGTCGGCGTGGTGGCGCTGCTGTTCCCGGTGCTGGTGTTCGTGGGCATCAGCACCCGGCTGGCCGGGTCGGAGCGCGACCGGCGGCTGGCCGCGCTGCGGCTGGTCGGCGCGGGCGCGCAACGGGTGCGCCGGATCGCGGCGGGCGAGGCGCTGCTCGGCGCGGTGACCGGGCTGGTGGTCGGCGGGGCGCTGTTCCTGCTGGTCCGCCAGTTCGTGGAGCGGATCAGCCTGCTGGGCATCAGCGTGTTCGTCAGCGACCTCACGCCGACGCTGCCGCTGACCGTGCTGATCGTGGTCATGGTGCCGGTGCTGGCCGTGCTGACGTCGCTGATCTCCATGCGCCGCACGGTGATCGAGCCGCTGGGCGTGGTGCGCCGAGCCAAGCCGGTGCGCCGGGTGATGTGGTGGCGGACGCTGCCGGTGTTCGCCGGCACGGCGGCCCTGTGGAGCCAGTCCGGGCTGCTGGCCGGTGCCGAGCACCAAGCGTCCGAGCCGGTCGTGGTGGGCGGCATCCTGCTGCTGCTGCTCAGCATCCCGCTGCTGCTGCCGTGGGTGGTGGAGCGCGTGGTGGGCCGGGTGCACGGCGGCGCGCCGTCGTGGCAGCTCGCGATCCGCCGGCTCCAGATGGACAGCGGCACGGCGGCCCGCGTGGTCGGCGGCGTGTCCGTGGTGCTGGCCGGTGCCATCGCCGTCCAGTCCGTGCTGGCCAGCGCGGAGGCCAAGATCGTGGACCGCCCGATCGACACCGGCGACCGCAGCCGCATGGTGGTGCAGCTGGCCGACTGGTCCGAGGACGGCATCGAGCAGGCCGTGGGCCTGCTCGGCCGAGCCGTCGACCCGGGCCGGGTGCAGACGCTGCTGGGGATCCAGATCGAGTTCGCCGGGAAGGACGAGTACTCCAGCGCGACCGTGGGCACGTGCGAGGCGTTGCGGACCCAGACGGAGCTGGGCGACTGCCGCGACGGCGACGCGTTCTACGTCGCCCCCACGATGGAGGGCAGCGCGCACGAGCAGGCCAAGCTCAAGCCGGGCACGACCGTCACCCTCACCAAAGGCTACGGCGAAACCCGGGTCGCCGGTCCACAGTGGACAATCCCGGAGTACCGGGTGGTGCAGCCGCCCGAGCAGCAGCGCCAGTTCACCAACCAGGGCCTGCTGGTGACCCCGGGAGCGCTGCACGGGCTCGCCTTCGAGTACAGCCACGGGTCCATCATGGTCTCCGTCGACCAGTCCGAACCCGACATGATCGAGCAGGTGGGCAACGCCATCGCCCCGCTGACCTGGCGCGCCTACACGTACTACTTCGGCCAGGTCGACGTGAGCAAGCGGATCCAGGAGTTCCAGAGCATCCGGCAGGGCCTGCTGGCGGGGTCGCTGATCACGCTCCTGCTGGCCGGGGCCAGCCTGCTGATCCTGGCGCTGGAACAGGTGCGGGAGCGCCGCCGGCCGCTGGCGGTGCTGGCCGCGAGCGGCGTCCCGCGCGGCGCCCTGAGCCGGTCGCTGCTGTGGCAGAACGCGGTGCCGCTGGTGCTGGCCCTGGTGGTGGCGGTGGCCATCGGCTGCGGGCTGGGCGTGCTGCTCCTGCGCATCGTCGAACAGCCGATCGTCATCGACTGGGCGGGCGTCGCGATCCTCAGCGCCACATCGCTGCTGCTGGTGGTCATCGTGACCGCGTTGACCCTGCCGTCGATGCGGCGGGCGACCGGGGCCCTGGGCCTGCGTTCCGAGTAGCCCCACCCCACGCGCCGCCGTCCGGTCCCTTCGGGCGGCGGCGCACCTCCTCGGAGCCACCCGTGACCCGAACCCCTCCCGCAGCCGATTTCACCGCCATGGCCACCAGGCAGGCACCTGAACCGTCTTCATCTACGTGATCCCCCAATCCCCCTCGTCCCAGACCCGCCGGACGCCGGACGTGTGCCGGTGAACCGGAAGCGGGCGGCGGACCTGGTCCTCGGGGTCCGGCTGGCCGTCGGGGGCGGCCGGACCTCGTGGGCCAGGCTGGCGCTGACGGCGGCCGGTGTGGGCCTCGGCGTTCTGGTGCTGCTCCTGGCCGCGTCGATCGGCCCGGCCCGGGAAGCCAAGTCCGAACGGGTCCAGGCCGCCGCGCTCGACTACCGCAAGGACGCGGCCCCGTCCGCCGGCGGGCGGCCAGAGGCCGAGCGCGGCACCGTGCCGCTGCACGCCCGCCAGGTGACCGTCTCCTGGCAGGGCCGCCGCATCCTCGGCGTGGAACTGGCCGCCACCGGCACCGACCGGCCCGCGCCGCCGGGCGTCGGCCGGCTGCCCGCGCCGGGCGAGGTCGTGGTGTCGCCGGAACTGCTCTACCTCATCCAGACCGACGACTCGGTGCGCGCCCGCTTCCCGGAACGGGTGATCGGCGTCATCGCCGACGCGGGCCTGCCGCGCCCGAAGTCCCTGCTGTTCTACTCGGGCCTGCCCGACGCGCTGGTCGCCGACGCGGCACCGGTCACGGGCTTCGGCGTCACCGGCCCGGAGTCGACGCTGCCACCGCTCTACCGGCTGCTGATGGTCACCGCGATCGGCGCGCTGCTGGTGCCGCTGGGCATCTTCGTCCTGGTCGCCACCCGGCTGGGCGCGACCGGACGGGACCGCCGGCTGGCCGCGATCCGCCTGGTCGGCGCGAGTCGCGCGCAGATCCGCTGGATCGCCAGCGGCGAGATCCTGACCGGCGCGGTGCTCGGGCTGTTCGTCGGGGTCGCGCTGTTCTTCGCGGCCCGCCCGCTGGCCCGGTTCATCGAGGTCGAGGGCGTCGGGTTCTTCCCCACCGACCTGCTGCCCGATCCGCTGCTCGGCGCGCTGATCGGGCTCGGCGTGCCGGTGGTCGCCGTGGTGGCGGCGCTGGTCGCGCTGCGCACGGTCGACGTCGGCCCGCTCGGTCTGGTCAAGACGCTCGCCACGGCGGGCGACGTCCCGGTGCGCCGGGTGTGGTGGCGGTTCGCGCTGGTCGCGGTCGGCGTGGCGGTGCTGGTGGCGATCTCGGTGGCGGGCGGGTTCCGCGCGGCCATGGCGGACTCGACGTCGGCGATCGTGCTCGGCCTGGGCGTCGCGCTGGTGCTGGCCGGTACCGGCGCGGTGCTGCCGTGGCTGGTGGGCCGGGTCGCGGCGGGGGCGCGGCCGGAGGGGGTCGCGCCGATGCTCGCGGTGCGCGGGCTGCGGTCCGACGCCGGCATCCCGCGCGTGCTGGCCGGGGTGGTCGTGGTGCTGACCGGGTCGTTGGCGTTGCAGGTCCTGCTCGGCGTCGCGGAGCGGTTCACCGCCGAGTCCGCGCTGGACGCCGCGGCGGACCGCTGGGTGCTGGACGTGTCCGCGCACACCCCGGTCCGCTCGCTGGAGGAGGCGATCGCGCTGATCGGCGGGGTGCGGCGGGTCAGCGAGGTGCGGACCTACGCGCAGGCGTCCCCGGTGTCGATGGTCGTGCTGGCCACGGACTGCGTCGAACTCGCCGAACGCCTCAAGGTCACCGACTGCGCGCCGGGCACGGCGTACCGGACGGCCGAGGGGCGCGACGTGCCCGCGGTCGGCACGCAGGTGACGATCGACGGGCACCCGTGGACCGTGCCGGAGACCAGGGTGGTGCCGGGCCTCGCGCACGGGCTGTTCGTGGCGAGCGGGGCGGACCCGGCGCTCGCCTCCGCGCCGCCGTCCGAACTGGTCGTGGTCGGCAGCCCGGACCAGGCGTTCGCCGACCGCCTGCTGGCCGCGACCGGCCGCGTCGACCGGGGTGTGGAGCTGACCTCGGCGTACCACGATCTCCAGGTGGAACTGTTCACGTCGCTGCGCGGCGGCGTGCTCGGCGGCTCGGTGCTGCTGGTCCTGCTGGCGGTGGTGGGGCTCGCGGCGGCGGCCGTCGACCAGGTCTGGGAACGCCGCCGGCACACCGCCGTGCTGACCGCGAACGGCGTGCCGCGCCGGGTGCTCGCGGCGGCGGCGCTGTGGCAGTCGGTCATCCCGATCGCGCTGGGCATCGGGTTGGCCGTGCCGGTCGGGCTGGGCACGGCGTGGCTGGTGGTGCCGGCCGAGCGCTTCCAGGTCGACTGGGCCGAACTGGCCACCACGGTCGGGCTGGCTGCGTTCGTGGTGCTGGCGGTGTCGTCGTGCACGCTGCCCGCCCTGCGCCACGCGATCCGCCCGGAGAGCCTGCGCACCGAATGACCGCATGTCGACAAAAGCACACATAGACGCGCGGGTCCGGGAGGTCGTTCCGCGAACCACACCTTCGGGCGGCACCGGGATCCGGCCGCGCCGAGGGTCCCTCACATCGGCATGCAAGATCAAATCCCCAACCCGGAAGACAACGCCGACCTGCTGGCCCGCGCCCACCGGGGCGACCAGCACGCGTGGCAGGAGATCATCGACCGGCACATCCGCCTGGTGTGGGCGGTGGCCCGTTCGCACCGGCTGAGCCCGGACGACGCGGCCGACGTCAACCAGGCCGTCTGGCTGATCCTCGCCGAGAACCTGACCGCGATCCGCCGCCCGGAGCGGCTGAGCTCGTGGCTGACCACGACCGCCCGCCGCGAGTCGCTGGCCGTGCTCCGCCTGCGTGGCCGGGAACAACCGGTCGACCTGTGGGACTCGGTGGACGAGGAGCCGACCCCGGAGGACCTGGTGGTCGACTTCGACACCGACTCGCACCTGTGGCGCGCGTACACCACGCTCACCGAGCGCTGCCGGCAGATCCTGCACCTGTTCGCGTTCGCCCCGGAGATGCCGTTCCGGCAGATGGCGGAGGCCGTGGGCATCCCGTCGAACAGCCTGGGCCCCACCCGGGGCCGCTGCATCGAGGTGCTGCGCCGCCGCCTGGCCCGGATGGAGGTGGTCCGGTGAACGACCGGACGCTGCTGGCCGCGCTCGCCGACCTGCTCGACCGCCGCGACCCGCTGCCGCGCACCCTGACCGCCCGCGCCCGCAGCGCGCTCGCCGAGCGCATCGCGGCCCTGCCGACCCGACTGGTCACCGACTCCGCGCACACCGCCGACACCGGGATGCGCGGCTCCGGCCGGGTCCGCACGCTGCGCTTCACCGAACTGGAACTGCGCCTGGAACCCACCTCGACCGGCCTGCACGTCACCGGCCTGGCCCGCACCGGCACGCACGCCGTGACCGCCTGGCCGGGCGGCTCGCGCACCACCCCGGTCGACCCGGCCGGCTGGTTCCACGTCGACCACGTGCCGCCCGGCCCGGTCCGGTTCGTGCTGCGCCACGAGGGCCGCCCGGACGTCACGACCCGCTGGTTCGTCGCATGACCGCCGCGCCGCACCACGAACGCGCCCTGGCCCTGGTCGAACAGGGCCGGCTGGGCGCCGCCCACCACCTCACCGCCGAGGCCCTGGCCGCCGCCGCCGACCCGGAGGTGCACCTCACCGCCGCGTGGATAGCGCTCGACCGGGGCGACCCGCGCACCTGCGCCCGGCACCTGGCCGCGACCACGTTCACGGGCCTCGCCCAGGCCAGGGCGCAGTGCCTGCGCGGCCTCCTGCTGTGCCAGCAGTCCACGCCGCGCCGGGCCGTCGCCGAGTTGACCGAGGCGGTCCGGGCGCTGCGCCGCCACGGCGACCGCCGCTGGCTGGCCAACGCACTGACAGGCCGGGGCATCGCCCGCGCCCACGCGCTGGACCTGCTGGCCTCGGACGCCGACTTCACCGCCGCGCACACCCTCCTGGTCGAGCTGGACGAACCGGTCCGGGCCGCGATGTGCCTGCACAACAGGGGTTTCGCGGCGATGCTCGCGGGCCGCACCCCGACCGCCCTGCGGCACTACGAGCAGGCCGCCCGCGAGGGCCTGCGCACGTCGAGCCGCCCGGAAGCCCTGGTGGACCGGGCCCAGGCCCTGCTCGACACCGGCCTGGTCCGCGAGGCGCGGGACGTCCTGCACCCCGCGATCGCCCTGCTGACCAGGTGCGAACGCGGCTCCCGACTGCCCGAGGCGCTGCTGCTCGCGGCCCGGTGCGCGTTGCGGGACAACGATTCCCGCGCCGCGCGCGGCTACGCCGACCACGCGGAGGCCCTGTTCACCGCCCAGCGCCGCACCCGGTGGATCCCCGCCGCCCAGGCCGCCGCGCTCCAGGCGGGCCGGCCCGGCACCCCCGCCAGGACCGCCCGGACCTGCGCCGACCAGGGCCACCACGACGAGGCCGCCGAACTGCACCTGGCCACCGCGCCGCACCGGATCCCCCGCCACCGGGGCACCCCGAGGTCCCGCGCGATCGGCTGGCTGGCCCGCGCCCGCGCCGCCGGCACCAGACGCGCGGCCGCGGCGGCGTGCCGCGCGGGCCTGCGCCTGCACGCCCCCGACACGTGGCCCGGCACCGAACTCGCCGACACCGCCCTGCACCACGCCCTGACCGGCCGGGACGCCCGCGCGGTCGTCCGCTGGTCCGAGCGCCGGCGCACCTGCGCACCGGCCCCGACCCCGGAGACCGCCGAGCCGTTGGCCCGCCTGCGAGCGGCCCGGACCGGGGGCGACCACGCCCAGGTCGTCGCCCTGGAACGCGAGGTCCGCCGGCTCGCGCTGGCCGCCGGCACCACCCGCCGACCGGCCGCGCGCCTGGACGAACTCGCGGAGGCGCTGGGGGACGGGGCACTGCTCGACTTCGTCAGCCACCGGGGCCGGCTGGTCGCGGTGTCCGCCACCGCCGGCCGGTTCCGCCTGCACGACCTCGGCGACGCGCGGCTCGCGGCCCGGCACGCGAAATCGTTGGAGCTCAAGGAGAACCGCGTCGCCCTCGACCACCTCGACGCGCTGCTGGCCCCGGCCGGCGACCGTCCACTGGTGATCGTGCCCAGCGCGGAGCTGGAGCGGGTCCCGTGGGCCGCGCTGCCCGCCGCCCGAGGCCGCCCGGTCTGCGTCGCCCCGTCCGCGACCGAGTGGCTGGCCGCGTCCCGGAAACCGCTCACCACCGACCGCCGGTTGTGGGTGGCCGGCCCGAACCTCCGCTGCGCCGACCGGGAAATCGCGGCGCTGCACGCGCGGCACGGCGGAGAATGGGCGAGCACGTCCACTTCGGCGTTGTCCGGAATGGCCCGCGCGGACGTCGTGCACATCGCCGCGCACGGCGTCCGGCGAACAGACCTGCCGTCGTTCTCCCACCTCGAACTCGCCGACGGCCCGCTGCACGGTTACGACTTCGACCACCTCGGGAACGCGCCTTCGGTGGTCGTCCTGTCGGCCTGCGATTCCGGCCTGGCGACCACGCTGGCGCGGCGCGGCGTCCGGACGGTGATCGCCAGCGTGCGACCGGTGCCGGACGATCGCGTCGTCGGGCTCATGCTCGACCTGCACCGCCACCTGGACACCCCGGCGCAAACGCTTGCGCGAGCCCAGGCGGCGCACGGCGACCTGGGCTTCGTCTGCGTGGGCGCAGGCTAGACGGGCGAAGGGTGTTCGAGATCCGTTGGCGACGACAGACCTGAACACCCTTCCGACCGCACCCCGACCGCACGGCCGCCGATCGACCGGCGCATCGCCCGGCCGTCCCGGCGGTCAGCGCGGGCCGTTCCCGCCGGCCACGGCCTGCGCCCCGGCGACCCGGCGGACGGCGTCGGCCGGGGCCGCGCCCTCGTGCAGGAGCCGGGCGAGGTCGGCGGCGACGCGCGGAGCGGCGAACGACGTGCCGCTCCACCGCGCGAACCCGTACTCCCGCCGCTGCGGCCCACGTCCGCCCGACCCCGCCGTCAGCCGGACGAAACTGCTGGTCACGTCCACGCCGGGCGCGGTGGCGTCGACCCACGGACCGTGGTTGGAGAACGCCGCGTCCGCCCCGACCGCCACCACCTCCGGCAACGCCGCCGGCCACACCGGACGTGACGTCCCGCCGTTGCCCGCGGCCGCGACGACCACCCCGCCCGCGCGCCGGACCTCGTGCCGCAGCACGGGCGGGCACCGGTCGTCGGACGTGTGGCAGCCCGCCGTGAGCAGCACGACGTCCGCCCCGCGCACCGCGCGCAGACCGCGCGCGACCGTCACGTCGTCGGTCAGCCCGAGCGACGACAGCACCCGGTGCGCGCGCACCCGGACCCCCGGCGCGTGCCGGACCAGGACACCCGTCACGAACGTGCCGTGCCCGGCCTGCCGGTCCTGCCCCGGCCGCCCGTCCGCGTCGAGCACCTCCGGCACGGCGGAGAACCAGCTCCGCCCGGCGAACCAGGGGTGCGGGTCGAGCCCGGTGTCCAGCACGGCGACCGTGACGGCCCAGTCCTCGTCCGGCGGCGGGGGCGGCGCGTCGGCGGGCACCGGCAGCGGCCGGGCGGTGCCGATCATGATGGGGCTGCCGACGTGCACGTGGTTGGGCGCGACGTCCAAGCCGCTGTCCGCCGCGATCCGCACCGGTTGCTCGCCCGGCCGCAACCGGATCCGGGCGAACTCCGGTTCGGCCGTTTCGTCCACCCGGTCCACCCAACGGCGCAGCCGGTCCACGGCTGTCGGAACGCCGTCCGATCGGACCAGCAGTTCACCTGAACGGACCAGGCACTCGCGCGGGCCGCCGGGGTCGTGCACCGTCAGGTCGGGCTCTTGAGCGCGCCAGGACTCGGCGAGTTCCGGCAGCGAGATGACGTCGAAGCTGTCCACAAAGGACAAAATGCCCGCTGTCCACACCGGACGCTCGTTGTGGTCACCCGATGCGCTGAACACGACGGACGGTGTTCACGGACGGGCGCGGTGACCCGGACAGCCGCACGACACCGCCCTTCCGGGTGGGTTCCGTGCCAGAACGTTCGAAATTGCCCGGACCAGTGCTAAACATGGCAGAACGTCGACCTCGAACGGTCCGTCCCGTTCGCCGTACCCCGGAACGGTGGTGATCTCCAGTGGCAGGCTCCGACGCGGTGCGCCGCACCGGATCGCTGCTGCTCCGGGCGCTGGCGGTGGGCGGATTGGCCACGACAGCCTGGCTGCTCGGCACGGGTGCCGCAGCCGCTGACGGCCAGAACCACTCGGACGAGGCGTCGATGACGCTCGACGTGGTGAACATCGCGATCGAGCCACAGCGCACCGCGACCGCGGAGCTGGCGAACGTGATCTTCACCGGGCACCTCGCCGCGACCGCGCTCGACGCGCCGGCTCTCGCACCTCTCGCCCCCGGCGGGTTGACCCCGACGGTGGACCCGGCGCAGTCGGTCGACCTGACCACCCCGGTGACGGTGACCGCCGCGGTGCCCGAGGAGGAACCGACCAGTTTCAGCGGCGGCACCGAGAGCCGCACCGGGACGAGGACGGGCACGGTGACCAACACCCTGCCCGAGCCGGTGTACGAGGCGAAGGTCGCCGCGAAGGCGGCGGCCCGCCAAGCGGCCGAACAGCTCCCGGACCCCCCGCCGGCCCGGCAGGAACCGCCGGCACCGGTCGAACCGCAGATCCCGGCGCACCCCCGGTCCCGGCCTCCCCGCAGCACACCCCACCCCCGGCGCAGGCGGACTCGGCTCCCGAACCCGCCCCCGAGGCCCAGGTGAACTGGGAGAACCCGGAACCCGCGCCCGCCGCCCCGGCACCTCAACAGGCCCCGGCGCCCACCGCGCCGACCACGGCGTCCTCCTGCGGCCACGACAGCTCGAACGGCCAGCGCGGCGGCGTGATCGGTTTCGCGACCGGCCAGTCCGGCCTGACCCCGCCCACCGTGTGGTCGGTGGAGCAACGCGAGGACGGCCGTTCCGCGGGCAGCGTCCAAGGTCTGCCCAGCACTTCGCCCGACTGAGGCGCACGGCACCGCCCTGCCCTGAAGCGGCACCGCCGCCGGTCACGCGCACTCCGCCTGGTCCCGCACCGACGCGGACGCGATTTCCTTTCAGCACACCGAATTCTTCCCGTTCCTGCCGACCGCGCCCCGACAGGAACGGGCACGATCCCGTAGGCACACTGCCCCTGTGCCCACGGGGTCGAACGGGAACCTGCGGCCGGGGACGCCCTCCCTGGAACGTCCCCGCCGCAGGTCCACGAACCACCATCGGGCTCCGGCCATCGAGGGGCTGCGCCGGAGCCCGATGGGGACGGTCCCGGCCGGCGGTTCCGCGAGGCCGACCGGGTCAGGCCACGGGGATGGTCGCGTCGGCCTCGCCGGTCAGGGTGGTGCCGTTGACGGAGGCCGCCACGAGACCCAGCCGGCGGACGGCTTCGCGCAGCACGTCGGCCGGCAGCACGTACGGCAGTCGCAGCCACCGCTCGAACCCGCCGTGCGCGCCGAACCGGGCTCCCGGCGCCAGCCGGATGCCGTGGTTCTGGGCCACGACCGCGACCCGGGTGCTGATCGGCGCGTCCAGCTCGCACCACACGCTCAGGCCGCCCGCCGGTCGCCGGAACCGCCACTGTGGACAGTGCTCGCGCAACCCCGCCATCAGCACGTCCCGCTGCGTCCCGAGCAACGCCCGCCGGCCGGCCAGCGCCGCGTTCGGGTCGGCCATCAGGTCCGCCAGCACCATCTGCTCGACCACCGCCGACCCGAGGTCCAGCGCGGTCCGCGTCGACACCAGCCGGTGCACCACCTCGGGGGACGCGCGGATCCAGCCGATCCGCAGCCCGCCCCAGTACGCCTTGCTAGCCGACCCGAGCGTGACGACCAGGTCCTCCGCGAACGACGCCATCGGCGGCGGCCCGTCCAGCGGGTCGCCGTCGAGGTCCAGTTCCGCCACCGTCTCGTCGATCACCAGCGGCGTCCGCGCCCGCCGCGCGATGGCCGCCAGCTCCGCCCGGCCCGCCGCGTCCAGCCGGTGCGCGGTCGGGTTGTGGAAGTCCAGCACCAGGTACGCCATGCGCGGCGCGGCCTGCCGCAACGCCGCCGCGATGCCGGGCAGGTCCCACCCGGTCGGGGTCATCGCGACCGGCACCGGGATCGCGGACACGGCCTTGATCGCGTCCAGCGCGTTCGGGTAGCTCGGCTGCTCCACCAGCACCCGGTCGCCGGGGCCGGTGAGCAGCCGCAGCGCCAGCGCCAGCGCGTGCTGCGCCCCGCTGGTGATCACGATCTGGTCCGGCGAGGTCGGCAGCCCGCGCGCCTCGTACCGGGCGGCGATCCGCCGGCGCAGGTCGGGCAGCCCGTGCTCGTAGTACCCGTGGTCCACCAGGTGCTCGGGCAGCCGCAGCCGGACCGAGTCGAACGCGGCGAGCATGCCGGGGATGGCGGGCGGCGCGGCGCGGGCGAAGTCGACCATGCTCTGCCCGACCAGCGGGGTGTCCGGGACGATCCCGAGCGACCCGGTGGGCAGGCTGATCCACGAGCCGGCACCGCGCTTGCTGGCCACCAGCCCCTCGGAGCGGAGCTGGTCGAGGGCCGCGGTGATCATGGTCCGGCTGACCGGGAGGGCGTCGGCCATCTCGCGCTCGGCGGGCAGGCGGGTGCCGGCGGGCAGCCGGCCGTCCAGGACGAGCATCCGGATCGCGGCGGCCAGGTCCGCGGAGCCCTGGCGGGCACCTCGGCGACGCCACTCGCCGAGCTGGTGGGCCAGGCGGAAGCCGGATATACGTCCACCTGGTGGGACGTCATGGTTCATAAGGCCAATTATTGAACTTTGGCTCTGGAAAACAAAGCCAATCCGGGTGGACGATGGCCCACATGCTCGCAGCGCTGACTCAGGTCCCCGTCTCCGTGTCACCCGTTCGCCGCATCCCGCAGCTCATCGCGGGCCTCTGGCTCTACGGCATGTGCATGGCGCTCCAGATCCGCGCGACGCTCGGTCTGGACCCGTGGGACGTGCTGCACGAGGGCCTGGCCAAACGCACCGGCCTGACCTTCGGCACGATCACCGTGATAGTCGGCGCACTGGTCCTGCTCTGCTGGATCCCGCTGAGACAGAAACCGGGCGTGGGCACGGTCGCGAACGTCGTCCTGATCGGCGTCTCCGTGGACGTGACGCTCGCGTTCCTGCCCACCCCGTCGGACCTGGTGGTCCGCATCGTGTTCCTGATCACGGGCATCGTGCTCAACGGCCTGGCCGCCGCCGTCTACATCGGCGCGCGCCTCGGGCCCGGCCCGCGCGACGGCCTGACCACGGGTTTCTGCGCCCGGACCGGCACGTCGCTGCGCCTGGTCCGCACCGTGGTGGAACTCAGCGTGCTCGCCGCCGGCTGGCTGCTGGGCGGCACGATCGGCGTCGGCACGGTGCTCTACGCGCTGGCCATCGGCCCGCTCACCCAGGCGTTCCTGCCGATGGTCACCTGGGTGAGTTCACGACCCGCTTCCTGACCTCCGGGTAGTGCACCCCGTTCGCCTCCAGCACCTCGGCCACGAGCCCCTTCCCGGACAGCAGCGCCAGCACCAGGTGCTCCTTGCCGAGGGTCCCGTGGCCGAGGTCGCGGGCTTCGACGAGGCTGCGCGCGAGCGTCCGGCGGACCGCCGCGTTGAACGGCAGGTGCCCCCCGAACGGCCACCGCTTGCGCTTCGCGCCGGTGGCCAGCGCGCCTTCGCCGAAGGACCGCTCGACCGACGCGACGATCTCGTCGACGTCGATCCCGAGCCCGCGCAACGCGTCCGCGTCGGCCGAGCTGAGCCCGCCCTTGCGCCGGGCGTCGCGCAGCGCCGCCTCGACGTCACCCCGCGAGACGTCGAACGTCGCGAGCACCGGCGTGTCGAGCAGCGCGAGCAGCAGGTGCTCCGGCCCGATCTCGCCGGCGGACGCGTTCTGCGCCTCCTTGACCGCGTCGTGCACGGCCTGCCGGGCATCCCTGGTGAACCGTTCGCCGATCATCGACTCCCCCCGTGCTTCTTGTGGACGGCCTGTCGGCTCACACCGAGTTCGGCCGCGATCTCCTGCCAGGACCAGCCCCGGACGCGGGCGTTGCGCACCTGGACCGCTTCGAGCTGTTCGAGCAGCCGGCGCAACGCGCTGACCGCTCGCAGCCCGACCCTGGGGTCCTGGTCGCCCGCCGCCGAGGCGAGTTCGGTTGCCTCCGTCATGGCGTCAACTCTGGTTGACAAGCCCGAAGTTGTCAACCCACGTTGACGCTAGGCTCGGAGTCGATGCCCGAGATCACCACCGCCGAGCGCGCCGGGGTCGGCCCGGACGGCGCACCCAGGCCCACCGAAGACCGGATCGTCGTGCTGGCGAACGCGGTCGTCCTCCTCGACGGCGCGACCTCGCCCACCCCGCGCGAACGCGACGGCGGCTGGCACTCCGCGCACCTCGCCGCCCAGCTCCGCGCGCTCGACCAGCGGGGCGACCTGGCCGACGAACTGGCCGCCGCCATCGCCCGCCTGGCCGACGAGCACGGCCTGACCCCGGGCGACTCGCCGTCGTCCACGGTCTCGATCGTGCGCTGGACCGACGACACCGTCGACGCGCTGGTGCTCGCGGACAGCCCGGTGGTCGTGTTCGGCGGGAAGACCGAGGTCGTGTCCGACGACCGGCTGCGCAACCTGCGCGGGAAGGTCGGCCGGATCACCGACTGGCGCAACCGCGAAGGCGGGTTCTGGGTCGCCGAGGCCGACCCGGCCGCCGCGCACCGGGCGGTCCGCCGGTCGTGGCGACGTGACGAGGTGCACACCGTGCTGATGGCGACCGACGGCGTCTCGTGCGGCGTGGACGACTACGGACTCTTCGCGGATTGGCGATCGGTGTTGGACATCACGTTCGCGAAAGGACCGGAAGCCGTCCTGGACCAGATCCGGGAAGCGGAGGCGAATGACCCGCGACGGGTTCGGTGGCGGCGGTCGAAAGTGCACGACGACCAAGCGCTGGCGGTCCTGCGATTCGACCGGTGAAATGCGGAAAAGCCGCACAAGGAACCTTGTGCGGCTTTTCCGTGAGCTGGTGGCCAGGGGCGGGGTCGAACCGCCGACCTACCGCTTTTCAGGCGGTCGCTCGTACCAACTGAGCTACCTGGCCAGGTAGCGGCCCGGCCGTGCAGCCGAACAGCCTTGCGACCCAGACGGGACTCGAACCCGCGACCTTCGCCGTGACAGGGCGACGCGCTAACCAACTGCGCCACTGGGCCTTGCTTTACTACGTGCCCCCAACGGGATTCGAACCCGCGCTACCGCCTTGAAAGGGCGGGGTCCTAGGCCGCTAGACGATGGGGACCCGGTTCCTCCAGCAGCCTCTCGGGCCACTTTCTTCCCAGGCCCTCCACGCTGTCCGGTGGAAGCATCGTAAGCATAGGGCACGGGTGCCATCTACTCCAAAACGGGGGGTGGTCGACGTAGTTGACCTGCGATTCCTTCCCGTCCGGGGTCGGTCCGGAGCCTCCCGGGCGGCCCCGCGGAGCACCTCTCGGGCGTCACCCCACCCGCCAGGAGGGCCCGCGGGCCCCTCGGCCCGCGCCACGAGGTGCCGGCCGCGCCGGCGCACCCCTGCCGAGACCTCGCCCGGACCGCGCGGTCACCGGCAGTGAGTTCGACCGGGGCCACGACCGCGCCACCTGGCCGGACCTGGGGTTCTCCGGCCGCGACGGCGACGGCGGCCGTTGTGCGACACCGTCATAAAACGTCTGGCGGGGCGAACATCCGCACCGACGCGACGCACCACTCCTCCGTGGTGAGCCCCGGCAGCAAAAACCGCCAGATCTCCCGCATCCGCTCCGGGTAGTCCGCGCAGCGGGACGTCGCGGCGGAGATCAGCCGGGCCCCGAGCGCCGCGGCGGTGACCACCCGGGCGGCCGACCCCGGGTCGACGCCGGGCCGCAGCTGGCCCGCGTCCCGGGCCGCGACGAGCAGGTCCGCCAGGACCTTCTCCCAGCGCAGGTGGGCCGTCGCCAGGCCCGGGTAGCCGAGTTCACGATCGGCGGCCAGCCGCACGCCGGCGCGCAGCACCACGTCCCGGGACAGCAGCACCACGGCCTCGTCGAACAGCCCGACCATGGTCCGCAGCGGGTCCAGCCCGCGATCCCGCCACGCGTGCGCCAGCCTCGGCCAGGCGTCGTCCTGGACCTGGACGATCGCGGACGCCAGCGCCTGCTTGGACGTGAAGTGGAAGTAGAACGCGCCCTTCGTCACACCGCTGCGGTCGAGGATCACGCTCAGCGGCGTGCCCTCGTACCCCAGTCGGTCGAACTCCTCGGCCGCCGCCCGGAGGATCGCCTCACGGGTGACCTGAGCGCGGTGTTGCTGCGGCATCACGGCTCCGGGCTGGGTGTGCGGTCGCTGCGCCGCCCAGCCTTCGCGCCTGTGCGCCGCAGCGCAAGGACCCGCGCCGCCCGGATCCCCTGCCCGGAGATTGCCCCGGAACAGACCGCTCGGTAGGTTCCGAGGCGGCCCACCCGAGACGCGCCTCCGCGGGGTGCGCGTCTCGGATGGGTCGCCCGCGTGGCGCTCTCCTACCGTTGGACCGGTGGCGTGCCCCCGTCCTCACCCGGTGACAGCCCGAGCATGTCGAGCAGCAGTCGGCAGTCCTCGGCGCTGGTCGCGCCGCGGGCGACGGACAGCCGCGCGCGGTGGACCTGTTCGTCCGAGATCCGCGATGGTTCACCAGTCCTCTGCGCGGGCACCCCACCGCCCGGCCTGGACATGATGTCGTCCTGGTTCCACAGGAACTGACGTACTTCTAGGGACCCGCTCATGACGCCTCCCCGACTTGAGGTTGGCGCGAGGCTAAGCGAGCCCGTCGAACCGCCGCAGCCCCCCGCAGAGTGATTCCAAGGCAACGCAGTGTCACTTTCCGTGTTAACGACCTGGTGTCAAGCAGCCCGTGATGTGCTTGCCGCGAACAACGAGAGGGTGGACCCATGACCGACCCGGACTCCCGTCCGCAGCCCGCCGAGTCCCCGCAGGCCACGGCCGCCGACGCCGCCGCCGCGCCCGCCGCCGGGTCGCACCCCGACCCTGAGCCCGGGACGCCGGCCGGCGCGCGGGCGGAAGCCCCCGTCGACACCCCCGCCGAGACCGCCGTCGACACCCCCGCCGACGACGCCGCCGGCCCGGCGCGCGCGGTCCCGCCGGTCGACCCGCAGCTGCTGTTCGGCAGCCTGTCGCTGGCGTCGATCGAGGCGGACATCGACGCGATGATGAACGACAAGATGACCGAGCTGGACGGCATGTTGGCGGGCCTGGAGGAGCTGGTCGTGCGGCTGGAGGGCGAGATCACCTCGCTGGAGACCCCGCCGGACGATAGCCCTACCCCCTAGGGGTATCCTCGGTGGTGATCGCGCCGAGAGGAACGAGGGGCACATGTCCGTCACCACCACCTACACCGTCAGCGGCATGACCTGCGGCCACTGCGCCGCCTCCGTCACCGAGGAGCTGTCCGGGGTGGCGGGCGTGACCGGCGTCGACGTGCAGCTCGCGACCGGCGCGGTCACCGTGACCAGCACCCGCGAGCTGACCCCGGCCGAGGTCGGCGCAGCCGTCACCGAGGCGGGCTACGAGCTGGTCGGCTGATGCCCGCGCCGACCGCCGGCCGCGTCGAGCTGGCCATCACCGGCATGACGTGCGCGTCGTGCGCGAACCGGATCGAGCGCAAGCTCAACAAGCTCGACGGGGTCCGCGCCTCGGTCAACTACGCGACCGAGAAGGCCAGCGTCGAGTACCCGGCGGGCACGGCGGTGGCGGACCTGGTCTCGGCGGTCGAGGCGGCCGGCTACCAGGCCAGTCCGGAGCGCGGCGAGCAGGACCGCGCGGGCGAACTCGGCGAGCGGGTCGCGATCGCGGCCGGCCTGGGCGCGCCGGTGGTCCTGCTCAGCATGGTCCCGGCGTGGCAGTTCCCCGGCTGGCAGTGGTTCGCGCTGGCGCTGGCGTCCACCGTGGTGTGGGTGTGCGGCTGGCCGTTCCACCGGGCGGCGGCGGTGAACGCCCGGCACGGCGCGAGCACGATGGACACCCTGGTGTCGATGGGCGTGATCGTCGCCTACCTGTGGTCGCTCTACGCGTTGACGTTCGGCGAGGCCGGTGCACTGGGCATGACGCACGCGTTCAGCCTGGTGCCGCGAGCGTCCACGACCGGCGACGTCTACCTGGAGGTCGCCGTCGGCGTGACGGTGTTCCTGCTGCTGGGGCGCTGGTTGGAGGCCCGCTCGAAGCGCCGGGCGGGTGCCGCGCTGCGGGCGATGCTGGAGCTGGGCGCGAAGGACGTGGCGGTGCTCGCGGACGGCGTGGAGACCCGCGTCCCGATCAGCGGGCTCAAGGTGGGCCAACGATTCGTCATACGACCGGGTGAACGGATCGCCACGGACGGCCTAGTGGTCGACGGTTCGTCCGCCGTGGACCGGTCGTTGGTGACCGGCGAGTCGGTGCCGGAGGAGGTCGGACCGGGCGACCGGGTCGTCGGCGGCACGGTCAACGCGGGCGGCCGGCTCGTGGTCGAGGCGACCGAGGTCGGCCGGGACACCCAGCTGGCCCGGATGGCGCGGCTGGTCGAGCGGGCGCAGTCCGGCAAGGCCGAGGTGCAGCGGCTCGCGGACCGGATCTCGGCGGTGTTCGTGCCGGTGGTGCTGGGCATCGCGGTGCTCACGCTCGCGGGCTGGCTGCTCGCCGGGCGCCCGCTGGAGTTCGCGGTCACCGCGGCGGTGGCGGTGCTGGTGATCGCGTGCCCGTGCGCGCTGGGCCTGGCCACGCCGACCGCGCTGCTGGTCGGCACCGGCCGGGGCGCGCAGCTCGGCATCCTGGTGAAGGGCCCGGAGGTGCTGGAGTCGACCCGCCGGGTGGACACCGTCGTGCTGGACAAGACCGGCACCGTCACCACGGGCCGGCTGGAGCTGGTGGACGTGCTGCCGGCGGACGGCGTGACCCGCGCGGAGCTGCTGTCCGTCGCCGGTGCCGTGGAGCTGGGGTCGGAGCACCCCATCGGTGCGGCCGTGGTGCGCGGTGCGCGGGCCGAGGTGCCCCGGCTGCCCGACGTGACCGGGTTCGCCAACCGGGAGGGCCTGGGCGTCACGGCGACCCTGGACGGCCGCCGCGTGACGGCCGGTCGTCTCAGCTTGGTGGCGCTGCCGGACTCCCTGGCGGAACTGGCGGCGCAGGAGCAGCGCAAGGGCCGCACGGTCGTCGCGGTCGCCGTGGACGACGAGCCGCTGGGCCTGCTGTCGGTGACCGACGCGGTGAAGCCGACCAGCGCCGAGGCCGTCCGCGAGCTGCGCGCGCTGGGGTTGCACCCGGTGCTGCTGACCGGCGACCACCAGGTGGTGGCCGAGGCGGTCGCGGGCGAGGTCGGGATCGACGAGGTGATCGCCGGCGTGCTGCCGGCCGGGAAGGTGGACGTGGTGCGCCGGCTGCAGGCCGAGGGCCGGGTGGTGGCGATGGTGGGCGACGGCGTGAACGACGCGCCCGCGCTGGCGACCGCCGACCTCGGGTTGGCGCTGGGCACCGGCGCGGACGTGGCGATCGAGTCGGGCGACCTGACCCTGGTCCGGGGCGACCTGCGGGCGGCGGCGGACGCGATCCGGCTGTCCCGGCGGACCCTGCGCACCATCAAGGGAAATCTTTTCTGGGCGTTCGCCTACAACGTTATGTGTTTGCCGTTGGCGGCCCTCGGATTGCTGAATCCCATGCTCGCGGGTGCCGCGATGGCGTTCTCCAGCGTCTTCGTGGTGACCAACAGCCTGCGGCTGCGCGGGTTCCAGCCGTCGACTCCCTGAAGATTTCGCGTCAACCCACTCCCCAGGCCCACGTGCGCGTGCAACAATCCGAATTGCTGACACACCCCCGGTCAGCGCCTGTGGAGATCCCCTCCGGCCCCCGCGTTCCTCCCCCTGGCGCGGGGGCCTCTCCATGCACACAACTGTGACCCAGGCCACAGTTTGCCGCGTTCCGCAACGCAACCGTTATCGTGGCGCGGTGCCTCTTGGATCGCTAGGTCGCAACAAGTCCGGCCGCCACCGCCCGCCCGGCAAGGAGCAGGAAGAAGCCCTGCCCGACGAGGAGCTGACCTCGTACCTGGCGGCGCTCGCGCCCGAGACGGTGGACGCCGAGACCACGGCCGGCAACAGCTTCGGCAACGCGCAGGTCTACCAGCTCCGCCTCCAGCTCATGGCGAACGAACAGCTCAAGGAACTGGCCGCCGAACGGCAGACGTCGCCGCAGGCGCTCGCCACGGAGTGGGTCATGCAGCGCCTGGAGTGGGAAGCCCGCCAGCGCGGCTTCTAGACCCCGCGGATCTCCCCGGAGGGCCACCCCTCCGGACGGCGGCGCCCCGCTGCCGGTCCCGCCGACGACTCCGCGATCGGCCCGACCGGCCGCGCCCCCGGGCCCGGACGCCCGCACCGCCCCGGTGCGGACCCGGAAACCGTTGCCGCCACAGGTTCTTCACCCGGCAGGCCCCCGACCGCACGCGGTCGGGGGCCTGCCGTCACGAAGGGAAGATCAGACCTTGCGCACGTTCTGGGCCTGCGGACCCTTGGTGCCCTGGCCGATCTCGAACTCGACCCGCTGGTTCTCCTCCAGGGTGCGGAACCCCTGGCCCTGGATCTCCGAGTAGTGGACGAACACGTCCGGACCACCGTTCTCCTGGGCGATGAAGCCGAAGCCCTTCTCGGAGTTGAACCACTTGACAGTGCCCAGTGCCATGTACCTGCCTCCATCGCAGGAAAGCTTGGGGCTACACCGTGCAACCCCGGCCGTCCCGCCGGCGTTTCCCCCGCCGGCTGCGGCAGGGAACGCACGCCCGCGTGTCGTTCCGCGAGCGTGAGACACGAACACAGAAACCACGGCCTGCGCAGGCGAGCGTATCGGTTGACCACGTCCAGCACTACCACTGAACTACTGCGGCATGAACAACCGGGGCGCTACTTCTCGGTGACCTGCGGCGGGTCCGGCAGCTCGACGCCCGACTGGCCGATGTTGCGCTCCAACGCTCGCCGCCACTCGCCCGAGGACACCATCTTCTCGATGGCCGCGCTGACCGCGGACCGACCCGCGGCGTCCGACTTCGCCAGCCCCACCCCGTACTTCTCGGTGGTGAAGGGCTTGCCGACCAGCTTGAGCAGCTCGGGGTTCTCCGCGACGTAGCCCGCGAGGATGGCCTGGTCGGTGGTGACCGCGTCGACGTTGCCAGCGAGCAGCCCGATCACGCAGTCCGAGTACTGGCCGTACTCCACCAGCCGCACCTCCCGCGCGAACTCGGAGCTGACCTTCTGCGCCGAGGTCGAGGCGGTCACCGAGCAGAGCTTCTTGCCGTTCAACGCCTCCGGGCCGGTGATGTCGCCGTCGGTGTAGCGCACCAGCAGCCCTTGGCCGGTCTGGAAGTACGGCCCGGCGAACGCCACCTGCTCCTTGCGCTTGTCGGTGATCGAGTAGGTGGCGACCACGAAGTCCACCTGCCGGTCGGCGATCAGCTTCTCCCGGTCGGCGGACCTGGCTTCCTTCCAGGTGATGCCGGACTCCGGCACCCCGAACTGCTGGGCCACGTACTTCGCCACGTCCACGTCGAAACCGACGTACTTGCCGTCGATCCTGCGCTGCGCCATCCCCGGTTGGTCGTACCGGATGCCGATGGTGAGGTGCCCGTCCCGGGCCTTGCCCTCGATGGTGTCGTCGGAAGCGCCACCGCAGGCGGCGGCGAAGGTCAGGGCGGCCACCGCCGCGATCGCGGGCAGCAGTCGTCGGAACAGCATGGCTGCGAACCTCTCGGTGCTTCGGGGACGCGGTGCGGATCGGCGCACCGGACGTTGCTCATGCTAGGCACCGCGAAGGGGTTCACCGCTGCGACGAACGTCTCATCGGCCCAGCCCGCTGGACCGAACGGCCCAGTACCCGGTGTGACGTCGGGCAACGCCCGCTAGGGCAGCATCGCGCGCCGGGGCACGGCGGCCAAGCCGAGCCGCCGGATGGCCCGGTTGACGTGCCCTTCCGGCACGCCCCAGCGGATCGGCGGCGGCACCAGCAGAGCGGCGGTGCGGACGGTGCGCAGCAAGGCGGTGGCGGCGGGTTCGGGGTACGGGCGGTGGCCGTGCACGGCGTGCGCCCACGGCGGCAGCACCGAGTAGGCGAGGTGGCCGAGCAGGGGTTCGTACGCGCCCAGGCCGAGTTTCAGCACACCGCCGACCGGCGGCCGGTGCAGGAACCGGTACACCACCTCGGAATCGTCGGTGCGGCGCAGGTCGGGCAGCACCCCGGCGAAGTAGTCCGCCATCTCCCGGGCGCTGCCGGGCACCTCGTCCGCGTGCAGGCCGACGAGTTCGGCGGTGCGGCGCTGCTCGTCGTAGTAGCGGTCGACCTGCGCGTCGGTGAGCCGGTAGCCGGCGCGGCGCACCACGGCGAGGAACGAGTGCACCTCGGCGCAGTGCACCCACAACAGGAGTTCGGGGTCGTCGATGCGGAAGCGGTGGCCGTGTTCGTCCTTCGCGCGCAGCATCCGGTGCACCGACCGGACCCTCGCGGCGGCCCGGTGCACTTCTTCGGTGGTGCCGTAGCTGACCGTGCCGACGAAGCTCGCCGTGCGCACCAGCCTGCCGAGCGGATCGCGTTGGAAGTCCGAGTTCTGGACCACGGCCGCGACGGCGCGCGGGTGCAGCGACTGGAGGTAGAGGCTGGAGATGCCCGCGACCCACATCGCCGGGTCGGCGTGCAACTGCCACGTCACCGTGCCCGGTCCCAGGATCCCCACGTCCGCAGGCATGTTCCCGATCGTGTCACAGGCGCGGCGACCGTGGTGACGGCCGGGCGGTCGCAGGTGTTGCGGCACCGGCGGATCACCGCCGCGCGAACGGTCCGTGGTCGCGCGACCACACCTGTCGGGACGCCGGGAAACCGCACCGCGTAACACCTTCCGCGGGCCGAACGATTCCACGTGACCAACCGGGGAGAGCCGTCTGGAGCGGGTGCAACGGGATGAGCAGGGTCGGCCGGATCGCGTTCGCCGGGATCGCGGGTGTGCTGGCGACAGCGGCCGTGGTCACCATGGCGATGACGGTCAACGAGCCGCGTCCGGTGGACGTGCGGCGGGTCGACCTGAGCCCGGTGCAGCCCGGTGTGCTCAGCGCCACCTACACCACGACGGTGCAGGTCCTCCAGTCGTCGACGACCGTGCTGGTCGCCCCACCGCCGCAACAGCCCGTGCCGCCGCCGCGCACCACGACCACCGAGCCCCCGGCCGCGCCGCCGCACACCGCGCCGACGGGGTCGACCGCTCCGGCCGGTCCGACGACCACCCCGACCGACGACCGGCCGGACTTCGAGGACTGCGACTTCGACCACCTGCCGGACGGGATCTGCCTGCCGTGGCGGTTCCCGCCGTCGGTCCGCGAGATGTGCGCGTGGCTGCGCGACCACGGGTGGTCGCACTACCAGTTCCGCGACCCGTACGGGCGGGTGTACGACTTCGACGGCGGGATCTGCGGCGACTAGCGCTCCGCCAGCCGGTCGAGCGCGCCGCCCACCCGGTCCGCGAGCAGCCCGACCGCGCCCACGGCCCGGCTCACCGGGTCGTCGTCGGAGCCGCCGAGTGCCCGTGCCCGCAGGAAACCCGCCTTCACCTCGGCCCAGCGGCGGCCCTGCTCCGGCGTGAGCGTGCCGCGCAGTTCGGCCAGCTTCAACAGGTTCGCCTCCGCGCCGGAGGTCAACGTCTGGGCCTCGCCCAGGTAGTGGTCGTCGATGACGCCCATCAGCTCGGCGTCGTTCATCACCGGCACGACCTTCTCCGCCAGCTTGTTCATGTTCCGGTAGGAGCCCTGGAGCTGGAACGGCGGCTCGGTGCGCGACGCCTCGGACTGGGCGGCCGAGGCGATGTAGGTCCGGTTGTTGGCCAGCACGACCTCCTGGACCCGCACCAGCTTGCGCAGCACGCCGAGCACCTGCTCCAGCTCGACCGGCGAGTACGGGTGGGCGAGCCGGTCGGCCCGCACGTCCTCGCCGCGCGCCATCCGGACCAGCAGGTCGACGTCGCCGCGGTCCCTGGTCGACAGCGGGGCGAGCACCGGGTTGGAGGTGAGCGCGTTCTCGATGTAGCTCAACGCGAACAGGTCCTCGCGGCCGGACAGCACGTCGCCGAGGTTCCACACGTCGGCCCGGTTGGCGAGCATGTCGGGGATCCGGAACCGCTGCCCGGACTCGGTGTACGGGTTGCCCGCCATGCACACCGCGAACCGCTTGCCGCGCAGGTCGTAGGTCCGGGTCCGGCCGTCCCACACGCCTTCCATGCGCCGCTGTGCGTCGCACAGCGAGATGAACTTCTGGAGCAGTTCGGGCGAGGTGTGCTGGATGTCGTCCAGGTAGAGCAGCACGTTATTGCCGCCCTCCAGGGCGAACGAGATCTTCTCCACCTCCTGGCGGGCGGTGGCGTTCGGCGCGTCCGCCGGGTCGACGCTGATCACGTCGTGGCCCAGCGCCGGGCCGTTGACCTTGACGAACACCAGGCCGAGCCGGTTGGCGACGTACTCCATGAGGGTCGTCTTGCCGTAGCCGGGCGGGGAGATGAGCAGCAGCAGGCCCATCTGGTCGGTGCGCTTGGCCTCGCCCGCCGCGCCGAGCTGCTTGGCCAGGTTGTCGCCGATCAGCGGCAGGTAGACCTCGTCCAGCAGCCGGTTGCGGACGAACGCGCTCATCACCCTGGGCTGGTACTCGTCCAGCCGCAGCCTGCGCTTCTCGGCCGCCACCAGGTCGTTGCGCAGCCGCTGGTACTCGCGGAACGCGGGCACCCGCTCGGTGCGGAACCGCCGGGTGCGGGTCAGCACCTCGTCCAGCCGCACGACCATGGAGCGCCCGGTGATCCTCGGGTGCGCACCCAACAGTTCGTCCACAGTGGACTCCAGTTGGGCGGACGACTCGTAGCGCGGCAGCTCCCGGCACAGTTCGAGGGCGACCGCCTCGGGCAGGTCGGGCTCCACCCGGCCGCCCAGGAACGCCTCGTACCAGCCCTCGACCAGCGCCTTGCGGTCGTCCAGGTCCGGGAACGCGCGCAGGTCGTCCTCGAAGTCCTTGCGGTTGCCCAGACCCCGGTGGAACGCGTCGGTCAGCGCCCGCGCGGCGGCACTGGCCACGAACCCGGGCGGCGCGGCGCACAGCTCCTCGAACAGGTACTCGCCCGCCAGCGGGTCGCCCGCCAGCGCGGCCAGTTCGGCGCTCAGCTCGTCGATCGCCCCGGTGTGGCCGAAGATCGTGCGGGCCCGGCCCAGCGAAGCGGCCCGCCGCGTCCACCGGGTGCGGTCGTCCTCGCCGGCGCGCGCCCACAGCAGCTGGGCGGCGGCCCGCGCGGACGGCGGGAAGCGCAGCAGCCCGGCGCCGGCGTGCAGGCGCAGCAACGCGTCCAGGATCTTCGCCGCGTCGTGGTCGTGCACGCCGCGCTCGTACCCCTCGTCCAGCCGGGTCTCCGCGACCTGCCGGACCAGGTCGAGCAGCCGGCCGTCGGTGGCGGCGACGTGCAGTCCGTCCAGCGGGTGCTCGGCGAGGATGGCCGCCGCGAGGTGCTCGGCCCGGTACACCTCGGCGGTCTCGGAGACCACGAGCTGGTCCCAGAACGGCCGGGTGGCGGCGAACGCCTCGTCGCGGACCGGCGCGCGGAAGTCGGTGCCGGTGATGGCGAACGACAGGCCGCCGTCCTTGGGCACCAGGGTGAGGTCCAGCGGCTGGGTGTTGACCGCGAACCGGTGCCGGCCCAGCCGGATCGTCTCGCCGTCGAACAGGTCCAGCCGGTCGCGCAGCGCGCGGCCCGCCTCCTGCCGCGCGGCCAGCACCCGCCCGGCCAGCTCCTCGGCCCGCACCTGGTCGCCGAGGTCGCGCAGCTCGTCGGCCACGGCCCGGATCCGGCCCACCATCGGGTCGGTCGCGAAGTAGGTGTTGACCTCGTCCAGCGAGCCCAGCGACGCGACCCGGCGCACCACGCTGCCCAGGATCCGGTCGGCGGACTCGGCCAGCCGGTCCGCCCGCCGCGCCCGGTCGTCCAGCAGCGCCTGCTTGCGCGACGAGAACGCCTCGTAGACGTCGGTGCGCTTGGTGCCCAGCTGGGACAGGAAGTCGTCGAACTCGCCGAAGCGCGATTCCAGGTTCTCCAGTTGCAGCAGCAGTTTGCCCAGCTGCTCGTCGCAGCGCTGCGGGGTGTCGGCGACCGCGAGCGCGCCGGTGATCGCCTGCCCGAGCAGCGCGAACTCGGCGGCGAACTCGGCCCGTCCCTCGGTGGCCGCCAGTTCCCGCCGACGACCGTCCACAGTGGCCCGTGCCCGGTTGAGGCCGCCGAGCACCTCGCCGATGCGTTCCAGGATCGACGTGCGCACGGTGGCGTCCGCGATGTCCAGGGAGCCGACGACGTCGGTCAGCACTTCGAGGCCCTGCTGACGTGCGGCGAGTTCCTCGGCGACCGGCTTGGCCTCGGCGACCGTGCGGATCGCCGCCGCCTTGCCCACCAGCACGTCGACCTGCTCGTGGAAGGCGGTGAACGCGTCGTCGCGGCGCAGGTGCTCGACCGCGCGCTGCGCCGTGTCGTCCAACTGCTCCGACAGCGTCGCGGCCAGCGCGTCGATCCGGGCGAGGTCGACGTACCGCATCTCCCGCAACGTGATCAGGTGCCCCTGCGCGGCACGCAGTTCCGCCAACCGGCGCACCCACGCCTCCGCGCCGCCGGGCGTCTCGCCGCGCGCGTGCCGGATCAGCGACGCGACGTCCGCGTCCGCCTCGGCCAGCGCGGCGGCGGCCTGGTCGGTCAGCGCCTGCACGGTCTCGAACTCGTCGAGCACCTGTTCGGCGGTCGCCCGCAGCTCGGTCAACGGGGTGCGCAAGTCGCCCAGGTCCGGCTCGCCCAGCCAGTGGTAGGCGTCGAAAACCCTGGTGCAGGAGGCGATCAGGTCCTCGAACACCGCCACCGACGCGGCCGTCTCGCCGACCGCCCGGCTCACCGACAGGCAGTCCGAGATGCCCCGCACCAGGTCGGCGTTGCCGATCCGCTCCAGCGCCCCGGTGCCGACCGGCTGCGCGGCGGCGTAGGTGTCGGACAGGTACGGGGTCTGCCACACCTGCATCGGGTGCACGCGGGTCGGCTCGTCGTCCACCGCGCGGAACACGACCATCGTGCCGTCGTCGAACAGCGAGTACCCGTGGCAGGACAGCGGTGTCGAGACTTCCTTGCGGATCACGTTGTAGGGCAGCAGGAGCGAACGGCCCTCGCGGCGGGCGTGGAAGACGTAGAGCACGTCCTCGCCGTTGGTGGACCGGATGACCCGTTCGAACTCCAGCTCGTCCACGGCGGTGTCGAAGGTCTTGCTGACGCCCGTGGCGAGGTAGAAACCACCCGGGAAGATCAGGCCCTGGTCCTCCGGGAGCCGTTGGCAAGCCTGGCCGATGCCGTCGAGTCGCACCACGGTCTTGGTGCGGGTGTTGAACACCAGGTGCCGCCACGCGGTCTCGTTGTACGGGCGGATGCGCAGCAGGATCTGCGACCCGACCCGCGCGTACTCGACGTCCGCGTCCGCCAGCGACTGCAACGGCTCGTCCACCGGTTCGCGGTAGACGCCCTCGCCGGACTCGGTGTTGTTCTCCACCTTGATGGTGAGGTCGCCGCCGACCGTCTCCACGAAGACCTCGTCCTCGATGGAGATGTGCGGGTGGCGGCCCAGCACGTGGTGCTCGCGCGCGGTCGGCGTCCACTCGAAGTCGTGCGACGGCGGGAACACGTGGTCCCGCTCGCCCCGGTTGTCCAGGTACTTGACCGTGCCGTCGAGGTTGACCTGCCAGCGCAGCACCTTGGTGTCCCCGATGCGCGCGCCGGTCTGGAACACCGCGAGCAGCTTGCCCTCGATCCGGCGCAGCTGCACCAACCGGGTGTCCCGGTAGTACCGGTACAGCTCGGCGAAGTCGCGCAGGAACTGCGGGTCCCGCAGCAGGCCGGGCAGCTCGTCGTGCGCGTCCTCGAACCGGAACACGTCGCCGTCCCGGGTGAACCGGTGCAGCGAGAACACGTCGTCGACCGCGGTCTCCGGCTTCAGGCCGATGAACACGTTGTAACCGAACAACATCAGCCCGGACACCGCCGTGCCGTGCTCGTCCGCGGCCGACACCGACACGCAGTCGCGCGGCACGCAGTTGTTCTCCGTGCGGATCCGCTCGGTGCCCAGCAGCGTCAACTCGGCGCTGCCGAAGACCTCCAGCCGGCGCGCGTTGAGCGCCTCGGCCCGGCGGGCCAGCCCGGCCGCCTGCTCGCCGAGCCGGGCCTTGAGCACCTCGTAGGTGCCCGCGTCCAAGGTCGCGGACACCTCCGCCGCCACGGGAGCTGTCACGACTGGGCGGCCAGCGCGGCCACCGGCCGTTCGGCGACACCGAGCCGCTGCGCGGCGGCCAGCAGTTCACGCAGCTTGCCCTCGTCCGGGCCACCCGCGTTGATCAGCTTGAGCAGCACCGCCGACACGGTGAGGTTCTTCAGGTCCCCGGTGCCGAACGAGCCGAGGATCCGGCCGATGTCCTGGGTGAAGTCGGCGGTGCCGTCGAGCCACGACCCGCCCAGCGTCTTGGCGACGTCGGAGTGGTCCACGAACCCGTCGAGGCTCTTGCCCACCGAGATCGCGCCCACCACGCGGTCGAAGAACATGCTGTCCCCGCCCACGATGTCGATGTCGGCCTTCTCCAGCCCCGCCGCGAGCACCTTGGCCTGCGACTCCGCGACCTGGCGCTGCACGTCGATGTCGGCCAGCCGGATCTCCTTCTCGGCCTCCAGCCGCAGCCGGTACTCCTCGTGCTCGCGGGTCGCGCCGTCCAGCGCCGCCATCGCGTTCGCCTTGTCCGACAGACCTTCCGCCTCGCCCTTGAGCTTCTCCTTGATCGCCTCGGCGATCACCAGCGCCTTCTCCCGCTCCACCACGGCCTCGGCGCGGCCGATCTTCTCGATCGCGTCCGCGTCGCGCTCCCGCACCTGCACGTCGGCCAGCCCCGCCGCGGCGGCTTCGGCCTGCTTGCCCTCGGCCAGCCGGATCATCGCGCGGGTGTCCAGCTCGGCGGCCTGCTGCCGGGCCTCGGCCAGCAGGAGTTCCTCGCGGGCCTTGAACTTCGCCGCCGCCTCGGCGGCCTCGGCCGCCTTGATGTCCTTGACCAGGTGCTCCTGCGCCTGCGCCTCGGCCTGGATGACGGTGGTCTCGCGCAGCCGCTCGGCCTCCTCGACCGCCCGCAGCCGCTTGATGTTCTCCTCCTGCTCGGCCACGGTCTTCTCCACCGCGATCCGCTCGCGGACCACCTCGGCGATGGCCCGCTTCTCGCCCTCGACCTCCTTGTCCTTGGAAATCCGGGACAGCTCGGTCTCCCGCTCGCGGCCGATCACCTCGAGCTGGCGGTCCTTCTCGATCCGCTCGGTCTCGATCGCGATCACCCGCTCGCGGTTCTTCTCCGCCACGGCGATCTCGCGGGACTTGTTCTCGTGCTGGATGCCCAGCTGCTCGTCGGTGCGGATGGCCGCGGTGGTGGCCTTGAGCCGCTCCTCGGCCTGCACCTTGGAGATCTCGGCCTCCTCGCGGGCCCGCATGGTCTCCACTTCGCGCTTCTGCTTGATCTCCGCGTCCGCCTGGCGGCGCTCCAGTTCGAGGATCGCCTCACGCGCCTCCACGTTCTGGCGGGTGATCTCCTTCTCCTCGCCGCGCTGGAACTCGTTGGTGCGCACGTGCTCGATCGCGGTCAGCTCGGTGATCTTGCGGATGCCCTGCGCGTCCAGGATGTTCGACGGGTTGAGCTGCGCCATCGGCGTCTGCTCCAGGAAGTCGATGGCCGCGTCTTCCAGGCTGTAGCCGTTCAGGTCGGTGCCGATGACCTCGATGATCTGGTCCCGGAACTCGTTGCGCTTGGTGTAGAGGTCGACGAAGTCGAGCTGCTTGCCGACCGTCTTGAGCGCCTCGGAGAACTTGGCGTTGAACAGCTCCTGGAGGGTCGCCTCGTCCGAGGCGCGCGCGGTGCCGATCGCCTGCGCGACCTTGATCACGTCCTCGACGGTCTTGTTGACCCGCACGAAGAACGTGATCCGGATGTCGGCCCGGATGTTGTCCCGGCAGATCAGGCCCTCGGTGCCGGCCCGGCGGATCTCGATCGTCTTCACCGAGATGTCCATGATCTCGGCCCGGTGCAGCACCGGCAGCACGATCGCGCCGGTGAACGTCACGTCCACCTTGCGCACCTTGGAGATGATCAACGCCTTGCCCTGCTCGATCTTCCGGAACAGCCGGCTGATCATGAACAGCAGCGCGAAGACGACGACCAGGGCGACGGCGACCAGAATGCCGAACCCGGTGGTGATGACGTCCATCAGTGCTCCCCCAACGGGTAGGTAGGGATAGGGGCGACCCAGAAGAACTCGCCGTCCTGGTCGTAGTCGAAGATCAGCGCGGTGACGCCTGCCGTCAACGGGTCCTGCCCGGCTTGGCGGACCTGCACGATCGCCGACGAGCCGTCGTCCGCGGTCACCTCGGCCTGGCCGAAGCTCGCGGTCACCGTGCCGGTGCGGATGACGCACACCTTGCCGACGAAGTCGTTGCGCGACGCGGATTGGATCGTGGGGTAGAGGTGGCGCAGCGGGATCACGGCCAGCCGCGCGACGATGAAGCCGACGGCCAGCGACCCGGCGAGGATCGCGACGTCGAACCCGTCGACCAGGGTCGTGCCGGCCAGGCACGCGAACCACGCGACCGGCACCAGCAGCGAGACCACGACACTGGTCGGCACACCGCCCAGCCCGTAGGCGAGTTCGACGCCACCGTCCAGGTCGACCCCGAGCGCGGCCAGCAGCCAGAACAGCACCACGGCGACGAGCAGGACCGAGAGGACGACGGTCGGGAAGGCGAGCGCGGCCGTGAAGAAGTCCCCCATGCACCCCCCTCTGGTCGAGAGGCACGTTAACCCGTTAACTGCGGTTTCCGCTGTGTAATGACAGAACGCGGTGGGCCGGCTACAGATCCGTCATGAGGGGCCGTTCCCGTGCAGGAGCAGTCCGGAAACCCTGGTGGCCGGGTTTCCGGCGAAGCTCACGACCGCTCCGGACTCGTGCGGCATGGACCGGATGCTCATGCCCGCGAACCCTTCCTCGGTCACGAACCAACCCCACGTCGTGAGCCACGGGCGTTCGTCGCCGGGCACCGCGTCCAACGTCGGCCGCACCCGTTCCTGCACCACGTACGGCCGGCCGCGCGTGTCGTCGAGCAGCGCGCGCCACTCCGCGTCGTCGTGCAGCCAGCCGGCGTGGACGCCGGTCCCCGCGAACTCGTCGGACGCCTTCAGGATCAACGTCTCGCGGTGTTCGCGCAAATGGTCGAGCGGCACGTCGTCGGCGTAACGGGTCCACGGCAGCAGCCGGTCCACGACCTCCAGTTCCTCTGCGGTGAACCGGTCCCGGTGCAGCGACAGCAGGGCGAGCGTGGACTTGTTGCCGTACAGGTAGTTCTCCAGCGGCGTGCACACCTCGGTCTTGGTGGCCTTGAGGAACGCCTCGGCCTTGCCGACCGCTTGGCGCGGCGAGAAGAACCGGACCACCGCGTCGAGCCGGGTGCCGTCCAAGTAGAGGTAGCCATTGCGCTCGGTGACGCTCTCCAACTCGCCCAACAGGATGTCCACGCCGAGCCGCGCGCACGATTCCTTGAGCGAGGCGAAACCCTTCTCGAACTTCCGCAGCATCCCGCCGGCTTCGAGGAACGCGACCGTGCCGGACCCCGTGACGCGCAACAGCTCCCGCACCGGGTGCACGTACGACAGGTCGTGCTCGCGGACGAATTCCCGCAGCTGCGGCGCTTCGTGGATCGCACGGGCGAGGTCGCCGAGGTCCCGGTTGCCGAGCTGGCTGCCGGAGTTGAACTCCAGGAACCGGAACCCGTCGCCGACCCGGTAGATGTCGGCGCGGCCGTGGAAGCCGGGCCGTTGCGCGGACATCAGCGCAACCTGCTCGGGCGGCACGCCCAAGGCGTCCGCGAACCGCGCGAGGCTGCCGCCGAACAGCCTGTCCGGCAACGAGGTCAGCAGGTCGTAGATCGCCCGGACGTCGGCGGTGATCGCGTCGGCGGTGGCCCGGTCGAGGAAGAACGGCCTCGGCACCAGCCGGCGCCCGTACAAGGCGTCCAGCGCCGGCGGGAGGTCCAGCCGCTCCATCACCCCGTGCAGGCTCTCGTCGGACATGAACGCCTGCGTCACGTGATCGGTCACGGCAGCTCCCTAGGACTGGTCGCCGCACATGATGTCGAAGCCGGGGACCGCGATGGCTGCGGAATCCCGCTGTCAGGTGTTCGGCGGCCCGAAAACCCCGCGCAGCACGGTCCGCACGGCGTCGGCCGGCGCGAAGTCGGGCTGCGGGTCGGCGAGCTGGTTGGTGAGCAGCCCGTCGATCACGGCGAGCATCAGCCGCAGGTCGCGGATCGGGTCGGCGGAGCCGAGCGCCGCGAACAGCGGCCCCGCCCACTCCGCGATCCGCCGGTGCGCGGCGGCGATCCGGACGCCGAGTTCGGGGCGCACGCCCGCCTCGACGAACACCGCGTGCCGGGCCAACGTGATCAGGCGTTCGCGGGCGAGTTCGTCCACCAGCCGCCCCACGGCCACCGCCAGCGCTTCCGGCGTGGACACGTCGTCCGCGAGCCGTCCCCACAGCTCCGTTTCCAGTTCCAACAGCCGTTCCACCACGCCGTCGACCAGCGCGTCCCGGGTGCGGAAGTGGTTGGAGGTGGAGCCCTGCGGCAGTCCGGCCGCCGTGTCCACGGCCCGGTGCGTGAGGCCGCGCGGTCCCGCCGTGCCCAGCACCTGGATGGCCGCGTCGAGCACCAGCTGCCGCCTCGTCACACCCGGGACACTACACCCGTAGTATCCGGCACTACATCTGTAGTACGGTCGATCGCATGAGAGCAGCGGTCATCGGCGGCGGCATCGGCGGCCTGACAGCCGCCATCGGCCTGCGCCGGATCGGCTGGGAGGTCATCGTGTTCGAGCGCGCGGACGCCCTCCCGACCACCGGCACCGGCCTGGGCATCTGGCGGAACGCGTTGGAAGCGCTGGACAGGATCGGGGTGGGCGACGCCGTCCGACGAGCCGGCCGCCGACAACCCGACGGCTACGTGCGCAAACCAGACGGCAGGCGGATCGGCGTCCTGCGCGCGGACGTCCACCTCGTGACCCGCCCGGCCCTCTTGACGACCCTGGCGTCCACCCTCCCGCCTGACACGATCCACTACGGCGCAGAAGCGCCGGGCCCAGACCAGCTCGCCGACGCCGACCTGGTCGTCGGTGCGGACGGCATCAACAGCGCCACACGACAAGCGCTGTTCGGCGTGGACGTCCGGCAGTCCGGCACGATCGGATGGCGCGGCACCGCGGACCTGCCGGTCGAGGCGGGCGGCGAAACGTGGGGCAGGGGCGTGAAGTTCGGCCTGACCCCGCAGGCCGACGGCCGGACCAACTGGTACGCCCTGACCGGCCCCAACGACGACCTGGAAAGCACCTTCGGCACATGGCACGCCCCGATCCCCGAAATCCTGGCCGCCTCGACCGAAACCCTGCGCCATTCGTTGGACTACGTGCCGCCACTCCCCGCCTACTACAGCGGGAACACCGTCCTGATCGGCGACGCGGCCCACGCCATGACACCGGACCTGGGTCAAGGCGCGTGCCAGGCGATGATCGACGCCGTAACCCTCACCACCTGCCTGGCAGCGAACCCCAAAACCGCCCCGCGCGCCTACGACACGTTGCGGCGCAGGCAAACCCAACGCATGGTGCGCCAATCCCTGGCCCTCAACCGCCTGGCCCGAACCCGCCACCTGATCGGCATCCGCGACACCGCCCTGAAAGCGGCCTTGGCGCTGGCCCCCAAGCCTCGCGACAAACCTCTCGGAGACCACGACAACTGGAGCGCAGACCTGGAACGCGACGAACTGGCAGGCTGATCACACCGGCCGCCTGCCCTAGCTCTGCGGCAACTTCACCGTCCGCCGAGTACGCGGCGCAGACGGCGGCGGCACCATCGGCCCGACATCCCCGTCCGGCGCGGTGTCGAGATCCACGATCACCGGCGCGTGATCGCTGGGCCCAGTCCCCTTGCGCGCCTTGCGATCCACCCAAGCCGCCGCGACCCGTGAAGCCACCGGGTCGGACGCCAGCACCAGGTCGATCCGCATCCCGAGATTCTGGTGGAACATCCCGGCGCGGTAGTCCCAATACGTGAAAACCCGCTCGTCCGGCCACCGTTCCCGGACGACGTCCCGCAACCCCAACGCTTCCACGGCGGCACGCTCGGGCGCGGTCACGTGCGTGTGCCCCACGTACGCGGCCGGATCAAACACATCCGCGTCAGCCGGGGCGACATTCACGTCCCCGCACACCAAAACCTCGCCCCCTTCACCGTTCACCACCGTTCGCAACGCTGCCAACCAGGCAAGCTTGTACCGGTAATGATCCGATTCAGGCTCCCGCCCGTTGGGCACGTAAACGGAGTAGACCCGGATGCCCCCACACGTAGCGGCAACAGCCCGTGCCTCAGGATGCGGAAACCCGGGCGCACCGGCCACCCCGTTCACCACATCCGTCAACCCGACCCGGGAAAGCAACGCAACCCCGTTCCACCGGGCCTCGCCAAACGCCGCCACCTGATACCCGCGTTCCGCGAGGGGAGCGGCAAGCAACGCGTCAAAAGCATCATCGGTCAACTTGGTCTCCTGAAGACAAACCACATCAGGAGCCCGCTCGTCCAGCCACGCCAACAACCGAGGCAACCGCTGCTTGACCGAGTTGACGTTCCAGGTAGCCACCCGCATCACCCCAACGTAGCGCCCACCCCACCGTCACACACTCCGGCCGAGCGCGCCCCAGCGTCGTCCACCGACCACCCCGCCCCGGTCCGGACGCCGAAGACGAGTGATCGTCAGCCACCTCGACGGCCCCGGAGGTAAGGAGTCGCGGACGGCGGTCGCGGATGGTTTGGGCCGGTTGCCAGTGGTCGTTGTGCAGGAGATACGATGGGGATTCGATCTTGCCAGCTCAATGCCCCTACGCTCCGGTCGACAGAACGGGCGCGTCGCCACCGACGCATGAGCAAGTGGCCGTAAACTCTACGGATGGCGTTGGAGAAGAGCAAGCCATCAGTACAAAGCTTCCCCTTGGGCTGGGTGAAGCTATGGCGGGACGATATCGCAAAAATGGTAGAAATAGTTCGGGAAGGCACACCCGGCGAGACGCTCTTAATTCAAATTGACGACAACTACACCGCAAGCGACGCAGAAGACCTAAAGGACCACCCTGACGGTAGCGTGGAACAAATAACAGTACTAGCCGGCGGAGGCAGAGTCCGCCTACACCTTGCACCCAGAGAAGCAGTTGTTGATGTAGTAGAACCTGATCTCCTCGCCAAAGGCATGGTAGCCAGCCTGCTCGCTCTGGCACACGACTGTCGGACCTTTACTCCGACATTTCAACAAACCAGCGAGCGTTTGCTCGAACTCCTGCCAAGCACCCTCGCCAGTCGTTTGATATCGTCAGCATTCGGCGCCAACGCCAGGTCGCGCTCAGGCGCGATTATGTTTACTCGTACGCGCGCGGAAGCTCCAGGGTTCTGGGATCGAAAGCGCGACGATATATGGCTGGCCGCTGCATCTGCCCTCGTAGGCGGAGTAATAGGTTACTTTGTAAATGTTATCTCATGACATCCACCACCTATGCCGCCGACAAATAGGTGCGTGCAGCACAGAACTTCCCAGAGCGTTGCTTGACGGTGCGAATTAGAAGTCTTCGACGCCAACTACCTGTGCTGGCGGTCTTGGCGGCGACGTTGGGCTGGCGCCTATCCGGGGTGTCGGTGGGTCAACTTGATGGGCTCGCGCGGACTGACGAAAACCCATCACAAGACCGGTAAAGTGCTGAGTGCTGCGGGTCAGCCCCTGGTCGGATTCGCTCGACACGATTCGAGTGCGGCCGGTGCCCGGCCAGGGCACCGCGGGCATTCTCGCTTCACCACCGGAGTTGCGGCCACACTGAAGGCCGCGAACGAGTGGCGGTTGAGAAGGGCGGGCGTCGAACACTTGTCGGGACCTGTGCAAGGTTCGACCGGGTGACGTCACACGTGTTCCGAAAGACCGCGGCGACCATCCTCGATGAGGCCGACCTGACGGCCCGGATCATCGCGGACCAACTCGGGCACTCATGGCCGTCGATGACGCAGGACGTGTACCTGAGCCGGAAGGCAGTCGATCGGCGGACTGCCGAAGCGCTGGAATCGGCCTTCGGGACACCCACCGATGACCCGAGTCCGGAGGCCCAGGACTGTGACCTTCGGTGGACTTGGCGGCCCGGGCGGTTGAGGAGTCGGAACCGCTCCGTGTGGCAAAAGTGGCGGTGATCTTGACGCGCGAAAGCCCCAGGCCGCTGACCTGGGGCTTTGGTGGGCCGCCGGGGGATCGAACCCCGAACCCGCGGATTAAAAGTCCGCTGCTCTGCCAGTTGAGCTAGCGGCCCGCTGTCCAGGTTAGTGGAAGACGGCCGGGCGGTTCGACGGTGGTGACATACGTGGTGTGCGCCACACGGGTGTCAGGGGGCGACAAGATGTGGGGGTTGGGTGTCAGGAGGGTGTGCGGGGGTGGGGTGCGGGTGGTCTGAGCTGGGGTGTTCTGGCTGCATGACGTTGACGGAGTTGTTGCCTTCGCTGGGGTGTTCGGTGGCTGCTCAAGTTGATCAGCGGTTGTGGCCCGGTGTGTCGGATCGGCGGTTGGCGTGGATCGCGGCCACCTTCGGGACGCCCACGTACGTGCTCGACGAGAACGTCGTGCGCGAGCAGTGCCGGCGCTTCCGGGACGCGTTGCCGGGGGCTCGGGTGGCGTTCGCGAGCAAGGCGCTCAGTTGCAAGGCCGTGGTGCGGTGGGTGCTGGAGGAGGGGCTTTCGCTGGACGTCTGCTCCGCCGGGGAACTCGCGGTGGCGCGGGCGGTCGGGTTTCCGGCGGAGCGGATCCTGTTGCACGGCAACGCCAAGACGCCCGAGGACCTCAAGGCCGCGCACGCCTACGGGGTGGGGCGGATCGTGGTCGACTCGCTGCACGAACTCGACCTGCTGACCGACCAGAGCGTCCTGCTCCGGGTGACGCCGGGGATCGCCGCCGACACCCACCCGGCGCTCGCGACCGGTGACAACGGGCAGAAGTTCGGGCTTTCGGAGAGCGAGGTCGAGGAGGCGGTCCGGCGGATCGACGCACGTCCGGACCTCACCTTGGAGGGGCTGCACTGCCACGTCGGGTCGCAGATCCGGCACGTCGCCACGTTCGAGCAGGCGGCTCGGCGGATGGTGGCGCTCATCGCCCGGTTGGGGCGGCCGATTCGGGAACTGGACCTCGGGGGTGGGTTCGCCGTCCCGTACACGAGCGGTGAGCCCGATTTCGACCTGACGGGGTACGTCGATCGAGTTACGCGGGCGATCCGGTACGAGTGCGCACGACACCGGGTGCCCGTTCCGCAGCTGATCATCGAGCCCGGTCGGGCGATTGTGGCGCGCGCTGGTGTGACCCTCTACCGGGTTACCAGCGTGAAGCACCCGTTCGTGGCGGTCGACGGCGGGATGAGCGACAACGCCCGCCCCGCGCTCTACCAGGCCCGCTACCAGCCTCGACTGTTGCGGACCGGACCCACCGCACGGATGACGCTGGTCGGGCGGCATTGCGAGGCCGGCGACGTGCTGGCGGCAGACGTCCCGCTGCCGAGGGACGTTCATCCGGGTGATGTGGTCGCTGTTCCGGTGACGGGTGCGTACCACCACTCGCTCGCGTCGAACTACAACCAGGTGGGCCGTCCCGCGCTCATCGGAGTGCGGGACGGCCTTACGCGGGTTCTCGTCAAAGCGGAGACCGAGGACGACCTGCTCCGCAGGGACGTGGGCTAGCGGGTCACGCTCGGCGCATCCACGGCCCAGTACCAGTTGTTCCCGGCGTCGTACAGGCGCCACGACACGACCATGTTCCGTGCGCCGCTGGGCACCGACACGTTCAACGACACGGTGCCCGCGAGCACATCGGCCGTCCCGGAGCCGTAAGACAACACCGTGCGCTCCGCGCCACCGTCGAACGCCACGGTCACCGACGCGCGCTGCGGGTTCTCCTGGCGGTAGTGGGAACCGAACTTCAACGTCACGGCGGACGCGCCGCTGACGTCGTAGCCCGGCGACACGAGGGTCGAGTCGAACTTGCCGGACGACGACGGCGAGCCCTTGTCGTCCCACTCATCGGGGTCGGCGACCGCGAACACGCCGCGCGCCCGCACGTTCGCCTCCCGCTGCTGGCCAGGCGCGGCCCTGGTCCAGAAGTCGTCCGTGGTGAACGACCAGCCCTGCCACTCGGCCACGCCCTGCGGCGCGGTGGTCCGCACGCTCCACCCGGCCGGCCCCTGGTGGGTCCAGCCGAGCACGGACGCGGGCACGCCCGTCTCGTCCTGGCGCGGCTTCAACGTCGCCGAGTCGAACGGGTCGGGCGGCGCTGCCCCGAGCGGATAGCCGTCCAACGACGCGGTGACGCCGAGGTGCCGCAGCGCGGTCGCCGCGATGTCCACGATCTTCGGTTGCGCGTTAGGCGTCCCCGTGGGCACACCGCCGCCTGCGGCGATCACGAACGTCATGCGTTCTTCCGGTGTGTCGCCGCCGTGTCCACCGGACGCCGTGTGCCCGTGGTCGGTGGAGAGCATGATCAGCCAGTCTTCGTTGGCGTAAGACGGGCGGGACTCGATCGCACGCAACAGACGTCCGATGAGCGCGTCGTCGGTGCGCAGCGTCGCCTGGTACTGAGCGGAGTCCGCGCCGTGGTCGTGGCCCGCGATGTCCGTCTGGCCGAAGTAGACGAACGACGCGTCCGCAGGGTCGTTCGCGAGGTGCTTCTCGGCGTCCACGGCGACTTTCTCGTCCGAGCCCTCGTAACCGGCGCTGTCGCCGTCGAGCACGAACTTGCGGTCCTGGCCGTCGCGGAGGATGCGGTCGCCGATGGGCTTCCAGTCGACGGCGGCGTACGTGTCGAGAGCGGGCTTCGCGGTCTGGGCGCGCGCCAGCCAGCTCGGGAAGTTCGTGAGGACGTTGCCGGAGAAGGAGTTGTCCTTGACCTTGTGCTTGTCGGGCCAGACGCCGGTCAGGATGCTCGACCAGCCGGGGCCGCTGAGCGTGGACGCCATACCGGAGCCGTAGAGCGCGCTGCGGGACGAAAGGCCCCGCTGCGCCAACGCGTGCACGTTAGGGGTGTCGGCGGCGAGCAGTTTGTCGTAGCGCGCACCGTCAAGGCCGATGAGGAGCACCTTGGGGACCTTCGGCGCGGCGTTCGCGGTCGGCACGGCCACCACTGCGGCGGCCAACGCCAGCACCAACGCGAGTTTGCCTCGCACCCTGCCTCCTTTTGGTAACAGGTATAGACCGATCTGCGGTCAAGTCGAAGGTAGGGGCGGGCGGTGAACTCCGCCGGAACGCCCGACCACGAGAGGTCGGCGATCACCCGGCGAGCTGCCGTCCGGTTTCCGCCAAATGGCACCTGAACTGCGCGAACAGGCCGATTGTCGTACCCCGCCGGCAGAGTGACCCCATGACCGCGAACATCCGCATCGAGCCCTGGTCCGAGGAGGGCCTGGACCTCCTGCACCGGCTCAACACACCGGAGATGACCACCCACCTCGGCGGGCCGGAGCCCGAGGAGAAGGTCGTCTCCCGCCACGGGCGCTACCTGGTGCCGGCCGGAGGACAGATGTACCGCGTCGTGGTGGACGGCGTGACGGCGGGCAGCGTGGGGTTCTGGGAGAAGGAGTGGCAGGGCGAGACGGTGCACGAGGTGGGGTGGAGCGTGCTGCCGGAGTTCCAGGGCCGAGGGGTGGCGGTGGCCGCGGCCACCGCCGTCGTGGAACAGGCCCGGCAGACCGCGCCGGACCGCTGGGTGCGCGCGTTCCCGTCCGTCGATCACGGGGCGTCCAACGCGGTGTGCCGCAAGCTCGGGTTCGAGTTGGTGGGCGAGGTCGAGTTCGAGTACCCGCCGGGCCACTTCATGAGGTGCAACGACTGGGGGTTGGCGCCGTGAGCGCGCCGGAGAGGGGGTGGATGGGGAGCTGAGGGCACTGCGGGGGTTCGTGGATCCGTAGGAGCAGTCGCGCTGGATGTGGCAGTGGGTCGAGGCGTGGCGGACCGAGACGTAAGGCGGACCGAGACGTAAGGCGGTCGGGGTGGTCAGAGCTGTCGGCACGTCGCGGGTGGGGCTTCGGCGTGCAGACAGCACCGACCGGCCGGGTTGCGGCGGTTCCGGCTCCTGACGGGTGCCGGCCGGCCTGGCCTCGGCAGGTCCGGCTTCGGCAGGTCCGGCTTCGGCAGGTCCGGCTTCGGCTGGCCGGGCCGGCGTCGGGGGCTGGGCTGTGTCCGGGCCGGACCACGGCCGGCGGAGCGTCAGCGGGTGGTGGTCAGGCGGGTGCGTCGGGTGGCGGTCGTGCGCAGCAGCCGCAGGACGGCCAGGGCTCGCGCGCCGCGTGGGCCGGGCACCAGCACGGCCACGACCCCGGCGACGAGGAACACCACGGCGATGGGCCCGTATCTCAGGACGACGGCCGCTGTCACGATCGGGACAGGTCCGCTGAGGAGCAGTTGGGTGACGGTGGGCATGGAGCGCTCTCCTTCTGATGGCGAAGGGGACGCGCTCGGCACCTGGTCCGGCGCGCCCGCGCTCCGCCGTGCGGAAGAAAGAACGCCTGCGCCTCCACGGCCGGCTGATCGACCCGATCGGCCACCGAGTCAGGAGCAGACGAACTCGGACCGCTCCAGCGTGGCACCGGGTCGACGCCGGCCGCGATAGGCCGGACGGGCGCTGTCCGTTTCCGGCCACCGTGGGCCGCGCCACACCCGGCCGCCGGACGAGGGCGACGCCACCCACGCGGCTGCGGTTCGATCGGCAGAACGGCGACCCGGTCGGGCTACCCTGGAGCACGTGCTTTCGGCAGCCCCCACGTTGAAGATCGGCCCCTACGCGGTCGATCCCGCCGTCGTGCTCGCACCGATGGCGGGCATCACGAACGTGGCGTTCCGGCAGCTCTGCCGCGAGTTCGGCAGCCCGACCTCGCTCTACGTGTGCGAGATGATCACCGCCCGCGCGATCGTCGAACGCGACTCCAAGACCATGGAGATGATCACGTTCGGCGAGGACGAGCACCCGCGCTCGCTCCAGCTCTACGGCGTCGACCCGACGTCGATGAGCGAGGCGACCAAGCTGATCGTCGGCGAGGACCGCGCCGACCACATCGACATGAACTTCGGCTGCCCCGTCCCCAAGGTCACCCGCAAGGGCGGCGGGGCGGCGCTGCCGTACAAGCGGCAGTTGTTCCGGCAGATCGTGCGGGCCGCGGTGCGGGCCGCCGAGCCCGCCGGGGTGCCGGTGACGGTCAAGTTCCGGATCGGCATCGACGACGAGCACCTCACCTACCTCGACGCCGGGCGCATCGCCGAGGACGAGGGCGCGCGGGCCGTCGCCCTGCACGCCCGCACGGCCGCCCAGCGGTACTCCGGGCAGGCCGACTGGACGGCGATCGCGCGGCTCAAGGAGGCCGTGACGACCGTCCCGGTGCTCGGCAACGGCGACATCTTCAGCGCGCAGGACGCGCTGGACATGGTCGCCCGGACCGGGTGCGACGGCGTGGTCGTCGGGCGCGGCTGCCTGGGGCGGCCGTGGCTGTTCGGCGAACTCCAGGCCGCGTTCCGGGGCGAGCCGGTCCCGGCCGGGCCGTCGCTGGGGCGGGTCGCGGAGATCCTGGGCCGCCACGGGCGGCTGCTCGCGGCACACCTCGGCGAGCAGAAGGGCCTGCGTGACCTGCGCAAACACATGGCCTGGTACTTGAAGGGGTTCCCGGTGGGCGCGGAGCTGCGGCGCAGCCTCGCCATGGTGTCCACGCTGACCGAGCTGGACGACCTGCTCGGCGGGCTCGACCCGGGCGCGCCGTTCCCGCAGGACGCCGAGGGCCCGCGCGGCCGACAGGGCTCGCCCGCGAAGGTCGTGCTGCCGGAGGGCTGGCTGGACGACCCCGAGGACGCGATGACGCCGTCCGCCGAAGACATGCACTCGGGCGGCTGAGCCGGTGACGCGTGTCGTAACAGCGGTGCTGTGCGTCCTCGCGCTGGCCGGGTGCGGGTCGCAGGTCACCGGGACGGCCAAACCGCTCCAGATCACCGACGTCGAGCGCGCCCTCGTGACCAGCTACTTCACCGCGCTCAACGAGGCCGGTACGCAGGGCGTGGCGCAGCAGCGCGAACTGCTCGCCGACACCCAGCACCCGGACTTCCGCGAGGGCACCTGCAAGCTCCCGGACGGCACGATCAGGGTGCAGCCGACCATGTCGACGCTGCGGTTGGACCCGGATTGGACGCCGCCGGGCAAGGACCGGCACCCGCGCGGCGTGGTAGTGGTGGTCGCGGTGACGGTGACCGTCCTCCAGGACGGCATCGAGGTCGGCAGCCAGATCGGCTCGCAGCACCTCGTCCTGCTCAACGGGAAGACCTACGGCTTCGCGCCGTGCGCCGACTGACGGTCTGGCGCAGACTGGACGTCCGACCCGGTTCACCGGGGTCGCCGCGACCGAGGGCCCGACGACCACGCACGGCGCACGCTCCGGCTTGTTGATCACTGAACGTCACCAGTTCGGAGCAGTGCACGGTCAACCAGTCGAGGGAAATCCCCCTGAGACGCGTCCCGCCGGCTCAAGCGCCGCCTCCTACGAGACGACACCTTGGCAAGTAGGGAGGTGAGCGCGATGACCGCACTGCGACCCGAAGTCGCCGATTTCGACAGCGACGGCGGCCCCGAACGGCCCCGGCCCGCGTCGGAGGGCACCGGCCTGGTGCAGCTGCACGAGTCGATCGCCGCGCTGCTCGCCTCCCGGGGCCAGTGGCGGCAGGCGTACCAGCACCTGCGGTCCGCGTTCGACCTCGTCTACGCCGACCAGGACGAACAGCCGCAGGTGCCCGAGCAGCTGCGCCGCGAGGTGGACCGGCTGCGCCGCGAGCACGCCGAGGCGCGCGAGCAGAGCCTCCGGGACAGCCTGACCGACAGCTACAACCGCCGCTACCTGGACCAGCGGCTGCTGGGCATGGTCGCCGACCACGGCACGACTGCGGCCGGGCTGGCCATCGCGCTGATCGACCTGGACTGGTTCAAGCAGGTCAATGACACGTTCGGGCACCTCCTGGGTGACCGGGTGTTGCGGCGCGTGGTGGAGCTGTTGCAGGAGGAGCTGCCGGAGGGCGGTTTCTGCGCCCGTTACGGCGGCGAGGAGTTCGTGCTGGTGCTGCCGGGCGTGGACGCCGCAGCGGGCGTGGAGATCGCCGAATCGGCGCGAACGCGTGTCGAGCGTCACGCCTGGGCTTCACTGGCACCCGGTTTGCGAGTGACCGTCAGCATCGGGTTGGCTTATGAGCCTCCGGCGGGGGACTCGCCGACGCGTCCTCCGGTCGCACCCGAACAGCAACTGCTCCGCGCGGACAGCCTGCTCTACACCGCCAAGCAGTCAGGACGGAACGCCGTCGCCTATCGGGAGAACGGCCGGGTTCGCCTCGCGGGCGCTGCCGCCGGACGACGTGGAATCGCCGAATCGCGGGTTGCCGGTTACTGAGGCGTAGTGGCAGCTCACCCGTTCGGGCGTAGCAGGCTGCGCGCAATCGGGTAGGCGCGACCCCTGTATCACCGGGAGTGGTCGTCAGGACTGGCGGTCATCCGTAGTATCGCCAAGGCAAGTGACACGCCGTTGGTGCAACCAATGTGTCCTTGATGTCGTCAACTCGTGATGACGACCCGCTACTGACCAAGGTTGAAGGGAGACCGGGTGCCCGACGAGCCCCGCCGTGGCGGCCCCGGACCCCGAGGTGAGCAGCCCCCGCAGGACGACCAGCCGACCGGGCGTCGACGCAGGTCGCTGGAGGGCGGCGGCGGTCTGAGCGTTTCCGAGCTGCTCGAACAGCACAGCCGCACGAACATCCCGCGTCCCGTGCCGCCGGACGGCCGCAGACCCGAACCCGCGGGCCCGGAGCAGCCGACCGGGCGGAGGGCCGCGCCCGAGGACAGCCGAGGACCGTCCCCCGAGGACGGCCACCGCGCTGCGGACCACTTCGCACCGTCCACCGACGCTCCCCGGGAGACCGGCCGGCGCGCGCGCCAGGCGTCCCCGGAGGACACCGGCCGCCGTGCCAGGTCCGCACCTCCCGAGAGCACCGGCCGCCGCGCACGACCGACCGCACCGCCTCCGCCGGTCACCCCACCCCCGGTCGCGCAGCCACCGGCCGTGCCGCCGGTCGCACCGCCCGAGGGCACCGGCCGCCGCGCACGGCCCACCCCCGAGGAGACCGGACGGCGCGCACGGCCCGAGGTGTCGCCCGAGGACACCGGACGACGGTCGCGCCCCGCTCCCGAGGACACCGGACGTCGGGCCAGGCCCGAGGGCTTCGCCCCGGTCGACGACGCACGGCGCGCTCCGGCGCGCGAGGAGACCGGGCGACGGGCGCTGCCCGACGCGTTCACGCCGTCACCCGAGAGCACCGGCCGCCGCGCCGCGCCGTCCCCCGAGGACCCCGCCCGGCGCGGTGCGCCCGACAACCGCCGTCCCGGCCCGGACGACGTGGCCCGGCCCGAGGCCACGGGTCGCCGGCCACGGCCGGAGGGTGCGCCCGGCCGGCGGTACGCGCCCGACGAGCCGCAACGCCCGGAGGCCACCGGCCGCCGCCCCCTGCCGCCCCCGCCGGTCCCCGGCGCTCCCGGCCCCCAAGCTCCCGGCCCCCAAGCTCCCGGCACTCACGCTCCTGGCACCAACGGCGTCCCCAACGGTCCGTTGCCCGGCCCTGCCGGTGGACCGGACGGCAGCGGCCCCCGGCGGCTCGCCGGACCTGAGGGCGGTCGCCGCCCCGCCGAGGGCAACACCGGACCCCGCCGTCTGGCCGAAGGCGGACCTGACGGCACCGGACCGCGCCGGCTCCCTGAGAGCGGACCTGACGGCAGCGGGCCACGCCGCCTGGCCGAAGGTGCGCCCGAGGGCAATGGACCTCGCCGACTCGCCGAAGGCGGGCCGGATGGCAGCGGACCCCGCAGGCTCGCCGAAGGCGCGCCCGAGGGCACCGGGCCCCGTCGACTCGCCGAAGGCGCGCCCGACGGTCCCGACCCGCGCCGGTTGGCCGAAGGCGGCCCCGCTCAGCGGCGGCCTGCGGATGGTGGACCCGACGGCGGGCCGAGGAGGCTCGCCGAGGGGGCTCCCAACGGCCCTCGACGTCCTGAAGGCGGCCCGGACGGCTCCGGGCCACGCCGCCTGGCCGAAGGCGGCCCCAACGCACCCCGGCGTCCCGAGGGCGGGCCGGACGGGTCCGGCCCGCGCCGACTCGCCCCCGAAGGCCCCAACGCCCCGCGTCGCCCGGCTGAAGGCGGACCGGACGGCAGCGGACCCCGCAGGCTCGCCGAAGGTGGTCCCGACGGTTCCGGGCCGCGTCGACTCGCCGAAGGCGGGCCGGACGGATCCGGACCCCGCAGGCTCGCCGAAGGCGCGCCCGAGGGCACCGGGCCGCGTCGACTCGCCGAAGGTGGTCCCGACGGATCCGGACCTCGCCGCCTGGCCGAAGGTGGGCCGGACGGGTCCGGGCCTCGACGGCTCGCCGAGGGTGCGCCCGCCGGAGGGGACATCTCCGGGCGGTTGAGCGTGCCTGCCGGCGGACCTGAGCGGCGGGACCAGATCGACCCCGCCAGCCTGACCACCGAGATGGAGGCCATCAGCGACGACGTCAAGAAGCGTCGCGAGGTCGACCACACGCTCGCCCGGTTCTCCGCCGTGCACGACGAACTCGCCGAGCAGGAGCGCCAGCGCAAGGAGCGCCGGCAGAAGCTCATGCCGTGGAAGGTCGAGCACGACGAGGAAGCGACCGTCTACACGTCCTCAGTGGACGGTGAGGACCCCGACACGCCGAGCCGCCCGGCGCGCACCCCGAAGCACAGCAAGATCGTCCGCGTGGTCAAGGTGCTGTCGCTGACCGCGGCCGTGCTGGTGTTCGTCGCGACCGGCCTCGGCTGGGGCGTGATGTTCTACGTGGACAGCAAGATCACCGAGATCGACGCCCTCAACACCAACTCCGCCGCGGTGCACGAAGCCGAGAAGCAGTTGGGGGACGAGAACTTCCTCATCGTCGGGTCGGACACCCGGGCCGGCGCGAAGGCCGAGGACGGGGTCGGCGATTCCGAAGCCGAGCCCGGCGCGCGCTCGGACGTCCTGATGCTGGCCCACATCCCGGCCGACCGCAAACGCGTGGTCGTGGTGTCGGTGCCGCGCGACCTCCAGATCACCCGGCCCGAGTGCGAGGAGTGGAACCCGCAGACCGCCGAGTACACCGGCAAGACGCTGCCCCCGCTGAAGGGCGTCAAGGCGAACCAGGCGTACTCCGACGGCGGGCCGCGCTGCGTGTCCAACTTCATGACCGAGCTGACCGGGTTGACCATCAACCACTTCATCTCCGTGGACTTCAACGGGTTCAAGGGGATGGTGGACTCGGTCGGCAAGATCAAGGTCTGCGTGCCGAAGGTGATGGACGACGGCGAGCTGGGCATGATCTTCGACAAGCCCGGCCAGTACGAGATCGACGGCCAGAAGGCGCTCGACTACGTGCGCGCCCGCAAGGTGAAGAACGAGGACCTCGGCGACTACGACCGGATCACCCGGCAGCAGAAGTTCCTGTCCTCCTTGCTGCGCACGGCGTTGTCCACCGAGATGCTGCTGAACCCGGGCAAGCTCAACGGCTTCCTGAACGCGTTCGCGGCGTCCACCGTGGGTCAGAACATCGGCGTGAAGGACATGCTGACGCTCGCGCAGTCGTTGCAGGGCATCGAAGCCGGGCGGGTCACGTTCGTGACGGTGCCGCACTACACCGACGAGGGCCCGACGCTGTCGCCCAACGACAACGTCGAGATGCTGAAGATGGACGCCACCAAGGCGTTGTTCCAGGCGGTCATCGACGGCACGCCGCTGCCCGACGAGACGCCCGCCGCCGCGAACCCCGCCGACCCGGGCAAGACCACCACGCCCAAGCCCGCGGGCCCCAAGCAGGGCAAGGTGATCGACCCCAAGGGCCTCAAGGTCCAGGTGTTCAACGGCGACGCGAACAACGAAGGTGCCGCCAACCGGACCAAGAACGCGTTGCTGGAACTGGGTTTCGACGTGGTCAACAGCGGCACCGGCGACCCGGCCGGCAAGACCGTCATCAAGTACGGCGTCGGGGGCGAGGACACGGCGTTCACGCTCGCGGCCGCGATCCCCGGTGCCACGTTGGAGGTCGACGAGGCGCAGGGCGGGGCGGTGACGCTGCTCATCGGTCCCGGCTGGGACGAGAAGATCGTCGCGCCGCAGGGGGCCGGGAACGGCGAACCCGGCAAGACCGCACCGCCACCCGACCTGGACGTGGTGAACGCGGGGAAGGACCCGTGCGCGCCGTAGAGTGACCACCCGACTCCCGCAGTGACCATCTGGACGTCTTGGGTTCACCCGTGGTTAACCGGGGTATGTCGCTACTGCGACAACCTGCACGTAGGCTACGGCCATGCGTGAGGCCTACCACGACCAGCTAGGACAGCTCGCCGACCGGCTCGCCGACATGTGCGGGATGGCCGGTGACGCCATGGAGCGCGCGACCGCCGCGCTGCTCCAGGCGGACCTCGGCCTGGCCGAGCAGGTGATCGGCGACGACGTCAAGATCGACGACGTCCGCGCCAACATCGAGGAGCAGGCGTACGCGCTGCTCGCTCTCCAGGCGCCGGTCGCGACCGACCTGCGCATCGTGCTCGCGGTGATCCACGCCGCGGAAAGCGTCGAGCGCATGGGCGACCTGGCACTGCACGTGGCGAAGGCCGCGCGCCGCCGGCACCCCAACCACGTGCTGTCCGACACCGTCGAGCCGTACTTCGCCGAGATGGGTCGCATCGCGGTCCACCTCGCCAGGGAGGCCACCGACATCATCCGCACGCAGGACGTGGAGCGCGCGCGTTCGCTGGAAGACGCGGACGACGCGATGGACGACCTGCACCGGCACCTGTTCACGGTGATCATGGACAAGGAGTGGCCGCACGGCGTTCCGTCCGCTGTGGACACCACGCTGCTGGGCCGGTTCTACGAGCGCTTCGCCGACCACGCGGTGTCGGTGGCCAAGCGGACCGTCTTCGTCGTCACCGGCCGGATGCCCGGCTACGGCGGCGACCTCGACGACTGACCACTTCGGACAGTCGGCCCCGACCGGATCCCGGTCGGGGCCGACTTTTCGTTTCCGGGCCCAGGATCGGGCTAGTTGAGCAGACCACCCAGCTCCTGGGCGAGCTGGGCGGCGATGCGCGCGTTGTCGGCGGGGGCGTGGGTGAGCCACTTCTGGCCGTCCTGGCCCTGCCGGGTCTGCGACATGTAGCGGCCCTGGTCGTTGTCGAACCAGGCGACCTGCGGTGCGCGCTGCTCCCGGCCGTGCCGGCCGCGCACCGTGACGCCGAACTGCCCGGCGCGCAGCCGAGGCCGTTCGAACGTCGCCTCCAGCGCGCGGACCTGCGAGGTCGCGGCGGACCTCGGGGCCATGGCGCTGGTGAACGTCGCGCTGCCGAAGTCCTCGTCGCGGCGCGGCGGGGGCGGCGGGGCGGAGGACGGCATCGGGACCGTGAGCGACTGGCCCGGACCCGGCCGGGACTGCGGGATCAGGTCCACCACCGCGCGCAGCAGCGCCGCCGACCGCATCGTGTCGATCTTCATCTGGCGGTCGTCGAGCACCGCGAGCACCGCCAGCTCACCCTTCGCCCCGGCGCGGGCGAGGAGCTGGCGCTCCACGTTCTTCGGGTCCAGCGACGCGACCGCGTTCAGCGAGTAGTCGAAGCGCACCAACAGGTTCAGCGCCTCCTCGACCTCGGCCGCGACCCGGCCGCGCCGGGCCAGGCCACGGGACTCCAGGTCGTTGTAGACGGCGTTGCGGATGCCGCGCCGCTCGTCGAACGTCTGGCCGAGGTACGGGAAGTCGAACGGGTAGGGCCGGCTGCCGAGCTTGAGGTCTTCCCAGAGCATGTCGGCGGCCGCGTGGGACAGGGCGAACGAGAACACCGTCACCCGCCGATGACCGGGGGCGCGACCATCGTACCGTCGCCGAACACGTCCTCGGTCTCGACCAGGTAGGACGCGGACTTGTGCTCCTTGTCCTCCTCGCCCTGGCCGCCGTGCCCGGCACCGCCCATGCCGCCCATGCCCGCGGCACCACCGCGACCACCGCCGGCACCACCCGCACCGCCGAGACCACCGGCACCGCCACCGGACGGCCCGAAGCCACCCGCGCCCGCGCGACCGGCCTCACCGAGCACGCCCGCGCCGCCACCGGGCCCGAACCCGCCGCCGAGACCACCACCGCGTCCGGCTGCGGCCATGCCGCCCGGACCACCGCCGAGGCCACCCGCGCCGCCACCACGACCACCGCCGGCACCACCGCCACCGCCACCGGGGCCACCACCGCCGGGCAGACCGCCCCGGCCGCCGGGACCGGGGATGCCGGGCCGCTGGCCGGGTCCGGGGATGCCGGGCGGTCGGTTGCCACCGCCACCACCGCCGCCTCCACCGCCGGTGCCGCCGCCACCCCCGCCACCGGGGATCCAGCCGCCACCGCCGGGCAGACCGCCGCCACCGCCACCACCACCGCCGGGACCGGGGATGCCGCCGTTGCCACCACCGCCGCCGCCACCGCCGGGCGTCCAGCCGGACTGGTTGGTGTTGCCACCACCCGTGCCGCCGCCGGGCCCGGGGATGCCGTTCATCCCGGTGCCGCCGGTACCGCCGGGACCATCCGGAATGGACGGACGTCCGCCGATGCCGGGGTCGCCGGGCTTGCCGGGCTGACCCGGGTCACCGCCGCCGGAACCCTCCATGGGCGGCGGCGGGGAGAACGCGGGCATCGTCGAGCCGGACTCCTGGAACGAGGTCGACATGTTCGTCATGACCTCGGCCGCGCGCTCGTGCGCCTGCTGCTTCTCCTCGAACTTCTGCTCGATCTTGTCGATCGTCTCGGCCCACTTGAACGGGTTGGGCTCGGCGAAGAACATCTTGTAGGCGTCGGCCGTGCTGAACTTGACCGGCTCCGGCATGTTCGTCTTGGCCGTCTCGGCGGCCTGGCTCTGCTCGTAGAGCTTGTTGCCGGTGAGCTGCGCGCCCTGCGCCGCGTTGCCCGACCACGTGGCCATGTTCGTGAAGTAGCCCTGCGCGGACGACGCCGCGTTGCCCTGCCACGCGCCCTTGCTGGCCTCGGTCGCCTTGCTCAGGTTGTCCTGGAGGTCGACCAGCGTGTTGCCGATCTTGGTCCACGCCTCGCCCTGCTCGTTGGCGGTGCCGGGCGCCATGTTGTCGGTGACCATCGACTTGAGCTCTTCGTGCGAGCGCCCCATGTAGAAGGAGCCCGACGGCGTCATCGGCGGCCGGTAGTTCTCGACCACCTCTTTCAGGTGGGTCTGCTGCTCCTGCTGGTTCTTCGCGGACTGCGCCTTCCAGCGGATGTAGTCGTCGATCGTGGCGAAGGTGCCGAGGAAGCCGGGGTTCTCCTTGACCGCCTTGTCGTACTCGGCGCGCAACTCCGCGTCGGTCTGCCCGGCGTAGACGACCTTGGTCGCGTTGGGGTTCTGCTGCTGCGAGTTGGGCGGTGCCACGGCTCTACTCCTTACTTACTTGGGCAGCTTCGGTTCGACGGCGGTGGCGACCTGTTTCGCGGCGTCGCACGACTCCGCGACCGAGCCGGTGGCCTCGCCGTAGACGTCGACCCTCGACTTGGCGGAGACCGCGAGCGCGATCAGGCACGAGTTGGCGGTCAGCCCGGCCTCGACCTTCTTCGCCTCGTGAGCACCGATCTCGATCTTGGAGGCGCGGCCCGACGGGCCGATTTCGACGTCGTCGAGCCCGAGTTCCGGCAGGACGTTCAGCCCGATCGCGGTGGTCGTCGAGCCCCAACGCGCCTTGCAGCCCCTCGCGCCGTCCTTCTCGATCTTGGACAGCGAGAACTGCCCCGCCAACGCGTTCAACTGGGCGCACGCGTCGAAGCCGGCCAGGTCGCCGCCGGCCGACGAGGAACTCGTCGTGGTCGGCTTCACGGATGTCGAGGTCGTGCCCGTCGCACCGCTCGACGTGGGGTCACCGGGCTCTTTCGTCGTGCAGCCCGCCACCACCAGACCGATCATCGCGATCGGCAGGATCGATCGGGTCACGCGGTTCCTGGTCAACTGCATTCCCATCTCAGTAGCGCTTGAGGCCACTGGCCGCCGCGTCGTCGACTTCCCGGTAGTTCTTGACCGCCTGCTGGAGGGCGACCTTCGCGTCCTGGAGCGCTGTGCGCAACTCGTTGATCGCGGGAACGATCCCGGTGGTACCCGCGCCGCCGTTCGCGCTCTCCGCGTTGTAGCGGCTCATGGACTGCGCGTCGGGGCTGGTACCGAGCTTGGTGTCCTGCTGAACGCGCTGAAGCGAGACCGCCATGGCGTTCAGCTCGAACTCGGCGTCGTCGATGGCCTTGATGTAGGCATCGGCGCCCGACTGCTTGATGGCGAACGAGCCGGACTCCGCCGCCTGCTTGAGTCCCTGCATGTTGGCCGTCATGGCCCGCATGGACTGGGCGCTCCACGCTCCCTCTGCCGGCACCACTACCCCCTGCGATCACGCGATTCCTACCGAGCACGGTACCGCGCACGTCAGGACATGTCTTGACTATGACGAGGCCCGGATCCGGCCGGTTCCAGCCGTCACACGTCGGGAGCAGTTGGTCACCCTGGAGGGTGATGAGGGCCACAAAAGGCGAGGGGCCCTCCCGCAACGGCGGGAAGGCCCCTCGACCGGGGTCGGCCGGTTCAGCCGAAGCGGCCCGAGATGTAGTCCTCGGTGGCCTTCTGGCTGGGGTTGGAGAAGATCTTCTCGGTGTCGTCCACCTCGATCAGCCGGCCCGGCTGACCGACACCCAGCAGGTTGAAGAACGCGGTCTGGTCGCTGACCCGCGCCGCCTGCTGCATGTTGTGGGTCACGATGACGATCGTGTACTCCTTCTTCAGCTCGGTGATCAGGTCCTCGATCGCCAGCGTGGAGATCGGGTCCAGGGCCGAGCACGGCTCGTCCATCAGCAGCACGTCGGGCTGCACGGCGATCGCCCGCGCGATGCACAGCCGCTGCTGCTGACCACCGGACAGGCCGCCGCCCGGCCGGTCGAGGCGGTCCTTGACCTCGTTCCACAGGTTCGCCCCGCGCAACGAGCGCTCGGCCACCTCGTCGAGCTTCTTCTTGCTCCGCTCGCCGGCCAGCTTGAGGCCCGCGACCACGTTGTCCCGGATCGACATGGTCGGGAACGGGTTGGGGCGCTGGAACACCATGCCGATGGTGCGCCGCACCTGCACCGGGTCGATGGTCGAGGCGTAGATGTCCTCGCCGTCGAGGAGGACCTTGCCCTCCACCCGCGCGCCGGGGGCCACCTCGTGCATGCGGTTCAGCGACCGCAGCACGGTGGACTTGCCGCAACCGGACGGGCCGATGAACGCGGTCACGTTCTTCGGCGGCACGGCAAGCGAAACTCCGTCCACGGCGTGGAACTTGCCGTAGAACAGGTTGAGGTCCTTCACGTCGATGCGCTTGGCCATAACCGCCCGCTCACTTGGTCTTCGGGGCCAGCCACCGCGAGATCACGGTCGCCAGCAGGTTGAACAGGGTGATGATCAGCACCAGGGTGATCGCCGCACCCCAGATCCGCTCGAAGCCCGCCTGCGTCGGGTTGTTCCGCTCGCTGGCCATCAGCAGCGGCAGCGACGCCATCGGGCCGTCGAACAGGTTGTAGTTGATGAACGGCGCGTACGCGGCCAGCACCAGCACCGGCGCGGTCTCGCCCATGACGCGGGCCAGGGCGAGCATCACGCCGGTCAGGATGCCGGACAGCGCCGTCGGGATGACGATCTTGACGATCGTCTTCCACTTGGGGATGCCCAGCGCGTAGGACGCCTCGCGCAGCTCGTCCGGCACGATCTTGAGCATCTCCTCGGTGGTCCGCACGATCACCGGCACCATGAGCAGCACCAGCGCGAGGGACACCGCGAAGCCGCTGCGGCCGAAGCCGAACGTGGTGATCCACAGCGTGTAGACGAACAGCGCGGCCACGATCGACGGCACACCGGTCAGGATGTCGACCATGAACGTGGTCGCCTTGGACAGCCGCGACCGGCCGCCGTACTCGACCAGGTAGATCGCCACGAACAGGCCGATCGGCACCGAGAGCAGGCCGCACACGAGCGCCTGCACGAGCGTGCCGTAGATGGCGTGGTAGACACCGCCGCCCTGCTGCCGGGACAGCAGGCCGGACAGCGACTTCTGCCACCAGTCGGCGTCCAGCACGACCGGCAGGCCGCGCTGGACGACGGTCCACAGCACCCACACCAGGGGCACGATGGCGACCGCGAACGCCAGGTACACCAGCACCGTGGCGAAGCCGTTCTTGAACTTGCGGGCACCGCTGACGCTCTGGAACGTCGGCGGCGTCGCGAGGCGGTTCAGGTCCGCCGTCTCGGTCGTCATTCGTACTCCTTGTGACCGGCGACGATGGACCGGGCGATGGCGTTGACCACGAAGGTCAGCGCGAACAGCACCAGGCCGGCGGCGATGTAGGCGCCGGCGGACAGCGCGTTGTTGAACTCCGGCGCCGCCAGCGCGATCTTGGACGCGAAGGTCGCGCCGCCGTCGAACAGGCTCCAGCCGAACGCCTCGTTCGTGGCGCTCAGGATGATCATCAAGGCGATGGTCTCGCCCAGCGCGCGGCCCAGGCCCAGCATCGAGGCGCTGACGTAGCCGGCCTTGCCGAACGGCAGGACGGTGGTCCGCACGACCTCCCACTTGGTGGCGCCCAGGGCGATGGCGCCCTCGACGTGGGCGGGCGGGGTGCGGTCGAACACCTCGCGGCTGACCGCCGTGATGATCGGCAGGATCATCACCGCGAGCACGATGCCGGCGGTGAAGATGGTGCCGCCCAGCTCGATGCTCACGTTGCCCTTGGCGAACAGCGGGATGAAGCCGAGCGAGCTGGTCAGCCACTCGCCGACCGGCGTGAGCACCGGGGCCAGGACGAGCAGGCCCCACAGGCCGTAGATGATCGACGGCACGGCGGAGAGCAGGTCGATGACGTACGCGAACGGCCGGGAGAGCTTGCGCGGCGCGTACTGGGTGAGGAACAGCGCGATGCCCAGTGCGATCGGCATCGCGATGACCAGGGCGAACGCGGCGGACACCACGGTGACCAGGAGCAGGTCGAGGATGCCGAACCGCAGGTTCGCGGAGTCCCCGGTGGCCCACTCGCGGCTGGTCAGGAAGTTGACGTGGTCCTGGGCGAGCGACGGGACGGCCTGGATCAGCAGGAACAGGCCGATGGCCCCGATGAGGACCACGATGAAGATGCCCGAACCGGTGGCGAGGCCGCGGAAGATCCGGTCGCCCGGCCGGACGTGGGGAGCGTTCTGTTCGGCTTCCGTGGTCGGGGGAATCGGAGCCTCCGAGTCGGATCGAGCGGCCGGAACGCCCTTGCGGGCACCGGTGTCACCGGTGCCCGCGGGGCGCTTGGCCACAGTGCGGTCGTTCATCGCTATGGCTTAGGCAGGGGGTGTGTCGGCCGGATCAGGCGATCGCCTTGATGGCGGCGAGCACCTTGTCCTGGAACGCCTTGGGCAGCGGAGCGTAGCCCGCGTCCACGAGGCCCGCCTGGCCGTCGGTGGCCGCCACGGTGAGGAAGGCGCGGATGGCCTTCGCGGTGTCGGCGTCGTAGCCCTTCGAGCAGACGATCTCGTAGGTGGCCAGCAGCAGCGGGTACGCGCCCGAGGCGGTGGTGCCGTAGATCGAGTCGAGGTCGAGGACCAGGTCGTTGCCCTCGCCCTTGAGCTTCGCGCCGTCGATGGCCTTGCCCACGGTCTCGTTGGTCAGCTCGACCGCACCCTGACCGGCGTCGATCTTCGCGATGGACAGCTTGTTGTCCTGCGCGAAGGACAGCTCGACGTAGGTGATCGCACCGTCGACGGAGCCGGCGGCCTGCGCGACACCGGCGGACTTCTCCTTGCCCTCGCCGACACCGCCCTTGAACTGCTTGCCGTCGCCCTGGGTCCACGAACCCTTGGAGGCGATCTTCAGGTACTTCTGGAAGTTGTCCGTCGTGCCGGCCTCGTCGGACCGGTAGACGACCTTGATGTCCTTGTCCGGCAGGGTGGCGCTGGAGTTGAGCGCCTTGATGGCCGGGTCGTTCCACTTCTTGACGGTGCCGTTGAAGATCTTGGCGGTGACGTCGCCGTTGAGCACCAGGTCCTTGACGCCTTCGAGCTTGTAGCCGAGGGCGACGGGGCCGAAGACCAGCGGGAGGTGCCACGCCGGGCCGGTCGCGCAGCGCTTGGCGGCGGCCTCGACCTCGCCCTTGTCCTTGGACAGGGCCGAGTCGGAACCGGCGAAGTCCACCTGGCCCGCGTTGAAGTTCTTCACACCCGAGCCGGAGCCGGACGGGTTGTAGGCCAGGTCCGCGCCGGAGCACTTCGCCTTGTACGCCTGGATGAACGTGTCGATCGCGTTCTTCTGCGCGGAGGAGCCCTCTGCGTTCAGCTTCGCCTTGCCACCGCACTCGACGGCCGTGCCGGACGCCGCAGCGCTCGACGTGCCACCGGTACCGGCGTTGTTGTCGCTGCCACATGCGGTGAGCAGAAGCGCACCGGCCGCGATCAGGCCGACGACGGCACCGTGCCGCTTGGTCTTCACCTGGGTCCTCCACCTAACGAAAGCGGAAATGACGCGACGGACCTCGCCGCTCGACACGGACGGTAGGCAGCGATGGTGGACAAGCGCCCAGTAAGAGATGAACGGGAGGTGAACTCCACACGGGAGGTGACTAGGGACACCGCCAATCGGGTTGCACCGTGACCTGCACGTTTGCGTGACGTGATGGGTTTGTCACTACTTGGCGTATTGGGCGTCGGAATCCCACCGGGTGAATCCCAACCGTTCGTACACGGCCAATGCCGCAGCGTTGTCGGATTCGACGTAGAGCATCACTTCCCGGGCCCCTGAACTACGCAAGTGCGCCAAACCGGCCAGGGTCAGCGCCTTGCCCAGACCGCCGCCCTGCGCGTCCGGGTCGACGCCCACCACGTAGACCTCGCCGAGGTCGGGCGTGTGCGACTTGGTCCAGTGGAAACCGAGCAGCCGGCCCTCGCCGTCCACCGCGAGCAGGAACCCGTTCGGGTCGAACCAGCGCTCCTGCTCCTTCTGCCGGACGTCCTCGATGCTCATCGCGCCCTGCTCGGGGTGCCAGGAGAACGCCCGGTGGTTGACGTACACCACGGCCGCCTCGTCGCGCCCCGGCACGAACGGCCGCAGGGTCACGCCCTCGGGCAGGACCGCCTCGGGCAGCGCGTCGTCCAGCGGGCGGCGCAGCCGCAGCAGTTCGCGGACCTTCCGGTAGCCCAGCTTCGCGGCCAGCGCCCGCGCACCGGGGTGGCCGCCGTGCGACCAGATCCGCAACGGCTCGGCACGTCCGGCGCCCGCTTCGACCAGGGCGGTGCCCACGCCCCGGCGGCGGTGCTCGGGGTGCACGGCCAGTTCGGCCACCTTGTTGTCGTCGGCGTCGCCGAACAGGTCGAGGTGCAGGTAGCCGACCAGGGTGCCGTCGGCGGAGCGCACCAGGAGGTGGTTGCTGCCCTTCGCGCCCGGCCGCAGCCTCAGCAGCACCTGCTCGCCGACGGCGGCCACGCCGTCCTCGCGTGCGGCCGCGTCGAGCAGGTCGGTCACTTCTTCGGCCTGCCCGGTGGACAGCTCTTCGAACCACGTCGATTCCACACCGGGGGAAACTACCGGGTGGTCACCGCTATTTCAGCGGTGCTGGAACAGCAGCTCGGCCTCGTCCACCGGGGTGTCCGCGTCGAGCGCGCCGATCCGGCGGGCGCTGCCCGGCCGGGGCGGCCGGACGAACTTGTAGCCCACGTTGCGCACGGTGCCGATCAGCGACTCGTGCTCGGGGCCGAGCTTCGCGCGCAGCCGCCGGACGTGGACGTCCACCGTGCGGGTGCCGCCGAAGAAGTCGTAGCCCCACACCTCCTGGAGCAGCTGCGCGCGGGTGAACACCCGGCCGGCGTGCTGCGCCAGGTACTTGAGGAGTTCGAACTCCTTGTAGGTGAGGTCGAGCGGGCGACCGCGCAGCCGGGCGGTGTAGGTGGCCTCGTCGATGACCAGCTCGCCGAGCTGGATGGAGCCGTCGCCGTCGGGCGCGGTGGCCCCGCGCCGGGACCGCACCAGCCGAAGCCGGGCGTCCACCTCGGCCGGGCCGGAGGTCGGCAGCAGGATCTCGTCCACGCTCCAGTCCGAGTTCACCGCGACCAGGCCACCCTCGGTGACCACCGCGACCACGGGCACGTCGACGCCGCTGGAGTCCAGCAGCCGGCACAGGCTGCGCGCGCCGACCAGGTCCGCGCGGGCGTCCACCAGCACGACGTCGTGCGGACCGGCCTCCAGCAGCGCGGACACCTCGGGGCGCAGCGGCCGGACCTCGTGCGGGAGCAGCGACAGCGCGGGCAGCACCGCCTCGGGGTCGGCGTCGGTGGTCAGCAGCAGCACGTCGATACTCATCGCGGCGCCCTCCTAATCGGCCGGTGTCTGGTCACCGGACCGACAGCGCCAAGTACGGTGACCGGGCCCCGTTGCCTGCGGATGACGGAGACGATACCGGTGCACACCACGAAAGACCCAGGTCAGCAGGACAGCGTCACAGTTGTTTCCACGAGCGTCACCCCTGTTACCTCCGTGTCACACGACTCGATCGCCCTGCACGGGCTGCACCTGACCTCGTCACCTTCCGTCACGGACCTGGCGTTCGTCGTCGGCCACGGCTTCACCAACCACGTCCGCAAGCCGTTCGTGTCCCGCGTGCTGACGCGGTTCGCCCGGCACGGCGGGGTGGTCGCGCTGGACTTCCGGGGCCACGGCCGCTCCCAGGGCCTGTCCTCGGTCGGCGACGACGAGATCCACGACCTGGCGGCCGGTGTTTCGCTGGCCCGCGCTCTCGGGTACCGACGCGTGGTGACCGTCGGGTTCTCCATGGGCGCCTCCGTGGCGCTGCGCCACGCCGCGCTGCACGACGTCCGCCCGGACGCCGTCGCGGCGGTGAGCAGCCCGTCGCGCTGGTGGGTGCGCGACACCGTCGCCATGCGCCGGGTGCACTGGCTGCTGGAACAGCCGCACGGCCGGCTCGCCGCCCGCGCGCTGGGCGTCCGGCTGGGTCCGCCGTGGCGGATCGCGCCGCCCAGCCCGCTGGAGGTGGTGCACCGGATCGCGCCCACGCCGCTGCTGATCGTGCACGGTGAGCAGGACCACTACTTCGGCCCGGCGCACGCGCGGGCGTTGCACCGCGCGGCGCACGGGTGGGGCGACCTGTGGCTGGAGCCGCGGATCCGCCACGCGGAGTCCGCGATGACCCCGGCTCTGGTAGACCGGATCGCGACCTGGCTCGACCGTTCGACCGACGAGGGAAGTCGATGACCGCCACACCGACCGCACGCCGCCCGACCCGGGGCCGCAAGCTGATCATCGCCGGACTGGTGCTGGTCGGCCTGCTGGTCGCGGCCGACTACGGGCTCGCGGCGGCGGGTGAGTACCAGGTGGCGCAGCGGATGCGGGACAAGTTCCGGCTGGCCGAGGACCCGACCGTGCGGATCAACGGGTTCCCGTTCCTCTACCAGGCGCTGACCGGCGACTACCGGGACATCGAGATCACCGCGACCGGCGTGCCGGTGCGGGACTCGCTGCGCGACCTGGAGATCCGGGCGAACCTCTACCACACCCGGATCGGCCTGTCGGACCTGTTGTCGGGCAACACCCGCGACGCGCGGATCGACCAGGTCAAGGGCAGCGTCAAGATCAAGGCGCAGGACCTCAACCGGCTGGTGAACACGGTCACCCCGTTCACCGACATGGCGATCGAGCCGGACACCCGGCCGGAGGCGACGCCGACGCCCAAGCCCGCGAAGCCCGACCCGACCCGGGCCGCGGTCAAGCTCAGCGGCAACACCACGGTGGCCGGCCGCAAGATCCGGATCACCGCCTACGGCTCGGTCACCCTGGTGGCCGACCACCAGGTCGCGGTGTCGGTGACCGACGTGGAGCTGGACGACACGTCGCTGGCGGGCCTGAAGGAGGTGCTGGGCGTGGTGCGGCAGGCGTTGAGCGTGACCATCGACCCCGGTGCGCTGCCCTTCACCGTGACGCCGACCGCTGTCACAGTGGAGAGCGGGGCACTGACCGTCGAGGGCACCATCAACGACATCCCGCTCGACGAGGGCTGAGGTCGCGATGACCGGCAGTGGCGTGATGACCGGGGTCTGGGCGCTGCTCGCCGCGGTCGCGGTGGTCGCGCTGGTCGGCGGGCTGCGCCGGTTCCGGGACGGCCGGGTCCGCACGGCGCGGGAGGACCAGGAGGCGACCGTGGACCTGCCCGGACCGGTGCGCGAGCTGCTCGACCCGGACACCCCGGTCACGCTGGTGCAGATCTCCACGACGTTCTGCGCGCCGTGCCGGCACACCCGCGTGCTGCTGGCCGATCTCGCCGAGCGCACGGAGGGCCTGCGGCACGTCGACCTGGACGTGACGAACCTGCCCGAGGTGGCCGCCGGGCTGGGCGTGCTGCGCACCCCGACGACCCTCGCGCTGGACGCCCGGGGGGCCGAGTTGCTGCGGGTCGGCGGCGTGCCGAAACGGGATGCGCTTCTTGCGGCCCTGCGCGACTACCTACCTCGACCGATCGGGTGAACCTGGGAACTCCCACGTTGTGGACGCCACTCCCGACAGGAGAAACCAGCGGCTACCCTCGTGCGCATGAACACGCTGCTGACCAAGCGACTCGCGGTCGACCTCTGCCGCGTCCGCAGCAGCCTGTGTCGCGCGATGAGCTGACCGGGCGGTTCACCCGGCAGTCTGAAGCCTTGACCGGCGCACACGACTGCCCCTAACACCGCCTGAAGACGGACTGCCCAGTCATGTCACCGTCAGGAGGTCGTCGTGCCCAGAGATGTCCCCGTGGACCCGCGCGGACCGCGCTTCAGCGCGTGGATCACCACCGCCATCCTCGCGACCGTGCTGCTCACCGGGTCGTGGCGGTTGCTCGCCGCGCAGACCGTGCTGTTCGGCCTGTGCGCGTTCATCTCGCTCAAGCTCAACCCGTGGGGGCACGTCTACCGGTTCGCCGTCCAGCCCCGGATCAAGCCGACGACCGAACGCGAGGCGCCTGAACCGCTGCGCTTCGCGCAGGGCGTCGGGTTCGTGTTCGCCCTGGTGGGGACCATCGGGTACGCCTCCGGTCTCACCGCGCTCGGAGTGGTCGCCACGTCCGCCGCGCTGGTCGCCGCGCTGCTCAACGCCGCGCTCGGCCTGTGCCTGGGCTGCGAGATGTTCCTGCTCCTGCGCCGCTACGCCCCAGCCCTCGCACGCCCCCAGTAAGACGAGAACCACAGAAACAGGAGCAGCTTCGATGAGCCGTGAAGACGTCCTGGTCTCCGCCGCCTGGTCCGAGGAGAACCTCAACACGCCCGGCGTGGTGTTCGTGGAGGTCGACGAGGACACCACCGCCTACGAGGGTGGCCACATCCCCGGCGCGGTGCGGGTCGACTGGAGGACCGAACTCCAGGACCAGGTCCGCCGCGACTTCGTGGACCGCGCGGGCTTCGAGAAGCTCCTGTCCGCCAAGGGCATCTCCAACGACGACACCGTGGTCCTCTACGGCGGCAACAACAACTGGTTCGCCGCCTACGCCTACTGGTACTTCAAGCTCTACGGCCACGACGCGGTCAAGCTGCTCGACGGCGGCCGCAAGAAGTGGGAGCTGGACGGCCGGCCGCTGGACAAGGACGCCGTCTCCCGCGAGGCGACGAACTACCAGGCGAAGGAGCAGGACCACTCGATCCGGGCGTTCCGCGACGAGGTCGTCGACGCGATCGGCAACAAGAACCTGGTCGACGTGCGCTCGCCCGACGAGTTCTCCGGCAAGCTGCTCGCCCCGGCGCACCTGCCGCAGGAGCAGGCGCAGCGCGGCGGCCACATCCCGTCCGCGATCAACGTGCCGTGGAGCAAGGCGGCCAACGAGGACGGCACCTTCAAGTCCGACGCGGAGCTGGCCGAGATCTACGGCGAGGCCGGGTTCGACGGCTCCCGCAAGACGATCGCGTACTGCCGCATCGGCGAGCGCTCCTCGCACACCTGGTTCGCGCTGCACGAGCTGCTCGGGCACGAGGACGTGAAGAACTACGACGGTTCCTGGACCGAGTACGGCTCGCTGGTCGGCGTGCCGGTGGAGCTCGGCAGCGGCAAGGAGGACTGATGAGCGACACCTGTGGCGCGCCGGTTCAGGGCGTGGACGTGGAGGTCGGCGCGGGCGAGGTCGTGCTGACCGGCAAGGTCAGCGCGTCGGACGGCCCGGTGGGCGGCGCCTTCGTGCGGCTGCTCGACTCGACCGGCGAGTTCACCGCCGAGGTCGTGTCGTCGCCGGAGGGCGACTTCCGGTTCTACGCGGCCCCGGGCACTTGGACGATCCGCGCGCTGCACCGCTCGGGCAACGGCCAGGCGTCGGTGTCCGCCGACGGTCCGGGCGTGCACGCGGTCTCGGTCGCGGTGGCCTGAAGTCTCGACGCGAGGTCTTGGGAGCGCACGGGTCCGTCCCGGCGCTACCCATCGGGATCCCCGGTGCGCACTGGCACCGGGGATCCCGCTTTTGTGTCACGTTGCGCACCGCGTCCGGGCCGGACCAGCCGCGACCGATAAGCTGAAGGGGTGGAACACTTCTTCACAGTCCTGATGATCGTGGTGGCGTTGGCCGTGGTCTGGTTCGCCGGGTACGTGGTCTACCGGCTGTACTCCGACCAGCGCTGATGACCGACAACGCGCCCGTGCCGGGCAGCGGCGACGCGGCGGTGCGGGCCGCCGCCACGCGCGCCGAGACGACCGGTGCCCGCAACCTGCCGCAGTTCGAGGACCTGCCGATCCCGGCGGACACCGCGAACCTGCGCGAGGGCCCGTCGCTGCACGACGCGTGCCTGGCGCTGCTGCCGCTGGTCGGGGTGTGGCGCGGTGAGGGCGAGGTCGTCTACCCGACGATCGACGGCCCGTACCGGTTCGGCCAGCAGGTCACGTTCGCGCACGACGGCCGGCCGTTCCTGTTCTACGAAGCCCGCTCGTGGCTGCTCGACGCCGAGGGCGCGGTGATCCGCCCGGCGGCCCGGGAGGCCGGTTTCTGGCGTCCCCAGGCCGACGACACGATCGAGGTGCTGCTCACGCACAACACCGGCATCGTGGAGCTGTACTACGGCAAGCCGCGCAGCCAGACGTCGTGGGAGCTGGGCACGGACGCGGTGGTCCGCACGTCGACCGCGAAGGACGTCACGGGCGCGCAGCGGCTCTACGGCATCGTCAACGGTGGCGACCTCGCCTACGTCGAGGAGCGCGCGATGGTGGGCCAGCCGCTCCAGCCGCACACGTCGGCGCACCTCAAGCGCGTGGTCGGCTGACCTCCGCGGAGCCGAGGCCGGCCGCACCCCCGACGCCGGGTCGTCGAAAAGTCCTCGGATAGGATTGTTCAACAATCCAACTTGAGGACATATCCTGGGCGACATGCGGCTGCGACGTTGCGGTACCGACGCGGTGCTGGTCGAGGTCGACTCGGCCGGCGAGGTCGAGGCGGTGCGCGCCGCGGTCCAGGCCGCGGCGCTGCCCGAGGTGGTGGAGTTGGTCCCGGCGGCCCGCACGGTGCTGGTGGCGGCCCGTCCGGGCGGCCTGGCGGCGGTCCGGCGGCTGCTGGCGACCGTGCGGCCGACCGAACCCGTCGACCTGCCGACCCGCGAGGTGGAGATCCCGGTGGTCTACGACGGGCCCGACCTGGAGCTGGTCGCGGCCACCGCCGGGCTCACCCCCGACGAGGTGGTCCGCCTGCACGCCGAGGCCCGCTACACGGTCGCGTTCTGCGGGTTCGCGCCCGGTTTCGGCTACCTGACCGGCCTGCCCGAACCGCTGCGCCAACCCCGGCTGGACTCGCCGCGCACGAAGGTGCCGGCGGGCTCGGTGGGCGTGGCGGGCGAGTACACCGCCGCCTACCCCCGGTCCACGCCCGGCGGCTGGCGGCTGCTCGGCCGCACCGACGCCCCGCTGTTCGACCCGCGCCGGGACCCGCCCGCGCTGCTCGCGCCGGGTGACCGGGTCCGCTTCCGGGCGGTCTCGTGACGACGCCCGCCGGGCGGCCGCGCCGCTCCGTCACGGTCCTGCGCACCGGCCCGCTGGCGCTGGTGCAGGACCTCGGCCGGCCGGGTCACGGGCACCTGGGCGTGCCGCCGTCCGGCGCGCTGGACCAGCCCTCGCTGCGCCTGGCGAACCGGCTGGTCGGCAACCCCGAGTCCGCCGCCGGCCTGGAGCTGCTGCTCGGCGGCCTGGTGCTGCGCGCCGAGGCGTCGTGCACGGTCGCGGTCACCGGCCCGAGCACGCCCGTCCTGGTCGGCGGCCGGCTCCGGGACTCCCCGGTGCACCTGCGCCCCGGCGACGAGCTGACCGTCGGCACCCCGCGCACCGGCCTGCGCTGCTACCTCGCGATCTCCGGCGGCCTGACCGTGCCCGCCGAGCTGGGCAGCCGCGCGGCGGACGTGCTCTCCGGCCTGGGCCCGCCCCGGCTGCGGCCCGGCGACGAGCTGCCGCTCGGCGTGCCGACGGGCGTACCGACCGGGGCGGACGTCCTGCTCCCGGTCCACGTCCCCGACGAGCTGGTCGTGCCGGTCCTGCCCGGCCCGCGCGACGACTGGTTCGACGACGCGGTCGGCCGGCTCCGCTCCGGCCGGTGGTCCGCGTCCGAGCGGAGCAACCGGGTGGGACTGCGCCTCCAGGGCACCGCGCTGGTCCGCACGGCCGCGCACCGGGGCCGCGAACTGCCCAGCGAGGGTCTGGTGACCGGCTCCGTCCAGGTGCCCGCGGACGGCCAACCTGTGGTGTTCCTGGCCGACCACCCGACGACCGGCGGCTACCCGGTGGTAGGCGTGGTGCCGCCGGACGCGCTGCCGCTGCTCGGCCAGGCGCGGCCGGGAACCCGGGTCCGCTTCCGGCCACACGGCTGAACGGACGCAATTGGTCTAGACCCATTGTCATTAGTGTGGCGAAGACCTAGTTTCAAGACCTGGCCGCCGTGGTTCTCGACTGTCCCTGTCAATCGAGAGGCACAACCGAAATGCGCCGACTAGCCATCGCGCTGGTGGCACTAGCCGCCACCGCCACCTTCGCCACGCCGGCAACCGCCGCAGCGGGCCTGACCGCCACGTTCAGCCGAACGGGCACCACAGCCAAGTTCGTGGTCAACAACCCGACCACAGCTGCCATCTCCGGCTGGTCGATCAAGTTCGACCTGCCTGCCGGCGTGACGGTGAGCGGTGCGCAGAACGCGTCCACCACCCAGAACGGCACCAAGGTAACCCTGACCCCCGCCTACTACATCAGCACCATCCAAGCGGGACGCAACACCGACCCGTTCAGCCCGACGTTCACGCTGAGTTCGGCGGTCGACCCGACGTCGTGCGCGCTCAACGGCGCGAACTGCGACGGCACCGGTCCCGAACCGCCGGCGCCCGCACCGGTCACCGCCGACTTCAGCCTGTCCGGGAACACCGGCAAGTTCGTGGTCGCGAACAACACCACCACCACGTTGTCCGAGTGGTCGATCACGTTCACGCTGCCCGCGGGCGTCACCGCGAGCAACGGGAACAACGCGACGGTCACCCAAACCGGCAATTCGGTCACCGTGGTCCCGGTGCACTACAACAAATCGGTCGGTCCCAAGAAGACCACCGAGCCCTACAGCCCGACGTTCACGCTCAGCCGCGCGGTGGAACCCGTCACCTGCCGGATCAACAACGTGAACTGCGACGGATCGCCGGACGTCCCGCCGACCGTCCCCGGTGACCTGCGCTCCCCGGTGAAGACCACGAAGTCTGTGTCGTTGCAGTGGAACGCGTCCAACGCGGGTTCGCTGCCGGTCGCGGGCTACGACGTCTACAACGGAACCGCGCTGGCCACCACGGTCACCGGCACCAGTGCCACGGTCACCGGTCTGACGCCGAGCACCGCGTACTCGTTCACGGTGAAGGCCAAGGACACCAAGGGCACCCAGTCCGGGGCCAGCAACGCCCTCAGCGTCACCACGAACAACCCGGCCGACGACACCCAGCCGCCGAGCACCCCGGGCAACCTGCGCAGCACCGGAAAGGACGCGGGCAGCGTCACGCTCGCGTGGGACGCGGCCACGGACAACAGCAAGGTCGCGAACTACGACGTCTACCAGGGCTCGACGGTCCGCGCCACGGTCACCGAGACCACGGCGAAGATCGACGGCCTGTCGCCGTCCACCGAGTACACGTTCCAGGTCAAGGCGCGGGACATCTACGACAACGTCTCCGGCCTGAGCAACTCCGTCAAGGTGACCACTTCGGACATCGTCAACGGCTACGCGAAGGTCGGCTACTTCGTCCAGTGGGGCATCTACGGTCGCCAGTTCTTCGTGAAGAACCTGGACACCAACGGCGCCGCCGCGAAGCTGACGCACATCAACTACGCGTTCGGCAACATCGACCCGGTCAACCTGACCTGCCTGCACGGCGTCACCAAGGGCACCTCGGCCAACCCGCAGGACCCCAACCAGGGCGACGGCGCGGGTGACGCGGAGGCCGACTACAGCCGGCCCTTCAGCTCGGCGCAGTCGGTCGACGGCGTCGCGGACACCGGGTGGGAGCCGCTGCGCGGCAACTACAACCAGCTCAAGAAGCTCAAGGCGAAGTACCCGCACCTGAAGGTGCTGATCTCGCTGGGTGGCTGGACGTACTCGAAGTACTTCTCCGACGTCGCGGCCACCGACGCGGCGCGCAAGAAGTTCGTCGCGTCCTGCCTCGACGTCTACCTGAAGGGCAACCTGCCGACCTACAACGCGGCGGGCGGTCCCGGCTCGGCGGCCGGCATCTTCGACGGCATCGACCTCGACTGGGAGTGGCCCGGCGCGGAAGGCCACGCCGGCAACCACATCAGCCCGGACGACAAGCGGAACAACACCCTCCTGATCGAGGAGTTCCGCAAGCAGATGGACGAGCTGACCAAGACGTCGGGCAAGCGCTACCAGCTGACCGCGTTCACCCCGGCCGACCGGGGCAAGATCGCGACCGGCTGGGAGCTGGGTCGGGTGGCGCAGTCCATGGACATCTTCAACGTCCAGGGCTACGACTTCCACGGCTCGGGCAGCGACAACTCGTGGGAGCCCAACCGCACCGGCCACCAGGGCAACCTGTACGCCGACGCGGACGACCCGTACTCGTTCCACTTCAGCGTCGAGGACACGGTCAACGCCTACCTCGAAGCCGGGGTGCACCCGCGCAAGATCACGGTGGGCCTGGCGTTCTACGGCCGTGGCTGGCAGGGCGTCCAGGACGGCGGGAAGAAGGGCGAGTGGCAGTCGGCGACCGGTGCGGCACCGGGCCAGTTCGCCGAGGAGGCCGGCACCCGCGGCTACTCCAACCTGCTGGCGAGCGTGCCGAACTGCACCGTCGTCCACGACGAACCGGCGGTCGCCACCTCGTGCTTCACCGGCAACGGCGGGCAGTGGTGGACGTTCGACGATACGTGGTCGATCCAGAAGAAGACCGCGTGGATGAAGCAGCGCGGCCTGCTGGGCGCGATGATCTGGGAGATGTCCGGCGACACCGGCACCCTGATGAGCGCCGTTGACAACGGGCTGAAGTAAGCCACCGGTGAACGCGGTCCCCGGTCCCGCCGGGGACCGCGTTCACCCGGTTCAGTACTCGGACTCGTACAGGTCCACGAGCGTGGCGTGCAGGTCCGTCGAATCGGGCAGCGTCTTGCCGTCGAGCGTGTGCACGCGGGTGATCTTGCGGACGCTCGACACCAGGAACACGCCGTCCGCCTCGAACAGGTCGGCCACCTCCACCGGCTCGACCACGACCGCCCACCCCGCCCGCGTGGCGGCCCGGAACAGCGCGGCCTGCGTCGTGCCGGGCAGGATGCCCAGCGTCGCGGGCGGCGTGACCAGCTCCTGGCCGCGAACCAGGACCAGCGTCGAGGTGGGGCCCTCCAGCACCGAGCCCGACGACGTGGTGAACACGACCTCCGCCGCGCCGCGCCGCTCGGCCTCGCGCAGGCCCGCCATGTTCACCGCGTAGGACAGCGACTTCGCGCCCAGCAGCAGCCACGGCGCGCGCTCGGCCAGCCCCGGCTCGATCCCCCGGTCGAGGGTGACCGCGGCCAGCCCCTCGGCGCGCTGCCGCGCCACCTTCGGGGAGATGTCCATGCCCAGCGCGAACCCGGTCGGCGTGCCGTCGCCGCCCTCGACACCACGGGTGTAGACCAGCTTGAGCGCGATCTCCCGGCCGCCGGTCCAGTTGTCCAGCACCAGGCTGACCGTCCGCTCGAACGCCGCGCGGTCCGGTTCCGGCAGGTCCAGCATCGCCGCCGAGCGGGCCAGCCGGTCCAGGTGCGGCCCGAGTTCGCGGGGCTTGCCGTCGACGACCAGGACGGTCTCGAAGACGCCGTCGCCGCGCAGCAGGCCGAGGTCGTCCACGCGGATCAGCGGGGAATCGGGGTCGGCGAGGGTTCCGTCAAGTAGAGCGAGCACGCGCATACCGTGAGACTACTCACGGCTTACCATCGCTTTCGTGGACACCGCCGGCGGCCCGAAGGCCCTGCGCAAGACGTTGCACGACCGCGGGATGCGGATGACGCCGCAGCGCCAACTGGTGCTGGACGCGGTGCGCGACCTCGGGCACTCGACACCCGAGCAGATCTGCCACCGGGTGCAGGTCACGGCCCCGACCGTGAACATCACGACCATCTACCGGACCCTCGACCTGCTGGAGCGGCTGGGGCTGATCCGGCACACCCACCTGGGCCACGGCGCGCCGAACTACTCGGTCGACGAGCACGAGCACGTGCACCTGGTGTGCCACCGGTGCGGGCGGGTCGACGAGGTGCCGTGTGATCTGCTGTCCCCGTTGGGCGGAACACTTCGGGGTGAATTCGGGTTCGAACTGGATGCCAGCCACCTCGCGCTGTCCGGCACCTGCCGCGACTGCCTGAAGGAGAACTCGTGACCTCACCGCTGCTGACCGTGCCGGGCGCCGTCGCGCCGTTCGAGGGGTCCGCCGACCAGGGCGTGCCCTGGCACTTCGGCGACCCGTTCGCGGAGCAGCGGTCGGCGGCCCGGTCGGTCGCGGTGTTCGACCGGTCGAACCGGGCCGTGCTCGCGGTGTCCGGCGCCGACCGGCTGACCTGGCTGCACTCGCTGACCAGCCAGCACTTCGAGGCGCTCGGCGAGAACGGGGGCAGCGAGGCGCTGGTCCTCGACGTGCAGGGGCGGGTCGAGCACCACGCGGTGGTCGCGAACGTCGGCGGCGTGGTCTACCTGGACACCGAGCCGGAGACGGCGGGCGCGCTGCTGTCGTACCTGACCAAGATGGTCTTCTGGTCGAAGGTCGAGCCCCGCGACGCCACCGCCGAACTGGCCGTGCTGACCGTCGTCGGGCCCGAACTCCCGGAGCTGTTCACCAAATCGGGTGTTCCGCTGCCGGAACCGTCGAAGGTCGCGGAACTGCCGGACGGCGGGTTCGTGCGGCGGATGCCGTGGCCCGGTCAGGACGCCGCCGACCTGGTCGTGCCGCGCGGGTCGCTGACCGCCTGGTGGGCGAAGCTGACCGACGCGGGCGCGCGCCCGGCGGGCAGCTGGGCCTTCGAGGCGCTGCGGGTGGAGTCGCTGCGGGCCCGGCTGGGCGTGGATACCGACGAGAAGACCATCCCGCACGAGGTGAACTGGATCGGCTCGGCGGTGCACCTCGACAAGGGCTGCTACCGGGGCCAGGAGACGGTGTCGAAGGTGCACAACGTCGGCCGGCCGCCGCGGCGGATGCTGCTGCTGCACCTGGACGGGACCCGCGAGGTCCAGCCGGAGACCGGCGATCCGGTCGTGGTCGGCGAGCGCGTGGTCGGCCGGGTCGGGTCGGTGGCGTTGCACCACGAGCTGGGACCGATCGCGTTGGCGCTGGTCAAGCGCTCGGTGCCGGTGGAGACCGAGCTGCTGGTGGGCACCGGGGACCGGGTCGTGCAGGCTTCGGTGGACCCCGATTCGGTGCCGCCGGACACCCCTGGCCTCGGCCGGGAAGCCGCGCGGAACCTCGGGCGGTAGGCACCCGGACCCGCCGTGTTCTGTGCCAGGATCACGGCATGTCCCGACCCGGTTCCCACGGCACGCTGCTCACCGTCGCCCCGACCGGGGCCGAGCACGCCAAGGCGGACGTCCCGCAGCTGCCGGTCACGCTGGACGAGCTGGTGGCTGCCGCACGGGCGTGCGAGCAGGTCGGGGCCGCGATGGTGCACGTGCACATCCGCGGCGACGACACCCGTCCGACGCTCGACCTCGGGCGGCTCAAGGACACCGTGCAGGCGCTGCGCGAGCAGACGTCGCTGATCGTGCAGCTGTCGACCGGCGGGGCGGTGACCGACCCGGAGGCCGACCGGTTGCGCGTGCTCGACGCCCTGCCGGACTCGGCGTCCTGCACGATGGGCACGGTGAACTTCGGCGACGACGTCTTCCTCAACCGGTGGGAGTTCGTCGTCGCGCTGCACAAGACCATGCGGGAACGCGAGATCGTGCCGGAGTACGAGATCTTCGACCTCGGCCAGCTCGCGTCGCTGCGCCGGCTGCTCGACCAGCACGGCCTGCCGGCGGGCGGGAAGGTGCACGTCGACCTGGTGATGGGCGTGCCGGGCGGGATGCCCGGTGACGTGGAGACGCTGGTCGCCGCGCTGCGGCTGCTGCCGGACGGGGCGTCGTTCTCGGCGACCGGGATCGGGCGGACGTCGCTGCCGGTGATGCTCGCGGCGTTGAGCGCGGGCGGGCACCTGCGGGTCGGCATGGAGGACACCGTCACGTACGCGAAAGGGCAGCCGGTGCGGGACAACGCGCAACTCGTGGCGCGCGCGGCGGGGCTCGCGAAGATCGCCCAGCGACCGCCGCTGTCACCCGCCGAGGCGCGCGGGCTGCTCGGCGTGCGCGGTCCGGTACAGGTTTGAAACAACTTTGGAAGCAGGTTTGTGTTGGCGGGTGGGCAGGAACTACCTCAGGATGAGTACGTGATCGAGGTGCGTCCTGGCGGGCGCCGCCGAATCGACCGGGTGCTCGCCCCCGACTACACCGAGGGGGTCGAGCGGCTCCCGCTCGCCGAGGTGCGCGCGCTGCGCGACGAAGCGGCCCAGGAGGAGACCGATCTGTCGTACCTGCGGCGGCTGCTGCACGCGCGGATCGACATCGTGCGGGCCGAGCAGGCGCGGCGGGCCGACGGCGGGTCGGCGGTGGTCGACCAGCTGGCGACGATCCTCGCCTCGAACGCGGTGGGCCCGGCGACCGGGCTGGGGCGCTACCAGACGCAGGAGCCCTCGCGGGCGGAGGCGCACCGGCGGCACGTCGAGGCGCTGGTGTCGGACGTGGACCTGTCGGACGTCAGCTCGCTGTCGGACGACAAGCTCGACCTGGCGCTGCGGACGTTCGTGAACGAGGAGGCGTCGGTCTCCGGGCGGCGGCGCGAGGTGCAGGTCGTGGTGGACCGGTTGAACGCGGAGATCGCGGGCCGGTACCAGAGCGGGAGCGCGTCGGTGGACGAACTGCTGGCGGCGGAACGCGGCTGGCCGACGAACCCGAACCGCGAGAAGGAATGACCGACTGATCGCCGGGGTTCGCCCTCCGCTCCCGACCCCCGGCTTTCGGCTTCGCCCTTCGTTCCCCTCATCCTCTCGCACCCTTTTTCGCCCGCTCGGGCACTTCCGGCTCCGCCGTTTCCGGCATTCGTCGTCCTTCCGCGCCCGGAACCCCACCCGATCGTGATCTTGCCGCCAGTCGAACTCTTGTTCGAGAATGGACGTGCAAGGGGCAGCGGATCGACGAAACCGGAACGGAGGTGATCAGCCCTTGGACGTACCGACATCTGGGATGACCCTCCCGGATCCTGAACGGTCGCCCTAGCGTGCAGGCATGGGGTACCGCTGGGTGGTTCTCGCCGTGGGCGCGTTGGCACAGGGCACGAACGCCGCGGTGTTCCTCGGACTACCGGCGATCACCCCGCAGCTGCGCGAGTACTTCGACCTGACACTGCCCCAGGTCGGTCTGCTGCTCGGCGCGGTGAACCTGGGCACCATGCTCACGCTGGTGCCGTGGGGTGCCGCCGCGGACCGCCGAGGCGAACGCGTCGTGATGACCATCGGCGGCGCGGGTGCCGCGGTGTCCCTGGCGATGGCGGCCGTGGACGGGCCGGTCGTGGCGGGCCTGGCATTGGTGGCGGCGGGTTTGTTCGGGGCCAGCGTCAACGCGGCGAGCGGCCGCGCCGTGATGACGTGGTTCCCGGCGGACCGCCGTGGCCTGGCCATGGGCATCCGCCAGACGGCGACCCCACTGGGTGCGGCACTGACGGCCGCAGTGCTGCCCCTGGTGGCGGTCGGCGCCGGGGTGCCGGCGGCGTTCCTCGCGCTGGCGGGGTTCACGGCGTTCGTCGCGGTGGCGATCGCCGTCCTGGTCCGCGAACCCCCGTGGGCGAGCCGGGCCACCGACGCCAAGGGTGGCGCGGCCGTGCGCGCGATCCTGCGGGACCCGGCCCTGATCCGTCTGAGCGCCGCCGGCGCGCTGCTGGTCGTGCCCCAGTTCACCGCAGCGGCTCTGATGGTCGAGCTGCTGCACGATCACCGAGGGGTGGCCGTGGGCACGGCAGCGGCGCTGCTGGCGGTGTCCCAGGTGCTGGGCGGCCTGGGCAGGCTCGGCGCGGGGGCGTGGTCGGACCGGACCCGGGACCGGATCACGCCGTTGAAGACGATGAGCGTCGCCATCGCCGTCGGCTTCGCCCTGACGGCGGCCCTGGTCGACCGGGCCCCCACGCCGATCCTGGCCGCCGCCCTGATCGCGACTGCGGCCTCCGCCCTGGCGTGGAACGGCCTGGCCCTGACCGCCACCGCCGAACTGGCCCCGGAGGGCCGCAGCGGCACCGCCCTGGGGATGCAGAACACCGCGAACTACCTCAGCGCCACCGTCACCCCACCGGTGGCGAGCTGGCTGGCGGCCACCACGGGCTGGCCCACGGCCCTCCTGGTGGCCGCCGCCGCAGCGGTCGCCGCCCGCCTGCTCCTGACCCCGACCCCGGCACCCGCCCGCCCCTGAGCACCCACCGACCCGACGCGTTGCCGATCGACCAGAGCGGGACAGTCGGCGGTGGCGCGCGACAGCGGTTGCGTTCAGCGCGCGCAACCAACCGGGCCGGGTCGTCGCCGGCTGCCGCGACACGCCCGAGCGCGGAAGTCGATCAAGTGGACGGCCGCAGCCCTTCCAGAGCGTTGCCGGCGCGCCTTGACGTCCGTTTCGGGAGTTTTGTCGCGCCCGGAGGTGCGTCGAGTCCTAACCGTGACGTTCGCGGCGGGCCAGTTCGCCCCAGAACTCGCCCAGGCGTTCGTAGCGGACGGCGACCTCTTCGGCGTCGCCCTCTTCCAGGGCGTCCACGATCGCGTTCACGTCCTGCGCCGACGAGTCCTCCAGCAGGTCCTTGTCCTCGATCAGCTGCACCAGGCCGCCGTAGTCCAGCTCCACCGCCGCGTCCGGCGAGAAGTGGTCGAGCCACCGGGCTGTGTCGGACAACACCTTCGCCGGGCCTTCGTCGCCCAACGACCGCGACACGACCTTGCGGGCCCTGGCCACGCGGTGACGGGCGTCGCTCATCGCGACCCGCCACGAGACCTGGCGCTCGGGGTCGTCGCGGGGTGCCAGGACGATCCGCCGCGCGTCCGGGTCGACCAGGGCGAACCACGGCAGCGGCACGGTCCAGGTCGTCGAGATCACGTGCACCGCACCGCCGGTCAGCTCCGCCATCACGGCCGAGGCCCGTGCCCGGATCGCCTCCGGCTCGACGTCGAGCGCCTCGTCCTGCAACGGGCCGCTGGAGGTCGCGAGGAACCCGACCAGGGCCGCCGCCGACCTCGCCCGCAGGTCCAGCGGGCACACCAGGGGGCCGGGGCCGACCTCGCCGGGGACTTCCGCCGGGCTGATGGTCATCACGTCGATCGGGGCGTCGGCCGCGACACTCCCGTCCGACCGCTCGCCGGGCAGCAGGCGACGCGGTCGGGACAGTTGTGATCGCAACCACAGCTCCCGCTCGCGGGAACCCACGTCCGCCCGGCTCAACACCCCGTTTTCCAGGGCTTTCCGCACCTGGTCGGCCAACGGTGCGTCAAGAGCCGACAGCGGTTCGTACACCCTGAGGTAGGCGACGAACGGTCGAGGCACGCGCGCATCCTCCCATGCGGAAGATTGGCGGCACGTGTCACGCCTACCGCGTCGCGAGGAACCCCTTCGACACGGTACGGTAGTTACCAGGAACTAGTTGTCGAGACGAGTGGGGCCGCCGTTCCCCCGGCCGCCCCCGTCCCTGTGCGAGGGGGTCGAGCCATGGGGCGCGGCCGAGCGAAGGCCAAGCAGACGAAGGTGGCGCGGGAGCTTAAGTACAGCTCTCACAACACCGACTTTGACGCCTTGCAACGCGAGCTGTCCGGCGATTCCGACGGCGGCGTACGCCGTAGCGATGAACGCTACGACGACGCCTCTTCGGACGACGAGTACGACGACTACCGTCGCTGAAGCATCACACCCGCTGACGAGGTTGGGCTGCCGGTTCCGCACCGGCAGCCCAACCTTTGACGCGGGCCCCTAGAACGCCCTGGCGTACTGCTTCGGCGGACTGACCTGCGCTCCGAGTTCCCTGGCCGCGTGCAGCGGCCAGTTCGGGTCGCGCAGGAACTCCCGCGCGAGCAGGACCAGGTCGGCCGATCCGTCGGCGACGATCTGCTCAGCCTGCCGGGCCTCGGTGATCAAGCCGACGGCCCCGGTGGGCACGTCGGCCTTCCTCCGCACGGTCTCGGCGAACCGCACCTGGTAGCCGGGCCCGAGGGGGATGTCCGCCTTGGGCACGTTGCCGCCCGTGGAGACGTCGATCAGGTCGGCACCCAGGGCGGCGAGGTCGCGCGCCAATTCGACGCTGTCCTCCTCCGTCCAGCCGCCCTCGACCCAGTCGGTCGCGGACAGCCGGACGAACACCGGCACGTCTTCGCCGACCGCCGCGCGCACCGCCGACGTCACCTCGCGGGTCAACCGGGTCCGATTTTCCCGGGAACCGCCGTATTCGTCGGTTCGTTTGTTGCTCAGCGGCGACAGGAACTGGTGCAAGAGGTAACCATGGGCGGCGTGGACCTCGACGACCTCGAAGCCGGCCGCGACCGCCCGGCGCGCGGCGGCGGCGAAGTCCGCCACCACCTGGTCGATCCCCGCCCGGTCGAGCGCCTCGGGCACCCGGCAGCCGTCCGCGAACGCCTCGGCACTGGGCGCGACCGGGGTCCAGCCGCCGTCCTCGTCGGCCACGCCGCCGTGCCCGTCGAACGGCGCCTGGGTCGAGCCCTTGCGGCCGGCGTGGGCGAGTTGGACGGCGGGCACCGAGCCGTGCTCGCGGATGAACCGGGCGATCGGCCGCCACGCCTCGACGTGGGCGTCCTCCCAGAGCCCGGTGTCGGCGGGCGAGATGCGGCCGGCAGCCTGGACGGCGGTCGCCTCGGCGATCACCAGACCGGCCCCGCCGAGCGCTCGCGCGCCGAGGTGGACCAGATGCCACTCGTCGGGGAATCCGCCACGGGCGGAGTACTGGCACATCGGACTGACCGCGATCCGGTTCTGGAGCGTGACGGAGCGGAGGGTCAGCGGGTTGAACAGGGCACTCACATGCGTCTCCTCGGGTGGTTCCGGTACGACAACGGGTCCTTCGGGGTACCTCGACAGGTCCAAGGTCCCGGATCGGACAGGTTGTTCCCGCCGGACCGGCCGTCCCACCGCACGGGAGCAGCGCAATTCCATTCGATTCGGTATTGCGCGTGCATTAGCACGTGATCTTGAATAGGGGGTCGGTACGCAAAACGCTCTACAAGACAGGGTCAGTTACGCCCATTCGGGTGTACTGTCCGCAGCACGTTCGGGGAGACCATCACTTGCCGCCCGACGCAGGTCGGCTCGAATTGAGTTCCCGCCGGTCACGACAGTAACAGGATCCACATGCTGCCCATGCCGACCACGATGACACAGGATCCAGGGTGGCCCAGCAACAGTCTGCTGGGTCGCCTCCGCGACAACACCCGACAAGAACTGCTGAACATCGGCACGGTCGTGCGGTACACGGCCGACCGGGAGGTCATCGAGCAGGACGCGAAGGACACTCACGTTCTTCTGCTGCTCGACGGCGTGGTGAAGGTGCAGACCACCGACGAGACGGGCGACACCGCCCTGCTCGCGATCCGGGTCGCAGGCGACCTGGTGGGCGAGATGGCGGCCCTGGACCAGAAACCGCGCTCGGCCACCGTAGTGACGTGCGGCGACGTGGTGGCGAAGCTGATCACCAGTGGTGAGCTGATGAGCTTCCTGCACCGGCGCAACGACGTGTTCGTGGAATTGATCGGGATGATCAACGACCGGCTGCGCTGGGCCAACCAGCGCCGCCGCGATTTCCTGTCCCACCCCGCCGCCGAACGGGTGGCCCGAGTGCTCGCCGAATTGGTGCAGACCTACGGCCGGGAAGAGGCCGCGGGCTGGACCCTCGGAATTCCGCTGACCAAGGTCGAGCTCGCCTCCATCGCCGGCATGAAGCCCCGGACGGCGGAGAAGGCGTTCAGCGACTTGCGGAAAGCGGGGGTCGTCGTGAGCCACTTGCGACGTGACGTGCTGGTGCCCGACCTGGAGAGCCTGCGGAAATTCGCGGGCATCTGAGGTCAGACCGCAGTTTTGCGGTATTCGCCCCGGTGCAGTACTCCACAGTGGCTCTGCACTGCACGGTGACTACGCGCGGCCACACCTGCGCACCACGTCGAAAGGGCGAGTCGATGAGTGCTGCCACCTTCCGGCGCAGTCTGCTGGTCTGCTGTGACCTGAGGCGCTACGGCGCGGCAGACGACCAGCTCCAGCGCGAGCTGCAAGAACTGCTGGTCCGCTGCCTGGACCGGGCCGGCGCGGCGGCCGGTCTGGACCGGTCCACCTGGCACCGCCAGGCCAAGGGCGACGAGGAGTGGGCGGTGCTGCCTCCGGACAGCCCGGAACACGTCGTCGTCGACACCTACGTCCGCGGGCTCAACGCGGAACTGACGTCGGCGAACCGCTACCGGGTTCCGGAGGCGCGCGCCCGGATGCGCCTGGCCATCCACCACGGCGCGGTGGTGGAAGGCGCGAACGGATTTCCCGGCCAGGATTCCGTGCTCGTCTCACGTCTGCTCAACAGCAAACCGGCGCACCTCGCGCTGGAGGAATTCCCGGACGCGGACCTCGTCGTGATGCTCTCCGAGATCGTGTATTCCTCGCTGGTGCTGGCCGGGCACACCACGTTGCGCCCGAAGGACTTCCGCCGGGTCGAAGTGGCGGAGAAGACGTTCCGCGGCCACGGCTGGATGTGGCTGCCAAACGGCGACGTCCACGCGCTGGACCTGGCCGGCGAGCCGTCGGTGTCCCAGACCCCGGCGGTCAACCAGAACGCCGTGGCGAGCGGCGGGTCGACGGTGATCCAGGCGGGCCGGGACGCGAGCGTGCCGACCTTCCAACGCGCCGACATGATCCAGAACTTCCACGGCAACGACCAGCGCGGCTCGCACTTCGGCCCGAGCTTCCGCAAGGGCGGGGAGGCCGACCCGACCCGATGAGAGGACGTGAGGTGCGCGAGGAGCCGCTGCGCGTGCTCGCCGGCGCCGTGGCCGGCGCGCTGGCCAAGGCGGTCGACACGGACCTGTGGACCGACCTGCGGGCCGGGGTGGTGGCGGTGCTCGCGCCCACGCTGGTCGACCTCGTCAGCGCCCGGCTGGACGAGGCGCGCAGCCGGGTGGTGGGCGCGCCGGCGGTCCGGCTGGAACTGGCGCGCGCCGAGTTCACCACGGAGTGGCGCGGCTCGATCCACACCATGCTCTGGCAGCACCCCGAGGCCGCCGACCCGCTGCGCGCGGTGCTCGGCTCGGTCAGCCCGGCCCTGCCGCGGGTGACCGGGGAGAGCGGCGTCGTGCAGCACACCGGCGTGCTCCCGACCGGGTGGCCGACCGGCTACCGGTAGCGGACCCGGGTGGACTTCACCCGCCGGAGGTCGGCGTCGGCCGCGACGACCTCGGGCCGGTGGGCGACGTCCGGGACGGCCATCTCCGACCACGCGCCCGACTCGGTCCACGACGCCGGGTGCGTACGCACGACCACCACGGCCGTGCGCCCGCGGTACGCCTCGGGCAGCCCAGCGGCGCGAAGTCGGTGCGCGACGGGCCGCGCGGGTGGTCCGGCACCCCCGGTAGAGGTTGCCGGGAACAGCTCCGAGTTCGACATCAGGTACGAGCCGTCGCCCGACAGGGTGGTGGCCACGCCCTCGGTCCGGAGGATCGCCGCGCCACACCGGCAACTCGGCGCACGCCGGCTCCGCACACTCCACTGTGGACAGAAACGCGCCGAAGCTTTTAGTCTCGCAGGCGAAGTCCGCGAACTATCAAGCCGACCGCCGAGAAGTCCCCAGCGGGACTGGCTGTCCGGTGCTCCCAACTGTCCACTGTGGATGCTGTCGGCATCGGCGGCGACGTGCCCGCCGCGATCTCCGCCCTGGCAGACGTGTCCGTGGTCGGCTACGACAACACGTCACCGGCCGTGCTCCGGCACGTCTCGCCGACCACGATCGACCAGCCACGCCACGAGTTCGGCCGGCTCGCAGCCGAAGCGCGGCAACCGTCGCTCGTCGTCCGCACGACCACCACGCCCCGACCCGAACGCCCCTGACCCCACCGGAGCGGGCCGGGGCTCGTGGCGAGACCCGGCCCGGCACCTCACCGGTCCGGCGGGCGGACGTAGGCCACGCCGAAGGCGGCGTCCGCCGGAACTCCGGCCAGGTCGTGGCACCACACCTCGATCCGCACCCGGCCGGGCACGGCGTAGGAGTTCAGCGCCGCCGCCCGGCACGTCCGGGGCTCCGCGCCCAGCGCGGTGACCTGCACCGAGTCGGCCGGCCACACGGTCCGGTTGCCCAGTGCCGCGTACGCCACGACGTACCGGCCGGTCGCCGTGCGGGTGACCGCCGGCACCTCCGGCCCGAACACCCGGTCGACCTGCCCGGCGGCGTCGGCGGTCAGGTACGCGGCCGGCACGTCGTCCTGGTGCAGGCCGGTGCCCCGCACGTGGCTCAGCTGCCAGCGCACGTCCCGGTCGCAGTGCACCAGGATGTCCGCCCCGAGTTCGGCCCGGCACCGCGCGAACTCCCCGCCCACGGGCGTGACCTGCACGTACCCGATGTCGGTCGCGGGCACCCGCCACTCGCCGACACCGAGCCGGACCGCCTGCTCCGAGGTGACCGCGCCGGACTCCGGAACACCCAGGTAGACGTGGAACGGCAGGTCCTTGGGCAGCCCGGTCGGGCCGTGGCAGTTCACGCCGACCAGGCCGTCCGGTCCGTCCACCGCCTGGTCGCGGACCACGCACGTGTCGGCGGACTGCGCGATCGCGGTCACGTGGGCGATCGTGCCCGGCACGCCGAGTCCGGGCATCCGCACGGTGTAGACGCCCGTCGCGGTGCGCAGCACGGACATCTTGCGCGCCCACCACGGGTCGTTGCCGGGCAGCGTGCCGCCCCACGTCGACCACTGGTGGTTCGGGTGCAGCTGCACGGGGACGCCGAGCGCGTACCCGTACTGGTAGACCTGCGCGTAGCCCCAGCCGGGCCGCGCCGGGCCGGGGTCGGCGGGCCGCAGCGGGCCGAGCCGCTCGCCCTGGTCGAGCGGTTTGCGGTAGACGGCGACGCCGAACGGCAGGTCCGCCGCGCGTCCGGCGTCGTCCACGCACTGCACGTCCACCCACGCCTCGTTGAGCGGGTAGGCGAACGCGCTCCAGGTCGCGGTGTGGCAGAACCCGGTGCGGGTCGCGCCGGACAGCACGGTGCCGCCCGGCAGGCCGACGCCCTTCACCAGCACCCGGTACAGGCCCAGGCCCAGGCGGTGCAGGGTGAACGCGCCGCCTGTGCTGTTGTACGACCGCGCGGGGTCGATCCGCAGGTCCGGCGCGGTGCCGGTGGTCTGCGCGTACGCGCCTACCGGGCCGGCCGGGGGCACGCCCTCGACGTAGGTCGCGGCCCACTTCGCGTCGGCCGTGCAGCGCACCCGGAGTACGGAGCCGGTGACGCCGCCGGACTGGCAGCGCACGGCGTCCGGGCCGTACGGGGTGATCTGCGCGTAGCCGACGCCGGTCGACGTGCCCAGGTCCGCTTCGTAGAGGCCGGGGCCGAGCCGGCGCACGGGCGCGTCCGGCCGGACCACGACCACGCCCTCACCCGGTTCGGCGAGCACGAGGTCGAAGCGGGTGTTGGCCGGCGTGCCGCCGTCGTGGCAGGCCACCACGACCACCTGGTCCGCCCCGGCCGGCCGGTTCTCCCGCACCACGCAGCCGACCGGCCGGGCGGCCTGGTGGAACGTGACGGTGGCGTGCGCGACCGACTTGTCCGACGCGTGCCCCGGCACGCGCAGCCGGTACACACCGACGTCCTGCCTGGTCACGGTGATCGGCTGCGGCGTGCCCCACTGCCACCCGGCGATCAGGTCGGTCTCCGCGCCGACCGGCGAGTCGGCCGGCTCCACGCGGGCGTAGGCCCACTTCGCGGGTGCCGCGACCCCGGGCGGCGGCGGGGTCGTGCCGGTCGGCGGCGCGGGCGGCTCCGACCGGGGCGGCGCGGACGACGGCGGCGTGGGCGGCGGTGCGACCCGGGGCGTGGTGCTCGGCGGCGGCGCACCGGTCGGCCTGGGCGCGGTGGTGGTCGTGGCGATGGCGACGACCGGCGCGACTTCGGGGTTCGGCGGGGCGTCCGGGGTGGTGGTCGTGCCGGACGGGGGTTGCGGTGCGGGCGCGTAGGTCCCGGCGACCGGCGGGTCCGGCGGCAGCGCGACGACGCCCGGCGGGTCTGGTTCGGTGGCGACGACCGCGATGACGGCCGCCGCCACCAAGCCGACCGCGCCGATCGCGACCCGCACCACGCCGGGGTTCTCCTGCACCGCGCGGGACAGCGCGTCCACGCCGGGCAGGCCCGCCACGCGCGCGCCGATCGTGCCCAGCAGCCCGGCCTCGGGCGTGGCGATCTCGGTGCCTCGGCTGAGGAACGCGACCGCCGTGCGCCGGTTCTCGTCGTCGTCGACGAACCCGAGCAGGCCCGGGCCGAGCGCCCACCGGGCGTAGTCGTGGGCGTCCTGCCGGCGGCGCGCGCACACCGGGCAGGTCTGCGCGTGCGCCAGCACGACGTCGGGCTGCTTGGGGTCGAACGGCCGGTCGGTGAGCGCGGCGAGGGCGACGCAGTGCCGCCGCCCGACGCGGGCCACCACGTAGGCGGCGATCGCCTTGCCCGCCGCCTTGCGCGCCCGGTCCAGCTGGCGGTCGGCCTGGCCGCGCCGCACGCCGAGCGCCTCGGCCAGTTCCGCGCCCACCACCAGCCGGCCGGTGCCCACGGTGAGCCGGATGTGCGCGGCCATCACCGGCCGCAGCCCCTCCGGGACGCCGGCCAGCGAGTCGGTCAGCACGGTGAGCACGCGGTCGCGGGACACCAGGTCGTCCACGTCCTCCGGCTCGACCGCGAGGTCTTCGGGAACCTCGCCGTCGGCTCGGCGGCTGTCCTCGGTGTAGTGGGCTTTGAGCACGTTGCGCGCGATGCCGATCAGCCACGCGTCCAGCTCGCGGGGCCGCTGGCCGTTGCGCAGCCCTTCCAGGGCCCGCACGACCACCTCGGCGGCGAGGTCGTCGGCGTCGTCGGCGTCGTCGACCCGGTTGCGCAGGAACGGTTTGACCTTGCTCTGGCAGCGCGCGAACAGCTCGTGCCGGGCGTCGTGGTCGCCGGCACGGAGTCGGTCCAGGAGGGGTAAGTCCTCGTCGGCCATCACTGACCTCATCTCCCGTCGCGGAGGAACCGTTACGACCGGCGGACCGGGTGGTCCGCCGGCCTGATCACGTTGCTGCAGAACGAAGATCGACCGGTCGTCGAACCGGCCGAGGAGTCCCGGCCGTGCGCGGCGCAGCCGAGGAACGCGGTCACGGCGGGGTTCTCGGCGGCGTGGAAGTCGGGTGTCCGCGCGGATGAACGCGTTGCTGTGCCCGGTGTTCGCGAGACCCAGCCGGATGTCCCGGTAGACCTTGACGGTCACCGAGCGGCCGCCGACGTTGTCGCTCGACGCGCCGACCTGGCCGACCGCGCCGGTGCTGATCACGTCGTCGGGCCGCAGGTCGGCCAGGCACGGCGAGGTGGGCGTGGTCGGCGCGGCAGGACTCTCCTCATGTTCCCTCCCGGAATCGGTCTTGCGGGAGGGACGTGGGAGCCGGTCGCGGCGATCTCCCCGACCGTGGCCGGAGTTCACTCGTCCGGAGCAGTTCGGACCGGGTGCCGCTGCCTGCCGGCTACGCCACCGCGCCGGCGTCGACCAGGAAGGACGCCCCCGTGACGTTGCGCCCGCCGGGGCCGGCGAGGTGCACGACCATCGCGGCCACGTCCTCCGGGTCGCAGTACCGGTCCAGCGCGGTGAAAGCGCGTTCGGCGGCGGCGTCCGGGCCGTCCGCCGGGTTCATCCCGGTGTCGGTGGAGCCGGGGTGCACGAGGTTGACGGTGATCCCGCGCGGCCCGAGGTCGCGGGCCAGGCCCTTGGTGAGGCCGACCAGCGCGGCCTTGCTCATCGAGTACGCGGCCCAGCCGGGCGTCGGCACCCGCTCGGCCAGGCTGCTGCCGATCGTGATGATCCGGCCGCCCGCCCTCAGGTGCGGCGACGCGGCCTTGGCCAGCACGAACGCCGCGCGGGCGTGCACCGCGAGGAGCCGGTCCACGTCGTCGTCGGAGGTCTCGTCGAAGGGCCCGAAGACCGCGATGCCGGCGTTGTTGACCAGGATGTCGAGGCCGCCGAACACCTCCGCGGTCCGGGCCACGGCGTGCCGCAGGGCGGCGTTGTCGGTCGCCTCCGCGCGGATCGCCACGGCGTTGTCCAGCGCGTCGACCACGGCCCGCGCCCGGTCTTCCGCACTGGCGTAGGTGATGGCGACGTTCGCGCCGTCGTGCGCGAGCCGCGTGGCGATGGCCGCCCCGATCCCCCGGCTGCCGCCGGTGACCAGCGCCGTCCTGCCGTCGAGCTGTCCCATCCCGATCGCCCCCACTATCCGGAACCAGTTCCGCTTTCCAGCTTAAGCGGAACTGGTTCCGCTTGTCCACGGCGTCTAGGGTGGCCCCGTGAGCGAGCGGGTCGACGCCGCCCGGAACCGGGCGAAGATCCTGGCCGCGGCGGCGGACATCGTGGCCACGCGGGGGATCGAGGGGCTCGGCATGGCCGAGGTCGCGGCGGCGTCCGGCGTCGGCGTGGGCACCCTGTACCGCCGCTTCGGCGACCGCGCGGGGCTCGCGCACGCGCTGATCGACGACTCGGAGCGCGAGTTCCAGCAGGCGTTCATCACCGGTCCGCCGCCGCTGGGGCCGGGCGGCCCGCCGGTCGCCCGGATCCGCGCGTTCCTGCACGCGCTGACCGATCGCACGCTGGCCCAACTGGACCTGCTGCTGATGGCCGAGACGGCCGGCCCGTCGGCCCGCTTCGGCGGCGCGTACGAGGTGTACCACCGGCACCTGGCGGTGCTGGTGGCCTCGGCGCGGCCCGACCTGGACGCCGCGTTCACCGCGGACGCCCTCCTCGCCCCCTTGGCCGCCAACCTGGTGACCCACCGCCGATCCGGCGACACGACGCTCAAAGCCGGGCTGGACGCCCTGACCGACGCCCTGTTCCGGCCCGACGACCGGGAGAACGCACGCGTGCCACCGGCGGACGACGCTCCCGCCGGCCGCGAACGTCCACAGTAGACGGATCGGGCTAGTCCCAGCCGCCCCCGCGCCGGCCCTGCTTGGTCTGCGCGCGCCGCTTCTTCTCGGCGATCCGGCGCTCCTGCGACCCCCTGGTCGGCTTGGTGGCCCGGCGCACGGGCGGCGGCGCGGCGGCCGCGTCGCGCAGCAGCCGGGCCAACCGCTCACGGGCCGCCGCGCGGTTCTGCAACTGCGCGCGGTGCTCGCTCGCGGCGACCGTGAGCACGCCGTCCACCAGCCGGTTGCCCAGCCGCCCGAGCATCCGCCGGCGCAGCCACTCGGGCACCGACGGCGAGGCGGCCAGGTCGAACGACAGCTCGACCCGGCTGTCGGCGGTGTTCACGCCCTGCCCACCGGGACCCGACGACCGGGAGAACCGCTCGCTCAACTCGGCCGCCGGCACCACCAGCGTCCGCGTCACGATCAAGTCCTCCGCCACACCGAACAGGTTAGAACGAGACCCCCGGCAAAGTCGCGATCTTTGCGAGCTGCTCGAACGTCAGCGGCGCGTCCGTCCCGGTGGTGCCGGCCTTCGGGTCGCTGTTCACGGCGGTCACCGAGAACACCGCGCCGTCCGGTTTCCTCGTGGACGCGGTGAGCGCGTGCGTCGCCCCGTACCGGTAGTCGACCACCGCCATCTCGACGCCGTCGACCACCCGCACGTCGCACTTGGTGTTCGCGTCCCCGCCGGCGCACCCGAAGTCCTGCGCGTAGAGGGACACCAGCACCTGGCCCGCGCGGTCCCCGGTGAGCATGGTCACCGCCTTGTACCCGCCCTGGCTGACCACGAACTCCCACGGGCCGCCCGGGTTGCCGGGCACGCCCGCGACCGGCACGTCCGGCAGCACGCCCGACTTCGTCAGCAACGACGTCAGCTCGGCGGCGTGCTCCCCGCTGGTCGGCCGGGGCGGGTTCGTCGGCGTCGGCGGCACCACGCGGCTCGACGTGGTGCCGCCCGGCGGCGTGCCGGGCGTGGTCGCCACCACCGAACCCGACGGCTGCCCGCCCGCCTGCACGCCACCGCCCCCGCTGGACCCGAGCATGGCCGGGACGCACACCGCGGTCACGGTGGCGAGGGCGGCGGCGGCGACCAGCGAGCGGCGGGCCGCCGCCCGGCGGCGGCCGGCCTTCTTGATCGCGGCGAGGTCGAGGTTGAGCGGCGGCTCGTCGTCGAACGCCGCTTCCAGGGTCTGCCTGATGTCGGTCATGTCCGCTCCTCGAATACGTGGCGGCCGAGAAGCTGCCGGAGCGCGGCGAGGCCCTTCGCCGCCTGGCTCTTCACGGTGCCTTCGGTCCGACCGAGGAGGCGCGCGGTCTCCGTGACGCCCAGGTCCTCCCAGTAGCGGAGCACCACGACGGCCCGCTGGCCCGGTGGCAGCGCCGCCAGGGCGTCGCGCACGTCGAAGTCGGCGGGCGCGTTGCCGGCCACCGCGACGTCCGGCAGCGACTCCACGACCGTCTCCCGCTTGCGGAACCCGCGACGCGCGTCGTCGATGGCCGCCCGGACCAGGATCTTGCGCGCGTAGGCGTCCACCGAACCGTCCCGCCGGACCCGGGGCCAGGCCACGTACAGCTTGGTCAGCGCGATTTGCACCAGGTCTTCCGCGCGGTGCCAGTCACCGCACAGCAGGTACGCGGTCCGCCGCAGCGCCAACGCGCGGGCGTCCACGAACTCGCCGAACTCGCGATCGCGTTCCACTCGCCCTCCCTCAGTCGTCGCTTGATACGCGCCGAACACCTCAGGAGGTTGCCTCGAAGGGCGGAAAGCCGGACCAGGTCACCGGAGCACGGGGACGCGGGATCAGCCGGTCGCCTTGATCGCGTCGAGGAACGCGGTGAACGACCTGCCGGGCACCACCAGGCGGCCCGCGTGCGGAGCCTTCGAGTCCCGCACCCCGACCACCGGCGCAGCGGACTTCGCCACCTCGACGCACTGGCCGTTGCCGGCGGATCCGGTCGCCTTCCGCCAAGTCCCGGTCTCGGTCATGTTGCCAGCTCCCTTCGGATGGAATCGATCAAGGACAACGACTTGCGCTCGGACAACGCCGACTCCAGGAGCCGGTCTGCCACGCCCGCGTACTCGTCGACGTCCTCATTATCGTCCCGGTACCGGCCTCCGCTGCGATCCTCCAGGTAGACGACTCCGGGATCGCGATCGATCGGGAACTCCAACAACGTGAAAGAACCGTGCAACGACGCGTGCGCCCCTGCTGTGTAAGGCAACACCCGCACCGAGATATTGGGGTGCCGGACGAGCGTCCGCAGGTGGTCGAGCTGGGCAACCGCACCGGCCCGGCCGCCGATCTCCTTGCGCAGGATGGCCTCGTCCAGAATCGCGACGACCTCCAGCGGCCGGTCTTCGCGGTAAAGCACGTCCTGGCGGCGGATCCGCAGGTTGACCGTTTCGGCGAGCTGCTCGTCGGACAGCTCGCCGAAGTGCCCGCGAACAGCCGCCTCGGCGTAGCTGCGGCATTGCAGAACCCCGGTCACCACAACGGCGTCGTACGTGAAGATCCGGCTCGCACCCTGTTCCAGTCCCAGGTACAGGTCGAACCCGGGCGGCAGGCTGGGCAGCTCGTCCGGTTCGAACACGGCGGGCGAGGTGCGGACCTGGACGATCAGCTCGCAGAACGTCTCGACCAACTCGGGCGCGCCGTAGAACGGCAGCAGCAGCTCCACCTCGGGCAGCTTGGGCAGGTTGCGGCCGGTCTCGAAGTGGCCCATGCGGCCCTTCGTGGTGTCGATGCGCTTCGCGGCGTCGCCTTGGTGCAGACCGGCGGCCTCGCGCAGCCTCTTCAGCTCGAACGCGAGGTACCGCCGGATGACCGTCGGCGTGGTCGACAGCGCCATGTCCCCAAGTTCCTTTCACCCGATCGACGGACCATCTCAGTAGTCCCATCTGGGTTAGTCAACGCTACCGTAGGCCCTACAAATCAAACCGACTATCGGGAACACTCCCACAACCCAGGTCGCCTATGGGGGAGGCCACTCGTTCGTGGGCCGGTCGTCGGGAAGTCCGCAGCCGAGGGAGCAACGACGTGGATGAAGCGATGCCGCGCGGGCAGGTCGTGACCAGCGTGGGTCTGACCTTGACCGAGGACGTGCCGGTCGTGCTGCGGGGTTCCACCGGCGGCCGGCTGTTCCTCGCGTTCGGCGACGAGGTCGAGATCGTGCTGGAGCGGTCGCACCTGCGCGCGTTGACGGCGCAGGCCGGTGTCGCCGAACGGGACGCCGCGTCCGTCGAGGCGGCGGAGGACGTGGTCGCCGACGCGTGGCAGGCCGGCGCGCAGGCCCGCACCGCCGCCGAGGCCGCGCGGGAGCACGCCGACGCCGCGCGCCGGGCCGGGTTCACCGCCGAGGCCGACCAGGCGGTCGAGGCCGCGCGGTGCGCGGTGGAGGCCGCGAACCTGGCGCAGGACGCGGTGCGGCGGGCCTTCCAGTTGATCGACCTCGCCGACCGGGCGGCCGACGACGTCCGCCGTGCCGGCGAAGTCGCCGCACGCGCCGCCAAGGTCTGAAAACGCCGAACGCGGCCGGGGACGTGCCCCGACCGCGTCCGTAACGAGTACCTCAGAACCTCGGGTGGTCGCCCACCAGCGAGGTGGTCCCGTGGGACCGGCCGACCTCGCCGAGCACCCACGCGGGCACGTGGCGGGCGGTCAGCACGGCCAGCGAGCGGTCCACGTCCTCGGGCGAGACCACGGCCACCATGCCGATGCCCATGTTGAACGTCTTCTCCATCTCCTCGCGCTCGACCCGGCCGCGCTGGGCGATCAGGGCGAACACCGGGGCCGGCGACCACGTGCCCCGGTCGAGCCGGGCGTGCAGGCCCTCGGGCAGCACCCGGGCCAGGTTCGCCGCCAGGCCACCGCCGGTGATGTGCGCGAACGTGCGCACCTCGGCCTCGGCGGCCAGCGCCAGGCAGTCCTTGGCGTAGATCCGGGTCGGCTCCAGCAGCTCCTCGCCGAGCGTGCGGCCGAACTCCTCGACGTGCCCGGACAGCGGCATCCGGTTGATGTCGAGCAGCACGTGCCGCGCCAAGGAGTACCCGTTCGAGTGCAGCCCGGACGAGCCCATGGCGATCACCACGTCGCCGTCGCGCACCCGGTCCGGCCCGAGCATCCCGGACGCCTCCACCACGCCCACGCCGGTGCCGGAGATGTCGTAGTCGTCGTCGCCCATCAGGCCGGGGTGCTCGGCGGTCTCGCCGCCCAGCAGCGCGCAGCCGGCCAGCACGCAGCCCTCCGCGATGCCCTTGACCAGCGCGGCGACCTTGTCCGGGACGACCCGACCGACCGCGATGTAGTCCTGGAGGAACAACGGCTCCGCGCCGCACACCACCAGGTCGTCCACCACCATCGCGACCAGGTCGATGCCGACCGTGTCGTGCTTGTCGAGGGCCTGCGCCACCGCGATCTTGGTGCCGACGCCGTCCGTGGAGGCCGCGAGCACCGGCTCCTTCCAGCGGTCCAGGCGCATCTTGAACAGGCCCGCGAAGCCGCCGATGCCGCCGAGCACCTCCGGACGCTGCGCCTTCGCCGCCCACGGCTTGAGCTTCTCCACCGCCTCGTCACCTGCGGTGATGCTTACTCCGGCGGCGGCGTAGGTGGCCTTGGCGGTGTCGGTCACGTCACTGGCTTCCATTGTTCTGCGGGCATCCATTTCAGGGCCGTTGTAGGGCGTCCTCGGCACCGTACCCGTTCGCCAGGACGGGAGCGGCCGAGCCCGCGACACCCCGGATGCCCTCCAGCAGGTGCTTGCCGATCAGCGCGTCCTCGGGCAGCGGGATGGGGTACTCGCCGTCGAAGCACGCCGAGCACAGCCGGGTCTTGGGCTGCTCGGTGGCCGCGATCAGCTGCTCCAGCGACACGTAGCCCAGCGAGTCCGACCCGATCGACCGGCGGATGCCGTCGTCGTCCAGGCCGTTGGCGATCAGTTCGGCGCGCGAGGCGAAGTCGATGCCGTAGAAGCACGGCCACTTGACCGGCGGGGACGCGATCCGGACGTGCACCTCGACCGCGCCCGCCTCGCGCAGCATCCGGACCAGCGCGCGCTGGGTGTTGCCGCGCACGATCGAGTCGTCCACGACGACCAGCCGCTTGCCGCGGATCACGTCCCGCAGCGGGTTGAGCTTGAGCCGGATGCCGAGCTGCCGGATGGTCTGCGACGGCTGGATGAACGTCCGGCCCACGTAGGCGTTCTTGACCAGGCCGGACCCGTACGGGATGCCGCTGGCCTGGGCGTAGCCGATCGCGGCGGGCGTGCCGGACTCGGGCACCGGGATCACCAGGTCGGCGTCCACCGGGTGCTCGTGGGCGAGCCGGCGGCCGATCTCCACGCGGGTGGCGTGCACGCCGCGGCCGGCGATCGTGGTGTCCGGGCGGGCCAGGTAGACGTACTCGAAGATGCAGCCCTTGGGCTCGGGGTTGGCGAACCGGCTGGACCGCAGGCCGTTCTCGTCGATCGCGATCAGCTCGCCCGGCTCGACCTCGCGGACGAACGACGCGCCGACGATGTCCAGCGCGGCCGTCTCGCTGGCCACCACCCAGCCGCGCTCCAGCCGGCCCAGCACCAGCGGCCGGACGCCCTGCGGGTCGCGCGCCGCGTACAGCGTGGACTCGTCGGAGAAGGTCAGGCAGAACGCGCCGCGCAGCGTCGGCAGCAGTTCCAGCGCGGCCTGCTCGATGCCGATGTCGGCGGCGGTCACCGCGAGCAGCCCGCACACCAGGTCGGAGTCGGTGGTCGCGCCGTGCCGGGTGTCCACCCCCAGCTCGCGGGCGCGGGCCTGGAGTTCGGCGGTGTTGACCAGGTTGCCGTTGTGGCCCAGCGACAGGCCGGACCCGGTGGCCGTGGTGCGGAACGTCGGCTGCGCGTTCTCCCAGGTCGTGGACCCGGTGGTGGAGTAGCGGCAGTGGCCGACCGCGACGTGGCCGCGCAGGCTGAGCAGCACCTGCTCGTCGAACACCTGGCTGACCAGCCCGAGGTCCTTGAACACGACCACCTGGCTGCCGTCGCCGACCGAGATGCCGGCGGCCTCCTGGCCGCGGTGCTGCAACGCGTACAGGCCGTAGTAGGTGAGCTTGGCGACCTCTTCACCGGGGGCCCACACCCCGAAGACCCCGCATTCCTCCCGGGGTTCCTGCTCTTCGTGCTCTTCGGTGTCGGATCGGCCGGTTGCGGACTGGTCGGTGACCACCGAGTGCTCCCTAGCGACGAGGTCGGGCTGCACCACCGAGTGTAAGGCGAACGGGGGGTGAACCACCCCCATCAGGCCCCGTCCGTAGTGACGAAACGCACCTCGCCTAGTCCAACCTGAGCACGCTCAGCACGCTCTGGTCACCGGTTGTCTTCAACGGCAGCCGCCCCCACAGCCCGTAGTGCACGATCTGCGCCTCGCCGGTGATCAGGAGGTCGGTCTCCTCGCCCGGCCACGCGGCGCGCAGCTCCGGGGCCAGGCCGGGCTCCAGCTTCACCACCCACGCCTCGGGCACGTCGGTCAGCTGGACCAGCGCGGTGCCCTTCACCGTCGGCGGCACGTCGGCGGCGTACTTGGCGGCGACCAGCGTGCCCAACGCCTCCTCGATGCCGTCCACGGAGAAGTCCGCGTCGCCGTCGACGAGTTTGCGCAACGCGGCCTGCGCGTCCCATCGCCGCAGGTCCAGTTCGTGCGCGAGGCGGCGGTGCCACACCCACGCGAGGTCCGGCGTGGCGGGCGAGAACGTCCACGCGGGCCGGTTCCCGGGCACCGCGGGCAGCACCTCGGCGGCCAGCGCGAGCTGCGCGTCCAGGTACTCCAGCGGGTTGACGCCGGCCGGCGGCGGGGGCAGCCGCAGCTGCACCGTGCTGCCGCTGCGCAGGTACTCCAACGACGTCTGGAGGAACCGCCCCACGTGCAGGACCAACTCGGTGAACGTCCAGCCGGGGCAACTGGGCACCTTCGCCGCCGGGTCGGCCTCGGCGACCGCCGCCCGGAACATCGCCGCCTGCTCGGTGAACTTCTCGGTCCACCTCGGGGTGGTCCAACCTCCGGCCACGCTGATTGCCTCCTCAGGTCTGCCCGGTCATGGTGCCGTACTTCGGTGTCGGTGTCGGGGGAACCGGTGTTGATCCCGGTGCGTCGCACTGTCCAGCGGCCAGTGGCACGAAGGGTGGGGAACCGTGTTCGGAGTGCGACCAGAGACGTTGCGCGCGGCGTCCAAGGAGTTCCACGACGGCGCGGACGCGGCCGGTGACGGCGCGGAACTGATCTCCATGCTCAGGCTTGACGCGGACGCCCTCGGCCAGGTTCCCGCCGCCGCCGAGTTCGTCGACGCGCTGGCCAAGTGGTCCGGCGAGCAGTCCGACGACCTGCGCCGGGGCGCCGCCTGGTACCGCGACGCGGGCGAGGGGCTGACGGAGAACGCCGACGCGTACCAGCGCGCCGACGACGACTCGTCGGTGTCGTTCCGCGGCCTGGAAGGCGGTCTCGCGTGAACTACGTCGACCCGGAGGTCCTGTACGGCCAGTTGGCGTCCGGCGACGCGGGACGGGTGGCGGCCGCGGCCGACCCGATCAGCGGCGCGATGAGCGCGGTGGGCCGCGCGGGCGACGCGGTGACGTCGGGCGGCGGCACGGCGACGTCGACGTGGAACGGCGGTTCGGCGGAGAAGTTCGCCGCGCGGGCCGAGCTGTCCAGCCGCTCGGCGGTCGTCGCGGGCGAACGCCTGGGCGTCGGCGTGGACGTGGTGCAGGCGGCGGCGCGGGCGTACGGCCAGATGCGCGGCAGCGCCGACCAGCTGATCGACTTCTGGCGCGGCCGCTCGCCGGCGCTGGACGAGGCGCAGACCCGCGACCTGGCGAACCGGGTCAACGAGCAGCTCAACAACGTCAAGAGCGGGTACGAGAACGTGCTGCGCTCCTACGCGTCGGCGCTGGGCAAGGTCCGCCCCGGCTTCGAGGAGACGGCGGGCAAGGACGCCGGCTGGGCCACCGCGATCCAGCAGATGCGCACCTCGGCGACGGTCCCCGGGCCGGGCACCGACCCCAAGCAGGTCGCGGCCTGGTGGAAGTCGCTGACCAAGGAGCAGCAGGACGGACTCCTGCGCACCAAGTTCCAGGAACTGGGCCGACTGCGCGGCCTCCCGTCCGGCGTCCTGGACCAGGCCAACCGCGCCCGGATCGTGGACGACGTCCAGCGCTACGGCGCGCAGCGCGACCAGTTCCAGGCGGACATGGACGCCCGCGCCCGCGAACTCGGGTTGGACCCGAACAAGTCGGGCGACCTGACCAAGCTGCTGAACGACCAGGAGTACGCGTCCCTGTCCGAGGCCCGGCAGGAGGCCGCGACCCGGGCGGACAACGCGACCAAGGCGCAACACAGCCTGGAGGGCGCACGGGAACTCGCGGCCGGCAAGGGCTGGAGCGAGAGCGACGTCCGGGTGCTGGCCTACGACCCGTACGGCGCGCGCGGCGACGGCGGCATGGCCATCGCGTACGGCGACCCCGACACCGCCAAGAACCTCGCGGTCTGTGTGCCCGGCACCGGTTCGGCGCTGGACAGCTTCTCGATCGGGCAGGCGGCGAACCTGCGCGAGGCGATGGGCGCGAACGGCAACGCCACCATCCAGTGGCTCGGCTACGACGCACCCGGCTGGTCGCCCGGCGAGGTCGACAACCCGGCCCAGGCCCGGGAGGGCGGCGCGGGGCTGGTGGCCGACGTCGACGGCTACCGGGCCGCCGCCGAGGCAGCCGGCAACCGCCAGCACCTGACCGTGATCGGCCACTCGTACGGCTCCACGACCGTCGGCTACGCGGGCATGAACGGCCTGGCCGCCGACGACATCGCGTTCGTCGGCTCGCCCGGTGTGGGCGCGTCGAACGTCGACCAGCTCTCGGTCGGCCCCGGTCACGTCTACGCGGGTGCCACCGAGCACGACCCGGTGGTGCAGGGCACGAGTTCGGACTGGTTCACCCGGGACGGTTCCTCGATCGGGCCGTACGACGACCGGTTCGGGGCCAAGGTGTTCGGCACCTCCGACTCGGCGATGATCCACGAGGCGCACACCGCCTACTACGACAAGGGTTCCGAGTCGATCCAGAACCTGGCCCGGATCGCGAACGGCGACGGCGGTTCGGTGACCGACCAGAAGTGGTACGACTCGCCGTTGGGGCCGTCGCTGCCCGGTTCGCACCTCCCGGTCGTCGGGCCGGTGATCGACAGCGTCGGCGGGACCGTGGCGGGCGCGGCCGACCTGGTCGGCGACCTCGGTGGCGGCCTGTGGGACGCCGGTCGCGAGGCGGTGCACGGCAACTGGTCGGCCGCCGGGACCGAACTGCTCAACACCGGCAAGGAGGTCGTCAGCGACACCGTCGACGTGGTGGTCGGCGGGATCGGCGACGCGGTGGAACTCGGCCGTGACGCGGTCGAGGGCGTGGGCGGCCTGTGGGACAAGACGGTCGGGTCCTGGTTCTGAGCACTTCCCCCGGGCCCGGTCGAGGCCGGGCCCGGGGTCTTCGGCTCACGCCTTGCGGCACGCGGTGATCGTCTGCACCGCTTCGGCGTCGTCGAGCTTGCTGTCGTCGCGCTTCTTGACGGTGCAGACCAGCTTGTCGCCGACGGCGGTGCCGGCCGGGACCTGGTCGAGGAAGGCCCACGGCGAGCTGATCTGCGAGGCGGGCTGGTCCTGGTCGAGTTCCAGGGACACCCGCCCCCGCTCCTGCTGACCCGAGACCAGCTTTTCGCCCTCGGTGACCTTGGTGACCTGGAACCGCACCTCGCCGGTCCACTCGCTCCCGCCGCCGCACGCGGTGAGCAGCAACCCGGACACGACCGCGACGACCGCCTTCAGCGCCTTCACCGGGCCGAGCTTAGCCGGCTTCCCCCGGCCGGGACGCGGGTTCGGGCAACCTTCACGGCAGGTCGAAGCGCAGGATCGGGAGGTGGGCGGAGAGGTCGGCCCGGCTGCCGGAGGCGGTCACCCGGGCTTCGTCCACGGCCGCCGCCCAGGTCAGGCGACCCGTCGCCAGTTCCAGCCAGGTCCGGGGGTCGGTCTCGACCACGTTCGGCGGGGTGCCCCGGGTGTGCCGGGGTCCGGGGACGCACTGCACGGCCGCGAACGGGGGGACGCGCACCTCCACGCTGCGGCCCGGGGCGGTCTGCTCCAACGTGCGCAGGCTCAGCCTGACCGCCGCCGCCAGGGCCGGCCTCGGCGGCTGGTCGGCGGCACCCGCCAGCCAGGGCAGCACCTCGGCGACAGCGGCTCGGGTCTCGTGCGGGTCCACCGGTTTCGACGGCACCCGATCAGGTTAGCCGCGCGGCCGTCCGCCCCGGCGTCCAGCCGCTACCCCGGACGTGCCCGACACCGGCCGGCGACCGGAACCGTCCACAACAGACACGACGGGTGACGGCGTCACCGGCCGTCGAACGTCCGGCGGTGGTCCGTGACCTGGGGGAATGGTTGGCGTGCACGGTGTGGTGAACCGACTTGTCAGGTTCCCGCCGGCGACCAGGATCGAGGACATGAACCGACTGAAATCGATCACCGCGTTCGCCGCCGTCGCCGCCTGCCTCGTGCTCGGCACCGTCGGCGCGACCGCCGCCCCGGTCGACGTGACCGCCCTGAAGTGCGATGGCGACACCAACAAGTGCACCGCCAACCTCCGCTTCGGCGACGGCCAGTGGGTCGCCGACTGGAGCGTCGACGTCCACCACGAGCGGGTGGAGGTGAAGGCCCCCGTCCCCGTGACGCGGCTGCGCTGTGACGGTGACACCTACAAGTGCACCGCCAACCTCCGGTTCGGCGACGGCCGGTGGGTCGCGCAGTGGAACGTCGACGTCCACCACGACCGCCTCGCGGTCCAGGACCCGGTGGACGTGACCAGCCTGAAGTGCGACGGCGACACCTACAAGTGCACCGCCGACCTCGACTTCGGCGACGGCCAGTGGGTGGCGGAGTGGGACGCGGACGTCTTCCACAGCTGACCCTGGTCCTGCTGCGCAGGCGGCGGGGCCGACGGCCGACCGGTCGTCAGATCTTCGCCGCCCGCACGGCCTCGGCCAGGAGTTCTTCCACCTGGTGGGTGAGGCGACGGCCGTCGGTCGGGGTGAACGTGCTCCACGGGACGGTGCCGTTGGACGCGCGGCGCTGCTGGAGGTAGCGGCCGTCCTCGGTGTCGAAGAAGGCCACCACGCGGTCCGGGCGGCAGCGCTTGCCGTACTTGTCGCGGGCCGCCGCGCCGAAGTTCCCGGTGTGCACCAGGCCGGTGAACATCTTCACCAGGGTCGTCGCGTCCTCCTGGCGCACGCCGTGGTTGCGCAGCGACGCTTCCAGGCTCTTGGGCGACCCGTCCGAGTTCTTCACCGCGGCTTCCAGGTCCGCGCTGGGCATGGTCACCGAGTGGCCGTTGCCCGCCGGGTGCGCGGGCAGGGTGCCCAGGACCGCCGACGGCAGGCCGCTGCCCGCCGCGCGGCGCAACGTCAGCCGGTTGTCCTCCAGCGTGGCCACGGCACCGTAGTCGCCGTTGGCCACGCCGAGCACCCGCACGCTCCGGCCGATCCACACCCGGCCGTCCACCTCGCGCTCCGGCCGGAAGAACAGCCTGAGCAGGTAGTCGAGTTCCGGGTGCAGGCCGGTCGGCCCGCCCAGCCCCCGGGCACCGACGTCGTGCCACACCCGGCGTTCGAGTTCGGCGCGCTCCTGGTGGGACTTGCCCGGTGACGGGACCTTGATCACCAACGGCATGGGGCCCAGGTCCAGGCGCTCCCACAGCACGTCGAACTCCTCGCCGGAGAGGGTGATCGGTTCCCTCTCGGCCTGCCCCCCGAAATAGGTCACTGCGTGCTCCAGGTCCTGCGTGGCGGGCCCGCCGACGGGGGGCCTCCACTGCCAGTCCAGGCCAGGCCCCCCGCGCGGGGAACCTGGCCTGGACACCGGAAAGTCGAACTCTACTGCGGTGTTTCGCCGATCACCGGCGGAGCCACCAGGCGGTCGTCGCCGAACACGTCGTCGGTCTCCACCAGGAAGTCGGCCGACTTGTGCTCGATGTCGTCCTCGCCCTCGCCCGGCCGTCCGCCGTGGCCGCCGGCACCGCCGGGCGCACCACCCGGGCGACCGCCCTGGGCTCCGGGACCGCCGGGGCCGCCGGCACCGGGGCCGAAGCCGCCGACGCCCGACATGCCGCCGCGACCGGGCGCGTTGCTGCTCGGCGTGCCGCCGGGCACGCCCTGGCCACCGGGGACGCCCTGACCGGGACCGCCCTGGCCGGGCAGACCGCCGGGGCCGAAGCCGCGACCCTGGCCGGGACCGCCCGGACCACCGGGGATCCGGGTGTTCGGCGGCAGGTTCGGGCGCGCGGGACCGCCGGGGCCACCGGGCCCCCTGGGCGGCACCTGGCCGGGCGGCGTGGTGCCCGGGGGCTTCCAGCCGCCACCGGGGGGCGGGTAGCCGCCCGGCGGGGGCGGGGTGGGACCGACCGGCGGCAGGACCGGCGGCGGGGGCGGCGTGGGGGTCGGCGTCACCCACGACGGGTGCGTGGTGCCGCCCGGCGGGACGAAGGCCGGCGGCGGCGCGACCGGCGGGGTCGGCGTGGGCGTGGCCCAGCTCGTCCTCGTCGTGCCGCTCTCGCTCGGCGGCGTCCAGGTCTGCTGCGGGCTGGAGTAGTTCGCGCTGCTCTGGTTGTAGCTGCCCGCGCCACCCGGCGGCGGGGTGTCGATGACCACCTGCGGCGGCGGGACGAACTCGCCCAGCGTGCCGCTGTTCCACTCGCTGTTGGACTGGTAGGTGTTCATCACCTCGACGGCCTTGGCCTCGGCGTTGTCCTGCGCCGCTTCCTGGGCCTCGTGGTCCTGCTGCTGCTTGATGACGTGCATCATGCCGACCGGGCCGGTCAGCGCGCCCAGGATCTTGTCGCCCGTGGACGGCGCCTCGGTGGTCACCGGCAGCGGCTCGGGCATCGACTTGCGGGCGTCGGCGATGTAGTCGCCCTGCAACTGGGCGGAGGTCTTCATCGTGTCCGAGCCCTGCTTGGCGTCGCCCGCCCACGCGCCCAGCGGCGACAGCGCGGTCTGCGTCTCCTCGGCGGTCGAGCCCTCCCACTTCGCGCCGAGCTTGCCCAGCGCGGTGTGGATCGACTCGTCGACCTCCGCCAACGCGTCGGACAGGCCCTTCCAGCCGTCCTCGACGGGCCGGGAGGCGGCCACGCCGGGGCCTTCGTTGATCATGCGGTGCAGATCGGGGTGGGCATACCCGCGCCAGCGGTGGTCACCCATCGTGCTCGCCCCCCTCGGGTACGTGATCGATCAAGGTCAGTCGTTGTGGATGCGGCCCCAGGCCGCGACGTTGTCACCCTCGACCCGGCGGTAGTCCGCCTCGATCGCGGTGAGCTGGTCGACGCAGCCCTTGAGCTGGTCGCGGTAGGCGAGGATGGCGTTGAGCGCGGCCGAGTCGCCCATCTCGAACGTGTCCCGGTTGAACGCCTGCGCGGTCTCCTTGCTGACCGGGTCGCCGGCCCAGGACCGCGCGCGAACCGCGGACATCGCCTTGTCGATCTCCGGTTCCAGCCGGTTCAGCGCGTCCTCGAAGACCTTTCGGGCCTCCGGGATCGCCGTGGGGTCGACGCTGAGCTTCTGCGGCTTCCCGCTGTAATCCGGCGGCGTGGAGCCCCCACCACCACCATCCGCGATGAACACGACACACCCTCCTTGAGACTGCACACATGCCCCTGCGTGTGCAATTGGGATGACTCTAGCTCTGATGCGTGACGCGGGTATGCGGTTCCCGGGCCAAAGGGAGTAGTTCTACGCGTCTTATTTGGCCATGAGGTTCGCCACAACGGCCGCTGCGACCTGCGGGACCAACTGGCACAGCTCCTCGATCGGGGCGTTGCCGAAGCTGCTCACGCCGGCGTCGACCATCTGGCCGTCGGACACGTCCACCGCGATGGTGCACTTGGGCACCCGGCCGGGCTCCTTGATGAGCACCGCCGGGAAGCCCGCGACCTCGGTCTTCTCCGCCCGGTCGGCCTGCGCGCTGCCGGTGTAGAACTCGATGCCCTCGGTGCCGATCACCGTGGTCCCGACCAGGTACTTCCGGTCGGCCCGGTTGTAGTGGCAGGTCGCCCAGTCGAAGCCGGCCACCGTGCCCTTCTGCGGGGGCTGGTCGGTGCCGAACTGGGTGCGCTGCGCCTCGGTGAGCAGGGTGCACGGGTCGACCTCGCGCACGTTGATCGTCTTGGGCCGCTTCGCCGGCTCCCCGGTGGCCGACCCCGGCTTGCCGGACGTGGTCGTCGTGGCCGGGGCCGCCTCGGACCGGGTCCCGCTCGGCGAGCCGGTCGTGGACTGCGAGCACGCGGTCAGGACGAGCACGGCGGCGAGGATCGGCACGGCACGGCGCATGGCCACCAACGTATCCGATCAGTGCGCACGCAGCGTCGCGATCGGCGGACTCGCGTCACTCGTCAGCCGCATTGCCGGACGCCCGCATCAAAGGAAACCTTCTTTACCAAGAGCTGCCGCCGCCCTTTTCCCTGGGAGGAGCAATGCGCTCACGGGCACTACCGCTCGTGGCGGTGCTGGCGCTCGCGTTCGCCGTGCCGGCCGCCGTCGCCGAACCCACCCCCGGCGGTGACGCGCGGTTCGAGGTCACCGCGACGCCGGGCGAGGTCTCCACCGTCCCCGATTGGCGGATGCGGTCCGCCGCCCGCGCCACGCAGGGCGGCGAGGTCATCTCGACCGCCTCGTACGCCGACACCGGGTGGCTCACCGTGCCCGCCCGGTCCACCGTCATGGCGGGCCTGATCGCCAACGGCGAGTACCCCGACGTGAACCAGGGCGAGAACCTCAAGCAGGTCGACCGGGCCGACTTCGCCGTGCCCTGGTGGTACCGCAAGGTGTTCACGGCCGCGCCGCGCGCGGGGTCGCACACGTTCCTGCGGCTCGACGGCGGCGTGATCGCGCGCGGCGAGGTGTGGCTCAACGGCACGCTGGTCGCCGGGTCGGACGAGGTCGTCGGCGCGTACCCGACGCACGAGTTCGACGTGACGCCGCTGCTGCGGCACGGCGAGAACGCCCTGGCGATCCGGGCGTCGTCGGCCGACCCGAAGAACGACCTGTCCATCCACTTCATCGACTGGTCGCAGCTCCCGCCCGACGCCAACCAGGGCCTGTTCCGGGACGTGCGGTTCGCCGCCGACGGCCCGGTGTCGCTGCGGTTCCCGCGCGCCACCGCCGACCTGCCGCTGCCGAGCCTGGCATCGGCCGCGGTGACGGTGGCGGTCGACGCGCGCAACAACACCGACGCGCCGGTGACCGCCGACGTGTCCGGGACGATCGGCCTCGCCCCCTTCGCCCAGCGGATCACGTTGGGGGCCAAGGAGAGCAGGACGGTCACGTTCACCCAGGACGTCGACCGGCCGCGGGTCTGGTGGCCGTTTCAGATGGGCGAGCAGCCGCTCTACACGGCGTCGCTGGAGGCGGCGGTCGACGGCGTGGCGTCGGACACCGCGACCACCTCGTTCGGCGTGCGCGAGGTGACCTCGGCGCTGGTGCAGGGCGCGCGGCAGTTCACCGTGAACGGCGAGCCGTTCCTGGTGCGCGGCGCCGGGTGGGCCTCGGACCTGTTCCTGCGCACCGACCCGCGCAAGATCGAGGACCAGCTGAAACTGGTGCGCGGCATGGGCCTGAACACCCTCCGGCTGGAGGGCAAGCCGGAGAACGACGAGTTCTACGACCTGGCCGACCGGTACGGGATCATGCTGCTCACCGGCTGGGAGTGCTGCTCCAAGTGGGAGAACTACCCGTCGTTCGACGCCGAGGACAACCGGGTCGCCGGCGAGTCGGCGCAGAGCGAGGCGCGGCGGATCCGCAACCACCCGTCGCTGCTGGGCTTCCTGATCGGCAGCGACGCCGCGCCGCCCGCCGCGCTGGAGAAGATCTACCTGGACGCGCTGGAGCGGGCCGGCTGGAACCTGCCGGTGATGTCCTCGGCGAAGGCGCTGAGTTCGCCCCGGCTCGGCGCGCCCGGCCTGAAGATGGACGGGCCGTACTGGTGGGTGCCGCCGGACTACTGGTACACCCGGAAACTCGGCGGCGCGTTCGGGTTCGCCTCGGAGGTCGGGCCCGGACCGACCATCCCCGAGCTGGGCGAGCTGGAGAAGTTCCTGCGGCCGGCGGACATCGCGAAGCTGACCGACTACAACGCGACCCAGTACCACCTGTCGCCGTCGACCACGTTCAACAAGTTCTCCTTCTGGGGCACGGCGTTGGACGGCCGGTACGGCAGGCCGTCGTCACCGGCGCAGTTCGTGCGCAAGGCCCAGTTGGCGAACTACGAGACCAACCGCGCGCAGTTCGAGGCGTTCGGGCGCAACTCCTCCGACGCGGCCAAGCCCGCCACGGGCGTCGTCTACTGGATGCTCAACGACCCGTGGCCGAAGATGTTCTGGCACCTCTACGACTACTACCTCGCCACGGCCGGGTCGTACTTCGGGGCCAAGACCGCGTTGCGGCCGTTGCACGTCCAGTACTCCTACGACGACCGGTCGCTCGCGGTGGTGAACACCGGGCTCTCCGACGTGCCGGGGCTCAAGGCGCAGGTGACGCTGTACAACCTGGACGGCACGGTGAAGGCGGACGAGACGCGGTCGGTCACCGCGCGCGGCAACGGGTCCGTGCGCGCGGGGGTGCTGCCGCAGCCGAGCGGACTGTCCACGACGTACTTCGCGCGGCTGTTGTTGAAGGACGCCAACGGTTCCGTCGTGGACCGGAACGTGTACTGGTTGTCCACCAAGGCGGACAAGCTGAACTACGGGGCGTCGACCTGGTACCACACGCCGCAGACCGAGTACGCGGACCTGAAGGGGCTCGACCGGCTCAAGGCCGGGCAGGTGGCCGTGACGACCTCGTCCGCCGAAGGTGCGACGGACGTGACGTTGCGCAACACCGGCACGTCGGTGGCGTTCTTCGTGCGGGCCACCATCCGCAAGGGACCCGGCGGCCCGGAGGTGCTGCCGGCGGACTGGAGCGACAACTACGTGACGCTGTGGCCCGGCGAGTCGCTGACGCTCAAGGCCCGTTACCGCGCGGCGGACCTCGGCGGCGCGACGCCTTCCGTGGAGGTGTTCGGGCACAACGTGTCCAGGGTCGTGCGCTGACGGCGCGGCGCAGGCGTGCGGCCGGCCTTCCGGTCGTGCGCCGGACGTTCTGAACGTAGCCTCGCCCCGTGGGCGACACGGGGCGGGGCAGGGCGGCGCTGGTGGTTCCGGGCAAGCCGGACCTGGCCCGCGTGGTGGACCTGAGGATCGTTGAACAATCCGACGGTCGGTGGGACGAGGACGTGGTCGACCGGCCGTTCGCCGGCTCGCTCGACCGGGTCGACGTCGAGGTGGTCGAGCGCTCCGACGAGGTCCAGGTCGAGGGCCTGCTCGCGGGTGTGTGCGGGACGGACGTGGAGATCGTCCGGGACGGGTTCGGCGAGCCGCCGCCCGGACGGGACGGGCTGGTGCCGTTCCACGAGTCGCTGGGCCGGGTCCGCACCGCGCCCACCGGGTCCGGCTTCGAGCCCGGCGACCTGGTGGTGGGCGTGGTGCGCCGGCCCGACCCGGAGCCGTGCCCGGCGTGCGCCGCCGGCGCCTGGGACTTCTGCCACAACGGGCAGTACCGGGAGCGCGGCATCAAGGGGCTCGACGGCTACGGGATGCGGCGGTGGAGCGTGCCGCCGGAGTTCGCGGTGCGGCTCGACCCGGAGCTGGGCGACCTGGGCGTGCTCACCGAACCGGCGTCCGTGGTCGCCAAGGCGTGGACCCAGGCGGAGGCGATGTGCCGGCGCGCGCACCTCGCGCCGAAGTCCGTCCTGGTCACCGGGGCGGGGCCGATCGGCCTGCTGGCGGCGTTGCTCGGGGTGCAGCGCGGCCTCGAAGTGCACGTCGTGGACCGCGTCGGGGACGGCCCCAAACCGGACCTGGTCCGCGCGCTGGGCGCGCACTACCACCGCGAGCCCGGCGAGGTGTCGGCCGACGTCGCGATCGAGTGCACGGGCGTCGCGCCGCTGGTGTGGGAGGCGGTCCGCCGCACGTCGGTGGCCGTGCTGGCGGGCCTGGCCGGCGACCACGAACCGGTGCCGCTGGACCCGTCGGTGTTCGACGGGATCGTGCTGGGCAACAAGGCCGTGGTCGGCACGGTCAACGCGGCCCTGCGCGACTACCGCGCCGCCGCCGACGCCCTGGCCGCGGCCGACCGGGCGTGGCTGGCGGGCCTGATCACCCGCCGGGTGCCGCTGGAGCGGTTCACCGAGGCGTTCGACCGCCACGACGACGACGTCAAGGTGGTCGTGGACCTGACCTGACCGCCCGACCGCCCTACCGACGCAGCAGCTCGTCGATGCTCTCCGGCTTCATCGGCTTGGCGAAGAACCAGCCCTGACCGGTGTCGCAGCCGATCCGGTGCAGGCGCTTGGCCTGCGCCGGGGTCTCCACGCCCTCGGCGGTCACCCCGAGCTGCAACGCGTGCGCGAGCTGGACCAGCGTGGACACGATCTGCGCGTCGACCGGGTCCTCCTCGTCGGCGGCCCGCAGGCCCTCCATGAACGACCCGGCGATCTTCAGCTCGTGCACCGGCAGGTGCTTGAGGTAGGCCAGGTTCGAGTACCCGGTGCCGAAGTCGTCGATCGCGATCCGCACGCCCATGTCCGACAGCGCCCGCAGCGCTTCCAGCGGCTCGTCGGCGGTGCCCATGATCGCGCTCTCGGTCAGCTCCAGCTGCAGGTGGTGCGGCGGCAGCGCGCACTCGTCCAGGATGCGCTTCACGTCGCGCACCAGCTCGGGGTCGCGGGACTGCCGCACGGCCAGGTTCACCGACACGAACGGGGCCGCGTCGCCGAACTCCTCCAGCCACCGCCGGGCCTGCTCGCACGCGCGGCGCAGCACCCAGCGACCCAGGGGGACGATTAAACCGGTCTCCTCGGCCAGCTCGATGAACCGGTCGGGCGCGAGCCGCCCGAACTCGGGGTGCTGCCAGCGCACCAGCGCCTCGACACCCACGACCGTGCTGTCCTCCAACCGCACCAGCGGCTGGTAGTCGACGTAGAACTCGTCGCGCTCCAGCGCCGCCGGCATGGTCGCCGACAGCGTGAACCGGGCGACCTCCTTGGCGTTGCGCTCCGGGTCGTACAGCGCCCAGCGGGACTTGCCGTCCGCCTTCGCCCAGTACAGCGTGATGTCCGCGTCGCGCATCAGGTCGGCGGCGGTGGTGCCGGACAGCGCCCGCTCCACGATGCCGATCGACGCCGACACGGTCAGCTCGTGCCCGCCGATCCGGATCGGCGACTCCAGTTCGCGCAGGACGCGGTCCGCGACGTTGACGATGTCCTGGGTGTCGCGCGAGCCCTCCACCAGGATCACGAACTCGTCACCACCCATCCGGGCGACGAGCTTGCCCTCGCCGGACACCGAGTGGTCCAGCCGCCGGCCGACCTCGACCAGCAGCTGGTCGCCGATGTCGTGGCCGAGGCTGTCGTTGATCACCTTGAACCCGTCCAGGTCCAGGTAGCACAGGCCCGCGCGGCGCCGCGCCCGGTTGTTGAACACCCGGCCCAGCCGCTCCAGGAACAGCGCCCGGTTCGGCAGCCCGGTCAGCGGGTCGTGCAGGGCCTGGTAGCGCAGGCGGTTCTGCAGCAGGTGCCGGTCGGTGACGTCCTCGATCATCGCCACCTGGTACTGCGGGTCGCCGTGGTCGTCGCGGACCAGCGACAGCGTCAGGTGCGTCCACACCTGCTCGCCGTCCACCCGGCGGAACCGCTTCTCCGCCCGGTAGTGGTCGCACTCGCCGGCGGTGAGCTGGTCGTAGAGCCGCCAGACGCTGGACCCGTCCTCCGGGTGCATCAGGTCGCGGATGTTGTACTGCCGCATCTCCTCGACGCTGAACCCGAGCATGTCCTGCAACGCCTGGTTCACGTCCAGGATGCGGCCCTCGATGTCGGCGATGCCGATGCCGATGGCCGCCTCGGTGAACATCGCGCGGAACCGCGCCTCGGACGCCCTCAGCGCCGCTTCGGCCTGGTCACGGGCGTCCAGCACGGCCGCCCGGATCGCCTCCTGCTCGGCCAGCGTCCGCTCCCGCAGCGCCCGCGCGTACCCGGCGGACAGCGCGCCCTGCAACGCGGCCAGCCGCGACCGCATCACCTCGTCGGGCGCGATGCCCAGTTCGGCCAGCAGGTCGTCGCCGAGCAGCTGGACGGTCCGGCCGAGCGTGTCCGTGCCGGTGAAGTGGGCTTCGACCAGCCGCGCGCCGATCTCGTAACCGGGTGCGGTGCGGAACGGGCTCGCGTACAGCGCGTGCACCAGCACCTCGGTCAGCGCCTGGAGGTGCTCGGCGACCTCGGCCCTGGTCATCGGCACGTAGCTGCTGCCGATGACCGCGGTGGCCCACGTCCGCGCGAACGACTCGGCCCCGGCCAGTACGGCGGGGTCGAGGTTCGATCGGCCCGGTGCTGCCACCCGATGGTCAACCTGTTCCGTCATGTCCGTCGGCCTACCGCCACAACCCAGAGGATACGGCCGGTCGCCCGACGCGGTCGACCGTCAAGGTACAGACCATTTCGTACGACACCACCGTCACGGCTTCCGACCCACCGCGCCGAAGCCCAGGAAGTTCGACGAGTGCTCGTCCAGATCGTCCGGCGACTCGGGGTGCCACAGGGGCAGCCGCTCCACGCCGGGCTCGACCAGCTCGAACTTCTCGAACAACCGCTCGATCTCGCTCTTGCTGCGGTAGGTGAGTTCGCTGACACCCCGGTTGTACACCCCCTTGGCGTCGTCCCACGCCGGATCCCACTCGCCCTCCTCGTACCCGGCGTGCGACATCGCCAGGTAGCTGCCCGCCGGGATGGCGTCGTGGTACGCGCCCACCACGCCGTGCGGGTCCTGCGAATCGGGCACGAAGTGCAGCAGCGCGACCATCAGCACGCCGATCGGCTGGTCGAAGTCCAGCAGGCGCTGCACCTCGGGCGACTTGAGCACGGCCTCCGCGTCGCGCACGTCGGTCTGGAGCACGCCGACCAGCTCGTTGCCGGTCAGGATGGCCCGGCTGTGCGCGACCGCCACGGCGTCGATGTCGACGTAGACGACCCGCGCGGTCGGGTCGACGGCCTGCGCGATCTCGTGCACGTTGCCCACGGTCGGGATGCCCGACCCGAGGTCGAGGAACTGCCGGATGCCCTGGGCCAGCAGGTGGCGCACCGCCCGGCGCAGGAACGACCGGTGGTTGAGCACGATCGTGCGCAGCATCGGCACGTCGGACTGCACCTTGTCGCCCACCGCCCGGTCGACCGCGAAGTTGTGCGCCCCGCCCAGCCAGTAGTCGTAGACCCGCGCGATGCTCGGGCGGCTCAGGTCGATGTCCCCTGGCGCCCAGGTAGGCCGCTCCACGCTGTCCACGGGGTCTCCTTCACGGTTCCACACCGTCTTCTGGTTCCACACCGTCGCGGTGACCCCCACATCATGGGCCAATCCGGTGAGTTAGCACACCGTCGGTTTGCTGTCCGTTCCGAAACGCCCACCGCGGGCCACGTTCACCGGGAAGAATCCCCCGGTTGTGGAGTACCTGTGGATCGGGGGCGCGGTGGGCGTCGCCGCAGCCGCCGTGTTGTTCGTGATTCGGCAAAGGAGGTCCCGGAGCCTCCTGGTGCCCACCCTGGTCGGTTCGATCGGCGCGTTCCTGCTGGTCGCCGGCTGGCTGTTCGTCATCGACCCGAACGCGCCGAAGAACGAGGCGATCAAGACCGGCGGCCTGGCGGGCGGCGCGGTCGTGGCGCTCTACGCGCTGTGGCTCAACGACCGGCGGCGGCGCACCGACGAGGCCCGGCAGCGCATCGAAGAGGGCCGCCAGGAGATCGAGACCGCCCGGCAGAAGCTGGAGGACTCCCGGGCCGAACACGACCGGTCGCGGGTCGCCGACGAACGATTCGCCCGATCGGTTGAACTTCTCGGGCACGACGCGGAACAGGTCCGGGTGGGCGCGATGCACGCGCTCGCGGGCCTGGCGCGCTCGCGCGGGGAGTACACGCAGACCGTGCTGGACGTGCTGTGCGCGTACCTGCGCCGGCCGTTCGTGCCCGAGAAGGTCGCCGGCAGGCTGACCCAGGACAGCGAGCGCGAGCTGGAGGTCCGGCTCAGCGCGCAACGGCTCGTCGCGAACCTGCTGCCGGCCGCCGACCAGGCCGACGCCGAGCGGTACACCCTGGACCTGACCAGGGCGTACCTGACCTACTTCGACCTCTCGCACCGCCAGGTCGGCGAGCTGACCATCCGCGCGGCCCGGCTGGACGAGTCGAACTCGTTCCACCACACCGTGGTGCACGGCGGCGCGTGGTTCACCGACACCGAGAGCACGGGCCGGCTCTACCTGCACGACGTGGTGTTCCACGGGAAGGCGTGGTTCAGCCGGTTCGTCGGCCAGGAGAACACCGACTTCGCCCGGACCAGGTTCCTCGGCCCGAACAAGTTCGCGGGCTCCCGCTTCCACGCCCGGGTGAGCTTCGAGGACGCGGAGTTCGCCGAGCCGGTCGACTTCACCGGGGCCGAGTTCCGCGGTGACCTCGACCTGCGGCCGGCCAAGGTGAACGTGGCCCGCACGCACGGGATGAAGGTGTCCCTGGAGCACGAGACGTCGCTGCCCGCGGGCTGGGTGGTCGACCCGCGCGACTCCGCGACCGGCCTGGTGAGGAGCTGACCCGCGTGCGCGGACGGTTGTTGCTTGCGGTGAGCGTGGTGGCCGCGATCCTGGTGACGGTGGCGACCACGGCCGTGCTGCTGTGGGTCGAGCCGAAGCAGTCGGTGGCCGAGGCGATCAAGACCGGCGGGCTCGCGGGCGGTGCCGTGGTGGCCCTGTACGCGCTGTGGCTCAACGACCGGCGGCGGCGCACCGAGGAGGCGCGGCACGAGCTGGAGAGCGACAAGGTCGCCGACGAGCGGTTCGCGCGGTCCGTGGAGATGCTCGGCAACGACGCCGACCAGGTGCGGGTCGGCGCGATGCACGCGCTGGCGGGCCTGGCGCGGGCCACGCCGAGGTACCGGCAGACCGTGCTCGACGTGCTGTGCGCGTACCTGCGCCAACCGTTCGAGCACCCGGCGCTCACGATCAAAGCCGACGACCCCGACCAGGCCTACCACCGCGCGGGCGACAAGGTGGACCGGCCGACCCCCGAGCAGGACCGGGAGCGCACGGTCCGGCTGACCGCGCAGCGCCTGATCACCGACCTGCTGCCGTGGGGCCAGAACACCGACCCGACGCTCTACCACCTCGACCTGACCGGCGCGAACGTCGAGTACCTGCGCCTAGAGGGCCGTCGGATCGGCCGGCTGACCGCGCGGCGCACCCGGTTCCACGGGGCCACGGCGTTCCGCGAAGTCCAGTTCTCCAAGCCGGCCCTGTTCTCCGGCAGCGCCTTCCTCGGCCGCGTCGACTTCCAGCAGGCGCGCTTCCTGGGCGGGCTGTCGCTGCAGGACGCGACGTTCGCCCGTGAGCTGGACGTGCGCGGGGCGGAAGTGACCCTGTTCGTCCACATGCCGCCCACGCCGCCGACGTTGGTGGGATCGCTGAAGGTGCTGCCGGGAACGCGCGTGAAGGAAGACCCGACCGGCTGGTCGCTGACCGGTATCGAGGAAGCCCGCCTGGTGGGCCGAGACGACTAGCGCACGCCCGCCAGAAACGCCCGAAACGCCCCCGCCGAAAACACCAACGCCGCACCCTCCGGCTGCTTGCTGTCCCGCACCGCCGCACCCTCGGCCACACACGCAAGCTCCACGCACTGCGCGTCGCCACCACCATTCGTGTAGCTGCTCTTGCGCCACCGCGCACCCGTGAGGGACACCATCCGCATGATCACTGCTCCTAGTCGCCCGCAAGTTGGTGATCCGGCCTTCGCACAAGCCCGTCTGATGGGCCGCGACGACTAGCGCACGCCCGCCAGGAACACCCGGAACGACCGCACCGGAAACATCAACGCCGCACCCTCCGGCTGCTTGCTGTCCCGCACCGCCGCACCCTCGGCCACACACGCAAGCTCCACGCACTGCGCGCCACCGCCACCATTGCTGTAGCTGCTCCCACGCCACTGTGCGCCCTTGAGAGAGTCCATCGGCATGATCAATGCTCCTAAACATCCAAGAGTTCGGCGATCCTGCCTTCCAGTATCTCGCCGGACCGTTGCATGGAGGCAGCTAGTTCCCAGGCTTGTTCGAACGCGGCAACGTACGGTTCGGTCGCCTTGATGTAGTCCGGTCGGGTCAGCGAACCCACGTAGACGATCGACTTGCCTTGATCGAGACTCAGCAACGTGAACGGGTTGCTCAGCGCCGACACGATCCCGGAAGTGATCGACCGCAGATGCAGCCGCAGACGCACGTTCGGCAGTCTCGCCACGTCCCGCAGGTGCTCCAGTTGCCGCACAAGGACTTCCGGGCCGCCGTTGGACCGGTGCAGGACCTCCTCGCCGAGCACGATCCAGACTTCCGGGCCGTCCGCCCGGATCACCCGCCGGCCACGCTTGGCACGTTCCTCCGCCAAGCCCGCCAGGTCGGACGCCACCACCACCGGTGACATCGACAGCGCCTGGAACGCGTACTCCGCCGTCTGCAACAGGCCGGGGATCTCGTTGTAGACCATGCGGATCTCGGACGCCCGGCGTTCCAGCGAAACGTACTGCCGGGACGTGTTCACGTTCTTCGCCGGCGTCGCCCGCCGCCGGGCCACCACACCCAGTGCCCGGAACTCGTCGGCCCGCAGCGAGGGGATGCGGTAGTTCCCGATCATCACTCCACGTCGTCCGGGCGCGGGCCGATGTTGCCGTTCTCGATCTTCGAGAGCTTGCCGTGGTAGCCGCCCATCGCCTGGTCGGCGGCCATCAACTCGATCTTGGCCGCCTCCCGGAACTGCCGCGCCGACTCCCCGAACCGGAGCCGCGCGATGACGGGATCGAACTCCTGTTCCACTGCCATGGTGCGAAAGTGTGCCGCAAGGACGATCAGCCACTAGGCCACCCGATCGAATGAACTAAGGCAGAGATACCACCATTCACCTGTCCATCGGCTTCGACTGCGAGACCCGCATCGCGCACCGGATCGTCCCCGGCGGCGCGGAGTTCTCGTTCCCCGGCGGCGACATAGAGCTGATCTTCGACGAGGGCGCGCTGGAGCAGCTGATCGGCCAGGCCGACGCGGCACTGGCGGCCCTGCGCCACCCGACCACCTGACCACCCACCTGAGACCCCACCCTCCTGCCCACCCTCCTGCCCACCCTCCCGACCACTCGCACGACCCTCCGCCGCTCTCTGATGGACAGCCGGCCGGCCCTGGCGCAGGCTGCTGGTGGATGCATCCAGACGAGAGGTGGACACCATGCGGCAGCGCCGGATCGGGGACGTGCGGGTCAGCGCCATCGGGCTGGGCGGAATGCCGATGTCGCTGACGGGTCGGCCGCCGCGCGAACGGGCCGTGGCCACCGTCCGGGCCGCCGTCGAGGCCGGGGTGACGCTGATCGACACCGCCGACGCGTACTCGGCCGACGAACACGACTTCGGGCACAACGAGACCTTGATCGCCGAGGCGCTGAAGGGCGTCGACGGCGTCCTGATCGCCACCAAGGGCGGCCACACCCGCACCGCCGGCGGCGGGTGGGACCTCGACGGGCGGCCCGAGTACCTGAAGTCCGCGTGCGAGGCGTCGCTGCGCCGGCTCGGCGTGGACGCGATCGACCTCTACCAGTTCCACCGGCCCGATCCGAAGGTGCCGACCGCCGAGTCCGTCGGCGCGCTGGCCGACCTCCTGGACGAGGGCAAGATCCGGCTCGCGGGCGTGTCCAACTTCGACCCGGCGCAGATCCGCGAGGCCGACGAGGTGCTGGGCGGGCGGCTGGCCTCCGTGCAGAACCAGTTCTCGCCCGCCTACCGGTCCTCCGAGCCGGAACTGGAGCTGTGCGCGGCGCGCGGGATCGCGTTCCTGCCGTGGAGCCCGCTGGGCGGGATCAGCGCGGCCGGCGACCTCGGGTCGCGGTTCGCGGTGTTCGAGGAGGTGGCCCGCGCGCACGGCGTGAGCCCCCAGCAGGTGTGCCTCGCGTGGCTGCTCGCCAAGTCGCCGACGGTCGTGCCGATCCCCGGTTCGTCGCGGCCGGAGAGCATCCGCGACTCGGCTGCGGCGGTGCACCTGGAGCTGTCCGACGACGAGCTGAAGCGGCTGGACGGGTGACACCCCGGATGCGGAACCGGACGAAAGGCTCGAAGATCTAGTACGGATGCACCAATCGCCTAGGCTCTTTGGGGGTGCCGATGATCCGTCGACTCCGCACCTTGACCACTCGACTCGGCGCCGTGGTGATCACGCTGGCGATCGCGCCGGCGGCGCAGGCGCTGCCCGGGGGCTCCGCCGACCACTACGCCGGGTCGCAGATCGCCAAGCACGAGGGGACCGGCCGGACCGGACCGGCGCGGCTGCCCGACGGCCGGGTGCCGGGGATGGACGTGAGCAGCCACCAGGGCGACGTGGACTGGTGGCGCGCCTGGGGTGACGGCGCGCGGTTCGCCTACGTCAAGGCCACCGAGGGCACCGAGTACCGCAACCCGCGCTTCGGGCAGCAGTACGACGGCTCCTACGGCGTCGGCATGATCCGGGGCGCGTACCACTTCGCCCTGCCCGACCGGTCCGGCGGCCGGGAGCAGGCCGAGTTCTTCGTGGACAACGGGGGCGGCTGGTCGGCCGACGGCAAGACGCTGCCCGGCGCGCTCGACCTGGAGTACAACCCCTACGGCGACACCTGCTACGGCCTGGACCAGGGGCAGATGGGCTCCTGGGTGCGGGCGTTCAGCGACCGCGTCCGGGAGCGGTCCGGGCGCTACCCCACCATCTACACGTCCACGAGCTGGTGGGACCGCTGCGTCGGCTGGTCGTCCACGTTCGGCTCGACCAACCCCCTGTGGGTGGCGTACTACTCCGACCAGTTGGGCGCTCTGCCGAACGGGTGGGACTACGAAACGATCTGGCAGTGGCAGGCCGCGGGCCAGTTCCCCGGTGACCAGAACCTCTTCAACGGCAACCCGGACCAGTTGCTCAACCTTGCCCTGGGGTAACCCGGACAAGCCGGATTGGTGACCAATTTACACAAACCCTGGTCATCCGGTTGGCACAGCGGCACACTGCGAAATCGAGTCGCCACCCTGCACGGACTCGAAAGGTGCCTTCGATGAGAACCTTCCTGAGCGGAGCGACCGCCCTCGCCACCTGCGCCATCCTGGCCATCGCCACCCCCGCCACCGCGACCGCGGCCCCCGCCCCCGTCGAGGACCACGCCATGGGATCGCAGATCGCCAAGCACGAGGGCGTCGGCGACCGGCGGCCCCCACCCGACGCCAGGTCCGCCCGCGAGTCGGTCGAGGGCATCGACGTCAGCAGCCACCAGGGCAACGTCGACTGGGGCTACTGGTGGGGCCAGGGCAAGCGGTTCGCCTACGTGAAGGCGACCGAGGGCACCTCGTACCGCAACCCGTACTTCACCCAGCAGTACGACGGCTCGTACGACGTGGGCATGATCCGCGGCGCGTACCACTTCGCCCTGCCCGACCGGTCCTCCGGCCAGGACCAGGCCGACCACTTCGTGGACCACGGCGGCGGCTGGTCGGCGGACGGCGTGACCCTTCCCGGCGCGCTCGACATGGAGTACAACCCCTACGGCGACACCTGTTACGGCATGTCGAAGGGGGCGATGGTGGACTGGGTCCGCGCCTTCGGCGACCGCTACGAGGCCCGGACCGGGCGTTGGCCGGTCATCTACACGTCCACGAACTGGTGGAACCAGTGCGCGGCCGGCGAGTTCAGCTCCACCAGCCCGTTGTGGGTGGCGCGCTACTCGTCCGGCGTCGGCACCCTGCCCCACGACTGGGGCTACCACACGTTCTGGCAGTACACGTCGTCACCGATCGACCAGAACCAGTTCAACGGGGCCTACGACCGGCTCCGGGTGCTGGCCACCGGCTAGGGCTTCCGCCCGCGCGAAAGGGGTGGTCGGGGAGTACTCCGCAAGCTCCCCGACCACCCACCACCTCAGTCGAACAGGGCCGGGAGGGTGCCCTCCCAGGCCGCGCGCAGCTCGTCGAGGTCGAGCTGACCCAGCTCCTGGACCTCCAGCGAGTTGGACTCCGGGTCCACCACGCCGACCTTGCGCCACGGCAGACCGCGCGCCGTGCACATGTCGGTGAACCGCAGCTCCTCCGTGCGCGGCACGGCGACCAGCACCCGCCCCGCGGACTCGCTGAACAGCTCGGTGAACAGGTCGCCCTCCAGGAACACCCGGGCGCCGGTCTCGCCGATCAGGCAGGTCTCCACCAGCGCCTGCGCCAGGCCGCCCTCGGCCAGGTCGTGCGCGGCGGAGAGCATCCCGTCCCGCGACCCGGCCACCAGGACCTCGCCCAGCAGCTTCTCGCGCGCCAGGTCCACCTTCGGCGGCACGCCGCCCAGGTGCCCGTGCACGACGTGCGCCCACTCCGAGCCGCCGAACTCCGCGCGCGTCTCGCCGAGCAGGATCAACGTCTCGCCGGCCTCCGCGCCCACCCCGGTCGGGATGCGGCGGCGGACGTCGTCGATCACGCCGAGCACGCCCACCACCGGCGTCGGCAGGATGGCCGTCGCGCCGGTCTGGTTGTAGAAGGAGACGTTGCCGCCGGTCACCGGGATGCCCAGCGCGACGCAGCCGTCCGCGAGGCCCTTCACGGCCCGCTCGAACTGCCACATCACGCCCGGGTCCTCCGGCGAGCCGAAGTTCAGGCAGTTGGTGACCGCGACCGGCGTCGCGCCGCTGGTCGCCACGTTCCGGTACGCCTCGGCCAGCGCGAGCTGCGCGCCCGCGTACGGGTCGAGCCGGGTGTAGCGGCCGTTGCAGTCCGTGGACAGCGCCACGCCCCGGTTGGTGTCCTCGTCGATCCGGATCATGCCCGAGTCGGCCGGCTGCGCGAGGACCGTGCCACCGCGCACGTACCGGTCGTACTGCTGGGTGACCCACCGCTTGGACGCCAGGTTCGGCGACGCGGCCATCGTCTTGACCAGGCCCAGCAGGTCTTCCCGGGCGGGCCGGGGCAGCGCGTCCGGGGTGTTCGCGACCAGCTCGTCCTGGTCCGCCGGGCGCTCGATCGGCCGCTGGTACACCGGGCCCTCGTGCGCGACGGTGCGCGGCGGGACGTCCACCACGACCTCGTCGTGCCAGGTGATCACCAGCCGGTCGCCCTCGGTGACCTCGCCGATCTCGGTGGCGATGACGTCCCACTTGGCGCAGACCGCCATGAACGCGTCCACGTCCTCCGGCCGCACGACCGCGCACATGCGCTCCTGCGACTCGCTGGACAGGATCTCCGCCGGCGTCATGCCGGTGGCCCGCAGCGGGACCCGCTCCAGGTGCACGCGCATCCCGCCGTCACCGGCGGAGGCCAGCTCGCTGGTGGCGCAGGACAGGCCCGCGCCGCCGAGGTCCTGGATGCCGACCACCAGGCGCTCGCGGAACAGCTCCAGCGAGCACTCGATCAGCACCTTCTCCGTGAACGGGTCGCCGACCTGCACGCTCGGCAGCTTCTTGCGCTTGCCGGCCGTGTCGTCGAACGTCTCGCTGGCCAGCACGCTCACGCCGCCGATGCCGTCCAGACCGGTGCGCGCGCCGTAGAGGATGATCTTGTTGCCGGTGCCCGAGGCGTGCGCCAGGTGCAGGTCCTCGACCCGCATCGCACCCACGCACAGGGCGTTGACCAGCGGGTTGCCCGCGTAGGTCGCGTCGAACACGACCTCGCCGCCGATGTTGGGCAGGCCCAGGCAGTTGCCGTAGCCGCCGACGCCCGCCACGATCCCCGGCAGCACCCGCCGGGTGTCCGGCGCGTCGGCCGGCCCGAACCGCAGCGGGTCCATCACGGCCAGCGGGCGCGCGCCCATCGCCAGGATGTCCCGCACGATCCCGCCGACACCCGTCGCCGCGCCCTGGTAGGGCTCGACGTAGGACGGGTGGTTGTGCGACTCGGCCTTGAACGTGATCGCCCAGCCGTCGCCGATGTCCACCACGCCGGCGTTCTCGCCGATGCCCGCGAGCATCTTGGCGCGCATCTCGTCGGTGGTGGTGTCGCTGAAGTACTTGAGGTGCACCTTGGACGACTTGTAGGAGCAGTGCTCGCTCCACATCACCGAGTACATCGCGAGTTCGGCGTCCGTCGGGCGGCGGCCCAGGATCTCCCGGATGCGGCTGTACTCGTCGTCCTTGAGGCCCAGCTCCTTGTAGGGCTGGTCCTGCTCGGGCGTCGCCTCGGCGTTCTTGACGGTGTCCAGGGTCATGCGCTTACCACCGCGTCGAGCAGGGACAGGAACATGCCCAGGCCGTCGTCGGTCGGGCCGGTGAGGGCGTCGATCGCGTGCTCCGGGTGCGGCATCAGGCCAACCACCCGGCCGTTCGCGCTGGAGATGCCCGCGATGTCGTTGCGCGACCCGTTCGGGTTGCCGCCGACGTAGCGGAACACCACGCGGCCCTCGTCCTCCAGCTCGCGGAGGGTGTCCGCGTCGGCCTGGTAGCCGCCCTCGCCGGACTTCAGCGGGACCAGGATCTCGGCCCCCCGGTCGTAGCGCGAGGTCCACGCGGTGTCGCTGTTCTCGACCCGGAGCCACTGGTCGCGGCACACGAAGTGCAACTTGTCGTTGCGGGTGAGCGCGCCGGGCAGCAGGTGGGCCTCGCAGAGGATCTGGAACCCGTTGCAGATGCCCAGGACGGGCATCCCCTTGCGGGCGGCCTCGACCACTTCCTGCATCACCGGCGCGAACCGCGCGATGGCCCCGGCCCGCAGGTAGTCCCCGTAGGAGAAGCCGCCGGGCACGATGACCGCGTCGACGCCCTTCAGGTCGTGGTCGGCGTGCCAGAGCGGCACGGCCTCGCCGTCGGCGTACTTGACGGCGCGGGCGGCATCGACGTCGTCCAGCGTGCCGGGGAACGTGATGACCCCGACCCTCATGCGTCGAGCCGCCTGACGACGAAGTCCTCGATCACCGGGTTGGCGAGGAAGGTCTCGGCGATCTTGGCGAGAGCGGCGTCGTCGACGTCGTCGGCGACCTCCAACTCGAAGTGCTTGCCCTGGCGGACAGTGGTGATTCCGTCGAAACCCAGACGGGGCAGCGCATTGGCCACCGCCTGTCCTTGCGGGTCGAGGATTTCGGGCTTCGGCATGACGTCGACGACGACTCGGGCCACGACAGGCTGCTCCCTGGTAGGAGGTGGCTGGCGGTACTGGCAGAGCCTACCTGAGCTGGGTGTTCATCAACTTCACAGGTGGCGGGAGGCACACGTTCACCTGGTTTCACCCGATCAGGAACCGCGGTTCTGCCCGCACAGCTGCTAATCTTCAATCAGCTTCGGCCCGTAAGCCGAGGAAGTGAGCGCGGCACCCCTCCGGACGTTCGGCGGCCGCGCTTCGCGCTTTCCAGGGACCATCGACGTCGATCACGCCGCCCAGCACGGCTGCGGCCCGCCGGCACCAGTCCCCACCCGCACCGAAGCACCAGGCCACGGCGTCCGCCGGCCACAGCAGCGGCTCGTTGGTGCTGTCCAGGTGCTCGTACACCACATCGGCCCCGTGCTCCGCGCTGGCCGGCACACGCCGGATCGTGGACAGGTCGAGACAGGTGGCGGGAGGCACACGTTCACCTGGTTTCACCCGATCAGGAACCGCGGTTCTGCCCGCACAGCTGCTAACCTTCAATCAGCTTCGGCCCGTAAGCCGAGGAAGTGAGCACGGTCCACGTCCGGACGGACGTCGGCCGTGCTTCGCGCTTTCTACGGCCAATCCAGTCGGATGATCGACCTGATCGCGGGCTTCGCGCGACGGGCCCAATCGCCGCCGACACCGTGACACCCGACGACCATGTCCGGGATCCACAACAACGGTTCCACCACGCTGTCGACGTGCTCGTACACCAAGGGCACGTCGCTGCCGCGCTTGTTCACCACCTCGCGGACGGTCCGCAGGTCGTGCTTGCTCCGCGCGTCGCGGCTGTCCAGCACGAGCCGGTTGGCGCGCACGTCGAGCAGGTCGTCCACGAGCCGCGCCAGACAGCTCTGCCTGGCGCGTTCCTCGCCATCCCGGCAATCCGCACGGTAGACGTCGACCCCGACGCCGAACTCCACCAGCCGGGACAGCAGGAACTTCCGCCTGACCGGCTTCTCCCGCCGGAAGTGCAACTCCCGCTGTCCGGGCAACAACAGGCCGCGCAAGCGGGTGCGCAGTTTGCTCAACTCGGCCGGGGCCACTACGGCCGCCGCCGGCAAATAGGTGTCGTTTCGGCGGGATTCGTCGACGAAGGCGTGCACGGTCACGTCCGTGCATCGGCACCGCGCCCACCCGCCCGGACCACGTCCACTCGAACGTGTGTTCGCACGTTGCAGCAACGACGGCTCGCTCCCGGCAATCCGGTGAGCGGCGTTCGCTGTCGGCGTACGGGCTGGCGGCCGGACGCGATCGAGCCCACTGTTGGGATCATGCGGATCCTGGTGCTGGGCGGGACGGTGTTCCTCGGCAAGGCGATCGCCGCCGAGGCGGTGCGGCGGGGTCACGACGTGGTGTGCGCGGCGCGCGGCGAGGGCGGGCCGGTGCCCGACGGCGCGGTGCACGTGCCCGTCGACCGGAACGAGGGGCTGGGGTCGCTGGTCGGCCAGTCGTTCGACGCGGTGGTGGACGTCGCCACGATGTCGGTCACCTGGGTCCGCGACGCGCTGCGCAGCGTCGACGCCGGCCACTGGACGTTCGTCTCCAGCTGCTCGGTCTACGCCGACCACGGCACCCCGGGCGGCACCCGGACCCTCCCGCCCCTCGAAGACGACCCGAACGCGGAGAAGACCCCCGACCGGTACGGCTCGGTGAAGGTGGCCAGCGAGAACGCGGTCCGCGACGCGCACGACGACGCGTTCATCGTCCGCGCGGGCCTGATCACCGGCCCCGGCGACAAGAGCGACCGGTTCGGCTACTGGGCGAACCGGCTGTCGCGGGGCGGGCGGGTGGCCGTGCCGGACGTGCCGGACCAGGCCACCCAGCACGTCGACGTGCGCGACCTGGCCGCGTGGATCGTGGACAGCGCCGAGAACCGCACCGCGGGCACGTTCGACGCGATCGGCCCGGCGAACCCGCTGAGCCTGGTGCTCGGCGAGATCGCGGGCGCGGTCGCGCCGCAGGGCACCGAACTGGTGCGCGTGCCGGAGTCCGTCCTCCAGCAGCAGGAGATCGCGCCGTGGGCGGGCCCGCGCAGCCTGCCGCTCTGGCTGCCGGAGACCCACCGCGCCCTGATGTTCCGCGAGGCGGGCCCGGCGCTGGCCGCCGGCCTGCGCCTGCGCCCGACCGCCGAGACCGCGCTCGACTCGCTGGAGTACGAGCGCGGCCTCGGGCTGGACCGCCAACGCCGGGCGGGCCTCTCCCTGGACGAGGAGCAGACCCTCCTCAACGCCCTGAGCTGATCACGCCTACGCGACCGCCGGCCCCACAGCCACTCACAGCACCGGATCGACCTGCGCGGCGATCAGGTCGATCCGCACGCCCTGGTTCGGGCAGCCGCCCCAGTGGTGCAGGCCGACGACCTTGTGCGTCTGCCGCGACAGCACCGGCGAGCCGGACGACCCGCCTTCCGTGTCGCAGCGGTAGGCGATGTCGGACTGCGCGGAATCGCCGTTGACCCGGACCGCCGACACCTTGCAGTACCCGCCGGCGTTCTGGTCGTCGCGGAGGGAGAGCTTCTTGAGCTTGCCCGCCGGGTGGCCGATGACGTACATCTCCTCGCCCACGGCGGGCACGCGCGCGTCCAGCTCCAGGTAGCCGAACGAACTGATCTTCGCGAAGTCGGTGACGCTGAACAGCGTGTAGTCCAGGGTCGTGCTGGTCTTCAGCACGGTCTGCACCAGCACCTTCGTGACGGTCGCGGAGGTGGTGCCGCCGCACGTCGCGCACTGGTAGTTGAACCACACCTCGATCCCGGTGCCGCTGGTGAAGCAATGGTTGTTGGTGAGCATCTTGTTGTTCGGCCCGACGCGCCACGCCGTGCACAGCGATCCGCCGTTGCGCAGGAGCTTGGCAACGGCCTTGGTGCGGCCGAACTCGGTGGGGTTGCTGGTCTGGTAGCAGGCGGCGTCCTGGTAGTCGTTCGCGCCGCAGATGCTCTGCGGCCCGACCGACGCGGCCAGTTCGGCTTCGGTGAAGCCCCGGGTGATCTTGTCGAGCACGACCCGGGACGCGGGGTGCGCGCGACCGCCGTCCCGACCCTGGACGGACACGACGGCGCGGTCACCGGTCACCGACATCGCCCAGAACCCGGTGGCGTCCTTCGACGCCGTGCCGGACGCCAGGACGTCCGAGGTGTACCGGTAGGACTCGGCGCCCGTCGGGTCGGCCACGGTCAGCACGTCGCCACCGACCAGCCGCAGGCCGGTGAAGTGGGCTTTCAGGTACCACGAGCCGGGCCGGAAGACCGTCGTCGACGGCGACGACCCGGCCAGGACGGTCGACACGACCTCGTCCTGGCCGACCTGCCGGGTCTGCTCGAAGTGCTCGGCCGCGCTTGCGGTTCCGGCCAGGACGGGTACAACGAGCAGGGCGGCAGCAAAGAGGCGCAGGGTGCCTCGCACTGGTTCACCTCACGTTGTGAGCAGGGATGGTTACAACCAGTGATGCTCCCGGACGCCACCGGCGGGTGTCAGCCCGCCGAACGTCGGAAAATCGCAACAAAGGGGACAAAGGGATGCGGATCGTCCACTTCGGACACTCGTGCGTGCTCGTGGACACCGGCACGGCCCGGCTGCTGTTCGACCCGGGCACCTGGTCGACCGGCTTCGAGGAGGTCACCGGCCTGGACGCGGTGCTCGTCACGCACCACCACCTGGACCACCTGGACACCGCGCGCCTGCCCGACCTGCTCGCCAACAACCCCGAGGCCCGGCTCTACTCGGCCGAGGAACTGGAAGGCGCGACCCCCGCCCGGCCGGGTGACGTGCTGACCGTCGCCGGCGCGTCCGTGCACGTGATCGACGCGCCGCACGAGCAGATCCACCCGGCGATCGAGGTGCCGGTGAACGTCGGCTACCTGGTCGACCACGGCGCGTTCTACCACCCCGGCGACTCGCTCACCGTGCCCGAGCAGAAGGTGGACGTGCTGGCCGCGCCGGCCGCCGCGCCGTGGATGAAGCTCTCCGAGGCCGCCGACTTCCTGGCCGCCGTCGGGCCCCGGGTCGCCGTGCCGATCCACGAGGCGATCCTGGCCCGGACGGACCTGTACTACCGGGTGCTGGCCGGCACCTCGCCCGAGGGCACGGAGTTCCTGGTGCTGCCGCGCGGCGAGTCGGTCGAGCTGTAGGTCACCGCCTCGGCCCCGTGGTGCAGGGCCAGTTCGACCGACTCCAGCACCATGTCACGCACGCCGATCCGGTCCAGGTCGGCGGCGTCCACGCCGAGCCGCACGAACCCGCCGCGCCGGGCCGCACGGCCCACGCTGAGCAGGTGGCTCCAGTGCTCGCCGACCATCCGCACCCGGCCGGCGCGCACGTCCCCGGTGCGCAGGTCGCGCACCCCGGCCATGTCCGCGCACACCGCGAACCGGTGCCGGCGCAGCGCGACCAGCGTGCCGGGGGACGCGAGCCAGCTCGGCGGCGCGAACACGTCCGTGCGCAACCCCAACCGGTGCACCGCGGCCCGCGCCGCGACCAGCCGCAACCCGGCCTCGTGCGCGGGCAACGCGGAGAACTCGGCCCGCTTGCGCAACGACACCGCCCGGTGACACGGGTCGGTGCTGTGGTCGAACCCGTGCAGGACCAGCGCGTCCCGCCCGCGAACCCGCTCCCGGACCCACTCCAGCGCCTCACCCGGCACGAACTTGCGCGGTGCCAGGAGCAGCGACAACGGCACCGAACGCCGGTCCAGCTCGGCGACGAGGTCGGCGCACCGGCCAAGCGTGCGGGGCCCGATGCCGGACAGCGAAACCACGAGGGTGGCGACCATGCCACCCAGTGCGCCGCACCGGCGTGACGCCGGCTTGACAGCCAGGTGACATTCCGTAACCGATCGAGCGAACTTACGCGCCGCCTTCACCCGACAGACGACTGAGCCAGCCCACCGTCACCCCGCCCACTCCCCGCCCGTCAGAGCCCCCACACACCCTTAATGCCCTAACACACCGACAGAGCCCCCACCCATTCAGAGCCCCCCACCAAGCCCTTAAGCACCGATCCAGTCGCCGAACGACAGACCGGTGATCCGCTCGTAAGCCTCGACGTACCGGTCCCTGGTCGCGGCCACCACGTCGTCCGGCAGGGCCGGCGGGGGCGTGTCCGACGCCCGGTCCCAGCCCGACGCGGGCGAGGTCAGCCAGTCCCGCACGAACTGCTTGTCGAACGACGGCTGCACCCTCCCCGCCTGGTACCCGTCCGCCGGCCAGTAGCGCGACGAGTCCGGCGTGAGCACCTCGTCACCCAGCACCAGCGCGCCCGCGCCGTCCAGCCCGAACTCGAACTTCGTGTCCGCCAGGATCACCCCGCGCGACCGCGCGAACTCCCGGGCCGCCGAGTAGACGCCCAGCGTCGCCTCCCGCAGCCGCTCCGCGAGTTCCGCGCCGACCTCCGCCGCCACGTGCTCGAAGGACACGTTCTCGTCGTGCTCGCCCAGCGCGGCCTTGGTCGCCGGCGTGAAGATCGGCTTCTCCAGCTCCGACGCCTCCACCAGCCCGGCGGGCAGCGCCACGCCGCACACCGACCCGGACTCGCGGTACTCGACGATCCCCGAGCCGGTCAGGTAGCCGCGCGCGACGCACTCCACCTGCACCATGTCCAGCCTGCGCACCAGCAGGGCGCGCCCGCGCACCTCGGCCGGGATCCTCGGGTCGTCCCAGGCCACCACGTGGTTGGGCACCAGGTCGGCGAACTTCTCGAACCAGAACACGCTCATCGCGGTGAGCACGCGCCCCTTGTCCGGGATCTCCGAGGCCAGCACGTGGTCGAACGCGGAGATCCGGTCCGACGCCACCAGCAGCAGCAACTCCGCGTCCACCTCGTACAGGTGGCGGACTTTGCCGGCGGCGACGGGGCGGTAGTCAGCAAGCTTCGACACGCCCCGCAGCCTACTTGCCGCGCCCGCCACCGCCGCTTCCCCGACGCCGGCCGAAGCCGACCCGTCCCAGGTCATGGGCGGGTCTTCCCACCTGCGGCAAGATTTCCCCCATGCGTGCACCCGCACTGATACTCACCGTGACCGCCGCCCTGTTCGCGGTCGCCTGCGCCCCTGCCGACGAGACACCGGTGACACCGACCGCGGTCGACGGCGTCGCGTGCTCGAAGGACAAACTGGCGACCCTGACGCCGGGCAAGATCACCTTCGGCACCGACCAGCCCGCCTACGCGCCGTGGTTCGTCGACGACGACCCGACCAACGGCAAGGGCTTCGAGTCCGCCGTGGCCTACGCGGTGGCCGAGGAACTCGGCTACGCCAAGGCCGACGTGGTCTGGACGCGGGTGCCGTTCAACGCGGCCATCCAGCCCGGCAAGAAGACCTACGACGCCGACATCAACGAGTTCTCCATCACCGAGGAGCGCAAGCAGGCCGTCGACTTCTCCGCGCCGTACTACGACGTGGACCAGGTCGCGATCACGTTGAAGTCGTCGAAGGCAGCGGGCGTGAAGACGCTGGGCGAGCTGAAGAAGGTCAAGATCGGCGCGCAGGTCGGCACCACGTCGTTCGAGGCGGCCAAGCGGCTGTCCACCGAGCAGGACGTGGCGGTCTACAACACCAACGACGACGCCAAGGCCGCCCTGCGGGCCGGGCAGATCGACGCGCTGGTCGTGGACCTGCCCACGGCGTTCTACATCACGTCCGCGGAGATGGACGACGGCCAGATCATCGGCCAGATCCCCGGTGCCGACCGCCGGCCCGAGCAGTTCGGCATCGTGCTGGACAAGGGCAGCGCGCTGACCGGCTGCGTGTCCAACGCCGTGGAGTCCCTGCGCTCCAAGAACAAGCTCGCCGCGATCGAACAGGAGTGGCTGTCGGCTGCGGGCAGCGCACCCGAGCTGAAGTGACGATCAGCAATCTGCAGCGGGAACGCTTGGCGTACAAGCGTTCCCGCTCGCGGCGCTCGACCCTGGTCGCCCTGCTCTCGACCCTGGTGTTCGCCGCCGTCGCCTACTTCACGCTCACCCGCGCGCCGGGCTGGCCGCGCGTGCAGGACTCGTTCTTCAACCTGGAGATCGCCTGGCGCTCGCTGCCCGCCGTGCTGGAGGGCCTGTGGCTGAACCTGCGGGTGCTGCTGGTGTGCGGCGCGCTGATCCTGGTGCTGGCCCTGGGCATCGCGGCGGTGCGCACGCTGCGCGGGCCGGTCTGGTTCCCGCTGCGCGTGCTCGCGACGGCGTACGTGGACCTGTTCCGCGGGCTGCCGTTGATCATCCTGCTGTACCTGGTCGGGTTCGGGCTGCCCGCGCTGCGGCTGACCGGCGTGCCCAACGACTACGTGGTCCTGGGCGGTGTCGCGCTGGTCCTGGCCTACACCGCGTACGTGGCGGAGGTGTTCCGGGCGGGGATTGAATCGGTCCACCCGTCCCAGGTCGCGGCGGCCCGGTCGCTCGGGCTGGGGCCGCGCAAGACGATGCGGCTGGTCGTGCTGCCGCAGGCGGTGCGCCGGGTCGCGCCCGCGCTGCTCAACGACTTCGTCGCGTTGCAGAAGGACTGCGGGCTGATCTCCGTGCTCGGCGCGGTGGACGCGGTGCGCGCCGCGCAGATCGAGCAGGCCAAGTCGTTCAACTTCACCCCGTACGTCGTGGCGGGCCTGTTGTTCGTGCTGCTCGCGATACCGTCCGCGCGCTTCGCCGACGCCATGGCCAAGCGCGCCGAACAACGCCAGGGGGGTCGATGACCGCGCCCGTGCTGAAGGTGCGCAACGTCGTCAAGCGCTACGGGCACAACACCGTCCTCGCCGGCGTCGACCTCGACGTGCACGAGCACGAGGTCGTCGCGCTGATCGGCTCGTCCGGCTCCGGCAAGTCCACGCTGCTGCGCTGCGTGAACCTGCTGGAGGAACTGGACGACGGCGAGATCCACCTCGACGGCGTGGACGTCTCGGACCCCAGGGTGGACGCGGACGTCGCACGACGCCGGATGGGCATCGTGTTCCAGGCGTTCAACCTGTTCCCGCACATGACCGTGCTGGACAACATCACCCTGGCCCCGCGCGAGGTGCACGGCGTCCCGCGCGGCCAGGCCGAGGAGCGCGCCCGCGAACTGCTGGCCAGGGTCGGCCTGGCCGACCGGTCGGCCGGCTACCCCGACCGCCTGTCCGGCGGCCAGCAGCAACGGGTCGCGATCGCCAGGGCGCTGGCCTACTCGCCGAGGCTCCTGCTGCTGGACGAGGTGACCAGCGCGCTCGACCCGGAACTGGTCGGCGAGGTGCTGTCCCTGGTCCGCGAGCTGGCCGCCCAGGGCGCGACCATCCTGATGGCGACCCACGAAATGGGCTTCGCCCGCCAGGTTGCGGACCGGATCTGCTTCCTCGACGGCGGCAAGCTGGTCGAGCAGGGCCCGCCGGAGCAGGTGCTGGGCAGCCCGGAACACGACCGGACCAGGCAGTTCCTGAAGAGGATCATCGACGCCGGCAGGCTGTGAACGGACCACTCTTGGGCATCACGGGGCAGCCCCCCTACCCTGGCTACCCGTGATGGCCCGAAAGGCAGCCTGGACGACCGCCGCCGCGAGCGCCGGTCTCGGCCTGCTGCTCAGCGGGTGCGCGAAACCCGAGGCGGCCCCGCCCCCGGTACCGATCCCGAGCATCTCGACGTCGCAGACCCCGAGTTCGATCCCCGCCGTCGCCTCCATCTCGGTGCGGCCGATCCCCACCACCGAGGAACCGACGGTCGACCCGACCACCGAGGAACCGCCGCCACCGCCCCCGGCACCGCCGCCCGTCCAGGTGCAGCCGACCGAGCCCACGGCGGTGGAGCCCACCAAGCCGGACTTCGGCCCGGTGGCCCTCCCGGGCTTCCCGTGCGACGAGGAAGGCGCGTCGGCGGTCGACCCCGCCGGGAGCCCGCTGGTGTGCGAGAAGACCCGACGGGGCAGGCTCGTCTGGGGCAGGCCCTAGAGGATCGGCTCCGGCACGTACCCGGCGGCGGCCGGGAACTTCGCCACCACGTCCTCGACCTGGGCGACCACGGACGCCACCTGGTCGCCCGCGACACCGGTGAACGACAACCGGTCGTCCAGCAGGGCCTGGAGTTCGTCGCGGTCCAGCGGGATCCGGGAGTCCGCCGCGAGCCGGTCCACCAGATCGTTGTCGGCACCCTGCTCGCGCATGGCGAGCGCCACGGCGACCGCGTTCTCCTTGATCGCCTCGTGCGCGGTCTCCCGCCCGACACCACGGCGGATGGCGGCCATCAGCACCTTGGTCGTGGCCAGGAACGGCAGGTACCGGTCAAGTTCCTTGGCCACCACCGCCGGGTACGCGCCGAACTCGTCGAGCACGGTCAGGAACGTCTCCAGCAGGCCGTCGAACGCGAAGAACGCGTCCGGCAACGCCACCCGACGCACCACGGAGCAGGACACGTCGCCCTCGTTCCACTGGTCGCCGGCCAACTCGCCGACCATCGACAAGTAGCCGCGCAGGATCACCGCGAACCCGTTCACCCGCTCGCACGACCGCGTGTTCATCTTGTGCGGCATGGCACTGGACCCGACCTGACCGGGCTTGAACCCCTCGGTCACCAGCTCGTGCCCGGCCATCAGCCGGATCGTCTTGGCCAGGCTCGACGGCCCGGCGGCCAGCTGGACCAGGCTCGACACCACGTCGAAGTCCAGCGAACGCGGGTAGACCTGGCCGACGCTGGTCAGCACCTTGGAGAAGCCGAGGTGCCCCGCAACGGCCTGCTCCAGCTCGGCGAGCTTGGCGTGGTCACCGTCCATCAGGTCCAGCATGTCCTGCGCCGTGCCGACCGGTCCCTTGATGCCGCGCAACGGGTAGCGGGCGATCAACTCGTCGAGCCGGTGGAAGGCGACCAACGTCTCGTCAGCGGCAGAGGCGAACCGCTTGCCCAACGTCGTGGCCTGCGCGGCAACGTTGTGCGAACGCCCGGCCATGACCAGATCGGTGTGCTCGGCAGCCAACCGCGCCAACCGCACCAGCACAGCGGCAACCTTGCCCCGGACCACTTCGAGCGAGCGGAGGACCTGGAGCTGCTCGACGTTCTCGGTGAGGTCACGCGAGGTCATGCCCTTGTGCACGTGCTCGTGCCCGGCAAGGGCGTTGAACTCCTCGATCCGAGCCTTGACGTCGTGCCGGGTCACCCGCTCCCGAGCGGCGATGGAGGCAAGATCGACCTGCTCCACAACCCGCTCGTAATCAGCCACGGCTTCCACCGGAACGGCAACCCCGAGCCCTGCCTGAGCCCGGAGGACGGCAAGCCACAGCTGCCGCTCCAACACGATCTTGTGCTCGGCGGACCACAGGGTGGCCAGCTCACCGGAGGCATAGCGACCTGCGAGGACGTTGGCGATACGCGGCTTGCTAGTCACCGCCCAAGCCTACCCACCCTCCCAGCCCCCACTCCCCACACGCGCCTCACACACACGTACACACACGCACACACAAACGTGTACGCGTACACACAGGTGCCCACTTCACACAGGCCCCACTACACACATACGCAAAACCTACACACACATACGCAAACAAAGAAAAGCCCACACAACGCCCCGCCAGCCAGCTTCAAAGCCCAGCCCCCGCCGTGTTCTCCCCGTATGGCCTGCGCGCAGCGAACCGCGCTTGGCTGGGCAGCGCAAGCACGCTTTTCGCTTGCGCTGCCCAGCCAAGCGCGGTTGTCTCAGACCAGGCCATACGGGGAGAACACGGCGCGCTTTTCCTCCCCCGGCGGCCTGCCCAGCGGCGAGCGTCCGCTTTTATCCCTCATCTCCAGCCTTACCCACGCCTTTAACCCCTGTCTTACACCCCTGCCTTTCACCCCTGCCTTTCACCCCTGCCTTTCACCCCTGCCTTTCACCCCTGCTGTCGACTGCCGGCCGTCACCAAGCCAACTCGACCCAGCGACCGGGCGACCACCGCCGCAGATGCCGGCAGCGAATACCGGCAGCGGATACCCACCCAGAGGCAAAATCGCAGGTCAGCGAACCCTCAAAGGCCACGATCGTGGCCTCCGGCCTCCGGCCCCCGACACCATTATCCCACGAGGGACCGACATTCCCAGGCGAAAACACTGAGAGCCCACCACCAAACCCACCACCGACCCCACCACCAAGCTCAACGCCAAGCCCAACCCAGAACCCGCCCCAGCACCCGACTCCGAGCCCGACCCCACGCCCAAAACCCAACCCCGTGCCGAATTCACCACAACCACCAGCGCGTCAATCCCAATGACGCCCGCCCCCTGGACGGACGACGGACGCAGTCCTCTAAGCCTGCGCCCGCCGCCCAGGGGAAAAGGTCCACTGAAGGCACACCACATCACCCGCACCGAAGCCGGGCGACCAGCCACCAACCACCAAGCCGCCCAACCAACCGGCCGGTCAGAATGCGAACAATTTGGGATCCGTGACCAGGGCAGCCAATTGATCGACCGTCACCGGCACCTTGTCACGGATCTTCCCGCCCTGCGCCGGGTCGTAGTTGTAGCCGGTGATCTGGGCCACCGTGCCGTCCGCCCGGAAGTGCGCAACCGAAAGACTCATCAGGTTCGGCGAGGACCCGCTGCTAGACCGCGCGAACCCCAACACCGTGCCATCGGACTGCCGCTCCTTGTACTCGCACGTCATCCCAGCGCAGAACTCGTCCGCGGTGACAACGGCCGGCGGGCTGCTCAGGTGGATCACAACCCCACCACTACCCTCCCCGTCCACGAAGTAAACAAACCCGCTCACCACCCCGGACCGGCCCTTCGTGGCGTCGTCCGCGAACTCCGCCCGCACCTCCGACACCCCGGGCACCACGTCCGCGAACCGGCCCGCCAGGTACCCCGACAAGATCTTCAACTTCTCCGGCGACGGCGCATCGAACACCCCCGACCCCGGTGGCGCGGTAACCACCGCCCCCGACGACTGCCCTCCCGGAAACCCGATTCCCGGGACCTGCGCTCCCGGCGACCGGGTCGACACCGACCCCGAGGGCGTAGGCGCGGCCTCCGGCAACACGGTCCCGACCGACGGGGGAACCGACGTGGTCAGGTCGCGACCGCTCAACGCGTCGATCACACCACCGTTGAGACCCCCGTCGCGCACCGAGAACACCCCGGGCAGCGACAACACCGTCCCCATCAGCACGACCGTCGCCACCCCGACCGCCACCAGCGCCCGACGCCGCTTCCGCGCGGCCCGCACGCCCTGCGCACGCTCGATCAATGCATCCGCGTCGAAGTTGAGCGGTGGCTCGTCGCCGACCGCCGCACGCAGGCTCTTGCGCAACTCCGCTTCGCTCATGACGCCACCACCACCCCCTTCTCCAACTCCTCGACCGCGGCCCGCAACGCGACCAGGCCGCGCGCGGTCTGGCTCTTGACCGTCCCCTCGGTGCACCCCATCGCCACCGCGACCTCGCTGACCGGCAGGTCCTCGAAGTACCGCAGCACGAGGACCGCCCGCTGCCTGGGCGGCACGTGCAGCAGCCCCGCGTGCACCAGGTCGCGCGCCCACAGCCGTTCCCCGGCCAACTCCGGGTCCGACGACGAGTCGGCCACGTCCGGCACCTCGCCGTCGCGCTGCTCCACCCGCCGCCACGGCCTGCGCTTCTCGTCCAGCCACGTCCGCAGCAGCACCTTCCGCGCGTACGCCGAGGGGTGGTCGCGCCACTCCACCCGGTGCCACGCCTGGTACAGCTTCAGCAGGCTGGCCTGCATCAGGTCCTCGGCCGTGTGCCAGTCGCCGCAGAACAGGTACGCGGTCCGGCGCAACGCGGCGGCGTGGCCGACCGCGAAGTCACGAAACGCCTGCTCGTCGGCCCTGCGCATGCGAACCCCTTCCGACCCCCACCTCTATTCACGTCCGAAGGGGCCCGCAGGTTGCACCACCGACCAAAAATCCCCGACACCCACCACCAACCGCCGTCCGAACCCACCAAGCGTCACCACGACGCCACCAGCGGTTACCAACCCCGGCGGTCAGGACTCAACGCGGCGTCACGAACTTGGCCAGCATCCGCCGCGCCGCCTCCCGAGGATCCGGGCTGATCTCGATCAACGCGTTGACCACCGCCCCGTCCACCAGCGCGATCAACTCCTCGACCCGCTCGCGCCCCACCGACTGCCCGGCCCGCTCGAAGATCTCGATCAACAACCCGTGCAGCTCACCGCTGAGCCGGCGCATCAACGGCCGCAGGTACGGCCGCCGCCCGGTGGCCACCAGCCGCTCGTACCGCAGCAGCACCGCTTCCGCGTCCCGGTCGCCCGCCGGCGGGCCGAGCAGCAGGTCCAGCACGAGGTCGATGAACGCGTCCCCACCGCACGCCGCCACGTCCAACTCGGCCAGGCGCGCCTTGCCGTAGGCGAGTTCGCGCTCGCCGTGGAACTCCAGCGCGGCGGTGACCAGGTCGTCCAGCGAGTCGAAGTAGTACGTGGTGGAGGCGAGCGGCAGTCCGGCGCGCTCGGCCACCGCGCGGTGCCGGACCGCGTCGAAACCACCGTCGACCAACAGGTCTGCGGCGGCTTCGACCAGCGCCTGGCGGCGACGCTCGCCCTTGGGCGTTGCGGCTGTCATTCGGGGAAAGGTACTAGTGCCCGCCACCGGACAGGTTCAGGCCGATGACACCGCTGACGATGAGCCCGAGCGACACCAGCTTGAGCGTGGACACGCCGTCGCCGAGCCAGATCATCCCGATCACCGCGGTCAGCGCCGCGCCGATGCCGGTCCACACCGCGTACGCGGGCCCGGCCGGCAGCTGCTTCATCGCCCACGCCAGCCCGGCGAAGCTGATCAGCGCGAACACCGCGAACGCGACCGTCCACCACAGCCTGCTGAACCCGTCCGACAGCTTCAGCGCAACCGCCCAGCCGGCTTCGAAGAACCCCGACACGATGAGCACGGCCCACGCCATGGCAACCTCCTCCGAACGAAACTGGCACGACCGTACCAGATTACTGGCACATCAGTACCACTCTGCGCCCGGCACCCACCCCTGCGCGCGACGAACAACACCAGGCCACCCATCCGGGCACTCAGCACTCACCGCACTCAGCACTCAGCACTCACGCAGAACCAACCACGACAGACAAACCACGAGAGCCGAGGAATCCGGAGAAATCCGATCAGAACCGCGCCGCGATCCGCGATGCGAGATCGTTCAACCGCCCCTCGAACGGCCCGACAGCCGACCCCTGAGCCGGCTCGCTCAACACGAACACCGTCCCGCCCCGCGCCGGCGCACGCCCCTCGGCAGGCGACGAGGAAGCCAGGGTCAGCACCCCCGGCGGCACCAACACCACCGACACGACCCCGTAGACACCCTGCTCGTCCCGCACCAGGTACCCGGCTCCACGCGCCCCGGTCGGGCAGTTGGCCACCGCGTGCGAGGGCTGGAGACCTTCGGCGGCCGGGAGCTCGTCGGCGAGGGCGACGGCGAGCTCCCGGTCCACCTCCTGGCACCCGGAGGCGCCACCGGTCGTCGGACGACCGGTCGTCCCCGATGTCCCGTCCCCCTGCGTAGACGGATCGTCGGGGATGCTCTTGGGCGGCATCCCGCCGCTCATCTCCGGTGCGGCGGGCGTCTGACCCTGTCGCGGTTCGGCTTCCGCGAACGGGCTGAGGTTAGGGGACGTGTAGCTGTCAGCGGAACCCGCAGACGTACTGACGTTCTCGCGCGGCACCAAGTTGGCGTACGCCACGACACCGCCGAACGCCACGACCACCGCGAGCGCCGACCCGAGGGCGAGCTGCGTGCGCCGCCGCGCGGTCGCCCGCGCGGACTCCGAACGGACGTTGCCCACGTCGAAGGACGCGGGCGGCGCTCCGTTGGCCGCGTCGCGGAACAGCTCTGCGATCTTGCGCTCGTCCACCTACCTCCACCTCCCGGTCACGACGCAGGTCTCAGGTCGTCGATCGTGTCGCCCAGCGCTTCGCGCAGGGCCTCCAGACCCCGTGAGGTCTGGCTCTTGACGGTCCCCTCCGAACACCCGAGCGCCTCGGCCGCCGCCGCCACGTCCAAGCCTTCCAGGAACCTCAGCACGAGGACCGCCCGTTGCCGGGGCGGCACCCGCTTCAAGCCCGCGACCAGAGCTTCCCGCGTGGCGACCGCGTCGGCGATCTCCCCGTCGTGCGAAGGCGTCTCCGGGACCTCGTCCACGAAGCGCTCCCGCCGCCAGGGCCGGCGCGACTCGTCGATCACCGCGCGCACCACGGACCGGCGGACGTAGGCGTCCAGGGCCTGCTTGTCCCGGATCTTGCGCCACCTGCGGTGCAACGCGACGAACGCGGTCTGCGCGAGGTCGTCCGCGCGGTGCCAGTCACCACAGAGCAGGAACGCCGTTCGGCGCACGGCCTCCCGGCGAGCTGCGAAGTACTCCGCGAACTCCTGCTCGTCGCGCTGATCCACGCGGACTCTCTCCGCTCGTCGTGCTTGCACTTACCGGACGGAACCGGGCGGTCTTACGGTTGCACGCCGGTTGACCGAGACTTGCGTCACCCCCATGGTGGTACGACAGGCGGCAACCGGTAAGGGCTTGCCCGGTGTGATGTGATCCATTCGTGACCCAGCTCGCACCCCTGGACTTCCGCTCCGACACCGTCACCCGACCGGACCAGGACATGCGCCTGGCCATGTCGTCCGCCGAGGTCGCCGACGACGTGCTCGAACACGACCCGACCATGAAAGCCCTGGAGGAACGGGTCGCCGACCTGCTCGGCGTGCAGGCCGCCCTCTGGGTGCCGTCCGGTTCGATGGGCAACCTGATCGCGCTCATCACCCACCTGCGGCCCGGCGACCGGTTCCTCGCCGCGCGCGGCGCGCACGTGCTGGACAGCGAACTCGGCACCGCCGCGTGGATCGCGGGCGGGATGCCGCACCCCCTGGAATGGGACCGGCCGGGGCGTTTCACGGCGGACGCCGTCCGCGCCGCCGCCGGTGCGGACGGGCCCTACTACACCCTCAAGACCACCCTGCTCTGCCTGGAGAACACGCACAACGCGGCCGGCGGCGCGGTGACCCCGCCCGACGAGCACGCGCTGCTGGTGTCCGCCGCCCGCGAGACCGGGCTGAAAGTGCACCTCGACGGCGCGCGGCTGTGGAACGCCTCGGTCGCGCTCGGCGTGCCGCCGGCCGCGCTGACCGTGGGCGTGGACACCGTGCAGGTGTGCCTGAGCAAGGGGTTGGGCGCGCCGGTCGGGTCGGTCGTGGCGGGCACCACGGCGTTCGTCGCGCAGGCGCGGCGGATCCGCAAGATGCTCGGCGGCGGCGTGCGCCAAGGCGGAGTCCTGGCCGCGGCCGGGCTGGTCGGGCTGGACCGGATCGACGACCTGGCGGCCGACCACGCCAACGCCCAGACCCTCGCCAAGGGCCTGGCCGAACTGGGCTGGCAGGTGGACGAACCCGCGACCAACATCGTGCTGGCCGGCGTGCCGGACCTGGAGGTGACCCTCACGGGACTTCGGCACCTCGGAGTTTATGCCGGGCCGATGGCGGGGAAAGTTCGATTCGTGACGCACCGCGACGTGAACGCCGCCGACGTGGCCGAAGCCCTGCGCCGGATCCAGTCGGTCAGCTCATGAGCCGCTGGGTGGTGTTCGACTACGGGAACGTGATCAGCGAGGCCAACGGCAACCTGGACCGGCTGGCCGGGCTGCTGGACGTGCCGCCGGAGCGGTTCGCCAACCCCTACTGGGCGTTCCGCAACGCCTACGACCACGGCATCTCCGAGGTCGAGTACTGGCAGTCGGTGGGCCGCGAACTGGATCGCGAGGTGTCCGAGGAGCTGGTGCTCGACCTGACCGCCGTGGACTTCGAGGGCTGGCTGGTGACCTCGCCCGCCGCGATCGCGCTGATCGAGGAGCTGGCCGCCGCCGACGTGCCGCTGGCGCTGCTGTCCAACGCGCCGTCGTCGTTCGGCCGGATCGCCTCGAAGCAGCCGTGGACGCGGCACTTCCGGCACCTGGTGTTCTCCGGCGACCTCGGCGTGATCAAACCCGCGCCCGCGATCTGGAGCGTCCTGGCCGACCGCCTGGGCACCCGCGACGCCGTCTTCTTCGACGACCGCGAGGAGAACACCGACGGCGCGACCGAAGCCGGCCTCACCGGCGTCCACTGGCGCGACGCCGCCCAGGCCCGCGCCGAACTGGTCAGACTCGGCCTGCTCCGCTGACCGGCGGCCCCTCGACGACGCCCGACCGGGCACCCGCCCCGACCCCGGGCCCACCCGCCGACCCGCCCCGCAGCTCGGCCCGCAGCTCGGCCAGCTCGGCCTTCAGCGACCGCAACTCGGCCAGGGTGGCCTGCTCGGCCTCCGCCACCTGACCCTCCACCCCGCTCAACCGCTCCACCAGCCAGGACGCGATCGTCCCGGTGATCACGCCGAGCAGCGCGATCCCGCCGATCATGAGCAGCGCCGCGACCAGCCGGCCCTCCCACGTCACCGGGTACCGGTCGCCGTAACCCACCGTCGAGATCGTGGTCAGCGTCCACCAGGCGGCGTCACCGAACGTGGTGATGGTGGCGCCGGCCTGGTTGCGCTCGGCGTCCAGCACGGCCAGCGACGCGCACAACCCCACCAGCGTCGTGACCCCGGCGACGTACACGCCGATCTGGTGCCGGACCCTGCCGGAGAACCGGCGGTTGAGCACCTTCAGCACGGTGAGCAGGCGCAGCACGCGCAACTGCCGGACGATCGGCAGCAACACCGCGAGCAGGTCGAACAGGTGCGTGACGAAGAACCGGCGCTTGTCCGCGGCCAGCACGAACCGCGCGCCGTAGTCGACCGCGAACACCAGCCACACGGCCCACAGCACGACCTCCAGGACCACGTGCAGCCCCGGCGTCGCGCGGTTGTCGAGCACCTCCCAGGCGTAGGCCACCAGGAAGACGACGGCCAACGCCGTCAGCGGCCACTCGGCCCGCCGCTCCCAGCCCGCCAGGCGGTGCTCGTCGGTCACCGCCCCATGGTGACCCCTCGGCCTGCGGTATTCCAGACCGGACGGCCTAGCGCGGCCCCTTGATGCCCTTCCGGGCGCTGCTGCTCTTGATCGCGCCGTACGCGGCCGTCGCGAGGAACAGCACCCCGCCGATCACCGCCAGCCACACCAGCCCCTTGACGACCGCGCCGACCAGCGACAGCACCAGCCAGGCCGCCAGCAGCCACAGGATTATCTTGACCATGTCCCCTCCAACGTACGACGTGACGTGCGGGTTCCTGATCAGGGCCACACCCGGGACCGAATCTACCGGGCCGAATCCACCCGGGGCGGGATCCAGCCCTTGAGCCGCCGCAGCGCCTCCTCGATGTCACCCGCCGACCCGGCGAACGACATCCGCACGAACTCGTGCCCGTGCACCGGGTCGAAGTCCAGGCCCGGCACGATCGCGACACCGGTGTCCGCCAGCAGCCGGCGGCAGAACGCCATCGTGTCGTCGGTCAGGTGCGAGACGTCCGCGTAGGCGTAGAACGCCCCGTCCGCCGGCGCGACCTGGTCGATCCCCAACTCGGCCAGCCCGGCCAGCAGCACGTCCCGGTTGCGCCGGTAGCCCTCGACCAGCCGCGCGGTCTGCGCGTAGGACTCGGGCTCGAACGCGGCCACCGCCGCGTACTGGGCCGGCGCCGGCGGGCAGAGGGTGAAGTTGCCCGTCAGGCAGTCCACCGCGCGCCGCAGCTGCGCCGGCAGCAGCATCCAGCCCAGCCGCCAGCCGGTCATCGCGAACGCCTTGGAGAACGAGTTGACCACGATCGCGTCCCGCGAGGTCTGCCACGCGCACGCGAGCGGCGCGCCGTAGCTGATGCCGTGGTAGATCTCGTCGCTGACCAGGCGGGTGCCGCGCTCGGCGCACCACTCGGCCAGCCCCTTCAGCTCGCCCGGGTCGAGCACCGAGCCGGTCGGGTTGGCCGGGCTCGCCACGACCAGGCCGTCCAGCGGGCCGGCCTCGTCCAGCATCCCGACGGTCGGCTGGAACCGGGTGTCCGGCCCGCACGGCAGCTCGACCACCTCGCAGCCCAGCGCGCGCAGGATGTTGCGGTAGGCCGGGTAGCCGGGGCGGGCCAGCGCGACCCGCGCACCGGCGTCGAAGGAGGCCAGGAACGCCAGCAGGAAGGCGCCCGACGAGCCCGTGGTGATCACGACGTCGTCCGGCGAGACCGCGAGCCCGTACTGGCGTTCGTAGTGCCCGGCCAGCGCCGTCCGCAGCTCCACGATCCCGAGCTGCTCGGTGTAGCCCAGGGTCTGCTCGCGCAGCGCCTTCTCGGCCGCCCGCAGCACCGGTTCCGGCGCGGAACCGGCCGGCTGGCCCGCCGCCAGCGAGACGACGTCACCGTGCGTCCGCTGCCGGCGCGCGGCGGCGGACACGATGTCCATGACGTGGAACGGCGGCACGTCGGCCCGTGCGGCTACACCCAGCATGGCTCCAGGCTAGTAGCCCTGGTAGCCGCCCCCGCCCGCCATCGACTTGAGGCCGGGGTGGCCCTCGAAGCCGCCGTAGCGGGAGAACGTGTAGCGGACGCCGGCGATGATGTTGTCCACCGGGTTCCAGATGTCGTCGTGGCCGGGCAGCTTGTGCGCCTGGAACGTCGGGTCGATGCACTGCATGAGGCCCTTGGACGGGGTGCCCGCGGCCGCGTTGGAGTCCCAGTCGTTGAGCGCGTGCGGGTTGCCGCCGGACTCCTTCTCGATGATCGTCCAGATCTGGTTGATGTTCGCCTCGGTGACCGGGATGCCGGCGGCCTGGAGGATCTTGATCGCCTCCCGGATCCACTGGTCGACGTTGCCGGGCGGCGGACCGCTGGACGGCGGGCCACCACTGGACCCGAGTCCGCTCATCCCACCACCACCACCGCCGCCACCGCCGTGCGATCCGCCACCACCGCCGCCACCACCGGACCCGCTACCGCCACCGCCGCCACCCGTCGGCTGGGGCTGCGACTGCGCCGGCGCGGGCTGCGGCTCGGCCGACGACGTGTGCGTCTCCGGTTCCGGCGTCGGGTTCCAGACGATCGGCTGCCCCGGCGCCGGCACGAACGCCTGGGTGCCGGGGTCCGCCATGGTCGAGAACGCGGGCGTGATCGCCCCGGACCGCCCCTTCAGCGCGCCCAACGCCGTGCCCAGCGCCGAATCTGCCTGCGCGATCACCGGCTGGGCGTCGCCCGCCGCCTCCGCGCACAGCCCCTGGATCGCGCTGTCCACGTCCGCCTGCGGCATCCCCTGGTTCTGCGCGCGCAACTGGCGCACCCGTCCCAGCAAGGTCTCACAAATGCGGGTGATCGACGCTTTCGCCGATTCCAGCGCCGCCGCGGCCGATTCGAGGTCGCCCGCCGCCGCGGTGAGCGCGTCGTTCAGCGAGGTGCCGCCCTTCGCGAATTCGCCCATGTAGGCCACGAATCCGTCGGCGGAACCGCCTTCCCACGCGGTGTCCAGCTGACCGACCCGCTGCGCGATGTCGTTGCCCGATTCCGCGCTCTTCGCGGCGGCCTGCTGCCACCGGGCCGCGATCTCCCGGACGGCCTCCGGGCGCGCCTTCTCGACCTTCTGCGCGAGCTGCGCGACGGCCTGCCCACCGGGCAGCGCCGCGACCTCGTCCACCGCGCTCATCAGCTCACACCGTCCGGAACGACGCCGCGTTGGCGTCCTCGACGTCGACCACCGCGCCCTGGATCTTGTCCAGCGCGCGCTCCACCTTGCCCAACAGCGTCTCCGCCGCCGCGAACTCCGTGCCGGCCTTGGTGTCGAGTTCGGCGGCGGCCCCGGAAAGGCCGCCCGAATTCGCCAGCTTGCCGAAGATGTCCGGATCGGCGTAATGACCGGCGAACCCGTCACCCACCGCACCGAATTGACCCGCCTGGGCGCCGACCGTGCTCCGGCACTGCTCCATCGCCTCGGCGTTGAACTTCGCGACCGCCATTCCCCACACCCTAGAGTTTCCGGTTCGCGGGCACCCCCGCTATGGACGAAGTTCATCCAGCAGCGCGGCGATCCCGCGCCGCAGCTCCGCCGGGTCGACCGGCCCGTGGAAGTCGACCACGTCGGCCGCCCGCCGCCGGCGTCCCCCGGCGTCGAGCACCGAGACGCCGAACCGGCCGCGCAGGTCGGGACCGCCGACCAGGCCGTCCCCGTGCGGGGGCACCAGTTCCACCAGCGCGCCCGCCAGGTCGACCGCCGACTCCCGCACCGTCAGCCCGTCGCCGGACAGCACCACCAGCACCACGTCGGCACCGGCGGACACGGCCAGCGCCCGCACCGCCGAACTGCCGAACCCCAACCGCAGGTCGACCGACCTGGGCGGGTTCGCGACCAACTTGCAGACCGCGCCCAACCACGGGTCCAGCTCGCCGCCGCGGGCGAGCCCCCGCGCGGTCAGCTCGGACCACGGCGCGGGATCGTCCGCCACGTGCAGGACGATCGGCATCGCGCCGAGGTCGAGGTGTTCCCAGGCGGTGCGGAAAGCGCTTGCGCTCAACCTCGCGGTGATCACCAGACGTCACTCCCGAATGACGGCGGGTATTGCTCCGGCCAACGGTGTTGACGCCGCGACCGCCGCCCCGGTTCCCGCTAGACCTCCTGGAGGAGTTCCCACACGCACGCCGCGAGCCGGGCGTTGTCGATCGGGGTGATCGTGCTCCAGTTCCGGCCGTCCGAACTGGGCCGCACCAGGTGCAGGTAGCGGCCGGACGGGGTGTCGTGCCAGGAGACCACGCGGTCCGCGCGCACCGGCGGACCGCCGGGCTGCGCGCGTTCGGCACCGAACTGGCCGCGCGTGCCCATGCCGTCGCACATCCCGGCCAGCTCCTGCGCCTCGTGCAGCGGCAACCCCTGCCGCTCCAGCGCGAGCACCAGCTTCTCCGCGTCCCGCCCGGCCTCGTCGGAGGCCGCGCGCAACATCTCGTTGGGCAGGCTGATCGACCGCCCGTACCCCGCCGGCATCTCCCCGGTGACCGACACCGCGGCCTCGGCCAGCGCGGAACCCCGCGCCTCGATCAGCCACACCTCGTCGCCGTCCACGACCGCCAGGATCGCCTCCTCGCCCGAGGCCGCGGCGACACCCTTGATCTTGCGCCGGTCCACCCAGATCCAGAGGTCGACGGACAGCTGCGGGTTGGCCAGCAGCGCGAAGGTGTCCGCCAGTTCCGGCGTCAACCTCCGCCCACCCGCCAACCCGCGCCGCGCCAACGACTCCCAGGCACTGTCGACGATCCCGGCCCGCTCGGCGTGCGTGACGCCGGGGCTGGGCACGTCGAGCGCGACGTTGCGCCGGGGGTGCCGCTCGGCCTCCCACGCGACGTCGAACTCCAGCGTGGACAGGACGACGGTGCCCGCCGCGGTCACTTGACTTCGGGCTCGTCGCCGATGACGGACTGGACGACCATCCGCTCGTCACCGAAGACGTCGTCGGAGTCCACGCCGTACTTGCGGACGTGCTCGCCGTCCTCCTCGCCCTCGCCGCTGCGAGCGGCGGGCTGGAGCATCGAGCCACCCGCACCGGCCTTCCCGGCGACCGCGCCCTTGCCGACCCCGCGCGCCTCGGCCCCGGGCCGCGCCGCAGCCCGCTCGTCCGGGTCGATGGCCCCGATCGTGGCCGAGATCCCGGCCTTGCCCGCCAGGGCGCCGGGAACAGCGCCCTTGGCGCCACCCTTGGGCACCGCCTCGCCACCGGGCTTGCCGGCACCGCCCTTGCCACCGGCCGCCGACGGGTTGCGCTCCACGCGCCCACCCCGAGCCGTCGCCGCGACCGCGCCGAGCGCCGCCCCACCGGCCAGCCCGAGGCCCAGCCCGAGCCCGAGGTTCGACCCGCCGACCTTGCCGGGCAGCACCGGCGCGAGCCCCGACGTGCCGCTCTGCGCACCGGGCAACGGCGAGACCCCCGTGCTGCCCCCACCGGGCAACTGCCCCGGCAGCTGAGGAGGCAACCCGACCGACCCACCAGGCACCTGCCCGGACCCGCCACCGGGCAACGTGCCCGGCACCCCACCGGTCGTCCCCGGGATACCGCCGCCGAACTGGTGAACCTGGGCGACGGGCGTGGCGACCGCGGCGGAGGCCGTGGTGACCTCGAACTCACGCGGCTTGCCCATGCCCTGGTACTGGTTGAGCGAATCCCGGCTGGCGTCGACGTACTGGTCGAACCCGCGGATCACCTGCTCACGCGCGGCCTGCGTCGCCTTGACCTCTTTGGCGTGATCGGTCTCGTACCCGAAGAACCCGCCCGCGTCGTCCAGGAAACTCGTCTCGGTGTCGCCGCGCAGCGCCTGCGGGTCCGGCATCCCGTTGCGGGACTGGCTGTAGCTGGCCCCCTGAACGGCGGTCGCCTGCGAATTCCGCTTGCCCGCCTCGTCGCCCTCGGTCGCCACGTCGGCCGACACGGTGACCGCCTGGCCGGCGTTGTCGCCCGCCGCGCCCTGCCACTCGATGCCGAGCTTGCGCAACTCGGTGCGCAACGTCTCGTCCACCTCGGCGAGGCTGCCCGCGAGGCTGCGCAGGGCGTGCGAGGCGTTGCTGAACTGCTGGGCGGCGTCGCTGGTCGCGAACTTGCCGACGAGGTCGGCGAGCGCGTGGTTGTCGTAGCCTTCGAAGCGGTGATCCTGGATCTGCCTGAAGCCGGTCACAGCTTCCCCCTCACTTCAAGGTCCGCAGTGTCGAGAGGGCGGATTCGGCGCCCTTGGTCGCGTTCTGGCACATCTCGTCCTGGGTGAACACCCTGGAATAGGGCAGGAACTGCACGAACAACTGCTGCCCGTCCGCCACGTCGAGGGTGACCGAGCACTCCGCGGTCGACGTTCCCTTCAGGGTGACCTGCGCAGCGTCGTAGCCCGCCACCTTCTTGGCGACGACGTCGAGGTTGCTCGGCCCGTTCCAGTAGTCGATGCCCTCGTTCGAGATCAAGGTGACGCTGTAGCTGGCGGACTTCGAGCCGTTGATCGTGTAAGCGCACGACGGCGAATCCGTACCCTTCACCACGTCTGCGGTCTCACTCTTGAACTCGTCGATCTTGAGGTCGGATTGCTGGGTGTCCGTGAGCAGCTTGCAAGGGTCCACGCCGTCGACCTTGAGTTCCTTGGGACGAGCCGAAGGAGGCTTCGACGTCGTCGTGGAACCGGGTGAACCCGTTGCTCCGGTCCCCGAGGACGGGGTGGGCGTGCCGGTAGTCGTGCCGGGCGAACAGGCTGCCACCGCAGCGGTCACGAGCAGTGCTGCGACGATTCCCTTAGTCAGCCGCACGCGCCGACCCCATCGCCGCCTTGACCTCTTCTTCGGTGTGGCCGTATTGCACCGCGGTCGCCCGAAGTTGGGAGATCAGCCCTTCCAGGCTGGTCATGTACTCCGCAATCCGCTGCGCGTACGAGCCTTCCCCTTCGACCAGCCGGTCGTTCCAGGCCGCCGCGATATCGGAGTTCACGGCGTCCGAGTCGTCCAACCGGACCCGCAGGTCGCGAAACGCATCGCGGTAGTGGCCGCGCAGGTTTTCCAGTTGGCTCTCGATCACGTGACCGGCCTGCAGGACGGTTTCCTTGGTCACGGTGAATTTCTGGCCCGCACCCGGCGCGTTGGCCAAGGTGTCGTTCAGGCGCTTCTCCGCCGCGAACACCTCGCCGACCGCACGCCCGATGGCCCCACCCACGCCGGCGACGGCTCCCAGTAGGCCGTTCTCCTCTGCCACGACGCCCCATCCCCCGTACGGTCGGTAACGGATTGGTTCCAGTTCGCAGGCTACCAACGACCGCGTGAACCGGGTCTGAGGTTGGACGAAAGCGAGGGCGGACAGGTTCCGCCCTCGCTCGGATGTCGTAAGAACGGGTGGTGTGGATCACCCGGTGGTCGGACGCTTAGGGGACCTCGATCTCCCCGTTCGCCGCGCGCAACGCGATGTCCGTGCGGTGGTGGGACCCGGTCAGGTGAACGGATTCCACGCGGCGGTACGCATCCGCGCGGGCTTCGGCCAGGGACGCGCCGGTTCCCACGACGGACAGCACGCGCCCGCCCGTGGACACCACGGCACCGTCTTCACGACGGCGCGTGCCCGCGTGCAGCACGCCCTCGGCGTCACCGCCCGTGATGACGTCGCCCGTCCGGGGCCGCCCCGGGTAACCCTCGGCGGCGACGACCACCGTCACCGCGTACCCGTCCGCCCACTCCAGCGGCGCGGCCGACGACAGCGACCCCTGCGCCGCCGCCAGGAACAGCCCGGCCAACGGGGTCCGGAGCAGGGCCACGACGGCCTGCGTCTCCGGGTCGCCGAAGCGGCAGTTGAACTCGATGACCTGCGGACCGTCCGACGTCAGCGCGAGCCCCGCGTACAGCAGCCCGCTGAACGGCGTGCCGCGCGCGGCCAGCTCGTCCACCACCGGCTGCACGCACGTCGCCACGATGGTCGACACCAGGTCGTCCGACGCCCACGGCAGCGGCGAGTACGCGCCCATGCCGCCGGTGTTGGGGCCGGAGTCGTTGTCACCGACCCGCTTGAAGTCCTGCGCGGGCAGCAGCGGCACCACGGTGGCCCCGTCGACCAGGCAGAACAGCGACACCTCGGGCCCGTCGAGGAACGACTCCAGCAGCACCGGGTGGCCGTTGTCGAGCAGCGTCATGGCGTGCGCCCGCGCCACCGCGCGGTCGGAGGTGACCACGACGCCCTTGCCGGCGGCGAGGCCGTCGTCCTTCACCACCCAGCGCGGCCCGAAGTGGTTGAGCGCGGCGTCCAGGCGGGCGGGGTTGTCCACCACCTCGGACGTCGCCGTGGGCACGCCGGCGGCGGCCATCACGTCCTTCGCGAACGCCTTGGAGCCCTCGATCCGGGCCGCCTCGGCGGACGGGCCGAAGCAGGGGATCCCGGCGGCGCGGACGGCGTCCGCCGCGCCCGCCACCAGGGGCTGCTCCGGCCCGACCACGACGAGGTCGGCGTTCCACTCCTTGGCCAGCGCGGTGACCGCGTCGGGGTCGCCCGCGTCGACCCCGTAGATCTCCGCCAAGCCCGCGATTCCGGCGTTGCCGGGTGCGCAGGCGAGCGCGATCACCGAAGGGTCCCGCGACAACGCGAGGGCAAGGGCATGTTCACGGGCGCCAGACCCGATGACCAGGACACGCACGGTGGGGAAGCCTAGATGACCCGACCGGTCAACCGCCGAACGCGTCCAGCGAACCGGCGTGCAACGGCACGGGATCGGTCAAGGCGGCCTTCTCCTTGACGATGTCCCGGGCGGCCGGGTGGATCTTCTCCAGCTCGGCTTTCTTGTCGAACAGCAGCCGGGTGACGGCGCACGCGCTGCCGTCCGGGAAGTCGGCGCGCACCAGCAGGACGTTGGGCACCACGACGGTCGGCACGTCGGCGGCCTGGCCGTACGCGGCGGCGGGGATGGCGCCCTTGTCGTAGACCGGGTTGACCTCCTTGAGCTTGGGCAGCAGCGGCGTGATGTCGATGAGCTTGACCTGGTCCTTCAGCGACGTGGTGAGGTCGGTGATCTGCGCGGTGGGCAGCCCGCCGGACCACACCAGCCCGTCGAGGCTGCCGTCCTTCATGCCGTCGGCGGTCTTGGCGAGGTCGAGCCGCTGGGCGTCGACGTCCTTGGCGGGGTCGAGCCCGGCGGCGGTGAGCAGCCGGTTGGCGATGACCTCGGTGCCGGACTTGGGCGACCCGGTGGAGATCCGCTTGCCCTTCATGTCGGCGATCGAGTCGATGCCGCTGGACGTGCGCACCAGGACCTGCGTGTAGTTCGGGTAGAGCCGGGTGAGCGCCTGCACCTTCTGCGGCTTGCCGTCGAACGCGCCCTTGCCGTTGACCGCGTCGGCGGCGGTGTCGGCGAGCGAGAACGCCATGTCGTAGTCGCCCGCGACGAGCTGCTGGATGTTCTGCACGGACGCGCCGGTCTCGGCGGCCGTGGCCTTGAGCTTGGTGTTGTCGCTGATCAGCTTCGCGAGCCCGCCGCCGACGACGTAGTACACGCCGCCGGAGTTGCCGGTCGCGATCGTGATCCGCCCTTCGGACGCCTCGCAGGCAGCGGCGGCGGACCCGCCTTCGTCGGCCGCGCGCTTCCCACCGCACCCGGCCGCGACCAGCGCGACCGCCACGACAGCGACCGGAACCTTCCAGCTACGCATCTCGTTCCCTTCCCCGCACGAGGACTTTCGGCAAAAGCAGGTGCACCGCCACCGCCGCCACCAGGAACCCGATCCCGATGGCCACGGAAACCGGTTGCAGAAAAAGCAGCGCGACCGCCGCAGGCAGGCAGAGCAGCCGTTCCGGCCACCGGGCCGGACCGAACATCCACCCACCGGTGAGCGCCGCCAACGCGACCACCCCCACCACCGAAACCGCGAACGCCCACACCACGTCGACAAACGAGGACCGCAACAACAACCCGGCCCCGTGGTCCGTCAGCACGAACGCGAGCGGCACCAGGAACGCCGGCAACGTGTATTTCCACGTACGCCACATCGTCTTCATCACATCGCCACCGGTAATAGCCGCAGCGGCAACAGCCGCCAACGCCGTAGGTGGCGTGACCTCGGACAGGACAGCGTAGTAGAAAATGAACATCGCAGCCTCTTCACGAGCCACTCCCAGCTCGATCAAGGCAGGCCCGATGACCACCCACGAAATAATGAACGAGGCCGTAACCGGCACCGCCAACCCCAGGACGCTGACCGCGACGGCGGCCAGCACCACCGTCACGAACAACACGACCCCGGGGTCGGACGAAACAAACTTGGCGACCTCCACCAGCGCCGAAGCAAGCTCCTGCCCCAACCCGGTCTTGGTGATGGTCGAGGTGATGACCCCCGCCGCCGCGCACACCGCGATCACCGGCAGGGCACCACGCACCCCGAGCGCCAGCGAATCGACCATCGCCCGCGCCCACCCCCGAACATCCCCCCGCCGGGCCACCAGCGCGAAAACCGCAGCAACCCCGGACGCATAAACGACGGCCGAATAAACCGGAATGTCCAGAGCGAGAAAAACCACGATCACCGCAAGCGACAGGAAGTGATACCCACCCCGCCGGAGCAACACCCACGGACCCGGCACGTCCACGTCCACCGGCTTCGCCCCGAACCGCCGAGCATCGATCTCCACCGCCAACGCGATACCCAGGTAGTAGAGCAAGGTGGGCAGAACCGCCCAGATCAACACCTGAAGGTAAGAGGTCTCCAGGTATTCAGCGATGATGAACGCCGCAGCCCCCAACGTCGGCGGTGACAAGATGGCCCCGATCCCCGAAGCCGCCAGCAGCCCACCCGCGTTCTCCTTCGGATACCCGGCCTTCTGCAACATGGGCCAGGTAACCGCGCCCAACGAGACAGTCGTAGCCGTACCGGACCCCGAAACCGTGCCCAGCAAGAACCCGGCCGCAGCCGCCGTACGCCCCGGAGCCGTACGCGATCTCCGAAACGCCGAAAAACTGATATCGACAAAAAACGCCCCGGCCCCCGAAGCGTTCAACACGGACCCATAAATGGTGAACAGCACGATATAAGTGGCCGCCACGTCCAACGGCGTCCCGTAAAACCCGGTGGCATCGTTGTAAAACCCGTTGATGATCTGCCCAAAATCGACCCCCGCATGGGAAATGGCCCAAGACGGCGGCAAATACCCCCCATAATAGGCAAACGCGATGAACGCGAGGCACACCACCGGCAACACCCACCCGGTAGTCCGCCGACAAGCCTCCAACACCAAAACCAACAGAACAGACCCGGCCACCACGTCCAGATCCGTCAACTGCCCCTGCCGGTCCAAAAACGCGTCAAACCCACCGAACAACGGGTAAGCCCCGACCACGAACGCCAAGGCCGCCAACACCCAATCGACAACCCGAGGGTCCTCCCCACCCCCACGCCACCCCCGATAACACAAGAACACCAACGGCAACGTGACCGCAAGAAAGATCACCAAATAATACTGGCCACCCTTGGCAAACGGCCAAAAAACCTGCTTGAGCACCAACAACGCAACACCCAGCGTCGCCGCCCAAACCCCCGCCTCCCACCGCCGGGACAACACCCGGGAAGGCCGCTCCTCGTCGTACTCGGCAATCAACTCGGAAACATCAGCCTGCGACTTGGTCGACACGCGCACCCCTTCGTGCAGCGCGGAAATCCGATACGACCAAACCTACGTGTGCCGCCAGTCACAGCAATAGCCCCACCGTCTAAAGGGACTGTAAAGACACGCCGCCCCCCGAGTCGTGTTCTCCCCGTATGGCCTGCCCGCAGGGCAACCACGCTTGGTCAGGGAGCGCAAGCACGCTTTCCGCTTGCGCTCCCTGACCAAGCGTGGTCGTCTTTGACAGGCCATACGGGGAGAACACGACGGCCTCTTCCCCCGGCGGCCTGCCCAGCGGCGAGCGCGCTTTTAAAACCCCAGCTCAGAGCCGCGCAAACGATCAAACCCCTAGCCTCCGGCCCCCAACACCATCATCCCACGCCCCACCGACAATCCAGCTCACCCCACAACTCCACAACTCACCCTCAACGCACCCACAGCTCACAGCCCAGGGCTCACCCGCCGATCGCCCCAACGCTCATCCCAGGGGCACACCGCTCACGGCCCAGGTTCACCCCGCCGGCTCCGGGCTCCCAGCCCACCGCTCACGGCCCACTGGCCACAAGACACAGGCCACGGCTCATGGCCCACAGGGCACAGGGCACAGGGCACAGGGCAACGGTTCGCGCCCTCGGTCCACCGCGCACGCCGCAGGCCATCAGTCCATCGGCCTACCGCTCACCGCACTGGCGCACCGGCCTGACACGACACCGACGCCAACTCTGGCTCTGGTTCCGGCTCTCGGCTCTCAGCACCCGGCACCGGCACCGGCCCACGACACAAGTGCACGCACAACGCAGGTCACACCACGCGGCTGTCTTCGTAGCACCAGCGCCAATCCTCACCAGGCTCGAACGAGCGCATCACCGGGTGGCCTTCCGCGTGGAAGTGGGCCGTCGCGTGACGTCGGGGGCTGGAGTCGCAGCACGCCACGTGGCCGCACGTGAGGCACATCCGCAGGTGGGCCCAGTTCCGCTCACCCGCGGCGAGGCAGTCCGCGCACCCTTCCACCGTGGACGGCGTGACCGACGCGGGCAGCGTGTCGACATGAGGACAGGTCATACCCGCCATCATCACGCAAGATTGCGCCATGCACGGACCGGAACTCCTGCTCCTCCTGCTCGGAGCGCTGTTGGTGACCGCGGTCGCCAGGCGCTTCGCCGCCCCCGCCCCGCTGGTCCTGGTGGCCACCGGGCTGGCCGTCTCCTTCATCCCCGGCCTGCCCGCCTTCGAACTCGAACCCGAGCTGATCCTCGTCCTCGTGCTCCCCCCGCTGCTCTACTCCGCGGCCCTGGACAGCTCGTACCACAACATCCGCGCCAACATGCGCCCGATCGGCCTGCTCGCGGTGGGTCTGGTCGTCGCCACCACGGCCGGGGTCGGTTGGATCGCCCACCTCGCACTCCCCGAACTCTCGCTGCCCGCCGCGCTCGTGCTCGGCGCGGTCGTCGCGCCGCCGGACGCCGTCGCGGCGGTGGCGATCGGCCGCCGGCTCAACCTCCCGCGCCGCACCATGACGCTGCTCACCGGCGAGAGCCTGATCAACGACGCCACCGCGCTCACCGTCTACAAGGTCGCCATCGTCGCCGCCATGGGCGCGGCGGCGACCTGGTGGGAGGGCACCCGCACGTTCCTGGTGAGCGCGGGCGGCGGGGTGCTGGTCGGGCTGGTGATCGGGGTCGGGGTGTGCAAGATCCGGGCGCACCTGCACGACGGCGTGATGGAGAGTTCGCTGGGCATGCTCGTCCCGTTCGGCGCCTACCTGTTCGCCGAGGAACTCGGGTCGTCCGGCGTCCTCGCGGTGGTCGTCGCGGGCCTCTACATCGGCCACCAGGCCCCGAAGAGCTCCTACTACACCCGTCTCCAGGACACCGCGGTCTGGCGCTCGGTGGACGTCCTGCTGGAGTCCTTCGTGTTCGCGCTGATCGGCCTCCAGCTCAAGACCATCGTGCTGGACGTCCAGATCACCTCGACCCTGGTCGGCGGCGCGGCGGCGGTGCTGGTCGCGACGATCGCCGTCCGCTTCCTCTGGATGTACCCGGCGGCCTACCTGCCGCGCTGGTTCTCCAAGCGGATCCGCACGCGCGAACCGCAGGCCCCGGGCTGGCGCGGGGTCACCGTGCTGTCCTGGGCGGGGATGCGGGGCGTGGTGTCGCTGGCCGCCGCCAGCGCCCTCCCGCTCGACCTGCCCGGCCGGGACGTGATCGTGTTCTGCGCGTTCGTCGTCACGGTCGGCACGCTGCTGCTGCAAGGTCTCACCCTGCCGTGGGTGATCCGCAAACTCGGCTTCCAGGGCGACGAGGAGCAGGCGGACGCGCTCGCCGAGGCCCAGGTGCAGCACGCCGCCGCGCAGGCCGCCGTGGACCGCCTCGACGAGATGATCGACGGCGGCGACCAGACCCCCGACCACATCGTCGAACGCCTGCGGATCATGGCCGAGCACCGGGGCAACGCGGCGTGGGAACGCCTGGGCCGCCAGGAGGACGAGAGCCCCGCCGCCTCCTACCGCCGGCTGCGCCGCACCATGCTGGACGCCGAGCGCCAGGTCTTCGTGGAGGCCCGGGACAGCGGCCGGATCGACGACGAGGTGCTGTTCCGCGTGCTGCGCGAACTCGACCTCGAAGAGGCCGCCATCGCCCGCGAGTGACGCGACCCCGGACCCGACCTCACCCCTCCCCACTGGCCAGACGAACACCCACGCGTTCACGATGACGTGGTTTGCACTTCACCCCAACGTGACGGAGGTGTCGCGGTGCGCAACAAGGCTCCGCAGGTCAGGTTCGCGGAACAGGGAGGTCGGCGATGGTGCGCACGAGGATCGTGTGGGCGGCGCTCGCAGCGCTCGCGGTGGCCGGGGCGGTGACCTTGCCCTCGGCGTCGGCGCACGGCGACAGCACGGCGGGCGCGCACCGGCCCAAGGGCCCGGTCGTCATCGGCCACCGGGGCGCGTCGGGCTACCGGCCCGAGCACACCCTGGGCTCCTACGAGCTGGCCGCCCGGTTGGGCGCGGACTACGTCGAGCCCGACCTGGTGTCCACGAAGGACGGTCAGCTGGTCGCCCGGCACGAGAACGAGATCGGCGGCACCACCGACGTCTCGACCAAGCAGGAGTTCGCCGGCCGCAAGACCACCAAGGTCATCGACGGCGCGTCGATCACCGGCTGGTTCACCGAGGACTTCACGCTGGCCGAGCTGAAGACGTTGCGCGCCACCGAGCGCATCCCGGACGTCCGCCCGCGCAACACGCTCTACAACGGCCGCTACGAGATCCCCACCCTCCAAGAGGTCATCGACCTCAGCCGCAGGCTGTCCCGGGAACTCGGCCGCGACATCGGCATCTACCCGGAGACCAAGCACCCCACCTACTTCCAGGACATCAAGCTCCCGCTGGAGCAGAAGCTGGTCGACGTGCTCGACCGCAACGGCCTCAACCGGCCGGGCGCGAAGGTCTACGTGCAGTCCTTCGAGGTGGCCAACCTCAAGGCGCTCAAGAAGAAGCTCCGGGTGCCGCTGGTGCAGCTGATCAACGCCTCCGGCGCGCCGTACGACTTCGTCAAAGCCGGTGACAAGCGCACCTACCGCGACCTGGTCACGCCGGACGGCCTGCGCGAGATCCGCACCTACGCGGCCGGCGTCGGCGCGGCCAAGGACCTGGTCATCCCGCGCAACGCCCAGGGCTTCCTGCTCGAACCCACCACCCTGGTCAAGGACGCCCACGTGCGCGGCCTGATCGTGCACTCCTGGACGTTCCGCAACGAGAACACGTTCCTGCCCGCCGACTTCCGCTCCTCGACCGACCCGACCGCGTACGGCCGGGCCTTCGAGGAGTACGCGAAGTTCTACGCGACCGGCCTCGACGGCGTGTTCGCCGACAACCCCGACACCGCCGTCGAAGCCCGCGCTTCCCGCTGACCACCAGCCGACCGGCCCGAGCAGTCCCGCCGGTCCCGCCACCCCGGAACCGGCGAAGAAACCGGCGGGATCAGGCGGAACCGGCGGCTCAACTGGTCGGCGTCAACACCACGTCCCTCGGCGCGGCCCGCTCCACCCGGAGCAGGCCGCGCCGGGCCAGTTCCGGCCGCACTCCCTCCCCGAACCAGTACGCCTCCTCCAGGTGCGGGTACCCGGACAGCACGAACTCCTCGACGCCCAGCGCGTGGTACTCCTCGATCAGGTCGGCCACCTCCGCGTGGCTGCCCACCAGCGCCGTGCCCGCGCCGCCGCGCACCAGCCCGATCCCGGCCCACAACCCGGGGTGGACCTCCAACCCGCGCACGCCCTTCGACAGGTCTCCGCCGTGCAGCGCCACCATCCGCTGCTGCCCCACGGACTGGCTGGCCCGCAGCTGCTCCTGCGCCCGCTCGACCTGCCCGGGATCCAGCGCCGCCAACAACTTCTCCGCCTCGCGCCACGCCTCCGCCGAGGTGTCCCGGGAGATGGTGTGCAGCCGGATGCCGAACCGGATCGGCCGGTCGCCCGCCAACTCCCGCACCCGCCCGATCTTCTCCGCCACGAGCGCCGGCGGCTCGCCCCACGTCAGGTACACGTCGGACCGCCGCGCGGCCACCGGCAGCGCAGCCTCCGACGAGCCGCCGAAGTAGATCGGCGGCACCGGGTCCGGCGGCACGGACAGGGTCGCGCCGACGACCTGGTAGTGCTCGCCGGAGAAGTCCACCGGCTGCCCCGACCACACCGCCCGCACGACGTGCAGGAACTCGTCGGTGCGCGCGTACCGCTGGTCGTGGTCGAGCCAGTCGCCGAACCGCTGCTGCTCGACGGCGTCCCCGCCCGTCACCACGTTGAGCAGCAGGCGTCCGCGCGAGATCCGCTGGTAGGTGGCGGCCATCTGGGCGGCCAGCGTGGGCGAGATCGCCCCGGGCCGGAACGCCACCAGGAACTTCAGCCGCGCGGTGCGCGAGATCAGCGCCGCGGTGGCCAGCCAGGCGTCCTCGCACCACGTCCCGGTGGGCGTCAGCACGCCCTCGAACCCGTTGCGCTCGGCCGCGACCGCGACCTGCTCCAGGTAGTCGATGTCCGGGTCGCGCAGCGCGGGCCCGCCGAGCGACCGGTTGGCGTGGAAGCGCTCCACGACCGTCCGCCCGTCGCCCGAGGTCGGCAGGAACCAGTGCAGCACCACGGTCATGACAGCTCTCCCTGGAATCGCCCGTCCACGAACTTCCGGAAATCGACCTTGCCCGGCAGCGTCCCGTCCGCGGTGAACGCGTCGGCCAGTTCCTGCTCGGACGCGATCACCACGTCGTCCAGCTTGACCGGCAGGTCCGCACCCCGGTCCACGGCGGCGCGCGCGACCTCGGGCTTCAACCCGGTTTCCGCCGCCCACGCCTTGGCCCACTCCTCACGATGCGCGTCGGCCCACCGCTGCGCCTTGCCGATCCGCTTGAGGAACTCCTTGATCGCACCGCTCTTGCCGGCGTCGTCCAGCGCGGCCTTGCCCGCGACCTGGAACGTGTACCCGTTCGCCGTGCCCTTCCCCTTGCCGACACCGACACCGTCGCCCGAGCCGACGCCGTTCGCCAGCACCCGCGCCGACGCCTCCAACAACGCCTGGGACGTGTAGGGGTCCCACACCGCCCACGCGTCGACCCGCTTCTGCTGGAACGCCGCGTACGCGTCCGACGGCTGCAGGAAGTTCAGCGTCACGTCCTTGGTGGTCAGCCCCGCCGCGCCCAACGTCGTGAGCACCTGCCCGTGCGCCGAACTGCCCTTGGCCACCGCGATGTTCCTGCCGCGCAGGTCTTCGACGGTCTTGAGCGGCGAGCCCTCCGGCACCAGGATCGCGTCGCTCTCGACGTTCCCCTTGGCGGAGTACACGATCGCGATCTTGGCGTTGGCCGCCGCGGCGAAGATCGGCGGCGTGTTGCCGACCGCGCCGAGGTCGATCGCGCCCGCCGAGGCGGCTTCCAGCAGCGGCGGCCCGGAGGTGAACGTGGACCACTCGATCCTGTGCGGGAAGTCGTCCAGCAGCCCGGCCGCCGCCAGCAGGGTCTTGGAATTGCCCTTCTGGTCGCCGACCTTCAGCACGACCTCGCCAGATCCCGACGACCCGGACGCGCCGCACCCGGACAGCGCCAGCACGGCCGCGGCCAGCACGCTAAGCAGCTTCGACATCGTCCACTCCCAGGTCCGCCAGCACTTCCGCCCGAAGGTCCACAAAGGACGCCCGCGTGCGCGGCCGGGGCGTGCCCACCCGGTGCTCCGCGACGATCCGCCCCGACTCCAGCACCACGACCCGGTCGGCGAGCAGCAGCGCCTCGTCCACGTCGTGCGTCACGAACAGCACCGACGGGCGGTGCTCCCGCCACAGCTGCTCCACCAGCCGGTGCATCGCCAGCCGGGTCAACGCGTCCAGCGCGCCGAACGGCTCGTCCAGCAGCAGCAGGTCCGGTTCGCGCACCAGCGCCCGCGCCAGCGAAACCCGTTGCGCCTCACCGCCGGACAGCGTCAACGGCCACGCGTCGGCGTGCGATTCGAGCCGCACCTCCGCCAACGCCTTCGCCGCGACCGCGCGCCCGTCGACCGCGCGCCCGTCGCTCCCGCGCAGGCCCAGCGCGATGTTGCGCCACACCCTGCGCCACGGCAGCAGCCGGGGTTGTTGGAACGCGACGGAAACCCGCTGCGGCACCGCCACCGAGCCCTCGACGTCCGCGTCCAGCCCGGCCAGGATGCGCAGCAGCGTGGACTTGCCGCACCCGGAACGGCCCAGCAGCGCGACGAACTCGCCCGCGCCGACGTCGAGGTCCAGCCCGTCGAGCACCCGCCGCGGACCGAACTCCTTGACCAGGCCCCGGATCTTCACCTCACCCGCCACCGCAGCACCCTCCTCTCCAGGCCGCGCACCAGCGCGTCGGTGGTCAGCCCCAGCAGCGCGTAGACCACCAGGCCGACCACGACGACGTCCGTGCGCAGGAACTCGCGGGCGTTGTTGATCAGGAAGCCGATGCCCGCGTCGGCGTTGACCTGCTCGCCCACGATCAGCGACAGCCACGCGGTGCCCAGCGCGATCCTCAGCCCCACCAGGGTTTGCGGCACCGCGGAGGGCAGCACGACGTGCGCGACCCGCTCGAAGCGGGTGTAGCCGAGCACCCGCGCGGCCTCCAGCAGCGCCGGGTCGGTCTGCCGGATGCCCGCGTGCAGGTTCAGGTAGAGCGGGAACGCCACGCCGGCCGCGACCAGCGCGAGCTTGGGCTCCTCGCCGATGCCGAACCAGAGGATGAACAGCGGGATCAACCCCAGGTGCGGCAGCGTGCGCAGCATCTGGACCGGCGGGTCGACCAGCCGTTCGCCCCAGCGGGACAGGCCGGCCGCCAGGCCGAGCGCGCCGCCGAGCAGCGCGCCGATCACGAAGCCGACCGCGACCCGGCCGAGGGAGACCAGGAACGCGTCGACCAGCGAGCCGTCCAGCACCAGGTCGTAGCCGGATCGCAGGACGGTCAGCGGTGAGGCGAGCTTGTCGGGTGGCAGCAGGCCGGTGCTGCTCGCCGCCTGCCACACCAGGACCAGGCCCAGCGGGCTGATCCAGCGGGCCAGGTCGGGCCAGGTTCGCTTGTTCTTGGCGGGTGCGCGCGGGGCCGTGGCGGGTTCTGGGCGCGCGACGACACCCGCGGTGGAAATCGACACGATTTCTCCCGTGGGACACCGAAAAACAGGGGCGGGGAACGAGGGTCCGTCAGCGCGCGCGACAGATCGCGCTCGCCTGCCGCCGGAGGTCGACGTGCAGGCGGGTCACGAGGAACGCCCGCCCACTCATGCCGCCGAGTTTTCGGCGCGGGCCAACAGAAGTCAACGGGTGGACAGGACCATCCCGGATCGTGAAAGTGCCTCCGACCCCGACAACGTCGGGACCGGAGGCACTGGGTTCAACGCGATCGCACCGCGAACGGCACGTGGAACCGGAGGTCAGGCGAGCATGTCGTGGCGCACGATCGTCTGGTCGCGGCCCGGACCCACGCCGATCGCGGAGATCCGCGCGCCGGAGATGGATTCCAGGTGCTCCACGTACGAACGCGCGTTCGCGGGCAGCTCCTCGAACGTCCGGCAGTGGCTGATGTCCTCGAACCAGCCGGGCAGCTCCTCGTACACCGGCACGGCGTGGTGCACGTCGGTCTGCGTCATCGGCATCTCGTCGACGCGCTCGCCGTCGATCGTGTAGCCGACGCAGACCGGGACCTTCTCCAGGCCGGACAGCACGTCCAGCTTGGTCAGGAAGTAGTCGGTGATGCCGTTGACCCGCGACGCGTACCGCGCGATCACCGCGTCGAACCAGCCGGTGCGCCGCGAACGGCCGGTGGTGACGCCGAACTCGCCGCCGGTCTTGCGCAGGTGCTCGCCCATCTCGTCGTTCAGCTCGGTCGGGAACGGGCCGGAGCCGACGCGGGTGGTGTACGCCTTGAGGATGCCGATCACGGTGGTGATCCGGGTCGGCCCGATGCCCGAGCCCGCGCTCGCGCCGCCGGAGGTCGGGTTCGACGAGGTGACGAACGGGTAGGTGCCGTGGTCGACGTCGAGCAGGGTGCCCTGCGAGCCCTCCAGCAGCACGGTCTCGCCGCGCTCCAGCGCCTGGTTGAGCAGCAGGCGGGTGTCCGCGATGCGGGAGGAGAACTTCTCGCCGTGCTCCAGCACGCTGTCCACGACCTGCTCGGGGTCCAGCGCCTTGCGGTTGTAGACCTTGACCAGCACCTGGTTCTTGAAGTCCAGGGCGGCTTCCACCTTCTGCCGCAGGATCTTCTCGTCCAGCACGTCCTGGGCGCGCACGCCGACGCGGGCGATCTTGTCCTGGTAGCACGGGCCGATGCCGCGCCCGGTGGTGCCGATCTTGGCCTTGCCCAGGTAGCGCTCGGTGACCTTATCGATCGCCACGTGGTAGGGCATGATCAAGTGCGCGTCGGCGGAGATGAGCAGGCGGGAGGTGTCCACGCCCTGCTCTTCGAGGCCGGCCAGCTCTTCGAGCAGCACCCCGGGGTCGACCACGACGCCGTTGCCGATCACGCTGGTCACGCCGGGCGTGAGGATGCCGGAGGGGATGAGGTGCAGGGCGAACTTCTGGCCGTCGGGCAGCACGACCGTGTGCCCGGCGTTGTTGCCACCCTGGTAGCGGACCACCCACTGGACGCGCTCACCGAGCAGGTCGGTGGCCTTCCCCTTGCCCTCGTCGCCCCACTGGGCGCCGATCAGCACTACGGCCGGCATGTGAAACTCCAAGCGGTTCGACGGGTAAGAGCGGAGCCTACGACGGCTGAGCCGTCACTTGCCGGTGCTTGAGGGTAGACCAGGAGATGAACGTGCGCGGAATCGTGTTGGCCTGCGGAAACTCGCAGTCGCCGTTGATCACTGACGGTGACCGGTTCGAGGTGTGCCAAGTGCCCGCGAGGCCCGGAAAAGCCGAGGTGGACCCGGTTTTCGCGGATTTGGGTGACGCACGTCTCATCGTGCACGGCACGGATGCCGACCTGAACGCCGTGGTGCTGCGGCTGCTGCGGACCGAACGGCTGACCGACGTCGCGCTGGGTTACGCGCCGACCGACGAGGACTCCGCGGTGGCCCGGCTCTGGGGCCTGCCGACGGACCCCGGACGGGCGGTGGATCTCGCCCTGTCGGGTGATCCCGATCGCATCCCGCTGGTCCGCGACGACGTGGGCGGCGTGCTGCTCGGCCTCGGGTCGCTCGGCCCGGTGCGCGGGGTCGGGTACGCCGACGACGTGGTGGTGCTGCGCGGCCAGGCGAGCCGGCTGGAGGTGACGCCGGACCCGGAGAACGGACTCGGCCTGCTCGTGAGCGTCATTCACAAAAGGGTGTTCACGAAAAAGGTGAAGACGACCGCCGGGCGCGCGTTCCAACTCGGTTGCCTGCCCGTCCAGGTGACGATCGACGGCGTCGCGCACCCGCGCCCGATGGGCAAGTGGACCTGGTACCGCCACACGGAGGATCTGCGGCTGGTCCGAGGATTGCGATAACCAAGGGTTTGTGCGCCATCCATTGGTGTGTCACCCAGAGGTGTTGAGAAGGCAGGACAATTAGCCCAAGGTAATTCCGACAGCTTCCAACTAGGAAGGTCGGAATTATGTCAACGGTTGACAAAGCCGCCAAATTCTCGATCCCCCTGCTCCTGGCTGGTGCCCTCACCCTCGGCCTGACCGCACCCGCGCTCGCCACGCCGCCCGGCATCCCGAGCACCGCCACGGCCAACTCCGAACTCGCGTCGCTGACCGTGGCGACCGAGGGGTCCATGGCGGGCTACTCGCGCGAGCAGTTCCCGCACTGGAGCACCGTCTCCGGCGCGTGCAACACCCGCGAGACCGTGCTCAAGCGGGACGGCACGAACGTGGTCACCGACTCGTCGTGCGCCGCCACCTCGGGCCGCTGGTTCAGCCCGTACGACGGCGCGACCTGGTCGGCGGCGTCCGACGTGGACATCGACCACGTCGTGCCGCTGGCCGAGGCGTGGCGGTCCGGCGCGTCCTCGTGGACCACGTCCCGCCGCGAGCAGTTCGCCAACGACCTGGCCGGCCCGCAGCTCATCGCGGTGACCGACAACGTCAACCAGTCCAAGGGCGACCAGGACCCGGCCGCCTGGAAGCCGCCGCTGACCTCGTACTGGTGCACGTACGCCAAGATGTGGGTGCACACGAAGTACCGGTGGGGCCTCAAGCTGAACTCCACCGAGAAGACCGCGTTGCAGTCGATGCTCGGAAGGTGCTGATGGCGGACTACTCGTCTCCGATCGTGGCCGGGCCCGGTGGCGTGATGACCGACGAGGTCGGCGTCGTCACGGGCGACCTGGAGCTGCGCACGACGTTCGTGGACGGCGTCGTGCGGGCGAAGGTGCGCTACGAGGGTGCGGACGAGTGGTACGCGGTGACCGGAGCCGCGTGCCGGGTGGCCGACCCGCGCGACCACGCCGGCGTGCACCAGGTGCTCCTCGGGGTCCTGCACCGCCCCCTGGGCTAGTCGTCGTCGCCGCCCCCGCCGGCCGGGGGCGGCGACGGTTCGGCCGCCCGGCCGTCGGCGCGGCGGTTCAGCGGCGGCAGCGAGCCGGCCGCCTCCGCCCGGGACAGGCCGGTGGCCTGCAACAGGTCCACCGCGACCGACCGGACCTGGGCCAGCACCACCCTGGTGGAGAAGCCGTCGCCGCCGAGCTGGTGCGTGGTGGCCACCGCCACGGCGTCCCGCACCGCCGCGCGCGCCCGCACGGGTTCGTCGCCGCGGGCCAGTTCGACGCGCAGCAGGTCGAGCGCGTCGGAGTACTCGCGCAGCACCTCGGGCAGGTTGTCCGGCATCCGCTCGCCGTCGCCGAGCGCCGCGAGCGCCCGCCGGGCCAGCACCCGGGTGTTGCGCAGCGCGTAGTCGACCGGCGTCGCGGTGGCCTGGTAGCGGCCCAGCTCGTCGCGCCGCCGCCAGCGGATCGGCGCGATGGTCGCGATCTCGCCGCCGGTCTGCAACGCGGTCTTGAAGTCGTCCACGGCCTCCTGGCTGGACCGCAGCCGGGCCAGCACGCCCGCCGCCCGCACGGCGTCCTCCTCGGCCACCGCCGTCGCGATGTCGCGCAACGCCGTGATCAGCTCGCCGAACACGACCTTGGCCTGCCGGTGCGCCACGGTCAGCGGGTTCGCCGGCAGCAGCGCCGCCACCGCCAGCCCGACCAGGCCGCCGACCAGCGCGTCCACCATCCGGTCCAGGCCGCCGCCGGCGCTGGGCGGCAGCAGGGTGGCCACCAGCACCGCCGACGAGCCGGACTGCAGCGCGATCACCGCGCCGCCGTCGAGCAGCACGGCCGCGGACATGGCCAGCGCCACGACCAGCGCGATCTGCCACGGCCCGGAGCCGATCAGCGAGATCAGCACGTCCCCGACGCCGACGCCCACGGACACGCCGACGACGAGTTCCACCACCCGCCGCAGCCGCTGCCCGAGCGAGACGCCCAGGCAGACGACGGCGGCGATCGGCGCGAAGAACGGGTGCGCGTGGCCGACGACGGAGGTCGCCACCAGCCACGACAGCCCGGCGGCGAGCGCGGCCTGGCCGATCGGCAGGGCCGTGCCGCGCCAGCGTTGCAGCCGGCGCACCACCTCGTCGCGCACGGCTCCCACGGATCAGCCCAGGCCGAGCGCGGCGGGTGCGGCCGGGTCGCTGTCGCCGAGGAACTTCTTGCAGCGCTCGTACTCCTCGGTCTCGCCGATGCCGTCGGCGGCGCGGGCCAGCGCGGCCAGGGCGCGCAGGAAGCCCTGGTTGCCGCGGTGCGACCACGGCACCGGGCCGAAGCCCTTCCAGCCGGCGCGGCGCAGCTGGTCGAGGCCGCGGTGGTAGCCGGTGCGGGCGAAGGCGTAGGCGGTCACCGGGTCGCCGGTCTGCAACGCGCGTTCGGCGAGCAGCGCCCAGGCTTCGCTGAAGTCCGGGTAGGCCCGGACGATCTTGGCCGGGTCGGTGCCCGCCTCGGCGGCGGACTGCGCCTCCGGACGGTCGGGCAGCAGCGTCGGTTCGGGGCCGAGCAGGTTGTCCATGCGCTCAGGATAGGAATACCCGGACGGTGGCAGCGACCAGTGCCAGCACCACCGCGGTCACCACGATCCCGGCGACGACCCTCTTGCCCATGGCTTTGACACTCCCCGGCTGCTCTCGGACCGATCACGGGTTCTCAGCGAACTCTCAGGCCAGCACCCTTCCGTGCTGAGCCATGCAGAGCAACGCCGATCACCCGTTCGCGCCACACGGCCCCCGGACGTGCAGGTCACCGCCGGCCCCTAGGGGACATCTCGGCAAAGACCAGGGGAGCCCTCCCTTCCCGGCCGCCCACCCGGGACGCATCATGTTCGGGTGAAAACGGGGGTTACCGAACGCGTCGCGCAGTTCCGCGACCAGTACTGGGAGCGGGGCGAGCCGGGGCGCGCGACCCCGCCGGCGCTCGTCGCCGGGCTCTACCGGCTGTGGCTGCTCGGGCTGCTGCTCAAGCTGCTCGGGTCGTCGTGGGACGTCGCCTGGCACTTCAAGTGGCTGCGCGACGAACTCGCGCCGCCGCACATGATCAACACGGTCGGCACGGTGATCGTCGTCGGGCTGACCCTGTTCCACACCTACACCGGGTACGGCGCGGACCGGCGGTCGTTGCGGCTGATGCAGTGGGGCACCGGGATCTTCCTGGTGGCGCTGCCCATCGACCTGATCAACCACCGGATCAACGGCCTGGACATCACCTCGTGGAGCGGCTCGCACGCGCTGCTCTACCTGGGCACGGCGATCATGCTGGCGGGTGCGCTGCGCGGCTGGATCCGGCTGTTCCCGGAGTCGAGGTGGCGGCTGCCGGGCCTGGCCGCGTTGTGGTTCTTCTTCCTGGAGAACATGTGGTTCCCCAACCAGCACCAGGAGTACGGGGTGCTGGAGATCGCGTCCTGGGACCGCGGCGACCCGTACGCCGAGCCGATCCTGCTCCAGTTCGCCGCCGACCAGATCGGCCGGCCGGTGGACCGCGAGTCGATCGTCGGGTTCTCGCTGCCCATCCCCGACTGGGTGTACCCGGTGTGGGGCCTGGTCGCGGCGGCCCTGGTGCTCGTGGTGGCGCGGCGGACCATCGGCCGGCCGTGGGCGGCCACCTCGGTCGCCGCCGGGTACGTGGCCTACCGGTGCCTGATCTGGCCGCTGCTCGCGGGCGCGGACTTCCCGCTGTCGGCGGTGCCGGTGTTCCTGGTGCTGATCGGGCTCGCGGTGGACGCCGCCCACCTGGGCCGGGTGCCCGCGCCGGTCGCGGCGCTGCTCGGCTCGGCGGCGGTGACGGGCCTGGGCTACGGCGGCATCTGGTTGCAGCAGCAGGCCGACGCGGCCCCGCCGATCCTGTTCGCCTCCGCGGCGATCACGTTCGTGGTGCTCGCGGCGCTGTGGACGGTCGGCGACGTCGTGGCGCGGCGCTGGGCCCCGGGGTCTGCCCGCCCTGCGGAGGTGGGCTCAAGCCCCCGCTGACAACGGGTGCCGGCCGGGCTCCCGGATCGCGTGGAATTCCCCAGGATTGGTCACGTCCTTCCGACCGATCCTGGGGGATCCCCTGATGACGAGAAGATTCCACGCGTTGACCGCCGCCGTCCTGGCGGTGGCGGTCGCGGTGTCGACGGTCGGCGTGGCCCAAGCCGCGCCGTCCCGACTTTCCCAAGCGGTGCGGCAGTTCTCCGACGCCGGCGTGCCCGGTGTCGCGGTGCGCGTGGACGACGGTCGCGGCCGGCCGGTGGAGATCGTGCGGCAGGCGCCGTGGACGGTGGCCGACCACCGGCTGCGCCTGGACGACGAGTTCCGGATGGCGTCCAACACCAAGACGGTGACCGCGACGATCCTGCTGCAACTGGTCGCCGAGGGCCGCGCCGGCCTCGACGACCCGGTCGAGCGGTGGCTGCCGGGCGTGGTGCCCAACGGGTCCGCGATCACCCTGCGGATGCTGCTCAACCAGACCAGCGGCCTGTTCGACTTCCTCAACGACCCGGCCACGCTCGGCATGCTCACCGGTCGCGACCCGCGCCCGTGGCCGCCCGCCGCGCTGCTGGCCGTGGCGTTCGCCCACCCGCCGGTGTTCCCGACGCCCGGCGCGCAGTGGAGCTACAGCAACACCAACTACATCCTGTTGGGCTTGGTGCTGGAGAAGGTCGCCGGCGCGCGCTACCCCGACCTGGTCCGGGACCGGATCATCAAGCCGTTGCGGCTCAAGGACACCTACCTGCCGACCGACGCCGGGTTCCGCGGCTGGCACGCCGTGGGCTACGAGCCGGACGCCGCGCACCTGGCCCTGCTGTTCCCGCCGGGCACGCCGATCGGCGACGGGTTCGCCGGGCCGCAGCACCACGAGCACGTGGACACCAGCGCGATCAACCTCAGCCCGGCGTGGGCGGCGGGCGGGTTGGTGTCCACCACGGGGGACTGGAACCGGTTCCTGTCCGCGCTGATGTCCGGCCGGCTGCTGCCCGCCGCGCAACTCGCGGAACTGCGCACGGCGGTGCCGCAGGGCGGGACGTCCAAGAACGGCTACGGCCTGGGCGTCATGCAGATCAACACGCCGTGCGGCACGGTGTGGGGCCACTCCGGCGGCTTCCCCGGCTACCGCAGCCACAACTACGCCGACGCCACCGGGAGGCGCACGCTGAACATCCTGGCCACCACGACGTACGCGCTGCGCGCCCCGGACGCCGCAGCGGCGCAGGACGAACTCCTTGAGGCCGCCGTGTGCCGGATGTACGGCAAGTCCTGACGGCCCGGCGGAGTTCGAAGAACGCGGCAGCGCCCGACCGGAACCCCGGTCGGGCGCTGCTCGTCGGTCGCGGGGCGTCAGCCGGCGATCATCCGACCGGAGGACTTCAGGTGCTCGCACGCCTGCGCGATGCGGGCCGCCATGCCCTGCTCGGCCGCCTTCAGGTAGCTGCGCGGGTCGTAGACCTTCTTGTTGCCGACCTCGCCGTCCACCTTCAGCACGCCGTCGTAGTTGGTGAAGAAGTGGCCCACGATCGGGCGGGTGAACGCGTACTGCGTGTCGGTGTCGATGTTCATCTTGATCACGCCGTACGTGAGCGCCTCGTGGATCTCCTCCAGCAGCGAGCCGGAGCCGCCGTGGAACACCAGGTCGAACGGCTTGGCGCCGGCCGGCAGGCCGAGCTTCTCGGCCACCACGTCCTGGCCCTGCTTGAGGATCTCCGGGCGGAGCTTCACGTTGCCCGGCTTGTACACGCCGTGCACGTTGCCGAAGGTCGCGGCGACCAGGTAGCGGCCCCGCTCACCGGTGCCGAGGGCCTCCACCGTCTTCAGGTAGTCCTCGGGCGTGGTGTAGAGCTTGTCGTTGATCTCGTTGGCGACGCCGTCCTCCTCGCCGCCGACGACGCCGATCTCGATCTCCAGGATGATCCGCGCCTTGGCGGTGGCGTCCAGCAGGTCGGTGGCGATCTTCAGGTTCTCGTCCAGCGGCACCGCCGAGCCGTCCCACATGTGGGACTGGAACAGCGGGTTCAGGCCGCGGTCGACGCGCTCCTGGCTGATCGCGACCAGCGGGCGGACGAAGCCGTCGAGCTTGTCCTTGGGGCAGTGGTCGGTGTGCAGCGCGATGTTCACCGGGTACTTCTCGGCGACCACGTGCGCGAACTCCGCCAGCGCCACCGCTCCGGTGACCATGTCCTTGACCTTGGTGCCGGACGCGAACTCGGCACCACCGGTCGAGACCTGGATGATCCCGTCGCTCTCGGCCTCCGCGAAGCCGCGCAGGGCCGCGTTGAGGGTTTCGGACGAGGTGACGTTGATCGCGGGGTAGGCGAACTCGTTCGCCTTCGCCCGGTCAAGCATCTCGGCGTAGACCTCGGGGGTTGCGATGGGCATCGTGTGGTCCTCCTCGGGTGCCCGGAACGCGGTGTCGCGCAGCATCCTACGGGCACCGCCCGGCGGGCGAAGTTGATCACCTGCATAGTGGAGCCATGGCGATCGCACGGTGGAACGGCGAGATCATCGCCGAGAGCGACCAGACCGAGATTGTGGAGGGGAACCACTACTTCCCCCTGGAGGCGGTGCACGCCCAGTACCTGCGGCCATCGGACACCACGTCCGTGTGCTCGTGGAAGGGCACCGCGAACTACTACACCCTGCACGTCAACGGCGAGGAGAACCCCGACGCCGCGTGGTACTACGCGGAGCCCAAGGACGCGGCGGCCGGGATCAAGGACCACATCGCGTTCTGGAAGGGCGTCGAGATCTCCGACTGAGGGCGCGCGGGGGCGGTCCGCCGGGACACCGGGACCGCCCCCGACCGCGCTAGTCGGCCAGGGCCGCGGCCAGGTCGCGGAACTGCGCGGAGTCCTCCAGCCGGTCGCCCAGGACCTGCACGGACACGTGGTCCGCGCCCGCCTCGTGGTGCTCCCGCAGCCGGCGCGCGACCCGGTCCACCGGACCCCACGCGACCAGCGCGTCGACCAGCCGGTCGCTGCCGCCGTCGCGCAGGTCGTCCTCGGTGAAGCCGCCGCGCAGCCAGTTCCTGGTGTAGTTCTCCAGCGCGAGGTAGCGCGCCAGGTTCTCCCGGCCGACCTCCCGCGCCTTCGGCGCGTCCTCCTCCAGCACCACGTGCTGCTCGGGGGCGAGCACGGTGGCCGCCCCGATCTCCTCCCGTGCCCGCGCGGTGTACTCGGGCGTGACCAGGTACGGGTGCGCGACGCTGGTGCGCGCGGCGGCCAGCCGGAGCACGCGGGGGCCGAGCGCGGCCAGGGCCAGCCGGTCGCGCGGGACGTCGAGTTCGTCGAGGTAGTGCACGAGCTTCTGGTAGGGGCTGTGATACACCTCACCCACGCTCTCCCGGTGGCCCGCGCCGACGCCGACCAGGAACCGATCGGTCCACGCCAGGTCCCGGTAGCCCGCGTTGACCTCGGCCGCCGGGGTGGTCCACACGTTGAGGATGCCGGTCGCGACGACCAGCCGGTCGGTCGCGCCGAGCAGCTCGCCGACCAGGCCGAGCACCCCGCCGTCGGGGGCGCCACCCAGCCACAACGTGCCGAAACCCAGTTCTTCCAGCTCGGCCGCGCGCTCCGCGCGACCGTCCCAGCGCGCCGCGAGTGCCCACACCCCGTACCTGCCCAGCTCAACGGTCATTTCGGCCCCTCTCGGACTACGCGTTCGACCACAGGCAACCGGTGGGTCCCACCATTTAGTCCTGGCTGTGACGTTCGGCGCGACCGCAGGTCGCCGGGTTACGTTCGCCCCATGACGAATCTGGGAACCGGCGACCTCGACGTGTCGCGGCTGTGCCTGGGCGGGAACGTGTTCGGGTGGACCGCCGGCGAGGACGACTCGTTCGCCGTGCTGGACGCCTACGTCGCGGCCGGCGGCAACTTCGTGGACACCGCCGACGTCTACTCGGCCTGGGCCGACGGGCACGCGGGCGGCGAGTCGGAGACGGTGATCGGCAACTGGCTGCGGTCGCGCGGCGGGCGGGACCGGGTGATCATCGCCACCAAGGTCGGGATGCTGGAGGTGGGCGGCCTGGACAACCTGCGCGCGGACACCATCGCCACCGCGGCGGAGAACTCGCTGCGCCGGCTCGGCGTGGACCACATCGACCTGTACTACGCCCACCAGGACGACCTGGACACGCCGCAGGAGGAGACGCTGGCGGCGTTCGACGCGCTGATCAAGGCGGGCAAGGTGCGGCACGTCGCGGCGTCGAACTTCACCGCCGAGCGGCTGACCTCGGCGCTGGCCGCGGCCGAGCGGGAGGGCCTGCCGAAGTACGTGGCGCTCCAGCAGCACTACAACCTGCTGGAGCGGTCGTACGAGGGCGAGCTGTCGGCGGCGGTGACGGCGGCGGGCCTGTCGACCGCGCCCTACTGGTCGCTCGCGCGCGGCTTCCTGACCGGGAAGTACCGGCCGGGGGTGGCGGTCGACAGCGTGCGCGCGAAGGCCGCGTCGGCCTACCTGGACGAGCGCGGCCTGCGGGTGCTGGGCGTGCTGGACGAGGTGGCGGCGGCGCACGACACGACGGTGGCGGCGACCGCGCTGGCGTGGCTGGCGGCCCAGCCGACGGTGGCCGCGCCGATCGCCAGCGCGCGGACCGCCGAGCAGCTCGCGGACCTGCTGCCGGCGCTCGACCTGGAGCTGAAGGCGGACGAGATCGCCCGGCTGACGGCGGCGAGCGACGCCTGAAATCTACTTGACTCAGCAGTAGCTTACTCGCGGTAAGTTGCGTTACGGTGACCTCCTGGCGAACCCGTTCGAGGAGGTCACCGTGGACGTTGCGGGCAAGGTCGTGCTGATCACCGGCGCGGCTCGGGGGATCGGTGCGGAGGTGGCCCGGCGGCTGGCGGCCAAGGGCGCGCGGCTCGCGCTGGTCGGGCTGGAGGGCGACCGGCTCCGCGAGGTCGCCGAGCAGTGCGGCGGCCGGGCCTGGGAGGCCGACGTCACCGACTGGCGGGCGCTGGAGACCGCGGTGGCCGGCGTGGTCGAGCACTTCGGCGGGATCGACGTCGTGGTGGCCAACGCGGGCGTCGCGGCGACCGGGTTCGTCCGGTCCATGGACCCGGCCGCGTTCGAGCGGGTCATCGAGGTCAACCTGCTCGGCGTGTGGCGGACCGTGCGGACCTGCCTGCCGCATTTGGTCGCGAGCCGCGGCTACTGCCTGGTGGTGTCGTCGCTGGCGGCCATCGTGCACATCCCCGGCAACGCGGCCTACTCGGCGGCCAAGGCGGGCTGCGAGGCGTTCGCGGACAGCCTGCGCGCCGAGGTGCGGCACCTGGGCGTCGACGTCGGCGTCGCGTACTTCTCGTGGATCTCCACCGACATGGTCGACAGCGCCGACGAGCACCCGGTGTTCGGGCCGATGCGCAGCGGGATGCCCGGACCGGCCGGCCGCAAGTACCCCGTCTCGGCGGTCGGTCGCGCGGTCGTGCGCGGGATCGAGAAGCGGTCCAAGGCGCTGCACGTGCCCGGCTGGGTCGGCGGGCTCAAGCTCTTGCGCGCGCTCACGCCCCGGGTGGTCGACCGGCAGGCGGCGAGCCGGATCCCCGCCGCGGACCGGGAGATGGCCGACGGCGGCCGGTCCGGCCTGGTCGGACCAGGGGGACAGGCCGCCGGTGTGCGCGACAGCGCCGAGCGGCGTTAGTTCTCCAACCAGCTGCCCAGGACGGTCTGCCACTCGTGCACGCGCGTCTCGGCGACCACGCCGGCGGGCGTGTACGGGTCGGCGGCCAGCACCTCGCGCAGCTCGGCCTCGTCCGCGACCTCGTACACCAGCACCGCGCCGGACTGGTCGGTGTACGGACCGGACACCAGGAGCCTGCCCTGGTCGACCAGGGTCGCCAGGTAGTCCCGGTGCGCGGGCCGGACCGCCAGCCGATCGTCCACGTTGTCCCCGAACACCAGCTCGACCACGAACCTGGCCACAGTCCACCTCCGCGAGACGCCTACGCTGCGCCCGAAGCTACCGGTCGACCAGGTACCGTCATTTCCGTGGTCGGTTCGGAGCAGAACAGCGGCGGCATCGCGCGTGTGCAGGACACGCTGACGAACCTGCGCATCCAGGACGGCGTGGCACCGGCGCCGTCCGGTCCGCTGACCTTGGAGGACCTGTACCGGCAACACCGGATGCGGCTGGTGCGGCTCGCGCTGCTGCTGGTGGACGAGCCCGCGACGGCCGAGGACGTGGTGCAGGAGGCGTTCACCGGGCTGCACCGCAACTGGTCGAACCTGCGCGACGCCCAGGCGGCCGTCGGCTACCTGCGCACCGCGGTGGTCAACGGGTCCCGCAGCGTGCTGCGCCGCCGCAAGACCGCCCGCGACTACACCCCGCCGCACGTCGCGAACGCGCGTTCCGCGGAGAGCCTGGCCATGCTCACGGCCGAGCACCAGGCGGTCGTCGCGGCGCTCTCGCAGCTGCCGCCGCGCCAGCGCGAGGTGCTCGTCCTGCGGTACTACGGCGACCTGTCCGAGGCGGAGATCGCCGAGGCGACCGGGATCTCCAAGGGCACCGTCAAGAGCACCGCGAGCCGGGCGCTGGACGCCCTCCAGAAGATCATGGCCGGCCGCTAGCCGCTCCCGCTCCGCCGGCGCGCGCACCCGTGAGACGGGTCCGCGCGCCTTTTCGCGCGCCCGGCCCCCGTCCGGGGTGGACGGCGGACCCGGCCGGCGGGCGGTCGGTGTCCGCTCACCGGACAAACCCGGCCGCGAGCGGCTGTCAAGCGGGTGCGAAGGGTGGGCGGACGTGTACCGGGTGGGGGAATCGGGCACTTGGTATAGACCAATGGTGGTTGGATGCCGCACTATCGGACCTCGTGGCGCGCACTAGACACGTGATAGCCGTCGACGTCGGCGGTACGGAGACCAAGGCTGCCCTGGTGGCCGGGACGGCCCTCGACGTCCGGGCGGTCCGGCAACGGCGGCGGGCGACGACCCGCGACGCCGAGGCCGTGGTCGACGATGTGGCCTCGCTGGTCGAGGACCTGCGTGCGGGCGGCGACGCCGAGATCGAGGCCGTGGGGCTGGTGGTGCCCGGTGTCGTGGACGAGGACAACGGCATCGGGGTGTACTCCGCCAACCTCGGGTGGCAGGACTACCCGTTCGTGAAGGAGGTCGAGGCCCGCACCGGGCTGAAGACCGCGTTCGGGCACGACGTGCGGGCCGGAGGGCTCGCCGAGCTGCGCATCGGGAACGCGCGGGGCCTCCAGAACGCGGTGATCATGCCGATCGGCACCGGCATCGCGGCGGCGCTCGTCCTGGACGGGCGGATCTACCGCGGCGACGGCAGCGTGGGCGAGATCGGCCACGTCGACGTCGGGCACGGCGACCCGTGCGGCTGCGGCCAAACGGGTTGTGTCGAGGCGCGGGCGTCATCGGCGGCCATCGCCCGCCGGTATTCCGAGCGGACCGGCAAGCCGGTCCGCGGCGCGGCGGACGTGGCCGCACTGGTCCGAGCGGGCGACCCGGACGCGGTGACCGTGTGGCAGGAGGCGGTGGACGCCCTCGCCCGGGGCATTCTGCTGGTAGCGGCTCTACTGGGGCCCGAGGCGGTGGTGTTGGGCGGCGGTCTCGCGCTGGCCGGCCCGCTGCTGGTGGACCCGTTGCGGGACCGGCTGGACGGGTTGATCACGTTCCAGCGGCGTCCGGAACTGCGGCTGGCGGCGTTGGGCGACGAGGCCGGGTGCCTCGGGGCCGCGTTGCTGGCCATCGACATGCTGGAGGAGAGATGAGCACGTGGGGTGGACCGGTGGACGTGGCCCTGACCGGTGGTCGGGTCGTCACGCCCGACGGGGTGCTCGACCACGGCTGGGCAGCGGTGCGCGACGGCCTGATCGTCGCGGTCGGTGAGGGGGCGCCGCCGGACGGCCCGACCACCGATCTCGGCGGGGACTGGCTGGTGCCGGGCTTCGTCGACATCCACTGCCACGGCGGCGGTGGGGAGGCGTTCACCAACGCCGATCCGGAACGGGTGCGCAAGGCCGCCGCCGCGCACCGCCGGCACGGCACGACGACCCTGCTCGCGAGCCTGGTGTCCCGCCCGATCCCGGAGCTGGCCGACCAGGTGAAGGCGCTGACCGAACTGGTCGAGGACGGCGTCGTGCAGGGCATCCACCTCGAAGGACCGTTCCTGTCCGCGGCCCGCTGCGGCGCACACGACCCCGCCATCCTGTGCGCACCGGACCGCGATTCCGTCGACCAGCTGCTCAAAGCCGGTCGCGGGATGGTCCGGATGGTGACCGTCGCGCCGGAGCTGGAGCACGGTGTGGACGCGGTGCGCCAGTTGGTCGACAACGATGTCCTGGCCGCGATCGGCCACACGGACGCGACCGAAGCCCAGATCCGGCCCGCCGTGGAGGCCGGAGCGAGGGTGGCGACGCACCTGTTCAACGGGATGCGCCCGCTGCACCACCGGGAACCGGGCCCGATCGGCGCGCTGCTGGACGACGAGCGGGTCACCGTCGAGCTGATCTGCGACCTGGTGCACCTGCACCCGACGACGGTGCGGCTGGCCGCCCGGCACGCCGGCGTCGGCCGGACGGTGCTGATCACCGACGCCATCGCGGCGGCGGGCGTGGGCGACGGCGTGTACGACGTGGGCGGGCTCGAAGTCCGCGTCGTGGACGGCGTGCCGACGCTCGCGGGCGGCGCGTCGCTGGCCGGCAGCACGCTCACCATGGACGCGGCGTTCCGCAACGCCGTCACGTCCTGCGGGCTGACCGTCCAGGAGGCGGTCTACGCCGCGTCGACCCGCCCCGCGCAGCTGCTGGGCATCGCCGCGGGCGAGATCCGGGCCGGTCTGGCCGCCGACCTCGTGGTGCTGGACGCGGAGTTCAAGCCGCGCGAGGTGATGAGCCAGGGCGCCTGGGTGAAAGACTGACCGGGTGCCCGACGACCAGGAGCGGCTGGTGGCCGACGCGTTGCGCGCGCAGGCCACCAGCACCGGCGGACTGCCCGTGCCCCCGTCCGCGCCGGGCAGGCCGGTCCGGCCGGCGCTGGGCGCGGGCTGGGTGCTGATGATCGCGGTGCTGCTGGGCCTGGCCGCCGGGACGGTCGTGGCGGTAATCACCCTGCGTTAAGCCTGTACCGTGGTTCGGGTGACGTTCGCGAACGCCTCCACCTCGCTCGCCCTCGGCCCGGAGTGGCTGGACCCGCAGGTACTCCTCCAGGGGCTGGGGGGGTACATGCTGTTCGGCCTGTGCTTCATCATCTTCGCCGAGTGCGGCCTGTTGGTGGGGTTCTTCCTGCCCGGTGACTCGCTGCTGTTCACGGCGGGCCTGTTCGTCGCCAACGGCCTGCTGGACTACCCGTTGTGGCTGGTGTGCCTGCTGGTCACCGCCTGCGCGATGCTGGGCAACGTGGTGGGCTACGGGATCGGCTACCGCGCCGGACCGGCGCTGTTCAGCAAGCCGGAGTCCAAGATCTTCAAGCAGGAGTACGTCGAGAAGACGCACGGCTTCTTCGAGAAGTACGGCGCGCGGGCGATCGTGATGGCCCGGTTCGTGCCGATCGTGCGGACGTTCATCACCGCGATGGCGGGCGTGGGCCGGATGGACCCGCGCAAGTACTTCACCTACTCCTTCATCGGCGGCATCGCGTGGGCGGCCGGGCTGACCGTGCTGGGCTACTTCCTGGGCCAGATCCCGTTCGTGCGCAACAACATCGAGATGATGCTCATCCTGATCGTGCTGATCTCGGTGGTGCCGATCGTCATCGAGGTGATCAAGGCCCGGCGGGAGAAGAAGGCGCTGCTCGCCCAGGAGGCCGACGACATCACCCAGCAGTTCAAGCGCATCGACTGATCCGCCGGCTTCGAGAACCCCCGTTTGATCGGCCTGCGGGCGCGGTAAGCCAAGCAGCGCGGGACGACCACCGGCGGGGCTACGCGCCGAACATCGAGCCGGGGTTGAACAGGTTGCCCGGGTCCAGCGCCCGCTTGATCTCGCGGTGCACCCGCAGGCCGACCGGGCCGATCTCCTTGGCCAGCCACTCCCGCTTGATCTTGCCGACGCCGTGCTCGCCGGTCACCGTGCCGCCGAGCGCCAGCCCGACCGCCAGGATCTCGTCGAACGCCCGGCGGGCGCGCGCGAACTCGTCCTCCGACGTGGGGTCGTAGACGATCGTCGGGTGCATGTTGCCGTCGCCGGCGTGGCCCACGACGGCGATCCGCAGGCCCACCTCGGCGCTGATCCGCTCGCACCCGGTGATCAGCTCGGTGATCTTCGTCCGGGGCACGCACACGTCGTCGGTCAGCCACGCGCCGTAGACCTCCAGCGCGGTCAGCACGGACCGGCGGGCGGTCAGCAGGTCGCGGCCCTCGGACAGGTCGTCGGTCACGTAGGTGAGGGTCGCGCCGGAGTCCGCGCACACCTGCTCGATGGCCTCTAGTTCGCGCCGGGCCGCCTCGCCGCCCGCGTCGGACTGGCAGATCAGCAGCGCCTCGTCGGCGTTCAGGTCGGTCTTGAGGTACTGCTCGACGGCCTTGATGGACGTCCGGTCCATGATCTCCATCAGCGACGGCACCACGCCCTCGCGCACCACCCGGGCGACCGCCGCGCCCGCGTCGGCCGTGCGGTCGAACGTGGCGACCAGGGTCCACGGGGCCTGCGGCAGCGGGCGCAGGGCGAGGGTGGCCTTCGTGATCACGCCCAGCGTGCCCTCGCTGCCCACGAACAGCCGGGCCAGGTCGTAGCCCGCGACGCCCTTCACCGTCCGCCGGCCGGTCTTGAGCAGCTCGCCGGAGGCCAGCACGACCTCCAGGCCGAGCACCGAGTCCGTGGTCACGCCGTACTTCACGCAGCACAGCCCGCCCGCGTTGGTGGCCAGGTTGCCGCCGATCGTGCACCAGTCGTAGCTGGACGGGTCCGGCGGGTAGAACAGCCCGTGCTTCTCCACCGCGCCGCGCAGGTCGAGGTTCACCACACCCGGCTCGACCACGGCCAACCGGTTGTCGGCGTCGATCTCGACGATGCTGTTCATCTTGGTGGTGACCAGCACCACACAGCCGTCGACCGCGTTGGCCGCGCCGGAGAGCCCGCTGCCCGCGCCGCGCGGCACGATCGGCACCCCGGCCGCCGCGCACGCCCGCACCACCGCCTGCACCTGCTCGGTGGACGTGGGCAGCACCACGGCCATCGGCTGCCCGTACGGCGCGAGCGGCATCATGTCGCGCTGGTAGGCGGCCGTGACGTCGACATCGGTCAACACACCGTCGGTTCCGAGGGCCGCGCGCAGATCCGTGAGCAGGGACATGCCTCACACGCTAACTCGCGGTTCCCCGGTGATCGAGAGGCCGCGCGGCCCGGCTCCGCCCGGCCGGTGGGGGCCCGGGTCGCCAAGCTTTCGACAAGCGTTCGCCCGGAGTCGCCATGCGGAGCGCACCCGGCCACGTAGGGTGGCACCGTGGTGCTGTCCGCAACGTCCGAAATCATGGCGTGGTCCCCGCTGGATTCCGCAGGCCCGGTGGCCGTGTGGCTCATCACGCTGAGCTTCGTCTTCTTCGAGTGCGCGTTCATCTTCGGCCTGTTCCTGCCCGGTGACTCGCTGCTGTTCGCGGCGGGTGTGGTGCTCGCCCAGCACGACGGCGAGGTGAGCGCGTGGCTGCTGTCCATCGCCGCGATGGTGGTGGCCGTGGTCGGCAACCAGATCGGCTACTACGTCGGCCGGCACACCGGGACCAGGCTGCTCGCCCGGCGCGGCGGCAAGGTGCTCAACAAGGAGAACCTGGCCAAGGCCCGCGACTTCCTCGACCGCCGCGGCTTCTGGGCGATCGTGCTGGCCCGCTGGATCCCGTGGGTGCGCACGCTGGCCCCGATGATCGCCGGCGCGGCCCGGATGGACCCCCGCCGGTTCATGCTGGCCACCACGATCGGCGCGCTCGCCTGGGTGCCCACCCTGGTGCTGGCCGGCTACTACGGCGCGGGCCTGCTGACCGCCGTCCCGTGGCTCCAGACCGCGGCGGTGATCGTGAGCGTGGCGTTCTTCGTGGTCGGCACCGCCTACGGCCTGATCCGCTACCGGCAGGAGATGCGCAGGCCGGTCGAGGAAGAACTCAACAGCCAGAGCAACTGACCGCGCGCGCCGGTGCCTAGAGCACGTCGGTGATCAGCAGGTCGGCACCGGACGTCGAGGCGTTGACCAGGACCGCGTTGAGGTGGTCGGTGCCGTGCAGCACGCGGTCGCGGGCCTCCTGGACCGGGCGGCCGTAGCGGACGTGCCGGTCGATCAGCCGGGCCACCCGCAGGTCCTCGTCGATCAGCAGGAACCACGCCTCGTCCAGCACGGTCCGCACGCGCTGCCACTGGTCGTGCCGGGTGAGCAGGTAGTTGCCCTCGGTCACGACGAGCGGCACGTCCGGCGGCACCGGGACGGCGCAGGCCACCGGCTCCTCGATCTCCCGGCGGAACTCCGGCGCGTAGACCACGTCCGGCCCGCACGCCTTGAGCCGGCCGAGCAGGTCCACGTAGCCGGGCACGTCGAAGGTGTCCGGCGCGCCCTTGCGGTCGGCGATGCCGAGCCGGTCCAGCTCTCGCTGCGCCAGGTGGAAGCCGTCCATCCCGACCAGGGCCGCCGCGCCGCCCAGCGCGTCCACCAGCCGCCGGGCCAGCGTCGACTTGCCCGACCCGGGCGCGCCGCCGATGCCCAGCAGCCGGCGCTCGCCGGGCCCGGCCAGCCCCCGCGCCCGCTCGACCAGCTCCTCGAACCTCACGCCCGCCACCGCGCCAGCTCCTCCACCCAGTCCCACGCGGTGTGGCGCACCCGCACGGCGGCGACCGCGTTGGCCCACCGCACGGCCTCCGCGACCGGCAGGCCGCGCGCCACCGCGACCGCCAACGCCCCGTGCCACACGTCGCCCGCCCCGTTGGTGTCCACCACGTCGGCCACCGGGGGCACCGGCTGCTCGCCGGTCACGCCGTCCAGCGACCAGGTGACGGGCGCGGGCCCGTCCGTGCGGATCACCAGCGGCACGCCGCGCGCGTGCAACCCGGCGACGCCCGTGCGCTCGGGCAGCGCGAAGGCGGCCGAGCACGCGGCGACGTCCACCAGGGGCAGCAGGTCGTCCAGCACAGGCTTCCAGCTGCCCGCGTCCAGCACCACCGGCACGCCGGCGCGCTTCGCCGCGCGGGCCGCCTCCACCGCGACCGGGCCGAGGTGGCCGTCCACCAGGACCACATCGGACTCGGCGACCAACCGGCCGTCCACAGTGGCCGCCGGCCGGAACGCCGGCGCGTTGCGCGACACCACGGTCCGCTCGCCGTCGCGCTCGCGCACGGCCACCATGCTCAGCGCCGGACCGCCGGGCCCGAGGTCGTGCACCTCGACGCCGCCGAGCAGCCCGCGCGCGAACCCTCCGAGTTCGTCGCCCAGCGCGGTCAGCAGCACGGCCCGGTGCCCGAGGGCGGCCACGGCGCGCGCGGCGTTCGCGGCGGGTCCGCCGGGTGCCGGGTGGACGGCCAGCGACTGGACCTTCTGCCCCGGCAGAGGGAATTCGGCCACCAGTTGGATCACGTCGACCGTGGTGAGGCCGACACAGAGCACCGTTGCCACGCCCGCGCACCTCCGAGCCGGTATCGTCGCCCGCAATCGCTTGCGCAAGGCCGAACGGGGACGTGCACATGGTCACCATGAAGGAGGTCGCCGCGCTCGCCGGCGTCTCCATCACCACGGTCTCACACGTGATCAACGAGACCAGGTCGGTCGCGTCGGACACCCGGGAGCGGGTCCTCAAGGCCATCGACGAGACCGGGTACACCGGTGACGCGATCGCCCGCTCGCTGGTCACCGGGGGCACCAAGTCGCTGGGCCTGGCGGTGTCGCTGGTGTCGCACCCGTACTTCGCCGAGCTGATCGCGGCGATCGAGAGCGAGGCGACCCGCGCCGGGTACTCGCTGGTGCTCATCGACACCCGCGGCGAGGCGGAGTCGGAGCAGGCGGCGGTGCGGATGCTGCGGTCGCGGCGGGTCGACGGCGTGCTGCTGACGCCCACGTCGGGGTCGGCGGCGCTGCCCGAGCTGCGCCGGCTGGGCGTGCCGACGGTGCTGGTGGACCGGCTGACCGTGGCGCAGGACCTGGACCAGGTCGGCCCGGAGAACGTGCAGGCCACCTCCACGCTGGCGCGGCACCTCGCGGAGCTGGGCCACCGGCGGATCGGGCTGGTCACCGGCACGCCGGGGCTGGCCACCACCGACGAGCGGGTGCTCGGCTACCGGCTCGGGCTGGGCCGCGCGGGGCTGGCGTGGGACGAGGAGCTGGTGGCGGGTTCGCTCGACCCGCTGCTGGGCCGGGCCACGGCCGTCGTGGTGGGCGACCACCAGGTGCTGGTGGACGTGCTGCGGACGGCCCGCGCGAGCGGCGTGCGGATCGGCACCGACCTGGCGCTGGTCGCCTACGACGAGGTGGAGTGGGCCGAGCTGGTCGACCCGCCGCTGACCACCATGGCGCAGCCGGTGGAGGAGATCGGCCGGACCGCGGTGCGGCTGCTGCTGGCCCGCATCGCCGACCCGGCGCGGGCACCGGAGACGATCCGGCTCCCGCCGGCGTTGAAACACCGCCACTCCTGCGGGTGTCACTAGTACGGTGGGGCGGTGCTGGTACCCGGCCTGGTTTCGGTGACCTTCCGCGCGCTCTCCGTTCCCCAGGTGGTGGACCTGGCGCGGTCGTGCGGGTTGTGGGCCGTCGAGTGGGGTGGCGACGTGCACGTGCCGGTGCACGACCTGGCGGGCGCGCGGGACGCGCGCAACCGTTGTGCGGACGCGGGTCTGAGCGTGTCGGCGTACGGCTCCTACTACCGGGCGGGTGTCACCGACCCGGCCGAGTGGCCGTCCGTGGTGGCCGCGGCGAGCGAGCTGGGCGCGCCCCGGATCCGGGTGTGGGCCGGCACGACCGGGTCGGCGGGGACCTCCGCCGGGCAGCGCGCGCGGGTGGTGGCGGCGGTCCGGGAGGCGGCGGAGTTCGCCGAGGACTACGGGATCCGGATCGCGGTGGAGTACCACCGCGACACCCTGACCGACACGCTGGAGTCGGCGAACCGGCTCTACGCCGAGATCGGGCACGGGTCGGTGGTGCCGTACTGGCAGCCGCGCGGCGCGCAGGACGTGGCCGGCGCCGTCGAGGAGGTCCGGACCCTGCTGCCCAGGCTCACCACGGCGCACGTGTTCTCGTGGGGTGCCGGCGGCGGGCAGGACCGCCTCGCGCTGGCCGCGCGCGCGGACCTGTGGCAGCCGGTGCTGGCCGAACTGGCGCGCGACGGCGTGGACCGGCACGTGCTGCTGGAGTTCGTGGCCGGCGATTCGCCGGAGCGGTTCCGGGCGGACGCGGCCGTGCTGCTGGAGTGGGTCAACGCCGTGGCGGCGTGACGCCGTCGCGTTCCAGCAGCGCCGCGGCCTCCAGCGCCATCCAGCTGCCGAGCTGCACGGACAGGTCGCGTTCGGCCTTGCCCCGCACCGCCCGGCCGGCGGGCTCCGTCCACTCCGGACCGAACAGCGGACCGCTGACCACCATGGAACGGTTGCCCCACAACGCTTCCGCCGACCGGAACACCAGGTCGGCGGCCTTCGCGGCCTCCGGGCGGTCCAGCCGCAGCGCGGCCTGCGCGAGGTAGCGCATCAGGATGCCGCCGAACAGCCCGCCGTCCCCGCCGCCGTGCCCGCGCAGCACGCCCTGGACCGCGAGGTGCTTGTCCACCGAGGTGATCACCTGCGCGGCGAGGTCCTGGTAGGGCGGGCCGAGTTCGACGCACGCGCCGAGCACCACGCCCTGGCAGTAGGTGTAGAAGTTCTTCTCCACCTCGCGCACCGAGCCGTCCGGGTGGACGTGCAGGCCGTCCCAGAACAGCCCGGTCTCGGGGTCGCGCAGGCAGTCCTCCAGCCAGTCCACGATGGACCGCGCGCGGGTCAGGTCCTCGCGCTCGCCGCCGGTCGCGGCGAGCCGGGCGAAGAAGATCGCGGCCGGTCCGTTGGCCGGGACGTTCTTGAAGTCGTCGTCGCGCTTCCACCAGATCCCGCCGCCGCCGTGGTCGGTCCAGCCCGACCGCAGCCGGCGCGCGATGGCGTCCACGGCGTGCGGCTTGCCCACCCCGGCCCGTTCGGCGCGTTGCAGGGCCAGGCCGAGCCAGGCGACGTCGTCGTAGAAGTCGTTGGTCCAGCCGACCACGTTGCGCACCCGGATGCCGCGCACCAGCCGGCGGACCAGGTTGAGCCGGGCCGCCGAGGGCGCGCGCAGCTGGGCGTCCAGGACGCAGTCCAGCAGGTGCGCCTGCCACCAGTAGTTGAACCGGACGTGCACGCGGCCGGGCCAGTCCACCGGCCACCCGGCGGAGCCCAGGACGGTGCCCGGCAGGCCCCAGACCCGGCGCAGGTGGCGCGACTCGACAGCACGTTCGGCCACGCCCGCGCGGGCGCCGAGCAGCTTGGGCGTCGTCACCGGACCAGCTTGCGCACTGGATCGGTCAAGAAGCTCGCCGGAACAGCTCCCAGTGGTACAGCGCCATGGCCACGCTCGTGGTCAGGTTGTAGCTGGACACCAGCGGCCGCATGGGCAGCGAGACCACCCGGTCGGCCCGCGCCCGGACCGCGTCGGACAGGCCGTGCCGCTCCGAGCCGAACGCCAGCACCGCGTCGTCCGGGATGCGCGCGCCGCGCAGGTCCTCGCCGTCCGCGTCGAACGCGATCACCTCGCCCGGCACGTCCGGCCCGTCCAGCCGGGCCACCGGCAGCGCGAAGTGCAGCCCGGCGCTGCCCCGCACGACGGTGGGGTGCCACGGGTCGACGTCGCCGAGCGACACCACGCCCCGCGCGCCCAGCCCCGCCGCGACCCGCACCACCGCGCCCAGGTTGCCCAGGTTGCGCGGGTTGTCCAGCAGCACCAGCGGCGAGGACGGTTCGGCCGCCGTCCAGTCCGACGCGGGCCGCGCCGCCACCCCGGCCACCCCGGTCGGGTGCGACCGCCCGGCGACCCGGGCGAACCCGGCCGCGTCGACCACCACCGCCCGCTCGAACGCCTCGACCAGGTCCGGCGCGTGCGACCGGGCGAACGCGACCGCCGCGTCCCGGTCGAGCACGACCAGCGGCTCCACCACCGCGCCGAACCTCAGCGCGTGCTTGACCGCGTGGAACCCCTCCAGCACGACGTCCATGGCGAACCCTGCCCACCCCCACGCGTCAAGCAGGGCCGCTGCCGCTACTTCTTGTCGGTGTCCCCACCGCTGCCGGTCTCGCCGCCAACGGTGGTCATGCCTGCCGGGGTCGAATTGATCACCGGCGGAGACTACTACGCCGCATCGAGCTTCATCCCGACCTTTTGGTACGCCGGAAGGTCGCGCACCACCAGGGTCGTCGTCGGCCGGCCGGCGTCGTCCACCGACTGGGTGAGGTCGTAGTCGTCCCGCCCCAGCACGAGTCCCAACCTGTCCACCCGGACGTGGTACCCGGCGGGCAGCGTGATCACGTACCGCGCACACGCGATCGTGTTGCCGAACGACACCAGCCACTCGTCGGGCAGGTAGCCCTTCACGAACGGCGCGCACTTCGCGGGCCACTCGACGTCGACCACGAAGCTCACCTCCGCGTCGCGCGGCGCGGGCTCGTCGAGGTGGATCATGGTCTTGAGCCGACGGTGGTCCAGCCACGCGGTGCTCACGCGGAACCGGGTGCCGCCCTCGCCGCCCACCTCGACGCTGCGCACCTTCACCTTCACCCGCCGCTTGAGCCGGACCGGCCAATCCCAGTTCACGCGGTCGGTGAAGCTGACGAAGTCCAGTTCGTCGCAGCACACCACAACGGTGAACGAGATGCGGTGCCGGACGTCGCCGTTCGACCGGATGTCGACTTCCTGGAGCCAGTCCTGCACGGCCCATTTCCGGCCGTGCCGCTTTTCCAGCGAGTCGCAGTACCGGAGCAGCAGTTCGCGCTCCGACTGATCCCGCCGACGCCATTCCACCCGGTTGAGCACGAGCATTGCCAGCAGCACCGAGGCACCGCCCGCGACCAGCCCGACGCCCGCCGTGCGCAGGGGCCCCTCACCGAACCCGGCGAGCGCCGCACCCCCTGCCGTCAGCGCCGCGGCGACCCCCTCCACCGGGCCGAACACACCCGAGTGCACCACGTATTCGCGCAACCGCCCACCGACCGACGAACCCGGCGCGCGCCGCCGCGCGCGCCGCCCGGATTCCCGGACGTCAAGGCGTGTCCGAGCCACCCCCATCGCCGACCGCCTCTCCCCGACCCATACCCGAATGGTAAGGCACCGACGAGGGCCGCTATTGAAATTCGTACGGTCGGGGAGGGTGATTAGGCCACTCCGGTGAGCGGCGAATGACGCCTTTATCGCTGATTGGTGAACTGCACCGAATTACACGTTTGTTCAGCCCGCCGCTTCAGGTGGTAGCCCACCCACGAACCGACCACGGCCAGCGCCACGACCAGTTGCACGGTGGGTGCCGCGGACTCCGGGTAGAGCACCCCGTCGAGGTAGGTGTCGATGAAGCCGTTGGCCAGCGCGGGCCGCCCGGCGGCGGTGCGGAACGCGTTCTCCGCCCAGGTCAGCGGGCAGTCCAGCGGGAACGCGACGATCAGCACGCCCCACGCCGCCATCGCCAGGTGGGGGTAGATCAGCCGGGGCCACCGCCACGCGAGGAAACCGCCCACCACCAGGAACAGCAGCACCCCGAAGTGGAGAACCATGACCAGTTCGGCGAAAGCCAGTGCCATAGCGACCTCCCTGGATCCCAGGGTAGGACGGACCCCTACAGCGCGCGCGTCATATGACGCCGGTCACCCGCGCGGCAACGCCTGCCACGGCACCCGGGCTGCGACGTCGAGCAGCAGGTCCGCCAGGTGCCCGAGCGGGGCCTGGAGGATCGGGCCGGGCACCGCGGCGGCCAGGTTGTGCTCGTCGAACGCGATCGCCACGCCGTTGGCCCGGGGGTCCTGGAGCAGCGCCTGCGGCAGGCCCGAGGCGAGCAGCGCGGTCGCGAACGCCGGGTTCTTGCGGCGCACCTCGTAGCGGGCGTCGAACGCCGGGTCGCCGGTCGCCACGAACTGCTCGAACAGCCCCCACACGCTGTCGGTGCGGGGGCTGATCAGCACCCACGGACCCGGCATCGGCCGGGGCACGACGACGACGGAGTACGCGCGGTACTCCGCCGCCACCACGTTGTCCGTGCGCAGCACCACCTCGACCGCCAGCACGGGGACCCCGCGCCAGTGGCCGACCATCTGGAACCTCACCCTGCTGCGGTCGGCCTCCAGCATCCGGCCGATCTGGGGCACGCGCTCCTGGAAGCCCTGGTCCTCGGCGACGAACCGCCACCCCAGACCGGCCTCCAGCGCGCGCATCCGCTGCTCCCACTGGTTCACGAACCGCTGGTCCGTGAACGGGTTGCGCTTGCGGCGCGCCAACCCCACGGCGACCCCCACACCGAGGATCGCCACGATCACCAGCAGCAGGACGAGGGCCGTCATGTCAGGCCAGGCCGAGGTCGGCGAGATCGAGGAGGTAGCGGTAGGGCAGGCCCTCGGCCTCGATCACCTCGCGGGCCACCGTGCCGCGGTCCACCACGGTCGCCACGCCGACGACCGTCGCGCCCGCCTCGCGCAGCGCCTCGACCGCGGTCAGCACGCTGCCACCGGTCGTCGAGGTGTCCTCGACGGCCAGCACGCGCTGCCCGGCGACCTCGATGCCCTCGATCCGCCGCTGCATCCCGTGCTGCTTGGCGGCTTTGCGCACCACGAACGCGTCGAGCACGTCACCGGTCGACGCGGCGGCGTGCATCATCGCGCACGCCACGGGATCCGCACCGAGGGTCAGCCCGCCGGCCGCGACGTAGTCCCAGTCGGCGGTGAGCTGCCGCAGGAGCTTGCCGATCAGCGGGGCGGCGGCGTGGTGCAGCGTCGCGCGGCGCAGGTCGATGTAGTAGTCGGCCTCGGCGCCCGAGGACAACGTCACCTTGCCGTGCACGACGGCCAACTCGCTCACCAGCCGGGCCAGTTCGGCCTTCGCGCCGGAGTCCAGAACCACTTCAGTTCGCACGGCTCCCAAGACTGTCATACGCGCCCGTACGCTGGCACACCGTGAACCTGTTCGGCACCGACACGCTCGTCATCGAGCAGCCCTGGGGCCCCGGCCGGCACCTGTTCGGCACCCGCTACCAGGTGCGGGCGTACACCGAGCACGACGTCCCGGTCGCCGCCGCGACCGACCGCGGCGGGCTCGGCCCGGTGCGGAAACTGCTGCGCACCACGGGTTTCTCCGGCCGCACGACGTTCGACCTGGTCGTGTCGCAGCACGGGCGGCCGCTGCTGCTGATCCGCAAGGGTCCGGGCCGGCCGCCGGTCCAGGTGTCCCGCCCGGACGGCACGCCGGTCGGCGCGCTGCACCGGGAGAGCCACACCCACTTCGCGCTGCTCGACCCGGCGGGCAACCGGATCTGCTACTTCGGCGACGCCGCCGGGTTCAGCCAGGGCGCGATCGCCAAGCGCGACGGCCGGCGGGTGCGCCGGGACGTGCTGCGCCTGCGCCCCGCGACGCCCGACCCGGTGCGGACGCTCGCGCTCGCGGTCGGCCTGGCCTTCGACGTGGTGCGCGGCAAGGGCACCGCCCACACCGGCGGCGGCGGGTTCGACTTCCCCGCCGCCTGACCCGTGCGCGCTACCAGGCGTCCTGGGTGAACCGGCCGGGCTCGTCGTCGTCGTCGCCGCGGGCCCGTCGCGGCTGACCGGCCGCGACGACGTCCTCCGGGTCGTCGCCCTCGCGGATCGCGTTGTAGGCGCGCTGGAGTTCGGGCACGCCGGACTGCAACGCGCGCTGCACGCTCTCGTCGCCCGCGCGCTCGCCCGACGCGATGTCCTGCCAGGTCATCTCGCCCGCGTCGATCCGCCGGGCGAGGTCGCGCAGCTCACGCGGCGCGGCGGCGCTGTTGGCGAACCGCGAGATCTCCGCGTAGTCCGCCTGCGACAGCCCCTTGGACCTCAGCTGCACCTGGGCGGCCTCGCGCGAGACCCGCTCGGCGTCGGCCATCCGCGCGTCGACGTCGGCGACCAGCGCGTCCAACCTGGCCTTGTCGTAGGGGAAGGTCACGGCGCACCCCCACCCGCGCCGCTGGGCGCCGGGGCCGGTGCCCCGCCCGTGCCACCGCCGCCGCCACCCGTTCCGCCGCCACCGCCACCGGCACCGCCGGCGCTGTACCGCCCGGTGCCGCCGACCGCGCCCTTGAGCCCGTACCCGTCGAGGGCGAGGCTGAACGCGCCGGACTTCACCGCCGACTTGCCGTTGTCGAACTTCTGCTTGCCGTCCTGCACGCCGTCCACGACGTCGAGCAGGTCGTTGACGTCCCGCACGTCCTTGAGCTTGGCCAGCGCGGTGCCCATGGCGACGATCCCGTCGATCATCCCCTGGACGCCCTCGATGATCGTCTGGATGGACAGGATGATCTTGCGGATGGCGTCCACGATCTGGATGGCGTCGTAGACCATCCACACCGCGCGGCCCCACCCGACCACCGGGATGGGCGCCATCAGCACGGCTTCCATCAGCTTGGTGACCAGCTTGTCGAGCAGGGTCAGCGCCAGGCCGGTCGCGGTGCGGCAGGTCGAGGCCATGGACTGGAACTTGTTGCCGATGATCCGGGCCACCTGCGAGTCCGCCTCGATGGCGAGCACCCACATGGTCTTCATCCGGACCTGGAACGCCTGCGAGGCGTCGCCCTCCCAGTGCGGCGCGAGCTGCTCGACGCCCTGGCCCACGTTGTGCCGGACGGAGTCGAGCGCCTTGGCGGTCTGGTCCCACGCGTTGGCGTTGGCGTCGATCTTCTCGAAGTCGCCCAGCAGCGGGCTGATCAGCGACTCGACCAGGTTCTCGCCGGTGACCTTCTGGTAGATCCAGTTGACGCCCTGGATCTTCCAGCCGGCCTTCTCGATCAGCTCCTTGGTCGTCTGGCGACCGGGCCGGTCCTCGGCGGCGGCGCGCAGGGCGACGGCGGGGTCCTCGACGTCGGCGTACCCGGTCACGCGCCACCCCCGAGCGTGGGCGCCTTCGCGGCCTCGGCGAGCTTGGCCAGCACCTCGTCGAGGATGCTCATGGCCATCTCGTCGCCCTTGGCGTACATGTCGGCGGCCTTGGCCAGGCCGTCGGCCTCCTTGGTCATCATCTGGTTGGCGAAGTCGAGCGTCTCGCCGTAGAGGTTGGCGACCCCGGTGACGATCGGCTGCAACAGCGCGAGCAGCCCGGTGAAGCCGGAGGTGTCACCGCCCTTGGTGACCGCGTGGTCCTTGATGGTCAGGAAGTGCTGCGCGTTGCGGGTCAGCAGTTCGCCGTACCCGTGCAACTCCGCAGGCTCGACCTTGAAGCCTTCACCCATGGGCGGATCCCTCCTCCTCCAAGTCGGGGAGTGGGACGATCCGGACGCCACCCAGGTTCCCTCACAAGAGTGATCGAGCGCCCGAACGGTCTCAACACGCCTGGACCATGAGGGCCATTCACGTTCGATCGCCCGATTCCCCCGACCTCCGCCGGCACCCATCGGCCACGCCGTGTAGTCAGAGAAGCACGGACCGTACGAACGGCCGTTCAGCTGATGCGAAGAGGACGAACATGACCAGGGCACCACTCCGCCACGCCCCCGCCCGGCTCCTGCGACTGCTGGCCGCCGTCGCACTGGCCACCCTCGCGACGCTCACCCTGACCTCCCCCGCCACCGCCGAGCCCAGCGCCCCGGCGGGCGAGCACCACCTGCAGAGCGCTGCCCGGCCGACGCAGTACCTGACGGCGGTCGACGGCGTGGCCGTCGGCCACAAGCAGGGCAGCGGGGTCGACACCGAGTGGCGGATCGACCCCGTCTCCCCCGACGCGGTCGTCATCGTCTCGCCCGAGTCCGGCGAGTTCCTCGGCCACGTGGACGACCAGGTCGTGATCGGCTCCCAGCCGACCGAGTGGGAGCTGGTCGACCGGACCGGCAACGGCCTGTACTCGATCGGCGTGCCGCAGACCGACCTGGTCCTCAAGCTCGACTCGTGGGCCGACAACACGCCGGTGACCCTCGCGCCCTACACCCGGTCCACCGAACTGCTCTGGGTTCCCCAGGCCGCCTGACCCGACGTCCCGCAGGCGACCCCTCGCACCCGGAGTCCCCACCCCGGGTCGGGGGATCGCCTGCGACCCTCAGCCCACCCCCACGAAGTCGGCGAGCGCCCGCAGGTCGCGCTTCACCGACCTCCGTTCGCGGCGGAGCATCCCGCGCAGCATCGAGTGCACGCGGCGGGTGAAGATCAGCTGCTCGGGCGCGGCGGCACGGGCGTCCTTCAACGCGTCGAGCGCCTCGCGATCGTGCCGGCGGAGGTAGTGCGCCCACGCGAGCGTGATCAGGTGCGAGGTCCGGCGCTCGGCGAGTTCGCCCGGCAGGGTGTCGTGCGGGACGTGGGCCGCCAACTCGACCGCCCGCGCCGGATCACCCGCCTCGACCGCCAACCACGCCCGGTGGATGGCGACGTTGGTCGGCCCGAACGCGAACCAGTGGTCGTTGCGGTCGCCGGTCAGGTCCGCCACGCGAGTCGCCTCGGCCAGGTAGTCGCGAACGCTCCGGTGGTCGCCGTGCGTGGCCGCCCCGACCGCGCCCTTGAGCATGAGCGACCCGTACACGGAGTACGACTCGGGCGTGCCGAGCCGCGACCGCAGCGCGTCGGCGGCGCTGACGGGCACGTCCGTGGATTCGGTCAGCCTGCCCGCGTGCCGCAGAACCACCGACAGCCGCCACGCCCCACCCGCGATCAACAACGGGTCGCCGGTCCGCTCCGCCGCCGCCATCGACCGTTCGGCGGCGACCCGGGGGAGGTGCGGTTCGCCGAGTCGGTCGAGCATTCCGGACGTCACCCGGTAGACCAGCGCCTGGAGTTCGTCCGCCTCGACGCGTGCCCGATCGGATCCCGCCTGCCGGGCGAGGTGCCAGGAATCGGCGATCATTACGGGGACCAGCGGAGCCATTTCCGACCACCGCTCCGTTTGCGAGCACACAAAAGCCCGTTCGACCCGGAACCGGAGGTGTTTCGCGGACACGCGCGGTCGTTCCGGCAGGTCGAGCAACCCGGCGATCCCGTCGTACCGCAGCATGGCGGCCTCGATCGCGGGCACGGCGTCCGGCGCGCTGTCCGGAACCCCGACCCGACCGGGCACCGCGCGGAACGGTCCGGGCAACAGCGCGGAAGGGCTGACCTTCAACGCTTCGGCGACGGCGACGACGGTCGACAACCGGTCGACCTCGCGGGTTCCGCTCTCGATCTGCCGCAGCCACTCGGTGGTGCGCCCGCCGACGAGCCCGCACAGGACTTCCTGGGTCATGGACCGGCGCTTGCGGTAGTACGCGATGCGCTCACCGACCGACGCGTCGTCAACTGGTCGCACAACCCCAGCGTACCGACGGATTCAACCCCAACTCTTTGTTGGGGTTACGGCCAATCGCCCGGCCTACGGTCCGCAACCGACCTGATCAACCGGATTTCCGGCGAACAAGGCCGGTATGGAGGAAGCATTGATTTCGGCGAACATTCTGTCGACCACACGGCACCACATGATGAAGGGCGAGGTAGCCGAAGCGGCGGAGCAGCTCATCCGATTGTGGCTGACGCTCCCAGTCGACAGGTCACCCGACGACGTGGCCGAGCTTCGCAGCACGAGCTTGGAGTTGGCCGACCGTTTCCCGCCGGCCGAACCGGTCTCGGACCTGCTCCACACCGCCACGGCCGCCTACGTACGAGCAGGCGATCTGCTGTCCGCGACCGGAACGGCGACGCGAATGGTCTCGGTCTGGCGGGCCCGGTGCCAATCCGCCCCGACAGGTGACACGTTGGCCGGGCATGCGCACGCGTTGGACACGTTGGCCGGCGTCTACCGGGAGCGAACGATGCCCGACGAGGTGGCGGGCTGCCTCGTCGAACTGGTCGAGTGGCATGCCACCTGCGGGAATCAGGTCGGGGTGGCCTGGGCGGTCCGCGAGTTGGGCTCGCTCGCGTTCCTGGCGGGCGATCTGGACAACGCGATGGCCAAGTTCACCCGGGCCGACGAGCTGTACGCCGGGGATTCGGCCGACCTCCCGGTCGCGCAAGAGCGCGCGGAGTGCCACGTGCTGCTGGGACGCGCGAGTCTCGCCCGAGGCGACCGGGCAGGGGCGCGCGAGTGGTTCGCCCGGGCGCTCCGGTACCTGACCGACGCCGCGGCACGGGAAGTCCTGCAGCTCGTGCAGGCGGTCGACACGGGGACGGAACCACCGGAGCCCACCTCGGTGCGGATCGGCGAGTTCGGTCGGCCGGTGCGGGCCGCCGGTCCCGGGTAGGCCCGCCGGTGCTAGGTGCGGTTGCGGCCGCCGCCCGCCCGTGAGGCGAGGCGGCGCAGGAGGGCGCGGGGCATCAGCCGGGCGGCGGTGATGATCGCCTTGTACTGGGCTCCCGGGATGGAGAGCTGACGGCCGGCGCGGAGGTCGGCCAGGCAGTCGTGCACCACGCGGTCCGCGTCGAGCCAGAGGAACTCGGGGTTCTTCGACATGTCGATCTGCGCGCGCTGGTGGAACTCGGTCCGCACGAAACCCGGGCACAGGGCCAGCACCCGGACCCCCGTGCCGGCGGTCGCCTGGGCCATGCCCTCGGAGAACGCCGTCACCCACGCCTTGTCGGCGCTGTAGGTCGAGCCGCGCCCCGGCAGGAAGCCGGCCACGCTGGACACGTTGACCACGTCGCCCCGGCCGCGCGCGACCATGCCGGGCAGCGCGGCCCTGGTCAGCCGCAGCACGCTGGTCACGTTCACGTCGAGCTGGGTCTGGAGCTTGTCGGCGTCCGCCGCGAAGAACTCACCCGAAATGGCGAAGCCCGCGTTGTTGACCAGCAGGTCGAACGCGCGGTCGGCCAGCACCTCCTCGACCTCCGCCCGGCCCTCGACGGTCGACAGGTCGGCGGGCAGCACCTCGACCTCGACGCCGTGCCGGGACCTCAGCCGCTCGGCCTCGGACTCCAGCCGGTCCAGCGTGCGGGCGACCAGCACCAGGTCGTGTCCCTCGGCGGCGAGCCGGCGGGCGAACGCCGCGCCGATGCCGGCCGTCGCGCCGGTGACCAGGGCGAGCGGCGGGGTCACGGCTTGCGCCCGAACTGCGGGCGGTGGACCTCGCCACCGGTGTCGGTGTCCGGATCGGCGTCGAACGGGTCGACCACGTCAGCCAACTCCCCGAGGTCGCGCAGCAGTCGTTCCAGGCGGGCGGGTGTCGAGTTCGGCGGCGCGGCCGCCAGCACCCAGTCGTTCTCCAGCCAGACCACGGTGACGTCCGCGCCGATCTCCTCGGCGGCGTCGACCAGGTCCGGGGTGATGAGCTTGCGGGCGGCGGGCAGCTCGCTGACGAACGCGTACCGCGAGCCGACCGGGCCGAGCAGGTCGGGCATCTGGTCGCGCTGGAACGGCACGCTGGGCAGCCACAGCTCCACGACCACGCTGATGGCACGCCGGCAGCGCACGCCGACCAGCACCGAGTTGACCTTGCCGCCGGTCTCGTGGTCGAGCACGTACACCTGGCGGCGGCCGTCCGCGGTGAAGGTCGAGCCCGCCACCACGTCCTTCGCCACGCCCGTGCCGTAGTACGCGATCGCGCCGCTCTCCCAGCGGGTGGGCAGCACGTGGTCGGTCTCCTCGAACTGCCACCCGCGCAACGCCGCCCACCGACGCCGTTCGCGGTTACGCGCGGTTCGCTGCGCCCGGTCGGTCGCCAGCAGAGCGAACCCCGCGACGCCCGCGACCGCGGCGACGGTGAACCAGACCCACGCCGGTATGCCCACGAGTGCGAGGGTAGCGGGCGACGGCGACCAAACGAAGATCACTTGGTGGCTCGTTCGCATGATCGGCCCAACCCGTTACCCGGGACGCCGCTACGCCGGCTTTCTCGATCCACCCGCCCCCACCTCGACGGCCCGGTGGTCGTGCCTGGTCACGCCTCGTCCCGGACCGCGCGGCGGTCCGGGACGGGGCGTTGCGCTGTTCGGAGCCGGCCGCTCAGACCCGGCCGACGATCAGGCCCGACTGGTCGTCCAGCACGTCGACCCGCACCGCGTCGCCGTCGCGCACCTCGCCGGCCAGCAGTTCCTTGGCCAGCTGGTCGCCGATGGACGACTGGATCAGCCGGCGCAGCGGCCGCGCGCCGTAGACCGGGTCGAAGCCGTTGATGGCCAGCCAGTCGCGGGCGCTCGGCGTGACCTCCAGCGTCAGCCGGCGCTGCGCCAGGCGCCGCGCCAGCCGGTCGACCTGGATGTCCACGATCGAGGTCAGCTCCTCGGTGGCCAGCGACCGGAACACCACCACGTCGTCGAGCCGGTTGAGGAACTCCGGCTTGAAGTGGGTGCGGACCACGGACATCACCGCGTCGGTGCGCTGCCGCTCGTCCAGGTTGGCGTCCGCGATGACCTGGGACCCGAGGTTCGAGGTGAGCACCAGGATGGTGTTGCGGAAGTCGACCGTCCGGCCCTGGCCGTCGGTCAGCCGGCCGTCGTCCAGGACCTGCAGCAGCACGTCGAACACGTCCGGGTGAGCTTTTTCCACCTCGTCGAGCAGCACCACGCTGTACGGCCGGCGGCGGACGCTCTCGGTGAGCTGGCCGCCCTGGTCGTAGCCGACGTAGCCGGGCGGCGCGCCGACCAGCCGGGCGACCGAGTGCTTCTCCGAGTACTCGGACATGTCGATCCGGATCATCGCCCGCTCGTCGTCGAACAGGAACTCGGCCAGCGCCTTGGCCAGCTCGGTCTTGCCGACGCCGGTCGGGCCGAGGAACAGGAAGCTGCCGGTCGGGCGGTCCGGGTCGGCGACGCCGGCCCTGGTCCGGCGCACCGCGTCGGACACCACCCGCACCGCTTCGCCCTGGCCGACGACCCGCTTGCCGAGTTCGTCCTCCATCCGCAGCAGCTTGGCCGTCTCGCCCTCCAGCAGGCGGCCGGCCGGGATGCCGGTCCACGCGCTGACCACGTCGGCGATGTCGTCCGGGCCGACCTCCTCCTTGAGCATCACCGCGGCGTCCTGGGTGCTGCGGGTCGCCGCCTCCAACTCCTTCTCCAACGCCGGGATGCGGCCGTAGCGCAGCTCGGCGGCCCGGCCCAGGTCGCCGTCGCGCTCGGCCCGCTCGGACTCGCCGCGCAGCCCTTCGAGCTGCTCCTTGAGGTCGCGGACCTTCTCGATGGAGCCCTTCTCGTTCTGCCAGCGGGCGGTCAGCGCGGACAGGTCCTCGCGCTTCTCGGCCAGTTCCGCGCGCAGCGCGGCCAGCCGCTCGCGGGAGGCCGCGTCGGACTCCTTGGCCAGCGCCATCTCCTCGATCTCCAGCCGCCGGACCGCCCGCTCGACCTCGTCGATCTCGACCGGGCGGGAGTCGATCTCCATGCGCAGCCGCGACGCCGACTCGTCCACCAGGTCGATGGCCTTGTCGGGCAGGAAGCGGGCGGTGATGTAGCGGTCGGACAGGGTGGCGGCGGCGACCAGCGCGGCGTCGGTGATGCGCACGCCGTGGTGCACCTCGTAGCGGTCCTTGAGGCCGCGCAGGATGCCGATCGTGTCCTCCACGGACGGCTCGCCGACCAGCACCTGCTGGAACCGCCGCTCCAGGGCGGCGTCCTTCTCGATGTGCTCGCGGTACTCGTCGAGGGTGGTCGCGCCGACCATCCGCAGCTCGCCCCGGGCCAGCATCGGCTTGATCATGTTGCCCGCGTCCATCGCGGACTCGCCGGTCGCGCCCGCGCCGACGATGGTGTGCAGCTCGTCGATGAAGGTGATGACCTGGCCGGCCGAGTCGGTGATCTCCTTGAGCACGGCCTTGAGCCGCTCCTCGAACTCGCCCCGGTACTTCGCGCCGGCGACCATCGCGCCCAGGTCGAGGGCGACCACGCGCTTGCCGCGCAGCGACTCGGGCACGTCGCCCGCGATGATCCGCTGGGCCAGGCCCTCCACGATCGCGGTCTTGCCGACGCCGGGCTCGCCGATCAGCACCGGGTTGTTCTTGGTGCGCCGGGACAGCACCTGGACGACCCGGCGGATCTCGGTGTTGCGGCCGATCACCGGGTCGAGTTCGCCCTTGCGGGCGCGCTCGGTCAGGTCGACGCCGAACTTCTCCAGCGCCTTGTAGGTGCCCTCCGGGTCGGGGCTGGTCACCCGGGCCGAGCCGCGGACCTTGCCGAACGCGTCCTTGAGCGCGTCCGGGGTGGCCCCGTGCCGGCCGAGCAGGTCGGCGACCTGCCCGCCGTGCTGCGCGAGGCCGACCAGCAGGTGTTCGGTGGAGACGTACTCGTCGCCCATCTCGGTGGCGAGTTCCTGGGCCTTGCCCAGCACCCGGACGGCGTCGCGGGAGAGCTGGGGCGCGGACACCGAGGAGCCGCTGGCCGCCGGGAGGGCGCGGGCCAACTGCTCCAGCTCCTTGTGCACGAGCTTGGGGTCCGCGCCGACGGCGGACAGCAGCGGGGCGGTCAAGCCGTCGCCCTGGGCGAGGAGCGCGCCGAGGAGGTGGACCGAGGTCACGTCGGGGTTGCCCGCGACGGTCGCGGCCTGCACCGCCGCGGACACGGCCTGCTGCGTCTTCGTGGTCGGGTTGAAAGCGTCCATTCCTCACCTCGGTCGGTGGTTCCCTGCCTGGGGCCAGCCTGGCAAACCGGCCGCCATCCCGCTCAACGTCAGAAAAGTTGAGCCGGTTCCGCTCAACCTAGTCGAATCGGTGTGTCGTGGGCCACGCCTTGACCTCGACAATACTTGAGGTTTTACCGTAAGTGACATGACCGTGAAGCTGAACCACACCATCGTTTCCGCTCACGACGCCCGCGCGACCGCCGACTTCCTGGTCGAGGTCTTCGGATTGGCCCCCGCCGTCGCGTTCGGGCCGTTCCTGACCGTGGCGACCGCCAACGAGGTCACCCTGGACGTGCTGGCCACCGACGACGACATCAGCTCGCAGCACTACGCGTTCCTGGTCTCCGAGGCCGAGTTCGACGAGATCTTCGGCCGCGTGCGGGCGCGCGGGCTGTCCTACTGGGCCGACCCGTTCCAGCGGCGGCCCGGCGAGATCAACACCAACGACGGCGGCCGGGGCGTCTACTTCGAGGACCCGAACGGCCACCGGCTGGAGATCCTCACCGTCCCCTACGGCGGATGAGACGGGGATCACGGGGTCGAAATCCCGGTGCGCCCGACCGGGGGCGCACCCGACCATCCGGGTCATGAGTTCACTCGTGCACCACATCACGTTCGACTGCCGCGACGCCTACGCCCTGGCCACGTTCTGGAGCCGGGTCACCGGACGGCCGGTCTCGGCCGACGACCGGCCCGGCGACCCGGAGGTGCTGGTCGCGCTCCCGTCCGGCCCGGGACTGCTGTTCATCGAGGTCCCGGAGGGCAAGACGGTCAAGAACCGGGTGCACCTGGACCTCCAGCCCGACACCGCGCGGGACGAGGAGGTCGAGCGGCTGCTGGCCCTCGGCGCCTCCCTGCTCGACGACCAGCGCCGCCCGGACGGCACCGGCTGGGTGGTGCTGGCCGACCCGGAGGGCAACGAGTTCTGCGTGGAACGCAGCGCAGCCGAGCGGGCGGCGACCTCCTGACGCAGGTCACCCACATGTCGCAATCGGTTGTCCACATCGCAGGGGCAGTTATCCACAATCCCCAGGTGTGAATCCACAGGTGGTCACGGCACACCGCAGGAGTGCGGAACGCCGGCCGCCGGCCGGGTGAGACGCCCGCCTCGCCCGGCCGGGCGGGGCGGGTGCCGGCACCGGAAACACCAGTTCGGCGGGGCCGCTCGCCTGTCGGTGGGGCGCAATCCGCGAACCCGGTACACGTCAGCCGGAATGTTCATCCGAAGGTCGGAACGTATCGTGACCCTGTGTGAACCCACTGCACTCGAAGGTGGCATCAAGGAGTCAACCGGCCAGTTGACGGGTTAGCCTCCCATCGTCGGGGATGGAAGCTTGACGAGGACGTAGCGCCTTGCTGGCGCCGCCAGAAACGTGGAGACTGCGCCCGGACCATGACTGCGAACGCTGTGTTGAGCCCCATCCCGAGCCCTCCTCACCGAGAACCTCCTCCGGGTGTCACCGCGATGGTGCGGATGATCCGGGAGAGCTTCGCGGTCGTGGAGCCGCGCTCCGAAGAGGTCGCCAAGTTCTTCTACGGAATGCTGTTCAGCCTGGCACCTGCCACCCGCGAGATGTTCCCCGCGAACATGGAGGTGCAGCGGAGCAGGCTGCTGCGGGCACTGGTCCACGTCGTGCAGATGGTGGACCGCCCGGACGACCTGATCCCGTTCCTCCGCCAGCTGGGCCGCGACCACCGCAAGTTCGGCGTGGTCAACGTCCACTACGAGTCGGTCGGCACGGCGCTGCTCGCGGCCGTCAAGAAGTTCGCCGGCACCGCCTGGACGCCGCAGGTCGAACTGGCCTGGGCCGAGGCGTACACGATCATGGCGCGCGCCATGCAGGAGGCGGCGGCCGCCGACGACGGCCCGGCCTACTGGCACGCGACCGTGCTGGAGCACCAGCGGGTGAGCTGGGACCTGGCCGTGGTCCGGCTCCAGCCGGATCACCCGATCGGGTATCGCGCCGGCCAGTACGTGAGCGTCGAGACGCCGCAACGGGCCCGGCTGTGGCGGTACTTCTCGCCCGCCAACGCCCCGCGCGAGGACGGCATCATCGAGTTCCACATCCGGTCCGTCGAGGGCGGCTGGGTCAGCCGGTCGGTCGTCGGTCACACCCAACCGGGTGACGTGTGGCGCATCGGGCCGCCGATGGGCCGCCTGCACGTCGACCGGAAGGCCGGCCGCGACGTGCTCATGGTCGCCGGCGGCACGGGCGTCGCGCCGATGCACGCGATCATCGACGAGATGGCGCAGTGGGGCGAGAACCCCCGCGTGCACCTGTTCGTCGGCGGGCGCACCCGCGAGGACCTCTACGACCTGGACAACCTCCAGCGGGTCGCGGGGAGCAACCCGTGGCTGACCGTCGTGCCGGTGCTGGAGTCCGACCCCGGCGCGCGCGGCGTCGAGCAGGGCACCCTGGCCGACGTCGTCACCCGGTACGGGGCGTGGGAGGAGCGCGACGTGCTGGTCTGCGGCTCGCCGTCGATGATCCGCGCCACCGTGTCCCGGATGCTCGTCGCCGGCACGCCGCTGGACCGGATCAAGTACGACCCGTTCACCCTGGACTGACGCGGCTCCGCCGACCGGCGTGCGGGCCGGTGGCGGGGGCGTACCGGGTGACGGGTCCGAACCGGGCCGACGCCGTGCGGGCGAACCCCGGCGTGGAACGACGACGGCACCGTTCGGCGGGGAAGCCGGACCGGTGCCGTGGTGGTGCGTGACGTCAGCGCTGCCTGTTGGGCTTCCAGACGACCAGGGCGGTCTCGTGGCGGACCGGGACCAGGTCTCGCCGCAGCGAGGCGTGCACGGACGCGGCGGCGTGCTCGGCGGCGGCCAGCGCGGACGCCAGCTGCTCGGTCAGCTCGGCCACGTGCGCGCGCAACGCGCCCACCTCGTTCTCCAGCTCGATGATCCGCTTGATGCCCGCGAGGTTGACGCCCTCCTCCTGGGAGAGGCGCTGCACCTCGCGCAGCACCACGATGTCGCGCATCGAGTACCGCCGACCCCCGCCGGACGTGCGGCCCGGCGACACCAGGCCCATCCGGTCGTAGGACCGCAGGGTCTGCGCGTGCAGGCCGGACAGCTGCGCCGCCACCGAGATGACGAAGAACGGGGTGTCCTCGTCAGTGCCCGGTGGGAACGGGAACGTCATGTCGACCTCTTCTCCACCAAGGCGTTGAGGTCCGCCCTCGGGTCGTGCTGGGCGGTTGTCGACGCGTACGCCTCCAACGCCTCGCGCGCGGCGGCGTCCGTGTTGTTCGGCACCGCCACCTGCAACGTGATCAGCAGGTCGCCGACCTGCCCGTCCCGCTTGGCGATGCCCTTGCCCTTGGCCCGCAGCACCTGACCGGACTGCGTGCCCGCGGCCACCTTCACGGTCACCTTGCCCTCCAGCGTGGGCACGGTCAACGTGGTGCCCAGCGCCAGTTCGGGGAACGTCACCGGCACGGTCAGCGTCAGGTTGTTGCCCGTGCGCCCGAACACCGGGTCCGGGTTGACGTGCACGCGCACGTAGAGGTCGCCGTTGGGCCCGTTGTTGCGCCCCGGCTCGCCCTGCCCGGCCAGCCGGATGCGCTGGCCGTCGTCCACGCCGGCGGGGATGCGGATGGTCAGCGTGCGGGTCTTGGTGCTGACCCCCTCGCCGCCGCAGTCCGGGCACGGGTCGTCGATGATCCGACCGGTGCCCCGGCAGTCCGCGCACGGCTCGGAGAACGCGAACGCGCCCTGGTTGCGGGTGACCAGGCCGGCCCCGCCGCAGTTCGGGCAGGTGCGCGGCGAGGTGCCCGGCCGGGCGCCGGAACCCGCGCAGGTCGCGCAGGTCGCGGGGCTGGACAGCCGCATCGGCACGGTCGCGCCCTTCACCGCCTCGGTGAAGTCGATCCGGACGTCGGTCTCGACGTCCTCGCCCCGGCGCGGGCGGGTGGCCGACGACTGCGGGCCGCCACCGCGCCGGTTGAACAGGCCGCCGAGCAGGTCGCCGAGGCCACCGCCCATGCCGCCGCCCTGCTGCTGGCGGTTGAACAGGTCGCCGACGTCGAAGCCGCCGCCCTGGCCGAAGCCGCCGGGGAAGCCCCCGCCGCCCGCGAACAGGCGGCGGGCCTCGTCGTACTGCTTGCGCTTCGCGGCGTCCGAGAGCACCCCGTACGCCTCGGACACCGCCTTGAACCGCGCCTCGGCCTTGGCGTCGCCGGGGTTGGCGTCGGGGTGCAGTTCCCGCGCCAGCTTCCGGTACGCCTTCTTGATCTCGTCGGCCGAGGCGTCGGAGGAGACGCCCAGCTCCCGGTAGAAGTCCTTGTCGATCCAATCCCGGGCACTCACCGGACGCCCCCTCCCCTTCAGTCCTGCTGGTCGACCGGCGCGTCGCCGGCCGGTTCGTAATCGGTCACCGCGACCAGCGCGGGCCGCAGCACGCGCTCGCCGAACCGGTAGCCGCGCCGGAGCACGGCGGTCACCGTCGGACCGGTCACGTCCGGGGACGTGCCGTGCTGCACGGCCTCGTGCACCGCCGGGTCGAAGGGCTCGCCCTCGTGCCCGAACGGCTCCAGGCCGGTGCCGCTCAGGGCGCTGACCAGCTTGTCGGCCACCGCCTTGAACGCGCCGGTCAAGTCGCCGTGCGCGCCCGCCCGCTCGATGTCGTCCAGCACGCCGAGCAGTTCGCCGGCGACGTTGGCCTTGGCCGTGTTGACCACCAGCTCCCGGTCGCGCTCGACGCGCTTGCGGTAGTTGGCGTACTCCGCGGTCAGCCGCTGGAGGTCGGCCGTCCGCTCGTCCAACTGGGCCTTCAGCTCGGCCGCGGGGTCGGCCTCGACCGACCCCGCGTCGGCGGACCCGGCCTCGGCGGCGGCGTGGCGGCCGCCCTCCTCGGTCCCGGTGACCTCGTCGGAAGCGGGAGCCGGTGCGGCCTCCTCGGCGGGAGGACGCACCTCGCCCGTCTCCGGGTCGATGCGGCGGCGGTCGTTGACCACCACGTGCGGCTGCTCTTCCGACTGGGTCACTTCTTCTTGTCCTCGTCCTCGTCCACGATCTCGGCGTCCACCACGTCGTCGGCCTTCGGGCCGGCCGCGCCCGCGTCACCCGCGGGGGCGTCGGCGGTGGGGGCGGCCCCGGTGTTGGCGTAGAGGGACTGGCCGATCGCCTGCGACTCGGTGGCGAGCTTCTCCACCGCGGCCCGGACCTTGGCGATGTCGGTGCCCTTGAGCGCCTCGGTGGTCTCCTCCAGCGCGGCCTTGACCTTGTCCTTGACCTCGGCCGGGATCTTCTCGTCGTTCTCCTTGAGCACCTTGTCGGTCTGGTAGACCAGCGTCTCGGCCTGGTTGCGGACCTCGGCCTCGTCGCGGCGGCGCTTGTCCTCCTCGGCGTGCGCCTCGGCGTCCTTGATCATCCGGTCGATGTCGTCCTTCGGCAGCGCCGAGCCGCCGGTGATCGTCATCCGCTGTTCCTTGCCGGTGCCCATGTCCTTGGCGGACACGTGCACGATGCCGTTCGCGTCGATGTCGAAGGTGACCTCGATCTGCGGGACGCCGCGCGGGGCGGGCGGCAGGCCGGTCAGCTCGAACATGCCGAGCTTCTTGTTGTCCGCGGCGAAGTCGCGCTCGCCCTGGAACACCTGGATCTGCACGGACGGCTGGTTGTCGTCGGCCGTGGTGAAGATCTCGGACCGCTTGGTCGGGATCGTCGTGTTGCGCTCGATGAGCTTGGTCATCACGCCGCCCTTGGTCTCGATGCCCAGGGACAGCGGGGTGACGTCGAGCAGCAGGACGTCCTTGACCTCGCCCTTGAGCACGCCGGCCTGGAGCGCCGCGCCGACCGCGACGACCTCGTCCGGGTTCACGCCCTTGTTCGGCTCGCGGCCGCCGGTCAGCTCCTTGACCAGCTCGGCCACCGCGGGCATCCGGGTGGAACCGCCGACCAGCACCACGTGGTCGATGTCGCCGACCGAGATGCCGGCGTCCTTGATCACGTTGTTGAACGGCGCGCGGGTGCGCTCCAGCAGGTCGTTGGTGATCCGCTGGAACTCGGCGCGCGACAGCGTCTCGTCGAGGAACAGCGGGTTCTTGTCCGCGTCGACGGTGATGTAGGGCAGGTTGATGGTGGCGTTGTTCGAGCTGGACAGCTCGATCTTCGCCTTCTCCGCGGCCTCGCGGATCCGCTGCAGCGCCATCTTGTCCTTGGTCAGGTCGATGCCGCTGGACTGCTTGAACCGCTCGACCAGCCAGTCGACGATCCGCTGGTCCCAGTCGTCGCCGCCCAGGTGGTTGTCACCCGAGGTCGCGCGCACCTCGACCACGCCGTCGCCCAGCTCCAGCAGGGAGACGTCGAACGTGCCGCCACCGAGGTCGAAGACCAGGATGGTCTGCTCTTTCTCGCCCTTGTCCAGGCCGTAGGCCAGGGCGGCGGAGGTGGGCTCGTTGACGATGCGCAGCACGTTGAGGCCCGCGATCTGGCCGGCCTCCTTGGTGGCCTGCCGCTGCGCGTCCTCGAAGTAGGCCGGGACGGTGATCACCGCGTCGGTGATCTCCTCGCCCAGGTACGCCTCGGCGTCGCGCTTGAGCTTCATCAGGACACGCGCGCTGATCTCCTGCGGCGTGTACTTCTTGCCGTCGATCTCGTCGGTCGTCCAGTTCGTGCCGATGTGCCGCTTGACCGACCGGATGGTCCGGTCGACGTTGGTCACCGCCTGGTTCTTGGCGGGCTGACCGGTGAGCACCTCGCCGTTCTTGGCGAAGGCGACGATGGACGGGGTGGTCCGCGACCCCTCGGAGTTGGCGATCACCGTCGGCTCGCCACCTTCGAGAACCGCGACGACGGAGTTGGTCGTCCCCAGGTCGATGCCGACCGCTCGCGCCATTTGGATTCCTCCTGGTAGTACGTGTGTGAGAGCCCCGCGTTGAGCGGTGTGCGCTCAAGTTTGCCAGGTTCGGCGGACTTGAGTCCACTCGGCTCAACCTTTCTGCCTGTCCAACGACCGGGGAGCGTCCGGTGTTCCCGGCGGGGCGTGATCCGGGACACTGCGGACATGGACTCACCGGGCGACATGACGGCCGCCGTGACCGGCTCGATGCTCGACCGCACCGGTCGCACGCTGGACGAGTGGCTCGACCTCGTGGCCACCTCGGGTGTGGACCCGTTGGACCAGCGGGCCGTCCGCGCGTGGTTGAGAGACGCGCACGGGGTGAAGCAGAACACCCAGTGGGCGATCGCCGACGCAGCCGCACGTCGTGCGGGCTGGGCGGAACCGACGCTCACCGAGTACATCGAGTCCCAGTACACCGGGCGGAAGGCGAACCTGCGACCGGTGTACGACCGGGTGGCGGTGCTGGCGCTCGCGCTGGGCGAGGACGTCCGGGCCGAGGGCCGCTCGACCTACGTGCCGTTCGTCCGGGGCCGGCAGTTCGCGGCGGTCCAGGCGCTGGCCGGCCGGGTCGACGTGGGCCTGCGGTTCACCGACCCGCCCGCGTCCGACCGGCTCACGCCCGGCGGCCCCGGCCAGTCGACGCACAGGCTGTCGCTGACCGGGGCCGACCAGGTGGACGGTGAGGTGGAGGCCCTGCTGCGGGCCGCCTACGAGCAGAACGGCTAGGCCGTGCGGACCGTCAGGTCGCCGCTGTCCGAGCGCAGCACCAGCACGACCGACGCGTTCGGGTCGTTCTTGACGCCGTTGAGGTTCTTGTCGCCGCTGCCCGCGTCCGCGTCGATCTTGTAGGAGCCCTGCGGCACCCGGACGGTCAGGTTGCCCGACCCGGCGTTGGCGCGCACCGACTGCGGCACGGCCAGCTCGACGTCGATGTCGCCGGAGTTGTCGTCGATCACCACCGGGCCGCGCATCTTCGACAGTCGCGCGTTGCCGGAGCCGATCTTGCCGTTGAACTCGCCGCCGATGTCGGAGGCGACCAGGTCGCCGGAGTTGTTCTCCACCCGCACCGCGCCGGCGACGTCGCGCACGGTCGAGTTGCCCGAGCCGATGGTGACCGCGACGCTCGCGACGCCCTCCAGCGTCACGTCGCCGGAGCTGTTGTCCCCGGTGACCTTGACGTTCTTGGACGGCACGGTGACCTCGTAGTTGGCCGTGCACCGGCTGCCGCAGCCGTCGAGGACGAGCACGTCGCCCTCCAGGCGGTGCGTCGCGCCGGTGGGCTTGTCGGCGTCCTTGGGGTACTCGATCTTCCGGATCACCTGGGTGCCGGACGCGCCCTCGGCGCTGCGCACCCGGACGTTGCCGGCGCCGTTCTGGATGCGCACGGTGGAGACCGCGTCGGTGATGTCGGACGTGTCACTGAAGCTGTTCTCCACCAGCCGCACGCAGGACGACAGCGTTCCGGCGACGAGTACCGCCGCGACGGACGCCAACGCGATCCGCTTCACCACCACTGCCCCCTCAGGCATCAAGGTCATTGCCCTAAAACTAGGGGCACGGGGCCCGCCGGCCCACGGGGGAAGCCCCCGACCGGATACGGGGGTTGTCCCTACCCCGTTTGTCAGCGGAGCCGGCGGGGTCAGGCCAGCGCCTCCACCACGGCCCGCAGCGCGGGCGCGCACCGGGCGGGGTCGTTGAGGAACCGGTCGGACGCGATCACGTGCGACTCCGTCATCCGCTCCCACACCAGGCCCTGCACCGGGACCACGGTGATGGTCAGCCGGAACGGCTTCACGTACCGCCCGATCCGGCTCTCCACGCCGCGCACCACCTCGCCGATCGGCAGCGCGCCGGGCGAGCGGCCGGTGTGCAGCCGCTCGTACTCGGCGGCGGGGCCGCGCAACGCGATCACGGCCGCCCGCAGGCACGGCCGGACGGTCAGCGACGGACCGTCCGGGTCGACCGGCGTCGGCGCGGCCTGCTCGGTCCGCGCGTGGTCGAGCACGTCGGCCCACCAGCCCAGCCACTCCTCGGCCGCGCCCGCCCGGTCCACGCCGGGCGGCACGAACACCGGCACCGACGGGTCCAGCCCCGGCAGCTCCGGCACGGTGTCGACCGAGAGCGCCAGCGTGTCCCGCAGGAACAGCGCGGTGTTGACCGACTGATTCGTCCCGTGCGACACCTGCCACGACTCACGTCCGGCGAACCTCATTGCCCCAGTGTCCCGCGTGAAGGTCATCGTGAAGGCATCAGAAGGGACACGACCGGCTCCAACTGCTCGGCCGTTGGGGGGAAATCCGCGATCAGGCCCTGGATCAGCAGCCCGTCGAGGGCCGCGACGAACCCGAGGAACGCGGCCGGCTGCATGGTGCCGAACACCGACGACAGCAGGGTGATCCACCGCCGCGCGGCGGGCCGCAGCTCCGGCCGCCGGGCGGCGAGCAGGTACAGCTCGTACTCGGCCAGCGTGCGGCTCCGGTTCGGCCCGACCGCCTCGGCCAGGAACCGGGCCACCGAGCCCGGCGTGGGTTTCACCGCGCCGAACCCGAGCGCCATCTCGCGCGCGGACCACGTGAGCGTGGCGATCAGCAGGTCGTCGAGGGTCGCGTAGTAGTAGGTGGACGACGACACCGGCAGGTCCGCCTCGCGGGCCACCGACCGGTGCGACACGCCCGAGACGCCGTCGCGTTCGATCACCCGCAGCGTGGCCGCGAGCAGTTCCCGCCGACGGCGCTCGCCGCGCGCCCGCCGCCCGTCAGCCGGTGGTCTGACCACTGCCCAGCTCGATCGCCACGACGCCCAGCACGACCAGCACCAGCCCGCCGATCATCAGCGGGTTGACCGGCTCCTTGAACAGCACGACGCCGATCGTGGCGACGGCGGCGATCCCGAACGCGCACCAGATCGCGTAGGCCACGCCGATCGGCATCCCCATCTTGAGCACGAACCCGAGCGCGGTGAACGCGACCAGGTAGCCGACGACCACCACGACGATCGGCCACGGCCGGGTGAAGCCCTCGGAGAGCTTGAGCGACACCGTCGCCGCGACCTCGCCGGCGATCGCCAGGGCGAGCAGCAGGTAGACCACCGGTGAGCCTCCAACTAGTTGGACGGACGTCCCACTAGTTTATGTGATCGGCCACGCTCAGGTGGTTACCCGTGAGTAGTCGGGCGTAATGTGCCCAGCCAGGAGACCGGACGAGAAAGGCCGCCACCACATGGGAGCCCTCCAGCTCACCCTCGGCGCCGTCGGCGTCGCCGTCAGCGTGTTCGCCTGGGGCCTGTTCGTGGCCGGCGTGGTCCGGATGATCAAGATCATCCGACTGGGCCGTCCCGACGCGACGCGCAACGGCCCGTTCGTGCCGCGTCTGCGCACCTTGGTCGTGGAGTTCGTCGCGCACACCCGGATGGCCAAGTTCCGCAAGGTCGCCCCCTGGCACTGGATGGTGATGTGGGGCTTCCTGATCGGCTCCGCCGCGCTGTTCGAAGCCTACGGCGAGGTGTTCCAGCCGGCCTTCCACTGGCCGGTCATCGGCTCGTGGCCGGTGTGGGGCCTGCTGGTGGAGCTGCTCGGCCTCGGCACGGTGGTCGGCGGCGTGGCGCTGGTGGTCATCCGCCAGCTCAACCACCCGCGCCGCGCCGACCGGATCTCCCGGTTCGCGGGCTCGGACTTCAAGGCCGCCTACTTCGTCGAGGCGGTCGTGATCATCGAGGGTCTGGGCATCCTCGGCGTGAAGGCGTTCAAGCTGTCCTCCGGCCTGGAGGAGATGCCGCTGTGGTCGTCGTTCGTGACGCTGCCGCTGAGCCACCTGCTGCCGGCGAACCCCGACTGGGTCTCGATCATGGCGATCATCAAGCTGATGTCCGCCATGGTCTGGCTGGTCGTCGTCGCCCGGAACCTGACCATGGGCGTCGCCTGGCACCGCTTCAGCGCGTTCTTCAACATCTACTTCAAGCGCGAGGACGACGGCGGCGTCGCCCTCGGCGCGCTGCGCCCGATGATGAGCGACGGCAAGGTCCTCGACCTGGAAGAGGCCGACCCGGACAAGGACACCTTCGGCGTCGGCAAGGTGGAGGACTTCACCTGGAAGGGCTGGCTGGACTTCAGCACCTGCACCGAGTGCGGTCGCTGCCAGTCCCAGTGCCCGGCGTGGAACACCGGCAAGCCGCTGTCGCCCAAGCTGGTCATCACGCAGCTGCGCGACCACGCCTACGCCAAGGCCCCGTACCTGCTGGCCGGCGGCAGCAAGGACATGGCGGGCGACGAGGTCGGCCTGACCGAGGACAAGTACGAGGACTACAAGAAGCGCCTGGAGTCCGTCGACGTGCTGGCGATGGCCGAGTCCGAGCGCCCGCTGGTCGGCGGCGCGGCGGAACTGGGCGTCATCGACCCCGAGGTGCTGTGGTCCTGCACCACCTGCGGCGCGTGCGTCGAGCAGTGCCCGGTCGACATCGAGCACGTCGACCACATCGTCGACATGCGCCGCTACCAGGTGCTGATCGAGTCGAACTTCCCGTCCGAGCTGGGCGGCATGTTCAAGAACCTGGAGAACAAGGGCAACCCGTGGGGCCAGAACGCCAAGGACCGCCTGGCGTGGACCGACGGCCTGGACTTCCCGGTGCCGGTGTTCGACGGCGAACTCGGCGACACCGAGTACCTGTTCTGGGTCGGCTGCGCGGGCGCGTTCGAGGACCGGGCCAAGAAGACCACCCGGGCGGTGGCCGAACTCCTGCACACCGCGGGGGTCTCCTACACCGTGCTCGGCCCGGAGGAGACCTGCACCGGCGACCCGGCGCGGCGCGCGGGCAACGAGTTCCTGTTCCAGATGCTGGCCCAGCAGAACGTCGAGGTGCTCAACACGGTCTTCGAGGGCAGGGAGGCGGGCCGCCGCAAGATCGTGGTGACCTGCGCGCACTGCTTCAACACGCTGGCCAACGAGTACCCGCAGGTGGGCGGCCAGTTCGAGGTCGTGCACCACACCCAGCTGCTCAACCGCCTGGTGCGCGAGCGCCGGCTGGTGCCGGTCGCCGAGGTCACCGAGGACGTGACCTACCACGACCCGTGCTACCTGGGCCGGCACAACAAGGTCTACGAGGCGCCGCGCGAGCTGGTCGGCGCGTCCGGCGCGAACCTGCGCGAGATGCCCCGGCACGGCGACCGGTCCATGTGCTGCGGCGCGGGCGGCGCGCGGATGTGGATGGAGGAGCGGATCGGCAAGCGCATCAACGTCGACCGCGTGGACGAGGCGCTGGGCACCGCGCCGTCGAAGATCGCCACCGGCTGCCCGTTCTGCCGCGTGATGCTCACCGACGGCGTGACCGCCCGGCAGAACGAGGGCCAGGCCGGTGCGCACGTCGAGGTCGTGGACGTGGCGCAGCTCCTGCTCACCGCCGTCCGCCGGGGCCAGGGCGCGCCCGCGGCCGTCGAGCCGGAGAACGCCGACGCGTGACCCCCTGAACGCGGGCGAGGCCCCCTCCGCGGGCTGCGGGAGGGGGCCTCGTCTCGTCGTCGCGGGTCAGTCGTCGTCCGCGATCCGGTCGTAGACCAGGTTCAGCACCCAGCTCGTCAACGCCACGATGATCGCGCCCCAGAACGCCGGCCAGAAGCCGGTGACCTGGAACGGCAGGCCGAGCCGTTCGGCCATCCAGCCGGTGAGCCAGAACATCAGGCCGTTGACCACCAGCCCGATCAAGCCCAGCGTGACGATGTAGAACACGCAGCCGAAGAACTTCACCACCGGCTTCACGACCGCGTTGACGAGCCCGAACAGCAGCGCCACGCCGAGCAGCGTGCCGATCTTCGCCGGCGTCGAGCCGTCACCCAGGTCGATGCCGGGGATGACCGTGGAGACCCAGACCGCCACCGCGGTCAACAGCACCTGCACCAGAAAGCCCATGCCGCGCAGGCTAGTCGCTGACCGCGCTCGGACCGGGTCAGGCGCGACGCCTGCGCGCCGCGAACCAGGTCAACCCGCCGCCGCCCACCAGCAGCCCACCGATCAGCGGCAACGCCCCCGGCGACGCGCCCGTCCCGGCCAGCCCACCGCCGTCGGCCACCACCGGGACGACCGTCGTCGTGGTGCCGGGCGTGGTGCTGGTCGGTGCCGTGGTCGTCGGACTGGTCGTGGGGCTGGTCGGCGTCGTGGTCGTGGTCGGGTCGACCACGGTGATCCGCACCGACGACTCGTCGTTGGCCGGGACGGCGTCGGGTTCGGTCGTCACGACCCGGAAGCCGATGCGGTCCACCCGCTCGGTCAGCTTCACGGTGACCGTGACCTCGACCCGCTCACCGCCCATGACGTGCTTCGGCGTGCGCCACTTCCCGTCCCACGGCTCGGCGCCCGCGACCCCCAGCACCGCCAGGGGAGACGTCGGCACCAGCCCGACCCGGACCGGCGGGATGCTCCGGTTCACCAGCGGGACGACGATTTCCAGCACGTCGCCCACCCGGTAGGCGTCCCGCACCGGGGTCACCGCGAGCGGGCCGGTCGCGAAGTCGTACTCGGCGTGGAAGTACCGCGCGTCCAGCCGGACGTCCTGCCCGCCCGCGATCGTGATCTTGCGCGCCGGCTCGACCCAGTCCACGTCGTGCGGGTGCTCCGGCGGGGCGAGGACCAGGTCCTCGGCCGGACCGGGCGTGCCCGGCGAGAAGACGAACTCGCCGTCCGGCACGTCGTGCACGCGCTGGATCCCGTCCGGGCCGGGGTGGTCGGCGGTCAGCGCGACGGGCCCGGTCAGCGAGTAGGTCCGGCCGGTGCCGGGTCGGGGGAGGGCGCGCTCGTCGTCCTGCTTCACGGTGTCGAGGTTGGCGTCCCAGAAGCTGTAGCCCCAGACCGTCGCGCCCCGGATGCCGAAGTCGAACGTCCCGCCGCCCTCCTTCGGGAAGAACGAGGAGGCCGTGGTCGCCCGGTACACGTCGGTGTTGTGGTTGTAGATCGCCAGGGGGCCGTCCGGCACGTCCGCCCGGTAGTGGCCGGTGTCGTCGGTGCCGAACTCGCCGATGAACTCCTTGGTGGCCCCGTCGAACACGCGCACCGCGCGGCCGTTCGCCAGCGGCGGCTCGCCCTGGTCCACCACGCCGTTCTCGTTGCGGTCGAACCACACCAGGCCGGTGATCGACGTGGTGCCGTCCTGGGCGTGCGCCAGACCCGGCAGCACCACCGAGAGGGCGACCGCGCCCACGGCCGCCCATCGTGCGTTCTTCACTCGTCGTCCCCCAGAAATCGCCGTATGCGGGGCTATCGACCACCCATCAGGTGATGTTTCGAGATGTGGATCACACCCGTGACGCGCGCTGGGCGGTCCGTGGACCTACGGTCGGACCCATGACATCCACCGGCGCTGCGGAGACGTCCGCGGCCGAGACGCCCAAGGGCGGGGAGAGCACGCTCACCGTGCTGCTGGCCCTGGCGGTGAACCTGGCCATCGCGATCATGAAGGCGATCGCCGGCGCGATCACCGGATCGGCGGCGATGCTCGCCGAGGCCGCGCACTCCGTGGCCGACACGTTCACCGAGGGCCTGCTGCTCACCGCGCTGCGGAGGTCCGAACGCCCGGCGGACCGCCGCCACCCGTTCGGCTACGGCAAGGAGCGGTACTTCTGGTCGCTGCTCGCGGCGGTGTCGATCTTCGTGTCGGGCGCGGTGTTCGCGTTCTACGAAGGCGTGCACACGGTGTTCGGCGAGCCGACCGAGCAGACCAGCCCCGGCGTCGGGTACCTGGTGCTGGCGATCGCGTTCGCGCTGGAGTCGGTGTCGTTCACCCAGGCGTTCCGGCAGGTGCGGCGCGGCGCGCGGGAGGAGGGGCGGTCGGTGGTCGCGTTCCTGCGGATGTCCGACGACCCGACCGTGAAGACGGTGTTCTTCGAGGACTCGGCCGCGCTGGTGGGCCTGCTGCTGGCGTTCGGCGGCCTGGGCCTGCACCACCTGACCGGTTCGTCGGTGTGGGACGGGGTGGCGTCGCTGCTGATCGGCGTGCTGCTGGCGTTCTGCGCGTACGTGCTCGCGGGCACCAACCGCGGCCTGCTGATCGGCCGTCAAGCGGACCCGAAGCTGGTGAAGGCGGTGTGGGACTACCTGCGCGAGGTGCCCGAGGTGGAGCAGGTGGTCGACCTGCTGACGATGGCCGTCGGCACGGACCGGGTGCTGCTGTGCGCGCGGCTCGACTTCGACGACGCCCTGTCCGCGGCGGACCTGGAACGGGCGTGCGTGCGGATCGACGGCGAGCTGAGGGCCAGGTGGCCGGACCTGGACGAGGTGTTCCTGGAGCCCGTGCCGAGGACCGATCCCCAGCTGAGGAAACGAGTCCTGGCCAGGTACGGCGACGTCTTCTAGCCCGGGGCTCGCCGGTCCGGGGCCCTAGCTCGGACGCCGGGTGTCGCTGCGGTGGAAGTTCAGGTAGGCGCGCGAAGGGGTGGGCCCGCGCTGCCCCTGGTAGCGGGACCCGGCCTGCGTCGAGCCGTACGGGAACTCGGCGGCCGAGCTGAGCCGGAACAGGCACAGCTGCCCGATCTTCATGCCGGGCCACAACGTGATCGGCAGGTTGGCCACGTTCGACAGTTCCAGCGTGATGTGCCCGGAGAACCCCGGGTCGATGAACCCGGCGGTCGAGTGCGTGAGCAACCCCAACCGCCCCAGCGACGACTTGCCCTCCAACCGGCCCGCGAGGTCGTCCGGCAGCGTCACCAGCTCGAAGGTCGACCCGAGCACGAACTCACCGGGGTGCAGGACGAACGGCTCGCCGTCCTCCGCCTCCACGAGCGAGGTCAGGTCGTCCTGCTGCATCGCCGGGTCGATGTGCGTGTACCGGGTGTTGTTGAACACCCGGAAGAACCGGTCGAGTCGGACGTCGATGCTGGAAGGCTGCACCATGACGTCGTCGAACGGCTCCAGCACCAGGCGGCCCGAGTCGACCTCTTTGCGTAGATCGCGGTCACTCAACAACACGCCGACAGCCTATGTGTATGATCGGACCCGCACCGCACGCGGGTGTAGTTCATTGGTAGAACGACAGCTTCCCAAGCTGTAGAGGCGGGTTCGATTCCCGTCACCCGCTCAGCGCACGAAGGCCCAGGTCGGAGTCAGCGACCTGGGCCTTCGTCGTAGGTGGGGCACGACGTCACCGTGCTGTTCACCCGACCGGAGCCAGGCCACCCGCCGCGCCATCGTCGTGCTGGTGGTCACCGGCACCCGAACGCTCCCGGTCCACCAACCCGCTGAGCCCGTCTGCGATCTCCCGAACTGCCTCGCTGGTCGCCCGCCGGTGGATCGATGTCGCCCAGGGGCTGTCATGCCCCATCCGCGCCGTCATGCCGTCGGCCCTTCGCCTGGTGCTCGCTCTCGATCATTTCACGCGTGAGGGCTCACCTGCTGAGTTGAGATCGGTGCTGGGTGCCCCGGACAGCCACACGACGTGGGTACTCGCGCTCTCCTCCTCGAAGTAGCGCAGGGCATCCTCGGGACGGGTGGTCTGCACCCGGAAGGTGCCGTCGCGGGACACGATCTCCGCGTGCCCGTCAAAGGCCATGCCGTAGGCCGCGACGTGCCCGTCATGGCGGTGGCCGTACTCCAAGCCGACGGCGAACAGTCGCGGCGCGTCATCCTCGGCCAGGCACCGGAGGAAGGCCATGAACTCCGTTGGGTCCCAGAGCGGTTCGCCGATGCCGTGGTCACTCATGCCGCTGGGTCTCCATGCTGGTGATGAGTTCGGTGAACTCGTCTGCTGTGAGCAGTGCGCGGATGGTCTGCGTCGGCGAGACCAGCCAACGTGCCACCTCGTCGCCGGTTGCGTCTGCCGGAAGAGGAACCGCCGAACCGTCGCTGAAAACCCGGACTTCGTCCCGGTCGAGGTCGACCAGGAACGGAGGCCGCACGACGAACAGCATGATGGGCAGGTCAGGTGAAGACAGCACAGGCGTCGGTCGAGTGGAGAACCACTGATGACCGAGGATTTCCGTGGTCTGGCGGTGCCGAACCGAGACGACGCCGAACGAACCGTTCGTCACGCCGAGGATGGTGGGGCTGAAGTCGCCCGCTCCTGCCCACCACTGACGCACCACGCTCAAGTCTGTGGTCGCCTCGGCGACTGGATGCAACTCGACCGTCTCCAGCACCTCGCCGGTCACTGGGTGAACGAACGCACCATCCTCACCCACCGCGCCAGGAATCACCAGCCAGCCCATCTCGGCGTAGCCGACTGCCATCTCGCCGACTGTGGCCAGGGTCTGAGGGGCGGAGCTTGTAAGTGTCATTTCCTACCTCGATTCGAAGTGAGGGATCCCGTGTGACCGATCGGTGCACGTCTGAGCGCCTGCGGGCTGGACCAGATAAGGCCGTCCAGCAGCCTTGTCCGCCAGGGCGTCGGCCGCAGCCCTGAGGTCATTGCTCAGCCGGCACTCCACCTCAGCCAACGGCACGGTGTATTCGCCGGTGCAGAAGGGGTTGTCCTCATCCAGCAACCGGACGACGTAGCGTCCAAGGCGGTGGTTGAGGTCTGCTAGCAAGGCGTTGAATTCGTCTGCCTCCCTATCCACGTTGCCGACCCCTATCTGTATCGTCTACAACTTCGAACAGGTCATCGAACCTCATCGGGGCCAATGCCGTCAGTGCGCCTCCGATGAAAGCCGGACCAGGTTGCAACTCGCCATGAGTCACCCGCTTCAACGTAGATCGGTGAATGCCCATCGCTCTTGCAAGTGAGTAGTCGGAGGAAAAGCCTGCCAGCAGCGCGGATCTGGCGAATACTTCCGTACAGAGCTTCACGGTGAACATCATCTAAATTACTTCTCATACTTCCTGCGCCGCAGCACGATGGCCAGTGCCCAACTCAACCCGACGAGCGAAATCGCACACAATGCGATGCCAAGCGATTCGAACCACCGCTGGTCGGCCATCATGTCCGATCACTTCCCCATCCACCTCTCGTGGATCTTGTGCGCCGTGAAAATTCCGGTATTCCAGGCCACTCAATCCAAGGCGGGGAATGTCAACCAGAGCGAGAATGTGGCGTGAATGACCTGCGACTGTCTCACCGGTATGCTTGACCTGCGAGGATGTGCTGGGGTACGTGTGGCAGAACATGCCGGGAGGTCACCCGATGGCAGTACGGCGGATGAGGCTGGCCGAAGCCAGGAACGCGGCCGGGTTCACTCAGGAGTCGTTCGCAGAAGCCGCGCGAGTAGACCGTTCGACGGTCGCACGCTGGGAGTCCGGAACAAGCAGGCCACTGCCGTACCTTCGCCCCAGGCTGGCCAGGCTGCTCGAAGTCAGCATGCGCGAGCTGCAAGAACTCCTACCGCCTCCATTTCCCGACCACGTCCCCAGCCCCGCAATCCAGCCCTGGCCCGCACCCGCTGCTTCGGATGAGGACGAGCAGGATGCGCTGGAGCTGGTGAGGCGGATCAACGCCAGCGACGTGGGGAACGAAACGCTCCTCCGCCTCGAATCAATGGTGGACGAACTCGCGATCGCCTACCCCAAGACACCACCAAAGATCCTGTTGGGTCGAATCCGGCAGCATCTCGCGTACGTGAACCGGCTACTCGATGCCCGAAAGACACTCGCAGAACACCGACGCCTGTTGGTTGTCGGGGGCTGGTTCTCGCTGCTTGCCGCAACCGTCCACATCGACCTGAACCAGGCGAACGCAGCAACAGCCCGCCTCAAGACTGCGGCCAACCTCGCAACCCACACCGATCACGACGAGATCCACGCGTGGGCCTACGAGACAGAGGCTTGGCGTGTCCTCACCGAAGGCGACTACGCCAGGGCACTGGAGCTGTCCCAGACTGCGAAGACCATCGCCCCCGCAGGCAGTTCGGTGGCAATCCAAGCCACCGCCCAGGAAGGTCGGGCCAGCGCTCGCCTAGGCCGACGTCGCGAGACCTATGCGGCCATTCACGAGGTTCACGAGCTGGTGGCCCCGATGCCCAGGCCCGACAACCCCGAACACCACTACCGCTACGACCCGGACAAGTCGGTCGCCTACACCGCAACCACACTGGCGTGGGCGGGCGACCCGGCCGCCGAGGACTACGCCCGCGAGGTAATCCGTCGACTAGGAGCCAGTGCCGACCCCAGCACCTGGCCCCGCCGCGTGGCCTCAGCGAACATCGACCTTTCCCTGTCCCTACTCGTCAGTGACCGCCTGGACGAGGCCTTCAACCACACCCTGCAAGCCATCACCTCAGGCCGCGTGGTCCCGTCCAATCAGTGGCGAGCCGCCGAGGTCGTTCACGCCGTCGAAGCCAAGGGTCTACCCGAAGCCTCCGACCTGCGCGAAGCGTTCGAGACCATGCGCCGCCAGGACCCCAGCACCGCGTAGCCGGACGGCATGTCCCAACTCGAGCGATGTCCGTGGGCCGCAGGTGTGTTCAGAGTTTCTTTTCTTGGTCAAGGCGGCCCCCTGCGGGGGCCGCTGGCCGTTCGTGCCTGTTCAGGCTGTTGCGGGCAGGCTCCGGCGATGTCCTCGGTCGCGCCAACGTGGGCCTGGCGGCCCACGGGCGCGACACGCGAGGCACCGGAGCCCGCCCGCAACAGCCGGAGGACACGGCCAGCGGCACCCACAGGGAACCGCGTGATCGGACTTGTTCCTTGTCAGGCGGGAAGCATTTCCGGCTTCTGGGCTTGGGACGAGCGCGTGGTGGTCGACTTAGCAGGGTGGTCTTGGCGCTCGGCTGCCGCGCCTGTGGGCAGCTCGACGCCTTGGCGGCATCGATCAGCCCACAGGCTTGCCGATGCCTACTGGCCTCCTCGCACCTAACCACTGGTACAGATCACGCTGTTTCGGACCTGGGTTGCCAAAGGCCTTGTGATGGGATGACGCATGAAGCTGGACGGGGTCGAAGACCCGAGACGGGTGGTCATCTGCCACAATCAACTGATAATTGATGTCAGCGTAGCTACTGGAGGCGAAATGGCAGACTTGAGCGCCTTTGACGTGTCGCGGCCGTATGTCGATGAACCGATTGTTGATCCCGTTCTCGACAATCTCGGTCGTCAAGAATTCTGCCTCCGTGTCGCCAACGTAATTGACGAAGTTGCCGATCAAGCCGGAAGTTCGACCTTGAGCATCGTCGGCCCCTGGGGGAGCGGGAAGACATCTGCACTAAATCTTACAATCTCCAAAATCGAAGGTCTGGACAAAGGTTGGCGTATAGCACGCTTTAGTCCTTGGCAGTTTTCGAGCGTAGAGGCACTTCTTCGGGATTTTTTTGCCACTCTGGCCGAGCAACTCCCCGGTAGGCGCAAGCGGAAAATTCGAGTTAGCTTGGCGAGGCATCTCAAGAACATTTCACCTGGTGGCAAAGTTGTGCCGCTCACTGGTATTGACAAAGCTATTGAGGCAATGGCTAATATATTGAGGGGTGATGAGTCGGTTGAAGCCACAGCGAAGGCAGTAAAGCGAACTCTCGGCAAATCGGACAGGCGGCTGCTCTTTGTAGTGGACGATGTTGACAGGTTGCAGCCGGACGAGTTGTTGCTGGTTCTCAAGATGGTTCGGTCCGTCGCGTCATTTCCGAATGTCTACTACTTGCTCGCATATGATGAGCTAACACTCATCGACGTTCTTTCTTCTACGGACCTTGCAAAAGGGAATCGAGACCGAGCGCGTGCTTATCTCGAAAAGATAGTCCAGATACGTTTTGATCTTCCTACGTTGGCAACAGGCTTGATCGAAGGTTTCTTCGAAGCGCATCTGGGGCGTTCCCTGGAAAAATACGGTCAAGGTTTGAACTCTGAACAGCAACGAAGACTGTCAAGTGCTCTAGATTCATCTATGCGCGAAGGGCTAGCCACGCCCCGCGCGGTTCGCAAACTGTTTGCGCAGGTTGACGCACTTTTCCCGGTGTTGAAAGATGAGGTCGACTATACCGACTTCCTTCTTCTCACTTATCTTCGCGTTTTTGACAGCTCGCTTTACGCGGCTCTGCCAGCTTACAGGGCAGAACTCGTTGATGCGGGAGGCTACGGGTTTCAGTCGTTCAAAGTCGATGATGAGAGAACTAAATGGTCTAAACGACTATTGCGTTTCGTCGATGAAGATCGAGTGGACAGTGCGATTGTTTTCCTTTCTAGCCTTTTTCTGCCGCTCCGCTCAGTGTGCGATAGGATGGCTTACGGCAGCGATTTCGTTTCCGGTTATGTTCACGAAAAGCGTGCCGGAAGCTCCTCCTACTTTGACAGATACTTCAATTTTGGTGTTCCATCGTCTGATGTGTCAGACGTTCTTGCAGGGAATGCGTTGGCCTACCTGGTAGGAGGCCGTGATTACAATGACGCTTTCAAAGAGCTGAACCGTCGTTTCGGGCAAGACCCGGTAGCGGTGCTGAACAAGATCGAAGACCTATTGGCTACTGCTCGGTATTCTACCGTCGAACCGCTTCTCGCTTGGCTTATAGCCGGGTATCGTCAAGCCAAAGAAGGCAGCACTCTTTGGGGTTCGCCGCGCGTGCTTATTGAAAGACTCATCGTTATAGCTCTCGATTCGACCGCTACTGTAGATGCCCTTCGGCACTATAAAATGCTTCTTGTTGCCGATGAATTGCACCTTGCAGTACGTGTGGCTGGCAGGGTTGCAAAAAAAGAAGAGACATCGACTTGGAGGAAATCTTACGTGGCGGACCTTGTGCCAAAGCTAGGCGCAAGGGTCGAAATACTATCTGAAATGCCGCTTAGCGACGTGACTGATGACGACTTCAACCTGGTCACTTGGGTGGCGGAGCTGACGAATTATGATGATCGGAAAAAGTGGCTGCACGGCAAGCTAGATAAAGGGCCTTGGACCCCGCTCGAATTCGTTTCGCTGCTGACTCCGCGTCAGATGTTGTATGGCGATCCAAGTATGACTTGGCGCGTTGGCCAGATCGATGCCGTAACTGTAGAGAACTTCATTGGCTTGGATTACATTATTGATAGAATCGGTCATACAATCGACGGGGAAGCTGGTTCGCCCGACTTTGTACTGGGCGAGGTCGCCACCCGAGAGAATCGTCAAAAAGCCATGATACGCTTCTTGCGCGAACGTCGTCAGAGTTCAATTAAAGATGAATAGATGATGCGAGAGATGACGGAGTGCGGTAGCTGTGTCCTTCGCCTGAAGATCAACGCCACACTCTACCCGCACAAAACGTCGATAGGTGACGGATGGGCTTGGTCCATTGTGGTCGGTCGGACCGTGGGTTGGCGCAGCTAGTGGGTGGTGTTCAGCGGTGACGCCAACTTGCGTGAAAGATCATTTGGGAATCCGCGGGTTTGAGGCGCTCCGCGTGAGCGCTTTCCGGTCCGTGTGCCAGTGCTACGTTGCGGTCAAGTACCTTCCTGTGGGAGTGATCGACCCTTCGCAGGCTGCCTAAGTTCCGGGACCAGTGTAGCTCGTTTGCTGGGTCGGGAGCGTGTTCTTCGTGGCAGGACCAACTGGCCGGGGCAGACGGAGCATCTGTTGCAGATTGTGAACTGTCCGTCTTGCGAACGAATACGACGGCACTGCCTGTGCGCAGGAGGCGGTGGTCGAAATACGATCACAATGGTGGCGCTGAGTAGGGCTTGAGAGTTGGCCTAGCTGCCTGTTCGAGTGATCTGGTCGGTGTTTTCAGATGATGTGGTGTCGGTTCGGGAGTTGTACTCCACGCCTGCATCTACACCTGCACGTGCAGCGCGGTAACCCTGTGTCAGTATGAGCTGGATCACATGTGAGTGATTTGTCAACGCCTGGTATTCCCTGTGTGGCCGATCGTCATGGGCGCGCGGGTCCAGCACACTCACGTTGTCCACAGCTGTTGCTCCCGTACGAGCTCTGACTTGACCGGCCAGTCAGAGAGACGTCTGCAGGCGTCGTGAGGAAGGGAGCAGAGTGGCGAACAAAGGAAAGGGCGGCAGGCGGGAGCGCCGTAGGCGTCGTGGGCGCGGGAAGCGCTTGCGCCGCCAGGCGGTGCTAGCGCTTCCCGGCCTCGTGGTACGGATCGGCCTGTGGTTGCTCATGTCCGTGATCCACCACAGGGACTGATCCGGGTGGCCAGGCCGGAAAGGATCCGGCCTGGCCCACCTGGAGTGTGCCGCTTGTGGGATGGCCGCGCTACGCCCGAGAGGGCGACGCCCTAGTGGCCGTGGCGAGAGTGCGCTCGATGGCCGCGCCTGTGAGTCCTACCTGGAGCAAGATCAATGAGGGCTATGCACAACGTATTGGCTCACTAGTTCAAGATCGTAGCCCCAATATATTCCCGACAATCGACGGCAAGTTGCCGTGCCGAACCATTCGCTACGGTCGTTCGCGATCGGGAATCACGCAGGTAACGGGTGATGGCGACAGGTTTCGGCAGGTGTTGCTGAGGCAAGATTTGCGATCCGCGGGTTCAGGATTCGCGTGCCTGCCAGGCTGTCGGTCTACAGGCTGGGCCACAGGTTCGGGTGTCCTGTGCGTAGTGGTGCGGAACCAAGCGCGTCGTGCTGTTCGCGTGCTGTAAGCCCTGGTCAACAGCGGTCATCACCGGCTTGGTGGGGCTAGGTTCAACCGCAGGTCGAGGCACCTACCAGGGGGACAAGTTCGGGTTCCCAAGCTGTAGAGGCGGGTTCGATTCCCGTCACCCGCTCAGCGCACGAAGGCCCAGGTCGGAGTCAGCGACCTGGGCCTTCGTCGTGACCGGCGCACGGCAACCCAGCAGCAAGCAACGCGCTGCTCCAGACCTTCGCCCCACGTGTACGCGCCCACCGCGATCCGGGCGACGAAGCCGCAGCGAAGATCGCGGCGGGAGGCGGGACCGCCACTCCGGGGACGGCAACGCCGCGCGCACATCGCACGGCCCGCACCCCCTGGTGGGATAGATCGTGCACAGTCTTCCCCGCGCCGGCGGGGGCGATCCGCCCTGATGACGAACCCGACCGGGACATGCGGCCCCGCCACGGCGGGACCTGCTCGTCGTGATCCACAACGCAGGTCGACGGGTCCTCCTCGACGCGTGTCGACAAGCTGCACCCCGGAGGCCGAGACCATGACCAGGGCACGCCGCTTGGCCGGCTACACGTTGGACGATTGGGAGCGCCTGGAGCCTGAAGAAGGCCACCGCGTCGAATTGGTCGCGCTCGCGGTCGAAGTGGTCAGCCCGTCCACGGCTCGTCGCGATCGGCTGGAGAAGCCCGCCGCGTTCGCCGCAGCCGGGGTGCCTGCCTTCTGGCGGGTCGAGATCGGACGCGCGGATGGTCCGGTCATCTACTGCTACCGGTTGGACCAGGACGTGTACGTGGAGGTGGCGACACTGCGGGCGGCGCTGTCGGGACGGCCGACGTCCCCGGCGGGATGGCCGTGACGGTCGACCCCGCCGACCTGATCGGCTCACGTCGCCCCGGCTCCTGATCGCGACAGACCTCGGCGGTGCCACCTCCCAAGATCCCCGAGCTGTAGAGGCGGGTTCGATTCCCGTCACCCGCTCAGCGCACGAAGGCCCAGGGCGGAGTCAGCGAGCTGGGCCTTCGTCGTGATCGACTCATTGCAACCCCGCTGCGAGCAACGCGCTGCTCCAGACCTTCACCCACGTGTACGCGCCCACCGCGATCCGGGCGAACATGCCGCGCGGGGGTTCGCGTCGCGCCTCCACCCGGCCCCGGGCCAGGACCGCGACCACCGCCACCACCAGCACCGCCGTCACGACCGGCGACGTGGTCAGCCCCCAGTAGACCGCCAGGCCGACCGCCGCCAGTTGCAGCCACGCGAACAGGATCACGGCCAGCTCCCCGAACATCTCCACGAGAAACCCGCCGACCGCCCGTGCGGCCAGCAACGGCGCACGCACCACCGCCGTCACCACGCGCTTGACCCACCAAGGCCGTTGCGACGCCTGCCGCGCCTCCCGGACCGCCCGCCGTGCCGCTGCCAGTCTCGACTCACGGGTCACGACGACCATGATCGGCCGGCGATCGTCGCCGGCGAAACCCGACCGGACCGATCACCGGAACCACCGCACGAGGCTCAGCCCTGCTGTCGCCACGCCTCGTTGTAGCGGCGTTCGCGTTCACGGTCGGTCTCGGTGTTGCGGTCGTTGCGGAACGTGCTGGCGGATGCCCGGGGGTAGCCGTACTTGGTCATGCGGTGGTCGGTGGACTCGATCGCGTACGACACCGCGAAGTACACGCCGACCACCAGGCCCAGCGAGCCGCAGGCCACGGCCAGCGGCAGGGGGGAGCCCAGGCCCCACACCAGGGCCAGGGTGATGATCACGGTGAGCGGCAGGACCTGGAGGAACGCCCTGACCATGAACCACGCCAGCCACGTCGGCTTGGTGGCCTGGTGGAACACCCACTCGCGGTACTTCATCGGCAGGCGTCCGCCGACCAGGTACCAGGCGCGCAACGGCAGCGCTGGGCTGGTCATGACGTCGCCGCGATCACGCGGGTCAGGACGCGGTGCAGGTCTTCCAGTTCCTTCAACGTCATCCCCAGCTTCTCGACCACGGCCGGCGGGATGGCCAACGCCCGTTCGCGCAACGCCGCGCCCTCCTCGGTCAACGCCACGGCCAGTTGCCGCTCGTCCGAAGACGCGCGCCCGCGCGTCACGTACCCGATCGCCTCCAGGCGCTTGAGCAGCGGCGACAGCGTCGCGGGCTCCAGCGCGAGCAGGCGGCCGAGTTCCTTGACCGACAGCGGTTCGCTGCCCCACAGCGCCAGCATCACCAGGTACTGCGGATGGGTGAGACCCATCGGCTCCAGCAGCGGCCGGTAGAGGGCCACCACGTTCCTGGACGCGATCGAGAGCGCGAAGCAGACCTGCCGGTCCAGGGCCAGCGGGTCGCCCTCAATAGTTTGTGCACTAATCATTAGTACACACAGTACTACCGCGACTCCAGTTCCGCCCAGCCCCCACCGGAGGCCAGCACCGCCCGCACGCCCGCCGCGTGCTCGACCACACCGGCCAGGTCACCGTGCAGCAACGCCGCCCGGTCCGCGTCGACCGGCTCCCGGTCGTCGCGCCACAGCTCCAGCGGCAGGCTCACCACGAACACCACCGAGTCGACCAGCCGCAACACCGGCGCGTCACCGGGGCACGCGGACCGGATCGCGTTGCACGCCCGCACGACCTCCTGCAACCCCGCCACGGCGGACGCGGGCGTGCCGTCCCACCCCCGGTCCGGCCACACCCGCGTGCTCAACGCCAGCCACAGGCGCCACCCGGCGGCCGACTCGGTCTCGTCCCTCGGCTCCCAGGAACTCATGCACTCCACTGTGGGGCCGCCGAGTCGGGCAAACCTCATGACACTGCCCACAACGCGCGACCGGACACGTGCCGGACAGGAGGTGAACCCGCCGGAACGCGAACGTGGCGGCAGCCCACCGAGGGGCCGCCGCCACGGCTCGGTCAGCGCACGGACGTCCGGCCCAGCCAGATCAGCGCGCCGATCTGCGCCAGGACGGCACCCGCGACCAGCCACACCGGCTGGGACGCCGACCCCATCTGCACTGCGGTGTAAGGCACACCGAACACGACGAGCGCTCCGGCGATGCTCAACCGGACGACGTCGAGCACGCGGGGCAGGTAGGCGTGGGCCACGACCACGCCCGCCGACAGGCTCGCCCGATCGGGCACCTCGAACTTCAGGAATCCGCTCGCCGACTGCTGCTCGTCGATCTTTTCCTCGTGGATGACGTCTGACACTGCGCACTCCTCGGAGAACCCCGATCGCCGTCGTTCGGTGATCGGGGACGGCTGACGGTCGACATGACTCCCCTTGGCTCACTCAGCTCTCCAGAGGGCGTGATTCGTCAGCGCGGGTGGCTCAGTGCGACCTCGTCCGAAGACCGGTCTGGTGCGACGTGTCCGCTGCGAAGTGTTGCCCGTGACGATCGTCAGAGGTGGACCGCGGCGACGAGAGGCGGCAGTTGCGGGGCCTGGTCGCGAGGTCCGCTGACACCTCCAACGTAGCAACCGTTGATCAACTGTGCCACGGGATATCGACGCCGTGAAGCCCGTCACGTGGTTCGGCCCCGCCAGGCACGCCGATCACAGCTGTGACTGCCGTTCACGTACCTGACCGGCACATACCCAAAGTTTTTCCGCGAATCTCCGTCATGTCTGCGCGTTTCGCGACTCCTACCCACATGCGAACCGGTGTCAACGCGCGTCCGTCGTCCGCGGCGGGCGCAGGTCGGCATGTCTCGGGGCCGGGAATCGCGCTGGTGGACCCCATACCGCTGTTCCGCGAGGGCCTCTCGGCCGTCGTGCGACGAACACCGGGGCTGCACTGGCTCGGCTCGACCGGCCACCTGCACACTGCCGTCCGCCTGCACGAACGGCTGCGGCCGGACGTGCTGCTGATCGATTCGGTGCTCGACCCGCAGGGTCACCTCGCGACGCTGCTGGTCGGCAACGACCCGCAACTGCTGGTGATCTCGCTGGTCCGGGAACCGCACCGGACCGCGAAGTACGTGCGCGCCGCCCTGGCCGCGGGCGTGCGCGGGATGGTGCCCCGGGCCGGCGAGATCGGCGAGGTGCTCCAGGCGATCGTGCGCGGCCACCAGGAGCGGATGTACCTGGACCCGACGCTCGCCCCGCTGGCCGCCGGGTTCACGCCGACCGCCGAAGCCGGGTCGCGCCGCGCGCTGTCCCGGCGCGAGTACGAGGTGCTCCAGCTCATCGCCGACGGCCTGGAGAACCAGGCGGTGGCGAACGAGCTGTACGTCTCGGTGGAGACCGTCCGCACCCACGTGAAGAACATCCTGCGCAAACTCCGCGCGCGGGACCGCACGCACGCCGTTTCGCTGGCCTACCAGGCAGGACTGCTCAGCAGCAACATGAAGTGATCTCGTCTCGTGTGCCACAACCGGGTGGCCGGCCTTGCCGGGGTTACTGACAGGTAATACCCTGTTGTTACCGGCCAGTAGGGGACAGCCCCGATTTTCATGGAGTGAGACGAGATGGGTCACTACAAGAGCAACGTCCGGGACCTCGAGTTCAACCTGTTCGAGGTCTTCAACGTGCAGGACCACCTCGGCACGGGGCCGTTCGAGCAGGCGGACGAGGACACCGCGCGCGGCGTGCTCGCCGAGCTGAACAACCTCGCGGTGGGCCCGCTGGCGGAGTCCTTCGCCGACTCCGACCGCAACCCGCCGGTCTTCGACCCGAAGACGCACTCGGCCACCCTGCCCGAGTCCTTCAAGCGGTCCTACCAGGCCCTCTGGGACGGCGAGTGGTACCGCCTGTCGCTGCCCAACGACCTGGGCGGCTTCGGCATCCCGCCGTCGGTGCAGTGGGCGGCGTCCGAGCTGATCCTGGGTGCGAACCCGGCCGCCTACATGTACCTGGCGGGCCCCAACTTCGCGACCGTCGTGCACCGCAACGGCACCGAGGCGCAGAAGAGGTGGGCCGAGCTGATGATCGAGCGCGGCTGGGGCGCCACCATGGTGCTCACCGAGCCCGACGCCGGTTCGGACGTGGGCGCGGGCCGCACCAAGGCCGTGCTCCAGGAGGACGGCTCGTGGCACCTCGACGGCGTGAAGCGGTTCATCACCTCCGGTGACCAGGACCTGACCGAGAACATCATGCACCTGGTGCTGGCGCGGCCCGAGGGCCCCGGCATCGAGGCGCGGCCGGGCACCAAGGGCCTGTCGCTGTTCCTGGTGCCCAAGTGGCACTTCGACCCGGAGACCGGCGAGTCGACCGGCGAGCGCAACGGCGCCTTCGTGACCAACGTCGAGCACAAGATGGGCCTCAAGGTCTCCACGACCTGCGAACTCACCTTCGGCCAGCACGGCGTGCCCGCCAAGGGCTGGTTGCTGGGCGAGGTGCACAACGGCATCGCGCAGATGTTCCAGGTCATCGAGTACGCCCGGATGATGGTCGGCACCAAGGCGATCGGCACGCTGTCCACCGGCTACCTCAACGCGCTGTCCTACGCCAAGGAGCGCGTGCAGAGCGCCGACCTGACCCGGATGACGGACAAGAGCGCGCCCCGCGTGACCATCACGCACCACCCGGACGTGCGGCGTTCGCTCATGCTCCAGAAGGCGTACGCCGAGGGCCTGCGCGCGGTGTACCTGTACACGGCGACGTTCCAGGACCGGATCGCCCTGGGCGGCGAGGGCCGGGAACTGGCCGAGAAGGTCAACGACCTGCTGCTGCCGATCGTCAAGGGCGTCGGCTCGGAGCGGGCCTACGAGCAGCTCGCGCAGTCGTTGCAGACCCTGGGCGGCTCGGGCTTCCTCCAGGAGTACCCGATCGAGCAGTACATCCGGGACTCCAAGATCGACTCGCTGTACGAGGGCACCACGGCGATCCAGTCGCTGGACTTCTTCTTCCGCAAGATCATCCGGGACCAGGGCCAGGCGCTCACGTTCATCAACGGCGAGATCCAGAAGTTCCTCGACAACGAGGGCGGCAACGGCCGGCTCAAGGAGGAGCGGGCGCTGCTCAAGCAGGGCTTGGAAGACCTCCAGGGGATGCTCGGCGCGCTGGTCGGCTACCTGACCACGGCGCAGGAGGACGTCCGCAACCTGTACAAGGTCGGGCAGAACACCGTCCGGCTGCTGATGACCGCCGGTGACGTGCTGGTGGGCTGGCTGCTGCTGCGCCAGGCCGAGGTGGCGCTGGCCAAGCTCGACGGCCAGGTGTCCGCCCGCGACAAGGCGTTCTACGAGGGCAAGGTCGCCGTGGCGTCGTTCTTCGCGAAGTCCGTGCTGCCGGAGCTGTCGGCCCGCCGGAAGATCGCGGAGACCACCGACAACTCGCTGATGGACGTGGACGAAGCCGCGTTCTGAGCCGACGACGGCGGAAGGGCGGCACCCCGGGTGGGGTGCCGCCCTTCCGCCGTCCGGACCTCGTGCGGGTCGGCCCCCGCGCGGATCAGACCTTGTGCGCCTTGGCGGCGGCGAAGCAGTACGCGCCGAAACCCAGGAACCCCAACGCGATCACGGCCAGCAGGAACACGCCGTAGGGCTGCGCGGCCAGCGTGTGCAGCGCCTTGTCCAGGCCGCCGGACTGCGACGGGTCGGCGTTGATCGCGGCGAACCCGACCAGGACGCCGATCAGGGCGTACGAGATCCCCTTGCCGATCCAGCCGATCCGGCCCAGCCGCTCGACCCAGCTCCGGGTGCCGGCGGGCAGTTCGGCCATGTCGAGGTCGTCCTCGAACGCCTTCTTGAACCCCTTGCGCGCGACCACCACGCCGAGCGCGACCACCGCCAGCGCCACGATCCCGACCAGGACCTGGCCCAGCGGGAGCGCGAGCACCTTGGCCGTCCACGACTGCGGCTGCTCGTTCGAGTCGGACTGCGATTCGCCCGCCGCGTACCCGATGGCCGCGACACCGATCGCGACCCCGGTCACGGCACGGGCCGCCGACCCGATCCGGCGGGTGATCCGCTTGCGGCCCGCGGGCACCCACTGGTAGCCCGACACGGCCATCACCAGCTGCCACGCGGCGAACGCGAACAGCCCGACCCCGACGACCCAGAGCAGCACCGGCCCGAAACCGGTCTGGGCGAGCGTCGCGACCGCGCCCTTCTGGTCGGTCCGCTCGCCGCTGTCGCCGAAGACGACCTGGGCGGTCAACGCGGCCAGCAGCACGTGCACCAGCCCGTAGCACACCATTCCCGCCCGCCCGAGCACCTGCACGGCCGGGTGGCGTCTCACCTCATGCACGTTCACGATCGGGTGAATACCCGCTCGTGACCAGCCCCAACCGGGGCCGGTCGGGTGAGCGGCCCGGCTACCCCGCGGGCGGGGCCTCGCAGACGATCTTCGGCGACGGGTCATAGCGCACCGTGCGCGACTCCGAGCGGGACTGGCCGGTGCGGCGGTCCTTGATCGTCCGGGTGTCGGTGACCGTGAAGCCGCGCGCGCCGGCGCTGGCCACGCACGGCGTGGTGGCCTTCTTGATCTCGTTCGGGTCGGTGAAGTTCGACTGCTCGCTGGTGGAGCCCGAGACGTCGTAGTTCTTGGTGCCCCACAGGACGATCTTGATCGAGGACGGCGTCCAGATGGTCTGGATCGCGATGCCCGTGTCGTCCGGGTTGGCGAACTTGATGTCGATCAGGCTGTTGCCCGCGTTGTCCATGAACACCGTGGCCTCGCGGCCCGCCGGGTAGCGCGAGATCCAGTAGCTGTGCTCCTTGTGGCCCGCGTCCTTCATGCCCGCGTGGTAGCCCGCGTTGTACAGCGTGGTGGCGAACTGCGAGATGCCGCCGCCGACCGCGCGGCCCGGGGCGCCGTTCTCGATGATGCCCGCCTCGACGTAGCCCTGGGCGGTGCCGCGCGGGCCGGTGTACTCGTTGAGCGAGAACGTCTCGCCCGGCTTGACGATCGCGCCGTTCACCTTCTCCGCGACGACCCGGATGTTGGTGCCCGAGTCGGCGGCGAAGCCACCGGTCTGGAACTCGCCGATGACCTCCTTGATGCCCATCTTGTTCGCCTGCTCGGTGGTGACCTTGGCGGGCGTGTGCTTGTACTCCGCCTTGATCTCGCGCTTGTCCTTGCTCTTGAGCACGTCCAGGAAGGTCGCCAGGGACTTGTCCCAGTCGACGCCCAGGCCGTCCACGGACTCCTTCACGGTGGGCCGGCCGCCGTCGAACACGATCTCGGCGTCCTTGCCCTCCTTCTCGGTGTCCTTGAGCTGCGGGCCGGCCGCCTCGATCACCTTGTTGTTGTCGACCTTGGCGGTAAGCCCGCCGTCCTCGGCGGGCTCGAACACCAGGGTCGCGGCGAGCTGCTCGGGCGTGAGGGTCGCGTCCTTGCCCTCGCCCTTGATCAGCACGGGCGCGGCGGTGGCGGGCTTGGCGACCTCTTCGAGCGCCTTCTGGACGCCTTCCTTGGTCGTCTTCACCGGGGTCGTGCCGACCGGCAGGTCGACCGTGCCGCCGTCCGCCCAGGACGCCAGCAGCTTCTCCGACGCGGCCGTCACGTCCAGCTTCTGGCCCTGCTTCGGGTCCACGGCCACCGGGCTCGCGCCCTCGAACCGGATGGTGCCCTCGGCCGGGTCGTGGTCGGTCTTGGCGCGCAGCGCCTCCAGCGCGGCGGTCAGCTTGGCGCCGTCGCTGCGGGTCGCGATGCCGACCTCGCGCGAGGTGAAGAACGAGGTCACCCGGGTGACGGGGGACAACGGCTGGTCGCCGGCGCGGTCCAGGGTGGCGTTCCAGTCCAGCTCCAGGCCCGCGGCCTTGGGGTCGAACTCGGTGCTCACGTCGCCCGCCTGGGTCTTCACCGGCTGCGCCAGGCGCGGGCCGATCTGGTCGCGCAGCTTCTGCTCGGCGGCGCTGTGGCTCATCCCTCCGACGTCGACGCCCGCCACGGTGACCCCGCGCGGCACGTTCCCGCTGGACAGCGCGATGTCCGCGCCGTAGAGCACAGCCAGGAAGCCGAGCACGCCCGCCGCGACGATGATCAGCTTGCGGCGACTCTTGCGGCGCTGGTCGGTCTCCTCGGCCTCGGTCTCCTCGTCGACCATCATCGGGCCGAGCACGGTCGCCTCGGGCGCGGACACCGGCGCGGCGAAGACCGTGGTCTCCTCCGACGGCGTCGGGTTGCGCGGGTTGTCCGCGCGGGCGTTCTCGGAGACCTTCCCGGCGGGGAACGCCCGGGTCGCGTCGACCGGCGGGATCGCCCGGGTCTCCTCGGCGGCCGGCACCGGGGTCCGGGCGGGCTCGGCGGGCGGGGTGAGCTTGTGCGTGATCGCGTCGGGCGGCGTGAGGTTGCGCGTCGACTCGTCGGACAGGATCCGGGTCGCGTCCGAGGGCGGCACGTTGCGCACCGTCGGGGCGGAGGACCGCGCGTCCGACGGGTCGGCGCTCGGCCCGGACGACGGCCTCGACGGCGTGGGGGCCGGCTCGTCCGGCTCCTCCTGCGGCCACGCGTCCTCGGTCGGCCAGGCGGCCTCCTGGACCGAGGACGCGGCGATCTGCGTCGTGCGCTCCGAAGCGGTGCCCGACGGGCGGACGGGCTCGAACGCCCTGGTCCGCTCAGCGTCGTACTCCGGTCGCTGGTTCTCCGGCACCGCTCCCCCTCTTGCCTCTCCGCAAGTTCCCGGGACTGCTTACCCGACCGGCGTCACGCGTCGATCACTTCTGGGTGGTCACTTCAGGGTGGTTCAGAGGTAGAGACCGGACCTGTGGTCGGTCCGCTCGCTCGCGATCGCGTGCACGTCCCGTTCCCGGAGCACCAGGTAGGTCGCGCCCTGCACCTCGACCTCGTACTGGTCCTCCGGGTTGAACAGCACCCGGTCGCCCACCTTCACGTGTCGCACGTTCGTGCCGACGCCGTGGACGTCGCCCCAAGCCAGGCGCTTGGCCATTTGCGCGGTCGCCGGGATCACGATGCCGCCGCTGCTGCGGCGCTCACCGTCCTCCGGGGAGATCCGCACCATGACGCGGTCGTGCAGCATCTGGATCTCAAGCTTGACATCGGGCACCAGCAGAGTCTACGTGCCGCGTCAGGCGCCCTCGTCCAGCCCGCCCATCATCAGGGGCAGCCGGTGGGGGCCGTCCGCACTGATGCGGACCGGAACACCCCAGTCCTGACGCGTGAGCTTGCACACGGGGTGCTCCACGGACGGGTCGTCGGTGCAGCTCGCGGCCTGCGCCACGACGTGCAGCACGCCCTCGGTGAAGCCCTCCGCGATGCGCAGCGACCGGGTCAGGTCCGTGCCCGCGCCCGCGCCGGCGGCCAGCAGCTCCGGCGGCGAGCTGGTGATCTCCAAGCGGGTGGACGGGCCGTAGCGGTCGTCCAGTTTGGTACCCGCCGGCGGGGTGAACACCACCGTCAGCTCCAGGTCGCCGGGGGCCAGCGCGGTCGGCGGGCGGCGCACCTTGTGCGCCTCGCCGAGCACCTTCGTGCCGGGGGCGACAGGCCGTTCCAGGCGGTGCGCGGCGGAGGCGACGACGACCAGTTCGCCGTCGACGAACAGCACGTCGGACGGCTCGGCGAGGTCCGCGGCGACCGTGCCGACCTCGCCGGTCGCCGGGTCGTAGCGGCGGACCGCGCCGTTGTAGGTGTCCGCGACGGCGACCGAGCCGTCCGGCAGCACCGCCACGCCCAGCGGGTGCTGGAGGAGCGCCTGGTCGGCCTCGCCGTCCCGGTGGCCGAAGTCGAACAGGCCCTTGCCGACGGCCGTGTGCACCCGGCCGTCCTCCAGGTAGCGCAGGGCGGAGGTCTCGGAGTCGACCAGCCAGAGCCGGTCGCCGGCGGCGGCCAGGCCGGAGGTCTGGGCGAAGAAGGCGTCGGCGAACGGGCCGTCGGCGAGCCCTTCGACCGTGGTGCCCGCGAGCCGTTGCACGCGCTGGTCCAGCGGCTCGAACAGGCCGAGCGTGTGGTTGCCGGCCAGCGCGACCACCACGCCCCCGGCGGGCTCCCACCAGGCCACGTCCCACGGGCTGGTGAGGTCGACGTCGAGCGCGGGCCCGCCCGTCGCGCCGTCGCGCCACTGCTCGCCGGTCCCCGCGACGGTGGTGACCTCGCCGGTGTCCAGGTTCAGGCCGCGCAGCAGGTGGTTGACCGTGTCGGCGACCACCACGTGGTAGCCGACCGCGGCGGCGACGTGCGGCGGGAGCAGCGCGAGGCCGGCGGGCTCGGAGAAGGTCGGTGCGAGGCCGTCGCGACGCCCCCGCTCGCCGGTGCCGATCCGGCGCAGGACGGTTTCGCCGTCGGTGTCCAGCTCGACCAGACCGTGGTGGGCGGAGTCACTGACCAGGAGCGTGCCGGTGGGCGTGAGCAGGGCCTTCGCCGGGAACCGGAGTTCGGTGTCGGCTGGGGCCGGCGGGACGTACGGACCGTCACCGCGGTGCAGCGTCCCCTTGGCCTCGTGCTCGCGGACGAGTTCGCCGACGATCTGGCGCAGGGCGTCGACGTGCCCCTCGCCGGCGGCGACGTGCACCACGTAGCCCTCGGGGTCGACCACGACGAGCGTCGGCCAGGCTTTGACGGCGTAGTTCTGCCAGGTGGTGAGGTCGGGGTCGTCCAGGACGGGGTGGTGCACCTCGTAGCGCTCGACGGCGGCCTTGAGCGCGTCGGCGTCGGCTTCGTGGACGAACTTCGGCGAGTGGACGCCGATGGTGACCAGGACGTCCGGGTGCTCGGCTTCGAGGGGGCGCAGTTCGTCCAGGACGTGCAGGCAGTTGATGCAGCAGAAGGTCCAGAAGTCGAGCAGGACGACCTTGCCGCGCAGGTCGGCGAGGGTGACGGGCCGGTCGCCGGTGTTGAGCCAGGCGCGGCCGACGAGTTCGGGGGCGCGGACACGGGCACGGCGTCGGTGTGCGGTCGTCACATCGGAAGTGAACACCAGGTCCACTTGCCGGTATTTCGGCGTCCACCATGTGAATGACACTGCTTTCGTTTTGTTCGTTTTGCGCTAGCCTGGGAACATGACAGCCACCGTGGGGGAACGCACGCTGCTGCCGCCGACGAAGCCGGAAGCGCTGTCGTCCTGGGTCGCAGCCCTGGCGCGCCCGGGGACCGCCGCTCTGCTCGCACCGGACGGCACTCGCCTGGACCTGCCGTCCGAGGTGTTCGACGTGCTCCGCAGCGTCGTGACCGCGATGTCCCAGGGGCTGGCGATCACAGTGGCCCCCCAGCACACCGTGCTGACCACGAGCGAGGCCGCGCAACTGCTGGGGGTCTCCCGGCCGACGCTGGTGCGCCTGCTGGAAGCGGGAGAGATCCCGTACGAGCAGCCGAACCGCCATCGCCGGATCCTGCTGGCGGACCTGCTCGCGTACCGGGACCGCGCGCGCCGCGCACGCGCGGTCGGCTTGGACGAGATGGTCCGGGACGGCGAGGACGACGGCTTGTACGACCTGCCCTTGGACACTCCGTTCGAGCGGATGCCGATGGACGAGCACAGGTGATCTTTGTTCCCCGTCTTCCTCGACACCTGTGTGCTGCTCAAGCCCTACCTGTGCGACACGCTCCTGAGCGTCGCCGAGTGCGGGGCTTTCCGACCGCTCTGGTCGGCGGGGGTGCTCACCGAACTCGACCGCAACCTGCGCAAGCGCGGCGCGACCGCAAGCCAGGTGGCCCATCGCATCGACCAGATGACCGCCCACTTCCCCGATGCCAAGGTCCTCGGCTACGAGCACCTGATCGACTCGATGGAGAACGACCCCAAGGACCGGCACGTCCTGGCGGCAGCGGTCCGGGGCGGCGCCGAAGTCCTCGTGACGGAGAACCTGAAGGACTTCCCAGAAGGCGCGCTCCGACCGTACAACCTCACGGCCGTACATCAGGACGACTTCCTGCTGGATCAGCTGGACTTGTACCCGAACGTGATCCACTCGTCGTTGCGGCGACAGGTGTCCCGCTACCGACGGCATCCACGATCCGTGGGTGACCTGCTGGACGTGCTCGCCGGCGAGGGACACGGATGCGCCAGGTTCGCGGCGACGTGCCGGCAGGACCTCCCCGATTGGAGAAGTTGACCTACTGGCAGCAGAAGGTCCAGAAGTCGAGCAGGACGACCTTGCCGCGCAGGTCCTTGAGGCGGACCTCCTGCCCGCCGGTGTTGAGCCAGCCACGACCGACGAGTTCAGGTGCGCGAACCCTCGCGCGGCGCTTTGCCGACGTCACACCGACAGTCAACACGAGACCCCGCACCCGGTGCTCCCGCTCCCGTCGACTGGGAGACCGCCGAGGACCGGCCTGGTGACCGGTCGAGACGCAGGACGGCTTCCTCGATTTCGGCGTTCCGTGCCGGGGCGTAGGAGATCTCGGTGCCGATGATCACGAAGCCCGCCTTCTGCAGGACCCTGAGTGATCCGGGGTTGTCGGCGGCGGCGCGGGCGTACACGGGCCGGACCGCAACCGTCTCCAGGAGCAGGGTGAGGGCTCGACTGGCGATCCCTCGTCCCCACGCCGAACGGTCGATCCAGTAGGTGATCTCCGTGTCGCCCTCCATGACGAAGCTGGAGATGCTGCCGACGAGCCGCCCGTCACTGGTCACCGCGCGCAGGGTGATGTCGGGAGAGGTCCGCAACTTCGACATGTGGGCGTCGAACGCTTCGCGGTCGTCGGGGTCCTCGGCGGTGAAGGCAGCCATCCGGACCGACTCCGGGTCACGCATCTGGTCGAACAACGTGTCGAGGTCCGTGTCCTCGATCAACCGCAGTGCCACCTGTACCACTGGTGCTCCCCTCACGCTGCTTTGCCTGGCGGGGCAACGTAACAACGGCATCCGACAATTCCGGCTTGCGTTGCCCCGGCTACGGATGGTCACGGTGGGCACGCCGAGTCGGCAGGCAAGCAGGACGCTGGGCCTGGCACCAACTCTGTGCCACCGGTGTTGAGCCGACCCCCGTCCGTCCACGGGCGATCGACAGGGGCCTCGCCGCAACCGGAGGACCACCGCCGCTAGTCGGTTTCCCGCCACTCGACGCAGGTTGGACGTTCGGCCGTGGCCAGGAACTCCTTGAGGGCACGGGCGAACAGGGCTAGCGGGACGCCGGTGCCCGCCTCGAAGTCGGTGTAGTCGTAGTGGTGCGGCGCGGACGTCGGGTCGCCGACGAGCGCGCACGGGGTGTGGTCGGCGTCGTGGTGGACGAGGTAGCCGAAGCCGCCGTGGACCAGTGCCCACAGCAGGTGGTCCGGGACCACGTTGCCGCTGAACTCGGACACCACGGGCGGCCGGTGCGCGTGGACGACCATCGCGGCCCCCGCGTTCGGGTCGGACAGCAGGGTGACCAGGCGGTCCACGTCCTGTGGGGTTTCGGCGAACAGGTCGCCGTCCTCGGGTACCTCCGCCGGGTCGTAGACGACCCAGGTCGCGGTGAAGCCCATCCCTCTCCTCGGCAGCTCGTGGTCGGCCGGCGGGCAAGCCTCGCACGGCGGACGGGCGGGCCGGGCTTCTGCGTGATGCCGAAGTCCGCGCGCGGTCCGGTCGCCTTCGACGGGCGTTCGGCGAGCGCGAAGAAGTGGCGCGGAAGGCACTGGGAAAACGCGGAACCTGCGCGTGCCCGGGTATCTCCGAGAAGGGGTGTGGCCTGCGTCGCATTGTTGCGGAGCGGGGTCGTCAGCGCACGGAACGTGGACCCAGGACGGACGCGCCGAGTTCGGTGACCCGGCGGCGGAGTTCGCGGTCCGCCGTTACGACCGCAGTAAGGCGGTCGGGGGCTTCGGAACGGACTACATCGACCACGGCGTCGTCTCCGGAGGACGTGGCGGAGACCACACGGACGCCGGGTATCGACTGCACGTGGCGGGCTTTGCCTTCCACCACGAGGACCACCTCCAGCGGTCCGGTGGCGAACCCCGGGACCCCCTGCGCACCCACTTCCACCAGGGCGTTTCGCAGTTTTTCGGCCGCTGCGGCGCGGTCGCGCCACCAGCCGTCGGGCACGGATCCGATGACATTTGCGGCGTCAACCACCAAGAGCGGGAGGCTCATCGGCCCATGCTCTCAGCAAACCCTCAAAAAACTGTCGTACCCCGGTGGCACCATGGATGGTGTCCATGGGGGACAAGACACATTCAGGGGGATAGTGATGATGAGGCGTGCCCGTAGACAGGACGACACCTGGACCGGCTCTGCCACGTCCAAGTAGTCCGGACATGTCCTAGCGAAGAGCAGTCGGGGGAGATATGGGAAACCCCGCGGTGCTGCCAGGTCGGGGGTCCGACAGCATCGCGGGGTCACCAGGAACATCGAGACACGATCGTGGACTGTTACACCCCCTATCGAGTGTGACACAGATCACGTTTCAACTGGCTCGACGATAGTCGAAGGCCCTGTCGCGCGGGAGGTGCGACAGGGCCTTCGACGTTCCCCCTTCGCCACGCGCGCGAGCCGGCGGGGCGTGTACCCGGTGTCGATCGGGTTGCCGGCTCAGCGCGGAGGTTTCAGCGGAGGGTGGTCACCTGGGACTGCGCGATCGCCATGAGCTCGTGACGCATCGCCGGGGTGGGCGCCATCTCGATCGCACGGGCGACAGCCTTGCGGTTGCGAGCCTCGACACGACGAGCGCGGAGCTTCGCAGTGAAGTTCATCGGGGGTTCATCCCTCTCAACGGTCTCTCTCGGTGGTGTGCCTCAAGTATGCACCCTCCGAGCAGCAAAAGCACCCGATTATCCGGTGAGGTGGGGCACATACCGATGAATCTCCGGTCGCTACCTGAACGGCCCCTACGATTCGCCTGGCAGACACCTAGCTAGACCGGACAGCTCGAAGACCGCCACCCAGCGTGCCCGCCGGGGAGCGCAGCGCAGTCCCGGATCAGTCCTCGCGCCCGAGCAGGAAGCGCCCGAAGTGCGGCACGGTGAACGCGATCTGGCCGCGTTCCGCGCTGTAGACCAGCCCTTTCTTGATGAGGCTGTCCCGCGCGGGCGACAACGACGACGGCTTGCGACCAAGGTGCTCGGCGACCTGCGCGGTGTTCACACCCGCGTCCTTGCCGTCGGTCAGCTCCGCCATCGACCGCAGGTACTCCCGCTCGGCGGGCGTGGCGCGCTCGTAGCGCGACCCGAAGAACCCCACCGCCAACTCCGCGTCCGCCTCCGGCGCGGCCACCGCGACGTCCAGCGGCGTGATCGGGTCGGCGGGCGCGGCGTCCCACGCGGCCTTGCCGTACGCCTGGATGAAGTACGGGTAGCCGCCGGAGGCGTCGAACAGGGCGTCCAGCGCCTCCTCCGCGATGCCCGCCTCCTCCCGCTCCACGGGCGCGAGCACCGCCCGGTCGGCGTCCTCCCGGGACAGCCGGTCGATCCGCACGTACCGGAACAGCCGCTCGGAGTACGACTTGGACGCGGACAGCACGGCCGGCAGGTGCGGCAGCCCGGCCCCGACGACGACCAGCGGCGCACCGGACTGGGACAGCTCGTGGCAGGCCGCGCACAGCGCCGAGATGTCGTCCGGCGGCACGTCCTGCATCTCGTCGATGAGCAGCGCGACCCCCGTGCCCACGTCCTGCGCCAGCTCCGCGACCTCGGTGAACAGCTCCACCAGGTCGATCTCGATGTCGCCGGAGTCGGCCCGGCCCTGCGCGGCGGGCACGTCGATGCCCGGCTGCCAGCGGTCGCGCAGCTTCGCGTCGTCCGGGTTGGCGCGCAGCGCGAACGCCTTCAGCACGCCCAGCACGGCCTCCACCCGGTCCGGCGCGCGGTGCCGCACGGCCAGGTCCCGGATCGCCCGGTGCAGCGCGGCCGACAGCGGGCGGCGCAGCCCCGCCTCCGGCCGCGCCTCGATCTTGCCCGCGCCCCACCCGCGCTTGACCGCCATCGAGCGCAACTCGCCGAGCAGCACGGTCTTGCCGACGCCGCGCAGGCCGGTGAGCACGAGGCTGCGCTCCGGCCGGCCCCGCGCCACCCGTTCGAGGACGACGTCGAACGCGCCGAGTTCCTTGTCCCGCCCGGCGAGTTCGGGCGGGCGCTGCCCCGCGCCGGGGGCGAACGGGTTGCGGACCGGGTCCATCCTCGGACGGTATCGAGGTGTCTACGGCGGATCCAATACTCGGCGCGTGTCCCGTCGTATCCGGTTGTCTAGTGAATTGACTAGATCTGCTTATCGTTGCGCATGCTCCGGTGGGCGGGTTGGCTGGGCCCCGTGGCTGAAGTCGTGACCAAGGGCACCGGCAAGGTAGAGCGCACCGCCGACCGGGCCGAGGTGCAGGTGAACTTCGAGACCGTGGGCACGACCCGCAACGAGGCGGTGGACCTGCTGACCAGGCGGGTCGCGGCCGTCGAACCGGCGCTGGAACGGCCGGGCGTGGAGGTGCGCTCGCGGCAGCTCAACGTGCACGACAACTGGGACGGGCAGCAGCGGGCGGGCAGCCGCGCGGCGCAGCAGTACGTGCTGCGCGTCGACGACCTGACCCAGCTCGACGACGTGCTGGCGACGCTGGTCGCCGCCGAGCCGACGTGGCTGAACGGGCCGAGCTGGCAGCTCGCCGACGACGCCGACGCGATCCGCGAGGCGCAGCGCGAGGCCGTGGCCGACAACCGCCGGCGGGCCGAGGGGTACGCGGAAGCGTTGGGCGCGCGGCTGGGATCGCTGCTGCGCATCTCGGACGGCGACGGGGAGGCGTGGGCGGCGGAGGCGTCGCCGGGGCGCGCGATGGCGGCCTACGGCGGTTCGGTCGGCGACGGGCCCCGGATGGACGAGCTGAACCTGGAGGCGCAGCAGATCGTCGTGACGGTCCGCTGCACGGCCACCTGGGTCCTGCTCAGCTAGCCGGGCCGGTCAGCGTTCGAGGATGGCCGTCACGCCCTGGCCGCCGGCCGCGCAGATGGAGATCAGGCCCCGGCCCGAGCCGCGTTCGGACAGGAGTTTCGCCAGCGTGGCCACGATTCGCGCCCCGGTCGCCGCGAACGGGTGGCCGGCCGCCAGGGACGAGCCGTTGACGTTCAGCTTCGCGCGGTCGACGGAGCCCAGCGGGCCGTCCAGGCCGAGCCTGGCCTTGCCGAAGTCCGCGTCCTCCCACGCCTTGAGCGTGGCCAGCACCTGCGACGCGAACGCCTCGTGGATCTCGTAGAAGTCGAAGTCCCCCAACGAAAGGCCGGCCCGCGCGAGCATCTTCGGCACGGCGTACGCGGGGGCCATCAGCAGACCTTCGCCGCCGTGCACGTAGTCGACCGCCGCGGTCTCGGTGAACGTCAGGTACGCCAACACCGGCAGGCCGCGGGCCGCCGCCCACTCCTCGCTCGCCAGCAGCACCGTGGACGCCCCGTCGCTCAACGGCGTGGAGTTGCCCGCCGTCATGGTCGCGCCCTCGCCCCGGCCGAAGACCGGCTTGAGCTTCGCCAACTTCTCCACCGACGAGTCCGGGCGCAGGTTCTGGTCGCGGGTCAGGCCCTGGAACGGGGTCACCAGGTCGTCGAAGAAGCCCCGGTCGTACGCGGCGGCCAGGTTGCGGTGGCTGGCGGCGGCCAGTTCGTCCTGCTCCTCGCGCGCGATGTCCCACTCGCGCGCGGTGATGGCGGCGTGCTCGCCCATGGACAGGCCGGTGCGCGGTTCGCCGTTGCGGGGGATGTCGGGCACGACGTGCCCGGGCCGCAACCTGGCCACCGCCTTGAGCCTGGCCACCGCGCCGCGCGCCCGGTTGAACTCCAGCAGGACGCCGCGCAGGTCCTCGTTGACGCCGATGGGCGCGTCGCTGGTGGTGTCGACCCCGCCCGCGATGCCGGACTCGACCTGGCCGAGCGCGATCTTGTTCGCCACCGCGATCACCGCCTGCAACCCGGTGCCGCACGCCTGCTGGAGGTCGTAGCCGGGGGTCTCGGCCGACAGCGCGCTGCCCAGCACCGACTCGCGCACCAGGTTGAAGTCCCGGCTGTGCTTGAGCACGGCGCCGCCGACCACTTCGCCGAGGCGTTCGCCCCGCAGCGCGAAGCGGCCGACCAGGCCGTCGAGCGCGGCGGTGAACATGTCCTGGTTGGACGCGACGGCGTACGGGCCGTCGGAACGGGCGAAGGGGATGCGGTTGCCGCCGAGGACGGCAACCCTCCGGATGTCGGCCATGTCGTCCTCCAGGTGCGGTCGTGTGACGACCATCTTACCTACTCATCAGTAGACTTACTATCGAGTAGGGAGTGTGATGTGCGCATGGATCGCTACCAGTCGTTCGCCAGGTCCGGGATCGGACGGTTCGTCGTCGGCAAGCTCGGCCTGCCCGACCCCCACCCGCTGCGCCGGCACACGCCCGCCGGCCCCGCGCTCGACGGCCCGGTGCTGCTCGGCGGCCGGGGACGGCTGGTCGAGCCGGTCCGCGCGACCCTGGCGTCCACCGGCCTGGACGTCACCGCCGCCACGGCCGACAGCGCCGGGCGGCCCGGCGCGCTGGTGTTCGACGCGACCGGCATCGAGCGCGTCGAAGACCTCCGCGACCTGCACGGCTTCTTCCACCCGGTGATCCGCTCGCTCGGCCCGTGCGGACGGGTCGTGGTGCTCGGCACGCCACCCGCGTCGGCCGCCTCGCGGATCGCGCAGCGCGCGCTGGAGGGCTTCACCCGCAGCGTGGGCAAGGAACTCAAGCGCGGCGGCACGGCGCAGCTCGTCTACGTCGCCGAGGGCGCGGAGGGCAACGTCGAGTCGACCCTGCGGTTCCTGCTGTCCGGGCGCTCGGCGTACGTGTCCGGCCAGGTGATCCGGATCGGCGCGGGCCCGGTCGAGGCCCCCGACGACTGGTCGACGCCGCTCGCGGGCAAGGTCGCGCTGGTCACCGGCGCGGCGCGGGGCATCGGCGCGGCCATCGCCCGGGTGCTGGCCCGCGACGGCGCGCACGTCGTGTGCCTCGACGTGCCCGGTCAGGGCGCCGAGCTGGCCGCCGTCGCCAACGGGATCGGCGGTTCGACCCTCCAGCTCGACATCACCGCGCCCGACGCGCCCGCGCGGATCGCGGGCCACCTGACCGAGCGGCACGGCGGCGTGGACGTCGTCGTGCACAACGCGGGCATCACCCGGGACCGGACGCTCGGCCGGATGGACGAGGAGCGCTGGGACGCCGTGGTGCAGGTGAACCTCGCCTGCCAGGAGCGGGTCGACCAGGCGCTGCTCGACGGCGGCGTGCTGCGGCCGAACGGGCGGGTCGTCGGCGTCTCGTCCATCGCGGGCATCGCGGGCAACGTCGGCCAGACCAACTACGCCACCACCAAGGCCGGCGTGATCGGCCTGGTGGACGCGCTGGCCGAGCAGGTCGAGGGCACCGGCACGACGGCGAACGCGGTCGCGCCCGGCTTCATCGAGACGAAGATGACCGCCGCCGTGCCGTTGTTCATCCGCGAGGCCGGGCGGCGGATGAACAGCCTGTCCCAGGGCGGGCTGCCGGTGGACGTCGCGGAGACCGTCGCGTGGTTCGCCCACCCCGCGTCGGCGGGCGTGAACGGCAACGTCGTGCGGGTCTGCGGGCAGAGCCTGCTGGGGGCGTGATGGCGAACCTGACCTGGCTGTACGCGAAGGCCGCGCTGACCGGGTTCACCCGGCGCGGGTCCGCGCTACCCACCGCCGAGAAGTCGTTCCGGACCACCGTCGACCGCGCCCACCTCGCCGCCTACGGCCAGGTCTGCGGGTTCGGGGTGGGCGAGGAGCTGCCGCTGACCTACCCGCACGTGCTGGCGTTCCCGGCCCAGGTCGAGCTGATGACCGGGCGCGGGTTCCCGTTCCCGCTGCCGGGCCTGGTGCACGTGGCGAACCGGATCACCCGCACCCGGCCGCTGCGCGCGGACGAGCCGTTGGACGTGCGCGTGTCGCTGGCGAACCTGCGCCCGCACGAGCGCGGGCAGCAGTTCGACGTGCGCTCGACGGCGTCGGTCGACGGCGAGGAGGTCTGGGTCGACGTGTCGACATATCTCCGGCGCGACGGCGGGAGCGGCGGGTCGTCCGGCGAGTCCTCGGGCGAGCGCCCGGAGCCGCCCGCGCCGACCGGGCGGTGGCGGGTGCCCGGCGACACCGGCCGGCGGTACGCGGCCGTGTCCGGCGACCGCAACCCGATCCACCTGCACGCGCTGACCGCGCGCGCGTTCGGCTTCCCCCGGGCGATCGCGCACGGGATGTGGTCGAAGGCGCGCTGCGTGGCGGCGTTCGAGGGCAGGCTGCCGGACGCCTGCGCGGTGGACGTGCGCTTCAAGGCCCCGATCCCGCTGCCGGGGTCGGTCGACTTCTCCGCCTCCCCGACCGGTGACGGGTGGCGGTTCGCGCTGTGGTCGCACCGCCCCCACCTGGAGGGCGAGCTGCGCGGCTAGGACCGCGCCGGGATCAGGGCAGCTTCGCGGCCCCGGGCTCCTCCGGCGGTTCAGGCGGTTCGGGCGCCCGTCGGGTCGGCGGGTGCCAGACGTTGCCCGCGACCAGGTCGCCGAAGCCCATCCAGACCAGGTTCATCAGCCGGGCGGCGACCACGCCGGCGGGTTCCTCGGGGTTGTCCAGCCACCAGTCGGCCAGCGACTCGCCCGCGCCGACCAGGGCGGCGGCCAGCGATTCGGCCTCCTTGTCACCCGCCCGGGGCACGTCGGGGAACTCGCCCGAGTGCACCAGCAGCGCCGCCACCAGGCTGATCGCCCGGCCGCGCATGTCGGCGAGTTCCGCGGCGAACGGACCGCCCTGCGAGGACGCCTGCCGGTGCAGCACCTGCCAGCTCGGCCGGTTGCCGCCGACGAACCCGAAGAACGCCCGCAGGCCGCTCCACAGCTGGACGTCCGGCGGCTGGTCGGCCTCCACGCCGTTCGCGATGGCCTCCATCATGCGGGTGGCCTCGCGCCGGATGCAGGTGGCGAACAGCTCCTCCTTGGAGCCCAGGTAGGCGTACAGCATGGGTTTGGAGATGCCCGCGACCTCGGAGATCTCGTCCATCGACGCGGCGTGGAACCCCAGCCGCGAGAAGACGTCCACGGCCGCGTCCAGGATCTGCCGCTCGCGCACCGCGCGCGGCAGTCTCTTGGCCCGACCGGTGCGGACCGGCTGTTCTGCGTGCATCACACCCCCTGAAGGCTGGGACAAGATTATCGGACCCCTTGCCGCACTACCTACTCACCAGTAGTCTTACCTACGAGTAGGTAGTGGAGGTGCCACCATGACCGTCGACCTCACCACCGAGGCGATCGCGAAGCTCGGCCCGCAGGAGCTGATCTCGACGCTCAAGCAGGTCGATCCCGGGGACCCCGCGCTCAAGGACGTCGACATCGACGTCATCGCGCGCGGCATCGACCCGAAGAAGCTCGGCAAGGACGAGTTCGCCGACCTGCTCGGCGCGCTCGGCGACCTCGCCGACGGGGGTGCCGACCTCGACCTGGCCAGGATGGACCCGCAGAACTTCGCCCGGATCATCTCGCGCGCGTCGAAGGAGCAGATCGACGCCGTCACCGGTCGCCCCGGCCTGCGGGAGCGGGTGCTCGACGAGGTGTTCCGGCGCATGGAGGTCCACTTCCGCAGCGACCGCGCGGGCGCCACTCGTGCCGTGGTGCACTTCCGGCTGTCCGGCGGCTTCGGCGACGGCGGACACGACGTGTACGAGGCGATCATCGAGGACGCGGCCTGCACTATCAACAAGGGCGCCACCCGCGAGTCGCGCGCGACGGTCACGCTGGGTCCGGTCGAGTTCCTCAAGCTGGCCACCGGCAACGCGTCCGCCCCCGTGCTGTTCATGACCGGCAAGCTGAAGGTCAAGGGGGACCTCGGTTTCGCGGCGGGGTTCATGAGCCTGTTCGACATCCCGAAAGCGTGAGGATCACATGGGCGGCTTTTCGCTGGAGCTGAACGAGGACCAGGTAGACCTCCGGGACTGGGTGCACGGGTTCGCGAAGGAGGTCATCCGCCCGGCGGCGGCCGAGTGGGACGAGCGGGAGGAGACCCCGTGGCCGGTGATCCAGGAGGCGGCGAAGATCGGCCTGTACGGGTTCGAGGCGCTGGCCACCTGGTTCGCCGACCCGATCGGGCTGTCGCTGCCGATCGCCACCGAGGAGCTGTTCTGGGGTGACGCCGGCATCGCGCTGGCGCTGATGGGCACCGGGCTCGCGGCGGCGGGCATCTTCGCGTCCGGCGAGCCCGAGCAGCTCGCCGAGTGGGTGCCGGAGTGCTTCGGCACCGAGGACGAGCCGAAGCTGGCCGCGTTCTGCGCGTCCGAGCCGCAGGCGGGCTCCGACGTCGCCGGCTACCGCACCCGCGCGGTGTACGACGAGGCCACCGACGAGTGGGTGATCAACGGCCAGAAGGCGTGGGCGACCAACGGCGGCATCGCGAACGTGCACGTGGTGACCGCGGTGGTGGACCCCGCGCTCGGGTCGCGCGGCCAGGCCGGGTTCGTCGTGCCGCCGGGCACGAAGGGCCTGTCGTCGCCGGGCAAGATCAAGAAGCACGGCATGCGGGCGTCGCACACGGCCGACGTGTTCCTGGACGACGTGCGCGTGCCGGGCCGGTGCCTGCTGGGCGGCAAGGAGCGGCTGGACGCGCGGTTGGCGCGGGCGCGGGAGGGGCAGCGGGCGGGCGGCCAGGCGGCCATGGCCACCTTCGAGACCACCCGGCCGACCGTCGGCGCGATGGCGGTCGGCGTGGCGCGGGCGGCCTACGAGTACTCGCTGGAGTACGCGAAGGACCGCGAGGCGTTCGGCCGCAAGATCATCGAGAACCAGTCGATCGCGTTCGACCTGGCGAACGTCAAGATGGAGATCGACGCGGCCCGGCTGCTGGTCTGGCGGGCGGCGTGGATGGGCCGCAACAACGTCCCGTTCACCGCCGGCGAGGGCTCGATGTCGAAGCTCAAGGCGGGCGAGGTGTCGGTCTGGGCGACCGAGCGCGCGATCCACATCCTCGGCGGTGCCGGCTACACCCGTGACCACCCGGTCGAGCGAATGCACCGGGACGCGAAGATCTTCACCATCTTCGAGGGGACGTCGGAGATCCAGCGGTTGGTGGTGGCCAGGGCCATTTCCGGCATCCACATCAAGTGAGTCGATCACGGTGGGGCGGGGTCTTTTCCGGGCGCGGACGACCCCGCCCCGGTTAGGGTCGCGGGCATGATCGGGACGTTGCAGTGCGTCGTGCTGGACTGTCCGGAGCCCAAGGCGCTCGCCGAGTTCTACCGGGGGATCCTCGGGGGTGAGGTGGACGTGCCGGGGCGCGGGTGGTCGTTGGACCCCGACTGGTCGACGTTGCACACCGCGAACGGGGTGCTGTGCTTCCAACGGGTGGCCGACCACGTGCCGCCCACCTGGCCCGACTCGACCCGGCCGCAGCAGTTCCACCTCGACATCACCGTCGCGGACCTCGGCCTGGGCAAGGCCGAGGTCCTGCGGTCGGGCGGCGTCCTGCTGGACGACTCGCCGGACGGCTGGTGGGTGTTCGCCGATCCGGCGGGCCACCCGTTCTGCCTGGTCCGGCACTGACCGCTCCGGCACCGGCCGCTCAGCGGATGGCCGCCGCCAGCCAGGTGCGCTGGGACGAGGTGTCGGGCACCGGCGGCCGGCCGTTGATGATCGCGAGCAGGATCCAGTAGCGCTCCGACCTCGGGTCGCCGAACTCGCCCAGCCAGCGGGCCAGTTCCGGGCCGCTCGGCAGGTTCGGCACCTCCTGCCACTTCGCGTCGATCCGCGCGACGAACCGCGCGGCCTCGGCCGACCCCGGCTCGACGCCCGCCGCCAGCGCCTCGGCGGCCTGGTCCATCGCGTACTGGAACGCCGCCATCTGCTCCGGCCCCGGACCGGACATGTCCACGCCCTGCGCGCGCAACTCCTGGTGCCGCACGGACATCCGCCGGATCGACGCGCGGAAGTCCTGGTCGCGCACCAGGTTCGCCAGTTCGACCCACGCCTCCAGCTGCTCGGCCGTGGGGTCGTCCGGCAGTTCCACCTTCGCCGACCGCATCCGGTCGCGGAACGCCGGTTCCATGTCCAGACCGCCGAAGACCTCGTCGAAGAAGTCGTCCAGGATCGCCTGGCGCTCCTCCTCGGACAGCCTCGCCAACTCGTGCACCGCCTCCACCTCCCCGTTCCGGGCCACCACGCGCAGCACGGCCCGGCGCAGCCGGAGCGTGCGCATCTGCGCGTCGATGGCCTCCGCGTGCGTCCGGGCCACCTCGGCCACGGACACCTCACGTGCGAGCACCCGTTGCGCGGTGGGCAGGTCGACGCCCAGGTCGCGCAGTGTCCGCACGAGCTTGAGACGCGCCAACCCGTCGAGGTCGTAGGTGCGGAACCCGCCCGCCGTCCGCCCCGCCACGGGGATCAGGCCGGAGTCGGAGTAGAACCGGATCGTCCGGGTGGACAGGCCGGTCAGCCGCGCCAGTTGGCCGATCGAGTAGTGCGTCACGGGGACCACCTTGAACTCTCCAGTTACTGGAACTTCAACCTCTTTTCGGCGATCATCCGGCAGCATCACCCCTCGTGCACGAGGCGCTGCGGCTGTTCGACGCGTACTGGCCGGCCCTGCTGGCCTTCCTCACCCTGCTCGCGGCCTGGCGCCTGGCCCGCTCCGCGTTCCGGGTGTGGTCGGGCCAGGACGTCTACGAGGAGCCGGGGCAACGGGTCCGCGCCGACGGCGCGCGCGGCTCGATGGCGTGGGCCGTGGTCCGGTGGCTGCTGCTGGCCGTCGTCCTCGCGGGCGCGACCGGGTTCGGGTTGTTCTGGCTGCTCGGTCGGCCTTCGCTGCCCTCGGCGGCCAGTTTCTCCACGGCCGAACTGCTCGACCTGCTCAAGATCGGCCTCGCGGTGGTGGGCGGGCTGGGCGCGGTCGTCGCGCTCGCGGTCGCCTACCGCAAGCAGCAGGTGTCGGAGGCCGCGCACACCATCGCGACGCGCCAGGACGAACGCGAGTCCACCAAGTTCTTCAACGAGCGCTACGGGAAGGCCGCCGAACAGCTCGGGCACGACAGCTTCGCGGTGCGGTTGGCGGGCGTGTACGCGATGGCGGGCCTGGCGACGGACTGGCCGCAACAGCGTCAGACCTGCGTGGACGTGCTGTGCGGCTACCTGCGCACGCCCTACCCCCGCGACGACCGCACCGAGCGCGAGGTGCGCCAGGCGATCATCACCACCCTGCTCGGCCAGGACTGGCAATCACGCGTCCTGCGGATGGACTTCCGGGGCGTGGAGTTCGAGAACCTCGACCTCTCCGGCCACACCTTCACCGGCGACCAGGTGTTCGACAACGCCACGTTCCACGGCGACCTGACCGACTTCCGCGACGCGACCTTCCGGGGCAGCGTGACGTTCCGGGGCGCGCGGTTCGCGGCCGGCGAGACGTCGTTCGCCGAGATCACCGCCCGCCACTGCACGCTGTCGTTCACCGGCGCGGAGTTCAGCGGCGACCTCTTGGACTTCGGCGGCGCGCGGCTCACCGAATCCGAAATCGACCTGACCGGGTGCGCGGTACGCGGGACGACCCTGGACTTCTCCGGGGTGGACACCGCGCCGGTCGACCCGCCGGCCGGCGGCCGGGGGTCGTCGGTGGTGCTGCGCTCCCTGGACGCCGAGCGCAGCACGATCAGGTTCGCCGGCAGCCGGTTGACCCACATCCGGCTGCACCTCGACGGCGCGCGGTTCGCGGACTGCGTGCTGGAGGCGGACGGCGTGGTGGCCGCCGAAGCCGAGCTGAGCGTGGTCGACGTGCGGCCCGAGGAGTTCGCGGAAGCGTTGCGGCGCATGAAAAAACGCCGGACACCCGAAGGTGCCCGGCGTCGCACCGCGGCGGGTGCGGTCGATCAGTAGGTCATCGCGACGCCCGGGTCGGCGAGGAGCGCGCCGACGTCGGCCAGGAACTGGGAGCCCTGCTGGCCGTCGACCACGCGGTGGTCGAAGCTCAGCGCCAGTTGGCAGACCTTGCGCGGCACCACCTGGCCGTCCACCACCCACGGCATGTCCTTGATCGCGCCCAGGGCGAGGATCGCGGACTCGCCGGGGTTGATGATCGGGGTTCCCGTGTCGACGCCGAACACGCCGACGTTGGTGATGGTGATGGTCCCGTTCATCATGTCCGCCGGGGACGTCTTGCCGTCACGGGCCACGGTCGCCAGCTCGTCCAGGGCGATCGCCAGTTCCCGCAACGACATCCGGTCGGCGTCGCGGACCTTGGGCACGACCAGGCCGCGCGGCGTGGCGGCCGCGATGCCCAGGTGCACGTAGTCCTTGTAGACGATCTCGCCGGCCGCCGCGTCCCACGTCGCGTTCACGTCGGGCGTGCGGCGGGTCGCCAGCACCACGGCCTTGGCCGCGAACGCCAGCGGGGTGAGCTTGACGTCGCGGAACTGCGCGCTGCCCTTGAGCCGGGCGCGCAGTTCCATCATCGGCGTCACGTCGACGGTCAGGAACTCGGTCACGTGCGGCGCGGTGAACGCGCTGTCCACCATCGCCTGCGCGGTCGCCTTGCGGACGCCCTTGATCGGCACCCGGCGCTCGCGCGCGCCCGCCGGGTAGCCGGCGTCCGCAGTGGGCGCCGCGGTGGCCGCCACCGGGGCCGGCGCGGTGAGCGCCTGCTCCACGTCCTCGCGGGTGATGACCCCGCCGGGACCGCTGCCCGCCAGGCCGTGCAGGTCCACGCCCAGGTCCTTGGCCAGCTTGCGGACCGGCGGCTTGGCCGGCGGCACGTACCCGCCCGGCCGCGCGACCGGGGCCGGAGCCGGGGGCGCGACGGGAGCGGGCGGGGCGACCGGCGCGGGCGGGGCCGTGACGACCGGGGGCGGCGGGGCCACGGCGACCGAGGAGGCCGCCACGGGAGCGGGAGCCGGGGCGTCGCGGCGGGCCCGGCGCTTGGCCGGACCGGACTTCGGGCCGTACCCGACCAGGTTGGCCACCCGGCCCTCGCCCTCGGCGGCCACGCCGTTGGTCTCCGGCGCGGCCGGCGCGGCGGCACCGGACGGGTCCACGTCGATGGTGATGATCGGGACGCCGACCTCGACCGTCTGGCCCACCTGGACCAGCAGCTCGGTCACCACCCCGTCCCACGGGCAGGGCAGCTCGACGGCCGCCTTGGCGGTCTCGATCTCCACGATGATGTCGTTGACCTTGACCGCGTCGCCCGGACCCACGTGCCAGGTCAGGATCTCGGCCTCGGTCAACCCCTCCGCCGTGTCCGGCAGGGGGAATTGCTTGAACTGCGGCATCGCGGCGGTCCCCTTACCAGGCCAGAGAGCGGTCTACGGCGTGCAGCACCCGGTCGAGGTCGGGGAGGAACTCCTCCTCCAACTTCGACGGCGGGTACGGCGTGTCGAAACCGGTCACCCGCAGCACGGGCGCTTCCAGCGAGTAGAAGCACTCCTGCTGCACCTTGGCCGCGATCTCGCTGGCGATGGACGACTCGCCGGGCGCCTCGGACACCACGACCAGCCGGCCGGTGCGCCGCACCGAGTCGTAGACCGGCGCGAGGTCCAGCGGGGACAGCGTGCGCAGGTCGACGACCTCCAGCGAACGCCCCTCCTCGGCCGCCGCCGCGGCGGCGTCGAGCGAGACGCGGACCATCGGGCCGTACGCGACGACCGTGGCGTCCGTGCCGGTGCGCAGCACGCGGGACGAGTGCAGCGGCGCGGGGGCGACCGTCGTGTCGACCTCGCCCTTCTCGTAGTAGCGCCGCTTGGGCTCGAAGAACAGCACCGGGTCGTCGGAGTCGATCGCCTGCTGGATCATCCAGTAGGCGTCGGCCGGGTTCGAGCACGCCACGACCTTGAGGCCGGCGGTGTGCGCGAAGTACGACTCGGGCGAATCGGAGTGGTGCTCGACCGCGCCGATGCCGCCGCCGAACGGCACCCGGATCACCATCGGCAGCTTGAGCTTGCCCTGGGTGCGGAAGTGCAGCTTGGCGACCTGGCTGACGATCTGGTCGAAGCCGGGGAAGATGAAGCCCTCGAACTGGATCTCGCACACCGGCCGGTAGCCCCGGATCGCGAGGCCCACGGCGGTGCCGATGATGCCGGACTCGGACAGCGGGGTGTCCAGCACCCGCTGCTCGCCGAAGTCCTTCTGGAGACCGTCGGTAATCCGGAACACGCCGCCGAGCTTGCCGACGTCCTCGCCCATCACGAGGACCTTCGGGTCGGCTTCCATCGCCGCGCGCAGGCCGTTGTTGATCGCCTTGGCGATGGTCAGCGTCTGCACCGGGGCGGTGGCGTCGGAGGTGCGTCGGTCCATCGTCGGAGCAGCCATTTCAGTGCTCACCTCCCGCGAATCCGGCGTGGTAGGCCAGGAACTCGTCGCGCTGGGCGTCCAGCACCGGGTTGCCCTCGGCGTAGACGTTGCTGAACATCCGCTCGGTGGGCGGGGTCTGGAGGTTGACGCAGTGCTCGCGCATGGTGATGGCGAGCTGCTCGGCGTCGGCTTCGACCGAGTCGAAGAACTCCTGGTCGGCCCACTGCTGCTTGACCAGGTGGACCTTGACCCGCTCGATCGGGTCCTTGAGCTTCCACAGCTCCAGCTCGTCGGAGAGCCGGTAGCGGGACGGGTCGTCGGAGGTGGTGTGCGCGTCCATCCGGTAGGTGAACGCCTCGATGAGGATCGGGCCGTTGCCCTGGCGGCACTCCTCCAGCGCCCAGCGCGAGACGGCGAGCGTGGCCAGCACGTCGTTGCCGTCGACCCGGATGCCGGGGAAGCCGTAGCCGCGCGCCCGCTGGTAGAGGGGCAGCCGCGACTGGCGCTCGGTGGGCTCGGAGATGGCCCACTGGTTGTTCTGGCAGAAGAAGACGAGGGGCGCGTCGTACACGGCGGCCCAGACGAAGCCCTCGTGCACGTCGCCCTGGCTGGTCGCGCCGTCGCCGAAGAAGCACATGGTGGCTTCGCTGTCGGCGTCGTCGCCGACCTTGCCGTCGAACTTCTGGCCCATGGCGTAGCCGGCGGCGTTGAGCACCTGGTTGCCGATGACGATCGTGTACGGGTGGAACCGGTGCTCCACCGGGTCCCACGAGCCGTTGTCGGTGCCCCGGAACATGCCCAGGATCTCGTGCGGCTGGATGCCCCGGCACCAGGCCACGCCGTGCTCGCGGTAGCTCGGGAAGGCCATGTCCTGGGGCTGGAGCGCGCGGCCCGCACCGATCTGCGCGGCCTCCTGGCCGAGCAGCGGCACCCAGAGGCCCAGCTCGCCCTTGCGCTGCAAGGCGTTGGCCTCGCGGTCCGCGCGGCGCACCAGCACCATGTCGCGGTACAGCCCGCGCAGCTCCTCGGCGGAGATGTCGATGTCGAAGTCCGGGTGCGTGACCCGCTCGCCCTCGGGGGTGAGCAGCTGCACCAGGTCGGCCCCGCCCTCGTCCGTCGCTCGCAAGCCTGCGATCACCTGTTCCGCGGTCGGGGTGGCGGCCGTGGCCGGCGGGCTGTCCGGCCCCGGTTGCGTCCATTTCTCTGGGGACGACATTGCGCCTTACTCCTCGTCTACGAGGCCGCCAAGTCGCTCGTGACGACCATGCGCGGCGGCACCGCCAGTCGCCGCCCCCTGGTGAGGGTGGTCGGGCAACCGTCGGCGCTGGCGGTCCTTCTCATCCACATCCTGACACGCGTTCACCCGGGATGGTGAGTCCCGTCCCAGTTTGTGATGGTGCCCGCACGCTCCTGAACAGGCACAACGGTAGGAAGGCCAATCTTCGGCAGTCCGATTAGGCCGTTCGTACAGCGGACGGGACTGTCCCGGTTACCGATCGTTAACGACAGTCCGTACGCCTCCGGACACACCCGGTTGGCGCAGTCGTGCGCGCGCGACCTCGGGGGTTGACCGGTCCCGCCGGCCGGGCACCCGTGGACGTCCGACCATCGGTGGCCCGGGGCTTGTCCACCACCCGGTACCGCCGGCGCGCGTGCGAGTATCGGGGAGTGGACCGTTCAGTGCTGACCCGTACCGTCCGTGGCCTCTGGGACGACGAGATCCTCCCGAGCCTGTCCGACTTGGTCGCGGTGCCCGCGATCTCACCCGCGTTCGACCCCGCGTGGGCCGAGCACGGGCACCTGGCCGCCGCGATCGAGCACGTCCGCGGCTGGCTGGCCGGGCGCGACCTGCCGGGCGCGACCATCGAGGTGGTCGAACTCCCCGAGCGCACGCCGCTGCTGGTGGTCGACGTGCCCGCGACCGGGGACGCGACCGACACCGTGCTGCTCTACGGGCACCTGGACAAGCAGCCGCCGGTGGCGAACTGGTCCGAGGGGCTGGGCCCGTGGACGCCGGTCGTCCGGGACGGCCGGCTCTACGGCCGGGGCGCGGCCGACGACGGCTACTCCGGGTACGCCGCGATCGCCGCGATCGAGGGTGTGCGGGCGGCCGGCGGGTCGCACGCGCGGTGCGTGGTGCTGCTGGAGACCGGCGAGGAGTCCGGCAGCCCGGACCTGCCCGCCTACCTGGAGCACCTGCGGCCGACGCTGGGCGAGGTGTCGCTGGTGGTCTGCCTGGACTCGGGCGGCAGCGACTACCAGCGGATGTGGCTGACCACGTCGCTGCGCGGGCTCGCGCAGGCCACGCTGACCGTGCGGGTGCTGGAGAGCGGCCTGCACTCGGGCATGGCCAGCGGGATCGTGCCCAGCTCGTTCCGGGTGGCCCGGCAGCTGCTGGACCGGCTGGAGGACTCGGCGACCGGCGAGGTGCTGATCCGCGAGATGCACGTGGAGGTGCCGGAGAACCGGGTCGCCGAGGTGCGCGAGGCGATCGCCAGCGCGCCGGGCGTGCAGATCTCCTCGGTGCCGTGGGCGCCCGGCGTCCGGCCGGTCACCTCGGACGAGGTCGAGCTGGGCCTGAACGCGGGCTGGCGGCCGACGCTGTCGATCACCGGCGCGGACGGCCTGCCCGCCCCGGAGGACGCCGGCAACGTGCTGCGGCCGTTCACCACGCTGGTGCTGAGCTTCCGCCTGCCGCCGACGGCCGACGCGAAGGCGTCCGTCGCGGCGGTCGAGCGGCTGCTGACCACGGACGTGCCTTACGGGGCCGTCGTGGAGCTGTCGCGGGTCGAGCACGCGGACGGCTGGAACGCGCCGGACCTCGCGCCGTGGCTGCGCGAGACGCTCGACGTGGTCGGCAAGGAGGTGTTCGACGCGCCGTGGCGGACCGTGTCGCTGGGCGGCTCGATCCCGTTCATGGGCCTGCTGCACGACGCCTACCCGGACGCGCAGTTCCTGGTGACCGGCGCGGTCGGGCCGGACAGCAACTGCCACGTGCCCGACGAGTGGCTGCACCTGGGCCACGCGGCCCGGATCACCGAGGCCGTGGCCGTGGTGCTGGACGCGCACACCCGGCGCTGAGCCCCTCGCGGGCCCGGCTCACCGGGCCGGGTCCGCGCGCAGGTCCGCCAGCAGGGCGAGGCCGGCTGCCGGGTTGCTGCCGATGTGCCGGCGGGCCCGCGCCAGCCGGTCGAAGTCGGCGGCCCGGGTGCGCGCCTCGTCCAACTCGGCGGTGAACACCCGCCGCGCGGTCTCCAGGAACCGGATGCGCGCGCCGAGCAGGTCGCGCAGCTCGCCGACCTGCGCGGAGAAGCCCTGGTAGGCGTTGAGGACGCGGTCGGCGGTGGGTGCGGGTTCGTCGAGCAGGCGCAGGAACGCGGTCGCGCCGGCCCGGTCGTCCACGGTGGTGAGGGCTTCGGCGGTGCCCCGGCGGGCCCGGTCCAGTTCAGCGTCGGCGATCGCGCCCACCACCTCCTCGATGGGCCGGTCCGGGTGGTCGCGGCCGAGGTCGACGATCGCGCGGGTGGTGCGCACGAGCTGCCGGGCGAGGCCGCCGGAGAACGCGTAGGCCAGCGCCAGGTACTGCTCGGACAGGCCCAGGACGTACCGGCGCAGCAGCTTCTTGGCGTTGTCGAAGTCGAGGTAGTCGACCCGGACCACCTCGTCGAAGGAGCTGTCGAACACGCTGCGCAGGCCGATGCCGGACAGGTCGAAGTCGTGCTGGGCCTCGGTGGAGACCGAGACCAGGTAGTGGCAGCCGGGCACGTCGAAGATGGCCTTGAGTTCGTTGAGGAACCGCCGGGCGGGCTCGCCGGTGCCGATCCGGTCGAGTTCGTCCACCGCGATGATCACCCGGCCGGGCTTGCGGTCGGCGCGCTCGGCCGACGCGGTCTGCTCGGCCACGGCCAGCGACAGGAACTCCCGGAACCGCTTGACCAGCTCGGGGTGGTTCAACGCGCGGCCGGCCAGCGTGGTCGCCCGCTTCCCGCTCAGCTCCAGCCCGAAGTAGCCGCCCTTGCCGGCCAGTTCGTGGTTGACCGAGCGGACGTAGTTGATCGCCAGCAGGTTCTCCTTCGCGGCGGCGACCAGCCGGGGCGGCACGGCCTTGCGGCGGAGCTTGGCCAGGCCGCGCTGCGGTTCGGCGGCCGGCAGGTGGGCGATGGCCACCTCGCAGGTCTCCGCGAACAGGTGCAGCAGGAACTCCTGCGGCAGGTAGTCGACCGGCGCGGACACCAGCACGGCCAGGTCCGGTAAGCGGTCGGCTTCCCGGTACCGGCCGGCCCGGAACGCCCGCAGCAGGTTGGTCTTGCCCGCCCCGCGCGCGCCGGCGACGGCGAAGCTGCCACCGCCCCACTGGCCGAGCAGCCGGGCCAGCTCGACGGCGGCCGGGGTCGCGACGTGCATCCGGACCTGGTCGACGCTGCGCAGCGCGGACGCCTCGCGCACGGTCAGCCTGGTCGAGTAGACGGATTCGGTGGCCTCGTTGACCCGCGCGTAGAGCACCGGCAGCACTCCGTCGCGCCGCAGGACCACGGTCCACGCCTGGAAGCGGTCCCGCATGTCGGCCGTCGAACCCGACCACGCCGCGACGACGGCGTGGATGAACCCCCAGGCCACGGCACCCGAGGCGGCGACCGCGACCAGCACGGCGTACACCAGCACCGTGGACGCGTTCACGGCCACCACCACGAGTGCCGCCAGCGGAAGGGGTGCCACCAGCGCGGCCATCCCCCACGACACCCTGCCGATGAACGCCCCGAGCACCGCGCCTGCCGCCACGATCACCAGCATCGAGCCGGAGATCAGCCGCATCGGCGTGGCCCCCAACGCGTGGCTGTCGAGCAGGAAGACGGCGAACAGCTGATAGACCGTGACCGCGACCGGGACGCCGGTGACGGTGAGCAAGCCCACCAGGGTCCAGACCCGCGCGTAGGCGTTGCCCCACCACGGGCCGACCGACGCCCGGTAGCGCAGCTCCTCCGCCTTGGCCGCCACGAACACCGCGTCCCGCGACTCCTGGGCCGCTTCCAGCAGGTCCTGGCTGGTCAGGTCGGCCGCGACGGCGGCGGCGCGGAACCCGTCGTCGGTCCACACCTCGTCCACGACGCGCGCGAGCACGTGTTCGCGGCCGTCGGTGCCGTCACGCCACGGTCTGTGCTCCACCATGAGGGGAAATGCTGCCCGAACAGCACCTCCCGGTGTGACGACAACCCGCCGGTAACCCGACTTACTGGATCGATGCCGCACACTGGCCCGGTGGACGAGCAACGGGAGCAGGCGAGGCTGGCGGAGTCCGACGCGCCCACTTCGCCGTGGCGGCTGTGGGGCCCCTACCTGGCCGGACGGCAGTGGGGCACGGTCCGGGAGGACTACTCGGCGGGTGGCGACGCGTGGACGTCGTTCCCGTTCGAGCACGCCCGGTCGCGCGCCTACCGCTGGGGCGAGGACGGCATCGCGGGCATCTGCGACGTGCACGGGTTCCTCAACCTCGGGCTCGCCCTGTGGAACGGCCGGGACCCGATCCTCAAGGAGCGCTACTTCGGCCTGGCCAACGAGGAGGGCAACCACGGCGAGGACGTCAAAGAGCACTGGTGGGTGACCGACGGCACGCCCACGCACTCGTGGATGCGGGTCGTCTACCGCTACCCGCAGGCCGAGTTCCCGTACCGCGAACTGCGCGAGCTGGCCACCAACGCCGGGCGGGAGGGGCGCGAGCCCGAGCTGTCGGACACCGGCGTGCTGGACGAGAACCGGTTCTTCGACGTCCAGGTCACCTACGCGAAGGCGTCGCCGACCGACATCTGCGTCGAGATCACCGCGACCAACCACGGCCCGGACCCGGCGCCGCTGCACCTGCTGCCGCAGCTGTGGTTCCGCAACACGTGGGCGTGGGGCCGGGACGACCGCCGGCCTCGGCTGCAGGCGTCCACGAAGGGCGGTTGGCGGCGGATCGCCGCCGAGCACGGCGCGCTGGGCGGCTACACCCTGCACGTCGAGGGCACGCCGACGCTGCTGGTCACCGAGAACGAGACCAACGAGGTCGAGCTGTTCGACGCGGCGGACAACCCGGCCCCGCACACCAAGGACGGCATCGACCGGTACGTGGTGCGCGGCGACGCCAAGGCGTGCCGGGTCACCGGTCCGGACGAGGAGGGCGGGATCGGCACGAAGGCCGCCGCCTGGTACTCGTTCGACCCGGTCGAGCCCGGCGAGGCGGTGGCCGTCCGGCTGCGGCTGGTCGCGGGCGACGGCCACCCCGACGCGTTCGGCCCGTCCTTCCAGTCCACTGTGGACGAACGCCGGGCGGACGCCGACGCGTTCCACCGGACCGACCTGGACCCGGTGCGGGACAAGGTGGTCCGCCGGGCGCTGGCGGGCCTGATGTGGACCAAGCAGCACTACCGCTTCCGCACCCGGGAGTGGCTCGACGGCGACCCGGCGCAGCCCGCCGCGCCGACGTCGCGGCGGTCGCCGCACGCCCGCAACGCGCACTGGCGGCACTTCGACGTGGCGGACGTGATCTCCATGCCCGACGAGTGGGAGTACCCCTGGTTCGCGGCGTGGGACCTGGCGTTCCACACCGTGCCGTTCGCCCGGGTCGACCCGGCGTTCGCCAAGGAGCAGTTGCTGCTGCTGTGCCGCGAGTGGCTGATGCACCCCAACGGCCAGCTGCCCGCCTACGAGTGGGAGTTCGGCGACGTGAACCCGCCGGTGCACGCGTGGGCGGCGCTCCAGGTGTTCGCGATCGACCCGGACCGCAAGTTCCTGGCCAAGGTCTTCCACAAGCTGCTGCTGAACTTCTCCTGGTGGGTCAACCGGAAGGACGCCGACGGCAGCCACCTGTTCGAGGGCGGGTTCCTCGGCATGGACAACATCGGGCCGGTGAACCGGTCCGAGCCGATGCTCGGCCAGTGGCGGCTGGAGCAGTCCGACGCGACGTCCTGGATGGCCGCCTACAGCCTGCACCTGATGCGGATGGCGCTGGAGCTGGCCCGGCACGACGACTCGTACGAGGACGTGGCCACGAAGTTCGTGGAGCACTTCCTGAGCATCGCCGAGGCGTCCACCCGGTTCGGCTCCGGCGGGCGCGGGATCTGGGACGAGACCGACGGCTTCTGCTACGACGTGGCCTCGCGCCGGCTGCCGGACGGCTCGGTCGAGTCCCAGCCGCTGCGGGTGCGGTCGATGGTGGGCCTGATCCCGGTGCTGGCCTGCGCGGTGCTGGAGCCGTGGGTGTTCGAGGAGCTGCCGGGGTTCGCGCAGCGGCTGGAGCACCTGCTGGCCCGCCGCCCCGAACTCGGCCGCTTCCTGACCAGGCGCGACGGGCGGGTGCTGCTGGCCGTGCTGGACGAGGACAAGCTGCGCCGGGTGCTCGGCCGGATGTTCGACGAGGGCGAGTTCCTGTCACCGCACGGGATCCGCAGCCTGTCCGCCGCGCACCGGGAGGGCCTGGAGGTGCAGGTCGCGGACCAGGAGCACCGGATGGGCTACGAACCGGGCGAATCCCGCACGCCGATGTTCGGCGGCAACTCGAACTGGCGCGGCCCGGTCTGGTTCCCGACCAACGCCCTGCTGGTGGAGGCCCTGCGGACGGTCGAGTCGTTCCACGGCGGTCGGTTCCACGTGGAACTTCCCACCCGCTCGCAGCGGCACGTGACGGCCGGGCGGGCGGCGGACGAGCTGGTCCGCCGCCTGGTGTCGCTGTTCCTGCCCGACCACGACGGCCGCCGCCCGGCCGACGGCAAGCGGGTGGAGTCGACGGACTCGGCGCTGTGGCGCGAGCACGTCACCTTCAGCGAGTACTTCGACGGCGACACGGGCGAGGGCCTGGGCGCGACGCACCAGACCGGGTGGACCGCCCTGGTGGCGAGCCTGCTGACGGATCGTCGACAAACGGGCGCCGGCGGCGCAGCTGTTGGGTGATTTGGACCAAACGCCTGAACATATTGCGGCCTGGTGGGCGGTGTGACGCAAGATTCGTGCGCCACTTCGGGCTGTAACACGGACGTGCTGTGCACCACGTCACCCAAGTGGCAGTATGCCGGACACTCGACCGACACAGTTACGAGGAGTGACGCCGTGGCCCGTCGTACCAGGCACGCTGTGCTCGCCATGCTGCCCGTCCTAGCGCTCGCCGCGACGGCGTGCGCGACCAAGGTCGACACCGGCACCCCTCAGGACAGCGGGTCGGGAATCACCCTGGTCAAGAGCGGGAAGCTGGTCACCTGCACGCACCTGTCCTACAAGCCGTTCCAGTACACCGAGGGCGACAAGACCGTCGGCTTCGACGTGGACCTGGTCGACCTGGTGGCCAAGGAACTCAAGGTCACGCAGGAGATCTTCGACACGCCGTTCGAGAACATCACCTCGGGCACGGTCTTCACCACCAACGAGTGCGACGTCGCCGCGGCCGGCATGACCATCAACGAGGACCGCAAGAAGGCGATCGACTTCTCCGAACCGTACTTCGACGCCTCGCAGGCGCTGCTGGTCAAGAAGGACTCCGGGCTCAAGGACCTGCCCGACCTCAAGGGCAAGCGGCTGGGCGTCCAGCAGGGCACCACGGGCGAGGAGTACGCCAACAAGAACTCCGCGGCCAACGGCTACACCGTCGTCCAGTTCGAGGACCTGCCGCTGATGGAGACCGCCGTGCGGACCGGCGCGGTCGACGCGGCGATCAACGACAACGGCGTGCTCTACGACTACATCAAGGAGTACCCGGACACCGCGGTGACCAAGGAGTTCGCCACCGGCGAGTCCTACGGCATCGGCTTGAAGAAGGGCAACACCGCCCTGAAGACCAAGATCGACGCGGTCCTGAAGACGGCCAAGGACAACGGCGACTACGACCGGATCTACGAGAAGTGGTTCGGCAAGAAGCCGGAGAAGAAGTGACCGGTTGACCGCGGGGCCGGTGTTCACGGACACCGGCCCCGTCCCCTGTCCGAACCGGCCCGACCCTCCCGCGAGAGGCCCCGAACATGGCCATGTCCAAACGACGGCGGGCGATCGCCTTCCGCCGCGCGCAGTACGCGCTCCTGATCGTGCTCGTCCTGCTGATCGCGTTCCTCGCGGACTGGGGCGAGATCAAGCAGTCGTTCTTCGACCTCGAAACCGCGCAGAAGATGTTCCCCACGGTCATCTCGACCGCGCTGGTCAACACCGTGATCTACAGCGCGTTCGGGTTCGCGATCGGGTTGGGGCTGGGCCTGCTGCTGGCGCTGATGAAGCTGTCGCCGGTCGCCCCGTGGCGCTGGATCGCCACCATCTACATCGAGTTCTTCCGCGGCGTGCCGGCCCTGCTGGTGTTCGTCGCGCTGAGCGTGGCGGTGCCGCTCGCGTTCGGCCTGAAGTTCGACATCAACTCCACCGCCGGGCTCGCGCTGGGCATCGTCGGCAGCGCCTACATCGGCGAGACGATCCGGGCGGGCATCCAGGCCGTGCCCAAGGGCCAGATCGAGGCCGCCCGGTCGCTGGGCATGTCCCAGGGCCGCACGCTCGCGACCGTGGTGATCCCGCAGGCGTTCCGGATCATCCTGCCGCCGCTGACCAACGAGCTGATCATGCTGACCAAGGACTCGTCGCTGATCTCCGTGGTCGGGCTGACGGCGGCGGAGTACGAGCTGACCAAGTTCGGCCGCGAGACGCTGAGCCGGTCGCCGTCGCTGACGCCGCTGCTGATCGCGGGCATGTGCTACCTGATCATCACGTTGCCGCTGGGCCACCTCTCGCGGTACCTGGAGCGGCAGACCGGCGGCAAGAAGCTGAGCACGCCGGAATCGACGGGGGTGTAGGGCGATGTCCGAGGAAGTCGCAGGCTCCGCCGAGCCGGGCCTGGCCGTCGAGGTCACCGGGCTGAAGAAGGCGTTCGGGCCGCTGGAGGTGCTCAAGGGCATCGACCTGGCGGTGCGCGGCGGTGACGTGGTGTGCATCATCGGGCCGTCCGGCTCGGGCAAGTCGACGCTGCTGCGGTGCGTGAACCTGCTGGAGGAGCCCTCCGCCGGGCGGATCGTGGTCAACGGCGTCGAGCTGACCGACCCGGACGTCGACATCGACGCCGTGCGCACCCGGATCGGCATGGTGTTCCAGGGGTTCAACCTGTTCTCGCACCTCAACGTGCTCAACAACCTGACCGTGGCGCAGCGCAAGGTGCTCAAGCGCCCGCCCGCGCAGGCGCAGGAGATCGCCCTGCGCAACCTGGAGCGCGTCGGGCTGTCGGACAAGGTCAACGCCATGCCGGCGCAGCTGTCCGGCGGGCAGCAGCAGCGGGCGGCGATCGCGCGGGCGCTGTCCATGGACCCGTCGGTGATGCTGTTCGACGAGCCGACCTCGGCACTGGACCCCGAACTCGTCGGCGACGTGCTGGGCGTGATGCGCCAGCTCGCCGACGAGGGCATGACCATGCTGGTCGTCACGCACGAGATGCAGTTCGCCCGCGAGGTGGCCGACCGGGTGCTGTTCATGGACGGCGGGTACGTGGTGGAGGAGGGGCCGGCGGCGCAGGTCATCGGCGACCCCCAGCACGAGCGCACCCAGTCGTTCCTGGCCCGCGTGCTGGACCCGACCCACCAGGGTCCCGGCGACTGACCGCGCCCGCCGCGCGACGCCGCGGCCGCCCGGGACCCGGGAAGATCGCGGGCCGCGAACGGAGCATTTGCGCTGATCTGCTTGCGGGAGCCGCCGCCGAACCCGCATTGTCGATCACATGACCGAGACGGGGGCGCGCGGGCTGGACGTGTTCGACCCCAGCCCGCCGCGCACCCACTGGATGCCGGCCGCCGACGTGCTGCGCGGGGTGGGCGAGGCGGACGGCGGGCGGCTGCTGCCCCGGCGCAGGCCCAACGTGCCGCCGGTGATCCGGGTGGTCGACCGGTTCCTGACCGGGCCGCTGGACCTGCGCGGGGTGGAGCTGAGCTACCTGCTGGAGTTCGTCCGCTGCCGGTTCGAGGAGCCGCCGGACCTGCGGCAGGCCCGGCTGGCCGGGGTCGAGTTCGCGGACTGCCGGCTGCCCGGCCTGCGCGCCCGCAACCTCAGCAGCGCCAACGAGGTGTCGCTGGAGGGCAGCACGGTCGAGGGCCGGGTGGACCTGACCGACGCCGACATCGCCGCGTCGCTGTCGCTGCGCCGCAGCGCGCTGCGCGTGCCGGGCGGCGTGGCGGTGCAGGCCGACCGGGTGAAGCTGGCGGGCGCGCTGCTGGCGCAGGGCGTGTCCGTGGTGGGCGAGCTGCGGATGGCGAGCGCCCAGGTCGGCGGCTACTGCAACTTCTCCGGCGGCGTGCTGGACAACCCCGGCGGCTACGCGGTGCTCGGCACCAACGCGCACGTCGGCGGCAGCCTGCTGCTGAGCAACGCCGCGATCCGCGGCACGGTCCTGCTGGCCAGCGCCCGGGTCGACGCCGAACTCACCCTGCGCGGCGCGACCGCGTCCGACGGCCGCGAGGACGTCGACGCCGCGCTGGACCCGCACGCCGACCCGTCCTCGACCGTCGTGCTGGACCGGATCACCGTCGCCGGGGACGTGCACCTCGACCGGGGTTTCACCGGCGCGGGCACGGTCCGCATGGTCAACGCCGCGCTCGGCGGCACGCTGTCGCTGTCCGGCGGCCGGTTCGACGCGCTGAACCCGCCCGAGGGCACCGACCCCACCGGCCACGGCCGGGCGCTGCACCTGGACGGGGCGCGGATCGGCGGCGACGTGATCGCCCGCCAGGCGCAGGTGCGCGGCCAGATCCGGATGGTCGACGTCCAGGTGAAGGGCAGCCTGACCCTCGACGGGTCCGCGGTGGACAACCCCCGGGCGGACGCGCTGCTGGGCAACCGGTCGCACATCGGCAGCAACCTCACGCTGCGCGAGGTCGAGGTGGCGGGCGGGCTGGAGCTGCGCGGCGTGCAGATCGGCGCGAACCTCGACCTGCGCGGCAGCCGGATCACCCGGCCCGGCCGCTACCGGCACATGCCGGCGGGCAAGCCGTCGCTCGACGTCGGCGGCGCGGTGATCGGCCGCGACCTGATCTGCGCGGGCGGCGCGAAGGAGTTCGTGGCGCACGGCGGCGTGCGGGCCCGGCGGGCGCAGGTCGGCCGGATGGCGAACTTCGCGGGCGCGGTGCTCGGCGACAAGCTCGACAGCCACGCGCTGAACCTGCTCGGCATGCAGGTGCAGGAACTCGTGCTGACCCCGATCAGCCCGCCGCGCGGGGACGTCACGCTGCGCCAGGTGCGCTGCACGTCGTTGGACGACAACGAGACGTTCTGGTCGGCCACCGGCTGGATCGACCTGGAGGAGTTCCGCTACGACTCGCTGCGCAACCCGATCGACCTGCGCGACGACCGGGAGATCGAGCGCCGGTTGCGCTGGCTGCGCCAGGCCACGCGGCGCACGTACCGGCCCGGTCCCTACGACCAGCTCGCCGAGATGCTGCGGGCCGGCGGCAACGACGAGCACGCGGCGACCGTCCTGGTGGAGAAGCAGCGGCTGCGCTACCGGGCGGTGGCCGAGGGCAGGCGGTGGCTGGGGCCGCTGGTGCTGCTGTGGAGCTGGCTGCAGCGGTCCATGGTCGGCTACGGGTACCGGCCGGCCCGCGCGTTGGCGTGGCTGGTGGTGTCGTGGGTGCTCGGCAGCCTCTGGTTCACCGTCGGCAAGCCGCTGGAGGTGATCAACGCCGACGACCGGATGCACTTCGACGCCTGGCTGTACACGATCGACCTGGTGGTGCCGATCGTGGACCTGGGCAACAAGAACCGGTGGCAGACCGAAGGCGCGTCGCAGTGGATCGCGGCCGGGCTGATCGTCACCGGGTGGGTGCTGGCCACGACGGTCGCGGCGGGCCTGACGCGGATGCTCAAGCGCTGACCGCCGGATTGCGGGCGGGAAGTGCCGGATCGGGGGATTCCACATCGGACGATCGGGTGGTGGGGTACCGGACGAACCCACCGACGTGCGGTGAACAGGGGGACGGGGATGGCCACACCGGTGCACCGCGCGTTGCTCGCGGTCGACCTGGAGGGGTCCGGGCAGCGGGACAACCACGCGGTGGTCGAGTCGCGACGGGTGCTGTTCGGCGAGTTGCGCGAGGCGTTCGAGGCCAGCGGCATCCCGTGGGCGTTGTGCGCCACGGAGACCGCGGGCGACGAGATGGTGGTGATCGTGCCGCCGGAGTTCCCGAAGCGGAACCTGATCCACCCGCTGCTCGGGCACTTGGCGGAGGGCCTGCGCCACCACAACCGGCAGGCGGCGGAGAACGTGCGGCTGCGGGTGCGGGTGGCGGTGCACGCCGGGGACCTGCTGGTGGACGACTACGGCACGACCGGGCGTCCGCAGACGCACCTGGCGCGGCTGCTCGGGTCGACGCCGTTGCGCGAGGCGCTGGCCGCCGCGCCGCCCACGGCGACGATCGCCCTGCTGGTGTCCGACCACTTCTACGAGGACGTGGTCAGCCAGGGCCACCGGGGCATCGACCCGGACCTGTTCACCCCGGTCCAGGTGCGCGAGAAGGAAACCGAAACACGCGCCTGGCTGCACGTTCCGGGACATACCACGCCCCATTCCTCGCAATTCCGCAAATCTGCGGAAAAAGCACCCCCTGAAGGCGGGTCCGGTGGAGTGAGCATCACCGGATCGGACATAAAAATCGGCGGTGACCTTTTCGGCGGCGACAAGTACAATTACTCTGACGGATCGTGATACCAGCTCCCACCGGGCAGAACGAGACCTACATCGGCCAACGCCTGCTGTTTCGACAGGCAGGCGAGGTCGAGGTCAGGCTGAACGACGTGGTCAACGGTGCGGATGCCAGGCGCATCCTCAAGCGGGCCATCCTCGGCTCCCTGCTGATCGGCTTCGCCTCGGCTGTGCTTTCCCTCCTGGTCGGGGTGGGAATGACCGTCGCGGTCGTTGCGGCGAATGGCACGGGCAGTGGCTTCGCCGGGCTCCTGAGCGGGCTCCTCCTGGCCGTGGCCATCGTCGGGCCGTTGATGTGGCTCGTCGTGGTCCTGTTCGTCCCCGAGGTGGACGTGCTCAGCGACTGGAACCTTCTGCTGGACGGCCAAGCCGACCTCGCGGACACCGCGTACGGCGTGGTCTGGCGCTCGCTGACGGTCGACCGGCGGACTCCGGTGGGAGTGTCGCCTCGCCGCGTCGACGTGGGGCCACCGGTGCGCGGAGTGCGCAATATGCTGCACATCTCGCTCGGCAAGTACTACTCGTACGTGTCGGTATTCGCATTCGGACACGATCTCTACCTGGGCTGGACCCTCTGGCGCAGGCAACTCCCGATCGGCGTGGTGTTGCGCTGGATGGGCTCGCTGTTCCGGGGCGACCCCGGCTACTCGGGCGCCATCGAAATGGAGCCCATCAAGGCGATGCGGGAAGCCGTGCACAACGCGCTGAGACAGGCTATCGAGGCAGGCGTCACGGGGAAGAGCATCCCGCTCCGGGAAACGTTCGGACACGGCGTTCCGGGGGAAACCCCGAACGGGGCGTCGCGTCGCGTCACGGTGCAGTACCCGGCGGAGGCATTCTCGGCCGACAACGACCTTCTCGGACACGCCGAACCTGGAGTGATGTACGAAGTCGTATCGGATGACGAAGCGGGCGTGGTGCTGCGTGACGGCTCCGGCAGCACGGCGCTGATCAAGGACCGCGCGGCGGTCCAGTGGTAGCTGTGACCCGGACCGCCGAGGGCTGGACCGTGCGGTTCGGTGTCCGGGTCACGGCCACCGTCGACCTGGACCGGCTGGTCGGGTACGTCGAGGGGTCGGCGGTGCAGCGGCTGCACCGGGCGCGTGAAGAGGACGCGGCCTACCTGGGGCGGTTGTGCGCGGGGGACCCGAGCGTGGTGCACGAGGTCCGCCGGCGCGGGTCCGAGGTGAGCATCGCGGGCACCGTGCGGCGGCCCGAGCGCGAGCGGGCGGTGGCGGCGGCCGAGGCGGCGCTCGCCCGGCTGCTGGACGTGCCGGCGCACGTGACGGCCGAGGAGTACGACCCGCCGGCGGTGCGAGCCGAGGTGCTGCTGCGCAAGCGGGCCGTGTTCAGCGCGCCTGCCCGGCCGGACGCCGGTGTGCGGTACTACCTGGCCGTGCCGCCGCTGTGGTCCGACCCGGCGGCGCTGCCCGGCCTGCTCGGTGACGCCGAACTGGCCGTCGAGCTGCGCCCGCACTGGGTGCGGCCGGACTTCGGGGCCCTGCTGGAGCGGGTCGCCGGCCAGTACGACCGGCTGGCCACGCCGACCGTGTTCCGCACCGGCGGGCTGTACGCGGCACCGGTCGAGCTGGCCGCCGAGCCGTTCGCGGTCCAGGCCGCGCCGCTCTACCGGGACGCCGCCGCGCGCTACCGGGGCTGGGTGTTCCGGGTGCGGATCGGCGTGGCGGGCGCGGATCCGGCGCACGTCGACCGGCTGGCCGCCGCGCTCAACGCCGACCACCGGCCGGTCGCGCACGAGCTGCCGGCGGCGCTGGACCTGCTGCGCGAACTCGCCGACCCGGCCGAGGCGGCACGCGCGGTGTGGCTGCCCGCCGGGCGCGTCGCGGGCTTCCCGCTGGTCGAGCCGCCGCCCGAGCGGACCGGGACGCACGGCGTGATCATCACCGACTCGACCGTGCGGGTGGACGGCGACCTGTTCGGCGGCCACAAGTTCGGGGTCACCTAGGGTTGGCCGGGTGACGGACCTGGTGCTGGCACTGGACGTGGGCGGCACCAAGATCGCCGGCGGGTTGGTGGACCGCGGTGGCGCGGTGCGCAGGGCGGTCCGGGTGGCCACGCCCGCCGACGACGCGGAGTCGGTCTGGCGGGCGGTCGCCGACGTGGTCGGGCAGGTGCTCGAAGGCGAGCTGGTCGCCGGGGTGGGCGTCGCCTGCGCCGGGCCGGTGGACGCCGCGCGCGGCACCGCGAGCCCGATCAACGTGACCGCTTGGCAGGAATTCCCGCTGCGTGAGCGGGTGGCCGCGCTGGTGCCGGGCGTCCCGGTGGAGCTGGCCGGCGACGGGGCGTGCATGGCGCTGGGCGAGCACTGGCAGGGTGCGGGGCGCGGCAGCCGGTTCATGGTCGGCCTGGTGGTGTCGACCGGGGTGGGCGGCGGGCTGGTGCTGGGCGGGCGGCCGTTCGGCGGGCGGACCGGCAACGCCGGGCACGTCGGGCACGTGGTGGTGGAGCCGGACGGCGAGCCGTGCACGTGCGGCGGGCGCGGCTGCGCGGAGACCGTCGCGGGCGGGCCCAGGATGGTCGACTGGGCGCGCCGGCAGGGGTGGCAGGGCCCGGACGAGGCGGACGCGGCGCACCTCGCGGCGGCGGCGCTGGCCGGGCAGGAGCTGCCCCGGGCGGCGTTCGAGCGGGCCGGGCGCGCGGTCGGCCTGGCCATCGCGGCGACGGCGGCGGTGTGCGACCTGGACCTGGCGGTGGTCGGCGGCGGCGTGGCGCAGGCCGGAGACCTGCTGTTCGACCCGATCCGGCGGACCGTGTCCGACCACTGTGGACTGTCCTACCTGGACGGTCTGCGGGTCGAGCCCGCCCGGCTGGGCGGCCAGGCGGGACTCGTCGGCGCGGCCGCCCTGGTGCTGCGGCCCTGATCCCGGTTCAGTGCGCGGCCACCGGCCTGACCCGGGGGCTGTCCTCGTCCACGTGGTAGTCCTCGCCCGAGGTCTCGTCGGTGCCGTTGAACACCCGCAGCTGCTTGGCGATCAGCGTGACGAGCACGGCGACGACCAGGTTGGCCACGACGGCGACGATGCCGACGTAGATCTGCACGGTCGAGCCCGCGAACGGGTGCCAGCCCAGCAGCGACAGCTTGTCCAGCGCCAGCGCCGAGCCGCCGAAGTGCGGGCGCTTGCCGTCCGCGCTGGGGATGTCGTAGAGCAGGTACATCCCCCAGCCCATGCCGACGACCCACCCGACGACCAGCCCGTAGACGTGGAACCACCTGGTGTACAGGGCGATCGCCACGGCGGGCAGCGTCTGGAGGATCATCACGCCGCCGATCAGCTGGAGGTCGATGGAGAACTGCGGGTCGATGAACACGATGAACGCGACCGCGCCGAACTTCACCACCAGCGAGGCGAGCTTGGCCTGCTTGGCCTCCTGCGCCGGCGTGGCGTTCTTCTTCACGTACTCCTTGTAGATGTTGCGGGTCCACAGGTTCGCCGCCGCGATGGACATGATCGCGGCGGGCACCAGCGCGCCGATGCCGATCGCGGCGAAGGCGATCCCGGCGAACCAGGACGGGAACTCCGCGCCGAACAGCACCGGGATGATGGTGTTGGTGTCGGGGCGGCCGGTGGCCTGGTTGGTGATCGGCGTGACGCCCGCGCTGATCGCCACGAACCCGAGCATTGCCAGCAGGCCGAGCAGCAGCGAGTACGCGGGCAGCGCCACCATGTTGCGCTTGATGACGTTGCGGCCGCGCGAGGCGAGGATCCCGGTCAGCGAGTGCGGGTAGAGGAACAGCGCCAGCGCGGAACCCAGCGCGAGCGTCGCGTACTGGAGCTGGTTGGCACCGGTGAGCAGGATGCCGTCGGACTTGGCGGGCGTCGCGTCGTACTTGGCCTGCGCGGTGTCGAAGATGGCGCCCCAGCCGCCGAACTTGCTCGGCAGGTAGATCACCGCCACCAGGATCACGATGTAGATCAGCGTGTCCTTGACGAACGCGATCAGCGCGGGCGCGCGCAGCCCGGACTGGTAGGTGTAGAGCGCCAGGATGAGGAACGCGATCAGCAGCGGCGCGTGACCGGCGATGCCGGAACCGTTGAGCCCCATGGTGCGCAGCACCGCTTCGAGGCCGACGAGCTGCAACGCGATGTACGGCATGGTCGCGACGATGCCGGTGACGGCGATGATCAGCGCCAGCCAGTGCGAGCCGTACCGGCCGCGCACGAAGTCGGCCGGCGTGACGTAGCCGTGCACGCGCGACACCGACCACATGCGGACCAGCGGCAGGAAGACGATCGGGTAGAGGATCACCGTGTAGGGCAGCGCGAAGAACCCGGTCGCGCCCGCGCCGAACACCAGGGCGGGCACCGCGACGAACGTGTACGCGGTGTACAGGTCGCCGCCGACCAGGAACCAGGTGATCCACGAGCCGAACTTGCGCCCGCCCAGGCCCCACTCGTCGAGGTGGTCGAGGGTGTTGCCCGACTTCCACTTCGCCGCGATGAAGCCCAGGACGGTGACGAGCAGGAACAGCGCGCTGAACACGACCAACTCGGTCCACTGCATCTACTTCGCCCCCTCGTCCAGGTCGTCCACGCCGAGCAGGTCGGGCTTGTCCTTCACGACCGGTTCACCTCTGGTCATCACGTAGACGAGGCCGACGCAGACCACGCCGACCGGTACCCAGGCGAACTGGTACCAGTAGAAGAACGGCAGACCGAACAGCCGCGGGCCGTCGAAGTTGAACCACGGCGTGACGAGCATGAGCAGCGGAATCAGCAGCAGCAGGTTCCAGTTGCTCCAGCGCAGGCTGGATTTTCGAGGCATGTGGCCCTCCGTGCGGCCCTGATGACTGGGTGTCGCAGGATGCTAGGCCCGGGAGGGGACGGCCGTCACGGTGTCCGGTGGGTTGCCGACCGGTTGCGTAGTGGAATCGTGACCGTTTTTCACTCCCCGCGCAGGCCGGTCACCAGGTGCCGCTCGGCGCGGTCGAAGTAGTCGGCCAGCGCCCGTTCGGCCGCGTCGGGCTCGTCCCGCAGCAGGTGCGCGCTGATCCGGCGGTTGAGCGGCAGGTACTCCTCGTGGAAGCCGCGCGGGTCGCCCATGACGTGGAAGGCCAGGCGCAGCTCGGCCAGCAGGCGGCGCATCTCCTCGTCCAGCCGGGTGCTGCCGGCCAGGCCGGTGATGGCCTGGTGGAACCGGATGTTCGCGGTGCCGACGGTCGTCCAGTCCTGCTGCTCCGCGCTGGCCAGGCCCAGGTCGACGGCCTCCTGGACGGGGCGCCGGACCTTGTCCGCGGCGTGCGGCCAGCAGCGCAGCGCGCCGATCTCGATGATCCGGCGGGCGGCGTAGAGGTCCACGATGTCGTGCCGGTCGGGCTTTCGGACGAACACGCCCTTGCTGTACTCGTGCACCAGCAGGCGCTCGTGGGTGAGCAGGCGGAACGCCTCGCGCAGGGTGTTGCGGGAGACCCGCAGGACGTCGCCCAGGGCCTTCTCGTTGAGCTGCCGGCCCGGCTTGATGTCGCCGTCCAGGACGCTGGTGCGGAGCTTGTCGGCGACCCGCTCGGCGGTGCTGGAGCGGTCGATGTCGGCCCGGTCCTTGGCCAGGGCCCGGAGCCAGTCCTCGGCGTCAACGCTCGTCATGGCGCGAGTCTAGTGCCCTACAAGTCAAACGGAGTATTGAGGGATTGTTGAACAATCCCTACATTGAACGCACGGGGAGGGAGGTGGGTCCAGTGACCCGGACCGTGGACCTGAACGCAGACCTGGGCGAGGGCTTCGGCCGCTGGTCGGTGGGCGACGACGCGGCCCTGCTGGGCCTGGTGACCAGCGCGAACGTGGCGTGCGGGTTCCACGCCGGCGACCCGTCGATCATGTACCGGACGTGCGAGACCGCCACTGCGGCGGGCGTCGCGGTCGGGGCGCACGTCGGGTACCGGGATCTCGCGGGGTTCGGGCGGCGGTTCGTGGACGTCCCGCCGGCGGAACTCACCGCGGACGTGCTCTACCAACTGGGCGGGTTGGACGCCTGTGCGCGGGCCGCCGGGACACGGGTGTCCTACGTGAAGCCGCACGGCGCTTTGTACAACGCGTTGGCGACGCACGAGGCACAGGCCGACGCCGTGGTGGACGCGATCCGGGCGTTCGACCCGTCGTTGACGGTGTTGGGGCTGCCCGGTGCGGTGTGGTTGAAGCGCGCCGAGGTGGCCGGCCTACCGGTCCGGTTCGAGGCGCTCGCGGACCGCGCGTACACCGGGCGGGGGACGTTGGTCGACCGGCGGCTGCCGGGCGCGGTGCTGCACTCGGTGGCGGAGATCGTCGAGCGGTGCGTGTCGCTGGCGGTGGACGGGCAGGTCCGGGCCGTGGACGGGCGGCTCGTGCGGATGCGGGTGGACTCGATCCGCGTGCACGGCGACACGGCCGGCGCGGTCGGCGTCGCGCGCGCCGTCCGGGAAGCGCTGGCCGGGGCCGGGGTGGACGTGGCGGCGGTGGCGGGCGAGGTCCGGCGGATCGCCTGACGGCCGAGGCGGTGACTGGTGAAGCACCCGGCCGGTCGGCGGGTGTCGGGCGGCCGGGCCCGTTCGGCAGGATCGGTGCGTGATCACAGGACTGCGGTGGGTGACGGCGATGGTGGCCGGGTTGGCGTTGGCCGGGGTGCCGGGGGTGGCGTCGGCCGAGGTGAAGCCGTGTTTCGACGGCCGGCTGCCGGTGACCGTCGAGGAGGGGCGGCTGACCGCCGTCCTGGCTCCCGGGCAGCCCGCCGTCGGGCCGGAGCTGGTCCGGCTCGGCGGGTTGGACGGCGTGGTCGGCCGGTTCGTCGCACGGCTGTGCTCGACCTCCACCGGACGGGCCGAGCAGGTGGTCACGGCGGCCGGGCGGGACTTGTGGCGGGCGGCGGGCGAACGGGCGCGGGCCGCGTCCGGGTGGGACGCCTACGACGACCGGCCGCTGTACTGGGCGCGGCTCCAGCTGACCAGGGCGGTCCGGCAGTGGGCGGTCCCGCTGCCCGCCGGCGGGCGGGACCGGCTGGTGCGGCGGGTCGACCTCGCCGCCCGGGGGCTGGACGACCTCGGGTTCCGCGACGCCGGCCGGCGGATCGTGGTGACCGGGTTCGACCCGTTCCAGCTCGACGGGACCTCCGTGCGGCGGTCCAACCCGGCCGGGGCGGCGGCGCTGTGGCTGGACGGGCGGGTGCTCGACACGCCGGCCGGGGAGGTCGTCGTGGAGGCCGCCGTGCTGCCCGTGCTGTGGGGGGCGTTCGACGAAGGGGTCGTGGAACGCGTCTACGGCGGCGCGCTCGCCGGGCGCAGCCGCCCGGACGCGTTCGTGACGATCAGCCAGGGCCGGCCCGGTCGGTTCGACGTCGAGCGGTGGGCGGCCCGGTGGCGGGGCGGTGCCCCGGACAACAACGCCGTCGGCGCGCGGGGACCGGTGCCGGACGCGCGGGACTGGCCGCAGCCGGCGCTGGAGTTCATCGAGACCTCGCTGCCCGCGCGCCGGATGGTCGACGCGGGCACCACGCCGTACCCGGTGGTCTTCAACCGGTCGTTCTGCGAGTGGCCGGTGGGCACCCCCGGCGTCGGGACGCCCAGCTGCCGCGCGGACGAACCCACGCCCGGCGCGGCGGCGGCCGCGGGCAGCGGCGGGGACTACCTGTCCAACGAGTCGATGTACCGGGCGAACCGGGTCCGGCTGGGGCTGGGCGCGACGGACGTCCTGGGCGGCCACCTGCACACTCCCGTGCTCGGGCAGCCCGCCGACCCGACCGCGCTGACCGACCCGGCGTTCGAGGCGGAACGACGCCGGATCGTCGATCAGGTGGCCGCCCTGCTCGCAGTAGTCTGACCGGCGTGCGACTGCGGCGGGCGATGATCGGACTGCTCGCGCTGTCGCTCGTCTCGTGCACCTCGCAGGTGGCCGGGTCCCCCGGCGGCGAGGTGGTCCGGCCGTCGCTGACGCCGACTGTGAAAGACCTGCCGAAAACCGGCCAGTGCACCGACGGCGGGCTCACCGTCGTGGACTGCGCCCAGCCGCACGAGGGCGAGACGGTCGGCATCGGCGAGTTCACCGGGATGGGCGCGGACTACCCGAGTGAACGCGACCTCCGCCGGCAGGGGATCGCCGGCTGCCGCAAGGCGATGGCGGGCTACCTCGGCAGCCCGGACCACGACGCCACCCGGCTCCAGGCCAACATCCTGTGGCCCAGCCGCGACGGGTGGGCGGCGGGGCACCGCTGGCGGCTGTGCACGGTGGTCGAACTCGGCCCGGACGGGCAGCGCCGCAAGCGCACCGGCGTGGTCCGCGACCTGCTCAAAGCCGCCGGGTTCGGCCAGGTCCAGCTGTGCGCGCAGGGCTCGCCGGCCAAGGACGGCGACCCGAAGATCACCCTGTGCGACGGCCCGCACCTGGCGGAGGCCGTGCCGGGCGTGCTGAACCTGGGCAAGCCGGGCGACCCCGCGCCGTCCCGGGACCAGGTGAACGAGCAGGCGGCGCAGCACTGCGCCACGGCGGTCGCCGGGTACGTCGGCGCGCAGCGCGAGGACGTGTTCGCGTCGTGGCGCTCGTTCGGCAGCCAAGCCTGGTCGGAGGGGTTCACCACGGCGGTCTGCTACGCCGAGGCGACCCGCCCGTTCACCGGCCGGCTGTGGGGCCTGGGGACCAACCCGCTGCCCGGGTGAGGCGGGCGGGTTAAGGGCCACCCACGAACCGGTGAAGTCCACAGCCTGTGCACAGCTTCATCCACAACCTGTGGACAACTAGCGGCGGCGGCACGCGAGCACCAGCAGCAGAACGCCGAAGCCGAGCGGCACCCCGCTCTCGAACACCGGCCTGAGCACGGGCAAGACCGGCAGGACGCCCAGTTCGCGAGCGACCGAAGCACCCACCGCGAGCACCCCGGCGGTCAGCGGGGCGGCTGGGGACAGCCGCCCCAAGGTCATCAGACCCATCAGGAGTCCCGCGAGTCCCAAGGCCACCAGGCCGCGCACCCGGACCTCGTCGAACTGGTCGAGCCCGTAGCCCCACGCGAAGGCTGCGGCGACCACCCCGACCGCGCCGACCAGGACGCCCAGCGCGTGCCACCACGGCGACCCGCGGCGACCGCGCGGCGGTCCGGACGGCGGCTCGACCGGGTAGTACCGCACGATCCCGGTCTGCGGCCCGACCTGCACGTCCCGAGGACCGTCGAACTGCAGGCCGCCGAGGAAGTCGTCCTGCTGGCTCACTCCTCCTTGGTACATCGGCACCAGCCGGAAGTCACCGCGGGTGATCAAAAAGAGACCCGGTGGACGTCTCCTCCACCGGGTCCCTCCAGGAAAAGCGGGTGATCAGCCGAGCCGGAGCTTGAGCGCCTCCAGCTCGTCGCGCAGCGAGGTCGGCACCTTGTCGCCGATCTTCGCGAACCACTCCTCGATCATCGGGATCTCGGCGCGCCACTCGTCGGCGTCGAAGTTCAGCGCCGCCTCGATGTCGGCGTGCACGGCGTCGAGTTCCGAGAGGTCCAGCTCGTCGGCGGTCGGCACGTGGCCGATCGGGGTCTCCCGCGCGGCGGCCTTGCCCTCGATGCGCTCGATGGCCCACTTCAGCACGCGCGAGTTCTCGCCGAACCCGGGCCACAGGAAGCGCTTGTCCTCGCCCCGGCGGAACCAGTTGACGTAGAAGATCTTGGGCAGCTTGTCCGCGTCGGCCGACTTGCCGGTGTCGATCCAGTGCTGGAAGTAGTCACCGGCGTGGTAGCCGATGAACGGCAGCATCGCCATCGGGTCGCGGCGCACGACGCCGACCTGGCCGACGGCCGCGGCGGTCGTCTCGCTGGACAGCGTGGCGCCCATGAACACGCCGTGCTGCCAGTCGCGCGACTCGGTGATCAGCGGGATCGTGGTCGCCCGGCGACCGCCGAAGAAGATCGCCGAGATCGGGACGCCGTTCGGGTCCTCCCACTCGGGGGCCTTGATGTCGCACTGGGCGATCGGCGTGCAGTAGCGCGAGTTCGGGTGCGAGGACAGCTCCTCGCCGCCCGGCGTCCAGTCCTGCTTCTTCCACGAGGTGAGGTGCGCGGGCGGCTCGCCCATGCCCTCCCACCACACGTCGCCGTCGTCGGTGAGCGCCACGTTCGTGAAGAGCGAGTTGCCCTTCTCGATGGTGCGCATGGCGTTCGGGTTGGTGTGGTAGTCGGTGCCGGGCGCGACGCCGAAGAAGCCGTTCTCCGGGTTGACCGCGTAGAGCCGGCCGTCCTCGCCGAAGCGCATCCAGGCGATGTCGTCGCCCAGGGTCTCGACCTTCCAGCCCGGGATGGTCGGCTCCAGCATCGCGAGGTTGGTCTTGCCGCAGGCGCTGGGGAACGCGGCCGCGATGTAGTAGACCTTGGCCTCGGGCGAGGTCAGCTTGAGGATGAGCATGTGCTCGGCCAGCCAGCCCTCGTCGCGCGCCATCACCGAGGCGATGCGCAGCGAGTAGCACTTCTTGCCCAGCAGGGCGTTGCCGCCGTAGCCCGAGCCGAACGACCAGATGGTCCGCTCCTCGGGGAACTGGGTGATGTACTTGGTGTCGTTGCAGGGCCACGACACGTCGGCCTGGCCGGGCTCCAGCGGCGCGCCGATCGAGTGCAGCGCCTTGACGAAGTCGCCGTCCTCGCCGAAGCGGGCCAGGGCCTTCGTGCCCATCCGGGTCATGATGTGCATCGAGACCACGACGTACTCGGAGTCGGTGAGCTCCACGCCCAGCATGGGCTTCTCGGCGTCCAGCGGGCCCATGCAGAACGGGATCACGTACATCGTGCGACCGCGCATCGAGCCGCGGTACAGCTCGGTCATGATCCCCTTCATCTCGGCGGGGTCCATCCAGTTGTTCGTGGGGCCGGCGTCGGCCTCGTCCACGGAACAGATGAACGTGCGCTCCTCCACCCGGGCCACGTCGGTCGGGTCCGAGGCCGCCCAGAACGAGTTGGGTTTCTTCTTCAGCGGGACGAACGTGCCGGCGTCCACCAGTTTGGCCGTGAGGCGGTCCCATTCGTCCTGGGAACCGTCGGCCCAGACGACCTCGTCGGGGCAGGTCAGCTCGGCAACCTCGCGCACCCAGGAGAGCAGCCGCGCGTGGTTGGTCGGTGCCTGGTCGAGACCGGGAATGGTCACTGCCGTCATCTCGTCTCGTCTCCTAGGTGCGCCGGCCCACGGTGGACGCCGTTGTCCGGGTGGGACGTCCTCGGGAATAGCTCCGCCCGCCCCGGTGGAGGGCGTGCCGTTGAAGGGATAGACGGAGGTTAGCCGGGTTAATCCCCGGTAACGCACATCTGTCCTGTCGGCTCCCTCACAAAACCGATTCTGGAATCGATTCAGCACCCGATCATCACAAACCCCGCTGTGACCTGGGCTTTAGTTGCCGAAATGCAAGGGCTGGGCCGTGCGGCGGCCGCCACACGCGGAGGTTGCCGGCCCGTGCCGAGGTCGAACGCGTGTGAGAGCGCTCTCACGTTGCGGCGCAAGAATTGCACGGAAATTGTCCGGGTTGTTGTCAGTAAGGCCAGGCGTCGCGCACGGCCGCTTCCGCGGCCGGCCGGTCGACGCCCAGCGCACGGACTTCCGCGACAAATCGGGCGGCGGCTTCGGCGAGCGGCTCGGGTGGCACGGGCGGTTCGGCGGGCGGCGGCAGGTCCGCGACCACCGTGCCCCGGCGGCGGGCGGTGACCAGCAGGCCGCCGGTTTCCAGTTCGCGGTAGACGCGCGCCACCGTGCCCGCCGACAGGCCGAGGTCGCGGGCCAGTTGGCGGATCGGCGGGAACGGCGTGCCGGCGGGCAGCGAGCCCGAGCGGATCAGCTGGACCAACTGGTCCCGGATCTGCCGCCACGGCGGCACGCCGTTGTCCGGGTCGACCACGACCCACAGCGAGTCCGTCATGGCGCGGGCCGGGTGTTCGAGGCGGCGCGGGCCGGCCGGACGACCCGGAACCACGCCACCAGCCCCACCGGGAGGGCGAGCACGCCGAGCGCGAACGCGACCGGGTAGACCGGCTGCCACACGTGGCTCAGCAGCGCCACCGACCGGTACGCGGCGAACGCCAGGTAGGCCATCAGCGCCATGCCGACGCCCACCGCGACCCGCGCGCTGCGCGTCCGCAGGGCGGTGTCGATCAGCGGATCGGCCACGGCCCCGCGCCAGACCGCGAGCGACACCACGCCGGACACCAGTGCGAGGCCCAGCACCACGACGATGACCACGGTGCCCCCGTGCGGGAAGAACGCCGGTTGGCGCGAGGACGGCGGCACGAACAGGCCCACCGCCGAGATGGTCACGGCGGTGGCGGCGAGCGCCAGCAGGACGACCACCGCCCACCGGGGCACGAGATCCCGCCAAGCGCGCCGCGACAGCGTGGCCGCCCTGGGCCCCGGGACGCGGCGCAACGCGCTGAAGGCTTCCGCGACCAGCAGGACCACGAGGACCGGCAGGCAGTGCCGCAGGAGGCTGAGGACCACCAGGAGCGGCTCGTCGTCGGAGAGCGCGAGGACGCTCGGCGTGAACAGGACCAGCGGCAGGTAGAGCAGGCGGCGGTCGCGCAGGTAGTCGGCCGCGATGAGCGCCTGCGCCTCGTCGGCGTCGAGGACGCCCCACCGGGCGAGGAACCGGCGGCCGGCCTGCGGGGTCGCCACCACGAACACCAGCACGACCAGGGCGATGAGCCCGAACACCACGAGCGGCATCAGCGGACCTTCTCGTGCGGCACGGGAGCACCGGGCTTCGCCGGGTTCGCCACCCACATCCAGCCGCCGATCGAGACGATGGACATGACCAGGCCGAACCAGGGCGACGCCGGGACGGCCGCGAGCCACGCCGGGGCGGCGTCCGGGGTGCTCAGGCGCAGGCCGTGCAGAGTCCACAGCCGGGCCATGGCGGCGGACGCCATCGCACCCGCCCACCCGATCCCGATGCCCACCGCGACCCGCGCGCTCCGGGTGCGCAGCGCCGCGTCCGACCCGGGGTCGCCGGTCGACGCGCGCCGGACCGCCAACCAGACCACGCCGAACACCGCCGCCGCGCCGACCACCACGCCGACCAGCACCAGGACGCCGGACGGTCGCAGGATCTCGTCCCGGTACGTCGGCGAGAGCCTCTCGGCGGTCGCCGCGACGTGGCGCGACCACGGCCGGGCGAGCAGGTCGGCGACCGCGAGCACCACCGCGACCGCGGACAGCGCGAGCTGGACGACCACCGCCGCCCGGGGGACCAGGTCGTGCCACCGGCGCGGTGTCAACGTCGCGATCCGCACCCCGCGCACCGGCCGCAACGCCGCGACCGCTTCCGCGAGCAGCAGCCCCACGATCAGGGCGGCGATGCTGTGCGGTGGGCCGGGGGTGGCGGTCGGCGGGTCGAGCACGGACGCGGCGACGGGGACGAGGAGGAACAGCGGCGGGTAGAGCAGCCGCCGCCGGCGCAGGTAGCGGACGGCGGCGGTGTCCTGCTCGTCGGTCGGGTCGGCGACGCCCCAGCGGCGCAGGAACCGGTGGGCGGTGGCGCGCGTGGGCCACAGGACGAGCAGGACGGCCAAGCCGATCAAGCCGGATAAGAACGCGATCTCCACGACACCCGCCCCCTTTGTATCAACCCCTTGTTACAAAGGATCGCACACGGCGTCACACCGTGTGAAGGTCCGCTCGGGCGCGGGCGATGGCCTCGTCCAGCGACGTCCGGAAGTCGGCCACCAGTTCGGGGTCGAGACCGAACGCGAACCGGTCGCCCGGGCCGAAGACCTCCACGACCCCGCGCGAGACCTCGATCGCGCAGCGGGCGGGCTCGCCCCGTTCGGTCGCGCAGCGGACCAGCCATTCACGGCGCTCGGACACCTCGTCGGCCATCACAGCCTCCTACCTGATTGTATGTGATCGAACACGGACAGCAACGGCTTAAAGTTTAGATTTAAGTGAGACTTTGAGCTATTACCCGATGGGGTGGAGTGATCAATGGGCACGGCCAGGTCGACCGTCGAGCGCCTGCAACTCGGCTTGGCGCTGACCCGACTGCGCACCCGCTCCGGCCGGTCGCAGGGCGAGGCCGCCGAGGCGATCGGTCGCACCGGCGGGCGGCTGAGCCAGGTCGAGAACGGCAAGGGCGGGCTCGGCCCGGAGGAACTGGCCAAGCTGCTGGACTTCTACGACGTGCGCGGACCCGAGCGGGAGACCGTGCTGGCGCTGGGCGCGGCGGCCCGCCGACGCGCGCCGCGCCGGGCGTACGTGGACAACCTGCCCGAGCCCTTCCAGCGCCTGGGCGAACTCCAGGCCGCCGCCCGCGAGATCGCCTGGTACGAGTGCGGCGTGATCCCGGGACTGGTGCAGTCGCCGGAATACGTGCGGGCGATCATGGCACTGTCGAACTCGATCCACTGGGACGACTCGGAGGAGGAGACCGGCGAGCGGATCGCGTTCCGGCAGGAGCACCAGCGGCGGGTGCTGGAAGCCGGTGACCCCAAGGACATCCGGATGGTGTTCACCGAGGACGCGCTGGACCACGTGATCGGCGGACCGGCCGTGATGCGGGGGCAGGTGCTGCACCTGCTCCAACTGGCCGAGCGGCATCCGACGCTGAGCATCCGGGTCGTGCCGAACACCGCCGTGGACAACCCCGCACTGGGCGGAGGTCTTGTCCTGCTGGACTTCCCGCACGCGATGCCGGTGACCTTCGCGGCGGTTCTGCATGGCCCGTACACCTTCTACGATCAGCCAGAGGACATCGAGCCGATGCAGCGGCTGTTCAAGCGGGTCGAGAACCTCGCGCTGAGCCAGGACGACACCCGCACGCTGCTGTTGGAGAGGATCAAGGAGTGCCGATGACGCACGACACCGGGTGGTTCAAGAGCAGCCGCAGCTCCGGTGGCAGCAACGGCTGCGTCGAGGTGCGGTTCACCGACGACCTCGTGCGGGTACGGGACTCAAAGAACGTCAGCGGGCCGCAGTTCCGATTCACCGCACACGCCTGGCAAGCGTTCGTACGGCACCAGACGGTGGACTGACGATGAGCCGCGACACGGGGTGGTTCAAGAGCAGCCGAAGCTCCGGTGGCAGCAACGCGTGTGTCGAGGTGCGGTTCACCGACGACGCCGTGCGGGTGCGGGACTCCAAGAACGTCGGCGGGCCACAGTTCCGATTCACGACGCACGCCTGGCAGGCGTTCCTACAGCACCAGGAGACGGACTGACGATGAGCCGTGACACAGGGTGGTTCAAGAGCAGCCGCAGCGCCGCAGCAAGTGACGCGTGTGTCGAGGTGCGGTTTGCCGACGACGTAGTGCGGGTACGGGACTCAAAGAACGTGGGCGGACCGAGGTTCTTGTTCACCCCGCGCGCGTGGGAGGCGTTCCTCGCCGGCACGCGCCGCTAGCCTGCGTCGAACATCTGTTCGAGTTCTCCACAGGTGTGGACAGACCTGTGGATCGAGCCGGAAAACCGGGTGCAACACATCGCCGCCCGAAATGACTCTCAGGGGCGTGACCCCACTCCAGAGCAGGCGGCCGAGCCGAGGCGTGCATGACCTTTGACGACTTCGTGGCCGACCGCTTGGACCCGCTCCTGCGCTACGCGACGGTGCTCTGCTACGACCCGCACCTGGCCAAGGACATCGTCCAGGAGGCGTTGCTGCGGGCGCAGCAGCAGTGGCCGCGCATCCAGGCCGAGGTGGACAACCCGTCCGCGTACGTCAAGCGCATGGTCACCAACGAATTCCTGTCCTGGCGACGGCGCAAGGCCACCCGCGAGGTGAGCGCCACGCTGCGCACCCTCGACGAGATCGGCTCGCCGACCGCCGATCCCACCGACGACTACACCGAGCGCGAAGCCATGATGGCCCGGCTCGCGAAGCTGCCGCGCAAGCAGCGCGTCGCGCTGGTGCTGCGCTACTACGAGGGCTGCGACGACGCCGAGATCGGAGCCGTCCTCGGCTGCCGGCCGGGCACGGTGCGCAGCCTGCTCTCGTGGGGTCTGGCGACGCTGCGCCTGCGGGCCGTCGACCCGCACACCCCCAGAGCGCTGGCCGTGGCGAAGGAGACGACCTGACATGCCGAACGAGACCGAGTTCCGCGACGCCCTCGCCCAGCACGCCGACCTCGCGCGGGGCCGGCAGGACGTCCTGGCCGCGCTGCGCGACCCCCGGCGCACGCCCCCGCCGGCCCGCAACCTCGTGCCGCTGGGCGTCGTCGCCGCCACGGTCGTGCTGTTCGGGGCGAGGGCGGTCGGGCTGATCACGCTGACGGGCACCCCGGCGTACGAGGTGACGCGCAACGCCGACGGCACGGTGACCGTCAAGATCAACGACGTCGCGGCGATCGACCCGGCGAACGAGAAGCTCCGCGAACTGGGCGTGCGCGCCGCGGTCGTCCCGGCGACGTCGGACTGCGCCGCCCCGGAGCCCGCCTACCCCGGCACCGGCTGGGACGTCCCCAGCCCGTCCGGCGACTCGATCACGATCGGTCGCGTCCCCGAGGGCTACACCTTGCTGCTGTCGGTCCACACCACAGCGGACCGGGGCACCGGCCTGGGCTTCACCGCCCCGGTCAAGGGGTCCGCGCCGGCCTGCGTGCCGGCCGACGACCCGGAGCGCGCGACGCCCCGGTAGCCCGGCGGGCGGTCAGTTCGGGCTGATCCACTGGCCGGTCACCGAGTCGATGCGCACGACGCCCGACACGGTCACCTTCTCGTCGCCGCCCGCGCCGCCGGTCCACACCGTGTCGCTGTCCAGGCCGTTCTTCGAGTCCGGGACGTACTTGCCGGTCGAGTCGATCTTGCCGTGCTCGACCTGGGTCCACTCGTCGTCGCCGGTGTGCTTGGACACGGTGACCTCGCCCGCCGCGGTGATCTCGGTGGCGATGTCGGCCTTGCCGTCGCCGTCCACGTCGGTGAACAGCCAGGTGTCGCCCTCGGCGTCCTTCACCACGGCGGTGTCCGCGCGGCCGTCGTTGTCGGTGTCCTCGGTGGCCGGGCCGACGTTCTGGTCCGGGCCGCCCTCGACGTCCACGGTGATGGTCTTGCCGGCGTTCGCGTTGGTCTGCTGGGTGTGGTCGTCGCCCGGGTCGACCGCGATCCACTCGCCGGACCGCTCGTCGAACCGCGCCTGGCCGACCAGGTCGCCGTCCTTGTCGAACGTGCTCATCAGGTCCGCGTCGCCGTCGCCGTCGGTGTCGCTGAACGCGAGGTGACCACCGTCGTCGGTCTCGACCACGGCGCTCTCGTCGATGCCGTCGTCGTTGAGGTCGAAGGTCGCCTCGGTGGTGTACTCCTCGTCCTCGACGGTGACCTTCAGCTCGCCGTCGGTCGCGCCTGTCTCGTCGACGTACACCCGGAACCCCCTCCTGCGCTCAAGTACCGGTAAGACTCACGTTATGCCGATCCGGTTCCGCGGGGGAACCCACGTCACCCGTTGTCAGGGACCGGTCACGCGAATCCTTGATCGGTCGAGGGCGTCAGACCCGGTCCCGCAACGCCCGGATCCGGCCGAGCAGCTCGTCCACCTTCGCCTGGCCCGCCCGCAGCTCGGTGAGCCGCCGGGTGGCGGCACCCAGCGCCTTGGCCCGCTCGCCGGCCTCCATCCGCAACGCCTTGTCCACCTCGCGCAGCTCCGCCTCGATCGCGTCGACCCGCTTGCCCAGCGCGTCGTCCAGCGCCAGCGAGAGCTGCTGCTCGGCCTCGATCAGCTGCTCGGCCACCAACTGGTCCACGGTGGACCGCGCGTCCGCGATCGCGTCCGACAGCCACTGCTTGAGGTGCTGCTTGTCCGCCGAGTGCTTCCGGGTCCGGGCCATCCACCAGCCCGCGCCCAGGCCCAGCACGATGGTCACCGGCAGGACGACCGGGTTCAGCGCGGCGACACCCAGGCCCGCCAGCGGCATCGCGGCCAGCCGGCCCGCGCCCAGGCCGCCGGACACGCCCATGAACACCAGCAGCTTGTCCTCGGCGGTCGGCGCGCGCTTCTCCGGCGGGCGCAGCACGACCGGCGGCGTGACGCCGCGCGCGAACTGGCCGCGGATCACCGCCAGCTCCTCCGGCGAGAACAGGTCGGCCAGCGCCGAGTCGGCGACCCGCGACAGCCGCACGGCCAGGCCGCCGCTGATCCGCCCGGAAACCATCTGCAGCGCGGCGTCCACCTGCTGCGGCAGCGCGGCCAACTGCTCGCGCGAGGCCGCGTCGATCGCCGTGCGGAACCACGTCTGCACGTCCCGCATCTGCCGGCTGACCTCGTGGCTGCCCTCCACCCGCGCCCGCTGCACCTCGCCGCGCAGCCGCACCTGCCAGCTGCGGGTGGACGACCGGCGCTGCGAGTTCAGCTCGTCGCGCCGCTCGCGCAGCGTCTCGGCCTCCTCCTCGCCCGAGGACAGCGCCCGCTTGTCCGCCTCGCCGCGCGCGACCAGCTCGTCCAGCACGGTCGCCAGCGCGCGCAGCCCGTTGGCCTCGCCGAGCATCGCCGCCCGGCCGACCACCAGCTCCTGCAACGCGCCTTGCAGGTCCCCGATGCCGGACCGCTCGCGCAGCATCGCCGCCGCGTCCGGGTTCGGGGCCTTGAACGCCAGCTCGAACATCCGCGACGACACCGGGTGGAACGTCGCGCCCGCGAACCTCGGCGCGTGCTCGGCCAGCAGCGCCTGGTCGGCCTCCAGCACGGTCCGCCAGCCCCGGTACTGGTCGACCTTGGTCAGCGCGAACACCACGGTCTCGACGCGTTCCCCGACCGTGCGCAGGAACTCCAGCTCACCCCGGGTGAACGGCGCGGACGCGTCCACCACGAACAGCAGCGCGGTCGCGTTCGCCGCCGCCTCGGCCGCCAGTTCGCCGTGCACCGACTCCAGCCCGCCGACGCCCGGGGTGTCCACAACGGACAGCCGCTCCAGCAACGGGATCGGCGCGTCCACCTCCACGTACCGGGGCGGCAGCATGCCCTCGGGCAGCTCGTGCGCCGCCGACACCCAGTTCACCAGCTCGGCGCGGTCGAACGGGACCGGGGACATCGAGCCCGGGTAGCACGCCCGCGCCGCCCACTGCGCGCCGTGCCGGAACACCAGGTAGGTCGCGGTCGCCACCTCGGCGTCCACCGGCGACAGGCCCGGCGTCGCCAGCAGGGCGTTCACCAGCGAACTCTTGCCCCGGTTCGTCTCGCCGACGACCACCACCGACGCCGCGCCGCCGCGCCGGGTCTCGACGAACGCCGCCGCCTGCGGGTCGATGCCGCGGACCAGCGCGGTGAGCCGTTCGCGGGTCTGCCGGACCGTCTGGGGGAGGGTGCTCATCGCACCGTGTAGACGGTCACGATCGGCGCGCGCAACGTGCGCCCCCGGTCCACGAACCCGACCACCTCGGTCTCCGCGACGAACCCGTCCAGCGACGTGTCGTCGGTCGGCACCGTGCCGCCGGCCTCGTGCACGGACGGGTCGAAGCGCTCGCCGTCCGGGCGCAGCGCCAGCACCCCGATCCCGGCCAGGCCCTCCTCCAGCCGCTCCATCACACCCGAACTGCGGGCGCGGTCCAGCGCGTACAGGCACAGCTGCACCAGTGCGCGCCGCTCCGCCAGCGCCTGGTCCAGCAGCTCGCCGGCGATGGTCGTCTCCACGTCGGGCTCCGACGCGTCCGACGGGTATTCCGTTCCGCTTGTCATCGCCGCCCCCGCAGTTGTTGCCAGATCAGGAAGTACGCCCGGTGCACCACGTGCGCCACGCGGCTCTGCGCGGGCGTCGCGCCGAACGACGCGAAGGACCGCCACCAGCCCGCGCGCTCCAGGGCGTGCGCGACCAGTTCGGGCAGCGGCCGGCCGCGCAGCCCCAGCTGCTCGGCCACGTCCGGCGAGGTGCCGAACCGCAGCACCTCCTCGGCCAGGTCGGCGGGCATCGCCACGGCACCGGTCGCGACCAGCGTCAACGCCTCCAGCAGGCGCAGCTGGTGCGCCTCGGGCTTGGCCAGCAGCACCTCGATCGCGTCGTGCACGCGCTGCCGCTCGTTCGGGTCGCCGGACGCGGCGGCCAGCGCGGTGATCGACGCGAGCGCGGCGGCGGCCTTGATGCCGTCCGCGCGCGACCGGAACACCGCGTTCAGCTTGCCGCGCACGCCGTCCAGCCCGGACGCGTCGAGCAGCTTGCGGCGCAGCGCGCCCGCGGTGATCGCGGGCTCCGCGTCCAGCGCGGTCAGCGCGCAGCGGATCCCGTAGAGGTCGAGCTTCTCCAGCAGCCGGGTGCGCACGCCCACCGCGACGTCGCACTCCCACGTCACGAACAGGTCCGCCGAGATCAGCATCGTCTCGCGGGTCGCGTCGTCCAGTTCGGCGAGCCGGCGCAGCGCGTCCGCGTCCGCCGAGGTGAACCCGCCGGTCTCGACCGACTCGGCGACCAGGCCGATCACCGGGAGCACGTCCGCGACCCGGGGCTTGAGCGTGCGCGCCTGGCGCTCGGCCAGCAGCACGGCCGCCTTCCACGTGTCGCCGCCCGCGCCGTCGACCGTCTCCGCGGCGATGGTGTCCGCCTTGTTCAGCACGGCGATCGCGTTCACCGGGCCCGCCTCGCGGCCGGCCGTGGCGGCGGTGAACGCGGCCAGCGCCTGGTGGTCGTCGTGGCGCACGCCCTGCGTCACCACGTAGAGCACGGCCTCCGCGCCGGCCACCGCGTTGCGGGACACCGGGTCCAGCTCGTTGCCCAGCAACGCCTCGGTGCGCGCCACCGACGCGGCGTCCAGCGAGCCGAGGCCGGGCGTGTCGATCACGGTCAGGTCCCGCAGCACGGCGTTGGTCAGGTACGCCTCGACGTGCGAGACGTCCGCGACGTCCACGCCGAGGTCGGCCGGGATGCCGCCGCTCGGGTCGAACGGCAGCACCTGCTTGCGGCCGTCGGTGAACACCACCTCGACGCGGTCCACCGTGCCGTACTGGAACCGGGTGACCAGCCGGGTGCACTCGCCCACGTCCGTCGGCGCGACGCGACGCCCGATCAAGGCGTTGACCAGCGTCGACTTGCCGGACTTGATGCGCCCGGCCACGGCCACCTGGAGCGGCGCGGACAGCCGGCGCAGCACTTCGCCGAACCCGGCGGCGGTGTTCGGCGACACCTGGGACCGGAGCCCGGCGCACAGGTTCGCCACGGCGGCCGAGAGCGGGCCGGCGAGCTGCTGCGCCTGGGCGGTCACCCGCAGATCGTGCCACGACCGGGTGAGGCGCGGTTTGTGAACGGGTCGGCGGGGGTATTCGGCGAGCCGAGAGGGAGGTCACGTCATGGGACAGGATTACGCGGTGTTCCTGCTGCTCGGCGTGGTGCTGGTGCTGATCGACGGCCAGCTGATCTACCGCAGCGGGCGGGCGTACATGCGCCGCGCTTACGGCGACCCCGAGGCCGCCAAGTCGATGACCGCGCTCGCCACCGTGCTGTTCCACCTCGTGGTGCTCGGGCTGCTGGCGCTGGTCTCCATCATCAACGTCGACACCGGCGACGCGGCGAAGAACGTCGTGGTGAAGCTGGGCATCGTGCTGCTGCTGCTCGCCCTGGTGCACGGGGTCACGATGCTGATCCTGGGCCGCATCCGGGACCGGCAGATCCAGCAGCAGATGGCCGACGAGATGTCCCGCGAGCACCAGGAGTACGAGCGGGAGCACCACGTGCCGTCGCAGTCGCCCCGGATCGAGCCGGTCAAGCCCGCCGAAACCGACCCGGTGCAGATCAAGACGACCCGCTGAGCGTCATCCGCCTGGAGGATTAGTCGAGGTCAGCCCGTGGCGCGACGCGGGCCGGCCGGGGCTCTACCTAACCTGGTCACGTGCGTCGGTTGAGCCTGTGGATGCGAGCGCACCCGGTGTTCGGGGATTCCCTGATCGCCGGGTTCCTCGCGGTGTTCGACCTCGGCGCGATGTCGGTCGCCGGGAGCGTGCCGGTCCCGGCGCTGCTGCTGGTCGGCGCGCTGCTGATCGTGCCGCTGGTCTTCCGGCGCAAGTACCCGCGCGGCAGCAGCTACGTGATCCTGGCCGGCGGCATCCTCCAGCTGCTCACCCACGGCGGCCCCGACGACGGCCTGCCGGTGCGCCCGGCGGACTTCGCGCTCGCCTTCGCGCTGTACACCATGGTGGCGTTCCTCGGCCGAAAACCGGCGCTGATCTACGGGATCTGGCTGACCTGCGGCACGTTCGTGTGGGCGGCCTGGCGGATCGAGCGGCCACTGGAAGCCGCGTTCGCGGTGTTCATGATCGCGGTGGTCTTCGGGTTCAGCTGGGCGCTGGGCGAGTTCGTCGGCGCGCGCCGGGCGTACCACTGGGAGCTGGAGAAACGGCTCACCATGCTGGAGACCGAGCGCGACCAGCAGGCCCGGATCGCGGTCGGCGAGGAGCGGTCGCGGATCGCGCGCGAGCTGCACGACGTGGTGGCGCACGCGGTGTCGGTGATGGTCGTGCAGGCGGACGGGGCCGGGTACGCGATCAAGTCGAACCCGGAGCTGGCCGAGGCCGCCATGCGGACCATCGCGGACACCGGGCGGCAGGCGCTGACCGAACTGCGGCGGCTGCTCGGCGTGCTGCGCTCGGAGGACCAGTCCGGCACCCAGTGGGCGCCGCAGCCGGGCGCGGCCGACCTCGCGGAACTCACCGAGGGCCTGCGCGCGTCCGGGCTGCCGGTCCGGCTGGAGACCACCGGCGACCTGCGTGCCCTGCCCACCGGGCTTGGGCTGGGCATCTACCGGATCGTGCAGGAGGCGCTGACCAACACGCTCAAGCACGCCGGCGCCGGCGCGTCGGCCGTGGTCCGGGTCGCCCAGGAGGGTGATCGGGTCGAGCTGGAGGTGGCCGACGACGGGTTCGGCACGCCGCACGACATCGTCGCGGTGTCGGGCGGCAACGGGTTGATCGGGATGCGCGAGCGGGCCGGCGTGCTCGGCGGCACGCTGGAGGCCGGGCCGAACCCCGGTGGCGGCTGGCGGGTGCGCGCGGTGCTCCCGCTGGTGCCGTCATAGGGTGGGGGACGTGATCCGAGTACTGCTGGTGGACGACCAGGAACTCATGCGAATGGGCTTCCGGATGGTGCTCGGCGCCCAAGAGGACATCGACGTCGTCGGCGAGGCCGGCGACGGGCTCGACGCGGTGCACATGGCGGCGTCGCTGCGGCCGGACGTGGTGCTGATGGACGTCCGGATGCCGGTGCTCGACGGTGTGGAGGCGACCAAGCGGATCGCCGAGGCCGGCACGGCGAAGGTGCTGGTGATGACCACCTTCGACATGGACGAGTACGCGCTGTCGGCGCTGCGCAACGGCGCGTCCGGGTTCCTGCTCAAGGACACCCCGCCCGGTGACCTGGTCTCGGCGCTGCGGGCGGTGGCCTCCGGCGACGCGGTGGTGTCGCCGTCGGTGACCAAGCGGCTGCTCAGCCGGTTCCTCGGGGAGAGCGGCGGCGAGCTGCGCGACGCCTCGGTGCTGGAGGCGCTGACCGAGCGCGAGCGCGAGGTCTTGGTGCTGATCGCCAAGGGCCTGTCCAACACCGAGATCGCCCGCAAGCTGTTCCTGTCCGAGGCGACGGTGAAGACCCACGTCGGCCGGATCCTGGCGAAGCTCGAACTGCGCGACCGGGTGCAGGCCGTGGTCCTGGCCTACGAGACCGGCCTGGTCCGCCCCGGCGACGTCTGACCCGCCGGCCGCGCGGCGGGCCGGACCACCGCGACGGGGTGCGTCACAGCGGCCCGGCCGCGCCGGGTCGGGCTCAGCGGTAGTCGGCGGCGTCCGCGGTCGCGAGGTCCACCTCGGGCTTCACGACCTCCTCGTACCAACGGCCCCAGTCCGGCTTCGAGCCGTCGACGTCGGTGAAGCCGTACTCGCGCATGAGCGTCCAGGACGCCAGCGCCTTGCCGGTGAAGCGCTCCCGCTCCGGGTCGGCCGCGAGCGCGGCGATCGCGCGCCCGACGTAGCGGGGCGTCTCGGACATCGCGTAGTGCGGGTCCTGCGCGATCGCGTCCCGCCAGTTCTCCTCGGTCACGCCGAAGTGCTCCAGCATCTGCTCGGAGCGCAGGTACCCGGGCGTGACCGCGACCGAGGTCGTGCCGAACTTCGCGACGTCCCGCGCCAGCACCACGCCGAACCGCCGGATCGCCACCTTCACCGAGTCGTAGGCGAGCATCCCGGAGTAGTACTCGTCGCTGTCGCCGTCGGTCACCTCGACCACCAGCCCGCCCGGCCGGGCCGTCACCAGCGGGATGAGCCGGTGCAGCGTGACCAGGTGCGCCTGCACGCTGTTGCGCCACATGCCCAGCTGCCGGTCGAGGTCCTGCTCCCAGAACGGCTTGAAGTCGGTGTCCGCCTCACCGCCCCACACGTCGTCGACCAGCACGTCGAGGTGTCCGTCCCCTTCGGACTCGATCCGCGCCCGGAACGCGTCGACGTCGTGCGCCACGGTGAAGTCGCACCGCACCGGGATGCCCCGGCCGCCCGCCGCGTCGACCAGTTCGGCGGTCTCCTCGATCGTCTCGTCCCGCCCGATCGGCGATTTGCCGGCGCGCGTCGACCGACCGCCCACGAACACCGTCGCGCCCGCCGCGCCCAACTCCACCGCGATCGCCCGACCGGCGCCCCGCGTCGCCCCCGTGACCGCGGCCACCTTGCCCCGCAACGACATTCAGCTCCCCTTCCGCCACGCGGCCAACACCGCGTCCAGATCCTCGGCCAGCCGGTCCGCCAGCGCCCCGCGCGGCCGGACCGACCAGTCCATCGACACGCCGAACAGCAACCCGGTGAGCACCCGCGCCGCGCGTTCGGGCGGCGGACCGCTCGGCAGGTCCACCTCCCGGGCGAGCACGAGCACCGTCCGCTCGGTCACCGCGTGCAGCTCGGCGAGCAGCGCCCGCAGTTCCGGGTCGACCAGGTCGACCCCGAGCTGCGCCAGGTGGTTGCCCGCCTCGACCGGGTCCGTCATGTCCTCGAACCAGGTCAGCAGCCCCGCGCGCAGCCCCGTGATCGGGTCCGCGCCCTCGGCGGCGGCCAGCATCCGGCGTTCCACGTCCGCCGCGACCTGCCTGGTCAACGCCTGGAGCAGCCCGCCCTTCGAGCCGAACCGCTGCGCCACCGTGCCCACCGAGACACCGGCCTCGGCGGCCACGTCGGCGACGGTGAACCCCGGCCCCTTGCGGCCGATGACCACGCCGGTCGCGGTCAGCAGGCGCTCGTCGGTGATGCTCTTCGGTCGTGCCACCCGGTCATTGAACCACAGTTATTGAACCATGGTTCACTAACGTCGTCCATTAGGGTGAGGCCAGTGAGTTGGAGACCACGCCTCATCGCCCTGGACATCGACGGCACCATCACCCCGGTCGGCCGGGAGGACGTCGCCCCCGCCGTGCGCGCGGCCGTCCACCGCGCGATCGACCACGGCGCGCACGTGGTCCTCGCCACCGGCCGCAGCTTGATCGGCGCCCGCCCCGTCGCCGACGACCTGGCGCTGCGCGGCACCACCGCGATCTGCTCCAACGGCGCGGTCTGGTGGGACACCGACTCCCGCGAGGTGGTCCGCAAGCTCGGCTTCGACGCCGGCCCCACCGTGGACGTGCTGCGCGAGGTGTTCCCCGGCGCGGTGTTCGCCACCGAGCTGACCGGCGTCGGCAACCTGTCCCTGGGCCGCTTCCCGGACGGCGACCTGTGGGGCGAGGTCCGCGAGGTGTCCGCCGGCGAACTCACCGCCGAGCCCACGGCCCGCCTGGTGATGCGCTGGATCGACCGGACGCCGGAGGAGGTGTCGCTGCGGATGCTCGACGTGGAACTGCCCGGCGTCACGTGGTGGGTGGACAACCACGAACCGTGGGTGACCGTGTCGCCGGCGGGCGTGACCAAGGGGTCGGCGCTGGAAGACCTGCGGGTGCGGCTCGGAGTGTCCGAAGAGGACACCCTGGCGATCGGCGACGGGCACAACGACGTGGAAATGCTGAAGTGGGCGGCGCACGGCGTGGCGATGGGCCAGGCACCCGCGACCGTCCAGGCGATCGCGAACGCCGTCACGGGGACCGTGCTGGAGGACGGCGCAGCCGCCGAACTCGACCGCTGGTTCGCCTAGCCACTCTGGACCGAAAGGCGTTGCCACGCCGACGTTCTCACGGCAGACCCCCGGAGCTTCGGGGGTCTTCGCCCGCGCTGATCCGCGCCGTCAGCCGCCGTGGTGGTCGTGGCCCGCGCCGGTCGGCTGGAGGGTGCGCGGGGTCTGGTCCTCCGTGCCCGGCTGGACGATCACGAACTGGCCCATCATGCCCTTGTCCTCGTGCTTGAGGATGTGACAGTGGTACATGTACGGCGTCTTCGGGTCGGTGTGCCGGCCGAACTCCACGGCCAGGCGCACCTTCGTGCCGCCCGGCACGAACACCGTGTCCTTCGGGCCGCGCAGGTGCTCCGGCGGCTCCTCGCCGTCGATGGTCAGCACCCGGAACGCCACCTCGTGGATGTGGAAGTTGTGCTCGTAGGTGATGTTGTCCAGCTCCCACACCTCGCGCGCGCCCGCCGCGACCACCTCGTCGACCCGCGCGAGGTCCATCTCCTCGCCGTTGATGTTCGAGCCGCCCAGGCGGAACTTCCGCACCCGGTCACCGGGTTCGACCGGGGCGCGCGCGGCGAGCCTGCGGGGCAGCGCCGGTGACGGCAGGAGTTGCCGTGCCGCAACGAACTTGAGCAGGTCGTAGTCACCGCCCTCGACCGCGCTGTCGCCGGGGAACCCGCGCAGCACGACCTGCTCGCCCGCCCGGAACTCCGCGACGACCTCGAACCGCTCGCCCGGACTGATCCGCACCCGGTCGACCGTGACGGGCGCGGGCAGCAGACCGGCGTCGGAGGCGATCACCTGGAACCCCCGGCCGTCGGCGAACCCGATGGCGAAGACGTGCGCGTTGGAGCCGTTGAGGATCCGGAAGCGCACCCGGGTCGTGGTCACCTCGAAGAACGGGTCGTACGTGCCGTTGACCAGGATCTGGTCGCCGAGCAGCCCGAACGTCCCGGCGAACGCCTCCGCCGGCTGCCCGTCCCCGTCGAACACCTTGTCCTGCACGATGAGCGGCACGTCGTCCACGCCGTACGCGTGCGGCAGCTCCGCCGAGTGCTCGTCGTCCACGATGAACATCCCGGCCAGCCCCCGGTAGACGTGCTCGGACGTCACGCCGTGCGGGTGCGGGTGGTACCAGGTCGTCGCGGCGGGCTGGTCGACCGTCCACGTCGGGTTCCACGTGCCGCCGGGCCCGATCATCTGGTGCGGCCCGCCGTCCATCGCGGCGGGCAGCCGCATCCCGTGCCAGTGCAGGGTGCTCGCCTCGGGCAGCAGGTTGGTCACCGCCATCGCCACCTCGTCGCCGCGCCGCGCCCGCAGCGTGGGGCCGAGGTAGTCGCCGTTGATGCCCCACGTCCTGGCCGGCTTGCCGGGCAGGAACTCGCTCTGCCCGGGGCGCAGCAGCAGCGGGAACCGCTTGACGCCGTCCGGTCCGGGCTCCGGGTCGAGCACGGGCGGGATGCGCAGGCGGTTGGTGAACCCCAGGCTGCCCCGGTTGCCCTCCGCGCCGCCGCAGCCCGCGAGCGCCAGTCCCACCAGCCCGGTCAGGGCGAAGAAGCCGCGTCGTCTCATGGCGGCAACACTGCTGATCAAGACCGGGTCGCCGCATCGGCCCGGGACGGTAACCGGCGGGGTACGTCCCCGGCGGTAGCGTCATACCCGCGCGGTACGTCCGCGGTGTCCGCGCCGGGCTGACGCGGTGACCGGCACCCACCCGCGAGATTTGCCGCCATGAAGCGACTCGCCCTCCCGCTGGCACTCACCGCCGTCGCGTTCCTCACGCCCGCCGCCCGCGCCACCCCCGTGCAGGCGGTCGACATCGCGGTCTCCCCCGCCGGCTTCACCGCTCCCGCCACGCTCACCGCCGGCTCGGTGACGTTCCGGGTGTCGTCCACGGACCCGGACGGCGCGTGGCTCGGCCTGGTCCGGCCACGACCGGGTGTCACCCTGGAGCAGTACCTCGGCGACCTGGAACGGGCGATGGGCGCGGACCCCGTCGAGGGCGGCAAGGCGGTGGCGCGGGACGTCGACCTGCTCGGCGGCGTGGCCGTCGCCCACGTCCCGGCGTCGGCGACGCTGCACGTCACGCCCGGCTCCTGCTACCTGGTGGACTTCCGCGACGTCGGCCGGCCCGACCTGGCCGGCCGGGTCCGCCCGGTGCGGGTCGCGGCGGGCCACGCGCCGGCCGGCGTGCGCCCGGGGTCGACCGTCGTGGCGCTGGACGGCCGCTACCTCGCACCGCCCGTGCTGCGCGGCCCGGTCCGCTTCGTGAACCTGTCACCGCAGGCCAACGAGGCGATGCTGATGCCCGTGCGGCCCGGCGCGACGCTCGCCGACATCGACGCGTTCTTCGCCCACCGCGCCCCGGCACCGTTCACCGGCGGCCCGACCGGCGTCGTGCCGCTGTCGCCGGGGCGGTCCGCGGTGCTCGCCCACGCCCTGCCCGCCGGCCGGTACGCGCTGGTCACGTGGGTCACCGACGTGCGAACGGGCAAGATGTTCGCAGCGGGCGGGATGCGCGCGCTGGTCACGGTGGAGGACTGACGTGTCACGGGTGCCACTCGCCGACGTCGCGCTGGGCGGCGGCCTGGCCGCGCTCGTGCTCGTGCTGACCCTGCTCCAGGTCGGCCCGCCCGGCCCGGACGGGTCGTCGGGCTGGGGCGCGGCGGTGCTCGCGGTGGCGCTCGGGGCCGCCCTGGTCGTCCGCCGGCAGCTGCCCGCGACGACGTTGGTGCTGGTCAACGGGATCGTCATCGCCTGGTACGCACTCGACTACCACGGCCGCACGATCACCGTCGGCGCGCTCGTCGCCTGTTACACGCTCGCCGCGCACCGGGGCTGGAAGGCCGGCGTGGTCGGCGGGGTGGCGACCGCGCTGGTCACCGTGCTCACCGTCCGGTTCACCATCGGCGGGACCTGGTTCGGCGAGCAGGTGCTCAACGCCATCCCGCTGGAGGCCGCCGCCACGGCGCTGGGCGTCGCGGTGTTCTCGCACCGGGCGTTCGCGGCCGGCGCGCGGGACCGGGCCGAGCGGATCGCCCAGGCCAGGTCCGAGCAGGCCAAGGCGCAGGCCGCCGAGGAGCGGCTGGAGATCGCCCGCGAGCTGCACGACGTGTTCGGGCACACCATGGCCGCGATCAGCGTGCAGGCCGGGGTCGCGGTGCACGTGATGCGGCGGCGGCCGGAGCAGGTCGTGGAGTCGTTGAACGCGATCAAGCGGATCAGCGACGACGGGCTGGCCGAGGTGCGCGTGCTGCTGGGCGTCATGCGGTCGCCGAACCTGCGCGCGCTGACCGCGTCCGGCGGGTTGGCGCACCTGGACAAGCTGCTCGACGTCGCGGGCGTCGCGGTCGAGCACGCCGCGACCGGTGCCCGCCCGGTGCCCGTCGGCGTCGACCTGGCGGCGTTCCGGATCGTGCAGGAGTCGCTGACCAACGTGCGCAGGCACGCACGGGCCACCAAGGTGCGGCTGAGCCTGGAGTACCGGGCGGACGAGTTGGAGATCGTGGTGCGCGACGACGGCGTCGGGGCGGCCGCCGGGCCCGAGGCGGTCGGCGGGCACGGCATCGAGGGGATGCGGGCGCGCGCCGAGGCGCTGGGCGGCACGCTGGTCGCGGGTCCGGTGGACCGCGGTTTCGAGGTGCGGTGCGTGCTGCCGATCGAGGAGGTCGCCGCGTGATCAGGGTGCTCATCGCCGACGACCAGGCGCTGGTGCGCGGCGGGTTCCGGGTGCTGGTGGACAGCGAGCCGGACATGACCGTGGTGGGCGAGGCGGGCGACGGCGGCACGGCCGCGAACCTGGCCCGCGAGCTGCGGCCGGACGTGGTGCTGATGGACGTGCAGATGCCGGGCGTGGACGGGCTGGAGGCGATCCGGCGGATCGCGGCCGACCCGGAGCTGGGCGGGGTGCGGATCCTGATCCTGACCACGTTCGACGAGGACGACTACGTGATCGAGGGGCTGGCCGCCGGCGCGAGCGGGTTCCTGCTGAAGAACACCGACCCGGGCCAGCTGCTGCACGGCATCCGGGTGGTCGCGGGCGGCGAGGAACTGCTCAGCCCCGGCCTGACCCGGCGGCTGATCGCCCGGATGACGTCGCGCGCGGCCGTGGACCACGACGTGTTCGCGCAGCTCACGGCCCGGGAGCGGGAGGTGGTGGCCCTCGTCGCGCAGGGCCTGGGCAACGACGAGATCACCCGCGAGCTGGTGATCAGCCCGGCCACCACCAAGACCCACGTCAGCCGGGCGCTGGCGAAGCTGGGCGCACGCGACCGCGCCCAGCTCGTCGCCCTGGCCTACCGGCACGGCCTCGTGCGACCGGGCTGACCCCGGGCGCGACGACCGCGGCCCGGCGCCTACAGCCCGATGACGGGCGGTGCGGCGGCGACGTGGAAGTCGAGATCGAGATCGGTCGCCGGCACCGCCCGTGCGGCGGGATCACCCCCGGCCACCGGCGTGCCCGACGCGGCACCCTCTGCGGACACCGACGCCCCGTCGACCACCGTGGCCAGGGGATGGAGCACCACGCCCTGCACTCCGCCCCTGCCCCGGCCCCGCCTCAGCCACTGGCCCAACGCGAGGCCGGTCCCCGCGCCGGGCTGCGGCTCCGGGAAAGCGGACCCGGCGCGCCGCGTGGAGCGCTTCACCGCGTCGAGCGCCTGTTCGACGTCGACCGAAGCTGCCACGGACTCGGTCAGCGCCTGGTCGGCCCTGCTCAGTCGAGCGTCGACGGCTTCCACTGCGAATCCCCCCTTCCGGCGGCGGCGACCAGCCCGGTCAGCTGCGGGTGCGCCCGCAACCGCTCGCGGGCGCGGCGCAGGTGCGACCGCGCGGTGGCCGCGGTGACGCCGAGCTGCTCCGCGATCTCGACGGAGGTGAAGCCCTCCATGGACATGACCAGCACTTCCCGCTCCCGGGGTCTCAGGTCGGCGAGGACCTCGGCCAGCCACAGCACGTCCTCGACCTCGGGCGACCGGTCGTCGACCGGGGCGGCGCGGCGGGCGAGCACCTCGCGCACCGCGCGTTCGACGTCACGCCGGGCGAACCGCAACGCGGCGCGCTTGGCGACCAGCCGCACCCACGCCGCGGGGTGCTCGACCCGGTCCCAGTCGAGGTAGAGCGCGGCCATCGCCTCACCCGCGGCGTCCTCGGCGTCCTCGGGCACGTACCCGAGCTTGACCAGGAAGGCGATGAGCCGCGCGAAGTCCGCCCGGAAGAACTCGTCGAACGTCGGGTGCCCATCGGTCACGTCCTCCTCCGCACCACGACCGCCGTCATCGCCGCCGCCACAGCACCGCGACGCCCAGCACCACGGACAACCCGGTACCCACCAGGGCGACCACCGCCGACCCGGTGGTCGCGTACAGCCCGCCGACACCGGCCACGACCGCGTTCACGACGACGACCGCCGCGCCGACGTCCGGGGCGGGCGGCAAGCGCTCCGGGGACCTCTCCTTCGCCATGTCGGGTAAGTGCGCCGGGCACCGGCGGACGTGCAACCGGCCACTCGATCGGCCTACTCGGCCACGTCGACCTTCGCGACGATCTTCGCCTCGCGCACCCGCACGACGACCTCGCCGGGGCCGCCGTTGCGCTCGGCGTACTCGTTGGCCCGCTCCGCGCCCATGTAGCGACCGCCGATCCGGCCCGCCCAGTAGCGGACCTGCTCGGGATCGTCCACGATCTCCGCACGACCGGTGATCGTGACGAAGGCGAACGGGGGCCGCTCGTCGTCCAGGCAGAGCGAGATCCGGCCGTCGCGGGCGATGGCCTTGCCCTTGACGGAGTCGAGGTGGGTGGTGAAGACGACGGTGCTGCCGTCCAGGTCGACCCAGACGGGTGAAACGTGCGGTGAGCCGTCCTTGCGGACGACGGCGAGCTTGCCGGTGCGGGCGGGGGTGGCCGAGACGAACTCGCGCCACCATCCGTTCGGGGCGTCGGTGTAACCCATGCGGCCACCGTAGGACCACCGGATCCCTGAGAACCACCGGGCAACACTCCAGGGTGGCACTCAGGGTAAGCACGGATTACTACAACCGAGGTAGGGCACACGATAAGACGGAAGTCGCACCGACGTGTCAACTACAGACCGATGTGGTCAACCCCGTCGACCGGGCAGAGTTCTCCCGAGATCGGGGATGTGCCGTCCAGGGGAGAAACCATGATCGAGGCTGTCGGCCTCACCAAGCGCTACGGGAACACGGTGGCGGTGGACAACCTGTCGTTCACCATCGCGCCGGGTCGGGTCACCGGCTTCCTGGGCCCGAACGGCGCGGGCAAGTCCACCACCATGCGGATGATCCTCGGGCTCGACCGCCCGACGTCCGGCAAGGTCCTGATCGACGGGACGCCGTACACGAAGCTGGACCGCCCGCTGCGCACGGTCGGCGCGCTGCTCGACGCCAAGTGGGTGCACCCCAACCGCTCCGCGCGCGCCCACCTCCAGTGGCTGGCCAAGTCCAACGGGCTGCCCGCCCGCCGGGTGGACGAGGTGCTCGACCTGGTCGGCCTGTCCAAGGTGGCCAAGCGCCGCGCCGGCGGCTTCTCGCTGGGCATGTCGCAGCGCCTGGGCATCGCCGGAGCGCTGCTCGGCGACCCGAAGGTGCTGCTGTTCGACGAGCCGGTCAACGGCCTGGACCCGGAGGGCATCCTCTGGATCCGCCAGTTCATGCAGGGCCTGGCCGCCGAGGGGCGCACCGTCCTGGTGTCGAGCCACCTGCTGTCGGAGATGGCGCTGACCGCCACCGACCTCGTGGTCATCGGGCGGGGCAAGCTGATCTCGCAGTCCTCCACCGAGGAGTTCGTGGAGCGGTCCACCGAGAACACCGTCAAGGTGCGCAGCCCGCACGCCGACAAGCTCGGCGCGCTGCTGGTGGACAAGGGCTTCACGGTCCGCGAGGACGCCGACACGTCGTTGACCGTGTCGGGTGCCACCAGTGACCAGATCGGTGACGTCGCGGCGTCCGCCGGCGTGGTGCTGCACGAGCTGAGCCCCCAGCGCGGTTCGCTGGAAGAGGCGTTCATGCAGCTCACGGGTGATTCGGTCGAGTACCACGCGATCGAGACGGGAAAGTGACATGACTCTGCTCGCTGTTGAACGGATCAAGCTCTTCACCACGCGGTCGCCGTGGTGGTGCATGGTGCTCGCGCTCGGCCTGACCGTCGGGCTGACCGCGATCATCGCCGCGAACTGGACCAACTCGCCGATGCCGGTCATCGGCGCGGTGTTCACCCACACGTTCGGCCTCTACGTGATCATGGTGATGGCCGCGCTGGCGGTGACCACCGAATACCGCTTCGGCACCATCCGGGCCACCTTCCAGGCCGTGCCGGACCGCATCTCGCCGCTGGTCGCGAAGGCCGTCGTGGTGGCCCTGCTGGCGGGCATCGTCGGCGAGGCCGTGGCGTTCGGCTCGTGGGGCGTGAGCTACCTGCTGGCCGGCGACAACTCGCAGCTGGCGCTGACCTCCGCCAACGACTGGCGGCACGTGGCCGGCATCGGCCTGGTCTACATGGCGGGCGCGATCCTGGCGCTGGGCGTCGGCGCGCTGGTCCGGCAGACCGCGGGCGCGGTGTCGATCATCCTGGTCTTCGCGCTGGTGCTGGAGAGCGTCGTCGGGTTCATCCCGAACATCGGCGACGACATCCAGAAGTGGATGCCGTTCACCGTGGCCGCCAAGTTCATCTTCGGCGAACCGGATCCGAGCGTGATCCCGGAGGGCGCGGGGCCGCCCGCCATCGGCGAGCTGTCGCCGTGGGGTTCGTTCGCGTACTTCGCGGGCATCGCGCTGGTGATCTACATCATCTCGTTGGTCGTCGTGAAGCGGCGGGACGCCTAGCGGTCCCACCACACCCCGCCGCGGCCGGAATCGGGGCCGGCCGCGGCGGGAACCGGGGAAAGGGGGAGAACTCGGGTCACCTTCGGGGGGTGACCCGAGTTCTCGTCGTTCGAGCGCAGTGGCACGTGCGGAAGTGGCGGATCGGACAGGGAGCAGCGATGATCGAGGCGACCGGACTGACCAAGCGCTACGGGACCACCGTGGCCGTGGACAACCTCACCTTCGGCGTCGAGGCGGGCCGGGTCACCGGCTTCCTCGGCCCGAACGGCGCGGGCAAGTCCACCACCATGCGGATGATCCTCGGGCTCGACCGCCCGACGTCGGGCAAGGTCCTGATCGACGGCCGGAACTACCTGGAGCTGCGCCACCCGCTGCGCACCGTCGGCGCGCTGCTCGACGCCAAGTGGGTGCACCCCAACCGCTCCGCGCGCGCCCACCTCCAGTGGCTCGCGAAGTCCAACGACATCCCGGACAAGCGGGTGGACGAGGTGCTCGACCTGGTCGGGCTGACCCAGGTGGCCAAGCGCCGCGCCGGCGGCTTCTCGCTGGGCATGTCGCAGCGCCTGGGCATCGCCGGCACGCTGCTCGGCGACCCCAAGGTGCTGCTGTTCGACGAGCCGGTCAACGGCCTGGACCCGGAGGGCATCCTCTGGATCCGCCAGTTCATGCACCGGCTGGCCGAGGAGGGCCGGACGGTCTTCGTCTCCAGCCACCTGCTCTCCGAGATGGCGCAGACCGCGCAGGACCTGATCGTCATCGGCCGGGGCCGGCTGATCTCGCAGACCAGCACCGCCCAGTTCATCAAGGACGCCACCGAGGACACCGTCAAGGTCCGCTCGCCGCAGCTGGACCAGCTGCGCCCGCTGCTGGCCGGACGGGGCCGCGTGGAGGACAGCGCGACCGACCACGCGCTGGTCGTGCACGGCGTGGAGGCGGCGGCGATCGGCGAGGTGGCCGCCGCCAACGGCATCACCCTGCACGAGCTGAGCCCCCAGCTCGGGTCGCTGGAGGAAGCGTTCATGCAGCTCACCCGCGAGTCGGTCGAGTACCACGCCCACGAGTGACGGCCGGCGGTCAGGGCGCGTGCCGCCAGAAGTCGTCGGACGGCGGTGGCAGCTCGGCGACCTTCGGGGCCACCGCGCGCGGGCGGCGCGACAGCAGCACCGCGACCACCGCGACGACGACCACGACCAGCAGCGAGCCGCCGAGCACGACCAGCATCCGGACGCCGGGGCTCACGTCGGGCCGCACGACGTCCGCCCGGGGCTCGCCGGTCGACGCGCCGGGCGGCGCGGTCGTCGCGGACGTGGACCGCGCGGTGCTGCGCGGCGGCGGGGCGAGCGGGTTGCGGTCCACCGGGGCGACCTGCACGGACAGCGCCGCGACCACGTCCACCAGGCCGTACCCGGTCGGGTCGTCCCGGCCGGGGGCACCCAGGTCGGTGGCGGTGGCGATCAGCCGGTTCACCACGTTCCCGGCGTCCAGGTCGGGGTGGCGCGAGCGGACCAGGGCCGCCGCGCCGGAGACCAGGGCGGTGGCCGCCGAGGTGCCGTCGACCGACGCGTACCCGGTCGAGGAGACCCCGACCGGCACCGCCGTGACGATGTCCTTGGCGGGCGCGGCCAGCACCGTCTCCGGCCCGGTATTGGACGACGCCCAGACGCCATTGCCCTGCTCGGTGCCGGACACCGCGATCACGCCGCGGATGTTCGCGGGCGCGCCGACGTGCTGCTGCCCGGCATTCCCGGTGCCCGCGACCACCACGATGTCGTGGTCGAACGCATAGTTGACGGCACGCAACAAATCCGGCGTCAGGGTCGCTTCCGAAGTGAGCGACAGGTTGATCACATCGGCCCCGTTGTCCACCGCCCAGGTAATACCGGAGGCCACCGAGGTGGTGGTGAACCGACCGCCGTCCGATCCCACCGAAACCGGCAGAATGCGCGCGGCCGGCGCTACTCCCAACGCGCCGCCGGCGACCGCCCGACCGGCGATCAACGCGGCCATCGCGGTGCCGTGGCCGTCCTTGTCGTCGGTGCCGTCGCTACCCGCCGCACTGCCGAAGCCCGTGCCCGGCAGCAACGCCCCGGCCAGGTCAGGCGCGGTGTCGTCGACACCGGAATCGACCACGGCGACCACCACGCCCTCGCCCCGGGACAGCGCGTGGGCCCGCGGCACGCCCATCGCGCCCAGGTGCCACTGCTGTTCTTCGATGGTCTGCGCCCGCCACCCGGAAGGCCCTGCCGCCGCACCCCAAGCCGACCCCGGCAGGAATAGCAGGATCGCGCCGACGGCGGCGATCACCCGACCTCTCATCCCCCGAATTCCCCCTGTGTTCGAGATCACAAATATTCCAGCACTGTTACGTTTCGACGACCCTCGATCAGGCAATCGGAGTAAGAGTCGAGTTAAGACCCCGTGAACTCCCACACAGCGCGGTGACAGATCCGTCTGAACAAGGTCAGATGGAAAGTACCGAATCGTGAGGCGGCAACAAGCCGCACACGAATTCGGCGAACCCCCGTCAAGGAACTCCCCGGAGGTGAACCCGTGACGGTGCTTGATCCAGATGTGGACGCCCAGTTCCCGGCCGGTGCGAAGAGGCTGCCACGGCAACGTGACCACGCCCTTCGCGTCGAGCCGATGATGGCCCTCGAATGGTCGCACGCGATCGAACCCGCCGGCGTCGCCGGCATCGCCACCGCACCCGCGCACAGCCGACGAGCCTGGATCCACCGGGCCGACGAGCAGCAGGTGCTCACGCTCTACCGGGCCGTCGGCGGCACGGCCCCCGCGCCGTGGTGGCTGCGGGCGCTGGACCGCGGGAAGCTGCCCTCCCGCGCGGCCGGCTTCGCCGTCGAGGACGAGGTCACCGGGCTGCTCGCGGCCCGGCCGGGCTGGGTCTTCGTGCCGTGGGCGGCCGAGGGCGAGGTCGGGTACTGGGAGTTCGTGCCGTCCGAGAGCGGCGTGTACGGCCCCGCCGAACCGACCACCGTGCAGTTCACCGACCGGCACCCCGGCTGGGTGGACCTGCTGCCAGCGCACCGGGGCCCCGCCCTGCGCCAACCGATCGAGTTCACCCCCGCCGAGCTGCGCGAGCAGATCGACGACCTGGAGAACATCGCCTGACACCGCGCCGCCCGATCCACCGCTTAGGCTGTACGCCCGTGACAACGTCCAGCCAGCGCCCGCCGCACCACCGCTCCATCGTCAGCTACGTGCAACGCGGTGAGCGGATGACCGTCGGGCAGGAGCGGGCCTGGGACCGCCACTGGGAGCGCTTGGGCCGCGAGGTCAAGGCGCTCCCGGCCGGTCCCGTCGACTTCGCCGCGTGGTTCGACCGGGACGCCCCGGTGCTGCTGGAGATCGGCTCCGGCATGGGCGAGACCACCGCGCAGCTGGTCGCCGCCGCGCCCGACCTCAACTACGTGGCCGTCGAGGTCTACAAGCCGGGCCTCGCGCAGCTGCTGATGCGCGCCGAGGCGCTGGACGTGACGAACCTGCGCGTGCTGCGCGGTGACGCCGTCGACCTGCTGACCGAGCACGTCGCCCCCGACTCGCTGGCCGGTGCCCGGATCTTCTTCCCGGACCCGTGGCCGAAGAAGAAGCACCACAAGCGCCGGCTCGTGCAGCCCGGGTTCGTGCGGCTGCTGGCGAGCCGGTTGAAGCCCGGCGGCACGCTGCACCTGGCGACCGACTGGGAGAACTACGCGGAGCAGATGCTGGCGGTCTGCTCGGCCGAGCCGCTGCTGCGCAACCGGCACGCCGACTGGGCCCCGCGACCGGACTGGCGGCCGGTGACGAAGTTCGAGCAGCGGGCCGTCGAGGAGGACCGGGTCAGCCACGACCTGATGTTCGACCGGATCGAACTCACCTGACCGTGTCATAAAGTCACGTCATCGAGTGGTCGACGCGGCAACCCACTGTTGTTTCGTCACTCAATCGAGCGAGCGGCTCCGGTCACGTCGTGTGCCCCGTCTGGCAGTGACGAGTCACAGCGTTCCGCAACTACGGTTGCCGCCCGTGACCGCCATCGACAACGAACCGATAACGCTCGACCTGGACGCCGCGGAGGGATTCCTCCGCATGTTCCACATCGCCCACCCCGAAGCCGGGCCGGTCGGGCCGCGCCTGACGCGGATCCGCGAGGAGATCGCGGAGACCGGCACCTACCGGCACACCACGCAGGAGCTGTCCTACGGCGCGCGGATCGCGCTGCGGGACAGCGGCTGGTGCACCAGCGGCGTGCCGTGGCGGCGGTTGAAGGTCCGCGACCTGCGCGGGTTCCGCAACGCCGCCGCCGTCGCCGGCGAGTGCGTCGAGCACCTGCGGCTGGCCACCAACGGCGGCGAGATCCGGCCCCTGGTCACCGTGTTCGCCCCGGACACGCCCACCGCGCCCGGACCGGTGATCTGGAACGAGCAGCTCATCCGGTACGCGGGGCACTCGGACGGCAGCGGCGACCTGCGCTACCGCGACTTCACCGACGTGGTGCGCGGCCTGGGCTGGCACCCGCCCGGCGCGCCCGGCCCGTTCGACGTGCTGCCGCTGGTCGTGGAGACCGCGCACGAGGGGCCGAGGCTGTTCACGATCCCGCCCGACGTCGTGCACGAGGTGTGCCTGGAGCACCCCGACCTGCCGTGGTTCGGCTCACTGGGGCTGCGCTGGCACGCCGTGCCGCTGATCACCAACCTGCGGCTGTCCATCGGCGGCGTGGACTACCCCGCCGCACCGTTCAACACCTGGTTCGTCGGCTCCGAGATCGGCTCGCGCAGCCTGGCCGACGAGAACGCCTGCGGTGCGGCCCGCCAGGTGGCCGAGGCGCTCGGCCTGGACACCTCGGCCGAGCGCTCGCTGTGGCGCGACCGCGCCGTGGTGGAACTCAACCGCGCCGTGCTGCACTCGTTCGACCTGGCCCAGGTCACCATCACCGACCACCACGCCGAATCGCTGCACCGGCTGTCCTGGCTGCGCTCCCGGCAGCGGCCCGCGGGCAACCGGCCCGCGTTCCGGCTCGACCCGCTCGCCGCCCGCCGGGCGCGCGGCGGCGCTCCGGCGCGCTTTTCCCCCGGCCCGGTGGAAACCACCCGGCCGCATTCCCCCAAACGCCTCGCGGAACTTCTCCGGCGGCACTCGGAAGGATGATCGAATCACCGCTGCGAATCCACCAGGACACCCGCCAACGCCATCAGGACCAGCACCAACAGCCCCAGGACCGCACCCGCCCAAGTCGCCACGACACTCAACATCACGTTCCTCCGTTCCCCGACTGCCACTCCAGAGTCGCTCCCGAAAAGCTCATCCGGCATCGGCCACCGGGGTATTTCCCGGCGCGTTCGGGTCAGTCCTGCGGATGACCCGCCACACACCCCCGGGCGGACGCGCCATCCACCCCGAGGACATACCGTGACGTGCTGTGGAGAGCACACACCTCGGTTGGCGCGCCCTGGCCCGCCGGCAATGGCCGTTGGCGGGCGCGCTGCTCTTCTTCGTGGTCACCGAGTCGCTCGGCGGGGACGTCTGGTGGCAGGTCCCCGGCACGCTGGTGGTCGCCGCGCTGGCGGTGCTCGCCCCGCGCCGCCCGTTCGACGCCGCGCTGGCCGCCTCCACCGCCGTGCTGGCCACGTCCGTGCTGATCCTGGCGGTGGACGAGCCGCCGACCGGGTCGTTCGTGGACGGGCTGGCGCTGTCGGAGACCGCGGCGCTGATGGCCATCACGGCCATCCTGGTGCGGCAGGCCCCGGCGTCCCGGGTGCTGGTGGGCATCGTCGTGATGGTCGGCTCGGGCGTCGCGGCGCAGTGGATCCGGCCGTCGTTCTGGGACCGGTTCGGCACCGAACTCGACTACCGCGGGCCGACGCTGCTGCAGCAGCTCGTCGCCGCCACCGTGCTGCTGGTGCTGTCGGTGGGCACCGGCCTGTACTTCCGGGCGCGCGACCGGGAACGGGCCACGCTGGTCCGCTCCGAGGTGACCGCCGCGCAGCACGCCGAGCGGATCGCACTGGCCCGTGAGCTGCACGACGTCGTGGCGCACTACGTGACCGCGATCGTGGTGCACGCCCAAGCGGCACAGGCCGTCCCGGCGGCGGCGCAGGAGGTGCTGCCGGTCATCGCGCAGAGCGGGAACGAGGCGCTGACCGCGATGCGGCGGCTGGTGGGGACGTTGCGCGGCGCGGAGAACGACGCACCCGCGGCGACCAGCGACCTGGCCGACGACGTGCGCAAGGTCGTGGCGCAGTCCCGGCAACCGGTGCGGCTGAGCCTGGACCTGCCGACCGACGTGCCGCCGTCCCTGGCCCGCTCGGTGCTGCGGCTGGTGCAGGAATCCCTGACCAACGCCCGAAAGCACGCCGAGGGCGTGTCCGCCGTCGACGTCTCGGTGGCGGTCGTGGCGGACGTCGTGCTCGTCGTGGTCGCCGACGACGGCCGCCCGCCGAAGACCGCGCCGGTCGGCGGGTCGGGCGGGTTCGGCCTGGTCGGCATGAGGGAACGGGTGGAACTGCTGGGCGGCACGTTCACCGCCGGGCGGCGCGACGGCGGCGGCTGGGAGGTCCGCGCCGAACTGCCCATCGCCGAGACGGGCTGAGCGTGCGGCAGGATCGTCGGCATGTCACTGCGTCTGCACGCTCCCGTCGTCCTGCCGTGTGACCCGTCCTGCGCCGTGCTGCGCGACGCGGTCGTCGACGTCGTGGACGGCCGGGTCGCCCACGTCGGCCCCGCCGCCGACGCGCCCGCGTTCGACGGCGAGGTCCGCCGGCTGACCGGGATCCTGATCCCCGGCCTGGTGAACACCCACGCGCACAGCCCCATGGTGGTGCTGCGCGGTCTCGGCGGCGATTTGCCGCTGCTGCGGTGGCTGCGCGAGGCGATGTGGCCGGCCGAAGCCAAGATGACCGCGTCGGACATCGGCGCGGGCATGCTGCTCGGCGCGGTGGAGATGCTGCGCAACGGCGTGACCACGAGTTCCGAGATGTACTTCCACGGCCCGCAGCTCACCGACGCGGTGCTGCGCGCCGGCTCGCGGGTGGTGTTCGGCGCGGCGATCATGGACCTGCCGGGCATGCCGTGGCGGCCGATGACCGACGAGATCACCCGCTGGATCGACGCCGACGGGCTGCGGTTCGGCCCGCACGAGCGGATCGAGCTGTCCTACGGGCCGCACTCGGCGTACCTGATCGCACCCGAGGCGCTCGGCGAGATCGCCGGCGAGGCCCGCGACCGGGGCGCGCTGCTGCAACTGCACGTCGCCGAGTCGCCGGAGGAGGACGTCGACCAGCGCGCGTCGCACGGCTCCGTGCCGCGGTTGCTGGAGCAGGCGGGCGTGCTCGGCGGGCGGGTGCTCTCGGCGCACTCGGTGCACCTGTCGCCCGAGGACATCGAGATCTACGCGCGGCACCGGGTCGGCGTCGCGCACTGCCCCGGCTCGAACACCAAGCTGGCGTCCGGGATCGCGCCGCTGCGCGCCTACCTGGACGCGGGCGTGCCGACCGGCCTGGGCACCGACGGCCCGGCGTCCAACGACGACCTCGACCTGTTCGAGGAGGCCCGGCTGGCGGCGCTGCTCGCGCGCGTGACGTCGATGGACGCCACCGCGATGCGCGCCGCCGACGCCCTGCTGCTGGCGACCCGGGGCGGCGCGGCGGCGCTGGGCCGCGACGACCTGGGCGCGCTGGAGGTCGGCCGGTGGGGCGACGTCGTGCACGTCGACGTGGACGACCCGGCGTTCGCGACCGGCCTCGACGGCCCCGACGAGCAGGTGCTGGCGAACCTGGTGTGGGCGTCGGGCACGCGGCGGGTCAAGGACGTGTGGGTCGCGGGCGAGCAGGTGGTGGCCGACGGCGAGACCACCCGCGTGGACCGGCGTGAGGCCCAGGCGGGGGTCGCGGCCGTGTCCCGCCGGCTGCGCTGACCGGCTAGCGGACGCGCGGGCGGACGACGATCTCCTGGAACTGGGCGTCCTCACCGGCCTGCACGGCGGTGAGGACGGCCTGCGCGACCGAGTCGGCGGTGAGGTACTTGCCGGGTTCGTAGTCGCCGGACTCCTGCGCGCGCACCTCGCGCTGCATGTCCGTGTCGACCCGCCCGGGGTGGACCGAGGTGACCCGGAGGTCGGTCTCCTCGGCGCGCAGCACGTCGGCGTAAGCCCGCAGGGCGAACTTGCTGGCCGCGTACACCCCCCAGTTGGCGTCCGCCCGCTTGCCCGCGCCGGAGTTGATCAGCACCACGTGCCCCTTGGCGGCCCGGAGCAGGGGGAGCGTCAGCCGGGTCAGCTCGGCGACCGCGAACACGTTCAGGTCGAACGTCCGGCGCCACGTGTCGGGGGACGCCTCGGCGAGCGGGCCGACCTCGGCGACACCCGCGCTGTGCACGAGCACGTCCAGCCGGGTGATGTCCCGCACGGCTTCGGCGAGGGCGTCGCCGTCGGTCAGGTCGACGGCCCACGGGCGCGCGTTCGGCAGGTCGGTCTCCACTTTGCGCCCACCGAGCAGCAGGTCGTGGGTCGGTGCCAGGCGGCGCGCGACGGCGAGCCCGATACCGCGGGACGCACCGGTGATCAGGGCGACGGGACGATCGGTCATGCCTCGACCCTAAGGCTTCGCAGCCAGTCGGCCAGCGCGGCGTAGTCGAGGTCGCGCAGCCCGCGCCGCGCGTCCACCCGGTGCGGGAGGGCCTGCGCGGGGTGGTGCGCGGCGACGTGCGCGCGGTCGGCGGCGGAGATCTCGTCGTCCACCCAGGCGAACGGGCGTCCGGCGGCGTGCGCGACCAGCGGACGGGTCTTCCAGTGCAGGCCGCCGGCGGGTTCGTCGTCGGGTTCGTCGTCGGGCCACTCGACCACCGGCAGGTCGGGCAGGCCGAGCCTCGGGGCGAGGTGGGTGTTGGCGTCGTGCGCCCAGGTCGTGGCCCAGACCAGGTCGCACGGGAGCGCGGCGAGCTTCGGCCCGTGCCCGGGGTCGAGGCGGTTCAGCAGGGGGTTGGACGGGTCGGGCGGTCCGAAGGTCGGGTGCCTCCCGCCGAACGGGATCAGCGGACCGTCGACGTCGAGGTAGAGCAAGGCCCGTGGCACGACACCACGTTAACCCGGCACTGCTTGCCGGAAGCCCTCGAAAAGCAGTGGGGCGAGCGCCTTCGACGCTCCGCCGATGAAGGCCGGTCCGGCCCGCATCGCTTTCGCCAGTGCGTAGTCGGAGCAGATCCCCTTGAGATCCAGCGCCTTCCGGAACGCGTCGGCGCGAATTACCACGGTGTAGCCGGGCGAACCGACCCGAATGGAAGTCACTGCGGAGTTCGGCGCGCTCACACCTCGACGCACCGGACCGGTACCTGCTCCATCAGGCCGACCAGACGCACCGCACCGGCCAGGTCTGCCGCCCTGATCGACGTGGTGCCGTCCTCGAAAACGAACAGCTCACCGGTCCTGCGGCCGGAACCGACCGCCGGTACGAGTTTCTCCGCAGCGCGAACGGCACTGGCAGGAGGTCGGCTTGTCGGGTGGCGGCTCAACCACGACCGGCGCGCGGGGTTCGCGTTCCACGGGGATGATCTCGGGATTCGTCCTGAAGCTGAGCCGGCCGTCGACCGGTTCCACCCAGGAGCGGCTCGCCGAACTCCTCGACACGGCGACGCTTCTTCGACCACCCGCTGCACGTCGTGGACCGGCGTCGGGATTCGGGTGACCTGCTGCTGCGGCGGCAGGCCGTGTACCTGCTCGGGTTCGACCGCCGACCGGCCGTGGTCGGCTGGCTGCGCGCCGAGTGGGAACGCGCCGGCAGGCAGGCCCGCCACTCGGACATCACCGGACTGCTGGAAGCGCGATCCGCTTGCGTGGCCCTGGCGTCGTCGGGCGACCCGACGCGCATCCACGACTTCGTCGCGAAAACGCTCCACGACGGCACGTCGGATCTCGCGAACCTGAACTACTGGGCGCACCGGGTAGGAGACTCGACCGAATCCCGGCGTCGTCGGATGCGCTGGACCGCCTCGCGTCGGGTGATGTGCTGACCCGATCCGGTCGTGACCAGGTCGCCGGGTTGCTCTACGCGCTCAAGATCGCCGACACCTAGGAGTACCGCATGACCGACGAAGGCGCTTCGCTCTCCGCATTCGCCTACGAACTCGGTGTCCTGAAACGAACTCGCCGAACGGGCTGGACCCACGTGGGCGTGCGCGATCCCGAGTCCGTCGCGGAGCACACGACGCGGGTCGCGCAGTTGGCCGCGTTGATCGCCGTCGAGGAGGGCGCCGACCCGGCGCGGGCCGCGTTCCTGGCGCTGTGGCACGACACGCAGGAGACCCGGACCGGCGACCTCCCGCACACCGCCGGCAACTACCTCGACAAGCCCGACCCACGGCGAATCACCGAGGACCAGACCGCTGCGTTGCCGCAACGGTCCCGTGACGTGGTTCGCGCGGCGGTCGACGAGTACGAGCACGGGCTGACCCCCGAGGCCCGGTGCGCCAGGGACGCGGACAAGTTGGAGATGCTGCTGCAAGCGGTCGAGTACCGCGATGTCGGCGTGCGCCGCGTCGACGGGTGGATCGAGTCGGCTTCGCGGAGCATCAAGACCGCGACCGCGCGGAAGATCGCCCAGGCCGCGGTCGACGTCTCGCCCCTCGCCTGGCGCGATCGCTGACGGCCGGGCGGCGTGCGGGCCCGTTCGGCTCGCCAGACGAAGCCCTTGATCCCCCGGGCCGCCCGGGGTGCTGGTCTTGCGCGGGTTGCTGCCGACCGATCGTGTCCGGCACGAACGCCACCTCTTGGTCGGGCACGGCAGTTCTGCCGTCATCGTCCCGCTTTCCCACAACAAGATCGCCGGACGAGCCGGGGGACGGCCCCGACGGAGAGAGCCGGACGGGGTGTGGCCCGTCCGGCTCTCGTCACGCCTCCCGCGCCGGTCTCCCGGACGCGGCTCAGCCGCAGATGCGGCCCTTGTCCTTCTTCCACGCCACCACGACGGCCGGGCGCGGCTGGCTGGTGCCGCCGTCGGGCCAGTGCGAGAGCGGGTTGTTCGCCGACGCGCCGTCGATCTCGCCCGGGTGCTGGACGCTGACCAGCACGAAGTCGTCCTGGACGACCGGGCCGCAGGTCTCCGCGCCCTTCGGCACGGTGAGGAACTGCTTGACGTGGCCCCGGTAGCGGCCCTCGACCGGGACGGCGAACAGGCCGTCGTTGGACTTGAGGGCGTTGCCGTCGGTGGAGATCCACAGGTTGCCGTGGCTGTCGAAGGCCACGTTGTCCGGGCACGAGATCGGCGAGACCTGGGTCTTGTCGTAGCCGCCGAAGTACGTGTCCGCCGACGTCGGGTCGCCGCACACCAGCAGCAGCTTCCAGGAGAACGTGAGCGCGGTGTTGTCGCCGCGGCGCTCCTCGATCTCCAGGACGTGGCCGTGCTTGTTGTTGACGCGCGGGTTGATCTCCGTCGCGCCTTCCTTGCCGGCCTTGCCCCGGTCGGTGTTGTTGGTCAGGGCCGCGTAGATCCGGCGGTTGCGCGGGTTGGGCTCGACGTCCTCGGGGCGGTCCATCTTGGTGGCACCGGCCTTGTCGGCGGCCAGCCGCGTGAAGACGTAGACCTCCTCGGCGGTGAAGCCCTCCACGAACGACTTGTCGCCGGCCGCGAGCGGGATCCACTTGCCCGAGCCGTCGAACTCGCCGTCGGACGGGAGCTTGCCGGTGCCGTCGAACTCCTCGGCCGGGCTGTCGCCGGTGAACTTGGCGACGTAGAGCGTGCCCTTGTCGAGCAGCTTCTTGTTGTGCTCACGGGCGTAGCGGCTGTTGCCCGGCTTGTACCGCTCGTCGGAGACGAACTTGTACATGTAGTCGAAGCGCTCGTCGTCACCCATGTACGCGACCACGCGGCCGTCGCGCGCGAGGATCACGTTCGCGCCCTCGTGCTTGAACCGGCCGAGCGCGGTGTGCTTGACCGGCGTCGAGTTCGGGTCGAGCGGGTCGATCTCGACGACCCAGCCGAACCGGTTGACCTCGTTGGGCTCCTGCGCCACGTCGAAGCGCTTGTCGAAGCGCTCCCACTTGCGGGTGGACGCGGCACCGGCCAGGCCGTAGCGGGTCAGCCGCTCCTTGACCTTGGGGTCGGTGACGGCGCCCGCGTTGGCGAAGTACTGGTTGAAGTTCTCCTCGCCGGACAGGATCGTGCCCCACGGGGTCACGCCGCCGGCGCAGTTGTTCAGCGTGCCGAACACCTTCTTGCCGGTCGGGTCGGCGGAGGTCTTGAGGTGCGCCGAGCCGGCGGCCGGGCCGGTCACCTTGAACTCGGTGGTCACCGTGATCCGGCGGTTGTACGTGCGGTCCACCTTCGGCACCAGCTTGCCGCTGCGGTGGTCGCGCTCGACCAGCACCACGGACAGGCCGTGCGCGGCCCACGCGATCTCGGTCTGCTCACGCGTGGGGTTGTTGGCGTCCCAGTTCTTGAACAGGAACTCCTCGGTGGTGTACTCGTGGTTGCTGACCATGAGCCACCGGTTCCAGTGGTTCAGCGGGACCAGGCCGCAGAAGTCGTTGTTGAAGCCGAACTGCTTGGCCTGCGCGGCGGGCGTCTGCTTGTCGAAGTCGAACTTCGGCGCGCCGGGCAGCACCGGGTCGCCCCAGCGGATGACGACCGCGGACTCGTAGCCCTCCGGCGTGACGATCCGGTCCTCGGTGTTCGGCGCGACGGCCTTGAAGTTCAGGCCGTCCCGGCGGCGTCCACCACCGAGGTCGCGGTCCGCCTCCGCCTCGACCTCGGGCGCGGCGGCGGCCGTGCCCGCACCGAGGAGCCCGACGCCCGCACCCGCGACGGCGAGCACCGCACCGGCCTTGAGCAGACCGCGCCGGCGCACGACATCGCCGACCACATCGCCGAAGTAGCTGTTGTCGGACGTGTTGGGAGCCTCGTGCGCGCAAGCGTCGCCACAGCGGTACTTGCAGGTGATCGCCGACCGCCCGAGGGGGTGGTTGGGCAGCAGGGGCAGCAGGTTGCGGCCCCGATCGGTGGTGGATGAGGACACACGGACCTCCGAGATCGCTCAGTGGGAACTGGGCGACCGTAGGTTGGTAATGACTCATCCAACGGACTTCAAAGTGAACGACAGGCGAACACCTCACCCCCTCGCCGACCGGAACCGCCTGCTCACCGCACGTATCGGGGAAGTTCAGCCACCGATGAACCCGTCGCGCCACACCGCTACGACGGACGGCCGAGGTTGGCCGTCCCCGCCGTCGGGCCAGTGCGAGGCCGGCTCGTCCGCGCTCGCCCCGTCGAGTTCGCCGGGGTGCTGCACGCACACCGTGACCACCCGCTCCCCGATCACCGGTCCGCACGTCTCCGCGCCGCGCGGCACGGTGAGGAAGAGCTTGAGGTGACCGCGTTCCGGGCCTTGCACGGGCACCGCGTACAGGCCGTCGTTGAGGCCGTCGAGCGCGCCGTCCGAGTCGGTGGAGATCCACAGGTTGCCGTGCCGGTCGAAGGCCACGTTGTCCGGGCTGGAGATCGGCGAGACGCGCGACTTGTCGTAGCCCGCGAAGTAGGTGCTCGGGTCTTCCGGGTCCCCGCACACCAGCAGCAGGTTCCAGCGGAACTCCAGGGCGAGCGGGTCGCCGCCGCGTTCGGTGAGTTCCAGGACCTGGCCGTGCTTGTTGTGCACGCGCGGGTTCGGCTCGGTCGCGCCTTCCTCGCCCGGCTTGCTCCGGTCGACGTTGTTGCTCAGCGCGCAGTAGACCGTGCCGGTGTGCGGGTGGGTCTGGATGTCCTCCGGCCGGTCCATCTTCGTCGCGCCCACCTCGTCGGCTGCCAGCCGGGTGAACACGTAGACCTCCTCGGCGGTCATGCCCGGCACGTGGCTGCGATCGCCGGCGGCCAACGGGATCCACTCGCCGCGACCGTCGAAAGCCTTGTCGCGCGGGAGTTTCCCGGTGCCGTCGATCTCCTCGGGCGGGCTGTCGCCGGTGAACCTGGCGACGTAGAGCGTGCCGTCGTCGAGCAGCGTCATGTTGTGCCGGCGGGCGGATTTGCCGTCACCACGGCGAATCCTCCCGTTGGAGACGAACTTGTAGATGTACTCGAAGCGCTCGTCGTCGCCGGAGTAGGCGACCACGCGGCCGTCGCCCGCGACCCGGACGTTGGCGCACTCGTGCTTGAAGCGGCCCAGCGCGGTGTGCTTGACGGGCGTGGACCCCGGGTCGTGCGGGTCGAGTTCGACCACCCAGCCGAACCTGTTGGCCTCGTTGGGTTCCCGCGCCAGGTCGAACCTCTTGTCGAAGCGCTCCCACTTGCGGGTCGTGGTGCCGGGGGTGATGCCGTAACGGGCTTGGCGCGGGTCCGCGCCGGCGTTGGCGAAGTACTGGTTGAAGTTCTCCTCGCCGGACAGGACCGTGCCCCACGGGGTCACGCCGCCGGCGCAGTTGTTCACGGTGCCCAGGACCTTCCGCCCGGTCGGGTCGGCGGAGGTCTTCAGGTGCGCGGAGCCCGCCGCCGGCCCGCGCACCTCGAACTCGGTGGTGAGCGTGATGCGGCGGTTGTAGCGGGAGAACTTCGGCTTGAGGCCGGCGCGGCCCTGCTCGACCAGGACGACCGACAGGCCGTGCGCGGCCCACGCGATCTCCACCTGTTCGCGGGTGGGCGCGGCCGGGTCGTAGCCGCGGAACATGAACGACTCGCTGGTGTACTCGTGGTTGGTGACCAGCAGGTTGGCGCGCCCCAACGCGTCCAGCGGGAGCAGCGCGGCGAAGTCGCAGTTGAACCCGAACTGGCGGGCCTGCGCGGCGGCGGTCTGCCGGTCGAAGTCGAATTCCGGCGCGTCGGGGAACAGCGGGTCGCCCCAGCGGATCACGATCGCCTGCCGGTAGCCGTCCGGGACGACCACGGCGTCCCGGGTGTTCGGCACGACGGGGGTGAAGTCGAGGCCGGGAGCGGAGTCCGGCGGACGCGGGTCGGCGGCGGCCCGGGGTGTGCCGGCCCCGAGGGCGGCGACGACCACGCCGGCCTTGAGCGCGGCCCGGCGGGTCAGCAGGTCGCCGAAGTACGGGTTGGCCGAGGTGTTGGGCGCGTCGTGGAAGCACGCGTCGCCGCAGCGGTATTCGCACGTGACCGCCGCGCGGCCGGGCGAGTGGTTGGCCAGTAGGGGAAGGTGTCGCACTTGCGTGCCTCCTACGGTCAGTCGGTATCAACTGACCGTAGGCCGGCGTTCACTCTTTGTTAACCCATGACCTCTTCGCCGACGAGCACGTCGGCGGGCGTGATGGGCCGCTCCTTCGCCCGGCCGACGGCCAGCAGGCCCGCCGCCAGCACGCAGCACACCGCCGCGACCACGAACGGCTGGGCGAGGTGGCTGACGAACGTGGCGGCGAGCGCGCCACCCATCCACCGCAGGAAGTTGTAGCCCGCGCTGGCGACCGGCCGGGGCGCCGGGCTGACGCTCATCGCGGTGCCGGTGAACAGCGTGTTCAGCAGTCCGCTCACCACGCCGCTGACGATCACCGCGACCACCAGCAGCGGCTTGCTCGGCACCGCCATGACCAGCATGAGCAGCGCGAACGCCAGGACGGCGACGATGGTCGTGCGGCGTTCGCCGAACCGGCCGGCGAGCCGGGGCGCGAGCCAGACGCCGGCGACCGCGACGCACACGCCCCAGCCGAAGAAGATCAGCCCGATCTCGACCGCGCCCCACTGGAGCACGAACGGCGACCACGCCAGCACCGCGAAGAACGCGGCCGTGTAGAGGGCGGAGCCGAGCGCGGTGCGCAGCAGGCCGGGGTGCTTGAGCGCCCGCAACGGGTCGAGCAGGCGCACGGAGTGCTGCGGCTTGTCGTCGGCCAGGAACACCGAGCAGAGCACGAACGCGACGGCCATCAGCACGGCCGTGCCGATGAACGGGCCGCGCCAGGAGAAGCTGCCCAGCAGCGCGCCGAGCAGCGGGCCGACCGAGAGGCCGATGCCGAGCGCGGCCTCGTAGAGCAGGACCGCCTTGCCCTGGCCGCCGGACGCCGCGCCGACGATCACGCTCAGCGCGGTGGCGATGAAGAAGGCGTTGCCGAGGCCCCAGACGGCCCGCAGGCCCACCAACTGGGTGATGTTCGACGCGAGCGAGCACAGCACGGTCGCGACCACGATCAGCGCGAGGCCGCCGACCAGCGTGCGCTTCGCGCCGAACCGGGCACTGGCCGCGCCGGTGAACAGCATGGCGAGGACCTGGACGCCGAGGTAGGAGGAGAACAGCAGGGTGACTTGCGAAGGAGTGGCGTGCAGGCCCTCCGCGATGGACAGCAGGATCGGGTCGACGAGCCCGATCCCCATGAACGCGATCACCGCGGCGAACGCCGTGACCCACACCTGACGGGGTTGGTCGAGGAAATTCACTTAGCTACCCTAACATTATTTGGTTAGGCTAGCTAAGTAAGTGGTCTCACACTACGGTGCCGGGTGTGGATGCGGTGGTGTTCGACCTCGACGGCGTGCTTGTCGACTCCGAGACCGTGTGGGACGAGGTGCGGCAGGCGTTCGCCCGCCGGCACGGCGGCACGTGGCTGCCCGACTCGACCCGCGCCATGCAGGGCATGAGCACCCCGGAGTGGGCGCGGTACCTGGTCGACTCCGTCGGCGTGCGGCTGACCCCGGACGAGACCGCCGCGGGCGTGGTCGCGGAGATGGCCGCGCGCTACGAGGCCGGCCCGCCCGTGCTGCCCGGCGCGGTGGACGCGGTCCGCGCGGTCGCCGACCGCTGCCCGGTCGCCATCGCCAGCTCCTCGCCACCGGTGCTGATCACGTCGTTCCTCGCCGCGACCGGCCTGGCCGACGTCGTGCCGGTGGCGGTGTCCAGCGAACAGGCGGGTGCGGGCAAACCCGCCCCGGACGTGTACCTGCTGGCCACGTCGGAACTCGGCGTCGAGGCGTCCCGCTGCGCCGCCGTCGAGGACTCCACCAACGGCCTGCGCTCGGCCCTGGCCGCCGGGATGGCCGTCTACGCCGTCCCCAACCCGCACTTCCCGCCGGACCCGGCGGTGTTGGCGCGGGTCACCGTGCTCGACTCGATCACCGACCTGCCCTCGGCCCTGTTCGACCGGCCCTGACCGGGATCGCACCCACGGGAATCCCCGACGGGAACCCCACCGACGGGGATCTCCCCGGCCCCGGTCGGGGACGGTCCCGATGCGCCGGCCGGCCGGACGGACGAGCATCGGGTCCGGGGCGGCCGGGACCGGTCGCCCCGGAGACGAGGGAGCATTCGTGCGATCGAGCACTCGCCGGGCAAGCGCCGTCGTACTGGCCACCGCCGCCCTGATCGGACTGGTCGGCCTGGACCGGGCGCGCGCGTCGGCCGCACCGGACATCGGGCGCACGGCGACCGACGTGGTGCGCGTCCAGGTGCACGACAGCGCCGTCGGCACAACCTCCCACCGGACCTCGCCGCGCCGCCCGGCCACGACCTAGCCTCGCGGTCATGGAGCAGCGAGTTGCGGTGGTCACCGGGGCGGCGCAGGGGATCGGGGCGCGGATCTGCGACGTGTTGCGGGAGGAGGGGTACCGCGTCGTCGGGTTCGACCTCCAGGACACGCCCGGCGGGGTGGTCGGGGACGTGTCGTCGGAGGCGGACGTCGCCCGCCTGGCGGACGGGCTCGACCGGGTCGACGTGGTGGTCAACAACGCCGGCATCGCCGGGATCCGGCCGTTCGAGGACACCACCGTCGAGCAGTGGCAGCGGATGCTCGCGGTCAACCTGACCGGGCCGTTCCTGGTCACCCGCGCGCTCGGCCGGTCGATGCTGGCGCGCGGCGCGGGCTCGGTGGTCAACATCGCGTCCGTCGCCGGGCTGCGCGGGGTCGCCGACCGCAGCGCCTACAACACCACGAAGCACGGCCTGATCGGGTTGACCCGCACGCTCGCCGTCGAGTGGGGCGCGCGCGGGGTGCGGGTCAACGCCGTGTGCCCCGGCTGGGTCAAGACCGAGATGGACGTCGAGTCGCAGGCCGGCGGGCACTACGGCGACACCGACATCACCGACCACGTGCCGCTCGGGCGGTTCGCCCTCCCCGACGACATCGCGCAGGCCGTGGCGTTCCTCGCCGACCCCGCCAAGAGCGGGTTCGTCAACGGGATCGCGCTGCCCGTGGACGGCGGGTGGACCGCCGACGGCTCGTGGCAGTCCCTGCGCCTGTCCAAGCGTCAGCGGTAGCTCGGCGCACTCGACCTTCCGGCTCGCCGGCAGGTACGGCCTCGGCTGCACCTCGGGAAGCCGTACAGCTTCACCTCCAGGTGGCCGGGCACCGAGCCGGCCGGCTCGAACCACCCGTGCGCCGCGTAGTCGTGACCGACCGGCACGAGTTCCACGCACAGCTCGGTCGGGTCGGTCGGGCTCGCGGGCAGGCAGGTCGCGGCCGCCTGGCCGGTGGGCACGAGAGCACCTGCCGCCGGCAGGGCGGCGAACAGCACGTTCATGGCGGAACCCCCTCGGTTCGCAGGCCAGGCCCGTCGAACCGAGGGGGTCATCACCCGAACGAGCGTCAGCGCTCCACGTCGCCGCGGATGAACGCCTCGACGGCCTCGTGCGCCGCCGAGTCCGAGTACTGGACCGGCGGGGACTTCATGAAGTAGGAGGACGCCGACAGGATCGGCCCGCCGATGCCCCGGTCCAGGGCGATCTTCGCCGCGCGCACCGCGTCGATGATGATGCCCGCGGAGTTCGGCGAGTCCCAGACCTCCAGCTTGTACTCCAGGTTCAGCGGCACGTCGCCGAACGCCCGGCCCTCCAGCCGCACGTACGCCCACTTGCGGTCGTCCAGCCAGGCCACGTAGTCCGACGGCCCGATGTGCACGTTCCGCTTGCCCAGCTCGCGGTCGACCTGCGAGGTGACGGCCTGGGTCTTGGAGACCTTCTTGGACTCCAGGCGCTCCAGCTCCTTCATGTTCAGGAAGTCCATGTTGCCGCCCACGTTGAGCTGCATGGTGCGGTCGAGCTGGACGCCCCGGTCCTCGAACAGCTTGGCCAGCACGCGGTGCGTGATGGTCGCGCCGACCTGGGACTTGATGTCGTCGCCGACGATCGGGACCCCGGCCTCCTCGAACTTGCGGGCCCACTCGGGGTCGGACGCGATGAACACCGGCAGCGCGTTCACGAACGCCACCCGCGCGTCGATCGCCGCCTGCGCGTAGTGGCGGTCCGCCTCCTCCGAGCCGACCGGCAGGTACGAGACCAGCACGTCGACCTCGGCGTCGCGCAGCGCCTGCGCCACGTCCACCGGCTGCTCGTCGGACTCCTCGATGGTCTCCCGGTAGAACCGGCCGAGCCCGTCGAAGGTGTGCCCGCGCTGGACGGTGACGCCCAGCGGCGGCACGTCGGTGATCTTGATCGTGTTGTTCTCGCTGGCCACGATCGCCTCGGACAGGTCGACGCCGACCTTCTTGGCGTCCACGTCGAACGCGGCCACGAACTCCACGTCCCGGACGTGGTAGTCGCCGAACTCGACGTGCATCAGACCGGGCACGCGGGTGCTCGGGTCGGCATCGCGGTAGTAGTGGACACCCTGCACCAGCGACGCCGCGCAGTTGCCGACCCCGACAATGGCCACTCGAACGGTGCGGCGGTTGTCGCCCATGCCGAGTCCTCCTTCTTGTTCTACGTCAATGCCCATTGGGCTATTCGTCCCGTTCGCGCTGTTCGGCCTGCTCGTGCGCGATCAGCTCGTTGAGCCACCGGACCTCGCGCTCGGTGCTGTCCAACCCCATGCGGTGCAGCTCGCGCGTGTAGCGGTCGATCCGCTCGCTCGCGCCCGCTAAGGCCGTGCGCAGCCCCTCCCGCTTCTCCTCGACCCGCCGGCGGCGGCCTTCGAGGATCCGCATCCTTATTTCGGCCGGGGTGCGGGAGAAGAAGGCCAGGTGGACGCCGAACGAATCGTCGTCCCACGTCTGCGGGCCCGCGTTGACCAGGAGGTCGGCGAACCGCTCCTTGCCCTCCGCGGTGAGCTTGTAGACCTTGCGCGCGCGGCGGCCCCAGGACCGGACCTCCTCCGGCGCCTCCTCGACGATCCACCCCTCGCGTTGCAGCCTGCGCAGCGTGGGGTAGAGCGTCCCGTAGGAGAACGCGCGGAACGCGCCCAGCAGCTCGTGCAAACGCTTGCGCAGCTCGTAGCCGTGCATGGGCGCCTCGTGCAGCAGTCCGAGGATGGCGAACTCCAGCAAGGGACACCTCCTCGCACTCACCGCCGATGGGTAGGACGAGTATATCGGTGCGATACATCCGCCCACCATTCGAGAAGTGGCGTGGCGCACCAGGTCACACCGTGATCACGGCCACTGCCCTGAACGGCTCAACGAAGGGGTTGGGCCGCCACGTACTCTGGTCCCGTGCTGACCCAACGTCAGGTCGTGGACTACGCGCTACAGCGCCGTGCGCTGCTGGCGGAGGTCTACGCGGGCCGGACGGGCACGATGGAGGTCTGCGACGCCGGCCCGTACCTGCTGCGAGCTGCGAAGTTCCACGGCCGCCCGAGCGACGTCACGTGCCCGGTGTGCCGCAAGGAGCCGCTCACCCTCGTGTCCTGGGTCTACGGCGACGAGCTGAAGCACGCGGCCGGATCCGCGCGCACCGTCGAGGAACTGACCCGCATGGCGAACCTCTTCGAGGAGTTCACCGTGTACGTGGTGGAGGTTTGCCGCACGTGCAGTTGGAACCACCTGGTGCAGTCATACGTCCTGGGAACGCGTGGCTTGAACTCCGGGAAGTCACGCCGGAGGACCGCGGCGGAGTGAACGACCTCCGATCACGGGCGTCGCTCACCCGGGCAACGGCGTACGACCACCGAACCGCGTGCGACGGCACGCCGGTCTGGGAGGCTTTTTCGTGAACGACCAGCATGACGACAGGCACCGTGGCGGAGAGCCGCAGTGGCCGACCGGGGAAGACCCGGACGGCGGCGCGCAGCCCCCACGCCACGGCGCAGGGGATCAGCCGGAGCGTCCGAGCACACCGCCGGGCGGATTCGCGAGCCGACCGGGCGGTCCCCGTCAGGGCACCCCGCCCGGCGGGTTCGCCCGCCCGCCGGCCGGCGGTCCGCCACCGGGTCGCCCGCCCATGGGCACGCCCCCCGGCGGCATCCCCCAGGGCGGCATCCCCCAGGGCGGCGGACCCCAGGGCGGCCCGCCGCAGGGGCCCGGCACGCCCCCCGGCGGAGTACCCCAGGGCGGTCGGCGCAGGGCACCCGAGCCGGGTCCCGGCGGTGTCCCGCGCGGCGGGCCCAACGGTCCCGGCGCACCCAACGGCCCCGGTGCACCCCGACCGGGCGGCCCCGGCGTGCCGAGCGCGGCCAACGCCGACCCGAACGCGACGCGACAGGTCCCCCGCGGCCCGGCGCGTCCCCCCACGCCTCCCGGCGGCATGCGCCGGCCCGGCCCGAACGGCCCCGTGCCGCCCGGACGTCCGCCCGCGGGCGGCCCCGGCGGTCCGCCGCGCCGTCCGGGCGAGGAGCCGACCGACCTGCTGCCCCCGGTGCACCAGACCGTGGCGCGCGAGCCGGAGCTGCTGACCCACCGCGAGGACGAGGTCGAGCTGGAGCCGTTCTACGACGACGAGTACGACGACGAGCCGACCCCGGAGGAGGCCAAGGTCTTGCGCCGGAAGAAGATCTGGCGCCGGGTGCGCCGCATCACCTACGTCGGCCTGTTCCTGATGATCCTCGGGCCGATCGTCGCGTTCGCCATCGCCTACCAGCTGGTCGACGTGCCCAACCCGGAGCAGGTCGCGTTCGACCAGAACAAGGCCATCACGATCCTCTACTCCGACGGCTCGGAGATGACCAAGATCGCGCCCTCCGGGGCGAACCGGACCCTGGTCAAGTACGAGGACCTGCCCGACCAGCTCAAGCACGCGGTGTTCGCGGCCGAGGACCCGACGTTCGAGACGAACCCGGGCTTCGACTTCACCGCCATCGGGCGCGCGGTCTGGTACCAGGTGACCGGCCGCAACAGCGGTGGCTCCGGCCTGACCCAGCAGTACGTGAAGCAGGCGACCGAGGACGACCAGGGCACGCTGAGCCGGAAGTTCACCGAGTTCGTCAAGGCGTACAAGATGTCCGAGCAGCAGGACAAGAACGACATCCTGACCGCCTACCTGAACACGATCTACCTGGGCCGTTCCGCGTACGGGGTGAAGGAGGCCGCCAAGGTCTACTTCAACCGCAACGACCTCAAGGAGCTGACCCCGTCCGAGGCGGCGCTGCTCGCGGGCATGATCCAGAACCCCAGCCGGTCCGAGGAACCCGCGTACGTCAAGGAGCGCTGGGAGTACGTGATGGACCAGCTGGTGACGCACAAGTGGATGGACAAGAGCGTCCGGGACCAGGAGAAGCAGCCCGAGCTGCGCCCGCTGGCCGAGTCGCAGCCCGCGGGCCTGGACGGGCCCCGGCTGTTCATCCGGATGCAGGTCGAGGCCGAGATGGCCAAGAACAAGTGGCCGGTCGAGCGGGCCCAGAAGTCCGGCGCGATCGTCTACACCACGATCGACCCGACGTTGCAGACCGCGGCCGAGAAGACCGTCGCCGAGAAGCTCGACGGCGAGGACCCGGACCTGCGGGCCTCGATGTCGGCCATCGACCCGGCGACCGGCGCGGTGCGCGCCTACATGGGCGGTGACGGCAACGGCATCGACTACCAGAAGGGCACCCTCCAGGAGCCCGGGTCGTCGTTCAAGCCGTTCGACTTCGTCGCCGCGCTCCAGAAGGGCGAGGGAGCGGGCAAGCTCTACGACGGCAGCTCGCCCCGGACGTTCCCCGGCCGCGGCGACAACCGCCCGGTCCGCAACTCGCCCGGCGTGGCCTGCGTGGTGCCCAAGCAGTGCAGCGTGCGCGAGGCGATGGTCAAGTCGGTCAACACGGTGTTCTTCGACATGGCCCTCCAGGTGGGCACCGGCAAGGTCGCCGAGGCCGCGCACCAGGCGGGCATCCCGCGCGAGATCACCTGGGACGGCCAGCAGCGCAAGCTCCTGGTCGGCGAGGACGGCGGCACCCCGGACGGCAACATCTCCATCGGTGGTGGCCAGACCCTGGTCCGGCCGTTCGACATGACCTCGGCCTACGCGACGTTCGCCGCGCGCGGCGTCTACCACGAGCCGTTCTTCATCAGCAAGATCACCAACGCGGCCGGCGACATCATCCACCAGCACGTCGACGTCACCAGCCCGGCGTTCGACCCGGACGCGACCAAGAGCCAGGACATCGCGGACAACGTCACCGACGTGCTGAAGGAGATCCCGACCAAGTCCAACATCGGGTGCGCCGACAAGCGCGACTGCGCGGGCAAGACCGGCACGCACGAACTCGCCGACACCTCGCAGAACGCGAAGGCGTGGATGGTGGGCTACACCCCGACGCTGTCGGTCGGCGTGTGGCTGGGCACCGACATGGGCAACAAGGCGCTGGTCTACAAGGGCGGCAAGGACATCTACGGTTCCGGCATCCCCGGCCAGATCTGGCAGCAGTTCATGGACCAGGCGATGAACGGCCAGCCGGCGGACCGCTTCCCCAAGCCCAAGGCGATCGGCGAACTCGAAGCGCCGAAGATCACCACGACCACCACGACGACCCCGCCCAAGGAAGACGAGCCGACCACGACGACGACTCCGCCGAAGCAGACGACGGAGCCGACCACCACGACGTCCACCACGAGGTCGTGCCGACCCGGGCTGTGCCCGCCCACGTCGACCACGTCCGACCCGCTCAACCCGAACAACCCCAACCCGATCGGGAACGGGGGCGCGGGCGAGGCGGAGAGCCCACCGGCCATCCGGCGGACCGAGTAGTCGACCGGGCGGTCGACCGCGAGAACGGCGGGGCGCGCATCGCGTGCCCCGCCGTTCTCGTCCGCGCGGTCGCCCGCCGGACCGACCGGGTCCTTTTCCGGGGAGGTGCGGTCCGGATTCCTCCCGGAGCGGCCTTCTTCACCACAACCGTGGACGCCTGCCCGTAGCATCCGGCACGTGTCCAGCCCTTCACAGCACACACCGGCGAGCGCCGACGACACCGATTCGCTCGGCCCGGACGAGCGGGTGTACCCCACGTGGACCGAACCGGTGGCGAAGGCCGCTTCCAGACCGTTCGGCGGCCCGATCGGCCGGCACGCCTCGGTGGGCCGGCAGTGGTTCTGGACGCCGCTGCGCGTGGTGCTGCTGCTGGCCGTGGTGACGCTGTCGTTCGCGTGGGTCGCGAAGTCGCCGTGCGTGCAGCAGTACACCGACCAGAACGGCGTCGCGCAGCTGGACTGGCGGGGCAGCAAGCAGTTCACCGCGATGTGCTACTCGGACACCGTGCCGCTCTACACCGCGGAGCGGCTCGACCAGCCGGGGATGTTCCCCTACAAGACGTCCTGGGTGGACGACGAGGGCAAGCCCACCGCGCACGTCCGGTACATGGAGTACCCGGTGCTGACCGGCGTGTTCCAGTGGGTGAACGCGAAGATGGCGCAGGGCTGGACGGTCATCGCGCAGGCCGGCTGGCTGCCGAACCCGATGACGGTGATCGTGTACTTCAACTTCACCGCGCTGTGGCTGGCGCTGGCGTGGCTGGTGACCGCGTGGGCGGTGGCCCGGCTGGCCCGCCGGCGGGTGTGGGACGCGGCGATCGTCGCGGTGTCGCCGCTGGTCGTGGTGCACGCGTTCACCAACTTCGACACGCTCGCGACGGCGTTCGCGACGGCGGGCATGCTGGCCTGGGCGCGCAAGCGGCCGGTGCTGGCCGGTGTGCTGCTCGGCCTGGGCGGCGCGGCGAAGCTGTACCCGCTGTTCCTGCTCGGACCGCTCCTGCTGCTGTGCTGGCGCACCGGGAAGATGAGGTACGGGCTGTCCACGCTGGCCGCCACGCTGGCCACGTGGGCGGCGGTCAACGCGCCGATCGCCTACCTCTACCCGGCGGGCTGGCGGGAGTTCTTCCGGCTCAACACCGAGCGCGGCGTGGACCCGGACTCGCTGTACAACGTGGTCGCGCAGTGGACGAGCTGGCCGGGCTTCGACCCGGGCCTGGCGCAGGGCCAGGCGCCCGAGGTGCTCAACACGGTCAGCGCGGTGCTGTTCCTGGTGTGCTGCCTGGGGATCGGGTACGTGACGCTGTCCGCGCCGACCAGACCGCGCCTGGCGCAGCTCGGCTTCCTGGTGGTGGCCGCGTTCCTGCTGACGAACAAGGTGTGGAGCCCGCAGTACTCGCTGTGGCTGGTACCGCTGGCCGTGCTGGCGCTGCCGCGCTGGAAGCTGCTGCTGGCGTGGATGGCGGTGGACGCGCTGGTCTGGGCCCCCCGGATGTACTTCTACCTGGGCACCGACAACAAGGGCCTGCCGATCGACTGGTTCCTGGGCGCGGTGGTGATCCGCGACGTGGCGGTGGTCGCGCTAGGCGTGATCATCCTCAAGGAGATCTACCAGCCGGCCAGGGACCTGGTGCGCCGGTCGGGCGACGACGACCCGTGCGGCGGCTTCCTGGACGGCGCACCGGACCAGCGCGTGCTGCGGATCGGCCGCCGGGCGCAGGCCGTCCCCGCGGCCTAGCGGTCCCTGAGGCGGCGGACCAGTTTCAGGCCGGACCACACCTCGTCCACGGCGCACACCTTCACGTCGACCAGGCCGTGGGCGAGGGCGTGTTCGCGCACGCCGTTCTCGGCCAGGTCGGTCGGGACGCCGGACGACTTCTTCGGCCACGCCACCCACAGCGCGCCGGCCACCGTCATCCGGGCCACCGCCGCGTCCCACTGACGGGCCAGCGCGGCGACATCCGGGCAGAACACCAACTGCACGTCGTACGGCCCGCGCCCGGCGCGGCGGTGGAACGGGCAGTCCAGGGTGAAGCCGGCGGGTGCGGCGACCAGCAGGGTGCGGGACCCGGGTCCGACGCCCAGCTTCACGTGCAGCGGCTTGCCGGAGTACCCGGTGGTCATCCGGGCTTGCGGGCGATCAGGTACGCCTGCCGGGTCTTCTCGTGGGGCGGCTCGGGCTCGCGGACGACCGTCGTGCGCAGCGCGAACCCGGCGTCGGCCAGCTGCGCCGCGATCCGCTCCGGCGGCAGCCGGTAGGCGACGAGGTCGACCTGGTGGCCGTACCCCTCGGTGATGTGCCGGGGCTCGTCGCCCGCCTGGAACGCCAGCAGCAGGTGCCCGCCCGGCTCCAGCACCCGGAAGAACCCGGCGAACACCTCGGGGTGCAGCTCCGGCGGCACGTGGATCACCGAGTACCAGGCCACCACGCCGCCCAGCGACGCGTCCGGCAGGTCCAGCTCCGTCATCGAGCCGACCTCGAACCGCAGGCCCCGGTGCCGGTCGCGGGCCACCTCGACCATGCCCGGCGACAGGTCGACGCCGAACACGTCCAGCCCGAGCGACGCCAGGTGGGCGCTGATCCGGCCCGGCCCGCAGCCGACGTCGGCGACCTGGCCCGCCACGTACTCGGCGAACATCCCGAGCACGGCCCGGTCCGCCGCGTTGGCCGCCAAGTGGTCCCTCAGGAGTTCTTCGTAGGACACCGCGACCGTGTCGTAGGCCGTGCGGGTGGCGTCCAGGAAGTCGGTCAAGGCTTCGTCCTCGCCTTCGTCACCGCGAGGAACCGGTCCAGCGGCCGGTCGCGGAAGCTCACCTGGGATTTCAGGAACACGAAGAACAGCGCGACCAGCAGCCCGGCCCGGCCCCACACGCCGATCACCACGGCCTGCGCGGCGAACCCGTCGTAGATGCCCGACGCCTGGCCGAACTCGATCGCGTAGTACCAGCGGAAGATGCCGATGCCCATCGCGATGTCGGCCGCGAAGTAGGCGAACGCCCAGGCCAGCGGGATGCGCAGCAGCACGAACATCGGCACCAGCCACAGCGTGTACTGCGGCGAGTGGACCTTGTGCAGCAGCAGGAACCCGCACAGCATGGCCGCCGACACCGGCACCCACGGGTAGACGCCCTCGCGCTGGAACCGCCGCCAGCCGATCCAGCACGCCAGCGCGAACGACGCCAGGATGCCCAGCGGCGAGAGCACGCCGACGATCGCCTGCATGGTCTCGTCCGGCATGAACGGCCGCATCGACCAGAACCAGATCGAGTTCGTGGTGATGTCGACCCGGCGCAGCTGCTGGAACGTGAACGACGCCTGCCAGCCCTCGAACCCGAACACCGCGAACGGCAGGTTCACCAGCACGACCGTGGCCACCGACGCGAACGCGACCTTCACCGCGCCCGGCCAGTCCAGCTTGCGCCCCTCGGCCAGGCCCTCGCGCCCGCCGGTCAGCACGTACAGGCACAGCGGCAGCACGAACGCCGCCGGGTAGATCTTGAACGCGAACCCGAGCCCGAGCAGCACCGACGCGACCACCGCGCGGTCCACCAACGGCCGCGGTGTGCGTCCCCAGCCCCGGTGCACGACGAACACCGCCGCGACCGCGCAGAACACCACCGGCAGGTCCCAGTTGTGGAACGCGTAGAGCACCATCGGCGGGCCTATCGCCCACAGCAGCGCGCGCCAGCGGCTCAGCTTGCCCAGCAGCCACGCCGTGGCCAGCCCGAACGGGGCCATCAGCAGCGCGGAGAACAGCAGGAACGTGGCGTCGTTGTGCGCGAAGATCGCGCCCGCCCAGATCAGCAGGCCGGTCAGCACCGGGTACTCGACCGTGCCGCCGACCAGCACGCCGTTGTCGGTGATGCTGCCGTCGACGTACGGGAACACGTGCCGGTCGACGTCGCGGCCGATCCACAGGTGCTGGATGTCGGAGTAGCAGACGTCTTCTTTGTTGCGCTTCTCGTAGTCCGGCTGGGTGCGGCCCCACTGGTCGAACGAGGGCCCCGTGCAGCGGTCCTTGTTCGCGAAGCCCGCGAGCAGCGTCAGCCCGCACAGGAGGACCAGCACGGCCAGCGCGGACCGGCCGAACCGGTGCGACCGCCGCCCGGACGCCCGTTCGGGCACCGCGGCCACCTCCCGTGTCACGCTCATCGGTCCAGGTGCTCGCGGAGGAACGCGATGTCCTCCGCCTGCCCCTCGTCCGGTGTCTCGACCAGTGCGGGCGCGTCGGCCGCGGCGACCACCGCGACCAACTGCTCCGGGTCGATCGTGCCCGACGCGATGTTGGCGTGCCGGTCGCGCGCCGAGCCGAACTCGTCGCGCGAGCTGTTGAGGTGCACCAGGTCGATCCGGCCGGTGATGGCCTTCACCCGGTCGACGATGCCGACCAGGTCCTCGCCGGAGGCGAACGCGTGGCAGGTGTCCAGGCAGAACCCGGCGTCGAACTCGCCCACCGCGTCCCACAGCCGCGCCAGCATGTCGAAGGTGCGGGCCATGGCGTTGTCGCCGCCCGCGGTGTTCTCGATCAGGATCGGGACCGCGAAGCCGCCGTCCTGCGCCTGGCGCTCGAACATCTTGCGCCAGTTCGCGATGCCGTCGGCCGGGTCCTCCCCCTTGGTGACGTGGCCGCCGTGCACGATCAGGCCCTTCGCGCCGACCTTGGCCGCGCCGTCGGCGTGCTGGAGGACCATCTTGCGGGACGGGATGCGGATCCGGTTGTTCAGCGACGCGACGTTCACCAGGTAGGGCGCGTGGATGAAGACGTCCAGGTCGGAGGCCAGCAGCGCCTCGGTCTGGGGGTGCGGCGCCGGCGCCTTCCACCCCTGGGGGTCGGCGAGGAAGAACTGGACGACTTCGGCGTCGCGGGCAGCCGCGGCGCCCACTGGGTCGTCGTCGCGGACGTGAGCCCCGATGCGCATGACTGTGCAGAGTAGTCGGGCGCTGCAACGACCCGGTCGCGACCGCCGATACGAAAATTGTCAGATCGGGACATGACTCACGTCACCACGAGGCCCTACGCTCGTTACTTGTAAGTAGGAAACGGCGCGGAGGCAGGCCAGGGAGGCTGGACATGCGGACCCGACTCACCCGGCTGTCGGTGGCGGTGGCCGTGGTGTTCGCGGTCGGTGCGGTCGGCGCGGGCACGGCCCAGGCGGCCGAACCCGTGGTCGTCGGCAGTTGTGCCACCACCGTCCAGGGAGCACCGGGCACGCCCGTGTCGCTGAGCACCGGCGCGGTGGTCCAGCCGGTGTTCGACCTGGTCAGGGCGATTCCGCTGCTCGGACCACCGCTCGCCGAGCCGTTCAAGAAGGCGTTCGGCGCGATGCCGCCCATCCCGATCGGCGCGATCCCCACCGGGTCCGGCGTGATCACCGGCGGCGACATCGCGAACAAGGTCGTGGCCGAGTTGGGCAAGATCCCGCTGCTCGGCCCGGTGCTGACCACCTTGACCACCGGCGTGCGGACCACGTTGACCCAGCTCTGCGGAGTGACGGTGACCGGCGTGAACGCCGTCGCCGCGCCCGTGCAGGACGGCACCAAGGGCATCGCGGACGCCTCCCAGGAGGCGGTCGGCCAGTTGCCCGGCGGGGTCGGCGCCAAGCCCACGCCCAAGCCAGGCACCCCGCCCGGCACCGGTCAGCCCGGCACCCCGCCGGGCGGCACGCCGGGCACCGGGCAGCCGGGCAGCGGCCAACCTGGGTTCACGCCGGTCGGCGGCGTCGGCGGGCTGGACCTGCCGCTCTACGGGTCGAACCCGTTCGGCGGGAACTTCGGCCGGGTGCCGCTGTTCAGCTACGGCTCGCTGCCGTTCGCGATGCCCGGCCAGTTCACCCCGTCGCCGGGGGTCCGCTACGGCGGCAACATCCCCGGCTACCGGCCCGGTTTCGGGCTGCCCGGCGCGGACGCGGACGGCGTGCAGACCGCCGGGCGCGCCCAGGCGCTGCCGGGCACCGGCCGGATGGGCGGCGGCGTCGCGGCGCCCGTGCTGCTGGCGGTGCTCCTGCTCTCCTGCGTGACCGGTGCCCTCGTGCGCACCTGGGTGCTCCGCCGGGCGACCGCCTGACCCGGCGGGGACCAGCGGAAACCGGCCCCCGGCGGCAGCGCCCCGGGCACCGGTTGCTACCCTCTGCGGGTTGCTGACGCGACGACCCTCCTGCCACGGAAAGTCCGTGGCCGCCGAGTCCACAGGAGGTGAGTGGTCTTCATGCGTCATTACGAAGTGATGGTCATCCTCGACCCCAGTCTCGACGAGCGCACGATCGCGCCGTCCCTTGACACGTTCCTCAACGTCATCCGCACCACGGGCGGGAACGTCGAGAAGGTCGAGGTGTGGGGCAAGCGCCGGTTGAGCTTCGAGATCAACAAGAACTCCGAGGGCATCTACGCGGTGCTCGACCTGATCTCGTCCCCGGACGCGGTGAAGGAGCTGGACCGCCAGCTCGGACTCCAGGAAACGGTGCTCCGGACCAAGGTCCTGCGTCGCGAGCCGGCCAAGGCGCCGCGGCAGAAGCCCGTCAAGGCCGCGCCCGTCAAGGCTTAGGAGCACTGGCGAACATGGCTGGCGAGACGACGATCACGGTGGTCGGGAACCTGACCGCCGATCCCGAACTGCGCTTCACCCAGTCCGGCGCGGCGGTGGCGAGCTTCACGGTCGCCTCCACCCCGCGCACCTTCGACAAGGCGTCGGGGGAGTGGAAGGACGGGGAAGCCCTGTTCCTGCGGTGCAACGTGTGGCGGCAGGTCGCGGAGAACGTGGCCGAGTCCCTCACCCGGGGTTCTCGCGTGCTCGTGACCGGGCGCCTGCGCCAGCGTTCCTTCGAGACGAAGGAAGGCGAGAAGCGCACCGTCATCGAGCTTGAGGTCGACGAGATCGGCCCCTCGCTGCGGTACGCGACCGCGAAGGTCAACAAGGTGAGCCGTGGAGACGGCGGTGGCGGCGGCTTCGGCGGCGGCGGCGGTCAGTCTCGCGGCGGTGGCGGCGGCGGTGCCCCGGCCGACGACCCGTGGGGCTCCGCGCCCCCGGCGGGTTCCGGCGGCGGTTTCTCCGACGAGCCCCCCTTCTAGACCGCACCCCATACCTCACCGCGTCATACCAGGAGTAACCACATGGCCAAGCCGCCTGTGCGCAAGCCCAAGAAGAAGGTCTGCGCGTTCTGCAAGGACCGCAACGCGCACGCCATCGACTACAAGGACACCACCCTGCTCCGGAAGTACATCTCGGACCGGGGCAAGATCCGCGCCCGCCGGGTGACCGGCAACTGCTCGCAGCACCAGCGCGACGTCGCGGTCGCCGTCAAGAACGCCCGCGAGATGGCGCTGCTGCCCTACACCTCGACCGCCCGCTGAGAAAGGGGAGACACCGTGAAGCTCATCCTCACCGCTGACGTCAGCGGCCTCGGTGGCCCCGGCGACATCGTCGAGGTCAAGGACGGCTACGGCCGCAACTACCTGCTGCCCCGCGGCCTGGCGATCATCGCCACCAAGGGCGCGGCCAAGCAGGTCGAGGTCATCCGCCGTGCGCAGGAGACCCGCCGGGTCCGCGACCTGGACCACGCCAAGGAGATCAAGACCTCCCTGGAGGGCCTGGGCTCGGTGACCCTCAAGGCGAAGGCCGCCGTCGGCTCGAAGAAGCTGTTCGGCTCCGTCACCTCGTCCGACATCGTGTCGGCGGTCCGCACCGCGGGCGGCCCGACGCTGGACAAGCGGACGATCGACATCGCCGGCCACATCAAGACCCTGGGCAAGCACACCGTGTCGGTGCGCCTGCACCCCGAGGTCACGGTGGCGCTGGCCGTCGAGGTCGCCGCCACGAGCTGAGCCCCGCGCTCGTTTCGTCGCCGAAAGGGCCGTTCGGCCGGATACTCCGGTCGGGCGGCCCTTTCGCACGTCCGGCTGTGGACAACTCGATGTGACGGGTAGGCCGCGACACGCCGTGCGAGCGGTTACACGCGACACGCCGAGGGTGTGACGAAGCACTTTTCCACACACTTATCCACAGGGATTGACCTGCGAAAACTTCTGTCACAGCCGGAGTTGTACCCAGGTTGTCCACAGCTTTCCAGGGCGTTGTGGCCAACCCGGCGAAACCATCCCCAGGCTGTCCACGGGCTTGTCCACAGGCGCGTTTGCCTGGTCCATCCGGGGGGCTCTAGCGTCCGCGAGGTCGCTGAGCGTGCCTCGCCGAAATTGTCGTACCCGCGAGGTAGAACTTGGGGTCACGAACAGATTGGGGTGAGTTCGCGGTGGCGCTGGTGGACGACCGGGGCATGACCGAGCCCGGTTTCGAACGGCAGCCGCCCCAGGACCTCGCCGCGGAGCAGTCGGTGCTCGGCGGGATGCTGCTGAGCAAGGACGCCATCGCCGACGTGGTCGAGGTGCTCGCCCCGAACGACTTCTACCGGCCCGCGCACCAGGCCGTGTACGACTGCGTGCTCGACCTCTACGGGCGCGGCGAGCCGGCCGACCCGATCACCGTGTCGGCGGAGCTGGAGCGCCGGGGCGAGTTGCTGCGGGTGGGCGGCGCGCCGTACCTGCACACCCTGATCGCGACCGTGCCGACCGCCGCGAACGCGTCCTACTACGCGGAGATCGTGGCCGAGAAGGCCGTGCTGCGGCGGCTGGTCGAGGCGGGCACCCGGATCGTCCAGCTCGGCTACAACGGGGCCGAGGGCGCGGACGTGGACGAGGTGGTGGACCGCGCGCAGGCCGCCATCTACGAGGTGACCGAGCGGCGCACCACCGAGGACTACGTGGTGCTGGAGGAACTGCTCCAGCCGACCATGGACGAGATCGACGCCATCGCCTCGCGCGGCGGGTCGTCGCTGGGCATCCCGACCGGCTTCGCCGACCTGGACGAGCTGACCAACGGCCTGCACCCCGGTCAGATGATCATCGTCGCGGCCCGTCCCGGTGTCGGCAAGTCGACGCTGGGCCTGGACTTCGCCCGGTCGTGCTCGGTCAAGCACGGCCTGACCAGCGCCATCTTCTCGCTGGAGATGAGCAAGACCGAGATCGTCATGCGCATGCTCTCCGCCGAGGCGAAGATCCGCCTGGGCGACATGCGCGGTGGCCGGATGAGCGACGACGACTGGACCAGGCTGGCCCGCCGGATGAGCGAGATCAGCGAGGCGCCGCTGTTCGTGGACGACTCGCCGAACCTGACCATGATGGAGATCCGGGCGAAGGCCAGGCGGCTCAAGCAGCGGCACGACCTGCGCCTGGTGATCGTCGACTACCTCCAGCTGATGTCCTCGGGCAAGCGCAGCGAGTCGCGCCAGCAGGAGGTCTCGGAGTTCTCCCGGAACCTGAAGCTGATCGCGAAGGAGCTGGAGGTCCCGGTGATCGCGATCAGCCAGCTGAACCGAGGCCCGGAGCAGCGCACCGACAAGCGCCCGCAGCTGTCCGACCTGCGCGAGTCCGGCTCGCTGGAGCAGGACGCCGACATGGTGATCCTGATCAACCGCCCGGACGCCTGGGAGCGCGACGACCCCCGCGCCGGCGAAGCCGACCTGATCATCGCCAAGCACCGCGCCGGCCCCACCGCCACCATCACCGTGGCCCACCAGCTGCACTACAGCCGCTTCGCCGACCTCGCCCAGTCCTGAGCCGGGGCCCTTCGGGATCTCGCCGCTGATGTCGTCGGGAGTCCTGCCGACGGTGCCGAACGCGTTGGTGCGGTCGGCTGTGCTGCACTTGTCGTGGCAGCGGTATCGGCGGGTCGATCTGACCCGTCCGTTTTAGGTTCTCGGCGGCTTCGGCGGATCCTCCGTGATCTTGGCAGCCGATTCAGTCGGCGGGACCACCAGATCCGAGGGGAACTCGGCTCTGCGCCCAGGTGGTCCGGGTGATCTCGTACTCGACCTCACCTTGCTCGGCGCCCGGCACTGGGTCGTCGTCGTGTCCGGCGGAGAGGAACGCTCGGACGAACGAGAGCCCGGCGGCGGTCATGGTGGCCCGTGACGCGGTGTTGACGGCCAGGGTCTGCGCGAAGATGCGGTTGAGCCCGAGGTCGGCAAAGCCGTAGCGGATGAGTTCACGGGCCCCCTCGGTGGCATATCCGTGGCGCCACCGGCGGCGCAGCAGCCGGTAGCCGAGATCCGCCTCGCCGGCGACTTCGGGCTGATCCGGCCCATGCGGCGGCCGCAGCAACCACCAGCCGACGAACCCGTCCTCGGCAAAGCCGACCCAGAACCCGAGGCCGGCCGCCTCGCGCGAAGCTGCACGCCGGCGGCGATGCGAGCGCTCGACCTCGGCGCGCGAGGCGGCTCGGCCGGTGAGATAGCGCATCACCTCGGGGTCGGAGTCCAGCTCGATTTCCCACCCGAGGTGCTCGTCGGCCAGCGGCACGAGAGTGAGCCGCCGGGTGTGCAACGTGGGTTGGGCCATGCGCTGATCTTCGCAGCGAGAGCAATTCGATTTGCCTGCGGCAACGTCTCACCCGAGATGCGCTCGGCCGTGAGACGACCCAGGGAACCTTCGATCACGATGGTTGCGCAGACGATCGGAACCGATCCCGCGGCTTCGCCCAGCGGGAAACGTCAGGCCGGTGGCTTTGCCTCGTCAGCCGGGTTGGAAGAACGCGAGCAACCGCCGGGCGGCGTCCGGCGACATCAGCAGCTCCTGCACCTTCGCCGACATCCGGGCGGCGGCACCGGTGCGTTCGAACATCTCGCTCTCGTACTCCCGCACGGCGGCGGCCGGGTCGTCCGGGTGCGCGGCCAGCGCGAGGCCGAGCAGGGCGCCGTCGAGCAGCGCCATGTTCGCGCCCTCCCCCACCGGCGGCATCAGGTGCGCGGCGTCGCCGAGCAGCGTGACGCTCGGCGACGACGGCCAGGTCAGGCCGATCGGGAGGGTGGTGGGCGAGCGCGGCTGGACGGTGTCGTCGCAGGCCTCGATCAACGCGGTGAACCGCGCGTCCCAGCCGGCGTACAGCTCGACCAGCCGCGCCCGGGCGGCGGCCGGGTCGTCGAACGGGATCCCGCTGGTGGCGAACCAGTCCTCGGCGGTGTTGTAGAAGCTCAGGCCGATGCGCACGCGGCCGTCGCCGTTGCGCTGCGCGGCCAGGGACTGCCCGGTGCCGAACACCCAGAAGTTGCCGCGCCCGACCATCGCCGCGAGGTCGGGGTGGGTGCGGTCGATGTCGGGGATGCCGATCTCCACGACGTTCTGGCCGAGGTGCGCCGGGCGGGCGTCGGTGAGCAGCGCGCGGACCCGCGAGCCCGCGCCGTCGGCCCCGACCAGCAGGTCGTACGGCGCGCTGCCGCCGCCCGCGAACCGCAGCACGCCGTCCTCGGCGGACTCGAACGCGTGCCCCCAGCGCACCGCGTGCCCGGGTAGGGAGTCCAGCAGCAGGGCGCGCAGGTCGGCGCGGTCGACCTCGGGCCGCAACAGCGGCGCGTCCTCGGGCGTGTCCTCCTGGAGCAGGAGGGTGCCGTCCGCTTCCAGGAGCCGCATGTCCTGGCCCTCGCCACGGGCGATCGCGTGGAAGCCGTCGATCAGGCCGGCCTCGCGCAGCGCCCGCTGCCCGGAGTGGATGTCGAGCATGCCGCCCTGGCCACGCGCGTCCCGCGACGGTTCACGTTCGTAGACGGTGGCCTCGACGCCGTTCACGTGCAGCACCCGGGCAAGGGCCAGGCCGCCCATGCCGGCTCCGACGATGGCGATTCTCATGATCCCCCTCGATTCACCGTATCAGTCAATACACCGTATCACCGACCAACACTGTATTGTTCCCGTCATGCTGGTGTGGGAGCGGCCGGAGCCGTCGGATCGACCGGTGCCGGCCCCGCTGAGCCGGGAGCGGATCGTCCGCACGGCGATCCGGCTCGCCGACGCGGAGGGCCTGGACGCGGTGTCGCTGCGCAAGGTCGCCGCCGCGCTGGACGTCGGGCCGATGCGGCTCTACGGCTACATCGCCACCAAGGAGGAGCTGCTCGACCTGATGGTCGACGCGGTCCACGCGGAGGTCCGGCCGGTCGGCGACGGGTGGCGCGAGGTGCTGCGGTCCCTGGCCGAGGCCACCCGACAGGCCGCCCACCGGCACGAATGGCTCGCCGACCTGCTCGGCGGGCGACCCCAGCTCGGCCCGAACCGGCTGGCCTGCGGGGAAGCCGTGCTGGCCGCGATGGACGGCGTCGACCTGGGCACCGTCGTGCCGGCGGTCGCCGCGGTCAACGCGTACGTGGTCGGCGCGGTACGCCGGGAGGTCGGCGAGCGGCGCGCCGAGCGGGCCTCCGGGATGGACGAGCAGCAGTGGCAGCGCAGCCACGGGCCCTACCTGGAACGGACCTTCGCCACCGGACGGTTCCCCGCGCTGGCCACGGTCGTCCGCGACGGCCCGCACCTGGACGCCGACGAGACCTTCCGGACCGGCCTCGAATTCCTCCTCGACGGCGTCGCGGCCCGCCTTCCGCGCTGACCGGCACCGGGCCGGTCAGGGGATGAGGACGAGCTTGCCGGGACCGTGCCCGGCGATGCCGACCTCGTGCGCCTTCGCGGCGTCGGCGAGCGGGAAGGTGGCGTCGACGACGACCCGCAGCGCACCGGACCCCGCGCGTTCGACCAGGTCGGCACGGGCGGCAGTGCGGATCTCGGTGCCCGCGTCCTGGCCGGGGCCGTAGCCGAGCAGCTTGATGCCGGCCTCGGCGCGTCGGGGCGACCCGACGATCGAGGCGATCCGGGCGCGGTCGGCCACCAGTTCCAGCGAGACGTCGAGCGCCTCGGCGGTCCCGGCGAAGTCGACCGCGGCGGTGACGCCTCCCGGCGCGACGGCGCGCACCCGGTCGGCGAGCCCGGGGCCGTAGACGACCGGGGTGGCACCGAGTTCGCGCAGCAGCGCGTGGTTGCGCTCGGAGGCGGTGGCGATCACCGCCGCGCCGGCGGCGGCGGCCAGTTGCACGCCCATCAGGCCGACCCCGCCGGCCCCGCCGTGGACCAGCACGACGTCACCGGCACCGACGCCGGCGGCGTGCAGCGCGTGGACGGCGGTGGTGCCGGTCAGCATCAACGACCCGGCCTCGGCCCACCCGAGCCCGGCGGGCTTGGCGAGGACCGAGGTCGCCGGGGCGGTGACGTAGTCGGCGTAGGCGGCCGTCACCGGGTACACGACGACCTCGTCCCCGACCCGCACCCCGGTCACCTCGGCACCGACCTCGGTGACCACGCCCGCGCACTCCAGGCCGAGCGCGGGCATCGAGGCGCTGATCCCGGCGGCGTCCTCGTGGTCCTCGGCCACGGTGTGGAAGGCCCCGCTGTAGAGCTTCCAGTCGATCGGGTTGACGCCTGCCGCCCGCACCTCGACCACGACGCCGTCGGGGGCCGCGCGGGGGATCTCCACCTCGGTCACGGCGAGCACGTCGGGGGTGCCGTAGGCGGTCGGGCGCACGATCTTGGGCATGGTCGGACTCCTGTCGTCGGTGGGGTGGCGGTCGGCACTGCCCGGCGAAGGCCGGCGCGACCGGTCGGGTGTCCTGTCGAGAGCGGCGCATCGGCTGCCGAGGACCCCTGAGAACGAGTATTGGACGACCCGGGCATGATTTCCAGTGCAACATCGGTAAGGAGTAATTGCGTCACACGCACGAATGGGGGACGGCCGTGGCAGAGGACCTGGATCTCAACCTGCTGCGCGTGTTCGACGCGCTGATGGACACCGGCAGCGTCACCGAGGCGGCGGCACGCCTGCACCTGTCGCCGCCGGCGACCAGCCGGGCGCTGGGCCGGCTGCGACGCGCGATGAACGACCCCATCCTGGTGCGGGCGGGTCGCGGCCTGGTGCCCACGCCCTTCGCGCTGCACTCCGCGAGCAAGGTCAAAGCGCTGCTCGAAGCGGCGGCCGGCCTGCGGGCCGACCCGGCGGAGGGCGACCCGCGTTCCTGGCGGCGCACCTTCGCCATCCGCCTCAACGACGCCCTCGTCCCGGTCCTCGCCGCTCGGCTGACCCGCCGGATCGCCGACGAGGCACCCGGTGTCCGCGTGCGGTTCGTCGGCCAGGACTCCGAGGAACCGGACCCGCTGCGCGACGGCTCGATCGACCTCGATGTCGGGGTCGCGGACCCGCCACCGCCCGACATCCACGCGTCGACGCTGTTCACCGACCACTTCGTCGCCGTCGTCGCCGCCGATTCGGAACTGGGCCGCGCCCGGCGGCTCACCCTGGACGACCTGTGCGACCACCCCCACGTCTCGGCCTCGCGGCGCGGCCTGAGCCGGGGTCCGCTCGACGACGCCCTGGGGCGGGTCGGCCGGTCCCGCCACGTCGCGGCGGTCGTCCCGTCCTACGCCGTGGGCGCGCTGATGGCTCTGGAGCAGGGCGTCATCTGCCTCGTGCCGAACGTGACGGCCACCCACCTGGTCGAGCGGGGCGTGCCGCTGCGCCGTCACGAAGTGCCCTTCGACCTGCCCACCGCCGACGTCGAACTGCGCTGGCACCGCCGCGTCGACGACGACCCGGCCGCGCGGTGGCTGCGCGGTCGGGTGCGCGACGCCGTCGCCCCGCTCACCGCCGCCGGCGCGTCCCGCCCGGCCCCGATCACGCCGGGCCGGTGACCGCCCAGGCCGCGTCGACCATCCGGAAGATCTCGTCCACGGCGGCGTCCGGGTCGGGTGCCTCGCGGGCCAGCGAGTAGGCGTCGATCACGAACCTGGCGATCGTCCGGCAGGCCGTGGTGCCCCGCACCAGGTCGGGAGCGGCGGCGATGGCCGTCGCCAGCGACTCCGCGTGGCGCAACCGCATCGACTCCTCGTACTCGCGCAGGTCGGGCGACCCGTCGATCATGCGCCGGACCGGGGCGGCCTCGGGGGCCGCGCAGTGCCGGACCAGGGCGTGCACCTCCGCGCGCAGGGCGGGGATGAGCGGCTCGCCCGGCGCGCGGTCGGTGACCGCCCGGGTGAGCCCCTGCTCGAAGCCCTCGTCCTGCTCGAACACCAGCGCCTCTTTCGCGGCGAAGTGGGAGAACAGCGTGGTCACGGCCACGTCGGCGGCGGCGGCCACGTCCCGGATGCCCACCGCGTCGTACCCGCGTTCGAGGAACAGGCGCAGGGCCGTGTCGGCGATCTTCCGGCGGGTCGCGGCCTTCTTGCGCTCACGGCGTCCGGGCGGCTCGGTCACCCGCTGATGCTATCAGGTTCAAGAACGTAACTGTTTCAAAACACTAACCGTTAGTGTTACGGTCGGCGACATGAAGAGAGTGAGCTTCGCCGAGTTCGGCGGTCCGGACGTCCTGCGGCTCGAAGACGCCGAGGAGCCCCACGCGGGCCCCGGCCAGGTGCGCATCGCCGTGCGGGCGGCGGGCGTGAACCCCGTCGACTGGCGGCTGCGCGAGGGCCAGGTCCTGGGCGCCCACCCGATCGAGCTGCCCGCCGGCGTCGGGCTGGACGCCGCCGGGGTGGTCGACGAGGTCGGCGAGGGCGTCGCCGGGGTCGAGGTCGGCGACCGCGTGTTCGGCGAGGGCACGGCCACCTACGCGGAGTTCTCCGTGCTGACGGCCTGGGCGCCGATGCCCGAGGGCCTCGACTTCGCCGAAGCGGCCGGGTACCCGTCGGTGGTGGAGACCGCGCTGCGCGTCATCCGCGAGGTCGGCGTGCGGCCCGGGCAGACGCTGCTGGTCAGCGGCGCGTCCGGGGGAGTCGGGTCGGCGGTGCTCCAGATCGCCTGGGAGCGCGGCATCACGGTGATCGGCACGGCCGGGCCGGGCAACCAGGACTACCTGCGCGGTCTGGGCGCCCTCGCCACGACCTACGGGGAGGGCTGGGTCGAGCGGGTCCGGCGGCTCGGCCGCGTCGACGCCGCGCTGGACCTGGCCGGGTCGGGCGTGATCGGCGAACTGGTCGAACTGACCGGGGACCCGGGCAAGGTGATCACCATCGCCGACCTCGGCGCGCCGGAGTTCGGCGTCCGGTTCTCCGGCGTGGCCGGCAGCGTGCCGGACGCGCTCGCCGAGGCCGCCGACCTCATCGCGCGGGGCAAGCTCCACATCCCGGTGGAGAAGTCGTACACCCTCGCCGAGGCCGCGGCGGCACACGTCGACAGCCACGCCGGCCACACGCGCGGCCGGCGCGTCGTGCTCGTCTGAGCCGCCCCGGCACGACCCGCGTGCCGGCGTGTGCTGCGATCACCCCATGACGGACTGGTCCCGGCTGACCCACGCCTACGGCACCGCCGAGGACGTCCCCCGGAGGCTGGACCGGCTCGCCGCCGAGCCCGACGAGGCGCAGTGGAACGAACTCTGGTCTGCGCTGTGCCACCAGGGCACGACGTTCCCGGCCAGTCTCGCGGCGCTCGCGCGGCTCGCGGACCTCGCCGAGGCCGCCGGCCCGGAGCAGGCCGGCCGGGCCGTCGCCCTCGCCGGCGCGATTCTCGCCGCCGGGGGCGACGCCGCCCACCGGGAGCACGCCGGGACCGCCGGCCGCCTGGCGGCCGTGACGAACCGCCTGCTGCCCACCGCCGACGGTTCCTACCCGTACCTGCTGGAGTGCCTGCTGACCTTCGAGGGCGTCGCCTACTGGAGCGACGCCCTCGCCGGGTTGGTCCGGGGCGAGGAGCACTGGACGGCGTGCCCGGCGTGCGGCACCGACCTCGTGATCACCCTCGCGGACGAGGCTCGCACCGAGTGCGTCGACGGGACGACGCCCGTGCTCCCGGCCGCGCGGCTCGCGGGCGTCGGCCGCAGGCTGCACGACCTGGTGTCCGCGCACGGCAGGCACGACGTGGCACGGGTGGTCGTGCACGTCTTCGGGCAGAGCACGTGCCCGGCGTGCGAGGTGGGGTTCGAGGTCGCCTCGACGCTGCCCGGCGGCCGTTGACCGACCCGCGCGCGGACGGTGTCCGAGCGGTGTCAGGGCGGTGTCAGGGCGGGCGGTGACGGTGGCGGTACCAACCCCACCACGTCGAGGATCACCGATGAATCAGACGGTTCCCGTCCCGCAGAGCCTCTCCACCGAACGCGACGCGGGCCCCTTCGACCCGCCGCGGCAGATCACCGCGCTGCGCGCGGCCGGCCCGGTCAGCCCGATGACCTTCCCGGACGGCCACCGGGGCTGGGTCGTCACCGGCCACGAGGAGGTCCGCCAGGTCCTGGCCGACACCCGGTTCAGCTCGCGCCAGGACCTCGACGTCCTGCACGTGCCGTACGAGACGCCCGGGATGCCCGCCGCCACCGAGCCGTCCCCGCAGGTGCCGGGCCTGTTCATCGCCATGGACCCGCCGGACCACACGCGGCTGCGGCGCAAGCTCACCGGCGCGTTCACCGTCAAGCGGATGAAGGCGCTGGAGGAGCACGTCGTCGACGTGGTCGAGCGGCAGCTCGACCACCTGGCGAGCCTCACCCCGCCGGTCGACCTGGTCGCGGAGTTCGCGCTGCCGGTGCCCTCGCTGGTGATCTGCGAACTGCTCGGCGTCCCCTACGCGGACCGGGCGGACTTCCAGGCGAACTCCGCCCAGTTCCTGGTCAAGGACCAGGCGTTGGAGGAGAAGATCGCCGCGTACGGGGCGCTGACCTCGTACCTGTCCGGACTGGTCACCCGCAAGCGCGCCGCCCCCGACGACGACATCCTGTCCGACCTGGCCCGCCAGGACGACCTCACCGTCGAGGAGTTGACCGGCATCGCCTTCCTGCTGCTGATCGCCGGCCACGAGACCACCGCGAACCTGCTGGCGCTGGGCACCTTCGCGCTCGCCGAGCACCCGGAGCAGCGCGCCGCGCTCGGCGCCGACCCGGACCTGCTGCCCGGTGCGGTCGAGGAACTCATGCGCTACCTGTCGGTCGTCGACGTCTTCTACCGCTACGCCACGCAGGACGTCGAACTCGGCGGCGAGACCATCCCGGCGGGGTCGACCGTCGTCGTCTCGGTGCTGGCCGCCAACCGCGACCCCCGGCGCTTCGAGAACCCCGACGTGCTCGACGTCCGCCGCAACGCCCGGGGTCACCTGTCCTTCGGCCACGGCGTCCACCAGTGCCTCGGCCAGCAGCTGGCCCGCATCGAGCTGCGCGCCGGGTTCGGGGCGCTGCTGCGCCGGTTCCCGACGCTCGAACTGGCCGTCCCCGCCGGCGAGGTGCGGCTCAAGACCGACATGAACATCTACGGCGTCCACGAGCTGCCGGTCACCTGGACCGCAACCGCCCCGTAGAGGCCGCTTGACCAGTGAGAACACGTGTCAGCGCCGGTGTCAGGGGGAGAGCAGGTCGGTGTCAGCGCGGCCGGTGACAGTGGCCGCATGACAACTTCCGCGATCGTGGCCTCGGGGCTACGGAAGAACTACGGGGACAAGACCGTGCTGGCCGGCATCGACCTGGACGTCCGCGCCGGCACCGTCTTCGCCCTCCTCGGCCCGAACGGCGCGGGCAAGACCACCGCGGTCAACGTGCTGACCACGTTGCTCAAGGCCGACGGCGGGGTGGTCCGGGTCGCCGGGCACGACGTCGCGACCGAGACCCGGGCGGTGCGCGCGGCCATCGGGGTCACCGGCCAGTTCGCCTCGGTGGACGACCTGCTGACCGGGGAGGAGAACCTCCGGCTGATGACGGACCTGCACCACCTGGGCACCCGCGAGGGCAAGCGGGTCACCGCCGCGCTGCTGGAGCGGTTCGACCTGGTGGACGCGGCGCGCAAGCAGGCCGCGACCTACTCCGGCGGGATGCGCCGCAAGCTCGACCTGGCGATGACGCTGGTCGGCGACCCGCGGATCATCTTCCTGGACGAGCCGACGACCGGCCTGGACCCGCGCAGCCGGCGCACCGTGTGGGACATCGTCCGGGGCCTGGTCGCCGACGGCATGACCATCTTCCTCACCACCCAGTACCTGGAGGAGGCCGACCACCTCGCCGACCGGATCGCCGTGCTCGACCAGGGCCGGCTGGTCGCCGAGGGCACCGCCGCCGACCTCAAGCGCCAGGTCCCCGGCAGCCACGTCCGGCTCCGGTTCGCCGACGCCGAGGCGCTCGGCACGGCGACGCGGGTGCTGGCCGGCTCCACCCCGGACGCCGAGGCCCTGGTCCTGCGGGTGCCCGGCGACGGCGGCGTGCGGTCGTTGCGGGCCCTGCTGGGCCGGCTGGACGAGCAGTCCGTCGAGGTCGAGGAGTTCTCCGTGCACACGCCGGACCTCGACGACGTTTTCCTGGCCCTGACCGGACACGCGAGCACCGAGGAGACCGCACGATGAGCACCACCACGGCACCCTGGACCGACTCGGCGATCATGCTGCGCCGCAACTTCAAGCACTCCGTCCGCAACCCGGTCACCGTCTTCAACGCGATCCTGCTGCCGATCGTGCTGATGCTGATGTTCGTCTACGTGTTCGGCGACGCGTTCGACGTCGGCGTCGACTACATCGACTACGCGACGCCGGGCCTGATCCTGATGGCCATCACCTACGGGCTCAGCGCCACCTCGACGGCGGTGAACTCGGACATGACCAAGGGGATCATCAACCGGTTCCGGGTCATGGACGTCTCCCGGGGCGCGGTGCTGACCGGTCACGTCGTGGCCACGGTGGCGCGCACCGCGATCGCCGTGGCGGCCGTGCTCGGGGTGGCCTTCCTGATGGGGTTCAGCCCGTCCGGCACGGCCCTGCACTGGCTCGCCGCCATCGGCGTCATCCTGCTCACGATCGTCGCGGTCACCTGGCTGACCATCGCCCTGGGCCTGGCCGCGAAGTCCGTGGAGTCGGCCGGGATGGCCACCGTGCCGCTGATCATGCTGCCGTTCTTCAGCAGCGCGATCGTCCCGGCCGGGAAGATGGGGGCAGGCGTCCGGCAGTTCGCCGAGTACCAGCCCTTCACGCCGATCATCGAGAGCCTGCGCGGGTTCGTCGACGGCACCCCGGCCGCCGGCCAGACCACCGCCGCGATCGCCTGGTGCGTCGGGATCGCCGTGGTCGGCTACCTGTGGTCGCGGGCGAAGTTCAGCAAGCGAGCGTGACCGAGGCCAGCTCGCGCCAGTCCGCCGCCGACCCCTCCCGCACCGCCTCGGTGAACGCCGGATCGCCGAGGCGGTGCCGCACCACCCGCTCGATCCGCGCCCCGTCCGGTTGGGTGCGGTCGGTCAGGCCGATCACGCCGGCGCTCGCCCCCAGCAGCCGCGCGGCCCGCTCGGGCCGCTCCTCGCGCAGGGCCAGGTCGGCGATCCCGACCAGGACCTGCGCGACCAGGATCGCGTGCCCCGACTCGGACACCGCGTGGAAGGCCGCGACGCGGTGCTCGCGGGTCTCGTCGAGACCTTCGGCGAGGTAGCCGAGCAGGTCGTGGGACATCGCGCGGATGTAGGGCTGCTCGGCGTCGCCGCCCAGCAGGCCCTCGGCGACCGCGAGCTGCCGGCGGGCCCGCTCGGCGTCGCCGCTCCAGCGGGCCAGCTCCGCCTCCGCCAGGGCCAGGTCGGCCAGCGCCTCCGGCCAGGCGACCCGGCGCGCGTACCGGCGGGCCTCCGCCAGGGCCGCCTCGCTCGACCGCTCGTCCCCGGCCAGCCAGTGCAGCTGCGCCTGCCGCGACCGCATCCGCACGACGTCCTCGGTCGCGCCGACCTCGGTGACCACCTCGATCGCCTGCTCGTAGTAGTCGCACGCGCCGGCGAACTCGCCGCGCATCGCGATCCGGTTCGCCAGCTCGGTCAGCGCGAACGAGATCCCCCACCGCTCGCCGACCGCGCGGAACTCGGTGAGCGCCAGCTCCAGGTAGGCGTCCGCGTCCCGGCCGCCGTGGCCGTTCATGATCCGCATCTTGCCGAGCTGGATCCGGGCGACGGCGCGCACCCACGGGTCCTCGTGGGCGAGCAGCGGCTCGTAGGCGAGCAGGAACGAGTCCGGCGCGCGCAGCAGCCGTTCCAGCGCGGCGACCAGGGGGACCGCCGGGTGCAGGTCCGGCGAGCGCCGGTTGATCTCGGCGACCTTGCGGATCCACTCCTCCGCCTGGCGCTGGTCGCGGCTGCGCCCGGAGGTCAGGAACGTGGTGACGAACGCGTACACCGCCGCCTGGACGTCCTCGGTCACCTCGCCGGGCACGGCGGTGGCCGCCATGATCAGCTCGCCGCCCTCGGCCTTGTGCCCGCCCAGCCACCAGTACCAGCCGGCAGCCGCCGCGAGCCGCATGGCGTCCTGCGCCTCGCCCGCGGCGATCGCGCCCCGGATCGCGGCGTTGATGTTGTCGTGCTCGGTTTCGAGCAGGGCGAGCCACTCCAGCTGCTCGGCCCGGCGCAGGTGCGGCTCGGCGGTCTCGGTCAGCCCGGTGAAGTGCGCGAGGTGCGCCCGGCGCGCCAGGTCCACCTCCCCGGCCTCGGCGAGCCGGTGCCCGGCGTACTCCTTGATCGTGCCGAGCATCCGGTAGCGCGGGGCCCCGTCGCCTTCGGTGACCACCAGGGACTTCTCGGTCAGCGCGGTGAGCAGTTCGAGCACCTGCCACGACTCGACGGACTCGCCCGCGCAGACCCGCTCGGCCGCCTCCAGCCCCGCACCGCCGGAGAACACCGCGAGCCGGCGCAGCACCACCCGCTCGTCGTCGTTGAGCAGCTCCCAGCTCCAGTCGATCACCGCGCGCAGCGTCCGGTGCCGGGGCAGCGCGGTCCGGCTGCCGCCGGTCAGCAGGCGGAACCGGTCGTCGAGCCGGTGCGCGACCTGGTCGAGGGACATGGTGCGCAGCCGGGCGGCGGCGAGTTCGATGGCCAGCGGCATCCCGTCCAGCGCCCGGCAGACGCGCGCCATGGTCGCCAGCACCGGGGCGTCGACCACGAAGTCGTTGCGCACCGCGGCGGCCCGGTCACGCAGCAGCCGGACCGCGGGCGAGGACTCGATCGCCTCCGCGTCCGCGTCGCCCGACGGTAGCGCCAGCGGCTCGACCAGCCACAACGCCTCGCCGGTGATGCCCAGCGGTTCCCGGCTGGTCGCCAGCACCCGCACCCGCCGGCACTCGCCGAGCACCCGGTGGGCGAACGCCGCCGCCGCCTCGATCACGTGCTCGCAGTTGTCCAGGACCAGCAGCGCCTCCCGCTCGCGCAGCGCGGCGACCACCCGGTCCGCCGGGTCCGCGTCCGCCGTGCCGCCGAACAGCCCGCCCCGCAGGCCGAGCACGGCCAGCGTCGCCTGCGCCACGTCGCCGCCCGCGCCGACGGAGGCGAGTTCCACCAGCCAGACCCCGTCCGGCGGGACGTCGAGCAGCGTGCGCGCGGTCTCGGTGGCCAGCCGGGTCTTGCCCGAGCCGCCCGGCCCGATCAGCGTGGTGAGCCGGTGCCCGGTGACGAGTTCGCGGACGGCGGCGACATCGGCGTCCTTGCCGACGAAGCTGGTCAGCTCGGCGCGCAGGTTGGTCGTGCGGCTCTCCTCCCGCCGGCCGACCTCGCCCCGCAGCAGAGCGACGTGCAGCGCGGACAGCTCCGGCGAGGGGTCGACGCCCAGCGCGTCGGCGAGGGCCTCCCGGGCGCGCTGGTAGACCACCAGCGCCTCGGTGCCGCGCCCGGCCGCGCCGAGCGCGCGCATCAGCGCGGCGACCAACCGCTCGCGCACCGGGTGCGCGGCCACCAGCCCGGTCAGCTCGGTGACCAGCTCCGCGCCGTTGCCGAGGTGGACCTCCGCCTCGAACCGGTCCTCCAGCGCGGCCAGCCGCAGCCCCTCCAGCCGGACCACCGCCGCGTCGAACGCACCGCTGTCGGTCAGCCCGACCTCCTGCATGGCCGCGCCGCGCCACAGGCCCAGGGCCTCGCGCAGCAACCGCACCCGCTGCTCCTGGTCGCCACCCCGGGCCTGCCCGACGAGCCGTTCGAACCGCACCGCGTCCACCGCGTCGGGGTCCACCACCAGCCGGTAGCCGCCCGCCTGGCCGTCGACCACGCCGTCGGGCAGCACCCGCCGCAGCCGGGAGGCCAGCCGCTGCAAGGCGTTCGCCGCGTCCGCCGGCGGCTGCTCGCCCCAGATCCAGTCGACCAGCGTCGCCTTCTGGACCACCCGACCGGGTGACAGCGCGAGGGCGATCAGCAGCGCGCGCAGCCGGGCCCCCGGCACGGCCGCCTCGACGCCGCCGCCCGTGCGGACCTCGAATGGTCCCAGCATCCCGATCTGCACCCGGGCCATTGTGCCCTGGTCGCCCCGGCCTCCCGCGCCGCACCGACGAACCGCCCGGCGCACCGGCCGCAGACCCGTCCGGTCGACACCCCCAGGGCCGACCGGACGGATCCGCGGCCCCCGACCCGGTGACCGTTCGGATGAATCCGACCCGTTCCATGGTGGCCCCGCCGCCGGGGTGCGCACCATGGATTCGGCCAGGGCCGAACCGGGCGGGCGGTCCGGCCGGGAGGGGGAACCGTGCTGCGCGTCCACTTCACACCGGCAGACCTGCTGGACGTGACCTTCGCCGAGGAGCCCGCGCCGCTGATGGAGCTGTCGCTGGCGCTCGCCACGCTGCAACGCGACGACGGCGCCCGCCCGGAGCTGCACGACTGGCGCCGGCGGCTGCGCCCGGAACTGCCCGCGCCCGCCCGGCTGCTGATGGAGATCATGCCCGCCGCCGCGAACGGCCCGCTGTTCCTCGACCCGCCCACCCCCGACCTCGACCACGGGCTGGACCAGGTCATGACCGCGCCGCGCCCGGTCGTCGAGGCCGAACTGCACAAGGTGCTCGACTCGCGGCCGAGCCCCAGCCCGTGGACCCGCGACCTGCTGGCCCACGACCGCCGCGCGTGGCGGACCCTGCACCGGTCCCTGCGCACCGCCCACGAGAGCGTGCTGCGCCCCCGCTGGGACCTGGTGGCCTCCGGTTTCCGGCTGGAACGCGCCTGGCGCACCCGGCAGCTGGCGGGCCTGGGCGCGCGGCAGGTGCTCGCCGACTGGGTGGGGCTGCGCTGGCACGACACCGTCCTGGAGGTCCCGCACCCGCGCGACCTCGACCTGGTGCCGGACGGTCGCGGGATCAGGCTGCTGCCGTCGATGATCTGGACCGGCCGCCCGCTCATCGCGCCGCAACCCGGCGGCCCGACGCTCCTGCTGTACCCGGCGCTGTGCGGCCTGCCGCAGATGATGGCCGCGCCGGCCGACGACCCGCTCATCGCCCTGCTCGGCTTCACCAGGGCGCACGTGCTGTCCGTGCTCACCGGCACGCTCACCACCGGCGACATCGCCCGCGAGGTGGGGATCGGCAAGTCCTCGGCCTCCGAGCACGCCACCGTGCTGCGCAACGCCGGCCTGATCACCAGCCGCCGGCACGGCAAGGCCGTCCTGCACACCTGCACCCCGACCGGCCTGACCCTGCTGGCCCACCGCTGGACCGCGGCACCGGATCCGTCCCCGGTCGGATCACCGGTGTACCCGAATGGCTCGGCTCAAGAGATGTGAACGGCCGCAAAACGGCGCATACGATCAAGGGATGGCACCCGACGCGGCGCGGCGGAGCGACCGTTCGAGGCGGGCCATCCTCGCCGCCGCCCTGGAGCTGGTCGAAACGCTGGGGTATGCGAAGTTGACCATCGAGGCCGTGGCGGCCCGCGCCGGGGTGGGCAAGCAGACCATCTACCGGTGGTGGCCGTCCAAGGGACCGCTGCTGTTCGACGCGTTCGTCGAGCTGAGCGCGTCGGGACGGGCCGTGCGGCCGTGGGGCGAGCTGGGCGACGACCTCAAGGCCGAGCTGCGCGACGCGATCGACGAACTGGTCGAGCGGCGGTTCGACCAGGTGTGCCGGGTCCTCGTGCACGAGGCGCGCACGGACCTCGTCACGCTCCTGCTCACGCCCCGCCGGGTGGTCATGGAGCAACGCCTGACCGCCGCGCAGCGGGCCGGGGAGATCCGCGGCGACGTGGACGTGCCCGCCGCGGTGGAACTGCTGCTGGGCCCGGTGTACCAGCGGTGGTTGCTGCGCACGGGCCCGTTGACCGGGACGTTCTCCGACACGGTCGTCGATCTCACGCTCCGGGCGCTGCGCGGGTGGCCGTGATCGATAAGGTCTGTCGATCATGGGGTATGCCGTGGTCGACGTCGAGACGACCGGGTTCGCGGCGGGGCGTTCGGACCGGGTCGTGGAGATCGCGGTGGTGCTGCTGGACGACCTCGGCCGGCCCGCCGGCGAGTGGTGCACGCTGCTGAACCCCGGCCGGGACCTCGGGCCGCAGCACGTGCACCGGATCAGCGCCGCCGACGTGTGGGACGCGCCGACGTTCGCGCAGGTCGCCGGGACGCTCGCGCGGCTGCTGGCCGGGAGGGTGCTGGTGGCGCACAACCTGGCGTTCGACGCGCGGTTCCTGGCCGCCGAGTTCGGCCGGCTGGGCGTCGACCTCGCGGTGGACGGCCTGTGCACGATGCGCCTGGCCGCCCTGTTCCTGCCCGGCGCGAAGCGCTCCTTGCAAGCGTGCTGCGACGCGGCGGGCGTCGTCCTGGACGACGCGCACTCCGCCCTGCACGACGCGCGCGCCACCGGCCGGCTGCTCGCGCACTACCTGCGCGACGGGCGGCTGGACGGGCCGACCGTGCCGTGGCCGCGCCTGCCCGGCGACGACGTGGCCGAGGTCCGGCGCGGGCACGCGACCGTCGTGCGGACCGCGCCGGACGTGCCGCTGAACCGGGGCGACCTGGTGGTGTTCACCGGCCAGATGACCGAGCCGCGCGACGTCTGGATCTCCCGCGCGCACGCCGCCGGTCTGGTCAGCCAGGGCTACGTCACCCGGTCGACCCGGGTCCTGGTGGCGGCCGACCCGTTCACGCTGTCCGGCAAGGCCCGGCGCGCGCGGGCCTACCGCGTGCCGATCGTGTCGGAGGGGGACTTCCAATCGATGGTGGTTTCGTTACACCGGTGAGAAAAGATCACCGGACCGGGTGGCGTCGGGGCTATTGAAAACGCCGCGACCTGCGGGGAGGCTCTTGACGAACAGCCTCCATCCGGCGGAAGGCACGAGTCCTATGAGCACCGTGCAGACCACTTCTTCCCGTGCCGTGTGGGACGACCTCGTCTCCGGACTCCCGTTCGGGGTGCTGCTGCTGGACGAGACCGGCGCGGTGCTCGCGGGCAACCGGGTCGCGGGCTCGATGATGGGCGTGTCGTGCGCCGCGCTGCCCGGTTTCCGCCGGACCGAGGCGTGGGACGCCTCGGGCGCGCCGCTGCCCTCGTGCGCCGAGCTGGCCGAGCAGGTGCTGCGCACCGGCGCCCCGCTGGTCATCCCGGAGGTGCTGGCGCACGCCCGGGTCTGGGCCGAGTACCACCCGCTGGAGCTGCGCGGACAGGTCCTGGTGGTGCTCCGGCCGGTGCAGGCGGACGTGCCGCACTCGGCCCGGATGCTCGACGCGCTGACCGGGCTGCCCGGCCGGGCGCTGCTGCTCGACCGGCTGGACCAGGCGCTGACCAGGGCCCGGACCCACGGCACGCTGGCGTCGCTGGTCCTGGTCGACGTGCACCAGCTCGCCGCGGTGAACCGGGAGCACGGTTTCCAGCGCGGCGACGAGGTGCTGGCGGTGATCGCGGGCCGGCTGCGCGAGGGCCTGCGCGACGACTACACGGTGGCCCGGTTCGGCGGCGACGAGTTCGCGGTGGTCGCGGAACACCCGAACGGCAGCGGCGAGGCGGTCGCGGCCAGGGTGCGCGAGCTGGCCGGGCGGGCGGTGCGGATCGCCGGGCGGCGGCTCCGGCCCGGCGTCCGGGTGTGCTGGGTGACCAGCGACGGTGACGCCCCCACCCACGCGGTCGTCACCCACGTAGAGGACCGCCTCCGGCACTGAACCCGGAGGGTGATCGACCCCGGAACAGGGCTGAGCCCCTGGCTCCGGGTGCCAGGGGCTCAGCTGCGGGTGGCGCGGCGGTCGATCAGATCCGCGGCAGGATCGCCGTGTCCTCCATCGCGTCGAACGCGTGCAGCCCGGCCATCGCCGGCGAGTGCGCGCGCTCCGGGGCCAGCGGGTTCGGCACGCCGACCCCGCTCACCCGGTTGAACTGCGGCCTGGCCACCGATAGCGGGGGCAGGTCCGGCGTGATCTGGCGCGGCTGGGCGACACCCGGCAGCGGCAGCACGATCGGCAGGCCGTGCGGCGCGGCCAGCTGCGGCACGCCGAGCTGGGACGTGGGCAGCCGGCGCTGCTGGCCCCGGGCACCGAGCCGGGGCAGGTGCGGCAGCCCGGCCGCGTCGCCGACCAGCGGCAACGTGCCGGAGAACGAGCGCTCCTCGACCAGCGACGGCACCGGCACACCGGACTTCAGCTGGGGCAGCTCGGCGGTCGCGGCGGCGTGGAACAGCCGGTCGGCCAGGCCGTTGACCAGCTCACGGGCACCCGCGCGCTCGATGCGGTCCAGCCGCTTGATGCCTTCCGGGCCCTGCGCACGCGCCAGGCCCTCGTCCACGCGCCCGAGACCTTCGGCGCGGTCGAGCCGGCCCAGGCCCTCCGGGCCCTGCGCGTAGTCGACGTACGGCGTGAGGTCCGCGCGGCCCAGCCCCTCCGGACCCTGGACGTGGCTCAGGCCGGACTGCACGCGGCCCAGCCCCTCCGGGCCCTGGAGCGAGTCGAGCTGCCGGTTGACCGTGGCCGCCACGCGGCGCAGGCCGCGCACGTCGACCAGCGACGACACGTCCGGCACCCCGCCGATGCGCGGCGGGTTGCCGGCGTCCGGGACCGCCGGGACGGCGGGCAGCGCGGGTGCCGCGAAGGCGGGCACCGCGAACTCGGTCGTCACGTCGTCGGGCGTGGCCACCCGGGTCTCGGGCAGGCCGTCGAACCGGGTCGGGTCGGGCAGGTCGTTGAGCGGCAGGTGGTTCAGCGGGAGGTCGACCGGCAGCTTGGGCAGCTGGACGGTGTCGGTCATCGAGGACACGTCGGGCAGGCCCGCGTTGGCCAGGCCCGGCACCTGCGGCAGGACGTTGCGCGGCGCGGGCACGACACCCGTCGGCAGGCCGCCCAGCCCGACCGGGTCGGGCAGCTGGTTGAGCGGCAGCCCGCGCGGGTCGGTCAGCTTGGGCAGCTGGACGGTGTCGGTCAGCGCGCCCCGGCCGACCAGGGCCGCCGGGTTGGCCAGCACGGCCGGGTCCGCCAACCGGGCCGGGTCCGCCAGGAAGCGGGTCACGCCCAGGTCGGACATCCGGTCCAGGCTGCCGAACGAGCGCAGCCGGTCGAGGCTGCTCAACGTCGGCAGGTCGGTCGACTCCATCAGGCTGTCGATGCTGCGGGGCAGGTCGACGCCCTGGAGTTCGGCGGTGCGGGCGGCCTCGTCGGCGGCGGCCTGGGCCGCGACCGGGTCGGCGGCCAGCTCCGCCGCGCGGGCCAGCAGCGCCGCCGTCGCGCTGTCCACCACGCCCGTCGGCACGTCGTGGATCACCGGCAGGTTCGCCAGGTCCGGCGTGGCGAGCGAGTCGGTCACGCCGGCGGCCGTCGCCGGGTCGCCCAGGGCGGCCGGCTGGAGGTGCGCGGGCACCGAGGCCAGGACCTCGGAGGCCGCGCTGTCGGGCACCACGCCCGCGCCGGCGGTGTCGGTCACCGTCTCGGTGAACGGCTGGACCGGCAGGGCGCGCTGCCCGGCCGCCCCGTCGCCGACCACCGAGTCGCGGTTGCCCGAGGTCACGACCACCCCTCGGGCGACGGACTGGAACTGGTCGGCGGCCGGGTGCTCGCCGCCGCCGCCGTAGGAGCCCAGCGCGGTGGGCGCCTCGGCCGGCAGGGCCAGGCTGCGCGCGCCCGGCTCGCCGGTCGCCGGGACGCCCGCGTGCGGGACGAACCCGCCGGTCACGTCCGAGACGCCGGTGCCGAGCAGCACCGCGGTGTCGCCGGAAGCGTGCCCCGGACCCGACGTGGCGGTCTCGAAGATGTCGCCGACCACCGCGCCGAGCTTGCCGGTCGCGCCGGCCTGCCGGACCGGGTCGCCGAACGCCTGGCGGGCCGCGTCGTTGAACGACTGGCGGCCGGGCGCGGCGGGGGCGGAGCGGCCGAGCGCCGTGGGCGCGGTGACCGCGTTGCCGAGAGCAGTGCTGTTGTCGTCCCGTGTCGTGGCGGGACCGCCGGTCTTGATCACCTTGTCCTCGGTGGTGTTCCGGGACGCGTCGCCCACGGCGCCGACCTCGTTGGCCAGGCCCGAGGCGGGAGTGCCCGCCGGGACCTTGCCGAGGCTGCCGGGAACGACCCCGTCGTGGCCGGTGGTACCGGTGTAACCGCCGGAGGTCGAGTCCGCGCCTTGCTCGCAGTCGAGGGAAGAGACGAGGCCGTCCGGGACGCCCTTGCCGCACACGTCGACCGTGCCGTTCGGCGGGGCGACCAGGTCGTGGCCGGACAGCGTCGTGCGGGTGTGGTCGATCAGGGCCCGACGGCTCGTCGGGGTGTCGAGCAACCGGCCCGAGGGCGTGCCCCGGAGGCCGCCCACGCCGCTGCCGGCCACCGGCAGGTTCACCGGGAGGGTGGCCGGGTTGCCGAGCGCGGTCGGGTCGACGCCCTTGGCGGGTGCCTGCGCGTCCTCCCCTCCTTGGCCGGTCTGGACGGGCGCGGTCTGCGCGGGAGCGGTCTGCGCGGGAGCAGTCTGCGCGGGAGCAGTCTGCGCGGGAGCAGTCTGCGCGGGAGCGGTCTGGCTGGGCGCCGTCTGGGCGGGCGCGGTCTGGGTGGGCACGGCCGTGTCACCGGTCGGGTCGGTGGGCTGGGTGGCGGTGGTCGGGTCGGGCTGCGCGGGGGCGGTCGTGCCCCCGGTGGGTGCCTGCACGTCGCCGGCGGTCGGCGCGGGCGTGCCGCCGGTCGAGGGGGCGAGCGCGGTGGGCGCGGTCAGCGGGAGGCCGGCGACGGTGCCGGCCACGCTCCCGGTGCCGGTGCCTCGGTGGCCGTTGGCCTCCGGGCCGGAGTAGGTGCTCTCGGCGGAGGCCGGGCCGGTCTCGGCGGGCAGCGACCGCTGCCCGGCCACCGGCGTCCGGCCGGTGGTGGGCAGGGCCACGTCGCCGGCTTGGGCGCGCAGCTTCGCGATGGTGTCGGCGAGCAGGTCGCCGCCCGGCACCGCGACGGCGGTGTCCGGGAGGTCGCCCAGCTCGGTCTCCGGCACGGCGAACTCCCGGCCCGCGATCGAGCCGTCCGAGCGGAACCCGCCGGTCTTCCCGGCGGCGTGCTCGCAGGTGCTCAGCGACGCGGCGTCACCGCCGGGTGCGAACGCGGCGGCGCACAGCTGGGCGGGCGAGACGACGTCGAGGTCGGCCCGGTGGCCCCGGGCGAGCGGCGAGGCGTCGAGCGGGATGGAGCGGTACTGCCCGTTGCGGACCAGGGGGTTGAGCGGAGCGCCGTTCACGCTGCGGGCGCCGATCTCCCGGTCGATCTCCGGCGCGCGGTGGCCGGCCGGAGTGCCCAGGTTGTTGTCGTCGACCTTCAACGGCATCTGGAGCAGCGCGTCCAGGTGCGGGGGCGGCGCGTCGGGGTTGACGTTCTCCTGGGCTGAAGCGATGCCCGTACCGAGCATCAGCAAACCACCCGTGACAAGTGCGGATTGGATACCGCGCTTGGCCCAGGTTTGCATGGGTTCTCCTTCTGCCAATGTCCCTTGCGGGAGGTGAAGGGTGGTCGGACGCGTTGCACCGCGTCAGGAGGCGACCACCCGGATCGGGGGGTGGTGGCGCGGCTGGTCGACCGGTGTTTCAGAGGTGCGCGAGGACGCGCGACGGTCGACTACCGGGACGGCTGGTGAGCCGTCGCGGACCGCGCGCGGAAATCAGTCAGGGGTGATGCCGGGCGACTTGCCGGGCATCACGGTGTTCCGCTCGGTGGCGGGCAGCAGTGCCCGTGCCACAGCGGAATCGAAGGTGTCGGCGGACTCGGCCGTGAACGGGCCGCTGTTGCCGCCTGCGGAGCCGGAACCGTCGCCGCCACACGAACAGTGCGCCGGCACCCCAAGTGGCGGCGCGAACGGGACGAACGGCAGTCCGGCGGGGTCTCCCGGCTGGGAGTAGTGCGGGGTTTCGTCGGACAGCACGTCGAGCGGCTGCACCGGCGCGGACGCCCAGGTCTCGCTGAACCTGCCGAACGGCCCCCGCACCACCGGGGTGTCGACCGGAGTCGGCACGGCGGTGGCAGCGGGAGCGGGCTCGACGCGCTGGACCTCGGTCTCCACCGGGCGGCCCGAAGGGGCCCCGGCGCGGACCGGCGCGGTCGGCGCGGGCAGGTTCGGCTCGAACCAGGCGCCCACCTGGTCCACCGCGGCGCGGAGGTCCTCCGCGACGCGGCCCAGGTCGGGCTGGGTCGCCTCGCTCGCCCGCCGGGCGAGCAACGAGGTGTCGAGGCCCTGCACGATCTCGCCGACCGGTGCGAGGGCCTCGGGTGCGGGTCGGTCCGCCACGACCTGCGTGACGGCGGCGACCACGTCGTCGGGATCGGCCACCTGTGCGGAGGCCGGTGCGGTGGAGAGCGCCCACGCGGCGGCAGTGCCAGCCAGCGTGCCGCCGGCGACGAGCAGCGCACGGGAGAGCAACCGCTTGGCGCGGCGCACCCCCGAACCCGCTCGACCGGCCGACGACAACACTGGTACCTCCACCTGAACGCCATGAGTGTGTCGACACGGAGGATCGAAGGTGATCAAGCCGACGCCGTCGAGCGTGCCAGCCGGCGAGGGCGGCCCGCACCCCTTCGCCGGCGGGTTCCCCGGATCGTGTGATCAACACAGAGTGTTGTCAGGGTTGACTCTGCGTGTTTGACACTGGTCAGACCCTCTTCAGCACCCGGGCCGCGCCCGCCGCCGCCGTCGAGGCGAGGATCCAGCCGACCGCGATCAGCGCGCTGGACAGCCACTGCGAGGCCCCGCTGAACTTCCACTTGCCGTCCTGACCCAGGTCCACGATCGGGATCAGCAGGTCCACCGAGAGCAGCCACGGGTTCCACGTGGGCGACTCGTCCTTGTTCAGGTTCGGCATCTCGTGGCCGAGGAACCACAGCGCCCCCACCAGCCAGAACGCCGTCAGCCAGGCGATCGCCAGCCACGGCCGGTAGCCGTAGCCCACGGTCCAGCGCTGGAGGAAACCCCACACCCGCCCGGCCCGGCCCAGCTCGGAGTACCGCCGGTGCTGCTTCTCCAGTTGGACGTGCTGCGCGAGTTCTTCCTCGCCGCCGTCGCGGTAGACGTTCGCCAACTGCTCGTAAGGCCCCGGCGCGAAGTCCGGTTGCACCTCGCGCAGCCAACGCAACCGCGTGCGCACGTCCACCGGCGGCGTCGAAGAAATGGAGGCGAACGTGAAATCCTCCACGTCCACACCGCCGGTCGCCGCCCACAGCGCCGGACCGTCGTGCACGGCCGTCGCGCTCACCCGCCGCAGCACCACGCGGCCGACCGGGATGGTGTCCTCGGACAGCCGCAGCACGAGCTGCTGCACGGTCAGCCCGTACGCGTTGAGCGCGATCTCGGAGTTCGGACCGCCCAGCCGCGCCCCGGTGAACGTGGCCATCTTGCCGACCTCCGCCAACCTGATCCGCACGCCGCCCTCGGCGGTGAACCCGTGGCTGCACAGGAAGTCCTTGCCGATCGTGGCGACCCGCGCGTCCAACGAGGGCTTGAGCGTCCCGTTCACGCGCCGGCGCGGCGACAGCAGCGACGCGCCCGAGCAGTCGAGGGTCGAACCGATCTCCGCGTTCTGCAGCCGCAACGACCCTTTCGCCCGCAGGTCGCGTAAGAACAAGGTGCCGCCCACGCGCAGCCTGTCGGCGAACAGGACGTCGATGCCCGGCCCGTGCAGTTGGACGCCCGAGAGGCTCGCGCTGCCCTTCACGTACGCGTCCACGAGTCGCACCTGCCCGTAAGCGCGCAACGCCGACTCGCGCGCCCCATCACCCTGGAACCCGCCGTTGACCGCACCACGCGCTTCGAGGTCGCCGCGCACCTGGATGCCGTCGGCGTGCAACGCCACCGGGATGCGGTCCACGATCTCGCGGGCCTCCAGCTCCTCCACGACCTCCTGCTGCCCGATGGCCGCGCCGGACAGCCGCAGGTAGCCGCCGACCTCCGCGTTGGGCAGCCGGACCGTGCCGCTGGAGGTGAACCCGTCGTCCAGCTCGACGTTGCCCTCCACCCGGATCCGGTCGGCGACCAGCGCGGCGGACTCGTCGGCGGTGCCGCGCGGGATCACCAGGACCGGCCGGTCGACCACGCTGGCCCGCAGCCGCGCGCCGGAGAACACCACGTTGCCGCCGACCCGCGCGCCGTCGAGCAGGATCCGGCCCTCGGTGGTGAACCGCCCGCCCTCGGCGTCGCAGAACAGGTTGCCCGCGATCGTGACGCCGGAGGCGTCGAGGGCGTTCTGGCCGGGGTTGACCAGCCGCGCGCCGCCCAGGTGCACCGAGCCGCCGATGTTCGCGCCGCGCAGCCGCACCTCGCCGCCCGCGCGCAGCGCGATGGCCTGCATCGAGCCGGACAGCCGGATCCGCGCGGCCAGCAGCGCGTGGTCGCCCTTGCTCCGCAGCACCGCGCCGGCCAGCCGGAACGTGCCGTCGACGGTGGCGTCGGTCAGGTCGACCACGCCGTCGCTGGTGAACCCGGCCTCCAGCACCAGGTCGCTGGCGACGCGCAGGTTGCGGCCCCACAGGCCGGGCACCTTGCAGCCGCGCATCCGCAGCCCGACCAGGTGCGCCATCCGCAGGTCCGGCGGCTGCTCGAAGGTGCAGTCGAGGAAGTCCACGACGTGCTCGACCCGCGTGCCCTCCAGCGCGAACAGGCCCACCACGTGCGCGCCGACCAGCCTCAGCGCGGCGCCGGGGATCCGCTCGACCAGCAGCGCCGAGAGCACCTCGCCGCGCACCGTCCGGTCCGGTCGGGGGGTCTTGGCGTCGAACCGGATCCGGCGGCCCGCCGCGAAGGCGGCGCGGATCAACTCCTCGGCGTCGGTCACCAGCCGATCCGATCATCCGGGCGACCGGTGTGACCAGCGTTTCGGTCAACTCGCGGCCATGTTGTCGGTTTGTTCGACGTGCGGAAACGAAACGCGGGCTACGGTGATCGTGTGACGGGGAGCGAGTCGGAGATCAGTGCCCGGGTGCCGCGGCTGTTGAGGATCAGCGCGGCGTTGAGCTGGCGGTTCGTCGCGGTGGTCGCCGCGCTGTACGTGGTCGGCATGGTGGTCGGGTACTTGACCACCATCGTGATCCCGGCCGGGATCGCGCTGCTGCTCGCGGCGCTGCTGTCGCCGGCCGTGGCGGCGCTGGTGCGCGTCGGCGTGCCGCGCGGCCTGGCCACCGGCCTGGTGCTGATCAGCGGGATCGCCGTGGTGGGCGGGGTGCTGACGTTCGTCATCACCGAGTTCTCCAACGGCCTGCCGGAGCTGCAGAAGCAGATCAGCGCGAGCATCGACACCATCCGCGGCTGGCTGCACGACGACCTGCACCTGAGCGACCTCCAGTTGCAGCAGTACCTGGACAAGGCGCTGCAGACGGTGAAGGACAACCAGGCGCAGATCACCTCCAGCGCGCTGACCACGGCGGCGACCGTGGGCGAGCTGCTGACCGGGCTGCTGCTGGCGCTGTTCACGCTGATCTTCTTCCTGCACGACGGCGACGGGATCTGGCGGTTCCTGGTCCGCGCGGTGCCGACGGACGTGCGCGACCGGGCGGACGTGGCCGGGCGGCGCGGGTTCGCCTCGCTGGTCTCCTACGTGCGGGCGACCGCGCTGGTGGCGGTGGTCGACGCGGTCGGCGTCGGCATCGGCCTGTGGATCGTCGGCGTGCCGCTGGTGGTGCCGCTGTCCGCGCTGGTGTTCCTCGGCGCGTTCATCCCGATCATCGGCGCGGTGATCACCGGCGCGGTGTCGGTCCTGGTGGCGCTGGTCGCGGTCGGGCCGGTGGCGGCGCTGGTCGTGCTGGCCATCCTGATCGGCGTGATGCAGCTGGAGAGCCACGTGCTCCAGCCGCTGCTGCTGGGCCGCGCGGTGAAGCTGCACCCGCTGGCCGTGGTGCTGGCGATCACCGCCGGGTTGGTCGTGGGCGGGATCTCCGGCGCGCTGCTGTCCGTGCCGCTGCTGGCGGTGCTGAACTCGGGCATCCGCTCGCTGCTCTCCGACGCGGACAAGGCGGTCGCGCCCAAGAGCGTGGACGTCCTCGAACCCCAGGAGAGCGGCCCGCCGGACACCGGCGGGGACCGCGTCGACGACGGCGACGACGATGACACCGCGGAAGACGACGGCCAGGACGCGGCCGGCGCGGAGAAGGACGAAGAGAAGAAGGACTGATGGCCGGCCCGGAGGACGGCTTAGGCCATCTCCACCAGGTTGCGGCCGAAGCCCTTCGCGGCCAGCAGCGCGGAGTCGGCGGCGACCAGCAGGTCCGGCAGCTCGTAGCCGAACCGCTGGGTGGTCGCCACGCCGATGCTCACGGTCAGCCCGGTGAGCAGGTGCTCCCGGCCGTCCGTGCCGACCGTGGTCACGGCCAGGTCCGCCACCGCGTGCCGGACCCGCTGCGCCACGGACCGGGCGATCGCGGGTTCGGCGTCGGGCAGCAGCACGACGAACTCCTCACCGCCGAACCGCCCGACCAGGTCGCCGCGCCGGACCGTGCCGGACAGCAGCACCGCGATCGCGCTCAGCGCCGCATCGCCCGCCAGGTGCCCGATCCGGTCGTTGACCCGCTTGAAGTGGTCCAGGTCGAGCAGCATCACGGCCATCGGCCGGCTGTGCGAACGGGCCTTGGACAGCTCGTAGCGCGCGCGACCGTCCCAGTGCACGGCGTTGGCCAGGCCGGTCTTCGCGTCCCGCTGCGCGGACCTGCGCCAGTGCGGCAGCTGGGCCGCGCGTTCCAGCAGGGCCATCGGCGCGGCGGCCATCAGGGCGTGCACCGGGGTGGCGGTCGCCACGAAACCCATCAGGCCGCCGATGCTCACCGCGACGATCCCCAGCACGGCGTCGATCGGCTCGCCGACGACCTCCTCCGCCGTCGAGCGCGGGCTGCGCAGCTTCAGGCCGAGCGCGATCACCGACGCCCGCACCACCAGCAGCACGGCCCCGCCGAGCACCGTCAGCGCCAGGTCCCGGGTGGGGTCGTTCCAGCCGATCAGGTACCGGGTGGCGAACACGGCGAGGGCGGTCGCGGACAGCGTGAACACCCAGCGGTGCGATTCGGGGCGCTGGCCCAGCACGCCGTGCAGCGCGGGCCCGAACAGCAGCAGGACCAGCAGGTTGCACGGCAGGGCGATCACGCCGGCGGTGAGGTAGCACAGGTGCGCGGCCCACGGGTTGCGCTCCGACTCGCCCATCCGGTGGCTGTAGATCGAACTGCCGATGATCACCGCCCCGGCGGTGCCGGCGATCGCGCCGAACCGGGCGACCTCGTCGTGGTCGGGCTGCGGGGACGCGGCGATTACGTACACAACCACCGCGAGGGCGAGGGCGTCGATGAGCAGCCAGTAGGCCAGCGCGGACCGCTTCAGCGTCCACAGTGGCCACTCTCGCACGCTCAGCGCACCCCCCGGCGTCGTTGGAGTCGAATGGCGCGGTGTCCCCGGAAAGTCACACCCAGTAATGCTGGCCAGCCTTCCACACATGGTTGTTACGGAACAGACGGCCACCTGGGGGTTAGCCACGCCACTCCGACACGGCAAAATCAGGGGTGAAGGGAGCACGCCGTGCACACACATGTCGCCCAGGCGGGTCCATCGGTGACCGAGGACCCCGTCGCGCACCTCTGGCGGGGAACCGTCGCGCTACGCATCGTGACGTTCCTGTTCGCCCTGGGCAACGCGATCGTGCACCACAGCACCTACGCCCGACCGTGGCTCGCCTGGACGGTGATCGGGGCGATGGCGGCCTGGTCGGTGTTCACGATCCAGGCGTACAGCCGGGAGTGCGGCCGGCGGCCGTGGGTGGTGTCCGCGGACCTGGCCGTCGTGTGCGGGTTGATGTCCCTGTCGTCGTTGATCATGACCGACACCCAGTTCCTCTACAACGTCCCGCTCATCACGACCATCTGGGCGTGCGTCCCGGCGGTGGCCGCGGGCGCGCTCGGCGGGCAGGTCGCGGGTGCGATGGCGGGCCTGGTGGTCGGCCTGAGCACCTACCTGAACCGGGGCGCGCTCACCGTCGACCTGGTGCGCGACGTGGTGCTGCTGGCGGGCGCGGGCCTGGTCGTCGGCATGGCGTCGAGCACCGCCCGGCGGGCGTCCGTGCGGCTGTCGCAGGCGTTGCGGACCGAGGCGGCGACGGCCGAGCGCGAGCGCCTCGCCCGGTCCATCCACGACGGCGTGCTCCAGGTCCTCGCCCGGGTCCGCAAGCGCGGCCTGGAGCTGGGCGGTGAGGCCGCCGAGCTGGCCGAACTCGCGGGCGAGCAGGAGGTGGCGCTGCGCTCGCTGGTGGCCGCCGCGCCGACCGAGTCGACAGTGGACGGTGACGCGGACCTGCGGCCCGCGCTGCAACTGCTGGCCACGCCGCGCGTGCAGGTGTCCACTCCGGCCACCCAGGTGATGCTGCCCGCCGGGACGGCGTTCGAGCTGACCGCGGTGGTCCGCGAGGCGCTGTCCAATGTGGACAAGCACGCCGCCGGCGCGAAGGCGTGGGTGCTGCTGGAGGATCTGGGCGAGGAGGTCGTGCTCAGCGTGCGCGACGACGGCCCCGGCATCCCGGACGGGCGGTTGGCGTCGGCCGAGGCGGAGGGCCGCATGGGCATCGCCCAGTCGATCCGGGGCCGGGTCGAGGCGCTGCGTGGCACGCTGGAGTTGCAGACCGGCCCGGGGGAGGGCACGGAGTGGGAGGTGCGGGTCTACCGATGAGCGTGTCCGTGATGGTGGTCGACGACCACCCGCTGTGGCGTGACGGTGTCGCGCGGGACCTGGCCGAACGCGGGTTCGAGGTGGTCGCGACCGCGGGCGACGCGGCGTCGGCGGTGCGCATCGCGCGCGCCGTGCGGCCCGACGTGGTGTTGATGGACCTCAACCTGGGCGAGCAGTCCGGGGTCGAGGCGACCACGATGATCACCGGTTCGCTGACCGACACCAGGGTGCTGGTGCTGTCCGCGAGCGGCGAGCACGACGACGTGCTGGAGGCCGTGAAGGCCGGCGCGTCCGGGTACCTGGTGAAGTCGGCGTCGGCCGACGAGCTGGTCGAGGCGGTGAACCGGACGGCCGCCGGCGACGCCGTGTTCACGGCGGGCCTGGCCGGCCTGGTGCTCGGCGAGTACCGGCGGATGGCGGCCACGCCCGACGAGGACAAACCGCAGCTCACCGACCGGGAGACCGAGGTGCTCAGGCTGGTGGCGAAGGGCCTGACCGCCCGCCAGATCGCGAACCGGCTGGTCATCTCGCACCGCACCGTGGAGAACCACGTGCAGTCCACCCTGCGGAAGCTGCAACTGCACAACCGTGTCGAGCTGGCGCGCTACGCCATCGAGCACGGACTCGACGTCGAACCGGAGGGGACATGACGGATCCGAGGCAGTGGCGGGTGTCCGACGCCGAGCGCGAGCACGTGGTGGAGCTGTTGCAGAAGGCCGTCGGGCGCGGGCTGATCACGCTGGACGAGTTCACCGAGCGGTCCGACAAGGCGCTGGCCGCGCGGACCCGCGAAGACCTCAACGTGGTGCTGCTCGACCTGACCGGGCTGGTGAACACCGAGCAGCAGCAGTTCGCGGCGGTGCAGGCGTCGACCTGGGGCGCGACGGCCGCCTTCCCGGCGGACAAGCAGGTGGAGCTGAAGTCGACGTTCTCCACCGTGCGCCGCAAGGGGTCGTGGGTGGTGCCGCGCACGATGGTGGTCCGCAACCGGCTGGGCTCGACGGACCTGGACTTCCGCGAGGCGACCATCGCGCACGCCGTGGTGGACATCGAGCTGGACGTGATGGCCGGTTCGGTGAAGCTGGTGCTGCCGCAGGGCGCGTCGGTGGACGCGGACGGCGTGCAACTGTCGGCGGGCTCGCTGAAGGACAAGGTCGGCGGGACCGGCGGCCGACCGCACTTCGTGCTGCGCGGCAACGTGACCGGCGGTTCGCTGGAGATCAAGACGAAGGGCAAGTGGTTCGGGCAGGTGTGACGCGCCGGCGACGGGAACAGAGTCGCCCGGAGCGGCGCCCGCCTGCTTCGATCGCGGGATGTGGACTGGGGAGAAGGTCCGGCTGCGGGCGATCGAGCCGGAGGACTGGGCGGCGTTCCGGCGGTTCGACGCGCACGTGTCGGACATGCGGGACGTAGACGCGGTGTACCCGCCCCGATCCGCTGCGGGGTACCGGGCGTGGGCCGGGGCGCAGGCGCTGCGCGAGGACCAGGACGTCTTCCAACTGGCGATCGAGGCCGGTGGGGAGGTGGTCGGCGCGCTGTCCACGTCGGCGGTGGACGTGCGGGCCGGGCGGTTCTCGTACGGGATCGGGATCGGCCGGGAGCACCAGCGGCGCGGGTACGCGGCGGAGGCCGTGGTGCTGCTGCTGACGTACATGTTCGGCGAGCGACGGCTGCACAAGTGCGCGGTGTCGGTACACGCGTTCAACACGGCGTCGGTCGCGTTGCACGAAAAGCTCGGGTTCCGGCACGAGGGCCTGCTGCGCGACCACGAGTTCTTCGCGGGACGGCACCACGACGTGGTCCTGATGGGCCTGACCGCGCCGGAGTTCGCGACAGCCCACCCGTTCCCGGCCGTGCGTTGAACGCACCGGTTCACCGGGTGCGGGACGCCGCGTGTTCCCGCATCGCGTCCAGCGCCTCCTGACCGGCGCTGATCATCTTGACCAGGGCTCCGGTGCTGAAGGTCAGTTCGACCTGTCCACCGGGGAAGGTGAACTTGGCCCAGTCCGCGCCGGTCTGGTGGGCGATGCGCACGTCGTCGTCGAAGTCGGCGGCGGTCCAGAGTTCGGGCTTCGAGATGTCGATCATGGAAACACTCCCGGGAAATTGAGTAAGTTACTCGTTTGATTACCTCTGTTTGGTGGATGCTAGCGAGTAAATTGGCGAATCACGGGTAACCAAACGGGTGAAAGTGCTGCTGCGAGTCCGGGCGCGTCGAGGCGGCAGGATGTAGCGGATCCGCCGACACGTGAGGACCACGGCATGACGTCACCGGCAGCGACGACCTACCGCGTCGTGCTCGGCATCTTCCTGCGCAGCCTCCGGGAGCGCGCCGGCGTGACCCCGACCGAGATCGCGCAGCGGTTCGGCTGGTACGGCGTCGGCAAGGTCAGCAAGCTCGAAGCCGGAACCGTGCGGCTGACCGAGGAGGAGCTGACCGGACTCCTGGAGGCGTACGGCGTCACCGAGCCCGAAGCCGCCAAGCTGCACGAGTTCGGCGCGATCGCCCGCATCCGCACCGGCGGCGGACGCACCCCCGCCTGGGGCGACACGTACAAGGTCCTCGAAGCCCACGCTTCGGAGATCAAGATGTTCTACGAGACGATGTTGCCGGGCACGGTCCAGACCGAGGACTACGCGCGGGCGCTGCTCTCGATGTCGCTCACCACGCCGCCCTCCGAGGTGGCCAACGCGGCACGCGAGCGTGCGGCGCGCCAAGCCCTTCTCACGTCCGACAACCCGCCAGACTTCTGGCTCGTCATCGCGGAACCCGCGCTGCTGCGCCCGATCGGCGGTGCCGAGGTGTTCCGAGCCCAGTTGGAACGGTTGCGCGAACTGGTCGACCTGCCGCACGTGACGTTGCAAGTGCTGCCGTTGGAACAGGGCGAGCACCACGCCGTCGGCACGCCGTTCACGTTGCTGCGCTTGAACATCCCGGCGCTGTCAATCGCGTACCTCGAAGGTCTGACCGACGCCAACTACCTGGACCACCCCAAGGAGACCGACGTCTACGCGTTGGCGTTCGACCGACTCCGGGTGACGGCCCTGGACGACCGGACATCGGCGAAGATGTTGGATTGTCGGATCAGCGAACTCAAGTAGCGAAAGGGGCACCCATGCCGGCCCCGGACTTCCCCACCGCACGCTGGCGCAAGGCCGGCTACACCGAAGGCAACGACAACTGCGTCGAAGTGGCGCACGTGACCGGCGTCGTGGCCTTGCGGGACTCGAAAAACCGCACCGGCCCCACGCTGACATTCCCACCGGCGAGCTTCACCGAGCTGCTCAACGGACTCAAAACCGGACGGATCTGACGTCACGTGGGCGGGACGCACGTCCCGCCCACGTGTCACACCTGGTAGTACACCGTCGAACCGAGGTAACGAAGGGGGCACCTACATGCCGGCCCCGGACTTCCCCACCACACGCTGGCGCAAGGCCGGCTACACCGAAGGCAACAACAACTGCGTGGAGGTCACCCGCACGCCTGACGTCGTCGGCCTGCGGGACTCGAAGAACCGCACCGGCCCCACGCTGACATTCCCACCGGCGAGCTTCACCGGACTCCTCAACGGACTCAAAACCGGACGGATCTGACGTCACGTGGGCGGGACGCACGTCCCGCCCACCCGTCACGCCCGGTCGTACACCGTCACCGCGACGCCCGGCCCGACCAACTCCTCCACGATCATCGGCTCCACCACGGCCCACTTCCCGCCGGACAGCCCGCACCCGATGCGCGGCATGTGCACGCTCGCCCCCAACTCCACGGCCCGCCCCGCCAGCAGCCGCAACGCGCTGCGGATCGCGTCGTAGCGCACCGGGACCCCGACGCTCCGCGAGGTCTTGGTCCCGTGCTGCCCGACCATGTTGGCCACCCATACGTCCGCCGCGACCTGGACGAGTTGCAGCGCGCCCAGCCCGAAGTCGTTCGAGGCCCGTTCCCGGTGCCATCTCCGGTACGCGGCCTCCGGTCCGGGCCACCGCTTCGAGATCGCCACCACGAACCCCTTGCCCCACCCACCTCGGTCGTTGCACACGTGGGCGATGATCTTGACGCCCTTGGCCTGCGGGGAGGTGGCATCACCGTCGAGGTACCGGATCATGCCGACGACGGTAACCACGACCACCGACAAAACCGGTCCCGCTCGGGCGCGCCGGCCGGCGCGCTGTTCTGCGCGATGACGCCCGCGCACCCAGGATCGGGGGATGCGTTGCCTTGTCACAGGAGCGACCGGGTACCTCGGCGGGCGGCTGGTGCCGCGCCTGCTCGCCGAGGGCCACGAAGTCCGCTGTCTGGTGCGGGATCCCGGGAAGCTCCGGGACGTCCCGTGGGTCGGCGACGTCGAGGTGGTCCGGGGCGACGTGCTGGACGCGTCGACGCTGCCGGCCGCGTTCGACGGCGTCGACGTCGTGCACTACCTCGTCCACTCGCTGAACAACTCCGATTTCGCCGACGCCGACCGCAAGGCCGCCGAGAACACCGCGCGCGCCGCCGAACAGGCCCGGGTCAAGCGGATCGTCTACCTGGGCGGACTGCACCCGCCGGGGGCCGACCTCTCGCCGCACCTGGCCTCGCGCAAGGAGGTCGGGGACATCTTCCTGGCCTCCGACGTGCCCGCGGTGGTGTTCCAGGCGGCCGTCATCATCGGGTCCGGGTCGGCCAGCTTCGAGATGCTGCGCTACCTGTCCGAACGCCTGCCGGTGATGGTCGCCCCGCGCTGGGTGCACAACCGGATCCAGCCGATCGCGGTCCGCGACGTGCTGCGCTACCTGGTCGAATCGGTCGGCCTGCCGGACGGGATCAACCGCACGTTCGACATCGGCGGCCCGGACGTGCTGACCTACGAGGACATGATGGTGCGGTACGCGCGGGTCGCCCGCCTGCTGCCGCGCAAGGTCGTCGGGGTGCCGTTCCTGACGCCGAGACTGTCATCCCACTGGGTGAACCTGGTGACGCCGGTCCCGCGCTCGATCGCCGCACCGCTGATCGAGTCGCTGGTGCACGAGGTGGTGTGCCGCGAGCACGACGTGCTGCGCCTGCTGCCCGGCCCGACCACCGGCTACGACCAGGCCGTGGAACTCGCGCTGGCCAAGATCATGGACGCCGACGTGGAGACCCGGTGGTCCAACGCGTCCCTGCCCGGCGCGCCCTCCGACCCGCTGCCCTCCGACCCGGACTGGTCGGGCGGCTCGTCCTACGCGGACGTCCGCGAGCAGCGCACGAAGGCCCCTCCGGACCGGCTCTGGGCCGTGGTCGAGGGCATCGGCGGCGAGCACGGCTGGTACTCGTTCCCGCTGGCCTGGGCGGTGCGCGGGTGGCTGGACCGGCTCGTCGGCGGGGTCGGGCTGCGGCGCGGCCGGCGGGACCCGCGGCGCCTGCACGTGGGCGAGGCGCTGGACTGGTGGCGGGTCGAGGAGATCGAGCGGGGGCACCTGCTGCGGCTGCGCGCGGAGATGCTGGTGCCGGGTCTGGCGTGGCTGGAACTCCAGGTGGCCGACGACGGCGAGGGCGGGTCCACCTACCGCCAGCGCGCCGTCTTCGTGCCGCGCGGGCTGGCCGGGCACCTCTACTGGTGGGCCGTCTGGCCGTTCCACGGTCTGGTGTTCGGCGGCATGGTCCGCAACATCACCAGTGAAGCGGAGCTTACAAGCGAGTTCAGAAAGTCCTGATGGACTGCACAAGCGGGACGGAGGCACACTGCCGGCATGAAGGCACTGGTCAAGGCGGCCGCCGGGCCGGGACTGTCCCTCGTGGACGTCCCCGACCCCACCCCCGGGCCCACCGACGTGGTGGTCCGGGTCCTGCGCACCGGTATCTGCGGCACCGACCTGCACATCGACTCGTGGGACGAGTGGGCGGCGCACAACATCAAGACGCCCCTCGTGCTGGGGCACGAGTTCGTCGGCGAGGTGGTCGAGACCGGGCCTTCGGTGACCGGTGTCAAGGTCGGTGACCTGGTCAGCGGCGAGGGCCACCTGGTCTGCGGCACGTGCCGCAACTGCAAGGCCGGCCGCCGCCACCTGTGCGCGCACACCAGGGGGCTCGGCGTGCACAGCGACGGTGCGTTCGCCGAGTACGTCGTCCTGCCCGAGCAGAACGCGTGGGTCCACCGCACGCCCGTCGACCTCGACGTGGCCGCGATCTTCGACCCGTTCGGCAACGCCGTGCACACCGCGCTGTCCTTCCCGGTGATCGGCGAGGACGTGCTGATCACCGGCGCGGGCCCGATCGGCATCATGGCCGCCGCCGTCGCCAAGCACGCGGGCGCGCGCAACGTCGTGATCACCGACGTCAGCGAGCACCGGCTGGACATCGCCCGCAAGGTCGGCGTGGACCTCGCGCTCAACGTCGCCGAGCACGCCATCGCGGACGCGCAGCTCGAACTGGGCATGTCCGAGGGCTTCGACGTCGGCATGGAGATGTCCGGCAAGCCCGTGGCCCTCCAGGACATGATCGGCAACATGGCGCACGGCGGCCGGATCGCGATCCTGGGCCTGCCCGCCGAGGAGTTCGCCGTCGACTGGAGCAGCGTCGTGCTGAAGATGCTGCACATCAAGGGGATCTACGGCCGCGAGATGTTCGAGACCTGGTACTCGATGTCCGTGCTGCTCCAGCGCGGCCTCGACCTGACCCCGGTGATCACGCACCGGTTCGACCACACCGCGCACGAAGAGGCGTTCGCCACCGCGCGCGAGGGCAAGTGCGGCAAGGTCATCCTCGACTGGACAGGAGCACACTGAATGTACGGCGCGATGCGCGACGACCTGCGTACCGGCCTGGACGAGATCCGCTCGGCGGGTCTCTACAAGGCGGAACGGGTGATCGGCACCCCGCAGAGCGCGGCCGTCCGGGTCGGCGCGGGCGACGAGGTGCTGAACTTCTGCGCCAACAACTACCTGGGCCTGGCCGACCACCCGACGCTGGTCGCGGCGGCCAAGGAGGGGTTGGACCGCTGGGGCTTCGGCATGGCGTCGGTGCGCTTCATCTGCGGCACCCAGGAGCCGCACAAGGAGCTGGAGCGCCGCCTCTCGGAGTTCCTCGGCACCGAGGACACCATCCTGTACAGCTCGTGCTTCGACGCCAACGGCGGGCTGTTCGAGACGCTGACCGGCGCGCAGGACGCGATCATCTCCGACGAGCTGAACCACGCGTCGATCATCGACGGCGTGCGGCTGTCCAAGGCCCGCCGCTTCCGCTACAAGAACCGCGACCTGGACGACCTGGAGCGGCAGCTCAAGGACGCCGCCGACGCCCGGTACCGGCTGATCGCCACCGACGGCGTGTTCTCCATGGACGGCTACCTGGCCCCGCTGGACGAGATCTGCGACCTGGCCGACCGCTACGACGCGCTCGTCGTGGTCGACGACTCGCACGCGGTCGGCTTCACCGGGCCGACCGGGCGCGGCACGCCCGAGCTGTTCGGCGTGCAGGACCGGGTGGACGTCGTCACCGGCACGCTCGGCAAGGCGCTGGGCGGGGCCAGCGGCGGCTACACCTCCGGGCGTGCGGAGATCGTGGAGATGCTGCGCCAGCGGTCGCGGCCGTACCTGTTCTCGAACTCGCTCGCGCCGTCGATCACCGCCGCCGCGATCGCCACCCTGGACCTGCTCGGGTCCTCCAGCGAGCTGCTCACCCGGTTGCGGGAGAACACGAAGCTGTTCCGGGAGCGGATGACCGCCGAGGGCTTCGACCTGCTGCCCGGCGAGCACCCGATCATCCCGGTGATGATCGGCGACGCGGCCGAGGCGTCCCGGATGGCGGATCTGCTGCTTGAGCAGGGGATCTACGTCATCGGGTTCTCCTACCCGGTGGTGCCGCACGGCAAGGCGCGGATCCGCACCCAGATGTCGGCGGCCCACTCGACCGACGACGTGAACCGGGCGGTGGACGCGTTCGTCGCCGCACGCGCGATCATGCGCGAGGCGGGCTGACCCGTCGGAGCGAACCGGCGGGCGGGCCGAGCGGGAACCGGCGACGACCGGACAATGGGCGGGTGATCGATCCTCGACGGCTGCGCGTGCTGCGGGCACTGGCCGATCACGGCACGGTGACCGCCGCCGCGCAGGCGCTGCACCTGACCCCTTCGGCCGTGTCACAGCAACTGGCCGCGCTGGAGTCCGAGGTCGGGCAGGAACTGCTGCGCCGACGCGGCCGGCGGGTGTCGCTGACCTCGGCCGGTGAACTCCTGGTCCGCCACGCGAACGCGGTGGCGGCCGAGCTGGAACGCGCCCAGGCGACGTTGGCCGGGCTCGCGTCGGGCACCTCGGGCTTGGTCGACGTGGCCAGCTTCGCCTCGGCGATCACACTGGTGGTCGCGCCCGCGCTCGCCGCGCTGCGGGCGTCCGCGCCGGACGTGGTCGTGCGGGTGCGGGACGTGGAGGGCGACGCGTCGGTGCCGCTGCTGCTCGACGGCGAGATCGACCTGGCGATCACCGAGGAGTACCGGCCCCGGCGCGACGACGGCCGGCTGACCAGGTTCCCGCTCTACACCGAGCCGTTCGACGTGGTGCTGCCGCCCGGCCACCCGCTGGCCGACGGGCGGCCGGTGGACCTGCGGCGGCTGGCCGAGGACGACTGGGTGGCCACGCCGCCGCGCAACCCGGTGCGCGACGTGGTGGAGCTGGCCTGCGGCGACGCCGGGTTCGCGCCGAGGATCACCGGGACGTCCAACGACTTCAGCGCGATCGGCGCGCTGGTCGCGGCGGGCGCGGGGGTGGCGCTGGTGCCCCGGCACGCGCTGCGGGGCGTGCCGGTGGTGGGCGCGGCCCCGCTGCGCCGGGTGTTCGCGGCGGTCCGCAAAGGTGCCGAGGACCACCCGCTGATCAGGTCGGTGTGCGAAGCCCTGGTCGCCGCAGCCGGCCCCTCCCCGACCTGATCGAGTGACGTCCGCTCCCGCCGACAACACCACACATCACCCGCCGGCATGACACCCCTGGCATCCCGCGACCCCCTTCGTCCATCGTGGAAGTCGTCAACCCGACGACAACAGGAGGCAGGCGAAGATGAGGGAGAACCAGAGGCGGGGCTGCTCAGTGCGGTGCGCGGGCGGCGAGCTTGGCGGTGGCCGGGTCCGCCGCGGACAGCGCGCCCCGGGCCGCGAGCTGGCACAGGTCGAAGCTGGTGCCGGCCAGTTTCGCGCCGACCCCGGCCAGCGCGGTGTGGTTCATCGACAGGCTGGTCACCCCCAGCCCGATCAGCACGCAGGCGAGCAACGGGTCCGCCGCCGCCTCGCCGCACACGCCGACCGGCTTGCCCAGTTCCGTGCCCGCCTCGCCGACCAGCTTGATCAGCCGGAGCAGCGCGGGCTGCCACGGGTCGTTCAGCGCGGCCACCGCGCCCACCTGCCGGTCGGCCGCGAAGACGTACTGGGCCAGGTCGTTCGTGCCCAGCGACACGAAGTCCACGACGGCCAGGATCTCCCGGGCGGCCAGCGCCGCCGCCGGGATCTCGATCATCACCCCGACCCGTTCGATGCCCGCCTTGCGGGCCCGCTCCACGAACCAGGAGGCCTCGGCCGCGGTCGCGACCATCGGGGCCATCACGGAGACGTCCGCACCGCTGTCGCCGGCGGCCAGCGCGATCGCCTCCAACTGCCGGTCCAGCACGTCGGGCCGGTCGAAGGCGACCCGCAGCCCGCGCACGCCCAGCGCCGGGTTCGGCTCGGGGTCGGGCTCCAGGAACGCCAAGGGCTTGTCCGCGCCCGCGTCCAGCGTGCGCACCACGACGGGCTTGCCGGCGAACGGCGCGAGCACCGCCGCGTACGCCTTGCGCTGCTCCTCCACCGTCGGCTCGGCGGTCGAGGAGAGGAAGCAGAACTCGGTGCGGAACAGGCCGACGCCCTCCGCGCCACCGGCCGCGGCGGCCTCGGCGTCACCCGGCGAACCGACGTTGCCCAGGACCTTGACCCGCAGGCCGTCGCGCAGCACGCCGACGCCGTTCCACTCGGCCTTCTCGCCGGTGTTCGCGGCGAGGACCGTGCCGTCGGACTCCTCGACGGTCCCGGTGTCGCCGTCGACGGCGAGCGCGGCGGCGTCCAGCGCGAGCACGCCCCGGCAGGCCACCACGGCGGGGATGCCGAGCGAGCGGGCCAGGATCGCGGTGTGCGAGGTGGGGCCGCCCTCCTCGGTGACCAGGGCGAGCACCTTGGCGGGGTCGAGGCCGGCGGTGTCGGCGGGCGCGAGGTCGCGGGCCACCAGGACGCTCGGCGAAGACAGTTCGGGCACCCCGGGCGCGGCCACGCCGAGCAGTTCGGCGACCAGCCGGTCGCGGACGTCCTGCACATCGCGGGCGCGCTCGGCCATGTAGCCGCCGGCGGCCTCCAGCGCGGTGATGAACCCGGCTGCGGCCTGGTGCACGGCGCGCGCGGCGGGCAGCGACTTCTCGGCCACCAGCTTCTCGGCCTGGGAGAGCAGCGCCGGGTCGGCCGCCATCGCGGCGGTCGTCTCCAGCACGGCCTTGGCGTCACCGCTCACCTGGGCGGCACGGGTGAAGAGGCGTTCGGAGACCAGGTCGGCCGCCGGCCGGATGCGCGCCGCCTCGGCGGCCAAGTCGTCGGGAGCCGGTGTGGACGGAGGCTCACCCAGCGCCTCGGCCACTCGCACCACGGGCCCGGAAGCCCGACCGGAACTGACACCGACACCGCTCAGCCGCGCGCTCGACATGGTCTAGACCATACCCTTCGGGTCGACGGGACGTGAACAGCCAACGCCACTTCCGCCCACTCCGCTACCGCAGGAAACCCACCCGTAACCCGCCTCCGGCAGCCACCCCACAACCCAAACCCACCACACCCACCACACCCACCACACCCACCGGCACCCACCACACCCGCCACCCGCCACCCGCACAGCCACAGCCACCACGCCCACGACTGAACGGCCACCCACCGAAGACGACCTCAGCCGCAGCCCGTCTCCGCCACCCCAGCCACCCGCCCACAGCCACTCTCCACCACCCCAACCACCCGCCGCCCCAGTCGCCCACCACCCAGTCGCCCACCCACAGCCAGTCGCCCACCCACAGCCAGCCGCCCCAGTCGCCCGCCGATGCGAGACGCCAGACACGGAGTTCAGGCGGACTGGTGGTCGCCTGCCAGACCAGCCGGGGCCGACGCGGGCCACTCCGCCCAGCGGGGCCGAAGGCGGCCACACCCGGACGACCACGGATGTCAGTGAGTTCTGACCGCACTATGCGATCACCGGCATGATCACTGTCGGTGAGTTGCGCCCGCACTTGTCGATCAGCATCGTGATCAGCTCGGTGGCGACTATCCGGACAGGGCCAACTCGCTGATCGCCCTGGGGCGGATCGCCCACTGCCGCAACCCCTTCGAACGGGCCCACTTTCCTGACCGTCGGGGTGAACGTTTCCGTCGCACCATGCCCGCCGCGTTCCGCAGAGGTAGATCTGGTCGCGGAAGATGTAATCCCCAAGGAAGGAAATCGATGCCCTGGCGACAACCGGCGGACACAGAGCGTTATTCGTATCCGGTTCCCGGCGTCACCAGCCGAGTCGGTAGAATTCCAGTGCGGACACGATGCGGATGACGTTGGGCAGTTTGCCGAGGTGGCCCCGCCAACCAATGGCGACGATGCGCCATTGTTCGAGGTCGGCGATGGCGTGTTCACGGCGGACCGGATGGCCGCGATTCTCCTGTTGCTTTCCCGTTCGCCGGGGGACAGGTCCCAGTCTTTGGGTTCTTGGCCGGGGTGATGACGGTGGTGCCGAGATAGGCGAGGTCGCCGAGAAGTGTCGCGGCTGCGAGGTCGTGTTCCCAGCCGACTTCGCGCAGCGCTGTCCGGTCGTGGGTTCGTCCTTCGCAGGGTTCGGACACGGCGAGGAGGGTGCCGTTGGTGTCGGCCAGGATCTGGACGGTGAGGCCGGCTTTGTGCCTCTTGCCGCTGTATTTGTGCTCGTGGCCTGCGCGGTTGCCGGTCGGGATGAGGGTGCCGTCGATGAGCACGAGGCGTCCGCAGGTGGCGTCGGACAGTACAGGCCGGCGCAGGAACAGGACTTTTCCGATGAGCGGCGCGATGCGTCGGAATGTGCGTGACACGGTCGGCTGCGAGATTCCGAAAAGGTCGGCGAGTACGGCCTGGGTGGTGTTGTGGCGCAACATGACGAGGGTGAGGCGTACCGCGTCGGACAGCGACAGGACGGGTCGTCGTCCGAGGTGCGGCCGGACGGTGGCTATGCGGCTGATGCGCCGGACACGTTCGTGTGTCTGTTCCGGCTCTAACCCCGTGGTGGTGCTGTAGGTCATTGCCCCCCTGTTCCCATCCTATTCCGCCGGATCGGCGCCCCCAGGATGTGGACGTCGAGGTGCGCCAGCGTGCCACGATTCCCGTGGAGGTCAATCCGAATATCGCTCACACTGCTCGGAATCATGGCAGCAATCATGCTCGCGGCGACACCCGACGTCACCAGTGCCGACGAGCCTGCCGCCCGCATCCAGGGGTAGTTGATCGTCATCGAGTTCCGGCGACCGAGCCGAAGGCCCGGCCGTGATCCCGGACCGCCGCAGCGAGCCTGCCGGCTACCCCGTCCAGGTGCCACCCCGTCCAGGTGCCACCCCGTCCAGTTGCCACCGCGCCGAGGTGAGATTTCGTCCAGGCCGGGTCCCGATCCACCCTGCGGTGTTCAGGAAAGTGAAGCCGACGACCGGGACGACGCCCTCCGGCAGCGAGGCTCCAACCACCACCGTTCCGGCTCGGCCTCGATGCCGACCTGCCGGGGGTGGTCGCCAACCGTCCGCCGAGGTGCGGTGCCACCTCCTGGGGGAGGCTTCAGGGAGCGAACCCGACGATCGGGATCGGGTTCTTCCACGACGCCGCGCCGGCCAGCACCACGCCGCCCGCTGCTGCGACCAGCCGCGCGTCGATTCCGCTGCCCGCGCCGAAGCTCCCCAGCGGGATCGCGGACGCCGGGCCGCCGGCCAGGTCCTGGGTGACGACGGTCAGGCCCGACTCACGCCCGAAGCAGATCCGCAGGTAGGTGTGTGCGGTCGTGGTCTCCGCGCGGGTGATCGGGCAGCTCCCGATGTCCAGCGCGGTGGTCGCGCCCGTGTCCGGGTCGACCGCCCGCAGGTCCAGCACCTCGGCCTTGTCCTGGTCCCTGATCAACGGCCTCGGCCCGGCGGTCACGACGACCTTCGACGCGGGTCCCTCCAGCCGGACCAGCTTGCCGGTCGCGGTGTCCACGAGGCCGTTGGTGATCGCGTCGGCGGGCAGCTTCTGCCCGCTCATCTCCACCACGAGCACCGAACCGTCCGCGTTCGCCTCGGCCTCCACCCGGCGCGTCACGGCGAGGCGTTCCGCGACCAGCGGCACCTCGTGCCGCCACCGCTCCTCGCCGCCGTTCTCGTCCAGGCCCACGACGGCCAGCCGGTCGCCGCAGTCCAGTGCCAGCGACACCCGTTCCCGGCCGACTCCGGCGATGTTCGCCTGCGGCGCGCCGCACTCCTCGACCCCGGTCCACTGCCAGCGCACCTCGCCGGTCGCCAGGTCGTGGGCGGTGATCGCGGAGTTGTCGTCCACGACGTACACGTTCGCGCCGGCCTTCAGCCCACCCGGCCCCAGCCGGTCCACCACCCGCTCGAAGCGCACCGCACCGGTCACCGCGTCGAAAACCACCAGCAGCCGGTTCGCCGGACGTTGGCCACGTTTGTAGAGCGCCAGCACCGTCCGCCGGTCCGCCGACGCGACCAGCCCGCCGACCCGCGCGCCGGGCCGCTCGTAACGCCACAGCTCGGTGCCGTCCGCGCCGTTCAGGCCCACGACCACGCCGTTCTCCAGCCCGGCCGCGACCCCTCGGCCCGCCGCGACCAGTTCGGTCACCGGCGCGCCCGGCTGCCACTCCCACCGCCGGCCACCGGGCCGTTCGGCCACCTCCGCCACCGGCCCGGCCGCACCGACCACGGACGCCGCCGCAGCGGCGTCGGCCGCTCCGGGCGCGATCAGGGCCACCCCCGCCACCACGACCCCCGCGACGACTCCGACCAACTGCTTCCGCCACGGCGCACCAGAGCCCGACCCCACCGCGCCGACCGCCACCGCCAACGCCCCCACGGCCAGAACCGGCAGGTCACGCGCGGGCAGACCGTTGCGCACGTCCACCACGACCGCCACCACCACGGCGACGAACGCCACTGCGGCCGCGACCGCCGCCAAGACCCGCCACCCGCGCAGCGCGCCGATCGCCGCCCCGACCACCACCGCCACCGGCACGATCAACGGATAGTCGATCGCCTCCGGCCGGCCGTAGTCCAGCGGTAAGAACAGCGCGACGACCGCACATCCCGCCCCTACGACCACCAGGTAGCGCAGCACACACCTGCGACGCGGCGCCCACCACCGCCGTTCCGGCTCAGCCCGCGATGAGGGCGAGCACCTCCGAGGTCGGCCGCACGTCGCCGAACGACCGGTAGACCGTGTGCAGGGTGGCGTTGTGGTCCTGGTCGCGGCGGGCCGCGTTGGCGTCGGCGACCATCACCACCCGCAGCCCCAACGTGCTCGCGTCGCGCGCCGACGACTCGCAGCACACGTTGGTCACCGTGCCGGTGATCAGCACCGTGTCCACGCCCCGCGCCCGCAACCGCTCCGGCAGCGCGCACCGGCCGGGGAAGAACGCGCACGGCGCGGTCTTCTCCACGATCAGGTCCTCGGCCCGCACCGGCAGTTCGGGCGACAGCCGGTCGGCGAGCGGACCCGTGCCGCCGGACGCGGCGAACACGGCGGCGACCGCCGGCCCGTAGAAGCCCACCGCCCACTCGGACGGCCCGACCGCCGCCGGCAGCACCCACGCCACGACGCCGCCCGCGCCGCGCAACGCCTCGGCGAGCCGGGCGATGTTGGGCACGACGCCCCGGCAGTAGGCGTTGGCCTCCACGAAGAACGGCACCATGTCGACCACCACCAGCGCCGTGCGCTGCGGGGTCAGCTCGCGGTACGCGTGCCGGCGGCCGCGCCGCTCCTCCTGGCGGGCGTACTCACGTGGCTCGATCCGCCAGTCGTGCAGCACGACCCCACCCCCGTTCCCGTGCGGTGGACCCAGGATGGCACCGGATCAGAAGGGAACACCACACCTCAGGAGGACGTTCGCGTACGGCGTGGCCTCGCCGGTCCGGATGACCAGCCGGGCTCCGCCGACCCGCGCCTTGAACTCGTCGTGGTCGACGCGGTCGATCAGCGGCAGCCGCCGCGCCAGCGCCGACGCGCAGGACGGGTTGCGCTCGTCCAGTTCGCCCGCGACCAGCGCCCGCTCCACCACCAGCTCCTCCAGCACCCCGTCGAGCACCTGGAGGAACGTCGGCACGCCGAACGTGAACGCCAGGTCCACCACCGCCGGACCGGCCGGGATCGGCAGGCCGCAGTCGGCCACCACGACCTCGTCGGTGTGCCCGAGCCGGGCGAGTTCGGCGTTGAGCGCGGCGTGCAGGATGCCCGCCCGCTTCACCCCAGCACCTCGTCCGGCCCGGGGTAGGACGGCTGCGCGCCGGCCCTGGTCACCGACGTGGCCGCGACCCGCGCCGCGTACCGGGCGGCGTCGACCAGCGGTTCGCCGTTCGCCAACCCGGCCGCCAGCGCGCCCGCGAACGCGTCGCCCGCGCCGGTGGTGTCGACCGGCGTCACCTCGGGCGCGGGCACCTCGACCACGCCGGACGCGGTGACCACGGCCGCGCCGCGCGCGCCCAGGGTCACCACGACCGAGCGCGGACCGAGGTCGAGCAGCCCCTCGAACGAGTCGGCCAGTTCCAGCGCCTCGTGCTCGTTGACGATCAGCGGGTCCAGCAGCGCCAGCGTCGTCGCCGGCACCCGCGCCACCGGGGACAGGTTCAGCACCGGCCTCGCCCCACGAGAGGCCGCTACCGAGATGGCGTGCACCACGGTCGCCAACGGGACTTCCAGCGAGCACACCAGGACCGTCACGCCGTCCCACGACAGACCGTCCACATCGGACTCCGCCACGTCGGAGTTGGCGCCGGGCGCGACGACGATCGAGTTCTCGCCGTCCGGCGTCACGGTGATGTAGGCGAGCCCGGTCGGCCGGTCCGAGGTGCGGACCAGGTCGGTCCGCACCCCGGCCTCGGCCAGCGAGCGCCGCAGCAGGTCCCCGTACTGGTCCCGGCCCACCGCGCCGACCAGCGCGACGTCGCACCCCAGCCGGCCGGCGGCGGCGGCCGTGTTGGCCCCCTTGCCGCCGGGCAGCACGGCGGTGTCGCCGCCGAGCACCGTCTCGCCGCCGGCGGGCCGCCGGGGCACCGCGACGACGAGATCCGCGTTGGCCGAGCCCAGCACCAGGACCGTCACTTCGGCGACACCGTCATTTCTTGAACTCGGCGAGGTTCTTCTTGGTCACTACCTTGACCTCGACGTCGACGACCTCCTGCACCGGCTCCTTCTTCGCCGCCTTGACCGCCTGCTCGACGGCCTTGCGGCCCAGCACGTCGGGCTGCTGCGCGATGGTCGCGGCCAGGGTGCCCTCCTCGATCGCCTTCAGCCCGTCCGGGGTGCCGTCGAAGCCGACGACCTGCACGTCCTTGCCCGCGCGGTCGCCCAGCGCCTTGATCGCGCCCAGCGCCATCTCGTCGTTGTCGGCGAACACGCCCTTGATGCCGGGGTTGGCCTGGATCAGGTTGGTCATCACGTCCAGGCCCTTGGCCCGGTTGAAGTCGGCGGGCTGGCCGGCGACGACCTTGATGCCGCCGGAGTTCAGGCCCTGCTCGAAGCCCCGGCCCCGGTCGCGGGACGCGGACGCGCCCGGGATCCCTTGGAGGTGCACGACCTCGCCGGTGGTGGCGCGGCCGAGTTCGATCGCGGCGAGCGTGCCGCCCTGCACGTTGTCCGAGGCCACCTCGGAGGCGACCTTGCCGTCGTCCACCGAGCGGTCCACCGCGACCAGCGGGATGGTGGCGTTCTCGGCGGCCTTGGCGGCGGGGCCGGCCTGCTTGGAGTCGACCGGGTTGATGATGATCGCCTGCACGCCCTGGGTGGTGAACGTCTGCACCTGGTTGACCTGGTTGGTCGCGTCGTTCTGCGCGTCCACCACGGTCAGCTTCACGCCCAGTTCGGCGGCGGCCTTCTCCGCACCCTGCTTGAGGGCCACGAAGTACGGGTTGTCCAGGGTCGAGACGGCCAGCCCGATGGTGACCTCGCCACCACCACCGCCGGCCTGCGTCCCCGAACCGCACGCGGTCAGCGCGAGCGCGAGCGCGGACAGCGCGGCGACACCGCGGAGCTTCATCTTTCGGTTTCCTCTCATCGGGTTCATCGGGTACGGCGGCGAAGGGTGTCCAGCAGCACGGCCAGCGCGATCACCGAACCGATCACGACCTGCTGCCAGAACGGCGACACCTGCAACTGGTTGAGGCCGTTGCGCAGGACGGCCAGGACGAGCGCGCCGACCAGCGTGCCGGTGGCCCGGCCGACGCCGCCGGACAGCGACGCGCCGCCGATCACCACGGCCGCGATCGCGTCCAGCTCGTAGCCGGCGGCGGCCTGCGGCCCGGCCGAGGACAGCCGGCCCGCCAGCAGCATCCCGGCGACGGCGGCGAACAGCCCGGACAGCGCGTAGACGACCAGCTTCTGCCGGCGGGTGTCGATGCCGGACAGCCGCGCGGCCTCCTCGTTGCCGCCGATGGCGTACATCGCGCGGCCGGAGTACGTGCGCGACAGCACGAACCCGGTGATGCCGAAGAACACCAGCATCACCAGCAGCGGCATCGGCAGGTACGGCGTGAGGTTCGAGCCGAGGAAGCCCACCACGTCCGGGGTCGCGGTCGGGCTGCCCTGGGACACCACGAGGGTCAGGCCGCGCGCGACGCTGAGCATGGCGAGCGTGGCGATGAACGCGGGCAGCTTCCCGTAGGCCACCAGCGCCCCGTTGACCAGGCCCGCGACCACGCCGGTCAGCAGGCCGAGCAGCAGCGCGAGCGGTCCGGGCAGGCCCGCGTCGGCCGACGACCACGCGCCGACCATCGCCGACAGCGCGGCCACGCTGCCCACCGACAGGTCGATGCCGCCGGAGACGATGACGAACGTCGAGCCGAACGCCAGCACCGCGACCACGGCCGCCTGCACCCCGACGTTGAGCAGGTTCTGGGTGCTCAGGAACGACGGCGCGAGGATCGACAGCGCGACCACCATCACCAGCAGGCCCGCGAGCGCCCCGTTGTCGGCCAGCGCCCGGCGCACCGACAGCGCCGCCCGCCCGGCCGGCACCCGACTGTCCACAGTGGAACTCATTCCTCGAACTCCTGAACGGCCAACGCCATCACCTCGTCCTGGGTCGGGCCGGCGGGCAGCTCGCCCGCGACCCGGCCCTGTGCCATCACCACGACCCGGTCGCTCATCCCGATCACCTCGGGCAGGTCGGAGGACACCAGCAGCACGGCGCGGCCGGCCGCGGTCATCCGGTTGACCAGCTCGTAGATCTCGACCTTCGCGCCGACGTCCACGCCGCGCGTCGGCTCGTCGAGCACCAGCACCTTCGGGTCGGCCATCAGCCACTTGCCGATGACGACCTTCTGCTGGTTGCCGCCGGACAGCTCGCGCACCGGCTGGTCGAGCCCGGAGGTCTTGACCCGCAGCGCCGCCGCCATGTCCCGCGCCCGCCGGCGCCGGCCCGCCCGGTCCACCAGCCCGAAGCGGGCGGTGGTGCGCAGGGTGACCAGGCCGAGGTTCTCGCCGACCGTCGAGGTCAGCACCAGGCCCTGCCCCTTGCGGTCCTCCGGGACCAGGCCGAGCCCGGCCCGCAGCGCCGCGCCGACGTCGTGGCCGGGCAGCGGGCGGCCGGCGACCTCGACCCGGCCGGAGTCGTAGCGGTCGACGCCGAACGCCGCGCGCACCACCTCGGTGCGGCCCGCGCCGACCAGGCCGGCGATGCCGACCACCTCGCCCGCGCGGACCTGGAACGACACGTCGTGGAACGCGCCCGCGCGGGTCAGCCCGGCCACCTTGAGCAGCACCTCGCCGGGCCGCTCGCGGCGGCGCGGGTACTGCTCGGCGATGGCCCGGCCCACCATCAGCTCGATCATCCGGTCGACGGTCGCGCCGCGCGGGAGGGTGCCGACGCTGCGGCCGTCGCGCAGCACGGTGATCCGGTCGGCGACGCGCCGGATCTCGTCCAGGTGGTGGGTGATGAACACCAGGCCCACGCCCTGCTCGCGCAGGCCGGCCATGATGCCCAGCAACCGGTCGGTCTCGGTGTCGGTGAGCACGGCGGTCGGCTCGTCCAGCACCAGGACCTGGGCGTCCAGGTCGAGCGCGCGGGCGATCTCCACCATCTGCTGCCCGGCGATGCCGAGTTCGCCGACCGGGGTGTCCGGGTGCACGGCGAGGCCGACCCGGTCCAGCAGGCGTTCGGCGTCTTGTCGCATTCGCGCTTTGTCGACAAAGCCGAACCGGCGCGGTGGGCGGCCGAGGAACAGGTTCTCCGCCACCGAGAGCGCCGGGACCAGGGCGAGTTCCTGGTGGATGACCGCGAGGCGGGTGCCGGCGGCCTGTTGAATCGTTCCACTGTCCGGCGCGTGGACGCCCGCGAGGATCTTGACCAGCGTGGACTTGCCCGCGCCGTTCTCGCCGAGCAGGACGTGCACCTCGCCGGGCCGCACGTCGAAGTCCACGCCGTCGAGCGCCTTGACGCCGGTGAAGCTCTTGGTGATCCCCCGGGCGCTAAGCAGCACCGGTCGCCTCCCCGCAGGAACCGCGCACCACCAGGCGCGCGCTGAGCCGGACGTCGGCCGGCTGCTCGCCCGCGATCAGCGCGAGCAGGCTGCGCGCCGCCGCCCGGCCCATCTCCACGGTGGGCTGGGCGACCACCGTGATCGGCGGGTCGAGCAGCGGGAACCACGGCTGGTCGTCGTAGACCGCGAGGCCCACGTCGGCCGGCACCTTCAGGCCGCGCCGGCGCAGCTCCTCCAGCGCGCCCAGGCCCATCAGGTTGTCCATCGCGACCAGGGCGGTCGGCCGGTCGGCGAGGTCGAGCAGCGCGGCGGCGGCACGGGCCCCGCTCTCCCGGCGGAAATCGCCGTGCACGACCTCCAGGTCCAGGCCGCCGCGACCGAACTGCTCCAGCCGCTCCCGGCCGGTGCTGGTGTCGGCGGGGCCGGCGATCACGCCGACCCGGCGGTGACCGGCGGCCTTGAGCGCGGCGGCGAGGTCGGCGAGCGCCTGCGCGCCGTCCGCGCGGACCACCGGGCAGGTCGCGCCCGGCACCGTGCGGTCGAGCAGGACCAGCGGCACGTCCCGGGCCTCGACCTCGGCGATCCACGACGGGTCGTCGGTGGCCGGGCACACCAGCAGGCCGTCGACCCGGCGGTCGAGCAGGGTGCGGACGTAGGTGGCCTGCTGGTCGGCGGACTCGTCGGCGTTGGCGACGATCACGCAGTAGCCGTGCGCGCGAGCCTCCTCCTCGACCGCGCGGGCGATCTCCGCGAAGAACGGGTTGAGCAGGTCGCTGATCACCAGGCCGAGCGTGGTGGTGGAGGTCGTGCGCAGGCTGCGGGCCAGGGCGTTCGGCCGGTAGCCGAGGTCGTCCACGGCGGCCAGGACGCGGGTCCGGGTCTCCTCGGTGGGCGCGGCGTGGCCGTTGAGGACGCGGGACACGGTCGCGGTCGAGACGCCGGCGTGCTGCGCGACGTCCTTGATCGTGGTCACGCTGCGCACCTCCTCGGTCACGTGGTATCGATTACAGGGGTCAGTTAATCGGTTACACAGGGGTCGTTGTCAAGTGTTTCGATTCAGTGGCCGTGACCTGTTCGGTACGGCCGGTTGAGTAGAGGTACGGATCCGGATACACCGGTTTGCCGCGAACCTGGTCACATGACCGGACCGGACCCCTTGCTGAAGCTGGCGGACGAACTCGGCCACCTCGGCCGCCGACTCGAAGCGGTCGGCGTGGAGCTGCGGGCCGTCCGCACCACCCCGACGATCACCGCCCCCGCACCGGCCCCGGTCGCGCCGCAGTGGCCCGGGGCGGTCGGCTCCGGCTACGGCCCGCCCGCGTGGTCGCCGTCCGCGCCGCAACCACTGCCGCACCCGGTGCCGCAGCCCCAGCCGATGCCCCAACCAGTGCCCCAGCCGATGCCGCAGGCCGCGCCGATGCCGTGGGGCGGCCCGCAACTGCCGCCGCGCCCGCCGCGCCCCACCCTGTTCGACCGGCTGAGCAAGCCCGGCGCGGGCAGCAAGCTGCTGGCCTGGGTCGGCGGCGCGGTCACCCTGCTCGGCGTGGTGATGCTGCTCGTGCTGGCCGTCCAGCGCGGCTACCTCGGCCCGGTGCCGCGCGTGGTCGGCGGCGCGCTGCTCGGCGCGGCGCTGATCGGCACCGCGCTGCGGCTGCACCGCAGCGAGACCGCGCGGACCGGGGCGTTCGCGGTGGCCGCGACCGGTTTCGCGGTGCTGTACCTGGACGTCGTCGCCGCCACCTCGATCTACGAGTACCTGCCCGAGGGGGCCGGTCTGACGGCCGGGCTCGCCGTCGCGGCCGGCGGGCTGCTGCTGGCCATGCGGTGGGACTCGGTCGTGTTCGCGATCGGCGTGGTGGGCGCGGGCGCGGTGTGCGCGCCGATCCTGACCCAGGGCTTCACGCCGCTGCTGGTGGCGTTCCTGCTGGTGCTGAAGATGGCCGCGAGTCCGGTGCACCTCAAGCGGAACTGGCCGGCGCTGGCCGTCACGGCGGGTATCCCGCCGCTGGTCGCCACGGTGATCGCGATCGGCCGGACGGACGACCAGCTCGTGCTGGCGGGCGTCGCGCTGGCCGCCGCGCTGGCGGGCGTGGCGTCGGCGGTGCTGACCGCCCGCGTCCGGCCGGACGACCGGACGGCGCTGGGCCTCGCGCTCGGCTCGCCGATGCCCGCGCTGCTCACCACCGCCGTCCTGGACCGGACCTGGGCGGCGGGCCTGGCCGGCGTGATCGCCGTGCTGATGGTCGGGTTGTGGCTGTTCGGCCGCAAGTCGCTGCCCGCGCCGTTCGCCGCGGGCGTCGCCGGGGTCGGGGTGTTCGCGCTGTTCGTCACCACGACGGTGGCGCTGGACGCGAGCCCGCGCGCCGCCGTCGTGCTGGGGGAGGCGCTGCTGCTGGCGTTGCTGGCCACCCGCCTGGAGTCGCGCGGCGCGCTGCTCGGGTCGGCGCTGTTCGGCGGGGTCGGGCTGGTGCTGACCTCGGCGCACGTGGTGCCGCTGCGGCTGCTGCTCGTCCAGCAGGCCGACCAGATCGGCACCGGCCGGCTGGTCACCGGGTTGCTGACCTCCTCGGTGCTGCTGGTGCTCGCGGTCGTGCTGCCGTGGGCGGCGGTCAAGCTCGACGTGCTCAAGCGCAACCCCGCGCCGTGGATCGGGATCGGCCTGGTCGTGCTCTACGCGGCGGCCGGGGTGGTGATGTGCGCGGCGTTGTCGGTGGCGCAGACCGCGACCGGGTTCGTGTTCGGCCACTCGGTGGTCACCGTGTCGTGGACGGTCGCCGCGCTGGTCCTGCTGGTGCGCGGCATCGACGTGCGGTCGCTGCGGGTCGCGGGCCTGGTCCTGGTGGCCTCGGCGGTGGCGAAACTGCTGCTCTTCGACCTGTCCGCGCTCGACGGGATCGCCCGCGTGCTGGCGTTCACCGGTGCCGGGCTCGTCCTCCTGACGGCGGGCACCCGTTACGCCAAGTTGGTGGCAACGCGACGAATTTCGGCAAATTCGTAGCGCACGGGATCCAAAACGCCCCACCTTGCGTCAACCTGGTGGTAGTTCTACGACGTCGGGGGAACAGGCCACCGGTGCACCGCACCGGCAGGAGTCCGGCGTCGGTCGTTTCGCCCCCCGAGCGACCGGCGCCGGACGCACTTGTGGCGCGCTGCCGCCCGCCCCGCCGTCGCGGGCGGCAGTCGATCCGACACGCCGCTGAAGTCACCCGTTCCAGCGAAGAAACCGCTCGACCGTAGGACCACGGTGGCCGGTCGCGTCGACCGGTGTTGCGATTCGTGCATGGCCAACAAGCGAGCGGTCCTCGGTATCGCGGCTCTGCTCGTCTGCTGCGCCCTCGCCGCCCAGACCCCCGCGCCCGCCGTCGTCGCGGTGGCCGGCGCGCAAGCCCAGCGGGCGTACCTGATCGGCCACAACGGCCTGGTCGAGGTGCTCGACACGCGGACCGGCGCGGTCCTCTCGCACGACGACACGGGCGCGTGGACGACCGGCGCGGCCGTGGCGGCGGACGGCCGGCGGATCTACGTGGTCAACGGCCGGGCGGGCGTGATCACCGCCGTCGACCCGGGAGCCGGCGTGGTGGGCCGCATCCACACCGGGGCGCAGCTGGCGCAGGCCGTGCTGCGGCCGGACGGGCAACGCCTGTACGTCACCGGGAGCGGCGTGGTCGCGGCGGTCGAGCTGGAGCCGTTCCGGGTGGTGGCCACGACCCGGGTGGGCCGCCAGCCGCAGGGCATCGTGGTCACCCCGGACGGCGACGAGCTGTACGTGGCCAACGCGCAGGACGGCACGGTCAGCGTGCTGGACACCAAGTCCGCCACCGTGATCACCACCGTCGAGCTGGGCGGCCTGCCGCAGCAGCTCGCCATCTCCCCGGACGGCCGCCAGGTCTACGTGAGCGCGCTGCACCTGGGCGACAAGCCGGGCACGATCACCGCGATCGACACCAGGACCCGCAAGGCCGTGTGGTCCATGCCGGTCGGGGAGGGCGCGGGCAGCCTCGCGGTCACCCCGGACGGCCGGCACGTCTACGTGGCGCTGGACCGGAAGGTCGCCGTGGTCGACACCGACGCCGGGACCACGACCGAGCTGGACCTGGGCGTCAAGAGCCTGGCCATCGCGCCCGGCGACCGGCGGGTGTTCCTGGCCGGCGGCAAGACCACGACCCTGCTGGACAGCGCGGACAACTCGGTGCTGGCGACCTTCCACCTCAGCGGCCTCAACGACGACGGCCGGGGCTTCGAGGCCACGGCCGTCGCGTTCGAACCGGTCCCCGGCTAGACCCGGGCCGGCACCTTCTCCTCCTCGACCGGGGGCGCGTCCTCGTGGATCGCCATCCGCTCCTGGATGCGCCGCAACGGTCCCGGGGCCCACCACGCGGCGTCGCCGAGCAGCTTGAGCACGGCCGGCACGAGCAGCATCCGCACCACCGTGGCGTCCAGCGCCAGCGCCAGGATCATCCCGACGCCGACGAACCGCATCATGGTGATCTGCGAGAACGCGAACGCCCCGGTCACCACGATCAGCAGCAGCGCGGCGGCGGTGATCACCCGCCCGGTCTTGGCCAGGCCGACCGTCACCGCCTCCTCGGTGGACGCGCCGCGACCGCGCGCTTCGACCATGCGGGACAGCAGGAACACCTCGTAGTCCGTGGACAGGCCGAACACCATGGCCGCCATCAGCACGACGATCCCGGATTCCAGCGGCGCGGGCGTGACGCCGAGCAGCGACGCCCCGTGGCCGTCCTGGAACACCCACACCAGCACGCCGAACGTGGCCGACAGGGACAGCGCGGAGACCACGACCGCCTTGACGGGCAGCAGGATCGAGCCGAACGCCAGGAACATCAGCACGAAGGTCGCGCCGACCAGCAGCAGCACCATCCACGGCAGCTTGTCCCGGATGGCGTCGAGGCTGTCGGACACCACCGCCGTGCTGCCGCCGACCAGCACCTCGCCGGAGCCGGGCGGGGCGAGCGCGCGGACGTCCTTGAGCGCCTGCTTGGACTCGTCGGAGAGCTGGTCGTGCTCCAGGCCGGCGTTGAGCAGCCACACGCCGCCCTTGGGCTCGGCGGCGATCCGGACGTCGCCGACGCCGGGCACGTCGCCGATCCGGCCCACGAACGCCTGGACGTCGGCCTGCGCCGGGTCGCCGGTGACCACGATCTTCATCCCGCCGGACGCGAGCCCGGCGAAGTCCCGGCTGATCGTCTCGGCGGCGACCCGCGCGGTGTTGCCCTCGGGCAGCACCTTCTCGCTGACCTCGCCGAACTTCACGCCCAGGAACGGGGTGCCGAGCGCGACCAGCACGCCGATGATCGGCAGCGCGAACAGCACCGGCCGCTTCATCACCTGGCCGGCCAGCCGCCGCCAGCCCCGCTCGGACGGCGTCCGGTTCTTCCGCCACGGCACGCCGAGCTTGTCCACCCGGTGGCCGAGCACGCCCAGCAGCGCGGGCAGCAGGGTCAGCGAGACCACGGCGGCGATCGCGACCGCCGACATGCCGCCGTAGCTGAGCGACTTGAGGAACCCGTGCGGGAACAGCAGCAGCCCGGACAGCGCGATCACCAGCAGGGTGGCCGAGAACACCACCGTGCGGCCGGCCGACATCACGGTCCGCTTGACCGCGTCCTCGGTGCTGCGCCCGGCGGCCAACTCCTCCCGGAACCGGCCGACCATGAACAACCCGTAGTCGATCGCCATGCCCAGGCCGAGCAGGCTGGCCACGTTGACGGCGAAGGAGTTCACCTCCGCGCCGAACGAGATCGCGTGCAGCACGCCGAGCGACCCCATGATCGACAGGCCGCCGACCAGCACCGGCAGCGACGCCGCGACCAGGCCGCCGAAGATGATCACCAGCAGCACCAGCACGATGGGCAGCGACACGGCTTCGGCCTTGGTGAGGTCCGACGACGACATGTCGTTGATGGCCTTCTGGGTCGGCACGAGACCGCCGACCTGCTGCGTCACGCCGTCGACCGCCAGCTTGTCGGCGATCTGCTCGTACTGCTTGACGTGGGTGTTGGAATCCGCGCCGCGCAAGGTGATCGCGACCAGCGACTTGCCCGCCTCGGCCGACGGGAACGGCGGCTGCACCTGGAGCACGGCGTCCCGGGGCAGCCCGGAGAGCCGGTCGGCGATCTTGCCGAGCAGGGCCGGGTCGACGGTGTCGTAGACGACCACGACGTCGCCGCCCTGCCGGCCGAACGCGTCCTGGGCCACCTGGTTGGCCCGCGCGGACTCGCTGGCGGGCGCGTCGTAGCCGCCCTGGCTGAGCTTGTCGAAGACGCCGAGACCCCACACGCCGCCGGTCACCGCCAGCACCACCGTCGCGATCAACACCACCCATCTGCGGCGGTACGCCAGCGATCCCCAGTTCGCGAACACGCGTCCTCCCAGGCTGATGCGTTACGGTGGCGTGAATGGCGTCAACTTTGTGAACACCGTTTACTGAAGTTGTGACCGACCGTACAACTGGTGAACACCATGCACAACCCGATGGGGTGACATATGACCGAGGCCACCCGCCGAGAGCGGCTGCGTGCCGAGACGGAGCGTGACATTCGCCGCCAGGCGCGTGCCCTGCTCGTGGCGCACGGCCGGGACGCCGTCACCCTGCGCGCGATCGCCCGCGAACTCGGCATCACCGCACCCGCGCTCTACCGGTACTACGACTCGCGCGAGGACCTGCTGCACCACCTCGCCGACGAGATCTGCACCGACCTCGCGGCGGAACTCGACGCGGGCCTGGCCCGCATCCCCGAGGACGACGTGACCGCGCAGGTCTACGCGGTGTGCCGGGGCTTCCGCCACTGGGCGCTGGCGCACCCGCAGGAGTTCGCGCTGGTGTTCGCCTCCACCGAGGCCAAGCTCGGCGCGTGCCGACCGGACGACCGCAGCCAGGTCGGCGACCAGTTCGGCCGGGTCTTCCTGGAGGTCGCCGGGCGGCTGATAGCGAGCCACTCCGCGCACCAGGACCACGGCGACCCGGTGCCGGCGGACCTGCACGCGGACCTGACGCTGTTCCAACAGGTCCTGATCGAGACCGTCAACGCGCGCGGTGTCCCGGTCGACGTCGGGCAGCTGCCGCTGAGCGCGGTCTACCACATCACGCAGTCCTGGGTCCGGCTCTACGGGCACGTCGCGCTGGAGGTGTTCGGGCGCTTCCCGTTCGCCGTGGCCAACCCGGAACCGATGTTCGACTCGATGCTGGCCCAGATCCTCGACGAGATGGGCTTCACCGGCCCGTAACGGGACCACCGCGCGCGAAAGCGGGACCGGACTGTGCGAGCGCCGCCGCCTCGGCCGCTGCGGTCGCCGCTTGCGCGGCCTTCGCCGCCGCGTCGTCGGCCAGGTCCATCGCCTCCGCCGCGGTCCGCACCGCGGCCTGGGCGCGCCCGGCGGCGTCGCCGGCGACCCTGGCCGCTTCCCGCGCCGCGTCGGCCTGCTCGTCCGCACCGGCCCGCCGGGCGGCCTCGGCCTGGCGCGCGGCCGACTCGCCGGCGGTCCGCGCCTGGGCGCCGGCGTGGTAGACGTCCTCCAGCACCCGCTCCGCCCGTTCGAGCTGCCCGAGGTCGCCCAGCACGTCGGCCGCCCGCTCGAACAGCGTGCGCACGTGCGCCGCGCTCAACGTGATCTCGATGCCGTTGCCGATGGCCAGGAACGCCGACGACTCCCGACCCGCCCGCAGGTCGACGCTCGTGCTGTCGTCCAGGTGGAGCCCCATGCTCGTCACGATCTGGGTCTGCGGCCACGTCACGGTCGCACCACCGGTCCCGCGTCCCCGTACACCTTCACCGACACGTCGGCCCCTCTCCCGATCCGGCACCGGCCGCCAGCTCGCGGACCCTTCACGATCGGGGAGCCGCCGCCGTGGGAACGTGTGCCCATCCGCAGTAGATGTAACCTTGCTCTCAGTATCAGATTACGAGGTAATCGGTTACTGCACTAGGTATCCGATCGGGTGAAGAGGTGTTCCATGGCGTTGACGACGACGCCCACCGTGCTGCGCCGCTACATCGCGTTCGAACTGCGGCGGCTGCGCGAATCCGTCGTCCTGCCCGGCGGGACGGTCGGCTTGAGCCAGGCCGACGCAGCGAAGCGGCTGGACAACTCCAAGGCGCGCATCGCCCACTTCGAGTCCGGCCGCAACCTGCCCAAGCTCACCGACGTCGAGATCCTGCTGCCGTTCTACGGCGCGGCCGACCTGGTCGAGGGCTTCAAGGAACTGATCGTCCAGGCCAGGACGACGACCTCGGTGTTCGAGCCCGACGAGTCGATGACCCTGCCGCCCGGCTTCGACCTCTACCTGGGACTGGAGCAGGGCGCGAGCCGCATCCTGACCTACGACGCGATGGCCACGATCGGCCTGTTGCAGTGCGCGCCCTACGCCGAGGCGTTGCTGCGGGGGCACGACACGACGCTCTCCAACGACGAACTCCGCCGCAGGCTCGACCTGCGGATCCGGCGACAGGACGTCCTCGACCGCGCGGAGTCCCCGGTCGAACTGGTCGCGGTGGTGGACGAAGCCGTTCTGCGCCGGCAGATCGGCGGCCCGCTCGTGCTCGGCCGCCAACTGGACCACCTGCTCACGGCGGCACAGCGGCCCAACGTCTCGATCAGGGTGTTGCCGTACACCGCGGGCGTGCACCCGGCGCTGCACGGACCGTTCACGGTCATGGAGTTCCCCATCGCCCGCGATCCCGGCGTCGTCTACGTGGAGGATCGAATCGGCGGCCGGTACCGGGACAATGTCGAGGAAATCGACGAGTACGTCGCCGTGGCAGGGCGGCTGCTGGAGTTGGCGCTCCCCGAATCGGACTCGGCGGCGATGATCGGCAGCATCCGCGAGGAGTTGAAGAGATGACCACCACGTGGTCCTGGCGCAAGTCGACCCGATCAGCCACCAACGGTCAGTGCGTCGAAATCGGCACCTGTGCCGACGACACGACCGTGGGCGTACGCGACAGCAAGCTCGGCGACGCGAGCGCCGTCCTGCTGTTCCCAGCACGCGCATTCGCCGCGTTCACCGAAAACCACCGGCACACGTCCGACGACCGAGGCTGACCCGGCCCGGCCGCGAGCGGTCGCCGGAACCGGGCCGCACCACGTGCGGGGCACTCCGCCACCGAGGTGGACGGGGGTGCCCCGCACGTCGGCTCACAGCACGACGTTCACCAGTCGGCCGGGCACCACGATCACCTTGCGCGGCTCGCCGGTCAGCAGCTCGGCCACCTTCGGGTCGGCCAGCGCCGCCGCCTTGACCTCGTCCTGCGACGCCGACGCGGCCACCACCACCCGGGCCTTCACCTTGCCGTTGACCTGGATCGGGTACTCCACGGTGTCCTCGACCAGGTACCGCTCGTCGGCCTGCGGGAACGGCCCGTGCGCCAGCGATTGCGCGTGGCCCAGCTTCGACCACAGCTCCTCGGCCACGTGCGGGCACAGCGGGGCCAGCAGCAGCACCAGCGGCTCGGCCACCACGCGCGGCGCTCCGCCCGCGAAGTGCTTGGTGACGTAGTTGTTCAGCTCGATCAGCTTCGCGCCCGCCGTGTTGTAGCGCAGGTTCGCGAAATCGTCGTGCACGCCCGCGATCGTCTTGTGCAGCAGCCGTAGCGCGTCCTCGGCCGGCTGGTCCTCGGTGACCCGCAGCGCGCCGGTCTCCTCGTCGACCAGGTTGCGCCACAGGCGTTGCAGGAAGCGCTGCGCGCCGACGACGTCCTTGGTCGCCCACGGGCGGGACACGTCCATCGGGCCCATCGACATCTCGTACAGCCGGAACGTGTCCGCGCCGTACTGGTCGCACATCTCGTCCGGCGTGACGGCGTTCTTCAGGCTCTTGCCCATCTTGCCGTACTCGCGCTTGACCTCGGCGCCCTCGAAGAAGAACTTCCCGTCGCGCTCCTCGACCTGCGCGGCCTCCACCAGCGCGCCCCGGTCGTCGCGGTAGGCGTACGCCTCGATGTAGCCCTGGTTGAACAGCCGGCGGTACGGCTCGTCGCCGGACACGTGGCCCAGGTCGAACAGCACCTTCTGCCAGAACCGGGCGTACAGCAGGTGCAGCACCGCGTGCTCGACGCCGCCGATGTACAGGTCGACGCCGCCCGGGTCGTCCACGCCGTGCTCGGCCGGGCGCGGGCCCAGCCAGTAGCGCTCGTTCTCCGGGTTGACGAACCGCTCGGTCTCCGTCGGGTCCACGTACCGCAGCTGGTACCAGCAGGAGCCCGCCCAGTTCGGCATGGTGTTGGTCTCGCGGCGGTACTTGCGCGGCCCGTCGCCCAGGTCCAGCTCGACCTCGACCCACTCGCCCGCGCGCGACAGCGGCGGCGACGGCTCGGAGTTCGCGTCCTCCGGGTCGAAGGTGCGCGGCGAGTAGTCGTCCACGTCCGGCAGCTCGATCGGCAGCATCGACTCGGGCAGCGCGATCGGCGTGCCCGCCTCGTCGTAGACGATCGGGAACGGCTCGCCCCAGTACCGCTGGCGGGAGAACAGCCAGTCGCGCAGCTTGTACTGGACGGTGCCCTCGCCCCGGCCGTGCTCCTCCAGCCAGTCGATGATGGTCTTCTTGGCCTCGGCGACGTCCAGCCCGTCCAGGAAACCGCTGTTGATCGCCGGGCCGGTGCCGGTGTACGCCTCGCCGTCGAAACCGTCCGCCGGTCGCACGGTCCGGATGATCGGCAGGTCGAACGCCGTGGCGAAGTCCCAGTCGCGCTGGTCCTGGCCGGGCACCGCCATGATCGCGCCGGTGCCGTAGCCCATCAGCACGTAGTCGGCGACGTAGACCGGGATCTCCGCGCCGTTGGCCGGGTTCACCGCGTGCGCGCCGGTGAACACGCCGGTCTTGTCCTTGTTCTCCTGCCGGTCCAGGTCGGACTTGCGGGCCACCGCGCGGCGGTACTCGGCGATCGCGGCGACCTGGTCCGGCGCGGCGATCCGGTCCACCAGCGGGTGTTCGGGGGCCAGCACCAGGTAGGTCGCGCCGAACAGCGTGTCCGGGCGGGTGGTGAACACCTCGACGTCGTGCCCGCCCACCGCGAACCGCACCCGCGCGCCGTGCGAGCGGCCGATCCAGTTGCGCTGCATGGACTTGACCTTCTCCGGCCACTCCAGCCGGTCCAGGTCGTCGATCAGGCGGTCGGAGTAGGCGGTGATCCGCATCATCCACTGGCGCAGCGAGCGCCGGAACACCGGGAAGTTGCCGCGCTCGCTGCGGCCGTCGGCGGTGACCTCCTCGTTGGCCAGCACGGTGCCCAGGCCGGGGCACCAGTTGACCGGCGCCTCGGACAGGTAGGCCAGCCGGTACCCGCCCAGCACCTTCTGCTTCTCCGGGCCGGTCAGCTCCGCCCACGGCCGGCCGTCCGGCGTGGCCCGCGCGCCGTCCGCGAACTCCGCCTCCAGCTCGGCGATCGGGCGGGCCTTGCGCACCCGGTCGTCGAACCAGGATTCGAAGATCTGCAGGAAGATCCACTGGGTCCACTTGTAGTAGCCCGGGTCGATGGTGGAGATCCGGCGGCGCTCGTCGTGGCCCAGGCCGACCCGGCGGATCTGCCGCAGGTAGGTCCGGATGTTCGCCTCGGTGGTCGCGCGCGGGTGCTGCCCGGTCTGCACGGCGTACTGCTCGGCGGGCAGGCCGAAGGCGTCGAAACCCATGGTGTGCAGGACGTTGCGGCCGTTCATCCGGTGGTACCGGGCGTACACGTCGGTGCCGATGAAGCCCAGCGGGTGGCCGACGTGCAGGCCCGAGCCCGACGGGTAGGGGAACATGTCCTGCACGAACAGCTTGTCGGCCGGCACCTCGCCCTTGAGCGGCCCGACCGGGTTGGGCGCGTGGTAGGTCCCGCGCTCCTCCCACTCCCGTTGCCACCGCTGCTCGATCTCGCCGGCCACGGCGGCGGTGTAGCGGAACGCGGGCGTCTCGGACGCGTCGGTGCTCATCTCGGGTCTTCCCTTCGGTTGCCGGCCCCTGACACGACGAAACCCCCCAGCCCAGGACAGGCATGAGGGGTTGCCGCGCCGACCCTTGTGGGTCCGCGCGGCTAGCTAAGGAGCAGGCGGGCCGTGCTCATGTCCTCCACGGTATCAGCGCAGCGCAAGCACGATGAACCGGGTGATCCGCGCGGCGCGGGGGTCGCCGCCCCGGAGCAGCGGGCCCGCCACCACGGACGTCACCCGTCCGTGTGACAGCGCCGAGTCCTCCGGGGCGACGGGCACGCCGCCGCGCGGTCGCGTCAGCGGATCGCCAGCGCGATGAACCGGGTGACCTCCTCGGCGGCGAAGTTGTCGTCGCTGACCAGGACCAGCGTGCGCTCGCCGGAGGCCAGGCGCGGGCCCCAGGCCAGGCCCTCGACGTTGTCGATCAGCGGCAGCGGGAAGTCGTGCAGGTCGGCGACCAGCTTCTTGCGCACCGGCTTCGCGTCGGAGCCCTGGAGGCTGCGCACGCCCTTCACGTCGGTCGAGCCCCACAGGTCGATGTCGTAGAGCCGCACCTTGTAGTCCGAACCGGGCACCCAGCTGCGTTCGAGGGTGAAGTAGTGGCCGGGGCGCTGCGGGTCGGACAGGATCGCGGGCACGCCGGTGTCCGGGCCCCACGGGCCGGGCTCGGGCGCGGCGAACAGCGGCTCCAGCGGGTAGACGTGCTGGGACAGCACGTGCCCGAACCGGGTCTGCACGGTGATCCGGGCCAGGGAGCCGTGCTCGGCGGTCGACTCCTCGCCGTCCTCCAGCAGCGGGCCCTCCACGACCGAGGTGAGCAGCGCGCCGGCCCCGTCGAACGTGATCGCCTCCAGCGCGCGGTTGCCGCGCGGGCCCGCGTCCGGGGTGATCGCGTAGTTCGCGGGCAGCGGGAGGGTCGAGCGGTGCGCGCCGGACCGGGTGGAGCGCTCGATCGAGGGCTGGATCGGCGTCGCGGACCGGTTGCCCTCCTGGGACCACCAGTAGTCGCCGGTCAGCGGGTCGACCCGGACGTCCTCGGGGTCCACGGCGTTGGGCGGGTAGGTGCTGCCGTCCGGGCGGCGCAGCGCCGTGGTGCCGGTGAGCGCCAGGTCGTGCACGCCGGTCTCGTCCACGTCCAGCCGCGCGGTGTAGGTACGCACCGGGTTGGTGTTCGAGCGGTCGTCGCTGATCAGGACGTACTCACCGGTGCGGGGGTCGCGGTCGATGCCGGACAGGCCGCCGACCGTGGTGCCCTCGAAGGCGACCTTGTGCGGGAGCGTGGCGAAGCCGAGGTAGCGGGCAGCCGGAGCGGCGGCGGCGGCCGGGGCGGCGGCCACGGCCGTCGTGACGACCAGCGCCGCGACGGCCAGGCAAGATCGAAATCTCATGTGTGCTGAGCCTGCCGGGCCGGTGATCGACGCGATAGCGCTCAGTCGGGTGACCACGTTCGGCGGACCTGGTGCGTTCCCGGCCGACGCCCGCGCCTACCCTCGACGGTGTGAACATCGTGCTGCTTGTCGTGCTCGGGCTGGTCGGTGGCGCACTCGGGGCCGTCGGCGTCCTGGGGATGCGCGGTCGCCTGCACCGCAACCGGTTCTTCGGGGTGCGCACCAAGGCCACGCTGCGTGACGACGAGGCGTTCACCCTCGCCAACAAGGTCGCCGCGGTGCCCACGGTGGTGGCCGGCGCGATCGCCCTGGTGACGGCCGCGGCGGTGGCCGTCGACTCGTCGTCCGCGCTGGTCGTGGGCCTGCTCGGGCTGGTCGGCTCGCTGGTGATCGCCGGTGCCGGCGGCGTGCTGGGCCACCGCGCGGCCGAGGCGCTGCCCGAGCCCGCGCCTTCGGGCTGCGGCGGCTGCGCGTGCGCCGGCGCGTGCGGCGTGCTCCAGCGCGCCTGACCCCGCGACCCCGCACCCGGGCGCGCCGCCGCTAGTTGCGGCGGACGTCGACCGGGAAGGTGGCCAGCAGCGCCGTGGGCATCCCCTGGCGGCGCAGCACCCGACCCCACAGGTCGGTGTTCGGCGGGCTCAGCACGTCGTCGGGCAGGCCGGGCACGACGATCCAGTCGCCGCGCTCGATCTCGCCCGCCAACTGGCCCTCGCCCCACCCCGAGTAGCCCGCGAACACCCGCAGCCCGCGCACCTTCTCGACCAGCGCGTCCGGGTCCGAGTCGAGGTCGATCAGCGCGACCGGGCCGTGCACGTTCACCACGCCCTCCAGCGACTGGTGGTCCTCGCCGGTGCGCAGCGCGGCCAGGCACAGCGCGGTCTTCTGCTCGACCGGGCCGCCGATGTAGACCGCCTGCGGCCGGGTCACGTGCGGACCCCACGCCGGCAGCACGTCGTGCACGGCCACCTCGCTGGGCCGGTTGAGCACGACGCCCAGGGTGCCCTCGCCGCGGTGGTCGATGATGTAGACCACCGTGCGGCGGAAGTTCGAGTCGGTCAGGCTCGTCGCCGCGACCAGCAGGGAACCCGGTTCGACTTCCGCATCAGGGCGCACGGTCACCATGATCCCAGACGATGTACATCACACCGGGAGCGGAACATCCGGGTTACCGTTGTCGTTGTACGAACCGTCAGGCGCCATCGAGTCCCCCGGGCCCAACATAAACTGCCTTCGCGGAATACCGTCCGGCTGGAGCCGCGTAGCGCAACCCGCCGAGAGGCGACCGGGCGTCTGGCCCGGGAAGGCCGGACCCACTGCGGGTCCGGCCTTCGCGGTTGCAAGGCATAGGCTCGACGGGTGACGACTGCCGGTCCCGCCACGGCGAAGCACCACCTCGGTGCCCGCAAGCTCCTGGCGACCGCCGACTTCCGGCGGCTGTTCGCCACCCGGGTCGCGGGCCAGTGGGGCGACGGCGTGTTCCAGGCGGGGCTCGCCGGGGCCGTCCTGTTCAACCCCGAGCGGCACGCCGACCCGCTGGCGGTGGCCGCCGGGTTCGCCGTGCTGCTGCTCCCGTACTCGGTCGTGGGCCCGTTCGCGGGCGCGCTGCTGGACCGCTGGGACCGGCGCCGGGTGCTGGTCGTGGCCAACCTCACCCGCGCGGTCTTCATCCTGCTCACGGCCGGCGCGGTCGGGCTCGGCCTGGACGGCGTGCCGCTGTACGCGGCGGCCCTGTTCGTGACCGGGGTGAGCCGGTTCGTCGGCTCCGGCCTGTCCGCGTCGCTGCCGCACGTGGTCGAGCCCGACCACCTGGTCGAGGCCAACGCGTTCGTCACCACGCTCGGCTCGCTGACCACCGTGCTCGGCGCGGGGTGCGCGGTCGGGCTGCGCGAGCTGTTCGGCGCGGGCGACGGCGGTTCCGCCTGGACCACGGCGTGCGCGGTGGCCGGGCCGCTGGTCGCGGCGGTGCTGGCGGCCCGGTTCCGGCGCGGCGCGCTGGGGCCGGACGAGGTGGACGAGCCGAGCCGGACGATGACCGCCGTGGCGATGGGCCTGCTCGACGGCGGCCGGGCCGCCTGGCGCGCGCCCTCGGTGACCGCGTCGCTGGCCGCGCTGCTCGCCCACCGGGCCGCGTTCGGGGCTTCGCTGCTGCTCACCCTGCTGCTGATGCGCAACGGCCTGGAGGACTTCGGCCCGCTCAAGGCCGGCCTCGCCGGTCTCGGCGAGGTCGCCCTGACCGGCGGCGCGGGCCTGCTGGTCGCGGGCCTGGTGACCGACCGGCTGGTGGACGTGCTCGGCCGCTCGGGCGTGATCTGCGGCGCGCTCGGCGTGGCCGCCGTCGCCCAGCTCGCGCTCGGCCTGCCGATGGTGCTGCCGACCATCCTGGCCGCCTCGTTCTTCCTGACCTTCGCGGGCCAGGTCGTGAAGCTGTGCGTGGACGCGTCCGTGCAGGGCGACATCGGCGACGAGATCCGCGGCCGGGTGTTCGCCCTCTACGACACCCTGTTCAACATCATGCAGGTCGTGGCGATCTCGGCCGCCGCGGCCGTCGTCCCCCTGGACGGCCGCTCACCCGGCCTGATCGTCGCCGCGGCGCTGACCTACCTGGTCGGCGCGCTGGCCTACCTGGTGCTCAACCGCCGGGCGCGCTAACCCGGGCTCCCCGGCACGGGCAGCCGGATGATGCCCGTCTCGTGCGCGAACACCACCGCGGCCATCCGGTCGCGCAGGTTCAGCGCGCGCAGGATCTCGGTGACCACCGTCCCGACGTGCCGCTGGCTCACCGCCAGCACGCGCGCGATCTCGTGGTCGGCCAACCCGCGCGCCAGGCAGCGCAGCACGGCCCGTTGCTGGTCGCTCAGCGCGGCCAGGCCCTGTTCCCGCGTGACGCCCTCGGCCGACAGTCCCCACGTGTTCATCCGAAACCACCCCCAGTGTGCGTCCGACGCACACAGTCATGGTCCCGCAACTGCCTGTCACTTGGCTAACGGAAAGCGGGTGATTCAGCCATCAGTCACCCGAGTGGTTCGATTCCTTCCGCCCTGGCCCACGCGAACAGCTCCGCCACGGCCTCGTCGTGGTCCAGCGGCCCGCGGTCCAGCCGGAGTTCCTTGAGGAACTTCCACGCCCGCCCGACCTGCGGTCCCGGCGGCAGGCCGAGCAGCCGCATGATCTCGTTGCCGTCGAGGTCCGGCCGCACCCGGCGGAGGTCCTCCTCCTCGGCGATCCGGGCGATCCGGCGCTCCAACTCGTCGTAGGTGCGCTGGAGCGAGTTCGCCTTTCGCCTGTTGCGGGTGGTGCAGTCGGCCCGCACCAGCTTGTGCAGCCGGGACAGCAGGTGGTCGGCGTCGGTCACGTACCGGCGCACCGCCGAGTCCGTCCACTCGCCCGTGCCGTAGCCGTGGAACCGCAGGTGCAGGTAGACGAGCTGGGCGACGTCCTCGACCACCTCCTTGGAGTACCGCAACGCCCGCAAGCGCTTGCGGACCATCTTCGCGCCGACCACCTCGTGGTGGTGGAACGAGACGCCGCCGCCCTCCTCGAACCGCCGGGTGTCCGGCTTGCCGATGTCGTGCAGCAGCGCGGCCAGCCGCAGCACCAGGTCCGGCTCGGGCCCGTCCTCCAGGTCGATCGCCTGGTCCAGCACGACCAGCGAGTGGTGGAACACGTCCTTGTGCTGGTGGTGCTCGTCGATCTCCAGCTTCATCGCGGGCAGCTCGGGCAGCACCACGTCGGCCAGCCCGGTGGCCACCATCAGCTCGACGCCCGCGCGCGGGCGCGCGCCGGTCAGCAGCTTGGACAGCTCCGCCTGCACCCGCTCGGGCGTGATCCGGCCCAGCTCGCCCGCCATCGCGGTCATCGCCTCGACCACCCTCGGCGCGGGCGTGAACCCGAGCTGCGAGACGAACCGGGTGGCGCGCAGCATCCGCAGCGGGTCGTCGGAGAACGACTCCTGCGGCGTGGCCGGGGTGTCCAGCACCCGCGCGGCCAGCGCCGCGCGCCCGCCGGTCGGGTCCACCAGCTCGCGGTTCACCAGGTCGAAGGCCATCGCGTTGACGGTGAAGTCGCGGCGCACCAGGTCGCCCTCGACGGTGTCGCCGAAGGTCACCTCGGGGTTGCGGGTCACGCCGTCGTAGGCGTCCGCGCGGAACGTGGTGATCTCGACGGTCTGGCCGTGCTTGGTCGCGCCGACCGTGCCGAACGCGATCCCGGTGTCCCAGATCGCGTCCGCCCACCCGGACAGCAGCTTCTGCACGGCGGGCGGTCGGGCGTCGGTGGTGAAGTCCAGGTCGAACGCGCCGGAGAGCCGCCCGAGCAGGGCGTCCCGCACGCTGCCGCCGACCAGGTACAGCCGGTGGCCCGCGGCGGCGAACCGCCCGGCCAGTTCATCGGCCACGGGGAAGGCGCTCAGCAGCTCCACCACATCGGTGGACACGTTCGGCTCGGACACGAAGAGCCAGCGTACTGGTACGGCGGCCGCGTCCCGCACGCGTCGACCGCCGCCGCCGGCCCCGGCACCCCGAAGTCGATCACCGCCGGCAATCGGGGAGCAACGCCCTGTAATCGCTGCTCACCACTACCATCAGGGCCATGCCCCACTCGTCCGGTCGCTCCGGCGGTCCCAAGCCGAGGCGCCGGAACCGGCGTCGCGGCCGCCGCCTGAAGACGGTGGACGAGACCTCGGCGGGCGGACTCGTGCTGGACGACCTCCACCGGGCCGCCGCGATCATCGGCAGGCTGGACCGACGTGGCAGGCTGCTCTGGTCACTGCCCAAGGGGCACATCGAGGCCGGCGAGACCGCGGAACAGACCGCGGTGCGCGAGGTCGCGGAGGAGACCGGTATTCATAGCAAGGTGCTCCGGCCCCTCGGCTCGATCGACTACTGGTTCGTCGCCGAGGACCGCCGGGTGCACAAGACCGTCCACCACTTCCTCCTCGAAGCGCTGGGCGGCGAGCTTTCCGACGAAGACGTGGAGGTCACCGAGGTGGCGTGGGTGCCTCTTGGCGAACTGGACGAGCGGCTCGCGTACGCGGACGAACGGCGGCTGGTCCGCCGCGCGGTCGAGCTGCTCGACTCGGCACCGGCCGGACCCGGCCTCGCCGACGCCGGGGCGGACGGGGCGGAGTCGGCGTGAAACGGCTGCTGTCCGCGCTCGCGGCGGCTGGGATGCTCGTCGTCGGCACGCCCGCGGTGGCGGCGCCGGCCGACGGCGGCCGGATCCCGGTCAAGCCCGCGCCCGCGACCCAGGTGTGGGCCACCCGCCCGGCGTCCTACCAGCCCGGCAACACCGCGCAGCCGCTGCTGCGCCTGGACATCGACGACCTGTCGCCGAGGGTGGTCACCGCGGCCACCGGCTCGGTCACGATCAGCGGCAAGATCGTCAACGTCGGTGACCGCGACATCTCCGACCTGGAACTGCGGCTGGAGCGCGGCGAAGCGCTGACCAGCGAGGAAGCCGTCCGGCAGGCGTTGCGGGAGCCGACCGACGCGGAATCCGTGCAGCCCTGGTTCACCCGCATCGCCGACGACCTCAAGATCGGCCAGACCAAGCCGTTCAGCCTGACCGTGCCGGTGCGCGGGCCGGAGAACACCTCGCTGCGCATCGACCAGCCGGGCGTGTACCCGATCCTGGCCAACATCAACGGCAGCCTGGACCGCGGCTACCGCGCCCGGCTGGCCGCGCTGAGCACCCTGCTCCCGGTGCTCGCGGTCCCGGACGGCGCGGCGCTCTCGGTGCCGCCGAACCCGGCGAAGATCACCCTGCTGTGGCCGCTGGCCGACCGCCCCCGGATGCTCTCCGGCGGGCTGGAGCCGGTGTTCGCCGACGACGAGCTGGCCTCCTCGCTGGCCCTCGGCGGCCGGCTGTACGGCCTGCTCAAGGCGTACGAGTCGGCGCTGGAGGGGCCGCTGGGCGGCGCGGTCTGCCTGGGCGTGGACCCGGACCTGCTGCGCACCGTGCGGGCGATGAGCAAGGGCTACCAGGTGCAGGGCCAGGGCGCGGGCAAGGGCCGCAACGAGGCCGAGCTGTGGCTGGCCCAGCTGCGACTGCTGGCCGGCGGCCGGTGCGTGATCGCGCTGCCCGACGCGGACGCCGACCTGGTCGCGCTGTCCCGGGCCCGGCTGACCGACCTGGTCGCGCTGGCGACCAAGGGCGCGCAGGAGGTCCTCACCGTGCTGGAGGTGCAGGCGCAGCCCGGTCTGGCGTGGCCCGAGGACGGGGTGCTGGACCAGCAGACGCTCGCCGACCTGGCCGAGCAGGGCGTCACCGCCATGGTGGTCGACCAGTCCGCGGTCGCGGGCACGCCGGGCAGCGGCCCGGTCACCCTCGACGCGGGCGGCAAGCAGATCGCCGCCATCCGGATCGACGGCATGGTCTCCGACGCGCTGCGCGGCGCGGCGGTGCCCCGGCCGCTGTCCGGCGGCATCACCACGCCCACCGAGACCCGCCCGGTGTCGGTGCAGAACGCGCTCGCCGCGCTGGCCTACCGGACCGGGTTCCAGGCCAACGGCCAGAACGTGGTGATCAGCCCGCCGCGCCGGTGGAACGCGCCGACCGGCGAGGTCAACACGTTCCTCCAGGTCACCAAGTCCCTGGTCGGCTCCGGGTTCGCCACCCCGGTCGGGCTCCAGTCGCTGCTCGGCGGCACGACCGAGCCGCCCGCGGCGCTGAGCTACCCGGTCGAGGCGGGCGCGCAGGAGGTGCCGCCCGCGGTGACCACCGAGGTGGCCGCGTCCTGGCGGCAGCTCCAGGAGCTGTCCAACGCGATGAGCCAGCAGGACCGGGAGTCCACCAAGCCCGAGGAGCTGGTCGCGCCGCTGCGGCTGAGCCTGCTGCGGTCGGTCTCCGGCGCGTGGCGCGGCAACGAGGCGGGCGCGCGGGCCGCGCTGGGCGTCGCGGACAACCAGATCGCCGGCCTGCGCGGCAAGGTGTCGGTGACCGAGCCGAACAGCCCGATCCTGCTCGCCTCCGGCGACAGCCCGATCCCGGTGACCATCCGCAACCGGCTGGACGTGCGGATCACGGTCCGGATCGTGGTCGAGGAGACCCCTGGCATCGTCACCCAGCAGCTCCCGGACCAGCTGCTGCCGGCGGGCGGCGACCGGCAGCTGACCGTGCCGGTCGAGGTGCAGCGGTCCGGCCGGTTCCCGGTGCACATCAGGCTGACCACGCCGGACGGCGTGGAACTCGGTGAACGGGCCCGCTTGGAGGTCTCCTCCTCCGCGTACGGGACGATCACCATCGTCATCACCGTCCTCGCCGGCGCCCTGCTGGTCCTGCTGTCCGCCCGGCGCATCTACCGGCGGGCGAAGGCATCGCGGGCCGCCGCGGCGGCGGTGCCCAACGACGCCTCGGGCGTCACCCCCGAGAAGTCGAGCGCGAGTTGAGCGGAACAACCACGGTGGTCGAGCAGGCGAAGCCCCCCTCGGTGGCACGGGCCTCCGGCTCGATGGCCATCGCCACGATCGTCAGCCGGGCGTCCGGGCTGCTGTCCAAGCTGATGCTGATCACCATCATCGGCTCCGGCATGCTCAACGACTCCTACCAGGCGGCCACCACGCTGCCGACGATGATCAACGAGCTGCTCCTGGGCGGCGTGCTCACGTCGGTGGCGATCCCGCTGCTGGTGCGCGCCGAGAAGGAGGACCCGGACGGCGGCGAGTCCTACGCGCAGTGGCTGATCACCATGTCGGTCGTGGTGCTCGGCGTCGGCACCGCGATCGCGATGGCCTGCGCCCCGCTGCTCACCTCGCTGTTCATCGACAGCAACTCGAAGGCCAACCCCGCGCTGGTGACGGCGTTCGCCTACCTGGTGCTGCCCGGCATCGTGTTCTACGGCCTGTCGGCGCTGCTGGGCGCGATCCTCAACACCCGGCACGTGTTCGGCCTGCCCACCTGGGCGCCGGTGATGAACAACGTCGTGGTGATCGCGACCTTGGCCGTGTACTGGTTGATGCCGGGGGAGATCACCCTCGACCCGGTCCGCATGGGCGAGCCGAAGCTGCTGGTGCTGGGCCTGGGCACGATGCTCGGCGTGGCGGTCCAGGCGGCCGTGATGCTGCCCGCGATGAAGCGCTCCGGCTTCCGGTTCCGCTGGCGGTGGGGCTGGGACCGGCGGCTGGCCGAGTTCGGCGGCCTGGCGTTCTGGGTGCTGATCTACGTGGGGCTCGGGTTCGTCAGCATGATCGTGCTGACCCGGGTCGCGCTGAACGCCGAGGGCGCGCTCACCGCGTACAACTACCAGTGGCTGGTCGCGCAGGTGCCTTACGGCGTGCTGGGCGTCTCGCTGCTGACGGCGTTGATGCCGAAGATGTCGCGGGCCGCCGCCGCGAACGACACCCAGGCGCTGGTCGGCGACCTGTCGTTCGGCAACCGGATGTCGTCGATCCTGCTGATGCCGTTCAGCGCGCTGATGACCGTCGCGGGCCTCTCGGTCGGCCTGGCGATCTTCTCGCACGGCGAGTCGGGGTTGATCGGCGGCGAGCGGATCGGCATGGCGCTGGCGCTGTCCGCGTTCGGGCTGGTGCCTTACGCGATCACGCTGCTCCAACTGCGGGTGTTCTACGCGTTGAAGGACGCGCGGACGCCGACCTTGATCCAGGGGATCATCGTCGTGGTCCGGATCGCGCTGCTCTACGCGTTCCTCGCGTTCTCCCCGCCGGAGAAGCTCGCGGTCGGCGTCTCCATCGCCATGTCGCTGAGCTTCGTGGTCGGGTGCCTGGTCGGCCAGCTGTGGCTGCGGATCCGGTTGGGGCGGCTGCGCACCGGGTACACCGCGTGGACGATCTGCCTGACCGTGGTGGCCTCGGCCATCGGCTTCGCGGTGGCGGCGGGCGCGGCGTGGCTCGCCGTGCGGCTGCTGGGAACCGAAGGCCCGGTGTCCACCGCCTGGGTGGAGATGGTGGTGCTCACGATCGTGGGGCTGCCGCTGAGTTTCGCGCTGCTGGCCGTGTTCCGGGTACCCGAGGTGAAGCCGGTGATGGACAAGATCAGCCGACTGGTGCGGCGGCGATGACCGCGCCCTTCCTGCCGATTCCCGTACCCTCGGGCGCGTGAGCAGCGGCCCGATCCAGAACACCTCGCTGGTACCCGGCGGGGTCATCGGCGACGGTCGCTACCGGTTGCTCGCCCAGTCGGGGATCGACCGGCGGTGTGACGCACACCTGTGGCGCGCCCGCGACGGCCAGCTCAACCGGGACGTGGCGCTGACCATCCTGGTCGGCAACCCGGCCGACCACGCCGCGCTGGCCCGCGCCAAGCGGACCGTCGAGCGCGCGATGCACGCGGCGAGCTTCACCCACCCCGGCGTCTCGCGGGTGATCGACGTGCTCACCCCCGGCACCGGGATCCGGTTCGACGAGGGCATCCTCGGCATGGTCGTGGCCGAGTGGACCCAGGGCACGGACCTGATGGACCTGATCGCCGAGGGCCCGCTGCCCGCGGGCGCCGCGACCCGGCTGCTGGAACCGCTGGGCGCGGCCATCGAGGGCGCGCACCACGCGGGCCTGGTGCTCGGCGCGGACCACCCGCAGCGGATCCGGGTGACCTCGGACGGCCGGCTGCGGCTGGCGTTCCCCGGCCCCCGGCCGGACGCGATCGCCCGGGACGACGTGAAGGGCCTGGGCGCGATCCTCTACCTGCTGCTCACCGGCCGGTGGGCGCTGCCCGGCGGCCCGGAGGGCGTGCCGGTGGCCCCGACCGGGCCGGACGGGGCGGTGGTCGCGCCGAGCGCGCTGCACCCGTACGTGCCGCACGAGCTGTCGTCGGTGGCGGTGCGCTCGCTGGAGGACACCAGCGTGGGCGGCATCCGCACGTCGGCGGCGATCCTCCAGGTGCTCGACCAGATCGCCGAGTCCGAGGCGCAGACCGCGCTGATCGCACCGGTGCCCGAACCGGGTGACGACGGCGCGGTGTGGACCACCCAGCGCCCGGCCCGGGGCAAGGACCACAAGCGCAAGCTGATGATCAGCGTGGCGGTGCTGGCGATCGCCACGCTGGCGGTCGTGGTGTGGCTGGGCTTCCAGATCGTCGGCTTCTTCAGCGACTCGCCGTCCAAGGGCGGCGGGCCGACGGTGGTGATCGGCCAGTCGACGCCCGCGGGCTCGGGCCAGCCGGCACCGCCCGCGCCGACCCCGGCCGGGCCCGTGCAGCCGGCGGCCGTGGGCGTCTACGACGTGACCAACCAGCCGGACAACGCGAACCGCGCGAACCGGGCGGTGGACAACAACCCGACCACGGTCTGGCAGACCGAGAACTACTTCCAGCCGTTCCCGTCGCTCAAGCCCGGGATCGGGCTGATGGCGAGCTTCGCCGAGCAGGTCAAGCTCGCGTCGGTGACCGTGACCTCGCCCAGCGAGGGCACCGTGGTGGAGATCCGGGTGGCCGCGTCGGAGGGCGCGCCGCTGGAGGAGACCAAGGTCATCGCGACCGCGACGCTGTCCGCCGGGCAGACCCAGATCCAGCTCAACGACCACGACGCGACCCAGCACGTGCTGGTGTGGATCACCAAGCTCGGTGGCAGCGGGCGCAACAACAAGTCCGAGATCGCCGAACTGGTCTACACCCGGGCCCAGTAGCCCGGCCGCGAGAGGACCCCCGCATGCCCCCGAAGCGCACCAGCCTGTACCTGCCGCTGGCGGCGTTCCTGCTGGCCGGGTCGGTGCTCACGGTCGACGGTGAGGCGCCGGCGTGGGTCGAGGTGGTCCTGCTGGCCCTGGCCGGCTCGGCGCTGGTGGTGTGGGCGGTCGCGTTCGGCCGGGAGCGGCTGCGCCGGAAAGCGGCCGAACCGGAACCCACCGCGTCCGACACCCCGGGTGCTGCACTGAACGGGTGACCGGAGCAACACGCACGAGGGCCGATACCCTCTGACCTGTGACCGCCGCAGCCAGCTCGGACGCAGACCTGATCGCGGCGCACGCCGCGGGCGACCCGCACGCGTTCTCGGAGTTGGTGAAACGGCACCGAGATCGGATGTGGGCGGTGGCGCTGCGCACCCTGCGGGACCCGGAGGAGGCCGCGGACGCGTTGCAGGAGGCGTTCATCTCCGCCTTCCGGGCCGCCGCGAGCTTCCGCGCCGAGTCGCAGGTCACCACCTGGCTGCACCGAATAGTGGTCAACGCCTGCCTGGACCGGATGCGCCGGCGGCAGACCCGGCCGACCGTGCCGCTGCCCGAGGCCGGGCCCGGCGAGCCGGTCGCCCCGCGCGACGCGATGGCCGAGCGGGAGACCCGGCTGGTGGTCCAGGAGGCGCTCGCGGAACTCCCGGAGGAGCAACGCGCGCCGATCGTGCTGGTCGACGTCGAGGGCTACTCGGTGGCCGAAACGGCCCAGCTCCTGGGGATCGCGGAGGGCACCGTGAAGTCGCGGTGCGCCCGGGGCCGGGCGAAGCTGGCCAAAGTTCTGGGGCACCTCCGGAACCAAAGTGCAGATGCGAACGTCCCAGTCACCGATGTGCAGGTGCAACAGGGACGTCAGTTGGAGGAACGATGACCGGCAATGTGCGGCGCTCCGGGCCGCCGTGGTCCGTCGACCTGCTGGCCGATCTGCACGCCGGGGTCCTGGACCCCCGTAGCGAAGCCGAACTCCGGTCGGCGGTCGAGCAGGACCCCGAGGCGCAGGCCGTCCTGGCCGCCCTGGACGCCACGCTCGACGACCTGCGCGACCTCCCGCCGATCCCGATGCCCAGGCACGTGGCCGACCGGATCGACGCGGCCCTGGCCGAGGAGGCGCGCCCCGTCGCGCCGGTGGTCGACCTGGCCGCCAAGCGCCGCAAGAAGCAGCTCGGCTGGGGTGCGGGCCTGCTCGCCGCCGCCGCCGTGGCGGTGGGCGTCGTCGTGGTCTCGACCCAGGGCAACAGCGCCGCGCCGCCATCCGGCGACGTCCAGGCGCGGCCCGAGACCAGGACGAACACCCCGGTGACGGGGCCGGGCACGTCCCCGCTCGCGGTCAAGGGCAACGACTTCGGCCCGGTGTTCGGCGACGTGCTCAAGGCCCAGAACTACGGCCCCCTGGAGAACCAGGACAAGCTGGCGGGCTGCCTCAAGGGCGGCGACATCGTCGGCTCCCGGCCGCTGGGCGTCAGCCCCATCACCCTCGACGGCCGCGACGCCGTGATGGCGATCCTGCCCGGTGGCAAGCCCGGAGCGTTCCAGATCGTGGTGCTCGACCCTGAAACGTGTGGTCCGGACAACCCGAACGGCGTGCTCGCCAAGAGCAACATCACCCCGTAGTAGCCCACCTCACCCGACCGGGGAGGAATCACGGCACCCTACGATCCGTTGAAGGCAGTGCAGGCAACGCCTGTCACGACTAACGGAGGTCGAGGGTGTCGGACGTTCGGAACCTGATCGTCGTGGGATCGGGGCCCGCCGGGTACACCGCCGCGGTCTACGCGGCGCGCGCGCAGCTCGAACCGCTGGTGTTCGAGGGCTCGCAGTACGGCGGCGCGCTGATGACCACGACCGAAGTCGAGAACTACCCCGGCTTCCGCGACGGCATCATGGGCCCCGACCTCATGGAGCAGATGCGGGAGCAGGCCAAGCGGTTCGGCGCGGAGCTGCGCGCCGAGGACGTGGAGTCGGTGGAACTGGACGGCGACGTCAAGTACGTCACCGCCAACGGCACCCGCTACGCGGCCAAGACCGTGGTGCTGGCCATGGGCGCGGCGGCGCGCTACCTGCACGTCCCCGGTGAGCAGGAACTGCTCGGCCGCGGCGTGTCGGCGTGCGCGACCTGCGACGGCTTCTTCTTCCGCGACCAGGACATCGCCGTGGTCGGCGGTGGCGACTCCGCGATGGAGGAGGCGACGTTCCTGACCCGGTTCGCCCGGTCGGTGACGATCATCCACCGCCGCGAGGAGTTCCGGTCGTCCCGCATCATGCTGGAGCGGGCGCGGAGCAACGAGAAGATCAAGTGGCTGCTCAACGCCGAGGTCACCGAGGTGCTCGGCGAGGGCACGGTGTCCGGCGTCAAGGTCAGGGACACCCGGACGGGTGAGGTCGGCGAGCACCCGTTCACCGGCTTCTTCGTCGCCATCGGCCACGACCCGCGCAGCGAGCTGGTGCGCGGCCAGATCGACGTGGACGACGCGGGCTACGTCAAGGTCGAGGGCCAGACCACGTACACGAACCTCCCCGGTGTCTTCGCCGCCGGGGACCTGGTGGACCACACCTACCGGCAGGCGATCACCGCCGCCGGGTCGGGCTGCTCCGCCGCGATCGACGCGGAGCGCTGGCTCGCCGAGCACGGCACCCCGGAGGCCGCGCTGGCCGCCGAGCACGTCGGCGGCGGCTACAGCGAGCCCGTTACCACCAGCTAGAACCCTTCCGGACAGAGGAGAAACAACATGGCAGGCGCCACCGTGCCGGTGACGAAGGACACGTTCTTCGAGAACGTGCTCCAGAGCGAGAAGCCGGTCCTGGTCGACTTCTGGGCGACCTGGTGCGGCCCGTGCAAGATGGTCGCCCCGGTGCTGGAGGAGATCGCGGCCGAGCACGCCGAGAAGATCACCGTCGCGAAGCTCGACATCGACGCCAACCCGTCGATCGCGCGGGACTACCAGATCATGTCGGTGCCGACGATGATCCTGTTCCAGGGCGGCAAGCCGGTGAAGCAGATCGTGGGCGCGAAGCCGAAGGCGGCGCTGCTCAACGACCTGTCCGAAGTCCTGGCCTGAGTGCAACCCGGAGCGTGACCCGTCCGTCCAACGAAGGACGGACGGGTCACGCTTTTTCGTGCGGGTAACCACTCCCAGTAGCCCAACGTGGGTCATCCGTTCAGGCAAGGCACAATGAGGCGTCAACCAGCGCGTCGACGGACGTCGGCGCCATAGTGAACGAGGGGTACATGCCGCTACTCCGCCGCGGGGATTTCGGTCCGGACGTCGCCGAGGTCAGGGCCACGCTGACCAGGCTCGGGTTGCTGTCCGATCCGCAGCCGTCGCAGGTGTTCGACCTCCCGGTCGAGCACGCCGTGCGCGCGTTCCAGCAGCAGCGGGGTCTCATCACCGACGGCATCGTCGGCCCGGCCACGTACCGCGCGCTGCGCGACGCCACGTTCCGCCTGGGCGACCGCCCACTGGCGTTCCTGATGTCCCAGCCGGTGACCGGCGACGACGTGTTCGCCCTCCAGGAGCGCCTGCTGGAACTGGGCTACGACGCCGGGCGCGCGAACGGCGAGTTCGGCCAGCAGACCGAGCAGGCGCTGAGGAGCTTCCAGCGCGACTACGGGCTCATCAGCGACGGGATGTGCGGCCCGGACACCGTGCGGGCGCTGCGCCAGTTGCAGCCCAAGGTGCGCGGCGGCAGACCGGTGTTCCTGCGCGAGCAGGAGCGGGTGCGCAAGGCCGGCCCCAGGCTGTCCGGCAAGCGGATCATCATCGACCCGGGTCACGGCGGGCCGGACCGGGGCGTCGTGGTCGACGGCGTGTCCGAGGCGGACGTGATGCTCGACCTGGCCAGGCTGCTCGAAGGCAAGATGGCCGCGACCGGCATGGAGGCCCTGCTCACCCGGGGGCCCAACCACTGCCCGGACGAGGGGCAGCGGGCCAAGTTCGCCAACGAGGCGGGCGCCGACCTGATCCTGTCGCTGCACAGCGACGCGAACCCGTCCGCGCTGGCGGCGGGCGTGGCGAGCTTCCACTTCGGGACGGGCAACGGCACGTCGTCCACGGTCGGCGAGGCGCTGGCGGGCTTCATCCAGCGCGAGCTGATCGCCCGCACCGGGATGCTCGACTGCGGCACCCACCCGAAGACGTGGGACATGCTCCGGATGACCAGGTGCACCGCGGTGCGCGTGGAGGTCGGCTACCTGACCAACCCGGGCGACCGGGCGAGGCTCGCGAACCCGTCGTTCCGGGACGTCGTGGCCGAGGGCATCCTGGTCGCGGTCAAGCGCCTCTACCTGCTGGGCAAGGACGACCAGCCCACCGGCACGTTCACCCTGGACGACCTGATGCGCCACGAGTTGACCACCGGGCAAGCCCGGTAGGGAGCTGATGCGACGGGGTGGATTCCGCCCCTGATCAGGCATGACGTGCAGGCGGACCCACTAGCGTCGGACGCCATGAGAACGGAACGCGCCACCACCGTCCGCAGCCGTGAGCTGGGTGCGGAACTCCGCGACGCCCGCACCCGGATCAATTTGCGGGCGGACAAGCTGTCCAAGGCGCTGGGCTGGTCGGCGAGCAAGGTCAGCCGGTTGGAGCACGGCCAACGAGGAGCCAGCGACTTCGACCTGGGCGCGCTGCTGGGCCGCCTGGAGATAGACGCCGCCAGCCGCACCCGCATCCGCCGGCTGATCCAGGAACGGGACCTGGGCCACTTCCTCAGGACGCACGACGGCAGGCTCGCCGACAACCTGACGTGCCTCACCCTCCACGAGCGCACGGCGCTCACCATGTGCAAGTACGAACCGATGCTGGTGCCGGGCCTGCTCCAGACCGAGGACTACGCCCGCACCGTGATCGCGCAGAACGGAGCCGACGCGGCGGAGGAGTTGTCGTTCATGCTCGCGGGCCGGATGAACCGCCAGTCCGTCCTGACCGGCCCGGACTCGCCGGCGGTCGAGTTCTTCGTCCACGAGTCGAGCCTGGCGGCCCGGATCGGCACCAACCGGATCATGCACGACCAGGTCATGCGGCTGCACTTCATGTGCGACTGGGCGCGCATCCGGCTGCGCGTGATCCCGGTGTCGACCGGCGGCCACCCGGCGCTGTCCCACCCGTTCAACCTGATGACCTTCAAGCCGCCGGTCGGCCCGGTCGCCTACAGCGAAACCGACGTGGCCACGGTGTTCGTCGAAGAACCCGAGGCGATCAGGGCGTACCAGCGCAAACGAGAGGTACTCGCAGGCATGGCGCTCGATGCGGAACAATCCCGGTCGGTCCTGGCCCGTTGGGCGGACCACTACGACCGTCGAGAGGACCGCGATGACCAAGGGGCTGGCGTGGCGTAAGAGCAGCCACAGCGGCGGCGGCAACAGCGACTGCGTGGAGATCGCCTCCACGGGCTCCCGCATGGCCGTCCGGGACTCCAAGAACCCCACCGGTCCGGTGATCGCTTTCCCCGTGGTCAGGTGGCAGTCGTTCGTCACCGCGCGGCGCGGCTGAGCGCGCCCGACAGGTCGACAACTGGCCGTTTTCGTCCATACTTGACGAAAATTGGCCTGTAACTGCGACAGAGAGACCGAGAGGGACCACCGTGTTGATCAGGTTCGAGGTGGCGAACTTCCGCTCGATCCTGGACCCGGTCGAACTCTCGATGGTCGCCGTCGACCTCGACCGCCCAGAAGCACGCCCGGTGCCCAACCTCGGCGAGAGCCTGCTCCCGGTGGCCGCGATCTTCGGCCCCAATGCTTCCGGCAAGTCCAACGTGGTCATCGCGCTGCACTGGCTCACGGTGGCGGTAGCCGACTCGCTGCGCTTCTGGGACGACCGGATCCCCACCGAGCCCTTCGCCTTCGCCGATGGCCCGGAACGGCCGTCGGAGTTCACCGTGGAGTTGGTCATCGACGGTGTCCGATTCGAGTACGTGCTCGAACTCGATCAGCACCGGGTCCACTATGAGGGCCTGTTCCACTACCCGGAAAAGAAGCGGCGGCGGATCTTCGAGCGTGAGGGGGACGACCTCAAACTTCAGCGCGGCCTCGGCGGCTTGTCCGGCACCCGTGAACTCCTCGCCCCCTGCTCATTGGCGCTTTCAGTTGCCCGGAGGTTCAGAGAGCCCCTCATCAACAGCTTTGGCGATCAACTGCTCGAACTTCAAGCTCTTGGCCTACCACAGAGCACCGGACCATCTTCTTCCTTCGACACCCGATCAACCGCTCGGTGGTTCGACGGGCAGAACGATCTATTCCGATCTGCTCAAGAAGAGCACGCCCAGGCCCTGGCGATGCTCCGCCTGGCCGATCTCGGCATCGATGACGTGGTGATCGAAAAGGATGGGTCGACCGCGGCGGGAGAGCGTCGAACCTACAGAACTGCGCCACCTCGGCAAAGGGTGCGCTTGGTGCACCGCACCGACGACCAGCGCGTGCCGTTCGACCTGAGCAACGAGTCCGAAGGCACCCGGACCTGGTACAGCCTCATCGGCCCGGTGTTGACCGCGCTCCGCCACGGCTCGCTGCTGTTGTTCGATGAACTGGACGCGAGCCTGCACCCCACCCTGTCCGCCGAACTGATCCGGCTCTTCCACGACCCGACGACCAACCCCAAAGGTGCCCAGTTGGTCTTCACCTCGCACGACACCAGCCTGCTCAACCACCTCAACCGCGACGAGGTCTGGCTGACCGAGAAGTCCACCACCGGCACCACCAGGCTCGGCGCGTTGGCCGAATTCGCCGGGGAACGCGTCCGCAAGTCCCAGAACCTCGAAAACGCCTACCTGCACGGCAGGTTCGGGGCTCTGCCGGACGTGGACCGCACCGAAGTCCTCCGCGCGCTGGGATTGATCGGTTGACCACGCGCAGCCGGAGGACTGGCGGCAAAGACCTGCGCCGCAAGACAGCGACCAGGCCGGAGCGCAAGACCATCGTCGTCTTCTGCGAGGGCATCGCTTCCGAACCCGACTACATCAACGGTCTCAAGCGCTTACCCGAGGTCAAGGGCAACACCGCGATCAACGTCGAGATCGACCCCGATTCCGGCGTGCCGCTCACCCTGGTGAAACTCGCCATCGCGCGCTCTGCCGACAAGGAAGTCGACGAGTGCTGGTGCGTCTTCGACGTCGAGTGGCCCCAGCACCACCCCAATCTCCGGCAGGCCGTCAGCCTCGCGCAGGAGCACGGCATCCGACTGGCGATCTCCAATCCCTGCTTCGAGTTGTGGCTCGCGTTGCACTTCACCGAGTGCACCTCGCACCAGAACACCGACGCCGCCGAACGGCACAGCCGCAAGCTCGAAGGCCGCAGCGGCAAGCGGATCGACGCCGACAAGTACATGCCGCTGCGCAAAACGGCCGCCGAACGCGCTGCGGCCCTCGCCCGCCGCCACGCGCGTGACCAGACCGAGTGCCCGCACGACAACCCGTCCTCCGGCATGTTCGAACTGCTCGCGGCGATCGAGCCGTCGTCTCAGAGCAGCACCAGCAGCAGGTAGAGGCCGACCAGGACGCCGCACACCAGCACGTGCGGGACCGGCCGCCTCGCCAGGATGGCCACGAACTCGCGCAGGAACGCGCTGGGCCAGAAGTACCACGCCGTGCGCGACCCGATGACCTCGGTCTTCATCCGCAACCGGCGCGCGAGCACGGCCGTCCGGAACACGTGGTAGTTGTTGGTGACCGCCACGGTCCGGCCGGTGTGCCCGCGCTCGTCCAGCAAAGCCCTGCTGTACTTCAGGTTCTCCTCGGTCGTGGTCGCCCGGTCCTCCAGCACGATCACCGCGTCGGGCACCCCGCGCTCCAGCAGGTACCCGCGCATCGCCGCCGCCTCGGACGTGTCCTCGTCCGCCCCCTGACCACCGGAAACGACGATCACCGGCGCGTGTCCGGCGGCCACCTCGCGGCGGTAGACCTTGTGCGCCCGGTCCAGCCGGCCCGCGAGCAGCGGGGGCACGCGGTCGCCGATCAGGCCCGCGCCGAGCACGATCACCGCGTCGAACCCGGTGCGGCGGCCGGTCTTGCCGTAGATGATCGAGTACATCAGCAGGCTGACGAACAGGAAGGCGACGTACACCGCGACGATCACCAGTGACCCGACGACCGCGTGCACCCACGTCCGGCCGGAGGCCAGGGCGAACACGAAGACCACCACCAACGCGATGATCGCGAGGCCGGTGAGCAGCGACAGCAGGTTGCCCAGCGACCGGCCTTCGCGCCGCACCATCATCAGCCCGTTGACGATCAGCGCCACCGGCAGCACCAGCACCGAGCCGAGCAGGGTGATCGCGACCGCGTACCCGATGGCGTCGTTGAGCCATTGCGGCAGGTCGTCCCGCGACACCAGCCACAGGAACCCGAACACCAGGGTCAAGCCGAGCCAGACGGCGTTGGCCACCCGCCTGCGGTCGCGACGCACACCGAGGACGAAGAACACGGCCGTCATCACGGCGAGGATCGCGTACAGCACGCGGTCAAACTAATCCGATCACCGGGCGCGTGCCCCCCGCGTTATCCGACCGGCACCTCCCACGGCGCGGTGGACAGCGCCTGCCCGTTCTCCAGCAACGACTTGAGGTTGGACAGCACGGCCGGCCAGCCGTCGGAGATCTCGGAGAACGCGGTCTCGTCGGACAGTCCGACGTGGGTCACGGTGAGCCGCACGACGCCCTCGTGCGACTGGACGGCGTAGGTGACGGTGGAGACCGCGCCTGCGCCGTCCGGGGACCGCCACGTGGTCACCAGGCGGTGCGGCGGCTCGCTGACGACGATCTCGCCGACCACGTCGACGATCCCGGAGCCGTCGGAGCGGCGGTGTTCCCGGGTCGAGCCTGTCGTTTGATCGCACTGAGCACCCGCAGTCGCGGTTGCTCGAAACGTTCGATCCACCGCTGCTGGATCTCGTGCAGCGGCACCGGGTTGAGGTAGTGCAACTTCTCCCGCCCCCGGTGGACGGTGGTGATCAGGTTCGCGGCCTCCAGCACCCCCAGGTGCTGCGTGACGGCAGGTAAATACCTGCATGTCAATCGACGTGGCATAAAAGCAGGTCAGAGCACATGCAAGCGCCGCCGTGCCGAGCGGCCGGATCCGGCTTCCAGGACCGCCGGGGTCCTTGGCGACCACCAGGGCGATTGGCACCACCGCAGCACAGCGCCGCCGGCGGCTACGGCCACCGGCTTCGACCGCGTCGGCGGGGGCCCGGTCGGCTCAGACCGGGCGGAAGCTGGGTTCCGCGGTGGCCGTGGACACGGAGACCGTGCTCAGCAGGCGCTCCAGCGCCGCCTCGACGTCTTCCTTCCACGACGACGCGCTGCGCAGCTCCAACCGCAGCCGAGGCCACTTGGGGTGCGGGCGGACGGTCTTGAAGCCCACCTGGAGCAGGAAGTCGGCGGGCGTCACGCACGACCGCTCGTCGTCGGAGGGCTGGTTGTCCCCGAACGCCTCGATGGCCTTCACGCCGCGCCGGGTCAGGTCTTTCGCCACGGTCTGCACCAGCACCCGCCCGAGCCCGCCGCCGCGGAACTCCGGCAGCACCTCAAGCCCGGTCATCAGCACCGCGTCGGGGCTGGCGGGGGAGGTGGGGAAGGCCAGGGACCGGGGCACGGCCGCCGGCGGCGCGTAGAACACCGAACCGGCCGGGATGCCGTCGAGGTGGATGATCCGGCCGCACGAACCCCATTCGAGCAGGACGCTGGAAACCCAGGCTTCCTTCTCGAACTCCGTGTCGCCGTACTCCTCGGCCTGCTCCTTGAGGTGTGGCGCCAGTTCCCAGAACACGCACGTCCGACTGTGCTTGGAGAGGTGCTCCAGGTTGTCCAGAGTGACGCCCACAACGCGTCGCGACACTCCGACCTCCCAAGCCCCCGAATGCAACCCCTACGAGGATAGGCGGATGTGACCCCCGTCTGGAAGACAGATGCCCCGAACGGGACGGCGGTTACACTCAGCCGGGAACAAACCCGCCGGTAACCACTACTACGTCGGAGTTCCCCGTGAACCTACCCGGACAGCCCGCCAAGCAGGGCGCCAGAAGCCTCGATCCCCACCTGCGCCGGTACGCGGCGCGCACGGCGGGGATGACGGCATCGGAGATCCGGGCGCTGTTCGCGGTGGCGAGCCGGCCCGAGGTGGTGTCCCTGGCGGGGGGGATGCCCCACCTGGCGGCACTTCCGCTCGACTCCCTCTCGGTCGAGATCGGCGACCTGATCGCCCAGGACGGCCTGGTCGCGCTCCAGTACGGCTCCGCGCACGGCGTGCCCGAGCTGCGGGAGCAGATCTGCGACGTGATGGCGCTGGAGGGCATCGCCGGCCACCCGGACGACGTCGTGGTGACCGTCGGCTCCCAGATGGGACTCGACATGGTCACCCGGATCTTCTGCGACCCCGGTGACGTCGTGCTGGCCGAGGGGCCGTCCTACGTGGGCGCGCTCGGCTCGTTCTCGGCCTACCAGGCGCAGGTAGTGCACGTGGCGATGGACGCGGACGGCCTGGTGCCCGCCGCGCTGCAGGAGGCGATCCTGGCGGTCGAGAAGGCCGGCCGGCGGGTCAAGTTCCTCTACACGATCCCGAACTTCCACAACCCGGCCGGCGTGACGCTGGCCGTGCAGCGGCGGGCCGAGGTGCTGGAGATCTGCCGGCGGCACGGGATCCTCGTGGTCGAGGACAACCCGTACGGGCTGCTCGGCTTCGACGGCACCACGTACCCCGCACTGCGGTCCACCGACCCGGACAACGTGGTCTACCTCGGGTCGTTCTCCAAGACGTTCGCGGCGGGGCTGCGGGTGGGCTGGGTGCTCGCGCCGCACGCCGTGCGCGAGAAGCTCGTCCTGGCCGCCGAGTCGGCCACGCTGTGCCCGCCGACCCTCAACCAGCTGATCGTGTCGCGCTACCTGTCGACGCACGACTGGAAGGGTCAGATCAAGACCTACCGCGAGGCGTACCGGGAGCGCCGGGACGCGGCCATCTCGGCGCTCGAACAGCACATGCCGGTCGGTTCCACGTGGAACAAGCCGAACGGCGGGTTCTACGTGTGGCTGACCGTGCCCGAGGGCGTCGACACCAAGGCGATGCTCCCGCGCGCGATCACCCAGCGCGTGGCGTACGCGTCCGGCACCGGTTTCTACGCGGACGGGCTGGGCAGCCGTCAGCTGCGCATCTCGTACTGCTACCCGACGCCGGAGCGGATCCGCGAGGGCGTGCGCCGGCTGGCGAACGTGATCAAGGACGAGATGGAGTTGCACGAGACGTTCGGCCCCACGGCCGCTCGTGCCGTCTCCGGGCCGCAGAACCCCTCGCCCGACACCGCCTGAGCCCCTCGGGCACGGGCTCCACACCGCAGGAGAAGAACGTTGTCTGACCACTGGGTCGCCGTGCTGTCCGGTGGTCTGTCGCACGAGCGCGAGGTGAGCCTGCGATCCGGTCGCAGGCTCTCCGCCGCGTTGCGTTCGGCGGGCCTGGTCGTGGAGGAGTGGGACGCCGACGCCCAGCTCCTGACCCGGTTGCGCGGCCACCGGCCCGACGCCGTCGTCGTCGCGCTGCACGGCGGCGAGGGCGAGAACGGCTCGGTGCAGACGATCCTGGAACTGGTCGGCGTGCCGTTCGTCGGCACGGACTCGCGGGCGTGCCGACGGGTGTGGGACAAGCCGACCGCCAAGGGCGAGATCGCGCGCGCCGGGTTGGCCACGCCGGAGTGGGCGGTGCTGCCGCACGCGACGTTCCGGGAACTCGGCGCGAAGCCGGTGCTCGACGCGCTGGTCGAGCGGTTCGGCCTGCCGCTGATGCTCAAGCCCGACCAGGGCGGGTCGGCGCTCGGCGCCCAGGTGGTGCGCGAGGCGGCGGACCTGCCCGCCGCGATGGTCGGGTGCCTGGCGTACGGCGACACGGTGATGGCCGAGCGGTACGTGGCGGGCGTCGAGGTGGCGGTGGCGGTCGTCGACGGGCCCGACGGGCCGTACGCCCTGCCGGCCGTCGAGATCGTGCCGGAGAGCGGCATCTACGACTACACCGCGCGCTACACCGCCGGCCTCACCGATTTCCACGCGCCCGCGCGGTTGGACGACAAGACGAGTCAGGCGGTCGGCGAACTCGCCGTGGCCGCGCACCGGCTGCTCGGTCTGCGGGACGTGTCGCGGACGGACGCGGTCGTCGCGGCGGACGGCACGGTGCACTTCCTCGAAGTGAACGTCTCGCCCGGCTTGACCGAGACGTCGCTGCTGCCGATGGCGGTCGAGGCGGCCGGCGCGTCGCTGGGGGAGATCTACGCGGGGCTCATCGAGCGCGCTGTTTCACGTTGAACATTGCTCAGTAGTAAGGAAACGGCCCGTATCCGATTGGATACGGGCCGTCATCGTCACCGTGACATAAGTCCCGTGGGTGATCACACGTCGGATGAACGAGTCCGATTTGTCGCTTCTGGCGACATGAGCTGGATGATCCGTTCAAGATCGTCAACGGACCCGAATTCGACCACGATCCGGCCCTTTCGCTGACCCAGTTCGACCTTCACCCGGGTGTCGAAGTTGTCGGACAGCCGCTCCGCCAGCTCCTGCAACCCCGGTGCCTGGATCGGCTTGCGGCGCACCTGCTTCGCCTTCGACGGCTCGGCCGATTTCGCCAGCGTCACCGCTTCCTCGGTCGCCCGCACCGACATGCCCTCGGCCACGATCCGGGTCGCCAGCTCCTCCTGGACCCCCGGGTCCTCCAGGCCGAGCAGCGCCCGCGCGTGACCGGCCGACAGCACGCCCGCCGCCACCCGCCGCTGCACGGGGAGGGGCAGCTTCAGCAGTCGGATCGTGTTGGTCACGACCGGCCGGCTGCGGCCGATCCGGTCGGCCAGCTCCTCGTGCGTGACGCCGAACTCCTCCAACAGCTGCTGGTACGCCGCCGCCTCTTCCAACGGGTTGAGCTGGACCCGGTGGATGTTCTCCAGCAGCGCGTCCCGCAGCATCACGTCGTCGGCGGTGTGCCGGACGATGGCCGGGATCGTCTTCAGGCCGGCGAGCTGGGTGGCACGCCACCGGCGCTCACCCATCACCAGCTCGTAGGTGTCCGGCCCGGTCGCCCGCACCACGATCGGCTGCATCAGGCCGAACTCGCGGATGGAGTGCTCCAGCTCGCGCAGCGCGTCCTCGTCGAACACCAGCCGCGGCTGCTTCGGGTTCGTGCGGATCGAGGTGACCGACAGCTCCTGGTACACCGCGCCGGCGACCTGGCCCGAGGGCGAGGCGTCGACGGGGGAGGGCGCAGGGGTGGTGCCGTTCCCGTTCGAACCCGCCCTGGCCGGTGTCGGCGCACCAACCGGTGGACCGCTCGGGATCAGGGCCGCGAGCCCGCGACCCAACCCACCCTTGCGCTGCTCCGTCATGCCGACCCCATCTCCGCGCCGTATTCGGCGATCTCCCGTGCCGCGTCCAGGTAGCTCATCGCACCCCGGGAACCGGGGTCGTAGGTGAGCACCGTCTGACCGAATCCTGGTGCTTCCGACACCTTCACGCTGCGCGGAATCACCGTCTTGAGGACCGTATCGCCGAAGTGCCCGCGCACCTCGCTGGTGACCTGGTCGGCGAGTTTCGTCCGCCCGTCGTACATCGTCAGCAGGATGGTGCTGACGAGCAGCGTCGGGTTGAGGTGTGCCTGGACCAGCTCGATGTTGCGCAGGAGCTGCCCCAATCCCTCCAGCGCGTAGTACTCGCACTGGATCGGGATCAGGACCTCCTGGGCCGCCACCATCGCGTTGACGGTGAGCAGGCCCAGCGACGGCGGGCAGTCGATGAACACGTAGTCCGGGCGGATCGGGTCCAGCGCCTCGGGGCTCAGCGCCTCCTTGAGCCGCGACTCGCGAGCGACCATCGAGACGAGTTCGATCTCGGCGCCCGCCAGGTCGATCGTGGCCGGCACGCAGTAGAGGTTGGGCGACGTCGGGCTGACCTGAGCGGCCTCGGCGACGGACATCTCACCGATCAGCACCTCGTACACGGAGGGGGTGCCGGACCGGTGCTCGACGGCCAACGCGGTGCTCGCGTTGCCCTGCGGGTCGAGGTCGATCACCAAGACCTTGAGGCCGTGGATCGCGAGCGCCGCGGCCACGTTCACCGTGCTGGTCGTCTTGCCCACGCCGCCTTTCTGGTTCGCGACGGTGAGGACGCGACGGCGGGCGGGGCGGGGGAGTTGGAGGGAGTCGGGGTGCAGAACACGGGTAGCGCGCGCTGCTTCCTCCGCGATGGGGGTCCACACGGTGCTGTCTCCTGCGTTGTCGTCCGAGCCGTTGGCAGTCGGTCCGCTGACACTCGGTGCGGTGTCGGGGCGGAGTACTTCACCCGCACCTACCGCGCCCGCGGGGTCGGTTTCACGTGAAACACCGGCCGCTTGGAACACCGGTTGCAGGGGGTCGGGGTACACGGTCACCGATCCTTCCTCTTGCGACGCGCGCCGTCACGGCGGCTCGCCTGCTCGTCGCGCTCCACCAGCACGACGGTTGTCGGCAGTTCGAGTACATCGCCACCGCAGGCGACGACTCGGGGCCGGATCCCGCCGGCCCGCCGCACCGCCTCGGCGTCACGTTCCAGTTCCTCCGCGGCGCTCTCGCCCTTGAGAGCGACCAGCTGTCCACCCGGTCGCACCAGCGGCAGGCACCACCGGGTGAGCCGTTCCAGCGGAGCCACGGCGCGAGCTGTCACGACATCGCTGCCGGCCAGCCGTTCCCGCACCGCCACCTCCTCGGCCCGTCCACGGAGCACTTCGGTCTTGAGTCCCAGCGCGTCGACCACCTCGGTCAGCCACGCCACCCGGCGAGCCATGGGCTCCAGGAGCGTGAGGTCGAGGTCGGGGCGGGCGATCGCCAGGGGGATCCCCGGCAAGCCCGCGCCCGAGCCTACGTCCACCACGCGGCAACCCTCGGGAAGCAACTCCGCGACGACGGCCGAATTGAGGATGTGCCGCTCCCAGAGGCGGTCGACTTCGCGCGGACCGATGAGTCCGCGCTCGACCCCGTGCTCCACGAGCAGGTTCCAGAAGGCGACCGCCTGGGGGTAGTGGTCACCGAAAACCCGCTTCGCGCGGTCCTCCAGAGCTACGGCCATGTCTCCGTCGTTTCACGTGAAACCACACGGCGGTACTGAGCCGGTGGGTTGATGGGGGGTTCGCGGGGGCGTCGAACGCCCGCCAGATGTGCCGACGCCCACTATGACGGATCACCCCGCCGACACGCCAAATCGACGTGACCAGAACGACCGTGTTTCACGTGAAACGGGGGAGCGGTCACGTCAGACCGCTCGGCCGCCCGTCCGCCGGCCGCTTCCGGTACAGCTCCAGACCGGCGTCGACCGACTCGACGTAGTCCAACTCCGGTAGGTCGATGAGCGGCACCCAGGCCGCCTGGTCCGTCGATCCGCCGACCTCGAACGTCAACTCGCCGCCCACCACCTTCGCCTCGTACAGGATCCGCAGGCGGTGGTAGTCCAGGTCGTCGCCGTCGAGGTTGAGCGGCCCCCGCACGCTCTGGATACCGAGCAGCCGCTGAACCTCGGCCCGGTACCCGGTCTCCTCGAACACCTCGCGGATCACCGCGTCGTAGGGATCCTCGCCGTGGTCGATCCCGCCGCCGGGCAGGATCCAGCGCGGACGCTCCGGGCCCAGCCACCGGGAGAGCAGGATGCGGTCGTCGTCGTCGATGATCACCGCGTAGGCCGCGACCCGAAGCTTCCGGACGATCTCAGTCATCCTCGGACCGTTTCACGTGAAACTCGACGATGTGAAGCATTTGCGCGAAGAGAGCCGGCACTTCTGGGACCGGCAGGCCGACACGTTCGACGACGAGCCGGACCACGGCCTCCGCGACCCGGCGGTGCGCGCGGCGTGGGGGAGCATCCTGCTGCCACTGGTGCCGCCGGGGTCGCGCGTGGTCGACCTGGGCTGCGGCACCGGCAGTCTCAGCGTGCTCCTGGCCGACGCCGGCCACGACGTCCGCGGACTCGACCTCTCGCCCCGCATGGTCGCCGCCGCGATCGCCAAGGGGTCGACCGCCACGTTCCGCGAAGGCGACGCCTCCGCACCGCCGTACCCGGCGGCGTCCGCCGATGTCGTCCTGGCGCGCCACGTGCTGTGGACGTTGCCGGACCCGACGACTGCACCACCCTGGTCCGCCGCTACCGGCAGGAGGCCGACCTCCAGGTGCTCGACGACCCCGCGCTGTGGGGCGGCCCGACCACCGACGAGCGCTACCTGATCCTCAGCCGCCGTTAAAGCCTGCCCTCATAGCCGGGTTGGCTGATCTTGATTTGATCTCGGGTCGTGGTTGCGCAGGCATGAGCTGACAGACGAACCCGGCGGTCGGTCGACTCGAACATCGTGCGCGCCCACCAGCACGCGGCCGGTGCCCGTCGTGCGACCGCGTCTGGCTCGGGGGTCGGGTCGTGCGACGGGCACGGTGAGCCGGGCGATCATGCCATCGGCCGGGGCGTGCGGCGGCTCGGCCGGCCCGGGTGCTCGCGGACGAGGGCTACTCCACCCGCGCCATCCGCGCCGAACTCCGTCGACGGCACATCCCCGCCACCATCCCCGAACGCCGCGGCCAACAAGGCGACCAACAGGGCAACCGGCTGCGCCGAGGCCGGGCCGGAGGCCGCCCACCGGCCTTCGACCGCACCGCCCACCGACGGCGCAACGTGGTTGAACGGCTCCCGGTACAAACGAAAGCGGCCCCCGGTTTCACGTGAAACCGGGGGCCGCTCCGCAAACCTCGCTCAGGGCTTGGGCAGCACCACGACTCGGCGCTGCGGCTCCTCGCCCTCGCTCTCGCTGTGCACGCCCGCCACCGTCGCGACGGCGTCGTGCACGACCTTGCGCTCGAACGGGGTCATCGGGTGCAGCCGCACCTTCTCCCCGCTCGCCACGACCTTCTCGGCGGTCGTCTTGCCCAGCTCGGCCAGCTCGGCCCGCCGGCCGGCCCGCCACCCGGCGATGTCCAGCATGAGCCGGCTGCGCACGCCGGTCTCCTGCTGCACGGCCAGCCGGGTCAGCTCCTGCAACGACTCCAGCACGGTGCCGCGCGGGCCGACCAGCTTCTCCAGGTCGTCGCCGCCGTCGATGCTGACGATGGCCCGACCCGCCTCGACGTCGAGGTCGATGTCACCGTCGTAGTCGAGCAGGTCGAGCAGCCGCTCCAGGTAGTCACCCGCGATGTCGCCCTCTTGGACGAGCAGGTCCTCCGAACTCCCCGACCGCGCCTGCGGGGCCTCGGCCTCGGGCACGTCCACGTCGGTCGCCTGCAACGTCTCCGACACGATGTCTCCTCTCCAGGGTCAACGACGCCTCTTGTTGCCCTGCTTCTTGCCTGGGGATCGGTCTGGGCTCAGACCGGGAATCTCGGTGGCCGGCGCGCCGTTCGTCGCCGGCTCGTCAGCCTCGGCCGGGTAGTCGGACGGCGGCGTGTCCTGCTTCTTCGCGGCGGCGGGCTTGGCCCCGGCGGCCGGCTTCGCACCGGCAGCGGGCTTCGCGCCGGCGGCGGGCTTGGCACCGGCCACGGGCTTGGCGCCCGGCTTGGGCTTCACCCCCGGCTTGGGGGCCAGCGCCTGGCGCTGCTGCGTCGCGGCTTCCTTCTTCTCCGCTTCCTCGCGGTCGATGCGGTGGTACACGACGTACTGCTGGGCCAGCGTCCACGCGTTGTTGCTCAGCCAGTAGAGCAGGATCGCGATCGGGAAGAAGAAGCCACCGACCAGGACGCCCAGCGGGAAGATGTAGAGCGTCAGCTTGTTCATGATGGCGGTCTGCGGGTTCTCCGCCGCCACCTGCGTCTGCCGGGCCACCGAGTGCCGCGCGGTGAAGTGCGTGGCGATCGAGGCGACGATCATCAGCGGGATCGCGACGAACAGCACCGAGTTGCGCTCGGTCGCGAACTTCGCCAGTTCGTCGGCCGGCATGGTGATGAACGTCGACAGGTTCGCGCCGAACAGCTTGGCCTGGACGAACGACTCGACGCCCTGGGCGTCGAAGAAGTACACCTCGCCCCAGCCGGGCTTGAACGAGCGCAGCACGTGGAACAGACCGATGAACACCGGGATCTGCACCAGCATCGGCAGGCAGCCGCCGAGCGGGTTCACCCCGTGCTCGGACTGGAGCTTCTGCATCTCCTGCGCCTGGCGCTGCCGGTCGTTCGCGTACTTCTTCTTGATCTTCTGGAGTTCGGGGGCGAACTCCTGCATCTTGCGCATCGAGCGCACCTGGCCGACGAACGGCTTGAACAGCAGCGCGCGCAGCGTGAAGACGAGGAACACCACGGACAGCGCCCATGCGATCCCGCTCGACTCGCCGAAGACGTGGCCGAACACCCAGTGCCAACACCACAGGATGAAGGACACCGGGTAGTAGATGAAGTTGAGCACTAGCTACTCCTCGGCAGGAAGGTCGGGGACCGTGGTTCGCCTCGGCGGAACGGGGTCCAGGCCACCAGGGTGCCAGGGTCCGCAGCGACCCAGCCGGCGGATGGCCAGCCAGGAGCCGCGCAACGGACCGTGGACGGTCAGCGCCTCCACCGCGTAGGTGCTGCAACTCGGGTGGAAACGGCAGGTCGGGGGCAACGCGGGGGAGATGAACCGCCGGTAGAACTGGATCGGCAGCAGCAACACCCGTGTCACGGGGCTCACCCGCTCGGTCATCGCAGCAGCCTGCGCAACGCGGCGTCGAAGTCGTCGCCGAGTTCGGCGCTGCTCGCCGCGGCGGCCGGCGCGAGCGCGCGCACGACCAGGGAGGTGCCGGCGGGCAGGCCGGGCAGCCGGTCCCGCACCAGGTGCCGCAGCTTGCGGCTGACCCGGTGCCGGACCACGGAGTTGCCCACGGCCTTGCTCACGACGAAGCCCACCTTGGACTGGTCCAAGGTGGGCTGCGCCGAGGTACGCGGTCGCCCCCCGATGTCGGCGGAGTCCGGGACTCCGGGCATCAGGGCGTGCACGACCAGCCGGGGCCGGCCGGCCCGGCGGCCTCGGCGGACCACCAGGCCGAAGTCCTGGCTGCGGGTCAGCCGATTGGCCGCGGGAAGCACGGCTCTACGGCGATCAGGCGGACAGCTGCTTGCGGCCCTTGCTGCGGCGCGCGGCCAGAATGGCGCGACCGGCACGGGTGCGCATACGCAGCCGGAAGCCGTGCGTCTTCGCGCGGCGGCGGTTGTTGGGCTGGAAAGTGCGCTTACCCTTGCTCACGGTCGGACTCCCGGGTGCTTAACGTCTGTGGTCGTCCCCAGCGGGTCCATGGGCGCGCGCAAAGAGCACGCCTCGCAAGCGGAGACAGTTCCAGGGTACGCAGCCCCGGGTGCGGGACTCAAATCGGGGTCCCCGGTAGGGTGGGCGCGGCCACGGTCCGCGACGTGCCGGGCACGTAAAACGCTTGCGACGACCTACGTCTTGTGGCATGGCCCGCGCCTTGTTAGCGTGCTGCCTTCGCGGGCAGCCGTGGGCCGACGGGACGTCGTGACACGCACCGCTGGGTGTTCGGGAGCAACGGGGGGATCCGCTGCGACCCGACGCGCCGTTCGTGCACAGTTGTGGATAACTCTGTGGATGCCTCTATTCTCCGTGTCCACGTCGTGTCGGTCCCCGGGGACCGACCGCAGGGCAGTCACACCGAGGGGAGGGGGCGCTGAGGTGTCCGACCACCAGGCCGATCTGGGTCGCGTGTGGGAGCAGGTCGTGCAGGAGCTGGCAGCCAGCACGTTGTCCCCGCAGCAACGCGCGTGGATGCGCGTGACCCGCCCCATCGGTCTGCTCGACGGGACCGCGCTGCTGGCCGCGCCTTCCGACTTCGCGAAAGAGGCGATCGAGCGGGCGCTGCGCGAGCCGATCACGGCCGCGCTGTCGCGCCGACTGGGCCGGGCGGTGTCCCTGGCGGTGAAGGTCGATTCACCCGAACCGGTGAACAGCCCGCCGACCACGCCGATCCCCGTGCCCGGCATCAAGCCGATGCCGATGCCCGTGCCGGGCCCGCCGACCAACGGCATCGGGCAGACCGAACTGCCGGTCGGCCCCGCCGGCGTCGTCGGCACCGAGGAGTCCGAGACCGACGAAGAGGTCGACGAGGAGGGCGACGCGCTCGCCGCCGTCACCGAGATCTGGCCCACGTTCAGCGGCGGCGCGCCCAGCGGCACGCCGTTCACCCGGCCCGCGAACCCGGCCTCGTCGCAGACCCGGCTCAACGAGAAGTACAACTTCGACACCTTCGTGATCGGCGCGTCGAACCGGTTCGCCCACGCGGCGGCGGTCGCGGTCGCCGAGGCGCCGGCCCGCGCGTACAACCCGCTGTTCATCTGGGGCGAGTCCGGGCTGGGCAAGACCCACCTGCTGCACGCCGTCGGGCACTACGCCCAGCGGCTGTTCCCCGGGATGCGCGTGCGGTACGTGTCGACCGAGGAGTTCACCAACGACTTCATCAACTCGCTGCGCGACGACCGGAAGGTCGCGTTCCAGCGGCGCTACCGCGACATCGACGTGCTGCTGGTGGACGACATCCAGTTCCTGGAGGGCAAGGAAGGCACCCAGGAGGAGTTCTTCCACACGTTCAACACGCTGCACAACTCGAACAAGCAGATCGTGGTGTCCTCCGACCGGCCGCCCAAGCGGCTGGAGACGCTGGAGGACCGGCTGCGCACCCGGTTCGAGTGGGGTCTGATCACCGACATCCAGCCGCCCGAGCTGGAGACCCGGATCGCGATCCTGCGCAAGAAGGCCGCCCAGGACCGCCTGGCCGCGCCCGCCGACGTGCTGGAGTTCATCGCGTCGCGGATCGAGCGCAACATCCGGGAGCTGGAGGGCGCGCTCATCCGGGTCACCGCGTTCGCGTCGCTGAACCGGCAGCCGGTGGACATCCAGCTCGCCGAGATAGTGCTGCGCGACCTCATCCCGGACTCGCACGCGCCGGAGATCACCGCGCCGACCATCATGGCGGTCACCGCGGAGTTCTTCAGCGTGACCATGGACGACCTGTGCGGCCCGGGGAAGACGAAGGTCCTCGCCCAGGCCCGCCAGATCTCCATGTACCTGTGCCGCGAACTCACCGACCTGTCGCTGCCGAAGATCGGCCAGACGTTCGGCGGGCGCGACCACACGACCGTCATGCACGCGGACAAGAAGATCCGCAAGGAGATGGCCGAGCGCCGCCGGGTGTACGAGCAGGTGCAGGAGCTGACCTCGCGCATCAAGCAGCGCGCCCGTCACACCCCCTGAGGCGGATCCACCCCGAGACGAGAACGCGGCGGCGACCCGGTGAGGTCGCCGCCGCGTCGCGTTGTGGCCGGAGGTCAGGCCGGGTCGAACGTGCCGCGCTTGACCGCGTCGCGGAACGCCGCCGCCCCGGCCTGGTCGAGCGCCAGCACCGGGCTCGCCGCGCCGAGCTTGCTGTCCCGCAGCGCAACACCACCGTCCCCCAGCGAGGCCACCTCGACACAGTTCGACTGGGACTGCGACCGGGTCGACTTCCGCCACATCGGTGCAGGTAGCCGCATCAATCACACACCCACTTCGTCTCGCAGACCGACAATCCGACGCAGCGACAGTGTCGCACTGAGCGCGACCTCCCCGAGTCGTCCAGCGCGACGGAGATAAGGAGTGGTGAACGCCTCGGCGTCCAGGAACGCGCCCGAGCGGGCCATCTCGACGTGCACCACGGTTTGCGGCGGGATGTCCAAGACCATGAAGGCACCGACGCGGCCCAGGCGTGGCATCGACCGGGTCGGCACCACCCGGATCGTCACGTTCGGGCGCTCGGCGGCGACCGCCAGGGCGGCCAACTGGTCCCGGTGGATGTCGTCGTTGCCGATCAACGCCGGTTCGCCGAGCAGCGCGGTGTAGTGGACGTCGTCGCGGTCCAGCCGCTCCTGCCGCCGCAGCCGCGCGGCGAGCCGCGATTCGACCTCGGTGGAGGTGAGCCCGTCGTCCAGCATGAACGCGCGGGCGTAGTCCGGCGTCTGGAGCAGGCCCGGCACCAGCAGCGGCGACCAGTCGGTGATTCGCGTCGCGCGCTCCTCGTAGTCGGCCAGGGTCGCCGACTCCTGGGTGAGGCCGGGCGCGTTGAGCTGCTCCCGACGCGGGCCGGTGACGCCGTACAAGCCGAGCAGTCCGGCGACCGCTCTGCACGACGCCGAGTCGGTCGCCGCTGCCGAGCTGGTCGCCACGACCGCGTTCGACGCCGGCGCGCAGGCGCGGCGCGCGGCGGCCCTGGCCGGGGAGCGGGCCGACGCGGCCGAGCGGGCCGGGCGGCTCGACTTGGCGCGGCGGCTGCGCCGGGAGGCGGACGCGGCGGTCGGGGCGGCCGAGACCGCGCAGCGGGCCGCGGAGGAAGCGGCCCGGACGATCGACGCCGCCGAGGCCGCGACCGACCGGCTCGACCGGGTGCTGCGCGAGACCGCCGACGCCACCGCGACCGCCGAACGGGCCGGGCGGTCGCCGCGACCGGTCGGCTGACGCGCCGCGCGGCTCGGCCGCCCCGTCCCCGGGGGCCTCCGCCCGCACCCGGGGACGGGGCGGCGCACCCGGGTGCGGGCGGCTCGGGTCGGGGCCGGCCCCGGGTGCGGCGGGCCCGGATCGGGCTCGCGCCCGGGTGCCGGACGGCCGGGGGCGAGGTCCGGTGACGGGTGCCGGGACGCTCGCCGTGCGGGGCGCAAACGTTCGCGGAGGGGCGGTTCCGGGCTGTCCGCGGCCGTTCGACGGGCTCGCCGAACGAGGTCCGCGGGCGCTCGAACCCGGGGCCGACCCCGGGTGGTGGCGGGCGATCTCCAGGTGAACCGGCGGCTTCCGGTTGTCCACAGGGCCGCAAAAGTCGCCGATCGGGGGAGATCCAGGCCACGATCACCCTGTGCAGCACCCGGGTACAACCCCGCCCACACCCGGGGATACACCCGGGGACAACTCGGCTCATCTGTGGACCGAACGGAGCACCGCCGTAGTTCTCCCCGGGTGCGGCGATCTGTCCCCGGGTGACAACCCGTGTTCGTCCACACCTCCAAGGGGGTGACGAGCTGCGAGAACGCCTGTTGTCCACACAATCCACAACCCTTACTGCTGTTGCTGTTGTCTTCCCTTGAAGAGAAGAACAAAGAAAAAACAGCGGGGGTCGGGCCCGGGGACAGGGCGCCGCCCCCGGGGGAACCCGGGTGTGGCCCCGAGGTGACGAACCGCTCCCCGACGCTCTACGGTGGAGCCTCCGCGCCGAGGGTCGGAACGATCCGGCGAGGGACGCGGCTCCCCAACCCCCACCGCAACGCTCGCTGTTGTCGTGGACCATGCCGACTTGAGGACTTTGAGAGAGGACGCCTCATGAAGATCCGCGTCGAGCGCGACGGCTTGGCCGACGCCGTCGCCTGGGTCGCGCGCAGCCTGCCGTCGAGGCCGCCGGTCCCGGTGCTCGGTGGTGTTCTGCTCGACGCCGGGGCGGAGGACGGCTCCGGCGAGGCGCTCACCGTCTCGGGGTTCGACTACGAGGTCTCGGCGCAGTGCGGCGTGCCGGCCACGATCGCGGACGGCGGCAAGGCGCTGGTCTCCGGCCGGCTGCTCGCGGACATCACCAAGGCGCTGCCCAACCACCCGGTCGAGATCGCCGTCGACGGCTCCCGGATGACGATCAGCTGCGGCTCGGCGCGCTTCTCGCTGCCGACCATGCCGGTCGAGGACTACCCCCAGCTGCCGTCCATGCCGCAGCTCGCGGGCCAGCTGCCCGGCGAGGTGTTCGGCGAGGCGGTCTCCCAGGTCGCTGTCGCGGCGGGCAAGGACGACACGCTGCCGATGCTGACCGGCGTCCGGTTGGAGATCGGCGAGGGCAAGCTGACCCTGGTCGCCACCGACCGCTTCCGGCTCGCGATGCGCGAGTTCGAGTGGCAGCCCGACGACTCGCTCGGCGAGGTCGCGGTGCTCGTGCCGGCCAAGACGCTCAACGACTCCGCGAAGACGCTCGGCGCGTCCGGCGCGAAGATCGAACTCTCGCTCGCCGCGAACGACGGCCTGCTGGGCCTGTCCGGCACCGGGCGGCGCACCACCACCCGGCTGCTCGACGCGGACTTCCCGAAGTACCGCCAGCTGCTGCCGACCGAGCACTCCGCCGCCGCGATCATCGAGGTCGACTCGCTGGTGCAGGCGATCAAGCGGGTCTCGCTGGTCGCCGAGCGCGGCACGCAGGTCCGGCTGGAGTTCGCCGACTCGGTGCTCAAGCTCTCCGCCGGCGGTGACGACGAGGGCAGCGCCGAGGAGGAGCTGCCGGTCGACTACACCGGCGACGCGGTCACCATCGCGTTCAACCCGACCTACCTGCACGAGGGCCTCCAGGCGGTGCGCACCCCCAAGGCGCACTTGTCGTTCACCACACCCAGCCGCCCGGCGCTGCTCAAGCCGGTGGACGAGGATGGCAACGTGGCGCCCGGCTACCTCTACCTGCTCATGCCCGTGCGCCTGCCCGGCTGATCAACCAAGACCCAGGGGAGAACACGACCGTGCAGCTCGGACTCGTCGGCCTCGGCAAGATGGGCTTCAACATGCGCGAGCGGATCCGCCGCGCGGGTCACGAGGTGGTGGGCTACGACCGCAACCCGGACGTGACCGACGCCGGCTCGCTGGCCGGGATGGTGGACAAGCTCGCCGCGCCGCGCGTGGTGTGGGTGATGGTGCCCGCCGGTGACATCACCCGGCAGACCATCGCCGAACTCGGCGACCTGCTCGCGCCCGGCGACCTGGTGATCGACGGCGGCAACTCGCGGTTCACCGACGACTCGAAGAACGCCGAGGCGCTCGACGCCAAGGGGATCGCGTACGTCGACGCCGGCGTGTCCGGCGGCGTGTGGGGCCTGGACAACGGCTACGGCCTGATGGTCGGCGGCGAGGCCGAGCACGTCGAGCGGGCGATGCCGATCTTCGACGCGCTGCGCCCGGAGGGTCCGCGCGAGGAGGGTTTCGCGCACGCGGGCAAGGTCGGCGCGGGGCACTTCGCGAAGATGGTGCACAACGGCATCGAGTACGGCCTGATGCAGGCCTACGCCGAGGGCTTCGAACTGCTCGAAGCCTCGAAGCTGGTCGAGGACGTGCCGGCCACGATCAAGGCGTGGCAGCGCGGCACCGTGGTCCGCTCCTGGCTGCTGGACCTGCTGGTCCGCGCGCTGGACTCGGACCCGGAGCTGGACGACCTGCGCGGACACGTCGAGGACTCCGGCGAGGGCCGGTGGACCGTCGAGGAGGCGATCAACCACGCGGTGCCCGCGCCGGTGATCTCCGCCGCGCTGTTCGCCCGGTTCGCCTCCCGCCAGGACGACTCGCCCGCGATGCGCGCGGTCGCCGCGTTGCGCAACCAGTTCGGCGGCCACGCCGTGCAGGCTGCCGGTCCCTCTTCCGGTTCCGGCAGCACACAGAGCTGAGCCTTGTACGTCCGACACCTGCAAGTCGCGGACTTCAGATCGTGGGAGCAGGCGGACCTGGCGTTCGAGCCGGGGGTGAGCGTGCTCGTCGGGCGCAACGGCCAGGGCAAGACGAACCTGGTCGAGGCGCTCGGCTACGTGGCCACCCTCGGCTCGCACCGGGTGGCGACCGACGCGCCGCTGATCCGGCACGGGGCTGCGCGCGCGGTGGTGCGCGTGGCGGTGGTCAACGAGGGCCGGGAGCTGCTGGTCGAGCTGGAGATCACCGCGGGCAAGGCGAACCGGGCGCGGATCAACCGCGGCCCGGTGCCGCGCCCGCGTGACGTGCTGGGCATCCTGCGCACGGTGCTGTTCGCGCCGGAAGACCTGGCGCTGGTGCGCGGCGACCCCGGTGAGCGGCGGCGGTTCCTCGACGAGTTGCTCACCACCCGGTCTCCTCGTTACGCCGGTGTGCGCAGCGACTACGAGCGGGTGTTGAAGCAGCGCGGCGCGCTGCTCAAGAGCATCCGGTCGGTGCGGTCGGCGGACGTGGGCACGCTGGACGTGTGGGACGGGCACCTCGCCCGGCACGGCGCGGAGCTGCTGGCGGGCCGGCTGGACCTGGTGGCCGACATCGCGCCGCACGTGGCGCGGTCGTACGCGGAGGTCGCGCCGGAGTCGCGGCCGGCGGTGATCGGGTACCGGTCGAGCCTGGGCGAGGCGTTCCCGGGCACGCACGACCGGGCGGCGCTGGAGGAAGCGCTGCTGGCCGAGCTGCGCCGGGTGCGCGGGCAGGAGATCGACCGGGGCGTGTGCCTGGTCGGCCCGCACCGCGACGACCTGGAGCTGGCGCTCGGCGAGCTGCCCGCGAAGGGCTACGCCAGTCACGGAGAGTCATGGTCCTTCGCCTTGGCCCTGCGGCTCGGCGGCTACGAGATGCTGCGTGTCGAGGGCTCCGAGCCGGTGCTCGTGCTGGACGATGTGTTCGCCGAACTCGACCGGGATCGGCGGCGGCAACTGGCGAAGGTGGCTGCGGCGGCGGAGCAGGTTTTCATCACCGCGGCGGTCGCCGAGGACGTGCCCGAGGAGCTGGAGGGCGCGCGTTTCGAGGTTCGCCACGGGGAGGTGCACCGTGCCTGAGGAGATCCGCCAATCGGGTGTGATTGGACCCACATCTGGGGACAACCCTGTGGATGGTGTGGATAACTCGGCCACAGAAGGGCACCTGTCCACACCTGAAGTCACACAAGGGGGTGGATTGAGGGGGTCGGACCTCGCTCGGGCCGCCCTGGAGGCCGCGCGGGCGTCGGCCAAGGAGCGCGGTTCGCGGGTCGCCCGCAAGGGCTCGTCGGGTGGCGCCGCCCGTCGCCGCCGGCGGCGCTGGTCGGGGCCGGGGCCGGACGACCGGGACCCGCAGCCGCTGGGCAGGCTGGCCTCCCGGATCGCCGCCGACCGGGGGTGGACCGAGCGGTTGGCAGGCGGCCAGGTGTTCGCCCGGTGGCCGAAACTGGTCGGCGAGGACGTGGCCGAGCACGCGCAGCCCGTCGCTTTCAGTGACGGAGAGTTGACCGTCCAGGCCGATTCCACGGCGTGGGCCACCCAGTTGCGACTGCTGCAGCGGGAGCTGCTGAAGCGGATCGCGGCCGGTGTCGGCAACGGCGTCGTGCACAAGCTCAAGGTGCAGGGGCCGGCGGCACCCAGCTGGCGGTACGGGCCCAGGCACGTTCCGGGCCGCGGACCACGTGACACCTACGGGTGAGCTTCGCCAGGGCGTCAGCGGCGATTCTACGGCGCGGTGAGCGCTCAGCAGCCGTTTCACACCCCGGCAACCGCCTCGCGGACCCTTGCGTCTTCACTTTGGGCCGTCTGTGAGCAAACCAGGGGTGTCCTTGGTGGGTTTCTGGACGTCTCGCCCAGTAGAATCGAGGGGTATAGCGTGACCGCAGCGTCGCACCCTCCGGTGGCGAGTCGCTTGACGTCCGAGGAGACACCAGGCCCGTGGCAGCCAAGAAGAATGAGTACAGCGCGTCTTCGATCACCGTCCTAGAGGGTCTGGAGGCGGTCCGCAAGCGGCCCGGCATGTACATCGGGTCGACCGGCGAGCGCGGTCTGCACCACCTCATCTGGGAGGTCGTGGACAACTCCGTCGACGAGGCCATGGCCGGGTACGCGACCAAGGTCGACGTCACCCTGCTGGCCAACGGCGGCGTCCGGGTCATCGACGACGGCCGGGGCATCCCGGTCGGCATGCACCCCGTGGAGCAGAAGCCCACCCTGGAGGTGGTGCTGACCAAGCTGCACGCCGGCGGCAAGTTCGACAGCGACTCCTACGCGGTGTCCGGCGGCCTGCACGGCGTCGGCATCTCCGTGGTGAACGCGCTGTCGACCGCGATCGACGTCGAGGTCAAGACCGACGGTTTCACGTGGAACCAGCGGTTCGAGGCCAGCAAGCCCGCGCACGAGCTGCGCCAGGGCGAGGCGACCGAGGAGACCGGCACGACCATCACGTACTGGGCGGACCCGGAGATCTTCGAGACCACCGAGTACAACATCGAGACCATCTCGCGCCGGTTGCAGGAGATGGCGTTCCTCAACAAGGGGCTCACCATCATCCTGCGCGACGAGCGCGTGCAGGACTCCGACGCCGAGGCCGACGCCGAGGGCCACGTCGCGGCGGTCAAGGAGCGCAAGTTCCACTACCCCGGCGGCCTGGAGGACTTCGTCCGCCACATCAACCACACCCGCGAGGCCGTGCACGAGAAGGTCATCTCGTTCGAGGCCAAGGGCGAGGACCTCGAAGTCGAGGTCGCGATGCAGTGGAACACCGGCTACACGCCGTCGGTCTACACCTTCGCCAACACCATCAACACGCACGAGGGCGGCACCCACGAAGAGGGCTTCCGCGCCGCGCTGACCCGCGTGGTCAACGAGTACGCGCGCGAGAAGAAGCTGCTCAAGGAGAAGGACACCAACCTCACCGGCGACGACATCCGCGAGGGTCTGGCCGCGATCATCTCGGTGAAGCTCAAGGAGCCCCAGTTCGAGGGGCAGACGAAGACCAAGCTGGGCAACAGCGAGGCCAAGTCGTTCGTGCAGAAGTCCGCGAACGAGCACCTGGCCGACTGGTTCGAGCGCCACCCGAACGAGACCAAGACGATCGTCACCAAGGCGGTCTCCTCCGCCCAGGCCCGGATCGCCGCGCGCAAGGCCCGCGAGCTGGTCCGCCGCAAGGGCGCGCTGGACATCGGCGGCCTGCCCGGCAAGCTCAAGGACTGCCGCTCCACCAACCCGGAGGAGTGCGAGATCTACGTCGTGGAGGGCGACTCCGCGGGCGGTTCGGCCAAGGAGGGCCGGGACTCCATGTTCCAGGCGATCCTGCCGATCCGCGGCAAGATCATCAACGTGGAGAAGGCGCGCATCGACCGCGTGCTGAAGAACAACGAGGTCCAGTCGCTGATCACCGCGCTGGGCACCGGCATCCACGACGAGTTCGACCTGAGCAAGCTGCGCTACCACAAGATCGTGCTGATGGCCGACGCCGACGTCGACGGCCAGCACATCCGCACCCTGCTGCTCACCCTGCTGTTCCGCTTCATGCGCCCGCTGCTGGAGACCGGGCACGTGTACCTCGCGCAGCCGCCGCTGTACAAGATCAAGTGGCAGCGGCAGGAGCCGGAGTACGCCTACTCCGACCGCGAGCGCGACGGCCTGATCCAGCAGGGCCTGGCCGCGGGCAAGAAGATCGGCAAGGACGACAACATCCAGCGCTACAAGGGTCTCGGCGAGATGAACGCCGAGGAGCTGTGGGAGACCACGATGGACCCGGCCAACCGGGTGCTGCTCCAGGTGACCATGGACGACGCGGCCACGGCCGACGAGCTGTTCAGCGTGCTGATGGGCGAGGACGTCGAGGCGCGCCGCTCGTTCATCACCCGCAACGCCAAGGGCGTGCGGTTCCTGGACGTCTGAGCGTCTGCGTTAGTCCACCCCGGCCGGCGAAGAGGAAAGAAGAACCGTGACTGAGACGACGCTGCCTCCTGGCGGTGGTGACCGCACCGAGCCGCGCGATCTCCAGCAGGAGATGCAGAACTCGTACATCGACTACGCGATGAGCGTGATCGTCGGCCGGGCGCTGCCCGACGTGCGCGACGGCCTCAAGCCCGTGCACGTCCGCGTCCTGTACTCGATGTTCGACTCGGGCTTCCGCCCGGACCGCAGCTACAACAAGTGCGCCCGCGTGGTCGGCGACGTGATGGGCAACTACCACCCGCACGGCGACTCGGCGATCTACGACGCGCTGGTCCGCCTCGCCCAGCCGTGGGCCCTGCGGTACCCGCTGATCGACGGCCAGGGCAACTTCGGCTCCCAGGGCAACGACCCGGCAGCCGCCATGCGCTACTGCGTGTCATCTGAAAGTCGCGTTCGGCTGGCAGATGGTTCGACGCCGCGCATCGGTGACATCGTGCCGGGCGCGCTGCCGAACAGCGACAACCCGATCGACCTGAAGGTGCTCGACCGCAACGGCGACCCGGTGCGTGCCGACGTGCTGTTCCACTCGGGCGAGCACCCGACGCTGAAGCTGCGCACCCGCAACGGGTACGAGCTGAACGGCACGCACAACCACCCGGTGCTCTGCCTGGTGAGCGTGCTCGGCGTGCCGACGCTGCTGTGGAAGCTGCTGGAGGAGATCCAGCCGGGCGACCGCGTGGTGCTGCAGCGCGCGCCGCAGGACGAGGCGGTGGCGCTCACTCCCGAGCAGGAAGCCGAGGCGCTGCTGGCCGGCGCGTTCGTCAGCGAGGGGTACGTCTCCGAGAACCGCGCGGGTTTCAACAACGTCGACGCGGACTACTTCGCCGGCGTGCTCGCCGCCTACGACCTCGTGGTCGGCGGGGCGCGCTACGCCTACAGCCGCACCATCAAGTCCGGGTCCGTCCTGCACGAACTCGACGTCCAGGAGCTGACCAGCCTCCGGTCGAGCGTGCTCGGCCCGATGTCCGGTCAGCGCAGCGCCGCCAAGCAGGTGCCCGAGTTCGTCTGGCAGGGGGGCACGGGGACCAAGCGGATCTTCCTCGCGTCGCTGTTCACCGGCGACGGCTCGGCCTCCGCCCTGCCGCGCAACACCGTGCAGGTGTCCTACTCGACCCGCAGTTCGCGACTCGCGCGCGAGGTCCAGCAGTTGCTGCTGGAGTTCGGCGTGATCAGCTCGCTGGTGGACTACGAGGACGGCGAGATCAAGGTCGTCGTCACCAATCGGCGGGACGCCCGGCTGTTCGCGCGCAACGTCGGTTTCCTCGGCGTCAAGCAGGACAAGCTCATGGCCGTCCTGGGCGCGATCCCGGCGGAGAGCCGGGCGATGAGCAGTGACCACGTCCCGTTCGTCGGCGACTACATCCGCGCGCACGGCGCGACCCGGTGGACCGAGCGCGACTGGCTGCGCCGGCACAACGTCGACCGCGTGGAGCGGTGGGAGCGGGACCACGACCAGATCTCCGCGCGGATCACCAACCGCGAGGTGCTCGACGTGGTCGAGCCTCTGGTGGACGGGCGGTTCTACTACGCGGCGGTCGAGTCCGTCACGGACGCCGGCGTCCGGGCGGTGTTCAGCCTCCGCGTCGACACCGAGGACCACGCCTTCGTCACGGACGGTTTCGTCAGCCACAACACCGAGTGCCGCCTCACCCCGTTGGCCATGCACATGCTGGCCGACATCGAAGAGGACGCGGTCGACTTCCGGGACAACTACGACGGCCGCATCCAGGAGCCGGTCGTCCTGCCGTCGCGGATCCCGAACCTGCTGATCAACGGCTCGTCCGGGATCGCGGTCGGCATGGCCACCAACATCCCGCCGCACAACCTGCGCGAGGTCGCGGACGGCGTGGTGTGGGCGCTGGACAACCCGGACGCGCCCGACGAGGAGACCCTGGAGGCGATGATCGCCCGGGTCAAGGGCCCGGACTTCCCGACCTACGGGCAGATCCTGGGCACCGCGGGCATCGAGGACGCCTACCGGACCGGTCGCGGCTCGGTGAAGATGCGCGCGGTCGTGGAGATCGACGAGGACAGCAAGGGGCGGACCATCCTGGTCGTCACCGAGTTGCCCTACCAGGTGAACCCGGACAACCTGGTGGAGAACATCGCGAACCTGGTGCGCGACCAGAAGCTGACCGGCATCGCGAACATCGCCGACGAGTCGAACAAGCGCATCGGCATGCGGATCGTGGTGACGCTCAAGCGGGACGCGGTCGCCAAGGTCGTGCTGAACAACCTCTACAAGCACACCCAGCTCCAGTACTCGTTCGGTGTGAACATGCTGTCGCTGGTCGACGGGGTGCCGCGCACGCTGCGCCTGGACCAGATGATCCGGCACTACGTGAAGCACCAGATCGAGGTCATCGTCCGGCGCACCCGCTTCCGGCTGCGCAAGGCCGAGGAGCGCGCCCACATCCTGCGCGGCCTGGTCAAGGCGCTCGACCACCTCGACGAGGTGATCGCGCTGATCCGCCGGTCGGAGACGCCCGACATCGCGCGCACCGGCCTGATCGAGCTGCTCGACGTCGACGAGATCCAGGCCAACGCGATCCTGGAGATGCAGCTGCGCCGGCTGGCCGCGCTGGAGCGGCAGAAGATCATCGACCAGCTGGCCGAGATCGAGGTCGAGATCGCGGACCTCAAGGACATCCTGGAGAAGCCGGAGCGGCAGCGCGCGATCGTGCGCGAGGAGCTGCTGGCGATCGTGGACAAGCACGGCGACGACCGGCGCACGAAGATCGTGCCGTTCGACGGCGACGTGTCGATGGAAGACCTGATCGCGGTCGAGGACGTCGTCGTCACGATCACCCGCACGGGCTACGCCAAGCGCACCAAGACCGACCTCTACCGCTCGCAGAAGCGCGGCGGCAAGGGCGTGCAGGGCGCGCAGCTCAAGCAGGACGACATCGTGCAGCACTTCTTCGTGTGCTCCACGCACGACTGGATCCTGTTCTTCACCAACAAGGGCCGGGTGTACCGGGCCAAGGCGTACGAGCTGCCCGAGGCCAACCGCAACGCGCGCGGCCAGCACGTGGCGAACCTGCTGGCGTTCCAGCCGGACGAGGAGATCGCCCAGGTCATCCAGATCAAGAACTACGGGGTGGCGCCGTACCTGGTGCTGGCCACCAAGAAGGGGTTGGTGAAGAAGTCGAAGCTGTCCGACTTCGATTCCAACCGATCGGGTGGTCTTATCGGCATCAACCTGCGCGACGACGACGAGTTGGTGGGCGCGGTGCTCTGCTCGGCGGAGGACGACCTGCTGCTGGTGTCGGCCGACGGCCAGTCCATCCGGTTCCACGCGGGTGACGAGGCGCTGCGGCCGATGGGCCGCGCCACCTCGGGTGTGCTGGGGATGCGCTTCAACACCGGCGACGAGCTGCTGTCGATGGGTGTCGTGCAGGAGGGCCTGTTTGTTTTGGTGGCCACCGATGGTGGGTACGCCAAGCGCACGCCGATCGAGGACTACCCCGTCCAGGGTCGCGGCGGCAAGGGCGTGCTGACCATCCAGCACGACCGCCGGCGTGGGAGGCTTGTCGGCGCGCTCATCGTCGACGTCGACGACGAGCTGTACGCCATCACCTCCTCGGGCGGGGTCATCCGGACCAGCGCCGTGGAGGTGCGCAAAGCGGGCCGGCAGACGAAGGGCGTCCGGTTGATGAACCTCGGTGAAGGGACCACTCTCATCGCGGTGGCACGCAACGCGGACGAGGCCGGAGACGTCCCCAATGGTGACGGCGGGGAATCGGTCGACGCCGAGCCTGCCAACTAGCGCGCGAACGAGAGGTTGAGGACTGCTCGTGAGTTCACCCGAGAAGCCAGAGGACAAGACCGCGGTGATCACCCGGCCGAGTGCCGAGTCGACACCGGAGCAGCCGGCGGTGCAGACCTCATCGGGTGGGCCCGCCGCGGCGGCCGCCGCCACGCCCGCCGCACCGGCCACGCCGGCCGGCGGGACACCGGCGGCCGAGCCCGCGGCGGCCGAGCAGGAGGCGCCCGCCGCCCCGCCGCCCTGGCAGCGGGTCACCAGTGACGCGCGCTACGGCGAGGCGCAGCAGGTCGGGCCGGGTGACGTGGCACCCGAGCAGCCCACGGTGGAGGTCGGCGCGCAGCCCGCGTACCCGGCCTCCGACCCGGACACGGTGGCGGTGGCCCGCCCGGTGGCGCCCGGTTCGGCCGTGCCGGGCGGTCTGCTCGGCGGTTCGGCCCGGACGTCGGTGAACCTCGGTGCGGCGAACGGCCGGCCGGCGCAGTCCGCGCCGTCGGCCCGCCGCCCCGGCCGGGGTCCGCGCCGGGCGAGCCTCCAGGTCAAGCGGGTCGACCCGTGGTCGGTGCTCAAGCTCGCCCTGGTGCTCAGCGTCGCGCTGTTCTTCGTGTGGCTGGTCGCGGTCGGCGTGCTGTACGGCGTGCTGAACGGCATGGGCGTGTGGGACAAGATCAACAACACCGCGAACGACCTGCTGCAGGGCAACGAGGCGTCCGGCGACCCGTTGATCAGCGCGGGCCGGGTGTTCGGCGTGGCGGCGATCGTGGGCGCGGTCAACATCGTGCTGTTCACGGCGCTGGCGACGGTCGGCGCGTTCGTCTACAACGTGTCGGCCGATCTCGCGGGTGGTCTGGAAGTGACCTTGTCCGAGCGCGAGTGACCCCGGATTTGGGGCCACGACAGTGGATCGTGTACTGTTGCGGTCGTTGCCCCGAGGGCCTATAGCTCAGGCGGTTAGAGCGCTTCACTGATAATGAAGAGGTCGGAGGTTCAAGTCCTCCTAGGCCCACCGGAAGTTCCGCAGGATTGCAGAGGGGAAATGCTGTGAAGAAGATCATCGCACTTGTCGCCGTCGCCGGTGCGGTTCTGTTCTTCGTCAAGCGCAACCGCTCGGCCAAGGCCGACGCGGACCTGTGGCGCGAGGCCACTGCTCCGACCGACTGAACCCGCGAAGGGCGGACATCTGCCGCTCCTCGCGAGGGGACGTAGCTCAATTGGCAGAGCACCGCCTTTGCAAGGCGGGGGTTAGGGGTTCGATTCCCCTCGTCTCCACGTACTGAAGGCTCGCGTGCCGCGCGGGCCTTTTGTCGTTTTCGCCCGCTGCGGTGCGATACCGGAGGAGTCGGCATGGGCCTGGTCACGTGCGGGATCGCGGTGTCGGTGGACGGTTTCGTCGCCGGGCCCAACCAGTCCCTCGATCACCCGATCGGTGAGGGCTCGGACGGGTTGCACCGCTGGATGTTCGAGCAGGCCGACCAGCACACCGCCGAGCTGGCCGCGCTGACGTCGGCCGGCGCGTACGTCATGGGCCGCAACATGTTCAGCCCCGGTCGTGGCGAGTGGGACCCGGACTGGCGCGGCTGGTGGGGCGACGAGCCGCCGTACCACGGGCCGGTGTTCGTGCTGACCCACCACCCGCGCGAGCCGATCGAGATGCTGGGCGGGACGACGTTCCACTTCGTCACCGACGGGATCGAGTCGGCGCTGCGGCGGGCGCGGGCGGCGGCGGGCGACCGGGACGTGTCGATCGCGGGCGGCGCGTCGACCGTGAACCAGTACCTGGCCGCCGGTCTGCTGGACGAGTTGTCGCTGCACATCGCGCCGGTCGTCCTCGGATCGGGTGAGCGGCTGTTCACCGGGGTGGGCGACCTGGACCTGGAACCGGTCGAGGTGCGCGGGACCGATCTCGTGACGCACGTGCGCTACCGGGTGAACAAGAAGTAGGACCGGCTACCGAATGCCGGAAGGCCGGGAGTCGCGACGGTGCGACTCCCGGCCTTCCGGCGTCCAGTCTCCTCAGGCGTTGGCCAGACTGGCCGAGCTGTCGTGCTGCTTGCGCGAGGCGATCACCTTGTCCAGCGCCCAGGAGCCGGGGCCGGTGAACACCAGGAGCAGGAAGACCCAGGAGTACACGGCAGCCAGCTCGCCGTGGTTCTGGATCGGCAGCAGCCCGGCGGGCTGGTGCACCACGAAGTAGGCGTACGCCATCGCCCCGGACGACACCAGCGCGGCGACGCGCGTGCCCAGTCCGAGGGTGATCAGCACACCGCCGACGAGTTCGATCAGCCCGGCCGGACCGCCCGGCCAGGAGGTGATGGACACCGTTTCCTCGGCGCCCAGCACACCGAACAACTTCTGTGCCCCGTGACACACGAACAACACGCCGACGACGATCCGGAACACAGCTAGGGCGTGATCACGACCGCGGTCAAAGACGTTCATCAGGGTCAGTCCTCACATCGCAGGGCGGCCTGGCAGGGGTAAGGACAAGCTAACCCTCATAACGGTGCGTGCCTAGGTCGTCACCCTGTCGATTAGCTGTTGGGATTCTGATTGACTGGCAGCCCTATGAACCGAGCGCTGCGCATTGCCCTGCCATCCCTGCTGGTCCTCGGCGCGCTGACCGCCTGCGGCACCGCGGAACCGGCCAAGACCGGCCCGACGACCCCGCCCGCCACGTCGAGCGCGCAATCGAGCGCGCCCGCACCGGCGGGCCCGCCGGCGGTGCCGGAGCCGACCGCTGATGGGACGTGTCCGTATTTGGAGACGGCGTTCGTCGCCGAGGCCAACGGGCAGTTGGTGCGGAAAGTCCGGCTGTCCGCCGACCAGCCCCGACCGGCCTGTTTCTTCTACGCGAACGCCACCGACGTGCAGCTGTCCGTCTGGGTGTTCGAGGGCGAGCCGAAGACCGCGAAGGCGGTGGTCGACCGGGCCGCGCCGGTCGCGGACTCCAGCCCCGCGTCGGCACCCGCCGGCTGGGCGGGCGGCTCGCTGGCGGGCGACCAGGGCGCGGTCTACGCGGTCGCCAAGGGCGGCGCGGCGGTGGTCGTGACCAGCAACCAGCAGCAGACCATCAAGGCCAAGCGGATCGCCGAGACGGTGATCGGGAACCTGGGCCTGTAGGCGTGCGACCGCGCCGGCCGCCTCCGCCGGAGGTGGTCGGCGCGATCGTGGCCGGGCCGGTCAGTGCCGGTCGGTGACGCTCTGGTCCGCCGGGCGGCCGTTGCGGGCGGCGTGCTCGGCGGTCGTGCGCTCGGTCGCGGGCGGCGGTTCGACCTGCTCGTCGACCTCTTCCAGGTGGACCTCCTCCGGGCGGCGGGTCAGCGCCACGTACCCGGCGACGGCCACCGCGGCGGCCAGGCCCAGCAGCCACGGCCACTTGCGGCTCTTCTTCGGCTGCTGCGCCGCGGCGAAGTCCTTGCGGGCCTGCTTGGCGGCCTTGCGCACGTCCTTCGCGCGCGACCTGGTCTCCTTGCGGGCCCGGTCGGCGACCTTGGTCACGTCCTTGCGGACGCCCTTGGCCTTCTTCGCCAGCTGCTTGCGGGTCTTGCGGGTCGACTTCTCGACCTCCTCGGCCTTCTCCACCAGCGCGCCCGCCCGGTCCGCGACCACGCCGCGCACGTGCTCGGCCGTGACGCCGCGTTCGGCGAGCTTGCCCTCCGCCCGCTCGGCCCACGTGACGGCGGCGTCGGCACCGGCGTGACCTGCGCGGACGGCTCCGCGGCGGACGGCGCGAAGACCCGTGCCGACCGCCTTGCCCACCGATTCACCGGCTCGGGCCATTGCGTCCACCTCGTCCATGTCGCGCTCCACAAGCTGTCGGTCAGTCACCCTCCGGCAATACCCATCCTGCCCCTTCCCGAACCTTCCCGCCCCCGGATGGCACGATGGTGTACGTGGCAGACAGCAACGACTCGCTCGTCGGGACCAAGGTGACGGCCACCCTGCACACCTCGCAGGGTGACATCCGGATCAACCTCTTCCCCGACCACGCGCCCAAGACGGTGGCCAACTTCGTCGGCCTGGCGGAGGGGACCAAGGACTACTCCGAGGCCAACGCGCGCGGGGAGGCCACCGGTCCGTTCTACGACGGTGCGATCTTCCACCGCGTCATCGCGGGCTTCATGCTCCAGGGCGGCGACCCGACCGGGACCGGCCGCGGCGGCCCCGGCTACAAGTTCGCGGACGAGTTCCACCCGGAACTCCAGTTCAACAAGCCCTACCTGCTGGCGATGGCGAACGCCGGGCCCAACTCGAACGGCTCCCAGTTCTTCATCACGGTCTCGCCGACCACGTGGCTGAACTTCAAGCACACGATCTTCGGCGAGGTGGCCGACCAGGAGTCGGTCAACGTGGTCAACGCCATCGGCGGCGCCCCGACCGGTGCCGGCGACCGCCCGGTCACCGACGTGGTGATCGAGAAGGTCTCGATCGAGCGCGCCTCCTGACGCGATGACCTCGCCCACTGCCCCCGGTGACCCGGTCGGTGCCGCCGTCTGCGTGCGGCACCCGGACCGGGCCACCGGGTTGCGGTGCGCGCGGTGCGACCGCCCCGCGTGCCCGGACTGCCTGCGCGAGGCGTCGGTCGGTTTCCAGTGCGTCGACTGCGTGGCCGAGAGCCGGAGCACGGTCCGGCGCGGGAAGACGTTCGTGGGGGCGGAGTTCTCCGCCAAGCTGGTCGTGACGCCGGTGCTGGTCGCGTTGAACGTGCTGGCCTACGTGGTGACGGCGGTCCAGGCGGGCAGCGTGTCGAACAACGCCGCCTCGCCGCTGTTCGCCGATTTCGTGCTGTGGCCGGTCGGCATCTGGTACGGCGAGTGGTGGCGGCTGGTCACCTCCGGGTTCCTGCACTACGGGCCCGCGCACCTGGGGTTGAACATGATCGCCCTGTACGTGCTCGGGCGTGAGCTGGAACCGGCGTTCGGCAAGGTCCGGTTCCTCGCCCTGTACCTGGTGTCGCTGCTCGGCGGCGGGGTCGCGGTGTACCTGTTCGGCGGGATCAACACGCCCGTGGCGGGCGCGTCCGGCGCGGTGTACGGCCTGATGGGCGCGTTGCTGGTGGCCGTGCTCAAGCTCAAGCTCAACCCCGGTTCGGCGCTGGGCGTGATCGGCCTGAACCTGGTGCTCAGCTTCACCCTGCCGGGCATCTCGCTGCTCGGCCACGTGGGCGGGCTGGTGGTCGGCGCGGCGGTGGCCGCCGGGCTGATCTACGCCCCGACCGCGAACCGCGACCGGTACCAGGCCGCCGCGGTGGTCGGCGCGGTCGTGCTGCTGGTCGTGATGGCGTTCGTGCGCACCGGCCAGCTGGGCTGACCTTTGCGGCTGACCGTGCTGGGCGGGGTGGGCGCGTGGCCCTCCGCCTCCGCCGCGGCGAGCGGCTACCTGGTGTCGCACGACGGGTTCACCGTGCTGGTGGATCCCGGGTACGCGACCTTCCCGGCGCTGCTGTCGCTGCTCCCGGTGTCCGCCGTCGACGCGGTGCTGGTGACGCACGGGCACCCGGACCACTGCGCCGACCTCAACCCGCTGCTGCGCGCCCGTGCGCTCGGGGACGACGACCTGCCGCCGTTGCCGCTCTACGCGCCGGCCGGGGCGTTGGACCGGGTGCTCGCGCTCGACCAGGTGCCGCTGACCAGCGCGTACACCCTCCACGCGATCGGGGGGCAAGCGGTTGGCCCGGTCGAGCTGGGGCCGTTCCGGGTGGACACCTTCGACCTGCCGCACTTCGTGCCGAACGCGGGCCTGCGGCTGAGCACCGACCGGCACGTCCTGGCCTACACCGGCGACACCGGACCGAGCCCGGCGATCGTGGACCTGGCCCGGGACGCGGACGTGTTCCTGGCCGAGGCGACGTTCCCGGACGCCGTGCGCCCGGCCGACAACGCGCCGTTCCTGTCCACGGCCCGCCAGGCGTGCGGGTGGGCGACGGCGGCCGGGGTGGGCCGGCTGGTGCTGACCCACCTGTGGCCGGACTCGTCGCCGGAGGTGTCGGCCGCCGCCGCGGCGCAGGGCTACCCGGGGCCGGTGGACGTCGCCGTGCCGGGGTTCGCGGTCGACCTCACGGCCTGAGCGCGTGCAGCACGTCGGCCACGTCGCGCGGGTCCGCGCCCAGGTCGGTGATGGTGAGCACGTACAGCTGCTCGTCCTCGCCGCGCTCCCAGTCCAGCTCCAGGGTGGTCACCTCGCGGCCGAGCCGGCGGGTGCGCGCGAGCTTCACCTTCACCTCGTGCCACGGCAGGTGGCGCGGCCCGGTGACGGTGCGCACGGTCAGCCCGGTGTCGTCGACGGCGAGCTTGGGGCGCAGGAACGTGCCGTAGGCCGCCAGGGCGGCCACGAAGGCGGTCGCGGTGCCCAGGAGCAGCCTGGTGGTGGGTTCGGCGCTCAGCACGGCCGCCAGGAGGGCGATCGCGGCCAGCGCCCAGGCGACGCCGACGACGGCCGGTTTCGGGGCCCAGGAACGAGGTTCGGTCACGCCGTCGAGTGTCGCGCATGTGGACAACTGGAGGGCTCTACCGGCGCTTGTGCAAATTGGCGCAAAGTTGTCCACAGGAGTTGTCCCCATTGGGGATGAGTTACACCCCTGTGCTTCGGTGACCCTCGGGTGAACTGGGTGAACTACCGGTTGACGCACGACGGCCCGGACGTGTTGCACGTCCGGGCCGTCCGCCACGTGGCGTAGCGCGTGGTCAGCGCCACCGCATGGTCATCAGCAGTCCGACGATCATCAGGGCGAACCCGATGCCGAAGTTCCAGCTCCCGAGGTCCATCATCACCGGGACCTTCTCGCCCGCGATGTAGTTGACCACCAGCCACGCCAGGCCGAGCAGCATCAGACCGAGCATCACGACGATGTAGACCGGGTGGGACGGACCGGCCGCCTTCACCTTCACCGGGGTGCGGCGATCGGTCGGCGCCGTGTACACGGCCTTCTTGCGGACCTTGGACTTGGGCATTCTGTCCTCGCCTGACGGGGGTGGATGAGCCTCCAGTGGCGCGAGTTTACGTCCACTGCTGGATGAACACGTTAACGTAGCCGAGCAGGTCACTGAAGAGCACTGCGCAGTTCTGGAACGTTCGGACCGGGAGGATTTTCGGTGAGCCACGACCCGCCCCCGCCGCGAGGCGGCCCGTCGGGCCTGCCGCCGGGACGGTCGCCTCGTCCCAGGCCAGGGGACCGCCGGCCCGGCACGGCCCCTCCTCCGGAGCCGGAGGAGGTCACCTCGATCTCTTCGGGGAGCTGGGACGAACCTTCGGTCCGCAGGCCCCCGACACCCCCCGGCGGGCACCCCCGGGCGGTCGACCCGCGCGGCCCCGAGCCCCGCCCGGACACCCCGTCGCTCAGCGGCCGGCTCGACGGCGGCGACCTCCCATTCCGCGGCGAGGCCGGCCCGCCGCCGGGCCGCCCGCCCCGCCCCGGACCACCGGCCGACGCGACCCGCTACACCAACGCGTTCTCCGGCAGCCTCCCGCCGCCACCCGGCCCGAACCACCCGCGCGCGGCACCCGTCCCACCCGGGCCTCCCCAGGGCGGACCGGTGCCGGGCGGGCCTCCCCAGGGCGGGCCCGGGGCGCGGCCGGCACCTCCGCGCCGCCCCCGGCCGGTCGACCCGCCGACCGAGGTGATCGCGCCGGTCGTGGACGACTACGCCGACGACGAGTACGACGATTACGACGACGAGTACTACGACGACGAAGACGACTACGAGGAGCCTCCGACGCGCCCCAAGGACAGCGCTGGCCGCAAGACCGTGCGCGCGGTGGGCGAGCTGCTGATCACGGCCGGTCTGGTGATCCTGCTGTTCGTGGTCTACGAGGTGTACGTCACCGACCTCATCTCGGCCGGCAAGCAGGACGACGCCACGCACGCCCTGGACGACAAGTGGAACGCCAACACCGTCGAGCCCACCGACGAGCAGCGGCAGGCCAAGTACGACCTGATCGCGGGCCAGGCGTTCGCCAAGATGTACATCCCGGTGTTCGGCCCGGACTACAAGTTCTCCGTGGTCGAGGGCACCACCGACAAGGACCTGGAGATCGGGCCCGGCCACTACGTGAACACCGCGCTGCCCGGCAACCCGGGCAACTTCGCGGTGGCCGGCCACCGGGTCGGCAAGGGCGCGCCGTTCAACGACCTGGACCTGCTCGCCTCGTGCGACGCGATCGTGGTCGAGACGCAGACCAACTGGTTCGTCTACCGGATGCTGCCCAAGTCCTCGGAGATCGCCGGCTGGGCGGCGGGCGACAAGGCCAAGGCGAAGAACTGCGCGAAGGTCTCGCCGCTGGGCGGCTCCTACGACAAGACGGTCGGCCAGGAGATCGTGCTGCCCACCCAGGGCGAGGTGATCAACGCGGTGCCGCACTTCACCGGGACCGCGCCGGAGGCGCAGCAGGCGGCGCTGATGACGCTGACCACCTGCCACCCGAGGTTCTCCGACAAGCAGCGGCTGATCGTGCACGCGGTGCTGACCCAGGCGTACCCCAAGGCACCGGGGTTCGTGCCCGAAGAACTCAAGGAGCAGTGATGTACGGCTGGATCTGGCGGCACCTGCCCGGCCCGCTGCCGCTGCGCGTGCTGGAGGCCCTGGTCCTGGTGGCCGGGGTGGTGGCGCTGCTGATGTTCGTGGTGTTCCCGTGGGCGGAGCCGAAGCTGCCGTTCAACAACGTGACGACCGCCCAGTAGCCCTGACACGACAGCCGGAGCCCCGCGCACGGGGCTCCGGCTGTGCGCTGTCCGTCGAGGTCAGGCGCGGGAGATGTCGGTCATGGCCCCCCGGTCCACGACCTTGACCCGGTCGCGGCCCTGGTCCGCGCCCAGCGCGATCTCGTGCGCGTCGAGCTTGCGCCAGCCGTCGACCGTGGTGAACGGGACCGCGCGCTGCTCCAGGAACCGGACCACCGCGTGCGGGTCGACCACCGGGGCCTCGGGCAGGTTCGGCGCGTCGGCGAGCAGGCTGGTCACGGTCTCCAGCGCGTCGCCCTTGGTGTGGCCGATCAGCCCGATCGGGCCGCGCTTGATCCAGCCGGTGACGTAGACCCCGGTGATGGCCTGGTCGTCGAGGTCGAGCACGCGGCCCGCCTGGTGCGGCACGGTGCCCGAGGTGTGGTCGAACGGCAGGTCCGCGAGGTGCGTGGACAGGTAGCCGACCGCCCGGTAGACCGACTGCACGGGCCAGTCGGTGAACTCGCCGGTGCCCTCGACGCCGCCGTCGCCGGTCAGCCGCATCCGCTCGGTGCGCAGGCCCGCGACCGACCCGTCCGCGCCGAGCACCTCGACCGGGGCCTCCAGGAAGTGCAGGTGCAGCCGCCGGGGTCGGTCGCCGACGTCGCGGATCGCCCACTCCTGCAGGGTCTTGACCACCATCTCGACCTGCTTGTTCGACCGGATGGCCGCCATGCTGGCCGCGCAGAAGTCGATGCCCTCCGGGTGCACGATGACCTCGACGTTGGGCGAGTGGTCGAGTTCGCGCAGCTCCAGCGGGGTGAACTTGGCCTGGGCGGGCCCACGCCTGCCGAAGACGTGCACGTCGGTGACCGGGCTGGTGCGCAGGCCCTGGTAGACGTTGTCCGGGATCTCGGTGACCAGCAGCTCGTCGGCGGTCTTGGCGAGGATGCGGGCGACGTCCAGGGCGACGTTGCCGACGCCGAGCACGGCGACCTGGGACGCGGTCAGCGGCCAGTCGCGCGGTACGTCGGGGTGGCCGTCGTACCAGGAGACGAAGTCGGCCGCGCCGTGCGAGCCGTCCAGGTCGATGCCGGGCAGGTCGAGCGGCCGGTCCTTCTCCGCGCCGGTGGAGAACACGACCGCGTCGTAGAACTGGCGCAGGTCCTCCAGCTTCACGTCCACGCCGTACTCGACGTTGCCGAAGAACCGGATCTCCGGCCGGTCGAGCACCCGCTGCAGGGCGGTCACGATGCCCTTGATCCGCGGGTGGTCCGGCGCGACGCCGTACCTGATCAGGCCGTAGGGGGCGGGCATCCGCTCGAACAGGTCGATGGAGACGTCCGCGTCCGACTTGGTCAGGATGTCGGCGGCGTAGATGCCCGCAGGGCCCGCGCCGACGACGGCGACGCGCAGAGAACGTGTCATGAGTATAGATTAGGTGAGCCTAAGCTCACTTCTGGCGAGAGGTTGGTCACGGCTACGCTGGCGGCCATGCGCGTGCTCGTGGTCGACAACTACGACAGCTTCGTCTACAACCTCGTCCAGTACCTGGCCCAGCTCGGGGTCGAGTGCGTGGTGCGGCGCAACGACGCCGTGGAACTCGACGAGGTCGGCGAGGTCGGCGGCGTGCTGGTGAGCCCCGGCCCCAGCACCCCGGACAAGGCAGGCCGGAGCATGGACGTCATCCGCCACTGCGCGGACCGCGGCGTCCCGGTGTTCGGCGTGTGCCTCGGCCACCAGGCCATCGGGGCGGTGTGGGGCGGCACCGTCGACCTCGCCCCGGAACTCCTGCACGGCAAGACCTCCGTCGTGCACCACGACGGGGTGGGCGTGCTGGCCGGCGTGCCCAGCCCGTTCACCGCGACCCGGTACCACTCGCTGACCGTGCTGCCGGACACCATCCCGGCGGAGTTCGAGGTCACCGGCCGCACCGACACCGGTGTGGTGATGGCCATGCGGCACCGGGAGCTGCCGGTCGAGGGCGTCCAGTTCCACCCGGAGTCCGTGCTCACCGAGGGCGGCCACCGGATGCTCGCCAACTGGCTCGCGGTGTGCGGGTTCGAGGTCCCCGAGGGGACGGTGGCCCAGCTGGAGAACGGGATGCGCGAACTGGCCGCGGCGGCCCGCCAGGTCTGACGATCCGAAAAGGCCCCCGTGCTCCGCGGAGCACGGGGGCCTTCCCACGTCCGGGACTACCGGGTCGTGGTGCTGCCGATCTTGAAGTCGAACACCTTCACGTTGATCCGGGCGTTCTTGCCCACCGGCTGGTCGGTCTTGATCTCGGTCTCGGCGATCTTCTTGTCCTGGCCCAGCTCGGTGGTCGGCACCCGCTCCGAGACGTTCAGGTCGCCGGTCCAGCCGAGCTGGCCGAGCTTCGACCGCGCCTGGCCCTCGGTCAGCCCGGTCAGGTCCGGCATCAGGAACTGGTTGCCCTTGGACACGCTGAGCGTGACGATCGAGCCCTTCTCGGCGCGGCCGGGCACCGGGTTCTGGGCCACCACCTCGCCCTGGTCCTTCGGGCTGTCCACGTCCTTGGTCTGCACCTTGAACCCGTTGCCCTCCAGCGTCTCGCGCGCCCGCTGGAGCGTCTGGCCGGTCACGTCGGGCACCTGCACGGTGTCCGGGCCCTTGCCCAGGGTCACCGTGATCGTGCTGCCCTTGGGGGCCTTGGTGCCCGGCGCCGGGCTCTGGTCGGCGACCTTGCCGATCAGCTTCGCGTCCTCGACCTCGGTGGGCTCGGCGGCCTGCTTGAAGACCCAGTTGCCCTCTTCGAGCGTCTTCTGCGCGTCGGCGGGGGACATGCTCCGCACGTCGGGGACCACGACGGCCTCGGCGGGCGCGCCGACCACGACCTTGATCTTGGTGTACTTGTCGACCTCGCGGCCGGACGGCGGGTCGGTCTCCAGCACCTGGCCGACCTGCTCGGCGGTGCACGTCGGCGCCCCGCCGGCCTGCGGCTGGCACGGCCGGTTCTCCAGCACCGGTTCCAGGTTCCGCCGGCGCAGCTCGTCGGACGCGGACGCCGCGGTCTGGCCCTTCAGGTCCGGGATCGAGACCTTGGTGGAGCCGGAGTTCTCATCGCCCTTGAGCAGCGAGGTGGTGATCCAGGCGGCCAGCGCGAGCACCGCGACGCAGAGCAGGACGACCAGCGTGATCATGATCGTCTTCTTGCGCCGGGCCTTGCGCTCCGCCTCCTCCTCGGCGATCGGGTCGTAGTCGTCGGGCTCCTCGCGCAGCGCCGACGGGCGGTGCCGGCCGCCGGAGGCCACCTCGGTGCGCGGCGACTGGTTCATCACCGCGGTGCGGTCCTCGGGCGTCATCACCGCGGGCGCGGACGGGCGCTGGCCGGACAGCACGCGCACCAGGTCGGCGCGCATCTCGGCGGCCGACTGGTAGCGGTTGGCCGGGCCCTTCGCCATCGCCTTGAGCACGATCGCGTCCAGCGCGGGCGTCACCTTCGGGTTCAGCGACGACGGCGGCTTCGGGTCCTCGCGCACGTGCTGGTAGGCCACCGCCACCGGCGAGTCCCCGGTGAACGGCGGCTCGCCGGTCAGCAGCTCGAACAGCACGCAGCCCGACGCGTACACGTCGGACCGGGCGTCCACCGCCTCGCCGCGGGCCTGCTCCGGCGACAGGTACTGCGCGGTGCCGATCACCGCGGCCGTCTGGGTCACCGCCGCCTGGCCGTCGTGCACGGCCCGCGCGATGCCGAAGTCCATCACCTTCACCGCGCCGGCCCGGGTGATCATCACGTTCGCGGGTTTCACGTCCCGGTGCACGATCCCGTGCCGGTGGCTGAAGTCCAGCGCCGCCGAGACGTCCGCCATGATCTCCATGGCGCGCTTGCCGGTCAGCGGACCCTGCGTCTTGACCATGTCGCGCAGCGTCCGCCCGTCGACGAACTCCATGACGATGTAGGGCAGCGGGCCGTACTCGGTGTTGGTCTCACCGGTGTCGTAGACCGCGACGATGGCGGGGTGGTTCAGCGCCGCAGAGTTCTGGGCCTCCCGCCGGAACCGCTCCTGGAACTGGGTGTCGCGGGCGAGGTCGGCACGGAGCACCTTGATCGCCACGTCCCGGCCGAGCCGCACGTCGCGGCCCTTGTGGACCTCCGACATACCGCCGTAGCCGAGGGTCTCACCCAGTTCGTAGCGGTTGGAGAGCAGTCGCGGAGTGCTCATCAGTGCTTCGTCCCGCTCCTCGTCAACGGTCCTGCCATCGCTTCCGTCCGCCTTAGTACCGTTCGGCCGTTACGTCGGTACACACGTCACCGTCACCCGTGAGCCGATCGCAACCTCACCGGTCGGGCTCACGTCCGACACCAGGCACTTGTGCTGGTCCCGAGGCGCGCCGCCGGGTTCGGCGCGCACCTCCGGTTCCAGGCCGTACCCGGAGAGCTTCTTCTCGACCTCGTCGGCCGGGAGGTCGACGAAATCGGCCTTCGCGATCGTGACCTTCGGCCTGCCGGGGAGACGATCGGTCGAGTCCTGCGGGGACGTTCGGGCGCTCGTGGTGCCCTGCTGGCTCGTCCCACCGGGCCCCTCGTCGTCCTTGCCCAACCCGCGCAGGATGACCACGCCGAGTACCAGCAGCACAGCCACCAGCACAGCGACCATAACCCACAGCAGCGCGCGATTGCGCCCCGGTGGCCCAGGCGGCGGTGGCAACGGTCCGAAAGCGCCCGTGCGCGGAGTGTTCACCTGCGGCGGCACCGGCTGCATCCCCGGCCGGGAGCCCGGATGGGTCAACGGGATCGACGGGTGGGTGAGCTGTCCCATCGGCTGGGAAACCGCCTGCGGCGGCTGCGGGGGCGGCATCTGCGGCGGCAACTGCTGCGGGATCGGGGCCGAGCCGACCGCCATCGCGAGCCCGGTCGGCGCGGGCAGCGGCTGGCCGGCCCGGATCGCGCCCACCGCCGCCGCGAACTCGCCGCCGTTGCGGTAGCGCTGGCGCGGGTCCTTCACCAGGGTCGCCTCGATCAGCGCGCGCGGCCCCGGCGGCACGTCCGGCGGCAGCGGCGGGGCGAGGTCCCTGATGTGCATCATCGCCACGGTCACCGCGTTCTCCGACCGGAACGGCCGGTGCCCGGTCAGGCACTCGTAGCCGCACACGGCCAGCGCGTAGACGTCGCTCGCGGGCTCGGCGGCGTGCCCGAGCGCCTGCTCCGGCGCGATGTAGTGGGCGGTGCCCATCACCATGCCGTTGTGCGTCACCGGCACCGCGTCGGCGGCCTTCGCGATGCCGAAGTCGGTGATCTTCACCTTGCCGGTCGGCGTCACCAGGATGTTGCCCGGTTTCACGTCCCGGTGCACCAGGCCGCGCTCGTGCGCCGCCTGCAAGGCGTTGCCCGCCTGCTCCAGCACGTCCAGCGTGCGCTCGGCGGTCAACCGGCCGCGCGCGATGACCGCCGCCAGCGGCTCGCCCTCGACCAGCTCCATCACCAGGTACGCGGTGTCCTCCGGCCCGTCCGGCACCGCCGCGGTCTCGCCGTAGTCGTGCACGGCGGCGATCCCGGGGTGGTTGAGCGACGCCGTGGTGCGCGCCTCGATCCGGAACCGGTTGAGGAACTCCGCGTCACCGGACAGCTCCGCCTTGAGCACCTTCACCGCGACCTTGCGGTCCAGCCGGGTGTCCGCGGCCTCCCAGACCTCGCCCATGCCGCCCACCGCGATCCGCTTGGACAAGCGGTACCGCTCGGCGAGCAACTGGCCGGAGGTCAGCATCATCGACTCCCGAGATACGCGCCGATGACCGCGCGGCCGATCGGCGCGGCGACCCGCCCGCCGGTCGCGGACAGGCCCACGTCACCACCGTTCTCCACGATGACCGCGATCGCGATCTCCGGCTTCTCGGCCGGCGCGAACGCCACGTACCAGGCGTTCGGCTTGGTCGCCTTCACGTCCTCGCCGCGCTCGGCGGTACCGGTCTTGGACGCGATCGTCACGCCCGACAGCCGCCCGCCCTGGAAGGTGTTCTTCTCCGACTCGATCATCATGTCGCGCAGCGCGCGGGCGTGCTCGACCTCCATCGCGTCGCCGACGTCGTCGCCCTTGTCCTCGCTGATCACCGACAGGTCGGGGGCGAGCACCTTGTGGATCAGGTGCGGCTTCATCCGCACCCCGCCGTTGGCGATGGTGGCCGCGATCACCGCGTTCTCCAGCGGCGTGACCAGCACGTCGCGCTGGCCGATGCCGGTCTGGTAGACCGACGGCCGGTCCTTCATCGGGCCCAGCGTCGAGGTCTCCACCGCCAGCGGGACCTTCAGGTCCGCGTCGTCGAACCCGAACTTCGCGGCCTGCTTGTTCAGCTTGTCCTTGCCCAGCTGGTCGGCCAGCACCGCGAACGCGGTGTTGCACGACTTGGCCAGCGCCTCCTGGAGGGTCGCCGTCACGCCGTTGCCGCAGTTGGTGTCGTTGAAGTTGGGCAGCGTGGTGTTGGTGCCCGGCAGGGTGATCACCGGGCGGCCGTCGACCTCGCTGTCCTTGGTCTTGCCGTCGGCCAGCGCCGCCGCCGCGACCACCAGCTTGAACGTCGAGCCGGGCGCGTAGAGGCCCGCGACCGAGCGGTTGAGCAGCGGCAGGCCCGCGTCCGGGGCGTTGAGCCCCTTCCACGCGGTCTGCTGCTCGTCCACGTCGTGGCTGGCCAGCGTGTTCGGGTCGAACGTCGGGGTGGACGCCATGGCCAGGATCTCGCCGGTCTGCGGCCGGATCGCCACCACCGCGCCGGTCACGCCCTGGAGGTTGTCGTAGGCGGCCTGCTGGAGCGCGGCGTTCACGGTGAGCTGGAGGCTGCCGCCCTTCGGGTCGCGGCCGGTGATCAGGTCCGAGACCCGGCGGGTGAACAGCCGGTCGTCCGAGCCGTTGAGCAGGTCGTCCTCGGCCCGCTCCAGGCCGCCCGCGCCGTACACCGTGGAGAAGTAGCCGGTCACCGGGGCGAACGCCGGGCCCGCGTACTTGCGCAGGTAGCGCAGCCGGTCCGTGGTCTTCTCCACGGTCGCCAGCGGCTCGCCGCCGGCGGCGATGATCTGGCCGCGCTCGCGCGAGTACTGGTCGAGCACCACCCGCCGGTTGAGCGGGTCCTTGCGGTAGTCGTCGGCCTTGATGACCTGCACGTACGTGGCGTTGGCCAGCAGGAGCAGCATCATCACCATCATGGCCATGCCGACGCGGCGGAGCGGTGTGTTCATTTGGGACGCTCCACCATGACTGTGAACTGGTCGGCGATCGCGGGCTGCTGCGGCCGCGGTTTGGGCGTGGCCTTCGGCGAGCGCGCGGCGTCGGAGATCCGCAGCAGCAGCGCGACCAGGATGTAGTTGGCCAGCAGCGACGACCCGCCGTAGGACAGGAACGGCGCGGTGATGCCGGTCATCGGGATCAGCTTGGTGACACCGCCGATGACGATGAAGATCTGGAACGCCACCGCGAACGCCAGGCCGCCGCCGAGCAGCTTGCCGAACGTGTCCCGCACGGCCAGCGCGCCGCGCATCCCGCGCATCGCGAACACGGTGTAGATCAGCAGCACCGCGGCCAGGCCGACGAAGCCCAGCTCCTCACCGATCACCGCGGTGATGAAGTCGGTGTTGGCCTCCGGGATCTGGTCCGGCCGGCCGCCGCCGAGGCCCGCGCCGAACAGGCCGCCGGTGCCCAGGCCGAACAGCGACTGGACGATCTGGTAGCCCTTGTTCGTCGCGTCCGCGAACGGGTCGAGCCAGTTCGCCACCCGGATCTGGACGTGGCTGAACATCTTCCACGCGATGACCGCGCCGACGCAGAACAGCACCACGCCGATCACCACCCACGCCGCGCGTTCGGTCGCCACGTAGAGGAGTACGAGCACGATGCCGAAGAAGAGCAACGACGAGCCGAGGTCCTTCTGGAAGACCATGATCCCGACGCCGATCAGCCACGCGCCGATCAGCGGGCCCAGGTCGCGCGCCCGGGGCAGGTCCAGGCCCAGGAACCGGCGGCCCGCCGTGGTGAACAGCTCGCGCTTGGACACCAGGAACGCGGCGAAGAAGACCATCAGCAGGATCTTGGCGAACTCGCCCGGCTGGATGGAGAACGCGCCGAAGCTCAGCCAGATCTTCGCGCCGTTGATCTCCGGCGCGATGAAGCTCGGCAGCACACCTGGCAGGACCAGCGCGATCAGGCCGAGGAAGCCGAAGGTGTAGCCGTAGCGGGCCAGCGTGCGGTGGTCGGAGAGCACCTTCAGCGCGGTGCAGAACAGCACCAGCGCGATGGCCGTCCAGAGCACCTGCTTGGGCGCGGCCGGCGACCACACCGCGTTGTTGGGCAGCTTCACGTCGGCCATGGCCAGGTCGATCCGGTGGATCATCACCAGGCCCAGGCCGTTGAGCATCGCCACGCACGGCAGGATCACCGGGTCGGCGTAGGGGGCCCACCAGCGCACGGCGAGGTGCGCGACGGTGAGCAGACCCATGTAGGCCAGGCCGAGCCAGACGATGTTCATCGTCAGCTCCTGCTCCTGGTTCGCCTCCACCAGGATCAGCGCGATCGTCACCAGGCCGGCGGCGAACGCGAGCAGGAACAGTTCCGTGGACCGCTTGGTGGGCGGCTTCAACCCCGGCGAGGTGCTGCTCGCCGCGAGCGGTGCGCTGCCTCCCGCCGTCGCGGGTGGCGTGCCTTCCGCGCCGGGGACCGGCGAACCCATACGTCTACTGACCCTTCCGGCAATCCGTGCCCGGCTTCTGCACGGGCGAGGGCAGCGGGGTGCCCTCCGGAGTGGTGGACGTGGTGGGCGTGGTGGTGGTTGCCGACGGGTCCACCGGGGTGGTGGTCGTGGTGGTCGCCGGCGAGGTCGTCTGGTCCTTCGGGCAGAACGGCAGCGTCTGCTCGGTGCGCAGCCGGCGGATGGCCTCCCGCGCGCCCTCCAGGCCGTCCACGTCGGTGATCCCGTTGCGCACCACGTCCCGCGTGGAGACCTTCAGGTCGTCGACGGTGATCGGCTCGCACGCCTGCGCCCCGGGCGGGCAGGAGCCCTCCACCTGGGTGTGCAGGTCGAAGCCCAGGAAGCTGCCCGGGACACCCCGGAACACCGACACCTGGCCGTCGGACCCCGCGCCCACGTAGTACTGGCGCAGCACGTACCAGCGGGTGCCCAGACCGGCCGCCACCAGCAGCAGGAGCAGGAACACCACCAGGGCCAGCGCCTTGACCCGGTTGCCGCGCGCCCGGCGCGGGTCCACCGGCGGCTGCGGCGGCTCGACCCGCTGCGGGATCGGCCGGGGCCCCGTTATCGAACTCGCCCGCGAGGCGGGCGAGTCGGGGGGAGGTGGGTCGTCGCTGCCGTCGCCGGCCGCGCCGCCCACTATCGGGACGTCCTCCCCGAAGTCGACGTCGACCACGTCGGCGATCACGACCGTCACGTTGTCCGGCCCGCCGCCCTTGAGCGCCAGTTCGATCATCCGGTCCGCGCACGCCTGCGGGTCCGGGATGCGGATGGCCTCCTCCAGCGTCTCCTGGCTCACCACGCCGGACAGGCCGTCGGAGCACAGCAGGTAGCGGTCGCCGGGGCGGGCCTCGCGCACCATCAGGCGCGGTTCCACCTCGTGGCCGGTCAGCGCGCGCAGCAGCAGCGACCGCTGCGGGTGCGTGGCCGCCTCCTCCTCGGTGATCCGGCCCTCGTCGATCAGCGACTGGACGAACGTGTCGTCGTGCGTGATCTGGGTGAACGTGCCGTTGCGGGCCATGTAGGCGCGCGAGTCGCCGATGTGCACCATGCCCAGCCGGGAGCCCGCGAACAGCACGGCGGTGAGCGTGGTGCCCATGCCGTCCAGGTCCGGGTCGGACTGCACCAGCTCGGAGATCGCGCCGTTGCCGGCGATCACCGCCTCGCGCAGCTGGCCGAGCAGGTCGTCGCCGGGCTCGTCGTCGTCGAGCGGGGCCAGGGCGGCGATGACCACCTTGCTGGCCACCTCGCCCGCGGCGTGTCCGCCCATGCCGTCGGCGAGCGCGAGCAGGCGGGGGCCGGCGTACACGGAGTCCTGGTTGTTGGAACGAACCAGGCCCCGGTCGCTGCGGGCCGCGTATCGAAGGACGAGGGTCATGAGCGCAGCTCGATCACCGTTTTGCCGATCCGGATCGGGGAGCCGAGCGGGACCCGGAGTGGGGCCGTGACCTTCGCCCGGTCGAGATAGGTGCCGTTCGTGGAGCCCAGGTCCTCCACGTACCAGTCGGTCCCGCGCATGGACAGCCGCGCGTGCCTGGTCGACGCGAAGTCGTCGTCCAGCACGAGCGTGGAGTCGTCCGCGCGGCCGATCAGGATCGGCCTGCCGTCCAGGGAGATGCGGGTGCCCGCCAGCGCGCCGTGCGTCACGACGAGTTGACGGGGTGCTTTGTTCCCCTTCGCGGCCTTCTTGGCTCCTCTACGCAGTACTCCGGGCGTCGGAACGCGTTGTCCCGACGCCGCGTACAGGTCGGACCGGACCACCCTCAGCGCAGCCAACACGAACAACCAGAGCAGGACGAGGAAGCCCGCTCTGGTCAGCTGCATCACCAGCTCTGGCACCGGTTGTAACCGCTCCTGCCTTGAGTGCCGTCACGCCTTCGCCCGTCTCGACCACTAGCCCTGGGTGCGGAAAACCAGCGAGGAGTGGCCGATGCGGACGACGTCGCCTTCCGCGAGTTGCCAAGTCTGCACCGGAGTGCCGTTCACCGTGGTCCCGTTTGTCGAACCGAGATCAGCGAGCATGGCACTGTGCCCGTCCCAGGTGATCTCCAGGTGCCTCCTGGAGACCCCGGTGTCGGGCAGCCGGAAGTCCGCTTCCTGGCCGCGGCCGACCACGTTGCCGCCCTGCTTGAGGTTGTACGTCCGGTTCGAGCCGTCGTCCAGGTGCAGGGTGGCGTTGAGCTGGCGCGGCCCGGACTGCACGGCCGGAGGGGCGTAGCCCTGCGCCGGGTCCTGGTAGCCGGCCTGGCCGTAGCCCTGGTCGTACCCCTGCTGGCCGTAGCCCTGCTGCTGCTGGCCGTAGCCCTGGTCGTAGCCCTGCTGGCCGTAACCCTGGTCGTAGCCCTGCTGCTGCTGTTGGCCGTAGCCCTGGTCATAACCCTGCTGCTGCTGGCCGTAGCCCTGGTCGTAGCCCTGCTGGCCGTAACCCTGGTCGTAGCCTTGCTGCTGCTGCTGGCCGTAGCCCTGCTGCTGCTGTTGGCCGTAACCCTGGTCGTAGCCTTGCTGCTGCTGGCCGTATCCCTGGTCGTAGCCCTGCTGCTGCTGGCCGTAGCCCTGCTGCTGGTCATAACCCTGCTGCTGGCCGTAGCCGCCCTGCGCGTAGGGGTCGTAGCCGGGTTGGCCCTGTCCTTGTCCGTAGCCGGGAGGCTGGCTCATGGATCCGTCTCCTGTGCGAGGTGGTGCTGACCGTCGGCTGGAAACTTTCACATCGGGGTCGACGGACGAGCTGGTTCGGAACTGTCCGGTGTGCAGCGCGTCGGAGCGCTCCAGGGAGACTACGACGTCACCATAGGTATCCCATCCGCTCTCTTCGAGGTGCTCCCGGACGGAGTCCCCGAGAAGCTGGGTGATGCGTAGTTCATCCTGGCCGTCACCGGCAAGCCGATCGTGGTCCTGGGGACCCAGCAGGACGATGAAGTGGTTCGGCGCCAGCAGCCTGCCACCCGCCAGTTCGCGGATGTTGACCTCGGCCTCCCGTTCGAGGGCCTGGGCCACTTCCTGCGGGACGACGTTGCCGCCGAACACACGCGCGAAGGTGTTGCCGACGATGCCTTCGAGACGGCGCTCGAAGCGCTGTACGCGGCCCACGGCAACCCTCCGACTCGGTCGACTTCTCGGGACCGATCGTATCCGGGGTGACGTGGCGGTACACGGGGCAATTGGTAACCCGGACGAGGGCCGTGCTAGTGTTCTCCACGTCGCTCCGGGCGAGTGGCGGAATGGCAGACGCGCACGGTTCAGGTCCGTGTGTCCGAAAGGACGTGGGGGTTCAACTCCCCCCTCGCCCACTCGGAATCCGGGATTCACTCCAGGGTTCGAGAGTAGAAGTGAACGAAGAGGCCCCGCAAGCGCGGGGCCTCTTCGCTTTTCCGGCATCCGGGTGTCGCTGTGGCGTAGACCACTCGTTCGGGCTAGCGGAACCGCTGGTCCGTCCGGGCCGCGCGCCGTGTCTCGATTGGTGATGTGCGTCACTCTCCGCCGTGCGCGCTCGGCTGGTTCGGGGTCCGCTTCGGGGGTGGCGGCCTGCGCACCGGTGGTGATCTACGTCGCACGGTGCGCGCGCGGGCGCGCGGGAGTCGGCCGGGCGGCGCTTGCCCCCGGTGCCGGGTGGGGACCAGGGTTTGGGCAATGAGCGGCGACCTCGGCGAACCGACCATGGCCGGGGTGTACGACGGGCTGCTCGGCGGCATCGCCAACTACGACCCCGACCGGCGGCTGGTCGAGCGGATCGCCGCGCTGTCGGCCGCGCTGTCCGCCGGACCCGGCCGGCTGGCCCGGGAGAACCGGGCGTTCCTGCGGCGCGCGGTCGGGTTCTGCGTGGCCGACGGGGTGCGCCAGTTCCTCGACGTCGGGTGCGGCGCGCCCCGCGACGACTCGCCGTTCGCGCTGGTGGGAGGGCTGGGCTGCCGGGTGGTGTGCGTCGACGTGGACCCCGAGGTGGTCGCGCACACGACGTTGGCCGCGGCCGGCGTCGGGGTGTTCGAGGCGGACTGCCGGCGGCCCGACCGGGTGCTGGCCCAGGCGGCGCGCTCCGGGCTGGACTTCGGGCTGCCGGTCGCCGTGCTGCTGGTGTCGGTGCTGGAGTTCGTGCGCGACGCGGACGACCCGGCGGGCGTGGTCGCGGGCTACCGCGCGGGGCTCGCGCCGGGCAGCCTGCTGGTCCTGTCGCACCCGAGCGCGGACACCGAACCGGCGCTGCACGGGATCGCCGCGCGCTGCCCCGGCGCCCCGACGCTGCGCTCCCGGCGGGAGGTCGCCGCGCTGCTCCCGGCCGGGACGCTGGTCGAACCCGGCCTGGTGCCGGTGCCCCGCTGGGTGCCCGACGGGCCGGAACCGGTCGAGGCCGGCGGGCGGTACCCGTACTACGCGGCGGTGGTGCGGTGCTGACCACCGGCGAGCACGACCCGTTCCGCAAGCTGATGAAGCGGCTGCGGGAGGAGCAGGGGCGGTCGTTCCGGTCGCTGGCCGAGCACACCAACTACGACCCCAGCCACCTGGCGGGCGTCGAACGCGGGCGGCGCGCGCCCAAGCTGGACCTCGCCGAGCAGGTCGACCGGGCGCTGGGCGCGGGCGGGCGGCTGATCGCCACCCTGCGCCGGCGGCCCGCGCAGCTCTCCGCCGTGGTCAGCCCGTTCGTCGGCCGGGCCGAGGAGCTGCGGCTGCTGCACGCGGCCGTCGACGGCGAGCGGGCCGACGGGTCGGCGCGGGTCGTCGTGGTCGAGGGGCCGCCCGGCATCGGCAAGACCAGCCTGGCGCTGCGGGTCGCGCACGACGTGAAGGAGCGGTACCCGGACGGTCAGCTCTACGCGAACCTGCACGGCTACTCGCCCGCGCAGGCCCCGGTGCACCCGGCGGACGTGCTGGAGGAGTTCCTGACCGCGCTCGGCCTGCGGGAGGTCCCGACCGGCCTGGAGGAGCGCTCCCGGCTGTTCCGCTCCGCCCTGGACCACCGGCGGGTGCTGGTCGTGCTGGACAACGCGGCCCGCGAGGAGCAGGTCGAGCCGCTGCTGCCGGGCTCGGCGTCGTGCACCGTGCTGGTCACCTCCCGGCGCGAGTTGACCGGCCTGGCGGTGCGCACCGGCGTCACCCGGGTCACCGTCCGGCCGATGTCGGCGGACGAGTCGACGTCCCTGGTGCACAGCGTGGTCGGCGACCGCGCGGAGACCTCGGCCGACGCGCTCGCGGCGCTGGTCGAGCGGTGCGGGCGGGTGCCGCTCGCGCTGCGGATCGCGGGCGAGTGGGTGGCCAGGCACCCGCGCCACCCGGTGGACGACCTGGTCGCGCGGCTGGCCGACGAGCAGCAGCGGCTGGACAGCCTGGACACCGGCGACCGGTCGACGGCGATGCGCGCGGTGATCGGCTGGTCCTACCGGGAGCTGCCGGACCCGGCGGCCCGGGTGTTCCGGCTGCTCGGGCTCTACCGGGGCGTGCACCTGGGCGTGCCCGCGGCGGCGGCCCTGGCCGGGGTTGCCGAGCCCGTCGCGCGGCGGCTGCTGGAGGAGCTGGCGAGCGTGCACCTGGTCGAGCCGTGCGGCGTGGACCGGTACCGGCTGCACGACCTGCTGCGCGCGTACGCGGTCGAACGCGCCGAAGCCGAGGACACCGAGGAGGAGCGCGCGGAGGCCGCGCGCCGGCTGGTCGAGTGGTACGTGCACACCGCGCGGGCCGCCGGGCGGATGCTCGCGCCGCACCGGACGCTCCCGTTCACGCTGCCGCGCCCGGCCGAGGGTGTGGAGCCGGGCCGGTTCGTATCCGACCTGGCGGCCCTGGCCTGGTGCGACGAGGAGTCGGAGAACTTCGCGCCGACCATCCGGCTGGCCTACCGGTACCGGCAGTGGACGCCCGCGTGGCAGCTGGCCGTGGTGCTGTGGGACTGGTTGCAGGTGCGCAAGCCGTCGGTCGTGTGGCTGGAGACGCATGAGGCGGCGCTGCGGGCGGCCCGCCGCGCGCTGGACGCGGAGGCGGACGCCTGGGTGTGCACGAACCTCGCGCAGGCGTTCCACCAGCAGAAGTGCTTCGAGGCGAGCCGTGCCCGGTACGAGTACGCGCTGGACGTCCGGCGGCGGCGCGACGACCTCTACGGCCAGGCGTGGACGTTGGCCGGGCTGGTGTTCCTGTCCGTGGACGAGGGCCGGCTGTCCGAGGCGCTGGACCGCGCCGAGCAGTCCCTGCGGATCTTCGCCGAGGTCGGCGACCAGGAGGGCACCGCCGAGGTCCTGCTGGCCCGGGTGGACGCGCTGCCCGGCGACCCGGACGCGGCGCGGGAGCAGGTGCGCACCGCGCTGGGGCTGTTCGAGTCCCTGGACATCTTCGACGGCCAGGGCCGCGCGTGGCTCAAGCTGGCGAAGCTGGCCGAGGAGCGCGGCGACCCGGCGGAGGCCCGGCGCGCGGTGGCCGCGTTCCGCCGGGGTGGCGACCGCCGGGGCGAGGCGGACGCCCTGCTGCGCCAGGCCGACCTGGCGGAGACGACCGGGGGGAGCGGCCAGGCGTCCCGCGAACGGGCGTGGGAGCTGTACGACCTGCTCTCCGACCCGCGCGCCGACGAGATCATCCAGCGCGTCCAGTCCGTCCGCCCCCGGCCGGGGACCTAGGGCGCAGCACGGTGGTGGTCAGCACGCCGTGCAGCGCGGCAGCGGCCGCGAAGCCGGTCACCGGGTCGGCGAACCAGCCGACCGCCGCGCCCGCGACCAGCGCGATCAGGCCCGCCGCGTGGAACCTGCGGTACGGGCCGGCCGGGTCGGCGAGGGCGTGCGGGTCGTGGCCGGTCCGGTGGTGCAGCAGGAAGTCGGTGGCGAACACGGCGGCCCACGCGGCGGTGACCGCGCCCAGCGCGGTGAGGAACGCCTGCCACGGCCCCAGGAAGCTCGGTGCGCCGAACACCACGTACCCGCCGAACAGCACGACCAGCACCCCGTCCAGCACGACGGTGAGCGGGCGGCGGATCCGGACGCCGAGGGCCTGCAGCGCCAGGCCGGACGAGTAGACGCCGAGCGTGCCGGAGGCGACCAGGCTCAGCAGCACGGCGGTCAGGAAGGGCACCAGGAACCACGTCGGCAGCCGGTCGGCGAGCGCGCCGATCGGGTCGCCGGCGGCGTCGGCGGCGAGCGCCGGGTCGGCGGTGAGCAGCACGCCCGCCGTCATCAGCACCAGCGGCGGCAGGGCACCGCCGAGCGCGGTCCAGCCCGCCACGGCCTTCGCCGACGAGTCGCGCGGCAGGTAGCGGCTGTAGTCCGCGCCGCCGGTCACCCACCCCAGGCCGGTCGCGGCGGCGACGATCGTGACGCCGGTGAGCAGCGAGCCGCCACCGCCGGTCGGCAGGGCCGTCAGGTCGAGGTCGGGCAGCACCAGCGCGAGGTAGCCGGCCGTCGCCGCCACCAGCGCGGCGGTGATCCACTTGTGCACCCGCAGGATCACCGCGTGGCCGTACCCGCCCAGCACCACCGAGGCACCCGTCACCAGCACGAACCCCGCCACGAGCGAGACGTCCGGGTCCGCGCCGAGCCGGGTCAGCACGGTCCGCGCGGACAGCGCCCCGAGCGACACCGCCAACGTCTCCCAGCCGACCAGCGCCAGGTAGTTCAACGCGCCGGGCAGCGCGTTGCCGTGCACCCCGAACGCCGCCCGGGACAGCACCGTGGTCGGCGCGCCGCCCCGGGCGCCGGCCACCGCGACCAGCCCCACCAGCGGGTACGACAGGGCCACGCCGACCGCGATGGCGATCAGCGCCTGCCACCAGGCCAGGCCGAGCGCCACCACGTAGACCCCGGTGGTGATGCCGTAGATGCCCAGGTTCGCCGCCGCCCACGGCCAGAACTGCCCGGCGGGCGCACCCCGCCGCTCGTCGTCGGGGATCCGGTCGGCGCCGGCCTGCTCCACGGTCCACCCGGTCACGTGGCCGATCCTGTCAGGATCGTGCGCAGCAGGCGGTCGAGCACCAGCCCGGTGTCGGCCTTGAGGACGACCTTGACCGGCGGCCGGGGCGGCAGCGCCACGCCGAACTTCACCGGCCGGCGGTCGGTGAGCAGCCGGCCCCGGCAGTGGCCGGTGGTCTCGCAGGTGACCTCGACCAGCTCGGTCTCGGTGGCCACCGCCGGGTCGACCGCGATCGCCGCCGCGACCACGTCGTCCAGGTGGCAGCCGCGCACGCCGTGCTCCCACGTCTGGACCTCGACGTAGTGGCCGATCCACGCGGTCACCCGGCGGGCGACCGGGGTGTCCGCCGCCGCGACCCGGTCCAGCCACGCGGCGTCCACCCAGGCCGGGTCGGTGGCGTCCACCGGCACCACGGTCAGCGGGAACCCGGCGGCCAGCACGTGCTCGGCGGCCTCCGGGTCGTGGAACGCGTTGGCCTCGGCGAACGGCGTGACGTTGCCGTCGAGCCGGAACGAGCCGCCCATCCACACCACCTCGCGGACCAGCGCGGGCAGCCTCGGCTCCAGGTCCAGCGCGAGCGCCAGGTTGGTCAGCGGGCCCAGTTCCAGCACGGTGAGTTCGCCGGGCCGCTCCCGGGCCAGCCGGACCAGCTGCTCGGCGGCCGAGCCGGGCACCGGCCGGCCCGCCGGGGGCGGCCCGCTGCGCCCGCCGAGCCCGTCGCGGCCGTGCACCACCTGGCCGCTCAGCCCGGGTTCGGGCCGCCGCCCGTGCCACGTCCGGTCCGCGCCGACGGCCACCGGGACGTGCTGGTGGCCGAGCAGTTCGAGCACCCGCAGGGCGTTGCCGGCGGCGGCGTCGGCGGGCAGGTTGCCGTGCACGCTGCCGGCCGCGACCAGGTCGGCGCGCCGACCGGCGAGGTAGACCAGGGCCAGGGCGTCGTCCAGTCCCGGATCGGTGTGCACGACCAAGCGGGTGTCCATGGCGGTCAATGGTGGGCCGCGCCGGGCCGCCGTTCACGCGTGCGCGCGGTTTGACCACAACTGACCACGCGGGCCGATTCCGGCGGGCCCGGTCGCTGGGCATAGTTGCCGGTGGGCCCGTCGGCTTTGGGGGTGTCGACGGCCCCGCGCGGCGACCGGGGGACTCTCCCTCCTCCAGGTCGCGGCGGTGCTGTCCGGCGGGGCCGTTGGGGGGCCCGCCCCGCCGGGCGGCACCGGTTCGCCCCGGTGAGCGGTCGAAGCGGGGTCGGTCGGTCGATTTCGGGCGGTGAACGGTCGGTCCGGCGGGGGTGCTTGTGGTGGCGTGGGTCACGTCGGTGGCCGGCGCGTGCGTGGGCTGTGCACGCTGAGCACCTTTTCCGGGGGTCCGGGCCCCCACATGTCACCCGGACGGCAGCATGGCCGGGCCGAACTCCCTCCAGGCGGTATCGACCGGTTACCGATGCGTCCGCGCCGTCGATCGCAGGGGCCCGTTGAGCTGGGGGGCGGCGGAGTTGACGGGTGGTAGGTCTTATGCAGAGCACGAGTCGAAACGCGGCGGGGCCCACCGCCGTGGTTGCCGAGGAGGCCCTGGCGTGAGCAGCACACCAGCACGGATCGCGGACACCGGCGACGCACGGGCGCTGTCGTCCATCGCGATCCCGGTTCCGGAACTGCCCGGCTCGGTGGAGGAGTTGGCCGCCGCGGCGGCGGTGCGCCTCGGCTGGCACGGCGTGGTGCTGCCCGAGATGGTGCTGATGGGCCGCAAGGTCATCGTGGTCGCCGAACTGCTCGCCGACGCGCACGCCGAGCGCGTCTGCCTGGGCACGGGCCCCGAGTCCGACCGCACCACGGTGTCCACCTGGGTGTGGCCCGAGATGGACGGCCGGGTGCCACCGGCCGCCGTGCGGATCATCGGCGTGCTCGCGGTGGCCCGCCACTGGCGCACCGCGCTGGCCTCCGCGGTGCCCTTCGCCCGGTTCGGCAACGCGGCGGCCGTGCTGCCCTCCTCGGTCGCGTTCACCCACGACTACCTGGCGAACTGCCTGCCCCGGGTCCGCCGCTACGGCGTCTCGGTGCTGCTGGCCGACGAGGAGTGCGAGCTGTCCACGGACGTGGCCGGCCGCAACGAGACCGTGCCGGTCGAGGACACCGCGACCACCCGTTGGGTGAACGAACTGGTCTACGAGCAGCTGCTGACCACGGCTTCCTGATCTACCGTCGAGGCCATGCGTCTGGTGATCGCGGGTGGCCACGGCAAGATCGCACTGCTGACGACCGGGCTGGTGTCCCGGCGAGGTGATCAGGTGGTTTCGCTGGTGCGGAACCCCTCGCACTTCGACGACGTGCGCGCGGCCGGCGGTGAGCCGGTGCTGTGCGACCTCGAATCGTCCACGTCGGACGAACTCGCCGCCGTGCTGGGCGGCGCGGACGCCGCGTTGTTCGCGGCCGGCGCGGGTCCCGGCAGCGGCGTGGCGCGCAAGGAGACGGTCGACCTCGGGGCGGCGCGGCTGTTCGCGGCCGGCGCCCAGGTGGCCGGGGTGTCCCGGTTCGTGCAGATCAGCACCACCGGCATCGGCCGGGTGACCGGCGACGAGGTGTTCGACGCCTACCTGCGGGCCAAGGGCGCGGCCGAGGACGACCTGCGCGCCCGCCCGCTGGCGTGGACGATCCTGCGGCCCGGTCGGCTGACCGACGACCCCGGCACCGGGCTGGTCGAGGTGTCGGAGAAGCTGCTGCGCGGGGTGGTGCCGCGCGCGGACGTGGCGGCGGTGGTCGCGGAGGTGCTGCGGCGGCCGGAGACCGCCGGCCACGTCTACGAGGTGATCTCCGGGTCGACGCCGGTGGCCGACGCGTTCCCGAGCACCCGGTCCAGGTAGTCGTTGGCGAACTTGCCGGTCGGGTCGAGTTCGGCGCGCAGCCGGGTGAAGTCGGCGAAGCGCGGGTAGACCGGCGCGAGGTCGGCGGCGGCGCGGGTGTGCAGCTTGCCCCAGTGCGGCCGGCCGCCGACCGCGGTCGCGATCTTCTCGAACGCGTCGAAGTACCGCTTGTAGGGCATCCCGACGTACTGGTGCACGGCGATGTACGCGCTGTCGCGGCCGTGCGCGGTGGACAGCCAGATGTCGTCGCCCTGCGCCACCCGCACCTCGACCGGCACGATCACGCCGTGGTCCAGCTTCGCGACCGCCCGCCGCAGCTCGGTGAGCACGGCGTGCAGCTGTTCGCGCGGGACCGCGTACTCGGACTCCACGAACCGGACCCGGCGCGGCGTGACGAACACGCGGTGCGAGACGTCGCGGTACACGCGCTCGGAGATCAGCTTGCCGCACAAGCGGTTCAGGCCGCGCGCGGTGCCGGGGAAGGTCTTGGCGACCCGGCAGACCAGGCCGAACGCGCCGTTCTCCATCAGTTCGTACTCGTAGAACCGCCGGAACTTCGACAGCGGCGCGACGGGCTCGTCCACCCGGTTGTTGCGCTTGACGATCACGTCGTCGCTGTGCGGGAACCAGTGGAACTCGACGTGGTCCTCCACCGAGGTGAGGTGGTCGAACTCCTCCAGGATCGCGTCGAGCCGGCCGGGCGTCTCGCGGGCGTGCAGCACGAACGCGGGCACGCAGCGCAGGGTGATCGTGCTGATCACGCCGAGCGCGCCGAGCCCGACCCGGGCGGCGGCGAACAGGTCGGGGCGCTCGGTGGCCGAGCAGCGCACCCGCTCGCCGTTCGCCAGGACCAGTTCCAGGGCGGTGATCTGGGTGGACAGGCTGCCGAGCTTGGCACCGGTGCCGTGGGTGCCGGTGCTGGTCGCGCCCGCGATGGTCTGCGCGTCGATGTCGCCGAGGTTGGGCATGGCCAGGCCGAGGGCGTCGAGCAGGGCGTTGAGCTGCCGGATCGTGGTGCCCGCGCGGACCGTGACGAGGGTGCCGGAGACGTCGGTGACGCCGGTCCAGCGGTCCAGGTCGAGGGCGGTGCCGGGGGCGACCGCGATGCCGGTGAACGAGTGGCCGCTGCCGCGCGGGCGCAGGCTGGAGGCCGCCGCGACGGCGTCGCTCAGCTCGTCCGCGCTCGCCGGGTGCTCGACGCGGTGCGGGTTCGCGGTCGCGGTGCGCGCCCAGTTCGTCCACGGCGTACCCATGTCACCTCCGGTGTGACTCAATCCACGAACCGTAGGTGAAAACAATTCACCTTTCAAGTACCGTAGGTCCATGCAACCCCGTAGCCGCCTCGACGGCGCGACGAAGGAGTTCGACCCTCCGTTCGCGGTCGCCGACCTGGGCGCGTTCGACCACAACGCGGCCGACGTGGCGCGCCGGGCCGGCGGCAAGCCGGTGCGGGTGGCCAGCAAATCGGTCCGGGTCCGCTGGTTGCTCGAACGAGTGCTCGACCGGCCGGGTTACGCCGGGGTGATGTGCTACTCACTGGCCGAGGCCCTGTGGCTGTCGTCGCTGGACGTCTCCGAGGACCTGCTGGTCGCGTACCCGACGGTCGACCACGGCGCGTTGCGCGAACTCGCCCTGGACGCGACCGCGCGCCGCCGGATCACCCTGGTGGTCGACTCGACCGCCCACCTCGACCTGGTCACCGCCGCGCTCGGGTCCGGCCACCCGGAGATCCGGGTGTGCCTGGAGCTGGACGTGTCGTGGCGACCGGTGCCCGGCCTGCACGTCGGCCCGCGCCGCTCGCCGGTGCACACCGCGCGCGACGCCGGGGCGCTGGCCGGCCGGATCGCCGACCGGCCGGGGTTCCGGCTGGTGGGCGTGATGGCCTACGAGGGGCAGATCGCCGGGCTCGGCGACGCCCCGCCCGGACAGCCGCTGCGCGGGCTCGCGCTGCGGTGGATGCAGAAGCGGTCGGCGGCGGAACTGGTGGACCGGCGCGGCGCGGCCGTGGCGGCGGTGCGCCGGGTCGCGGACCTGGAGTTCGTCAACGGCGGCGGCACCGGGAGCCTGGAGGTGACCGGGGCCGACGAGTCGGTGACCGAACTCGCCGCCGGGTCCGGGCTGATCGGGCCGACCCTGTTCGACGGCTACACCGGCTTCCGGCCTCGGCCCGCCGTGCTGTTCGCGCTGCCCGTGGTGCGCCGGCCGAAGAAGCACGTGGCCACGCTGTTCTCCGGCGGGTACATCGCCTCCGGCACGGCCACCCCCGATCGTCAGCCGACGCCGTACCTGCCGTCCGGGCTCAAGCTGCTGGCGCTGGAGGGCGCGGGCGAGGTGCAGACGCCGGTGGTCGGCCGGGCCGCCGACGAGCTGGTCCTCGGGGACCGGGTGTGGCTGCGGCACGCGAAGGCCGGCGAACCGGCCGAGCGGTTCACGCACTACCACGTCGTGGACGGCGACGTGGTGACCCGGACCGTGCCCACCTACCGGGGCGAACAGCGGTCGTTCGGCTGACCCGGCCGGGCGCGCCGGGGTCAGTCCGGCAGGCGGGTGGACAGGTAGCCGCGGACCAGGGCCTTGGCCTCGTCCAGGATGCGCTGGTCACCGGCCTGGTCGCGGCGGAACGCCAGGTTCAGCACGCCGTCCGCCGCCTCGACCGCGATCGAGATCGGCAGCTGGAGCTCGGCCAGCGGGATGTCGAACTTGGTCGAGATCATCTCCGCGATCCGGTCGGAGATGACGGTGTTGTTGTCCCGCCGGTCGTCCAGCAGGCGCATGTCGACCACGTCGCCGAAGTGCAGCTTGCTGAACGCGGGCACCTCGCGGTGCATCGAGACGTACACGTCGAAGATCGAGTCGACGGCGTCCCACCAGTGCTCCAGCGTGGTCGAGGTGAAGCGGCCGTCCACGGTCTGGATGAACTTCTCCAGGTTGCGCAGGGTGAGCGCCTGCACGACGGCCCGCTTGTCGGGGAAGAACTGGTAGAGCGAGCCGACCGCGACCCCGGCCCGTTCCGCGATGAGCGTGGTTGTCACGCCGTCGTAGCCGACCTCCTCGATGAGCGAGGCACAGGCTTCGAGCATCCGCTCGACGCGCTTGGCGCTGCGCTGTTGCACCGGTTGCCGGCGCAGTGGGGTCGAACTCGTCACGGCGACTCCTGGTCGATGGTGTGCGGGGTTCCATAGTGCCCGGTTGTCGGCTCCCGCACTTCCAGTTGGGCCGCAACACGCCTACGATCCGAATCCATTTCATGTTTGGGAGGCGCGACGTGACCTTGCCCGACGGTTTCCTCTGGGGTGTCTCGACATCGGCGTTCCAGATCGAGGGCGCCCTGCGCGAGGACGGCCGGGTGCCCTCGGTCTGGGACGAGTTCCCGGTGCCGAGCGGCGAGACCGGGGCGGTCGCCTGCGACCACTACCACCGCTACCGCGAGGACATCGCCCTGATGCGCGACCTCGGCGTCGGCGCGTACCGGTTCTCCGTCGCCTGGCCGAGGCTGGCCGACCTCGGCTTCTACGACCGGCTGGTGGACGCCCTGCTCGACGCCGGCATCGCGCCCGTCGCCACCCTCTACCACTGGGACACCCCGCTCACCGTCGAGGACGCCGGCGGCTGGCTCAACCGCGACACCGCGTACCGGTTCGCCGAGTACGCCTCCGCAGTCGGCGACCTGCTCGCGGACCGCGTCGCGATGTGGATCCCGGTCAACGAACCCGCGATGGTCACCCTCCAGGGCTACGCCATCGGCGAACACGCACCCGGCAGGACCCTGCTCTACGACGCGCTGCCGGCCGCCCACCACCTCAACCTCGCCCACGGCCTGGCGGTGCGCGCGCTGCGGGCCAGTGGCGCGCGGGCCGTCGGCACCGCCAACAACCACACGCCCGCGTGGCCCGAGACGCCCGCCGACGCCGAGGCCGCAGCCGCCTATTCGGCCCTGCACAACTGGCTGTTCGCCGACCCGTTGCTCACCGGCAACTACCCGCCGGAGCTGGCCGACCGCTTGCCGCTGCTGGACGGCGATCCGGCGATCACCGCCGAGCCGCTCGACTTCTACGGCGTCAACTACTACAACCCGACCCGGCTGCGCGCGCCGGGCGAGGGCAACCCGCTGCCGTTCGAGCTGGTCGAGATCGACGAGTACCCGAAGACCGGGTTCGGCTGGCCGGTCGTGCCGTCCGGGCTCGGCGAGGTGATCGCCGAGCTGCGCGCGCGGTACCCGGACCTGCCCCCGGTCTACGTGACCGAGAGCGGGTGCAGCTACGCCGAAGTGGACGACCAGGACCGGATCTCCTACCTGGACGGACACATCGCCGCCGCCGAACAGGCCGGTGTGCGGGGGTTCTTCACCTGGTCCCTGATGGACAACTTCGAGTGGGACGCCGGGTACGCGCAGCGCTTCGGACTGGTGCACGTGGACTACGGGACGCAGGAGCGCACGCCCCGCTCGTCGTTCGCCTGGTACCGCGACCGGATCGGCCGATGACCGCCCCCGACGTGACGCCCGACCGGGCGGACCCGCTCGGCGAACCGGTCGTCCCGGTCCGCCGGTCGTGGATGGTGCTGCTGTTCCTGGCCAACCTCGGGCTGTGGCTGGGCATCTACGCGCCCATCCAGGTGCTGCTGCCGCAGCAGGCCGAACTGCTCGCGGGCACGTCCAAGGAGACGGTGTTCGGGCTGGTCATGGGCGTCGGCGCGCTGGTCGCGCTGGTGGTGAACCCGCTGGTCGGGCTGTCCTCGGACCGCACCACCGCGCGGTGGGGCAGGCGGCACCCGTGGACGCTGGGCGGCGCGCTGGTCGGCGCGCTCGGCCTGGCCGTGCTGTCCACCGCGTCCTCGGTGGCGGTGCTGGTGGTCGGCTGGTGCCTGGTGCAGGCCGGGTTGAACGGGATGCTGGCCGCGCTGACCTCCGCCGTGCCCGACCGGGTGCCGGTGCGGCAGCGGGCCAAGGTCGGCGGCCTGGTCGGCATCAGCCAGATGCTCGGCACGGTGCTCGGCGCGATCGTGGTCACCGTCCTGGTCAGCGGTCTGACCAGCGGCTACCTGGCGTGCGCGGCCGTCGTCGTGGTGGGCGCGCTGGTGTTCGTGCTGCGCACGCCCGACGCGCGGCTGACCGAGCGGCCCGCGCTGCGGTGGCGCGAGCTGTGGGTCTCGCCGCGCCGGCACCCGGACTTCGCGTGGGCCTGGGGCTGCCACTTCATGATCAACCTGGGCAACGCGTTCGGCACCCTCTACCTGCTGTACTTCCTCGGCGACGAGGTGCACCACCCCTCGCCCGAGGACGGCCTGCTGGTGCTGATGCTGCTCTACGGCGTGGCGCTGGCCGGCGGCGCGTTCTGGTTCGGGGCCTGGTCGGACCGCAACGGGCGGCGCAAACCGTTCGTGCTCGCCGCCGCCGGCGTGATGGCGGTGGCCGCGCTGCTGCTCGCGGTGTGGCCGACCTGGCCGGCCGCGCTGATCGCCGCCCCGCTGCTGGGCGTCGGGTTCGGCGGGTACTGGGCGGTGGCGCTCGCGCTGCTCACCCAGGTGCTGCCCGCGGCTTCCGACCGGGCCAAGGACCTCGGCGTGGTGAACATCGCCAACTCGCTGCCGCAGGTCGTCGCGCCGCTGCTGACGTCGTTCGTGCTGGCCGGGCTGGGCGGCTACCGGGGCCTGTTCCTGGTGTCCGCACTGGCCACACTGTGTGCGGCCGGGCTCGTCGTCCGGGTCCGGTCCGTCGCTTAGGAGGATTTGTGCTGGTGCGGGATCGGATCGTCGTGGTCACCGGGGCGTCGCAGGGCATCGGCGCCGCCGCCGCCGAGGTGTTCGCCCGGCGGGGAGCGGTCGTCGTCCTGGTGGCCCGGGGCGCGCGAGCGCTCGACGCGGTCGTCGGGAGGATCTCCGGGTTCGGCGGGCGGGCGGTCGCCATCCCCGCCGACCTCGCCGACGGCGACCGGGTCCGCGCGCTGGCCCGGGAGGTCGTGGCCGCGCACGGCGTGCCGGACGTGCTGGTCAACAACGCGGGCGCGGGGCGGTGGCTGTTCCTGGACGAGACGCCGCCCGCCGAACTCGACGCGATGACCGCCCTGCCGTTCACCGCGGCGATGCACCTGACCAGGGAGTTCCTGCCGGGGATGCGCGAGCGCGGCAGCGGCCGGATCGTCAACGTGAACTCGCCGGTGTCGCGGCTGCCGTGGCCCGGCGCGACCGGCTACGCCGCGTCCCGGTACGCGCTGCGCGGGCTGACCGCCGCCCTGCGGCTGGACCTGAAGGGGACCGGCGTCGGCGTGAGCGAGGTCGTGCCCGGCAAGGTGAGCAGCCGGTACTTCGCCAACAACCCCGGTGCCGAGGACCGCATCCCGACCATCGCCCGGCTCATCCCGACCGTGACACCGCAGCGGGTGGCGGTGGAGATCCTCCGGGTGGTGGAACGCGACCGCGCCGAACGGGTGTTCCCGTGGCAGCTCAAGGCGTTCGAGCTGGCCGGCCGGCTGCTGCCCGGCCTGACCGGCCACCTCACCTGGCTCACCGGCACCCGGCGCTGAGCGTGGAACCGGCCCCGATTGTCTGCGCGGGAGGGGCAGACAATCGGGGCCGACGTGGTGCCCGCGGACCAGTGCCGGTCGGGGAGGGAGGTGCACAACACCGGCCCGCGGATGCTTTGTGGAGTTGTCGGTCGGGAAGTTCTGGCCGGCCGGCGGTCCGTTCGTCGCGGTCGGGGGTTCGCACGTCCCGGACCGCCGGCCAGTAGGCGGGTGCTCGACCGTGTCGCGTCGGGGGAACGACAGGTCGGGGCCGCCCGTTCAGTGGGCTCGGGCCACCGCCGCACGTCGCGACCGGGTGACCGGAGGGGTCACCGGCGCGGAGCGCAGGTGCCGAGCGGGACGCGGGGCCAGACCGCCCGCGACCAGGTGTTCGTACGCCGCCCGCCACACCGAGCACGGGCTCTTCTGCTGCCGCCACCGCCCGGAGCACTCCGGGCAGTTGCCCTTCTCGTCGGGTTCGTGCGAGGCCAGCAGCGCCCGCCACCCCTCGGTCAGCCGGGGCAGCTCGGACCTGGCCACCGAGAGCAGGGACGGGGCGTCGGCCTCGTTGGCCAGCTCGTTGAGCAGGTCCAGCCGCTCCCACACCGCGTTGCGAAGAACTTGTCCGAGGATCTCGTCCACCGAAACGTCACCGTCACCTTTCCGCCTGCTCGGCGGCTTCGCGTAGCGCGGCCCTGAGCTGCACGAGCTGGTCGGCCGAGAGCACCGCGGTCTCACCCGGCGGGCCGACCAGGACCACGCGGCCCTGGTCGACCAGCACGGTGAGGCAGCGCTCCCGGTCCACCACGTCACTGCAACGAATCCGCCACCAGCGACGCTGCCCGGTCGAGCCGCGCCATCCGGAGTCGAGGTCGGTCGACTCCGGGACAGTCAGGGAAGCCGGAGAAGCAGCCGTGGCGACGGCGCGCGCTGCCGACCCACCTGAGGTGGTCACCGCCCGCTCGATCAGGTCCACAGCCGAGTTCCTCTCCGTGCTCACTCGCTTACCGGAACCTAGATTGCGATGATTCAACCCGGATCGGGACGTCATAGCGCTGGCCGGTGGTCGTTCCACGGTAAGCGGTCAGTGGAGTTCGGCAGGGCCGATCAGCCTCGCCGATCGGTACTTCCTGCACTTGGGGGAGTGCCCCTACTCTGCCGGTGACGCCCAAAGGACTGTGAGGGGGCGCAATTGAACACCATCGGTTCGCAAAGCTCTCCTGTTACTCCGGATGTCTGGGACCAGCAGGAGATGCGGGACGCGCTGGCCAGACGAGAGATCAGCTCGGTGTACCGGCTGCTCCGACGGCACGGCGTGTCCCAGCGCCAGATCGCGGCGCTGACGGGCCAGTCGCAGTCCGAAGTCTCGGAGATCTTGAAGGGGCGTCAGGTCATGGCCTACGACGTCCTCGCCAGGATCGCCCAGGGCTTGGGTGTCCCCAGGGGATACATGGGCCTCGCCTACGACGAGGCCACGGCAGTGCGGGTGGCCGCGACCGCGGAGGCACCCCAGTCTGAGGAGGACGAGTCGGTGAAGCGAAGGAAGTTCCTCGCGCACGCCGCCGCCATCACCGTGGGTGCGGCCGTGTTCGGCACGGACTCCGGGTCTTGGGCATCGTCGCCCGCGCAGACACCGGCCCCCGGACGGATCGGCATGACCGACGTCCGACAGGTCGAAGCGGCCACGAGGGCGCTGCGCACGCTGGACTACCAGTACGGCGGCGGCTCGTGCCGCGACGCCGTCGTCGCGCAGCTGTCGTGGGGGCAGCAGATGCTCGGCGCGAACGCGACCGACCTGGTCAAGGAGCGGCTCTACGTCGCCCTGGCCGACCTGCACAACCTGGCCGGCTGGACCTCGTTCGACACCGGCCTGTACGACTCCGCGCGCAACCACTTCGGCCAGGCCCTCGGGCTCGCGAAGCAGGGCCGCAAGGAGGAGTTGGTCGCGAACATCCTGTACCGGATGGGCCGCGTCTACCTGCACCAGAACGCGCCCGACGACGCGCTGAAGGTGTTCCAGCTCGGCCAGCTGGCCGCGCAGAACTCCGGCTCCGAACTCGCGGTCGGCATCCTGTGCGCCAACGAGGCGTGGGCCTACGCGAAGATGGGTTCCGACGACCAGGCGCTCAAGCTGCTGGGCCGGGCGCGCGACGAGTTCGCCCGCGCCAACATCGGCGAAGCGCCCGCGTGGGCGAAGTTCTTCGACTCCAACGACCTGTCCGCGATGATCGGCACGGTGCACACGGAGCTGGCGCTCACCGTGGACGCGAAGAAGTACACCCGCATCGCGATCCCGGCGCTGTCCAAGGCCATCAACGGGTTCGGCGAGGACATGAGCCGCAGCCGGTCGTTCAACCTGACCGCGCTGTCGATCAACCACCTGCTGGAAGGCGACATCGACCACGGCGCGCGGATCGGCAAGCAGGCCATCGACCTGTCCGAGGGGCTGAAGTCGGTGCGCACCAAGGACCGCATGGTCCCGTTGCAGGTCGAGGCGGAGAAGCGCCGGAACAACCCGGACGCACGTGAACTGGCCGACCGGGTCGCCAAGTTCACCGGCACGGACAGCGCGGCCTGATCCTGGGCGTCGCGCTGGATGGCAGGTTCACCCCCGCCACGCTGACCGCCGTGTTGGAGCGGATCTGCGCCGACCTCGGGTTGGCGCACCGCGACGCGCGGCTGGTGAAGTTCACCTCCAACGCCGTGTTCGACCTCCCCGCCGACCGGGTCGTGGTCCGGATCGTCGGGTCGATGGCCCTGCGGCACCGGGCCGCGAAGGTCGTCCGGGTGGCCCGCTGGCTGGCCGCGCACGACGTGCCCGCGGTGCGGCTGGTCGAGGAGTTCCCGCAGCCCCTCGCCATCGGCGAGCACCAGGCGACGATCTGGCACACCGTGCCCTCCTCCGGTCCGCCGGTCGACGGCCGTGACCTGGGGAACCTGCTGCGCCGGCTGCACTCGCTGCCCGCGCCGCCGTTCGAGCTGCCGCGCTGGTCGCCGCTGGACGACGTGCGCCGGCGGATCGCCGACGCCGAGGAGCTGTCCGCGGCGGACCGCGCGTTCCTGGAGGACCGGGTGGCCGAGGCCGAGGCGCGGCTGGCCGGCCTGTCGACCGCGCTGCCGGAGGGCGTGGTGCACGGCGACGCGCACCCGGGCAACCTCATCCCGAGCCCCGCCGGGCCGGTGATCTGCGATTTCGACTCGACCAGCATCGGGCCCCGGGAGTGGGACCTGAGCACGCTGCCGGTCGGCGTGGCCCGGTTCGGCCACCCCGCGCGGTGGTACCGGCAGCTGGCCGGGGTGTACGGCTTCGACGTGACCCGGTGGCCGGGTTTCCCGGTGCTGCGCGACGTGCGCGAACTCAAGCTGACCACCAGCGTGCTGCCGATCCTGCGAAGTCACCCGGACGTGCGGGACGAGCTGCGCCGACGCCTCCGGGCGCTGCGCGCCGGCGATACCACGACCCCGTGGTCGCCCTACCGTTGAACTCGCGCACGTGGGGGAACGAACCGGTAACACCCGGGCCGCCGATTCCGACTCACGCAGCGACGGGGGCTGCGTGACTGCGGTGAGGTGCACGTGATCGGACAGTTGGTGGGTGCTCGGCGCAGGCGCACGAAGCGCGCGCTGGAGGCGGCGCGGATGCTGGACGAGGTCGTGGACACCCAGCTGCCGCTGCTCGCGTCGTTCGACGAGGACCGCCGTCGCCGCTCCGCCGACTACCTGGCCGAACTGGTCAAGCTCGCCCAGGACTACCGCTACTTCGCGCACGGCTGGATCGACGCGAAGGAACTCGACCGGCGCGGCCACCAGGCCATGGCGACGTTGGGCAAGCTGCGCGAGGACCCTACAGCGCGACTGATCACCGACTAGCCCGCTCGGCGCAGCTCACCGCACCGAACGGTCCACTCACCGCACAGAGCCCCATGCCCGCGTGGCGTAGCCGGCGAAGTCGACTGCGGGCCGGCCGGTCACCTCGGGCACGACCTCGGTCGCCCCGGCGGGGCGCAGCCGGGCGTAGGCCTCGATCTCGGCCTCGGTCCGCTCGGCGGGCATCCCGAGCCGCTCCTGCTGGGCGCGGTAGCCCTCCGGGGTGCCGTCGAAGGCGAGGTCGCGGCCGGTGGCCGCGCCGATCAGCGCGAACGCCTCGGCGAAGGGCAGCGCACGCGGACCGGTCACCTCGTAGGTGCGGCCTTCGTGGCCGGGGGTCGTGAGCGCGGTGGCGGCGACGGCCGCGATGTCGCCCGCGTCCACGAACGCCTGAGGGGTGTCGCCGAGCGGGACGGCGAGCCGCCCGGCGTCGACCGCCGGGCGGAAGAAGCCCTCGTCGAAGTTCTGGTCGAACCAGTCCGCGCGCAGGATCGTCGCGTCGGCGGCGCAGGCGCGCAGGTCCCGCTCGGCGGCGAGCAGCCGTTGGTCGCGCATCTCCTCGATGCCCCGGCTGGAGAGCAGCACCACCCGGCGGACGCCCTGCCCGACGGCTTCCCCCAGGAACTCGGGGTCGACCGGGAGTTCGTGCGGGGCCATCAGGTAGAGGCCGTGCGCGCCGGCCAGCGCCGGGCGCCACGTGTCGCGGTCGGTCCAGTCGAACCGGACGTCGCCGTGCCGCGACGCCCTGCGGACGGGGTGCCCGGTGGCGGTGAGCCGGGCGGCCACCCGCCGGCCGGTCGACCCGGTGGCCCCCAGTACCAGGATGAGTCGGTCCATGCTTCGAGTAGACCAGGGGAGTACGACATTTTTGCGGCGGCGATGGCGGCCCGGTCGGCTATGCATCAGGCCGAGAGGGGAGGCGGTCATCGTCGGGTTGGAGAGCGCCGCGCTGAAGCTGGGCGGCACGATCGCGTCGGCGGGCGCGAAGTCCTGGCTGCGCCGGCGCAAGGCGGCGTTCGAGCGGTCGGCGAGCCTGGCCGAGCTGGCGCAGGCCGAGCTGAAGGGCCCGTTGCGGCAGCGCAAGCTGGAGAACCTGGTCGGCCGGATCGGGCAGCAGGTGGCCGAGCAGCTGGTCCCGGTGCTGTCGGGCCGGTTCGCCGACGTGCCCGAGGCCGAGGCCGAGGCGGCGGTGCTGGGCGTGGCCGACGTGCTGGCGGACGTGGACCTGTCCGACGAGGCCCTGCTGGCGGCCGACGCCGACGCCGAGGTGCTGGCCAAGCGCGTGCGCGCGCAGTTCCCGCGCCGGGCCGCGCTGCTCACGCCGCGCGCCGAGGAGCTGCACGAACTCGCGCTGGACCTGGCGTGCCGGCACCTGGTGCAGGTGGTCCGCCACCTGCCGTCGTTCCAGCCGGCGGCGCTGGCCGAGGTGCTGGGCAGGCTCACCGCCCAGGCCGACCAGCTGGAGAACCTGCTCGCCCGCACCCCGACCACCAGCCTCTACGCCCCGGCCGGCACGGACGACGACGAGGCGTTCCGGGTCGAGTACCTGGCCAGGCTGGCCACCACCCTGGACCGGTTGGAGCTGCTGGGGCTGCCCGGCGACGAGCAGCCGACGCTGGCGCTGACCGTCGCGTACCTGAGCCTGAGCGTGTCGGGTTCGCCCGGTCCGGCCAGGGCGCGGCGCGACCGGGTGCGGTCGGAGAACTGGTTCGACCCGTTGGCCAGGAACGAGACCCGGGACGCGGAGGGCGTGCCGGTCGAGGCGGCGATCGGCGACAACCCCCGGGTGCTGCTGCGCGGGGACGCCGGTTCCGGCAAGACGACCCTGTTGAACTGGCTCGCGGTGCGGGCGGCGCTGGGCGAGCTGTCCGACGTGCCGGCCGGGTGGCACGACCGGGTGCCGTTCGTGGTGCGGCTGCGCACGTTCGCGGAGGGCGACCTGCCCAACCCGCAGGACTTCGTCGCGCAGTGCACCCCGATGATCGCGCAGGTCATGCCGGTCGGGTGGGTGCACCGGCTGCTGGCCGGCGGCCGGGCGATGCTCCTGGTCGACGGCGTGGACGAGGTGCCGGCCGCGCGGCGGCGCGAGGTGCGGGTGTGGCTGCGCGACCTGCTCTCGACGTTCCCGGACACCTACGTGGTCGTCACGGCGCGGACGGCGGCGGCGGACAGCCGGTGGCTGGCGGCCGAGGAGTTCCGGGCGGTGACGCTGGAGCCGATGAACCCGGCGAACGTCCTGGACTTCGTCCGGCGCTGGCACCAGGCGGCGGAGCTGTCCGGCGCGGAGGTCGGCGACGCCGAACACCGCTTGCGCGCCCAACTCGAACGCCCGCACCTGCGCCAGTTGGCGGCGAGCCCGCTGCTGTGCGCGATGTTGTGCGCCCTGAACCTCTCGCACCGCTCGGAATTGCCGCGAAACCGGATGGACCTGTACGCCAAGGCGTTGGCGATGTTGCTGCACCTGCGTGACGCGGAGCGCGGCATCCCGGGATTGCTGGGGGACACCGAGAAACGGGTACTGCTGCGCGACCTGGCCTGGCGTCTCACGCTGGCCAACAAGGTGGAGTTGTCGACCGCGGACGCCTTGGCGCACATCGAGCGCAAACTGCCCGGAATGCCCAACGTCGCCGCCGAGCCCGAACCCGTCTTCAACCACCTCCTGGAACGCAGCGGCGTGCTGCGGGAGCCCGTTCCGGGGAAGGTCGACTTCGTCCACCGGACTTTCCTGGAATACCTGGCCGCCGACGAGGCGATCCAACAGCACCACGTGGCCACGTTGGTCTCGCACGCCCACCTCGACACCTGGTGGGAAACGGTGGTGATGGCGTGCGGCCACGCGACGACCACGCAGACCAGCGCCCTGCTGACCGGCATCGTCGACCGCGGCGAGCAGGAGCCCGCGAAGGCCCGGCACTTCCGCCTCCTGGCCACCGCCTGCCTGGAGACCGTGCGGGACATCGCGCCCGAGGTGAGCGCCCGGATCGACGCCTTGGCGCAGGACAAGCTCTTCCCACCGCGCAGCCTGACCGAGACGAGGTCGCTGGCCTCGATCGGCCACCGCGTGCTGCGCTACCTGCCGACCGACCTGGACGAGCTGTCCACGGCGGGTGCCGTCGCGGTCGTCCGGTCCGCCGCGCTCACCGGGACGGCCGAAGCGCTGCCGCTGCTCGCCGGCTACGCCCGCGACCACCGGGGCGAGGTGCACGAGGAGCTGATCCGGTCGTGGCACTACTTCGACCCGGAGCGCTTCGCCGACGTCGTCCTGGCGGACTCCCTGCTCGACGGCGGCAAGTTGGAGATCAACTCCCGGAAGCTGATCCCCTACGTCCGGCGGCTGTCCGGGTTGACCACCCTGGGGATCCGCCTCGACCACCGCGAGGTGGTCGAGGACCTGGCCGTCTTCGCCGACCTCCCCGAGCTGGTGTCGCTGGCGGTCGAGGTCGACCCGGGCAAGTCCCACGACCTGCGCGCGCTCGGCGCGAGTCGGCGCCTGTCCTACCTCCGGCTACGGGGTCTGGACACTACCGAGGACCTGTCGCCCCTGGCCGACCTGCCGGCCCTGGAGTACTGCCTGATCGGCGGCTACGCGGACGCGCGCCTGTCCGCGTTGGACCGCTTGGACAGCGTGCGGTCGTTGAGCCTGAGCCACCCGGTCGACGGGGCGGCGCCGGTCAACGCGGTGCGCGTCTTCGGCCGGATCGAGTCCCTGCACCTGTCGGACTTCAGCGATGTCGACCTGGGTGTGCTGCCGTTGTCGTTGATCAGTTTGTCGCTGACGTACATGCGCGTGCGCAGTGTCGCCCCGCTCGCCCGGCTCACCGGGCTGAAAGTCCTCGAAATGCGCGGCATCCGCGGTTTCGACGGCGACTTCGGTCCACTGTCGGCCCTCGACCTCAGCCACCTGGTGATCCCTCATGGAACCGCCTACACGGGGCTGGAAAAGCTCTCGGCGGCCATTTTCCACGCCTAGGCGACGGGGGCGCGGGAAAGCACGACCGCCAAGCCGAAGGCGATGCCCATCACGGCCAGTTCGAACGCCGCCCAGCCCACGATCGCCGTCGTCTTGTGCTGCGCGATGTGCGGCAGCATCCGCCACCGGATGTTGGCACCCAGCACCGCGAGCACCGCCGCGCACACGATCTTGCCGACCAGGATCAGCCCGTACGACGTGGTGAACAACGAGCCCGGCAACGTGATCACCGGGTTCAGCGCCAGTTCCAGCAAGCCGTTGAACAACCCCGTCACCGACACCACGACCAGGCTCACCGTGGCCAGTTTCGAGAACTTCGGCAGCGCGTCGGCCAGCAGCCCCCGGCGGTGCGCCACCAGCACGATCAGCGCGCCCAGCCCGCCGGTCCACGCCGCCGCGCCCAGCACGTGCAACTCCATCGAGATCATGGAGTAGTCGTGGTACTTCCAGTTCGACGCGTGCCCGGTCACCGGCAGCGGCAGCAGCCCGAACATCGACACCAGGATCCGCAGCTCGGCGGGCACCGATTCGCCCTTGCGCACCGCCAGGACGCCGATCCACAGGTAGATCAACGCGCACACCGCGCTGAACAGCAACCCCTGCCCCGCGCCGACCCGCTGCACGTAGTCGACCACCGACGCCATGGTCACCGGCACGTCCGGCCGGGTCTCGTAGGCCCGGATGACGATGGACAGCAACGCCGTGAAGACCCACACCGCGGCTGCGACGACGGCGCCCGGACGGGCGACGCGCAGCACCGGCTCGGTCAGCGCGGGCCGGGAGAACCCGAGCAGCTTCGGCAGCAGGCTCAACCCGACGACCACCGTGGCCGACAGGTCCAGCAACGTCCTGACCAGCGGTTGGGCGAACTGGACCACCACCCCCGGCTCGGCGATGCCGACGTCCACCGGGGTCGTCGACAGGCCGAGGCCCAGGAACGCGCCGACGGCTCCGCCGCCGAGCAGGCCGCCCAGTACCCAGTACCGGTTGGCGGGGGTGGTGGTCCGGTTCGTCGTCATCGCCGCGTGGACTCCCCGGGACCGGTGCCCGAGCCGCCGCGCAGGGCGAAGAACACGCCCCCGCCGAGCAGCACCACGGCACCCGCGATCCACGCCCAGATGGGCACGCCGCCCTGGTCCGAGGAGGACGAGGACGTGGCCGCCTGCGCCGTCTCGGTCGCCGCGTTCGGGGTGCCGTTGCCGGCCTTGGTGGTGGAGAACTTCAGGTTCCCGGTCACCGGGTGCCCGTCCGCGGACAGGATCCGGTAGCCCACCTGGTACTCGGCGGCGGGGCCGAGCGGCCGCACCTTGAAGATCACCGAGTTGTTCCGGATGACGGGTTCGCCGCCGTCCTCCCACCGGTTGCCGTCCGGGCCCTTGACGGTGATGGTGTTGAACTTGTCACCGCCCTGCACCGGCTGGTCGAACACCAGGGTGATCTCCGCCGGTCCGGCCTCCAACGCCTGGCCGTCCTTCGGGTCGCTGCCGACCAGCACGTTGTGCGCGAACGCGGTGCCGGTGCCGAGCAGCGCCAGACCGCCCGCGAGGAACGCGGCCAGCGTCAGTGAGAGCGCGCGCCTCATGCGTTCGGCTTGCCCGCGCGGCGCGACCGCAGCACGGCCCCGGTCCCGAAGCCCAGCCCGAGCGCGCCCACGACCAGGCCCGCGCCGCCCAGCCAGCGGGCGGTGTTGTCCTGGCCGGCCGCCGGGGCGGCGTGGTCGTCGGTCTTGGCCGAGGCGTTGCCGGCGTCGCCGTGGTGGTCCGCGCCCTCGGTCTTCTTGACCAGGTTCAGCACCGGCGCGGGCTTCTCCGGCTCCTCGGCGCCCTCGGCGGGCGGCGGGGCGTTCCAGTCCACGACCTCGCCGTTGTCGTAGGTCTGCTTGGTCGGCAGGAGCAGCTTGTCGGTGTTGTCCGGCAGCGGGCCGACCGACAGGTCGAACTCGTTGAACTGGCCCGGCTCGATCCGGACGCCCGGGTCGGCGGTCCACACCACCGAGCGGACCGCCTCGGTGACCTCGCGGCCGTGGACCTGCACCGGCTTGTCGAGCTTGCCCTTGACCGCCTCGACCTTCCAGCCGGCGGTGGGCTTGGTGCTGACCGACGCCAGCGGGTACTCGGCGGGCAGCGTGAGTTCGAGCTTCACGGTGCCGTTGTTCGGGCGCTCGTTGGGCACCCGGATGGTGACCTTGGTGTAGCCGCCCTGGACGGCGTCCTTCGGGGTGGACGCGGTCACGTGCGCCGAGGCCAGGCCCGCCGTGCCCAGCGCGAGGAAGGCCGCCGCGGCCAGCACGGCACCGCCCTTGGCGAACGTGCGCACGCCAAAACGATTTGTCGACATGGAGTTGTCTCTCCTGATTGACCAGAGGGGTGTGGCTATCCGGCTCGGGTGATCAGGAGTACGGGTGGGCCACGACGCCCGTTCACCCGCCGCAGCACCACGGCGGTCAACGTGTCCGGCGTCGTGGACGACGGCAGCGGGCACGTCCGGTGCTCGACGGGTACGAACGGGACCAGGACCGGGGCCAGCCGGGACACCGCCGACGCGAGCGCGGACAGCGCGCTGTCCGCGCGGGCCAGCAGCAGCCCGGTGAGCAGCCCGGCCACCACGTGCGCGGCGGTCATGGTCAGCGGGCCGAAGCCCAGCCCCGGCCCTTCGGGGACGTGGTGGCCCAGGCTGAGCAGCGCGTGCTGGCCGACCTGCGCCACGCCGAGCGTGGCCAGGATCGTCCACGGGCTGCGCCCGCGCTCGGCCAGGGCGGTGCCCGCCAGGGCGACCAGCGCGGTCAGCGGGAGGGCGGGCGCGAACTCGGTCAGATCGCCCCCGGCCGCCCCGTGCGCGGCCACGCTGAGTGCGGCAGAGGTCACGGCCAGTAGAACGGCCCGCGCGAGGCGGGTCGAGGCCGGACTTCTGGTCATGCACAGAGCGTAGGAGACCGGCGCCCGAAGGTGTGAGGCGCTCCGGTCGTAGAGGGGTTTGGGTTGCGCCGAACGGTGGTAAGGGCTACCCGTGAAGACCGTGTCTGAACCCGTCGAACAGTCGCTGCCAGGTGAACCGGGGGCCGGGCGGCGACCCCGCCTCGACCCCGTCGTGTTCGGGGTCGCCGCCGCCGTGACCCTCGCCTTCCTGGGCTGGGGCGTCTTCGGGACCGAGTCCCTGGCCGCCGCCTCGAAGGCCGCCCTGGACTGGGTCATCCGCAACCTGGGCTGGGCGTTCGTGCTGGTCGCGTCAGGTTTCGTGCTGTTCGCGCTGTGGCTCGCGATCAGCCGGTACGGTCGGATCCCGCTCGGCCGCGACGACGAGGAGCCCGAGTTCAAGACGGTGTCCTGGATCGCGATGATGTTCAGCGCGGGCATGGGCATCGGGCTGATGTTCTACGGCGTCAACGAGCCGCTGTCCCACTTCGTGAAACCACCGCCGGGCACGGTCGCCGCGCAGAGCGACGCGGCGCTGCAGAACGCGATGGCGACCACCCTGTTCCACTGGACCGTCCACCCGTGGGCGATCTACGCCGTGGTGGGCCTGGCCATCGCCTACGGCAGCTTCCGGCGCGGGCGCAGCCAGCTGATCAGCGCCGCGTTCACCCCGCTGCTCGGCAAGCGGCGGGCGAACGGCCCGGCGGGCAGGGCGATCGACGTGCTGGCCATCTTCGCCACCCTGTTCGGCTCGGCCGCGTCGCTGGGCCTGGGCGCGCTCCAGATCGGCAGCGGCCTGACCAAGGCCGGCTGGGAGGTCGGCAACGCGATCCTGGTGGGCATCATCGCGGTGCTGACGGCGGTGTTCATCGCGTCGGCGGTGTCCGGGGTGGCCAAGGGCATCCAGTGGCTGTCGAACACCAACATGGTGCTGGCCGTGGTGCTGGCGGCGTTCGTGTTCGTGGTCGGGCCGACGGTGTTCGTGCTCAACCTGGTGCCCGCCGCGATCGGCGACTACTTCCGCGAGCTGGCCGACATGGCGGGCCGCACCGCCGCGTCCGGCGGCGACGCCACCGAGGCGTGGCTGTCCGGCTGGACGATCTTCTACTGGGCGTGGTGGATCTCGTGGACGCCGTTCGTCGGCATGTTCATCGCCCGGATCAGCCGGGGCCGCACCATCCGGCAGTTCGTGACCGGCGTGATCGGCGTGCCCAGCGCGGTCAGCCTGGTCTGGTTCTGCGTGTTCGGCGGCACCGCCATCCACCTCCAGCGCACCGGCACCGACCTGGCGGGCGAGTCGTCGGCGGAGAGCCAGCTGTTCGGCATGCTCGACCAGTTCCCGCTCGCGGGCGTGGCCTCCGTGCTGGTGATGATCCTGGTGGCGATCTTCTTCGTGTCCGGCGCGGACGCCGCGTCGGTGGTCATGGGCACGCTCTCGCAGCGCGGCTCCCTCACGCCGTCGAGGGGCGTGGTGGTGTTCTGGGGCGTGCTGATGGGCGCGGTGGCGGCGGTGATGCTGCTGGTCGGCGGCTCGAACGCGCTGACCGGGCTGCAGAACCTGACGATCATCGCCGCGCTGCCGTTCGCGGTGGTCATGGTCGGGCTGTGCGTGTCGCTGGCCCGCGACCTGCGCAGCGATCCGATGATCCGGCGCGAGGAGCGCGTGGCCGAGGTCATGGAGGAGGTCTGCTTCGGGCCCGAGGAGACCGCCCTGCTCACCGTGGAGCAGATCGTCAGGACACGCCCAGGCGCCTGAGCAGCTCGGCTTCCAGCGCGTCCAGGTCCGCGCCCACGGCGCGGTGCGCGGCTTTGCGGCGCGGCGCGGGCATCCGTTCGGAAGCCCGTACCGCGGCCGTGAGCTGGGTGAGCCGCGCCTCGGTGCTCTCCACGTACTCGCGGTCCTGGGCGCGCACGTCCTCCAGCGCCCCCGCGAACCCGGCGATCCGGGCGTGCAGGCGCGCGCCGTGCCCGGAGTAGCGGGACAGCTCGCCCACCGGCACACCCAGCCTGCGGGCCCGGTACTGGTCGTAGCGGTCGCTCACCACCGCCGCCGCGCGGGCCGCCAGCGGCGCCACCACGGGGATCAGCGCGGGGGCCACGACCTTGGCCACGCCGACCAGGTTCTTCGCCCGGCCGGGCGTGAAGCCCTTGCTCCGTTCGCGTGCCATCGCCGCACACCTCCTCACCCGAACAGTAGAGGTCGGACCGGTGTCGTGCACAAAAGATCGAATCCGGTCCATCAGGTTGCCGGTACAAGCGTCGGCGCGGCGGCATACCCTACTTGCCGTGACTTCCCAGGTGCAGTTGGACGCCGGCGTGGTCACTCGTTGCCGGCGGCGGGTGCACCTCGAACACGATCCAGCGATGCGCGACGCGCCGAAAGCCGCGCCGGACCCGACCGGCCAACTCCGCAAGGCCGACGCGACCGAGCACCGCCGGGTGGTCGCCGAGGCGCTCGGCCGAGTGGTGGGCTCCGACCTGATGGAGATCCCGCAGGACGTGCCCAGCGGCGACCGCGAACGCGTCACCGCCGCCGCGATGGGCGCCGGGGTGCCGTTCATCTGGGGCGCGATGCTGCCCCGCGACGAGCGCGGCGGCCGGCGCGGCGGCATCGACCTGCTGGTCAAGGACTCGACCGGGTACGTGCCGGTCCTCGTCGTGCGGCACAAGGTCACCGATCCGGGCACGGGCGCGCGCACGTCGCCGCTGTCGCACCCGCTGCCCGGCGGCGCGCGCGTCGACCCGCTGCGCAAGGTCCGCCCGCAGCCCCGCGACCAGCTCCGCCTGGCCCACGCCCAGCGCCAGTTGCAGGCGTCCGGGTTCGCCGCCGCCGGCCGGTCCTACGGCGGCGTGGTCGGCATGGACGGCGACGTCGTCGTCTGGCACGACCTGGAGGCCCCCACCTGGCCCGGCGGCCGGACCGCGCTGGCCGAGTACGACTCCCGGTTCTCCGACCGGCTGGCCGTCGCCACGGCCGCGGTGACCGGCGCGCACCCGCTGGCCCGGCCGTCGCGGATCGTCGAGTGCCGGTCCTGCCCGTGGTGGCCGGTGTGCGAGGTCGACCTGAAGACCTCGCGGGACGTCAGCCTGGTGGTGCGCGGCGAGGACGCCGTGGCGCTGCGCCGGATCGGCGTGTCCACGGTGGACGACCTGGCCGCCCTCGACCCGCACAAGCCGCCGGTCACCCCGCTGGTCGGGATGCTCTACCCGGACGCGGTGATCCTGGCGCGGGCCTGGCTGCGCGACCTCACCGTCGTGCGGCGGGTGCCGTACATGGACGTGCCGCGCGCCGACGTCGAGGTCGACGTCGACATGGAGAGCTTCGGCGACCTGGGCGCGTACATGTGGGGCTGCCTGCTGTCCGGCGCGGACGTCGGCGAGGAGCCCGGCTACCGCGCGTTCGCCACCTGGGACCCGCTGCCCTGCGACGACGAGGCCCGGTCGTTCGCCGAGTTCTGGGGCTGGCTGACCGCCGTCCGGCTGCGCGCCCGCGCCCGCGGCCTGAGCTTCCGCGCCTACTGCTACAACGAGCTGGCCGAGAACCGGTGGCTGCTCGGCTCGGCCGAGCGGTTCAAGGGGCGGCCCGGCATCCCGACCACCGCCCAGGTGCGCGAGTTCATCACGTCCGACTCGTGGGTCGACCTGTTCGGCATCGTCCAGGAGCAGTTCCTGTGCGCCCACGGCAAGGGCCTCAAGACCATCGCCCCGGTCGCCGGGTTCTCCTGGCGCGACCCGGAGGCGGGCGGCGAGAACTCGATGCGCTGGTACCGCGACGCGGTCGGCATGGACGGCCCGCCGCCCGACCCGGCCCAGCGCCGCCGGCTGCTGGAGTACAACGAGGACGACGTCCGGGCCACCCACGCGCTGCGCGAGTGGATGACCTCGGACGCGATGGCCGGCCTGCCGTTCGCGGGCGACCTCTAGGGACCTACTTGGGGGCCATCCGCAGCGCGCCGTCCATCCGGATGACCTCGCCGTTGAGGTAGTCGTGCTCCACGATCGACACGGCGAGCCGCGCGAACTCCTCGGGCAGCGCCAGCCGCTTCGGGAACGGCACGCCCGCCGCCAGGCCCGCCCGGAACTCCTCGGAGACGGTGGCCAGCATCGGCGTGTCCACGATGCCCGGCGCGATCGTCATCACCCGCACGCCCACCGACGACAGGTCGCGCGCGGCCGGCAGCGTCATGCCCACCACGGCCGCCTTGGACGAGGCGTAGGCGACCTGGCCGATCTGCCCGTCGTAGGCCGCGATCGAGGCGGTGTTGATCACGATGCCGCGCTGGCCGTGCTCCAGCGGCTCGGTCTTGCCGATCGCCGCCGCCGCGAGCCGCAGCACGTTGAACGTGCCGACCAGGTTCACGTCGATGACCTTGCGGTACAGGTCCAGCGGGTGCGGGCCGGACTTGCCGACGGTGCGGGTGGACGGGCCGATGCCCGCGCAGTTCACCACCACGCGCAGCGGGACGCCGGAGCCGGCGGCGGTGTCGACGGCCGCCTGGACGTCCTCCTCCGAGGTCACGTCGGCGGCCAGGTAGGTGACGCCCTCGACGGGTTCCGCGTCGTCCACCCGGATGTCCAGGGCGAACACCCGCGCGCCCTTCGCGGCCAGCGCCCGCGCGGTCGCGTTGCCCAGCCCGGACGCCCCGCCGGTCACGATCGCCGCGGTTGCCTCGATCTGCATGCCACACCCTCCGTTGCCCAGCGACTCTGCCGGGTCCGGAGGTTAACGGCCGTTCAGCTGCTTGTGGTCGGACAGGTGCAGCAATGCGACCAACGGCACGGCGGCGACCAGCGCCAGCCCCGCGAAGATCGCCAAGATCAGCAGCAGTTCCATACCTGAACGATGCACGTACCGGAGGTGCCCGCGCGTCCGCCGCCAGGGCTGTTTCGGCGTACCCCCAGAGGACTACCTACCTCACTCTCCGCATACAACTTGCGTTCGACCCACGGCCAACTTCGGCTGCGACCGTCTGGAATATGTTCGTCCGACGGATCGCGGTCGTGGGAACGGGTTACGTGGGCCTGACCACGGGGGCCTGCCTGGCCTCCCTGGGGCATCGGGTCGTCTGCGCCGACGTGGACACGCTGAAGGTCGCCCGGCTGCGCGCCGGTCAGGTCGACATCCTCGAACCGGGCCTGACCGAACTGGTCACCGAGGGCCAGGCCGCCGGGCGGCTGGAGTTCGTGGAGGGCGCGCGGGCCGCCGTGGCCGACGCCGAGGTGGTGTTCCTGTGCCTGCCCACGCCGATGGGCGCGGGCGGCGCGGCGGACCTGTCCGCGGTCGAGTCGGTGGCCCGCGACCTGCGCGAAGTGCTCCCGTACGGGACGGTCGTGGTGTGCAAGTCCACCGTGCCGGTCGGCACCTCGACCCGGGTCGCGGGGCTTCTCGGCCGCGAGGACGTGGCCGTGGTGTCCAACCCGGAGTTCCTGCGCGAGGGCAGCGCGGTGCGCGACTTCCTGCACCCCGACCGGATCGTCGTCGGCTCCGACTCGCCGCAGGCCGCCGAGCGGGTCGCCGCGCTGTTCGCCAAGCTCGGCGCGCCGACCGTGCTGATGGACGCGGCCAGCGCCGAGATGGTCAAGTACGCCGCCAACTGCTTCCTGGCGATGAAGCTGTCCTACGTCAACGCGATCGCCGAGCTGTGCGAGCTGGTCGGAGCGGACGTCTCGTCGGTGACCGACGGCATGGGCTACGACCGGCGGATCGGCCAGTCGTTCCTGCGGCCCGGACCCGGCTGGGGCGGGTCGTGCCTGCCCAAGGACACCCACGCCATGGTCCGGATCGCGGAGTCGGTGGGGGTCGACTTCGAGCTGGTCCGGTCCACCATCGACACCAACCGGCGGCAGCAGCAGCGGGTCGTGGACAAGGTGCGCGACGCGGTCGGCGGCACCCTCGCCGGCGCCCGGATCGGCATCCTCGGGCTGGCGTTCAAGGCGGGCACCAACGACCTGCGGGACTCGCCCGCGCTCGCGGTGGCCGAGCTGCTCGCGTTCGAGGGGGCCGAGCTGGTCGCGCACGACCCCGAGATCAGCCGGCCGCTGGTCGGGATGACCGTCGTGGACGACGCCTACCAGGCGGTCCGGGACGCCGACGCGGTGGTCTTGCTCACGGAGTGGCCCGAGTTCCGGGCCCTCGACTGGGGCCGCGTGGCCGGGCTGATGAACGGTGCCGTGGTGCTCGACACCCGCAACCACCTCGACGCGGATGCCTTGCACCGCGCGGGTTTGGCCCTCCAGGGGCTGGGGCGCAAGCAGCCCGCCGCAGCGGGTTGAGCCGACCGTCGTACATCAGGACACAATTTAGTTCGCGAGGTTAACCAAAGATGGGATGTCCACGTAGGTTGTCCGCGTGTTCACAACCCGCCCGGAACTCGTCGGCACCCACGGCATGGTCGCGTCCACGCACTGGCTCGCCTCCAGCGCGGGCATGGCGGTGCTGGAAGACGGCGGCAACGCGTTCGACGCGGCCGTCACCGCAGGCTTCGTCCTGCAAGTCGTCGAGCCGCACCTGAACGGTCCGGGCGGCGAGGTGCCCGTGGTGTTCACCGCGGCGGGCGACGCGACCCCGAAGGTGCTCTGCGGCCAGGGCGTCGCCCCCGCCGGGGCCACCACCGGCCACTACCGGGGGCTCGGCCTGGACCTCGTGCCGGGCAGCGGGCTGCTCGCGGCGACCGTGCCGGGCGCGTGGGACGGGTGGCTGACGCTGCTGCGCGACCACGGGACCAAGTCGCTGCGGGACGTGCTCGGGTACGCCATCGGGTACGCGCGCGACGGGTTCCCGCTGCTGGAGCGCGTCTCGGCGACCGTCGAGACGGTGTCGGACCTGTTCCGGGAGCACTGGTCGTCCTCGGCGGCCCTGTGGCTGCCGGACGGGAAGGCCCCGCGACCGGGCGCCCGGTTCCGCAACCCGAAGCTGGCCGACACCTGGGAGTGGCTGCTCGCGGCCGGCGAGGCGGCCGGCAGCGACCGCGAGGCGCAGATCGAGGCGGCCCGGCGGGCGTGGTCCCAGGGGTTCGTGGCGGCGCAGGTCGAGCAGTTCTGCCGGACCGCGTTCCGCGACGACTCCGGCGCCGACCACGCCGGCGTGCTGACCGGGCAGGACATGGCGTCGTGGCAGGCGACCTACGAGGACGCGGTGACCGCGGACTTCGGCGAGTGGACGGTCGCGAAGATCGGCGGGTGGTCCCAGGGGCCGGTGCTGTTGCAGCAGCTGCGGCTGCTGGAGGCGTTCGCCGACCGGCTGTCCTACGTGGACGGCCTGCCGACCGCGGAGACCGTGCACCTGGCGGTGGAGTGCGCCAAGCTCGCGTTCGCGGACCGCGAGGCGTGGTACGGCGACAGCGGTGACGTGCCGCTGGAGGCGCTGCTGTCGAAGGACTACGCGCAGGCCCGCGCCGCGCTGGTCGGCGAGACGGCGTCGCGCGAGCTGCGCCCGGGTTCCCCCGGCGGGCTGGACCCGGTGCTCCCCGCGCACGTGCGGGCGGGCGCTCCCGCCGCCGGGGTGGACGGCGGCGGCGCCCTCGGCGAGCCGACCGTCTCGCGCACCGGCGCGGTCCGCGGCGACACCGTGCACATCGACGTGGTGGACCGCTGGGGCAACCTGGTCTCGGCCACCCCGTCCGGCGGCTGGCTCCAGTCGTCCCCGACCATCCCGTCGCTCGGGTTCTGCCTGGGCACCCGCGCGCAGATGTTCTGGCTGGACGAGGGCCTGCCCAACACCCTCGCCCCCGGCAAGCGCCCGCGCATCACGCTGTCCCCGACGCTCGCCCTGCGCGACGGCGAACCGGCGGTCGGCTTCGGCACCCCCGGCGGCGACCAGCAGGACCAGTGGCAGCTCGGGTTCTGGCTGGCGCACACGGTCGGCGGCCTGAACCTCCAGGAGGCCATCGACTCGCCGATGTGGCACAGCAACGCGTTCCCGAGTTCGTTCTACCCGCGCGCCTGGACGCCCGGCGAGCTGGTGGTCGAGTCGCGCCTGGGCGCGGCGGCCCTGGCGACGCTGCGCGAACGCGGCCACGAGGTGGTCGACGCGGGCCCGTGGTCCCTCGGCCGGATGTCCGCCGTGGCCCGCGACCCCGGCACCGGCTTCCTGCGCGCCGCCGCCAACGCCCGGGGCAACCAGGGCTACGCCGCCGGCCGCTGACCCCGGACCGCCGGGGCCTTGGACCCGGCGGGACCGGGTCGGAGTGGGACTGGGGTTGGAACGGCCCCGGCCCGAGGGGGAGGGGGCCGGGACCGTTCCGGCTCCGGGTGGATCGGTCAGTCGACGTCCCGGGTCGCGGTCGTCCCGCCGGCCGGCCACGAGGTCTTCCTGAGATCCATGGAGCGGAAAATTTCGCAGTTCGGCCCCTCGGATCAAGCTCGCTACCTCCTCCGAGTGGACTTCTTCACCCGGAGCGGTGGCCGCAGTGCCGCAGGACGGGCCGTGGGGCGGTGCCGCCCGGGGTACGACCGGGGTCGTACGCGGCGGGCACGCCTGGCGGGCGATGTCCTCGCTGGTGGCGCTCCCGTACGGTCGTGCCGTGGCTTGGCTGGCGTGGGTGTGGTTCGCGGCGACGTTCGTGCCGCTGCTGTGGCGTCGCCGCTTCCCGGTCGCCGTCATCGCGGTGACCGGGGTGTCCACGTGGCTCTACTACGTCACCGGCCACGGGGGCCCGCTGATCGTCGTCCCGGCGTTCGCGCTCCTGTCGCTGCGCCGGGTGCGCATCGCCGAACGTCGGGATCGCCGGATGGAAGAGGAACGCCTGCGGATCGCCCGCGAGGTGCACGACGTGGTCGCGCACAGCCTCGCCATGATCAACGTCCAGGCCGGCGTCGCCGCGCACGTCGCGGACCGCCGCCCCGAGGAGGCCGTGAAGGCGCTCAGGGCCATCAAGGAGGCTTCCGGCCACGCGCTGGACGACCTGCGCGCGACCCTCGGCGTCCTGCGCACCGGGGAGGGCGTCACGCCCGTGCCCTCGCTGTCCCGGCTGCCCGAACTCCTCGCCCCGGTCCCCAAGGCCCGCGTGGTCGGCGACCCGGGCGAGGTCCCGGCACCGGTCGACGCGGCGGCCTACCGGGTGGTGCAGGAGTCGCTGACCAACGCCCTGCGCTACGCCCCGGACGCGACGGCGATCACCATCACGTTCACCCGCGCCGAGCCCGGCCGCGACGGGGCGGGGCACCTGGAGATCTCGGTGCGCGACGACGGCACCGGCGGCGCGCAGGCCGGGCAGGGCGCGGGGTCGGGGCTGCGCGGGATGCGGGAGCGGGTGGAGGCGCTGGGCGGCGGGTTGGCCGCCGGCCCCCGGCCGGAGGGCGGGTTCGAGGTGCGTGCGGTTCTGCCGTGGGAGGTGGCGCGTGATCAGGGTGGTGCTGGCCGACGACCAGGTGCTGGTGCGGGCGGGTTTCCGCCTGCTGCTGGACACCGAGGACGGGTTCGAGGTGGTGGGCGAGGCCGGCGACGGCGCGGAGGCCCTGCTGCTGGCGCGTGAGCACCGGCCGGACGTGGTGGTGATGGACATCCGGATGCCCGGCGTGGACGGGCTGACCGCGACCCGCGACATCTGCGCCGAGCTGCCGGAGGTCAAGGTCCTGGTGCTGACCACGTTCAACGTCGACGAGTACGTCTTCGAGGCGCTGCGCGGCGGCGCGTCGGGCTTCCTGCTCAAGGACACCGACCCGGTCGAGCTCCTGCACGCCCTGCGGGTGGTCGCGCAGGGGGACGCGCTGCTCGCGCCGAGCGTCACCCGTCGCCTGATCGAGGAGTTCGCGGCCCGCCCGGAGCACCGCCGGCCGGATCCGAAAGCGCTGCGCGAACTGACCGCCCGGGAACGGGAGATCCTGGCGCTGGTGGCGGGCGGCCTGTCCAACGACGAGATCGCCGCACACCTGGTCATCAGCCCGGCCACTTCGCGGACTCACGTGAGCCGGGTGATGACGAAACTGGCCGCGCGGGATCGGGCGCAACTAGTCGTGCTCGCGTACGAATCGGGTTTGGTGAGCCCCCGTCGGCCATAACCCGACAGTATGAGGAATTGTTATACCTCTGGTAACCCAGGGTATTGGTCGTATTCGTCGCACATTCTGGGAACCCGCGTGCGAGGGTGCATATGCTCGTCACGTAAAGCGATCGGGTGGCCGGAAAAATGCACGGAGGGTGACCAGCCCAAGAAGCCCCGCGTTCTTCACGCGGGGCCCGGGATCGAGCGGTGGTCAGGCGATGGCGCCCGGCGGCAGCTTCAGCTTGAACGGCAGCGTCGTCACAACGGCCAGATCCGACGCGGTCCGCTTCATCAGCGTGGGCGCGTTGCGGGAACCCGGCTCGGGCAGGTCGAGCAGCCGGTCGACCGCCTCGACCAGCGGACCCTCGTAGATCCAGACCGCCTGGGCGGCCCTGGTGCTGTCCCGAACCGCAGGTAGGCGGCCTGCGCGCGCCTCGGTCTCGGACCAGAACAGGATCGAGTCGATGAACCCTCTGCGTTGCTTGAACGCCATGATGCGATCGAGCTGTCCGTCCTCGTCCCGGAGGTGGAGGAACTGGAAACCGCTCTCGCGCAGCTCGATGACCTTGCTCAGTGCGAGATCCATGGCGCACCTACCTCTGTATCTGAGGTCCCCTAGCAGGCACAGGTCTGGTGACCCGAAAAAGATCGTACGGCAAGCGCACAATCCCCCATAGGGCCTAGGTGGACGATGTGGTCTCAATGCGGGGACGATCCCGGTCTGTTTTCGATACGCACCGCAGTGTCCAAACCGCGCGCGCCGAAAATGTGACCGCTCCCAAAGTGACCAGGCTCACAGCAAGCCACATCTGCTTCTCCGGTCGGTCGGGGGATGTCATCACCAGAAGAGACGCCGCGCATGGGACGGGGGTTGCCTGCGGCCGGCGCGACCAACCCCTGTCCCCGCCGACCGTCCCGGATCGGGTGAAGGGGAGGACTCGCCCACGGCTATCCTTGCGCGGTGGCGCGTGCATTGATCACCGGTATCACCGGTCAGGACGGCCGATATCTCGCCGAACTCCTGCACGACAAGGGGTACGAGGTGTTCGGGCTGGTCAAGGGCCAGAGCAACCCGCGCGCCGAGCTGGTGCAGCAGGAACTGCCGTTCGTCGAGGTGGTCTCGGCCGACCTCCAGGACCTGACCAGCCTCATCTCCGCGGTCGAGCAGACCCAGCCGGACGAGGTGTACAACCTCGCGGCCATCTCGTTCGTCGCGCTGAGCTTCAAGCAGGCCGAGCTGACCTCGAACGTCACCGGCCTGGGCGTGCTGCGGATGCTGGAGGCCATCCGGATGGCGGGCGGCAGCACCAACAACCCGATCCGGTTCTACCAGGCGTCCAGCTCCGAGATGTTCGGCAAGGTGCGGGAGACCCCGCAGCGCGAGACCACCCCGTTCTACCCCCGGTCGCCGTACGGCGTGGCCAAGGTCTTCGGCCACGACATCACCGTCAACTACCGCGACAGCTACGGCCTCTACGCCTGCTCCGGCATCCTGTTCAACCACGAGTCGCCGCGCCGGGGCCTGGAGTTCGTCACCCGCAAGATCACCAACGCGGTGGCCCGGATCAAGCTCGGCCTCCAGGACACCCTGGTGCTGGGCGACCTGGAGCCGCGCCGCGACTGGGGCTTCGCCGGCGACTACGTGCAGGCCATGTGGCAGATGCTCCAGCAGGACCAGCCCGACGACTACGTGATCGCGACCGGTGTCACGCACCGGGTGCGCGACTTCGTCAGCGCCGCGTTCACCCACGCGGGCATCGAGGACTGGGAGTCCCACGTCACCCAGGACCCGCGCTTCTTCCGCCCGGCCGAGGTGGACCTGCTGGTCGGCGACGCGGCCAAGGCGCACGAGAAGCTCGGCTGGAAGCCGCAGGTGGAGTTCGCCGAGCTGGTCGCGATGATGGTCGACCACGACCTGGACGTGGAAGCGCGCAAGGCCGGTCTGCGGTGATCTCCTACGCGCAGAACGGGGAGGACGTCGTCCTCGCCCGGCTGTTCCACGGGCGGACCACCGGCCGCTACGTCGACGTCGGCGCGGCCGACGCCGTCCAGGACTCGGTCACCAAGCACTTCTACGACCTGGGCTGGCGCGGCATCAACGTCGAGCCGATCCCGGACCACGCGCAGCGCCTGCGCGAAGCCCGCCCGGACGACGTCACGCTGGCCGTCGCGCTCGGCGCGGCCGAGGGCACCGCGACCCTGCACGTGGTCGAGGACCGCTCCGGCTGGTCCACCCTGGACGACGACCTGGCCGCGGGCTACCGCGCCGAGTTCCAGGTGGTCGACGTCGAGGTCGAGGTGCGCACGCTGGCCGCCGTGCTCGACGAGTTCCCCGGCCCGGTCGACTTCCTCAAGATCGACGTCGAGGGCGCGGAGCGGGCGGTCATCGAGGGCGCGGACTGGACCCGGCACGCACCCCGGGTGGTGCTGGTCGAGGCGACCGAGCCCGGTTCGCCGACGCCCAGCCACGAGGGCTGGGAGCCGCTGCTGCTCGCGGCCGGCTACGCGCCGGTCCTCTTCGACGGGCTCAACCGGTTCTACGCGCTGGAGTCCGACGAGCAGGCGCGCACCGTGCTGGCCGCGCCCGCGAACGTGTTCGACCGGTTCGTCCGGGCCGAGCACGCCGACCAGCGGCTCGCCCGGGTGGCCGAGATCGGCTACATCCGGCGGCTGGAGAACGCGGTCCGCGAGGCGCAGGACGCCCGCGCCAAGGACGCCGCGCACATCGAAGACCTGGGGGCCGCGCTGCGCGAGGCCGAACTCCGGCTCGGCAGGTCGCACCGGCGGCTGGCCGCGCTGGAGGCGCGCCTGGTGGAGCTGGAGAACCGCTGACCCGACCCGCTCGCGCGGGCCGGGCCACCGGGCTCATCCCCGCGGATCGCGCTTGCGGTGCACGCCGCCGAGGTGCCTGCCCTCGCGGTAGATCCGGTGGATCCGCTCGCGCATCACCGCGCCGACGGCGTCCGCGCCGCTGTGCGCCCGGATCGCCTCCCGCGCCCGCTCGCCCATCCGCGCCCGCAGCCCGGGGCTGTCGGCGAGCCGCCGCAGCCACTGGCCGGCCTGCGCCACGTCCGGCTCCGCCCACAGCTGGCCCGGCCGGTACCAGTCGGCGAACCGGTTGTCGTAGCGGTGGTCCTTGGCGGTGATCGGGCGGATGCCGTAGCCGACGGTCGCCGCCGCGCCGGGCGGCATGAAGTCGGTGTTGCCGCCGTAGCCGGTGGCCACGACCGGTTTGCCGAGCATCATCGCCTCGGCCATGCCCAGGCCGTAGCCCTCGGAGCGGTGCAGCGACGCGTACACGTCGCACGACGCCAGCAGGGCGTCCATCTCGGCCCGGCTCAGGTCCTCGGAGATCAGCGTCCCGCCGACGGCCGCGACGGCGTCGCCCAGCGCCGCCGCCATCAGCGGGAAGATGTCCAGGTCGATGGCCTTGATCACCAGGTGCGCCGAGGTGCCGCGCTCGTGCGCCGGGAACGCCCGGCGGAACGCCTCGATCACGCCCCACGGGTTCTTGCGGGCGTCGCTGGAGGACGCGCTGAACGTGAACAGCACCACGAACGCGTCCTCGGCCAGCCCGAACCGCGCCCGGTCCGGCCGCGCCGAGATCTCCGGGATCACGTTGGGCACCACCGTGATCGGGATGTCGGTGACGGTCCGGAACGCGTCGCCGACGAACGACGACACCACCCACAGCTCGTCCAGGCGGGGCAGCTGGACCAGCGTGTAGTCCAGGATCTCCGGCAGCTCCCACGCCCACAGCGCGATCGTGTACCGGTCCAGCGCCGAGTCCGGGATGAGCTGGAACTCGTTGAGGTTCACCATCCACAGGTCGACCGGGTAGTCCTTGCCGCCGCGCAGCTCCGACATCGCGCGCGGCACCGCGACCGTGCGGACCGGCGCGCGCGAGTTGAACTCGGTGTAGGTCAGGCCCGCGTCGGTGTCCAGCAGCGCCAGCCCGGCCCGCCGGAACGACTCGGAGAGCCCGGTGGTGGCCCGCATGTCCGCGAACAGGTTCACGCCCGGCGTGGCGACCTCCAGCGGCGCGGTCACGTCGGCGGGCACCGCCGCCCGCGCCACCTGCGGCACGTGGTCGGCCGACGCCTCCAGCGCCGCCCGGTACTGCCGGGCCACCGCGGGCCACGACGCGGCCGAGGCCACCCAGTCGCGGGCCAGCCCGCCCGCCGCCCGCACCTCGCCGGGCTCGACGATCATCCGCTCCATCAGCGTGGCCAGCGCCTCGGCCTCGGCCTGCGGCTCCAGCGGCACCCGGAAGCAGAACTCCTCGTCGTAGTGCCGGTTCTGCGGCAGGTCGCTGGTGATCACCGCCCGGCCCGCGCCGAACGCCCGCATCATCACCGCGCTGGTCTCGCCGGCCGTGGGCCAGCGCAGGTTCACCACCGCGTCGGTCGCGCCGATCAGCCGCTCGAAGTCGTCCTTGGCCGGGCTCAGCTCCAGGTGCACCGAGTGCGCCAGCCCGTACTGCTCCAGCGCCCGCAGCACGTCGGCGTGCACGTCCGGGTAGTCCACGTGCCCGGCGATCAGCAGCCGGGCGTGCGGCCAGCGCCGCCGGGCCTGCGCGAACGCCAGCACCACCACCAGGATCCGCTTGATCCGGTTGAACCCGCCGAACACGCCGAACACCACGTGGTCGTCGGACCAGCCGAACCGGGCCCGCACCGAGGCGCGCTCGGCGTCGCCGCGGACCGGCGCGCCGGAGTTCACCACCGAGACCGGCAGCCCCGGGTACCGACCGCGCAGCCGCGACGCCGTGTACGGGTCGTGCACGATGACGCCCTTGCTCGCGGCCAGCAGCCGCCGCTCCAGGGTCATCGTCATCGCGTCGAGGTACTTGGTGCCGTCCGCCTCGACCGCCGGCCACCCGTGCAGCAGCGCCGGGTCGCCCGGGTCGCCCCAGATCGGGCCGTGCGCGTAGACCAGCTCGTCGCGGAAGCCCGCGGTGCCCAGGCCGCCGTGGAACCCCTGGTGGAAGTCCAGCAGCGAGGTGTCGTGCAGCACCACCACGCCCGGCTCGGCCAGCGCCCGCCGGTAGATCCACGAGTGCACGCCCGAGTGGTTGCCCATCTGGTAGACCGGCAGCCCGGTCGCCTCGGCGGGCGGGACCACCGGCACCGGCGAGGACGCGGCGGCCGACCGCGACACGGCGGTCAGCGACACCTCGTCGCCCAGCGGGCCCAGCAGCTCGTAGGTGTAGTCGGCGATCCCGCTGCGCTCGGGCGGCAGCGGGCTCCACATGCCCACCCGCATGGTCACACCCACGCGAGCAGGCAGTACCGGCCGGCCCGCGCCGCGTCGGTCGCGGGCGGCGTGGCGGGCCACCCGTCGAGCGGGCCGCTGTCCGGGTAGCGCACCTCGATCCGGGAGAACCCGGCCACCTCGGCCAGGAACCGCAGGAACGTCGGGTGCACCGGCCGCCGCGCGAACGGGTCGACGTGGAAGTCGGCCAGGCCAGGCCCCTCCGGGTTCGGCGTCTCCAGCACCAGCACGCCGCCGGAGGCGAGCGCGCGGGCCGACAGGTCGAAGAACCGGGCCAGCTCGGCCGGGTCGTGCCGCTCGGCGAACCGGAACGCGGTGACCGCGCCCAGCGAGCGCCGGCCGGTGCGCGCCAGCGCGTCCAGCGGGTCCGCCTCGGCCACCGGCAGGCCCAGTTCGGCGCAGTGCTTGACCACGAACGGGTTGGCCGACGTGCCGGACGCGGGCACCTCCGCCGCGCGCAGCACCTCCAGCCACTCGCCCCGGCCGGGCGAGACGTCCAGCACCGGCCCGCCGGCCGCGCGCACCACCGGCAGGTAGACCTCGCGGGCGGCGCGGACGCGCTCCTCGGGGCCGTCGAGCAGGTGCGCCACCGGGATCTCCAGGCCGGCGGCCCGCTCCGGCACCGCGGTCACCTCGACCTCGGGGGTGGTGGCCCGCGCCTGGTCGAGGAACAGGTCGAGCTGGGCGTGCCGCAGCCGGGTGTCCAGCGCCGCCGAGTCCAGCTCGGCCAGCCGGCGCTCGATCCGGTCCAGCCGGGCGGTCACCTCGTCGGTCGCGGTCTCCCGGTCGACCAGCCGCAGCCGCAGGTCGGTGACCTCGGTGCGGACACCGCCGATCGCCGCGTACAGCCGCTGGTTGAGGCCCGCCATGATGTTCTGGTCGGCGGCGCGCAGCTGCTCCAGCTCGTCACCGGTGGCCGCGCCGCTGTTCGCGCCGCCGCCCTGGCTCAGCGCGTCGACCGCGTCGCGGACCGCGAGGTTGAAGTCCACTTGCCACTTGAGCTGCCGTTTCCACAGCAGGCGCAGCAGGAATCTGCCGAAGACGTCCCGCGAGCGCAGCGGCAGGTTGAGGTTCCGGTGCTTATCCAGGCGGACGATGGCGTCCGCCAGGCGTGCTTGCGACATGGACCGTCCAACGAAAGATTGCGGGCGAAGTCGCCGAGAGCGGCTGAGCGCAGTCTAGGCCAGTCGCCCGCGCGGGCGGGCCGCAACCGGGTCAGCGGACCGGTTTGGCCTGCAACTCCTTCACGATGGTGTCCACGACGACCGGGTTGAGCAGGCTGAACGTGCCGCCCGCGAGGCTGCGCTCGGCGACCTCGACCACCACCGCCGAGGTGTCGGCGAGCATCTTCCCGGCGGCCTCGCCCCGGTCGGCCGCGAGCTGCCCGTGGTGCATGATCGTCAGGTCGCCGAACGCGCTGCCCAGGTACTTCGTGGTGCGGATGGTGAACGAGTCGCTGAGCATCCCGACCTTCGGCGCGTACGTGCCCGGACCGCTGGTCGTGTTGAGCCGCAACGGCTTGTTCAGGTCGCGGGAGGTGTCGTCGCGGGTCCGCGAGGTCTTGCCGTCCGGCAGGATCCGGTAGGACAGGCCGGTGGTGGTGCCGGTGCGGCCGATCAGCGGCGGCAGGTCGGCGGCCGACTGCCACGCCGGGCCCTCGTCCACCCGCCACGTCGAGGTGAGGCCGGGCCGCAGCTTCTCGGCCACCCGGCGGGCGGTCACCACGCCGCCCTCCTCGCCCCAGTGCGCGTCCACCGGGCCGTAGACCGGGGTGCCCAGCCGCTCGCCCCAGTCCTTGAGGTCCTTGCGCACGTCCAGGACGTAGTCCTCCTTGGACACCGCCGCCCAGAACTCGTCCACCACCTCGCGGTGGCACTCGCGGCCGGGCAGGTCGGGCGGCAGGTTCTGCGGGTAGAGGGTCGCCTTGTCCGGCGCGACCACCACGACGAACTTGCGGCCCGACGCCGTCACGCCGTCGCGCAGGGTCCGCAGCCGGCGCACGATCTCGTCGGTGGCGAAGGACTGCGCGCAGTGGCTGGCCAGCTCGTTGCCCAGGTACAGCCAGCCGTTCGTGCCCTCCACGACGTCCGGGAAGGTGACCGGCGGGCGCTTGGGCTTGGCGGGCTTGCTGGTCTCGGTCGGGATGACCGCGCCGCCCTGGTCGGACTTGGGCCGCGCGGGCGGCTCGCCGAACACGCCCCGGCTGATCGCGTCGTAGAGGCCGATCGCCTGCTCGCGCAACGGCAGGTGGTCGCTCGCCCACGGCTGGAGCTTCTCGATCTCGGTGATCCCGGGGAACCCGGTGAGCGCCCGGTTCTCGAACTCGCGCGGGTGCGCGCCGAGCACGAACGCGACCGCCGGCAGGGTGAGGAAGACCACCGCGCAGATCAACGACACCCGCTGGGTGGCGCTGTGCCGGGGGCGGTGCAGCGCGTGCTCGGTCGGCAGCAGCGACTCGTGCACCGGCGGCAGCACGTTCTTGGCGTCCGGGTCGGCCTCTTCGTGAGCGGTCATCGCCGGTCCAGTATGGCCTCCACCCGGCCCAGCGCGTGCCGGATCGGGCCGGCCGCCGGGCCGAGCACCCGCCGCGCGGCGCGCACCAGCGGCGGCCGGTGCGGCGGGGTGGTGCGGTCCAGCCACGTCCGGTGCGCGGCGTCGAGCCGGGTGCGCAGCCACGCGGCGGCGGCGTCGAACGACCGGGTGCGCAGCAGGTGATCACGGGCGGCCAGGCCGCGCCGGTGCGCCTCCTGCGGGTCGTCGGCGATCTCGCGCAGGGCGCGCGCGGCGGCGTCCAGGTCGGGGTCGGCCCAGCGGGCGTCCGGCTGGTACGGCGGCCAGCCCGGCCCGACGGTGGTCATGCCGTGCGGGATCGGCCAGCCGACCGACGCGTTCACGAACTCGGCCGTGCCGCCGTAGTCGGTGGCGACGACCGCGAGGCCGCGCACCATCGCCTCCGCCACGGTCAGCCCGAAGCCCTCGCTGCGGTGCAGCGACACGTAGGCGTGGCTGGACGCGTACAGCTCGGCCAGCTCGCCCGCGCTCAGGTAGCGCTCGACCAGCGTGATCCTCGGGTCGTCGGCGACCAGCAGCCGCAGCCGCTCCGCCGCGCCCGGGTGGAGGTGGGCATTTGTCGACTTGACGACCAACCGCACGTCCGCGCGGCCGGGGAACGCGCGCTGGAACGCCGTCACCACGCCCCACGGGTTCTTGCGCTGCGCGGTGCTGTTGAAGTCGAACGCGAACAGGAAGCCCGTGGTCTCACCGGGCGCGCGCGGCTCGGCGCGCACCAGGGCGCGCTCCACCACCGGCACCGGCACGGTCCGCACCGGGACGGGCGAGTGCGGCTCGACCGCCCGCCGCACGAAATCGCTGACCGTCCACACCTCGTCGACGAGTCCGAAGTGGTGCATGGTCGGCGGGAACTCCTCCAGCTCCCAGGCCCACAGGCCGATCCGGTACCGGCCGTGCCCCACCTCGGGGTCGGCCTCCAGCAGCGACCGGGTGAAGTCGCCGTTGACCGTGATCAGGCTCACCGGGTACTTCGGCCGGCCCACCGAGTCCGGCGCGGCCACGCCCGTGCGCGCGGTGCCCTTCACCGAGTGCTCGTCCACAACGGACACGTGCGGCACGCCGGCGGCGGCCACCACGTCCAGGACCACCCGGCCCATCTCGCCGATGCCCAGCTCCGCCGTGTGGTAGCCGGCCACGTTCACGCCGAACTCCGCCGTCGGCGCGGCCGGCTCGACCGGCGCGGTCGGCAGCGCCCACACCGGCACGCCCTCGTGCACGCCGTGCCGCGCGCACCAGTCGCGGAAACCGGGGTCCAGGGCGTCCAGCGGGCGCGGGAACGCGGCCCGCAGGTCGATCCGGGACTGCCACACGCCGTGCAGCAGCCGGTTCATGCCGGACGCGCGCTGCGCCGGCGTGGCGGGGGAGACGAGCCACTCCCGGAACGCGGTGCCGTCGAACGCGTGCGGCGGCGGGGTCCTCGGGGTGTCGTCCAACGGGTCCGGTTCGACCCGCAGCGCTTCCCGGTACACCGCGCGCATCACGTCGGTGATCGGCTCGCCGTCGGGGAACGCGTCGAACGCCGAACGGGCCGTGGCCGGGGTGTGCCGCTCGTAGAGCCGCCGCCAGCCCGGGTGCGCCGAGAGCAGCACGCGGTCGTGGCCCGGCGCGGTCAGCCACGGGTCCTCGTGGCCGGTGAAGTCGACCACCAGCGCCCGGGACGGTTCGCGTTCGTGCAGGTTCCAGGCGGCCACGCCCAGCCCGGGGTCGCGGGCCACGTGGTGCGGGAAGAGGGCGGCGGCGTCGGCGGCCCACCCGCGCGGGGCGTCCGCGACCAGGTCGGCGCGGGCCCGGTCGGCCCAGAAGTCCGCGAACGCCCGCGCGTCCCGGCCCACCGCCACGAAGTTCTCGGTGAACCCGCCCACCAGCCGGGGGTGCCGGCCGTCGTCGGGCAGCGGCGCCAGCAGCTTCGGCACCAGCGTCAGGCCGGCCGGGAAGTCCGGCAGCGGGCCCAGCACCAGCGAGTCCGGCGCGAAGTGCACCACCAGGTCGTACACGTCGAGCAGCCGGCGGACCAGCAGCGGCGCGGCGAAGCGGACCAGCCCCTCGGACGTGCCGCAGGTCGCCGCCCGCAGGTACTCCCGCGCCGGCACACCCAGGTCGCGCGCCGCGAGCACGGTGACGCCGGGCAGCTCCCCGGCGTCCTCCCACGCGTCGGCGACCAGCACCACGAACTCGTGGTCGGGGTGGTGCTCCCGGTAGGAGCGGGCCAGGGCGCTCGCCGCGCCCGGCCCGCCGACCACCACCGCGCTGCCGGCGACCCGCCGATCAGGCATCCACGGCCAGTTGCTCGATCTGCGCCAGCAGCAGCTCGTCGAACGCCTTGGTGACCTGCGCCATGTCCTTGCCGGTCACCTGCACGCGGACCACGACGTCCTTGGAGATGTAGTGCGCGCGCGCCACGCCGAGGCCGTTGCCCGCCGGCGGGGCCTGGAACGCCGTGACGCCCGTGGGCAGCGTGCCGCTGTAAGGCTGCATCGCGAACTTGGCCTGGAGCACGCCCAGCGCGTCACGCGCGGTCTTCGCCTCGGCCGGGCCGTTCATCTTCACGGTCAGCACCTGCGTGTACATCGCGCCGCCGGAGACCACCGAGCCGCCCAGCCGCGACCGGCCCGCGCCGGACGCCTGGTACGCCTCGTTCTCGTCGGCGGTGAGCAGCTTGCCCGCCACCACGTCGGCGAAGTTCTTCACGCCCGACTGGTCCTGGCTCACGCCCGGCAGCTTGGCGACCTCCAGGCCGTCCTTCGGCTTGGTCGTCGTCGTGGTCGGCGGCGGACCGGAGGTCTGCGTGGTCTCGCCACCGGCCGTGCTGTTGGCGTCCCGGGTGGTGAAGAACCAGATGCCGCCGCCGACGAGCGCCAGCACCACGACGATCCCGACGATCGCCAGCCACTTCTTGCCGCCGCCACCGCCGCTCTCGTCGAACACCTCGGGGCCCTGCGCGATCCAGCTCGGCGTCTGCTCGCCGACCACGCCGAAACCCTGGTCGTTGCCCCACGGCGGGGTGTTCGCCGGGGCCGCGCCGCCACCCCAACCGCCCTGCTGGGGCGGCTGCGGGGGCATCTGGTTCGGCGGGGGCGCGACCGGGCGCACGTACTGGGTGCGCTCCGCGTCCGGCGGCCGCTGGCCGCTGACCACCTGCGTCGCGTCCGGGTTCGGCGGCGGCTGCACCGGCGGCTGGCCGGGCGTCACCACCTGGGTCGCGTCCGGGTTCGGGCCGCCCTGGGGCGGCTGCGACGCCTCCCAGCGGAAGGGCGCGCCGAACGGGCCGTTGCCCTGCGGGGGTTGTTGCGGCGCCGCGCCCGAGGCGGAAGCCAGGAGCTCGTCACGACGCCGGCGGTATTCGTCGGCGCTGATCCGACCCTCCGCCAACGTCCTGTCCAGCTCCGCCAGGTCCTCTTGCCAGGCCATCCGCCCCTCCAAAGTAGCCGCGCGGTCGCCATTGTGACCTATGGGCCGGTCGGGCTTTCGGGCATCCGCCACTTGTGATGCTGTCGTTGCCGTCAGTGAGCCGGACTCACGTGCGGCCACCCGCCCGAACAGAGCCCCGCTCGCCTTCGCGCTGGTCTTTGTGGCCCAGTCCGCCAGGGCCGATCGGAGCAATTCCGTCCGCGTGGATCTTCCGCGCGGGGGAGGTCTCCCACGGCCCGCGCCCCGGCCCGGTACCCGCCCGGCGACCGCCGTGCATCGGCCGATAGCCGGACATCCGTTGGTGCGTGCGGAAAACGACGACGCCGTGCCGATCACCGCGCGGTGATCACGTTCGTCCTCTCCGGTGGACTTCGCCTTCGGGCGAACTACCGGGGCGCGGGCTCCATTAGCGTCCGAACCACAAGCCGGTAGGTGCCGGCGGGCGAGCGGAGGTCGCGGACCGAGGCCCGCGCGTGCACCCGTCTTCCAGGGGGAATGGATTGTCAGCGCAGCGAGCGCGCCTTTCGGCGCGCGGTCCGGTCGTGCTCGTCGCGGCCTTGGGCCTGGTGTTGGGCACGACGTCGATCGCCCACGCGGCTCCCGGCCCGGACCCGGCCATCACCGTCCAGGTGCCCGGCGGGCCCTACCTCGTGGGGCAGGACATCCCGGTCCGGGTCACCGTCGCCAACCTCGGCGACGCGGTCGCCACCAACGTGTCGGTCAGCACGGCGACCACGTCCGGCTCCTACCTGAGCCTCAGCGGGCTCGACGCGGTCCGCTACCCCGGCGCCACCCTCGCGCCGGGCGCGTCGGTCACCGCGGCGGGCACCGGCCGCATCTACAACTGGCAGGGCGCGCCCGTCGTCCGGTTCTCGATCTTCTACCTGGGCGACGCCGACCGCACCAACAACGAGGTCGAGGTCCGGGTGCCGGTCACCGCGCCGGACTCGGCCACCGGCAGCATCGGCGGCCGGGTCTACGGCGACCGCAACGGCAACCAGGTCGCCGACCCCGGTGAGGGGCTCGCGGGCGTGCGCGTCGAGGCGTCGGACTGGAGCCTGCCGAACCGGCGCGTCGCGCGCACCGACGCCGACGGCCGGTTCTCGTTCACCGGGCTGCCGGTCCGGCGGTACAGCGTGTTCGTCCACGAGGCACCGGACGGCTGGGTGCTGCCGCGCGGCACGGAGGTGGACGTCGACGGCGACGAGCAGGTCGAGTACCGGGCCGAGCGGCCGTTGAGCGACCGGCTCACCGCCTCGGCGGTGTTCGACCAGGCGGACCACGCCGTGGGCGACCGCGCGCAGGTCACCGTGACGTTGACCAACACCGGCACCACCGACGTGGCCGGCATCAAGTCGGGCTGCGACCGCAGCGGCGGCGAGGGCCCGCACCTGGTCGACCTCGACGAGGGCGACCTGGCCTGGGAGCGGCCGGGCGTCACCGTGCCCGCCGGCCAGACGCGCACCTACGTGATCAGCGGGACCGTGCCCGACAAGGCCACCGGGTACGGGGCCGCGAGCTTCGCCTGCGACTTCGGCCCCGACTCCCCGGACGCCCCGAAGGGCTACCCCGAGGCCGGCGCGTTCACCCGCGTCGCCGCGCCGCCCGCCGACACGTGGCTGTTCTACTACGAGGACCGCGACCAGGACCGGACCGTCGACGCGGGCGAGGCCGTGGCCGACCTGGAGGTCCGGCTGACCGACTCGATCACGGGCGCGGTCGTCGGCACGGCCCGGACCGACGCCCAGGGCCGCGTGGACTTCCACAACGTCCCCGCCGGCCCGTACCTGGCGGTGCTGCACGGCCCGTGGAGGTACGGGTCCGGCAGCGGCGTCCTGTTCGTCGGCACGTGCGGCAACTGCCAGGGTGGCCAGACGATCCCGGTCGTGGCCGCCTGATCCGACGGTGCCGGAAGGCGGCCCCGCACGCCGGTGGGGCCGCCTTTCAGTTGCGCTTGGTCAGGATGGTCGGCCCGACGATCCGCCGCGCGATCCGCCGCAACGCGCTCTTGGACTTCCCCTTGGCCGCCCCGTTCACCTGCGCGGCCGGCTGGGCAGCCTCCGGTTCCACCGCCGGTTCCGCCGCCGGAGCGGGCGTCGGTGCCGGAGCGGGTGCTGGTGCTGGTGCTGGTGCGGCGACGGGCGCGAACACGACCGTCGGGGCAGCCGCCTGCGCCGGCGAGACCGGTGGCGCGGGCTCCTCGACGGGCGGTGCCACCGGCTTGGCGACTGGCTTGGCTACCGGCTTGGCGGCGACGGCGGCCTGCACTTCGGCTACCGACTGCGCCACGGCCGACTGCGCCACGGCAGCCGGTGCGACGGGCGGGGCCACGACCGGCGGTGCTGCGACCGGCGGTGCTGCGACAGGCGGGGCCACGACGGGCTTGGGCGCGATGGGCGCGAGCGTGACAGGAGGTGCTGCGGACAGCACGTCCGCCACCGGTTCGTCCACCGGGACCGCCGGCGTGAACAGGCCACGCGCCGAATCCTGCTCGGCCGACACCGCGGTCGGTTCCACGAGCGGTTGCACGACCGGCGCGGCCACCGCCGGCAGGAATCCGGCCATCGGGGCGGGCGTCACCGCGTCCACGGGCGCGGCCTCCGGCGTCCCCGCCCCGGGCGGGGCGGCGACTCCGGTGTCCGCCTCGGCCTCGGCCCCGCCGTCGACCCCGGTACCGGCCGGCACGCCGTTCGAGGCGGGCGCGGGGGCCGGGCTCGGCGCGGGTGCGGTCCGGGGTGCGGTCCGGGGTGCGGCCGGGGCGGTCGACCGCGAGGCCGGCGACGGGATGGCGGCCAGCACTCCGGCCATGGACGTCCGTTCCGCGGTCGCGACCGTCGAGGCGGAAGGCGTCTTCGAGGCCGCGGCGAGGCGGTTCCGGGTGGCGACGGGCGACATGCGGAGGGTCGGTGCGTCGTTGGTCGGTCGGGACTTGTTCTGCGGGGACTGGTCAGGCTCCTGGCTGAACGTCACACCGGGATCTTGCCAAAACACGCTGAGTGAGTCATTGGCAGGTTGATCAGCAGAAAATCAATCCACACGGCCTAGTGGTCGTCGTGGTGGTTCGGGATGTCGTAGTCGTCGGTCGCGTGGTGGTCGTGGTCGGCCGGGTCGTCGTCGTGGTCGCGGTGGTGGTCGCGGCGGACGTCGTGGTCGTGGTGGCCGTCGTCGTGGTGGTGCTCGACGCGGTGGTGGTCGTCGTGGCGCTCGACCGGCTGCCGGCGGTCGACGTGGCCGCGGTCGTGGTGGTCCGGCCGGGCTGCGCGCTGTTGGACACGACGACGATGTGCGCGTCGCCGACCGGCTGGACCGCCTGGGGCGCTTCGGACATGGCTCCGTGCGCGAACAGCGCGGCGAACACGGCGCCTGCTAATGCGCCGATGGCGAGCCGCGCCGGACCCCCCGCTGCGGTGAGCATTGACCTTGACTACCGCCATCCCCCAGGCGGGTCAAATCGTTCCGGGGTGTCGGTACCGGCTCGACACCTCGGGGGTGTCGAGCCGGTACCCCGGTCTCACTGCGCCAGTTCGGCGGTCAGCGTGATCGTGGTGCCGGTCAGCGCCTGGCTGACCGGGCAGTTCTGCTTGGCGTTCTCGGCGGCCGCGGCGAAGTCGTCGGCGCTCAGGCCCGGCACGGCGGCCCGGACGGTCAGGTGGATGCCGGTGATGCCGGTGCCCGGCTGGAAGGTCACCTCGGCGGAGGTGTCGACCTGCGTGGGCGGGGTGCCGGCCTGCGCGAGGCCGTGCGAGAGCGCCATCGAGTAGCACGACGAGTGCGCCGCCGCGATCAGCTCCTCGGGGCTGGTCTTGCCGTTCGCCTCCTCGGCGCGCGACGGCCAGGACACCGCGTAGGAGCCGATGCCGGAGGACTCCAGCGTCACGGTGCCGCTGCCCTGGAGCAGGTTGCCTTCCCAGTGCGTGGTCGCCTTGCGGGTGGTGGCCATGGTGGTGGACTCCGTATCCAGAACGTCGGAAAAGCCTTCGCCGCCAAACCTAATGGCGATCACCCGCCGACGCCCGGCCCGGACCGACCGGATCACACCCGGAACACGCGAAAAAGGGCCCCGGAACGAACCCGGGGCCCTTTTCCTCACCGAGAGCGGATGACGAGACTCGAACTCGCGACCCTCACCTTGGCAAGGTGATGCGCTACCAACTGCGCTACATCCGCCTGACACGAAGAACTATAGACCACGCCTCAAACCACATTGCGACCGGGGGGTGGTGTCGCCCCCAGCAGCCGGTCTACCTCGGACAACCGCTCGGCCGGCCAGCGCCACTCCCACAGCGGCCGCACCTTGTCCACGACCTCGGTCGGCAGCCAGGGCGCGACCTCGTCGCGCAACTCCCACTCGTCGAACACGTGCTCGTAGAAGCTGACCACCGACGCGTTGGCCAGGAACTGCTCCGGCTGCCGGAAGCACCAGTGCGCGAACCCGTACACGCGCCGGAGCACGTCCTGGTCCCCGGCCCGGTGCGCCTCGGCCGCGAGCTGCCACAGCTCCGACAGGAACACGTGGCAGGACCACGACTCGCGCTCGACGACCGCGCTCAACTCGGGGAGGAGGGCCGAAGCCCTTGTGCGCCAGTCGCCCACGAGGCGGGACACTACCGGTCGAACGGCCCAACGTGGCGGGGCCGCCCATCACCTGACGCCTACCCGTAACCGGTCCGTCACCGAGCGCTAGCAGTGCGCGTTGGGATACCCAGAGTGGTCCACTGCTCCGAACGGCCCACGCCGGGTGTCGGGTCTTCGGTATCGGGTCGCTATCACTTCGGGCCGGTCGGAGCCGGCTGTGGCATCTTGACCTCGGACCACAGTGCGGGCGGGAGGTGCCGGGCGGGATGGCCGGTGATGCCGATTTCGACCGGGAACTGCTCGCCAGGGTGCGGTCCGGCGACGACTCGGCGTTCGGGGAGCTGTTCTCCCGGCACGCGGACGCCGTCCGCAGGTTCGCCCTCCGGCACGTCCGTGAACACGCCGAAGCCGACGACCTGACCGCCGAGGCGTTCTTCCGCGTCCTCCAGGCGATCCGCCGGGGCACCGGGCCCACCGACCACGTGCGCACCTACCTGCTGACCGTCGCCCGCCGCGTCGCCTGGGAGTGGAGCGGACGGCGGCGGGACGTGCCGGTCGAGGACGAGGAGCTGTCCCGCCGGGTCGAGCCGTTCCCGGACGCCACCGCCGCCCGACCCGAGCACGCGCTGATCTCGCGCGCGTTCACCAGCCTCCCCGAGCGCTGGCGGACCGTCCTGTGGCAGGTCGAGGTGGAGGGCGAGCGGCCCGCCGCCGTCGCGCCCAGCTTCGGCCTGAGCCCCAACGCGATGGCCGCCCTGGCCCGCCGCGCCCGCGAGGGCCTGCGCGCCGCCTACCTCCAGGCGCACCTCGCGGAGGACGTGGGGCCCCGCGCGTGCAACTCCGTGGTCGCCAAGCTCGGCAACTACACCGCCGGCGGCGTGCAGGGCGCGGAGCACCGGCGGATCCGCAAGCACCTCCAGACCTGCTCCTCGTGCAACTCGCTGCACGCCGAACTCACCGAGGTGTGCTCGACGCTGCGGGCGCACGCGGCGAGCATCGCCGTCCCGGTCGCCGCGACCGCGCTGCTCGGCCCCGCCGTGCTGGGCAAGGCCGCCTGGCTCACCGGCCGGGTCAAGCTGGTGCTCGCGGCGTCGGCGGCGTCGGTCGCGGTCGGCCTGTTCGGCGTGGTCGCGGGCTCGTTCACCGGCGCGCCCGGACCGGCCCTGGTGGACGCCTCCCCGGACCGCCCCAACGGCCACGACGTGCTCGAACTGCGCTCCACCGCGCCGACCATCACCGGCTCGCCGACCAGCGAGACCTCGCCGGAACCCCCGCCCGCGCAGCCGCCGGTCGAGCGGCCGAGGGTGACCACCCACACCGAGACCCGGCCGGCGCGCACCGGGAACCCGACCACGCGGGCGCAGGAGCCCGGGTCGGCCGCCGCCACGACCACGACCTCCGAGGCGTTCCGGCTGTTCGAAGGGCCGGGCGACCCGCAGTCCTCCGGCACGACCGCCGCCGAGCCGCCCACCGCCCTGGTCGGCACCACGACCACCACGCCGGTCGTCACGCCCACGCCGTCGGTCACCCCGACGACGGTGACCCTGCACCCGACGCCGTGCCCGCTGAAATCGTCCTGATCACGGCCGGCTACCGCCGGGTTCACCCGCTGGTTGCAACGGTTTGCCGGTAGCGTTGAGTCCGCTGAGTGATCGTTCGAAGGCTGAGGAGCACGGTGATGACGCGGCTGGTGCGCGGTGCGGACGGCCGGATGTGGACGGTGCGCAGCCAGATCGAGTGGCGCAACCCGTCCGCCGACGCCGACTTCGAGCACGACGTGAGCGGCGGCCACGGGCCGGGCGTGCTCATGCTGGCGTTCGTGGTGGTGATGGGCGTGATCCTGGTCGCCTGGACACCGCAGGACGTCGTCGTGCCGGCGTGGCTCATCTTCGCCCTGGTCCTGGTGTTCCTGTTCTTCCCGGCCCGGTGGGCGGTGCGCCGGCCGTGGCTGGTCGCGGCCGAGGCGAAGAAGACCGACGAACTGCCGCCGGAGCGCTGGGTGGGGTCCGTGCGCGGGTTCCTGACCGTGCGCAACGAGGTCTCCAACGTGGCCCGCAAGATCGAGATGTACTCCCTGCCGGACCTCGACGGCCCGCTGCAACCGGTCGACTGACACCCGTCCGGTGGCACACCCCGGCCGGCGTTTCCCCTGGCCGGGGTCGACTGATCGGGTTTCCCGGGTGACACTGGTCGGGTGCCGGAACTACCCGAGGTCGAGGCGCTGGCCGACCACTTGCGCGAACACGCCGTCGGGCGCGTCGTGCACCGCGTCGACGTGGCGTCGTTGCAGGTCCTGAAAACCTTCACGCCACCGTGGACCGACCTCCAAGGTCGCACCGTGACCGGTGCCGGGCGGCACGGCAAGCACCTCGACCTGGACTGCGACGGGCTGCACCTGATCGTGCACCTGGCGCGGGCCGGGTGGCTGAGGTGGTCCGACACGATGTCCGCCGCGCCGCTCAAACCCGGCAAGGGGCCGCTGGCGCTGCGCGTGCACCTGGGGCCGCCGGGGCAGGGGCCGGGGTTCGACCTGACCGAGGCGGGCACCAAGAAGGGCCTCGCCGCGTGGGTGACCACCGACCCGCAGACCGTGCCCAGCATCGCCCGGTTGGGGCCCGACGCGTTGTCGGTGACCCGGACGCAGCTGGAGGACCTGTTCGCGGGGCGTACCGAGCGGCTGAAGACGGCGCTGACGGACCAGACGCTCATGGCCGGGGTGGGGAACGCCTACTCGGACGAAATCATGCACACGGCCCATCTGTCGCCTTATGCGACGGCGGGGAAGTTGAACGCCGAGGCACTGGACCGGCTGCACGAGGCGTTGATCGGGGTGCTGACGGACGCCGTCGCGCGGTCGGTCGGGCAGTCGGCGGCGCGGCTGAAGGGCGAGAAGCGGTCCGGGTTGCGGGTGCACGCGCGCAACGGGCTGCCGTGCCCGGTGTGCGGCGACACGGTGCGTGAGGTGTCGTTCGCGGACAAGGCGTTCCAGTACTGCCCGACGTGCCAGACCGGCGGCAAGCCGCTGGCCGACCGCCGGATGTCCCGGCTGCTGAAGTAGCGCCCCGCCGGCCGTTCGCCGTTCCGTGTGCAAAGAGTGACTGGTCAGGTGACAAGTCACCCGATGGGGAAAGTATGCACCCGGAACGCCGGCACAGGGGGTGTCATCGGCGTGCGGGCAACGCGTCCAACAGCGCGGTAACTGCGGACCGCCGGGTGGCACCCGTTCCACCGGGCAGGTGGGAGGGGCGACAGAGGGTGTGCCGTGGGCCACCCTCCGAAGGTAAATTCATCGGATGTCTACCCGATCCGGTGCACCACCCCTTGCTTAGAGGCCACTGCACGGCACAGCATGGACGCCGTGCGTGACCTCCTGACCGAGCGCGCGGTGCTCGGTGTCATCGCGACCTTGGCCGTGCTGGGCCTGTTCGTGATGCTGTGCCGTGCCCGCCGGGTGAGCACGTCGGTCGAAGACGCCGTGATGGACATGCTGCACCGGATGTCCAAGGCGTCCGCTGACCTGCGAGAAGGGCTCACCCAAGACGCGGCGGACAAGGCCACACCCCACCTGCGCGAAATGCTGCGGTGCGTCGCCGTCGGCATCACCGACCACGAGGGCACCCTGCTGTCGTGGGACGGCGGTGCCAACGACCACTACGAATTCCTGCGGACCTACATCGAGCGGGCCATCGGCGAGTGCCACAAGGAACACGTCGAACACCGCAAGCTCGACTGCGAACTCCCCGGACCGTGCTCGCTGCACTCGGCGGTGATCGTGCCGCTGATCGTCGAATCCGAGGTCGCCGGGACGCTGATCGTCGTCAGCGGCGTGGCGAACAAGCGGCAGATCCGGATGGCGGAGGAGACGGCCAGGTTCGTCTCGACGCAGTTGGAGCTGGAGGTCCTCCAGAAGTCCCGCCAGGCGCTGGCGCAGGCCGAGGTCCGCGCGCTGCGGGCGCAGATCTCGCCGCACTTCGTCTACAACGCGCTGAACACGATCTCGTCCCTGATCCGCACCGACCCGTCGCACGCGCGAGAGCTGCTGCAGGAGTTCGCCGAGTTCACCAGGTACTCGTTCCGGACGGACGGGTTCTTCACCACGCTGGCCGACGAACTCACCAACATCCACCGCTACCTGACCATCGAACAGGCGCGGTACGGCCCGAGGCTCAACGTCAGGCTGAAGATCGCCCCCGAGGTCCTCCAGGTCGTGCTCCCGTTCCTGGTCCTGCAACCGCTGGTGGAGAACGCGGTCCGGCACGGCCTGGCGAAGAAGCCGGGCGGCGGGCTGCTCACCATCATCGCCGAGGACAACGGCGCCGAAGCGCTGATCTCGGTCGAGGACGACGGCCTGGGCATGGACCCGGACCGCCTGTTCGAAGACCTGAAGGACGCCCACCAGACCGGCGCGCACGTCGGCCTGGGCAACATCAACCACCGGATGAGGGCGGTCTTCGGCGACGATTACGCCCTGGTCGTGGAGACCGCGCCGGACGCCGGCATGAAAATCATCCTGAAGGTGCCCAAGTACTCGCCGGGTGTCCGCACCAACCTGCCGCTGGTACCCCCTAAACTGGAGGAGACGTCGGAACAGCCCGTGGTGCGCGCCTGACCAGCGGTTTCGAATGATCATCCGATCGAGCGACAACTGCGCGGGCACTTTCCGCCCACCGATTTCGTTGCCGTAAACGAAGGAAGCGGCCCCCACGGCGAGGCGCAAGCCACGAAGGCCCACGAGCGATTCCCCCAACAGCCCGGTCAGCAGCACAAAGGAACCGACACCGAGCCGGTCGACACCAGGCCGCTCGACGCAGGGCGAGCCGACGCAGGGCGAGCCGAGCCGGTGCCGGGTCAGCCGGCGCGAGGGGAATCCGGCGCGCGGCAGTCGGCAGGGGATGCGACAGGCTGCGGCCGGGTGCATGACGGCCGCAAGTTGGGCGGTGCGGGAGTTGGGCGGTGCGGGCGGCCTGGCTTGGCTTGGCGGCGCGGGGTTGCGCTCGGGATCCGGACCTGGGATTCCTGCGTTTGTGGATTCCCGCGATCAGGGCCGGGTGTCCGTGGCGCGCTGCCCCCAGTGGCGCGCTGCCCCCAGTGGCAGGCGGCCCCGAGTGGCGGGCAGCCCCGAGGGCGCGAGATCCCGAGGGCGCGGGAACCCGAGTGGCGCGGCCCGAGACGTGGCGCAAGCCCGAGTGGCGCGGCCCGAGACGTGGCGCAAGCCCGAGTGGCGCGGCCCGAGACGTGGCGCAAGCCCGAGTGGCGCGGTCCGACTCGTGGCGCAAGCCCGAGTGGCGCGGTCCGACTCGTGGGGCACTGCGTGCGGCGATTCGGCGTTGCGGTGTCCGGAGCGGGCCCGATTGGTGCGGCCCGGCGGTTTGGGCACCGCGTGCGTGGCGTGGCACGTGCGTGCTGCATGTGGCGTGCTGAATGCGTGGCGGCCCGAGTCGCGGCGCGGCGTGTGGGGCAGGCACTGAGTGCGCGGCGCGGCGTGCTGAGCGCGAGGTGCGGCGTGGCGTGCGCGAAGTTCGCTGTTCGGAGCGGATCGCGGGAATCCACCAACGGAGGCGCTGAGTGCCGGCAACTCGCGGTCCGGAGTGGGAGGCCCGCCGGTCCGGGCTGGCCTGGGTGGTGGTCGGGCGGTCCGCCGGTCTGGCGCTGCGCCGGTCTGGCGGTCCGGTGGTCCGCTGGCCGGGCTGGCTTGGGTGGCGGGGTGGTGGTCGGGCGTGAGTGGCGTTGGCGTCGATGGCGGTGAGCACGCGTGTGGCTTGGCGTGGCGTTCGCGGCTTGACGTGATGTGGTGTGGCGTGGCGTTCAGGTGTGCGTGGCGTGACGTTCGTGACGTTCGTGACGTGGGGCTCGTGACGCGAGGCTCATGATGCGGGGTTCGTGACGTTGCGTTCGGGCGGCTTGACGGGGGTGGGGCCGACTGGTTGGGCGGGCCGACTCGGTGAGGCTCAGGAGGCCGCGATGGCCAGGGTGGTCACCAGCATCACCGCGCATACCGACCAGACGATCCACATCCAGTAGATGTGCATGGAGGTCGGGCCGTCCGCGTTCTGCCGGCCTCGGTCGTCCCACCACTCGACGTACCGCTCCAGCCACCGGATCGGGTTGAACGTCACTGGCCGATGTTAGCTCCGCCACCCCCGTTCCCGGCCCTCAACGTAAGGTCGACGCATGAGCGTGACGGACAAGATCGCGGCCCGGTTGCCCAAAATCGTCAGCGATCGCGCCGAGCGCGGTCCGGTGGTGGCCGCGGTGCGGTTGCACGGGGTGATCACGCCCACGCCGACGCCGATGGCGCGCAACACGATCAGCCTCCAGAGCGTCGAGAGCGCTCTCACCCGGGCCTTCGACCACGACCGGCTGGTCGCCGTCGCGCTGCTGATCAACTCGCCGGGTGGCGCGCCCACCCAGTCCGCGCTGGTCGCCGAGCGGATCCGGGAGCTGGCGAGCAAGAAGCGGGTTCCGGTGCTCGCGTTCTGCGAGGATCTCGCCGCCTCCGGCGGTTACTGGCTCGCCTGCGCGGGTGACGAGATCTTCGCGCACGGCACGTCCCTGGTCGGCTCGATCGGCGTGGTGAGCGCCGGGTTCGGGCTGGACGGGCTGTTGGAGCGGCACGGGATCGAGCGGCGGGTTTTCACCGCGGGTGAGCACAAGGTCCGGCTCGACCCGTTCCAGCCGGTCAAGCCCGAGGACGTGGAGTGGCTCAAGGGCCTGCACGTCGACCTGCACGCGCAGTTCACCTCCTGGGTGAAGCAGCGCCGCGGGCCGAAGCTCACCGGCTCGGACGACGAGCTGTTCACCGGCGAGGTGTGGACCGGGGCGCGTGCCCGCGACCTGGGCCTGGTGGACGACATCGGCACGCTCCGCTCGGTCGTCGCCAAGCGCTACCCGGACGCGGAGATCGTGATCGCGGAACCCCGCCGGCCGCTCCTCGCGCGCCTCGGGCTCGCCGGTGGCACCACCCGATCGGGGGACTTCGTACCGGCCGCGCTGGCCGCTTTGGAGGAGCGGGCGCGCTGGTCGCGATTCGGGTTGTAGCGCGGTCCGAGGTCACGGTCCCGTCCACACCCCCTACCCCACGTAGACACGGCCCGGCCCAAATGGGCAAGATGCGCGGCACAGTGAGTACCCACGACAACACCGGCCTCCTCGTTCTGGCGGTGGACGACGAGGCACCCGGTCTGAGCGAGATCAAGTATCTGCTCGAAAGCAGCCCGCACATTCGGCGCGTGCTCACCGCCTTCGACGCCGCCGAGGCCCTGCGCATCCTCCGGGGTGACTACGACCCCGAGGTGATGGACCGCACCAAGGCCGGCCTGCCGCCGGTCGACGCGGTGTTCGCGGACATCAACATGCCGGGGCTCAGCGGCACGGACCTGGCGCGGGTGCTGGGTGCGTTCCGCGCGCCGCCGGCGCTGGTGTTCGTCACGGGCGTGGAGCACTCCGAGGCGGTGGTGGCGTTCGAGGTCGGCGCGCTGGACTTCGTGACCAAGCCGATCAACGAGGACCGCATCAACAAGGCGATCTCACGGGTGGTGGAGCGGGTGGCGGTGACGCCGGCCGTCACGCCGGAGCCGGTCGCGCAGGAACCGACCGACGACGAGGTCATCCCGGTCGAGCTGGGTGGCACGATCAAGCTCGTGCCCCGGGCCAGCGTCCGCTACGTCGAAGCGCAGGGCGACTACGCGCGCCTGCACACCAACGACGGCCAGAGCCACCTGGTCCGGATCCCGCTGGCCCAGTTGGAGGAACGCTGGGAGAACGCGGGTTTCGTGCGCATCCACCGCTCCTTCCTGGTGGCGCTGCCGCTGGTGACCGAGCTGCGGATGACGTCGAACGGCTACGCGGTGGTGATCGGCTCCGGTGACGGCGCCAAGGAGCTGCCGGTGAGCCGGCGGCACACCCGTGAGCTGAAGGAGCGGATCGTCCGGCCGCCCAAGAGCAGCTGGGGATGAGCAAGCACTCCGGCCCGCCGGGGCAGCCCGACCAACCGCAGCCAGGGGAGCGGGACGCCTGGCTGTCGGTCGCGGCGCGCAAGAACCGCCGGCGGCGGGTGGTGCTGGCCGACCCGCGCGGCCGGGGTCGGGTGCTGCGCACGATCATCGAGCTGGAGGAGCAGACCAGCGTCGGCGAGAAGCTGATCCGCGACCTGATCCGGCAGCAGCTCAAGACCGCGTTCCTGCTCGGCGGCGGCACGCTGGTGCTGCTCGCGCTGCTGCCGCTGGTGTTCTTCTTCGTGCCGGTCCTGTCGGAGGTGGAGCTGGCGGGCGTGCGGCTGCCTTGGCTGATGCTGGGCGTGCTGCCGTTCCCGCTCTGCTACGGGGTGGGCTACGCCTACCGAAGACTCGCCGAACGGCACGAACACGACTTCGTCAGCTCGGTGGACCGGTGATCCAGAACCTGTGGAGCCTGGGGTTGGTCGTGGTCGTCGCGGCGATCACGTTCCTGCTGGGCTACGTGGGTTCGCGCCGGGCCAACACGACGCCGGACTTCCTGGTGGCGCGCCGGGCGATCCCGGCGACCCGCAACGCGGCGGCGATCTCCGGCGAGTACCTGTCGGCGGCGTCGTTCCTCGGCGTGGCCGGGCTGGTGCTCAAGGACGGCATCGACGCGCTCTGGTACCCGATCGGCTTCACCGCGGGCTACCTGGCGATGATGCTGTTCGTCGCGGCCCCGCTGCGCCGCTCGGGCGCGTACACGCTGCCGGACTTCGCCGAGGCGCGGCTGGGTTCGCCGTACCTGCGCCGGGTGTGCACGTTCTTCGTGATCTGCATCGGCGTGCTGTACCTGGTGCCGCAGTTGCAGTCGGCCGGGCTGACGCTGAACACGATCACCGGTCTGCCCGCGTGGCTGGGCGGCGCGGTGGTGACGGTGATCGTCGTGGTGAACGTGCTGGGCGGCGGGATGCGCGCGATCACGCTGGTGCAGGCGTTCCAGTACTGGGGCAAGCTGTTCGCGATCGCCGCGCCGACGTTCGTGCTGTTCGCGGTGTTCCTGGGCGGTCCGGGCAACGGGGCGCAGTCGGTGGACGAGGCGGGCGTGCTGCGGTTCCACGAGGCGGTCACGGTCACCACGGCCGAGCAGGTGCGGGTGCAGGTCGTGGTGCCGATGGAGCTGTCGGCGTCCGGCCAGGTCAACGGCGGGCGCGCGGACGGCGAGGTGTACTGGACGCCGGGCACCTACACCATCGGCAAGGGCACGGTGCTGAGCTTCGCCAAGGGGTCGCCGGTGCCGGTGGTGGACGATTCGCCCACCGACAACGAGCACTGGCTCAAACCGCAGACCGGTGGCCTGGGCGGGTTGTTCGAGACGTACTCGCTGATCTTCGCGACGTTCCTGGGCACGATGGGCCTGCCGCACGTGCTGGTGCGCTTCTACACCAACCCGGACGGCAAGGCGGCCCGCCGGACCGCGCTGCACGTGCTCTACCTGCTGGGCCTGTTCTACCTGTTCCCGACGGTGCTGGGGATCATCTCCCGCCGGTACCTGCCCGAACTGCTGGTGACCGGCAAGACGGACGCGGCGGTGCTGCTGCTGCCGTACACGATGCAGCCGAACGTGCTGGGCCAGGTGTTGGGGGCGATCGTGGCGGCGGGCGCGTTCGCGGCGTTCCTGTCCACGTCGTCGGGCCTGGTGGTGAGCGTGGCCGGGGTGGTGTCGACGGACATCCTGCCGGGCAAGGTGCGCGATTTCCGGTGGGCGACGGTGCTGACCGGCGCGGTGGCGATCGGGTTGGCGCTGCTGCTGCCGCGCGCGGACGCGTCGCTGACGGTGGCGATGTCGTTCGCGCTGGCCGCGTCGACGTTCTGCCCGTTGCTGGTGCTGGGGATCTGGTGGCGCGGCCTGACGTGGGTGGGCGCGATCGCCGGTCTGGTGGTGGGCGGCGGGCTGGTGATCGGGTCGCAGGCGGTGACCGTGGTCAGCTCGTACACGGGCGGCTGGGCGCCGTCGGTGTTCTCGATGCCCGCGCTGGTGACGGTGCCGGTGTCGTTCCTGACGATGGTGATGATCAGCCGGTTGACCGCCCGGCGGCGGCCGGAGGACGTGAGCCAGATCCTGCTGCGCCTGCACGCGCCGGATCCGCTGGGGTTCATGCGGGACCGGGAGCAGCGGTTCAGCCCGTCGGCGGAGGGCCCGGACCGGCGGGACCCGCCCGCGCCGTGGAGTTAGCGCGGCGGTCCCCCGCGCCCGGCGGACCGCCGCGCCCCTTTCGGCGGCTGCGCGGCCGGGCACGTTCGGCGGCGCGCCGGAATTCCCCGTCCACCCGCTCCTACCAGGTGGATCAGGTCGGACGACGGTTCATCGAGAACGTTGTGCCGGTTGTTACCCGGTTTTCCGGAAACGGCGGCCCGGGGCACTTTTGCCACTCGATAGCGTGAATTTGTGAAACGGTGGACGTGTCGATCGCGTCAGCCGAGCGCTTTCACGGTCCGCAGCACCGGCGCGGTTTCGATGGCGGTGATGTGCTCGATGGCGCCGATCCGGTCGACCAGGTAGCGGTGCAGGGCGCGGGGTGTCGGGCACAGCGCCTGGGCGGTGAGGTTGGTGGGGCCGGTGGTGGCCGCGACGAACGCGAGTTCCTCGTGCGTGGCCAGGGTTCTCGCCACGTGGTCGAGGTGCGCGGGCGGCACGGACAGCCACAGCACGGCGTGCGTGGTGGCGCCGAACAGCGCCGAGTCGATCTCGACGTCGAAGAACACCGCGCCGCTCGCGGTCAGCGCGGTGAGCCGGCGGGCGACGGTGACCGGTGACCAGCCGGTGGCCTCGGCGAGTTCGGCCTGGCTGGACCGGCCGTCGCGGCGCAGCGCGGCGAGCAGGGCGGCGTCGGTGTCGGCGAGCGGTTGGCCGTCCTGGGACTTCGGCGGGGTGAGCTTGGCCTGCTGGTGCGGGGTCAGCGCCTTCGCCCGGCCGTGCCACGCGGTCGGGCCGCCCAGGTAGGTGTGCAGGAGGTGGTGGGCGGAGACCGCGGTGATGCTCGCGGTGCGCGGGATGTCCTGCACCAGCAGGGAATCCCCGGTGATCAGCGCGGAGATCCCGGTGCCGCCGGAGGTGAGCTTCACCCACGACGTGTCGGGCCGCCGGGCCAGCGATTCGGCGATGTCGCGCGCGGTGGCGGGGCTCGCGGTGAGCCGGATCAGCCAGCGCGACCCGTCCGCGTGGTTCGGGTCGGGCAGGCCGACGACCTTCAGCCCGGCCTCGGCGCGCAGCCTGCGGTAGCGGCGGGTCACGGTCTGGGTGGACACCCCGAGCACCGCGCCGATCCAGTTGAACGGCGCGCGGCCGTTGACGTGCAGCGCGTGCACCAACGCGCGGTCCAGGTCGTCCAGCACGATTCGGCATCCTAGACCGTGATCGTGGAACTTTTCCGAAGTCTTCCCGCAGTGGCTGGAAGTAATCCGGTGCCGACCGGAAGGTTCGCGGCATGACGAACCCGACGCGCCTGCGGTGGGCGGGCCTCGCCGCCCTGCTCACCGCCGAGGCGATGAACCTGCTGGACGCGACGATCACCCAGGTCGCCGCGCCCGCCGTGCACGCCGACCTGCCCGGACCGGAGTCCGACCAGCAGTGGTTCACCGCCGCCTTCACGCTCCCGTTCGCGCTGCTGCTGGTCGTCGGCGGGCGGCTCGGCGACGTGCACGGGCGGCGGCGGGTGTTCCGGTGGGGGCTGCTGGGGTTCGTGGCCGCGTCGGCGGGCTGCGCGGGCGCCTGGTCGGCGGACGTGCTGATCGCCTGGCGGGTGGTGCAGGGCGCGTCGGCGGCGCTGGTGATCCCGCAGACGCTCGGGCTGATCCGGGCCACGTTCGACGAGTCCGAGCGGTCCCGGGCGCTGGGCGCGATCGGGCCGGTGATGGGGCTGGCCGCGGTCGGCGGGCCGGTGCTGGGCGGGCTGCTCACCGCGGCCTGGTCGTGGCGGGCGGCGTTCCTGGTCAACGTGCCGCTCGGGGTGGTGGTGCTGGCCCTGGTGCCGCTGCTGGTGGAGGAACGGGTGCGGCCCGCGCCGGTCGCCGGGTTGCTGCGCCGGGACTTCACCGCGGCGCTGGCGTGCGCGGGGCTGTTCTTCGCGGTGATGACCGGGCTGCCGCTGGTGGTGGTGCTGTGGCTGCACACCGACGTGCTGAGCGCCGCGCTGGCGCTGCTGCCGTGGTCGGTGGGGCTGGGTGTCGCGTCGTGGGCGTCGGGCGCGTGGCTGGTGCCGCGCCACGGCACGCGGGTGCTGTTCTGGGGCCTCGGGGTCATGGTGGTCGGGCTGGTGCTGGTGCCCGGCCCGCTGCCGGTGGCGCTGGCGCTGTGCGGGCTGGGCGCGGGGACGTTCACCGCGCCGTTCTTCACCGCCGCGCTGGGGCTGGTCGCGCCGGCCGAGACCGGCGCGGCGTCCGGGTTGATCAACACCGCCCAGCAGTTCGGCGGGACGGTCGGCGTGGTGGTCCTCGGGGGTGTGTTCTTCGCCACCGGGGTGGCCCCGGCGGGCTGGGTCGCGGCGGGCCTGCTGCTCCTCGCGGGCGGGGCCGCCGTGGTGCTGCGCCACCCGATCGGACCTGCGGTTTGACCGCTGCGTGGCGGTACATCTCACGGTCGGGTGATGTCCAAACTCTCGATCAGGTGACCGGAGAGTTGATCATGGGACGGTCTGTTCGTCTCAGCATTCCTACCGCTCATCGCATCACCCGACTGTTGAGCGCAAGTCCACGGACGGGGTCTTTCAGACGTGACCCACGTCTCCCTACGGTGCAGCCCGTATCTGAACGCACCGGGAGGGTTACGTGCCGTTCACACCGTCGACAAGCGCGAGGAGGGGATCATGAGCACCACCGAGAACGCCTCGGACGGCCCGACCCCTGCCGGAGCGGCCCACGACTGGGTCGAAGTGCAGTCCGGCCCCGAATTCGTCGAACTCCGCCGCAGGCTCCGCAACTTCGTGTTCCCCATGGCCGGGCTGTTCCTGGTCTGGTACCTCGTCTACGTCCTGCTCGCCGACTACGCGCACGACTTCATGTCGACCAAGGTGCTCGGCAACATCAACGTCGGCCTGGTCCTCGGCCTGCTCCAGTTCGTCTCCACGTTCGTCATCACCACCCTCTACGTGCGCCACGCCAACAAGAACCTCGACCCCCGCGCGGAAGCCCTCCGCGACAAGCTCGAAGGGGGTCAGGCGTGAACAACAACGCCCTGCTCAACATCGGCATCTTCGCGGTCTTCGTGATCGCCACCCTGTTCGTGGTGATCCGGGCCAGCCGCAACACCAGGACCGCCGCCGACTACCTCGCCGCCGGCCGCGCGTTCACCGGTCCGCAGAACGGCATCGCGATCGCCGGCGACTACCTCTCCGCCGCGTCCTTCCTCGGCATCGCGGGCGCGATCGCGGTCTACGGCTACGACGGCTTCCTGTACTCCATCGGCTTCCTGGTCGCGTGGCTGGTGGCGCTGCTGCTGGTCGCGGAACTGCTGCGCAACACCGGCAAGTACACGATGGGCGACGTCCTGAGCTTCCGGATGCGGCAGCGCCCGGTCCGCGCCGCGGCGGCCACGTCCACCATGGCGGTGTCGTTCTTCTACCTGCTCGCGCAGATGGCGGGCGCGGGCGGCCTGGTCGCCCTGCTGCTCGGCATCGACGACAAGCTCGGCCAGGCCGCGGTGATCGCCGTCGTCGGCGCGCTGATGATCACCTACGTGCTGATCGGCGGCATGAAGGGCACCACCTGGGTGCAGATCATCAAGGCGGTGCTGCTGATCGTCGGCGCGGCCGTGATGACCTTCTGGGTGCTCGGCAAGTACGGCTTCAACCTGTCGTCGCTGCTCGGCGCGGCGGTCGACAACGCGCCCAAGGCCGGCGAGAAGCTGCTCGGCCCGGGGCTCCAGTACGGCGCGTCCGGGACGACCAAACTGGACTTCCTGTCGCTGGCGCTGGCCCTGGTGCTCGGCACCGCCGGCCTGCCGCACATCCTGATGCGCTTCTACACCGTGCCCACGGCCAAGGAAGCCCGCCGCTCGGTGGTCTGGGCGATCTGGCTGATCGGCCTGTTCTACCTGCTCACGCTGGTGCTCGGCTACGGCGCGGCGGCGCTGGTCGGGCCGGACAAGATCCTCGGCGCGCCCGGCAAGGCCAACTCCGCGGCCCCGCTGCTCGCCGAAGCCCTGGGCGGGCCGCTGCTGCTGGGGCTGATCGCGGCGGTCGCGTTCGCCACGATCCTGGCCGTGGTGGCCGGTCTGACGATCACCGCGTCCGCGTCGTTCGCGCACGACATCTACGCCAACATCATCAAGAAGGGCGTGGCCGAGGACAAGGACGCCGAGGTCAAGGTGGCGCGGCGGACCGCGATCGTGATCGGCATCGTGTCCATCCTCGGCGGCATCGCGGCCAACGGCCAGAACATCGCGTTCCTGGTGGCGCTGGCGTTCGCGGTGGCCGCGTCGGCGAACCTGCCGACCATCCTCTACTCGCTGTTCTGGAAGCGGTTCAACACCTCCGGCGCGCTGTGGTCGATCTACGGCGGCCTCGTCGTGACCATCACGCTGATCGTCCTGTCGCCCGCGGTGTCCGGCAAGGCGACGTCGATGTTCCCCAACGCGCACTTCGACCTGTTCCCGCTGTCCAACCCCGGCATCGTGTCGATCCCGATCGCGTTCTTCCTGGGCTGGCTGGGCACCGTGCTGTCCAAGGAGGACGACAAGGAGAAGTACGCCGAGATGGAGGTCCGCGCGCTGACCGGCGTGGGCGCCGAGAAGGCCGTGGGCCACTGATCCCGGTCGCGGGTTTCCGGGGCCGCTCCGCCCGTCCGGGTGACGGGGGAGCGGCCCCTCCTTATCCCCCGCTTACCGGGGGTCGTGGCAGCATGAACGCCGTGACCGTTCCCAGCGTTGAAGTGTCGTCGGTACCGGCGGAGCTGCCCGAGGGCAAAGTGCTGCTCGACGTGCGCGAGGCCGACGAGTGGGCGGCCGGCCACGCGCCGGGCGCGCTGCACATCCCGATGAGCGAACTCGCCGGCCGGCTCGACGACCTGCCCGGCGACAGCGAGTTCTACGTGGTGTGCCGCGCCGGCGGCCGGTCCGCCAGGGTGACGCAGTACCTCAACGCCAACGGCTGGGACGCCACCAACGTCGACGGCGGCATGCAGGTGTGGTCGGCGGCCGGCCGGCCGCTGGTCGCCGAGGTCGACGGCGCGGAGCCGGAGGTCATCTGAGATGGCCCTCCAGCCGATGCGCGTGGACTGGGTGGCGAGCCCGCCGCCCGGCGCGTACCCGCACCGTCGGCTGGCCCCGCCGCCGCGCCCGTACGGCGGCCCGCCGTCCTACCCGGTACCGCCCCGGTGGGGCTTCCCGCTGCTGGCGTGGCGCTGGCCCACGTCGGTGGCCACCGACGCCAAGCCCGCCGACTCCGTCGAGCAGGTGCAGCGCCTGGCGCGGACCGCGTCGCGCGCCCTCGGCCTGGCCGGGCTGACCGCGCTGTGGGCGGCGGGCAGCGAGATCTGGCGGTACGTGCTGCTGCTGCTCAGCAGGCACGGCGCGCTGGCCGCCGGCACCGTCGACGTCTCCGACGCGATGGTCCGGGCGTCGTCCATCGTCGCGATCGCGACGGCGGCGGCCGGCCTGCTGTTCACCCTGCTGTGGCTGCGCCGGGCCCGCAACGCCGCCGCGTCGGCCGCCGGCTACGGCACGTCCCGGTCGGACGGCGAAGTGCTCGCCGGGGTGCTGATCCCCGGCCTGAACCTGGTGGTGCCCGGCTCGATCGCGGCGGAGCTGGAGCACGCCGCGCTGCGGCTGCCCGCCGACGCCCGGCCCCGACCGTCCCGCCTGGTCCGCTGGTGGTGGGGCCTGTGGTCGTTCACCGTGCTGTTCACCGCCGGCACGTTCCTGTGGTCGTTGCGGTCGAGCGTGCAGGCGCTGGCGGACGGCGTGCTGCTGCACGCGGTCGCCGACCTGCTGGCCGCCGCCGTGGCGATCCTGACCGCCGTGCTGGTGCGCCGGATCACCGCCCTGCTCCTGCCGGTGCCGGCCGGTGCGTTGCGGCGGATGCGATTGGTGGGCGTGAAAGACGCCCCGGAACCGCTCCTGCGCGCCGTCCGGGCCTCGGGTTCGCCGCGCTGAGGCCCGTCACGGCGTCGGCGGGTCGCGCACTTGAGCGGCTTCGGGCGCGTTGATCCGTTCCAGGATCAGCAGCGCCTCCGCCCGTCCGTCGCGGGCCTCGGCGGACTCGCCGGACGCGTCCAGCGCCTCGGCGAGGGCGAGCAGGCTCAGCGCTTCCTTGTGCGGGTGCCCGTACTGGCGGAAGATCGCCAGCGCTTCCCGGTGCCGTGCGATGGCCTCCGGCGGCCGGCCTCGGGCCAGGAGGGACCGGCCCAGCGAGGTGAGCGCCAATCCCCGGGTCAGCCGGTCGTCGGTCTCGCGGAAGACCGCGAGCGCGCGCAGCGCGAAGTCGACGGCCCGGTCCACCCGGTCCAGGGCGCGATGGCAGTCGCCGAGACTGAGCAGGCACATGCCCTCGCCGCGCCGGGCTCCCGCGCGGTGCAGGGTGGCGAGAGCGCGCTCGTAGTACCCGATCGCGTCATCGAACCGTCGTGCCCGCTCGTGCAGCAGGCCGATGCCGCGCAGTGCGAAGCCCTCGCTGCGCCCGTTGCCGACCCGCGCGGCCAACGCCGCCGCCACGCGGTAGCTGTCCATCGCCGCCGCGTCGTGGTTCAGGATGCGGTCGGCATCGCCCAGGCCGACCAGGTTCGCCAACTCCCACCGGGAGGAACCTGCGGCCCGCGCGGCCCGCAGGCCTGCCGCGTACACGTCGCGGTAGTCCGACCAGTAGGCGCGGATCTCGAAGAAGCCGGCGATCGCCTTCGGCAGCTTGGCGGCCAGGTCGTCCTCGCCGAGCGCGCCCGCCTGCCGCAGCGCGTCGACCAGGTTGAACCGCTCGGTCTCGAACCACGCCATCGCCTCGTCCCGGTCGGTGAACCGCAGCGGGTCGACCGGGTCGCGCACGTCCTCCTCGTCGGCCGGCCCGAGGTCCAGGTCCGGCAGGAACGACCGGCGCGCGTTGGCCGCCGACAGGAGGTACCACCGGGTGATCCGCCGCGCCGCCTGCCGCCGCTCGGCCGGCGTCTCGTCCTGCTCGGCGCGTTCGGTGGCGTAGGCGCGCAGCAGGTCGTGCAGCCGGTACCGGTCGGTGGACACCTGCTGCACCAGGTGGGCCCCGGCGAGCCGGCCGAGCAGCCGGCGCGCTTGCCGGTTCGTGCGGCCGGACAGGGCGGCCGCGCCCGCCGTGCCGATGTCCGCGCCCGCGTACGGGCCGAGCAGGCGGAACAGGCGCGCCGCCTCGTCCGGCAGCCGGTGGTAGGACCACGAGAAGACGGCTCGGACGTCGGCCAGGTCGTCGTCACCGGACGCCAAGGCGTCGAGCCTGCCGTATTCGTCGTCCAGCTCGTCGGCCAGTTCCGCCAGCGGCAGGTAGTCCTGGTCGGCCGGCCGCTCGGCGACGATCCGCAGGGCCGGCGGCAGGTAGCCGCACCGGCGGACGATGCGCAGCGCCGCGTCGGGTTCGCCGCGCACCCTGGCGTCGCCGATCATCCGGCCGAGCATTTCCAAGGACTCCTCGGGGGTGAGCACGTCCAGCACGACAGGTCGCACCCCTTCCACGGCGACGAGACTGGACAGGCTGTCGCGACTGGTGATCACCGTCAGGCAGGTGGGCGAGGCGGGGATCAGTGGCCGGACCTGGGCGGCGTCGGCCGCGTTGTCGATGACGATGAGCACCCGCCGCCCGTCGAGCAGCGATCGGTAGAGGGCGGCGCGCAGGTCCACGTCCAGCGGGATGCGCTCGGTCGGCAGGCCGAGCGAGTGCAGGAAGAACTCCACCGCCTGGCCCGAGGTGAGCGGCCGGCCGGGACCGTAGCCACGCAGGTCCAGGTAGAGATCGCCATCCGGGAAGTGGTGCCGGACCCGATGGGCCCACTGCACGGCCAAGGTCGTCTTCCCGGTGCCCGGGGCGCCCGCGACGGCGGTCACCATGACCGAGCCGGGTGTGCGCTCGGTCCGGCCCGCCAACCACGCGTCCAGCGAGCCGAGCTGTTCGAGCCGGTTGACGAAGCGCACCGGGGCCATCGGCAACTGCCGCAGCGGCACCGCACGCTCGGCGTGGTGCAGGTGGACGCCGCCGTGGATCGTGCCGGCTTGCACGACGGCGTCGAGCGGTTCGGACGCCTCGTTCCGGACCGCCGCCGGATCTTCAGCGGGCATCGCGGCTCAACTCGGCGGACGACCCCGGTAGTCGGCGAACGGGACGCTGCCGGCCAACGCCACCTGCTTGCGCCGGACGTACTCGGCGGGCTCCGCACCGGCCAGCAGTTCCCGGCCGACCTGCACGCCGTCCCGGTAGTGCATCAGCACGACCGAGCTGTCGTCGAAGATCCAGAAGTCGGAAAGCGGAACGCCGGGGTCCGGCCGCCCGGTCAGGTCCCACACCCGGACGTCCTCGCCCGCGCGCACGTTGCCCGGGTAGGCCCACGCGAACTGCCGCCGCTGGTAGTCGGTCAACGGCCGGGTCACCACCCGGACCCGTTGCACGGACCTCCCGGAGTCGCGGTACTCGGCCACCCGCCGGTGCCACGCGGCGTTGTAGCCGGCCGGCATCGGCTCGTCCGCCAGGAATCGCTCCAACAGCCCCCGCTCGGCCGCGACCCGGTACTCCGGCAGGGTTTCCAGGCGGAACGCCGATCGCGAGAAGTTCTCCCACTGCCGGTCCCAGGCGTCCGCGACCAACCAGTTCCGGCCGGACTTGAGTTCGCCCTCACCGGGCCGCACGAGCCGCCTCCAGCAAGAGCGCGCGGGAGATCTCCACGATCGCCTCACCGGGTGACGGGTCGGTGCCCCCGGTTTCGGTCAGGACCAGCCCGCGCACGGCCACGGTGCCCTGGTCGGTGAGGTAGACGGTGGGACAGTCGTCGTTGTCGCAATCTCCCGCCAGCCTGGTCAACCCCATGGTCTTCGCCCCTGCGGTGTACTCGTCGAACATCCGACGATAACATTTGTCCAGGTGCGCAAAAAGCGCCTGAACGGCCCTTCGGTGATGTTTTCCGCAATATTGCCGGTAGCGGCTGTCGGAGTTTGCCGGCCGTTGTCATGTGGGTGATTCCATCGGGGGTCCGGTTGGCGTAGGAGTGGGCCAGTCGATCAATCTGGTCACCGTCGGGAACAGTTTTCCGAGATCTTCACCCAATTTAGTGAAGACTTCGCGGGTTTGCGAATGGGCCTCGGCGGCGGAAAGGCCGCCGAGGCCGGCGGTGCGCTCGCCCGATCGGTCTTACGGGGTCGGTGAGATGGTGGCACCCGGGCTGGTCGTGACCGTGCTGCTCGGGTGTTCCGGCTTGGTCGTCACGGTGGTCGTGGGCTGTTCCGGCTTCGTGGTCACCGTGCTGCTCGGGTGTTCCGGCTTCGTCGTCACGGTGCTGGTCGGCTGCTCCGGCCACGTGGTCACGGCGCTGGTCGGCTCGCTCGCCCCCGGGCTGGTGGTGACCGTGCTGACCGGCGTATCCGGGGTGGACGACCCCGGCTTCGTGGTCACGCTGATCGGTGCCGGCACGGTGGGCGACGGGTCGGCCAGCGCGGTCATCGTGACGCCGCCGGCGGTGAGCACGCCGATCGCGACGGCAGCCGCCACCAGCGCGCGGCGGGAACGTAGGGCGGTCGGGAAACGCATGGGAAATCCTCCTGGAATCACCGGTGGTGTCCCCATCTCCACGCGGCCCGGTGCCGATCTGTGGCACCTCCCGGGGAAGTTCTCCGAAAATCAGTTCGCGGACTCCGGGCTGGTGGTGGTCCGGGTCGGGCCCTCCTCCACCCGGCTGGTGGTGATCGTGCTGCTCGGGGACTCCGGCTTGGTCGTCACCGATTCCGGCGTCGGGCTCACCCGGACGGAGTCCGACGTGGTCGTCGTGGGCGCGACGGTCGGCACCTGTCCGGGTTCGGACGCGCCCGGACCGCGCGGGATCAGCACCAGGCTCACCACCACGACCGCGAGCACGGCGGCGGCCGAGATGAGCGGCGCGAACCGGCGCAGCGGGGGGCGGCGGCGGGCCGACGCGCGGGCGCGGATCGCCGGACCGGACAGCGTCGAGCGCACCCGGTCGGCGCGCCTGCCGAGCATCCGGCGCAGCTCGTCCTCGGTCTCAGTCATGGCCCCTCCACGCGCGTTCCGGCATCCCGATCGCCGACCTGAGCCCGGCCAGGCCACGACTGACATGGGACCGCACGGTCGCCAAACGGCACCCGAGGACCTGCGAGATCTCCTCGTCGGTCAGGTCCTCGTAGTACCGCAGCACCACCGCGGCCCGCTGCTGGCGCGGAAGCTCCCGCAGCAGCCGCCACAACCGCTCGTCCCGATCGTCGCGGGGGCGGTCGACGTGCTCGCCTTCCGGGAGGTCGTCGCCGGCGGGCCGGATGTGCCGGGTGCTCCAGCGACGACGCCAGGACAGGTACTCGTTGGTCACCGCGCGCCGGACGTAGGCGTACGCGGTGGCCGGGGTCAGGTCGGGCCAGCGCGGGTACACCCGGACGAGCACCTCCTGGACCATGTCCTCGGCGTCGGCGCTGCTGCCGGAGAGCAGCACGGCGTACCGGACCAGGCCCTGCTGGTTCTCGTGGACGAACCGGTCGAACGACGACGCCGCGTCCAAACCGCTCTCCCGTCCTGGTCACGTGACACGTCCGCTTACTGGACGCCGCTCAGCGCCGTTCTGTTGCTCCGGTGACCTGGAACACGTCACCGTCCTCGAACTCCCACACCAGCCGCAGGGGGACCAGCCGGTTCCACCGCCGCAGGGCGGCCTCGGCGGAGTGGTGCCGGGCGACCAGGGTGCGCCCGGTGGCGGGGTCGCGGCGGTAGACGACCGTGTCGGTGTGGTCGTCGTCCACGATCTCCATCCCCCACGCGAAGATGAGGGAAGGGTCGGACTCGGGCACCAACGAGAACAGGTTCGCTTCCATGGGGACCACTGTGAGGGCGGGACGAACACCCTTTGAGGTGAACACTTTCGGGAATCCCGAATTCGATCATTTCGCCGGCATACTCGATGTCGTGAGCACCCAACCACCGTTCCGTCGACGCCGCCTCGGCAGGAAGCTCGCCCGCATGCGGACCTCCGCCGACATGACCCTCGACACCGCCGCCCAGGCCCTGTTCAAGACCAGGTCCGCCCTCCACCGGATCGAGAAGGGCGAGACCCTGGTCGACGTCCACCTCGTCAAGTCGATGATGGACCTCTACGACCACTTCGACCCCGAACTGGTCGAGGAAACCGTCCGAGCCCGAGAACCCGGCTGGTGGCTCTCGCTGGGCGTCGAGAACCAGGGCTACCTCGACGTGGAGACGGAAGCGGGGGAGATCCGGGAGTTCTGCATGGCGGTCGTGCCCGGTCTGCTGCAAACCACCGAGTACACCCGCGCGGTGTTCCAGGCGCACCCGTTGCAGCGCACCAGGCGTTGGCTGGAGGCGGACCTGAAAGTCCGGCAGATCAGGCAACGACGGCTGACCGATCCGGAGAACCTGTTGCGGCTGGACGCGATCATCGACGAGTCCGCGCTGCGCAGGCTGGTCGGCGGCGCGGAGACCATGCGCGAGCAGTTGGTGCACGTGGTCCGGATGGCGGCTCTCCCCAACGTGACCGTCCGCGTGCTGCCCAACGAGAGGGGCGCGCACAGTTCGATGGAAGGGGGCTTCACCGTGCTGAATTTCCCCGACGCCGCCGACCCGTCCGTCCTCTACGTGGAGCACCCGTTCGGTTCGCTGCACATGGAGGAGGAAAGGCTGACGGTCGAAGCTAAGATGGCGTTCGGGCACTTGGCGAACCAGGCGTTGAGCCCTGAGGAGTCGGTCGTCCTGCTGGAGCGGGTCCTGGCCGAGTGAAAGAGGCGATGTCTATGTCCACTGTGGACTCCACCGGCCTGGTGTGGCGCAAGAGCAGTCGAAGTGGCGGCGGGAGCAACGGCAACTGCGTGGAAGTGGCGTTTGTCGGTGCGGTGGTCGGGGTGCGTGATTCCAAGTGCCCTGCCGGTGGCGTGTTGACGTTCCCCGCTGTTCAGTGGGCGTTCTTCCGGCGGGGCTTGGGTTCCTGACGGTCGGCGTGCCACGGTGGCCCCATGCGGGCACTCGGGGTATCGGTGGCTGTCGTGGTGGTCGGGGCGTTGCTCGGGCCCGGTGTGGCTCAGGCGCACCACCGGAAGGGGTTCGACCTCCAAGCCCACCGGGGTGGGATCGGGTTGACGGTGGAGAGCACGCTCGCCGCGTTCGGCCGGGCCCTCGAAACCGGGGTGACGACGCTCGAACTCGACGTCCAGATCACCAAGGACGGGCGCGAGGTCATCACGCACGACCGCAAGACCAACCCGGCCAAGTGCGCCGACACGGCACCCGCCACGCCGGGTGACCCCGCGTTCCCGTACGCGGGCAAGTACGTCAAGGACCTCACCTTCGCGCAGGTCCGCACGCTCGACTGCGGGTCCCGCCCGCACCCGGACTTCCCCGGCCAGGTCACCTCGCCCGGTGCGAAGATGCCGACCCTCGCCGAACTCTTCGCCCTCGCCCGCCGGTACCGGGCGTGGGACGTGAAGTTCAACATCGAGACCAAGGTCGAGGCCGCCGCCCCGCACGAGACCGCGCCGCGCGAGCAGTTCGTGGAGGTCACCGCGCGCGAGGTCCGCAAGTCCGGCTTCTACCGCAACGTCACCATCCAGTCCTTCGACTGGGGCACCTTGATGCTGTGGCACCGCAAGGAGCCGCGGCTGCCGCTGGTCGCGCTCACCCAGCCGGAGTTCCTGCGCCCCGGCTCGCCGTGGACCGGCGGTCTCAAGCTGGAGGACTTCGGCGGCAGCGTCGTCCGAGCGGTCAAGAGCTTCGGGGCGTCCGCGCTCTCCCCGGTGCACGGCAACCCGCAGAACGGCGAGGTCGGCGACCCCGATTACGTCCCGTTCACCACGAAAGCCCTCGTGGACGAGGCGCACCGGTACCACGTCAAGGTGGTCCCGTGGACCGTCGACGACCCGGCCACGATGAACAAGCTCATCGACGACGGCGTGGACGGCATCATCACCGACTACCCCGACCGGCTGCGCACCGTGCTCAAGGAGCGCGGGTTCACGCTCCCGCGCACCTACCGGAAGCACTGACCAGCCGGGGGGATGCCGTGGTCAGCCCTCGCCCAGCGGCAGCTCGTGCAGGCCGCGGATGACGAACTCGGCCCGCCGGCGCGGCTCGGCGGCCACCACCGCGCCGGGCAGCTTGCGGCTCAGCGACGACAGCGCCGCCTGCACCTCGATCCGCGCCAGCGGCGCGCCCAGGCAGTAGTGGATGCCCATGCCGAACCCGAGGTGGGCGTTGGGCGTGCGGCTCACGTCCAGCACGTCGGGCCGGTCGAACACCTTCGGGTCACGGGCCGCGGCACCCAGCAGGGCGGCGATCTTCTGACCCTCCTCGACCGCGAACCCGGCGATCTCCACCCGTTCGGTGGCGGTCCGCTCGAACAGCTGGAGGGGCGAGTCGTAGCGGATCAGTTCCTCGACCGCCGTGGAGAGGAGGGACTGATCCGCTACCACCCTTTCCCACTGGTCGCGGTGGGCCAGGAGGGCGTGCACGCCGTTGCCGATGACGTTGACGGTCGCCTCGTGGCCGGCCATGAGCAGCAGGACAGCCGTGGCGACCAGCTCGTCCTCGGTGAGCTTCGCGCCGTCCGTGTCGGTGACCGCGACGAGGTCCGACACCAGGTCGTCGCCGGGCGTCGTGCGCCGCAGTGCGACCAGTTCCCGCAGGTAGGCCACGAACTCGGTGGCCGCGCGCTCGGCCGCCGCCTTCTTGTCCGGGGCCAGGTCGTACTCGTACATCTTCACGATCGCGTTCGACCACGGCTGGAGCAGCGCGCGGTCGGCCGCCGGCACGCCCAGCAGCTCGGCGATCACCTCCACCGGCAGCGGCGCGGCGACGTGCGAGAGCAGGTCGGCGCGGCCCTCCGTGCGGACCTTCGCGACCAGCTCGTCGACCAGGCGGTCGGCCAGCTCGGCGATCCACGGCCGCAGCCGCTCGACGTGCCCGCGCCCGAACGCGGCGGCGACCAGCCGGCGCAGCCGGGTGTGCGTGGGCGGCTCGTTCTCCAGCAGCGAGTTGCGGTGCAGCAGGTTGAAGCCGGTGAACTCCTCGACGGGCTTCGCGTCGGTCCACAGCCGACCCAGGCCGCGGTGGCGCAGGACGGCGGACGCGGACGCGTGCGACACGGCGACGGCGACGCCCATCTCCTCGTGCCAGTGCACCTCGGCCTGCTCGCGCAGCTCGGCGAACACCGGGTACGGATCGGCGATGAAGGCCGGATCGTGCTGGTCGAAGGGTGTCACGGTGACGGACGGTAGGTCTTGAGCGCGGCTCGCGTCCATTGGAGTGTGGTTGTTCTTTCAAATATTCAGCTATCCGTGACCAGAAGTAGCCGAGTTGACCCGTTCGGTACTCCACCAGGAGCATTCCCCACCGTGCCGCCCGAACTGATCGCCCACCGCGGGGCGTCCGCGCTCCGACCCGAGCACACCCTCGCCGCGTACGAGCTGGCGATCGCCCAGGGCGCGGACGGCGTCGAGTGCGACGTCCGGCTGACCCGCGACGGGCACCTGGTGTGCGTCCACGACCGCACCATCGACCGCACCAGCGACGGGCGCGGCGTGGTGAGCGCGATGACCCTCGACGAGCTGCGCCGGCACGACTACGGCACGAAGCTCGGCGACGAACCCGCGCCGCTGCTGACCCTGGTGGACCTCTTGGAGCTGGTCGCGGACAGCGGCGTGCGGCTGTTCGTGGAGACCAAGCACCCGGTCCGCTACCGGGGTGGGGTGGAGCGCCGGCTCGCCGAGCTGCTGGCCGGCCACCGGGTGGACGCCGTGATGATGTCGTTCTCGGCGACCGCGGTTCGGCGGTTCAAGGCGCTCGCGCCCGCCGTGCCGACCGTGCTGCTGTTCGGGCGGCGCTGGCCGCCGCGGCTGCCGGCCTTCGCCGACATCGCCGGACCGGGCGTCGACCTGCTCAAACGCCACCCGGAGCGGGGCCGCGGGGCGTACTGCTGGACGGTGGACGAGCCCGCTGACATCGCGTTGTGCGTCGAGCGCGGCGTGCGGTTCCTGGCGACCAACAACCCGGCGCAGACACGCGGCGTGCTAGCGGCTAACTTGACGCCCGACCAGCCCTGACGGGCACGACCTGAAGGAGGCGGCGGTGGCGAAGCGGACGGCCGTGAAGAACCAGTCGGCGGACGGCGTCAACCCGCGCCAACCCTGCCCGTGTGGCTCCGGCAAGCGCTACAAGGCGTGCCACGGCGGTACCGGTGGCGGTGCGGACGTCATCGTGGCCCGGCCGTTCCAGGGGCTCGCGGCGGAGACCGAGCTGATCGCGCTGCGCGAGTTCGTGCCCTCGGCGACGGTGCGGCTGCCGCTCAAGGACGCCGACCGCGAGGTGGTGCTGGCCTCGGTGCTGCCGATGGCCGCCGCCGCGCTGGTCCGCGCCGACGGCACCGCGTTCGTCGGCCTCCAGGTCCAGACACGTTCGGGTGATTTGAGCCGGGACCTGGCCCGCGCGGTCCAGTGGGTGCTCACCGCCGAGACCGGCGAGGCCCTCCCGGTGGTCGGCCCGGACGACGCCGCGACCCCCGGCCGGCTCCAGGACCTGCTCGACCCGGAGGCGACCATCACCCCGGAGCTGCACACCGACTTCGCGTGGTGGATGCCGCCGGACAACGAGCCGACCGGTGACGTGGCGCTGTCGCTGGAGCGGGCCAACGCGGCGATCCTGCCGACCGAGCGGGTCGACGCGCCGGGCGTGCACGCGGCGTACTGGGTGGACGCGGGCGACAAGGCGCACCTGCGCTGGGTGCGCCCGGAGCCCGAGGAGCAGCTGCTGGCGGCGCTGGCCCGGCTGTCCGTGCGCGGCGAGCTGGACCTGGGCGAGGGCTCCCGGTACGCGGGGTCGTTCCGGGCGCACGGCCTGCTGGTGCCGGTGTGGGACCTGGACCGGGAGATGCACTCCAGCGAGTGGGCGTCCCCGGCCGAGGGCCTGGGCAAGCGTTTGCTGGACGCGTTGACCAGCCTGGACGACGAGCCGCTGACCGAGGCCGAGCGGCGCTCGCGGGACGGTCTGCGCGGCCGGCAGATCACGTTGAGGTAGTTGTCCACAGCCTGCACCCCAGTTGTCCACAGAACCCTGTGGATAAGGTTGTGGACAACATCAGGGGAAGGTGTGGACGGATGTTGCTGCGGATCGCTGCACGGGCCGAGTGGGCGCGCGACCGGGAAGCCGGCGCGATCCCGCTCGACCCGGACGGTTTCGTGCACTGCTCGGACCCCGGCACGGTCCACCTCCCGGCGAACCGGATGTTCCCCGGCCGGCACGACCTGGTGCTGCTGGTGATCGACCCGGAGGGCCTGCCGGTGCTGTGGGAGCCCGGCGACGGCGACGAGTCCGGGCCGTGGTTCCCGCACGTCTACGGCCCGGTCCCGGCCGATGCGGTGGTGGCCGTGCAGGAGTTCACGCCGGACGCCGACGGGGTGTTCCGGCCGCTGCCCGTGCTGTGACCCGAACGCGGACCTGAGCAGGCGAGCCGCCCTCGGTCCGGCCGCCGGCCGGTCGCGGGGCATCGGGCGACGGCGTGCCGGTGTCGCCGAGAGGGCGCCGTGGCGACGGGCGGCAGGCACGGCACGTTCGTGGACGGCGGGCCGTGGCGGTCTTGGCGAAAGCGCGCGGCTGGGTGGCGGTGGCCGACGGGGCGGTGGCCCGGATCCGGGTGGAAGTCCGCGTGCGGACCCCGGAAGGGCTGCGCCTCGGCCATTCCCGGGCGCGGCTGCGGGAGCTGTACCCCGATGTCGTGGAGGACCTCCACCGGTGCACCTGGTAAGTGACCGGGAACACTCGCTGCGAATTCTATTTCCTCGACGGCGGCGACCCGGTGACCGGAATCAGGACCGGCCGGCCGGGCAGCGGCTGCCGAGTCCGCCCGGACGCGAGGGACGCGCCGCCCGTCGGGTTCGACGGGCGGCGCGTCGGGCCTCGTGGGGGTGTTACAGGGCGCCGCCGGCCGCGCGCGGCGCGGTCGGGTCGGACTCGTCGCCGCTCGCCTCGCGGACCAGGAAGTTCTCCACGTGGAACAGGTTGCCCTCGGCGCGGTCGACCACGGTCAGCAACGTGGTCATCGACGCGACCTCCTCCACCTGCTCCTTGAGGAACCACTGCAGGAACTGCTCGCCCAGGTAGTCGCCCTCGTCGCGGGCGGTGCGGGCGAGCGTCACGATCTGGTCGGTCACCGTGCGCTCCTGCTGGAGGGCCAGTTCGACCGGCTCGCGGGCGGTGGCGAAGTCGTTGCGGACCTCGTCCACGCCCGGGATGGCGACCTTGAGTTCGCTGTCCATCAGGTACTGGACGATCATCATCGCGTGGTTGCGCTCTTCGAGGGCCTGCGCGTAGAAGTGCGCCGCGAGGCGGGGCAGGTCCTGGTTGTCGTACCAGACCGCGATCGCCGTGTACTGCTGCGCCGCGGTGAACTCGTGGCGCACCTGCTCCTGGAGCAGGTCGTGGAACTTCGACGTGCGGGCTGGAATCTTCTTCACGTTGGAGGCCATGCGCACAGATTAGCCGAGAATGCGGTTTAATGCATTGCAGGCAAGGCTGTCGAAATTATGCCGAGGCTTTCCTCACAAAGGCCCGCCTAAGAAAGGTCTGGCTACCTTCGGTAAAGATAGGCAAACCTTCCCGGGCTTTTCTAGACCAGCGCGGCGCGGTCGATCGGGCAGGACATGCAGCGCGGCCCGCCGCGCCCCGAGCCCAGCTCCGAGCCGCTGATCCGGAGCACCTCGACGCCCGCGTCCTCCAGCCGGGCGTTGGTCTCCACGTTGCGCTCGTAGGCCACGACCAGGCCCGGCCCGACGGCGAGCGTGTTGTTGCCGTCGTCCCACTGCTCGCGCTCGGCGGTCACCGGGTCCAGGCCGGTGTCGATGACCCGCAGCTTCGCGATGCCCATCGCGTCGGCGGCGGCGTCCAGGAACGGCGCGCGGTCCTCGACCACCACGCCCCCGTTGCCGTCCGAGCGCACCGGGTAGGCGAACAGGTTGTCGCGCACCGCCGGGTACATCACCACGGCGTCCCGGTCGACCATCGTGCACACGGTGTCCAGGTGCATGGTGGCGCGCTCCTGGGTGATCGGCACCGCCAGCACGGTGTGCGCGAGCCCGTCGCTGAGCGCGGACCGGGCGAACGACTCCGCGCCCGCCGGGGTGGTGCGCTCGCCGACGCCGATCGCCAGCACGCCCGGCGCGAGCAGCAGCACGTCACCGCCCTCGACCGGCGCGGAGTGGGCCCCGTAGGCGCGGCCGGTCTTGCGGAACCTCGGGTGGTAGGCGTAGATCAGGTCGGTCAGCGCGGTCTCCCGGTCGCGCGCGGGCAGCGCCAGGGACGTGATGGCCACCCGGTCGCCCACCCACACTGACGAGTCGCGGGTGAACAGCAGGTTCGGCAGCGGGTCGACGGCGAAGTCGATCGGGTGGTGCATCTTGCGCACCAGCGACGCGCCCTCGGCGGCCGGCAGCTCCTCGAAGGTCATGCCGGTCATCAGGGCGGTGGCGAGCTGGTCGGGTGACACCGACTCCAGGTGCGAGCGCAGCGCGTCGGCCAGGTCGATGCCCAGCCGGCGCTCGTTGACCGCGCTGTGGATGCCCGCGATCCGCGCCCGGTCGTCGTGCAGCGCGGCGACCAGCAGGTCCGACAGCAGCAGCACCTCCGCGCCCCGGCCGCGCAGCACCTCGGCGAACGCGTCGTGCTCCTCCTGGGCGCGGTCCACCCACGGCACGCCGTCGAACAGCAGTTGGTCGTTGTTGCGCGGGGTCAGGCGCTTGAGTTCGGCGCCGGGCCGGTGCAGCAGCACCGTCCGCAGTGGACCGACCTCGCTGTCGACCCTCGGCGCCGGCGAGGGCGCGCCGTCGGTGGAATCCGTCTGGGCGATGTGCGCAGTCACGTAGGCGAGGGTAACTCGACAGTGGCGAAACATGCAGCTCTGAGTGGCCTAGCTTGGCGAAACTCGATCGTATGAACGGCTGAATGCAGCGATTCGTTAAGCCCGATGGTACTTGCTGTGTGCAAACGTTGCGTTGTGACGTGGACTGTCTCGGCGTGCTCCGGGACTGGGATGATCGTGCACCTAAGGGGAGGGGATCGCCTTGTTCCACTTGACGGTCGACGCGCCGGGAAGCGCCGCGACGGCGACGAACATGCTGCTGGACGAACTGCTGCGAGGTGCCCGGGTGGACGTCCGGCACGCGCCCGCCGCGCTGCCCGAGGGCGCGAAGTCCGGCACCGGGACGGCCCTCGCCGAACTCCTGCTCAACGGCGCGGTGCCGGCCGCCGTGGCCGCCGCCGTCGCGTCCGTGGTGACGGCGTTCGTGCAGCGCGGCAGCGCGCGCAAGGTCGTGATCAAGAAGGGCGATTCGACCATCACCGTCCAGGGCGGCGACGCCCGCACCCAGAAGCTGCTGGTCGAGCAGTGGCTCACCGAGCACGCGCCGGAGGTCGAGGGCTGACGTGGGGCGCTACGCGCTGCTCGTCGCCACCGGGGAGTACCAGGACGTCCGGCTCAGCCGGCTGCGCGCGCCCGCCCAGGACGTGGAGCGGCTCGCCGCGCTGCTCGAAGACCCGGACGTGGGCGGGTTCGCCGAGGTCCGGGTGCTGCGCGACGCGGCCGACGACGAGATCCGGCGGGCCGTGGAGGACGTGCTGGCCGCCCGGTCCCCGGACGACCTGGTGCTGGTCTACTTCTCCTGCCACGGCCTGGCCACGCCCACCCGCCGGCTCTACTTCGCCGCCGCGAACACCGTGCAGGACCGGCCCGCCGGCAGCGCCGTGCCCCGGTCGTTCGTGCACGAGCAGTTGGAGGACTGCCGGGCCGCCGGGCGGATCCTGGTGCTCGACTGCTGCTTCAGCGGCGCGTTCGTCGAGGGGTTCAAGGCGGGCGACGCGCCGGTGCTGGACGCCGCCACCGGGTACGTCGTGCTGACCGCGTCGAACGCCTACGAGTACGCGTTCGAGGAGGACACCCTCTCGCTGGAGGCACCGCGCGCGTCGCTGTTCACCGACGTGCTGATCGAGGGGCTGTCGAGCGGGTCGGCGGACCTCGACGGCGACGGGTGGGTCGACGTCAACGAGCTGTTCTCCTACGCGTCGCGGGAGGTCCGGCGGCGGCGGCCGGACCAGACGCCCCAGTTCTTCGCGCAGGCGGCCGGCGGGGCGCTGCGGGTGGCGCGGGCCGGCGGCGTGCCGGTGGCGGTGCGGCGCTCGGCGTCGTACACGTCGGGGCAGTTGTTGGTGGCGCGCGGTTTCCGGGCGGCGGCCGAGCCGGTGTGCCGGACGCTGGGTCCGCTGGGCCGGCGGGCCGTGGTGTTCGTGGACGGCCGGCCGGTCGAGCTGGGCGACGCGGCGTCCATCGCGTCGGCCTTCCACCCGGACGACCCCCGGGATTCGCTGGGCGCGTCCTACGTGCGGGAGCTGATCACGCAGGTGCACCGGGAGTGCGGTGACGGCGGCGCGTCGGCGGTCGCGGTCGCGCAGGGCGCGGTCACCCGGCTGGTCGAGGCCATGCGCGAGGGCCACAACCCGGTGCGGCTGCTGCGCGGCGTGCGGGAGGCGGCGGAGCTGGCCGACCGGCTGGTCGCCACCTCGGCGCAGCCGCTGGTGATGCCCGACCTGACCCGGCTGGCCGTCGCGGCGGCCTGCGACGACACGATCGGCGGCCTGGTCGCGGACGTGGTCACGATGACCGGGCGGCGCGGTGCGGTGCTGGTCGAGGAGAGCACCCGGGGCGGGCTGTCCTACGAGGTCGCGCGGGGGCTGCGGTTCACCGGCGGGTACGCGTCGGCGCAGTTCGCCACCGATCCCGCGCGGCGGGAGGCGGTGTTCGCCGACGCGTCGGTGATGCTGTTCGCCGGGCGGCTCGTGGACCGGGTGCTCGCGCCGCTGGGCAAGCGGCGCAACGGGCCGCTGCTGCTGGTGTGCGAGGAGCTGTCCGACGGGCTGCTGTCGGACCTGCTGCGCCACTCCGAGCCGGACCGGCCGATCGTCGTGGTGACCGCGGAGCCCGCGATGGTCCGCCGGTTGCAGCCGGTCGTGGGCGGGCTGGTGCTCGACGCGGACCTGGTGGTGGCGGCCGACGTGACGGCGTTCGGGCACGCGGCCAAGGTCGTGGCCACCGACCGGGACACGATCGTGATCGGCGCCCGCACCGGCGAGCCGCTCGCGGCGTTCGTCGACACGGGGGCGTACCTCCGGGCCGGCGCGGCGGACGTCGGGCGGGTCGAGCGGACCGTGCGCGCGGTCCGCAGCGCCGCCTACGACGGGGTGCTGCCCGGTGGCGGCGCCGGGCTGGCCGAGATCGGCGAACGCCTCGCGCTCATGGCGGCGGGGGACGCGGCCCACGTGACCGGGTGGCGGGCGCTGGCCGGCGCGCTCGCCGAGCCGCTGCGGTGGATCGTGGAGAACTCGGCGGTCTCCGCGACCGAACTGGACCCGTCGCTGATCGACTCGGCCGGCACCGCGCGGGCGGTGGTGGCCGCCGCCGCCCGCACCGCCGAGAGGTTCCTGCTGGTCGCCTGAGCCGGTGCTCAGGTCATGGTGGACGGGATGATCACGGCGACCATCACCGCCGTCAGCGCGGCCTGGAGTTCCTCGATCGCCTTGCGGGTGGCGTCCGCCGCCCAGCCGCCCTCGGAGATCTCCTTGAGCCGCTTCTTCACCCGGTCGCGCGGCTGGGTGGTGAAGACCTTCCGGTCGAACTGGACGGCCTTGATGATCGAGCACAGCGCGGCCGTGCGCGGGTCGACCTCGTCGTCGGTCTCGACCGCCCTGGCCAGCCGCCGGCGGACCTCGGTCTCCAGCGGCGGCTCCACGCCGCCGGGCGACGGGAACCTGGTGCGCGGGAACACCCACAGCACCTTGTCCTGCTCGCGGCGCAGCACCTCCTGGTCGGCCAGGCCGTCCAGCACGTCGTCGGTGATGCCCTTGCCCAGCTTCTGCACCCAGTCCTTGGGCCTGCGCAGCTTGTCGTCCGCGATCGTGGTCAGCGCCGCGTCCAGGACCGGGTGCCCGACGGGGACCGTGCTCAGCGCCGCGACCCGCTTGTCCACCACGTCGACCCGGCCCGCGATGGCCAGCTCCACCAGCACCGCGCCGGCCAGGCCGTAGCCCAGGGAGGGCTGGCCCAGCCGGCACGTGCCGTCGTCGTCGTAGGCCAACAGGGCCAGTTCGTCGGCGAGAGTCAACATGGGTCCACCATAGGCGGGCCGCAGGTCAGGCGATGAACCTCGTGTCCGGGTGGCACGCCGGGCCCGCCGGGCCGAACAGCCGGCCGTCGCGGCCCTTGAGGTGGTGGTCGAAGAACCCGCCGAAGTACTCGTGCTGCGCCTTGAGCGAGCGGTTCACGTCGATCGCGCCGACCAGCTCCTCCTTCTTGCCGGGCTTGAGCACCGAGGTCAGCTGCGGCGCGACGATCTGGAGGTCGGTGAAGCTGTAGTGGGTGCTCCGGTCGAAGTGCAGGTCGCGCTTCCAGCCCCGCTGGTTGGTCCAGAACACGCCCCAGGTCGGGTCCAGCCGGGGGTCGAGGTGCGAGTGCTGGAAGACCTCACCCGTGGCCGGGTCCACGATGTCGCCGCCGACCAGCATGAACGGTCGGTCCAGGCCGTGCTTGACGGCCTCGCCGTAGCCGTCGGGGCCCCACGCCATCGAGCCGTCGACGTTCATGCCCGCGTCGAACCGGCGGTCCTGGTACATCGCCTCGGCGGCGGTGTAGCCGCCGTAGGAGTGGCCGAAGATGCCGACCTTCGACAGGTCCAGGGAGCCCGCCAGCCCGCGCGGCAGCGGGTCGCGCTCGGCGTCGGGGTTGTCGCCCCGCTCCAGCCTGGTCAGCTGGTCGAGCACGAACCGGCTGTCGGCGACCCGGGCGTCGATCGCCTCCTTCCACCGCGGGTCGTGCTGCTGGTCGATCACGTTCGGCACGACCCGGCCGCCGGGGAACTCCACGGCGATCGACTCGCCGGTGTGCGAGATCGAGGCCACGACGTAGCCCCGGCTGGCCAGGTCGTCGGTGAGGCCCGCGTTGATCTCCCGGCCGCCGCCGTAGCCGTGCGAGAACACCACCACGGGCCAGTCGCCCGAGCGGTCGGCGGTGGCCCCGGTGCGCGCCTGGCGCTTGGAGCCCACCCAGTCCACCGTGCCGGGCGGCACGTCGAGGAAGTCCGGGCCGGACACGAACCCGCCGAGCCTCGGGGCCACGCCGGCGGTCATCAGGTCGGCGCGCTGCCCGTCGCGCTTGGCCGGGTAGGTGACGGTGACCATGAGTTCGCGCTTCTCGGTCGGGCGCCACGGGTCCTGGCGGGCGTCGTCCACCAGGTGCAGGTCGGTGGTGCCGACCGGGTAGCGCCCGCTGAGCGCGGGCATGGTGATCTTGATGCCGGTCGTGGCCGGTTCGGCGCTCGCGGCCGGGGCCACGAGCAGCGTGGTCGTCGCGGCGAGCCCTGCGGCCAGCGCCAGAACGCGTTTGTGCGGTGTCGACACTCGGATCGTCCCCTCATCTGCCGGTGTTCGGCCCATGCTCACAAGGGGCCGTTTGCGCGCGCGTCAACCTGTCGGTTGAGGCGGCGCTACCTCGGGCGAGGGAGGCGCGGGCCGGTCAGGGGAGCCAGGAGACCTTGCCGCGCAACAGGGTGTAGCCGAGGAAGGCGAACACGTCGAGCAGCGTGTGCGCGACGACGAGGATCCACAGGCGGTTCGTGCGCTGGAACACCTTGCCGAACACCAGGCCCATCACCACGTTGCCGACGAACCCGCCGAAGCCCTGGTACAGGTGGTAGCTGCCGCGCAGGACCGAACTGGCCAGCAGCGCGGTGTTCGACCGCCACCCCAGCTGCTTGAGCCGGGTCAGCAGGTAGCCGACCACCAGGACTTCCTCGGCCCACGCGTTGCCGAACGCGGCCAGCACCAGGGTGACGCCGCGCCACCACGATTCGTCCAAAGTAGACGGTTGGACGGCGAGGTTGAGGCCCAGCTTCCAGGCCGCGAAGTACAGGGCCAGGCCCGGGATGCCGATGACCGCCGCGAGGCCCAGGCTGCCCAGCGCGTCCGGGCCGATCCGGGTGCGGTCCAGGCCCAGCGCCTTGAGCTTGGTGCCGCCGCGCCACAGCAGGTAGAGGCCGAGCCCGCCCCACGCGGCCAGTTGCACCACGCCGAGCAGCTGCGCGAGCAGGTCCAGCAGGTCGAAGCGGGCCTGCGGCACGTTGATCGCCACGGACTGCTGGTTGAGCGGCTTGGGCTGGAGCAGGCTGTCCGCCAGGCGGACCAGGCTGCGCAGCCCCGACAGGCCCAGCGTCACCGCGAAGACCAGGACGATCTCGATCCGGTACGCGCGGTGGTTCGCGGGCTGCTCCTCGATCACCAGCGCAGGTTAGCCCCGTTGCGCCAGGAACGGGCAGCCCATCAGCCGGCGCAGCTCCACCGCCAGCTCGCCCGCCGTGGCCACCGGGCGGGAGAACGCGATCCGCACGTCGTGGTCCTCCTGCTCGGCCTCCACCCGCAGCCGCAGCCCGAACCGGTCCAGGCCGAGCGGGCGGACGTGACCGCCGCGCAGCTGTTCGGGCAGGTGCGCGGCGAGCAGGCCGACCACGTCGCGGTGCGACAGCTCAAGGTGCCGCAGCCAGTGGTCCTCCTGCCGGTGGAACGGGTCCGGGTCGGCCTGCGCGAACAGCTCCGGGCGCAGCGACGTCGTGCCCTCCGCGTCGGCCACGACCAGCGACGCCGGGCTCAGCCGCAGCACCGACGCGCCGTGGCCCACGTCCAGCAGGCGCGGGTCCGGGCGCTCGTCGGCCACGTCGAGGCACGCGGTGCGCGCCTCCTGCGGGTCGAGCGTGCGCAGCCAGCCGGTGATCCACAGCAGGCCCCGGACCGGCTCGCGCAGCTGCACGGCCGCGTGGTCGGCGATCTCCAGCATGGCGGTGATCTCGGTGCCGCGCGCCGCCCCGGTCAGCGGGTGCTCGTCCGGCAGCAGGATCGTGGCGTCGCCGCAGGCGTGCACGTGGTGCAGCACCGGGGCCACCCGGTTCTCCGTGCCGTCCGACGGCAGCAGGGCCGCGCGCCCACCCCGTGCGGCGATGGTCCGCGCGCGCTCCGCCGGGTGCGGGGCGGGCGGTCGACGGTTCTCGGTCACCGCTCACCTCCCAACTTAGGGCAGCCTAACTTGCCGGCTGCCGTGCGCGGTAGTCCCTCTATCGGCGGATCACCCCGTGGGACCGCGGCCCCGGCCGGGTCGCGGCCCGGCGCCGGGATCGCTTCGTGGTTGCCCGCTGACGTGGCGAGGGTAGTGGCTCTAGCCTGGTCTCCGCCTTGGCGGAGGTGCCCGTGGTCGTGCCGAAGAAGCCGTCCACCGAAGGTGCGGCGCTCGATGACCAGTGGACCCGGCACTGCCTGGAGATCGCAAGTCGACGGGCGTTCGCGTGGGTCGTCCTCGGCGTGCTCGCGTTCGGCGGGCAGTTGGCCCTGGTGTACGTCGCGGACGTGCGGTCCGACCTGCCCGTCGTCCTGCTGGGGTTCTCGGTGGTGGTCGTGGTGGTGGCGGCGGCCCGGCGGCGACCGTTGGCCCCGGTGCTGTCGGACCGGGAGTGGCAGCACGTGCGGGTGCACTGGCGCAACGGGCTGCTCGTCGTGCACGGGGAGCGGTCGTTCGTGCTGGACGTGAGCGCCGGGCCGCTGGCGCGCGGCCGGATCAGCCGGTACCGCCGGGCGTGGCTGGTCGCCCCCGACCGGTGGGGCAACACGGTGGTCACCTTCGGCGGCGTTCCGCGCCTGTTCCCGGCCCGGGTCCGCCGGCGCTGACCGAGGGCTGCGACCGGGCGGTGGTGTCGTGGCGTGATCGTCCGGGTGCGGCCGGTTGCTGAGAGTTTTGTCTCCGGGGGTTTTGATGATCATTTTTTCGGCTAGCCCAGCCGGTGACGGAAATATCTGGTTTCGTGGGAGCAGTGGTGGGCGAGGAGTGGACGCAGCGGTGCCTGACCCGGGCGGATCGCCGCGCGGTCGGGTTCATCGCCATCGCGCTGCTGTCGTTCGGCGTGCTGTGGCTGGTGTCGATGTGGATCGGGTCGCGCTGGGTGTTCGTGCTGATCCCGCTGTGCATCGAGTTCGCGGCGCCGGGGTTGCGGCACTTCTTCAGCCGGCGGGTGATGCGGCGGCTGGTGGCGTCGTTCCCGTGGCACCAGGTGGCCGTGTCGTTCGTGCCCGGACGGGCGCGCGTCGGCCGGCAGGCGTACCTGGAGACCGACGGCTCGGACCGGACGTTCCTGCGGCTGCCCGAGATGCCCGAGCGGGTGCGCGAGCAGGTCCGGCGCACCGGCAACCTGTGGCTGGCCGGCCCCGACGACCGGGGCCGCACCGCCGTGCTGACCCTCGGCACGCCGTTCGTCACGCTCGGCCGGGTGGTGATCCGCTAGTCCGGCGGGTCAGCGGCCCACCGCGATGTCGTTGCGCTCCGCCCAGGTCGCGACGTCCTCCTTGCGCAGCGCCGTCGCCAGCAGGTCCGGGAACCGGTCCGGGGTGCAGGCGAACGCGGGCGCGCCGAGGTCGGACAGCTTCGCGGCCAGCTCGTGGTCGTACGCCGGGGTCCCGCTGTCCGACAACGCCAGCAGCACCACCACCGTCACCCCGCTCGCCACCAGCTCGCGGACCCGGCGCTGCAACTCGCGCGCCACCCCGCCCTCGTAGAGGTCGCTGATCAGCACCAGCACCGTGTCGGTCGGCCGGCGCACCAGCGACTGCCCGTACGCCACCGCCCGGTTGATGTCCGTGCCGCCGCCGAGCTGGGTGGCGAACAGCAGGTCGACCGGGTCGTCCAGCTCCTCGGTCAGGTCGACCACCTCGGTGTCGAACACGACGAGCTTCGTGTCCACCGCCTTGAGCGAGGCCAGGCTCGCGCCCATCACCGCCGAGTAGACCACCGACTCGGCCATCGACCCCGACTGGTCGACCAGCAGGATGACGTCCTTGAGCGCCGCCGACCGGCTGCGCCGGGTGTTGCCGACCAGGTCCTGGACCACCACCGTGCGCTGATCCGGTTGGTAGTGCTTGAGGTTGGCGCGGATCGTGCGCGACCAGTCCACGTCGGACAGCCGGGGCCGGCTGGTGCGCTTCGCGTGGTCGATCGCGCCGTGCACGGCGGCCAGCAGGCGGTCGGCCAGCCTGCGTTCGATGTCCTCCACCACCTTGCGCACCACGGCGCGCGCGGTTTCCCTGGTGCGCGACGGGATCGCGGAGGACAGCGACACCAGCGTGCCGACCAGGGCGACGTCGGGTTCGACGGCGGAGAGCAGTTCCGGTTCGAGCAGGAGTTGGCGCAGCCCCAGGCGGTCCACCGCGTCGCGCTGCATGACCTGGACCACCGAGGTCGGGAAGTACGTGCGGATGTCGCCCAGCCAGCGGTGCAGCACCGGCGACGAACCGCCGAGACCCGCGCTGCGCTTGCCGTTGGCGTCGGGGGCGTCGGTCGCCGTCGTGGGCGCGCCGCCGCCGTAGAGGCCGGTCAGCGCCGCGTCGCGGCGGCGGTCGTCCTCGGCCAGGGCGCCCAGGTCGCCGGACGCCCCGCCGAGCAGCAGCCGCCAGCGGCGCAGGCGTTCGTCGGTCATGCGGACTCCTCGGCTGGTGGGTGGGTCAGGTGGTGGCGAGCAGGGTCCGGACGTGGGCGGCGAGCCTGGCGGCCAGGGGCTCGTCCCAGTCCGCGGCGTCCGGGCCCGCCGCGGCGGTGCCCTTGACCCGGTCGCCGAGCATGCGGCGTTCGGCCGGGGTGAAGTCGGTGACCGCGCGGCGCAGCAGCGGCAGGGCGGCCTCGAAGTCCGCGCCCGCGAGCCCGGCCAGCCACTCGTCCACCACGCCGAACAGCCTCGGGTCGGCGGTGAGCAGGGCCGCCGAGCCGCGCAGGAAACCCGCCACGAACGCCGTCGCGCCCGTGGCCAGGGACACCGCCCGGTGCAGCCGCGCGGCCACCGCGTCCGAGTCGAGGGCCCCGGCCTCCCACAGCAGCCTGGTGGCCCGGCCGGTGGGCAGGCCGTGGGCCTCGGGCATGGCGACCAGGGATTCCAGCGCCCGCCGCCAGGTCGCCCGGTGGTCCTCGTCGGCGGCCAGGCGCACGGCGTCGTCCGCACCGTCGACGGCCGCCACGGCCCGCTCGGCCGTGTCGTCGTCCACCGCGCGGCACGCCACCGCCAAGCCGACCGCGCCCCTGGTGAGCAGGCCGTGCAGGGCGACCCGGAGCAGTTCCGGGTCGGTGCCGCGCACCGAGCCGTAGCGGACGGTGGTGGCGAGGTCCGGCAGGGCGGCCAGCAGTTCCAGCGCGTCGGTCGCGGCGGCGGCGCAGCGGTCCAGCGCGGCGCGGGCGGCGGTCACGGCCCGGTCGACCTCGCAGCCGACGGCCTGCCCGAGGACACCGGCGGCGTCGACCACGCGGGTGGAGTCGGCCGCGCGGCGGGTCAGCACCTGTCGGGCGGCGGCCTCCACCGTGGTGCCGTGGCGGGCGGCGGTCGCCAGCGCCACCGCGAACTCGGGCCGCCAGTGCAGCTGCCACGCCTCGGCGAACGTGCCGAGCGTCCGGGTGGTGTCCGGCGTGCCCCACGCGACGCCCAGGACTTCCAGCCGGCGCAGCAGTTTCGAGCGTTCCCGGTCGGTGTCCTTGCGCAGGTCCAGCCGGATCGGCTTCGGGGTCGCGTCGAACGGCAGCCGCAGCCGCTTGGCCAGCCGGTTGAGGTCGGCGGCCAGCGGCGAGGTCGGGACGTCCTCGCCCACCTCGCCGAGGCGTTCGCCGACCACGAGCCGGGCGTGGACGAGGTCGAGGGGCACCTGGTCGCCGTGGCAGAGCACGGCTTTCGCGGCCTCCATCACCTCGGACAGGCCCGGTGACGGGCGGCCGCGCATCGCCGCCAGGGCGTCGGCCAGGCGGACCGCCTCCACGGCGCTCGCGGTGGACGCCGGGAGGTCCTCGGCGCGCAGCACCGCGCTCGCCCGCGAGAACCAGCGGGCCACCGCGTCGCCCTTCGGGGCGCACTCCCACAGGTGGGCGTACCAGCCGGGGGAGTCGACGCCCGCGCCGTAGCCGGACGCGGTGGCCAGCTTCCCGTGGCTCCACGGCACCCACGTGCCGGAGATCTTCTTGCGCGGCAAGCCTTTCAGGGCCGCAGCGTCGGCGGCGGCCGGCGGCAGGGCGGTCAGCGCGGGGACGTGCCACGCCCCGCACACCACGGCGATCGCGCCGTCGGTGTCCTTCAGCGCCCTGCGCAGGTTCTGGCGCATCGCGGACTCCCGGCGCAGGGTCCGGGCGTCGACCTCGTCGGCGAACTCCTCGCGCAGCGCGGTCATCGCCTCCGTCACCGCCTCGGCCAGGTCGGCCGGGTCGGTGTGGTGCTCGACCACGTCCTCCCACCAGCGCTCCGGGTCGTCGAAGCCCGCCGCCTCGGCGAGCACGCCCAGCGGGTCGAGCGCGGTCCGGGGCCGCGCGGAACCGTCCTCGGCGCGGTCGTCGGCGCGGTCGTCGGCGAGGGACGCGGCGGCGGGCAGGTCGAAGAACCGCACCGGCACGCCGTTGCGGTGCGCCCACACCATGGCCCGCCACTCCGGCGAGAACTCCGCGAACGGCCAGAACGCGGCGCTCGACGGCTCGGCCTCGTCGTGCAGCAGCAGCGCGACCGGCGGCACCAGGTCCGGCAGGTGCGCCAGCAGGGCGTCGCCCTCGGGCGGGCCCTCGATCAGCACCAGCTCCGGTCGCACGCGCGCCAGCGCCGCCTGCACCATCCGGGCCGAGCCGGGGCCGTGGTGGCGGATGCCGAGCAGGGTCACCCGGTCCGGGAGTCCACGGGCCATCAGCGGTCCTGGCACGCTCGGTAGAGGTCGCGCCAGTCGGCGCGCTCCTTGACCACGGCCTCCAGGTACTCCTGCCACGCGGTGGTGTCCGAGACGCGGTCCTTCACCACCGCGCCCAGCAGACCGGACGCCAGCTCGTCGGCGGTGATCGTGCCGTCGCCGAAGTGCCCGGCCAGCGCCATGCCGCTGGTCACCACCGAGATCGCCTCGGCGGTGGACAGGCTGCCGCTGGGCTTCTTCAGCTGGGTGCGACCGTCCACTGTGGACCCGTTGCGCAGTTCGCGGAAGATCCGCACCACCCGGCGCACCTCGTCCAGGGCGGGCGGTTCGGCGGGCAGCTCCAGCGCCCGGCCGAGCTGCGCGGCGCGCGCCGAGACGATCCGCACCTCGTCGTCCTCGGTGGCGGGCGGCGGCAGCACGACGGTGTTGAACCGGCGGGCCAGCGCCGACGACATCTGGTTCACGCCGCGGTCGCGGTCGTTCGCGGTCGCGATCACCGTGAAGCCGGCGACGGCCTGCACCTGGATGCCGAGTTCGGGCACCGGCAGCGACTTCTCGGACAGGATCGTGATGAACGAGTCCTGCACCTCGGCGGGCATCCGGGTCAGCTCCTCGATCCGGGCCACCGCGCCCTCGCGCATCGCCGACATCACCGGGCTCGGCACGATCGCCGCCTCGCTCGGACCCTCGGCGATCAGCCGCGCGTAGTTCCAGCCGTAGCGCACCGAGTCCTCGCCGGTGCCCGCGGTGCCCTGCACGACCCGGGTCGAGTCGCCGCTCACCGCCGCCGCGATGTGCTCGGACAGCCACGACTTCGCCGTGCCCGGCACGCCCACCAGCAGCAGCGCGCGGTCGGTCACCAGGGTGCCGACGGCGATCTCCACCAGCCGGCGGTCGCCGACGTACTTCGGGGTGATCACCGTGCCGTCCGGCAGCGTGCCGCCCAGCACGTACCGGACCACGGCCTGCGGCGACATCCGCCAGCGCGGCGGGCGCGCCCGGTCGTCCGCGCGCGCCACGGCGTCGAGTTCGGCGGCGTACTCCTGCTCCGCGGACGGGCGCAGCACGGTCTCGGTGGTCACGGGAGGTGTCCTTCCGGTCGGGGGGTGAAGGCGTCGCGGAGCTGCATCCGCAGGCGGAGCACGTCGAGGTCGGCGGTCTGCTCGGGCCACCGGGCGGTGATCGCGGCCCAGTGCGCGCCGAGCACCTCGGCGTCGCCCCGGGCGAGCAGCACGGCCGGCGGCCGGCCCGCCCGCCACCTCGGGTCGCGCATGTCGGCGTAGCGCGCCAGCAGGTCTTCGGTCGCGGCCGGCGACCACGGCGCGGGCAGTTGCGAGCAGGCGTGGTCGAGCAGGTCGTAGTTCCAGTTGCGGGACACCTCGGCGATGGTCCGGGCGGCCAGCTCGCCGGGCAGCGTCGCCAGCATCTCCAGCTGCTCCATGCCGGTCAGCGTCCGGGTCGCGGCGACCGCCCACGGCCCGGCGTCCGCCGCCAACCGCAGCCGCTGCGCCACGCCGCGCAGCAGCGCCGCCGCCCACGGTCCGCGCTCCAACTCGCTCGCCGCGCCCGCGTCGTCGGTGCCCAGCCGGCTCGTCCAGTGGCTCGGCGGCACGCTCGCCGCGGCACCGCGCAACCGGCCCGCCACGCCCGTCTCCGAACCGTCCCGCAGCAGGTCGCGGGACTCCTCCGGCTCCGGGTCGCGCTCGGTCCACAGCTCCTCGCTCTGCACGTCGAACCCGTCCCCGGTCAGCCACAGCCCGCGGTGCAGGCGTTGCGCGGCGCGCTCGGCCAACCGGGAACCGGGGATGCCGCGCAACAGCCGCAGCGCCTCGTCGTGCACGCCGATCGCCCGGTCGTCCAGGGCCTGCTCCAGCAGCGGCTCGTCGGCCGCCGAGAGCGCGGTCTCCAGCGCGGCGACCAGGGCCTGCCGGTCGGTCGCCCGGCGCTGCGCGGCGAACTGCGCGGCCAGGAACCCCCGGGTGCCCGCCGGGTCGGCGGCGCGGGCCCGGCGCAGCGCGGCGGTGCGCGCGGTGCCGGGCAGGTCCAGCACCGACTCCAGGTCGACCTCGTCGGACGAGCCGTCGACCGCCCACACCCAGCCCGACCGCACCGACGCCAGCCACCGGCCGCGCGCGCCGAGCACCTTGCCGACCGCTTGGCGCAGCCCGGGGTGGCCGGTGGCCAGGCCGAGCAGCGCGGGCAGCTCCCTCGGGTGCGCGACGACCCCGCGCGCGGCGGCCAGGCCGCACCACTCGGTGAGCAGGATCTGGTCGTCCAGCGCCAGGATCTGCGCCAGCACGGACCGCGCCGCCCGGTCCGCGACCCGGTCGGCGGAGACGGGCGCGGCGGCCAGCGGCAGCACGTCGAGCACGGCCGGCAGCCGGGCGGCGTGCGCGGCCACCCCCAGCGCGGCACACCGGTCCAGCAGCTCGCCCGGCTCCGCGCCGGCCCGGTGCGCGCCGATCAGCAACGCCTGCACGGTCTCGTCCCACTCGGTTTTCACGCTCATCCGACAACCTCCCGCCGGCCTGCAGAGCCACCTTCCGCGACCGGACACGGCAGGCCGCGCGCCGCGTCCTGTCGTGTGGTGGTGGGGTCGACCGCCGGGGTGGGTGGTGTGCTCTCGGGCCTGGTCGCGGCGGGGCGGGTTTCGGTGGTGGCGCGGCTCATGCGATGACCTCCCGCCCGCTGGCAGAGTCGATTTCCGCCGCCAGGCACGGCAGGTTGCGTGCTGCGTCCTGCTGTTTCGCGGTGGGGGCGGCCGTTGTGGTGGGTGGTGTGCTCTCGGGGCTGGGTCTCGGCGGGACGGGTTTTGGCGGTGGCGCGGCTCATCCCGACTACCTCCCGCCGGCCGGCAGAGCCGACGACAGCCCACGCGCCGCGTCCTGTTGTGTGGTGGCGGGGTCGGCCGTTGTGGTGGGTGGTGTGCTCTTGGGCTCGGTCTCGGCGGGGCGGGCTCCGGCGGTGGCACGGCTCATCCGATGACCTCCTGCCCGCTGGCAGAGCCGTTTTCCGGAACCAGGCACGGCAGGCCGCGCGCCGCGTCCTGTTGTGTGGTGGCGGGGTCGGCCGTTGTGGTGGGTGGTGTGCTCTTGGGCTCGGTCTCGGCGGGGCGGGCTCCGGCGGTGGCACGGCTCATCCGATGACCTCCTGCCCGCTGGCAGAGCCGTTTTCCGGAACCAGGCACGGCAGGTTGCGTGCTGCGTCCTGCTGTTTCGCGGTGGGGGCGGCCGTTGTGGTGGGTGGTGTGCTCGCGGGGCTGGTCGCAGCGGGGCGGGCTTTGGTAGTGGCGCGGCTCATCCGACGACCTGCCTGCCGGCTCGCGGAGCGGACTTCCGCGACCGGGCAGGGCAGGGTGCGTGCTGCGTCGTGCCGTTTCGCGGTGGGGGCGGCCGTTGTGGTGGGTGGTGTGCTCGCGGGGCTGGGTCTCGGCGGGACGACTTTCAGCGGTGGTGGGGCTCATCCGACCACCTCCGGCGCGCGGCCCGGTCCGGCTACCGCGCCCAGGCGCAGTTCGCGGCCGTTCCACAGGCCCCACGCGTCGAACGGCTCGCCGCCGGTCAGCGCGACCGCCTGGTCCAGCGCCCGGTCGTCGCGCACCGGCAGGCCGCGGCCTGCCTGGTCGAGCAGGTGTCGGGTGTCGGCCGTCAGCCGGACGTCGGCGCAGCCCAGCGGGTGCAGGCGCAGCCACGGGTCGGCCTCCAGGCCGTCCGCGAGGCCCGCCAGCGCCTCCCGCCAGCCCGGTGGCGCGGCCAGCGGCGCGGGCGGCTCCTCGGCGGCCACGTCGCCCACGGCGACCCGGCGCGGGGCCGGGCCCGGGTACGGGTGCAGCACGGCCCGCACCTCGGTGCCGTGCGCCAGCGGCGGCAGCGGGCGGGTGCCGCCGCCCGCGTGCCGGACGGCCAGCACCCAGCCGTGCCGCCGACCCCACACCCACTGGCGGACGGTGCGCACCAGGCCGTCGTCGGTCTCCAGCTTCAGCAGCGGCAGCCAGTGGTCCGACCAGGACTCGCCGGCCCGCACCTCCTCCTCGGCCACCGAGAAGCCCAGCCTGCGGCGCACCACGTCGGTGTCCGTGCCGGCCAGCCGCACCAGCAGGTGCAGCCCGCCCAACCGGTCGGCGGCCTCGTGCGCCCACGACGGGCCGCCCGCCGCGACCACCGACCGCAGCTCCTCCAGCGCCGAGGCCAGGCCCTTCGCCTGCGCGTCGACCATCCGCGCGCCGATCGCGTGCCACCAGGCCGCGTCCCGCGCGGGCAGGCCGGCGATGCCCGCGCCGGCCACGTCGGTCAGCCAGTCGGCCAGGCCGGCGACCCCGCCGCGGACCGCCTCGGCCCGGTTGCGCGCGGTCTTCTCCTTCGCGCGGGCCCGGCGCTGCTCGGCCTCGGGCGAGGTGTCCGGCGGGGCGGCGACCTTCTGCCGACGGTCGAGCCACTCGACCACCCAGTCCGGCGGGTCACCGGCGGGCAGCGGCTCGCGCGCGTCGAGCAGTTGCAGGGCCAGGCCGTGCTTGCAGGGGAACTTCCGGGACGGGCACGAGCACTTCGCGGCCCGGTCGGCCAGGTCGACGCACACCTGGTACGGGGTGCGCCCGCTGCCCTTGCACAGACCCCACAGCGCCTCGGCGCTGCGGCCCGAACCGGACCAGCCCGACGACCCGGCCAGCCGGGTGGCGCTGCTCGCCACCTGGCTGTCGGGTGCCAGGGCCAGAACCGCTTGTGCGTCCATGGTTGCCGAAGGTAGCGGCGACCACCGACAAAAAGTCGATCACCCCAGGTCGGGGCCCCGGCGTGCCCAGGTCCAGGCGTACTTCGGGTCCTCCGCGGCCAGCGCCGCCTCGCCCAGCTCCAGCGGGCGGAACGTGTCGACCATGACCGCGGTCTCGTCGAAGAACTCCGCGCCCAGCGACGCCTCGACCGCGCCCGGCTGCGGGCCGTGCGTGCAGCCCGACGGGTGCAGCGACAGCGAGCCGACGGCGATGCCGGAGCCCTTGCGGGCTTCGTAGTTGCCGCCGACGTAGAACATCAACTCGTCCGAGTCGACGTTCGCGTGGTTGTACGGCACCGGCACCGCGAGCGGGTGGTAGTCGACCTTGCGCGGCATGAACGAGCACACCACGAAGTTGGGGCCCTCGAACGTCTGGTGCACGGGCGGCGGCTGGTGCACGCGGCCCGTGATCGGCTCGAAGTCGCGGATGTGGAACACCCACGGGTACAAGCAGCCGTCCCAGCCCACGACGTCGAACGGGTGGTTGGCGTAGGTGAACCGCGTAAGGCCCGCGCGGTGGCGCACGAGCACCTCGACGTCCTCGCCGTCGACCAGCAGCGGCTCGACCGGACCGCGGATGTCGCGCTCGCAGTACGGCGAGTGCTCCAGGAACTGGCCCTTGGCCGACAGGTAGCGCTTCGGCGGTCCGATGTGACCCGTTGCTTCGAGCACGAGGATGTTCATCGGATTGTCGGGCACGACGCGGTACGTGCACGACGTCGGCAACACAACGTAATCGCCCTCGCCGACCGGGAGCGCGCCGTAGATGGTCTCCACGACCCCGTCGCCGGACTGGACGTACAGCAGCTCGTCACCCGCCGCGTTGCGGTACAGCGGGCTCGGGGTGTTGGCCGTGACGAAGCCGATCGTCACGTCCGCGTTGCCGAACAGGCGACGGCGGCCGGTGACCGCGTCCACGTCACCCGACCAGGTCAGATCCTGGGTTTTGAAGGCGCGCGGCTTCAGCGGCAGGTTCGCCGCGAGCGGGCCCCGGACGTCCTCGACGGTCTCCGCGTTCACGATCGCGGTCGGCAGGTGGCGGTGGTAGAGCAGGGCCGAATCGGCCGAGAAGCCCTCGACCCCCATCAGCTCTTCCGCGTACAGCCCGCCCTCCGGTGTGCGGAACTGCGTGTGGCGCTTTCGGGGGATCTCACCCACCTGGCGGTAGTACGCCATCGTTCACTCCGGGCGTTCGATAGTCGGACATCTTTGTTCATTGACCGGTACGCCACTAGCGTGTCAGCCGTGTCAAGCGCCTTCGAACTCCGTGCGCCCGGTCCACGCGGCACTCCGCCCCTGCTCGCGCGGCTAGTCGACGACGCCGCGCTGTTCCCGCCGGGCAACGCGACCATGCCCGACGCCGTCCGCGGTCACCTCGACGCGCGGGCCGGCGAGTGGGCCGGCGCGGTGGGGCTTTTCCTGTGTCCCGCGTCACGTCTGGCCGAGCTGATCACCGAACTGATCAAGGTCAAGCCGGTGAAGCCCATCGCGCTGTCCCTGATCATCGACACCGGGTTGGGCGGCGTGCCCAAGGCCGTGTCGATCGTCGAGTCGCGCAGCGAGCTGCTCGCGCTGCGCATGGTCGAGATGCCCGCCCCGTCCGACGTGGACGAGGTGTGGCTGGAACGCGTCTCGGAGTTCGTCCCCGAGGACGTGATCCGGGTCGTGGAGCCCCGCCGGGGCGCCCCCGAGTGGCTCGACGGCGTGCGCCGCGTCATCGAGCACGGCAGCTGGCCCAAGCTGCGCTGCGGAGGTCTCTCCCGGGAGAACTTCCCCAGCGTGGACGAGGTCGCCGACTTCCTGTCGGTGGTCTCCGCGGGCGGCGTCGCGTTCAAAGCCACCGCCGGGCTGCACCACGCCGTCCGGTACACCGACGAGAAGACCGGGTTCACCCACCACGGGTTCCTGAACCTCCTCGTGGCGACCGCGCGCGCCCTGTCCGGCGGCGACGTGCGGGACGCGCTGTCGTCGTCGGACAAGGAAGCACTCGCGGCCGAGGCCACCGGGCTGTCCGACCAGGCCGCGCACGCCGTGCGCGGGGTATTCGCCTCTTACGGCTCGTGCTCGCTCGACGAGCCCGTCACCGACCTCGAAGAACTGGGCCTCCTGTGACCTGGATCGAAGACCCGGCGTTCGTCGCCGACGCGCCCTTCGGGCCGCAGACCCTGCCTTACGGCGTGCTCGGGGACGACGGCATCGCGGTGCGCGTCGGCGACCAGGCGTTGCCGCTGCGGCCCATCGCCGACCACTTCGGGGCACTGGCCCCGTTGGTGTCGGCAGGCGATTTGAACCCGCTGCTGGCCGCAGGGAGGCCCGCGTGGAGCGAACTGCGGGCCCGGGTGCTGGAACTCGTCACGGCGCCCTCAGCGCCACGTGGGGCCGTCCTGGCGGCCTTGGGCGGCGAGGTGCTGCCCTTCCAGGTCGCCGACTACGTCGACTTCTACTCGTCGCGGCACCACGCCGAGAACGTCGGGCGGATCTTCCGGCCCGACGGCGAGCCGCTGCTGCCCAACTGGACCCACATCCCGATCGGCTACCACGGGCGGGCCGGGACGGTCGTCGTCTCCGGCACGCCGGTCGTCCGCCCGCACGGGCAGCGCAAGACGCCCGAGGGGCCGGTGTTCGGGCCGTCCCTGCGGCTGGACATCGAGGCCGAGGTCGGGTTCGTGTGCGGCGGGCCGGTCGCGTCGCGGCTGACCCCGTCGCAGGCCGTGGACCACGTGTTCGGCGTGGCCCTGGTCAACGACTGGTCCGCGCGCGACATCCAGGCGTGGGAGTACCAGCCGCTCGGGCCGTTCCTGGGCAAGTCGTTCGCCACCTCGGTCTCGGCGTGGATCACCCCGCTGGAGGCGTTCGCGGTCGCCCGCGTGACGCCGCCGTCGCTGGGTCACGACGTGCTGCCCTACCTGGCCGAAGAACGGCCGTGGGGGCTCGACGTGCGGATCGAGGTCGAGTGGAACGGGACGCTGGTCTCGCGGCCCCCGTTCCGCGAGATGTCGTGGACGTTCGCGCAGCAGCTCGCGCACCTGTCGGCGAACGGCGCTACCGTTCGGCCGGGCGACTTGATCGCGTCGGGCACCGTCTCCGGTCCCTCCCGTGACGAGCGCGGCTCCTTCCTGGAGCTGAGCTGGGGCGGGAAGGAGCAGGTCGACGTCGACGGCGGCCGGACGTTCCTGGAGGACGGCGACACGGTGCGGATCACCGCGACCGCCCCCGGCGAACACGGCTCGCTGGTCGGCTTGGCCGAGGTGGTCGGCATGATCGCGCCCGCCGACACGGAAAGGTAGGCGACCGGTGGTCAGACCCGACCCGCGCGGCCGACTGCCCGTGCCCGCCGGGTCCAAGGAGAGTTCGCTGACCCTGGAGCGGGGCCTCGCCCTGCTCCAGGCGGTGGCCGACGCCGAGTCGGAGGCCCCGTCGATCAGCGAGCTGGCCGCCGCCATCGGCGCGTCCCGGGCGGCGGTGTACCGGCTGCTCGTGCCGTTGCAGTCGCGCGGGCTGGTGCGGCGCGAGGGGTCCAAGGTGCGGCTCGGGCTGGGCGTGCTGCGGCTGGCGTCCAACGTGCTGCCGCAGCTGCGGCTGGCTGCGCAGCCCGCGTTGCGGACGTTGGCGGAGCACGTGGGGGCGACCTCGCACCTCACCGTCGCGGACGGGACCGAGGCCCAGGCGGTCGCGGTCGTGGAGCCGTCGTGGACGGCGTACCACGTGGCGTACCGGGTCGGCTCGCGTCACCCGGTGCACCGGGGGGCGGCCGGCAAGGCGATCGGGCTGTCGCTGGAAGGGCGGCAGTGGGTCCACTCGACCGGCGAGTTGCAGCCCGGCGCGTTCGGCGTGGCCGCGCCGGTGCGCGGGGTGCCCGGCCTGCGGGCGAGCGTCGGCGTGGTGGCGCTGGAGAAGCTGGACGGCGACGTCGTGGGGCCGCAGGTGGTCCGGGCGGCGCAGGAGGTCGCGGACGCGCTGCGGTGATTCCGTAGAAATGCGGATTCATTCCTTCGGTGGAATTCGCGGTCTTTTTCGCGGGTGGTCGCGCTAGTATTCCGGGGTGTCGCAGGACATTCCGGCACTGGCGCGCACCGCGGTGGCGCTGCTCGGTGAGCACCTGGCGAATTCACGACCGCCCGATCCGCTCCAGTGGTTGTTGGCCGGTCGGCTGCGGTCCGATTCCCGGGGTGCCGCCGCGTTGACCCGGTTCGAGCGCGAGCCCGGTGACCCGGCCGGTCACGCCGAAATGGCGGCGGTGGTCGCGGACATCTGCTTCCGGGACCCGAGGTTCGCCGACGCGTTGGCCCGCGAGGTCGGCTCGCCCGCCGGTCCGTTCCCCGGCCGGGCGATGCCACCGGCTTTCGAAGGCCGGGACTTCCGGGGCGACCGGTTCACCTCGACGAAGGTCGCGAACAGGGGTTTCCAGGCGGTGCGGGTGGGTCCGCTCCAGGTCGTGGCGCTGCTGTTCGTGCTTACCATGGTGGTGGTCGCGGTACTGGCCTGGAAGGAGGGCGAAGCCGAGGACGAGGACGCGTTGGCCGGCGTCGCGGTGTCGGACGGGGAGCGATACCGGGTGCTTCCTCCTTCCCCGGAAACGGGTCTGCGAATGCTCTACAGGAGCATCGGCATCGACGACCGGGCTCGGGGCTGCATGCTTTTCTCGGAGGAGGCGCGCGAGAAATTCGCCCGGCACACCGGTGAAGGCACCTGTGACGCAGCGATCGGCAAATATGCGGCCGGAGTCGGGGACGTGTCGAAATACGAACGGCCCGGCCTGCCCCGGATGGAATCCGCGAAGGGCGACACGGTCGTCATCGCCGGGTGTTCGGTGCTGGTGGCGGGCGGGCCGCGGATCGAGGGTGAGTTCGTGTTCCGCCGCACGCCCGCCAACACGTGGATGATCTCGGATTTCGCGCCGGGCGCGTGTTGAGCGTCAGCCGACGATCGCCTGCCAGGCGGCGACCACGGCGAACACCGCGAAGATGGTGCCGCTGACCCGCTGGATCAGGTGGGTCGGGATGCGGCCGGCGATCTTGCGGCCCACCAGGACCGCGATGCCCGCCACGACGACCAGCGCCAGGAACGCGCCGACGCCCACGAACACCGGGGCGTCGTAGCGCGCCGACAACGCCGCCGTGGCCAGTTGTGACGCGTCGCCCCACTCCGCCGCGAACAGCACGCCGAACGACGTCAGCGCCGCCCGCCAGAACGACACCGCCGGCGCGGTCGAGCCGTCGGACGACTCCTCGTCGTCCTTGGCGAAGCTCTCCTTGAGCAGCAGGAACGCGCCGACGCCGAACAGCGCCGCCACGACGCCGGCGACGAGCCGGTCGGGCAGCAGGGTCAGGACGCCGCCGAACGTCGCCGCCACCACGCACTGGATGGCGAACGCCGCGGTGACGCCGACGAACACCGGCCAGGCCCGGTAGCGGGTGGTGAGGACGAGGGTGGCGACCATCGTCTTGTCCGGCAGTTCGGCCAGGAAGATGACGCCGAACGCCGTAGCGAGCGCGATGAGTTCCGGTGCCACGGGTACCTCCACGTCCGGTGGAACCCGGACGGAGGCAGCACGACCCCGACCGGGCGTGATGCACTGCCCGGCCGGAGGTCTCGTTCGCCCGTCGTGAAGACGGGTGAGGGACCGGATCCGTTCGAAGACGGACCAGTATGTCGATCACCTCGCCGGACCGCTCGGCACAGACACGGTCGCGGGAACTACTCCCCTCTGGCACCGCCCAGTGTAGTCCACGCATCCGTGCAGGTCGACGTGACGCCGCCCGCACCGGGGGACCTTGGTCCCGGCCCCGACGGGACCGTCGTACCTGAGCGGGAACGTGCCCGCCGACTTACCGTCGTGGCCGTGGAAGTTCTGGACCTGGCGCGGTGGCAGTTCGGCATCACCACCGTCTACCACTTCTTGATGGTGCCGCTGACGATCGGGCTGTCGCTGCTGGTCGCCGGGATGCAGACGGCCTGGGTGCGCACGGGGAACCGCAAGTACCTGGCGATGACCAAGTTCTGGGGCAAGCTGCTGCTGATCAACTTCGCCATGGGCGTGGTGACCGGCATCGTGCAGGAGTTCCAGTTCGGCATGACCTGGAGCGCCTACTCGCGGTTCGTCGGCGACGTGTTCGGCGCGCCGCTGGCGATGGAGGGCCTGGTCGCGTTCTTCGTGGAGTCGACCTTCCTGGGCCTGTGGATCTTCGGCTGGGACCGGCTGCCGCGCAAGGTGCACCTGGCCTGCGCGTGGGCGTTCTCGCTGGCCACGATGGCGTCGGCCTACTTCATCCTGGCCGCGAACTCGTGGATGCAGCACCCGGTGGGCGCGCAGCTGGTCGACGGCCGGCCCCGGCTGACCTCGATCTGGGAGGTGCTGGGCAACAACACCGTGCTCGCGGCCTTCCCGCACACGATCTTCGGCGCGTTCGCGGTGGCCGCCGCGTTCCTGGTCGGCATCGCCGCCTGGCACCTGTGGCGCAGGTCGGCCGAGGAGCCGGTGTGGCGGTCGTCGGTCAAGCTCGGCACGTGGGTCGGCGTGGTGGCGTTCGCGGGCCTGGCGATCAGCGGCGACTTCCAGGGCAAGCTGATGTTCGAGCAGCAGCCGATGAAGATGGCCGCCGCCGAGGCCCTGTGCCACACCGAGTCGCCCGCGTCGTTCTCGGTGTTCGCGGTCGGCGACGTGACCCGGCCGGACTGCGAGAACGTCAAGAGCATCACCGTGCCCGCGCTGCTGTCTTTCTTGGCGCACAACGACTTCAGCACCGAGGTGAAGGGCATCGAGGACCTGATCCCGATGTACCAGGAGAAGTACGGCGCGAACTACCCGGTCGACGAGCGGCTGGGCGAGCTGTCGGGCAAGCCGATCGACTACGTGCCCAACCTGATCGTCACCTACTGGGGCTTCCGGCTGATGATCGGCTTCGGCGCGATCTCGGCCGCGACCGGGCTGCTGGTGCTGTGGCTGATCCGGGGCGGCCGGGCGGTGCCGCGCGGCCGGTGGTTCCGGTGGCTGGCGCTGGGCAGCATCGCGACGCCGTTCCTGGGCAACAGCTTCGGCTGGATCTTCACCGAGATGGGCCGCCAGCCGTTCGTGGTGGTGCCGAACCCGACCGGCGTGGACGGGGTGTGGATGTTCACCGCGCGGGCGGTCTCGAACTCGACCGTGGGCGAGGTGCTGACCTCGCTGATCGCCCTGACGACGGTCTACGGCGTGCTGGCGTGCGTCGAGGTGTTCCTGATCCGCAAGTACGTGCGCGGCGGGGTCGCGGGTGTGCTGCCGGACAAGAAGCCCGACGAGCCGGACAAGAAGAGCGACGACGACGTGCTGTCGTTCGCGTACTGAGGGGGAGCCGTGGAGACGTTCTGGTTCTGCGTGATCGCCCTGCTGTGGCTGGGCTACCTGTTCCTGGAGGGCTTCGACTTCGGCGTCGGCATGCTGCTGCCGGTGCTCGGCCGGGACGAGACCGAGCGGCGGGTGCTGATCAACACGATCGGCCCGGTGTGGGACGGCAACGAGGTGTGGCTGCTGGTGGCGGGCGGCGCGACGTTCGCCGCGTTCCCCGGCTGGTACGCGTCGCTGTTCAGCTCGACCTACATCCCGCTGGTGCTGTTCCTGCTCGCGCTGATCGGGCGCGGGGTGGCGTTCGAGTACCGGGGCAAGGTCGACTCGGCGCGCTGGCGGCGGGTCTGGGACGGGGTGATCGTGGCCGGCTCGTGGGTGGCGGCGCTGGGCGTGGGCCTGGTGCTCACGGCCAACGTGTTCGGCCTGCCGCTGGACGCCGCGGGCGACCGGGTGGGGTCGCCGTTCGCCGCGATCACCTGGGAGAGCCTGCTGGGCGCGCTGGCCGTCGCCGGCTACGCCCTGGTGCACGGCGCGGTGTTCCTGTCGCTCAAGACCGAGGGCGAGGTGCGGGAGCGGGCGCGCGCCATCGCGTTGCGGGTCGCGCCGGTCGCGTTGCTGCCGCTGGTGGTCCTGCTGCTGGTGGTGCAGATCCGGTTCGGCTCGGTGGGCACCTACGCGGCGGCGATCGTGGTGGCGCTGGCGGCGTTCGGGGCGCTGGCCCGGCTGGCGCTGCGGCGGGAGGGCCAGGCGTTCGCGCTGATGGGTGTCGCGGTGGCGGCGTCGGTGGTGGCGCTGTTCGGCGCGCTCTACCCGAACGTGCTGCCCTCGACGCTGGACCCGGCGTTCTCGCTGACCGTGGAGAACACGGCGTCGAGCCCGTACACGTTGACGGTGATGACGTGGGTGGCCGCGTTCGGCACCCCGGCCGTGCTGGTCTACCAGGGCTGGACGTACTGGGTGTTCCGCAAGCGGATCGGCACCCGGCACATCCCGGAGGTGCACACGCCCTAGGTCTCCGGCGTGGGTGGGGGCCGCCAGTTGGCGTCCTCCACCTCGCGGATCAGGAACGACCCGTCGTCGGGGTCGACCACGGCGGTGAGCAGCCGGCCGGGCGTGTAGCCCGGACTCATGGCGCACCGGTAGTCGGCCTCGAACGGCGCGACGTCCGGCCCGCTGATCCGCAGCACCATGTCGACGCGCTCGTCCTCGCCGCCGTCGCCGCGCGCGGACAGGATCTCGGCGGTCGCGGGCAGGCCCACCTCGTCCAGCCGCAGCAAGCGCTTGCGCGTCCGGGTCGTGCCGCGCCAAACCCCGATCCCCAGCGGGGTGAGCAGCGCGGTCATCACGGTGCCGACGACCATCTGCGCGGACCACAGCCCGTCGTCGGTGTAGCCGTACCACGCGGTGATCGGCCCGGCCAGGCCGAACGCCAGGCCGAGCAGCCGCCACCCGACGTTCGGGCCGCGCCCGACCCCGACCACGTCCACCAGGCCGTCACCCATGCGTGGATGTTAGGGAAGAACGTTCACGTTGTCGGCAGGATCACCCGGAAAGCCGCACCCCGGCCCGGCGCGGTGACCAGCTCGACGCGCCCGCCGTGCGCCTCGGCGGTGGCCCGCACGATCGCCAGGCCCAGCCCGGTGCCGCCGTGGTCGCGGCCGCGCGCGGCGTCGGTCCGGTAGAACCGCTCGAACACGTGCTCCGCCTGCTCGGGCGTCAGCCCCGGGCCGCGGTCGACGACCTCGACCGAGTCGGCGGTGACCCGGACCTCGACCGGCGCGTCCGGCGGGGTGTGGGTGAGCGCGTTGTCCAGCAGGTTGCGCAGCGCCCGGCGCAGCCTCGGCTCGTCGCCGGGCACCCGCGCCGCGCCGTCGGGCAGGCTCAGCGTGATCGTCCGGTCCGGCGCGAGGGCGCGCGCGTCGTGCACCGCGTCGGCGGCGAGCACCACCAGGTCGACCGGCGCGCGCAGCGGCGGCGGCTCCTGCTCCAGCCGGGCCAGGTGCAGCAGGTCCTCCACCAGCAGGCCCATCCGGGCCGCCTGCTCCTCGATCCGGCGCAGCGCGTCCCGCGGGGTGGCCGCGCCCTGCCGGTACAGCTCGGCGTAGCCCCGGATCGAGGTGAGCGGGGTGCGCAGCTCGTGGCCGGCGTCCGCGACGAACCGGCGCATCCGCTCCTCCGAGCGCCTGGCCGCCCGCTCGGACCGGGCGCGGGCCAGGAACGCGGCCTCGATCTGGCCGAGCATCGCGTTGAGCGCCGCGCCCAGCCGGCCCACCTCGCCGCGCCCGCGCACCGGCACCCGCCGGGACAGATCGCCCGCCGCGATCAGCTCGGCGGTCGCCTCCACCTCCTCCAACGGCCGCGTCCCGCGCCGCACCAGCGCGTGCCCCGACGCCGCCATCAGCACCAGCGCCCCCGCGCTGATCAGCAGGAACGCCCGCCGCAGGTCGTCGACGGAGGCGTCCACGTCGGCCTGGCCCACGGCCACCACCAGCTCCGCGTCGCCGGAGCGGCGCATCACCGCCCGCCAACGCGGCCCGCCGTCGGACGGCACGGTCACGTGCTCGCCCTCGACCATCGCGCCGAACGGCGGCAGCACCGGCGGGTGCTCGGTCGAGGTCAGCTCGGTGCTGTGGTCCGCCGTCCGCAGCACGACCGCGTCCTGCTGGAGCGGCCCCCACCCCCGGCCCTGCCGCGCCGCCGCCGTGCTCACCCGGTCCAGCCGGGCGTCGACCTGGTCGAGCAGGTAGCGCCGCATCACCTGGGAGCCGAGCAGCCACGTGCCGAACAGGCCCGCCGCCGCGAGCGCCACGACGATCAGCACCAGGTGCACCCGCAGCGGCACGGTCAGCCCGGCAGCCGCAGCACGTACCCGACCCCGCGCACGGTGTGGATCAGGTGCGGTTCGACGTGGTCGACCTTGCGCCGCAGGTAGGAGATGTAGGACTCGACCACGCCCACCTCGCCGTTGAAGTCGTACTGCCACACCTGGTCGAGGATCTGCGCCTTGGACAGCACCCGGCCTGCGTTGCGCAGCAGGCAGTGCAGCAGCTTGAACTCGGTGGGCGAGAGGTCCACCGGCCGCCCGGCCCGGCGCACCCGGTGGCTGTCCACCTCCAGCTCCAGGTCGGCGTAGCCGAGCGTCGGCTCGGGCTGCGGGCTGGTGCGGCGCAGGATCGCGTTCACCCGGGCGATGACCTCCTCCAGGCTGAACGGCTTGGTGATGTAGTCGTCGCCGCCGATGGTCAACCCGGTGATCTTGTCGTCGGAGGCGTCCCGCGCGGTCAGGAACAGCACCGGCGTGGTGTGGCCGCCCGACCGCAGCCACCGCAGCACGTCGAACCCGGTGCGGTCGGGCAGCATCACGTCCAGCAGGACCAGGTCCGGCGCGGACTTCTCCACCTGCCGCAGCGCCTCGCCGCCGGTCCCGGCGGTGTGCACGGCGAACCCGGCGAACCGCAGGCTCACCGCGAGCAGTTCGCGGATGCTCGGCTCGTCCTCGACCACCAGCAGCGTCGGCACCGGACCCCTCCTATCGCCGGGTCACGGTCTGCGCGGCCACCGTGCCGTCGTCACCGGCCCGGCCCTGCACCACGACCTGGCTGCCCGGCGCCAGGTCGGCCAGCGCGCCCGCCTGCGCGACCTCCACCTTCGTGCTGTCCGAAGTGGACACCCGGACCACGGTGCCGTTCGCCGTCTTCACGTACAGGGTGGTGCCGTCGACGTGGTCGACCGTGCCCGCCGTGCCGCCGCCGGCCCGGGTCGGCCCGCCGCCGCCGGCGCGCTGCTGTTGCGGCCGGGCCTGCTCCTGGGCGGTCGGGGTGCCGCCGAACGCCTGGTGGGTGAGGACGCCGCCGACGAACGCGACCGCCATCAGCGCCGCCGCGCCGAGGATCGCGGTCGACCGGCCCACCGCCTGCGGGCGCGCGGTCAGGTCCGGTTCGGGCAGTGGCTGGTCCAGCGGGTTCACGGGGTGCTCCAAGGGTTTCACTCGTGCCGGAGGGCTTCGATGGGCCGCAGGTTCGCGGCCCGGCCCGCCGGGTAGCTGCCGAAGAACAGGCCGATCAGCGCCGACACCGCGAACGCGAGCAGCACCGACGACGGGACGAGCACCGGCTGGATGCCGGCGATGGTGAACCGGGTGCCGACCACGCCGACCAGCACCCCGAGCGCGCCGCCGAACACGCTGAGCAGCGTGGCCTCCACCAGGAACTGGCCGAGCACGCTGCCGCGCGGCGCGCCCACGGCCTTGCGGATGCCGATCTCGCGGATCCGCTCGGTGACCGTGACGAGCATGATGTTGGTGATGCCGATCCCGCCCACCAGCAACGAGATCGCGGCCACCGAGGCGAGCAGCACGGTGAACGTCCCGGTGGTCTGGGTGCGCGCGGTGAGCAGCTGCTCCTGGCTGAGCACCCGGTAGTCGGCCTGGCCGTCGGTGATCCGGTGCCGGCCGTCGAGGATCGCGGCGACCTCGGCCTGCGCGCCCGCGACGGCGTCCGCGCCGTCGGCCTGCACCACGATCTGGCTCAGGCTCTTGAACCCGGTCAGCGCGCTCTGCACGGTGGTCAGCGGCGCGACGGCGGTGTCGTCGGCGTCCTGGAGGCCGCTGGAGCCCTTCGCGTTCAGCACGCCGCGCACGGTGAACGGGATGTTGTTCACCAGCAACGACTTCCCGACCGGGTCGACGCCGGGGAACAGCTCCTGCGCGACGGTCGCGCCGATCACCACGACCTTGCGGGCCTGCCGCACGTCCTCGTCGGTGAACAGGCTGCCCTGCGCGGGCGTGGACTTGGTGGTGTCGAAGTAGGTCGGGTCGCTGCCCAGGAACTGCGCCACCGACCGGCTGCGGCCCTGGTAGCCGGCCGTGGCCTGGGTGGAGCTGACCGGTGACGCGTGCTCGACGCCCGGCGCGCCCGCGATGGCGTCCGCGTCGGCCTGGGTGAGCTGCGCGCCGCGCTGCGGCGAGATGGTCAGGATGTTGGTGCCCAGCCCGGAAATGCTGTCCTGCACGGCCTGCGCCGCCCCGTTGCCGACGGCGAGCAGCAGGATCACCGACGCGACCCCGATCAGGATGCCGAGCGTGGTCAGCGCCGAGCGCATCTTGTTGGCGGCCAGGCCGCGCAGCGCCGACGCGGCCAGGTCCAGCGGCCTCACGCCAGCACCCCGTCGGTGACCCGCACGGTCCGCGAGGCGTGCCCGGCCACCTCGTCCTCGTGCGTGATCAGCACGACCGTGCGGCCCGCGCCGTTGAGCCGGTCCAGGACCTTGAGCACCTCGTCGCTGCTGCGCGAGTCCAGGTTGCCGGTCGGTTCGTCGGCCAGCACGATCGCCGGGCTCGTCACCAGCGCGCGGGCGATGGCCACGCGCTGCTGCTGGCCGCCGGACAGCTCGTTGGGCCGGTGGGACCCGCGGTCCGCGAGGCCGACCAGGTCCAGCGCCGCCTCGGCCCGGGCCCGGCGGTCCTTGCGGTTGAGCCCCGCGTAGACCAGCGGCAGCTCCACGTTCGCCAGTGCCGTCGTGCGCGGGACGAGGTTGAACGACTGGAAGACGAACCCGATCTTCCGGTTGCGCAGCAACGACAACCGGCGCTCGCCGAACTCGCCGGTGTCGATGCCGTCGAGCAGGTAGCGGCCGGAGGACGGGACGTCGAGGCAGCCCAGGATGTTGAGCAGGGTCGACTTGCCGGAGCCGGACGCGCCCATGATCGCCAGGTACTCGCCCTCGGCCACGGTGAGGCTCAGGCCGCGCAGCGCGTGCACGGCGGTGTCGCCGGACCCGTAGGTCTTGGTGACGTCGCGGACCTCGATCACCGGGGTCACCGGCCCGCGCCCCGGTTGCCGCCCGCGCCGGGGAAGTTCTGGCCGGTGCGGTTGGTGTTCTGCTGCGTCGGCGCGGTCACCTGCGGCAGCACCACCTGCTCGTTCTCGGTGAGCCCGGAGGTGATCTGGACGTACTGGTCGCCGCGCACCCCGACCTCGACGTTCTTCGCGGTCTCCCGGCCGTTGTCGAGGACCCGGACGGTGGTGCCGGTCAGCGCGGCGACGGGGATCGCCAAGGCGTTCTTGGCCTCCGCCACGGTGATCTCGACGCCGGCGGACTGGCCGGGGCGCAGCCCCTCCGGCGGGTCGGCCAGCGACAGCGCGACGCCGTACTGCACGACGTTCTGGGCGGTGGTGGGCAGCAGGTCGACCTGGGTGACCTTGGCCTGCACCGACCGGTCGGGCAGCGCGTTCACGGTGACGGTGGCCTGCTGGTCGGCCTTGAGCCGGGAGACGTCGTTCTCCGCCACGTTCGCCTTGACCACCAGGTTCTTCAGGTCCGTGATGGTGATGAACGCGCCGCCGCCGGCCGACGCGGTGTTGGCGGTGTTGCCGGAGTTGCCGCTCGACCCGCTGCCGGTCTTCTTGCCGACCTGGCCGGTGACGGCGGTCACGGTGCCGTCGGCGGGCGCGGTCAGGGTGGCCCCGGCGAGGTTGTCCTGGGCCTGGGCGAGGGCGAGGGTGGCCTGGTTGACCGCCGAGCGCTGCCCGGCGGTGGGCGACTTGGCGTTGGCCAGGGTGTCGCGGGCCTGGTCGAGGTTGTCCTGGGCGATGTCGACCTGGAGTTGCAGCTGGGTGGTGTCGAGGGTGGCCAACGTCTGGCCCTTGGTCACCGCGTCGCCGGGCTTGACCCCGATCGTGGTCACCACGCCGGACGTGGTGAAGTCGAGGTCGGCCTGGTAGGCGCTCTGCACCGCGCCCGCGGCGGTCACCACCTGGGCGACGTCACGGGTGGTCGCCGCGGCGGTGCGGGCGGTCGAGGGCGCGGCGGTGCCGGTGTCGGCGAAGGCCAGGTATGCGCCGGCCCCGGCGGCGACCAGCACCACCACCAGCGACCCGTTGACGATCCACGTGCGGCGTGTCATGGAGTCCGATCCTCTGGGTCCCGGCTGTGCGGGGCCTGCGAGTTTCCTGGGAGTCCGCTGAAGGGTGCGTCGCCGGGGTTGCGACCGGACGGCGCAGCACCCGGCAGGACCTAGGTCCCGTGCCGGACGGGACCGTCGTACCTGAGCGGGATCGACCTGCGGCAATTACCGTCGTGCCGTGAGCGTCCCCGGAGCCCCTTCCGCCAAGAAGCCGGGGAAGGGTCCGCTCGGCGCGCTGCCATCCCTTTCGCCGTCGGCGCGCCGGGCGTTGGCCCTGTGCGGGGGACTGGCGGCCCTCTCCGCCGGCGCCCTGGTGTGGCAGGCCGTCGCCCTGGCGTCCGCGCTGGTCGCGGGCGGATCGCTGTGGTCGTTGGCGTTCGCGGTGTGCGCACGGGCCGGGCTGGCCTGGGCCACCGAGACGGTCGCGGCGCGGGCCGCCGCCGGCGCGAAGGAGGAGCTGCGCGCGGCCGTGCTGGACCGGGCGCTGGGGCTGGGACCGGCGTGGATCACCGCCCGGGGCCCGGCCGAACTGGCCGTGCTGGCCACCAAGGGCCTCGACGCCCTGGACGCCTACTTCACCCGCTACCTGCCCGCCCTGGTGACCACCGCCGTCGTGCCGGTGCTGGTGGGCGCCTGGATCCTGGCCACCGACCCGACCTCGGCCGTGCTGATCGCGGTGACCCTGCCGCTGATCCCGGTCTTCGCCATCCTGATCGGCAAGTTCACCTCGGCCAGGGTCGCGGCGGCCGCCGCCGCGCTCGAACGGCTCTCCGGGCGGCTCGCCGAACTCGTCCGGGCGCTGCCCGTGCTCAGCGCGTTCGGCCGGGCCGAAGCGCAGGCCGCAGCGGTGCGCGCGGTCGGCGAGCGCTACCGCAAGGCCACCATGGGCACGTTGCGGGTCGCGTTCCTGTCCGCGCTCGTGCTGGAGATCGTCGCGTCGCTGTCGGTCGCGCTGATCGCGGTCGGCATCGGGCTGCGCCTGGTCTCCGGCGAGCTGACCCTGCTCACCGGCCTGATCGTGCTGATCCTCGCGCCCGAGTGCTACCTGCCGCTGCGGGCAGCCGGAGCCGCGCACCACGCGTCCGAGGACGGCGTGGAGGCGGTGCGGCGGGTCGCCGAGGTGCCCGTGCCCGCGCCGCGCGAGCCCGCCGGACCGCGCGTGCTCGGCCGGCTGACCGTGGCCGCGCGGGTGCGCGGACCGGCCGGCCAGGTGTCCGGCGTCGAGGTGCGCAACCTGCGGGTGCGGCGGCGGGACCGGTTCGCGCCGGACGGCATCAGCCTCGGCGTGCGGCCCGGCGAGGTGCACCGGCTGGACGCCCCCAGCGGCGCCGGCAAGTCGACGCTGTTCGCCGTGCTGCTCGGGTTCGTGCCGGCCGACGGCGGTGAGGTGCTGGTCGACCGGGACGCGATCGCCTGGGTGCCGCAGCGGCCCGCGTTCGCCGGCCGGACCGTCGCCGACGAACTGGAGCTGACCACCGGCCGGGTCGACCTCGACGTGCTGGCCGAGGTCGCCGCCGACCACCTGGTCGACCGGCGCATCGCCGACCTGTCGACCGGCGAGCGGCACCGGGTCGCGATCGCCCGCGCGCTGACCCGGGTCGCCGACGGCGCGACCGTGCTGCTGCTGGACGAGCCGACCGCGCACCTCGACCCGGCGACCGCCGCCCTGGTCATGGCCGCCGTCCAGCGGGCCGCCGACCGGGGCGCGGCGGTGCTGCTGGCCACCCACCGGGTCGTCGAGCGCACCGACGCGGCGGTGGTCGCGGCGCACGTGGACCACGAAGTCGGCCGGTCGTCCCTTCCCCGGACGCCCCGGCCGACCGCCCGGGTGCTGGCCGGGGCGGCACTGGGGGTTGCCGCCTCGGCCGGCGGCGTCGCGCTGACCGCGCTCGCCGCGTACCTGATCGCCAAGGCCGCCACCCAGCCGCCGATCCTCACGCTGTCCGTGCTGGTCGTCGGCGTGCGGACGTTCGCGCTGGCCAAGGGCGTGCTGCGGTACCTGGAACGGCTCGTGTCGCACGACGCGGCGTTCCGCTTCGCCGAGCGGCTGCGGGTCCGGCTGTGGCAGGGGCTGCGGCCGGGACGGGCGGAGCTGACCCGGCTGGTGGACGACGTCGACGCGGTCCGCGACCTGGTGCCCAGGGTGTTGCAGCCGCCGCTGGTCGCGGCCGGGGTCGGCGCGGCGGCGGTGGTGCTGTTCGCGCTGATCTCGCCGGCGGCCGGGCTCGCCCTGGCGGTGGCGCTGGTCGTCGGGGGGACGCTCGCGCCGCTGGTCGCGGTGATCGCGGAACGGCGGGCGAGCACCGTGCTGGCGCGCGGGCGCCGGCAGGTGTCGGAGGACGTGCTGACGCTGCTGACCGCCGCGCCGGACCTGATCGCGTTCGGGGCGGACCGCAAGGCGCGGGCGGCCCTGGCCGACCACGACGCCGAACTGGCCGCGTTGGCGCGCAGGCAGGCGTTCGGCGCGGGGGCCGCGACGGGGGTCGTGCACCTGGCGCTGGGGTTCGCCGTGGTGGCGTGCACGGCGGTGGCCTCGGGGGTCGACCCGCTGCTCGCGCCGCTGCTGGGGCTGGTGCCGCTGGCGCTGGCCGAAGTCCTGGGGACGCTGCCGGCGGCGGCCCAGCACCTCGGGTCGCTGCGCGAATCGTACGGGAGGATTGTTGAACAATCGGTTCGGCGCCCCCCGGTCGTATCCAAGCAGGAGCCACCGACGATTCCGCGCGCCGAACAGGTGCTCGTCGGGCAGGCTCGCGCCGAGGACGTGCGCGCCGAGGTCGTGGGCGTCGGGCAGGCGGGCGTCGAGGACGTGCGCGCCGAGGACGTGGGGGACGTCCCGGCTGCTGCGGAGCGGGTCGGTCCGCTGGTGCCACAGCGGACCGACCCGCGGGCCGGCGACGCCGTGGTGCTGGAGCACGTCACGGTCGGGTGGCCCGGAGCCGCCGCGCCCGTGCTGGAGGACGTGACCTTCCGGGTGCCGCGCGGGGCCAAGGTCGCCGTCGTCGGCCCGTCCGGCGCCGGCAAGTCGACGCTGTTCGCACTGCTCCTCGGGTTCGTGGACGCGTCGGCCGGGATCGTCCGGCGACCCGCCCGGATCGCCTGGTGCCCGCAGGAACCCATGCTCGTCACCACGTCCGTGCGCGACAACCTGCGCATCGGCGACCCGGCGGCGACCGACGACGCACTGCGGGACGTGCTCGCGCGCGTCGGGCTGCGGCTCGACCTCGACACCGAGATCGGCCCCACCCTGCTCTCCGGCGGCGAAGCCCAACGGGTCGCGCTCGCCCGCGCCCTCCTGCACGACACCGACGTCCTGCTGCTCGACGAACCCACCGCGCACCTCGACGAGGAGTCCGCCCGCGCCCTGCTCGACCTCGTCGACGGACTCGACCGGACCGTCCTGCACATCACCCACCGCCCCGACGAGGCGGCACGCGCGGACCTGGTGTGGGAGGTGTCCCACGGGCGGGTCGAGGTCGGGGCCTACCGTTGACCGCCGTGGACCCCGCCCTGGTGCTCGCCGCGTCGACCGAGATCACCACCGCCGCGCTCGCCGGCGACGACCCCGACGCCGTGCTGCCCCTGGTCGTGCGGCGCGCCGTCGAACTCGCCGAAGCCGACCTCGGCCTGGCCATGGTCACCGGCGACGACGGCACCCTCACCGTCGAAGCCTCCTCCGGCGACGACGACCCGGTCGGCATCGTGCTGTCCGACCGGTCCTCCGCAGCCCGCGCCGCCCGCACCGGCGTCCCCGTCGTGTCCGACGACTTCACCACCGACCCGCGCACCGCGCCGTTCGTGCCCAAATCCCTGCGCGGCTACGGACCGTTCGCGGTCGCGCCCTTCGGCACCAACGAACGCCGGATCGGGGCGCTGGCCGTGTACCGGCGCAAGAGCGCCACGCCGTTCAGCACGGACACCGTCGACGTGCTCACCGCGTTCGCCGCCCAGGCCGGGCTCGCCGTCGTGCTCGCCGAGGGGTTCACCGCGCGCCAGCGGATAGCGGTCTACCAGGAGCGCGAACGGATCGCGCGCGACCTGCACGACGTGATCATCCAACGCCTGTACGCGACCGGCGTGCAGCTCGACCTGCTCGACCGGCGGCTGAAGCTCGACGGGCGCGAAGCCCAGCGGCTCGCCGACTGCGTCGACCAGCTCGACCAGACCATGGCCGAGGTCCGGGCCACCGTCCGCGCCCTGCGCAGCGCCGACCCCGGCCGGCCCGGCGACGCCGACCTGCGCGGCTCGGTGCTCGCCGAAGCCCACACGGCCGGGGAGCTGCTCGGGTTCGAGCCCGAGGTGCGCCTGGACGGCGAACTCGGCCAGGTGCCGCCCGAACTCGCCGACCACGCGCGCGCCGCGCTGCGCGAGGCCCTGTCCAACGTCGTCCGGCACTCCGGGGCGCGCACCGTGCAGATCGGCCTCGCCAAAACCGGTGCGCGGCTCGTGCTGCGGGTGTCCGACGACGGGTGCGGCATCCCGCGCGGCGTCGCCCGGCGCGGACTCCGGCACCTCGAAGAACGCGCCCTCGCTGCGGGCGGCGGCTGCGAGGTCTCGTCGTCCCCGCGCACCGGCACCACGATCACCTGGCACGTCCCCCTCACCCCGGCCACCCCGACCTGACCGGCCACCCCGGCCGGCCGTCAGCGGGAGCGGCGGGCCACCCACGCGGCGGCCTGGGTGCGGCGTTCCATGCCCAGCTTCGCCAGCACCGACGTGACGTAGTTCTTCACCGTCTTCTCCGCCAGGAACAGGCGCTCCGCGATCTGCCGGTTCGTCATGCCCTCGCCGATCAGCTCCAGCACCCGGCGCTCCTGCTCGGTCAGCGCGTCCAGCGCGTCCACCTCCGGCGGCCGGCGCATCCGCTCCAGCACCCGGGCCGTGGTCTGCGAGTCCAGCAGCGACCGGCCCGCCGCCACCTCCCGCACCGCCACCACCAGGTCCTGGCCCCGCACCTGCTTGAGCAGGTAACCCGACGCCCCCGCCATGATCGCGCCGACCAGCGCCTCCTCGTCGTCGAACGCGGTCAGCACCAGGCAGCGCACCCCCACGTCGCGCAGCCGCCGGCACAGCTCCACCCCGGTCCCGTCAGGCAGCCGGACGTCCACCACCGCCACGTCCGGACCCGTCGCGGACGCGCGGACGAACGCCTCGTCCACCCCGCCCGCCTCGGCGACCACGGTGATGTCGTCCTCGTCGTCGAGCAGTTCCCGCAGTCCCCTGCGGACCACTTCATGGTCGTCGACCAGCAACACGCGCACGGGCACGAACCCACCATAGGTCGAATGCCGGTACCGGCCGCACACCGACGCCAAGACAGTGCAAGGCATGCTCGTACGCGTGATCGAGGAAGCCGACCGGATCGTCGTCGGCCGACTGGTGCTGGAACTGTGGGGCGCGCACACCGCCGTGGCCCACGGCCAGGTCTTCTTCCCCGCCAGCCTGCCGGGATTCCTGGTCGAACACCAGGAACAGGTCGTCGGACTGCTGACCTACGCCTCGTCGGACGGCCTGATGGAGATCGTCACCATCGACGCGCTGCGAAGAGGCAGAGGGGTCGGCACGTCCCTGGTCGACGCGGCCGTCCAACGCGCCCGCCAGCTCGGCTGCTCCCGAATCCGGCTCACCACCACCAACGACAACCTCGACGCGTTGCGGTTCTACCAGCGCCGGGGATTCCGGCTCACCGCACTGCGCCCCGACGCCGTCCGCGAATCCCGCCGGCTCAAGCCCGAGATCCCGTCGGTCGGGGACTACGGCATCCCCATGACCGACGAGCTGGACCTCGAACGATGGATCGCACCCCGGTAGTTGTCCACAGGAGCCACCCTGGTTGTCCACAGACTTGTGCACAACCGGTGTGACCTGGACAACACCGGTTTCACCTGCTGGACAGCGCGCTGAACACCTCGTCCCAGGCGGCGGCGACCTGCCGCGCGCACGTCTCCGGGGCGACCCCACCCACCCCCGTGCCCAGACCGGGCATGGCGATCGTGCGCACCACCTCCCGCAGGGGACGGCCGTCCTCCAGCCGGCCGTCCCGCCACAGGCGCAGCACCGCGCGCGCCGCCAAGTAGGGGTGCACGGTGTCCGACGGCAGTTGCTCGGCCGGTCGGCGCATGGTGGGTGCGCTGATCAGCCACTCCGGCTCGGTCTCGCCGGTCGGCACCACCATCGCCTCGCCCACCGGCAGCTCGCCGCCGTGCAAGGCCAGGATCCCGCTGCGCACATGCGCCTCTACCAAAGGAAAAGCGCGGGCGTACACGGCGTCGATCCCGCCGCGCATCCAACCCGAGGAATTCGCCGGGCTCACCACAGCCTCGGCCACGATGTCGAGCACCGAACCCCGGTGCACCTCGACCCCGTCACGGCCGTCGGCGACACCCGACCACGCTGTCGCGAGCGGCTCGTCGACAGCGCAGAGCACCAGACGGGGAACAGCAACCGGAGCGTTGATCTCACCCTCCGTATCGGCGGACACAGCCGCAAGCATTCCAGGACACAGGGGTCGGGTGGAACGGGGGCAGGCACCCGCCGGGCGGGTGATCCTCGCCTCAGCGGCGATCACTTGCCGTGGTGCTCGTATCGTTGCGTCCGTGCTCGCCTACTTCGGACCGCAGGGAACCTTCACCGAGCAGGCCGCGCGCGCCTTCTCCCCAGCCGACCCCGCCTACGACCGACTCGTCCCGTTCGACACCGTGCCCGCGGCCCTGGCCGCCACCCGGCGCGGCGAGGTCGACGCGGCGTGCGTGCCCGTGGAGAACTCGGTCGAGGGCGCGGTGCCGGCCACCATGGACGCGCTGACCGAGGGCGAACCGCTCGTCGCGGTCGCCGAGACCGTGCTCGACGTGCGGTTCAGCGTGCTCGTGCGGCCGGGCGCGGGCGAGCCCAAGACCATCGCCAGCCACCCGCACGCCCTCGCCCAGGTTCGGCACTGGATCGCCGAACACCTGCCGGCCGCGACCGTCGTCGCGACCACGTCCACCGCCGCCGCCGCGCGATCGGTGCTGGCGGGCGAGTTCGACGCCGCCGTGAGCGCGCCCGTGGCCGTCCAGCACTACCCGCTGGAGGTGCTGGCGACCGACGTCGCCGACGTGCGCGACGCGAAAACCCGCTTCCTGCTCCTGCGCCGCCCCGGCCCGCTGCCCGAGCCCACCGGCCACGACCGCACGTCCGTCGTGGTGACCGCCACCGACCGGGTGGGCGCGCTCTCGGACCTGCTGACCGAACTGGCGCTGCGCCGGATCAACCTGACCCGCATCGAATCCCGGCCCACCAAGGGCAGGCTCGGCGAGTACCGGTTCTACATCGATTTGGACGGGCACGCGGCCGAACCCGGCGTCGGCGACGCACTGGCCGCGCTGCGCAGGCACTGCCCGGACACCCGGTTCCTCGGCTCCTACCCGAAAGCCGAGCCGGCCGGATCCCCCGCCGGCGCCGGGGATCCCGTGGCGGGAAGCGGGAATCCGGTGGCGGGCAACGAAGATTTCGTGGCCGCGGCCGAGTGGGTCGCGTCGCTGAGGGAAGGACTGGGGGCGTGAAACTCATCCTGGCCAGACACGGGGAAACCGCGTCGAACCTGAAGATGGCGCTCGACTCGAAACCACCGGGCCCGCCGCTCACCGAAGCCGGCGTGGTGCAGGCGGACGCGCTCGCGGCGTCCCTCGCGGCGGAACGGGTGGTCGCGGTCTACGCGAGCACGGCCGTGCGGGCACAGCAGACCGCCGCCCCGGTGGCCGCCGCGTTCGGCCTGGAGGTCGAGGTGGTGCAGGGCGTCCAGGAGATCTTCTGCGGAGACCTGGAAGGCCGCCACGACAAGGAAGCCTTCGAACTCTTCCTGGCCGCGGTCCACCAGTGGGCGGCCGGCAACCTCGACGCGACCATCCCCGGCGGCGAGAGCGGCCGCCAAGTCCTCGACCGCTTCCTGAACGCCATCGACAAACTGGCGGCCCGCCACACCCCGGACGACACCTTCGTGGTCGTCAGCCACGGCGGCGCGGTCCGGATGGCGGCCCTGGCCCTGGCCACCAACGTCCAACCGGCCCTGGCCGAGACGGGCCTGCTCCCCAACACCGGCCGGATCATCCTGGAGAACACCGGCGGCGGCTGGGTCTGCACCTCGTGGACCGGCGTGGACACCATCGACATCCCCGCCTGACCCACCGCACCGCACCGCCCTGCCTGACCGCCCGCACGGCCCTGCCTGACCGCGCGCACGGCCCTGCCTGACCGCGCGCACAACGCGCGAACGTCCGCGTGCGACGCGACCGGCTCGCGCGCGACGCGCGACCACCCATGCGACGTGACCGGCTCGCACAACGCGTGACCACCCGTGCGACGCGCGACCGCCCGCACGACGACCGCCCGCACGACGACCGCCCGCACGACGACCGCCCGCACGACGACCGCCCGCACGATGACCGCCCGCACGACGACCACCCACACAACCGCGACGCGCAGCGACCAGACCGGCCGCACAACACGCGACCCGCTCGCGCGACCCAACCGACCGCAGGACCCGACCGCCCGCACGACGGGACCACCCGCACGACCCGACCGACCGACCGCACGACCGCCCGCACGACCGCCGGGACACCCGCACGTCCGGTCGCCGACGTTCGACTCCTGGCACGCGCCTGGCACGGACGTCGGCCCCGGCACGCGCCCGGCACGTACGCGGCCGGCACGGGGTCGGCCCAGCACTGTGTTCGGGAGCGATGTGTCCCGGTGCCTCTGTTGCTCGCCGCCGCGCCTCCTCTTCGTTCACGGCAACGAAATTCTGGCACGAAAGATGCCCGGATCACCGGTTCTTCAGTTCATCGGGCGGATCTTGTACGGAATCGGCGGGTGCTCCCTCGGGCGACGTTTCCGCTGGTAGTGGGCCTGTGGGTGGTTCGGGCTAGCCCCAGCCCAGTTCGTGGAGCTTGGCGTCGTCGATGCCGAAGTGGTGGGCGATCTCGTGGACCACGGTGATCGCGACCTCCTCCACCACGTCGTCCTCCGTGTGGCAGATGTCCAGGATCGCTTCCCGGTAGATCGTCACCCGGTCCGGCAGGACGCCGCCGTAGTCCGAAGTCCGCCTGGTCAGCGCGATCCCGTGGTAGAGCCCGAGCAGGCCCGGGTCGTCCGGGTGTCGGTCCTCCACCAGGACGACCACGTTGTCCATCGCCGCCGCGAACTCCGGCGGGATCAGGTCGAGGGCTTCGCCGACCAGTTCCTCGAAGCGCTGTCGGGACATCTCCGCCGGCACGGCGTCACCTCGTGGGCTCGGTCGTGGTGGTGCTGGTCACGGTGGGCTTGTCGGAGGTGGACGTGGCCGCCGACGACGTGTTCGCGCTCGACTTGGACTCCGAGTGCAGCGGCGCGCCGGTGGGCTCGTCCTGCTGCACCGCCGTGGTCTGGGGCGGGTTGGCGGTGGTCAGCGGTGGGGCGTTGGGGTTGCGGATGGTCTTCTCCCACGCCGTCAGGCCCTTGTTGTCCGGGGCCGGGGTGGCGCCCACCTTGCAGTTCGCCCGCCGCGAGCCCGCCGCCCAGCTCTCCTGCGCCCTGGTGTCCCACGTCACGATCAGGCCCTTGGCCTTGAAGTCGATGCCGCCGCTGTACTCCGCCGCGATCCGGGTGCACTCGCCGGACATGGTCTCGTCCTGCTTCTCCAACGGCGGGAAGTCGCCGGCCGGCAGCGTCACCACGCCGACGATCTCGAACGTGTGCGGCTTCGCGCAGTCCACCGGGTCGCCGACGCCGAGCGCGTCGGTGATCCCCAGGCACACGCCCGGGTCGTAGACGGCCGACTGGTCCTGGGTCTTCGCCGTCCCGTACGCGGGCAGCAGGCCGCCCGCGGGCCCCGCCACCTGCAGGCCGCAGCGCAGCGTCCGCTGGCCGGACTGCCACAGGCGCTCGCCGGGGTTCAGCGGGCCGACGGTGTACTTCCCGGCCGGGTCGAACTTGCCGCCCAGGTAGGCCAGCGACGTCTTCGCGCAGCGCTCCTCGCTGATCTTCTGCCACTGCTCGTCGGTCGGGAACGGGGCCTGCGGGCCGTACGCGCCGCTGATGTCCTCGACACCGGTGACCTCGAACATGTGCTGCGCCTTGCAGTCGACCTTGGCCACGTCCGAGAGGTTGCGCCGGCCCCAGTTCAGGCAGTCCCCGGCTTGCGAGGTGTAGACAGGGTTGACGACCTCGGTCGTGCCGCCTACCACCCCGCCGGCGCCGACCGGCCACGACGTGAACGTGCTCAGCCCGAGCAGCGTGAACGCGCCGACGAACGCACCGAGCATGACCAACTGGTCACCTCGGCGAAACCAACGCGGGCTCGTGGACATCTACTCCATGATGCCTGGGCCGACGCCGAAACCCATCGGGCGGGTGGAGTGTGTTGCTTTTGGGACACTCGTCACCCATTTGGCGGCCGATCTCTGTACCGTCCCCGCCGGGAGTGAGTGGCTGATGACTGAGAACGACCGTAACGACCACGAGAACCGCGACGACCGCGAGGACCGGACCGGCGCCAGCGCCGCGCCCGGCGGTTCCGGCGCGCCGGGGACGTCCCAGCCGGGCTCGCCGACGCCGGCTGCCGCGACGCCGGGACCGGCCCAGTCGGGTCCGCCGGCACCGGGAACGCCCACGTCAGGCGACCCGAAGCCGGATCTGCCGAAGCCGGACGCGCCGACCTCGGGTGCGACGCCCGCCGCGGCCGGTGGGGGCACCCCGCCGCCGTACGTGCCGCCGCCGACGCCCCCGCAGGGCGTTCCGGGCGCCGGGCCCCGGACGGGGCAGCAGCCGGGCAAGCAGGCCGGGCAGCGGCGCGGGCAGGTGCGGCAGCAGGAGGCGGGCGTCACGCAGCCCCGGCCGCCGACGGTGGCCGAGCAGCGGGCCCGCGCCCAGGAGATCCAGCGCCGCCGCGAGGAGGAGCTGGCCGAGCAGGCCGCGCTCGCCCGCAAGAAGAAGCTGCGCAAGCGGCTGCTGATCGGCGGCGGTGTCGCCGTGGGCGTCGTGGGCGTGGTGGCGATCTGGTACGCCGCCTCCAGCCCGGACGACGTCGAGGCCCAGTGCACGATGGACGGCACCGTGGTCGACGACCAGTACTGCGACGACGACTACGCGCGGTCGCACGGCGGTTACTCCAGCGGTGGGTTCATCTACATCGGCGGCAGTTCCTACCGCTACCACTACGGCGGCTCCAGCGTCCCGGTCGGCCAGAAGGTCGCCGGCGGCAGCTACACCGTGCCCAAGGGCGCGAACGTGAGCACCAAGTCCGGCACCACGATCCAGCGCGGCGGGTTCGGCGTCTCCGGCGGCAGCAAGAGCGGGGGCAGCTGAGTGCGCCGGGAGACCTCCGCACCGCGCCCGAACTGGCAGCGCACGGTGTCCGACCAGGGGCTGGTGTTCGGCGCGCCCGCGCGCGCCGCGGACGGCAGCCCCCGCCCGTACTGGGACGAGTCGGCCCACTACGTGTTCGACATGAGCGACATCCTGTCCCTCGAAGCCGACGTCGAGCTGCTGCACAGCATGTGCCTGGAGGCGGTCGACAACGTCGTGCTCACCGAGCGGTTCCGGGACTTCGGCATCCAGGAGTGGGTGTGGCCGGCGATCGCCGAGTCGTGGAAGCGCCGCGACCCGCACGTCTACGGCCGGTTCGACCTGCGCTACGACGGGCGCGGCCCGGCGAAGATGCTGGAGTACAACGCGGACACCCCGACGTCGCTGCTGGAGGCGTCGGTGGTGCAGTGGAACTGGAAGACCGACGTGTTCCCGGACGACGACCAGTGGAACTCGGTGCACGAGAAGCTGGTCGAGCGGTGGGCCGAGCTGCGCGACCTGCTGCCGTCCAACGAGCTGCACTTCACCTGGTCCGGTGCCGACCCGTCGGGTGAGGACCACGTCACGGTGGCCTACCTGCAGGAGACGGCCGCCGAGGCGGGCATGAACACGGTGGGGCTGGCGATCGAGGAGATCGGCTGGGACTCGGCGCTCAACCGGTTCGTCGACCTCGAAGAGGCCCCGATGGGCACGGTGGTGAAGCTCTACCCCTGGGAATGGGTGGTGGACGAGCAGTTCGGCCGCTTCGCGGTGCAGAGCCTGCCGGGCACGCTGTGGGTCGAGCCGCTGTGGAAGATGCTGCTGTCGAACAAGGCGCTGCTCGCGGTGCTGTGGGAGATGTACCCCGGCCACCCGAACCTGCTGCCCGCGTTCCTGGACGAGCCCGGCCTGCTCACCGAGTACGTGCGCAAGCCCCGGTTGGGCCGGGAGGGCGCGAACATCCAGATCGTGGCGCCGGGCTACGAGACGCAGACCGGTGGCGTGTACGGCAAGGAAGGCTTCGTCTACCAGCTGTTCGACCCGCTGCCCGAGTTCGACGGCTACCGCCCCGCGCTGGGCGCGTGGGTGGTCGGCGACACGGCGGCCGGGCTCGGCATCCGCGAGACGGTCGGCCTGGTGACCGACGATGGCGCGGCGTTCGTCCCGCATCGGATTGTCGAATGAATGGAGTGGCAGTGATCAGCGAACTCGCGTTGGACCCGGGCTTCGGCTCCGCGATCGGCCGGGGCGTCGGCGCGATCGCCCTGTACGCCGTGGTCGGCCTGGTGCTGATGGTGGTCGGCTTCTACGCCATCGACTTCACCACGCCCGGCAAGCTCTCCGGCCTGGTCCGGTCGGGCGCCCCGAACGCGGTGATCGTCACCGCGGCCGGCCTGGTGAGCATGGCCCTGATCATCGTGGTCGCGATCTACAGCTCGGCGGGCAAGCTGGACGAGGGCCTGCTGTCGGCCCTGATCTTCGGTTTCGTCGGCATCATCGTGCAGGTCCTGGCGGTGCGGCTGCTGGAGTGGGTGACCCGCCTGGACATCGGCCGGCTGATCGAGTCCGACCGGTTCGCGCCCGCCAGCGTCGTGGTGGCCAGCGCGCACGTGGCGCTGGGCCTCGTGGTCGCGGTCGCGATCAGCTAGTCCGCCCCGGACACCCGCGAAGGCCCCGCCCGGACGTCCCGGGCGGGGCCTTCGCGCGGCCCGGGTGATATCCGTGCGAGGTCGCGAGGTGTGACGGACTACCCTCTCCCCTCGTGATTGACCTCAGGGCCTTGCGCGAGAACCCGGAAGCCGTCCGCGCGTCGCAGCGTGCGCGTGGCGAGGACGAAGCCGTGGTCGACGCGCTGCTGTCCGCCGACGAGCAGCGCCGCGCGGCGATCGCCCGCGCGGACGCGCTGCGCGGCGAGCAGAAGGCGTTCGGCAAGCAGGTCGGCCGGGCCCGGGGCGAGGAGCGCGAGGCGCTGCTGGCCAAGGGCAAGGAGCTGGCCGCCGAGGTCAAGGCGGCCGAGGCCGAGCAGTCGCGGACCGAGGGCGAGCTGGACGAGCTGCACCGGGCGGTGCCGAACGTGGTGCACCCGGACGCGCCGGCCGGCGGTGAAGACGACTTCGTGGTGCTCAAGCACGTGGGCGAGCCGCGCGAGTTCGACTTCGAGCCGCTGGACCACCTCGACCTGGGCACCCGGCTGGGCGGGATCGACATGGAGCGCGGCGCGAAGGTGTCGGGCTCGCGGTTCTACTTCCTGACCGGGGTGCTGGCGCAGCTGGAGCTGGCGCTGCTGAACATGGCCGTCGCGCAGGCGACGAAGGCCGGGTTCACCCTGATGATCACGCCGACCCTGGTCCGCCCGGAGATCATGGCGGGCACCGGGTTCCTGGGCGCGCACGCGAGCGAGGTCTACCGGCTGCGCGACGACGACCTGTACCTGGTCGGCACGTCGGAGGTGCCGCTGGCGGGCTACCACGCGGACGAGATCCTCGACGGCGAGCGCCGTTACGCGGGCTGGTCGTCGTGCTACCGCCGCGAGGCCGGGTCGTACGGCAAGGACACCCGCGGCATCATCCGGGTCCACCAGTTCAACAAGGTGGAGATGTTCTCCTACGTGAAGCCGGAGGACGCCGAGGCCGAGCACGCCCGGCTGCTGGCCTGGGAAGAGGAGATGCTGGCCAAGATCGAGGTGCCCTACCGGGTGATCGACACGGCCGCCGGCGACCTGGGCACGTCCGCCGCCCGCAAGTTCGACTGCGAGGCGTGGATCCCGACCCAGCGGGCCTACCGGGAGCTGACCTCGACGTCGAACTGCACCACGTTCCAGGCGCGCCGGCTGGGCGTCCGCTACCGGGACGAGAACGGCAAGCCGCAGATCGCCGCCACGCTCAACGGCACCCTGGCGACCACCCGGTGGATCGTCGCCATCCTGGAGAACCACCAGCGGGCCGACGGCTCGGTGGTCGTGCCGCAGGCGCTGCGGCCGTTCCTGGGCGTGGACGTGCTCCAGGTCGGGTGAGCACCCCTCCGGTACAGTGGGGCACCGACCCCCGCCCGGCGTAACCGCTGGTGACGTGGGTGACACACATCATCCACGGGGCAGGGACGAGCAGGTGGCGAACCGCATTCACCAGACCGCGATCATCGGCGCGGAGGTCGAACTGGGCGACGACAACGTGATCGGCCCGTACACGGTGATCGCCGGGCCGGCCCGGATCGGTGACGGCAACTTCATCGGCCCGCACGTGAGCATCGGCGGCCCGGCGGAGTACCTGGGCGCCGACCACCTGGCGGGCTGGGACGGCGAGGTCGGCGGCCCCGGCGTGGTGATCGGCGACCGCAACCGGATCCGCGAGTTCGTCACGGTCAACCAGGGCGTGACCGAGGCCACCGCGATCGGCGACGACTGCTACCTGATGGGCCGCGCGCACATCGCGCACGACGTCCGCCTGGACGACGGCGTGATCGTCACCAGCGCGGTGCAGCTCGCGGGCCACTGCCACGTCTGGTCGGGCGCGAACATCGGCCTGGGCACGGTGGTGCACCAGCGGACCACGATCGGTCCGGGCGCGATGGTCGGCATGGGCTCGGCGGTGCGCAAGGAGGTCGGCGCGTTCACCATCACGGTCGGCAACCCGGCCCGCACGACCGGTGTCAACGCGGTCGGCCTCCAGCGGCGCGGCTGCTCCGAGGAATCGATCGCGGGCCTCACGGGTTTCCTCACGGGGAAGGACGCCGCGGTCCCGGGCGGGCTGCCCGAGGAGTTGACCACCCTGCTCAAGGCGTGGGCGCAGCGCGGTCCCCGGCACTGACCCGGCGGGATTCGGCCCGGCGGGATTCGGCCCAGCGGGATTCAGCAGAGAGATTGAGAGCAGCATGTCGATTGACGACCGCCTCCGCACCGTCTTCGTGGACGCGCTCCAGCTGGACGACGACGTGGACGTGCAGAACCTGAAGTACCGCGACATCGACGCGTGGGACTCGGTCGGCCACATGGCGCTGGTCGCGGCCATCGAGGACGAGTTCGACGTGCAGTTCGAGACCGAGCAGGTCATCGACCTGAGCAGCTTCAAGGTCGCGGGCGACATGCTGCGGGGCTTCGGCGTCGGTGAGTAGCCGGTGAGCAGCTTCGACGGCAAGGTCGCGGTGGTCACCGGCGGCACCCGCGGCATCGGGTTCGCGACGGCGGCGGCGCTGGCCGGCGCGGGCGCGACGGTGGTGCTCACCGGGCGCGACGCCGAGGTGGCCGCGAAGAGGGCCGCCGAGCTGGGGCCGGGGGTGTCCGGCGTGGCGCTGGACGTGACGGACTCGGCCGCGGTCAAGGACGTGTTCAAGGCGGTCGCCAAGGAGCACGGCCGGATCGACGTGCTGGTGGCGAGCGCGGGCGTGCTCGAAGGCGGGCTGATCGGGATGCTCACCGACGACCACATCGGCTCCACGCTGGCCACGAACGTCGCCGGCACGATCACCTGCGTGCAGGCGGCGGCGCGGGCCATGATGCGCAAGCGGTCGGGCTCGATCGTGCTGCTCGGTTCGGTCGTCGGCGAGCGCGGCAACGCGGGCCAGACGGTCTACGCGGCGTCCAAGGCGGCGCTGTCGGCCACCGCGAAGTCGGCGGCCAAGGAGCTGGGCCGGCACGGGATCCGGGTGAACGCGGTCGCGCCGGGCGTGATCCGCACGGACCTGATCGACGGGCAGTCCGCCGAGGTGCTGGCCAAGGTCGAGGCGGACACCGCGCTCGGCCGGCTCGGCACCGCCGAGGAGGTCGCGGCGGTGATCCGGTTCCTGGCGAGCGACGACGCGTCGTTCGTCACCGGGCAGGTGCTGGGCATCGACGGGGGTCTGGTGCTGTGAGGCTGGTGCACCCCGGAGCGCGGTTGCGCGACGCCGCGTCGGGCGAGCTGCTCGGAGGCGAGGTCCTGGCCGCGCGGGTGGCCGAGGTGGCCGGCTCGTACGCGGCGCTGCCGCCCGGCGTGCTGTTCCTGCGGGTCGGCCTCGACGTGCGGTCCGTGCTGGCCTACCTGGGCGCGTTCGAGGCCGGGCGCGCGGTGGCGCTGCTCGACCCGGCGCAGGACCGGGCCGTGCTGGACGACCTGGTGGCCCGGTTCCGGCCGGCCGCCGTGATCGGGGCCGACGGCGACCCCGCGCCGGGCTACCGCGCGGACTGGGTGCGCGAGGACGCCGACGGCGTCGCGCCGCACCCGGACCTGGCGGTGCTGCTGCCCACCAGCGGCTCGACCGGCAACCCGAAGTTCGTGCGGCTGTCGCGGGGGGCGCTGCTGGCCAACGCGGCGGCGATCGCCGACGTGCTGGGCATCGGCCCGGACGAGGTCGCGCCGACGACGTTGCCGCTGCACTACAGCTACGGGATGTCGGTGCTCAACAGCCACCTGCTGCGCGGCGCGACCGTGCTGCTGGAGGGCTCGGGCGTGGTGGCGCGGCCGTTCTGGGACGCGGTGGCCGAGTACGGCGCGACGTCGCTGGCCGGCGTGCCCTACCACTACGAGATGTTGCGCCGGCTGCGGTTCGACCCGGCCAAGTACCCGACGCTGCGCACGTTGACGCAGGCCGGCGGGCGGCTGCGGACCGAGCTGGTGACCGAGTTCGACGACCGGATGACCGCCGTCGGCGGCCGGATGTTCGTGATGTACGGGCAGACCGAGGCCGCGCCGAGGATGGCGACCGTGCCCGCCGAGCGGCTGGCCGACAAGCTCGGCTCGGCCGGGCGCGCGCTGCCCGGCGGGTCGTTCGCGGTGCGCCTGGACGACGGGTCCGAGGTGGTCGCGCCGGAGGTCGTCGGCGAGATCGTCTACCGGGGGCCCAACGTGATGATGGGCTACGCCGAGACCGAGGCCGAGCTGGCGCTGCCGGACGTCGTGGGCGGGGTGCTGGCGACCGGCGACCTGGGGTACCTGGACGCCGAGGGCTACCTGTACGTGACCGGCCGGCTCAAGCGGATCGGCAAGGTGTTCGGCAACCGGGTCAACCTGGACGACCTGGAGCGGCTGGTGAAGGAGTTCGGCGTGGCCGCCGCCGTGCCCGCCGGCGACAAGGTCGTGGTGTGGCTGGACCGCGCGGGCAAGGACGAGTGCAAGGCGGCGGCGAAGGCGTTGGCCGAGGCGCTGCACCTGCACGTGACCGGATTCGACGTGCGCCCGGTCGACGGGTTCCCGCTGCTGGCCAGCGGGAAGGTCGACTACCGGGCGCTGGAGGCACAGGTATGAGCGTGTTCGCCCGACCTCAGGCCGAGCGGGAGGCCGCGCTGCTCGCGGAACTCACCGCCCTCACCGCGCACCACCGGGCGCACTGCCCGCCCTACGACCGGATCCTGTCCTCGCTGGGCACGCCCACCGGGTTCGGGTCGTTGGCGGAGCTGCCGTGGCTGCCGGTGCGGATGTTCAAGACGCACGACCTCAAGAGCGTCCCGGACGACGAGGTGTTCAAGGTGCTCACCTCCTCCGGCACGACCGGCGCGGGCGCGTCGCGGATCTACCTGGACAAGGAAGCCGCGGCCGTGCAGCCCCGCCAGCTCGGCGCGACGCTGACCGAGGTGCTGGGCGGCAAGCGGCTGCCGATGCTGATGGTGGACACCATCGGCATCATCAAGAACCGGCGCTCGTTCTCCGCGCGCGGCGCGGGCGTGCTCGGCATGGCGAACTTCGGCCGCAACCACGTCTACGCGCTCGACGAGGACGACCGGCCCGACGTCGAGGCGGTCAAGGAGTTCCTGGCCAAGCACGGCTCCGAGCCGTTCCTGATCTTCGGCTTCACGTTCATGGTGTGGCAGTACCTGTACGAGGTCGCGCGGGAGCACTCGCTGGACCTGTCGAACGGGATCCTGATCCACTCCGGTGGCTGGAAGAAGCTGATCGACATCGCGGTGGACAACGCCGAGTTCCGCCGGCGGTTCGCCGAGGACACCGGGCTGACCCGGATCCACAACTACTACGGGATGATCGAGCAGATCGGGACCGTGTTCCTGGAAGGACCGTCCGGGAACTCCTTGTACTGCCCCGATTTCGCCGACGTGATCATCCGCGACCCGGACACCTGGGAGGAGCAGCCGGTGGGCACGCCCGGTGTCATCGAGGTGCTCTCGACGCTGCCGCGCTCGTACCCCGGTCACGTGCTGCTCACCGAGGACCTCGGTGTGGTGCACGGGATCGACGACGGCGACTGGCCCGGCAAGCGGTTCTCCGTGCTGGGCAGGCTGCCCCGCGCCGAGGCCCGGGGCTGCTCGGACACGTTCTCCGGAGCGGTCGCGTGAGGCGGCGGTTCCCGGCCGGGCCGGACGTCGAGGTGCCCGAGCTGCTGGCCGGGCTGGCGCAGGAGCCGGTCGACGGCCCGCTGCGGGTCGGCGACGAGCGGATCGTGGACTTCCTGGTGGCGTTCGCGCGCAGGCTGCTCGCGCCCGCGACCGCGCGGCAGTACCCGGAACTGGCCTCGCTCGGGTTCTTCCTGCGGCGCGGCGAGATCGCGAAGGTGCTGGCCGCGCCGGAGCGCGCGGGCGTGCTGAGGTTCCCGCGCGGCACGGTGTTCCACGTGCCGCCGGCCAACGTGGACACGATCTTCGTCTACTCGTGGGCGCTGTCGGCGCTGGCGGGCAACCGGAACGTGGTGCGGATCTCGCCGCGCTCGGCCGGTGCAGCGTCGGCCGTGGTGGACGCGTTGAACGAGGCGCTGGCGACGGCCCACCCCGCGGTGGCGCAGACCCAGGTGATGGTCACCTACGACCGGGACGACGCGGTCACCGCCGCGCTGTCGGCCGCCTGCGACCTGCGGGTCGTCTGGGGCGGCGACCGGGCGGTCACCGAGGTGCGCAGGCACCCGCTGCCGCCGCACGCGCGGGACGTCACGTTCCCGGACCGGGCGTCGTTCGCGGTGCTGTCCGCGGACGGGTGGGCGTCCGCGTCCGCCGAGCGGCGGCGGGACGCGGTGGTCGGGTTCTACAACGACTCGTACTGGTTCGACCAGGCCGCGTGCGCGTCGCCCCGGGCGTTGTTCTGGGTCGGTGACGTGGAGCGCGCCGAGCGGGGCCGGGCCGAGTTCCTGGCCCTGCTGGGCGAGGTCCTGGCCGGCAAGGGGCACGTGGTGGAGCCCGCGATGGCCGTGCAGAAGCGGGTGTCGGCGTACGGGGTGGCGGCGGACGGGCACGCCCGCTCGATCTCGTTCGCGGGCAACGCGGTGGCCACCGTGGAGCTGACCGAGGCCAAGGACGTGCCCCGGGAGTGGCTGGGCGCCGGGACGTTCCCGATGGCGACGCTGGCGTCGCTGGCCGAGTTCGCGCCGATGGTGCAGCGCAAGGACCAGACGCTGTCGGTGTTCGGGTTCTCCCAGGAGGAGTTGGAAGCCCTGGCGCACGCGCTGGCCGGGCGCGGCATCGACCGGATCGTGCCGTTCGGTTCGGCGTTGACGTTCTCGCAGCTGTGGGACGGCTACGACCTGCTCTCGGAGTTCACCCGGCTGGTCACCGTCACCGCTTAGCGGTCACCGCTCCCGGACGGCCGCCGCGCGGGGGCCGTCCGGGAGCGGCCGGTCGTCAGCAGTAGCCGAGCTGCGCCAGGGTGTCCACGACGATCTTGCTCGGGTGGAAGTCGTCCATCCGGTTGGGCAGCCGGTAGGACTCGTAGTCGTCCAGGAACGCCTGGAGCTTGTCGCCGTTCATGCCGGTCAGCAGCAGCGTGGTGCCGGGGCCGTGGCGGTCCTCGGTGCGCTCGCGGTGGATCGCGCACGGGACGCCCAGGTAGTTGCACTCCGCCTGGAGGCCGCCGGAGTCGGTGACCACGAACTTCGCCCGCGCCATGACCGGCAGGAACGCCAGGTAGCGCAGCTTCGGCTTGAGGATGAAGCGCTCGCCGTCGAACAGGTCGCCCAGGCCGTACTGCTTGATCCGGTCCTGCTCGGGCGGGCCCGCCAGGTACAGGATCGGCATCCGCTCACTGGCCTTGCGCAGCAGCTCCAGCGCCTCCCGGTACTTGTCCGCCCGGGACACCAGCTCGAAGCGGTGCAGGGTGGCCAGGCCGAACTCGGCGGGCAGCGGGAACGTCGGCTCGGCGTCGATGGCCAGCCGCATCGCGTCGATGGCGGTGTTCGCGCCGGTGTTGACGACCGCGCCGCGCGCGTTGCGGAGGTTGTCGACCTCCTTGGCCGTGGGCGCGAAGTGCAGGTCCACGATCTTCGCGGCGAGCTTGCGGTTCAGCTCCTCGGGCAGCGGCGAGAGCAGGCTGCCCGACCGGGCGCCCGCCTCGACGTGCGCCACCCGGGACTTGAGGATGCGCTTGCCGATCAGCGCGCCGTAGGGCGTGGTGAACGTGTCGCCGTGCACGATGACCAGCGGCGGGCGGCCGTCGTCGGTCAGGATCGACCGCAGCTCGGCGCGCCTGCTCCACGCGTTGCGCAGCACCGTCGCGGCCCAGCCGGGCACCTGCGCGGGCCGCTCGATGTGCACGGCCTGATCCTTCGGCACCAACCACACGGACGGTTCCGGCAGGCGGAGGTCGGCCAGCGTCTCGGCGACGTGGTCGACGTGCTGCGCGGTGAACCAGATCTGCGGTTTCGTGCCCCGGTCCGCGATCGCGTGGAACACCGGGGCGATTTTGATCAGTTCCGCGGTGGTGCCGAGGATGAAGGAGATCACGCCCCGCAGAATACCGGGGCGAAATCGGTGTTCCGATTCCGCGTCCTAACCCCGGGTCAGGTCCGCGACGTGCTTCGCGATCTCCAGCGACCCGGTGGCGGCCGGCGACGGCGCGTTGAGCACGTGCACCTGGCCGGGCGCGCTCTCCACCAGGAAGTCGTCGACCAGCGAGCCGTCCGGGCGCATCGCCTGCGCGCGCACGCCCGCCGAGGACGGCACCAGGTCGTCCTCGCGGACCTCGGGCACCAGGCGGGCCAGGCTCTCCGCGAAGCGCCTGCGGGAGAACGACCGCAGCACCTCCTCCAGGCCGGTCCGCGCGTACTTGCGGGCGAGCTTCCAGGTGCCGGGGAACCGGGCGACGTCGAGCAGGTCCCGGGCCGAGACGTCCCGCCACCGGTAGCCCTCGCGGCGCAGCGCCAGCACGGCGTTGGGCCCGCAGTGCACGGTGCCGTCCAGCATCCGGGTCAGGTGCACGCCGAGGAACGGCAAGGTCGGGTCGGGCACCGGGTAGATCAGGCCGCGCACCAGCTCGGTGCGGCGCAGCTCGAAGTACTCGCCGCGGAACGGGACGATCCGGGCGCCCGGCGTCAGGCCCGCGAGTTCGGCGACCCGGTCGCTGTGCAGGCCGGCGCAGTTCACCAGCACGTCCGCGCGCACGACGTCCTGCGGCGTGGCCACCTCGACCTTGCCGCCGCGCGACCGGATGGCCAGCGCGGGGGTGTGCAGCCGCAGGTCGTGCTCGCGCAGCCGGTCGACCAGGGCCCGGCACACGGCCGGGAAGTCGATGATGCCCGTGCTCTCCACCCGCAGCGCCTGGACGCACGCCACCTCGGGCTCGTAGTCCCGGGCTTCCGCCGCGGAGATCAGCTTGGCGGGCACGCCGTTGGCCTCGGCGCGCTCGGCCAGCGCGTGCAGGCGGGGCAGCTCCTCGGCGGACGTGGCGACGACCAGCTTGCCGCACACCTCGACGGGCACGTCGTGCGCGCGGGCGAAGTCGATCATCGACTGGTTGCCCGCCACGGACATCTTCGCCTTGAGCGACCCCGGCTTGTAGTAGAGCCCGGCGTGCACCACGTTGCTGTTGTGGCCGGTCTGGTGGGCGCCCCAGCGCCCCTCCTTCTCCAGCACCGTCACCCGATCGCCGCGCGAGGCGAGTTCGTTCGCCACCGCCAAGCCGACGATCCCGCCGCCGATAACCACGATGTGCCGCACGGGGCGTGAATCTACGCGGCGTCAGCCCAGGGCGGGCAGCACATCGGCGGCGATCTCCTCCAGGACCGACTCGCTCCCGGCGTACACGCCGTCGTGCCGGGGCCAGTGCGCGATCACGTCGGTGAACCCGAGCGCCTCGGCCCGGCCCACCGCGTCCCGGAACGTCTCGACGCTGCTCAGCGAGTACCGGGGGGCCGAGTCGAGGTTGAGGTACCGGTCCACCCGGCGGCCGACCTCGTGCTGGATCCCGGTGAACCGCTCGGTGAGTTCGGCGACACCGCGCCACCACGCGTCGAGGTCGTCGGCCTTCGGGCCGGTGGTGACCCACGCCTGGCCGAACCTCGCCGCCACCCGCATCGCCTTCGGGCCGTTCGCGGCGACCAGGAACGGCATCCGGGGCCGCTGCACGCCACCGGGCGCGCTGCGGGCGTCCACGGCCGCGTAGTGCTCGCCGCGCCACGTCGTGCGGTCCTTGCGCAGCAGCTCGTCCAGCAGTTCCACGAACTCGCCGAACCGGGCGGTGCGCGCCGCCGGGGCCGGCGGCTCCCCGCCCATGACCTCGACGTCGTAGCCCTCGCCGCCCGCGCCCACGCCGAGGGTGAACCGGCCGTCGGAGACGTCGTCCAGGGCGAGCAGCTCGCGGGCGAACGGCACCGGGTGGCGGAAGTTCGGACTCGCCACGAACGTGCCGAGCCGGATGCGCTGGGTCACCATCGCGGCGGCGGTCAACGTCGGCACCGCGCCGAACCACGGACCGTCCACCAGGGTGCGCCAGCCCAGGTGGTCGTAGGTCCACGCGTGGTGGAAGCCGTACTCCTCGGCCGCGCGCCACTTGGGCTCGGCGAACCACCAGCGGTGCTCGGGAAGGATGACGATGCCGGTGCGCACGGACGTACGGTAACGAGGTGCCGGCCCCGGAGCGCAGCCGGACCAGGCATCATCGGGGGGTGGAAAGACCTGGACTGGTGGCCTCGGACGTCGACGGAACCCTGCTCAGCCCGCTGCACCGGGTGACCGACCGCACGGCCGCGGCGGTGGGCCGCGTGGTGGCCGCCGGCGTGCCGTTCGTGCTGGCCACGGGCCGCCCGCCGCGCTGGGTGCCGGACATCGCGCAGGCCGCGGGCCTCGACGGCTACGCGGTGTGCGCGAACGGCGCGGTGCTCTACCACCTGGGCCAGGACCGGGTCGTGTGGCAGCGCACCCTCGACCCGGTGCTGCTGCGCGACATCATGACCTCGCTGGACGAGGTGCTGCCCGGCGTGGCGTTCGCGGTGGAGCGGACCGGCGAGTCGGCGTTCGACGAGACGGTGCCCCAGTTCATCGCCGAGGACAGCTACGCCCACCCGTGGCCCGAGGGCCGCGAGCCGAACGGCGACCGGTCCGGGATGCTCGCCCGGCCCGTGGTGAAGCTGCTGGTCAGGCACCGCGAGATGACCAGCGCGGAGATGACCCTGGCGATCGTCGAGCTGCTCGGCGACCAGGTCGACGCGACCTACTCCACGACCATGGGCCTGGTGGAGCTGGCCGCGCCGGGCGTGACGAAGGCCACCGGCCTGGCCGACGTCGCCGAGCGGCTGGGCGTGGACCGGGCCGACGTGGTGGCGTTCGGCGACATGCCCAACGACGTCGAGATGCTCACCTGGGCGGGCCACGGCGTGGCGATGGCCAACGGCCACGAGGACGCGCTGGCCGCCGCCGACGAGGTCACCGGGCCCAACGCCGAGGACGGCGTGGCGATGGTGCTGGAGCGCTGGTTCTGACCCCGTCAGGTGACCGCGCCGTGACACCCCGGTCACGGGGTGGATCACGGCGTGGATCACGGGGGCGGCGGCGGGCCGGCCAACCCAGGCCGAATGCCGCGCGTCTCTAGAGGTAGCGTGGTGCCCCGCGTAGCAGGCCGAAGGCACCGTGCCGATCGTGTTGCCAGGTATTTCTGAAGGCGGAGAGCTGCTGAATGATCCCCATCACTGTCGTTGACGTGGCGGCGGCCGAGGAGTTGGTGCTCCAGGTCCTGCGGTCCGGAGCCATCGCGCAGGGCCCCATGGTCAAGCGGTTCGAGGATGAGTTCGGCAAGGTCGCCGGCGTGCCGCACGCGGTCGCCGTGAACAACGGCACCACGGCGCTGGTCGCCTCGCTCCAGGTGCTCGACCTCAAGCCCGGTGACGAGGTCGTGACCTCGCCGTTCACCTTCGTGGCGACGCTGAACGCGATCCTCGAAGCCGGTGCCACCGCCCGGTTCGCGGACATCTCCGAGGACGACTTCAACATCGACCCGGACGCCGCGGCGCAGGCCCTCACGCCCGCCACCAAGGTGCTCATGCCGGTGCACCTGTACGGCCAGATGGCCGACATGGGCCGGCTGGTCCCGCTGGCCGCCGAGCACGGCCTGGCGATCGTCGAGGACGCCGCGCAGGCGGTCGGCGCGACCTTCGACGGCAAGCCCGCCGGCAGCTACGGCCTGGGCTGCTTCTCGCTGTACGCGACGAAGAACATCACCACCGCCGAGGGCGGCGTGATCACCACGTCCGACGACACCCTCGCGGACCGGCTGCGCGTGCTGCGCAACCAGGGCATGCGGGCGCGCTACCAGTACGAGGTCGCGGGCCACAACTACCGGATGACCGACGTGCACGCCGCGATCGGCATCCCGCAGCTGGAGCAGCTGGCCACGATCACCGAGGCGCGGCAGCGCAACGCCGAGGCGCTGAACAAGGGCCTGGCCGACATCAAGGGCCTCAAGACGCCGCGCACGCTGCCCGGCCGCACCCACGTGTGGCACCAGTACACCGTGCTGATCACCGACGACGCCCCGGTCGGCCGCGACGAGGTCGCCGCCCGGCTCACCGAGAAGGGCATCGGCAACGGCATCTACTACCCGAAGACGGTCTTCGACTACGACTGCTACCGGGACAACCCGAACGTCGTCATCTCCGACGTGCCGGTGGCCGAGCGGGTGGCCCGCCAGGCGCTGTCGCTGCCGGTGCACCCGAAGCTGACCGACGCCGACGTGGACGCGGTCGTCGCCGCGGTGCGCGAGGTGCTGGGCGCGTGACCACCCCGAAGATCGCCCTCGTCGGCGTGGGCTCCATGGGATCCCTGCACGCCCGCGTCACCAGCCAGAGCGAGCGCTGCGAGCTGGCCCGCATCGTCGACCCGCGCGAGGAGGTCGGCCGCAAGGTCGCCGAGGCCTACGACGCGGCCTGGTCGCCGGAGATCGGCGACCTGTCCGACGTGGACGCGGTCGTCCTCGCGTCGGCCACCGAGACCCACTACGGGCTCGCGCTCCAGGTGCTGGAGCAGGGCAAGCCGCTGCTGGTGGAGAAGCCGGTGTGCGCCGACCTCGCGGAGACCGAGGAGGTGCTGGCGCTCGCCGCGCGGCGCGGCCTGCCGATCATGTGCGGGCTGCTGGAGCGCTACAACCCGGCCGTGATGACGGCCCTCGACCTGCTCACCGAGCCGGTGTACGTCTCCGCCGTGCGGCACTCGCCGTACGCGCCGCGCATCCGCACCGGCGTCGCGTGGGACCTGCTGGTGCACGACGTCGACCTGGCCATCCGGTGCATGGGCGGCGCGGAGCCCACCACCTTCTCGGCGGGCGTCGGCCAGTTCCACCCGGACTCGGTGCCCGGCGCGGAGGACGTGGTCAACACCCTGCTGGGCTTCCCGTCCGGCGCGATCGCGTCGGTCTCGGCCAGCCGGATCGGGCAGCGCAAGATCCGCACCCTGTCGATCACCGAGCTGGACCGGCTGATCGAGGTCGACCTGCTGACCCGCAACATCACCATCTACCACCACGTGTCCCAGGACGCCGCCACACCGGACGGCCGGGGCTACCGCCAGCAGGCGATCATCGAGATCCCCGAGCTGGTCACCGCGCGGGAGCCGCTGGCCACCCAGCTCGACCGCTTCCTCGACCTGATCGACGGGAAGGTGGACGCGGACGTCGAGCGGGCGTCGATCCTGCCGTCCCACCGGGCCGTGGCCGCCGTGCGGGCGCAGTCGGCCACCGCACGATGACCACCCGTCCCGTCGCGGACGTCCGGAGAGCACAGGGGAACCGCAGATGATCGCCCTGGTCGTCCTGGCCTACTGGGTGCCGGGACTCGCGCTGGGACTCGCGCTGAGGCTGCGGGGCTGGACCCTGGCCGCCATCGCGCCCGCGCTGACGTTCGGCGTCGTGTCGCTGGCCGTGGTGGTGTTCCCGAGGGTCGGCCTGACCTGGAACACCGGCACGGCCCTGGGCTGGGCGGCGCTGCTGGTCGCGCTGGCCGCCCTGGCCACCTGGCTGGTGCGCCGGCGCGCGCCCGCCGAACCGGTCGCCGAGGTCGCCGAGCCGAGGTCGCGGCGCGACCACGTCGTGGTCGGCGTCGGCGTCGCGCTCGGCGTGGCGTGGGGCGTGGTCACCTACCTGCGCGGCGTGAAGTCCGTGCACGCGGTCAGCCAAGACTGGGACGCGCCGTACCACGGCAGCGCCGTCCGGTGGATCGCCGAGCACGGCAACCTCTCGCCCGCCGACCTGGCGACGCTGGCGAACACGCCCGGCAAGGCCGGGTACTTCTACCCCAACACCTACCACTCGCTGCTCGCCCCGGTGTTCGACACCGGGGCGTTCGACATGGCGGTGCTGCTCAACTACGCCGCGATGATGGTGCTGCTGGCGTGGCCGCTGGGCATCGCCGCGTTCGGCCTGGCGTGGCGGCTGCCGCCGGTCGCGGTGGCCGTGGCGGCGACCGTGGCGTCGTGGTTCGGCACCTTCCCGTACGACCTGCTGTGGCGCGGTCCGCTGTGGCCGTTCGTGGCGGCGGTGGCCCTGGTGCCCGCGGTGCTGGCGCTGCTCAAGCCGCTGGTCGACGGGCAGCGGGGGATCGGCGCGCCGGTCGCCGTGGCGGTGGCCCTGGCGGGTCTGGTCGGCCTGCACACCAGCCTCGCGTTCGTGGTCGCCATCTACGGCGCGATGCTGGTCCTGGCGCTGCTGGTGCGGCTGGAGAAGGTCGACTGGAAGCGGGCCTGGAAGCCGATCGCGCTGACCGGCGTGCTCGGCCTGGTGTTCGCGGTGCCGGTCGTGCTGCCCGCGCTGGTCAACGTCGGCGGCATCACCGGGGCCGAGTGGCCGGTGCTGGGCACCGCGTTCGGCGCGTTCGAGCAGGCCGCGCTGTTCTCCTCCAGCGACCCGCCGCCGTTCTACTGGACGGGCGTGCCCGCGTTGCTGGGGTGCCTGGTGCTGCTGTGGCGTCGCCAGGTGGTGTGGGCGGTCGCGGCCTACGGCGTGTTCTCGGTCATGTTCATCTCGGCCGTGTCGCACAAACTCCCGTTCCTGTCCGTGCTGACCGGTCCGTTCTACAACGACGCGTGGCGCATCGCCGCGCTGTTCCCGCTGGTGGGAGCGGTCGGCGTGGGCGTGTTCACGCACGCGGTGGGCAGCGGGGTCACCGCGCTGCTCCGCAAGCGCGTGGACCGGCCGTGGGCCGCGACGGCGCTGCCGGTGGGCGCGGCGGCCGTCGTGGTGGCCGTGCTGGCGGTGGGCAGCGGCGGCAACCTGACCACGAACACCACCCGCCTGGGCTGGCACTACAACGGCGACGTGGTCAGCGACGCCGAGGTCGAGGCGTACAAGTGGCTGGGCGAGCACGCCAAGCCGGGCGAGGTCGTGGCGAACGACGTCCGGGACGGCGCGGTGTGGATGTACCCGCTGGCCGGCGTGACGCCGATGAACTGGAACTACTACGGCCCGCCGGAGCACAGCGACGCCTGGTGGCTGGAGGACAACTTCAACCGCCTGGACACCGACCCGAAGGTGCGCGAACTGGTGGACCGGATCAACATCCGGTACGCCATCGTCGGCGAGGGCATGGTCCAGCGGAAGGGCGAACGGCCGCCGGGAATGCGCGACCTGGATTCCGTGCGGCACCTGCGCCGGGTCTACCAGAACAGCGGCGCGGTGGTCTACGAGGTGCTGCCGGAAGGCTCCACCCGACCATAGCGCGAATGGCGGAATCCGCGGTCTGCGGATTCCGCCGTTCTTGTATCGACCCCGAATACTATTTCTGTTTTCTGGCCCCTTGTTCGGCCGGCGGAACGGGCGAAAGCATTCGGTCCTCGACGACGTCGACTTCGACGGGGACTTGATGACGCACTTCCGGCCGGGTCCGGTGACCCGGTGATCGCTCGCGATCTGCCCGCTCTGCTCGTCGCACTGCTCGTGGTCGCGCTGCCCGGAACGGCCCTGCTGCTCGCGCTCGGCGTCCGCCGGCCGGTCTGGCTGGTGGGGCTCTCGCCCGCCGTGTCGGTCGGCGTCGCCACGCTCGTCGCGGTCGTCTGCGCGGTGCTCGACCTCCCGTACGGGCCGTGGCCGCTGGCCGCCGTCATGGCTGTGGCGGCGGCGGTCGGCGGGTGGCGATTACGCGGCGTCCGGCCGGTGCCGCCCGGGTGGTGGCGGGCGACGTCGAACCGGGTGGTCTGGGCGGCCGGGCTGGTGCTGGTGCTCGCCGCCGCGGCGCTGTCCGTGGCGACCTGGTTCGGGGGCCTGCGCACGCTGGCCACGGTGGGCCAGGAGCACGACATGATCACCCACCACGTGGTGACCGCGTACATCGCGCGGACCGGCCACGGCGCGCCGTGGCAGCTCATGCCCACCGACGTGCTGACCGACTCGGGCGTGGCGTTCTACCCCGCCGGCCTGCACCTGCTGATGGCCCCGGCGGCGACGATCCTCGGCGACACGGTCGTCGGCATGAACGCGGTCACCGTCGTCCTGCTCGGGGCCGGCTGGGCCACCTCCGTCGCCGCCCTGACGCACGTGGCCGCGCGCCGGGCCCGGCTGGCGCCGCCGCGCGCGATGATCGCCGCCGGCCTGGCCGCCGTGGTCGCGGTCGGCCTCTACCGCCCGGTCTTCTCGCTGATCCACGAGGGCGGCATCCTGCCCAACGCGACGACCCTGGTGCTCACCCCCGGCGTGCTGGCCGCCCTGCTGACCCTGCGGCGCGGGTGGAGCGCGGCGGTCGGGGCCGGGATCGGCGCGATGGGCGCGCTGGCGATCCACCCGAGCGCGCTCGCCTCGGTCGCGGTCAGCCTGCTCGGCTGGTGCGCCGGCGACCTGCTGACCAGGGGCGGGGCCCGCCGGCTCGGCGTGGCGCTGCCCCGGCTGCTGCCGGCGGGCGGGGTGGCCCTGGTCGCCGGGCTGCCGGTGCTGCTGCAGGTGTTCGGCGTCGCCGGCGGCTCGGCGGGCGCGGGCGCGGACGTCGGGCCCGCGCCGCTGAGCATCGCCGTGGGCGACGCCCTGACCATGATCTACACCGGGTACATCGAGGGCAACACCGGCCGGTCCCAGGTCGCGGCGGCGGTCATCACGCTGTTCGGCGTGGTCGTGCTGCTGCTCGCCCGGCGCGGGTACGGCCCGCTGGTCGCGTGGCTGACCTGGTTCGCGGTCGAGGTGGGCTACGCGACCAGCCCGGCGGTCGGCCCGGACGCCCTGGTCACCGGCTTCTTCTACCACGCCCACCTGCGCATCTGGGCGCACCTGTCGCTGTTCGCGCCGGTCCTCGCCGGGCTCGGCGTGGTGGTCGCGGCGTCCGCGCTCGCCCTGCGGGCCGCCCGCGCCGCGCCGGCCGTCCGGTCCCGGACCCGCTGGGCGGCGGGCGGCCTCGCGCTCCTGGCGGCCCTGGTCTACCTGGCGTGGCCGGCCGCGAACTACTCGCGGATGGAGTCGCGCTACCTGGCCAGCCGGTACGCCCGGCCCGACTTCACCCGGGTCGACGGCGACGACCGCAAGGCCATCGACTGGCTGGCCGACCGGGTGCGGCCCGGCGAGCGGGTGCTCAACTCCGCCAACGACGGCTCCACGTTCCTCTACGTCGAGCGCGGCGTGCCGATCCTCAACACCAGTTCGCTGGGCAACGTGAAAACACCGGCGACCTACCGGCTGCTGCGGGACTTCAACCGCTACCCGGACGACGCCGAAGTGCGGCGGATGCTCACCGAGTTCAACATCCGCTGGGTGTACGTGGACGGCAGAGCGCCGCTGATCGGCGCGGGATCCTCGCCGGAGAACTGGGTCGGCGGATTCGTGTTCTCCACCGCCGACGGGCTCAAGCGCCTCGACGGGTTGCCGGGCCTGCACCTCGGGTTCCGTTCCGGCACCGTGTCGGTCTACGAACTGGACCGGTTGTGACGGCCCCCCTGCCGACCGCGACCCCCGACCGCTGGATACTGTGAGGCGTGACGAGCCGGAGCAACGTGCCCAGTCTCAGCATTGTCATCCCGGTGTTCAACGAGCCCGACTGGATCGGCCGCTCGGTCGGCGCGTTGCGCGCCGCCCTGGACAACGCCCGGTGGGACGCCGAGATCGTCGTCGTGGACGACGGCAGCACCGACGAGACGCCCGCGCGGCTCGCCGAGCTGCCCGGCGTGACGGTGCTGACCCAGCCCAACGGCGGCCGGTTCGCCGCGCGCCTGGCGGGCATCACCAAGGCCACCGGCGACCTCGTGCTGATGCTCGACAGCCGCGTCATCCTCGAACCCGGCTCGCTGGTGTTCCTGCGCGACCAGCTGGCCGAGCACCCCGAGCGCACGGTGTGGAACGGCCACATCAACACCGACAACACCGGCAACCCGTACGGGGCCTTCATGCAGGGCCTGGTCGCGGTCGGCTGGCGGCGGTACGTGGCCGACCCCCGGCTGACCTCGTTCACCGCCGCGGACTTCGACGCGTTCCCCAAGGGCACCGGGCTGTTCCTGGCGCCCCGCGAGCTGCTCGAACAAGCGGCGATGTCGTTCTCGTCGCTCTACGACGACGTGCGGCTGGCCAGCGACGACACCCGGATGCTGCGCTGGATCGCCGAGCAGGGCCCGATCTTCATCGCGCCCGGCTTCGCCGCCGAGTACAACAGCCGCGACTCGCTGTCGAAGTTCACCCGGCACGCCTACTTCCGGGGCAGCACCTTCGTGGACGGCTACCTCGACTCGCCCGGCCCGGTGCGCAACGCCGCGTTCGGCGCGGCGGGCGTCGGCGTGGCCGGGCTGATCCTGTTGCTGCGCAAGCCGAAGGCCGCGATCGCGCTGGCCGCCGCCGGCTCCGTCGCGGCGGGCGCGGTGGTGCGCAAGAGCGGCGGGTCCAAGGACCAGTCGCTGGCCGTGGTGAAGCTGCTGACGCTGTTCGCCGCGTGCTTCGGCGCGGGCGCGGCGCGCGGCCTGGCCCTGGCGTTGCGGAAGCGGCTCGGCAGGTGAGCAAGGCGCCGGTGGCGGGTCGCTCGCTGGGCACCGTCGGCATCGCGACGCTGGTCGCGGCCGGCCTCGGCTACCCGCTGCTGATCGTCACCGCGCGCGCGTTGTCGCCGGCCGACAACGAGATCTTCCTGGTGTTCTGGGGCTTGGTGTTCGGCGTGGGGTCGGCGATGTCGCCGATCGAGCAGGAGGTGTCGCGCCAGGCGGCGCTGGCCGACGTGGCGGGCAGGCGCAGCGGGTTCGGCGCGGTCCAGGTGCTCGCGGTGTGCGCGGCCGTCGTGGTGCTGCTCGGCGCGGTCGTGCTGCTGCCGCCGGTGAGTTCCCGGCTGTTCGGCGACAGCGGCGGCACCATCGCCCTGGTCGCGGTCGCCGCCGCCATCGGGTTCGTGTTCCAGTTCGGCGCGCGCGGCCTGTTGATGGGGCACCACCGGGTCAAGCCGTACAGCGGCCTGGTGGTGACCGAGGCGCTGCTGCGGGCGGTGCTGCTGGGCGGTCTCGTGGTGGCCGGAGTCAACGGGCTGGTGCCGTTGACGGTCGCGGTCGCCGTCGGGTCGTTCGCGTGGCTGGTGTTCGCCTGGCGCGCCCGCGCGCTGGTCGACTTCCACGGCGAGCGCGAACCGTGGGGCGTGGTCGCCCGGCGGATGTTCGTGCTCGTGCTCAGCGCCGGCCTGACCGCGAGCGTCATCACCGGCTACCCGGCGGTCGCGAAGCTGTTCAAGACCCCCGAGGACGGCGACACCCTGGCGGCGATGTTCTTGACGCTGACCGTGGCGCGGCTGCCGCTGCTGCTGTTGTCGCCCTTGCAGGCGATGGCGGTGCCCGCCGTGGTGCGGCTGTCGGTGGACGAGGCCGGCCGCCGCAAGCTGCGGGCGTTGCTGGCCAAGGGCGCGGCCGTCGCGGCGGCCGTCGCCGCGGCCGGTGCCGCGCTGGGCGCTTTGCTGGGGCCATGGCTGATTCCACTCGTGTTCAGCTCGAAGTACTTGGTCGAGCCGTGGGTGGTGGCAGGATTGGTGTGGTCGTCCGTCCTGCTCGGGGCGGTGATGCTGCTGGCCGCGGTGCTGGTGGCGCGCAAGCAGTTGGGCGCGCTGGTCGGGCTGTGGGCCGTGGTGGCCGCGTTGAGCGTGCTCGTGCTCTGGTTGTCGCCCGGTGACATCGTCGTGCGCGCGGTCCTCGGACTGGTCGTCGCACCCACGGCCGGGCTCGCGCTCGGCGCGTGGCTGGTGCTCCGGGAACGCGCCGTCGGACCCGTCGAAGAGAATGGTTAGGCTGCCACCGTGTCTGACTCGGTCGACCTGCGTCGAGTGCTGATCGTGATGCCGGCGTTCAACGAGGAGCACAACATCGAGAAGATCGTCGCCGAGGTGAGGTCCGAGCTGCCCGAGGTCGGCATCCTCGTCGTGGACGACGGATCCTCCGACCGCACCGCGCAGCGCGCGCGGGAGAGCGGCGCGCAGGTCGCGCGGCTCTCGGTGAACCTCGGCGTCGGCGGTGCCCTGCGCACCGGCTACCGGTACGCCGTGCGGCACGGCTACCAGGTCGCCATCCAGGTCGACGCCGACGGCCAGCACAACCCGGCCGAGGTGCCGGCACTGCTGCGCGAGCTGGCGAACGCCGACATCGTGATCGGCGCGCGGTTCGCGGGCAAGGGCGACTACAAGGCCAGCGGCCCGCGCTGGTGGGCCATGAAGGTGTTCGCCTTCGTGCTGTCGCGGGTGTCCGGCACGAAGCTGACCGACGTCACGTCGGGTTTCAAGGCGTCGGGGCCGCGCGCGTTGGCGCTGTTCTCGCAGCACTACCCGGCGGAGTACCTCGGTGACACGCTCGAATCGCTCGTGATGGCGGTGCGCGGCGGCCTGAAGGTCCGCCAGGTGCCCGTCGCGATGCGGATGCGCATGGGCGGCACGCCCAGCACGTCACCGGTGAAGTCCGCCGTCTACCTGATGCGCGCGTCGCTGGCGTTGCTGCTGGCACTGATGCGCCGCAAGCCCGCCCAGGGCTCCCACGAAGCGGCCTAGGAGGTCGGTCATCATGCCAATGTGGCGGTTGTTGAGCATCGTCCTCGCGGTCGTGGTGCTGGTCATCGTCGTCGAGATGATGCGGCGGCGGAAGCTGCGCGAGAAGTACGCGGCGATGTGGCTGCTGGTCGGGGTCGGCGTCGTGGTGCTCGGCGCGGTCCCCGGTCTGCCGTCCTGGCTCGCCAACCTGACCGGCGTGCAGCTCGCGGCCAACTTCCTGTTCGCCTGCGCGGCAGTGGTGCTGCTGTTCGTGGTGTTGCAGCTGAGCAGCGAGGTCGGGCACCTGGAGGAAGAGGTGCGCACGACGGTCGAGGAGATCGCGTTGCTGCGCTGCGAGCTGGAGGACGCGAAGAAGGAGCTGGACGACCGCGTCGCGGCGACCGAGCAGCAGCTTCAGAGGTCGTAGTCGCCGTCTTTGACGCCGGCCACGAACACGGCCCACTCCTCGTGGGTGAAGGTGGCGGTGCCGGCGTCGGGGCGCAGGTTGTTGCGCACGTGGACCGCGTCCTCGGTGAACTTGGTCTCCACGCACGTGGTGCCGTTCGTCGTCCGGCGCGGCACGAACCACTGGTCGGTGTGAAGGGCCATGGGCCCCAGTATTTCACCGGGCCGCGCCGTCGCACTCCGCCGGACGACCACTGGTCCCGCGCAGGAACCGGGTGCTCCGCTCGCGGTCGAGCGCAATGCCGCGCAACAGGTCGAGGTGGTAGGTGGCCCGCTCCACGACCGCCGGCTTGTCCTGGAGGACCTCCCGGCCGTAGCTGTCGGTGAGCAGGATGTCCGGTGCCGGCGGCGGGAAGCGGTGCAGCGTCGCGATCATGCCGCGGAACGCGTGGATCCCGGCGTCGAGCGGCAGCACCTGGATGATCACGTTGTCGGACCGGGTGTTGAGTTCGACCAGGTGCTCGACCTGCTGCCGCATCACCTCGGCGCTTCCCACGACCACCCGCAGCGCGCTTTCGCCGAGGACGCACCAGTAGCGCAATGGTCGTTCCGGGCGCGCCAACAGCTTGGCGCGTTCCACCCGCAGGTCGAGCAGCCTGGCCAGTTCCTCCGCCGGCCGGTCCTGCGATCCCCATTCCAGCGTCGCCTTGGCGTAGGCCGGGATTTGCAGGATGCCTGGGACGAGTTCGCTGCTGTAGCAGAGCGACGACACGGCTTGCGCTTCGAGATCCACGATCCGGCGGTGGTTGTTCGGTACGGTGGCCGCGGTGTAAGGACTGGGCGCCCGTCGGCCGCGGGCGGTTCGTGCGAACTGCAACAATTCGGCCCTTTCGTCGCCCACGACACCGTAGTGGTCGAGCAGCCGTTCCAACTCGACCGGTTTGGGTCGCGAACGCCCCGTTTCCAGGTCGCCGATCTTCGAGACCGTGCATCCCAGCAACGTGGCGGCTTCCTCGCGCGAAACTTTCGCCTGCTCACGCATCCGGCGCAGGGTCGCGGCGATCTGCACCTGTTCTGTCTGGACTCGCCTGCCGGTCACTGCACCACCCCCTTGATCGAACTCGAAGGCTAGCGAGTTTTTCACGTTCGTAATGTCACTCAACTGGATAAATGTCAAAACTTACGTACGTAGAGACGGCGGTTCACATGTATTCCGACCAACCGCGCGTGCGCGGCACGGCGTGGCTCGACCTGGGCGACGCGAAAGAGGTCACCTACCGGCTCGACCCCGGTGACGATTCCGCCCGGTTCACCATCCTCGGCCCGGTCGAGGTCGAACTCGACATGCCGCGCGACCTCGTCCGGCACTGCCGGGACGTGTTCGCCGCGGCGTTCACCGAACTCTCGGTGAACGGATCGGCGGACCGGAAACCGGCGTCCTGATCGACATGCCCGGACCGGCCGCGAGTCGTGGGGTGGGAAGTGTCACGGCGGGTCACTGCCGTACGCTCAAGCGCCGTGAGCTTCGCAGGATATGACCTGATCGTGGTCGGTTCCGGGTTCTACGGCCTGACCGTCGCCGAGCGTGCCGCCAGCCAGTTGGACAAGCGCGTGCTGGTCCTGGAACGCCGTGAGCACATCGGTGGCAACGCCTACTCCGAGGCCGAACCCGAGACCGGGATCGAGGTGCACCGCTACGGCGCGCACCTGTTCCACACCTCGAACAAGCGGGTCTGGGACTACGTCAACCAGTTCACCGAGTTCACCGGCTACCAGCACCGCGTGTTCGCCATGCACGACGGCACGGCCTACCAGTTCCCGATGGGCCTGGGGCTGATCACGCAGTTCGTGGGCCGCTACCTGACTCCCGACGAAGCGCGCGCCTGGGTGGCCGAGCACGCCGCCGAGATCGACTCCAAGGACGCGACGAACCTGGAGGAGAAGGCGATCTCGCTGGTCGGTCGCCCCCTCTACGAGGCGTTCGTGCGGGACTACTCCGCGAAGCAGTGGCAGACCGACCCGAAGGAACTCCCGGCCGCGGTGATCAGCCGGCTGCCGGTCCGCTACACGTTCGACAACCGCTACTTCAACGACACGTACGAGGGCCTCCCCAAGGACGGCTACACGGCGTGGCTGGAGAAGATGGCCGACCACCCGAACATCGAGGTGCGGCTGTCCACCGACTTCTTCGACGTCAAGGACGAGATCCCGGCGGGCACGCCCGTCGTCTACACCGGCCCGGTCGACCGGTACTTCGACTACTCCGAGGGCTGGCTGGGCTGGCGCACGCTGGACTTCGAGCAGGAAGTCCTGCCCACCGGCGACTTCCAGGGCACCGCGGTGATGAACTACAACGACGCCGACGTGCCCTACACCCGGATCCACGAGTTCCGGCACTTCCACCCGGAGCGCGACTACCCGACCGACAAGACGGTCATCGTCCGCGAGTTCTCCCGGTCCGCGGAGAAGGACGACGAGCCGTACTACCCGATCAACACCGCCGAGGACCGCGCCAAGCTGGAGCGCTACCGCGAGCTGGCGAAGGTCGAGGCGGCCGAGCGCAACGTGCTGTTCGGCGGCCGGCTGGGCACCTACAAGTACCTCGACATGCACATGGCCATCGGGTCGGCGCTCACGGCGTTCGAGAACAAGATCGCCCCGCACCTCACCGAGGGCACCCCGCTCGACGGCAGCCTGGACTGAGCACCCCTCGGGGACGAGACACCCCCGGCCGGCACCGCGTCGCCCCTCCCGGGCGACGCGGTATGGTCGCTGGTACCACCTGAACTGCCTGGCCACCTCGACGCGGGTGGTCGCCGACACCCGATTCTCGAACCGCTCCGCTGGTTCGCCGGAGGAAAGCACGTGACCGAGCACAGCTCCAGTGGCGGCATCGACCCGAGCAAGGTGCTCCAGCGGGTGATCCTGCCCCGCGACGAGGACCCGCTGGACGTCCGTCCGCTCTACCTGGACGAGCCGGAGAACGTGCACTCGCACGTCTCGTCGCGCCGTTCGGTGACCGTCCCGGCGTCGGCCAAGGTGTCGTTCGCCTCCTACTTCAACGCCTTCCCGGCCAGCTACTGGAAGCGCTGGACGGTGGTCGACGAGGTCGTGCTGCGCCTGCGGGTGCGCGGAGCCGGTCGGCTGGACGTGTACCGCTCGAAGCCCAACGGCGACCCGATCCACCTGGACGGCAAGCCGATCCGCTCGCCGCAGGGGTGGGCGGACGTCGAGTTCCGGGTGAACCTCAAGCCGTTCGAGGACGGCGGCTGGATCTGGTTCGACGTGTTCACCGACGACGCGGTGCTGGAGATCGGCGAGGCCGCGTGGACCGCGGACCAGGCGCTGCCGGCGCAGAAGGTCGCCATCGGCATGACGACCATGCGCCCGGTCGACGCGGTGATCGCGCTGCGCGCGCTGGGCGAGGACCCGTCCGTCCTCGACGTCGTGCAGAAGGTGTTCGTCGCCGACCAGGGTGCGGTCAAGGTCCGCGACACCGAGGGCTACGCCGAGGCGGTCAAGCTGCTCGGCGACAAGCTGGAAGTGATCGAGCAGGACAACCTGGGCGGCTCGGGCGGGTTCACCCGCGGCCTGTACGAGGCCATCGAGCACACCGACGTCGACCAGATCATGCTGATGGACGACGACATCCGGCTGGAGCCGGACGCGGTGCTGCGCTCCAACGCGTTCGCGCGCGCGGCGGCGCAGCCGGTCATCGTCGGCAGCCACATGCTCAACCTCCAGGCCCGCGCCCGGCTGCACAGCATGGGCGAGGTCGTGGACCTGGCGTCCGGTTTCTGGCGGCCCGCGCCCGGCGCGGTCACCGACCACGACTTCGCCACCGAGTCGCTGCGCGAGACCGAGGAACTGCACCTGCGCATCAACTCCACCTACAACGGCTGGTGGATGTGCCTGTTCCCGCGTGAGGTCGTGCAGCGCACCGGCTACCCGCTGCCGCTGTTCATCAAGTGGGACGACGCGGAGTACTCGCTGCGCGCCCTGGAGAACGGGTTCCCGACGGTGTCGCTGCCGGGTTCCGCGGTGTGGCACATGCCGTGGACCGACAAGAACGACGCCACGGACTGGCAGGCGTACTTCCACACCCGCAACCGGCTGGTGATGGCGGCGCTGCACAGCCCGTACGACATCCGCTCGACGCTGCTCAAGCAGGGCCTGAAGCTGTCGCTGCGGCACCTGCTGTCGATGGAGTACTCGACCGTCGCGGTGCAGCAGAAGGCCATCGAGGACTTCCTGGCCGGCCCGTCCAAGCTGTTCGAGTCGCTGCGCACGGCGCTGCCGGAGATCCAGGCGCTGCGCAAGACCTACTCGGACGCGCAGGTGCTGCCCTCGGCCCGCGAGTTCCCGCCGCCCACGTTCGACATGGTGCGCGCGGAGGCGATGCTGAAGCCGCCGACGAACCCGGCGACCATCGCCGCGGAGGCGGCCAAGGCGCTGGTGCACAACCTGCGCTCGCCGGACGCGTCCACCGCGCAGCGCCCGCAGATCAACGTGCCGGCGACGAACGCCCGCTGGTTCCTGCTGGGCAACCTGGACTCGGCGACGGTGTCCAGCGCCGACGGCTCCGGCGTCGCGTTCCGCAAGCGGGACCCGAAGGAGTTCAAGCAGCTCATGGCCCGCGCGGTGCGCAACTACCGGCGGCTGGGCCAGGAGTGGCCCCGGCTCAAGAAGGTCTACCGGGACGCGCTGCCCGAGCTGACCTCGGTCGAGGCGTGGCGCAAGGTCTTCGAGAACTAGCGGGAAGCCCGGTCGAGCGGTGTGGCGCCCCTGGTGCCACACCGCTTTTCTGTTCCCCCGGTCGCGCGGCTATTCGAAGTGCGCGGCGACGACGTGCCCGAAGTTCACCACGAACTCCTTGCCGTCGGCCGTGGTGATGGATTGCGTGTGACCGTTGCGGACGACCTGGATCAGGCGTTGCCCGAGGTCGTCCACGACGTCTTGGGAAACCCGGATGGAAATCGGATCCGGGTTTGCCGCGAGGTGCAGGACGAGGCTGTTCTTACGCGCTTCAGAAGGCATGCGGCCAGCCAACCGTCATGGTCGTGACCAGGCAAGACGGGTTCGCTCGCAGCGATTACGCGCAGAGCGAACCGGTCACTTGCGGAAAAACTTCTCGCGTCGCCCCTGGCGGACCAGCTTGACCCATTCGACGAACGCCTTCGGGTCTTTCCGGACGCCGATGAAGTACAGCCCGAACCGGAAGAACTCCAGCAGGCCGAGTTTGCGCATCCCGGGCTGGGAGAGCAGGTAGCCCCGGTTCCGGTAGGTGTAGTAGCGCTTGACCGGGTTCTCCGGGTCCTGCGCGTGGAACCGGCCGCCGAGCATCGGCTTGAACTCGTCCGAGCCGTCCGGGTGCAGGTAGTGCACCTTCAGCGAGGTGCCGAACGGCAGCCCGGTGCGCACCAGCCGGCGGTGGATCTCCACCTCGTCGCCGCGGAAGAACAGCCGGTAGTCCGGCACGCCGATGACGTCGACCGTGGACGCCCGGAACAGCGCGCCGTTGAACAGCGACGCGATCCCGGGCAGGAAGTCCACGCCCAGGTCCGCGGTGCGCCGCTTCCAGGTCAGGCCGCGGCGCAGCGGGAAGGCGAGCTTCTCGGGCTGCTCGATGTTGGACACCACCGGCGAGATCGCGGCCAGCTTGCGCCGCTGCGCCTCGGCGAGCAGCACCTCCAGCACGTTCTCGTCGGCGGGCCGGCCGTCGTCGTCGGCCAGCCACAGCCAGTCCGCGCCCAGCGCGAGCGCGTGCAGCATCCCCAGCGCGAACCCGCCCGCGCCGCCGAGGTTGCGGTGCGAGACCAGGTAGGTGGTCGGGATCGGGCACTGCTCGACCAGGTCGTCCACCGGCTGGTCCGGCCCGTTGTCCACGACCACCAGGTGGTCCAGCGGCCTGGTCTGCGAGGCCAGCACCTTCAGCGACTGCGCCAGCAGCTCACGGCGGTGGCGGGTCACCACGACCCCGACGACGGAACCCTTCGGCAACGCGCCCACGCCTCTACTCGCCACCGTTCCCGCTCAGCACCGGCGACTGGCCGATCCGCTCCAGTGTGTCCGCGTTCAGGTGCTCGTACGGGTCGCGGCCCTTGTAGGTCTTGACGACCTCGCGCAGCGAGCCGTGCATCTTCACCCGGCCCTCGTCCATCCAGATGGCCGTGTTGCACAGCTCGACCAGCATGTCGTCGGAGTGGTTCGCGAAGACCAGGATGCCCGACCGGGCGACCAGGTCGTTGAGCCGGTCCCGGGCCTTCTCCAGGAACGCCGCGTCGACCGCGCCGATGCCCTCGTCCAGCAGCAGGATCTCCGGGTCGATGGAGGTCACCACGCCCAGCGCGAGCCGCACCCGCATGCCGGTGGAGTAGGTGCGCAGCGGCATCGACAGGTAGTCGCCGAGTTCGGTGAACTCGGAGATGTCGTCGACCCGCTTCTCCATCTCCTTGCGGCCCATGCCGAGGAACAGGCCCCGGATCATGATGTTCTCGTAGCCGGACAGCTCCGGGTCCATGCCCACGCCGAGGTCGAAGACCGGCGCGACCTTGCCCTGGATGCGGGAGCTGCCCCGGGTGGGCTCGTAGATGCCCGAGAGCAGGCGCAGCAGCGTGGACTTGCCGGCCCCGTTGTGCCCGACCAGGCCCACGCGGTCACCGTGCCGCAGCGAGATGTTGATGTCGTGCAGCGCCTCGATGATCGGGACGCGGCCTTCCGCGCCGATCTTGCCGCCGACCTTGCCCAGCGCGAGCTTCTTGAGCGACCTCGACTTGGCGTCGAAGATCGGGAAGTCGACCGAGGCGTTCCAGACGTCGATGCTGACCATAGGTTGCGGCCTCACTCAGACCCAGTAGGAGACGCGGGCACGGTAGTTGCGCAGAGCCAGGACCGCCACCGCCCAGCCGACGACGGTGAACCCGCCGACGACCACCCAGTGGTGCCAGTCCTGCTGCTGGCCGAGCAGGGGAGCGCGCACGATCTCCAGGAAGTGGTAGATGGGGTTGAACTCGGCGATCAGGATCTTCCAGTTCGCGTCGCCGTCGGTGAACTTGTTGAGCACACCGACGTGCCACACGATCGGCGTCATGAAGAACACCAGCTGGATGAAGCTGTGGATGACCGGCGGGATGTCCCGGAAGCGGGTGCTGATGATGCCGAACAGCAGCGCCACCCACACCGCGTTCACGACCAGGAGCGCGAACGCCGGCACGGCCAGCACGATCGTCCAGGAAATACCCGGATGGGCGACTGTGTCGCCCTCCATCGTGTACGGCTGGGTGAGCGCCGGGAAGAACACGGCGAGCACCACGACGTAGACCACCAGGTTGTGCGCGAAGAACAGCACCTGGCGCCACACCATCCGCAGCACGTGCACGGTGACCGGCGCGGGCAGGTGTTTGATCAGGCCCTCGTTGGCGATGAAGACCTCGGTGCCCTCGGTGATCACGCCCAGGATGAAGTTCCAGACGATGAAACCGACGGTCACGTACGGCAGGAAGGTGCTCAGCTCCTGGCCCAGGAGCTGCGAGTACAGCAGACCCAGCGCCAGCGCTGTGGTGCCCATCGAAATGGTGATCCACAGCGGGCCGATGACCGACCGGCGGTAGCGCTGCTTGATGTCCTGCCAGCCGAGGTGCCCCCACAGCTCGCGTTGCTGCCACGCGTCGCGGATGTCGCCGAACGCGCGCGTGAACGTGCGCGAGTCGGGTGCCGGGGGAACCGCAGGCGGATCGACGGTACTCGTGTGTTGCACGAGTATTGAGACTACCGGCGGCAGGTAGGTCCACCTGCCGCCGGGCTGTCACGGTGCGGTTACCTCGGCGGACTGCACGTCCGACACGCCGGTGACCTTGAGAATCACCTGTTCGTGATCGTAGGTGTATCCCTCGTAGCTGAACGCGATCCCGGTGCGCTCGACGTACTCGGTCCACGCCTTGTGCTCGTGCTCGCGCCAGCCGGGGAAGTTGAAGTACTCGTCGAACACGATGACGCTGCCCGGCACCAGTCGCGGCCCGACCAGGTCGAGCACGGTCTTGGTCGAGGAGTACAGGTCGCAGTCGACGTGCAGGAACGTCACCGGGCCGGGGTGCTCGGCCAGGAAGCCCGGCAGCGTGTCGTCGAACCAGCCCACCACCAGTTCCGCGCCCGGCACGTCCGGCAGGTCGTCGACGTTGAACATGCCCGCCGGGAACCCGCTGCGCCAGTGCTCGGGCAGGCCCTCGAACGAGTCGAAGCCGTACACCTCGGAGCCCTCGCGGGCGGCGGCGATGATCTTCAGCGTGCTGCCCGCGTAGACGCCGAACTCCAACGCCAGGCCGTCGTGCTCGACCAGCGTCAGGGCGTGTTCGAGGGTCGCGTGCGGGTGTCCGAAGTGCGGTGCCGAGGTCATCTCGTCCCGGACGAACCGCGCGCTGTCGGTGGCGGCTTCCCGCTCGCCGGCGAACACGATGTCGCGGCGGGCCCGGATCTCGAACTGCCGGATGTCCTCGGCCACGCGGTCGGAGCGGTGCCGCAGCTCCTCGCGCAGGCCGTCCAACTCGCCCTGGAGCCGGTCGAGCCGCTCGGTGTGGGCCCGGTGGTAAGGGCCGACGACGTCGTCGATCGCCCTCATCAGCTTGCCGCGCAGCCGGCTGCGCACCTCTTCCACCAAGCGAATGTGTCGCACCCGGTCGAGCACGTGAACGCTCCTTTCACACCTTCACCGCCGAAAGACGCGACACACGTTCGGGCAACGGCCGGACGCTGTCCAGTGGCCGTTATCCGATCGCCGCGTTGCTACAGGTACTGCCCGCCCCGCAGCGGTGGGTGCTCGGTGCTCTCGGCGGACGAGCCCGCGGGCAGGGCGCGGCCGCGCATCTGCTCCAGTTGGACGCGCGCTGCCATCTGCTGGGCGAACAGGGCGGTCTGAATGCCGTGGAACAGACCCTCCAACCAGCCCACCAGCTGAGCCTGCGCGATGCGCAGCTCCGCGTCCGACGGCGTGCCCTCCTCGGTGAACGGGAGCGAGAGCCGCTCCAGCTCGTCGCGCAGCTCGGGCGCGAGCCCGTCCTCCAGTTCGTCGATGGACCGCTTGTGGATCTCCTTGAGCCGGTTGCGCGACGCCTCGTCCAGCGGGGCCGCCCGCACCTCCTCCAGGAGCTGCTTGATCATCGTGCCGATCCGCATCACCTTGGCCGGCTGCTCGACCAGGTCCGTGACGTCCGGGCCGCCGCCGTCGGGGCCGACCGGCACCCGCGCGGCGCCGACCGGCGTGCCGTCCGGCCCGACCACCACGACCTGCCGTTCGTTCTCCGCTGCCTCGCTCATGCGTCCATCCTGACGCGACCCGGCCCCACGACGCGAACCGGGTGCCGAACCCGCCGGAAACGCGCTCAGCGCTCGGCGTCCGAGGCGAGCCGGGAGTAGACGAGCACGTCGGCGCGGCGGTCGCCGAAGGTGAGGAAGCCGCGCAGCCTGCCCTCCAGCAGGTAGCCGTTGAGTTCCAGCACCCGTTGCGACCCGTGGTTGTCCGGCTCCACCCACGCTTCGACGCGGGCGAAGCCGGCGGGACCCAGGCCCCAGGCGGTCGTCAGCGCGATCGCGCGGGAGCCGATTCCCCGGCGTCGGGCGGCGGGGACGATCCAGTAGCCGATGCCGGCGACGCCCTCCTGCGGGCGCAGCATCAGGTTGATGTGGCCCACCGCTTCGTCGTCGGGCCCGGTCGCGATCGCCATCGACACGCCCTGCCCCGAGGCGAGCCGCTCGTGCTGGCGGGCGAGGTAGGCCAGGCCCGCCTCGCGGGTGTAGTGCGCGGGGACGGTGGTGCCCTGCGGGATCCCGGGGTCCAGGGACGCCTGCTCGACGCAGGGCAGGTCCGCTTCGCGCCACGGGCGCACGCGGACGACGCCGTCGTCGAGCCGGGCCGGATAAGCCAGGTTGGTCACAGTCGGCCATTCCAGCACAACGCAGCGCAACCCTCACCCGGGTTTGGCGCGCCGTGCCCGCGCCGGGCCGGGCCGAAGCGCCGACCGAAGTCGCGCGAAGCCCGGCAAACCGATCAAGGCGTCGCAAAGCGGTGGTGCGCCGGGTCACGTCGGCGGCCGGCCCCGGCCCCCTCCTGTCGCCGGCCCCGGTCTCCTCCGTACGGTGTGCGGCATGGCGTTCGACGTCGCACGGGTCCGTGGGCTGTTCCCCGCGCTCGGCGACGGCTGGGTACATCTGGACGCGCCGGCGGGGATGCAGGTCCCCGAGCAGGTGGCCACGGCCGTCTCCACCGCGCTGCGCGCACCGGTCTCCGGACCGGGTGGCATCTTTCCCGCCTCGCAACGCGCCGAGGCCATCGTGGACGCGGCCCGCCGGGCGGTCGCGGACCTGGTCGGGGCCGATCCGGCCGGGGTCGTCCTCGGGCCGAGCAGCGCCGTCCTGCTGCAGCGGCTGTCCGACGCCGTGTCCGACAACTGGTTCCTCGGCGACGAGGTCGTGGTGTCGCGCCTGGACCACCCGTCGAACATCGCGCCGTGGCAGCGCGCGGCCCAGCGCACCGGCAGCGTGGTCCGGTGGGCCGAGGTGGACATCGAGACGTGCGAGCTGCCCGCGTGGCAGTACGACGAGCTGATCACCGAGAAGTGCAAGCTGGTCGCGGTGACCGCCGCGTCCGGCTCGGTCGGCTCCCGCCCGGACCTCGCCAAGATCGCCCAGTCCGCCCGCCGCACCGAGGCGCTGGTCGTGGTGGACGCCTCCTCGGCCGCGCCGTTCGTGCCGCTGGACATCACGTCGATGGACGCCGACGTGGTCGCGGTCTCGGCGAACGCCTGGGGCGGCCCGCCGGTGGGCGCGCTGGTGTTCCGCGACCCGTCGCGCCTGGACCTGCTGCCGTCGGTCGCCGTCGAGCCCGGCGCGCGCGGCCCGGAACGCCTCGAACTCGGCCCGCACGCCTACCCGCTGCTGGCCGGCCTGGTGGCCTCGGTGGAGTACCTGGCGGGCCTGGACGACGCCGCCGTCGGCCCCCGCCGGGAACGCCTGCTCACGTCTCTCGGGTCGGTGAAGGCTTACCAAGCCGGACTTCTGGCTAATCTCATCAACGAACTGCGATCGCTCCGTCACGTCATGGTGATCGGCGACGCCATGCGGCGGGTCCCGGCGCTGGCGTTCACGGTGGCCGGCGTGAAGTCGACCGACGGTGTCGAGCACCTGTCCGAGCGCGGCGTCTGCGCCTTCGCCGACTCGGGCCAGCACGGCGTCTTCTCGGTCCTGGGGGTGGGCGAGGTCGGCGGAGCGATCCGGGTCGGCCTCGCGCACTACACGAACGCGGTCGAAGTGGACGAACTCGTGCGGGCGGTCGCCGAGCTGGGGTAGCCGGAGGTGTGGTGGACGACGCTCTGTCCCGTGAACTGGCCGACCTCGCCGCACTGCACCGCCTGGGCCCGCTGATGTCCGAGTACCTGCCGACGACGGCGCACGAGCTGCGCCCGGCGGCGCTGGCGGCCGTGGTGGACGAGGTGCTGCTGGGCTCGCGCACGGTCATCGTGGAGTGCGGCTGCGGCTCGTCGTCGGTGCTGCTGGCGCGGCTGCTGGCCCGGCGCGGCTTCGGCCACGTGCTGTCGGTGGAGCACGACGAGCGCACCGCCGCGTTCGTGGCCAGCCAGTTGCGCCGCGAGGGCCTGGGCCACGTGGCCCGCGTCGTGCACGCGCCCCTGGCCCCGCACCCGGCCGCGCTGGGCGGCGCGCAGTGGTACCACCCCCAGCTGGTGCACGACGAGGTGACGGCCTACGTGGAGCGCTACGGCCTGGTCGACCTGCTGCTGGTCGACGGCCCCTTACCCGCGGACGCCCGCTACCCGGCGCTGCCGGTGTTCCGGGGCGTGCTCGCCCCCGGCGCGGCGGTGCTGGTGGACGACGCGGAACGCCCCGACGAGCAGGGCGTCCTGGTCCGCTGGTCCACCGAGTTCGCCCTCCGCTTCCGCCCCACGCCCCGCACGTCCCTGGCCTCCGCGACCGCATTGGACTGACCCGGGTTCGGACCGACCCGGGGACCGGACCCGTGGTGCCGGGCGGCCCCGCGAGCCGCCCGGACCACCTCAGAACGCGAGGACGAGCTTGCCGAACACGTCCTTGCCGTCCTCCAGCGCCCGGTGGGCGTCCGCCGCCCGCTGGACCGGCAGGACCTCGTGCACGATCGGCTTCACCCGCCCCGACGCCACCAGCGGCCACAGGCGGGCGCGCACGTCGGCGACGATCGCGCCCTTGCCGTTCGGGCCGTCGACCGGGCGCGAGCGCAGGCCGGTGGCGGTGACCGTGCCGCGCTTGGCCAGCAGCTTGCCGATGTTCAGCTCGCCCTGCACCCCGCCCTGCATCCCGATGATCGCCAGCCGGCCGTCGCGCGCCAGCACGTCGACGTTGCGGGCCAGGTAGGAGGCGCCCATGTTGTCCAGCACGACGTCCGCCGCGCCGACCTCGGCCACGAAGTCCCGGGTCCGGTAGTTCACCGCGACGTCCGCGCCCAGCTCGCGGCAGCGCGCCAGCCGCTCGTCGGACCCCGCCGTCACGGCCACCCGCGCGCCGAGCGCCTTGCCGACCTGGATCGCGTGCGTGCCGATGCCGCCCGCGCCGCCGTGCACCAGCAGCGTCTCGCCGGCCGACAGGTGGGCCAGCAGCACCACGTTCGACCACACCGTGCAGGCCACCTCGGGCAGCGACGCGGCCGTCACCAGGTCCACGCCGTCGGGCACCGGCAGCAGCTGGGCCGCCGGGACGGCGACCCGCTCGCCGTAGCCGCCGCCGGCGAGCAGCGCGCACACCTCGTCGCCCACCCGCCACCCGGTGACGCCCTCGCCGAGCGCGGCGACCGTGCCGGAGCACTCCAACCCCAGGACGTCCGACGCGCCGGGCGGCGGCGGGTAGAGGCCCTGCCGCTGGAGCAGGTCCGCGCGGTTGACCGCGGTCGCCGCCACGGCGACGAGCACCTCGCCGGGTCCGGGTTCGGGATCCCGTACCTCGCTCCACCGCAGGACGTCGGGGCCGCCTGGTTCACGAATCGTGATCGCGTGCATGGCCCCCGACGGTAATCCGGTCGCCGGGCCGCCGCGTCCTGGGCACCATCGACGGTCATGGACCCGTGGCCCCTGCGACACCTCTTGCTCCGCACGCCCCGCCTCGAACTGCGCCCGGACGACGACGCCGGCCTGCGCGAACTGGCGGAGCAGGCGCGGCTGGGCGTGCACCCGCCCGAGCAGATGCCGTTCGGCGTCGAGTGGACCGACGCGCCGCCGGAACGCCTGGGCCTCAACACGGTGCAGCACTACTGGTCGGCGCGGGCCCGGCTGTCGCCGTCCTGGTGGGTGGTGAACTTCCTGGTCCGGCTGGACGGCCGGGTGATCGGCACGCAGGGACTGTCCGCCGAGTCGTTCGCGGTGCTCGGCGAGGTCGCCACCGGCTCGTGGCTGGGGCTGCGCCACCAGGGCCGGGGGATCGGCACGGAGATGCGCGCGGCCGTGCTGGCGTTCGCGTTCGACCACTTGGGCGCGATGGTCGCCCGGTCGAGCGCGTTCGAGGACAACCCGGCCTCGCTCGCCGTCAGCCGGCGGCTGGGCTACCGGCCGGACGGCACGTTCACGCAGGTCCGCAGAGGTGCGCCGGCCCGGCAGACGCGGCTGGTCCTGGCCCGCGAGGACTTCGTCCGACCCGGCTGGGCGTTGGGCGTGACGGGTGTCACGTCGTGTCTGGAACTGCTCACTGGGCGAGAACCCGCCGAGTGACGGATTGATTTCTCCGCGTGTCAGAGGTGAGGGTTCGGCATCCGAGTGAAGGGGAACTCGCTCATGTCAGGTAGAACCGGGATCCGACGCGTGCTCGTCATCGCCGCGTCCGCGTCCCTCGCCCTCGCCGTCGCGCCGGTCGCCGACGCGGCACCCGCCGGCCTCGACGGGCCGGCGCTGGCCAAGAAGCTCACCAAGAACGTGACCGTGGACGGGGTCAACCGCCACCTGATCGCCTTCCAGCGGATCGCGGACCGCAACGGCGGCAACCGCGCGGCCGGCACCGCCGGCTACGACGCCAGCGTCGAGTACGTCGCCGGCAAGCTGCGCGGTGCGGGCTTCGACGTCAGCACCCCGGAGTTCACCTACCCGGTGCAGGTCACCGACGCCGCGGTGGCCAAGGTCGGCACGACGACCTACGAGAACAACGCGCTCACCTTCTCGCCGCAGACCCCGGTCGGCGGCGTCACCGGCACGCTCAAGGCCGTGCCCGAGGACGCCACGCCCGGCTGCGAGGCGTCCGACTTCGCGGGCCAGGACTTCACCGGCTCGATCGCGCTGATCCGGCGCGGCGCGTGCACGTTCGACATCAAGCACCGCAACGCGGCGGCGGCCGGCGCGATCGCGGTGATCGTGGCGAACAACGTCGCGGGCAGCCTGGCCGGCTTCACGCTCGGCGCGCCGGGCGTCATCCCGACCGGCGGCGTGTCCCTGGCGGACGGCAACGCGCTGTTCACCAAGGCGGGCCAGCCGGTCACCGTCGACCTGCGCTACCACTCGGAGAACCGGGTGTCGCGCAACATCGTCGCGACCACCAAGACCGGTCGCAAGGACAACCTGGTGTTCGCCGGGGCGCACCTGGACAGCGTCCCGGCCGGTCCAGGCATCAACGACAACGGCACCGGCTCGGCCGGCCTGCTGGAGACCGCGCTGCAGCTGGGCGGCTCGCCCAGGGTCGGCAACGCGGTCCGGTTCGGCTGGTGGGGCGCGGAGGAGCTGGGCCTGCTCGGGTCCACCGCCTACGTCAAGAGCCTGACCTTCGAGCAGCAGCTCGACATCGCGCTGTACCTGAACTTCGACATGATCGGCTCGCCGAACGCGGGCTACTTCGTCTACGACGGCGACAACTCCGACGGCGTCGGCGCGGGCGCGGGCCCGTACGGCTCGGCGCAGATCGAGAAGTCGTTCGTGGACTACCTGACCGTGGAGAAGAAGGTCCAGGTCGAGGGCACGGACTTCACCGGTCGCTCGGACTACGGCGAGTTCATCCGCCAGGGCATCCCGGCCGGCGGCCTGTTCACCGGTGCCGAGGTGCTCAAGACCGCGGCGCAGGTGGCCAAGTGGGGCGGCACGGCGGGCGTGGCCTACGACCCGAACTACCACCAGGTCGGCGACAACCTGGGCAACATCGACCGCCAGGCGCTGGACCGGAACTCCGACGCCCTGGCCTGGGTCACCGCGTCCTACGCGATCAGCACCGAGGACGTGAACGGCGTCCCGCCGCGCAAGTCCCGCGCTGCGCAGCGCGCGGCGGCGGCGAAGACCCTGGGCGTCGAGACCCACGACACCCACGACCACTCGCACGAGGTCGTCGCGTAGCGGTCGCACGGCACGGCGATCGCACAGCGGTCGCAACAGCGGTCGCAGTGGAGAAGGGGCCGGTTCCGTCGCGGAACCGGCCCCTTCCCCTTCGGCGGTCCGAGGTCAGCCGAGGTTGTCGGTGCCGAACGTGTCGCAGCGCGCCGGGTCGCCGGTCTCGTAGCCGGTCGTGTACCACTTCTGGCGCTGCGCGGACGTGCCGTGGGTGAACTGCGTGGTGTCGATCCGGCCGCCGCCGAGTTCCTTCTGGATGAAGTCGTCGCCGATCCGGGCCGCCGCGTCCAGCGCCGCCGCGATGTCGTCCCGGGTCACGCCGGTGATCAGCGGCTTGCCGGACGCGGTCGGCACGGTGCTCGCGTGGTTGGCCCACGCGCCCGCGTAGCAGTCCGCCTGGAGTTCCAGCCGCACCGAGTCCGACTTGGGGCCGCTGCGCGTGCGCACCCGGTCCGACGTGCCGAGCAGGTTCTGGATGTGGTGGCCGTACTCGTGGGCCAGCACGTACGCCTCCACGAACGGCCCGCCGGTCGCGCCGAACTTCGTCCGGAGTTCCTGGAAGAAGCCCAGGTCGATGTAGACCTGCGCGTCCGCCGGGCAGTAGAACGGGCCCACCGCGGACGTGGCGTTGCCGCAGCGGGTCTGCACGCCGCCGGAGAAGAAGTTCGTCTGCGCCGCCTGGTAGGTGCGGCCGGAGCGGGCGAACTGGTCGGTCCAGTACCCCTGGATCGAGTTGATGAACGCCACCGCGCGGCAGTCCGCGTTCCGGTTGGCGTCCGCGCCGGTCCTGCACTTGGCCTTGAGGTCCTCGGAGCCGACCTGCTGGTTGCGGCCGACGTCCTGGAAACCCGAGCCGGTCGGCAGCTGCGCGCCGCCGCCGAGCTGGGAGAGCACGAAGTAGATGATCAGGCCCACGATGCCCAGGCCACCACCGCCCAGCGCCACCCGGCCGCCGACGCCGCCGCCTCCCCGCTGGTCGGAGACCTGGGACGTGTCGAGTTCGGCGTCCTCGTTGAACTGCACCGCGTGTCCTCCAACCAAGGGCCCCACATAAGGCGGCACCACGATAACCGGGCGCGGGCGTCGCGGGGGTTTCGCCACGAACACGGTTGCCCCCGGCCCGGTGCCCGGCCAGGCGTCGGTCCGGCCCCGGTACGCGCAAAGCCCAGGTGCGGGACCCGACGTCGGGGTGCCGCACCTGGGTTTCTTTCCTTGTGGAAGTGACGCAATCCGGTTCGTCGGCGAGGTGGCGTGGACCCCGGCGGGTGCCGCCGTGCGAGACGGGCACCTGAGTCGTCCGTGGTCAACAGCGTCAAGCGCGTCGTGCGCGCTCAGAAGCGCCGCGCGCCTGGAACCTCGCGGAACCGCTCACGTTCGCGATCAGGACGGTCTAGTCCATCCCGCCCGCGGGGTCGCGGCCGAACGCGGATCGTCACAGCGAGGACTTCTCTGCACCGCACCACCTACCCCTTCCGGGCGTGCCGGCCGCGGCTCCAGGTCTCGCGTCGCCCGGCGGCAGGTCCTGCCTTGAGGATGCGCTTGATCAGCCCGTTACACAACTGTTCACGCTGTCCCTGAACTGGTGAAACACGAACGGACCGTCCCGGTGGGACGGTGGTCGCGCGCGGTGGGCGGAGGTGGCCCCCCGCTCACCGCGCGCGACGCGTCACGCGACCGTGCTGATCCGGCCGAGGGCCGGCGGAGCGGTGTTCGGGTGCGCGCCCAGGTACGCGCTGAACGCGTCCAGGTCGATGCCGCCACCGGTGATGTTCGTGCCGCCGGTGAAGACGCTGAAGCCGTCACCGCCGCCCTGGAGGAACGAGTTGATGGTGACCCGGTAGCTCCCGGCCGGGTCCAGCGGCGTCCCGTTCAGGACGACGTCGGAGACCTTCGAGCCGATCGCGGCGGACGTCGACCACTTGTAGGTCAGGCCCGCGCTCGGCTGGAGGATGATCTGCCGCGGCGCGCCGTTGACCACCTGCCACTGCTGCTCCAGCGCCGCCTTGATCTGCGCGCCGGTCAGCGTGACCGTCTGGAGGATGTTGCCGAACGGCTGCACGGTGAACGTCTCGCCGTAGGTGACCACGCCGTTGCCCTCGCCGGCGGGCGACGAGGCGTAGGTGAGGTCGGCCCGCACGCCGCCCGGGTTCATCAGCGCGAGCACCGCGCCGTTGCCGGTCGTGGCGGCCAGCTGCGAGTCGGCGATCAGGTTGCCCAGCGCGGACTCGCCGGCGGGGTTCTGGGCCCGCAGGACGTCGGCGGAGATCGTGCCCACCTGGCGGTTGGCGATCGGGCCGGACTTGGTCTTGGCCAGGTCGATCACGGACTGGACGGCCGGGTCCGGCGTGACGTCCTTGGTCACCACGTGGTTCTTGGCGACGGTGGCCGAGCGGACGATGTCGCGGGTCTTCTTGTCGATCTTCACGTCGACCACGGACAGCTCGCGGCCGAAGGCGAGGCCCTCGATGAACGGGCGCGGGTTGCCCGCCGGGTCCTTGACCACGCAGTTGTAGTGCTGGTGGCTGTGGCCGGAGAAGACGACGTCGATCTTCGGCGAGACGCCCTCGGCGATGATCTGGCCGGGCCCCTTGTCCGCGCCCTTGCGGCAGTCGTCCGGACCGCCGCCGGTGGTGTTGTCGCCCTGGTGGACCAGCAGCACGATGGACTTGATGCCCAGCCAGCTCAGCAGGTCGGCGTACTGGTTGGCGGCCTTGATCTCGTCGCCGAACTTGAGCTCCTTGATCCCGTTCGGGTCGACCAGGATCGGCACGTCCTTGAGCGGCATGCCGATGAAGCCGATCGGCACGCCGTCGCGGAACTCCACCCAGAACGGCGGCAGCGCGGGCAGGCCGCTCTTGGCCAGGGTGACGTTCGCGCCCAGGATCGGGAACTTCGCGCCGTCGTAGCGGTCCCGGAACTGGCAGCCGTCGGTGGGGTGGCAGCCGCCGTGCTGCACGCGCAGCAGTTCCTTGTAACCCTCGTCGAACTCGTGGTTGCCGGCCGCCGTGGCGTCCAGCCCGACCCGGTTGAGGATCTCCAGCGTCGGCTCGTCGTGGAACAGCGCGGACACGATCGGCGACGCGCCGATCAGGTCGCCCTGGCCGACGATCACCGAGTTGCGCACCTGGGACCGGAGGTTCTTGATGTGCGTCGCGTTGTACGCCGCGCCGCCCGCCTCCACCTGGGTGCCGTCGGACAGCGTGACGCGCCCGGACGAACCGGTCGGGGGCTCGATGTTGCCGTGCAGGTCGTTGATGCCGATCAGCCGGACGTCGACCGTGCGCAGGGGCTTGTCGTCGGCCTGGGCCGGGGTCTGCGCGAGGGTGACGGCGAGCCCGGCCGCGGCGCTGAGCGCCAGCGCGGCCGTGGTCCGTCTGAACGAGGTCATAACAGGGGTCCCCTCCCTGACGGCGCCCCGGTAGGAGGGCGCACCAGGGCAGGGAGTTTGCCTCTCGCAGCTGACCGGCACCAGACATGCGTGTGGATCGTCCGTTAACGGAGATGTGCGGCATAGCCTTAGTACGTGACGGATCAGGGACCCCGATGGCTCGACGACGGCGAGATGCGGGCGTGGCGGAACTACGTGGTCGGCGCGTCCATGCTGGAGGACCGCCTGCACCGCGAACTGCAGGACCGCCACGGCCTGTCGCTGGCCGACTACGAGGTGCTGGTGCGGTTGTCCGAACGGCGCGGGCTGCGGATGCGCATGTCGCAACTGGCGGACGAGGTGGCGTCCTCCAAGAGCCGGGTGTCGCACCAGGTCGCGCGGATGGAGCGGGAGGGCCTGCTGCGCCGGCGCGAGTGCCCGGAAGACGGGCGCGGCGTGTTCGCCGAACTGACCGAGAAGGGCGTACAAACCCTGAAGGGCTCCGCGCCGACGCACGTCCAGGGCGTGCGCGCGCACATGGTCGACCTGCTGACGCGTGAGGAGCAGGAGGTGCTGGCGAAGGTCTTCGACCGGGTCATCACGCACCTGCGCGGCCTGGACGGGTAACCTGCTGGACCGCGACACCGGGAAGCGTGGCAGAGCGGCCGAATGCACCCGCCTTGAAAGCGGGAGACGGGAAACCGTCCGGGGGTTCAAATCCCTCCGCTTCCGCAGTTCAGAGGGGGTGCGGTACGTCCTTTGAGGGCCTCCGCACCCCCTCCGTGTAGCAACGGGTGTGGCAACGGGGTCAACCCAGCTCGTCCGTGAGATCGTCCCAGTGCTCGACGAGTGCCGACCCGTTGAAGGGTTTGCCGTACCTGCAAGCCGGGAAATGCCGTTCACGCGGTTTGCCGCTGGACTGGGTGCCGGCGCGGATCAAGCCGAACGGGTTCCGGCCGGCCGGCAAGCGGGAAGGTCGCCGACGGCACGGACCAGGCCGTTGGCGGCACAACCTGCGGGGGATCGGCCTCGGTTTGACGCAGCTCCCGAGTTGCCTGGAGGGGTGCTCACTGGCGTCGAGGTGGTCGAGCGCGTCATACCGGGGTTTGTTGTCGGGTACACCGGGCCTCCTCCTCTCCTCAGCGGGAGAGGAGGAGGTTTTGGTGTTCATGGCCGTCTTCTCCGGCGTACCCCTTTGAAAGGCAGGGACGCTGTGTGGCCATGGTTGATCGGCGGCTATGCGGCTTTCAGCGCGGTATTGATCGCCGCCGCTTGCTTCGTCGCGCTCTTCGGGCGGGACGAAGAGCACCGCACGTCGGGTTGTCGCGTGCTGAAACTCGTCTGGACGACGGTCACGGGCAGCACCGGGGTGATCGTGCTCGCGCTGAAGCTGACCGATTTGGGTGTGCTGCCCGCGTTGTAGCACCCTGGGCCGGCCATTGCGCGCCCCGGCCGGGGTGCGGTCGGGAGGGGGAGTCGTGGATCCGGTCAGCCGGTACCTCGACCTGGTGGACGAGTACTGGCGCGCGCACCCCGATCAGCGCGAGGGGCAGGCGCACTACAACGCCCTGCGCCTGGAGTGGCCGCACCTCCAGGACGAGATCGTGGACACCGACCGGGACTGCTACGGCTCCGACAGCCGTCTCCCGGCCTTCCTCGACTGGGTGGAACGGGCCCTGGCCGTCGAGGAGGGCACGGGTCGTCGCGCGAGGTCGTCGGTCGATCGCGGTTAGTGGCGGGGTTTGTGAAGATTGTTCGGAAAGTGCTGTCCAATCCGTCCCGCTTCAAGTACTTTCCCCTGCGAACGATGTGTATGGCCAGCTTGGCGGCTCGGGGACCGCGCACGCCGGCTACCGGTCCTAATTGGGGGGACAGTTTCTTTGTCCAACAGCGCTGCCGCACGCCCTCGTGCGGCCAGACAGGTGTTGAGAACGACCACCGCCGCCTTGCTGGCGGGCGTTCTCGCGTTCGGTGCTCAGCCCGCCTGGGCGGACGACACCGACACCGGCGCGCCGGCCACGACTCCCGTGGAAACCGTTGCGCCACCGGCAACTCCGGCTCCCACCGCGGAGCCCGAACCCGCTCCGAGCACGACCCCGGAGCCCACCACGACCACCCCGGAGACCCCGGCCACCACACCGGAATCCCCGGCCACCACACCGGAGCAGCCCGCCGGCACGCCGGAACCCGCCGGGTCCGAAGCGCCCGTGCGGAAGGCCCCGGCGCAGGTCGGCGAGCAGGCCGCGCCGGCCGACCTGCGGGTCTCGGTCGCGTTCGACCGGCCCGAGTACCTGCCGGCCTCCGACCTGCCGATCACGGTCACCGTGCGCAACGTCGGCGGTCTCGCGGCCCAGCAGGTGAAGCTCGGCTACGGCGGCAACGTCACCGTGCACACCGGCCGTGAGCAGTTCGACGGCGCGTACACCATCGAGCCCGGCGACGAGCGGCGGTTCGCGTTCGTCGGCCGGCAGGTCGACCAGAACGGCACCAGGGCCGAGACCACGTTCTACCTCTCGCACTCCGCTCCCGACCCGACGCCCGCCGACAACCAGGCGACGGCCACCGCGAACGTGCCGCAGCCGCGCGGCACCGTCTCCGGCGTGCTCTACACCGACGGCAACGGCAACGGCCGGTTCGACGCCGGTGAGCAGCGCGTGGGTGCCGAGGTGCGGGCGAGCGGCGGTCGACCCTCCGCCTACCTGACCGCGGTGACCGGCGCGAACGGCGAGTTCAGCTTCACGAACGTGCCCGCCGGGGACTACCGGTTCTGGCTGGCCGACCCGGCTACCGTGGTGCGGCCGGGCTTCGGCAAGTTCACCGTCGCCGGCGACACGACGACGAACCTGGCCATCCCGATCACCCGCCCGGTGTCCGACGTGCTCGCGGCGCGGCTCGAACTGGACCGGGACAGCTACCAGCGCACCGACCCCGTCAACGTCCGGATCACGCTCACCAACAACGGCACCGCGCCGCTGGCGAACGTCATCGCGGTGTGCAACCGGGTGGGCGAGGACTGGGTCCTCGACGGCACCGGCCCCGGCTGGGCGCCGCTGCGCTACGACGGCCCCGGCATCGCGCTGGCCGCCGGCGAGACCAAGGTGCTGACCATCCCCGACGTGGTGCCCGACGCCGCCTACCAGGGCGGGACGCTGCTCGCGTCGTGCGAGTTCGGCAACGACGGCGACTCCGGCCACGGCTACGTCGGCTCGTCGGACAGCGCGCGGGTCCTCGGCGCGCTCGGCTCGGTCGAGGCCGACCTGACCTACCACCCGGCGTCGGGCCCGTCGCGGCGGCTGGCCGACACCCCGGTGGTCCTGGTCGACCGGTCTACCAAGGCCGTGGTCGCGCGGACGCGGTCGGACGCGAACGGCGCCTGGACGCTGTCGAACGTGCCGGTCGGCACCTTCGACGTGCTGGTGATCGGCCCGTACAAGTCCCGCTACAACAACGGTATGGTCATCCGGATCCACTCCGCGTACACCTCCGGGGCGAGCTACGACCTCGTGGACGGCCCGGACGTCGTGGAGCCGCAGCCGCCCATGCCTGCGCCGAACGTGCGGGTCACCGCGGCGTTCGACAAGGCGACCTACGACGTCAACGACGAGGCGAAGGTCACCGTCAAGGTCGCCAACATCGGCAACCAGGTGGCGCACCACGTCATGTTCCAGACCGAGTGGGTGCCCAACGAGCTGTACTACGACCGCAACCAGTGGGGCGCGCTCGCCTCGTCGGGCAACGGCCTCTCGCTCGCTCCCGGCGAGGAGCACGTGGTCACGCTGACCGGCACCCTGCTGTGGGCGGTGGTCTCGGGTTCGGTGCGGCTGAAGGGTCGGATCTCGGCCAGTGGTGACGCCGATCCGAGCGACAACCTGATCGACCTGACCTCGGCGATCACCTTCCGCACCGGCAAGGCGGTGGCGCTGGTCTACGGCGACCGCGACGACGACGGCGCCTACGACGAGGGCGAGGAGATCTCCGGCGCGCGGGTCACCTTCGAGGGCGGCCTGCCCCGCAAGTGGTACGCCGGCCAGACCGACGAGTCCGGCCGCTACCGGCTGGACGACGCTCCCGCCGGCAAGTACGTGGTGTACGTCGAGGACGAGAAGACCGGCTGGGTGCACCACGGCGCGGCCGAACTGGTCGTCGTCGCGGGCCAGGAGATCCAGGTCCAGTACCGCCTGGTGCGCCCGTTGTCCGACAAGCTGCACGCCTCGCTGGTGTTCGACCGCGACACCTACGGCCCCGACGACCAGGTGGGCGTCACGCTGACGCTGTCCAACAGCGGGTCCGAAAAGGTCCACGTCAAGGCGTCGTGCGGCAGCGCGGAACTCCCGTCGTTGGTCAACGGCCCGGAGTGGCACGAGTTCTACTGGAAGGACGGCGCCGGCGTGTGGCTGGCGGCCGGTGAGACCCGGGTGTTCACGTTCTCCAGCCCGGTGCCCGACATCGCCGCCGACTACGGCATGTTCGGCATGTGGTGCGAGTTCGGTCCCGGCTCGGTGCGCAACGGTCTGCCCCGGGTCGAGGAGTTCGCCCGCGTGCCGGGTGCGGTGTGGACGGTGTCCGGTCGCGTGGTCACCCGGCCGTCCGGGCCCGAGGTGGTCCCGGTGCCGAACGTGACGATCGTGCTGACGGACTACTTCACCAAGCGGCCGGTGACGCGCGCGGTGGCCGGTCCGGACGGGCGCTTCACGTTCGCCGACATCCCGGTGGGCTACTACACGCCGGTCGTCGTGGGGCCGTGGACGTTCAACACCGCCTGGGGCCCGTACCCGAGCTTCAAGGTGGTGCGGGGCGGGAGGACCGACCTCGACATCCTGGTCGACCCGGGTCCCGAGGTCGCCGACCCCGGCACCGGGCAGGACCCGGCCGCCGGCGGCGGTGAGACCGGCGCGACCGGCGGGACCGGCGGGACCGCGTCCGGTGGCGAGACCGCCCTGGCCGCGACCGGCGCGAGCGTCGTCGGGCTCGGCCTGGTCGGGCTGCTGGTGCTGGCGTTCGGCGTCGGCTCCCGCGTGCTGGGGCGTCGCCGCACGGCCTAGCGGGACGGGTGTGATCGAACGCGGGAGGGGCGTGGCCGACGCTGCGCCCCTCCCGCGCGTCCGGGGGTTTCCGGCGACCGCACCGCGACCGGTCGGGCCGGGACTAGTCGGGGTTGGCCAGCACCAGGCGTGGTCGCTTCGGCGTGAGGGCCAGGCTCTGCACGGACTCGGCTTCGTACCGGAGGCGTTCCGCGGCCAGGAAGCAGCGGTTGAGCCCGGTTCGGACGTCCAGCGCGTTCATGCCGGTCTTGATGACGTAGAAGAGGCCGACGTTGACCACCGCCACGGCGGCGGCGTAGACGTAGGTGTCCTTCAGGACGTTGGTGTAGATCAGGATCGCGAAGATCCACACGGTCAGGCTGTAGATCGTGATCGTCGGCCCCCACTGGCGGTAGCCGTCCAGGCCGGTGATCGTCTGGTGCTCCGGGGGCACCGTGCTGAGCTTCCGGCGGCGCGCCAGGTCGAGGTAGTGGCCCGCGTACCGGGCGCTGAGCACGTTCGCGAACAGCACGCCGCTGTAGCCGATCGCGCTCGCGATCGGCCACCAGCGGTTGTTGACCAGGTTGGCGGACAGGATGAGCCACCAGGGCCACACCGCCATCGTCCGGATCGCGAACTCGGTGCTCAGGCGCATGGCCGTGCCCGGCAGCGCGGGCGAGTGCGCGGACAGCGTGGTGAGCCCGCTGAGGATGTTCTGGTAGTACCGCACCCCGGCCAGGGCGAAGCTCAGCCCGATCACCCGGGCCGGCAGGTTCGCCCACACGTCGCCCAGCCGGTAGCCGTCCTGGCGCAGGTCGTCCAGCAGCGGGATCACGTCGGGGCGCGCGCCGATCGCCCGCAGGACCAGCTGGTCGGTGGGGCCGAGGACGTCGATCCCGATGTCGCGCAGGAACCAGTAGAAGCAGATCGTGAAGCTCACGTAGAACCCGACGGACGACATCGTCGAGAAGGTCAGCAGCCAGCGCGCGTGCAGCGACCGCCGCGGGTCCGACAGCACGCCCTGCTCCTTGCGCAGCCGGTGGATCCGGCGGCGCTTGCGGGGTTCGCTGGACGGCGGCACCAGCGCGCGCACCGTCTCCACGACGCTGATGCGGTCGTACGGGATCGCCTGCGCGCGCAGCAGGGGGTCGGCCACCAGCCCCGCCTGGGTCACGTCCAGCTCCTGCTCCAGCACCTGCCGGAGCAGGCGGTACACCTGCGGGTTGTCGGCGGCGATGCGGAACACCAGCAGCCGGCGCTCCGGGCGTTCGTCGATGAGGTCCTCGACCAGCCGCGCGATCAGCGGGGCCTGCCCGTAGAAGCGGTCCGGGATGGTCCCGTCCCGGTTGTCGCCGACGTCGCCCAGCGCGATCAGGATGCGGCCGAGCGAGTACAGGTCGGCTTTGGTGACGTCGTCGGCGTTCGCGCGCACCTCCGGGGCGACGAATGCGCCCTGCGGGCTCTCCGTGCCGGCCACGGCCCTGCTGTAGAGGTAGTTCCGGCCGAAGTCGATGAACGTGACGTCGTACTCGCGGCCGTCCTGGCCGGGATCGCGGCGGCGGACGATGATGTTGGTCGTCGACAGGTCCTCGTGGCGCTTCTTGCGCGAGTGCAGTTCGCTCAGCGCGGTGAGCAGGGGCAGCCCGATCTTGCGCAGCACGTCGAGCCGGACGTTGCCCGCCGGGGACACCCGCCGCCTGCGCCGCCACCCGACCGGCGCGGCCGAGTCCCGCTTGATCAGCTCGATCTCCTCGGCGAGGGTGCGGCCCTCGGCGAAGTCCATCAGGATCCAGTTCCCGGTGCTCGCCCACACCTGGACCATGTGCTCGACCTGCCGCCCGTCGACGTCCAGGGCGTTGTGGTCGACCGCGTAGTCCCGGGTCTTCATCGCGATGACCGGGATGTTCGAGTACGGGAACAGCACGCACTTGAGCGCGAACGCGATCCGCCGCCCGGCGGACTGCGTGGGCAGGCCGCGCAGGATGAACGAGGTGGACCCGTGCCGGTGGAACTCGAACTCGGAACCCTGCACCCGGTTCCACTCCACGACGTGCGGGTCGTGCGGCTGGTACTCGTCGCCGGGCGGCGCGTAGAGCGCGAGCAGCGCCGCCCGGACGGAGGCGTCGCGGACCAGCCGCCCGCACAGCTTCCCGCAGTCGTGCCGGTCGCCGGCGGTGTCCCCGGCGTCGTCCTCGGGGGCGTCGTCGCCGGGCGGGACGGTGGTCGTGGCCTGGCCGGCCCGCTCCATGGTGATCAGCGTGATCAGCAGGACCGACAGGTAGCCGTGCGTCTCGGCTTCGCGTTTGGTGTGGCCGCCGACCCTGCTGGTCTTGAACCGCCCGCACCACTGGGTCAGCGCGTCGACCGCGTCCGTGCGCTGGACCCCGACTTCGAGCTGGAACGAGAGCTTGTCCAACGGGATCGCGGACAGCAGCCTCCGCCACGACGCGACGTCCGGGCACAGGCCGCGGATGTCGCGCAGCTGCTCGGCGTCGGCTCTGCGCAGGTCGAGCGCCATCACCGAGCGGAACACCTGGCGGAGGGCGTCCGACTCGACCCGGCGGACCGGTATCGCCTCGCTCACGGGGGAGTACCCCCGCTGTCCGGCCGGGGCGGGTAGACCGTCAACCTCGGCACGACCAGCGCGTCCTCGCCCTCCAGGACCTGGTGGGTCAGGCGGTAGGCCGAGCGCGCGCCGTCGAGCAGCTTGCCGCGGTCGACCTCGTGCCGCTTGACCTCGGGCGTGCCGGCGAGCGGCGCCAGGTCCATGACCGCGGGGTCGCTCTGCGGGTGCAGGCGGTTGTGGTTGAGGTAGGGGCGGTCCTGCTTGAGGTACTGCATGGTGGACGCGACGAACCCGTCGCCCAGGCCCGGGCGCATCTTCTCCAGGTGCCAGGCGACCAGGCGGTTGGTCCACGACATCTTCGACCGCGTCGGGGCGATCGGCCTGGTGCTCAGCGACAGGACGTGCGTGCACCCGTCCTCCACCGCCGCGCGGAACGGGTGGAACCGCAGCACCCCGCCGTCGATGGCGCGGTTGCCCCGGAAGCGGGTGGTGCCCTTGATCGCCAGGGGCAGCCAGGTGCTGGCGCGCAGCGCTTCCCGCATGTCCTCCGGCGAGTGGAAATCGCTCACGTCGAGGGTTTTCAGCTCGTCCACGTCGGTCACCATGATGTGCAGCCGCTGGGGGTGCGCGATGATCGCCGCGTAGTCCAGCGGTTTGCGCCGGGCGAGCACCTCCTCGAACACGTACTCCAGGTTCATCGGGCCTTCCCGGCGCAGCACCCGGCGAAAGTCGAGAAATGCTCCCGTGGTCAAGTCGTCGAAATAGATGGACAGCGGGAACCAGGTCCGGCGGGTGATGAAGTAGGCGCCGTTGACCGCGCCGGACGAGCACGCGTAGACGTCGTCGAACGCGTTCGCGTACCCCAGGTCCTCCACGGCGGACAACATCGCGCCGGAGACCACCCCGCGCAAGCCGCCGCCCTCGACCGCCAGCCCGACCTTGAACCCGTCCGCCCGCTCGCCCGGCACGCTGCCGGCGGCGCGGCGGGCCCGCAGCACCTCGCGGACGGGGTGCGTCGGCGACCACGGGAGGGCCGGGACGGGGTCGTGCGCTGCTAATCGACTTGGTCCCGATTGCGGAAATTCGCGCCGCGCGCGCTCATTGGACCGGGCCATCGGCTGGCAGCCTCTCCGGTAGGCGTGTGGTGAGGTCAAGATAGCGGATCGCCCGTTGTCCCGACTTGCGGTCGGCATGAGTCGACAGGGGGAACTTTTGGTGATCAACCCACGCGCCCGGGCGTTTCCGCAATTCTGCGGATCATTATCCGGGTGAGCGCATTCGCGGGGATTCGCGGCAGTTTCGAATCGCGTCGGCCGGGCCGGGCGGGTCCTGGGTCGGCGCACCCCCGCCCTGCCGGCGGGCCGCGCCCGGGACGGGCCGGGGTGTCGCGCGGGCCACACCGCGGCCGGGCGCGCAGAGTGTTAGCGTCGCTAACCAATTGCGCCGAACGAGGGAGACGTGGCCGTGACTACGGTGGAAGCGGTCCTCGTCGTCCTGGCCGGGGTGCTGGCGGGCGGCATCAACACGGTCGTCGGCTCGGGCACCCTGATCACCTTCCCGGTGCTGCTGGCCGTCGGGTTCCCCCCGGTCACCGCGAACGTGTCGAACAGCCTCGGCCTGGTGCCCGGGTCCTTCAGCGGGGCCGTCGGGTACCGCCGCGAACTCGTCGGCCAGGGGCCCCGGATCAAGCGGCTGCTGCCCGCGTCGCTGCTCGGCGGCGTGGTGGGCGCGATCCTGCTGATCAAGCTGCCGGAGGACGCGTTCGCCGCGATCGTGCCGGTGCTGATCGCGATCGCGCTGGTGCTGGTGGTGCTCCAGCCGTGGCTCAACCGCAAGCTCGCCGAGCGCGAGCGCCACGAGCACGGCGGCATCGCGCTGTGGATCGGCGTGTTCCTCGGCGGCATCTACGGCGGCTACTTCGGGGCCGCCCAGGGCGTGCTGGTGATGGGCCTGATGGGCGTGCTGATGAACGAGCACATCCAGCGGATGAACGCCCTCAAGAACGTGCTGACCGCGTTCGTCAACCTGATCGCGGGCGTGCTGTTCATCTTCATCGCCGACGTCGCCTGGGACGCCGTGCTGCTGCTCGCGCTCGGCTCCGTCGTCGGCGGCCAGATCGGCGCGAAGGTCGGCCGCCGGCTCCCACCGGTCGCGCTGCGCGCGGTGATCGTGCTGGTGGGAGCCGTGGCCATCGTCCAGATCCTTACCCGCTGATCACCCGCTGAAGGAGCGGGCGGCCGCCAGGAAGGCGTCGTTCTCCTCGGGCTCGCCGATGGTCACCCGCGCGCCGTCGCCGACGAACGCGCGCACCACGACCTTGTGCTCCAGGCAGTGCTCGTTGAACGCCGCCGTCCGCTCGCCCAGCGGCAGCCAGACGAAGTTCGCCCGGGTCACCGGCACCTCGAACCCGGCGGCCAGCAGCGCGTCGCGCACCCGGCTCCGCTCGGCCACGATCGCCCGGCACCGGACCATCAGCTCGTCCTCGGCGTCCAGCGACGCCAGGGCCGCGACCTGCGCCAGCGCGTTCACGCTGAACGGCACGTAGACCTTGCGCAGCGTCTCGGCCAGCTCCGGGGAGCCCACCGCGTAGCCGACCCGCAGGCCGGCCAGGCCGTACGCCTTGGAGAACGTCCGCAGCACCGCCACGTTGTCCCGCCCGGCCGCCCACTGGGCCTTGGCCAGCTCCACGCCGTCGGGCACCTCCGGGTCGTCCACGAACTCCTTGTACGCCTCGTCCAGCACGACCAGCGTCTCCGCCGGCACCTGCTCGATGAACCGCTCGATCTCCGCCCGCCGCAGCGCCGTCCCGGTCGGGTTGTTCGGGTTGCACACGAACACCAGCCGGGTCTTGGGCGTGATCGCGGCGAGCATGGCGTCGAGGTCCAGGCCGTGCCCCGCGGTCAGCGGAACCCTGGTCTGGCCCGCGCCGACGACGGCGGTGATGATCGGGTACGCCTCGAAGGACCGCCACGGGAACACCACCTCGTCGGCCTCCGTGCAGGTCGCCTGCACGAGCTGCTGGCACAGCGTCACCGAACCGCAGCCCACGGCGACCTGGGCGGCGGGGACGCCGAGCTTGTCGCCCAGCCGCGCCACGAGGTCGGTGGCGGCGGTGTCGGGGTAGCGGTTCACGGCGGTGGCCGCGTCCGCGATCGCCCGCACCACGCTGGGCAGCGGTCCGGCCGACACCTCGTTGCTGGCCAGCTTGATCGCGCCCGGGATGGTTTTGCCGGGGACATAACTGGGTAGCGCGGAGAGGTCTGCGCGGGTTCGCACCGTCATCCAAGGACTCCTTCCGGTTCTGAGCTGGACGTTAGCCGCTCAACACCCGGATGGGGCATACCTGCCGTTCGGTTGCTCACGTTGACTGCCGTTCACCCCCACATGGAAGGGTTGCCCCATGACACCTACCCGCACCGAGACGCTCTCGCTCACCGACGGCCGCACCCTGCGGCTGACCGTCGCGGAGCCGGAGAACGTCGTTCGCGGCGGCCTGGTCGTGCTGCACGAGGCGCGCGGCGTGACCGACACCGTCCGCGGTCTGGTGAGCGGACTCGCGGCGGAGGGGTGGCTGGCCGTCGCGCCGCACCTCTACCGCGGCGCGGAGGACGAACCGGTGGACGCGGCGGAGCGGGTCAGCGAGCTGTCCGGCGAATCCGTGCTGGCCGACACGGACGTCGCCTTCGTCTGGTTGGGACAACAGGGCGTGAGCACCGACCGGCTCGGGGTCATGGGCTTCGACCTGGGCGGATCGGTCGCGATGGTGGTTGCGGGAAGCCGAAGCATCGGCGCGGCCGTCACGGTCGGTGGCGGCGGCATCCTGGCGCCGCTGTCCGACGGGCTGCCGTCGCTGGTCGAGGTGGCCGAGGAGCTGGCCTGCCCGTGGCTCGGGCTCTACGGCGACGACGACGAGGAGATCCCGTTCAGCGACGTGGAGAAGCTCCGCGACGCCGCGGCCGCCGCGCCGGTCGCCACGGACGTGGTCCGGTTCCGCGACACCAGCCACCGGTTCGACACCACGCCCGAGGCCAGCGCCGAGGCGTGGCAGCGGGCGCTGAACTGGTTCGACTCGCATCTGCGGTGATCGGCCACCCACTGGCGGTAGAGAGTCTTTCCAGCGGCTTGGAACCAGACGGCCTTCCCGGTACATCTAAGGGGAGCGTCCGGTACGCCGATGCGGACGCTGCTGGGTAACGCGCGGCGCGGCTGCGACGAAGGTCGCAGTGCAGGGGGTAACTATGAGCGACGGCAACACCGTTCCACTGACACAGCCCGCACCGGTCGCCACACCGACCCCGGTGCCGGCTGTCGACACCTCGACGACGCAGGTGATCACACCGGACGTGCTGCCGCCTCTGGTGTCCTCCGGGCCGCCCGCGCCGGTGGTCCCGGACGCCGGCCACGTGGTGCCACCGGCCGCGCCGGTCGACGGCGTGCCCGCCGGAGGTCCCGCCGGCGCACCCGACCCGGTCGTGACGCAGGTGGTGACACCACCCGACCCGAACGCCACCGGACCGGCGGTCCTGCCGGGCGGGAGCTTCACCGCCGCGGCGCAGACCGACCTGGCCAAGGCGACCACCGCGCTGGACGCGGTGGACAAGGGGCAGGTGAAGCTCGACCTCGACAAGGAGGCCGTGCAGGGCCTGCTCAAGCTGATCACGCAGGCCCGCGGCCTGGTGGACAACGTCCACACCAAGGCCGTGACCAGCCTCGACGTCGAACTCCAGTTCGGCAGGAACTGGGTCGGCGAGGCGATCAGCCGCCGGCTGCGCGAGGTCGCGGTCGGCAACGACGCGTCCGCGGTGCGGGTGATCGGCGACTTCATGCAGGTGCTGTTCGAGGTCGAGGAGACCATCCGCGACGCGGCGCGCAACCTCGAAGAGGCCGACGACGACGCGGCGGACGCCTTCAACTCGGCTGGGGAGGTCAAGGGCTCGTGAGCGACGACAGGCGCGGCGGCCGGGGTCACGGCAACCACGGCGGCAACGGTGGCGGTGGCGGCAACGGCGACGACCGCCGCGAGCCGCCGCCCAGCAACCTGGGCGAGAAGGTCGACTGGATGAGGTTCTCCCACGAGGACCTCTACAACATGGTGCACACCGGCGTCGACCTGAAGGCGGCCGGCTCCGCGCAGGCCGACTGGGCGATGGTCGGCAAGGCGCTCGACGAGGTGCAGGGCCTGTTGGCCAAGGCGATCACCCAGTCGCAGCAGGCGTGGTCGGGCGAGTCCGCCGACCGGGCCCGCGAGGCGCTGGAGTCGGTGGAGAAGTGGGCGCTGAACACCAGCGGTCACGCCGACAACGTCGCCAAGTGCATCGGCGAGGAGATCCAGCACGTGGAGACCGCGCGGCAGATGATGCCCGCGCCGTCGCCCGCGCCGCCCACCGTCGCACCGGTCACCGGCGGCACCGCGCCGCCCGTGGCGGCTCCGCCCGACACCCGGGCCGCGCTGGTCCAGCAGCAGCCCGCGTTCCAGGTGCCCTCGCACCCCGGCGTGCAGCAGCGGCTGCTCGCCGACAGCGCGAGCGACCTGGGCGCGCCGGTCGACTTCCACGCCGCCCGCCAGGTCGCGGCGCCCAACCCGTTCGTCGGCCTGGAGAACGTGGCCGCGCCGGTCGTCGACTCGGTCGTGACGGCCGACGCCACGCACCGGCAGGCGGCCGAGGTGATGGCCCTGTTCCAGCAGAACTCCTACGCCGTCGACCGCACCGTGCCGTCGTTCAGCCCGCCGACCAACCCGGTCGCGCCGCCGCCCCCGCCGCCCGTGGTCGTCACGCCCGGCCCGGTCGCGCCGCCACCGCCGGTGGACGGCGGTCCCGTCGTGGTCAACCCCAACCAGCCCGGTCAGCAGGACCGCGCCACCACCACCCCGTCCCAGGGGCGCGGTGGCGGCGGGTCGTTCGCGCGTGGCGGCTTCGCGGGCGGGCGCGGCCCGATGCCCGTGCCGGTCGGCTCGGCCGGCGGCGGTGGCGGCGGTCCCGCCCCGCTCGGCCCGCCCGGGATCGGCAGCGGCGCGATCGCCGGCGAGCGCTCCTCCGGAGCCAACCCCGGCGGCGTGACCAGCCAGTTCCAGGCCCCCAAGTCGGTCACGCCGCAGCACGGCATGATCGGCGCGGCCCCGATGGCCGCGCCGCCGCCCGTCGCGTCGACCCCCGGTGGAGGTGGCAGCGAGCGGAGCCGGCCGGGATACCTGGAGGACGACGACAACGTGTTCGGCGTGGACCGCAAGGCAGCACCGCCGGTGATCGGCCTGTGACCGAGCGCATCTTCCGGCTCAGCGCCCTGGAGTTCTTCCTGCTCTGGCAGGCGGTCCACCGCGACGCCCACCCGGTACCGCTCGGCACCAGGCACTACGGACACACCCAGGTCGAGCGGGCGCGGTTGATCGAGACCGCGTCCCGCGACCTGTTCGCCCGCGGGCTCGGCACCGTGCAGCGGCCCGACGAGGAGCTGTACGGCGTCCTGCGCGGCCTGGCCGAGTTCGAGATCGGCCTGGAAGTCGTGTTCACGCTCAACGGCGAGCAGGCCCGCGGCCTGGCCACGGCGGCGTGGCACGGCGCGTTCGCGGGCCGGCTCGGCGACCAGGTCCAGGTGACCGGCTTCCGGCCCACCGCGCTCGCCTCGCGCACCGTGTCCACCCTGCCCGCCGCGCCGCCCGGCAGCGGCCGCTCGGTGAACGTGCGCTGGGAGGACTACCTGGCGGCCGGCCGCGCGGGCGTCGCCCAGGGCGCGGACGGCTTCCTCGACGTGCTGCGCGACGTCGGGATGCGCGAGCCCGAGGTCAACACCCTCCTGCGCGCCGTCACCACCCGCAGCGGCGGCGGCCAGGTCGCCGTGATCGCCCGCAACCGGGCCGGCTACCTGCACCCGACCGGTGCCGCCATCTCGTGGCTGGACACCGCCGACGGCCGCTACCTCGTGCGCCGCAACGACGCGTGGCTGGTGATCGCGCCCACCGACGCGGCCCGCCTGACCTCGGCCGTGGACGAACTCGTCGCGACGGCGGGCCGCAACCAGTAGTGGCGTCCGACTATCGGACCTCCGGGAATGTGTGTTTTGCGACTGTGGTTCCGGGCCGCGTTATGAGCTAGGAACGCAGGTATGACCGACACGCGCACCGGCACCGTCGCCGGCGAGGCAGAGCTGCTGTGGCGTCCGAGCCCCGACCGGGTGGCCGACAGCCACCTGGCCGCGTTCCGCTCGTGGCTCGCTGCCGAGAAGGGCTTGGAGTTCGCCGACCACTCCGAGCTGTGGGAGTGGTCGGTCACCGAGCTGGAGTCCTTCTGGGGTGCCGTCGCGGAGTACTTCGAGGTGGTGTTCCACACCGAGCCCACCGCCGTGCTCACCGAACGGGTGATGCCCGGCGCGGAGTGGTTCCCCGGAGCCACCCTCAACTACGCCGAGCACGCGCTGCGCCGCGACAGCGACGACCTGGCTGTCGTGTTCCACCGCGAGGACGGCCGGTCCGAGCAGCTCACCTACCGCCAGTTGCGGCGCCGGGTGGCCGCCGTGCGGGCCGGTCTGGTGGCGTCGGGGGTGCGGCGCGGCGACCGGGTCGTCGCGCTGGTGCCGAACTCGCCGGAGGCCCTGATCGCCTTCCTGGCGGCGGCGTCGCTGGGCGCGGTGTGGTCGTCGTGCTCGCCCGACTTCGGCGCGCGCGCCATCGCCGACCGGTTCACCCAGATCGAGCCGACCGTGCTGATCGCCGTCGACGGGTACCGGTACAACGGGCGCGGGTTCGACGTGCGGCCGACCGTCGAGCAGCTCAGGGCGGCGATCCCGTCCCTGAAGGCCACCGTGCTGATCGACTACCTCGGCGGCACGCTGCCCGGCGCGGTCGAGTGGAACGCGCTGCTGTCCGAGCACGCCGACGCGGAGTTGGCGTTCGAACCGGTCCCGTTCGACCACCCGCTGTGGGTCCTGTACTCGTCGGGCACGACGGGCCTGCCGAAGGGGATCGTGCAGGGGCACGGCGGGATCGTGCTGGAACACCTCAAGATGCTCGCCCTGCACAGCGACCTCGGCCCGGGTGACCGGTTCTTCTGGTTCACCACCACCGGCTGGATGATGTGGAACTTCCTGGTGTCCGGCCTGCTGGTCGGCACCACGATCGTCCTGTTCGACGGCAGCCCCGCCCACCCCGACCTGTCGGTGCTGTGGCACCTGGCCGAGCAGCACCGGGTGACGTACTTCGGGACGTCCGCGCCGTACATCCAATCGTGCCTCAAGGAGGGCCTGAAGCCCGCGCAGCGCTACGACCTGACCGCGCTGAGGGTCGTGGGCTCGACCGGTGCCCCGTTGAGCCCTGAGGGCTTCCGGTGGATCGCCGACGCCATCGGGAAGGACGTGCAGATCGCGTCCGTGTCCGGCGGAACGGACCTGTGCACGGCGTTCGTGGCGGCGTCCCCGGACCTGCCGGTGTGGCTGGGCGAGCTGTCCTGCCGGGCGCTGGGCGCGTCGGTGCACGCCTACGACGAGCAGGGCGAGCCGGTGATCGACCAGGTGGGCGAACTGGTGATCACCCAGCCCATGCCGTCCATGCCGGTGTTCTTCTGGGGGGACGAGGACGGCGCGAAACTGCGCGAGGCGTACTTCGAGGTGTACCCCGGCGTGTGGCGGCACGGAGACTGGATCCGAATCACGCCAAGGGGTTCGGCGGTCATCTACGGCCGCAGCGACTCGACGTTGAACCGAGGTGGCGTCCGGATGGGCACCAGCGAGTTCTACCGGGTCGTGGAGGCACTGGAAGGCGTGGTCGATTCCCTCGTCATCGACACCTCGGGCGCGGGCCGGTCCGACGGCGAACTCCTCTGCTTCCTGGTGCTGGAGGACGACGTGACCCTGGCGGACCTGGAACCCACCCTGAAAAAGGAACTGAGGACCAACCTGTCCCCGAGGCACGTCCCGAACAGGTTCGTGGCCGTGGCCGAGATCCCGAGAACCCTCAACGGCAAGAAGTGCGAGGTCCCGGTCAAGAAGATCCTGGCCGGCACCCCGCCCGACCAGGCCGTGAGCCGGGATGCCCTGCGCAACCCGGACGCCCTGACCCCGTTCCTCGCGCTGGTCGAAGGCTGAGCCGACGATCTTCGGGCGAGACGTACACCACAAGACGCCCTCCTGAACCCCCGATGAACACCCTTGGCACCCCATCTGACCAGCGCGGATGGGGTGCCGAGGGGGGCGTTTTGCCACCGGCGCACCGACCTGTGTAATCTATGCGTCGTAGCCGAGGGCTCCGGGAGGCTTCGCCTAGTCTGGTCTATGGCGCCGCACTGCTAATGCGGTTTGGGTTCACCCCCATCCCGGGTTCAAATCCCGGAGCCTCCGCAACACCCGGCTTCGGCAGGGTGACAACTGAAAATCGATGCGCTCGTAGCTCAACGGATAGAGCATCTGACTACGGATCAGAAGGTTGCAGGTTCGAATCCTGCCGAGCGCGCCAGCTCAGAGCCCCGGTGGAGAAGTTTCCACCGGGGCTCTGGCGCAATTGTGACCGCAGTTCACTCCGAGGTTCACCGGCCTAAAGTGCCTTGTGCGGCCGGGAACTTCGTCGCCTCGTCCACTTCCTGTCGGTGGCAGGAGGCGGGAGCAGGGCGAGCCTGAACGCTGAGCCCGACTCCGGGCGCCGTTGCCACCGCGATCGCGGCGTGCCACAGCCAAGGCGACTTGGACCTCACCCCGGCCGTCGTCCTGAATCGTCGTCGCCCATTCCGTGGAGACGCGTGGCCGTCCTTCTTGGTGACGAACGGGTTCAGGAGTCCTGGTCGGCGGCCCGGTCGGTGATCCAGCGGGTCAGGGTTTCGAGGTAGCCCGGGGCCAGGCGGGTGGCGTTGTCGGTTTGGACGCGGTGGTCGGCGCCGGGGAACACCTCGACGGTCAGCGGTGCCCGGCTGTCTCGGTCGGGGTGGCAGGCGGCGGCGGTGAACAGGTGGACGCTGTCGGCCACCGGGACGACGTGGTCGGCCGCGCCGAAGATCGCCAGGTGCGGGCAGCGCAGGCGCAGCGCGTCCGGGATGGGGTCGTGGTCCTGCTTGCGCTTCAGGAACGTCCAGAGGCGCTCGTCCACCTCGGCCGCGACCTCGGTGAACGCGGTCGGCGGGGACTGGGTGATCCGGACCGTCTCGGCGAAGTCGGCGTCGCGGCGGCCGGCTTCGACGACGCGGTCGTACGCGGCCAGCGCGGCCTCGACCTCGTCGTCGGTGTTCCCGTTGCGCCGCAGGCCGTTGGCCAGGTCGTAGCGGTCCTGCACGGCGGGGGTCGTGCCGGGGCCGCCGTTGGTGACGACCCACGGCACGTCGGTCCGCAGGGTGGTGGCACGCAGGACGACCCAGCCGCCTTCGCTGTGCCCGAACAGCCCGGTGGACTCGCTGCGCACCTCCGGCCGTGCGCGCAGGAAGTCCAGCGCGGCGGCGGCGTCGGACGCCAGGTCGTCGATCGTCGCGTCGAGCCAGTCGCCGGAGGACTCGCCGACGCCGCGCTTGTCGTAGGACAGCACGGCGATCCCGGCGTCCACCAGGTGCCGCCGGATCGGCGGGAAGTGCGTGTCGTTGTTCCGGTCGGACGGGCCCGACCCGCCGACCATGACCACGCCCGGCACCGGCGCGCCGCTGTCGGGCACGGTCAGCGAACCTGCCAGCACCACTCCGGCATTGGCGAAAGTGACGTTCTCCGACAAGACTCCCCCTGCACCGACGACGATCACCGGCGCGGTGCCGGCGGCTCCGTTCCGAGGTACCGGATCCCTCCGCGGCCTCGCCCAACGCCCATTGTCCTGCGCGGGTCAATCAAGATACGGGGCGACGCGGCCAAGACGTTCGCGCCCTTGATCGGCCGAAATGCCGGACACGCCAGGCGCGGAGGCAACGACGTCGGAACCGATCAGTCCTCAATAGCGGACGTCGCTCGCCAGCAGGGGCGGGTACACGTCGGATTCTTCGCCGTCCACGGTGGAGCCCGCGAACTGGAGCATCGCGCGCATCGCGCCGTTCAACGGCGCGGGGTAGTCCAGGTCCGGTTCGGACACCTTCGCCAACGAACGCAGGTGTTCCGCGTCGAGCGTGACGTCCAGGCCCGCCAGGTTGTCCTCCAGGTGCGCCGGCCGCCTCGCCCCGATGATCGGGACGACGACCCCGGGCCGCGACCGCAGCCACGCCAGCGCGACGGCCGCCGGGCCGGTCCCGATCTCGTCCGCGACCGCCCGCACGGCGTCGATCACCGCGTACTGCGCCTCGGTCGGCCCGCCGACGTACGCCGCCCGCGCCGAGTCGACCGCTTCGCCGCGCCGGTACTTCCCGGACAGGAAGCCGTTCTTCAACGGGCTCCACGGCACCAGCGCCATGCCCTGGTCCCGCGCCAGCGGTGCGAGTTCGCCCTCCGCGGTGCGGGCCAGCAGGGAGTACTCGACCTGGAGCGCGATCAACGGCGTCCAACCGCGCAGGAGCGCGGTGGTCTGGGCCTGGGCGGTCACCCACGCGGGCGTGTTGGAGAAGCCGAGGTAGCGGATCTTGCCCGCGCGCACCAGGTCGTCCAGCGTCCGCATGGTCTCCTCCACCGGGGTGTTGCGGTCCCAGTTGTGCAGCCAGTACACGTCCAGGTGGTCCGTGCGCAGGCGTCGCAGGCTGTCGTGGAGCTGGTGCACGATCGACCCACGTCCCGCGCCGCCGCCGTTCGGGTCGCCGGGGTGCATGTTGGCGAAGAACTTCGACGCCAGCACCAGCCGGTCGCGGCGGCCGGGGCGGGCCGCGAGGTAGTCGCCGAGGATCTTCTCGGAGTGCCCGTTGGTGTAGAAGTTGGCCGTGTCGACGAAGTTCCCGCCTCGGTCGAGGTAGGCGTCCAGGATCCGCTCCGACTCCGCCACGCTGCACCCGGCGGCTCCGGGGTCTTCGCCGAAGGTCATCGCGCCCAGTGCGAACGGGCTGACGCGCAGGCCGGAGCGGCCGAGGGTGACGTAGTGGTCCAGTGGCATGGCGTGCTCCTCGTGGAGGTCGATCGGGGGACTTCTCCATCCCATCGCGGGCACGCTCGCCGGGGTAGTTCGATCCGCGCGGGTTCTTGCACGATCCTGCCGACTCCGCCCGGGACGGGCTTGCTCGCGGCCGTCCGGGGTGCTTGCGTGGGCGGGTGCGCACCACCGCCGCCCTGCTGGCCGAGATCCGCGACCGGATCGCCGTCCACGCGCGCCCCGACCTGCGGACGCCCGTCGACGGCCTGCTGCTGTCCCGGGTCGACGCCGCCGCGCCGGACTACTCGCTCACCGAGCCGCTGCTGGTGGTGATGGCGCAGGGCGGCAAGAGCCTGCTGCTCGGCGAGCAGGTGCACGAGTACCGCGCCGGGCAGTACCTCGTCGTCACGGCCGACCTGCCGGTCACCGGGCACTACCTGGCCACGCCGTCGCTCGCGGTCGGCCTGGTGCTGCGCCCGGCGGCCATCGCGGCGCTCCTGCCGCAGGCCCCGGCGCCGCGCACGCGCGTGAGGACCGGTCCGCCCGCGATGGCGACCGGGGAGGCGGACGTCGACCTGCTCGACGCCGTGGCCCGCCTGCTGCGCCTGCTCTCCAGCCCGATGGACGCGCCGGTGCTCGCGCCGCTGGTGCGGAAGGAGATCCTGTGGCGCGTGCTGACCGGCCCGGACGGCGGCGTGCTGCGGCAGATCGGTCTGGCCGACAGCGGCCTGGCGCACGTCAACCGCACGATCACCTGGATCCGCGACAACTACGCCGAACCGATGCGCGTCGCCGACCTGGCGCGGCTGGCCGGGATGAGCCCTTCGGCGTTCCACCGGCACTTCCGCGCGATCACCGCCATGAGCCCGTTGCAGTTCCAGAAGCGCATCAGGTTGCAGGAGGCGCGTTCGCTGCTCACCGCGCGTCCCGGCGACGTCGCCGGGGTCGGCCACCTCGTCGGCTACGACAGCCCGTCCCAGTTCAACCGCGAGTACCGCCGGCTGTTCGGCGCACCGCCCGGCCAGGACGCGGCCCGGCTGCGCGCCGACGCCGTGCCGCACCTTCCCTGAGCGCGGCGGCTGTCCCGACGGTCGCGTCTGCGGGGTGGTGTGGGCGCTGCCCCGATGGGGTGCCGGCGAGATTCTTGTTGTCCCCGAGAGGTTTCCGGGGTTTGACGTGGTGGGGCAGGCGGGGGACTCGCCGGACGACTCCGCGCGGGCATCCGGGAACAGGTCGGAGCTGCGGCGGGCCATGGACGACGTCGTGGCGGCCGGCGGGGCCGGGGTGGTGGTGCGGGTGCACGACCGGCGCGGGGACCGGGCCGGGAGCGCCGGGGTCGCGGAACTCGGGCGGGGCGGCAAGCCTTCTCCCGACTGGAGGTTCCGGGCGGGCGGCACCACCCCGGACTGCGCGGTGCTCGGCCACACCGGGGGAACTCAGAGCGTGACGTCGTACATGTTCAGCACACCCGATCGCACCAAGCGCGTCGAATTCTCGATCACGCACGGTGTTTTGGACGGTGGGGATCCCGCTTCCCGCGAGAAGTTCGACGCGGCGCACCGGAATCGCGTCCGTCGCGTTGTGCGGTCGGGCCGGTTGACGACCGCCGACTCATCACCGCGGCAGGCGTAACCCGTTGTGGGCCTTGACAGTCGGCTCGTTGATCGGCGGTCCGCACGCATTGTTCGGCTGTCCGGAGCAACTCGGCTGCCCGCACGGGCGGAATTCCCGTTCCGGTGGATCATCTTCGGGAATGCGAGTGTGCGGTTGCGCCCGAATCCCTAGAGTTGACCACGGTTCGCGCGAACCTCTCGTAGTCCAGTACCTGCATGAGGGGACCCAGGCATGGGAGAGTTCGGCGCGCCCTGGAGACGTTTGGCCGGTGTGGGAGTCGCCACGGCCGCGATCGTGGGGCTGAGCGTGGTACCGGCTTCGGCTCAGGGGGGCACAATCTCGGGCGCGGACAGCGTGGACGCTGTCGCGGGCAACTACATCGTGGTGCTCAAGGACCGCGCGGGGATCGAGGCTGCCTCGACCCGTGACGGCGTGCGGGTGACCCACCAGTTCCAGCACGTGGTCGACGGCTTCGCGGCGGCCATGTCCGAGGACGTGGCGCGGGCGCTGGCGGCGGACCCGTCGGTCGCGGCGGTGGTGCAGGACCAGAAGGTGCGCAAGACGGACGTGCAGGTGAACCCGCCGTCGTGGGGGATCGACCGGCTCGACCAGCGCAGCCTGCCGCTGGAGCACCAGTACGCCTACCAGGGCAACGGTGAGGGCACCCACGTCTACGTGGTCGACACCGGCATCAAGACCTCGCACAGCGAGTTCGGCGGCCGGGCGTCGTTCGACTTCAACGCGGTCGACACGAACAACACCGACTGCGAGGGCCACGGCACGCACGTCGCCGGCACCGTGGGCGGCGCGACGGTCGGTGTCGCCAAGGCGGCCCGGCTGCACGGCGTGAAGGTGCTGGACTGCGCGGGCAGCGGCACGGTCGGCGGCGTCATCGCCGGTCTGGACTGGGTGGTGGCCAACAAGGTCGCGCCGGCGGTGGCGAACCTGAGCCTGGGCGGCCTGCCCAACCCGACCCTCGACGCGGCGATCAACCGGACGATCGCGGCCGGTGTCACGGTCGTCGTGGCGGCGGGCAACTCCAGCACCGACGCGTGCAACCAGTCGCCGGCCCGCGTGCCGGACGCCATCACGGTGGCGGCGTCGGACGTGAACGACGCGCAGGCTTCGTTCTCGAACTACGGTTCGTGCGTCGACCTGTACGCGCCGGGCGTCGACATCAACTCGGCGGCGATCAGCGGCGACACGGACTTCGTCGAGGGCAGCGGCACGTCCATGGCGTCGCCGCACGTCGCCGGTGCCGCCGCGATCTTCCTGCGCGGCAACCCGACGGCCACGCCGGCCGCCGTGCGCACGGCGATCGTGAACGCCGGCACCAAGGACAAGATCACCAACCCGACCGCGGGCACCGCGAACGTCCTGCTGCACTCGGGTGTCCTGCCGACCCTCGGGGCGCGCCAGGACCGGGTCAACCCCGGTGAGGAGCTGGTCCGCGGCCAGTCCCGCACGTCGTTCAACGGCGAGTACCTGCTGGTGCTCCAGAACGACGGCAACCTGGTGCTCTACAACCGCGCCGGCGCGGCGCAGTGGTCCAGCAAGACCTGGAACACCGACGCGAGCCGGCTGTACTTCCAGTACGACGGCAACGTGGTGCTCTACTCCAACACCGGTGTGGCGCGCTGGTCCACCAGGACGCCGAACTCGATCGGCGTGAACTTCGTGGTGCAGAACGACGGCAACGTCGTGCTGTACGGCCCGGCCAACCAGGTGCTCTGGCACCGCAAGGCCGCCTGATCGGGTAGCTCCAACCCGCACGCCATCGTGCCGGGGTCGCCACGGCGACCCCGGCACGACTGCGTTCCCGCCCCGGTGATGTCAAAGATGCTTGACATGGTGTCGCTCCTGCTTGACACTGGCCGTGTCAAAGATGCTTTACATCGAGGGGGGACGTTGTCCTACGAGGAGAAGGGGACGTGGGTCTACCTGGTGGTGAGCCTGGTGACCTACGCCGGCTACCTGGTCCGGCTGGCCGGCCTGTCGACCGGCCGCGACCTGGCCGACACGCCTTACGCGGGGGCGCTGCTGTGGGCGATCGGCATCTCGGTCGCGCTGGCCGTGGTCGGCCGGGTGGTGCTGGAGATCGTCAAGCCGAGCGAGCGGCACCGCGGCGACGTGCGGGACCGGGAGATCGACCGGCGCGGCGAGTACTTCGGCGGCCTGCTGGTGGCCGTCGGCATGGTGCTGCCGTTCGGGCTGGCCCTGGCCGAGGCGCGGCACTTCTGGATCGCCAACGCCATGTACACCGTGTTCACCCTCGGCGCGGTGGTCGGCTCGCTGGTGAAGCTGCACGCCTACCGGCGGGGGTTCTGAACGCCTTGGGCAAGCCCACGAAGGTCACCAACACCATCCGCGCCCTGCGGTTCGCGCACGGCGAGATGACGCAGGCCGAGCTGGCCGCGCGGGTCGACGTGACCCGCCAGACGATCAACGCGATCGAGCAGGGCAAGTACTCGCCGACGCTGGAGATGGCGTTCCAGATCGCCCGGGTGTTCGGCGTCCCGCTGGTCGAGGTCTTCCAGTACCCGGAGGAGGAAGCGTGAAGGCGGTCGTGCAGGAGCGGTACGGGGTTCCGGCGGAAGTGCTGCGGCTCAAGGACATCGCGGTGCCCGAGGTCGGGGCGGGCGAGGTGCTGGTGCGGGTCGGCGCGTCGCCGGTGTCCGGTACGGACTGGCACCTGGTGCTCGGGTTGCCTTACGCCGCGCGGTTCGTGACCGGGCTGCGAAGACCGGCCAACCTGGTGTTCGGGCTGGAGTTCGCGGGCACGGTCGCCCGGGTCGGGGCCGGCGTGGCGGACTTCCGGGTCGACGACGAGGTGTTCGGCTGGCACGGCGGCGCGTTCGCCGAGTACGTCTCGGTGCCCGCCGGGCAGATGACCCACAAGCCGCGCAACATCTCCGTGACGCAGGCGGCGGCCGTGCCGATCGCGTCGTTCACCGCGCTGCAGGCCGTGCGGGACCTGGGGAAGGTGCGGGCGGGGCAGCGGGTGCTGATCTCCGGGGCGTCCGGGTGCGTCGGCACCTACGCCGTGCAGATCGCCAAGGCGCTCGGCGCGCACGTCACCGGGATCTGCGGCGCGGACAAGGCGGACCTGGTGCGGTCGCTGGGCGCGGACCGGGTCGTGGACTACCGGGCGCAGGGGCTGCGGGACATCAGCCGGCGGTTCGACGTGCTGGTCGACATCTACGGCAACCCGACGATGGGCGAGTGCGCCTCGGTGCTCGAACCCGGCGGCACGCTGGTGTTCGTCGGCGGCACGGGCGGGCGGCTGTTCATGGGCACCGACCGCTGGCTGCGCGGGATGCTCCTCGCGCCGTGGCGCGGGTTCAAGGTCCGGGCACTGGTGCACAAGGACCGCCGCGACGACCTGGTGACCATGCGCGAGTTCATCGAATCGGGCGCGGTCACGCCGGTCGTCGACCGGGTCTACGGGATGGACCGGGTCGCCGAGGCCATCGAGGACGTCCGCAGCGGACGGGTGCGCGGCCAGGCCGTGGTGGCCGTCCGGCCCACGACCTGACGTCACGACCCGGCCCGGACGAACCCGGCCCGGACGACCCGGCCCGACGAGCTAGCCCGCGATCCGGCGCAGTTCGGCCAGCACCCCGTCGGTGAACGGGGGCCACGCCGCCACCGCCCACTCGCCGAACCGGCGGTCGGTCAGCGCCACGCAGGCCGCGCCCGCGTCCGGGTCGAACCACGCGAACGTGCCGCTCTGGCCGAAGTGGCCGGCCGTCCGGGGCGAACTCGCCGCGCCGGTCCAGTGCGGCGACTTGGCCGCCCTGATCTCGAAACCGAGCCCCCAGTCGTTCTCGCGCTGCGAGCCGTAGCCGGGCAGCACGCCGCGCAGACCGGGGAACGCCACGGTGGTCGCCTCCGCCACCAGCGCCGCCGACACCAGCTTCGGGTTCTGCACCTCGGCCGCGAAGCGGGCCAGGTCGGCGACGGTGGAGGTGGCGCCCGCCGCCGGCGAGCCGTCCAGGGTGGACGACGCCATGCCCAGCGGCGCGAACACGGCCTCGGCCAGGTAGTCGGCGAACGGGATCCCGCTCGCCGCGACCACCGCGTCGGCCAGCACCTCGAAGCCGGTGTTGGAGTAGATCCGCTTGGTGCCCGGCGCGGCCTGCACGTCCGCCGAGTCGAACGCCAGCCCGGACGTGTGCGCGATCAGGTGCCGCAGCGTCGACCCCTCGGGGCCCGCGGGCCGCTCCCACTCGACCGCGCCCTCCTCCACCGCGACCAGCACCGCGTAGGAGGTGAGCAGCTTGGTCACCGACGCCAGCGGGAACCGGTGCTCCACCGGACCGGACGTGCCCAGCACGCGGCCCTGTGCGTCGACCACGGCCGCGGCCGCGTGCTCCACCGGCCACTCGGACACCACGCGCAAGCTATCCATGGCGCAGACTCTGCCACGTGTCCCCACGTGAGCTGGTCGTGCTCGGCACCGCGAGCCAGGTACCCACCCGCACCCGCAACCACAACGGCTACCTGCTGCGCTGGGACGACGAGGGCTTCCTGTTCGACCCCGGCGACGGCGCGCAGCGCCAGCTCCTGCTGGCCGGCGTCCCCGCGCGGGACATCACCCGGATCTGCCTGACCCACTTCCACGGCGACCACTGCCTGGGCGTGCCCGGGATCGTGCAGCGGCTGTCGCTGGACCGCGCGGAACACCCCGTGCACGCGCACTACCCGGCGTCCGGGGCGCACTTCTTCGAGCGGCTGCGGCACGCCAGCTCGTTCTACGACGTGCTCGACCTGCGGGAGCTGCCGGTCACCGGGCCGGGTCCGATCGCGACCGGCCCGTTCGGCGTGCTGGAGGCCCGCCGGCTGGACCACTCGTTGGAGACCTACGGCTACCGCCTGGTCGAGCCGGACGGCCGGCGGATCCTGCCCGAGCGGCTGGCGGCACTGGGCATCCGCGGCCGCGAGGTCCGCGACCTCACCCCCGAGCGGCTCGAACAGGTCAGCGCGCCCCGGCCGGGGCAGCGGTTCGCGTTCGTCATGGACACCCGGCTGTGCGACGGCGTGTTCGAGCTGGCGGACGGGGCGGACCTGCTGGTCATCGAGTCGACCTACCTCCACGTCGACGAGCGGCTGGCCGCCGACCACGGCCACCTCACGGCGGCGCAGGCCGCGCGGGTGGCGGCCGAGTGCGGCGTGCGCAAGCTGGTGCTGACGCACTTCTCCCAGCGCTACACCGACCCGGCGCTGTTCCACGCGGAGGCGTCGGAGGTGTTCGACGGCGAGGTCGTGGTCGCCGCCGATCTGGACCGCGTGCCGGTGCCCAGGCGGCGGGTCGACAACGGCTGAGCCGGGCCCCGGCGCTCCACACCGACCGGACCGATGTGGACCGACACCTCGGGCAGCAGCCACAGCGCGCCGAGCACGATCGAGATCGCCAGGGCGAGCGCGGCCAGCAGGCGCAGCAGCGGGGCCCAACCGGTGCTCAGGCGGTGCAGCAGGGCGGGCCACGTGCGCGGGTCGCGCGGGTCTCGCTGGGCGGTCATCGGCGTGCTCCTCGGGCTGTTCGGACGGTCCCGAGTCGAGTCAAAACGCGGGTCGGGGGCGCTGTAAAGCGCGACAAAGGCAATCTGCGGGCAAATTGCGGCACCCGGTGATTGCCGAGGAATTGCCGTCCGCAGTATTGCGGAAACTCTTCGGAAAGAACTACCCGGCCGGCCGAACCGGATGATCAAACGGGCCGTGATCCGCTACGATTCAAGTCCGATCAGGTCTTTCTCGTGCGCATCCGGGAGACGTCGGTGTCGATGCCCAACGCCATGCAGTTGCACAAGGGGCCAGGTGTGCGCCGGTCCGACCTGCGGGACCTGCGGGACACCGCGCTGGCGGGTCCGCTCGACCTCGACCGCGCCGACGACGACGTCACGGTGCTGGCCAAGGTGCTGTGGCGGCTCGAACACGCGATCACCGAGATCACCCGCGACCCGCGCAACCAGGAGGTGCTGCGCTACGGCTACCACCTCCCGCGCGACCCGGAACTGCTCGGCCGCAACCTGGAGGGGCGATTGGAGCTGCTGGCCGCGCGGCGCGGCAGGGGCTGGGCCGCGAACACCACCAACAAATTGATCAACCGGCTCGCCGGGCGGGTCGTCGCGCACTGCCGCGACACGTTCGCGCGGCCCGCCGAGGCGGACCTCGGGGAAATCGTGCGAGCCGAACTCGACTACCGGCGCGGCCAGGTCCGGTCGACCACGGTCGAAGCCCCGGTCGATTTCTTCGCGCGGATGATCGAGGCGTTCAACACCGCCGACCCCCGGCTGCTGGAGCCCTACCTGGCCGGGCAGCGGCTCTACTTCGACACCGAGGACGACCGGCTGGTCACCGTGCGGACGCCGCAACTCGGCGAGTACCTGTGCGCGTTCCTCCGGCCCGACGGCCCGGTCGAGTACCGGCGCGCGGCCGGCCTGCCGCCGGGGCACGTCCGGTCGGCCACCGGCCGGCAGGTGCTGTGCGCGCTGGCCCGGCACCCCGGCGTGGGCCTGGTGGTGGACCCGGTCGGCCTGCAGGCGTGCTTCCACTGGACACCCGAGGACGTCGTCCGGCTGAGCGCGGAGGTGTGAGGTGGCCGGGTTCCGGGTCGACCCGGCCGAACTGGACGTGCTCGCCGGGAAGCTCGACGACGTCGCGGACACCGCGCGCGACCACGTGGCGTGGAAGTTCGACGTCGACACCGCGCGGCTGCCCGCCGACGACCCGCTGCGCACGGCCGTCGAGGTCTACCAGCGCAGCCTGCGCGGCGCGCTGGACCGGCTGTGCCGGGAGACCGGGCTGACCGCGACCGGGCTGCGCGACAGCACCGCCACCTACCTGGCCGTGGACCGGGACGTCGCCGGCCTGCTCCCCGGTGGGGGTGAGCGGAGTGGCCAACCCTGACCCCGGGCCCGCCGGCGCCGACCCGCTCGGCGCCGCGCCGGGCAACGCCGGGTGGGTGCGCGCGTTCGCCGAGTCGACGGCGGCGCAGCGCGAACCGCTCGCCGACGGCGCGCACCGGCTGCCGGGCCTGCGCCCGGTGTACTGGCAGGGCGAGGCGTCCGAGGGGTTCGCGGGCGCGCTGCACCGGCTGACCGGCGAGTGGCGGACCGCGCTGGCCGTGCACGAGGGGGTGGCCGACCGGGTCGAGGGCTACAGCGTCTTCGTCCACCAGCTGCCGCACCTGTGGGAGGCGGACGGAGACGACCCGGCCGAGCTGCGCCGGCTGGCCGAGCTGCAGCGCAACGCCGTGGCCGAGCTGGCCCGGGAGCTGGTGCGGCGCGCGGCCCAACTCGACGCCGTGGCCGTCGCGCCCCGGCCCGCCCCGGTCCCGCAGCCGCGCCCCGAGCCGGCACCCGTCGCGCCCGCCGACCCGGACCCCGCCGACCCGGACCCCGCCGACCCGGACCCCGCCGACCCGGACCCCGGCGAGGCCGAGCCGGCCCGGGTCGACCCCGCCCACGCCGATCCCGCCCACGCCGACCCCGCCCACGCCGATCCCGGCCCGCCGGAGGTGATCCGGTTCGAGCCGGCCCAGGTCGATCCGCCGACCGCCCTGGCGGACCGCCTGCGGCGCACGGAGGTGCTGCTCGGTCAGCTCCGCTCGGGCGAGCGGGTGCACCGGATCCCTCTGGAGCACCTCGCGGCCGGCTGACCGCGCGGGGCCGGCCGCGCGGGCCGGGTCACGGGAGCGCGTCACGCCGTCCGGTGTGGACCCTCCGCCGCCCACTGCGAGCGGATCAGCGAGTCCAGGTCCGATTCGACCGGCCGCCAGCCCAGTGCCCGCAGCTTGCCGGTGTCGGCGCGCATCTCCCTGGTCTCGCCGGGGTGCGCGGGCCTGCGGTCCACGGCGACCGCGCGGCCGGTCACCCGGTGCACCGCCGCGAGCACGTCCGCGACGGAAGCCGGGGTCGCGCCCACGTTGTACGCCTCGTGCCCCGGCGCGCAGGTCTCCAGCGCCAGCACGAACGCCCGCGCCGCGTCCGCGACGTGCACGAAGTCCCGAACCGCCGACCCGTCCCCGTAGACCTGCATCGGCGGCAACCGGCCGGCGGCCACCCCGCACGCCCTGGTCACCACGCGGGTGTCGTCGCGGTCGCCGCCGCCCGCGAGGTTGAACAGCCGCAGCGTCACGGCGGAGAGCCCGCCGGCTCGGGCGGTCCACGTAAGGGCGTCCTCGGCGGCGGCTTTGGTGGCCGCGTAAGGGTTGGTCGGCACGCGCGGGTGCTCCTCGGTGAGCACGTGCCCACGCGGTGTGCCGTAAACGCCCGCCGTGGACGCCAGTACGAACCTCGGTGTTCCCGATTTCAACAATCGGAGAGTGCCGCCGACGTTCACGTCGTAGTAGGCGAGGGGATCGTTGAACGATTCCCGCACTCGGGCCAGTGCCGCCAAGTGGATCACACCATCCGAAGAGGGGATGTCCGCCGTGCGGATGTCCCCGTCGAACGGCACGACCTCGTGACCGGCGTTGATGAGTTGTTCACCAATGCTTCGCCCCAGGTAGCCGCGGCTCCCGGTGACCAGAACGCGCATGGCGGCCATCCCAGCACGAGGCCACCCGGACGGGTGTCGGCGGTCCGGTGGAAATTGACCCTAAAGGTGTTGTCATGCCCGGCCGATACAACCCAAGTGAGTTACCCGCATCCAGCCATGCACACAAGCATCGAGGGCGTACTCGCGGACTACGCCGTCCAGGAGGCCAAGCGCCAACGCTTCCTGGAGACCGCCGCGGCCATCGTCGCGGCCGCGCCCCCGTCGTTGGACGACACGCTGTTCGGCCTCACCCTCCCGTCGCTCAAGGCGAACTCCCGCCGCGCCTTCCTGAACGGGGTTGACCAGGTACTTCGCGACGCCGCTCGATGATCTCGCGCGGCCGTGCCCGCCGCCATCGGCAAGTTTCATCCGGTCGTTGCCAGACCGTGCTAGGCCATCCCACTCGCCTGCCTCTACAGTTCGTGGCACCCGGCGCTCGCCGGCTGTCTCGTCTGCTTCTCATAAAGCGAGTTCTCGGCGATGGATCATGTCCTTTCCGCGCTCCAAGAGCGCCTCGGCACCCTGTTCGGCGACCGGCTGGTCGTGCTCGCGGGCGGTACTCGGCTGAGTACCCGCGCCGGTGAGCTGCACCAGCTCGGTGCTCGCCATACGCTCGTGCTGTCGACGGACGATCACGCGCCGCTGCACGACTCCGACGTGGCGCGTTGGGTGTCGCTGGGCATCGCGGGCGGCTTCGTCGCGGTCGAGCAGAACCGGCTCACCCGGCTGCTCACCTCGCCCAACCGCCGGGTCCGGGAAGTCCTCGCGGACTTCGACCCGACCGGCGACGCGCTGGTGATCAGCACGCCTTACGTGCACACCCCGGAATTCGCGGGCCGGCCGGTGCTCAACGCCCGCCGCCCCGAATGGGTGGAACTGGAGAACAAGACCACGATCGACGCGCTGTGGGACGAGCTGTCCGCCCCGCGCGCCCCCGCCGTGGTGCTGGACCTGGACTTCGAGGGCCTCTGGCAGGCGACCCTCGAACTCGACCGGGGCGCGGGCGTGGTGTGGTCCGGCGACGGGCCCGCCATCAACGGCGGCGCGAACTTCGTGCGCCGGGTCCGCGACCGGCAGGAGGCGCTGGACGCGTTCGAGGTGCTCGGGCCCAAGTGCGACTTCGTCCGGGTGATGCCGTTCCTGGAGGGCATCCCGGTGAGCGTGCACGGGATCGTGTTCCCGGACGGCACCGCCGTGCTGCGGCCGATCGAGATGGTCGTCCCGCGCCGCGCCGGCCAGGCCCGGTTCCTCTACGCGGGCTGCGCGTCCTACTACGACCCGCCGGCCCGGATCCGCGAGGAGATGCGCAACCTGGCCCGCCGGGTCGGCGAGCGGCTGCGCGAGACCGTCGACTACCGGGGCACCTTCACCCTGGACGGCATCGCCACCGCCGACGGCTTCCTGCCCACCGAGATCAACACCCGCTACGGCGGGGCCATGACCTGCTTCGAGGACGCCCTCCCGCAGCTCCCGCTGGCCCTGGTGCAGGTGGCCCTGGTCGCCGGGCACGACCTGGGCGTGTCGTCCATCGAGTTCGAGGAGCTGCTGGTCAACGCGGCCGACGAGTTCCGGCAGGGCACGGTCGGCGCGAACGTCCGCGCGGTCAACCCGACCGAGACCGTGGAACGGCCCATCGTGTTCACCGAGTGGTCGTGCCGGTTCGCCCACCCCGAGGAGATCCCGCACGGCGCGCTGCGGCTGCGGCCCTCGCCGCTGGGCGCGCGGCTGGAACTGGACTTCGTCGCCGACCAGCTGCCCCCGGGCCGCCCGGTGGTGGCGCTGACCGTGGCCGCGTTCGCCCTGGCCGACCAGGAGTGGCAGACCGCGATGGGCCCGCTGGAGCCCGCCGTGCCGGTCGAGGACGAGGTCGCGGCGGCCCCCGTGGTCGAGCTGGACGCGGTCACCGCCTAGGGCCGCGCCCGCCGGACTCCGCCGGGCTAGCCGTAGGCGGCCTGGAAGGCGTAGCGGTAGCCCATCAGCTGTGCGGTGACCACCGCCGGCTGGTGGGCCGGGTAGACCCCGTTCTCGTAGTCGTGCAACAGGTCCGGGTCGCCCTGGGCGATCGCGTGCGCCCACACGTCGTCGGTGCCCTCGTCCAGCAGCAGGTGCAGCGCCACGCACGCGGCCTCCACCAGCACCTGCGGGTGGGTGCCCGCGAACGCGATGCCCTGCGCGACGTCCACGACGTGCTTCGGGGCCACCTCGGGCACCGCGATCGCCAGCGCCATCGAACACGCCACCTCCGCGCCGCCCAGCGCGTCGAACACCTTCGGCGCGCCCTTGGCCACGGCGTACCGCGTGTGGGTGATCCAGTCCGGCGCGACGCGGGGGAGTTCGCGGCGCAGCGGGTTCCAGCGCCGGCGGGTGCGCTTGCCGTCGGCGGTGAAACCCGCGCTCGCCAACGCCATCGCGGCCAGCAGGAAGATCACCCGATCGCGGGACGCCCCGGGGACCTTGTAGTTCGCGCCCAGCTCCACCAGGAACGGCACCGCGTGCACGCTCGCCTCGGACACCGTGTCGTCGTCCAGCAGCCGTCTCTCCAGCGCGCCGCACGCCTCCAGGTCGCCCTCCGCCGTGCGGCGCAGGAGGTCGTCCACACCCTCCCCGCGGGCGAGTTCGGCCCACGGGGTCTTGGCCAAGCCGCGCAACGGGTCCGGCCGTTGCCAGGCTGGTGGCAGCTCCATGTGCGGGAAGCTAACGGATCCGTCCCGCTGAACGGCGTAACGGCGCGGGTACGGATCGTTCCGGCGAGGTCGTACGATCATCGGCGTGCGCGGACCCTCCTACAAGGTTGTCGACCTGTTCTCCGGCGCGGGCGGCATGAGCTTGGGGTTCCAAGCGCACCGCGACTTCACCGTCGTGGGCGCGGCGGACGCGCAGATCGGCAAGCCGTCCTCGCGGCTGGGGTCGTTGCGGTGCAACGGGACCTACCGGGACAACATCGGCGTCGACCCGTTGCAGGTCGACCTGGGCCGGCTGGACCCGGCCGTGCTGCGCGAGGTGTGGGGGCTGCGGCGGGGCGAGCTGGACGTGCTGGTGGCGTGCCCGCCGTGCTCGGGCTTCACCCGGATCACCGCCGCCAACCACCTGCGCGACGACCCGCGCAACTCGCTGGTCGGGCGGGTCGCGGCGTACGTGGCCGAGCTGCGGCCCCGGGTCATGCTGCTGGAGAACGCCCGCGAGCTGGTGAAGGGCAAGCAGCGCCACCACCTCGACGGGCTGGCCGACCAGCTGCTCGAACTCGGGTACGAGGTGGACGCCTCCTCGCACATGCTGTCCCGGTTCGGGCTGCCCCAGCTGCGCGAGCGGGCCATGGTGGTCGCGGTGGACCGCGGCGTGCCGCTGCGGACCATGGACGACCTGTGGGCGGGCTGGGAGGTGCGCCCGGCGGCCGTGACGGTGCGGCGGGCGATCGGCAAGCTGCCGTTCGTGGCGGCGGGCGACGCCGACCCCGAGGACCCGATGCACGTGTCGCCGTCGTTCCGGCGCGGCCGGTCGCTGGACCGGATGAAGGCCATCCCGGCGGACGGCGGGTCGTGGGGCGACCTGGTCGGGTCGCCGGCCGAGCAGCTGCTGAACCCGGCCCAGCACAAGATCATCGAGGACGGGAAGTGGGGTTCGCACCCCGACGTCTACGGGCGGATGTGGTGGGACGAGCCGGCGCGGACCATCAAGCGGGAGTGCGGGCACGTCGGCAACGGTCGCTACGCGCACCCGGAGCAGGACCGGCTGTGCACGGTCCGGGAGATGGCGCTGCTGCAGGGCTTCCCCCGCAAGTTCCGGTTCGACGTGTCGATCATCGGCAACGCGTACCGGCATCTGGGTGACGCCGTTCCCCCGTTGGTGTCCTTCCAGCTCGCGGCCCTGTGCAAGTGGATCCTCGCTGGTCAGCCGCCCACGGCCAAGGACCTGTGCCTTCCGGGGACGTCGCTGCGCGTGGGTGACGTCCGCCCGGTGGCGGCGGCGGAACTCGTCGCGTAGATCACTTTTCCGCAACGGTGTTGCGTCGGTTCGGCTCGCCAGTTGCGACGTGGCCTGGGTCATACGTGCCCTGACCTGCGGTGATCTATTTCACGTCCACCCGGTGCGGGCCGTTCGACGGCAGTCGAAACGGCTGTTCGGAGCCCCGTCCGCACTGCTCCGACCGGGTCTTCGATCATCCACAGTGGACGGACGCGGTCCATTTTGGCTGATCGGGACCTGTGCTACGGACAGTGTCCCCCGTCCCCGTTCGGGGGTAACTCGATCGGATAGTGTTCCGGCCATTCCTGACCATCCGGTGTCGGCGCGCCCCTGTACCTGTGCAGCCCGCCGGATCCGGCCAGGACCGCCGCCTTGAACGACACCACGGGCTTCCAGCGAGCCTCAAGGAGACACATGGCACCCCGGTTGACCCTGAAGCGCATGGGGGCTGCGGTCCTCGGCGCCTCGCTCCTGTTCCTGTCCGCCCTGCCGGCCGCGGCCGACGCCGTGAAGGTGACGCCGTTCCCCGGTGCCGACCAGAGCGGCATGGGCGTGAACCTTCTGAACAAGAAGGGCGAGCCGGTCCGCAAGGACGGCGTGCACACCGAGCTGATCGGCCTCAAGATCATCGAGAACGGCAAGGAGCAGACCGCCACGGCGTACTGCGTCGAGCTGCCGACCCCGCTGATGGACGGGACGCCGCTGGAGGAGGTGCCGTGGAACGAGCACCCGAACCCGGACACCAAGTTCAAGGAGAACGCGGCCAAGGTCAACTGGATCCTGCACAACAGCTACCCGACGCTGTCGCTCGCCGAGGCCAAGACCCGCTACGGGATCGACGACCTCAAGGAGAGCACGCTGATCGCGGCGACCCAGTCCGCGATCTGGCACTTCACCGACGAGGTCACGCTGGACGAGTCGAACGCGTCCAACGAGCCCGCCGGCATCGACGAGGACGTCCTCGCGATCTACAAGAAGCTCATCGGCCCGGACAACGTCGGCATCGGCGAGGAGCCGGCCCCGACCCTGTCCATCGACCCGAAGGAGCTTGAGGGCAAGGCCGGCACGCTGATCGGCCCGTTCACCGTCAAGACGACGGCGGACAAGGTCATCATCGAGGCGAGCGTCCCCAACGGCGTCACCTTCACCGACAAGGACGGCACCCCGCTCGACGTCGTCAAGAAGGGCGACGTCCAGGCGAACGCCGAGACCAAGACCGGCGACATCTTCGTCAAGGTCGACGAGGGCGTCGAGCCCGGCTCGGTGGAGTTCACCGTGCACGCCACCGCGCAGCTGCACCACGGCCGCCTGTTCGTGGCCAGCGACCGGAACAAGAAGACCCAGTCGCTGGTGATCGCCAAGCCGACCGACGTGGACGCCAAGGACAAGGCGAAGGTCAAGTGGTCGGAGACCCCCGCCACGACGACCACCGCGCCGACCACGACCACGACCACGGTCGCCCCGACCACGACCGTCGCGCCCACCACGACGACCGCCCCGGCCGGCCCCGGCACCAACGACGACGACCTGGCCTCGACCGGTGCGTCCATCTTCGTGCCGCTGCTGATCGGCATCGGCCTGCTCGGTGCCGGTGCTGCCGCACTGATCATCGTGCGCCGCAAGAAGACCGCGTAAGACCGACCTGCCTGCGGCAGCTCGGCTCGGGAACGCCCCCTCCGGCATCGCCGGAGGGGGCGTTCCGCGTTGTGCGGCGTGTCGCCGCGGCCCAGCCCGTTGCGTGGAGGTCCAGGACGACGAACCCGTCCGGGCGTGCGGTCACGTGCGCGACCGGATCGGGACGTCCGGCACCGGTCGGCGTGGCCGTGACCGGAGGCGGAAACGTGCTGGTCGGGACCACGCGCCGAGTGGCGGACGGGGCGGCGGCTGGGCTATCGCCGCACTCCGGAGGTAGCGTTTGCCGCTGGGGACGCGAGGTCGATTCGGGTAGCCTGCGTCAGGAGTGCGAGGGAGCACGATGAACTTCGACGAGATCAAGAACAAGGCGCTCGAACTGGCCGAGGAAAACCACGAGAAGGTGGACCAGGGCATCGACGCCGCGGCCGACTTCATCGCCGGCAAGTTCGGCCACGAAGACCAGGTCAAGAGCGTGGCCGAGAAGGCCAAGGACATCCTTCCGGGTGGAGAGTGAATTCGTTCAACACGGCTGAGCGGGTGGCCCCTCCGGGGGAGGCCCGCTCTCCTTCCGCGCAGATCGTGACCTGGCAGGGCTACGACGTGGCCCGACTGGAGCAGGTCCGGTTCCTGCTGTCCGAACGCAGGCTGCGGGCATCCGGCCGACTGGTGTCGGCCGGACCGGACGAGCAGTTCAGCGGGTCGTTCGAGGTCTCGGTCGGCGAGACCGGCGCGGTGACCCGGCTGCTGCTGCGCACGGCGACGGTGTCCGAGGAGCGCCAGATCTCGGTGTCCCGGTCGTCGGAGGGCGTGTGGCTGGTCGACTCGGGGCAGGGCGCGGAACGCGCGGACTTCGACGGCGCGGTGGACGTGGACGTGCAGTTCGCGGTCCTGTTCAACGCGATCCCGATCCGCAGGCTGGGATTGCAGAACGAGCCGGGCGAGCAGGAGCTGCCGGTCGTGTACGTGACGCTGCCGGACCTGTCGGTGCGCCTGGTGCGCCAGAAGTACCGGACGGTGTCGGTGGGCGAGGACCGTTCCGTGGTGTCGTTCGAGAGCGGCGACTTCCAGCAGGACATCACAGTCGACAAGACCGGCCTGGTCCTCGACTACCCGCGAATCGCCCACCGCATCTGACCCCGACGGCCCCTGACGGGCCCCTTCACCCGCACGCCCGGCGAGCACACATCGCACAACCGGGTGGTCAAAACATGAATGGGTACGGAAACACTGTTCCCGATACTCGGTGAAGTATGAGGTCACCCCGAACCACCCAGCCACCGCACCCACCCCCGCCACGCCCCACCCCGCAACGCCCCGCACGACGCAACGACAGCCCACCCCCAGCCACCCGCCGCCCTCGCCCACACGCGCCAGCTCGCAACCCTCCCGCCTGCCGGACTCGCGCGTGATTGCCCGCGCGATTGCCGGAGCCCCATGACGGCCCGGAACGACAGGCCATCGGGACCTTCGACCCCAGCTCGGACTCCGCCAGCTCGGAGCCGGTCAGCCCAAACCCGGACAGCCCAAACCCGGACAGCCCAGACCCGGACAGCCCAGACCCCGCCAGCTCGGACCCGGTCAGCTCGGACCCGGTCAGCTCCGACCCCATGTAGGTCTGGACCCACGTCAGTCGGGACTCGCGCGATGGCAGCACGCGGGTGGTGGGCAGGAGTCCCACGTTGGCCAGGCTCTCGCGATGGGCCAGGCTCTCGCGATGGGGCGGGTGCTTGCGATGGGGCGGGCTCTCGCGACGGCCGGGATCCGGGCTGCGGACGGTGCGTGCGTTGCGGGCAGGAGTGCGTGTGCGCGGTGGGAGCCGCCGCTGGCCGGAGGCCGCCCGGTATCCCGGGCTCGCGTACAGGCCAGGAATCACCCGCTGCCAGAACCCGCCTGCTGCCAGGAATCACCCGCTGCCAGGAATCACCCGCTGCCAGGAATCACCCGCTGCGGGGAATCACCTGCTGTCAGAACCCGCCTGCTACCAGGAATCACGTGCTGTCGGGAATCACCCGTCGCCGGGAACCCAGTCGTGGGCGGGAATTGCCGCTGCCTGAGGGTCGTGTGGTGGCTGGAGGTCTTGTGCTGGCTGGAAGTCGCGTAGTGGGCGCGTGAGTCGGCCGCTGTGGTGGCGTAGGTCGCTGTGGTGCCGTAGGCCGCTGCGGTGCCGAGGTCGCCGTGGGGTCGGAAATCGCCGTGGGTGCGAAGCTACGCGAGGTACAGGCGGGCAGTGTGCGGCGCGGCGCTAGACGCGGACCGCGATCGCCATGCCCTGTCCGACACCCACGCACGCGGCCGCGATCCCCAGGCCGCCGCCACGCGCACGCAGGTGGCGACACAGGTCGACCACGACGCGGGGCATCGACGCGCCCAACGGGTGTCCGTAGGCGATCGCGCCGCCGTGGACGTTGACCTTCTCGCGTTCCACCTCGGGCAGGTGGTGCAGCACGGACAGCGCCATCGCCGCGAACGCCTCGTTGATCTCCCACAGGTCCACGTCCGCGCCGGAGATTCGTAGACGGGCCAACAGTTTTCGGATGGCCGCGACCGGGGCGAGCGTGAAGCGGTGCGGTTCGTCGGCGGTCACGGTGCTGCCGAGGATTTCGCCGAGCGGGGTGATGCCGAGGTCCGCGGCCACCTGCTCGGTTCCCATCAGGACCGCCGCCGCGCCGTCGTTGAGCGGGGAGGAGTTGCCGGCGGTCACCGGGCCGGTGTCGGAGAAGGCCGATGCCAGCTTCCCCAGTTTTTCCAACGAAGTCTCGGGTCGCACGGACTCGTCGCGTCGGACCGCCGCGCCGTCGCGCAGTTGCACGGGGAACGCGAAACCCTCGTGCACGCCCGCATCCCACGCCGCCGACGCCCGGCGGTGGGACCGGAGGGCGTACAAGTCCATCTGTTCGCGGGTGATGCCGAGCGCCACCGCGACGTCCTCCGCGGCCTTGCCCAGCGGCACCGTCCACTCGGCACGCATCCGGGGGTTCACCAGACGCCAGCCCAGGGCCGTGGAGACCGACTCCATGCGATCCGCGAACGCCTTTTCCGCGCGTGGCACGACGAACGGCGCGCGGGTCATGCCTTCGACGCCGCCGGCCACGAGAAGGTCGGCGTCGCCCATCGCGAGCGTCCGGCCCGCCTGCACGATCGCCTCGCCGCCGGACGCGCACAGGCGGTTCACCGCCACGCCGGGCACGGTCGGCGGCAGGCCCGCGAGCAGCGCCGCCATCCGGCCGATGTTCCGGTTCTCCTCGCCCGCGCCGTTGGTGTTGCCGTACAGCACGTCGTCCACCCGCGCGGGGTCCATGTTGTGTCTGCGCAGCAGTTCGGTGATCGGCAGCGCGGCCAGGTCGTCCACGCGCACCCCGGACAGCCCGCCGCGGTAGCGGCCGAACGGGGTGCGGGCGGCGTCGAGGATCAGCGGGCGGTGCATTGCCTCATCTTGACACCGCTGGGCGCGGCCGGCCCCCGGCCACGTGGCCGGAATGTGGGCAGAAGAGGCGGGCGGACAGGGGGCGTGCCCGGCGGGGGACGCGAGGCATTCGCGCGTGCAACCCCCGGCAGCTAGTCGACCGAGAAGGAGACGAAAGCGGAGGCGGGGCGGGTCTTGGGGTCGGTGCCGAACAGGCGTACCTCGATCATGTGCGGCCCCGACGACAGGCCGCCGGTGTTCAGCGCCAGGCGGTAGCTGCCCGCGACACCCGGCCCGCCCAGGTTGGTCGGCACGGTGGCCACGCGGTCCCCGTCCAGCCTCACCGTGAACCCCGCCAGGCCCGCGAGGCCCGTCCCGCGCTGCCCGGACCGCCCGTCCAGCACCAGGTCGAACACCACCCGGCCGCGCTGGATCGGCAGGCCGTCCGGCACCGGCTTCCCCGACGCGTCCAGCACCGCGCCGTCGGCCCGCGCCAAGACCTCTTCCACCCCGTTCAACGGCGTCCGCTCGGCGCTGGCCGCACTCACCCGAGGCGCACCGGGCGCGGCGGTCAGCTCCAGGTCCACGTGGGTGGCCTGCACGCGCAGCGGCGTCACCACCGTGACCGGCACGTGGTCCCCGTCGCGCACCAGGGCCGCCGCCGGCAGGTCGGCCACCACCGGGTAGCCCACGCCCGCCCGCCACGGCGCTCCGGGCACCGCCGGCCTCAGCGGCACCCGCTGGTCGCCCACGACGGCGGTGAACTCCGGCGCGGCGGCCGACTCGTCGGAGTGCAGCAGGGACATCCGCAGCTGCCCGCCGGCCACGCCGGCGATGGGGGTGGTCTTGACCGGCGCGGGCTCGGCGGCCACCACGACCCGCACCTCGGGCGCGGGCACCGCCGGCGGGGCGGTGGCCGGGGCGGCGTCGAACGCGGCCAGGCTGAGGTTCACCCGCTGGCCGGTCGGCCCGGACACCGACACCAGCGCGGTCGCCTCGGCCCACGTCGGCACGGCCGGGCTGGTCGCCACGACCTCGCCGTCGAGCAGCACGCGCGCGCCGTCGCGCCGCAGCGCCAGCTCCCACCGGTGGGTCAGGCCCTGGTCCAGCACCGGCACCGCGCGCACCACCGTGGTCGGCGCGCCGTCGGCGGTCAGCACCTCGGCGGTCGTCGCGCCGTTGCCCGACGCCACCCGCAGCCGGATCGCGCCGGGCGGCAGGCCGTCGCCGGCGACCGTGCTCACCGGGCCGGGCACCAGGTCCAGCGCGAGTTCGCCGTCCGCGCCCGGCGCGTCGGTCTCCACGACGAACCGGCCCAGGTCGTCGGCGTCGCGCAGCACGAACGGCGTGCGCGACCGCAGCACGGCCGGGGCCGCCGCGCAGTTGCTGGTGATCACCAGCCGCCTGCCGTCGTCGTCCCGGCCGGGGGTGGCGCGGGCGCAGTTCGGCCGGACGGCGAGCCGCCAGCGCGCCGGGTCGGGCGCGTCGGGCTGGTCGAACAGGTCCAGCAGCGCGTACTCGCCGGACCGCGTCGCCCGGGGCGCGGCCCGGCCCCGGGCGGGCTCGGAGCGCTGCCCGTACGCGTCCACGGCGCGCACCTCGACCTGGTACTCCGCGCCGTCGTCCAGCCCGTCGAGCTGGGTCGCGGACTGGGCGATCAGCCGGTGCCGGTCGATCTTCCCGTCCCGCCCCCAGGCGACCTCGTAGCCGGGCGCGTCGCCGGTCCACCACAGCTGGACGCGGCCCGGTCCGGCGACGACCCGCAGGTCGGCGGGGGTCTTGGGGGGCGCGCCGGGCGTCGGCACCAGCACGCCCTCGGCGGCGAACGGCGCGAGCGAGGTGGGCGGCGGCGCAGACGTGCTCGACTTGGCGGCCGGGGCGCCCGTGCCGGTGGTGCGCAGCACCGCCACCACCCCGCCGAACAGCACGAGGCCGGCGGCGATGACGGCGATCCGGCGACGGTCCATGGCGTCAAGCTATGCGTCCGGGTGATCGCGGTCACTAGCCGTTGCGCACCCGATATCTAGCCCGCGCCGATCTCGAAGGACTGGTCAGCGGTCTGGACACCGGCGCGTTCGGCCACCGGGACCACCCGCACCGCCACCCGGTGTCGGCCAGTCGGCAGATCGGCGAGGTCCAGGAGGAACTCGTACCGTCCGCCGACCGCACCACCGATGGGCAGGGTGACGATCCGCCGGTCGTCCAGCTCCACCTCGACGCCCTTGATCGCGGCGACCTCGCGGACCGGTCCGGCGAGCAGCTCGACCACCAGCCGCGCCCGGCCGCCGCGCGGGAACACGTCGGTGGGCCCGGTGTCGTGCACGACGACCAGGTGCGGCGGGGCCGGCCGCGCGTCCGGCAGGTCCCGGTCGGTGAGCCGGGGCAGCGGACGCCGGGCGTCCGGCCCGTCGGCGACCACCACGTGCGAGTCGTTGACCAGGAACTTCCGCGTGCCGCGCAGCCTGACCTCGGCGTCGGCGGGTGGTCCGGTGAGCGGGAAGTCGGCGTAGAGCACGGCGGACTTGTCCGACCCGCCGGAGGCCATGAACGCCGCCGGCGCGGTCCGCCCGCCGAACTCGACGGTGATCGGCACGTCCCGCACGTCGCCGCCGCTCACCGCGATCACCGCCGCCGTCACCCGCGCCGACGTGCCGCCCGCCAGCCGGGGCGCGGGCACCGTGCCCAGGGCGATCGTCTCGGACTGCACCGCGCCCAGCCCGAGCGGCACCACCGAGGACGGCACCGGGCCCGCCGGCTCGCCGCCGACGCCGAACAGGTCGACCCCGGTGCCACGGGCGTTGCGGAAGGCCAGGCGCGGCCGGGCGACCGACCACGGCACGGCGACCGACGCGGCGGCCAGCGCCTCGCCGTCGCGCAGCGCCACCACGGCGTCCGGCAGGACCCGCAGCTCCCAGCGGTGCCGCACGCCCGGGGTGGGCGGCCGTGAGGTACCGCTGATCGGCACCACCCGGGTCGTCGCCGGCACGCCCTCGCCGACGTCGAACACCGCCCCGGACGAGGTGATCCGCAGCACCAGCGCGCCCGGCGGGTACGGCCGGGTCAGCCGCCCGACGTCGGGGAACGGTTCGGGCAGCAGCGCGAGCACCACCTCGCCGTCGCCGGACCTGGCGGTGTCCGGGCCGTCGGTGGCGAGCACGACCCGGCCGACCGCGCCGTCCGGACCGGGCGAGGTCAGCCGCAGCGGCACGTTGGACTGGAGGTCCAGCACGTCGCAGCCGATCTCCAGGCGCTTGCCGTTGAGCGGGCGCAGGCCCAGGCAGTCGGCGTTGCCGCCGTCGAACACCCGCCAGCGGGCCGGGCCGAGCGCGGCCGGGCCGTCGAACACGTCCACCGGCTGCACCAGCCGGTCGGCCCACCCCTGGTCGTGGAGCAGCCGGGGGACCGCGTTCGCCACGGCGGGCGAGGACCGCCGGCCCAGGCCGTCGACCGCCCGCACCTCGACCGCGACCTCGGCGTTGGCGTCCAGCCCGGTCAGCTCGGTCTCGGTGGCCTGCACCAGCCGGACCCGGTCGGCCCACCGCACCTCGAACCCGCCGTACGCGACCCCGCCCGTGGCCGTCCAGTCCACCCGCAGGCTGGTCCGGTCCAGCGCGCTGAGCCGCAGGTCGGTCGGCTCCCGCGCGGACGCGGTGTCCGAGACGTACTCGACCCGCCGGTCCAGCGACCGGGTGTACTCGGGCGGCACGGGCGGCGCGGACTCGTTGCGCAGCGCCACCACCGCGCCGGCGATCACCGCGAGGCCGCCGATCCAGGCGACGAACTTGCCGCGCTCCACCCGCCCGACTCTAGGAGGTGCGCGCCAGCGCGGTGCTGCCGTTCAGCCCAACCACCCGCCCCCCGCGCGCGCCCAGCGCCCGCAGCGCCGCCAGGGCCTGCGGGGAGGTGAGGTCGACGGTCAGCTCCGCGCCGCCCGCCTCCTGCTGCTCGACCAGCGCGAGCCGGGCCCGGTGCCCGGCCTCGATGGTCTTGGCCAGCCCGCCGGTCGAGGCCAGCGAGCCGCGCGCCGCGCCGAGCCGCCCGAGCGCGTCGTCCACCGCGTCCAGCAGCGCCGCGCGGTTGCCCTCGCACATCGCGCGGACCAGTTCCGGCCGGCTGCCCGCGACCCTGGTGCCGTCGCCGAACGACCCGGCGGCCAGCGCCAGCGCGAGCGGCCCGCCGTCCGCGCCGACGCTGGCCAGCACGGCCGCCAGCACGTGCGGCAGGTGCGAGATCCGGGCCACCGCCGCGTCGTGCTCGTCGGCGGTGGCCGGCACGACGTGCGCCCCGGTGGCCAGCGCGAGCCCGATCACGTCGGTCAGCACGTCCACGTCCGTCCCGTCCTCGGCCGACACCACCCACGCGGCGTCGCGGAACAGGTCCGTCCGGCCGGCCGCCCAGCCGGACGACGACGTGCCCGCCATCGGGTGGCCGCCGACGTACCGGGCGCCGGGGGCGAGCCGCGCCACCAGGTCCCGCACCGGCCCCTTCACGCTGACCACGTCGGTCAGCCGCGCGCCGGCGGGCACCGCGCGCAGCACGTCCTCCACGTTGGGCAGCGGCACGGCCACCACGACCAAGGCGTCCTGCTCGCGCGCCCGGTCCAGCGCCTCGGCGAGGCCCGTCACGGCGTACCCGTCGCCGCGCGCGACCTCCGCGTCCTGCTCGGACGCCGTCGCGCCCCACACGGCCCGGCCCGCCGCCGCTGCCGCGCGCAGCACCGAGCCGCCGATCAACCCCAGTCCGACCACGCACACGTCACGCACGGGGACATCCTGCCGGCGGCGGCACCCGATCCCGGCCCGCGCGGCAACCGCCGCCGGTGCGCGGACGTCCTGACGGCATGAAGGTGGAGGTGCTGTCCGGACCGGGCGCGGCGGAGACCGCCCGGCTGTTGGCGGGCTACGGCGCGGGCCTGGTGGACGTGGCGGTGGTGGCGCGGCCGGGCCCGGTGGCGCTCGTGGTCGGCACCCGGCCCGACCCGGCGGCGGACGCCGTGGTCACGCCGGACGCGCCGGCCGTGCTGCGGTTGTGGGCGCGGCGGGTGGAGCCGTTCGCGCTGTGGTGGGCCGGCCTGCGGGACGTCCGGCCGGGCCCGCCCGTGCTGCACGAGCACGACCCGGACCTGCCGGTCGTGGCGCGGCGGCTGCTCGACCGGCTGCGGGCGGGCCTGCGCGCGCACGACGACGGCTGGACCTACGACCACATCGGCTCGACCGCCGTGCCGGGGCTGCGCGCGAAGCCGTTCATCGACCTGCAGGTCGGGGTGACCGCGCTGCCCGTCGAGGGCTCACCGGTGGACGAACTGCTCGCCACCGCCGGTTTCCGGCCGCCGACCGGCGTGCGGCCGGACGCGCCGGGCGTGCACCGCGACTACGAGCGGCAGCCCGGCCTGGCCCCGCCGGAGGCGTACCGCAAACGCTTGTACGTGCGGCCGGACCCGGTCGGCCCGACCATCCTGCACGTCCGGCTGGTCGGCGCGCCCTGGTGGGCCGACACCGTGCGGTTCCGCGACCTGCTGCGCGCCGACCCGGCCGTGCGGCGCGCGTACCAGGAGATGAAGGAGCGTTCGGCACGCGAGCACGGGAGCGGCGACGACTACGACGACTACACCCGTGCCAAGTCCGCTTTCTTCGCCGACCTGCCCTGACCGGCGACGAACCCTGACCAGCCCCGACCCGGGGACGCGGCGCGAACCGCGCCCCCGGTGCCGGGCCCGGCCGGCGGATCAGCGCAGGGCGTCCAGCGCGAACGCGGTGTAGACGACCACGCCGTGCTCCATCGCCGCCTCGTCGAACAGCACCCGGTTGGAGTGGTTCGGCTCGGCCTGGGCCAGCTCCACGCCGCGCGGGCACGCGCCGAGGAACGAGATCGCGCCCGGCACGCGTTGCAGCACGTAGGAGAAGTCCTCCGCGCCCATCAGCGGATCGTCCATCGGGGCCGCCCAGCGGTTGCCGAGGGCGGCGGCGGTGATGTCCAGCACGTGCGGGCCGACCTCGGTGTCGTTCACCGTCACCGGGTAGCCGGGGATGATCTGCACCCGCGCCGTGCAGCCGTGCGCGGCGGCGACGTGCTCGCAGACCTGCTGCAGCTCCTTGTGCACCAGCGCCCTGGTGTCCTCGCTCAACGTCCGGACGGTGCCCTCGACCAGGGCCGTCTCCGGGATGATGTTGGTCGTGGTGCCGGCCTTGATGTTGGTCACCGACACCACGGCCGGCTGGTGCACGCTCACCCGGCGGGCGACCATCGTCTGGAGCGCGCCGACCAGCGCGGCGGCCGGCGGGATCGGGTCGACGGCGTCGTGCGGCATCGCGCCGTGGCCGCCGCGCCCGGTGACGGTGACGTGGAACGTGTCCGCCGAGGCCATCGTCGGGCCGGGGCGCGAGACCACCACGCCGGATTGCAGCGTCGAGGTGATGTGCAGGGCGAACGCCTTCTCCACGGGCGTGCCGGCGGCGTCCAGGACGCCCTCGTCGAGCATGTGCTTCGCGCCGTGCATCCCCTCCTCGCCGGGCTGGAACATGAACACGACCTGGCCGGTCAGCGCCTCGCGCCGGGAGGACAGCAGCCGGGCCGACGAGGCCAGCATCGCGACGTGCGTGTCGTGCCCGCACGCGTGCATCGAGCCCGCGGTCTCCGACGCGTACTCCAGGCCGGTCTCCTCCTGCAGCGGCAGCGCGTCCATGTCGCCGCGCAGCAGCACCGTCGGCCCCGGCTTCGCGCCGCGCAGGACCGCGACCAGGGACGTGCTGGACTTGCCGGTGGTGATCTCCAGCGGCAGACCCGCCAGCGAGTGCTGGATCGCCGCTTGCGTCGCGGGCAGGTCGAGGCCCTGCTCGGGGTGGCGGTGGATCTGCCGGCGCAAGGCGACCGTCCTGGGCTGTAGTGCACGTGCCGCCTCCACCAGCCCGGTGAACCGGGGCTCGGGTGCGCTCGTCTGTGCGTTCGGCAGAGTTGTGCTCATCCCTCGATAGTGGCATCGGAAAGCCCCTGCTGCCTCCGCCCGAGGCCCCCGTGCTACCGGGTGCGGTCCGGTGGCCCTACGGTGTGCACATGGCACACCAGGAGCCGGTCAACGGCTTCGCTGTCGCGGTGGTTCGGGAGGACGGCCGCTGGCGGTGCAGCAGGATGGACAGCTCGGCGCTGTCCGAGCTGGACGCGGCGATCACGGAACTGCGTCAACTCCGCTCCACAGGTGCCGTCTTCGGACTGCTCGCGGTGGACGACGAATTCTTCATAGTCCTGCGACCGGTGCCCGGCGGGGTGTCGCTGCTGCTGTCCGACGCGGCGGCCGCGCTGGACTACGACATCGCGGCGGACGTGCTGGACCTGCTGCGGGTCGACCCGCCCGACGAGGAGGACGAGGAGCTGTGGCCCGAGGGCGACCTGGCCGTCCTCGCCGATCTCGGGATGCCGCAGCACGAACTCCAGGTGATCGTGGACGAGGTCGACCTCTACCCGGACGAGCAGTTGCAGATGATCGCGCAGCGCTGCGGGTTCGGCGACGAGTTCACCAAGCTGCTGGACACCATCCAGGCGTGACCGGCGTGGCGGACCAGGATCTCGTCCGGGCGGCCGTCGAGGTCGCCCGGCTCGCGCCGCTGACCGGCGACGTGCCGATCGGTGCCGTCGTGTTCGGCCCGGACGGGGCGGAGCTGGCACGGGCGTGCAACGCGCGGGAAGCGACCGGCGACCCGACCGCGCACGCCGAGGTGCTGGCGCTGCGGGCGGCGGCGGCGGTGTTCGGCGACGGGTGGCGGCTGGGCGGGTGCACGCTCGCGGTGACCGTCGAGCCGTGCACGATGTGCGCGGGCGCGCTGGTGCTGGCCAGGGTCGATCGGGTGGTGTTCGGGGCGTGGGAGCCCAAGACCGGTGCGGTGGGGTCGCTGTGGGACGTCGTGCGCGACCGCAGGCTCAACCACCGGCCCGAGGTGGTCGGTGGCGTGCTGGCCGACGAGTGCGCCGCCCTGCTGGAAGCCTTCTTCGCCGAGAGGTGAGGGATGTGACGCCCATCACATCTGCGTTATAGGCCGTTCGGACGAGGCATCCCACCGGTGGAAGGACCACTTGTCGGGAAGGGGAAGGCCGCCATGGGCGTTTTCGACCAGGCCAAGGACAAGGCCGAGCAGCTGATCGGCGAGGCGAAGGAGAAGCTCGGTCACGTGACCGGCAACGAGAGCCTGGAGGACTCCGGCAAGAAGGACCAGACCGTGGGCGAGGCCAAGGAAGCCGGCCACGACCTGCGGGACAAGGCCGCCGGTGCCGTGCAGGACGCGAAGGACAAGTTCTCCGGCGACAACAAGTAAGCCACCGGGCCCAGGTCGACTCCTCTCCGCATCCGGAGCCGGCCTGGGCTTTTCGGCGTCCGACGCGCCACCCGCCCGACTCGCCACGTCCCGGCGCAGCGATCGCCACGACGTGGCCGGCGGCGTGCCCGGGACCCTCCGGCGGCCCCACCCGGAAATAGCCCACGTGGGGGAACCCGCTGATCTGCGCGGAGGCGGGCCCGCTGCGACGATCGGGTGGTGTCCGTCGAGATCGCGGACGCCGCCCTGGCAGGCGGCGTCGCCAGGGGTGACTTGGCCGCGTTCGAGATGCTGGTGCGCCGCTACTCGGGCCGGGTGTTCGGCCTCGCGTACCGGGTGCTCGGCGACCGGGCGGAAGCCGAGGACGTCACCCAGGAGGTGTTCGCCACCGCGTGGCGCAGGCTCGACTCCCTGGCCGAACCGGCGGCCGTGCGCACCTGGCTGTTCCGCGTGGCGTACCGCCAGTGCCTGGGCGTGCTGAGGCGCTCCCGGACCGACCCGGTGAGCGAACTGCCCGATCGCGGTGCCACGCCCGTCGGGCTCGGCCAGGGGCCGCGCGACCCGTCGGCCGTGGCCGAGACGGTGGCGGCGGTGGCCGCGTTGCGCTCGGCGTTGCGCAGACTCCCCGAACCGCAGCGCGCGGTGTGGCTGTTGGCCGAGGTGGACGGCCTGTCGTACGCGGAGATCGCGCTGGTCGTCGGGGCCAGCGAGGAGTCGGTGCGGGGCCGCCTGGCGAGGGCCAGGGTCCGCCTGGCCGAGGTGATGAAGGTGTGGCGCTGACCCCCGGTGGAGATCGGGTGCGGCGGTCTTGTATTGTTCTCGGCGGTGGCGTGTCCGAGCGGCCGAAGGAGCACGCCTCGAAAGCGTGTGAGGTGAAAGCCTCCGTGGGTTCAAATCCCACCGCCACCGCAGCTCAGAGCCCCGGTTGCCGATCACGGCAACCGGGGCTCTGACGTTCGGTGGCATTCCTGGTGGCAATCGCCCCTTCAGGCCGCCGGTACCGGTGTTCCGGCGGCATCCCCCTCGCCCGGTTCGTCGGTGTTGTCCGAGGGCTTCTCGGCGGGCTTCCAGAGCAGCCCTCCGACCCGCTGGGCCACGTCCCGACGGATCGCTGCGGTGATGTGCTGGTACCGGGCCGCCATCGCCGTGTTCGACCAGCCCATGATGCCCATCACGGTCCGCTCGGCGACTCCCAGCAGAAGGAGCACCGTCGCGGCGGTGTGGCGGGCGTCGTGCAACCGGCCGTCCGGTACCCCAGCGGCGTCGAGCAGCCGCTTCCACTCGTCGTAGTCCGTCCTCGGGTTGAGCGGCCCGCCCGTCGGCGTGGTGAACACGTAGCCCGTGTCGATCCACAGGTCTGCGGCGGTGTCGCGTTCCCTGGCCTGCTCGCCCTGGTGGGTCTTCAACAACTCCACCAGTTCGTCGGGCAGCCCGATCCCACGCTTGCCCGCCGCAGACTTCGTCCCAGCCGTCTCGGCGCGCAACGGCACCCGACTCGGGCAGTACCCGCCGTACTTCCTGCCGCACGGCTCGGTGCACCCGTGCCGCCACTTCGGACGCAGACGGTTCCGGCGGACCGCGAGCGTCCCGACCTCCAAGTCCACGTCCGCCCACCGCAGGCCGAGCGTTTCCCCCTGCCGCAGGCCCAGTGCCAGAGCGATCGCCCACCGTGCGCTGTTGCGCCGCTCCTGCGCCGCCTCCAACAGCGCCTTGACCTCCTCGACGGTGTACGGCTCGACCTCGATCTCCTCGACCTTGGGTGCCTTGGCCTCCAGTGCCGGGTTCTCGGTCAGGTGCTTCCGCCGCACGGCGATGTTCAGCGCGGCCCGGACTGTGCGGTGGACCTGGTGGACGGTCGCCGCGCTGGTGGTCGGCCCCATCTTGGTCTTCTTCTGGAGGATGCTGCGGTAGAGCTTTTCGAGGTGCTCCGGCCGCAGCTTGACCAGCCGGTGAGCACCGATACCGGGGATGAGATGCACCCTGACTGCCACCTCGTACGCGCTATACGCGTTCTCCGTGACGACCGGCGGGGCGACGATGTTGTCCAGCCAGTGCCGAAGCCAGGCTTCCACGGTCCAGTTCTGGCCCGCCTTGCGGACGCGGCCCTCGTCGCGCATCCGCTCCAGCTCGCGCACCTTGTCCGAAACCTCGGTCTGGTTCTTGCCGCGCACGTGCCTACGGTCGGGCTTGCCGTTGTCCTTTACGCCCACCGTGACGTACCCGTGCCAGCAGTGGTCTTTCTCGCTGTAGTAGATGCTGGACCGGCCGTTGGCGTTTCGGCTCTTCTTCTCGCGAGGCATTCGTTTCTCCTACGCAGCCGGACGGTTGGGGGTCTGCTCGGTGACCAGCCGTGCGGCGTAGCGGTCGATCGCGTCCACGTGAATCCGCCGCAGCCTGCCGATCAGCACCGATTCGAGGTTTCCGGACTTCACCAGCGTGTACGCCTTGGTCTTGCCGATGCCCAACCGCTCACCGGCTTCTTCGACCGTGAGTAGAACTCGTGTCGGCATCTGCCGTTGATCGGGCACCTCGATCGTCGGCTGTGCGGTCATGAGGACCGTCAATCGTGCAAACAGTTCCGCGATTTCAGTGTTGCGGCGATCGGTGTTCACGCTGAACCTCCGGTGACGTAAGTGAGCAGGGTGGGCGTGCCAGACCTCCAGCGGAGAGGTCTGTCGTTGGCGGAAATTTCGGGCATGCGTCGTCACCCCGGTTGTCCGGTGGGTTGGCGTGGAGTACGGCGGGAGTGGCCGTGCATGTGGGCGGCGGGGGTGTGGGTGGGTAAACCCGCAAACCCGCCAATGGGCTTGGTCGAGGTTGTGACCTGCTGTGATGCTGTGCGGCTTTGGTTCGGGGCCAAACCCGAGCCAAAGCCGCAGGCGTGCCCGTCAAACCCGCAGCCCCTGCGGCCGGCTGGTCGGTTGGGCTGGTCGGGCTACTGCCAGAGGTCGGGTTCGGCGGGCGGAGCCTGGTCGTCGTCGGCTTGGTGGTGGGTGCCGGTGCGGGTTTCGGTCCAGAAGACGCGGGCTTTGGCGTGGGGGTCCATGGCGGAGCGGATGACGTGGTCGCCGTGCCAGCGGCCGATGTGGCCGGTGAGGATCCGGCCGATGGATTTGGTGGACGGTGTGCGGCCTTGGTCGTCGGTGAGGAACGCGCCTTCCCACCGGTCGACGGGTTGGTTGTTGACGATGTCTATTTCGGCGCTTTGTCGGAGGTGTCGACTGGTGACGGGTCGGTCGTGGTTGAGTTCGTGCCAGCGGGTGAGGAAGCCGACCCATTCGGCGTCTTCGTCGTCGGTGTCGCGCAGGTCGGTGAGGTTGTCGAGGAAGCCGCCGATGCCGTGGTGGGCGAGCAGTCCGCCGGACGCCTGTGCCCACGTGGTGAATTGGCGCATGGTGTGGCCGGAGCGGGGTGCTCCGGCGTTGATCCAGTCCATCGCCAGGATGAGCAGGTGCCGCAGCACGACGGCGCGGTTGTCGGGGTGTTTGAGCCAGTTGTCGAGGTGGGGGATGCCGAAACTGGTTTGGTCGCGTTGGTCGGGGTGCGGGTCGTTGGGGTCGAGGCGGACCAGGACGGTGCGGGTGGCCATGTCCCCGCCGAGTCGGATGTTGTTGCCGGTGGCCAGCCACAGCCGGTTGTTGGTGGCGGTGAAGCCCGCGCCGGAGGAGCCGAGCATCCGGGCGGACCAGGCGGGTGAGGTGAGCAGTTGGGCGAGTACTGCGGAGGAGACGATGGTTCCTTCGGCGATGTTGTCCCAGAGCATGATCGGCGAGGCGCTGTGCAGGGCGCTGGTGACGCTCTTCTCCAATTCGCTGTCGTCGCCTTTGCGCCAGACGAGGTTTTTGCAGCCGTAGAGGTAGCCGGGGATTTCGGCGAGCAGGGTCTTGCCGCTGGACTGGGTGGTGGCGGAGATCAGGCCGAATGGGGTGAGGCTGCCGAGGTAGGGGCGCAGGATCGGGGCCAGGAGCAGGGCGAGGTGGTTGCCGCGGTCGGCGGGGGCGACGAACGGGAAGTCGCACAGCAGCCGGCCGAGCACGAAGGCCCGGGCGTCGGCGACCTCGGTGGTGGTGGGGTGGGTGGGCACGGTGGGCATGGGGGTGGTGGGTGCGTAGTAGAGGCCGGTGGCGGGGTCGTAGCCGGTGGTCTGGACGAGGGTTCCGTCCGGGCGCAGCACGGGTGAGCCGACGATGCCGGTCAACGGTCGGACGCCTGGCCAGTAGCGGCGGGAGAGCACGGCGGACAGCGCGGTCTTGGTGGGGCTGGCCTCGACTTCCGACAGCTCGCCGGAGTCCTTGTCCTTCTTGAGCCGGTGGACGTAGGTGTGGTGGGCGAGCAGGAACGCCAAGGCAGGGGCGGTGAGTGGTTCGGCCTGGACCGGCAGTGCCGCGGGCTGCCCGCCGGTCTGGTCGGTGCCGGTGGGGCCGGAGACGCGGGACAGATGCACGAGCTGTCCGCCGGAGACGAACACGTCCGGGAGGGCATCGTCCGCGATGGCGGCGGTGAGGGTGCGGATGGTCTCGGCTTCGCCGCCGATGCGGATGGCCGTCCGGTCTGCGGGGACAGCCCCGTCGGGGGTGCCCGTGTCGATGGCGTCGGCGGCTGCCGGTCCGGTGGTGGTCATGCGATGGGCCTCCCTCCCGTGGTGTGCCGGGCGTGGTCGGTGGTGGTCATGCGGCGGAAGGTTCGGTGGGCGTGTGTGGTCGGGCGAACCCGGAGGCGAGCGCGTAGCGGATCTCCCCACCCGGCAGGCCGGCGGCGTGGGCGGCGTCGGCGAGCGCGGCCACGACCTGGTCGCGGTCGATCCATCCGGCCTGGGCCATCCCGGCCAGTCGGGTGGCGGAGCGGAAGAGTTTGCGGTTACGTCCGGAGTCCGGTGTCATCTCGGCGAGTTCGGCGCAGGCCGATCGGAGCGCGGCGGCGGCATAGCGGGCGTGGCGGTCGCCGCCGTCGGTCGTTGCTGGCGCCGGTCGTGGCGAGGTGGGGCCGGCCGGCATGGCGGTGGTGTGACGGTCGTGGCCGGTGCGGAGCAGTTCGACGGTGAGCCAGTCGGGCAGTGCGGCCGGGGCGAGGGTGGTCGAGGCGCGTCGGTAGGTGCCGGCCGGGGTGGTGGAACCGGGTAGTACGACGTAGCCGCCGTGGGCCTTGATGTCGATCTGCCAGCCCAGGCCGGTGCGCACCGTGTCGTCTCCGTCGCGGACACGGCCGCTGCTGGACTTCCACTGGCCCGGCTCGGCGGTGTAGAGCAGGTGCAGCCCGCCGGAGGGGGTCTCCGTGATCAGGGTGTCCACGTCGAACGCCTGCCCGCGCAGACCCGCCAGGCAGGCATAGGTGTCGATCCCGTCCGCCGGCGGCGGGTTGTCCGCCGGCCAGGGCTCGCCGTTGAGCGGTTGGGCGGGCGGGGTGCCGCCGTGGGCGTCGAGGTCGACGGCCAGCAGCCCGGACACCCCCAGGTGCACCGCCCACACGCTCGTGCGCCACCGCGCCGCCCACCGGCCGATCACCTGCGTGTCGGCGGTCGCGGCCCACACCCCGTGACACAGCGCCCCCTCGGCCCTGGTCAGGCACGGGCACTCGGCTGCGGTGTGCCTTCCCCCGCCGCGACAGTCCGGGCAGCCGGCCAGTGGGCGTTTGGTGCCGGGGTGCAGAGGCAGCACGTGCCAGCCGTGCCGGCGGGCCACCCACAGCGCGACGTCGGCGGCGGTGGCATGGGTAGCGGTCATGACGGTGTCCTCTCTGGTGGGCAGCAGGGGTGTGGTCGGTCAGGCGGTGTGGCCGAGTGAGCGGGCAACGGCGCGGATCAGGAATTCGGCGGCGGGGGGTGTGACGCCGTTGCCGAGTTGCTTGACGCGTTCGCGTTTGGTGCCGGTGACGATGTAGTCGGGGGTGAAGGCCATGGCGGCCTGGATCTCGGGGACGGTGAGCATCCGGAAGGTGCAGTCCTCGACCTGTGGCGGCTGGGTGTCCCAGCCCACGAGGGACTGGTGGCCGGCGGTGGTCAGGGTGCGCATGGGTTCGCCGACCGGGGTGGACAGGTGGCTTCCGTGGCCGCGTGGGGTGTTGTGGCGGACGAGCATGTGGTGGTTGCCGTTGGCGGTGACGGTCGCGAGGGGTTCGCGGACGTCGCGTGCGGTGGAGCCGCCACCGCGGAGTTCGGCGATGAACGCCAGGCCGTAGCGGTCGAGGGTGGTGAGGGTGCCGATGGGCCGGTCGGCGGGGTGGGCGGTCTCGGCGGTGGAGTAGTAGGGCACGACCAGGGCGGACTCGTGGCGGGTGGTCTGCGTCCTGAGTGGTGCCGATACCGGTGCGGCGGTGTTGCCGGTCCGGCCCTCGACCGGCACGATCAGTCCTTCGTTCTCCCGGGTGGTGCGTGCCCGGAACGGCGAGGACACGGGTTGGGGGTCTTCGTTCCAGGTGCCGCCCGAGGGGACCGGTTGCGGGCCGCCGTAGCGGGCCAGTCCGGCGCGGATGCGGGCGAGGGTCTTGTCCGACAGGGGTTTGTCGCGGTCGCCGATCCGCTCTCCGGTGGTGGACCAGTCGATGGCGGAGGATGCGGGCAGCGTGTGGGGTTCGACCTGTCGGCCGCAGCCGGGTGTGGTGCACACGTAGACGTACTGGGACCGGTACCTGCCCCACCGGGGCAGCGGCCACGTCTTCGACCGGGCCTTGAACGCCTGCCTGGCCTCCACCTCACGGTCGCACCCCGCGCACCACCCGCGCGGCCGGACTTCCAGGTCGGGGTGCGGGTTGCCCTTGCGCCAGAACACCACGTACATCCGGTCCCGGGACTGCGGCGCGCGCGGCGCGGCGATCGCGGGAGCGTGCATCGAGTTGAGGAACACGACCTGGTGGTCGTAGCCGTAGGAGTCCATCGCCATCAGCCACGCGCCGAACGGTTCCCAGTTCGCCGCGTCGACCACGTTCTCCACGATCACCGCGTCGTACCGGTGCACCTCGGCGAACCGGGGCACGTCCCACATCGTCGCCCGGGACCGCTCCGCGACGTGGTCGGGCACCGGTTGGTCGAACAACGCCAACGCGTCCGAGGTCGTGCGCTTGCGGCCCTTGGCCACGGAGTGGTTCGTGCACTCCGGCGACGCCCACAGGATGTTCGTCCGCCGGTAGCGGCGCGGCTCCACCTGCGAGATGTCCGCGCAGTCGTGCGCGCAGAACGGGAAGTTGACCTGGTGGGTTTCGATGGCGCGCGGCGAGTGGTTGGCCGCCATCGCCAACTCCACACCGGGGACCGCCGTCGCTCCCAACCCCGAACCACCCGCACCGCAGAACAGATCCGTCACGGTCAACATGCGAACTCCAGAAAGGTCGGTCCGGCAGGACATGCCGGGTGTCACGTCCCCGGTATGTCCTGCCGGAATGCGTTGGGGTGTCAGGGGTTGCCGTGTCGTCGTGCGCGTCGTTCCGCGCGTTGTTCGCGGCGGGCCTGTGCGCGTGCTTCCCGGCCGGTGCCGGTGGGGTCGCCGGTGTGGTGGATCCACGCGGAGTCGCCGTGGGTGACCACGGTGGTGGTCGGTCCGGCCGGGGTGGGCGGGGCCGTGCTGCCGTGCCGGCCGGTGGTGTCCGGACTGTCCGGGGTGTCGACGGTGACGCCGCCGGGTCCGAAGTGGAAGACGGTGCCGGGTCCGAAGTTGACGTTCTGGGCGGTGTACTGGTGGCCGGAGCCGAGGTTGACCGGGCCGGCGGGGTGATCGATGTGGGTGAGGTGGGTGGCGGTGATCCGGCCGATCCGTGTGCTGCCGGGTCGGGGCGGCGGGGGTGTGTCGGTCACGTCCCTGTCCTGTCCTGCGGTGTCGTGGGCGTGCGTGTCTCCGCGTCCGGTGTCCTGTGTGGCCGGTCGTGCGGCGTCTTTGGCTGCCTGGTGGGCGGTCTTGGCGTCGGCGAGCCGGTGCCGCGCGGCGGTGACCTGGTCGGGGTCGCCGCCGGCCTTGGCGTCGCGGAGGGCTTTGCGTGCCCGTGAGACGGCCTGCCTGGTGTTCTGGGTGGCTTTGCCGCCGCCGTGGCGGCATCGGCGTCCGCCTGCTCTGCACATGTCACGTCCCTGGTGTGAGGTGGGGTTTCCCGGTGTGGTGTCAGCGTTTGGCGGCGCGCGCCTGGCAGGCGGGGCAGACGGTGTGGCCGGAGAGGCGGGGGAACCAGACGCGGTCGCCCTCGGGGATGGTCCGGCCGCACTGGGTCGTGACTTGGCCGTTCCACCAGGAGCGGGTGCCGATGTGCGTGACGGGTTTGGCCATGGCAAACCGACCTCTTTCGTTACCGTGAGTAGCGGTGTGGGCGTGTGCGGGGTCGGCGCGCGGGCGGTGTCGCGGGTGCCGGCGCGTGGCGCGTGCTGGGTGGTCAGGGAAGGTGCGGGCAGGGAGGAAGCGGCCCGGTTCCCGGGGGTTTCCGCTGGTCCCGCGCTATGGTTGTGGATCTTCCCTGTGGGTTGTCGGTGCTGGTGGGGGCAGGGAAGCAGGGTGAGGGAAGGGGTCAGGGGAAAATCCCTGTCCCGGTGGTGGTTCCCTGTCCGCTTCCCTGCCGCCGGCGGGATGTTCCGAGGGGCGGTCAGGCGTCGTCGTCGGTGTCGTCGTCGCCCAACTCGTCGTCACGCAGGGTGATGGCAAGGGTGATGTCGTCGCGGCGGAGGACGCTTTGTCCGTCGCTCTTGGCGATGGGGACGCCGGTTTCGCGCAGGGCGGCGGTGAGGGTCTTGGAGGTCCAGTCGCCGTAGTGGTGGGGGTTGAGGTCGGCCAGTCCGTTCAGGACGGTGATGGTGCGCAGGCGCTTGTCCTCGCCGAGGACGCGGGCCAGGTCGGACAGGAAGTCCGGGGTGGACTCGTCGTCGTCGTCGTTGCTGCTGGTGGGGGTGGGGACGTGACCGGTGCGCAGGGTCATGGCCCGGTCGGTCACCTCGGCCACCTCGTCGGTGGTGAGGTAGTGGGAGCGGAGCAGGCCGGGTTTGGCCATGACGCCGCGCACCATGCTGGTTCCGACGTCGCCGGGTCCTTCGGCGGTCTTGGGTTCCAACGACACGGCGGTGACGCCGGACTTGTGGCTGCCGGTGCCGAGCACGGCGTCGTTGGAGACGTGGTCGCCGATGGCGAACGCGATCTTGCACGAGACGACGGCCATCACCTTGCGCGGCAGGGAGGTGGTCGACGGTTCCGGGGTGGCGAAGACGAGCGTGATGCCGTACTTGCGGGCGGCGGCGATCAGTTTGACCGCGACGTCCGCCGCCGCCTCGCCGTGGTCGGCGTCCATGAACAGCGCCTGGCACTCGTCGATCACGACCACGCGTGGGCGCAGCCGGGCGTCCCTCTCGGCGAGCTTGCGGGTCACCGCCCGCGCGCCGTGTTCCTTGAGCGCCCGGCCGCGCACCTCCAACTCCTTGTACAGGGCCAACAGGGTGTCGACCGCCGCTCCGACCACGTCGGCGTCGGCCCCGGTGCGCAGGGTGCGCAGCCGCGGGGCCATCGGGTCGTAGTCGGCGTTCTGCGCCAGCACGAACACGTCGATCTCGACCAGGGGGTCCAGCATCGCCCCGCACAACAGGGTGATGATCAGCGTCGACTTGCCCGACCCCATGATCCCCGCGACCGCGTAGTTCGCCTCGGACAGCCGGCCGGTCACGCGTTCGCCCCGGATGTTGACCCCCAACGGCACCCCGGCGAAGTAGTCCGCCGTCTCCCGGTCGAGGTCGGCCAGCAGCGGCCACGGGTCGACCGGGCCGGACAGGGCTCCGGGGTTGGCCACCCACAGGTCCAGCACGCCGGGCTGGTCACGCGGTTCGGACGGCCACACCTCGACGGGCAGCCGGACCAGGTTGTGCGCCAACAGGTTCTTGCGCTTGACGATCTCCTCGACCGGCACGCCCTTCGGGAGCACGAGCTGCATCCGCCAGCCCCGGCCGTCCACGTGCGGTACCTGCACCCAGGTCGGGGTGATGGTGCCGCCCCACCCCTGCTTGAACGCATCCCGCAACGCGGGCAGCCCGTTGAGGTGCCGCAGGGCGGACAGCACCGCCGACTCGTCCGGGATGATGTCGCGCCCGTCCGCCGGCACCGCTTCCGAGTTCGCGGCCCACAGGGGCAGGGTGCCGCGCGAGCGTCCGACCGGGATGGTGCGCGCGGCCCACACGGCCGCGCCGCCGATCGCCCACGCCCACCAGTGGCCGCCGGCCGGGGACAGCTCGGCCACCGTGGTCCAGAAGCCGACGACGCCGTCCCACCGGTCGGCCAGCGAGCCCGCGCCGATCACCGACTGCACGGCGGCGTGGCCCAGGACCACCACGTGCACCCCGCCGACGAGCAGGACGATCCCGCCCGACCAGCGCAGCACCTCGATCCGGCGTTCCCGGCCGCGCTGCGCCACCCCGGCCCGGCGGCGCTCCAGGGTCTCTTCCAGTTCGCGCAGGGTGTGGAAGTCCTCGGCGCTCTTGGCGTTGATCCGCAGGGTGGTGATGGCCTGTTCCAGGTCGAGGTGCTTGCGCCGGTTGCGGCGTTCCTCCCGGCGGATCCGGGACCCGGCCAGCGCGTAGCCGGCGGTGCGGACCGCGACACGGCCGGCGCGGCGGGTCCGGTCGTGGGTGACCCCGGTGCGCACCACCCGGGCCACGGTCCCGGCCGCGTCCCGCACCCGCTGCGCGGCGAGACGCCGGTCCAGCTCGGCGGACTCCGCTTCGGTGAGCACCTGCCCGGTGATGGCGTCGTCGGCGACCAGGTCCGCGCCGGGCACGGTGCCGTCCGCGCGGCGCAGCGGCACGACCTGTCCGGCCTCGTGCTCGTCGGCGGGGTGCTGGGGGTCGTGGGCGGTGGTCATGCCGTCACCTCCTGTCGGGTGCCGCCCTCGTCGGGGCCGTCGTCACGGGTCGTGGGGAACAGGACGTTGTGCACCGCGCGGGCGTGCTCCGCGCGGCAGCGCAGGAAGCGCTGTACCTCTGTGCGGGACGGGGCGGCGGGAAGCCGCTCTCCGTCGATGGCGGCCCGGACCCGGGCCGCGTAGCGCACGATCTTCGGGTCGATCGGCGCGGCGACCGTTTCCGCTGTTCCCGGTGTGTGCGCGTGGCCGGTCGGGGCGGTGGGTGCGGGCAGGGCGGTGAGGTAGTCGCCGATCTGCGCGGCGATCTCGTCGCCGAGCGTTCCGACCCCGTCCGCGACGGGCAGGCCGGGCACGGTCGCCGGGACCAGCCGGGTGCGGCCGAGCCGGCGGTGGAGGCGGACGGTGCCGGGGGTGTGCACGAGGGTGGCGGTGCCGTCGGCGGCGAGCACGGCGGCGGCGTGGCGCAGGGCGGCGCGGCGGACCGCGACCACCCGCCGGTCGGCCAAGCGCTGGAGCCGCAGTGCTGCCCGCTGTTCCCGGGTCTTGCGGGGTCCGGAGCGGTCGGCGGTGTCCACGATCTGGTGGACCACGACCCCGCCGACCGCCACCAGCGCCATCACCACCCCGTCGACCACACCGCCGCCCTCGACGGACAGGCCGTGCAAACAGGCGAGCGTGGCGGACACCCCGGCCGAGAGCCACAACCCGACCAGCAGCCGGCCGGTCGGCCGTCCGGCGCGGCGGGCGGCGGCCAGCGCGAACGCGAACGCCCACATCGCCGCTTCGCTGTAGAGGGGCATGGTCCAGCCGGGCGCGCCGTACAGATCGTGGCCGAACCCGGCGATCGCGGACCACGCCAGCAGCGCCGGGACCAGGATCACCGGCACGAACAACAGGTCGATCGTGTGCGCCCGGATCCAGCCGGACACGGCCGTGAGCAGCCGGGCCCGGCGGGCACGCGCCGCGTCCTTGTCCCGACGCCGCTGGGCGTCCGCGTGGTCTCGCTCGGCCCGACGCCGCTCGGCTTCAGCGGTCTTGTCGGCGCGAAGGCGTTCGGCGTCGGCGGCCATGTCCGCCCGGCGGATCTCCGCGTCGGCCCGCCGGTTGGCGCGGCGTTCGTCCTGCCACGTGCTCATCGGGACACCTCCTGTCGGGTCAGGCGGAACGGGGATCGGTTGCGGGACAACGGGAAGCGGTGGTGCGATGAGCTGGAGCGCCGGGCCAGCAGGGTCAACGCGAGCGCGGGCAGCCCGACCGCGACCAGGACGGCGGTGGGGCTCTCGGTCTGGGTGATGACCAGCCACTGGGTCAGGCCGATCAGTCCGGCGACCATGAGCAGCTTCCACAGCGCGATCACGGCCACCAGGGCGAGTGCTGCGACGAGTAGCAGCAAGGGGGTGGGGATGGTCACGGGGTCACCTGCCCGTGGTTGTCGCCGTCGCGCAGCACGCGGGGGCGGTGCACGTCGCGGTGGGTCAGTTCGACGGTGAACCCGTCGGCGGTCAGCAGTGCGGCCATGGTTTCGGCCAGGGCGGCGGCGCGGTGCTTGCCGCCCGCGCAGCCGAACGCGATCGTGAACGGCTTGCGGGCCACGTCGGCGGTGTAGGTGACCTGTCGCAGCGTGTCCAGCAGGGTGGCCGCGCCGGGGGTGGACAGCACCGCGTCGCGCACCGCCGGCTCGCGCCCGTCGGAGTCGAGCAGGCCCGCCACGCGGGCGGGGTCGCGCAACAGCCTGCGCACGTCCACCGTGATCTCGGCTTCCGGCGGGGCGGCGTGCAGGTAGCCGAACGAGACGATCCGGATGGGCCGCCGGTCGACGGTGTCGCCGGAACGCTCGTCCGCGAGTTCGCTTCCGTGGGTGTTGTTCGACATGCTGGGGGTTCCTGTCTCGCGAAGTGATGCGGGATGTGGGGACCGGACCGGCGGCGTTCTTCTTGGCGGGAGTGGGCCGCCGGTCCGGGCGAGATGTGTCGATCCGGGCTGCCGGATCACAGGTCTGTCGCGGTCACGCCGTACTCGGCGGCGAGCCGGCGGACCGCCCGCTTCAGCGCGGCGTGGCGCTCGTCGTCGGCGGCCAGCACATCGCGATTGGTCGAGGTGCCGAGGTACCGGGCGTTCCTCGATGTCTCGAAGGCTTCCACCGTCGCAAGGTCGTCTTCACACGTCGACCGATGGGAATTCCTGATCGCGGCGGTGAGACTGGACAGATCCACTGTTTCTCCTGAACTCTCGAAAGGGCGAACGAGAACGGAACTCAGGCCGCGCACGCGGGCCGCGCGAACCCAGTCGGCCGTGCGCGGGCGACCTGCCGGGTGGGCCGGCCCGGGCAGGCGACACGGTGGGTGCCGGAGTGCACCCGCACCATCCGTCCGTCCCCGAGTCGGGCCAGCACGGTCGTCACGCCGCAGCCCTGCTTGCAGCTGCGGACGGTGCCGTCGGGGTCGGGAACGGGCAACGCCGTGCACGCGTCGCGGCCCATCACGCAGCCCCCGCCGACGCCAGCCCGGACAACACCGGGCCGACCCGGTGGTTCAGCTCGTCCACCACAGCCCGAACCGCATCCCGGGCCGCGACCAGATCCGGGACACCCGCGCGGTAACGCGGCATCGGCAGCCCCGCCGGCAGCGGCACCCGCACCGTCAACGTCGGCAGCACCACCGGCCGGCGGTTGTCGTCGGGCGCGAACCACGACTTCTCGCCACCCCAGGACTCGGATCGCCAGGAGTCCCACCCCGACCTCAGCCGGCGGTCCAGCCCCGCGGGCAGGGCCGACACCACCGTCAGCGCCACCGCCCACCGGCCGTCCTCACCCCAGTGCCGCCCGATCTCCGTCACCCGCGGATCCACCACCACGTACCCGGGCGACATCACCGGCGGCACCGCGATCACCAGCGCCGCCAACGCGAACTCCGCCGGATCCTCGACCGGCACACCGTCCACACAGAACAAACGGGCGCGGTCCGCCAGGTACGCACCAAACCTGGACCGACCGGCACTCGCCCGCTCCCGGTCGTACTGGTCAGCCACTCGGAACGGCACTCCGACCCCGCCGGACATCACGCCACCCGCCCGACCGCCGCGACACGCACCGACGTGACCGGCCGGTGGGCCACCGTCAAGTTGGGGAACTCGTCCTCCAGTTCCCGCACTGCCTGCGCCAACGACACCCCGTATCGCGCGACCTCGCCGTTGACCGCCCGCGCCAAGATCCTGAGGTTCCGACGCACCCGTGCCGATCCGTCCACCAACGCTGACGTGGGTTCGTGCCCTGCGGCGATCTCCACCGACACCTGCGCCACCAGGGCTTCTACCGCCGCCAACTCCAGGCCGTCCGGCGTGTACGACACAGCCAAGACGTCCAAGCCATCCGCGTCGAACGAGACCTGACTACCCTCACGCGACTCCTGGTCGACTACCGGGGTAAACCAGTCAAAGTTGGCATCCATCGCGTCTCCTGCACGTCTCTCAGCTCGCACGTTGCGAGCCTCCCTGTGGTGTCCACTGCGGCCAGCAGTGCCGACCCCCAACAGGACACCACGGGTAAACCCATCGCGTCAAGTCCCCTAAACCATCGGGTTTGGCCCACCTAGTCGCCCGGCTGGTCCGTAGCCAGGGAAGTCGCAGGTAGGCTAGAGTTAAGGCCCCCTAGACGCTGAGCGGAGCTGTGCTGGTGGATGACTTGGAACGCGCTACTGCGATCGCGGATCCACGCGAACGAGCGCTGACAATCGGCCAGATGATCGACCAACACCAAGTGCTGATCGGTGACCTTTCTCGCCTGCGACGCGAAACCCTGGAAGAATTGTTGGCGACAGGCATGTCTCAGAAGCAGATCGCCGACTTGCTCGACATGTCAAAGGGGCGCGTTTCGCAGCTGCTCACAGCAGGCATGCGCCCCGAACGATCGTTCTACGGCACCGGGAAGCTGACGGTGGCCATCGGCGCTAAGCGTGAAGAGAACCGTGCGGACCCGAGCGACGTACTGTCGGCCGAATCGTTTGCCGCGTTCGAAATCCTGAGCAAGTCGGCTCGACACGTTGGACTGGATGCGAGCTACGAGGTCGTACCAGCGCCAGGCAACGTGGACCTCAACCGACCGAACCTCATCGTTCTCACCAATCCCAGGCTTCTGCCGTTCCTCAGTCAGGTGATGGGTGCAGACCCTCACATTCGCTATGTCTCAGACGAACGCGGATGGCACCTGGTCGACATCACGACCGGGCAAGAGTTCAGGTCCCCGCGCGATGATGGCGAAAATGCCGACTTTGGATACGTGGGCCGCCTGCCGCGCCCGGACGGAAAAGGTACATTTCTCTATCTGGCAGGCACCCACGCTCCCGGCACTTTCGGTGCTGCACGCTATGTTGTGGACAATCTCGGTGAACTCTACAAGGATCTAAAGACGCGCAGGTTTTCTACGGTGGTGCGTTTCGAGTTCGAGAAGGGAAGTCAACTGGCGACTCGCAGCATCACGCTGGCCACGCCGATCTACCGACACGAAGGCTGACGGCGATGCAGATCCGTTTGGCGACGGCGGCCGGACAACCTGGTACGCCCAACGAAGATCGCGTCTTGGCCGATCCCGGCCTATTCGTCATCTTGGATGGCCTTACCGCGCGTACAGACACTGGTTGCCTCCATGGTGTCGCATGGTTTGCCGACCAACTCATAGCTAAAATCGCCGAACTTTCACCCTTGCCGCCCAAGCAGGCACTCGGTAGAGCCATAGAACACGTCGCGGACATGCATGTCGATACATGCGACCTAAAGCATCCCGCAACGCCGTGCGCGGCAGTCGGAATCGTTCAGATTCAAGATCGTCAACTTCACTACCTGACCCTTGGCGACATCACGCTCGTTTTCGACCGTGGCGAAGATGAACTGGTTGTGACGGACCGAAGGATTGAAAGGACCGCGATCGCCGAACGTGCTTTCGCGGACTCCTTGCCAAGCGGGTCACACGAAAAGGCGACTGCACTCGTAAAGATGAAGCACGCGGAGCTTGCCGCAAGAAACACCGAAAGCGGCTATTGGATTGCCGGTTCTGATCCCAGAGCCGCCGAGCATGCCTTGATTGGGGAAATCGAGTCCAGCGACGTGCGCAGGCTTGCCATGCTCACTGATGGTGCCGCACGCGCGGTAGATATGTTCGGAATCTTGAATTGGTCGGAAGTGTTAAACATTCTTTCCGTTGAGGGCCCAGGCGAACTGATCGGCCAGGTGCGCCAAGTCGAAGATTCCGACTCGTCGGCTACCGTCTGGCCTCGAAACAAAAAATCTGACGATGCATCTGTGATTTTCGTGAACCTTGGGTGAAGCCCCCCCGGCTTCAGCAGTGTTCGATGCAGTCACAGGGGCCAGGCAAGGTAGAGGCGCTGCCTGGTGTTGGGCGACAAAGCTGCCTGGGTCAGCCCTCTTCGCGCTGCGCCATGCGACGGAGATCCGCCTTCAAGGTTTCGACCTTCCACCGCGCCTGGCCGCCCGCGGTGACCAACTCTGGCTCTACGAGGCCCCTCGCCCACCAGCGCGCGAGCGTGGCGCGGGATACGCCAATGGCCTGGGCAGCTACGCCCGTACTCACCAGCTCGCTTCGCGTCACGCATTCACTCTGATGGACCATTCGTTCCAGATGTGGCTAGGTGAGACGCTTGTCCCAGATTTGACGCACTAGACTGATGCGTCAGTTGCGACGGATGACGACCTAGGCACACGGGGGTTGCCGGTGGGGTTCCAGATCACGCTGACAGAGAGCCAGGTGGCCGAGATGTGGGCCTACCTCGCGCGGTGCGTCAACGAGCTTGAGAGCCGACTGCGGGACGACGACATCGGTGGGGCGAACGCGCTCATGGACCAGGTGTTGAGCCAAGCAGGCCGAGGCTGTCATGACCTGATCCTTGATGCGGTCGCCAAGACCAGAGGTCAGGCGGACTGGCGGACGTTCATCCCCCGCGAGTAGTGCACGCGGCTGTCGACTGCGCCCACGTACGGGGGTGGACCGCCCAAATCTTCTGATTGCCGACGTCGACCGGGAGTCACCCGCGTACGCGGGGAAGACCACGTGCACTGTCCGAAAACGCGATAGAGCCTCGGACCACCCCGCGCGCGCGGGGAAGATTGGCAGACTGCGGCCCTCGCCGAGCCGGTCGAGGGACCACCCCCCCGCGTGCGCGGGAAGACCTGTTCATTGGGGCCATCGCAGAGATGGAAGCCGGACCACCCCCGCGTGCGCGGGGAAGACAGCCCAAATAAGGCCGCCCTCACCACGGCGTTGGGACCACCCCCGCGTGCGCGGGGAAGACACTTCCTACACTGGGACTTTACCCGCCGACACTCCAGTTTTCATTCGGTCTGCCAGGGTCTCGTAAAGCCGTACGAGCAGCCCTGCTAGCCCGCGCGGAGCTAGTAGGGCTGTTCTGCGGGGTTTGGCGGCTCTGGATGCGGGTTTCAAACCCGCCGTCCATGTCAAACCCGCGCCCAAACCCGCGCCCTATCACCGCAGTTCAGAGGGCACTTCGTCCGCACCGTGCGGGTTTGCGGGTTTGTTTTCTAACTCTAAGAAGGGGGAAAGTGTCAGTCGTACAAGGTGGCGGTGGCGGAACCCACCGGCGAGCGACTGGCACTGAGTGGCAACCACCTCGACCGCAGGTGTACGAACTGGACGTCCACGGACACGCCGTAGCCTCTGAACTGCATGAAGCAGGTAGTCAAGAGACTCTCGGCTTCGCAACTCCGGCCCGCCTGCGGCCAGGGGTGTGACCGACCCTGGCGTACTGCTACATGGCGAACATCGGACACGGGGCGTACTCTTTCTCTCTCATGGTAATGCAAGATAATGGAGGCGACTTTGGAGTCGACGGCAGCGAAGTTGCGGGAGCAACTAGCGCAAGTAGTCCCGATTCGGCCCCGTATTCCGGATGATGTGGTGGCACGCATTGTCATGTTGCTGGGTGCGGATGACATCGAGTATGTAGACGCAGATGTATGGCTAGATGGCGAATATAGTGGAGGTGAGATTGTCGTAGCTACCCCGGATAGGTTCATTAAGTCCGATTGGCGTCGACCAGGTCGCCATGGCGATGGGAAGCAGTCGACTGTATCGACCAGTTCCTGGAGCAGGAGTCGCCTTCGTGAAGTGAAAGTATTTGCTGACCCGGGTTCGAAGATCAATTTGGATGACTTCTGGGATGTGGATAACTTCAATCGTTGGCCGCATGGTGCGCAGGTTTCACTCATTTTTGAAGGCAGAAAGGATAGTCTATTGCTGCCCCTGGCGGACGGAAATATCGTTCAGCGGCATGGTGTATTTCCTGCTTTTTTGGGTAGTTTGGTCGCGGATTTGCGGTAGCGGTAGCCCGTAATCAATGAAACCCATGTCTTCGGCGGGCGGTCAGGTTTCCCGGATGGCAGGGATCGCCTTCGGCCGCCGGTCCGTTCGGTGCGGGAGCGCCATCTCGACGGCCTTCGCGGTACCGTCGCGTCGAGCAGCAGGCTTCCTGGTGGCAGCGTGATCGGGCTGCGCAAGGTCGACGGGAAGATGGACTGGGCGCGTGCGCCGTGGTTGCATTCGTGGTGGCGTTCGCCGACGATCGGGCACGTTCGCGGACGACCGCTGTATCTCGCTGTCCTGGGAAAACGTGCTTCACGTACGGTGCTGGTCGGTGGTTCGCAGACCTCGAAAGCGTGTGAGGTGAAAGCCTCCGTGGGTTCAAATCCCACCGCCACCGCAGATGAGAGCCCCTGTCGCCGGTCATGGCGACAGGGGCTCTCTGCATCTCGTCTCGGTTTTCGTCTCAGTTGCGAGCCGCTAGGCCGGTATCGGCACCCCGGCCGCCCCCTCGTCGTCGTCCGGTTCGGCGGACGCGTCGGCGGGCTTCCAGAGCAGTCCACCGACTCGTTGGGCCACGTCGCGCCGGATCGCTGCGGTGATGTGCTGGTACCGCGCGGCCATCGCCGTGTTGGACCAGCACATGATGCCCATCACCGTCCGGTCCGGGACTCCGAGCAGCAACAGCACCGTCGCGGCCGTGTGGCGGGCGTCGTGCAGCCGCCCGTTGGGCACGCCGGCGTCGGTGAGCAGCCGCTTCCACTCCGACCAGTCCGTCCGAGGGTTCAGTGGACCACCGGTCGCCGTGGTGAACACTTAGCCGGTCTCCGTCCACAGTTGCCCGGCCGTCCGGCGCTCTTGGTCCTGAGCGGCCTTGTGGCCCTCCAGCAGCGTCACCGGTTCCGTCAGGCAGCCCGAGCGCCTCGCCCTGCCGCAGCCCCAGCGCCAGGGCGATGGCCCACCGCGCGCTGTTGCGCTGCACCTGGTGAACGCGCCCGGACTTCGACCCGGTGGTCGTCACCTTCCGGTAGAGCTTCTCCAGGCGTTCCGGTTCGAGCTTGTAGATCCGGTGTTTGCCGATGCCCGGAACGAGGTGGACCCGAACAGCCGTCCTGTCATGACGTGGTTCAGTAGCCACTGGCTGAGTGTTGGCCGGTTACCGTGATCGAGGCGAGGGTTCCGCGCTTGACGGTGCCGTGCAGGGGCACGATGACCGTGCGGCCGTCCTGGTGAGTGGCAGACCGCGTGGCTGCCCTTGGTGCGGGTGTGCTCGAACTCCAGCGACTCCGGTGCGCGGGTGACCTTCCTGACGGGGAGGTCGGACAGGGCCGGACTCACGCGGCCGTGCCGGGCACCTGGAACGAGGTCACCAGCGGGGTGGCTGTGACCCGCCCCCACGTCTCCGATGCGGTCAGTCGCGGGTGGCGGCTTGGGCGTACAGGGTGGCGAGGTACTCCTGGTACTTCGGGCGGATCGTCGGGTCGGGGAAGGTCGCCAGGTAGACGTCGAAGTAGATCGATCTCGTCAGGTCGAGCCAGGCGGCCCGGTCGAGGGTGTTGACGTGGTCTTCGCGGGCGATCAAGCAGAGGTCGGCCAGGGCTTCGGTCGCCTTGTCCGGCGATTCGGGTTCCATGTCGGGTTGCACGTAGCCGATGGGTGATCGTTCGCAGCGCAGGTCCAGCCGGCGGCCGTATTCCCGGAAGAGGCGGAACTTGGCGAGTGACGACCTCGAATCGGTGACCGGCGGCGAGATCTCGAACAGGTAGCTCTCGGTGGTGAGGATGTTCGTGGTCAGTCTGCGGACTCTGGCGAACAGTCGGGTGGGAACGTTGCCGGGCAGTTCGGACGGCGTGGCCGTGGCCAGGTAGTTGATCAGCGCGTACGACTTGGCGAAGTTGATCGTGACGCAGATGAAGCCCAGCACTTTGCCGCGCTGCACCGCCAGGAAGAGTTGGTGGGCGAGCGGTGTTTCCCGGGCGTTGCGGCTCATCGTTCGTAACGCGCGTTTCGACCGTGGCGCGATTCTCTTGTTGGTCATGTGGTCCGCGATGACCACCGGCGACATCTGTTGGGACGGTTCGATGCGTTCCAGGTACAGCTCGGCGAACTGGTAGTAATACCGGTCGTAGTTGCGTGAGGTGAACCGGACTATGCGGAACCGGCTTTTCAGCCCTTCGGTGGTGAGGTAGGCGATCAGGGCCGCCAGGACGGCTGTCGCCACCTTCCACGCGAGGTCGCCCACTCCGCTGGACAGGGTGATCACCTCGGCTCCCGGAGCGGTCGGATTCCGCTGGTCGTCCGGTGCGGTGGGATCGCCGGGAACGACCAGGCGTCCACGCTAAGGCGTGACGGGAGAAGTCCGGCCGCAAGTTGCGGTAGTCAGCAGCAGTGGTTGCCGCGCCAGGCTTCGCGGCCTTCCTTCACGGCCACGGCGGCGATGGTCAGGGCGACGACCGGGTCGGCCCAGGACCAGCCGAACAGGGAGTTGAGCAGCAGGCCCACCAGGAGGACACCGGACAGGTAGGTGCACAGGAGGGTTTGCTTCGAGTCGGCTACCGCGCTGGCCGAGCCCAGTTCACGGCCCGCGCGCCGCTGGGCCGTGGAGAGGAAGGGCATCACCAGCAGTGACACGGCCGCCAGGGCGATTCCCACGGGCGAGTGGTCGGCGGTGTCGGCTCCGGCCAGGGTGCGGACCGCTTCGACGGTGACGTAGCCCGCCAGGGCGAAGAACGACAAGGCGATGACCTTGAGGGCGGTGCGTTCGCGTGCCTTGGGGTTCGGGCCGGCGAACTGCCACGCCACGGCGGCGGCCGAGGCCACCTCGATGATCGAGTCCAGGCCGAAGCCGATCAGGGCCGTGGACGAGGCGACCGTGCCCGCCGTGAGGGCTACTGCGGCTTCGATCACGTTGTAGGTGATCGTGGCGGCTACCAGCAGTCGCACGCGTCTGGTCAGGACCGCGCTGCGGGCCGGGGTCGTCCGGGGCGGGGTGCAGCAGGCGTCGGGGCAGGTGTTCGGCTCGCCCGGGGTGGTCAGGCCCAGGTCGCTCATCGGACGGCTCCCTGCGGTGTCACGGGCTCGTCCAGGCACGGCTCGGCGGTGTCGACGGCCAGGACGACCTTCACGAGTTCGCTCAGCGCGCGGGCCAGGTGCTCGTCGGCGAGGGCGTAGTGGACCTGGCGGCCCTCGTAGGTGGCCACGACCAGGCCGCAGCCGCGCAGGCACGACAGGTGGTTGGAGACGTTCGACCTGCTCAGGGTCAGGTGGTCGGCCAGTTGTGCGGGATAGCTGACGCCGTCGAGCAGGGCCACCAGGATGCGGCACCGGGTGGGGTCGGCCAGTGCCCGGCCCAGACGGGCCAGGGCGTCTTCGCGGGTCTCGCACTTCAGCATGCGGAGAACTGTACAGCGGTGGCTGTACTACAGCCGAGGGTGAATTGCCGCCTGGTCGGGTTGTCGCCTGCGTGAGCCGCCTGCTGGATGTGGGGAGCGGAGGTGGGTGGGGTGGGGTGCGCTCCGGGTCGAACGCCGGTGGTCGCCCGCCGTGCGAGCCTTTGGCTGTGCGGTGCGCGATCTGGTCGGTGCGTTCGGGGCTGACGAACGTGATCCCGCGCCGTCGCAAAGCTTGGCGTGTCGAGGGATGCGAGTAGGCCTTGTCCGCGATCACGACGTCGGGTCGCGATCGCGGACGTCCCGGCCCGTCGCGCCGGACTCGGATGCCGTCCGGCAGGGGCGCAGATCACGCCAGGGCGCGCCGGTGCGCAGCTTCCACAGGATCGCGTCGACCACCTGCCGGTGATCGCGCCACCGCCGACCGCCACCCGACACCGGCGGCAACGGCTCGATCGCCGCCCACGCCCGATCCGTCGACTCACCACGACCGACCACCGCACACAGATGTCAGACGACCTGATCAGCGGCTTACAGGACACCGCCTGGGCGGCGGAGGGTGTCCGGGTGGCCTGGGGTGGCGGGTGGCCTGGGGTGGCGGGGGCGGCGATGACGGTGTCGCCGTCGATCATCGCGTCGGTGGTGATGACGCTGAGCATGGTGGCCATGTTCGGGGCGAGCATCCCCGCGCCCTTCACGAAACCGCCGACCGACCAGCCGTCCGGGTGCGCCGCCCACGACTGCTTGGGGTGGGTGTCGGTGGTCATCACCGCCGTCGCGGCGGCCAGCCCGGCGGCGTCGCCGGCGGCGAGTTCCGCGGCGGCGGCCTCCACGCCCGCCGTGAGCCTGCCCATCGGCAGGCGTTCGCCGATCAGACCGGTCGAGCACACCGCGACCTCGACGGCACCCACACCGAGCACGGCGGCGACCTTCTCCGCGGTGGCGTGGGTGTCCCGGAAGCCCCCGGGGCCGGTGCACGCGTTCGCGCCGCCCGAGTTGAGCACCACGGCGGCGAGCCTGCGCTCCTTGAGCACCTGTTGCGACCACAGGACGGGCGCGGCCTTCACCTGGTTCGTGGTGAACACGCCGGCGGCGGCCCGACCGGGGCCCTCGTTCACGACCAGCGCCAGGTCGAGCGCGCCGGACTCCTTGATGCCGGCGGCGACGCCCGCGGCCTTGAAGCCCTTCGGTCCGGTCACACCGCGGTCGCGGGTGGGGCGCTGCGCGGGTGCGGGGCCGGTGAAGGAGGGTTGGCGAGGGCAGTAGCGTGAGATGGGTCACGTTACGGAAAGTGTTGGGAGGGTTACTGGAGATGACGGTTACCGATGAGCTGGACGCGCCCAGCCCGGACGAGGTCGGGGCGGCTTACGACGAGTTCGGCGACCTCTACGCACTGACCATCGGGGACGTCGGGCTGCACGTCGGGTTGTGGTCGCAGCCCGGTGCGACCGAGCCCGCGACGACGCTCACCGACCTGGCCAACCGCGCCCAGGAACGGCAGACCGACCACCACCTCGACCTGCTCGGCCTGACCGCCGAGGACCACCTGCTCGACATCGGCTGCGGAAACGGGCGGCCCGCCGTCCGGATCGCCCGGCGCAGCGGGGCCCGGGTCACCGGGGTCACCGTCAGCCACGGGCAGGTCGACCTGGCCGGTTCGGCGGCCCGGGAGGCCGGGCTCGCCGACCGGGTGTCCTTCGGCTACGGCAACGTGCTGGGCCTCGACTTCGCGGACGGGTCCTTCGACGCGGCCCTGGCGATCGAGGTCTACCCCCACCTCGCCGACCGGCAGCGGGCGTTCCGCGAGACAGCCCGGGTGCTGCGGCCCGGCGGGCGCTTCCTGGTCAGCGACTTCACCGCGCGCGGCACCCCGGCGCCGGGGGAGGTGGCCGCGTTCCGGCAGACCTGGCTCTGCCCGCTGCCGACCACGCCCGCGAAGGTGCTGGAGATGGCCGCCGCCGCCGGCCTCGAACTCGTCTCGGTCGAGAACCAGACGCAGAACCTCGCCTTCTGCGGCGACCTGATGGAACTGCTCTACACCCAGCGGAAGGAGGAGATCGTCGCTCGCTATGGAGTTGAGTTGTTCGACCGGATGGAGCCCGTCGTCCGGCTGGCGTGCTCCTACACCCGCGACCACCTCGGCTACTACGTCTTCCTGTTCCGGAAGCCCGAGTAGGCGGGACCGCCGGAGGCGTCGGCTGCCTCGTCAGGCCGCCGACGCCTCCGTCATGTGCGCTGTGCTCGGGCGCGGCGCTGGGAGGGCCACCGGGCCGGCACGTGATCAACCTTACCCTATTGTCGAACACACGTTCGAGTGATCGTGGGGAATCCCCCGTGCGAGTTAGGCCACGCAGACGTTAGGTCTGTGGCCTACTCACACGCATGGTCAACAGTTAGTGACGGCTTCTTTCGCAGTTCACTCGTTCCGGGGAGGATGCGCGGACCCGCCAACTTCCGGAGGATCCGTTGAGACCAAGTCCGCTCCGCGTCGGATTAGCGGCCGCCGCCGCTTCGGCCGTGTCCCTCGCCCTGGTGGCACCCGCGTCCGCCGCGCCCAGCCCGGACGCCCTGATCGCCGAGGTCTACGGCGGCGGGGGCAACTCCGGCGCCACGCTCACCCAGGACTTCGTCGAGCTGGCCAACCGGGGCTCCGCGCCGGTGTCGCTGGCCGGGTGGAGCGTCCAGTACCTGCCGGCGGGCGCGAGCGCGGCCAGCCAGTGGCAGGTCACGCCGCTGACCGGCGCGATCGAGCCCGGCAAGCGCTACCTGGTGGCCGAGGCGAAGGGCGCCGGCGGCACGGTCGAGCTGCCCGCGCCGGACGCCACCGGCTCGATCGCCATGTCCGCCACCGGCGGCACGATCGCGCTGGTCACCGCCACCACGGCGCTGACCTGCAAGACCGCCGCCGACTGCGCGGCCGACACCCGCGTGCGCGACCTGGTCGGCTACGGCACGTCGACCGTCGTCCGCGAGGGCACGCCGACCGGCAACCTGTCCAACGCCACGGCCGCCGCGCGCCCGGCGCTGGTGGACACCGACAACAACGCCGCCGACTTCGCGGTGGGCGCGCCCACGCCGGTGAACTCCAAGGGCCAGGGCCCCGGCGACCAGGAGCCGGAGCCGGAACCCGGCGACAAGCGGATCCGCGACATCCAGGGCACCACCCGGGTCTCGCCGCTGACCGGCACGAAGGTCGCGGGCGTCCCCGGCGTCGTCACGGCCACCCGCGCCACCGGCGACCGCGGTTTCTGGATCCAGGACACCACTCCGGACAACGACCCGCGTACCAGCGAGGGCGTGTTCGTCTACACGGCGGGCCTTACGCCGACCGTGGAGCCGGGCGATTCCGTCCTGGTGAGCGGCACGGTCGCGGAGTACCGGCCGGGCGGTGACACGGCGAGCAACTCGAACCTGACGCTCACCGAGATCACCAACGCGACGGTCACCGTGCTGTCCAAGGGCAACGCGCTGCCCGCACCGATCGTGCTGACCCCGCCGGACGGGTTCGTCCCGACGGCCGGCGGCGGCAGCATCGAGGCGTTGGACCTCGACCCGGCGGCGTACGGCCAGGACTACTACGAGTCCCTCGAAGGCATGTACGTCCAGGTGGACGACGCCCGCGTGGTGGGCCCGACGAACAGCTTCGGCGAGACGTGGATCACCACGAAGCCGACCCAGAACCCGACCGTGCGCGGCGGCACCAACTACCTCGGCTACGACCAGCCCAACAGCGGCCGGATCAAGGTCAAGGCCGGTAGCGCCACCCCGCAGTCGAGCAACGTGGGCGACGTGTGGCGCGGCGCGACCGTGGGCAACGTCGAGTACACGAACTTCGGCGGCTACACGCTGGCCACGAAGACCGTGGGCACCTACGCGTCCGGCGGCATCACGCCGGAGAAGACGGACGCGGCGCGCTCTTACGAGCTGTCCGTGGCCACGTACAACGTGGAGAACCTCGCCGCGACCAACGACCAGGCGAAGTTCGACCGCCTGGCGGCGGCCGTGGTGAAGAACCTCTCGTCGCCGGATGTCGTGGTGCTGGAGGAGATCCAGGACAACAACGGCGCGACCGACGACGGCACGGTGGCGGCGGATGCGACGTTCACGAAGTTCGTGGACGCGATCGTGGCCGCAGGCGGCCCGCGCTACCAGTGGCGGCAGATCGACCCGCAGAACAAGACCGACGGCGGTGAGCCGGGCGGCAACATCCGGGTGGCGTTCCTGTTCAACCCGGCGCGGGTGTCCTTCGTGGACCGCGCCGGCGGCGACGCGACGACCCCGGTGTCCGTGGTGAAGCAGAACGGCCGCGCGGCGCTGTCGGCGTCGCCGGGCCGCATCGACCCCGCGAACCCGGCGTGGAACAGCAGCCGCAAGCCGCTGGCGGGCGAGTTCAAGTTCCGGGGCTGCACGGTGTTCGTGGTCGCGAACCACTTCAACTCGAAGGGCGGCGACCAGTCGCTGCACGGTCGCTACCAGGAGCCGGTGCGGTCGTCGGAGGTGCAGCGCGCGGCACAGGCCACCGCGTTGCGCGCCTTCGTGGACCAGGTGAAGTCGGTCGACAAGGGCGCGAACGTCGTCCTGGCGGGTGACATCAACGACTTCCAGTTCTCGCCGGCGATCGCCACGCTCACGGCGGGCGGTTCGGTGGTGGACCTGATCGCGACGCTGCCGGCCGCGGAGCGCTACAGCTACGTGTTCGACGGCAACTCGCAGACCCTCGACCACATCCTGATCAGCGCCAACATCAACCGGTACCGGTACGACGTGGTGCACATCAACGCCGAGTTCGCCGACCAGGCCAGCGACCACGACCCGCAGGTCGTCAAGCTGCGCCCGAGCACCGGCATCGCCCAGGTCGACAAGCTGGTCTTCCTGCTGGAGGACCTGCTGGAGTGCCTGCCGAGGCCGTGACACGTGCGAAAGCCCGCAGACAGCCGTGAGGCCGGGACGGCGGGCATGAAAACCGAGAGGCCCCGTCCGGGTGAACCGGGCGGGGCCTTTTCGTGCCGGCGGTGCGGGGGCTCGACGGCGGCCCGCCCACGACAGAGCCCCGGCACCTGACGGCACCGGGGCTCTGGTCTGCGGAGGATACGGGATTTGAACCCGTGAGGGGGTTAACCCAACACGATTTCCAGTCGTGCGCACTAGGCCACTATGCGAATCCTCCGTGGGAGAGCCTACCCAACGGGTGATGCCCGGCCAAAACGGCTGGTCAGAGGGTTGGCTTGAGTTCGATGACGAGGGTCGCCGCGTCGCCGCGCTCCAGTTCCGACCCGTGGTCCACCAGGTCGCCGATCACGCCGGCGTCGGTGAGGCCGTCGGCGCACGCCATCACGGTCGCCGCCACGTGGTCCGGGTCGCGGCGGTGGCCGTCCGGGACGGTCCACCTCAGCCGCAGCGTGCACGGGCCGAGCGGCGGCACGCCGGTCGCGCGGGCCAGGGTCGCGGTCGCGGTGCGCAGGTCGGACAGCGCCTGGACGCGGTGCCTCGGGTCGGTGGGCAGGCGGGCGTTGGGCAGCACGAGCACGGTGCTGCGCCGCTCGGGCGGCTGCGGGAGCGTCGTCTGCCAGTAGCCGACGATGTCCGCGGGCACGATCGGCCGGCGGTGGCGCAGGTAGTGGGCTTGCAGGGCTTCGACCGCCGTCGTCACGGGCACGTCGGCCAGTTGCGCGGCCCACGTCGCCAGGCCGGCGTCGTCCAGGATCGGGAACGCCGGGGCGACGGCCGCCGCGGCGGCGAGCAGTGCGGCTACCTCGGCGCGGTTCACCGCGCGGTCCCCCGGCTCACCGGCACTCCCGCAGCAGCAGGTCGTCCGGGGCGACGTGGAGCGCGTCGGCCAGCCTGCCGAGCAGGGCGGGGCTGGGTGCGCGGTGGCCGCGTTCGATGCCGGACAGCGCGCCCTTCGTGCACCCGGCCTCGGCGGCCAGTTCGGTCACGGTCCGTCGTGACGTCACCCGGAGGTGCGTCAGGCGGGCTCGATCGATCGATAACCTGGTCATGGCGCAAACTGTAGACAAACTAACAAACAAAATGGAAGCTGTTTGCGGGAGTTTGCGCAGGTGGTCGGCGTTGCGTCCGCGCACGGCCGAGTTCGGCGCACGGGACGCGGGTTGTTGGTGTGCGAGGGTTCGCGGGAGACTTGATCTATGACCCACCCGGACGACGGACCGGACCGGCTACCGGACTGGCCGCTGGGTCCGTACTTACGGCAGGCGCGCCGGGTGGCCGGGCTGTCGGTGGCCGAGGTAGCCCGACTGGCGGAAGTCAGTCACGCGAAGGTGCGGCAGCTCGAACGCGGCTACGCCGTGCGCGACGGCGCCCGCTACGCCGTCGGCACCACCAAGACCACGGTCGAACGGGTCGCGCGCGCCGTGGGTGCGGACGTCGCGGAAGCCCTGCGACTGGTCGGGATCGTCGCCGACGACCCGAGCGCGCCCGGCCGCCGGGCGCGACCATTGGACCTGTCCGCGGTGTCCGATGAGGACCTGCTGACGGAGATCGCGCGTCGGTTCGGTGCACGGCAACGGGACTGAGCGCCGCGCCCGGAACCACGGCTGGAGGGAACAAGTGCCGCCCGTTGATGCGGAGTGCTACGTGTGCTCGTCGGCGTCCGGCGAGCGCCTGCACCTGTGGTTGAAGGCCCTGGCGGACGGCGGCGTCTGGGCCTGGCTCGCGGAGAGCGACCTGTCGGCGGTGGAGTTCACCCGTGCGGAGTCCGACCGCCTGCTCACCATGTGGGGCGACCTGCGCCGGATGCTCTTGGACGGCGTGGTCACCGACCAGCTCCGCTGCGTCGTGGTGACCGAAGTGGACAGTCGACAGCGGACCGCGCTCGTGTACGGCCTCCAGGACGGGTTCATCACCTACTGGCGCATCGGCGAGCCGCGCGACCCCGTGCTGCTGGACGTCAACGCGATCGAGGAGCTGATCGACGCGTGGAACGACGTGCGCGCGTGACGCGCGCTAGCGGCGCAGCCCGGCCCGTTTGAGCGCCGAACCCACCACGGTGACCTCCGCCGACGGGATGTCGTGCAGGCCCGTCACGAACTCGTAGAGCGCCGGGAGGTCACGGCAGAACACGGCGGCCGTCAGGTTCGTCGGGCCCGTGGTGGCCAACGTGCCGTGCACGGCCGGGTGCCGGGCGAGCTTGCGCCCCAACGCGTCCAGCCGGCCCGGCGGCACGGTCATCCACACGTTCGCGTCGACGGTCAGCCCGAACAGGCGCGGGTCGGCGATCGCGTAGGTGCGCAGGTGCCCACCGGCGGCGAGCCGGTCCACCCGCCGCCGCACGGTCGACTCCGGCGCACCGGTCGCCACCGCCAGCGGTCCGGGGCCGGTCCGCGCGTCGACCGCGAGCAGGTCTAGCAGCGCCCGGTCCAGGTCGTCCGGGACGACCTCGTCGGTCGGCGCGGGCGGGGTCAGGGCGGCCGTCTCGGCGGCGGTGAGCAGGCCCGTGCGCCAGTCGGCCGCGTCGGAGAACACGTGCAGCACGGACATCGGCCGCACGGACGTGATCGCGTTCGACGGCAGCCGGGGCACGCCGCCCAGCACCACCGCGCCGATCTCCTCGCCGCCGGTCAGCACGTCCACGAAGAGCACCTCGGGGCGTTGCGCCAGGGCGTCGGCCAGCACCTCGACCCGGCCGCGCAGCACCCGGACCCGGAGCAGGGTCGCGCCGCGCAGGCCGTGCTCCGGGCTGGGCACCCGGACCACCCGGACGTGTGGCGCCAGTCGGGTGAGGCCGCGGCTGACGGTGCGCGGCGACACCTCCAGCACCTCGGCGATCCGGCCCGGCGCGGCGCGCCCGTCCACCTGGAGCGCGGAGATCAGGCGCTGGTCGAATTCCGCCAGTTCCACGGCCATTGCTGTCCTGTTCCGCTCGGATTCTGCCTCCTGAAGACCCTAGACGGCGATCGCGCCGCGACTCTCGACCCATGCGAAACCACGTGATCGAGATCGTCGAGGACGTCGCCGCCGGCATCCCGGCCCTGCGGCCCGCCGCGCCGCCCGCGTCCCTGGACGAGATGTGGCGGGTGTTCCGGGCGATCGACGAACCGCTGGTCGACGCCCTGCACGCCCGGCTGCCCGCCGGGCAGTGGGTGGTCGACGCGCTGGACGGCGCGATCCAGTTCATGCAGGGCCTGCCGCAGTGGTGCGTCACCGCGACCCTGGTCGAGGACGGCCTGCCGGTGCTCGCGGTGCTGCACTCGCCGCCGCTGCGCGAGACCTACGCGGCCGAACGGGGCGTCGGCGCGTGGCGCGACGGCGTGCCGCTGCGGCCGTCGGGCAAGACCGACCTGGCCGCCGCCGTCGCCGCGACCGCCCAGCCGCCGGCGCTGCCCCCGCAGCCCGAGGCGAACGCGGCGGCCGGCCGGGCGCTGCCCGGCGTGCTCGACCGGGTCGCCGCCGTGCGCAACCTCGGGCCCACCTCGTGGCAGGTCGCCGACGTGGCGGCGGGTCGGCTGGACCTGTTCTGGGAGTACGGCCGGGACGCGGAGAACCTGCTCGGCGCGGCGCTGGTCGCGCGCGAGGCGGGCGCGGTGGTGACCACCGCCGACGGGCGGCCGTGGCACGCCGGATCAGCGAGTTTCCTGGCCGCCGCGCCCGGTCTGCACGCCGCCGCGGTGGCGGCGCTGGGTCTGTCGCGGGCGGGTCGGGACGACCGGCTACACTGATCGTGGACCTCGTGCGGCACACATCTCGCGAACCTCCCCAGGGCCGGAAGGCAGCAAGGATAAGCGGGCTCTGGTGGGTGCACGGGGTCCCCTTTTCGTGTCGGACCCCTTCGGTAGGGTCTGGGCCGTGGCGCTCGCCCTTTACCGCAAGTACCGGCCGGCCACCTTCGCGGAGGTGGTCGGGCAGGAGCACGTCACCGACCCGCTGCGCACGGCGCTCGGGGCGGGGCGGGTCAACCACGCGTACCTGTTCTCCGGGCCGCGCGGGTGTGGCAAGACCTCCTCCGCCCGGATCCTGGCGCGCTCGCTGAACTGCGTGAACGGGCCGACGCCCGATCCATGCGGCGAGTGCAACTCGTGCATCGGCCTCGCGCCCAACGGCGTGGGCAGCGTCGACGTCGTCGAACTCGACGCCGCGTCGCACGGTGGCGTGGACGACGCGCGCGAACTGCGCGACAAGGCGTTCTACGCGCCGGCGGAGTCGCGCTACCGGGTGTTCATCATCGACGAGGCGCACATGGTCACCACGCAGGGCTTCAACGCCCTGCTGAAGATCGTGGAGGAGCCGCCGGAGCACCTGATCTTCATCTTCGCCACCACCGAGCCGGACAAGGTGCTGCCGACCATCCGGTCGCGGACGCACCACTACCCGTTCCGGTTGATCCCGCCGTCGGCGATGCGCGCCCTGCTGGAGCGCAACTGCGCGGCCGAGGGCGTGGCCGTGGAGCCGTCGGTGTTCCCGCTGGTCATCCGGGCCGGCGGGGGCTCCGCCCGGGACACCCAGTCGGTCATGGACCAGCTGCTGTCCGGCGCGGGGGCCGAGGGCGTCCGGTACGACCGGGCGATCTCGCTGCTCGGCGTGACCGACGTGGCGCTGATCGACGACGTGGTGGACGGCCTGTCCAACCGGGACGGCTCGGCGGTGTTCGGCACCATCGACCGCCTGGTCGACGCCGGGCACGACCCGCGCCGGTTCGCGTCCGACCTGCTGGACCGGCTGCGCGACCTGGTGCTGCTGCACGCCGTGCCGGACGCCGCCGACCGGGGTCTGGTGTCCGCGCCGGACGACGTGGTGGCCAAGATGCTCGCGCAGCGCGAGGCGACCCGGCCCGCGACGGTCACCCGCTGGGCCGAGGTCCTGCACCAGGGGTTGACCGAGATGCGCGGCTCGACCGCGCCCCGGCTGCTGCTGGAGCTGGTCACCGCCCGGATGCTGCTGCCCTCGGCGAGCGACACCGAGGCGGCGCTGCTGCAACGCGTCGAGCAGCTGGAGAAGCACGGCCCGCCCGCCGGCGCGGTCGCCGCCCCCTCGGGCGCGCCCGAGGCAACCGGCCCCGCGCCCGCCGGCACGGGCAGTGGCGGCACGCCGAGCGGCGTCGACGCCGGCGCGCCGGACAACGGGCGGACCTTCCAGCGGCCGTCGCAACGCGCCGCCGCCCCCGCCGACCAGGTCGCGCCCCCGCAGCCGCCGAGCCGCCCGGCCGCCGAGCCGGTGCGACCCGCGCCGGCCCAGCCCGAACCAGCGGCCCAGCCCGAACCAGCCCGACCCGAACCAGCCCAGCCGCCGGCCGTGGCCGCGCAGACCGCTCCCGCGCCGGACCGGACGGCGTCGGACCAGGTCGTGCCGGACGCGCCGAGCACCGCGCCGGACCCGGACGCGCCGGTCGACGGCCCGCCCGCACCGGCCTCGGGCGGTGCGGACGCGGCGGAGATCCGGCGGCGGTGGCCCGACCTGTGCGGGATCGTGCGCGGGATCGCCGGGCCCAGTGCCGGGGCGCTGCTCACCAGCGCCACGGTCGGCGACGTGGCCGGCACGTCGGTCACGGTCAGCCACAAGTCGGCCCCGCTGGCCCGCCGGCTCGCCGAGCAGCGCAACGTCGACGCCATCGCCTCCGCGTTCGGCCAGATCTTCGGCGGCACCTGGCAGGTCACCTGCGTGCACGGCGACGCGGCCCCGCCCGCCGCCCGCCCGCCCCAGCAGGCCCGCGCGCAGCGGCCCGCGCCGACCCGGCCCAGCCAGGCCGCCCGCACCCCGGAGCCGTCGAGGCCCGCGCCGGGCCGGTCCGGGGCCGACGACGTCCCGCCGCCCCCGGAGCCCCCGGAGCCCGACGAACCCCTCCCGCCGGAACCGGTCGACGAGGAGGAGATGCTCGCCGAGGCCGCCCTGCCCGGCGACGACGAGGCGGGCGAGCGGCTCGACCCGGAGACCGTGGTGCTCAAGCTGCTCGCCGAGCAGCTGGGTGCTCGGCCGCTGAAGAGCTGATCCACGCGGCTACCCTGGTGGCCTGACCACGACGGAGAGGAACCCGCGGTGCAACCCGGTGGGCCGAACATGCAGCAGATCCTCCAGCAGGCGCAGAAGATGCAGCAGCAACTCGCCGTCGCCCAGCAGGAGCTGGCCGACGCCGAGGTGTCCGGTACGGCGGGCGGCGGCCTGGTGACCGCCGTGGTGTCCGGCAGCGGCGAGCTGAAGAGCCTGGAGATCGACCCGAAGGCGGTCGACCCGGACGACGTCGAGACGCTGGCCGACCTGGTCGTCGCGGCCGTGCGGGACGCGAACCGCGCCGCGCAGGAGCTGGCCGCGCAGAAGATGGGCCCGCTCGCGTCCGGCATGGGCGGCCTGGACGACATGGGCGGCCTCGGCGGGCTGTTCGGCTGATGTACGAGGGGCCCGTCCAGGACTTGATCGACGAACTCGGCAGGCTGCCGGGTGTCGGTCCCAAGAGCGCCCAGCGCATCGCCTTCCACCTGCTCGCGGCGGACCCGGCCGACGTCGGCCGGCTCCAGGACGCCTTGCAGAAGGTGAAGGACGGCGTGGTGTTCTGCGACGTGTGCGGGAACGTCTCGGCCGAGACGACCTGCCGCATCTGCCGCGACCCGCGCCGCGACCTGACCCTGATCTGCGTGGTCGAGGAGCCGAAGGACGTGCTGGCGGTCGAGCGGACCCGCGAGTTCAAGGGCCGCTACCACGTGCTGGGCGGCGCGCTGGACCCGCTGTCCGGGGTGGGCCCCGACCAGTTGCGCATCCGGCAGCTGCTGACCCGGATCGGCACGGACGTCAACGAGATCATCATCGCGACCGACCCGAACACCGAGGGCGAGGCGACCGCGACCTACCTGGTGCGGATGCTGCGCGACTTCCCCGGCCTGACCGTGACGCGGCTCGCGTCCGGCCTGCCGATGGGCGGCGACCTGGAGTTCGCGGACGAACTCACGCTCGGCCGGGCGCTGTCCGGCCGGCGCAGCATGTGAGGCTGATCGCGGTCGACGGGCCGTCCGGCTCGGGCAAGTCGACCTACGCGGCGGCGCTGGCCGCCGACCTGGGCGCGGTGCTGGTGCCGACCGACCACTTCGCCACCTGGGACGACCCGGTGTCGTGGTGGCCGCGGCTGCTCGGCGGTGTGCTCGAACCCCTGTGGGCGGGCCGGCCCGCGTGCTACCGGCGGCTGGACTGGTCGCACGGCTGGCCCAGGCAGGGCGACGAGGTGGGCTTCGACGTGCCGCGAACCCTGGTGCTGGAAGGGGTTTCGGCGGCCCGCCGGTCGATCGCGGACCGGCTCGACGAGACCGTCTGGGTCGAGCACCCGGACCCGGCGGCCCGGCTGGAGCGGGCGGTCGCCCGCGACGGCGAGCGCAGCCGCGCCCACCTGGTCCGCTGGCAGGCGTTCGAACGGGGCTGGTTCGCCGTGGACGGCACCCGCGCCCGCGCCGACCGGGTGGTCACGACCGGCTGAGCCCGTCCAGCGCCGTGCGGACCGCGTCCGCCTCCGGCGAGCCGATCGCGGTGAACCACTCCAGCGCGGTGGTCCAGTGGCCACGCGCGGTGCCCCGGTCGCCGGTGGCCGCCGCCGCGTCGCCCGCCAGGTGCTCGGCCCGCGCCTGCACGAACCGCTGCCCGGTGCCCCGGCTGAGGTCCAGCGACCGCTTCGCGAAGTCCACCGCCTGCGGCACGTCGCCCAGGTCCAGCCAGACCCGGCCGACCAGCGCCAGCGCGCCGACCTCGGCCAGCCGCAGCCGGTACCGCACGGCGCTGTCCAGGGCCTGGATCGCCGAGTACTTCGCCTCGTCCGGCCGGCCCGCCGCGCGGTGCGCCTGGGCCAGGCCCTGCCGCGCCGCGCACATCCCCCACGGGTAGCCGGTCTCCTCGGCGATCCGCAGCGCCTCGGTGTGCCGCTCCACGGCCTCCTCGGTGCGCCCGACGCCGTGCAGCGCCTCGCCGAGCACGTTCTTGGCGTCGCACACGCCCTTGAGGTTGCCCAGCTTCTCCGCCATCGCCAGCGCCCGGGACGCTTCGGAGATCGCGTCCGGGTACCGCCCGCGCATCACGAACGTGTGCGCCAGCCCCTCGTGCGGGATGTGCGCGAAGCCGCGCGCCCCGGCCCGCTCGTACAGGTCGCCCGCGCGCTCGTAGAGTTCCGCCGCGCGCTCGGGCTGGCCCTGGAACAGGTACACCTCGGCCAGCGCCCGGTGGCTGTCGGCCTGGGTGATCCACACGCCGAGCCGGTTGCCGACGTCCAGCGACTGCTCGAACGACGACACCGCCCGGTCGAGCTGGCCGAGCTGGAGGTAGACCCCGCCGAGGTTGATCTGCGCGATGCCCTCCTGCTGCAACGCGCCGATCTCGCGGGTGATCACCAGCGCCCGCTCCAGGCAGTCCGCCGCGGTCTCCAGCTCGCCCAGGTCGATGTAGACGCCGCCGAGGTTGATCAGCACGCCGGCCTCCGCGCCCGGCGCGGCCCCGGTGCGCTGCTGGATCGGGATGGCGCGGCGGAAGTAGTCCACGGCCACCCGGTGCTGGCCGATCACCCAGTACAGGGTGCCCAGCGACGCCAGCATGGCCACCTCGCCGACCGGGTCCCCGATCGCCTGCGCCACGGCGAGCCCGGCCTTGGCCGTGGCCAGCCACTCCACCGGCAGGCCCTGGCCGTAGAAGTAGCGGCGCAGGGCGTCGGCGAGCTGCCAGCAGTCGGTGTCGGGCTGCCGGTCCGACGCGTGCAGCACCAGCGCGACCAGGTTGGCCCGCTCGGCGTCCAGCCAGGCCAGCGCCTCGGCCGGGGTGGAGAACAGCCGGGGCGTCACGCCGGTCACCGTCGACTCGCGGGGCAGCCGCATCATGCTCGCCTTGACCGCCTCGGTCGCGTTGTCCACCGAGCGGATCGACCAGTCCAGCAGCCGGCGGTGCGCGAGGTCGCTCTCCACCTGGCCGTCGTCGAACGCCAGCCGCTCGGCCGCGTAGTCGCGCAGCAGGTCGTGGAACTGGTAGCGGCCGGGCGCGTGGTTGTCCACCAGGTTCGCGGTGGCCAGCCGGTCCAGCCGGCGGCGGGCGTCCTGGGTGGTCAACCCGCCCAGCGCCGCCGCCACGTCCGGCGTGATGTCGCCGGGCGCGAGGCTCAGCAGCCGGAACAGCGTCGCCAGCTCGGGTTTGAGCGCGGTGTAGGACAGGTCGAACGCGGCGTGCACGGCGGCCCGCTCGTCGCCCTCCACGGCCAGCGCGGCCAGCCGGTTGCCCGCGCGCAGCTCCTCCACGTAGGAGGCGATGGTGGTCTCCGGCCGGGACAGCAGGTTCGCCGCCGCGATCCGCAGCGCCAGCGGCAGGTGCGCGCACAGCTCGGCCAGCTCGGACGCCGCGTCCGCCTGCCGGGCGACCGCCTCCTCGCCGAGCATCCCGGCCAGCAGCGCCCGGGTCTCCTCGTGGTCGAGCACGTCGAGCCGCACGTTCGACGCGGCGTGGCTGACCGCCAGGCCGCGCAGGGTGTCCCGGCTGGTCACCAGCACCGCGCAGCCCGGCGATCCGGGCAGCAGCGGCCGGATCTGCTCGGCGTTGGCCGCGTTGTCCAGCACCAGCAGCACCTGCTGGTCGGTGAGCCGGGAGCGGAACATCGCCTCCTGCTCGTCCTGGTCCAGCGGCACCGACTCCGGCGGCACGCCCTGCGCCCGCAGGAACCGGGGCAGCACGTCCACGGCGTTGAGCGGCGGGCCCTGGGCGTAGCCGCGCAGGTTCACGTAGAGCTGCCCGTCCGGGAAGTGCCGCCGCATCTTGTGCGCCGCGTGCACGGCCAGCGCCGTCTTGCCCACGCCCGGCGGCCCGGCCAGGGTCACCACCGGCACGCCCTGCGCGGTGCGCAGCAGGGCCTCGATGAGCTGCACGGCCTGCTCCCGGCCGACGAAGTCGCCGATGTCGGCGGGCAGTTGCGAGGGCACCACCCGGTCGCGCCGGTCGGGCGCGGCCGCGCCGAGGTCCAGCGCGGGCGCGCCGGCCAGCACCTGCTGGTGCACGCGGCGCAGCTCGTCGCCGGGGTCGATGCCCAGCTCCTCCGCCAGCAGGTCGCCGACCTTGCGGTACGCGCCGAGCGCGTCGGCCTGCCGGCCGGACCGGTACAGCGCCACCATCAGCTGCGACCACAGCCGCTCGCGCAGCGGGTGCTCGCCGGTCAGCCGGAACAGCTCCGGCACCAGCTCGGCGTGCCGGCCCAGCTCCAGGTCGACCTCGACCCGGCGCTCCTCGGCGTGCAGCCGGCGCTCGCCCAGCCGGGCCACCTCGTCGCGGTGCAGCACCTCCGACGGCACGTCCACCATCGCCGGACCGCGCCACAGGCCGAGCGCGGCGGTGAAGATCGCGGACGCCGACTCCAGCCGGCCCGCCGCGCGCTCCTGCTCGCCCTCCTCGACCAGCTGCTCGAACCGGACCACGTCGATGGTCCGCTCGTCGACGTCGATCAGGTAGGCGTCGGGGACGGTGCGGATCGGCACGGCCGGGCCGAGCACCTGCCGAAGTCTCATCACGTAGGTCTGCAACGTGCCGCGCGCCCGCGCGGGCGGATCCGCGCCCCAGATGTGCTCCGCCAGCTCGTCGACCGACACGCTGGAGCCGGCCCGCATGAGCAGCGAGACCAGCAGCGACCGCTGACGACCTGCGCGGACCACCACCTGCTCGCCGTCGACCAGCACCTGCAACGGCCCGAGGACGCGGAACTCGACCTGTGGGCCCATCCCCGACCTCCCCTCCGCGTGTGTGCGGCTTTCTGTTGTCCGTTGTACAGCGTAGGAGAGCGTTTGCCCGATGGGTCGTCGTCACGTTGGGTCAGCGAACGTGCGCCAGAAGTACGAGAATGCCCATTCGCGTGGCCGGATCGTGACCTGGGTTACCTCTGAAGGGTTGTGGTGACCGGTTAGGGTCGCTGACCACACCGTGAGATCCCGGATTTCCACTAGGGGTGTTTGATGGCTCATTCCCGAACGGCCCGGCGCCGCTGGACGGCCGCGATCGGCCTGACCGGCGTCGCCGCGCTCGCACTGTCCGCTTGCGCGCAATCCGACCGCGGTGACGAATCGGGGTCCGGCAAGACGGGTGGCACGCTGACCTTCGGCGCGGCCGGTGCTCCCAAGCTGTTCGACCCGTTCTACGCCACGGACGGCGAGACCTTCCGGGTCTCCCGCCAGATGTACGAGGGTCTGGTCGGCTTCAAGGCGGGCACCGCCGAGGTCGAGCCCGCTCTGGCGACGAAGTGGGAGTCGTCGACGGATGGCAAGACGTGGACGTTCACACTCAAAGAAAATGTGAAATTCCACGACGGCACTCCGTTCAACGCCGAAGCGGTGTGCTTCAACTTCAACCGTTGGTACAACCAGAAGGGCGCCGCGCAGAGCGAGGCGGTTTCGCAGTACTGGTTGGACAACTTCGGCGGCTTCGCGGACACCCCGGACAAGCCGTCGCTGTTCAAGTCGTGCGCGGCCAAGGACCCGAAGACCGCGGTCGTCGAGTTGACCTCGGCGACTTCGCAGTTCCCGTCGGTGCTGGGCTTCACCTCGTTCTCGATCTCCAGCCCCGAGGCGCTGAAGAAGTACGAGGCGGACAACGTCGTGGCGGCCGGTGACGCGTTCACCTACCCGGCCTACGCCAACGAGCACCCGACCGGCACCGGGCCGTTCAAGTTCGGCAAGTTCGACAAGGCCAACAACGTGGTGGAGATCGTCCGCAACGAGGACTACCACGGCACCAAGGCCAAGCTGGACAAGGTCGTCTTCAAGATCATCCCGGACGAGACCGCCCGCAAGCAGGCGCTCAAGGCCGGCGACATCGACGGCTACGACCTGCCCAACGCCGCCGACTGGGCGGGCCTGAAGAGCGACGGCTTCGACGTCAAGGTGCGCCCGCCGTTCAACGTGCTGTACCTGGGCATCAACCAGCTCAACAACCCCAAGCTCCAGGACCTCAAGGTCCGCCAGGCGCTCCAGTACGCGATCAACCGCGACCAGCTGGTCAAGTCCCAGCTGCCCGAGGGCGCGACCGTGGCCACCCAGTTCATGCCGCCGACCGTGGACGGCTACAACAAGTCGCTGACCGCGGTGAAGTACGACCTGGACAAGGCCAAGTCGCTGCTCGCCGAGGCGGGCGCGTCCGACCTGACGCTGAAGTTCTACTGGCCGACCGAGGTCACCCGGCCGTACATGCCCAGCCCGAAGGACCTCTACGGCGCGATCGCCGGCGACCTGCAGAAGGCCGGCATCAAGATCGAGACCACCAGCAAGCCGTGGAACGGCGGCTACCTGACCGACGTCGACAACGGCGCGCCGGACATCTTCCTGCTCGGCTGGACCGGTGACAACGGCACCGCGCACAACTGGGTCGGCACGTTCTTCGGCCGCACCGACAACCGGTTCAACACCGGCAAGGCGCCGTGGGGCAAGACCCTGGCCGACGCGCTGGCCGCGGCGAACGCCGAGCCGGACGCCGCCAAGCGGACCAAGCAGTACGAGGACCTGAACAAGAAGCTGATGGAGGAGTACCTGCCCGCCATCGCCATCTCGCACTCCCCGCCGGCCATCGTGTTCAAGAAGGAGATCCAGGGGGTCACGCCCAGCCCGTTGACCGACGAGCGGTTCGGCTCGGCCAGCAAGGGCTGACGAACTGACAGAGACGACGGGGTAGCTCAATGCTCCGCTACACGATCCGACGGCTCATCCAGCTGGTCGGCGTGGTGCTGGTGCTGTCCCTGCTGCTCTTCGCGTGGCTGCGCGCTCTCCCGGGTGGGCCGGTTTCGGCCCTCCTGGGGGAGCGCGCCACGCCCGAGTCGCGGGAAGCCCTCACCCGACAGCTCGGCTTGGACCAGCCGATCGTCACCCAGTACTTCAAGTTCCTCGGCCGCGCGCTCTCCGGCGACTTCGGCGTCTCCACCGGCGTCCAGCCGGGCGACTCGGCCATGGAGATCTTCCTCCAGCGGTTCCCCGCGACTATCGAACTGAGCTTCCTGGCGATCGTGATCGCCATCGCGTTCGGCATCCCGCTCGGGTACATGGCGGCGAAGCGGCGCGGCAGCTGGTTCGACAACCTCAGCGTGGGCGGCTCGCTGATCGGCGTCGCCGTCCCGGTGTTCTTCCTGGCCTACGTCCTCAAGGACACCCTGTCGGCGGCGCTGAGCCTGCCCACGGAAGGCCGCCAGAGCGCCATCAACGCCACCCGGGTGACCGGGTTCTTCGTCTTCGACGGCATCATCACGCAGGAGTGGGACGCGGCGTGGGACGCGCTGGAGCACCTGATCCTGCCCGCCATCGCGCTGTCCACCATCCCGTTCGCGGTGGTCTTCCGGATCACCCGCGCGGCGGTGCTCGACGTGCTCGACGAGGACTACGTGCGCACCGCGGAGTCGAAGGGCCTCACCGCCCCGACCATCCGGCGGCGGCACGTGCTGCGCAACGCGATGCTCCCGGTGGTCACCACGATCGGTCTCCAGACCGGCGCTCTGCTCGCCGGCGCGGTGCTGACCGAGAAGGTGTTCTCGCTGCCCGGGGTCGGCCAGGCGCTGGCCATCGGGTTCGAGAGACGCGACTACCCGGTGCTGCTGCTGCTGATCATCATGGCCACGATCGTCTACGTGGTGGTCAACCTGCTGGTGGACCTCTCGTACGCGTTCATCGACCCGCGGATCAGGACGAGGTAGCCCGCGATGGTCACTCCCACCGAGAAACTCGGACGCAAGAAGAAGGACAAGATCGACGCGCTGGCCGCGTCGACGGCCGACTCCGACGCCGGGGTCAGCCTGGCCGCGAGCGCGTGGCGGACGCTGCGCCGCAGCCCGGTGTTCCTCACCGGCGCGGTCATCATCGGGCTGTTCGTGCTGGTCTCCCTGCTGTCGCCGTGGTTGGCGCCGCAGGACCCGTCCGACCCGATGCTCATCGACCAGGTGGTCAAGGCGCGCAACGAGATCCCGCCCGCCCAGCCCGGCCACCCGCTGGGCGGCGACCTGCAAGGCCGGGACTTCTTCTCCCGGGTCCTGGTCGGCTCCCAGCAGACGCTGATCGTCGGCGTGCTGGCCACCCTGATCGGGCTGGCCGGCGGTCTCACGCTGGGCACGCTGGCGGGCGCCTTCGGCGGCTGGGTCGACTCGGTCGTCATGCGGCTGGTCGACGTCATGCTGTCGCTGCCCAGCCTGCTGCTGGCGTTCAGCATCAGCGCGCTGTTCGCCCGACCCAACCAGTTCACCGTCATCGTCGCGGTGGCGGTGGTGCAGATCCCGGTCTTCGCCCGGCTGTTGCGCGGCTCCATGCTCGCGCAGCGGCACAGCGACCACGTCCTCGCGGCCACCGCGCTGGGCGTGAAGCCGGGGGCGATCGTGTTCCGGCACATGCTGCCCAACTCGCTGGGCCCGGTGATCGTGCAGTCCACGCTGGTGCTGGCCACGGCCATCATCGACGCGGCGGCGCTGTCGTTCCTCGGCCTGGGCAACCCCGACGACCGGATCCCGGAGTGGGGCCAGATGCTCGGCGACGTGCAGAACGTGTTCGACACGCACCCGCAGCTGGCGTTCTGGCCGGCGGGCTGCATCATCCTGGTCGCGCTCGGGTTCACGCTGATGGGCGAGACCCTGCGCGAAGCCCTCGACCCCAAGAGCAGGCGGTGAGTCATGGCGTTGCTGGAAGTGCGTGACCTCACCGTGGTTTTCGAGCGCAAGGGGGAGCAGCCCTTCACCGCCGTCGACCACGTGAGCTTCGACGTGGAGCCGGGCCAGACCGTGGGCCTGGTCGGCGAGTCGGGGTGCGGCAAGTCGGTCACCTCGCTGGCCGTGATGGGCCTGCTGCCCAAGCGCGGCGCGCGGGTCAGCGGGTCGGTGTCCTACGAGGGCACGAACCTGCTGTCGTTGTCGGACAAGGAGATGCGGGACCGGCGTGGGCGCGACCTGGGCATGGTGTTCCAGGACCCGCTGTCCTCGCTGAACCCGGTCATCCCGATCGGCGTGCAGGTGACCGAGGTGCTGGAGCGGCACCGGGACATGAGCCGCAAGAAGGCCATGGTGGAGGCGGCGGACCTGCTGGACAAGGTCGGCATCCCCGACCCGACCCGGCGGCTGTCGGAGTACCCGCACCAGCTCTCCGGCGGGATGCGGCAGCGCGCGCTGATCGCGATCGCGCTGGCCTGCCGGCCCCGGCTGCTCATCGCCGACGAGCCGACCACCGCGCTGGACGTGACCATCCAGGCGCAGATCCTGGCCCTGCTCAAGGAACTCGTGCGGGACCTGGGCACCGCGCTGGTGATGATCACGCACGACCTGGGCGTCGTGGCCGGGCTGTGCGACGAGGTCAACGTCCTGTACGGCGGGCGGGTGGTGGAGAAGGCGCAGCGGCACGAGCTGTTCGCGCAGCCGCGCCACCCCTACACCCACGGGCTGCTGGCCTCGATCCCGAGGCTGGACGCGCCGCGCGGCGAGAAGCTGCACCCCATCAAGGGTTCGGTGTCGGACAACATCCCGTGGGACAACGGGTGCGCGTTCGCGCCCCGCTGCCCGAACGCGCTGGACCGCTGCGTCCAGGTGACGCCCGAGCAGGAGGACCTGGGTTCCGGCAGGTTGTTGCGCTGCCACAACCCGGTCCTGCCCCCGGTGCCCGAGGAGGTGTCGGCATGAGCCCGCAGGGCGCGGCCGCGGCCGACGAGTCGGCCGGCGCGGCCACCGACGTGTCCACCGCGGACGAACTGATGTCGGTGCAGGGCATCAAGGTGCACTTCCCGATCAAGCGGGGCATCGTGCTGGACCGGACGGTCGGGCACGTGTACGCGGTGGACGGGGTGGACCTGAGCGTCCGGCGCGGCGAGACCTACGGCCTGGTCGGCGAGTCCGGCTGCGGCAAGTCCACCCTCGGGCGGGCGATCCTGCGGCTGACCGAGCCGACCGCCGGCAAGGTGGTGTTCGACGGCACGGACCTGACCACGCTCAAGGGCGAGGCGCTGCGCACCATGCGGCGGCGGATGCAGATGGTGTTCCAGGACCCCATGTCGTCCTTGGACCCCCGGCAGTCCGTGGAGTCCATCCTGGTCGAGGGCCTGCGGGCGCACGACCTGGACAAGGGCAAGGAGGCCACCGGCAAGCGGCTGCGCGAGCTGCTGGGCGCCGTGGGCCTGCCGTCGAGGTCGCTGCGCAAGTACCCGCACGAGTTCTCCGGCGGTCAGCGGCAGCGCATCGGCATCGCCCGCGCGCTCGCCGTGGAACCGGACCTGATCATCGCCGACGAGCCGGTGTCCGCGCTCGACGTGTCGGTGCAGGCGCAGGTGGTCAACCTGCTGGAGGAATTGCAGGACCAGTTCGGGCTCACCTACCTGGTGATCGCGCACGACCTGGCCGTGGTGCGGCACATCTCGGACCGGGTCGGCGTGATGTACCTGGGCGGCCTGGTGGAGGAGGCGACCTCGGACGACCTCTACGCCGAGCCGCTGCACCCCTACACCCGGGCGCTGCTGTCGGCGATCCCGGTGCCCGACCCGCTGGTGGAGGACCGCCGCGAGCGGATCCTGCTCAAGGGCGACCTGCCCTCGCCCGCGAACCCGCCCGACGGCTGCCGGTTCCACACCCGGTGCCCGTGGAAGCAGGACACGAAGTGCGCGTCCGAACGCCCGCGGTTGCGCGAGGTGCTGCCGGGGCACAAGGTCGCGTGCCACTGGGCGGAGGACATCCGCGCCGGGAAGATCCGGCCGCACGAGGTCGAGGCCGTGCTGGTGGAGGAGGACGGCATCTCGCCGGACATCCCGCTGGTCGGCCCGGCGTCGGTGACCGAGGCGCTCAACCCGTGACCCCCGTGCGGGGTGCCTCCCCCTGGACGGCACCCCGCACGGCGGTTCAGGGCTTCCAGTCCGGGGCGCGGCCGAGCAGGGCGACCAGCCGGTCGGTGGGCGGGGCGTCCTGGGCGACCTCGACCGGCGGCGCGAACGCCGCCCCGGGGCCGCGCACGTCCGGCGTGGCCGGGTAGCGGCCCGCGATCTTGTACGCGATGAGCACCAGGTCGTCGTCCACCGCGCTGTCCACGCCCAGCGCGCGTTTGAGGTCCCACGAGTGGACCACGTTGTCCACGAAGTGCGTGCCGACCAGGTTGCGGCCGGGGTGCCGGCCGAAGCCGGGGATCAGCGCGTCCCGATCGAGGAAGCCGTCGGTCCGGAACGACTCGGTGACCAGGTCGCTCGCCGCGACGTAGGACGCGACGAGGTCGTCGGAGATGCCGGTGCGGGGTTCGCCGTCGCGCGCGCCCGCGTCGAACTTGATCGCCATGTCGACCAGGTGCCGCACGACGTCGCGGACGGTCCAGCCGGCGCACGGGGTGGGCAGGTCGTAGTCCTCCGGCGTGAGCCGCGCGACCAGCGCGGCGTTGCGGTCGATGGCGGTGCGGTCGAGGTCGAGCAGGTCCACGAAGCCCCCTAAGAAGTTGTACGAACGATCGTACAATTAGTTTTCGAGTGGTCAAGGGGGCTAGCGTGGGCGGGGTGAAGGTCGACGGACGGGTGGAGCGCGGCGAGCAGACCCGGCGGCAGATCCTGCTGCGGGCGGCGGAGATCGCGTCGGTGGAGGGGCTGGAGGGGCTGTCCATCGGCCGGCTGGCCACCGAACTGGAGGTCAGCAAGAGCGGGGTGTTCGCGCACTTCGGGTCGAAGGAGGAACTCCAGCTCGCCACGGTCCGGGCGGCGGCGAAGATCTTCGTCGACGAGGTGGTCGCCCCGGCCGAGGGCGAGACCGGCCTGGCCCGGCTGGCCCGCCTGCTGGACGGCTGGCTCGACTACTCGCAGCGGCGCACGTTCCCCGGCGGCTGCTTCTTCTACTCCGTGCAGGCCGAGTTCGACGCCCGCGCCGGCCGGGTGCGCGACTCGATCGCCGAGTTCGACCGCCGCTGGGTCGAGCTGATCCGGACCTCGGCGGCGGACGTGCCCGACCTCGCGGTGGACCCGGCCCAGCTGGCGTTCGAGCTGGTCGCGTACCTGGAGCTGGCCAACGCCCGGTCCGTGCTGCACGACGACCCCGGTGCCTACGCGCGGGCCCGCACCGCCGTGCGCCAGGCGCTGGACCGGGCTACCCGGCCGTCGTGACCTTGCGCTGCGCGGCCCGCACCGCCATCCCCACCGGCAGGCTGATCAGCAGCGCCGCGCCCCAGGACAGCGCGATGGCGGCGACCGGCTCCTCCACGACCTGGCCGCCGAAGTACCCGAGCAGCGCGGTGTAGGCGCACCACAGCGCCGAGCCGACGAACGCGACCGGGACGAACCGGCGCAGCGGCCACCGCAGCGAGCCGGCCAGCAGCGCGCCCACCACCCCGCCGCCGGGCACCCACCGCACCGCGATCAGGATCGTCTCCCCGCGCGCGGCGAGCTTGTCCGCCGTCCACTCGACCACCGCGCGCGGCCCCGGCCGCCGGGTGAACCGGCGCAGCGCGGGCCGCCCCGCCCCGCGGCCGATCGAGTAGTTGACCAGGTCGGCCAGGAAGCACCCGGCCGTCGCCACCGGGATCACCGCGTACAGCGAGAACTCCCCGGACGCGGCCAGCACCCCGGTGCCGATCAACACCGCCTCCGTGGGCAGCAGCGGCACGGCGGCGACCACGAACAGCAGCAGGAGAGCGGTCATGATGGGGCAACGCTACCCGCGGCCCGATCACTCCGCCGCGACCGACCTCTTCAGCAAAGCCTCAGGTGAACGGCCCGTGACCGGTCGGATCCGGGCCGTGGACGGGCGGTGCGCACCGACCCGGTGCGCACCGCCCGACCGACCTCAGCGGTGGGCCCGGTTCAGGGCGGAGACGACCGCGCGCAGCGACGCGGAGACCGTGGAGCTGTCGATGCCGACGCCCCACAGCACCCGGTCGCCCACGGCGCACTCCAGGTAGGCGGCGGCGCGGGCGTCGTCGCCCGACGACATCGCGTGCTCCGAGTAGTCCAGCACCCGCACGTCGTAGCCGATCGTGGCCAGGGCGTCCACGAACGCGGCGATCGGGCCGTTGCCGGTGCCGGTGACCTCCTGGGTCTCGCCGTCCACGACCAGCACGGCCTTGATCTTCTCGTGGCCGCCGCCGTCCGCGGTCACCTTCTGCCGCACCAGCTTGAGCGGCACCGCCCCGTCCAGGTACTCGGTCGAGAACGAGTCCCACATGTCCTTGGGCGAGATCTCGCCGCCGTGGGTGTCGGTGACCTCCTGGATCACCCGGGAGAACTCGACCTGCAACCGGCGCGGCAGGTCCAGGTGGTGCTCGGTCTTCATCAGGTAGGCCACGCCGCCCTTGCCGGACTGCGAGTTGACCCGGATGACCGCCTCGTAGCTGCGGCCCACGTCCTTCGGGTCGATCGGCAGGTACGGGACCTCCCACGGGAACTCGTCCACGTGCTGCCCGACGGCCTTGGCGGCGTCCTCCAGGGCTTCGAGCCCCTTCTTGATCGCGTCCTGGTGCGAGCCGGAGAACGCGGTGAACACCAGGTCGCCGCCGTACGGGTGGCGCTCGGCGACCGGCAGCTGGTTGCAGTACTCGACCGTGCGCCGGACCTCGTCGATGTCGGAGAAGTCGATCTGCGGGTCGACGCCCTGGCTGAACAGGTTCATCGCCAGCGTGACCAGGCAGACGTTGCCGGTGCGCTCGCCGTTGCCGAACAGGCAGCCCTCGATCCGGTCCGCGCCCGCCAGGTAGCCCAGCTCGGCGGCGGCCACGCCGGTGCCCCGGTCGTTGTGCGGGTGCAGCGACAGGATGATCGAGTCGCGGCGGGCCAGGTTGCGCGACATCCACTCGATCGAGTCGGCGTAGACGTTCGGCGTGGCCATCTCGACGGTCGCCGGCAGGTTGACGATCAACGGCTTGTCCGGCGTCGGCTGGACGATCTCCGACACCGCGTCGCACACCTCCAGCGCGTACGACAGCTCGGTGCCGGTGTACGACTCGGGGGAGTACTCGTAGCGGAACTCGGTCTCCGGGTACTTCTTCGCCTCCTCCAGCGCGAACCGGGCGGCGTCGGTGGCGATCTTCTTGATGCCCTCGCGGTCGGACTTGAACACCACGCGGCGTTGCAGGACCGACGTCGAGTTGTAGAAGTGCACGATCGCCCTGCCCGCGCCGCGCAGCGACTCGAACGTGCGCGAGATCAGCTCGGAGCGGCACTGGGTGAGCACCTGGATGGTCACGTCCGGCGGGATCGCCCCGTCCTCGATGATCTCCCGGACGAAGTCGAAGTCGGTCTGCGACGCGGCCGGGAACCCGACCTCGATCTCCTTGTAGCCCATGCGCACCAGCAGGTCGAACATCTTGCGCTTGCGGGCGGGCGACATGGGGTCGATCAGCGCCTGGTTGCCGTCGCGCAGGTCGACCGCGCACCACAGCGGGGCCTGCGTGATCCGCTTGGTCGGCCAGGTCCGGTCGGGTACGTCGACCACCTCGACCAGCTCGTGGAACGGCCGGTAGCGGTGCACGGGCATCGAGGTGCCGCGCTGCGGGTTCCACACCGGCTGGTCGGCCGGGGCGGGGCGCGCGGGGGGACGGATGCGGCTGACGCCGGAGGTGTAGGCGTCGGGTGAGGTCGTCATGCGGTGGCTGCTCCTGCCGGGCGTGCGGGAAACGACCGGCGGCAACGCTCGACCCGCGACGGGGGGCCGGTCTGGTCAGACCCCGTCACGGCGGCGAAGCAGGAGGGCACGTGCCACGCCCACACCCTAGCCGGAATCCGTCCGGCGGTGGAACCGGGCGCCCAGATGATGGAACTTCACCCGTACGAGTTTCACTCGATCGTGGGGTGGGAATTTCTACGGCATGTCCAGATGGCGAACCCGAACCTCAACGCGCAGCGGAGGCTTCACCGCTGCCCGAGTGATCAGCGGCGTCGGCGCAGTGTTCGCGCTCATCGAGGTGCTCTACATCCTCATGATCCTCTTCGGGGCGAACCAGGCCAACGCGTTCTTCCGCTTCATCCAGCAGCTCGCGGAGCCGCTGGCACTGTTCTTCCCGGGCCTGTTCCAGCTCGGCAACGCCAACCTAGACGTCATCGTCAACTACGGCCTGGCAGCCGTGTTCTGGCTGGTAGTCACCGGCCTGCTGGCCCGCGTAGTAGCCCGCTAGACCCCCGCCAGACCCCCGCGAGCCCCTCACCGAGCCCAGCACGCCCAGCACACCCAGCAGGTCCCGCAAGCCCGGTAGCCCCCCGCGAGGTCGCGTCGGTAGGTCGAGTCTCATTTCACGTCGATCACGCTCTTCGATCGACGTGAAATGAGACTCGACCTACCGACTTCCAGGCGACCTCGCCGCCGTCTGCGAAGCAGCGGCAAATCCTACAGAGCGTTTCCCCAGGTTTCGGTGAAAGCGATCTCCGCCAAGGGCTTGCGCTCGCGCGGGCGCTGTTCGCGTGCCTGGAGGTCTTCCGGCAGAACGGCCGCGTCGCCGAGCTTTCCGATGGCGACGACCACTACCGGCACAACATCTTCGGGCAGGTTGAACGCCCGCGCCGCGGCGTCGTGGTCGAAGCCGCCCATCTGGTGGGTCACCAGACCGAGGTCGACGGCTTGCAGCACCAGGTTCTGCACGGCCAGTCCCAGCCCGAACTCGGTGTTGGGCACCGGTCCGCGCTCGTCGGTGGTCGCCCGCGCGGCGAGCAGCAGCACCGACGCCCGCCACGCCCACGTCTGGTTGCCGGGTCGCAGCACGTCGAAGATCCGCTGGAACGTGGTGTCGCCCCGGTGCCCCACGACGAACCGGGCGGGCTGGGTGTTGCCGTGCGAGGGCGCCCACCGGGCGGCCTCCAGCAGCAGGGTCAGGTCGGCTGGGTCCACGGTCGCGTCCGCGTCGAACGCGCGCGGGCTCCAGCGGTCGGCGATGATCCGGTTGAGTTCCATCAGATCGCATACTGCCAAGCGGTGATGGCGTACGCGCCGAACCACGCGCTGAACACCACGATCCCGCCGAGCACGGCCACCGCCGTCGTGGTCCGCCGCCGCGCCAGCGCCAGCGCCACCGGGATCAGCAGGGTGAACGCGGGCAGCAGCAGCCGCGCCTTGGAGTTCATCAGCCCGTTGGACCCGAGGTCCATGGCCAGCACGCCCACCCCGTACACCACCAGCGGCCACTCCAGCCCGCGCCGGACGCCGAGCACCACCAGCGCGATCGCCACCACCAGGAACCACACCGTGGCCAGTTCCAGCACCGACCTCGGGTCGCCCAGCACGAGCAGCGCGAACTTCCAGGTGGCCGCGCCGCCGTCGAACCGGGAGTCCCAGCCTTCCCGCTGCACCGCGAACCAGCCGTCCCACTGGCCGGTGCGCACCGCCACGTACCCGAGGTAGCCGAGCAGCCCCAGCGGGGCGATCGCCGCGCCCAGCCACGGTCGGACGCCGTCCTTGCGGGTGAGGATGGCGACCGCGGCCGCCGCGCACACCGCGAGGACCAGGGCCGCCGCCGTGGGCCGCACCAGCCCCGCCGCCGCGCAGCACAGGCCCGCGAGCACCCACCGCCGTTCCACCACGCCGACCAGCGACCACGCCGCCAGCGCGCAGAACGTGGCCTCCGAGTAGGTCATCGACAGCACGACCGCCATCGGCGACGCGGCGAACAGCACCACCAGGACCAGCCCGGCCCGGTTCGACCCGCCGAACACGTGCCGCCCCAGCCGGTGCAGCCCGTACGCGCAGAACAGCCCGCTCACCAGCGACACCGCGAACGCCGCGCCGACCACCGAGACGCCGGGCAGCCCGTCGGCCCACCGCACCAGCGCCGGGTAGCCGGGGAAGAACGCCAGCGGCGTCTCGTCGGTGCGCCGGGAGAACGCGTCGACCAGGGCGCGGTCCACGTTCGCGTAGCCGCCCTCGGCGATGCCCAGGAACCACTGCCCGTCCCACGACGTGAGAGCCCGCGTGACGTCCTTGTTCCACCGCTCGGCCATCAGCTGGAGCGCCAGCAGGCCGCTCTCGCGCACCGCCAGGTAGAGCACGGCGGGCGCGAGCGCCAAGGTCACCCGGTGTCTGGCCGCGCGCGCCAGCCGCTCGCGCACCGGCACGGGTGCGGCCTCCGGCTCCACGGGGACGGCCTCCAGGGTTGACACGACCATGAGGGTAGTGCCCGTCACGGTCGCCGCTGTCCACCTCGCGGGACGGGTAGTCTGCCCTTCGAGCTGGGGTTTCCCGCTCAGGCATCGGCTCGGAGGGAGAGGATCTGTGGCGCTCGTCGTCCAGAAGTACGGCGGTTCCTCGGTCGGGAACGCCGAGCGGATCAAACGGGTGGCCGAGCGCATCGTCGCGACCCGCAAGGCGGGCAACGACGTCGTGGTGGCCGTCTCCGCGATGGGCGACACGACCGACGAGCTGCTCGACCTCGCCCGCCAGGTGTCCCCGGTGCCGCCCGCCCGCGAGATGGACATGCTGCTCACCTCCGGCGAGCGCATCTCCATGTCGCTGCTGGCGATGGCGATCCACTCGCTGGGTGCCCAGGCGCGCTCGTACACCGGCTCGCAGGCCGGCGTGATCACCACGTCCGTGCACGGCAAGGCGCGCATCATCGACGTGACGCCCAGCCGCATCCAGGACGCGCTGACCGACGGCGCCATCGCGATCGTCGCGGGCTTCCAGGGCGTGAGCCAGGACAGCAAGGAGATCACCACGCTCGGCCGGGGCGGCACCGACACCACCGCGGTGGCGTTGGCGGCGGCCCTGAAAGCCGACGTGTGCGAGATCTACACCGACGTGGACGGCGTGTTCACCGCCGACCCGCGCATCGTGCCGAACGCCCGGCGGCTGGAGACCATCACCTACGAGGAGATGCTCGAAATGGCGGCGTGCGGGGCCAAGGTGCTCATGCTCCGCTGCGTCGAGTACGCCCGCCGCTACGGCGTCCCGGTGCACGTCCGATCTTCGTTCAGCAACAAGCCCGGGACCATCGTGTCCGGGTCAGTGGAGGACCTTCCCGTGGAACAGGCGATGATCACCGGCGTCGCGCACGACCGGTCCGAGGCCAAGGTGACCGTGACCGCGGTCCCCGACCACCCCGGCGTGGCGGCCCGGATCTTCCGGGTCGTGGCCGAGGCGGAACTCGACATCGACATGGTCGTGCAGAACGTCTCCCAGGCCATGTCCGGCCGCACCGACGTGACCTTCACGCTGTCGAAGGACGACGGGCCGCGCGCGGTGGCGGCGCTGGAGAAGGTGCGCGAGGAGATCGGCTTCGAGGCGGTCCTCTACGACGACCACGTGGGCAAGGTGTCGCTGATCGGCGCGGGGATGCGGTCGCACCCCGGCGTGACGGCGACCTTCTGCGAGGCGCTGGCCACGGCCGGCGTCAACATCGAGATCATCTCGACTTCGGAGATCCGAATCTCGGTCATCTGCCGCGACACCCAGTTGGACGACGCGGTGCGTGCGCTGCACGACGCGTTCGAGTTGGGTGGGGACGAAGAGGCCGTGGTGTACGCGGGGAGTGGACGATGAGCCCGACTCTCGCCCTGGTGGGCGCGACCGGTGCCGTGGGCACCGTCATGATCGACATCATCAACGGCCGCGCGTCGGTGCCGTGGGGCGAGATCAGGCTGATCGCCTCGGCCCGCTCGGCGGGCAAGAAGATCACCGTGCGGGGCGAAGAGCTGACCGTGGTCGCGCTGTCGCCCGAGGCGTTCGACGGCGTCGACATCGCGATGTTCGACGTGCCGGACGAGGTGTCCGCGCAGTGGGCCCCGATCGCGGCCGAGCGCGGCGCGGTGGCGGTCGACAACTCCGGGGCGTTCCGGATGGACCCGGAGGTGCCGCTGGTGGTGCCGGAGGTGAACGCGGACGCGATCTCCGCGCGCCCCAAGGGGATCATCGCGAACCCGAACTGCACGACGCTGTCCATGATGGCCGCGCTCGGCGCGCTGCACCGCGAGTTCGGGCTGCGCGAGCTGGTCGTGGCGTCCTACCAGGCGGCGTCCGGCGGCGGCCAGTCGGCGATCGACCGGCTCTACGGCGAGCTGGAGGCGTTGGCGGGCAAGCAGGTCGGCGTCCGCGCCGGCGACGTGCGGGAGGCGCTGGAGGCGGCCGGCCTGCCGGTGGCCGAGTCGCCGTTCCCGGCTCCGCTGGCGCTCAACGTGGTGCCGTGGGCGGGTTCGCTCAAGGACGACGGCTGGACCAGCGAGGAGCTGAAGGTCCGCAACGAGTCGCGCAAGATCCTCGGCATCCCGGACCTGAAGGTGTCGGCGACGTGCGTGCGGGTGCCCGTGGTGACCACGCACTCGTTGGCCGTGCACGCGACGTTCGCCCGTGAGGTGACCGTCGAGCAGGCGCACAAGATCCTCGCCGAGCAGCCGACCATCGTGCTGGTGGACGACCCGGCGGCGAAGAAGTTCCCGACGCCGGTGGACGTCGTCGGCGAGGACCCGACGTACGTGGGCCGGGTGCGCCAGGCGCTGGACTTCCCGAACACGCTGGACTTCTTCGTGTGCGGCGACAACCTGCGCAAGGGCGCGGCGCTCAACACCTACGAGATCGCGGAGGAGCTGGTCGGCCGCCTGTAGCCGGCCACCCCCTCGCCCGACCCCGTCCGTCCCGGTCCGCCGGGTTCGGGCGGGGTCGTCGCGGTCGGGTGCGGGGTAGGTTCGCAGCATGGCGGAGGCGGTGCTGGCGGTCGACCTCGGTACGACGGCGACCAAGGTCATCGCGGTCGACCGGGACGCGCGCGTGGTCGGGTCCGCCGAGCACGGTTACCCGATGCGCACCACGCCGTCCGGCGAGGCGACGCACGACCCCGACGTGGTGCTGCGGGCCGCGCTCCGGGCGCTGGCCGAGGTCGCCGCGCAGGGGCACCGGGTGCGCGCGCTGGTGCTGACCGGCGCGATGCACACGTTGCTGGGGCTCGATTCCGCCGGCGTACCGGTCACCCCGTCGTTGAGCTGGGCCGACAACCGGGCGGTGGCCGAGGCGTCCGCCCTGCGCGGCACGGCCGAGGGGCGCGCGCTGCACCGCGCCACCGGCACGCCCGTGCACCCCATGTCGCCGCTGGTGAAGCTCGCCTGGTTCACCGCGCGCGGGACCACCGCGGCTTCGTGGTGCGGGCTCAAGGACTACGTCGCCCTGCGGCTGACCGGCCGGCTGGTCACCGAGCACTCGTCCGCGTCCGGCAGCGGCCTGATGGACCTGCGGGCGCTGGCCTGGCACCCCGGCGCGCTGGCCTTCGCCGGGGTGCGCGCGGCGGCGTTGCCCGAACTCCTGCCGCCCACGGCGGCGTTCCCGCTGGTCCTCGACGTGCCCGGGGTCCCGCGCGGGGTGCCGGTGGTGCTCGGCGGTGGTGACGGGCCGATGGCGAACCTCGGGGTCGGCGCGGTGGTGCCGGGCGTCGCGGCGGTGTCGATGGGGACCAGCGGGGCGCTGCGGGTGGTGCGCGACGAGCCCGCCGTGGACGAGCGGGGCCGGGTGTTCTGCTACGCCGTCGCCGACGGGCTGTGGGTGCTGGGCGGCGCGGTGAGCAACGGCGGCGTCGTCGCGCAATGGGCCGCCGACACGTTCCAGGCCGACGTGGCGACGCTGCTGCGCGAGGCCGCGACCGTGCCGCCGGGGGCGTCGGGCGTGGTCGCGCTGCCGTACCTGCTGGGCGAGCGGGCCCCGTGGTGGGACCCGGACGCGCGGTCGGCGCTGATCGGGGTGCGGCGGGAGCACGGGCGCGCGGAGATCACCCGCGCGCTGGTGGAGGGCGTGGCGCAGCAGATGGCGCTGGTGCTCGACGCGGTCCGCTCGGTGGCCGAGGTGCACGCCGTGCGGGTGACGGGCGGCGCGTTCCGCAGCGACCTGTGGGCGTCGGTGCTCGCGTCGGCGCTCGGGCTGGACCTCGAACTCGCCGAGGACAGCGAGGGCTCGGGCGTCGGCGCGGCGCTGCTGGCGTGGCACGCGCTGGGCGAGTTCCCGGACCTGCGCGCGGCGGCGACGTTGATCCGGCCGACCCGGGTGATCCACCCCGACGCCGCGGCGGCGGGCCACTACGCGGCGCACCGCCCGGCCCTCGAACGGCTCCACCACGCGTTGCGCGAACTCGATCCGCGATAAGTCCGCTATTCGCGCCGGTCTCGAATAGATCGCCGATATCACCGATAACCGGAGTGCTGCTCGCGTTGTCCGGCACCCGTTTCCCGGGTCGTGTGGTCGAGTACCCGCGAGGAAAGCGTATGGTTATTTCCGGGGGCCTCGACCGAGCATGCGAACTGGAGGACGGGTGACCCAGCCCGCTTGGCGTTTCTACGAGGCCCCCGGCGGCGGCAGTCCGGTCGACAAAGAACTCGGGGTCGCACTCGGGAACGACGAACGCGGTCGGGTCCGGCTGGCCGGCCTGATGAACCGGATCGCCGCCGGGGAGACGCTGCCGCGCGATGTCAAAGATCTGAAACGCGGTCTGTTCGAAGCCCGGCTCACCCATCGCGGGAGTGAGTACCGCCTTTTCTTCACCCGGTCGGCCGATGGCCTGGTGCTGCTCGCCCTCCTTTTCACGGGCAAGAAGCGGCGCATCGTCCCACGAGAGGTTGAACTTGCCCGGCGACGGCTCCTGGACTGGGCCGGTCGGGTGTAACGTCCGGTCGCCCACTGGCGATATCGGTCCAGACCGATGCATCATGTGTTCCACGGAGCGAGGAGGACGCGATGTCCGACGAGCTGTTCGGTCTGCTCGGCCTGGACCCGGACGACCCCGGAGTCGTGGCCGCCACCGAGGACGACGTCAACCTGGCCGACTTCATGCGCTGCCTGTTCGAGCTGCGCACCCACCTCGGCCTGAGCCAGAAGCAGGTGGCCGAGCGGATGGGCACCACCCAGTCGGCCGTGTCCGACCTGGAGCGCACCGCGGTAGACCCCCGGCTGAGCACCCTCCAGCGGTACGCGCGGGCCACCGGTGCCGCGCTGAGGCTGGTCGCGATCCCGGTCGACGGCGAGTGGAACGGCGACGCCCGGTTCGTGGCGCGGACCCGGGTGGCCAACCCCGGCGCCCACGCCGCGCGGCGCAACCGCCCGTTCCGGGTGGTCGTGCGCAACGTCGAGGACGGGCTGCTGAGTGCCTAGCGTGCGGCCCGCCGACCTCGAACGGATGGTCACCGAGGTCGAGTTCGACGATCTGCGCTTCTTCGAGATATCCGCGCGGGCCCGCGCCGGTTTCACGTTGGCCGAACCCGAGGCCCGGGACGACGCTCCCGCAGATATGCGGGTGCAGGTCCGGATCAGGCCGCAGGAATTGGGTATCCGGGTCCGCACCAGCCTGCTCACCGAAGACGCCGAGGTGCACGCGGACGCGGTGGTCACCTACGTCGCGAAGGGAATTCTGGGTTATCCCCCGGAGTTGGTCGCGCGGTTCGTCACCCAGGTCGGCATAAAGACCCTCTTCCCCTTTTTGCGGGAAGCGGTGGCGGAGGCCACCCGGCGGGTGGGCGTCGAACCCCACATGCTCGGCGTGTTCCGGCCCGACGAGATCGACGTGGGCGACCAGTTGACGTCGGAGATCGCGCGTTCCCAGGCGAGCGTCGGGAAAACCGCGGACTGACCCGTTTTCCCAAGTGCCGGGAACGGGCCCGGCTTTGTCCTAACGTGGTGGCATGACGGTTCCCGCGTGGGCGTACGAGAAGGTCGAGGTGCACCCCCACGACCCGGGCTGGGCGGTGCGGGCCGAGGCGGAGCGGGCCCGGCTGGTCGAGGTGCTCGGGGCGTGGCTGGTGGACGGGGTGGCGCACGTCGGCTCCACGGCGGTGCCGGGGTTGGCGGCCAAGCCGGTGGTCGACCTGATGGCGTCGGTGTCCGACCGGGACGCCGTGGTGGGCGCGCTGGTCGCGGACGGGTGGGCGCACGTGCCGCCGGAGCTGGACCTCCAGGACTGGCGGCGGTTCTTCGTGCGGCCGGACGCCACGGGCCGGCACCGCAGCGCCCACCTGCACGTCGTCCTGGCCGGCCACCCGCGCTGGGCCGACCAGCTCGCCTTCCGCGACGCGCTGCGCCGCGACGAGCCCCTCCGCGACCGCTACCAGGCCCTGAAGCTGGACCTCGCGCACCGCTTCGGCGACGACCGGGAGACCTACACCGCGACCAAGGGCGAGTTCATCGAGGCAGCGCTGCGCGCGGTGCGCGGCTCCTGACCGTCAGCGCCATCGAGCCCGCGGCGATCGCCACCGCGCCCAGCCCCGCCACGAAGTACCCCCAGCCGGGCGACGAGTGGTCGATCACGAACCCGGCGAACGGCGCGCCGAGCGCCGCGCCCAGCGTGAACGCCGAGCCCTGCAACCCCATCGCCTCGCCGCGCGCCGAACCGGGCGTCAGCCGGGTGATCGCCTCGCCCGTCCCGGCGATGGTCGGCGCGCACAGGAAGTTCGTCGGCACCAGCGCGAGCGCCAGCAGCCACGGCGTCGCGCCGAACAGCCCGATCGGCACCGCGAGCACGCCCATCAGGCCCATCATCACCCACACCGGCGGCACCCGGCTGAGCCCGCCGTAGACGAACCCGCCGATCAGCGACGCCACGCACATGACCGCGATCAGCCCGCCGGTCCAGTCGGTCAGCCCCATGCCGCGCATGCTGGCGACCACCGCGACCTCGACCCCGGACAGCACGAACGTCGCGCCGCCCGCGCTGATCAGCACGCCGACCACCCGCCCGGTCAGCCACTCGGCGCGCGGCACCGGCGCGCCGTGGTCCACGTCGTCGCGCACGGGCGGGTTCACCGCGTACAGGACCAGCCCGAACACCACCATCGACGCGCCGATCGCCCACATCGCCACCCGGCTGTGCCAGTGCGTGGTGAGCAACACCCCGAGCGCCGGGCCCGCCATGAAGGCCACCTCGACGGCCATCGAGTCCATCGCCAGCGCGGTCCGCCGGCCCTCCTCGGCGACCAGCGCGGTGGTGATCTGCCGGCCGATCTGCATGACCGGCATCACCGCGATCCCGGACACGAAGCAGGTGACCAGCAGCACCTCGAACGGCAGGAACGGGGCGATGAACCAGAACAGCGCCTCGGAGACCATCGACAGCGCGAGCATCGCGCGCAGCCCGCGCCGGTCGGTCAGCCGCCCCATCAGCGGCGCGCCGACCGCGATGCCGATCGTGGCCATCGCGCCGACCAGGCCCGCCGCGCCGTAGCCGCGTTCCAGGCTGAGCAGCACGTGCATGGTGATCGTCATGCCCGCCGCCGTCGCCGGTATCCGCGCGACCAGCATCAGCAGCATCAGGGACGGCAGCCGGGGCGTGCGCAGGACGGCGAGGTAGGGGGCGAGGTTCACCAGCCCATCTTCACCCGTCCTGGCAAGGGGTTTAACCGCTCGTTTTCTTGACTGATTCCAGAAAGCATGGTGGAGTGGTGGAGCTATGACCCCAGGACCACGTGAACTGCTCAAGGAAGCCGGGTTGCGCGTCACCGCGCCCCGGCTCGCGGTCCTCGACTGGCTCGCCGAGCACCCCCACGCGACCGCCGACCAGGTCGCGGACGGCGTGCGGGTCAGGCTGGGGACCGTGTCCACGCAGGCCGTCTACGACGTGCTCAACGCGTGCGCGCGGACCGGCCTGCTGCGCCGCATCGAACCCGCCGGACACCCGGCGCGCTACGAGACGCGGATCGGCGACAACCACCACCACCTCGTGTGCAGGCACTGCGGGAGGACCGAGGACGTCGACTGCGTCCACGGCGCCGCGCCCTGCCTGGAGCCGTCGGACACGGCCGGTTTCGCGGTGGACGAGGCGGAGGTCCTGTTCTGGGGTACGTGTCCGGACTGTCGTCCGGCCACCTGACTGCCGCACCCCCACAGAAGGAGCTATCAGCGTGACCGACGTGCGTCACACGACCAACAACGCAGGCATCCCGGTAGCCAGCGACGACCACTCGCTGACGCTGGGTGCGAACGGCCCCATCCTGCTCCAGGACCACTACCTGATCGAGAAGAACGCCCAGTTCAACCGCGAGCGCGTGCCCGAGCGGGTCGTGCACGCCAAGGGCGGGGGCGCGTTCGGGCACTTCGAGACCACCGAGGACGTCAGCCGCTACACCAAGGCCGCGCTGTTCCAGCCGGGCGCGAAGACCGAGACGCTGCTGCGCTTCTCGACCGTCGCCGGTGAGCTGGGCTCGCCCGACACCTGGCGCGACCCGCGGGGGTTCGCGCTGAAGTTCTACACCACCGAGGGCAACTACGACCTGGTCGGCAACAACACCCCGGTGTTCTTCCTGCGCGACCCGATCAAGTTCCCGGACTTCATCCGGTCCCAGAAGCGCCGCGCCGACAACGGCCGCCGCGACCACGACATGCAGTGGGACTTCTGGACGTTGCAGCCGCAGACCGCCCACCAGGTGACCTGGCTGATGGGCGACCGGGGCATCCCCAAGACCTGGCGGCACCAGAACGGCTACGGCTCGCACACCTACCTGTGGGAGAACGCGGCCGGCGAGAAGTTCTGGGTGAAGTACCACTTCAAGACCGACCAGGGCATCGAGACGCTGACCTCGGACGAGGCCGCCCGGATCGCCGGCGAGGACGCCGACGCGCACCGCGCCGACCTGTGGCACGCCATCGAGCGCGGCGAGTTCCCGTCGTGGACGCTCAAGGTCCAGGTCATGCCGTACGCGGACGCGGCGGGCTACCGGTTCAACCCGTTCGACCTGACCAAGGTCTGGCCGCACGCGGACTACCCGCTGATCACGGTCGGCAAGCTGGTCCTCGACCGGAACCCGGCGGACTACTTCGCCGAGATCGAGCAGGCCGCGTTCGAGCCCACCAACCTGGTGCCCGGCATCGGCACGTCCCCGGACAAGATGCTGATCGGCCGCATCTTCTCCTACCCCGACGCGCACCGGTACCGGATCGGCGCGAACTACGCGCAGCTCCCGGTGAACCGGCCGAAGTCCCCGGTGAACTCGTACGCCAAGGACGGCGCGATGCGCTACACCAACGCGTCCGACCCGGTCTACGCCCCGAACTCCTACGGCGGCCCGCACGCGAGCGCCGCGTCGGCGGGCGAGACCACCTCCGCGTACGGCGTGGAGGACGAGGTCGTGCGCTCGGCGTACCGGCTGCACGCCGAGGACGACGACTTCGGCCAGGCGGGCACCCTGGTCCGCGAGGTCATGGACGACGCCCAGCGCGAGCGCCTGGTCCGCAACGTGATCAGCCACGCGTCCAACGGCGTGTCCGCGCCGGTGCTGGAGCGCGTGTTCGAGTACTGGCGCAGCATCGACAAGGAGACCGGCGACAAGATCGCCGCCGCCTTCGGCAAGTGACGCGCCAAGCGACGCGGTGAGGACGGGGAGGGGCCGGCCGGCCCCTCCCCGTCACGCCGTCCCGGCCACGCCCTTGCGCGCGTTGGCCAGGGCCAGCCCGGTGCGCAGCGCGCCGACCGCCTCCGCCACGGCCTCCCGGAACACGCCGCCCACCCCGAGGATGTTCGCGTAGCCGTGGAACAGCCCCTCGTGCCGCCGCAGCACGACCGGGACGCCCTGCGCCGCGAGCTTGTCCGCGAACGCCTCGCCCTCGTCGCGCAACGGGTCGAAGCCGGCGGTCGCCAGGTAGGTCGGCGGCAGGCCGCTGAGGTCCTCGGCCAGCAGCACCGACAGCCGGGGGTCGGCGTGCACCGAGCGGGACGGGGCGTAGTGGTCGAGGAACCAGTCCATCTTGCGGTCGGTCAGGAAGAAGCCCTCGCCGAAGATCTCCCGCGACCGCCGCCGCACCGTGGCGTCCACCGCCGGGTAGAACAGCAGCAGGAACACCGGCTTCACCGCGCCCGCGTGCAGCGCCGTCACGGCCGCCAGGTTGCCGCCCGCGCTGTCGCCGCCGATCGCGATCCGCGCCGGGTCGACGCGCAGGTCCGCGGCGTTGGCCACGGCCCACTCGAACGCCGTGCGGGCGTCGTCGGCCGCCGCCGGGAACGGGTGCTCGGGGGCCAGCCGGTAATCCGCCGCCAGCACCCGCACGCCCGCCTCCACGGCCAGGAACCGGCACAGGTTGTCGTGGCTGTCCAGGTCGCCGCTGACCCAGCCGCCACCGTGGTAGAAGACCAGCAGCGGCGAACCCCCGGGCAGGCCGTGCGGGGTGTAGAACCGGCCGCCGACGCCGTCCAGGTCGACCGCGCGGACCGACACGCCCTCGACCACCGGGCCGGACACCAGGGCGTTGCTCCTGGTCAGCGCCGCGCGGTTGGCCGCCGGGGTGGTGGTCCGCCAGTCCTCGCCGCTGAGCTGCTGCAACCGCAGCAGCAGGTGGGCCTCGGGGTGCAGGCGCTGGCCGTCCAGGGTGATCGGCGGGCCGGTGATCAGCTTGCGCAGCGGCCCGGGCAGGCCGAACGCGAAGCGCAGGGCACCGGCCAGGACGCCGGGGGGCAACGACTCGGCGAGCTTCGACATGAGACGCACGTTACTCGTGGGTAGGCCCCGCGACCAGGCATTGGACCTCCAGCTAGGTCGAGGTGGCAGGATCGTGGACATGACGGTCACGGTGGTGGGTATCGGCGGTTCGCTGCGCCCCGATTCGCAGTCGGAGCGCGCCATGCGGATCGCGCTGTCCGGCGCGGCGGACGCGGGTGCCAAGGTCATCGAGGTCAGCGGACCCGACCTGGTGCTGCCGTTCTACGACCCCGCCGTGGCCGAACGCCCGGACAACGCCCGCCGGCTGGTCGAGGCGCTGCGGCGGGCCGACGGCGTGGTGCTCGTCTCGCCCGGCTACCACGGCACGGTGTCCGGCCTGGTCAAGAACGCCCTGGACTACGTCGAGGACATGCGCGAGGACCCCCGGGTCTACCTCGACGGCCGGGCGGTCGGCTGCGTGGCCGCCGCGCGCGGCTGGCAGGCGTCGGTGACCACGCTGACCGCGCTGCGCTCCATCGTGCACGCGCTGCGCGGCTGGCCCACCCCGCTCGGCTCGGCGATCAACTCCCGCGAGGTCGAGTTCGACCTCGAAGGGGGCTGTTCGGATCCCACGGTCGCGGCCACTTTGCGCACGATCGGGCGACAGGTGGCCGAGTTCGCCATGTCACAGGCCGGTTGACGGCTGTACTGGGCGGGTACGCCTGGACCGGCGTGAGCTGCCGCACCACCCGGTGTGGTCCGGTGCGAACCGGGTGTTGAGGGGGGCAGGAACCCCCCTGGACCACCGGCTCGAAGGAGAACGTTCATGCAGGTGCTCTACACGGCGGAGGCGGTCGCGGTCGGCGACGGCCGCGACGGCGAGGTCCGCTCCTCGGACGGCGTGCTCGACGAGCAGCTCGCCACGCCCACCGAGCTGGGCGGCCCCGGCGGTGACAAGACCAACCCGGAGCAGCTGTTCGCGGCCGGGTACGCGGCGTGCTTCCACAGCGCGCTCAAGGTCGTCGCCCGCCGCGCGAAGGTGTCGCTGGGCGCGACCGAGGTGACCGCCAAGGTCGGCATCGGCCCGAACGGCGACGGCGGCTTCCAGCTCACCGCCGAACTGCACGCGCACATCCCCGGAGTCGGGCAGGAGGTGGCCGACGACCTGGTCGCCCGGGCCCACCAGGTCTGCCCGTACTCCAACGCCACGCGCGGAAACATCGAGGTGGCTCTCACCGCCACCGTGTGAAGGAGGCGCTAGCACCATGGCCAAGTCCCCGATCACCAGCCCGCTGTCCGACGCGGACAAGAAGTCCGTCGGAGCCGTGCTCCAGGCGACCCTGGTCGACCTGATCGACCTGTCCCTGGCCGCGAAGCAGGCGCACTGGAACGTGGTCGGCAAGAACTTCCGCAGCGTCCACCTCCAGCTCGACGAGCTGGTCACCACGGCGCGCACGTACACCGACGAGGTGGCCGAACGGGCGTCCGCGCTCGGCATCTCGCCCAACGGCAAGGCCAAGACCGTGGCCGAGTCGTCGGGGGTGCCGGAGTTCCCGGACAACTGGCTCAAGGAGGAGGACGTGGTGGCCGCCGTGGTCGGCGCGCTCGCCAAGCTGGTCGAGCGCCTGCGCGCCCGCATCGACGAGACCGACAAGTCCGACCTGGTCACCCAGGACCTGTTCATCGAGATCACCAAGCAGCTCGAACAGGCCCACTGGATGTGGCAGGCCCAGCAGGCGTGACCGGACGGGGTCCGCGCGCCCGGCGCGCGGACCCCGGGGCCGTCAGAGGTACTTGCGCACGAACGCGACCTCCGCCGCGGTCTGCCGGATCGTCTCCGCCACGACCAGCGACCCGTGCCCGGCGTCGTACCGGTAGACCTCGTAGGACGCGCCGCGCGCGGCCAGCCGGTCGAGGTAGTTGTCGATCTGCCGGATCGGGCAGCGCGGGTCGTTCTCGCCCGCCAGCACCAGCACCGGCGCGCGCACCGCGTCGACGTAGGTCAGCGGCGAGCACTCGCGGTACCGGTCCGGCACGTCCTGCGGCGACCCGCCGAACAGCGCCCGGTCGAACGCGCGCAGCGGCTCCATCTCGTCCTCGTAGGCCGCCAGGTAGTCCGCCACCGGCACGCCCGCGACGCCCGCCGCCCACCGCTGCGGCTGCGTGCCCAGCGCCAGCAGGGTCAGGTAACCGCCCCACGACGCCCCGTTGACCACGCACTTCGCCGGGTCCGCGAACCCGGACGAGACGGCCCAGTCGTGCACCGCGGCCACGTCCTCCAGCTCGGTCAGACCCGGTCGGCCCTCGATGGCGTCGCGCCACGCCGAGCCGTAGCCGGTCGAGCCCCGGTAGTTGACGTGCACCACGGCGTACCCGGCGTCCAGCCACACCGCCCGGTAGGCGGAGAACCGGTCCTCGTCCGACGAGTGCGGGCCGCCGTGCAGGCTGAACACCGTCGGCAGCGGGCCGTCCGGCGCGCCCTCGGGACGCGCCACCAGGGCGTGCACGTCACCGACGAACACGTCCCGCAGCTCCACCGACGCGGCGGCCTTGTGGCCCTGCGGCGCCAGCAGCACGCGCTCGTCGCCGTCGACGTCCAGCACCCGCACCACGCCCGGCTGGGCGCCCGAGGACCAGGAGAACTCGACCGCGCCGTCCGGCCGCGCGGACGCCGAGCCCACCGTCCCGTGCGGAGTGTCCAAAGCGGACAGTTCGCCGGTGCCCAGGTCGTAGCGGTGCAACGTGTTGCGCGCCTGGAACGTGTGCACGACCAGCAGTGACCGGGCGTCCTCGAACCAGTCGGCGCTGATCTCGCCGGGCAGGTCGATCGCGATCTCGGTCTCGGTGTCGTTCGCGACGTCCCAGATCAGCAGCTCCTCGCGGCCCCGGCGCTCGTGCAGCACCAGCAGCCGATTGTCGCCGCGCACCGGGCTGAACGCGATGGCGTCCAGGCCCTTGCCGGGGCCGTCCCACTTCTCGACCACCGTCTCGCCGGTCGGCGTGACCACGCGCAGCGCGGTGTGCCGGTTGTCGCCGTGCTCGGAGTGCGCGAGCGCGAGCAGCGTCTCGTCCTTGGACAGCGCGGCGATGCCGCCGTCGTTCTCGTGCGCGTAGACCACCTCGGCCGGTCCGCCGTCGCGCGAGACGTAGACGGTGGTGCCGTCGTCGGTGGAGGTGCCGACCGCGACCAGCCCGTGCCCGATCTCCAGACCCGCCGGGTAGCCCGCCGGCACGCCCTCGACCGCGGGCTTCGCGTCCGCGCCGGGGTGGAACGGCTCGCTGACCCACACGCCGAACTCGTCGCCGTCGCTGTCGGCGAACCACCAGATGGTCTCGCCGTCCGGGCTGAGCGCGCCGTGCGACGTGCCGTTCGGGCGGTCGGTGACCTTGCGGTGGGTGTCCGCGCCTCGGTCCCAGGCGTAGATCTCCCAGACACCGCTGGAGTTCGACAGGTAGAGGCTGCGGTCCGGGGCGTCGTCCGCCCAGCCGGGCAGGCTGACCCGGGGCGCGGTGAACCGGTCCCGCCAGCGGGCCTCGGCTTCGGCGTCGTCGAACAGCGGGTCGGGGATCTCGGCGGTCGGGTGCGTCGTCACACCCCCGATCCTGCCGGCTGCGGCGCGCCCGCCAGGTTCGCGGTGACCAGGTAGTAGTCCGCGAGGCCGCGCCCGGTGGCGGCGATCCAGTTGCGGCCCCAGCTGTCGCGGTACTCGCCCAGTTCGATCCACCGGTCGAAGCCGCGCCAGACGTGCTCGCCGATGCTGTCCGCGCGGACGTCGGTGAACCCCGCGGCGCGCAGGTCGGCGGTGAACCGGTCGATCGGGTGGGCCAGGTCGAGGCCGCTGGCGAACGTTTCGAGCAGTTCGGCCAGCGCCGGGCCGGCGTCGTCGTGGCAGGCGAAGAAGGTGGTGACGGCCAGTCGGCCGCCGGGCGCGAGCACCCGCGCGGACTCGTGCGCGAACGCGGTCAGGTCCTCGAAGTGCTGGGCGGCCTCGACCGACAGCAGGCGGTCGAAGGAGTCGTCGGGGAACGGGACGTCCGAGGCCGAGCCGACGGTGAACGAGGCCCCCGGCGTGGCGGCGCGGGCGCGCTCGACCTGCTCGGGCATGAGGTCGATGCCGTCCAGGCTGCGCGGCCCCCGCCGCAGGACCAGCCGCGCGCCCAGTCCCCGGCCGCTGCCGACCTCCAGTACGCGGTGCTCCGAGGTGGGCGCGAGGGCGTCCAGGACCAGGTCGTACAGGGCTTGTTGGGAGGCGATGCGCTGCTCGACGGTGAGGTCGCCGTCGAGCGGGATGCCCGCCCAGTAGCCGAAGTTGATGAAGCCGCCGGCGAAGATCGAGAGTGCGCCGAGGTCGCCCGTGCCGTAGGTCTCGCGGCGGAGTTCCGCGCGCGTCACGTCGTCTGCCATGCCCCTGATCGTGCCGGTACCGGCGACCGCCGGGACGACTAGTCGAGTTCCTCGGCGAAGATCTGGTCCATCTTGCGCGAGGCCTTCGCGAAGGCGTTCACGACGAGGCCGGCGATGGCCAGCACCAGGCCGGTGACGACGCCCGCGGTGGGGGAGGCGAGCACGGCCACCACACCGGCCAGCCCGGCGACCACCATGCCCCAGGCGACGAGGTGGAGCCAGCTGTCCGAGGTGGGTTTGATCGCGGAGACGATGCTCATGGTCGGCTCTCCTGCCTCGAAGCGTCTGTGACCGACGTGTTGTCTCGTCTTCGCGTCGATCTCGACCGTCGTTACGTTGCGTGAGTTGAACCGTCAATCATCACTCATTCGGTGTAACAGAACGTGACATCTGCTCGTACTCCACACCACGCTACGTCAGGAATCGACTACCAGGACTAAAGTTCACTCCATCGTGCGACCTAGCCCACTGCGAGTACATGACTGCGCGCAGTCACCGCCACTGGTCCGTTCGAGGGACTCGATCACCAGCCGTTCCAGTGCAGGACCTCCTCGCGCGGGATCCGCCGGGCGGGCCGGAAGGACGTGCCGAGGGTGTGCGCGAGGGGGATGAACGCGGCGAGCATGACCTCGTCGTGGGGCACGCCGAGGACGCCGGCGAGTTCGCGTTCCAGCGGGGCGTGGGCGGTGGTCCAGACGGTGCCCAGGCCGCGGGCGCGGGCGGCGAGCATGAAGCTCCACACGGCGGGCAGGATCGAGCCCCACGTCATCGCCTGGTCGATCGCCGGTGCCCGGTCCGTGCGGCCCTCGACGGCCGGGATCACGAACGCCGGGACGCGGTGGACGTTGTCGTAGAGGTGCCGGAAGCCCTCGGTGATCCGCTCCATCGAGTCCGGGTGGGCGTACATCCGGGCCAGGTCCCGGTCGGTGACCGGCCGGTTCCCGGCGGCGTGCACGGCCCGCCGGTAGACGTCGGCCACCTTCGCCCGGGTCGGCTCGTCGGTGACCACGATGAAGTGCCAGCGCTGGCGGTTGCGGCCGGTGGGGGCCTGGGTGGCGAGGTCGACGCACTCCTCGATCAGGCGACGTTCCACCGGTCGGGTGAAGTCGAGCCGCTTCCGCACGGCACGGGTGGTGGACAGCAGCTCGTCGGCGTCCATCGGGTCGCTCCAATTCATCTGTCGGCAGATGATTGGCGAACCTACTGTCGTAATGATCTGCCGTCAAACGATTGGCCGGCAGACGATCCTGCTAGCGTGGCCGGACACCCCGTCCCGATGGAGCCGCCCGTGAAACCGACCTACTTCCCGCGCCTGGTCGAGGAGCGCCCGGACATCGCCCTGTGCCGGCTGTCGAGCGCGGTGGCGCGGGCCGCCGAGGCCCAGGCGGAGGCGAACGGCCTGGGCGTCGGCCACCACCTGGTGCTCAAGATGCTGGCGGCCGTCGGCCCGTGCTCGCAGCAGGCGCTCAGCGAGGAACTCCGCATCGACCGCAGCGTCATGGTCGGCCTCGCGGACGACTTGGCGCAGGCGGGCCACGTCACCCGTACGCGCAACCCGATCGACAGACGTGCCTACGAGGTGACCATCACCGAGACTGGCAGGGGGGCGTTGGCGCACGCCGAGTCGAACGTCCCGGCGTACCTGGACAAGGCCCTGGCCCCGCTGTCGGCGCACGAACGCACGCACCTGACCCACCTGCTGACCAAGCTCCTGCACCTCCCCTGACACCCTCCGGAAAGGCGCCCACGTGAGCCCCACCCGCTTAGCCGCAGCCCTGACGCTCACCCTCCTGGCCGCCTGCACCGGCACCCCACCCCCGACCGTCACCCGGACGACGACCCCGCCGCCCGCCACCCGGGCCGCCACCCAGGACCCGCCCCGCACGTCCGCGGCCGAGAAGACGTGCACCGTCCCGAACGTGGTCGGCATGGTCCACCAAACAGCCCAGGACACCATGCAGGCCGCCGGCCTCTACCGCCTGCGCGAAGAAGACGCGACGGGCCAGGGCCGCCTCCTGATCGTGGACCGGAACTGGACGACCACGGCGCAGAACGTCGAAGCGGGCAAACAGGTCCCGTGCGACACGGTGATCGTCCTGTCCGCGAAGAAGACCGGCGAGTGACCCACAGCCGAACCACCGGAAACCTTGGCGGCCAACGCAACCGCGCACCACACCACCGCGCGGCCGGGCTGCTCGCCGAACAGTGACCGGGGCGAACTCCGGGATCTTCTCCCGGAAACGGGTCAGGCCCGGTCCACAACCACCGTGGACCGGGCCTGACCTGCAAGTACACGAGTCGGGGTGACAGGATTTGAACCTGCGACCTCTTCGTCCCGAACGAAGCGCGCTACCAAACTGCGCCACACCCCGGTCTTGCTCTCGAACGAGGAGAACTCTACCTGACGTTCCCACCGACTCCGAACCGGGTATCCCTTTCCGTCGCCGACCCCTCCTGACCTGCGTCGACGGGGCGCGGGACGAGGGTCAGCAGGCTCGCCTCCGGCGGGCACGCGAAGCGCACCGGGGCGTAGGGGGACGTGCCCAGGCCCGCCGACACGTTCAGCCACATGTGCGCGCCCCACCGCGACACCCCGCGCGCCCGCGAACGGTCCAGTTCGCAGTTGGTCACCAGGGCCCCGTAGCCGGGAACGCGGAGTTGGCCGCCGTGCGTGTGGCCGGCCAGCACGAGGTCGTAGCCGTCGGCCGCGAACGGGTCCAGGACGCGGGGTTCGGGGGAGTGGGTCACGCCCAGGCGCAGCGCCGCCGTCGGCACCCGGCCCGCGATCTCCTCGTACCGGTCGCGCTTGAGGTGCGGGTCGTCCAGGCCCGCGGCGAAGACGGACTGGCCCGCCACGGTGAACGCCTCGCGCGTGTGCGTGAGGTCCATCCACCCGTGTTCGACCATCGCCGCGCGCAGGTCCCGCCACGGCAGGGAGATCCCGTGGATCCGCTTCGTCTTCGACGACGGGAGCAGGTACCGCACCGGGTTCTTCGGCCGGGGCGCGTAGTAGTCGTTGCTGCCGAACACGAACACGCCCGGCCGGTTCAGCAGCGGCCCGAGGGCGCGGATCACGGCGGGCACGGCCTGCTGGTGGGCCAGGTTGTCGCCGGTGTTGACGACCAGGTCCGGCTCCAGTTCGTCCAGCGCCGCCACCCACCGCTGCTTGGACTTCTGGCCGGGCAGCATGTGCAGGTCCGAGATGTGCAGCACGCGCAGCGGCGCGGAGCCCGGCGCGAGCACCGGAACCGTGGCCTGGCGCAGCGTCCAGTGCCTCCGCTCGATCCCGGCCGCGTACGCGACGGTGGCGGTGCCCAGGGCGGTGGTGGCGACGAGTGCGCGGCCGAACTTGTTCACGGGATCGAGGGTAGGGGGTTGACCGATTCGGGGCGCAGCGCGGTGCCCGGTAACGTTTGCCCACATGGCGGAGCTGAAGGCGCGGTTGCAGGCCGATCTGACGACGGCGATCAAGGGGCGGGAGACGGTTCGGGCGGGCGCACTGCGCATGACGCTGGCCGCGATCACCACCGAAGAGGTCTCCGGCAAGACGGCGCGCGAACTCGGTGACGACGAGGTGCTGAAGGTCATCACCCGCGAGGTGAAGAAGCGCCGGGAAGCCGCGGACGCGTTCGCCGGCGCCGGGCGCACCGAGCAGGCCGAGCTGGAGCGGGCCGAGTCCAAGGTGCTGGAGGACTACCTGCCGGCCCGGCTCGACGACGCCGAACTCGCCGCGATCGTGGACGCCGCGGTCGCCGAGGTCGCGGCCCAGCTCGGCGAGCGGCCCGGACAGCGGCAGATGGGCCAGGTCATGAAGCTGGTCAACGGCAAGGTCGCGGGCCGCGCCGAGGGCGGCGAGGTGGCCGCCGCGGTGAAGTCCCGCCTGGCCTAGGCGAACTCGTCGCCGGCCGGCTCCTCGGACCGGTCGGCGATCCAGGCGAGCGCCTCGGGGCTGATCCGGCCGACCGCCGGGTCTTCGTTGCGCGCCGCCAGGCGGCGCAGGAGTTCGTCGTGCGGCACGGCGAAGTGCACCAGCCGCCACGTCCCGCCCGCGCCCTCCACCAGCCGCTTGTACTCGTCGCGCTCCGCGCGCCGGCCCAACCCGTGGTCCAGCACCACCGAACGGCCCGCGCGCACGTGCGCGACCAGCTCGGCGCGCACCTCCTCGACCACCGGCCCGAGCAGCGCCAGGTGCTCGGCGGCCGGGTAGTCCTTGTCGAGCCTGCCGTGCCGGGCCACCATCCGCTCGTCCACGGACAGCCGCACGACCCCGAGCGACCGCGCGTAGGTCGTCTTGCCCGACCCCGGCAGCCCCACCAGCAGGTGCACGACGGGACGCTGCGGGTGTTCGGCGCGCGGGTGTTCGGCGGGGTGCGTCACCGGCCCGGCGGGTCGGTGGGGATGGTGATCTGCGGCGGGTCGCCCGGACGTCCGCTGGGCGGCGGTTCGGCCGGCGGCGGCTGGGCGGTCGGGTCGGCGGGCTGCGGCGGCGGGACGTAGCCGGTCGAGACGAGCAGGGTCACCACGGTGCCGCGCAGCGCGCTGCCGCGCGGTGTCTGGCTGACCACGGTTCCCTTGGGCTGCTCGGAGTTCCGGTTCGACGTGGTCACCTTGTAGCCGGCTTCCTCCAGGACCCTGGTGGCCTCGTTGACCTGCTTGCCGACCACCTCGGGGACCTGGATCTCCTTGCCGCCCTTGCGGTACCGGTCCTCGACGGGCGGCAGGTCGCGCACCGGCAGTCCTTCGTGGACCTTCGACATGGTGTCGAACCACGTCTTCGCGGGCACCGTGCCGCCGTAGATGTCCCCGTTGCCGCACAGCCGAGGCGGCCCGGCGTTGACGCAGATGCCGCGCGGGTTGGTGCCGTCGTTGAACGTCTGCACGGACCCGGCGTAGTCCGGGGTCGCGCCGATGAACGCGGCCGACTTGTAGTCCTCGGTGGTGCCGGTCTTGCCGAGCATCGGCCGGGTCCACTTCGCGTTGCGCGCGGCCGGCGCCGCCGTGCCGGAGCCCTGGTCGTCCTTGCTCATCCCGGTGGCCAGGCCGTTCGCCAGCCCCTCGGCCACCACCTGCTCGCACGGGGCCTCGTTGACCGGGACGGCCTTCCCGTTGCGGTCCAACACCTTCAGGATCGGCGTGGGCGGGCACCACACGCCGCCGCTCATCACGGTCGCCGCCACGTTCGCCAGTTCCAGCGTGCTCACCGGCGCGGGGCTCAGGGTGAAGGACGCGTTGCCGCCGTTGGACTTGTAGAACTCGGTCTGCGAGATCCGCAGCGACTTGTCCTTGGCCTTCGAGTCGGGCCGGGTGCCGGCGATGTTGGTCGCCATGGTCTCCCGCATCCCCAGCCGGGACGCCATGTCCACCACCGGGTCCAGGCCCAGCTGCTCCTCCAGGATCACGAAGCCGGTGTTGGGCGAGGTCTGCAACGCGGTCTGCAACGTCATCTGCGGCGGGTAGGTGGAGGACGCGTTGCCCAGGCAGTACCACCGGGTGTTGGGCTCGCCGGTCCCCGGGCACTTGTCGCCGCCGCCCTTGAACACCCGCGACACGTAGGAGTTCGGCGTGGCCATGTTGTTCTCGATGCCCATGCCCTTCTCCAGCGCCGCCGCCGCGGTGAAGACCTTGTAGACGCTGCCCGCGCCGAACTTGTTCTCCACGCCGGAGGGCAGGTCGTAGGTGGTCTGGAACTGGTCGGCCTTCAGGCCGTAGTCGCGGTTCGCGACCAGCGCCACGACCTCGTGCTTGTCCCGGCCCGGCCGGACGATCGCCATCGCGTTGGCGATCCCCTCGGTGTCCTTGCCGACCTGCGCTTCGGCGGACTCCTTGGCCTGCCGGGTGATGTGCCGGTCCAAGGTGGTCTGGATGGTGTAGCCGCCGTTCTTCAGCTGCTCCAGGCTGAACCCGTTGCGCTCCAGGTAGGTCACCACGTACGAGCAGAAGAACCCGTTCTCCGGGCCCGCGCCGACGCAGCCGTTGGGCGGCGTGCGGACCGGGTTCGCCAGGCCCAGCGGCTCCTTCTTGGCGGCCTCGGCGGCGTCGCGGGAGAGCTTGTCGTTCTCGACCATCTTGTCGATCACCTGGTTGCGCCGCTCCAGCGCCTTCTCCGGGAACACCTCCGGGTTGAGCGCGGACGGGCTGTTGACCATGCCGGCCAGCATCGCGGCCTGGGGCACGGTCAGCGCGTCGGGCGTGGTGTTGAAGTACGCCTGGGACGCCGCCGCGATGCCGTAGATCGTCGAGCCGAAGGGCACCACGTTGAGGTAGCGGGCGAGGATTTCGTCCTTGCCGAGTTTGCGTTCGAGCTGCAACGCGATGCGCGCTTCACGGGCCTTGCGCGCAATTGTCTGCTCCTGTGCTTTCTGCTGCTCGACCTGGTTGTTCCGTGCAACTACGTGGACGAGGTAGTTCTTGACGTATTGCTGCGTGAGCGTGGAGGCACCCTGCGTGACCGCGCCGCTGAACTGGTTGGTCAGCCCGGCCCGGATCGTGCCCCGCCAGTCGACGCCCTGGTGTTCGTAGAAACGTCGATCTTCGACCGAGACCAGCGCCGCCTTCATCGTCGGCGAGATCTTGTCCGGTGGGACCAGCACCCGGTACTGGTCGTACAGGTACGCGATCGCCGCGCCGTCCTTGTCCGTGATCGTGGAGATCAACGGCGGGTCGGTGGTCACGAGATCTGCGGAGATGCTGTCCACCGTGTCGCTGGCTCTGTTCGAGACGAGCCCCAGCGAGCCGATGACAGGGAACATCATGCCTGCCAGCAACACGCCGGCTAGCAGACACAGGCCGAGCAGTTTCAGCACGCCGTTCCTGGCTCGCATGGACAGGAGCGTAGCGGGGACCTGAACGGGTGATCAGCATCGCGCAACGTTCATTACCCAGGATGAGTACTCGTACTCAAGACAGGTAACAGGTGGGCAACCCAGGGTTGGAGGTGGAACCGGAAGGCTCTACAGTCCGTCACTGTCCAAGACAGCAGCCGACGGCACGACCACTCGATGTGGGGAGCCTACGGCATCCGCGGCAGGGGTGTGGCGGATTTAAAAGAGTCTGGGCACTGTGTGAACTGAGGTGGGGGTTATGCAGCAGCAGGGGGATTGGCGGATCAAGGCCTCGTGCCGTGATGAGGAGCCGGACCAGCTCTTCGTCCGCGGTGCGGAGCAGCGCAAGGCCAAGGTGGTGTGCCTGGGATGCCCGGTGCGCACCGAGTGCCTCGCCGAAGCACTGGACAACCGGATCGAGTTCGGCGTCTGGGGCGGCATGACGGAGCGGGAGCGTCGAGCGCTCCTGCGCCGACGCCCCGACGTCACGTCCTGGCACGAACTCCTGGACACCGCGCGCCAGGAGCACACCGAGGAGAAGGTCGGGTAGTCACTCGCCCGCGAGTCGCCGGCCGATCTCGTGCAGACCGTCCAGGTCGTGCACGTCGGCCGGCAGCGCGGGCACGCCCACGAGCGGAACACCGGGATGCGCCCGGGTGAACCGCGCGAGCAGTCGCTTCTCGCGATCGGCGACCGCCGCGCGGTCCGCGTGCACCCGCAGTACGGCAGCGGCCAGCGGAGCGTCCCCGGAGCGCTCCAGCCGGTCGGCTGCCGCGAGCGCGCCCGGTGCGGGCAGGGAGGCCAGCACCGGGTGCGTCCGGTTCGCGACCAGGCCGTTGATCGGCATGTCCTCGGCCGAGAGCCGCTCCACGAAGTAGCTGGCCTCGCGCAGCGCGTCCGGCTCGGCGGCGGCGATCACCAGGAAGCCCGTGCCGGGCGAGCGCAGCAGCTCGTAGGTGGCCTGCGCGCGCTGCCGGAAGCCGCCGAACATGCTGTCGAACGCCTGTACGAACGTCGACGCGTCCTGGAGCAGCTGGCCGCCCACGATCGTGGACACGGCCTTGGTGAACAGGCCGAACCCGGCCCCGACGATCTTGCGGATGCCCCGGCCGCCCGCCCGCGCGGGCGCGGACAGCATCCGGATCAGCTTGCCGTCGAGCACCGTCGACAGCCGCTGCGGCGCGTCCAGGAAGTCCAGCGCGCTGCGGCTGGGCGGCGTGTCCACGACGATCAGGTCCCACTCGTCCTGGGCGACCAGCTGCCCCAGCTTCTCCATCGCCATGTACTCCTGCGTGCCGGAGAACGACGTGGAGATCGTCTGGTAGAAGGGGTTCTGGAGGATCTGCTCGGCCCGGTCGCGGCCCGCGTGCTGCCAGACCATGTCGTCGAACGTCCGACGCATGTCCAGCATCATCGCGTGCAGCTCGCCCTCGGGCTCGAACCCGTCGATCTTCACCGGACGCGGGTGGTTGTCCAGCTCCCGCAGGCCCAGCGACTGCGCCAGCCGCCGCGCCGGGTCGATGGTGAGCACGACCGCGCGCCGGCCCCGCTCGGCGGCCCGCACGGCGAGCGCGGCGGCCGTCGTCGTCTTGCCGACACCGCCCGAGCCGCAGCACACCAGCACCCGGGTCTCCGGGTTGTCCAGCAGGCCGTCGACGTCCAGCCGGTTCACCGCACACCTCGCCCGACCAGCACCTCGGCCAACTCGTAGAGGGCGGCCACGTCCACGCCGTCGGTCAGCTCCGGCAGCTCCACGGTGGGCAGGTCGGCCTCGGCGAGCAGGTCCTTGGCGTCCTGCTCCATCCGCACCCGGATGGCGTGCTCCACGGTCTCGTCCACCAGGCCGGCCAGCACCTCGTCGTCCACGTCCAGGCCGCCCGCCGCGAGCCCCGCGCGCAGCCGCGCGCCGTCGACCCGGCCGGCGGCGGCCGACGGGAGCGAGCGGGCCGGCAGCCGGGGCGTGCGGACCCGGTTCACGAACACCGCGCCGGGCCGCAGGTCGGCGGCGTCCAGGTCGGCCACCGCGTCCAGCGTCTCGCGCACCGGCATCTCCTCCAGCAGCGCGACCAGGTGCACCGCCGTGTCGCCGGAGTGCAGCAGCTTCACCACGCCGTCGCTCTGGCCCTTGATCGGCCCGACCTTGGCCAGGTCCGCCATCGCCCGGGTGACGTCCAGGAACCGCACCACCCGCCCGGTCGGCGGGGCGTCGAGCACCACGGCGTCGTACTCGTGCCGACCGGTCTTGCCCGCCCGGCGCACGCACTCCTTGACCTTGCCGGTCAGCAGCACGTCGCGCAGGCCGGGGGCGAGCGTCGTGGCGAACTCGATCGCGCCCATCCGGCGCAGGGTCCGCCCGGCGAAGCCCAGGTTGTAGAACATGTCCAGGTACTCCAGCAGCGCCGCCTCCGGGTCGACGGCCAGCGCGCGCACCTCGCCGCCACCGGGCGCGGACGCGATCCGCTCCTCGGAGTAGGGCAGCGGCGCGTGGTCGAACAGCTGCGCGATGCCCTGCCGGTTCTCGACCTCGACCAGCAGCACCCGCCGCCCGCCGGTGGCGAGCGCGAGGGCCAGCGCGGCGGCCACCGTCGTCTTCCCGGTGCCGCCCTTCCCGGTGACCACGTGCAGCCGGGCGCGGGTGAGTTCGTCGGTCCAGCCGTTCACCAGGTCAGCCTAAGTGCGCCGAGCTGAGACCCGCTGGACACGTTCAGTCCATCATGGTGACGAAGACCACCGCGATGGCCGTCGCCGCGACGATCCCCCACGCGGCGACCGACGGCAGCACGTAGGCGATGAGCACCGCCACCACGGCCACCACGGCCACCCCGATCAGGGCCGCCCGCCACACGTCGGCGCCCCGCGCGTTCTTGCGGTCGCGGGCCTGCGCCATGCCGATCAGCACCATGATCAGCCCGCCGACGATGAACGACCCCGCCGCGACGATCCGCCACGTCTCCACGTGATCAAAGTAGCGCCGAAGCACGGGGTTGGGCAGGGTTCACCCACACGATCGTGGTACGGACTTCGTCGCCTTCTTCGAAGTACCGCAGCGCGCTCTCCGCGGTGGCGGTGAGCATCCTCAGGTCGCCCGACGTCGACGCGACTTCGGCGTGGTCCTCGAACGCCATCCCCCACGCGGCCACCCAGTCGTCCTCGTCGTCCTGCTGCACGACGGCGAACAGCTGCGGTGCGAGCCGGTCCACGTCGATCCCGCTCATCCCTCGTCCTCCCTGATCTCGACGTGGCCCTCGACCACGACGTGCCCCCGGGCCTCCGCCCACTTCATCGCCTGCCACCCGACGTCGAGCAGGACGACGCCGAGGTCGCGCGCCCACTGCTCGATCGACTCGGTGTAGTCGGTGGTGCTCCGGCCGCCGCTCTCGTCCAGCACCCGCGCGATGAACCGCTTGCACTCGTCCAACGCCCGGCCGGCCCCCGCGGCCATTTCCAACTCGTCGCGATCCATCCGCCCCGTCCCGGATTGCCCCTCGAATGAGACGAGCCTAACATCTGTACAGTTCACAGCCGTGGAGTTCAGCCGGGTGAAGTCCGGTATGCGTATCCTTGCCCTGAGTGATTGGAATAAGTGAATGGCCGACGGCACCACCCGCGGGAAGCGCAGGCTGGCCCGATTCGTGCGGGAACTCCAGGAGAAGTCCGGACTGACCCCGGAAGAGATCGCCAAGCGCATCCGCGTTTCGCGTCCCACGGTCACCCGATTGCTCGCCGGCACGCACCTGGCGCGGTGGCCGTCCCTCTCCGTGATCTTGGACGTGCTGGAGGCGACACCGCAGCAGAAGACGTTCCTGCTCCAGATGTGGGAGGTCGCCGACGTCGACAACGCGACGGTCGAGTACGCCGCCGCGCTGCCGATCAAGTACCGCCGGTTCCGGATGGATGAACTGGAGGCGTACCGCGAACGCACGTTGGACGTCACCTACGTGCCCGGGATGCTCCAGACGCCCCGGTACGCGGAAGCGGCCAGCCGGGCCGCGAGCCGGGTGATCGAGGGCGAGGCGTGGGACGAGACGGTCGCCGCCGAGCGCCTGACCCGCAGGCAGTTGCTCGACCGGGAGGAACCGTTCGCGCTGCACGCGCTGATCGACGAGGCCGCGTTGCGCCGGGTGATCGGCGGGCCCGAGGTCATGCGCGAGCAGTTGGACTTCCTGGTCGAGTCGGCGACGCGGCGCAACGTGACGGTGCAGGTCCTGCCGTTCGACGTGGGCGCGTACGCGCCGCTCTCGGTGGCGTTGCTGCTGCTGTTGGACTTCCCGGAGGAAGACGCCCCCTGTGCGGCCTATACCGAGGGAATCTCAGGTCTTGCCATGCTGGAGGAGCAGGACGAGGTGGAACCGCTGGACGGCATCTGGCACGACGCGGCGTCGCTCGCGCTCTCGCCGGAGGAGTCCGTCGAGTTCGTCAACGCGGTTCGGAAGTCACTAGGAGACTCATGATCGAGCAGACCTGGCGCAAGAGCAGCCGTAGTGCGTCCGCGCCGCAGTGCGTCGAGTTGGCGGTGACGGACGCCGTGACCGGCGTGCGGGACACCAAGAACCGCGACGGCGGGACGTTGATCTTCGAGGCGCGGGTGTTCCGGGCCTTTCTGGCCGACCTGAAATCCGACCGCTGACGTGCGACGGGGGTGTCCTCGCGGGACGCCTCCGCCGCGTTCCGGCGAGATCGTCCGGGAGTCGGGCGGTCGAGGCCGGGCGCGGGCGAGACGTGGGAGAGCGATGATCGAGCAGACCTGGCGCAAGAGCACCCGTAGCGCGTCTGCCGCGCAGTGCGTCGAACTGGCCGTGACCGATGCGGCCACCGGCGTGCGGGACACCAAGAACCGCGACGGCGGGACGTTGATCTTCGAGGCCCGGGTGTTCCGGGCTTTCCTGGCCGACCTGAAATCCGCTCGCTGACCTGCGGCGGGGGTGCCTTCCGGGGTGCCTCCGCCGAGTCCGCGCGAGAGCTGCCGCGAGTCGGGTGGTTCGAGAGCGAGGCGTAGGAGACTCATGATCGAGCAGACCTGGCGCAAGAGCAGCCGCGGTGCGTTCGCGGCGCAGTGCGTCCGGTTGGCGGTGACGGACGCGGTGACCGGCGTGCGGGACACGAGGAACCGCGAGGGTGGGACGTCGATCTTCGGGGCGCGGGCGTTCCCGGCCGACCGGAAAGCCGGCTGACGCGGGGCGGGGGCGTCCGTCGCGGGCGTCCCCGCCGTCCGCGCGGGACCTACGCGAGCCGTTCGAGGGTGCGGGCCCACTCGGGGTAGGCGTCGAGCTTGGCCTGGTGCAGCGCGCCGACCCGCGCGTCGAGGTCCGGCGTCGCGTCGTCGGTCAGCCGGAACGCGGTCAGCCGGGCGAGCCTGGGCAGGATCGTCAGGTCGCCCTCGACGTGCACGGGGTCGTGCATGTACCGCTCCAGCGCGGCCAGGTCGGCGATGCCGACGCAGTAGGCGTGCGTGAACCCGTTGGTCGGGCCGCCGAAGCTGGGGCCGACCGTGGAGAACGACACCGACTCCACCGCCGCCGTGCGCCGCATCAGGGCCAGCACCTCGGCCCTCTCCTCCTCGGTGGTGTCCTCCCGGAAGCTGAACTTCAGGATGTTGACGATCATTTTTCTCCTCGAATTGAACCCATGCGTTCAGATTATCTGTCGCATACGTTCAGTGTCATAGGGTGGGACACGTGGCTCGGGTGGACAGGCAGCGCGTGATCCTGGAGGCCGCGTTCGCGGTGTTCGCCCGGCGCGGGTTCGCGGAGGCGGGCGTGCAGGAGGTGGCGGACGAGGCGGGGGTCGCCAAACCGACCGTCTACAACCACTTCGTCGACAAGGAGACGCTGTTCCGGCAGGCGCTGGAGGTCGCGTCGGAGACCGTGCTGGCGCGCAACCTGGCCGTCCTCGACGCGTTGCGCGAACCCGGCGACGACCTCCGGTCCACCCTGGAGCGCCTGTCGTGCGGGCTGATCGAGTCGTGCTGCGACCCGACCGCCGTGTCGCTGCGGTGGCTGGCCTACGCGCAGTCGGCGCGGTTCCCCGACCTGCTCGACGCCGTGCACCGCACGACGGCGGTCCGCCTCGCCGAGGCGCTGGCCGACCGGTTCGCCCACCTCGTGCTGGCCGGCCGGCTGCGGCGCTGCGAGCCCGCCGTGGCGGCCGAGCAGTTCCTCGCGTTGCTCACCGGGCCGATGGAGGCGCGTTCCCGGCTGGGCCGGCGCGACGTGCCCGCAGCGGAACGGCTGGCGGTCGGCGCGGCGGGCGTGGACACGTTTCTCCGGGCTTACGGCGTGTGAGCCGGATCGGCGGCCGGCCGGGCGCGGGGTGCGGCTAGGCTGCGCCCCATGACCAAGTGGGAGTACGCCACCGTCCCGCTGCTGATCCACGCCACCAAGGCGATCCTGGACCAGTGGGGCGATGACGGCTGGGAGCTGGTGACCGTCCTGCCCAACCCCAGCGGGGAGCAGCACGTGGCCTACCTGAAGCGGCCCAAGGCATGAGCTGGACGTCCCGCCTGGCCGAACTGGGCCTGGAGCTGCCCGAGGTCGCGGCGCCCGTCGCGGCGTACGTGCCCGCGGTCCGCTCCGGGGCGCTGGTCTACACCTCCGGCCAGCTGCCGTTCGTCTCGGGGACGCTCGCCGCCACCGGCAAGGTCGGCGCGGACGTCAGCCCCGAGGAGGCCAAGGACCACGCCCGGACGTGCGCGCTCAACGCGCTGGCCGCGATCGACGCCCTGGTCGGGCTCGACTCGGTGGTGCGGGTCGTCAAGCTGACCGGGTACGTGGCCTCCGCCGAGGGGTTCACCGGGCAGCCGGCCGTGATCAACGGGTCGTCCGAGGTGCTCGGCGAGATCTTCGGCGACGCGGGCAAGCACGCGCGCGCGGCCGTCGGCGTGGCCGAGCTGCCGTTGGGCGCGCCGGTCGAGGTGGACCTGATCGTCGAAATCGGGGAGTGAGATGTCCGACACCCTGCACGAGCTGCTGCTGCGACTGGCCGGCCGGCTGCCGGACGACGTGCTGTGGAGGTTCCGCGACTGGGCCGCCACGGACGCGGTCGCGGTGCTCGCGCGGGCGTTGCCCCGGACGTTGCTGCACGACCGGATCGGGCTGACCGACTTCGAGCAGCGCCTCCTCGCGGAGGCCCTGGTGCCCTACGGAGCGGATCTTTCCGCCATCAGTTCTGTCAAGGGACTGGACGACGAGCCCGATCCCGGTTACACATTCACCCCGGAATCACCCGAACGGGTGCTGATGGGAGATTCCGCGACCGTAGTGCTCGGCGCGACCCTGCGCGGTCGCCTCGGGGTCGGCGAAGTCCGGTCCACGTGGCGGCAGGGCGGGGGCGCGACCAGGAGGATCCTCCTGGTCGCGGCCACGACCGGGCACGCCCGGCTGGCAGGCGAACTCCAGCGGGTGCTGCGGGCGCTCGGTGAGCACGACCCCTGCGTCGAGGTCCTGCCCACCGGACATGACCTGCCGTCCTACCACCGGGCGGCGTTGGCGGCATCGGAGCTGGTTTGCGCCGGCGCCGAGGCCGACGGGCACCTGGTGCCCGTCTAAGGCTCGTCGCTGCCGCGCGGGCCGGAAGGAGAGCAGGCGTGACGAACGACGGAGTAGGGTTGCCCGTCCGTTTACACGAACTCCTGTTGGCGCTGGCGGGACGCGTTGACGACGACGCGCTGTCCCAGGCCCGGGAGCTGCTGGCCGTCGCCGAGCTGGACCGCGCGGTCGAGCTGACGGTCGGTGTGCTGCTGGCCGGGCGGATCCCGGTGTCGGTGGACGAGCGCCGCGAGATCGGCTGGCTGCTGGGCGAGGTCCGGTCGGACCGGAGCCTGGCGGACAAGCTGTTCGCGGTCGAGCAGGTCCCCGTCGCGCGGCACCGGTTCACCGTCGAGTCGGACCCGGCGGACGGGCTGGCCGAGGTGATCGGCAAGACCGCGTCGGTGCTGCCGGACGTGCGCTCGGTGCGGGCGACGTGGCGGTCCAGCCCGGCGGGCGCGACCCCCGGCCCGCTGCCGCAGCGGGTGGTGCTCGTGGACATCGGCCCGTCCGGGTTCGCGCCGGCGACGGCGTACCGGGTGGACACGGTGCTGCGCAAGGCGGGCATCCGCGCGGCGGTCGAGGTGCTGACCGTCGGGGTGCCGCTGGGCGAGTACCACGCGGCGGCGGTGACCACAGCCCGTGAAGTGTTCTTCCAGACCTTGACGGCACCCGTGCCACCACCGGATTCCGGGACCTGGTTCGACGGCGAGGTCCGGGATGAGGCACCGGTGGTCGAGCCGGAACCGGTGCCCGCGGAACCCGAAGCCGGCTCCAAGTCGCGCAGAGCGCGCGTCGACCCGTTCGAGGGTGCCCAACCCTTCCCGCCGAAGCCCGTGAAGCGGCTGCCGGTGCGAGAGGTGGCACCCGACCCCGTCCTGCCGTCCGTCGGTTCGGCCGGCGGGTCTTCGGACGTCTCGTCCGGGGTCTCGGCGGGCGTGTCACCGGACGGGGTGGACATCGGCTCGGTCACCAGTCTGGACGACGCCCGGATGGATGACGTCCGGGTCGACGACGTGCGGATGGACGACGTTCGGATCGATGACGTGCGGGTCGATGGCGTGCGGGCGGAGATCGGCCAGAACGCCGACCTGTCCGCCGACACCGACTCACCCGACCTGTCGGAGCCGATCGCCGACCCGCGTCGCAACGGCCGGACCAACGGGCGCAACGGCTCGCACGCCGACCTGCGCCCGGACTCGCGGCTCGACGCGCGCGCCGACGTGCACCCTGACGTGCAGCCCGATGCGCACGCCGACTCCCGCCCGGTCTCGCTCAACGGTTCGCGCCACGACGCGCGGCACGATTCGCGATCGGAACCGCAGGTCGATGCGCACGCCGAGTCGCGCCACGACGCGCACGAGCCCCAGCAGGACTACCCGCGTCCACGCAACGGCGAGCCGCGCAACGGTGAGCCGCGCACCGAGGAACCACCGCTGTCGCGGGCCGAGGTGACGACGGAGCTGGGCCCGGACGACCTGGCGGCGTTGCAGGCGGCGTTGGCGGAGGGGCAGCCGCCGGCGGCGGTCCACCTGCCGCCGACCGTCGACGCGAAGCTCAGCGACCGGGAGCGGGCGTTGTTGCAGCAACTCCACGAGGAGCTGGCCCAGCGCGAACAGCAGTCCTGGCCCACCGGCCCGGAGTACGTGAACGGCGTTCACAAGCCGAACAACGGCAAGTACCCCGGCTAGAAACCCGCGCCCCGCCGCCCTCGGCCGTGACCCCTTCGCAGGGCGTCGCACCACGGCCGAGGGCGGCGGGGTGTTCTCGTAGGTCTAATTTTCAGGAAGCCTTCCTGAAAGATCACTGGCCGACGATCTTTCAGGGAGGCTCCTTGAAAGTTCTGCTCGGGATTAACTTTCAGGAAGGCTTCCTGAAAGTTTTGCAAGCCCGGATGGTCCGGGGGCGGGGGTGCTCGGAGTCCGGAGGTCCGTCAAGAGGGGGCGGACGGCTGCCGCTACGCCTCAGACTTCCGCCGGGCCTGGTCGATGATGCGCTGGAGGTGCAGGCCGCGCCGGACGTCGCAGCGGTGCGTTGTCGTGCCGCTGTGGACCATCGCCACGAAGTCGTCCAGCAGGTTGGTGTAGCTCTGCTGCGCGGTCGTCCCGCGATCCGCCAACGCCCGGTAGCCGTGCTCGCCGAACACGCTCACCTCCGAGATGCTCGGGTTCACCGGCACGCTCATGGTCAGCGTGACACTGCTGGTCGCCCCGCCCTCGTGCGCGAACACGAACTGCCACAGGCCCGCGTCCGACCGGTTCGCGGTGACGACGTCGGTGATCGCGCCCAGGGCCGCGTCGAGCAGGTCGAACGCGTGCGGGCCGATGTCGTCCAGCGGGCCGCCTTCGTGACGCCACGGCGAGTGCGAGTACGGGCCGTCCAGCAGCGCGCCGGTCAGCCAGCGCGCGTTGCCGCCGACCCAGCCGCCCGTCGCGCGCAGTTGGGCCAGCTGTTCCTCGGTCTCCGGGGCGAATCGCCTGGTCAGCATGACCAGCGAGGCCACACCGGACTCGGCCACCGCGTCGGCCAGCTGTTCGGCTTCGTCCACAGTGGACGCGATCGGCTTCTCCAGGATGACGTGCTTCCCCTGCCGCGCGGCCTTGATCGCGATCTCGGCCTGGACCGCCGGCGGAACGGCGAACGCCACCGCGTCCACTGTGGACAGAAGCTCGTCGGGCGAGCCGGCGACCGCGGCACCGTGGGAGCCGGCCAGTTCCGCGGCGGCTTCGGGACGACGGGCCCAGACCGAGGTCAGCCTCGTACCCGGGTGGTCGGCCAAGCCGGGCGCGTGCACCCGGTGCGCCCACGGTCCGGCTCCGACAAGTCCTACGCGCAGCTGCTCGTCCACACCGCCCATGCTGTCACGTCCGCCACACCGTCACCGGCCGCCGGCGTACGCGGCTGCGGGCACGAAGATCCGGCCGCCGTTGTCGAACCTCAGCTCCACGCCGGTCTCGCCGCGCACCACCTCGGGCGTGTGGTCCCAGCCGCCCGGGATCTCGACCACGTGCCCCCGGTCCTCGCTCGGCCCCAGCCACACCTCGTAGTCGGCGCTGCCCAACAGGCTCTCGCGCTTCTTCACCCACACGCCCGGCGTGCCCCGGTCCGTGCCGACGGTCTCGGTCGACGGCAGGAACACCACCACCGCGAACACGGCCGTCATCCCCGTCCCGACCATCGCGCCCAGGACGAACAGCAGCACCTTGGCCAGGCACCCTCTAGTCGTGGTGTCCACGGGAGACGATCCTCGTCGTAGGCTCGGGACCGTGCGCGAACTTCCCGAGGAATTGGTTCTGCCGCCCGGCATGGTGCCCGATGTCGCCCCGGCGGTCCCGGTGACCCCTCGCGACGCCGCCACCGTGATGCTGCTGCGCGACGGCGTCGCCGGTCTGGAGGTGTTCCTCCAACGCCGGGTGCGGGGCATGCCGTTCGCGGGCGGGATGACGGTCTTCCCCGGCGGCGGTGTCGACCCGGGGGACGGGGACGCGTCCGTGGCGTGGAGCGGGCCGCCGCCGGACTGGTGGGCCTCGCGGTTCGCGGTGTCCGCCGAGTCGGCGCGGGCGCTGGTGTGCGCGGCGGTGCGGGAGACGTTCGAGGAGTCCGGGGTGCTGCTGGCCGGGGCGTCCGGCGACTCGGTCGTGGCGGACACCTCGACCTACGCCGAGGCGCGGCGGGCGCTGGTCGCGCGCGAGCTGTCGTTCGCCCGGTTCCTCACCGACGAGGCGCTGGTGCTGCGGGCCGACCTGCTGCGACCGTGGACGAACTGGGTCACGCCGGTCGAGGAGCCCCGCCGGTACGACACGCGGTTCTTCGTCGCCGTGCTGCCGGAGGGGCAGCGGGCCGACGGGTGGACCACGGAGGCTTCGGACGCGGTCTGGCAGACGCCGCTGGAGGCGTTGCAGGATTGGCAGCAGGGGCGGCGGATGCTGATGCCGCCCACGTGGGTGACGTTGACGGAGCTGGCCGAGTACTCGGGGGTGTCGGACGTGCTGGACGCGCCGCGCGCGGTGGAGAAGATCGTGCCCAAGCTGGTCCGGGACGGGGCCGCGATCCGGGTGATCGTGCCGTGAGCCCGGCGTACGGGCAGTTGCGCGAGGTCACGCCGTTCGCGTCGGTGGTGCTCGCGGAGAACCCCTCGGTGATGACGTTGGAGGGCACCAACACCTGGCTGCTGCGCGCGCCGGGGTCGGCGTCGTGCGCGGTGGTCGACCCGGGTCCGCTGGACCGGGGCCACCTCGAACGGGTCGCCGCGCACGGCCCGGTGGACGTCGTGCTGCTCACGCACGGCCACCACGACCACTCCGAGGGCGCGGCGGAGTTCGGCGCGCTGGTCGGCGCGCCGGTCCGGGCGGGCGACCCGAAGCTGGGCACCTCGGGGCTGGCCGGTGGCGACGTGGTCGAGGCCGGCGGCCTGGAGATCCGGGTGCTGGCCACGCCGGGGCACACCGACGACTCGCTGAGCTTCCTGGTGAAGAACGCGGTGCTGACCGGCGACACCGTGCTGGGCCGGGGGACGACCGTCCTGGACGGCAGGCTCCGGGACTACCTGGAGTCGCTCAAGGTCCTCGCCGACCTGCCGCCGGGCACGATCGTGCTGCCCGGTCACGGGCCGGAGATCGCGGACATCGGCCCGGTCGCCCGGCACTACCTGGCGCACCGCGAACAGCGGCTGGCGCAGGTGCGCGCGGCCGTCGCCAAACTCGGCGGGACGCCCACGGCGCGCCAGGTGGTGGAACTGGTCTACGCGGACGTCGACCGGTCGTTGTGGCAGGCCGCCGAGTGGTCCGTGCGGGCTCAGCTGGACTACTTGGCCGACTCCTGACCCGAGTCCCCCGAGGGGAGGATCCCGGACGGGTCGTCGATCACGTACCGCCGGCCGTCCGGGCCGCGACGGGCGACGTCGACGGCGATGCCGTGCTCGTCGCCGAGCCGCCAGTCCACGACCAGGAGCGCGATGTCGCCGTTGGTGAGGACCTTGCGCGGGGTGACGCGCATGGTCGCGCCGACGGTCAGGTGGCGGGCGAGTTCGGGCGGGTGCGCGCCGGGTTCGTAGAGGTCGGCCGGGTCGCCTTCGTTGAACAGCGCCGCGAACAGGGCGGGGAGTTCTCCGGGTGTCGTGGCGGGCATGCCGCCGACGGTGGGAGGGGTTTCGTGACCAACCAAATGGTGGGTGACCACCGGGTGGGCGACCTGCCGTCGACGGACTGCCCGGTGGAGATCACGCTGGCCGCGTTGCGCGGGCGGTGGACCACGCTGGTGGTGCGGGAGCTGTTTCGAGGGGCGCGCGGGTACGGGGAGTCGGCGGCGACGTTGGCGCTGTCGGACAAGGTGCCGGCCGACCGGCCGGCGCAACTAGTGGCGCACGGGGTGGCGGAGCGCGTGCGCACGCCGGGGTGGCCGTCCCGCGTGCACTACTCGCTCACACCGCGCGGCGAACGTTTGCGCGCGGTGCTGGAAGCCATGTGGGAGTGGGGCTCACCCGAACCCCGGCCGGGCCGTCGCCGCAGCCGCCGCGACGAGCACGTCCACCGAAGCTGAGCACGTCCGCGAGGTGAGGGCGCGCCCGCCGGACAGGGCGGTCGACCGGCAGCGCGGCGACCCGGGCGTCGGTCGGGCACGCGGGCCGGGCGAGTCGGGTGCGCCGCGGACGTCGGTCGGACGCTGGGCAGTGGGACGCCGCCGTATCGGGCGGATTGCGGCGGCGTCCCTGGGAACGGGCCGCGTCGCGGCCCGGGGTCACTGCACCGGCCGGGTGTCGTCGGCCGTGGCTTGTCGGGTTGTGGTGGTCCGGAGAGCACCGGTCGGGTCTGTGCCGGGCGTCGGTCGGGTGCGTGGCCCTGCGGAGTGGGCCGTGCGGGGTGGCGCGGGCTCGGCGGTGGGCGGCGGCTGCGGAGGGCCGCGCCCGGTCAAGCGACCGTGCGCAGGGGGACCACCAGGTACTTCAGCTCCACACCGTCCTCTCCCGGTTGTGAGGTGAGCACGGTCGAGCGCAGACCGTCCTGGATGCGCAGTTCCACCCGCTTGCCGCTGAACGCCCGGAGGGCGTCGGCCAGGTACCTGGCCTGGAACGTCTTGGTGACGCGGTTGCCTTCGATGGTGGCTTTGACCGACTCCTCGGACTCGCCGGTCTGCGGGTCGCTGCCGCGCACCCGCAGCTCGCTGTCCTCGACCTGCAACGTCACGGAGCCGTGCGGGCCGGAGTACGGAGTCGCCCGGCGAACGGCCCCCGCCAGGGCGTCCGCCTCCACCACCACAGTGCTGTCGATGATCGCCTCCAGCAGTTTGCGGGCTCGGTCGTCGGGGAAGGGTGCGGCCAGGAGGGTGGTGCTGACGCTGCCGCCCGGCCACGAGAGGGCGATGCGGTCTTCGTCCGCGTGGATGGTCACGACAGTGTGCTGCGGGAGGCGCGCGACGTCAGCCATTAGAGCGGCGGGAGCGAGGACGTTCAGCGAACCTTCAGCCGACCAGGGGACCGTGGCGAACGCCATCCGGTAGCGGTCCGTGGCGATCAGCTCCAAGTGGTCGCCGACGGCGAGCATCCGGACGCCGGTGAAGATCGGCAGGGCGTCGTCCTTGGACGTCGCGCCGGCCACCGGGGTCAGGGCGCCGGCCAGCACCTCGGCCGGCATCCGGCCGGCCACCGGCGGCAGGGCCGGCACGCCGGGGTGCGACGCCAGGTCGAGCAGCGGCAGGGCGAAGCGGGCGGCGCTGGCGCGCACCGCCAGCCGGGACCCCTCCACGACCAGCCGGACCTGCTCGTCCTCCAGGCCGCGCAACGTGTCGGCCAGGCGGCGCGCGGGCACCAGGACCGCGCCGTCGGTGTGCACGGTCGCGGGCCTGGTCAGCCGCACCGCGTGCTCACGGTCGCTGCCGACCAGCTCGACGCCCTCGGGGCCGGCGCGCAGCACGAGACCGGCCAGCACCGGGTCGAGCACCCTGGTCGGCAGGAGGCGGGCCACCTCGGTCGCGGCGGCGGCGAGGTCGGCGGTGGTCGCGGTCAGGTCCATGGCGAGGACCGTAGCGACCACCACCGACAATCACCGGGTTCGCGCCGGTCGGAGCGGGTGCCGGCAGGTCAGCGGGAGACCAGCGCGACCTCGTCCTGGCGGGGCAGCGGGACGCCCGCGGCGACCGTGCCGCGGAACGCCCAGACCAGCGCGGCGATCGTCAGGCCCGCCGCGGCGGCGGCCAGGAACGCGGCGCCCGTGCCACTGGCCTCGATCAGCTGGCCGCTGAGGAACTGGCCGACGGCCAGGCCCACGGTGACCGCGGTGACCACCCAGCCGAACGCCTCGGTGGCGGTGCCCGCCGGGGCGACCTGCTCGATGGCGGCCGAGTGCGTGGTGGCCTGCGGCGTGATCAGGGTGCCGACCACCAGCAGCGCCAGCCCCAGCCCGATCAGCGTGGTCGGCACCGCCAGCAGCAGCGACAGCAGCGCGAACCCGCCGAGCAGCACCGGCAGCCGCAGGTGCATGGCCTTGGGGAACGGCTTCATCGCGTACAGCACGCCGAACAGCACCGAGCTGACCGACCACAGGCTCAGCAGCAGGCCGCCCAGCCCGAAGTGGCCGGCTTCCTCGGCCGCCGCCGGGACGGCGACCTCGATGAACCCGATGGTCACGCCGAAGCCCAGCGCGGCCAGCGCCACCGTGCGCATGCCCGGCGACGCGAGCGCGCCCAGCAGGCTCCGCTTGGCCGGTTCCGGCTTCACCCCGCGCACCGTCGGGTTCAGCGCGAACCACAGCGCGCCGACCACCATCGACGCCGCGCCGATCACCACGCCGGTGCCCGCCCACGGCGCGGTGACCAGCAGCCCGGCCAGGCCGGGGCCGAGGATGAAGAACACCTCCATGCTGATCGCCTCGTAGGCGTACCCGGCGAGGCGGACCGAGCCGGGCGGGGTCACCCGGGCCCACAGGGCGCGGGACGCGGAGCCGACCATCGGCTCGTTCAGGCCGACCGCGAACGCCACCGGCACCAGCACCCCCAGCGGGGCGTGGGACTCGACCGCGAGCACGGCGAGCGCCACGAACACGGCGAACAGCGACACCGCGCCGAGCAGCGGGCGGGTCGGGCCGAACCGGTCCATCAGCCTGCCCTGCACGATCGAGCCCACCGCCACGCCGATCAGCGACGCCGCCGACACCAGACCGGCCGCGGCGAACGAGCCCGTCTCCAGCTTCACGTAGAGCAGCAGGGAGAGGCCGACCATGGCGATGGGCAGCCGGGCGAGCAGCGACGCGACCACCGGGCCGCGCATGCCGGGAGTGGTCAGGGCGGTGCGGTAGTCGGAGAGGCGGGCAGAGTGGGACATGCGTACCAGTGTGCCGCACACTGGTACGCGCGTACCAGTGTTTTGGGTGGTGTGGTCGGTCACCGGGGGGTCGTTGTGTTGCGATTCGGTCACAACAATGGGATGACCGGGTGAAACCACGCAACGAAAGCGCTGTACAGAAGGTCCTTGAGGGTGAACGGGCTTGAGTTCGGTGGTGGGGGGCGTGCGATCGTTGGCACAACCCCCGCGGGCGCGTTTCGATCGAGGTCAGGCGGGGTAACCAAGCCTCCTTCCGGCGCCAGAGGGTCGGGGCCTGCAAGGTGCCGGAGGTGTGGAGAAGCGCGGTCTGTCGGGGGATGGGCCGCGCAACACAACAAGACCGGTGCGCCGCGTCGGGGGCGGCGCCCGGTCTTGTTGTCCGACGACGATGGCCGGTGCGGTCCGGGGACCTAGCGGGCGCGGCGCGCCAGCCGCTCCGGGTCGAGGATCAGCACGCTCTTGCCCTCCAGCCGCAGCCAGCCGCGGTGGGCGAAGTCGGCCAGGGCCTTGTTCACCGTTTCCCGCGACGCGCCGACGAACTGGGCGATCTCCTCCTGCGTCAGGTCGTGGGTGACCCTCAGCAGACCGGCCTCCTGGCTGCCGAAGCGCTGCGCGAGCTGCAACAACGCCTTGGCGACGCGGCCGGGCACGTCGGTGAAGATCAGGTCGGCCAGCATGGAGTTCGTCCGGCGCAGCCTGCGGGCCAGCGCCCGCAGCAGCTGCTCGGCGATCTCCGGCCGGTTGGTGATCCACTGCCGCAGCGCCGGTCGGTCCATGCTCACCGCGCGCACCTCGGTCACGGTGGTGGCGGTGGACGTGCGCGGACCGGGGTCGAAGATCGACAGCTCGCCGAACATGTCGGAGGGCCCGAAGATCCCCAGCAGGTTCTCCCGACCGTCCGGCGACTTGCGGCCGATCTTCACCTTCCCGGATTGGATGATGTAGAGCCGGTCACCCGGCTCGCCTTCCGCGAAGATCACGTGGCCACGCGGGAATTCAACGGACTCCAGCGTCTGCGCCAGTGCCTCCGCTGCAGCCGGTTCAACCCCCTGGAAAATGCCCGCGCGGGCCAGGGTCTCGTCCACCTCGTCCCTCCTGTCGAGACGCGACGGCTGGTCGAGCGCGTTCCGCCTTCTGGCGGATCAGCGCCTGCCGTCGATCACTGAGTGCAGTCTAAGCGCTGTGGGGTGGATCGCCTTTCGGCGCGCCGCCGCACAGCCCCCGGACAGCCCGAAAAGGCCCACCGGGGGTGACCCCGCGGGCCTCGCCGGTTCTTGCCCCGCTAGCGGCGGGTGCGCCGCTGACGCAGGTTCCTGGCACGACCACCCAGCCTGCGCAGCCGGAACAGCTCCAGCGCGCGGCCGATGCCGTGCCCGTAGAGCGCCCTGACCTCGTCGGGGCGCGCCGATTCGAGGAATTCCTCGACCTCGTCCTCCTGGACGGCGACGTGGCGCAGACGAGCTTCAACGCGCTCCATGAAGAGCGCGAAGAACATGATCACGATCGGAACGGCGATGACGAACCAGGCAGTCATGATGGCTCCGATCCTTGCGCATCCCATGTGGACGCGCATCCGAGGGGGTCTCTGTTTCGGCTTGGGGGTCGTCTTGTATGTGGACGTCCACAGCGGCCGGGTGGTTGCGCGCGGTGGGCGGGTCGATCGGTTGGCGTGAGATCGGCCGGGCGTGTCGGTGGGTGGCAGTAGCCTTCTCTCATGGCTCGCAGCACGGTCAAGAAGCCGGAGACCCAGCTGGGCCTCACCCGGCGCGCTCGTCGGATGGTCCGCGTACTGCACCAGGGCTACCCCGACGCGCACTGCGAACTGGACTTCACGACACCGCTGGAACTGCTGGTCGCCGTGGTGCTCTCCGCGCAGACCACCGACGTCCGGGTGAACATGGTCACCCCGGCGCTGTTCGCGCGCTACCGGAAGGCCGCCGACTACGCCTCCGCCGACCGCACCGAGCTGGAGGAGCACATCCGCTCCACCGGCTTCTACCGGAACAAGGCCACCTCGCTGATCGGCCTGGGCTCGGCCCTGGTCGAGCGGTTCGGCGGCGAGGTGCCGGGCACGCTGGCCGAGCTGGTCACGCTGCCCGGCGTCGGCCGCAAGACGGCGAACGTCGTGCTCGGTGACGCGTTCGGCGTGCCCGGGATCACGGTCGACACCCACTTCGGCCGGCTGGTCCGCCGCTGGGGCTGGACCGAGGAGGAGGACCCGGTCAAGGTCGAGCACGCCATCGGCGCGCTGATCGAGCGCAAGGACTGGACGCTCCTGTCGCACCGCACGATCTTCCACGGCCGGCGCGTGTGCCACGCCCGCACCCCCGCCTGCGGTGCGTGCCTGCTGGCCCCGCAGTGCCCGTCCTACGGCATCGGCCAGGTCGACCCGGCCAAGGCCGAGAAGCTGGTCAAGGGCGAGGAGGCACCGCACCTGATCGCGCTGGCCGAACGGGTGCGGGCGGGGGAGAAGCTGGCGTGAGCCGGGCGGTTCGATGGGCGGCGGTCGTCCTGGTGCTCGCGGTGGCCGGGGTGGTGGCCCTGTGGCCGCGCACCCCGGACACCGACCCGGCGGGGCAGGGCCCGGCCGCCGGCCGGCCCACCCGGGAGCTGGGCCCGCTGCGCGAACGGGCCGCGCTGCGGCCGTGCCCGACCGGGCAGACCGGGCCGACCGTGCTGCGCGGGGTGGGCGCGCGCTGCCTGGGCGACGGCTCCCCGCTCGACGCGTCGGCCGCGCTGGCCGGCCGCGCGGTGGTGAACTTCTGGGCCACCTGGTGCGTTCCCTGTCAAGGAGAGCTGAAGGTGCTCGACGCGTACGCGCGGGAGCCGGGCGCGGTCCCGGTGGTGACGGTGCTGGTGGAGAGCAAGGAGGGGGACGGGCTGGAGCTGCTGGAGAAGCTCGGCGTGCGACTGCCGGCCGTGTTCAGCGAGGACGACGCGGTCCGCAAGGCCGTGCGCCCCCGGCCGGGGATGCCGGTGACCTTCGTCGTCGGGGCCGACGGCACGATGACCGAGGTGACCAGGTACCCCGTGCTGACCAGCGTCGAGCAGGTGCGCGAGGTGGTCGGATGAGCGCCCTGGTCGACCCGGAGGACGTCCCCGGGTGGATGAGCGGGCTGGTCGAGGCCACCGCCGGGATCGACGCCCGCGCGTTCACCCGGATCTCCCCGCCGCCGGACGGCGCGGGCCGCGCGGCGGCCGTGCTGATGCTGTTCGGCGAGGGCCCGGACGGGCCGGACGTGCTGCTGCTGCGCCGCTCGGACACCCTGGGATCGCACCCCGGGCAGGTGGCCTTCCCGGGCGGCGCGGCCGACCCGACCGACGACGGCCCGGTCGACACGGCGCTGCGCGAGGCGTTCGAGGAGACCGGCGTGCTGCGCTCCGGCGTGCGGCCGGTCGCGCAACTGCCCGAGCTGTACGTGCCGGTGTCGAAGTTCGTGGTCACGCCGGTGCTGGCGCACTGGGACGAGCCGTCGCCGGTCGCGCCGGTGGACTTCAACGAGACCGCCGCCGTGGCCAGGGTGCCGATCGCGCACCTGGCCGACCCGGCCAACCGGTTCCGGGTCACCCTTCCGTCCGGCTTCTCCGGACCCGCGTTCTCCGCGCCTGGCATGTTGGTGTGGGGGTTCACCGCGGGGCTGCTCGACGGGCTGCTCTCGCTGGGCGGCTGGGAACAGCCGTGGGACAGGGCGGACGTGCGCGACCTTGAGCTAGCGTTGCGCGCTACGTGACGGAGGGTTGGGCTGCGTGAACTGGGTTGACCTGCTTGTCCTGGCGCTGGCCGCCTTCGCCGCGGTCTCCGGTGCCCGGCAAGGCATGGTCGTCGCGCTGCCCGCGTTCGTCGGGGTGCTGATCGGCCTGGTCCTCGGCACGCAGTTGGCCCCGCTGGTGGTCGCCCAGTTCGAGAACGTCGTCACCAAGGTCGTGTTCGCGGTCGGGATCGTGGTGCTGCTGGTCGCGCTCGGCGAGACGCTGGGCGTGTACGTCGGGCGCACCATCAAGCCCAAGGTCAACTCCAGCCCGCTGCGCGGCGCGGACAACGCGCTGGGCGCGATCGTGCAGGGCGCGGTGGTGTTCGTGGTGGCGTGGATGATCGCGCTGCCGCTGACCATGGTCGCCGGGCTGCCGTCGCTGGCCAAGGCGCTCAACCAGTCGGTGATCCTGTCCACGGTCGACGGCACCATGCCGCAGGCCGCGCGGACGCTGTCCCAGGACCTCCAGAACCTGTTCGACGTGTCGGGCTTCCCGGCGGCGATGGACCCGTTCAACCGGACGCCGCTCAAGGAGGTCGGGCCGCCGGACCCGGCGCTGTCGGCCAACCCCATCGTGCAGAAGCTGCGGCCCAGCGTGCTCAAGGTGCGCGGGCGGGCGCCGTCGTGCTCGCGGGCGCTGGAGGGCACCGGGTTCGTCATCTCACCGGAACGGGTGATGACGAACGCCCACGTCGTGGCCGGGACCAGCGAGGTCACCGTGGAGGTCGGGCGCGGCCAGTTCGACGCGACCGTCGTGCACTACGACCCGCAGACCGACGTGGCCATCCTCGCCGTGCCGGACCTGGAGGCCGAGCCGCTGGTGTTCCGCACCGACGAGATCAAGCAGGGCGAGGACGGGATCGTGCTCGGCTACCCGCTGGACGGGCCGTACACGGCGTCCGAGGCGCGCATCCGCGAGCGCATCCCGATGCTGCGCGGCCCGGACATCTACGACGCGGCGACCGTGACGCGCGACGTCTACACGGTCCGGGCGAAGGTGCGCAGCGGCAACTCCGGCGGTCCGCTGATCGACCCGCAGGGGCGGGTGATGGGCGTGGTGTTCGGCGCGGCCGTGGACGACCAGGAGACCGGGTTCGTGCTCACCGCGCAGGAGGTGGCCAACGAGGTCGCCGACGCCCCCGGCCAGGTCCGCCGGGCTTCCACGCAAACCTGCGCCTCCTGATCACCGGATCTCCACAACCCGCTGCTTGGCTGGTGGCGTGAACGCGATCGGGTACTTGGACGCGGTGGCCCGGCACGACACCGCGCGGGCCTACAAGCAGCGGCTGCTCAGCGCGCTGGACGTGTGGCGGCGGCACACCGTGCTGGACGTCGGCTGCGGTCCGGGGTCGGACCTGGTGGACCTCGCCGCGACCGGCGCGGAGTGGGTGATCGGGATCGACGCCGACCCGGACATGGTGGCGGCGGCGCGGGCGCGCACCGAGGAGTACCCGGCGGTCGCGGTGCACCTGGGCGACGCGGCGGCGCTGCCGCTGGCCGACTCGACGGTGGACCGGGCGCGGTTGGACCGGGTGCTGCACCAGGTCGCGTCGCCGGCGGCGGTGTTCGCCGAGCTGCGGCGGGTGCTGCGGCCGGACGGGATCGCGGTGGTGGCCCAGCCGGACTGGGACACCATCACGGTCGACCCGGGCGACGTGCGGGTGGGCCGCGCGGTGCGGGAGTTCGTGTGCGACCGGGTGGTGCCGGGCGCGACGGTGGGCCGCCGGGTGGCCCGGCTGGCCGAGCGGGCCGGGTTCGAGGTGGACCTGCACGTGACCGCGCCGGTGATCCGGGACTACGCGGCGGCCGACGAGATCCTGGGGCTGCGGCGCAACGCGGAACGGGCCGTGGCCGCGGGCGGGCTCGCGCCGGAGGTGGCGCGCCGGTGGCTGCGCGAACTGGGCACGACGCCGTTCCTGGCGACGTTCCTGCTGTTCACCGCCGTGCTGCGGCCCCGCGCAGGAACTCGGTGATCAGCCGGCTCGTGGTGTGCGGCGCTTCCTGGTGCGGGAAGTGCCCCACCTCGGGCAGGCCGTGGTAGCGGGAGTTCGGGCCGACCCACTGGCCCGAGTCGGCGGCGGTGGTCGCCAGCATCACCGGGTCGTCCGCGCCGTGCAGTTGCAGCACCGGCATGGACAGCCTGCGGTCCACCGCCTCGGCGAACCGGCGGCCGTCGCCGCGCAGTTGCGAGCGCACCGCCCAGCGGTGGTACTCCAGCGCGGAGTGGGCCACGCCGGGTACCAGCATCGCCTCCCGGTTGCGCCGGATCACCTCGTCGAACTCCGGTGACACCGTCCACTTCGGACCGGCCCACGCGGAGATCAGCCGGGCCACCTCCGCGCCGCCGTTGCGGGTCAGCTTGCGCTCGGGCTGGATCGGGACCTGGTAGCGGAACACGTGCGCGCCGGCCCGGCCCTGCCCGCGCGGGTGCCGGCGGATCGCGCGGCGCAGCGCCAGCGGGTGCGGTGCGGCGATCGCGGTGACCGTGTGCACCAGCCGGGGGTGCATGGCGGCGACCGTCCACGCGAGCATCCCGCCCCACGCGTGGCCGACGACGTGCGCCTTGGCCGCGCCGAGCGCCTTGACCAGCCCGGCGACGTCGCCGGCCAGCGTGAACCCGTCGTAGCCGCGCGGGGGTTTGTCCGAGTCTCCGTAGCCGCGCAGGTCGACCGCCGCGGCCCGGAAGCCGGCTTCGGCGAGCGCGGGCAGCTGGTGCCGCCACGACCACCAGAACTCCGGGAAACCGTGCAGCATCAGCACGAGCGGGCCGTCGCCGAGTTCGGCGACGTGCAGGCGGATGCCGTTCGCGGACACGTCGCGGTGCGTCCACGGCCCGGGGATCCGGACCGTCGACGGGTCCGGCGGCAGCCGCACGGCGCTGCTCAGGACTCGTCGCCGCGGTGGGTCAGCGCCGCGACGGTGTCCTTGGCCGACTCGATCGTCCGGGTGGGCGCGCGCAGCTTCTTCACCTTGCGGTAGCCGAGGAACGCGAACGCGGCCACGCTCAGCAGCATCGCGCCGAACACGATCAGGAACGCCGCCCAGCGCGGCAGCCACTCCGCCAGCAGCTCCGCGGCGAAGAAGAAAAAGAAGAAGGAGCTGAACAGCAGGATGGTCAGCGCGAGGATGAAGTAGACGCTGCCCTTGAGCCCCTTCTTCACCTCGCCGGCGATCTCCGACTTGGCCAGCTCGACCTCTGCTCTGACCAGCGTCGACAGGTGCGACGTCGCGTCGCGGACCAGGCCGCCGAGGGACGTCTCCTCCGCGATCTTGGCCGCGCTCTCCGCGGTCAACGGGATCGACGGAACAGGGGGCAGTCCGCTGCCGTTGGTGTTCTCCCGAGCGCTGGTCACCACGTCATCGTGCCATGCACGAGATCCCGGGGCCGCCCGACCGGCGGATCACGCGTCCTCGTCGGCGCGCCGGTGCACCCGGCTGCGCCGCACCAGCAGGACCGAGGCCAGCAGCGACGCCGCCGCGGAGGCCAGCAGCACGGCGGCTTTCGCCTGCTCGGCGGCCTGCCCGTCGAGCGCGAGGTCCGCGATCAGCAGGCTGACCGTGAACCCGACCCCGCCCAGCATGGCCACCGCCACGATGTCGCGCGGTCCCGCGCCGCTGGGCCACACCGCCGCCCGGAACAGCACGGCGAGCGCGGACGCGCCGACGATCCCGACCAGCTTGCCCACCACCAGGCCGAAGATGACGCCGAGCGCGATCTTGTCCTCGAACAACGCGCCGAGCGCGGCACCGCTCACCGGGACGCCCGCCGCGAACAGCGCGAACACCGGCACCGCGACACCCGCCGACCACGGTTGCAGCCGGTGTTCCAGGCGCAGCGCGGGAGCTTCCTGCTCGTAGCGGTCCTTGCGCACCCGGGTGAGCAGCGCGAGCGCGACGCCGGCGATGGTGGCGTGGATGCCCGCGGCGTGCACGGCGATCCACGTGCCGACCGCGATCGGGACGTACAGCCACGGCGTGGTGACCCGCCTGCGCTGCAAGTACGCGTACAACGCCATGAGCACCACGGCGGCGAGCGCCGCGAGCAGGTTGAACTCGGCGGTGAACAGGATCGCGATGAGCAGGATGGCACCGAGGTCGTCCACCACGGCCAGGCTCAGCAGGAACACCCGCAGGCTGCTGGGCAGCCCGGACGCGGTGATCGCCAGCACGCCCAGCGCGAACGCGATGTCCGTCGCCACCGGGATCGCCCACGCCCGCTCGATCCCGGGCTCGCCCCAACCGACGCCGAGCGCGATCGCCGCCGGCACGACCATGCCGCCGACCGCCGCCACCACGGGCAGGACCGCCGCCTTGCGGTTGTTGAGTTCGCCGATCACCAGTTCGCGCTTGAGCTCCAGCCCCGCGACGAAGAAGAAGACCGCGAGCAGGCCGTCCTTGGCCCAGTCGCCGACGCTGAGGCTCAACCCGAGCGACGACGGTCCGATGTGGAAGTCCCGCAACGCCGCGTACGCGCCGCCGAGCGGTGAGTTGGCCCAGATCAGCGCGACCGCCGTGGCACCCAGCAGGACCATGCCGCCGACGGTCTCGGTGCGCAGGTAGCGGGCGAACTCCGCGACGGCGCGGTGCTTGCGGCTCAACGTGGCTCCAGGTGGGTCGGGTACGGGTCATCCTCGTGCCGACCAGACTTCCCGGCTCACCTTGACGGGATTTTAACGCAGAAGGGTGCCCTCCGCGGTGGAGGGCACCCTGTCCGCTCGTGCTCAGTCCTCCGAGGAACCCGACTTCAGGCCCTGGGAGATGAGGTCCATCACGGACGAGTCGGCGAGCGTGGTGACGTCGCCGACCTGGCGGTTCTCCGCCACGTCGCGCAGCAGCCGGCGCATGATCTTGCCGGAGCGGGTCTTCGGCAGCTCCTGCACCACCAGGATCTGGCGGGGCTTCGCGATCGGGCCGATCTCCTTGGCCACGTGGTCGCGCAGCGCCTTGATCGCCGCCGCGCCGTCCGAGCCCTCGGCCACCCCGCCGCGCAGGATGACGAACGCCACGATGCCCTGGCCGGTGGTCGGGTCGGCCGCGCCGACGACCGCCGCTTCCGCCACGGTCGGGTGCGAGACCAGCGCGGACTCGACCTCGGTGGTGGAGATCCGGTGCCCGGACACGTTCATCACGTCGTCCACCCGGCCGAGCAGCCAGATGTCGCCGTCGTTGTCGTACTTCGCGCCGTCGCCCGCGAAGTAGTAGCCCTGCTCGCCGAACCGGGACCAGTAGGTGTCGCGGTAGCGGGCCTCGTCGCCCCAGATGCCGCGCAGCATCGACGGCCACGGCTGGTCGAGCACCAGGTAGCCGCCACCGCCCGCGGGCACCTCGACGCCCTGGTCGTCGACGACCTTCGCGCCGATGCCGGGCAGCGGGCGCTGCGCCGAGCCGGGCTTGGTGGAGGTCGCGCCGGGCAGCGGCGAGATCATGATCGCGCCGGTCTCGGTCTGCCACCAGGTGTCCACGATGGGCGTCTTGCCCGCGCCGACGTTCTCCCGGTACCAGATCCACGCCTCGGGGTTGATCGGCTCGCCGACGCTGCCCAGCACGCGCAGCGTGGACAGGTCGTACTTGGCCGGGATGTCCGCGCCCCACTTCATGAACGTGCGGATCAGCGTGGGCGCGGTGTAGTAGATCGAGACGCCGTACTTCTGCACGATCTCCCAGTGCCGGCCCTCGTGCGGGGTGTTCGGCGTGCCCTCGTAGACGACCTGCGTGACGCGGTTGGCCAGCGGGCCGTAGACGATGTAGCTGTGGCCGGTGACCCAGCCGATGTCCGCGGTGCACCAGTACACGTCGGTGTCCGGCTTGAGGTCGAACACGTTGTGGTGGGTGTACGCGGCCTGGGTCAGGTAACCGCCGGACGTGTGCAGGATGCCCTTGGGGTTACCCGTCGTGCCGGACGTGTAGAGGATGAACAGCGGGTGCTCGGAGTCGAACGCCTCCGGCGCGTGCTGGTCGGACTGGCGGTCGACCAGGTCGTGCCACCACAGGTCGCGGCCCTCGGTCCACTCGACCTCGGAGTCGGTGCGCTTCACGACGAGCACGTGCTCGACGCTCGCCGCGTTGGCCACGGCCTCGTCCACGGCGGGCTTGAGCGCCGCCGGGTTGCCGCGCCGGTACTGGCCGTCGGTGGTGATCACCAGCTTGGCCTGCGAGTCCTCGATGCGGGTGCGCAGCGCCTCGGCGGAGAAGCCGCCGAACACGACGCTGTGCAGCGCGCCGAGCCGGGCGCAGGCCAGCATCGAGAAGATCGCCTCGGGCACCATCGGCATGTAGATGGCGACCCGGTCCTCCGCGCCCACACCCAGCTCGACCAGGGCGTTGGCGGTCTTGGAGACCTCGCGCTGGAGGTCGGCGTAGGTGATGGCGCGGCTGTCGCCGGGCTCGCCCTCCCAGTGGATGGCGACCTGGTCGCCGTGGCCGGACTCGACGTGCCGGTCCACGCAGTTGTAGGCGACGTTGAGCCGGCCGCCGACGAACCACTTCGCGAACGGGGCGTTCGACCAGTCCAGGACCTGCGTCCACCTGGTGTCCCAAGCCAACCGCTCCGCCTGCTTCGCCCAGAACGCGTCGCGATCGGCCGCTGCCTCGTCGTAGAGCGCCGGGCCGGCGTTGGCCTGGTCGGCGAACTCCGGGCTCGGCGGGAACGTCCGGTTCTCGGTGAGCAGGTTGTCCAGGGCCGGTCCCTGGGCTTGCGGCTGGGTCATGGTGCGAGGACCTCCTGAATCCGTGGGGGTGCGCACTGACGGTAGTGCGATCCGGCTCACTGCGCACCCAAAAGGTTCAGACCAATTTCAAGCATGGCCGAAACATCCGGGTAACTGTGTAACCCGGCGTGGGCCTGCCTGACCATTGTGATCCCGCTGGATGGCACAACCCCTGCGACCAGCGGCGCGATTCGTGAGCAGGCTCACGCTCCGAGACGGGCCTTGGCGGCCGGCCACTCGGGTGCGGTCATCGAGTACACGACCGTGTCGCGCAACGTCCCGTCCGGTCGGATCCGGTGTGCGCGCAGCACGCCCTCGCGGGTCGCGCCCAGCCGTTCGATCGCGCGCTGTGACCGCTCGTTGAGGCCGTCGGTGTGCCAGCCGACGCGGTGCGCGCCCAGTTCCTCGAACGCCCGGGTGAGCAGCAGCAGCTTCGCGTTGCGGTTGAGCGCGGTGCGCTGCCAGCGCGCGCCGATCCACGTGAAGCCGATGTACAGGCCCCGGTGGGCGGGGTCGATGTCGTAGTACGACGTGGTGCCGGCGACCTCGCCGGTGGCCGGGTCGACCTGCGCCCACGCCCGGCGGTCCGGGTCGGCCAGGATCGTCTCGACCATGGTCCGGGCCTCGGCGGGCGTGCGCGGCTGCCGCAGGCTCAGCCACGTCCAGATGTCCGGGTCCTTGCCCGCTTCGAGCAGTCCTTCGGCGTGGTCGACGGACAGCGGCTCCAGGCGCACGTGCTCGCCGACGAGGGTGGGGCGGTCGTACCAGGTCATGTCCTCGACCCTAAGCGCCCCAGTGGCCACTTGTCACGGCTATTGCCGAGGTGTTTCGAGAGGCCACTTACCGGCGGGTAGTGTGCTCCGGCGTGACCGATCCGCTTGCTCCGCTGCTGGACCTGCCCGGTGTGGCCGACGCCGTCCAGTCCGCCCGCGACGCCGTGTTCCAGGTGCACCGGCACCGGGTCAACCTGCGCGGCTGGGCGACCACGGCGGCCGAGGCGTCGGTGCGCGCCGCCCGCGCCTCGGCGGCCCTCGACGGCGGGCCCACCGCGATCCCCCCGGACGGCGCGGTCGCCGAGCCGGTGCTGGCCGGGGCGCTGCGGGTGGCCGAGGCGCTCGGCGTGGTCCTGCCGACCTGGCAGCGCGCCCCGCTGCAGGCGCTGGCCCGGCTGCACGTGCTCGCCGGCGCGGACCTGGGCGTGGAACGCGGCCGGCCGCGCCCCGCGCCCGGCATCTCCGAGCGGCTGGACCTGCTGGCCGGCCTGGTGACCGGCGGGACGTCCGCGCCCGGACCGCTGGTCGTGGCCGTCGTGCACGGCGAACTGATGGCGCTGGCCCCGTTCGCCACCGCCAACGGCGTGGTGGCGCGGGCCGCGTCCCGGCTGGCGTCCATCGCCACCGGGCTCGACCCCAAGTCGCTGGGCGTGCCCGAGGTGGCCTGCCTGCGCCGGCAGCACGACTACGCCGCCGCGCTGCACGGGTTCTCCACCGGCGAGCCCGACGGCGTGGCGGCCTGGGTGCTGTTCTGGTGCGAGGCGCTGGAGGCCGGTGCCCGCGAAGCCCGCGGCATCGCGGACGCCGCCTCCGCCTGACCGGGTGCTAGAGCAGCTCCTTGAGCACGGCGGCGGCGCGCTCGGCGTCCTCGAACGAGTTGTAGAGCGGTGCGAAGCCGAACCTCAGCACGTCCGGCGGGCGGTGGTCGCCGATCACGTCGCGCTCGATCAACCGCCGCATCAGCGACTGCGCGTCCCGGTGCCGCAGCGACACCTGGTGGCCGCGCCACTCGTCGGCCGGGGTGATCACCTCGATCCCCGGCAGGTCCTCGACCAGGTCGCGGAAGTGCGCGGTCAGCGCCAGGCCCTTGGCCCGGACGTCGCGCAGGTCCACCTGGTCCCAGACGTCCAGCGCGGCGTCGAGGGTCAGCATCGAGACGATGTCCGGGGTGCCCGCGCGGGCCCGCGAGACGCCGGGGTCGGGCGTGTAGTCGGGCGTCATCGCGAACGGGGCCCGGTGGCCGGTCCAGCCGGTCAGCGGCTGGTGGAAGCCGGGCTGCGCGGCCGTCGGGACGTAGATGAACGCGGGTGAGCCGGGGCCGCCGTTGAGGAACTTGTAGGTGCAGCCGACCGCCAGGTCCACGTTCAGCCGGTCGAGTTCGATCGGCAGCACGCCCACGCTGTGGCACAGGTCCCAGACGACCTTCGCGCCCGCGTCGTGCGCCCGGGCGGTCAGCGCCGCCATGTCCAGCAGGCGCCCGGTGCGGTAGTCGACGTGGTTGAGCAGCACCGCGGCGGTCCGGTCGTCCGCGGTCAGGTGCTCCGGGTCGACCGGGCGCAGGGTCAGGCCGGTCAGCTCGGCGACCGACCGCGCGATGTAGCCGTCGGTGGGGAACGTGCCCGCGTCCACCACGATCTCCGACCGGTCCGTGCCGTGCACCGCGCCCATCAGCGCCTTGAACAGGTTCACGCTGGTCGAGTCGGCCACGACCACCTGGCCGGGCGCGGCCCCGACCAGCCGGCCGATCCGGTCGCCGACCCGCTCCGGAGCCTCCCACCAGCCCTCCGACCAGCTGCGGATCAGCCGCCGGCCCCACTGGTCCGCGATGACGCCCTGGACCCGGGCGGCCACGTTGCGCGGCAGCGCGCCCAGCGAGTTGCCGTCCAGGTAGACGATGTCGTCGTCCAGCTCGAACAGGGCGCGGACGTGCGCCAACGGGTCGTGGTTCACACGTAGCTCCTCGCGGTCCACAGCTCCGGGAAGATCGACCGGCGGGTGCGCTTCTCCAGCCACGCCACGCCCGCCGAGCCGCCGGTGCCGACCTTCGACCCCATCGAACGGCGGGTCGCCAGCAGGTGGTCGTAGCGCCAGCGGGCGAACTCCTCGGCGAGGTCGGTCAGCGCCTCGCCCAACTCCAGCAGATCACGGGAGCCGCCGCGATAGATGTCCGCCCACACGCGCTCGACGTCCGCGTTCGGCTCGTAAGGCTCGGCGACGTCCCTCTTGAGCACTTCCTCGGGGATCGCGAGGCCGTGCCGGTGCAACGCGGCCAGCACGTCGTCGTAGACGCTCGGCTCGCTGAGCAGCGCCTCCAGGGCGTCGTGCTGGGCGGGCACGGCGCGGTGCGGCACCAGCATCGACCGGGACTTCTCGCCGAGCAGGAACTCCACCTCGCGGTAGCGGCCGGACTGGAAGCCGGAGCCCTCGCCCAGCGCGTCCCGGAACGAGTTGAACTCGGTCGGGGTCATCCGGGCGATCGGCCGCCACGCGGCGTTCAACGCCTGGAGGTGCAGGTCGCTGCGCTTGAGCGTGCGCACGGCGGCGCGCAGGTCGTCGTCCCGCAGCTCCTGCTGCGCCTGTCGCCACTCGAAGCAGAGCAGGCCGAAGTACAGCTCCATGATCTGGGTGATCACCAGGAACGACATCTCGCGCGGGTCCTGGGACCACTGCTGCTGCAACGAGTGCAGCACGGAGGCGTGCACGTAGTCCTCGTAGGGCGTCGTGCCGCCGAAGTCCAGCTTGGGTGCGACCGGGCATTCCATGACTTCATCATGGCTGCCGTTTTGGCTGATCTGAATGGGTGTCGAGGCCGATTCGCGGCAGAAGTTCTTATGGATGAAAGTGGATTTTGCGGATAGCTTTCGGTTCATGAGCGTGGAGCTGGACCGGGTCGACTGGGCCTTGCTGGAGGCGTTGCAGGAGGACGCGCGGCTGTCCTACAACGAGCTGGCGCGACGGGTGCACGTGTCGCCGCCGACCGTGGCGCAGCGCGTGCGCCGGCTGGAGAACGCCGGGGTGATCACCGGCTACCGGGCCACTGTCGACCCCACGGCGGTGGGCCGGTCCGTGGTCGCCCTGGTGCGGATGAAGTGCTACGGGCCCCGGTGCATCACGGTGCACCCGGAACTGCTCGACGACTGCCCGGAGGTGGTCGAGGTGGTGCGGCTGACCGGCGACATCTGTTCCGTCGTCAAGGTCGTGACCAGCTCGATCATCGAGCTGGAACGGCTGCTGGTGCGGTTGGGCGGCTACGGCGAGACGTCCTCGGCGATGGTGCTGTCGACGCCTATCCCGTGGCGCCCGGTGACAGCAGGCTGAGCGCCTGCCGGACGTGGCCCTCGGAGGCGTCCAGCGCCTCGGCGGCGCGCGCTGCGGGCACGTCGGCCAGCAGGTGCACCAGCGCCACCTTCAGGTCGCCGCCCGCGTCCGCCAGCGCCGACGTGCACTCGTCGTCGCCCAGGCCGGTCGCCTCGCGCAGGATGCGGACCGTGCGACCGCGCAGCTTCGCGTTCGTGGCGCGCATGGAGACCATCAGGTTCGAGTACGTGCGGCCCAGCCGGACCATCACCGCCGTCGAGAACGAGGTGAGCACCAGCTTCTGCGAGGTGCCCGCCTTCATCCGGGTCGAGCCGGCGATCGCCTCCGGGCCGGTGTCGACCGCGATCAGCACGTCCACCTCGACCGGCGGCGCGATCGGGTTGTTCGAGACCAGGACGGTGTGCGCGCCCAGCGTGCGGGCCTCGGCCAGCGCGGCCACCACGAACGGCGTGCGGCCGGACGCGGTCACGCCCAGCACCAGATCGCCCGCCGCCGCGTGCCTGCGGATCTGCGCGGCACCGCCCGCCGCCGCGTCCTCGACGTCCTCCACCGCTTTGACCAGGGCTTCCGAGCCGCCCGCGTGGTGCGCGACGAACCAGTCCGGCGGGGCGTTGAAGGTCGGCACCAGCTCGGCGGCGTCCAGCGTGGCCAGCCGGCCGGACGTGCCCGCGCCGACGTAGTGCACCCGGTGGCCCGCGCGCAGCGCGCCCACCGCCAGGTCGGCGGCGCGCGCCAGCTCCGGCAGCACGGCGGCCACCGCGTCGGGCACCTGGTGGTCCTCGGCGTTGATCAGCCGCAGCACGTCCAGCGTGGACAGCCGGTCGATGTCCTCGGTCCGGGGGTTGCGGGCCTCCGTGGGCGACTCCACCCGGACCGCGACGTCGGGCCGGTGCGGCGTCATTTACCGGTCTCCCGGCGCCGCCTGCCGTCCGGGCGGGCGCCCAGGCGGTGGCCCGACACCGCGTCGTAGGTCGCCTCCAGCGCGGTCTTGGCGCTGTCCACGTGCAGCTGGGCGACGCCGATGAACAGGCAGTCGATCACCGTGAGCTGCGCGATCCGGCTGGCCATCGCGCCGGAGCGGAACGTCGTCTCGCGGGCCGCCGTGGTCAGCACGTGGTCGGACACCTCGCTGATCGGCGAGCGCGGGAAGTTCGTCAGCGACACCGTGGTCGCGCCGTGCTCCCGGGCCACCCGCAGCGCCTCGACGGTCTCCGAGGTCGAGCCGGTGTGCGAGATGCCGACCGCCACGTCCGCCCCGGTCAGCACGGCGGCCGACGTGAGCGCGATGTGCGTGTCGTTCCAGGCGAAGCACGTCCGCCCGATCCGGTGCAGCTTCTGCTGGAGGTCGAAGGCCACGAACGCGCTCGCGCCGAACCCGTAGACGTCGACCCGGCGCGCGCCGGCGACCAGTTCGACCACCTGCTGGAGGGTCTCCACGTTGAGCTGCTCGGCGGTCTCCTCGACCGCGCGGGCGTCCGCGAACGCCACCTTGCCGACCACCTGGCGCAGGTCGTCGCCGGGGCCGATGTCGCCGCCCAGGTCGCGGTCGGTGCGCGCGGCCGTGCGGGCGGTGTCGGCGGCCAGCGCGATGCGCAGCTCCGGGTACCCGCCGACGCCGATGGCCTTGCAGAACCTGGTCACCGTGGTCTCGCTGGTGCCGGCGGCCTCGGCGACCTCGGTGATGCTGCGGTGGGCGACCGTCGCCGGGTTGTCCAGCACGACCTTCGCGACCCGCTGCTCGGCGCGGGCGAGGCCGGGCAGCAGCGAGCGGATCTTGACGAGGGGGCCGGCGTTGTCGGTGCTCTCGGTGGACACGTGGGAAACTTACTAACCGTCCAACCGAAAATCAACGCGCAGTGGCCGGATCTCACCCCGACCGCCGCTTATTCCCACCCGGTGGCGTGGGCTGTTCGGCCACCGGCCCACTAGCGGTCGGCCGAACGCCACCCGTCGCCGGACAACGCCCCCGGATCGCGCTCGCCGTCGAGCAGCACGCCGCGCCGGTCCGACACCCGCACGCCGTCGACGTACGCGCCGCGCCCGCCGTAGCCGTCGCCCCGGACGTGGAGCCAGCGGTAGGCGCTCGCCGACGTCGTCGTGAGTTCCACGCGTTCCCAGCGGCGTGCACCGTATCCGGTCAACGTCTTCAGGTCGCGCCACGACGTGCCGTCGTCACTGGCCTGCACCACCACCCGGTCGCCCGGGTCGAGGTCGACGAACGCGTCGAACGCGAGCGTCTGCCGCTCCTCGCGGACGTCGACGGCGGCCGTGGTGAGCGTGCCGAGGTGCGTCGTCGCGGTCCACGCCGTCCGGCCGTGCGCGGGGCGCACCGCGAGCGCCCGCGCCAGCCCGTCGGCCACAGCCCGCCGCGCGGGGTTGATCGTGCCCCAGTCCCGGCTCGGGTGCACCCGGTTGGTCAGCAGGATCGCGATCGAGCCCGACAGCGGGTCGAGCACCAGCGTGGTGCCGGTGAAACCGGTGTGGCCGGCGGCTTTCGGGGACGTCAGCGCGCCCATGTACCAGCGCTGGTCGAGTTCGAAGCCGAGGCCGTGCGAGTTGCCCGGGAACTGCTGGTTGAAGTCGGTGAGCATCATCTCGACGGTGCCCGGCCGCAGGATGCGCCGGCCCCGGTACTCGCCGCCGTTGAGGATCGCCTGGCCCAGCACGGCCAGGTCGGCGGCGGTGGAGAACACCCCGGCGTGCCCGGCGACCCCGCCCAGCGACCAGGCGTTCTCGTCGTGCACCTGGCCCCGGACCAGGCCGCGGTGGGCCTGGAACTCGGTCGCCGCGATCCGGTCGAGCTTGTCGGCGGGCGGGTTGTAGCCGGTGTCGGCCAGGCCGAGCGGGTCGGTGATCTCCTCGCGGACCAGGGCGTCCAGCGGTTTGCCGGTGAGCCGCTGGACGAGCAGGCCGAGCGTGATCAGGTTCAGGTCGGAGTAGGTGTAGGTCGAGCCCGGCGGGTTCTTCGGGGCGACCTCCAGCACGGCCTTGAGCCGGGCCGGGACGTCGGGGTAGTTCGACCACAGCGGCAGCCAGGGCTCCAGGCCCGAGGTGTGGGTGAGCAGCTGGCGGACGGTGATGGCGGCCTTGCCGTTGACGCCGAACTCCGGCAGGTACCGGGCGACCGGGGCGGCCAGGTCGAGCCGGCCCAGCTCCTGGCGGCGCATCACCACGATCGAGGTGAACAGCTTGGAGATCGAGGCGAGGTCGAAGATCGTGTCGGAGCGCATCGGCACCCGCCGGCCCTCGGGCAGCTCGGTGCCGGCGGCGTCGGCGTAGCGGACCGCCCAGCCGGCGGGTTCGCGGGTGGTGACGACGCCGTCGTGGGCGAGCAGCGTGACCGCCCCGGCGAACAGCGGGTGGCCGGACGCGTCGGGCGCGGTGAAGCGCCGCACCTGCTCCAGCGCGGCGGCGATCGGCCCGGGGTCGAGCCCCGCGTGCTCGGGCGCGCCCGGCCGCAGCACGTCGTGCGACCACCCCCGGCGAACCACGTCGAACCGCCCCCGCCGCCCGTCCGGAACCCGCCCACCGCTCGCACCCGCCACCCCGACAGCATCCGGTGCGGCGTCGCCGGCTCGTCCGCCGGTCGGGGTGGCGTGGGCCGGGGTGGCGGTGGCGAGGAGGGCGAGCAGGGTGGCGGTCAGCAGGGTGCGCACGGTCGCTCCTTCACCGGTAGTGCAGGTAGTCGTGGCGCAGACGGGTGAAGGCGGCCAGCTCGTCGCGCCACGCGGCGACCACCTCGTCGGTGCCCGCGCCCGCGTCGACCATCCGGCGCAGCCGGTCCGAGCCGGTCAGCTTGTCGATCCAGAAGTCCGGCCGCCAGGCGAACACCCCGGGGTAGCGCGACCGCGCCGTCACGATCATCGCCACGGCGGCCCGGATCGCGTCGAACTCCCCGGGTCGGGTGACGTGCAGCGCCACCCCGCCGCACGCCTGGCCGGTGAACTTGCCGAAGGTCGGGGTGAAGTGCGCTTCCCGGAACCGGACGCCCGGCAGCCCCGCCGCGTTCAGGTCCTGAGCCCACCGCCAGTCGATCCCCGGGGCGCCCACCGTCTCGAACGGCCGGGTGGTGCCCCGCCCCTCGGAGAGCACCGTCCCCTCGAACAGGCACGTGCCGGGGTAGACCAGCGCGGTGTCGCGGGTGGGCATGTTCGGGCTCGGCGGGACCCAGGGCAGGCCGGTGTCGAGATCACCGCGCCGCCAGCCCCGCGCCCACACCCGGCGCAACCCGACCCGGCCGCCGTCGCGCGGCAGGAACTCGCCGTTGAACAGGGCCGCCAGCTCGCCGACCGTCAGACCGTGCTGCTGCACGATCGGCTTGCGGCCGACGCCGGTCGCGTACGCCGGGTCGAGCTGCGGGCCGCGCGCGGTGCCGCCGACCGGGTTCGGCCGGTCCAGCACGACGAACTCGGCCCCGGTCGCGGCGGCGGCCTGCATCGCCGTGTACATGGTCCAGATGTAGGTGTAGAACCGCGCGCCGACGTCGGCGATGTCGAAGACCACCGTGTCGACGCCCGCCTTGGCGAACATGCGCGCGAGCTTCGCCGCGTCCGCGCCGTACGCGTCGTACACCGGGATCCCGGTGCGCGGGTCCAGGAAGTCGCCCTCGGACCCGCCCGCCTGGGCGGTGCCGCGGAACCCGTGTTCCGGCCCGAACGCGGCCTTCGGCGCACGCCCGGCGGCCACCATCGAGTCGACCACGTGCGTCTGGTCGCGTAAGACCCCGGTCGGGTTCGTGACCACCCCGACCGCGCGCCCGGCGAGCGAGCGCCACCCGTCCGCCGCCGCGACCTCGGCCCCGGTGGCGACCCGCTCCGCCGCGTCGGAGCCCCCTGCGGCGACACCCGTTGCGGTGAACCCGGCCGCACCGACCGCGGCACCGGCCAGCAGCCGCCGCCGCGAGACCCCGGACGTCACCAGGTCACCCCGTGCCCGATCGGGTACGGCGTCGGTCCGGGCACGGCGACCGGCAGCCGCCCGCCCGGCCGCACCTCGCCGGTGATCACCTTCGCCACCGCCGCCATCGACCCGGCCCCGGCGGAGTAGGTGGCCAGCCAGTTCGGCACGGCGGTGTGCGCCACGTCGTACGGGTTCCGCACGGCCACCGCGACCACCGGCGTGCCCAGCGCCGACAGCTCGGTCAGCAACGCCTGTTGCGCGGGTTCCCCGGCCAGCCCGTTGGTCAGCACCACCACCAGGTCCGCGCCTTCCGCCGCCCGCACGGCGTCCGCGATCCGGTCGTCGGTCGGGGCGTCGCCGGTGGCCAGGGCGGTGCCGCCGAGCAGGTCGGCCAGGGTCCGGGTGGCGGTCTCGCCCCACCCCGTCACCAGCGCGGACTTCGGCTTGAGCGGCAGCGATCGGTTGCGCACGACGGTGACCGTGCGGTCGGTGATGGCCTGCGCCTCGGCCAGGTTGCGCGGGGCTCCGACCACCTGGTCCACCCGGCTCTCGTCCACCAGCGGGTCGCCCAGCGTCCCGCGCAGGAACTTCATCCGGAGCACCCGCAGCACGCTCTGGTCGATGCGCTTCTCGGTCAGCTCGCCGTTGCGCACGGCGGCCACCACGCTGTCGACGGCGAGCCCGAGGTCCACCGGCATCAGCAGCTGGTCGACGCCCGCCTTCAGCGCCAGCACCGGGATCTCCGCGTCCGGGTGCAGCTGCCGCACGCCCGCCATCGCCAGCGAGTCGGTGATCACCACGCCGTCGTAGCCGAGGTCGACGCGCAGCAGGTCGATCGCGGGCTTGGACAGCGTCGCGGGCTCGCCCGACGGGTCGATCCGGGGCAGCCGGATGTGCGCGGTCATGATCGAGTCGATGCCGGCGTCGATCGCGGCCTTGAACGGCGGGGCGTCGATCGCGCGCCACTGCTCGACGGTCCGGTCCACCCGGGGCAGGGTGGTGTGGCTGTCCTCGGCGGTGTCGCCGTGGCCCGGGAAGTGCTTGGCGGTGGCCGAAACGGCGTCCGGGGACAGCGCCCGCTGCTGGTAGCCGCGCACCTGGGCGGCGGTGAAGGCGGCGGCCAGCGCCGGGTCGGAGGAGTAGGAGCGGACGCCGATCACCGGGTTGGCCGGGTTGGAGTTGACGTCCGCGTCCGGCGCGAAGTTCTGGGTGATCCCCATGGCCCGCAGCTCGCGCGCGGTGATGGCGGCGGCCCGCTCGGCGTCCCGGGTGCTGCGGCCCGCGCCGAGCGCCATGTTGCCGGGGAACTGGGTGGCGGGCGCGCCGATCCGGGTCACCAGGCCCATCTCCTGGTCGGTGGAGATGGCCAGCGGGATGCGGCTCGCGCGTTGCAGGCCGTTGGACAGGCGCGCGATCTGCGCCGGGGTGTCGATGTTGTCGCGGCTGGGGTTGTCGAAGTAGACGACCCCGCCGGGCTGGTACTTGGCCACCACCTCGGCCGGGGTGCCCACGCCGAAGTCGCGCTGGTTGCCGGGGTGGACCTCGTCCGGGGCCTGCCCGTGCACGTAGGTGACGAACAGCTGGCCGACCTTCTGCTCCAGGGTCAGCCCCCGGATCACGTCGGTCACCTGCGAGTCCCGGTCCGGCGCGGCGGCGGCCGGGTGCACCACGAAGGACGCCGCGATCGCGGCCGCGGCGACGAGCGGACGGAGCACGGTGTCCCCCTCGCTTGGCAATCTTCCACCACTTGGTGGCCCTATTCGGCAAGTTACCCACGTCACAGGAACGGGTCAACGGGTTGCGCTGCGTAGGAATTGTGCGGACGGGCACCGACGATCGCCGGGCCGCCGGGATCACTCGATCGGGCGGTTCCGCGGCGGAGGAGCCGGACCTGGGCACGAAAACAGGCCGCGCCCCTCACCTAAGCGAGGGGCGCGGCCTTCAGCGCGGGCTTTCGAGTTACCAAGCGTGCAACTCGTGTCGTATCAACCTGGCCTCGGCGTCCGGCGTCCCGTTACGCAGGCCCTTGACGACAAGCCTCCCGCGGCGTGCTGCGCGTGGGTGCTCGAAGTCCGCGCACGGAGCTCTGTCGGGGTGGACGGTGCTTCTCTTCCGCTCCGTCCCTGGCCAACCGGAGGTCCGCACCTCCTTTGTAGTGCGTGTTCGGCCCTCCGGCAAGGGCTCGATGGGGTGCACCGGTCAAGCCACCGTCAGTAGCGGATCTTCTTGTGTGACACCGTTTTCGAAGCGGGTGCCGCGCGAGGTACCGCTGAGCGGGGCAACGCCGGGTGAATCAGCTGCGGCGCCGGCGGCGCAGGCCGTACCAGGCGACACCGGCGGCCGTCGCCGCGCCCAACCCGATCGCGGTCACCGCCACCGCCGTACCCGACGGGCGCGGGATGCGGGCCCGCAGCGAAACCGGGTCGGAGAACGTGAGCACCGGCCACCCGCGCTGGACCGCGACCTTGCGCAGCGCGCGGTCCGGGTTCACCGCGGTCGGGTGGCCGACGACCTCCAGCAGCGGGAGGTCGGTGATGGAGTCGGAGTAGGCGAAGCACCGGCTCAGGTCGTAGTCGTGCTCCTCGGCGAGCCGCTTGGCCGCGACGGCCTTGTTCTCGCCCGCGCAGTAGAAGTCCACGTCGCCCGAGTAGCGGCCGTCGCTGACCACCATCCGGGTGCCGACGCTGCGCGTCGCGCCGACCATCGCCGAGATGGGCGCGACCAGTTCCTCCCCGGACGCGGAGACGACGACCACGTCGTGCCCGTCCGCCTTGTGGTCGACGATGAGTTGGGTGGCCTCCTTGTAGACCAAGGGATCCACGATGTCGTGCAGCGTCTCGTCCACGATCGAGCGGACCTGCTCGACGTCCCAGCCCTCGCAGAGGGCGGTGATGTGCGAGCGCATCCGGTCCATCTGGTCGGCGTCCGCGCCGGCCAGCATGAACACGAACTGCGCGTAGGCGCTCTTGAGCACCGCACGCCGGTTGATCAGACCTTCTTGGAAGAACGGCCGGCTGAACGCCAGCGTGCTCGACTTGGCGATGACGGTCTTGTCCAGGTCGAAGAACGCGGCGACCCCGCTGCCTTCGGTGGCGTGCTCGGTCACCGCTCCAGCTTAAGGGCCGGTCGGAGCAGTCCGCCGACCACCGTCATTCGGCGCTTTACGAACTCACAGTGATGCGGTCTACCGAATTTTCCGTGTCCCTCTAACGGAAGACACGCATGACCCTGTCCCGTGGGGATACAGTAGACGGGTCCGGCTCGACCGGACAGGTTCAGTCCGACCCCCCGGGACTGAACCAATGACGACCCCCGTCCCTCCCCCTGGCGGGGGTCGTCCCATGTCCGGGGTCGGTTCCGACCCCCTCCCCGCGCAATCCCCCGCCCGTTCCGGGCCGGTCTCGCGCGCTCCGCCACGGCCTTCTCCGGTCACCGGGAATTCCGCCGATTCGCGGCTTCGAGTTGTCCACAGCCCGCAAAGCTGTCCACAGATCGATCATCGGCAGTTGTGGCCTTCCTCACCACTCGGGAACGTGGGCACCACCCAACGTGAACGACCCGAGGAGGAACCGTGAATCGACTGCTGACCCTGGTCGACGACCCGGCGTTGCTGGAGGAGGTGCTCGCCGCCGCCGCCGTCGCGGGCTGCGAGGTCGACCGGGTGCCGGACGTGTCCGCGCTCCGGTCCCGGTGGCGCGCCGCGCCGGCCGTCGTGCTGGACGCCGGGGCCCTGGCGGGGTGCGCCGGCGTCGCGCTGCCCCGGCGGCCCGGGGTGTTCGTGGTGTCCACCGGCCCGCCCGACCGGTCGGTGTGGCCGTCGGCGCTGGAACTGGGCGTGGAACGGGTGGTCGACGTCCGGGCCGCCCGCGCGGAGTTCCAGGAGGCCCTGTCGGACCTGGTGGAGTCGCCGCCCGGCGGCGGCCGGGTGCTGTCCGTGCTCGGCGGGTGCGGCGGCGCGGGCGCGTCCGTGCTGGCGACCGCCGTGGGGCAGGCCGTGCTGGCCGCCGGCGGGCGCGGCCTCCTGGTCGACTGCGACCCGCTGGGCGGCGGGCTGGACCTGGCGCTCGGCGCGGAGCGCGAGGTCGGCAAGCGCTGGCCGGACCTGAGCCTGAGCGGCGGCCGGGTGCCGGTGGCGGAGCTGAGGTCCGCCCTGCCCGGCCGGACCAGGGGCGAGGGCCGGCTGTCGTTCCTGTCCTGCGCGCGCAGCGGACCCGACCCGACACCGCAGGCCGTGGCGGCCGTGGTCGACGCGGGGCGGCGCGCGGGGGAGACGGTGGTCTGCGACGTGCCCCGGCAGCTGTCGCCCGCCGCCGGGGCCGCGCTGGAGCGGTCGGACCTGGCGGTCCTGGTCGTGCCCGCGCGGTTGCGGGCGTGCGCGGCGGCGCGGCGGGTGGCCGAACAGGTGATCACCCGGGGCGTCACGCTGCACGCCGTCGTCCGGGGCCCGTCGCCGACGGGCATCCACGCGCACCAGGTGGCGAAGGCGGTGGGCCTGCCGCTGCTCACCGCCATGCGGCCGGAACGCCGGCTGGCCACCGCGCTCGACCAGGGTTGCTTCCCGGCCCACCGGCAAGGCCCGCTGGCCACCGCCGCGCGCGAGGTGCTGGCCGTGCTGCGCGCCCAGAAGCCGTTGTCCGCCAAGGCTTTCGCGGTGTCGGAGGTGGACGGTGGCTGAGCACCCGCGGCCTGGCCCGCGCCGGCTCGCGGCCTTCCTCGCGGCGTGGGCCGCCGCGATCCGGGAGCGCGCGCGGCGCACTGCGGCCCGGCTGTCGGCGGAGCACGGCCGCGCGGTGGGGGATTCCGTCGTGCGGGCGCTGGGCGGCCAGGTGGAGCGGCTGCGCCGGTGGGTCTCGGGAGGTCGGCTGTGACCGAACTCGTGGAGCGCGTCCGGCGGCGGTTGGCGGACGGCGGCGACGAACTCACCTCCGCGTCGGTGGCCGCCGCCGTGCGCAGCGAGGCCGGCGGGGTGGTGAGCCAGGAGGACGTGCGGCGGGGCGTTGACCGTGCTGCGGCAGGAGTTCGTGGGCGCGGGCGTGCTGGAGCCCCTGCTGCGCGACCCGGAGCACACCGACGTCCTGGTCACCGCGCCGGACCAGGTGTGGGTCGACGGCCCGGCCGGGCTGCGGCGCACCGCCGTGGAGTTCTCCGGGGAGGCGGCGGTGCGCCGGCTGGCCCAGCGGCTCGCGGTCGAGGCCGGGCGGCGGCTCGACGACGCCGTGCCGTACGTCGACGGGTGGTTGCCGGGTTCCGTGCGGCTGCACGCCGTGCTGCCGCCGATCACCCCGTCGACCTGCCTGTCGCTGCGCGTCCTGCGTCCCGCCGTGCACGACCTGGCGGCGTTGGAGCGGCTCGGGACGTTCTCCCGGCAGACCGGCGAGGTGCTGCGCGCCGTCGTCCGGGCCAGGGCGGCGTTCCTGGTCGTCGGCGGCACCGGCTCGGGCAAGACGACCCTGCTCGCCGCGCTGCTCGGCTGCGTGCCGCACGACCAGCGCGTGGTGTGCGTCGAGGACGCGGGCGAGCTGCACCCCGACCACCCGCAGTTCGTCCGGCTGCTGGCGCGCGGCGCGAACGTCGAGGGCGCGGGCCGGGTGACCTTGCGCGACCTGGTCCGCCAGGCCCTGCGGATGCGGCCGGACCGGATCGTGGTGGGCGAGGTGCGGGGCGCCGAGGTGGTGGACCTGCTGACCGCGCTCAACACCGGCCACGAGGGCGGCGCGGGCACGTTGCACGCCAACTCGCCCGCCGAGGTGCCCGCGCGGCTCGAAGCACTGGCGGCGCTGGGCGGGCTGGACCGGCGGGCGCTGCACAGCCAGGTGGCGGCGGCGGTGAAGGTGGTGCTGCACGTGCGCCGGGGTCCGGGCGGCGGGCGGCACCTGGCGGAGATCGGCGTGTTCGAGCGGCGGTCGGACGCGTTGCTGGTCCGCACGGCGTGGCGGCACGACGAGGGCTGGCAGCCGGCGGGAGCGGAGTTGCGTCGCCTGGCAGGTGTGCCATGAGCCTGCTGTTGCTGGCGGTGGCGCTGCTGGTGGTTCCGGTGTCGGCGGCCGGTCGCCTGAAGGCGTTGCGCGGTCGATCCCGCCGTCTGCGCTGGAAACCACCCGCCCAGGTGACGGTTGTCGTACTGGGTGCGACGGTCGGCCTGCTCGGTGGTGTCGGTGGGTCACTCGCGGGTGCCTTGGCAGGCTTCACGTTGTGGCGAGCCCGATGCGTGCGGCGCGCGGAACGTTCCCGACTGCGCGCCTCGGCGGCGGTCGCCGAGGGATTGGCGGGCTTCGTCGCCGAACTCCGCGCCGGCGCGCACCCCGCCCAGGCCGCCGCCGGAGCCGCCGCCGACGCGGAACCCCCGGCGGACGGCGTGCTCCGCGCGATCGCGTCGACCGCCGCCCGGGGCGGCGACGTGGAAGCGGCGTTGGCCGACCCGGACGCCCGTCCGCTGGCACGGGCGTGGCGGCTGTCGGGCGACCACGGCGTGCCGCTGGCGGACGTGGTGGAGGAGGTCCGCCGGGACCTGCGCCGCCGCATCGCCTTCGCCCACCGCTTCCACGCCCGGATGGCCGGTCCCCGTTCGAGCGCGGCGATCCTGGCGGTGCTGCCGGTGTTCGGCGTCCTGTTGGGAGAGACGACCGGGTCGGCCCCGGCGGCGGTGCTCACGTCCACCGTCGCCGGCCAAGTCCTGCTGGTGGCGGGCGCGGTGCTGATCTGCGTGGGTCTGACGTGGAGCGCCCACCTGACCAGGCGGGTGATCACGTGATCCTGTTCCTGCTGGCCGCCGCCCTCGCCGTCCTCCCCGGCCGTCGCCCGCCCCTGGCCCGCCTGACCGCCCACCCGCCGACGTCCGCACCGCCGGGACCCCGAAACCCGGTCACCGCTCCGCGCGCCGGGGCGAAGTTCGTGCGGTGGCCCGGATCGCCGGCGGCCGCTCCCGATCCGTTCGCCCTGGCCGCGACGTGGGACCTGCTGGCGGCGGCGTTGCGGGCGGGGCTTCCGGTGGCCACGGCGTTGCACGCGGTGTTGGCGGGCGCACCGGCGGGAGCGGGTGCGCCCCTGCGGAAAGTGGGCGACCTGTTGGCGTTGGGCGCGGATCCGGTGACGGCGTGGGCCGCCGCGCTCGACCACCCCGACACCGCGCCGCTGGCACGTGCCGCGCGGCGCAGCGCGAGGTCCGGCGCGGCGCTGGCCGGTGCGGTGTCGGATCTCGCGACCGACCTGCGGGCGCGGGCCGACGACCTGGCGGAGGCCCGCGCCCAGCGGGCGGCGGTGCTGGTGGCCGGGCCGTTGGCGCTGTGCTTCCTGCCGGCGTTCCTGTGCCTGGGCGTCCTGCCGGTCGTGATCGGGCTGGCCGGCCGGGTGAGTGCGAACTGGTGATCATCCACAACGGATTGCGAGGACGACCGTGTTGAACGACAAGGGAATGACGACCGCCGAGTACGCCATCGGCACGCTGGCGGCAGCCGGGTTCGCCGGCCTGCTGGTCGTGCTGCTCGGTGGCGAGTGGGTGACCGACATGCTGCGGGGCTTGCTGCAAAAAGCCTTCGCGGCCGGGACGTGACGCCCCGCCGCCCGCGACCGCCGAAACCCGTTGCCCGCCGCGAATCCCCGCCGGTCGGGGATCGCGGTGCGGTGACGGTGGAGGCCGCCTTGGCGGTCTGCGGGCTCGTGGCGTTCGTGGTGCTGGGCGTCGAGGTGGTGATGACGGTCCTGGCCCAGGTCCGCTGTACGGACGCCGCCCGCGAGGCCGCCCGCCTGGTCGCACGCGGTGATTCGGCCCGTGCGCCGACCGCCGTGTCGGCCATCGCCCCCAAGGGGGCCGAGCTGGTCATCCACCGGGACGGCGACACCGCACGGGTCGAGGTGATGTCGCGACGCGCGTTGGTGGACGTCCACGCCGAGGCCTACGCCGTGCTCGAACCAGGCGTCACCGCTCCCGACCCTCCAACCGGGACACCCGATGGGTGAGCCGGGAGCCGACCTGGAACGAGAGCGTGCTCGAACGGCCGCGATCGCATCGGCGGTGGCCACAACCGCGCCGGCGTGGCTGGTTGCGCGACTTCGGCCGTTGCGCGACCGGGCGAGTTGCGCGACCGACGACCGGTCGCGCGTCAACAGAGTGGCTGGGCGGGCCGGGCACGGCGGGGTGCGGTCGGTGTTGGTGCGTGGGTGCCGGATCGGAGGTCGGCGGGGGTGACTGCGACGTGGCGTCAGTGCGCGGTGTCAGTGCGCGGTGCAGGGGAGGCGGTGCAGGGGAGGCGGTGTCGGAGGTGGCGCTGGAGAGGTGGTGTCGGGTGGTCCGGGGTGATCGTGGTCCGGGGTGATCGTGGGGCGGCGAGCGTGCTGGCCGTGGCGTTGCTGGGGGTGTTGGGGGCGGCTGTCGTGTTCGGGGTCCGGTACGGGGAGGTGGTGGTCGGGCGGCATCGGGCCGGGGCGGTCGCGGATCTCGCCGCGGTGGGTGCGGCCGGGTGGGCGGGTGCCGGGCGGGAGGTCGCTTGTGGGCGGGCCTCGTGGGTCGTCCGGCGGATGGGTGCGGAGCTGGTGTCGTGCGCACTGTCCGGGGTCGAGGCGGTGGTCGAGGTGCGGGTGCCCGGTGCCGGCGCGTCGTCCGGCGCGGTCGGTGCGCGGGCTCGGGCAGGCGCGGGTGAAGGGTGAACTTCGCCCTTCGACGCCTCCAGCGACGAACGGTCGCCCTCCGGCGGTGAGCGGACTCACACACCCGCTGGTTGCGGCTTCGGGGGCCGTCTGTGGGAACGCGGGAGTTCTGTCGGCCGTCCGGCCGACCGGCGTTCGCCGTTCCGTACCTACCAGTTGTCGACTGGTGGTTACCAGAAGTCCCTGTCATGTCGTTAGTTCAAGTGGCGGCACCGACGCGGTGTCGAAAAACACCCGACACGGTGTCGTGGTCTTCAAGGAGGCGAACGGAAGATGGAGTGGTCGGATAGCTGGCGCGGGGCCTTCCGCATCGAGCTGCGCGCAGAGGCGGTCAACCTCGCGTGGCACGGGTGGCCTGTGCTGCCGGGCACCTATCCGGCGGGTGCGCAGTGGGCCGGCCGCGAGGACGTCGAGCACGACGGCCCGGCCCCGGTGCACCGCGACTGGCAGGAGCGCATCGGCACCGAGGCGGAGCAGGTCGCCACCTGGTGGGCCGGTCACTCCTACAGCATCCTGCTGGCCACCGGCCACGGCGTGGACGCCATCGAGGTCGGGGCCGACCTCGGGCGGCGGGCCGCGGTGGCGCTGCGGGCCGCCGGGGTGCCGGTGCCGATCGCGGCCACCCCTTCCGGTCGTTGGATGTTCCTCGTCTCCACCGGTCAGCCGTTGCGCGCCGACTGGGTCGCCGACCACGACATCCACCACTACGGCCAGGGCGAGTACGTCCCGCTGCCGCCGACGCCGTTCCAGCACGGCGTCGTGCACTGGCGGGTCAAGCCGCAGATCTGCGCGTGGCAGCTGCCCCGGCCGGGCATCGTGCAGGACGCGCTGACCGAGGCCGTCCACGCGCCCGCCGACTACGGCCTCGTCGGCGGACTGGCCTGACCAGGGCCGGCCGGACCGCCGTCCTCCTCCGGCGGTTCGGCACCGTGAGAAGGGTCGTCGGCCTCACACCGACCGACCCGGGTACACCCCGCGGACGCACCCGCGGGAGCAGTACCGGCCAGGCCGTGTTGGACGTCGTGGGATCACTCCCCGACAACCCCGAGCACGACGTCCAACACGGCCAACCCGCCCGCCTTGTCCAGCGGATCGTTGCCGTTCCCGCACTTGGGCGACTGAACGCAGGACGGGCAACCGGCCGGGCACGTGCAGGAAGCGATCGCCTCCCTCGTGGCGACCAGCCATGGGACCACCGCCGCGAACCCGCGGTCGGCGAAGCCGGCGCCTCCCGGATGACCGTCGTGCACGAACACCGTCGCCTCCCCGGTGTCCTCGTGCAGCGCGGTCGAGACGCCGCCGATGTCCCATCGGTCGCAGGTCGCGAAAAGAGGTAGCAGGCCGATCGCCGCGTGCTCGGCGGCATGTAGTGCGCCGGGGATGCGCGCCGGATCCAGACCGGCGCCCCCCGGCGCACTACCCAACAGCTCCTCGCCGACCGCGTACCAGACCGCCCGGGTCCGCAGGGTCCGCTCCGGCAGGTCCAGCGGCACCGAGTCGACCACCTGGCCGGACGAGAGCTTGCGCAGGTAGCCGACGACCCGCGAGGTCACCTCGACCTCGCCCAGGCACACCGTCACCCCGGCGAACCGCCGCTCCTCCAGCACCCGCACGACGGTGATGTCCTTGGTGTCGCGCGCGGTCGTCGTCCAGTCCGGCTTCTCCGCGTGCACCAGCGCGATGCCGCTGTCCAGGTCCAGCCGGTCCACCACGTACGACTCGCCCTGGTGCAGGTACACCGCCCCGTCGTGGACGGTCCAGCACGCCGCCTCCGGGTCGACCGTGCCGAGCATCCGGCCCGAGTCGCCCTCCACCACGACGACCTGCTCACCGCCCGAACCCCGGATGTCGACCTCGCCGTGCGGCCGGTCGTGCGACGTCCAGTACCAGCCGTTGGGCCTGCGCCGCAGCAGCTTGCGCTCGACCATGCCGTCGAGCACCTCGACCGCGAGCGGGCCGCCGAACTCCTCCAGCGAGTCCGGCGTCAGCGGCAGCTCCGCCGCCGCGCACGCCAGCTGGGGCTCCAGCACGTACGGGTTGGTCGGGTCCAGCACGGTCGCCTCGACCGGCTTGTCCAGCACCGCCGCCGGGTTGTGCACCAGGTAGGTGTCCAACGGGTCGTCCCGCGCCACGAACACCACCAGCGCGCCCGAATCGCCGGTCCGCCCCGCGCGCCCGGCCTGCTGCCAGAACGACGCCAGCGTCCCCGGGAACCCGGCCACCACCACGGCGTCCAGGCCGACGATGTCGACGCCCAGCTCCAGCGCGTTCGTCGTCGCCACGCCGAGCAGGTCACCGCTGGACACCGCCCTCTCCAGCGCCCGCCGCTCCTCCGGCAGGTACCCGCCCCGGTAGGCGGCCACCCTGGTCGCCAGCTCCGGGTCGACCTCCGCCAGCACCCGGCGCGCCCCGATCGCGGTCAGCTCGGCGCCGACCCGGGACCGGACGAACGCCAGCGACCGCGCGCCCTCCACCACCAGGTCCGCCAGGATCCGCGCGGTCTCCGCGCCCGCCGACCGCCGCACCGGCGCGCCGTTCTCGCCCTCCAGCTCGGCCAGCAGCGGCGGTTCCCACAGCGCGACGGTCCGCCCGGCGCGCGGCGAGCAGTCCTCCGTCACCGCCTCGCACGGCACCCCGGTCAGGCGGGAAGCCGAAGTCGCCGGGTCCGCCACCGTCGCCGACGCCAGCACGAACACCGGGTCCGCCCCGTACCGCCGGGCGACCCGCCGCAGCCGCCGCACCAGCAGCGCCACGTGCGACCCGAACACCCCCCGGTAGGAGTGGCACTCGTCGACCACCACGTAGGACAACCGGCGGAAGAACCTGATCCACTTGGCGTGGTTGGGCAGGATCCCCCGGTGCAGCATGTCGGGGTTGGTGAACACCCAGTTCGCGTGCGCCCGCACCCAGTCCCGCTCGGCCATCGGGGTGTCGCCGTCGAACGTCGCCGCCCGGACGTGGGGCACGCCCAGCGCCGCCACCGACCGAAGCTGGTCCGCACCCAGCGCCTTGGTCGGCGACAGGTACAGAGCTGTTGCCCGAGGATCCGCCTGGACGGCGCTGAGCACCGGCAATTGGTACGCCAGCGACTTGCCGGACGCGGTGCCCGTCGCGACCACCACGTGCCGCCCCGCCCACGCGTGCTCGGCCGCCAGCGCCTGGTGCCGCCACGGTTCCGGGACACCCCGTTCCACCAGCGCCGACACGACTTCCGGCGCGGCCCACGACGGCCACGGCGCGGCTTGCGCGTCCTGGCGCGGGAGGTCCGCGCGGTGCGTCAACGGCGACTCTCCGGCGGGGACCCCGGCGAGCACCCGGTCCAGTAAACGACGTCCCTGGTTCGCCACGGGGCGCAGCTTCGCACACACCACCGACATCACTGTTGCTTCCTGCGCCTATAACGGTGTGTGCACGGAACGGGACTCAGTGTCGGGTACTTGCGGACCTTGAATAGACTCCGCCGCTATCGCATCCAATGAGGGGTGCGTCACGTTGTGTCGGGACAGACCGTCGCGTGTGAGCAAGGCCGGTCCCGGCGTAGCGCGGTGCTTCCCGCCTTGGGCTTGGAAAACTCACCAGGAGGACGGATGTCCCGGCAATTCCTCGCGGAGGGCCTTGAGCTCTCCGGAGGTGACCAAGGTCTCGTGGCCGTGGTCGCCGTGGTCGCCCTGGCTGCTCTCGCCGTCGGTTATGTGCTGCTTCGGGAGGTCCTGGCCGCCGGCCAGGGCACCGCGAAGATGCAGGACATCGCCAAAGCGGTTCAAGAGGGCGCAGCGGCCTACCTCAACCGGCAGTTCCGAACGCTAGGCATTTTCGTCGTCGTCGTGTTCGTGCTGCTCTTCCTGCTCCCCGCGGAGGACCTCGGGGAGCGGATCGGCAGGTCGCTGTTCTTCCTCGTCGGAGCGGCGTTCTCCGCCGTCATCGGCTACCTGGGCATGTGGCTGTCCACCCGCGCGAACGTGCGCGTGGCGGCGGCCGCGAAGGAGTCCGGCGGGCGCGAGAAGGCGATGCGGATCGCTTTCCGCACCGGTGGCGTGGTGGGCATGTTCACCGTGGGCCTCGGCCTGTTCGGCGCGGCCCTCGTCGTGCTGGTCTACACCGGCCAGGCGCCCAAGGTGCTGGAGGGCTTCGGCTTCGGCGCGGCCCTGCTCGCGATGTTCATGCGGGTCGGCGGCGGCATCTTCACCAAGGCCGCCGACGTCGGCGCGGACCTCGTCGGCAAGGTCGAGCAGGGCATCCCCGAGGACGACCCGCGCAACGCGGCGACCATCGCGGACAACGTGGGCGACAACGTCGGCGACTGCGCCGGCATGGCGGCCGACCTGTTCGAGTCCTACGCGGTCACGCTGGTCGCGTCGCTCATCCTGGGCACCGCCGCGTTCGGCGCGAAGGGCCTGCTGTTCCCGCTGATCGTCCCGGCGATCGGCGTGCTGACGGCGGTGATCGGGGTGTACATCACCTCCGCCCGGACCGGCGAGAACGGCCTGTCGGCGATCAACCGCTCGTTCTACATCTCGGCGGTGATCTCGGCCGTGCTGTGCACGGTGGCCGCGTTCGTCTTCCTGCCCAGCTCGTTCGGCGAGCTCAAGGGCCTGGACGACCCCGAGGTGATCGCGACACCGGGCAACCCGGCGCTGATCGCGGCCATCGCGGTGATCATCGGCATCGTGCTGGCGGGCGTCATCCTCTGGCTGACCGGCTACTTCACCGGCACCGAGCACAAGCCCGTCAAGGAGGTCGGCAAGACCTCGCTGACCGGCGCGGCGACGGTGATCCTGTCCGGCATCTCGGTCGGCTTCGAGTCGGCGGTCTACACGGCGCTGGTCATCGGCGGCGCGGTGTACGGCGCGTTCCTGCTGTCCGGCACGCTGGTCGTGGCGCTGTTCGCGGTGGCCCTGGCGGGCTGCGGCCTGCTGACCACGGTCGGCGTCATCGTCGCCATGGACACGTTCGGCCCGGTGTCGGACAACGCCCAGGGCATCGCCGAGATGTCCGGCGACGTGGACGGCGAGGGCGCGCAGATCCTCACCGAGCTGGACGCGGTCGGCAACACCACGAAGGCGATCACCAAGGGCATCGCGATCGCGACGGCCGTGCTGGCCGCCACCGCGCTGTTCGGCTCGTACCAGGACGCGATCAAGCAGGCGCTGGAAGGCGTCACGGCGACCATCCCGGTCTCCTTCAGCAACGTCGTGTTCTCGCCGAACGTGCTGGTCGGCATCATCATCGGCGCGGCCGTGGTGTTCATGTTCTCCGGCCTGGCGGTCAACGCGGTGACCCGCGCGGCGGGCGCGATCGTGTTCGAGGTGCGCCGCCAGTTCCGGGAGAACCCGGGCATCATGGACGGCACGGTCAAGCCCGAGTACGGCCGCGTGGTCGACATCTGCACCAAGGACTCGCTGCGCGAACTGGCCACCCCCGGCCTGCTCGCGGTGCTGGCGCCGATCGCGGTGGGCTTCGGCCTGGGCGTCGGGCCGCTGGCGGGCTACCTGGCGGGCGCGATCGCCACCGGCACCCTGATGGCCGTGTTCCTGGCCAACTCGGGTGGCGCGTGGGACAACGCCAAGAAGCTGGTCGAGGACGGCAACCACGGAGGCAAGGGCTCCGAGGCCCACGCCGCCACGGTCATCGGCGACACCGTCGGCGACCCGTTCAAGGACACCGCCGGTCCGGCGATCAACCCGCTGATCAAGGTGATGAACCTGGTCTCGGTGCTGATCGCGCCGGCCATCGTCGCGTTCTCGGTCGGCGAGAGCGAGTCGGCGGGCCTGCGCTACGCCATCGCGCTGGTCGCGGTCGCGGTGATCATCGCGGCGGTCGTCGTGTCCAAGCGGCGCGGCACGGCCATCGCGGACACCCCGGCGGAGACCCCGGTCTCCAACGGGGCCGCGTGACCGGTCCGGTCTGATCCGACCGAAGCGGGCGTCCCTCCCCGGGGGCGCCCGCTTCGGCGTGTGGGGACCGGCGGCGATGGGCACACTGTGGGTGGTTCCCGGGGGTCGAATCCGGGTGAATGGAGAATCCGAGATGTGGATCCGGCTGGTCGCGGTGGCCGCGTCGGCGGCCTTGGTCGCGGCGTGCGGTTCCGGCGGCGACCCCGCGCAGACCACCTCGTCGTCCCCGTCGGGCGGCGACACCGTGGCCTACATGGACAAGGTGTGCTCGGCCGCGTCCTCGTTCGTTTCGGTGCCCAAGACACCGCCGAAGCTGGACGCGAACGACCCGGTGAAGCTGAAGGCCGACATGGGCGCGTACATGGGCCAGTTGGCCGACGCGTTCAACCAGACGGCAGCCAAGCTGCGCGAGGTCGGGCCGTCGCCGGTCGCCGGCGGTGACGAGCAGGTGTCGAAGATGGCGGCCACGTTCTCCGACATCGGCAAGTCGTTCACCGACGCCAAGGCGTCGGTCGAGCAGGCCGATGCCAACGACCCGGTCGGCGGGCTCCAGGCGGCCGGCGAGGCGATCGGGCGGCTGGACCAGTTCGCCGAGCCCCTCAAGCAGCTGGAGGCCACGCCGGAGCTGAAGGAGGCCGCCGAGAAGGCCCCGGCCTGCCAGGCCCTGCGGACCCTGCGGCCGTCCGAACCGGTAACCCCGACGTCGTAGGATCCGGCGGTCAATCGGACAAGTGGGGGGAATCATCGTGAAACTTCGCTTGACGGCGGCCGGCGTCCTCGCGGCCGTCCTCGTGACCGGTGCCTGCTCGGGCTCCGGTTCGGGGACGTCCGGCTCCGCCGGCACGTCGACCACCTCGGCCGCCGCGACCACCACCCGGGCGGCCTCCGCCGATCCGGTGAAGTGGGCGGGCACCTACTGCGAGGGCATCACGCCCGCGCTGGAGGGTGTCGTGGAGCTGCTCCAGATCATGCTCGGCGGCGCGTCCTCGGACCCGGCGACGCTCAAGGCCAAGATCCAGGAGTTCGCCGACAAGTCCGGCAAGGCGTTCACCGACGCGGGCAAGAGGCTGGAGGACCTCGGCGCGCCGTCACCCCAGGCCCAGGCGCTGCACGACGAGCTGGTGAAGTTCTTCGCCGACTCGTCCAAGACCTGGACCAAGGCGAGCGAGGAGGTCGCCAAGCTCGACCCGGGTGACCCCGAGTTCGCGACCAAGTTGGGTGAACTCGGCGGCGACGAGACGACGACCGCCGGTGACCAGATCAAGAAGCTCCAGAACGACCCCGCGCTGGGCGAGGCCTTCAAGAAGGCCCCCGCCTGCACCGCGCTGACCGAGAAGCTGAAGTCGCTCGGCGGCTGACCCCCGGGCCGGCCGGGTCCGCGCCCGGCCGGCCACCGCGCGATTCCGGGTAAGATCGCCCGGTCAGAGACTGGCCCTGCTCGAACGTGTGTTCTACGCTGCGGGACCGTGGGGCAACTGTCCTTCTTTTCGGCCGAGGCACGCCGGCCCTGTGTCGCGGACCTGGCCGGGCTGCTGTGCGGCCCCGGCCGGGCGGTGGGTTTCGCGCGCGGTCGCGCGGCCCGGATCTCGGTCTGCCTGGACGAGCGCTGGCGCGGGATGGCGCTGGTCGCGGCCCTGGCCGAGCGGGACGTGCAGGCGCGGCTGGAGGTCGTGCGCCGCCCCGTCGCGGTGTCGGACAAATCGGGCACGGACAAATCGGGCACGGACGAGCCGGGCCACGACGAATCGGGCCCGGACGAGGAGCCCGCAGCGCAGTCCGGGGCGGAACCCGCGGGCGAGCCGGTGGTCGAGGCGCCGGCGGTGGCCGGCGGTGCCCTGGAGGTCGCCACGGCGTACCGCACCGACCTCACCGGACTGGCCCACCAGTGGCTCGCCGGCGACGCGAAGGTGGTCCCACCCGATTTCACCCTCCACGGGGGCGTGCTGCGGCTCTGGGCGCTCGCGTCGGGCCGCTGGGCCGAGTCGGCGTACGTGCTCGGGCTCGACCCCGAAGCACCCGACACGCACGAACCGCTGCAAAAGGCGTTGGCCGCGTCCGGGCTACCGGCGACACTGCTCAAAACCGGCGGACCGGCCCTGCGGGTGGTGGGCCGGCGGCGGTTGGAGCGGCTGGCCGAGCTGGTCGGGCGGGCTCCCCGAGGGGTCGGCGAGCGGACCTGGCCGGCCGCCTAGCGGTCCTCCTGGCGGGCGATCGGGCACAGTTGTGTCACCCTGTCCCGACCAGGGCTGCCCATGCGGCGACAAAGGACAGTGCACACTGGCGGGTCGGGACACAGTGTTCGGAGAGAGCGGGACGGCGTGGCTGGATCGACACGGGCGAAGAAGAGCAGCGGGGGATCCGCGAGCGGCAACCGGCGGTTGGTGATCGTCGAGTCGCCCGCGAAGGCGCGGAAGATCGCGTCCTACCTCGGCACCGACTTCGTCGTGGAGTCGTCCAAGGGACACATCCGCGACCTGCCCCGGGGCGCGGCGGACGTGCCCGCCAAGTACAAGGGCCAGCCGTGGGCGCGGCTCGGCGTGGACGTCGACCACGACTTCGAGCCCCTCTACGTGGTCACGCCGGACAAGAAGGCGACCGTCGCGGAGCTGAAAGAGCTGCTCAAGGACGTCGACGAGCTGTACCTGGCGACAGACGGCGACCGGGAGGGCGAGGCCATCGCCTGGCACCTCCTGGACACCCTCAAGCCCAAGGTGCCGGTCCGCCGGATGGTGTTCCACGAGATCACCGAGCCCGCGATCCTGGCCGCCGCCGCGAACCCGCGCGACCTCGACCAGGACCTGGTCGACGCGCAGGAGACCCGGCGCATCCTGGACCGCCTCTACGGCTACGAGGTCAGCCCCGTGCTGTGGAAGAAGGTCATGCCGAAGCTCTCGGCGGGCCGGGTGCAGTCCGTGGCGACCCGGATCGTGGTCGAGCGCGAACGCGAGCGGATGAAGTTCGTGACCGCGTCGTACTGGGACGTCTCGGCGACCATGGACGCGGGCGAGCAGGCGTCCCCCCGGCAGTTCGGCGCACGGCTGGTGGCCGTCGACGGCCGACGCCTGGCGACCGGCCGCGACTTCGAGTCGACGGGCCGGCTCAAGGAGGGCTCCGAGGTCCGGGTCCTGGACGAGGCGCAGGCCCGCGCGATCGCGGACGGCCTGGTCAACGCCGCCATGACGGTCTCCTCGGTGGAGGAGAAGCCCTACACGCGCAAGCCGTACCCGCCGTTCATGACCTCGACCCTCCAGCAGGAGGCGGGTCGCAAGCTGCGGTTCTCGGCCGACCGGACCATGCGCACCGCGCAGAAGCTGTACGAGAACGGCTACATCACCTACATGCGCACCGACAGCACCACGCTGTCCGAGACCGCGATCACCGCGGCCCGTGCGCAGGCCACGGAGCTGTACGGCGCGCAGTACGTCTCCAAGACGCCCCGCCAGTACACCCGGAAGGTCAAGAACGCCCAGGAGGCGCACGAGGCCATCCGCCCGGCCGGCGAGGTGTTCCGCACCCCCGGCCAGGTGGCGCGGGAGCTGGAGTCCGACGAGTTCAAGCTCTACGAGCTGATCTGGCAGCGCACGATCGCCTGCCAGATGTCCGACGCGCGCGGCAACACGACCAGCGTCCGGATCTCGGGCACCACGGCGGGCAACGAGGCCGTCACCTTCGCCGCGTCCGGCCGCACGATCACCTTCGCGGGCTTCCTGAAGGCGTACGTGGAGACGGTCGACTCGGAGGCGGGCGGCGAGTCCGACGACGCCGAGTCGCGGCTGCCGGAGCTGGTCAAGGACCAGGCGCTGGTCGCGGCCGAGCTGTCCGCCGACGGCCACTCGACCTCCCCGCCGCCCCGGTTCACCGAAGCCAGCCTGATCAAGACGATGGAGGAGCTGGGCATCGGCCGCCCGTCCACCTACGCCTCGATCATCAGCACCGTCCAGGACCGCGGCTACGTGTGGAAGAAGGGTTCCGCGCTGGTCCCGTCCTGGGTGGCGTTCGCCGTGGTGGGGCTGCTGGAACGGCACTTCGGCCGGCTGGTGGACTACGACTTCACCGCCGCGCTGGAGGACGAGCTGGACGGCATCGCCGCCGGCCGCCAGGAGCGCACCACGTGGCTGTCCGGGTTCTACTTCGGCGGCAACGTCGGCCCCGAGTCGTCGGTGGGCCGTTCGGGCGGCCTGAAGAAGCTGGTCGGGTCGAGCGTCGAGCAGATCGACGCCCGCGAGGTGAACTCGATCCCGCTGTTCGTGGACGTGGAGGGCCGCACGGTCGTGGTCCGGGTCGGCCGCTACGGGCCGTACCTGGAGCGCGAGGTCGAGGGCGAGGACGGCGCGCTCACGTCGCAGCGCGCGAACCTGCCCGACGACCTGCCGCCGGACGAGCTGAACCGGGGCGTCGCGGAGAAGCTGTTCGCGACCCCGCAGGAGGGCCGCTCGCTGGGCACCGACCCGGTCACCGGGCACGAGATCGTGGCCAAGGAGGGCCGGTTCGGCCCGTACGTCACCGAGGTCCTGCCGGAGGCGCCCGAGGGCACCAAGAAGGCGCCCAAGCCGCGCACCGGGTCGCTGTTCAAGACCATGTCGCTGGACGCGGTCACGCTCGACGACGCGCTCAAGCTGCTCTCGCTGCCGCGCGTGGTCGGCAAGGACCCGGAGACCGGCGCGGAGATCACCGCGCAGAACGGCCGCTACGGGCCCTACCTCAAGAAGGGCACCGACTCGCGGTCGCTGACCGACGAGGACCAGCTGTTCACGGTGACCCTGGACGAGGCGCTCAAGATCTACGCCGAGCCCAAGAAGCGGGGCCGGGCCGCCGCCGCGCCGCCGTTGAAGGAGCTGGGCAACGACCCGGTGTCCGGCAAGCCGATGGTGGTCAAGGAAGGCCGGTTCGGGCCCTACGTCACCGACGGTGAGACCAACGCGTCGCTGCGCAAGTCGGACAGCGTCGAGGGGCTCAGCGACGAGCGCGGGGCCGAGCTGCTCGCGGAGAAGCGCGCCAAGGGCCCGGCGCCCAAGAAGAAGGCCCCGGCCCGCAAGAAGGCCCCGGCCAAGGCGAAGAGCTAGCGGGATGATGTGGCGGTGGACGACTTCGGCCCGGACGGCACGCAGGAACCACCGCCACCTCGCCTGTTCCCGGACTCGCTCGCGGGTCTGGTGACCGGTGACGCCGACCCGCCCCGGCCGTTCCCGGACGCGCTGAGCGGTCCGGCGGCACCCGGCCCGCCGGTGATCCCGCAGGTCGTGGCGCAGCCGGTCTACCCGGAGCCGCCGCGCCGGCCTGCGCACCACAAGCAGACCCGGCGCGCGCCGGGCCCGCCGCCGCAGGCCGCGCCCGCGTGGGTGAACGCGCCGCGGTCGTACTCGCCGCCGCAGGCGTACCGGCAGCGGTCGGTGCCCTACGCGCAGCGGCCCGCCATGAACCAGGTCCAGCAGCTGCAACTGCCCGCCAAGAAGAGCGTCAAAGGCGGCCTGGTCGGGTGCCTGGTGGTGCTCGCCGCGCTGAGTGGGCTGATGTTCAACGTGGTGCGGGAGATCGTCGAGGCGGTCGTCAAGCTGTTCACCTGACCGCCTGGAACCACCCGAACGGCGGATGTGGTCCGGGCGGTGCGCGGCTCCCGGCTACCCTGGTCCCCCGGCAGGGGCGCATCTGCTTCGGCGGGCGGGGGTGAGCAGCATCCAGGACGGCGGCGGCACAGCGGCCTCGACCAGCCACCGGATTCGCAGCGTGTTGGCGATCCGGCCGTTCCGCAGGCTCTGGGGTGTCACCTACCTGTGCAGCGTCGGTGACTGGCTGTCGCTGCTCGCGCTGACCGGCCTCGTCTCCAAGCTCACCCAGAGCTACCAGTGGGAGAGCTTCGCGCTCAGCCTCGTCGTGCTCACCCAGCTGCTGCCGGGCATCCTGTTCGCCCCGCTGGGCGGCGTGCTCGCGGACCGGTTCGACCGGCGCAAGATCATGGTCGTCTGCGACCTGCTGCGCGGCGGCCTGTTCATCTCGATCGCCCTGGTGGGCACGGCCTGGTGGCTGTTCATCGCGAACTTCCTGGTCGGCTGCTGCGCGATGCTGTGGATCCCGGCCAAGGACTCGGCGGTGCCGAACCTGCTGCGCCGCCCGGACCAGGTGGAGACGGCCAACCAGCTCGGCCTGGTGATGACCTACGGCATCGCGGTGATCAGCGGTGCCGGCCTGTACTCGCTGATCTCCGGCATCCCCGGCTACCTGCACCTGCAGAGCACCGACATCGAGTTCCGGATCGCCACCATCGCGGTGATGGTCAACGGCGCGCTGTACGTGACGTCGGCGGTCCTGGTCGCGGTGCGCATCCCGGAGCTGTCCGGCCGGGTGAACGCGGTCAAGCGGGACCAGGGCGCGCGCGAGGGCTTCTTCGCGATGCTGCGCGACGGCCTGCGGTTCGCCGGCCGCACGCCGCTGGTGCGCGGCCTGGTGATCGGCATGATCGGCGCGTTCGCGGCGGCCGGCGCGGTGATCGGCACGGCCAAGCTCTACGCGCTGTCCCTGCTCGGCGGCGACTCGACGTTCGGCCTGCTGTTCGTGGCGGTGTTCGCGGGCCTGGCGATCGGCATGGCGATCGCGCCCCGGATGGCCCGCCGGCTGCCCTACGACCGGCTGTTCGGCGTGACCATCGTGCTCGCGGGCACCAGCCTGGTGCTGGTCGCGCTCGCCCCGCACCTGTGGATCGCGCTGGTCGCGGTGGCGCTGGTCGGCGGCTGCGCCGGGATGGCGTTCCTGACCGGCCTGACCATCGTCGGGTCCGAGGTCGAGGACGCCATGCGCGGCCGGACCGTGGCGCTGCTCCAGTCGCTGCTCAAGGTGGTCCTGTTCGCCGCCTCCGCCACGGCCCCGCTGCTGGTCAGCGTGATCCAGCAGCAGAACTTCACGGTCTTCGGCCACGAGATGCAGGTCGACGGCACCCGTCCGGTGCTGTTCGGCGCGGCGGTGATCGCGGTGGTGCTCGGCCTGATCGCCTACCGGCAGATGGACGACCGGCGCGCCGAGCCGATCCTGTCCGACCTGCTGGCCGCGCTGCGCGGGCGGTCCCGGCAGGGCGCGGGCGTGCTGATCGCGGTCGAGGGCGAGAGCCGCGCCGACACCTCCGCGCAGGCCCGGCTGCTGGCCGACGCGCTGCGCGCCGCCGGGCACCGGGTGCTGCTCGCCTCCGACCCGGACCTGGACGAGCAGCGGCTGCGCAACCTGCTGTCCACCGCCGACCTCGCCGGGGTGCGGGCGCACGCCCTGGTCGCCGCGGCGGTCCGCGCGGACGTGGTGGAGCGCGAGGTGCGGCCCGCGCTGGCCGGCGGCTCGCTGGTGGTGATGGAGCGGTACGTGGACAGCCCGCTGGCGCACTTCAGCGCGGCCGGCAGCGTCGCGCCCCGGGAGATGGAGGGCCTGGTCGACTGGGCCACCGGGCGGCTGCGGCCGGACGTGACCGTGCTGCTGGACCGGACGCCGACCGAGGGCAGCGCGTCCGTGGACGCCGTGGAGCACCACTGGCGGGTGCAGCGGCTGCTGACCGAGATGGCCGCCGCCGACCCCGGGCGCTACCTGGTCGTGGACGGCGACGGGACCGTGGACGAGGTGGCCGGGCGGGTGCGCGCCGCCGTCGTGCCGCTGCTGTCCGGCGTCACCGCGCAGCCGGTGGCGGAGAACTCCTGACAGCTCGGTAGGTTTGACGACCGTGGCCGGCAAAGGGGTGTGGAGCGAAGTCGTCGGGCAGCCCGACGCGGTCGCCGTGCTGGGCGCGGCGGCGGAGGCCGCGGCGTCGATCGTGGCCGGCGGGACACCGCCGCCCGGTGCCATGACGCACGCCTGGCTGTTCACCGGACCGCCCGGCTCGGGCCGGTCCAGCACGGCGCGGGCGTTCGCGGCGGCGTTGCAGTGCACGGCCGCCGACGACCGGCCGGGCTGCGGCTCGTGCGCCGGGTGCCACACCACGCTGGCCGGCACGCACGCCGACGTGCGGGTGGTCGCGCCCGAGGGGCTGTCGATCGCGGTGGCCGAGATGCGGACGCTGGTGCAGGTCTCGGCCCGCCGGCCGACGTCCGGGCGGTGGCAGGTGGTGATCATCGCCGACGCCGACCGGCTCACCGAGGGCGCGTCGAACGCGCTTCTCAAGGCCGTCGAGGAACCGCCGGACCGGACCGTGTTCCTGCTGTGCGCGCCGTCGGACCACCCCGACGACGTGTCGGTGACGATCCGCTCGCGGTGCCGGATCGTGTCGCTGGGCACGCCCCGGCTCGACGCGATCGCGACCGCGCTGGCCGAGGACGGCGTCCCGGCCGACGAGGCGTCCTGGGCGGCGTCGGTGTGCGGCGGCAACGTGGCCCGCGCCCGCCGGCTGGCCACCGAGGAGTCGGTGCGGGCGCGGCGCGAGTCGGTGCTGCGCATCCCGTTGGGGCTGCGCCGCCCGGCGGACATCTTCACCTGCGCGGACCACCTGGTGCAGGCCGCCGAGGCGGACGCGCTGACCGCGAACGAGGCGCGCGACGAGTCCGAGCGGCACGCGCTGGAGACCGCGATGGGCGCGGGCGGCACCGGCAAGGGCACGGCGGCGGCGACGCGCGGTGCCAAGGGCGCGTTGAAGGACCTGGAGAAGCGGCAGAAGTCACGGGCCACCCGGACCCAGCGCGACTCGCTGGACCAGGCGCTGGTCGACCTGGCGGCGTTCTACCGGGACGTGCTGGTCACCGCGTCGGGCGCGCGGGCCGTGCTGAACCACCCCGACCGCGCGGCGGACGCGCGCACGGCGGCCCGGGAGTGGACCCCGGCGTCCACCCTGCGCCGGCTGGAGGCCGTGCTCGCGTGCCGGGACGCGCTGGAACTCAACGTGAAGCCCCGGATCGCCGTCGAGGCGATGCTGACCACGCTGCACCGGGGCTGACCGGCCGGGACCTCCGGGGCCGGCGCGGTCAGTCCCGCGGCGTCGGCGGTTCGCCCGGGAGCGGCCGGCGGCGGACCGGGATCGCCGCCACCACGACCACGCCGACGAGCAGGAGCGCGGTGCCGGTCCAGAAGATCGGCACGGTCTGGTAGGCGGCGTTGGTGTACGCCAGCTGCGGGACGTTCTTGGGCGGGGCGGCTTGCCCACCGCCACCGGGAGGCGCCGGTGTCGGTGCGCACACCACCCCGCCGTTCGGGGCAGCCGCGCGGACGATCTGCTCACCCAGGGACACTTGTGCCAGCGCCGAAGGCAGGTTCGGCAGACCGAGCGCGTCGGTCGGCAACAACTGGAGGTCGAGCAGCCGCGCGGTTGCCCCGAGCATGAACCCCTTGATGGTGGCGCCGCCCTGCTGGAGCGGGCCGTCCAGGGGCGTGGACTTCTCGGTGAGCTGGGCGATCTGCAGGCGCAGCACGCCGATGTCCAGCTTGCGCTCGCCGAGCGCCCCCACCACGGGGAGTGTGAGGTCGCCGAGCACCGGGATGCCGATCGGCACGTCGAGCTTCGGGCTGGCGGCGTCGAGCGCGCCGAGTTCCCGGCCGCCCTGCGAGACCTTCAGCACCGGGGCGGTGTAGGAGATCGTCGAGGTGGCGGCGTCGCCGGTGGACAGCGCGGTCAGCGTCGGCTGGCTCACCACGTCGATGCGGATCTCCATCGGCGTGCCGGAGAGCAGCCGGACGCTCGCCGCCTGGAGCGTCGAGGTCGACCTGACCGCCTTGTTCGCGCTGCCGGGCAGGTCGACCAGCTCGACCGTGGAGCGGGCGCTGAGCGCCTCCGGCAGGCTGAGCAGCGAGCCCTGCGCGCCGGACTCCGGCGTGCCGGAGAGCAGGCCGCCCAACTGGCTCAGCGGGCCGGCCAGCCCCTTGAGGCCGTCGATCAGCGACTGCTTGGCGTTCGCGTCGAGCTTGGGCGTGTCCTGGGTGAGCATCCCGGTGAGGTCGCTGGAACTCGGCAGGGTCGGGATGGCGTTGAGCACCGACAGGCTCGCCACGGACGTCTTGGCGTCCGCGATGGGCTGCACGCACGGGCCGAGCTTCTCGTCCCAGCGGGCGTGCACGCTGCCGTTGAGCAGACCGACCTTGAGCAGCGAGTCCAGCGGGGTCGGCGGCGGGTTGAGGCCGCCGGTGACGGGGTCGGCGTTGTCCGGTGACGCGGTCTGCACGATCGTGCCGGGCGTCTGCGGCGCGCGGCCCTGGACCGCGAAGCCGAGCGGCGACGCCTGCGCGACCGCGCGTTCGTAGGACAGGAACGCCTCGGTGTTCGCCTGCGCGCTGGCCAGCCCCACCCCGATCTCGGCCGCCGACTGCTTGGGCAGCGCTTCGCCGAAGCCCGGCAGGATCGTGCTGGTGGGCGTCGAATCCGGCGCGAGCCGCACCACGGCCAGCCCGGTGCCCGCGTCGCCGATCACGTGCGTGGTCGGCTCGGGCCCGGCGGAGACGGGCGGCTGGTTCGGGTCCCGGGGGCCGGGCACGGGCGTCGTCGTGGGCTGGGCCAACGCGGGAGCGGCACACAGCGCGACCAGCACGGCGGCGACAGGCAGAGCCATCAGGCGCATGTGGTGCTACCTCCCACGAATGGCGGCGTCCGGTGCGGCGCGCGCGTGAGCGGCGTCACGAACAACCTAACGACGGCACCCCCTGCTGGGTGACGCGCGACGCTTGGGCTATAGTTGTCGCGTCTCGCCGCCTTAGCTCAGTCGGCCAGAGCAGCTCACTCGTAATGAGCAGGTCATCGGTTCGATTCCGATAGGCGGCTCGCGGGATACAAGGACCAGGTCAGCACATCTGACCTGGTCCTTTTCATTCCCCGGATCGGTGACGAGCAGTAGGGCTGAACCGTGTCGGGCGCCGTGTGCCCGAAGTGTCCCCGTCGGTGCCGGTGTACCTGCGCGGGGCGAGTTGGGCCGCAGCCTCTGTTCCTTGACCCGCCGTTGTCGGTGATCGGTGCGGGACCGACACGCACCGGGACCGGGAGCTGCGGCAGGCCCTCGAACCGCTTGTGCGGTGTGAGTTCACCGGTGGCTCCTCCGGTCGGCGCAGTCGACACCATGCAGGCGGCGCGTCGATGCGACTTTGCTATGCGCAGAACTCGGCTGATCTCGGGCTACCGCCGCGCTGACGACGGCGCGAGCTGATCGGTCAATCGTTGGAGAGCTGCGCGACCGTCCGTTCTGATCTCGGAAAGACCCGCGTCGTCGGCTGCCCGGATCGTGCGTTGCACCTGGTGCGGCAACCGGTGGACTTCGGCAGCGGTCAGCGCTGCTCGGAATGCCTCTGCCGCGCCGTCCTGGTGCTGGGCTGCGAGCAGCACTTGCCCGGCGGTCACCCGCTCGATGATGTGCCACTGCGGCGCGACAGGTGGACCGCTGACGTCGGTCTGCAACGCGCGCACGGCCTCGGCGGCGCGGCCGGTCGAGATCAGGCCGCGTAGTGCGATCTCCCGGAACGTGAACCGGTTGAACAGCATCCCCCGCTCTGCTTCCGCGTCGAGCAGGTCGCGGTAACCGGTGATTGCCTGGTCGAAGAGGTCTGCGTTGCCCTGTTCCCCCGCAGCACGCGCGAGCAGGGCGAACGCCGAGCCCTGGCCTTCCCGATCGCCGGACACGGCCACAGCTCGACTCAGTCGCGCGATCGCCGCGCCGACGTGGTCGGCCTTGCGCAGCTCGTTGCCGTGCATCCGGAGCGCGTGCGCGAGGAACGCGGGGTCACCCAGTCGCTCGGCGATGACGAGGGCCTTACCATTTCAGCGCGCCGCAGCGGCCAAGCGCTCCTCGGGCAGAACGGTGCCCAAGGAGACACCGAGTGCTGCGCGGCCCTGCCCGAGCAGGATCATCGTGTCGCGTTCGGCGCGGCCCTCAGCGGCGCGTGCCTCCAACCTGGCGACAAGCGGCCACAGCTCGTTGACCGCATCCACGGCACGGCCGGACTGACGGGCGATCTCGGCGAGCCGAATAGTCGAGTCGCCGAACTGGATCATCGCGGCGAAATCTGCGTCGTCGTTGTCAGTCACGCCAAGCACATGCATCGGCAGGCCGAGTACGCGGGCGATGTGGCGTCGGGTAGTGACGTCGCTGATCGTGCGCCGACCGGTCTCGATCATGGACACGTAGGTCTTGTCATAGCCGAGCAGCGCGGCGAGCCGTTCCTGATTGAGGCTGTTCACGCGGCGGTAGAGCCGCAGGATCACCGCCAGATCGCGGGTTCTCAGCGCCGCTGCTGCCTCTGGTGCCGACCACAACCAGACGCCTGGTGTCAGCGGGCGAACGGGCATGATCGGCGGCGCGTGGCGGGTGCTCGCGTGGCACGTCGGGCAGATGGGCGCGACGGCGAGCCTGCTCAGCTTGGCCCCGCACGCTTCGCATCGTCCGTCCGTCATGACCGCCTACCGGGTCAGTTCCCGATCGGTCTCGCGCAGACGCGCGAACCAAGTCGCGATCGAGCGCTTGTAGCCGTCCGGCATGTTCAGGCCGTGCACCTCGGACTCGGTGAACAAGCCGACTTCCTTGTGTTCATGGGAAAGCACGGGTTCGGCGTCGTCCTCGGGGTGGCAGCCGTAGGTCACGATGAACACGTTCTTCTCGGCCACGTTGATGTAGTACATCCACGTGTCGAGGATCGGCCCGGTGGTGACCTTCCACCGCGTTTCCTCGGTGATCTCGCGTGCCACGCACTCCTCGGGAGTCTCGCCCGGCTCGATCCGGCCGCCGGGTAGTTCCCACTCGTCGCGCTCGTTCTTCAGCAGCAACACCCGGTTGTCGCGCACCACCACGCCCTTGATCGAGACGGGGTAGCTGAACTGGCTCATCGGTGCTGACCTCCACAAGGCGCGCGCGAACCGCTCGTCGGCAAGCTAGCACTACGTCATGTGATGACATGCGACGCTGGGTTGACAGGTTGTCACTGGACGCTTGCGAGTCGAGCGCGTTCCCATGGCCTCCACGAAGCCGGTGTTTCGGGAGGTAGGGACGATGAACGACCCGTTGGGCGGGGGTTCGGTCGCGGCCGATGACGAGTCGGCGGTGGCGGACGCGGTGACTCGTCACGGCCTGGTGCTCGTGGAAGGGCTGTCGGACTCGGCGGACCTGCTGCGACTTGCTCAGTCCGTCGCCACGGTGGTGCCGCACCGGGACAGCGCGTCGGATGGCGTGACCACCCTGGTGGACCTCGGTTCGGACGCGAGCGGGTTCGCGGGGTTCAGCTCGTGCGCGCTCGCGCCGCACACGGATCGCTCTGGTGTCGCCAACCCGCCCGCGTTGCTGATGTTGGGCTGTTCGCGGCGTGCGACGAGCGGCGGTCAGTGCGTGCTGATCGACGGACTCGCGGTCCACGAAACGCTTGCCGAGACCGAACCCGACGTGCTCGCGGCGCTGTGTGCGCCGAGGTCCGTGCTGTTCGGCGGCGTGTCCGGGCACCTCGGGGCGATCTTCACCGAGTACGACGACAGTCGGGTCACCGTCAGGTCGAGGCCAGACGATCTCGTGCAGTTCTCGCCGGGCGTGGACCGGTGGTTGCCGACGCTGCGTGCGGCGATTGAGCAGCACGTGCGCGAGCTGGACCTGAGCGCTGGGCAGGGCTACATCCTCGACAACCACCGGTGGTTGCACGGCCGACGAGCGTTCACCGGGCACCGGGTGGTGCACCGGATCAACGGCAACCCGCTGCCGCACCTCGGCATCCGGACCCGCATCCCGACCCGTGTGCGGAGCGGAGCGGTACGAGCGACGAGGCGGCCGTGAGTGCGTTCCCTGCGTTGGCGGGGCTGGTTGCCATCCGGGACGAGGGATGGCGGTTCATGCACCATGACGTCGTTGACGGCGTCCCCGCCAGGGTTGACGGCTATCGGCTCTGGTCGGATGGCCGGCATGAGGTACTCCGCGTGCACTGCGACTCCGAAGCGATGGCGCTGCGCGCGGACGGCGACGAGCCGCCCGGCATCGTGTGGGAACGCACCGGTTCGCTGTCCGACGTGGTCGAGGGCTTGCTGAGCCTTCCCGTGCCGACCCAGCGGCTCGCGCCCCGCCTGGTGGTCGCGTCCGCTCCTGCGCCGTGGACGCCGTAGCCAGACCGGCGCTCGGCGTCTTCCGCTCGTTGGCGCACGTGGTCGCAGAGGATGCCGAGCAGGCGCACGAGCCTCCTCCTCGACGGGTGCCCGGCGTGCCCGGACGCGTGGCCGGCGAGTGGGCGACCGGCGATGAGGACCGGGCTGGTCGCGCCGCAGTTCGCCATCCCGGACCGTCGTCGGGGTCGGGCCTATTTTTGCGGACGCGGTTTTCCGGTGGCGGGGTTCACTGTCCGGTGCGATGAGTGGTGAGCGAAAAGCCTTGGTCGTGGCGGTGGACGTTTACCGCAATGCGGGATTGGGCCGATTGGTCGCACCGGCCGCCGACCGCCGGGCGTTGGCCGAGGTGCTCGGCGACCAGGACGTCGGCGGTTACGACGTCGAGGTGCTCGCGAATCCCACCTCCGCCGAGATCGGCGAACGGGTGGAGGACGTCCTGTCCGAGAGCGGCCGGGACGACTTGGTGCTGCTCTACTTCTCCGGGCACGGCCTGACCGACGCCTCCGGCGAGCTGTACCTGGCCGCCACCAACACCGACCCGCGCCGGCTGGTCTCCACGGCGGTGGACGCGGCTCTGGTCAGCAGGCTCATGCGGCGCAGCCGGGCCGGTCGGGTGGTGTTGTTCCTGGACTGCTGCTTCGGCGGCGCGTTCGAGCGCGGCCTGGTGCCGCGCGGACGGCACCCGCTCGACGTCGGCAGCCGGTTCGAGGACGGCGCGCCCGGCACCGGGCGGGTGGTGATCACCGCGTCGAGTTCCACCGAGTACGCGTTCGAGGGCGCGCAGCTCGCAGAGGACAACGCCATCCGGCCCTCGGTGTTCACCGGGGCGCTCGTGGAAGGGCTGCGGACCGGCGGGGCGGACCTCGACCAGGACGGGTTCGTGGACCTGAACGAACTCTACGAGTACGTGTTCGACCGGGTCCGGGAGATCGCTCCCGCGCAGACCCCGTCGAAGTGGGAGTTCAACGTCCAGGGTTCGGTGGCGATCGCCCGCAACCCGAATCGCCGGGTGGTCCCGAAACCGCTCGCCGCCGAGCTGACCGAACTGATGCGGCACCCGCTGGCGCGGGTCCGGTCGATCGCCGTGGCGGACCTGCTGGAACTCGTGGAGCACGGCGAGGTCGAGGTGGGCGCGACGGCGCGGCAGGCGTTGGCGGACCTGCTGGAGGACGACAGCCGGTCGGTGTCGGCGGCGGCGGCCGAGGCGCTGGAACGCACGCAGGTGCGGCTCGCGGAGACCTCCGTCGACCTGGGGGACGTGCGAATCGGGGACTCGGTGGACGGCCGGGTGCCGGTCGGCGGCGGACGGCTCGCGCTGGCGTCGGCGGCGGTGTCCGACGACCCGGCGCTGCGCGCCAAGCTGGACGGCGACGCCCTGCTGCTCACCTGGTCGCCGGGCGGACCAGGCGCGCTGGACGCCGTGGTGATCCTCAACGGCCCGGCCGGGCAGGCGGAGTTGCGGGTGCGCGGGCGGGCCGAGGCGGTGCCGGTCGCGGTCGTCGCGCCGGTCCCGGTCGCCGAGCCTCCCGTCCGCGTGGAGCCGCTCGTCCCGGACGTCGTCGTCTCGGCCGGGTCGGACGAACCCGAGGAACCCCAAGAGGTCGACGAGTCCGATGAGCCCGACGAAGCCGAAGTCGTCGACGACGCCTACGAGCTGCGGGCGTGGTCGATCCGCCGGCGGCCGGCGAGGAAGCTGTTCGTGCTGGCGGTGGTCATCCTGTTCCTCGCGGCGTCGCTGCCGGCCCTGTCCAGCGGGCTGTTCGGCACGCGTGACACTCCCGGGCAGGCCGCGTTGCGCAACGCCCTGGGGGACGGGCTGGGGGACGACTGCGTCGACGCGCGGACCGGCGACGAGGTCGCGGCACTGCGCTGCGGCATGGCGACCTACCGGTGGTGGCCCGACTCCACCCGCGCCGAGCAGGACGTGACCCGGCTGAGCGTGTCGGACGACTGCCTGCAAGCGCCCCGGCTCGACACCTACTCGGTCGCCAGGGTGCGCCTGGTCGACGGTCGGACCGGGCAGCTCGGGTGTGGCCGGGTCGGCAGCACCTACACCGTCCGCTGGCACGTCGACGGCACGCCGCTGTCGGCGGCGTTCGCCGGTGCCGAGGAGTACCCGACGGTGTTGACCGCCGCGCTCGCCGCGCGCGACAAGGTGAAGCCGTAGGTCGGGTTCGTCCTGATCGGCTGCTCCATCAGGGTGGCCTTCCGCCCGTTCGCGTCAGGCTTCGTTCACCCTGTCGTTGCCACCGTGGAGGTGATGGCGATGGTCGCGATGATCGTGCTGACGGTCCTGGCGTTGCCGTTGGCCCTGCTCGCCGCCCGGGTCGGTCGACGGCGGTGGATCCGCCGGCGCGGGGTGGCCCGGGTGCGGGCGGAACTGGCGGTGTTCCACCACCGGCTCACCCGGTCTTGAAGACCCGGGTGGCGATGTCGCCGTAGCGGCGCTCCAGTTCCCCGGTCACCTCGGACGGGGTGCCCACCACCGCGAACGCGTGCAGCACCTCGTCGTCGACCGCGGCGGACATCTCGTCCCACAGCTGCCGGCGGGACATCCGGTGCAGTTCGTCGTGCAGCGCGCCCCAGCCGTGCAGGTCCAGCACCTTGCGGTAGGCCGGGGTGGAGCCGTAGAACGCGATCTGCCGACGTGCCGCCGCGACCTCGCGGTCGTCGGTGGCCACCAGTGACGGCGCGCTGATCTCCAGGCCCGCCAACGGTTTCCCGGCGGACTCCCGGCCCTTGGCCAACGCGGGCAGCGTCACCTCCCGCAGGTACCGCTCGGTGGTGAAGGTGTGGCACAGGAACCCGTCCGCCACCTCGCCCGCGACCTCGGTCATCAGCCCGCCCACGCCCGCCAGCCACACCTTCGGCCGGCCGTGCGGGTTGGGGCCGGGGTCGAAGAACGGGGTCATCAGGGTGTGCGTGTAGAACTCGCCGCGGAAGCGGAGCCGCTCGCCGGTCGCCCACGCGTCCCAGATCGCGTGCAGGGCCAGCACGAACTCGCGCATCCGCGCGGCCGGCCGCGACCACGGCATCCCGAACCGCTTGGTGATGTGCGGCTCGACCTGCGAGCCCAGGCCGAGGTGGAACCGGCCCCCGGTGGCCAGGTGCAGGTCGTTGGCCTGCACGGCGGTGCTCATCGGGTTGCGGGCGAAGGCGACCGCGATCGCGGTGCCCAGGTCGAGGTCGCCGCCGGCCACCCGGGACAGGCCAAGGAACGGGTCGTGCTTGGTCTCGGCGAGCCAGAAGCCCGTGTGGCCGGCGGCTTCCGCGCGGCGTGCGGCGTCCACGACGGTGCGCGGGTCGTACTCGATCTCCAGGCGTTCCACCTTCACACCGCTGAACTTACGTCTCGCAGGCCACGCCGTCGTTGTCGCGGTCGAGCGCGGCGCGGTAGCCGGGCTGCCCCCGGTACAGCGGCGCGGCTCCGGCGGCCTTCGCGGCGGCGCAGTTCGCGTAGTACGCGCTCGGCGGCGGCTCGGGCGCGACGGGCTGCGGCGCGGGTCGGGGCGGGGGCTGCGGCGCCTCGGTCCGCGGGGGCGGCGGTGCCGCGGTCTCCTGCTCGGTGGGCGCGGGCGGCGCGACGGTGTCCGCGCCCGAGCACGGCGCGCCCCACAGGCCCCGGCCGGCGGTCCGCGCGGCGGTCTGGGCGGCGGTGAGCGCGGCGGACGCGGTCTGCCCGGCCCGTGCCACGCCCTGCTCGACCGCGCGCACGACCAGGTCCGTGCCGTCGGGCAGCAGGACCGCGTCGCCGACGAGCCGGACCTGCTTGCCGCTCACCGCCGCGGTCAGGAAGTCCACGGCGCTCCGGGACCAGCACGCCCCCGGTTCGGCGAGCGCGCTCAACACCACCTGACGGCCGCCGGCGACGGTGATCGTGCGGCCGTCGACGATTCCGGTGACGCCCACGGGAGGCGGCGCGGTGGTCGTGGTGGTCGGGGCAGTGGTGGACGTCGTCGTGCCCGAAGAACTCGGGGGCGAACCGCCCGCCGACGGAGAGGAGCCGCACGCGCTCACCGCGAAAACGGCCAGGAGCAGCAGGGACGACGATCTTCGTGCTAAATCGGCGGTCATGCCGACGTCATCGCCGGGTGCCCGGCCGGCCGTTACGCGCGTTCGCCCGCAAAACGGGTTGAGTCTGCCGTTACGTCAATTCCTAGCGTCCCGGCCATGGCAGCGAAGAAGACCCACGAAATCACCTTGAACCTGGAGGCCGGCAACGCCTCGATGATGGACCTCGGCAAGATGCTCGGGCAGACCGGCGTGAACCTCGTCGCGATCAAGCGCGCTTACGACGAGGGCACGGCCGGGCAGCGCGGCGACGTCGTGCCCGTGGTCGTCACGGTGCGCGAGGACAAGTCGTTCGACCTGCGGCTGAAAACGCCGCCGACCGCGTTCCTCATCCGCAAGGCGATGGGCGTCAAGGGATCCGGGCAGCCCGGTCACCGCAGCGCGGGCACGTTGCGCCGCGACCGGCTGCGCGCCATCGCCGAGCGCAAGCTGCCCGACCTGAACACGACGAGCCTGGACGCGGCGGAGCGGATCGTCGCGGGCACCGCGCGGTCGATGGGGATCGAGGTCGAGGACTAGACGAGTAATGCGTAAGTCCGGGGTGGTGTCCGGAGACGGACGAAGGGTGTTCAAGATCCGTTTGTGACGACAGACCTGAACACCCTTCTGACCGCACTCTACGTCAAGATCGACGACCGCCTCGCCGGCAGGCCCCGCCGGGGACGGCCACCCCGGCTCACCGATGCCGAGCTGGTCACCCTCGCGGTGGCCCAGGCACTCCTGGGGTTCACCTCCGAGGCCCGCTGGCTGCGGTTCCTGCCCGTCCGGATGCCCGGCGCGTTCCGGTACCTGCCCGGCCAGTCCGGCTACAACCGCCGCCTCCGCGCCGCGTTACCACTGGTCAAACAGGTGACGCGCTGGTTGGCCGCCGACACCGACCTGTGGACCGACCCGGTCTGGATCGTGGACTCCACCCCGGTCGAATGCGGCCGGTCCCGGCCCACGGTGAAACGCTCGGAGCTGGCAGGCTGGGCGAAATACGGCTACTGCCGATCGCACTCCCGCTGGTTCTGGGGGCTGCGCCTGCACCTGGTCTGCACCCCGGCGGGGCTGCCCGTCGCCTGGGCGTTGGCCGACCCGAAGGTCGACGAGCGGCAGGTGCTCATGGCGATCTGCGACCACGAACCCCGACTGCTCGCCGACCGGCCGGGACTGCTGATCGTCGCGGACAAGGGCTACGTCTCGGCCGAACTCGACCGGTTCCTCTCCGAGCGCGGGGTCCGGCTGATCCGGCCGTCCTACCGCAACCGGACCCCGCACCCCGGCGAACCCCTGCTCAAGTCCGTCCGCCAGTTGATCGAGTCGGTCAACGACACCCTCAAAGGACAGTTGAACCTGGAACAGCATGGTGGACGCACCATCGACGGCGTCGGAGTCCGGATCGCGCAACGACTCCTCGCCCTCACCGCCGCCATCTGGCACAACCGTGCCACCGGCCAACCCGTCACCCGATCCCTGACCGCCTACGACCACTGATCAAGTTACGCATTACTCGTCTAGGCCCGGTTCGGGCGCAGCGTCCAGACGACGACCATCTCGGCGGTGGTCACGCCGTCGGCGTTGGTGATCGTGACGTCGACCGGGAACTCGGGGCGGGTGCCCGCGTCGAGTTCCGCCACGACCTCGTCCGTCGGGCGGCCCAGCACGGCCTCCGCGCGCAGCGCGCCGAGGGCCAGCTTCCGGTAGGAGATCTCCGACCGGGCCACCAGGGGTGTGGCCTTGGCCATGTGCGGGGCGAACGCGGCCATGGTCACCGCGCCCGACGCGGTCTCGCCGAGGCCGAAGATCATCGCCGCGTGGGGGCCCGCGACGTGGTTGTGGGTGGCCGGGTCGTCCGGCAGCCCGGCGACCACCCGATCGCCCGTGACCTGGAGAAACTCCACCCCGCTGGCCTTGACCCACGGCACGGCCTGCTTCATCGCGTCGGCGACGAACGAGTAGTCAGCGCTCATGGCGCAGATGTTACCGACCGGTAGTCATGAGACGCGAGTCACCGGGTATTTCATTTGCCAAGACTCTCCGCGAGGGTCAAGCTTGTATCCAGCAACTAGTTGGATGATGCAAGCAAACGGAGTGTCCCATGGTGACCCCGGTGAGTGACGACGTGCGGGAAGCGCAGCTCGCCCAGGCCGAACGCATCGGCATGGCGCTGGTACGCCTCAACAAGATGCACGCCTGCGTCGCCGCGCAGATGAGCAAGGCGGGGATGGACAAAGCCTCGTTCGTCCTGCTCGCGAACCTGATGCACCTGGGGCCATCGCGGTCGAGCGCCCTGGCCGAGGCGGTCTTCTCGGACCCCTCGACGGTCAGCCGTCAGGTCGCGACGCTCGTCAAGGAGGGGTGGGTCGAGCGCCGGGCGGATCCCGACGACGGCCGGGCCAGCGTGCTGGCCGTGACGGACGCGGGGAAACGCCTGCTGGAAGAGCGGCGGCTGATGCGGAACAAGTCCATCGCCCGGATGTTCGCAGAGTGGTCCGAGGGGGATCTCGGGGCGTTCATCGAGTACTTCGAGCGCTTCGTCGGCGACTACGAGCGGGCGCTACCGAATTTCATCGCTGAGAGCGGACTGGGGCCGCGCTCAGAAGGGGAGAAGTGATGTCGGAGACGACAACCCGAGCGGAGGCGACACCACCCGGTGCCGCGCTGCTCACCCACCGGCAGATCCTGACGATCCTGTCGGGGCTGCTGCTGGGGCTGTTCCTGGCCGCGCTGGACCAGATGATCGTGGCCACGGCCATGAAGACCATCGCGGACCAACTCAACGGCCAGACGCTTCAGGCGTGGGCGACCACGGCGTACCTGATCACGGCCACCATCTCGACACCGCTGTACGGCAAGCTGTCGGACATCTACGGCCGCAAGCCGATGTACCTCACCGCGATCTCGCTGTTCCTCGCGGGCTCGCTGCTGTCCGGCATCGCGAACTCGATGTACGAGCTGGCCGCGTTCCGCGCGGTGCAGGGCCTCGGCGCGGGTGGTCTGATGTCGCTGGCCATGGCGATCCTGGCGGACATCACCTCGCCGCGTGAGCGCAGCAAGTACACCGGCTACTTCATGGCCGTGTTCGGCATCGCGAGCGTCGCGGGCCCGGTGGTCGGCGGCCTGTTCGCGGGCCTGGAGACCTTCCTGGGCACGGCCGGCTGGCGCTGGGTGTTCCTGATCAACGTGCCGGTCGCGCTGGTCGCGCTGGTCGTCGTGGCGAAGGTGCTCAACATCCCGCACAAGCGGGTGAACCACCGGATCGACTTCCTGGGCGCGGCGACCATCACCATCGGCCTGGTGCCGCTGCTCATCGTGGCCGAACAGGGCCGTGAGTGGGGTTGGGCGTCGGGCACCTCGATCGCGATGTACGTCATCGGCGTGCTCGGCCTGGTCGCGTTCGTGTTCGTGCAGAAGAGGATGGGCGACGAGGCGCTGCTGCCGCTGCGGCTGTTCCGCCGGCAGACGTTCTCGCTGGGCAACACGCTCAACTTCCTGATGGGCATCGGGATGTTCGGCGGGATGGTCTCGCTGCCGCTCTACCTCCAGATCGTGAAGGGCTTCACCGCCACCGAGGCGGGCCTGATGATGCTGCCGCTCACGCTCGGCATCATGACCGCGGCCGGCACCAGCGGCCAGTACACCGCCAAGACCGGCCGGTACCGGGTGTTCCCGATCGTCGGCCTGGGTCTGATGTCGGTGGTGCTGTTCGCGTTCAGCACGGTCGGCACGGACACCGCGTTCTGGCAGCCGCTGACGCTGATGTTCTTCATGGGCGCCGGGCTGGGCCTGTGCATGCAGACCCTGCTGGTGGCCATCCAGAACGACGCGGAACCCCGCGACATGGGCGTCGCCACCGCCTCGGCCACGTTCTTCCGGCAGATCGGCGGCACGGTCGGCACCGCGGTGTTCCTGTCCATCCTGTTCAGCACCGTGGGCGACAAGATCGGCAACGCGCTGAGCACGGCGTTCGGCAACCCGGAGTTCATGGCCGCGCTGGCCCGCCCGGAGAACCAGCAGTTCGCCGCGTCGCTGAAGAACGGCGGGTCCGGGCTGAGCCTGGACAACACCGAGTTCCTCAACAAGCTCGACCCGGTGCTGGCCCGGCCGTTCCTGGACGGCTTCTCCAGCTCGATCGACCTGGTGTTCCTGGTCGGCGGCCTGGTGACGCTGATCGGTTTCGCGGCGGTGTGGTTCCTGCGCGAGGTGCCGCTGTCCAACCGGTCCGGTCTGGAGCGGGTGAACGACGAGAACGAGGCCGCCGCGCAGGCCCCGATCGCCATCCACTGATCCACCACGTCGAATGAAGAAGCGGGCCACCCGTCGGGGGTGGCCCGCTTCTCGCGTGCTCCGGCTCGCGTGCTCCGGTCAGTGGTCCTCGCCGTTCGCGATCGCGTCCTTGAGGCGCTGGTAGGACTTCACGATCTCGGCCTCGGCGTCCGCCCGGCCCACCCAGGTCGCGCCCTCGACGCTCTTGCCCGGCTCCAGGTCCTTGTAGACCTCGAAGAAGTGCTGGATCTCCAGCCGGTAGAACTCGCTGAGGTGGTGGATGTCGCGCAGGTGCTCGCTGCGGGGGTCCTCGGCCGGCACGCAGAGCAGCTTGTCGTCGCCGCCCTTCTCGTCGGTCATGCGGAACATGCCGATCGCGCGGGAGCGGATGAGGCAGCCGGGGAACGTGGGTTCCTGGACCAGGACCAGCGCGTCGAGCGGGTCGCCGTCCTCACCCAGCGTGTTGTCGACGAAGCCGTAGTCCGCCGGGTACTGAGTGGCCGTGAACAGGGTGCGGTCCAGGCGGATGCGCCCCGTCTTGTGGTCCATCTCGTACTTGTTGCGGACCCCCTTGGGGATCTCGATGGTGACGTCGAACTCCACTGCGCGGTCCTCGCTCGTCTTTGACGTTCGTTACGCCACTAGTGTGGACCACGAGGTGTCGTCAACCCTCACCCACGTGCAGGTCGCGGGTGTGACATTGCCCGTAATCAACCCCGGAGGACTGTGTGGCCGACGAGCCGTCCTGGCCGACCGTCGACGGTGACGACAGTGCCGGAGAGCCGCCGACCGTGCAGGTCAGGAGGCCGAGGCCGGCCGATCCGCCCACCATGAGGCTGCCCGTCCCGCTGCCCGCGAAGCCCCGTCCGGGTGGTCCGCCGGCGGCCGGCCGGCCGACTCCGCCGCCGTCCGCTGAACCGATCACGGAACGTGAAAGGTCTTCGACACCCACCGAAACGCGGCCCGCCCCCACCGTTCGGGGCACGTCCGCCGCCACCGCATCGGGTGGTTCCGCGCCGCGTGGTGGCCAACCCGAGACCGGCTCGCAGCCCACCGTCCCGCAGTCCTCCGGCGCGTCGCCCGCCCGCCCCGCCGCCCCGCCCGCCGGGCGGCCGGCCGAGCCCGAGCCGCGCAGCGAGCCGAAGCGGGTCGCACCGGCCACGCCGCCGGCCGACGACGTGGCCGAGGACGCACCGCGCAAGCGCCCGTGGCTGCTGGTCGGCGCGCTGGCGCTGGTCGTGGTGCTCGCGGGCGGCGCGGTGGCCGGCTGGCAGCTCGGCTGGCTGGAGACCGCGCCCACCCCGACCACCGCCGCGCCGCTGCCGCCCGCGCCGGTCTCGCTCGCGGTGAAGGGCGTCGGCGCGACCGCGCCCGCCCCGTCCGCGTCCGGCGTCGCGGCGGCGCTGCGCGGACCGGCCGGCAACGGCGCGCTGGGCACGCTCACCGGGACCGTGGTCGACCCGGCCACCGGCACCGCGCTGTGGAAGCAGGGCGAGACCACCCCGCTGACCCCCGCCTCGACGGTGAAGGTGCTGGTCGCCACCGCCACGCTGCTCACCCTCGACCACACCGCCCAGCTGTCCACCAAGGTCGTGCAGGGCGACCAGCCCGGCACGGTCGTGCTGGTCGGCGGCGGCGACCCGACGCTCTCGACGTTCCCGGCCGACCGCGACACGGTCTACCCCGGCGCGGCGACGCTGGACGAACTCGCCTCCCAGGTGGCCAAGAACGGCCCGGTCACCCAGGTGCTGTTCGACGTCGGCCGGTACAAGGGCGAGGGCATGGCACCCGGCTGGGACCCCACCGACGTGCCCAACGGCTACGTGTCCCCGATCGGGCCGCTGATGGCCGACGGCGGCCGGCAGGACCCGACCCTGCCGGACACGCCCCGCACCTCCACGCCCGGTGCGGCGGCGGCGTCCGCGCTGGCGGGCCGGCTGGGCGTCTCGGCGGTCGGCGCGGGCACCGCGACCGCCGGCGCCAAGGTGCTCGGCGAGGTCAAGTCCGCCCCGGTCGACCGGCTGGTCGAGAACATGATGCAGATCTCGGACAACGTGCTCGCCGAGACGCTGGCCCGCGAGGTGGCGCTGGCCAAGGGCCTGGAGCCGACGTTCGCGGGCGCGGTGCAGGCGGTGCGCGCGGTGCTCACCGAGAACGGGTTCGACCTGACCGGCGCGGAGGTGGTCGACGCCTCCGGCCTCTCGCCCACCGACAAGGTGCCCGCGCGGCTGCTCGGCGACCTGCTGGTGGCCGCCGCCAAGCCGGACGCCGCCGACGCCCGCACGGCCAAGCTGCGACCGCTGCTGACCGCGCTGCCGGTCGCCGGCGGCAGCGGCACGCTGGCCGGCCGCTACGCGACGGCGGGCGCGGCGGGCAAGGGCTGGGTGCGGGCCAAGACCGGCACGTTGACCGGGGTGAACTCGCTGGCCGGCGTCGTGGTGGACCAGGACGGGCGGCTGCTGGTGTTCGCGTTCATGTCGCTGAGCCCGACCGACGCCAAGACCGTGCGCGGCGGGCTGGACGAACTGGCCGCCGCGTTGCGGGGCTGCGGCTGCGGTTGACCGGTGTGTCCGGGAACGCGGAGTGTCGCCGGCCCCCGAGGCGCAGGTAGCGTCAGCGGGGTGAGCGCCTCTACGCAGGATCACCGGGCGGGGAGCGAACCCGTCGACTGGGAGTTGGCCGTCGCGACCGCCGACCGGTTGGTGCGGCCCGGGCCGGTGGTGCCCCGCGCGGAGGCGGACGTCGCCGTCGGCCGGCTGCGCGAGCAGGCGATCGACGCCGAGGTGCACGTCCGGGAGCTGACCGGGCTCGGCCACGGGCTGCCGCTCCAGGCGGGCGAGGTCGTGGACCGGCCCGGCTGGGTGCGCGCGGCCGTGCAGGGCCTGGCGGCGCTGACCGACGGCGCCCTCCCGCGCCAGTCCGGCGCGTTCAGCGGGGTCCTCGCGGGCACCGCGGGCGTGCAGGCGGGTGTGGTCATCGCGTTCCTCAGCGGCCGGGTGCTCGGCCAGTACGACCCGTTCTCCGACGGCGGCCGGCTGCTGCTGGTCGCGCCGAACATCGTCGGCGCGCAGCGCGCCCTGGACGTCCCCGGCGCGGACTTCGGCATGTGGGTCTGCCTGCACGAGGGCACGCACCGGCTCCAGTTCACCGCCGTCCCGTGGCTGGCCGAGCACTTCTCCGGCCTGGTCGCCACCCTGCTCGGCTCGATGGACGAGGGCATCGCGCCCCGGCTGCGCGACCTGCCCCGGCGGCTGCGCGAGGCGGGCGGTTTCGTCGACCTGTTGCAGAACCCGGCGCAGCGCGAGCCGCTGGACCGGCTGATCGCGCTGTCCACGCTGCTCGAAGGCCACGCCGACCACGTGATGGACGCGGTGGGCCCGGAGGTCGTGCCGACCGTCTCGGTCATCCGCGAGCGGTTCACCGCCCGGCGCAAGGGCGGCGGGGTGCTGGACCGGATCCTGCGCACGCTGCTCGGCGTCGAGGCGAAGGTCCGCCAGTACGCGGAAGGCGCGGCGTTCACCCGGCACGTGGTGGACCGCGTGGGCATGCCCGGCTTCAACGCGGTGTGGACCAGCCCCGAGACGTTGCCCACCCGGGCCGAGATCGCCGACCCCGCCGCCTGGCTGCGCCGCGTCTCGCCGTGAACGGGCCGCTGGCCGAGGTCCGCACGGCCGTCAAGCGGTTCCTCGCCGAGCACCGACCCGACCAGGTGACCGTCGCCGTGTCCGGCGGCGCGGACTCGCTCGCGCTGGCCGCCGTGACCGCGCGGCTGGTGCCCGACGCGTGGGCCGTCGTGGTCGACCACGACCTCCAGGACGGGTCCGCCGAGGTCGCCGCGCGGGCCGCCGCCACGTGCGCGGGGCTCGGTCTGGCGGCGGAGGTCCGAAGGGTCGTCGTGTCCGGTCCGGGTGGCCCGGAAGCCGCCGCCCGGCGGGCCAGGTACGCCGCGCTGCGCCCGGAACGCGGGACCGTGCTGCTCGGCCACACCCTGGACGACCAGGCCGAGACGGTGCTGCTGGGGTTGGGACGGGGGTCCGGGGCGCGCAGCATCGCCGGGATGCGGCCTTACGACCCGCCGTGGGGCCGTCCGCTGTTGGCCGTCGCACGCGACACGACGAACGCCGCGTGCGCCGAACTGGGCCTTACGCCGTGGGTCGACCCGCACAACGCCGATCCGGCGTTCACCCGCGTCCGGTTGCGCCACGAGGTGCTGCCGCTGCTCGAAGACGTGCTCCAACACGGCGTCGCGGACGCCTTGGCGCGCACCGCCGCCCAGTTGCGCGAAGACTGTGACGCATTAGACGAAATCGCCCGGCGCTTCTCCGGCGACCCGGGCGCGGCCGACGACCTCCACGACCTCCCGCCGGCCCTCCGCAGGCGGGTGCTGCGGCGGTGGCTGCTCGACGCGGGCGTGCCCGAGTTGTCCGACTCGCACCTGCGGCGGGTGGACGCGCTGGTGGGCGAGTGGCGCGGGCAGGGCGGCGTCTGGCTGCCCGGCGGCTTTGTGGCACGCCGGGCGCATGGCAGGCTGGCTGTCGAACGGCCTGACGCACCACCGGTAAAACCAGTTCAGTCATGACAAAAAGGGGATCGTCCGTGTACGACGGCGACATCGCCTCCGTGCTCATCACCGAGCAGGAAATCAGCGACAAGGTCACCGAGCTGGCCAACAAGGTCGGGGCCGACTACCCGGCCGACGGCGGGTCGGACCTCGTCTTGATCACCGTGCTCAAGGGCGCCGTGATGTTCATGACCGACCTGGCGAGGGCGCTCCCGGTGCCCGTGCAGCTGGAGTTCATGGCGGTCAGCTCTTACGGCTCCTCCACCTCGTCGTCCGGCGTGGTGCGCATCCTCAAGGACCTGGACCGCGACATCGTGGACCGGGACGTGATCATCGTCGAGGACATCATCGACTCCGGTCTGACGCTGTCCTGGCTGCTCAAGAACCTGGCGTCGCGCAAGCCGCGCTCGCTGGAGGTCTGCTCGCTGCTGCGCAAGCCGGACGCGGTCAAGGTCGACGTCCCGGTCAAGTACGTCGGCTTCGAGATCCCCAACGAGTTCGTCGTGGGCTACGGCCTGGACTACTCCGAGCGCTACCGCGACCTGCCCTACATCGGGACGTTGGACCCCAAGGTCTACTCGGTGTAGGACTGCCGCGACTTCGTCGCGGCGGCTCGGCCGCCTGGAAGTCGGCCTGTCGAGCCGTCTTCCACCCCGATCGAAGGGCGTGATCGGGGTGGAAGACGGCTCGACAGGCCGACGCGGCCTCGCGTGGCGGGGTGGGGTGGGGGCTAGCAGTTCGGGCGGCACCTGCGTTGGGAGATGGCGTCCAAGAGGACTGTCTTGATGTCCTCGGGCTTCATGGCGTGGTAGGACTTGCCGCCGGTCGCGGTCGCGATCTGGGTGAGGGCGTTCAGGTCGGCGTCGGGGCCCAGGCCGACCAGGAACATCGGGACCGGGCGGGCCGGGTCGACTTCGCGGCGCAGCGTGTCGAGCAGTTCGGGCAGCTCGATGGTGGAGATGTCGTCGTTGCTGCCGTCGGTCAGCAGGGTCACCGAGTTGATCTTGGTCTGGTCGAAGGCCCGCTGCGCGTCGCGGAAGGCGGCCAGCACGGTGTCGTTCAGCGACGTGCCGCCGCCCACCATGGCCGGGATCGCGCCCGCGCCCTTCTGCAACTGGTCCCGGCGCGGCGCGCCGCCGATGGGCTCGCCGAGGGGGCCGGTCGGCACCAGCTCGACGTACCCCTTGGGCTTCTTGTTCGTGGAGAACGCCCACAGCCCGATCTCCGAGGTGTCCGGCAGCATCGACAGCGCGGTCAGCGCCGCCTCCTTGGCCGCCTCCACCCTGGTCATCGCGCTGCCCTGCATCTTCTCGGCCATCGAGCCGGACACGTCCAGCACGGCCAGGATCCGGGTGTCCAGGCGTACCGCGCCCCACGTGCCCAGCAGCTCCGCCACCTGCTCCGGGGGCGGCGTGGGCAGCAGGGTCACGTCGTCGCCGCGCACGCCGTCCTTCTCGGTGGTCCAGCCGCCCGGGGCCTTGCCGTCGACGGTGCGGAACCCCGCCTCGGCGAACCGCCGGGCGCTGCGCTCGCCGCGCAGGGCCTGCTCGAAGCCCGCCGCGGCGGCCGCGGTGCCCGCCACCTCCCCGGTCCGGCTCACCCGGACCACCGGGAAGTCGAAGCCGATCGTGCCCTCCGCGGGGTAGGACCCGACCACCCGGCGCGACCCGGCGGCCCGGTTGGCGGCCAGCACGGCCTGCTCGGAGGCGGTGAACACCGGGGCGTTCCCGGCACCCTGCACGACCTTGCCGAACGCGTCCCGCACGGACGGCGGCGCCTCCCGGCCGATCCGCAGCAGCGCGGCGACCAGCTCCGGCTCGGGCGTGCCGCCCGGGTTGCCCAGCCGGTCGCGGAGCACCGCGAGCGTGGCCAGGCCCTCGGTCGAGGTCGTCGGGTCGGTGAGCGCGACCGGCACCCCGGGGTCGACCACGCGGGCCCAGCCGACCGGCGTGATGGGCCAGCCCAGCGCGCTCATCGCACCCTCGGAGCCGGTGATGACCAGCGGTGACGAGGCCAGCGAACCCCTGATCTCCAGCCGGGGCGCGTCCGCGCCGCGGTCACCGGCCCGGCGTCGGCTCTCGGCCGCCCACATCGAGGAGTCCGGGATCCACAGCGCGGGCGGGTTGATCTGCGCGGTGGGCAGTTCGTACGACACGTCGGCCGCGCCGCGCGCCTCGACCTGCACCTGGACGCACTTGCCCGCCGCGACCGGCTGTTCGGCCTGGTAGTCGGCGGCCGCGTCGCGGACCACCTGCTCGACGGCTGGGGCGACCGCGACCTTGAGCGGCAGGGTGCCCTTGCAGTCCGGGTCGCCGGTGGCCCGGATCGCGACGACGGTCGCCGCCGCCGCCGCGACGACCCCGATCAGTGCCCCGATCGGGAGTGCGGTCCGGCGCGCGCGGCCGGGGGGACGCTCGGTCCGAGCTGACATACCGTGAGTACCTTCGGGTCGGTGTTCACCTTTTCGAGTGGGCGTTGAACTCTCCGTAGCTGCCCAGGGTGACAGGGGCTGGTCGGGTGGCAAGACGTCGTGGCGCACGTCACCCGAACGAACCTCACTTCGTGGCTACCTGCTAGTAACGTCCTACCCCACGTAAGTGTTACGGCGGGTTCCGGTGCCCGGTTCATGATCTTTCGGGCGTCGGGTGAACCCTTCTGACCTGCGAACCGTGTTCGCGGTCACCGCGGGGAACACTTGACGCCTCTCGTCCGTTGGTTCGACGAGACGTGACAGCCCCCAACGCGGAGCACTCCGCCCGCGCCTCGGGCGGTAGGCTGGTCGGACGGGTCGTGCCCGTCCGCGCCCGTCACCAAGTCAGGGAGGGTCGAGGCCGCCCGCCGGCCGTAAGTGAATGGACCGCAAGCGCCTGCTTCGCAACCCGCTGCTGTGGATCGTGGCGGTGTTGTTGCTGTACTACGCCTTCACCGTGCTCTTCGACGACGCGCGGGGTTACACCCCGGTCAAAACGTCCCAGGCACTCCAGCAAGTGCGGGACGGCAAAGTCAAAGAAGCCACGATTGAGGACAAAGAGCAGCGCCTCAAACTGACCCTCAACGACGGGGTGACCTTCGAAGGTCACAACCGGTTGATCACGCAGTTCCCGGCGAGCTCCACCGACGAGATCTTCAACATCCTCACCGGGACCGGCGACCAGTCGGGCTCCGGGGCCAAGCCGACCGTCGAGACCAAGGTCAGCCAGGACTCGTTCCTGATGCAGATGCTGCTGTACCTGGTCCCGCTCGGCCTGCTGCTGCTGCTCCTGATGTGGATGATGAACAACGCCCAGGGCGGCGGCAACCGCGTCCTGAACTTCGGCAAGTCCAAGGCCAAGCAGTTGTCCAAGGACATGCCCAAGACGACCTTCGCGGACGTCGCGGGCGCCGAGGAGGCGGTGGAGGAGCTCTACGAGATCAAGGACTTCCTCCAGAACCCCGGCCGCTACCAGGCGCTGGGCGCGAAGATCCCGAAGGGCGTGCTGCTCTACGGCCCGCCCGGCACCGGCAAGACCCTGCTGGCCAGGGCCGTCGCCGGCGAGGCCGGGGTGCCGTTCTACTCGATCTCCGGCTCGGACTTCGTCGAGATGTTCGTCGGTGTCGGCGCGTCCCGCGTTCGCGACCTGTTCGAACAGGCCAAGCAGAACGCGCCGTGCATCATCTTCGTGGACGAGATCGACGCGGTCGGCCGCCATCGCGGCGCGGGCCTCGGCGGCGGTCACGACGAGCGCGAGCAGACCCTCAACCAGCTGCTCGTGGAGATGGACGGCTTCGACTCGCGCGGCGGGATCATCCTGATCGCGGCGACCAACCGGCCCGACATCCTGGACCCGGCGCTGCTGCGCCCCGGCCGGTTCGACCGGCAGATCCCGGTGTCCGCGCCCGACCTCAAGGGCCGCAAGCAGATCCTGCGCGTGCACGCCAAGGGCAAGCCGTTGGCCGCGGAAGCGGACCTGGACGGCCTGGCCAAGCGCACCGTGGGCTTCTCCGGCGCGGACCTCGCGAACGTGATCAACGAGGCCGCCCTGCTCACCGCCCGCCAGAACGGCACCGTGATCGACAGCGCCGCGCTGGAGGAGTCGGTCGACCGGGTGATCGGCGGTCCGGCCCGCAAGAGCCGGATCATCTCCGAGAAGGAGAAGAAGATCACCGCCTACCACGAGGCCGGGCACGCCCTGGCCGCGTGGGCGATGCCGGACATCGACCCGGTCTACAAGGTCACCATCCTCGCCCGGGGGCGGACCGGCGGTCACACGCTGTCCGTGCCGGAGGAGGACAAGGACCTGATGACCAGGTCCGAGATGATCGCCCGGCTGGTGTTCGCGCTCGGCGGCCGCTCCGCCGAGGAGCTGGTCTTCCACGAGCCGACCACGGGCGCGTCCAACGACATCGAGCAGGCGACCAAGATCGCCCGCGCGATGGTCACCGAGTACGGCATGTCCGCCCGCCTCGGGGCCGTCAAGTACGGCCAGGAGCAGGGCGAGCCGTTCCTCGGGCGCACCGCGGGCCGGCAGGCGGACTACTCGCTGGAGGTCGCGCACGAGATCGACGAGGAGGTGCGCGAACTCATCGAGGCCGCGCACACCGAGGCGTACGAGGTGCTCAACACCTACCGCGACGTGCTCGACGCGCTCACCTTGGAGCTGATCGAGAAGGAGACCCTGCACCAGAAGGACCTGGAGCGGATCTTCGCCGCCGTGGAGAAGCGCCCGCGGATCACGAAGTTCAACGACTTCGGCAACCGCACGCCCTCGGACAAGCCGCCGGTCAAGACCCCGGCGGAGCTGGCGAAGGAGCGCGGCGAGCCGTGGCCCCCCGCCATCGAGGACACCCTCCAGCAGGAGCTGCCCCCGGCCCAGGACCCGGTGCCCGCGCCGCCGCCGGCGGTGCCCAACGGCAACGGCACGCCCTACCAGCCGCAGCAGCCCCAGCACCCGACGTCCGGGCCGCCGAACTACGGCGCGCCCCCCGGCTGGACCCCGGCCACCGTCCCCGGCGGCGGCCAGCCCGCCCCGTGGCAGCCGGAGCACACCGACGCGGACGCGGGCAAGCGGTCCTTCGACACCACGGATCCGGACAACCGCACGTGACCGAGATCGACCAGGCCGGCCTCTCCGCCAACGGGGAGGCCGGCTCCACGCGGCGGACCTTCGACCAGAAGCGGGCCGAGGCGGCCGTGCGCGAGCTGCTGCTCGCGTGCGGCGAGGACCCGGACCGGGAAGGGCTCCAGGACACGCCGGCGCGGGTCGCGCGGGCGTACCGGGAGCTGTTCGCGGGCCTGTACACCGACCCGGACTCGGTGCTGGCCAAGACCTTCGACGAGAGCCACGAGGAACTCGTCCTGGTCACCGACATCCCGATGTTCTCGTTCTGCGAGCACCACCTGCTGCCCTTCCACGGGGTGGCGCACGTCGGGTACATCCCCAACGAGCAGGGCCGGGTGACCGGGCTGTCCAAGCTGGCCCGGCTGGTCGACCTCTACGCGAAGCGGCCCCAGGTGCAGGAGCGGCTGACGTCGCAGGTCGCGGACGCCCTGGTGCGCCGGCTCGAACCGCGCGGCGTGATCGTCGTGGTCGAGGCCGAGCACCTGTGCATGGGGATGCGGGGTGTCCGCAAGCCCGGCTCGCGGACCACCACGTCCGCCGTGCGCGGCATCCTGCGGTCCTCCGCCTCGTCCCGGGCGGAGGCCATCGAGCTGATCCGAGGACGCACCAGGTGAGCCTGCCTCGGCCGGGGCACTGCGTGGTGATGGGCGTCCTGAACGTCACCCCGGACTCGTTCAGCGACGGCGGCCGGTACCTGGGCCGCCCGGACGCCGTCGCGCACGGCGTCGCGATGTTCCGGCGCGGCGCGGACGTGATCGACGTCGGCGGCGAGTCCACCCGGCCGGGCGCGTCCCGGGTCGACCCGACCGTCGAGGCCGCGCGGATCGCCCCGGTGATCCGCGAGCTGGTCGCCGAGGGCGTGCCGGTGTCGGTCGACACCATGCGCGCCGAGGTGGCCGCGGCGGCGCTGGAAGCCGGCGCGTCGATCGTGAACGACGTGTCCGGCGGCCTGGCCGACCCGGAGATGGCGGCCGTCGTGGCGTCCGCCGGGGTGCCTTACGTGCTGATGCACTGGCGCGGGCACAGCCGGGAGATGGACCGCCTCGCGGTGTACGACGACGTGGTCCGCGACGTCCGGGACGAGCTGTGCGCCCGGGTCGACGTGGCGCTGGCGGCGGGCGTGGCGGCGGACCGGATCGTGCTGGACCCCGGCCTCGGGTTCGCCAAGGACGCCGACCACAACTGGCAGCTGCTCCAGCGCCTGGACGAGCTGCTGGCGCTCGGGTTCCCGGTGCTGGTCGGGGCGTCCCGCAAACGCTTCCTCGGGGCGCTGCTGGGCGACCGCGCGCCGGGCGGTCGCGAGGACGCGACGGCCGCCGTGTCGGCGCTGGCCGCGTTCGCCGGCGCGTGGGGCGTGCGGGTGCACGACGTGGACAAGTCGTTGGACGCCGTCGCGGTCGCGCGCGCGTGGCGGGCCGGTCGTGGCGGGTTCTCCGGCGGAGGTGGCTGAGGTGGCTGATCGGATCTCGTTGCGCGGCCTGCGGGTGCGCGGCTTCCACGGGGTGTTCGAGCACGAGAAGCGCGACGGGCAGGACTTCCTGGTCGACGTGACCGCGTGGCTGGACCTGTCCCGCGCGGCGGCCACCGACGACCTGCGCGAGACGCTGCACTACGGCGAGCTGGCCGAGCGGGCGGCGGCGATCGTGGCCGGCGGGCCGTACGACCTGATCGAGACGGTCGCGGGCAAGGTCGCCGACGAGGTGATGACCGACCTGCGGGTCCGGGCCACCGAGGTGACGATCCACAAGCCGTCCGCGCCGATCCCGCTGACCTTCGAGGACGTGTCGGTGACCGTGCGGCGGGAACGCGGGTGAGCCGCGCGGTCCTGTCGATCGGCTCGAACCTGGGCGACCGGCTCGGGTTCCTGAAGGCGGCCGTCGAGGGGTTCGCGGCGGAGCTGGTCGCGGTGTCCCCGGTGTACGAGACCGCGCCGTGGGGCGTGACCGACCAGGACGACTTCCTCAACGCCGTGCTGGTGGTGTCCGGCGGGCGCGGGCCGTGGGAGTGGCTGCGGCGCGGGCAGGAGCTGGAGGACGCCTCGGGCCGGGTGCGGACGCTGCGGTGGGGTCCGCGCACGCTGGACGTGGACGTGGTGACCGTGGACGGGGTCGTCTCCGACGACCCGTCGCTGCTGCTGCCGCACCCCGGCGCGCACGAGCGGGCCACCGTGCTGGTCCCGTGGCTGGACGTCGAGCCGGACGCGGTGCTGCCCGGCCACGGCCGGGTGGCCGACCTGGTCGCCGGGCTCGACCTGGGCGGCGTGACCCGCCGCGACGACCTCCGCCTGGTCTGAGCCCTTGGCGCTCGGCCGGCGAGTGTCCGGGCCGGGTGTCCGGGCCGGGTGTCCGGGCCGGGTGTCCGGGCTCGGGGTTTTGGCGCTGCACGGGCGCGCACGCGGGGTTAGCGTCGGCGCGGGAGGTCGGCGATGAGCAACGCGGTCACGTACGACGCCGCGCGGCGGCGGATCATCAGCCTGGTCACCACGGGCGACGTGGCGGCCGAGGTCGAGGCGTGCCCTGGGTGGACGGTCAAGGACGTGGTGGCGCACCTCGCGGCCGGGCTCGGCGATTTCGCGAGCGGGAACTTCGACGGGGTCGAGACCGGCGAGTGGGGCGAGCGGCAGGTGCGCGGGCGCCGGGAGCGGGCGCTGGGCGACCTGCTCGCGGAGTGGGAGCGCAACTTCCAGGTCGCCGAGGGCCTGTTCGACTCGCCCGCCGGCGCGGTGCTGATCGCCGAGGTGGTCGAGCACGAGCACGACATCCGGACCGCGCTGGACCGGCCCGGCGAGCGCGACAACGTGGCCGTGCGGGCGGCGCTGACCAGGCCGTTGCAGGAGGTGGACCAGCGGTTGCGGACCCGGAACCTGCCCGCGCTGCGGATCACCCTGGAGCACGGCGACCGGATCGTCGGCGAGGGCGACCCGTCGGCCACGCTGCGCACGTCGTCGTTCGAGCTGCTGCGGGTCGTCGGCGGCCGGCGCAGCGAGGGCCAGATCCGCTCGCTGGACTGGGACGCCGACCCGACCCGGTGGCTGGGGGCGATCCAGCTGTTCGGCACGCGGGAGACCGCGCTGGTCGAATGACACCATGGGGCGTGTGAGGTTCACCAAACCCCGTGACCTGCTCGCCGCCGGAATCATCGCGGGCCTGCTCGCGCACCTGCTGCTCCGGCTGGCCTACGGCACGCTGCCGCCGCTGCCCACGTTCGCCGGGTTCACCCTGCTGGTCATCGCCGTGGTCGACCTGGTGCTGGGCTTCTCGCTGCGCGCCCGCATCGCGCGCAAGCCCGGCACCGCGCCGGTCGAGCCGCTGACCGCGGCGCGGGCGGTGGCGCTGGCCAAGGCGTCGTCGTTGCTCGGCGCGATCATGGCGGGCGCCTGGGCGGGTCTGCTGATCTACGTGCTGCCGGTGCGCGGCGAGTTCGAGGCCGCCGATCACGATCTGGTGAGCGGGATCGTCGGATTCGTCTCCGCGGCGGCTTTGATCGGCGCTGCGCTGTGGCTGGAGCACTGCTGTAGGACGCCCAAAGATTCCCACCGGGACGGGTGAATACCGGTGCGGAGGTCTCAATCGGGTAACTGACCGGTACGGTAGACGCCATGACCGGGCGAGGCACGTCGCAGGACGACGAGCAGCAAGATCACGGTCGTGGCTCCGGGCGACTACTGCTGGTAGCAGCATTGGCGCTCGCACTGGGTGCCGCGGCGGTGCTGGTGCTGAGCGACAACGCCCGGTGGCTGAGACTGGCCGTGGTCGCGGCGCTGTGGGCCGCCCTGGTCGGCGCGTTCCTGGCCGCCCGCTACCGCCGCCAGGTCGCCGACGGCGCGGACGAGGTGGCCGACCTCCAGTCGGTGTACGAGCTGGAGCTGGAGCGCGAGGTCGCCGCCCGCCGCGAGTACGAGCTGGAGATCGAGGCGGAGACCCGCAAGCGGGTGCAGGAGGAGGCCAAGGACGACCTGGAGGCGCTGCGCGGCGAGCTGCGCGCCCTGCGGGAGAACCTGGAGGCCCTGCTCGGCGGCGAGGTCCTGGTGGAACGCGTGGCGCTGCGCGCCGAGTCGACCCGGATGCGCGCCCTGTCCGACCAGTCCCGGGTGATGGCGATGAGCGATCAGCGGATCATCACCGCCGGGCCCGCGAAGACGACCGTGAAGAAGACCGTGGACAAGCCCGCACCGGACCGCACCGAGCTGATCGAGCGGGTCCCGCACGAGACCGCCCGCAAGGAGCCGGTTCGGCGTCCCGAACCCGTCCGGCCCGAGCCGACCCGGCGCGAGCCGGCCCAGCCGGCGCGCCGGGAACCGGTGCGGGCGGCGCAGCAGCGGCCGGCCGCGGCGGTGCGCGCCCCGGAGCCGACCGAGCGCGTCAGCCGGTCCGAACCGGCCGGGCGGCTGACCCCGGCGAGCAGGCCGGCGGAGTCGACCCGGCGCGTGGAACCGGCCCGTCCGGCGGCCGAGCCCGCCGACTTCTTCTCCGACGCGAAGGCACCGGCCCGGTCCTCCGCGCCCGGGGTGGTGGGCAGCGGTGCGGTGCTGGGCGGCGGACGCCCCGGTGGTCCTGCCGGTGGTTCCGGTGCGGCCGGCGGTTCGGGGGGTCCGGTGGTGACGCGGCTCGGGCGGCCGGTCGGGCCGAGCCCGCGCGGTCGGAGCCGGCCGAGCCCGTGGTGCGCAAGCCCGAGCCGTCCCGCACCGAGCACACGATCCAGCGGCGCAGCCGGGTCGCCGAGCGGACCGAGATGATCAGCCGCGACGCGCTGGCCGACCAGTCGGTCCGGCCGCCCGCCGCCGAGCAGCCGCCCGCGTCCGCGCGGCCCGCCACGCCGGCCGCCGACCAGACCGGCGGGTTCCGGCCGGTGACGGCCGAGCAGTCCGGCCGCCGCGCGGCGGAGCAGAGCGGGTACAACGCGTTGCCGGCGGCCGGCAAGCGCGCCGAGCAGAGCGGGTACCACCCCGTACCGGCGGCCGGCAAGCGCGCGGCGGAGCAGAGCGGGTTCCACCCGGTGCCGGCGGCCGGCGGGCGTGCCGCCGAGCAGAGCGGGTACCACCCGGCACCCGCGTCGGGCCGGCGCGCGGCTGAGCAGAGCGGGTACCACCCGGTGCCGGCGGCCGGCGGGCGTGCCGCCGAGCAGAGCGGGTACCACCCGGCACCCGCGTCGGGCCGGCGCGCGGCTGAGCAGAGCGGGTACCACCCGGTGCCGGCGGCCGGCGGGCGTGCCGCCGAGCAGAGCGGTCACCACGCCGTGCCCACGACCGGGAAGCGGGCCGCAGAGGAGAGCGGCTACCTGCCGGTGTCGGCGGAGCCGGCCGGGCGGTCGTCGGCCGAGTTGTCGACCGGGCGGCGGGCTCCCGAGGAGAGCGGCGGCGGTCGGCGGCGGGCCGAGGACCGGCCTGCGGGGCGGGGCGGCGCGCCCGAGCCCGAACCCGCCGGCGCGCACGCGGACGGCAAGTCGGTGAGCGAACTGCTGGCCGCGTTCGGCGGCGGCGAGTCGCCGCGCCGGCGTCGGCGGCGGGGCGAGGACTGACCTACTTGTCGATGTCGCCGACCACCACGGCGAACGACCCCAGCACGGCCGGCAGGTCGTCCACCGCCGTGCCCGGCAGCAACGCGGACAGCGCCTGCACGTTGTTGAACGACGGCGTGCGCAGCTTGAGCCGCCACGGCGTCTTCTCGCCGCGTGAGGCCAGGTGCACCCCGGAGGTCCCGAGCGGGGCCTCGACCCGGGTGTACACCGAGCCCTCCGGGGCCTTGATCGCCTTGGGCAGCCGCACGTTCACCGGCCCGGCCGGCAGCGCGTCCAGGCATCGCCCGACCAGCCGCACGGACTGCCGCACCTCGTCCACCAGGCACCGCACCCGCGCCAGCGCGTCGCCCTCCGCCCGGACGACCGGGGTCACGCCGAGCCCCCGGTAGCCGGGCAGCGGGTCGTCGCGGCGCAGGTCGAGGTCCACCCCGGACGCCCGTCCGATCGGGCCGGTCACGCCGTAGGCGAGCGCGGCGTCCCTGCTCAGCACGCCGATCCCGGCCAGCCCGTCGGGGATCTCGCCGACCTCCACGGTGGACAGCGCGGCGCGCACCCGGTCGGTCCAGCCGGCCGGCACGTCCTCGCGCAGCCCGCCGATCCGGTTGAACATGAAGTGGATCCGGCCGCCGGACGCCTCCTCCAGCACCGCCTGCACGGCCTCCCGCCCGCGCGCGGCGGCCGGGCCGGTCAGCGGCGCGAGGAACACCAGGTGCGCCATGACCCGGTTCAGCTCGCACAGCACGGCCCGCAGGGCCTGCGCGCGGGCGGGGACGTCCATGCCGGTCATCCGCTCGACGGCGAGCGCGACGGCGAGTTCGTTGCAGAACGCGGCCAGCCAGTCGTGCCGGTTGGCCAGCGTCAGCACCTGGCGGTAGTCGCGCACCTCGAACAGCTTCTCCGCGCCCCGGTGCAGGTGGCCGACCAGGGGTTCGGCGGCGGTGATGACCTCGTCGTCGCGGACGGTCAGCCGGAGCCGGTACGCGCCGTGCGCGGACGGGTGCAGCGGGCCGAGGTCGACCACCCGGTCCACGCCCAGGTGACGTGCCCCGGCACCGACGCCAACGGTGATCTCCACCGCGTCATGCTCGCACGTCCGCGCGCGCAGACTCGTCGGGTGGCGGGCGGTGCGGGGTCAGTCGGCGGTGATGGCGAACAGGTAGCACCCGTGCGACACGCTGCGCACCTGGATCTCCACCACGTCCGGGTCGGCCAGCAGCCTGTCGATCTTCTCGGTCAGCTCCTGCGGCTGCGCGATCTCGCCGCCGTGGATCCGGCCGTCGGCGTCGTAGGCGCGCAGGGTCCGCTGGTTGTGCCGGAACGCCTCGGGCACCTCGTGCACGACGTCCGGGCCGGCGCACGGGAGCATGTGCGCGAACACCGGACCGAACTCCTCGTACGGGCCGCGCCCGGCGGTGGGCGTGTAGCGGAACAGCACCAGCGGCTCGCCGACCCCGGCCTTGCGCAGGCAGCACCGCAGCGGTGCGCCCGGCGACTCGCCCCGCAACTCGTGGAACTCGTCCGTGCCGGCCAGCTTCCGGGCCCGGTCCAGCACGTCGGTGGGCAGCGCGTGAATCCTCATGCGGCCGAGCCTGGTCGGCCGCGCGCCGGTCGGCCGGCGGTCTTCGGACGTGGCGGCCGGCGGTCACCAGACCGGGCGGATGCCGGCCGACGAGGTGTGCTCCAGGTAGGTGGCGAGGCTGTCGCGGACGGTGGTGAACTCGGCCGTGCCGACGAGGCCCGCGAACTCGGCGTCCAGCTCGGCCCACAGGCGGTCGGCCAGCCGCAGGTAGTCCTGGCCCTTGTCGGTCAGCGCGAGCGCCTGCGCCCGGCGGTCGGCGGGGTGCGGTCCGCGCCGGACGTAGGCCCAGTCGACCAGCTCGGCGACGGTCTTGCCGGCCGCCTGCTTCGACACGCCCAGGTGCGCCGCGAGGTCGACGGTCGTCGGGTGCGCGTTCGCGGCCAGGTAGCGGAAGACGTAGCCGTGCGCGGGGCGCAGCGGGTCCGACTGGTGCTCGGCCAGGCGTTCGTGGAAGCGGTCGGTCATCGCCCGGAACGTCCTGGCCAGCAGCATCGACACGGGTTCCACAGTGGCCCAGTGTGCAGGTGGACAACCTGGTTGGCCAACCGGGTGGGCGCGGGTGCGGGTGGGCGCGGGTGGGTGCGGGTGGGTGCGGTGTGGGTAGGTGCTGGTGCGGATGGGTCAGGGCTGCCACGGCGGCAGTGGCGGGAGCAGGTCGGCCACCGGGACGCCGACGCCGTGCAGCAGCCAGCCGAACGAGCCGAGCCCGCCGACGGCCCGCAGCTCGGCGATCCGGGACGCCCGTGCCGCCGACTCCAGCCACGCCATCCCGCCGCCCCGGGGTGCCGGCGCAGGCGTGGGGTGGTCGGGCGAGGTCGGGAGCAGCGCGGCGAGGGCGTCGCGTTGGGACACCAGGACCCACTCGCCGCCGGCGGCCTCGGCGCACGCGTCCAACGCCACGTGCGCGGTCAGGTCGCACGTCCCGTCGAACACCGGCGGCACGCGGCGGCCCGCGCGGTACGCGGCGAACGTGCCCTCCGGGTACCGCCCCGCGGCCCGGTCCGCCCGCAGGTGCCCGTAGTCGACGGCCAGCGCCGCGCCGCGCACCCGGCCCACGGCGTCCGCCCACGCCCGGTCCCTCGGTGCGCCGACCTCGGCCCGCCGGCCGGGTTCCAGCGGCCACCAGCGGTCCAGCCACGGGTCGTCGTGCGGGCCCACCACCAGCGGGCACGGGATCGCGTCCAGCCACTCGTGGCCGACCAGCAGCCCCCGCACGGCGGCGGGCGGCTCGCGCGTCCACTCGACACCGGGCAGCGCGCGCGGCGGGCCGAGGTCGACCGCCGTCACGTGCAGCCGTGCGGCGAGGTGCGCGGGGGCCAGCGCGCGGATCGCGGCGGCGAGTTCGCCGCCGCCCGCGCCCACGTCGACGAAGTCCAACCGGGCCGGCTGGCCCAGCGCGAAATCCACTCGATCGAGCAGCACCAGGAGCGCTTCGGCCAGCTCAGGGCCGATCAGCGGAGCGGTGCGGAAGTGGTCGGCCGGGATCGCGCCCCGGCTGAAGAACCCGTCCGGACCGTACAGCGCGGTGCGCCACGCCCATTCCGAGTCCCTCATGCGTCAAGTGTCCCTTTAAGGTTGCTCACTGTGACCGCCTCCCCTGCCCGCAAGCGCGTGGACCAGCGCCGTTGGACCGTCCTCCTGCCGGTGGTCGGCCTGATCGCGTTGGGCGCGTCCGGCCTGATCCTGCTCGGCCTGGGCACCAGCAAGATCGGCGTCGGTCCGATCCTGGTCGGCGCGATCGCCGCCCTGGTGCCCGTGGCCGCGGTGCTCGGCGCGTTCCTCTGGGTGGACCGGTGGGAACCGGAGCCCGCGAAGATCCTGCTGCTGGCCTTCGCCTGGGGCGCGTGCGGCGCGACCATCACGTCGCTGGTGTTCAACCAGACCGCGCACGTCCTGGGCGAGCTGATCAACAACGGCGACGGGACGACGTTCGCGGCCGTCGTGGGCGCGCCGATCGTGGAGGAGGCGACCAAGGCGGCGTTCGTGGTCGTGCTGTTCCTGCGCCGGCGCGAGGAGTTCGACGGCGTGGTGGACGGCATCGTCTACGCGGGCATCACCGCCGCCGGCTTCGCGTACACGGAGAACATCTACTACTTCGCACGGGTGTTCGTAGACAGCGGCTTCGGCGACATGTCCAGCGGGGTGGTGGCGCTGTTCGTGCTGCGCGGCGTGCTCTCGCCGTTCGCGCACCCGCTGTTCACCGCGATGACCGGCATCGGGATCGGTGTCGCGGCGCTGACCGGCAACCGGACGCTGCGCTGGGTCGCGCCGATCGCGGGCTACCTCGGCGCGGTCGGCCTGCACTCGCTGTGGAACTTCTCCACGACGGTGGGCGACGGGTCGACGTTCATCAACCTGTACTTCCTGATCATGGTGCCGATCTTCGCGGGCATGGTGTGGCTGGTCATCTGGCAGCGCCGCCGGGAGCAGCGGATCGTGGCCGGTCAGCTGCCGGAGATGGCCGCGCAGCGGTGGGTCGCGTCCAGCGAGGTCACCCTGCTGGCGTCGTTGCAGGGCCGCCGGCGGTGGCGGCGCACGGTCCGGCGCAAGGTCGGCGAGCAGGCCGCGCGGGCCGTCGCCGGGTACCAGGTGGCGGCCACTGAACTCGCGTTCCTGCGCCACCGGATGCAGCTCGGAACCGCCGGCGCGGGTGCCGAGGAACGGCACGCCGTGCTGCTCGACGCGTTGGTCGCCGCACGTCAGGCGGCCGTCGACGCACCGGGCGCGCTCAGGGCCGCGGGTGGCTCGTCACGCGGTTGAGCAGGTGGTGTTCGTCGCAGTTGAGTTCTGCCCGGCGGACGCGGGATTACGCTCGCGGCCGTCGTCCGGTACCCGCCTAGGGCCTGGAACGCCATTGAAGGAGTAAGTCGCATGGACGCGACCCCACGCCCCGCGCGGCTGGCCGTCGGAGTGATCTCGGCGGGCCGGGTGGGCTCGGTGCTGGGCGCCGCCCTGACCAGGGCGGGCCACGTGGTCGGATCGGTGTCCGCGGTGTCGCGCGAGTCGCTGCGCCGGGCCGAGGAGCTGCTGCCGGACGTGCCGGTCGCCTCGCCGCCCGAGGTCGCCGCGTCGGCCGACCTGGTGCTGCTGGCCGTGCCCGACGACGAACTGGCCGGCTTGGTGCGCGGACTGGTCGCCACCGGTTCGCTGCGCGCCGGGCAGATCGTGGTGCACACCAGTGGCGCGCAGGGGATCGGCGTGCTGGAACCGGCGCGCGCCGTGGGCGCGCTGTGCGTCGCCCTGCACCCGGTGATGACGTTCACCGGGCGGCCCGAGGACGTCGAGCGGATGACCGCCTGCTCGGTCGGCGTGACCGCCGCCGACGGCGACGAAGCGGCGTGGAACGTCGGCGAGGCGCTGGTCGTGGAGATGGCCGCGGAGCCCGTGCGCATCCCCGAGGCCGCCCGCCCGCTCTACCACGCGGCCCTCGCGCACGGCGCGAACCACCTGATCACGCTGGTCGCGGACTGCGCGGACCTGCTGCGCTCGGCGGGCATCGCGGACGCCGAGCGGATGCTCGGGCCGCTCCTGTCGGCCGCGCTGGACAACGTGCTGCGGCACGGTGACCGCGCGCTGACCGGGCCGGTCGCGCGCGGCGACGCCGGGACCGTCGCCAAGCACCTGGGCGTGCTGGCCGCGCAGGCGCCTGACACCCTTGCCCCGTACCGAGTTCTCGCGCGCCGCACCGTCGACCGCGCGCAGGCCGCCGGGCTGCTCAAGCCCGAACCGGCCGCCGACGTCCGCACCACTCTTGAGGACCGATGACCAAGCCGCTCACCAAAGACGACTACGTGCCCAACGACGTCACGGTGCACCGTGACCCGGAGCGGTTGCGGCGGGTGGTGCGCGCGCTGCGGGCCGCCGGGCGCAACATCGCGCTCGTGCCGACCATGGGCGCGCTGCACGAGGGCCACCGGAAGCTGATCCGGGAAGCGCACGTCATGCAGAACACCGTGGTCGTGGTGTCGATCTTCGTGAACCCGGCGCAGTTCGGGCCGTCCGAGGACTTCTCGACCTACCCCCGGACGTTCGAGTCCGATGTGGACGTCTGCCGGCAGGAGCGGGCGGGCCTGGTGTTCGCGCCGGCGGCGGAGGACATGTACCTGCCCGGCGCGTCGGTGACGGTGTCGCCCGGACCGCTCGGCGACGAGTTGGAGGGCGCGTCCCGGCCGGGGCACTTCGCCGGGGTGCTGACCGTGGTGTCCAAGCTGTTCAACATCGTGCAGCCGACGTACGCGGTGTTCGGCGAGAAGGACTACCAGCAGCTGACCCTGATCCACCGGATGGCGCGTGACCTGGACTTCCCGGTCGCCGTGGTCGGCGTGCCGACCGTGCGCGAACCGGACGGCCTGGCCCTGTCCTCGCGCAACCGGTACCTGTCGGAGGAGGAGCGGGACGCGGCCACCGTGCTGTCGGCGGCGCTGGTGGCGGGCGCGCACGTGAGCGGCGGCGGGGCGGCGGCCGTGGTCGAAGCGGCGTCCGCGGTGCTCGCCGCCGTGCCGTCGGTGGACGTGGACTACCTGGAACTGCGGGCACCGGACCTGGGGCCCGCGCCGGAGAACGGGGACGCGCGGCTGCTGGTCGCCGCGCGAGTGGGCTCCACCCGACTGATCGACAACATCGCCGTGCTGCTCGGCACCGGCGACGAGTGAGGGGAACCGCGATGTTCCGCACCATGCTCAAGTCGAAGATCCACCGGGCCACGGTGACCCAGGCCGATCTGCACTACGTCGGGTCGGTGACGGTGGACGAGGACCTGATGGAGGCCGCCGACCTGCTGGCCGGCGAGCAGGTCGCCATCGTGGACGTGACCAACGGGGCGCGGTTGGAGACCTACGTCATCCCCGGCGGGCGCGGGTCCGGCGTGATCGGCATCAACGGGGCGGCGGCGCACCTGGTCAAGCCCGGTGACCTGGTCATCCTCATCGCGTACGGGCAGATGGACGACGCCGAGGCGCGGGCGTACCGGCCTCGGGTGGTGTTCGTGGACGCGGACAACCGGGTGGTGGACCTCGGTGTGGACGCGGCCCACGCGCCCGAGGGGTCGGGGTTGGTCAGCGGTGCGGTGGCCGGGGTTGGTGGGGTGAGCGGCGTGAGTGGGGTGAGCGGCGGCGCCGCTGGTGGTGTCGCGGGTGTCGGCGGCGGTGTCGGTGGTGTCGCGGGTGTCGGTGGTGGTGGTGTCGGTGGTGTCGCGGGTGTCGGTGGTGGTGTGGCTGGTGGTGGTGGTCTCGGTGGTGCCGGCGGGGGTGGGGTCTCCGACGGGGTGCCGTCGGAGACTGAGGACGCCACGGCGTTGGACGCGTTGATCCAGGCCGAGAACTGACCGGGTATCCCGGGTTTCGGAGGGAAGTTTCTGTGCTGCTCGCCATCGACGTCGGCAACACCAACATCGTCCTGGGGTTGTACGACGGGACGGGGGACAAAGCCGCCCTGGTGCGGGACTGGCGGATGCGCACCGACGCGCGGATGACCGCCGACGAACTCGCGCTGACCATGCGCGGGTTGTTGGGGGAGTACGCGGACAAGATCACCGGGATCTCGGCGCTGTCGACGGTGCCCGCGGTGTTGCGCGAGCTGCGGGTGATGCTCGGCAGGTACTACTCGGCGGTGCCGAAGGTGCTGGTGGAGCCCGGAGTCCGGACCGGGGTGCCGTTGCTGGTGGACAACCCGAAAGAGGTCGGGTCGGACCGGGTGATCAACACGTTGGCCGCGCACCACCTGCACAGCACGGCGTGCGTGGTGGTCGACTTCGGCACGTCTACGAACCTGGACGTCATCTCGGCCAAGGGCGAGTTCCTGGGTGGGGCGCTCGCGCCGGGGATCGAGATCTCGGTGGACGCGTTGGCCGCGCGGGCGGCGCAGCTGCGCAAGGTCGAACTCGTGCGTCCCCGGTCGGTGATCGGGAAGAACACGGTGGAGTGCCTCCAGTCCGGGATCGTGTACGGGTTCGTCGGGCAGGTGGACGGGTTGGTGCGTCGGATCGTGGACGAACTCCAGGTCAGCGAGCCGGGGCCGGTGACGGTGATCGCCACCGGAGGTCTGGCGCCGTTGGTGGTCACGGAGTCGGCGACGATCCAGGCCCACGTGCCGGATTTGACGTTGCTGGGGTTGAGGTTGGTGTTCGAGCGCAACATGAGGTGAGGCTGCGGTGGGGCGAGCGGCCGGATGTGGGTTGGAGCGGGCCGCTCGTGGTGGTCGTCGGCTTGGTCGTCGGCTGTTGTTTGGTGGAACGCGTGGGGCGCGTGGCGTGGCGCGTGGGGGCGTGGCGTGGCGCGTGTGGGGGCGCGGCGTGGCGCGCGGGGTGTGGCGCGTGTGGGGGCGTGGCGCGTGGGCTTTGGTGGTGTCGTGTGGGTGGCGGTTTGTGTGGCTGCGTGTGCGGCGGGTTGTGGCGGGTCTGCTGGGGCTGTGGACGCTTGGGGTTCTGGACGCTTGGTTCGGACGCTGGGGTTCTGGACGCAGGGGCTTGTGTGTGCGAGGCGTGTTAGCGGAACCCTTGCTGGTGGGGGTGTTGGCGTTCGCGCGTCGGGTCCTGGCGTTCGTGCGTCGCTTGGTGTCGAGTCTTGGCGTTCGTGCGCCGCTCGTGTGTCGGGTCGTGGCGTTCGCGCGCCGTTCGTGTCGGGTCTTGGCGTTCAGACGTCGTTCGGGCGTCGTGGGTGCGTTGGTTCTCCGCGTTCGTACGTCGGTTCTCAGCGTTCGTGCGTTGGATTGTCGGTGGTGGTTGGGATAATGGTGTCGGGGGCCGGAGGCCACGCCGATCACGTGCGCTGATCACTGGGGTGGTGGCCTGGCGGGGGTTCGGGCTACTGGCGTCAATCCGTGTCTGGGAGGGCCTCGCCGGTCGTTGGCCGGTGCGGGAAGAGGCTGTTTGACCAGGCGTTATTGGGGTGTCCGGGGGCGCTTTATCCGGGTCGTGCGGGTTCTGGAACGGGGTGCCGACTCCGGGCGTCGTGATCTCGGGGTCGTGGCTGCGGTCAAAAGCGAAAAGAGTCCTCGCCGGACGGGCGAGCCGCCAAGGATGACGAAAAGAAGGGGCGGGCGTCGTGTCATCCCCGTACGGCCCGGTCGGAGACAACCACCCTTGAGTAGGGAGTGCAAGCGAAGGGCGTGCTTGCACTCCCTACTCAAGCGCGGTTCGCTGCGCGCGGGCCATACGGGGATGACACGACGCGAGGGTGGCTGTGGGCGCTGCGCGAGCCTGGTGTGGGCTGGCTCTGCGCGTGCGTGAACGCGGTGGGGGGTGCGGGACGTTGGTGGCTGCTCGGTGAGCGGTGCTGGACAAGGTCCCGTGAAGGGAAGGTGTTGTGTGGGGCGAGGGGATGTTGGCAAGGGGTGTTGGCAAGGGGGGTGTTGGCAGGGGGTGTGCGGGCGGGGGCAGGGGGGTGGGAGGGGCGGGGGCTGGGGGTCAGTTGCGGTGTAGGCGGGCTACTTCGGTCAGCAAGGGGAAGTCGAACTCGCCCGTTGTCGTTTCCGGGTTGTTTTTCAGGTACGCCAGCAGGGTGGTCAGCAGTTCCTCCCGTTCCTCTTCCGGGATCACCAGGGTGTGGGAGTGCGTGCTGATCGTCGTCACCAGGGACTCCGCCGTTCGGCGGTGCGCGTGGGGGAACTTCCGGATTTCGGCCTTCCGGTAGGACTCGTGTTCCGGGAACTCGGCTTCCGCGAGGTCCTGGTGGGCGCTTGTTCCGTTGGCCAGTTCGTCCAGCTTCGCCACCCACGGCACGTTGTGGTCCGAGCCGTTCCACATGCAGGCCAGCACGCCTCCCGGGCGCAGGACCCTGGCGATCTCGGTCAGTGCTTTCGCCTTGTCGAACCAGTGGAACGCCTGGCCCACGAGCACGGCGTCCATCGTGCCGTCCGGGAGGGGGATGCGTTCGGCGGTTCCCGGCAGCGCCCGCACGCCTCCGTGCCGGCGGACCAGTTCCGACAGCATCGACTCGTCGGGCTCCACGGCCGTGACCTGGTGGCCTTCCGCGATGAGCCCGCCGGTGAGTTTTCCGGTTCCCGCCGCCAGGTCCAGGACTCGGTGTGCCCCGCCGCCCAGGGGTTCCAGCGACCACCGGATGGCGGTCGCGGGGTAGTCGGGGCGGTGTTCCGCGTACGCGGCGGCGTGTGCTCCGAAGGAGTTCGCCCGGCGAGCACGCAAGTCATCACTCGTCACCGTCCCCACCATAGTGAGAACCGGTTCGAATCCCCGAGGGGTCTTTCCGTACGCTTCCCCCCGTGAGTGAGCAGCCTGCGAACCCTTCCGCCACCAGTGACGACGACCTTCCCGAGCAGCTTCGGGTGCGCCGGGAGAAGCGGGCGCGGCTGCTGGAACGGGGGGTCGATCCCTATCCGGTCGAGGTGCCCCGCACGCACACGTTGCGCGAGGTCCGGGAGCGGCACCAGGGGCTCGAACCCGATGTCGCCACCGGCGAGATCGTCGGTGTGACCGGACGGGTGATGTTCATCCGCAACACCGGGAAGTTGTGCTTCGCCACGCTGCGCGAAGGCGACGGCACCGAACTCCAGGCCATGCTGAGCCTCAACGGGGTCGGCGAGCAGGCGCTCGCGGAATGGAAGTCCGACGTCGACTTGGGCGACCACGTATTCGTGCGCGGCGAGGTCATCACGTCCCGGCGGGGCGAGCTGTCCGTGATGGCCCAGGAGTGGCGGCTCACCGCCAAGTCCCTGCGCCCGCTGCCCGTGGCGCACAAGGAACTGGCCGAGGAAACCCGGATTCGGCAGCGCTACGTGGACCTGATCGTCCGCGAGCAGGCACGCGACACCGTGCGCAGCCGGGCCGCCGTGGTGCGGTCCCTGCGGGACTCGTTCCACCGGCGCGGATTCATCGAGGTCGAGACCCCGATGTTGCAGACGTTGCAGGGTGGTGCGACCGCCCGGCCGTTCGTCACCCACTCGAACGCCCTGGACATCGACCTCTTCCTGCGCATCGCCCCGGAGCTGTACCTCAAGCGCTGCGTGGTGGGCGGTATCGAGCAGGTCTTCGAGATCAACCGCAACTTCCGCAACGAGGGTATGGATTCGTCCCATTCGCCCGAGTTCTCCATGTTGGAGTACTACGAGGCGTATGCCACCTACGAGACGAACGCGGTCCTCACCCGCGAACTGGTCCAGGAGGCGGCGCTGGCCGTGGCGGGCACGCTCCAGGTGACGCTCGCCGACGGCTCGGAGTACGACCTGGGCGGCGAGTGGACCACGCTCGGCATGTACGAGTCGCTGTCCGAGGCCGCCGGCGAAGCCGTCACGCCGGACACCTCCGTCGAGGAACTCCGCAAGCTCGCGGACCGGGTGGGGCTGGAGGTCGACCCCAAGCTCGGGCACGGCAAGCTGGTGGAGGAGCTGTGGGAGCACCTGGTCGGCGACGGCCTGCACGCGCCCACGTTTGTCCGTGATTTCCCGGTCGAGACCTCGCCGCTCACCCGTCGGCACCGCACCCGGCCGGGTGTGGCCGAAAAGTGGGACCTGTACGTGCGCGGATTCGAGTTGGCCACGGGATACTCCGAACTGGTCGACCCGGTGGCGCAGCGCGAGCGGCTGGAAGCCCAGGCGCGGTTGAGTGCCGCCGGGGACGCCGAGGCCATGCCGGTGGACGAAGACTTTCTGCGATCGCTGGAGTACGGAATGCCACCGAGCGGTGGTGTGGGAATGGGCATCGACCGACTGCTGATGGCCATCACGGGTCTCGGTATCCGGGAGACGATCCTGTTCCCCCTCGTGCGCCCTGAATGAAGTAACTTCTCGGACTCCGGTCTGCGCATTGCGGTACTTGTGCGCTAACCTGCACTCGACAATGCTTTGGTCGCGGTCGGGGAACACCGCGCATTCGGAGTCCAGGAGGATACGCATGGCGCAGAAGGTCACCGTGACCCTGGTCGATGACCTGGACGGCGGGAAGGCTGAGGAGACGGTCGGCTTCGGTTTGGACGGCGTGTCCTACGAGATCGACCTTTCTTCGGGCAATGCGGGCAAGCTCCGCGATGCACTCGCCGACTTCGTCGCCGGCGCTCGCAAGGCCGGAGGTCGCAAGCGCGGCCCGGGCCGTCCGGCCGGTGTGAAGGCCGCACGTCCCGCCTCCGCTGATCGCGAGCAGAACCAGGCCATTCGGGAGTGGGCACGCAAGCAGGGGATGAAGGTGTCCGATCGTGGGCGTATCCCCGCCGAGGTGCTGGAGGCATACCACCAGCAGGGCTGACACGTGATTGCGTGGCGTGCGCCACGGCAATTACGCCAAACGACGAAGGGGCACCGGGTGCGATACCGGTGCCCCTTGGTTGTTTTTCCGTACCACCTGGTCCTGGAAAGATCTTGTACGAGCCCCGGATGGTGAAGTTCATAACGATGTGGGGATGACCGCCGGGTGGGTGTCACCGATCGGTGTCGCGGTGCTGGTCCGGGTGTGCGGTCGACTGCCGACATTAGGCGTCCGGGTGTCCGCTCCCCTGACGGGTGGGTGAGTCCGAACGGTCGAGGAAGGCACCGCCGTCCGCGCACCCGCCGTTGTCGCCGGTTGTTCTCAGCGCTGCCGGGGGCAGGTCGCGCAGACTTCCGCGTCGGGCAGCGCGAAGTGGAAGCAGCAACTTTCCCGGCGTCTGGTCCAACCGGTTTCCGTGGCGCGCAGAGTCGACGCGGATGTGAACGGGGCCGTTTTGTCCGGTAGCAGCAGCGCCGCGTCGGCCACGCCCGCCGCCTCGTCGCCGCACAGCTGACCGGCGGTCCACGCGGCGCTGTCCAGGGCGTCGGTGGCCGCCGCCCACAGCTGCCGCCGGCCCAGCCGGACGGTGGGGCCGAACGCCGCGACGAACCGGGCCGCGTGGGCGGCGAACCGGGCCCGCAGCAGCGCGGCCAGCGCCCGCTCGTCGGCGACGGCGGTGGCCGCCGGGTGGTCCCGGTCGGGGTCGTCGGGCAGGCAGGCGAACTCGTCGGTGAGCAGCGCCACGCCTACGACGTGCGGGCGGCCGGCGTCCTCGACCCGGATCGCCACGTCGGCGGGGCGCAGCGACGGCACCCGCCTGGCCAGGTGGAACAGCGTGCCGCCGAGCAGGCCCACGGTGCTCAGGTACCAGCTGGTCACGTAGCCGCCGGTGGTCCGCTCCGGCGCGTCCCCGTAGTTCGCCCGCAGCCAGACCGCCAGCTCGGCCCGCCACGCGTCGAACTGGGAGGGGGAGGAGAGCAGGTCCTCCGTGACCAGCCAGGTGGGGGCTGGAGGGAGGGCTTGAGCGGGGGCGGGGGCGGGGGCTTGAGTGAGGCCGGGGGCTTGAGTGAGGCCGGGGGCTTGAGTGGGGGTGGGCGGGTGAGTGGGTGACGGGGTGAGAGTGGGTGGGGTTGCGGGGGTGGGTGGGGGTGTGGCGGGGAGGCCGAAGCGGATTTCACACCATTGGGTTACCGCGTCGGCCTGGGTGAGCGTTCCGGCGATCGGCGTGCGGGCCGCTCGGGCGGTCGCGGGGGCCGGTACGGTCATCTCGGGAGGTTCCTGGCGATCGGCGGATGAGGCTTGCCTAACCTTATCGAGGTTCCCTCGGGCCGGTGGTCGCTGGTGACGCCGATCACGTCCGTAGCGGCCGTTCGGGGGGTTGTTCGCGCTCAGCGGACATCGCCCGATCCGTGGAATCTACCTGGCAGATCACGCGTTGGTACCGATGTCAGAGATCCCCGACAGCGACTGCACGCGAACGGGAACTGAGAGTGTCCGGGCCGGCGACTACAGTGGTCCCACGGTGCCGCGCTCTCCACGGTATGCCAGTGGTGAGCCCGAGGACCGCCGGCGCAGCAGTCAGGGAGTGCGAATGTTCGAGAGGTTCACCGACCGCGCGAGGCGGGTGGTTGTCCTGGCCCAGGAAGAGGCCCGGATGCTCAACCACAACTACATCGGCACCGAACACATCCTCTTGGGGTTGATCCATGAGGGTGAGGGTGTCGCCGCGAAGGCGTTGGAGTCGTTGGGGATCGCGCTGGAGGGCGTCCGCCAGCAGGTCGAGGAGATCATCGGTCAGGGTCAGCAGGCCCCGTCGGGTCACATCCCCTTCACGCCGCGCGCCAAGAAGGTGCTTGAGCTGTCGTTGCGGGAGGCGCTTCAGCTCGGTCACAACTACATCGGCACGGAGCACATCCTGTTGGGCCTGATCCGTGAGGGCGAGGGTGTGGCGGCGCAGGTCCTGGTGAAGCTGGGCGCGGATCTGAACCGTGTCCGCCAGCAGGTGCTGCAGTTGTTGTCGGGGTATTCGACGAGCAAGGAGACGGCGGAGTCGGGTGGTCGTGGTGAGGGCACGCCGTCGTCGTCGTTGGTGTTGGATCAGTTCGGGCGCAATCTGACCGCGAGTGCGCGGGAGGGGAAGCTGGACCCGGTGATCGGGCGCACCAAGGAGATCGAGCGGGTGATGCAGGTGCTGTCGCGGCGCACCAAGAACAACCCGGTGTTGATCGGCGAGCCGGGTGTGGGCAAGACGGCGGTGGTCGAGGGTCTGGCGCAGATGGTGGTCAAGGGCGAGGTGCCCGAGACGTTGAAGGACAAGCAGCTGTACACGTTGGACCTGGGTTCGTTGGTGGCGGGGTCGCGGTACCGGGGTGATTTCGAGGAGCGTCTGAAGAAGGTGCTCAAGGAGATCCGGACGCGTGGGGACATCATCCTGTTCATCGACGAGATCCACACGTTGGTGGGGGCGGGTGCGGCGGAGGGTGCGATCGACGCGGCGTCGATCCTGAAGCCGATGTTGGCGCGGGGCGAGTTGCAGACGATCGGCGCGACGACGTTGGACGAGTACCGCAAGTACGTGGAGAAGGATCCGGCGTTGGAGCGGCGGTTCCAGCCGATCCAGGTCGGTGAGCCGTCGTTGGAGCACACGATCGAGATCCTGAAGGGTCTGCGGGACCGGTACGAGGCGCATCACCGGGTGTCGATCACGGATTCGGCGTTGGTGGCGGCGGCGACGTTGGCGGACCGGTACATCAACGACCGGTTCCTGCCGGACAAGGCGATCGACCTGATCGACGAGGCGGGGGCGCGGATGCGGATCCGTCGGATGACCGCGCCGCCGGATCTGCGGGAGTTCGACGAGAAGATCGCGGACGTGCGTCGGGAGAAGGAGTCGGCGATCGACGCGCAGGACTTCGAGCGGGCGGCGAAGCTGCGTGATTCGGAGAAGCAGTTGTTGGGTCGCAAGGCGGAGCGGGAGAAGCAGTGGAAGGACGGCGACCTGGACGTGGTCGCCGAGGTGGACGACGAGCAGATCGCCGAGGTGTTGGCGAACTGGACGGGGATCCCGGTGTTCAAGCTCACCGAGGAGGAGACGACGCGTCTGCTCCGGATGGAGGACGAGCTGCACAAGCGGATCATCGGCCAGGTGGACGCGGTGAAGGCGGTGTCGCAGGCGATCCGTCGGACGCGGGCGGGGTTGAAGGATCCGAAGCGGCCGTCGGGGTCGTTCATCTTCGCGGGGCCGTCGGGTGTGGGCAAGACGGAGTTGTCGAAGGCGTTGGCGCAGTTCCTGTTCGGTGAGGACGACGCGCTGATCCAGATCGACATGGGCGAGTTCCACGACCGGTACACGGCGTCGCGGTTGTTCGGTGCGCCTCCGGGGTATGTGGGGTACGAGGAGGGCGGGCAGCTCACGGAGAAGGTGCGGCGCAAGCCGTTCTCGGTGGTGTTGTTCGACGAGATCGAGAAGGCGCACCAGGAGGTCTACAACACGCTGTTGCAGGTGTTGGAGGACGGCCGGTTGACCGATGGTCAGGGTCGGACGGTGGACTTCAAGAACACGGTGATCATTTTCACGTCGAACCTGGGTACGTCGGACATCTCGAAGGCCGTGGGGTTGGGGTTCACGTCGGGGCAGGACACGGCGTCGAACTACGAGCGGATGAAGAACAAGGTCAACGACGAGCTGAAGAAGCACTTCAGGCCGGAGTTCCTGAACCGGATCGACGACATCATCGTGTTCCACCAGTTGACGCAGGACGAGATCATCAGGATGGTGGATCTGATGATCGCGCGGGTCGAGGCGCAGCTGAAGAACAAGGACATGGCGATCGAGTTGACCGATCGGGCGAAGATGTTGTTGGCCAAGCGGGGGTTCGACCCGGTGCTGGGTGCGCGTCCGTTGCGTCGGACGATCCAGCGGGAGATCGAGGACCAGCTGTCGGAGAAGATCCTGTTCGGCGAGATCCAGCCGGGCCAGATCATCATCACCGACGTCGAGGGCTGGGACGGCGAGTCCGAGGCCGACGACAAGGCCCACTTCGTGTTCCGGGGTGAGCCGAAGCCGCTCAACGTGCCGGACGCGCCGCCGGTGGACCTCGCGGCCTCGGCCGGTGCGGGTGGTGCCGGTGGCGACAGCGGTGAAGGTGACGCCGAGTCCGCCTGAGGTACGAACTGGAAGACCTGAAGGACGACCTGGACGACCTGAGGTACGGCCTGGACGACCTGATGGACGACCTGGACGGCCTGATGGACGACCTGATGGGGTCGCCCGGTGGGGCGACCCCCTGGTGGGTGACCGGCTGAGAGGGGCTCAGGCTGCGCCTGGGCCCGGCCGGTCGGGTCGGCTGGATTTGCACGCGTTGAGCGCCCCTTGGAGCCCCCAGGGGGCGCTTTCGCGTGTCCGGGGAGGCGTGGCGTCGCCGGAGGGGGCGTCGGGGGTGGTGCGTCGGGTGTGGGGCCGGCGTCGGTGCGCGCGCCCGGGGTTTCAGTGGAGGGTGCCGGCGCTGACCGGGAGGTCGGTGGTCCGCGCGGCGGTGGTGCGGATGATCAGGTCCAGGGCGCGGGCCGTGGTCTGCACCGGCAGGCTCGGGGCGTCCTCGTGGCCTTGGCCGGGTGCGTACGGCACGTGCACGAAACCGGCCCTGAGGTGCGGGAACTCCGTGGCTGCCAGGTGCATCAGGCCGTAGAAGACGTGGTTGCAGACGAACGTCCCGGCCGTGTGCGAGACGGCGGCGGGGATGTCCGCGGCCTGCAACGCCGCCACGCACGCCTTCACCGGCAGGGTGCCGAAGTACGCGGTCGGGCCGCCCGCCACCACCGGCACGTCGATCGGCCGGCGGCCGGCGTTGTCCGGGATCCGGGCGTCGTCCAGGTTCACCGCGACCCGCTCCGGGGTCACGCCCACCCGTCCGCCCGCCTGGCCCACGCACACCACGACGTCCGGCGAGTGGGTCACGACCAGCTCCCGCAGCACGTCCAGCGACCGGCCGAACTCGCACGGCAGCTCCGCCGCCACCAGTTCGTACCCGTCGTCGGCGAACTCCTCGGCGACCAGGCGCACCGCGTCCCAGGACGGGTTGGTGGCCTCGCCCCCGAACGGTTCGAAGCCCGTCAGCACAACTCTCACTCGGGCAGACTAGATGTCGTGGCCGACCTCGACGTAGTGCGCCGCCCCCGCCGCAAGGCGGTGACGTTCCTGCTGGTGCTGGCCACCATCGCGTTCTGCGCTGCGGCGGGGCTGCGGCTGCTGGGCATCGACGGCACCCGGCACATGGTCGCCACCACCGCCCTCACCCCGTACTTCACCGCCGCCGGCGTCCTGCTGGCCGCGGTGGCGCTGCTGGTCCGCCGCTGGGCGCTGGGCACGATCGTCCTGCTGCTCTCGCTGGTGCTGGTGGCGGCCGTCGCGCCGCGCGCCTTCCCGGACTCGCGGCCGGTCGGGGTGGGGCAGGAGGTCCGGGTGATGTCGGCGAACCTGGAGTACGGCGGGGCCGACGCGGCGGCGGTGGTCGCGGCGGTGCGGGCGCACCGGGTCGACGTGCTGGCGTTGCAGGAGCTGACGCCGGACGCCGTCGCCCGGCTCGACCGCGCGGGGCTGGCCGACGTGCTGCCGCACCGCGAGTTCCTGCCCGATTCGGGGGCGGCGGGGTCGGGGCTCGCGTCGCGCCACCCGCTGTCGGCTCGGGCCTCGACCTCGAAGAGCACGTTCCGCCAAGCCCGTGCGCTGGTGGACCTGCCCGGCGACGACGTGGAGGTGGTGTCCGTGCACACGCTCGCCCCGACCGTGCCGGGTGGCACCGAGTCGTGGCAGCGGGACCTGGCGGGGCTGCCCGAGCGGAACCTCAACGGGCCGATGCGGGTGCTGGTCGGCGACTTCAACGCCTCGCTCGACCACGTGGGCCTGCGCCGGCTGCTCAACCAGGGTTACGTGGACGCCGCCGACCAGGTCGGCGAGGGGCTGAACCCGACGTGGCCGTCGCGGGGCTACTGGCCGCCGGTGGTGCTCGACCACGTGCTGGTGGACAACCGGTGCCCGGTCGACGCGTTCCAGGTGCTCGACCTGCCCGGCACCGACCACCGGGGGATCCTCACCCGGTTCGTCGTGCCGACGCCGTGAGCCGGTCCAGCTCGACCAGCGCGTCCGCCGCGCCCATCCGCAGCGCCACCCCGCGCCCGTGCCGCACGTCCGGCTCGCGCGGGTTGACCCTGATCAGCGCCCCGGAGGCGGCACTGGCCAGCTCGGCCTGCCGGCGCACGGTCGGCACCGCCAGGCCCGCGCCGAGTTCCAGCACGACCAGGTCGCGCGCGGACCGCCGCCACGCGGTCAGCTCGTCGAGCGCGCGCTGACTCGGCCCGGGCACCCACGACCAGTCGCCGAACATCAGGATGTTGGGCCGGGCCAGGCCGCCGCAGTTGCGGCACGCGGGCAGCGGCGGGACGGCCCGCATGGTCTCCGGGTCGACCTCGACCGCGACGTCGTCGGCCGGCCACACGTCGTCCGTGCACGGCTCGACGCACTGGAGGTGGTGGATGGACCCGTGCACCTCGGCGACGTCGGTGAACCCGGCCCGCTGGAACTGCCCGTCCACGTTCGAGGTGAACACCCGCGCGCCCCACGACCGCAGCACGGCGAACCCGGCGTGCGGCTCGGTGCGCCGGTAGAGGTCCAGCCGGTGGCCGTAGAAGCCCCAGGCCAGCCCGGGGTCTTCGACGAAGTGGACCGGGTCGGCCAGCTCGGCGAACCGCAGCCCGAGCCGTTCGTACGGCGGGTAGGCGCGCCAGAAGCCGCGGTCGCCCCGGAAATCGGGCAGGCCCGAGTCGACGCCCATCCCCGCGCCCGCGCAGACCAGCACGGATGCCGCGCCGGCGAGCAGCTCGGCGGCCCGCTCCAGGGCGGCCCGGTCCGGGGCTGCGGTGTCGTGTGTTGTGGGGTCCGGTGCTGTGGGGGAGTGGTCAGTCACGCTTCGGCTGGGAACTCAGCACGACCTCGAACTCCAGCAGGTCGGCGCCGGTGGCGACGGGCTTGGCCCGCTCGCCGGCGTGCGCCTCGCGGGCGCTGCCGTTGCGCCAGTTGGCGAAGTCCTCGTCGGTCTCCCAGTGGGTGACGACGAAGTACCGCTCGTCGCCGGCGACCGGCCGCAGCAGCTGGAAGCCGAGGAAGCCGGGCGACGAGTCCACCGCTCCGAGCCGGGCGGCGAACCGCTTCTCCAGCTCCGGGCCCGCGCCTTCGGGGACGTGGATCGCGTTGATCTTCACAACTGCCATGGCACCGACGTTAGCAGGGCACGGCCGTGCCCAGCCGTGTGACGCGGCGCGCTACTTGTGCAGCGCACCAGGCCACAGGTACTCGTCGGACGGGATCGTGCCGGCGTGGAACCAGGCGGCGAAGAACCCGTCCAGCTCCTGCCCGGACACCTGCTCCACGTGCGCCTCGAACTCGGGCCACGACACGTTGCCGTCCCGGTGCCGCGCGGTCCAGGTCTGCAAGACCTTGCCGAAAGCCTCGTCGCCGATCTGCCGGCGCAGGGCGTGCACGGCGAGCTGGCCCTTGTCGTACACGCCGCGGAACTCGTTGCCTCGGCCCATGTCGTAGAGCTTGCGGCCCCAGTACTGGGTCGAGTCGGCGGTGCGCGCGACCTCGCGGCGGTACTTGTCGTCGAGGTCGACGCCGTCCTTGCCCTCGGACCACAGCCACTGGGCGTAGCTCGCGAAGCACTCGTTGAGGCAGATGTCGGCCCACGACCGCAGCGACACCGAGTCGCCGAACCACTGGTGGGCGTTCTCGTGCACGACGGTCTCCAGGTCGGCCCACCCGGCGTAGATCGGCCGGGTCTGGGTCTCCAGGGAGAAGCCGATGTTGTCGGCCAGGAAGATGCCGCCCGCCGAGTCGAACGGGTAGGGGCCGAACTTCGAGGCCAGGAACGCCAGGATCTCCGGCAGCCGCTTCTGCTCCTCGCGGGCCTGCAACGCGCCGGGCGCGAACGCGTTCACCACGGGCGTGCCGTCGGGCAGGGTGGTGCGGTCGATCGTCCACTTGTCGATGGCGATCGTGGTCAGGTAGGTGGCCATCGGCTGCGGCGCGGCCCAGCGGTAGGTGGTCCAGCCGTCCGCCTTCGTGGTCTCGCCCTCGGTGCCGTTGGACACCACCGACCAGTCGTCCGGCACGCGGGCCGCGAGCTTGAACGACGCCTTGTCGCGCGGGGTGTCGTTGGCCGGGAACCAGGTGGTCGCCGAGTGCGGCTCGCCCGCCGCGAACGCCCCGCCGGACGCGGACACCTGCCACCCGTTGCGGCCGAGCGCGCGGTCCTCCAGCAGGGTCGGCACGCCGCCGTAGGTGACCGCGACGACGAACTCCCCGTCCTTGGCCAGCGGCTCGGCGGGCGTGATGACCAGTTCGTGGTCGCCCTCCTGGCGGAACCGCGCGGTCTTGCCGCCCACCACGACCTCGGACACCGTTAGTTGGTAGAGGTCGAGGTTGAAGCGGCTCAGCCCGTCCGTCGCGACGGCCGTGATCAGCGCCTTACCGTCGAGCTTGCGGGTGGCGGGGTCGTAGCTGATCGCCAGGTCGTACCCGCGCACGTCGTACCCGGTGTTGCCGTCCTGCGGGTAGTACGGGTCGCCCGCGCCGTCCCCGCCCTCGGCGTCGACCACCGGGGGCGTGGTGGCCGTCGGGCCCGACGACTCCGGCACGGCCTGCGGCGTCGCCCCGGGCTCGCCGGGCATCCGGGCGACCAGCACCCCGACGACCACCAGCGCGACGGCGGCGACGAGGAGGTAAGGGCGGGCTTTGGGGCTCACTGCCATGTCGACATGATGCACGTATGAGCGTTGCGGAGTTCGGCGGATCGGGACAGGGGATCCTGCTGCTGCACGGCCTGATGAGCCGGGCGAGCACCTGGTGGACGGTCGCGCAGTGGCTCAAGCCGTACGGGCGGGTGGTCGCCACCGACGCGCGCGGCCACGGCCGCAACCCGCAGCGCGGTCCGTACCGCACGGAGGACTTCGTCGCCGACGCCGCCGCGACGATCGAGCGGCTCGACCTCGCGCCCGCCGTGGTGATCGGCCACTCGATGGGCGGCCTGCACGCGTGGGCGCTCGCCGCGACCCGCCCCGACCTGGTCGGGGCCGTGGTGGCGGAGGACGTGGTGCCGGACAACACCGGCCGCACGGTCGACGAGTGGCGCTGGTACTTCGACTCGTGGCCGGTGTTCGAGTCGCTCGCGCACGTCCGGTCCGTGGTGCGGGTGCCCCGGGTCGAGGAGATGTTCGAGGAGCGCGCGGACGGCTGGCACCTGATCGCCCGGCTGGACGACCTGTACGAGATCGCCGCCGAGTGGGGCGTCCGGTCGTACTGGGACTTCGTGGACGCCATCCGGTGCCCGACGCTGACCGTGGAGGCCGGTCGGGGCGGGTTGCGGGCCGGTCAGATGGCGGAGGTCGCGCGCCGCACGGGCGGGGCGCACCTGCTGGTCCCCGAGTCCGGGCACGTGGTGCACGACGAGGCCCCGGAGGTCTACCGGGGCGCGGTGGAGGCTTTCCTGAGCGGGTCGATCTCCCCGGTCTGAGTGTCCACCACGGCCAGCTCGCGGACCTTGGCGCGGATCGGCTCGACGGGGTGCAGCGCGGCGAACGCCCGGACGGTCTCCTCGTCGGTCGTGCCGTGGACCAGCGTGCAGTGCGGCACCCAGTTGCCCGGCAGGTAGTAGGCGCTCGGGTTCTTCACCCGCCCGGCCAGCACGTCGTGGATCGCCGAGTGCACGGCCAGCAGCTCGCCGTCCACGACCGCGCCCAGGTGCAGGACGTTCTCGGCGGCGGAGGACGTGCCCAGGGTGTGCAGCCACAGGTCGGGCAGCCACAGCCGGGACAGGTCCTCGCGCAGCTCGGCCCGGACCTTCGGCCCGATCGCGCCCGCGACGGCGTAGGTCAGGTGCGGCGGGTACTCGAACGTCGCGCCGACCCGCCGCCACAGGTCGCGGACCTTCGCGTCCGCCTCGGCGTCGAAGAACACCACCAGGGCGTGCACGTCAGTGCTCCCCGGGCAGCGCGAACAGGCCGGCCGCGGTCTGCTCGACCAGGCCGTCCACCAGCAGCGAGTCCAGGCAGCGGTCGCGCTGGCCGGCGTCGGACCAGACCACGTCCAGCCGGGTCTTCGCGACCGGCTCGGACGTGCCGCGCAGGACGTCCAGCAGCAGCCCCCGGACCTGCCGGTCGGTGCCCGCGAACTTCTGCACCACCTTGGCCGGCCCGTAGTACGCGGGACGCCCGTTGTGCTGCCACGCGCACGTGTCGAACACCGGGCAGTCCGCGCACTTGGGCGTGCGGGCCGTGCAGACGACCGCGCCCAACTCCATCAACGCCGCCGAGAAGACCGCCGCGCCCTCCTGTGGCAGCAGGGCTTCGACGTCGTTCATGTCCCGCGTGGTCGACGGCGGTCCCGCGTCGCCGGCGCCGTGCACGGCTCGTGCGACGACCCGGCGGACGTTCGTGTCGACCACCGGACACCGTTGGCCGTAGGCGAAAGCGGCCACCGCACGGGCCGTGTACGCGCCGATGCCGGGCAGCGCGAGCAGGGTGTCGACGTCGTCGGGCACGACGTCGTCGTGGTCGGTGGAGATGGCCTGTGCGGCTTCGTGCAGCCGCAGCGCGCGCCTCGGGTAGCCGAGCTTGCCCCACGCGCGCAGCACTTCGCCTTGGGAGGCGGCGGCCATGGCGGACGGCGTGGGCCAGCGTTCCAGCCACTCGTGCCAGATGGGCTCCACCCGGGCGACGGGTGTCTGCTGCAACATGATCTCGCTGACCAGCACGCCCCACGCGGTGCACTCGGGCTTGCGCCAGGGCAGGTCGCGGGCGGTGTCGGCGAACCAGTCGATGAGGGTCTGCGCGTCCAGGCTCATAGCGCGGGTCAGTCTTCCAGAACGACCTCGTGCGGGTGAAAGCCGATCGGACGGCGGGAACCGCGGAGTCGGGCGGACCGGGCACGTTCGCGGAGTCGACCGTGCCCGGTGGCGCCCCGGCCTAGCCGACCTCGGCTTGGACGACCTCGGTCAGCGCGCCGGTGTGGACGTCGTACACGAACCCGCGCACGTCGTCGCGGTACGGCACGAACGGGCTGTGGCGGAGTCGGTTCATCGAGTTGCGGACGCTGTCCTTGACCTCGCGGAACGCCTCCACGGACCAGGTCGGGCGCATCCCCGCGTCCTGTTCCAGCTCGTCCTTGAACGCGTCCTCGGTCACCAGTTCGAGGCCGCAGTTCGTGTGGTGCACGAGCAGCACCTCGCGGGTGCCGAGCTTGCGCTGGCTCAGCGCCAGCGACCGGATCATGTCGTCGGTCACCACGCCGCCGGCGTTGCGCAGCACGTGCGCCTCGCCCTGGCGCAGCCCGAAGATCTCGAACACCCTGATCCGCGAATCCATGCAGGTCAGGATCGCGACCTTCATCGAAGGCTTCGGCGAAGAGCGGTCGCCGGGCACCACGTCGCCCAGGTCGGCGTTGCGGCGGAGGAGTTCGTCGATCGAGGTCATGGCCCACCTCCCTATTCGTTCAACTCGGATTGGAACCCGCGTCGGTGATGTCGGCAAGCGGATCGGGCCGGCATCACGTTCACCTCATCGGATTACCCACGCCTACACCGTTATTCCCATCGGCTTGGTTACCTTCAGTCAGGTGATCGAGCCCACAGGCCCGCTCCCGCCGTCCGTGTACTGGCGGCGACGCGCGCTGGCCATCGGCGGGTCCGTGACGGCCCTGGTGCTGGCCGTGTGGCTGGTCGGGGCGCTGATCGGGCGCGGTGACCCGGTGCCGACCACCGGGGCGGCGGCCTCGTCGAGCCCGCCGCCGCAGAGCGAGCGCCCGGTGGCCGCCTCGTCGTCCTCGACCACCCCGCCACCGCCCCCGCCGCCGTCGCCCACCACGACCCCGCCGCCCGCGCCGCCGCCCGGCCCGCCGCAGCCGTGCGAGGACGCGCAGCTGAGCGTGAAGGCGGAGGTGGACAAGCCCGCGTACCCGGCGGGGCAGGCGGTCGGGATGAAGATCCTGGTGTCCAACACCGGGCCGCTGCCGTGCACCCGGGAGATCGGGCGGGCGGTGCGGGAACTGGTGGTGACCAGCGCGGACGGCGGCACGCGCCTGTGGTCGAGCAACGACTGCTTCGCGACCGAGGGGTCCGAGGTCCGGGTGCTGCGGCCCGGCGAGGTGTTCGACTTCGGGCTGAGGTGGCTGGGGAGCACGTCGGAGCCGGGCTGCGCGAAGCACACCCGGCTGGGGCCGGGGGACTACCTGCTCATCGCGCGGGTGGCCGGGAAGGCGGGCGATCCGGTCGTGTTCCGGATGACCTGATGCCCGGCCACCACCGCGTCACGGACCGAACCAGCGCTCCTCGACCACGCCGCGCGGCGAGGCGGCCGTGGCGCCGACGACCAGTTCGGTGGCCAGCGTGACCGACCGGGGCCGGGTCCGCTCGGCCGAGTCCAGCAGCAGCTTGCCCGCCGCCCGGCCCTTCTCCAGCACCGGCTGGCGGACCGTGGTCAGGCCCGCCTGCTCGGCCTCCCGGATGCCGTCGAACCCGGTGACGGTCAGGTCGTGCGGCACGTTCAGGCCGCGCTTGCGGGCTTCGCCGAGCGCGCCCAGCGCGAGGATGTCCGACGTGCAGATCAGGGCGGTGATCCTCGGGTCGCGGTCCAGCACCTGCGCCGCGGCGGACGCGCCGGACGCGATGGTGTGGTCGAACCGCTCCACCACCGGGACGCCCGCCCAGTCCACGCCGGCCTCGGTGAACGCCTCGGCGAGCCCCGCGATCCGGGCCCGCTGCACGTGGAAGTGCGCCGACCGCTGCCGCTCCAGCGAGACGTACCCGTCGTTGCGGTCGCGGGCCAGCCGCATGCACACCACGCCGATCCGCCGGTGCCCCAACGAGATCAGGTGCTTGGCGAGCGAGTTCATCGCGGCCTGGTCGTCGATTCCCACCCGATCGACGTTGCCCAGGTCCGGCTGGTCGCACACCACGGTCGGCACCGGCCGTTCGAGCACGGCGGCCAGGTGCGGGTCGTCGTCGGGCACCGAGTACACCACGAACCCGTCGACGCCGGCGCGGTGCACCGCGGCCACGTCCTCGCGTTCGGGGTTCGCCGGTACCAGCAGCAGGCCGGTCCCGGCGTCTTCGCACGCCAGGGCCAAGCCCTCCAGGAACCCGATCGCGGCCGGGTCGCGGAACGCGTAGGACAGGTTCTCGGTGAGCAGCAGCCCCACCGCCCCCGCCTTCCGCGTCCGCAGCGACCTGGCCACCGGGTCGGGGCCCGGATATCCGAGTCGTCTCGCTGTCTCCAACACCCGGCGTCGCAGCTCCGGCGAGAGCTGGTCGGGACGGTTGTACGCGTTGGACACCGTTGTCCGGGAAACACCCAGCTCCGCTGCCAGTGAGGCGAGCGTCGCGGGGCGTCGCACATGCATCGACCGCGCCATGAAGTGACCGTAACGGTTCAGAACCAATTACAGAAGTAGGCGTGACGGGCGTCCCTGCGATTGGTCATTACCGCAGGTGGGACCGGGTTAGCTGTCTGGAACATGGTCCAGACCAATTAGGCGGGTGGTGGCGGTGCGCAGGACTCCCGGATGACCAGTTTCGGGCGGAACACGCGGGTGTAGTTGCCCGCCGGGCGACGCCGCCGATCGGGGTCCAGCCGGTGCACCAACTCGTCCACGGCCGCTGCCGCCATCTCCTCGATCGGCTGGGCCAACGTGGTCAACGACGGCGAGCAGTACGACGCCAGCGGGATGTCGTCGAAACCCACCACGGACAGGTCGCGCGGCACGTCCAGCCCGCGCTTGTGCGCCTCCCGCAGCACGCCGATCGCCATGTGGTCGGACGAGCAGAACACCGCCGTGGGCCGCACGGTGTCCAGCAGCCGCCCGATCGCCTCGGCCCCGCCCTCCGGGCCGAACTGCGCGTGCGCCACGAACTCCGAGCCCGCCGGCAGCCCGTCCTCCTCCATCGCCGCCGACCAGCCCGCCCGCTTGAGCCGCGACGGCAGCGAGCGCGCCGGACCGGACACGAAGCCGATCCTGCGGTGGCCGAGTTCCACCAGGTGCCGGGTCGCCGCGTACCCGGCGTGCTGCTCGTCCACGGTCACGTCCGGCACGTCCAGCGACGGCGTCGCGCCGTTGAGGAACACCATGTGCACGCCGTCCGCGAGCAGCTTGGCGTAGTAGCTAGGGCGCGGGGCCTGGCCCAGCGGGACCTCGACGTTGGTGATCTCCGGCGAGACGAACACCATGCCCTCGACGCCGCGCGCGAGCAGCATCCGGACGTACTCCTCCTCGCCCATCGCGGCCGAGCCGGTGGCGCGGGTGTTGCACAGCAACGACGAGTAGCCCAGCCGCGCGGCGCGCACCTCCAGCGCCTCGGCGAAGGCGGGGAACACCGGGTTGGACAGCTCCGGCACCAGCAGCCCGATCACGCCGGTCCGCTGCAACGCGCCCAGGCCCCTCGGTGTGTAAGGCATCTCGGCGAGGACCGCGAGCACGCGCTGGCGCGTCTCCTCGTTGACACCCGCCCGGCGGTTGAGCACCCGGCTGACCGTGGAGATGCTCACCCCGGCTGCCCTGGCGATCTCGGACAGACCGGACACCGTTCCTCCTCGCTGGTCGTGGGTCGCGTGCAGCCTGCCGCGAGCGGCAAAGTTTTGCAACGCCTACTCGCATTTCGCTCGGACGGGTGCCGCCGTTACGGCTCGGTTTCGCCCGGGCCCTTGACCCCGTGCTGGTGGAGGCGATGAAATCCGACGTCAACAATTTCGCAAGTTCTTGCAGTGGCTCCACCGCGATGGGGCCGACAGGAGGGACGGCAGCAACGATGCGACGGACCACCTTCACGACCGCCGTGGCGGCGGGCCTCGCCGGCGCCCTCGTCCTCACCGCGTGCGGTGGCGGCGGTGCGGCGGGCGACAGCGGCGAGGTCACCTTCTGGGACACCAGCGGGCCCAACGAGTCCCCGGTGTTCGGCAGGATCGCGCAGGACTGCGCCGGCCGGGGCGGGTTCCGGGTCAAGACCGAGACGGTGCCGTTCGACCTGGCGCTCAACAACTACAAGACCGCCGCGCAGGGCGGCCAGGGCCCCGACGTGTTCCGCGCCGAGGTGGCCTGGGTGCCGCAGCTCGCGAAGCTGGGCTACCTGGTCGACCTCACCGACACCGACCTGGGCAAGGACACCGCCGACTTCCTCGCCACGCCGCTGGGCTCCACCAAGTACGAGGGCCGGGCCTACGGCGTGCCGCAGGTGACCGACTCGCTGGCGCTGTTCTACAACAAGAAGCTGCTCGCGGCGGCGGACGTCGAGCCGCCGAAGACGTGGGACGAGGTCAAGGCCGCGGCGGCGAAGCTCGGCGGCGAGAAGACCCTGTTCATCAACAACGACGCCTACTACGCGCTGCCGTTCATCTACGGGGCCGGCGGCGACCTGGTGGACGCCTCGGCGAAGAAGATCGTGGTCAACTCGGCGGACAACGTGAAGGCGTTGCGGACCGCCAAGGGCCTGCTCGACGCCAAGGCCGCGACGACCGCGCTGGACCCGGCCAACTCGTACAACAACATGCAGGCCGCGTTCTCGTCGGGCGAGGTCGCCATGGTGGTCAACGGGCCGTGGTCGGTGGCCGACTACCTCAAGGGCACGGCGTTCGCCGACAAGCTCGACCTGGGCATCGCCCCCGTCCCGGGCGAGACCGCCGGCAAGGGCTCCGCGCCGGTCGGCGGGCACGACTACGTGATCCGGCAGGGCACCAGGGCCAAGGACTCGGCGGCGAAGCTGGTGGCCTGCATGAGCGGGGTCGACGCGCAAGTGCGGGTGGCCAAGGAGCTGGGGCTGCTGCCCACCCGGAAGTCGGCCTACGAGAACGCGGACGTGAAGGCCAACCCCGTGGTGTCGGCGTTCCAGCCGGTGGCGATGGCCGCGCACGCCCGGCCGTGGATCCCCGAGGGCGGGCAGCTGTTCGACCCGCTGAAGATCGCCTACGCGGACGTCCTTTCGGGGAAGAAGGACGCGCAGGCCGCGCTGGACGAGGTCGCGAAGGCGTACCAGGACCAGGTCGTGACGGACTACAGCATCGGCTGACGCGCCCCCTCGCGCTGCGCGTCGTCCGCACGGCGCGCAGCGCCCCGACCCCCCGAAGGAGGCGACCGTGCGCAGGTTCCTGGACAGGTACTGGTACGCGTACGCGATGGTGCTGCCGGTGGTGGTGGTCCTCGCGGTGCTGGTGCTGCTCCCGCTCGCCCAGGGCGTGTACTTCACCTTCACCGACATCAACGAGGGCACCATCGCCAACCCGGTCCTGGACCGGCCCGCCGGCTACCGCGGCGTCGGACTGGCGAACTACCTCGACGTGCTGTCCGGCGACCCGAGTTACGGCTCGTTCTGGTCCACCCTGGTCCGCACGCTGGTCTGGACGTTCGGCTGCGTGTTCTGCCACTACGCGATCGGCCTCGGCCTGGCGCTGCTGCTCGACCGCCGGGTGCGGGGCCGGGCCGCCTACCGGGTGCTGCTGATCCTGCCGTGGGCGGTGCCGGCGTTCATCAGCGCGTTCGCCTGGAAGTACATGTTCAACGCCCAGTACGGGATCATCAACCAGACCCTGCGCGCGCTCGGCCTGCCGGACCCGATCTGGCTCGGCCAGTCCGACTGGGCGCTGGTGGCGGTGATCCTGGTCAACGTCTGGCTGGGCGTCCCGTTCATGATGGTGGCGCTGCTGGGCGGCCTCCAGTCGATCCCGGGCGACCTGTACGAGGCGGCCGAGATGGACGGCGCGTCGGCGTGGCAGCGGTTCCGGGAGGTGACCCTGCCGGGGCTGCGCTCGGTGTCGAGCACGGTCGTGCTGCTCGGGATCATCTGGACGTTCAACATGTTCGCGGTGATCTACCTGATCACCGGGCCGAACCCGAACACCCGGATCCTGGTGACCTACGCGTTCGAGCGGTTCTTCTCCGGTGCGTCGCGGGACTACGCGGTGGCGTCGACCTACGGCGTGCTGATCCTGTCCGTGCTGCTGGTGTTCGCGGGCGTCTACCGGCGCGCGCTGCGCAACCAAGGCGAGGTGTGGTGATGGCGGTCGAGGCCGCTTCCCTGAAGTCCGTCGGGAAGACCGTTGCGCCCCAACGCCCCCGGAAGCGCGGTGAACGTTCCAGGCTCGCCAGTGCCGGGCTGCACGCGGCGTTGGCGGGCGCGTCGCTGATCGCGGTGTTCCCGGTGTTCTGGGTGCTGGTCACCTCGTTCAAGCCGGACGCGCGCGCGGTCGAGACGACGCCGAAGCTGCTCGACGAGTCCACTGTGGACAACTACACCCGGATCCTGTCCGGGGAGAAGGGGAACTTCCTCGCGTGGTTCGGCAACTCGGTGACCATCGCCCTGATGACGACGGTGGTCTCGGTGTTCCTGTCGGCGACCACGGGCTACGCCGCGTCCCGGTTCCGCTTCCCGGGCAAGCGGTCGCTGATGCTGTCGTTCCTGGTGGTGCAGATGTTCCCGTTCGCGGTGCTGATCGTGCCGCTGTACAACACCCTGCTCGCGCTGGGGTTGCAGGGGACCGGCTTCGGGCTGGTGCTGGTCTACTGCACGACCGCCGTGCCGTTCTGCACGTACATGCTCAAGGGCTACTTCGACACCATCCCGACCGACATCGACGAGGCCGGGCGGGTGGACGGGCTGTCGCCGTTCGGGGTGTTCTGGCGGCTGGTCGTGCCGCTGGCGCGGCCGGGCCTGGCGGTGACCGCGTTCTACGCGTTCCTGACGGCGTGGGGCGAGGTGGCGTTCGCCTCGGCGTTCCTGTCGGCGGCCGACGACTCGAAGACGCTCGCGGTGGGGTTGCAGGTGTTCGTCCAGCAGAACCGGACCGAGTGGGGGCACCTGGCGGCGGCGTCGATCCTGGTCGCGATCCCCGCCATCGTGGTGTTCTACCTGGTGCAGCGGTTCCTGGTGGCCGGGCTCTCCTCGGGCGCGGTGAAGGGCTGACCCGGGCCCGGCGCGGACCCGGAGCCCGGTGGCCGCCGGCCTGGTCGGCCCCGACGGCGACCCGGCCGCCCGGGTGGCGGGGTGGTGTCGGGCGGGTGGCGGGGCGGTGGAAAGTAGACCAATGCACCTGTTCCCGTAAGCGCTTGCAATGCCTAGCGTTGCGGCAAAGCTTGGTAGGGAAAGGTGTGTTCCATGGCAGAGGTGGCCTACGTCAAGGCGTCGCGGATCTACTCCGGCAACCCGCCGGTCCGCGCCGTGGACGAGTTGTCGCTCGACGTCGCCGACGGCGAGTTCCTGGTGCTGGTCGGCCCGTCCGGTTCGGGCAAGTCGACCGCGCTGCGGATGCTCGCGGGCCTGGAGGACGTGGACGAGGGCGCCATCCGGATCGGCGGCAAGGACGTCACCAACGTGCCGCCGAAGGGCCGGGACATCGCGATGGTGTTCCAGTCCTACGCGCTCTACCCGCACATGACGGTCGCCGAGAACATGGGCTTCGCGCTCAAGCTGCGCGGCGTCAACAAGGCCGAGATCAAGAAGAAGGTGGACGAGGCGGCGGGGATGCTCGACCTCGCCAAGTACCTCGACCGCAAGCCCAAGGCGCTCTCCGGCGGGCAGCGGCAGCGCGTCGCGATGGGCCGCGCGATCGTGCGCGAGCCCTCCGTCTTCCTGATGGACGAGCCGCTGTCCAACCTGGACGCGAAGCTGCGCGTGGAGACCCGCGCGAACATCGCCGCCCTCCAGCAGCGCCTCGGCACCACGATGATCTACGTGACGCACGACCAGATCGAGGCCATGACCATGGGCCACCGGGTGGCCGTGCTCAAGGACGGCCTGCTCCAGCAGTGCGACACCCCGCGCGCGCTCTACGACAAGCCGGACAACGCGTTCGTGGCCGGGTTCATGGGTTCGCCCGCCATGAACCTCAAGACCGTGCCGCTGACCTCCGAGGGCGTCAAGCTCGACGGGGTCGTGGTGCCGCTGGAGCGCCGCGCGCTCGACGCCGCCGGGGCCGAGGGCCTGACCGAGGTCACGTTCGGCATCCGGCCCGAGGCGCTGGCGCTGGTCGGTTCGCAGGGCAACGGCATGGAGATGGTCGTCGAGCTGGTCGAGGAGCTGGGCGCGGACGCGCTGGTGCACGGCGCGGTGCGGATCGGCAAGTCCTCGGAGCGGTTCGTGGTCCGGGTCGACGGGCGCACGCCGCCGTCGCTGGGCCAGACCGTGAAGGTCGCGGTGCGCGACGCCGGCGAGGTGCACCTGTTCCACCCGGAGTCCGGCGCGCGCCTCACCAACTGAGACCGGTCGACCACGCACCGAGGGCCATCCGCTGCGGCGGGTGGCCCTCGGTGGCGTTCTCGGCCACAAAAACACCCGGTCGGTGGACGTCCGAGTGGCGGAGCGTTCTAAACTGAACTCGACAACGGTTTCCATTACCCATGAATCAGCCTGTCGAGGAGTCAGCCCATGACCGTCCGTAACGCGATGCTCGGCGCGGTGGCCGCCGTGACGGCCGTCGCCCTCACCGCCTGCGGCGGCTCGCCGGCGTCCACGACCGGGGACGGCAAGATCAAGGTCGTCGCCTCCACCAACGTCTGGGGCAGCGTCGTCAAGGCCGTGGGCGGCGACGCGGTCGAGGTCAGCGCCATCATCAACGACCCCTCCGGCGACCCGCACTCGTACAACAGCAAGCCGTCCGACGTGGCCGCGGTGAAGGACGCCCAGTTGGTCATCTTCAACGGCGGCGGCTACGACGACTTCTTCGCCACGCTGCTCACCACGGACACCGAGAAGGCCAAGAAGATCGAGACCTTCCCGCTGTCGGGCAAGATCGACTCGCACGAGGAGTCGCACGCCGGCGACGAGCCGCACGACCACGAGGTCAACGAGCACGTCTGGTACGACCTGGACACCGTGCGCAAGGTCGCCGACCAGGCCGCCGCCGACCTGTCGGAGATCGCGCCGGACAAGAAGTCCACCTTCACCGACAACGCCGCCGCGTTCGGCCGTGACATCGAGGCGCTGCACGGGAAGCTCGACGGCGTGGGCAAGGGCAAGAAGGTGTTGCAGACCGAGCCGGTCGCGCACTACCTGCTCGACGTCGCGGGCGTCGAGGACGTGACCCCGGAGACGTTCAGCAAGGCCGTCGAGGGCGAGACCGACATCCCGGCCGCCGCCCTGGCGGATGTCACCCGACTGGTGGACCAGAAGCAGGTCGCGGCCGTGGTCGACAACGTGCAGACCGAGAACCCGGCGGTCAAGCAGGTCGTGGCGAAGGCGGGCCAGGTCGGCGTGCCGGTGGTGGAGGTCTCCGAGACGCTGCCCGAGGGCGTGACGGGTTACCTTGACTGGATGACGAAGCAGGTGGACGCGTTGGTGGGGGCGCTTCGCGGATGACCGCACAGGTGAGCGACAAATCCGTGCGCGGCGCGGTGGCCCTGCGCGGGGCGCGACTGTCCTACAGGGACCGCGTGCTGTGGGAGGGGTTGGACCTGGACGTGGCCCCCGGTGAGTTCGTGGCCGTGCTGGGGCCCAACGGGTCGGGCAAGACGAGCCTGATGCGCGTGCTGCTCGGCCTGCAACCGCTGTCCGCGGGCACGGTGGACGTGGCCGGCGGCAACCGGCGCATCGGCTACATCCCGCAGCAGCGCGCGCTGGACTCGTCGCTCACCCTGCGCGGTCGGGACCTGGTCGGGTTCGGCCTGGACGGGCACGAGTGGGGCATCGGCTGGCGCAACCGCAAGCGCCGCCGGGCCGACGTGGACGCCGCGCTGGCCTCGGTCGGCGCGACCCGCTACGCCGACGAGCCGGTCGGGCTGCTCTCCGGCGGCGAGCAGCAGCGGCTGCGGGTGGCGCAGGCGCTGGTCGGCGACCCGAAGGTGCTGCTGTGCGACGAACCCCTGCTGTCGCTGGACCTCGCCCACCAGCGGGTGGTCAGCGACCTGATCGACCGGCGGCGGCGCGCGGCGGGCACCGCGGTGCTGTTCGTGACCCACGAGATCAACCCGATCCTGCCGCTGGTCGACCGGGTGCTCTACCTGGTCGACGGGCGGTTCCGGATCGGCTCGCCCGCCGAGGTGATGACGTCGGCGACGCTGTCCGCGCTGTACCGCACGAACGTCGAGGTGGTCCGCGTGCGCGACCAGATCCACGTGGTCGGCGCGCAGCACGTGTGCGAGGACGAGCCGCACCACCTGGCGGATGAGGACTGATGGACGACTTCTTCGACCTGTCGCTGACGTTCGAGCTGCTCGGCTACGGGTTCGTGCAGCAGATGCTGATCGCGGGCGCGGTGCTGGGCGTGGTGGCGGGGCTGCTCGGGCCGCTGGTGGTGACCCGCAAGATGGCGTTCGCCGTGCACGGCACGTCCGAACTGGCCTTCACCGGCGGCGCGGCGGCGCTGCTGGTCGGCGTGGGCGTCGGCTACGGCGCGCTGGCCGGGTCCGTGGTGGCGGCGCTGCTGCTGGGGCTGCTGTCGCGGCGCGACTCCGACCGGGACTCGGTGATCGGCGCGATCCTGGCGTTCGGGCTGGGCCTGGGCGTGCTGTTCCTGTTCATGTACAAGGGCAGGTCGGCCAACAAGTTCGGGTTGCTCACCGGGCAGATCGTGAACGTCGGCTCGACCGACCTGTGGCTGCTGATCGGCTCGTCGGCCGCGGTGCTGGCGGTGCTGGCGTTCATCTACCGGCCGCTGCACTTCGCGTCGGTGGACGTGGCCGTGGCGACCGCGCGGGGCGTCCCGGTGCGCACGCTCGCGGTCGTCTTCGCCGTGCTGGTGGGCATCGCCACGGCGCTGAGCGTGCAGATCGTCGGCGCGCTCCTGGTGCTGTCGCTGATGATCACGCCCGCCGCCGCGGCGAGCCGGGTCACCGCGTCGCCGGTCCGGGCGACCGTGCTGTCGGTGGTGTTCGCGGAGATCGCCATCCTGCTGGGCATCCTGCTCTCGCTCGCGCCCGGCGTGCCGGTGAGCGCGTTCGTCACGGCGGTGTCCTTCCTGATATACCTCGTATGCCGAGCTTTCGGCGGCGCGCGCAGCCGTGCGGACGCCTGACCACGGCTGTCCACACCGTGGGACGCCGAGGTGGTGGCGGAACGGGCCGGCCCCGCGCGCCCTCGCGCAGGTCAGCGCCCGCACCCCCGCTGACCTGGGTGGCGTAACCGTCGCGTAACGCCGCGTTCGCGGTCGGTGACCCAGACTGCTCGCCATGGACGTGGGCAGCAGGGAGCACGGCGCACCGGAGCGGCGGTTGCGCGCCGACCGGGCGCGGCAGGCCGCCGACGTGATCCGCCGGCAGGTCGTCGGCCGGGCCTTCCCGGGCGGCGTGCTGCCCGACGAACTGGTCCTGGCGGCCGAGTTCGGGGTGTCGCGCAACGCCATCCGCGAGGCGCTCGACCTGCTCCGCGAGGAGGGGCTCATCGACCGGGTGCCCGGCGTGGGCACCGTCGTGGTGACCGAGAAGTACCCGCACGGCCTCAACCGGCTGATGGGCCTCGCGGAAGTCCTGCACGAGCACGGCGAGGTCACCAACGACGTCCGCGCCGCGGGCCCGATCCGGCCGCCCACCTCGGTGGCGCGCCGACTCCAGCTCGCCGACGGCGAGCAGGTCGTCTACGTCGAGCGGCTGCGCCGGCTCAACGGCCTGCCGCTGTCGCTGGACCTGACCTACCTGGTGATGGACGTCGGCCTGCCGCTGCTCGCCGAGGACCTCCGCAACCGGGACATCTTCTCGCTCATCGAGCAGACCTCCGGGCAGCGGCTCGGCACCGCCGCCGTGACGCTGGAGGCGGTCAACGCCGACCTGCACGCGTCCACCGTGCTGGAGGTGCCGCGCGGCGCGGCCCTGCTCGTGGTGGAGCGCCTGAGCCACTTCGCCGACGGCCGTCCGGTGGACCTGGAGTTCATCCGGCTGCGCGGCGACCGCCTGACCATGAGCACTGTGTTGGATCGCGGCGACTCCGTCGCCGCAGGCTCGGGCGCCTGAAGTCGGCGCCTTCCCTCGTGGATCCGTGAACGCTCCGCGTCGGCGGATCGACTCAGTCCAGGCGCCGACGCGCCCTCGCGTGTCGGGAGAGGAGTTTTCGAACGTGACTGTGGTGGGTCGCGGCGGCTCGGTCGTCGTGGGCTCGGGTGCCTGAGGTCGGCGCCTTCCCTTGTGGATCCGTGAACGCTCCGCGTTGGCGGATCGACTCAGTCCAGGCACCGGCGCGCCCTCGCGTGTCGGGAGAGGAGCTTCGAGCATGGCCCTGGTGAACAACCGCGTCGACGTGCCGGTGACCATCGACGAATCGCGGTGCATCGACGGCTGCCGGCTGTGCGTGGACATGTGTCCGCTGGACTCGCTGGCCATCCACCCGGACACCAACAAGGCGTACATGCACGTGGACGAGTGCTGGTACTGCGGTCCGTGCGCCGCGCGCTGCCCGACCGGCGCGGTGGAGATCAACATGCCGTACCTGCTGCGGTGAGGGGGACGGCGATGCGCAAGCTGCTGGCCGCCGCGCTGGTCGCCGGGTCGCTGTCGGCGTGCGGCACCGGCTCCGCCGCGGGCGACGCCGTGCCGGTCGTGATCGGCTACCAGTCCAAGACCATCAACACGGTGACCGCCGGAACCCTGTTGCGGGAGCGGGGTTTCTTCGAGCGGCGGCTGGAAGACCTGGGCCGGCGCACCGGCGAGCGGTACGAGGTGTCCTGGCAGGACTACGACACCGGCGCGCCGATCACCGCGCAGATGATCGCGGGCAAGGTCGACATCGGCTCCATGGGCGACTTCCCGTTGCTGATCAACGGTTCCCGCACGCAGAAGCAGGGCGACGAGGGCACCCGGATGGTGTCGGTCACCGGCTACAACCCGCGTGGCGCGCTGAACATGGTGGTGGTGCGGCCGGATTCGACCGCGCGGACGCTCGCCGACCTGAAAGGGCAGCGGGTGTCCGCGAGCGTCGGGTCCGCCGGCCACGGGACGCTGGTCCGCGCGTTGAACGGCATCGAGGTGACGGTGGAGAACCAGCAGCCGTCGGTGGGCGTCTCGGCGTTGCAGGGCGGTGGGGTGGCGGCGCTGTCGCAGTTCGTCGCCTGGCCGGGTCAGCTCGTGTTCGACAAGCAGGCCAAGCTGCTCTACGACGGCGCGGTGCTGGACTTCCCGACCCTGCACGGGGTCGTGGTGCGCAAGCCGTTCGCCACCGCGCGGCCCGACGTGCTGGCCGAGTTCCTGCGCGCCCAGCTCGACGCCACCCGGTACCTGCACGAGAACCCGTTGGCGGCGGCCGAAACCGTGGCGAAGGCGACCGGCCTGCCGCCCGAGGTGGTCTACCTCTACAACGGGCCCAACGGCATCGCCACCTTCGACCTTTCGCTGAAGTCCGTGCTGCGCAAGGCGTTGAAGGACGACGTGCCGTTCCTCAAGTCGATCGGCAACATCGAGGAACTCGACGTCGACCGGTTCGTCGACGACGGGCCGCTGCGCGACTCGGGGTTCCGGGGCACCGAGGACCTGGTCAACCCGGCCCGGATCACCGGCACCGACAGCGCGTGCGGCGTCGAGGTGACCGACCCGGCCACGGCCGGCGAGGTGTGGTTCGCCGACGAGGCCGCACCGCGGCCCGCCGCCACCCCGGACTGCCTGCTCAAGCAGGTCAAGCAGGCCGGGAAGGCGGTGCGGGCGGCCTACGTGCCCGACGCCGCGACCGGCACCCGGTGGTTCGCCGAGCACGCCCACTGGGTGCGGGAGGGCGGGCGGCTCCTGCCGTTCACCACCGAGGCCGCCGCGGCGGCCCGGGGCGCGGTGCTGACCTACGAGCAGGCCCTGGCGGGCGCGTGATGCGCGGCCGGTGGGTGCTCAGGGTGGTGTCGTTGGCGAGCGGTCTGCTGCTGTGGCAGGTGTTGACGGCCACCGGCGCGCGGATCTGGCTGCGCTTCGACCAGCTGCCGACCGTGGTCGAGGTGGCCGGCCGGTTCGCCGAGCAGGTGCGGGTGCCGGAGTACTACCAGGACCTGGCGAGCAGCCTGGCCCGGATCGGCACCGGGTTCCTGCTGGCGGCCGTGGTCGGCACCGCGCTGGGTGTCGTGGTGGCCCGGTCCCGGCTGCTCGGCGACCTGGTCGGGCCGCTGCTGGAGGTGGTGCGGCCGATCCCGGCGATCGCGCTGGTGCCGATCGCGATCCTGCTGTTCCCGACCGACGAGCAGGGGATCGTGTTCATCACGTTCGTGGCCGCGTTCTTCCCGATCCTGGTCAGCACCCGGCACGCGGTGCGGGCGCTGCCGACCATCTGGGAGGACGCCGTGCGCACCATGGGCGGCAGCCGGTGGCAGGTGCTGGCGAAGGTGGTGCTGCCGGGCACGCTGCCCGGCGTGTTCGGCGGCCTGTCGGTGGGCATGGGCGTGTCGTGGATCTGCGTGATCTCCGCCGAGATGATCTCCGGCCGGTTCGGCGTCGGCTACCGCACCTGGCAGGCGTACACGGTGGTGGACTACCCCGGCGTGATCGTCGGCATGGTGACCATCGGCCTGCTCGGCTGGCTCACCTCCGGCGCGGTCGAGCTGCTCGGCCGCCGGGCGACCCGGTGGCTGCCCCGGGAGGCGCGGGCATGAGCGTGCGGATCGAGGGGCTGACCGCCGGGTACGGGCGGTCGGCGGTGCTGCGCGGGCTGGACCTGGACATCGCGGACGGCGAGATCGTCGTGGTGGCCGGGCCGTCCGGGTGCGGCAAGTCGACGCTGCTGCGCGCGGTGGCCGGGCTGCTGCCGATCACCTCCGGCCGGGTGCTGGTGGACGGCGTGGCGGTGCGCGGCACGTCGCGGGAGCGGGCGCTGGTGTTCCAGGACGACGGCCTGCTGCCGTGGCGCACGGCGCTGCGCAACGTGGAACTCCCCCTTGCGCTGCAAGGGGTGCCGCGAGCGCAACGGCGGCAGCGGGCGCACGGCTGGCTGGACCGGGTCGGGCTGGCCGAGTTCGGGCGCTACCTGCCGCGCGAGCTGTCCGGCGGGATGCGGCAGCGGGTGCAGTTGGCGCGAACCCTGGCGCAGGCGCCGGGACTGGTCTTGATGGACGAGCCGTTCGGCGCGCTGGACGCGCAGACCCGGGCGGCGATGCAGGAACTGGTGGTCGAGGTGCTGCGGGAAACCGGGACGACGACGATCTTCGTGACCCACGACGTGGACGAGGCGGTGCGGTTGGGCGACCGGGTGGTGGTGCTCGGCGCGGGCGAGGTGGCCGTGCGGCGCGAGGCGATCCTGGCGGTGCTGGGCTGATGACCGCACCCCTGGACGACCCGTTGCCGGTCCCCCCGGTCTCCCGCCGGGTCGAGCTGACCTGCGACGTGCTGGTCATCGGCGGCGGCACGGCCGGGTCGATGGCCGCGATCACCGCCGCCGAGCACGGCCGGTCCGTGCTGCTGCTGGAGAAGGCGCACGTGCGGCACTCCGGGGCGCTGGCCATGGGCATGGACGGCGTCAACAACGCCGTCATCCCGGGCAAGGCGTCGCCCCGGGACTACGTCGCCGAGATCACCCGCGCCAACGACGGGATCGTCGACCAGCGCACCGTCATGCAGACCGCCACCCGCGGTTTCGCGATGGTGCAACGACTTGAGCGCTACGGCGTGAAGTTCGAGAAGGACGCGGCGGGGGAGTACCACGTCCGCCAGGTGCACCGGTCCGGCTCGTACGTGCTGCCCATGCCGGAGGGCAAGGACGTCAAGAAGGTGCTGTACCGGGTGATGCGCGAACGCTCGATGCGTGAGCGCATCCGGATCGAGAACCGGGTGATGCCGGTGCGCGTGCTCACCTCCGGCGGCCGGGCGGTCGGCGCGGCCGGGTTCAACACCCGCACCGGCGAGTTCGTCACGGTCGCGGCGGGCGCGGTGGTGCTGGCGACCGGCGCGTGCGGGCGGCTCGGCCTGCCCGCCAGCGGCTACCTCTACGGCACCTACGAGAACCCGACCAACGCGGGCGACGGCTACTCGATGGCCTACCACGCCGGGGCGGAGCTGTCGGGCATCGAGTGCTTCCAGGTCAACCCGCTCATCAAGGACTACAACGGGCCCGCGTGCGCGTACGTGGGCAACCCGTTCGGCGCGTACCAGGTGAACGCGCTCGGCGAGCGGTTCGTGGACTGCGACTACTGGTCCGGGCAGATGATGGCCGAGGTGGCGGCGGAGATCGCCTCCGACCGGGGCCCGGTGTACCTGCGCACCACGCACCTGCCCGAGGAGTCCGTGGTGGCGTTGGAGAACATCCTGCACACCACCGAACGCCCGACGCGCGGCACGTTCCACAGTGGACGCGGGCACGACTACCGCACGCACGACGTGGAGATGCACATCTCCGAGATCGGCTTGTGCGGCGGGCATTCCGCGTCCGGCGTGTGGGTGGACGAGCACGGCCGCACCACCGTGCCCGGCCTCTACGCGGCGGGCGACCTGGCGTGCGTGCCGCACAACTACATGCTCGGCGCGTTCGTGTTCGGCGATCTCGCGGGCGCGGACGCGGCGCAGTCCCTCGTGCCGCCCGGAGACCTGCCCGAGGACCAGATCGCCGACGCGCACGAGCTGGTCTACCGGCCGTTGCGCAACCCGGACGGGCCGCCCCAGCCCCAGGTCGAGTACAAGCTGCGCCGGTTCGTCAACGACTACGTGGCACCGCCGAAGTCCGGCACCAAGCTGGAACTCGCGCTGGAGTCGTTCGTGCGCATGACCTCCGAGATCGAGGCGATGGGCGCGCGCACGCCGCACGAGCTGATGCGGTGCGCCGAGGTGACGTTCATCCGGGACTGCGCCGAACTCGCCGCGCACGCCTCGCTGACCCGCACCGAGAGCCGCTGGGGCCTCTACCACGACCGGGTCGACCTGCCGCGGCGCGACGACCAGGACTGGTTCTACCACCTCAACCTGCGCAAGAACGCCGCCGGCGCGACGGAGTTCGTCAAACGGCCGGTGGCGCCCTACCTGGTGCCGGTGGAGGGGTTCACGCCGCCGGCGGGCGAGGTGAGCGTCCTGGCGGGCCGCCCGGTGGCCGTGCCGGCGGTCGCGGAGGCGGCCCCGGACCACGTCCGGGGCGTCGAGTCGGCGCGGCTGCTGGAACTGCTGGCGCTCACCGACGAGCAGCCGGACCTCGCCACGGTCGGGCCGTACCTGGCCGACCCGGACGCGGCCGTGCGCCGGGCCGCCGTCGCGCTGCTCACCGAGGCCGTGCCCGCCGGGTTCGAGTTCGCCCTGGTGCGCGCGATGGCCGACCAGGACGCGGAGGTCCGCGAGGCGGCCGGTGCGGGCCTGCGCGAGCTGGTGGAGGTCGTGCCGCCCAGTCCCGAGCTGGGCGAGGCCCTGCGGCTGTCCCCGTCCCGCGCGGTCGCCCTGGAGGTGCTGTGGGCGCTGAAGCTCGGCACCGTCGACACCTACGCCCGGGCGCTGGACGACCCTTCGGCCGCCGTCCGTTCGAGTGGTGTCCGAGGGCTGGTCGCGTTGCGCGCGGCGGACGAGCTGGCCCGCGCGGCGGACGACCCCGAGCGGGAGCTGCGGGTCCTGGTGGCCAAGGGGCTGGGCACCCTGCGCGCCCGGCCGGACGTGCTGCTGACCCTCGCGCACGACCCCGACCTGCTGGTCCGCGCCGCGGCACTGGAATCGGGCGCGGGGTTCGCGGTGCTGCGACCGGTCGCCGCGCGGGCGCTGGACGACCCGGCGTGGCAGGTCCGGGTGGGCGCGGTGTGGGCGGTGGAGGAGCCCGCAGCGGTGGTGGCGCGCCTCGCGGACGACAACCTCGACGTTAGGAAGGCCGCGGTGCGGGTACTCGCCCGGTGGGCCGACCGGCTCGAAGTTTCGGCTGCGCTGGAACGGGCACTGGGTGACTCGGACGCGGACGTGCGCGCCTACGCGCGCCAAGCCCTCCGTTCGGTCGGAGGGCGCTAGCCGCGCGCCCCGCTCAGGCGGAGCGGGTGATCTCGGGCTCGTCCACGCGCGGCGCGGGCAGCCGGCGGGCGTGGATGTCGATGCCCGCCACGCGGACCTGGTTGCGGCCGTTCTCCTTGGCCGTGTAGAGCGCGCCGTCGGCGCTGTGCTGGGCGGCCAGCAGGTTCTCGCCGTTGTCCGGGACCACGGCCACGCCGATGGACGCCGAGATCGCCCGCACCTCCGGGCCGTCCTCGGTCAGCGGCAGGTTGCGCCCGCGCAGCGTCACGGTGTTGCGGTGCTTGTCGGTGGTCACCACGGACATCTCGCCGATCGCCTCGCGCACCCGCTCGGCGATCGCGGTGCCCTGCGCGAGGCCCGTGTCGGCCAGCACGACCACGAACTCCTCGCCGCCGTCCCGACCGGCCACGTCGCCCGGCCGGAGCTTCTCCCGCAGGATGCGGCCCACCTCGGCGAGCACCGCGTTGCCCGCCGGGTGGCCCCACGTGTCGTTGATCCGCTTGAAGTGGTCCAGGTCGATCGCCAGCACGGTCACCGGCTGGCCGGCGTGCTTGCAGCGCTCGGTCAGCCGGCCCGCGTGCTCGCTCAGCCCGTTGGTGTTGAACAGGCCGGTGCGGTAGTCGGTGTGCGCGTCCTTGGTGAGCTGGAGGTGCGCCTTGTGCTGCTCGGCCACCAGCCGCTCCAGGTGGGCCTGCCGCTCCGACGCCCGGTGCAGCAGGGCGTTGACCAGGATCACCGGCAGGACCAGCAGCAGCGGCGCGACCCAGTGCGTGGCGACCAGCAGGCCGAGCATCGCGCCGACGCCCAGCGTGGTCATCTCCAGCATGTTGTCGTTGCGGGTGCCCAGCGAGTCCACGAACCGGGTCTGTGGGTTGACGATCTTGAGCGCGACCGTCATCAGCAGCACCTGCACGAACCAGTACAGCGTGGCCACCAGGACCAGCACGCCCAGCAGGGCCAGGTCCGTCAAGACCCGGCCGGTGGCGTCGAGCGAGAATCCCGACAGGTGGACGGCCGCGTTCGCCAGCAGCGTGCTCGCCACGATGTGCGCGGAGGTGAACACGAACCGGTACGGCTGACGCCGGGCGATCGGCCACAGCACGATCCGCAGCCACACGGCGACCAGCACGGCCATGCCCGGCGGCAGCACGATCGCCGCCGCGAAAGTCCAGACCGACGTGAGGTCGAAGTACGGACCTGCGGATTCGTCACGTCGGGATTCCTCGGCGCGCCGCACGGTGGTCAAGTGGACCGTGATGGCCAACACCAGGGCGGCGAAGCGGAGCCAATCCGTGGTCGGTGCGGAACCGAGGGTAGTCAGCAGCCAAATGGCGGCAATTCCGACCGCCAGTTCGACGGAAAGGATGTAGACGATCGCGGTGCGGCGCAGCGCCCAAAGGTCCCAGTTCCGACTCAGACGCCACTTGGCTGTCGCGGACGGCCCGTGGTCAGGCAAACTGTTCTTCACCACGTCCCCCTACACTCATGCCGCCGCCGCGCGGCCACTCGCCGGCGCAGCGACGGCCTTACGGCCCCCCTCGGTACCCAAGTCGCGAGTAGAGGAGCGTCTGCCATGCGTAACCGCGAGTGGTGACCCCATCGCTCTCCTTGAGCCCGGTCCGGAATCTTCACCGTACGTGCGTGCGTTCTCGCTGAGTGCGCACGAACGCCTCGTCATGACAATCGCCATTCATGATGAGTACGTTTCATGTGGTCACCGTGTTCGGGTCGGTCCTGGCCCTTGCCCGGTTCCAGGCTACGGTCGCCTGCCCCGCGAGGAGCAGCCCGATGGCGCCCGCGCCCGCCAGGGTCGCGGTCACCGAGCCGATCGCGTGCGCGACGACGCCCGCCAGGGCCATGCCACCACCCTGGCTGGACCGCAGCGCCGTGCGCGCGATGCCATAGGCACGTCCGCGGTACTCGTCCGGCAGGATCCGCATCCACGCCGAGCGCGCGGGCGTGTGGTAGGCCCCGGCCATGCCGGCGATCACCAGCAGGGCGATCGTCCAGGTCAGGTTGGGGTTGAGCGCGAACATGACCAGGGGCGCCAGCGACAGGATCGCCAGCGGCCCGATCAGCCGCTCGCGCCGCGCCGGGTCCCGCACCAGCCGGAACAGCACCGCCACCCCCAACACGTTCGCCGCCGGCTCGATGGCCAGGATGAGCCCCACGGCCCACACCGCGTCCAGGTCGGCCGCCAACGGCACGGCCAGACCCTCGGGCACCATCGCGATGCCGGCCAACAAGCGCATACCCATTAGAGAGCGCAGACGCGGCTCAGTGACGAGTAGCGCGAAAGCTCCTTTGCGGTCTTCGGATTCCCGATGTGCCGAGCCGAGCGGGTCGGCCGCCGGGCGGAACGTCACCGAGGTCTGGACCAGGATCGCGACCAGCACGAACGTCGCCGCGTCGATCGCCAGGGCCACCTGCGGGCTGGTCGCCGTGACCAGGAAGCCCGCCGCGGCGAGGCCGGCCATCTGGGCCACGTCCACCGAGGTCCCGAACAGGGCCACGCCGTCGTCGTAGCGCTTCTCCGGCAGCACGGACGGCAGGCTCGCCTCCTGCGCCGCCAGGAAGGGGGAGGCGACCATCAGCACGGCGACCAGGAGGACTATCATGATCCACAACGGGACGCCGGGCACCGCCATCAGGCCGACCAGGGCGGCCTGGACCCAGGCGCAGCAGACCATCACCGTGCGTCGGGGGAACCGGTCCGCGAGCCAGCCCAGCAGCGGGCCGGACACCAGCGACGGGAGCAGCGTCAGCGACCAGGTCAGGGCCGTCCACGCGGCGGAGTTCGTGCGTTCGAACACCAGGAGTGACAGGGCCACCGCGGCGAGCTGGTCGCCGACCGTGGACGCGGTCGAGCCGATCCACAGGCCGCGGAACTCGCGGTTGCCCACGAGCGCGCGGATGGTCCCCCCGGAAGTCACCGCTCCTCCAGGTTCGTCGGCCCCGATGAGTGAGTCACGTTACCCCCACCCGAAGTAACAATTATCTCGGTTAGCACGGTAGAAGCTGCTGGTTGTTCAATCTCTGTCCTACCACAGTGTGTACCCGAACGGACCAGATCAGTTACATAAAGTAGTTACAATGGCGATAAGCCGGGTACCTATTCTTGACAGTTGACGGTACGTGACCCGCCGTGAGCAAAGCTCGCCTACCCAGGGTCAAGGCGACCTCCATTGGTCGTCGGACCGCTGGTCCGAGCGGTCCAGCGCGTTCGTGCGGGCAGGCCGGCGGGTGGTCGGGACACCGTTCGGCAATTGTTGCCGCGCCCTGCTTGTCGATCATCAGAACTGGTAGTACAGGAACGGGCTGAACGTGCCGCTGGCGACCAGGATCGCCGCGTAGGCAACGCCCACCGTCATCAGGGACACCCTAGCGGCTACCGCGACCTTGTCCCGAGAGGACTCCAGGTAGGGCCCCGTCACGGGGTGCGCGGGCATTACGACAATCGCCAGCGCGACCACCAGCAGCAGAATCCGCTGATTGGTCGCGGCGGCCGCCACCGCCTCGCCGAGGCCGCCGAAATCGGGCACCAGGAGGTGGCCGATGATTGTGAACGCGTCACCGAGATCGGCCGATCGGAAGAACACCCAGCCGATTACCACGAGCACCGTGGTGAGTACCCGGCGGGCAATTCGGGCACGCGTGGTGACCGGGCCGGAATCCCAACCGAAACGCCGTTCCAGGACCAGCAGCGCGCCGTGGAACAAACCCCAGACGAGGAACGTCCAGTTGGCGCCGTGCCAGAAACCGGTGAGCACGAAAACGATCCCGAGGTTCCGGTAGGTGCGCAGCACGCCGGTCCGGTTCCCGCCCAGCGGGATGTAGACGTAGTCCCGGAACCAGCGGGACAGCGACATGTGCCAGCGCCGCCAGAACTCGGTGATGGTCACCGAGGAGTACGGCCGGGCGAAGTTCTCCGGCAGCCGGAAGCCGAGCATCCGGCCCAGTCCGATCGCCATGTCCGAGTAGCCGGAGAAGTCGAAGTACAGTTGCAGGGTGTAACCGATGGCGCCCAACCAGGCGATCGCCGAGGTCATCTGGTCGTTCGGGGTCGCGAAGCAGGCGTCCACCAACGGGGCCAGCGAGTCGGCGATGACGACCTTCTTGCACAGCCCCAGGGCGAACCTCGGGAACCCCGCCGCGATGTCGTCCCAACGGTGCAGCCGCTCCTGCGGCAACTGGTCCGCGATCTCCCGGAAGCGGACGATGGGTCCGGCCACCAGCTGGGGGAACATCGCGATGTAGGTGACGAACGCGACGGGCTCCCGCAGCGCCGGCCGCTCGCCCCGGTAGACGTCCACCACGTAGGAGATGTGGTGGAACGTGTAGAACGAGATGCCGATCGGCAGCGCCAGGTGCACCACCGGCAGGTCCGCGCCGACGATCGACGCGATCGCGTGCAGCTGCTCGGTGGCGAACCCCAGGTACTTCCAGACCAGCAGCACGCCCAGGTTCAGGCAGATCGCGCCGACCAGCACCAGCTTCCGGTCGCCGGGCGTGCCCGGCTCCAGCCTGCGGCCCGCCAGGTAGTTCGCCACCATCGCGCCGAGCAGCAGCAACGTCGTGCCGCCCGCGCCGGTGAAGTAGAAGAACAGGCTCGCGACCGCCACGACCCCGTTGCGCCGACTTCTGGGCGCGACGAGGACGGCCGCGAGCACGACCGGGAGGAAGAACCACAGGAACAGGGGCGTGGCGAAGGACATCGCCGCGAACCTTATCCGGCGGTCGTCGTCAAGGTTGCCGATCGGGTGACAAACGGCCGGCCGTCACACCCGGTCAAAGCTCCAGCCTGCGTCGACGGGCCACCTCGGCGAGCACCACGCCGGCCGCCACCGACGCGTTGAGCGATTCCACGCCCGCCGCCATCGGGATCGACACGGTCTGGTCGCAGGTCTCCCGGACCAGCCGGGACAGCCCGCGCCCCTCCGAGCCCACGACCACCACCAGCGGCCCGGTGGCCAGGTCGAGGCCGTCCACGTCCACGTCGCCGTCCGCGTCCAGGCCCACGATCATCAGGCCCGCCTCGGCCCACTCGCGCAGCTGGCGGGTCAGGTTCGTGGCGATCGCGATCGGCATCCGCGCCGCGGTGCCCGCGCTGGTCCGCCACGCGACGGCGGTGATGCTCGCCGAACGCCGCTGCGGCAGCACCACGCCCTGCGCCCCGAACGCCGCCGCCGAGCGCACCACGGCGCCCAGGTTGCGCGGGTCGGTCACGCCGTCCAGCGCCACCAGCAGCGGCGGGTGGCCGGACTCCCGGGCGATCTTGAGCAGCTCGCGCGGCTCGGCGTACTCGTAGGGCGGCACCTGGAGCCCGAGGCCCTGGTGCATCGCGCCGCCGGTGATCCGGTCCAGCTCGCCGCGCTGCACCTCCAGCACCGAGATGCCCCGGTCGGCGGCCAGCTTCACCGCCTCGGCGACCCGGTCGTCGGTGTCGATGCCCATCGCCACGTAGAGCGCCGTCGCCGGGATGTCCGCGCGCAGGCACTCGACCACCGGGTTGCGCCCGGCGACCGTCTCCGGCGTGTTCTCGGCGTTCTTCTGCCGGCGCGACCGGGCCTGCTCGGCCTTCGCACCCGCCTGGGCGCGCTTGTACGCGGGGTGGTTCGGCCGGTCCGTCGCCTTGGGGGTCGGGCCCTTGCCCTGCAAGCCCTTCGACTTCTGCCCGCCGGAACCGACGACCGCGCCCTTCTTGGACCCGGGGTTGCGCATAGCGCCCCGGCGCTTGGAGTTCCCTGCCACGAGCTAGTCGTCCTTCAAGGTCCACTGCGGACCGTCGGGGGTGTCCTCGACGGCGATCCCGGCCTGGAGCAGGTGGTCGCGCAGCGCGTCGGCTTTCGCGAAATCCCTGTCCTGGCGGGCTTTCACGCGCTCTTCGAGCACGTGTTCGACCAAGGTGGCCAGTGCCTGGCGGCCGCCCGCCTCCCCGGTCGTGGTGTCGGTCCACGCCAGCGGGTCGACGCCGAGCACGCCGGCCATGGCGCGCACCGACCCGGCCGCCGCGCGGGCGGTCAGGTCGTCGGCCGCCTCCAGCGCCGTGTTGCCCTCCCGGACCCGCTTGTGGATCGCGGCCAGCGCGCCCGGCGTGCCCATGTCGTCGTCCATCGACGCGGTGAACGCGTCGGAGAGCGCGCCGTCGTCCTCGACCGCCCCGGTCCGCTCCACCACGCGGCGCAGGAACGACTCGATCCGCCGGTAGGCGGACACCGCCTCGTCCAGCGCCTCGCGGGAGAACTCGATGGTCGACCGGTAGTGCGGGCCGACCAGGTAGTAGCGCAGCTCCGGCGCCCGGACCTGCTTGAGCAGCTCCGGGATGGCGACCGTGTTGCCCAGCGACTTGGACATCTTCTCGCCGCTGAGGGTCACCCAGGCGTTGTGCAGCCAGTACTGGGAGAACCCGTCGCCGGCCGCGCGGGACTGCGCCCGCTCGTTCTCGTGGTGCGGGAAGATCAGGTCGATGCCGCCGCCGTGGATGTCGAACGTGCCGCCCAGGTACGCGGTGGCCATCGCGGAGCACTCCAGGTGCCAGCCGGGCCGGCCGGGGCCCCACGGCGTCGGCCAGGACGGCTCACCGGGCTTGGCGGCCTTCCACAGCGTGAAGTCGCGCGGGTCGCGCTTGCCCTGGCCCGCCGACTCGCCCTGGTGCACCTCGTCGGGCTTCTGGCCGGACAGCGCGCCGTAGTCGGGGAACGACGTGACCGAGAAGTAGACGTCGCCCCGCGCCGCGTACGCGTGGCCGCGGTCGACCAGGCGCTGCATCAGCTCGACCATCTGGGTCATGTGGCCGGTGGCGCGCGGCGCGTAGGACGGCGGCAGGCAGCCCAGCGCCGTGTACGCGTCCTCGAACGCGCGCTCGTGCTGGTAAGCCCACTCCCACCACGGCCTGCCGTGGTCGGCGGCCTTGGCCAGGATCTTGTCGTCGATGTCGGTGACGTTGCGCACCAGTCGGACGTCCGCGTACGTGCGACCCAGCCAGCGGCGCAGCACGTCGAAGTTCAGGCCGCTGCGAACGTGGCCGATGTGGGGCACGCCCTGCACGGTCGCCCCGCACACGTAGATCGACGCCGTTCCGGAGACCTGCGGGAGGAATGCCCGCATGGACCGGCTCGCGGTGTCGTACAGGTGGAGGCTCACGTGGGAATGGTACGGGCGTTGGCCGCGCGGGGTTGAATCGCCCGCCTGATTGTGCTTATGCCGGTTCGCTATGCCACGTGCTCGCGGAGCACCCGGAGCAGCGCGTCGGGCCGTTCGCCGGTCTCCAGCGGGGGCACGATCGCCACCCGGCAGCCCACCGCCGCCGCGCCGCCGTCGGCCTCCTCGCTGTCGCCGACCATCAGCGCCTCGCTCGGGTGCACGCCCAGCCGGTCGCAGGCGATCCGGAAGATCTTCGGGTCCGGCTTGACGTGCCCGACCTCGAACGACAGCACGAACTCGTCCACCCGGTCCTGGACGCCGTGCCGGGCGAACACGGTCCGGATGTCCCACGCGATGTTGCTCACCACGGCGGTGGGCAGCTCGGTGCCCAGTGCGCTCGCGGTGTCCGGGTAGGGCTGCCAGAACGGCGGGGAGCACAGCCGGGCGTAGAAGTCGTGCGGGTCCTGCGCCCCGGCCGCCAGCAGGGCCTTGACGTGCAGGTCGCGGTGCAGGTCGCCGTCGAGGTCGCGGCGCTCCCACTCGTCGGGGTCGATGTCCAGGCCCTCGGCGACCCCGACCGGCGCGGTGAGCGCCCGCATCAGGTCCGCGTGCTCGGCCAGGGAGTCGTGCTCCAGCCGGAAGAGGGTGCCGGAGAAGTCGAAGAGGACGGCGCGGATCGTCACATTCGCACGCTACGTGGTCTGGACCTCTCGGGTGAAGATCTCCGGCCGGAGCAGGACGCACGCCACACCCGGCGCTACTTCGCGTTGCCGGCGACCTTGGTCGGGGTCAGCCGCAGGACGACGCGCTGCACGTCCGGCTCCTCGCCGGGGTACGGGGTGCCCAGGTACTTGCGCGCCAGGGCGTCCACCAGCGCCCGGCCCTCGTCCTCCACGATGGTCACGGTGCCGCGGATCTCCACGTACGTCTCGGGGTCGTCCTTCGACCACACCGACACGCTGGCCCTCGGGTCGCGGTCGAGGTTGCGCTCCTTGAGCCGGCCCCGGACGGTCGAGAACAGGATCTCGTCGCCGTCCCGGGTGATCCACATGACCGAGCTCTGCGGGCTGCCGTCCTTGTTCAGGGTGGAGATCGTGGCGTAGTTCCGGCCGTCCACCAGGTCGCGCGTCGCCGCGCTGAGGATGATCGCCATGCGACCCAGGCTAGTGCGGTGCCGGTCCCAGCGGGACGATCAGCGCGGTGGCGATCGCCGCGATCCCCTCACCTCGGCCGGTGAGCCCGAGGCCGTCCGTCGTCGTCCCACTGACTGAGACGGGGCCGCCGGCGGCCGCCGACAGGACGCGCTGCGCCTCGTCCCGGCGGGTGCCGATCTTGGGTGCGTTGCCGATCACCTGGACCGCCGCGTTGCCCACCTGGAAGCCCGCCCCGGCGAGCAGCCGGCGCACCTCGGCGAGGAACTCCACGCCGTGCTTCCCGGACCAGCGCGGGTCGCTGGTGCCGAACACCGCCCCGAGGTCGCCCAGCCCGGCGGCGGACAGCAGGGCGTCGCACAGCGCGTGCGCGGCGACGTCGCCGTCCGAGTGGCCCGCGCAGCCGGCCACGCCCGGCCAGTGCAGACCGGCGATCCAGCAGTCCCGACCTCGTTCCACCTGGTGGACGTCGGAACCGATGCCGACCCTCACTCCCGGCCTCCCACGAGCAGCGCCTCCGCGACCGCGAGGTCGAACGGAGTGGTGATCTTCATGGCGTCCGGGTGCCCCGGGACGGTCGAGACCGGCACGCCCAGCCGTTCCACCAGGCCCGCGTCGTCGGTCGCGTCGAGCCCCGATTCGTGCGCCCGCAACAGCACCCGGGCGTCGAAGCCCTGGGGGGTCTGCACGACGCGCAGCGCCGAGCGGTCGGGGGTGGCGACGACCACGCCGTCCGCGTCGACCTGCTTGACCGTGTCGGTCACCGGGAGCACCGGCACGACCGCGGGCCGGCCCGCCGCGACGGCGTCCACCACGGCCCGCACGACCTGCGGCGGGGTGAACGCGCGGGCGGCGTCGTGGACCAGCACGATCGTCGTGTCCGGGAACTCGCGCAGCGCGTGCGCCAAGGCCAGCCGGACCGAGTCGGAGCGCTCCGCACCACCGGCCAACACGTGTACCGCCCCGCCGGCGGGAGCCAACGGGGCGGTGACGGTGTGCACGGTGTCCACATCGGACGGAGGTGCGGCGATCACCACGTGCTGCACGGGGCCCGCCTCGAACAGACCTCGTACGGCACGCACCAGCAGTGGCACGCCACCGACCGGCACGAGCGCCTTGGGCAGCCCATAGCCCAGCCGCTCACCCCGGCCCGCCGCGGGCACGAGCGCGACCACACCCATGTTCGCGGTTCTCTTGTGTGCGGGTTTCGATGATCAGGACGCGGTGGCCAGGACCTCGTCGAGGAGCACCTCGGCCTTGTCCTCGTCGGTGCCCTCCGCGAGCGCCAACTCACTGACCAGTATCTGTCGAGCCTTCGCCAGCATCCGCTTCTCACCGGCGGACAATCCGCGATCCTTCTCGCGCCGCCACAGGTCGCGCACCACTTCGGCCACCTTGTTCACGTCACCGGACGCGAGCTTCTCCAGGTTGGCCTTGTACCGCCGGGACCAGTTGGTCGGCTCCTCGGTGTGAGGAGCACGCAAGACCTCGAAGACCTTGTCGAGACCCTCCTGGCCGACGACGTCACGCACACCGACGATCTCGGCGTTGTCGGCGGGGACGCGGACCGTGAGGTCGCCCTGGGCGACCTTCAGGACGAGGTACTTCTTCTCCTCGCCCTTGATCAACCGGGTCTCGATCGCTTCGATGAGAGCGGCACCGTGGTGCGGGTAGACGACGGTCTCTCCGACCTTGAAAACCATGTGTCCTCTGCCCCTTTCGCTAACCCCATCCTAACACGTCGAGCAATCCCCTCTTCGGCGTCCGGAGATCAGTTCGCGCAGGTCAGGGCCGCGAGGGGGGTTGACAAACCACCCGGTCGCGTGCAACGGCGCAGGTCGATCTTGCTCCACTGTGGACGGCCGCGGCGGCTGTGGGGCACCACATGAGGTGGGTGATCGGCGGCCCGGTTAGGCTCCTGGACTGGTGGTCGGCCCGCTACTACCGGGTACGGCCCCGCCTGGTCAGCACACCGGAAGGATCCGAGAAGCCGTGGGTCGCGCACCGCAGAAGTCCCCAGCGCCACGCCGCCTGGTCCTCGTGGCCGCCGTCGCGGCGGGCCTCGGCCTGGCCGCCGCGGGTTGCAGCGCAGGTCAGATCACCCAGACCGACCAGCAGGTCGCCGCGGTGAACGGCGCGCACGGCCAGGCCGGCGACATCGCCGTCCGGGACGCCCAGCTGCTGTTCCCGGTCGCCGAGGGGCACTACCGCGAGGGCGACAACGCCCCGGTGGTCGTGGTCATCGCCAACAACGGCCCGGCCATCGACAAGCTGGTCTCGGTGACCGCCGACATCGCCGAGGGCGGCGAGATCACCGGCGACTCCACCCTGGAGCCGGACACCGCCATCCAGAGCGGCGCCGACCAGGACGACCTGGACACCCGGCTGACCACCACCGCGCACGGCTCCGTCACCGGGTCGGCCCGCGCCACGACCACCACGCCGCCCGGCGGCATCACCGGCGGCTCCGACGCCCCCGAGACCACCGGCGTCACGGGCACCACGACCGGCACGACCACCGGCACCACCGGCTCGTCGGTGACCGGGACGTCCACGCCGTCCGCCGGCAGCTCGGTCCGCCCGACCTCCTCGCTCGCGCTCCCGGTCGTGCCCGGCAAGGCGAAGATCGTCCTCAAGGGCCTGACCAAGGAGCTGCGCCCCGGCCAGACGCTGCGGGTCACGTTCCTGTTCGAGAAGGCCGGCCAGGTCACCCTCGACGTGCCGATCGGCGCGTCGCCGGAGCCCCGCAAGGACGCGCCCGCCGAGCACTGAGCCCCGGCGAGACCTCCGCGGAACCCGTCGTGCGCCCGGTGCGCGCGGCGGGTTCCGGCGTTGTCGGGGGTCCTGGTTAGCCTGCGCACGTGGTGAAGAACGGGCGGGCGACGACGACCTACCGGTGTGCCGAGTGCGGGAACGAGGTCGCCAAGTGGGTCGGCCGGTGCCCCGAGTGCCAGGCCTGGGGGACGGTCGAGGAGCGCGGCGTCACCCGCAGCGCGGCCCGGGTGGTGGCGGGCGCGCCCAGTTCGCCCGCCCGGCCGATCGGCGAGGTCGACGTCGAGTCGGCGCGCGCCCGCAAGACCGGCGTGTCGGAGCTGGACCGGGTGCTCGGCGGCGGCCTGGTGCCCGGTGCGGTCGTCCTGCTCGCCGGCGAGCCCGGCGTGGGCAAGTCCACGCTGCTGCTGGAGGTCGCCTACCAGTGGGCGGTCAAGGGCGGCGTGCCCTCGCTCTACATCACCGGCGAGGAGTCGGCGGGCCAGGTGCGGCTGCGGGCCGAGCGGACCGGCAACATCCACGGGCAGATGTACCTGGCCGCGGAGAGCGACCTGTCGGCCGTGCTGGGGCAGGTCGAGGCGGTCCGGCCCGGCGTGCTGATCGTCGACTCGGTGCAGACGATGTCCTCGCCCGGCGTGGACGGCACGCCCGGCGGGGTGAGCCAGGTGCGCGCGGTCACCGCGAGCCTGGTGGCGCTGGCCAAGGAGCGCGGGCTGCCGATCGTGCTGGTCGGGCACGTCACCAAGGACGGCTCGGTGGCCGGGCCCCGGGTCCTGGAGCACCTGGTGGACGTGGTGCTCCAGTTCGAGGGCGACCGGCACTCCAGCCTGCGCCTGGTGCGCGGCATCAAGAACCGCTACGGGCCCGCCGACGAGGTGGGCTGCTTCGAGCTGCGCGACGACGGGATCGTGGGCGTGCCGGACCCGTCGGGGCTGTTCCTCAACCGGCGGGAGCAGGACGTCACCGGCACGGCGGTGACCGTGGTCGTGGAGGGCAAGCGGCCGATGCTGGGCGAGGTGCAGGCGCTGGTCACCGCGACGCACCTGCCGTCGCCGCGCCGGGCGGTCAGCGGGCTGGACTCGGCGCGGGTCGCGATGGCGCTGGCGGTGCTGGAGAAGCGCGGCCGGATGTCGTTGCACAACAAGGACGTCTTCACCGCCACGGTCGGCGGGATGCGGCTCGTGGAGCCCGCCGTGGACCTCGCGGTGGCGCTCGCGGTGGCGTCGGCGGCCACCGACCAGCCGCTGCCGCACGACCTGGTCGTGGTGGGCGAGGTCGGGCTGTCGGGGGAGCTGCGCCGGGTGAACGGGGTGGGCCGCCGGCTCACCGAGGCCGCCCGGCTGGGCTACACCAAGGCCCTGGTGCCGCCGGACGCCGGGCCGCTGCCGCCGGAGACCCGCGCGCTGGTCGCGCACGACCTCGTGGAAGCCCTGCAACTGCTCAAGCTGAAGAAGTAGCGCCGGGCCGCCCGCCTCCGGTGCCCCGCCCCGCGGTGCCCTTCCGGGAGGTCCGCAACGCGAAGGGCCCGGCGCGGGACGTCCGCGCCGGGCCCTCCGGTCAGCCGGCTACTTCGCCGCGAGCAGCTGCGCGCAGCGGATCAGGCCGAGGTGGCTGTACGCCTGCGGGTGGTTGCCCAGCGAGCGCTCCGCGATCGGGTCGTACTCCTCGGGCAGCAGACCGGTGGGGCCGGCCGCGTCGACCATCTGCGCGAACAGCTCCTCCGCCTCCGTGCGCCGCCCGGTGAGCAGGTACGCCTCGATCATCCACGCCGCGCACAGGTGGAACCCGCCCTCGTCGCCGGGCAGGCCGTCGTCCCGCCGGTAGCGGTACACCGTCGAGCCCGAGCGCAGCTCCGCCTCGATCGCCGTCACCGTCGCCTGGAACCGGTCGTCGGCCGGGTCGATCAGCCCCGACAGCCCCACGTGCAGCGACGCCGCGTCGAGGTCGTCACCGTCGTACGCGGTGGTGAACGACTGCGACTCCTCGCTCCACCCGTGCTTGAGCACGTCGTTGGAGATGGTGTCGCGCAGCACCGGCCACGACGGGTCGATGTCCCGGCCGTAGACCTCGGCCAGCCGCACCGCCCGGTCGAGGGTCACCCAGCACATGACCTTCGAGTACACGTGGTGACGGGGAGCGTGCCGCTCCTCCCAGATGCCGTGGTCGGGCTCGTGCCAGCGGCGGGCGACCGCCTCGGCCATCGCCTGCACCATCGCCCAGTCCGGGTCGGTCAACGCGCCCCGGGCCGCCGCCAGCTGCACGACCAGGTCCACGACCGGGCCGAACACGTCCAGCTGGACCTGCTGGTTGGCCAGGTTGCCCACCCGCACCGGCCGCGAGCCCGCGTAGCCCGGCAGGGTGTCGATGACCGCCTCGGCGCCGAGCATCGTGCCCTGGAGCGTGTACAGCGGGTGCAGGCGCTCCGGGCCGGGCAGCGTGGCCAGCACGCCGTGCACCCACCCCAGGTACGCCTCCGCCTCGCCCAGCGAGCCCACCGACACCAGCGCCTGCGCGGTCAGCGCCGCGTCGCGCAGCCAGCAGTACCGGTAGTCCCAGTTGCGGATGCCGCCCAGTTCCTCCGGCAGCGACGTGGTGGCCGCGGCCATGATCGCGCCGGTCTCGTGGTGCACCAGCCCCTTGAGGGTCAGCGCGGACCGCAGGACCAGTTCGGACTCGACGGTCGGCAGCTTGAGCGTGGCCGCCCAGTCCGACCAGTACGCGCCCGCGCGGGCCCGCCGCTCCGCCTCGCCCAGGGTGGCCTCGGACAGGTCGTCCGTGCCGCACCGCAGCTCCAGCAGGATCGGCGCGCTCTCCCGGGGCCGGACGACCGCCGTGGCGGTCTCCTGGAGGCCGTCGGAGGTGATCTCCCAGTCCACGCCCGGCGAGCGCAGCACCATCGGGTCGGACGTGCCGACGATCCGCAGGCCGTCGCGCTCGCGCAGCAGCCGCACCGGCACCTGGCCGAACTCCGGCCGCGGCGCGAAGGTGATCACCGCGTTGGTCGAGCCGGAGATCCGGCGCACCAGGTCGGTGCGGTGCGACGCCAGGTCGTGGTCCAGGTAGTCCGTGACCAGCAGCCGCGACCAGCGGGTCTCCACGATCATGGTGCCCGGCACGTACCGCTGGCCCAGGGGCAGCGAGCCGTGCTCCGGCTTGATCGAGAAGTGGCCCGCGGCCGGTCCGCCGAGCAGGTCGGCGAACACCGCCGCCGAGTCCGGCTCCGGGTGGCACAGCCAGTTCAGCCGCGCGTCGGGGGTGAGCAGCGCGACCGAGCGCTCGTTGGCGAGCATGGTCAGCCGCTCGATCGGCACGGCCTGGTCGCCGTGCAGCCACGCCCGCCGCTCCTCCAGCAGGAACGCGAGCACGGTGGCCACGTCGACGGTGTCGCCGATGTGGTACTCGGCCAGCGACTCGCCGTCGCCGACCTTGATGCCGACGTCCGGCCCGGTGAGCCGGGCGAACGCCTTCTCGTCGGTCACGTCGTCGCCGACGAAGACCGCGGCGGTGGCCGACACGCGGTGCCGCAGGACGTCCAGGGCGTGGCCCTTGTCGGTCTGCACCACGGCCAACTCGATCACGGCCTTGCCCTCGGTCACCTGCACGCCGGCCCAGTTCGACGGACCGCCGCGGACGGCGTCGAGAACCCGCTCCCCCACGGAGGGTTCCGCGCGCCGGACGTGCACCGCGATGCTCGCGGGTTTGACCTCCAGGCCGACGCCCTCGTGGCCGTCGACGACGAGTTCGAGTTCGGCTTCCAGCCGGCGGTGCAGGGCTCGCGCGTCGGCGTCGAGCGCGTGCACGAAGCCGACGTCGAACTCCGATCCGTGCGAGCCGACCAGGTGCACCTCGGACGGGAGCCGCGACAGTGTCGCCAGGTCGCGCAGCGCGCGCCCGGAGATCACCGCTGTCGTGGTCTCGTGCAGCCCGGCCAGCGAGCGCAGCGCGCCCACCGACTCGGGCAGCGGGCGGGCGTCCTCAGGGTTGGCCACGATCGGAGCCAGTGTCCCGTCGTAATCGCAGGCGACCAGCAGGCGCGGCGTGCGCGCCAGCTGAACGATCGCACGGCGAAGTTCGGCGGGGAGGGCCTCGGCGGTCAACGCCCCTCCTCAAGACTCGGTGGGACAGGTCGGGTGCGTGGTCTGAACCGATTCCGTGCGGAACCGCTCAGGCCGTAGTCTGCGTACCCAAGGCGTCAAGGAACGAGCGAGCCCAGCGGTCGACGTCGTGCGTGAGGACTTGGCGGCGCAGCGCGCGCATCCTACGGCGGCCCTCCGCCGGATCCAGCGTGAGGGCCGCTTCCAGCGCGTTCTTCACACCGTCGAGGTCGTGCGGGTTGACCAGGAAGGCACTCGTCAGCTCCGCCGCGGCACCCGCGAACTCGGACAGCACGAGGGCGCCGCCGAGGTCGTAGCGGCAGGCCACGTACTCCTTGCAGACGAGGTTCATGCCGTCCCGGACGGGCGTGACCACCATGACGTCGGCGGCCGTCATGAACGCGGTCAGCTCCTTGCGGTCGACCGATTGGTGCAGGTAGTGGACGACCGGGTGCCCCACGGTGGAGAACTCGCCGTTGATCCGCCCGACCGCCTGCTCGATCTCCCCGCGCATCTGCTTGTAGTGGTCGACCCGCTCGCGGCTGGGCGTCGCGAGCTGGATCATGGTCACCTCGGTCGGGTCGACCCGGCCGTCCGCGATCAATTCGTAGAGGGCGCGGAGCCGGACGTCGATGCCCTTGGTGTAGTCGAGCCGGTCGACGCCCAGCAGGATCCTCTTCGGGTTCCCGAGGTCGTTGCGGATCTGCTTGGCGTGCTGCTGGACGTCCTTGCTGCGGGCGAGCGCGTCCAGCCCCGCCGAGTCGATCGAGATCGGGAACGCGCCGACCCGGACCGTGCGGTCGCCGACCTGGACGACACCCGGTCGGGTGCGCACGCCCACCGCGCCGCGGCTGGGCTCCAGGCCGACCAGCCGGCGGGCCAGCCACAGGAAGTTCTGCGCGCCGCCGGGCCGGTGGAAGCCCACCAGGTCCGCGCCGAGCAGCCCGCGGATGATCTCGGTGCGCCACGGCAGCTGCATGAACAGCTCGACCGGCGGGAACGGGATGTGCAGGAAGAACCCGATCCGCAGGTCCGGCCGCAGCTCGCGCAGCATCGCCGGGACCAGCTGGAGCTGGTAGTCCTGCACCCAGACGGTCGCGCCCTGCGCGGCCACCTTCGCCGTCACGTCGGCGAACCGCTGGTTCACCCGCACGTACGCGTTCCACCACCTGCGGTGGAACGCCGGCGGGGCCACCACGTCGTGGTACAGCGGCCACAGCGTGCCGTTGGAGAAGCCCTCGTAGTAGTCCCGCACCTCGGCCGAGCTGAGCGACACCGGGTGCAGCTGGAGGCCGTCCTCCTCGAACGCCTCCACCTCGGCGTCCGCGACGCCGGGCCACCCGATCCAGGCCCCGCTGTGCGAGCGCAGGAAGGGTTCCAGGGCGGTCACCAGGCCGCCGGGGCTGTGCTTCCAGCGCTGGGTGCCGTCTTCGAGGCGTTCCAGGTCGACCGGCAGTCGGTTCGCCACGACCAGGAAGTCCGCGCCGTGCTCGCCAATGCTGCTCACCGGGTAACGCCTCCTCAGGGATTCGTCTCGCCCGCCCCCGAGGTTAACGGGAACGCCCGTACCGGATGCCCGCACGTCATCCCCGTCACACGGAGTTCAACCAGGTTGGACGTACGTCACCCCCAGTCGGCCGCTCAGTCCAGCCGTCGCCTGGCCGGACGCAGTGGGCCGGACAACCGGGGGCCGGCGAACCTGCGCTCCAGTCTGCCCAGTCCGCTGCGCACCGGCCGGCCGAGGAACTCGCCCAGCACCACGCCGCTGGCCAGCGCCAACGCCGTCCCGGCGGCCAGCACCAGGGTGGACAGGCCGGCCGCGTCGTTCTCGATGGTGAGCTGGTAAAGACCGCGGTACACGGTCCAGCCGGGGAGCAACGGCACCATCCCGGCCACCGCCACCACCAACGGGGGAGTGCGCAGCCGCCGCGAGATCACCGCGCCCCCGAACCCCACGACCGTGGCCGCCGCCGCCGCGCACGCGATGGTGTTCGTGCCGGTCAGCGCGAGCAGCCCGTAGGTGGCCGTGCCGACCGCGCCGGCCGCCGCCGCGGTCGGCAGCGCGCGCACCGGGGCGTAACTGGCCAGCGCGAAGAACACCGAGGTCGCCGCGCCCGCCGCGAACTGCATCGGCACGTCGGAGATCAGCGGCGGCAGCGGGTCCCTTATCGACGTCGGCACGCCGAACTGCACGCCCGCGCGCAGCGTGAGCGCGATGCCGGTGATCAGCCCGGCGGTGAGCAGGGCGATCTCCATCGTGCGGCCGGCCGCCGTCACGTTGTAGCCGGTGATCGCGTCCTGCACCGCGCCGACCAGCGACAACCCGGACAGCAGCACCACGATCCCGGTCGCCACCAGCAACGACGGGCGCACGCTGGGCAGCAGGTCGGTCGCGTACAGGACCAGGGCCGTCGCCGACGCCAGCGCGCCGCCCACCACCTGCTGGAAGAAGAACGGCAGCGCGCGCCGGTTGAGCACCCGCCCGACCCGGTCGATCACCGCCGTCACCAGGGCGGCGGTGAGCGCGATCAGCGGCCCGCCGCCGACCAGGAACGCCACCGCGCCCGCCATGCCCGCCCACGCGGCGGTGGCCGTCCAGCGCGGGTACGGGTGCGGCTGCTTGCTGATCCGGTCCAGCTCGGCGTAGGCGTCCGGGGCCTTGATCCGGTCGGAGGTGATCCGCCGGATCAGGTCCTCGACGGCCGCCAGCCGGGTGTAGTCCAGGCCGCGCGAGCGGACCACGCGCAGCGACGTGATCGGTGCCGCCTCGGTGCCCCGGTGGCACGAGACGGTGATCGACGTGTAGATCACGTCGACCTCGGTGCGGGGCAGCCCGTACGCCTCCGCGACGGCGATGACGGTCGCCGTGACGTCCGCCGCGCCGGCGCCGCTGGCGAGCTGGACCTCACCGACCCGCAGGGCGAGGTCCAGCACCAAGTGGACGGTCGAATCGTCCGGAAGGGACGGTCCCTCGACCGGTTGCCACAGGCCGGGGGTGGTCCTGGGGTCGCGGTAACGCCTGCGCCGCAGCCACACGGGCTTCCCTCCTCGTGATCGCTTCCTGCGCCACGCCCGACGGTGTCACATTCGTCGCTGTGTCATGCGCCACCCCTGGTAGGGGTACCCAAGGCGGGTGAGTCGATCACCGAGCGTTCAGTACTGTTGATGCCGCTGGCCAGCGGTTTTAGACCGATCCTGGGCCACTCGGACGGGCTGCGCACCTCCGGACGGACCAATGGCGGCACACCCTGAGCAGACCGTTCGCCGCAGGTGGCACCCACTGCGGGCGCTTACGATGTTCCCGGCTTCGCGCCATGCCGGTGTAGCTCAATTGGCAGAGCACTCGCCTTGTAAGCGAAAGGTTAGGGGTTCAAGTCCCCTCACCGGCTCTCTGTTCGATGGCCCTCCTCCGGAGGGCGGCTCGTGCCGCCTGGAGTCGGCGGCTCGTGCCGCGTTTCTCTTCGATCGAAGGGCGTGATCGAAGAGAAAGGCGACACGAACCACCGACGCGGCACTCGCGGGCGGGCGGGAGCCCGCGGCGGGTGTCGGCGGGGAGGTGGGGCCGGAGCGGGTCTCAGGTGGTTGCCAGGTGGGAAAGTGCTGGTCGTAGGCGTAGCTGAACTGGGCTCGGGTAACCCGCTTGGGTGACTACCGTTCGGCTGGACATCCCGGTGTTGCCCGATCTCGTGTTCGCTACTGCGGTTGAGCCGGAGCGGCTGGCCGAGTGGCTGCCCCCGCCGTTGGAGTTGGTGGGGGTCAACGACGACGTGTTGATCCTGCGGTGTGCCGGGCAGCTCGTCCAGGTCCGGGTCGTGGTCGATCTTGATCTGCTGAGGTTGTCGTGGGAGCCGTTGGCCGACGGTGGGTGCCGGGGCGTGTTGCGGGTCAGTCCGCTCGGGGTGGGCAAGAGCGTGGCCGAGTTGGAGTGCGTGGACGAGGCGTTGGCGCAGCGGTTGTTGGCGGCGTTGGCGGATGAGGTCGTGACGGCTTTTCCGGCTGGGTGAATCCCCTGCGGGCACCCGGTAGGAGGTGCCCGCAGGGGATCGGGGGAGGGAGCGTGGGGGATCAGCCCTTGTCGACGGTGATGCCGTAGCCGACGCCGCCGATGTCCTGGCCCTCGGAGAGCTGCACGACGTGCTGGACGAACTCGCCCGGCTGGTCGCCCGCGACGAAGGTCAGTTCGGTGCTGTGCCGCTCACCCGGCTTGATCGGGATGCCGATGAACGCGGCGCGCTTCGGGTCGGCGATCTCGAACTGGGTTTCGCCCACCTGCTTCACGCCCTCGGCCTTCGCGCCGGTCGAGCGCCAGAGTTCGAGCAGGCGCGGGCCCAGGTCGACGACCACCCGGCCGTTGCCGACCAGCGGGCGGTCCGGGCTGGTGACGACGAGGTCGGTCTTGATCGGGCGCTCGGTGGCGTTGCCGACGTTGAACCAGGACTTGCCCGGGACCTTCGTGGTGGCGCGCACGGTCTGGTAGTTGCGCCACGCGATGTTGTTGTTGCGCTGGGTGTTGAGCGCGGTGTTGGCGGTCTCCGGGAACGTCATCGGGTCACTGGCCGAGACCCACCGCGCCAGCAGGCAGAAGTGGCCGGGGCCGGGGACCGGGTTCCACAGCACCTTCGCCACCGTCACGCCGCCGACCGGCACGGACAGGGTCTGCTCGCCGACGTAGATCCAGTCGCCGTTGGTCACCGGGTCCCAGTTGGTCGAGCCGCCGGGCGGGGTGCGGTAGACCTTGAGCGTGCCGAAGCCGTTCGCGGTGGCGTTCGGGCCCGGGTTGTTCAGCCGCACGTGCACGTAGTTCGCCTGGCCCACGACGGGCTGGATGCCGGGGCCGCAGTCCGCGAGGCCGGGGCAGACCTTGATGTCCGGGCTGTTCCAGAACAGCGAGTTCATGTTCGGCTCGGCGCCCGTGTCGACCGGCTGGTCCTTGATGAACACGTCACTGCGCTTGCAGTCGCGCAGGAAGTCGATGATCGCCGTGCTCACGCCGCTGCCGTCGGGCTGCGCCTGCGTGTACAGGCCGCCCGTGGTGTTGGCGTAGTTCTGCATGATCGGGACGATCGGGGTGGTGTAGCTGTTGTTGGTCGGGACGTAGACCGACGAGATCTTGATGCCCTTGCTCAGCGCCTGGGTGGCGCGCAGCGCGGCGTTGTTCTGGTCGACGTTGGCCGACGAGGTGTCGTAGTTGTCGTCGAAGCCGCCGGGGCGGGCGTCGGTGATCAGGATCGCGAGCCTGGTGGCGTTGGAGCGCCAGCCCACGTTGAAGTCGACGTTCTGCGGGCGGCCCGCCGCCGGCAGGTTGTTCACCACGGTGTTGAGCGCCTCGTCGGACGCCTCGGGCTCCTGGTTGCCGCCGCTCGCGGCGAGGGCGTTGACGCTCGCGATGACCGGCGTGCGGTTGTTCGGCGCGAAGTTGTCGACGACGGTGACGTTGTCCTTGAACGTGGCCAGGCCCAGCCGGTAGTCGAGGCCGGTCAGGTTCTCGACCTCCTGCGCGATCTGGTTGATGCCCGTCTTCAGGTTGGTGATCGCGCCGCCCATGCTGCCGGTGTCGTCCACCACGAAGACGACGTCCATCGGGCCGCACTTGCGCGGCGACGGGGGCAGGGGCGCGGCGCCGGCCGGGCTCACGACCTGGACGGCGGACGCGGCCAGCGCCAGTGCGGCCAGGGCCGCCAGCGCCGGTCTGCGAATGCGTTGCATCTCGGGGTCTCTTCTCGCTCGGGCGTTCGGACGCAGGGTCCGCGCGCGGGTCCGAATCGCGCCGGACGTCCTCGTCCGGCCCGCACCAGGAGGAGCGGAAGAGCTTGTGCACAGTACTGCTCAATTCGTCGGCATTTTGTTGTCCGACGAATGGCCCACGCCGGCACTAGGCGGGTGACCTGCGGAAATGGCTGCGGAAAACCGTATGGCGGGCACGCTCGGTTATTCGTGCTCGGCCATTCGAGTCAGGTTCGGGGAATGCGGATGGTGAATGTGGTGGAGCCCGGTCGGCTGGCCAGCCCGATCGTGCCGCCGTGCGCCACGATCAGTGAGTGCGCGACCGCCAGGCCCAGTCCGCTGCCACCCCGGTCGCGGGTGCGCGAGTTGTCCACCCGGTAGAACCGGTCGAAGATCCGGCTCTGGTCGGCGGCCGGGATGCCCGGTCCGGCGTCGCCGACCCGCAGCACGGCGTACCGGCCCTCGACGGCCACCGACAGCGTCACGGCGGTGCCCGGCGGGGTGTGCAGGGCGGCGTTGGCGAGCAGGTTGTCCAGCACCTGCCGGACCCGCATCGGGTCGAACCGCAGCCGCACCGGGTCCGGCCCGGCGGTCACCGTCAGCGGGTGTTCCGGGCGGGCCGCCTGGAACGCGTCGGCCGCCTCCCGCACCAGCTCCGCCAAGTCGCCCTGCACGGGCCGCAGCGGCGCTTCGGACTCCGCCGAGTCCAGCCGGGCGAGCAGCAGCAGGTCGTCGAGCAGCACGCTCATCCGCGCCGCCTCCGACCGCAGCCGCTCCAGGTGCGCCTCCCGCTCCTGCGGCGCGTTGGCGGCGGCGTAGCGGAACAGGTCGGCGTAGCCCCGGATCGAGGTCAACGGGGTGCGCAGCTCGTGCGAGGCGTCCGCGATGAACCGGCGCAGCCGCTGCTCGGCGGCCGTGCGCGCGGCCAGCGACGAGTCGATGTGCTCCAGCATGGTGTTGAACGCGGTCCGCAGCTCCTCGACCTCGACGCCGCCGCTGCCGCCCTCGGCGCGCACCGCGAGCCGGGCCGAGTCGGTCAGGTCGTGCGACGAGATGTCGTGCGCGGTCTGCGCCATGTCGCTCAACGGCTGGAGCCCGCGCCGCAGCACCGCCCGGCCGATCACCACGAACGCGATCAGCGCCAGCAGGAACGTGGCCACCACGACCATCACCAGCTGCCGCACGGTGTTGGTCAGGTCGTTCATCGGGGCGGCGCTGACCAGCACCAGCCCGTCGCCCATGGGGCAGCCGCGCAGCCGGTAAGTGCCCTCGCCGCGCAGGTCGGCGGTGCGGAACACCGGCTTGTCGCCGGTCACGTCGCGGGCGACCTGCACCATCTCGGTGCTGTCCAGGGGCAGCCCGGCGGGCGGCTTGAGCGTGACCTCGCCGTTGTCCACCTGGTAGACGGCGGCGAACCAGCCGTAGATCGAGGTGTTGAGCCGGCCGTACTTGTCGACGTCCTTCTCCAGGTCGACCTGGGTCGCCTTCATCTGCTCGTCGAGCTTGTCGGCGAGGTAGCCCTCCATGTTGGTGACCATCACCATCCCGACGGCCGCGAACACGCCCAGCGCCAGCGCACCGAGGCCGAGCGCCAGCCGGGTGCCCAGCCGCAGCCGGTGGCGGCCGAACCAGGAGGGGCGGGTCACTGGTCGGGGGCCTTGCGCAGCACGTAGCCGACGCCGCGCACGGTGTGGATCAGCGGTTGGTGGCCGTCGTCCAGCTTGCGCCGCAGGTGCGAGATGACCAGCTCCACGACGTTCGACCGGCCGCCGAAGTCGTACTCCCACACGTGGTCCAGGATCTGCGCCTTGGTCAGCACGGCGGGCGAGCGGCGCATCAGGTAGCGCAGCAGCTCGTACTCGGTGGGCGTGAGGGTGACCAGCCGGCCCGCCCGGCGCACCTCGCGGGTGTCCTCGTCCATCGCCAGGTCCGACACCTTCAGCACGGACCGCTTCCACTGCGGCCCGGTGGACCGGCGCAGCACGGCCCGCAGCCGGGCCATCAGCTCCTCCACCGAGAACGGCTTGACCAGGTAGTCGTCGCCGCCCCGGGTCAGGCCGGCCACCCGGTCCGCGGTGCCGTCGCGGGCGGTGAGGAACACCACCGGCACCATCGCGCCGGACGAGCGCAGCCGGTCGAGCACGGTGAACCCGTCCAGGTCGGGCAGCATCAGGTCGAGCACCACGATGTCCGGGTGGAACTCGGCCGCGGTGCTCAGCGCGGCCTCGCCGCTCGCCGCGGTGGCCGCCTGCCACCCCTCGTAGCGGGCGACGGTGGCGACCAGGTCCGCGATGTGGGGTTCGTCGTCCACCACGAGCAGTCGAACCGCATTGGCCTTGTCCACGTGCTCATGGTGGAGCACGGCCGGGCGGCGGGCGAACCCCGGTCCTGCATCGGCCGGCTATCTACAGGAACTCGACAGGAAGCGGACAGGAGCCGCACAGCTCGCGTCCGCAGGCTCGAAGGCGGACCCCCACCGGACAGGAGTGCCGCTCGTGACACCCGTGCAGCTGTCGGCGCCGGCCGTGCGCCCGAAGGTGGTGGCCCGGACCGGCTTGTACGCCGTCCCGGTCGCGAACGTGGTCGTGGTCACCGCGCTGTTCGCCCGGTCGGGCCAGTCGGCCAACGCGCTGATCCTGATCGGCCGGCTCGCCGGGCTCTACGGGGCGCTGCTGATGGCGTTCCAACTGCTGCTGGTCGCCCGGTTGCCGTGGCTGGACCGGCGGTTGGGCATGGACCGGCTCACCTCGTGGCACCGCTGGGTCGGGTTCTCGCTGCTGTGGACCCTGTTGGTGCACGCGGTCTTCATCGTCTTCGGGTACGCCGAGGTGACGTCGTTGCCGCCGGTCGACGAGCTGGTGTCGATGGCGACGACGTTGCAGGGCGTGCTGCGGGCGGTGGTGGCACTGCTGCTGATCCTGGTGGTGGGCGGCCTGTCGGCGCGGTTCGCGCGGCGGCGGCTGGCCTACGAGACCTGGCACTTCGTCCACCTGTACGCCTACCTCGCGGTGTTCTTGGCGTTCTCCCACCAGATCGGCCTCGGCGGCACGTTCACCGCGTCGCCCGCCGCGACCGCCTACTGGTGGTGCGTCTGGGGTTTCGCGCTGGGCGCGGTGTTCGCCGGACGGCTCGTGCTGCCGCTGTGGCGCAACTCCCGGCACCGGCTGCGGATCGCCGCGGTCGTGCCCGAGTCCGACGACGTGGTGTCGATCTACATCACCGGCCGCGACCTGCACCGGCTGCCCGCGCGGGCGGGCCAGTTCTTCCTGTGGCGCTTCCTCACCCGCGACCGCTGGTGGCAGGCCAACCCGTTCTCGCTGTCCGCCGCGCCCAACGGCCGGCACCTGCGGCTGACCGCGAAGGCGCTGGGCGGGGGCAGCGCGTCGCTGCGGGCGTTGAAGCCGGGCACGCGGGTGTTCGCCGAAGGGCCGTACGGGGCGTTCACCGCGATGCACCGGACGCGTCCGGACACCGTGCTGGTGGCGGGCGGGGTCGGCGTCACGCCGGTCCGGGCGCTGCTGGAGGAGCTGCGCGGGCACGTCGTGGTGATCTACCGGGTGAGCCGGCCGCAGGACGCCGTGCTGCTGCACGAGCTGCGCGACCTGGCGCACGCCCGGGGCGCCGTCCTGCACGTGGTGACCGGGCCGTCGAACGCGCGCACGCCGCACGGGCCGCCGCTGGGGCCGCAGGCGCTGGCCGCGGCCGTGCCGGACATCCGGGACCGGGACGTGTTCGTGTGCGGGCCGCCGGGCATGACCGGCGCGGTGTTGCGGAGCCTGCGCGAACTGGGCGTGCCCAAGCCGCAGGTGCACGCCGAACGTTTCAGCCTGGCGAGTTGAGGGGACAGCCGTGAAGAGAGCAGTGCCGGTCCTGTTGCTGACGGTCGCGGGCCTGATCCCGTTGTGGCGCTTCGAAGCCAGGCCCGAGACCGTGGACACGGCGGTCGCCGGAGCCGCGCCCGGGACGACCGCGCCGGAGACGACCGCGCCGGAGACGATCGCGCCCGGGACGTCCGCGCCCGGTGCGGCCGCGCGGACGGTCAAGGGGTCGCTGGTGCGCACCAGCCACGGTGACGTGCAGGTCGAGGTGACGTTCGAGGGCGACCGGATCACCGCCGTGCGGATGGTGAAGCAGCCCAACAGCGCGCCGACGCGCAAAGCCGTGCCGCTGCTGGTGCAGGAGACGTTGACCGCGCAGAGCGCCGACGTGGACACGGTGTCCGGCGCGACCGCGACCAGCGAGGGCTACGTGCAGTCGCTCCAGGCGGCGATCGACGCGAAGGGCTGAGCATGCGCAGGGTCGAGCACGTCATGGGTCTGCCGATCTCGGTCGACCTCCGCGACGGCGACACCGCCGCCGTGGACCGGGCGTTCGAGTGGCTGCGCGAGGTCGACGCGCGGTTCAGCCCGTTCCGACCGGACAGCGAGGTGTCCCGGCTGGACCGGGCCGAACTGGACCCGGACCGGCTCAGCCCGGACCTGGTCCACGTGCTGGAGCTGTGCGAGCACTACCGGCTGGCCACCGGCGGCGCGTTCCAGGTGCGCCGGCCCGGCCGCGGGCTGGACCCGTGCGCGGTGGTGAAGGGCTGGGCCGTGCAGCGCGCCGCCGACCTCCTGGCGGCCGGTGGGTCGTCGCGGTACGTGGTGAACGCGGGCGGCGACGTCGTGGCGGCCGGCGGGCCGTGGCGGGTCGGCGTGCGGCACCCGTTCCGGGCGGACCGGTACTGCGTGGTGCTGGAGGTCGGCGCGGGCGCGGTGGCCACGTCGGGCCGGTACGAGCGGGGCGACCACATCGTGGACGGGCGGACCGGCGAACCGGTCACCGACCTGGTGAGCCTGACCGTCTACGCGCCGTCGCTGACCGTCGCCGACGCGACCGCCACGGCGGCGTTCGCGATGGGGCTCGACGGCATCCCGTGGGCGGCCGGGCAGGACGGCTGCGAGATCTACGCCGTGGACGCGACGCGGCGGGTGTACCGGACGCCGGGGATGCCCGTCGCGGCGTGAACCGCGCGCGGGCTGCGGAACACCGGGGCGGGGCCGGTCCAGAGCCGCAGGGCCTTGAGCGTGCGGTAGCGCATGGCCCGGACCACCTCGCGGAACCTCAGGTCGTCGTCGGCCGGGAACGTCCCGGCGGCCTCTTCGAGCCGGCCCAGGTTCGCCAGCACGGCGGCCCGGTGCCCCTGGAGTTCGGTCCGGTCGATCCACCACGCCCACGGCGGCGCGGTCGCGTCGTCCTCCAGCGCGGCCTCGGCCTGGTCGAGGGCGCGCAGGGCGTCCTCGGCGCGGCCGGTCCGGGAGTGCGCGCGGGCCCGGCGCAGCGCGAACATCGCCCGGACCTTCGGCGAGCGGGTGCCCGCCTCGCCGCGCGCGGCCAGGTCGAGGGCTTCGCCGAACCGGCCGACGTGCGCGCGCTGCATGGCCATGTTGAGCAGGGTGAGGGTGGCCACGTCGCCGCCCGGCCGGGCCAGCGCGAGCGCGGCCAGGTTGTGCGCGTGCGCCTCGGCCTGGCGCTCCTCCTCGAACAGGATCCAGCCGGTCACCTCGGCCAGTTCGGCGAGCGCCTCCGCGGTGGCCGGGGTGGGCCGCGGCGCGGCCCGGAACGCGCGGACGGCGAGCGTGCCCAGGTCGCGCGTGTCGGGGCGGGCGTCGAGCGCGATCAGGAGTCCGGTGACGGCCCGGACGCCCTGCGGCTCGGTCACGGCGGCTCCCCTCGGCTCCGGCCGTCGAGGCTACCGGCGTCGGGGAGGTGGGCCGGGTGTGATGGGCCGCACGCGTTCTGCTACGGTCCCGTGCACGGGTTTTCCCGCTCTGCGCAGGTCAGCCGGGTTTCGCGCTCGGGGCGTGTCCCGGCGTCGACCGCGTGGAGAGCCGGCTTCGGTCGCACGCATTCGGGAACGTGCGGCCGAGGCCGTCTGTAACGCCGCTCCGGCGCGGGATCACTCGTAGCGGGAGTAGTCGAACTCCGCCCCGATCACCGAGTGGCCCAGGTCGGAGCCGAGCCGGGTCAGCAGGTCGACCAGTTCCAGGCCGGCCAGCCAGTCCCTGGGCAGCGCCGCCGTGCCGTGCATCGCGCCCAGGATGTTGCCGGTCAGGGCCGCCGTGGCGTCGCTGCCGCCGGAGTGGTTGGCCGACGCCCGCAGCGCGTCCACGAACTCCGACCGCCTCGGGTAGACCAGCACCGTGTGCACGGCGATGGCCAGCGCCTCCGGGCCGGTCCAGCCGCTGCCCAGCCGGTCCACCCGCACCGAGTCGAACCCGAGCGCCCGGTGCTCCTCGGCGAACAGCACCGCCCGGTTGAGGGTGTTCGCGGTGTACGGGTCGTCCCGCAGCACCCGGCCGATCACCTGGTCCACGGCCTCGCGCACCGGCCGGGCCTTCACCGCGATCAGGTGGATCAGCAGCGCGAAGGCGCCGCCCGCCACCCAGCCGCCGGTCCCGCCGTGGGTCAGCGCGGCGAACCGGCAGCCCAGGTCGTAGGCGATGTCGGCGCTCGGCGCGAAACCCGCCGGTGCGGTCCTCGTCACACCGTTGCAGCCCGAGGACTCGTTGTGCGGCTCCTCCGGGGTCGGCGCGGTATCCGCCGCGAGGGCGCGCAGGCAGGTCAGCCCGGGTGACCGGCTGGAGTACAGCCGCTCGTCCCCGACCAGGCCCGTCGCGCCCAGCTCCGGGGCCGCCACCTGCTGCGTGGTCAGCCAGCGCCGGTAGCTGCCCCACACCGTGCCGACCGGGTCCCACTCGCCGGTGCTGCGGCCCCGCACCCACGCCCTGAGGTACCCGTCGGCGGTGAACAGGGTCAGCTGGGTGTCGTCGGTCACCAAAGCGGGACGCGGTGGTTCCAGAACACCTTCCGGGCCGTGGTCTCGTTGGATGTCCGTCCACCCCAGGTACTGGACGGGCGCGCCCAGGGCATCGCCCAGCGCGCCGCCCAGCAGGCAGGCGGCGCCACGGTCGACCACGCTCATCGGCTCGCGCGGCACTTGCCCTCCTGCACTGCGTCGTCGGGGCCAAAACCCTAGCCGCCGCAGGGTCGTCCGGTCATGGGAGCACGACTAGTTGAGCAAACAACATCTACCCACAGGTATCCAACGGCTCACCCGACGCACCTGATCCAGTGACCGAGCCGAACTGACCGGTGCACCACCGAGGCGGGGGAGGGGCATGGCCGAGCGGAGCAAGAGCGGGCTGGAGTTCGGTGTGCTCGGGCCGTTGCAGGTGCTCGCGGACGGCCGGCAGCTCGTCATCGGCCGGCGCGGGATGCGCGGCCTGCTGGCGATGCTGGTCCTGGCGGCCAACCGGGTCGTCCCGATCGACGAGATCGTGGACAGCCTGTGGACCGACGACCCGCCGGCCACCGCCCGGACCATCGTGCACGGCTACGTCTCCCGCCTGCGGCGGATGCTCGAACAGGCCGACCCGGCGGGCTCCGCGCGGATCCTGACCACGCCGCCGGGCTACCAGCTCGCGGTCGACCCGTGGCGGCTGGACTTCCACCGGGCCCGGCAGCTGGTGGCCGGCGCGCGCGGCAAGCCCGCCCCGATCCGGGCCCAGCTGCTGCGCGAGTCGCTCGGCCTGTGGCGCGGCCAGGTGCTCGCCGACGTGCCCGGCGAACCGGTCACCACCGATCTCGAAGAACTTCGGCTTGCCGCACTCGAAGAGCGCGTCGAGGCCGAGCTGGAACTGGGCCGGCACCTGGAACTGGTCGGCGAACTGCGCCGGCTGGTCGGCGAGTACCCGTTCCGGGAGCGGCTGGTCGGCCACATCATGCGGGCGCTGTACCGGTCGGGCCGGCGGGCCGACGCGCTGGAGGCCTACCAGCGGTTCCACCGGCGGGTGGTGGACGAGCTGGGCATCGACCCCGGGCCCGAGCTGCGCGTGCTGCACGAGCAGGTGCTGCGCGACGACCCGGCGCTGAGCACGCCGGGCCTGGCCGAGCAGGTGGCGCCGGTGCCGCCCCGGCCGGGGGTGGTGGTGCCCGCCCAGCTGCCCGCGGCGGCGTCCGGGTTCATCGGCCGCGACGAGGAGCTGGCCTGGCTGGACCGGCTGTGCGACGGCCGCGACCTGAACGCGACGACGGTCGCCGTGGTCAACGGCGCGCCCGGCATCGGCAAGAGCGAACTCGCGGTGACGTGGGGGCACCGCCGCGCCGAGCAGTTCCCCGACGGGCTGCTGTTCGCCTCGCTCAACGGGTTCGCGCCCGACCGCGACCCGGTGCGGCCGGCCGAGGTGCTGGCCCGGTTCCTGCTGGCGCTGGGCGTGCCGTCCGACGGCGTGCCGCGCGACCTGGACGACCGGGTGGGGCTCTACCGGTCGGTGCTGGCCCGGCGGCGGGTGCTGGTGGTGCTCGACGACGCGTGGGACCCGGAGCAGGTGCGGCTGCTGCTGCCGCCGGGCGCGGGGTCGGTGGTGCTGGTGACCTCCCGGCGGCGGCTGGAGTCGCTGGTGGTCAGCAACGGCGCGCGGATGCTGACGCTGGACACGTTGCGGGAAGAGGAGTCCGTGCGGCTGGTCGACGAGGTGGTCGGCAAGCCGCTGTCCGAACAGGAGCCGGTGGCCACCCGGATGCTGGCCGAGCTGTGCGGGAACCTGCCGCTGGCGCTGCGGATCGCCGCCGCGAAGCTGGTGTTCAGTCCGGAGTGGACGGTCGAGGCGCTGGTGGCGCAGCTCTCCGACGACGACGCCCGGCTGCGCACCCTGGACCTGGCCGACACCGGTGTCGGCGTGGCGCGCGCGTTGGCGGTGTCCTACCGCAACCTCCCGCCGGAGCTGGCGGAGACGTTTCGGGCGGCAGGACTGGTTCCGGGACGATGGGTGAGCCCGCACGCGATCGCCGCGCTGTGCCGGACGGACCTGGGCACGGCGGCGGGCCGGCTGGCCGACCTGGCGGACGCGCACCTGCTGGTGGAGCAGTGGCGGGGCGGGTTCGTGCTGCACGACCTGGTGCGCCTGTACGCCCGGGAGGTGCTCGGCGAGGAGCGGTCGGCGGGGCGCACCGCCGCGCTGCGCAGGCTGATGGACCACTACCTGGCGGCGTGCGACCACGCCCGGCGGCTGATCCGGCCGGCGGACGACGGTTTGGACTTCGCTTCGGGGGAACCGACCGCACCGCGCCCGGCCACCTCGGGGCAAGCGCTTTCCTGGTTCGACAAGGAGTGGCCGAACCTGATCGCGCTGGTGCACGGCGCGTCGGAAGCCGGTCTGCACCAACAGGTCTGGCAGCTGGTCCGGCTGGTGTACCCGTACTGCGTGGCCCGGCTGGTCAGCCGGGAGTGGCGGGCCGTCGCCGAGTTCGGCCTGGCCTCCGCCCGGATCGGCGGCGACCTGCGCGGCGAGATGCTGGTGCTGCACGCCGTGCACGCCATCAACGTGTGGACCGGCACGATCCGGGGCACGCTCCCGGACGCCGAGCGCGCCCACCGGATAGCCGGGCAGCTGGGCGAACCGCGCTTCCTGGTGATGACGCTGGACCAGTTGGCCTGCGCGCTGTCCGCCGAGGAGCGCAACGAGGAGGCGCTGGCGCACTACCGCGGCGCGGTGGAGATGGCCCGGCGGGACGGCGACCTGCTGGGCGAGGCGACCGTGCTGAACAACCTGGCCCAGGTGGAACAACGCCTCGGGCAGCTGGAAACGGCCGCCCAGCACCAGTTCCAGGCGATGGAGATCCACCACCGCACCGGCAACGAGCGCTCCTACGTGCTGGCGCTGGACAACCTGGCCGAGCTGTACGCGGAGCTGGGGTTGCTGGCGGAGGCGGAGGACAACGCGCGGCAGGGCGTGGAACTGGCCCGCGGCGGGTCCATGCAGTTCGAAGAGGCGTTCGGCCGGCAGGTGCTCGGCGCGGTGCTCGCGAAGCGGGGGGAAGTCGTTGCCGCGCAAGCGGAGCTGGCGGAATCACTGCGGTTGTTCGAACGGCTGGGGTCGTCGCGGGCCATGTTCGTCCGAACGGCTCTTGAAGCGTTGACCACTGGGGTTTAGCGGCTGTTTAGCACCGCGCCGCGACTTCGTGGGAACTTGGTGACGCGCGCTGATCAACGCCGAGAGGCGGTTCGGCGCGTCGGGTGGCTCTTGGAGGGGGATGCCAGGGGGGAAGCCACCCAACGGTCAGCCGGCCGGCATTCGGGGGAGAGTGCCGGCCGGCTGACCCGTTTGCGGGCCGGTGGGGTCAGTTGTCGACGCAGACCGGGAGCAGCTCCGGGCGCTTGGGCACCACGCCGTCACCCATCGACTCGCCGCGCAGCTGGCGGGCGATCCACGGCACCACGTGCTCGCGCGCCCACTTCAGGTCGTGCCGGCGCTGGGTCATCCAGTCCTCGTCGTCCAGCGGCGGCCACGGCGTGCTCCAGTCCTCGTCCGGCTTGAAGCCCAGCACCTCCGCCGCGCGCAGCGCCACCCGGCGGTGGCCCTCCGTGGACAGGTGCAGGCGGTCCTCGCTCCACGCCCGCCGGTCGTGCAGGACGGTCATCGCCCACAGGTCGACCACCCGGCAGTGGTAGCGCTCGGCGACCGACCACAGGTGGCTGTTGTAGATCGCGATCTTGCCGCGCAGCGACCGCAGGAACGGCGTGTGCTTGGGGTCGAAACCGGTGAAGATCACCACTTCGGTGCCCGCCGCGCGCAGGTCCGCCACGGCGATCTCGTACATCTCCGCCAGCGCGTCCGGGTCCGAGCCCGGCACCAGCAGGTCGTTGCCACCGCCGCAGAACGTCGCCAGCCTCGGCTTCAGCTCGACCGCCAGCGGGATCTGCTCGTCCACGATCTCCTGGAGCATCTTGCCCCGGATCGCGAAGTTCGCGTACCGGAAACCCCGCTGGTGGTTGGAGATCATCGCCGCGAGCCGGTCCGCCCACCCCAGGTACGTGCCGTTCGGGCCGGGGTCGTCCATGCCCTCGGTGAAGCTGTCCCCCAGTGCGACGTAGCTGTCCAATCCGTCCATCCGCGTCCCTCCCCTCGTCCGCGGCACCCCCGTGACCGCGCATGACAGGATGCCTCCACAGGTCGGGCCGACGCCACCGCCGATGGCGAACGCGGCCGCCGGCGCGCCACCCGGCGGCGGGGCCGATGTCGGCAATGGGCGATTCGTCACCTGGTCCGCCGCCCGTTCGCCGGCCGGGCCGGGGCTGCCCCGCGCGGGGCCCGCGCCCGGTGCCCCGCCTGGTCCGGCACCGGGTCCGCCCTGGCCCGGGGCGGGCCGGAAGCGCCGCTGGAACAGCGGATCGACGGCCTCGCGCAGCCCGTCCGGTGGCCCGGCCCGCCGACCCGGCGCCCGGTCGGCGCGGCTGCCCGCGCGCGGGTCGCCGGACCTCTGCCGGGCACGCCCGCGACTACCGTCGGGACACGGTCGAATGCAACGGAGATCACGCCGGACGCGGCGGTTCGCGGGCTGCCCTCCGTGGCCGCGCCGGAACCGTCCGTCAACGCCCCCCCGCAGGGGGAGGACCCCCGCGACGACATCGGGCGCGTGATGTCGCCGCGGGGGAGTCGGGCCCGCTGCCCGGCGGAGCCGCCGCCGAACATCCCCCGGACAGCGGGGTCCTGGGCCGGTGCGCAGGGAGGGCCGCCGCCGATCACCTCCCCGCGCACCGACGTCTCTCAGCCCCCGGCGGCCAGGTCCAGGGGCTCGTAGGCGGTGCGCAGCCGCAGTTCCGCGCCCGGCGCGGCGCCCAGCGCGTCCAGCCCGAGCAGGGCCGCGCCGACCACCGGCGGCACGTCGACCACCCGCACCTCGGCGTGCGGCGCGAGCGCCCGCAGCCGCTCCCGCACCGGGTCCACGACGATCGCGCCGACGCCGGTGAGCACGCCGCCGCCGAGCACCACGTCCACCGGCTCGTCCAGCAGCGCCAAGCGCCGCAACGACACCGAGGCCAGCAGCACGATCTCCTCGACCAGCCGGTCGACCACGGCCAGCGCCACCGCGTCACCGGTCGCCGCGACCTGGAACAGCAGCCGGCACAGCGCGTGCGGGTCGAACTCGACCTGTTCGAGGTGCAGCCGCTCGACCACCTCGGCCAGCGAGGCCGCGCCGTAGTGGGCGATCACCGCGGGCAGCAGGGCGGTCGGCGCGCCGCGCCCGTCCTCGGCCCGCACCGCGAGCCACAGCGCCTTGCTCCCGATGTGCCCGCCGCCGCCCCAGTCGCCGGAGATCGAGCCCAGCGCGGGGAACCGGTGCGTCCGGCCGTCCGGCGCGACCGCGACGCAGTTGATCCCCGCGCCGCACACCACGGCCACGCCGATGCCGTTGGACGTGCCCGCGCGCAGCAGCGCGAACGTGTCGTTGCCGACGACGGTGGTGGCCGACCACCCGCGCTGCTCGATCGCGGCGCGCAGGTCTTGCTCCTCCTGCGGCAGGTCGGCCCCGGCGAGGTAGGCCGCGGTGTGCGCGGCGATCGGCTCGTCGGGGGTCAGCCCCGCCTGGCGGGCCGCCACCCGGGCCAGGCCCTCGAACACCTCCAGGCTGCGCGCCAGGCCGACGTTCTGCGGCGACGCGCCCGGTCCTCGGACCTGGGCGAGCACCCGCCCGTCCACGTCCACCAGCGCCACCGCGGTCTTGCTGTTCCCGCCGTCGATGGCGAGCACCCGGTCGGTCATCAAGCCCCCCGGCCCTTCGCCCACGGCAGGAAGTCGCGGTTGCGCGACACCAGCTCGTCGGCCAGCCGCTGCGCGATCGAGTGCTGCCCGACCAGCGGGTGCGCCAGCAGCGCGTCGGCCACCCGGTCCCGCCCGCCGTGCACCGCGGCGTCCAGCGCCAGGTGCTCGTAGGCGGTCACGTGCGCGATCAGGCCCGCGATGGCGGGCTCCAGCGGTGGCACCGGCAACGCCCGCGCGCCCTGCGAGGTGACCGCCGCCGGCACCTCGACGACCGCGTCCTCGGGCAGGAACGGCAAGGTGCGGCCGTTGCGCACGTTCACCACGTGCTGCTCCGCGCCCGTGCCGCCGGTCAGCGCGTGCACCAGCTGCACGGCGGCCTCGGAGTAGTACGCGCCGCCGCGCTGGGACAGCTGCTCCGGCTTGGTGACGACGTTGACATCGCCGTACAGGTCCAGCAGCTCCTTCTCCACGTTGGCCACGACCTCCGCGCGCGGCGGACTGGTCTTCTGCTTGGTGACAACGTCGTCGTGCTCGTAGAAGTACTTCAGGTAGTACGAGGGGACCATGTCCAGCCGCCGCATCAGCGACGCGGGCAGGCCGATGTGCTCGGCCAGCGCGTCCGCGTGGTTCGCCAGCAGCTCGGGCAGCCGGTCGACGCCGTCCACGAACACCCCGCGCTCCCACGTGAGGTGGTTGAGCCCGACGTGCTCCAGCCGCACCGACTCCGGTTCGACGCCGAGCAGCGCGGAGGTCCAGCGCTGGAACGTGATCGCCACGTTGCACAGGCCGACCGCGCGGTGCCCGGCCTGCAACAACGCGCGGGTCACGATCCCCACCGGGTTGGTGAAGTTGACGATCCAGGTGTCCTCGCCCGCGACGGCGCGCACCCGGTCGGCGATGTCGAGCACCACCGGCACGGTCCGCAGCGCCTTGGCCAGGCCCCCCGCGCCCGTGGTCTCCTGCCCGACGCAGTCGCACACCAGCGGGAACGTCTCGTCCTGGGCGCGGGCCGCCTGGCCGCCGACGCGCAGTTGCAGCAGCACCGCGGCGGCGCCGTCCACGCCCTCGTCGAGGTTCGCGGTGGTGCGGATCCGCGCGGGGTGGCCGGCGTGCTCCAACAGCCGTTGGGAGAACGCGCCGACCACGGCCAGGCGTTCGGCGTCCGGGTCGACCAGGACGATCTCGTCCACCGCGAGGCTGGTCCGGCGTCCCGCGATGCCGTCCACCAACTCCGGGGTGTAGGTCGATCCGCCACCGACAACGGTGAGCTTCATCCTTTGACTCCAGTGAATGTGATGCCCTTGACGAACGAGCGCTGGGCGAAGACGAACAGCACCACGGCCGGGATCATGATCAGCAGCGTCGCGGCCATCGCCAGGTTCCACTGGACGTGGTGCATCCCCTTGAACGACGACAGGGCCAGCGACAGCGTCCACTGGTCGGGCCGCTCGCCGGTGTAGAGCAGCGGGCCGAAGTAGTCGTTCCAGGTGTAGAGGAAGCAGAACAGGGCCGTGGCGGCGATGCCCGGCCGGGCCATCGGCACGATGATCCGCACCAGGGCCTGGAACTCGGTGCAGCCGTCCACCCGCGCGGCGTCCACGTAGGACTGCGGGATGGTGAGGATGAACTGGCGCAGCAGGAAGATGCTGAAGGCGTCGAACAGGAAGTACGGCGCGATCAGCGGCCACAGCGTGCCGGTCAGGCCGAGGCTGGACCAGGTGTCGTACAGCGGCACGGCCACCACCTGCGGCGGCAGCATCATCGCGCCGACCACCAGCAGGAACACCGCGTTGCGCCCGCGCCACCGCAGCTTCGCCAGCGCGTAGGCGGCGGGGATGGACGACAGCAGCATCCCGGCGGTGGCCAGCAGCGAGTACAGCAGGCTGTTGCCGAGGTACTTCAGCAGCGGGGCCTTGTCGAAGACCTCCAGGAAGTTGCCCCAGTGCCACTCGCGCGGCCACAGGTCCCTGGTGAACGCCTGGCTGTCCGACATCACCGCGGTGAGGAACACGAACAGGATGGGCAGCGCGAACATCAGCGCCATCGCGATGCCGATGCTGTGCACCGCCACCCAGTCCAGCGCCCCGCGCCAGTTGCGCGGCTTCGGGGGCGGCGTCTCGCGCGCCCCGGCGTCGCGGTCGAGCACGGCGGTCATGCGCCCCCGCCCCCTTCCTCCTGGTGGCTGGCCTTGCGCATGCGCTGCACGAGCAGCGCCGTGGCGGCGAACGAGACGACGAACAGCACGGTCGCCATCGCCGCCGCGTAGCCCATGTCGAAGAACCGGAAACCCTTGGCGTACAACCACACCGGGAACGTCAGCGTCGAGTTCTCCGGGAAGCCCAGGTTCTTCGTCGCGCCGGTGATGTCCGCCGCGCCGCTGGCCGCCGACCCGGCGACCACCGCCTGGGTGAACAGTTGCAGCGCCAGGATGATCGAGTTCACCACGCCGAACATCAGCACCGGCGAGATGGTGGGCAGCGTGATGTGCCACCACCGCCGCAGCGCGCCCGCGCCGTCCAGCTCGGCCGCCTCGTACTGCTCCTGCGGCACGTCCAGCACGGCGGCCAGGATGATGATCATCAGGTCGCCGGACACCCACAGCATCACCGCGGTGATGCCGACCTTGGACCACGCGGGGTCGGCGAACCACAGCGGGCTCTGCACCCCGAACCAGCTCAGGAACGTGTCCAGCGGGCCCTCGTTCGGCCGCATGACCAGGAAGAACACCAGGGTCGCGGCGACCGGCGGGGCGAGCGAGGGCAGGTAGCACAGGGTGCGCACCAGGCCGACGCCCGACTTGAGCCGGGCCACCACGGACGCCACGCCCAGCGCGAACAGCACCCGGGCGAAGGTCAGCACGACCACGAACCACAGCGTGTTGTACACCGAGGTCAAGAACAGCTTGTCCTTGAACATGAACGCGTAGTTCTCGAACCCGATCCACTCGGGCGGGTTGATCAGGTCGTACTTGGTGAACGAGAACCCGAGGGTGGCGACCAGCGGGTAGCCGAAGAACAGGACGAACCCGATGATCGCCGGCGACATGAAGGCCAGCACGGTCAGCCGGTGGCGGACGCGGGCGCGGGACCGCCCCTTGGCAGGGGCGGGCCGCGTCGCGTCCACGCGTTCGAGCGTGGCGGTCATGACTACTTGCCGCTCTTCGCGATCTCGTCGTCGATCTGCTTGTCGACTTCCTTCAACCCGGCCATCAGGTCCGCGACCTTGCCCGACTGCCAGCTCGTCGCGAAGTCGCCGATCGCCTTGATGTGCGCGTCACCGATCGGGGTCACCGGGTTGCCCTGCAGCTTGTCGCTCTTGGCCAGGTCGATGAAGGTCTTGAAGTTCTCGTCGACCTCCAGCTTCGGGTCGGCCAGCGCGGCCTTGGTGCTCGGGATGTTCTTGATCCCGTTGGCCAGGGTGACGATCGTGTCGGTGTCGAACGACAGGTGCTTGATCAGCTCCCACGCCGCGCCGGCGTTCTTCGCGCCCTTCGGCACGCCCATGATCGTGCCGGTGGTGAAGCCGGTGCCGTACAGGTCGGGCTTGATCGTCGGGAACGGCGCGGTGCCGAACTTGACGTTCGGGGCCTGGTCCTTGAGGAACGCCGTCCGGTACTCGCCGTCGATCATCATGGCGATCTTCTGCTGGTGGAACGCGTGGTCGGTGGAGTACTCCTGGCCGAGCCCGGCGCGGAACCGCTCCAGGTTGTCGAAGCCGTAGAAGTCCACCAGTTCCTTCTGGAACTTCAGCATCTCCGCCCACTCGGGCGTGGCCAGCGACGACTTGCCGTCCGGACCGGCCCACTTCGCGCCGAAGTTCGGCGCCCAGATCGGCGGGCGGTTGGCGTAGAACAGCATGGTCGGCAGGAAGCCCGCGACCTCGATCGAGCCGTCCGGCGCCTTCTTGGTGGTGCGCTTGGCGAAGTCCAGCAGCTCGGCGGTCGTCTTCGGCGGGGTCGTGATGCCGGCCGAGGCGAGCAGCTCCTTGTTGTAGTACAGCCCGTACACGTCGTTGAGCAGCGGCATCGCGCACCGGTTGCCCTTGTACTCGGTGTAGGAGCGCACCGCGTCCGGGATCTGACCCAGGTCGACCTTGTCGCGCTCGATGTATGGCTTGAGGTCCTGGAACGAGCCCGACGAGCAGAACTGGCCGATGTTGTCGGTGGTGAACGACAGCGCGACGTCCGGCGGGTTGCCGCTGCGGATGCCCGCGGTGATCTTGTCGTCGTCCTGGCTGCCCTCGTGCTTGATCTCGGCGTTGGGGTACTTCTTCTTGAAGCTCTCCAACGCCTTGGTGACCTCGTCCTGCTCACGGCCGGAGTAGTTGCTCCAGACGGTGAGCGTGAACTTGTCGTCCTTGCCGGGCGCCGCGGCCAGACCGCCGGCCTGGTCGGACTTGCCCGCGCCTGCCGCGCAGGCGGACAGGGACACCGCGGCGGCCACGCATAGCAACGCTGCGCGGGGGAACGTGCGCATGTGCTCTCCTTCTCTCAACGTGCGGACGGGTACGTTGCGGCCCGCGGGACACCTTCGACGTGGAGTGACGTCTCAGGCGTGCTTCGGGCCCCGGAAGGGTTCGGTCGTGGCGGCGGGTAGGCCGAACACCTGTTCCCTGACGACCGACAGCGCGGAGTGCAGTGCGCCGGAGCGCACCGGTTTCCCGGTCACCAGGGCGAGTTGGATGGGGGTGCGGGGCACCACCAGGCGGCGCAGTTCGGCGGCGACCAGGTCGACCAGCGTGGTGCCGCCGGCCTGGGCGATGTCGCCGGAGAGCAGGACCAGTTCCGGGTCGAGCACCGAGATCACGTTGGCCGCGCCGGTCGCGATCCGGCGGGCCAGGTCGACCAGGAACTCACGGCCAGCCGTGCCCTCGCCGAGGGCCTTGCGCACGGCGGCCTGGCCGGTGCGCGCGGAGACCCCGTGCGCGCGGGCGAGCCGGACGATGGCGGGGCTGTCCAGCAGGTCGCCGTAGCGCCCGCCGGTCCGGTCGGTGCCGGTGTCGGCGGTCGCGTGGTCGGGGACCTGCATGGCGTCGATCTCGCCCGCGCCGCCGGTCGCGCCGCGCAGCAGCGAGCCGTTGACCACGACCGCCGCGCCCACCGCGTCGGCGGGCCACAGCAGCACGAAGTCCTTCACGCCGGTGGCCCGCCCGGCGACCATCTCCTCCAGCGCGACCAGGTTCACGTCGTTCTCGACGGTGACCGCGGTGTCGAGCAGGTCGGTGAGCGTGCCGGGGATGTCGAAGCCCTCCCAGCCGGGCATGTGCGGCGCGTAGTTCAGCCGCCCGGTCGCCGGGTCGACCGCGCCGGGGGAGCCGACCACCACGTGGTGCAGCGCCTCCGGCGCGAGCCCGGCCTGGTTGGCGGCCTTGGTCACCGCGCCGTGGAACGCCTCCAGCACGTCGGTGCGCGGCAGCGGGGCGCTGTGCTCGGTGAGCAGGGTGCCGGAGATGTCGGCGATCGCGACGTCGACGGTGGTCGGGGTGAGGTCGATGGCGGCCACGTGGGCGAGGGCGCCGTTGACCGTCCAGAGCTGGGCGCGGGGTCCGCGCCCGCCGCCGCGCAGGCCGTTGCGCAGGACCGTGCCCTCGGTTTCCAGGCGGGTCAGCAGCTGGGCCGTCGCGGGCTTGGACAGCCCGATGATGCCTTCGAGTTCGGAACGGGTGAGCGGGCCGTTGCGCAGCAGCGCCTCGATCGCCGCGCGGTCGTTGATCTCGCGCAGCAGTCGTGGGCTACCGGCTCGCATCGGTCCTCCTGTCTGTTAACTTTCCAGACGATTTCGGCCACCGTAGTGACGGGGCTCACCCGAGGTCAATGGTCCGAGACGGGTCCGTTACCTGGGTTAGGTTCGCCTAAGGCACCCTGGACGCATGACCGACACTCGTCCTGATTCGCTGGCCCGGCTGCTGGGCGGGCGTGGGGGTGCGCTGGACGCCTCCCTACCGCCGCTGGCGTTCGCCCTGGGGTGGGCGGTGAGCGGGCAGTCCATCGCGGTCGGTGCCGCGGTGGCGGTCGGCTGCGGCGTGGTGATCGGGGCCGTCCGGCTGTTGCGGGGCGAACGGCCGCGCGCCGTCGTGGTCTCGGTCGCGCTGGTCGTGGTCGCGGCCTACATCGCGTTGCAGACCGGGCGGGCCGAGGACTTCTTCCTGCTCCAGATCTTCGTCAACGCGGCGTCGGCGTTGGCCTGGGCGGCGAGCATCGTGGTGCGTTGGCCGTTCCTGGGCGTGGTGGTGGGGCTGCTCACCGGCCAGAAGTTCCGCTGGCGGGCCGACCCCGACCTGATGCGCGCCTACCGGGTGGCCAGCTGGGCGTGGGTCGGGCAGTACGTGCTGCGGGTGGTCGTGTTCGGCGCGCTGTGGGCGACCGGGCAGGTCTTCCTGCTCGGCGTGATGCGGGGCGTCCTGACGTGGCCGTTGCAGGCGGTCTGCATCGCGGCGAGCTGGTGGCTGATCCGCCGTTCGCTGCCCGCCGACCACCCCGGCCTCCGCCACCCGCGGGTGCCCTCGGCGGACGAACCGGTGGCGGACGAACCGGTGGCGGGCGCCGCCGGGCTGGACCCGTCCGGCCAGGACGCGTCGAAGGGGGCGTAGCGGGGCCTGCGGCGGCTGCCGGCCCGGCGTGGGTCAGTTCGGGCGCGGTGCGGTCTCGCCGAGCACCTCCACGGCCGCCAGCCACGCCGCGCCCGCCGAACCCTCGGTCGCGATCCGCACCGTCGAGCGGGTGCGGGCGGTCAGCTCGGCGCGCAGCAGCGCACCCAGCGGGTGGGCGTGGACGAGGCTGCCGACCAGCACGATCGGGGTGTCCGCGGCCGCCGGCCGGCCGGCCAGCGCGAGGTCGGCCAGCACCGACACCGCGTCGGCGATGATCGCCCCGGCGGACGGCGCGGCCGAGTGGGCCGTCACCAGCGGCGCGTAGCGGGCCAGGTTGATCGGGGCGGACCGGTTGACCTCGGTGATCAGCGCCCGCCGGGCGTCCTTGGCCGGGTGCGGCGGGATGTCCGCCAGGTTCAGCACCGCCCAGGTGAGGGCGTCCAGGCCGCCGTCCACCACGCCCGGCCCCCGGCCCTCCAGCGCCCGCAGGGTGGCCCGGACGGCCTCGCGGCCGAGCCAGTACGCCGAGCCCTCGTCACCCAGCAGCCAGCCGTAGCCGCCCGACGTCGCGGTGAGCCGGTGGTCGGTGATGGTGGCCGAGATGGAGCCGGTGCCGGCCACCAGCACGGTGCCGTCCGGGGACGCCGAGCCGGTCGCGAACGCGGCCTCGCAGTCGGTGATCACCCGCATCGGGCAGCGCAGGCCCGCGCCGGTCCAGGCCCGCTCGAACAGCGCGGCCACCGCCGGGTCGGTGAGCTTGCTCGCCCCGGCCATGCCCAGCACGCCGGACTCGACCTTGGTGGCGTCCAGGCCGTCCAGGGCCGCCGAGAGGGCCTGGTTCACGTGCGCCGCGGCCTGCTCCGGCGGGTGGGAGTTGGGGTTCGCGCCGCCCGCCACGCCCGCGCCCAGCCGGGTGCCGTCGAGGTCCAGCACGAGTGCCCTGGTCGAGCTGCCGCCGACGTCGAGTCCCACCACGAAGCCCATTCGACCGAGTATGGGCGAAAACGCGCGGGCCCGGCACGTCCGGAAGGGTCAGACCCGAGGGGGTCGGGCCCTTCCGGGTGGTGCCGGGCCTCGCGGGCGGCGCTCAGCCGCGCGGCAGGAGCACCTCGGCCCGCTTGTCGGAGCCGTTGTGGTGGTGCAGCAGGAGCAGGCCCTGGGCCTTGTCCTCGGCCAGCGCGGCCGGGTCGCGGTGGACGTCGAGCCGGCGGCCCGGCTTGGCCAGGAACACCACGGCCGCCGTGTCGCCCGCGCGCACCGAGTAGCCCGGCTTGAGCGGGTCGAACGACATGGTCCCGCCGATCTTGTCGATGAACCCGCCCTCGTTGCCCGGCGCGGGGTACTGGCCGGTGGTGCCCGCGGTGTAGGTGATCCGGGCGGACGCCGCCGCCGGGTCGATGCCCAGCGCCTTGATCGCCACCGGCAGCACGACCACGTTGCTGTCCATGACGTTCGTGTCGACGTCGCCCTGCTGGGTGTTGATCGGCTGCTCGTCCACCACCGCGTCGTCGGCCACCCGCGTGGTCCGCGCCAGCCACACGTCGGCCACCACGTTGCCGTTGCCGTCCAGCGGTTTGACGACCTTGATCCGGTAGTCGTGCTCGCCGTCGCCGGTGGTGTCGACCCGGATCTCCGGGGTGTTGGCCGAGCCCAGGGTGACCCAGTTCTGCCAGGTCACCACGCCGAACGCGAGCAGCGCGTCGGCCGACTTGTCGACCGCCGCGGTGGAGGACGCGCCGACGTAGCGCAGGTCGCCGCCCTTGGCGCTGCCGTTGACCGCGCAGTCGGTCTTCACCTCGTCGGTGCAGTCGGGCAGCCGGTCCGAGGTGCCCTGCAGTTCGAACGCGCTGACCAGCGACCGGTACGCCTGGTCGCCGTCGCCCTGCGCGAGGCCCCGGCCGCGCAGCCGCAGCGCGGCCTGCTCGTCGCGGAACTCGACCGGGTCCGCCCCGATCTCGGCGACCGGCTTGGGCGCGGCGTACACCGGCACCCGCAGCTGCGTCCGGCCGGACTTGAGCACGACCCGCCCGGACGCCTCGGCGAGGAACTGCCGGGCCATCTCCGCCTGCTGCTTGACCAGCGTCGGGTCGGCGACCTTGCGCAGCTGGTCGGGCGTCACCCGCAGCCCCACCTTGATCTCGGCGGTCTTGCCCGGCCGGACGTGCACGACCGGCGGCCACACCTCGAACCGCGCGCCCGGCACCGAGGTCGCGGCCTGGTAGGACGGGGTCACCACGCGGGTCGCCCGGGACTTGTTGACGATCCGCACGGTCTTCTCCTGCCACACCGGCAGCCGCCCGACCTCCACCGGGCCGAACGACACGCCGACCGCGCCGCGCTCGTCCTCGACCATGGCCAGCAGGTCGGTGTCGACGGCCGACAGCGCGTCCACCCGGCCCGCGCCGACCCGCATCGGGGCCTCGGTGACCCCGGTGGTGCTGTCGTCACCGGACTTCACGTCGGTGCCGGCGGTGTTCACCACCGCGGCCTTGACCTCCTCGACGGTCCAGTCCGGGTGCGCCTGGCGCACCAGCGCGCCGATGCCCGCGACGTGCGGCGACGACATCGACGTGCCGCCCTTGGTGACGCCGCCGTTGCCGGTGCCGAGACCGGCGGACAGGATCGTGTCGCCGGGCGCGGCCACGTCGGGCTTGGCCGCGATCGCGCCGCGCGCGCCCCGCGCCGACGACGGGGTGATGGTGTCGGCGAGGACCGGCGACCAGGTGGGCACCGAGTTGCGCAGCCGGCCGGTCATCGTGACCTGGAGGGTGCCCGCGGTGAACGCCGGGCGGACCTGGCCGGTGGCGGTCCCGGTGAACTGGAACACCGGGATGCCCGCGTTGCCCGCGATGCCGGCCTTGAAGTTGTCCCGGGTGGACGACAGCAGCACGCCCGCCGCGCCCGCCGCCTGGGCGTTGTCGGTGCGCCCGCCGGAGCCGCACTTGCGGGTGGCGTCGTCGTCGTCCCACTCCAGCCAGACGAACCGGCCGGACAGGTCCTGGGTGATCGGCGCGCAGCCGTCGAGGTTGGCCTGGTCGGCGACCGGCACGACCGGCCGGGTCAGGTCGAGCGTGTCGTAGCCGGGGTAGTTCTGGCTGTACTGGCCGCCCCGGTCGCCCTCGCCGGGCACGGTCACGCCGTCCTGGATGGCGAACGCGTCGCGGGTGTTGGCCACCGCGAGCACTTCCGGGGTGTTGGCGGGCGAGCCGCCCACGTCGTAGAAGTCGCCGCCGTTGCCGGCCGACGCGACGACCAGCACGCCGTGCTGCACGAGCTTGCGCACGAACAGGCTGTCCGGGTCGTCCTGGCCGCCGAAGTCCGAGCCCAGGGACATGTTCACCACGTCGAGGTGGTCGGAGAAGTCGCCGTCGCCGTCGGGGTCCAGCGCCCAGTCCATGGCCTGCGCGGCGAGGTTGGTGGAGCCGCCGCAGCCGAACACCTTCAGCGCGTAGAGCGACGCCTTGGGCGCGCTGCCGGGGCCGATCTTCATGGTGCCCAGGACCTCGGGGGTGAGGGTCCGGTAGTCGCCGGCGAACGTGCTGCCGTCGGCGTTCTCGCCGAAGCCGGCGGCGGAGCCGGCGACGTGCGTGCCGTGGCTCTGGCAGTCCAGCGGGTTCGGGTCGGGCTTGGGGGTGGCCTTCTCCGGGTCGTTGGCGTTGTAGTCGTCGCCCGCGAAGTCGTAGCCGCCGACGACCTTCGCGGTCGGCGTCCACGGCTGCGTGCGGTCGACGGCCTGGTACGCCTCGCGGGTGCCGGGGCCGCCGAAGTCGGCGTGCGTGTAGTCGATGCCGGTGTCGATGATGCCGATCCGCATCCCGTCGCCGTAGCGGCCGGTCTGCCGCCAGACCTGCGCGGCCTTGGTGAGCTGCACCGCGCCGGCGTTCTGCACGACCTTGGGCACCGCCAGCCGGACCGCCTTCACCTCGGGCAGCGCGGCCAGCTCGCGGACCTTGGCCGCGTCGGCGTTGACCACGACCCCGGGCACCGCGTTGGCGGTCTTGGCGACCTCCTGGGTGCCGGCGTCCTTGCCGCGCAGCACGTCGAGCACGCGGTTGGCGGTGTCGTCGGTGCGCTGCCGGGTGGCCTGCGCCGCCGCGGCGGCCTGCTGGTCGCCCGCGCCCCGCGCCTTCTCGGTGTCGAACGCCTCGGCGGCGGGCGTGGCGGTCAGCTCGACGAACGCGGTGACCGCGCCGGTCGCGGCGGCCAGCGTCGACCCGACGTGCTCGGACGACCCGGCTTCGACGTGCTCGGCGCGGGTGGGCGCGACCGGGTCGGCCGGCTGGTCGTCGGCATCGGCGACGCCCGAGGTGACGAGCGAGGCGAGCAGTGCGGCGGTGGTGGCGGCGGACGCCCACACCGCACGGTGGTGTGTCATCGGAGCCTTTCGTCGTCGTGCTTCGGCGGACGGCGGGTGGTCGTGGTCACGACGTTCTGCTCGGGGAATGCTTCCGGACTGTGATTCCACGGCAAGTCATCGGACGACTTGACGCGCGTCAGCGGGAACGCACGCCGATTTGGCGACTACAGATCCGATGTATTTCCGGCTGGTGGAGCGGGGTTCCGCGTCCTGCGGGCCGGGCGGGCCCCGCCGGTCCTCTTCGGACGGACCGGGGTCGCGGACCGGCGGTCGGGTGTACGGTCCGGGGCGGTAGACGAAACCCTGGTCGGCACCAGGTCGGTGGTCGGAGCGTGCCGGCCGTCCCGCGCGTGCGCGGGTACGGACCGAGAAGGACAGCCACCGACATGGATGAACAGATCGTCGAACTCTTCCGCGCCCACCTGGCGGACCGGATCCCGGCGGCCGAACTGGACGCCGGCGTCGCGCGGGTCGTGGCGCTGGTCGGCGACGGCACGGACGGCGCCGGCCCCGGTGGGCGCAGCCCGCACCTGCCGCTCACCGCGACCGTCGTGGCCGGGTACCGGGCGCTGCTCGACCGGGTGCCCCGGGCTGAAGCGCTTTCCCTTGTCGCGCGCGCGTTCCACGAGCCGCTGCGGCCGTTTGTGCACGACACGACGAAGGCCGCGCTGGACGCGTCGGACGACCCGTTCCGGGTGATCACCGACGTGTCGAAGGACCGCGAGGACAACTACTTCGGCGCGGACTTCGGGTTCGTCCGGTCGGAGGACCCGGACAGCTACCTGGTGGACGTCACCAGGTGCTACTACGTCGAAGTCCTGGCCAGGTGCGGGGTTCCCGAGCTGGGGCCGGTGTTCTGCGCGTTCGACGCCGCGTGGATCGACGCGATCGACCGCGACCGGCACGGCGTCGACTTCAGCCGGCCGACGACCATCGCGCTGGGCGGGGCCACCTGCCCGTTCCACTTCCGGCGCACCGGGCGCGGCTGAGGCCGGGTCAGGCCAGGTCGGACAACCACTGCTCCACGCCCGCCACGTGCACGGTGGACCACGACCTGGCCAGCTCGACCTGGTGGGCGGCCAGCGCGTCCACGATCGCCCGGTGCTCGGCGACCGTGCGGTCCACCGCGCCGCCCTGCGTGATGCCCCGCCAGATCCGCACCCGCGCGGTCGGCCCGGCCAGCGTGTCGAGCAGCCGGGCCAGGTAGGCGTTGCCCGAGCACTGCGCGATCGCGCGGTGGAACTCCAGGTCGTGCTCGACCAGCTCCTCCACCGACCGCGCCTGCTCGGCGGTCTCGCACAGGGCGCGCAGCGCGGCGACCTCCTCCGCCCCGACGCGTTGCGCGGCCATCGCCGCCGCCGCCGGTTCGAGGATCCGGCGGACCTGCAGCACCTCCAGCACGGAGTCCTCGCCCCGGTGCAGGTCCAGCACGAACGACAGCGCGCCGAGCAGGTCGTCGGCCCGGAGGCTGGACACGTACGTGCCGTCGCCCTGGCGCACGTCCAACACCCTGACCAGCGACAACGCCTTGACGGCCTCGCGCAGCGAGTTCCGCGACAGCCCCAGCCGCTCGGCCAGGTCGGCTTCCCGGGGCAGCCGGTCGCCGGGCTTGAGTTCACCGGACGTGATCATTTCCTTCACGCGCAGGATCGCGTCGTCGGTGACTGCCACGGGCACCTCCGGTAGACCTCGGATGTCTGCCGCCAAGTATGGGCCACCACCTCGTCGCGTCGCGGCCGGACCCGGCGTCCAGAGCCCGTCCAGAAGGATGTTCACGTGTGAAAACACATTACGGTTATCTTCTAACCACAGGTGACGTCGCCCACCAGTTACGGCCATAATGGTCCAGACCATTTGAGGAGGGACCTTGGACACCGTTGTCGCAGCTCCGCGAGCACTGCTCGGTCGCACCATCACCGGTCCCGCCAGCGTGCGAGTCAGGGCGGGCCGGATCGTCGACGTCGTAGCGGGCGAACCGCCCGCCGGCGCCGAGGTGCTCACCGGCGGTCTGCTCACTCCGGGCCTGGTGGACGTGCAGGTCAACGGGGCGGTCGGGGTCGACTTCGCCGAGGTGGACGACGAGGGGATGCGCTTCGTCGCCAGGTCCCTCCCGAAGACCGGTGTGACCCGCTTCCTGCCGACCCTGATCACCGCGCCGGTGCCGGTCGCGCTGCGCCAGGCGCGGGCCGTGCTGGCCGCCTCCGCCGCGCTGCCCGCCGACTCCGGCGCGCGCCCGCTCGGCGTGCACCTGGAAGGCCCGTTCCTGTCGCCCAAGCGGCCGGGCGTGCACGACCCGGCGCTGATGGTGGAGCCGGGACCGGCCGAGATCGACCTGCTGCTGGCCGACGACCTGCGCGGCGCGCTGCGCATGGTCACGCTGGCCCCCGAGCAGCCCGGCGGCCTGGCGGCCGTGCGGCGGCTGTCCGAGGCGGGCGTGCTGGTCGCGGTCGGGCACAGCGACGCCACCGGCGAGCAGACCCGGGCCGCCGCCGAGGCCGGCGCGCGGATGATCACCCACCTGTTCAACGCCCAGCGCCCGCTCGGCCACCGCGAACCGGGCGTGCCCGGCGTCGCCCTGGTGGACGACCGGTTCACCCTCGGGCTGATCGCCGACCTCGCGCACGTCGGCCCGGACGTCTGCCGCCTGGTGTTCAACGCGGCCGGCCACCGGGTCGCCCTGGTCACCGACGCGGTCGCGGCGGCCGGCATGCCGCCGGGCCGCTACCAGCTCGGCGGCGAGGTCGTGGTGCTCAGCGAGGACGGCGTGCCGCGCTCGCCCGAGGGCACCATCGCGGGCAGCGCGCTCACCCTGGACCGGGCGGTGCGCAACATCGTCTCGGTCGGCGTGGACGTCGCGGACGCCCTGGCGTCGGCCACGATCGTCCCGGCGGACGTGATCGGCGAGCCCACCCTGGGCCGCCTCGCGCCCGGCGCGGTCGCCGACCTGGTCTGGTGGGACGACGACCTGCGCCCGCGCAAGGTGTGGGTGGACGGCGAGGTCGTGTTCGACGCCGAGCTGGACCTGAGCCAGGAACTCGCCACGGCGAGGTAGCAACCCGGAACGGCCCGGCGCCCGAGGGCGCCGGGCCGTTTTTCCGTTGACGGCCCTGCCACCGTTGATCGACGTGGACGACAACGACACCGCCGGGATCCTGACCATGGCCGGCCTGGCCACGCCGATGGCGCTGCGGGTGGCGGTCACCCTGGGCCTGCCGGACCGCCTGCGCGACACCGCCGTCACCACCGGGCGGCTCGCGGACGAATTGGGCGCGTCGCCGGTCGCGCTCGGGCTGCTGCTGGGCCACCTCGCGACGCTCGGGATCGTGGAGCCGACCCCGACCGGCCACCGGACCACCCGGCGCGGCACCGCGCTGTGCGCCGACGCCGGCAACCGGCTGGCCGACCTGCTGCACCTGGACGCCGCCGGCGGGCGCGCCGAGCTGGCCTTCGTCGAGCTGCTGCACAGCGTGCGGACCGGTCGCGCCGGCTACCCGCGCCACCACGGCCGGGACTTCTGGGCCGACCTGGCCGAGCACCCCCGGCTGCGGGAGACGTTCGACCGGCAGATGACCGACCGGTTCCGGGCCCACCTGCCGGCGATGGCCGCCGGCTACGACTGGTCCCGCTTCGCCACCGTGGTGGACGTCGGCGGCGGTCGCGGCACCCTGCTCGCCGCGATCCTGGCCGCCCACCCGGGCACCCGGGGCCACCTGGTGGACCTCGCGCTCACCGCCGCCGAAGCGGCCCGGACCTTCGCCGAGCACGGGCTCGGCGACCGGGCGCGGGCGAGCGCGGGCAGCTTCTTCGACCCGCTGCCCGCCGGTGCCGACGCCTACCTGCTGTGCGACGTCCTGCACGACTGGGACGACGAGCGCGCTCACCTGGTCCTGGCCCGCTGCGCCGAGGCCGCCCGGCCGGACAGCCGGGTCCTGGTCGTCGAACCGGTCGGCGGGCGACAGGCCGATACCGCCGCCGACCTGGCCATGCTGGTGATCTTCGGCAGCCGGGAGCGCCGGGTCGAGGAGTTCCGCGCGCTCGCCGCACCCCACGGCCTGGCCCTCGACGCGGTGACCGACCTGCCCGGCGGGCGCTGCCTGCTCGACTTCCGTTTCGCGGGCTGACCCGGCACACCGGCCGATCGTCGGCCGATCGCCGGGCGTGGAGCTGCGGAAACGCCGATGCCCCCGGGTTCGCCGGGGGCATCGGGGCAGTTCGACTAGCGGGTGCGGGTGACCTTGTTCAGGCCGCGCGGGCTGTCCGGGTCGCCGCCGCGCGCCAGCGCCAGGCCGTGGGCCAGCCGCTGGACCGGGAGGATCTCCAGGATCGGCGCGACCTCCTCGGCCGTCTCGGCGACCGGGATGCGCAGCGCCGCCGCCACCTTGTCCGACGCCGAACCGACCGCGAGCACGTCGGCGCCGCGCCCGTGCACCACGTCCAGCACGTCGTGCATGGCCTCGCCGCCCTTGCCCGCGCTGGTCACCGCGAGCACGGCGGTCTCGCCGTCCACCGCCGCGACCGGCCCGTGCAGCAGGTCCGCGCCGGAGTACGCGCGCGCGGCCAGGTAGCTGGTCTCGGCGAGCTTGAGCGCCGACTCCAGCGCGGACGGCAGCGAGTAGCCGCGCCCGGTGGTGAGCACCCGGTCCACGAACCGGTACCGCTGGACGGCCTCCGCGACCGCGTCCGCCGAGGCGTCCAGGGTGGACTGGGCCAGCTCGCCGATGCCCGCGACCGCCGCGCCGTTGCCGCCGCGGATCGCGTCGACCAGCAGGTAGAGCGCGAGCAGCGTGGCGGAGTAGGTCTTGGTGGCCGCGACGGCCTGCTCCACGCCCGCGCCGACGTCCACGGCCAGTTCGGCCGCGCCGTTGAGCGGGGAGTCTGAGGTGTTGGTGACGGCCACGGTCAGCGCGCCTCGGGCGCGTGCCGACTGGGTGACCTCCAGCAGGTCGGGCGACCCGCCGCTCTGGCTGACCGACACGACGAGCACGTCCCGCAGGTCGGGCTGCGCGCCGTAGAGCGTGGTGGTGGACGGGGACACCAGACCGGCGGGCAGCTGGAGCAGCACCTCGGTCAGGTACTTCGCGTAGATGGCCGCGTGGTCGGACGACCCGCGCGCGGCGAGCAGGACGAACCTGGGCTGCCGTTCGCGGATCGCGTCGGCGACCGCCGCGATGGAGGAGCGCCGGGACACCAGGTCCGCGAAGATCGCGGGCTGCTGGCCGATCTCGGCCGCCATGTGCCTGCCGGGCTGGTGGTCGGTCATCGAATGGCCCTTCTCAGGTGCTGGCGGCGATGCGCTCTGCCGCGGCTCGCAGGCACACCCGTGAACCGCCATGGGTGTTCACGCGGGCAGCGGTGCCCAGGTCCGGACCTGGAACGCCGGTCTCGACGTGCACTAGGTCTAGACCAATAGTAACCAGTGAGCGCACCAGGTCGCGAGCCCACGGGAAGCGATGTGCCTCTCTCGTCACGACCACGACCGTGCGCCCGCCGGCCGCCTGGGCGACCTCGGCCGGGTCCCGGGTGTCCAGCACGGTCGTGCCGGGCACCAGGTCGACCAGGTACGGCCCCAGGCCCCACGGCACCTCGTCGCCCACCGCGATGGACGCCTTGACCGCCAGGTCCAGCACCACCGGGGCGCCGGAGAGCTTCAGGTCGCCGGTCACCTCCAGCGCCTGCCGGGCCGCCTTCAGGCCGATCTCCGGGTCGTGCCCGTCGACCGCGGCGGGCGGCGTGCCCAGGGCCGCGGTGCGCCGGGCGGCCTCGGCCAGCCGCTCCCGCGGCAGCTCGCCGCGCTCCACGGCCGCCACGATGGCGTCGATCAGCCACTGCAGCCCGGCGTCGTCCAGCGGCTCGCCGCCCAGGCACAGCGCGTCCACGCCCGCCACCAGCGCCTGGACCGAGCCCTGGGCGAGGTCGCCGCCCACGGCCTTCATGTCCAGCCCGTCGGTGATGATCGCGCCGGTGAAGCCCAGTTCCCCGCGCAGCACCTGGACGGCCTTCGGGTTCAGCGTGGCGGGCAGCGGGCCCCACCCCTGGACCACCAGGTGCCCGGTCATGACCGACCGGACGCCCGCCTGCACGGCCGCGCGGAACGGCACCAGCTCGACCTCGCGCAGCTCCTGCTCGGTGCGCGGGAGCACCGGCAACGCCTCGTGCGAGTCCACAGTGGACGCACCGTGACCGGGGAAGTGCTTGGCGCACGCGGCGACACCGGTGGCCTGCATCCCGTCCACGAACGCGGCCACGTGCTCGCCCGCCGCCTTCGGGTCGGACCCGAAGGCCCGCACGCCGATCACCGGGTCGTCCAGGGTCAGCACCAGGTCCGCGGAGGGCGCCAGGTTCAGGCTCACCCCGGTCTTGGCCAACCGGGCCCCGATCGACGCGGCCACCGCACGGGTCAGCCCCAGGTCGCCCGCCGCGCCCAGCGCGTGGTTGCCCGGGACCTCGGAGCCGACCGCGGCGTCCAGCCGGGTGACGTCGCCGCCCTCCTCGTCGATGCCGATGACGACGTCCGGCCGCACCCCGCGCAACGCCGCCGTGAGCGCCGTCACCTGGGCGTCGTCCACGACGTTGCGGCCGAACAGCACCACACCGCCGAGACCGTCCGCCACCCGCTTGAGCAACCAGTCCGGAGCCGTGGTGCCGTGGAATCCCGGCAGCAGCACGGCAGCGGCGAGCTGGTGCAACGACATGTCGTCTTATCCCTTCACGGCGCCGGCGGTGACGCCGCCGACCATCTTGCGCTGGACGATCAGGAAGAACACCAGCACCGGCAGGGTGAACAGCGCCGAAGCGGCCATCGCGCCACCCCAGTCCGTGCCGAAGTTGGTCTGGAAGCCGGACAGCCAGACCGGCAGCGTCTCCTTGGTCTGGTCCTTCATCAGCGACAGCGCGAACAGGAACTCGTTCCACGCGGTGACGAACGCGAACACCGACGTGGCCACCAGGCCCGGACCGAGCAGCGGCAGCGTGACGCGGCGGAACGCGCCCCACCGGCCGCAGCCGTCCACCATCGCGGCCTCTTCCAGCTCCAGCGGGATGCCGTTGACGAACCCGCGCAGCGTCCACGCGCAGAACGGCAGCGTCACCGCGAAGTAGATCAGCGCCAGCGACGGCAGCTTGTCGAGCAGGTCGAGGTCCCGCATCATCAGGAACATCGGGATCAGCAGCGCCTCGAACGGGGCGAGCTGCGCGATCAGCATCAGCAGCACGAAGCCCTTGCGGCCCCGGAACCTCAGCCGCGACATGGCGACCGCGGCGAGCAGGCCGACGAGGATCGCGCCGGCCACCGCCGCCAGCGACACCATCAGGCTGTTGGCCAGCGACTGGAGGAACCCGGGCTTGGCCCACGCGGTCGCGAAGTTCGTCGTGGTCACCGAGAACGGGATCAGGTCGTAGCCGGTGGACAGCAGGTCCTTGGTCGGCTTGAGCGCCGAGGACACCATCCAGTAGGTCGGGAAGGCGAAGAACACCGCGATGAGCAGCGCGGCGGCGTTCGCCGAGATCTTCTTGGCGATCACAGCGCGCCCTCCTGCTTGATCAGCCGGCGCAGGTACTGGAAGGTGAGCAGGCCGAGGATCACCATCATCACCACGGACACCGCGGCGGCCACGCCGAAGTGGCTCTTGGAGATGCCCTCCAGGTACTGGTAGACGGGCAGCGTGGTGCTGCCGCCGTCCGGCCCGCCCTTCTTGAACGCCCAGATCTGCGCGAACACCTTGAAGTCCCACAGCAGGGACAGGAAGGTGACCATCAGCATCAGCGGGCGCAGTTCCGGCCAGGTCACCGCGCGGAAGGTCTGCCACATCGACGCGCCGTCGATGCCGGCGGCCTCGTACTGGTCGCGCGGAATCGCGATCGCGCCCGCGTACAGCGAGAACGCCAGGAACGGGATCGCCTGCCAGACGATCAGCAGCCCGATCACGGCCAGCGTGGACGTGCCGGTGGAGAACCAGGAGAACCCGGCGAAGCCGTCGAACCCGAGCTTCACCAGGGTCTTGTTCAGGATCCCGTACTGCTGGTCGAACATCCACTGGTAGACGGTGGTCGCCGCGAGCAGGGGCATCGCCCACGCCAGCAGCATGGCCACCTGGAGCACGATCCGCACCACCGGGGACAGCTGCCGCATCAGCAGCGCGATCAGCAGACCCGCCAGCACCGAGACCACGACCACGACCGCGGTGAACACCACGGTGCGCACGGCGATGGCCCAGAACGCCGAGTCGCCCAGGATGGACGTGTAGTTGTCCAGACCGACCCAGACGACCTCGCCCCGGGTCAGCTCCTTGAGGTTCAGCTTGCGGAAGCTGGTCACGAACAGCGACAGGACCGGCCAGCCGATCAGCCAGAGGATCCCGATCAGCGCGGGGGCCAGCAGCAGGTAGGGCAGCAGCCGGTCGAAGCTGCTGCCCTGACGGCGCTTTGCGCCGCCCGGAGCGGCACGCCGGGGTGCCGACTTGTCAGTCGGCACCCCGGCGTCGGTGGTGTGAACCGCCGTCATGCTGAGGTCATCCGCCCAGGGTCTTGGACAGGGCGGCGTTGGCGTCACCGGTGGCCGCGTCGAGCGACTTGGCCCCGGTCAGGTACGCGGTCAGCATGTCCTTGAGCGGGTTCTGGCCCGCCTCGACGGCAGCCCAGGCCGGCGTGGTCGGGGTGACCTTGCCGTTCGGGGCGGACGCGGCGAGGGCCTTGCCCAGCGGGCTGGTGGCCAGCTTGGCGGTGTCCTTCGAGGTGCCCGGGACGGCGCCGGCCTCGGCCAGCTGGTCCTGGTACTTCTTCGAGCTCAGCAGCTTCAGGTAGCCCTTGGCCAGGTCCTGGTTCTTCGAGCCCTGCGGGATGGCCAGGTTCGAGCCGCCCAGGAAGACCGGGGCGGTCTTGCCCGAGGTCTTGGACGGGATCGGGAACGCGGCGGTCTTGTCCTTCAGGGTCGGGTCGGCCTTGACGGCGCTGCCCAGCTCCCACGGGAGGCCGATCATCATGCCGACCTTGCCCTTGGCGAACACCTCGAACTGCTGCGGCGTCGCCTCGTCGGCGTCCTTCGGCGCCTTGGTCGCCGAGGTGTCGACCAGCTTCTTGTAGAAGTCCAGGCCGGCCTTCGCCTCGGGGGTGTTCAGCGCACCGGCCCACGCGGAGCCCTGCGCCTTGGCGACGTCGCCACCCTCGTCCCAGATGAACGAGAGCAGGGCGTACCAGGACTGGCCCGGCAGGTACAGGCTCTGGAACTCCGGGTCCGCCGCGTTGGCGGTCTTCAGCTTCTCGATCGCGGCCACCCACTCGTCACGCGACTTGGGGGCGTCCGCGATGCCGGCGGCCTGGAACAGGTCGGTCCGGTAGATCACCGTGCGGTTCGCGGCGTAGAACGGCATGCCGTACTGCTTGCCGTCCCAGGTCAGCGAGTCCTTGAGACCGCCGAGCCACTCACCGCCGTTGAGGTTGGAGACGTCGCCGCTCAGGTCGAGCAGGGTCTCCTCAGCCGCGAACTTCGCCGTCTGGGTGTTGCCCAGCTCGATGACGTCCGGCGGGTTGTTGCTGCTCAGAGCGGTGGTCAGCTTCTCCTGGATGCCGGTCCACTTCTGAACCTCGTACTTGACGGTGACGCCGGAGTTCGACTCCTGGAACTCCTTGTTGAGCGCGTCGGTCAGGGTGGTCGGCGCGGAGCCGTCCATCAACCAGACCGTCAGCGTCTTGGGTTCACTGGAGTTCCCAGTGCCGTTGTTGGTGCTCGTGCCACATCCAGCCACGGCCACCGCGAGTGCGGCGGCACCTACGGCCAGTCCTCTCCAGCCCTTCACGTGTGCGCCCTTTCGAATTGCCCGGTCCCAGCGACCGGAACGCCTAAAGTGGTGTAGACCAATGCGGCCTAGAGTGTGCCTCGCCACAAGGCATGTCAAGGACGTTGCCGAGACGTTGCAAAGTCATCGGATCAATATCCTCCCCTCTTGTCGGGGGTTCGGGCGCACGATCCGACGTGGACAAGGCATCCTGTGCTGGGAGCGCTGGCAAGGTCGAGGAGGAAGGCAATGCTGGAGACGAGCCCTGCATCTGGTGTCGACGCCAGGTCTCGCGCGCAGCGCGAGCCGAAGTACTGGGGACTCAAGCGGCACCTGCTCGACCTGCTGCGCGCGTTGCCACCGGGATCACCGATCCCGACCGAGCGTTCGCTGGCGGCCGAGTTCGACGTGTCGCGGACCACGGTGCGGCAAGCGCTTGCGGAACTCACGGTCGAGGGTCGGTTGCTGCGCGTGCAGGGCAAAGGCACGTTCGCGGCGGAACCCAAGGTGGCGCAACGCCTTCAGTTGTCGTCGTACACAGAGGACATGAAAGCCCAGGGCAGGCAGCCCTCGTCGCGCCTGATCGAGGCGTCCGAGATGCCCGCCGAAGCCGAACTCGCCCGGCTGCTGGGGGTGCGCGCGGGGGCCAAGGTGCTGCGCCTGCACCGCCTGCGACTGGCCGACGGCGAGCCGATGGCGATCGAGACCACGCACCTGGCGCTGGGTCGCTTCCGCGGTCTGCGCCGCTACCTCGCACCCGGTGCCTCGCTGTACCAGGTGCTGCGGGAGCGGTTCGGGGTCGAGATGGGCCACGCCGAGGAGACTATTGAGACCGCGCTGGCTTCGCCCGAGGAAGCCGAACTGCTGGGTGCGGACATCGGCCTGCCGATGCTGCTGCTGTCCCGTCACTCCTTCGACACGGAGGGCAACCCGGTCGAGTGGGTCCGGTCGGTCTACCGGGGCGACCGCTACAAGTTCGTCGCGACGCTGAACCGTCCGGTGGACTAGCGCGGAACGACCGGCCGAGCACAATGGCCGGGTGGCGGACACGGTCCAGTGGGGAACTCCGCGCGCACGGGCCGTGCTCGCGACGACCGTCCTCGGTTCGGGGATGGCGATGCTCGACAGCACCATCGTCAACGTGGCGCTGCCGCGGATCGGCGCGGAACTCGACGCCGACGTGGCCGGGCTGCAGTGGATCCTGGACGGCTACCTGCTGTCGCTGGCCTCGTTGATCCTGGTCGCGGGCTCGCTGGGCGACCGGTACGGCCGCCGGCGGGTGTTCGTGTTCGGCGTGGTCTGGTTCGGCCTGGCGTCCCTGCTGTGCGGGCTCGCGCCCAACACCGGGCTGCTGGTCGTGGCCAGGGTGTTGCAGGGCGTCGGCGGCGCGCTGCTCACCCCCGGCTCGCTGGCGATCATCCAGTCCGCATTCGTGCGGGACGACCGGGCGCGTGCGATCGGCGCGTGGTCGGGCCTGGCGGGCGTGGCCACCGCGGTCGGGCCGCTGGTCGGCGGGCTGCTGGTGCAGGCCTGGTCGTGGCGGCTGGCGTTCCTGGTGAACCTGCCGGTCGCCGTGGTGTGCGTGTGGCTGGCGCGCCGGTGCGTGCCCGAGTCGCGGGACGCGCAACTCACCGGTCGGCCGAACATCTCCGAGTCAGTTGTCGGAGCTTTGGGCCTGGCCGGGTTGACCGGCGCGCTGGTCGAGGCGCCCGCCCGGGGCCTCGACGCGGTGGTGGTCGCGGCGGGCGTGGCCGGGGTCGTCGGGCTGACCGCGTTCGTGCTGCTCCAGCGCCGGGGCAAGGACCCGCTGGTCCCCCCTCAATTGTTCAACAATGCAACCTTTGTGCTGGCCAACGCCCTGACGTTCCTGGTCTACGCGGCCCTGGGCGGGGTCATGGTGCTGATGGTCCTCCAGCTCCAGGTGTCGCTCGGCTACTCGCCCACGGCGGCCGGGCTCGCCAGCCTGCCGCTCACCCTGATCATGCTCGCGCTGTCCGCCCGGTCGGGTCGGCTCGCCCAGCGGATCGGGCCCCGGATCCAGCTTGTCGTCGGACCTCTGCTCGTGGCGGCCGGGATGCTGCTGCTTCGGAGAGCCGAACCGGGCGCGGGGTACCTGGACGGGGTGCTGCCCGGGGTGCTGGTCTTCGGCTTCGGCCTGGCGGCCGTGGTGGCCCCGGTGACGGCGACCGTGCTGGCCGCCGCCCCCGACCGGTACGCGGGCGTCGCCTCGGGCGTGAACAACGCCGTGGCGCGGACCGGGAGCCTGGTGGCCGTGGCGGTGCTGCCGGCCGTGGCCGGGCTGACCGGGGCCGGGTACGCCGACCCGGCGGCGCTGACGCACGGCTGGCAGACGGCGCTGCTGGTGTGCGCCGCCGCGGCGGCGGTCGGCGGCCTGCTCGCGCTCGGCACCGACAACGACGTCCTGCGCCCGGTGCCGCCGGGCCGCGACTGCCACAGCTGCGGCGTGGACGCCCCGCCCGCCCGCACCCGCGTCTGACGCCCGCGTCCGACTCCCCGGGGCGGCCCGGCCCGGCGCGGCGTCAGGCGGAGAGCAGGCGCAGGTAGGCGGCGGGGTCGACGTTGCCGCCCGACACCACCGCCACGGTCCGCTCCGGCCACCGCCCGGCGTGCGCCAGGTAGGCCGCCACCGCGACGGCCCCGCTGGGCTCCACGACCAGCCGCGCCCGGCCCGCCAGCCGCCGCACCGCGTCGGCGATCTCGTCCTCCGTCACGGTCACCACGTCGTCCACAAAGGTCTGGATGTGAGCGAACGTCAACTCCGACAGCTCGGCCCGCAACCCGTCCGCCGACGTCCGCTCCCGCTCCGCCGCCGGCCAGCGCGCCAACCGCCCGGCCCGCAACGACTCCGCCGCGTCCGCAGCCAGCGCCGGCTCCACGCCGACCACCCGGGCCCCCGGCCGCAGCGCCTTCACCGCCGTCGCCACGCCGGAGATCAGCCCGCCGCCGCTGACCGGCACCAGCACCACCTCCACCGCCGGGCAGTCCTCGACCACCTCCAGGCCGACCGTGCCCTGCCCGGCGATCACGTCGACGTGGTCGAACGGCGGGATCAGCGTCGCCCCGAGCCGCTCGACCAGCTCGTGCGCGCGGGACTCGCGCTGCGCCATCGGCACCAGCACCACCTCCGCGCCCCACTCCCGGGTCGCCGCGATCTTCACCTCGGGCGCGTTCTCCGGCACCACGATCACCGCCGGCACCCCGAACGCGCGCGCCGCGAACGCGACCGCCTGCGCGTGGTTCCCGCTGGAGTACGCCACGACCCCGCGCGCCCGCCGCTCGTCCGACAGCCGCGCCAGCGCGTGGTAGGCGCCGCGGATCTTGAACGCGCCCACCGGCTGGAGGTTCTCCGGTTTGAGCCAGAGCCGGTCGTCGAACCGCAGCAGCGGGGTGCGCACGACCACGGGGGCGATCACGCCGGCGGCGGAGCGGATGTCGGAGATCGTCACGAGTGCCATGGAGACGATCCTCACCCGCGGTGAACCGCCCGGGCCGGCGACCCGTCCCCCGAAGACGATGGAAAAGTTGGAGATCAAGCCCGCGCAGGTGGTCGCGGGCGCGTTGGGCGCGGTCACCGCCGCCGTGCTGGGCGCGAGGTTGAACCTGGCGGGGACCGTGGCGGGCGCGGCGATGGCCAGCGTGGTGAGCACCGTCGGCGCCGCCGTCTACCAGCGCTCGATCGAGCGCACGCACGTCCGCTGGGCCGCTGCGGCGCTGTCCGCGGCCCTCGTCTTCCTTGTGGGCCTCATCACATTTGGCGGCGTCGACCAGGTACGCGGGACCGCTGTTCCCTCTTCCACGGTCGAGGCTCCCGAGCAGCCGGGGGCACCGAATGGCCGACCCGAAGGGAACACCACGGCACCCACGTCCAGCACCACACCTGAACCGACGCCGACCACCGGGTCGTCGGTTGCGCCGACCCCCACCACCCCGCTACCGACCACTACGCCGAGCGAAACCGGAAAGCCTCCGGTATCACCCGGTCGGCCCAGCAGCATTCACACGTCGGGGCCATGAGTGGCCGAAACCCTTACTTCTGGCAAATCACCCCAAATCGGTGATCGTCTCATTACCTTGAGTGAGAGTTAACTGTCAATTGCTACACAGCGCAGTCAAATGGTCGTGAGCTGTGACACACTTCCCCCTCGGATGGCCTGCTGCGTAATAGATAACAGGGTCATAACGTCGCTCGAACGGGTGAGTACCGGTCGGTAGAGACCGAGAAAGGGGGCGCTGTGCGGAGGCTGCGAGCGCCGTACGCCCGTCCCGAGCTGCCCGCGGTGAGGTCATCGCGCGACGCGGTGGAGACACCTGGCACGACGGAAAAAAGAAAAGGGGTGGGGCGACCCCTGCCGCCGCCCCACCACCCGTCCCCCTAGAGCCCCCGAGAGCGGTCCCTGCAACCAGGCTCTCGGGTTCCCTGCACCCGAAGATGAGGGAGACGCCTGAATGAACCGCACGAGTGCGGTCCGCCTCGCGGTGGCCGCCTTGCTCGCCACCTGCACGGCTTCAGCTCTCAGCGTACCGGCGATTGCGGACCCTGCCGCCCCCTACGGGGCAACGTCCTCCGACACGGAGAGCTACCCGGCCGAGTTGCTCCGAGCGGTGCAACGCGATTTGGGCCTAAATGCCGAGGAAGCACGCGTCCGACTGGCCAACGACGCCAGGTCGGGTGAACGAGAGGCGCAAGCGCGAAGTGTGCTCGGCGACACATTCGCGGGCGCGTGGATCGACCGCGCGACGGGCGAACTGACCGTCGGTGTCACGGACAGTGCCAAGACCGGTGCCGTCCGTGCTGTGGGCGCGAAGGCCGTCGTCGTGACCTTCTCGCAACGTCAGCTCACCGGCACCAAGGCCGCGCTGGACGCCCTCTCCGCACCGGTCTCGGTGACCGGCTGGCGGGTCGACGACGCGAGCAACACCGTCGTCGTGGAGGTCGACCGCAACACCCGCGACGCGGCGGCCGAGCGGTTCGTCGCGACCGCCAAGGCGGTCAGCCCGGCGGTGCGCGTGGTCGAGGTCGACCAGTCGCCCACCCCGCTCTACGACACCCGCGGCGGCGACGCCTACTACATCGGCAGCAGCCGCTGCTCGATCGGCTTCGCGGTCACCGGCGGGTTCGTGACGGCCGGGCACTGCGGCCGGTCCGGCGCCACCACGACCGGCTCCAACCGGGTGTCCCAGGGCACCTTCCGGGGCTCCTCGTTCCCCGGCAACGACTACGCGTGGGTCGCGACCAATTCCAACTGGACCTCCCGCCCGTGGGTCAACCGCAGCGGCTCCAACGTGATCGTCAAGGGCAGCAGCGAGGCGGCCGTGGGCGCGCAGATCTGCCGCTCGGGTTCCACCACCGGCTGGCGCTGCGGCACCGTCCAGGCCAAGAACTCCACCGTCAACTACCCGCAGGGCTCGGTCTCCGGCCTCACCCGCACCAACGCGTGCGCGGAGCCCGGCGACTCGGGCGGCTCGTGGGTGGCGGGCGCCGACTTCGGCCAGGCCCAGGGCGTGACCTCCGGCGGGTCGGGCAACTGCTCGTCCGGCGGCACGACCTACTTCCAGCCGGTCGGCGAGATCCTGAGCGTCTACGGCCTGCGGCTCACCACCGGCTGACGGCCACCGGTGGCGCGCGGTCGACATCCCTGCGGACCGCGCACCACGCGTGGAACACCCCTCGGGCTCCCCCTTCGCCCGAGGGGTGTTCCCTGTCTCAGTCGAACTGGACCGAGCGCTTGGACAGCCCGTACCAGAAGCCGTCGACGGTGGTGGTCGCGTCCTGGTCGGCGCTCGCGCCCAGCGACACGAACAGCGGCGCGAAGTGCTCGGTGCGCGGGTGCGCGATCCCGGAGGCCGGCGCCTTGTGCCGGAAGTCCAGCAGGCCGTCCACGTCCTTGGCGGCCAGCGCCCGGCCCGCCCAGTCGTCGAACTCCGCCGACCACGCCGGCGGCTGGTAGTCCGGCCCGGTGCGCATGTCCACGCAGCTCAGGTTGTGCGTCATGAACCCGCTGCCGATGATCAGCACGCCCTGCTCGCGCAGCGGGGCCAGCTTGCGGCCGACCTCGAACAGCCGGCGCGGGTCCAGCGTCGGCATCGACATCTGCAGCACCGGGACGTCCGCCTCCGGGAACATCTCCTTGAGCGGCACGTACGCGCCGTGGTCCAGGCCGCGCGCGGCGTCCTGCGCGACCGGCTCGTCCACCAGCTTCGCCACCGACGCGGCCAGCTCCGGCGCGCCCGGCGCTTCGTAGACGACCTCGTAGTACCGCTGTGGGAAACCCCAGAAGTCGTAGGTCAGCGGCACGGTCGTGGTCGCGCCCACGGTGAGCGGCTGCTCCTCCCAGTGCGCGGACACGATGAGGATCGACTCCGGGCGCGGGAGCGTCGCGGACCACGACTTCAGCTCGCCGGTCCACCGTTCGTCGTCGGCCAGCGGGGGAGCCCCGTGGCCCAGGTACAGCACAGGCATCACGCAGACGACTCTACGCCCTTTAGTTGAATTTTCAACCAGGACGCGACGGCCCGGGGGTCCTCCGCCTCGGTGATCGCCCGCACCACCACGACCCGCCGCGCCCCCGCCGCCACCACCTCCGGCAGCCGCTCCCGGTCGATGCCGCCGATCGCGAACCACGGCCGGTCCGTCGTCCCAGCGGTCGCCCGCACCAGGTCCAGCCCCGGCGCGGGCCGGCCCGGCTTGGTCGGCGTCGGCCAGCACGGGCCGGTGCAGAAGTAGTCCACGCCCGGCTCGCCCGCCGCCGCCCGCGCCTGCACCACGTCGTGCGTCGACCGGCCGATCACCACCCCGTCGCCGACCACCCGGCGGGCCTGCGGCACCGGCAGGTCGTCCTGGCCCAGGTGCAGCACGTCGGCGTCCACCGCGAGCGCCACGTCCGCCCGGTCGTTCACCGCGAGCAGCGCGCCGTGCCGCGCGCACGCCTCGGCCAGCACCTCCAGCGCCGCGATCTCCCGCTTGGCTTCGAGCCCCTTGTCCCGCAACTGCACGATGTCCACCCCGCCCGCGAGCGCCGCGTCCGCGAACTCCGCGAGGTCCGGCCGGTCCGGCGTGCAGAGGTACAGCCGCGCGTCGGCGAGCCGCCGCCTGATCTGGGTTCCGTCGAGTCCTGGCACGGGCCGCACGGTAACCGCTGGCCGGAATCGTGCGCTACGGTGGACGTGGTCCGCACGGGAGCCTGGAGAACACCGGGCTGAGAGGGAGCGTGGTTCGCTCCGACCGTCGAACCTGATCCGGGTCATGCCGGCGCAGGGAGCGTGAGTGCCTTGGTGAGTGCGAGCGGGGTGACCGTCCTCGGCGGCGGTGTCATCGGCCTGTCCGCGGCGTGGTTCGCCGCGCGCGACGGGATCCCGGTCGAGGTGGTCGACCACGGATCACCGCACGGCGGCTCGTGGGTGGCGGGCGGCATGCTCGCCCCGATCACCGAAGCGTGGCCGGGCGACGAAGAGGTGCTGGCGCTGGGCGTGCGATCCCTGGCCCTGTGGCCGGAGTTCGCCGCCGACCTGGGCGTGCCGCTCAGTCCCGCCGGGACGCTCGCGGTCGCCACCGACCCCGCCGACGCCGAAGTCCTGGACCAGCTGCGCGCGTACCTGGCGAGCCAGGGCCGCACCGCGACCCGCCTGACCCGGCGCGAACTCCGTTCGGCGGAACCGGGATTCGGCCCGTCCGTCCGAAGTGGGCTGTCCGTTCCCGGAGACCTCTCCGTGGACAACCGCGTCCTGCTGCGCGCACTTCGCGCCGCGTGCCGGGCCAGCGGCGTGACCTTCTCCCGAACGTCCACAATGGACCACGAGGTCACGGTCATCGCCGCCGGCGCGTGGAGCCGCGACCTGCACCCCTCGCTGCGCGAGGTGATCCGCCCCGTCAAAGGCGAAATCCTGCGGCTCACCGCCCGCCCCGGCGCGCTACCGCCACCACGCCACACCGTCCGCGCCCAAGTCGGCGGACGACCCGTCTACCTCGTGCCCCGCGACGGCGGCCTCGTCCTCGGCGCGACCCAGTACGAAGCCGGCTTCGACCCGGACGTGACCGTAGGCGGCGTGCGAGACCTGCTGCGGGACGCGGAAGTCGTGTGGCCGGCCGTCGCCGAGTACGCGATCGCCGAGTGCGCCGCCGGATTCCGCGCCGGCAGCCCCGACAACCTGCCCGTCGTCGACTGGCTCGAACCCGGCGTCCTGGCCGCCACCGGCCACCACCGCAACGGCCTGCTGCTCGCGCCGGTCACGGCGCGGCGCGTGCTCCACCTGCTCCGCGAAGGAGGAACCAGTTGAAGGCTCGGGTCAATGGCGAACAACGGGAACTGGCCGACGGCTCGACCGTCGCGTCCGTGCTCGAACTGCTGGGCGCGCCGCCCTCCGGCGTGGCCGTGGCGCTCGACGGCGAAGTCGTGCCGCGCGCGGCGTGGTCGTCCACACCCGTGCCGGACGGGGCCGCCGTCGAGGTGCTGACCGCCGTGCAGGGGGGCTGACGTGGACGACCCGCTCGTCATCGCCAACCGCGAGTTCGCCTCCCGGCTCGTCATGGGCACCGGGGGAGCGGCCAACCTGTCCGTGCTCGAACGCGCACTCGTCGCGTCCGGCACCGAGCTGACCACCGTCGCCATGCGCCGCATGGACACCGCGGGCGGCGGCGTGCTGGAGTTGTTGCGCCGCCTGGGCATCGCGGTGCTGCCCAACACGGCGGGCTGCCGGGGCGCGGCGGAAGCCGTGCTGACCGCCCGCCTGGCCCGCGAGGCGTTGGAGACCAACTGGGTCAAGCTGGAAGTGGTTGCCGACGAACAAACCCTGCTGCCGGACCCGATCGAACTCGTCGACGCGGCCGAGCAGCTGGTGGACGACGGCTTCGCGGTCCTCCCGTACACCAACGACGACCCGGTCCTGGCCCGACGCCTGGAAGACCTGGGCTGCGCCGCCGTGATGCCGCTGGGTTCCCCCATCGGCACCGGCCTGGGCATCAGGAACCCGCACAACATCGAGCTGATCGTCTCCCGCGCGAGCGTCCCGGTGATCCTCGACGCGGGCATCGGCACCGCGTCGGATGCCGCACTGGCAATGGAACTCGGCTGTTCCGCTGTGCTGTTGGCCACTGCCGTGACCAGGGCCCAGGATCCACTCCGGATGGCCGCCGCGATGCGCGCCGCGGTGGAAGCCGGCAGGTTGGCCCGCTTGGCGGGGCGGATCCCCCGGCGGTTCTGGGCACACGCGTCGAGCCCTGCGCCGGACGCCTGATTCGTTGATCACCCGACGGGCGGTGGCTCGGGCACAAGGCATGATGGATGCTTCTGGTTCATCCGTCGTTGTGCACGTAGGAGGCTGCTGTGGCTGCCGACCAGGTCGAGGACGCCACCGCCCGGCTGTACCTCGCGATCGGCAGGCTGTCCCGCTTGCTGCGCCGCACCGGTTCGCCGGGGCTGGGTCCGGGAGCGGTGTCCGCCCTGGCGACCCTCGCCCGGTGCGGCCCCATGCGGCTGGGCGACCTGGCGGCCAAGGAGGGCGTGGCACCCCCGACCCTGTCCCGGATCGTGGCGGCGCTGGTGGAAGCGGGCTACGTGAAACGAGACCCGGACCCCCAGGACGGCCGAGCCTGGCTGGCGACACCCACCCCGGAGGGCGAGACGATGGTCTCCGGCGTCCGTTCGGCGCGCGTGCACGAACTGCAACGCCGGATCGAGGAGCTGTCACCAGAACATCAGGCAGCCCTGGTAGACGCCCTGCCCGCCCTGGAAGTACTGGTGGGCGAAGCAGGCTGACGCCACACAATCGGGTGATAGACCCGAAATATGTACGATAACACTGTTCCCGATCCTCGGTTTGTATAGACCGAGCCCGCGAACCCCACCCGAACCATCACCTCCGATCCCATCACCCCACCACCCACCACCCACCACCCGACCTCCACCCCAGCCCCCGACCCAGCCCCGCCGCCTCCACCCAGCCCGGAACGACGGACGCCCCCAGCGCCCGCGCCGCCCAAGTGCCAGGGACGAGTGCCAGGCCCTCGCGCCAGACGCGCAAGCCCGCGCGCCGAAGCGCGAACGCCCGCCACGCGCCCACGCGCCCACGCGCCCACGCGCCCACGCGCGCTCCAGCCGGCGGAGCGACCTGACGGACAGACGCCGCCCGACGGGTACCCGACGACCAGCAGCCAGCAGCCAGCAGTCGGCAGCCAGCGACCGGCAGCCAGCAGTCGGCAGCCAGCGACCGGCAGTCGGCAGCCAGCGGCCAGCAGCGAGAAGTTGGCAGCGAGCAGTTGGTAGTCCGACGACCGGCAGCCGGGCGACCTGCAGGTGGTGACCAGTAGTCAGCAGTCGGCGGCCGACAGGCAACGGGCTGGCAGGAAACGGGCTGGCGGCGGACAGGCGCGGTCAGTGACTGGTGGCTGACGGTCCGCGCCCGCCGATGAGGTCTCCCGCCGATGGGCAGGCCGCCGGCGGCGGTTCCGTGCCGTCCCGGCGAGCTGACAGCCGATGGGCTGGCGGTCGGCGGGCAGGCAGCCGGCGAGTCGGCAGCCGGTGGGCCAGGAGCCGGCAGCGGTTCGACAACTGCCGGTGAGATTTCGCAGCCGGTGGCGGCTTGATGGGCCGCCGGTTCAGGCCCGCCGCTCAGCCTCGGCCTTCAGCGCCGTGTCGAACGGGTTGAACTCCCGCCGACTCCCGCGACGATCGACCTGCGCGCCCCGTACGAGGGCTACCTGCCAGGGCTGCGACCAGTGCTCCGACCAACACCGCACCCGCCGCGCCAACGGTGTTGTTGTAGAAGTCACGCGCCTCGCACACCCCGAGCCCGGTCGAGAACTGGACGAGTTCCACCGACAGGCTCAACCCCGCCGACAACACCAGCACCGTCAACGGCCGCCGCGTCGCCACGGTCGCGAAGAACGCGAACGGCACCAACATCACCAGGTTCAACCGTTCCAACGACCCGGTGAGCGAGAAGTCGTTGAGAGCGCACACCCCGACCGGGTCGGCCGTCCACACCCCCGCGTCCAACACGCCCGGCCTGCCCAGCGTCACGGCCAGCGCGAGCGCGAGCCCGCACCCGGCCAGCACCGACATCACCGGCCGCCAACCCCGCCACCGCGCCAAACCCAGGGCCGCCGCGCCGAGCACGAGGCACCCGAAGACCATCGCCGCGACGACCTCCGGTCGGCTCAGCACCAACTCCGCGATGTACGCGTCCTGTCGTGCGCTCATGCATTACTGGACGCGCCAGTGCTGCTCCGGTTGGCTCAACGCTCAGAACCGGTACCGCAGGATGCGCCCGACGTCGCGGCACCCGGGCAGTTTCGCCATCACCCGCAACGGAATCCGGCTCGACGCCGGCAAGTCCGCGATCTCCGGCAGTTCGAGGCTGCGCAGATCCTCCACCAACCGCACCCCCCACGGCTCGACGGCGCGCGGATCGTCCAGCCCCCAGTGCAGCGTCGCACCCGCGTTGCGCACCGCCGGCACCAGCTTCTGCATCCGGATCCCGGTCGACCCGTACACGTCGAACAGCACCTCACCGCTGGGAAAACGGCCGACGACCCGTTCGACCAGGCTCCGGACTTCCCGCTCCGTCAGGTACATCGTCAAACCCTCGAACACGGCCACGGTCGGCCGGTCGGCGGGCACCTCCGCCAGCCACGCCTCATCTGTCACCGACGACGCCACCAACCGGTAGTCGCCGTCCGGCGTGGGCAGCAGTTTTCGCCGCAGCGCCACCACTTCGGGGTAGTCGACGTCCACCCACCGCACGCCGTCACCGGGCGCGAGCCGCTGCGCGCGGGTGTCCAGGCCGCACGCCAGGTGCAGCACCGTCGCCGACGGATTCGCCCGCAGGAAGCCGGAAGTCCAGTCGTCCAGGTGCTTCGCGCGCATCGCGATACCGGCCGCCGAGGCAGCGTTCACCCCGGTTTTCCGGAAGTCGTAGTCGATCCGCGCGACTGCCTCGGCCGCCGCCGTGTCGTGCAGGATCGGTTTCGCCGCGCGGCTGTCCAGCGCGCGCCCGTAGAGGGTGGCGAGCATGGTCTCCGGAGCGCCGGTCAGGTCCACTTCTTCGCGGTCCACGCCGCCAAAGTAGTCCTGACCAGCCGCCCCGGCGAGCCTTCCGCGAGCTAGACGTTCCCCAAACGCCACAAAGGGGACACCGGTCCCACGCCGCCGCCGAGCGGGTACGCGGCGGCCACCGAGCGGACGACGAACTCCTTGCCGAACCGGACCGCGGTCGGCATGTCCTCGCCCCGCGCCAGGCGGGACGTGATCGCCGACGCCAGCGTGTCACCGCTGCCGTGCGTGTGCTTCACGTCGTAGCGCGGACCCGGCAGCTCGATGAACAGCTTCCCGTCGTACAGGACGTCCAGGCACCCCGGGTCGTCCCACAAGTGCCCGCCCTTGACCAGCACCCACTGCGGCCCGAACTCGTACAGCGCCTCCGCCGCCTTGCGCTGGTCCGCGTGGTCGCGCACGGTGATGCCGGTCAGCAGCCGCACCTCGTCGAGGTTCGGTGTGACCAGCGAAGCACGCGGGAACAGCCTGGCGCGCAACGCTTCCAGCGCCGCATCGGTCAACAGCTGGTCGCCGTGCATCGACGCCGCCACCGGGTCCACCACGAACGGGATCGACTGTCCGATGTGGACTCGATCGCACGCGTCGGCGACCGCCTCGATGATCGCCGCCGACGCGAGCATCCCGGTCTTCGCCGCGTTCACGCCGATGTCCGTGGCGACGGCTTCGATCTGCGCGGCCACCACCTCCGGCGGGATCTCGGTGTAACCGGTGACGCCCAACGAGTTCTGCACCGTCACCGCCGTGATCGCGGTCATCCCATGCACTCCGCACGCGAACAGCGTCCGGAGGTCCGCCTGGATTCCCGCACCACCACCGGAATCCGAACCGGCGATGGTGAGCACGCGCGGCGGCGTCACCGCCATCAGTCGACCACCGGCAGGTAGACCTTGTTGCCGTGGTCGGAGAACTCGTTCGACTTCTCCTCCATGCCCGCCTCGATGGCCTCCACTGTGGACAGTCCGTGCTCCTCGGCGTACCGGCGGACGTCCTGGGTGATCTTCATGGAGCAGAACTTGGGCCCGCACATCGAGCAGAAGTGCGCCGTCTTGGCGGGCTGCGCGGGCAGCGTCTCGTCGTGGAACGAGCGCGCGGTGTCCGGGTCCAGCGCCAGGTTGAACTGGTCCTCCCAGCGGAACTCGAAGCGGGCCTTGGACAACGCGTCGTCCCAGTCCTGCACGCCGGGGTGGCCCTTGGCCAGGTCGGCGGAGTGCGCCGCGATCTTGTACGTGATCACGCCGGTCTTCACGTCGTCCCGGTTCGGCAGGCCCAGGTGCTCCTTCGGCGTGACGTAGCAGAGCATCGCCGTGCCCAGCCAGCCGATCTGCGCCGCACCGATCGCGGACGTGATGTGGTCGTACGCGGGCGCGATGTCGGTGGCCAGCGGCCCGAGGGTGTAGAACGGCGCTTCGCCGCACCACTCCTCCTCCAGGCGCACGTTTTCCGCGATCTTGTGCATCGGCACGTGACCCGGTCCCTCGATCATCACCTGCACGTGGTGCGAGCGCGCGATGTGCGTCAACTCGCCCAACGTCCGCAACTCCGCGAACTGCGCCTCGTCGTTCGCGTCCGCGATGGAACCCGGCCGCAGGCCGTCGCCCAGCGAGAACGTCACGTCGTAGGTGCGCAGGATCTCGCACAGCTCCTCGAAGTGCGTGTAGAGGAAGCTCTCGCGGTGGTGCGCCAGGCACCAGGCGGCCATGATCGACCCGCCGCGCGACACGATCCCGGTGACCCGCCGCGCGGTCAGCGGCACGTAGCGGAGCAGCACGCCGGCGTGGACGGTCATGTAGTCGACGCCCTGCTCGGCCTGTTCGACCACGGTGTCCCGGTAGACCTCCCAGGACAGCTTGGCCGGGTCGCCGTCGACCTTCTCCAGCGCCTGGTAGATCGGCACGGTGCCGATCGGCACGGGCGAGTTGCGCATGATCCACTCGCGCGTCTCGTGGATCCGCTTGCCGGTGGACAGGTCCATGATCGTGTCCGCGCCCCACCGGGACGCCCACACCATCTTCTCGACCTCCTCCTCGATCGAGGAGGAGACGGCCGAGTTGCCGATGTTCGCGTTGATCTTGACCAGGAACTTCTTGCCGATGATCATCGGCTCGGCCTCGGGGTGCCGCCGGTTGAGAGGGATCACCGCGCGGCCGATCGCCACTTCCTCCCGCACGAACTCGGGGCTCATGTTCTCGCGCGCCGCGATGTAGGCCATCTCCGGCGTGATGATCCCGGCCTTCGCGTAGGCGAGCTGGGTCACCGCCCCGCCGACCGGCTCACGTGCGGCGATCCAGTCCGCGCGCAGCGCGGGAAGTCCACTGTGGACGTCGATCGTGGCGTCGCTGTCGGTATACGGACCGGAAGTGTCGTAGAGATCGACATGTTCGCCGTTCGTCAACTCCACCCTGCGAAACGGGACCCGCACGCCATCGGCCACCTCGCGGTAGACCTTGTGCGAGCCGGAGATCGGCCCCGTGGTGACGCTGGGTTTCACCGAACGGTCGTCAAGTGCCGTCACGACATTCCTCCCTACGCCGGCATTACCCGGTCAGGTTCAGGCGGTCGGCGGCACCGGATTTCTCCAGCCGCCCTCTCAGCCCGCTGAGGCGCGAGCTCCCGCGATGTTGAGTTGTCCCGCCGACCATAGCCACGTGGCCGTCCCGATGCCAAGGGACCGTCCAAACACCCACCCCACCCGCGCACTCGCCACGCCACCCGCTGCCGCCGCCCCGCGCCGACTGGCACCCGCTGTCACCCGGCGCGCAATCGCCCGGTCCGCAATCGCCCGGTCCGCAGTCACCCCGCCAGCAGTCACCCAGGCCGCTGCGACGCCGGTCGCTGCGATCCCGCGTCGCACTGCCACGCCGCTGGCCCCACTGCGTCGCGCCGCACCCGTCGCTACGGCATGACGCGCGGCAGGGGCGATGGTGCGAACGAACGATGGACAGCCGTGCGGCGGCGCGGGGACCCGGTGCCGGGTGCGGTGCGGCGCGGCAGGCGTTGGCCCCGATGGGACGGCTTGAGGTGATCTGAGGCCGAAGGTGGCGGGCGAGGGCAGCGGGTGAGGCCCAGGCTCGCGGCGGGCGGCTGCGCGGATGGCAGCGACCGGTCAGCTCACGGCGGTTGGAAGGCCGCTGGCGGGTCCAGTCCGGGCTCGGGCTGGCTGGCTCCGTCCCGCCTGGAGGCGGCTGGTTCCATCCCGGCTGGTGGAGGTCGGGCGGGGAGATCGGGCCGGCGGCGACGGGTCTCTGGCCCTTGGCTGCCTTTGCCCGGTTGGCGTTGCCCGATCGCCAACTGGCCGATGGCTGGCGGCGCGTTGGCTGGCAGCGCGCGCCGCGCGTGGTCCGCGCGCGTGCGACGCGCGGCGGCGTGCGCGGGCGCGTGGCGTGCGGGCGCGTGGCGTGCGGTGCGTGGTGCGTGGCGTGCGTGGGCGTGCGGCGCGTGGGCGCGTGGCGGCGTGCGTGTGCGGCGTGTGGGTGCGTGCGTGGCGTGTGCGGGCGTGGGGTGTGGGCGCGTGGGGTGGCCCGTGGTGGTGGGCGATGTCTGGCCGGCGGAGTTGGGGGTCGGGGGTGGGCTGGGGGCGGGGCTGGGGTGGGTGGCGGGTGGGTGGGTGTGGGTTGGGATTTGGTTCGGTGGGGTTCGCGGCCTCCTCGTTACAAACCGAGGTCTGAGAACAGTGTTTCCGTACATATTTGGGGGTTTTGGGGAGGTGACCACTCGATCGTGTGACGTGGGCGGCGGGTGGGGAGGGGGTGTGGCGGTGGGGTCGGGGGTGCGTGGTTTGCGGGGTTGTGCGGATGCCAAGCGGGTGGGTTTGCGCGTACCTTTCTCGCGTGGCTGATCACCAGCCGTTCCCGCCCGGCGCGCGGCGCGTGGCGCGCCCCGCTGGGGTTTCGCCGTGCCCTTCGTGCGGTGATCTCGCTGGTCGGGGGTATCCCGAGTGCCGGTTCTGCGCTGAACTCGTCGACCAGTACTGGCTGCTCGACTGGCAGGAGCTGCTCGCCGCCGAGAAGCTCGCCGAGGGCGGGGCGGGGGAGCGCGAGCTGGCCGAACTCGTCCTCGCCGACGAGGTCGGACGCCACCCCTGGACGTGCACGGACTGGGCGATGACGCTCGTGGCGTGCTCGCACTGCGGTAAGGAACTCGGCGCGGGGCCTGTCGACTGCGTTCGGTGCGCGATGGCCGAGGCGCTTCGGTGGTCGTGGGACCACGTGGGGTTTCCGGACGCCATCACGGCCGAGGAGCACGCCTTACGTGTCGCACGTGCCGTACTGCGCGCCCCGCACCGACGTCGGCCCACCGTGGTCCGCGCGTGGCGGCTCCTTCTGCCGTTCCTGCTGGTCGGTGAACTCCCCACGGTGGGCCAGGTGCAGCGCATCCGCGCCCACGTGATCGCGGGCGGGTACGCCGACCTGGCCCTGTGCGCCACGCACGTCGAACTCGCGGGCCTGCCCGAACTCCCCTGGCGGCGCTCAGCGCGGGTCGAACACCAGGCGAAGGCCCAGCGCGACCAGGACCCCGCCGGACACCCGCTCCAGCACCCGGCGGACCCGCGCGCGGGTGAGCCAGCCGCGGATCCGGTCTAGGACGCCGACGACGATCAGGTACCACGTCGTGTCCACGGCCACCCAGACCAGCGCGAACAGCAGCAGCGCGCCCCGGCCCGCGTCCGCCGGCAGGAACTGCGGCAGGAACGAGATCGCGAACACGCCCAGCTTCGGGTTGGCCAGGTTCACCAGCAGGCCCGCGCGGAACGCGTGGCCGGCCGGCGGTGCTTCCGGCAGCGGCAGGCTCGCCGAGCGGAACGCCTTCACGCCGAGGTAGACCAGGAACAGCGCGCCGGTGATCCGCAACGCGTGGTAGGCCACCTCGGACGCGGTGAGCAGCACGGACAGCCCCAGCGCCGCCGCCACCGCCCACACCGCGACCGCGACCTCCATGCCGAACACCGTGGCCAGCGCGCTCGCGCGTCCCCGGACCGACTGTCGCAGCACCAGCGCCGTACCGGGGCCGGGCGACAGCGCGATCAGGAAGGACGCCGCGACGAAGGCGGCCAGGTTGCTCCACATGCGGCCATCGTCACCCCGACGTCCAGCGGTTTTCGGGCGCCGCGCACACCTGTTCCCGCAGGTGCGACCGCAGCGGCCGCGGGTGTCGGGGCCGCTCGTGGGTCAGTCCTCGTCGTCCTCGTCGGCGAACGGGTCCTCGGAGGTGGCCGGGTCCCAGGACAGGCCGGGGACGCCCCAGCCGTTGGCCTTGAGCATCTTGCGCGCGGCGCGCTTGTGCCGGCCGACCAGGCGGTCCAGGTACAGGTAGCCGTCGAGGTGGTCGGTCTCGTGCTGGAGGCAGCGGGCGAAGAAGCCGGTGCCCTCGACCTCGACGGGCTTGCCGTCGCCGTCGAAGCCGGTCACCTTCGCCCACGGGGCGCGGCCGGTCGGGTACGACTCGCCGGGCGCGGACAGGCAACCCTCGTAGTCGTCGTCCGGGTCGGGCATCCCGAGCGGGATCTCCGAGGTCTCCAGCACCGGGTTGACCACCACGCCGCGGAACCGGTTGCCCTGGTCGTCCGGGCAGTCGTAGACGAACAGCCGCTGGTCCAGCCCGATCTGGTTGGCCGCGAGGCCGACCCCGTGCGCCGCCGCCATGGTCTCGAACATGTCTTCGATCAACGTCCGCAGCGCGTCGTCGAAGACCTCCACCGGCTTGGTCGGGTGGTGGAGCACGGGCTCGCCGGCGATGACGATCGGGTGAACTGCCATGGCCCGCAGTTTATCGGTGGACCGCTCGCATCCGGTACGGACCGGGGGACGCGCCGACCGATGAGCCGACCCCGACGAAGATCACGTGATGTAATGGCACCCACGCGCAGGCACGGCTGAGGAGCCCAGAGTGGACGCCGCAGAGGCACTGGCGCCGGCGGATCCGCCGGACGACGGCTTGAACGACCGGGAACGCGAGATCCTGGCCTTCGAACGCCAGTGGTGGAAGTACGCCGGTGCCAAGGAACAGGCGATCAGGGAACTCTTCGACGTGTCGCCGACGCGGTACTACCAACTGCTCAACGCGTTGCTGGAGAAGGAAGAGGCGTTGGCGGCGGACCCGATGCTGGTGAAGCGGTTGCAGCGGTCCCGGTCCGGCCGGGCCAGGGCGCGGGCGGCCCGGCGACTGGGCGTCGAGCCCCGATGACCAACCCGGAACCGGCGGGCTCGGCCCACCCCGCGCGCGCCGCGGGCTACGCCCTGATCGGGGTGGCTGCGGTGGCCGTGGCGATCGGCGTGGTGACGCTGTTCACCGGCGGCGAGGACGAGCAGGCGGGCGCGCAGCCCCCGACTTCCGCGACGAGCGGCCAGAGCGCGGGCCAGACGACCGGTGGCCCGACCTCCGACGGCCAGTCCGGCGGGCAGACGACGAGCGCGCAGCCGGGGACCACGACCGTCGACCCGACCACCGCGCCGTCCCCGACGACGCAGGCGGGCGCGCCCCGGACGACCACCGGGCAGCCCCCGGCGGGGCAGCCGCCGGCCGCGAAGCCCCCGGTGCGGGTCTACAACAACAGCACCATCGGCGGGCTGGCCGCGAAGGCGTCCGACGACATCCGCCGCGCCGGCTGGGACGTCGCCGAGACCGGCAACTACTCGCAGGGCCAGATCCCGACGACCACGGTCTACTACCGGCCGGGCACCGACGAGGAGGAGTCCGCGCAGCAGCTCGGGCAGGTGCTCAAGGCCGAGGTGAAGCCCCGGTTCGACGGCATCGAGTCCGCGCACGCCGGGATCATCGTGATCGTCACGAACAACTACGCGGGCCCGTCCGGCAAGATCTGATCCGGGCGGGGTCCCCGCCCGGTCGGGCCGAGGCCCGACCGGGGGGTCAGCCCGAACGGGAGTCCGCGTAGGCGGCGAGCGCGGCGAGCTGCGCCGGGTCCAGGGACGGGCGCACGGCGGTGCGGGCGGCGGCCAGGTGGTCGCCGGTGACCTCGGACGCCGACAGCGACTCGCGCATCGCGGTCAGCGCCGCTTCGCGGATCAGCGCCGCGCAGTCCGCCGCCGAGTACCCCTCCAGCTCGCGGGCCAGCTCCGCCAGGTCGACGTCGTCGGCCAGCGGTGTGTTCTTCGACGACGCCCGCAGGATCGCGGCGCGCGCGTCGGCGTCCGGCGGCGGCACGTACACCAGGCGCTCCAGGCGGCCGGGCCGCAGCAGGGCGGGGTCGATCAGCTCGGGCCGGTTGGTCGCGCCCAGCACCACGACGTCGCGCAACGGCTCGACGCCGTCCAGTTCGGTGAGCAGCGCGGCCACCACCCGGTCGCCGACCCCGGAGTCCGAGGACTGGCCCCGGCGCGGCGCGAGCGCGTCGACCTCGTCCAGGAAGACCAGGGCGGGCGCGGCCTCGGCGGCGCGCCGGAACAGCTCGCGGACCGCCCGCTCGGACTCGCCGACGAACTTGTCCATCAGCTCCGCGCCCTTGACCGAGAGCACGTTGAGCCGCCCGCTGCCCGCGAGCGCCCGGACCAGGAACGTCTTGCCGCACCCCGGCGGCCCGTAGAGCAGGAGGCCGCGCGGCGGCTCGACGCCGAGCCGGGCGAACGAGTCCGGGTACTGCAACGGCCACAGCGCGGCCTCGGTGAGCGCCTGCTTCACCTCGGTCATGTCGCCGACGTCGTCCAACGTCAGCCCGCCGGTCCGCAGGGTGTCCGAAGTGGACATCGAGATGGGGCGCACGGTGTCCAGCGCGCCGGTCAGGTCTTGTTGGGCCACGCGGGGTTCCTCGACGTCGCGCTGGCGCAGGGCCGATCGCACGGCGGCTTCGCGGCGCAGCGCGACCAGGTCGGCGGCGACGAATCCCGGTGTCCGGTCGGCGATCGCGCCCAGGTCCACATCGGACTCCAGCGGCACGTCGCGCAGCAGCACCCGCAGCAGCTCGGTGCGCACCGCGCCGTCGGGCAGCGGCAGCACCAGTTCCCGGTCGACCAGCTCCGGCACGCGCAGCCGGGGGTCGACGGCCTCGGCGTGCGCGCTGGTCACGACCAGTGCGATGCCGGCTTCCACGACCGCCGCGCGCAGCGCGTCGAGCACGACCGTGGCGACCGGCGGCGGGGAGTTCGCGGGCAGCAGGGCTTCGACGTCGGTCAGCAGCAGCACGGCGGGCGCTTCGGTGGCGGCGATGGCGTCGCCGATCCGCTGGGCGGTGGCGGCGGCCTCCAGCACCGCGACGCTGGGCGCGGCGACCTCGACCACGTTCGCGCCGACGCTGCGCGCCACGGCCCGCACCAGGGTCGCCTTGCCGACCCCTTCCGGGCCGCTGACCAGCGCGGCGAGCCGGGGCGCGGCACCGAGCCGGGCCAGCAGGCCGGGGTTGCCGAAGGTGAGGTCGAGCCATTCGGCCAGGCGTCGGGCGGCGTCCTTCTGGCCGACCAGGTCGGCCATCGGGACGGGCTCGGCGACGACGGTCGGCGCGACCGGCGAGTCGACCCGGGAGGTGGTCGGGACGGCGACCGCCGAGCCCGCCGCGCCGGCCAGGGCCACCGCGGTGGACCGGGCGGGCACGTCGCCGGTGCGGGCTCCGTCGCGCCAGCCGACGACGGTGGAGGGCTGCACCGCGACCGGCCCGCCGGCGGGCTCGACCGACGTGATGGTCAGCAGCTCGTTGGTCCAGGTCGTGCCGATCGCGTTGGACAGCTTGCGGCGGGTCGCGCTCACGTCCGCGCCGGGCGGCGGCGCGAGGTCCTGCGGGAGCAGCGAGACCGCGTCGCCGACCGTGAGCACCTTGCCGGTCAGCGCCATCCGCAGCGTCTCGGGCGTGAGGGACGTGCTGGCCAGCCGCGATCCGGCGACGGTGACCGACCGCGCGCCGGTCACCTCGACCGGCGCGACCACGACCTCGGACCCCTCGGCGATGCCGAGGTTGGACAGCGTCACGTCGTCCACCAGCACCACGCCGGGCGCGTCGTCACTGGCGGCGGCCAGCGCCGAGCTGACCCGCGCGCCGGTCAGCCGCACCGCGTCCCAGGCGCGCAGCCCGAGCGCGTCCAGCACCTCGCGGTGCAGCCGGACGACTCCGCGCCTGGTGTCGAGGGCGGACGGCGACAGGCGGGCGGTCAGCGTGATCACACGGCGAGCCTAGGCCAACCCTGGGCCTCAGGGCCGCTGGTGGCGGCGAAGCCCGATCTGCCGCCAACCCCGCCGCTTGTGCGGTCCGCCCTGGCCGTTGCCCTCGGCCGGACCCCCGGTGGGGCTCGCCGTCGGGCTCCCGGTCGGGTCGGGCGCGCGCCGGGGTCGGCGCACCGCCCGCATCGCCGCGCCCGCGACCCGGCCGCCCAGCGGCTGGCGCAGGCCGAGCCGGCGCGCGGCCACGCCGTGGGCGCGCTTGATCGCCCGCCGGTCGGCGGCCGGCACGGACCAGGCTTCCGGGTGCTTGGCCAGCCACCGGTAGCGGCGCACGGAGTAGGGCAGGTGCGCGAGGTAGACCAGCATCGCCGCGATCAGCGCCACCAGCGGGTAGGTGAACACGACCGCGGCCAGCAGGCCGACCAGGACCAGCAGCGGCGCGACCGCGCGCGGCGGGACCTTGATCGTCTTCACCGACAGCGTGGGGATGCGGCTGACCAGGAGGAAGGCGATGCCGACCGTCCACGCCGCGACCACCCACCGGTTCGACCACCAGCCGGGCGAGCCGACCTGCTCGTCCACGATCAGCGGCAGCAGCAGCAGCAAGCCGCCCGCCGGGGCCGGCACGCCGACGAAGAACTCCTTGGCGAACGGCGGCTGCTCGACTTCCAGCAGCGTGTTGAACCGGGCCAGGCGCAGCACCATGCAGACCGCGAAGATCAGCGCCACCACCCAGCCCTCGCGGCTCGGCCCGAACTTCCAGACGTAGAGCACGAGGGCCGGCGCGACGCCGAAGGACACCGCGTCGGCCAGCGAGTCCAGTTCCGCGCCCATCTTGCTGGTCGCGTCGAGGAGCCGGGCCAGCCGGCCGTCGAGGCCGTCGAGCACGGCGGCCATCGCTATCGCCGCGATGGCCGCGCCGTAAGAGCCCTTGATGGCGAAGTGCACGGACGACAGGCCCGCGGACATCGCCAGCACGGTGATGGCGTTGGGCAGCAGCCGGACGCCGGGCCCGCTGGGAGCCACCGGGTCACAGCTCCGGCAGTTCGGCGAGCACGGTCTCCCCGCCGATGGTGCGCTGACCGGCCTCCACCAGCACGCGGCTGCCCTGCGGCACGTAGAGGTCGACCCGCGACCCGAAGCGGATCAGGCCGTAGGTGCGGCCGACCTCGACCTTGTCGCCGTCGGCGACGTGGCAGACGATCCGGCGCGCGACCAGGCCGGCGATCTGCACCACGACGACGTCGTGGCCCTCGGTGGAGGTCAGCCACACGGTGTTGCGCTCGTTGTCCTCGCTGGCCTTGTCCAGGTCGGCGGACAGGAACTTGCCCGGCCGGTAGGAGACCTGGCGGACCGCGCCGGACACCGGCACGCGCTGGACGTGCACGTCGAACACGGACAGGAACACGCTGATCCGGGTCATCGGCACGTCGCCGAGGCCGAGTTCGGCCGGCGGGACCGCGTCGACCACGTGCGAGACGGTGCCGTCCGCGGGGGCGACGGCCACGTTGGGTCGGGTGGGGGTGGTCCGCACGGGTTCGCGGAAGAACCACGCCACCCACGCGGTCAGCAGCGCGCCGACCACGCCGGCGCGCCGGGAGAACCGGCGCACCAGGAGGGTCGCGACGGCCGCGCCCGCCACGAACGGGCGGCCTGCGGGGTGCATCGGGGGGACGATTCCCCGAGCGAGGTCGATGAAGTGGGAGACGGCACCACTGTTCTTGTCGCGATCGACGGTCATGGCTCTTCCGGGTCAGGGAAATGCTGGCCGGCCACACGCTACGCCGGCGACCGCCGAGCCCGTCCGGTATGTCCGTGCGTCCCCCGACGAACGCACGGACACACCAGGCGGGTGTGCCGGCGAGTGTAATCCAGGTCACATGGAGTATTCAATGGCACTGAGTGAACTCGCTGTGACTGAGTGTACTCGATCTCCGGCGACCTGGACTCGGCCGACCGAATCCGTGGATTGTTCAACGATCCTAGTTGAGGAAGCGGACCAGGACCTCGGCCCCGGCCGCGAGTTCGGTCACGTCCTCGGGCACCTCGATCAGGCAGTCGCTGAGCGCCAGCGCGGACAGCAGGTGCGAGCCCGGCCCGCCGACCGGCGTCACGACCCGGCCCGAAGCCGGGTCGTACTTGCCGCGCCGGAACTGCGTCCGGCCGGCCGGCGAGGTCAGCGCCGAGCTGAGCCGGGCGGGCGCCGTCGGCCGCTCCACCACCGCGAACCCCATCGCGGCCCGCAGCGCCGGCCGCACGAACACCTCGAACGACACCTGCGCGCTGACCGGGTTGCCCGGCAGCGTCGCCACCGCCACCCCCAGGTAGCGGCCCGCGCCCTGCGGCCCGCCCGGCTGCATCGCGACCCGGGTGAACTCCACGCCCCGGCCGGTGAACGCGTCCTTGACCACCTCGTACGCGCCCGCGCTCACCCCGCCCGAGGTCAGCAGCAGGTCGAACGCCGCCAGCCGGGGCTCCACCGCCGCCCGGAACGCCGCCACGTCGTCGGGCACGAACCGCAGCAGCTCCGCCTCGCCGCCCGCCTCGCGCACCGCCGCCGCGAGCATCACGCCGTTGGACTCGTAGATCTGCCCCGGCCCGAGCACCTCGCCCGGCCCGACCAGCTCGGACCCGGTCGACAGCACCAGCACCCTGGGCCGCCGGCGCACCGGCAGCGACCCGAACCCCAGCGCCGCCGCCAACCCCAGCTGCGCGGGCCCCAGCGCCGTCCCGGCGGCCAGCACCACCGCGCCCTCGGCCACGTCGTCGGCCGCCCGCCGCACGTTCGCGCCCGCCCGCACACCCCGGTCCACCCGCACCGACGACGTCCCGCCGTCGGTCCACTCCACCTGCACCACGGCGTCCGCGCCCGCCGGCACCGGCGCGCCGGTCATGATCCGCTGCGCGGTGCCGGGGGCCAGCGGCGTCGAGGCCGCGCGCCCGGCCGGGATGTCGTCGGTCACCGGCAAGGTCACCGGGACGTCGGTCACATCGGCCGCGCGCACCGCGTACCCGTCCATCGCGGAGTTGTCGAACGGCGGCAGCGCGACCGGCGCGACCAGGTCCTCCACCAGCACCAGCCCGAGGCAGTCGGCCACCGGCAGCTCGACCGGCTCCGTCACGCCCACCAGTTCCGCGATCCGCGCGCGGTGGGCGGCGACGGCGGTCAACGAGTTCGACACGACCCCCATCCTGCCGCGCCCGTGCCAGACTGCTCCGACCGGCCGCCACGCGCGACAGCAGGAGGAGGAACGTTCCGGTGCAGGTCCGCACGCGACACACGCCGACCTTCGGAGTGGCCAGGCTGGTGCTCGCACCCGCCGAACCGGCGCTCGTCGAACGCTCGTCGCTGTTCGCGACCAGCTACGGCGTCAGCCGCGACACCAAGGGCAAGGCGCCGGGCGTGAAAGCCGCGCTGTGCACGGCCGGCGCGGAAGGCGGGTGGGTGGACGTCGCCCCGCCGCTGCCCGGCGACCTGCACGTGCTGGAACTCGACGGCGCGACCGGGTGGTGCGTCGCCCGCAACAGCTGGCTCGCCTCGGCGGGCACGGTCGCCATGGACCCCGCCGCACCGCCGCTGCGCTCGCTGCACGGCGGCGACAGCGGCTTCCTCACCTACGTCTACGGCACCGGGTCGGTCGTGCTCGCCTGCTACGGCACGCTCGACGTGGTCACCCTGGACGCGGGCGAGCTGGTCACCCTCGACAGCGGGCACGTGATCGGATTCGCCGACACCCTCCAGTGCCGGTTGCGCGCGCTTTCCCCCGATGTGCCCCAATCGGTCCGCAATGGTGACGGCCTGGTCCTCGATTTCGCCGGTCCGGGCCTCGTGCTCACCCGTACGCGCAGTCCGCGAGCACTCGTCAGTTGGTTGCGCGACAACGGATTCAGCGTGCGCTCATGACTCCATAAGGAGGTATCGGCGAACCCCCTCGTGCCTCTAGCGTGGCGGTTTGCTCAGGTATTTCTCGAAGGAGGACGTCTTGGCTGTCGGCACGGTCAAGTGGTTCAACTCGGAGAAGGGGTACGGATTCATCGCCGCGGACGGCGGGCCCGATGTCTTCGTGCACTACTCGGCGATCCAGATGGAGGGCTTCCGCACGCTGGGCGAGGGGGACCGCGTGGAGTTCGAGATCCAGGCCGGCCGCGACGGCCGCAGCCAGGCTTCGGACGTCCGGAAGGCATCGTGAACTCCGCCCGGCCCGCCACCCGGCGGGTCGGGCCGTTCCACCGGGTGGCCCGCTCCGGTGCCGGCCTTAGCCCGAACCCGGCGCACGCCGGGCCGTGCGGACGTTAGGCTGCCCCGCGTGTCGGACGACCTGAGCGGGCGACGGCTGGGCCACTACCGGATCGACGGGGTGCTCGGCCGCGGTGGCATGAGCGTGACCTACAAGGCCACGGACGTCAGGCTCGGTCGCAAGGTGGCGCTCAAGGTCATCGGCGAGCACCTGACCGCCGACGCCGAGTTCCGCGAGCGGTTCGTGGACGAGGCGCGCAACACCTCGGCGATCGACCACGCGAACATCGTGCCGCTCTACGACTTCGACGAGGTCGACGGCCTGCTCTACATCGCCATGCGGCTGGTCGACGGCCAGGACCTGGCGGGCCACATCAAGGACGGCCCGATCTCGCCCGCGCGCACCCTGACGCTGCTCGGCCAGGTGGCCGAGGCGCTGGACATGCTGCACGGCAAGGGCCTGGTGCACCTCGACGTGAAGCCCGCCAACGTGCTGGTGACCACCAAGGAAGCCTCCCGCGAGCACGTCTACCTGGCCGACTTCGGGCTGACCCGGCGCGGCGCGACCGGCCACCGCACCCGGACCGGCGACTTCCTCGGCTCGCCCACCTACGCCGCGCCCGAGCACCTGCGCGGCGAACCGCTGGACGGCCGCACCGACCAGTACGCGCTGGCCTGCATGGTGTTCGCCTGCCTGTCCGGCCGGCCGCCGTTCCAGGGCGGCGTGCAGGACGTCATCCAAGGCCACCTGGCCGCCGAGATCCCGGCCCTGACGTCCCTGGTCGCGCTGCCGCCGGGCATCGACGACGTGCTGCGCAAGGGCACCTCGAAGGACCCCAACCAGCGGTTCGGGTCGTGCCAGGAGCTGATGGCCGCCGCGCGCACCGCGCTGGGCGGCGCGGCGACGGTGACCAACCCGCCGCGCCGGGTGGACGCCCCGGTGTCCGGCCCGGTGCCGGCCCAGCACGGCCCGCAGACCGGCGGCGTGCCGGCCCAGCAGCCCCCGCGCTACCAGCAGCAGCCGCCGCAGCAGCAGCCCCAGTCCGGCGGGTTCGCCCAGCAGCCGGGCTTCCTGGCCGACCCGGTCCGGCTGCGCCCGCCCACGCAGGTCGGCGGCGCGTCGGCGTTCACCACGACCGCGAAGTCCCGGCCCGCCTGGGTCGCGCCGGTCGTCGTGGGCGTGGCGGCGATCGTGGCGATCGTCGTGCTGGTCCTGATCCTCACCCCGAAGTCCGAGGAGCCCCGGCCGCCGGCCTCGACCAGCACCGGCCAGTCCATCGACGTCGGCGGCGACAGCGGCAGCAAGAAGCCGCTGCCCACCAGCGTGCCCGTCAAGACCTCCCGCTGACCCCGCCGGGGTGCGCGGACGTCCTCCGAAAGACGTCACGCTGACCTGCGGTTCTTGCACTCGCCCTGGTTGAGTGCTAAACACGGACCTGGCACTCGGACCACCTGAGTGCCAGCACGCAGGCTGGGACGGTGAGGCAGGCTCCCCCGGGAGCAGGTCGTCCGTCGCGGGCACCGAGCCTGGCCAAGCGCCGTGTTCCGCTGTGGACGTGCGTGTCCGCAGTGGCCCCATAAGTCGTTACATAGGCGGAGGAACACACCGCAATGGCCAAGATGATCGCGTTCGACGAGGACGCCCGCCGTGGTCTTGAGCGCGGCATGAACACCCTCGCGGATGCCGTCAAGGTGACGCTGGGTCCCAAGGGCCGCAACGTCGTGCTCGAAAAGAAGTGGGGCGCGCCGACCATCACCAACGACGGCGTCTCCATCGCCAAGGAGATCGAGCTGGAGGACCCGTGGGAGAAGATCGGGGCCGAGCTCGTCAAGGAAGTGGCGAAGAAGACCGACGACGTCGCCGGTGACGGCACGACCACCGCCACCGTCCTCGCCCAGGCCCTGGTCCGCGAGGGCCTGCGCAACGTGGCCGCCGGCGCCAACCCGCTGGGTCTCAAGCGCGGCATCGAGAAGGCCGTCGAGGCCGTGACCGAGCAGCTGCTCAAGACCGCCAAGGAGGTCGAGACCAAGGAGCAGATCGCCGCCACGGCGTCCATCTCCGCGGGCGACTCGACCATCGGCGAGCTGATCGCCGAGGCCATGGACAAGGTCGGCAAGGAAGGCGTCATCACCGTCGAGGAGAGCAACGCTCTCGGGCTCGAACTCGAGCTGACCGAGGGCATGCGCTTCGACAAGGGCTACATCTCCGGCTACTTCGTGACCGACCCGGAGCGTCAGGAAGCGGTCCTCGAGGACCCGTACATCCTGCTCTACGGCTCGAAGATCGCGTCGGTCAAGGACCTGCTGCCGCTGCTGGAGAAGGTCATGCAGGGCGGCAAGCCGCTGCTGATCATCTCCGAGGACGTCGAGGGCGAGGCCCTGGCGACCCTGGTGGTCAACAAGATCCGCGGCACCTTCAAGTCGGTCGCCGTCAAGGCCCCCGGCTTCGGCGACCGCCGCAAGGCGATCCTCCAGGACATCGCGATCCTCACCGGTGGCCAGGTCATCACCGAGGACGTCGGCCTCAAGCTGGAGAACGCCGACCTGTCGCTGCTGGGCAAGGCCCGCAAGGTCGTCGTGACCAAGGACGAGACCACGGTCGTCGAGGGTGCGGGCGACGCGGAGCAGATCCAGGGCCGCGTCAACCAGATCCGCGCGGAGATCGAGAAGTCCGACTCCGACTACGACCGCGAGAAGCTCCAGGAGCGCCTGGCCAAGCTCGCCGGCGGCGTCGCGGTCATCAAGGCCGGCGCGGCCACCGAGGTCGAGCTCAAGGAGCGCAAGCACCGCATCGAGGACGCGGTGCGCAACGCCAAGGCCGCCGTCGAGGAGGGCATCGTCGCCGGTGGTGGCGTCGCGCTGCTCCAGGCCGCCGAGGCCGCTTTCGCGGGCCTGAAGCTGGAGGGCGACGAGGCCACCGGCGCGAACATCGTCAAGGTCGCCGTCGAGGCTCCGCTCAAGCAGATCGCCATCAACGCCGGCCTTGAGGGCGGCGTCGTGGTGGAGAAGGTCAAGGGCCTGCCCGTCGGCCACGGCCTCAACGCCGCGACCGGCGTGTACGAGGACCTGCTCGCCGCCGGCGTGCCGGACCCGACGAAGGTCACCCGCTCCGCGCTCCAGAACGCCGCCTCCATCGCGGCGCTGTTCCTGACCACCGAGGCCGTCGTGGCCGACAAGCCGGAGAAGGCGGGCGCTGCCCCGGCCGTCCCGGACGCCGGTGGCATGGACTTCTGATCGCCGAAGCACCGCTGTTCCCGGAAGGCCCGGTCCGCTCGCGGACCGGGCCTTCCGGTGTTCCCGGGGCCGGCCCGCCCGGCGCGCGGTGCGCCGGAGGCGAAAATCGCCGGCGGGCGAGGACGGGACGCGGCACCCTGGAGGCATGCCCGCAGCCCACCCGAGCGGCCGGCGGCCCGGCCGCGCGGTGACCGCCGGCGAGCATGGCCACCGCGACCACGCCGGGCGGCGGGCGCTGCCCGCCGGGGCGCTCCCCGGTCGTGGGCGAGCACGACGAGGTCGCCGCGGCCGTGCTCGACCCGGGCAGCCGGACGGCCCGGTGGGCGGGCGCGCCCCGACCGGCCTGGTCGGCGGAGGTGCCTGCGGCGTGCCCGGCCGACGGCGTGGGCCGCGAGCGGAGGCCCGCGTGGCGGCGACCCACGTGGCGGAACCGGGTGCCGTCCGGGGGCAGGCGTGGAACAGGCCCCGTGCCCCCGGCGGAAGGGGTGCACGAGGCCCTGCGGAGTGTTCGGTCGGCGCGGTCGGGCGCCGAGGTCTACAGCATGATCGTCGGTGTCACCACCGTGCGGCCCGGCTCGCCCCTGGAGTTCACCAGGTGCACCACGATCTGGGTCGTGCCGGTCGGGACGTCGGACAGCACGAAACGGCCGCCGTCGTCGGCCTTGGTGGTGCTCGACTCGTGCTCGGCCACCCGCACCTCGACGGTGTGCTCACCCGCGGGCACCAACCAGCCGTCGATCCGGTGCCGGGCGCCGCTCGGGGTGAAGTTGACCATCAGGGTCAGGTTGTCGACCGTGAACGTGATGGTCCCCGGGTTGCCGCCGCGCACGCCGGCGAACGAGCCGGCCCGCTCCCAGCGGGCGACCTCCACGTCCAGGTTCTCCAGCGCCACCGCGAACTGGATCCGTTCGACCAGTCCCACCGGTGGCGCGTCGAGTTCGTACACCAACCGGTTCAGCTCGGTGAGGACAGCGGTGTCCTCTTGGCCTCTGCGGTCATCGCGCGGGTCGATGTCGTTCACCGCGATCCTCCTTCCGCGTCAAGATGTGTGCGCAGCGTGGTCAGGCAGCGGCCTCTGGTTGGACCGATGCTGCCACGTGGCATGGCCAGTGCTTCCGCGACCGCGCGGTACTCCGCCCGCCCGGCCAGCACGGTGAGTCGCAGGAGTTCCTGGCACTTCTGCGACAAACGCCCGAAAGCCCGCCACAACCGGAGGTCCCGGTCGTCTACCAGGGCGGCGTCTTCCGGCAACCCGTATTCGCTCTCCAACTGCTCCGCCAACTCGTCGGACAGTGCCGATTCCCGACGTGCGGGGGTCCACGTGCGCTGGGCTTCCCGGCGCGTCGCCACGACGAGCCACCCCGCCAGCGCGCGGGGTTCGATCAACCGGTCCAGGTGGCGCAGCAGCGCGAGCCAGACCGTCTGCACGACGTCCTCGGCGGTGCTGCGGTCCAGGCCGTGCCCGCGTGCGACGTGCCACACGAGCGGGGTCAGGTCGGCCACCAGCACGTCCAGCGCCCTGCGGTCGCCGTCGCGTGCGGCGATGACGCAGGCGGCGTGCCGGTCCGTCCCGTCCAGACCTTCCCACGGTGGGCGCTCACCGGCCGTGCGCAGATCTCCCACGTCGTCACCTCCTCCTCGACATCCCCCAGCCGTAGCTGATCGTCACACACCCCGCCGCGGCCTGCGGCGGCGGTCCGCGATGCCCCCCTCGCACCGCGGACCGCCACTCCTCTTCCTCACCGCGGGCGGCGACCGGTCGGCACCCCTCGAAGCCGACCGAACACCGCCCTCCTCCCCCGAGTGGTCAGCGGGACGGCTCTGCGCGGCGGCCGTCGTGCGGGTGGTCCATGAGACGCCTCCTGGTGGGTCGAAGGTCGGTCATCAGATAAGGAGTGAGTAGTTCTACGGTGGATACACACTGCGTCGTTAACAGTTCACCGTTAGCGAAGCGCGGGCACGTCGTCGCAGGTGGGTGGCACACTTCCGGCCATGTCCTCAGGTCGGGCCCGGGTGGTCCACGAAGGCGCGCGGGTGACACCGCTCGAACTGTTCTTCGATCTGGTCTTCGTCTACGCGATCACCCAGGTGACCCAGCTGATGGCCGACGACCCGACCGCGCGGGGCGTGCTGCGCGGGATGCTGCTGCTGGCGATCCTGTGGTGGTGCTGGTGCTGCTACTCGTGGCTGGGCAACCGGGTGCACGCCGACGACGACGGCGCGCGGGTCGTGCTGTTCGCGGCGATGGCCGTGATGCTGGTCGCGGCGGTGACCATCCCGGAGGCGTTCGTGGACATGGCGGGCGGCCTGCCCGGTCCGCTGGTGTTCGCCGCCTGCTACCTGGTGGTGCGGGTGCTGCACCTGGTGTCGTACTGGCGGTTCTCCGGGGGTGACGCGAGCCTGCGCCGGCAGCTCGCGGTGACCGCCGCGCCGATGCTCGGCGGCACCGCGATCCTGGTCGCGGCGTCGTTCACCTCCGGCGCGGTGCAGACCGGGCTGTGGGCGCTGGCGCTGCTCGTGGACTACGGCGGCGTGCTGGCGAGCGGGGTGTCCGGGTGGCGGGTGCAGTCGGCGGTGCACTTCGCCGAGCGGTACTCGCTGATCGTGCTGATCGCGCTGGGCGAGTCGATCGTGGCGGTGGGCCTGGGGGTGGCGAAGCTGCCGGTGTCGTGGCCGATCATCTACGGGATCGTGTGCGGGCTGGTGATCGCGGCGGCGCTGTGGTGGGCGTACTTCGACGTGGTCGCGCCGGTGGCGGAGCGGGTGCTGCACGAGGCGACGGGCGCGAAGCGGGCGGCGCTGGCCCGGGACTCGTTCACCTACCTGCACCTGCCGATGATCGCGGGCATCGTGCTGATGGCGCTGGGGCTGAAGAAGACCATGAACTACCTGGGCGGGGCGGACGGGCACCGCCCGGACGAGCACCTGCACGGGGTCGGGCCGCACGCGCTGTACGGCGGGGTGCTGCTGTACGTGCTGGGGCACCTCGGGTTCCGGCTGCGCAACCTGGGCACGGTGAACAAGGTGCGGGTCGGGGTGGCGGTGGTGCTGGTGCTGCTGACGCCGGTCGCGCTGCTGGTGCCCGCGTGGGCGGCGCTCGGCCTGCTGACCCTGGCCTGCGTGGGGTGGATCGCGGTCGAGGTGTGGCGCTACGGCGGCGCCCGCCGGGAGATCCGCGAGCACGCCCACACCCCGCACCCCGCCCACTGACGACGAGGTCGACGCCGGCCCGCCCGGCTCGACCCGGCGGCCCGGTCGTCCCGCGCGGCTCGGCCGGAGGGTGGGCGCGGGCGCGTCCGGGCGGCCGACCTGAGCGGGTCCGGTGGCCGTTATGGTCCAGACCATGCTTGAGGTAATCGCTCTCGACGCGGCCGACGCCGTCGCCGCCCAGGCCGGTGGAGCGCACCGGCTCGAACTCGTCACCGACATGGCCGCCGACGGCCTGACCCCGTCACCCGACCTGGTCCGCAGCGTGCTCGCCGCCACCGACCTGCCGGTCCGGGTGATGCTGCGCGACGCCGCCGGGTTCGCGCCCGGCTCCGTGGCCGGCCTGCGCCGGGACGCCGCGGCCCTGCGCGAGGCGGGCGCGACCGAGTTCGTGCTCGGCTTCCTGGACGCCAACGGCTGGGTGGACGAGGACGCGTGCCGCGCGGTCCTGGCCGAACTCGACGGCTGCCGCTGGACCTTCCACCGCGCCCTGGACAACTCCGCCGACCCCGAGGCCGCCTGGGGCGTGGTCGCGGGGCTGGGCTGCGACACGGTGCTCGCGTCCGGTTCGCCGCGCGGTGTCGCGGACGGGTTCGCGGTGCTGGAACGGCTCGCCGCCCGCCAGGACGAGGTGGCGCTGCTCGTCGGGGGCGGTCTCCGGCCGGAGCAGGTGGCCGCGCTCAAGGCCGTCGGGGCGTCCGGCTTCCACGTCGGGAGCGCGGTTCGACCCGGCGGGTGGGACGCTCCACTCTCCGCCGACGCCGTCCGGACCTGGGCAAATCTGGTCTAGACCCATTGCCGATTCGGACACTAGCATCTCCGTTGCTTCCCATGAAATGGTCGTTGCATAAGACGCAACACGTGCTGGAGGGGGTTTCGGATGATGCGGGTAACGAAGAGGTGGGCCGCGGTGGCGGCCGGCCTTGCCGTCACGGTGTTGGCCGGGTGCGCCCCGGTGCAGTCCGGTTCGACCACGTCGAGTTCCGACCAGCAGACCGGGCAACTGCGGGTCTGGCTGTTCGACGAGGTCAACCGGGGCCCGAAGGAAGCCGTGGTCAAGGAGGCGGTGACCGAGTTCCAGAACGCCCACCAGGGCGTCACCGTCGACGTGCAGTACATCCAGGTCCAGTCGCGCGCCGAGCGCTTCAAGGCCGCGTTCAGCGACCCCAAGAGCGCGCCGGACGTCGCCGAGTTCGGCAACACCGACCTCGCGGGCTACGTCGCCGGCGGCGGGTTCTCCGAGATCGACCTCGGCTCGTGGGCCGACTCGAAGGACCTGCTGCCCGCCGTCCTGGACACCGGCAAGGTGGAGGGCAAGGTCTACGGCATCCCCTGGTACGTCGGCGTCCGCGCGCTGTACTACCGCACGGACGTGTTCACCGAGCTGGGCCTCAAGCCGCCGACCAAGCTCGACGAGATCGCGCCGCTGGCCCGGCAGATCCGCGCCGCCAAGCCCGACCTGCTGGGCATCTCGGCCGGCGGCAAGTACACCTACGGCGCGATGCCGTTCGTGTGGGCCAACGGCGGCGAGATCGCCCGCAAGGACGGCGACAAGTACGTCGCCGCGATCGACGGCGCGGACGCCAAGACCGGCCTGCGCCAGTACACCGAGCTGATCGCCGAGGACATCTGCCCGCCGTCCCAGTGCGCCGGCAACGGCGGTGACGCGAGCGTCGAGGCGTTCCGCGCCGGCAAGGCGGCGATGGTGGTCGGCGGCGACTTCAACCGCAAGTCCGTCGACGCGTCCTCGGCCGCCGGCAAGTACGCCGTCGTGCCGCTGCCCGGCAAGACCTCGGGCTCCGTCGCGCCGGCGTTCGCGGGCGGCAACCTGCTGGGCGTGATGAAGGGCTCCGAGCGCAAGACGCTGGCCACCCAGTTCCTCCAGCTGCTCGGCGGCAAGCAGTACCAGCGCAAGATGTTCGACGCGATGGGCAACATGCCGACCTTCGGCGACGTGCAGAACGACGTCGCCAAGGCCAACCCGGCGGTCGAGCCGTTCATCAAGACCCTCAACGCGGGCACCAGGTTCGTGCCGGTGACCGCGAAGTGGGCCACGATCGACGCGCAGGCCGTGCTGCCGACCCTCCTGCAAGAGGTCGCGACCGGCGGCAGCGACCTGGACACCGCCGCGAAGAAGGCCGCCGACGCCATGAATGCGGCGTTCGGTTCATGATGCGCGCCCACCGGGGCGACGGGCGGATCGCGTTCGCCTACCTCGCCCCGGCGCTGCTCCTGCTGGCCGGGTTGCTCGGCTACCCGATCTACCAGCTCGTGCTGATCTCGCTGTTCGACTACGGCCAGGAGCAGGTCAGCGGCGGCGCGCCGCTGACCTTCCTGGGCCTGGAGAACTACGCGAACCTGCTGTCGGACGCCAAGTTCTGGTCGGTGCTCGGGCAGACGGTCGGGTTCGCGGCGGTGTGCGTGCTCGGGACGCTGGTGGTCGGCGCGGCGCTCGCCGTGCTGGCCACCAGGGTCCGCACCTGGGCCCGGATGACGCTGTTCCTGGCCGCGCTCGGCGCGTGGGCGACCCCGGCGGTGGCCGGGTCGACCATCTGGCTGTTCCTGTTCGACGCGAACTTCGGCTTCGTCAACGAGGTGCTGGGCACCACCGGGTTCTCCTGGAACTACGACAAGTGGCTGGCCTTCGGGCTGGTCGCCGCCCAGGTGGTGTGGTGCTCGTTCCCGTTCGTCATGGTGACGCTCTACGCGGGCATCAAGTCGATCCCGGGCGAGGTGCTGGAGGCCGCCGCGCTCGACGGCGCGTCGGCGCTGCGGACCGCGCGGTCGGTGATCCTTCCGCTGCTGCGGCCGTTGCTGATCGTGGTGACGATCCAGTCGATCATCTGGGACTTCAAGCTGTTCACCCAGATCTACATCATGACCAACGGCGGCGGCATCGCCGGGCGCAACCTGGTGCTCAACGTCTACGCCTACCAGCAGGCGTTCGCCGCCTCCGAGTACGGCCTGGGCGCGAGCATCGGCGTGGTCATGACGGTGTTGCTGCTGCTGGTCACGCTCGGCTACCTGCGGGCGTTGAAGAAGTCGGGGGAGACGCTGTGAGGCGGCGCATCGCCGAGGGCGTCACCGTGCTGATCGCCGGTGTGGTGGCGTTCCCGCTGTACTGGATGGTGCTCACGGCGCTCAAGCCCGAGTCCGAGGTGATCTCCGCGGACCCCCGGCCGTGGACGCTCGCGCCGACGCTGGACAGCTTCGTGCGCGCGCTGACCGTGCAGAGCTTCGGGCGCTACCTGTTCAACAGCCTCGTGGTGGCCTTCGCCGTGGTGCTGCTGAGCCTGCTCATCTCGTTCCTGGCGGCCACCGCGCTGACCCGGTTCCGGTTCCGCAGCCGGACCACGCTGCTGGTGATGCTGCTGGTCGTGCAGATGGTGCCGGTCGAGGCGCTGACCATCCCGCTGTTCTTCATGATGAAGTCGGTGCGGGACGTGGCCCCGGCGTTCGGCCTCAACCACCTGGGCTCGCTGGTGCTGGTGCACCTGGCGTTCAGCCTGCCCTTCGCGATCTGGATGCTGCGCGGGTTCGTGGCCGCCGTGCCGGTGGAGCTGGAGGAGGCCGCGACGCTCGACGGCGCGTCCCGCTTCCGGTTCCTGTGGCAGGTGCTGTTCCCGCTGGTCGCACCGGGCCTGGTGGCCACCAGCGTGCTGTCGTTCATCCACGCCTGGAACGACTTCCTGTTCGCCAAGACGTTCATCATCTCGGCGGCGGAGAACCAGACGCTGCCGCTGGCGCTGCAGGTGTTCCTCAAACCGGACCAGAACGACTGGGGCGCGATCATGGCCGGGTCGACGCTGATGACGATCCCGGTGCTGATCTTCTTCATAGTGGTGCAGCGACGACTGGTCGCGGGACTGGCGGGAGCGGTGAAGTCGTGATTCTTCCTCGACCGGTGTCGATCACCCACGGCGATGGCGACGTCGTCTGGGACGGCTCGGTGGACAGCAGCCTGACCCTCGACGGGCCGTCCGGCGCGTACCGGCTGGTGATCGGGCCGGGCGTGACCGTCCAGGCGGCCGACGAAGCGGGGCTGTTCTACGCGCGGCAGACCCTCAAGCAGTTGGCGGGGCCGGATTCCTTCCGCGCCGCGCCGATCTCGGCGGAGCCCGTGCGGCTGCCGGTGTGCGTGGTCGAGGACGCGCCGCGGTTCGCGTGGCGCGGCGTGATGCTCGACGTGGCGCGGCACTTCCTGCCCAAGCACGACCTGCTGCGGTACGTGGACCTGATGGCCGCGCACAAGCTCAACGTGCTGCACCTGCACCTCACCGACGACCAGGGCTGGCGCTTCGAGTCCAAGAAGTTCCCGCTGCTGCACGAGGTCGGCGGCTGGCGGCCGTCCTCGCGGTACGGGGACCGGCGCAGCGGCGGCCAGACCGGCCGGCCGCACGGCGGCTACTACACCCAGGACGACCTGCGCGAGGTCGTGGCGTACGCGGCGCGCCGGCACATCACCGTCGTGCCCGAGATCGACGTGCCCGGCCACAGCCAGGCGGCGATCGCGGCCTACCCCGAACTCGGCGTCGCGGCCGGCGGGGTGTGGACCGACTGGGGCGTGAACCCCAACGTGCTCAAGGCCGACGAGTCCACAGTGGACTTCTACCGGCAGGTGTTCGACGAGCTGCTGGACGTGTTCCCGAGCGAGATCATCGGACTCGGCGGGGACGAGGCGGAAGGCGGCGACGGGCGGTTCGTCCGGCGCATCGCCCAGCACCTGGCGCGGCGCGGGCGCCGCCCGCACGGCTGGGACGAGGTGCTGGAGGTCGGTCCGCTGCCCACGACGACGGTCGTCGCGTCCTGGCGGGGCGAGCAGGCCGGGCTCAAGGCGCTGGACCGGGGCCACGACGTGGTCATGTGCCCCGAGGCGCACGTCTACCTGGACTACCGCCAGGGCCCCGGCGAGGACGAGCCCATCCCGGTCGGCACCCTGCTGACCTGGGAGGACGTCTACGCCTACGAGCCCGCGGCGGCGGATCGGGTGCTCGGTGCCCAGACGAACGTGTGGACCGAGCACCTCGACTCCCCCCGGCGCGTCGACTACGCCGTCTTCCCCCGGCTGTGCGCGTTCGCCGAGGTGGTGTGGAGCACGCCGGACCGGGACGTCGAGGAGTTCCGGACCAGGCTCGCCGAGCACCACCTGCCGCGCCTGGACGCCCTGGGCGTCGAGTACCGCCCGCTGACCGGGCCGAAGCCGTGGCAGACGCTCCCCGGCGTCCCCGGCTTCCCCCGGTAGGGGTCAGTCGGCCTCGGGGACCAGGATCCAGGCGGCGAGGTAGAGGACGGCGCCGGCGCCGAAGCCGAACAGCGTCGCGGCGACCAGCAGGATGCGCAGCAGGGCGGCGTCCACGCCGATCATCTCGGCGACGCCGCCGCACACGCCGGCGACCATCCGGTCGTCGCGGCTGCGGCGCAGCTGCTTGATCTTGGCGGTGGCTTCGTTGATCTTGGCGTTGGCTTCGTTGACCGCGTCGTTCGTCATGGCTCAATAGTGCTGGTCAGCGGGTCCTGACACATCGGGGGCGGACCCTGAAGTCTCCCTCAGGGGTGAACCTGGATCCGTCCCCGAGGCCGGTCGAGGGCTACCGTCGAGCCGTGACGCCCGATGACCTCGCCGCAGCCCTGGACCGCGTCGGCTACCTGCCGGACGCGGGCGTCGCGACGGCGGCGTTCCTGGCGTGGCGGATGCGCCGGCCGCTGTTCTGCGAGGGCGAACCGGGCACCGGCAAGACCTCGCTCGCGCTCGCGCTGGCGCGCGCCCTGGACCTGCCGCTGATCCGGTTGCAGTGCCACGAGGGCATCGACGCCACCCAGGCCCTCTACGACTGGGACTTCCCGCGCCAGGTGCTGCACCTGCGCGCGCTGGAGGCGGCCGGCCCGGTGGACGTCGACCAGGCCGAGGCGTCGCTCTACACGCGCCGGTTCCTGCTGGCCCGGCCGCTGCTGCGGGCGCTGGAGGAGGCGCCGTGCGTGCTGCTGGTGGACGAGGTGGACCGCGCCGACGACGAGTTCGAGGCGTTCCTGCTGGAAGTCCTGGGCGAGAACTCGGTGACCATCCCCGAGTTGGGCGTGGTCACCGCCGAGACCCCGCCGCTGGTCGTGCTCACCTCCAACCGCACCCGCGAGGTGCACGACGCCCTCAAGCGCCGCTGCCTCTACCACTGGCTGGAGCACCCCGACCTGGCGCGCGAGGTGGCGATCCTGAAGCGCCGGCTGCCCGGCGTGGACGACCGGCTCGCGCACCAGGTGGCGTCAGCCGTGCGGCGGTTGCGCGAGCTGGACCTGATCAAACCGCCGGGCGTCGCGGAGTCGCTGGACTGGGCGCAGGCCCTGGTCACCCTGGGCCGGACCGAGTTGGACGCGGAAACGGCGGCGGCCACGCTCGGTGCCGTGCTGAAGTACCGGGAGGACGCCCGGCGCGCCCTATCGGCCGGTGTGCTGACCGCACCTTCCGGGAGCACAATCGGGGGATGACCGCCGCCGGGTCGCTGACGGGGCTCGTGGGTTTCGCCCACGTGCTGCGCCGGGCTGGGGTGGCGTGCGGGCCGGAGCGGGTCGCGGCGTTCCTGCGGGCGGTGGAGGAACTCGGGGTCGCCTCGGCGTCCTCGGTGTACTGGGCGGGGCGGGTGGCGCTGTGCGCCGAGCCCGACGACCTGGCCCGCTACGACCTGGCGTTCGCCGCGTGGTTCGGCGGTGTCGAGGTGCGGGCGCCGCGCAGCCGGGGCAGCCGGGTGTCCGCGCTGGCCGCGCTGGGCGGCGGCACGTCGGGCAACGGCCGGTCGGAGCGCTTGGCGGTGGCGGCCAGTGACGTGGAAGTGCTGCGGCGCAAGGACATCGCCTCGTTGACGTCGGGGGAGCGGGCCCACCTGCGGGAGCTGATGGCGTTGCTGCGGCCGGTGCCGCCGGTGCGGCGTTCGGTGCGGCGGCGGCCCGCGCGGCGCGGCGAGGTGGACGCCCGGCGGACGGTGCGGGCCATGCTCGCGTCCGGCGAGGTGGTGCGGCCCCGGTACCGGCGGCGGACCGTGCGACCGCGCAAGGTCGTGCTGCTGGTGGACGTCTCCGGGTCGATGAGGCCCTACGCGGACGCGCTGCTGCGGTTCGCGCACGTCGTCGCGCGGCGGATGCCGGTCGAGGTGTTCACCGTCGGCACCCGGCTGACCAGGGTCACCCGGCAGTTGCGCGGGCGCGACCCCGAGCAGGCGCTCGCGGCGGCCGGGCGCGCGGTGCCCGACTTCGACGGCGGCACCCGGCTCGGCGAGGTGCTGCGCGCGTTCCTGGACCGGTGGGGGCAGCGGGGCGCGGCGCGGCGGGCCGTCGTGGTGGTCTTCTCCGACGGCTGGGAGCGCGGCGACCCGGCGCTGCTCGCCGAGCAGGCCGCCCGGCTGGCGCGCCTGGCGCACCGGGTCTTCTGGGTCAACCCGCACGCCGGGCAGGACGGCTACGCGCCGGTCCAGTCCGGGATCGCGGCGGTGCTGCCGCACGTGGACCGGCTGCTCGCCGGGCACAGCCTGGACACCCTGCGCGCCCTGCTGGCGGAGGTCGGCCGTGCGTGACGTCCTGGCCGAACTCGCCCGCCGGGTCGCGGCCGGCGAGACCGTGGGCGTCGGCACGGTGGTCGCCACGTTCAGCTCCGCGCCCCGCCCGCCCGGCGCGGCGATGCTGGTCGGCGCGGACGGCGAGGTGGTCGGCTCGGTGTCCGGCGGGTGCGTCGAGGGCGCGGTCTACGAACTGGCGCGCGAGGTCGTGGCGGCCGGGCCCCCGGCGCTGCGGCGCTACGGCGTGACCGACGACGACGCCTTCGCCGTCGGGCTGACCTGCGGCGGGATCATCGACGTGTACGTGGAGGCGGTGTCGGCCGGGTCGTTCCCGCAACTGCCCGACGTGCTGGCCACGGTCCGCGCGGAGGAGCCGGTCGCCATCGCCACCGTCGTCGAGCACCCGAGGTGGGCGGGCCGCCGGCTGGTGGTCTGGCCGGACCGGGTCGCGGGCGACGTGCCGTCCGCGCGGGCCCGGGACGCGATCACCGACGACGCGCGCGGCCTGCTCGCCACCGGCCGCAGCGCGACCCTGCACTACGGGCCGGACGGGCAGCGCCGGGGCGAGGGCATGGCGGTGTTCGTGAACTCGTTCGAACCGCCGCCCCGGCTGCTGGTGTTCGGCGCGATCGACTTCGCCGCCGCGATGGCCCGGTTGGGCGCGTTCCTCGGCTACCGGGTCACGGTGTGCGACGCGCGCCCGGTGTTCGCGACGAGGAGCCGGTTCCCCGAGGCGGACGAGGTCGTCGTGGACTGGCCGCACCGCTACCTGGCGGAGCAGGCCGAGGCGGGCCGGCTGGACGGCCGCACGGTGATCGCGGTGCTGACCCACGACCCGAAGTTCGACGTCCCGCTGCTGGAGGTCGCGCTGCGGCTCAAGCTCGGCTACGTGGGCGCGATGGGTTCCCGGCGCACCCACGAGGACCGGCTGCGCCGGCTGCGCGCGGCGGGCCTGGCCGAGGACGAGCTGGCGGGCCTGGCGTCCCCGATCGGGCTGGACCTGGGCGCGCGCACGCCCGAGGAGACCGCGGTGTCGATCGCCGCCGAGATCATCGCCCTGCGCTGGGGCGGGGGAGGTGATCGCCTCACCCGGACCGACGGCGCCATCCACCGCGCACCGGGGGTTGTTTGACGAGGCAACCGGTAGCAGGCTCGTCGTGACCCCCATCACCACCACATGCTTGGAGGGTTCATGCGGATCACCGTCACCGTGGACGGGGTGAACTACAGCGACGAGGTCGAACCCCGCACGCTGCTCGTCCACCACCTCCGCGAACGACTCGGCAAGACCGGAACGGTCGTGGGTTGCGACACGAGCAACTGCGGCGCGTGCACCGTCCACCTCGACGGCCACAGCGTGAAATCGTGCTCGGTGCTCGCGGTGCAGGCCGACGGCCGCGAGGTCACCACCGTCGAGGGGCTCGCCCGCGACGGGCGGTTGCACCCCGTGCAGCAGGCGTTCCACGAGAACCACGCGCTCCAGTGCGGCTTCTGCACCCCCGGCATGATCATGCAGGCCATCGACCTGCTCGCGGACGACCCCGACCCGGACGACGACGCGGTGCGGCACGGCCTGGAGGGCAACCTCTGCCGCTGCACCGGCTACCAGAACATCGTGCGCGCGGTCCGCGACGCGGCCCGGCGGATGAGCCCCGGCGCGGGCCCCGACGTCGAACGGGTCCAGGACGAGGTCCGCGCCCCGCAGCACACCGGGGGCGGGGAATGACCGCCACCGCCGAACCCGAGGTCGGCCGGGCGCGGCGGCGCAAGGAGGACGCCCGGCTGATCACCGGCGCGACGAAGTGGACCGACAACATCCAGCTGCCCGGGATGCTGCACCTGGCCGTGCTGCGCAGCCCGTTCGCGCACGCCCGGATCGTCTCGGTCGACGCCGAGGCGGCCGTGGAGATGCCCGGCGTGCTCACCGTGCTGACCGGTACCGACCTCGCCGACGAGCAGGGCAGCCTGCCGTGCGCGTGGCCGATCACCGAGGACATGCTCGCCCCGCCCGCGCCGTCGCTCGCGGTGGACGAGGTGAACTTCGCCGGCGAGGCCGTCGCCCTGGTGGTGGCCCGCAGCGCGGCCGAGGCGCACGACGCGCTGGCCGCCGTCGACGTCGAGTACGAGGAACTGCCGGTGGTGCTCGACCTGACCGCCGCGATCGCCGACGGGTCCGCCCTGGTGCACCCCGACCTGGGCACCAACAAGTCCGCGACCTGGGTGTTCGACTCCGCGCAGGCGGGCACCGGCACCGACGTGGACGCCGCCCTGGCCGACTCGGCGGTGGTCGTCGAGCGGACCTTCCGCCAGCAGCGGCTCATCCCGGCGTTCATGGAGCCGCGCTCGGTCGTGGTCGACCCGGGGCCGGACTCGGCCACCATGTGGTCGGCCACCCAGGTGCCGCACATCCTGCGCTGGATGCTGTCCGCCGTGCTCGGCATCCCCGAGCACAAGCTGCGGGTGATCGCGCCGGACGTCGGCGGCGGGTTCGGCGGCAAGCTCCAGGTCACGCCCGAGGAGGTGCTGACCCTGCTGGTCGCCCGGCGGCTGGGCAAGCCGGTGAAGTGGACCGAGACGCGCACCGAGTCGATGCTGTGCGCGCACCACGGCCGCGACCAGCTCCAGAAGATCACCGTGTCGGCGCGTGCGGACGGCACGGTCACCGGGCTCAAGGTCGACCTGCTCGCCGACATGGGCGCGTACCTGCGGCTGGTCACGCCGGGCGTGCCGATCCTCGGCGCGTTCATGTTCAACGCCATCTACAAGTTCCCCGCGTACCGGTTCACCTGCACGAACGTGTTCACCAACAAGGTGCCCACGGACGCCTACCGGGGCGCCGGCCGGCCGGAGGCCACGTTCGCGATCGAGCGGATCATGGACGAACTGGCCGCCGAACTCGGCGTGGACCCGCTGGAGCTGCGCCGCCGCAACTGGATCCGGCACGAGGAGTTCCCGTTCACCACGGTCGCCGGGCTCACCTACGACAGCGGCAACTACGAGGCGGCCACCGACCGGGCCGTCGAGCTGTTCGGCTACCACGCGCTGCGCGCCGAGCAGGCCGGGCGGCGGGCGAACGGCGACCCGGTGCAGCTCGGCATCGGGATCTCCACCTACACCGAGATGTGCGGGCTCGCCCCGTCCCGCGTGCTCGGCGCGCTGCGCTACGCCGCGGGCGGCTGGGAGCACGCGGCGATCCGGATGCTGCCCACCGGCAAGGTCGAGGTGGTCACCGGCACCTCGCCGCACGGGCAGGGGCACGAGACGGCGTGGAGCCAGATCGTCGCCGACCGGCTCGGCGTCGCGTTCGAGGACGTCGAGGTGCTGCACGGCGACACCCAGGTCGCGCACCGAGGCATGGACAGCTACGGCTCGCGGTCGCTGGCCGTGGGCGGCACGGCGGTCGTGCTGGCGGCGGACAAGGTGCTCGCCAAGGCCCGGACCGTGGCCGCGCACCTGATGGAGTGCTCGGCCGACGACGTCGAGTTCGCCTCGGGCACGTTCGCCGTGCGCGGCACGTCCACCACGATGTCGCTGGGCGACGTGGTGGTGGCCGCGCACGTGGCGCACAACCTGCCCGACGGCATGGAACCCGGGCTGGACGCGGACGCCACGTTCGACCCGGAGAACTTCTCCTACCCGCACGGCACGCACCTGTGCGCGACCGAGGTGGACACCGAGACCGGGCGGGTGCGCATCCGGTCGTACGTGTGCGTGGACGACGTCGGCAAGGTGGTCAACCCGCTGATCGTGGAGGGCCAGGTGCACGGCGGGCTGGCGCAGGGCATCGCCCAGGCGCTGTACGAGGAGGCCGTGCACGACGAGGGCGGTACCCTCACCACCGCGACCCTGGCCGACTACCTGCTGCCGTCGGCGGTCGACCTGCCGACCTTCACCACCGACCGCACCGAGACCCCGGCGGACTCCAACCCGCTGGGGGTCAAGGGAGTCGGCGAGGCGGGCACCATCGCGTCCACCCCGGCCGTGGTGAACGCGGTCGTGGACGCGTTGCGGCACAGGGGAGTTCGTGACGTGGAGATGCCGTGCACGCCGATGCGGGTGTGGAAGGCGTTGCAGGGCAAGGACACCGACCTGCCGGCGAACCCGGGTGCGGGCGGCGGGCTGGGTTCCCTCGACGCGCGTGGAGGTGCCGAATGATCCCGGCCGCGTTCGACTACGTCGCACCATCCACAGTGGACGAAGCGGTGCGCGTCCTGGCCGAGGGCGGCGAGGACGCCAAGGTGCTGGCCGGCGGGCAGAGCCTGCTGCCGGTGCTGCGGATGCGGCTCGCCGCGCCCACCCTGGTGGTGGACCTGTCCGGGCTCACCGAGCTGACCGGCGTGCACGACGACGGAGACTCGCTGCTGATCGGCGCGCTGACCACGCACTACGAGGTGCAGCGCGACCACCTGATCCGGGAGCACGCGGCGTTGCTGCGGCTGGCCACCGACACCGTCGGCGACCCGCAGATCCGCCACCGGGGCACGCTGGGCGGCGCGCTCGCGCACGCCGACCCGGCGGGCGACCTGCTCGCGCCCGTGCTGGCGCTGGACGCGGTGCTGGTGTGCCGGGGGCCGGGCGGCAGCCGCGAGGTGCCGGCGGCCGAGTTCTTCGCCGACTACTTCACCACCAGCCTCGGGCCGGCCGAGCTGCTCACCCACGTGCGGGTGCCGAAGCTGACCGGGTGGGGCGCGCACTACGAGAAGTTCAACCGGGTGGCCCAGGCGTGGTCGATCGTGGCGGTCGCGGCGGCGGTCGACGTGGCCGACGGGGTCGTCCGGCAGGCCCGGGTCGGCCTGACCAACATGGGCCCGACCCCGGTCCGGGCGCGCGGCGTCGAGGAGGCGCTGGTCGGGCAACCGGCGACGGCGGAGGCCATCCGCGCCGCCGCGGCCCGTGCCGCCGAGGGCGCGGACCCGGCGACCGACGGCAACGCCGACGCCGAGTACCGGACCCACCTGGCCCGCGTGCTGACCGCGCGGGCCGTGACGGCCGCGGTGGGCGCATGAAGCTGGAGCACGGGTTCACCGTCCCCGCCTCCGTGCCGGAGGTGTGGGCGGCGCTGCTCGACCCGGAGACGGTCGCGCCCTGCATGCCGGGCGCGGCCCTCACCAGGGTCGACGGGCGGGAGTTCACCGGCACGGTCAAGGTGAAGCTCGGCCCGGTCACGTTGCTGTACAAGGGGACCGGCGAGTTCACGTCCGTGGTGGAGGAGTCGCGCACGGCCGTGCTCAAGGCGTCCGGCAAGGACTCCCGGGGCAACGGGACGGCGTCCGCCACCGTCCGGTTGGGCCTGGTGGGGACACCGGCCGGGACGGCTGTGTCCGTGGTCACCGACCTGGCGATCACCGGACGTCCGGCGCAGCTCGGGCGCGGGTTGATCAGCGAGGTCAGCGGCCGGATCGTGGCCCAGTTCGCCGATTGCCTGGCGACCCGCCTCACGACGGGGGAGGCTGGACGGGTGACCGACCCCGACCCCGAAACGACCCAGGACCCGCCCACCCCGCCCAAACCCCGCGCCCGCCCGAAACCGGCGGCCCCCGGACCCACTGCGGCGGCGGAACCGGCGTCCACCGCGAAACCGCAGACCGTCCCCGGCCCCACGCCCACCCCGGGATCCGCAGCCAAGCCCAAAGCGGTCCCCAAGCCCGCCCCGGTACCCGCGCCCGATCCGGCGGCAAAGCCCAGGACTGCTGCGAAGCCCGACCCGGCGGCAAAATCCGACCCGGTTGCGAAGCCCGACGCGGTTGCCAAGCCCGACCCGGCGGCTACGCCCGATCGAGCGGGTCAGCCGGAAGCGGTGTTCAAGCCCGCCTCGGCTGCCAAGTCCGACTCGGCCGCCAAGCCTGAGACGGCGGCGAAGCCCCAGCCGGCTGCGAAGTCCGGTCCGGCTGCCACGTCCGATCCGGCGGCTGAGCCCGATGCGGCTGCCAAGGCCGACCTGGCTGCGAAGTCCGCTCCGGCCACGCCCGATCCGGTGGCGAAGCCCCGCTTGGTGGCCAAACCCGAGGCGGCGAAGTCCGACCCGGCAGCGGAGCCTGACCCGGCGGCCAAGTCCGATCCGGCCGCCAAGTCCGACCCGGTGGCGAAGCCTGAGGCGGCGTCGACCCGGGGGTCCGCCGCCGAGCACGGGGCCGCGTCCCAGCCCAGGACCGCCGACGAGCCCGGCACCGCCCGCACGACCGGGGCCGCGGACGAGCCCGCAGGGTCCGAGGCCGACACCCCGGCCGACACCCCGGCCGTGGCGAAGGTCGAGCCTGCCCGCGAATCGCCGGACGAATCGCCGGACGAGGCGGAGGCCGCACCGCGCGGCGAAGCGCCCCACGACTCGCCGGAAGCGTCGGTCGGCTCGCGGGACGAGGTGCCGGCCCGGCCGCACCTGCGCGCCGTGCCGAACGAGCCGAGCGAGCCGATCGACCTGCTGGAGACGGCCGGCGGGCCGGTGCTCAAGCGAGTGCTGCCCGTGGTGGCCGCGCTGGTCGTGCTGGTGTTCCTGCTGCGCCGCAGGCGGCACCGCTGAAGCGGACGGGCGGGCGGCTGGCGACGGTGTCGCTGGTCGCCTGCCTCGCCGCCGCGTGCACCGGGTCGCCGGTCGTCATCACCTCGTCCCAGCCGCCACCGCCGACCACGACCACGCCACCCCCGCCGCCGTCGTTCACGCTCGCCGCGGGCGGCGACATCCTGGTCCACCCGCTGCTCACCGAGCAGGCCGACCAGGACGGCGGCCGCAACTTCGGGCCGATCCTGGACGGGCTGCGCCAGGCGATCGACGCCGACCTGTCGATCTGCCACCTGGAGACCCCGCTGTCCGCGCCCGGCGACCCCACCTACGGCTACCCGGCGTTCAGCGCCCCGCCCGAGGTCGCCACCGCGCTGAAGGCCCTCGGCTACGACAGCTGCTCGACGGCCTCCAACCACACCCTCGACCGGGGCTCCGACGCGATCAAGACCACCCTCGACGTGCTCGACGCGGCCGGCCTGAAGCACACCGGGTCGTTCCGCACGCCCGAGGAGTCCGCGACACCGCTGCTGCTCGACGCGCGTGGCGTGAAGGTCGCGCAGCTCTCCTTCACCTACGGCTTCAACGGCATCCCGCTGCCGCAGCCGTGGATGGCGAACCAGCTCTCCGCCGAGGGCGTGCTGTCCGCCGCCCGCGCGGCCAAGGCGGCCGGCGCGGAGGTCGTGGTCGCCAGCCTGCACTGGGGTGCCGAGTACGAGCACGAGCCGACGCCCGAGCAGCGCGAGCTGGCGCGGGTGATCCTGGCCGACCCGGCGGTGGACCTGATCATCGGCACGCACGTGCACGCGGTCCAGCCGATCGAGCAGGTCAACGGCAAGTGGGTGGTCTACGGCATGGGCAACGAGGTGGCCCGCCACTCCGAGCCGCGCGGGATCACCGAGGAGGGCATCGTCACCCGCTTCGAGTTCGTGAAGGGCCCGGACGGCTGGGCGGTGCGGCACGCCGAGTACGTGCCGACGATGGTCGAGTTCGGCCCGCCGATCCGCGTCGTCGACCTGACCAGGTCCCCGGCGACCCCGCGCCGCGCGGAGGCGCTGACCCGCACCGACGGCGTGGTCAAGAGCCTGGGCAGCACCATCGGCCGGCCCGCCGGCCGCTGAGCCGCGCGCCCGTCCCGGGGCGGGCGGCCACGCGGGGTCAGGGCAGGGCGAGCCCGGCCGCGTCGGCGACCCGGGCCAGCCGCCGCTCCCAGCGCCGGGTGGTCTCCGGGTCGGCGGCGAACCCGTCGCGGAGGTCGGGTTCGGGTGCCTTCCCGGGCACCGGCAGCCAGCCGTCGACCGGGCGCAGCGAGTCGCCCGCCACGTCCCCGTCCAGCAGTGACAACGTGCCCAGCCCGCACGCGAAGTCCAGTTCCGGCAGGGCACCGGCCAGCGCCAGCCCGGCGGCCATCCCGACCGAGGTCTCCACCGCCGAGGACACCACGCACGGCAGCCCGCACGCCTCGGCCACCTCCAGCGCCCGCCGCACCCCGCCCAGCGGCGCGACCTTGATCACCGCGAGGTCCGCCGCCCCGGCGACGGCCACCCGCATCGGGTCCTCGGCCCGCCGGATCGACTCGTCGGCCGCGATCCGCACGTCGACCCGCCGCCGCACGGCGGCCAGCTCCTCGATCGACGGGCACGGCTGCTCCACGTACTCCAGCCCGCCCGCCGCCCGGTCCAGCTCGCGGATCGCGCGCACCGCCGTGTCGACGTCCCACGCGGTGTTCGCGTCCACCCGGACCCGGCCGGAGGGTCCGAGCGCGTCGCGCACCGCCTCGACCCGGGCCAGGTCCTCGGCCAGGTCCGCGCCGGGGTCGGCCACCTTCACCTTCGCGGTGCGGCACCCGGACGCCGCGACGATCTCGTGCGCCCGCTGCGGCGACACCACGGGCACCGTGCAGTTCACCGGGATCCGCGACCGGACCGGCGCGGGCCACTCGTCCACCGCCGACTCGACGGCGCACGCCAGCCACGGCGCGCACTCCACGTCCGAGTAGTCGAGGAAGGCGCAGAACTCGCCCCACCCCCGCGGACCCTCCAGCAGCACGCCCTCCCGGACGGTGATGCCGCGGAACCGGTTGCGCAGGGGGATCGAGTAGACGAACACCCCGGAAGCCTAGAACCTCCGCCGCCCGAGCCCCGCGCACGAGCCCCGCCCGCGCGCGCAGCGCAGCCGTGTGCGCGGGTCAGAGGGGGTCGAGCGCGGCGGCGCGGCGGAGGGCGCCCGCCGCCAGGCCCGGGTCGGGCTCCTCCACCGCGATCCGCAGCGCCGCCGCGAACCGGTCCACCCGGTCGTCGAGCCCGGCCAGCTCCCGGGTCGATTCGGCGATCGCGGCGGCCAGGCCGGGGCGGTTGTCCGCGCGGGCCAGGTCGGCGCGCACCGCCAGGCTGCCCCGCAACGCCGTCAACGCCTGCCACAGCAGGTTCTCCACGTGCGCCAGCCGCGCCGGGTCGGCGTCCTCCCGCAGCGCCAGGAAGTCCTCGCACAACCGCCGGGCCCGCCGCCGCTGCGCCACGTCGGCGAACTGCCCGCAGTGCACCACGTCCCGCTCGCGCGCGGCCCGCGCCACCTCCCAGCCGTCGACCCGGCGGGGTAACAGCAGGAGCGCGCCCGCCGGCACGAACGGCAGCACGGCCCACGGCGCGGGCACGAGCGCCAGGAGCACCGCCGCGAGCAGCACGGCTGCCGGCAGCAGGACCCGGGCGCGGGCGCGCCGGGACCGGGTCCGCGCCGCCCGCGCGGCCGGCTCCGGGTCCGCGCCGGGCCGCCACATCCACCAGCGCGGGTCCGGTCCGATCCGCACGACCACCGTCATGTCCCACCCGATCCTCGGGCCGCAATGAGGTGGATCAACCTAGTGGCAGGCCCGGCGCGGGAGAAGGTCAGCCGACCTCCGGCAGCTTCGGCCCGAGCAGGTCGTCCGCGTCGACGATCTTGTACGCGTACCCCTGCTCGGCGAGGAACCGCTGGCGGTGGGCGGCGTAGTCGGTGTCCAGGGTGTCCCGCGAGACCACCGAGTAGAAGTGCGCCTGCCGCCCGTCGCCCTTGGGCCGCAGCAGCCGGCCCAGCCGCTGCGCCTCCTCCTGGCGCGACCCGAACGTGCCGGACACCTGCACCGCCACCGACGCCTCGGGCAGGTCGATGGAGAAGTTCGCCACCTTCGACACCACCAGCACCCGCAGCTCGCCGCGCCGGAACGCGTCGAACAGCTGCTCGCGCTCCTTGTTCTTGGTCGACCCCTGGATGACCGGCGCGTCCAGCGCCTCGCCCAGCGACTCCAGCTGGTCGAGGTACGCGCCGATCACCAGGGTCGGCTCCTCGGGGTGCCGGTCGAGGATCGCGCGCACCACGGGCAGCTTGGTGCGGGCCGTGGAGCACAGCTTGTAGCGCTCCTCGGCCTCGGCGGTGGCGTACTCCAGCCGCTCGTTGTCGGTCAGCGTCACCCGGACCTCGGTGCACTCGGCGGGCGCGATCCAGCCCTGCGCCTCGATGTCGCGCCACGGCACGTCGTACCGCTTGGGCCCGATCAGCGAGAACACGTCGCCCTCCTGGCCGTCCTCGCGGACCAGGGTCGCGGTCAGGCCGAGCCGGCGGCGGGACTGGAGGTCGGCGGTCATCCGGAACACCGGCGCGGGCAGCAGGTGCACCTCGTCGTAGACGATCAGGCCCCAGTCACGCGAGTCGAACAGCTCCAGGTGCTTGTACTCGCCCTTGGACTTGCGGGTGATCACCTGGTAGGTCGCGATGGTGACCGGGCGGATCTCCTTGCGCTCGCCGGAGTACTCGCCGATCTCGTCCTCGGTCAGCGAGGTGCGGGCGACCAGCTCGCGCTTCCACTGCCGGCCCGCGACGGTGTTGGTCACCAGGATCAGCGTGGTCGCGCCGGCCTCGGCCATCGCCGCCGCGCCGACCAGGGTCTTGCCCGCGCCGCACGGCAGCACCACGACGCCCGAGCCGCCCGCCCAGAACGCCTGCGCGGCCAGCCGCTGGTAGTCGCGCAGCTGCCAGCCGTCCTCGACCAGGTCGATCGGGTGCGCCTCGCCGTCGACGTAGCCCGCCAGGTCCTCGGCCGGCCAGCCGACCTTGAGCAGGATCTGCTTGAGCCGGCCGCGCTCGCTGGGGTGCACGACCACCGTGTCGTCGTCGACCCGCTCACCGAGCATCGGCTTGATCTTCTTGTGCCGCAGCACCTCCTCCAGCACGGCGCGGTCCAGCGAGTTGAGCACCAGGCCGTGCGCGGGGTGGTTGGCGAGCTGGAGCCGGCCGAACCGGCCCATCGTGTCCACCACGTCCACCAGCAGCGGCTGCGGCACGGGGTAGCGGGAGAACCGCACCAGGGCGTCGACGACCTGTTCGGCGTCGTGCCCGGCGGCGCGCGCGTTCCACAGCGCGAGCGGCGTGACCCGGTAGGTGTGGACGTGCTCGGGGGCGCGTTCCAGCTCGGCGAACGGCGCGATGGCGGTGCGCGCGTCCTGGGAAAGGGGGTGGTCGACCTCCAGCAGCAGGGTCTTGTCCGACTGGACGATCAAGGGGCCGTCGGTCACGGGAACGCACTCCTGTCGCTTGGCGTACCACCAGTGTTCCAACCGGGTGCAAGTCGACTGCGGAGCGTGCCCGGAAGGGCACCCAAAGCGCTTGGACTCGGTTCGATAAACCCGTGTACACCCGGTTGGCGCAGTGGTTACGTTGCCTTGCCTCCCGCTTGCGCGACATCGCGTGGAATCAGAGCGGGTTCCCGATTCGAACGAAGGTCATCATGAGCACGGACGCGCCCGCGCCCACCCCGAACCCGAACTTCCCGCCGGCCCCGCCGCAGCAGGAGCAGGCGGCACCGCCGAAGAAGAAGAACATCGCGGTCCGGATCCTCACCTACATCGCGGGCCTGATCGTGGTCGGCCTGGTCGTGTACGGCTTCAACTACTTCACCAGCGACGCCGCGCAGACCAAGGCGGGCGACTGCGCGAGCCTGTCCGGCACGCGCACCAAGCCGGAGTTCAAGACCGTGGCCTGCGGCGCGGCCGAGGCCAACTACACCGTCGGCAAGGTGCTCGGCGGCGTGTCCGAGCAGTGCGGCGGCCAGTACTACGACGAGTACACCGAGACCGCTCGCCGGGGCCCGGACTCGAAGCTGTGCCTGGTGCCGAACTACGCCGAGGGCTCCTGCTACGAGCTGGACAACCCCACGAACGTCGGGTACCCGGCGGTCGACTGCGGCAAGTCGGGCGTGCTCAAGCTGACCAAGACGGTCAAGGGCTCCGACGACGAGGCGTCGTGCACCGAGGGCGTGCCGATGACGTTCTCCGAGCCGAAGCTGACCTACTGCTTCGCGCCCGCCGAGGGCTCCTGACCTCGGACAGCGGCTCCTCGCGCTGATCAGCCCCCGTGGCGGAGACGATCCGGTGATCGTCTCCGCCGCGGGGGCTTCGCCGTTGTGCGCCTTCACACGGAGCCGGGTACGCGGGCCGCTACCTTCTGGGGCGTCACGCGCACCCCGTCCAGCGAGGATGATCATGAGCAACGAGCCGAACCAGCCCGCCGAGGACGCGCCGAAGCCGGAGTCCGCGGCCGCCGGTCAGGCCGGGCCGGACGCCAAGCCCGGAGCGACCGACGCGGCGCAGCCCGCCGACCAGGCCGCCGCGACGCCCGGCGAGGGGTCGGTGCCCGACCCGGTGCCGGCCGCGCCGGTCGAGACCCCGCCCGGCGAGACGGCCCCCGGTCCCGAGCGGTACCTGATCGCGCCGGACGGCGAGGAGCGCGAGCTGCCCTCGACCGGCGGTGGCGGGCACACCACGAAGATCCTCATCGCGGCCGGGGTCGTGCTGCTGCTCGTGGTCGGCTTCTTCGGCATCCGGTACTTCGTGAACAACAACGCGGTCGCCTCGGCGGGCGACTGCGTGAGCCTCACCGGGCAGTCCGACAACCGGGCCGACGTGAAGAACCTCGACTGCGGCGAGGACAAGGCGTCCTACAAGGTCGGCAAGGTCCTCGAAGCGGCCGACGCGGTGTGCCCCGAGGAGGGCCTGTACACCGAGGTGTCCCCGACCGGCAACGTCGGCGACGGCTACAAGCTGTGCCTGCTGCCCAACATGACCGAGGGCTCCTGCTACAAGCCGGACGACGGCACCGGGTTCGTCAAGGGCGAGTGCACCGGCCCGGAGACGATCAAGGTGACGAAGGTCATCAAGGACTCCACCGACCTGACCCAGTGCCCGGACAGCGCCGGCATGTCCTACCCCGAGCCCGCCGTCACCTACTGCCTGGCACCCGCCGAGGTCTAGCCGGCCCGGAACCGGGCCCCCGGAGCCGCCCCGGAATCGACCTCGGGGGGTAACCACATGCGGTGAACCCGCTCAACCCGGCGCGCGGCCGTGCCGATGTCCCAGACCATGCGGAAACTCGGGTGGGGCATCGGCGCGGCCGTCGTCGTGCTGGCGGGCGTCTACGCGCTGGTCGCGACCGGGGACGAGGGGCCGCGCCCGGTGCCGGGCGACTGCGCGAACGTCTCCGGGCAGGCCGACCGGCCCCGCTACGAGGTCGCGGACTGCGCCGCCGAGCGGGCCAACGTGAAGGTCGCGAAGGTAGTCGACCAGGCCGGGCAGTGCCCCACCGGCGGCGCGCCGTACTCGACCTACACCGGCCCGTTCACCCTGTGCCTGATCCCGAACCTGGTCGAGGGCTCCTGCTACGAGCAGGACGCCGACTCCGGCGTGCGCAAGGCCGACTGCGGCTCGGCCGACGCGATCAAGGTCGTCAAGGCCGACCGGGGCACGACGACCTGCGGCGACAACCGCGCGCTGAGCTACCCCGAGCCCGCCGTCACCTACTGCCTGGCCCGCGTCGGCGACCTGCGCTGACCCGCCGGCCGGGGTGATCGGGCGGACCTCGCGCCCTGATCGGAAACCGCTGCGCACGCCGGGTACCCGGCGGTACGTTCCGCTCGTCCGATCCGAGAGGAACACCGCGTGACCACGCCCCCGAACCAGCCGCCGCACGGCCCGCCGCCGGGCGGCTACCCGCCCCCGCCGCCGGGCTGGGGCCAGACGCCCCCGCCGGGCTTCCCGGCCGCGCCGCCCCCGGCCCAGGGCCACCCGCAGCAGCCCTACCCGCAGCAGCCCGGCTACCCGGCACCCGGCTACCCGCCGCCGGGGTACCCGCCGCCCGGCTACCCGGGGCAGCAGAACTTCCCGCCGTCCCCGGAGAAGGGCACCTCCACGGGGGCGAAAGCCCTGGTGGGCGTGGTGGTGCTGGGCGTGGTCGGGATCGTGGTGGCCGGGATCATCGCGAGCATCGGCAGCCCCGGCCGGGCCGCCGCGGGCGACTGCATCAAGGTCAACTCGGTGAGCGTGACCGACGCGGACGTCGAGACCATCGACTGCTCCTCGCCGGAGGCGGCGTTCAAGGTGGCCGCCAACCTCGACAGCGGCACCGACGCGTGCCCGTCGGGGGACTACTCCGAGTACAGCGACCGCGGTGGCCGGCGCAGCGACGGCTTCAAGCTCTGCCTGGTGTTCAACGCCCGGGAGGGCGACTGCTTCAAGCAGGAGGGCACGATTGTCGCGGGCAAAACCACCAAGGTGACCTGCGATTCGTCGGCCACCCACAAGGTGCGCAAGGTGTCGGACACCGAGGACGAGAACCAGTGCGAGAGTGGCGAGACCGTGTTCGTTTACTCACAGCCCGCTACCACCATCTGCATGGTCAAGACTGAATAACAAAAACGAGGGGCCTTCCACGAGAACGCGGAAGGCCCCTACAAACATCATCTTTCTTCAACGCGCTCGGTGAACGGTCGCCGCGACTTGTTCCTCAGCGCCCTGGCGCCGGCACCAGGGCGCACGGCGTCAGTTCGTCGTGCCCGGCGGCAGCAGCGCCTGCACGTCCAGCCGGCCCGGCAGGACGTCCTCGGTGTCCATCATGTCGGCCACCCGCTGGAGCCGGATCTGGTTGAGCGACAGCGGGAACGTGCCGACCGAGACCAGGGCGGCGGTCTGCTGGTCGACGTCCACGTACCCGGTCAGGGCGTCCTGCACGGACAGCTTGTTGTTCGTCGCGAGCTGCTGGGCGTCGCGCAGGACCTGGCGGAACAGGGTCAGCGTGCGCGGGTTGGCGTCGGCGAACTTCTTGCTCGACGCGTACCCGGACATCGGGAAGTCCTTGGTCGGGCCGATCGCCGTGTCGGTCACGATCCGCGCGCCGACGTCCTTCTGCGCCTTGGTGATGAACGGCTCGGTCATCCAGGCCGCGTCGACCTGGCCCGCCTTCATCGCGTCGACCATCTGCTCGAACGGCATGACCTTGAGGTTGATCCGCTGCTTCTCCACGCCCGCGGTGTCCAGCACGGCCTTGGTGGTCAGCGCGCCGACGTCGGTCTCGCTGTTCACCGCGATCCGCGGCGAGGCGAACCTGGCCGGGCTGTCGTAGTCGGCGTCGAGCGTGACCAGCGCCATCGTGTTCGCGCCCGCCTGGTACGCCTCGCCCTGGAGCTGGAGCTGGGTGCCCTCGGCGACGGTGCGGAACAGGTTGACGTGGCTGGCCCAGGTCACGTCCAGCGTGGTGTCGAGCTGCTTGATGCCCTCGGCCTCGCTGCTCAACGTCACCAGTTGCACGGACAGGCCGGCCTTCTCGAACAGCTTGTCGTTGAGGGCCAGCTTCAGCGGTGCGACGTCGACCACCGGCATCACGCCGATGCGCAGCGTGTTGCGCTCCACCTCGGGCTTGGCGCCGTTGTCGGCACCGGGCAGCAGACCGCACGCCGTCAAGGTCGCGGCACACGCGAACAACGCTGCCGCACGTCGCAGAACACGCGCTGGGGTAGGCATGGCACCTCTCGCCGCGATGACCTCTTGAGCGGGGTCTATTTGATCAACCGTATTTTCGACGCCTGTTGTCGATGCCGGGGATGGTAACCACCCGGAGGTGTGAAACGACAGTCCCGGTCGATACGCTGAGTGCTTCGCCAGAGTCTTCCCTGCGGCCGGGGTCCGGCACTACGCTGCCGGCCGGGTGACTCAAGGTCCACGTGGTGCCTTGCGTCCCCGTGCGGGGTGGGGTGCCTAGCCGGCACCACCGCTCCTGTGCTGCAATTCGGCCCGAATTCGTGTCCATGCTTCGGTCCGTGGGGAGAGGCCGGGGAACACTGCTGCCGGAAGAGGAAGCCCAGGGTGGCCCGACGAGAGAGAGGTCCCAGCCAGTCAGGCGTGGAGAATCCACCACGCTCCGATAGCCCCGGAATGGGTGACGGACTGGCTGCGCTGCGTGATGGTACTGCGACCGAGTCCACGGGCGCCGGGCCGACGACCGAGCAGCGCGCGACGCGGAACGCGGGCACCGCCCCGTGGCGGCTGCGCAACTGGCGGCTGCCCACCAAGCTGGCCGCGGTGCTGCTGATCCCGACCGTCGCCGCGCTCGCCCTCGGCGGGCTGCGGGTGCAGTCGGACCTCGGCGACGCCACCGAGTTCAACCGGTTGGCCAACCAGATCGAGCTGGAGACCGCGGTCGCGGACGTCGTCCAGCAGCTCCAGCGCGAGCGCGACCTGAGCGCGAGCCACGTGGCGTCGGGCAAGACCCTCGACCGCGTCGTGCTCGACCGGCAGCTGCGCCGCGTGAACGACACCACGGACGCGCTGAACAACAAGATCCAGGAACTCAGCGGCGACCTGGACGAAGAGGTGGTCACCCGGTTCCGCCGGGCCGCCGAGCAGCTCAAGAGGCTCAACAGCCTGCGCAACGCCGTGCGGGACACCGCGTACCCGTCCGACGCCGTGCTGCGCACCTACTCCGAGTCCGTGGAGAGCCTCCTCGACCTCGGCGAGCAGGCCATCGCGGGCATCAACCACCCCGAACTGGTGCGGCTGCACCTGGCGACCAACGCCATCGGCCGCATCAAGGAGCAGGAGTCCCGCAAGCGCGGCATCATGCTCGACGTGTTCCAGCGCGGCGGCTTCGGCCCCGGCCAGGAACGCGCCCTGCTGGCCGCCAACGCGGAGCTGGACGCGGCGCGCAACGACTTCCGCAAGTCGGCGACGCCGGACCAGGCCAAGATCTACGACGACACCGTCACCGGTCTGATCGTCGACACCGCGAACGACATGCAGGAATCGGCGCTGAACCTGGCGGCCGGCAACAAGAGCCTGTCCTCGCTGCGGCCGGAGAAGTGGGACATCGCGTCCACGCTGACCGTGAACCTGACCCGCGACGTGGAGAACCTGCTCCTGGAGCAGCTGCAGAACCGCACCGCCGAGCTGACCGGCGAGGCCCGCGCCGCCGCCCTGCGCGACTCCGGCATCGTGCTCGGCGCGCTGCTGCTGGCGTTGATCATGGCGCTGTTCGTGGCCCGCTCGATCCTCAACCCGCTGCGCACGCTGCGCCGCACCGCCCTGGACGTGGCCGACCACGGCCTGCCGGACGCGGTCACCCGGATCCTCGCGGACCCGAACCCGCAGGAAGCGGCCAAGACCGCCATCGCCCCGGTGCCGATCACCACCAAGGAGGAGGTCGGGCAGGTCGCCCGCGCCTTCGACGCGGTGCACGGCGAAGCGGTCCGGCTGGCCGCCGAGCAGGCGCTGCTGCGCGACAACGTCAACGCGATGTTCGTCAACCTGTCCCGCCGCTCGCAGGCCCTGGTGGAACGCCAGCTCAACCTGATCGACCGGCTGGAGCAGGACGAGCAGGACCCGGACCAGCTGGCCAGCCTGTTCGAGCTGGACCACCTGGCCACCCGGATGCGGCGCAACTCGGAGAACCTGCTGGTGCTCTCCGGCACCGACCTGTCCCGCCGGCTCACCCGCCCGGTGCCGGCCGCCGAAGTGCTCGGCGCGGCGGTGTCCGAGGTCGAGCAGTACGCCCGCGTGCAGGTCGGCCAGACCCCGGAGCTGACCGTCCAGGGCCGCGCGGTCAACGACCTCGTGCACCTGATCGCCGAGCTGCTGGACAACGCCACCGCGTTCTCCGACCCGGTCACCAAGGTCACCGTGCGCACCGCACGCACCCGCAAGGGCGAGCTGGCGATCGAGATCCAGGACCGCGGCGTCGGCATGGCCGAGCAGGAGATCCTCGACGCCAACGACCGGCTGGCCGACCCGCCGGACGTCGACGTCGCGGTGTCGCGCCGGATGGGCCTGTACGTGGTCGCGCGGCTGGCCAAGCGGCACGACATCAAGGTCCGGCTGCGCGCCAACGAGGACATCGAGGGCGGCACCACCGCGCTCGTCGTGGTGCCGGAGACGCTGGTCGCCTCGCCCGGAGCGCCCAACGCGCCCCAGGAGTCGGTGTTCGGCACGCCCGCACCGGCCGTGCAGAACCCGGCGGAACGGGCCAGCGGCATCGCCGGCGCGTTCACCGGCTCCATGCCGCGCCTGGACGACGAACCGGCCTTCCCGGTCAGCTTCGTGCGCAGCGACAGCGAGCCGGACGCCGCCGGGCTGCCGAACTTCGGCGAGAGCCCGGCGGAGAGTTCCGGCGAGATCTCCCAGCCGTGGCTGCCGCTGGGCGACGAGTTCACCGAGCGCGACGTCGAGCACGAGCCCGCGGGTTCGTTCGGCGAGCCGACCCTCTTCACCGCCTACGAGGACCGGCCCGAAGACGACCTGGACGCGCACGGCTTCGAGACCACCCAGTTCGCGCCCGCGATCGACAGCGGCCCGGACGGCGAGCCCTTCGCCGAGCCGTTCGCCGACGCCCCCGCGTTCGCGCAGGCCCCGCCGGTCGAGGAGCCCGAGCCCGCGCGCCGCAACGGGTCCACCCCGCACCCGCCGGAGACCGCCCGCGAGGCGCACGACCTGGACGCGCCGACCGAGCGGCTGCCGATCTACGAGGCGGTGCTGTCCCAGTGGTTCCAGGCCGTGGGCAGCGAGACCTCGGCGGCGACCGCCCAGGACGTGCCGCCCGCGCCCAAGCCCGCCCCGGAGCCCGAGCCGGAACCGGCGGTCGAGTCGTCGCTGCCGACCCGCCGGCCGCAGCCGGTGCCGCCGGTCGCGCCGACCACCGAGGCAGGCCCGGCGCACCCGCCGATCCCGCCGCGCGAGGTCGACAAGGGCCGGCCGTTCACCGAGGGCGGACTGCCCAAGCGGCGGCCCGGCTCGCCCGACAACCAGCCCAAGCGCGCTGCGGAGGTGCCCCGCGTGACCGAGGCCGAGCCGGTCGCCGAATCGGAACCGGTCGTCCCGCCCGGCGACCTCTTGGCAGGCGGCCTCGTGCGCGGTGCCCACGCGCACGCCGATCCAGTGCACAATGATCACGCGCCCGGTGATCACGACCGCGGTGAACACGAACACCAGGACGACGGCACCGAGCCGTCGGCCGAGCAAGCCTGGCACTCGCCCGCCGACGAAGGTTGGCAGGCGGCCCAGGCGCTGCTCAGCAAGGCCCCAGAGACCACGACACAGGCGGGGTTGCCCAAGCGGGTGCCCAAGGCTCAGCTTGTGCCGGGATCGGCCGCTCCCAAGCCCCAGGCCGCGGAGCGGCAACCGCAGCGGCCCCCGCTGCCACCACGATCGGCTGACGCGATCCGTGGACGCATGTCGAGTCTTCAGCAGGGCGTCCGTCGAGGGCGACACGCTTTGATCGACGCTTACGCTGGTGACATGTCGAGCCGGCAAGACGAGGAGCAGGAGTGACGACCGCAGCTCAGCCAGGCAGCTTTGGTTGGCTTATCACCGACTTCGTGCGTCGGGTTCCCGGTGTGGCCCATTCCGTTGTGGTGTCGGCGGACGGGCTGCTGCTCGCCGGCTCGCAGGGCCTTCCCCGCGACCGCGCCGAGCAGCTCTCCGCCGTGGCTTCCGGGCTGGTCAGCCTCACGGCCGGCGCGGCCAGGTGCTTCGAGGCGGGCACCGTGAACCAGACCGTGGTCGAGATGGAACGGGGCTACCTGTTCCTGATGTCGATCAGCGACGGGTCGTGCCTCGCGGTGCTCGCGGCCCCGAACTGCGACATCGGCCTCGTGGCCTACGAGATGACCTTGTTGGTCGAGCGCGTCGGCCAACAGCTCACCCCGGAGCTGCGCGCGCAGCTCCAGGGTGTGGTTCGGCGGTAGATCCTCATGAGATCGTGGGGGTGAGCGGTAAATGGCTGAACGATCTGGCGCCGGTGGACGCCGCTTCGGTAGGAACTTCAACTACCAGGAGTGGGCCGCCGGCGGGTTCCAATTCGAAGAGCCGGATGCCGACCCCTCAGCAGACGAGGAAGCCGAGGACGCACCCAACTCGACGAGGGCCGGTCGGGCGGCCGAACCTCCTCGGGTCGAAGGCACAGGGCAGGGGCTAGGCGATATGTCTCAGCGTGAGGTTGACGACTCGTCGTACGACTACGACGACGTCCCCAACCGGTTCGACATCGACGGGTACGGCAGCGGGCTGTTCGGGGGTCCGGGTGCCGACCTGTTCGGTGCCCACGGTCTGCCGGACAGCGTGCCCGAGCAGTTGCCCTACCCGACCGGGCCGCAGCCGGTCGTGCGGCACGAAGAGGACCTGGCGGCGGAGTCGGGCTCGCTGGTCCGCCCGTACACCCGGACGGGCGGTCGCACCCGGCCGGACTACGACCTGGCCATCGAGGCGCTGGTGTCGACCAGCGAGCGGGGCCTGGAGCGGGACGCGGCGGTGTTGCCCGAACACCGGTCGATCTGTGGACTGTGCACCGACACCAGGTCGGTGGCGGAGGTGGCGGCCCACCTGCGGCTGCCGCTCGGTGTCGTGCGGGTGTTGATCGGCGACATGGCGAGCATGGGTTTGGTATTGATTCACCAGGGTGGCTTGGTCGTGGGGGACAGGCCGTCCATCGAATTCCTTGAGAGGGTGCTCAGTGGGCTTCGCAGGCTCTAGCCCCAACGCGGCCGATGGCGAAAGGAAGCCGACGACCTCCGCGAAGATCGTGGTGGCCGGTGGCTTCGGCGTGGGCAAGACTACGTTCGTCGGTTCCGTGTCGGAGATCGTTCCGCTGACCACCGAAGCGGTGATGACCGAGGCGAGCGCCGGGGTCGACGACCTGTCGGCGACGCCGAACAAGGTCACCACCACGGTCGCGATGGACTTCGGACGGGTGTCCCTGGACCAGGACCTGATCCTGTACCTGTTCGGTACACCGGGTCAGCACCGGTTCTGGTTCATGTGGGACGACCTGGTCCGGGGTGCGATCGGCGCGATCGTGCTGGTCGACACGCGGCGGCTGGCGGACGCGTTCGCGTCCATCGACTTCTTCGACGACCGGCAGCTGCCGTACGTGGTCGGCGTGAACTGCTTCGACGGTCTGCTGCACCACCGCATCGAGGACGTGCGGGAAGCGCTGACCATCGACCAGTCGGTGCCGATGGTGACGTGCGACGCGCGCAACCGGCAGTCGACCAAGCAGACGCTGATCACGCTGGTGGAGCACGCCATGCGGCAGTGGATGTCGGTGCGCGCGGGCTGAGCCCGGGGTTTCGGCGGAGGGGCGGCTCCCGGGTGCGGGTGCCGCCCCTCCCCGCTGCCCGCTCGCGCTTCCTCGCCGGGAGCGGGCAGCCCGTGCCCGGCCGGTCGTGGACCGCGTTCGCGCTCTCCGGCGGCTTCGGGCCGCCGGGTGGGGCACCTCGGCGCGCGACGCGGGTCCTCGGCACCGGGCAACGGCGCGGACCGTCGGTGCCCGACCTCGGGCGCGGGGCTCTGGGGTGCCGACCTCCCGGCACCGGGTCTTGCGGGCGTGCCTTGCCGGACGTCTTCTCCGGGCGTGCTCTCCGGAGGCGTTCTCCGGACGTCTTCTCCGGGCGAGCCTTCACAGCGTGCTTCCTGGGCTGCGGCGTGCTCGTCGCGGCCCGACCCCGGCGTGGCGTCCGCCCGGTTCGGGGGCGACCTCCTCGTGGGAGGCCGCCCCGCCGGGCCGCTCCGACAGGCGGGGTGACGCCCACCGCACGGCTGCCCGCGCTCAGGTGGTCAGCGGTGGTCGCCGACGGGCGGGTCCGCTCGGGCCGAGGCCGCCGCTCCGGCGGCTCTCCGCGCGGTGGCCGCCACCACCCCGTCGGATCGGGTGCTCGACATGCCGGGCTCCTCAGGTGGTCGAGGCGCGTTGGCCACGCCCTGCCTCGAAGTTAAGTCGCCTCGCCGCCACTGTCGGGTGATCATGGCTCCCGAACGGGGATCACGTGGAGTCGCGCCCGGTCCGCGCGTCGAGCCGGGGGCATCGAACCGGGGGGCGTCGAGTCGGGGGCGTCGAACGGGGAGCGCCGAACACGAGGAAGGGCGGCCTCCCTCGTGGGGAAGCCGCCCTTCAGGCCGCTGTGCCGGGCGGTGTCAGCCCGGTCGCGGCGCAGTCCCGACCGGGCTGTCAGCCCCCGAGCCCGAGCGCACTCGCATGGTGGTTCCACCACTCCGGGTTGCCCTGCACGTCCACTTCCACGTCGACCGTGCTGATCGTGTTGAACGAGTCGTCGATCCAGGTCAGGTTGTTGGTCGTGTGGTTGTTCGTCACCGTGTTGTCATCACCGAGGATGATGGTGGTGTCGGCCTGTGCCGGTAGTCCGGACACTCCGAAAGCTGCGACGGATGCCGTGACGATCAGCAGTGCTCGTCGGAAGATCGACATGCTGTGCTCCTCGTAACGTCGGGGCGCCTTACCAGCGCCTGGCATCGACGCTATGCCGCGAATCGAGCACTATCCGGTATGGCGGTTCCCCGTCCGGGGGGTCACTCGGAGTCGTCTTCGACGAGGGCCGCGGAGGTGATCCGGTGCAGCGGGAAACGCCGGACCTCGCCGTAGCTGACGTCCACGCCCTCCAGCACTCCACCGCCCACGACCTGCGGTTTGATCACGCGGCGGGCGGCGGTGCCGTGGCCGTCCACGAAATCCACCAGTACGCCGCGCCCCTCCCGCGCCGCCTGTTGCAGCAACGCGAGGGTGGCGCTGGGTCCCGCGCCCAGGTGACCGGGGACGGACACCCGGGCACCGCCCGTAGTCGTCGCCGCCTGGTCGCCGGCCCGCACCAACCGGACCAGCTCGCCCAGCTGCTCGTCGGACGGCGGGGTCGGCGCGGGGGACCGCCGGCGGCCCCGGCCGGGGATCCGCCGACCGCCCGCCCGCAGGTCCAGCACCCGGCCGTCGGGCCCCTCGGCGGCCGGCGCGAACCCGGCCGCGCGCAGCCCGTCGAGCACCTCGGCCAGCGGGTACGGGCTGACCAGCACGGTGGGCGCGATCTTGCGCAGCTCCAGGCGCTCCGCGGCGGGGTGCGCGGCCACCTCGGTGACCAGCACCGGGTCGTCGCAGCGCAGGAACGACCCGGCCGAGCCGCCGCGCAGCCGGCCGTGCTTGCGGGCCGCGTCGTCGATCAGGTAGGTCAACGACTGCGGCACCGGCGTGCGCGATTTGCCGCGGAACAGCTCGTGCAGGTCGGAGGCGGTGCGCCCGGCGTCGAACGCGCGCCGGACGGACTCCTCGCGCACCCGGTAGACGGTCGCGCCGCCGGCCGACTCGACGTCGGCGACCAGCGCGATCTCCTCGGCCAGCTCCGGCTCCAGGCGCCCCGGCGCGACCACCGTCAGGTCCGCCTGCACCAGCACGTGGTCGACCGGCGCGGGCAGCGCGTCGCCCAGCCGCTTGGCGGCCGGGCCGGGGCCCTCGGTGAGCAGGGTGCGGCCCTGCGAGGTCAGCGCGTCCAGGGCGAGCACGCCCACCGCCGTGCCCTCCTCGACCGTCCACCGCACGAGTTCGTCGCGCAGCCGCCCGCCCCGGCGCGGAGCCCGCCAGGCCAGCACGGCGGCCAGCTCGTCGGGGTCGGTCGCGGCGGTGCCCGGCGGGAGCGCGGCCAGCGCCTCCAGCACCCGCTTGCGGTCGCGCGGCGCGGCCGGCCGGTTGAGTTCGGGGGCCAGCGGGTTGAGCAGGCGGTCGCGCTCGTCGCGGCGGCCGATCAGGCCGGGCAGCCGGGGCAGGTCGAGCCACGCCTGGGCGAGCGTCGCCCACCGGTGCTCGGGAGCGGCGGTCAACCAGGTGTCGGCCTGGGTGGTGGGCACCCACTCCGGTTCCGCGCCCTCGCTGTCCGCCACCAGGTTCGCGTTGACCACCAGTTCCACCAGCAGGGCCGCGCGCCGCTCGTCGACGTCGAGGTCCTTGGCGAGCCTGCGCAGCTCGCGCACGCCCACGCCGCCCGAGCGCAGCACCGCCGGCGGCTCCGCCGACCACGCGGTCAGCAGGCCCTCGACGTGCCGCGACAGCTCCAGCGCCTCGCCGCCGCCGGTGCTGTCCACGGTCACCGGGTCGCGCCCGAGCGTGGTCAGCGGCGGTTCGGCGGTGCGCACCTCGCCCAGCGGCCGGTCACCGCGCACGACCAGCCCGATCTCGCGCGGCAGCTCCACGGTCAGCGCGTCCCGGCGCACCAGCAGGCCCCGGGCCAGCAGCTTCTGGATCGGGGTGCGGGCGTTGGCCAGCGAGACCACGTGCGCGGCGTCCTTGGTCTGGCCGACCGGCGGGCCGGCGGCCAGCGCGGTCAGCACCCGCCGCTCGTCCTCGCCGAGCGCGGACAGGTCCGCGCCCGCCAGCGAGGGCACCGAGCGGCCCAGCCCGCACGGGAACGCGTTGACCGCGTCGCGGGTCGCCGGGGGCGTGCTCAGCGCGTCGTCCTCGCCCCACACCAGGACGCGGGCGCGCAGCAGGTCCGTCGCCGCGCGGACGTCCACGTCGAACAGGTCTTCGACGTCGGCCAGCCGCACCGGGCGCTGGTCGGCGTCGAGCACCAGCAGCGCTTCCAGCACGGTCAGGGTCAGCGTGTCGAGGTCTTCGCACGCCCGCGCGACCGACGCCCGCGACCCGACCCGGGTGGCGAGCACCGTGGTGTCGGCCGGTGGCGGCGTGGCCAGGTCTGGGCGGGCGCGCAGCAGCGCCACGAGCGCGGTGTCGTCCTGCGCCCGCAGCCACTCGGAGAGTGTGGTGCCGGACATCCCCACCACGGTATAGGGCCGCGCGGGATCCCGAGCCGGTGAGGCACACTTGTCCACGACGTGCAGCACCACCGAGGAGGAACCCGTGGCCAAGGCCCGCCCCGAGCGCATCGACCCGCACTGGCCGGAGCCGCCCGCGGACGGCAAGTACGCGGTCAGCGAACTCGCCAGCGACGTGCAGGGCGCGCTCTCCCCGTTCGGCGGGATCACCTTCCCGCTGCCGGTGGAGGACCTCGGCTACCACCACCCGGTGACCGAGATCAACCGCTGAGCCACGGCTCCCGCTGCCCCGCGGCCGTACATCGGCCGTGGGGCGGTCCGCGTGCTCGGGAACTTCGGCGTTCAACGGGGCGTGCGGCCGGAAGGTTTACTGCCCGGGGCGAGCCGCGCGCGTTCCGTTAATCCGTGCGGACTACGCTCGGCTCCCTTGAGCAGTGCTGTTCTGGGAGGATTCGATGCCGGTCCCCGGCCCTGGGTATTCGATCACCGTCCGTCTGGAAGCGCCGCCGTCGGCGAGCGCCGCGGGCGACCTGACCTCGGCGGTCGGCCGCGCGGGCGGCGTGATCACGGCGTTCGACGTCGTCGAGTCGCACAACGACCGGGTCGTCATCGACCTCACCTGCAACGCGCTGTCGGCCAACCACGCCAAGGACATCACCGACACCCTGGGGCAGCTGCCCGGGATCGTGGTCCGCAAGGTGTCCGACCGGACGTTCCTGGTCCACCTCGGCGGCAAGATCGAGATCTCCTCCAAGGTCCCGCTGCGCAACCGCGACGACCTGTCCCGCGCGTACACGCCCGGCGTGGCGCGGGTGTGCCAGGCGATCGCGGAGAACCCCGACGACGCCCGCCGCCTCACCATCAAGCGCAACACCGTCGCGGTGGTGACCGACGGCTCCGCCGTGCTGGGCCTGGGCAACCTCGGCCCGGCCGCCGCGCTGCCGGTGATGGAGGGCAAGGCGGCGCTGTTCAAGAAGTTCGCGGGCGTCGACGCCTGGCCGGTGTGCCTGGACACCCAGGACACCGAGGAGATCATCCGCGCGGTCGAGCTGATCGCGCCGGTCTACGGCGGCATCAACCTGGAGGACATCGCCGCGCCGCGCTGCTTCGAGATCGAGGCCCGGCTGCGCGAGAAGCTCGACATCCCGGTGTTCCACGACGACCAGCACGGCACGGCGATCGTCGTGGTCGGCGCGCTGCGCAACGCGCTGCGGGTGGTCGGCAAGAAGATCTCCGACTGCAAGCTCGTGGTCTGCGGCGTCGGCGCGGCGGGTTCGGCGATCATCCGGCTGCTGCTCAAGCAGGAGCCCGGCGACGTGGTCGCGGTCGACGTGGACGGCATCGTGCACCGCGACCGGCCCGGCCTGGACGAGAACCTCAAGTCCATCGCGGCCGTGACGAACAAGGACGGCGTGACCGGGCGGCTGCACGACGCGCTGGTCGGCGCGGACGTGTTCATCGGCGTGTCGGCCCCCAACCTGTTCGGGGCCGAGCAGGTGGCCACCATGAACCAGGACGCGATCGTGTTCGCGCTGGCCAACCCGGACCCGGAGATCGACCCGATGGAGGCGCAGAAGCACGCCGCCGTGGTCGCGACCGGCCGGTCGGACTTCCCGAACCAGATCAACAACGTGCTCGCGTTCCCGGGCGTGTTCCGGGGCCTGCTGGACGCCAACGCCCGCACGATCAACGACGAGATGCTGCTCGCCGCCGCGAACGCGATCGCGGACGTGGTGGACGGGGAGAAGCTGAACGCCTCGTTCATCGTGCCGAGCGTGTTCGACACCTCCGTGGCGCCGGCCGTGGCCGAAGCCGTCCGGAAGGCCGCCGCCGGGCAGTCGTGACCGGTGCCGCCGGTCGCGGGTCCCGCCGTCCCGGGTGGCGCGGGACGTCGTGCCCGGCGGGTGCGGGGCATAGCATCGTTCGCATGAGCAAGCAGTTCACCCACCTCGACGGAAGCGGCGCGGCCCGCATGGTCGACGTGTCGGCCAAGGAGCAGACGACCCGCACGGCGGTCGCGTCCGGCGTGCTGCGGACCACCGACGAGGTGGTGGCGCTGCTCGGCACCGACGGCCTGCCCAAGGGCGACGCGCTGGCGACGGCGCGGATCGCCGGGATCATGGCGGCCAAGCGGACCTGGGAACTCGTGCCGCTGTGCCACCCGATCGCGCTCTCCGGCGTCGCGGTGGACCTGGCGCTGGCCGGCGCGGAGGTGCACATCACCGCGACCGTCCGCACCACCGACCGCACCGGTGTGGAGATGGAGGCGCTGACCGCCGTGTCGGTGGCCGGTTTGACGCTGCACGACATGGTGAAGTCGGTCGACCCGGCCGCGACCCTCGACGGGGTGCGGGTGGAGCGGAAAGAGGGCGGCAAGACCGGCCTGTGGGTCCGCCCGTGACCGCCGGGGGAGCTTCCGGGCCGCCGACGGGCGCGGCGGGCGGCGGGCCGGCGGGGAGCGGTCCGGTTCGGCGGGCGGCGAGGGTCGTGACGGCGTCCAACCGGGCCTCGGCCGGGGTGTACGAGGACCGGGGCGGGCCGATCATCGTCGCGTGGCTGCGGGAGCGCGGGTACGAGGTGCCCGACGCGGCGGTCGTGCCGGACGGCGAGCCGGTCGCGGCGGCGCTGCGGGCGGCCGTGGCGGACGGGGCGGCGGTCGTGATCACCACCGGCGGCACGGGCATCAGCCCGACCGACCGGACGCCCGAGGCGACCCGCGCGGTGGTGGACTACGAGGTGCCGGGCGTGGCGGACGCGATCCGCCGGTCCGGCTGGCCGCGCGTGCCGACCGCCGTGCTCTCGCGCGGGGTGGCCGGGGTGGCGGGGCGGACGTTCGTGGTGAACCTGCCGGGGTCCACCGGCGGGGTGCGGGACGGGTTGGACGTGCTCGGCACGCTGCTGGAGCACGCGGTGGACCAGTTGGCCGGAGGTGACCACGCATGACCGAGGTCCTGCGCGCGACCGTCAGCGACCAGCCGCTGTCGGTGGAGGAGCACGCGAAGCTGGTCGAGAACGCGGCGGCGGGCGCGGTGGTGACGTTCTCCGGGGTGGTGCGCGACCACGACCACGGCCGGTCCGTCCGGGAGCTGGAGTACGTCGGGCACCCGTCGGCGGCGGACGTGGTGGCGGAGGTCGTCGCGGACGTGGTGGGCAAGTTCGCCGGGGTGCGCGCGGTGGCCGTGACGCACCGGGTCGGCGAGCTGGCCATCGGCGACGTGGCGCTGGTGTGCGCGGTGGCCGCCGAGCACCGGGCCGAGGCGTTCGGGATGTGCTCGGAGCTGGTGGACGAGGTGAAGCGCCGGCTCCCGGTGTGGAAGCGCCAGGTCTTCGCCGACGGCACCGACGAGTGGGTCAACTGCCCCTGATCACGCGGTCCCGGCAGCGCGGTCCCGGATGGCCCCCGTCCTGGACAGCGCCGATCTGGGCAGCGCCGGCCTGGGCAGCGCCGGACGGAGGAAAACGGAGACCCTGCCGCCGGGGGGAACGGCAGGGTCTCCGGTCTGGAGCCGGCAGTCGCCGGCGCCGGGTCACTTGGTGGCGATCTTGTGACCCACCATGATCAGGTCGGGGTTCGGGATGAACTCCTTGTTCAGCTCGTGCAGCTTGGCCCAGCCGCCCTCGACCTTCAGCTCCGACGCGATCTTGGAGAGGCTGTCGCCCTCCTTGATCTCGTAGTCGCCGTTGGGGTTGGTGCTCGGCAGCGCCACGGTCACGGGCGCGGCCTGCTGCTGCACGGGAGCTTCCTGCTCCTCCACCTGCTGCTGCTGGGGCTGCGGGGTGGCCTGGCGCTGCTGCGCCGGAGCCGGCGCGGTCCGCTGCGGGGCCGGGGCGGCACCGCCGCCGAGGCCCTTCGGGCCGCACACCGGCCAGGCGCCGATGCCCTGGGTCTGAAGCACGTTCTCCGCGACGCGGATCTGCTCCTCGCGGGAAGCCTGGTGGGGCATGCCGGTGCCACCGTTGGCCGTCCACGTGCTGGGCACGAACTGGAGCCCGCCGTAGTAGCCGTTGCCGGTGCTGATGCCCCAGTCGCCGCCACTCTCGCACGCGGCGACCGTGTCCCAGTTGACGCCGGAGCCCTGCGCGTTCGCGGTGCTGGCGGCCAGGCCCAGGGGAGCACCCACGATGACGCCGGCGACGGCGACCTTCGCGACGGTGCGGGCGGTGGCACTGATGGTCGGGCGGTGCTTGCCTCGGTAAGAAGCCATTTCCCTCTCGGCCCACCACACCTGCACGACCGACGCGGGTTCGGGGCCCGGCTTGTCGATCAGTCCCTGTCCGGCGGTATTCCTCGCTCGGGGTTTGGTGCCGGGGCCACTGGACAGGGTTCGGCGTGTGGCGTCCCGGTGGTGCTCGTGGTTGGTCGGGGCCAACCGAAGAGCGACCGTACGTAACCGGGGAGCGCACGTCCAAACGTTCCGGGGTGTGATGGGCATCACTGTAACGGTTTGGGGTGATCGTGCGAGATGGGTGTTTGACCTGGTCAGGTCACCGTTACCGTCTCGTTTCCGTTCTGAGATCTGTCGAGATGGATCACCCTAAGTGAGGTCTGGCTCACGTCGTTCCGCCCCCCGGGGAACGCCGGTCAGCCACCGGCGAAGGGCGGCAGCACGTCCAACTGGGCCCCCGGGCCGACCGGTGTGCGGCGGTCCCGCACGGCCACGCCGTCGAGCAGGAAGCTGCACGCCGCCAGCACCTGCCCGAGGCCGTCGCCGTGCCGCACGCGGACCGCGTCGAGCACCTCGGCCACCGTGGGCGTCCCGGGCAGCTCCACGTGCTCGTCCGGCACGCCGGCCGCCGCCCGCGCGCCGGCGAAGTACCGCACCGTCAGCCGCACCGCGTCCTCCTCCGAAAATCCTGCGGTGCCCGATCGTGCCGGACACCCGGTCTGCGCTGTTCCTACCCGGTGGTGGTGGGAGGTGCGGGTTCAGCCGCCGATCGCGCTCATCGGGCGGTCGGGCTGGTGGAACCCGTCGTCGTTGATGCCGTGACCGGCCGCCTTCGCCCACGAGTTGGCCCGCCACCGCGCGGCGATCTCCTCGTCGGAGGCCCCGGCGCGCAGCAGCGCCCGCAGGTCCGTCTCGCTCTGGCTGAACAGGCAGTTGCGCACCTGGCCGTCGGCGGTCAGCCGGGTCCGGTCGCACGCCGCGCAGAACGGCCTGGTCACCGACGCGATCACGCCCACCGTCGCGGGGCCGCCGTCGACCAGCCACCGCTCGGCGGGCGCGCCGCCGCGCTCACCGGGCTCCGGGGTCAGGTCGAACGCGCCGCGCAGCGCCGCCAGGATCTCCTCGGCGGTCACCATGTCGTCCCGGTTCCAGCCGTGCTGCGGGTCCAGCGGCATCTGCTCGATGAACCGCAGCTGGTAGCCCTGCGCCAGGCAGAACCGCAGCAGCGGCACGGCCTCGTCCTCGTTCACCCCGCGCATCAGCACGGTGTTGACCTTGACCGGGGTGAGCCCGGCGTCCCGCGCGGCGGCCAGCCCGTCGAACACGTCGGACAGCCGGTCGCGCCTGGTCAGCGCGTGGAACCGGGCACGGTCGAGGGTGTCCAGCGAGATGTTGACCCGGTCCAGGCCCGCGTCGACCAGCGCACGGGCGCGGCGCGCCAGGCTCAGGCCGTTGGTCGTCATGGACATCCGGGGCCGGGGCGCGAGGGCGGCGGTCGCGGCGATCACCCGCTCCAGGCCGGGCCGCAGCAGCGGCTCGCCGCCGGTGAACCGGATGTCGGTCACGCCCAGCCGGGTCACCGCCACGCCGATCAGCCGGGCGAGTTCGTCGTCGGTGAGCAGCTCGGGCTTGGGCAGCCAGTCCAGCCCCTCGGCGGGCATGCAGTAGGTGCACCGGAGGTTGCACCGGTCGGTCAGCGAGACCCGCAGGTCCGTCGCGACCCGGCCGAACCGGTCGACCAGCAGCGGGGACTCCGGCCGGGCCGACGTCGCGGGCGTGCCACGTACACCGGGTAGTCCCAAGTCGACAGCCGTCACCCATACCAGGGTACTGCTCCCACACTTGTGGGTATCGCCGCAAACAGGGGTCGGTGTGGTGGGACGGCTTGGAGGACCATGCCAAGCCGGGTCTCTCACCAGCTAAATTATTTGACATGACGAGCGAGCACGACGTCCCCGCCGAGGTGTTGGAGCGGTTCGGGTTCTACGCCCGCGAGACGAGCACGCTCACCATCCTGTTCCACAGCCGCGTGGCCGAGCAGATGGGGCTCTCGCCGACCGACGAGAAGTGCCTCGACCTGGCGCTGCGCGCGGACGAGCCGATCACCGCCGGCAAGATCGCCGAGCTGTCCGGGCTGTCCACGGGCGCGGTGACCGGCGTGATCGACCGGCTGGAGAAGGCCGGGTACGTGCGCCGGGTGCGCGACCCGCACGACCGGCGCAAGGTGCTGGTGGAGGTGACGGTCGCGGAGGAGCGGTTCGGGCACCTGTTCGTCGGCGCGCAGGAGACGTTGCGGGAGGTGCTGGCCCGGTTCACGCCGGAGGAGTGGGCGGTGCTGGAGCGGTACAACAAGGCCGTGATCGACATCTTCCGGCGGCGGGTGATCGACGGCTGACCCCTGTCCGGGGGTGCGCGCGGTCCCGGTGACGCCGGTCCGCGCCTGGTCGGAGGCTGGGGAGCGGTCGAGCCGGCAGCATGGCGGCATGGCCGAGCGGTGGAACTACCTGATGGACATGGACGGCGTGCTCGTGCACGAGGAGCACCCGATCCCGGGGTCGAGCGAGTTCGTGGCGGAGCTGACCGCGAACGGCATCCCGTTCCTCGTGCTCACCAACAACTCCATCTACACCCCGCGCGACCTGCGCGCCCGGCTCTCGCGCACCGGGCTGGAGGTGCCGGAGTCGGCGATCTGGACCTCGGCGCTGGCCACCGCCCGGTTCCTGGACTCCCAGCGGCCGGGCGGCTCGGCGTACGTGATCGGCGAGGCGGGGCTGACCACCGCGCTGCACGAGATCGGGTACGTGCTGACCGACCGCGACCCGGACTACGTCGTGCTCGGCGAGACCCGCACCTACAGCTTCACCGCGATCACCAAGGCGATCCGGCTGGTGGAGGAGGGTGCGAAGTTCATCGCGACCAACCCGGACGCGACCGGGCCGTCGCGGGAGGGCTCGCTGCCGGCCACCGGGTCGATCGCGGCGCTGATCGAGCGGGCCACCGGGCGCGAGCCGTACTACGTGGGCAAGCCGAACCCGTTGATGATGAGGTCGGCGTTGCGGGCGCTGGGCACGCACTCGGAGAACACCCTGATGATCGGCGACCGGATGGACACCGACGTGCGGGCCGGGCTGGAGGCCGGGCTGCGCACGATCCTGGTGCTGACCGGGATCTCGGCGGAGTCGACGGCGGAGCTGTACCCGTACCGGCCGACCCGGGTGCTCAAGTCGATCGCGGACCTGGTCGGGAACTCGGCCGACCCGTTCCCCGCCTAGTCCGCGCCTCCGACGGAGGGCTCCACCTGCGGAAACAGGTGTTTTGTCGTACCCGGCGGCTAGTGTCCGCGGCATGGGCATCGACTACCTGGCGGTCCTGCGCCGCTACGGCGAGGCGTTCACCGAAGCGGTCGACGGCAACCTGGACCGGCCGGTGCCGAGCTGCCCGGGGTGGGTGGTGGACGACCTCGTGGCGCACCTGGCCGTGGTGCAGGCGTGGTGGATGTCGGTGCTGCTGGCCAAGGGCCCGGCTCCGGACCCGGTGGTCGCCCGGCGGGCGGCGGAGACCGGGCCGGACCGGGTCGCCGGGTGGCGGGAGATCACCGCCCGGTACCAGGCGGTGCAGCGCGAGTACGCGGCCGAGCCGGCGGTGTGGGTGCCGTGGCGGGAGGGGCGGGACACGGCGGCGGCGGTGGCCTGGCGGCAGGCGCACGAGCTGGTGGTGCACTGCTGGGACGCGCAGAACGCGGTGGGCGGGCCCGAGCCGATCCCGGCGGGGCTGGCGGCCGACGGCGTGGACGAGTTCGTGGACCACTTCCTCGGCGCCCGGACCTGGGACGGGCAGCCGGTCGTGGTCTCGCTGGTCGCGCCGGAGCGGAGCTGGGCGGTCGGTTCGCCGGACGGCGCGGGGGCGCTGCGCCGGGTGGACGGGGGCGTGGCCACCACGACGGTGACCGGCACCGCCGAGCAGCTGTACCTACTGCTCTGGGGCCGGCTCCCGGCGGCCCGAATGCAGGTCGCCGGAGACCGCGAGGTGCTCGACCGCGTCCTGACCTGGCCCGCCGGCGACTGACGGCAGCCGGTTGAGCCGGTCCGCCATCCGCTCGGCGCGGTCGCGGACGAGTTCGCCGCGCCCGGACACGCCGCTGTCGTCGCCGGCCGCCGCGCCCAGCCGGTCGAGCAGGTCGGCGTGCAGCCGCAGCCAGTCGACGTGCTCCCAGGGCGTCAGCACGCCCGTCGCGGCGGTCTCCGCCATCACCTCGTCCAACACCACCGCGACCCGCTCCAGGTGCTCCCTCATGACCGTGATGACGGGCATACCGGCCGGCACGTCACGGTGGCGGTGCGGAGTTCACCCCGGTGGGGGAGGCCGGTCGGGCCGGCGGAGGTCGGATCGGGGGTCGCCATCCGGACCAACCGGGCGGCCGGTTGATCCACTTTTGCGCACCGCGCAGCGGCGTCGCTTATCGTCGCTGTGTGGACCGACCGCTCTTCGTGGTAGGCGACGTGCACGGGCACCTCGCCGAGCTGACCCGCGCCCTGCACGCCCAAGACCTCGTGGACGAGGCGGGCGACTGGGCCGGCGGGGACGCCGAGCTGTGGTTCCTCGGCGACTTCGTGGACCGGGGGCCGGACGGCATCGGCGTCATCGAGTTCGTGATGAGGCTGTCCGAGCAGAGCGGCGGCCAGGTGGACGCCCTCATCGGCAACCACGAGATCCTGCTGCTGGGGATGCACCGGTTCGGCGACGAGCACGTGCCGAACGCGCCGACGCCGCGCAGCTTCGCGCGCAGCTGGCTGCTCAACGGCGGCCTGCGCAGCGACCAGGACCGGCTGACCGACCGGCACATCGGGTGGCTCACGTCACGCCCGGTGCTGCACCGGGTGGACGGCCACCTGCTGATGCACTCCGACACGCTCGCCTACTTGGAGTGGGGCGACTCGATCGACGAGGTCAACGCGGCGGTGCACGAGGTGCTCGACGGGCACGACCTGGACGCGTGGTGGGAGTGCTGGCGCAAGATGACCACCCGGTACGCGTTCCGCGGCCCGGACGGCGGGACGGTGGCCGCCGACCTGCTGGAGGTGCTGGGCGGGGCCGAGGTGGTGCACGGGCACAGCGTCATCGCCGACCAGCTGGGCGTGCCGCCGGAGGAGATCGACGGGCCGCTGCGGTACGCGGACGACAAGGTGCTGGCCATCGACGCCGGGCTCTACAGCGGCGGGCCCTGCCTGGTGGTCCAGCTCGACGAGCAGGTGGTCGGCTAGCCCGGGTCGGCTGGCCAGGGTTGGCTGGCCCGGGTCGTCGCGCGGGCGCGCTCCCCGTTACGCGGGCACGATCTCCTTGCCCAGGGGCATGAGGGACACCGGGATCATCTTGAAGTTCGCGATCCCGAGCGGGATGCCGATGATCGTGACGCACAGCGCGATGCCGCTGAGCGCGTGACCGATCGCCAGCCAGATGCCGGCCACGACGATCCAGATGATGTTGCCGAGCAGGGACGGGGCGCCCGCGCCGGGCCGGTCCACGACGGTCCGGCCGAACGGCCACAGCGCGTAGTTGGCGATGCGGAACGAGGCCAGCCCCCAGGGGATGGTGATGATCAGGATGCAGCAGATGATCCCGGTCACCACGTACCCGATCGCGAGCCAGAACCCGCTCAGCACCAGCCAGATGAGGTTCAAGATGATCCGCACCCCACCATCTTGCCGGACGCGGGGGGTGCCGTGCCGAAGTGTTGTGGGTGCGGGGTGCGCCGGCGGTGCGGGTCGAGTTGGTCAGAGGGTCAGGTAGATCAGTGCGCCGTTGAGCGCGATCACCGCGACCGCGACGAGGACGGCGGCCCCGGTGACCGCGCGGTGGTTCGCGTGGACGCCCATGACGGAGCGCCGCGCGGTCAGCCACACGAGCGGGACCAGCGCGAACGGGATGCCGAACGACAGGACGACCTGCGAGAGCACCAACGCCCAGGTCGGGTCGACGCCGAGGGCGAGCACGACGAGCGCCGGGACGAGCGTCACCGCGCGCCGGGCCAGGATCGGGACGCGGACCTTGAGCAGGCCGTCCAGCACCACGGCACCGGAGTAGCAGCCCACGGCGGTCGACGCGAAACCGGACGCGAGCAGACCCACCGCGAACAGCAGCGCGACGCCGTCGCCGAGCTGGGTGCCGATGGCGCGGTGGACCCCTTCGAGGCTGTCCACGTCGTCCGCGCCGCGCAGCGCGGACGCGGCGAGCAGCAGCATGGCGAGGTTCACCGCGCCCGCGAGCACCATCGCGGTGACCACGTCGACCTTGGTGGCGCGCAGCAGGTGGGGCGCTCTGCCGTGCCGGTCGCGGGCGAGCGCGGAGTGCAGGTAGACGGCGTGCGGCATGACGGTCGCGCCGAGCATCCCGGCGGCCAGCAGCACGCTGTCCGGGCCGTCGAAGCGCGGGACCAGGCCGGTCACCGCGTCGGTCGACGGCGGCGACACGACCAGCCCGGCGGCGAACCCGACCGCGATCACCACCAGCAGGGTGGTGATGACCCGCTCGAACGGGCGCTGCCCCCGCCGGTCCTGGACGAGCAGCAGGACGGTGGAGACCACGCCGGTGATCAGGCCGCCCAGCAGCAGGGGCAGGTCGAACAGCAGGTGCAGCGCGATCGCGCCGCCGAGCACCTCGGCCAGGTCGGTGGCCATCGCGACCACCTCGGCCTGTCCCCAGTAGGCGAGGCGGACGGGCGCGGGCATCCGGTCGCGGACGGCTTCGGGCAGGGACTTGCCGGTGACCAGGCCGAGCTTCGCGGACAGGTACTGGACCAGGCCGGCCATGACGTTGGCGACCACGAGCACCCAGACCAGGAGGTAGCCGTAGCGCGCGCCGGCGGCGGTGTTGGTGGCCACGTTGCCGGGGTCGACGTAGGCGATGGCGGCGACGAAGGCCGGGCCCAGCAGCGCGGCACCGGTCCGGACGCGCTCCAGAACGCTCACGTCCGAGCATGTTGCCAGATGTTGGCGTTAGGGCCGGCTACGGAGGCGACCGCAACAAGGCGGAGGTGATGTCCACTACGGCGCGCACGGGGTCGCGGCCGGGGGTGAGCAGGTGGCTGATCACCAGGCGGACGACGTGCTCGGCGACCATCGCGGCGCGTTCTCGCGGCAGCGACGGGTAGTGCAGCCGCAAGTGCAGGAAGTACACCTCGGTCGCGGCGGCCATGATCGCGTGGCCCCGGGTGGTCACCAGCGGCAGCATGTCCTCGGCGTTCGCCCCGCTGAACACCGACCGGGTGAGCGGGTCCCGGGAGGCGCGGTCGAACACGAAGGCGACGGAGTCGCGCAGGCCCTCGACCGGGTCCTCGGCGGCGTGCAGCCGGGAGCGGACGCCGTGCAGGAATTCCTCGGTCTTGTAGAGCGCGACGGCGTGCACGATCCGTTCCTTGTTGCCGAACTCGTTGTAGACGGACTGCCTGCTGACGCCGGCTTTTGTCGCGACGTCCGCCATTCGGAGGCCCTGCACGCCTCGCGCGGCCAGCAGATCGGCGGCGGCTTCGAGCAACGCGCGGGTGAGTTCCGTCACGACGTCCACCTTTACACAGCGCGGCTTTTTGTAAAGGTCCGCGGCCCGTAGAGTGCGAATGTGCCGTTGACCGTGGGATTCGACCTGGACATGACGCTGATCGACCCCAGGCCGGGCATGGCCGCGGTGATGGACGCGGTGGCGGCCGAATGCGGGTACCCGCTGGACGGGGCGCACTTCGCGGCGAACCTCGGCCCGCCGCTGGACATGGTCTACCGCGATCGCGGCGTGCCCGAGGAGGAGATCCCGGGGTTGGTGGCGCGGTTCCGCGCGCTGTACCCGGAGATCGTCATCCCGGCCACGGTCGCGCTGCCCGGCGCGGCGCAATCGCTTGCGGCGGTGCGCGAGCTGGGCGGACGCGCGCTGGTGGTGACCGGGAAGTACCGGGCCAACGCGGCGCTGCACCTGGCCGCGCTGGGTTGGGCGGTGGACGAGCTGTTCGGCGAGCTGTGGTCCACCGGGAAGGCCGAGGCCCTGCGGGGTGCGGGAGCGGCGGTCTACGTGGGCGACCACGTGGGTGACGTGCGCGGGGCCCGTGCGGCGGGTGCGGTGGCGGTCGGGGTGACCACCGGGCCGTGCTCCCGGGCCGAGCTGGCGGACGAGGGCGCGGACGTGGTCCTGCCCTCGCTGGAACTGTTCCCCGGGTGGCTGCGGGAGAACGCCGCTACGCTCGCCGGCGGGAGCCGCGCACGGCGCTGAGCACGCCCAGCGCCAGACCGGCGGGGGCCAGCAGCCAGCCGGCGGCGAAGACCCAGGCGGGCAGGCCCTGCCGGCCGGCGACGAACATCGCGATGATCGCGACGACGCCCAGTGCGAACAGGGCCACTGCCACCGGCATCAGCTTCTGAGACGTCATGCGGGTGAGCGTAGTCCGGGGTTGTCGCGCAATCGGAGGTGCCCTGGCCGGGCAGTTCTGGATAGTCTGGTGGGACGCGTCCTGGGCACGCCTGGGGCGCGTTCGTCGTGTGGTTGTCAAAGGGATTGGTGAGCACGGTGCCGACCGGCAAGGTCAAGTGGTACGACTCGGAAAAGGGCTTCGGCTTCGTCACGCAGGACGGTGGCGAGGACGTGTATGTGCGGAAATCCGCGCTGCCTCCGGGCGTCGAGGGCCTCAAGGCCGGACAGCGCATCGAGTTCGGCATGGCGGAGGGGCGGCGCGGGCCGCAGGCCCTGTCCGTGCGGCTGATCGATCCCGCGCCCTCGGTCGCCGAGGCTCGACGCCGTCCGGCCGAGGAGCTGCACGGGTTGATCGAGGACATGATCAAGCTGTTGGAGTTGAAGGTCCAGCCGGAGTTGCGGCGGGGGCGGTACCCGGAGCGCAAGAACACCAAGCTGATCGCCGACGTGGTTCGGGCGGTGGCGCGGGAGTTGGACCCGTAAGCGGTGTTCGCCGGAGGTTGCGGCGTTGTGGTGGGTGGTTGGTCGGGCTGGTTCGGCGGGGCGGCTGGTGAGGCTTGGTCGGCTGGGCGGCTGGGCGGCTGGGCGGGCTTGGCCGGCTGGGCGGCTGGTGGGGTGCGTGTCAGCTGTGGGTGTTGAGGCGTGCGGCTTGGCGGGTGAGGTGGCTGCGTTCGGCCAGGTTGGACGCTTTGTGCGCTGCCTCGGCGTACAGGCGTGCTGCGGTGGTCAGGTCGCCGTCGCGCTCGTGGAGGTACGCGGCCACGGCGGTGTGGCGGGGTAGCGAGTCGTCCACGGCGGCGAGGGCCGCGAGTCCGGCGCGTGGGCCGTCGGCCTCGCCTATCGCGACCGCGCGGTTGAGCTGGACTACGGGGCTGTCGGTCAGGCGTGCCAGTTCGTCGTACCACTCGACGATCTGAACCCAGTCGGTCTCTGCGGCTGTGGGTGCGTCGGCGTGCAGCGCCGCTATGGCGGCTTGCGCTTGGAACTCGCCCAGCCGGTCGCGGGCGAGTGCCGCTTGGAGGAGGTCGACGCCCTCGGCGATCGACGTGGTGTCCCACCTGGTGCGGTCCTGGTCGGCGAGCGGGATGAGGCTGCCGTCCGGGGCGGTGCGGGTGGCGCGCCGGGCGTGGTGCAGGAGCATGAGGGCGAGCAGGCCGGCCACCTCGGGGTGGTCGATCGCGGTGGACAGCTGCCGGGTGAGTCGGATGGCCTCGGCGGCGAGGTCGACGTCGCCGGAGTAGCCCTCGTTGAAGACGAGGTAGAGGACGCGCAGCACGGTGGCGACGTCACCCGGCTGGTCGAACCGGACGTTCGAGACGGTGCGCTTGGCGCGGCTGATGCGTTGCGCCATGGTCGCCTCGGGGACGAGGTACGCGTGCGCGATCTGGCGGGTGGTGAGGCCGCCGACGGCGCGTAGCGTCAGCGCGACCGCGGATGCGGGTGTCAGCGACGGGTGGGCGCACAGGAAGTAGAGCTGGAGCGTGTCGTCCACGGTGGGGGTCGGGCCGGGGGTGGGTTCCTCGTCCACGCGGTCTTCGCGTCGGCGGCGGGCGGTGTCGGCGCGGGTCGCGTCCAGGAACTTGCGCCAGGCGACGGTGACCAGCCAGCCCTTGGGGTCTCGTGGCGGGTCGTCGGGCCAGGTGCGGACGGCCTCGACCAGGGCGTCCTGCACGGCGTCCTCGGCCGCCGCGAAGTCGGCACCGCGGCGGACGAGGATTCCGAGTACGGCCGGAGTGAGGCTCCGGAGCAGGGTTTCGTTCATGGGTGTCTGTTTGCTGTGGGCGTTTGTGCGTGGTGGGTGTTGGTGTTGGGTGGTGTTGGTGTGGGGCGTCAGTCTGTGATGGTCGGAGCCTCGGTGTAGAACGGGCGCAGTTCGAGCCACTCGTGGATGGGGCGGCCGCCTGCGCCGGGTGCGGCGGAGAGTTCCGCTGCGAGTTCGAGGGCGCGTTCGTAGTTGTCGACGTCGATCACCATCCAGCCGGCGATGAGGTCCTTGGTCTCGGCGAACGGGCCGTCGGTGACCGGCGGGCGGCCCTCGCCGTCGTAGCGGACCCACACGCCGTCGGGGGACAGGGCCTGGGAGCCGACGAACTCGCCGGTCTGCTCGATGCGGGCGGCGAAGTCGTTCATGTACTGGAGGTGTGCGGTGACCTCCTCGGGCGTCCACTCGGCCATGGGGACGTCGTTGGCCGAGGTCGGAGCGCCGCGGTAGTGCTTGAGGAGCAGGTACTTGGCCATGGGGTTCCCCTTGGTGGTGGTGCGGCCCATTCTGGTCGCGTTCACGGCTGGGACGGAGCCGGGGGCGGGTTCTCGACACGGCGGCCCAAGATCTTTTGGGCGGGGTGGAGGAGTCCTCGCCGGACGGGCGAGCCGCCGAGGATGACACGAAAAGCGGGGCGTCGTGTCATCCCCGCATGGCCCGGTCGGAGACAACCACCCTTGAGTTGGGAATGCAAGCGAAAAGCGTGCTTGCATTCCCAACTCAAGCGCGGTTCGCTGCGCGCGGGCCATACGGGGATGACACGACTTGTAGCCGGGGGTGTGGGAGGGTTGAGCGGTGTGGGGGTGGGGGTGGGGGTGTGTGGGTGTGTGTGTGGGTTATTTTCGGTCGTCTACCGAGAGGACCCAGGTTCCCCTGGCTACGAAGTCGAAAGTGCCGGTGGTGCTGGCTTCGATTCGTGAGCCGTATTGTTGGACCTCTACGCTTTCCAGTTGGTCGTCGTGGTTCGGGAGGACCAGGGTGTAGGCGTATTTGGGGTCGTTTTTTGTGAAGAGTTTGCTGCGCAGGGGCTCTTGGGGCTCGCCTTGCGCGTTGCGGTAGGTGAACTTGACCGACCAGGCGGTGGTGGCGAGGTCTCCCGGTACCGAGATCTGGACCGGTTTTCCCGGGCGGATCCTGAGCACGCCGGTTGCCTGTGCGTCTACGTCGCAGTCCTCCGACTTCACGTCGCAGTACTGGGTCGGCTGGACGTTGACGGTCTTGCCGTCGGCGTAGAACGTCACCTCGGGGTTCTGCGGCGTGGCGCAGCCCGCGATGACCAGGAGCGGCAGGATCGGCAGTACTCGGCGCACGGGCCAGCAGCCTACGGTGTCACCGGGGTCGGTCGGATGGGGCGGTCGCCGCCCAAGCCCGGGATCAGGGAGCTGCCCTGCCTGGAGAGGATGGTCTGGGCCAGGCCGCCGGCCAGCAGGGCCGACAGGACGGTGAAGCCCACCCAGTACTCGGTGGGCAGCAGGACGCCCAATGCGCCGCCGAAGACCCAGCCCAGTTGGAGGATGGTTTCCGAGCGGCCGAACGCCGAGGCGCGGGACTGCTCGGGCAGGTCGTCCTGGATCACGGCGTCGAGGCTCACCTTGGCCAGCGAACTCGCCGTCGCGCCGACCAGGCCCACGGTGGCGGCGGTGATCAGGCCGGGGAGGAGGGCGGCGACGATCGTGGAGACCAGGGTCGCGCTCAGGCAGCCGATGACGACCTGGTCGGGTTGGCCGAAGTGGAGTCGTGCGCCTACCGCGTTGCCCAGGAAGCTGCCCACGCCCGCCGCGCCGGCGATCGCGCCTAGCAGGAGCAGTTGCATGAAGGCGTCGCCTTCGGTCTGGGCGCGGACGACGAACGCGGCGAACAGCATCAGGAAGCCGGTGAGCATTCGGATCGCGCCGTTGCCCCACAGGCTCACCACGACCGTGCGGCCCAGTGGTTGGCGTTTGGGTTTCTGCGGTTGGGCGCGCAGGGACGTGGGCACTTCGCCCTCGGTCACCTCGACCCACGACGGGATGCGCAGGCACAGCCACGCGTTGGCCAGGCAGAGCACCGCCGTGAACCAGAGCGCGCCGGGGGAGCCGAAGATGTTGGCGAACCCGGCGGCGAACAGGCCGAAAACACCACCTGCGGCCAGGCCGAAGACGGTCATCCGGGCGTTGGTCTTCGACAGGGTGATCTCGCTGGGCAGCACCCGTGGCGTGATGGCGGATTTGAGCACGGTGAACGATTTCGACAGGACCATGCTGCCCAGCGCGGCCGGGTAGAGGCCCCAGTTGTCGAAGTTCATCGCCATCACGACGGAGAGCACGACCCGCAGGACGCAGGACGCCGCCAGGGCGAACCTGCGACCGTGCTGGAGTTTGTCCAGCGCCGGGCCGATCACCGGGGCGACCAGGGCGAACGGGGCCACGGTGATGAGCAGGTAGAGGGCCACCTTGCCCTTGCTCTCCCCCGTCGCGGCGGAGAAGAACAAGGTGTTGGCCAAGGCGACGGCCATTGCGGCGTCGGCGGCGTAGTTCATCATCACGGCGTAGGTGAGTGAGGAGAGGCCGGATTGTTTCGCGCCGTCGGCGTGGGCCGCCTTGCGGAACGCCGCCACTGCCTGACCGCTCAGCTGCCGCGTTCGCCACAGGGCCACGCGAGTGACTGTCAGCTTCTTTGGCGTGGGGGGAGGGGCTGAGGGGGAGTTGAGGGAGGAGTTGAGGGCGTGTGAGGGGGTGCGGTAGGGGGCTGGTGGGTGTGGGGGTCCGGCACCTGTTGGGGGTCCGGCTGCGGGTACGGCCGGGTGCGCGGCTTGTACTCGTCGTCTTCCCACGGGTACCGCCGCGACTGGTCTTCCGGCCGTGGACGCGTCACGAGGGCAATCCTGCCTCACGTGAACCGCCCTGTCTCAGACATTGCTCCCGGTTAGGACGGTGGCGATGGTCTCGCCGGGGATGTCGTGGGTGGCGATGGCGGCCAGGCCGGCGGCACCGGCCGGCTCCAGGAGCAGGCCCAGGGTGCGCAGGGCGGTGTCCGCCGCGTGGCGGATGGCCTGGTCGTCCACCAGGACTATCTCGTCCACCAGGGCCTTGAGGCGGGGGACGGCTTCGGCTACGGGGACGCGGACGGCGATGCCGTCGGCGATCGTGTCCACCGGGCCGGCGTGGGTCGTGCCCGCCCAGGCGTGTGCCACGGCCGGTGCGCCCTGGGCGCAGACGCCGATGATCCGGGTGGTCGGGGAGTGCTCCTTGAGCCACCTGGCCATGCCGGTGATCAGGGCTCCGTCGCCGACCGGGATCACGGCTGCGTCCAGTTCGAGGCCGGCGGTGAGCAGTTCCACGGCGATGCTGCCCGCTCCTTCGGAGATGGCGGGGTCCTTGCCGTCCTCCACGAAGATCGCGTCGGTCCGCTCGGCGTGTCGGCGGGCCACCTCCTTGGCCTGGGTGAAGTCGCCTTCCGCCTGGTGGACGGTCGCGCCCAGCGAGCGCATCCGGGTGATCTTGGCGGGGACGGCCTGGGTGGAGACGAAGACCTCGACCGGGAAGCCGTGGATGCGGCCGGCGTAGGCGAGGGCCTGGCCGAAGTTGCCCGCCGAGGCGCAGACGACCGGCTGGGCGGTGAGGAGGGTGGACGCGAAGAAGTCCGCTCCCCGGCCCTTGAAGCTGCGCAGCGGGTTGGTCGTCTCGACCTTGATCAGGACCCGGCGGGCGAGTTCGGCGCACAGCTGCTCGTCCACGTACTGCGGGCTGTCGCGGAACACCGGGTCGATGGTTTTGGCTGCTCTGGCGATGTTCTCCAGGTCGAGGTCCATGCCTGAACCGTAGGGCGGGAGGGTGTGATCGCGATTGAAAGTTTTCCCGCGTTGGCGCAATATTTTTGCGTGGACGACGTGGACCGGAGGCTGCTCGACCAGCTCCAGCTCGATGCCGGCTTGACCTTGCACGAACTGGGCGAACTGGTCGGGCTCTCGCCCAGCGCGGTGCAGCGCAGGATCAACCGCTACCGCTCGTCGGGGCTGCTGACCAGGCAGGTCGCCGTCCTGGACGGGGCTCGGCTGGGCGGGATGCTGGCGATCGTGCTGGTCGTGCTGGAACGCGAGTCCAACGCCCACCACCGGCGGTTCGCCGAGCGGATGCGGGCCACGCCCGAGGTGCAGCAGTGCTACGAACTCGCGGGCCGCTGGGACTACCTGGTGGTCCTGTCCACCTCGGACATGGCGCGCTGCCGGGAGCTGGGCGACTCGCTGTTCCAGCGGGACGAGAACGTGAAGCGCTACGAGACGATGCCGGTGTTCGACGCGGTCAAGACGGGCCTGGCCATCAGCCTGTCGTGAGCTTCACCCGGAAGATCGTCGGCCAGTTCTTGCCGGTGACCAGGAACTCGTCGGTGCCGGGCACCTTGGCGATGCCGTTGAGCACGTCGGTGGCGGGCACGTCCTTCGGGCGGATGGGGCCGAGGTCGACGGTCGCGGTGACGTTCCCGCTGGTCGGGTCGATCTTCACGATCTGGTCCTGCTGCCAGAGGTTGGCCCACACCTGGCCGTCGACGCACTCCAGCTCGTTGATCCGCACCAGGGGGACGCCGTTGCGCTTCACGGTGACCTTGCCGGTCTCGGCGAACGTCTCCGGGTCGCGGAAGCTCAGCTCCTCGGTGCCGTTGCTCATCACCAGGCGCTTGTCGTCGCGGCACAGGCCCCAGCCCTCGCCGTCGTACGTGACGCGCTTCACCTCGTCGAGGGTCTCCCGGTTCCGCTGGATCGCCAGGCCGTTCTGCCAGGTGATCTGCCAGAGCTTGTCGCCGACGACGGTGATGCCCTCGCCGAACAGCTCGGGTGCGAGGTCGACCTGCTTGGTGACCTGGCCGTTCGCCGGGTCGAGGCGGCGGATCGTGGACTGCCCTTCGAGGCCCGTGCCCTCGTAGAGGACGCCGTCGACCAGCTCCAGGCCCTGGGTGAACGCCTCCGGGTCGTGCGGGATCGCGCCCAGCACCTCGACGCCCGTTTTGGGCTTTTCGGGCTGTTCGGGCGCGCTCGGGGCACCCGTGCACGCCGCCGACAGGACGAACACCACGACCACCGGGAGCCACCGCACGTCCGAAAGGGTGGCACGTGTGCACGGGGCTGCGCAGACGTGCGGCACAATTCACCTGTGACCGCCACGCCGACCCAGCAGCCCGAACCAGTGCTCGCCGACCCGGTGCTCGTCGACTCGGGGACGGTTGACCTCGCCCGTGCCGCCGCGCAGGAGGAAGCGGGCGACGAACCCGTGGGTGCCCACGTCGGGGTGCTCGCCGAGGACGACGTGTCGGTCACCCACCTGTTCGAAGCCGAACGCGCGGGTTACCGGGGCTGGTCGTGGGCGGTGACGGTCGCCCACGCCGGCGGGGACACCCCCGTGTCGGTGTCCGAGGTCGTGCTGCTGCCCGGCAACGACGCGCTGGTCGCGCCGGACTGGGTGCCGTGGCACGAGCGCGTCCGGGCCGGCGACCTCGGGGTGGGCGACCTGCTGCCGCCGCGCGAGGACGACCCGCGCCTGGTCCCCGGCTACGTCGAGTCCGAGGACCCGGCGGTCGAGGAGGTCGCGCTGGAGGTCGGGCTCGGCCGGGTGCGCGTGCTCTCCCGCGAAGGCGTGCTGGACGCCGCCTCGCGCTGGCACGGCGGCGACTTCGGCCCGCGCAGCGACATGGCCCGCAGCGCGCCCGCGCGCTGCGGCACGTGCGGCTTCTACCTGCGGGTGGCGGGCTCGCTGGGCGCGGCGTTCGGGGTCTGCGCGAACGAGCTGACGCCGGCCGACGGCCACGTCGTGCACGTCGAGTACGGCTGCGGCGCGCACTCCGAGGTCGAGGTGGAGAACATCCCCGCGGTGCCGGTGGCCGACCTGGTCTACGACGACGCCGTGCTGGACGTCGAAGCGAACGCGCCGGGGACAGCGCCGGAATCCTCTCGGTGAGCCGGGACCCGTTCGGCACCGAGGCGCTGCGCGACTCGGTGCTCGCCGCGTGGCGCGGTTCGCCCACCCGGTTCCGCGAGGACGCCAACGCCGAGGAGGACCTGCGGCTGGGCGGCTACCGCGACCGGCTGCTGGTGGAGCTGGCGCAGAACGCGTCCGACGCGGCCGGGTCCGCGCCCGGCGTGCTCCGGCTGTCCGTCGTGGACGGTGAACTGCGGGCGGCGAACACCGGCGCGCCGCTGACCTCGGCCGGGGTCGCGGCCCTGGCGTCGCTGCGCGCGTCGGCCAAGTCCGCCGACACGGTCGGCCAGTTCGGCGTCGGGTTCGCCGCCGTGCTTGCGGTGACCGACGCCCCGCGCGTCGTGTCCACCTCCGGCGGCGTGCTGTTCTCGGCCGCCCGCACCCGGCAGGCGGTGCCGGAACTGGCCTCCGCGCGCGGTGGCGACGTGCCCGTGCTGCGGATGGTGTGGCCGACCGACGAGGCCGACCTGCCCGAGGGGTTCGACACCGAGGTCCGGCTGCCGCTGAAGGTCGACGGGTCCTCGCTGCTCGCGGAGTTCGCCGAGCAGGTGCCCGACCTGCTGCTGGCGCTGCCCGGACTGCGGCGGGTCGAGGTCGGGTCCGACGTGTGGGAGCGCGCCGAGGACGACGGCGTCGTGGTGCTCACCGGCCCCTCCGGCTCGGCGCGCTGGCGGGTGCTGCGCGCGGGCGGCGAGCTGCCGTCGTCGCTGGTCCAGGGCGTCGAGGCGCGCCCGCAGTGGCACGTGTGCTGGGCGTGGCCGATGGACGAGCCGCTGTCCGGCGACGTCCTGCACGCGCCGACGCCGACCGACGAGAAGATGTCGCTGCCCGCGCGGCTGATCGCCACGCTGCCGGTGGAGCCGTCCCGGCGCCGGGTGCTGGTGGGGCCTGCCGCGTCGTTCGTGCTGGAGCGGGCCGCCGCCGCGTACCCGGACCTGGTGACCGCGCTGCCCGCCGTCGAGCGCACCTCGCTGGTGCCGCTGCCCGGCTTCCCGCTGTCCGAAGTGGATGGACGGCTGCGCGAGGGCGTGCTGGCCGCGCTGCGCGAGGCGTCCTGGCTGCCGCTGGCCAGCGGCGAGTGGACCGCGCCCGCGTCGGCCAAGGTGCTCGACGCGCCGTCGGAGGAACTGGTCGAGCTGCTGGAGGACGTCGTCCCCGGTCTGCTGGACGCCGAGCTGACCCTGCCCGAGCACGCGAAGGCGCTGGCGGCGCTGGAGGTGCCCCGGATGTCCGCGGGCGAGGTGGTCGAGGCCCTGGCGGGCGTCGGCGGCGACCCGGACTGGTGGCGGCAGGTCTACCAGGCGCTCTCGCCGCTGGCGGACGTCGACTCCACCGCGCGCGAGGAGATGGCCGCGCTGCCCGTGCCGCTGGCCGACGGGCGGCTGGTGAGTTCTCCGCGCGGCGTGCTGGTGCTGTCCTCGGACGTGCCGCCGGACCTGTCCGGGCTGCGGATCGTGCACCCCGACGCCGCGCACCCGTTGCTGCTGCGCCTGGGCGCGACCGAGGCGGGCCCGGCCGAGCTGCTCGACTCCGACGCCGTGCGCGAGTCCGTGCACCGCAGCCTCGACGACCCCGCGATGTCCGGCCCCGAGCTGGTCCGGACGGTGTTGTCGCTGGTCGCGCAAGCCGGCGGACGTCCGTGGCTGGGCGAGTTGGCGTTGCCGGACGCGTCCGGCCAGTGGCGGCGGGCCGACGAGTTGGCGTTCCCGGACTCGGCGCTGCTGTCGGTGCTGGAGGACGACGCGCCGATCGGCACGCTGTCCGCCGAGCTGGCCGCGTCGTGGCCGCGCGAGGTGCTGGCGGGCGTCGGCGTGCTGGACGGGTTCACCGTGGTCGAGGACGACGCGCCGACCGAACCGGACCACGACCTCGCGGACGAGGGCTACTGGTGGGACGGGTCGGACGAGCCGCCGTCCCGGCTGCGCGGCATCCGGGACCTGGACCTCGTGGCGCGCGACAAGTGGCCCGACGCCCTGCGCCTGATGGCCGGCGACCCGGTGACGTGGCGCGCGGTGACCGAACCCGACGGGTACACCGGCTGGTGGCTGGCCCGCTACGCGACCTTCGACGGCGTGCCGCTCGGCTCGTGGCGGCTGCCCGACGCGGAGGGCCTCGACGGCCTGTACGACGTGGTGCCGGACGTCGGCCTGCCGGTGCACGTGCTGGCGGCGGCCGGGGTGCGGACGTCGCTGGAGGTCGTGGACGAGGACGACGTCAACGACCTGCTGGCGCGGCTGGGCGACCCGGCGCGCAAGCTCGCGGACGCCTTGGTGCTGCGGGTGCACGCGGCGTTGGCGGAGGTCGCCGACTCGGTCGGCGTCGAGCCGCCGGACCGGGTGCGGGTGCTGACCGGCGAGGCCGTGGTGGCCGACGACGTCGTGGTGCTGGACCTGCCGTGGCTGCTCGGCGTGCTGCCCGGTGACCAGGTGCTGGCCGCCGAGGGTTCGGCGGAGGTGCTGGCCGAACTGCTGGCGCTGCCGCTGGCGTCCGAGGAGATCGCGGGCGAGGTCGACGGCGACGGCGACGAGGTGGTGTGGTCGGAACTGGGCGCGGTGCGCCTGGCGTGCGACCTGCTGGGCGTGGAGCTGCCGACGACGCCGGTGATCGTGCACGACGAACTGGTGGTGACCTTCGAGGGCGAGCGCCACGAGGTGTCGTGGTGGGTGGCGGGCGAGGTCCCGCACGCGGCGGACACGCCGGAAGGGCTGGCGCGGGCACTGGCCTGGTCGACGGGAAGGTGGGCCGACCGCCACACCTTCGCCGCCCTGATCACCAACCCGACCCCCACCGTCCTGCTCGGCTGAGGTGAGGGAGTAGGGAGTCGGTCGAGCCTGCACAGGGTCCCCGCCCGAGGGCCCTGTTTTCTTCACCCCATCGGTGATCCGAACGCACGGATCGGGAACAGTGCGGTCTCCGGGAGCGGTGCCCCTGCGTCCACTGCCCGGATGAAGCCCCGGACCTCTTCGGCAGCGTCGTCGGTGAGGTGGGCCAACGCTCTGCCGAACCACCGCATGGCCGCCTCGGGCTCGTTTCGGCGGTGGGACAACCGGCCGATCAGCACATGGCACTCCGCCCGTTCGCGGGCGATTTCGACGTGGCCGGCGTCTTCGGCGTACATCTCGTCGGCGCGGGCGAATTTTGCGGCGGCGTTGTCCAGATCGCCCGAGCAGAAGGCAATCGCACCCAGTTCGCGCAGTGCCCAGGCCACCCCGACGTTGTTTCCGCACGTGAGGTGCCACTCGACCAGTTCCACCAGACAACCGGCGACCTGACGGTCCATCCCGCGTGCCCGGTAGGTGCCGGCGAGCGTGTCGAGCGCGTGGGCGTGTTGCGCGAGAGCGTGGTCGTCCGGGTCCGCCTGACACCTGGCACGCCAGACCGAGACCATCCGCATGGCTGTCGCAGTGGCGGACGGCAGGTTGCCGGTTCGCGCGTACGCGACCGTGGCGTGGTGGAGGAGTTCCGACACGGTTTCCGAGAGCGGGAACCGGTCGGCCGGTTCGATGCTGGTGCTGTGCAGTCCCGAGACGTCGACGCCTTCCCCGCCGCGTCCACAGCAGTCCACAGTCACGGGGAGCGGCCGTCATGTCCGGGACAGCAAAGGCGCTGCGTGCGGCCAGGGTGGCGGCGGGAGTGAGCCTGGCTGTCATGGCGCAACGGACCCACTACAGCAAGTCACTGCTGGGTATGGTGGAGAACGGGCAGCGGACCGCGACGCCCGAGCTGGTAGCCGCCTGCGAAAGTGCGTTGGACGCGCGAGGGCTGGGTGAGGAAGTGAACAGACGGGAGTTGTTGGCGGCGGCTGCCGCCGTGCTCGCCGGGGCGAACTCGGGGGAGCCGTTGGGCCGGCTGCTGGACGGGCTCACGTCCGCAGCGGTGCCCGGCAGGGTCGGCCGGTCCGAGGTCGAGGCGGTCCGGCACGCCACGACCGTCTACACCACCATGGACCTCCGCTACGGCGGCGGTGTCGCCGCCGACGTCTCCAGCGGGGCGCTGCGCTGGGCGGTCGGTCTCCTCGACGCCCCGATGCGGGACGAAACCAGGGTCGAGTTGTCGGCGGCGGTCGGTGCGCTCGCCGACCGGACGGCGTGGACGCACTTCGACTCGGGCCACGGCTACTCCGCGCGCCGGTTGTCCACGCTCGCGTTGCGCACGGCGGACGCCGGAGCCGATCCGGACCTCAGGGCCCACGTGGTGCTCAACATGGCCGCGCAGGTGGGCGACGACCAACCCCAAGACGCGGCCGACCTGGTGGAGTCCGCTCTGGTCGACAAGAAGGTCTGCGGCCCCGAGCGCGCGAACCTGCACGGCGTGCTGGGCCGGCACCTGGCGAACAGCGGCGACAAGCGCGGGGCCCTACGGCACATCGCCAAGGCGGAAGCGCTCGCCGCGAGGGGCGGCGAAACGCCCGCGTGGCTGAGTTTCGTCACGGAGGCGCACCTGGATTCGATCGTCACCCGGTCGTTGTCCGCAGCCGGGGAGGACCGCGAGGCGATCCGGCGGTTGGAGAGCCTGGTGCCGAGGCTGGGTGCGGACCGGTCGCGGGGCCGTGCTGGGCGGATGATCGACCTTGCCGACCTCTACGCGCGGACCGGCCGGTTGGACGAGGCCCGCGACTTGGCCGACCGGGCCGGTGCCGTCCTGGCCGACGTCCGCTCGGCGCGGTCCGCCGCGTCCTTGAGGACCTTGCGGCAACGGGTCTCGGCTGCTTGAGGGCGAACCGGCCCGGCCGCCGTGGAATCGCCTTACGATCACGGCATGACCGACACCCCGGAGACCGCGCCCGAGGTGTCGCGCACCAGTCGCCGGTCGGCGGGGGCGGGGAGGGCCATCGGCGTGCTGACGGCGCTCGGCACTGCCGGGCTGACCGCGTACGGGGTCGTCGAGGCCGGTTCGTGGTGGCTGGGTCTGATCATCGTCGGGTGCGGGGCGTTGGCGGTGCTCGTCCTGGTGGGCATGACGGCCGCCGTCTCGCGGGACGCTCGGCAGACCGCCGAGTTGGAAGCCTCCGGGGTGCGCGTCCAGGCGGAGGTCGTGACGGTTGAGCGCGTCGAGACGGCGGACGACGTCGTCTACGCGACCGTGCTCCGCGTTCCGCTGCCCGACGGCACCGCCTTCGACGTCGAGCACCGCTGTAGCCACTACACCTGCGCCGCCGCGACGCGAGAGCAGGCGACCGCCCGGCCCCTGATCGTGGACCCGACCACCCGCACCTGGGCCGTCGTCCACTGACGAACGACCGGCTCCGGTCAGTCGATCAGGCCCTGCTGGGCGGTGCGCGAACCCCGGCGGGCGGCTGATCGTTGCCATCGGAAGACGCCGTAGCCGATGCAGCCGAGCGCGGCGCCCGACAGGCAGGTCCACAGCAGGGTGGTCTGCTCCCGGAAGAACACCAGCACCACCAGGAACGCGAGGAGCCAGAGGGCGGTGCCGCCCGCGATCGCCGGCACCGGGTCGGCCAGGCGCGCCGGCAGCGGGGGCGGGGCGGGCGGCGATTGGGTCTGTTCGGCCACGTCAGGCAGGCTACCTGCCGGAAACACGGGTGAGGCACGCTCGCCCTGGTGACACACCCACGGAAGGGGGAGCGCGGCATGGCCACCGGGCTCGACGGATTCTTCAAGATCTCCGAACGCGGCTCCACGGTCGGGCGGGAGGTCCGCGGCGGGCTGGTCACGTTCGTGACCATGGCCTACATCGTGGTGCTCAACCCGCTGATCCTGGGCAGCTTCGCGGCGGACGACCCGTCGGCCAAGAAGGACGTGCTCGGCGCGATCCTGCCGGTCTCGCAGGTCGCCGCCGTCACCGCGCTGTGCGCGGGCGTGCTGACCATCCTGTTCGGACTCGTCGCCAACTACCCGTTCGCGCTGGCCACCGGCCTGGGCATCAACTCGTTCGTGGCCGTGTCGATCGTGCCGAAGATGACCTGGCCGGAGGCGATGGGCCTGGTCGTGGTGAACGGCCTGGTGGTCCTGCTGCTCGTGGTCACGGGTGTGCGCACGGCGGTGTTCAACGCGGTCCCCAGGGAGCTGAAGGCGGCGATCGCGGTCGGCATCGGGTTGTTCATCTGCTTCATCGGCCTGGTCGACGCCGGGTTCGTGCGGCGGGTCCCGGACGCCGCCGGCACCACCGTCCCGGTCGGACTGGGCATCAACGGGTCCATCGCGTCCTGGCCGACGCTGGTGTTCGTGGTCGGCCTGGTGGTCACCGGGATCCTGGTGGCGCGCAAGGTGAAGGGCGCGATCCTGATCGGCGTGCTGGGCGCGACCGCGCTGTCGGTCGCGATCGAGGCCCTGGTGCACGCCGGCCCGTCCAAGGGCGTCGACCCGCAGGGCTGGAACCTGGGCTACCCCGCCCTGCCGGACCAGGTGTTCGGGCTGCCGGACCTGTCGCTGCTGGGCGAGGTGTCGTTCGGCGCGTGGACGCGGGTGCCCGCGCTGACCGCCGCGCTCGTGGTGTTCACCCTGGTCCTCACGGACTTCTTCGACACCGTCGGCACGATGACCGGCCTCGGCAAGGAAGCCGGCCTGATCGGCGAGGACGGTCAGCTGCCCGGCGTGAGCAAGGCGCTGTTCGTGGACGGCCTGGGCGCGGTCGCGGGTGGTGCCGCCTCGTCGTCGTCCAACACCGTCTTCGTCGAATCGGCGTCGGGCATCGCCGAGGGCGCGCGGACGGGGCTGGCCAACGTGGTGACCGGCCTGCTGTTCCTGGCCGCGATGTTCCTGACGCCGCTGTACGAGGTGGTGCCGGTCGAGGCGGCGGCCCCGGCGCTGGTGATCGTGGGCGCGCTGATGATCGTGCAGGTCCGGGAGATCGACTTCGCGGACTTCTCGGTGGCGCTGCCCGCGTTCCTGACCATCGTGGTCATGCCGTTCACCTACTCGATCGCGAACGGGATCGGCGCGGGTTTCGTGAGTTACGTGCTGCTGAGGGCCATGACCGGCCGGGCCCGCAGCGTGCACCCGTTGATGTGGGTGGTGTCCGCGGCGTTCGTCGTCTACTTCGCCATCGGACCCATCCAGGCAGCTCTGGGCAACTGAATGGGCAAGTTCACACGATGGGTGCAGAGATCGTGAGGTATGCTAACTACGTGGCGGAAGTCGACGCGGAGGACGGACTGGCGAGCCGGTTGCGGCTGGCCGTGGTCCGGCTCACCCGCCGGCTGCGCGCCCAGCGGGTCAACTCTGCGATCTCGCTCACCCAGGTGTCCGCGCTGTCCACGTTGCACAAGTGCGGACCGCTGACGCCGGGCGAGCTGGCCGCGAAGGAAGGCGTCCAGCCCCCGTCCATGACGAGGGTGATCGCGGCGCTGGAGGAGTTCGGCTTCGCCACCCGGCGACCGCACCCCACCGACGGCCGGCAGGCCATCGTGGAGCTGAGCGAGTCGGGCAACAGCTACATCAACGAAGAGGTGTCGGCGCGCGAGGCGTGGCTGGACAAGCGGCTGGCCGAGCTGACACCGGAGGAACGGGGCGTGCTGTCGCGCGCCGCCGGGATAATCGACAGGATGGCGGGGCAGTAACGGGTGCCGGCGTACGCGGGTGGTGCGGAGACCGATCAGACCGATCGTGGCAAAGCGCTACCCCCGCCGGCCAAGCGGCGCATGTTCGGTTCGCTGCGCGTGCGCAACTACCGCCTCTACGCGTCCGGCCAGGTCGTCTCCCTGGTGGGCCTGTGGATGCAGCGCGTCGCGCAGGACTGGCTGGTCCTCGAACTGTCCGACGGCTCCCCGGTCGCCCTGGGCATCGCCGCCGCCCTCCAGTTCGCACCGACCCTCCTGCTGTCCCTGTGGGCCGGCGTCCTCGCCGACCGCCTGGACAAGCGCAGGCTGCTGCTGGTCCTGGAAACCGGCCTGGGGCTGTGCGCCCTGGTGCTGGGCCTGCTCGACGTCACCGGCGTGGCCGAGCTGTGGCACGTCTACCTGCTCTGCCTGCTCCTGGGCGCGGTGTCGGCGGTGGAGACCCCGGTGCGCCAGTCGTTCGTGGTCGAGATGGTCGGCCGTGACCAGCTGACCAACGCCGTCGCGCTGAACTCCATGACGTTCAACCTGGCCCGGATGGTCGGCCCGGCGGTCGCCGGCGGCCTGATCATCGTCGTCGGCACCGGTTGGGTTTTCCTCGTCAACGCCGTCAGCTTCGTCGGCGTGATCGTCGGCCTGTTCCTCATGCGCCCCGCCGAGCTGCACCGGGGCGAGCCGGTGCCGAGGGAGAAGGGCCAGCTCCGCGAGGGCCTGCGCTACGTGCGGGGCCGTCCGGACCTGGTGATCCTGCTCTGCCTGGTCTTCTTCATCAGCACGTTCGGCCTGAACTTCTACGTGACCCTGGCCGTCATCGCCCGCAACACCTTCGGCGGCGACGCGGACGCCTACGGCCTGCTGTCCACCATGCTCGCGGTGGGCACGCTGGCCGGCGCGACCCTGGCCGCCCGCCGCAGCGCCAAGGGCAAACCCCGCCTGCGCCTGCTGATCGTGGGCGCCCTGGCGTTCGGCGTCCTGGAGATCGCCGCCGGCCTGATGCCCTCGCTGCTGCTGGTGGGCGCGGTGCTGATCCCGGTGGGCATCGCCATGATGACCTTCACGACCACCGCGAACGCCACCGTCCAACTCGCCGTCACCCCGGCCATGCGAGGCCGCGTGATGGGCCTCTACATGCTGGTCTTCCTGGGCGGGAACCCGGTGGGCGGCCCGGTGATGGGCTGGCTGGCGGAGCACTTCACCGCCCGCGCCCCCCTGGTGGTGGGCGGCATCGTCTCCATCGTCGCGGCCCTCGTCGGCGGCCTGGTCCTGGCCAAACGGGGCGGCCTGACCCTCCCGACCTACCGCCTGGGCCTGCGCCGCAGGGCGCGCCTCTGAACGACCGCCCCCGACCTCCGTGATCAGATGGCGACGTGGTCATCGCAACGGACTGGGTGCGCCTGCTGGTCGTCTGCCTGCTGTTCACCGCCGCAGCCGCCGCCGTGCTGCACTGGGGCGGCCTGGCGTCGCCGAAACCCGTGGTCAAGGCGGCGCTGCGGGCCACCGCCCAGCTGGCCGCCGTGTCGGCCGTCATCACGGTCGTGCTGTCCCGGCTGCCCCTGACCGTCGGTTTCCTGGTCCTCATGGCCACGGTGGCGACCGCGACGTCGGCGGGCCGCACCAAGACCGGCCGACGGGGCGTCTGGGTGGGCGTGGCCATCCTCGTGGGCACGGTCCCCGCCATCGCCGCGCTGATGCTCTCCGGCCTGGTCCCGCCGACCGGCATCGCCCTGGTCCCCGTGGGCGGCATCCTCATCGGCGGCGCGATGACCGCGACGACCCTCTCCGTCCGCCGGGCGCTGGACACCCTCCACGACCGCCACGGCGAGTACGAGGCGGCGCTGGCGCTGGGCTTCACCGAACCCGACGCGATCAGGGAGCTGATCAGGCGGCCGGCCGCCGAGGCGATCCTGCCCGCCCTCGACCAGACCCGGACCGTCGGCCTGGTGACGCTGCCCGGCGCGTTCGTCGGGATGCTGCTCGGCGGCGCGCCGGTCTGGCAGGCCGGGGCGCTCCAGCTGGTCGTGCTCCTGGGCCTGCTGGCGGTGGAAGCAGCCGCGATCGCCACGGTCGTGGAACTCGTCGCACGGGGCTTGGTGCGCCGGACTTCCCAACCAGGCGAAGTTAGGCTAACCTAAGTCTCGTCGCTTCGTGGTGGGAGCGGCAGTCAGTTCGGGAACAGACGAGGCCCCGCCTCCCGGTCGTACCGCCGGGCAGCGGGGCCTCGTCGTGTCAGCGGTGAGGGCTTGTCGGAGCATCCACCGCCGAGCGTGGGGAACGGCTCACTGCGCGGGCAGCTGGAGCCCGTTCTGGCCCGCGCGGGCCGCCTCGAAGCGCGCGTTCACGTCGTCCCAGTTCACGACGTTCCACAGGGCGGAGATGTAGTCCGCCTTGAGGTTGCGGTACTGGAGGTAGTACGCGTGCTCCCAGATGTCGAACACGAGCAGCGGCGTCGTCGCGATCGACAGGTTCGAGTGGTGGTCCTTCAGCTGCTGGGTGATCAGCCGCTGGCCGACCGGCTCCCACGCGAGGATGCCCCACCCGGAGCCCTGGATGGTCGACGCGGCGGCACCGAGCTGCGCGCGCAGCTTGTCGAACGAGCCGAAGTGCTCGTCCACCGCGGCGGCCAGCTCGCCGACCGGCTTGTCGCCGCCGTTGGGCGACAGGTTCTTCCACCACACCTGGTGCAGCGCGTGGCCGGCCAGGTGGAACGCCAGCGTCGTCTCCAGGCCCACGATGGAGCCGAAGGAGTCCTTGTCCCGCGCCTCGGCGATCTGCTCGATCGTGTCGTTGGCGCCCTTGACGTAGGCGGCGTGGTGCTTGCTGTGGTGCAGCTCGTTGATCTCGCCGATGATCGCGGGTTCGAGGGCGGCGTAGTCGTAGTCGAGATCCGGCAGCACGTACTGGGCCATGACAATCCCCTCGTTGCAACTCTCTAGTACCTGCAATCTACTTGCAACAGCCCCGGCCCGAAACTGGGGTGCTGATCACAAGGTTTTTTGCGACGATCGGGAATGTGTCCGCTCTGACAGCCCGCAACCTGACGCTGTCGTTCGGTCCCAGGACCGTGCTCCAGGAGGTCGATCTCGATGTTCCGGCAGGTCAGCGCGTAGGTCTGGTGGCACCCAACGGCGTGGGCAAGAGCACCCTGCTGCGCGTCCTGGCCGGTGAGGTCAAGCCGGACGGGGGCACCGTCACCGCCACCGGGCAGGTCGCCCACCTGACCCAGGAGGCGACCGTCCACCCGGGAGAGTCGCTCCGCGACCACCTGGCGGGACGAACCGGCGTGGCCGAAGCCACCCGCCGCTTCGAGGCCGCCACCGAGGCCCTCGCGGCCGGCCGCCCGGGAGCCGAAACCGCCTACGCCGAAGCGTTCGACCACTGGACCGCGACCGGTGCGGCCGACTTCGACGAGCGCGCGGCCGAGACCTGCGACAAGCTCGGCCTCCCCGCCACCCTGCTGGACGAGCAGCGCCCGCTCTCCGGCGGCCAGTCGGCCCGCCTCAGGCTGGCCGGCATCCTGCTGACCAGGGCGGACGTCCTGCTGCTTGACGAGCCCACCAACGACCTGGACGACACCGGCCTGGCCCAGTTGGAGGAGCACGTCCTGGGCAGCGGGGCCGCCATGGTCATCGTCAGCCACGACCGCGAGTTCCTGGCCAGGACCGCCACCAGGATCGCCGAACTGGACGAGTTCACCCACTCGATCTCCGTCTACGGCGGCGGCTGGGACGCCTACGTGGCGGAACAGGCCAACGCCAGGGCGCGGGCGCAGGAGGACTACGAGCAGTACGCCGCCAAGCGCGACACCCTCGTCCAGCGCTCCCGGCAGACCCGCGAGTGGTCGAGGGCGGGCGTCCGCCGCAACGCCAAGTCGAAGGAGAACGACCGCAACATCAAGGCGGCCCGCAAGGAGGGCGCGGAGAACCTGACCGCGAAGGCGTCCACAGTGGACAGAGCGCTCGCCCGCCTGGAAGAGGTGGAGGAGCCCCGGGACCCATGGGAACTGCGCCTCACCCTGCCCACGGCGGGCCGGGGAAGCCAAATAGCCTTCACCTTGCGCGACGCCGAAATCAGCCGCGGCGAGGTGACCCTGGGCCCGATCGACCTGACCATCGGCGCGGGCGAGCGCTGGCGCATCACCGGCCCCAACGGCTCCGGCAAGTCCACCCTCCTGGCGGCGATCCTCGGCCGCCTGCCCCTGACCAGGGGCGACCGCAGCCAAGGCCGGTCCACCGTGGTCGGCGAGATAGACCAGGTCCGGGCCACCTTCGCCACGACGACCCCGGTCATCGAGGTCGTGCGCAACGCCACCGGTCTGGAAGAGGTCGAGGTCAGAACCCTGCTGGCCAAGTTCCGGGTGGGCGCGGACGCCGTCCTGAGGCCGGCCGACTCCCTGTCCCCGGGCGAGCGGACCAGGGCGGGCCTGGCCGTCCTGCAAGCCACCGGAACCACCTGCCTGGTCCTCGACGAACCCACCAACCACCTGGACTTGGCGGCCATCGAACAACTGGAACAAGCCCTGGAAACCTACGAGGGAACCCTCCTCCTGGTGACCCACGACCGGCGGATGGCCGACGCGGTGGGGGTTGACCACACGCTCGACGTGCGGACCCTGGCAAGATGACCCCATGGGCACCGAGGAGGACTGGCCGGTCGAGCAGACGTGGTCACTGCGCAACACGCACTGGCACGCCTATGTCGAGCACACGTCCCTGGACCACGCCTCGCCAAGGCAGGAACGCCTCGAACGCACCCCGGAAGAGGTCCTGACCACCCCGGCGGAAGTGGCGGCCTGGCTGGAGGTCAACCTCCGCAGCGCCACGAAGCCCGAGGAGGCGGGCAAGAAGCGCACCAAGGACGAACGCGACTTCTCCGATTCCAACCGCGTGCACACCTCCCTGGCCTCCGCCGGCGAATCCATCTACACCGGCGTCAAGGGAATGCTCACCCTGGCCGTGGAAGCCGTGACCCCGGAGGAATGCCGAAGCTCCCACGACGGAGCAGACGTCGCCCCTCTCAAATCCGGCCGCAGGCGCTAACACCCAGGCGCCAACACCAAGGCGCCAAGGCTCCGCCCCACCGCCATCACCGGCCGGCGCGGGTGGGCAACTGCCCGGCGACGTGAAGATGAACGTGTCCGCGCGCAGCTCACCCCACCCAGTCCACCCAGCTCACCCCCCACCCAGTCTGCGTTTCATCCCCGTATGGCCTGCGCGCCAGCGAACCGCGCTTGGGTGGGGAGCGCAAGCACGCTTTTCGCTTGCGCTCCCCACCCAAGGGTGGTTGTCTTCGACCAGGCCATGCGGGGATGAAACGCAGACCTCTTCGCCCTATTTCATCCCCGGCGGCCTGCCCGTCCGGCGAGGACGCTTTTATCTTCCAACGCCCAACCCTCTCAAATCCGAACCCTTCTCGTTTTCCGCGTCCCAACGCCCCACGCCCCAACCGTCCCGACGTTTCAACGTTTCAACGTTTCAACCCCCGACCGGCCACGTGTGCACCGGCTCGCCACCGTGCATCAACTCCACGTACCGGGCCAGCATCACGCTCAACGCCACTTCCCGGGAAGCCCCGCGAGCTTCGAGCAACGACACCGTGTCCCGCTGCCACTGCGACCCCGTCCGCCGGGACAGGCACCGGGCCTCGATCACCCCGAGGTACCTCTCCCGCGCGGAATCCGACACCCCGCACGCCCGCAACCCCTCGTGCGCCAACGGCAGCAACCGCCGCAGCACCAACTCGTCCGGCGGCACCCACCCGATCCCGGGCCAGTACAGCTGCGCGCCCATCCCGTGCCGCGACCCGGCGTAGAGGTTCTCCTCCGCCGCGTGGAACGACATCTGAGTCCACAGTGGACGTTCAAGCGTGGTCAACGCCCGCTGCGCCCCGTAGAAGAACGCCGCGTTCGCCATCGTGTCCAGCACCGTCGGCCCGGCCGGCAGCACCCGGTTCTCCACCCGCAGGTGGGGCACCCCGTCCACCACGTCGTAGACGGGCCGGTTCCACCGCCACACGGTCCCGTTGTGCAGCCGCAACTCGTTCAACGAGGGCGTGCCGCCCGCGCCCAGCACGTCCAGCGGATCTTCGTCACCGGTCTCCGGCAGCAACGCGGGGAAGTACCGCACGTTCTCCTCGAACAGGTCGAAGATCGACGTGATCCACCGCTCCCCGAACCACACCCGCGGCCGCACGCCCTGGTTCTTCAACTCGATCGTCCGCGTGTCGGTCGCCTGGAGGAACAACGGGATCCGCGTCTCGTGCCACAACGCCCGCCCCAGCAGGAACGGCGAGTTGGCCGCGATCGCCACCTGCACCCCGGCCAGCGCCTGGGCCGCGTTCCAGTGCGCCGCGAAATCGTCCGGTGCCACCTGCAGGTGCAGCTGCACCGACGTGCAGGCCGCCTCCGGCACGATGGACTCCGAGTAGCTCAACAACTTCTCGGCGGAGGAGCCCGGCATCGGCGAGCCCTCCATCGACAGCACCGTCTCCTCGCCGCGCTCGGCGAAGATCTGGTCGTTGAGCAGGCCGTAGCGGGGGGTGTTGGACAGCCACCGCCGGTCGAAGTGCTCGTGCCGCAACGTCGGCAGCACCCCGATCATCACGATCGACGCGCCGGCGTCGTGCGCCTTGTCGTCCGCGGACGACAGCGTCTCGCGCAGTTCCTTCTCCAGGTCCAGCGTCTCGTCCCCGGCCAGTTCCCGGGGCGGGACGTTGACCTCCAGGTTGTGCTGCCCCAATTCCAGCGTGAACGACGGGTCGCCGATCTTCTCCAGCACCTCGGCGTTGGCCATCGCGGGCCGACAGTCGTCGTCGACCAGGTTCAGCTCAATCTCCAGCCCCATCTGCTGACGGGGGAAGGAAAAGCTGTCCTCGGCCAACATCGTCCCCAGGGCGTCCAAGCAACGCTGGACCCGCTCGCGGTAGCGCTGGCGGTCCTCCCTGGTGAACGTCCGACTGGACACATTGCTACCCATGCCGCCTCCCAATCGGTCGGGCTGCTCCGGCGGGCTCAGCGGAGGCCAACCGTGACACAGCGGGCACCCTCCCGCCAGCGCCCAAATCGGTGCTCTCTGTCACCTTCAGGTAACAATCAGCGAGAACATGCAGGTGGAAGCCTCAGCGTTCGGCCCTCTGGACTACGAGGGGTGTTCACCTGTCGAGAATGGGACACTGCCCGGGTGATCGAGATCGACGACCCGGCCGACCCGCGCCTGGACGACTTCCGGGACCTGTCGACCGCCGACCGCCGCCCCGACCGCCCCGGTGGCCGGGGCCTGGTGATCGCCGAGGGCGTCGTCGTGGTCGAACGGCTCCTGGCGTCGCCCTACCCGATCCGCAGCCTGCTCGGCGTGCGCCGCCGGATCGAAGCCCTCGGGGCGCTGCCCGCTCCCGCGTACGTCACGTCCGCCGAGGTCATGGCCGAGGTGGTCGGCTTCCACCTCAACCGCGGCGTGCTCGCCGTCGCGGACCGCGCGCCGCAGCCCGCTCCCGAGCGCCTCGCCCGGGAGGCCACCACGCTGGCCGTGCTGGAGGGCGTGGGCGACCACGAGAACCTCGGTTCGCTGTTCCGCAACGCCGCCGCCCTGGGCATCGGCGGCATCCTGCTGGGCCCGGGGTGCAGCGACCCGCTGTACCGGCGAAGCGTCCGAGTCTCGATGGGCCACGTGCTCCGCGTCCCGTTCGCCCATCTGCCCGACCTCACCTCAGGCTTGGACATGTTGCGCCACAACGGTTTCACCGTTGCCGCACTGACTCCCCGCGAATCGGCGCGAAACCTCGCCGACCTCGACCTGAGATCCTCGAAGACCGCCGTCCTGCTCGGCTCCGAGGGCCCCGGCCTCACCGAGGAGGCCATCCGGGCCGCCGACGTGGCCGTGCGCATCCCGATGGCGTCGGGCGTCGACTCGCTCAACGTCGCCACCGCCGGTGCCATCGCCTTCTACGCGATCTCCTGACCGGCCCACCGAACCGATCCCGCATCGGCTTTCCGAAAGCTTCTGCCCGATCGCCCGACCGACTACGGTCGACACAGCACCCTTGAGGAGGAGATTCGTGGAACTGCGGGTCCAGGACGGCCGCGCCGTGCTGGCGGGCCACGACGACGTGGGCGAGCGGGAGGTGGACCCCCACACGCTGCCGCTCGGCGCCGGTCTGGCCGACGCGCTGCACGAGTGGGCGAAGGTCGCCGCGGCCGTGGGCCGCGCGGACACCTCGCCGGACGGCAGCGCGGGCGCGCTGGTGGCGATGCGCGGGCGGCAACTGGCGGGCCGGGTGGCCGCCGACATGGGCGCGCCCGTCGCGTACACCGACCCGGTGACCGGGGAGCAGCACGTCGTGGAAGCCCCCGAACCGGAGGAAGCGCCGGACGAAGCTCCGGACGAAGCTCCGGACGCCGAAGTGCCCCAGGAGGAGACCCCCTGGGGCACCGGTCTGACGGTCAGCGTGTTCACCGCCGCCGTCGTGACGTTCATGGTGGTCACGCTGTCGCTCGGGCTGGGCGAGACCAGCCAGTGGCTAGCCCTGCTGGCGAACGTCCTCGTGGTCGGCGGCATCGCCCCGTCCGTCTGGCTGGCGCGCAAAGTGCTGGTGTGGCGCTGGGTGGCCTACGGCGTGGTGGCCGGCGTCCTCATCGCGTGGTTCGCGCTGATCACGACCCTCTTGTAAAGAACCACCACACCCCTCACCGCCACCACCAACGCCCAACGCCCAACGCCCAACGCCCAACGCCACCCACCGCTACGCCAACGACTCCCGCCACGCCGTGTGCAACGCGGCGAAACGCCCACGCCCGTCGATCAGCTCCTCGGGCGTCCCGTCCTCCACCACCCGGCCACCGTCGAGCACCAGCACCCGGTCCGCGATCATCACGGTCGACAGCCGGTGCGCGATGATGAACGCCGTCCGCGACGCCAGCACCGTCTCCAGCGCGCCCTGCACCAGCCGCTCCGAGGGCACGTCCAGGCTCGACGTCGCCTCGTCCAGCACCAGCACCGCCGGATCCGCCAGGAACGCCCGCGCGAACGCCACCATCTGCCGCTGCCCGGCGGACAACCGCCCGCCGCGCTTGCGCACGTCCGTGTCGTAGCCGTCCGGCAACGCCGCGATGAACTCGTGCGCGCCGACCGCCCGCGCCGCGTCCTCGACCTCGGCCCTCGACGCGGCCGGCCGGCCCAGCGCGATGTTGTCCGCGACCGAGCCGTCGAACAGGAAGTTCTCCTGCGTCACCATCACCACGGCCCGCCGCAGGTCGACGTCGGCCACCGACCGCAGGTCGACCCCGTCCAGCAGCACCGACCCGCGCGACGGGTCGTAGAACCGGCCGACCAGCTTCGCCAACGTCGACTTGCCCGCGCCCGTCGCGCCCACCAGCGCCACGGTCTGCCCGGCCGGCACGTTCAGGTCGAACGGCGGCAGCACCACCGGCGTGGCCGCCGAGTACCGGAACTCCACGCCGTCGAACGCCACCCGCCCGCGCACCTCGCCCAGCGGCACCGGGTCCTCCGGCTCCGGCACGGTCGGCTCCTCCTCCAGCAGCCCGGAGATCTTCTCCAGCGCCGCCGTGGCCGACGCGTAGGAGTTGGCGAACATCGCGATCTCGTCGAACGGGTCGTAGAACCGCCGCACGTACAGCGTGAACGCCGCCAGCACACCCAGTTCCAACTGCCCGTCCGCGACCCGGAACGCGCCCCACGCCACGATCACCGCGAGCGACACGTTGCCGATCACCCGCACCAGCGAGGTGAACGTCGCCACCACCTTGAACGCGTCGGTGTTCGCGTCGCGGAACTTGGCGTTCAGCTCGCCCATGATGTGCTCGTTGCGGCCTTCGCGGCGGAACGCCTGCACCGCGCGGATGCCGTTCATGGTCTCCACGAACTGCACGATGATCTTCGCGATCGCGCCCCGCGTGCCCCGGTAGGCCCGCATCGAGCGGCGCTGGAACCACCGGATCAGCAACAGCAGCGGCACGAACCCGAACAGCACCGCCAGCGCCAGCGGCGGGTCGAGGGTGAGCATCACGATCGAGATGCCGATCACCGACAGCATCGAGGTGAAGAACCCGTCCAGGCCCTGCTCCAGCAGGTCCTGCAACGAGTCCACGTCACTGGTCAGCCGCGAGATGACCTTGCCCGACGTGTACTTCTCGTGGAACGAGACGGACAGCCGCTGCGCGTGCCGGAAGATCCGTTCCCGCAGGTCGAGCAGCAGGTCCTGGCCGATCCGCCCGGACAGCCGGACGAACGCCCACCGCAGCACCGTCGCGCTCAACGCGCAGGCGACGTACCCGCCGACGCACCACGTGAGCACCCCGGGCCGACCCTCCAGGGCCGCCGGCACGCCCCGGTCGATCGCCGCCGCGATCAGCAGCGGCCCGGCCAGGTTGACCACGTTCTCCGCGATCACGATGACCAGCGCCAGGACCGCCGCCCGCGAGTGGGGCCGCAGCAACGACCCGAGCAGCTTGCGCGACCGGGCCTTGAGCTTCACGCCGGTCGAGTAGTCGATCTCCTCGACCTCTTCGGCGGCGACACCGCGCCACCTCTCCTCACCCGCCCCGTCCGAACCCGCCCCGTCCGAACCCGGCCCACCCGTACCCGCCCCGTCCGAACCCGGCCCACCCGTACCCGCCCCGTCCGAACCCGGCCCACCCGGACCCGGTCCACCCGGACCGGCCCCTGCGGACCCCACCGTCCCGGTGCTCACGCCGCCACCCCCTCATCCTCCATGGTGGACAGAAGGTGCCGGTACTCCTCGTTGTCCGCCAGCAGTTCCCGATGCGTGCCGATCGCCGCGATCCGACCGTCCACGAGCATCGCCACCCGGTCCGCCAACTGCACCGTGCTCGGCCGGTGCGCGACGACCAGCGCCGTCACCCCGTGCAGCACGCGGCGCAGCGCGGCCTCCACCTCGGCCTCGGTGTGCACGTCCAACGCGGACAGCGGGTCGTCCAGGACCAGCACCGCCGGGTGCCCCACGACCGCCCGCGCCAGCGCCAGCCGCTGCCGCTGGCCGCCGGACAGCGACAACCCCTGCTCGCCGATCCGGGTGTCCAGGCCCCACGGCAGCGCGTCCACGAACTCCTCGGCCCGCGCCACCCGCAACGCCTCGCGCACCCGCTCCTCGCCGACCTCGGCGCTGCCCAGCGCGATGTTCTCGGTCACGCTCGCCGAGAACAGGATCGGCTCCTCGAACGCCATGCCGACCACCCGGCGCAGTTCCGCCAGGTCCAGGTCCCGCACGTCCACCCCGTCCACGGTGACCCGCCCGGAGGTCACGTCCGCCAGGCGCGGCACCAGCGCGGTCACCGTCGTCTTGCCGGACCCGGTCGCGCCGACCAGCGCGACCGTCTCGCCCGGCCGGATGTCCAGGTCGACGCCGCGCAGCACCTCGTGACCGCCGACCGAGTGCGCGAAGTGCACGTCCTCGAACCGCACGTGCCCGCGCACCTGCCCGGGCAGCGCCACCGCCGTCGCGGGCGAGGTGACCGTCACCTCCGCGTCCAGCACCTCGAAGTACCGCTCGGACGCCGACGCGGTCTGGTTCGTCTCCGCCAGCAGCCAGCCGATCGAGTCGATGGGCCAGCGCAGGTAGGCGCTGACCGCGACCGCCGCGACCAGCGTGCCCGCGCTGACCGTGCCGTCCGCGATGCCGACCGCGCCGAACGCGAGCTGCCCGGCGATGGCCAGTTCCGGCAGCACGATCAGCACCGCCCACAGCATCGCGAAGATCCGCACCTTGGCCAGCTCGGTCTCCCGCAGGTCGCGGGCCTGCCGCAGGAACCGCCGGGTCAGGTGCGGGCCCCGGCCGAACGCCTTGAGCACCCGGATGCCCAGCACCGACTCCTCGACCACCGTGGTCAGGTCGCCGGCCTGGTCCTGCGCCCGCCGCGCGACCACCTTGAACTTCGACTCGAACAGGTAGGACAGCACCACCAGCGGCAGCGTGCAGGCCAGCACGATCGTGCCCAGCACCGGCGAGAGCCAGAACAGCACGGCCAGCCCGGTCAGCACGACCAGCGTGTTGACCACCAGGAACGTGATGACGAACGCCACGAACCGGCGGACCGTGTTCAGGTCCTGCGTGGCCCGCGACAGCAGTTGCCCGGACTGCCAGCGGTCGTGGAACGAGACCGGCAGTCGCTGCAGGTGGTGGTACATGTCCGCGCGCATCCGCGCTTCGACGTCGGAGGCCGGTCGGGCGATGAACCGCCGCCGCGCGAAGAAGAAGCCCGCCTCGGCGAGCCCCAGCAGCAGGACCAGTCCCACCATGGGTGGCAGGGCTCCCAGGTCGCGGCCGGCGATCGGGCCGTCCACGATGCGTTGGGTGATGAGCGGTATGCCCAGGCCGCACAGCATGGCCAGCAGCGCCGCGGTCATGCTCGCGGCCATCTGGAAGCGCACCGGCCGGAAGTACGGCCAGAGTCGGCGCACGGTGGCGGCGGTGGATACGCGTCGAGCAACGGTGTTGGATGGTGACTCCGCCTGCTCAGTCACTTCTGTCGTCCCCCTCAGGTCCGCTTCCACCGTACGAACCTCACCCCCCGCAAGCATCCGTATTTCCCGCCACCCACGATGCATGCTCGACCCAGGTGGAGGTCAAGATGGACGTGCAGTACCTGCGCACCGCGCCTACCATGGCTTTCCCGCGCGGCCGGTTGCTCGCCGTGCGCGGCGGTCGACTGAACGTGCTGGCTCCCGACGGGTGGGACGCCGTCGGCGGGCGGGCGGACCACGCCCGGCCGCTCTCCCGTGCGGAAGCCGAGCAGTGGTGCGAGTACGAGGGCGTGCCGCTGGACCTGCTCGACGCGGTCCCCGCCCCCTGACCTGCGCGGGAGTGCCCGTGAGCTACTTCTTGCGCAGCATCGCGGGCGCGGTGAGCAGCCCGGCGAGTCCGTAGGAGGCGCCGGCCAGCAGGGTGAGCACGGTCCACTTGTCACCGAGCCAGGAGAACTGGTCGGGCAGCTTGAAGTAGTGGGCCAGACCCAGCAGGACCGGTCCGATCAGCACGATCGGCCACACCGGCCGGACCTTCAGCACCCACAGCACCGGTCCGGCCAGCAGCGCGCTGAGCAGCAGCGCGACCGGCAGCCCGATCACGACGAGCAGCAGGAACCCGCCCAGCGACGTCTCGTTGACCACCCGGTCCAGCACGCCGCTCTGGTACGCCCAGATCCACGCGATGAGCAGCACCGCGCCGACCGCCGCGGACACGACGACGCGCAACAGCACCCTGAACGCGAAGCCGCCCGCCGTGGGGCGCGGGATGTCAGTCACGGCCGGCATTGTGGCTGACCGGGTGCCGTGCTGTCACCGGTGCGGCCAGCGCGAATCCCAGCGCGCCCGCCAGCACGCCGCTCGCCGGGATCGAGATCCACACCGTGGTCAAGGTCAGCACCGCGGCGAACGTCATCCCCACCGCGGCCATGCCCAGCGGCCGCTGCACCCGCAGCAGCGTGAGCGCGAACCACCCGAGCAGCACGCCGACCACCAGGCTGACCGGGATCGCGAACAGGCCCATGGCCAGGCAGTTCCAGTTGTCCTTGGAACACACCGCGCCGGCGGCGATGAACTCCCGCACCGCCCACCAGGCCGCTCCGAGCACGGCCCCCAGCACCGCTCCCACCACCACTCGCAGCATGCTCCCGGTTACCCGCCGCACCCCCACGACAAACGGCCCCAACGCGAAGGCCCCCCAACGCGAAGGGCCCCCAACGCGAAGGCCCCAACGCGAAGGGCCCCCGCCGACCCGGCGGGGGCCCTGCACACGTCCGAGCGGTCAGCCGCGGTTCGAGCGGACGCCCAGCAGGACGTCTTCCCACGACGGGACGATCGGGTGGTTCTTCTTGCCGCGCTTGGGCGGCGGCTCCTTCTTCGCCGCAGCCGGGTTCTGCTGCGCGGCGGGCGGTGCCGGCGGCTCCTCCGCGACCGGCGCGGGCTCGGGTTCCGGCTCGGGCTTGGCCTCCACGACCGGGACCTGCACCGGGGCGGGCTGCGGGGTCGGCTCCTCGCGGGCGAGGATCTCCGGCTCCGCCTCCTTCTCCAGGTTCAGGGCCTGCCGCGCCAGCTGGGTGACCGGCCGGACGGTGCGCAGCGTGCGGTTGGGGTTCGGGTCCATCAGCTCGACGGCCCCGTCGTCCAGCGCGGTCACCGTGCCGCCCTGCGCGCCCGGGTGGAACGCCCAGTGCGCCCGGTTGTCCGAGCGGCCCGCCGTCCAGTGCAGCTGCACCACCCAGCGGCCGTCCTCACCGCGCCACGAGTCCCAGCTCACGTCGGCGTACTCCTGGCCGCGCAGGCCGAACGAGTGCGCCACCACCTCGCCGAGGGTCTGCACGTCCGGCCCGTCCTCGCGCACCGGGTGGGCGCGCTGGGCCAGGTCGGCGGTGCGGGACCGCTCCAGCAGGACGGGGTAGGCGTACCGCTCGACCCGGTGGGTCGGGATGCCGGCCGCCGAGGCGACCTGGTCTACGGACTCGCCGGCGCGGATCCGCGCCTGGATCTCCCGGGGACGCATCTGGCTCTCCACCTCGATCTCGATTTGGCCGAGTCGGGTGAGGTCGCCCCGCGCCGCCGCGCGCAGCCGTTCGTCGGCGGGGAGCACGAAGCGCTCGCCGCGATCCGGGTCTTCGAGGATGACGGACTTGCCGTCGTCTTCGAGCCCGATGACCCGCAGCGCTCGCATCATGGCCTCCCGTATGACTTCACCTCGCCAGGTGCCGACGTTAATCCGGCGCGCCGCCTTGACGGGGGAGGCTCGCCGCGTCTATCGATATCTTCATGTGATCTTGCCGTATGTCGCTCGTGTTCGCACTTCTGTTACCGCAAGGTTCACCTCGGCGGCCACCCCTCCACCTCTACCACTTCGGAAACGCGAACGGGGGCCTCCCGTCGCCGGCCGGAGCCGGGCGGGAAGCCCCCGTGTCGGGCAGCGCGCGCGTCAGAGCTGGGAGACCACCCAGTCGACGGCCTTGGTCAGCGCGGTCACGTCGGCCGGCTCGATCGCCGGGAACATCGCCACCCGCAGCTGGTTGCGGCCGAGCTTGCGGTACGGCTCGACGTCCACGACGCCGTTGGCCCGCAGCACCTTGGCCACGACCGCCGCGTCCACGGAGTCGTCGAAGTCGACCGTGCCGACGACCTGCGACCGGTACGCCGGGTCCGCCACGTAGGGCGAGGTGTAGGAGGTCGACTCGGCCCACGAGTACAGCCGCGACGACGAGTCGGCGGTGCGCTCCACGGCCCACGGCAGGCCGCCGTTGCCCAGGATCCACTTGATCTGGTCGTCCAGCAGGAACAGCGTGGCCAGCGACGGCGTGTTGTAGGTCTGGTCCTTGGTGGAGTTGTCCAGCGCGGTGGTCAGCGACAGGAACTCCGGCACCCAGCGGCCGGACGCGCCGATCTCGGCGACCCGCTCCAGCGCGGCGGGCGACATCAGGGCGATCCACAGGCCGCCGTCCGAGGCGAACGACTTCTGCGGCGCGAAGTAGTAGACGTCGCAGTCCTCGGCGTTCACCGGCAGGCCGCCCGCGCCGGACGTGGCGTCGATCGCGACCAGGGCGCCCTCGGACCCCGCGGGCCGCGACACCGGGACGGCCACGCCCGTGGACGTCTCGTTGTGCGCCCAGCCGACCAGGTCCGCGCCCTCGGCGTAGGCGATCTCCGGGGCCGAGCCGGGGTCGGCCTTGACCACGATCGAGTCACCCAGGAACGGGGCGTCGGAGGTGACCTTGGCGAACTTCGAGGAGAACTCGCCGTAGGTGAAGTGCTGCGCGCGCTCCCGGACCAGGCCGAACGCCGCGGCGTCCCAGAACGCGGTGGTGCCGCCGTTGCCCAGCACGACCTCGTAGCCCTCGGGCAGCGAGAACAGCTCGCGCAGACCCGAGCGGACCGAGCCGACCAGGGACTTCACCGGCTTCTGGCGGTGGGAGGTGCCCATCAGCTTCGCGCCCTCGGACGCCAGGGCCGCGAGGGCCTCCGGGCGGACCTTGGACGGGCCGCACCCGAAGCGGCCGTCGGACGGCCGGAGTTCGGCGGGCAGGACCAGGGTGGTCGGGTCGGCGGTCTGGGTCATCGCGGAGCCTCCGGGTACCGGGGGAGGGGTGACCGGCGCCGTTGCCGGGGGCAACAGTGTTGCAGCCGCGTGGCCTAACAGTGACGGCCGGGTGTCGCTGCTCACGTCCATCCGGCCATCAATTCCGGCTATACCCGCCCCGACCAGGTGAAACTCACCGGCCGAGCAGTCCTCGCTCCAGCGCCGTGGTGACCGCCGCCGTCCGGTCCGAAACGCCGAGCTTGGTGAACACCCGCAGCAGGTGGGTCTTCACCGTCGCCTCGCCGATGAACAGCTCCCGCCCGATCTCCACATTGGACAGTCCTCGTGCGACCAGCCGCAGCACCTCGACCTCGCGCGGCGACAGCGCCGGCCCGCGCCGGACCAGCTTGCGCACCATCGACGGCGCGAGCACCGTCTCCCCGCGCGCCGCCGCCCGCACCGCCTCCACCAGCTCGTCCCGGGACGAGTCCTTGAGCAGGTACCCGGCCGCGCCGGCCTCGACCGCGCGCAGGATGTCGGCGTCGGTCTCGTAGGTGGTCAGCACCACCACCCGGCTGGTGCCGGCGATCCGCGCGGTGGCCGCGACGCCGTCCATGCCGGGCATGCGCAGGTCCATCAGCACCACGTCCGGCCGCAGGTCGCCGACCAGCGCCACGGCGTCCGCCCCGGACCCGGCCTCGCCGACCACCTCGATGTCGGCCTCCGCCGCGAGCATCCCCCGCACGCCCTGCCGCACGACCGGGTGGTCGTCCACCAGCACCACCCGGATCACCGCGTCGCCACCGGCCGGGCCGGCGCTCACCGGGGCACCTCCACGACCAGCCGCGCCCCGCCCGCGTCGGACACCTTCATCGTGCCGCCGACCTGCTCGACCCGTGCCCGCATCCCGCGCAACCCGAACCCCTCCCCGGCCCCGCGCCCGCCGAACCCGCGCCCGTCGTCGCGCACCACCAGCCGCACCACGTCGTCGCCGAACTCCAGCGACACGTCCACCGCCCGAGCCCCCGAGTGCTTGCGCACGTTCGTCAACGCCTCCTGCGCCGCCCGCAGCAGCACCACCTCGACGGAGGTGTCCACGGCACCGTCACCGACCTGCCGGAACGTACCCGTGATGCCGACCTCGACCATCCGCGACACGAGCCGCTGCACGGCCGACGCGAGCGACCCGTCCAGCGACGCCGGGGCGAGCGCGGCGACCAGCGCCCGCGCCTCGGCCAGGTTCTCCCGCGCCGTGCGGACCGCCAGGTCCAGGTGCGTGGTCGCCGACGCGGGGTCGGCCTGCGCCGCCTGCACGAGGGTGACGATGCTGGTGAACCCCTGCGCCAGGGTGTCGTGGATCTCGGCGGCGAGCCGTTCCCGCTCGGCCGCCACGCCCGCCTCCCGGGACAGCTCCGCGATCCGGGCGTTCTTGTCCGCGAGGGAGCCGGTCACCCAGGCGAACAGCTGCGAGAACAGCAGGGTCATCAGGGAGACCGCGAGCATCCGGGTCGGGTCGCCGGTCTTCGCGAACCAGACCAGCCACGGCGTCAGCGCGAACGCCCCGGTCAGCCAGAACGCCGGCCACAGCCGCTGTTCGCGGTAGACCTGCGGCAGGATCGCGAACAGCGCGTAGGTCGCCTCGGGCGTGCACCACTCGGCGGCCACGAACAGCACCAGCAGGACGGGGTAGTGCAGCGGCGGGCGCAGCCACGTCCACACCGCGCCCGCCACCAGCAGCCCGACCGCCCAGAACCGCAGCGGGCCGCCGTTGAACACCACCATCGCGCACGCGACGAGCAGCGCGGCGAGGGCGATCAGCCGCCACTGCGCTCGCTCGTCCAGCGGAAACCGACCAGGCACAGCACAAAGCCGATCACGCACCACGCGCCCAGCACCAGCGCGATCTTCCCGTGCTCCCACGTCCCCGCCGCCTCCTGGATCGCCATGCCGTCGGGCAGGAACACCGAGCGGAACCCCTGCGCCACCCACTTGAGCGGGAAGAACGAACTGACCACCACCATCGCGTCGGGCAGCAGCGGCAGGTGGATGAACACCCCGGAGATGAACTGGAGCCCGATGTAGGGGAGGTTCATCACGGCCGGGGCGCTGCCCGCCGTGCGGGCCAGCGAACTGGCCGCGATGCCCAGCAGCGAGCACGACACCACGCCGAGCACGAACACCCACGAGAACGTCACCCAGCGGGCCGGGTCGGTCGGCAGCTCGACGTCGAACAGCGCGACGCCCACCGCGAGCATCAGCACCACCTCGGCCAGGCTCAGCACCAGGACCAGCCCGATCTTGCCGACGAAGTACGCGGCGGGGGCCATGGGCGTGCCCTGGAGGCGCTTGAGCGTCCCGTTCGCCCGGTCCTCCGCGACGCCCACGCCGAGGGTGATGAACGAGGTGGAGATGATGCCCGCGCCGATCAGGCCGGCCGCGTACACCTGGCCCATGGTGACGCCGGTGCCGGGCAGGTCGCCGCTGAAGATGTTGCCGAGCAGCAGCAGGATGAACGCGGGCAGCGCGAAGGTGAACACCACGCCGCCCCGGTCGCGGAAGAACTGGCGCAGCTCGAAGCGGCCACGCGCGAGACCGATGTCCAGGGTGCTCATCGTCCGATCAACTCCAGGTAGACGTCCTCCAGCGAGGGACGGGTGACGGTCAGCTCGGGCGCCTCGCCGATCTCGCGGACCAGCGCGGCGGGCCGGGACGTGCGGCGCATCTGCGGGCCGGCCGCGTCGACCCAGCTCACGACGGCCTCGGCGCGGTCACGGCCGCCCAGCGTGGCGGGCGTGCCCTCGGCGACGACCCGGCCGGCGTCGATCACCGCGAGCCGGTCGGCCAGCGCCTCGACCTCGTCGAGGTAGTGGGTGGTGAGCAGGATCGTGGTGCCCTCGCCGGCGAGCCGCCGGACCAGCTCCCAGAACGCGCGGCGGGCCTCCGGGTCGAAGCCGGTGGTGGGCTCGTCCAGGAACAGCAGCCGGGGCCGGCCGACGATGCCGAGCGCCACGTCCAGCCGCCGCCGCTGACCGCCGGACAGCCGGCTCGCCCACACGTCGCGTCGGGCGGTCAGGCCGACGAGTTCGACCACCTCGTCCGGGTCGCGCGGGTCGGGGTAGTAGCGGGCGAAGTGCCGGACCGCCTCGGCGACCGTGCTCTCGGCCAGGTCGGTGGCGGACTGCTGCACGATCCCGATGGCGCGACGCCACGGGCGGGGCGCGTCGGCCGGGTCGACGCCGAGCACCGACACCTCGCCCGCGTCCCGGCGGCGCAGCCCTTCGAGGATCTCCACGGTGGTGCTCTTGCCCGCCCCGTTCGGGCCGAGCAGCGCGAACACCTCGCCGGTGTCGACGTCGAGGTCGACACCGGCCACGGCGGGCCGCCCGCCGTAGGACTTGCGCAAGTCCCTGACTCGGATCGCGTTCATGCCGTGAATCGTTCAGCGGCACGGGGGTCGTGCGTAACGACCCGTCGACGGACACCGGTTGTCCACCGACCGGTGGACACGGGCCCGCCGACCGGTCAGGCGATCTCCTCCCAGCCCTCGACCTCGGACGGCACGCGCGGGCCGGGGCCGATGTAGGACGCGGACGGCCGCACCAGCCGCCCGGTGCGCTTCTGCTCCAGGATGTGCGCCGACCAGCCGGCGGTCCGGGCGCAGGTGAACATCGCGGGCATCATGTGCGGCGGGACCTGGGCGAAGTCCAGGATCACCGCGGCCCAGAACTCCACGTTGGTCTCGATCGCCCGGTCCGGGCGGCGCTCCCGCAGCTCGGCCAGCGCCGCCTGCTCCAGCGCCGCCGCGACCTCGTAGCGGGCCGCGCCCAGCTCCTGGCAGGTGCGCCGCAGCACGCGGGCGCGCGGGTCCTCGGCCCGGTACACCCGGTGCCCGAAGCCCATCAGCCGCTCGCCCCGGTCGAGGATGCCGGACACCACGGCCCGCGCGTCGCCGGTCCGCTCGACCTCCTCGATCATCGGCAGCACCCGCGCGGGTGCGCCGCCGTGCAGCGGGCCGGACATCGCGCCGATCGCGCCGGACATGGCCGCCGCGACGTCCGCGCCGGTCGAGGCGATCACCCGGGCGGTGAAGGTGGAGGCGTTGAGGCCGTGCTCGGCGGCCGACACCCAGTAGGCGTCGAGGGCCTTGACGTGCGCCGGGTCGGGTTCGCCGCGCCACCGGGTGAGGAACCGCTCGGTGATCGTGCGGCACTCGTCGATGCGCCGCTGCGGGACCGCGGCCCGGCCGATGCCGCGCGCGGACTGCGCCGCGTAGGACAGCGCCATCACCGAGGCGCGGGCGAGCTGCGCGCGGGCGTCCTCGTCGCTGATGTCGAGCAGCGGCTGGTAGCCCCAGATCGGCGCGACCATGGCGAGCGCGGCCTGCACGTCCACCCGCACGTCGCCGGTGTGCACCGGGATCGGGAACGGCTCGGCGGGCGGCAGACCCGGGCCGAAGCGGCCGTCCACCAGCAGCGCCCACACGTTGCCGAAGGTGACCTTGCCCGCCAAGTCCTCGATGTCGACCCCGCGGTAGCGCAGCGCGCCACCGTCGCGATCGGGCTCGGCGATCTCGGTGCGGAAGGCGACCACGCCTTCCAGGCCCGGCCGGAACCCGTCCTGTTCGGTCTGCTGCACCACGCTGTGCGCTCCTTGTCCGCGAGGCTCAAGAGTTGGGAAAACCTTGCTCCCCCGCAGACCCCCTGGCAACGACGGCAATCGGTGGCGTCGGTCACGATTCAGGAACCGATTCAGAAAGCACGGGCCGTGTTAACGCCAAGTTTCCACTCTGCGGTAGCGGCATTTCGCGTGGTAGACCTCAGAACATGCACCTGACGCCCCACGAACGGGACAAACTCCTGGTCCACGTGGCGGCCGACGTCGCGCGCCGCCGGTTGCAGCGCGGTGTCGTGCTCAACCACCCCGAGGCCGTGGCGCTCATCACCGACCACGTGCTGGAAGGTGCCCGGGACGGCCGGACGGTCAGCGAGCTGATGCAGAGCGGCCGGCACGTGCTCGGCCGCCGCCAGGTGCTGCCCGGCGTCCCGGAGATGATCGAGTCGGTCCAGGTCGAGGCGACGTTCCCGGACGGCACCAAGCTGGTCACCGTGCACGACCCGATCGTCTGACCCCCGAACGGCTGAACTTCGGCCGTCTCCCCACCGCGAACCCACCTCCAGGACCGGAGCGGCCATGCGACCAGGCGAGATCATCACCGGCGACGAGCCCGTGGAGCTGAACCCGGGCCGGCCGCGCACCACCCTGGTCGTGGTCAACACCGCCGACCGGCCGGTCCAGGTCGGGTCGCACTACCACTTCGCGGCGGTCAACCCCGGTCTGGAGTTCGACCGGGAGGCCGCGTGGGGCAAGCGGCTGGACGTGCCGGCGGGCACCGCCGTCCGGTTCGAGCCGGGCGTGGAGCGCGAGGTGGTGCTGGTGCCGCTGGCCGGCCGCCGGGTGGTGCCGGGCCTGCGCCCGGAGTGGGCCGGTGAGCTGTGATCGACCGCGAGCGCTACGCCGAGCTGTACGGGCCGACCACCGGCGACCGGATCCGGCTGGCCGACACCGACCTGACCGTCGAGGTCACCGAGGACCGCAGCCGGGGCCCGCACGCGGGCGACGAGGTGATCTTCGGCGGCGGCAAGGTGATCCGCGAGTCGATGGGCCAGGGCACGGCCACCCGCGCCGAGGGCGCGCCCGACCTGGTGATCACCGGCGCGGTCGTGCTGGACCACTGGGGCGTGGTGAAGGCCGACGTCGGCGTGCGGGACGGCCGGATCGTCGGCATCGGCAAGGCGGGCAACCCCGACATCATGGCCGGCGTCGACCCGGCGCTGGTGATCGGCCCGTCCACGGAGGTGCTGTCCGGCAACGGGAAGATCCTCACCGCCGGCGGCATCGACTGCCACGTGCACTTCATCTGCCCGCAGATCGTGGACCAGGCGATCGCGTCCGGCCTGACCACGCTGATCGGCGGCGGCACCGGCCCGGCCGAGGGCACCAAGGCCACCACGGTCACGCCCGGCGCGTGGAACCTGGGCCGGATGCTCGCCTCGATGGACCACATGCCGGTCAACGTCCTGCTGCTGGGCAAGGGGAACACGGTCCGCGAGGAGGCGCTGCGCGAGCAGCTGCGGGCCGGCGCGGGCGGGTTCAAGCTGCACGAGGACTGGGGCAGCACGCCCGCCGCGATCGACGCGTGCCTGCGGATCGCCGACGAGTCCGGCGTGCAGGTCGCCATCCACACCGACACGTTGAACGAAGCCGGGTTCGTCGAGTCCACTGTGGACGCCATCGCGGGCCGCTCGATCAACGCCTACCACTCCGAGGGCGCGGGCGGCGGGCACGCGCCGGACATCATCCGGGTGGTGTCCGAGCCGAACGTGCTGCCGTCGTCCACGAACCCGACCCGCCCGCACACCGTGAACACGCTCGAAGAGCACCTGGACATGCTGATGGTGTGCCACCACCTCAACCCGGCCGTGCCGGAGGACCTGGCGTTCGCGGAGAGCCGCATCCGGCCGACCACCATCGCCGCCGAGGACCTCCTGCACGACCTGGGCGCGATCTCCATGATCAGCTCGGACTCGCAGGCCATGGGCCGGGTCGGCGAGGTGGTCATCCGGACCTGGCAGACCGCGCACGTGATGCAGCGCCTGCGCGGCGCGCTGCCGGACAACCTGCGGGCCCGCCGGTACGTCGCCAAGTACACGATCAACCCGGCCATCGCGCACGGCATCGACCACGAGGTCGGCTCGGTCGAGGTCGGCAAGCTCGCCGACCTCGTGCTGTGGGAGCCGAAGTTCTTCGGCGTGCGCCCGGCGGTGGTGCTCAAGGGCGGGTTCGTCGCGTGGGCCGCGATGGGCGACGCGAACGCGTCCATCCCGACCCCGCAGCCGGTGCTGGCCCGGCCGATGTTCGGCGCGCACTCGGGTGCGTTGAGCAGCGTGCACTTCGTGTCCGAGGAAGCCGTGCGGCACGACCTGGCCGACGTGCTGCGGCTGTCCCGGCCGCTGCTCCCGGTCCGCGACACCCGGCGGATCGGCAAGGCCGACATGGTGCTCAACGACGCGATGCCGGACGTCCGGGTCGACCCGGACAGCTTCGCCGTGCACGTCGACGGCGACCTGGTCGAACCCCACCCGGTGGCGGAGCTGCCGATGGCCCAGCGCTACTTCCTGTTCTGATGGACCTCGCGGCGCTGATGATCGCGGACTCCCGGTTCCCGGGCGGTGGGCACGCGCACTCCGGCGGGGTGGAGGAGGCCGTGGCGCGCAAGCTCGTCACGGACCTGGCGGGCCTGGAGTCGTTCCTGGTCGGGCGGTTGCGCACGGCCGGTGCGCTGGGCGCGGTCTTCGCCGCCGCCGCGACGCTGGGCCGGTTCGCCGAGCTGGACGCCGAACTCGACGCCCGCACGCCGTCGCCCGCGCAGCGCGCCGCGTCCCGGGTGCAGGGGCGCGGGATCGCCCGTGCGGCGCGCGCGGCGTGGCCGTCCGACCGCCTGGACGAACTGCTGCGGCTCACCCCCGAGCCGCACCACCCGATCATCGTCGGCGCGCTGGTGGCCGACCCGCGCGCCGCCGCGCAGGTGGCGGCCTACCACGCGGTGACCGGCCCGGCGACCGGCGCGATCCGGCTGCTGGGCCTGGACCCGTTCGGGGTCAACGCGATCATCGCCGGGCTGGCCGCCGACCTGGCCGAGGTCGTCGCGCACGCCGTGCGCCACCACCGGTCCCCGCCGCGCGACCTGCCCGCGCCCAGCGCCCCCGGCCTCGACCTGCTGGCCGAGGCCCACGACCGCCACCACCGGGAAGAGGTGCGTCTCTTTGTCAGCTGACCACGTGCACCCAGTCAACTTCGACCCCGCCGACGCCGGCCACGACCCCCACCTGCCCGGCGCGGGGCGCGGCCCGTCCGCCGCCGGGCACGGGCACCGGGCGGTGCGGCTCGGGATCGGCGGACCGGTGGGCAGCGGCAAGACCGCGCTGACCGCCGCGCTGTGCCGGGCGCTGGGCGACGAGGTCGACCTGGCCGTCGTCACCAACGACATCTACACCACCGAGGACGCGGACTTCCTGCGCGCGGCGGGCGTGCTGGCCACCGACCGGATCGAGGCGGTGCAGACCGGCGCGTGCCCGCACACCGCGATCCGCGACGACATCACCGCCAACCTCGACGCCGTGGAACGGCTGGAGCACCGGTTCCCCGGTCTGGAACTGGTGATCATCGAGAGCGGCGGCGACAACCTGACCGCGGTGTTCAGCCGGGGTCTGGTGGAGCGGCAGATCTTCGTGGTCGACGTGGCGGGCGGTGACAAGGTGCCGCGCAAGGGCGGGCCGGGCGTGACCACCGCGGACCTGCTGGTGATCAACAAGACCGACCTCGCGCCGATGGTGGGCGCCGACCTCGTCGTCATGACGGGCGACGCCCACCGGGTGCGCGGGGACCTCCCGGTGATCAGCCAATCGCTGGTGGAGACACCGGACGCCCCCGCCGTCGCGGACTGGGTCCGCGCTCAGCTGACGCTGGTGACCTTCAGGTGACTGCCGAACCGGCTCACGTCCCCGGCGCACCCGTACTGGCCGTCGAGCCGCAGGTACAGCGGCGCGGTCTCGTCCGGCGGGAACACCTTCAGGCCCCACACCAAGGTCTTCCGGCACACCGCCGGGTCGTAGTTGTCGGCGTTCGCCGACCCCACGACCGCCGTGGTGCCCACCCCGTTGGCCAAGGTGACCAGCGGCCCGGGGCCACCGTCACGCGTCGCCGCCGCACCGACCTGGTTGCCCGAGGAGTCCACATAGGACACTCCGGGGAACCCCTGCAGCACGCAGGTCGCGATGCCGCGGTTGGTGAACCGCACCTCCCGGTACAGGGTCCCGGCCGCGGGCTCCGCCCGCACGACCGCGATGTCCAGGTCCACCGACTTGCACGTGGCCGCCTGGACCCCCGCGGATCCGCCCCGGGTGTGCACGTCGGCCTGCGCCGAGGCCACGCCGGAGGTGCACAACAATGCCGCGCCGATCGCGGCCATTCCGATAATTCTCTTCATCACGATCTCCCCCGAGAATCGCGGACGGAAATCCCGTCCACCCCTGAGACGTGTCACACACCGCAGGGGTTGCTCCGGTGAAGGCACGAGCGCTCCTCGTGATCGAGAAATCCGGCGCGCGCAGTGTAATCCGGGAGCTGAAGTCGATGGCCCCGCTCCGCCTGGTACCGCATCGGCGCAGCTCACACGCATTGGTGCACCTGGTGAGCGCGGTCACCGCGCCGCTGGGCGGCGACGACCTCGAATTGACCGTGCGGGTCGGTCCGGGAGCGCGCCTGGAGTTGCGCGGCGTCGCGGCCGCGCTCGCGCTGCCCGGGCACCGGCCCGGCGGCAGCCGTTCGGCGGTCCACGTCGAAGTCGGCGAGGGCGGTGACGTGGAATACCTGCCGGAGCCGACCGTGGTGACCTCGCGCGCGTGCCACGAGTCGGTGTTCACCGCGGAATTGGCCGACGACGCCCGGTTGCGCACCCGGGAGGTGCTGGTGCTGGGTCGCACCGGCGAACGGCCGGGCGCGCTGGTCAGCGCGCTCGACGTCCGGCGCGGTGGTCCCGTGCTGCGGCAGACCACCCGGATCGGCGTGCCGGAAGTGGACAAAAGCCCCGCCGGGCTGGCGGGCAAGCGCGTCCTGGGCACCGAACTCCTGTGCTGGGGCGAGGATCCGGCCGAACCGATTTCACACGACTGGTGGTCCCTCGTTCCGCTGGCATCCGGGGGCAGCCTGGCCACCGCTCTGGCCGACGACGCGGTGACGGTGGAGCGCGCTCTGGACCAAGCGCGGCGAAACCATCCCGGATCGGGTGACCTTCTGACTCGATCTCGTGCTCGATTCCGAAATCAGCCTCACACCGACAGTCACGAGCCGGGTGGTCCTCATCACCACGCAGGCGGTTTCGCGCACGCCCGGAAACCCGTACGGTCGCTGGATCGTTAGGTGCCACAAGTGCCTTGCCAGGTAAAACCTGCTCGGGAGGTCTGGATGTCGGAGACGACGAACATCGCGTTGCCGTCGATGCGCGTGTCCTACGAACAGGGTTCGCTCACTGAGGGCGACCTGGCGGCGTCCTGGCACGAGCAGTTGCAGCTGTGGCTCGACCAGGCGGCCGGCGCCGGCCTGCCCGAGCCGAACGCGATGGTGCTGGCGACCTCGGACCCCGAGGGCCGGCCGTCGTCCCGGACCGTTCTGGCCAAGGGCCTGGACGCGCGCGGGCTGGTGTTCTTCACCAACTACACCTCCGCCAAGAGCCACGACCTGATGGCCACCCGCTACGCGTCCGCGACGTTCCCGTGGTTCGCGATGCAGCGCCAAGCGCACGTGCGCGGCACGGTGGAGAAGGTCGGCGCGGAGGAGACCGCCCGCTACTGGGAGAGCCGCCCGCGCGGCTCGCAGATCGGCGCGTGGGCGTCCCCGCAGTCCCGCGTGGTGACCGGCCGCTCGACGCTGGAGAGCGCGCTGAACAAGATCGAGCGCCAGTTCGCCGACTCGGACCGGGTACCGGTCCCGCCGCACTGGGGCGGCTGGCGCATCCGGCCCGAAGAGGTCGAGTTCTGGCAGGGCCGCCGCGACCGCATGCACGACCGCCTCCGCTTCCGCCTCGGCCGTGACGGCTGGGACCTCCAGCGGGTGGCCCCCTAGCACCGCGACAGGACGAGCCGCCCGGCTGCCGCGAACGACACCGCACCGAACGCCACAGTCGCCGCGCCGGTACTGCCTGCGGTACTCCTTCACCGGCACGAGCGGCAGTGTCCACAGCACTGCCGCGCCGCCGTTCGGCCACCACCGCCTTGACCGCGAACGCGAGCAGCGGCACCGCGAAACGCGCTTCGTGGAAGTCGGTGGACAGCGCGAGCAGTAAAGCCCGTGCCCGCTCCAGCACCCGGCCCGACGCTGGTCCTCCATCCGTCGCACCACGTACACCACGCCGACCGACGGCCGGCAGGACCGGCGAGTCGACCGGTCCCGCCCGCGCCGCCTCGGACGTGCTCACCGTCCGAGGGGTGGACGAGTGGTCCACGTCTCGGTAAAGCGGTTGTTAGTTGTCGTACGCTAACGAGAGTGAAGCGTCTGCTGGGCAAGGTCGCGATCGACACCCGTCCTCTGCGCATACCCGCGTTCCGGCGGCTTTGGCTGTCGACCGTGGTCACGGCCATCGGCAGCCAGCTGACCGCGGTCGCGGTGCCCAAGCAGGTCTACGACATCACCGGCTCGTCCGGGTGGGTCGGCGTGTCCGCGGGTGTGGCGCTGGTGCCGCTGCTGGTGTTCGGGCTGTGGGGCGGCGCGATCGCCGACGTCGTCGACCGGCGCAAGCTGATGGTCGTCACGAACATCGGGATCGCCATCACGTCCGTCCTGCTGTGGGTGCAGGCCGCGCTGGACGCGCGCAACGTGTGGCTGGTCATCGTGCTGCTCGGGCTGCAACAGGTGTTCTTCGCGGCCAACGCCCCGGCGCGCTCGGCGTCGATCGCCCGGCTCGTGCCGGAGGACCAGCTGCCCGGCGCGGTCGCCCTCGGGTCGACGGTGATGGTGTTCGGCGGCGTGTTCGGGCCGATGCTCGCCGGCGCGCTGATGCCCGTGGTCGGGCTGTCGACCCTGTACCTGGTCGACTCGATCGCGTTGACGGCGACCATCTGGGCGGTGTGGAAGCTGCCGCCGATGCCGCCGTTGGACGGGGTGGTGCGCCGGGCCGGGCTGCGGGACGTGATCGACGGGTTCAAGTACCTGTCGGTGCAGAAGATCGTGCTGGCGTCGTTCCTGCTCGACATCATCGCCATGGTGTTCGGGATGCCGCGCGCGCTGTTCCCGGAGATGGCCGAGGTGACGTTCGGCGACCCGCCCGGCGGCGGCCTGGCGCTGGGGTGGCTGTTCGCCGCGATCCCGCTGGGCGCGATGGTGTGCGGGCTGGTGTCGGGGTGGACGTCGCGGGTGTCGCGGCACGGGGTCGGGGTCGTCGTGTCGATCATCGTGTGGGGCGTGGCGATGGTCGGGTTCGGGATGTCGAACGCGCTGTGGTGGGCCGTGGTGTTCCTGGCGATCGGCGGCGCGGCGGACATGATCAGCATGGTGTTCCGGACGTCGATCCTCCAGACCGCCGCGCCGGACGAGATGCGCGGCCGGATGCAGGGCGTGTTCGTCGTGGTGGTGGCGGGCGGGCCGCGCGTGGCGGACCTCCTGCACGGCACCACGGGAGCCCTGATCGGCCCCGGCGCGGCGACCGCGTGGGGCGGCGTGCTGGTGGTGATCGGGACGGTGGTCGCCGCGATCGCGCTCCCGGCGGTGTGGCGCTACCGCGTCAACCTCGGGACCGCCGAACAAACGTCTCCCACGACCTGACAGGGATGGCGATGGTGGGAGCGGGGTTCTTCGAGTCGCGTGCGAGCACGCGTTCGGCGTCATAGGCGACTTCGACGCAGTTCGCGGTGCTGTTGCTGCGGGAACTCTTGCGCCACACGATCACGTGTCGGGTCACTGCCTGGCTTGTCGAACGAACGTCTCCCACGACCTGGCGGGCAAGGTGATCGTGGGTGACGGGTTCTGGGAGTCGCGTGCGAGCACGCGTTCGGCGTCGTAGGCGACTTCGACGCAGTTCGCGGTGCTGGCACTACGGGAACTCTTGCGCCACAGGGTCATACGGACATGTTTTCACGCCAGGCGCTTCAGGAAATCCGCCGTTTTGGCGGTGTCGAGCGCCAAGGCGCGCAGGCTGGCCCACGTCGCCTCGAACAGCTCGATCCGGGCGACCTCGTCCAGGTACACGCTGGCGATTTTGTGCTGCAGCAGGGCCAGGCTCGGGTCGTCGTCGTACTCCAGGATCACGAACGGCCCGCTCAACCCCGTGTGGAGCCCGACGTCGGTGGGCACGACCTGAACGGTGATGTTGGCCTGTTCGGCGGCCTCGGCGAGGCGTCGGACCTGGCGGGCGTGGGCATCGGGCTCGGCGAACGGTCGTTCCAGCACTCCGTGCTCGATGATCACGTGCAACCGCAGCGGTTCGGGGCGGGTGAGCAGGCGCTGGCGGGCCATCCGGCTCGCGACCAGCGCGTCGACCTCGGAGGCGGACAGGTCGTGGCCGGTGGCGGTGATCAGCGCCCGCGCGTATTCGGCGGTCTGGAGCAGACCGGGAATGACCAGCGGTTCGTAGAACAGCAGCGCACTGGCCTCCTCCTCGAAGTCTGCCCAGGTATTCCAGTCCTCGTGCCGGTGGGCGTTGTTCAACCGCAACAGATTTCGTTGTCCGGCGTGTCGGGCGAGGTCGAGCAATTCTGCCCGTTGCTTCCTGGTGACCTTGTAGAAATCGAGCAGTTTCTCCAGGTCGTCCAGGTAGATGCCCACGTCGGAGGTCTCGATGCTCGGGACCGCCGAACTCCACCTGCCCGTCGACGCCGACTGCATCCGCCTCAAACTCCAGCAGGTGCACGCGCTCCGGTCCGCCTTGGACGAAGTCATCACCTGCGCCGAAGCCGATCTGCGGGCCGCCGCCGCCGGGTGGGCACTGCTCGGACCCGCGCAACCTCAAGGCTTGCCCAAGCCCGCAGCCGCCGACTATCCGGACCAAGTGTGATCCGGCACACTCAACCGGCATGGCGGAAGCGACGAGCGCACCGGAGCAACCGGAACTGAAACGGGCCATCGGTCCGAAGCTGCTGCTGTTCTTCGTGGTCGGTGACATCCTCGGCACCGGCATCTACGCACTGACCGGCAACGTCGCCGACAAGATCGGCGGCGCGCTGTGGCTGCCGTTCCTGATCGCGTTCGTGGTGGCCTTCCTGACGGCCTTCAGCTACCTCGAACTCGTCGGCAAGTACCCCCGCGCGGCGGGTGCCGCCCTCTACACCAACCGCGCTTTCAAGATCCAGTTCCTGACCTTCATGGTGGCCTTCGCCGTGATGAGTTCGGGCATCACCTCCGCGTCCTCCGCCGCGCTCGCGTTCGGACGGACCTACCTCCAGTCGGTCATCAAGGAGTTCTTCTCCGACACGTTCACGGTCTCCGCGACGCTCGTCGCGATCCTGTTCATCCTCGGCCTCGCGGCGATCAACTTCCGGGGCGTGTCCGAGTCGGTCAAGGCCAACGTCGTCCTGACCTGCATCGAACTCTCCGGCCTGGTGATCATCATCGGGATCGGCGTGTACGCGGTCGCGGCCGGTGACGGCGACGCGAGCCGGCTCACCCAGGTCGATCCCGCGCCCGGCCAGTCGGCGCTCGTCGCCATCACCTCCGCGACGGCGCTGGCGTTCTTCGCGATGGTCGGGTTCGAGGACTCCGTCAACATGGCCGAGGAGTGCCGCGACCCGGTCCGCATCTTCCCGCGCGCCATGCTGTGGGGCATGGTCGTCGCGGCCGTGATCTACGTGCTGGTGGCGGTCACGTCGTCGCTGCTGATCCCGGCCGACGACCTGGCCGAGTCCGGCAGTTCCGCCCTGCTGCGCGTGGTCCAGGTGGGCGCGCCCGGGTTCCCGCTGTGGGTCTTCTCGCTGATCGGCCTGTTCGCCGTGATCAACTCCGCGCTGATCAACATGCTGATGGCGAGCCGCCTGATCTACGGCATGTCACGGGAGCGGATCATCCCGAAGGTGTTCGGCACGGTGCACCCGTTCCGGCGCACGCCGTGGATATCGATCATCTTCACCAGCGGGATCGCGGTCATCCTGGTGTCCACCGCCGACATCGCGAAGCTCGGCGGCACCACCGCGCTGCTGCTGCTCGTCGTGTTCACCATCGTCAACATCGCGGTTCTGGTGCTGCGCAAGGAGAAGGTCGACCACAAGCACTTCCGCGCGCCCACCTGGGTGCCCGTGCTGGGCGCGCTCACCTGCGCGTACCTGGCCAGTCCGCTGTCCGGTCGGCCGGGTGACGACTACCTGATCGCCCTCTACCTGCTGGCCGCCGGCCTGGTGCTGTGGGTGATCAACCGGTTCGTGCACGGCAAGGTCGAGTTCGACGCGGAGAAGCCGGCCGACTAGGGCCGGTGCGCGGCGTGGTGGAGTTGGTGGCGTTCCAGTTCCACCGCGTCGTGGGCGCAGAACACGTCGACCTGGTCACCGTTCTCGGCGACGAGTTCGCGCAGTCTGTCCTGATTGGACCGTCGCAGTTCCGGCACGGTGTCCATGCGGTTCTGGGTGAACCTCAGGCCCGGCGTGCAGTACGGGTCCGCCGCCATCTCGCGGTGGTGGAAGTACGCGTCGCCCGCGTGCAGGAGCCAGCCGTCCCCGGTGTCCACGGCCACGCCCGTGTGCCCCGCGGTGTGCCCGACCAGCGGCACGAGCAGGATGTCCGGGCGGAACTGCCGGACGCCGTCGAAGCCGAACCACTTCTCGCCGCGCGGTTCGTGGGTGACCCACTTGGGCCCGTGCGACCACTGCCGGTCCGGGTAGCGGGTGTGGTCGTTGCCCTTCTTGCCGGGGCGCAGGGCCGCCCGCAGTTCCTCCGCGACGACGTGCACTTCGGCGTGCGGGAAGTCCCGCAGGCCGCCGCCGTGGTCGAGGTCCAGGTGGGTGAGCACGACGTGCCGCACGTCGGCCGCCCGGTGGCCGAGCGCTTCCACCTGGCGCAGCGCGGTTTCCGCCTCGTCCAGGACCGGGCGGGACATCAGCCGCCAGTGCCGCGCCAGGGTGGGGCCGGGGTCGCGGACGTCGTCCACGCCCATCCCGCTGTCGACCAAGACCAGTCCGTCGTCGGTCTCCAGCAGCAGGACGTGGCAGACCATGGTCGCGGGTCGGAAGACGGATCCCCGGCCGTCGACCAGTCTTCCGCCCAACGGTCGCATGGTGCCGCAGTTCAGGTGGTGCACCCTCATGGCCGTCCCTCCAGGTGGCGGTGCAGTTCGACCGAGTCGTGGGCGCAGAACACGTCCACCCGGTCGCTGTGGTCGCGGACCAGTTCACGCAGTCTGTCCTGATTGGACAGACGCAGTTCGCGGACGGCTTCGACCTTCTCCTGCAACAGGTTCAGCGCCGGGGTGCCGGCCGGCGGCAGGCGCATCTCGCCGTGGAAGAAGTACGCGTCGCCCGCGTGCAGCAACCAGCGGTCGCCGGTCTTCACGGCGACGCCGGTGTGGCCCCTGGTGTGCCCGATCAGCGGGACCAGCAGGACGTCGGGGCGCAGTTCGCGCACGCCCCGCAAGCCGAACCACTCCTCGCCGGTCGGTTCGTGCGGCGACCACCGCGCGTGCCCCCACTGCGCGCGGGAGAAGCGCGGGTTGGCGGCGTCGTCCAGTTCCTCCCGCAGGACGTGCACCTCGGCGTCCGGGAAGTCGCGCAGGCCGCCGGCGTGGTCGACGTCGAGGTGGGTGAGCACGATCCGCCGGACGTCCTCGGGTGCGAACCCCAGGCCGGTGACCTGGTGGACCGCCGTCTCGGTGGGGTCGAGCACCGGTTGGCACGCCTGGCGGAACTGCTTCGGGAGGGTCGCGCCCGGGTCGCGCACGTCGTGCGTGCCCAGGCCGGTGTCGACCAGCACCAGCTCGTCGTCGGTCTCGACCAGCAGGCAGTGGCAGACGAGTTCGGCGCGGCGGAAGACGCCGCCCTTGCCGTCGACCAGCTTGCCGCCGAAGGGTCGCATGGTGCCGCAGTTGAGGTGGTGGACCTTCATCCGGGCCGCCTTCCCAGGAGGACGCCGAGGCGTGCGCCGACGGCGTGGAGCGGGGACAGGTCGCGGCGGGTGCGGGCGAGCAGCACCGCGCCTTCGATGGCGGCCAGCACGACCACCGCGAGTTCGTCGGCCCGGTCGCCGGACCGGTCGAGGTGGTCGGTGATGACCCGCTGCCACGAGTCGTACACCGCCACGCACGCCTCGCGGATCGGCTCGCTCTGCGCGCTCGCGTCCAGCGCGACGGTGGAAATCGGGCAGCCGCAGGTGAAATCCGAGTCCACCAGCCGGTCGCCGAGCAGCCGCAGCACGTTGCCCAGCGCGTCGACCGGGTCCGGTGCGGCGTCCAGGACCGCCCGCAGCGCGGCGCACAGCTCCGCGCCGGCCAGCGCCACCGCCTCGGCGGCGAGCTGCTCCTTGCCGCCGGGGAAGTGGAAGTAGAGCGAGCCCTTCGGCGCGCCGCCCTCGGCGAGCACCTGGTTGAGGCCGGTGGCGTGGTAGCCCTGCGCCTGGAACAGCCGGGACGCGGTGCGGACCATGCGCTCGCGGGTGTCGGTGCGACGTGGCATGGCCCGAACTATACAGACTGGTCTAGTTAGAACAAGGGGGTTCGCCCGGCGTGACCCCCGCGAGCGGTGCGAGGATGGCGACCATGGTCGAAATCGTCCGCGGCGCGGTGCGTGCTGTCATCACCCCGCAGGGGGCGGGTCTCCGGTCGTTCGAGGTCGGCGGCGTGCCGTACGTGGAGAAGTACGACGACGAGCCGCCCATGGGCAGCGGCGCGGTGCTGGTGCCCTGGCCCAACCGGACGGCGGGCGGCCGGTGGACCCTCGACGGCGAGCCGCAGCGGCTCGACATCACCGAGCCCGCGCGCGGCAACGCGATCCACGGGCTGGTGCGGCGGGTGGCGTGGGCCGTGGTGGCGCAGACCGAGTCGTCGGTGACGCTGGAAGTCCCGGTCAGCGGCCCCGGGTGGCCCGTGGAACTGCGCACGGGCATCACCTACGAGGTGCACGACGACGGGCTCACCGTCACCCACACCGTGCGCAACGTCGGCGCGGCGCGCACCCCGTTCGGCGTGGGCACGCACCCCTACCCGCGTGCCGGCACGTCCGAGACCGACGAGACGTCGCTGTCGCTGGCGGCGACGACCGTGCTGCCGCTGGACCCCGACACGATGATCCCGTCCGGGCCGGCCGTGCCCGTCGAGGGCGACACCGACTTCCGGACCGCGCGGCTGCTCGAAGGGGTGCGGCTGGACACGCCGTTCGGCGGGTGCGAACCGGTCGACGGGCTGGTGCGGCACGTGCTGCGCGGGCCGGGCGGGGGCGTCGAGCTGTGGGCGGACCCGGACTTCAAGTGGGTGCAGGTCTACACGCCCGCCGCCTTCCCCGGCCGGGGGCGCGCGGTCGCGGTCGAGCCCATGACGTGCCCGCCGGACGCGCTGAACTCGGGCGTCGACCTGCTCTGGCTGGAGCCGGGCGGCACCTGGTCGGGGGACTGGGGTTTGCGGCCCCTGGGGTAGGTTGTTAGCGTCGCTAAACATGAATGTCGCGATCACGGGTGGCCACGTCGTCCCGGTGTCCGGGGACCCGATCGAGAACGGGACCGTGCTGGTCCAGGACGGCAAGATCGTCGCGGTCGGCGCGGACGTCGCCGTCCCGGACGGCGTGCCGGTGGTGGACGCGGCGGGCGGCTGGGTGCTGCCCGGCTTCGTCGAGGCCCACGGCCACCTCGGCGTGCACGAGGAGGGCGAGGGCTGGGCCGGCCAGGACACCAACGAGATGACCGACCCGAACGGCGCGCGGCTCAAGGCGCTCGACGCCATCAACCCGGCCGACATCGGGTTCGCCGACGCGCTGTCCGGCGGCGTCACCACGGCCGTGATCAAACCCGGCTCGGGCAACGTGATCGGCGGCCAGACCGTCGCGGTGAAGTGCTGGGGCCGCACCGTCGACGAGATGCTCGTCCGCGATCCGGTGAGCGTCAAGAGCGCGCTCGGCGAGAACCCCAAGCGGGTCTACGGCGACCAGAAGAAGCTGCCGTCCACCCGCCAGGGCGTCGCCGCCGTCATCCGCGACGCCTTCACCAAGGCCCAGGACTACGCGGCGAAGAAGGCCGCCGCGGAAGGCCCGTTCGACCGGGACAACACGATGGAAGTGCTGACCAAGGTGCTCGACGGCACGCTGCCCTGGTGCCAGCACTGCCACCGCGCCGACGACATCGCGACCGCGCTGCGGCTGGCCGAGGAGTTCGGCTACCGGCTCGTGGTCAACCACGGCACCGAAGGCCACCTGATCGCGGACCTGCTGGCGGAGAAGAACATCCCGGTCGTCGTCGGACCGCTGTTCACCACCCGGTCCAAAGTGGAGCTTCGGCAGCGGACGCTGCGCACGCCCGGTGTGCTGGCGCGCGCGGGCGTGGAGATCGCGATCACCACCGACCACCCGGTGGTGCCGATCAACTTCCTGGTGCACCAGGCGACCTTGGCCGTGAAGGAGGGGCTGGACCGGGACGTCGCGCTCAAGTCGATCACCACCAACCCGGCCCGGATGATGGGCCTGGACGACCGGGTCGGGTCGCTGGCGCCCGGCCTCGACGGCGACGTGGTGATCTGGTCCGGCGACCCGCTGGACGTGATGAGCCGCGCGCTGCGGGTGTTCGTCGAGGGGCGCGAGGTGTACCGGTTCGAGGACGGCGAAGGCGTCGTCACGAACCCGTACCGGACGTCCTAGCCGACGTCCTCGTCCGACTCCTCACGGTGCGGCCCGGCGTCCGTCCATCCGAAGAACGCCGGGTCCGCCACCGGTTTCGCGTGCGCGCACCGCAGCGCGGACGCCAAGTGGCGGTCGATCCCGCCGCGCGTCACCGGCGCAGTTCGCGACCGATCACGACGCGCTGGATCTGGTTCGTGCCCTCGAAGATCTGCAACACCTTGGCCTCGCGCATGTACCGCTCCACCGGGAAGTCACGGGTGTAGCCCGCGCCGCCGAGCACCTGCACCGCGTCCGTGGTGACCTTCATCGCCGCGTCCGTGCACACCAGCTTCGCGATCGCCGCCTGCCGGGTGAACGGCAGCCCCCGGTCCCGCCGGCGGGCCGCCGACAGGTAGGTGGCGCGCGCCGACTCGACCGCCGCCGCCATGTCCGCCAGCAGGAACTCCAGCCCCTGGAAGTCGATGATCGCGCGGCCGAACTGGGTGCGCTGCTTCGCGTACGCCACCGCCTCGTCCAGCGCCGCCTGCGCCAGGCCCACCGCGCAGGCCGAGATCCCGAGCCGGCCGGAGTCCAGCGCGGACAGCGCGATCTTCAGGCCGTCGCCCTCCTCGGCGATCAGCCGGTCGCCCTCGACCCGCACGTCCTCGAAGCGCAGCTGCGCGGTGATCGAGCCGGTGAGGCCCATCTTGCGCTCCGGCGACGCGGCCGTCAGCCCCTCCACGTGGCCGGGCGCGAGGAAGCAGCTCACGCCCTTGCCGCCGGTGTCCGAGGTGCGCGCCATCAGCGTGTAGAAGTCCGCTGCGCCGGCGTGCGTGATCCACGCCTTGGTGCCGTTGACGATGTAGTCGTCGCCGGAGCGCACGGCCCGCGTGGACAACGCCGCCGCGTCGGAACCCGCGTGCGACTCGGACAGCGCGTAGCCGCCGAGCAGGTCGCCTTCGAGGATGTCCGGCAGCAGGCGCTCCTTCTGCTCCTGCGTGCCGTAGGTCGCCAGCGCGTAGGTCGACATCACGTGCACGGAAAGCCCGACACCGACCGACATCCACGCCGACGCGATCTCCTCCAGCGCCTGGAGGTACACCTCGTAGGGCTGCCCGCCGCCGCCGAACTCCTCGGGGTAGGGCAGGCCCAGCAGGCCGCTCTTGCCCAGCAGCCGGAACTCCTCGCGCGGGAAGCGCGCCTGCTCCTCGGCCTGCGCGGCGTGCGGGACCAGTTCGTCCCGGGAGATCTCCCGGACCAGCGCGAGCAGGTCCTCGGCCTCGGTGGTGGGCAACAGGCGCTCGGCGGGCATCTTCGACCTCCGCGACGTCGGTCAGTACTGGGAACAGTACTGTAGGACGTACGCCAGTACTGCCGCCAGGGAGTGTGACAGAGTCGTTTCCATGACCCCGATCGCGCGCAGACCGCTCACGCCCCGGCAGGTCGACCTGCTCGGCCGGCTGGAGTCGCTGGTGCTCGCCGAGGGGTTCGCGCACTTCACGCTGGACGACCTCGCGGCCCGGCTGCACTGCTCCAAATCCACCCTGTACACGCTCGCGGCCAGCAAGGAACAACTCGCCGTGCGCGTCGTCGGCCGGTACTTCAAAGGGGCCGCCCAGCGGATCGAGCAGCGCGTGTCCGAGACCAAGGACGTGCGCGCCCGGGTCGGGACCTACCTCGCGGGCGCGGCCGAGGAACTGCGCCGGGCGTCCGCGCAGTTCATCGCCGACGTGTCCGCCTTCGCGCCCACCCGGTCCACCTACGAGCGCAACGCGCGGGCCGCCGCCGAGCGGATCCGCTCGTTCATCCAGGAAGGCGTGAAGGACGGCGTTTTCCGGGAAGTCCATGCGACCCTCATCGCGGAAATGGCCGGACTGCTCATCGAGGGCATCCAGACCGGCGTGCTGACCCGCCGCGCCGGGGTGTCCGACGCGGAGGCGTTCACCGCGCTCGGCGAACTGCTGCTCGACGGGCTGCGCAGGGAACGGAGCCAGGCGTGATCGTCGTCGCCGGGGAATCGCTGGTCGACCTCGTGCCCACGGCCCAGGGCGCGCTCGCGCCCAGGCTGGGCGGCGGGCCGTACAACGTCGCCGTCGCCGCCGGCCGGCTCGGCGCACCGACGGGCTTCCTGTCCCGGGTGTCCACCGACCTGTTCGGCGACCGCCTGCTGGACCGGCTGCACGCCGCGAACGTGCGCACCGACCTCGTGCAGCGCGGACCCGAACCCACCACGCTCGCCGTCGTGGGCCTCGCCGACGACGGTTCCGCGCGGTACTCGTTCTACGTCGAGGGCACCGCCGACCGGCAGGTCACCGACCCCGGCCCGCTGCCCGCCGACGTGCGCGCGGTGTCCTTCGGCACGCTGTCGCTGGTCCTCGAACCGGGCGCGAGCACCTACGAGCGGGTGCTGTGGCGCGAAGCCGAACGCGGCGCGCTCACCGTGCTGGACCCCAACATCCGCGCCGGCCTCATCCACGACCCGTCCGCCTACCGCGACCGCTACGACTCGTGGCTGGCGCACGTGGGGCTGCTGAAGGTGTCCGCGGACGACGCCCGGTGGCTCGCCGAACTCCCCGAGGACGCGCCGGAGACCGACGTGCTCGACGTCCTCCGGGACTGGCGCGCCTCGGGCCCCGCGGCCGTCGTGCTGACCCGAGGCGGCGACGGGTTGGCCGTGCTGACCGGTTCCGGCGAGGTGATTAGCGTCCCACCCACCCCGGTGAACGTCGTTGACACGATCGGGGCGGGCGACACCGTGCAGGGATCGTTGTTGGCGTGGCTGCACGAGCACGACGCACTGTCCACCGAGGCCGTGCGCGGCATGGACGCCGGGAAATGGCGCGAGGCACTGACCTTCGCGGGTGCGGCGGCCGCTATTACCTGTTCCCGGGCCGGAGCGGAACCGCCGTTCAAACGCGAACTGGGGATGACCTAGCTCTCACCCCCGTTGAGGTGGAGAAACGCGGCAAAACGGCTACGGTGGGGGATGCACGCTAGCCATCCGTGCATCCCTTGTGATGCCGGTCCCATCTCGCAGAATCGGTTCACGCCGCGACTGTGGAGGCGGGTTGGCCGCCGACTAGCGTGGCACAACTGACAGGACCCCAACGGGGTGGTGCTGCGGTCCCGGACGCCCCGCGTCCGCGTGCCCGCGCGTGCGAGAACCCGCACGAGGCCACCCCGCCCTAGCGTGAGAGGGACTCTGAATGCCCGACGCGACGACTGCGCCGAACGACACCCGTACCGTCGCGCTGCGCCATCAGGGCGGAGAGCACGAGATGAAGGTAGTACCGGCCACCGAAGGTGCGCCCGGTATCGATCTCGGCAAGCTCCTGGCCACCACCGGCCTGGTCACCCTGGACAGCGGTTTCGTCAACACCGCGTCCTGCTCGTCCGAGATCACCTACATCGACGGTGACGCGGGGATCCTGCGCTACCGCGGCTACCCGATCGAACAGCTCGCCCAGCGCTCGAACTTCATCGAGGTCAGCTACCTGCTCATCTACGGCGAGCTGCCGACGCAGGCGCAACTGGACGAGTTCTCGTCCAAGATCAGCCGACACACCCTGCTGCACGAAGACCTGAAACGGTTCTTCGACGGCTTCCCGCGCGACGCGCACCCGATGCCGGTGCTGTCCTCCGCGGTGTCCGCGCTGTCCACGTTCTACCAGGACAGCCTCAGCCCGTTCGACGCCAACCAGGTCGAGATCTCCACGATCCGCCTGCTGGCGAAGGTGCCGACCATCGCGGCCTACGCGTACAAGAAGTCGGTCGGCCAGCCGTTCCTCTACCCGGACAACTCCCTCGGCCTGGTGGAGAACTTCCTGCGGATGACGTTCGGCTTCCCGGCCGAGCCCTACGACGTCGACCCGGACCTGGTCCGCGCGCTCGACCTGCTGTTCGTGCTGCACGCCGACCACGAGCAGAACTGCTCCACCTCCACCGTGCGCCTGGTCGGCTCGTCCGAGGCCAACCTGTTCGCCTCCATCTCCGCCGGCATCAACGCCCTGTTCGGCCCGCTGCACGGCGGCGCGAACAGCGCGGTGCTGGAGATGCTGGAGAAGATCAAGAACGAGGGCGGCGACGTCGAGTCGTTCGTGCGCAAGGTGAAGAACAAGGAAGACGGCGTCCGCCTGATGGGCTTCGGCCACCGGGTCTACAAGAACTACGACCCGCGCGCGGCGATCATCAAGAAGACCGCCGACGAGATCCTCGGCAAGCTCGGCGCCGACGACCAGCTCCTGGACATCGCCAAGAAGCTGGAGGAGACGGCCCTCGCCGACGACTACTTCGTCGAGCGCAAGCTCTACCCGAACGTCGACTTCTACACCGGCCTGATCTACCGCGCGATGGGCTTCCCGACGAAGTTCTTCACGGTGCTGTTCGCGCTCGGCCGGCTGCCCGGCTGGATCGCCCACTGGCGCGAGATGATCCAGGACCCGGCCACCAAGATCGGCCGCCCGCGGCAGATCTACGTCGGCTCCCCCGAGCGCGACTTCGTGCCGCTCGACCAGCGCTGACACGTCCCACCGACGCGTCGCACCGACGCATCCGACCGACACGTCCGACAGAGCCGAGGCCCGTGCCCGTAGAGGGGTGCGGGCCTTCGCCGTTCCACGTTCTTGCACGTCTTCCCCGTCGCCCTCGCCGTCCCGCGTCCTCAGCCCCCGCGTCCTCGGTCCCCGCGTCCTCAGCCCCGTCCTCTGTCATGCGGAGCGGTCGGTGCGCTCCTAGGGTTCGGAACGTGGATTCCTCGACCGTTGTCTGGTTCCGTCGTGACCTCCGGGTGCACGACCACCCGGCGTTGCTGGCCGCTGCGGAACGCGCCCGGCGCGGACTGGCCCTGTACGTGCTCGACCCGCGTCTGCTGTCGGTCGCCGGACAGCCGCGCGTGCAATTCATGTTCCGCTGCCTGCGGGCGTTGGACGAGAAGCTCGGCGGGCGGCTCATGGTCGTGTCCGGCGACCCGGTCGACGTGGTGCCGAAGGTGGCGAAATCCGTTGGGGCGTCTGCGGTTCACGTGTCGGCGGACGCGGGACCGTACGGGCGCGAGCGGGACGCGGCCGTGGCGCGGAAGGTAGAGCTGGTGCCGGCCGGCTCGCCGTACGCCGTGACGCCGGGCCGGGTGCTGAAGGCGGACGGGACGCCGTACCGGGTTTTCACGCCGTTCTCCAAGGTGTGGCGCGAACACGGCTGGCGCGCACCGGCGGACACCGACGAGTCCACTGTGGACTGGTTGGAGCCGGAGAAGTCCGAGCAACTGCCCGAGGCGGACCCGACGGGCGATCAGCCGGGCGTCGACCCGCTGGACTTCGTGCCGGATTGGGAGAAGTTCCGCGACGAGCGCCTGCCCGACTACCACCGCGACCGCGACCGCCCGGACCTGGACCGGACCAGCCGGATGTCGGCGTACCTGAGGTGGGGCGTGGTGCACCCCCGGACCCTGCTGGCCGAGCTGGGCGACGACGAGGGCTCGCGGGCGTACCGCAACGAGCTGGCGTGGCGGGACTTCTACGCGGACGTCCTGTGGCACCAACCGGAATCGGCCCGCCAGAACCTGGACCGCAAGTTCGACAAGATGGAACTCGACCACGACCGTTCGCGGTTCGAGGCGTGGTGCGCGGGGGAGACCGGGTACCCGTTCGTGGACGCCGGGATGCGCCAGCTCCTCCGAGAGGGCTGGATGCACAACCGGGTGCGGATGGTGGTGGCGAGCTTCCTGGTGAAGGACCTGCACCTGCCGTGGTGGTGGGGGGCGCGGCACTTCATGAAGCACCTGGTCGACGGCGACCTGGCGTCGAACCAGCACGGGTGGCAGTGGGCGGCCGGGACGGGGACCGACGCGGCCCCGTACTTCAGGGTCTTCAACCCGGTGACGCAGGGGGAGAAGTTCGACCCGGAGGGCGCGTACGTGCGTCGGTACGTGGCGGAGTTGCGGGACGTTGAGGGGAAGGCGGTGCACCAGCCGCACAACCCGATCGTGGATCACGCACACGAACGCGAAGTCGCCCTGGCCCGGTACGCTGCGATCAAGTCGTAGGCGGGCGAGCCGCGTGCCAGATCCCGGTGCACCGCACCGGATCCCACCGAATCGCACGGCGCTGGACGGTGTCGGATCCCACCGGATCGCGTCGTACGCGCCAGACGCCACACGACCGGGTGAAAACCCCGAAAAACGTACGATAACGCTGTTCTCGTACCTCGGTTTGAATAGACCGAGCCCGCGAACCCCACCAGACCCTTCCCGAACCCGCCCCCACCCTCCACCCATGAACGCCACCCCACCAGCCCGCTGACCCCGCCCGTCACCCACTGCCACCCGCGACCACCACCGACCGGCGCCGGCCGGCCGCTGAACGACCAGCCGGCGATCGCCCGCCCGACGCCGGACCGGCCGACGCCGGACCGGCCGCCTGATGTCCGACCGGCCGCCTGATGTCCGGCCGCCTGACAGTTGGCCAGCCACTGACCGGCCGCCTGGCGACCGGGCCGCCTGGCGACCGGCTGGCCGATGACCAGCCGCTGACCGGCCGGCAGGCGATCGACTGCCTGGGCGATCGACTGCTTGGGCGATCGACTGCTTGGGCGACCGGGTGGCCGATGTCCGACCAACCGACGACCGATCAACGATGACCGGCTGGCCGATGACCGGCTGGCTGGCAGCCGATCGACCGACCACTGGCTGACCGCTGGCCGCCTGATGACCGACCGACTGACCACCGATCGCCGCCGACTCGCTTGATCACCGGCTACCAGCCACTGGCCTGCCGCTTGCGAGAGGACGTCCCCGGCTGGCAACCGACTGTCGCTGGCAGCGGCGGTGAGTGGCCCGCAGTCGCGGATCGCGGCTTGTGGCCTGAGCGAGCGGGCATGCCTGCGTCGCCCGAAGGTTCTGCGCGGCCTCCGTGTTGCTGCTTCGGCTTCGCGTTGCCGCGCCGCCTCTGAGCCTGTGCGCCGCACCTTCGCCGAACCCGCGTGTCGCGCCTGTGGTTCTGGAGTGCGTGTGTCGCTGGTTGCTTTGGTGCCGTTGCGGGTTGTCCGGTGCCCATGTTGTCCGGTGCCCATTGCGTCCCTTGGGCTGGCGCGGGGTTGGGGCTGGCGCGCGCCAAGTCCTGGCCATCGCAAATCTGGCCGTCGTCGCAAATCTGGCCGTCGTCGCAGATCTGGCCACTCTTGCAGATCTGGCCGCCATCGGAGATCCAGCGACCCTCGCAGTCCGGCTGCTGCCGAATTCGGGTCTGTCGTAGCGGGCTGCGTTTGGGGCCATGGGCCACCTGATGTCGGTGGGATCGGCGTGGGTGGCGGTGACCGGCTGGCGTGGCGGTTCGGCGTGGCGGCGGGGGGTGGTGGGACGGGGGATGGGGGACGGGTGGGGTTAGCGGAGGACGTCGCGGAGTTTGACGCGGGAGCCTGTGTGGAGGACGGCGTTCGCGTAGACCTTGCCGCCCAGCCACGTGATCGCGGCCACCGCGCCGATCGCCAGCACGATCGCGACCGCCACTTGCCACAGCGGCGCGACGCCCATGGCCATTCGGCCCGGCATGAGGATCGGGGCGAACGGGGGGAGCATCGACAGGACCGCCACGACGGTGCTCGAACCGTCCTGGATCATCAGGTTGATCCCGACCACGAACACGATGACGATCACCATGCTGATCGGGGCCATCACGGACTGGAGTTCTTCCTGACGTGGCACCAGCGACGCCGCCGCCGCGTACACCGTGGCGTACAAGAAGAATCCGAGCAGGTACCACAGCACGCCGACGGCCAGGGCTCCGCCCGCCAAACCGGTCACGTCGACCAGGCCCGTCGCGGACGACACCGCCACGCCGATCCCGCCGATGATCAGCAGTTGCAGCAACCCCACCAGGCCCAGGCCGATCACCTTGCCCAGCAGCAGTTGCCACGGGCGCAGGGTGGACAGGAGGATTTCCACCACGCGGCTGGACTTCTCCTCCACCACGCCTTGCGCGACCATCGTCCCGTACACCAGCAGCGAGTAGTACAGCAGCGCCGCGATCACCAACCCGATCACCATCCGCTGCCCGCGCTGCTGGTCGCTCGGCTCCAGCGCCACGACGTCGACCTTCGCCGCGTCGACGGTCTTCGCCACGGCCACCGGGTCCAGGCCCGCTTCGGCCAGCTGGGCGTTGAGCACCTGCTGCTTCACGATCAAGTCGATCGAGTTGCGCAGCGCGTCGTTCAACTGCTCCTTCACCACGACCCGCAGCGCGTCCGGCGCGCCGGTCACCAGCACGTCGACCTCGCCCGCCCGCACCCGCTGCTCGGCGGCGGCCGCGTCGGTGGCGTCGATGATCTCGATCTCGCGGCCGAACGACTTGGCCGTCTGCTTCAGCGGTTCGGCCAGCACCGTGGCCTGGCCGGCCAGCGCGACCGTGTCGCTGTTGGACCGGTCCAGCAGGACGGTCTGGAACAGCGCGTAGCCCGCCATCACGGCGATGATCGCCAACGTCCCGATGACGAACGACTTGGCGCGCACCTTGGTCAGGAACTCCCGGCGGGCGACCAGGAACACCGCCCGGCTCGGGGTCAGGCTGCTCATGCCACGCGCTCCTCGGTCACCACGCTGCGGAACAGTTCGGTCAGCGACGGCCGCCGCCGGGTGAACTCGTGCACCGGGCCGGTGGCCAGGGCGGCGTGCAGCACGGCCTGGTCGTCGGTTCCCGGCGCGAGTTCCAGCACGGTGCGGGTGCCCTCGACGGCCACCACCCGCACGCCGGGCACGTCCGCCGCCCAGCCCGCGCCGGCCGCCGGCGCGTCCACGACCAGTTGCACGGCACCTCCGGCGCGCAGTTCGTCGACCGTGCCGGACGCGACCAGCGATCCGTTGCGCACGATGCCGACCCGGTCGCACAGCCGCTCCACCAGGTCGAGCTGGTGGCTGGAGAACACCACGGGCACGCCCGCCGACGCCTTCTCCCGCAACACCTGGCTCATCACGTCGACCGCGACCGGGTCGAGGCCGGAGAACGGCTCGTCGAGCACCAGCACGTCCGGTTCGTGCACCAGCGCCGCGGCGAGCTGCACGCGCTGCTGGTTGCCCAGGCTGAGCTTCTGCACCTCGTCGCCGCGCCGGTCGCGCAGGCCGAGCCGGGCGATCCAGTTCTCCGCCGAGCGGTGCGCGGCGTTGGTGGCCATGCCGTGCAGCTCGGCCAGGTACACGAGCTGTTCGAGCACCTTCATCTTCGGGTACAGCCCGCGCTCCTCGGGCATGTAGCCGATGCGCCTGCGGGTCTCCAGCGTGATCGGCGAGCCGTTCCAGCGCACCTCGCCCGAGTCGGCCGCGAGCACCCCGAGGGCGATCCGCATGGTCGTGGTCTTGCCCGCGCCGTTGCTGCCGACGAACCCGAACAGCTCGCCCGCGCGCACCTCGAACGCCATCTCGTGCAGCGCGACGACCTCGCCATAGCGCTTGGAGATCCGGTCGATCTCCAGCACCCCCTGTGCCACGGTCGTTCCTTCCTGTCGCCTCACCCGGACCTGCGTGCACCCCGGCGTCAGCCGCGGTAGACCTGCGCCGACAGCGGCTCGAACGGCTGCCGGCTGAACACCGCCTCCACCGGCAGCCCGAACACCTCGCAGATCCGCATCGCCAGGTCGAGGCTCGGGTAGTGGTCGCCCCGCTCCAGCGCACCGATCGTCTGCGGGTTGACCTCCACCGCCTGTGCCAGACCCACTCTGCTCATACCCCGCTCGACCCGCAGCACCTGGATCCGGTTGTGGATCCGCTGCTCGGGCCCCCGGCGTGCCGGACTCATGTTACGAAGTGTTGCGAAAACCCAACAGAACGGCAAGTAAACATTTCACACAATGAGCCGAACGGCGGTATCCACGCCCGACTTGCCCGGAAATCACGATTCGGTGAAACGATACGCAGCCGGGAACCGAATCGAACGTCGACCGGTCGAATGTGTCGTGGGCCGCAAAGCCCCGTTGCCTGGAGGGGTGACTCTATGGAGCCGAAGGAGCCCGACGAGTGGCTCGCGCAGTACGGCCAGAAGATCGAGCAGGCCAAGCAGAACGCCGAGCAGGCGAAGAACCAACTCGGTGAGGTCGGTGGCAGCGCCACGTCCCCGGACGGCCTGATCACCGTCACGGTCAACGCCTCGGGCGCGTTGACCAACCTGATCCTGCGGCCCGCGCTGCGGGGGGAGGACCCGGAGCGCGTCTCCGGGGCGATCATGACGGCCATCGGCACCGCGCAGCGCGCGGCGGCCGGCCAGGTCGTGCAGATCATGACCGACTTCGTCGGGGACGGCCCGGCGCTGGACTTCGTCAAGTCGAACATGCCCAACGGCTATTCGGGTGACGGGACCGACCCGGTGGAACCGGAGCCGGAGATCCAGCGTCGAGACACCAGGCCCGATGACGATTACTTCACCAACCCACCAGACGTGATGGCCTGAGCAGGGGGTAGATGTCCATGTTCGTGTCGTTCAACGTGAGCCCGGAGGAGATCCGGGCGCACGCCGGCACGGTCGACCAGTTGACGCAGCGGATGCTCTCGGCGACCAACACCGCCGACCCGTCGCTGTCGACCGACGCGTTCGGCGCGTTCGCGTCGTTCCTGGCCTCCTTCCTGCTCAAGACCGCCGGTGTCTCGCAGGACATCCTCGGCCAGGCCACCGAGACCATCGCCGACATGGCCCAGGGTCTCAAGGAGGTCGCCGACCTCTACGAGAACGTCGACCTGGACAACGCGTTCGGGTTCACCGGAAAGGCGCGCGGATGAGCACGCAGGCGAGCACCCAGCAGCGTGACCCGTCGTTCCTGATCACCGACGTGCAGGGGACCGTCTCGGCGGTCGAGCGCGGCGACTGGGTGCAGGCGGGCCTCGGCATCGCCAACACGGCCATGAGCATCGTCGGCCTGTCCACGAACCCGCTGTCCGGCTTCCTGTCCGCGGGCTTCAGCTGGGCCATCCAGCACGTCAGCTTCCTCAAGGAGCCGTTCGACGCGCTGCTGGGCAGCCCGGAGCAGATCCAGAAGATGTCCGACAGCTGGGCCTCGGCGGCCAAGCAGATCGAGGGCATCGTCGCGGACTACCGGCGCACCTCCGAGCAGGAGACCAAGGGCTGGAAGGGCCGTTCGGCCGACGGCTACCGCGAGGCGAGCAAGAAGCACTCCAGCGGCCTGGAGACCCTGGCCAAGGCCGTGAAGGGCATCTCCGGCGCGGCCAAGGGCGCGGGCGAGCTGGTCGCCACGGTCCGCAAGACCATCATGGACCTGATCAGCCAGGCCGTGTCGGACATGGTCATGAAGATCATCCAGTGGCTGGCGGCCTCGTTCCTGACCTTCGGCGCGGCCATCGCGGCGGCGATCTCGGACATCATCACGATGGCCGTGAACTACGCGAAGAAGCTGATGGACTTCCTCAAGAAGCTCGGCGACTCGCTCAAGAAGCTGATCGACCTGGTGAAGTCGGTGCAGTCGATCGCCTCGACCGCCAAGCAGATCCTCCAGGCGATCACCTCGATGACGCACTCCAACAAGGGCGGCTCGGGCGGCGGCGCGGGTCCGCGCAACTCGGCCGGCGGCCTGGGGCTCACCGAGGACCAGCTGGCGAACATGGACCGCAACTCGCGCGACCGGTACACGCCGGGCAGCGGCGCGAGCGGTGGCGGCGGCAACACCAACACCAGCGGTTCGCCGAACGCGGGCCCGGTGGTCAGCCGGCCGCCGACGCCCGCGGGCAGCGGCGGCGGCACGGGCGGCGGCACCTACCCCGGTGGCGGCACGTACCCGGGCGGCGCGACGGGTGGTCCCGTGGTGAGCCGGCCGCCGACGCCGGCCGGCAGCAGCGGCGGCAGCGGTGGTTCGGGCACCGGCGGCGCGGGCACGGGCGGCCACTGGGAGCCGGGCCGGTGGGTGCCGGCCGGTGGCGGGTCCTCGCAGCTCCCGCCGAAGGTCGCGCCGATCACGTACCCGGCGGCGTCGCGTGACACCACGCACGCGACCGGCACGACCACCCCGTACACCCCGACGGTCAAGCCGTTCGCGGCGAGCGACCTGCCGCACTCGGGCGGTGGCGGTGGTGGCGTCGGTGGTGGCGGTGGCGGTTTCGCCGGTGGTGGCGGCGGGTTCGCGGGCGGCGGCGGTGCCGGCGGCGCGAGTTCCGGCCAGACGCTGCAGGCGGGCGGGTCGTCCGGTGTGCTGGCGGCGGGCGCGGGTGCGGCGGGCGCCGCGGCCGGCGGCGTCGGCGGTGCCGGTGGCGGCGCGGGCCGGGCCGGTGGCGGCATGGGCGGCGGCGGCATGATGGCCCCGATGGCGGGCCAGCCCGGCCAGGGCGACGGCAAGGACCACCAGCGCAAGGTGCGGCTGGAAGGCGAGCCGCTGATCGAGGAGCCGCCCAAGGCGGCCAAGCCGATCATCGGCGAGTGAGGTACTAGTACGGCGAAAAGGGGACCTCCCGGCTCGGGGGTCCCCTTTTCGCCGTGCGGGGTCAGGCGAGGGCGGCGAGTTCGTCGGCCACCACTCGTCGGGCCTCGGCTTCGCGGGCCCGGCGGTCGGCGGGCACCAGGCCGATCCGGGTCCGGCGGTCGAGCACGTCGTCCGCGTCCAGCGCACCCTCGTGCCGCACGGCCCAGGCGAACTCGCCGATCTCGGCGACCCGGCACGCCTCCGAGCCGTACCGCGCGACCAGGTCCGCCGGACCGGTCGCGGGCCCGGAACCCACCAGCGGCAACGACTTCGTGCGCGATTTCACGGCGGTGAGGCCGGTCGCGTCCACCGCGTCCGCCGCCATCCGCCGGTAGGTGGTGAGCTTGCCGCCGACGACCGTGGTCACGCCGCCCTCGGTGAGCACGGCGTGCCGGCGCGACAGGTCGGCGCTGGGCCCGTCGCCGGTGTCCAGCAGCGGGCGCAGGCCGGCGTAGCTGCCCAGCACGTCGGCCGGCGTCAACTTCCGCTCCAGCACGGAAGAAGCGACGTCGAGCAGGAAGTCCACATCGGACTGCGGCACCGCCGGCACGTCCGGGATCGGGCCGTCCACCGGCTCGTCGGTCAACCCCACGTAGACCCGGCCGTCGTGCTGCGGCAGGACCAGCGCGAACCGGTTGTGCCCGCCGGGCACCGGCACGGTCAGCGCGGTCCGGCCCACGCCCAGCGCCCCGGCGTCGAGCACCAGGTGCGACCCGCGCGACGGGCGCAGCGGCACGTCCACCAGCTGCCCGGCCCACACGCCGGCCGCGTTCACCACGGCGTTGGCCCGGATGGTGAGGGATTCGCCGGTGAGGCCGTCCACGACGTGCGCGGCGCGGCCGTCGAGGGCGGTGACCTTGGCCCTGGTGACGATGCGCGCGCCGAGGCCGGCGGCGGTGCGGGCCAGCGCGACGACCAGGCGGGCGTCGTCGACCAGCTGCCCGTCGAAGCTCAGCAGGCCGCCGCGCAGACCCCGGCGGCGCAGGCCGGGCGCGAGCGCGAGGGCCTCGGCGGCGGGCACCCGGCGCGGTCCGGGCAGCACCCGCGACGGGGTGCCCGCGAGCCGGCGCAGCACGTCGCCCGCGTGCAACCCGGCCCGCACGAGCGGGTCGTTCGCCTTGTCGTGCAACGGGACCAGTTGTGGCAGGGCGCGGACCAGGTGCGGCGCGGTGCGGGTCATCAGCACGCCGCGCTCCACCGCGCTCTCGAACGCCAGCCCCACCTCGCCCTGGGCCAGGTAGCGCAGGCCGCCGTGGACCAGCTTGGAGGACCAGCGCGACGTGCCGAACGCCAGGTCGTGCGCCTCCACCAAGCACACGTCGAGGCCGCGCGCGGCGGCGTCCAGCGCGACCCCGGCCCCGGTCACGCCGCCGCCGACGACCAGCAGGTCCACCGTCCGCCCGGCCACCTCGTCGAGGTCGCGGCGGCGGCGGGCGGCGTGCAGCGACGTGCTCACGACAGGGCCGCGTCGAGGAAGACCGCCAGTTCGGCGAGCAGCACCTCGAAGTCCAGGTCGGTGGTCGCGGGGCGGATCGAGAGCACCATCGACTGGGTGGTCAGCAGCACCAGGCGGGCCTGGGCGGCGGAGTCGCCGGGCCGGATCGACCCGTCCGCGTGGCCCGCCTCGACCTGGCTGAGCAGGAACGCCTCGACCAGCCGCTGCGTGCTGCCCAGCCGCTGCACCAGGTAGGGCAGCATCAGTTCGGCGTCGAGGTCGAGCACGCGGCGCATCAGCGGGTCGGCGGCGAGCAGCCGGATGCCCGCGACGGCCCGGCCGACCAGGCACTCGCGGGCGTTCGCGCCGTCCGGGCCGGGTTCCTCCACGCGCCGCAGCAGCGCGCCGAACTCCCTGGTCATCAGGGCCCTGACCAGGGTCCGGACGTCCGGGAACCGGCGGTAGAGGGTCATCCGGCTCACGCCGGCGCGTTTGGCGATGTCCGTCAGCGTGGTGCGGCGGACACCGACCTCGACCACGCAATCGCGGGCCGCGTCGAGGAGCGCGTCATCACTGTGACGTTGGGACGTCATGTGTCACACTGTAGCGGTGACCGAGCGCATCGACCACACCCTCCGGGGCAGGTGGACCCCGACGACGGCCGAACTGCCGCCGCACGCCCTGCGGTGGCTCCGGCAGCGGACCGGCCTGGCCGAGGTCCGCACGCCCGCGCGCACGCCCGTCGTGCCCGGCTCGGCGCTGTCCGACGCCGCGCACCGCGCGCTGGACGCGGTGGTGGGCCCCGGTTTCGTCCGGGTCGACCGGGATTCGCGGCTCGGCCGGGCCGGCGGTCTGTCCTATGTGGACATCCTGGAGCAGCGCGGCGAGGGCGCGCTCGCGGTGCCCGACGCCGTGGTGCTGCCCGGCACGCCGGAGCAGGTGGTCGAGGTGCTGCGGACCTGCGCCGACCACGACGTGGCCGTGGTGCCGTTCGGCGGCGGCACGTCGGTGGTGGGCGGTGTCGCGGCGCTGCGCGGCGACAAGGCGGCGGTGGTCGCGCTCGACCTCGCCCGGCTGGACCGGCTGGTGTCGGTCGACCCGGTGTCCCGGATCGCCGTGCTCCAGGCCGGCCTGCCCGCGCCCGAGGCGGAGAAGCTGTTGGCACCGCACGGTTTCACCATCGGGCACGTGCCGCAGTCCTACGAGCGCGCCACCATCGGCGGGTTCGCCGCGACCCGGTCGGCGGGCCAGGCGTCCTCCGGCTACGGCCGGTTCGAGGACATGGTGGAGGGCGTCCGGCTGGCCGCGCCGGTCGGGGAGTGGCGGCTCGGTGCCGCGCCCGCGTCGGCCGCCGGCCCCGACCTCAAGCAGCTGGTGATCGGCAGCGAAGGCGTGTTCGGCGTCATCACCGAGGTGGCGCTGCGGGTCCGGCCGCGACCGGTGGTCGAGCGCTACGAGGGTTTCGCGGTCGACGGCTGGGCGCACGGTTCGGACGTGGTCCGCGCGCTCGCGCAGCGCCGGGCGCTCGCCGACGTGACCAGGCTGTCCGACGAGGACGAGACCGAGGTGTCGCTGTCGCTGGCCGGCGGCTGGAAGACCGCCGCCCTCAAGGCGTACCTGCGGGCCCGGGGCGTCGCCCGGCCGTGCCTGCTGGTGCTCGGCTGGCACGGCGCGTCCGAGGACGAGGTCCGGCGTCGCCGCCGGGAGACCACGCGGGGCCTGCGGCTGGTGCCGCTGGGCCGCCCGCTCGGCGAGGCGTGGCGGCACGGCCGGTTCAACGGCCCGCGCCAGCGCGACGCTCTGGTGGAGGTCGGCGTGTGCGTGGAGACCCTGGAGACCGCGACGCACTGGTCCCGGGTGGCCGAACTCCGGGCCGCCGTGCGGGACGCGCTGCGCGACGCGCTCGGCGACTGCGTGGTGATGTGCCACATCTCGCACGCCTACGAGACCGGGGCGTCGCTCTACTTCACGGTGCTGGCCGCGCGGTCGGTCGCCGACCCGGTCGGCCAGTGGCAGGTGGCCAAGGCCGCCGCGAGCGAGGCCATCGCCGGGCTCGGCACGATCAGCCACCACCACGCCGTCGGCCGCGACCACGCCCGCTACCTGGAGGCCGAGATCGGCGGGCTGGGCCTGGACGTGCTGGCGTCCGTCAAGCGGACACTCGACCCGACCGGGGTGCTCAACCCTGGCAAGCTACTCCCGACCGGGCTAGCTTCACGGTCGTGACCGGTGATCTGCTGATCCGTTCCGTGCGGCCGTGGCCCAACAGCCTTGACGCGCCCGCGGTGGACGTTCTGTGTACTGACGGGCTGGTGGCGTCGTTCGGCGCGGACCTGGACGCGCCACCGGGCGTGCCCGTGGTGGACGGGAGGGGCGGGGTGCTGCTGCCGTCCTTCGCGGACGTCCACGCGCACCTCGACTCGACCCGGCTCGGCCTGCCGTTCCGGCCGCACAGCGCCGGCACCGGCCTGGCCGAGCTGATCGACAACGACCGGCGCAACTGGCGCTCGGCCGAGCGCGGGGTGTCCGAGCGCGCCACCCACACCCTCGGGCTGACCATCGCCGCCGGCGCGACGATCGTGCGCAGCCACGCGCAGGTCGACGTGGACTCCGGGCTCGACAAGCTGGAGGGCGTGCTGGCCGCGCGCGAGGCGCACGCCGGGCGGGCGACCGTCGAGGTGGTGGCGTTCCCGCAGTGCGGCATCCTGCGCGAGAAGGGGACCGCCGACCTGCTCGAAGCCGCGCTGCGGGCCGGTGCCGACCTGGTCGGCGGCCTCGACCCGGCGGGCTACGACCGCGACCCGGTGCGGCACCTCGACGTCGTGTTCGGGCTGGCCGAGAAGCACCAGCGCGGGGTCGACGTGCACCTGCACGACGCCGGCTCGCTGGGCGCGTTCCAGGTCGAACTCATCTGCGAGCGGGTCGCCGCGCTGGACATGCGCGGCAAGGTGACCGTCAGCCACGCCTTCGCGCTGTCCTCGGTGGACGCCGAGCGGCAGCGCGAGCTGGTCGACCTGCTCGCCGAGCACGACGTGGCGGTGACCACGGTCGCGCCCGGCGTGCGGGAACCGTTGCCGCTGCGGCAGTTGCGGTGGGCGGGCGTGCGGCTCGGGCTGGGGCAGGACGGGATGCGGGACTACTGGTCCCCCTACGGCAACGGCGACATGCTCGACCGGGCGTGGCAGCTGTCCTTCCGCAGCGGGTTCCGGCAGGACGCGCTGGTCGAGATGTGCGTGGACATCGCGACCCGGGGCGGCGCGGCGGTCGTCGGCCGGCCGCACGGCCTGACCGAGGGCTCGCCCGCCGACCTGGTCGTGGTGCCGGGCGACACCGTGACGGCGGCCGTGATGGACCGCGCGCCGCGCACGCTGGTCGTGCACGCGGGCCGGGTGGTCGCGGCGGAGGGCGAGCTGGTCTAGCCCTTGAGCCGGCAGAGGTCGGCGAGTTCGGCGGCCTGCGCCGCGACCTCGGGCCTGGCCGACAGCGGTTCGAGCGCGGCCAGGATGCGGGGCACCAGGTCCTCCAGGGCCAGCATGGACCGCGCGAACAGGGCGTTGGCCAGCCCCTCGTCCTCGTAGACCGAGTCGCCCTCGTCGTCGTCTTCGAGCAGCGCGGCGACCTCGGCGTCGACGTCGCGGCCCGGGTCCGCCATCGTGGCGAACTCGGCGCGGTGCTCCGGGGCGACGGCCTCGACCACCTCGGCGAGGAACTCCAGCAGGCCGGGGACCGCCGGCCGCGCCCGGGGGTCGTCCAGCAGGCCCACGACCTCGGCGACCGCGGCCGGTGTGGCGCTCCACGGCGTGCCCTGGTGGATGATCGCCGACTTCAGGTGCGTGAGGGCGGCCTGACGTGCCTGGTCGTCGTCCCCGGTGAGCGCGGCCAGGTGGGCCGGGGTGTCGGTGGCGGGCCCGTAGGCGTGCAGCAGCGTTTCCACGTGCGCGAATCTAGCCCGCCACCCCCGCGGGTCAGAACGTGACGAGGGCCTTGCCGGTGTTCTCGCCGCGCAGCATGCCCAGGAACGCCTCCGGCGCCTTCGCCAGACCGCCCTCGGTGATCGTCTCGCGGTAGCGGAGCCGCCCCTCGGCGATCCAGCCGCCCACCTCGCGCTCGAACTGGTCGCGCAGGTGCGCGTGGTCCCACACCAGGAAGCCGCGCAGGGTCAGCCGCTTGCCCACGGCCAGACCGAGGTTGCGCGGGCCGGGCGGGCGGGTCGACTCGGTGGCGTTGTAGCCCGAGATCGAGCCGCACAGCGCCGCGCGGCCGTGCGGGTTGAACGAGGCGATCGCGGCTTCGAGGTGCTCGCCGCCGACGTTGTCGAAGAACACGTCGACGCCGTCCGGCGCGGCCGCCGCCAGCTGCTCGGCCACCGGGGCGTCCTTGTAGTTGAACGCCGCGTCGAAGCCCAGTTCGTCGATCAGGTATCGCACCTTCGCGTCGGTGCCCGCGCTGCCGACCACCCGCGCCGCACCGCGCAGCTTCGCCACCTGCCCGGCGACCTGGCCGACCGCGCCCGCCGCGCCGGACACGAACACGACGTCGCCCTCCTTGAGGCCCGCCACGTCCACCAAGCCCGCGTACGCGGTCAGCCCCGGCATCCCCAGCACGCCCAGGTACGCGCCCAGCGGCGCGCGCTCCGGGTCCACCTTCGTGGCGTTCCCGGCGTCGACCACGGCGTACTCGCGCCAGCCCAGGCCGTGCAGGACCGTGTCGCCGACCGCGAAGCCGGGCGCGTCGGACGCGACGACCTCGCCGACCGCGCCGCCCTCCAACGCCTTGCCGACCTCGTAGGGCGCCACGTACGACTTGACGTCGTTCATCCGGCCGCGCATGTACGGGTCGACGCTCATCACCCGGGTGCGCACCAGGAGTTGGCCGGGGCCCGGCGCGGGCACCGGCACCTCGGCCAGCTCGAAGTTCTCCGGGGTCGGGAAGCCCTCGGGGCGCGACGCCAGCCGGATCTCGTGCGCGGTGCTCGGGACGGTCATGACTTCGTCAACCCCGACCCGTCGGCGAGGTGTTCCGGCCAGTCGGTGTGACCTGCGTCGCGTAGCGCGGACACGCTCCGGTAGGTGTAGCCGAGCCGTTGGTAGACCTTGATCGCCGCCGGGTTGCCCGCGTCCACCATCAACGCGCAGGTGCCCTCCTCGCGCAGCAGGGCGGCGGTCAGGAACGCGCAGACCCGGCTGGACAGGCCGCGCCCCCGGTGGTCGGGGTGGGTGGCGACACCGGCGACGAACCCGACACCGGGGGCCGACCACGCGTCCGCGCCGACGGCGGCCAACGTGCCGTCGTCGGCGTGGACGCCGGCCCAGCGGCGCGCGCCCGGCTCGTACGGCCAGACGTAGGAGTCCGGGTTGGCCTTGCGCAGCAACGACTCCACGTCGTCCCACGCGGTCTCGTCCAGCCACGGCAGGTCGTCGGGGGCGTCCAGGGTGCCGGTGCGCTCCATCCAGCCGAACGTGGCCAGCGCCGGGAACTCCGGCAGCTCGGCCGCCACCGCCGCGGTGACCAGGGGCCGCACGCCGGGACGCGCGCGGGCGCGCAGGATCGCCGCGATGTCGTCCACCGGCCCGGCGAGCACCAGCCGGTCGTGCCGGTTGAGCCTCGGCGCGAGCACGCCCACCGCGCCGCCGTGCGCCCACGCCAGCCCGCCCCGGCCCGGTCGCACGCACTGGGCCGCCCAGCGGACCAGGGGGTCCGGGTTCGCCGCCGCCACCTCGTCCGGGTTCCGCAAAACACGCATGACCGCATCATCGCCGACGGTCTACCCTCCCCGGCATGGAGATCCGGCGGGTGACCTCGTACGACGCCGTGGTGGCCGCCGGGTCCCTGTTCGACGAGCCGCCACGCGAGGCCGCCACCCGGAGGTTCCTCGCCGAGGAGGGCAACCACCTGCTGGTGGCGTACCTGCACGGGCGGGCCGCGGGGTTCGTGACGGGCGTGGAGACCACGCACCCGGACAAGGGCACCGAGATGTTCGTCTACGAACTCGGCGTCGAGGAGGAGTTCCAGCGGCGCGGGATCGCGACGGCGCTGGTCGAGGCGTTGCTGCTGCTGGCCCGCCAACGCGGGTGCTTCGGCGCGTTCACCGCCACCGAGCCGGACAACGCGGCGGCGCTGGCGACCTACGCCCGGGTGCGCGCGGACGCCGAGCCGACCGTGTCGCTGTCCTGGACGTTCTGACCGGCGCACGCCCACCCGGCTGCGCGTTCACCGTCGCGGCGCAGGCGGACCGCTCCGGCGCTCACGCAGCGTCCCCGACGCGGCGCGCGGGCGCGCGGGCGGCCCAACCGGAGTGCGCTGTGCGGGCGGTGGGCTTTGACTGGGCTTGTGCGGTCCAGCACCGTGTCGGTAGGCGGGTGTGGCGGCCGGGCACCGGATGACCGGGCCGCCACACCCGCCGCCACCGACGTCGGCGAGCCCTAGGAACTCTTGCGCCGCAACAGACCGCGCTTCTGGAGGGTGTCCTCCAGCGTGTGGTAGGCGACGTCCATCGCGGTGAAGTAGTCGCGCTGGTCGCGGGCCGGCACCGACTCGTCCGGCTCCGGGATCGGCTTCATCGTCATCCAGCGCTCCTCCCAGAGCGCCTCGACGGCCGCCTCCCACAGCAGGCGCACGCCGACGTGGGTCAGCTTCTCCTGCTCGATCAGCTCGGCCACCCGGTCCTGGGAGGCGGCCAGCCGCTCCAGCAGCTCGCGCACCCGGTCGCGGTCCTGGTCGCGCATCTTCTCCACCGCGGCCCCGGCCTGGCCGACGATCTCCTTGTACCGCTCCACCGCGGAGACCGCGACCACCTCCGACTCGGCGTCGCCACTGCGCTGGGCGGGCACTACCGATGCGTGGCTGATCATGATTCCTCCCCGGTGTCGAACGGAATGACCACCTGCGGACGGGAATGCTCGAACCGGTCGAAGAACAAACCCCGGCGCGGTCGGGGTGACCACGCCATGACCTGCTCCGGTCCGAACGACAGCAGTTCCTTGCCCTGGACGTCGAAGGCCAGCCACGCGCCGATGTCGTCGTACACGCCGGGCGGCAGGCTGTTCTTCAGCCGCTGCGGACCGCGCCACCAGCCGAGCAGGTGGGTGCGGTTCTCCGGACCGTGCTTGAGCACCGTGCGCAGGCTGTCCACTCCGGACATCCGGGTGGTCTGATCCTTGTTCTCCAGCAGGGTGTGCGCGCCGTCGACGGCGTACACCACCAGGTAGTGGGGGGCGAGCGCGATGCCCGTCTCGCCCTTGACGGACGCGGTGAGCCGCGCGGCGGTCTTGTCGAGCAGCACGCGGATGTTGTCCAGGCCCGACAGGCTCGCCGTGTGGCCCGCGTTCTGGAGCTGCTTGCACAGCTTGTCCGCGTACGGCCAGGCGTCCTCGGCCAGGCAGGCCAGGCTGAACTCCACGTGGCCGGGTTCGTGCTGGCGGGCCAGCGAGAGCGCCGCGCCGCCCAGCACGCCGGCGGCGTCCTCGGCCAGCGAGCCGATCACCGCGATGTTGCGGCCGGGCGTGCGGGCGAAGCGGACCTTGGCCGCGCTGCCCGCCACGTCGATCACCTGGCCGAGCAGCACGGTCGGGTTGTCCGCGGGCTTGAGGGCCTGGAAGTCCGGCAGCGCCTGGAGGCTGGGCACCTTGCTGCCGTCGAACAGGATCGGCTCGGCCAGCTCGGCCGGGCGGCGGCCGTGCAGCTCCGCCTGGAGCCGGTCGAACGTGCCCCGGCCGGTCGCGTCCGGCACGCGGGCGATCTCGTTGCCCGGCCGCACGCCCGACTCGTGGTTGACCACGGCGTGCCAGCGCGGCAGCTCCACCGCGGCGTCGTTGGCGGGCTCGGCCAGCACCCGGCGGGCCTTGGGCAGCGCGATCCGCACGGTGAACTGCTCGAAGATCGCCGACTTGCCCCAGAAGCCCTCGATGCCCGAGACGTCCTGGCTGGACAGCACCAGGTGGATGCCCTGCGACCGGCCGCGCCGCGCCACGTCCTCCAGCAGCTGGGTGGCCTGCTGGGTGACCTGGTCGCGCTCGCCGAACAGGTACTGGAACTCGTCCACCACGGCGACGATCCTCGGCCAGTGGCCGTCCGGGTCCTCCTCGCGCAGCTGCTCCAGCTTGGTGACCTCGTGCCGCTTGGCCGCGTCCGCGCGGCGGCGCATCTCGTCGGCCAGGAACCGCAGCAGCGCCACGCCGAACTCGCGGTCGGTGTTCACGTTCACGCCGACCAGCCGGGCGTGCGGCAGCCACGTCGGGTCCTTGCGGCCCGGCGCGAACTGCGCGAACGACACGCCCTCCTTGAAGTCGAGCAGGTACAGCTCCAGCTCGTCGGGGTGGTAGCGGGCGGCCAGGCTGCCCAGCATCGCGTAGAGGAAGTTCGTCTTGCCCGACCCGCTCGGGCCGCCGATCAGCGCGTGCGGCGAGGTGTCGCCCAGCGCCACGTGCACCGGCTCGCCCTCGTCGTAGCCGACCGGGGCCAGGACGCCGGACGCCGAACTCTCCCGCCACAGCGATTCCGGCAGCAGGTCGGCGAACGTGCTCAGCCGGGTGCGGCGTTCCTCGCGCTTCTTGGCGATCTCCGCGCACGCGTGCGGCACCTGGTTCTGCGGGAACTGCGCGTCCAGCGCCACCGTCACGTGCTTGCCGGTCATCGTGCAGGTCGCGGTCTGGTCGGCGGCGATCGTCACGGTCTCGATCGGCGAGTTCACGGTGACCGGGATGTCCACGATGATCAGCTGCACGCCGCACGCCAAGCCGTTGCGCGCCACCCGCTGCAACTGCTGCTGGTGCTCCTCCTTGAGCGCCTGCCGGTTGCCGAACAGCACCGCCACCCGCCACGGCTCGGTCCGCCGGCCGCCGACCGCGCGCACCGACTGGTGGCCCTCGACCAGCACGCCGGTGTGCACCCGGCGGATGTGGTCGGACAGCTCGTCGAGCAGCTCGTGCAGCCGGGCCGGGTCGTGCACGGTCAGCAGGCCCGCCCGGGTCAGCGGGTACAGGCCGGGCAGCGAGCCGGTGAGCTGGTTGACGTCCCAGACGTGGATGTGCACCAGCCCCGGCTGGAAGTAGCTGACCAGCCGCAGCAGCAGGTTCTCCACCAGCGCGTCCGCCGCGACCCGGCTGTCCGGGACCGACGACACGTGCAGGTGCGAGTGGTCCAGCATCGGCACCGCGACCGGGAACGACTGCGGTTCCGGCGCGCCGCGCACCAGGCCGGTGCCGATCCGCCACAGCTCCGGCACGCCGTCGCTGCCGTCCGCCGTGCCGGGCCGGCCCAGCCACGACTCCGGCGGCCACGACGCCGGGCCCGGCGCGACCGCGTTCACCAGCGCGGTCAGCCGCGGCGGGCCGGTCTCCGACCACTCCCGGAACGCCTCGACCCGGTCGATCAGGGTCCGCGCGAGCTGCTGCTCGAACTTCTCCTTCTTCAACGCCCTGGCCAGCAGCGGGTCGTCCAGCGCCCGGTCGACGCCCTCGCCCCGCAGCATCACCTCGAACATGTCGCGCGCGCGGTCGTCCGCGAGTTGGCGCAGCTCGCGCGAGGCGTTGCCGAGCGCGGCGGCCACGGCTCTGCGGAACTCCTCGAAGGAGTCCTCGATCCGCCGCCGGCGCTCGTCGCGCTTGATCACGTCACAGCTCCACGGCCAGCCGCTGGACCAGGTCCAGGCTGCCGACGATCAGGTCGAGTTCGTCGGCGAACCGCTCCCTGGCCTTGACGAACCCGGCGGGGACCAGGGACTCGTGGTGGTTGGCGCCCGCCTCGACGAGCAGGTCGACCGCCTCGTCGAGGGCGGCCTGCGCCTCCCGGACGCTGCGGTAGGCATCACGGAGGAACTCGCAGCTCTGTTCGAGCGCGAGCTTGACCTCGCCGACCGACGTCACGTGTTCACAGCCGGCCGTTGATGCTTTCGGCCTGCGAAATGCCCGAGGCGAGGAACTTCTGGAGGTCGGACACCCCGTTCACCACTTCGGCGAATTGCCCGTTGGCCTGTTCCACGTCGCCCTGGACGCTGCCCTGGGTGGCGGTGCTGAGCAGGGCCTGGGCGTCCTCCGCCAGGTCGGCTGCCTGCTGCAACGCCTGTTGGCTCTGGGTGGCCTTTTCGACGGCCTGGGCGATCGCGGTGCGAACGTCTTCGATGCTGGCCATGTCGGTCCCGACCCCTCCTGTGACGCTGGAGTTCCTATAGTTGAAAGTAGTACCGAAAGTCGTTCATTTCACAAGCAAGATCGGCTGACCGGGTGGTAATCGAAATCCACTCGATCGGATTAGTCATCCTGCTCTCAGTCGGGCACCGTCCACACGAATGCCGAGGCCGGTGTCGCGGTGAGTTCCAACTCGGTGATCCCGGCTGATGGGACGGGTGCGGCCGACCAGCGCGTTGTCGCGGACTCGCCGGCCCACTCCACCGGCGTCCACCCCGAACGGCCCAACGACGACACCGCGTCGAGTAGCGCGACCGTGGGCGAATTGACACTCGATCCGAGATCGACGTGCACGCTCAGTAGATGCCCATGTGGAGCCACTCGGGTGATCTTGCCACTTCGCGCGACCCGGCTGGCTACCGCCCGCGCCTGCCACTCCGCCCCGGCGGACCGGTCCGTCGCGACATCCACCCGCAACAGCAACCGGGTACCCGCTTCGGGCGGTGCGGCAACCCCCGTCTCGGGTTCGGGCGCGGCGTCGCGGCGCTGCGGGTCGCCACCCGCCCACGCCTCGACGAGCAGCCGCTCCGCACCCGGCACGAGCCCGTCCAGCAGGCCCGGGTCGTCCAGCACGGTCCACGCGGTCGGCGGCTCGCAGGCCACCCGGGGCATCGGGAACTGCTCGCCCAGCGACCGCACGAACGTGCGGACCGCCCTGGCCAGGGCACCCGCCACGTTCTGCGTCGCGCGCTCGCCGCTGGACCGGCTGACGGTCACCGACCAGCAGCCGGGCTCCTCGTCGGAGCAATCGCCCGCCTGCACCACCTGACCGCCGACGCGCCGAAGCAGGCCGGCACAGGCCGCCCGTGCCTGCCTCTCGTCGTCGGCCGCGACCACCACCGTGATCAGCAGCTCCAGGTCTTCTCCCACCATCGCAGGGGAAATTGTCCACGAACGTCCGCGCCGAGTCTTCCCCGGCTTGGCCCAGTGCCGAGGTCCGAGTGGAGTCGTGCGGGTCCCGACTTGACCCGGAGCCCGCTCCAGCGTGTTTGCTGGAGCCATGGCGAACAACCTTCAAGGCAGGATCGCGCTGGTCACCGGGGCGTCGTCGGGCATCGGCGAGGCGACCGCCCTCGCGCTGGGGCGCGCGGGCGCGTCGGTCGTGGTGGCCGCGCGGCGGGTGGACCGGTTGGCGGCGCTGGAGGAGCGGTTGGCCGGTGAGGGCGTCAAGGCGCTCGCGCTGGAACTCGACGTGACCGACGAGGCCGCCTGCCGGGCGGCGGTCGAGCGGACCGTCGCCGAGTTCGGCGGTCTCGACGTCCTGGTGAACAACGCGGGCGTGATGCTGCTGGGCGACATCGAGGGCGCGGACACCACCGACTGGACGCGGATGGTGTCGACCAACCTCCTCGGCGTCATGTTCCTGACCCACGCGGCCCTCCCGCACCTGCTGGAGCGGCGCGGCACGGTGGTCCAGGTGTCGTCCACGGCGGCGCGGGTGGTGCGGGCCGGGATCGGCGTCTACAGCGCCACCAAGGTCGGGCTCAACGCGTTCAGCGAGTCGCTGCGCCAGGAGGTCACCGAGCGCGGCGTGCGGGTGGTCGTGGTCGAGCCGGGCGTGGTGGAGACCGAGCTGCGCGAGCACATCACCGACCCGGCGGGCCGGGCGGCGGTCGAGCAGCGGATCGCCGGGCTGCGCCAGCTGAGCCCGCAGGACGTGGCCAACGCCGTCCGGTACGCGGTCGAGCAGCCCGACCACGTCGTCGTCAACGAGATCCTGGTCCGCCCCACCGGCCAGAGCTGGTGAACCCCGCGCGCGCCTGAGGCGGCTCAGCGGCCTTCGAGTTCGGCGATCCGGTTGGACACCAGGCGGAACGAGTCGCCCAGGCCCAGGGTCACCGCCTCGACCCGGGCCGCCGCCGTCACGTAGGGGGTCGCCTCGGTGCGTTCCAGGAACACCGCCGAGCGCCGCAGCTCGACGTGCGCGACCGGGGTCGCGGCGGGGAACTCCAGCAGCCGGAACGGGCCGATCAGGCCGGGGTGCACGGCCGCCGAGGGCACCACCCCGAACCGGACGCCGGGGATCTCCGTCGCGCGCAGCACGTGCCGCCACTGCTCGGCCATCACCCGGCGCCCGCCCACTGCGGTGCGCAGCGCGGCCTCGCCGACCAGCGCCACGTACTCGACCTCGCCGCGCAGCACCTGCTGGCGGCGCAGCCGGGCCATCAGCCGGACCTCCACGTCGCGCGGCTCGACGCCGTCACCGGTGAGGAAGGCCCGGCTGTACTCCATGGTCTGCAACAGGTCCGGCACCAGCAGCGGCTCCCAGCAGACGATCCGGTTGGCCTCGTGCTCGTAGCCCGCGAGCGCGTTGGTCTCCGGCGGCAGGCCCGGCAGGCCGGGACCCCACAGGCCGGGCCCCCGGCCGTGCTCGGCGCGGCGCACCAGGGCGGCCCGCCGGTCGCCGACGACCGCGTAGACCGCCAGCAGCGCCTCGACCTCGGCGGCGGAGATCTTGCGCTTGCCGTTCTCCAGGTTGGACAGCATCGACTTGCTCCACCCGAGCCGCTCGGCGGCGGCCGTCACGGTCAGCCGGGGCGTGGTCGCCTCGCGGATGCCGCGCAGCTCGGCCCCCAGCGCGCGCTCGTGCGCGCCGGCCGCCTTCCTGGGCATGGGTGGACCTCCGCCGGGCTGTCGGGGAAGCCGTGTTGCAGCAACAACGGCCGACTCACGACACCAGCGTGCCACGTTGTGCACACCGGACCAAGGTTGTGAGCGTGCCTCAATCGGATGAAATCGGGTGCTACCGGTCGAGCACCCGTCGCACGAACGCGACCACGTCGTCGAGCACCTCGTCCCGGTTGGTCTCGTTGAACACCTCGTGCCGCGCGCCGGGGTACACCCGCTCCTCGAACAGCAGGCCGCGGATCCGGTCGGTGCCCGTCCTGGTGTCGGCGAGCGGGACCAGCTCGTCCGCGTCGCCGTGCAGCCACAGCGTCGGCAGGCTCTCCAGCGTCGGCCCGTAGTTCGCCTCGTCCAGCGCCCGCTCCAGCGCCTCCAGCGTCGGCCGCTTGAACGGCCCGTGCCAGACCAGCGGGTCGGCCGCGTACGCCTGGCCCACCTCGGAGTCGCGGGACAGCGCGGACGGGTCGACCGGCGCGTCCGGGATCTCGGCCAGGCCGAGCGCGTCCAGGCCCTCCCAGGTGCCCAGCACGGGCGCGGACAGCACCAGCGCCGCGACCGGGTGCTGCTGGGCGTACCGGGTCGCCACCAGACCGCCGAACGAGTGCCCGACCAGCACCACGGGCAGGTCGACCGCCGCCGACCCGACCGCCGCGCCGACGTCGGCCACCAGGCCGTCGAACGACGGGATCAGCGCGCGCTCGCCCGCCGACTCCCCGTGCCCGACGTGGTCCGGCGCGACCACCAGCGCGCCCGCGGCGACCAGGCGCTCGGCGACGTGCCCGTACCGGCCGCTGTGCTCCCCGTACCCGTGCACCAGGACGGCGAGCCAGGTCGCCTCCAGGTTGGGCCAGGTCCGCACGGCGATCTCCCCGGCGTGGCCGGGCACGTTCGACTGGATCACCTAGGCAGGGTAGAACGCGCTGATCTCGATCTTCCCGCCGCCGCACACCGGCCCGTAGGCCCACGCCACGCTCATCGGCTGGGTCTCGTCCGGCGGGATGGCCGCAGCCTTGGCCGGGGCCGGCTCGCACGCGCCCTCCACGGGCTCGTTGCCGGTCGGCACGACGGTCCAGCGCAGGTTCGCCGCGGCCGACGCGCCGGGGTTCAGCGTGACCGGCGACGGGCCGGGGTCCTCGTTGCGCTGGAGGTCCGTCGGCACCGGCTGCCCGGAGCCGTCGAGCAGCTGGAAGCCGCTGTAGCCGTTCAGGGTGCACGTCGCCGAGCCGTTGTTGGTCACCACGAACTTGGCGTACCGGTTGCCCGCGCCCGGGTCCACCGAGCCGACCTCGCCGGCCAGCGACGCCGACGTGCACCGGGTGGACGCCGGCGTGGCGGGCGCGGACGTCGTCGGCGGCACGGGCGCGACGCTGCCGCCGGGCGACGACGCGGTGGTGGTCGCGGAAGGTGCGGTCGAGATCGTCGAAGTGTCCGCGGCCTGCTCGGGGCTACCGCACGCGGAACCGAGCAGCACCAGGGCACCGCACACGACAAGTCGCCTCATGTCCACCTCCTGGGTCGTGGTCCTACCAGGAGGACGTACCCATTCGGTGGACGGTTGGGTCGCTTCGGCAGGAATTCACCGTATCGGGCGCGTCACAGTCGCTTTTCGACCCAGCCGTCCGGGAGCGCCGCCAGCCCGTCCACGGCGGCGGTCCACAGGTAGGTCCAGCACACCCGGCCGTCCGGCATGGTGACCCGGGTCCGGCGGTACTCCGGGCCCTCGTACTCGTCCAGCGCGGGCAGCGCGTCCTCGGGCGATTCCAGGCGCAGCACGTGGCCCGGCACGCCGGGGCCGTCGCCGGGGCGCAGCGCGGGGTAGCCCTTGCCGGTGTCGAGCAGGGTGCCGGGCAGCTTCGCGGCCTCCGGCTCGCCGGTCACGTAAGGCCGCACGAGGTGCCACGCGCCCATGCCGGGCTGGAGGGTGCCGTAGACGAACAGGCGGTCCGGCCAGTCGTCCGGCGATGGGTCGCCGTGCACGGGCGTGACGTCGAGGCCGTCGGTCTCGGCGGCCCGGCCGCCCAGGGTGCGCGCGCCGCGCTGGTCGACCTCGGAGCAGCGCACCGGGCGTCCGGCGGACAGCAGCGGCATCCGGCGGGTGCCCGCGCCGGTGTAGGCGAGCACGGAGTCCACCACGGCACCGTCGAACAGGGTGACCTTGCCGGTGTGCACGCGGACCAGGCGGTAGCGCAGGCCGCGGCCCTCGCAGCGGTCCAGGACGCGCAGTTGGTCGGCGGTGGCGAACCACACGGCGTGCTCTTCCTCGACGCCGGGCGCGCCGGCGAGCGTGGCCGGGCGCTGGCCGTCGGTCTTGCGGAGTCCGGCGGCCCAGACCGCCGAGAGGCCCTCGCAGCGGGCCCGCAGCACGACGGCGGGGCCGGTGAGGCCGAGTTCCTCGCGCAGCCAGGTGACCTTGGCGGGGTTGGCGTTGGAGCCGTAGGCGAGCACCGGCATCCGGTCCGCCAGCGGGGGCTCGCCGTGGTCGGCGAGCCAGTCGTCGAGATCTCGGCCGTCGGGCGCGACCCGCCACCCGGAGTCGGTGCCGGCGTCCGGTGTGACCGGCCAGCCCGCCCCGTCGAGGTGCACGAAGCAGTGTCCCGGCCGAGCGCCCGGATAGGGCTCGGCCGGGTGGGTATCGTCCGTGAAGGGCTGCGTCATGAGCCCATTCTGACAAAGCTCACCTGGAATTCACGTCATGTTGGGATTCCTTGACGGGCCAGACATCCGATCTCTACCTCGACTTCACTGACCTGCAACGCCCGCTCCCTTCCGGTGGACCGATCCAGATCGGAGGGGTCGACGTGACCTGTCACACGTTCTCGGCGCGCCGCACGTCGTAGGCGTCCTGGGCGGCCATGAGGCTGGGCAGGTTGTCCTCGATCCACACGAACAGTCCTCGGATCTGTTCCGCGACCTGGGTACCCAGCGCGGTGAGCGTGTAGTCGACGTGCGGCGGGATGACCGGCCGCACCTCGCGCAGCACCAGCCCGTCGCGCTCCAGCGCCTGGAGGGTCTGCGCGAGCATCTTCTCGCTGACCCCCGGCACCGCGCGCCGCAACTCGCTGAACCGCCTGGTGCCGTCCAGCAGCTTGCCCAGCACCAGGCTGCCCCAGTGGCTGGTCGCGTGGTTCGCGATCTCGCGGGACGGGCAGTTGCGGTCGTACACGTCACCTCGCATACCCATGGCAGCGACCTTACCTGGACACTTTCCCACGTGTAAGTACCCCACGCCAAGGTAGGTACTTACGAATAGTTAGCGACCGCCCTAGCGTTCCCGGCATGACCACGTTGATCACCGGCGCGACCGGCCACCTCGGCTCCCTCATCGTCAAGCACGCCCTGGACCGGCTGCCCGCCGCCGACCTGGCCGTCTCCGTCCGCGTGCCCGCGAAGGCCGACCTGCCGGTCGAGGTCCGGCACGGCGACTTCGCCGACCCGCAGACCCTGGCCACCGCGTTCGCCGGCGTCGACAAGCTCCTGCTGGTGTCGGCGGACGGCCCCGACGAGGTGCGGATCGGCCTGCACCGCGCAGCCGTCGCGGCAGCGGTCGACGCGGGCGTGCGGCACATCCTCTACACGTCGGTGTCCGACGCCGACACGTCCCCGTTGGGCCTCGCCAAGGTGCACAAGGCGACCGAGGAACTCATCCGCGCCACCGGCCTGCCCTACACGTTCCTCCGCAACGGCATGTACCACGAGAACTACACGCAGAACCTCGGCCACGGCCCCGTCGTCACCGCCGCCGGCGACGGCCGCATCGCCAGCGTGTCCCGTGACGACCTGGCCCTGGCCGCAGCGATCGCCCTGACCGCCGACGGCCACGAGAACGCGGTCTACGAGTTCACCGGTCCGCGAGCGTGGAACTTCGACGAACTGGCCGCCCTCGCCGGCACCACCCACCAGCGCGTCACCGCCCACGAGCGCACGACCGCGCTGCAAGGCTTCGGCCTGCCCGCGTTCGTGGCCGAACTGCTGACCGACATCGAGGTCAACATCGAGGCGGGCGCCCTCACCGAGGTCCGCCCCGACCTGGAGAAGATCATCGGCCGCCCGGCCACCCCCGTGGAGGACGCCGTCCGCGCCGCCCTCGCCTGACCCCGACCGCTGACACCCTCCACCCCCACCTCCCAGTCCCCACCCCAGTCCCCACCCCAGTCCCCACCCCAGTCCCCACCCCAGTCCCCAGTCCCCCCCACCCCCAGTCCCAGCCCCTCCCACCCCCTCGAAAGAAAACTCCGAGGTCCGGAAAAACGGACCTCGGAGTTTCCCATTCCGGAAGATGTCGGTTATCGGTCAGCCACGCGGCGGCCGACCGCCGGTCCTATCGGTCGCCCACCAGGATCAGCGCGGCGTCGATTTCCGGATGGGCCTGGGGGTTTTCCGCCCACCATTTGGCGTAGCCGGGGTTGCGGGGCAGCACGGCGTGGTACGCGCGGGCCGCGCAGGCGAACACGTCGTGCGCCCGCCCGGCGGCCGGCCCCTCCCGGCGGGTGGCCAACATCAGGTCCACCACGAGCGGGGCCCCGCGCAGCGGCTTGATGACGATCCCGTCGCCGCTGCGCGACTGCGGCAGCGCGAACGACACCGCACCCTTGGCGACCAGGCTGCGGGCACTGGACGCCTCGTTGACGTGGTGCGTCAGCCGGGGCGTGAACCCCGCCTCGGCGCACACGCTGAAGATCTGCAGGCGGTTGCCGACCAGTTCGTCCGGCGGCGCGACCCAGTCCCGGTCGCCGAGCTGGGCCAGGTCGACGTCGTCCTGCTCACCCAGCGGGTCCCAGTCGGGCAGGGCGACGAACTGCGGCTCGGCGATCAGCCGGCGGATCTCCAGGCCGCGCAGCTCGCGGCGTTCCATGCCCTCGAACCGGTCGATCAGCCCCAGGTGGACCTGGCCGCTGACCAGCAGTTCCAGCAGGTCCGAGCCCCCGGGGGCGATCTCGGTGCGGATCTCCGAACACGGGATGGTGCGGCGCAACTCCTCCACGAAGTGGCCGAAGAACAGGGTGGGTACACCGCCGACTATGAGCGGTCCGGGCGTTCCGTCGCGGGTCTTCTCCTTCGCCAGACTGATCAGTTGTTCCACTTCGTCGAGCACCAACCGGGCCGTGCCGACGACCTGTTTGCCCAGGTCGGTGGGCACACTGCCACCCGGTGTGCGATCGAACAGCTGTCCGCCCACGATGCGTTCGACCGTCCGGAGCTGGGCGCTCATCGCGGGCTGCGTCAGGCCCAGCCTGATCGCGGCCTTGGTGAGACTTCCCTCTTCGGCGATGGCGCACACCGCGCGGAGGTGGCGGAGTTCAAGCTCGGGCATAACGCTCTTCTATCCCCCTTTTGAATGAGCCGCCACCCCTCGTGGCCGCCATAGTTGGCGAAGTCCCCGTGAAGTGGAGAGGAAGCCATGCGCGCCAGCCAGATCTACTGAGTGTGGATGCCACACAGCTGTGGCCGTCCCGTCCCATGCCACGTCCCATCACAGACGTGGTCGTGCGACCCGAACACCGTTTACGCGGGCGGAAGTGTCGGGAAACGCCGGGGAGCCGGTGACAGGCCAAGGGGGTGCGAGGCGGACGTCCCCACCCCGTTGCGGGCCGCCGGTCGTGACTGCGGAGTAGCGACCGGCGGCCCCGCCGCGTTCTCGGTAGCTTCGTGACCATGGCAGTAGTGGACAGCCCCGTCGGCTGGGTGAACAAGCACATCCGCAACTACATCGAATCCGATGGCTCGAAGGGCCACGAGTGGCGCTCCGGCGTCTACACGCTGCTCCTTACGACGATCGGCCGAAAGTCCGGACAACCCCGCCGCACCGCGCTGATCTACCAGCCCCACGGCGAGGCGTACGTGATCGTCGCCTCCAACGGCGGCGCGCCGGACCACCCGGCCTGGTACAAGAACCTCGTGGCGAACCCGACGGTCGAGGTCAGGGTGGGTGCGGACGAGTTCACCGCCACCGCGCGCACCACCTCCGGCGACGAGCGCGCGGAACTGTGGAAACTGATGAACGAGGTCTGGCCCGACTACGAGGGCTACCAGAAGAAGACCTCCCGCGAGATCCCCGTAGTCGTCCTGGACCGCACCGACCGCCCCTGACAGCCGCACCACCCCCCCGGGGCACCCTCACCACCCCTCAGGACGCCTCGAAGCCGCGCCGGGACCCCCGACGCGGCTCCGAGCCCTCTCAAATGTCTTCTCGGACGTCTTCTCGGAGACGTCATCTCAGGGGCGGACGAGGCGGACCGCCGCTCCCGTGACCCGCACGCGGTCCAGTTCAGGCCGCACGTCGACGCTCAGCACGCTAGGCCGGCCCATGTCCTCGCCCTGGTGGATGGTGAGCGTGCGCGGCGTCGTCACCAGGCCGAGCGTCCGCAGGTACCCGCCGAACGCCAACGCCGCAGCCCCGGTCGCCGCGTCCTTCACGACACCTCCCACCGGGAACGGGTCGCGGGCGTCGAACACGTCCTCCTCGCGCCGATGGACCAGGTGCGCGGTGACGGCGTCGTGGCGGACCAGCAGGTCGCGCAGGCCGTGGAAGTCGTAATCCAGGTCGGCGAGCCGTTCCCGGGTCCTCGTCGCCAGCACCAGGTGCCGCGCGCCGCCGAACGCCCAGTGCGGCGGAAAGCGCGGGTCCAACTCGTCGTGCCGCCAACCCAGCACCGCCAACGCCCGGTCCAGATCACCGGGAACCACCGGCGTGGACGAGGTCGGGACGCTGGTCAGCGTGGCGGTCCGCCCGTCGGTGTCCACCACGACCTCGCCCGCCCGGGTGTGGAACACCAGCGTGCCGACGTGGTTCATCGCGACGGCCGTGGCGACCGTGGCGTGACCGCAGAACGGGACCTCGACCTCCGGGCTGTAGTACCGCACGCGGTACGCGTCGGGGTCGTCGTGCGGGAAGACGAACGCCGTCTCCGAGTAGCCGACTTCCGCCGCGATCGCCAGCATCCCGGCGTCGTCCAGCCCCGTGGCGTCGAGGACCACGCCCGCCGGGTTGCCGCCCTTCGGGTCGGTGGTGAAGGCGGTGTAGCGCAGCACGTCTGTCATGGTTCCAGCCTCCGTCATACCCGACATCGAATCCAACGATTCTCTGCGATGGGTTCCATCGGTATTGTCGATGACATGGACACCCGTCTCCTGCGCACACTCCTGGTGCTCGCGCGCACGGGCAGCTTCACCGCGACGGCGGCCCAGCTGCACCTCGTGCAGTCGACGGTGACGAGCCAGGTCAAGGCCCTGGAGCGACACCTCGGCGCGCGCCTGTTCGACCGCCTGCCGAGCGGGGCCAGGCTGACCGAGGCGGGCCGGCGGGCGGTCGAGCACGCGCGCGAGGTGCTGGCCGCCGAACAACGCCTGCGCGACGCGGTGCGGGGCAGCACGGCGGTGGAGGGCGACGTCCGGATCGGCGCGCCGGAGTCCGTCTGCGCGTACCGGTTACCGCAACGGATCGCGGACGTGGCGCTGCGCTGGCCGGGCATCACCGTGCACCTCAGCCCGGTCGGCACGCGGGAGGCGATCGCGGGCGTGCGCAGCGGCGGCCTCGACCTGGGCCTGGTCCTGGAGGACGCCGTGATGGCCCCCGGCCTGAAGGTCAACGCGATCGCGGTGGAGCCGATCGAACTGGTGGCGGCCCCCGGCGTACCGCTGGACGAGCGCTACTTCCTGCTGGAGGAAGGCTGCTCCTACACCGACCGCTTCGTCCGCGAACTGACCGCCACCCCGAACATCACCAGGTTCGGCAGCATCGAAGCGGTCCGGTCGTGCGTCGTGGCGGGCCTGGGCTGGACCGTCCTGCCCCGCGTGGCCGTCACCGAACAACTGGACGCGGGCACCCTGCACCGCGTGCGAGAACTGCCCGACAGCACCCTCTTCCTGGTAACCGACCCCCGCCGAACCCCTTCGGCAGCAGTACGAACAGTCGCCGACGCCCTGAGCTGACACCCCCTCACCCCTCACACCCCCACCCCCACCCCCACCCCCCTCAGACCCACACCCCACACCCCCTCAGACCCACACCCAGCAATGGCGCGCGCAGCGCGCACACCACTCCGCCGGCTGCGTGTCATCCCCGTATGGCCTGCCCGCAGGGAACCGCATGTGTCAAGGGGATCGACCGCACCACCAACCCCGACGCCGGCCCGATCCCCTTGACGCATGTGGTTGTCTCCGACCAGGCCATACGGGGATGACACGACGCCATGGGCTTTTCGTCATCCTTGGCGGCCTGCCCGTCCGGCGAGGACTCTTTCCGCTTTCCCCGCCTGATCGCCCCGGTCACCCGAGCCCGGTCAACATCGCCTCACAACTGCGAACCACCACGGCCGCCGCCCGTCGCTGCCCCTGGTCGTAAGCCGGATTGGCGGCCTGCTCCCGCCACCGCCCCACCGCGTCCAGCACCACGTGCCGCAGCTCCGCATCCTCCGGCTGGTACTCCATCCCCAGCCGCGCCACCACGTTCGTCCCCATCCCACCCACCAACCGGGACGCTTCGTCGTCCAACCCACCCGGCAGCTTCGTACGCCCGCTCTGCAACGCCGCCAACAACCGCAACTCACGAAAATCGTGCGCCGAAGCCAAAATCCGCTCCACCCCAGCCACCAACCCCACCGACCCGGCCCGAGGTTCGTTGCGCAGCACCACATCCAACCCCAACAACGCAGACCGCGCCTTCAACACGTCCTGGCGCTCGGTGAAGTACGCCCCGATCGACTCCCTCAACTCGCCCAACCCGCTGCGCTGCACCAACTGCCCCGTCAACCGCACCGGGGTGTCGAAACCCTGGCGGATCAACGTGGTGGTCAGCCGAACCCCGAAAATCCCGAACCGGTCCACCAGCGCCCGCCGGACCGCCGGGTCCAGCCGCACCGGGAAGTCCTCACCCACGAACCGATCCGCCGACAACAGGTGATCGTCCAACTCCACGCGCGCCAACGACGCCAGCGACGCCAACGCCGCGAACTCGTCCGCCTGCAACGTCCGAGCCGCCACCGCCAACAACCCGGCCACCGCGATCACGTTCTGGCACAACGGTTTTACCTGCGCTTCACGACGGTACCGGCGAGCGATCTGCTTCGCCGACGACAACGCGTCGATCCGCCCCCCACCAATTTCGTCCGCCCGCGCCAGCACCAACACCGTGTTCACCGGCGCGGCCCGCGCCACCGGGTGGTCGTGCGCGGTCCGCAGGTACCGCAAATCAGTGCTGTGCACGTGCCGCGTCAGGTACAGCACCGCGTCCGCCTCGCCGTAAACCTGCTCGACAGGCGCACCACCCGGCGTGTCGATCAGCGTCACGTCCCGCAACGACCGCGACGGCCACTGCACGTCGACCCTCTCGGCCTCTCCCGCGTCCACGAACGCCCGCCCGTCCCGCCGCGCGATCGGCACCTCATGCGGCCCGACCGCCGCCCGAGGGCGCTCGCCGTCCCGATACCAGGTGAACGCCCCGGTAGGCACGAACTCCTCGCCGATCAACGCGTTCGCCACAGTCGACTTGCCACTACGCGGCGCACCCGCCACCGCCACCCGAACCGGCTCGGCGAACCTGGCCTGCTGCGCACGCAGCCACGCCACCGCGCGCGGGCTGTCCCGGTAGACCGCCAGCGCCTCTTCCAACAACACCCACACCTCGTCGACGAGCGTCACGCGCCGACCTCCACCCACCGACCCGCCCCGCCCCGACGCTCCACGACCAGCCCGGCATCACGCGGACGCTCCACGACCAGCCCGGCATCACGCGGACGCTCCACGACCAGCCCGGCATCACGCGGACGCTCCACGACCAGCCCGGCATCACGCGGACGCTCCACGACCAGCCCGGCATCACGCGGACGCTCCACGACCAGCCCGGCATCACGCGGACGCTCCACGACCAGCCCGGCATCACGCGGATGCTCTGTGAGCAGCTTGGCCCCGCGCAGATGCTCCGCGAGCAGTCCGGCTTCGCGCCGACGCTCGATGAACGGCCCGACCGCACGCCGACGCTCCACAGGCAGCCCGACTCCGCGCCGACCCACCCCACACCGGTCCGTCATGCGCTGATCCCCAACGGCGGTGTCCCGCCCGCGACCGCCTGCACCCGCTGGTAGAGCTGCACGAGCCGGTCCAACTCACGCTTGGCCTCCCGGGCCCGGCGCTCGCGCTCGGTCGCGTCGTCCTGCACGGCTCGACGCGCGCTGCGGGCCGATTCCAGCAACGTCTCCTGGAGATCGTCGGCGAGCGTGCTGAAGTGGCTGCGCAGACTGCGCTGGATGTTGCGCGCCGCGTCCCGGAAATCCTTGCTGAACTTGATGAAGAAGTCGTCCACGTGCCGCTGCGCGGCCACCCGGGCCGCCGCCTGCCGCCGCTTGAGCCGCTGGTCGCTCTCGTCCATGATCGACTTCCCGCCGAACAGCGCACCCGCGCCCAGCGAAATCACGTTGATCAGCGGCATGCCGGCGAGGCTGGTCACCAGCCCGAGCATCAGCACCCCGCCGTAGGACCCGCGCAGCCCGGTGAACAACTTCTGGCTCACCGTGAACCGCTCGATCACCGGTTTGTCCATCTTGGACACCCGGTCCAGCACGTCCGCCGGGAACACCGACTCCGGCAGCAGGTCGTCGCGGTGCACCGGGAAGCTGCGGGCCACCTTCTCGGCCACCCACTCCGACCGGTCCAGCAGCCAGGTGAAGTTGGTCGCCGCGGCCTCGGTGAGGTTGTCCTCCAGCCAGTCCTCGAACGCCTCCCAGCCGCGCGCCGGGTCGGCCGTCTCGAACGTCTTGTCCACCTCGCGCAGGATCCGCCGGGTCCGGTCGCGCAGGTCGTACTCCAGGTCCGACACCAGGTCGGCCATCTCGTCGGCCAGCACGGTCTGCCAGCGCGCGGACCGCCGGCGCAGCTCGTCGATCCGGCGCTGGGCCTCGTTGAGCTTGGCGATGGTGGTCTGCGGACCCTGGACGGTCAGCTCCTCGCGGACCGGCGCGACCAGCTGCTTGATCGCGGACCCGGCGGTCACCGCGACCGTCCGCCGGGCCAGCAGGTCGGCGGCGGCGACGATGTCCTGCTGCACGCACGCCAGCAGGTCCGGGAAGCCGGATTCGGCGTTGAGCGCCTTGTCGCCGGTCTTGGCGGCGCGCAGGCGCAGCGCGGCGGACACCGGGATCAGCTTGGCGGCCACGCCCGCGCGGGCCAGGTGGGCCCGGTTGCGCTCGACCACCCGCCGCCACTGCGCCGCGATGTCGATCTTGGTGAGCACCACGGTGACGTTCGGGCAGGACGTCATGACCTGCTTGAGCAGCTCGATCTCGGACGTGGTCAGCTCGGCGGTGGCGTCGGAGACCATCAGCACCGCGTCCGCCTGGAGCAGCGCGGCGAACGTGCTGGCGGTGTGCGCGGGGCGCAGGTCGCCGACGCCGGGCGTGTCGATGAGCACCAGGCCGGAGGTGAGCAGCGCTCGCGGGATGCCGACCTCGGCTCTGAGCAGCTCACCGCTGTGGCCGGCGCTGACCTGGTCGGCGAGCTGGTCGATGGGCACCGGGATGCGTTCGGTGGGCGTGTTCGCGATGGTGCGGACCAGGGTGGCGTTGGGGGTCTCGGCGTGTTGCACGAACGTCGGCACGGTGGTGGTCACGTCGTCGCCGACCGCGCACACCGGCGCGTTGACCATGGCGTTGACCAGTTGGCTCTTGCCCTGCTTGGGCTCGCCGAGGACGAGCACCCGCACTTTCGGGTCGAGCTGCCGGCTCCGCGTCTCGCGCAGCCGTTCGGCCAGGTCCGGCCGGTTGTGGGCGGCGCAGGACCGGATCGTGTCGTCGAGCACGTCGAGCCAGGGTGCGGACATCACCCGGAAGAGTGTGCTGTATTCACTCAGTGAGGTGAAAGAGGGCCGGTCCCGACCTTCGCCGGCACCAGCCCTCCTCCTCGACAACCCGGATCCGGACAGCGGGTCTAGAACAGGGCGTCGCTGATGTCGCCGCCGCCGATCAGCGGCACGTCGTCGAGGCCCGCGCCCAGCAGCGGCACGTCGATCGCGCCGACGTGGTCGGTGATGTCGCTCACGCCGGTGCCGTGGGACAGCCGGCCCGCCGTGTCCTCGACCGTGTCGACCACGGTCTCCGGGCCCAGCTCGCGCTCGGGCAGCGCGGACAGGCCGTCCACGTTGAGCGTGTTGGCCAGGTGGTCCGGGGCGAGCGCGCCGGTCAGGTTGCCGGGCAGGTCGTGGGTCAGGTTGCCGGCGAGGCCACCGGTCACGCCGTCGACCACGCCGGAGAGCGTGTCGACCGCGCCGAACACGGGGCTGGTCAGGCCGTCCGTGCCCGGCAGCGCGCCGGTGACCCCGCCCGCGTGGGCGACGTCGAAGGAGCCGGTCGCCGTGCCGGCCAGGTCGTGGACCGGGCCGGTGGCGGTGGGCAACGTGCCGTCCAGGGTGTGCGTCACGTCGCCGACCGCCGAGAAGTCACCCGCCACGGACGCGTCGACGGAGCCGACGGTGTCCGCCAATCCCCAGCTGGAGACCCCGCTGAAGAGGTTCAGCCCGTTGGCGTCGGCGCTCAGCGCGCCCGCCGCCGCGAGGTTCACGTCGGACGTGCCGGGCACGCCCGAGAGGGACAGCTGCTGGGCCACGGCCTGCAACTGGCCGATGGCGCCCGAGGCGTCCACCGCGTCCAGCGGGAGGTCGTTGAGCGCGGTGCCGTCGAGAGCGGGCAGGCTCCCGGCGGGCACGTAGTCGAGGACCAGCGGCAGGACCTCCTGCACGTCCAGAGCGCTGATGTCGCTCAGGCCCGCGTCGGCCAAGGCCCCCTCGGCGTCGGCCTGGAAGTCGGCCAACCGGGCGGGGTTGCTCAGCAGGTCGAGGACGAAGTCGTGCAGCGTGTTGGGGCTGGTGCCCATGATGGGTGTCTCCTGGTCGAATCGGTCGCGGGTCGAATCGCTTCGCGAGTGCGGCGGGACCGGCAGGGGTGGGTCCGGCCACGACGATCAAGTTAGGGACCGGGGGACTCGCCGCCATCGGGGATTACTCCCAGTAGATCCCGCAACCACGATGGGGTGGTTCTCGTTCACTCCCTAGGGGGTTAGGGGATCTGCTTGTGACTCCCCGGTAGCCCCGTGTACGTACTGGGACCCGTTACCGCGACCGGCCGAGTTGAGGAGGCTCCGAGTTGCCGTACGTCCTCGGGGTCGACGTGGGCACCACCCGCACCGCCGCCGCCGTGTGCCGGCTCGGCGGGGCCGGTCGCGCCGAACCGGAACCGGTCGGGCTCGGCGGCCCCGGCGGCGGGGTCGCGTCGTCCCTGCAGCTCACCTCGGACGGCGCGTTCGCCGTGGGTGAGCCGGGTGACCCGCGCTGGACGGCCACCGGCTTCGCCCGCCGGGTCGGCGACGACGTGCCGGTCGTGCTCGGGTCCGCGCACTACCCGGCCGAGGAGCTGACCGCGCTGCTGGTGATGTGGGTGGCGGGTCAGGTCGCCGACCGTGAAGGTGAATCCGCTTCACGGATCGTGCTGGCGCACCCGCCGGGCTGGGGACCGCACGCCAAGAACCTCGTGCACCGCGCTCTGCACGCGGTCGGCCTGCCCGACGTCACCCTGCTGGCCGAACCGCTGGCCGCCGCGGCGTCCTTCGGGCGCGGCCCGGTCGGCGTGTTCAGCCTGGGCAGCCACGCGTTCGGCGCGGCCGTCGTGCGGCCCCCGTTCGACCTGGTGTCCTGGGCGGACGGGGTGGACCAGGCGGCCGGCGCGGACTTCGACGACCTGGTCTTCGGGCACGTGCGCGCCGCGCTCGGCCGGCGGTTCGCCGAACTCGACCCGGACGACCCGCGCACCCGCGGCCTGCACGGCCGGCTGCGCCGGGACTGCGAGGCCGCCAAGCGGGTGCTGTCCGGGACGTTCGAGACCGCGATCCCGGTGCACCTGCCCTCCGGCGTGGTCGAGGTGCCGCTGACCCGCGCCCGCTTCGAGGAGCTGATCCGGCCCGACGTGGAGCACGCCGTCGCGGTGTTCGAACGGGTCGTGCGCGGCACGCCGCCGGAGACCACCGCGCTGGTCGGCGGCAGCGCGCGGATCCCGCTCATCTCCTCGCTGCTGCCCGGCCGGGTGGTGTTCGAGGCCGCGCCGGAGACGGCCGTGGCCAAGGGCGCGGCGCTGGCCGGGCGGCACCTGCTGCTCGGCCCCGACGACCCCGAGCCGATCGAGACGTCCGTGCTGGTGCGCGACGACGACCCGCTGCTGAGGTTCCCGGTCGGCGGGTCCACGCCCGCCGCCGACGAGGAGTTCACCGCCCCGCCGCCCCGCCCGCCGATCGACATCACGCCGCTGGACCTGCCGGAACGGCGTTCCGTGAAGCGCGTCGTGCGCGGGCTGGCGGCCACCGGGCGGTCCCGCGACCGCGACCCAGCCGAGGACGGCCGTTGAGCCTGCGCATGACTTCCGAACGCCCGCTGCTGTCCGACCCGGCCCGCCAGGTGCTGGCCGAGATCGCCGCCGCGCCCGAGGCGGCGCTGCGGCTGGGCGTGCTCGCGCCCGGCGGGTACGGGAAGACCACCCTGCTGCGCGAGGTGGAGCGGGCCTACCGGGACGCCGGCGTGGAAGCCGAGATCGTGGACGACGCCCACCTGCTCGGCGACGCCGAACTGCGCTCCCTGCGCGCGGTGGTCGAACGGGGCGATGCCCGGATCGTCGTCGCCTACCGGCCGTGGCCCCGGTCCCGGGCGCTGGCCGCGCTCGCCGAGGCGCTGGGCCGGGTGCGCCCGCCGCTGATGCCCGGCGCGTTCACCCGCGAGCAGGTGCGGGCCGTGCTGCCCGCTGCCGGGCGCGCCCTGGCGGACTTCGTGCACCAGCAGACCGGCGGCGTGCCCCGGTTCGTGATGCGGCTGGCGGGCCTGACCTCCGCCGAGGTGCCGGCCGAGGCGGTCGCCGCGTTCCGGGCCGACCTGGACTGGCTGGAACCGGACGTGCAGAAGTTCCTGCTCGCCGCCGAGGCCGGCGCGGCGCTCCGGCTGGACCTGCTGGGAGCGTTGCTGGACAAGGACTCCGACGCGGTCGGCGAGGTGATCGAGGCGGGCCGGGCCACCGGGCTGCTCGCCCCGGACGGCACCCTGCTGCCGGTGGCGCGGACCGCCGTGGCGGCGCTGAGCCGCACCGACCGGCGGATCGCCGTGCGGCAGCGCCTGGCCGAGCTGCAACTGCGCTCCGGCGGCCCGGTGCTGGACCTGGTGCGGCCGTTGCTGGGCACGGGCGTCGGCGGGCCCGCGGTGGCCGAGGCGTTCCAGGCCGCCGCGAAGGAGGCGCTGCCCACCGACCCGGCGCTGTCCGCCCGGCTGCTGGCCGCCGTGGGCACGCCGGACGCCGAGGTGGCCGTCCGGCAGGCCGCCGCGTCGGCCATGTCCGGCGACCTGGACGCCGCGCTGCGGCTCGCCGACCAGGTGATCTCGGCCCAGGTCGGCACGGCCGGCGACCGGGGGCACCGGGGCGCGGCGGCGGAGGTCGCCGCGATCGCCCTGGCGCACCGCGGCCAACTCGCCCGCAGCACCGAACTGCACCGCTGGTCGCCCAGCGCCACGTCGACGGCGTTCGCGGTGGTCGGCCAGGTCGGCACCGGCCGGGTGCCCGCCGGGCCGCTGCCGGTCGCGCCGCCCACCATGCTCGACGGCGGCGCGTCGCTGATGGCGCACGGCGTGCTGGAGTCGATCGGCGACGCGCCGGCCACCGCGCTGTCCACCCTGGTCCGCGCGGTCGGCCTGCTCGAACCCGCCGGGCGCGCGCTGCTGCTGCCGGACACGCCCGCCGCGCTGGCCGGGCTGGTCGCGCTGCACAGCGGCGAACTCGCGGTGGCCGAGTCGGTGCTGGAACGCGCGCTGGCCACGGCGCTGGGCGGCGCGCTGATGACCGTCCGGCACCGGCTGCTGCTGGCCTGGGTCGCGATGGTGCGCGGAAACCTCGTGCAGGCCAGGGAAACCCTGATCGCGCTGCGCAAGACCGGCCGTCCGCTGGAACCCCGGGACTGGATCTTCGCGGTGGCGCTGGAGGTCGGCGTGGCCCGGCGCAACAGCGACCTGGCCACGTTGAAGCGCACCTGGGAACAGGCGTGCGAGGCGGTGCTGCGGCACCCGGTGGACCTCTACACGTTCCTGCCGCTGGGCGAGTTCGCCGCGGCCGCCGCCCGGCTGCGCGACCAGCACCGGCTCGCGCCGCACCTGACCGCCGCGCGGGACCTGTTGCGGCAGTTGGGAGATCCGCCGCTGTGGGGCGTGCCGCTGCACTGGAGCCTGCTGCACGCGGCGATCATCGCCGAGGAGGCGCCGGCCGCCGAGGAGCACGCGGCGGCGCTGGCCGCGTGCGCGCACCGCGACCGCTACAGCGCGCTGCTGTCGACGGCGGCGGAGAGCTGGCTGGACGTGGTGGCGGGCAAGGTCGACGCCGACCGGGTGGAGCACGCCGCGCGCGGACTGCACGCCGCCGGCCAGTGGTGGGACGCCGCCCGGCTGGCCGGCCAGGCGGCGATAAGGACCTCCGACCGGCAGGCCATGGTGCGCCTGCTGGACTGCGCCCGGCTGTTGCAGGGCCGTCCGCCCGGCGCGGCCCGCAAACCCGCCGAACCGGCCGCCGAGCCCGCCGACCCCGGCAAGCTCGGCGACTCCGGCAAGCTCAGCGACCGGGAGCGCGAGGTCGCCGAACTCGTCGTCGGCGGGCTGACCTACAAGCAGGTCGGCGACCGGCTGTTCATCTCGGCGAAGACCGTCGAGCACCACATGGCGCGGATCCGCCAGCGCCTGGGCTGCACCAGCCGCGCCGAACTGCTCGACCAACTCCGCCAGATCCTCGGCTGACCCCGGACCACCCCCGCCCGGCTCACTGCTGCCAGAGCCAGAACTCCACGCCCTGGTCGTCCACGCACTCGGCGGCCCGCCCGTAGCCCTGCTGCTCGGGCTCGCCGGCGGTGCCGCCCCGCTCCCGCACCCGCGCGAGCGCCGAGCCCAGGTCGTCCACGGCGAACATCAGCTTCCACCCGGTCCACGGCTGCCCGCCCCACAGACCCGCCATCGGCAGGCCGGTGCCCTCGATGCGCCAAGCGCGCTCGACCCGGCCGGGCGTGAACGTCCAACCGAGCACCGCGCCGTAGAAGCGCTTCGCCGCTTCCTCGTCGGGCACCTGGAACGTGTGGTAGCCGATGTGCCCCTGCGGCGTGCGCTCCTCCGCTGCAACCGCGCCGGGACCCGCGTCGGGACCCTCCGCCGCACCCGCGTCGGTGCTCGCGGCGACCATCCACCGGTAGCCGAACGGGTCCAGCACCGTCCCCCCGTACCCGTGCCCGGTGTCGGCCGCCGCGCGCAGCACCCGCGCACCCCGCTCGACCGCCCGCGCCACCACACCGTCCACATCGGACACTTCGACCCGGTGCATCGGCCGCACGCCGGTGCCGGTCGGGGCGAGGTGGTCGTGCTCGGCGGACTCGTCGGCCAGCATCAGCACCGACCCGCCCAGCGCGATCTCGGCGTGCCCGACCGACCCGTCCGGCATGACGACCGGCTCGCCGCGCGGCACCGCCCCGAAGACGTCCCGGTAGAACTCGATCGCGGCCCGGGTGTCGCGCACCGCCAGGTACGGCGTCACGGTCGAGTAGGTCGCGGCCGTCGGAGCTGCGGTCGTGGTCATCTCTCCTCCAAGGAGCACGGCCCGCTCCAGCCGTTCCCGCAACCGCTCGGCGAACCCCTCGTCGGGGTCGACCGGCCGCGTCGGCTGGTAGAGGGCGTCGAACGGGTCACTCATCCCGGCCTCCGGGATACGCGTGGCGGAACGCGGCACGGGCGCGCACCAGCAGCGCCTCCGTCGCGTGCACGGTCCGCCCGAGCAGCTCCGCCACCTCCGGCACGGACAGCCCGTCGAGGTAGCGCAGGGTGAGCGCGGCGCGGTGGTGCGGGCCCAGCCCGGCCAGCACCTGCCGGGCCTGGAACGCGTCGAGGTGCTCGTCCCACGGGTCCTCCACCTCGGGCTCGCGGTGCGCCAGGCGCAGCCCGCGCTCCTCCCGCTCCCGCCGCCGCCAGTGGTCGACCAGCTTGTGCCGGGCGATGCCGATCAGCCACGCCGGGCTGACCGGGCCGCCCGCGCGGGCCGACTGCACGGCGGCCAGGAACGTCTCGGACGTGAGTTCCTCCGCGTGCGCCCGGTCGCCGCACCGGGCCAGCAGGTAGCCGTACACCTGCGGCAGCGCGGCGTCGTAGACGTCCAGCAGCGCGAACGCCGGATCCGGGTGGGCGCGGGGTGGGCTCACACCTCCATAGTCGTTCGGGAGGGCCCATCTCCGACGGGTGAAGTCGTCACTCGTGCGTACCAATTCGCCGGGGCCGCGCGACCGGGGCTCAGGCCGGTTCATCCTTTGTGGAGAGCCGGGCCAGGACGAGCCCCACCGAGGCGATCACGAAGTTCTGGAACGCGGGGGACAGCCCGTTCCAGTCCTTCGACTGCCACATCAGGAACCACTCGCCGCCGACCACGATGAACCCGCCGCCGAACAGCAGCACCTGCATGACCCAGCCGGCCGTGGACAGCCGCCGGGCCGCCGGCAGGCCGCGCAGCCACGCCACCAGCGCGGTCAGCAGCACGGCGGCGGTCAACGCCTCCCAGGCGATGATCAGGACGTACGCGACGGTCACGGCGGCCGGGCTGGTGATGGCGCGGTACGCCGTGCCGGGCGTCTGGAACGTGGTGTCCATCGCGAACACGTGCTGCACGAACGCGCGGTTGGTCTCGTAGTCGGTGACGTTGCCCAGCACCACGAGCACCATGTAGACGCCGGTGATCGCGGTGAGCACCACGACCGCCGCCTGCGGGCTCCCCACCCGGCCGAGTAGACGCATGGCCTGAAACTTATCCACGATCTGTGCGAAGTCCATGACGAAGAGTGCCGATTGAGACGATCGGGGCCGTCGGCCGCCGTCAACGGTTCGGGCCGGCTACGGGCACGGGGGTTCGTAGTCCAGCTGCGGCAGGTGCTTGCGCCACAGGTCCTCGGGCAGCACGCCCTTGGTCTTGGCGCAGACCCGGCCGATCGTGCGCTGCTGGTCGAGGTCCCACAACCGGACCGTGGTGTCCAGGCTGGTGGAGGCGAGCATCCGGCCGTCCGGGGTGAACCGGACGTCCTGCAACCCGGCGTCGTGGCCGGTCAGCGCCTGGCCCAGCGGACGCGGGCGGAGCAGGTCGCGCACGTCCCACAGCCGGATGGTCCGGTCGTCGCCGCCGCTGGCCAGGGTCTTGCCGTCCGGGCTGAACGCGATCGTCACGGCCGCCTCCACGTGCCCGGTCAGCGGCGGGCCGATCGGCCGGACCCGGGTCGGCGCGGACAGGTCCCACAGCCGGATCGACTTGTCGTCGCCGGCGGTGGCCAGCACCCGGCCGTCCGGGCTCACCGCGCCCGCCCGGACCGCGCCCGCGTGCCCGGTCAGCGGCCGGCCGAGCGGCTGCGCGGCCGCCGGGTCGGTCACGTTCCACAGCCGCAGGGTCTGGTCGGCGCTGCCGGTGATCAACGTCCGGCCGTCCGGCGTGAACAGCGCGAAGTGCACGTACCCGCTGTGCCCGACCAGCGGTCTGCCCAGCGCGCGCGGCCGTTCCCGCTCGGTGATGTCCCACAGCTGCACCGAATCGTCGTTCGAGCCGGTGACCAGCACCTTCCCGTTCGGGCTGAACGCGACCGGCGCGCTGTAGCGGGTGTTCAGCTCCAGCGGGCCGCCGAGCGGGCGCACCACGCCCGGGTCGGACAGGTCCCACAGCCGGACCGCCTTGTCGCTGACGCTCGCCAGCGTGCCGCCGTCCGAGCTGATCGCCAGCCCCCAGACGCCCGCCTCGTCCCCGTTCACCGCCAGCGCGGCGCTGTGCGGCTCGTGCTGGTCGGTCAGGTCCCACACCCGGATGCTCTGGTCGCGGCTGCCGGTCACCATGCGCTTGCCGTCCGGGGTGAACACCGGGCCGACGGTCCGCCCGGAGTGGCCGACGAGCACCGTCTTGGGCAGCGACCACAGCCGCACCGCGGTGTCCTGGCTGCCGGTGGCCAACCGGTAGCCGTCCGGGCTGAACGCGACCGCGTAGATCGTGCCGTTGCGGCCGGTCAGCGGCTGGCCGATGATCAACGGGTGGGCCGGGTCGGTGACGTTCCACAGCCGCGCGGTGCCGTCGCCGCCGCCGCTGGCCAGCACCCGGCCGTCCCGGTTGAACGCCACCGACCAGACCGCCCCGGTGTGGTCGGTCAGCGGCCGGCCGAGCAGCTGCGCGCGGGCCGGGTCGGACACGTCCCACAGCCGGATCGACTTGTCGTCGCTGCCGGTGGCCAGCACCCGGCTGTCCGGGCTGAACGCCACCGAGCGGACGATCCCGTCGTACCCGGCCAGCGGCGCGCCCAGCGGGACCGGCCGGGTGCGGTCCTCGACGTTCCACAGGACCACGGTCTTGTCGTCGCCGCCGACCGCGAGCAGCCGGCCGTCCGGGCTGAACGCCACCGAGCGCACCTGGCCGGAGTGCAGGCCCAGCGGCGCGCCCAGCGCGGTCGGCGCGGCCGGGTCGGCGACGTCCCAGAGCTGCGCGGTGCGGTCCTCGTTGGCGGTGACCAGGGTCCGGCTGTCCGGCGCGAACGCGACCAGGTAGATCGTGCCGTGGTCGCCGACCAGCGGCTGGCCCAGGGCGCGCGGCCGGCTCGGGTCGGTGACGTCCCAGAGCCGGACGGTGCCGTCGTCGCCGGCCGTGGCCAGGGTGGTGCCGTCCGGGCTGAACACCGCCGAACTCACCCAGCTGCGGTGCCCGCGCAGCGGCGGGCCGAGCGGTTTGGGGTTGTCCCGGTCGCGCAGGTCCCACAACCGCACGGTCGAGTCGTAGGACGCGGTCGCCAGGGTGTTGCCGTCGCGGGAGAACGAGGTGAGGTAGACCGCGCCCTCGTGGCCGACGAGCTGGGTGGCCAGCGGCGTGCCCTGGGTGGACAGGATGCGGGTGTAGACCTCCTGGTCGTCCGGGCGCATCCGGTGCGCGACCAGGTCGAGCTGCGCGGACAGCGACGGGTCGGTCTCCAGCAGCCGGTCGGCCTCCGCCACGACCTGCCGGAACACCGCGTCGTCGCGCTGCCGCACGGCCAGCACGGCCGCCGTGACGGCGATGATCGCCAGCACCACCACGACCACCACCGCGCTGCGCCGGCCCCACGTCGCACGTCGGCGGGACTGGGTGGACACCGACAGGAAGTCCTGCGCCACCCCGGTCAGGCCGCCCGGACCGGCCGCGTCCGCCCAGTGCCGGGCGGTCTCCAGCCGCGCGCCCCGGTACAGCAGCGACGAGTCGCGGTCCTGGTGGGCCCAGGTCGCCGCGTCCTCCTCCAGCCGCTGGCGCAGCAGCTGGCCCTCCCGGTCCTGGTCGATCCAGCTGCGCAGCCGGGGCCACGCCTGGAGCAGCGCCTCGTGGGTGATCTCCACCGACCCGGCGTCGAGGGTGACCAGCCGGGCGCGGGCCAGCACCTCCAGCGCCTCCTCGCCGGCCGCCCGGTTGGCGGCCTGGTCGACCAGCTCGTGCCGGGTGGACCGGCGGCGGGTGTCCTGGGTGTCCTCGCCGACCCGGACCAGGCGCAGCAGCAGCGGGCGGGCGGCGAGCTGGGCGTCCGGGGCGAGGTCGGCCCACGCGCGCTCGGCGGTCGCCGCGACCGCGCCCTGGATGCCGCCCGCCGCGCGGTAGCCGGAGATGGTGAGCTTGCCGCCGGTGCGGCGCTGCCAGGTGGCCAGCAGGGCGTGCGAGAGCAGCGGCAGCGCGCCCGCGTCGTACGCGCCCTGGCCGGCCCGCCCCGGGGCCCGTCCGCTGCGCACGCCGAGGTCGCGCAGCATCAGCTCGATCAGGCCCGGCTCCAGTTGCAGGCCGGCGGCCTTGGCCGGGCGGGACACGGCCTCGCGCAGCTCGGCGGAGGTCATCGGGCCGAGCACCATCTGGCGCTCCTGGAGCGCGTCGGCCAGCTCCGGGAACGCCAGGCAGCGGCCGTAGAAGTCGGCCCGCACCCCGAGCACGACCACCGCGGGCGGGACGCCGCCGGGTGCCGCGGGCGTGCACGCCACGTGCAGGGCCTGCACGAACACCTGCACCAGGTGCTCGTCGCCGCTGAGCGTGAACGCCTCTTCGAACTGGTCCACGACGACCACCGCGCGCTCGGCGCCGTGCCGCTCGGCGTAGGCGGCGAACGCGGCCCGGATCTGCGCCGCGAACCGCAGCACGCCCAGCAGGGTCTGCCCGAGGAACGTCTCCGGGCCGTCCGCCGGGTGCTGCTCCTCGACCCTCTCCACCGCCATCGCGAGCACGTCGGACAATTCCGGTACCTGCCGGACGAGTTCTTTCACCGGATCCGCGCCGGGCGTCACGACAATGGTCGGCCAATTCGCCGAACCGGGCACCTCCAAAGCGCCGGCGCGGACCGCCGGAATAACCCCGGCGCGCACCAGTGACGATTTACCGGCGCCCGACGCGCCGACCAGCATGACGATTCCGCCGGTTTCCGCGGCGGCACCCAGTCGGGACACCAACGCGGCCGTGCTGCGTTCCCGGCCGAAGAACCACGAGGAATCCTCCGGCTGGAAGGCGGCCAGCCCCCGGTACGGGCAGACGCCGATCTCGTCGGAGCTGGGCGGCTCCTCGTCGTCGGGCGCGGTGGCCGGGCTGGCCAGCGCCTCCTCCCACAGCGCGCGCCACGCCTCCAGGTCGTACAGGCCCGCCGCCGGGGGCTGCGGACGGGACTTGCGGGCCTCGCCGATGAGCACTTCCAGGACTACCGAGAGTGCCGAGAACCGGGCCGGTACGTTGCGGCCGCGCCGCCAGTCGCTGACCCGCTGGGCGGTCGCCCGGACCGGGCGGCCCCGTTCGTCGGCGCGCCGGGCGCGCGCGACCGACTCGGTCACCCGCTTCAGGGGAGGGTCTCCCGCCTCCGCGTAGAGCAGCGCGAACCGCTCCGCGAAAACGGCGCGGGGCCCCGACCCCTGAGCAGAACCAGCCATCCGCGGCGACCTCCTCTGGTCCGTTCTTCCGGACCGGAAAACCGGATGTGAGCGCGTGAACAGGTCGTTTGTGGACCGGTGTGGCACCAGGCAGTCCACCCTAACGACTTGCGCTGCCAAGCTGCCCGGGACGTTGCGCCGACGTCGTCAGGTTGGGCGAAGGGACCGGTCGAAGTGGTTTCGCCAGCAACTACCGCGAGTGTCGCGGCGTTCGCCGCTGAGGGGTCCTGGGGGTCTTCTCAGCGGTGCGCGCCCAGCCGGCCCGGCCGGTGGAACGGCGCGGCGACCTGTCATGTCGGCCGTGACTGACGGTGGTGCGACCGGCCCGGTGCCGGTCACGGCCCGTGAGCACCGGGGCGGTCCCGGTGCGGCCCGGGTCCGCCCGATCCTGCGGACCGTGCTCGACGGGCACGCCCGGGATCGGGCCGAGGTGGGGCTGGTGCCGCCGGCCGGGCTCACCGCGCCACTGCCCGCCCGGTCCGGGTCCGCACAGCGCCGTGCGACCTGACCGGGCCGCCACCTCGATGTCGAATTTCCGCCGGCCGACGGCCTGGCGTTGACCGATGCTGGATCACGTGCACGAAGACGCGGAACGGTGCGTGCGGGCCGTGCGGTCCAAGGACGCGCGGTTCGACGGGTGGTTCTTCACAGCGGTGTCGACCACTCGCATCTATTGCCGGCCGAGTTGTCCGGTGGTGCCGCCCAAGGTCGAGAACATGCGGTTCTACCCGAGTGCGGCGGCGGCCCAACAAGCCGGATTCCGGGCGTGCAAACGGTGTCGGCCCGACGCGAGTCCGGGCTCTCCGCTGTGGAACCACCGCGCGGACTCGGTGGCCAAGGCCATGCGGTTGATCGCGGACGGCGTGGTGGACCGCGACGGCGTGCCGGGGCTGGCCGCGCGGCTGGGCTACAGCGTCCGCCAGGTCGAGCGCCAGCTGCTCGCCGAACTCGGCGCGGGCCCCCTCGCGCTGGCCCGCGCCCAGCGGGCGCAGACCGCGCGGCTGCTGATCGAGACGACCGCCCTGCCGATGGCCGAGGTCGCCCTGGCGGCCGGGTTCGCCAGCATCCGGGCGTTCAACGAGACCGTGCGCTCGGTGTTCGACCTCTCGCCCACCGACCTGCGGACCCGGCGGCGGGCCGTCCCGGACACGCCCGGCGTGCTCTCGCTGCGCCTGCCGTTCCGCGCGCCGCTGTGCCCGGACAACCTGTTCGGGCACCTCGCGGCGACCGCGGTGCCGGGCGTGGAGGAGTGGCGGGACGGCGCGTACCGGCGGACGCTGCGGCTGCCGCACGGGCACGCCGTGGCGACGTTGCGGCCGCAGCCCGACCACGTGGCGTGCCAACTCGCGCTGACCGACCTGCGGGACCTGTCGATCGCGATCGCCCGGTGCCGGCGGATGCTCGACCTGGACGCCGACCCGGTCGCGGTGGACGACCAGCTGCGCGCCGACCCGGACCTGCGCCCGCTGGTGGACCAGGCCCCCGGCCGGCGGGTGCCGGGCACCACCGACCCGGCGGAGTTCGCCGTGCGGGCGGTGCTCGGCCAGCAGGTGTCGACGGCGGCGGCGCGCACGCACGCCGGGCGGATCGTGGCGGCGGCGGGCACGCCGATCACCGACGTCGGCCTGACCCACCTGTTCCCGACCCCCGAGGAGCTGCTGTCCCTGGACCCGGCGGTGCTGGCCATGCCGAAGGCGCGTAAGGTCGCGTTCTCGGCGCTGGTCGAGGCGCTGGCGTCCGGTGCGGTCGACCTCGGGGTCGGCGCGGACTGGGGCGAGGCGCGCGCCGGGCTGTCGGCGCTGCCGGGGTTCGGGCCGTGGACGATCGAGGTGATCGCGATGCGCGCGCTGGGCGACCCGGACGCGTTCATCCCGGGCGACCTGGGCGTGCGGGTCGCGGCGCGGGCGCTGGGGATGCCGGACACACCGGGCGCGCTGATCGCACGTGCACAGGCGTGGCGCCCTTGGCGGGCCTACGCGGTCCAATACCTGTGGGCGACCGGTGACCACGCGGTCAACCGGTTGCCGGCCTGAGAGGAAGCTTCGCGGTGGTAGCGCACACGGTGGTCGACAGCCCGGTGGGGCCGTTGACGTTGGTGGCCCGGGACGGCGTGCTGTCCGGGCTGTACATGACCGAGCAGAGGTACCGGCCCGCCGAGGACAGCTTCGGGGCGCGGGACGCCTCGCTGTTCGGCGACGTGGTCGAGCAGCTGGCGGAGTACTTCGCCGGCTCGCGCACGGAGTTCGACGTGCCGCTGGACCTGGTCGGCACGCCGTTCCAGCGTGCGGTGTGGACGGCGCTGCGCTCGATCCCGTTCGGCGAGACGACGTCCTACGGCGAGCTGGCCAAGGTGCTGGGGCGGCCGACCGCCGCGCGGGCGGTCGGCCTGGCCAACGGGCACAACCCGATCGGCATCATCGTGCCGTGCCACCGGGTGGTCGGCTCCGGCGGCGACCTGACCGGGTACGGCGGCGGCATCGCCCGCAAGCGGCAGTTGCTCGACTTCGAGGCTCAGACACCGACCTTGGACCTGTCCGGGGTCTTCGCCGGCTGACGTCGGCGCGTCCTGCCCCGGTCCAGCCACCACTCCACGAACAGGAACGGCAGCACCCAGCCCAGCCACGCGGAGATGCCCGCGATGGCCTGCACCAGGGCGACCTCGCTGCCGCCGAACGTGGTGCCCAACTGGCCGGGCAGGATCATCCCCAGTGCGGCGGCCCAGAACCGGTTGCTGATGATCGACAGGGTGAGCGCGGTGCTGCGCAGCATCCAGCGCCGGTGGTCGGCGTGGCGGCGCTGCCGCGCCATCCGGTAGCCGGCGATCGTGCAGCCGAGCCACAGCGACCCCATCAGGACGTTGCCGACCTGGTTCACCGGGCCGAACGGGCTGACCGCGCCGATCGCCACGGCCAGCACGCCGCCGGGCAGCACGCCCGCGAACACGTAGACGCGGCCCGCCCGGCGGTGCCAGGCGGGGTGGTTGTGGCGCAGCCACGGCCAGATCTGGAGCACGCACGCCAGGATCGCGATCGACCCGAACACCACGTGCCCGGCCAGGAACGGGTAGTGCCAGGTGTGGTCGCCGGGCTGCGGGACCCGGGACTGCGCGGGGTCGAACGTCAGGTACCTCGGCAGCGAGAACGCCACGAACGCGGCGACCAGCACCCCCAGCGGCGCCACCCAGTGCCGCCGCCACCAACTCCGCTTGACCTGTGTGTCCACCATGCCGCCGACTCTGGCCACCCCCGCTGACGAACCCCGCACCGAACGCTGACCGCGCCGCGCACGGCCCCCGTCACGGGGCACAGCGGGCCGTCACCGACAAGTCGAGTTGTCTTGACAAACTGAGTTGTCGGTGCGAAGGTTCTCCCATGCTTGAAGTGGCGGTGATCGAGGACGCGGCTACGGCCGAGGTCTCGCTGGACCCGGTGCGGGCCCGGCTGCTGGCCGAACTGGTCGAGCCGGGTTCGGCGACCATGCTGGCGGCCAAGGTGGGGCTGCCCCGGCAGAAGGTCAACTACCACCTGCGCACGCTGGAGCAGCACGGCCTGGTCGAGCTGGCCGAGGAGCGCCGCAAGGGCAACATGACCGAGCGGGTCATGCGCGCCACGGCGGCGTCCTACGTGATCTCGCCGATGGCGCTGGCCGCCGTGCAGCCCGACCCGGAGCGCTCGCCCGACCGGCTGTCCGCGCGGTGGCTGCTCGCGGTGGCGGCGCGGCTGGTGCGCGACGTGGGCAACCTGCTCACCGGGTCCGCGAAGGCGGGCAAGAGGGTGGCGACCTTCGCCGTCGACGGCGAGGTCCGGTTCGCCACGGCGGGCGACCGGGCGGCGTTCGCCGAGGAACTGGCCGCGGCGGTGACCGGGCTGGTCGCGAAGTACCACGACGAGACGACCGAGGGTGGGCGGGCGCATCGCGTCGTCGTCGCCGTGCACCCCAGCGTTGCGAAGGAGTCCTGATGGGGCACGCGTACGAGGAGACCAACGAGGTCGAGCTGGCGGTCACGCCGGAGCAGGTCTGGGAGGCCATCGCCACCGGGCCGGGCATCGACTCGTGGTTCATGGGCAACAACGAGGTCGAGGCCGGCGTCGCGGTGACGGGCGCGTTCGGCGGCTACGAGCCGAAGCACGAGATCACCGCGTGGGAGCCGGGCAAGCACCTGGCCTACGGCGCGCAGCGGGAGCCGGACGGCCGGTTCCTGGCCTACGAGTTCCTGGTCGAGGGCCGGGACCAGGGCAGCACCGTGCTGCGGATGGTCGCGAGCGGGTTCCTGCCCGGCGACGACTGGCAGGACGAGTTCGAGGCCATGCTGGCCGGTGGCGCGATGTTCTGGCGCACGCTGATCGAGTACCTGGAGCACTTCGCGGGCCGCACCGCCCGCCCGGTGACCGTGCTCGGCCCGCCGGTCGCCGACTGGCCCGCGCTGTGGGCGGCGCTGAACCACAGGATCGGCTTGGAAAAAGCGCCCGAACGCGGGGACGCGGTCGAGGTCGACGGCATCCCCGGTGTCGTCTACTACGCCAACGGCCAGACGGTCGGGATCCGCACGCCCGACGCGATGTACCGGTTCTTCGAAGGCTTCAACGGGGTGCTGATCGCGATGCACCACGTCTTCACCGACGACGGGCGCGACGAGCGCACGTGGTCTTCCTGGATGGGTTCGCTGTCATGACCGCACCGAGTACGACGCTTCCGGCCACCAGACCGGAAACCGGGCCGCGCAACGGACCCCGCGACCGCGCCACCGCCCTGCTGCTGGGCTGCGGCGTGCTCGCCGGGCCGCTCTACCTGGTCACCGGGTTCGCCCTGGCCGCCACCCGGGACGGCTTCGACCTCAAGCGGCACCCGTTCAGCTTCCTCTCGCTGGGCGAGGGCGGCTGGGTGCAGATCGCCAACTTCGTCCTCACCGGACTGCTGTTCCTGGCCATGGCGTTCGGCGTGCGGCGGGCGATCGGCGGGCAGCGCGGCGGCACGTGGGGCCCGGTCCTGCTGGCGATCTTCGCGCTGGGCATGGTCGGCGGCGGCGTGTTCGTGGCCGACCCGGCGTTCGGGTTCCCGGTCGGCGCACCCGACGGCCGGCCCGAAGTCCTCTCGTGGCACGGGACCCTGCACGGGGTGGCGTTCTTCGCGGCGTTCCCGGCGCTGGTCGCGGCGTGCTTCGTGTTCGCCCGGCGGTTCCGGGGCGGGTGGTCGTGGTACTGCGCGGCGACGGGCGTGATCTCGCTGGTGCCCATGGCGTTCATGGGTTCCGAGTGGGGAACCGTGCTGCTGTACGTGGTGGCAGTGGTGAGTTGGCTCTGGGTGTCCGCGGTCGCGCTGAAGCTGCGCGCCGAGATCTGAGGGAGTGCGGGGAAATGGGTCAGGTCACGTCCGCGGACGGCACCAGGATCGAGTACAGCAGGACCGGGTCGGGGCCCGCGCTGATCATCGTGGACGGCGCGCTGTGCTACCGGGAGTTCGGTCCCGCCACGAAGTTGGCCGGGGCGCTCGCGCCGCACTTCACCGTCTACACCTACGACCGGCGCGGTCGCGGCGGGAGCGGGAGCACCGGGCCGCGCGACGTGGCGCGGGAGGTCGAGGACATCGCCGCGCTGATCGAGGAGGCGGGTGGCCGGGCGCACCTGTTCGGCATGTCCTCCGGTGGCGCGCTGGTCGCCGAGGCGGTGCACCGGGGCGTCGCGGCGGACCGGTTCGCGGTCTACGAGTCGCCGATGATCGTGGACGGCACCCGCGACCCGCTGCCGCCCGACTACCCGGCGCGGATGGATCGGGCGCTGGCCGAGGGCCGGCCGGGCGACGCGGTGAAGATGTTCATGAAGTTCGTCGGCACGCCCGGGTTCTTCGTGGTGCTGATGCAGGTCATGCCGATGTGGAAGAAGCTCAAGGCGGTGGCGCACACGCTGCCCGCCGACCTGGCGGTGGTGGGCGAGCACCAGCGCGGTGTCGCGCCGGCCGCCGACCGGTGGTCCGGGGCGAAGGCGCCCGGCCTGGTCATCGCCGGCGGCAAGAGCCCGGCGTGGATGCGCAACGCCCAGCAGGTGCTGGCCTCGGCGCTGCCGGACGGGGAGCTGAAGGTGCTCGACGGCCAGACGCACATGGTCAAGGCCGACGTCACCGCACCGGTCCTGGTCGACTTCTTCTCCCGCTGAACCCCGGGCCCCGGGCGCTGCCGCGACGCGGTGGCGCCCTCGGCGTTGCGTCTGTCCATTGTGGATGAAACGCCGGAAGTGCTGTTGTGACGGCGAATGCGTCGTGCCATCCGCACATGGCACGACGCTCGACGCGGAGTCACCTCGGGGCGACCGCTACGGTTTGCGTGCGACCGCTCCCGCGATGCAGTACGACACCGCGTCGAGCTTGCGCAGCCGAGGCCCGTCCGGCCACCAGTCCGCGCAGATGACCAGACCCGGGTCGACCATCTCCAGCCCCTCGAACAGGCCGAGCAGCTCCGAGCGGGTGGCGAACCGGCCCGAACCCATGGGGGAGTGCAGGAACGTCTCCTCCATCCGGCGCGCGATCGCCGAGTGCTCCTCGGTTTCCGGGTCGAGGAAGTGGCTGATCGCCACGTAGGAGCCCGACGGCAGCGCCTCGATGTACTCGGCCATGATCTCCGCCGACGTCGGCGACGTGCCGTTGTAGTGGTGCAGCGTGCCGAGTTGGAACAGCGCGAGCGGCTGGGAGAAGTCGATGTGCTTGCGCACCACGGGGTCCTGGAGGATGTCCTGCGGCGAGAAGATGTCGGCGGCGGAGAAGTGCGTCTGGTCGTTCTCCTCCAGCAGTGCGCGGCCGTGGGCCAGCACCACCGGGTCGTTGTCGACGTAGACGACTCGTGCGTCCGGCTGAATCCGTTGCGCCACCTGGTGGGTGTTCTCGGCGGTGGGCAGGCCCGAACCGCAGTCCAGGAACTGGGTGATGCCGGTCTGGCTGGCCACGAACCGGGTCGCGCGGATCAGGAACGAGCGGTTGTCCACGGCCAGGGTGGCGGCTTCCGGCGCGACCTGCTGGACGCGCCGCAACACTTCCCGGTCGATCTCGTAGTTGTCCTTGCCGTTGAGGAAAGCGTCGTAGACCCTGGCGATACTGGCCTTGGTGGTGTCGATGTAGACGGGGGCGGCGGTGTCCGAGGACGGTCCCGGCATTGGTGACCTCGCAGTGGGGATGGGAGTGCGGTGGTTGTGCACCGCGTCACAGCCCACTCAGCGTAAGCGTTTGGGCTCAACGCGTGAGTGGGCAGTGTGCGGCGGACGGAGGAAGATCAGCGGTGTACGTTCAGTGACGATGCGATTTCGCGCCGTCCGGGCGCAACCGCTGTTCGGGTGGACGGGCTTCGCACGAGTGAGGACGATCGGGAGGATCAGCGATGGCCACTGGTGACCCCGAGGGCTCGTCGGCCGAGCGGGACGGCGGGCCCACCGCGCTGCGCATCGTGCTCGGCTCGCAGCTGCGCAGGCTGCGCGAGGGCGCGGAGATCAGCCGTGCGGACGCGGGCTACGCGATCCGCGGGTCCGAGTCGAAGATCAGCCGCATGGAGCTGGGCCGGGTCGGGCTCAAGGAGCGCGACGTCGCGGATCTGCTGACCATGTACGGGATGACGGACGCGGACGCGCGGGACAAGTTCCTGGCGATGGTCCGCCGGTCGAACGCGCCGGGCTGGTGGCACCGCTACACCGACCTGATGCCGGACTGGTTCCAGGACTACGTCGGCCTGGAGGAGGCGGCGTCCCGGATCCTGACCTACGAGACGCAGTTCGTGCCGGGGCTGCTCCAGACCGAGGCGTACGCGATGGCGATCGCCAGCCACGGTCGGCCGGAACTGGCCGGTCCGCCGGTGAAGCGCCGGGTCTCGCTGCGGATGCAGCGGCAGAAGGTGATGTTCCGGCCGGGTGCCCCGAGGCTGTGGGCGGTCATCGACGAATCGGTGCTGCATCGCCCGATCGGGGGCCGCCAGGTGCTGCTCGACCAGATCGAGCACTTGCTCTCCGTGACCAAAGACGCCCCGATCACTCTTCAGATCGTTCCGTACCAGCTGAGCGGCTACGCAGCGGAGGGCCCGTTCACCATGCTCCGGTTCGGCGAGCCGGATCTGCCCGACATCGTCTACCTGGAGCACCTGGCGGGCGCGCTCTACCTCGACAAACTCGAAGAACTTGAGGTCTACAGCAGGGTTTTCGACCGGTTGACCGTCGACGCGGAGACGCCCGACCGCAGCAGGCAGATGCTGATGAAGATCCGAGCGGACCTGTAGCGCTCCTCCGTCCGGGGGAGATTCGTTCTCTGCATCTGCACGTGCATTTACCCGTGCTTCACGGAGTGCTACGGTCCGTGCACAGCCAGATGCACGTGCAGATGCATCCCGTCGCGTGGGGTAGGTGATGTCGATGGCCCTCAAGGCCCACAACGGCATGTCCGCGGCCGAGCTGCCGGATGTGACTTGGCGCAAGAGCGCACGTAGTGGAGCGTATGGCAATTGTGTCGAACTCGCCGCGCTGGACAACGGCGAGATCGCGATGCGCAACTCCCGGTTCCCGGACGGTCCCGCGCTCGTCTACACCCGAGCCGAGATCGCGGCCTTCGTGGCCGGTGCCAGGGACGGGGAATTCGATGACCTTGCCGGCTGACGCCGCGGTGCGGACGTCCCTCCAGCTGCGACAGCTGATCGAGCGAGGTTTCCAGTTCCTGCACCCCCGTGACGCCCGCGGCGAACTCGCCGCAGTGGTCGGCGTTCGCGCGCACGACGCGGTGATCGACGTGGTCCGCCTGCACACCGAGGACGACGTGGTGGCGATCAGGATGCCCGCGGATGAAGTGAACGTGTTGTCCCCCACCAGATTTTCCTGGCGGCGGCGTGGGCCGGCGACGAGCGTGCTGGACGAGCTGCTCGAACTGCCCGACGACCGGATCGCCTGACAGACGGCCCGTTCCACCCGGAACGGGATGAGGGGCGGCACGTGTCCCTCGCCGACGAACCTGACCTGGAGACGCAGCGGGAACCGGCTCCGCGCCCGATGCCCGGTTCCGTGACGCTCAAAGCGGTACTCCGTGTTCGTCGCCTCTGGCGCGAAGGTCGGCCGCACCCGACCTTCGCGCCGGCAACTGCCCTTCGAGGCCGCGCAGCACCACGGCCAGGCCCTGGCGGAACCCGTCCGCGACTCCGCCCGCCGCCGTGGCCGTCTCGGCGAGCAGCGGGAACTCCGATTGTCCCGCCATGGCGGCGGTTCCGGGCCCGGACAGCGGCCCGAGGTGCTCCAGCTGCACCGCGCCGATCAGGTAGCCCAGCAGCGCGCGCAGCGCGACCACCCGTCGTTCGCCGTGGAAACCGTTGTGCGCCAGCACTTCCAGCACGGCCTCGGACCAGCGCAGCAGTGCGGGCGAGCGGTGCCGGTGGGTCATCGTCAGCGGCACCGCGTTCGGGTGCTCGGCGATCGCGTCCCGAACCCGGACGACCAGGGTGGTGACTTGGCTCTGCCAGGCCGTTCCCGGCAGGCTCGTGTCCACTGTGGACAGAACGTGGTCGACCACCAGCTCTTCCAGCGCGGACTTGTCCGGGACGTACCGGTAGAGCGACATGGTGCCCATGCCGAGTTCCTGCGCGACGGCGCGCATGGACAGCTCGGCCAGTCCGGCGCGGTCGATCACGGCGAGCGCGGCGGCGGCGAGGTCGTCGGGGGTCAGTGACCTGGGTCGTGGCATGGCGGTTGACAGCGTACGTCATACGCTCATACCGTGGCGTAGGCGTACAGCGCACGCCTACGAGGGGGTCACGGTGTCGAAGGCACGGGAGTGGCAAGCGGTGCAGGGCGGGACGGTCCGGGTGCCGGACCCGGAACGGTTGGTGCACCTGCAATTCCGGCGCTTCGCCGGGTGTCCGGTGTGCAACCTGCACCTGCGGTCGGTCGTCCGCCGGCACGCCGAGATCGAGGCGCGCGGCATCCGCGAGGTCGTGGTGTTCCACTCGACGCCGGAGGAGTTGCGCCCGCACGTGGCGGACCTGCCGTTCGCCGTGGTCGGTGATCCGGGGAAGGCGCTCTACGTCGAGTTCGGCGTGGAGTCCTCGCCGCGCTCGGTGCTCGATCCGCGGGCCTGGGGAGCGATCGTCCGCGGGGTGGCGCGGGACCTCGGCCCGGTGTTGCGGGGCCGGCGGCCGTTGCCGAAGCCGACCGGCGGGCGGTTGGGCCTGCCCGCCGACTTCCTCATCGCGCCGGACGGGCGGGTGCTCGCCGAGAAGCGCGGTGAGCACGCCGACGACCAGTGGTCCGTGGACGAGCTGCTGAGCCTGGCCGGCTAGTTGTCCACAGGGTTGTCCACAGCTGTGGACGGCTCGAACGTCTGTTCGACCAGCGGTCGGCGACGACCGGCGGCGCGATCCGGTCCGGGTCGACCGGACAATTGGTCCGCCCGGTTCCCGGGAATGCCGAAATGGCCGTCGCACGAATCTGCGACGGCGTCGGTCGGGCGCGTTGTCCGATTCCGTCGACCGCTGCCGGATATGCGCCGGTCGACTTCGGGTGGCCGCGCGGGTCCGCCCCGGACGCACCTGGCGCCCGGGGCGGAACCGATTTTCTAGCGGCTCACCAGGAGCGTGTAGCCGGCAATGCCGAGCTGGCAGTAGTAAGACGTCCAGGCGCCGTTGGTCACGCCGTTGTTGCCCACCGTCGTGCACTCCGACAGCGGAGCGGTCCACACCGGGGCGTTGGTCAGCGAACCGCTGGTCGGGTCGACCAGGGTGCTGTAGCCCGCGACACCGCTCTTGCACTCGTAGGAGTCGAACACGCCGTTCGCGACACCGGTGCTGCCGATCTGGGTGCAGGTCGCGTTGGTGCTGGTGTACAGGTAAACGGTGTTCGGGGTGGCCTGGGCGACGCCGCCGCCGAGCGCGAGGGCGGCCGTGGCCGCCGCCGCGGTGGTGGTCAGGACGCGTGCGAGCTTCGTCATGTCGGTTCTCCCCAGAATGTCGGATTCGACCGTGTCGGTGCCATGTGACGGCACCGGAAAAGACGTTAACAGCCGATTACCTGGGGCTCTCGAACATTTCTCGTCGACTGTGAATAAAGAACTTCGGAAGTCGCCGCCGGACCGCGTGCCCGCGCTGGTAACGGTCGTACCCAGAAGTAATATGTGACCTCGGTCACGCAACCGTGTAACAGTATAGAGAGGTGCTGTCCGGGCTATCGTTGAAAGGCGTTCGTCGTACGGGTTGACCTTTCCGCCGTATCGGTCATACTCGGCCGAATGGAGCTGGAGGTGCGGCACTTGCGCTTTGTCGAGGCCATCGGCACGGCGGGCAGCCTCACCCGGGCGGCGGCGGCGCTCGGGCTGTCCCAGCCCGCGCTGACCTCCCAGCTGCACCGCATCGAGCACGCCGTGGGCGGCCCGCTGTTCGACCGGGGCCGGCACGGCGCACGCCCCACCGCGCTCGGCGCGGTCGTGCTGACCCACGCCCGCGAGGTCCTCGCCGCGCTGGACGACCTGCGCCGCGCGGTCGACCGGCGGCCCGGCGAACCGCTGCTGAGGGTGGGCGTGCTGCCCGCCGCGCCGGCCCGCCTGCTCGGCGACACGGCCGCCGCCGCCGTGCCGGACCGGGTGGTGGACCTGTCGGTGGTGGACAACCGGGCCGAAGCCCTGGAGGCCCTGCGCGACGGCGGGCTGGACCTCGCCCTGCACGTCGACTTCCCCGACCGGGAGTGCGTCGCGCCGGCCGGCGTGGGGATCACGCCGCTGGGCGCGGAACCGTTCTTCGTGCTCCTGCCGGACACGCATCCGGCGGTCCGGCGGGAGGAGCCCGAACTCGCCGATCTGGCGGGTTCGACCTGGCTGACCTCGCCGCACGGGGACGCCGGGTTCCACCGCCACCTGGTGGACCGCTGTGGGCCGGTCGCCGTGCGGGCGGTGGAGGAACTCGTGGTCGCCCAGCTCGTCCGCCGCGGTGAGGACGTCGTCGTGCCGTTGCAGGCCCTGGACACCGGCGTCGAGCTGCCCGGCCGGATCCGCGCGATCAAGGGCTCGCCGCTGCGGGTCCGGCACCTCCTGCTCTGGTCGGCGGACCTGGACCCGGCCGTGGTCGACCGGATCCGCGCCGGGCTGGTCGCCGCCTACCGCCGGGCCGCCGCCGCGCACTGCCGCATCCCCGGCTGGTTCGGGCGCAACCCCGGCTGGCTCGGCTCCGCCGGACCCGGCCGCGCGTGACGGGGCGGCGCGCGAACCCCTCGACGGGCACCGGACGCGGTCAGCGGCCGAGCGGGTCGTGCCGGGGGACCGGGCGGGCCGGGGTGGTGGTCCACTCCGGGTGCCGGTGCAGCCAGGCGCGGTAGACCGGCGGCCGTTGCACGACCTGGTGCTGCGCCTCGACCAGCCCCGCCCACAGCCGCTCCACGTCGGCCGGCCGCAGCACCCCGTCGGCCCGCCAGAACAACGTCGTCGCCATGCACAGCGGCGCACCCGCCAGCGGCACGAACGTCACCCCCGACCGCCGCCTGCTGCCCGGCATCACGGGCAGCACCGCGCGCCCGAGTTCGGCCGCCTGCAACGCTTCCGTGACGTCCATGATCCGGATGTCCGGCGTGAACCCGGCCCGCAGGCACACCCCGGTGAGGTGGTCGCCGAAGTGGTCGCGCGCGGTCGACGCCGCGCCCCAGGTCTCGCCGGCCAGGTCCGCCAGGTCGACCTCGGCGCGCCGGGCCAGCCGGTGCCCGTCGGCCAGCGCGACGAACATCGGCTCCACGGCCACCGAGGCACGCTCCACACCGGAGGGCAGCGGGTACTCCAGGCCGGGGAACTCGGCGATCAGCGCGCCCTCGATCCGGTTGTCCGCCAACAACTCCAGGTGCGCCACGCCGTCCAGCTCGGTGCGCACCTCGGCCTGCACCCCGAGCACCTGCGGCACCAGCTCGGACAGGCTCGCCAGCAGCATCGACGGCGTGCAGCCGAATCGGGCCGCGCCCGGCGAAGTCCGGCCCACGGCCGCCTCGAACCGGTCCAGCGCCTCCAGCACGGCCCGCGCGTGCGCGGCCACCACCTCGCCCAGCGCCGTCGGGGTCGCGCCCCGCGCACCCCGCCGGAACAGCGCCCCGCCGACGATCCGCTCGGCGCGGGCCAACGCCTCGCTGACCGAAGGCTGCGTCATCCGCAGCTCGGCCGCAGCGGCGGTGAGGGTGCCCGCGTCGGCCACCGCGCGCACCACCCGGAGGTGCCGGAACTCCAGCTCCATAGGCGGACCTTATGCAACGTTGGGATTGTTCGGCCAGACAACGGCCCGTTCATCATGTGTTCACGGTCGATGCCTGCACTTCGGCCGCTGGAGCACCATCACCCTGCACCAGAAGGAAAACCCATGTCATTGCGTACCTTGCTGCGCGCTGCCCTCGTGCCGGTGGCCGCCGCTGCGGCCTTCGCGGCCACGCCGGTGGCGAACGCCGACCCCGTCACGCCGTACATCGTGGGCGGCGGCAACGCGACCGAGACCTACTCGTTCATGGGCTCGATCCAGCTCAACGGCCGGCACGGCTGCGGCGCGTCCTTGGTCAGCGCCCAGTGGATGGTGACGGCCGGGCACTGCACCTACAACCAGCAGTCCCCGATCCAGCCCTCGCAGATGCGGGTGCGGATCGGCTCCACCCAGTGGAGTTCGGGCGGCACGCTGTCGGGCGTCTCGCAGATCGTGCGGCACCCGAACTACCGGCCCGGCGGCAGCCAGCAGTACGACATCGCCCTGCTGCGCCTGTCGAGCGCGGTGTCCCAGGCTCCGATCAGCCTCGGCGACACCTCGCCCGCCGCGAACACCAACGTGCGGCTCATCGGCTGGGGCCAGACCTGCAACACCCCGCAGTGCGGCCAGCCGCCGACGAACCTCAAGCAGCTCGACACCCGGATCAACCCGGACAACATGTGCACCAACGAGTTCAACGGCAGCCACGAGCTGTGCGTGTACAGCACCACCTCGCAGACCGCGTGCTACGGCGACTCGGGCGGCCCGATGGTCCAGAAGGTCGGCGCGGAGTGGCGGCTGGTCGGCGCGACCAGCCGGGCCGGAATCAACAACCAGACCTGCGGCTCGGGTCAGGCCACGATCTACACCGACGTGGTCGCGTTCAAGCAGTGGGTCCAGTCGACCACCGGCGGTGGCGGCGGCACGCCCAACCCGCCCGGCTGCTCGACGGCCGAGTGGAACCCGGCCCAGTACTACCCGCCGGGCTCGACCGTCTCGTACCAGGGCTACGAGTGGCGCAACCAGTACTGGACCTACGGCGAGGCGCCGGGCCAGAGCTACGCGTGGCAGCAGATCGGCGAGTGCTGATCTGGAGACCCCGCACCACGAGGGGAGCCGGGTGGGCTCCGGGCCGCAGGGAGCGACGGGCCCACCAGGTTCACAGCACGGACGAAGGCCCCGCCGGACAGGCGGGGCCTTCGGGTCGTTCACGGCCGGGTTCGGCCGAGCGAACACGAAAGAATTACACGAGGGCGCGGTCCGCCGCCGGGCGTTGTCGTGCGCAATTACCGGACCGCTCGTCAGTCCGGCCCGCTCACCGAGACCCCGACCCCGACCCCGCGATGGTCGATGCGTCATTACCTGGAATAGTCGGGCCGGCACCTCGGATTGGAATAAGCGCAGCTCCGGGCGGTCGTCCGCAGATCTGCGGAATATTCCCCGCAGTACGTCCGACCGGCGGCGGTGCTATAACCGGGGTGGCCGGTGAATCGTCGGGACCGGTCCGCCGGGGAATGCCCGGATTCCGGTCATTGATCGGCGGATTGCACAGTTGAAGCGTATTGCGCATTTACTTCACTTGGTGGATGCTGCTCCCCATGAACGTCCCACCCCTGCCTCCAGGGCAGTGGGCGCCGGTCCCCGTGATCCCGGGCATCCCCGAGCACCTCCGGAGCGAAGGCGCGTACCTGCCGCCCCCGTTGCCGTCCCACCTGCCGCTGCCCGTGGCGACCTACCGCCTGGTCGCCGAGGCCGAGCACGCCCTGGGCCGGCTGGACGAGGCCGCCGACCGGTTGCGCGGCCGCGCGGGCCCGCTGCGGGCCGGCCTGGTCCGGGCGACCCGCGTCCGCGACGCGCAGGCGTCGGCCGGGCTGACCGGGACGGCCATCGGGCTGCGCGAGGCGCTCGCCGCGGATCTCCTCGCCTCCCAAGGGGATCCGCCGACCGACCGGTCCGCGCCGGCCCAGCTCCTCGCACCCCACCTGGCCGCCTACGACCACGGCGTCGAGCGCGTCCGGCAGGGCGACGCGGTGGACGCCGGGCTGATCGGCGCGCTGGCCGCGATCATGGTCGGCCGGCCCGGGGCGGAGCCGCGCGAGGTGCTGCGCCGCGAACCCGGCGTGCTCGGTCTCGGCCGCGCGTACCTGCTCACCGCGACCGGCGCGCACCTCGTGGCGCTGCTGGAGCAGTGGTCCACGTGGGTGCGCGAGGAGCGCGAGCAGCCGCGGCTCGCCAAGATCGCCCTCGCGCACTACCAACTCGAAGTGCTGCAACCGTTCCCGGCCGCCAACGGGCACGTCGCGCGCGCGTTCTCGGTGCTGGAGATGATGCGCGCGGGCCTGCTGCGCGACCAGTTGCTGCCGCTGTCGGTGTGGCTGGACGACACGCTGCCCGAGTACCAGGAGGAGATCCGCGCGGTGGTCGACACCGGGCTGGTGCACCACTGGGTGGAGTTCTTCGCGTGCGCGGTCCGCGACCAGGCCCTGGCCCAGCTGCGGCTGATCGGCCGGCTGGAAGACCTCGCCGAGCGGTACGCCCGGCTGCTGCCGCGCACCGGCGTGCTGCCCGAGGTGGCGGCGAACCTGGTCGGCTTCCCGGTGGTCGACCACCGGACGCTTCGCGAACGGCACGGGATCACCACCAAGGCCGCCACCGACCTGACCCGCCGGCTGGTGCAGCGCGGGATCCTCGTCCCGTGGGACTCCCGCGACTACCGGCGGGTGTTCGTCTGCCGGGACGTGCTGCACCTGCTCGTGGACAACCCGGACACCACGGCCCTGCCCTGACCGACGACCCCCTCCGGGAGAACCCGCATGAGCACACCACCCCGTCGTGGCCGGCACCGCCGCGAGTCACGCCCCCGGTACACGTCCTGGGCGAGGTTGGCCTCCGGCCTGCTGATCCAGCTGCTGGTCGCCCTGCTCCGGGACTGAGCCGGCGGGCAGTTCGAGCAGCGCCCGCACGGCGCGCGCGTCGTCGTCGGACAGGTCGGGCAGCACCCGGCGCAACCACCGCCGACCCGCGCCCTCGTCGCCGGACAGCCACAGCGCGCGCCCGAGCAGCACCTGCGCGCGGGCCCGGTCGGGCACCGGCCGCCCGTCGTCGAACGCCTTGTCCGCGCGGGTCAGGTAGTTGACCGCGGTGTCCAGCCGGCCCGCCTCGACCATCAGCTCGCCGAGGTGGGCCAGCGCGCGGGCCACGTCGTGCCGGTCGCCGTGCCGGATGCGCAGTTCGAGCACCTCGTCCGCGCAGCCGATGACCCGGTGCAGCCGGCCCTGGGCGCGGTAGGTGGCGGCCAGGGCGCTCAGGGCGTCCGCAGTGGGCTCCGGGTCGTCCAGCAGCCGCCGCACGGCCAGCTCGCGCATCCCCAGCGCGGCGGCCGGGCGCAGCGCCCCCCGGGCCCGCAGCGCGTCCGCACCGGCCCGGAACGCCTCGGCGAGCGGGCCGGAGGGCGGTCGGGCGTCGGCCAGCGGCGCGGCGAGGTCGTACAGCTCCAGCGGCCAGCGCCCGTCGACGTCGGCGGGCAGCGCGCGCCACACGTGGGCCAGCAGGTCGACGGCCGTGTCGTCGCCGACCCGCACCGCGGCCACCACCTCGTCGCGGTGCTCGGCGAACCACCGCCGCACGTCGTCGGCGTCCTGCGGGGGCGGTGGTCCGTTCGGCGGCCCGGGGTCCGGTACGTCGTGGCCGAGGGCGCGGCGCGCGCGCAGCACGTCCTCCAGCAACCGCCTGCCCTGCTCGCTCACCTGCCGCCGTCCTTCCCGGTCCGCCGCGCCGGCCACTGGTCACATCGGGTCGAGCCGCCCGTCCGTCTCCGAATGATCATTAGTGTCAACCAATCGGGTGAGCTGTGGACACCGCCAAAATGCCACTTCGACGTGACGCTCAGTCATCCAGGTCGGTCCGGGACACCACCTCGAACAGGTCGTCGAACTGCATCGGGGCCAGCGCGGCGAGCGCGCCGCCGATGAACGCGGGCCCCGGCCGCAGTTCCCCGTTGAGCACCCGGGCGACCGTCGAGCGGTTCACCTCCATGGCCTTGGCCAGCGCGTAGTCCGAGGTGAAGCCCGCCAGCAGCGCGGCCTTGGCGAAGGCCCGCGAGCGCAGCCTGATGGTCTTCGGCATCGCCGCCTCCGGTGTCCCGTGTGCGCACCGGACGTACGTCCGGTGCACCGAACTGTAGTCCGGTTGCGCCGGCGCAGCGGGCGCGGTCGACATCTGATGAGGTGAAGGTGGTCGGGGGTGCGTTGCGGACGTTGCGTGCACGCGCCTAACATCGGGCCGCATGAGCGAATCCGAGAACGGCACGTCCGAGTGGTGGCGGTACCTGGAGGAGAACCTGGCGAGGCGGGGCGGCACGACCGGCGAACTGGCCCGCGGCGCGGGGATCGACCGCAGCCGGCTGTCCGACTGGCGGCACGGCGGCAAGGCGTCGCTGGACTCGGCGCGGGCGGTCGCGGCCTGGTTCGGGGCCAGCCCGTTGGAGGTGATGGTGGCGGCGGGCCTGATCACCCGCGAGGAGGCGGCGCTGCGCTCGGCGCGGCCGGACCCGTCCCTGCTCGGCGACGAGGAGCTGATCGCCGAACTGCGCCGGCGGATGACGAAATGACCCGTCGACCGGGTTGACCCGAAGATGTTTCACGCCTGCGGGGCGCGGTTCGAGACGGTCCTCGTCCGGCAGCCGGACGCCCCACCAGGCACGGAGATACCCGCGACCCGTGTTGTGTTCCCCGTTGGCCTCGGTCATGCCATCGTGTTTTCACCAACGATTGGTCTGGACCTTCGGTCCGGTGGCGAAAGGACGAAAAATGCGTGGCACCACCGTGTTACCGGGGACGCCCTGCCAGACGCCGCGGGTGGGTGAGCTGCCGATGCACCGGTTGGAGGTGCCGGTGCCCAACGCCCTGCCGTTCGCCATCGGCACGTTCGACTCCATCGGGCCGATGTCGAGCGCGAACTTCCCGCACCGGCACACGTTTCACGAGATCGTGCTCGTCACCGGAGGCGTCGGCACCCATGTCGTGGACCTGGCCCGCTGGGAGCTGCGCCCGCCCCACCTGTGCGCCATCGCGCCGGGGCAGGTGCACCACTGGGCCGACACGCGGGCGTTGGAAGGGTTCGTGATCCTGTTCACCGACGACTTCCTGATCGACCACCCGGGCGATCGGGAACTGCTGCGGCGGCTGAGCGAACGGCCCTGGCTCACCCTCGACGACGACACCCACGCGGGGCTGTCCGCGCTGGTCCGAGAGCTGGACCAGGAGTACCGGGAGCGCGCCGAGGGCGTCGAGTCGGTGCTGCGGTCGCTGCTGCACGTGCTGATCGTGCGCGCCGCCCGGCTGCCGGAGACGCCCAGCGCGGCGCCGCCCGCCCGGACCGGCGCGGTGGCCGAGGAGTTCGCCCGCCTCGCGGGCCGGCCCGACGTGGACCTGTGGTCCGTGCGGGCGTACGCGGAGCGGATCGGCGTCACCCCGGGGTACCTCACCGAGGCGGTGAAGGCGGCGACCGGCCGCACGCCCTCGGAACTCGTGCGCGAGGCGCGGGCCAGCGAGGCCAAGCGGCTGCTGGCCCGAACGGACCTCACCGTGCGGCAGATCGCGGGCCGGGTGGGCTTCGCCGACCCGGCGTACTTCTGCCGGTTCTTCCGACGGGAGACCGGCGTGAGCCCCGGCGACTTCCGCCGCACGGGCGATGTCCGCCGCGCCGCAACGGGTGACGCCGTTCACAGTTATGACCGACCACGAGATACACCACGACCTACCGCCCCAGTCCATCGTCCGCGCCGGAGCGTCTCCATAGGTTCGTTATGAATTCCCGAGACCGCCCATCCCCCACGAGGAGCAGGCATGGACACGCCTACGGACGGCGACCAGAGCACGACCGAGGAATCGCCTGATTCCCGGAACTTCAGCCGCAGGCCGGTCCTGCGCGCCGCCCTCGCGGCCGGCGTCGCGGTGCCCGCAGCGCTGATGGGTGTGCCCGCTCTGGCTCGCACGATCCCCAGCACGGGCGGACAGCTCGAACCGACGCCGCAGTGCGACGACGGCGACGACCCGACCCCGGCGCAGACCGAGGGTCCGTACTTCAAGCCCAACTCGCCGCTGCGCTCGTCCCTGGTCGACGCGGGCACGGTCGGCACCCGCCTCACCGTCACCGGCTTCGTGTTCGGGCTGCGCTGCCAGCCGATCGCGAACGTGCTGATGGACTTCTGGCAGGCGGACAACAACGGTGTGTACGACAACACCGGCTTCAAGTTCCGCGGCCACCAGTTCACCGACGCGTCGGGCAAGTTCACCCTGACCACGATCGTGCCCGGCCTGTACCCCGGCCGCACCCGGCACATCCACGTCAAGGTCCAGGCCCCCGGCGGCCGCGTGCTCACCACGCAGCTGTACTTCCCCGGTGAGCCGCGCAACAACACCGACACCATCTACGACCCGCGCCTCCTCATGACGATGCGCAACGTCGGAACCGGCCGCGAAGGTCAGTACGACTTCGTGCTGAACATCCAGCAGACGCCGACCACCACCCGGCCGACGTCCACCACGTCCACCACCCAGCCGACCAGCCCCACCGGTCCGACCTCGACCACCACGGTTCCCCCGGGTGGCACGTGGACGCCGGGCACGGGCTACACCGCCGGCACCAAGGTGACCTACGGCGGCGTCAGCTACGTGTGCCTCCAGGCGCACACCGCCCAGGCCGGCTGGGAGCCGCCGAACGTGCCCGCGCTGTGGCGCGTCGGCTGATCTGACTGCCCGCGCGGCCCGGTAACCGATCGCGCCTGACCCTGCCATCGGCAGCAGTCCCGGCGTCGCGCCAACGGGAGACGGCGACGGCCGTCCCCTCCAGTCTCGGAAGGCCCCCGGAGACGTCCGGGGGCCTTCTGGCTTTTCCGGCCTGTTCCGGGCGGGCAAGCCACCCCGCGACCGCACTCCCCGCGAGTCGAGCGCCCTCTCAGTCCATTGTGGACTGTCCGGCGCTGCCCTCCGGGCCCCGGGTGGTCCCTGCTGCTCACCGGGCTGCGGTGCCCGCCGACGCGGTCCACGTGCCGCGCCCGCCGTTACCGTGCTGTTTCCAGGCGCGTAACAGCCGTCCCCGGTCGCGCCGATGCTCAGACCAAAGGTCCTGAGCGTCTGGAGCGTGCCGTGATCGAGAACTCGTCCCATGGGCTGGTGATGCTGGGTGCCGAAACCGCGGTCACGGTGACCCGCGAGGACGACCACCAGGCCGAGCTGTCCCGGTACCCGGTCGCGCCGGGGCTGCGCAGGCACGTGGCGGTCGAGTTAGCCTGGTGCACCATCTCGACCGGCAAGTACCAGGGCGAGCGCGCGATCGAGGTCCGACTGGACGGTCGGCGCGTCGGCGAGCTGACCCACCTGATGTCCCAGCGGTACGCGCCGCTGCTGGACCTGCTCTCCGCCCGGGGCGGCCGAGCCGGCTGCGAAGCCGTGATCCAGGCCGGTGTCCGGGGTGCCGAGGTCGTCCTCCGCCTGCCCCGCGAGGACAACCTGGCGCTCCCGCCCGCTCCCACCGCCACGTTCCCCCCGGTCGCCACGGCCGTTCCGATCGCCTCGGCCGTTCCGATGGCAGCCGTCGCGCAGCCGACGTCCCATCCCGCGCCGCCCCGCAGGTCGCGGTTCGCGAGGAACCGTCCCGCGTGGATCGCCGGGGCCGCCGTGGCGGCGGTCGTGTTCATCGCGGCGATCGCCAACGCGGGCACCTCGAAGACCCCCGCCGCGAACCTGACCACCACCGCCCCGACCACCACGACCACCACCACGACCGCCCGGCCGACGACGACGACCACCACGCCGACGCCGACGACGGCCGTGCCCGCCGCGCCGCCCCAGATCACCCAGGCACCGGTCACCCAAGCGCCCGTGGCGCAGCCGCCGGCCGCGAAGCCGACGACCGAGCCGGTCGCGCCGCCGCCCGCCGAGCCCGCGTGCCACCCCAACTACAGCGGCTGCGTGCCGATCGCGTCCGACGTCGACTGCGCCGGTGGCAGCGGCGACGGCCCCGCGTACGTGCGCGGCCCGATCCAGGTGCTCGGCCCGGACGTCTACCGCCTCGACAACGACAAGGACGGCATCGCCTGCGAGTGACCCGTCGGCGGCGGTCGTGACGCGCCGCACCACTCGGAAAGTTGCCGCCCAGCGACGATCAGGCGGGCGACGGACCCCGTGCGCGCGGACAGTTCGCCCCCACACCAGCCGCTGCTACGAAGGCCGGTACGCCGTCGCAGCGCGATCGCGGTCTCAGTCGCGGGTACGGGCGTGCGCCCACATCGTCAGGCCGCGCGTGTACGCGGTCGCGACCACCGCGAGTCCGAGCGCGACCAGCGGGACCGCCACCGGCAGGGGCTCACCGTTCGGGCGGGACAGCGGAAGCCACGGATCGGCCGCCGGCACGGTGTTCTGGAGCACGCAGCAAGCCAGGAACAGCAACACCGTCACCACCGGAGCCGTCACCGGCCCCAGCAGCGTGCGCCCCAGGAACGCCACCGCCGTGCACACCACGACGTTCGCCGGGATGTACCGCCACGGAGCCTCGCCCGGCAGCGCCAGCACCCCCGCCGCCACCACGACCAGCGCGCCCACCGCCACCACCGGCACCACCGCCGCCGCCCACACCGAGACCCGCCGCGTGCCGAGCTTCTCCCACTCCACCAACCTGGGCGCGGTCAGCCCGGCCGCCGCGCCGCCGAACGCCACGGCCAGCAGCTCGATCACCGGGACGTCCCGGGGCGGCAGGAACGTCGCGAGGTCGACCGGGATCGCGATGCGCGCGGCCAACGCCGACAACACCGCCGCCACCACGCACAACGCCGCGACCGCCCGCGCGTTGTGCGCCGAGAGGAACAGCACTAAGCGAACTCCGTCCCGTACCGGCACTGCGCCACGCGGTCGTTGTTCGCCGCCAGCCACGCCCGGATCTCGTCCGGCGGCTTGGCGAAGAACCCGGACGACGGCGGCTCGTACGGCACGTCCGACGACACCACGATCCCCGCCTGGCCGCGCAGCCACCGCGCCAGCTCGTTCGCCCGCGCGAGCCCCGCCTCGAACGTCGCCCGGTCGCCGGTCGCGCGGATCCCGCGCAGGCACCCGTCGAACCCGGCCATCGCGGCGGCCACGTCCTCGCCGGCGGTGTCGAGCGTGGTCTGGTCGAGGATCAGGCCGAGCACCACGTAGTCGTCCGGCAGCTTGCCCGCCGGCACCGCCGCCCGGTCGTAGACCCCCGCCACCGCAACGGGTTTGCCGCCGTACGCCTTGGCCAACCCGGAGACCGTCTCCGTCAGCACGGGCAAGTCGGCCTGGTGCGCGGAGTGCACGCACACCTCGATCCCGCTCACCGCCTCGCACAGCCGCGGCGGGTCGGCCACCGCCGCCACCCGGCCGACCGGGTTCGCCGCCGCCACGGCGAGGAAGACCCCCAGCACGAGGACCGCGCCGACCATCGGCAGCGCGGTGCGTCCGGGCCGGTCCGGCGAGCGCCCCAGCCGTGACGCCAACACCATCGCACCACCGATCGCCGTCAACGCGAACGCGCGGAACAACAACGCGTTCGTCGTCTCGTACTCGTTGGCCGCCAAGGTGTCCCACTGGACCGGCAGCACCGCGCCGAACCGTTCGAACACCACCTGCGGCAGTTGGCAGAGCAGGAAAACCAGCACCGCCACGAAAACCGTCAACACCGGCACCGGCGCGGCGGCGGCGGCGAACTGCCCGACCGCCACCGCGAACCCGAGCCCGAGGTAGCCCAGCGCGATCGAGCCGAGCGCCGGCCCGCCGTACGTCGCCGAAACCGCCGTGTGCACGAAGATCGGCAGCAGCCCGACCGTGTACGCCACCGCGAACAACGCCCAGACGCGCAGGAAGTTCAGCCAGTGCTCGGGTTTGTCGGTGCCGTCCAGCCGGGCGGCGGCGAACAGGTTCGCGGGCCGGGCCAGCGTCGCCCAGCGGTGGAACGCGGCGGCGGCGGCCACCGGCCCGACGATGCTCAGGTGCTCGTGCGCCAGCGCCGACGTGGCGGGCCACTCCGGCCGCCACCCGAAGTTCTCCAGCGAGAGCCCGAACGCCACCAGCGCCACCAGTCCGGCCGGGACCAGGACGGTGAGCGGGTGCAGCGGCCAGGCGACGCGGCGGATCACGTGTCCTCCCGGCCCAGCAGGCGTTCGTAGGCCTGTTCGAGGTTGGCGGCGGTGACCTCGCCGCCGTCGACCAGTTCGGTGAGCGGCCCGTGGAACCGCAGCGCCCCGGCGTCCAGCACGGACACCGTCGAGCACAGGTTCACCACGTCCTCCACCAGGTGCGTGGCGAGCACGACCGTGCGGTCCGCGCCGATCCGCTCGATGACCCGCCGGATCCGCACGCGCTGACCGGGATCGAGCCCCACGGTCGGCTCGTCCAGCACGACGATGTCGGGCTCGTGCGCGACCGCCGCGGCGATCCCGACCCGCTGCCGCAGCCCGCCGGAGAGCGTGCGCACCGCCGCGCCCGCCCGTTCCGAGAGGTCGACCAGTTCGAGCGCCCGGTCCGCGGCGGAGTCCGCCGCGGACCGGTCCAGCCCGTTGAGCCAAGCCGAATAGGCGACGGTGTCGCGCACCGTCATCGACGGCACGAGGGAGAACCGCTGCGGCAGGTAACCGACGCGACGTCGGGCGGAATCCCCGTCCACACCGCCCACGGTGACCCGGCCGGTCCGAGGTGTGCGCAGCCCGACCAGCAGCGCCAACATGGTGGACTTGCCCGCCCCGTTCGGCCCGACCAGCCCGGCGATGCCCGCGGACACCGTCCAGTTCAGCCCGGCCAGCGCGGATTTGCGCCGGTAGGAGTAGGAAACGTCCTCGAAAGCGACAATCACGTGCCCGCGATCCTCCACTTGGGTTTTTCTCCCCCGTGACAGCCTAGTGGTGGGAGTGCCGGAGCACTCGCCACCACCTGTTCCGGCAGATCAGCACAACAACCGGCGCTGGCTCTCCCCGGACTGCTGCCCGGTGTCGGTGCGAGCCTGGTTGTAGTAGTTCTCCCGGCCTTCCCGGTCACACGGACCGGCGCCGGTCACCGACCCGTTGACCAGCCGGGCCGAGCCGTAGCCGATATTGGGGTCCGGCCAGAAGGAGATGTCCGCGAAAAGCCAGGACTGGAGGTCGACGTTGTCCCCGCAGCCACCGCGGTTGACCTGCCCCTTGACGAATCCGAACTCCTGGTAAGGCGCATTGGCGGACACGCCGCAAGCCTGCGCCTCAGCCGACCAACCAGGCGCGACCGACACGGCCAGGCCGCCCACGGTAAGCCCGAGAACCCCGATCCAGCCCAGCGCCTTCCGCGACGCGAAAGACCTGGACAGCGAACGTAGTGCCATTTTTCCGGTGCCCCCTCCGAAAATTCACCCAAGCGGGTTAACGGCGAAGAGGTAAGAAGCCGTAGCACGCGGCACATGCCGAGACGCGACACAGCAGATCAATCGCGCACGCGCCCCTCATCGCGCCGCGAGTGGCCTTTCACCCCCCACCCCAGTACGTCAATCACTGAACCAGCACGCCGCGAATCTGTCAATTGTCCTCTTTAGACCCCACTCGCCCCCACGCCCGCAGAAGTCCCCACCGCCCACCGGATTGCGCCACCCACCGGTAGGTCGACCCGTGATCACGAGCGATATCGACCGACGTGGAATAGCGATCTTCGACGCGCAGGGTCCACATCGGACTCCACGCAGGTAAGAGGTATCCCGAGCTTCTCGCCCGCGCTGATGATCTGCCGGCCAGGACGCGGACGTCCCGCGCGATGATCGCGGCGGCGACAGCCGGTCGTGGCGCGTCGGGCACCTCGCTGGTCACCGACGCGACCCCTTCGCGGCCTCCGCCCTCGACCCCGGGCGGGCGCGCCCGGCCGTTTCGCATCCTCCGGCGGGTGGCGTCCCCACCGGCGAAGTGTCTTCCCCGCCCGCGCGGGTGGTCCGCTGATCGACGCGGCGTGGATCGTGCTGCGAGCGCAAGATCGTGGAGGCCGTGCGGCAGCCCCGGGCACGGGGCGGGACTCGGGCAGCCGGTGGGCGGGAACGCCCGCCACCAGCCGCGTCACGGTCGGCCGCAGCCGGACGTGGAAAAGTACAGGCCCTGAGCGCGTTTCCGCTGCTCAGGGCCTGATTCACCCGGCGAAAGGTGAGTGCCCCCGGCAGGATTCGAACCTGCGACACACGGTTTAGGAATGCTTCTATCCGCCGTCTGCAAGGCGTCTACCTGCGTGTATAGGTCGTCATCCGTTCGCACCATGACGCCTGTGGTCACGGTTGCGCCACAGTTCGCACCACGAACCGCACCACACCCATCAAATGATCTTGCCCGGTCGCTGGACTGTCCACAGTGCACTCAAGTTGCGGGCAGCCACGTACCGGATACCTTCCGGTTGTTGGCGGAAGATCGTCGGCAGTGTCGGCAACGGCAGATTGCGGAAGGGGTGGGTTGTGGCTGAGGTGCCAGGTTTCGGTATTGAGCGGACTCTTGTCCTGCTGAAGCCCGACGCGGTCGCCCGTGGGCTCACGGGCCGCATTATTGCCCGCTTCGAGGACTCTGCTTTGAAGATTGTCGGAATCAAGATGAGACTTCTGGACGCAGAGTTCACGAAGAAGCACTACTTCGACCTGGCGGAGCGGGCAGGCGAAGAGGTCTACAGGGTCACGGCTGACTTCATGCAGAGCGGCCCGGTGATTGCACTGGTACTCGAAGGTGTAGATGCTGTGGCAGAAGTGCGTAAGTTGATCGGTGGAACCTTTCCTGGAGTGGCCGAGCCCGGCACAATCCGAGGGACGTTTGCCCATCAAACCAAGGCTTCCTCCGAAGCGGCCGGTAAGGCCGTGATGAACCTCGTTCATGCCTCCGGCAACCCTGATGAGGCTGCATACGAAGTAGCACTCTGGTTCGATGGCCCCGAGCAGTTCGACTATTCAACTCTTGTGGAAGGGTATGCATACTGATCGAGTCAGTTGCCGTGGGTGAACCGGTGAACGCTGCCGTCTTGGTCGAGGAGTTGCAGGCAGCGTTCTCGCTGGAGTTGAGAGCCGACAAGCGTGTCGCTGCTGAAACTGCCTATGCGTTGGCCTTTTGCTATCGGAACAACGATGTGTCCGGCGTCCGGAGATTCGACCTCGCGAAGGCGTGGGCAGTCGTCTCGATTGAACTACTGGACGCGCTTTCGTCAGCAGCAGTCGATGAGGTGGTAAGCACGCGAAGTTCAGTCGGTGGCGTACCGCTGCCTGAACTGCTCCACTCGGATGTTGTGCGCCAGCGCCTCTCTGATGTTTTGACGTGACTAGGTTCCCAGCTTTATGCGCGGCTCGATGCTACTGCTGTGACTGGAGTGTGCGGTTCAGGTGCTCCTGTACAGGCTCGAAGAGGCCGTAGGGAACGTACTTCGTCAGTTCATCGCTGGCTACCCATGCTAGGGAGTCGAGTTCTTCATCGTCGACGACTCGCGCGTCACCGGTAACCTGGGCGAAAGCTGCATAGATCATCTTTCGGCCAGTCTTCGGGTGAACTCGTTCGCCGAGCAGGGTTCCGCCATCCACTGTTACGCCGGTCTCTTCGTGGGCTTCTCGGGCCGCAGCCTCGACACCTGATTCGCCCGGTTCGACCTCGCCTGCCGGGAATTGCCACGAGAGACTGCCCTCTGAAACACGACGCCGGACCATGAGCACGCGGCCATTCTGCGTGATGATGGCGGCGGCGATGGACGGGCGTGAAGTATCGGGCGTTTGGTCACTCATTGGTCAACTCCTCTATAGCTTGCAATATTGGTGGGTAGATTCGTTCGGTTGGGATGAAGCGAGTCAGTCGGTCGCTTGTGGTCCAAGTGACGCTGACGTTCTCCACTACGTCCAAGTTCTGTGCATCGCCACCCAGGTACTCGCAGAGCAAGTAGTCACAGTACACGTGGGTGATGGGATGAAGTCGGCTCCCGAGGTTGCGGACGATTGCACAGTGGACGCCTGTCTCGCCGAGAGTTTCTTGGATTGCGACGGCTTCCGGCGAACTTCCTGGCTTCACCATTCCTGCGGGGAACTGCCAGAGAATGCCGCGCCCATCTTCGCCCCGACGTTGGACAATCAGGACTTCGTTGTCCTTGAGTACTACCGCTACTGCAACCCGAAGCGCATAACTCGACCCCGCGTGCGAAGTCGGTCCGGCTAGAGTTTGGTGGACGGTGGCAATCAACGCTGCGAACCTTGATCGTTCGGCCTCTGTGGCGGTCTCTAGCGTGCGGTCAAGGAGTTGCTGCATCTCCGCTCTGGGGGTAAGAGCAGGCTTCTCATGCCAGTTCGCGACCGCACGTGCGGAAACGCCCAGGCGGCTTGCAAACGATTCGTTGCTCTCGCGTAGTGCGGCCTGGAGTGCGCAGGCGGTGCGGCCGGTCCACCCTTGCGCCATGTCCATGGGTCACGCCCTCTCGAAGGCGTGACATGCAGTGGAAGTGCATTGGTGGTGCACTGGACCTGCATCAGAAGTGCATGGTTGGTTCGGGCTGCTCGGCGTTGACTTCTTGGCATGAGAAGCAGCAGCCATCAGAACCCCTCAGCGGCTCGGCCGGTTGAGATTCGACTCGACGTAGGCAAGCATTTTGGCGACGTTTTCGTTGAGCTGGTCGACTCGATCGCTCATCGCGTCCAAGCCTTCGAGCTTCTGGCGGATCTCGCGGAGCTGGTGTTCGACCACGGCCAGGCGGCCGGGGAGATCGTCCGTGCTCCGTGGTGTCGGTTCGCCCTGCCTGGGTGGCAGGTGGCCCGCGAGTACTGCGGACAGATGGCCTGCGTGCCAGTCGAGTGCAGTCGACAGCGCCTCAAGTGTTCGCCGGCTTCTTCGGCGCTGAGTGCTGTTGTTCTGGAGTTCTCCGACGATGGCCTTGGACACGCCGGACCGGTCGGTGAGTTCGCGCTGGCTGATGTCCAGTTCGGCCATGCGCTGGTTGATCGCCTGTGCGACCGCCGCCCAGTCTCCGGTCACGTGCTCCTCCGCGCTCCGCCTGAATGTCGAGCGTAGCGCGGCGCATTTCCGCTGACCTGGGAACACGCAGCATGCAGCGGTTTTGGCCTTTCGCGTGCCGAGTTGGGATGAAATCAGCCCAAATAGTCGCCTGAAATTAGACCTTCGGTCGCACGGTTAGGACCCCAACAGCCATGAATGACATGCCTGAGAACGCAAAACCGGCGTTCTACACAGTCAGGGAAGCCGCACGGATTCTCCGTGTCGCTCCATCCACGCTCTACCGAGTGATCCGCGATGGCGAGTTCCCGGCGATCCGACTGCGGACCCGTTACGTCGTACCCGCCATCGCGCTCGACAGGTTGCTTGAGCAGGCGGCCGAGACCGGCGGGTTGGTCGACCCTGCCCGGATCGCTGCCGAGCGTCGCGCGACTCGTGAGTTCGACCAGGTGACCGGCGGTGCGTCGTGGTGAACCTGCCCGATCGCTTTGAGGCGTTGGCCGCTGACCTGGATCGTTTGGCGCTGGTACCGGATGACGTTGTCTTGGAGATCGTCGTCCGGGGTGCTGAGTGCTTGTGGCTCTACGGACCGGTGGTCGAACCGGAACCCGTGCAAGACGAGTTGGTGCCGTCGGAGGTTAGGTGCCCGGCGTGGCGGGCGTGCCTGGAGTTGGAGTTGCGCACGCCAGGTCCGTACAGCGGTGGGGTGTGCAGTGGGTTGTCCGATGAGGACTTCCAAGAGCTGCACCGGATGTGGTTGGCCCGTCGTGGACGGATGGGTGGGGAGAAGGGGCCGTTGACATGACGGTCGAGCTGAACGCCACCCATGTGTTGGCGGGTGTGGGTGCGCTGGTGGTCTTGGTGATCGTTTGGCGTGGTGGTTCGCGTCGTGCCAAGGCCACGAGGGATGCGGCACGGTCAGGCGCTGGCCTGTTGTTGACCGGGCGGGTGCTGGCAATGGCCGCAGGCATCGTGGGTGCGCAGTGGATCGTGATCATCTATGGCCAGGAGTCCACCTGGTTGTGGGTGGCGTTGGGGCTGCCTGCGCTGTTCGCGGCCTACGCCCTTGCCCGGGCGCTGACCGTGACGGCAGTGTCCAACACAGGTCGCAGGGGTGGTCGACGGTGAACACCCCGAAGGGTGTGGGAAGGGTGGTCGCCTTCGGGCAGCCACCCGCCACCCACGCGGACGACGTGAAGCGGTTGGCGCGGGAGGCCGCTACAGCGGCGGTGCTGCGTGAGCACCAGGCGCGGCCGGACGTGGTGGCGTTCAGGGTCGAACGGGTGCGGACTCAGGTCGACCGGCTGTGCTGGGCCGGCATCGTCCTTGGGCTTGGGTTCACGATGACTAACGTTCAGCACTTCGCGGCCGGAGACTCGGTGGCTTGGTCGCTGCCGTGGTTGGCCGCGTGGTTGCTCGATCCGACGGTGTCGCTCGTGCTGTTGGCGATCCTGCGGGCGGAACAGGTGACGGCCCGGTATCAGGTGCGGACAGGACCGTGGGTGCGTCGGGCGAAGTGGTTCACGCTGGCGGCCACGTACGTCATGAACACCTGGGCGTCGTACGCGGCCGGGTCGCTGTCCGGGATCGTTCTGCACTCCGTGCCGCCGCTGGTCGTGTTCGTGGCTGCGGAAGCGGTCACTGATCTGCGGGACAAGCTGACGGAAGCTGTGGCCGCAGCGTTCACCGAGGCAGGCCCGGAGGAGCCGCAGGAAGTTGCGGAGGTGCCGAGGGTAAGCGGACAGGTTCATGAACGACCACGCTCCAAGGCCACCAGGCGGGTACCGGCCCGCAGCCGGACGTCGTTCGCTGAGTACTTGGAAGCTGCGCGCTCCGCGTGGGCACCTTCGGTCGAGGTGACCCCAGCGTGGGTCCGTGAGGTCACTGGCTGCTCACGTGGCCTGTCTTCTCGCCTGGCGTCCACGTTGGCTCGTCAGGTGGATAACGGCGGGGGTGAGCCGTGAGCGAGTCGGGAGAGGCCGAGCGCGCCTCGTGGCCGGTGCCGGTGACGTCGGGAGGGGTGGCGAACGCCGTTCTTGAGGGTGAACTCGTGAACGACCTACCGGCACGTTCACAGACTGGGAGGTGGGCGCGTGCCATGGGTTGGTGGACCCGTTCACCGCGTGTGCCAGCGGCGTTGAAGTCGCGGCGAGCTGCTGGCCGGGCGACCAAGGATCTGATCGTAGGTGCGGCACGTTCTCCGTTCCGGCTTCTGAGGGCTGTCGTCCGTGGGTTGATGGTTGCGCTCCGGTGGTGGCGGTCGTGGGTGCGAGTAGCCGATTACCGCCAGGCCGCCGAGGCATCCGAGAAGTTGGCGGACAAATTCCGTGACATCCGGGAGCTGACCTTGTTCCGGTGGAAGGTCACTGGAGCCACCGGCACTGGTACCGGCGTGGTGGTGTCCATGCTCGATCTCGTGTACGGGCATCAGGTGCTGTGGTTCGCGGGTGGTGTCGCGGCTGTCGGGTTGGCGGTACTTGGCCGCCGCAAGGACGGTTCGCCTGGTCGAAAGGCGGTGCTGGCCGGCCCGCGCGCGCTCACGTGGACGATGGACCCGCAGGTGCTCGTGGACGCGTTCCGGGACGCGAAGCTGATCGGGAAGGACGAGGTCCTGCGACTGGTCGAGCGGACGACCAGGCAGGGGGACGGCTGGGCGGTGACGGTCGACCTACCGGCGACGCGGAAGGCGACCGACGTAGTCAAGAACCGTGAGGCGTTGGCCTCTGCGTTGGCCGTCGATGAGGTCCAGCTCATCGTTGAACGGGTACGTGGGCGCGGTGGCCACGCTGGACGAGTCGCGCTGTGGGTGGCCGACGATGACCCGTACGGCGCTGCTCCGCAGCGGACACCACTGCTGACAGCGCAGCGTTGGGATGCGTGGCAGCCGGTGCCGTTCGGGCGTGATGCACGTCAGCGCCCAGTGGACCTGCCGTTGGTGTGGACGTCGTTGCTCGTAGGCGCGATTCCGAGGCAGGGCAAGACTTTCGCTGCTCGCCTGGCGGTTGCGGGGCTGATCCTCGACCCGTTCACCCGGCTGTACATCGCGGACTTCAAGGCCGGTAAGGACTGGTACGCCTCGGGACAGGTTGCGCACCGGTTCATGTCCGGCGACGAACCCGAACACGTCTTGGCGCTTGTGGACTGGTTGGTGGAACTGGTCGGTGAGGTCCAAGGCAGATATCGACGGATGCAGGAGTTGGACGACGAGGTCTGTCCGGAGTCGAAGATCACGCCGAGCATGGCCCGTGATCCGAACCTGGACATGCCGGTGACAGCCGTTGTCATTGATGAGGTGCAGGTACCTCTGGAAGATCGGACGGCGTTGGAGGTCCAAGGCAAGCGGATCACGGCGGGGGAGTACGTGGGCGAGTTGCTGACCTGGCTTGCCCGCAAGGGGCCTGCCGCCGGCATCGTGCTTGTGCTCGCTACCCAGCGCCCGGACAGCAAGACCATCCCCAGTGGCCTGCGGGCTGTGATGGGCTCCCGCTTCGCCCTGCGCGTCATGGACTGGAGGGACAGCAACATCGTCCTGGGCGAACAGATGAACACGCGAGGCTACGACAGCAGCCGACTGTTGGCCTCTCACAAGGGGGTTGGCATCCTCCGCCCTGACGGGGAAAGCGCCGCCGGCTCCGATGTGCTCGCGACGACCGTGCGCACCTACTACATGCCGAACGAGGATTGGCGCGTGATCTGTCGCCGAGGCCGGGCACTTCGTCAGGCAGAAGGGACCCTCACCGGGAACGCGGCCGGCTACGCAACTCTGCCCGTGATCGACCGTACGACGGCGGCGCGGGTGATCGGTGCGGTAGCCGAACGGGCAGCGGAACCAGAGTTGCCCGAACCACTGGCATCCGTCGTGGCCTACCTCGGAGAGGATCTTCAGCCCGGTGGACGTGACTTCGTCCCGACCTCAGAACTGGTCGCGGAGTTGGATGCAGAGGTGACCGCGTTCGGCTTGCAGATGGGCGAACTGGGATGCAGGCCAACACGTGACCGGGTGACGACGGAGGTAGGCGTCAGGCAGGTGCGCGGCTACCTCGTGGCCGAGATTCGAGAGGCAGTCACGAGGTACCGGACGACCCCGGACGTAGCTGTCGAGGATGATCGTTGACCCGTCACCGCACCCGTCCCATCGACTCCGACCCGTCACACCGGGTGTGACAACCTTGAAGTTGGGTTCTACCTGCGGGAACGTCCTATTGTGACGGGTGTGACGGGTGACGGGTAGCCCGTCTCACGGGGGCTTGAAACTCGTGTGGGCCGCACCTCTGAGCGAGGTGTGGCCCACACGAAGCCGTCACGGCACCGGCCGGCGTGCTCACGTCATCAGGAGCGCCAACTGCTCACCGGCCATCAACGCCTCACACTTGGCCATCGGCGACAACCACGACACCTCGCGGCCCTCGATCACCGATGGTGGCAGCGGCACCGTGGAACCGATCGGTAGCACCTCCTCACCGCTCAACCCGCGCGATGAGGACAGCAGGAACACGGCTTGGTGCTCGAAGGCCGGAACCGTCACGACCGGCGTCGGGTCAGCCTGGAACGCCTCGCGCAGGACGATGCGTTGCGCGCGTTTCAACTCCAGCGCCACGGCAACCAGGTTCGCCGCAGTCACAACCAGAGTCGAACGCATCAGTCGACTGGGCAGCACCGGCCACCATCGACGCACCGACTCCTCATCGTTGACAGCCATGTCCGCCGGGCACAACGCCAACGACTCGCGCTCACGGCCGAACACCGGGTCCATGTAGTTGTCGTTGTGCCACAGGGCACCGGGGACCACAGGCCACCCACGCTCGACACAGGCCAGCGCGCACTCCAGCCCGCTGGTCATCGGGGCACCCCGGTCGAGTTGTCACCCGAGCTATCGACCCACACCACGCGGGCGGTGACGTCTGGGGCCATGAAGTAGCGCAAGGCACTGTCCGGTGACTGCACCCCCATGCGGAGCGTGCCTTCGACGGTGACCACCTCCGCGTGGTCCGGGAACGCCAAGCCCCACGCACCCACATGGGCATCCTCGCGCTCCCCGAACTCCTCTACGACTGCGAACAACCGAGGCGGATCGTCCGTCAGCAGTTCCCGAATCAACACCTCGAACTCTGCCTCGGAGAACGGGGGTGAACCGTCGGGCTCGGGCATCTCATCGGCGATTACCGATGTCATGGTTGCCTTCCTTCCTATTTGGACAGACTTCGGGCGGCCTGTATCAGCCACGAACTAGGACGAGTTGGGCTCACCTGGAGGTTGAGTTCGGCTGCTGCGGCTCCGGGCGCGTCTACGCAACGTCACGCCGAGCCTGATCAACCGACCGCCGATCCGTTCTTCGTCAGCCGGGGTGAACGTCCGATCAGGCCAGCGATTGCCTGCGGCGAGGGAAGCGACGAGGTAGTTCGTCAAGTCGGTGTTGGCTTCGATCAGTTCGGCCGCGAAGCCGGAAGCATCGTCCGTGTCCACCGTGATCCCCTTCGGCTGTGAGCAGCGGGGCTACGCAACGACCTCGCCGATAACGATCACTTCGGAGCCGATGCGTCGGATCGCCTGCTGCACAACGGCCTGAGCAGGTTTCTCGCTCGGGAAGTGGTCGAGATCGAGCACCACAACGCCGTATGAGCCGGCGAGAGTGAGGACGTCCAGCAGGCCGCCAAGGCCCGGACGCTTCGCCTGATCGGCCCGAACTCCTCGATCGGTGAACGTCCCACCGAGCAGGTAACCGTTGTCGGCGCAGAACTGTGCCAACCGCCCGTGTTGGTCGGACAACAGGTCTTCGTCTGGCACTGAGGCGCTGACGTAGCCGTACACCACCACAATCGGTGAGTCGGGCGACGTTGTCGGATGATCTATAGAGCCTGCCGTCGTGGTCACATCAACTCCCTAGGTCTGGGGAGGTCGTTGGCGGTGCGCGATCACGTAGCAGTGCCCACCACCAGCAGTGCGGATGGCCACCTGCTTGGTGGCCTGTGTCAGAATGAAATCAAGTCTGATATTGATCCGGCTGCGGTGACCAGGACAGGGACACGCCACGGAGACGCCACGGAGGCGACACGGGCGGGCAGGGAGGCTTGGTGATGTACGGGACGAGTGCCGCGAACTCGCTCGGCCGCACGGTGTTGGAGCAACAGATCCGTGCGCGTCGGATGACCTTCGAGGAGTTCGCAGAGTATGCGGAAGAGTTCTCGCGACAGCATCAGCAGTCCGGCACGCTGAGCGTGCGGAACCTTCAGCGGTTGGTGGCGGGCCGTTTCAAGGACGGTAGGCCGGTTCGCGTTCTGCCGGCTACGGCGCGACTGTTGGAGAGCATCTTTCGGATGAACATCAACGATTTGCTGTCCCCGCCCATTCCGGAACAGTCGGGTGAAGGGCATACATTGCGAGTGGCCATTGCCGTAGTTCTCAGGGGCACGGATGTGCTCGTAGTGCGACGCAGAGGAGACTCGGGAGTCGGTGCGGACACCGCTTGGCAGTTTCCGGCCGGAATGGTCAAGCCTGGAGCAACCTCGGAAGTCGTGGCCGTTCGCGAGACGATGGGGGAGACGGACGTTCAGTGCGTAGTGCGCGGCATATTGGGCAGTCGGCTGCATCCGGCAACCAATGTGCTATGTGACTACGTTCTGTGCGACTACGTCGGCGGTATCGCGAAGAACGTCGACGTGTATGAGAACGTGGACGTCGCCTGGGTGGGCAAGGTCGAGTTGGCAAGGCTGATTCCGGCCGGTCGGATCTACCCTCCAGTGTTGGATGCGCTCGAACTATCCATTGCTTGACTGTGGATCAGGCGTGTTTCGGGTGGAGTTCGACAACCTCCGCACCGTCGGCACCGGATTTTGTCGGGTCCGCCACGACCGTGCGCCTGCCTCGGCTTGCTACGACAAGCTTCTCTGACTTCAGTTCAGAAATTGCGCGGTGGGCGGTGCTGACAACCACGGCGTACCGGGCTGCGAGTTCTTTGACGGTCGGCAGTGGATCGCCCTTCCGCAGCGCTCCACATGAGATAGCACCGCGCAGATCGGCGGCGATCTGCTGATAGGGGTTGTTCGTCTCGGCCTCGATTGTTGTAGTGGTCGTTCCATCCTTGGTGATGGCGATTGGCAGATCCGGCATCCGGGCGCTCAAGTTCCCTGCGGCTCGCTGGTCGGCTTCGGACACCCAAGCCGAGTAGACCCGCAGGGTCGTTGAGCCACCGCCGCCGTGTCCTAGGCGTCCGGCCACGGTGCGCACGTCAGCGCCGCTGGAGATGAGTTCGGTGGCCGAGTAGTGCCGGAGTTCTTGGATGCTCATGTCCCAGCCGAGTTTGGCGCACATGCGGCGGTAGCGCTGCGACACGGAGTCGGGCTTGCGCCAGGTGCCATGGTCCACATCTGGTGAGAAGATCCTCCCGTCGACGCGTACCCGCTTGCCCAACTCCGCTGCGGTTTCCTCGCAGTTCCGCCGATAGGCCCTCAACAGAGTCACGGTCGCATCATCCAGTGCGATGCGCCGCTGCTGGTGGGTCTTGGTGTCCTTCTCCCAAGTCGTCTTGCCATCCTGGCCGATGCTGGTCTTGATCGAAAGAACGGCAGAGTCGAGGTCGAGGAAGTCCCATCGCAACGCGCATAGCTCTCCACGTCGCACACCGGTGACCATTGCAACCCAGAGCATCACGCCCCACGACAGGTCGCTGAACGACTTGTTGATGATCTCGGCAGCCTGCGCCGGTGTCGGTGGGTTGGGGTTGGACTGCACGGCCTTGGGGGACTCTGCCTGATCCAGAGGATTGACGCTGATCCAGTGCCAGCGGACCGCTCGTTTCAGTGCTCCGCTCAGGCACCAGTGCACTTGACGAATGGACGACGTGGCCAGCCCCTTGCACTTGTGGGGCCGGCACTTCTCGGTGCACATGTGTTCGCGCTTCACCCTGTGTTGGATGTATGGCGTGCCATCGCAGTGCGCCCGACACCTGCGGAGCGCTGCATAGAACGAGTCCAGGATTTCGCCGTCGAGTCTGCCGACCTGTAGCTCACCGAGCAGCGGTCGCACGTGGTTGTTGATGTACCCGGTGTAGCTCTTGCGGGTGTTGGTGCCGACGTCCAGCAGTTCCAAGTACCGGTCCATGAGCCGGTTGACGTTGGCCTTGGTCTTCGGATTCCGTTGCTCGTCAACCTGGTTGATGAACCTTGTGCGCACCTTCTCTGCTGTCTTCCGGGCGCTCTTGCCGGGAGGGACGGTTTCGGTCAGGTAGTGCCTGCGGCCGGACAGTGGGTCAATGCCCGCGTAGACCTTGACTCGCAGGGAGCCGCTGGGAAGTTCCTCGATCTCGCCCCGCTCGCGGGGCTTCTTGCCTGCCTTCGCGGTGCTCATGGGGCCAAGCTACGCCGGACTCGCACCACGTGTAGCCCCACGACCACGGCGGGTGATCGACCTCAGCGGCGACTAAAAGCAAGAGCCTCTGACCTGTTTTACGAGGTCAGAGGCTCTGCATCACCCGGCGAAAGGTGAGTGCCCCCGGCAGGATTCGAACCTGCGACACACGGTTTAGGAAACCGATGCTCTATCCCCTGAGCTACGAGGGCGCTCCGGGGAGACTACCGGGTCCGGCGCGCCGGGGGTGGGGTGGGTGGGTTACCTGGTGGGCGGGTGTGGTTGCGGTGCGTCGCTTTTTCGGGGTGGGTGGGGGGTTGGGTTTGCGCTGTTGGGGGAAGTGGTGTGGGTCACCTTCACACTCGTTGGGGGTTCGGGTAGTGAGGGAGGCACCTGTCCCGAACTCGGCGGAAGACTTTCCATGAGCGGTAGACCTTGGCCGGACTTCCGGCCCGGACCCCTGGGTGCGATGGGGGCCTGGTGGCGGCGTCGGTGGGTGCGGCGGGCGGAGGAGTTCACCTTCGAGCCGCCTTCCTCGTCGCACCAGCAGGCGTTCGAGACACCCTTGCCCAGCGCCGTGTACGGGCTGGACTTCCGGGCCCGGTTCACCGTGCACTGGCGGCTGGACCTGACCACCGGCGCCCGGCACAACGTGCCGCGCAGCGCCGCCATCAACGACATCGTCCGGCGCGCCAAAGCGGTCACCGAGCGGGCCATGCTGGTGCACCACGCGCCGTTGCAGCACCAGCTCGGCGACGAGCTGGCGGCCGAGCGGCAGGTGGAGGGCACGCACGTCTGGGCGCGGGCCGAAGGGGTCGAGATCTCGGTGGACGACACCGAACTCGAGATGGCGCGCAAGCACATCGAGCTGCTCCAGACGACCACGGTCCGCCAAGCGGAACGGGACGCCGAGCGCGCGGAGATCCGGTACCTGCGCGACGAGGTGCTGACCGACCTCTCCACGGCGACCATCTGGTGGTTGCACCGCAACGGCTACCAGGTCGAGCAGGCGATCGGGCTGGCGCAGCAGCTCGCCGAACTCGTCCGGATCGCCTCGCTGCGCCGCGACCAGCACTGGGCCGAGACGCTGGTGACCAGTTTCGAGAGCGCCCTGCCGCGCCTGTCCGACGGCCACCGCACGGACCTGCGCCTGCACCTGGCCAAGGCGCTGGGCATCTACGGCGGTGCCTCGGTCGCCACGGAGTTCGCCGAGCAGGTCGGGTTGCCGCACCAGAACGGGGCCAAGCCGCTGCCCTGACGGGAGTTCCGCTGTCGGTTGGACTTCGGTCGGGGCGCGCGGTCGCACCCCCGGCCGGAGTCCACAGGGGACGGTGCGGAATGGCCACCGTTCAAAGGTTTCCGCCGAAACTTCTTCTGGGGAAACGGGAAACCGCGCGAAAAAGCGGAAGACCCCGATCCCTGGGGGTGGATCGGGGTCTTCCTGCGGACCGGTCTACGTCCCGTAGACCTCAAGCTCGTACAGCGAGTATCCGTAACTCGTGGCGCGTTGGATACCGGTCATTCGTACGAATCGCGCGGCGGTTGGAGTGAAGGAAACCACGTCCTGGCCGCCGTCGCCCGCGGTTGTCGTGAAAACTTCACGCCAGTTCGCGCCGTCGGGCGACACTTCGATCCGGTATGCCTTGGCGTGGGCCGCTTCCCAGCTCAGCACCACCCGGCCGACGGTCCGCGACGAGCCGAGGTCGACCTGGATCCACTGGGCATCGCTCCAGTCGCTGGCCCACCTGGTGTCCGGCCTGCCGTCCACGGCGTTGGCGGGCGGCGAGTCGTACCAGCCGCGTTCGTGGCTGCTCGCGCTCGCCGTCGCGCCGGACGCGAGGTTGGCCAGGCTCGTCCCGCGCCGGGACGGGAACTGGACGACCTGCTGGTAGGTGGGGCGGTTCTGCCAGTGCACCTTGTCCTGGGTGATGCCGCCCATGGCCCGGTGGATGATGGTGTCGGCGCACCACTGGTCACCTGCCGCGCAGTCCGCGTCGGCCGGGTACACGGTGGTCGCGGGCACGGCCGCGGCTTGGGCGAGGCTGTCCAGCAGGACTTGGCGGCACGTGCCGACGTTCCCGCCGCCGCAGTACTTCGCGCCCAACGGGCCGGCGACGTTCTCGCCGAGCACCGAGCGCAGGTCCTTGTCGACGTAGCTCCACCAGCCGTACTGGAACGAAGAACCCTTGTGCGGCGCGGCTCCGTGCTTGTCCGACGGCGGTTCGTCCACCTGCACGGCGTGCGTCAGTTCCGCGTACAGCGCGTCGCCCAGGCCGGGCTGGAACTGGGCGCGCACCAGCGACGGCCACCACGCGTCGAGCAGGCGGATCGCGTCGGCGTGCGCGTATGCCTTGCTGCCACGGGAAGTCTCCTTCCGCAGCGACCCGGAACTCCGCCAGTCACGCAGTTTCGCCACGGCCGACGCCAACGCCGGGTCGGTCACCGCCGCGGTGTCGATGACCCGCAACAGCTCGGGCAGCACCTGTTCGGCTCGCAGGTCGGCGACGGCGGCCGACGCCATCGCCTGGGTCAACGACGTCCGGGTCACCTTGCGCCCGCTGGTCACCAGCGCGCGCACCCGGTCGTCGAGCAGGTCGCCGCGGTGCACGGATCCGTTGCCGTAGCCCGACGACGAGTAGTCCAGCGCCTGCTTGTTGTTCCACGAGATGTAGTAGTCCTGGTTCACCGAGTTCGGGTGCTGCGCGAACGGCGCGTACGACGCGGTGTTGCCGTCCGGGTTCCAGCCCTGCCACTCGTTGGCCTGCTCCGCCTTGATCGGCAGGTTCGGGTCGACGTGCGGCTCGCGCACCGGGTTCGCGCCGGAGTTGAAGTACGCGGTGTCCGCGGCGTCGGCGTAGAACCAGTTGAACGCGTACCCGACGTGTTCGGCGGCGCGCTGGAAGTCCTGCGCCGAGCGGATCAGGTCCGGGTCGTTGAACTCCTGGAACCCGACGATCGAGTCCACCTCGTGCATGTACGTCGACCGCAGCGACGTGTACGCCACGTGCTTGCCGCCGACCTGCGCGCGGCTCTGCACGAGCCCGTACGCGGTGCGGTACATGACCAGCGTGTACGACCCGGCGGGTGTCGGGTCGGCAACCGTCGACTTCCACGCGTTCTTGCGCTCGATCCGTTCCATGGCGCGGCATTCCGAGCGGAACCGGTAGTGCAGCGACGCGGCCGACGCGGGCTTGCCGTCGGGTTCGCACAGCTCGACGGCGTAGGTGTCGGTGATGTCCTGGCCGGCGGAGGTCGCGCTCCACGAGTAGTCCAGGCCACGCCCGAGCTGCACGTACATGCTCACGCCCGCGAACGACACCCCGCGCGCCCGGATGCCGGGACCGTTGAGTTCCTGCAACATCAGCAGCTGCGGCGCGAAGTAGCCGGTCTGCGGGCCCCACACGGCGATCGGGTTGCCGGTGTCGGTGTGCGCACCGGACACCGCCAGCGCGTTCGACATCCCGTGCTTCTTGGTCAGCAGGTCAGGAGGCAGCACGCCGTCCTTGAAGATCCCCTGCACCGCACGGAGGTCCGCCGGTACGTCCACAGAGGACTGACTGGAGGCGGTCTGGTCGTAGACCATCTTCTCCGGCGTCACGACACCACCGTCCGGCAACGCCACGCCCTGCGGGGACGCGGGCGTCGACGCGTACGGGAAGCGCTGCCCGTCGTGCAGGGTGAGCACGGACTCCGGGTCGTTCTGCTCCCGGAACGACCGCCACACCCGGTCGCCGACCTCCGCGCCGTACTTGTTCTGCGCGGCCAGCTTCACCAGGGCGTTCTGCACCTCGCCGCCGCCGCCCGCGCCGAACAGCCCGCCGACCACGGCCGCGATGGCGACCAGGTCGGTGGTCTTGAACGGCTGGATGTCGTTCCGGTTGGTGATGGCGTCGGCGTGCCCGGTCAGCACGTACTCGCCGGGGAAGTACCGGCCGTTCACCGACGCGGTCAGGTAGGCGTTGATGCCGGCCACGTAGTCCGTCACGTCCTGCGACGCCTGCCGCCCGCGCGGCCCCTGCGCGGCGACCTGGTCGATCTGCCGCTGGAGGTCGGCCTCGGTGTAGGGGATCTGGTCGAAGAAGCTCTGCTCCAGCGCGCGGTTGCCCTCGGCGCCGCCGGCGAAGCCGCTGAGCTGCCCGCGCCCGAGGTGGCGGAACAGGTCCATCAGCCACAGCCGGTCCTGCGCGGCGGCGTAGCCCGCGCCGAACTCGGTGCCCGACCTGGTGGTGCCGTAGACGTGCGGCATGCCCAGGGTCTTGTCGCGGATGATCGTCACGTCCGCGCGCGGCTTGATCGTGCTCTCCACCTGGTTCGCGGGCACGCCGAAGGAGGCGTCGTCGAAGAACGCGCCGAGCTGGTCGTTGGTCAGGCCGGGGTAGCCGGCGACCAGGGCGTCGTACTTGCCGAGCTGGTCGGCGGAGTGCGCCGGGCGGGTGCCCAGCGCCTTGTGGGCGAGGATCTCGGCGAGCGTGGCGTTGCCGTTCTGGCCGGGCGGCACCACGTCGTGGCACTGGCCCAGGCAGTAGTCGTCCGGGGTGAACGCGGTGGTCTTGGGCGCGGCGTCGGCGGCGGGGACGGCGACGGCCGTGGCGATCAGGGTGACCACGGCCAGGAACGCGGCGGACGCGCGCGGGGTCGGCTTGCGGTGGGCGGCTCTCCGCATGACGCGAAGCTCCTTCCGGGCAGGGTTCGTGTGACGCACGTTACTCACAAGTACAGATTCGCGAAAGACCTTCGCGTTAGCCTCGGGGAGCGGTCCCGCCGGGCGTTGCCTGTTGACCGTGTGTCCCGGATCGGTGACGCACCGCCGCCGAACCAGGCCGGTTCGATCACCCGTCCTGTCCATCCGCGGCTGTGCCGATCGGTCCGCGACCGTGCCGCCAGGTCCGCCCGTTCACGTTCACCGGTGAACGCGCGCGCCGAACGTGAACGCAAACGACCGCGCCCAGTACGGCATCCCGCCGATGGCCGGCTTGGGCCGCGACGACCAGCGCGCCGAGCCCTGTCCGGACGACAAGCCCTGCGCCCTGATGCCGCATACGCGCCAGGAAGTTGCGCGGGTCCACCACCCGCTGCCGGTATTTCCTGGCAACTGTGAACAGGCTGTTCCGGAGCTGTTCCATGGTGAGATAACGGTGAATTAACGTCAGCTTGCGTGTTCGTGCGCGATGCTGGGCGGGTACGAACACGAAACGCCAACGCGGGGAGGCGTCGTGATCAAGGTGATGCTGGCCGACGACGAAGACCTCGTCCGGTCCGGCCTTCGCATGATCCTCAGCAGCACCGGCGACATCGAAGTGGTGGCCGAATGCGACGACGGGCACCTGGTGGCCGACTTGGCCCGCCAGCACCGCCCGCACGTCGTGCTGCTCGACATCCGGATGCGTTCCTCGGACGGGTTGATGGCGCTGCGCAGGTTGCGCGCCATACCGGACCCGCCGAAGATCGCCATGCTCACCACGTTCGACGTGGACGAATACGTGTCCGAGGCGCTGCGGCTGGGCGCGTCGGGCTTCCTGTTGAAGGACACCGAGCCGGAACAGCTGGTGCGCGCGGTGCGCGACCTGGCCGTCGGCGGGGCCGTGCTGGACCCCGGCGTGGCGGCACGGGTGCTGGCGGCGGTGGCGGACGGCGAGCGGGCGGCGGAGCCCGCCCGGCGGCTGCTGGCGTCGCTGTCCGAGCGTGAGCGCGAGGTGCTCGTCCTCATCGGACAGGGCATGTCCAACGCCGAGATCGGCGGCACGCTGCACCTGTCCGAGGCCACCGTGAAGGGTTACGTGTCCTCGGTGCTGGGCAAGATCGGTGCGGTCAACCGGGTCCAGGCGGCGCTGGTCGCGTTCCGGGGCGGTTTGATCGCCTGAGTCGTCGGTCGGAGCGCTCCCGGGAATTGTCGGTACCTCGTGGGACGATGAGCCCCGGGGGCGCTTCGATCGGAATGTCGGTCCTCGGTGGGACAATGTCCACGAGGTGAACCTGAAAGTATTTCGGAAAGTCGTCGGGTTGCGGCGGTTCTTCGGATTTCGGTTACTCGCCGCAACTATTTCGCCGTTATGGAACGTGGTCGCATTCGTGGCTCCCCGCCGTCACGGGTTCGCGACCACGGACGGTGGTCGTTTTCGGGTCGAGGTCAGCCGCCGCTGACGATTTCCGGGATCTCCACGGCCGGCTCGACCTCGACCCGGTTGCGGCCGTGCCGCTTGGCCCGGTAGAGCGCCATGTCGGCGGCGGCGAAGAGCTGGTCCAGCTTGGCCGGGCCGGCCGCCACGCCGATGCTCACCGTCGGCCGGCGGATCGTGCCCAGCACCATGGTCCAGTCGTGCCCGTCCACGGCCGCGCGGATCCGCTCGGCCACGGTCGGGCCGACGTCGTGCGCGCCGCCCCCGGCGTCGCCGAGCAGCACCACGAACTCGTCGCCCGCCCACCGCGCCACCAGGTCGTCCGCCCGGCACTCCCGGCGCAGCAGCTGGGCGATCTCGCGCAGCGCCGCGTCGCCCGCCGCGTGCCCGGCGTCGTCGTTGACGCCCTTGAACCAGTCCACGTCGACCAGCACCAGCCACGGCACCCGGCCGCGCGCGGCGGTGCTCTCCAGCAGGCCCGCCGCCGCCCGCTCCAGGCCGAGCCGGTTCGCCAGGCCCGTCAACGGGTCGCGCGCGGCGGCCTCCTGCGCCGCCACCGCCATCCGCTGCGCCTGCACCGCGACCCGGCGCTGCTCCAACGCCTGCGCGAGTCCTTCCTGCAGGGTCTCGGTGGCGGTCTGGCCGGCGGCGACCGAGCAGCGCAGCGCCGTCGACTCGCCCACCGGGTCGTTCATCCGGGCGCAGATGTCGGCCAGGTCCAGCGAGAACCGCAGCAGCAGCGACGTGTCGTTGATCGCCTCGGCGGCGGCCACCGCGCGGCTGGCCAGGGTGCGCGCCTCGACCAGGTCGCCCTGGTCCCGGCGGACCACCGCGAGCACCCAGTCCGCCACCGCGATGGCCCACTTGTCGTCCGCCTCGGTGGCCTGGTGCAGCGTCTCGGTCGCGGCCCGCTCGGCGGCGGCCAGGTCGCCGACGCCGGCCAGCGACCGGCTGTACGCGCCCATCAGCGCCAGCCGCATCCGCGGGTCGCGGGCCAGCTCCAAGCCCTCCCGCAGGTGGTCGCGGGCCTCGGCGAAGATGCCCGGCGCGAGGTCCGGCGGCGAGGAGATCGCGCGGAAGTTCAGCGTGCCGCCCAGCCCCTGCAGGCAGTGGCCGAGCACCTCGGGGACGTCCGCCCGCCGGGCGACCTGGACCGACAGCCGCAGCATGTCCACCGCCGCCCGCCGGTTGCCGATGCCCTCCAGCAGGTAGGCCAGCGCGTGCATGGCCTGCGCGGCGGCCGCGCTGTCGGCGTGCTCGGCGTCGAGGTCGGTCCAGCCCTCGGCGGCCAGTTCCAGCGCCAGCGGGATGCGGCCCAGCCGCCAGGCCAGCTTCGCCCGGTCGACCAGCACCGCCGAGCGCACCCAGCGGTCCCCGCCGGGCGGGGTCCGGCTCACCACCTGGTCGAACAGCGCGTTCGCCTCCGCCAGGCGGCCGGCGTTCAACAACGCCTTGACCTCAAGGTCCGGTCGGGGCACCGCTACCAGCGGATCTCGCTGCTCCACTCGTGCTGACACTCCATTCCGACTCGGCGGGACGGGTACGCGGGCCCGCCCGCCAGCGGCACGGCCTTCACAGGCTACCGGGACGGGCGCCGCGTGTACCGCTCCTGGTGCAGCACGTCTTCGAGCGGGATCCGATTGCGCCAGCCGTGCCGCTCCAGGTCGGGGGTGTCCGGGAGGGCCTCGACCGGCCCCACGCACAGCCACGCCACCGGGCGCACCGGGGCCGGGATGTCCAGCAGGCGGCGCAGGGCGTCCTCGCGGTAGAAGCTGACCCAGCCCACGCCCAGCCCCTCGGCGGTGGCCGCCAGCCAGAGGTTCTCGATCGCCAGGCACACCGAGTACAGGCCCGCGTCGGCGATGGCGTGCCGGCCCAGCACGGCGGGCGCGCCGCGCTCCGGGTCGTAGGTGACGACCACACCCAGGGTGGATTCGAGGATGCCCTCCACCTTGATCCGGGCGAACGTGCCGGCGCGCTCGGCGTCCAGTTCGGAGGCGAACACGCTGCGCTCGGCCAGCACGTGGTCGCGGAACGCGCGGCGGGTGTGCTCGTCGCGCACGACGATGAAGTCCCACGGCTGGGACAGGCCCACGCTCGGGGCCGCGTGCGCGGCGGCGAGCACCCGGTGCAGCACGTCCGCCGGGATCGGGGCGCCGGTGAACTCGCCCCTGGTGTCCCGGCGGCGGTGCAGCACGTCGTAGAAGCTCATTCGGACGATCGTGCCTCACGCGATCCGGTGAACTCCGCCGTTGTGCGGTGGCGTCCGTCTCAACCGGGCGTTGAATGGTCCGCCATGCCGAGGATCGGAACCGCAGCCGGATCCGCGTCGGGTTTCGCCGCGGGGGTGGCCGCGACCGTCGTGTCCGGTCACTGGCCGCTGGTGGCGCTCGCCCTGCTCACCCTCGTGGTGCTGGCCGTGTCGCTGGTGACGACACCGCTGGGCGCAGCGCTCACGGTCGTGCAGTGCTGGGGCCTGTACGCCAGCTTCGTGGTGTCCTCGCAGGGTTACCTCGTGCTGGACTGGCCCGCGCTGGCGGTGCTGGCGGCGGCCGGCACCGCCTCGCTCAGCGGGCTTGCGCGGGGTAGGGCAGCAGCGCCATCTCCCGTGCGTTCTTGATCGCGGTGGCGACCTCGCGCTGCTGCCGCGGCGTCAACCCGGTGACGCGGCGGGAGCGGATCTTGCCGCGGTCGGAGACGAACTCGCGCAGCAGCGCGACGTCCTTCCAGTCCACAGTGGTCACACCCGCCTTGTGCAGGAGGTTCGCCCGGCGCTTGGGCGGGCGTTCGGGTCTGGGCACGCGCACCTCCTACCAGCTCGACTTGCGGACGCCGGGCAGTTCGCCCCGGTGCGCGAGTTCCCGCAGCCTCAGGCGCGAGAGCCCGAACGCGCGGAAGTAGCCGCGCGGCCGTCCGTCCACGGCGTCCCGGTTGCGCAGGCGGGTCGGGCTCGCGTCGCGCGGCAGGCGTCGCAGCGCGCGCTGGGCGTCGGCGCGGTTGTCCGGGTCGGTGCGGACGGTCTCCTTGAGCACGGCCCGGCGCTCGGCGTACCGGGCGACCACCTCGCGGCGTCGCCGGTCCTTGGCGACCTTGGACTTCTTGGCCATCAGCGCTCCTCGCGGAAGTCGACGTGCCGGCGGATTACGGGGTCGAACTTGCGCAGCACCAGGCGGTCCGGGTCGTTGCGGCGGTTCTTGCGGGTCACGTAGGTGAAGCCGGTGCCCGCGGTGGACCGCAGCTTGATCACCGGGCGGACGTCGTTCGCCTTGCCCATCAGACCTCCTCCCCCCGGGCGCGCAGCTCGGCGACGACGGATTCGACACCCCGGCGGTCGACGGTCCTGATCGCCTTGGTGGACAGCGTCAGGACCACGAATCGGCGCTCGCTCGGCAGCCAGTAGCGGCGGCGCTGGGTGTTGGGCAGCCAGCGCCGGGGCGTGCGGCGGTTCGAGTGCGAGACGCGCTTGCCGAAGCCGGGCTCGCGCCCGGTCAGCCGGCAGTGGCGTGCGGACACGGGTACCTCCTTTTTGAAACGACAACCGTTTTCATCTACTGTAACCCACATGGAAACCGTTGTCGTTCTGGTGGCGGGTGGGCAGGGCGTCGCCGAGGAGCTGTGGCGCGCGTCGCCGGGGGCCGTGCTGGTCCGCCACGACCTGCGTGACCTGGGGCAAGGCGTCGTGCGGCGGTGGGTCGACGGGACCCTGGCCGTGCTGGAACTCGCCCACGGGTGCGTGTCGTGCACGCTGCGGCTCGACCTAGTGCCGCTGCTGCGGACCCTGACCGGGCGGGTGGTCGTGGACCTCGACCCGGCGCTGGAGCCGGAGGCGGTGTGCCTGGCGCTCGCGCCGCACGGGATCCGGGTCGAGTGCGTGGTGACCGCCGTCGACACCGCGACCTGGCTGGCCGACGTCTCCGGCGACGAGACGGTCGGCGAGCGCGGGATCGGCCTGCCCGACGACGGGCGGACCGTGGCGCAGGTCGTCGTGGGGCGCGCCGAGTTCGCAGACCTGCTGGTGCTGCGCGGGCCGCGCGACCCCGTCGTGGAAGCGGTGCTGGACCGGCTTTCCCCCGGCGTGCCGAGGGTGTCGTCGGTCGGCCGGGACCTGCCGCCGGCCGTCCGCCGGCACGACCGGGCGTTCGGGCCGCTGCTGCGCGGGCAGCCGCCGCTGGAGGCGGTGGGCGGGGTGGCGCTGGTGCACTTCGTCGCGCGGCGGCCGTTCCACCCGATGCGCCTGCACGACGCGGTGGACGTGCTGCTCGACGGCGTGGTGCGGGCGCGCGGCCGTATTTGGGTGGTGAGCCAACCGGATTCGGCCCTATGGTTGGAATCCGCCGGCGGCGGGCTGCACGTCGGCGCGGCCGGCCCGTGGCTCGCGGCGTCGGCCGACTGGTCCGATGTGGACGGTGAGCGGCGCGCGTCCGCCGCCGTCGACTGGCACCCGCGCTTCGGCGACCGCTCGCAGGAGTTGGTCGTGATCACCCACCGCGCGTCCCCCGACGAGATCGTGTCCCGGTTGCGCGCCGCGCTGGTGACCGACGAGGAGTTGACCCTGGCGGACGAACTGGACTTCGCCGACCCGTTCGCCCAGTGGCACGAGATGGAGGAACTGTGAAGCACGGCATCCACCCCGACTACCACCCGGTGGTGTTCCAGGACGCGTCCACCGGGCGGTCGTTCCTGACCCGGTCGACCGCGACCTCCGAACGGACCGTGGCGTGGTCGGACGGCAACACCTACCCGCTGATCGCGGTGGACGTGACGGCCGACTCGCACCCGTTCTGGACCGGGGACCGCCGGGTCGTGGACACGGCCGGCCGCGTCGAGAAGTTCCACCGGCGCTACGGCAAGCGCTGAACCAGGCGGTCGGGCCCCGGCCGGTCGAGTCCGGTCGGGGCCGGGCCGGCCGGGTCAGGGCAGTTCGGGTCTGGGCAGGTCAGGTCTGGGCAGGTCAGGTCTGGGTGTCGCCGTCCGGGGAGTCGCGCCACTGGTCGAACGGCCGGTCCAGGCGCCAGCGGGTGCCGTCGTGGGTGAGCACGCGGTGCTCGCAGGTCTCCAGGTTGGACAGCGACTCGAACAGCTCGATGCTCCACCCGAACAACCGCCGGCACAGCAGCCGGATCGTCAGGCCGTGCGACACCACCAGGGCTGTGGACGGGTGGCCGTCGTGGGCCATCCGGGACTCCAAATCGACCAGGAAGCCGGCGAGCCGGTCGTCCACGTCGGCCCCCGACTCGCCGTTGGGCAGCCGGAAGAAGAAGTGGCCGAACGCGTGCCGCTGGTGCTTGAGCACCTCCTGCTGCACCGGGTCCTGGAGGTTGCCCCAGTCCTGCTCGCGCAGGCGGGGCTCGGCGACCACCCGCTCCGCCTGCCCACCCAGCGCCAGGCCCTTCAACGTGGCCCGCGTCCGCACGTAAGGACTCACGTAGACGGCCACCGGGCGGTCGCCGAGCAGGGCTTTCACCCGGGGGCCGGCTTCGGCCGCCTCTTGTTCGCCGCGAGGGGTGAGGGGGAGGGCGTGGTCGGGTACCCGGCAGTACGCGAGTTCGTCGATGTTGCCCAGGCTCTGCCCGTGGCGCAGCAGGATGATCCGCACCCCGCCATCGTGCCGGTGTTACAGTCCGGCGGCGAAACCGGACGGAAGGTGTCACATGATCAAGTACATCGCGCTGTACCGGAAACCCGAGGACGCCGACGCGTTCGACGAGGCGTACTTCGCCTCCCACCTGCCGATCGTCGCCAAGACCCCCGGCCTGCTGCGGGCCGAGGTGGCCAAGGTCGGCCGGGTGTTCGTGCCGGGCTTCCTCGGCGAGCACGAGCCGCACCTGGTGGCCGAGATGTACTTCGAGTCCGAGCAGGCCCTCAAAGCCGCCTTCGCCTCCCCGGAGTGGCAGGCCGCGGGCGCGAACCTCAACGAGATCGGCGGCCTGGACCTGGTCGCCATGTTCGCGGCGGAGGTCGTCGAGGGATGATCGCGGTGGTGATCGGCGGCGGCACGATGGGCGCGGGGATCGCGCACCTGCTGCTCGCGGGCGGGCACGAGGTGGTGCTGGCCGAGTCCGGCGCGCAGCGGGCCGCCGCCGCGCGCGACGCCGTGGCCAAGTCGCTCGCGGTCGCGGTCGAGCGGGGCAAGCTCGACCGGGACCCGGCCGAGCTGCTGCGCGCGCTGACCGTGGTGGAGCAGCTCGCCGACGTGCCCGCCGAGCTGGTGGTCGAGGCCGTGCCCGAGGACGTCGACCTCAAGCGCCGGGTGCTGGCCGCCGCCGCAAGCGCTTGCCCGGACGCCGTGCTGGCGTCCAACACCTCCTCCCTGTCGATCTCCGAACTCGCTGCCGGCCTGCCCGCCGAGCGGGTGGTCGGCATGCACTTCTTCAACCCCGTCCCGGTGCAGAAGCTGGTCGAACTCGTGCACCACGACCGGCTCGACCCCGCCGTCCTGGCCAAGGCCCGGACCTGGGCCGAGCAGCTGGGCAAGACCGTGATCGAGGTCCGGGACGCGCCCGGCTTCGCCACCTCGCGGCTGGGCGTCGCGGTGGGCATGGAGGCCATCCGGATGCTCGACGAGGGCGTCGCCTCCGCCGAGGACATCGACACCGGGATGCGCCTGGGCTACGGCTGGCCGATGGGCCCGCTGCGGCTCACCGACCTGGTCGGCCTGGACGTGCGGCTGGCCATCGCCGAGCACCTGGCCGCCGAACTCGGCCCGCGCTTCGAGCCGCCCGCGCTGCTGCGGGCCAAGGTCGCCCGGGGCGAACTCGGCCGCAAGACCGGGCAGGGCTTCTTCACCTGGTAAGCAGGACGTCGTGCTGATCAGGGAGCAGACCGACCACGACGCCGACGACGTCCGCGCGCTGCGAAAGGTGGCGTTCGGCCGCACGCCCGAGGGCGACCCGCTGCGGCCCGGCCGGCGCGGGCTCGTCGCGGAACTCGACGGCCGCCCGGCCGGGGCGCTGGCCATCAGCGAGTTCCACCAGTACTACGGCGGCCTGCCGGTGCCCATGGGCGGCGTCGGCGGCGTCGCCGTCGACCCGTACGCGCGCGGCCGGGGCGTGGCCACCGGCCTGCTCGACCGGACCCTGGCCGACCTGCGCGCCCACGGGCAGCCGCTGTCCGTGCTCTACGCCACGGTTCCCGCGCTCTACCGGTCGCGCGGCTGGGAGCGGGCCGGCGTGTTCGAGTGGGTGGACTTCACCCTCGACCGGCTGACCACCGGTCCGAAGCTCGACGTGCGCCCGGTCCGCGACGACGACCTGGCCGGCCTGCACGCCTGCTACAACGACGTGGCGGCCACGGTGAACGGCCTGCTGGACCGGTCGGCGCCCGCGATCGACCCGGCCGACGTGCGCGGGCTGGACATCGCGTCGGTCGTCCCCGGCCACGACGGCGAGGTGCGCGGCTACCTGACCGCCGAGCGCGACCGCGAGGGCCTGCGGGTGCTCGACCTGATCGGCCGGGACGCGCCGACCCAGCTGGGCCTGCTGGGCGGTCTCGCGTCCTGGGGCGGGCTGCTGGACCGGCTCTCGCTGCGGGTGGTCGACCCGGCGGTCACCGGGCTGCTCACCAACCAGGGCATCCGGTTCACCACCAACACCTCCGTGTGGCTGCTGCGGGTGGTCGACCTGCCCGCCGCCGTGGCCGCGCGCGGCTGGCCCGCCGCCCGGTGGCTCAAGCCCGCCGCCGTCGACCTGGACGTGGTGGACGAGCACGCCCCGTGGCACGCGGGCCGGCAGCGGCTGGTCGTGGAGGACGGGGCGGTGCGCGTCGAGCCGGGCGGGACCGGCGCGGTCCGGCTGCACGCGCGGGCGCTCGGGCCCTGGTTCAGCGGGATGCAGGACAGCCACGCGCTGCGCCGCGCCGGCCTGCTCGACGGTGACGCCGCGCTCCTCGACCGGCTGACCGGCGCGCCGGGCGTGCCCCGGCTGGCGGATTTCTTCTAGCCTGCCTGCCGTGACCTCCGCCGGTGTTCCGCACCCGTCGCGGCCGGACCGGCCGTGCTGACCGTCCTCGACCTGATCGGCATCGCCGCGTTCGCCGCGTCCGGTGCGCTGGCGGCGGTGCGCGCCCGGCTGGACCTGTTCGGCGTGATCGTGCTCGCGCTGACCACGGCGCTGGGCGGCGGCACCATGAGGGACGTGCTGCTCGGCGTGCACCCGCCGGCGGCGCTGGTGAACTGGCCGTACCTGGCGGTCGCGGCGGGCACCGGGCTGGTCGTCTTCTGGTTTCACCCGACGGTGTCGAAACTTCGCCGGGCCGTGTTGCTCTTGGACGCGGTCGGGCTCGGCGTGTTCGTGACCGCCGGCACGTCCACCGCGCTCGCCCTGGGCGCGCCCCCGTACGCCGCCTGCCTGGTCGGCATGACCACCGGGATCGGCGGCGGCGCGCTGCGCGACGTGCTGCTGCGGGAGATCCCGCTGGTGCTGCGCCGGGAGATCTACGCGGTGGCGGCGCTGGGCGGCGCGATGATCGTCGCGGTGGGTAACTGGCTGGGGTTCCCCGAAGGGCTCGTGACGCTGACCGGCTCGGTGCTGATCGCGGGCGTGCGGATACTGGCACTGTGGCGGAAGTGGAACGCCCCGATCGCCCGGAAACTTGACGGCTAGCTCACACCGCCTTCTCAGGCGGCTCTCAGGACCAGGAGCAACACTGATCCCCATGCGCATCCTCGTTGTCGACGACGACCGGGCCGTGCGTGAGTCGCTTCGCCGCTCACTGCAGTTCAACGGCTACCAGGTGGATCTGGCCGGCGACGGCCAGCAGGCCCTCGAATCGGTCGTCTCGCAACGTCCCGACGCCATGGTGCTCGACGTGATGATGCCCCGGCTGGACGGGCTGGAGGTGTGCCGCCGGCTGCGCAGCACCGGCGACGACCTGCCCATCCTGGTGCTCACCGCGCGCGACGCGGTCTCCGACCGGGTGTCCGGGTTGGACGCCGGGGCGGACGACTACCTGCCCAAGCCGTTCGCGCTGGAGGAGCTGCTGGCCCGGTTGCGCGCGCTGCTGCGGCGGGCCGTGAGCGACGCCGAGGAGCCCGCCGGCGCGGTGCTCCGGTTCGCCGACCTGGAGCTTGACCCCGGCACCCGCGACGTCCGCCGGGGCGAGCGGCCGATCAGCCTGACCCGCACCGAGTTCGCCCTGCTGGAGCTGTTCCTGGCGCACCCCAAGCAGGTGCTGACCCGGGGCCGGATCCTGGAGGACGTGTGGGGCTACGACTTCCCGACCTCCGGCAACGCGCTGGAGGTCTACGTGGGCTACCTGCGCCGCAAGACCGAGGCCGAGGGCGAGCCCCGGCTGCTGCACACCGTCCGGGGCGTCGGCTACGTGCTGCGGGAGACCCCTCCGTGATCAACACCGCCAACGGGCGGTTCCAGCGCGTCTCCCTTCGGGCCCGGGTCACCCTCCTGGCGGCGTTCTGCGTCGCCGGGGTGGTGGGCGTGGTGTCGCTGGGCGCGTACATGACCGTCAGCAGCAACCTCGACGAGCAGCTCAACCTCGGCCTGCGCCAGCGCGCGGACGCCGCGGTGAACGCGCCCAGGGTGAACACCGACGTCACCGAGATCCCGGGCGCGTTCCTGGCCGCCGGCGACGTGCGGATCGGCCTGCTCACCAACGAGGGCCAGATGCTCTACCCCAAGGGCACCGTCGCGCCGCCGTCGTCCTCGGGCGACCTGGAGGTGGCGCGCGGCCAGAAGACCGAGAACCTGTGGAACGACACGCGCAGCGGGTTCCGGGTGATCTCGGTGCCCTACGAGGACGGCCGGGCGATGGTGATCGCCCAGTCGATGAAGCCGCTGGACACCACCCTGGGCAAGCTGTCCGTGGTGCTGTTCGTGATCAGCGGCATCGGCGTGCTGGTCGCCGCGGCGGCGGGCACGGCGGTCGCGCGCACCGGCCTGCGGCCCGTGCAGCGGCTGACCGAGGCCACCGAGCGGGTGGCGCTGACCGGCGACCTGCGGCCGATCCCGGTGACCGGTGACGACGAGCTGGCCCGGCTCACCCAGCGGTTCAACGCGATGCTGGTCGCGGTGGCGGACTCGCAGGAGCGCCAGCGCAGGCTGGTCGCCGACGCCGGCCACGAGCTGCGCACCCCGCTGACCTCCATGCGCACCAACCTGGAGCTGCTGCTGGCCTCCGAGCGGCCGGACCTGCCGACGCTGTCCGACGAGGACAAGGCGGAGATCAACGCCGACGTGCGGGCCCAGCTCGACGAGCTGACCACGCTGATCGGCGACCTGGTGGAACTGGCCCGCGAGGACGCGCCGCAGGTCGTGCACGAGCCGGTGGACCTGGTCGAGGTCGTGGAGCGGGCGCTGGACCGGGCCCGCCGCCGGGCACCCGCCGACGTGCGGTTCGACGTGCGGTTGCAGCCGTGGTCGCTGCTCGGCGACTCCAGCGCGCTGGAGCGCGCGGTGCTCAACCTGCTGGACAACGCGGTGAAGTTCAGCCCGAACGGCGGCGTGGTGCGGCTGGAGCTCAAGCAGGTCGGCGACGGCAGCGTGGCGCTGGAGGTAGCGGATTCCGGGCCCGGCATCGCCGACGACGACCTGCCGCACGTCTTCGAGCGGTTCTACCGGTCGTCGGAGGCGCGCACCCTGCCCGGTTCGGGGCTGGGCCTGGCGATCGTCAAGCAGGCCGCCGAGCGGCACGGCGGCGCGGCCTACGCGGGCCGGGCCCCCGAGGGCGGCGCGCTGTTCACCCTGCGGCTGCCCGGGCGGCCCGACCTCGGCCGCCCCTGACCGCCCGGACGGGCTCGGCCGAACCGGTCGCCCCGCAGGTCGGCCGCCGGCAGGATTGCCTGCCATGCAAGGGACTTTCCACGACGACTTCGACGATTTCTGGCGGCTGGCGGGCCCGCTCTACCGGGCCGACCCGGTGCGCCACAGCTTCGCCCTCGCCTACCTGGTGGGCGAGCGGGCGAAGGCGGTCGACCGGGTCGCCCGGCTCTGCACGCTGCACGACGCGGCCGGGGCGGTGGTCGGTGCCGCGTTCCGCAACCACGACCGGCCGGTGCACATCGGGGCCGTCCCGCCGGAGCACGTCCCGGGGTTCGCGTCCCGGTGGCACGCCGAGGACCCCGGGCTCGGCGGGGTGACCGGCACGCGCCCGCTCGCCGAGGCGTTCGCCGCCGAGTGGGCGCGGGTGACCGGCGCGTCGGTCCGGACGAACTACGAGCTGCTGTACTACCGGCTCGGCGAACTCGTGCCGCCGACGGCCGTGCCCGGCCGCTCGCGGGTCGCGGATTCCGGCGACCTGGAGCTGCTCACCGGGTACTGGCAGGGGTTCGCGCGGGACACGGGTTCCTGGCCGGGCCGCACCGCAGAGCAGCTGCGCGCCGACGTCGCCGAGTGGCTCGACCTCGGGTACGGGTTCGTGCTGTGGGAGGTGGGCGGCGAACCGGTGTCGGTCGCGGTGGTCCGGGTCCCGGCGTCCGGGGTGAGCCGGATCTCCGTGGTCTACACGCCGCCGGGTGCGCGCGGTCGCGGGTACGGGTCGGCGGCCACGGCGGCGGCGGTCCGGTGGGCGACCGGGGCCGGTGCCGAGCAGGTGGTGCTCAACACCGACCAGACCAACCCGACCTCGAACGCCCTCTACCGACGTCTCGGCTTCCAGGAGGTGGAGGCCCAGGTCGAGTTGGGGTTCGCCGGGCGCTGACCGGGTTCGCGTAGGTGCCGCGTATCCAACAAAGTCGAACAGCAGGTGCCCCGAAACGCGCCCGTGGTCACGGCTCCGACGCTGCTGCGCCGAACCTGCGCGGCTGCTGTGAAAGACGCTGAAGTGCGGATGGTCACGCTGTTCACGATCGGTACCGTCGTGCGACCCCGACCGATCGGTTCTGTTCGACTGTGTTGACTTCGTCGGGTTTGGTCGGTCAGGCTTGCGGTCATGACCAGTCGGCGGATCGGGCGGCGCGGCCGGTTCGCCGACCGCGCCTCCCGGAGTCCGCGATGGACGAACAGCCGCACCTGCGGGCCCGTACCCTGGCGGGTCGCGATCGACCACGGGGGACGGCGACGTCGAGCCGTTGTGGTGGTCCTCAGGGGAGAGGTGTGACGTGCTGGCGCGGCAACGACAAGCGGTGATCGTGGAAGAGGTCCGGCGGACCGGCGCGGTGCGGGTGAGCGACCTCGTGGTGCGGCTGGGCGTCTCGGACATGACCGTGCGCCGCGACCTCGACGTGCTGGCCGCGCGCGGCCTGGTGGAGAAGGTCTACGGCGGGGCCACCTCCGTGGTCGGCCGCAGCACCGACGAGCCCGGGTTCGAGGCCAAGTCGGTGCGCCAGCTGCCGGAGAAGGAGGCCATCGCCGCGCTGGCGGCGGGCCTGGTCCGGTCCGGCACCGCGATCGGGCTCTCGGCCGGCACCACGACGTGGACGCTGGCCCGGTTCCTCGACGACATCCCGGACCTGACCGTGGTCACCAACTCCACCCGGGTCGCCGACGTGCTCCAGCAGGGCGGGCGCACCGACCGGACCGTGGTGCTCACCGGCGGCGTGCGCACCCCGTCGGACGCGCTGGTCGGGCCGGTCGCCGTGCAGGCCCTGCGGTCGCTGCACCTGGACGTGGTGTTCCTGGGCGTGCACGGCATGGCCGAGCGCTCCGGCTTCACCACGCCCAACCTCGACGAGAGCGAGACCGACCGGGCACTGGTCGACGCCGCCGGCCGGGTGGTCGTGCTGGCCGACCACACCAAGTGGGGCACGGTCGGCATCTCGACCATCGCCGACCTCGACGAGGCGGACGTGCTGGTGACCGACGAGGGCCTGCCCGACCAGGCCCGCGCCGTGCTGGGGGAGCAGGTCGGGGAGCTGGTCCTGGCGCCCGTGCCGGGACGGGGAGAGGAGTTCGCGTGAAGCGCACGGCGGGCAGGCTCGCCGATGGTCGGGAGATCATCTACTTCGACGACGGCCCCGACGCGCCGCCGCGCACCGCGGTGGACACCAGGGACCTGCCGCGGTCGCAGCCCCTGTCCGAGGTGCGCCGCGACCCGCTGACCGGCGAGTGGGTCGCGATGGCGGCCCACCGGCAGACCCGGACGTACAAGCCGCCGGCCGACCTGTGCCCGCTGTGCCCGTCCACTCCGGACAAGCCGACCGAGGTGCCGGAGGCGGACTACGACGTGGTGGTGTTCGAGAACCGGTTCCCCTCGTTCGCCGAGGGAACCCCGGACCTTCCGTCCACTGTGGATGGTATGCCGACGGTGGCCCGCGCGGCCGGGCGCGGCCGGTGCGAGGTGGTCTGCTTCACCTCCGACCACACCACGTCGTTCGGTGAGCTGACGCCCGCGCGGGTGCGCACCGTGGTGGACGTGTGGGCCGACCGCACGGCGGCGCTGAGCGCGGTGCCGGGCGTGGCGCAGGTCTTCCCGTTCGAGAACCGGGGCGAGGAGATCGGGGTGACGCTGTCGCACCCGCACGGGCAGATCTACGGCTACCCGTTCGTCACGCCCAAGACCGAGCGGATGCTGGCCGTGGCCGCCGAGTACCGGGCCGCGCACGGCCGCGCGCTGCTGGGCGACGTGCTGGCCGCCGAACGCGCCGCCGGCACCCGGCTCGTCGGCACGTCGGAGCACTGGACCGCGTACGTGCCCGCCGCCGCCCGCTGGCCGGTCGAGGTGCACGTCGTGCCGCACCGCCAGGTGCCCGACCTGCCCGCGCTCACCGACGCCGAGCGGGACGACTTCGCGCGCCTCTACCTTGAGGTGCTGGGCCGCCTGGACGCGCTCTACGGGCGTCCGCTGCCCTACATCGCCGCGTGGCACCAGGCCCCGGTGCGGACCGGGCGCGACCTGGCGTGGCTGCACCTGGAGGTGTTCTCCGTGCTGCGCGCGCCGGACAAGCTCAAGTACCTGGCCGGTTCCGAGTCCGGCATGGGCGTCTGGGTCAACGACGCGACCCCCGAGCAGATCGCCGAACGCCTGCGCGGCACCGCGCTCTGATCACCCTCGCACTCTCATAAGTGATCCCCAGGTCTGTTTAAGGCTCCTCTCAGGCGCGCACCCCAGAGTGGTGGACATGACCGAGAACGAGCCGCAGCCGCCGCAGCAGCCCCAGCCGCAGCAGCCCAACCCCTGGGCACGCGACAGCGCCGACTCCGGTCACGGATACGCCGGCTTCCAGCAGCAGGGTGCTGGTCAGCCGGTTTCCGGCGAGCACGGGACTGTGCAGGGCAGCCCCGTTCCGCCGGGCAGCGCGCAGGGCGTTTCGCAGGGAGACGCCGTGCCGCACGAAGGTGTCGCGGGTGCTTCGCAGGGGAGCCCCACGACACCGGCCGCCGGTGCGCCGAGCGCTTCGCAGGGGAGCGCCGCGCCATCGGATCACGGTGCGCACGGAGCTGTGCAGGGCAGCTCCGGCGCACCTCTTACCGGCTGGGGGAGTGCCCAGCCGGACGCTCCGGGTGGGCCAGGCGTTCTGCAGGGGACGCCTGGTCAGCCGGGGCACTACTACGCACCGCCCGGACCTCCGGTCGTCCTGCCGCGGAATCGGGGCCGCGGGAAAGTCGTCGCGGGAGTCGCCGCGCTCGTGCTCGCCGTCGGCGGCGTCGCGGGTGGCGTCGGCGGCTACCTCGGCTACCAGGCGGCCGACAGGTCCGGGCCGGTGACCAACGCGCTGAACGCGGCCCCGCCCGCCCGGCAGACCGCCAACGCGGCCGACGGTTCCATCGAGCAGGTGGCCCAGAAGGTGCTGCCCACGGTGGTCCAGGTGCAGGTCGACGGCGGTGCCGGGTCCGGGTTCGTGATCAGCTCGGACGGCCTGGTGGTGACCAACAACCACGTGGTCGAGTCGGCCGCGAAGGGCGGCGCCATCAAGGTCCAGTTCCAGGACGGCCGCTCGGCGAGCGCCAAGATCGTCGGCCGCGACCCGTCCTCCGACGTGGCCGTGGTGAAGGCGGACGGCGTGTCCGGCCTGACCACCGCGGAACTCGGCAACTCCGGCGACCTGAAGATCGGCCAGCAGGTCGTGGCCGTGGGCTCGCCGTTCGACCTCAACGGCACGGTGACCTCGGGCATCGTCAGCTCGCTCAACCGCCCGGTGCGCGCCGGCGGCGAGGGCGGCAGCCAGGCGACCGTGCTCAACGCGATCCAGACCGACGCGGCGATCAACCCCGGCAACTCCGGCGGGCCGCTGGTCAACATGAAGGGGCAGGTCGTCGGCATCAACTCGGCGATCTACAGCCCCAACACGACCCAGTCGGCGCAGGGCGGCTCGGTGGGCATCGGCTTCGCCATCCCCATCGACCAGGCCCGGCGCACCGCCAAGGAGCTCAGCGAGACCGGCAAGGCGACCCAGACCGTGCTCGGCATCCAGGTGACCGACAACCGCGACGGCGGCGCGCAGGTCCGCGAGGTGACCGCCGGCGGCCCGGCCGAGCAGGCGGGCCTCAAGGCCGGTGACGTGATCACCAAGTTCGGCGACCGCGCCATCGACAGCTCGGACGCCGTGGTGGCCGCGGTCCGGTCCCGGGCCCCGGGCGAGAAGGTCCAGCTCACCCTCGACGCCGGCCGCACGGTCGAGGTGACCCTGGGCAGCCAGCCCGTCGAAACCAGGTAGATCCCAGATCTCCGGCTCGCGTGCCCCGAGCCGGTGCTGAGGCCGCATTCCGGCAGGCTGCCCCCTCACCTGCCGGTGTGCGGCCTCTATTCGTGCATTCCCGGGCCGCGCCCGTGCGGCCGAAATGGCTCTGCGGCGTGGAATCGGTAGCTCCGAACGGGTGAAATCCGGGCGGTGCCCGCACAACGCGCGGCCCTCGTTCCCCTGTCTCGCATGACCTCCAGAACACCTCCGGGCGAGAAAGCGTCCTCCGTGGTCGCGAGCGTCCTAGTCGGTGCGGGCACCTTCTACTCGATCACCGGTTCCGGTCTCGTCACCGCGGTGGTCACCGCGCTCGCCGTGGCCGCGGCGGTGCTGTTGTCGAGGCGTGGCAACAAGACGCGGCGGTGACGTCATGGTGCTGCGAACCGATCCCCCGTGTGCGGACACGCGTGTTCCCGACCGCCGACAGCGGGGTGCCATGCCTGACGATCCCGACTTACCCGGGTTCCGCGCCGAGTACGGCCGGGTCGTGGCCTACCTGTGCTACCAGGGTTTCGCCCGGCACGTCGCCGAGGACGCGGCAGCCGAGGCGATGACCGAGGCGTGGGAGAAGAAGATCGAGGACGACCGCCGGGACGGGTGGGTCCGCGTCGCCGCCAAGCACGCCGCCGTGCGGAAGGTCAAGGACGACCCGCCGCGCCGGTTGCGGGCCAAGGGGTACCTGCCGCCGGGGGCCGACCGCGACGGCACGGACGGGTACCGGGCCGTGGAACAGCACGACGAACTCGTCGACGCCATGCGCTCACTGCCCGAGAACCAGCGCGCGGTGATGGCGCTGTTCCTCGACGACCTGCCGCCGAAGGAGATCGCCAAACGGCTCCGGATACCCGATCGGACCACGTACGACCTGCTCAACAAGGCCCGCGTGCACCTGAGGTCGGTGCTCACGACCAACCAGGGGGAGGGAACCCGATGAACGACGACGAGTTCGACCGGCTGCTGCGAGAACGCCACCGGTCGTTCGTCCGCGAGCTGTCCGTCCACGCGCCGGCGCCGCCGCGCCGGGTGCCCCGCCGGGAGCGGTTGACGGTCCTGGTGGCCGCGCTGGCCGCCCGGGTGGCCCCACGAGTCGTGGTGTGGTCACGGCGTCCTGTCCTCGCCGGCGTGTGCCTGATCGTCGCTGTGGTGGTCGTCGCGGTGTCCGGCGTCGACGTGATGGCGCGCGGCCCCATCACCGGGACGCGAGTCGCCATGCCGACCTCGGGCGGGCCCGCGCCGACCGACCTGCGGACCGCGCCGGCCGGCACACCGACTGCCGGGCAGAGCGTGCAATCGCAGGACGGTTCGCCCAGGATCGAGACGGCGCTCGGGACGATCGAGTTCGCACCCGACTCCGCGCAGCTGACGTCCGATGGCGACTTGTACCTGCGAAGGCACGTGGTGGTGTACCAGCGGTACAGGGACGTGGAGTTCCGCCTCTACGGACGTACCGCGTCGATCGGGCCGGCCGACTCCGCGCTCCGCCTGAGTTCCGACCGCACCATCGTGGTCCGGGACTGGCTCGTGGACAACGGTGTCCGCCCGGACCGGATCCGGTCCGAGGCGTTCGGTTACAGCCGGCCGCTCGTCCCGGACCGGGACGGGAACGGCGGTCTCATCCTCGATGCGGCGCAGCGCAACCGGTCCGTGGAGGTCGTCGTGTCGTGGCTGTGAACAGCGCCCGTGCGCGAAGGCGCTCGAACTCGGCCCCGGAGGCCATGAGTCTGTTACGTCCCAGATGTCCGGTGCCATCGGCCAGGCGCCGCTGTGTGACCCGACGAACCCGGCTCGGCCGGCCGGAAGAACCCGCACGTCACCGCCGTCAGGGGAGGCGGCGGCGAGCAGCAGGCGGCGACAGGCCGACGTCACGGAACCGCCGGATCCGCCCATTGGCTACGGTGATCCGCATGGAACGCAGCGCGCAGCGCCTGGGACGCGCCCTTGTCGTGATCGTGGACGACCGGGTGGCGCACGGTGAGCACGACGACAGCACGGGACCCCTGGTCACCGAGCTGCTGGAGGAAGCTGGATTCATCGTCGACGGCACCGTCGCGGTGGAGGGCGAGGTCGTGGGCATCCGCGCCGCGCTCAACACCGCGGTCATCGGTGGCGTCGACCTGGTGGTCACCGTCGGCGGCACCGGAGTGTCGCCGCGCGACGTCACGCCCGACGCCACGCAGGGTGTGCTGGACCGGCCCATCGCGGGCATCGCCGAGGCCCTGCGGGCTTCGGGGCTGGCCGCCGGCGCGGTCGACGCGGGGATCTCGCGCGGCCTCGTCGGGGTGTCCGGGAGCACCCTCGTGGTGAACCTCGCGGGTTCGCGTTCGGCGGTGCGGGACGGCATGGCGACCCTCTCCGCACTGGTGCCTTACGTCATCGAGCAGCTTTCCGGGCTCGACGAGTCATGAGCGAGCCCGTTGACGACGCCGCGGCCGCCGCTGCCGAAGAGGTGGCGAAGGAGGCGGCGCGGCGTCGTCGGCTGGCGGAGGTGTTCGGCGACGTCCTGCCCGAAGCGCCGGACGAGCCGGCCGCCCGGGGTCGTGACGAGCAGTGGTACCTGGACAACCGGCCTCCCCACCACGGGTAGCGGGGTTCGGCACCCGGTGGCGGGGTTCGCGGTCACGCGGGTGAGGCTCGGCCGCCGACGTCGGTGACCGGCCCCACTGCGGTGTGATCGGCGTGCGCGCGATCAGCGGTTGCGCTGCTGCGCGGCGAGCAGGTCGCGGATCTCCTTGAGCAGTTCGACGTCGGTCGGCTCCGACGGGCCGGGCTCCTGGCCGCGCTCGCGGCGCTCCTTGATCTTGTTCATCGGCAGCACGAAGATGAAGTAGACGACGGCCGCCACGATCACGAAGTTGATCACCGCCGTGATGATCGCGCCGAAGTCCATGATGGTCTTGTCGCTCTCGCCGAGCTTGACCGCGAGGCCGTCGACGTTGTTGCCGCCGAGCAGCGCGACGATCGGGTTGATCAGGTTGTTGGTGAACGCGGTGACGATCGCGCCGAACGCCGCGCCGATCACGACGGCGACCGCGAGGTCGACCACGTTCCCGCGCATCAGGAAGTCTTTGAAGCCCTTGATCACAGCCGGTTCCTCCATTCGGGGGGACATTGGGGTGCTAGCGGAGGGTAACCGGTTGGTCGACTTCCCGTGACACAGCGGTACGCGTGTCTGCTCTCGTTCAGGTCACGGCCCCGGGCCGGTGCGGATCAGCGCGTGGCGGCGGCCTCCGGGGCGTCGGCGTCCCAGGTCGCCGGGAGGCCGAACGCCGGGAACAGGTGCGGCCCGAACGTGGTGATCTCCACGATCCGGTCACCCTCCACTCGCAGCACGTCGAACTTGAACGCGCGGAACACGGTGTCGCCGTGCCGGCGCAGGTAGCTCGCGGCGGTCGGCATCCGGTTCGCCCACGTGGGCACCAGTCGCCAGTCGCCCTCCCGCTCGGGCCCGAGCGCGCGGTCCAGCAGCGGCTGGATCGTGTCGCGGCCGTCGTAGCACAGCGGCGCGGGCGGCATGGTGATCCGCAGGTCCTCGGCGGCCACCGCCAGCGCGGCACGGGCGTCGCAGCGCTGGTGGGCGTCGATGAACTTGTCCAGCAGGTCGCGCTCCGCCGGGCTCGGCTCGTGCGCCGACCAGTCGTTGCGGTGCGACGGCAGGTGCTCCCTCATGGTCGCCCGTGCCCGCTGGAGGGCGCTGTTGGTGGCGGCCACGGTGATGTCGAGCAGTTCGGCGGTCTCCTTCGCGGACATGTCGAGCACCTCCTTGGCCAGCAGCGCGGCCCGCTGCCGGGGCGGCAGGACCTGGAGGGTGGTGAGGAAGGCCAGTTCGACGGTCTCCCGCGCCACGGCCACCACGTCCGGCTCGTCCTCGGCGGGCGCGAGCAGGTCGTCCGGGTACGGGGTGAGCCAGCCGACCTCCTGCCGCGCGGTGGCCGGTTTGCGCCCTTTCGCCCGGATCAGGTCGAGGCAGGTGGTGGTCGCGATCCGGTACAGCCACGCCCGGACGTTGGCCCCGTCGAAGGTGCCCCACCCCTTCCACGCGCGCAGCAGCGTCTCCTGGACCGCGTCCTCGGCCTCGTCGTACGAGGCCAGCATCCGGTAGCAGTGGACGTGCAGCTCCCGCCGGTGGCTGCGGATCGCGCCGTCGAGGTCCATCAGCGGAGGTGGTTCTGGATGTGCTGGACGGCCCACGTGTTGCCGTCCGGGTCCTCGAAGAAGATGAAGCTCGCGTAGTCCTGGAGCTGCGGGTCCGGGCCGGGGGTCATGACGCCCTCCTCGAAGTGCTGGATGCCGGAGTGCTTGACGCTGTTCGCGTCGAGGTGCGCGGCGGCCGCCTCGATGTCGGCGACCACCAGGTGGTTGCCCTTCACCGAGCCGGGCTCGCCGTCGCCCAGACCCTTGCCGAAGACGATCGAGCACGCCGAGCCGGGCGGGGTGACCTGCACGACGCGGAACGAGTCGCCGGCGCGGTGGTCGGTGTCGACCCGGAAACCGAGCTTGTCGACGTAGAACTCCTTGGCGCGGTCGACGTCGGTGACGGGGACGACCACGACTTCGAGCTTCCAGTCCATTGTGTTCTCCTCGGTGCGGTGGGGTGGCGCTGTCGTCGTACATCCTGTGAAACGTCGGTCCGATCGACCACTCATCGGTCCAGCGATGACTTTTTCCAAGATCTTTTGAGATCGCCGTCCCCGCAGCCCGACGACACCCAATAGCCCACCCACCCCACCCGCCCTCCTGCCCCACCCACCCCACCCGCCTGCCTGCCCCGCCCACGCCCGCCCGCCCGCCGAGGGCATGACCACCTAGCCCGGCTGTGCGGCAGGCCGCGCTGTCCCAGACACCGCCCGGAACCCCCGCATGCCGCCCATCTCGGCAGACCTCGCCCAGCCGCCGACCTCGATCCCACCTGCCCCGGGCACTGCTCGCACCGGACCCACACCTGACCGGACGGCCGCCGTCTGGCCGTTCGCCCAGGGTGCCGCCGGCGCGGACGGCGGCAAGGTGCCCTCTGCGCTGCTCGACTTCGGCCGAGGGTCCGGCGATACCGCGATCACCGTCCTGCCCACGGCTGGACAGGTGCTCGGCCGGAGTCGTGCTCCCACCAACCCCGAGGTTGCCCAGCTCACCGTGAGCCCGCGCGGCGACCGGCTCACCGGGCCACGTTTCATTGGGCCACGTTCCATTGGGCCTGGGTCCGCCTGGCCTGGGTCCACTGGACCTGGGTGGGCCGGACCTGGGTGGGCCGGACGCGCCCAATCGGGACGTGTGGCGAGCCGAGGTGAGTGGGGTGAGGTGTGGTGGGCGCAGAGCCGCCTTGCTGGCCACTGTGGAGCCTCTGCGGGCGAGGGCGGCTGGCGCGAGGGCGGCTGAGGAGGGCGGGCCAGGCGGCGGGCAGGGCAGGAGGGCGGGGCAGGAGGGCGGGGCAGGAGGGCGGGAGGGGGCGGGAGGGTCAGCGGAGGGTCACGGTCACGGGTTGGGTCAGGGATTCGGCGGCCACCTTGGTCGCGGCTTCCCGGTCCACGGTCAGGACCACGACCTCGCCGTCGCGGACGGCGCTCACCGACGCGTGTTCGGCCAGCACGTGCGACTCCGCGCCCACCACGTCCACGCGGCTGCCCGTGCGCAGCAGCGACGCCACGGCCGGGTCTGCCAGGCGCACGGCCACCGACGCCGTGTCCGGGTCGCGGTTCGCCAGGCGGGCATCGGTCAGCGGCTCGCCGGCGCGTGCCGCCGAGAGCAGGGTGCGCCCGGTCGCCTCGGCCTCGGTGACCGGACCGGCTGGGGATAACTCGGGCGGAACGTGGATGGTCCGCACGTCGCCGGGGGTCAGCGGGACGTCCGGCGCCAGGTCGCGCGCGGCCACCAGGACGGGGGTGCCCGCCGGGGCCGGCCAGGCCGCTACCAGGGCCGCCAGCAGCGCCAACACCGTTGCCAAGATCTTTCGCAGGAGGTTCATGGGGACGACGGTAGGGATCTTGGCGGGGTGTGGAAAGCAGGAACCCCCGAGTTGTGGATTAACTCGGGGGCCTGTGGATAACTTGGGTACTAGGAGGCCGCCGCAGCCGGGGCCGAATCGCTCTTCGACGACGAAGAGGACGACGACGTGGACGTCTCGCTCTTGGTGGTCGAGGAGGACGTGTCACTCTTCGACTCGCTCTTCGCCGACGACGAGGACGCCGCCGAGCGGTTGTCGTTGCGGTAGAAGCCGCTGCCCTTGAACACCACGCCGACCGCTCCGTAGAGCTTGCGCAGCCTGCCCCCGCACTGCGGGCACTCGGTCAGCGCCGCGTCGGAGAAGGACTGCACCTCTTCGAACCGGTGGTCGCACTCGGTGCAGGCGTACTGGTAGGTCGGCACGGTTCGCCCCTCCACGGGTCCATGAATTGGCACTCCGCCGTCACGAGTGCCAACAACGATGATGCGCCGGCCGGCATACGCGGCGCAAACATCACAGGTCAACGTCACAGCGGCAGGCGGATCACGCCCGCTCCGGGCGTCAGGACGGCGTTCATCCGGACATCGTGCGGTTCCGCGGGCAGAACCGGGACGAACTCCTCGTCGCGCACCAAAGCGACCAGCGATCCCGTGGCCGACGGCAGCGACCGGTCGTAGTGCCCGCCGCCCTTGCCCAACCGCACGCCCTGGTGGTCCACCGCCAACGCCGGCACCAGCACCAACGCCGCCGACGCGATCGCCGACGCGCCCAACGGGGCGCCGGCCGGCTCACGCAGCCCATGGGGGCCGGGACGCAGCGAACCGTCGTACAAAGCCCACTCCAGCGCAGCGTCCCCGACGACGATCGGCAGCAGTACCCGGTACCCGCCGGAACGAAGCGTGTCGATCATCTCCAGCGACCCCGGTTCACCCCCGATCGCGAGGTACGCGCACACCGTCTGACCAGGCACGACATCAAATGCCGCAACCGCCTTCAGCACCTCGGACGACAGGGGGGCGGCCGCCGCGGTACGCCGAGCGGCCCGCAACTGTGTGCGCAGAGTCGCCTTGCGGTTACGTAGATCGGACGTCATGGCAGGTCACCCTAGGCGCGCCGTTACGCTCGCTCCTCATGAGCGCCTTCCAGACAGCAATCGTGCCCGCTGCGGGGTTGGGCACGCGCTTTCTCCCGACCACCAAAGCGGTGCCCAAGGAGCTGCTGCCGGTCGTCGACACCCCAGGCATCGAGCTGGTCGCCGCCGAGGCCGCACAGGCCGGCGCGACGAAGCTCGTGATCGTCACCTCACCCGGCAAGGACGCGGTCGCCGAGTACTTCCGGCCGCAGCCCGAACTGGAACAGACGCTCGAAGCGCGCGGCAAGACCGACCTGGTCGAGAAGGTCCGGCGCGCGCCCAACCTGCTGCACGTGGAGACCGCGCTCCAGGACAAGGCCCTCGGCCTCGGCCACGCGGTCGGCTGCGCCGAGGGCAACCTGACCGCCGACGACGAGGCGGTGGCCGTGCTGCTGCCGGACGACCTCGTGCTGCCGACCGGCGTGCTGTCCCGGATGGCCGCGGTGCGCGAGCGGTTCGGCGGGAGCGTGCTCTGCGCGTTCGACATCCCCAAGGAGCAGATCTCCGCGTACGGCGTGTTCGACGTCCGCGAGATCGGCGAGGACGACGTCAAGCGGGTCGTCGGCATGGTCGAGAAGCCCAGGTCGGAGGACGCCCCGTCGACGTTCGCGGCGGCCGGCCGGTACCTGCTCGACCGGGCGGTGTTCGACGCGCTCAAGCGGATCACGCCCGGCGCGGGCGGCGAACTCCAGCTCACCGACGCCATCGCGCTGCTGATCGAAGAGGGCCACCCGGTGCACGTCGTGGTCCACCGGGGTGGGCGACACGACCTGGGCAATCCGGGAGGATTCCTCAAAGCTGCGGTTGACTTCGCACTTGAGCACCCGGACTACGGGCCCGAGCTGGGGGAGTGGTTGCGGGAACGCCTCGGCAACTCTTGAACGAGGGTCAACACATGAGGTCAGTGGACGAGCAGCTCGCCAGGGTGATCGCCGCCGCCGTGCGGCCCGCCCCGGTGCGCGTGGCGATCTCCGAGTCGCAGGGCCTGCTCTGCGCGGAGGAGGTCGTCGCGGAACGCGCCCTGCCCGGTTTCGACCAGGCGGCGGTGGACGGCTACGCGGTGCGCAGCGTGGACGTGCAGGCCGCCAACGACGAACCGGTGCAGCTACCCGTGGTCGGTGAGATCACGGCCGGGTCGCGCCAGCCCAGACGGCTGCAACCGGGCCAGGCGGTCCGGGTGGCCACGGGCTCGCCGCTGCCGACGCTGGCCGACGCCGTGGTGCCGCTCGGGTACACCGACGGGCACCCGGCGAAGGTGACCGTGCGACGCCCCGTGCCGTCCGCCGGGTACGTCCGGCGGACCGGCGAGGACGTGCAGACCGGTGACGTCGCGGTGCGCCGCGGCGCGACCATCGGGGCCGCCCAGGTGGGTCTGCTCGCCGCGGTCGGGCGCAACAAGGTGCTCGTCCACCCCCGGCCGAGGGTGTCGGTCATCTCGGTCGGCGAGGAGCTGGTCGACGTCGACCGCACCCCCGGTCAGGGGCAGGTCTACGACGTCAACTCCTACGCGCTGGCCGCCGCCGCGCGGGACGCGGGCGCCGAGGTCAGCCGGGTCGGCATCCAGTCCGCCGACCCGCGCCGGCTGCGCGAGGTGGTCGAGGGCCGGCTGCTGCTGTCCGAGATCGTGGTGATCGCGGGCGGGGTCGGCGGGGTGATCGGCGACGAGGTGCGCGCCGCGCTGGCCGACCTCGGCGACGTCGACTCGACCCGGGTGGCCATGCACCCCGGCTCGGTGCAGGGCTTCGGCCGGCTCGGGCCGGACGCGGTGCCCACGTTCCTGCTGCCCGCGAACCCGATGAGCGCCCTGGTCGTCTTCGAGGTGCTGGTCCGTCCGCTGATCCGGGCCGCGCTGGGCAAGCGCAACCCGTACCGGCGGGCGGTGAACGCGCGGCTGCTGTCGCCGCTGACCTCGACCAAGGGCCGGCGCGGCTACCTGCGCGGCCAGCTGCTGCGGGACGCGGACAACGGCGAGTACCTGGTGCAGCCGCTGGGTACCTCCGGGTCGCACCTGCTGGCGTCGTTGGCCGAGGCGAACTGCCTGATCATGGTCGACGAGGACGTCACCGACGTCGTCGTGGGCGAGGAAGTGCTGGTCAGCTTCCTCGCCCAAAAGAGTTGAACCCGGAAGAGTTGAACCCGGCAGAGTCGGGCCCGGAAGAGTCGGACCGGGCGTCGCGAGGCGTCGACACGCAGAGGGAACGGATGAGCGCGGGTCTGGGGTGGGAGGGCGGCCGACGCCCCGGCTGGCCCGCGCGGCTCGGACCGCTGCGGGTGGAGGCCGGGCTGGTCGCGCTGCGCCCGCCCAAGCTGTTCGACGCCACCGCGTGGTCCCGGATCCGGCTGCGCGACCAGTCCTACCTGGAGAACTGGGAGCCGACGGCGGTCGACGGCTGGCCCGAGCGCAACGCCGCCATGGCCTGGCCCGCGCAGTGGTCGTCGCTGAAGTCGCTGGCCCGGCGCGGGCAGGCGCTGCCGTTCGTGATCACCGTCGACGGCGACCTGGCCGGGCAGATCACCGTCGGCAACATCGTGCGCGGGTCCCTGCGGTCGGCGTGGGTCGGCTACTGGGTGGCCGCCGACCGGGCGCGCGGCGGGGTCGCCACGGCGGCCCTCGCGCTGGTCGTGGACCACTGCTTCGGCGATGCCGGGCTGCACCGGCTGGAGGCCACCGTGCGGCCGGAGAACGTCGCCAGCCTCCGGGTGCTCGCGAAGGCCGGTTTCCGCGAGGAGGGCCTGTTCCGGCGCTACCTCGACGTGGCCGGGGACTGGCGGGACCACCTCTGTTTCGCGATGACCTCCGAGGAAGCCTCGCCGGAGGGCCTGGTACGCCGTTTGGCGGCGCAGGGGCACGTCCGAACCGCCTGATCACCGGGCCGTCCGGCTTATTCGGATCACCCGAAAGTGGGTGATAGACCACACTTTGGTACGTACGCCGGTCGGCGAGCCTCCGACACAGGTGTGACTGTTGTGACTAGCGTGGCGTACGCAGTTCGCGTGCCGCGGGGTAGGGGGAGGTGACGGGGATGCCGAGTTCGCTGATCGTCGTGGGGCTGGTCGTGGCCTGGCTGGTCGTCCTCGTCCCCATGGTCGTGCGCAAGCGCGCCGATGCGCGGAACAGCATGGAGGAGGAGTACGACGCCATGCCTGATGCCGAGTTCGACGAGGACTACGAGGAGTTCGCCGACCAGGTCGACGACTTCGAGGAGGAGCACGCCCACCGGCCGTACCGGCCCGGTCGCGGCGGCTACGACGCGGAGACGGCGGCCATCGTGGCGCAGGCGAAGTACGCCTTCCGCCGCCGCGTCGTCGCCGCGCTCCTGCTGACCGCGCTGGTCACCGGTGTCGTCGCGGGCGTGCTGTACCCGCTCGTGTGGTGGGGCCACGCGGCCGTCGACCTGTCCCTGGTCGGGTACCTGGTGTACCTGCGCCGCCAGGTCCGCATCGAAGAGGACATCCGCGCCCGCCGGCTGGCCCGGCTCGCCCAGGCCCGCCGCCGCACGTCCGCGCGCCCCGCCGCCCGGCAGGAGGCGGCGGAGGAGGTCGAGGACACCGGCCTGGCCCCGCAGCCGCGCTTCCAGCACCAGGTCCGCCCCGGCACCGTGGTGGTCGACGCGGACGACGAGGACCCGATGTTCGTCGAGCTGGACGGCCCGGAGGCCCTCCCGTACCGGCGCGCCTCGGGCGAGTAGTGGGGGGGGTGGCAAAACCACCCCCGCACTACTGATATGCTTCTCCCCGCACGACGGGAACGACAACTGAACACGGGGCTGTAGCGCAGTTGGTAGCGCGACTCGTTCGCATCGAGTAGGTCAGGGGTTCGATTCCCCTCAGCTCCACCAAATGACTACTTGCACGAACCCTCCAAGGGGCGGAATCCGGTAAGCCGGGTTCCGCCCCTTGGGTTTGTGGGGCACTGGTCGGCTGGGGTACCCGGAAGACGGGGACCATGCGGCCCGGCCCGGTTATGTTGATCTTGACGACGAAGGTTTCCACGAGGGCTTTGCGTTGGTTGAGGTTGCCTGCGTGGAGTACTTGGGTGATGTGCTGTTGGACGTCGTCCAGTGTGGCCGCGTCGGGCATGGCGGGTTCGGTCTCCAGTTCCTCGGCGAGTTCGGCTTCCCGTTCGCGGAGGGCGCGTTGGGTGTTGCGGTGCTGGAGGAGTCGGGCCTTGACGTTGTCGTCGTCGGCGTCGAAGGTGTCGGCCTCGAAAGCGTCGAGGTACTTGTTGATCTTGGCGGTGACCTTGGCGAGTTCCGCGCGGACGGTCGTGAGTTCGGCGGTGACGGTGTCGTGGCTGGACTCGTAGACCTGTTGTGCTGCTGTGACGGCGTCGTGCATGAGGTCGTGGTGGCTGCCGTAGAAGGTGGCCATCGCGCCGAGCAGCGCGGCGTCGACCTCGTCGGCGTTGAGCCGGTCCATGTCGCACTTGTCGGTGCCGTACTTGATCCGGTTGTTGCAGGTGTAGTAGCGGTAGACCTTCTTGGTCTTACCGGTGGCGCGGGTGCCGATCATGGCCGCGCCACATTGTGGGCAGGGCAGGTGGCCGGTGGCCATGTAGTCCGAGCCGTTGGCCGCGTGGGTGGTGGCGGCTTCGCCGCGCTTCTCCATGAGCCGTTGGGCTTCGGCGAACTGCTTCTCGGTGATGATCGGGGGGTGCGCGTCGGTCTTGACGACGCCCCGGAAGTGCATCTCGCCGAGGTAGACCCGGTTCTCCAGGATGGTGAGGATGCGTTTGAACGCCCAGAGCGCGCCTCGGCGGGTGCGGTGGCCGCGTTCGTTGAGGGTGTTGGAGATGGTTTTGGAGCCGAACCGGTCCAGGGTGTAGAGGTCGAAGACCAGTCGGATGAGGACGGCTTCGGTCTCGTTGACGACGAGCAGGTTGGTGGTGGGGTCGACGTCGTAGCCGGGTGGCGGCGGTCCGCCCTTCCATTGGCCCTTCGCGGCCTTGCTCTCCATGCCTGAGGTGACCCGGTCCACGATCATGTCCCGCTCGAACTGGGCGAACATGGCGAGGATCTGGAAGAGCATCCGGCCGATCGGGGTGGAGGTGTCGAAGGGCTCGGTCGCGGACCGGAAGGCCACGCCGTGCTCCTCCAGCACTTCCAGCAGGGTCACGGTGTCGCGCAGGTTCCGGGAGAACCTGTCCACCCGGTAGACCAACAGCACGTCGATCAGACCGCCGCGTACCCACTTGAGCGCCTTTTGCAAGCCGGGTCGTTCGGTGTCCTTTCCGGACGCGTCGTCGGCGAACCGCTTGACGATCTGCCAGGCGGGCTGGGAGTGGACGTATGCGGCGAGCCGGCTGTCCTGCACCTCGATGGAGAACGGCTGGTTCTCGTCGTCGGTCGAGCGGCGCACGTAGATGCCGACCCGGACGGTGTCCAGGTCCAGCGCGGCCTTGGCGACCCGTTTCGTGGTGGCACGTCTAGCCAAGGTCGCCGCTCCGTTCCCGGGCTTCCTGCTCCCAGTGGGTGACCGTGGCCAGCATGTGGACCATCAGCCGGCCGAGCGGGGTGGAGGTGTCCAACTGTTCGGCGACGGACCGGACGGCGACCCCGGCGGCCTCCAGTTCCCGGAGCACGTCCAGCACGACGGGCAGACGGTCGGACAACCGGCGCAGCTCGTCCACCACCAGTACATCGATCCGCCCCTGCTTGGCACACCGGATGACCTGCCGCAGCGTGGGGTCGGTCGTGGCACGGTCGGTGCCCCAGGAGCCGAACCTGTGGACGACAGTCCAGTCCGGGCTGCCGGCCACGAGGTCTTCCACCCGGTGGGCGGGAGTGCCGTTGCGCACGTACACGGCGACGCGCGTAGTCATTTCGGGCGTGACGCTTCCCATTCGGGGATCTCCCTTGAAATCGCCGGAAAGAGTTCTTTTGCACGCGGAATCCGGCAAGGCTCTGCCCTGCCCTGGAATGGGATGTTGCATGAACTCAATTTACCCATTCCCGGGAGTATTGAAAAGCGGCTGTATTTGCCGGTCGTTCCGTGTTTCGTTCCATGCGGAAATCAAATTGGCGAGAGTGTCCACGGCTGCCGTGCGTGCGTCGTCGCCCAGCGGCACGGTCTCGACGTGGTCGATCACCCATGTGGTGGTGTGCGGTTCGGTGCTGCCCACGAGTCCCCCTGGATGGCCGGGGAGCCTCGTCCCTGTCGGGCGTGGCTCCCCGGCAGTTCGCTTAGGTCACCGATGTTCGGCGGCGCGTGTGATGGTGCGGTGGATGCGTGCGGTGTGGGCCGCCTGCCACTCGCGGAAGGTGCGTCGGCCGATCTTGCGTTGCAGGTGCGGGTGGTTGTTCTGCGTCATGCCGACCGGGCTGGGTCCGAGGACGGCGTCCAGGTCGGTGGCGGCGTTGCTGTGCCATCCCGCCTCTGCGATGGCGGTTTCGTCGGGGAAGACATCGGCCACGCGATCGGTGTCCGGGTCGAGCAGGTGGTCCTGCTTGCCGCCGTAGCTGTAGACCCATTTGAAATTGTCCGGCGGGTCGGGTTCGACCAGTCTTTGGAACCTTTCGATTTCCTTCGTGTAGGAGTAGACGAGGGTGTCGGGGACGGCGCGGGCTATCCGCAGCCAGGCGGACAGATAGGCGTCGCTGAAGTAGTCGCCGGAGTCGTGCACGCGCAGCGCTGCGCCCCGAAACTTCGGGTGGGCCAACTCCGCGAGCATGTCCGCCTCCCACTGCGGGAGGTCGTCCAGGACCCGGGCGAGGGTGCGTTCGTGCTTGGCGAGCACCGCCGGGAACCGGTAGCTCCCGTGGCGGGCGTAGCAGACCGCCGCGCACACCCCGGCCGCCGGACACGTGACGTAGGCGCGGCCGTCCGGAAGCCGTCCGGCGAGGGCGGGCAGGGAGAAGCCGTGGATGTTGTGCGGGCGCAGGTACCGGTTCTGGGTGATCATCCGTTCCGGTCGCCTGCGCCCGTCGTGGGTGGTGGTCGTGGTGGTGTGCTCCGTCAGTCGGTGTGGGTTGGAACGAGGGGGCGGCCGTTGACGTCGCGCGGGTCGGACAGCGGGGTCACGCGGTGCTCGGTGGTGACCACGACGCCGAACGAGGCGAGCAGCGCCAAGACGGCGCTCACGGCGCCGGTCAGGGCGTCGCCCTGGCCGCCGGTCAGCAGGCCGGAGCCGACCAGTCCGGCGATCAGCGCGGTGAGTCCGCCGACGACGGACCCGGCGACGCGCAACGGGCGGGGACGGGGTTCGGACAAGGGTTCTCCTTGGTGCGGTTGGGGATGGTCGCCGCTATTCCGCTCGAACCACAGGACGAAGCGGTACGCGCCCTTGGTGGCGAGCCAGAGCAGCAGGGCGAGGGAGACCACGAGCGAGCCGCCGCCGGGTTGGATTCCGGCAGGCTCGTGGGTCACGGCCGGGTGATCCAGTCGCCCGCGTAGACCCGGTCAGGATCGGCGATCTCGTTGCGGCCGGCGATGGCCGCGACGGTGGTGCCCCAGAGCGCGGCGAGCGCGGACAGGGTGTCGCCGTACTGGAGCTGGTACCGCTCGGCGCCGCCGTCGGTTCCGGGAACGCTGATGGTGTCGCCTGCGCGGATGATGTCGGGATCGGCGATCCCGTTGCGGTGGGCCAGTTCCGGGACCGTGGTCCCGGTGCGGGCGGCGATGCCGGACAGGGTGTCGCCGTACTGGATCACGTAGGGCACCCAGTCCGAGGGCGCGGGCTGCGGCGTCGGCTGAGGGACGGGTGCCGGGGCCGCGCCGTCGAGCACGAACGCGCCGAGCGTCCAGCCGCCCACGGTGGCGTTGCGGTCCACGAACCCGCCGAACCCCGGGACGACGCCCTCCTGGGTGTGCTGGTGGATCGCCAGCCGGCTGTGCGCGTAGTCCACGTTGCCGGGGTCGCCGTTGTACTGCGCGCACCACAGCAGCACGCCGTCGTCGGCCCACTCGTCCGGGCGCAGGCGGCGGGTGAACCAGTACTGGTTCGCGTAGACGAGCAGTTCGCGGCGGCCGGAGCGGGCGCGGTACTCGCGGATGAACTCCCCGACGAACCCGTTGGGGTCGCCGAACCCGTCCGCCTCCATGTCGAGCATCGGCCACAGGGACCCGGAGCCCAGCAGGCTGCGGGCGTTGAGCTGGTCCACGAAGTGCTGCGCTTGGCCGCCGGCGTCGCCGGGGTGGGCGTAGTGGTAGCCCCCGCTCGCGATGCCGACGTTGCGGGCCCCGTCCGCCTGCGCGGTGGCGTGCGGGTTGATGTACCCGGTTCCCTCGGTGACCTTCACCGAGCAGTAGGAGATGTTGTTGCCCCGCAAGGCGTCCCAGTCGATCTGGGAGCCCTGCCACGAGCTGATGTCGATTCCGTAGTCGGTCAAGCGTGTCCTTCCGTTTGCGGGCATGACGAAGCGGCCGAAGCACCGGGTGGTGGTGTCGGCGCGCGGGTTCGGGTGGGTCAGGTGGTGGGTGGGAACGGGGTGCCGCGCCGTGCGGCGGCTGCGGCGTCCTCGGCGGCGCGGCGGCGGTCCCGCTCGGCGTCCAACTCGGTCTCAAGACCGGCGAGGCGGCGTTCCAACTTCGTGATGCGCGTGCGCAACGCGGCCAGCTCTGCGGCGTGGGCGGTGCGCATGGCGGCGGTCCCGGCGGCGTGCGCGGTCTCCCGCGCGGCCAACGCCGCCAGGTACTCGGCACGGTCGCTGCGGTTCGCCGTCATCAGCCTGTGGTTCGCGGTGAGCAGGTAGCCGACGACGAGCACCAGCGCACCGGCCACACCGAAACTGGGTAGAAGCGAGAGGTCTACGGAGACCACCTCCGAGACGTAGGGAGCCGGGGCGACTGCTACCCTCAGCGCGCAATCGCTACGCGCTGTCGCCAAACCAGCGGGATTGCCACAACTCGCACCGCCCAGCAAGAGTGTCAAGCTGTGCCCATATACGAGCGGTACCCATATACGAGCGGCACCCGTTCCGGGGTCCTTACCTCTCACTGAGGGCCAGCCGAGCCGGAACGGCAATTGGAGACAACACTGCTTTGATCGCCGTACTCATCCAGTAGGCGGTCAGCGCTCGGCCTGACTGCCGGTACTGGAGTGTGGTGTGTCCGAGGTCTGGGCAGTCGCCCTGATGATCGTCGTTCTGGCAGTGCTGGCCTCTGTCGTGTGGCTGCGCGATCCCAAGATCAAAAGCTTGAGTCTGCGGGCGGGCGGGCCGAAAATCTTCGCCGGCCTGCACATGGAACGTGAGATGGAAGCCGGACCGGGACTACGGCACGCGGACGCCCTCACGTCCGAGGACGGCGCGCGCGTCGGGGTCGACGGCGGGGTCGGGGGTGAGTCCGGTGTCGGTGGGTGTTCCGGTTCCGTTGGTGGCGCGCAGGGTGAGCACTTGGCGGACGTTGCCGGTGTCGTCGCCGCTGGTGCGGATGCCGATGACCCAGGCGGGCGTGGACAGGGCTGCGCCGACGGCGTCTACCACACGGACGAGGTCGCCGAGTTGGATGCGCGGGTCGGGCAGGATTTCGACGTCGCCGAGCAGCGGCAGGGGCAGTGAGGCCATGTCGAGCAGGTAGGTGGCGATCTGGGCGGCGGTCTCCCACCGTTGTATCCAGGGTGTGGCGGGGACTTGGTAGACCTGTGCGCCGTAGCGGGTGCGGCTGGTATCGGTGTAGCGGCGCAGGGACAGGCGGGCGGGGCTGCCGGTGGCCTGTCGTGGCGAGAACACCGACAGAGAGGACACGCCGCCGCTGGTGACCATATAGACGGTGCCGGCCGAGAGGTTGCGGAAGGACAGGCGCAGGCTCGCGCCGTCGCGTTCGGTGGTGGCCTCGATCGCTCCGAGCAGTCCGAGGGTGCCTGCGGCGGTGGTGGAGAACCGGACGCGGCTGGTGCCTGCGGGGAGGTTGTTCGCGTAGAGGACCGGGGGCGGGGCGTCGAACTCGTCGCGGTCGTAGTCGAAGGTCAGGGTGAGGGTCTGGCCGACGCTGATGGAGCGGACTCCGGTGTCGGTGAACCGTTCGCTGGTGGCTCCGGGCTGGTAGACGGTGTACGGCACGTCCACGACGTTGCGGACGGAGTCGATGGCGTCGGAGACGCGCAGGGAGGCGATCTCGCGGGCGCTGGTGACGGTGAGCACGGGCTGTCCGGGCGCGCGGAACCGGAAGTTGCTGCGGTAGCGGAAGATGCCGTAGGCGTCGAACTCGGCGGTGGACTGTTCCGCAGTGGCGATGTCGCTGATCAGTTCCCACGCGCTGGCCTGGACGGGCGGGATCGCGCGCAACTGGGAGGCGAGTCCTTCCACGACCGCGCCGCGTGTCCAGGCGGGCTCGAACTCGGCGCGGGTCATGGGGGTGAGGCGTGAGGAGAGCTGGACGGATTCGGTGACCAGTCCGGCGCTCAGTTCGACGTGGAGGAGCTGGGCCGAGGTCATCGACGCGAACGCGGCGAACCCGATCTCCTTGTAGCCGCCGGGGATTCCGGGGCCGGTGAGGTGGTAGCGGGCGGTGGGCGCGGTGCCGGACCAGGTCCAGTGCACGCCCAGGTGGTAGCTGCCCTTGGCGCGCAGCCCGACGCCGGTGTCGGTGCGGCCGGCGGTCGTGCTGCCGGTGGTGCCCACGGTGATGGTGTCGGCGTTGAGGTCGAGTTCGACGTAAAGGGTGTCCACGGCGCTGTCGGCCTGGAACACCAGCGAGAGCCGCGTTCGGCCGGTGGCCTGGTTGAGGGTCGCGTTCTGGGTCCATGCCTCCACGAACAGGGAGCGTCCGCCCGTGGTGGTGCGGGTGCGGGGTTCCCAGCGGACCACGAACGGCTGGGTGTAGGGCTCCAGGGCGAGCGACCACGGGGTGTCGGTGGCGCGGTAGGAGTGGGAGGTGGAGTTGTGGCTGCGGTAGAAGCCGATGCCGGGCACGATCCCGCCGTGCAGCGAGGCGTGCAGCAGACAGTCCGGCCGTGGCGGCGGACTGGTGTGGATGCCTGCTTCGCGCAGCAGGTGGTCCACGATCCAGTGGCCGGAGGCGATCGGGCCGTCGTTGACCGACATCACGGCGGGCAGCCGGGCTGCGTCGCGCAGGCGTTCCGCGCCGTCGAGCGCGGAGACCTGCACGGTGCCGGTGCGGGAGTCGGCGGTGCGGTCGCGGACGGTCCCCCGGAACGCGGGCAGCGCGTCCCCGCCGAGGCCCCAGCCGTGCAGGGCGGACTGTCCGGGCCGGGCGATGTCGGAGGTGGCGTGCGGGGCGTAGGGGCTGTAGAGCTGGGCGGCCGTGGCGGTGTCGGTCCCGGACAGGGTCAACCGCAGTTCGGCCGCCGCCGATCCGTTGGTGGCGCGCATCGGGGCGGGCAGATCGGAGGCGTAGGCCCGGTCCACCGACCACTCGGTGACCTGCGCAGTCAGGTCACGGCCGCCCAGCCTGGTGAGGCCGGAGTGGACCCGTTCGGCCTCGCCGAGCGCGGCGACGAGTCGCGGGTCAGCTGCTAGCACGGCGCACCTCCACGAGGGTGAGCGACAGGTCCCGGTGCGGCAGGCGCGGCCGGTCGGTGTAACCGGTGATGGTCATCGCGGGGCAACCGTCACCCAAGGGAATGGGTTCGTCGGCGGTCACGGGCGAGCCGATGCGCAGCAGCGCGGCCCCGATCGGTGTGGGCGTGGTGAGCGTGGGCAGCCGGACCTTGGGCAGGACGAACGCCGCGCCGCCAGGCGGCACCAGCGACACGACGGGTGCGGTCGGCCCGACAGAGTCCAGGAAGGTCCCGGTGCGGTCGTAGAACTCCAGCACGCCACGGGCACCGAGGCCGCGGGTGAGGGTGGTGGTGAAGGAGACGGCCAGGCCGGACGCGACGGGGAAGCCGACCCAGTGGGGGTGGCCGTAGACGAGTTGGCTGCTGGTGTCCTGCGTGCCGGTGAAGGTGATCGTCCCGTCCGGCTGGTCTGCGAGCGTGCCGAACCCGGTCAGCGCGATCCCCTCCCGAGGCGCAAGGCCCTGCGACTGTGGGCCGCCCAATAGGTTGTCGGCGGCGGGGTCGAGCACCGCCAGGGGGGCGGGGCCGAACACGCGCCGGGCCAGCGCGTCCAGCCACCGCACGTCCTCAAGTGGCAGTGCCGACCAGGACAGCGACAGCCGGCGGGGTGGGGTGGCCAGCCTGGTGACGGTGATCCCGCCGGAGAGGGCGGCGAACTCCTGCACTCCGAGCGACACGGAGCGGTCGAACTCCGTGGCACTGTCGGCGACGGAGCGCAGGCGGCCGGGTGGCCCGATCCACAGGTTGTCCACGGGTCACCTCCGGGCGAGGACGCGTTGCCCGTCTGCGGTGGCACGGGCGATCTCGGTAGCGCCGATCTGCACCACGACCGGGCGCGCGGCCAGCTCGCGCACGGCGTCCACCAGCGCGGCCACGTCCACGTCCGGCTGCCGGTCCGCCCTAGGGGTCGGGACGATGACACGTCCGGGTGGAGAACCTGTTGTGGTGTCGGGGTTTCCGGCCTGTCGTGGGATGCTGGCGGTGAGGTCGGACAGGTAGTCGCGGACGGCGGGTTCGCCGTCCTCCAACCCGGTCAGGAAGCCACGCATGACAAGGACACCGTTGCGGCGCAACAGGGTCTTGTCGCGCTCCGGTGGTCCTTTCCAGTCCGGCAGCCAGTCCGTGATCTGGTTCAGCTTGTCCTTGACCCAGCCGACGGCGGACTCGATGCCGCGTACCAGGCCCCGGATGATGTCCTTCCCGGCTTCGACCAGCAGGCCGCCGAGGTCGCCGAGGGCTCGGACGATGCCGCCGGGCAGGTCGGCGATCAGCCCGAGCAGGCCGCCCGTGGCGGTGTTCGCCGCGCCCCAGAGTGCTTGCAGCGCACCGGACACGATCTGCTTGAGCCCGTCCCAGGCGCGCGACCAGTCGCCGGTGAGCAGGCCCATGGCGACGTCGAGCAGGCCGCGCAGGAACGTCAGCGCGCCGGACACGATCGAGACGATGTTGTCGAACACCGGCCGCACGACGTTGTCGATCAGCCACGTCAGGGTCGGGGCCAGCTTGCCGGTGATCTCGGCGGTGACCCCGGCGAGCATGGCGGTCCAGACCGCGAGCACGTCCGTGGCCTGCACGACCACGGGCAGCAGCGCCTGGACCAGCGAGATCACCGACGGCAGCAGGGTGACGCCCAGCTCCAGCAGCGGCGGCAGGAGGGGCAGCAGCCCTTCCGTGCTGATCCGCAACAGCCCCTCGGCGAGTGGTGGCAACAGGGGCAGAAGCCCTTGCAGGCCAACGGAGAGAACCTCGCCGATCAACTGTCCAATTTGGACCAAAGTGGGCTGGGCGGCGGCGAGCCCGACCGAGAGCACCGACGCCAGCTGGCTGATCACCTCCACGGCGACCGGCAGGATGGGCAGCGCGGCCTGGAGTCCGGCGACCAGTGCGCCCGTCCACAGCTCTGTGAGCTGCGCGAACACCGGTAGCAGGGCTGAGACGGCGGTGAGCAGCGCACCGCCGATCTGCACCGCGATGGGCGTCAGGACGCGAAGAAGATTCGCAAAAAGCGGTGCGGCGGTGCGGACCGCTTGGGCGAGCAGGCCGCCGAGTTGCACGACGAGCGGGGCGACCGCGCGGGCCAGGTCGATCAGCGCGGGCGACAGCTCGCGAACCCCGTCGGCCAGCGCGCCGCCGACCAGCTCGCCGACCACGACCTGGACGGCCGGGGCCAGCGCGGAGACGATGCCCGAGACGGCGGACAGGGCCGGGACCAGCACCGACGCCAGCGCCTGGGCCGCTGTGCCGGCCAGGGGCGCGAGGGCGGCGAGGATCTGGCCGGCGGGGGCCAGCCCGGCCTGGAGCACGCCGAGCGCTGCGGCGACCATCGGCCCGAGCTGCGCGATCGCCGGGGCCAGGATCGAGCCGACCACGCGCGCGGCTTCGGCCAGCAGGGGCAGCAGCGCCGACGCGACCGCGCCCAGACCGCCGAAAATCTGTTGTAGCGCAAGGGTTCCCTCGGCGGACCGGAGGAACGCGAGCAGTGAGCCGGTGGCCGTGTTGAGGGTCTGGAACAGGGTTGCGCCCTGGGTGTTCGCGGCCTGGAAGACCGTGAACACGATGCGGGCGAGGTTGGCCAGCAGGTGGGCCAGGTCGCCGAGCGCGGACAGCCCGGCGGACATCCATTCGTGCAGCCGGCCGGACTCGCGTGCCTGGGCGATGAACCGGGAGAACGCGCCCGCGCTCTCGGCGATCCCGGACGCGAAGCCGGGGAGGAACTCCGATCCGACCGCCGCGATGTCGCGCACGGCGGACAGCAGCGGCCCGGTCCCGCGCGCCAGTTCGCGCACGGATTGCCCGGTGTTGTCCAGGATGGACCGGACGTCGTCGAGGGTGCGGCCCTCGGAGGCGAACCCGGCGGCGTCGCGCGCCGCGGCGTTGAACCCGCCGGAGATCCCGGTCAGCCCGGTGCGCAGGACGGGCAGGTAGCGCGCGCCCAGCGCGGAGACCTCGCCCGACAGTCCGGAGAACAGCGCCGATTGGATGTCGAGCTTGAGCCCGTCGAACTCGGGCTTGAGCGCGCGGACGGCGTCGGCGGTCTCCCGCATCGCGGGCGGGAAGTCCTTGACCGCCTTGACGTACTTCTCCGGGGTGTCGGCCTTGAGCGCGTCGGACAGTCCGTCCACGCCGAGCTTGAGCGTTTGCACGGCGACGGCCGCCGCGATCCCGACCGCCGGGAGGACGAGCAGCGAGCCGGACGCGGTTGCGGTGGCGGCACCGAGGCCGCCGGTCAGGCTGATGGCCTGCGCGAGCGCACCGGCCAGCGCGGCGTACTTGAGGGTGGCCGCGCCGACCGTGGCGGTGTGGCTGGCGATGGAGCCAGTCAGGCGGGTGACGCCGCTGTCGAGCTGGGCCAGGCCGCGCACGGACGCGCCCACCGAGCGGTCCAGCGCCGTGCGGATGGTGACCGTGTGCCCGGACAGCCGGCGCTTGAGGTCGGCGAACGCATCGCGCGCGGGCGCGGCGTCGAGTTCGGCGAGTAGCCGCATGGCGGTCCGGTCGCCCGCGCGGGCCAGCTCGGCGAGCTGGGCGCGCACCAGCGCGGTCTGGATCTGCGCGCCCAACGAGATGTCAGGGGCGCCGCGTTCGGCTTGGTTGATCTGTTCCCGGACGTGGCGTCCGAGTCCTTGCAGGGACGGGAGGACCTTGAGGTAGGCGTGGCCGACGGTTGCCAGGAGCGCTCACGCTCCCCGCATCCACAGCGCGATCTCGCGCAGCGAACGCACTTCCGGTCCGGGTTCACCCCCTGCCGGTGCGGGCGGGGAGGTGTCGGCGAGGGCGAGGGGCGCGGCCACGTCGGCGTCGGTGACCTTTCCGCCCAAGGCGGTGGCGACGGTGGCCCACAGCAGGGTGACGCGGCGTTCGAGTGCGGCGAGCAGGACTTCGGGCCGGGTCCATCCGGCGTCGGGTCCGGTCGCCCGCCACACGGCGGCGTCGTCCGGGAGGTGCGCGACCACCGCGCACACCCGCCGGAACGACAGCGTGCCCCGGTAGAGGTCCAGCAGGTCCAGGCCGTACCGGAGGAGGTCGGTTTCGAGCGCGGTCGCGGTGGTGTCGTCCGCCAGGAGGCGGGCGACGATCAGGGGTTTCCCCGCCCCAGCTCCCGCATAATCGTCTGCGAGAAGTGCTCCGCGTCAGCGGCCGTGGTCGCCAGGCCGCGCCAGGCCCTGTACTGATCCTCGCCCAGGATCATCCGCAGCGACAGCAGGACCTTGCCCTCCTCCTCGGCCTCGATCGCGGCGAGCGGGAACTCCGAGGCGGACGGGAGGGTGAAGCGCTTGCCGCGCCACATCACCGCGTGCTCGCTGCGCGTGGTGTCGGCCGGGCGGTCGGTGGCCTCGCGGCGTTGGGATCGGCTCACTTCGTGTTCTCCTCGATGGCGAGCGTGCCGCCGCCGGGTGCGGCGAGCAGGACGGCGGGGTCGTCGGTGAGCCACACGGCCAGCGTCGATCCGCTGGACGGGGCGAGCGCGGCGAAGCTGATGCCCCAGCGGGATTCCTGGGTGCGCGTCCACTGGGCGTCCTGGGTCTCGGAGACCTCGGCGCGCGGGACGTAGAGCCGGTGGTGGTAGATCTCGGTCGCCGAGATCTGGTCGACCCAGTCCACGCACAGCGCGCGCTCGTCGCCGCGCGGGACGGACGAGATCTCGGCGCGGTACTTCTTCGCACCAGGCGTGGTCTCGGTGAACACCATCCCGCCGAAGTACGCGCCCAGGACGACGGCCTTGGTCTCCTGGAACACCGAGCTGACGCCGAATTCCTGGCTGGTGTAGATGAACCGCGCCGGGGTGACCTGCTGCCAGTGCTTGGTGCCGGACTTCTCGATCGCGCGGCGGATGGTCACCCCGTCCTCGGTGGACAGCCCCAGGCCGTTCCACGCGGTCGGGAGCGGGGTTGTGGAGTCGGACGGTTCGGGTGTGCCCGGAGGCGCGAGGGAGATTTCCCCGGTACCGGGGACGCGGACGAGGGTTGGACGAGGGGCCAAGCGGACGACCTCCAGGAGGGCGCGGGAGGGACGCGTTCCCGGATGTCGTGCGCTGGGAGGCGGGCAGCCTCCCGGCATCGGGTACGAGGGATCAGCGGGTGGTGGTGCGGGCGCGCACCACCACGGCGGCGGTGGCAAGCGGTCGGTCGGTGTGCGGGTCGAGGCCGCCCAGCGGCCCTGTCACGGGTTCGCCGCCGGTCAGGCCGGGTGCCGGTCGCGGGAGGCACAGCAGCGCCAACGCCATGGCGACGGCGGCCTTGGCAGCGTGTTCGGTGCGGTGCCAGCAGGTCAGCCGGATCACCACGCGCTGGAGCGCGGGCCAGGCCCAGGTGTGGCCGTCCTCGGCGACCAGCAGCCACGGCAACGACGGCGGCCCGCCGTCCGGGCCGTCGCCGACCTGGGTGGAGACCTTGATGCCCGCGAGTTCGGGTTCGGGTCGGGTGGCGAGCTGGGGGCGCAGCGTGCGGACCACCAGCCCGGCCACGTCGACCGGGACCGGCAGCGCGCCGGTCATGACTCGCTGCCCGCGTCCAGACCGGTGACCTCCAGCCCGGTGGCCTCGGCCGCGCGCTTGAGCAGCCCGTAGCGCGCCTCCATGCCGGTCCCGGCCGGGTGGCGCACCGCCACGGTGAACCCTGGCCGGTCGTGGTTGGGGTCGGCGAACACCTCCACCGGCACCGGCTCGCCCGAAGTGACGCGGTGACCGGCGCCGCGCGCGGTCGCGCCGGTCTGCTCGGCCGCGGCCTGCACCGCGTCCCGGAACCCATCGGAGTTCAGCAGCCCGCGCACGCCGTCGCGGTCGACTCGGAAGCCCTCGAACGCGTCCACGGCTCAGCCCTGCACGTGGCGTAGGCGGATCTCGTAGGACACGTGACCGAAGCGGGGCTCGAACCGGTCGGGTTCGCCGTCGACTTCGAGCACCAGGCCGCGCCACTCGATGCGCTGGCGGGCGGTGACGGGTTCGATACTGAACAGCCGCCACGCGGTCACCACCGGGTGGCGGCCGGGTTCGGCGGTCTCGTTCGACCCGGCGGGTTGCAGGTTGCCCCAGGCCACCCGGCGGGCGGCGTCGGGGCCGTAGTCGAGGTCCGGGGTGGGGTTGTCGTAGGCGTCGGTGACGGGGTTCGGGGTGACTATCAGGAAGCGGTGCGGCAGTTGCAACGGGGGCTCCGGGTAACCGGTGCGTCCGACCGGCCGACAACCACCGAGGGGACGCGATTCGGGGGGGACGCGATGGACGGACAGGACGCGAGAACGGGCCACGGCGGCGCGGTGACGCTGTTCGCGCTGGCCGGGTTGATGGGGGCCGGCGCGACGAACGCCGTGGTGGCGGTGGTCGAGGCGGTGACGTGGGCGTGGTGGGTGGCCGGCGGCTGCCTGCTCGTGGCGCTGCTGGTCGGTGTGGCGTGGCCGGACACGCGGGGTCAGGTCCAGATGGAGAATGCGCCACGCGGGGGCGCGGCGGACGGGCGCAGGAGGGCCAACTCGTCGTCGGTGAGGTAGAGCCCGCCGCCCTCGTGCGCCGCGACCCGTGAGTGCGCGCCCACGCTCTCGGACTTGTTGCCGTCCGGCGGGGAGGCCAGCGCGCGCAACACGGCCGTGGCGATCACACCGGGCGCGGTCGCGGGTGGCGGGGCCGACAGTTCCGGGACGCGGGCGCGGATGATCGCCGAGGCGTCGCCGATCAGCACCGCCGCGCGGGCCTGCTGCTCGGCGGTCAGCGGTACCTCGGTGCGCGCCTGGACATCGGCGACCGTCGCCAGCGGGACGGGCGTGGTCAGAGTGACCACCTCCCGCCGCAGGACGGGCACCGGCACCATCGGGTGTCGGTGCCGGGTGGTGGTGCGGGACACGCACGCCCGCACCACCACCGGTTCAGGACTGCGCCGGGTCCTTGGGCGGACGTCCGCCGGTCGCCCGGACGCCGAGTTCGGCAGGCAACCCGCGCAGGGCCTCGATCGTGGTCTTGTCGGTCACCTCGGCTTCGCCGTCCACGAACGTGACCCCAAGGTCGTGGACGACCAGTTCCCTGTAGTGGCTGCTGGTGAACCTCACGCACCACCGACCGTGGTCAGGCCGGTGATCTTGCCGTGGGAGATCTCCGGCCCGTACTCCAGGGAGATCTCTCCGTAGATCTGCGCCCGGTCGCTGGAACCGGTCTTCGCCAACGGTTCGGAGAACAGGAACCCCTGTCCCGGCTTCTCCATCAACACCGGGGCGCACTGGTCGAGGCTGACCACCTGCACCACGTCGGTGGGCATGTACCTGTTGAGCATGATCGACAATCGGCCGAAGTCGGTCTCGATCGTGCTCACGCTGACACCGCCGACGTTGCGGGTCTCCTCGCGGTAGTTCTTCTTCGTGACGAACTCGTTGGTCAACATGCGCTTCTGCCACGCGTTGCACATCAGCGTGGCCGTCTCGCTGATCTGGATACCGCCGTTCTCCCACACCTTCTGGAGCAGGTCGATCACCATCGCCTCGGTCAGTGGTTTCGGGGTGGCGTTGGTGATCACGTTGGTGCGGGTGGCCTCCAGGATGCCGCGCGTCTTGCGCACCGTGCTGTTGTCGGTGGGCTCCTGGTACTTGCCGACCAGGAACCCCAACTCGACGTCGCGGGCGATCTGCACAAGCGCCTGGCGGGTCTGCCAGTCCATCTCGTTGGGGACGGCGTTGGTGCCGCCGATGGCGGCGGCGTTGGGGTTGGCCGCGCCGGTCCCGGCGAACATGTTCTGGGTGGACTGGCGGGTGTAGGTCACGCCCACCGTCTCCTGGTGGATCTCCAGGACGTTGCGGTCCTGGCCGCGCACGCGGGTCTCGGCGGGCGGTGCGTCCGCGCCTTCGAGGCGCTGGCGGTTGGGGTCCGGCGGGCGCAGGTCGTACACGGTCCAGGTGTGGACCACGGCGTTCGCGCGCCGCCCGCCGGTCAGACCACCGATCGCGGACAGGAACGGGGTGTCCGTGGGCGTCAGGCCGAACAGTTCGCCGACGTAGTTGGGGCTGTTGTAGGTGTTCGCGATGGCTGCGACACCGGGCACGGATTCTCCTTGCGTGTCAGGGGGTTCGGGGTGCCGCCGCCGCGCGGGCCTGCTCGGCGAGGCGCTGGCTCTTCAGCGAGATGGCGGTGGCCCAGTCGCCGCGCGACTCCGCTTCGCGGATCTGCTCCGTGACGCCGGACGGCCCGCCCTGCCGTTGGCCCTGCGAAGGGTCCGGGGCGGGGCGACGCGGCCCGTCGACGCGCGCGAGGTGCGGACGCCGGGCGAGCACCGCGGCGAGGTCGGCTGTGATGGCGGTGGTGTCGACCGTGCCGTCCTGTGAAAGGTAGCGGTCGCGCTCGTCCAGGTAGCGGGGTGCGTCGGTCGGGTCGGCCCAGCCGGACGCGGTGGCGCGGATCTCCGCGTCCACCGCCGTGCGCCGCAGCGCGGCGAGCTGCGCTTCGGCGGCGGTGGCGCGTTCGGCGGCCTTCTCCGCTTCGGCCTCGATCTCGTCCAGCCGGGTGGCCTTGGTCTTGTGCTCCCGCGCGGTCTGCTCCGCGCGGGTCAGCCTGGTGCGGGTCTCCTCGTACAGCGCCCGGTAGTCGGGCTCGGAGTCCTGCCCGGTGCCCTCGGCCGGTGGGGTCGGGGCGGACGGTTCCGGGGCCGGTGGGGCGGCTGAGGGCGGCTGTGCGGGTGGTTCCGGGGCGGGTGGGGTGGTCGGGTTGTCGGACAGGGCGGAAACCCCCTTTCGTGTGACGTGCACAGATGGGCGGAAGTGGGAAGATCCGGGCGTGAAGAACCGGCCGGTGCGAACCCTCGCTGTCGCGGCGCTGCTCGCGACCTCGGCGGGTGCCCAGGTGATGGCCGGTGTGGACGGGGAGATGACCGCGTGGTTGGTGGCCTGGTTGGCGGGAACGGTCGTCGCCGCAGGAGCCGCCGGGATGCTGACGGGCGCTCCTGTTGCTTCAAAAAAACGCTCCCCGCGCGAGCAGGGATGGACGGTACGTAGCCGTCTCCGACTGCTGAAACAGTGTTGATACAAACGTCTTAACTCTGATTCAGACGGTTAGCGGAGATAGCCGAAGCGGCGTAGCTGCCGGATCAGCTCCTCTTGGTTCTCGCCTACGGCGTTGACGAGCTGGGCGGCGGTCGGCCTGGGTACCTGGGAGCGCTGGTATCGGCCGCCGTTTTTGGCCAGTGCGCCGAGTTGGCGTCCGATGCCGCGTGTGGTGGTCGCCTCGCGGGTGAATTCGTGACCGCCGGCCACGTACACCTGACCCCGGCGGCGGGCGTTGACCACGCGGCCGATGTCGGCACCGGCCCGGATCGCGGCGGCTTCACCCTTGCCGAACGCCTTGTCCTGCTGGGCCGGTGTCATCGAGCCGAACAGGGCGTGCGGGGATCGGCTGGTGCCGCCCTGGTGCCACTGCTCGGAGGTGACCGGGCGCATCGAGCAGTCGCAGCGCGGGTGTCGCAGGAACCCGCTCGTGTACCGGTACAACCGGCCGGAGAGCAGGATGCAGCGTCCGCACGCGGGCAGGGTCACCACCCGTTCGTAGCCGGCGATGTCGGGTTCGACCACGGACCCGACGTGCAGCGCGAGGCGGGCGGTGTCGTTGGTCTCGGTGGACACGTAGGTCAGCAGCCTGGCCAGGCCGAGGGCGCGGGCGTCGGTCTCGGGCAGGTCGGCGGCGCGGGCGCGGCGGTAGTAGCCGAACGCGAAGTCCATCAGCGCGTCGAGCACCAGGCCGTTGGCGGCCAGACCCACGAACGCCGAGCCGACCAGCAGCGCGAGCGGAGCCGACACCGCCCCCGCGGCGAGCAGCGCGCCCGCGATGTAGAGCGGCGCCAGCGAGGCGGACTCCTGCTGCGCCTCCCGCACCGCCGTGACGACCTGCGGCCGGACCTCCTGCACCCACGAGGCGGACGGGTCGCGCGGATCGAGCCGGGACCAGGCGTACTGGACCTGGTCGACGGCGGTGCGGACGATGCGCTGCTGTGCCCGGTAGTAGTCGGAATCGGTGGCGTGGGGCGTTGCCGCTGGAGCGGTCACCAGGCGGTCACCTCCCGGCGAGCGCGGGTTCCCGGAACTGCACCGCCAACGGCGGTATCGCCGCTTCCGGGCCCAGTCGGACCGGGCCGCGTCGGCGCGGCGCGGGCACCGGCCCGCACTCCGGCTCGTCCTCCGGGGGGTCGTCTGCCGATTCGTGCGGGACGGGCGGCGGTTTGGGGCCGAAGTCCTCGGCCTGGTCGCCGACGGCGCGCGAGTACGCCTCGGCGTCCTCGGTCTCCATCTCCCGAATCTGGGTATCGGAGTAGCCCAGTGCGCGACGCGACGCGCGACGCGGCAGCAGCCGGTCCGCGCTGAACAGCTTCACCACACCGTCGGCCTGGGCGGCGAAAGTCGGCGTTGCCGCGTCGACCCACTGGGCTTCCATGCGCAGCGCCTCTTCCGGCACTCGTCCATCCCGCACCCGCAGCACGGTGCGCATGACCTCCTCCCACCCGTCCCCGAAAGACCGTTGGCGGCGTTCGGCGCGCTTGATGTGGCGGGACTCCGAGGAGCGGATGCCGTCCGCGCTGGCGGGGTTCTCCGTGCTGTAGCCGAGAAAGTGCGGCGGCAACCCGGTCAGGCTGGCGACCAACCGCGCCAGGGCGTTGAGGGTCGCGTGGAAGTTCGCGAGGTCGGCTTCGGGGAACTGCCCGACGCTGACCCCGTCGTCCTTCGGGCTCTTGGGCGAGGCCCACAGGACACCGGCCACCGCCTCCCACGGGGACAGCGGCCGACCCTGCGCGTCGACGAAGTCCTCTTTGTCGAAACCCAAGGCGTAACGCCTGGGCATCGCGTGGAACTCCGCGCTGATCATCATGTCCGTGGCGATCTTCGACGCGGCGTCCGACAGCGGCAGCACGGCCGCCAACTCGGAGCGCCCGAGCCGCGGCGGGGCGGTGCGGCGACGGCGGGTGCGCGGCCGGTTGACGATCGGCACCACCGGGACGTGGCCCATGCCGTGTTCGTCGCGGTCGTCCTCGGTCCAGGTGCCGCCGCCGTCCTCCGAGGAGTACCAGATGGTCTCGTTCGGCAGGTACAGCGTCGCCCACGCTTCGGTGATGCCGTCCTCGGCGTCGTCGGAGAACTGCCGCTTCAACGCCGCACGCACCTTGCGGGTGCGCGGGTCCAGGTCCACGTGGACGTCCAACGGCGACTCGACCGTGGCCAGCGGGGTGTTCGGCCGGTCCTCGTCGGTTCCGACGATCGCGAACGCACGACCCAGGGCCAAGGCGTCGACGTGGGCCTGTTCGGCGTGCAGGTCCAGGCGGTTGGCCTGCCAGATGCGCCACAGGTCGGCGTCGGCGGCCTGCTGACCACCGAGCCGGAACCCGGTCAGGTCCAGGCGCTCGTCAAGGCTGTCCACGACGAGCTGAGCCCAGTTGATCACCACTTGACGGACGCGGCCGTCCAGGCGGCGGATCAACTCCGGGTGCATGTAGGACAGGGACTGTTCGCCCTCGTAGTAGGAGTCCAGCAACTCCAGTTCGGGGAGCTGCGCGTTGTGCAGCCGCGCCAACCGCGCCACCCACTGGGCGGAAGTGAGGGTGCTCTTCGTGGAGATCACGGTCAGCCCATCACCACCATGCGACTCGACTTCATAGGCTTCGCGCCGCGCAGCTTCCAGCCACCCACGGCCATGGCGGCGGTGGGAACGGCGTCGATCCGGCGGCCGGTCTTGCCTCGTTCGGGTTTGTCGGGGCGGATGAGGTCGGGTTCGCCGGGCGGGTGGCGGACCTCCACGGAATCGAAGCACCACCGCGCGACGGGATTGCCGTGGTGGGACCAGCCGCGCGAGCGGGTCAGGGCCATGAGTTCGGTCATCCCGGCCGTCATGCCCTTGTAGGTCTGGGCGACCGGGAACATGGGCACACCCGTGCGCTTCTCCAGGCGTTGGCGGACCGGTTCGCCCGACCATTCGTCGTAGGAGATGTCCGCGACCCGAAGCAACGCGGTGTCGGCGACGATGTCCGCTTCCACCTTCTCGTAGTCGATGACCTCCCCGTCCGTGACAGTGATCCAGCCCTGCTCGACCCACCGTGACACGCGGCCCTCGGTGCGCTCGTCCAAGAAGCTCACCCCGGCCTCGGGCAGCCAGAACCGCCACAAGGCGCTGGGGTGGCCGTCGATGCCCTCCGGCACGATCAGGCACCAGGCGGTCAAGTCCAGCTTGGAAGCCAGGTCGAGGCCACCCCAGGCCGGTCGACGCGCCACGGCGTCACGGAGCTGCGCGGGCTCGTCGCGGGAGCTTCCGGCGCACGCCGCGTAGAGGTGCATCGGCATCCACCGCGACGCCTGGTTGACCCACTGGTTCAGCCGGAACTGCCGGAACGCGTTCTCCTTGAGCGGGTCGTTGCGGGCTTCGAGGGCTTCTTCCCGCAGCGCGGCCAGCGACAGGAAGTCGCCCAACGCCGGGTTGGCGAAGTACCAGTTGGCCTCGTCCCACGGGTCGGCGTCGGCCGGAGTGTTGCGCAGGTAGACGAACCGGTGCGGTGCCCGCGCCGGGTCCTCGGCGATCTTCACGAACTCGTCGTGCTCGCCCTTGGCGAAGCTGGCCGGGTCGTTGCCCGCGGTCGTGGCCGCGATCAGCAGCGGCTCCAGCCGCGTGCCCATACCGGTGCGCATCGCGTTCCAGAAGTCGCCGGACGGCTGGGTCAAAACCTCGTCGAAGATCACGCACGAGGGGTTGGAACCCAGGTTGCCCAGCGCGTCGGCGGGCACCACGGCGTAGACGGAGTTAGTCTTCTCGTCCACGATGCGCGCCGAGTGCTCGATGACCCGCAGCCGCCTGGACAGCACTGGCGACAACCGGACCATGCGCGCGGCGACGTTGAACACCAACTTGGCCTGGTCGGTGTCGCGGGCACAGCCGTAGACCTCGGCCGACTCGACGCCGTCCCCGACCAGCAGGTACAGCGCGACGAACGCCAGCAGTTCGGACTTGCCGTTCTTGCGGGCGAGTTCCACCCACGCGATCCGGAACCGGCGGACGTAGCGGAGGGCTTCGTCGTCCCAGCGGACCTCGCCGAACAGCGGCCGGACGATGTCGTCGCGCTGCCAGTCGGCGAGGATGAACGGCGTGCGCGCCCATCGGTCCTTGGTGTGCACACAGATTTCCTCGGCGAACGCCTGGGCGTGATCCGCCCGAGACGCACAGAAGTGCTCGCCGCGCTTGCGGCAGGTGTGGCCGTCGAAGGTGCGCCCGCACACCGGCAACCGCGCCCCGCGAGTGGGTTTGGTGGTTGTTCGGGGCGTAGCGGTGCCGGTGCGCGAGCGAGTCTGGGTGCGCTGCGGGTTGGCGCGGGGCTTAGCTGAGGAGGCGGCCCGGTCCGCCTTGGTGGTCCTGGTCGCCGCCCACCTCCACCTTGATGGACTGGCGGTCCGACGGTGTCAGGCCGAAGCGGGCGGCGTAGGTCAGGAACGTGCGCTCGGCCTCGGCCTGCACCTGCAATGCCGGGTTCTTCGTCAGGCCGGAACCGCCCTGCACCAACAGGGCCGAGCCGTTCACCAGCGCGGTGGCATTGCGGTAGCGGTTCAACGCCTCACACAGCACGAGGAACGCGTCAACGTCCCAGGCCGTGAGGACTCCACGCGTCTCCAGGCTCGGCGCGAGCCGTGCCCAGGTCTCGCGGGCACCGTCGGAGGCCCAGTCCGGACAGGTGATCTCCTGTGTCGGCGGCACCGGCTCCCGGTCGTTGATCCGGTCGGCCCGGTCACCATGCAGGACGCGCAGTGTGGTCGGCTTGGCAGCCGGACCGCGCTTGCCCAGCTCGACCACCCCCCGGATGTTCTTGGGCGGTCCGCCCTGCCAGCACGATTGGGTGACGCTGTGGCGCGTGGCGGCAACGTCGTGACGGGAACCGACGACGGGCGAACAGGGCAGACGCAATCGGGCCGGTTGTCCACAGGCAGCGTGTCCGTCCACAGGCGCGCGTTCGCCCGCTGGGTCGCGAGTGATCACCCGATATAGTCAGCGCGGATCACCGCTCCTCAACGGTCCCGGCCTTGTGCGCACGGGTCGGGAAGCAGTCCCGGCCCAGCCCACGCGAGTGGGCAGCCGAAGGAGGAACTGGTGGTCCGACGAAAAAAGCGGAAGGACAAGCGCCGTAGACGGCGCGACGGACGACAACCCGACCGGAGTGGCCACTCCAACCGGGCCGTCGTCGTCCTCCGTGTCCTGGGCCTCGTCACGCTCCTGGTAAGGACGATCAGCGACGTGTGGTCCAGGTGAACGGGTCGGGTGACGCACCGGATGGCGCGTCATCCGCCCTTCGCCTAGAACGGCGTCTGAACTGCTTCAACGCCGTCCACTAGCGGCTCCATATGTACATATGAAGCAGATAAACTGTAGCGCAGATCTACAGTTTGGGTTCAACGCCGGATACCCAAACTCAGGAACCGCCGCTGCGGCCACGCGACGGGCTTGCCGCGCGCCGAGACAGCGCGCGGCGGGCACCGGCGACAAGTCGTCCGAGTCGGCCTCGCATGATCGTTTAGTCCTCCTCTCCGGTGTCGGGGTCGGGTAGGTCGACGCCGAGGATCGACGCGGCGGCGCGGCCGTCGAGGTACTTGTCCCCGATGTGGAACAGCCGCGCGGCGTACAGGAAGGCGTCTTTCTCCTCACGGGTCTTGAAGCACAGGACGAACCAGTACTCCGAGTCCGTGGCCAGGCGGAACCGTTCGTCCTCGCGCCTGGTGCGTTCGCGGAACCCGATGGCCAGCGCGTCCAGCTCCGCGGCCGAGTCGGTGGCGAGGTCGCCGGTGTACTCCACATCGGACAGCGGGTCGGGTTCGGGTTCGGCGTTGAGCTGGGCCAACAGGTCGGTGTTCGAGGTCGGGCCGCCGATGGCGGCGGTGGCCTGGAGTTGGGCCAGGAGGTCGACGTTGGGGTCAGCGGGCGAGGTCACGGCGGAACACCTCCAGGTCGGCCAGCGGGAACCAGTCGAGGATGCGGGCATAGTCGTCGGGGGCGTGACGCCGGATCGGGTCGAGGAACCGGAAGTCCAGTCCGTCGACGCTGCGGCCGAACCACTCGTAGTCCACGGGCAGCGGGCAGTTGTACCGCGCCAGGGCGTCGCGGACGTCGGCGATGCGCCAGTCCCACACGATCGACACCTTGCGCAGGTGTTCGCGCTTCGGTCCGTGGGTGACCGTCGCCATCCGGCGATTGGGGCTGTCGGCGGCGCGGACGCCGTCGGCGTTCCAGGCCGCAGGCAGGTCGAGGTCCGCGCGGATGAGGTCGGCCAGTTCCTCATACGTGGGCTCGGGGAGCTGGGCGGACTCGATGACCGCCGCGCGTTCGGGCGACTGGAACACCAGCGCGTTGAGCCAGCGGAACAGCGAGGGGTGCGGCAGGTTCAGGATCGGCGTGCCGAAGAAGTCCTCGAAGAACCTCAAAGAATCGTCCACGAACCGCAGACCGGGTACCTGGTACAGGTGGTAGGGGACGACCTCGATCCCGGCTTCCCGCATCGCCAGCCACGCGGCCAACGAGTCCTTGCCGCGCGAGAACCCGAGCAAAACCGGTTTCCCCTCGGCGGCGAGTTCGGCGCGGATCTGGTCGGACGGGGTGATCCCCTCGATGGTGATCGGTACGGCGCACCTCCGGTGGTCGTGATGCGTGGCGCATCGGTGATGCACGCTGCATCACCGGGCGGTTGGGTTCAGGCGTGCGTGTCGCGGGCGAGCATCCGGCTCACCGTGGACTGCGCGACCTGGGCGTGAGGCGCGATCTCGTGTTGGGTCGCGCCCAGCTCGTAGGCTTGGCGCACAAGGGATTCGTGCTCGTCCATCCAGGCGTGGACCTGGTTGGCGGCGAGTGCCAAGCGGTCGAGGATCGCGGCCAGTTCGCGCCCGGCTTCGCTGTCCTCGGCAACGGGTCGGCGGACGTGGGAGCGGCGGTCTCGGAAACCTGACCGGACGGAACCGGGCCTCAGTGGCTTGTGGGCCTCCGCGTGGTTCAAGGGTCACCCCCTGGGGTGGCGCGGCCCGTTACACGGCGAGCGCGGCCGGGCGGCTCACGGGCTGTTCCAACCTCCTCGGGTCCGGCGGTCACGGGCGGTGATCCGGGCATGGCACGGCCCACACAGCCCCCTGCCCCGGTCCGGGTGGTCGGGGTCCAGGCCAGCGGCCACCAGCTCGCGCCGCGTCAGCGGCCAGTGGTCGGCCACGGTGGACGGAGAGCTACAGCCGGTGCCCGGATGGTCGGGGCAGTCGGTGAGGTCGCAGCGGCACACCCGGTCACCGGGGCGGGAGAGCACTCCGGGACGGAAGCGGGACCGGTGCCCGGCGGTGTAACCGCGCTGGGCGCTGGTGCCGTGGGCACGGCGGGACCGGGTGCGGCAGTCGGGGCACATGCCCCCGGTGCCGGTGCGGTTCGGACAACCGGGGCGGGTGCAGGGGCGGGAGGCACGGGCGGGCAGCGCGTCCACCCCCGAGCACGGGACTGCCCCCGGCGGGAAGCCGGGGGCAGTCGGGTTGTCGGGCCGGTGTGGCGGTCTACAAACCCTCGGACAGCAGGGTCAGAGCCGTCTGTGCGGTGTTCAGGCTCTCCCGGGAGGGGAACAGCACGGACATGGCCCGGTCCTGCACGCCCCGGTCACCGGGCACCTTCGGCGGGTTCATGTGCTGCACCCAGCACAACACGGCGACCAGGGCCGACCACCGGGTGTTCTTGATCTTCTCGGTGAGGTCGACCTCACCCCGGAAGATCTTGCCCACCACGCTGGACCGGACCGCGTACCGCTGCTGCCTGGTCGGGCCGTCGTTCGGCGGGACCGGCTTGTCCTTGAGCACCGCGTCGGCGAACTTCTCGAAGTCCTTGACGGTCATCTTCCGGCGGTAGAGCTTGGAGGCCAGCTCGCCGAACTCCTCCGCGAACCGGTTGACCAGGTCCAGGGCTTCACTGGCCTCGGTGGTGCGCGCGTCGGCGTCGTTGTCCGGGGTCAGCTCCACCCGGTCGGGAAGGTCGGGCAGGGTCACCGGGATCACCGTCTGGGTGGCGGTGTGTACGGGCATCACCCGGACCACGGACCCCCGGCCGGACACCAGGGAGTTGACCAGGACAGCCCTCATCTCCACCGCGTCCACCTTGCCCACGGACACCATGTCCGGCACCCGCACACTGGCGAACGAACCCGTACCCTCCCACAGCGGGCCGGCCGGTCCGGTCTTGCCCCCGGTGGCCTTCATGACCTCCGCGAGGATCGCCGCCCTGGTCTCGATCGGGACCGGGTTGGCCTCCCGGGTGGTGTGCCCGATGTGCACGAACCCCACCTCGGCGGACGGGTCCACCTTGACCAGGGACCACACCCCCGGTGCCTCTACCGGCACGGTGGAGTGGTCGGCGTCCACCAGCCCGGTGTCATTGGGCAGCTCGGCCAGCATGAGGCAGCCGGCCTTGTGCTTCCCGCCCACCGGCTGGTCGCACTCGGTGCACCGGCCGGACGGCACGAGAGCGGCCATCGGCTGGCGGGTGACGTTCCACCCGGAAAGTCCGGCCTTCTTCAGCAGCTCGTTCACCGACCGCGAGCCGTTGACCGCCGTCGCCAGCCGCGCCCACGAGTCCCGGTCGGGCCGGATCTGGGCCGGTTCCACCATCTTCGGCTTGGCGGGCGTGGTCGGTCCGGCCTTGGCCTCCCCCTCGGCGGGAACGGGCTTGTCCTCTGCCTTGGCGGGCTTGGCCGGTGCCTTGGCGGGTGAGGGCTTGGCGGGCTTGGCCGGTGCCTTGGCGGGTGAGGGCTTGGCGGGCTTGGCCGGTGCCTTGGCGGGTGAGGGCTTGGCGGGCTTGGCCGGTGCCTTGGCGGGTGAGGGCTTGGCGGGCTTGGCCGGTGCCTTGGCGGGCTTGGCCTCACCTTCCTGTGCGGGCTTGTCCTCTGCCTTGACCGGAGCGGGCTTGGCGGGAGCTGCCTTGATCGGAGCGGGCTTGGCGGGAGCTGCCTCGGCGGGTGCGGGCTTGGGGGGTTCCTGCTGTGCCTCCACCGGGGCGGGGGCAACGGCAGGGGTCTGCGGTTCAGTCATGGGATTCCCCTAGAAACGGCCAGCACTCATCACGGGTGCTTGGCGGTCGGGTTTTGGTGACACCCCAGACATTACCTGCGGGACAACCCCTTTCAAGCCTGGTCGGGAATCTCCGGACAAAGTGACGACGAATGGCCCAGCGCCTTCACGGATGATCTTCGTCGTGGTCGCCCGGGAATGGAAAAGGGGCCGCGAACGGTGTCCGCGACCCCTCCTGTTCTCGTCGGATCTAGCGTCACCAAAACCCGATGGGAACGCCACTCATCCTGCCGCACGCCGCGCCGGCCTGTCGACCCGTCGTCTTGGCCTGCGGATACGGCGACAGTCGGCGCGGGCCGTGGCCACGACCGGCACGTCGCACGCTGTGCGGGCGCCTTTCTCGGGGCGATTTCGCGGGTCAGGGGAGGAATCCTGCTCCATTTGGGTGGTCTTTTCCGGTTGCATTGTCCGGCAATGGGTCATCTGTCATTGTGCGGAAATGGTCCTGTCCTGGTGCGGCAACACCACGGACAAAGGGCGATGAGAAACGGAGCAAACGAATGGCGATCGAACTCGATTGGCGTGAATCTTTTATCGAGCGTATTCCGGCGTGGCGTGTGTACGGCGAGCGGTACTCGCGGACTGCGGGCATCGGGCGCACGACGGAGTTGGCCCGGCGCATCGTGCTGGACCTGGAGTTGGAGTACGGGGTGGCGCACGAGCCGCTGGACCCGGACCGGCCGTTCGGCATCACCGCGTGGGTCTACCGGACCCGGCGCGGCGAGTGCATCGACTTCGAGGTCTACGGCATGGCCGACAACCACCTGCGCGACGTCCGGTGGTGCGCGCGGCTGCGCGCCGAGCTGGAACACCTGGTGTCGCAGTACAACTGGGGCGACCCCGACGACCCGGCGGACCGCCGGTTCGGCGGCGGCGCGGTCTTCCTGTGCACCGAGGCGCAGGAGCGCGCCCGCGGAGGCCGGTCGGGGCGGGTGCGGTTCTACCGGCGCTGGCTGGGCCGGCTGCTGGGGCGGCGGTTCCGGCCGTACCTGCCCGTGGCCTGCGACTGATCGACCCCTGGATACGACCGCGCCCCTGGTCGAACGGTGCAGCAACACCATCCCAGGGGCGTGGCCGTCGGAACCTGAGAAAGGACAAACGTGAGTCCCGACGAGCCGCAGAGTAGCAATCCCGACGAAGGCGCGGTGTTCCTCACCCACGGCGTGCTGGAGATCGCCCGAGACCAGTTCGTCCGCGCGGTGACCAGGCTGGCCACGCGGCCCAGCCCGCAGGCCGAGGCCATGCGCAAGGTGCTGGCCGAGGAGGCCGCCGAGGTCCGCGCGCTGCACGCGCTGTCGGTGGGCTACGGCTGGAGTGACGCGATCGACCGCGTCACCACCCCCGAAGCACTCGCCCGTGCCCGCGAACGCGGGCACGTCGGCACCGACCTGGACACCGGGTGCCCGGTACTCACCGGCAGGGGTCAGCGCGCCCTGTCGAGGTGGCGGGACTTCGTCTCGCCGCTGCGCGAACTGCCCGAGTACGCGCCGATGTGGCAGCACGTCCACGGGTTGGACGGCTGAGGTTTGCCCACCGCCGCCCGGTGCAGCAACACCGGGCGGCACGTTGAGAAAGGCACGACACGATGACCGATCCGATCAGCCCCGCCCACGAGCACGACGGGCACGACGACCGCGAGTTGCACGCGGAGTTCCTGTTGCTGCGGCCGCACGGTTGCCGCTTCCTGCGCCTGCGCGAAGGGCTTGGGGAGCACGTCACCGCCGAGCACTCCGACCTGGTCGACTACGACGACGTGTGCACGTCGGAGTGGACCTCGGACCTGGTTGAGTTGCCGGTGCGCTACTCCGACACCCAAGGCAGCGACCTCGACGTGGTCAACCAGCAGTACCTGATCGGCGAGTTCGACGCGCGGGTGTTCGTCCACCTGCACAACGCCCGTGACGGCGCGCGGGGCATCGCCCTGCCGGTGTGCCGGCCGCTGCCCGGCGATGACGCCGACAACAGCGCCCTGCACCGCCTGATCAAGGAGGTGGAGCGGCTGCGCGAGGTCGGGTTGCTCGACGAGGACCGGCACGCCAGCTACATCGACACCCTGGCCCACAACGCCTGGCGGTCGCACCTGCGCGCCGAGGTGATCACGGCCCTGCGCGCCCTGGCTCCCAGCCGGGAGGAGCACCACGAAGTGCTGCTCGTCGGAGCCGAGGCGGACGACCCGATCGGCGCGGCCTACTTCGCGTTCGAGCGCAACGAGTGGACGGCCGTGACGCCGTTCCGGGTGCGCAACGGCCGGCACGACGACGCGGTCCTGCACGTGGCGACGACCCTGTTCCAGTGGGAGGTCTGATCATGGCGAAGCTCGACGTGGACGAGGTGGACCTGCCGCCGTTGCCGGTGCAGCACGTGGACTTCCAGGACGGCTACGAGTGGCGCGACGCGATGCGGGAGGCCGGGTGGAACGTGCCCGGCCTGTGGGGTCAGGGCTGGAACCTGGGCCGGTGGCCGCTGACGGTGCTGGCGCTGCTGGACCGGCCCCGGTCCGAGGTCTGGGCCTACGCCACCTACACCGAGGGTGACGTGGAGGTGCACGCGTTCGACAGCGAGCACGAGCGCGACCACGCGGCGACGGAGGAGGCGGTGTTCTGGTGGCGCAACGGGGACGCGGACGGCCCGGACGACCTGCCCGACGCCGGCTGGTTGCCACACCACTTCGGCCCGTTCGCGGGGTTCTGACCGCGACACGTTGACGGGGTGATGTGAGGGGGCCGGTGACCACCGGCCCCCTCCTGCATGTCCGGCCCCGGAGAACGGCTCTCAGGGCCAGACAGCGGCTCTCACGGCGGTACGGGCCACGGGCGGAACGGCACGGGGCCGGATGCCCACGGCATCCGGCCCCGGTCCTGTCTGTGGCTACCGGTCAGTCGCGGTACCTACAGGCGCACGGCTGATCCTCCGCCATCGTCACCTTGCCGGTTTCTGACATGGCCTCGGACAGCTCGTAGTCGAGCAACATCACGCCGCAGAACGTGAAACGACGATTCAGATCGTCGCCGGGGTCAATCCAGTTGAACTGGTTCACGGCGGCCGTGAACGACGCCGTCGCCCAGGCGACCTCGTAGGCGTCTGGCTCGTCCTTGCTGAGCGCGCCGCCGACCAGCAGCGTGACGTGGTTGCGGTAGTGGTAACGGACCTCGAACCGGCATTCCACCGCGATCCCCAGCACGGCGTCCAGCATGAGTTCGGCCAGATCGGCGATGGTCGCCACGCTGACGGTGTCGAGGCACCGGGAACCAAACAGTCGGGTGTCAAGGCCGGTCACCTTGATCTCCGTACTGGGGTATTTGAGAGTGGTCATGAGTTCCGGGTGTCCTTTCAGTGGTGGTTCCGGAGCCCTGGTGTTGCTGCACCGGGCTTCCGGTCCTGCCCCCTCATAATCCCCTATTCGGAGAGTTTGAGGCAACTGAGAGAACCGTGTTTGGGAAATAAACTACCGCCCATTTTTGCCGGTTTTCCGGACCTGCGGAAACGAGGTGCGCGATCGGAACGGCGAAGGGATCGGGGGCCGCGCGGACCGGGGCGGCGGCCGTCTCAGTCCACGTGACCCGGACTTGCCTGGACGACGTGCCGGAACGAGGATCGAACACATGTTCGGCGATCCCGTGGAGCTGCCCCCGGCGCTCGGTCGTGCCTTCGACCCCGCGCGGCCGGTGTGGGTGGACCTGTCGCAGATCCACAAGCCGGGCGCGCACACGATCGAAGGCGGCGTCTCGCCGATCGTGCGTCACCGCGGGCTCGTGCTCGACGGCACGGTGACCGGCGGCCTCCACGCGTGGGTGCGGACCGTGGGAGGCGCGTGGCTGGCCCTGGTGTCCTTCGAGGTGTCCTGGGCCGGATTCGGCGTGATCGCCGTGCGGCAGTTGGTCCCCGGCGGGGCGATCTCAAAGCGGAGGCAGGGGGAGAGCGAACCGCCGTTCTGAGCATGGAGGGCGGAGCCCCCGCGATCGAGGGGGTGCGATCGCGGGGGCTCGACGCCCGGTCTGTGGGCGCCGTCGACGCCCGGAGATGCCGAAAGACCCGCCGCGCGGCGAGGCGGGCGGGTCTTCGACGGGGAACTTTCGGGCACACGTGTACCCAGTTCGACCATCATGCGTGCTGAAACCATTGAAGGTCAACCGCGATCGTGCTCACGACGACGTGATGCCGGTCACGCCAAGGTCTCGCGCCGGAGCTGGTCGTCCAGGGTCTGGGCGAGCTGTGCCCAGACGTCCAGGGGCCAGCGCTGCCCGCACCCATCGCACACGGCTTCCACCTGTTCGGGGTCGATGCTCAACGCCGGTCGGCGCAGGAAGTCGCCCTCGTCGTCGGACCACACCTGCACCGTGGCGACCCCGCAGGCCGGGCACGCGCGCCCGCGCAACGGGTAGCGGGGGACCGGGTCCAGCAGCAGCCGCGCGGAGCGCACCCAACCGGTCGCGAGGTCGGCCGCCCACAGCACGTAGTCCGGTGCGGTGTGCTGCCAGTCCTCGGCGTGCTCCCCCCAGGTCCGCACGATCTCCAGCAGGCCGCCGGCGCGGTAGGGGTGGCGGTGGCCCACGCACACGCGGCGGACCTCGCGGCGGACCTCGGCCAGCAGCTCCAGCGCGCCCAGACTCGCCGGGGGCCGGCTGCCGAGCTTGCCGGTCGCACCCGCGCGCTTGCTGCCCGGCGTCACGGCCTCGTGGACCTGGACGAGCAGCGGCAGGACCTCGGCCACCTCCTGGTCGTCGTCTTGGCGGTGCAGCACGTACAGGCCGGGCATGACCAACTGGTCGACCGCGACTTCCCACGCCAAGCGGGCGGCGGCGGCCTGGTCGCGCGTCGGCGGGGCGGCCAGCTCCTCCTGGTCGGGGTTGTCCCCGTTGTGGACGAACCTGGGTACAACCCCGTCGTAGGCGAAGCGGCGAGGGGCGTCGTCGTGGTTGAGGGCGGCGGTCATACGGAGACTCCTTGCGGCGCGGACGAGTTCGAGCCGCTGCGTGTGGTCGTGCCCGCAGCCTGGTCGGCGCGGGCCCTGGCGAGGCGGGAGGGGTGCATCCGGGTCGTCGGGTCGCGCTGTTCGCGCTTGCCGGAGCGGGTGCGCACGAGCGGCCGGCACACCTGGCCGTTCTGGGCGCGGCAGAACGGGCACACGACCGTCCCGGCGAGATCGGTGTCCGGGTGGCGCTGCCAGCCCATCGCGTCGTAGACGGCGCGGATGCCGCGCTGTCCGGCGGCGGCGAACCGCGCCCGGTCCCGCGTCAGGTCGGACGGGGTGCGGGGCACCGGCGTGCGGACCGAACCCGTCGTGCCGTCCGGCGGGGCGGACGCGGCGAGCGTCGCCACCTCGGCCGGGGTGGTGTGGCGGACCCGCTGCGGGTTGATCGAGGCCAGCGCGGCGTGGCACTGCGCGGCGGTGAAGACGCGCAGTTCCCGCCACCAGGCGGTCACCACGTCCTCGGCGATCGGGTGGCCTTCCCCCGCGATGCGGTAGTGCCATAGCAGCGCGCGGACCTCCGAGCGGGTCAGGGCGGGCCGGGTGGTCACGCGGCCACCTCCGCCACGTCCCCGGAGGTGTTCCCGTCCTCGGCGTCCTTGGCTGTGCCGGTGCCGACCGTCGCGGCCAACGCCTGGTCGAGGAGCCGTTGCAGGGTGGCGGCGTCGGCGTGCGCGGGCAGCTCACCGCGTACCGCCAGGCCGAGCGGCGAGCGGTCGTCCTCGGCCACCGCGTCGGCGCGGATCTGCTCGAACGTCTGCGCCGTGGCCAACTCGCGGGCCAACGCCCGCCTGCGGGACTCGGGGTCGCCGGGCACCCGGCGGGCACGCATCAGCTCGCCCACCAACTCGGGCAGCCACGTCGGAGGCAGGCTCTTGCCCACCCAGACCCGCAGCCCCACCGCGATCACGGCGGGCTCGATGTCCTCCCTCAACAGGCCGATCACCTGCCCGCGCAGCAACTGCACCACCCGCTGGGGCTGGGCGGGGCAGTGCACCGTCACCAGCCGCTCGGCCTCCGCGCGCCGGGCCTGCCGCACCGAGCCCGACTCGGTCCCGGCGTCCTGGGCGTCCCTGCCCGCGGACTCCTCGCCGCGCGGGCGCGGGTGGGCGCCGGGGCGCGCGGGCGCAGGCGCGGGGTCACCCACTTTCTCGTCAACCGACGGAAGAACAGGTTCTCCGGTCTCCCGCTCCCTACTCCCTTCTCCCCCGTCCTTCGCCGAAGGGTTCGCGGAGGGGCTGCTGGCAGGGTTCTCCCCAAGGTTCGGCGCAAGGTCCGCCGTGGTGTCCGTGACCGGTTCCCGGCGGGGTGAGGGGCCGGTGGCCAGCTTCCGCGCCGTGCGGGTGTTCATCGCGGCCATCACCGACGCGGGCAGCTCCCGCACCCCGGCCTCCAGCTCGTCGGCCGCCACCAACGGGGCCGGGCCGGTCACCTCGACCGGCAGCCGGCGCAGCTCGCGGGCCAGCGCGGCGCGCAGGATCGGCGACACGATCTCGAACGCGGTCCTGAGCGCGGCGCGCAGCATGTTCGGCTGCTTCCACAGCTCGTCACGGCGGATGAAGCTGCGCACCAAAACTTCTTCGGTCTCCTGGTCGACCACGAGGAAGCGGGCCGCGTCCAACTCGGCCAGCGCCGACCGCACGGCCGACAGGTCCAGGTCCGGGTGCGACCGCGCCCAACGCTTGGCCGCGAGATCGAGTACCCCGGAGTAGGCCAGCTTGGGCTGCGAGAACAACTGGAGGTAGATCAGCTTGGCGACGGCTGACAGCTCGATGAAGTCCGGGTCGGTCCAGATGTGCACGTACAGACGGGCGTGATCACGCGCCACGGAAGGTCATCCCCCAACGAGTTTTCGGGCAGCTCGAACAGACCGCGCGTCGATGCGCGGCGATGGTGAGAGGTCAGGCGGTCGCGGCCCGGTCGGGCTCGGCGGCCTGGTGCTCGATGAGCACCGCGAGGTTCACTGCGTAGACCGGCATGAGCTTGCCGCCGTTGCCGCCCCGCGCGTCGGTCGAACGGACGTAGCGGCCGGTCCCCACGAGCAGCCCGGCGGCCAGCAGCCGGCGCACTGTCGCGCCGACCATCTGCGGCCGGACCCAGGATGGCAACGTGTCGCGCCACCGGTTCGCGTGCGTCTCCCGGAACGGGTCGCCCATCGCGTCGGTGACGATCACCCGGACCACGGCGGCCAGGTGCGCGGCGTTGCGCGGCTCTGCGGCAAGCAGCGCGGCGATCTGGTCCACCGTGCCGCCGTAGTCCAGCGGCAGACCGACCAGGTGCCGGGAGACCTCGGCGGTCAGCTCGCCGACCGTGCGGGGATCGCTGGTGCGGCTGCGGGTTCGGCCGGAGCCCTGGCGCTTGCTCACGGTGAGTCCACCAGCAGGAACGTCCGTACTTCGCTGATCTCCTCGCACCTGCGCGCGACCTCGGGGTGCAGCTCGCGCACCAGGCGGGTGCTCAGCGTGATCCGCAGGGCTGTGCGGTAGGTGACGGCGGGAACACCGTTGATCGTGCCGACCTCGATGTCACCGAGACGCTGTTTCACGGTGCGCTGCACGTCGGCGCGGAACTTCTTCAGCGCGTCGAGCTGGTCTTCGACCCAGCGCAGCAGATCGAGCTGCGCGGCCAGGTCGTCAAGCTCGGCCGACTCGGTATCGGGTGTGGTCGTGGTCTTGGACATGGGAAGCCGCCCTCCCCGGAGGCTCTACGTGCTTGTGGACTACGGGTATCCGAACTCCGCCCGCGAGCGGCTAAGGCGGCCAGCCATCTAGACAGCAGGGCGGGATGCGATCTTCGCCACCGTCTGTGGTGCCCGGCTAACGTGGTGTGGTGGGGCCGCGATTCTGCGGCTTGGGGGGCGATCGAGGTCATGGCCTACAAGGGTACAAATCTTCACACTTGTGAAGATTTATAACCACGTTGCTGAAGTTCACGGCCCGAGAATAGGTTGCAGATCCGTGTTGTCAACCAGTATGAAGAAGGAGCGACAAGACTCTTCACGCTGGTGAAAATCTGGGGGAGTGCATGTGGGACGACCGGGGCGAACGTGACATGCCGAGCGTGCCGACGATCTTGAACGCGTTGTTCGAGCGGCATCGCAAGGGGCGGTCAGGCAGCCAAAAGCCTGGTCGACCGTTCAGCAACCAGGAAGTCGCGGAGTGGTGCACCGCCCACGGCGTCGAGATGTCGCAGACGCACCTGTGGAACCTGCGCCAGGAGTCCAAGGCGGTGGACCCGCGTGCCAGTCACCTCAAGGTCATCGCGAGGTTCTTCGGCTACCGACCCGCCTACTTCCTCGACCCCGACGTCTTCTGGGAAGCCGAAGCCCAGTTCGGGAACCCGCCACCCGGCGCCGTCGACGATCCGTCGATCCCCAGCCAAGCCGTGCCAGCACAGGTGCTGTTGCGCACCGTGGACGACCTCAGTGACGCCGGCCGCGAGCTGATGTTCGGTCTGGTCCAGCAGGTGGTCGAGTGGGAGAGGAACCATGGGCACGAGGGACGCGACTCCTGACACTGGCGGGGTCCTCGGCCGGGTGCGAAGAAGCCTGCGGCAACGCCGCGCCCATGATCGGAGCGAACCGGTCCTGGACGAACGCACCGTCGTTCGGATCGCCCGGAGCGTGTCCGTGCCCGACCCTTTCGACTTCGACCGGCTGATCACCGAGGTCTCCGACACCATCGGCAAACCGGTCGGGCTCGCCCCGTACCCCGAGGACACCATCGCCAAGGCCCGGCGCGCGGGTGAAGCACTTCCGGCAGCCGTCTGCGTCTCGCTTCCGCGCCGGGTCTTCGTGTTCTACCGCGCTGACACGACCCCCGACCACCAGAGGCACTCGATATTGCACGAGATCGGCCATCTGCTGTGCGGGCACGTCAGCGCGGAATCTGGGCAACCGCTGTGGGCGCACCGAAGCACGTATGACGACGCGCGCGAGCAGGCGGCGGAGGCGTTCGCATACGAGTTCGAGCGCCGCCTCGGTCCTGTACGCGTCCGACGTGGACGCCAACCCGGCAACGCCGAGATCAACTGCGCCGTCGACCGCTACGGCTCGATTCTCGAAGGATAGGTCCGTGCCGATCTTCAACCTCGCGCTGATGGCAGCCGTGACCGCTGCCATCGCGTTCTGGCTGTCCTCCTACCGGTACAGCCGCAAGAGTGGTGTTCTCGCGATGTGCTTCGCATTGGTGCTGCTGGACATCGCCCTCCTGATCGGCATCCTGTCCTTCGCCGGGCTGGACTGGCCGCTGCAATGGCTACAGCACCTGTGCGTCATGGTTTCGGCCTACCAGCTCCAGGTGTTCTGCCTCCACCTCACCACCGGGCATGACCAGGTGCCCGCAAAGATCCGGCGTAGGAGACGGACCTTGATCGTGGCGTGTGGCCTGCTGGTCGTCTTCTACCTGCTGGGACCACTGCGCTTCGGAATTGTGGCTGTACTGTCCACCCTCGGCGATCGTCAGTTCGTCACCGAATACCTCGCCACCTACACCCTCTATCTGGGCTGGGCGATGTTGGACGTGCTACTCATGTCCCGGCTTGCGCGGCACGTCGGCCGTCCTGGACTCAGACTGGGCCTGCGCCTGCTCGGTGCCGGTAGTTTCCTGGGATTGCTGTACTCGGCACTGCGACTTGGCGTCAGCGTCATTGTGGCTCTCGGTGGACCTATCACTCCGGATTCGTTCCTCGTTCCCACGACCGGCTGGCTGATCTTCGGGGCGATCATGTTGCTTATGGCAGGAATTCTTGTTCCGCCATTCGTCGTGCGCTGGGAGGCACGCCAGGCGTACAACCACCTCGCTCCCCTTTGGGAGGCGGTCACCGCTGTTGCGCCTGAACTCGTGTATGGCAACCGCAGCAACGTCGCTGACAGGCTGCGCGTCCGGATCACCGAGATCCGCGACGTGCTAATCGGCCCCCTTCACGCCTACCTGGACGCCTCAGTCGTCGAGGACGTCACACACCAGGCCGCAGCACAAGGACAGCCCACACCGCAGGCCCGCGCGACCGGAGAGGCAGCAGCCATCGCTGTCGCAATTGAGTCCAAGCGCCACAACCTTCCGGCTGCGACGACCACGCCGGTCACCATCGGCGAAACACCTGACGACGAAGAAGTTGCTCAACTCGTCCGCATCTCAACGGCTTTTTCCGAATCCTCTCTCGTGACCGCCGCAGTCAAGGAGTGTCGACGCCAGCATGACCACTAACACATCCGCTAGGACTGCGCGGAGCAAGCTGGCTCGGCTCGCCACCGAAGTCCTCGCCCCATGGGTTTGGGTTCTCGGACTCCCGCTTGCCATCGCCTGGCACGCCACTCAACAGATGTGGCCAACCCTGTTGTGGGGACTCGTCGTCGGTATCACTGGCTCGGTGATACCGATGGTCATCATCGTGCGAGGCGCACGCCGAGGGAAGTGGCACAGCCACCACGTGACCAACCGAGAGGGTCGCGTGGTGCCGTTCGTCGCGTGCATCGGCTCATTGGGCGTCGGCGTCCTCATCTTGGTGATAGGGAACGCGCCTCGGGAGATGCTGGCTCTCGCCCTGGCGATGTTTGCCACCCTGGTGGTGTGCGTGGCCATCACGTTCGCACTACCTGTCGGCGGTGCGCGGGGCTGGAAGATCTCGATGCACGCAGCCGTGGCGGCGGGTGCGTCCGGGATTCTCGTCGTTTCCTACGGTCCATGGCTCGCTCTGTCAGCCCTCGCTGTCATCCTGGTTGACTGGTCGCGCGTCGAACTCCGTGACCACACTGCCGCACAGGTCACATGGGGCTCGGTTGTGGGTGTCGCCATCGGTGGCGTATCGCATCTGATGTTGGTCCACCTGCTCGCTTGAAGGCAATCGCTAGCTTGCGACCTAGCCGTGAATGCCCCTGTGCCATCGGCTGCGCAAGGGAAGCCTCGGTACCTTCCCCGATCTGGAAATCATCAACAAGGTCGCTGCTGCGCTCGACCTCGCCACTGAGCAGCTTTCCACCCCGTTCGCCAGGGTGTTCGACTGCTGGAGCTGTCACTCCAGCAGTCGAACACTCGTCCCGCAGGAGATGGATGAGGGCATGGCCAACGTGTCTGAGGGCGGGCAGCAGCTTGCTGTCGATCTGGGTCTGGACCCATGCCGCACACTGGCGAAGGACCGGGCCCCGCGGAGCGTTACGTCTCGCACCCGGCGGTGTGCCCGACCGACCAAGAATGTGAAAGTTTCATGCGCCGATCGGCCTACCTCTCGAAGCGGCCTGGTCACGTGGACGATCGCGAACCGTGTCCTGGGCAACGGACGATCTTGGTGTGATGAGTTTTCGTAACGGAGCGTGACTTCGGTCGGCGCAGCGGCCTCCTTCCTCCGAAGTAAGGCCCGGCACACTCCTCTCACTCGACCGTGTAGTGCGTACCGTGGGTGTTGTTCGCGAAACGGGAGGTTCCGTCGATGGATCAGGAAACCACGATCGGAGATCGCATCCGTCACTTCCGTGGCAGGATGACCCAGCAGGAACTGGCCACCAGGGCGGGGGTCAGCGTCGATGTGATCCGCAAGCTTGAACAGAAGCGGCGGGGCACATCGATCGCTACTTTGCACCTGATCGCGCTAGCACTCGACGTGGACACGTCGACGTTGCTTGCCAAGAGTGCAGCAGTGCCGTCAGCCGAGCCGAACGCTGGCGTCGTGGCGATTCGACATGCCCTGACCTCGGTTGATGATCTTCTCGGACACTTCGGTGATGAGGCCCTGCCGATGGTCGAGGCCAGGCGCACGGTGGATTACGCCTGGGGTGCCTACTGGGGCGGTAAGTATGAACTGCTGGCGTCTATCCTTCCGACGGCAATTTCCCAGTTGCGTGGCACGGTACATGCGACCCACTCTGCGGAACTAAGTCAGGCCAACCACCTGATGGCCCGGCTGTACTGGGTTGCGGGTTGCACGCTAGTTCACATGGGCCAACCTGACTCGGCGTACCTGGCGATCAGACTGGCCCTGTCGGCATCGAAGAATGCAGATGACCTGTTGTTGGACGCGACGCTGCGCGGCTCGGTCGCGTGGCAACTCTTGGTGCAAGGCCGCTTTGATGAGTCGGTCAGGGTCTCGACCTCGACTGCCGTGAGCATCGAACCAAGTGGCGATGTCCCGCCGGAACACCTATCTGCATATGGCAGCCTGCTAATCACTGCTGCGACTGCGGCTGGGCGTGCCCGAAAAGGGGACGAAGCAAGGGATTTCATGCGATCGGCTAGCGAAGTTGCCCAGCGGATCGGCCACGACCGAGACGACTATGAAACGGCCTTCGGGCCGAGCCAGGTTGTGATGCAGACCGTGGACGTATGTGTGGTAACGGAGAACTACACCGACGCCCTGAACGTCGCAAAAACGATGCCCAAAGATGCCGTGTTGCCCCTAGCTTCCAGTGCTCGGCACCTAGCTGACCGTGCCTACGCGCTTGCGCGACTGGGCCATGACCAGAAGGCGCTGGACACTCTGCTGACGATGGAACGGTTGGCGCCCGACTGGGTTCGTTATCAGACGTTGCCTCGGCTCGTAGTCGGTGAACTGGTGGAGAACCACAAGCGCTCAGTCAAAACGTCATCGCTGCTCGGTCTTGCGCGCAGACTGGGTGTGCACTCCACCTGATTGGGGGACACGGGTAGGACACTGTGTCCTACCTGACTTGTTGCGATCGCCCATAGCGTCATTTCCAATACGGGAGGTGACGCTATGGGCGTCTTTGGTGTCGCGTCAGCCCCCGTCAAGCCTCGCGTAACTGATCACAGCTAGCTGTGATCAGTTGCATTCGAGATGCGTGGACATGTGGATGGGTGGCGATCCAAATGACGGCTTTTGTGTCGGTCTCGACGTTGTGCAACGAGGCTTACCTGGCGGGGGTAGCGCCGGGTTTCGTGGCGGGTGGCGACGTTCCGAGCACATGGCCTAGGGGTTTGCTCCGTCGTTCGCCCGCCCCCTGGGCAGTCATGTCGTGGGGCCTGTCGTGTTGGTAGGTGAAGCCGGCAGCGACGACGGGCCAGATGAATTGCGGATCGTCGAGATGTTGCGATCGCCTGTTCAGTCCACTGGTGGGGAACCGGTCACGGTCTACGGCTACATCTTTGCCCAGTTGCAGTCCGAGGTCGAAGCGGGACGGCAGTACGTCCGCGACTTTTGTGAGAGGCGCGGTTACCGGTTGAGTGCGGTGTTCTCGGACCGCCAGGTCAACGGTGTGGGTTTCCTGGCGTTGAGGGACGTTTTGTTGCTGCGAATGACTGTCTCCGTAGTAATCCCGTCCTGGGGGAACCTGGCTGATACCGGGGTGATGCAGCGGGAGTTGACGGATCAGATTCTTAGCGCGGCTTCCCAGATTGTAGTGGTCGATGACGAGGAAGAAGAGGAGGCGGCACCATGAGCGAATTGTTGCACGATGTGCCAGAGGTCGGTCCCCCATCTGGGGAAGGCCGTCCTGCGTGGTTGCAGGCACCAGAAGAGTTGGATTTTGATGGCTGGGCAGAAACGGACGACCGAACCCACGGGTTGCTACGGGTTCTGGGGTTCGTCAACCAGGTTTTGCCATTGCTCGTCGTTGCACAAACGCGATTGCAGAATGAACTTAGTCGACGGCAAGTCGAGTCTGACCAACCTGTTAAGCCGTTGGGGGCGTTGCTTCACGAGGTGTCCGACGTCTCGACCCGGCTCGGGTTGGCCGGCTTTCAGCTGGCGCGTGAACTGGATGTGGTGAAGGTGGTTGAGCCGGAGCAAGCTGCGGCAGCAGCCGAGGACGAGGCCGCCGCACTCGCCTTCGATCGCCGACTTGCAGAAGCTGTGTCGCTCGCCGACGGCGGGGGAGACCCTTCGGCTTTGGTGACGTTGGCGTATCCGCCGGGTACGTCACCTCAGGACATGACGGTGCCGTCGCGGAGTGTTCTTCCACGTCAGGATTAGTCGTGAGCGCGCCGGCCCCGACAGGCCGCCGCTCCCGGTGGTGGTCATAGATACCGCACGTGGTGATGGCGGTCCTTGTCGGCGATGGAAAGTTGAACTCCGCCGAGGCGTGGATGTGGACCGTTGTTCTGGTGGTTCTGTCGTTTGCTTTTGTGCTGTGTGTGATGCCGTGGGGCAGGTTGCGCCGGTTGGCCGGACGGAGAGCACGTCAAGCCCGGACGGGGCGGAAGGCGAAGGGTTGGGTTAGTGACCACGATGACGACGGCGTTCGCTGAGATGCCTCGGGCCGTGGCGTTCGCCGACTCCGGTGACGTCGAGTCTGCCGCCGTGATGGTGGCGGGTATGTGGAGGGTCGCGGAGCAGGCCGGGACGCCGGAGGAACTGGACGGGCTCTGCCGACTCACCGACTGGGTGGGCGGACTCGCGCCGGATTCCGAACATGTGGCTGGCGCGTGGCGGTCGTGTGCGGACTTCTTCGCCAGACAGGGCCAGTTTCAGCGCGCTGACTACGCGGTGTCGAGGGAGGTGGTGGTGTGGGAGAAGGCTCGTGACCTGATCGGTCTCGTGGACGCGCTCCACTCGCGCGCCCGACTTTTCCGTTCCGAGAGGGCCGTGAACGACATGGGTCGTCTGGATCGGTTGGTGGACTGTGCCGAGCATCTGCGGGATGCCTACCGGTATTACGGCGACCAGTGGGGCATCGCGCGGGCGGACCTCGTGCTCGGGGCGCTCTACGTCGAGGCCGGCCGTGCCGCCGATGGTGTCTGGCACTGCGAACGGGCGCTTCGTGCCGTCGTGAAGCTGTCGGCGCGGAAGTCTGTGTCGCCCTGCGGTGATCTCCTGGCAGGCGTCCTGGTCTCCCTGGGGCGTGCACTGTGGGCGGACGGTCATCGGAGCGCGGCACGGAAGAAGTTCCGGCGTGCCTTGACCGTTCTGTCCGAGGGGGCAGAGGCGGAGCGCGAGGAAGTCGCCTTGTTGCTCGCGGTCTCGACAAACACCGTCGAGCTGCCTGCGGCGAAGGTGATCGCGGTGGACTGGTTCGGCTATCCGTGCTGGCCCGCACCGCCTTTGCCCGGCAACGACTCCACGCCACGCAAGTCGACGGCGTCCGTTCGTGACGAGCGGGTTTTCGCCGAGTTCCTGGACCTGGCGGTCAACGAGTGTGCGCCGAGGCTTGCGGCCGTGGTCGAGGTGGACGAGGCCAACGACTATCTGCGGATCGTGGGATGGTGCCTGGAGTTCTCGGATCGCATGCACGTGCTCACAGTCGACGGACACGCGTACCTGGCCGGGATGAGCGCCGAGGAAACGCGGTCGACGTTCACCCCCGGTCAGGGTGAGGCCCGTTTGGTGCCGGTGCGGCCTCGTGCGCCCGACGTGGAAGCGTCCGCTTCGGACCGCGATCCCATCCGGTTGCTGGCCACCGGCGACCACCTGGTGCCTGAACTTCCGATCGGCCCCCAGATCCGCTACCGCGACTTGGCCGACCCGGTCCGAGCCAAGGGTGAGGCGTTGATCGCCCACGAGTTCACCAAGGGCAAGAGTCGCGAGGCACTGGCGAGGGTGCACCAGGTCCATGTGGGGACCATCGGGCGTTACCTGATCCGAGCGGGTGTGCTCAAACCAGGGCAACGTCGGAGGCAGCGATGACCGATAACCCTGAGCCCGACGTGTCGCTGTTCGCTGCCGAAAGAGCTGCACGGTACATCGCCGTCTGGCAGCGCGTGGGTGCCCAGGACACGACGTTCAGCTATCTGCGCACGGTGGTGAGACTCAGCGTCCACAGCCCGGTGCTGCGACGCTGGGCACACCTCGACGCCTTCCGCCGCAACGTCCTGTGGACATCCGTCGCAACCCTGGCTGTTGGCGTGTTCGTGGTCCTGGAAGGTGGCCCGATCCAGCTCGGGTTCATCCTGACCGCGCTGAGTGCGGTCTTCGCACTCTGGCTCGCGCTCAACATCTGGCCCAGCCGGGACCATGGCCTCACGGTCGCGGTCGGCCTCGCCCGCCACCTCGACCGAACTACCGACGACCAAACCCCCGAACCGCCACCACCCCTTTGACACCGGGCGACCCCTCCCCCGGTGAAGGGTGCTCCGGCCTGTCGCCCCAGGCCGGAGCACCCCCCACAGCTCTGACTCCGACGCGCTCCACCCAGCCCCTGTAGCCCAGCTTGGCAGAGGCAGCCGCTTAAAACGGTCTCAGCGACGGTTCGAATCCGTTCAGGGGTACCCAGGAACCACACACCTACGTCCGGGAGGACACGTGCACGACCGCCCGCACTTCGCCGGACGACGACCGGGAGGCGGCGGCACGTTCGTCATCGAGAGCGACCGCGGCGTCCAGTCCGCCGCCTGGGAGACGGCCTACCACTGCCCCGCAGGCCACGACTTCACCGTGCCCTTCGCGCCGGAGGCGGAGGTACCTGGGGTGTGGCCCTGTCGCGTCCACCACGGCGCAACCGGCCACCGCACCGCCTCCACCCCTGAACCGGCCGCCGCACCCGCCCACAGCAGGCACGAACACGATCTGTACAGCCGACGAACCGTCGCCGAGCTACAGGAACTCCTAGACGAACGCCTAGCGGCGCTCGCGTTGTCCCGCAGCACGGAACCTGCTCCACCTCCCTTACAACAGGAGGGCTGACCGCATGACACACGCCAACCGCAACCTGGAAGCGTCGGTCCCGTGACGGTGAATCGCGGGGCCGATCTGCACCGGCCAAACCGCCCGTGCTCAATGCTGGTCTGGGCGGTGGCAAGCACTTAGAAGGCTCGAACGCGACGGTGGGAGCCGTGAGGGGGACCGGTGTCCCCCTCACCAGCTACCTAGTTGGTGCCACGGGGGCCAACAGCCCTAATGAGCTGCTCAGGGCCTTGAGCAGCCACAAGAGGGTTCTCATGGGGTGTACTTAGGTCCACTCGTCTCGGGGCGAGGTGTGTCGACGGAAAGCGTCGACCGCCTCGTCTCGTAGTGTTTTGTGGGGGTGCAACCCCCACACCCCGCCCGGAGGGCTCCGCCCCCGGACCCCCGGCTCTGGTTGAGTTCGGCGGTGTGGGGTTCTCCTGTGGTGTAGTCAGCTCGCGGGCCGTCTCCGTCCGCCTCGCCCTCCGGACCGGACGATGGCGACTGCGCACGACCGGTTCGACGGCCACCCGTTGGACGCCCCCTCGCGTCGGCCCGGTTCGCCCGTTGGCAGGGCTTCGCCCGGATCCGCGCTGGTGCGCAACTCGCTGCGGAGTTCCGGAGTCTTCGGGCGGTCCGGGTCCGGGACGGCGCAATTCTTGTGAGGATTCGTTGCGTTGTCCCCGCTGTTGTCGGGATGACTGGAATCCGGGGCGATCGCGGGGCATTCTGTGGGCACTCGGACCAATGGTCGGGCGGGGCCGGTCGGTGATCTTGTCCGGGTTTTCTGGCGGAGTCGGGTGGAATTATCTGACGAGGGGCGGATCGGGCGTATGAACACCTTCGAGACGCGAGTGCGTCCCGAGGAATTCGAGGACCTGGTCGGTCGCGGGCACAAGGCGCGGTACCCGGCCGGGGCCTTCCTGATGAGGCAGGGGGAGCCCAGCGACTGCGTGATGGTGCTGCTGCACGGCCACGTGACGATCCACAGCGGCGAGCACGGGCTGATGGCGGTCCGGCGGCGGGGCGAGCTGCTCGGCGAGTTCGCGTTCTTCCAAGACGGGCTGCGCACGGCCTCGGTGCAGGCCCACGACGAGGTGACGGTGGTGAAGATCCCCGGCAAGCACTTCCTGGCCTACCTCGACGCGAACCCGCGCATCCAGCAGGACCTGCTGCGGCTGGTGATCGCCAAGCTGCGGGCCGCCGAGGCGCGGCACGCCAAGGCGACCTCGGGCGCGGCCCTGGTCCGGGCGCTCGTGCAGGCGGCCGAGGGGTTCACCGAGGACCCGACGTCCGGGCGGCTGCTGGTGCCGCTGACCCAGCCCCAGCTCGGCGGTCTGGCCGGGATCTCCGACCTGTCCGTGCTGCGCGGCATGAAAGTCCTGCGCGACCAGCGCATCGTGGACGGCCGGGCGCGCAAGGGAGCGGTGCTCATCCCGTGCCTCGCCTGCCTTCAGCGGGCTGCCTTGTCAACGCAGAAGTACGGAAAGTTGCCCGGAAGTATCAACGGATGTTACGGGGTCGGCTCCTGCCCTGAACAGTGACGGCGACGTTTCCGCGACGAACCCATCCAGCGAGGCATTGTGAACGCTCTCCTTGCCACCGACTGCACCGTAGCGCGTTTGGACGTGGTCGACTCAGGGTCCGGGGGCAGGCGCCGTCAGCGACACCTCGACCAGGCGCTGACCGAGGCGCTCGACAACGCGCTGGCGATCCTCGACCACCACAACCTGTACGCGCCGGCGCGGCGCTTCAAGCGCGACGACGGCGACAGCGTGACGTTGGCGTTCGGTGCCGACATCCCCAAGACGTGGGTGCTGTCGGACATCGTGCTGCGCGAGTTCGACCTCGCGCTCGCCGACGTCAACAAGCCGCTGATCGACCGCTACCGGCTGCGGCTGCGGATCGCGGTGGACGTCGGGCCCACCGTGATCGACCCGCCGCACATCGCGGGCGACCCGGTGATCAGCACGGCCCGGCTGATCGACGCCGAGCCGTTCCGCCAAGCACTGGCCGACGCGCCGCAGGAGGACTTCGGCGTGATCGTGTCGGACCGCCTCCACCAGGAGGTCGTGCTCAACGGCGAACGCGGCCTGGACCGGGTCCCGTTCCGCCCGGTCGAGGTGTCCGTGAAGGGCACCCGGTGTTCCGCGTGGGTCTTCGTGCCCAAGCGGGAACGGTGACCTGGCCCGGAGTCTTCGCGACTCCGGGCCGCGTTTCTCCCTGGTATTTCGGATTCGGCGGAACAACCCGGGTTTTCTCGACGGGGCGACTGGAAATCCGACTCCGGTCGGGGCATCGTGTTGCGGCGACAGCGCGTGGTGGCGACGTCGGCGGGTGGGGCCGTGGGCGGGGGTGGCGGGATGGTCGGAAAAGTGTTCGCGGTCCGGGTTCGGGCCGCTGATTTGCGGGCTTTGGTGGAATCGGGGCGGCCGGTCCGCTATGCGGCCGGGGACCACCTCATGCGGCAGGGCGATCCGGGGGATTGCGTGCTGCTGGTCGGGTCCGGTCGGGTCAAGGTGGTCGCCCGGGACGGCGCCGGGCACGAGCGGCTGCTCGGGATCCGGGGCAGCGGCGAGTTGCTCGGCGAGATGGCCTGCGTGGACGACGGGCCGCGCTCCGCGTCCGTGGTGGCGCACGACCCGGTGTCGGCCACGAAGATCGCCAAGGCCCGGTTCATGGGGATCATGGTCGAACGGCCCGCGCTCGCCCGAGAGGTCGTCCGGCAGGTGTCCCAGCGGCTGCGCGACGCCGAGCGCAAGCAGTCCGAGCTGACCTCGGACAGCGTGGACACCAGGGTCGCGCGGGTGCTGACGGAGCTGGCCGGGCTGTTCGCCGAGGACGGTGCGCTCGCGCCGCGCGGGGCGTCCGTGCCGTTGGGACAGGAGGAACTGGCGCAGCTCGCGGCGGCGTCGCACGTGTCGGCGCAGCGCGCGTTGCGGGGGCTGCGGGCGCGCCGGCTGGTCGTCACCGGGTACGGCCGGGTCGACATCCCCTGCCTGGGCTGCTTCGCGGCACTGTCCGGTCTGAACTCCGCGAAAGACGTCAGCGGATGTGGTGGCCGCGGTGCCTGCCCCCAAGGGTGATCACATCCGCGACTCCTTCCCCTCCAGTGAGGCAACGTGAGCACACTCGCACTCGCGCGCACGGTGCTGCGGTTCGACGTCGTCGGCTCCGGCGCCGGGGACCTCGGCCGGCAGGTGTTGTTGGACCGCGCGCTGGAGTCCGTTTTGGACCTGGCGTTCGACGCGGTCCGGGATCCCCGGTACCCGGTCGGCGGCTCGTTCCGGCGGGCCGACGGGGACAGCGCGACGCTGGTGATCGAGGCGTGCGTCGCGAAGTCGTGGATCCTCGCGGACTTCGTGCTGCGGGAGGTCCCGATCGCGCTCGGCCAGGTGAACCGGGTGACGAACCCGGAGCACCGGCTGCGGCTGCGGGTCGCCGTGGACCACGGCGAGACGGTGATGGACGTGCCGCACGTGGGCGGCGACCCGGTGGTGGCGACCGCGCGGCTGGTGGACGCGCCCCGGTTCCGTCAGGCGCTGGCCGATTCACCGGCGCAGGACCTCGGCGTGATCGTGTCCGACCGGTTCTACAACGAGGTGGTGCGCCGCGGCGAGCGCGGGCTCGACCAGGTCGGGTTCCGGCCGATCCACGTGCCCGCCAAGGACTTCCGCCGGCTGGGCTGGCTCTGGGTGCCGCCCGGCGGCGAACCCGCGCCCCGGCCCGGTCGCAGGGCGAAGCCGGAACCGGCGTCCGTGAAGCTCGCGGACGCCGTTCGTCTCTTCCGGGTCGACGGGCCGCCGGACGTGGTGCTCGGGCTCGGCGAGTGAGAGCCCCGGCGGCCGGGCCGCGGCCGGCCCGACAGCGCCGTTCGGGGCAACGGGGGGCTTTTTGACGAGCGGTTGTCCCGCTTTGGCCGTAGCGCCCGCCGGCGGGCGGGAGTATTGGTGACCTCGGCTCGGTATTCGGGGCGGGGGGTGCGGCCTCTTCTCCGGGTGAGGGGAGGGAGGCCGATGACCACCACGGTGAGTTTCGTGGCGCACCCGGACGACGATCTGCTGTTCATGAACCCGGACGTCCTGTCCGACGTGCGGGCCGGGTTCGAGGTGTGGGTGGTGTACCTGACCGCCGGGGACCTCCCGTGCGGGGAGGGGTTCTCCGCGTGCGGGATGGACTACGCCGACATGCGGATCCAGGGGGCGCGGGCCGCGTACGCGCGGGCCGCCAACGTCGAGAACCGGTGGAGCTTCGAGTCGTTGGCGCTGGGCGGGCGACACCTCGCGAGCAACACGCTCGACGGGACCGGGGTGCGGCTGGTGTTCACCTACGTGCACGCCGCCGGGGGCAGCGACCAGACCGGGGACCTGGCGCGGATGGTGACCGACCCGGTCTTCGTCGCGCAGCCGATCGACGGCCGGCCGTCCTACACCCGCCGGACGTTCGTCCGGGTGCTGCGGGACCTGTTGGCGCGGGCCGAACCGGAGTACATCCGGACGTTGAGCACCGTCGGGCACCGGGAGGGGGACCGCGACCACGTCGACCACACGGCGGGCGCGATCCTGGTGGCGATGGCGGACCTGGACGAGCGCAAGCGGACCCGGATCCGGCGGGACGAGTACGACGGGTACGTGATCCGGGGGAACCCGCCGAACTTCGACGGCTTCTGGCAGGACGAGAAGACCGCCGTGTGGCACGCCTACCGGTCGCACGACCCGGAACTGGGACCGGGCGACTGGGACAACGTGATGGACCGCCAGTACCGCGAGCGGGTGTTCGAGGTGGGCGATCCGTGGACGCCGCCGGACGACTTCGACGTCTAGCCTGGCGGACGTGCACGAGACGGCCGAGGACCTGAAGTGGTTGCAGCGCCTGCTGGACGACTCCTACGCGGCGGCGGGCCGGCACCTGCGGTCGGTCGTCACGCCGGAGCGCCGGCTGGACGCGGCGGGCGTCGTCGCGGAGCTGGGCGCGATGCGGGTCATGGCGCTGGCCACGGTGACCGCTGCGGGACAGCCCCGGGTCGGGCCGGTCGACGGGCTGTTCCACCGGGGTCGGCTGCACTTCGGTTCGGGCGCGGATTCCCTGCGGTTCCGGCACATCCGCGCCCGGCCGGCGGTCTCGGCCTCGGTGGTGGACGGCGAGCGGGCGCAGGTCACGGTGCACGGGACGGCGCACGAGGTCGTTCCGGAGGGCGACCTGCGGGAGTTCCTGGTCGGCGTCTACGGGCGGGAGGCGTGGGACGGCTGGATGAGCGCGCTGCCGTGGGCCCGGATCGAGCCCACCCGGATGATCGGGTTCCGCAAGCCGGACGCGTGAAGCCGCAAGTCGGCGGAGTGGGCGCGCGCGGGTGGGGGCGCGAGTCCCGCCACCCGGCGGATTCCGCGCCAGGGCTAGCATCTGGTCGGTGCGCTTCGTGGCCGATCTCCACATCCACTCGAAGTACTCGCGAGCCTGCAGCCGGGACTGCGACCTGGAACACCTGACCTGGTGGGCGCGGCGCAAGGGGATCTCGCTGGTCGGCACCGGCGACTTCACCCACCCCGCGTGGCACGACCACCTGCGGGAGAACCTGGTGCCCGCCGAGCCCGGCCTGTTCCGGTTGCGCGCCGACCTGGACCGCGAGATCGACCGCACGCTCGCGCCGTCGCTCGCCGCGACCCCGGTCCGGTTCATGCTGTCCGTGGAGATCTCCACGATCTACAAGCGCGGCGACCGCACCCGCAAGGTGCACCACCTGGTCTACATGCCGGACCTGGACTCGGCGGCCGTGTTCAACCGGCGGATGGCCAAGATCGGCAACATCGGCTCGGACGGGCGGCCGATCCTCGGCCTGGACTCCCGGGACCTGCTGGAGATCACCCTGGAGTGCGGCGGCTACCTGGTGCCCGCGCACGTCTGGACGCCGTGGTTCGCCGTGCTGGGCTCGAAATCCGGGTTCGACGCGATCGCGGACTGCTACGTCGACTTGGCCGACCACATCTTCGCCGTGGAGACCGGACTGTCCAGCGATCCCGAGATGAACTGGCGGGTCTCCGGCCTCGACCGGTACCGCCTGGTCAGCAACTCCGACGCGCACTCGCCGCCGATGCTGGGCCGCGAGGCGACGGTGTTCGACACCGACCTGGACTACCACTCGGTCAAGCACGCGCTGGAGACCGGCGAGGGGTTCGCCGGGTCGATCGAGTTCTTCCCGGAGGAGGGCAAGTACCACGTCGACGGGCACCGCAAGTGCGGCGTCCGGATGGAGCCCGCGGAAACGCTGGCGCACCGGGGGATCTGCCCCGAGTGCGGCAAGCCGCTGACCGTCGGCGTGCTCAGCCGGGTGGAGGAGCTGGCGGACCGCCCGGAGGGCTTCCGGCCGGACGGTGCCGCCGGGTTCCGCAACCTGGTGCCGCTGCCGGAGATCATGAGCGAGATCCTGGGCACCGGCCCCAAGAGCAAGAAGGTGGTCGGCGAGATCGACAAGCTGACCGCCGCGCTCGGCCCGGAACTGGGGATCCTGCAGGACGTCCCGGTGGACGACCTGGCCGCGCACTCCACGTTGCTGGGCGAGGCCGTGGAGCGGCTGCGGCGCGGCCAAGTGGTGCGCGACGCGGGCTACGACGGCGAGTACGGCGTGATCCGGCTGTTCGAGCCGGGCGAGCTGGACCGGCGCGGCGCGTCGCTGTCCCTGTTCGACTTCGAGCCGCCGGCACCCGCGCCCGCCAAGCCGACGCGCGCGCCGGCCGCCCTGCCCGAGGCCGCCGAGCCCGAGGCCGCCGAGCCCGAGCCCGCCGAAGAGTCCGTTGTGGACGGTGGGAGGTCGTTGCTGGACGGGCTTGATCCGGAGCAGCGCGCGGCGGCGGCGTCGGCCGGCGGGCCGTTGCTGATCATCGCCGGGCCGGGCACGGGCAAGACCCGCACGCTGACGCACCGGATCGCGCACCTGGTCACCGAGCGCGGGGTCGCGCCGGAGGAGTGCCTGGCGATCACGTTCACCCGCCGCGCCGCCGAGGAGATGGCCGAACGGCTGGCCGCGCTGGCACCGGGGCACGCCCGCCGGCTGACCGTGGCCACCTTCCACTCGCTGGGCGTGCGGATCCTGCGCGAGCACCACGCCGCGGCGGGCCTGTCCGCGGACTTCGGGATCGCCGACCCCGACCGGCAGCTGGAGGTCGCGCTCACCGTCGCGGGCGAGGACAAGGAAGCGCGCCGGCTGGTCGCCGAAGGCGGCGAGCAGTACAAGAAGGCGTTGCGGGCGCTGGACCTGGTCGACTTCGACGACCTGATCGCGGTGCCGTTGTCGTTGCTGGAGAACGATCCCGAGCTGGTCGCGGCCTACCGCGCGCGGTACCGGTGGATCTCCGTGGACGAGTACCAGGACGTGGACGAGCAGCAGTACCGGCTGCTGCGGCTGCTCGCGCCGGCCGACGGCAACCTGACCGCGATCGGCGACCCGGACCAGGCGATCTACCGGTTCCGGGGCGCGGACGTCGGGTTCTTCCTGCGGTTCCGCGAGGACTTCCCCGGTGCCCGCAGCGTGCAGCTGACCCGCAACTACCGGTCCAGCGCGCTGGTCGTGGCCGGTGCCATGCAGGTGATCGCGCCGACGTCGCTGGTGCCGGGACGGGAGCTGCGGGCGGTGGGCGAGCACGGCGACGCGCGGATCGCCGTGCACCACGCGTCGTCCGAGCAGGCCGAGGCGGTGTTCGTGGCGCGGACGGTCGAGCAGGTGCTGGGCGGCGCGTCGTTCCACGCGTTCGACAGCGGCCGGGTGTCGGTGTCCGAGGGCGCGCACGGCCTGGGGTTCTCCGACTTCGCCGTGCTCTACCGGACCGACCGGCAGTCTCGGGCGCTGGTGGACGCGCTGACCCAGTCCGGGCTGCCGTTCCAGAAGCGGTCGCACGACCGGCTCGCGGACCGGCCCGGCGTGGCCCGGATCGTGCGCGACATGGCCTTCACGGCCGGGGACCGCGTGCTCGACCGGGTGCGCGCGGCGGCCGGCGACGACCACACCGCCTACGAGCTGCTCAAGCCGCTGGCGCAGGAGTGCGGCCAGGACTTCGAGCGGTTCGGCACGACGTTGGCGCTGGGCGTCGAGGTCGACACCTGGGACCCGCGCGCGGACCGGATCTCGCTGCTCACCCTGCACGCGTCGAAGGGCCTGGAGTTCCCGGTCGTGTTCATCGTCGGGTGCGAGGACGGCCTGCTGCCCCTGCGCTGGCCCGGCTCGGCGGCCGACGACGACGTGGACGAGGAGCGCCGGCTGATGTTCGTCGGGATGACGCGGGCGCAGCGGCACCTGTTCCTCAGCCACGCCGGCGAGCGCGCGCGGTCGCCGTTCCTGGCCGAGCTGACCGGGGTCGAGCGCATCGGCGACGGCCGGTCGAAGCGGCGTCGGGGCGGCACCCAGCTCAGCCTGCTCTGACGCCGGCGGCGGCGCGGACCGCCGCCGAACCGTCCAACCACTGCCGCCGGGCAGCCCCCGGGCGTAGCTTGGCCGTCGTCGCCTGTTAACTCATCACTGGCGACTTAACGGTTTGCCGGGTGTCCGGGTGTGCGCTCCACCTGCGAAAATCCGATCCAGAAGATCACAAGTGGACTGGACCATAACCCGACGTTATGACTCTACTGGCATATCCGCCGTCTCCCTCAGCCGGCTAGCGTCGGTCGCAACGGCCCCGCATCCTGTGTCACCACCCCTGCAAGGAGACAGCGGATGACTCGACGTATCGCCGCCGCCGTCGCCGTCACGGTACTGAGTGCTGCCGGCGTGGCAGCAGCTCTCACCACTTCAGCGACCGCCGGCCCACCCACAGCGCAACAGGAAGACGGAGTCATCGCCGCGATGGCGCGTGACTTCAAGATCAGCCCGGACCAGGCCCGCGACCGCATCGGCCGCGAAGCCAAGGCCGCGACCACCGAGCAGTCCCTGAAGACCAGGCTCGGCGCGGACTACGCCGGCTCGTGGCTCAACGGCGACGCCACCGAGTTCACCGTGGCGGTCACCAGCCAGGCGCAGATCCAGGCGGTCAAGGACGCCGGCGCGACCCCCAAGGTGGTCAAGCGCAGCCAGATCCAGCTCGACGGGCTGAAGGCCAAGCTGGACGCGAACAAGAACGCGCCCAAGGACGTGCCCGCGTGGTACGTGGACGTGCAGTCCAACTCCGTGGTCGTGCTCGCCCGCAACACCGACAGCGCGAAGTCGTTCATCCAGGCCAGCGGCGTGGACGCGGCCGACGTGCGGATCGAGCGGTCCACCGAGAACCCGCGCGCCCTGATCGACGTGATCGGCGGCAACGCCTACTACATCGGCAGCGGTTCCCGCTGCTCGGTCGGCTTCTCGGTCAACGGCGGCTTCGTCACCGCCGGGCACTGCGGCACCACGGGTGCCTCGACCACGCAGCCCAGCGGCACGTTCGCCGGCTCGACCTTCCCGGGTCGGGACTACGCGTGGGTCCGCGTCGCTGCGGGCAACACCCCGCGCGGCCTGGTCAACCGCTACCCCGGCACCGTTCCGGTGAAGGGTTCCACCGAGGCCGCCGTCGGCGCTTCGGTCTGCCGGTCCGGCTCCACGACCGGTTGGCACTGCGGCACCATCCAGCAGAAGAACACCTCAGTGACCTACCCTGAGGGCACCATCTCCGGAGTCACCCGCACGAACGCCTGCGCCGAGCCCGGCGACTCCGGCGGCTCGTGGATCTCCGGCGACCAGGCCCAGGGCGTCACCTCGGGCGGTTCCGGGAACTGTTCCTCCGGCGGCACGACGTACTTCCAGCCGGTGAACCCGATCCTCCAGGCGTACGGCCTCCAGCTGGTCCTCGACGGCGGCGGCACTCCGACTACCGGGCCGACGACCACGACGACCAGCAACCCCGGCGGCGGTACCTCCTGGCAGCCAGGCGTCGCGTACGCGGCCGGCACCAACGTCACGTACAGCGGCGTCGGGTACAGGTGCTTGCAGGGGCACACGTCCCAAACCGGCTGGGATCCGCCCTCCGTGCCCGCCCTGTGGGCGCGCGTGGGCTAGCGGCAAGCTACACGCGCGGGGGTGGGGCTCGACGGCCGTCGGGCCCCCCTTCCCCACGCGTCTACCGGGGATGACGGGGCGTTTGCGGAGGCGCCCCGCCCCCACTACCACCGGGAACGGCCAGGTCCCTCACCTGGCCGTTCCCGGCTTTTCGGGTGGTGCACCCGTTGTCGGGCAAGGAAAAGCTCCCGGCGCGTGGTGGCCGGGGGTCTCGCGGTCCCGGTGGTGCGCCGGCCACCACCCGGCGGACTGTAGCGCTCGTTATAAAATGGTGGCCGTGGCGGGGCGCAGGCGTGGGTTCGACCGTGACGAGGTGCTGGACCAGGTGACGCGCGCGTTCTGGCGGACGGGCTACGACGCGACGTCCGTGGCGGACCTCACCAAGCTCACCGGCGTCAACCCGCCCAGCCTCTACGCCGCGTTCGGCGACAAGAAGGCGCTGTTCGCCGAAGTCGTGGAGCGCTACCAGCGCACCTACGGCGCGTTCACCGCCCGCGCGCTCGACGAGGAACCCACGGCCCGCGCCGCCGTCGGGCGGATCCTGCGCGAGGCCGCCGCCGAGTACACCGACCCGCGACGCCCGCGCGGCTGCCTGCTGCTCAGCGCGCCCGAGCTGGCCGGTCACCGACGTGCCGCGCTGGACGCCTTCGAGGCCAAGATCCGCGCCGACGTCGCCGCCGGCGTGCTCCCGGGCACCACCGACGCGCACGGGCTGGCCGTCTTCGTCGCCGCGACCGTGCGCGGCATGTCCGGGCTCGCCCGCGACGGCGCGACGCGCGAAGAACTCGGCCACGTTGCCCGTGCGGCCCTGTCGGCCTGGCCCGCACCCGTACCCTGAGAGGCGACGAGAAGGGGTGGTGGAGGGCGTGGAGCTGGCGACGTCGCTGCTCGCATGGCTGCACGGCTGGACCGCCGTCCCGATCTGCCCCGGTGACTGGGCGTGGACCACGACGGCACTGGGCGCGCTCATCGGCGTGCTGCCCACCGTGGCGGCCCTGCTGGCGATCACCGTCCGCCGGGTGGTCGGCAACTCCTACGGCCCGGTCACCGGCGCGATCTTCGCCGTCCTCGGCGTCTCCAGCACGCTGGTGCTGCCGTGGGTCCTGTTCTCCGGCACGTTCAACGCGCTGCGCACCGGTTCGCTCGACGGCCTGGAGTCGCTGAGCGAGTCGCCGTGCTTCGCGCTCACCCAGGACGAGTACCTGGTCCGCGCGCCGTCCATCGTGAAGGTGATCACCGGCCAGGCCGGCGTGCCGTTCCTGATCGCCGCCTGCATCACCGGCGTGCTCGCGCTGCTGTGCCTGATCTTCGTGATGCTGCAGGCGGGTTCGGCCTTCCGGCTCGGCCCGAACTGGCCGCGCCGGGTGTTCTGGCCGCCGTTCCTGGTCCTCCTGGTAGCCACCTCGGCACTGCCCGTGACGCTGGTGGGCCACCTGCTGCTCGGATTCTTCCCGGTTGCGCTGATCGGCTCACTGGTGGTGCGGATTTTCGGGTTGACTACCGCCATGCTCAACCGCCCCGGCCGGGAGCGCGGCGCGCCGAACTCCCCGCAGTCGCAGCAGCCGTCGTCCGCCGCCGCGTCGTCGCGCCACAACCCGCCGCCCTACCAGGGGCCGCCCAAGCCGCCGCCGTACCAGCCGGCGCAGATCCCGCCGTACCGGCCGGTGCCGCCGTACAACCCGAACCCGCCGGCCCAGCAGCCCTCGCCGCAGCCGCGCCAGTACCCGCCGACGCGGATCGCCGAGGTGCCGCCCGCCGAGCAGCCGCCCGCCCACCAGCCCGGCCAGCCGCCCCACCAGCAGCCCAGCGGGCCGAGGCCGACGCGCGTCGAGCAGCCCAGCGGACCGCGCCCCACGCGCGTCGAGCAGCAGCCCGCGCAGCTCGCCGACACCCCCGGCCCGCTGCCGTTCGGCCCCGGCGCGAGTTCGCCGATGCCCACGCCCACCACCGCCGACGGCAAGGTGTGGAACCCGGCGAGCGGCCGGTTCCGGCGCGTCCGGCAGCTGGGGCGCGGCGGGTTCGGCACGGTGTGGCTGGCCGTGGACACCCAGCTCGACCGCACGGTCGCGGTGAAGCTCGCGCACGCCCCGGACAACGACACCGAGCAGCGGATGCTGCGCGAGGCGCGGGCCCTGGCGGCGGTGCGGCACCCGAACTGCGTGCGGGTGTTCGACATCGTGCAGGACCCGGACGGCCTGGCCATCGTCATGGAGTACATCGACGGCCGGCCGCTGTCCGACGTGGTGCTCAAGAGCGGCCTGTTGCAGGACACGCTGGCCGCGCGGCTGTGGGTCAACATGGCCGACGCGCTGGCCGCCGCGCACGAGCAGGGCGTGCTGCACCGGGACGTGAAGCCGTCGAACGTGATCGTGGACGGCAGCGGCACCGCGCACCTGATCGACTTCGGCATCGCGCGGTCCAAGGGCGACAGCACGCTCACCGCGACCGGGATGATGGTCGGCACGCCCGACTTCCTCGCCCCGGAGACCGCGCGCGGCGAGGCGGCCAGCCCCGCGTCGGACGCCTGGCAGCTCGCCGCCACGGTGAGCTACGCGCTGACCGGGCACCCGCCGCGCGGGTCGCGGGACAACCCGATCTCGTCGCTGATGGCCGCCGCGCAGGGCGAGCCGTGCGTGAAGCTGCCCCAGCGCAGCGCCCACCACCGGCTGCTCACCACCGCGCTGGACGCCGACCCGAAGCGCCGCCCGGCGCTGGCCGCGATCCGGGCCGAACTCGGGTCGTGGCTGTCCCAGGCGGGCGTGAGCAAGGAGGGCCCGGTCACCCGGATGATCGACCGGCCCGAGCCGCCGACCCGACCGGTGCGCTGACCGCCGCGACCACCCCCACCACCAGCGGGACCAGCAGCCACCTGCCGGTGAACGCGAGCACCACGGCGGTGGACGCGAGGGCGACGGCGGGCAGCACCCGGTTCGGCAGCAGCTTCACCGCCGCCGCCATGCCCGCCGCCGTCACCGCCGTCAGCGCGGTCGACGTGACCGCCATCAGCACGTCCAGCCCGACCTCCGCCGCGATCGTGATCGCGATCAGCAGCGCGCACAGGACCGCGAGCGTGCTCAGGCCGTGCCTCGCGATGGGCTTGGCGTGCAGGGTCGCGCCCAGTTTCGCGCCACCGGCCAGGTAGGTGTTGACCGCGCCGAACGTCAGCAGGACGGCCGCGACCGCCGTGACGACCCGCGCCGCCGGCCCGAACGCGCGTTCCAGCAGGGCCGCCAGCGGCACGTCTCCCGGCACGGCCACCGTGGTCACCGCGAGCCCCAGGTAGAGCACGGTGACGACGGCCAGCGTGCGGTTCGTCGCCTTGCGCGGGTCGGTGAACTCGCCGGACAGGTGGCTCGCCGCCTCCCACCCCGCGAACGCGTAGAACAACACCGTCGCGGCCGTCCCGACCGCGAGCCACCCGTGCGGCGCGAACGGCTCGAAATCGCGCGCCGAGACGTGCGGCACCTGGAACGCGATACCGATCGCGATCAGCAGCGCGAGCAGTCCGACGAGCAGTACCTGGATTCGGGCCGAGAGGTGTACCCCCAGGTAGTTGGCGACGAAGGCGGCGACGAGGATCGCGATACCGGTCAACGTCGGGTCGCCCCCGACGGCGTGCGACACGTACCGCCCGCCGACCAGCGCGCCGCCCAGCACCCCGACCGGCACGCCGATGAAGTAGAACCACCACGCGACCGCCGCCTGGAGCCGGGGCCCGAACGCGCGCCCCACGTACCCCGCCACCCCGTGCCCGCCGGGGTAGCGCTCGCCCAGCGCCGCGAACGACCGCGCGACGGGGACGCTGAGCGCCAGCAGCAGCACCCACGCGACGAGCGCGGCCGGCCCCGCGGCCCGGTTGGCGAGCGCGGGCAGCACCAGCACGCCGGGACCCAGGACCGCGCCCAGGTACATCGCGGTGAGCTTCACGCCATCAGGGGGAGTTTGCGGGTCAGCCGCGTGACCACGTCCCGGGGCCCGTAGAGCGCGACCGCGACGAACTCCGGGTCCTCCGCGCCGGCCAGGTCCGCCAGGTAGGCGTCGTACGCGCGGGCCCGGCGGGCGACCTCCGTGAAGCCGACGGCGGTGACCCCGTCCGCCGCGTGCAGCTCCGTCAACCGCCCGGCGGACGCGGTGAGCACCGGGACGGGGTGGTCGGTGATGCCGAGGTGGGTGGTGCCGTCGCCGTCCTCACCGTCCTCGCCGAGGATGTCCGGCAGTCGTGCGCCCAGGCTCAGCCCGAGGACGACGGCCGCGTTGGCGGCCAGGTTCGACGGCAGGTCGGCACGCAGGACGAGAGCGATCTTGGTGGCCAGCACAGCGGGAATCCGTTCATTCGACCGGTGGAATACCGTCGAAGCTAGCGATCCGCACGGCGCTCACCGCCTGTCGCCGAACCTAATTCGGCACGTCCTGGCATGATCGCCGCGTGGACGAACTAGATTCGGCGATCATCCGCCATCTCCAGACAGATGCCCGGCTGACCAACCGCGAACTGGCCAGACGGCTGGGCGTGGCACCGTCCACCGCACTGGAACGCGTCCGCCTCCTGCGCGAGCGCGGCATCATCAAGGGCTACCACGCCGACATCGACCTCCCCGCCCTGAACCGCCCCGTGGAGGCGTTCGTGGCGTGCCGGATCCGCCCGCTCAGCCGGGCCGTCATCGACAACTTCAAGGCGGCGCTGATCGGCCTGCCGGAGGTGCTGGCGACCTACGTGTGCGCGGGCGACGACGACTTCCTGATCCACGTCGCCGTGCAGGACCTGGAACACCTGCACGAGTTCCTGATCGACCGGCTCAGCGAACGCCGGGAGGTGGTCAGCTTCCGCAGTTCGGTCATCTTCGAGAGCACCCGCAACCCGGTCCTCACCGAACTCCCGCGCTGACCGGGCCCTCCCGGCCGCGCCGCTACCGCCAGGACGGCAGCCAGCGCTGCGCTTCCCACATCTCCGGTGTTATCGGCACGCCGTTGAGGATCGGCCACAGCCACACGAAGTTCGCCACCACCAGACCCACGTACAGGGCCACGACGAGCAGACCGGTGCCCCGGCGTTCCTGGCCCGCCGACGCCTTGCCGAGGATCTCGCCCAGCGCCAGCACGATCCCCAGCACCAGGAACGGGGCCATGGGCATCGCGTAGAAGTAGTACATCTGCCGGTCCACGTTGGTGAACCACGGCAGGAAGCCCGCGCCGTAGCCGACGAGGATCGCGGTGTAGCGCCAGTCCAGCTTGGCGATCGCCTTCCACAGCGCCCACGCCAGCACGGGGAACGCCAGCCACCACATCGCGGGCGTGCCGACGAGCATGATCGCGCCCACGCACGTCGCCGTGCCGCAGCCGGTCAGCTCGCCCTCGTAGTAGTAGAGCATCGGGCGCAGGCCCATGGGCCACGTCCACGGCTTCGACTCCCACGGGTGCTTGTTCGTCTCCGACGTCACCAGCTTGGTGTGGAAGTCCAGCACGTTGCCGCTGTAGTACCAGAGCGCGCGCAACGGCTCCGGGATCCACGAGTTCTCCGGGATCTTCACGCCCGCCACGTGCCGGTCGACGCCCGTCTCGCTGGCGAACCACGACCACCACGTGGCCAGGTAAGCCAGGATCGGGATCAGCAGCAGCGCGAACAGCGACGGCAGCAGGTCGCGCACGAACGCGCCCAGCCACGGCCGTTCCACGCCCGCCGAGCGCCGCGCCGTCGCGGTCCACAGCACCGACAGCACGCCGAAGAACGCGATGTACCAGGCACCCGACCACTTCACGCCGCACGCCAGGCCCAGCGAGAGGCCCGCCGCGAACCGCCACCACCGGAAGCCCAGCGACGGCCCGAACACCGAGTTGTTCACCCAGCCCTCGCGCACCGCGACGGCCAGCCGCGCCCGCACCTGCTCCCGGTCGACCACCAGGCACGCGAACGCCGCCACCACGAACAGCACCAGGAAGCTGTCGAGCATCCCCATCCGCGACTGCACGTGGCTCATGCCGTCCGCGATCAGCAGCATGCCCGCGATCGCGGCCAGCAGGTCCGACCTGGTCAGCCTGCGCGCGACCCGGACCACCAGCAGGATCACGATCGTCCCGGCCAGAGCCGAGGCGAACCGCCAGCCCACGCCGTCGTAGCCGAACAGCCACTCGCCGATCGCGATCAGCTGCTTGCCCAGCGGCGGGTGGACGATCAGCTCGTAGCCGGGGTTGTCCTCGTACCCGCCGTTGCGCAGCACCTGCGCGGCCTGCGGCACGTAGTGCTTCTCGTCGAAGACCGGGGTGCCCTTGTCGGTCGGCGACCCCAGGTTCCAGAACCGCACCACGCCGCCGACCAGCGCCACGGCCAGGGTGACCAGCCACCCGCGCAGCGCGCTGCTCAGCGGGCCGGGGTCGAGTTGCCGGGCCCGCTGTTCGCGGTCGTTGCCCGGAGGCGGGCTGGTCGGGGGCAGCTCCCCGACGTCGACCACGTCGTCTGCGGACTGCGGTGCGATCAGGCTCACGGGGCCGATCGTAGGGTGAACGGTGTGAGACCTGTATCGGGATCAGGCCGTCTTGTGCTCGCCGCTACTCCGCTCGGCGACGTAGGTGACGCTTCGCCACGCCTGGTGGCCGCCCTGGCGACCGCCGACGTGGTGGCCGCCGAGGACACCAGACGGCTCCGCTCGCTCGCCGCCGCGCTCGACGTCGAGGTCGGCGGGCGCGTGGTGAGCTTCTACGACCAGGTGGAGACCAGTCGGCTGCCCGGTCTGGTCGACGCCCTGCACGCGGGGCAGATGGTGCTGCTGGTGACCGACGCCGGGATGCCCAGCGTGTCGGATCCGGGGTACCGGCTGGTGGCCGCGTGCGTCGAGGAGGGGCTGCGGGTGACCTGCCTGCCGGGGCCCTCGGCGGTGACGACGGCGCTGGCGGTGTCGGGCCTGCCGTCGGACCGGTTCTGCTTCGACGGCTTCCCGCCCCGGAAATCCGGTGAACGTCAACGCTGGTTCGGAGCACTCCTCGCGGAGCCGCGCACGGTCGTGTTCTTCGAGTCCCCGCACCGGCTGGCGGCGACGCTGGCCGACGCGGCGGAGGTGTTGGGCGCCGACCGGCGGGCGGCGGTGTGCCGGGAGCTGACCAAGACGTACGAGGAGGTGCGGCGCGGCGGGCTCGGTGAGCTGGCCGAATGGGCGGCGGAGGGGGTGAAGGGCGAGGTGACGGTGGTGCTCGCGCCCGGTGCGCCGGTCGAGGGGCCGTCCATGGAGTCGCTGGTGGCCGAGGTGCGGCAGCGGGTGGCCGACGGCGAGCGGATGAAGTCGGCGGCGGCCGAGGTCGCGGCGGCGGCCGGGGTGAGCAAGAAAGCCCTGTACGACGCGGCGGTGAGCGCCGGCTGACGCTCAGTCGTCCAGCCAGACCAGGCGGGCGTCGCCGAGCAGCCGGTGACGGGCGAGGAGCGCGTCCGCGCTGGTCGACTGCCACGTCCCGCCGCCCTCGGACCAGAGGACGGCGCTGCGCGGCTCCTCGAACTCCAGCCCCCAGGCGACGAAACCGGGGTCGTCGGCTTGGCGTGCGCTCACGCCCACCAGCGCGAACAGCCTCGGCGCGAACGTCCTGGCCTCGTATTCCAAATCCCCGAGAAGATCCATGACGGTGACGGTAGCTAGAAAGCTAGCATCGGCGATATTGCCCGATCGTGTGAATGTGCGAGCGAGACGTCTAGGAGATGATCGGTGCATGACGACTCGAAGTGATCCCTCGGCCCTGCGCTGGTTGGTCGGTGTGGAGCTGACCCACTACCGGAAGCTCAGCGGACTCACGCTCGTCCAAGCGTCCGAGGAAACCGGCATCACGCGCGCCAAGGTCGGGCACATGGAGACGGGCCGGTACCAGCAGTTCCCGGACGACGTCACCAAGTTGATGACCCTGTACGGGGCGAGCCGCGCCGACGTCGAGCGGCTGGCGTCGTTGTCCGGCAGTTCCGAGGGCAGGAGTTGGTGGGCCCCGTGGTCACACCTCGTGCCGGACTGGTTCAAGACCTTCGTCGGTCTGGAAGGTCTGGCAGAGGCGGAGTTCTGCTTCGAACCGATGGTCCTGCCGGGCCTGTTGCAGACCGAGGACTACGCGCAGGCCATCACCGAGGCGACCGGGTTCGTGCGGCGCGACCACAGCGAGCGGTTCGTGTCGTTCCGGGTCGCGCGGGCCAAGCGGCTGACCGAGCCCGAACCGCTGGAGCTGCACGCCGTGATCGGCGAGGCCGCGCTGCGGCTGGAGGTCGGCACGCCGGAGGTCCGCCGCGCCCAGTACGAGCACCTGCTCACTCTCTCCAAGCGCCGGAACGTGACGATCCAGGTCCTCCGCCCCGAGGATGGTCCGCACACGGCGACGAGCGGTGGCTTCTTCGTGCTCGACTTTGCCCAAGCACAGTCGGTGGCATACGCCGAACGGCTCGACGGTGCGGTCTACGTGCAGGATCAGGACGACGTGCGGACTTATAAGATGGCGGTGGAGAACCTGCGTACGGTCGCGTTGTCGGCGCAGCAGTCCTCCGCGTACATCCAGACGTTGATCGACGGCAGCTAGCAGGAGGTCCCCGTGTCTGGGCTCCAATGGGTCAAGAGCAGCTACAGCGCCAACAACGGGGCCTGTGTCGAAGTGGCGGTCACGCCTCACGTGGCCATGGCGCGTGACTCCAAGAATCCCGATGCCGGTCACCTGTCATTTCCGCCTGCTGCGTGGCGGGCACTGACCGCCCGGCTTGCCCGATGAGGGGCCCGGACGTGTCCACGGTCCGCTGGGCCAAGAGCAGCTACAGCTCCAACAATGGCGACTGCGTGGAGGTGGCGTTCGCCGCCGGAGCGGTGCTGGCGCGTGACTCCAAGAGCCCTGACGCCGGTCGTCTGTCGTTTCCGCCTGCTGCGTGGCGCGCCCTGACCGCCCGGCTTGCCCGATGAGGGGCCCGGAGGTGTCCACGGTCCGCTGGGTCAGGAGTAGCCACAGCACGAACAACGGGGCCTGCGTCGAAGTGGCGTTCGCCGCTGGGGAGGTGTTGGCGCGTGACTCCAAGAGCCCCGACGCCGGTTGGCTTGCCTTCTCATCCGCCGCCTGGCGGGCGTTGACCACCCGACTGGGGGCGTAGGTCCGCCTTGATCCAGGGGATCGGGTTCGCCCATTTCGCGGAATGCGACGGGAGGTCGAACCAGCACACGTCCCCGACCTCGGGCATCGCACCTTCACGCAACAGGTCGGCCGTGGCGCGCTCGATTCGTTGCGCGGACTGCTCTGCCGTGCCCTTCCACGGGGCGAAGCCTTCGTCGGTCACCACTCCCGCCACTAGCACGCCGTCACGGACGAGTCGGGCGGCTGCGGCCCCTCCTCGGCGGAGGAGGTCGGTGGTGGCGTCCGTCGTCTCGCGGATGATGGCGGGGAACTCGGCGAAGCCGATCCAGTCGGTTTCGAGTTCCTCGCTGAGGTATGCGACCAGGTCTTGCACGCTCAGTTCCAGCCCTTCGCGTTGACGTGGAGCTTCAGGCGGTAGCCGTCCGGGAAGCGGTAGAACCAGCCCGGGTACGTGGGTTTGGCCTTGAGGATCGCACCGCGTGCCAGTGACGCGAACACCTCGTCCAACTCGCGCAGCGAGCGGAGTTCCCTTGTCGGCATCTTCTTGCTACCGCCCGAGGCGCGACCGATCGAGCGTCCACCGTCACGCGCGTGCCCCGCCGCGTCCAGGCCCCGCCACCGCACGCCCGGCCGGCCGGGCAGTGCGGCGGACCTCGCCGGGTGGGTACCGACCTCGTGGGCGACCCAGGCCCGAATCCGGTCGTCGCCTTCGTCGGCGTGGCGGATCAGCTCCCGCACGGTGACCTCGAATCCGGCGAACACCGAGGGCAACGCCTCGCTGTCCGGATCACCAGTCCCCGCCACCGCCAGGGCGAGCGCCGGCACCACCTCGGTCAGCGATTCCGCTGCCTCGCGGAGGAGCGCTCGGACCTGCTCCGCCTTGTGTCGAGCGCCGAGTAGACCTGGGCCACAACCGCCTCGATCGATGACACGGAGTGACCGTATCGAATCGTATGGTGACAAGGGCTCGCGTTCCGGGGCCGCGTCGAGCCGTGCCGCGCGACTCGGTCGGGCGGGCACGGCCAGGCGCGGGGGCCCGGACCCGACCGCCACGTGAGCCGCCCGAAACCGGGTGGCGGGACCTCCGTAGGCTTAGCACATGAGTGCTTCCGTGCTGACCGCGGTGGCGTGGCCGTATGCGAACGGGCCCCGTCACATCGGTCACGTGTCAGGGTTCGGTGTCCCTTCCGACGTGTTCTCGCGGTACATGAGGATGTCGGGGAACCGGGTGCTGATGGTCTCCGGCACGGACGAGCACGGCACACCCATCTCCGTGCAGGCGGAGAAGGAGGGGCTGACCGAGCGCGAACTCGCGGACAAGTACAACCGCGTCATCGCCGAGGACCTCCACGGGCTGGGCCTCTCGTACGACCTGTTCACCCGGACCACCACCGGCAACCACTACAAGGTCGTCCAGGACCTCTTCCTCGCCCTGTGGCGCAACGGCTACGTCATCCCCAAGACCGAGATGGGCGCGATCAGCCCGTCCACCGGCCGCACGCTGCCCGACCGCTACATCGAGGGCACCTGCCCGATCTGCGGCTACGACGGCGCGCGCGGCGACCAGTGCGACAACTGCGGCAACCAGCTCGACCCGATCGACCTGAAGAACCCGCGCTCGCGGATCAACGGCGAGGTGCCGAAGTTCGTCGAGACCGAGCACCTGTTCCTGGACCTGCCGCAGTTCATCGACGCGCTCGGCGGCTGGCTCCAGACCCGCACCGAGTGGCGGCCCAACGTCCTCAAGTTCAGCCAGAACCTGATCAAGGACCTGCGCCCGCGCGCGATCACCCGCGACCTCGACTGGGGCGTGCCGATCCCGCTGGACGGCTGGCGCGACCAGCCGCTCAAGCGGTTCTACGTGTGGTTCGACGCCGTGATCGGCTACCTCAGCGCGTCGGTCGAGTGGGCCCGGCGCACCGGGGACGACGACGCCTGGAAGGAGTTCTGGACCGGTGACGCCCAGGGCTACTACTTCATGGGCAAGGACAACATCGTCTTCCACTCGCTGATCTGGCCGTCGCTGCTGCTCGGGCAGAACGGCCAGGGCGCGAAGGGCGGCGAGCCGGGTGTGTTCGGGCCGCTGAACCTGCCCACCGAGGTGGTCTCCAGCGAGTTCCTCACGATGAGCGGCTCGAAGTTCTCCACCTCGCGCGGGACCGTCATCTACGTGACGGACTTCCTGCGCGAGTTCGGCCCGGACGCGCTGCGCTACTTCATCTCGGTCGCGGGCCCGGAGAACCAGGACACCGACTTCACCTGGGACGAGTTCGTCCGGCGGACGAACTTCGAGCTGGCCAACGAGTGGGGCAACCTGGTCAACCGGTCGATCTCGATGGCGCACAAGAACGTCGGGGCGATCCCGACGCCGACCGCGCTCACCGACGCCGACCACGACCTGCTGACCCTGTCGCGCAACGCGTTCGGCGTCGTCGGCGACGCGCTGCGCCGCTCGCGGTTCAAGCAGGCCTCGGGCGAGGCGATGAAGGTGGTCGGCGCGGCCAACCGCTACCTGTCCGACCAGGAGCCGTGGAAGCTCAAGGACGACCCGGCCCGCCGGGACACCGTCCTGCACACCGCGCTCCAGGTCGTCCAGGACGCGAACACGCTGCTCACGCCGTTCCTGCCGCACTCGGCGCAGAAGGTGCACGAGGCGCTGGGCGGCACCGGCGTGTGGGCGGCGCAGCCGCAGGTCAACGAGGTCACCGACCTCGACGTGCCGGACCGCAAGTACCCGGTGCTGACCGGGGACTACGCCAACGAGCAGGCCAAGTGGGAGTCCACGCCGATCCCGGTCGGGCGACCGCTGGCCAAGCCCGCGCCGCTGTTCGCCAAGCTCGACCCGGAGCTGGCCGAGACCGGCCCGGAGTGGGCCCCGATCATCAAGTGAGCGCGAGCACGGCGGCGGGCGGCGCGGGGTGACCAAGCGCAGGGGTGAGCGGCCACCGGTCCCGGAAGCACTTCCGGTGCCGGTGGTCGACGCCCACACCCACCTCGACGCCTGCGGGGCGGAGACACCCGAACAGGTGCGGGAGATCCTCGACCGGGCCAACGCCGCCGGTGTCGACCGGGTGATCACGGTCGCCGACGACCTGGCGTCCGCGCGTTGGGCGGCGCGGGCCGCCACGTGGGACGAGCGGGTGTTCGCGGCGGTCGCGCTGCACCCGACGCGAACGTCCACTTTCACCGACGCGGACCGCGCGGAACTCGCCGCGCTGGCCGCGCAGCCGCGGGTCGTGGCGATCGGCGAGACCGGTTTGGACTACTACTGGGACTACTCGCCGCCGGCCGCGCAGCACGACGCTTTCCGTTGGCACATCGAGCTTTCCAAGCTGTCCGGCAAGACCCTGATGATCCACGACCGGGACGCGCACGACGACGTGCTCAAGATCCTGGACGAGCAGGGCGCTCCGTCCACTGTGGTCTTCCACTGCTTCTCCGGCGACCTCGACTTCGCGCGCGCGTGCGTGGAGCGCGGGTTCGTGCTGTCGTTCGCGGGCGCGGTGACCTTCCGCAACGCGGCGGCGCTGCGCGAGGCGGCGGCGTGGGTGCCGGCCGAGCACCTGCTGGTGGAGACCGACGCCCCGTTCCTCACGCCGCACCCGTTCAGGGGTCGGCCCAACGAGCCGTACTGCGCGAACTACACGCTCCGTGATCTCGCGACGCTGCGTCACGTGGAATTGGCGGATCTAGCGTCAACTGTCACCCGAAACGCCGAACGGGTCTTCAACCTCGGTGACGTAGTGCACTTGCAGTAAGGCTTACGACGAATGGTCGACGGCACTGCTCCCCTGAGGGGGTGACTGAACTCACAAGGTTGGTAGGGGTGTTTGCACAACCCCCGAGGACCCGTTACGGTCCCGTGACCGTGCCCCGAGTTCGATTCCCCCGGGGCGCAGCCCGCAGTCGGGGCGGGTTACACACCAGAAGCGAGAAGACGCCCCACACACAGGAGTTGCCGGAGATCACCTGCTGACCGCCGACACCGAACGTGTGCGCGAAACCTTCGCGCCTTCAGGAGGTATGGAACCCCGTGAACTCGTTCAACGAGGACACCGACTGGTTTACTCCCGTGCGGCCTGACCAGGCACCGCCCACCAGTGTGGACGTCCTGGAAAGACCCGAGCCCGGTTGGTCCGACTGGGACACCACGGTCTTCAGCATCACGCCGGACGACGTGCTGGAGGTCCTCGGACCCGACGCCGACGACCTGCTGGCCAGTGCCAACGTCGACGTCGACGAGCTGATCAAGCTCATCAACGCCGAGACCACGCTCCTGCCGCCGATCATCATCCCGGACGAGGTCTCCCAGGACCGGGTCGCCGGAGCACTCGCTGCCGAGCAGCCGAGCGCCCCGCCCGTCGCCCTGGTCGAAGCCGCCGGGAAGTGGAAGCGCCGCTTCCTCAAGGCCGCGGTCGCCAGCGTGCTGGTGACCATCGCCGGCGGCGGCGCGACCGCCATCGCGATGGACAAGTCCATCACCGTCGACATCGACGGCGAAGCCACCACCGTGCGCACCTACGAGTCCACCGTGGGCGAGATCCTCGCCGACGAGGGCATCGCGGTCGGCGAGCACGACGCGCTCAGCCCGTCCCCCCAGGCGAAGGTCGGCGACGGCGGCAAGATCTCGCTCGACCGGGGCCGGCTGGTCAAGATGACCGTCGACGGCGAGCAGCGCGAGGGCTGGGTCCGCTCGGTCACCGTGGACGAGGCGCTCGACCAGCTCAAGGTGAACGACGACGGCGCGTGGCTCTCCGCCGACCGGGGCATGGCCGTCCCGCTCGGCGGGATGTCGCTGGAGGTCAAGAGCCTCAAGACCATCACGCTCTACGACGGCGGCAACGAGCCGAAGCAGCTGCGCACGACCGCGCTGACCGTCGACGAGCTGATGAAGGCCGAGAAGATCTCGCTCGGCCCGGAGGACAAGCTCGAATCCGCCGGGGACCTGCGCATCACCAACGGCGCCGAGGTCCACATCAGCCGCACCGGCGTGTCCGTGATCAACGCGACGGAGGCGATCGAGCCGCCCGTCGAGGAGGTCAAGGACGACTCGATGATGAAGGGCTCCAAGGAGACCGTCGAGGCGGGCGAGGCCGGCGAGCAGATCGTCACCTACCGGGTGACCATCAAGAACGGCAAGGAGACCGGGCGCGAGAAGCTGGGCGCCAAGGTCACCAAGGAGCCCAAGGCCAAGAAGGTCAAGGTCGGCACGAAGCTCCCGCCCGACGGCGAGGTGTGGGACCGGCTCGTGCAGTGCGAGGCGACCGGCAACTGGGCCATCAACACCGGCAACGGCTACTACGGCGGCCTCCAGTTCGACAAGGGCACCTGGGACTCCAACGGCGGCGGCCAGTACGCCGCGTACCCGCACCAGGCCACCCGCGAGCAGCAGATCGCCATCGCCACCAAGGTGCGCGACGCGCGCGGCGGCTACTCGGCGTGGCCTGCCTGCCGGGCGAAGCTGGGCCTGCCGTAGGTTTTGCGCGTGACCGAAGCTGCTTCTTCAACCGGGCCGGGGAGTTCGCTCCTCGGCCCGGCTGACGTTCGTCGGCTCGCCGCCGAGCTGGACATCCGCCCCACCAAGAAGCTCGGCCAGAACTTCGTGCACGACCCGAACACCGTCCGCAAGATCGTCGCGGCGGCGGAGCTGTCCCCGGACGACGTGGTCCTGGAGGTCGGGCCCGGCCTGGGCTCGCTGACGCTGGCGCTGCTGCCGTCCTGCGCCGCGACGGTCGCCGTGGAGATCGACCCCGTGCTGGCCGCCAGGCTGCCGCTGACGGTCGCCGAGCGCGCCCCGGGCCTGGCCGACCGGCTGACCGTGATCGAGGCCGACGCGATGCGCGTCACGGCCGACCGGTTCCCGACGCCGCCGACCGCGCTGGTGGCCAACCTCCCGTACAACGTGGCCGTGCCGGTGGTGCTGCACCTGCTGGCCGAACTGCCGTCGCTGCGCACCGGGCTGGTGATGGTGCAGTCCGAAGTGGCCGATCGGATGGCGGCCGGGCCGGGCAGCAAGGTCTACGGGGTGCCGAGCGTGAAGCTCGCCTGGTACACCGACGCCCGGCGGGCCGGGCCGGTGTCGCGCTCGGTGTTCTGGCCGGTGCCGAACGTGGACTCCGCGCTCGTCGCGTTCACCCGCCACCCGCCGCTGTCCACTGTGGACCAGAAGGTGCTGTTCTCGTTGGTGGACGCGGCCTTCGCCCAGCGCCGCAAGATGCTCCGGGGGGCGCTCGCGGGGTGGGCCGGCTCCGCCGCCGCGGCCGAGCGGCTGTTGCTGCAGGCAGGCGTCGACCCGGGCGTCCGGGGGGAGCAATTGGGCGTCGGAGACTTCGTCCGGATAGCCGAGGTTTCCTCACCGTAATAGCCGATGATCTTTCGGCCATAAGTGTGATTTGACGAACGATCCTCATGCGGGCTTGCGTTCAAGGCTCCGCGTCAGGTGTACTCGTGCTGCCATCCCGAGCGGCTGAGAGACCTGGCTCTACGACGCCGCAGCAACCACCTCCCCACGGAGGCAGGTGCTTCAGCCAGGATCGATGGAGGATCACGTGCCCAGGATGCTGCTCACGCGCCGGCGAGTCGTCGACCACGGCCGCCGCACGGTTTCAGGCTGTCGCAGCTAACTTCCGCCCTAGGCGCATTTTCGAGTCCTCGTCGTCCCCTCTCGGGACACCCTTCTTGAGCTGGCCTTCGGACGCGCACGCCACGAGCGTGCGTTGCCGCGTGCAGTCGTGGAGCGAAATCGTGATCACTGTTGAGAACCTCACCAAGACCTTTCCCGGAAGTACCGGTCAGGTTCGCGCGCTGGACGGCGTGAACCTGGACGTGGCCGCCGGCACCGTCCTGGGCGTCGTCGGCCCCAGCGGGGCGGGCAAGTCCACGCTGGCCCGGTGCGTGGCGCTGCTGGAGCGCCCCGACAGCGGCGCGATCCGCGTCGACGGCACCGACCTGGTGTCCCTCGGCGGCCCGGCGCTGCGCGCCGCCCGTCGGCAGATCGGCGTTGTGCCGCAAGGGGATTCGCTGCTGCGCCAGCGGACCGCCGCGGGCAACGTGGCGCTCCCGCTGGAGTCGGCCGGCGTGCCCGGCCCGCAGCGGCGCACCCGCGTCGCCGAGCTGCTCGACCTGGTCGGCCTGACCGACAAGGCGGGCTCCTACCCCGACCAGCTCTCCGGCGGCCAGCGCCAGCGCATCGCCGTGGCGCGCGCCCTGGCGGCCAGCCCGTCGGTGCTGCTGGCCGACGAGCCGACCTCCGCGCTCGACCCCGACACCACCGGCTCGGTGCTGACCGTGCTGGACCGCGCGCGGGCCGAACTCGGCGTCACCGTGCTCGTGGTCACCCACGACATGGGCGTGGTCCGCAAGATCTGCGACGACGTCGCGGTGCTGGAGGACGGCCGCGTGGTCGAGCACGGCAAGGTGCTGGACCTGGTCGCGGACGCGGGCTCGCGCACGGCCGCCTCGCTGCTGCCCGCCGTGGACCAGAACCCGGCCGCCGAGGGCGCGTACGACCGCGTCGCGGACGTGGTGCTGGTCGGGTTCGCCGCGGTCGGCGCGCTGCTGCCCGAGGCGACCAGCCGGTTCGGCGTGGACCTCAACCTGCTCGGCGGCGGTCTGACGCGGCTCGGCGAGACCCCGGTGGCGCGCTTCCGCGTCGGTCTCAACGGCGAGCGCGCGGACTCGGCGCTGGAGTGGATCTCGGAAGCGGGTGGCGCGGTGCGCCGGACACTGGCAGGGCCCCAGGGAGTAGCTGCGTGAGGTCGGCAACACCCTGGTCCACCGTGTTCGACGACGTGCTGGTCGCGACCGGCCAGACGGTCTACATGGTGGGCGTCTCCACCCTGATCGCTGTTCTGCTCGGCATTCCGCTCGGCGTCTGGTTGCAGCTCACCGCTCCCGGTGGGCTGCGCCCCAGGCCCGTGGTGCACAAACTGCTCGGTTTCGTGGTCGACCTCGGTCGGTCCATGCCCTTCCTGGTCCTGCTGATCGTGCTGATGTCGTTCACCCGGTTGATCCTCGGCGGCACGATCGGGCCGACGGCGGCCATCGTGCCGCTGGCGGTCGGCGCGATCCCGTTCGTCGGGCGGCTGGTCCAGAACGTCCTGTCCGAAGTGCACGTCTCGGTGATCGAGGCCGCGGTGACCACCGGGGCCTCCACCGGCCGGATCGTGCGCAGCGTGCTGCTGCGCGAATCGCTGCCCGCCCTGGTCAACGCGATCGGCGTGACCGCCATCGCCCTGCTCGGCTACTCCGCCATGGCCGGTGTGGTGGGCGGCGGCGGGCTCGGCGACCTCGCGGTGCGCGAGGGCTACCAGCGGTTCAACGACCGCTACCTGTGGGCGACGGTCGTGGTGCTCGCGATCGTGGCCACCCTGATCCAGTTCATCGGCAACCGCGTGGCCCGGGGCGTCGACCGCCGCCGGCACGCCTCCGTCTGAAGCCTTCTCCGTAGTTAAGGAATTGAAATGCGCATTCGTGCTGCCCTCGTCGCCGTGCTGCTGACCGCGGTGGGCTGCGGAAGCGGCCAGACCGGTGCCGCTTCCGACCCCGAAGCGGCCCTGAAGGTCGGCGTCAGCCCCGTCCCGCACGCCCAGGTGCTCAAGTACGTGGCGGAGAACCTGGCCAAGGACAAGGGCCTCAAGATCGAGGTCGTCGAGTTCACCGACTACGTCCAGCCGAACACCGCGCTGGTGGACGGCTCGCTCGACGCGAACTACTTCCAGACCATCCCGTACCTGGAGACGTTCAAGGCGGAGAGCGGCGCGAAGCTGGAGTGGATCGGGCCGGTGCACGTCGAGCCGCTCGGCGTGTACTCCAAGAAGCACAAGAAGCTCACCGACCTGCCCGCGGGCGGGAAGGTCGCGGTGGCCAACGACGCCACCAACGAGGCCCGCGGCCTGCGGTTGCTCGCGGAGAACGGGCTGATCAAGATCAAGGCCGGCGCGGAGAAGACCCCGTCCATCCGGGACATCGCGGAGAACCCTAAGAACCTGGAGTTCGTCGCGCTGGAGGCGGCCCAGCTGCCCCGCTCGCTGGAGGACACCGACGCCTCCGTGGTGAACGGCAACTACGCGATCGACGCCGGGCTCAAGCCGTCCTCGGACGCGCTGGTGCTGGAGAAGGCCGAGGGCAACCCGAACGCCAACGGCCTGGTCACCCGCGCCGAGCTGAAGGACGACAAGCGGATCAAGGACCTGCTGGCGCTGCTGCAGTCGCAGCAGGTCAAGGACTACATCAAGACGACCTTCTCGGGGTCCGTGCTGGCCGTGTGAGGCTAGTTGTCGACCGTGGCGCGCTCTCCCCGGAGGGCGCGCCACGCGCCGTAGAGGGCCAGTGCGGTCAGCGCCCCGGTGACCACCGTGATCGAGCCGCTGACCAGCAGGTCCGTCCCGTTGTCGCCGGTGGTGGTGAACGCCGCGAACACGGCGGTGAACGCGGCCAGCGCGGCGAGGACCACGCCCGGACGGGCCGGGGGCGCGAACCGGGCCGGGACCGGCCGGCGGGGCATCCGGGACAGCTCCCGGGCGCACCACGCGGCCACCACGAGCGCGCCCAGTACCGTGCTCGCCCACTGGGCCAGCGCGAAGCCGGGCATCCCCAGGACGTCGGTTCCGAGGGCGGGGAACAGCCGCACGCCCCAGCCGTCGTGGTGGGTGAAGGCGTCCCAGACGAAGTGCGTCACGCAGCCGACCAGCGCCGACACGGCGGCGGCGACCCCGAGGCGCGGGGCGGGCAGGTGCGCGACCCGGGACCGGATCGCGGCCGGGGCCAGCGCGAGGGCCGGTCCGAGCAGCAGGGCGCGGTAGAGCAGCAGCGCGACCAGGGCGATCGGCACGTCCACCACGACCAGCCCCCACCAGGTGTGGGTGTACTCGCCGCCGCCGGGGTGGAGCAGCACGAAGTAGGGCAGGTCCGGTGCCATCGAGCCCGCGACCAGCGCCGAGGTCACCAGCGGGCGGCGGGTCAGCGGGAGGACCGCGGCGATGTGCGAGGCGGTGAACGGCATACCGGCATTCGACCACCCCGGGCGCGCGGCCGACCGGCGCGGGCACCGACCCGGCACGGGACCTCCACGCCTCCTCCACGATCCGCCTCCCGCAGCCCTCACCCGCCTCACCGCCGCCCGCTCTGCCCAGCCCGCTCTGCCCAGCCTTCTCCACCCGGCTTGTGGGCCTGCCCCGATCGCTTCGAGCACCGGCACGAACTGCGGGCTGTCGCCCCGCTGCCCTGCGGTGAGCAGCAGCGACCGGGGCCGCCGTCCCTGTTCACAGGCCAGGTGCGGCCTGCTGGTCCACCTGTGGGGAGCGGCCCGGCCTGATGATTGCCGGGCTCGGTTCCGCCGTGGTCGGGTGGCTCGGCCTGGGAGCTGCGTTGTTCCGTGTGCCGGCGGCGTGCCGATGAGCACGCGTGATCGTGGAGTCCACTGACACGTCTCACCTGATCAGCCCGACGGACAGCAGGCTGCCGCAAGGCCCGAGCGTCGTGCATGGACGCGCTGTTCTTGTTCCTCGGCACGCCGGGCGCGATCCCCGGTTTCACGCGTTGAGCCCACAACCGCAATGTCCGGCCGGGCCGGTTCAACAGCTATCGAGGTGGACCAGCGCCGTCGCGACCTCCCGCACCACTTCCGGCGCGCCGGCCCGGTCCCGCAACGCGAGCAGCGCCGGGCGGGCCCGTTCGTCTTCGGTCTCACCCAGCGCGCACGCCAGCCACACCGCGTCGGAGACGGTCAACGGCTCGTCCACCAGCCCGACCAACGCCGGCAGGGCGGCCGGGCCGAAGCCGCCCAGCGCCATGATGGCCACCGTCCGGGCAGCCGGGACCTCCAGCAGCTCGGCCAGCCGCGCCACTGCGGCGGCCACGTCCCGTTGCCCGAGTTCGGTCAGCAGCCGGCTCAGCTCGTAGTGGACGGCGTCCGGGTCCAGCCGCGCCAGTTCCGGCCAGGAGCGGCACGCGATGTCCGCGAGGTGCCCGAACGCCGACCAGTCCGCCTCGGACAGCCACGTGAGCCGGATGTCGTCCATGTCCTCCGGCGTGCGGAACGGCCCGAGCGGGCCGGACAGGTCCGCGACCACGGCGAGCACCTCGTCCCGCCCGGTCATGCGGGCCACTCCGCCCGGGCCGCGCCCCACCGGCCCGGCGGCCGGTTCCGCGCGGGCAGCACGCCGTCGTAGCCGATCGGGGACGGCGCGTGCCGGAGCGAGCCGTATGGCGAGTCGGTTGCGGTGAGTCCCCGGACCAGGTCGAACCCGACTTCGGCGGGCGACCGGCCGCCGATCGCCGCCCACGCCGACGCCGTCCCGACGTCCTCCCGCTGCGTCACGTGCCCCCTCATCCGGTCCGCCGAACGCCCCCGACGCGGCGCGCGACCGGCGTCATTATCCGGGGAGCCAGGCGAGGCACCCCGCCCGTGCGAAGTCCTCGCGCAGTCGTCCGAAATGCAATGCCACGCTCTGGCGTGCAGCGCTGCGATTCTGGCTGCCGATCGTGCTGCATTGCCGCACCTTGTGGTGCCGCGTTGTGGTGCAGGCCGCCGGTTGTGCCGCGTTGCTGCGTTGTGGCGTGCAGCGCTGCGATTTCGATTGGGGGGTGTTTGCGGGGGTGTCTGGGGGCCGGGAGGCGGGTTCGGGGCGCAGGGGGCACCCGTAGCTTCGACCGCAGGTGGGAGCCGGGTGGCAGCGAGCACCTGGCGAACGCCCGTAGGCTTCATGGCGTGCTCGCCGTAGTCCCACCCCCGGTCACCGTCCGCGTCCCGGCCAAGGTCAACCTGCACCTGGCGGTCGGTGACCCGCGCGCGGACGGCTACCACGACCTGGTGACGATCTTCCAGGCGCTGTCCCTGACCGACGAGGTGACCGTCGCCGTCGCCGACGACCCCGGTGTCGAGGTGAGCGGCGAGGGCGCGGATTCGGTGCCCACCGGGCCGTCGAACCTCGCGTGGCGGGCGGTGCGGGTGTTGGCCGGGCACGTCGGCCGCGATCCCGACGACCCGAAGGTGCGGGTGGCGATCCGCAAGGCCATCCCGGTCGCCGGCGGCATGGCGGGCGGCAGCGCGAACGCGGCGGCGACGCTGGTCGGGCTGGCCGCGCTGTGGCGGCTGGAGATCGGCCGGGACGAACTGGCCGGGCTCGCCGGGAAGATCGGGGCGGACGTCCCGTTCGCGCTCTACGGCGGCACCGCGCTGGGCACCGACCGGGGCGACCAGATCGTGCCCGTGCTGGCCCGGCACACGTTCCACTGGGTGCTGGCGTTCGACCGGCGCGGTCTGCCGACGCCCGAGGTGTTCGCCGAGCTGGACCGGCTGCGCGCGGACGGCGACCCGCCCCGGGTGGGTGCGGCCGAGGCCGTGCTGGAAGGTCTGGCGTCGGGCGACCCCCGGCAGCTCGCCCTGCTGCTGGGCAACGACCTCCAGGCCGCGGCGGTGTCGCTGCGGCCGAACCTGCGCCGCACCCTGCGCGCCGGGGTGAACGCCGGTGCGCTGGCCGGGTTGGTGTCCGGGTCCGGCCCCACCTGCGCGTTCCTCTGCACGGACGCCGATTCGGCGGTCCGGGTGGCGGCGGAGCTGGCCGGTGCGGGAGTGTGCCGCACGGTGCGCGTCGCGCAGGGGCCCGTCCACGGGGCGCGGGTGATCGGGACCGAGGAAGCGCCTCGGCCGTCACCGCCCGAGGTCCACGCGTAAATTTCCAGACGAAGGTTGTGTTGATGGCCAACTTGGTCAACTTGGAGAACGTCTCCAAGTCGTTCGGTGTGCGTCCGCTGCTGGACGGGGTGTCCCTCGGGGTCGGTGAAGGCGACCGGATCGGCGTCGTCGGGCTCAACGGCGGCGGCAAGACGACGTTGCTGGAGGTGCTCGCCGGGCTCGCCCCGCCGGACGAGGGGCGGGTCAGCCAGACCCGGGGGCTGCGGATGGCCGTGGTGACCCAGCGGACCGAGCTGCCGCCGGACTCGACCGTGCGCAACGCGGTGATCGACCCGCTCGGGTTCGACGCCGAGCACGAGTGGGCGGCCGACGCCCGCGTCCGGTCGATCCTGGACGGCCTGGGCATCACCGCGCTGGGCCTGGACTCGACGGTCGGGACGATGTCCGGCGGGGAGCGCCGGCGGGTGGCGCTGGCCGCCGCGCTGGTGCAGGACCTCGACCTGGTCGTGCTGGACGAGCCGACCAACCACCTCGACGTCGAGGGCGTGCGGTGGCTGGCCGAGCACCTGCTCGCCCGGCGGACCGCGCTGGTGGTCGTCACCCACGACCGGTGGTTCCTGGACACGGTGTGCTCGCGGACCTGGGAGGTCGTCGGCGGCCGGGTCGAGCAGTACGAGGGCGGGTACGCGGACTGGATCTTCGCGCGGGCCGAGCGGGCCCGGCTGGCCGACGCGGTCGAGGAGAAGCGGCGCAACCTGGCCCGCAAGGAACTCGCCTGGCTGCGCCGGGGCGCGCCCGCCCGCACGTCCAAGCCCCGCTACCGGATCGAGGCCGCCGAGGCGCTGATCTCGGACGTGCCCGCGCCGCGCGACACCGTCGAGCTGATGGCCTTCGCCAAGAAGCGGCTGGGCCGGACCGTGGTGGAGCTGGAGGACGTGACGCTCGCGGTCGGCGACGAGGTGTCCGGGCGGACCCTGGTCCGCGACCTGACCTGGCGGATCGGGCCCGGTGACCGGGTCGGGATCGTCGGCGTCAACGGGTCGGGGAAGACCACGCTGTTGCGCGCCTTGGCGGGCGAGCTGGAGCCGGTCACCGGCAAGCGGATCCAGGGCCAGACGGTGAAGCTCGCCCACCTGAGCCAGGAGCTGCACGACCTCGACGGGTCGATGCGGGTGCTGGAGGCGGTGGAGGAGGTCGCGCGGCGGGTCGTGCTGGGCAAGCAGGAGCTGTCGGCGTCCCAGCTGGCCGAGCGGTTCGGGTTCACCTCGCAGAAGCAGTGGACGCCGGTCGGCGACCTGTCCGGCGGCGAGCGGCGGCGGTTGCAGCTGTGCCGGCTGCTGATGGCCGAGCCCAACGTCCTGCTGCTCGACGAGCCGACCAACGACCTGGACATCGACACCTTGCAGCAGCTGGAGGACCTGCTCGACTCGTGGCCCGGCACGCTGGTGGTGATCTCGCACGACCGGTACCTGGTCGAGCGGGTGTGCGACAAGGTCGTGGCGCTGTTCGGGGACGGCGGGCTGACCGACCTCGTCGGCGGGATCGAGGAGTACCTGCGCCGGCGCGACGCGCAGACGGAGTCCGCGACCGCGCCGAAGGGCGGCGTCGCGCGGGGTGCCGCGAAGGAGGCCGCGCCCACGTCGGCGGCCGACCAGCGCGCGGCCCGCAAGGAACTGTCCCGGCTGGAGCGCCGGATGGAGGTGCTCCAGAAGAAGGAGGCGCAACTGCACGCCGCCCTCGCCGACGCGGCCACCGACCCCGACCGGTTGTTGAAGCTGGACGCCGAGTTGCGCGACGTGCTGGCCGAGGTGCATTCCGTCGAATCGCAGTGGCTGGTCGCCGCGGAAACCGCCGAGGGGTAGTCCGCCGGCTCGGGAGGAACGTCGGGTTCGCGCGTCGTCGCCGCACGGTGATGACGCGCGAACGCGCTATCGGCCGCGCCTGCGGAGTTCGGTGGCCAACAACGGCATGAGTTCGTCGATGAACGCGCAGTCGTAGCCCTGGCCGTTCATCAGCGACAGGGTGAACTTCGTCTTCGCCACATCGGTCGAACTCGCGCCGATCATCCCGTCCAGGGCGATGCCGATCTCTTCCAACACCCGGTCCACCTGCGAGGTGCGGTAACCGCGCCGGGTCGCGCCCGCGGTGGGGATCTTGATCAGCCGGAGCTGTTTCCAGGACGTGATGGGCGGAATGGCGCTCGGCCGCCTCGGGCCGTCGCCGAACTGCTTCTCGACCCGCGCCAGGAAGGTGTCGACCTCGTTCTCGTCGTAACCGCGCCGGCCGATCACCGGGCGGCTGAACCGGACCTCGCGGATCTCCTGGGCGGTCAGGTCGTCCTGGCCGAGCAGGGTGTTCTCGATGCGGTCCAGGAACTTGTCGACCTGCGACTCCAGGTAGCCGCGCCGGCCGCGCGGCGGCTTGCCGAACCCGACCGTCCGGACGTCGCGCGCGGTCAGCGGCCGGGCGCCCACGCCGGGGCGGGGCCGGACCGGCGGCGGTGCCGGGGTGCGTTCCAGCGTGACGACCACCAGGTCGAGGAACGTGTCCACGTCGTCCTCGTCGTAGCCGGCCCGACCGGGCGGGGCGAACGCGAACTCGACGTCCTGCACCTCGATCGCGGTCAGGTCGTCCCGGCCCGCGAGGGTGTTCTCGATCCGGTCCAGGAAAGCGTCGATCTCGTCTTCGTGATAACCCCGGTTGCCCGGACGCGGTTTGTGGAAGCGCACGCCCCGGACGTCCTGGGGGGTGAGCCGGGGAGCCGACGCCGGGCGCATCCCGGTCGACGTGGCGTGCGCGCCCTGGGCCGGCGCGACGGCCTGCCGGCGCTGCGGGGTGGACCTGAGGGTTTCCGCGACCAGGTCCATGAACACGTCCACCTCGGCGGCGTGGTAACCCGGTCTCGCGGGGCGGAAGCGCATCCGGCGGACGTCCTGCTCGGCCACGTCGTCGCGGCCCAGCAGGGTGTTCTCGATGCGGTCGAGGAAGTCGTCCACCTGCTGCTCGTCGTATCCGGGTTGGCCGGGCGGCGGGCGGTGGAACGCGACTTGTCGCAGATCCTGCGCGCTCAACAGCGGCGCCGGATGTGCGGGCGTGTGCTGACGCGCTTCGAACCCGGCCACCCCGCTGCCTCCTTTGGTCGTATACCGGGGAGTATCGCCGGATGGTGGGGAACTTGTTTCGCCCTATTGGCTCAATGCGGTGGAGATCGTTCTACCCTGACGGCCATGAGCCGGTTCGTGGACACGATGGTGGCAACCGCTGCGAGTGCCGAGGGACGGGGGATGACGACCGGGGAGCCGACCGCTCCCGTCCGTCGCACCTGGGGTGACGTGCACGAGCGGGCCGCGCGGGTGGCGGGCGCGCTGGTGGCGGGCAGCGGGGTCGCGCCCGGCGACTCGGTCGCCGTGCTGGCGGGCGACCCGGCGGCCATCGCGCCGGCCGTGCAGGGGGTGTGGCTGGCCGGCGGCAGCATCACCATGCTGCACCAGCCGACGGCGCGCACGGACCTCGCCGAGTGGGCCGAGGACACCCTGAAGGTGCTGGCCATGATCGGCGCGCGCCTGGTGCTGCTCGGCTCGCCGTTCGACGCGCTGGCGGCGGTCCTCGACCAGCACGGCGTCTCCTACCTCAAGCTCGACGAACTCGACGGCGAGCCCCTGGCCGCCCCGGTCGCCGTCGACGAGTCGGCCACCGCGCTGCTCCAGCTCACCAGCGGCTCGACCGCCGACCCGAAGGCCGTCCGGATCACCCACGGGAACCTGTGGTCCAACGCCAAGGCGATGGAGGTCGCCGCGAAGCTCGACCCGGCGACCGACCGCATGGTGTCCTGGCTGCCGCTGTTCCACGACATGGGCATGGTCGGGTTCCTGACCGTGCCGATGCTGTTCGGCATCGACCTGGTGAAGGTGACGCCGGTCGACTTCCTCGCCCGGCCGACCCTGTGGCCGGACCTGATCAGCCGGTACCAGGGCACGATCACCGCCGCGCCGAACTTCGCCTACGCCATCGCCGCCCGGCGGATGGAGGGCGTCGAGGACGGCACGTGGGACCTGTCCCGGCTGCGCATCGCGCTCAACGGGGCCGAGCCGATCGACCCGGTCGCGGTGAAGTCGTTCACCGACGCCGGTGCCCGGTTCGGGATGCCCGCCGAGTGCGTCCTGTGCGCGTACGGCATGGCCGAGACGACCCTGGGCGTGGCCTTCGCGCCCGCCTTCACCGGGATCTCGGTGGACGTGGTGGACCCCGACGAGCTGGAAGCCGGGCGGCGCGCCGTGCCGGTGCCGGCCGACAGCCCGAACGCGCGGTCGTTCCCGCTGCTGGGCCCGCCGCTGCCGGGCCTGGAGGTGCGGGTCGTGGACGAGGCCGGGGCGGTGCGCGGGGAGCGCGAGGTCGGGCAGCTCCGGGTGCGCGGCGAGGCCGTCACGCCCGAGTACCTGACCGTCGACGGCCCGGTGGCCACGCAGGACGCCGACGGGTGGCTGGACACCGGCGACGAGGGGTACGTGGTGGACGGGCAGGTCGTCGTCTGCGGGCGGCGCAAGGACGTCATCATCATGGGCGGGCGCAACATCTACCCGACCGACATCGAGCGCGCGGCCACGTCCGTGGAGGGCGTGCGCGCGGGCAACGCCGTCGCCGTCCGGCTGGACGCGGGGACCCGGCGGGAGCGGTTCGCCGTCGTGGTCGAGTCGAGGCTGGCGGGGGAGGACTCCGCCGTGCGCGAGCTGTCGAAGCAGATCAGCGCGCGCGTCGTGGACGCCGTGGGGCTGCGGCCGTACTCGGTGGTGGTGCTGAAGCCGGGCAGCCTGCCCAAGACGCCCTCGGGCAAGCTGAGGCGCTCCGCGGCGACGTCCCTGGTGCCCAGCGCGGGGTGACGCCCGCTCCGCCCTCGTGGACGCGGTTCGGGCTCGGTGGACCTCGGGCTCGGCGGAACTCGGGCTCTGCGGAACTTCTGCTCAGTGGAATTTGTGCTCAGTGGAATTTGTTCTGGGCGGCTTCCAGGCCCAGCTCCAGCAGCGCCTCGACGGCGTCGGCCGTGCGGTCGAGTTCGAACGCCAGTTCCTTGCGCTCGGTGGGGGAGAAGTCGCGCAGCACGTAGTCCGCCGGGTCCATGCGGCCCGGCGGGCGGTCCACGCCGAAGCGGATGCGGTGGTAGTCCTTGGTGCCCAGGGACTTGGTGATCGAGCGCAGGCCGTTGTGGCCGTTCTCGCCGCCGCCCAGCTTCATCCGCACGGTGGCGAACGGGAGGTCCAGCTCGTCGTGCACGACGACGATGTTCGCGGGCTCGACCTTGTAGAACTTCGCGGTGCCGACGACCGGGCCGCCGGAGGTGTTCATGTAGCCGCGCGGCTTGGCCAGCACCACCCGGCGCCCGCCCAGCCTGCCCTCCAGCACCTCGGCACCGCCCTTGTGGGCCTTGAACTTCCCGCCGATCCGCTCGGCCAGCACGTCCAGCACCAGGAACCCGACGTTGTGGCGGTTGCCCTCGTACTTGGGTCCGGGGTTGCCCAGTCCCACGACCAGGCTCACGTCATCGGCCACGGGACCGGAACTCCTGCTCCAACTCGTCCAACAGGGCGTCCACCGCCCGGGTCTGGTAGCCGCGCCGCAGACCCGACGTCGTGCTGAACCTGGTGTGGCGGACCTCGCTGGAGGTCATCCGCCCGCGCCCGTCCAGCGACGCGGCGGCCCGCGCGACGAACGCGTCGACCTCGCCGCGATCGTAGCCGTTGGACGCCTTCGGCAGCTTCACCGCGAGCACGTCCGCGCCCGTGCGCATCCCGGTCGGCGGCACCAGCCCCTCGCGGAGCTGCCACTCCATCCGGGTCAGGAAGTCGTCCACCAGGCGCTGGTCGTAGCCGCCGGGCAGCTCGTGGAACACCACCCGGCGCACCTCGTCGGGGTGCATCCGGGTGCGGCCCGCCAGGGCGTCCGCGATCTTGAGCAGGAACGCGTTCACCTGCGCCGGGTCGTACCCCTTCCCGCCGCGCTTGCGGGGGAAGGTCGTGCCGCGCACCTGAGCCGGGCTCAGGGACGGGAACGGCACGCCGCCCCAGCCGTGAGGCGGGGGAGGCGTGCCGTTCGACCAGCCCGACGTGATAGGGCTCAGCTCTCTTCGGAAGCCTCGTCGTCCGCGGCCTCGCCCTCGCCGTCCAGCTGGGCGGCGGTGGGAGCGGCGTTGACGGCGACGACCAGCGCCTCGGCGTCGGTCGCCAGGGAGGCGCCCGACGGCAGGACGACGTCCGAGGCGTGGATCTGGGTGCCGGCCTCGACACCGGCCACGGAGACCTCGACCTGCTCGGGGATGTGCAGGGCCTCGACCTCGAGCTGGATCGTGGTCAGGTCCTGGGTCACCAGGATGCCGGGGCCCGCCTCGCCGGTGATGACGACCGGCACCTCGACGGTGACCTTCTCGCCCCGCTGCACCAGCAGCAGGTCGACGTGCTCGATGTAGTTCTTGATGGGGTGCGTGGTGACGGTCTTGGTCAGCGCGAGTTCACTGCTGGAATCGATGTCCAGCGTGAGCACCGCGTTGTGACCGTGCTCGCGGACGACACGGGCGAACTCCAGCGCCGGCAGGGCCAGGTGCTTCGGGTCGGAGCCGTGGCCATAGAGCACCGCGGGGATCTTGCCGGCGCGACGGGTACGGCGGGCTGCACCCTTGCCGAACTCGGTGCGCTCCTCTGCGGCGAGACGGACCTCGGACACGGTGGGGCTCTCCTAACGGTCTGGCCTTAGTACGTCGGGCGGGGCTGCTGAGCGGGGTGCTGGCCTGCGGCGGCGGGCGGCGCGGAAGGTGAACACGCGCGCGGCATCACAACCGCCGCGTCGATCACGCCGAGCGTGATGCTCGCCCTCGCCGAGGCAACCCGACCAGTGTAGGCCGGACCGGGGGCGGGGCCTAATCGGGGGTGGTGGAGCGCCCGCCGGGGCCGGGAAAGCCGAACGGCCGGCACGTCGGGACGCGACGTTGCCGGCCGTTGCGGAGGGGTCAGGCGTTGCCGTCGAACAGGCTGGTCACCGAGCCGTCCTCGAAGACCTCTTGGATGACGCGCGCCAGCAGCGGCGCGATCGGCAGCACGGTCATCGCGTCGAACCGCTTCTCCGCCGGGATCGGCAGGGTGTCGGTGAACACGACCTCGCGCGCGCCGCAGTTCTCCAGCCGCTCGACCGCCGGGCCGGACAGCACCGGGTGGGTGGCCGCGATCACCACGTCCGACGCGCCCTCGGCGAGCAGCTGGTCCACGGCCTTGGTGATGGTGCCGCCGGTGTCGATCATGTCGTCGATCACCACGCACAGCCGGTCCTTCACCTGGCCGACCACGCGGTTGGCGACGACCTCGTTGGGGCGCAACGGGTCTCGCGTCTTGTGGATGAACGCGATGGGCGTGCCGCCCAGGGTGTCCGCCCACTTCTCGGCGAGCTTGGTGCGGCCGGCGTCCGGCGAGACCACGGTGATCTCGCGGCCCGCGTACTTGTCGCGGATGTGCTCCGCGAGCAGCGGCATCGCCCACAGGTGGTCCACCGGGCCGTCGAAGAAGCCCTGGATCTGGGCGGTGTGCAGGTCGACCGCGACCAGCCGGTCCGCGCCCGCGGTCTTGAACAGGTCGGCGACCAGGCGGGCGGAGATCGGCTCCCGGCCGCGGTGCTTCTTGTCCTGCCGGGCGTAGGGGTAGAACGGCATGATCACGGTGATCCGCTTCGCGGACGCCCGCTTCAGCGCGTCCACCATGATCAGCTGCTCCATCAGCCACTGGTTGATGGGCGCGCAGTGCGACTGGATGACGAAGGCGTCGCAGCCGCGCACGGACTCCTCGAACCGGACGAAGATCTCGCCGTTGGCGAAGTCGTACGCCGACTGGGGGGTCACCGACACGTTGAGGTGCTTGGCCACCTGCTCGGTCAGCTCCGGGTAGGCACGTCCACCGAAGAGCATGAGGTTCTTCTTCGGTGTTCCGGGCATGGTGGGGTTCACGTCAGCGCCCTTCCTCGGTTGTGTCGGCATTCTGCGACGCGAGCGCCTGCTGCGCCGCCTGAGCGGCCGGGGTACCGGGCCTGCGCTGCACGACCCAGCCCTCCAGATTCCGCTGCGGACCGCCGGACACGGCGAGCGCGCCCGGCGGGACGTCCCTCCGCACCACCGTGCCGGCTCCGGTGTACGCGCCGTCCCCGACCGTGACGGGGGCCACGAACATGTTGTCCGAGCCCGTCCGGGCGTGCGACCCGACGACCGTGCGGTGCTTGTTCACGCCGTCGTAGTTCACCGTGACGCTGGCCGCGCCGATGTTGGAGTGCTCGCCGATGGTGGCGTCGCCGATGTAGCTCAGGTGGGGGACCTTGCTGCCGGTGCCGATGTCGGAGTTCTTGACCTCGACGAAGGTGCCGATCTTGCCGTTGCCGCCCAGCCTGGTGCCTGGCCGCAGGTAGGCGAACGGGCCGACGGACGCGCCCGCGCCGATCTCCGCGCCGGTGCCGTGGGTGCGCACCACGGACGCGCCCGCGCCGATCGAGCACGCGGCGAGCGTGCTGTCCGGCCCGATCACCGCGCCCTCGCCGACCACCGTGCCGTCGCGCAGCTGCACGCCCGGTTCGACCAGGGCGTCCCGGCCGAGCTGGACGTCCGCGTCGAGCCACGTGGTGGCCGGGTCGACCACGGTCACGCCCTCGCGCATCCACCGCTCGACGATCCGCCGGTTCAGCTCCGCGCCGAGGCGCGCGAGCTGGACCCGGTCGTTCACGCCCTCCACCAGCCACGGGTCGGGCGTCACGACCGCGCCCACCCGCCGGCCGTCGGCGCGCGCGATGGCGAGCACGTCGGTGAGGTACAGCTCGCCCTGGGCGTTGTCGGTCGAGATGCGCGCGAGCGCGTCCCGCAGCACCGCCGCGTCGAACGCGTACACGCCCGAGTTGATCTCGGTGATGGCCCGCTCGTCCGGGGAAGCGTCCTTTTGTTCAACAATCCTCTCGACCTCGCCGGTGGCCGCGCGCACGATGCGCCCGTAGCCGGTGGGGTCGGGCACCACCGCGGTGAGCACGCTGACCGCGTTGCCCGCGGCGGCGTGCCGGACCAGCAGGTCCCGCAGCGTCGCCGCGTCCAGCAGCGGGGCGTCGCCGTAGGTGACCACGACCGTGCCGCCGAGGTCGGCGGGCAGTTCGGCGAGGCCGCAGCCCACCGCGTGCCCGGTGCCCTTCTGCTCGTCCTGCACCGCGATGGTGACCTTGCGGTCCAGCGCGGCGGACAGTCCGTCGAGGTGCCTGCTCACCGCGTCGCGGCCGTGGCCGACGACGACGGCCAAGTGATCCGGATCGGTCCCCGCGGCGGCGCGGACCGCGTGCTCCACGAGGGAGCGACCGGCGATCCGGTGCAACACCTTGGGGGTGGCTGAGCGCATGCGGGTGCCTTCACCCGCTGCGAGGACGATCGTGCTGACCGGGGTGGGGACACCCTCTAGCATCAGCGCTCTCCCTAGCTGACCGAAGTGCGTGCGTGCCAGCGGGAAAGCCTGGCTCCCGCCAGGTGCTGATACTAAGCGTCCGAGGACGGCTCGACTTCCACGGCCGCAACCTGGCAGCCACCTCTGCGCTTCGCCACGTACATCGCCGAGTCGGCTCGGGCGAGGGCCTGGTTGGCCGATTCGCGGGGGCGCACGGAGATCACCCCGACCGACAGCGTGACCCCCCTGGACAGGTCGATTGGCAAGCCCGCCACCGCATCCACGGCCCGGCCGAGCGCCGCCTCGGCGGCGTGCAGCGGCGCTCCGGGGAGCAGCACGACGAACTCGTCGCCGCCGTAGCGGGCCACCAGGTCGTCACCTCGCAGCGCCTGGCGCAGTGTGCTCGCAATCACGCGCAGGACGTCGTCGCCCTCGGCGTGCGAGTGCTTGTCGTTGACCACCTTGAACCCGTCCAGGTCGACCAGCGCGATCGCCATCGGGTGGGTCTGCGCGCTGATCAGCGCGCCGAGCCGGTCGTCGAGGGCGCGGCGGTTGGGCAGCCCGGTCAACGGGTCCTGCAACGCCTGCTGCGCGATCGCGCCGTGCGCGCGGGTCAGCCGCTCGTGGTCGCGCCGGGTGACCAGGGTGGCCGTGCGGGCCTCCTGCATCTGCCACAGCTCGACCTCCAGCGCGTTGGCGTAGGTCTGGAGCGCGGAGATGGTGTGCTCGCCGTGCGGGCCGGACAGCTTCGCGTACTCGCGGGTCAGGCACAGCATCAGCGTCGGTTCGGACGTGTCGTGCTCCAGCCGGGTGCGGGCGTCGGCGAGCACCTGCAGGGCCTGCTGCGGCAGCTCCTCCAGCTCCAGGCAGCGGGCCAGGGCGATGGACACGATGATCAGCTCGCGGGCGTACATGGACAGCTCGCGCAGCCGCCACAGCGGGGCGATGTGCTCCGGGCCGGGCTTGGCCAGCGCGTGCGCCGCGCCGATGATCGGCACCTGCTCGGAGGCCGCGCGGTCGCGCCGGCCGGGGTGCAGCGACTCGCGGAACGGCCCCTCGACGGCCTCGGCGATGGCGGACGCGGTGCCGAACTTGGTCGCCGCCTCCTCCAGGCTCTCCACCCGCTCCAGCCGCAGGCCCCAGCCGATGAGCATCCGGGCGCGGTTCATCAGGTGGATGTAGATCAGGTGCGGCCCGGCGCTGTCCCGGATCGCGTTGTGGGCCCGCGCCAGCACCGCGTCGGCCATCTCGTAGACGCCGAGCTGGGTGAGCACCAGGCCGGTGCTCTGCAACGCGTTGGCGAGCATCCGGTCCCAGGTGCGCTTGTCGAGCATAGGGTCCGGGGTGAGGTTCTCCTCCAGCATGGCCAGGCCGGACGCGACCTCGGTCAGCGCCTTGTCCTCGAACCCGCCGAGCAGGTACCGCCGGCCGCGCAGCGCGTGCGCCTCCGCCTCCAGCACGACCAGGCCGTGCCTGCGGGTGTGCGCGACCAGCTCGTCGAGCAGGGTGTCGGACAGGTCCACCAGGCCGGGGGTGACCAGCCGCACCACGGCCGCCGCGCGCAGCAGCTGGCCGACGATCCGGGGCTCGCCGCGCGCCTGCGCCTCGGCGAGCAGCTCGTCCACCTCGTGGCACGCGTCCAGCTGGTCGGAGAGGTGGCTGCTCTGGGCCACGGCCACGAGTTCGCTCGCGCGGCCGACCAGCCACGCGTCGGACATCTCGTGGAGCGCCGGCACCACGTTGTCCTGCTCGTCGACCGCTTCCTCGTGCAGCGACTCACACCCCCCAGGCAGACGCAGGGCGACCCGGACCGGGTGCGGTCCGGCCGTACTCGCTCCGCCACCAGGATTCGAACCTGGACCATCGGAACCAAAATCCGAGGTGCTGCCTTTACACCATGGCGGAACGGGCGGAGGTCTCCCTCTACCGCGCGAAGACATGTTGTCACGACTGGTCCCGGAAGGTCAGCACCACCACTCAACTGGCCGCAATCCGTCGGTAATTCGATCATGACCCTACGTGTTTGCGCAGGTCAGCTCGATCCCGTTCGGGAGGCCAGGAAATCCGCCACGGACCGCTCGTAGCCGGTCGGGTCGACGTTCCACGCGGCGGTGTGGTCGGCGGCCGGCGCTTCGACGTAGGTCAACGGCCAGTCCAGCCGGATCGACGCCTCGGCGAGGTCGCGTGACCCCTGCACCGGCACGGTCCCGTCGACCGCGCCGTGCAGCAGCAGCGTGCGCGGCCGGTGCGCGGGCGGGTGGTCGACCAGGTCGAAGCGGTCGAACTCCAGGTCGGCCCGCCAGTCCGAGACGACCTCCGCCACCGGGACCAGCCAGGTGGGCACGCCCCGGTTGCGGGACTGGAGTTCCAGCGTCTTCGTCCAGCTGGTCACCGGGGCGTCCAGGACCGCGCCGACGGCCTTGCCGGCCAGCTCCGAGCGGCCCAGGAACTGGCCGACCGCCGCGCCGCCCATGGACCAGCCGTAGAGCACGACGTCGCGCGCGCCGTGGTCGAGCGCGTACCGGACGGCGGCCTCCACGTCGCGCCACTCGGTGTCGCCGAGGTGGAACAGGCCGTCCGGGGACGCGGGCGCGCCGACGTCGTTGCGGTAGGTCACGGCGAGCACCGGCAGGCCCGCCCGGTGCAGGGTGGGGGTGATCCGCAGCGACTCGGCGCGGGTGCCGCCCCGGCCGTGCACGGCGACCACCCAGGTGCGGGCGGCGGCGGGGACCAGCCACGCGGGCATGTCGCCGAGTTCGGTGGGCACCCGGACGTCCTGGAAGTCGAGCCCGAGCGCGGCCTTCGGGTCGGTGGTCCACACCGACGCCTCCAGCCGGGCGTTCGTGCCGGCGGGCGGGGCCGTGCCGGTCAGCTCCCGGGTCACCGCGCCGTTCGCCCGGCCGGTGATCCGGCCGACCCGGGCTTCACCGCCCGGCCACACCAGGCCCCAGGTGCCCGGTTGCACTGTGATTCGGGACTCGGTCAGGGTGACCGACTTGTCACCCGATCCGACGACCGTGTCGGGGAAGCCGGGCCGGGCCCGGTCGGGTTCGAGCAGCTGGCCGCTGTAGTACCAGCCGATGCCTAACACACCCGCGCTGAGCAGGACCAGGACCACGCCCGACGCGATGAGGGCGATCCGCAGGCGACGTCTGCGGCGAACGTTCGGAGACCCCATTGTCGAATGATGCTCCGCCCGTGATCGACACGCCCGAAATCCTGAGAACACGCCGTGAGTTCGGCGCGGACTATGGCGGCACAAGGTTGTCCTAACTTACGCTGCCGTAAGTTACGGTCCCGTAGGTAGCCCCCGGATAACCAAGAGGTACACGTATGACCAGCACCCTGGAGAGCAGGTCCACGCCGCCCGGTCCTGAGGACAAGGGACCCAAGCCGATCATCGACGGCCGTCGCGGCCACGTGGAGCAGTTCGGTGTCTACGTGTTCGTCCTCGTGCCGTTCCTGGCGCTGATCGCGGCGGTTCCGTTCGCCTGGGGTTGGGGGTTGGGCTGGGTCGACGTGGCGTTGTTCGTCGGGTTCTACTACCTGGCCGGCCTGGGTGTGACGATCGGCTACCACCGGTACTTCACGCACGGCTCGTTCAAGGCGAACCGGGCGCTGAAGATCGGCCTGGCCATCGCGGGCAGCATGGCCCTGCAGGGCCCGGTCATCGTCTGGGTCGCCGACCACCGGCGGCACCACGCGTTCTCCGACCGCGAGGGCGACCCGCACTCGCCGTGGCTGTTCGGCAGCGGCCCGGTCGCGCTGGCCAAGGGCTTCTGGCACGCCCACATGGGCTGGCTGTTCGACCGCGACAAGACCAACGCCAAGCGCTTCGCCCCGGACCTGCTGGCCGACAAGGACCTGGTCTGGGTCGACAAGTACTTCGTGCTGTGGACCACCGTCAGCCTGCTCGCACCCGGCGTGCTGGGCGGCCTGATCACCATGTCGTGGGCCGGCGCGCTGAGCGCGTTCTTCTGGGCGGGCCTGGTCCGGGTGGCGTTCCTGCACCACGTGACCTGGTCGGTCAACTCGATCTGCCACATGGTCGGCGACCGCCCGTTCGCCGCGCGGGACCGCTCCGCGAACGTGTGGGCGCTGGCGATCCTGTCGTTCGGCGAGTCGTGGCACAACCTGCACCACGCCGACCCGACCTGCGCGCGGCACGGCGTGAAGCGCGGCCAGATCGACACCTCGGCGCGGCTGATCTGGCTGTTCGAGAAGTTCGGCTGGGCGCGTGACGTGCGCTGGCCCAACCAGCAGCGGCTCGCCCGGATCAGCGTCAAGAAGTGATCCCTCGCCCGCCCCTCGCCGCTGCGGCGGGGGGCGGGCGTTTAGGGTGGTCGAGGTGGCGGGACGACGGCGCGAGGACGAGACCCCGGTCCCGCGCGTGCGGATGACCGGGAAGGAGCGGCGCGAGCAGTTGCTCGACGTCGCTCGGGCGTTGTTCGCCGAGAAGGGGTTCGAGGTCACCTCCGTCGAGGAGATCGCGCACCGGGCCGGCGTGTCCAAACCCGTGGTGTACGAGCACTTCGGCGGCAAGGAAGGCATCTACGCGGTCGTGGTGGACCGCGAGATGCAGTACCTGATGGACCACATCGTCAACGCCCTGTCCGGCGGGCACCCGCGAGAGCTGCTGGAGCAGGCCGCGTGCGCGCTGCTGGACTACATCGAGGGTTCCACGGACGGGTTCCGCATCCTGGTCCGCGACTCGCCGGTGGCGTCGTCCACCGGGACGTTCTCCTCGCTGCTCAACGACATCGCGTCCCAGGTGGAATCGATCCTGGGGCTGCACTTCTCCCGGCAGGGCTACGACCGCAAGCTGGCCGCGCTCTACAGCCAGGCGCTGGTCGGGATGGTCGCGCTGACCGGCCAGTGGTGGCTGGAGGTGCGCAAGCCGAAGAAGGACGAGGTCGCCGCGCACCTGGTCAACCTGGCCTGGAAGGGCCTGTCGCACATGGACCACAAGCCGCGCCTGCGCACCCGCCGCTGATCCCGCCCGCGCTTCCCCGGCCGGCCGGACGGGGCACCGGTCAGCCCCGGGTCACCTTGAGGATCTTGTCGTCCGAGCCGTTCGACGTGGTCAGGTAGAGCGCCTGGTCCGGCCCGAGGGCCGCGCCGCGCAGCCGGCCGTAGGAACCGTCGAGCGGCTCCGGGATGGAGACCGCGTGCACGCCGCCCTCCACCGTGACGGTGAAGAAGAGGACCTTCGAGCCCTTGAGCGCGGTGACCGCGAGGGTGCCGGCCAGGTCGCCCCACTGGTCGCCGTCGAGGAAGACCGCGTCGCAGATCGCCTCCGTCGGGCTGCCCGAGGACCAGACGGCGGGCACGGCGTCCGGGAAGCGTTCGAGGTCGGTCATCGGGACGCTCTCGTCGTAGCTGTCCACCGTGCCGCCCCGGGAGGGGTCCCAGCCGTAGTTCGCGCCCGGCCGCAGGACGTTCACCTCGTCGTCCACGTCCGGGCCGTGCTCGGCGGTGAACACCATGCCGTCGGCGCGGACCGCGATGCCCTGGACGTTGCGGTGGCCGTAGGTGAGCACGCCGCCCTGACCGGTGGCGAGGTCGAGCTTGAGCACCTTGCCGCCGAGGTTGTCGCGGTCCTGCGCGGCGGAGGCCTTCGCGGTGTCGCCGGTGCCGACGAGCAGTTCGCCGTCCTTGCCCAGCGCGAGCCGGCACCCGGAGTGCCGGCCGCTGGAGTTGCCCGGGAGCCCGGCGCGCAGCGGGTCGCGCACGCGGGTGGCCTTGGTGCCGTCGAGTTCGAAGGTGACCAGCCGGACGTCGTCGGCGGTGTTGAAGCACGTGGTGAACCGCTTGCTGGAGGCGAAGTCCGGGTGGACGACCAGCCCCATCAGCCCGCCCTCGCCCTGGGCGACGACGTCCCCGAGGTCGGCGTCCACGGGCGTCCGCTGCCCCTTGTCGACCAGCACCAGCCGACCGGGCCGCTCGGTGACCAGCATCCGCCCGTCGGGCAGGAACCCGATCTCCCACGGGTGCGTGAGCCCGCCCGTGACCACCTCGACCTTGATCCCCTTGGGGGCGTCGGCGGCCGGCGCGCTACCGCCCGGCCCGGAGGGCGTCGAACACCCGGCGAACAGCAACACGGCAGCGAACCCGACGACCCGGCGCATGCCCGCCACCCTCTCAAAGCCCCTGTGAACCGGGCCTACAGCGCGCGCCGCGCCGGGGCCGCGACCGGCATCGGGTACGGCCGCTCGACCGGGAGCACCGCACCCGGATGTCGGGCCTGCCCCTGGTGACCTCGGAGCCGGACACCGCGTGCCGCACGGCGTGGTCGAACCCCTCCCGCGCGACGCGGACCGCCAGAACCCTTTCCTGGTCCGGCTTCCGGGCCCAACCGCAGCGGCGTCCGCGTTGTACGCCTGGTAGACCGTGATGTGCCGGTCGTCGTAGTCGGCCCCGATCTCCTTGTACTCCACGCCGACGGCGTGGAGGATCGGTCCACCGGAAAAGTGCCGACCGTCGGCCTGGTCGCCCTCGACCCGTCCCGGTGCACAGGGATCCCACCGTGAAAACCGTCGCACTCGTCGCCATGCCCGACCCCTCCCGTCCCCGCTCCGACTCGGCCCCGATTCCGGTGACGTTCGAGATCCACACCCGGCCGGACCCCTTGCTGCGGATGGAAACCGACCGGGGTCGGCGGGAGTTCACCGGCGTCGACCTCTTCGCCTGCCTGTCGCAGGCCCGCGAGGAGCTGGAGGAGCGCGGCCTGCTGCTGTGCTGCCAAGGTGCGCGGCCGGACGTCCACCCGTCCGGCATGCAACGGCAGATGGACCTCGGCCTGCGCGCGTACGTGATGAAGCGCGGAGGTGTCCCCGAGGAAGTGGACGTCTTCGCTCCGGCGAGCCCCGGACAGGTGGGGACCCTGGAGGAGCAGCGGGTGGCCGTGTGCGAGTTCCACAACCTGCCCCTGCCCGGGGGCGCGGGCCGTCGGCACTGAGGACCGGGGGACTCCGTGGGCTCCAAAGCCGCCGTTATCGCGTTCTTCGACGAAAAATCCCGGAAATCGCGCCGGGATTACCGCTCCTTTGACGGCGTCCGGGCGACGAAACTCGCCGAGGCCGTTCTCCGCACCAATGCGGAGGAGTCCGGAACCGGGACTTTGTTCGACGCGCTCTGGCCGGACCGGGGCGTGCTCCACGTCGGCGCCTTCGCCGGCCTCGACCTCGTCTGCTCCCGGGAGTTCGCCCAGTCGCGCCCCAGCCGGCTCACCGAGCAGGTGCTGGCGCTGGCCGGCGGTCGGGACGCCTGCGCCGTCTTCATGCACGGCGGCGACGACTGGGCGGCCTTCGCCACGTGGTCCGCGAACGCGCTGACCAGGTCCCTGAGCCTGCGCCCGGACTCCGGCGTGATCGAGGACGTGGGTTCCCGCCTGGAATTCGAGCAGCCCTTCTGGAACGGGGAGCGCCGGGTCCACCACGCGCCCGCCTACCCGTTCCCCTTTCACCCCGTCGACCTGGGGAACGAAGCCCTCAGGGCGCACCTCGGCTTCATCCTGGAAGGCCGACCGGACGACACGTGCTTCGACCCGGAGGAAATCACCCTGCCCGGCTTCCGCCCGCGGCCCGATCAGCGGGAGTAATCCGCCTCGACGGATGTCGAGGGCACCTGTGACGGAGGGTGCGGACGCCGGCCCACCAGGCCCGACCCGGGCGTCACCCGGTAATCGGCGAGCGGGGGGTCGGGGTGGGGACGTAGGGTGGAGGCGAGCACCCCTCCGGTGGGCACCAGGTCCCGGGCAGGGGTCTGTCTTCGTTGCCTCGGGAGCCACGCAATGCCCCAGCCCGGCCCGTTGTCCGGCCTGCTGACCGCTGTCCTGTCCGACAAGGCGCTCAGCGCCCTCCTCGACTCCGTCGGGTCGCCCTACCTCGAACTGGAGGGGGCTCCCGCCGCCCGGCCGCTGGTGGCGGCCGCGCTGGCGCGCAAGGCACCGGTGCTGGCCGTCACGGCCACCGGGCGCGAGGCCGACGACCTCACGAACGTGCTGCGGGAACTGCTGGGTGCCGACGCCGTGGCCATCTTCCCCAGCTGGGAGACGCTGCCGCACGAGCGGCTCTCGCCCCGGGCCGACACGGTCGGTGCCCGGCTCCAGGTGCTGCGGCGGTTGCGGCACCCGGAGGGCAATCCGCTCCAGGTCGTCGTCGCGACCATTCGCAGCGTCATCCAGCCGATGGCTCCCGGGCTCGGCGACCTCAAGCCGGTGGACCTGGTGGTCGGGGGCGAGCACGACTTCGAATCGCTGCTGCACGACCTCGCCGAACTCGCGTACACGCGCGTGGACATGGTCGAGAAACGGGGCGAGTTCGCGGTCCGGGGCGGGATCCTCGACGTGTTCCCGCCCACCGCCGAGCACCCGTTGCGGGTCGAGTTCTGGGGGGACGAGGTCTCCGAGATCCGGCCCTTCTCGGTGGCCGACCAGCGGTCGTTGCCGCAGGTGGTGGAGCGGTTCACGGCTCCGCCCTGCCGGGAGCTGCTGCTGACCGGGCGGGTCCGGGAGCGGGCCGCGGCGCTGGCCGTCGAGCACCACAACGACGCCCAGCTGGTCGAGATGCTGGACAAGCTGGCCAGTGGGATTCCGTCCGAGGGGATGGAGGCGCTGATCCCGGCGCTGTGCGAGGGCGAGTTGCAGCTGCTCACCGACGTGGTGCCGGACGGGACGCACGTCGTGCTCAACGACCCGGAGAAGATCCGGGCCCGGGCGCACGACCTGGTGCGGACCGGCCAGGAGTTCCTGGAGGCCTCCTGGATGGCCGCCGCCGGTGGCGGGAAGGCCCCGATCGACCTGGGGGCCTCGGCCTACCGGAGCCTGGCCGAGGTGGCGGAGTCCGCGAAGGCCAAGGGCCGGCCGTGGTGGACGTTCAGCCAGCTCACGACCGAGAGTTCGGACGTGGTGCGGCTGGAGTTCAAGCACGTCGAGGCGTACCAGGGGGACATCGACCGGGCGTTCACCGACCTCCGGGCGCACACGGCGGCGGGCGGGACGGCCGTGCTGGTCGTGCCGGGCGCGGGCACGGCCCAGCGCGCGGTCGAGCAGCTCAAGGACGCCGAGGTGCCCGCGGTGTGCGTCGACGTGCTGGACGAGCCGCCCGCCGCCGGGACCGTCACGGTGGTGCGCGGCGCGCTGGAGGACGGGTTCTCGCTGCCCGACCTCGCGCTGGTCGTCCTCACCGAGACCGACCTGACCGGCGGCCGGCACGGGACGTCCACCAAGGACATGCGGCGGATGCCGTCCAAGCGGCGCAACTCGGTGGACCCGCTGGCGCTCAAGGCCGGCGACTTCGTGGTGCACGAGCAGCACGGCATCGGCAAGTACGTGGAGATGGTGCAGCGGACCGTCGCCGGGGCCACCCGGGAGTACCTGGTGCTGGAGTACGCCTCGTCCAAACGCGGGCAGCCGGGGGACCGGTTGTTCGTGCCGACCGACCAGCTCGACGAGGTGTCCCGGTACGTCGGCGGCGAGCTGCCCACGCTGAACAAGCTCGGCGGCAGCGACTGGAAGAACACCAAGGCCAAGGCGCGCAAGGCGGTCAAGCAGATCGCGGCCGAGCTGGTGCAGCTCTACGCCGCCCGGCAGGCCGCGCCGGGGCACTCGTTCGCGGCGGACACGCCGTGGCAGCGCGAGCTGGAGGACGCGTTCCCGTTCACCGAGACGGTGGACCAGATGGCGGCCATCGACGAGGTCAAGGCCGACATGGAGCGGACCGTCCCGATGGACCGGGTCATCTGCGGCGACGTCGGCTACGGCAAGACCGAGATCGCGGTCCGGGCGGCGTTCAAGGCGGTGCAGGACGGCAAGCAGGTCGTCGTGCTGGTGCCGACGACCCTGCTGGCCCAGCAGCACCTCAACACCTTCGCCGAGCGGATGCGCGCGTTCCCGGTCAACATCAAGGGGCTCTCCCGGTTCACCGACGCGCAGGAGGCCGAGCAGACCATCGCGGGCCTCGCCGACGGCGAGGTGGACATCGTCATCGGCACGCACCGGCTGTTGCAGAAGGGCTTGCGCTACAAGGACCTCGGCCTGGTCATCGTGGACGAGGAGCAGCGGTTCGGCGTCGAGCACAAGGAGCACATCAAGGCGCTGCGCACGCACGTCGACGTGCTCACCATGTCCGCCACGCCGATCCCGCGCACGCTGGAGATGTCGCTCGCGGGCATCCGCGAGATGTCGACCATCCTCACCCCGCCCGAGGAGCGCCACCCGATCCTGACCTACGTCGGCGGCTACGACGACAAGCAGGTCGGCGCGGCCATCCGCCGCGAGCTGCTGCGCGACGGCCAGGTGTTCTACGTGCACAACCGGGTGTCCTCGATCGAGCGCGCCGCCCGCCGGATCCGGGACCTGGTGCCCGAGGCCCGGGTGGTCACCGCGCACGGCCAGATGAACGAGGACAAGCTCGAAAAGATCATCCAGGGCTTCTGGGAGAACGAGTACGACGTCCTGGTCTGCACGACGATCGTCGAGACCGGTCTGGACATCTCCAACGCCAACACGCTCATCGTGGAACGCGGCGACATGCTCGGCCTGTCCCAGCTGCACCAGTTGCGCGGGCGCGTCGGCCGGGGCCGGGAGCGCGGGTACGCCTACTTCCTCTACCCGCCGGAGTCCCCGCTCACCGAGACCGCGCACGACCGGCTCGCCACGATCGCGCAGAACACCGAACTCGGCGCGGGCATGGCCGTGGCGATGAAGGACCTGGAGATCCGCGGCGCGGGCAACATCCTCGGCGCGGAGCAGTCCGGGCACATCGCGGGCGTCGGCTTCGACCTGTACGTCCGGTTGGTCGGCGAGGCCGTGGAGGCGTTCCGGCGGCACGCGGGCGCGGAGACCGAGGGCGACGAGGAGCTGGCCGACGTCCGGGTCGACCTCCCGGTGGACGCCCACATCCCGCACGACTACGTGCCCGGCGAGCGGCTGCGGCTGGAGGCGTACCGCAAGATCGCGGCGGCCGGCGACGAGGCGGCGCTGCAAGCGGTGTGGGACGAGCTGAAGGACCGCTACGGCACCCCGCCGCTGCCGGTGGAGCGGCTGCTCGCGGTCGCCCGGTTCCGCCAGACGTGCCGCGCGCACGGCGTGACCGAGGTGATCGTGCAGGGGCCGACCATCCGGTTCGCCCCGCTGGAGCTGCGTGACTCGCAGCTGGTCCGGCTGCGCCGGCTCTACCCGAAGGCGGTGTACAAGCAGGTCGCGAACACGGTCAGCGTGCCTAGGCCGACCGAGGGAGCCGCGGGCGGCCGGATGGGCGCACCGCAGCTGCGGGACCAGGAGCTGCTGGATTGGTGCGCGCAGTTCCTGGCGTCTTTGGCGGGTACTCCCGTGAGCGGCGTCACGGGGACGTGAGAAGGTAGCTCCTGTGAGGACTGTGCAGAGGCGCTTCACCCTGATCGGCGCGGCCGTCGCACTGCTGGTGGCGGGCTGCGGCAGCGGCCCGAGCCAGGTGGGGTCGGCCGCGATCATCGGCGACACCGTGATCCCGCTCGAACTGGTCCAGCAGCGCCTGGACACCGTGCTCAAGAAGGAGCCCGAGGCCCAGAAGCTGCACGAGCAGCGCAAGCTCGACCAGGTGTCCCGCCAGCTGGTGACCCTGAGCGTGCAGCACGAGCTGATCGAGCGGGCGGCGAAGCGCGAGGGCGTGACGGTGTCCGAGGAGGCCGTCACCGAGTCCGTGCAGAACGCGGGCGGCGCGGAAGCCGCCTCGCAGAACACGGTCTACGACGCCACCACGTTCCGCGAGCGGGCCAAGGACCAGTTGCTGCTGGTCGAGCTGGCGCGCAAGTACGTGGACCGGATGGAAGTCACCTTCGACTACTTCTTCACCAAGGACGGCAAGGACGCCGTCGTGAAGGCCAAGCAGATCGCGGCCGACCCGGGGCTGATGGCCGGGTTCGTCCAGGCGGGCCCCAAGGGTTCGGGCGGTCAGCAGCTGGCCAAGGTCGGGCAGAAGGTCAAGTCGGCCGAGTCGCCGCAGGCCGCGGGCTCGCCGCTGTTCGGCGTCGAGCCGGGCACGGTGGTGGCGTTCGCGCCGGACCCCGGCAGCGCGCAGTGGCTGGTCGCCTACGTGACCGACCGCGACGACAACGCGAAGGGCGGCAGCGACTCGTCCACCGAGCAGCTCACGCCCCAGCTGCTGGAGCAGATCGGGCTGCGGCTGGTGCAGCGGCTCGCGGGCGAGCCGCAGATCAAGGTGAACCCGCGCTACGGCGTGTGGGACACCACGGCGATCTCGCTCGCCCCGCGCACCGAGGAGCTGACCGGTTACCAGGCCGCCGTGCGGCAGCCCAAGTCGTGAGCGTGGCGAACACCGTTGTCCTGCTGGGCCCCAGCACTTCGGTGCTGCCCGCCGCCGCGTTGCCCGCTCTGCGGGGCGCGGCGGCGGTTTTCGTCTCGGGCGGGCTGGACGCGGAGTACTGGGGCGGGCTGGGCGCGGCCCCGGTCGGGGACGTCCCGGTGGGCGCGGTCGACGGGTCGGTCGTCTACCTGACGGCGGAGCCGGACGACTACGCCGCCGAACTGGTCGAGGCGGGCGCGGTCGTGCTGCGCAACCCGGCCGGCGCGGCGCTGGTCGACGCCGTGTCGGTGATGGACCGGCTGCGGTCGCCGGGTGGGTGCCCGTGGGACGCGGAGCAGGACCACAAGTCGTTGCGGCAGTACCTCGTGGAGGAGACCTACGAGCTGCTGGAGGCGATCGAGGACGGCGACCGGGGCGCGTTGCGGGAGGAACTCGGCGACGTGCTGCTGCAGGTGCTGTTCCACTCGCGGATCGCGGCCGAGGACGTCGAGCCGTTCGGGATCGACGAGGTGGCGGGCGACCTGGTGCGCAAGCTCGTCGGCCGGCACCCCCACGTCTTCGAGGGCAACGACCCGGCGGTGCGGGACGCGGCGTCCCAGCAGCACCGGTGGGAGGAGCTGAAGCAGGTCGAGAAGCAGCGCGAGTCCAGCCTGGACGGCGTCGCGCTCGGCCAGCCGGCCGTGGCGCTGGCCGGGAAGCTGGCCCAGCGGACGGCGCGGGCCGGGCTGCCGGTGGAGCTGCTGCCGGACGGCGACGGTGCCGGGGTCACGTTGTTCGTGGTGGCCGCGCTGGCGAAGCTCGCGGGGGAGGACCCGGAGACCGAGCTGCGCGCGGTGGCGCGGAAGTTCGAGGGCCGGGTGCGGGAGGCCGAACGGTCCGCGCGCGCGGCCGGCGTCGAGAAGCTCGGTGCCGACGACTGGCGGGCTCACTGGCCCGCGTGAGCGGCTTCGAGTTCCCGTAGGGCCGCTGCGCCGAGGTCGAGGAAGCGGCGCAGCGCGGCGGGCGTCGCGACTATCTCGAACTCGGGCAGGTTCCCGATCGCGAGCAGGATCTCGGCCGGGTCGGACCGGTACTCGATCTTGGTCTCCTCCTCGATCCGCACCCAGGACTGCATCTCCGCACGGGGCTTCGGCATGCTCTCTCCTCCACTGGTTCTTGGACCAATCTTGGCAAGGACTAAGAATTCTCGACAGTCCACGTTTGGGTGAACCCTTAGGCTGAGCTGCATGGAGAGCAACGCACGGGCGCGGGCCCTGGGCGCGGAGCTGCGGGACCTGCGCAAGGCCAAGCGCGTGCGCATGATCCAGCTCGAAGATCAGGTCGGCATCAGCAAGAGCATGCTCAGCCGCATCGAGCGCGGCGAACGCCTGGCCGACGAGACCGAGGTGGCCACGATCCTCGGCGCGCTGGGCGTGGTCGGTGCCAAGCGGCGGGAGCTGCTCGCCCTCGCCCGCGAGGCGGCCAAGTCGAACTGGCTCGCCACCGGTTCCGGTCTGCCGCAACAGCTCAAGGGGTTGATCGAGTACGAGCAGGTGGCCACCTCCATCACCGATGTCACGGCGCTGCTGGTGCCCGGCCTGTTGCAGACGCCCGACTACGCCCGGACGATCATGGTGGAGGGCGGCCTGTCCAACGCCGATGCCGAGGAGCGGGTGCGGCGTCGGCTCGAACGGCAGTCGGTGCTCACCCGCGACAACCCGGTGCCGTACCTGGCGATCGTCGACGAGTTCGTGCTGCGTAGGCCGGTCGGCGGGCGCACGGTGATGGTCGGGCAGTTGCACCACCTGCACGCCATGGCGCAGCGGCCGAATGTGACCATCCGCGTGGTGCCGAAGGAACGCGGCTACCACCTCGGGCTCTACGGGTCGTTCGTCGTGCTGGAGACCGCGCGGACGAGTCCGGTGGTGCACCTGGAGAACTTGAAGACGTACTTGTTTCTCGACAAACGCGAGGACGTGCAGGCATACACTGATCTCAAGCCGAGCCTGTTGGCCGCAGCGGTCGGTGTCGAGGACTCGATGGACCTGATCCTGCGGTGTGCCAAAGACCTGGAAGGGCACCCGAAGTGACGAACTGGCGGAAGTCGAGCCGGAGCAACACCGAATCGAATTGCGTCGAGGTGGCGCGATCGGGTGCGGTGATGGCGGTGCGGGACTCGAAGAATCCCGAGGGGCCGGTGCTTCGGTTCCCGATGGTTTCCGCCGTCAGTTTCCTGGGGCGGCTTCAGCAAGCTTGAGGCCGGCCGTCGGGGTGTCGCGCTAACGTCGATCACGTGACCGACGCCTACCTCCGCTACCCCCACCTGCACGGCGACCTGGTGACCTTCGTGGCCGAGGACGACGTGTGGCTGGCCCCGCTCGCCGGCGGCCGGGCCTGGCGGGTGTCCGCCGACCGCGCTCCCGCGTCCACACCGCGTTTCGACCGGTCCGGGACGCTGCTGGCCTGGGCCAGCCGTCGCGACGGCGCGCCCGAAGTGCACGTCGCCCCCGTCGCCGGCGGTGCGGCCGACCGGTTGACCTTCTGGGGCAACGCGACCACCGGCGTCCGGGACTGGACGCCCGACGGCGAGGTCGTCGCCGTCACCTCCGCCGGCGAGGCGACCCGCGTCCGCCGCTGGGCGCACGCCGTCCCCACCGACGGCGGCCCGCCGCGCCGGCTGCCCTACGGCTGGGTCGGCGACGTCGCGCACGGGCCGACCCACGAAGTCGTGGTCACCTCCATGTACGGCAAGGATCCCGCCTACTGGAAGCGCTACCGGGGCGGCTCGGCCGGGCAGCTCTGGGTCGACGCGACCGGTGACCGCGAGTTCACCCGGATCCTGCCCGAGCTGACCTCGTCGCTGCACTCGCCGATGTGGATCGGTGCCGCCGGCGACGGCGGCCGGATCGCGTTCCTGTCCGACCACGAGGGCGTGGCGAGCGTCTACTCGTGCCTGCCCGACGGCTCCGACCTGCGCCGGCACACCGAGCAGGAGTTCTTCGCCCGCGCCGCCACCACGGACGGCTCGCGGGTGGTCTACCAGCACGCGGGCGACCTGTGGGTGCTCGACTCGCTCGACGCGGCACCGCGCCGGCTCGACATCGAGCTGGCCGGCCCGCGCACGGCGACCCGGCCCCGGCCGGTCGGCTCGCGCCCGGACGACTTCCACCCGGACAAGACCGGGCGCGCCAGTGTGGTCGAGGTGCGCGGCACCGTGCACTGGGTGACCCACCGGGACGGGCCCGCCCGCGCCCTGGCCGAGACGCCCGGTGTGCGGGCCCGGCTGCCCCGGGTCGTCGGCGACGGCGTGGTCTGGGTGACCGACGCCGAGGGCGAGGAGGGCCTGGAGTTCGCGCCCGTCAGCGGGGTCGAGCCGGGCAACACGCCGCGCCGGGTCGCGGTCGGCAAGCTCGGGCGGGTGCTCGAACTGACAGTCTCCCCGGATGGCCGGCGGCTCGCCGTCGCCACCCACGACGGCCGGCTGCTGCTGGTCGAGGTGGAGTCCGGCGAGGTCCGCGAGGTGCTCCGGGAGGCCAACCCGCACGTCTCGGACCTGGCGTTCTCGCCCGACTCGAACTGGCTGGCCTGGTCGCACCCGGGGCCGGGTCCGTTGCGGCACATCAGGATGACCAACACCACCGACCTGTCCGTGGTGGACGTGACGCCGCTGCGCTTCGCCGACTACTCGCCGACCTTCAGCGAGGACGGGCGCTACCTGGCGTTCCTGTCGCTGCGGACGTTCGACCCGGTCTACGACGCGCACGTGTTCGACCTGTCCTTCCCGACCGGCTGCCGGCCGTTCCTGCTGCCGCTCGCGGCGACCACGCCGTCGCCGTTCGACCCGCTGCGGCTGGGCCGCCCGGTGGGCGACGACGACAAGGACAAGGAGAAGGACAAGGACGACGACAACCCGATCACCGTCGTGGACCTGGACGGGTTGGCCGACCGGGTGGTCCCGGTGCCGGTGGCCGCCGCCGGGTACTCGGGGCTGACCGCCGCGAAGGGCGGGCTGCTGTGGCTGCGCAGCCCGTTGCGCGGGGTGCTCGGCGACAACCTGGCGACCCCGTCGTCACGGCCGCCGCGCGCGGTCCTGGAGCGCTTCGACCTCGCCAAGGCCCGCACCGAGGTGCTGGTGGACGGCGTGGACGCCTACGAGGTGACCGGCGACGGCCAGCGGATCGTGCTCCAGGACGGCATCGACCTGCGGGTGGTGCCCGCCGAGCGGAAGGTGGACGCGGAGGACTCCGACTCGGTGGACGTGGACCTGTCGCGGATCCGGGTCGTGGTGGACCGGGCCGCCGAGTGGCGGCAGTCCTACGCCGAGGCGGGCCGGCTGATGCGCGACCTGTTCTGGCGCGCGGACATGGGCGGCGTGGACTGGGCGGGCGTGCTGGACCGCTACCGGCCGCTGGTGGACCGGCTGGGCGCGTACTCCGACCTGATCGACCTGCTGTGGGAGGTGCAGGGCGAACTCGGCACCTCGCACGCCTACGTGGTGCCGGCCGGCGGTTCGGCCGGCCGGTCGGTGGGCCTGCTCGGCGCGGACCTGGCGCGCGACGAGTCCGGCGCGTGGCTGGTGACCCGGGTGATCCCCGGCGAGACCTCCGACCCGGACGCGCGCTCGCCGCTGGCCGCGCCCGGTGTCGCGGTGCGCGCGGGCGACGCGATCGTGGCCGTGGACGGCCGCCGGGTCGACCCGCTGACCGGGCCCGCGCCGCTGCTGGTCGGCACGGCGGGCAAGCCGGTGGAGCTGACCGTGCGGCCCGGCGGCGGCGGCGAGCCGCGCCGGGTCGTGGTCGTGCCGCTGGAGGACGACGAGCCGCTGCGCTACCACGCGTGGGTGGCCGACCGGCGGGCCCGGACGCACGAGCTGTCCGACGGGCGGGTGGGCTACCTGCACGTGCCGGACATGATGGGCAACGGCTGGGCGCAGCTGCACCGCGACCTGCGGGTGGAGCTGGCGCGCGAGGCCGTCGTGCTCGACGTCCGGGAGAACGGCGGCGGGCACACCTCGCAGCTGGTCGTGGAGAAGCTGGCGCGCAAGATCATCGGCTGGCAGGTGGCGCGCGGGTTCTCCACCTTCGAGAGCTACCCGCAGGACGCGCCGCGCGGCCCGGTGGTGGCGATCGCCGACGAGTTCGCCGGGTCGGACGGCGACATCGTGAACGTGGCGATCAAGGAGATGGGCATCGGGCCGGTGGTCGGCACCCGGACGTGGGGTGGCGTGATCGGCATCGACTTCCAGTTCGACCTGGTGGACGGCACGGTGGTGACCCAGCCCCGGTACGCGCTGTGGTTCGAGCGGCACGGGTGGGGCGTGGAGAACCACGGCGTCGACCCGGACGTCGAGGTGGTGATGACGCCGCAGGACCGCGTGGCGGGGCGTGACCCGCAGTTGGAGACGGCCGTGCGGATGGCGTTGGAGTCGTTGGCGGGGCGCACGGCGTTCACCCCGCCGCAGATCCCGCCGCTCGCCTAGGCGGTTTCACCTGTCCGTGTAGTGCGGCGGTTGTTGCGGCCGAGACCCCCGACCTGACCAATGAGTACCACGCAAGATCGGGTCGGGGGTTCGGTGAGTCATCGCGAGGTGCCACGCAGTGGCCGCGGGTGTTTTTCGGCTGTGCTCCTCCTGCCCGTGGCGGCGTTAGGCGGTGCGTTGGTCCTGGTCCTGACGTTCGGCCAGCCCGCGGATCCGGCCCCGCCGGCACCGTCGCGGCAGGACCGGGTGGAGGTGACCGCCCGGCCGACCCTGGTGAGCGTCCGGACCAGCCCCGCCGGGCCGACGCCCCGGGTGAGCCCGTCGAGCGGGCCCCGGGACGTGCGCGACGGGCCGACGTCGGAGCCGGTGCTCCAGCCGGGCCGGGAGCTGCCCCGGCTGGGCGAGGTGCCGCCGCCGCCGGACCCGGTGGTGGATCGGCCGGGTCCGCCCGGGTCGCCGAGCGCCACGGCCTCCTCGGCGGTCCCGTCCCGGCCGTCGTCGTCCCCGTCGTCCGAGTCGAGCCTGCCGCCGACCACGGCCACGTCCCCGCCGGCGACCACGACGGAACTCCGGCCGTCGCTGCCCACCGCGACCGGCACCACCCCGCCCGGCACCACCACCGCGACGACGTCCGCGACACCGGTGCCGACGACTCAGGCCACCGGCAGCGGCTCGTCGGCGAGGTAGGGCGGCGCGGGTTCGTACTGGATCGCCCGGCGGACCGCGCGGGCGTGGTCACGGCCGTGCAGCCGGCCGACCAGCCACAGCGCGCTGTCGATCCCGGCGGACACGCCCTGGCTGGTGAGCAGGTCGCCGTCCACCACGTACCGGGCGTCCGGGACCACGGTCACCTCGCCGAGCGCGGCGAGGTCGTCGGTGAAGTTGCGGTGCGTGGTCACCCGGCGACCGCGCGCCGGGCCGGCGGCGTGCAGCAGGAACGTCCCGGTGCACACGCTCGACGTCCACGCCGCCCGCGCCGAGGTCCGGGCGATCCACCCGGTGACCACCGGGTTGCGCGGCTCGACCAGCCGCGCGCCGACCCCGCCGGGCACCACCAGCACGTCCAGCGGCGGGTGGTCGTCGAGCGGGTGGTCCGGCAGGACCCGCATGCCCTTGGCGCACCGCACCGGGTCGGTGCGCTCGGCGACGAGCACGGCGGTGTCGGCGTTCTCGCGGAGCGCGGAGGAGACGGTGAACACCTCCCACGGTCCGACGAAGTCGAGTTCTTCCGCCTGGTCGAAGACCAGCAGGCCGTAGGTGGTCACGGGTGCTCCTCGGTGGTGGTCGAGCGGAACCGCTCGCGGTAGTCGGAGGGCGCGATGCCCAGGTTGCGGTGGAACGCGCGGCGCATCGTCTCGGCGGTGCCGAAACCGCAGCGGCGGGCGACCGCGTCCAGCGGGTCGCCGCTCTCCGCGAGGGCGCGCTGCGCGGCCTCCACGTGCACCCGCTCCACGTAGGTCGCGGGCGGGGTGCCGAGTTCGGCGGTGAACCGGCGTTGCAGGTGACGGGGGCTCAGCCGGGCGTGCCGGGCCAGGTCGTCCAGCGCGTGGCGGGCGCCGGGGTCGGCGTGGATGGCGGCCACCGCCGCGCGCACCGGGTCGGTGGCGGGCGGCTTCGTGCTCAGCGCGACGCTGAACTGGGCCTGGTTGCCCGGCCGGCGCAGGAACAGCACCAGTTGGCGGGCCACCTCGTGCGCGACGTCGCGGCCGTGGTCGTCCTCGACCAGGGCGAGCGCCAGGTCCATGCCGGCGGTGACGCCCGCCGACGTCCAGACCCGGCCGTCCCGGATGAAGATCGGGTCCGCGTCGACGTGCACGGCCGGGTGGCGTTCGGCCAGTTCCCGCGCGCGGCCCCAGTGCGTGGTGACCCGGCGGCCGTCCAGCAGGCCCGCCGCCGCCAGCAGGAACGCGCCGCTGCACACGGAGGTGACCCGCCGGGCGTGCGTGGCGGCGGCGGCCAGCCACCCGGTGAGCGCGGTGTCCTCCACCGCCCGGTCGACGCCCCGGCCGCCGGACACGACCAGCGTGTCGACCTCGGCCGGCGGCACGTCGGCGACGCCGTGCGAGGCGTGCACCGGCAGGCCGCTGCGCGATCGGACCAGGCCCGCCGCCGGGGCCACCACGACCACGTCGTAGCCGCCGGCCAGCCGGTCGGCCTGCTGGAACACCTCGTACGGGCCGACCAGGTCCAGCGGCTGGAAGCCCTCGAAGACCACGAACCCGACGCGTCGCCGTTGCACAGCTCAAGCGTCGGCGACCCCCGTGGTGGCGTCAACGACACGCGTCCCACGGATCGCGACATCCCTCAGCCGAGCAGGGTGTCGCCCCAGAACCCGCCCTCGCGCACGCCCGGCGGCACCGCGAAGTGCCCGGAACCGTTGTGCTCCAGGTACTCCATCATCTTGTCCTTGGTGGACAGGGCGTTCTGCATGGGCACGAACTGCTTGCCGGTGTCGCGGTTGAAGCACACGAAGAACAGGCCCGCGTCGAGGTGGCCCAGGCCGTCCGAGCCGTCGGTGAAGTTGTAGCCCCGGCGCAGGATCCTGGTGCCGCCCAGGGCTTGCGCCGACGCCAGCCGGATGTGCGCGTTCTCGGCGACGGCCGGCAGGCCGCCCTTGCCCTTGACGTGCAGGTCGACCGGGTCGAACTCGGCGAGCTGGCCGATCGGCGCGCCTTCGCCCTTGGTGCGGCCGACGATCGCCTCCTGCTCGGCCAGCGAGGTGCGGTCCCAGATCTCGATGTGCATCCGGATCCGGCGGGCCACCAGGTAGCTGCCGCCGACCAGCCAGTCCGGGCCGTCGCCCGGCCCGACCCAGACGTGGTCGCGCAGCGCGTCGCCGTCCTCGGCCTTGACGTTGTTGGTGCCGTCCTTGAAGCCGAACAGGTTGCGCGGGGTGGCCTGCGCGTTCGACGTGGACGACGTGCGGCCGAACCCGAGCTGGGACCAGCGCACGGAGACCCGGCCGAAGCCGATCCGGACCAGGTTGCGGATGGCGTGCACGGCCACCTGCGGGTCGTTCGCGCACGCCTGCACGCACAGGTCGCCGCCGCTGCGCTTGGGGTCCAGGTCGTCGCCGGGGAACCGGGGCAGGTCGATCAGGCCCGGCGGCTTGCGGTCGGCCAGCCCGAACCGGCCGTCGAACAGCGACGGCCCGAACCCGACGGTCAGCGTGAGCGCGGACGCGGGCAGGTCGAGCGCCTCGCCGGTGTCCTTCGGCGGCGCCTCCGGGTGCCCGCCGACCGCGCCGCCGTCCGCCGCCTCCCGGCCGGCGGTCATCCGGCGCGCGGCCTCGGTCCAGTCCTTGAGCAGGGCGACGAGTTCGGCGCGCTTGGTCGTGGTCACGTCCAGCGCGACGAAGTGCATCCGGTCCTGCGCGGGCGTCACGATGCCCGCCTGGTGCTCGCCGTGGAACGGCACCGCGTCGCTCGGCGACGCGGGCCGCACCTCGTCCTCGCGGTCGGTCGCGAGCGCGCCCACCGCCGCGCCCGCCCCGGCCAGCGCGACACCCGCGCCGGCCAGGCCGAGCAGCCTGCGACGGGGCAGCCCGGTCACGGGGCCACGACCTCGGCGACCTTGGAGATGGGCTCGCCGAGCGCGTCCACGGCCGCCGCGAGCGCCTTGACCTCGGCCTCGGACAGCTCGGTGTAGAGCTTGAAGCCGTCGCCCTTGCGGTGCGTCTCCAGCAGTTCGTCGAGCGCCTTGAACTTCTCGTCCAGGGTCGCCACCAGCGCCTTGTCCTTCTCCTCCACGGCCGGGCGCAGCGCCGCGACGGCCGCCTGCGAACCGTCCACGTTGGACCGGAAGTCGAACAGGTCGGTGTGCGAGTAGCGGTCCTCCTCGCCGGTGATCTTGCCGGTGGCGACCTCGTCGAGCAGTTCCTTCGCGCCGTTGGCCAGCTGGATCGGGGTCAGCTCGACCGCCTTGGCCTTCTCCACGATCTCCTTGACGTCGGTCAGCAGCCGGTCGGCGATCGCGGGCGAGTCGGCCTGCAGGCCGCTGCTCCACAGGTCCTTCTCCAGCCGGTGGAAGCCGGTGAACTCCGCCCCCGGCTCCAGCCCGTCCTCGCGGCCGTCGATCTTCGGGTCGAGGTCGCCGAAGCTCTCCGCGACCGGCTCGATCCGCTCCCAGTAGATCCGGGCCACCGGGAACAGCGCCTTGGCGTCCTCGACCTTGCCCGCCTTCACCGCGTTCACGAACTCGGTGGTCTTGACGAGCAGGCTGTCCGCCTGCGAGTTCACGTACCGCTGGTAGCTCTTGGTGGCGTCGGCGAGCTTGGCGTTGGTGTCGGTGGACTTCTTGCCGTCGCCGGAGACGGTGAACTCGCCCCGGATGCCGTCGCCCTTCATGCCGGGCTTGCACGCGGTCTGGAGCTTGCCCGCGTCGGTGACCTCGACGATCAGCCGCCGGGTCAGGCCGGGGCCGATGTTCTCCACCTCGCCCAGGATCCGGTCGCCCTCGGCGTAGAGGTAGAACTCGGTGACCTTGGTGCCCTTGTTGGACACCTCGAACGTGACGTTGCCGGTGTTCGCCGACGTGCGGGCCACCTTGCACGCGTCGTCGGACGCCTCGACCGCGATCGGGCCGTCCGCGCCGGCCGGGGCCTGGTTGCCGCACGCGGCGAGGAGCAGGAGCAGGCCGAGGCCCACGATTCGCTTGGTCACGGGAGTTCTCCGGTTTCAGTTCTTCGCCGCGACGCGGGCGCGGGGGCGGATCAGGAAGAGCGGCAGCACGACCGCGACGTACAGGCACCACGCGGCGGCCTGGAGCACGGTGGTGCGCTGCGAGTAGTTGAAGATCCCCTTGAGCAGGGCGCCGAACCACGAGTCCTCGGGGAGCGTGTCGCCCAGGTCGAACGCGAGGGTGTTCAGGCCGGGCAGGATCGCGGCCTCCTGCAGGTCGTGCAGGCCGTAGGCGAGCACACCCGCCGCGACGAACACCAGCAGCGCGCCGGTCCACGTGAAGAACTTGCCCAGGTCGAACCGGATCGCGCCCCGGTAGAGCAGGAACGCCAGCGCGACGGCCACCGCGATGCCGAGCACGAACCCGATCAGCGGCTCGGTCGTGGTGCCCGCGCTCTGCACGCTTGAGTAGAAGAAGACGGCCGTCTCCAGCCCCTCGCGGCCGACCGCGAGGAACGAGACGGTGACGATCGCCACCGGGCCGACGTCGATCGCCCGGTCGAGCTTGCCGCGCAGCTCGGCGGAGATCGTGCGGGCGGTGGACCGCATCCAGAAGATCATGCCGGTGACGAAGGCGACCGCGAGCAGCGACATCCCGCCGCCGAACGCCTCCTGCTGCTCGAAGGTCATGGTCGCCGTGGTGAACGTGACGACCGCGCCGACCGCGATCGAGAGCACGACGGCGATGCCGACGCCCAGCCACACGAACGGCAGCTTGGACCGCCGGTCGGTCTTCACCAGGAAGGCCACCAGGATGCTGACGACCAGGGCCGCTTCCAGCCCCTCGCGCAACCCGATGAGCCCGTTGCTCACCAACACGGCTTGTCCACCACCACGACGACTTCCCTCACGCGGAGTTAACTTAGGCTCATCGAACTTAGGCAAGGCTGAGCTGCCTGTCCAGGCACGGATACGTCACATGACCTGGGGATTCGGTCATTTCGGGCGATCGATGCGGATTGTTCCGGCCGAGGACGCGCGGTGAGCACGTAGCCTGGGTGCCGTGGTCGTCCCGCCGCCAGAGAAAACGACACCGCCCCCGCCGCAACGGGGGCGCGTCGGCAACCTCGTCGGTCGCCTCGCCCTGGTCGCGCTCCTGCTCGCCGTGGTGGCCGGCGGCGCGTGGGCGCTGAGCGTGTTCAACCGGCGCGACGTGCGGGCCGCCGACCCGCCGTTCCCGGTGCCGTTCCAACAGGTCGAGCCCGGCTCGGCCGCCCCGAACTCGGCGGGCGACGTGCCGCCGCAGGCGTCGACCGCCCGCGAGACGGTCTCCGCCGAGCCGCTCACCGCGTGGGCGGCGGCGCTGTCGTCGAAGATCGACGTGCCGGCGCGGGCGCTGCGCGCGTACGCCATCGCGGACCTGATCATGCAGTCCGACCAGCCCTCGTGCCGCATCTCGTGGGCGACGCTGGCGGGCATCGGCCGCATCGAGTCGCACCACGGCACCATCGGCGGCCTGAAGCTGGGCGAGGACGGCCGGCCGTCCAAGCCGATCATCGGCATCCCGCTGGACGGCAGCCCCGGCGTGAAGGCGATCCCGGACAGCGACGGCGGCGTGCTGGACAAGGACACCACGTGGGACCGCGCGGTCGGCCCCATGCAGTTCATCCCGACCACGTGGGCCCGCTACGCGGTGCGCGCGAACGGCGACGGAACCCCGCCGGACCCGCAGAACATCGACGACGCGGCCCTGGCGGCGGCCCGCTACCTGTGCTCCGGGGGCCGCGACCTGGCCACCGGCGAGGGCTGGTGGGCGGCGGTCATGGCGTACAACAACTCGGTGGAGTACGGCCAGAACGTCTACAGCGGCGCGGACGCCTACGCCCGCGCCAGCCAGGGTTAGCCGGGTCCGCCTCCCGGGCGGGCCGCCGGTCAGCCGGGTTTGCGGATCAGGCCGGTGTAGCCGGCCAGGGCGAGCGTGGCCAGCGCCCAGACCAGGGCTTGCGGCGTCCAGACGGCGGTGGTGAACCCATGGCCGGGGACCGTCGCGGTGTCCAGGTCGCAGCGGGTGCGGATGCCCGTCGGGGACAGCGGGAGACCCCGGTCCAGGCCCAGGCCGACCTGCTCGACCGTCGAGCACGGGGTAGCCGTAGCCGGCCGGCAGGCCCCACAGGGCGTGCGCGAACCGCGCGGCCGGCCCGCCGACGTCACCGCGCGCCCGCAGGTCCCGTTGCCGGGCGATGAGGACGTGCCGGGCACTGCCCTCGTGGCCGGACGCGCGCTGCGCGGCGGCGGCGTGCGGGCAGACCAGGTCCTCGCGGAACGCGAAGCCGTGCCCGATCGCGGCGCTCTCCAGGTCGATCAGGAAGTCGAGGTCGTTGGTCACCCGCGCGTCGACCACCAGTTCGCCGCTGATGTCCGCCCCGGCGAGCCTGATCGTGGCGAAGTCGGCCGGTCCGGCGACGCCTTCGGCCGTCAGGCCCGCCTCCAGGTGCACGTTGCCGGCGACCCGGATGCCGTCGGCGAGGAGCGCGGGCCCGGCCTCGTTGGTCACCCGCGCGGACGCGGCGACCAGCTCGGCCTCGATCCGGGCGTGCACGAGCCGGAACGTCAGGTTCCCCTCGACGGTCGCCTGGACGAGCCTGACCGCGCTGTGGCGCGTCGACTCGGCGGTCAGCCCCTCGAACCGGCACTCCCGGACCACGGTCGCCCGGCCCAGGTCCAGCGCGTGGCCGGATTCGCTGCGCAGCACCACGTCGGTCAGGTCCAGGTCGCCGACCGTCGCGCCGTAGAGGTCCAGCGCCGTCGAGCCGCCGCCGGCCGCCCATGCGCAGCCCGCGCGCGGTGATCGGGCCGACCACGCCGCCCGCGACGTCCGGTCACGGCAGCTCGGCCCCGATCAGGGTGATCTCGTCCACCACGCCGCGCACCACCCGGGCCGGGTCCCCAGGTGGTCGCCAGGTCCGGTCCGACCGGGCCCGCCAGGGGCTGCCCGTCCCGGGCGCACGAGACCAACCGGGACTCCACCTCGGACAGGTTCTCCACGGGGACCTGTCGTCCGCCGGGCCCGTCGCGCTACGGCCGGTCGCGTTCCACGGCCAGCCGGGCGCTCACCTCGCCCAGCGCCTCCTGGTACTCCGGCGTCGGGTTCATCGCCGCCGCCATCCGCAGCTGGGCCAGCGCCTCCGGCAACCGGTTCTGCCGTTGCAGGGTGCGGCCCAGGGCGAAGCGGGCGTAGTAGTCGCTCGGGTCGAGTTCCAGGACCTTGCGGAACGCCTCCTCGGCGCGCTGGAGCTGCGCCGAACCCAGGTAGGCGCGACCCGCCAGCAGCTGGACGCTCGGCTGGTCCCCGGCTGCTTCGAGCACGACCCGCAGCTCGCGCAGCGCCTCCAGCGGACGGCGTTCCGCGAGCAGCGCCTCGGCCCGGCGGAACGCCTCGAAGGTGCTGTCGGTCATGGTCCGATCAACGCTACCTGCGCGACCGGCCGTTGTTCAGCAGCCGACCGGATGACGGGAAGCTCACCACCCGGCGGACAGCCGCTCCAGCACCGGCGTGATCGACTCGGGTTGCTCCACATGGGCGTTGTGCCCGACCCCGGCCAGCACCATTCCACCCGGCTGCGCGTCCAGCAGGTCGGCCGGCGGGCACAGGGCGTCCCGCGCGCCGGCGGCCAGCAGGACCGGTGCCTTCGCGGCGGCCAGCAGCCCGGCGACGTCCGGCGCGCCCACCCCGAACGCGGCCGGGTCGAGAGCCGCGCGCCAGCCCGCCTGCGTCTGCACCACGCCGTGCGCCAACGGCACACCGGCCAGCTTCGCCGCCCACGCCCCGGCCTCCTGCGAGGTCGGGTAGAGCCGCGCGGGCTTGGCCGCCAGCGCGGCGGCCCGCGCCAGGTCGTCCGCCGACCAGCGCACCTTCACGCCCAGGCCCGCGACCGCCCGGACGTCCACCCCGAACCAGCCGCTGGCCAGCGTCAGCGCCACCACCCCGCCCAGCGAGTGCCCGAGCACCGCGACCGGGCCGGCCGGCACGACGTTCGCCACCGCCGCCGCGAACGAGCCGAACGAGTAGCGGTCCAGCGCCGACGACCGGCCGTGCCCCGGCAGGTCCACCGCCAGCCACGACCCCGGCCACCGCGCCGCCACGCCCCGCCAGACCTCGCCGGTCGCGCCCAGGCCGTGCAGGAGGACCAGGAGCGGCCCGTCGCCACCGCGCTCCACGTGAACCACGTCAGAATCCTCCCATGTCCAGTGATGCCGAGATCATCGTCGACCCGGACACGTACACCCGGGGCGTGCCGCACCACGCACTCACCCGGTTGCGGGACGTGGGCGTGGTGCGGGCGGGCGGCGCGGTGGGCGTCTTCCGGCACGCCGACGTGCGGACCGTGCTGCGCACGCCCAAGGTGTTCTCGTCCTGGCTCGGCGGCACCCAGCTGCGCGACCCGGCCACGCCGGGCGACCTCGACTACGTGCGCCGGATGGTGCTGAACACCGACCCGCCCGACCACACGCGGCTGCGCGGCCTGCTCACCAAGGCGTTCACCCCGCGTGCCGTGGCCGACCTGGAGACCAAGATCGGGCAGTGGGCGCGCGACCTCGTCACACCGCTCGCCGACGGCGAACCGGTCGACTTCGCGAAGGTCGTCGCGGACCTGCCGCTGCTCACCCTGGCCGAGGTGTTCGGCGTGCCGAGGAGCGACCGGGCGTTGATGTTCGACTGGAGCAACCGCGTCATCGGCTACCAGGACGACGACTACGCGCACAGCGCCAGCGACACCACGGGCATGAGCGAGATGGCCTTACGCGCGCTGGAACTGCGCCCTGACCCACAGCCCGACCCGCGGGCGCGCGGCGGTATGCCCGACCTCTACGCCTACGCGCACGCGTTGGGGGAGTTGAAGCGCCGCGAGCCGGGCGACGACGTGATGAGCAACCTGATGCGCCACGACGTGGCCGTGGAGGAGTTCGAAACCCTGTTCTGGCTGTTCTCGGTGGCGGGCAACGAGACCCTGCGCAACGGCATCCCCGGCGGCCTGATCGCCCTCATGCAGCACCCCGACCAGTACGAACACCTCGAACAGGACCGCACGGCCCTGCCCCGCGCGGTCGAGGAGATGCTGCGCTGGTGGACCCCGGTCATGCACTTCCGCCGCACCGCCACGACCGACGCGGAGCTGTCCGGCGTCCCGATCGCGCGCGGCGACAAGGTCGTGGTCTGGTTCACCTCGGCCAACCGCGACGAACGCGCCTTCCCCGACCCGGACCGCTTCGACGTCACCAGGCCCCGGGTCGAGCACCTGTCGTTCGGCCACGGCCCGCACTTCTGCCTGGGCGCCCACCTGGCCCGCGTCCAACTGCGCGCCCTGTTCACCGCCGTCCTCGACCTGCCCGGCAGGCTCGTCCCCGCCGGCCCGCCGGTCCGGCTGCGCTCCAACTTCCAGAACGGCGTGAAGCACCTCCCGGTCCGGCTCGCCCGGACCGGGAGGCCCCCGGGAGCCCTGTTCCGGTGACTTCGGCAACGGGGTCGAGCGCCCCCGGGGGCGGCACCAACTAGGCTCGTCACCGATACAGAGATGGTCTGACTAGGGAGCGTCACGTGGCGGTCATCGAGCAGGTCGGCGCCCGCGAGATCCTGGACTCGCGAGGCAACCCCACCGTCGAGGTAGAGGTGGCGTTGGACGACGGCACGCTGGAGCGCGCCGCCGTTCCGTCCGGCGCGTCGACGGGTGAGCACGAGGCGGTCGAACTCCGCGACGGCGACGCCAAGCGCTACCTGGGCAAGGGTGTCGAGCGGGCGGTCACCGCCGTGCTCGACGAGATCGGCCCCGAGCTGGTCGGCATCGAAGCCGTCGAGCAGCGGGTGGTCGACCAGAAGCTGGTCGACCTGGACGGCACGCCGGACAAGTCCCGCCTGGGCGCGAACGCCATCCTCGGCGTGTCGCTGGCCGTGGCGAAGGCGGCGGCGGCGTCTTCCGGCCTGGAGCTGTTCCGGTACGTCGGCGGCCCGAACGCGCACGTGCTGCCGGTGCCGATGCTGAACATCCTCAACGGTGGCGCGCACGCCGACACCGAGGTGGACATCCAGGAGTTCATGATCGCGCCGATCGGCGCGGAGTCCTTCCGCGAGGCGCTGCGCTGGGGCGCGGAGGTCTACCACTCGCTCAAGTCCGTGCTGAAGTCCAAGGGCCTGAGCACCGGCCTGGGCGACGAGGGCGGGTTCGCGCCCGCGCTGTCGAGCAACCGCGACGCGCTGGACCTGATCCTGCAGGCGATCGAGAAGGCCGGCTACCAGCCGGGCCGGCAGGTCGCGCTGGCGCTGGACGTGGCCGCCACCGAGTTCCACGGCGACGGCGCGTACACGTTCGAGAAGCAGAAGCGCAGCGCCGAGCAGATGACCGGCTACTACGCCGAGCTGGTCCGGGACTACCCGCTGGTGTCCATCGAGGACCCGCTGTCCGAGGACGACTGGGACGGCTGGGTGCAGCTGACCGCCGAGCTGGGCGAGAAGGTGCAGATCGTCGGCGACGACCTGTTCGTGACCAACCCGGAGCGGCTGGAGGAGGGCATCTCCCGCCGCGCGGCGAACGCGCTGCTGGTGAAGGTCAACCAGATCGGCACGCTGTCCGAGACGCTGGACGCGGTCGCGCTGGCCACCTCGTACGGCTACAAGTCGATGATGTCGCACCGGTCCGGCGAGACCGAGGACACCACCATCGCCGACCTGGCGGTGGCGACCGGCGCGGGCCAGATCAAGACCGGCGCGCCCGCGCGCGGCGAGCGCACCGCGAAGTACAACCAGCTCCTGCGGATCGAGGAGGCCCTGGGCGACGCGGCGCGCTTCGCGGGCGACCTGGCCTTCCCGCGGTACACGCCGGAAAGCTGATGGCGGATCGGGAACGGGGCTCCCGGCGCGGCGGCAAGGCCGCGTCGGGAGCCCGCCCGGACCGCTCCCGCTCGGCCCGGTCCACCCGGTCCGAGCCGGAGCGCGCGACCGGGTCCGGCGCGCGGGCCGCGAGCACCAGCGGCGGCGGCAAGGTCCGGTTCGGCCTGGGCGAGTCGCGCCGGGGCGCGCGGTCGGCGCGTTCGGCGCGGCTGGCCGAGCAGGCGCGGGCCACCCAGGCGGCACGGGCGGCGCGGGCCGCGCGACCCCAGTCCCGGGCGCGGTCGCGCGAGGGCACCGGCGGCGCGTTCGGCATGACGGGCACCCGGCGGGCGGCCCTGCTGGCGATGGTGGTGTGCGCGCTGGCGCTGAGCATCGCCGTGCCGCTGCGGACCTACCTGGCCCAGCGCGAGGAGCTGCGCGGCGTGACCGCCTCGCAGGAGACGCTGCGCGCCGAGGTCGGGCAGTTGGAGCAGCGCAAGAGGGAACTGGCCGATCCCGGGCACCTGGAGGCGGAGGCGCGCCGGCGGCTGCACTACGTGCGGCCCGGCGAGACGCCTTACATCGTCCAGCTCCCCGGTGACGCGCAGCGCAAACCCGAAGACGAGCGGCCGGCCACCGCGCCGGCGGCGGACAGGGCCTGGTACGAGCAGTTGTGGGATTCGGTGGCGGCGCGATGACGGTCAGCGAAGAGGACAGGGCGGTCGTCGCCGAGCAGCTGGGACGCGCCCCGCGCGGCATGCGGGAGGTGGCGGCGCGCTGCCCGAGCGGGCACCCGGCGGTCGTGCAGACCAGTCCTCGGCTGGAGGACGGCACGCCGTTCCCGACCCTGTACTACCTGACCTGCTCGCGGCTCAACTCGTACGTCAGCCGGCTGGAAGGTGCCGGTCTGATGAAGGAGATGACCGATCGACTGGCGACGGATGAACAGTTGGCACAACGCTACCGCTCGGCCCACGAGTCGTACTTGGCTGAGCGGGACGCGATCGAACCGCTGGGCACGACCGTCACCGCGGGCGGCATGCCGGACCGGGTGAAGTGCCTTCACGTCCACGTGGCGCACTCGCTGGCCGTCGGGCCGGGGGTGAACCCGTTCGGGGACGAAGCTCTGGAGCAGCTGGCGCAGTGGTGGCCCAGCGGTGACTGCGCGTCAAAGGTGAAAAACTGACCGTACGGGCAGTTCTTTGGACAGAGAAACGACGCGCGGCCGTGACACGGCTGATCGGATCAGGCAGTCTGGGTCCGGGGGCCGAAGCGGGATTCGCCGAGGAGTGGAGTTCGTGGCTGTGCCGAAGCGACGGGGACGCAAGCGGAAGGCAACACGACGGCCGACCCTGACGCCGCGCCAATGGGGGCTGGCGGCCACGGCCACCTGCGCGATGCTCGCGCCCACCCTCCTGCACTCGGCGGGCGGCCTCGACTGGGTGAACGTGTCCGGCCACTCCGGCATCGAGGCGATGCCGCCCGGCGCGGGCGACGTGCTCGGCACCATGCGGTTGCAGGAGTCCGGCGCGCTGGGCGTGAACGGCAAGCTGCCCGAGGCGGACGAGCTGAGCGCCGCGCTGCTCGCCGACGCCGACGACCCGTCCTCGTTCGGTGACGACCTCCCGTTCGACGGCGCGGACCCGGAACTCGTCGCGGGCCAGCTCGGCATCCCCGGCGTGATGCTGGACGCGTACATGAAGGCCGCCGACCGGCTGGCCACCACCAAGCCGAGCTGCAACCTGCACTGGTCGCTGCTGGCCGGCATCGGGCGGATCGAGTCCGGCCACGCGCGCGGCGGCCGGGTGGACGGCCGGGGCAACACGGTCAACCCGATCCTCGGCCCGGTGCTCAACGGCGGGCCCGGCATGGCCGCGATCCGGGACACCGACGGCGGCCGGTTCGACTACGACAAGACGTGGGACCGGGCGGTCGGCCCGATGCAGTTCATCCCCTCCACGTGGGCCGGGTACGCCGCGGACGGCAACAACGACGGCGAGGCGAACCCGAACAACGTCTACGACGCCACCGTGGGCGCGGGCAACTACCTGTGCGCGGACGGCGGCGACCTGGGCACCTCGGAGGGCCGGGCCAAGGCGGTGTTCCGCTACAACCACTCCGAGGAGTACGTGCGGACGGTCCTGTTCTGGGCCGACGCGTACGCCGACGGCGTGAGCCCGCTGCCCAGCCTGCCCGGCTCGGACGACGACTTCCTGCCGCCGGAGGACGACTGGTCGGGCGGCACGAACCCGCCGGACGACGGCACCGGCACCACCACGCCGCCGGTCCAGCCGACGAACCCGACGACGACCACCACGACGACCCCGACGTCCACGACGACGCAGACGACGATCACGTGGACGCCGCCGACGTCGAGCAAGCCGACCACGACGACCACCACCACGACGACGTCGACCACCACGACGACCACGACGACGACGTGCGACACCCCGGCACCGACCACGACGACGACCCCGACGCCGACGTCCACGTCGGTCCCGCCGACGTGCACGACGACGACCACGACCACGACGGCCTCCGCCCCGCCGGCCGACAGCGGCACGTCGGGCTCGGCGGCCGGCTACGTCCCGCACCCGACGTCGTCGATGAAGCCCGCGTAGTTCCCGGATCGTCCCGACGGCCCCGCCACCACCCGGTGCGCGGGGCCGTCGCACGTTCGGGGGTACGCGCCCGCACACCGCACCGCACGCCGCGCACCCGCACGACTAGGCCCGCCCGTCGCCTCCACCGCACGCCTTCGGCACGACCTCGCCGCACGACCGGGCGGCACGACTGGGCCGCACGACTGGGCCGCACGACTGGCCGCTCACCGCGGTGCGCGCACGCACGTGCCGCCCGCACCCCAACGAGCGCCCGCACCGCACTGCATATATGGCCCGAATGCCCCCACGCCCTCGCCACACGATCTAGCTCTTGACTCACGCCGCCTCGCGGCCACACGCTCCGGCGGCTGGGCGGCTGGGCGGCTGGGCGGCTGGGCGGCTGGGCGGCTGGGCGGCTGGGCGGCTGGGCGGCTGGGCGGCTGGGCGGCTGGGCGGCTGGGCGGCTGGGCGGCTGGGCGGCTGGGCGGCTGGGCGGCTGGGCGGCTGGGCGGGCCGAGTTCGTTGTCCGGTGGGTGTTCGGGTTGTCCGGCATCGGCGACCTGGCCGGACAGCGCCGGGTGGACCTTCGGGCGGCGCGGTGGTGGGGGCGGCGTAACTTCTGTCGCGGCGGCGTCGGGCCGTCGGTGGAACGGAGGGGTGCCATGGGCCGGGTGGCCGCTGTCGACTGCGGGACGAACTCGATCCGGCTGCTGGTGGCCGACGTGACGGTGTCCGACGACGGGTCGCGGTGGCTGCGGGACGTGCACCGCGAGATGCGGGTCGTCCGGCTCGGTGCCGGGGTCGACGCGACCGGTGTGCTGGGTGCCGAGGCGTTGGAGCGGACCCGGTCGGCGCTCGTCGACTACACGAACATCCTGCGCCGCAAGGGAACCGAGCGGGTCCGGATGGTCGCCACCTCCGCCACCCGCGACGCCCGCAACCGGGACGAGTTCTTCGACATGACCCGCGCCGTGCTCGGCGTCGAGGCCGAGGTGATCACCGGCGACGAGGAGGCCCGGCTGTCCTTCACGGGCGCTGTCGCGGACCTGGACGCCGCCGAGGGCCCGTTCCTGGTGTCCGACGTGGGCGGTGGGTCCACGGAGCTGGTCCTGGGCTCCTGGGACGGCGTGCGGGCGGACGTGGCCGCCGCGCGGTCGGTGGACATCGGCTGCGTGCGGCTGACCGAGCGCTGCCTGCGCGACGACCCGCCGACCGAGGCGCAGGTGGAGCGCGCGGTCGCGGTGGCCACCGAGGTGCTGGGCGAGGCGTTCGCCGCCGTGCCGACCGCCGAGGCCAAGACCTGGATCGGCGTGGCCGGCACGGTCACCACGCTGGTGGCGCTGGCCAAGGAGCTGCCCGCCTACGACTCCGACGAGATCCACCTGGCGCGGCTGTCGCTCGACGAGATCCGGGAGATCACCGGGCGGCTGCTCACGATGAGTCACGACGAGCGGGCCGCGCTCGGCCCGATGCACCCCGGCCGGGTGGACGTGATCAACGGCGGGGCCCTCGTGGTGCGGACCCTGGCCGAGCACCTGGCGACCCGGGGCATCACCGGGTTGGTGGCCAGTGAGCACGACATCCTCGACGGGATCGCGTTCTCGCTAGCCTGATTGCGAGTGGATCTTCCTACTTCACTGGAATGTCAACTGGCATTGTTCGTGACTGGGTTGTAACCGCGTCACCCATGTGGCGTGCACCACTGTCCGATTAGCGTCCTCTGACACGCTGCGAGAGCGGTCGACTCTGCTCGGTTACCCCCGAACAGGTGGGAGGACGCATGTCACGTGCACGTATAGTTCCGGTGGCTGTCGCGGTGGCACTGATCGCGACCGGCTGCGGGACCCCGGAGACGCCGGCCGGAGGGTCCAACACCGACGCCGGGATCAGCATCTTCAACACCGAGCCCGAGAACCCGCTGGTGCCCGGCAACACCACCGAGGTCGGCGGCAGCCGCGTGCTCGACGCGCTGTTCACCGGGCTGGTGGAGTACCGCAACGAGGACGCCCAGCCGGTCAACGCGATGGCGGAGAAGATCGAGACCAAGGACTCGAAGCTGTTCACCGTGAAGATCAAGTCGGGGTGGAAGTTCCACGACGGCACCGCGGTGACCTCCAAGAGCTTCGTGGACGCGTGGAACTGGACCGCCTACGGTCCCAACGCCACGCAGGGCGCGAGCTTCTTCTCCCAGATCGAGGGCTACCAGGACGTCAACCCGAAGGACCCGGACGGTCCGGACGGCCCGGAGAAGCCCCCCGCGCCCAAGGCGGAGAAGCTGTCCGGCCTGAAGGTCGTGGACGACACCACGTTCACCATCACGCTGTCCGAGCCGTTCGCGGTGTTCCCGGTGACCATCGGCTACGAGGTGTTCGCGCCGCTGCCGGAGGCGTTCTTCAAGGACCAGAAGGCGTTCGAGGCCAACCCGATCGGCAACGGCCCGTTCAAGTACGTCTCGCGCACGGTCGGCACCGAGATCAAGCTGACCCGCAACGACGACTACCAGGGCGACGACAAGCCGAAGTTCAAGGACCTCACGCTGAAGGTCTACCAGAGCCGCGAGTCGGCCTACGCCGACCTGGTGGCGAACAACCTGGACTTCATGGAGGAACTGCCGCCCAACGCCCTGGCGGGCCAGAAGTACGAGTCGGACCTGGGGGACCGGGTCGTCACGCGGGAGACCTTGAACAACCAGACGATCGCGTTCCCCTTCTACACCAAGCCCTACGACAACGCGGCGCTGCGGCGCGCGATCTCCATGTCGATCAACCGCGAGGAGATCACCCAGCGGATCTTCGAGGGCACCCGCAAGCCGGCCGACGGCTGGGTGCACCCGCTGATGAAGGGCTACAAGCCCGGCCAGTGCGGCGAGTACTGCAAGTACAACCCGCAGAAGGCCAAGGAGGAGTTCGCGAAGTCGGGCTACACCGGGGAGATCGTCCTGCTGTCCAACACCGACGGCGGGCACCAGGAGTGGGCCGAGGCGGTCGCGAACGGCATCAAGAGCACCCTGGGGGTGGAGGCGCGGTTCGCGCCGACGACCAGCTTCGGCGAGTTCCGGCAGAAGGTGAACGCGCACGAGATGACCGGCATGTACCGGTCGGGCTGGATCGCGGACTACCCGTCGATCGAGAACTGGCTGACGCCGCTGTTCCGCACCGGCGCCTCGTCCAACGACGGGCTCTACTCGAACCCGAAGTTCGACGCGAAGCTCGCCGAGGCGGACAAGGCGCCCAGCGAGGACGAGGCCATCCGGCTGTACCTGGAGGCGGAGAAGATGCTCGCCGAGGACATGCCGTCGATCCCGCTGTGGACGCAGAAGACCATCGCCGGCAAGTCGAACCGGCTCAAGGTGGCCAACCTGCACCCGTTCCGCAAGTTGGACCTCGACTCGGTGGAAGTCGCCTAGCACTCCGGTTTCCAGGGCCGGCCCGCTGGACCGCGGGCCGGCTCTCCGCCGCTGAAAGAGCGTGACATGGGTTTTTATGTGCTGCGCAGACTCCTCCAGATGGTCCCGGTGTTCATCGGGACCACGTTCCTGATCTACGCGTTGGTGTGGGCGGTGCCCGGCGACCCGTTCGAGGGCAAGTGCGGCGAACGGGACTGCCCGGCGGCCTACGTCTCGGCGATGCGGGCGAAGTTCAACCTCGACGACCCGCTGTGGCTCCAGTACCTCAAGTACCTGGGGAACCTGGTGCGCGGCGACTTCGGCCAGACCTCGGCGGGCCTGGAGGTGGGCGCGCGGATCGCCGCCACCTTCCCGGTGACGCTGCGGCTGGCGCTGGTGGCGCTGCTGATCGAAGCGGTCATCGGGATCACCGCCGGGGTGGTGAGCGGGCTGCGCAACCGGGGTTTCCTGGACAGCCTGGTGCTGGTGTCGACGCTGTTCCTGATCTCCATCCCGGTGTTCGTCACCGGGTACGTGGTGCAGCTGGTGTTCGGCCTCCAACTCGGCCTGATCTCGCCGACCGTGACGTCCCCGACGTGGGGCAACCTGATCGTGCCGGGCTTCGTCCTGGCGTCGCTGTCGATGGCTTACGTGGCAAGGCTCTCCCGCGCCAGCATCGCGGAGAACCGGCGCGCGGACTACGTGCGCACGGCGTTGGCCAAGGGGTTGCCGCAGAAGCGGGTGGTGGGTGTGCACATGCTGCGCAACTCGCTGATCCCGGTGATCACCTTCCTGGGCACGGACCTCGGTGCGTTCCTGGGCGGCGCGATCGTGACCGAGGGCATCTTCAACGTGCCCGGCGTGGGCGGGCTGGTGTTCCGCTCGATCCTGACCAAGGACGGCGCGATGGTGACCGGCGTGGTCACCGTCCTGGTGCTGGTCTACCTGCTGATGACGCTGCTGGTGGACCTGCTCTACGCCGTGCTCGACCCGAGGATCCGCTATGACTGAGCAAATCACGGTGCTGGCGCTGGACAAACCGCGCGGGCTGTTCGGGGACGCGTGGCACGCGCTGCGCTCCCGGGTGGTGTTCTGGGTGTCGGTGTCGATCATCCTGCTCGTGGTGCTGATGGCGTTGTTCCCGGGGCTGTTCACCTCGGGCGACCCGGCGGCGGCGGTGCTGTCGCGCAGCCGGCAGACGCCGTCCGCCGACGCGTGGTTCGGCTACGACAACCAGGGCTACGACATCTACACGCGGGTCATCTACGGCGCGCGCGCGTCCATTGTGGTCGGTGTGCTGGCCACGGTGGGTGTGGTGCTGGTGGGTTCCGCGGTCGGCATCCTGGCCGGGTTCTACGGCAAGTGGCTGGACGCGGTGGTGTCGCGGATCGCGGACATCTTCGTCGGGGTGCCGTTCGTGCTGGGCGCGATCGTGATCCTGACGACGTTGAACGCGGGCGGCGACGCCGGTCCGGTGCGGATCGTGGCGCAGGTGGTGCTGTCGATCGCGGTGCTGTCGTGGCCGGTGTCGATGCGGATCATGCGGTCCACGGCGATCGCGGCCAAGCAGCAGGACTACGTGAAGGCCGCGCGGGCGCTGGGGGCCTCGCCGCGCCGGATCATCACCAAGCACATGCTGCCCAACTGCGTCGCGCCGGTGCTGGTGTACTCGACGATCGCGCTCGGCGCGTTCATCGGGGCCGAGGCGACCTTGTCGTACCTGGGCATCGGCTTGCGGCAGCCGGTGGTGTCGTGGGGCGTGATGATCAACAGCGCCAAGGACTACCTGCGGGTCGCACCGCACGCCCTGCTGTTCCCGGCGGGTTTCCTGACCGCCACCGTGCTCGCGTTCGTGATGCTGGGTGACGCGGTGCGCGAAGCCCTCGACCCGAAACTGCGGTAGGAGGACTTGGTGACGGCCTTGTTGGAGGTCGAGGACCTGCACGTGGAGTTCCGCACCCGGGACGGGGTGGCGCGGGTCCTCAACGGCGTGGGCTACCACGTCGACGCCGGGGAGACCCTCGCGGTACTGGGGGAGTCCGGCTCGGGCAAGAGCGTGACGGCGCAGGCGGTCATGGGCATCCTGGACACGCCGCCGGCGTTCGTCACGCGCGGCTCGGTGCGGTTCCACGGCGAGGAGTTGCTGACCGCGAACGCGGAACGGCGTCGGGAGGTGCGCGGCGAGGGTGTCGCGATGATCTTCCAGGACGCCCTGTCCGCGCTGAACCCGGTGTTCAGCGTCGGGTTCCAGATCGAGGAGCAGCTGCGCCTGCGGCGCGGGATGAGCCGCTCCGAGGCGCGGGCGCGGGCGGTCGAACTGCTCGACCTGGTGCGCATCCCGCACGCGAAGCAGCGGGTGCGGGAGTACCCGCACCAGTTCTCCGGCGGGATGCGGCAGCGCGCGATGATCGCGATGTCGCTGGCGCTGGACCCCGAGGTGCTGATCGCGGACGAGCCGACCACCGCGCTGGACGTCACGGTGCAGGCCCAGATCATGGACCTGCTGGCGGAGATCCAGCGCGAGCGGCACATGGGCCTGGTCCTGATCACGCACGACCTGGGCGTGGTCGCGGAGGTGGCCGACCGGATCGTGGTGATGTACGCCGGGCGGATCGTGGAGCAGGCCGACGCGCTGTCGCTGTTCCGCTCGCCCGGCCACCCGTACACGGAGGCGTTGATGAAGTCGTTGCCGCGCCTGGATTCCAAGGGCACGGTGCTGGACACCATCAAGGGCCTGCCGCCGAGCCTGCTGCGGATCCCGCCGGGGTGCCCGTTCCACCCGCGCTGCCCGCGCGCCCGGAACGTGTGCACGGTGGAGGTCCCGGCCCAGGAGCGGCTGGGCCTGGGCCGGACCAGCGCGTGCCACTTCGCGGCGGAGGTGCTCAATGGCTGACCGGACCAAACCGGACCCCGGCGCGGCGGCCGGCGGCGGCCACCCGTCGGACCTGGCACCGCCGGACCCGTCGGCGCTGCTGGAGGTGCGCGACCTGGTCAAGCACTTCCCGGTGACCCGGGGCGTGCTGTTCCGGCGGACCATCGGCCAGGTGCGGGCGGTGGACGGCGTCTCGTTCACGCTGTCGGCCGGCGAGACGCTCGGCGTGGTGGGCGAGTCCGGCTGCGGCAAGTCCACGCTCGCCCAGGTGCTGATGCTGCTCGAACCGCCGACGTCGGGCGCGGCGTACTTCGAGGGCCAGTCGATGTTCGCCATGCGCGGCAACGCTTTGCGCGCGTTGCGGCGGGACGTGCAGATCGTGTTGCAGGACCCGTACACGTCGCTGAACCCGCGCATGACGGTCGGCGACATCGTCGGCGAGCCGTTCGAGATCCACCCGGAGGTCGCGCCGAAGGGCTCGCGCGCGGCGAAGGTCCGCGACCTGCTCGACGTGGTGGGCCTGAACCCGGAGCACATCAACCGCTACCCGCACCAGTTCTCCGGCGGGCAGCGGCAGCGGGTCGGGATCGCGCGGGCGCTGGCGTTGCGGCCCAAGGTGATCGTGTGCGACGAGCCGGTGTCGGCGCTGGACGTGTCGATCCAGGCGCAGGTGATGAACCTGTTGCGGGAGTTGCAGACCGAGTTCGGGCTGGCCTACGTGTTCATCGCGCACGACCTGTCCGTGGTGCGGCACCTGTCCGACCGGGTGGCGGTGATGTACCTCGGCAAGATCGTCGAGATCGGCACCGAGGACGAGATCTACCGCAACCCCACCCACCCGTACACCCAGGCGCTGCTGTCCGCCGTGCCGGTCGCCGACCCGGCGCTGCGCGGGCAGCGGGACGTGATCCGGCTGACCGGTGACGTGCCGTCGCCGATCAACCCGCCCTCGGGCTGCCGGTTCCGGACGCGGTGCTGGAAGGCGCAGGACCTGTGCGCCGAACAGGAACCCGAGCTGGTCGACCGGGGTGGCCACCTGAGCGCGTGCCACTTCGCCGAACAACGATCCGTCGTACCCTGACCCGACGGCGGACACAGGAGAGGACACCCGATGACCGACCCCACCGCGCTCCGCGCCGCCGCCGAGGGCGGGGATGTCGAATCGATGGTCGAACTGGCCCTGCTGCTGGAGGAGGACCTGACCGGCGAGGACGACGAGGACGAACTCCAGGACGAGGTCGGCGGCTGGCTCAGCCGGGCCGCCGCGGCCGGCCACGTGCGGGGCGTCGCCGAGTTCGGCTCGTTCCTGTGGCACGTCTGGAAGGACGAGGACGCCGCCCTGCCGTGGCTGCAACGGGCCGCGGACGCGGGCCAGGCGGACGCGATGGCCGTGCTGGGCGACGTCTACGACTTCCTCGGCGACATCACCCTGGCCAAGCGCTGGTACCAGGCGGCGGCCGACCTGGGCGACGCGCACGCGCGGGACAACCTCGCCGCCCTCGACCGCCTCACCGGCTGACCGGTCCCGAGACGCCGGGGCGGCTCGCCCGTAGCGAGCCGCCCCGACGTCGGGAACTCCTTGCGCCTTAACGGTTCGAGGCGGACTGCACGAACGCCGCGAGGTCCTTGGACTGCTGCACCCGCGACGGCTCGTGGACGTACATCATGTGCCCGGCCGGGTAGTAGGCCGACTCGATGTTCTCGTGCAGCTCGGTCGGGATGTTCAAGTGCGCGAACACGTGCTCGGCCGCGTAGTACGGCGTCGCGCCGTCGTAGTGGCCGTAGGCGACGTGCACCTTGAGGTCCGGGTTGGCGCGCATCGCCGCCGCCAGCTTGTTCGCCACCGTCACGTGCGAACCCTCGAACTCCTTGAACGACCACGGGTGCACGGTCCGCGAGAGGATCTCGTACGGCAGGTCGTTCTCGTACCCGAGGTCTGCCCGCAGGTAGTGGTTCAGCGCCGCCGTGTACGGGCCCATGATCGCCGAGAACGACGCGTCCTCGCTGAACATCTCGCGCCCGTAGTCGACGTCCGCCCCGGTGAACCGGGAGTCCAGCCGCCCCACCACCCGGCGCTGGGAGCGCAGCAGTTCGGTGAAGAACCGCACGTGCTCCACCCGCAGGTTCACCCGGTCCACGTAGTCCTCGGACAGGCCGGTCAGCGCCGCGTACCGGGCCACCGCCGACGCGCGCTCCTCCTCGGACAGCCGGTGGCCGCGGGCCAGCGCCCACGGGTAGTCCCGGGACGCGAAGTCCTCCGCCTCGGCCAGCACGTCCGACAGCGACCGGTCGCCGTGCAGGCCGTGGTAGTGCGCGATGGCCGCGTACGTGGGCAGGAACAGCGCGTACGGCAGGTCGTTGCCCTCGTTGAAGTCCAAGGTGGCGAAGTCCAGCACGGACGAGATCAGCATCAGCCCGTTGAGGTACATGCCGTAGCGCACCTGGAGGTGCTCGGCCAGCGCCGCCGCGCGGGTGGTGCCGTAGGACTCGCCGGCCAGGAACTTCGGCGACATCCAGCGGCCGTTGCGCGAGGTCCACAGCCGGATCACCTCGCCGACGGACTCGACGTCGCCCTGGAACCCGTGGAACTCGCCGGGCTTCTCGCCCTTCACCGCGCGGGAGAACCCGGTGGACACCGGGTCGATGAACACCAGGTCGCTGTGCGCCAGCAGGGTCTCCGGGTTGTCCACCAGGTCGTACGGCGGCGGCGCCAGCTCGCCCACGTCGCCGGACACCACCCGGCGCGGGCCGAGCAGCCCGAGGTGCAGCCACACGCTGGACGAGCCGGGCCCGCCGTTGAACGCGAAGGTCACCGGGCGCTTGCCGGGCTCCGCGCCGTCGAGGGTGTAGGAGGTGAGGAAGACCTCGGCCTTGGCCACGTGCCCGTCGAACTTCCCGTCGGTGAGCACCTCCCTGCGCAGCACCACCCGACCGGTGGTCGTGGTGTAGTTCAGCTTGCGCCGCTTGACGGTGATGCTGTGCTGGGTGGTGACCAGGTCGTCGGAAGGGGTGTCCTTGCCGTCGGCGGCCTTGTCCGCTGGGGTCTGCTCGTCCCCGGTGTCCTTGTCGGTCATGGTCGAACTCTACGTTTGGGGCAGGGGTCCGTGCGTTCTCTTTCCGACCTGGACCGGCGGGTGGCGACCTGCCGGGCGTGTCCCCGCCTGGTCGCCTGGCGGGAGGAGGCGGCGCTGGTCAAGCGGGCCGCGTACGCCGGCCAGACCTACTGGGGCCGCCCGGTGCCGGGCTTCGGCCCGGCCGACGCCCGGCTGGCGCTGGTCGGCCTGGCCCCGGCCGCGCACGGCGCGAACCGGACCGGCCGGATGTTCACCGGCGACCCCTCCGGCGACTTCCTGTACGCCGCGCTGCACGCGGTGGGCCTGGCCTCCCAGCCCACGTCGGTGCGCGCGGGCGACGGGCTGGAGCTGTACGGCACCCGGATCACGGCCCCGGTGAAGTGCGCGCCGCCCGCGAACAAGCCGACCGCCGAGGAGCGCGACAACTGCCGCCCGTGGCTGGTGGAGGAGCTGGAGCTGCTGCGGCCGACGCTGCGCGCGGTGGTCGTGCTGGGCGGGTTCGGCTGGCAGGCGCTGCTGCCCGTGCTGGCCGCGGTGTGGACGGTGCCGAAGCCCGCGCCGAAGTTCGGCCACGGCGTGTCGGTCGAACTCGCCGCGCTGGACGACGGGCCGCCGCTGACCGTCTTCGGCAGCTACCACGTCTCGCCGCACAACACCTACACCCGGCGGCTGACCCCGGACATGCTCCAGGACGTGCTGCGCCGGGCGGCCGGCACCGCCGGCATCACCCTCCGAGGTGGACTTGGCGCACTAACGGATGAGTGATCGTGCGGGGTCCGGTGACCGCTTCCAAGGTGGGTGCGTCCCCTGACGCATTGGAGTGATCATGCGCTTCCGCGCCGTCGTCATCGCCGCCGCCGTCCTGTCGCTCGCCGCACCCTCCACCGCGTTCGCCGCCACGGGCGACCTGGAGTACGAGTACGGGTTCGCCGGCCACACGCTGGGCGAGGCGGAGCTGTCCAACCCGGAGAGTCGGGAGTGCATCGAGATCCCGGTGGTCGAGGACATCTCCGACGCCTACGCCTACCGCCCGCGCAACAAGACCAACGCGACCGTGACGCTGTTCAAGGACAGCGAGTGCACGGGTGCCTACTACAGCCTCAGGCCGGGCGGTAAGGCGTCCACGCGGCTGCTGTTCCGGTCGGTCGTCTTCTCCTGACCCCGTTTTTGCGGGTTTTCGCCCGGAAGGCGGCCGGCGCACGGCTGAACGGTCGGCTTCCGGGCCCGGCGAGTCCCGCTTGAACACGCCCCAACCTCAACCCTTGGTCAAATACGCGCGCTTCGGGCCGGTGTGGCGGGCATCATGCCGTCATGAAACCCCGGCTCGTGCTCGCGCTCCTGGTGGGCTCGGCGCTCGTCGTGGTCGCGATCGCCGCCAACGGGACCTCGCCCGTCCCGTACGAGGACACCCGCGCCGCCGACGAGGCCGTGCCCACGCTGGTGCCCTCGCCGCGCCCGACCGGCCTCGACGACATCGGCCCGTCCGAAGCCGGCGGCTCGCTGGTCGCCGTGTTCCTGGTGCTGGTCGTGGCCGCCTTGGTGGTGGTCGTCGGCCTGCTGGCCACGCTGCGGCTGCCCAGACGCCGCCGGCGGGGCGTCGGCGGCGCGGTCGAGGCCGCCGATTCGGGGGCCGAATCGGCACCCGACGTCCTGGTCCGCGGCGCGCGTGACGCGCTGCGCGAACTGCGCACCCGCACCGGCGGGCCGCCGCGCGACGCGGTGGTGCTGTCCTGGGTGCGGCTGGAGCAGGCCGCCGCGGACAGCGGCGCGGCCCGCCGGCCGCACGAGACGCCCACCGAGTTCACCGGCGCGCTGCTGGTCCGGCACCGGGTCGACGAGGCCGCGGCCGGCGCGCTGCGCTCGGCCTACCAGCGCGCCCGGTTCGGCACCGCCGAGGTCACCGACGCCGACGCCCGCACCGCCGAGGACGCCCTGGAGCGGATCGTGCGCGACCTGGGCGACCCCGCGACGAGCCCCGCGACGAGCCCGGAATGAGCGAGGAGAAGCGGGAGATGGTCCCGCTGCTGGGCCTGGGCGGCGCGATCACGGTCGGCGTGGTCGTCGGCGCGGCCACCGCGTTCACCCTCGTCCGGGCCGGCGCCCCGGTGCACTGGGCGGTGCTGGTCGCGGTGCCCGCGCTGGCGCTGGCCGTGCTGGTGGCCCGGCTGCCCAGGGCCACCGACGTGGTGTGGGCCCCGCCGCCCGCGCACTTCTCCACCGCCGGCTCCGTGCAGGCGAGCAACCTGGCGAGCCGGCTGGCGGAGGCCGCCGCGGACCAGGACCGGTTCGCCGTGCGGATCCAGCCCCGGCTGCGCCGGTTGGTGGAGGCCCGGCTGCGGCAGCGGCACGGCGTGCCCGACCTCGCCGACCCGCGCGCCGCCGCCCTGCTCGACCCCGACCTGCACCGCCTGGTCACCGATCCGGGCGCCACCCTGCCCGACCACCGCACGCTCACCCGGCTGTTGGAGAACCTGTGACGACTGCATCCCACATCGGAGCCGAGGGCAAGGCCGTCCTGGACGCGGTCGGCGCCGTCGTCGTCGGCCGGCACCGCTCGGTGCGGCTGGCCCTGGCCGCGATCCTGGCCGGCGGGCACGTGCTGCTGGAGGACGTGCCGGGCCTGGGCAAGACCCTCATGGCGCGCTCGCTGGCGCAGGCGCTGAGGCTGGACTTCAAGCGCCTGCAGTGCACGCCCGACCTGCTGCCGGCGGACGTGACCGGCTCGTTCATCTACAACCCCGGCGACCGCGAGTTCGCGTTCCGGGCCGGGCCGGTGTTCACCGGCCTGCTGCTGGCCGACGAGATCAACCGGACGCCGCCCAAGACCCAGTCCGCGCTGCTGGAGGCCATGCAGGAGCGGCAGGTCACGGTCGAGGGCCGGACGTTCCCGCTGCCCCGGCCGTTCCACGTGCTGGCCACCGCCAACCCGGTCGAGTACGAGGGCACCTACCCGCTGCCCGAGGCCCAGCTGGACCGCTTCCTGCTGCGGCTCGACGTCGGCTACCCGCCCGCCGAGGAGGAGGTCGAGGTGCTGCGCCGGCGGCTGGCCCGCCGGCAGGAGGAGGCGACCGTCGAGCCGGTGCTCGACACCGAGCGGCTGCTCGCCCTCCAGCAGGGCGTGGAGCAGGTCGCGGTGGACGACGACGTCCTGCGCTACTGCGTGGACCTGGCCGCCGCGACCCGCGCCCACCAGGCCGTCGAGGTCGGCGCGTCGCCGCGCGGCGCGCAGGCGCTGGTGCTGGTCGGCCGCGCGCTGGCGGTGCTGGACGGCCGGGACTTCGTGCTGCCCGAGGACGTCAAGGAGTGCGCGATCCCGGCGCTGGCGCACCGGCTGACGCTGCGCCCGGAGACCTGGACGTCGGGCACCACGGGGGTGGAGGTCGTGACCGAGCTGCTCGACCGCGTGCCCGGCCCCGCCACCACCCGCTCATGAACCGGGCGCAGCGCATCCGGGAGGGGCTGACCGGCGGGCGGGGCGCGCACTGGCACCCGACCGACGCCCTGGTGCGCGGGGCCGCGCTGGGCGTGGGCCTGGTCGTGTTCGGCGGGCTGTTCCACCGGGTCGAGCTGGTGCTGTTCGGCGCGCCGCTGCTGCTGTCGACGTTGATCGCGCTGGTCGCCGGGGTCGGCGGCCGGCCGGACGTGCGGGTGCGCGGCCTGGCCCGCACCGGCGAGGTCGGCGCGGCCAAGTCCGTGGTGGACGTCGACCCGGGCGAGGGCGCCGAGGTGCTGGCGATCCGGCTGCCCTCCGGCGGCACGGGCCTGGGCCCGGTGCACCTGCTGCCCGCGACGGCCACCTCGATCGAGGTCGTGCTGCGCCGCAACGCCTGGGGCGAGGGCGTCGACCTGCGGCCGGACCACCTGGTGGCCGGGCCGGACGGGCTGTTCGCGCACGGACCGGTCACCGCGCCGGAGCGCGGGCGGGTGCTGCTGCCCCCGGTGCACCAGCTGCCCGCCGGGCTGCTGCCCGCGCGGGCGCGCGGCCTGGTCGGCGCGCACCGGGCGCTGCGGCCCGGCGATTCGGTGGAGCTGCGCGACATCCGGGCGTTCCAGCCGGGCGACCGGCTGCGCCGGATCGACTGGCGGGTCTCGCTGCGGGCGGGCACCCTGCACGTCCGCGAGCACCACGCGGAGGCCGACGCGGACGTGGTGCTCGCCCTGGACACCCGGCTCGACGTCGAGCCGGACCTGGGCGAGTGGTCGGTGGGCGCGAAGGGCGTGACCACCCGGCCCGGCGGCAGCCTCGACCTGGCGGTGCGCGCGGCGGCCTCGCTGGCCGCCGGGTACCTGCGGCAGGGCGACCGGGTCGGGCTGGTGGACCTGGGCCGGCCGCAGCTCGGCGTGCGGGCGGGCGCGGGCCGGCGGCAGCTGCTGCGGCTGCGCAACCAGCTCGTGGTGTGCGCGCGGTCGGCCGGGTGGGCGCAGAAGCCCGTGCTGCGGCCGGAGCAGGTGCCGCACGGCGCGCTGGTCGTGGTGCTCTCGCCGTTCCTCGACGCCGAGGTGGTCGAGCTGACGGTGCACGCCGCGCGGCGCGGCAACGTGGTGCTGGCGGTGGACGTGCTGCCCGACGGGCTGCGCCCGGACCGGGAGACCGAGTGGGGCGCGGCGACGCTGAAGGTGCTGGAACTGGAGCACGAGGTGCGGCTGGAGGCGATGCGGCGGCACGGCGTGCCCGTGGTGACCTGGGACGCGCGGGCGGCGGCCATCTCCGGCGCGCTGCGCGAAGCGGCCCGGCCGGGGAGGCGGCGATGACGGCGGGAGCGCCGGTCGGGGCGGAGTTCGAGGAGCCGGAGGTCGTCCGGCTGGACACCGGCGTGCCCGGCTGGGTGTTGCGGGCGGCGATCGGCGTGGTGGCTTTGGCCGTCGCCGGCGTTCTTTACGCCGAAGGAGTGATGATTGCTCCATTGGTGTTGTACCTCGGATTGGCCGGGGTGACCGCCGCGATTCCCGCGTCGGCCGCCGTCATGCTCGTCGTGGCCTATCCGGCGGTGGCGATAGTGGTGGTCGGAGGCGCTCCGGTGCGGCCGGGCGTACTCGTCCTGGTCGCTCTCGTGCACCTGTTGCACGTGCTGAGCGCTTACGCGGCGCTCATACCCGTCCGGGCGCGCATTCACCCCAAGGCACTACGCCCGGCAGCGCTCCGATTCGTGCTGGTGCAGGCCGGGGTGCTCTTGTTGGCCGCGCTCGTGGGCCTGTTGCCGGGCGGCCGGACGGACGAGGTCGTCGAGGTGATCGGGGTGGTGTGCGCGGTCGGGCTGGTGGCCGGGGCGGTCGCGCTGCTGCGCCGGCGGAGCTGAGGAACGGGCCGGGAAAGCTCAGGGAAAGCTGAGTGTCTGGATCGTTCCTCTCAGCACGTTCACCCACCTGGGCGGTGCCGTGGCTGGTCAGAGCGCTGGGTGTTCCGCATCACCCGGCGACCGTGGTCACAACGGGGCTCGCGGACGCGTCGGAAACGGCCCTCCGGTGCGACCATAGGCGTATGGCTGCTGTGAAGTCGCAACCCACACGGATCGTGATTGTCGGCGGTGGGTACGTCGGCATGTACACCGCGCTGGGATTGCAGAAGAAGCTGCGTTCCGGTGAGGCGTCGGTCACGGTCATCGACCCACAGCCCCACATGACCTACCAGCCGTTCCTCCCCGAGGCGGCGGCCGGTTCGATCGAGCCGCGCCACGTGGTGGTGCCGCTGCGCAAGGTCCTCAAGCGCTGCCACATCGTCACCGGGCGCGCCACGAAGATCGAGCACGCGCGCAAGGCGGTCACCGTCGAACTCGCCGACGGCCACGTCGAGGAGATCGAGTACGACGTGCTCGTCTCGGCCCTGGGCGCGATCTCGCGCACCCTGCCGATCCCCGGCCTGCCCGAGGTCGGCATCGGCATGAAGACCATCGGCGAGGCCATCTACCTGCGCAACCACGTGCTGTCGCGGCTCGACCAGGCGGCCAGCACGAACGACCCGGAGATGCGCAAGCGGCTGCTCAGCTTCGTGGTCATCGGCGGCGGCTTCGCGGGCATCGAGACGCTGGCGGAGCTGGAGGACATGGCCCGCTACGCGCTGCGCTACTACGAGGGCCTCAAGCCCGACGACATGCACTGGGTGCTGGTCGAGGCGGCCGGGCGGATCATGCCCGAGGTGAGCGCGAAGCTCGGCGTGTACACCGTCGAGCAGCTGGAGAAGCGCGGCATCACCTGCTACCTGGACACCCGGGTCAAGTCGCTGGAGGGCGGCCACGTCGTCCTCGACGACGGCACCGAGTTCGACTCGGAGACCATCATCTGGACGGCCGGCATGAAGGCCAACCCGATGCTGCGCAACACCGACCTCCCGCTCGACGAGCGCGGCCGGGTCCGCTGCACGGCCGCGATGCAGGTCCAGGGCCTGCCCGGGGTGTGGGCGGCGGGCGACTGCTCGGCCGTGCCGGACCTCTCGCGCACCGAGGAGGACCCGACGGCGACCTGCGTGCCCAACGCGCAGCACGCCATCCGCCAGTCGAAGCTGCTGGCCAAGAACATCATCGCCACCCTGCGCGGCAAGCAGCCGAAGGAGTACTTCCACAAGTACGTCGGCTCGGTCGCGGGCCTGGGCCTGTACAAGGGCGTCGGCGACGTGTTCGGCCTGCGCTTCAAGGGGGTCGTGGCCTGGTTCATGCACCGCAGCTACCACGTGATGTTCATGCCCACGGTGAACCGCAAGTTCCGGGTGTTCGTGGACTGGACGCAGGCCCTGTTCTCGGGCCGCGAGGTGGTCGCGCTCGGGCAGATCCACGAGCCGAAGGCGGAGTTCGACCGGGCCACGAAGAGCTGATCAGCGGCTTGCCCGCTGCGCTGTTCGGTCGCGGTGGGCAAGCACCCGTCTGGCTTAGGGCCGTAACTTGAGCCCCCAAATAGCGTAATGGGCAGCGCGTGACCTTGACATTGCGTAACGTGAACCCGAGACTACGACTGGCGCGCCACCAAAAGTGTGATGCGCCAGTGGGGAGAGAGGTGACCGCGATGTCGCTTGAGGAGCTGGCCGCACAGCTTCGCCGCGGTGAGATCGAGGACCGTGCCCTGGCGGAGTACGCCGCCGAGTACGCCACCGCCGGAAAGGTTTTTCGCAGCAAGAAAGACGACTGAGCATGCCCGCTTCCGGGTGGGGGAACGAGTCGGTTCCCCCACCCGAGGCCGCCAAGCCCGTCAAGCCCACCCCACTGCTGCTGCAAGGTCAGGACTACATCTTCCGGTCCCCGGCCAAGAACCTGGACTTCCAGGAGCAGGTGCACCGCCTCGGGATGGTCGACGAGGGTGACGGCGGCCCCGTGCCCTGCGTGCTGGTGCTCGCCCGCGCCACCGACATGGAGATGAACGCGCTCTCCATCGCGCTGGCCGAACGCGGCATCCGGATGGCCCGCATCGACGCCGACCGCTGCGTCGACCTGCCGCTGACCGTCTACACCGACGCGCCCCTGCTGGAACTGGACCGCTGGCTGCTGCGCCCGCTGCTGGTGTGGCGCAGGCACTTCGAACTCTCCGCGCTCCAGGTCGAGCCGGGCACCCTGGCCGGCGCCTACGCCGTGGACCAGTGGGGCGCGGTGGCGAACTGGCTGACCACCCGGGGCGACTGGGCGCACGTCAACCCGGCCCGCAGCACCGCCCACCTCGACCGGCTCACCCAGCTCTCGGACGCGGCCGCGTTCGGGCTGCGGGTCCCGCGCACCACCGTCACCACCCGCCCCGGCCGGACCCGGCCCGGTGGCGCGCGGTGCATCGTCAAGACCACCGGCCGGCACCTGCTGGAGCCGCGCCCCGGTACGCAGCACGGCCTGTTCCCCCGTCCCCTGGAGACCAGTCGCTACGGCGACGTGCCGGAGTCCGCACCGGTGATCGTCCAGGAGTACGTTCCCGCCGACACCGAGCTCCGGGTGTTCGTGGTGGGGGAGCGCACCCTCTCGTTCCAGGTCGACAAGCTGGATCCGGCCCAGTTGTGGGTCGATCCGGAGGCCGTCCGGGTGACCCCGGTGGACACGCCGCCGAGGCTCGCCGAGCGCCTGCTCGCCTTAGCCCGGCACTGGCGGTTGCAGGTCGCGGCTTTCGACCTGCTCGTCGCGGGCGGTGACCACGTGTTCCTGGAGGTCAACGTCAACTGCGATTGGCGTTGGTTCGAACACCGCGCCGAGGACGAACGGGTGTCCGACGCCGTGCACGAGTGGGTCGCGGCGCGTTTCGAGGAGCTGCTGAGTGCGGGTAAAGGTCGCTGAGCACGCGGCGTTGTTCTACCAGGACGGCGCTGTGGTGTGGGACGACTACCTGCACCACCGCCAGTTCGCGATCAGCGAGACGGCCGAGCTGCTGTGCCGCAAGTTCACCGAGTTCACCGACGTCGACGTGCTGCTCGGCCCGCTCGGCGAGGCCGACCAGGCCGCGCTGCGCAAGGTGCTCGACGAACTCGTGGACGCGGGCGTGCTGCTGGTGGAGGGCTCGCCCCAGCACGACGCGGAGCGCCGGATGCTGGCCGGCTGGGGGCCGTGGGGCGCGTCCGCGCGGCACTTCCACTTCGCCAGCCGCACCCTGGCCGACGCGCCGTACCAGGGTTCGGACGAGCACGACGCGATCCTGGACGTGAAGCTGACCCTGGAGCCGCCGCCCGCGCCGTTCCGCACGTTCGGCGGGTCCGCCGTGCCGCTGCCGCCGCTGCCCCGGGAACCGGACTGGGCGGCCAGCGGCCTGCTGGACGTGCTGCTGTCCCGGCGCACCACCCGGGAGTTCGGCGGCGGCCCGATCGGGCTGGGCCGAGTGGGTGAACTACTGGGCGTGCTCGCCGCGCCGTCGCCCGCCCGTCCCCGGATCGGGCGGACCGGCACGGTGTTCAAGACCAGCCCGTCCGGCGGCGGCCGGCACCCGGTGGAGATCTACGCGCACACCCGGGGGGTGACGGGCATCGCCGACGGGTGGCACCACTACGAGGGGCTCGCGCACGCGCTGGAGCCGCTGGGCGCGGTGTGGTCGCCGGCCGCGATGGCCGAGGCGGCCGGTGACCAGGAGTGGGTGGGACAGGCCCCGTTGGTCCTCGCGTACACGGCGGTCCTCGAACGGACCAGGTGGCGTTACGACACGTCACGGGCTTATCGGGTTGTGCAAATGGACGTGGGCCACCTGTCGCAAACCGCTTATCTGGTTGCTACCGCAATGGGTTTTGGTATCGGCTTCACCGCAGCATTGCGGGATGAACTCGTAGAACAGGCACTGCACTGTGATGCTTATCACGAAGTCGTACTTGGCATGAGCGCCGTGGGTCCATTACCTGAATGAGCGCAATAGCGGATCGCATTGAGCCGTGCGGGGGACTTGTGTCGAACCGGCCCCACGAACGCTCGGTAACGGCTTAGGCTCCTTGCTGCCCCCGTAGCCCAATCGGTAGAGGCAGGCTCCTTAAAAGAGTCACAGTACGGGTTCGAATCCCGTCGGGGGCACGTGCGCCGCAACCTTCGTAGTCACTCGACTGCCGAGTGATCACGAACGGGCGGCCGAGTAAGCCAACACTGGCTACTTGAGTTGTGCCGGTGGGATATCGGAGTTTTCCCTTGTCAATGCCCCGAAAGGGCAGCGCTCGACCCCCGGCGGTGGAGTGAAGCCGGGTCGGGTGGCCCGGGAGTCCGGGCCACCCGCAGGGGTTTCACACCTGAGCCGCGCTCACGCCTGCGAGGTCACCCAGTCCCGCACGACCTCGTCCAGCACGGCCAGCGGCAGCGGCCCGCCGCCCAGCACCAGGTCGTGGAACGCCCGGATGTCGAACCGGTCGCCCAGCGCCCGCTCCGCCTCGGCCCGCACCCGCTGGATCTCCAGCCGTCCCACCATGTAGGCCAGCGCCTGGCCGGGCGCGGCGATGTAGCGGTCCACCTCGGACTCGATCTCGACCTGCGCCAGCGGCGTGTTCTCCCGCAGGTACGCCACGGCCCGCTCGCGGCTCCACCCGTGCGCGTGCAGCCCGGTGTCCACGACCAGCCGGCCGGCCCGCATCGAGTCCATGGCGAGCATCCCCAGCCGCGCCACGTCGTCCGAGTACAGCCCCATCTCGTCGGCCAGCCGCTCGCAGTACAGGCCCCAGCCCTCCAGGTACCCGGTGACCGAGGCGACCCGGCGCAGCACCGGCAGGTCGGCCAGCTCCTGCGCCAGCACGACCTGGAAGTGGTGCCCCGGCACCGCCTCGTGGAACGCGATGGCCTCGGCCTGGTACCGGAAGCGCTCCTCCACGCGGTGCGTGTTGGCGTAGTAGGTGCCCGGCCGCGTCCCGTCCATCGACGGCGGCGCGTAGAACGCGGTGGGCGCGCCCGGCGCGTCCACCGCGGGCACCGGCTCCACCTCGCAGCGCTTGGCGGGGATCCGGCCGAACCAGCGCGGCGCGGCCTGCTCGGCCCGCGCCACCGCCTCGCGCGCGGCGGAGATCAGCTCGTCCTCGGACCGCCAGCGCAGCGCCGGGTCCTCGCGCATGCGCTCGAAGACCTCGGCGGTGTCGCGGGTGCCGAACACCCGCTCGCCGAGTTCGGCGTACTCCTCGGCCAGCTCGGCCATGATGGCCAGCCCCGTCTCGTGCAACTCCTTGGGAGACCGCGTTGTGGTGGTCTGAGCGCGCGCCAGGCCGGCGTACGCGGCTTCGCCGTCGGGAAGCCAGCACAGGCCCGCCTGGTCGGCGGGACGGCCGCTCAGGGCCGCGACGGCGTCGCGGTAGGCGGCGAACGCGGGCCGCACCCGCTCGGCGATCAGCCGGTCGCGCTCGGCGGTGAACGCCGCGCCGCCCTGCGGCCGGGCCAGCGGGTCCTGCTCGGCGGCCAGGTAGCGGTCCAGGTAGGCGACGGTCGCGTCCAGGAGGTGCTGGACCGGCGTGCGGCCGGCGGCGGAACCGGCGACCTGGCGCTCGGCGACCACCCGCAGGAACTCCGGGATGGCCGCGAGCCGGGACAGGTAGGCCCGCTCCTGCTCCTCGTCGGCGGGCACGACCATCGGCAGCACGGACAGCAGCTCGCCGGCCGGGGCGAAGAACGAATCGGTGATCGTGTACTCGACCGACCGCGCGTCGAGCAGGTCGACGGTGGATTCGGCCTGCTGCACGATCACCGCGCGGGTGACCGGGTCGTCGTCGGCGGGCAGCGCCCGCGCGCGTTCCGCGATCCGCAGCGCGGCGGCCCTGGTCGATTCCTCGGTCTCCGGCCGGTGGTCGGCGAGCAGGTGGTCATATCCGGGCAGGCCCCACACGGTCGCGCCCAGCGGCGAGAGCCGGGACATCAGGTCGAGCAGTTCTGCGGCGAGCGCGGCCGTCGTATCCATCGGGCACCCCTGGGGCGTTGGCGGGAAAGTCAGAACGGTGCTTAGCCTAAATAACGATTTACAGCCGGTCCAAATAGGCCAGCACCGCGAGCACCCGGCGGTTGTCGTCCTCGGACAGCGGCAGGTCGAGCTTGCCGAAGATGTTGGCGGTGTGTTTGCCCACCGCTTTCTCGGTCACGAACAGCCGCGCCGCGATCGCGCCGTTCGACCGGCCCTCCGCCATCAGCGAGAGCACCTCCCGCTCGCGCGGGGTCAGCGTGGCCAGCGGCCGGTCCCGCCCGCTGCGCGCCAGCAGCTGGGTGATGACCTCCGGGTCCATCGCGGTGCCGCCCGCCGCCACCCGCCGGATCGCGTCCACGAACTGGGTGACGTCGGACACGCGGTCCTTGAGGAGGTAGCCGACGCCGCCGCCGCGATCGGACAGCAGCTCGCGGGCGTAGAGCTGCTCCACGTACTGGGAGAGCACCAGCACGGGCAGGCCGGGCACCCGCTTGCGCGCCTCGATCGCCGCCCGCAGCCCCTCGTCGGTGAACGTCGGCGGCAGCCGCACGTCGACCACCGCCACGTCCGGGCGGTGGTCGACCATGGCCTTGAGCAGGGCGGGACCGGAGTCGACCGCCTCCACCACGTCGAAGTCGTAGGCCTGCAGCAGCCGGATCAGGCCGTCCCGGAGGAGGACGAGGTCTTCACCGAGGACAACGCGCACGGCAGCTCCATGGTCACGATCGTCGGCCCGCCGACCGGGCTCGCGATCCCGAGCGTGCCATCAAAGGCGGCCAGCCTGCGCTCGATTCCGCGCAGTCCGCCGTTCTCGGTCGCCTCGGCCCCGCCCCGGCCGTTGTCGCCGATCATCAGCGCGAGCCGGCCGTTCTCGTGCCGCACCCGCACCCACGCGCTGCCGGCACCGCTGTGCTTGGCCACGTTCGTCAGCGTCTCGGCGACCGCGAAGTACGCCGCCGACTCCACCGGGGCCTCCGGCCGCCCGTCCAGCACCAGGTCGACCTCGACCGGCAGCGGGTTGGTCAGGGCCAGCGCGCGCAGCGCCCCGTCCAGCCCCCGGTCGGCCAGCACCGGCGGGTGGATGCCGCGCACCAGGTCGCGCAGCTCGGACAGCGCCTGCGACGACGACTGGCGCGCCTCGACCAGCAGGTCGCGGGCCGCGTCCGGGTCCCGGGCCAGCAGCTCCTCGGCCATGCCCAGGCTCATCCCCAGCGCCACCAGCCGGGCCTGCGCGCCGTCGTGCAAGTCGCGCTCGATCCGGCGCAGCTCGGCGGCCTGCGCGTCCACCGTCTCGGCCCGCGAGTCGGCCAGCACCCGCACCCGGTTGGTCAGCGCCTCGGTCTGGCTCGGCGCCAGGAAGAACCGCACGAACCGGGCGTGCAGCCGCACCACGCGCGGCGTCGCCCACCACGCCAGCGCCAGGTGGGCCAGGCCGATCAGCGGCGCGAGCAGGAAGTTGCCCGGCAGGTCCGAGTCGATCCCGTTGTAGTTCACCGCGTCCGCGCCGGCCATCCACAGCAGCGGTGTGACGAAGCCGAACGCGCCGCCCAGCCACAGCGCCGCCGGCAGCGCCCCGCAGGCCACCCCGACGAACGCGTTGAGCGGCAGGAACGCCATGTCCCGCCACGTCGCCGGGTCGGTGGCGATGGCCCGCACCCTGGTCATCGGGCCCCGGTTCGCGGGCACCCGGTAGGGCGCGGGGATCGCCTCGCCCAGCACCCGGCCCGCCCACCGCCGGTGCAGGCCCAGGTAGCCCCGGGTCAGCGCGGTGACCAGCAGCAGCATCGGCACGCCGACCGTCACCAGGACCAGCGGGTAGGTGTAGAGCTGCAGCGGGATCAGGGGCAGTCCGATCACGCACAGCGGCACCCGGGCGAAGGCCAGCGCCGCGGCCTTGATCCGGGTCCCCGCGCCGCGCACGAGGTCGTGGTCCGTCATGCGGGTGATTCTTCCGGGTGGCCGGGGTGCGGGCGGTGGGTCTAACCCCCCGATCGGCCGTGGGAGCAGGCCCCTCGGGCCCGGGACGCCGGCGGGCCGGTGCCCCGGGCCGCCGCCGGCGTCCCCCGGTCAGACCTCCAGGACCGCGCCGTCGGGCAGCACCTCGACCCCGGCCTCGCGCAGCTTGGCGTGCTCGTCGGAGTCCGGGTCGAGCACCGGGTTGGTGTTGTTGAGGTGGGTGTAGATCCGCCGCACGCCGGGGTGGCGGCGCAGTTCGGGCAGCGTGTGGGTGATCGGCAGGTGGCCCATCGCGGACTGGCCGCCGGACCGGCCGGTGGCCGCGCCCATCTCCGAGGGCGCGTAGAACGTGCCGTCCAGCAGCACCGCGTCCGCCTCGGCGACCAGGTCGTCGAACCCCAGCGGCCACCCCGCCAGGCACGGCGCGTAGAGCACGATCCCGCCGGTCTCCGGGTCGAACACCCGGTAGGCCACCACCCAGTGCCCGGCCACCGGGGACTCGCCCGCGTACCTCGGGCGCTTGCCGCTGACCGGGAACGCGGTCACCTCCAGCCCGCCCGACAGCGCGAAGGTCTGCTCCGGCTCGACCTGCCGCCACGTCCACTCGGCGTACTTGTCCAGCATCGCGCGGGTGTCGGTGAGCGCGTGCAGCACGGTCGCCGGCGCGTGCACCCGCAGCCCGACCGCGCCGCGCAACGTCAGCAGGCCGAGCGTGTGGTCCACCTCGGCGTCGGTGAACAGCACACCGCGCACCGGCGTGTCCCGGGGACCGGGGCCGGGGTCGAGCAGCGGCGTCGCGGTGATCTGGGTCCGGATGTCGGGGGAGGCGTTGAGCAGCCACCAGTCCTCGCCGTTCCCGCTCACCGCCAGGCAGTCCTGGGTGCGCGCGGGCAGCAGGCCCGCCCGCGCCTTCGCGCACGGCCCGCACGCGCAGTTCCACTGCGGCGCGCCGCCACCGGCGGCCGTTCCGAGCAGCACGACCTTCACCGCGCCACCTTCCGCATCGTCAGCGCCGCCGGAGCCGTCGTCTCCGCGGCGAGGATCAGGTCCACCTCGGTGCGCCGAGGGGACAGCGAGCACACCGGGTCGGTGTTCGCCGCGTCGCCGGTCAGCTGGAACGCCTGGCACCGGCACCCGCCGAAGTCGATCTCCTTGCGGACGCACGACCGGCACGGCTCGCGCATCCAGTCGACCCCGCGGAACGCGTTGAACGAACCCGACTCGTGCCAGATCCCGGCCAGCGGCCGGTCCCGCACGTTCTCCACCCCCAGGTTGTCGATCACGCCCGCCGCCGGGCAGGGCAGAACGTCCCCGTTGGGCGCGACCGTGAGCTGTTGCGCGCCCCACCCGTACATGCACGGCTTGGGGTGCGCCTCGTGGTAGTCCGCGATCACGTAGACGATCTCCATCCGGGACCGCTCGCGCGCCCGCGCCACCGCCGCGTCCGCCCGGCTCAGCTGGTCCCGGGTGGGCAGCAGGGCGGCCCGGTTGCGCAGCGCCCAGCCGTAGTACTGGGTGTTGGCCAGCTCCAGCCGGTCCGCGCCCATCCGCTCGGCCAGCTCGATGATCTCGGCGACGTGGTCGAGGTTGCGGCGGTGCAGCACGACGTTGACCGTCAGCGGCAGCCCCGCCTCGCCGATCAGGCGCGCGGCGGTGAGCTTGTGGTCGAACGCCTTCACCCCGGCGATCAGGTCGGCGTTGGCGCGCACCGCGTCCTGCACCGACAGCTGCACGTGGTCGACGCCCCGGGCGACCAGGTCGGCGAGCCGCTCGGCGGTCAGGCCGAGCCCGCTGGTCACCAGGTTCACGTACCCGCCGAGTCCGGCGGCGTGGCCGACGATCTCCGGGAGGTCCTTGCGCGCCAGCGGTTCCCCGCCGGACAGGTGGAACTGGAGCACGCCCATGGCGCGCGCCTGGTCGAACACCGAGCACCACTCGGCGGTGTCGAGTTCGGCCGAACCGCGCACCAGCTCCAGCGGGTTGGAGCAGTAGCCGCACTGGAGCGGGCAGCGGTGGGTGAGTTCGGCGAGCAGCCCGAACGGGGCGTCAGCCATCGGTCCGCACCACCTTGCGCGCGGTCAGCCGGTCCACCAGCTCGGCGACGTCCTCCGGCCGCACGCCGTCGAACTCCTCGGCCAGCTTCGCCGCGATGCCGGTGATCGTGGTGCGCCCGTCGCACAGCCCGACCACCGCGGCGGCGGTCTCGTTGAGCACCAGTACACCTTCGGGGAACAGCACGACGTGGCTCTCCCGGGTCTGGTCGTAAGAGGTCTTCACGCCCTTGCCGAGCCGTGGTGTGGCATCGAGATCGGTCATGATCGTCCCGTTGTCCGGTCGGCCGTGCCGACCGCGTAGTAGTCGACTGCGTCGAGGATCGCCCGCAGCACGTCGCACTTGAACGCCAGCGCGGCGACCGCGGCGTCCTGTTGTTCCCTGGTCCGGCAGTTGCGCACCACGAGGTCCAAAGTGGACTTCCCCTCGCCCTCGATCACCTTCAGGCGCGTGGTGAAGTAGGCGAAGCCCTCTTCGGCGATCCAGGGGTACCGCTCCCGCATGTCGGCCAACCGGCGGGTCATCAGCCCGCGGGAGAACATCTCGGTGAGCCCGGAGGCGACCGCCTCCACCCACGGTCTGGTGCGCGCGAAGGTCACGTAGGCGTCGACGGCGAACCTGGTGCCGGGCAGCACGTGCCGCTCGTCGAGCACCTCCTCGCGGGTCAGGCCGAGCGCTTCGGCCATCCGCAGCCAGTTCTCCGCCCCGCCCTCGCCCGCGCGCTCCCCGTCGTGCCAGACGATCCGCTCCCGCCACTGCCGGCGGACGTCCGGGTCCGGGCAGTTGGCCAGGATCGAGGCGTCCTTGCGGGGGATGCAGCGCTGGTAGTACCAGCGGTTCGCCGCCCACAGCCGCAGTTCGTCCTCGGACAGCTCGCCCGCGTGCAGCCGGAGGTGGAACGGGTGGCTGTCCCAGTAGCGGGCGGAGAGCGCCCGCAGGCGGGCGGTGAACTTCTCCTCGGTCAACGGCTCGGGCATGCGCGCGCCTCCAGGGTCTCCGGTCTGCTTCCGCGTTCGGCCAGTGCCCTCCCGACCGCGGTTCCCGCGACCGGCGGCGTCGCGACGTGCCCGCGTGGCACCGGTCCGTCGCACGGCGCGGGTGGCGTGGTGCGGGGTGGCAGCGTGCGGGGTGGCGGGGTGCGGGGTGGCCGCGTGCGGCCGGGTGGGTCGCCGCGCACCACGTCGTGGCCCCGCCCGCGAGTACGCGCCCGGAGCCACGACGCCAGGGCGTTCCGCTCAGCCGCGCGCGGCGTACGCGGTGACTTCCATCGGCGTGTCGATGTCCCGGAAGTCCGGCTTGACCCAGGTGCGCTTCGGCTGCGGCGTCTTCTCGGCTGACATTGCGCGACTCCTCGGATTGGGGTGTGGCTCTCCGTGGGTCGGCGGCGGTGTCTCCAAGGTAGAGCGTTCGGGGGTCACCGCGCTAGATCGTAAGGAGGGTTGCCCAACCAGGTAGTGGTCTGTCCTCCGATGAATGTTGCCCGATTTGTGCGGGCGTGGTTGAGTCGTGGTGACCGCCGTTCCGCCGCCGTGACAGTGCGGACATGGAGGCAGCACATGCGTGCTCGTCTAGGCGCGGTACTGGCCCTGGCAACACTGGGCGCGACCGTGGTCGCTCCCGCCCAGGCCGGCCCGGCGCAACTCGCGGTGCGAACGCTGGCCACCGGCCAGGCAGTCCCGTGGGACATCGGTTACCTGCCCGACGGAAGCGGCATCTACACCGAACGCGACACGAAGAAGATCAAAAAGATCACCGGAACCGCGGTGACCACCCTGCACACCGTGAACGAAGCCGTGCCCGGAGGCGAAGGCGGACTCCTGGGCATCGCGGTGTCGCCGACCTTCGCCACCGACAACACCGTCTACGTCTACTACACGGCCGCCGCCGACAACCGGGTCTCCCGCGTGAAGATCGGCGGCGGCGGGGCCGCGGAACCGATCGTGACCGGTATCCCGAAGAACCGGTTCCACAACGGAGGCGGCCTGGAATTCGGCCCGGACGGACTCCTGTGGGCGACCACGGGCGACGCGGGCAACAGCGCCAACGCGCAGAACACGTCCTCGCTCGCGGGCAAGGTCCTGCGCTTCACCACGACCGGCGCGCCCGCGCCGGGCAACCCGTTCAACAGCCGGGTGTACTCCTACGGCCACCGCAACCCGCAGGGCATCACGTGGGCCAACGGCCGGGCGTACGCCACGGAGTTCGGCAACAACCGGACCGATGAGCTGAACTGGATCCAGTCCGGCAAGAACTACGGCTGGCCGACGTGCGAAGGGCCGTGCAACGACACCAGGTTCGTGAACCCGGTGAAGTCGTGGCCGACCAGTTCGGCCGGGCCTTCCGGGATCGCGTTCTACAAGAACGCGCTCTACGTCGCGTGCGTGACCGGGCGGCGGGTCTGGAAGATCCCGGTGACCGGGACCGAGTTGGGCACGCCGCAGGCGGTGTTCACCGGCTACGGCCGGGTCCGGGCCGCCGGTGCGGCTCCGGACGGGACGCTGTGGCTGGGTACGTCGAACCAGGACGGTCGGGGCACCCCGGCGGCCGACGACGACCGGCTGCTGAGCACTGACGGCTGAGCACTGACGGCTGAGCACTGACGGCTGAGCACTGACGGCTGAGCCGAGCCGGGTGCTCGCGGCTTCGGTCGCGGGCACCCGGCACGGTGCGATGCGTTGGCACGGTGGTGTTCTGGGTGCGGTGTGGTCCGGGTGCGCTGGTGTGTGTTGCTGTGCGTGGTGTTGGTGCGCCTGGGTTTCGCCGTCAGTGGTGTTTGGCCTGTGTGGTTTTTGGCGGTGTGTGGTGTTTTTCGGCCGTGGGCTCAGTTGAGCGAGGCGGGCATTCGGCGGAACTGTTCCAGGACAACGGGGTCTTGCAGTTGCATCCACTGGATGACCTCGGTGTAGGTGGCGCACACGGTCTCCTCGCGCGCGCACACCTCCTCCATGAACCGCTCGACGGCCTCGCTGAACGCGCCGCCGGCCCACTCGTTGAAGTGGTTGCCCACCACCAGAGGAGCGCGGTTGCCGTTGAACGTGGCCTGGTAGACCGACCGGTAGGTGTCCAGCACGATCCGGGCGTACTCGCCGGGCGGCCCGGGGTCGTCCTGCGCGCGGTTCAAGGCGTACCAGAGGTTGAAGTCCATCATCACCACCTGCCGGCCCAGCGCGGGCACCCGGACCTCGGGCAGCGGGAACTCCCACATCCCGCCCTGCACGGTCGGCCACGTCACGCCGAGGCTCACGTGGCTGGTGTCGTAGGCCAGGCCGTGCGCCCGCATGGACGGGAACGCCTGCCCCCAGTCGCCCTCCAGGCACGGTGTGCGCCCACCGCGCACGGCCGCCGGGTCGAGGGTGAAACCCTGTTGGCGGGCCTTGTCCAGGATCGCGAAGAACTGGTCCAGCTCCAGGTCCCAGTCGGCGGTGCGCCACCGGCCCACGCTCGGCTCGTCGGTGTCGCAGAAGTGGCCGTTGTAGTGGGTGCCCAGTTCGTGCCCGGCGGCCAGGGCGGCGTTGAGGTAGGCGATCCGGTTCGCCACGTCCTGGCGGGTGCCGCCGAACTGGATGGCCGAGTACCCGGCCCGGTGGCCGGGCCCGGCGTAGGTCGCGGCGTCCGCGTCGGCGACCAGGTACACCCCGGACAGCAGGCCGGTGACGTGCGCGCCGGTCCGCTGCGCGATCGGCATCACCCGGTCCCAGTGCTCCTTGGACGCGGCACCGTCGAAGGAGAACAGCACGAACTGCGGCGGCTTCTCGCCGGGCTGCATGCGCTTCATCCACTTCGGCGCGGCGGCCGGCGGCGGCAGCGACGGGGTGGGCGCGTTCGCGCTGGACGGCGCGCGGGGCGCGATGGGCAGCGGCGCGGCGAGTTCGCCGAAGTCCTCGTCGGGACGGGGCTCCCGCGCACCGAGCACGGCCAGCACGGCCAGCACGAGCGCCATCGCGATACCGGTGGTGATCAAACGCCTGCGCTTCACACAGGGCAAGACGACTCGGCGCGTCCGCCGGTTGCCTCTACGCCACCGGCGTCGCCACGACGACCTGGTTCTCCTCGTACCCGGTGCTGCCGCCGACCCACCGACCGCCGCAGGTCACCAGCGCCAGCCGGTGCTCCCCGCGCGGCCCGAACAGCTCGACCGCGCGCGCGGGCAGGTCGTCCTTGCGGACGGTGATCACCTGGCTGATCCGGAACCGGAACGCCTTGCCCGCGGTGTCCACCACGGTCACGTCCTGGCCGGCGGAGGCGCGCCACAGCTCGTCGAACGGGCCGGTCATGCCCTTCCAGTTGACGTGCCCGGCGAGCACCGTCGCGCCCTCGGACGCGCCGAGGTCCACGCCCCACCAGGTCGCCTCGCCGACGCCCTCCGGGACCGGCAGCACGCCGTCGGCGGTGACCTCCTTGCGGACCAGCGTGGCCAGCCCGCCCTGCGGCAGCTTCACCGTGCCCGGGGCCTGCACGGCCGGGGGAGGGGGCGGCTGCTCGGCGGACGGCGTGGTCGGGTTCTCGGGCGGGTTGCCGCCGGCGGGCATCCCGGCCAGGTCCGAGCCGCGCCCGGACCTCATGCTGTCGCCGAGCGGGAACGGCACGACCGCGTCGCCGGGTCGCGCGGAACCCCGCACGACCTCGGCGGCCGGGGCGAACACCAGCGCGGCGGCGACGAGGAGCCCCGCCACCACCGCGCCGGTCGTGATCGATCTGGCGTCCGCTCCGATCACGAGCGGGCAGCCACTGCCTTGCGGCGGACGAAGAAGCCGACCAGGGCGGAGCCCACCAGGACCAGCCCGCCGAACCCGACCAGCGCGCCGGAGTCCAGCTCGGTGGTGAAGGACGCGGTGGCCACCACGCCCGCACCGTCCGCGCCCGCCGGGATCGTGATCGGGACGATCGGCTTGTTCGGCTTGTTCGCGATCGCCAGGGCAAGCGTTTGCGCCGGCTCGACCTTGCCGCACGCCTTGGGCGGCGCGTTCGGGTCGAAGTTCTCCTCGTAGCCCTTCGGCGCGGCGACCTCGACGACGCAGATCTCCTGCGGCGTCCGCAGGTCGGGCACGGCGACCGTGCCGTCCGCGCCGGTCTGGAGCACGATCGGCTTGCCGTCCGGCCCGGTCAGCGGGGAGTCGTCCTGCTTGAGGGCGGGCTTGACCCCGTCCGGGCCGGTGACCCGCAGCGCCACGCCGGAGATCGGCTTGCCGGTCTCGGAGTCGGTCTTGCCGACCTTGACGATGCCGGGCTGGGTGCGGGCGGTGCCGGACGCCTCGGCCGCGAGCTTCTTCTCGCCACCGGTCGTCACGATCCGCTGCATGTCGGCGTTGCCGGGCACGTGCACCACCGGCTTGTCGGCCGGGCTGTCCAGGCGGACCTTGAACGTGGGCTTGACGCCGGTCGGGATGACCTTGACGTTGAGCGGCTTGCCGTCGGCGGGCGTGCGCAGCTCGACGGTCGTCTTGCCGTCCTCCAGGGTGGCCTGGTCGAGTTCCACGGTGACCGGGACGTCGGAGACCAGCCTGCCGTCGGCCTTCGCGATGTTCACCGCCCAGTCGCCCGGGGAGCCGATCAGCTGCTCCTTGTCGGGCGCGGTCACCTTCGCCGTCCACGGGCCGCGGTTCGCCTCGGCGTCGGCGCGCAGCTTGGTCACCGAGTCCTTGGCGGACTGCGGCAGCGCGTCGAAGTGGAACTGCTCGTTGTAGGCGATGTGGCGGAAGTCGTTGCTCGGGTCGAGCGAGATCCCGCCGTGCGGGAACGCCGTCCAGGAGTGCAGGAGGTGCGCCAGCGCGGCGGCCTCGTCGACGGACGGGTTGGTCGTGTAGCGCAGGAGCAGGTAGGAGATGTTCGCCGCGACGTCAGGGGCGAGCGCGTCGCCCGCCTTGGTGCGCAGTTCGTCGCCGGGCTTGTACTCCTCGGAGCTGTCGGGCGCGAGCAGCGAGTACTCCACGCACCAGACGTGCTTGCCCTGCCAGATGTAGGACCCGAGCCAGTCGGTGGTGCCGGGCTTGCCCCGGTACCCCTGGGCGGGTGTGGTGTAGCCGATGCCCTCCTGGACCTGGGCGTCGGACGTTGCGGGAACGGCGAGCAGGGCCACGCCGGCGGCGAGCGCCGCGCCGGCGAGTCGTCTCCACCCCATAGTTATGAACCTGACCCCTCGGGCAGTTCGGGACGAGCTTCGGGAAGAGCTTAGGGACCGGATGCTGCGGGCAGCCTGTCGACGCGCTGCCTGGGGCAGCCTTACGGGTCGGGTCCGGTGTGGACAAGCCTCCGAGGGAGTGGGCTTTCCGACTACGCTCCGCAGCGTGGGGTGTGGATTCGAGATCGACAGCCCGAGTAAAGTCAGTTTTACCCGACGGGAACCGATCGACTCGTGTGGTCGTTGAACCCCGTGACGGCGTCAAAACGCCACAGGAGGACGAGGTGCGTACCACCAGCAACCCCGCGTTCCGCAACCTGCCGACCAGCGGCGGTTCCGGGAGCTACGCGGGCTTCGGCCAGCCGTACGAGGCGCAGCAGTACGGCGGCTACCAGAGCGCGCCGCCGACCACCGGCGAGCGCCCCATCACCATCGACGACGTGGTCACCAAGACCGCGATCACCCTGGCCACGACCCTGGCCACCGGTTTCATCTCGGCGTGGCTGGTGCTGTCCGGCCAGGCCAAGCCGTTGGCGCTGATGCTGCCGGGTCTGATCGTCGGCCTGGTCGTGTCGCTGATCATCATCTTCAAGCGCACCCCGAGCGCGCCGCTCGTGCTGATCTACGCGGCGGCCGAGGGGTTGTTCCTCGGCGCGATCACCGGTGTGTTCGAGGGCGCGTTCAAGGGCATCGCCTGGCAGGCCATCCTCGGCACGTTCGGTGTGTTCATCGCCATGCTCGTCGTCTACAAGACGGGTGCGATCCGCGTCACGCCCCGGTTGACCAAGTGGATCATCGGCGCGACCGTCGGGGCCGCCGTGCTGATGCTCGGCAACCTGGTGCTCGGCCTGTTCGGCGTGAACCTCGGCCTGCGTGACGGCGGGACGCTCGCGATCGTGTTCAGCCTCGTGGTGATCGGCATCGCGGCGTTCAACTTCCTGCTCGACTTCGAAGCGGCGAACGAGATGATCCGCTCCGGCGTGCCGGCGAAGTGGGCCTGGTGGGCGGCGTTCGGTCTGATGACCACGCTGGTGTGGCTGTACCTGGAGATCCTCCGACTGCTGTCGTACCTCCAGCGCGACTGACCTCGTCGGTCACGGGTTGAGGGGAGGGCGTCCGGCTTCGTGCCGGGCGCCCTTCGTTTTTGTTTGCGGGGGTGTGTGCGGGTGTGCGGGGTGTGTGCTGTGACGCCTGTCGCGGTTGGCTGCGGTGTGGTGGGCGTGGTTGGGGCGGTTGGCGTCGTTGGGAGCGGTGGGAGCAGGTGCTGACGGTTACTGTCGGTGTCGGTGTGGCGTTGCGCGATCGGGGTGCGCGGACGGCCCGGCAAGCGGTTCTGCGGGCGGTTCGGTGCCATCCATCTGAGTGGGTTGTCGGCGACTCGTGCGGCTTGTCGGTCGCCTGATCGTGGAGCCGGCCTGTGCGCGGTCGATCTGCGCGATCGGCTCTGTGCGCGGTTGTGAGGCCCCGCGCCCGACCGCCCATCCGCCCATTCACCCGACCGCCCGGCCACCTGACCGCCCAGCCGCCTGACCAACAGATCGATAACCGCCCGCCGTCCACACAATCGCCCAATCGCCCAACCGCCCAACCGCCCATTCCCCAGACCGGCAGACCGCCGACTGGCCGTCTGGTCAACTCTGTCCGTTTGCTCGATCGGGAATGCAGGCGAGATCGGGCATGCGGGCTGGAATGCGGTGACCGGGCATGCATGCATGCGGCCGGGAATGCAGGCGGCCGTGTGAGTGTGGTGGGCGTGTGGGCGTGTGGGCGTGTGGGCGTGTGGGCGTGCAGGCAGGCAAGCGGGCGTGCAGGAGTGCAGGCGGGTGTGCGGGATGATTGTCGGTCCCCCGTGGGATAATGGTGTCGGGGGCCGGAGGCCGGCCGTCGCTTCGACGGCAAGGCGTTGACCAGCGCTTTTCTGTTGGAAGTCTTTGTTTGGCTGTGGTGGGGCGCTTCCCGCACCTGGGCACGGGCTTTCTTGTCTTGCGCGCCGAGTTCGTGCTGTCCGCGCCCGGCGGAGGGTGCTGGGGCTTGGGTGGGCTGGGTGGGCTGGCTGTGAGGTCTTGGCTTGAAAGAGTCCTCGCCGGACGGGCGAGCCGCCAAGGATGACAAGAGAACGGGCGGGCGTCGTGTCATCCCCGTACGGCCCGGTCGGAGACAACCACCCTTGAGTAGGGAGCGCAAGCGAAAAGCGTGCTTGCGCTCCCTACTCAAGCGCGGTTCGCTGCGCGCGGGCCATACGGGGATGACACGACGCGGGGGGAGATGTGTTTGCTGCGCTTTAGTCCCGCCACGTGTTGCCTGCGGTGGTCGGGTCTTCTGTCGGTAGTTCCGAGCCGACTTTGATCAGGCACGGTACGCATAACGGGCCGTTGGGTTCTCGTAAAAGCTGTTCCGGGGGCACTGAGTGCGTGCACGCGGCTTCGAAGTACGCGTCCGACGGCTGGGTTGTTGGGAATGCGTGGCACAGCGAGTCGTACCCGCTGTGCCACCACACGTACGGCATCTGGTGTCGACCTCCCCTACTCATAGGTAGGGACGTCGGCTCCGGCCGGCTGTGACGCGTGTCAGCTCAATCGTTCGAGGATCATCGCCATGCCCTGGCCGCCGCCTACGCACATCGTTTCCAGACCGAACTGCTTGTCGTGGAACTGGAGTGAGTTGATCAGGGTCGTGGTGATCCGTGCACCGGTCATGCCGAAGGGGTGGCCGACGGCGATCGCGCCGCCGTTCACGTTCAGCCGGTCCAGGTCGATGCCCAGGTCGCGGTACGACGGGATGACCTGCGCGGCGAACGCCTCGTTGATCTCGACCAGGTCGATGTCGCCGATCGACAGGCCCGCGAGGGCCAGTGCGCGCTTCGACGCCTCGACCGGGCCCAGGCCCATGATCTCCGGTGACAGGCCCGACACGCCTGTGGAGACGATGCGGGCCAGCGGGGTGATGCCGAGTTCCTTGGCCTTCGTGTCGCTCATGATCACCAGGGCGGCCGCGCCGTCGTTCAACGGGCAGCAGTTGCCCGCGGTGACGCGGCCGTCGGGGCGGAACACGGGCTTGAGGCCGGAGACGCCCTCGTAGGTCACGCCGGGGCGCGGGCCGTCGTCGGCGGACACCACGGTGCCGTCCGGGAGGGTCACCGGGGTGATCTCGCGGGCCCAGAAGCCGTTCGCGATGGCCTTCTCCGCCAGGTTCTGCGACCGGACGCCGAAGTGGTCCATGTCCTCGCGGGTCACGCCCTTCGCGAGCGCCAGGTTCTCCGCCGTCTGGCCCATGGCGATGTAGACGTCGGGCACGTTGCCGGCGGTGCGGGGGTCGGTCCAGGTGGACGCGCCCTGCTCGGCGGTCGCCCTGGTGCGGGCCTCGGCGTCGGCGAAGACCGGGTTGTGGGTGTCCGGCCAGCTGTCGGAGCTGCCGCGCGCGAAGCTCGACACGGTCTCGACGCCGGCGCTGATGAACACCTCGCCCTCGCCCGCCTTGATCGCGTGCAGCGCCATGCGGGTGGTCTGCACGCTCGACGCGCAGTACCGGGTCACGGTGGTGCCCGGCAGGGTGTCGTACCCGGCCAGCACGGACACCACGCGGCCCATGTTGAAGCCCTGTTCGCCGCCCGGCAGGCCGCAGCCCAGCATCAGGTCGTCGATGTCGTGCGGGTCCAGCTGCGGCACCTTCGCCAGCGCCGCCTTGAGCACCTGCACGGTCAGGTCGTCGGCCCGGACGTCCTTGAGCGAGCCCTTGCCCGCGCGTCCGATGGGCGACCTTGCTGCGGAGACGATGACGGCCTCAGGCATTACGGAACTCCTTTGTTTCGCCGCAACGTTGCCTTGAGCCTAGTTAACGCCTGTTCAGCCCGGCTACCACTCGTGACGCACGTCGTGGTGCGTGATCACCGCTTCGTACAGCGGCGCGAGCAGGATCGACGTGGCCGCCTCGTACCCGGCGGCGCTGGGGTGGAACTGGTCGCGGCTGAAGTAGTCCCGGCCGCGCGTGCTGAACTCGGCGGCCAGCAGGTCACCGAGGGCGACGGGGATGCCGCCGGCCCTGATCACCGCCTGCCGCTGCGCCCTGGCCAGCCGGAGGCTGTACTCACTGGCCACCGCGCGCAGCGGTTGGGCGATGGGGCGGATCGAGCCGAGGTCGGGGCAGGTGCCCACCACGACGGCGACGCCCGCGTCCTGGAGCCTGGCCACCTGGGTCCCCAGCGTCGCCGCCGACCTGGTGATCGGTGAGCGGGTGGTCACGTCGTTCGCGCCGACGATCACCAGGGCCACCTCGGGCGGGTCGGCGAGCGCGCGGTCCACCTGGGGCGGCAGGTCGTCGGTGGTCGACCCGCTCACGGCGTAGGTCTCCAGGCGGACCGGGTGCTCGATCTCCTCGGCGAGCGCCCGCGCGAGCAGGACGCCGGGCAGTTCGCTCTCGTGGTCGACGCCGAGGCCCGCCGCCATCGAGTCGCCCAGCACGGCGAACCGGACCGGCCGGCCGTCGTGGTCGCCGTACACGCCGTCGGCGCGCAGCGGGGGCGCGTCCGGGACGCCGATCACCACCCTGGCCCGTTTGGACTGCGTCGTGAACAGGCCGTACGCCAGCCCGGTCAGTCCGCCCGCGGCCACCCCCGCGACCGTGACGAGACGCCACCACTTCATGTCGACCACCCCCTGGGTCAATCGTCCGGAAGGACGCGCGGATTACCGCCATCCGCGAGTCGCGCCGGTCAGGCACCTCAACAAGTACTCTCGATCCGTCATCTCGCACGGTGGGAAGGGACCTTCGGTGGAGTACGTCGAGAGCGTCGTAGACCTGGTCGGCAACACGCCGCTGGTGAAGCTGAACGCGGTTGCCGAGGGGCTCCGGCCGCTCGTCCTGGCCAAGGTCGAGTACCTGAACCCCGGTGGCAGCGTGAAGGACCGGATCGCGTTGCGCATGGTGGAGGCCGCCGAGCGGTCCGGCGAGCTCAAGCCGGGCGGCACGATCGTCGAGCCCACCTCGGGCAACACCGGTGTCGGGCTGGCGCTGGTGGCCCAGCGCAAGGGCTACAAGTGCGTGTTCGTCTGCCCGGACAAGGTCAGCGTGGACAAGCGCAACGTGCTCAAGGCGTACGGCGCCGAGGTGGTGGTGTGCCCGACGGCCGTCGCGCCCGAGCACCCCGACTCCTACTACAACGTGTCCGACCGGCTGGTCGCCGAGATCCCCGGCGCGTGGAAGCCGAACCAGTACTCCAACCCGGAGAACCCGGCCAGCCACTACCACGGCACCGGGCCGGAGCTGTGGCGGCAGACCGAGGGCAGGATCACCCACTTCGTCGCGGGCGTGGGCACCGGCGGCACGATCTCCGGCACCGGGCGCTACCTCAAGGAGGTGTCGTCGGGCGCGGTCAAGGTGATCGGCGCGGACCCGGAGGGTTCCGTGTACTCCGGGGGTTCCGGGCGGCCGTACCTGGTCGAGGGCGTCGGCGAGGACTTCTGGCCCGCCGCCTACGACCGGACCGTGTGCGACGAGATCGTGCCGGTGTCCGACAAGGACTCGTTCGACCTCACCCGCCGGCTCGCCCGCGAGGAGGGCCTGCTGGTCGGCGGCTCCTGCGGGATGGCGGTCGCGGCGGCGCTGCGGGTCGCGGAGGGCTGCGGCCCGGACGACGTGGTCGTGGTCCTGCTGCCCGACGGCGGGCGCGGCTACCTGTCGAGCGTCTTCAACGACAAGTGGATGGCCCAGTACGGCTTCCTGTCGCCGGACACCTCCGGCGCGACGGTCGGCGACGTGCTGCGGCGCAAGGACGGCACCATGCCGGACCTGGTGCACGGGCATCCGAACGAGACGGTGGCCGAGGCGGTGGCGATCATGCGCGAGTACGGCGTGTCCCAGATGCCCGTGGTCAACGCCGAGCCGCCGGTGATGGCCGCCGAGGTGTCCGGCGCGGTCAACGAACGCGACCTGCTCGACGCCCTGTTCACCGGCAAGGCGCAGCTGACCGACCGGCTCGACGCGCACATGTCGCTCAAGCTCCCGACCATCGGCTCCGGCGAGTCGATCAGCGCCGCGATGCAGGCGCTGTCCTCGGCGGACGGTGCTCTGGTGCTCGACGACGGAAAGCCCGCGGGCGTGGTTACCCGGCAGGACATCCTGGGTTTCCTCGCCGGACGCTGATCACGACACATTGGCCGGTTGCCGGTAGCGGACGTGGTCTTATCCGCTAGCGTTGGCCCCCGACTCATACGCCTACGGCCCACGCCAAGGGGGTTGGAAACTCCGATGAACGCTCCGCAGCCGCCCGAGAACCAGCAATTCGGCGGCCAATACCAGCAGGAGCAGGGGCAGGGTGCCCAGCCCCCCAACGCCGACGCGACCCAGGTCGTGCCGAGCGGTGGTGCGAGCCCCGCGTTCCCGCCCCCGGAGGCGACCCAGGTCGTGCCCTCCGCAGGTGGTCAGCCGCAGGGCGGCAACCCGGACGCGACGCAGGTCGTGCCGCCGGGCGCGACCCAGCAGCCCTACGGCCAGCCGCCTTCGGCGTCGGGCGGTTTCCCGGCGCAGCCGCCGGCCTCCGGTGGTTTCCCGGCCCAGCAGCAGCCCGCCTACGGCCAGCCGCCGCAGCAGCAGTACGGGCAGCCCGCCCAGTACGGCCAGCCGCAGCAGCCGCAGGCGTACGGCGCGCCGCAGGGCAACCCGTACGCCCAGCCGCAGCCCGGCCAGTACGGCCAGCCGCAGGCCAACCCGTACGGCCAGCCGCAGCCGCCGCAGCAGCAGGCGTGGGGCGCGCAGCCCGGCTACGGCCAGCCCGCGTTCGCGCCGCCCGCCGGCGGGTACGCGGAGTGGGGCACCCGCGCGGTGGGCGCCCTGATCGACTACGCGGCACCCGGCGTGGTGGTCGGCGTGCTGGTGGGCATCGGCACCGCGACCGGCGACCCGACGATCGCGCTGCTGCTCAGCGGCGTGGGCTACCTGGCGCTGCTCGGCTGGATCATCTACAACTCGTGGTACCTCGCCGGCACGACGGGCCAGTCGTACGGCAAGAAGATCGCGAAGATCAAGCTGATCAAGGAGGAGACCGGGCAGCCGATCGGCTTCGGCAACGCGTTCGTCCGGCACCTGTGCCACCTGGTCGACTCGCTGCCCTGCTACGCGGGCTGGTTCGCGCCGCTGTGGGAGGTCAAGAAGCAGACCTGGGCGGACAAGATCCTCGGCACGATCGTGGTCAACGCGCCGGACACCGGGATGCCCGGCGGCGGGATGCCCGGTGGCTACCCCGGCCAGCAGGCGAACCCCTACGGCCAGCCCCAGCAGCAGCCGGGCCAGTACGGCCAGCCGCAGGCCAACCCGTACGGCCAGCCCCAGCAGCAGAACCCCTACGGCCAGCAGCCGCCCCAGTGGTGAGCACGGCCTGACACGCGTTCGGCATCGGCCGGTCGGGGATTCCCCGGCCGGCCGATGCGCGTCGTGGGCGTCGTGGACCGGAGGCGGCGGGCGGCGCTGCTCCCTTAGGCTGAGTCCATGACGGACACCGGCCACTACGGTTTCGCGACCAGGGCCATCCACGCCGGACAGGACCCGGACCCCACGACGGGCTCGGTCATCGTGCCCATCCACGCCACCTCGACCTACGCCCAGGACGGCGTCGGCGGGCTGCGCAACGGCTTCGAGTACTCGCGCACCGGCAACCCGACCCGCGCCGCGCTGGAGGAGTGCCTCGCCGCGCTCGAAGGCGGCAAGCACGCCCGCGCGTTCGCCTCCGGCATGGGCGCGACCGACGCCGCGCTGCGCGCCCTGTGCCGGCCCGGCGACCACGTGGTGATCCCGAACGACGCCTACGGCGGCACGTTCCGGCTGATCGACAAGGTGTTCAGCCACTGGGGCGTCGAGCACACGCCGGTCGCGCTGTCGGACGTCGACGCGGTGCGCGCGGCGATCCGCCCGAACACCAAGGTCGTCTGGATCGAGACCCCGACCAACCCGCTGCTCAACATCGCCGACATCGCCCTGCTCGCGCAGGTCGCGCACTCGGCGGGCGCACTGCTGGTGGTGGACAACACCTTCGCCTCGCCCTACCTGCAGAGCCCGCTCGCGCTGGGCGCGGACGTCGTGCTGCACTCCACCACCAAGTACGTGGGCGGCCACTCCGACGTCATCGGCGGCGCGCTGATCACCTCGGACGACGAGCTGCACGCGGCCTTCGGGTTCCTCCAGAACGGCGCGGGCGCGGTGCCCGGCCCGTTCGACGCGTGGCTGACCCTGCGCGGCATCAAGACCCTCGAAGTGCGCATGGAGAAGCACTCGGACAACGCGGAACTGGTCACCGAGGCGCTCCAGCGGCACCCCCGGGTCACGTCGGTGTTCTACCCCGGCCTGCCCGAGCACCCCGGCCACGAGATCGCGGCCAAGCAGATGCGCCGGTTCGGCGGCATGATCTCGTTCACCGTGCGCGGCGGCGAGGAAGCGGCCCTGCGGGTCTGCTCGCGCACCCGGCTGTTCACGCTGGCCGAGTCGCTGGGCGGCGTCGAGTCGCTGATCGAGCACCCCGGCCGGATGACCCACGCCAGCACGGCGGGTTCGCTGCTGGAGGTGCCGGCCGACCTGATCCGCCTCTCGGTCGGCATCGAGTCCGGTGAGGACCTGGTGGCCGACCTGGTGCAGGCCCTGGACCAGGGCTGATGCCCGTTCCCCCGCCGGGCCCCGGGGTCCGGCGGGGGAGCCGTCGCTAGCGGCCGAAGCGGGCGGCGGAGCGCTCCTTGGCCTTGGCGGCCTCGACCTCGCGGTCGCGCGGCGGGGCCTTGGTGACGAGGGCTTCCAGCAGGGTCCGAGTGGCCTCGGTGACCGCCTCGACGGCGGCGTCGAACGCCTCCTGGTTGGCCGTGGACGGGTTGGTCGACCCGCTCACCTTGCGCACGTACTGGACCGCCGCCGCCCGGATCTCGTCCTCGGTGGCGGGCGGCTCGAAGTTGTGGAGCACCCGGATGTTTCGGCACATGCGTCCACTATCGCCGATGTCGGGCGCGGGCGTGCGGGGACCGGGTCGGTGCCGGGGCCTGTGCCTGGGGCGGGCCGGGTCGGTGCCGGGTCAGGGCTGGACGGCGTAGCGGACGTTGTCCAGCTTCGGCACGGCCGGCAGGTCCTTGCCGTCGACGCAGCCGCCGACGAGTTCGACCGCCCCGTTGTCCTGGACCACGAACCGGCCCGTGTCGGCGCAGTCGTCCGCGTGCGCCACGGTGAAGAAGGCCGCACCGGTCAGCGCCACGGCCGTGGCCACCGCTCCGACGAGCGGGAACACCGTGGTCACCCGTCGCGTGAGAGCCATGCCACCTCCCCGGTGAGTGCTGCGTGAAAAGTCCCCGCACCGAGCGTACCGGTAGCGCGGGGTGCGGTGAGCGACATCATCCCCGTTCACAGATGCGAAAAGCCGGCCCGGGGTTGGCGGGCCGGCTTTCGTCAGCACGAAGTCAGAGGTTGCCCCGACGTTCCTGCTCGCGCTCGATCGCCTCGAACAGGGCCTTGAAGTTGCCCTTGCCGAAGCCGAGCGAGCCGTGCCGCTCGATGAGTTCGTAGAAGACGGTCGGCCGGTCGCCGATCGGCTTGGTGAAGATCTGCAGCAGGTACCCGTCCTCGTCGCGGTCGACCAGGATCTTGTGCTCCTTGAGCACCTCGATCGGCACGCGCACCTCGCCGATCCGGGCCCGGAGTTCGGGGTCGTCGTAGTAGGAGTCCGGGGTCTCCAGGAACTCGACGCCGGCCGCGCGCATGGCGGTCAGCGTGGCGACGATGTCGTTGGTGGCGAGCGCGATGTGCTGCACGCCCGCGCCCTCGTAGAACTCCAGGTACTCGTCGATCTGCGACTTGCGCTTGGCCACCGCGGGCTCGTTGAGCGGGAACTTCACCCGGTGGTTGCCGTTGGACACCACCTTGCTCATCAGCGCGGAGTAGTCGGTGGCGATGTCGTCGCCGATGAACTCCGCCATGTTCACGAAGCCCATGACGCGGTTGTACCACTCGACCCAGTAGTCCATCTTGCCGAGTTCGACGTTGCCCACGCAGTGGTCGACCGCCTGGAACAGCCGCTTCGGCGCGCCCTCGGGCCGGACGACGGTGCTCTCCCGGGCCTCGTAGCCGGGGAGGTAGGGGCCGCTGTACCGGGACCGGTCGACCAGGCTGTGGCGGGTCTCGCCGTAGGTCGCGATCGCGGCCCGGCGCACGACGCCGTGCTCGTCCTCGACGTCGTGGGGCTCTTCGAGCACGGTCGCGCCCTGGGCGCGGGCGTGCTCGACGCACTTGTCGACGTCGGCGACCTCCAGTGAGATGTCGACGACGCCGTCACCGTGCCTGCGGTGGTGGTCGAGCAGCGGGCTGTCGGGGGCGACGCCGCCGTTGATCACGAACCGCGCCGAGCCGGACTTGAGCACGAAGGACTTGTGGTCCCGCTGCCCGGTCTCCGGTCCGGCGTACGCGACGAGCTGCATCCCGAAGGCGACCTGGTAGAACCACGCGGTCTGGGTCGCGTTGCCGACCACGAAGACCACGGCGTCCATGGAGCGGACGGGGAACGGGTCCCGCGTCCCGTCGTAGTCGACCAGACCCACGAGTTGGCGGAGCTGGTCGTAGCTCACGTCGTCAAGCTGCTGCGTCATGGCTCACAGCATGTGTCGGGTGAGCAGGATGAGCAACAGTCCCGTTTTCCACTGGTCAGGTTGTACAGTGATCCATGGTCTTCGACGGACAAGCTGAACACTCTGACCAGGTGGTCGACGGGTTGGACGCCCGACTGCTCCTGCTGCTCACCGACGAACCCCGGCTCGGCGTGCTGGAGTGCTCCCGCCGGCTGGGCGTGGCCCGCGGGACGGTGCAGGCGCGGCTGGACCGGCTGGTGAACCGGGGCGTGCTCACCGGGTTCCCGCCCGCGCTCGACCTGGCCGCGATGGGCTACGGGTTGACCGCGTTCGCCGTGCTGGAGATCGCGCAGGGGCGGCGGCAGGAGGTGTCCGACGGGCTCGCGGCGATCAACGAGGTCTGCGAGGTGCACGCGACCACCGGGCAGGGCGACCTGTTCGTCCGGGTGGTGGCGCGGTCCAACGCCGACCTCCAGCAGGTGATCGACTCGATCGTCGACGTGCCGGGCGTGCAGCGGCTCTCGACGTCGATCGCGCTGTCCACGCCGGTGCCGCCCAGGGTGCGCCCGCTGCTGGAGCGCATCGGGTAGTGCGGGCGCCGGACACAGTGGAGGGGCGGCCACCTCGCGTCGGTGGCCGCCCCTCCCCGTGTCTGTGGGGCTAGCCCGCGTAGGGCACGGCCTTGATGAGCGTCACCTTCTGGACGCTGCCGTTGGGCAGCTCGTACTCGCGGGTCTCGCCGTCCTTGGCACCGTTGAGGGCCTTGCCCAGCGGGGAGGAGGGGGAGTAGACCTCCAGCGCGCCGTGCGCGCCCTCCTCGCGGGTCGCGAGCAGGAACTCCTCGGTCTCGTCGTCGCCTTCGTAACGGACGGTGAGCACCATGCCGGGGGCGGCCACACCGGCGACGGTGGGCGCCTCGCCGACCTTGGCGACCCGCAGCAGCTCCTGGAGCTGGCGGATCCGGGCTTCCTGCTTGCCCTGCTCCTCGCGGGCCGCGTGGTAGCCGCCGTTCTCGCGGAGGTCGCCCTCTTCGCGGCGCGCGTTGATCTCCGCAGCAATGACCGGGCGATTCTCGATCATCTCGTCCAGCTCTCCCTTGAGCCGGTCGTAGGCCTCCTGGGTCAGCCAGGTCACCTCAGTGTCGCTCACGGTCACCAACTCCTCGTCTTGCTCCAGGCCCACGCGGTGGGCTGGTAGTTCCCGGACGCACGCGCCCGGAACGGAAAAACACGGCCCACGCCGGGGCCGTGCTGAAAGGCCAGAGTAACACGTCTACAACGTTCGGCTACGGCGTTTTGTTCCCGAATGGGACCACAAAGCCGCAGATCACCCGCTTGGCCGCTACCTCGTGGACAGGTAAGCCGGGACCTGGTAGGAGCATCCGAACACCTCTCCGGTGGTCGGTTCTTTCGACGTCCGGACAACTGTCGTCGCATAAACGGTGGCGGGGCCCGGCGGAACCAGCACTTCGCGCCGGCCGGCCTCGTCCCCGTCGTCCGAGCGGGCCCGCACGACGCACACCACGGCCTGCTCCGGCGTCTTGCGGAGCACCTCGAAGGTGACTTCCACCGACTGCCCGTCGAGCACCTCGAACGCGGTCTGCTTGGCCTCGACCGGTTTGGTGCCCAGGTTCTCGAAGCCGACCCACGCGACGACCGCCCCGACGAGCACCCCGACTACCGGGAGTGACCACCGGGCCCACTTGGGCAGGGTGCGTCGCGGGCTGCCGTACCGACCCTCGGGCAGTGCCACTTGCCAACGCCTTCCTGCCCGTGGGGAACAATGGCCATCCGAAACCACGTTGAGTGTCGCAGGGGCCGCGGGGGCTCCGTCCGGCAGGGGCCAAGGAGGACCACGACCGTCATGGTTGAGAAGCTGCGCCTGATGGCGGTTCACGCGCACCCCGACGACGAGTCGAGCAAGGGTGCCGCGACGATGGCGCGCTACGTGGCCGAGGGCCACGAGGTGATGGTGGTGACCTGCACCGGGGGTGAGGCGGGCAGCGTGCTCAACCCCGCCATGGACCGCCCCGAGGTGCTCGCGAACATGGCGGAGATCCGGCGCGGGGAGATGGCGCGCGCCGCCGAGATCCTCGGCATCGAGCACCGCTGGCTGGGCTTCGTCGACTCGGGCCTGCCCGAGGGCGACCCGCTGCCGCCGCTGCCCGAGGGCTGCTTCGCGCTCGTGCCGCTGGAGGAGTCCGTGCCCCCGCTGGTCGAGGTGATCCGCGAGTTCCGCCCGCACGTGATCGTCACCTACGACGAGAACGGCGGCTACCCGCACCCGGACCACATCCGGTGCCACGAGGTGTCCGTGGCGGCGTTCGACGCGGCCGGCGACCCGGAGCGGTACCCGGAGGCCGGTGAGCCGTGGCAGCCGCTGAAGCTGTACTACTCGCACGGGTTCTCCCGCGCGAAGCTGGTGGCGTTCCACGAGGCGCTGACCGCGGCCGGCCAGGAGTCGCCGTACGCGGAGTGGCTGGCCGGCTGGGACGCCGACAAGCCGGACGTGATCGACCGCGTCACCACCCGGGTGGAGTGCGCCGACTACTTCCCGCAGCGTGACGAAGCCCTCAAGGCGCACGCCACGCAGATCGACCCGACCAGCCGGTGGTTCGCCGTGCCGCTGGAGACCCAGCGCGCGGTGTGGCCGACCGAGGAGTACGAACTGGCGCGGTCGCTGGTCGACAGCACGTTGCCCGAGGACGACCTGTTCGCGGGCGTGAGGGAGAAGGTGACGGCGTGAACCCGGTCCCCTGGGACCAGACGACGGCGATGGTGCTGGTGCAGCCCTCGACCACCAAGGACCCCGGCGGGCAGCAGGAGGACTTCGGCAAGTCCTCCCCGCTGGGCCTGCTGATCCTGGTGCTGTTCTTCATCGCGGTGTTCTTCCTGGTCAAGTCCATGAACAAGCACTTGAAGAAGCTGCCGGCGTCGTTCGACCCGGCGGAGGAGCAGGGCGCGGAGCCGGCCGCGCAGGTCGCGGTGCCGGCGGACGAGCGCGCCGGCGAACCGGAGGGCAAGGCCGCCGACAAGGCCGCCGAGTAGCCGGTCAGCGTTCGTACCAGGTGCGGCGGGCGGGTACCGAGACCAGTTCGCGCTCCGGGTAGCGCAGCGCGGTCAGCCGCCCGCCGAACGCGCAGCCGGTGTCCAGGCAGAGGGTCCCGTTGACCCAGCGGGGTTCCTCCACCGGCGTGTGTCCATAGAGGACGGTCGCGGTGCCGCGGTACTCCTCGGCCCACGGGTGGCGGACCGGGAAACCGCGCTCGTCCACCTCGCCGGTGCTCACGCCCCACAGCGCCAGGCTGCGCATCCGGGCCGATTCCACGCCGTGGAACCGCTCGGGCAGGCCGGCGTGCGCGACGACCAGCCGGCCGCCGTCCAGGACGTAGTGCGGCACCAGGGCGTCGCAGAACTCCAGCACCTCGCGGCGGAACCGCGGCGACTCGTCCGCGAGCTGCGCCAACGACTTCTCCAGCCCGTGGGTGACCTTGACGTCGCGGCCCTTGAGCGCGCGGACCAGCTTGTCCTCGTGGTTGCCGCGCACCGCGTAGGCCGTGCCGGCCTTCACCATGCCCATCGCCAGCCGCAGCACGCCGGGCGTGTCCGGGCCCCGGTCGACCAGGTCGCCGAGGAACAGCGCGGTGCGGCCCTCCGGGTGGTGCGCGCCGTCCGGTTCGACCCGGTAGCCCAGTTCCCGCAGCAGGTGGGCGAGTTCGGTGTGGCAGCCGTGCACGTCGCCGATCGCGTCGAACGGCCCGGTCAGGTGGCGCAGGTCGTTCGGCAGCGGCTCGCCCGCGAAGGGGCCGTCGGGCCGAGGTCGGTCGTCGTGGGGCACGGCGGTGTCCATGCGACCAGTCTGGTCGACCGGTCCGGGATCCGGACGGGAATTACTGTGGTGCCATGACGAACCGGCTCGCGTCCGCGACCAGCCCGTACCTGCTCCAGCACGCCGACAACCCGGTGCACTGGCACCCGTGGGGGCCGGAGGCGTTCGCCGAGGCGCGGGAGCGGGGCGTGCCGGTGCTGCTGTCGGTCGGGTACGCGGCCTGCCACTGGTGCCACGTCATGGCGCACGAGTCGTTCGAGGACGCGGTGACCGCCGAGTACATGAACGAGCACTTCGTGAACGTGAAGGTGGACCGCGAGGAGCGGCCGGACGTCGACGCCGTCTACATGGCGGTCACCCAGGCGCTCAGCGGGCACGGCGGGTGGCCCATGACGTGCTTCCTCACCCCGGCCGGCGAGCCGTTCTACGCGGGCACCTACTACCCGCCCGCGCCCCGGCCCGGCACGCCGTCGTTCCGCCAGGTGCTGGAGGCGATCACGCACGCGTGGCACGAGCAGGGCGACGAGGTGCGCGAGTCGGCCGCGAGCATCGTCTCCCAGCTGGAGTTCAAACCCCTCCCTCAGTCCACTGTGGACGAAGACGTGCTGGACGGCGCCGTGGTCTCGCTGCTGGGCCACTTCGACCGCGCGCACGGCGGGTTCGGCGGCGCACCGAAGTTCCCGCCGTCGATGGCGCTGGAGTTCCTGCTGCGCGACCACGAGCGGACCGGGTCGGTCGAGGCGCTGTCCATGGTCCACGCCACCTGCGACGCGATGGCCGACGGCGGGCTGTACGACCAGCTGGCCGGCGGGTTCGCGCGCTACAGCGTGGACGCCGGCTGGGTCGTGCCGCACTTCGAGAAGATGCTGTACGACAACGCCTTGCTGCTGCGCCTCTACACCCACCTGAGCCGCCGCGACCCGGCCGAGCGGTACCGGGCCGTGGTGCGCGAGACCGCCGAGTTCCTGATCCGCTCGCTCGGCACGCCGGAAGGCGGGTTCGCCGCGTCGCTCGACGCCGACACCGACGGCGTCGAGGGCTCCACCTACGTGTGGACGCGGCAGCAGCTCGCCGACGTGCTCGGCCCGGTCGAAGGCGCGCGGGCCGCCGTGCTGTACGGCGTCACGGAGGACGGCACGTTCGAGCACGGCACGTCGACGCTGCGGATGCTCGGCGAACCCGACCCGGAGATCGCCGCGAAACTGCTGGCGGCCCGGGAACTGCGCCCACAGCCCGGCCGTGACGACAAGGTAGTGACCGCGTGGAACGGCCTGGCCGTCGCGGCCCTGGCCGAAGCCGGGTCGGTGTTCGGCGAACCCCGCTGGGTCGCCGCCGCCGAGCGCGCGGCGGACCTGCTGCTCGACGTGCACCTGGTCGACGGGCGGCTGCTCCGGACCTCCCGCCACGGCGTGGCCGGCACCGCCGCCGGCGTGCTGGAAGACCACGGCTGCCTCGCGGACGGCCTGCTCGCCCTGCACCAGGCCGCCGGGGAGACCCGGTGGCTGACCGTCGCATGTGGACTCCTGGACACCGCGCTCGCCCGGTTCGCGGGCGCCGAGCCCGGCGTCTACTACGACACCGCCGACGACGCGGAAGCGTTGGTGCAACGGCCTTCCGACCCGGCGGACAACGCCAGTCCGTCCGGCGCGTCGTCCCTGGCGTCCGCCCTGCTCACCGCGTCCGTGCTGGGCGCGCCCCGGCAAGCCGAGTACCGCGCCGCCGCCGAAGCCGCCGTGACCCGCGCCGGCCTGCTGGCCGCCCGCGAACCCCGGTTCGCCGGCAACTGGCTCAGCGTCGCCGAAGCCCTGGCCCTGGGCCCCGTGCAGGTGGCCGTCGTCGGCGAGTCGTCGGAGCTGGCCGCCACCGCGTGGCACGACGTGCACGGCGGCGGCGTGGTCGTCGCCGGAGCCCCCGACTCCGCCCCGCTCCTGGCCGACCGGCCGCTGGTCGACGGCGGCGCAGCGGCGTACGTGTGCCGCGGCTACGTCTGCGACCGCCCCGTGACCACCCCCGACGCCCTCGCCACCGCCCTGCACCGCTAGCCCGCCCCGGAACACCTGCCCGCTCCCCGGCCCTTCACCGGTAGCGAACGCCGACCACCCAGCGGTTTTGCAGGCGTAGCGTCAGTATCACTGTAATCGTGTAATCGTGATGCCGAGGTGGTTGTGATGCGACGAGGATGGGGAGGGCGCGGAGGCTGGCAGCAAGCGGACCAGCCGCCCGCCGACGACGCGGCGGCCTGGTTCGCGGGCCGGCTCCCGGAAGGCTGGTTCACCGAGCACCCGGCGGTCACCGTCGACCGCGAGGAGATCCTGGTGGTCGGCGAACTCCAGCCGCTGGAAGGCGAGTTCGCCGACGACGCCGCCCGCGCCGCCGCCGAGTCCGGGCGGATCAGCCGGTTCCGCGAGGAGACCCGGGAAGCCCGGATCGAGATCGCCCGCCAAGCCGAACACCGCTACCGGCGCAAGGTGGCGTGGGGAGCGCGGCTGGGCGGCACCGAAGAACTGTTCACCACGCTGTCCGTGCCGGTCATGACGCGGCTGCGGCAGCCGGAGCGCAAGGTGCTCGACACGCTGGTCGCGGCCGGCGTGGCGCGGTCGCGCTCGGAGGCGCTGGCGTGGGCCGTCCGGCTGGTCGGGGAGCACGCCGACACCTGGCTGGCGGAGTTGCGCGAAGCCATGACCCGGGTGGACGACCTGCGCAACCAAGGGCCCGATCTGGCCTGATGCCGATCCCCCGGTTCCGCTGGTAGCTTCGGGAACCGGGGGATCATGACCATCTCGTACGACATCACGTGGGACCTCGACCCGACCCGGCCGACCTTCCGCAGCCGGACGTCCGTGCGATTCCGCGGCACGACCTCCCACGCGGAGCTGGCCGCCGCGGACGTGCGCCACGTCCGGCTCAACGGACGTGACGTGCCGTGGGACGGCACGCAGGTCCGGTTGGACGAAGCCGGCGTGCTGGAGGTCGACGCCGACTTCGCGTACGCGGAGGACCGGGGCTTCCGCCGGGTGGTGGTCGACGGCGCGACGTACCTGTACACGTTGCAGTACCCCGACCGCGCGCAGTGGAGCTTCTGCGCACTGGACCAGCGCGCCCGCAGCGAGTTCGCGCTGACCGTCAACGCACCGGGGCTGGTCCTGGCCAGCAGCACCGAAACCCCGATGGCCCCGTACGCGCTGACCGTCGCGGCGGGCCCGTGGGCGGAGATCGCCGAACAGGTCTACGTGACCAGGGCGAGGTCGGGCGAGCGGGCGCGCGGCGCTGCGGTGTCCCGCAGGATCCGCGAGTCCATCGCGTTCTTCGAGGCATTACTGGGCGTGCCGTTCCCCTACGGCAAGTGCGATGCGGTCTTCGTCCCGGACATCCCGCACCTGGCGTTCTCGTCGCCGGGCTTGATCATGTTCGACGACGCGGTGTTCGACGCCCTGGCCACCCGCGAGCCGCTGTACGCGACAACGGTCCTGAGCCACGAGGTCGCCCACGCGTGGTCGGGCAACCTGGTGGACGCCGAGCCGTGGCTGGTGGAAGCGATGGCCACCTACCTGAGCAGGCTGGCGACCGAGGAACTGCTCCCCGGCACGGACCCGTGGCAGATCCCGGACAACGCCCCGTGGCCGGACCGCCCTTACGCCCCGCACCTGGCCCGCGTGCGCGCGATGGAAGACGCGCTGGGCCGGCCGGCGTTGTTACGCGCGCTCACGATGTACTTTCGCCGGTACGCGCACACCAACGCGGGTTGGGCCGAGTTCAAGGCGTGCCTGCGGGAGTAGCCGGGCCATTCTGTGAAATGCCCGCCCCCGTTGTCACCAGTCCCGCATCGACCTGGAACTCCACACCGCCGTCGACCGCCTCGACCCCGTGCGCGTTGGTGGACACGGTCACCACCTCGACCCCGTCCACGGCTTTCCGCCCGAGCACGAAGCAGCGAACCGGAAACGGGAACGGGTAGTCGGCATCGGACCGCAGCACGTCGCCGCCGTCGAGGACAGGCGCTTTCTCGACAAATCGCCATTCGACGCCGAAGACGTCCGTCAGCCGCAACTCGACCCAGCCCGGGAAACCGTCATCCACCCAGGCGACGGCAAGCATGGAAACGAACCCCGGTGAGTGCACCCCACCAGCATGAACGCCATCCACCGCCCGCAACACCCCCAGTTCTCCCGCAACCTTTGAGCAGTCCGCCGTCTACTTTGACGATAGAATCCAGGCGAGGTGTCGACGTCCTCGACGTCTCCCCAGGACCGCCGCGAACCAACTGCGGTATGTGGTCACACGATCGAGTGATCATCCCGAAAAACGTACGATAACAGTGTTCTCGCCACTCGGTTTGTATACCGACGCCGCGAACCCACAGCCGAGACCATCCCCACCTTCGACCCCCGCCCACCCACTGACCCCCTGGACCACACGACCCCCTGGGCAACTCACTGACTCACCCCCACACCCCGACCAACTCGACCACCAGCCACCCTCACGCCGACCACTCCCACACCCCAGGCCCCGACGTGGACCAGCCCGCCAACAGCAAGAACCCGGCGCACCCCGCCGGACCGACCCCGCTGGCGCACCCCGCCGGACCGCCCCGCCGGACCGCCCCGCCGGACCGCCCCGCCGGACCACCCCCTCGCGCGCGTCACCGGGCGCGCGTCACCGGGCACGTCCAGCTCGGCTGACACGTCCAGTTCGGCTGGCACGTGCCGCCGCGGGACGTGCCGTCGGGGCCGTGCCGCCAGGCATGCGCCCGCCGGTCACGCTCGGACGGTTGGCACGCGCCACCGGGCATCGATGCGTGCCGCCCATCCGGCTCCGGTCAGCTCAGCGCGCGCCTGCGTCGCCGCCTGCGCGGAACACCGGCGTGCTCTGCGGAGCGTGGTCTGCGGAGCAGGGAGGCTGACAGCGGCGCGGACACCAACCGCAGAGCCGGGCACCAACGGAGCCGGATGTCAATGGTGGTGTGCGAGGTGGTGCCGGACGCGTCAAAAAGTCGTGGGTCTTTTCGAAGCGCCCTAGATGGCCGCGTGGCGACCTGCCTGCCGGTTGAGGTCGCCTTGCCTTGGGGCGGTCCGGCCCGGCCGAACGACGGCGGGACGCGCGGGCTCCGGCACCCGCGCGCGACCAGCCAGTTGGGCGACCCGTCAGTTGGGGAACGGCGTCGTCATCAAGGCGCTGTCGCTGAAACCTCGGGCACCGCGATTCGGGGGCTGCACGCTCCGCGCCTGCACCCACCTCACGCCGACCAGTCACGCCCGGCTGGAGCCGCTGGGCCGCGATCGGCGCGTCGAGCCGCGAGAGCGGCCTGACGGCCTGGAGGCGGCCTGATCGTGGAAATCGGGGGGTGAGAGGGGGAAAGCGCTGGTCAGGAGTAGATCGCGAACCAGATGGCGATGTAGTGGCAGATCGCGGCGATGACGGTCGCCGCGTGGAAGAACTCGTGGTAGCCGAAGACCTGGGGCCACGGGTTCGGCCAGCGGGACGCGTAGAAGATCGCGCCGGCCGTGTAGAGCAGACCGCCGACGATGACCAGGACCAGGGCGCCGACGCCCGCGTATTCGAGCATGTCCGGGAGGACGAACACGGCCACCCAGCCGAGCGCGATGTAGATCGGCACGCCCAGCCACCTCGGGGCGTGGGGCCAGGCCAGTTTCAGGGTCACGCCGCCGAGCGCGCCGCCCCAGACGACCGCCAGCACGACGTTGCCGGTGGTTTCCGGCATGGCCAGCAGTGCGAACGGGGTGTAGGTGCCCGCGATGAACACGAAGATCATCGAGTGGTCCAGGCGCTTCATCCACGTCCGGGCGCGGACGCTGACCCAGTTCACCCGGTGGTAGAGGGCGCTGACGCCGAAGAGGCCGACTACCGTCGCGCCGTAGACGGACGTCGCCAGGGCCGCTTTCGCGGACACCGTCGCGGCGGCCAGGGCGATGAGGGTCGCGCCGGTCGCCACCGACACGACGAAGGACCAGAAGTGCAGCCAACCCCGCATACGCGGGCGGAGGGCGGGTGCCGGCGGCTGGGGGAAGGTCGACGTGGTCACCAGCCCGAGGTTACGGGAGCGTAGGGAAGCGGGTCAGCACGCGACGGCGTGACCGCGCCCACCCGGCGTACGCTCTTCCAGCGTGGGTCTTCGCGAACGGGTCAAGAGCGTCCTCCTCAAGGGTTACGAGTTCCGCCTCAACCGATGGCTCGACGGCAAGCAACGACCACGCCACGTCGGCGTGGTGCTCGACGGGAACCGGCGGTGGGCCAAGGAGGCCGGGTTCACCGACGTCGCGCACGGGCACCGGGCCGGCGCGCGGAAGATCCTGGAGCTGCTCACCTGGTGCCGCGAGGCCGAGGTCGAGGTGGTCACGCTGTGGATGCTGTCCACGGACAACCTCAACCGGCCCGCCGAGGAGTTGGGGCCGCTGCTCGACATCATCGCCGACATCGTGGACGAGATCGCCGAGCCGGGTAACCCGTGGCGGGTCCGGCACGTCGGGGCGATGGACCTGCTGCCGACGGAGACGGCGGCCCGGCTGTCCGCCGCGTCCCTGCGGACCAGGGGGCGGACGGGGCTGGAGGTCAACGTCGCGGTCGGGTACGGCGGTCGGCAGGAGATCGCGGACGCGGTGCGCAAGCTGCTCCAGAAGCACGCGGAGTCCGGCGGGACGATCGAGGAACTCGCCGAGGTGCTGGACGTCGACCACATCGCCGAGCACCTCTACACGTCCGGGCAGCCCGATCCCGACCTGCTCATCCGCACGTCCGGTGAGCAGCGGTTGTCGGGGTTCATGCTGTGGCAGTCGGCGCACTCGGAGTTCTGGTTCTGCGAGGCGTACTGGCCGGAGTTCCGGCGGACGGACTTCCTGCGTGCGCTGCGCGACTACGCGATCCGGCACCGGAGGTTCGGGTCCTGACGGTGTCGGGTCCTGACGCTGTCCGGGGCTGACGGTGTCGGGGGCTGTGGCGTGCGGTGGTGTGGCGTGCTGCGGGGTCCGGGTGTGCTGGACGCCGGAGGGGCGCCCCGCTGAGGCGCCCCTCCGTGATCCGGGATGAGCCCCGGACTTGTCCGCGAGGGTCAGCCCGCGCTGTTGCCACCCACGTTGCCGTCGTTGCCGTCGATGATGACGCCGGTCGAGCAGTTCTGGGCCGCCTGCGGCGAGCCGACCGGGGCGACGAGGGCGAGCACGCCGACGTTGTTGTTGCACACGCCCACGGGGACGTTCACGTTGTTGTTGTTCAGCACCGACAGCAAGCCGTCGCTGTTCCACTGGTGCGCGTCACCCGAGTGGCTGTGGCTCGTCGAGTCGTCCCAGTCGTGGTCCGCGGGCTCGCCGGCGAACGCGGGCGAACCGAGCATCATCAGACCGGCCGCGATGGCGGCGACAGCGCCTGCCTTCTTCAGCACGTCAGTCTCCTTGGGGTAGTTGTCCGACCGGGCGGAAAAATATCCGACATCCGGTGCAGGGCCGTGCATTCCAACACTATTGTGTGAATATCGGCGCGTCGTGCGTTGCCGACTGTGAACGACCGCCAGGGGCGTCACCCGGGGTGATTACCGGGACGCCCCTGGCGGGTGTTCTACGCGAGGCTGAGAGTCAGCCGCCGACGTGGTTGCCGCCGACGTTGTTGTCGTCGCCGTCGAGGATGCCACCGGTCGCGCAGCTGCCCGTGATCTGCGGGGACGCGGCCGGCACGATCGCGGAGAGCACGCCGATGTTGTTGCCGCACAGCCCGATCGGGACGTTCACGTTGTTGCCGTTCAGGGCGCTGATCAGCGGCCCGCTGTTCCACTGGTGGACGTCGTATTCGGCGTCGTGGCCCGCGGCGAACGCGGGGGAGCCGAGCATCATGAGGCCCGCCGCGATGGCGGCGACAGCGCCTGCCTTCTTCAGCACTTCAATCTCCTTCGTGTCGGGAATTCCCCGTACCTTTCCGGAGTCTTCGGGGATCTCCGGACGCTGGGGTCCTCGGCGGAAAAGTTACCGAAGGGCAACGCCGATTGGGGCGTTATAACACCATTGTGTGACCCCGGGATTGGCCACTGTCCCCTGTTCGGATGTTCTTTCTTTTGCGGTTCGCCGCCACGCACCTCACCGTGGTACCGCCGCCGATCAACTCGTAAGCTCCTCTGCTCATGGACGGCAACGCGCTGGTGCGGGAGTACCTGGCCCTCGGGCTGCGCCTGGACCGGCTGCACCCCGGCCTGGTCGACTCGTACACCGGCGACCAGGCGCTGCGGCGCGCCGTCGACAACGAAACCCGACCGCACCCCGCCGCGCTCGCCGAACGGGCCGGCCTGCTGCGCCGCGAACTGCCCGGCACCGGGCTGGCGGCCGAACGCAAGCGCTTCCTGGCCGCCCACCTGACCGCCCTGGAGTGCACCGCCCGCAAGCTCGCCGGCGTGCGCGTCGGGTTCGTGGAGGAGGTGCGGGCCTACTTCCAGGTGGACGTGGTGCCCGGCAACCCGGACGAGTACCGCCGCGCGCACGCCCGGCTGGACGAGGTGCTGCCCGGGCACGGCTCGCTGCGCGAGCGGCTGGCCGACCACCGGGTGGACGAGACGGTGCCGCCGCGCAAGCTCGACGCCGCCGTGCGCGAGCTGTCCGAGGCCCTGCGCGACCAGGTGCGGCGGCACTACGCGCTGCCCGAGCACGAGGCCGTGGAGTACCGGGTGGTCAAGGACAAGCCGTGGAGCGGGTTCAACTACTACCTGGGCGACTTCCGGTCGCGGGTGGCGATCAACGCCGACCTGGGCCACCGGATGTCGGGCCTGCCGCACCTGGTCGCGCACGAGGCGTACCCCGGCCACCACACCGAGCACTGCCGCAAGGAGGTCGGGCTGGTCGGCGAGCGCGGCCACTCGGAGCAGTCCCTGTTCGTCATCAACACGCCGCAGTGCCTGATGGCCGAGGGCATGGCCGAACTGGGCCTGTACGCCGCGGTGGGGCCGGGCTGGGGCCGCTGGACCGAGCGGATCCTGCGCGGGGTGGGCCTGCGGATGGAGGGCGACCAGGCCGAACGGGTCGAGGAGGCGGTGTCCGGGCTGGTCGGGGTGCGCCAGGACGCGGCGCTGATGCTGCACGACCGGCGGGCGTCGGAGGACGACGTGGTGGCGTTCCTGCGCCACTGGCTGCTGATCCCGGAGAGCCGGGCGCGCCAGATGCTCCGGTTCCTCGGCGACCCGCTGTGGCGGGCCTACACCACCACCTACGTGGAGGGCGCGCGGCTGGTCCGGGCGTGGCTGGACGTGCGCCCACCGACTGGGACGCCGGCTGAGCGTTACCTGAGACTTTTGGACGAGCCGCTGGTTCCCGAAGCCCTGCGGGAGGAGCTTCGGGAGGGGGTTCCCCGGCTGCCGCGCGACCCTGGGTAGTCGGCGACTGCCGTCCGGCGGATGGCCGCTGAGCTGCGTGGACGACGTCCGGTCCGGGGGTGGTGACGGCCGGTTGCCGTAGCCGCAGGGCCGATCCGGTGATCTTGCCGCCGATTTGCGGGTTCGTGACGAATTGGCGAATCACCTGTGTGGCTGCCTGCAAACCGGGTGCTTGCGGAGGTAACTTCCGACTGGCGGGCCGCGTCCACTGCGGACCGCGCAGGGAGGCCCCGAACGTGGCGATGAGCACGAGGGGGCCGGCACCCGGCCCTCGTGGTCGGCGCGCCTGAGGCGTGCTGGTCGATCGGGGTGGTGCCTGGCCCAGCGAGGAGCGGACGCGGGTGCCGCGTTCGTGAAGGAGTTGCCGTGAACGCACGACGACCCGCGAGCCGTTCCTCAGGCTCATCGCGCAGCACTTCCCGGCGCCGTGGCGCGCCGACGACCCTCACCTACGTGGTGGACACGTCCGTGCTGCTCTCCGACCCCCTGGCCATGACGCGGTTCGCCGAGCACGAGGTCGTGCTGCCGCTCGTGGTGATCAGCGAACTGGAGGGCAAGCGGCACCACCCCGAGCTGGGCTGGTTCGCCAGGGAAGCGCTGCGCCTGCTCGACGACCTCCGGCTCAGCCACGGCCGGCTGGACCACCCGGTCGCCATCGGCGACCTCGGTGGCACCCTGCGCGTCGAGCTGAACCACTCCGACCCGGAGGTGTTGCCCGCGGGTTTCCGCACGGACTCCAACGACGCCCGGATACTGGCCTGCGCGCTCAACCTGGCCGCTGACGGCAACACGGTCACCCTGGTCACCAAGGACATGCCGCTGCGGGTCAAGGCCGGCGCGGTGGGCCTGGCGGCCGAGGAGTACCGCGCGCACGACGTGACGCTGTCCGGGCACACCGGCATGTCGGACGTCGACGTCGACCAGTCCCTGGTGGACGCGCTCTACCGGGACAGCGTGGTCGACCCGGCCGAGTACGACCTCGCGCACGTCGCCGAGCTGCCGTGCCACAGCGGCCTGCGGCTGCTGGCGGGCACGTCGAGCGCGCTGGGCCGGGTCACCGCCGACAAGCGGATCCGGCTGGTGCGCGGCGACCGCGAGGCGTTCGGCGTGCACGGCCGGTCCGCCGAGCAGCGGGTCGCGCTGGACCTGCTGCTGGACACCGAGGTCGGCATCGTCTCGCTGGGCGGACGAGCCGGCACCGGCAAGTCGGCGCTCGCGCTGTGCGCGGGCCTGGAGGCGGTCATGGAGCGCCGCCAGCACCGCAAGGTCGTCGTTTTCCGCCCGCTGTACGCGGTGGGCGGCCAGGAGCTGGGCTACCTGCCCGGTTCCGAGTCCGAGAAGATGCAGCCGTGGGCGCAGGCCGTGTTCGACACGCTCGGCGCGCTGGTCAGCCAGGACGTGGTGGAGGAGGTCATGGACCGGGGGATGCTGGAGGTCCTGCCGCTGACCCACATCCGGGGCCGGTCGCTGCACGACTCGTTCGTGATCGTCGACGAGGCGCAGTCGCTGGAGCGCAACGTGCTGCTCACCGTGCTGTCCCGGCTGGGCACGAACTCGCGGGTGGTGCTCACCCACGACGTGGCGCAGCGGGACAACCTGCGGGTCGGGCGGCATGACGGCGTGGCGGCGGTGATCGAGAAGCTGAAGGGGCACCCGCTGTTCGCCCACATCACGCTGACCCGGTCGGAGCGCTCGCCGATCGCGGCCCTGGTCACCGAGATGCTGGAGGACTACGCGTCCTGATCCGACCTGGCGGAAGGGGGCTCCCCGGCGGGGGAGCCCCCTTCCGCCGTCGTCCACCGGGGGCGCGGTCAGCCGGGGGCGCGGTCAGTCGAGGGCGCGGCGCATGAACCCGCGCATCCCGAGCGCGCCGAAACCGAGGATCGACGCGACCAGCACCACCAGGCACACCCACAGCGGCATGTGCGGGACGCCCGGCGCGAGCACCGCCCGGGTGCCCTCGCTGACGTAGGTGAGCGGGTTGAGCGCGCACAGCACCTGGAACCACCGCAGGCTCCCCAACTGCGGCCACGGGAACTGCGCCGAGCCCGTGAACAGCAACGGGGTGAGGATCACCGCGAACATCACGTTGATGTGCCGAGGCGACACCGCCGTGCCGATCACCATGCCCACCGCCGCGCCCGCCAGCGAGCCCAGGACGATCACCAGCAGCGCGGGCGCGATCCCGGCCAGTGGCCACGAGACGTCGAGCATGACGAACCCGATCGGGATCATCAGCACCGCCGCGAGCAGCCCGCGCAGCGCCCCGAACACCATCTTCTCCACCGCCACCAGCGGGATCGGGATGGGCGCGAGCAGCCGGTCCTCGATCTCGCGGGTCCAGGAGAAGTCCAGCACCAGCGGCAGGGTGGTGTTCTGCAACGCGCCCAGGAAGCCGTTCATGGCCACGATGCCGGGCAGCAGCACGGCCGCGAAGTCGCCCTGCACGAACCCGATGTCGCCGAGCACCTTGGCGAAGATGAACAGGATGAAGAACGGCTGGATGATCACCTGCGCGAGGAACGCGGGCAGTTCCCGGCCGGTGACGAAGACGTCCCGCCAGAGGATGGCGTTGAACGTGCGCAGCGCGGTCATCGCAGCTCCCGGCCGGTCAGGTGGATGAACACGTCCTCCAGGCTCGGCTTGCCGATGGCCAGGTCGGCCACCGCGCCGCCGTGCTCCTCGACGATCCGCAGGACGTCCGGCAGCGCGACGGCCGGCGTGGTGTCGGTGTAGAGGCGGAACAGGCGGGCGTGCTCGTCGGCGACGGCGATCCGCTCGACCCGCCGCACGCCCCGCACTTCGGACAGCGCCCGGTTCAGCGGGTCGTGGCCCGCGTCGTCGAGGGTGACCGTGACGCTCAGCGTGGTGCTGCCGGGCAGCGTGCCGGTGAGCGCGGCGGGGGAGTCGAGGGCGAGCAGCTTGCCGTGGTCCACGATGCCGACCCGGTCGCAGAGCTTCTGGGCCTCGTCCATGTCATGGGTGGTCAGGACGACGGTCACGCCGTCGCCGCGCAGCGCCGCCACCCGATCGTGCACGAACAGCCTGGCCTGCGGGTCGAGACCGGTCGACGGCTCGTCGAGGAACAGCACCTTCGGCCGGTGCATCAGCGCGCGGGCGATCATCAGCCGCTGCGCCTGCCCGCCGGACAGCTTGTCCACCAGCGACTTCGCGTGCTCGGCCAACCCCATCCGGTCGAGCAGCCCGTCCGCCAGCCGGGTGCGCTCGGCGCGGTCCAGACCGTGGTAGGCGGCGTGGAACAGCAGGTTCTGCCGGACGTTGAGCGCCCGGTCCAGGTTGTTGCGCTGCGGCACGACCGCGAGCAGCCGGCGCGCCCCCTGCGGGTCGGCCACCACGTCGACGCCCTCCACCAGGGCACGGCCCGACGTCGGCCGGACCCTGGTGGTCAGCACGCCCACGGTGGTCGTCTTGCCCGCCCCGTTCGGGCCGAGCAGGCCGAACACCTCGCCCCGGTGCACCGTGAACCCGAGGCCGTCCACCGCCGGTTTCCGGCCGCCTTTGTAGACCTTCACCAGGTCCGACACCACTACGGCTTCGTCCACGGGCAACAGCCTAGGCAGGCGGCGCAACCGGTTCGGGGGATCGCGAAACCCCGACCGGCGCGGGAAGCCCGCGACCAGCGGCGGGGAACGCGAGGTCACCAGCCGGAGGGCAGCGGCCGTCCTTCCGCGAACCCGGCGGCGGACTGGATGCCCAACGTCGCCCGTTCGTGGAACTCCTCCAGCGTGCCCGCGCCCGCGTACGTGCACGCCGACCGCACGCCCGCCGTGATGGAGTCCAGCAGGTCCTCGACGCCGGGGCGGGTCGGGTCCAGCCGCATCCGGGAGGTCGAGATGCCCTCCTCGAACAGGCCCTTCTTGGCCCGCTCGAACGCGTTGTCGCCCTGCGTCCGCGCGCTGACGGCCCGTTTCGACGCCATGCCGAACGACTCCTTGTAGAGCCGGCCCGACTCGTCGCGCTGGAGGTCGCCGGGCGACTCGTAGGTGCCCGCGAACCAGGACCCGACCATGGCCGCGCTGGCACCGGCCGCGAGCGCCAGGGCGACGTCGCGCGGGTGCCGGACGCCGCCGTCCGCCCACACGTGCTTGCCCAGCGCACGCGCTTGCGCCGCGCACTCGGCGACCGCCGAGAACTGCGGCCGGCCCACGCCGGTCATCATCCGGGTGGTGCACATCGCGCCCGGTCCGACGCCGACCTTCACCACGTCCGCGCCCGCCTCGACCAGGTCGCGCACGCCCTCGGCGGTGACCACGTTGCCCGCCACCACGGGGACCGTCGGCGAGGCCGCGCGGACCGCCCGCAGCGCGGACAGCATCTTCTCCTGGTGGCCGTGGGCGGTGTCCACGACGAGCGTGTCGACGCCCGCCTTCAGCAGTTCGGCGGCCTTCGCGCCCACGTCTCCGTTGACGCCGATCGCCGCCGCGACCCGCAGCCTGCCCTCGGTGTCCACCGCCGGCGTGTAGACGTCGGCGCGCAGCGCGCCCAGCGCCGTCATCACGCCGCGCAGCCGGCCCTCGGCGTCGACGCCCAGCGCGACCCGCTGCGTGCCGCCGTGCAGGCGGGCGAACACCTCGCGCGGCGGGGTGTCCAGCGGCAGCGTGACGATCCGCTCGTCGGCGACGTCGTGCAGCCGGGTGAACCGGTCCACGCCGGAGAGCGCGGCCTCGTCCACCACGCCGGCGGGCCGGCCGTCCTCGTCGACCACGACGACCGCGCCGTGCGCGCGCTTGTGCAAGAGGTTGTGGGCGTCGGCGACGGAGTCGCCGGGGTGCAGGGTGAGCGGGGTGTCCCAGACCGCGTGGCGGTCCTTCACCCAGGAGACGATCTCGGCGACCGCGTCGGGCGCGACGTCCTGCGGCAGCACCACCAGCCCGCCGCGCCGGGCGACGGTCTCGGCCATCCGCCGGCCCGCGACCGCGGTCATGTTGGCGACCACGACCGGGATGGTGGCTCCCGTGCCGTCGGAGGTCGAGAGGTCGACGCCGAACCGGGATTCCACGGCCGATCGGCCGGGCACCAGGAAGACGTCGTCGTAGGTCAAGTCGTAGCCGGCCCCATGGCCTTCGATGAATCGCACGAGACTTTGACACTACCCGCCGCCGGCCGGTTTCGCCCTTGGCCGCGACCACCTGTTCGGGCCGCGGAAAACCGGCGTGGGATTGGAGGATCCTCCAAGCCGGGGCGTGCCGGCGCCCCGGGACGCGAGCACCCCTCGCGGTCCGGGCGGGGTCAGGTGGCTGCGGCGGTGCCCGCCCGGGGGAGCAGGGCGCGGACGGTGTCGATCGTGTCGGCCTCGGCCGGGTCCTTGTCGGGGCGGTAGCGGAGCACCCGGGCGAAGCGCAGGGCCACGCCGCCGGGGTACCGGGGGCTCACCTGGACGCCGTCCAGCTCGATCTCGATCACCAGTTCCGGGCGGACGGTCACCACCCAGTCGCCCCGGTCCACGGCGATCTCCTGGAGCTTCCCGGTCTGCCACGCCAGGAGTTCGTCGGTCAGGCCCTTGAACGTCTTGCCCACCATGACCGGCGGGCCGCCCTCCGGGTCGCGCGCGCCCAGGTGCAGGTTGGACAGCAGGCCCTTGCGGCGACCGCTGCCCCACTCGACGCCCAGCACCACCAGGTCGAGGGTGTGCACCGGTTTCACCTTCTGCCACGCGCGGCCGCGGCGGCCGGCGGCGTAGACCGAGTCCAGCGACTTGACCATGACGCCCTCGTGGCCCGCCGCCATGGCGGCGTCGAGGACGGCGGCGGCCCGGGGCTCGTCGGGCTCGACCACGCCCGGGATCACGTGGTCGCCGGCGGCTTTGCGCAGCGCGGTGAGGCGCTCGCGCAGCGGGTCGTCGAGCAGGTCCACGCCGTCCAGGTGCAGGCAGTCGAAGAAGAACGGGCTCAGCAGCAGGGAACGGGTGTCGCCCTCGGCCCCGAGCAGCGCGCCGAACCTGCTCATCGTCTCCTGGAACGGCCTGGGCTTGCCGTCGTCGGTCAGGGCCAGCGTCTCGCCGTCGAGCACCACCGACTCGCACGGCAGGCCGCGCACCAGCTCCACCAGCTCGGGGACGGTGTCGGTGATCTCCCGCAGGGTGCGGGTGAAGACGTGCACCTCCTCGCCCGCGCGGTGCACCTGGATGCGCGCGCCGTCGAGCTTGTGCTCCACCACGCACGCGCCCAGCTCGGCCAGCGCCTCGGGCAGCGACTCGGCGGGGGAGGCCAGCATCGGCCGCACCGGGCGGCCCACCTCCAGCCGGAACGCCGCCAGCGCCGCCTCGCCCTCCCGGGCCGCCACCGCCGTCGCGGGCAGGCTGCCGGAGAGCATGAACGCCCGCCGGACCACCTCGCCCGGCACCTCGACGGCCCGCGCGATCGCGTCCACCATGACGCCCTCCAGCGCGCCCTGGCGCAGCTCGCCGGTGAGCAGCCTGCGCAGGAAGTCCTGTTCGGCGGCGGTCGCGCGGGTGAACAGGGCGGTCAGCGCCTCGGCGCGGCGCTGCACCGCGCCCTTGCCGGAGATCGACGCGTACTCGCCGAGCGCCGCGTCCACCTCCTCGACGGTCAGGCCCGGCTCGGCGGCGGGCGGCGGCGCGATGTCGAACACGGTGCGGTAGCCGGCCCCGATGCGGCCCTGGCTGGGCACGCCGATCAGGAACGACACGACGGCAGGCGTGCTCATCCGGCGCACCAGCTCGGCCAGGGCGGCGACCTTGGCCAGGCGGGAACGCGTCGCCCCCACGGTGGCGGACGTCTCGACTACCTCGCTGAACAACACACCGACCATGGTGCACCGGGGTACCGACAATTCCGCGCGTAGCACCGGTGAACACTTCTGGGTGAACTACGGGGGTGGGTCGGTTTCGGCAGGTCAGAGCGCTTCCGGCAGTTCGTGGACGGCTTGCCGGAGGCGGTCGGGGGTGAGCGCGGCGTAGCCCAGGACCAGGCCGGGGAACGTCGGCCGCCGGCTGTAGTTCGCCAGCGCCGGGGCGTTCACGCCGCGCCGCGCGAGCCGTTCCTGGACCGCCAGGTCGTCCACGCCGTCCGGCAGCCGGACCACCACGTGCAGGCCGGCGGCGACGCCGATCGGCGTCCAGTCGGGCAGCACCCGGGACAGCTCGTCGAGCAGCGCGTCCCGGCGCGCCCGGTAGAGCTGCCTGGTGCGCCGCAGGTGCCGGTCGTAGCCGCCGGTCTTGAGCAGCTGCGCGAACGCCGCCTGGTGCAGCGTGCCGGTGCCCAGGTCGTCCAGGCGTTTGCGCTCCACGATGGTGTCGCGCAGGTCGGGCGGCAGCACCAGCCAGCCGAGCCGCAACGCGGGCGCGAGGACCTTGCTGGCGCTGCCCTGGTAGATCACGCGGGACGGGTCGAGCGCCTGCATCGCGCCCATCGCGGGACGGTCGTAGCGGTGCTCGGCGTCGTAGTCGTCCTCGATGACCACGCCGTCGTGGGCGCGCGCCCAGTCCAAGAGCGCGTGCCGCCGTTCCGGGTGCAGCACGACACCGAGCGGGAACTGGTGCGCTGCGGTCACGAGGACCGCGCGGCAGTCCGTCGTGGACAGCACGTCGACCTGGATCCCCTTGTCGTCCACGGGGATCGGCTCGATCGCCAGGCCGTGCGACGCGAGCATGTCGGCCGCGCCGAAGTGGCTGGGCTCCTCGATCGCCACGCTGGTGTGCCCGGCGGCCTTGAGCACCCGGCCCATCAGCGAGATGCCCTCGGCGGCCCCGTTCACCACGACCACCTCGGACGGCCGGGTGGCGACCGCGCGCACCCGGCCCAGGTAGTCGGCCAGTTCGGCGCGCAGCAGCGGGAACCCGGCCGGGTCGGGGTAGCCGAGTTCGTCGGTGGACAAGGCGAGCAGCGCGGTCTTCTGCGCCTGCAACCACTCGTCGCGCGGGAACGCGTTGAGCGCGGGCAACCCCGGGCGCAGGTCGAACCGCCACCGCTGCGCGGGGTCCGGCGCCCGTTCGAAGGTGTCGGGCCACGAGCACGCAGCGGTCACCGTGGTGCCGGAGCCGCGTTTGGCGACCAGGTACCCCTCGCCGATGAGCTGCGTGTACGCGGAGGTCACCGTGCCGCGTGCGACGCCGAGCTGGTCGGCGAGGTCGCGGCTGGACGGCAGCCGCGTGCCCGGCCGCAGCCGGCCGTCGCGGACCGCACGGCGCAGCCCGGACTCCACGGCACGTCGGCCGGTCAGCCCGGGGAGCAGCAGCTCGCGATAAGTGGTCCAGTTGGTGGCCATCGAAGTGGAGCTTAATCCTGGACCACTCGTCGGTGAGGGTGAGCGGCATGAGAATCGCCATCGCATCCGGCGCGCTGACCTCGGTGATCGTGGGCGCGTCCGTGCCCGTCACCGGCCTGCTCCAGGACTACCCGCTGCTCACCGGTCAGGCCATGCGGTACGCGTTGGGCGGGATCGTGCTGCTCGTGTGGACGTTGTCGCGCGGCGGACGGCTCGTGGTGCCGTCCGGGCGCGACTGGGTGGCGTTGGGCGCGCTGGTGGTCACCGGGATGCTCGGGTTCAACGCGTGCGTGCTCTACGCGCAGCGGTACGCCGAACCCGGTTTCGTGGCCGCCGTGCTGGGGGCGAGCCCGCTGGTGCTGGCGCTCGTCGCGCCCTTGGTGGCGGGCAGGCGGCCCGCGCCCGCCGCCGTCGTGGGGGCGACCGTGGTGGTGGCGGGCGTGGTGCTGCTGTCCGGCGGGGGCGCGTGGCACGGGCCGGGGCTGGTGCTGGCGGTGCTCACGATGCTCGGCGAGGCGTCGTTCACGCTGTTCGCGGTGGGTGTCGTGCGCCGGCTGGGCGGGGTCGCGGTGGCCACCTGGTGCTGCCTGCTGGCGGCGGTCGCGGGCGGCGTGCTGGGGACGTTCTTCGGCGGGTGGCAGGTGCCGACGCCGACCGAGGGCGCGTCGCTGGCGGTGCTGGGGGTCGTGCTGACCGCCGTGGCCTTCGGGCTCTGGTACTTCGCGGTGGACCGGCTGGGCGCGGACCGCGCCGGGGTGCTGATCGGGCTGATGCCGATCGCCGGGCTGGCCGCGTCGGTGGTCATGGGGGTCCAGGAGCCGACCGCCGTCGCCGTGCTGGGCGCGACGGCGGTCGCCCTGGGGTGCGTGATCGGGCTGCGCCGGGTCAGCGACCGCCCCGCGCCATCCGCAGCACGTCCAGAGCCTCGTCCAGCTGTGCCTCGGTGAGCTTGGCGGGCACGTGGCCGCGTTCCAGCACCACCTCGCGGATGGTCTTGCGCTCCTTGAGGGACTGCTTCGCGATCGACGCCGCCTCCTCGTAGCCGAGGTAGCGGTTGAGCGGGGTCACGATCGACGGCGACGACTCGGCGTACTCGCGCAGCCGGTCCACCTGCGGTTCGGCCCCGGCCAGCACCTTGTCGGCGAGCAGCCGGGACACCGCGGCCAGCAGGCGCGCGGACTCCAGCACGTTGCGGGCGATCACCGGGAGCATCACGTTGAGCTGGAAGTTGCCCTGCGAGCCCGCGAACGCCACCGCGGCGTCGTTGCCGATGACCTGGGCGACCACCATCATCGTGGCCTCGGAGATCACCGGGTTCACCTTGCCCGGCATGATCGAGGAGCCCGGCTGGAGGTCCGGCAGCGCCAGCTCGCCCAGACCGGTGCGCGGTCCCGAACCCAGCCAGCGCAGGTCGTTCGCGATCTTGAACAGGCCGACCGCGGTGGTCCGCAGCTGGCCGGAGATCTCGACCACGCCGTCCTGGGTGGCCTGCGCCTCGAAGTGGTCGCGGGCCTCGGCCAGCGGCAGGCCGGTCACCTCGGCCAGCTCCGCCGAGACGGCCGCGCCGAAGCCCTCGGGCGCGTTGAGGCCGCTGCCCACCGCCGTGCCGCCGATCGGCAGCTCGGCCAGCCGGGGCAGGCTGGAGGCGAGCCGCTCGGCCCCGTACCGGACCTGCGCGGCCCACGCCCCCGCCTCCTGGCCGAGCGTGACCGGCACCGCGTCCATCAGGTGCGTGCGACCGGACTTGACCAGGTCGGACCACTCGGCGGCGCGGGTCTCCAGCACGCCCGCCAGGTGCTCCAGCGCCGGGATCACGTCCGTCGCCACGGCTTCGGTCGCGGCCACCCGCAGCGTCGTCGGGAACGTGTCGTTGGACGACTGCGAGGCGTTGACGTGGTCGTTCGGGTGCACGTCACGGCCGAGCGCGCGGGTCGCCAGGGTCGCGATGACCTCGTTGGCGTTCATGTTCGAGGACGTGCCGGACCCGGTCTGGAACACGTCCACCGGGAAGTGCGCGTCGTGCTCGCCCTCGGCGACCTCGTCGGCGGCGGCCGCGATCGCGCCGGCCACGTCCGCGTCCAGCACGCCGAGCCGCTGGTTCACCCGCGCGGCAGCGGCCTTGAGCAGACCGAGGGCCCTGATCTGGGACCTCTCCAGGCCGCGCCCGGACACCGGGAAGTTCTCCACCGCGCGTTGCGTCTGCGCGCGCCACAACGCGGCGGCGGGCACCCGGACCTCGCCCATGGTGTCGTGCTCGACGCGGTACTCCTGTTCAGCCATACCACCGAGTTTGCACCGCGATTTCGAGCTTGGCCCAGTAAAGGATGGGCACAGTGGGCTGCGACACCTATGGTCGAAGTCATGGACCTAGAGGTCGACCTGCTCATCGTCGGAGCCGGACCCACGGGGCTGTTCGCGGCTTACTACGCCGGATTCCGAGACTTGTCCGTGGCGCTGGTTGATTCGCTGCCGGAGGCCGGCGGTCAGATCACCGCCATGTACCCGGAGAAGATGATTTTCGACGTGGCCGGGTTCCCCGCCGTGCGCGGGCGCGAACTGGTCACCGCGCTGGTCCGGCAGGCGGACCAGTGGCAGCCCACCTACCTGCTCGGCCGCCAGGCCCGCACGCTGTCCACTGTGGACGAACGGCTGGCGGTCGGGCTCGCCGACGGCGGCGTCGTGCACGCCCGCTCGGTGCTCGTGACGGCCGGGATCGGCGAGTTCAAGCCACGTCCGCTGCCCGCCGGCGACGGCTGGCTCGACCGCGGCGTGGTGCACTTCGTGCCCACCCTGAACGTCCACACCGGACAGGACGTCGTGGTGGTCGGCGGCGGCGACTCGGCGTTCGACTGGGCGCTGGCGCTGCACCCGATCGCCGCCAGCGTGACCGTCGTGCACCGCCGGGCCACCTTCCGCGCCCACCCGCCGACCGTGCGGCAGGTGCGCGACCTGGGCGTGGAGATCATCACCGACGCCGAGGTGCTGGCCCTGCGCGGCGAGGGCCGGGTGGCCGAGGTCGAACTGGGCCTCAAGGGCGGCGACCGCAAGGTGCTGCCCGCCCAGGCCGTGGTCGCCGCCCTCGGGTTCACCGCCGACCTCGGGCCGATCGAGACGTGGGGCGTGGAGCTGGACCACCGGGCGATCGTGGTCGACTCGACCATGCGGACCGCCCGCGACCGGGTCTACGCCGCCGGCGACGTCGCGCAGTACCCCGGGAAGGTCAAGCTCATCGCCACCGGCTTCGGGGAGGCCGCCACGGCGGTCAACAACATCGCCGTGGCGCTCAACCCCGAAGCCCACCTGTTCCCGGGGCACTCCAGCAACGCGGGCTGACCGGCCCGGGTCCGACTACGGGACGACCTGGACCTGCTCACCCACGAACAGGTTGTCGAAGAACGTCACCGCGGCCTCGTGCGACAGGTGCACGCAGCCGTGCGACAGGTCCGACAGGCTGCCCTCGTGGAACGCGATGCCGTCGTTGGTGAAGTACACCGAGTACGGCATCGGCGCGTTGAACGGCACGCTCCAGTCGTCCTTCACCTTGCGCAACACCGGGAACGTGCCGGTCGGCGTCTCGTAGCCCGGCCGACCGTGCGTGACCGGGACCGGTCCGTAGCTCAACGTGCCGTTGTAGATCAGCCACGCCTCGTTGGTGGACAGCCTCAGGCACGCCCCGTTGTCGATCGAACAGGGCGTGCCGGGTGCTGCCTGAGCGGGTGCCGCGAAGCCGAATACCAGGGCCAGCGCGGCGATGACAGTGCCGAGCTTCCTCATCCGAATCACCCCTCGATCGTCGTGTACCCGTTCGAGGCATGATCCAACCTGCGGCCTTACGCGACCACCTGAACCTGTTCACCCACTCGGAGGTTTTCGAAGTAGGTGATGGCCGCCTCCATCGACAGGTGGATGCACCCGTGCGACGGGTCCGTGAGGCTGCCCTCGTGGAACGCGATGCCGTAGTTCGTGAAGTACGTCGAGTACGGCATCGGTGCGTTGTAGGGGCGGCTCCACTCGTCCTTCACCTTGTACAGCACGGGGAAGTAGCCGGTGGGCGTCTCGTAGCCGGGCCGGCCGGAGGTGATGGGCACCGGGCCGTATTCCACCTTGCCGCCGCCGATCAGCCACGACTCGTTGGTCGAGAGCCGGATGCACGCGCCTTCCGTGATGTCGCACGGCGTGCCCTCGACGGTCACCGGAGGAGGCGGCGGAGCGGGCTGGGGCGTGGGGGTGGCGGACGACGACGTGGGCGCGGGCTCGGTCGAGACCGGAGCGGTCGGGACGGGAGCCGATGAGGCGGGAGCCGACGTGGGCTGCTCCGCCGAACCGGAGGCCGGGGAAGTGGCGGCCGGGGAGGTGGACGGGGGCGCGTCGGACGACGGGGGTGGTGTCGGCGACGGGCCCGAGGCGGCCGGTTGGGCCGTACCGCACGCGGTGAGTCCCAGGAAAGCGATTGCCACCAGCGCTGTCTTACGCATTTCGCGCACCCCCAAGGTTGTTGCTGTTCTGCCCTGGAGACGCCATCGATCAGGGGTTGGTTGCCGTGCGCCGATAACGAATCGGCCGCCGGGACGCGACGGTTCCGCACCGCACAAGAGGGCCGCCCCGCGTGGACGGGACGGCCCTCTCGTCAGGACACCGGTTGTCTAGCTGTGGTGCACGGCTTCACCGCGTGGTTACACCGAGCCCGCGTACTGGCTGATCCACGAGCGGAAGGACGGGACGTCCATGTAGATCGACGGACCGGTCGCGCAGGTGGAGCTGCTGTTGCCGGCGCGGCTGGTGGCGCCGATCAGCTGCCACGCACCGCCGACCTGCTTGATCTGCGGGCCACCGGAGTCGCCGTAGCAGGCGCCCGCGCGACCACCGGGGTTGTTGGTGCAGATCTCGTAGGCACCGCTGATGCCCTGGCAGCTGCCGTCCGCCACGATCGACGTGTTCAGCTCCTGGAGGGTGACCGGCGCGCCGCCGCAACCGCGCGGGGCGCAGGTCTGGCCCCAGCCGATGATGCGGGTGGCGGTGCCGGTCGCACCGGAGGCCGACGCCACCGCGATCGGCGTCTGGGTCACGTTCGTGGACAGCCGCAGCAGGGCGATGTCGTAGCTCGGGTGCAGCACGATCTGCGCGCCGGAGGCGGTCGAGCCGCCGCTGGAGCGGTTGGTCGAGCCGACCCGGACGCGGACGCCGGACGCGGACTGGCCCTGCAGGCAGTGCTTGGCCGTCACGACCCAGTTGGCCTTGATCAGCGAGCCGCCGCAGAAGTGGCTGCCCGAGGTGCTCTGGAGCGAGACCATGAACGAGTAGACCTGGGTCGCGTTGCCGCCGCCGACGATGTACGGGGTCACGCCGCCGTCCGTCGTCGGGGCCGCCGCCGCGCTACCGACGGTGGCGAGCGCGGCACCGGCCGCGACCGCGAAGGCGGTGAGCAGGGTACGAACCTTCATCATTTCCTCTCCGTGCCCGGAGCAGGGAGGCCAGGGCACGAATCGGAAACTAGGGACGTATGGCGCTCTGTGACTACAGCCGTTCGGCCGGTAACGCCCCCTTGACTGTTAACAGACGGTTACGGGAGTGGGGGCAGTGCGGACTCGTCGGCGGGGTGCGGGTCGAAGTCGACCGAGGAGTACTCGCGCAGTTTGGTCAGCCGGTGGAAGCCGTCGATCATGCGGACCGTGCCGGACTTGGACCGCATCACGATGGACTGGGTGGTGCACCCGCCGGCGCGGTAGTGCACCCCGCGCACCAGGTCACCGTCGGTGACGCCGGTCGCGCAGAAGAACACGTTGTCTCCTCTGACCAGGTCATTTGTGAGGAGCACTCGCTCCAGATCGTGACCGGCGTCGATCGCCTTCTGGCGCTCGTCGTCGTCCTTCGGCCACAGCCTGCCCTGGATCGCGCCGCCCATGCACTTGAGCGCCGCCGCCGCGATGATCCCCTCGGGCGTTCCGCCGATCCCGACGAGCAGGTCGATGCCGGTGTTCGGGCGGGCCGCGGAGATCGCGCCGGCCACGTCGCCGTCGGAGATGAAGTGGATACGAGCGCCCGATTTCCGGACATCCGCCACGATGGACTCGTGCCGCGGGCGGTCCAGGATGCACACCGTCACGTCGGACACGTCGCTGTGCTTGGCCTTGGCCACCCGGCGGATGTTCTCGCCGATCGGCACCGTGATGTCGATGACGTCCGCCGCCTCCGGCCCGACGGCCAGCTTCTCCATGTAGAACACGGCGGACGGGTCGAACATCGCACCCCGCTCGGCGACCGCGAGCACCGCCAGCGCGTTGGGCATCCCCTTGGCCATCAACGTCGTGCCGTCGATCGGGTCCACCGCGACGTCGCAGTCGGGGCCGTCGCCGTTGCCGACCTGCTCGCCGTTGAACAGCATGGGCGCCTCGTCCTTCTCGCCCTCGCCGATCACCACCACACCGCGCATCGACACGGTGCCGATCAGCTTGCGCATCGCGTCGACGGCCGCGCCGTCACCGCCGTTCTTGTCGCCGCGCCCCACCCAGCGCCCGGCGGCCATCGCCGCGGCCTCGGTGACCCGGACGAGTTCGAGCGCGAGATTCCGGTCGGGGGCTTCGCGACGACGCTCGGACGGGCTGCTGCTGGACACCATGACGTTCCTCCATGCGATTACCGGCCGGTAGACCAATCCTCGCACGGTGTCAGGCGTCGGCCACGTCCTCCTCGGTCACAGCGAGTGCTTGATCGATCCGTTCACGGGCTCCCGCGAGCTGCCGTTCACAGGTCTTCGCGAGCGCCTCGCCGCGCTCCCACAACGCCAGCGACTCCTCCAGCGACAGGCCGCCCGCCTCCAGCCTGCGGACCACCTCCACCAGTTCGTCCCTGGCCTCCTCGTAGCCCGGCTCGCTCACCTGGACAGCTTCCCCAATCGGTTGCGGACGTGCACCACGACGGTCGCCACGGCCTGGTCGTAGCCGACGAACGCCTCCGCGAACTCGGCGCCGTCACCTTCTCGCACCGCGTCGTCGATGCGGCGCTCGGCCTCCGCGACCCGCCGCCGGTGCACCGAGCCGTGCGAGAGCCACCAGCGCGTCCCGGCGTAGGCCGAGGTCGCCTCGGAGAGGGCTTGGAGCCGGCCGATCAACACCTGGCCGCCGGACGTGCAGCCCGCCACCAGGGACAGCCAGCAGTCCGCCGCGGCGCGGTCCGCCGCCTCCGCGCGGTCACGCACCGTGCGCGCCCCGTCGTCGTCCGCGCTGCCGGCGGCGGCCGTCGTCAAGGGCAGGAACGTGGGTTCACGTGCCGGATTCGGCACCACCGCCTCCTTCCTCGGCTTCCCGGACGACCGCGTGCACCGCGCCGTCCGCGACCCGCACCCGGAGGTGGGCGCCGGCCGGCGCGTCGGAGACCGACCGGAGCACACCGTCCACCCCGTCGGGGGTGACCAGTTGCACCACGGCGTACCCACGGGCCAGCGTGGCGGCCGGTCCGAGGGTCGTCAAGCGGGCAGTGGTCGCGATCAGCCCGGACCGCTCTGAATCGAGTCGGTTCCGGATCGCCCGCCGACCCCGCTCCCGCCACTGCTGCACGTCCTGCCCGCGCCGCTCCAGCGGGCCGTGCGGGTCGGAAAGCGCAGGTCGGGTGCGCAGCGCGGTGAGCAGCTTGCGCTCCCGGTCCACCCAGCCGTGCAACGCGCGCCGGCTGCGGTCGCGCAACTGGCGGACCTTCTGGGTTTCCTCCGCCACATCCGGCACCACCCGCTTGCCCGCGTCGGTCGGCGTCGAGCAGCGCAGGTCCGCCACGTGGTCGACCAGCGGGCTGTCCGGCTCGTGGCCGATCGCGGACAGCACCGGCGTGCGGGCCTGCGACACCGCGCGGCACAGCGCCTCGTCGGAGAACGGCAGCAGGTCCTCCACGCTGCCGCCGCCGCGGGCCAGCACGATCACGTCCACCTCGGGGTCGCGGTCCAGGGTCGAGAGCGCGGTGAGGATCTGCGTCACCGCCATCGGGCCCTGCACGGCGACGTTGACCACCCGGAAGCGCGCGCCCGGCCAGCGGTTGCGGGCGTTGGTCAGCACGTCCCGCTCGGCGGCCGACGCGCGCCCGGTGATCAGCCCGATCTTGTTCGGCAGGAACGGCGGCCGGCGCTTGCGGCGCGGGTCGAACAGGCCCTCGGCGGCGAGCAGCTTCTTCAACCGCTCGATGCGCGCCAGCAGCTCGCCGATGCCGACCGCGCGGATCTCGTCCACGCGCAGGCTCAGCGTGCCCCGGTTGGGGAAGAAGTTGGGCTTGCCGTGCACCACGACCCGGCTGCCCTCGGTGAGCTGGAGGTCGCGGACCAGGTTGACCGGCGCGGTCAGCGTCATGGACATGTCCACCGACGGGTCGCGCAGGGTCAGGAACGCGGTGGCCGTGCCGGGGCGCGCGCTGAGCTGCGTGACCTGGCCCTCCACCCACACGTCGCCGAGGCGGTTGATCCAGTCGAAGATCTTGCGCGCGACGGTCCGGACCGGCCAGGGGTTCTCGGGGCTGGACTTCTCGTCGGTCACGGGGTGTCGGTGCTCACTTCCGGGCTCACTTCCGGGCCGGCTTCCGGGCTCACTTCCGGGCTCACTTCCGGGCCTTCGGCGCCGGTGCCGCCGGTCGCGTCGAGGTTCGCGATCCGCCGGGCGAGCATGCCGGTGAACTCCGGCCGGGCCGCGTGGGCGCGTTCGTGCCGCAGGAGCAGCTCCAGGTCCGGCGCGGACAGCGTGCGCAGGCGGGCGCGCAACTGCGGCAGGGTCAGCTCGTCGTAGTTCGGCAGCACGGTGGGCGGCGCGGTCTGCTCGTCGGCGGCCAGCGCGTGCTCCTCGGCCTCCCACGGGTCCTCGTCCGCTTCGCCCGAGGGGCCGCCGGCGGGCTCGTCGTCCTCGTCGAACGTGGCCCACTCCGGCTCCTCCTCGACCGGCCGCAGCCCGGCGAGCGCGTCGTCGCCCTTGATTGCGAGTTCCGTCACCTGCTGCTGGATCCGCATGGAGAGCTGCAACGCCTCGCTGACCACGGTCACCGGCAGCCCCGCCAGCTGCTGCGGGAGCTTCCGGGCCTGCTCGACGGCGGTGACCGCCAGTCCCGCGGCGAGGCGGACGGGCAGCGGAAGTGGCTTCATGGCCTCTAGCCTGCCGCAGTCGGGCGGCCGATGCCTACCTGCGGCCCGCCCGTACCCTGGTGGCATGGACAAGCGAGTGCTCCTGGCCAAGCCGCGCGGCTACTGCGCCGGTGTGGACCGTGCGGTCGTCACCGTCGAGAAGGCGCTTGAGCAGTACGGCGCCCCGGTGTACGTGCGCAAGGAGATCGTCCACAACAAGCACGTCGTGGAGACCTTGTCCAAGCGCGGCGCGATCTTCGTCGACGAGACCGACGAGGTGCCCGAGGGCGCGCTCGTGGTGTTCTCCGCCCACGGGGTGTCGCCGATGGTGCACCAGGAAGCGGCCGCGCGTCAGCTCCGCACCATCGACGCGACCTGCCCGCTGGTGACCAAGGTCCACAACGAGGCCAAGCGCTTCGCGCGCGAGGACTACGACATCCTGCTGATCGGCCACGAAGGACACGAAGAGGTCGAGGGCACGGCGGGCGAGGCCCCCGAGCACATCCAGCTCGTGGACACCGCGGCGGACGTGGACAAGGTCGTCGTGCGCGATCCGTCCAAGGTGGTCTGGCTCTCCCAGACGACGCTGTCGGTGGACGAGACGATGATCCGGGTGCGGCAGCTGCAGGAGCGGTTCCCGGACTTGCAGGAGCCGCCGTCCGACGACATCTGCTACGCCACGTCCAACCGGCAGACCGCGGTGAAGACCATGGCGCCCGAGTGCGACCTGGTGCTGGTGGTCGGGTCGAAGAACTCGTCCAACTCGGTGCGGCTGGTCGAGGTCGCGCTGCAGGCGGGCGCGCGGGCGTCGTACCTGGTCGACTACGCGAACGAGGTCGACCTGGCGTGGCTGGAGGGCGTGACGACGGTCGGCGTGACCTCGGGCGCGTCGGTGCCCGACATCCTGGTGATGGAGCTGCTGGAGTTCCTGGCCGGTCACGGCTACGGCGACGTCGAGGAGATCACCACCGCCAACGAGAAGATCGCCTTCGCGCTGCCCCGTGAACTCCGCAAGGACATGGTGCGCTGACGCGGTGAAACGCAGCAGGCCCCCGCGACGCCACGTGCGCTGCGGGGGCCTTTCGCTGTCCGTTCCGACCAGGGTCCGTGCGGTCGACGGGCTGTTCTCGTGCCGGGCCCGTCGTTCGCCACACGCGGTCTACGGGCCGTCAGGCGGGCGCTGCGGGCCTGTGCGGCGGCCGGCGCTCGGCGGGGGCTCAGTCCTCGTCGCGCGGACGTGGACGGCGCTGTGGGGGCCGGCCTGCCTTGCCCGGTTCGCGGGGCTGGCGGGGCCGGTCGCCGGACTGCGGGCGGGGGCGCTTGGGGCGCTCGTCGCCCGCGGGTGCGGGCTTGCGGCGGGGACGGGCCTCGTCGTCGCGCGCAGCGGCCTCGCGGGCGGCGGCCGGGCGCTTCGGGCGGTCCTCGGCCGGGGCGGGCCTGCGCTTGGCGGCGCGCACGTCCTCCTTCGCCTCGCGGCGCTCGTCCTTGGTGAGGCGGTTCGGGTCCTTCTGGATCGTCACCCGGACGATGCCCAGGATCACCGTGCACGCCGTGGTGATCGCCATCGCCGGGAACCCGTCGATCAGCGTCAGGCCGACGGCGGCCAGACCGCCGGACGGCAGCCCCTGCGTGAAGATCACCATCGCCGGCACCACGATGGCCAGGACCAGGGGCGGCTGCACGACCGGACCGAACATCGAGCGGCGCTCCACGAACACCACCGCGCCCACCGCGCCCACGAAGAACGTGATGGCGAACACCCAGCCGATCGTCTTCGCCGCGGAGCTGACGTCGATGTAGGTGCCCACGATGGCCAGCACGAACGTCCCCAGCACGGCCGCCCACCAGGGCAGACCGCGAAACGAGCCGAAGAGGGCGCGGTCGTTCCAGCGGACGGGGTCGAGTTCCTCGTCCTCCGGCTCGCGCGTTGCAGCGGTCACGCCCACTCCTCGTTCGGCTTCGACTCCGGCCACACACTCTATTACGCCTCGCGGGCGTCCAAGGGTGCACTGATGCCCTCGTCGGTTCGCCGGACGACCCCGATGGGCGTCGGACTGGACGACGCCGCCGTCAACGGCTCCACCGCCGCGCGGAAGCCCTCCAGCGCGTCCAGCTCGCGCCGACGTGCCGAAAGGAAGCGCTGGAGGTGCGTGCTGGACAGGTTCACCGCGTCGATGGCGCTGTCCGCCGCACGGTGCGCACGGGACGCCTGTGCGCGCACCTGCTCCACGTCGTCGGCCAGCGCGCGGTCGGTCACCGCGAACATCGCGGCGGAGGCGATCACCGCGAACCCGGTCGGCCCGCACAGGAAGATCCGCCGGTCCAGCAGCCACCGCAGCAGCTCCGGGTCGGTGTCCAGCGCGGCGACCACGGCGCCGTCGTTGGGCACGAACATGATCGTCCCGTAGATGGCGTCCGCCCAGCGCTGGTAGCCCTTGCCGGCCAGCTCGGCGGCGCGCGACCGGATGTTGCGCACGTGCACGCGCAGCGCGTCGGCCCGCTCGGCGGGGTCGTCGGTCTCCACCGCCTCCGCCCAGGTCGCCATGCTCATCTTGGCGTCCACCGGCACCTGTCGGCCCCCGCCGACGTCGAGCACGAGGTCGGGCCGCACCGAGCCGCCGCCGGCCACGTCCACCTGGAGCCGGAAGTGCACGCCCTCGCGCAGCCCGAGCGCCCGCGCGGTCTCCACCAGCACCTGTTCGCCCAGCTCACCGCGTCCGCTGACGGACGAGAACGCCACCTCGTAGCGCTGGAGCGCGACCCGGGTCGCGTCGCCGCGCTCGCGTTCCCGCTGCACGGCGGCGAGCGCGGCGTCCACCCGCCGGACCCCGTCCTGGTAGAGCCGCCACAGGAACACCAGCGCACCGGCGAGCAGGAGCGCCACGACCACCGCCGCCGTGCTGAGGACCTCCGTCATGTCCCGATCATCGCGCACGTCGACCCGATCACACGTTCGAGCGACACGCCGGGTCGGATGGCGGGGTTCTGCCGGTGATCGCCCCTAGCGTGGGCGGTCATGAGGTTGCTGCACACGTCCGACTGGCACGTGGGACGCACGTTCCACGGCCGCGACCTGCTCGCGGAGCAGGAAGCGGTGCTGGGCGGGCTGGCCGACCTCGTCTGCGACGAGCGGGTCGACGTGGTCGCGGTGTCCGGCGACCTGTTCGACCGGGCGGTGCCCAACCCGGAGGCGGTCGCGGTGTGCGCGCGGGTGCTGGAGCGCATCCGGTCCGCCGGCGCGCGGGTGGTGATCACGCCCGGCAACCACGACTCGGCGGCGCGGCTGGGCCTGTTCGGCGGGTTCGCCGCGGCCGGCGGGCTGCACCTCAAGACCAAGGTCGCGGAACTGCACGAACCGGTGCTGCTGGAGGACGCGCACGGGCCGGTCGCGGTGTACGGCATCCCGTTCCTGGAGCCGGACACGGCGCGGCACGTGCTGGGCGTGGACAAGCGCGGCCACGAGGCCGTGCTGACCGAGGCGATGCGCCGGGTGCGTGCGGACCTGGCGGCGCGCGGCGGGCGTTCGGTGGTGCTGGCGCACGCGTTCGTGACCGGCGGCGAGCCGTCCGAGTCGGAGCGGACCATCGCGGTGGGCGGCGTGCAGGACGTGCCGGGCGCGGTGTTCGACGGCATCGACTACGTGGCGCTGGGCCACCTGCACGGGCAGCAGACCCTGGCCGGGCACCTGCGGTACTCGGGCAGCCCGGTGGCGTACTCGTTCTCCGAGGCGCGGCACGTGAAGTCGGTGTGGCTGGCCGAACTCGACGCCTCCGGGCTGTCCGGGGTGGAGCGTCGGCTGCTGCCGGTGCCGCGTGAGCTGTCCGCGGTGTCCGGTGCGCTGGAAGACCTTCTGCTCGATCCCGACCACACGGCGGTGGAAGACCACTTCCTGTCCGTGGTGCTGACCGATCCGGTGCGGCCGCTGGACGCGTTGCGGCGCTTGCAGGTCCGGTTCCCGCACGCGGTGCACGTGGAGTGGCGTCCGGAAGGCGGGCGCAACACCGAACTGCGGTTCGCGGAACGCGTGCGCGGGCGCAGCGACGAGGAGATCGCCTGCTGCTTCCTGGAGGACGTGCGCGGCGAACCGCCCGCCGGGCGTGAGCTGGAGCTGTTGCGGGAAGCGATCGCGGACGCCGCGCGCGAGGGGGATTCGTGAAGCTGCACCGGTTGGCGGTGAGCGCGTTCGGCCCGTACCCCGGTCGTGAGGAGGTCGATTTCGACCTGCTCGGCGCGGACGGGCTGTTCCTGCTGCACGGCGACACCGGCGCGGGCAAGACGACGTTGCTGGACGCGGTGGCGTTCGCGCTGTTCGGCAAGGTGCCGGGCGCGCGCGGCCAGGTGAAGCGGCTGCGCTGCGACTACGCGGACCGCGACACGCCGACCGAGGTCGAGCTGGAGCTGACCGTGCGCGGCCGGCGGTTCCGGGTGGTGCGCGCCCCCGAGTACGACCGGCCGAAGAAGCGCGGCGACGGCGTGACCCGCCAGCCGGCCAAGGTGTCGCTGACCTGGCTGGAGGGGTGGCAGGGCGAGGGGCACACCCGGATCGACGACGTGGCCCGCGAGGTCGAGGCGCTGCTGGGGATGACCGCCGAGCAGTTCTTCCAGGTGGTGCTGCTGCCGCAGGGCGAGTTCGCGAACTTCCTGCGCGCGGAGACCGCCGAGCGGGAGAAGCTGCTGGAGAAGCTGTTCGGCACCGAGCGGTTCCTCGACGTGGAGCGCTGGTTCCGGGAGCGGCGCAAGGCCAAGGGCCGTGAGCTGGACGAACTCGGCCGGGCCAACCGCGACCTGGTGCAGCGGGTGGCCGAGGTCGCCGACGAGGAGCCGCCGGAGGGCGGCGGCGACCCGGAGTGGCTCAGCTCGCTGCTCAAGCGGCTGGGCGAGGCGAACCGGGAGGCCGACGCGCGGGCCGTGCTCGCCGCCGGGTCGCGGGCCCGCGCCGAGACGGCCTGGCGGCAGGCCCGGGACCTGGCCGACCGGGTGCGTCGGGTGCGCGGCGCGCGGGCCGACCTGGCGCGGTGCGCCGAGGCCGAGCCGCGCCGGGTGGCGTGGGTGCGGGAACGCGACGCGGCCCGGCGGGCGTCGGCCGTGGTGCCCGCGCAGGAGCGGGTGCGGCGGCTGGACCAGGCGTTGGACCGGGTGCTGGCGCAGGAGCGCGCGGCGCTCGACGCGGTGGCGGCGTCGGGCCGGCCGGTCGCCGAGGCGGCCGTGGCCGAGTTGCGGGCGGACGGCGAGCGCCTGCGCGAGGAGGCGGGCGGGCTGACCGCGCTGGCCGACGAGGCCCGTCGGCAGCGCGAGGACCGGCGACGGGAAGCCGACCTGGCGCAGCGCGCGCAGACGGCGGCCGAACGGCTGGACCGGCTGGTCGCGAACCTGGCCTCGGTGCCGGACCGGCTGGCCGCGGCCCGTGCCGACGCGGAGGAGTCCGCGCTGGCCGCCGCCCGGCTGGAGTCCGTGGCCGCGAAGGCCGCTGCGGCCGGTGACCTGCCGTCGGCCGAACAGCTGCTGCGCACGGCCGACGACGCCCGGCGCGTCGCGGTCGACGCCCAGCAGAAGGCCAAGGAAGTGCTGTTGCAGGTGCGGCAGCAGCGGCTGGACGGCATGGCCGTGGAGTTGGCCGCCGAGCTGCGCGCGGGCCGGTCGTGCCCGGTGTGCGGCTCGGCCGAGCACCCCAGGCCCGCCGCGCCGATGCTCGACGCGGTGACCGCCGCCGACGAGGAGCGCGCCACCGCCGTCGAACAGGTCGCGCAAGAGCGCCGCACGGCCGCCGAGAAGGCGTTCCAGGACGCGACGAGCCGCGTGACGACCCTGCGCGGGGTGGTCGGCGAGCACGACCCGGCGGACCTGATCGCCGAGCACCGCGCGCTGCAAGCCCTGGCTTCCCGACGGGAGGCGCACGTCGAGGCGCTGGCCGGGTTGGAGCGCAAGGTCGAGGCGGCCGAGGAGACCCGGGCCGCGCTGGAACGCGAGACCGCCGAGCTGTCCGCGCGCCGGCGCGAGCTGGCCGAGACCGTCCGGGAGCGCGAGGTCCGGCTGGAGGCCGCGCGCGGCGGGTTCGCCGACGTGACCGCGCGGCGGGCCCACCTGCTCGACCTGGCCGACGCGCTGACCGCGCTGGCCGACCGGCGCGCCGCCGTGGCCGAGCACCGGGAACGGCTCGCCGAACAGCGGGTCGAGGCGTCCGGGCTGGCCGCCGGGGCGGGGTTCGCCGACGTCGAGGAGGCGCTGGCGGCCGCCCGCCCGGAGACCGCCGTGGCCGACCTGGAGGCGCGCATCCGCCGGGTCGAGGACGCGAAGCTGACCGCCGAGGCGGTGCTGGCCGAACTGCCGGACGTGGACCCGGCCGCCGAGATCGACCTGCCCGCCGCCGAAGTCCGCTACCACGCCGCCCGCGACCAGGCCGAGCAGGCCGCCGCCGGCCGGACCTCGGCCGCCCGGCGGCTGGCCCGCGCGAACGAGCTGGCCGGGCGGTTGACCGCCGCGTGGGTGCGGCTGGAGCCGGTGGCGGCGGCGTACGCGGAGCTGGACGCGCTGACCGACGTGATCAACGGCCTGGGGCAGAACAACAACCGGATGACGTTGCGCACCTACGTGCTGGCCGCCCGGCTGGAGGAGGTCGCGGTCGCGGCCAGCGCCCGGCTGGAGCGGATGAGCCAGGGGCGCTACCGGTTCGTGCACTCGGTCGAGGCCGGGCCGCGCGGCACCCGGGGCGGCCTGGGGCTGGACGTGCTGGACGACTACTCGGGCCGGCAGCGGCCCGCCAAGACGCTGTCCGGCGGCGAGTCGTTCCTGGCGTCGCTGGCGCTCGCGCTCGGCCTGTCCGACGTGGTGTCGGCCGGGGCGGTGCTGGACACGCTGTTCATCGACGAGGGTTTCGGCACGCTCGACGCGGGCGCGCTCGAACTCGTCATGTCCACGTTGGACGAACTGCGCGAAGGCGGCCGGGTGGTCGGCCTGGTCTCGCACGTGGAGGAGCTGCGCCAGCGCATCCCCACCCGGTTGCGGGTGCGCAAGGCGCGCGGCGGCTCGTCGCTGGAAGTCGTCGCCTGACCCGGCGGCCTGACCCCGGCGGTCGGAGTCGGGCGGTCGGAGTCGGGCGGTCAGGGCTGGGCGGGCTGGGCCAGCAGACCGCCCCGGTACGCCGACGCCTGGAGTTCGAACAGCTCGAAGTAGTGGCCGCGCAAGGACATCAGCTCCTCGTGCGTGCCCTGCTCGACGATCCGGCCCCGGTCCAGCAGGACGATCCGGTCGGCGTTGCGGATGTTCGCCAGCCGGTGCGTGACCAGGATCGTGGTGCGCCGCGCGGTCGCCTCCCGCAGGCCCTCGAACACCCGAGCCTCGGCCTTGGCGTCGAGCGCCGCCGTCGGCTCGTCGGCGATCAGCACCGCCGCGTCCCGGTACATGCCGCGCGCGATGCCCATCCGCTGCCACTGGCCGCCGGACAGGTCCTGGCCGTCGTTGAACCGCCGCGACAGCACGGTGTCCGGCCCGGCGGGCAGCGAGTCGAGCACCTCGTCCGCGCCGGACTTGGCCACCGCGTCCTGCCAGGCGTCCTCGTCGTCGCGGTCCAGCCGGCCCACGGTGACGTTGCGCCGCGCGGTCATCGGCCACTGCGCCGGGTCCTGCGCGATGACCGCGATCGCCGAGTGCACCGACGTCTTGTCCGCCTCCGCGAGGTCCACGCCGTCCCAGCGCACCGTGCCCCCGGTCGCCGGGTACAGGCCGGTGAGCACCTTGCCCAGGGTGGTCTTGCCGGAGCCGTTCTCGCCGACCAGCGCGACCACCTCGCCGCGCCGCACGGTCAAGCTCACCTGGTCCAGCGCCGGCGTCTCCTTGCCGGGGTAGCTGAACGTCACGTCGGTGAGCGTGATCAGCTCCGGGTCCTGCGGCGGCAGCACCGACGACGAGGTCTGCGCCCGTTCCGCGCCCTCGACCAGCAGCTTGCGGTAGAAGTCGATGTAGAACGAGTCCTCGTAGAGCGAGTTCACCGCGCGGGTGGTGGTCGACAGCGACGAGAACCCGGTCCGCATCGCCAGCAGCGCGGTGCCCGCCAGCGCCAGCTCCATGCCGCCGCCGTGCAGCAGGAGACCCAGCACGCCGTACGCGATCCCGGTGCCCAGCCCGGCCAGCGCCCGCCCGACCAGCCGCACCAGGTTCGTCCGGTGCGCCATCCGGATCTCGTCGTCCACCAGCGAGTCCGCGATCCGGCGGTGCTCGCCCAGCAGCTGCTCCTGCAACGTCAGCGCGTGCCGTTCCAGCGCGAACTCGCGGTGCGTGGCGACCTCCTCCACGACGCTCTTGCGGATGTTGCGCGTCACCGAGTCGAGGAAGTGCTCGTAGCGCAGCTTCGACACCCGCGCCGACGCCCACGCGTTCGCGAACGCGGCGAGCAGCAGCGCGGGCGCGAGCCACGGGTTGAGCAGGCCGACCGTGATGATCGCCGCCACCATCGTGATGCAGGAGGACACCAGGTCGGCCAGGTACCGCAGGCTGTTCTCCAGGCTGCGCACCCCGTGCCGGCCGCCTTGGCGGGCCAGTTCGCGGAAGTCCGCGTCCTCGAACGCCAGCAGGTCGGCCCGCACCAGGACGGCGGTCACCTCGTCGTTGGCGGCCCGCGTGACCCGTGGCCGCAGCGAACTCTCCACGGCCGCCACGGCGGCGTCGAGCAGGGCCCGTGCGGCGTAAGAGCCCACCACGACCGCCAACGCGGGCAGCGACGCCGCCACCCGGTCCGGGGTCGGCCCGTCGCGCAGCAGCGCGGCGAACACGTCCGCCGTGGCCAGCAGCCCGAACGCGGTGACGCACCCGGACAGCACGTGCACCGCCCCCGCCAGCAGCGTCAACCGGGGCGAGGTCCGCCACGCCAGGCGCAGGACCATCCGGACGGCCTCGGGCAGGCTGCGCAACGCCTTGCCCAGGCTCACCGAAGCGGCCCGCCGCCCCATCCTGGCCCACTTGGGCGTGGCGATGTTCTCCACGCCGATCAACACCGGACTCATGCCGCCAGCGAACCGGCAAACCCCGCGCGCGCCAACCGGGTAACCCGGTCGGCGCAGGCAGGAGCCCGGTGCGGGCCGGACTGTCGTACCCCTGTGGCAGGCTGGCGGCGGACCGCTACGCCGCGCGCTGCTCGTGGTCGAGCAGCCAGCGCTTGGTGTCCACGCCCCAGCGGAAGTTGCCGATCGCGCCGCCGGTCCGGATCACCCGGTGGCAGGGCACGAACAGGGTGGCCGCGTTGCGGGCGCAGGCCGTGGCCGCCGCGCGGACCGCCGCCGGGCGGCCCGCCAGCAGCGCGTAGTCGGCGTAGCTGACCGGCTTGCCCGCCGGCACCTCCCGCAGCGCCTCCCACGCCTGTTGCAGGAACTCGCCGGAGCGCTGGCGCACCGGGACGTCGGTGATCGCGTCCAGCACTCCCGCGTGGTAGTCGCGCACGGCCTTGGTCACCTGACCCAGGTCGCGGCGCTCGGTCAGCTCCACCGGCCGCAGCGACGGCGACACCTGCGGCAGCAGGTCGTCCGGGGACGCGGTCCAGCCGCTGGCCAGGACGGCCCCGTCGGCCGCGACCACGGCCGTGAACGGGCCGATCGGGGTCTCCAGGGTGGACGTGTGTGCGGTGCTCAAGCGATCCTCCTCAGGTGCATGGCGGCGTAGGAGCGCCAAGGGCGCCACGCCGCGTCGTCGTCGGTCTGGGGTACGTCGGGCGCGCCCAGCACGCGCATCACGACCACGCGGGCGACGTCCGGGCCGACGCCCGGGAACGCGGCCAGCTCGGCGAGCAGCTCGTCGGCGTCCCGGCCGACGTCCACCACCAGGCTGCCCTCCGCCAGCGCCGCGGCCACCGGCGAGTCGATCGCCGAGGGCTCCGGGTACAGGTGGGTGACCTCGCCGTCCGGCACGTCCAGCGGCTTGCCGGGCGATACGTGGCCGAGCGCGCGCAGCAGGGTCTCCGCCCCGTCCACGCTGCCCGGCACCCGCACGCCCGGCCGGGACAGCACCAGCGGGCGCAGCACCGGGTCGCCGCCGAGGAACTCGTCCACGGCCTGCGGGTCGGCGTCGAGGTCCAGCAGCCGGCGCACCCGGCTCACCGCGCTGCCCAGGTCGCGCAGGTCGGTCAGCCGCAGCGAGCACGAGACGTACCCGTCGGCGGGCTCCAGGATCACCGTCGCCTGGCCGTGCGCCAGGCGCAGCGACCGGGCGTAGGCGGTCTCCGTCACGTGCTCCACGCCGGGGATCGCCGACGCCCGGAAGAACGCCAGCAGCCCCGCCGCGTCGAACGGCGGCCGGTAGGGCAGGCGCAGCGTGATCCGGCCCGCCGCGCCCACCACCGACCGCGCCGTGCGCAGGTCCGACGGCGTGGACGCGAACACCGTGCGGATGGTGTCGTTGAACTGGCGGACGCTGGCGAACCCGGCGGCGAACGCGATGTCGGTGAACGACAGGTCAGTGGTCTCGATCAGCAGCCGCGCCGAGTGCGCCCGGTGCGCGCGGGCCAGCGCGAGCGGCCCGGCCCCGAGTTCGGCGGTCAAGACCCTGGTCAGGTGGCGTTCGGAGTAGCCGAGGCGCTGGGCCAGGCCGGGCACGCCGTCGCGTTCCACGACCCCGTCCGAGATCAGCCGCATGGCGCGGGCGGCGAGGTCGGCCCGCAGGTTCCACTCCGGCGAGCCGGGCACGGCGTCGGGCAGGCAGCGCCGGCACGCCCGGTAGCCGGCCGACTGCGCGGCGGCGGCGGTCGGGTAGAACTCGGCGTTGCGCTGCTTGGGGGTGACCGCCGGGCAGGACGGCCGGCAGTAGATCCGGGTGGTCCGCACGGCGAGGATGAAGCACCCGTCGAAGCGGGCGTCACGGGCGGCGACGGCCCGGTAGGCGCGTTCGGCGTCGACCAACATGGCACTCACTCTGCCACCGCCGGCACCAGCGGTCTCGCGGGAATCGGACACGGCGTCCGGGCGCGTAGACTCACCCCCCGTGAGTTTGACCCTCGGTATCGTCGGCCTGCCCAACGTCGGCAAGTCCACCCTGTTCAACGCCCTCACGCGCAACGACGTGCTGGCCGCGAACTACCCGTTTGCGACCATCGAGCCGAACGTCGGCGTGGTGCCGCTGCCGGACTCCCGCCTGGGCAAGTTGGCGGAGATCTTCGGCTCCGAGCGCGAGGTGCCGGCGGTGGTGTCGTTCGTCGACATCGCGGGCATCGTGAAGGGCGCGTCCGAAGGCGCCGGGCTGGGCAACAAGTTCCTCGCCAACATCCGCGAGGCCAACGCCATCTGCCAGGTCATCCGGGTCTTCGACGACTCGGACGTGGTGCACGTGGACGGCCGCGTGGACCCGGCGGCCGACATCGAGACGATCAACACCGAGTTGATCCTCGCCGACCTCCAGACGCTGGAGAAGGCCGTGCCCCGGCTGGAGAAGGAGGCGCGGACCCAGAAGGACCGCCGCCCCGCGCTGGAGGCCGCCGTCAAGGCCCGCGAGATCCTCGACTCCGGCCGCACCCTGTTCCACGCCCAGTCCGAAGTGGACGGCGAGCTGCTGCGCGAGCTGAGCCTGCTGACCACCAAGCCGTTCCTCTACGTGTTCAACGCGGACGAGGGCATCCTGACCGACGACGCGAAGGTCAAGGAGCTGCGCGAGCTGGTCGCGCCCGCCGACGCGGTGTTCCTCGACGCCAAGGTCGAGGCGGAGCTGCTGGAGCTGGACGAGGAGTCCGCGCGCGAGCTGCTGGAGTCCATCGGCCAGCACGAGCCCGGCCTGCACGCCCTGGCCCGCGCCGGCTTCCACACCCTGGGTCTGCAGACCTACCTCACGGCGGGCCCGAAGGAGTCCCGCGCGTGGACCATCCCGAAGGGCGCGACCGCGCCGCAGGCGGCGGGCGTGATCCACACGGACTTCGAACGCGGCTTCATCAAGGCCGAGGTCGTGTCGTTCGCGGACCTCGTGGAGGCGGGCTCGATGGCCGCCGCGAAGGCCGCCGGCAAGGTCCGCATGGAGGGCAAGGACTACGTGATGGCCGACGGCGACGTGGTGGAGTTCCGCTTCAACGTCTGATCGAGCGGACGACCGCGCGCAACGCCTACGCCCTTCGGTGAGTGGTACGGTATGTGGTACCACTCACCGAAGGGGGCGAGTCGTGTCCATCACCGCGAGCGACGCACGCAGAGATCTGTTCCCGCTGATCAAGAAGGTCAACGAGGATCACGACGCGATCGAGATCGTCTCGAAGCACGGGAACGCGGTGCTCGTCTCGGCCGAGGACTACGCGTCCTTGCGCGAAGGGTCGTACCTCCTCCGCTCGCCGGCGAACGCCCGTCGTCTGCTCAAGGCATACGAGAATGCGCTCGGGCGCGCCGATGTGTCCGAGCGCGAGCTGATCGAGCCCGACCAGGCGGATGCGGAGCGCAGCGGCGCGTGAGGCTCGGTTTCGAGAACCAGGGCTGGGAGGACTACACGTCCTGGTTGAAGAACGACCGGAAGATGCTCCACCGGATCAACAAGCTCGTCGAAGACGTCCTGCAGGACCCGTTCGAGGGGATCGGCAAGCCGGAACCGTTGAAGTTCCACCTGCCCGGGGCTTGGTCGCGGCGCATCGACGCCGAGCACCGCCTCGTCTACCTCGTCACCGACGAGGAGATCATCGTGTTGGCCGCTCGCTACCACTACTGATCCGCAGTCCGGCCGCCGGCCTGTACCGTGCTGTCCCGATGACGACCCGTGGTGACCGAGACGGGCCCCCCGACGCCGTGCGCCGGGAGGCCCCTGATTGCCATGTCGGTTGGTTGCGGCGTCAGCGCACCTGGTTGCGGCTGTGCCGGGCGAGCGCGAACACGCCCCCGGCGGTGGCCAGCATTCCGAGTGCTGCGACGGTGAACACGACGATGTCGGCGGTCATGCGAATCCCCTTGCGTTGATCTCCCACTCGTCTTGACGTCCGGGTACCCCGTTTCGTGGCCCGGCAGTCGTGCAATTCACACGATCGTGGAGGTACTGGCTGTGAACCTGCGGGCTGTGGAGGCTCGGGTCCTCGCCGTCGCGCCGTGGCTGTTCGGGCTCTCGCTGGCCGGCCACCTGGTGATGGTGGCGTTCCAGACCCAGATGACCATGATCGACCTGATGGTCTACCGCAACGGGTCGCCGGAGCTGTTCACCGGCGAGCTGTACCAGTGGCGGCTCAGCGAGTTCTCGGACAAGTTCGCCCTGCCGTTCACCTACCCGCCGTTCGCGGCGTTCGTGTTCCTGCCGCTGTCCTGGATCTCGTGGGAGGCGTCGCGCTGGGTCTGGCAGCTGCTGTGCCTGTTCTGCCTGTGGTTCCTGGTGCGCAAATCGCTGTCGCTGGTCGGCAGCAACGACCCGCGCCGCGCGATGCTGTGGACGGGCCTGTTCGTCTGGGTCGAGCCGGTCCGCACCACGCTCAACTACGGCCAGATCAACCTCGTGCTGGCCGCCCTGCTGATCGGCACGGTGGTCAGCGCGCGCCCGTGGGTGGGCGGCGCGGGCGTCGGCATCGCCGCAGGCATCAAGCTCACCCCCGCGATCACCGGCCTGTACTTCCTGGTCACCCGCAACTTCAAGGCCGCCGCGTGGTCCATCGCCGCGTTCGGCGGCACGGTCGGGCTCGGCTACCTGCTCTCCTCGCGCCAGTCCGACCAGTTCTGGTTCGAGCTGCTCGGCGACGCCACCCGGGTCGGCCCGGTCGGGTCGGCGATCAACCAGTCGCTGCGCGGCGCGCTGTCCCGGACCGTCGGCTACGACGTGCAGACCGGCCCGATCTTCCTGGTCGGCGCGGCCGTGGCGGTCGGGCTCGCGGCGTGGGCGCTGCACGCCGCGGTGAAGGCCAAGGACACCTTGGCGATGCTCGTCGTCGTGCAGTTCCTCGGCCTGCTGGTGTCGCCGATCTCGTGGAGCCACCACTGGGTGTGGGCGATCCCGGCGCTGCTCTGGCTGGTCTACGGCAAGGCCCGCGGCCGGCTGGTCACCGCCACGGCGTGGGCGTGGCTGCTGGCGATCGGCAGCTACCTGATCTCGATCCTGCTGATCCTGCAGGAATCGATCTGGATCATCCCGCGCCCGTGGTACCTGTCCCTGCTCGGCTGGGTCTACCCGGCGGTGGGGCTGCTCACGCTGGTGACGATCGCCGTGTCGCTGCGGCGCAAGTCACCCGAGCGCGTCGAGCACGCCGTCGATCTCGCCCGCCAGTGACACGTCGAGCGCGGTGATCCCGCCGCTGGAGTGCGTGCTGCACCGGAAGGTGAGCGTGCGCCAGCGGATGTCGATGTCGGGGTGGTGGTCGTCGTTCTCCGCGATCTCCGCCACCCGGTTCACCACCTGGATCGCCTGCGGGAAGCTCGCCAGCTCGGCCGTGCGCACCAGCGCGGCGTCTTGGGAGGTCCAGTCGGGGAGGGTGGACAGGGCAGCGGTCACCTGGTCGTCGGTCAGCAGCTCGGCCATGTCCTCGATCGTCCCACCGCGTCGCGTAGGGTGCGAGGTCACCACGGGAGTCCGGTGCTGCGCCGGGCTGAGAGGAGGGCTCGCAAGCCCTCGACCGTCCACACCTGATCCGGATCATGCCGGTGTAGGGAGAGATGATGCTTCGACGCGTGCTGACCGCCGCCATCGCCGGGGTCGTGCTGACCGCGTGCTCGGTGACCGCGAACGACCCGGCTCCGGCCGGCGAGCGGGTGGTGACCCTGGTCACCCACGACTCGTTCGGCGTCTCGCAGGAGGTGCTCGACGCCTTCAAGGCCGAGACCGGGATCACGGTCAAGCCGCTGGCCTCGGGTGACGCCGGCGAGCTGACCAACAAGCTCGTGCTCACCAAGGGCAACCCGCTCGGCGACGTGGCGTTCGGCGTCGACTCGACCTTCGCGTCCCGGGCGCTCAAGGAGGGCGTGTTCGCCGAGTACGCCTCGCCCGAGGCGGGCAAGGGCGCGCAGCGCTACCAGCTCGACCCGCCGAACCGGCTGCACGCGGTGGACGTCGGCGACGTGTGCGTGAACGTCGACGTCGCCGCGTTCAAGGACCTGGGCGAGCCGAAGTCGTACGCCGACCTGGCCGACCCGAAGTACAAGGACAAGCTGGTCGTGGAGGACCCGGCCACCTCCTCGCCGGGCCTGGCGTTCCTGCTCGGCACGGTCGCCGAGTTCGGCGAATCCGGCTGGGCGGAGTACTGGACGAAGCTGAAGGCCAACGGCGTCAAGGTCGTCAGCGGCTGGGAGGAGGCCTACACCCAGGACTTCTCCGGCTCCAGCGGCAAGGGCCCGCGCCCGGCCGTGGTGTCCTACGCGTCCTCGCCGTCCGCCGAGATCGGTGACGACGGCAACCCGCGCACCAAGGCGCTGCTCGACACCTGCTACCGGCAGGTCGAGTACGCGGGCGTGCTCTCCGGCGCGAAGAACGCCGACGACGCGCGCAAGGTCGTGGACTTCCTGCTGTCCGAGAAGTTCCAGGCGGACGTGCCCGGGAAGATGTACGTCTACCCGTCGCGCGAGGGCGTGGCGCTGCCCGAGGCGTGGACCAAGGCCGCACCCCTGCCGGCGAAGGCGCGCACCCTGCCCGCGAGCCAGGTCGACGCCAACCGCGAGCAGTGGGTCCAGCAGTGGCGCACCCTGGTCCAGGGCTGAGCGCTGACGGCACGCCCACCGCGGATCGCCACCCGGCTGGAGCCCCGTCGTCAGGAGCCCCGTCGTCGGGTGCCCCGTCGTCAGGAGCCCCGTCGTCGGGTGCCCCGTCGTCCGGAGCCCTGTCGTCCGGGGGCCTGTCGTCCGGCGGCCCGACGTCCGGTGGTCCTGCGTCCGACGGCCCGGCGTCCGGTGGTCGGAGGGCGGGCCGCCGGCTGTTCGGTGTTCGCGGGTCTGGGCGCGGGTCTGGGCGCGGGTTGTCCGGGGCCCGGCTGGGCTGGACGGCCGCGGCGTTGCTGCCGCTGGCGTTCCTCGGGGTGTTCTTCGCGTGGCCGGTGGCCGCGATCATCGGGCTCGGTCTCGGTGACGGCGGGGTCTGGCCCGCGCTGGTCGACCCGCGCACGTGGGGCCTGATCGGGTTCACGCTCGGGCAGGCCGCCGCCGCCACGACGTTGGCGCTGGTCACCGGGTTGCCGGTGGCGTTCCTGCTGGCCCGGTGCCGGGTCCGGGGCACCGGGGTGGTGCGGGCGGCGGTGATGGTGCCGTTCGTGCTGCCGACGGTGGTGGTCGGGCTGGCGTTCCGGGCGCTGTGGCCGGACGGCGGCGTGCTGCCGATCGTGCTGGCCAACGCGTTCTTCAACGTCGCCGTGGTCGCGCGGACCGTGGGCGGGCTGTGGGCGAAGGTCGACCGGCGGGCCGAGGACGCGGCGCGTGCGCTGGGCGCGTCCCGGCTGCGCGCGTTCACCTCCGTGGTGCTGCCGGCGCTCGCCCCGGCGATCGGGTCGGCGGCGTCCGTGGTGTTCCTGTTCTGCGCCACCAGCTTCGGCGTGGTGCTGGTGCTGGGCGGCGCGCGGTACCGGACGTTGGAGACCGAGATCTACCTGCGCACGGTCGAGCTGTTCGACCTGTCGGGCGCGGCGGCGCTGTCGTTGTTGCAGTTCGCGGCGGTGCTGGCGGTGCTCTTGCTGGGTGGTGCGGCGCGGAGACGGCGGGAGAAGGCGCTGGCGCTGCGGGAGGAGAGCACCCGGCGGCCGGTCGGCGGCGAGTGGGGCGTGGTCGCGGCGGCGTGGCTGGTGGTGTGCGCGTTGCTGCTGCCCGTGGTGGGCCTGGTGGTCCGCTCGCTGTCCACCGAGGACGGCTGGAGCCTGGCCGGGTACCGGGCGCTGGCCGGGACGGGGGAGCGCGGGACGCTCGCCGTGTCCGGCTGGCAGGCGGCGGTGAACTCGGTGCGGGTGGCCACGGACGCGACCTTGGTGGCGTTGCTGGTCGGCGTCGTGTCGGCGGTGGTGCTGGTCGGGCTGCGCCGCCAGGGGTCGTGGTTCGCCGAGGCGCTGGACACGGCGTTGATGCTGCCGCTGGGCGTGTCGGCGGTGACGGTCGGCTTCGGGTACCTGATCACGATGGACGCGTTGCCGGGCGACTTCCGGACGTCGCCGCTGCTGGTGCCGTTGGCGCAGGCGCTGGTGGTGACGCCGTTGATCGTGCGGATCGTGCTGCCGGTGCTGCGGGCGGTGGACGAGCGGTTGCGCCAGGCGGCGGCGTCGCTGGGCGCGAGCCCGTGGCGGGTGTGGCGCGAGGTCGACCTGCCGCTGGCGTCGCGTTCGCTGGTCGCGGCGGCCGGGTTCGGCTTCGTGGTGGCGCTGGGCGAGTTCGGCGCGACGAGCTTCCTGGCCCGGCCGGACGCGCCGACGCTGCCGGTGGTGATCGCCCGGCTGATGGCGCGGCCGGGGGAGTTGAACAGCCAGATGGCGTACGCGGCGTGCGCGCTGCTGATGGTGGTGACCACGGCGGCGGTGCTGCTGATCGAGCGGCTGCGGGTGCCGGCCGGCGGGGAGTTCTAGATGTCGTTGGGGCTGAACGGGATCAGCGTCCGGTACGGGGACGTGGCGGCGGTGTCGGAGGTCGACCTGGCGGTCGGCGACGGCGAGGTCGTCGCCCTGCTCGGGCCGTCCGGGTGCGGGAAGTCGACGTTGCTCAGGGCCGTCGCCGGCCTGGAGGTGCCCTCGGCCGGCGCGGTGACGTGGGACGGCGAGGACCTGGCCGGGACCCCCGTGCACCGACGCGGGTTCGGCCTGGTGTTCCAGGACGGCCAGCTGTTCCCGCACCGGGACGTGGCCGGGAACGTGGCCTTCGGCCTGCGGATGCGGCGGGTCGAGCGGGAGGCGCGGAGCAAGCGGGTCGCGGAGCTGCTGGAGCTGGTCGGGCTGGGCGGCTACCAGCGCCGGAAGGTGACGGAGCTGTCGGGCGGCGAGCAGCAGCGCGTCGCGCTCGCGAGGGCACTGGCACCGCGCCCGAGGCTGCTCCTGCTGGACGAGCCGCTCTCGGCCCTGGACCGGGCGCTGCGCGAATCGCTGGCGGTGGACCTGGCGCGCCTGCTGCGGGAGGCGGGCGCGACCGCGCTGGTGGTCACGCACGACCACGACGAGGCGTTCACCCTGGCCGACCGGGTGGCCGTGATGAGGGCGGGCCGAATCCGCCAGGTGGGACCGCCCGCGCAGGTGTGGCGCTCACCGGCGGACGTCGAGGTGGCGAGGTTCCTGGGCTGCGGGAAGGTGCTGGGGCCGAGCGAAGCGGAACGCCTGGTGGGCGTGCCGGCCCGAGTGGGCCTGCGCGCGACCGCACTGCGCACGGACCCGAACGGCCCCCTGGAAGCCGAGGTGCTCGAACGAGCCCACCGCCGCGACCACGTCCGCCTACTGGTCCGCCTGACCGCCGCCCCGACCCCCGCCACAACCACCACACCTGCGACTGACCGAGCGGAGCCCGGTCCCGAGCCCGGCGCGAAGTCCGGTCCCGAGCCCGGCGCGAAGTCCGGTGCCGAGCCCGCTGCGAAGTCCGGTGCCGAGCGGGTCGGCTCGGAGGCGGGGGAGTCCGGGGCCGAGGGGTTGCTCGGCGGGGAGTTCGAGGCGGTGGCGGCGATCGCGGATCCGCCGGAGGTCGGGGCGCGGGTGCGGCTGTCGGTCGATCCCGACGGCGTGGCCGTCATCGGGTAGCTCGCGGGCGGCCGGTCCGAGGGCGCGGTCAGCTTGAGGGTTCGGATCGGGCGGCCGACCACTCGGCGAGAGTGAGGTCGTACTCGACTTCGCCCTGATCGGAGCCGGGGATCGGCTCCGGCCAGTCCTGGAAGAACGTGCGGCGGAAGCGGAGGCCGGCCTTCTCCATCACGCGGCGGGAGTTGTGGTTCACGGCCATCGTGGTGGCGTACACGCGGAGCACGCCCAAGTCGCGGAAACCTTTGTCCACCAAGGCCCGGGACACCTCGGGCGCGTAGCCGAGCCCCCAGTGGCGGGAGTGCAGGCGGTAACCGAGTTCGCGCACGCCCGGCTCGGTCTCGCGGAACGCGAACGCCCCCACCAGCTCGCCGGTCGCCTTCGCCACCCCCGCCCACCACCCGATCCGCCGGAGGTAGCGCGGCAGCAGGTCGTTCTCGATGGCCGCGCGGTCGAGAGGGCGGCCACCGACCAGGTAGCGCATGACGGCGGGGTCGGCGTGCAGCTCGACCAGGGCATCCACATCGGACGGTGCGAAGTCGCGCAGGGCCAGCCGTTCGGTCTCCAGGAACACGGACCCCACCCTGCCCTATCCCGTCCGGAGTCGCCGCGAGATTTTCGGCGACCGGAGGCGGCGGTCGGCGGCCGATGACCGGATGCCCGAGGCGGTGGCCGGGCAGCAACCGTGGCCACCACCCCAGACCCATGCGGTGCCCGCTAGTGCGTTGACCGCTCGGGGTAGCAGACGACGCCTCTCATGCTCGGTGGCGACTACGTCACCACCGAGCATGAGATAGATCGACCCTGCTACCGGTCGCGGACCTCACGTGCCGGGTCCCCGACCTGGCGAACGTCCGTGGTCAACGCACTAGTTGTCCTTGGTCGCCAGGCGCATCGCGGCCAGCGAGAGGCCGATCAGGATGTAGCAGCCCGCCAGGGCTGTGCTGTTCCAGAGTTCGCCGGTGGGCAGCGGGTCGCGCATGACGTCGCTCAGGTTCTGCCAGCCCGAGGTGATCAGGTACGGGTGCAGCCAGTCGAGGGCGCTGAACACGTTCAGGACGCCGGAGACGATCACGCCCGCCAGGGTCGCGGCCATCACCACCAGGGGGTGTTCGGTGCACGCGGAGATCGCCAGGGCGATCGCGGCCACGCCCCACACCTGGATGGTGACCAGCACGATGGTCAGCGCGATCCGGGCGAGCGCCGCACCGACCGACAACGTGGTGCCGGACAGGGTCAGCATGCCCTGGCCGCCGAACAGCACGACGCCGGTGATGGTGCCGACGACGGCGAGCAGCGTCACCGCGAGCAGCGTCATGGTCGCGATGCCGAACGTCTTGATCGCCAGCAGCCGCAGCCGGCCCACCGGGGACAGCAGCAGGCCGCGCAGCGTGCCGTGCTGCGCCTCGCCCGCCAGGCCGTCGGCCGCCCAGATCGCACCCACCAGCGGGAGCAGCAGCGGCAGCGCCAGGAACAGGGTGAACACCGGGAGCACCAGGCCGTTGCCGGAGATGATCGCGGCCAGGCCGGGACCCGCGCGGCCGTTGCCGTCGAGCGCGACCCACAGGCCCACGCCCGCCAGGATCGGCACCAGGCACAGCGCCGACAGGCCGATCACGGTCCGCGGCCGGCGCACGATCCACCGCAGCTCCGACCTCAGTTGGCGGCTCAACGGCGCCCGAGTCGCGACCAGTGTGGTCATCACGCCCCCTCCTCGATGGTGTCCACCGCGGACAACCCCTCTTCGGCTTCCTCGGCCTCGGTGAGCCGCGCGAACAGCTCCTCCAGGCCGGTGCGCTGCCGACGCGCCTCCCACACGTTGATGCCGCCCTTGACCAGCGCCTCCAGCACGGCCGGCGGCGTGGTCCCGATCAGCTCGACGCGCAGCCCGTCCACCAGGGCGCGGGCCGAGATCCGGGCGTCGCGCAGCACGTTGAGCGCCTGCAACCAGTCCGGTGTGGTGATCAGCAGGGCGCTGCTCTCGGCTTGGAGCAGTTCGGCCAGGCCGCCCTGCGCCACCACGGTGCCCCGGTGCAGCACGGCCACGTGCGTGCACGTCGCCTCGATCTCGCTGAGCAGGTGCGACGACACCACCACGCTGGTGCTGTTGTTCCTCAGCTCGGCGATCACGTTGCGCACCTCGCGGGTGCCCGCCGGGTCCAGGCCGTTGGTCGGCTCGTCCAGCACGATCAGCCGCCGTTCGACCAGCAGCGCCGACGCCAGGCCGAGCCGCTGCTTCATGCCCAGCGAGTACCCCCGGTACCGGCGGTGCGCGGCGGAGGCCAGGCCGACGCGTTCCAGCGCGTCCTCCACCGCCTGCTTGACCGAGCCGGTGGCGAGCAGCGGCTCGAACGCGGCGACCCGCCGCAGGTTCTCCCGCCCAGACAGGAACGGGTGGAACCCCGGCCCCTCGACCAGCGCGCCGACGTGCGGCAACGCGGCGGCGGCACCGTCCGGCAGCGGCTTGCCCAGCAGCTCGACCTCCCCCGCGGTCGGCCGCACGAGCCCGAGCATCATCCGGATCGTGGTCGTCTTGCCCGACCCGTTGGGGCCGAGCATCCCGAGCACCGCCCCCTTCGGCACGTCGAGGTCGACCCGGTCGACCGCGACGGTGCTCCCGTACACCTTGCGCAGCCCCCGCGTCCGGGCGACGAGGACCGGGGCGGCTCCGGTGTCGGCCGGCTCCGCCCGCACGCTGGTCGAGGTGGTCATGCGGTTCTCCCCTTGAACTAGGTCCGCGCTAGGGGGCCGATCCCCGGCTGAGCGGCGAGGTGTCGAGCCCGGTTGTCTGGGTGACTCGGGTGGTGGCAGCGGCCGCGCCCCGTTCAGCTGCCTGGCCGTTCGCTGCCTGGCCGTTCGCTGCCTGGCCGTTCGCTGCCTGGCCGTTCGCTGCCTGGCCGTTCGCTGCCTGGCCGTTCGCTGCCTGGCCGTTCGCTGCCTGGCTGAGTGCTGTGTGGCTGAGTGTTGCCTGGCTGGCGCTGCGTGGTTGGAGTGCTGCCCGGTTGGGTGGCGGGCTCGGTGGTCAGGTGACCTGGGTGGCTTCGGGCAGTGCCTGTTCGGGTCTTGGGTCGAGCGTCGGTTTGGCTGGGGTGGTGCTTGGCCCACGGTGAGTCTGGCGGGCCAGTTGGTCGGGGTGCCGGCTGGCCAGGTGCTGCGTGGCCGGGTGCTGCGTGGTTGGGCGGCGGGCTCGGTGGTCAGGTGACCTGGGTGGCTTCGGGCAGTGCCCGTTCAGGCTCGGGTCGAGTGTCGGCTTGGCTGTGTGGCGCTTGGCCCATGTTGGGTCTGGTCGGTCGGTTGGTTTGGGGGCTCCTTGGCCGGGTGTTGCCTGGTCGGGTGTTGCCTGGTTGGGCGGTGGGCTCGGTGTCAGGTGACCTGGGTGGCTTCGGTCGGTGTCTGTCGGGTTGCCGGGCCGAGTGCCGCCGGGCTGGTGATGTCTGGCTGGTGCGGCTGGTCTGGCTGGTCTGACTGGTGCGGCCGGGCTGGCTGGTGCGGTCGGGCTGGGTGTGCGGTCGGGCTGGGTGTGCGGTCGGGCTGGGTGTGCGGTCGGGCTGGGTGGTGGGTCGGGTGCCGCCCGGCCGTGGGGCGGGCGGCACCCGGTGGTTACTGGTTGATCACTTGACTGCGGCGATGGCCTCGGTGAGCACCTGCTCGGGCACCGGGCCGAGCGCCACCCGGCCGTCGTCGGCCAGCAGCACGCCGCCGACCCGGGTGGTGATCAGCGTCCCGCTCCCCCACGGGCCGCTGACCTGCTTGCCCAGCTGCTTGAGCAGGCCCTGGACGTCGACGCCCTCCGGGCGCTCGCCCCGGCCCGGCCGGTCGGCGGGCCGCTCCTGGCCCGCCAGCGCGCTCAGCGCCGCCGCCGGGACCTTCGCGGTCAGCACCACGTCCCAGCCCTCGCCGTGGACCTGCGGAGACGCCTCCGCGAGCAGGCCCTCGGCCAGCTTCTTCTCCTCGTCGGTCGGCTTCTTGACCTCCGGCTGCTCCACCTTCGCCCCCGCGGGCGGGGTGAAGTTGAACAGCGCGGCGTCCTGCGGGCCCACGTTCAGGTCCGCGAAGCCGACCTGGACCGCCGGGTTGTTCGTGCCGTTGGTCAGCACGGCCAGCCGCAGCGGCACCCGCAGCTCCGAGTCGATCGCCACCCGGACCTCGCGCAGCACCGTGCGCTCGGTCGGCTTCGGGGTCAGCACCAGCTCGTAGGTCGAGCGGCCGGCCACGCGGGCGGTGCCGTCCACGGTGACCTCGCTGTACTCCTTGATCTTCGCCACGACCTCGCGCGACAGCGACACCGGGTCCGGCGGGAGCTGCTGCGCGCCCTTCGGGTCGAGGTCGATCCTGGGCTCCTGCACGGAACCGTGCGGGAGCTTGGTCACGGTCTGGTCGGCCGAGTTCCACAGCCAGCCGGTCTGCCCGTCGTCCACGAACGTGCGCTCGGAGTCGCCGGCGGGCAGCTGCACGCGCACCCGGCCCTCGCCGTCGGTCCACATGCGCAGCCCGGAATCGCCGTCCGACAGCTGCGGCAGCCCCGCCAGCGCGGGGATGCCGAGGTCGTTGCGGACCTCGACCGCGCCGCCGAACGCCGCCGGCTTCGCGGTCAGCACCGACTCGACCAGCGACTCCGCGCTCACGTCCGGCAGGACGGGAGCGGGACCCGCACCGGCGGGCAGCGCGAGCACCCCCAGGCCCGCGGCTCCGGCGAGCACGCCGACCGCCGCGGTGACCACGGTCACCCTTCTCCGGTTCATGTCCCCTCCTCCAAGGGCGTCGGCCGACGGGGTGCCGGTCCGACACCACAGACCTTCCTCCGGTGGGGCTGAGATCACGCTGAGAGTCGCCCCGACGCTGAGAACGGACTGAGGATCCTGCGCGGAGTGTCCTCCTTTCCGGGCATCCTGTGGTGCGTGAGGCCACGGGTGCTGGTAGTAGACGACGAGGTGGGCGTGCGACGCGCGCTCGAACGCGGCCTGTCCGCCGAGGGCATGGAGGTGGTCACCGCCGCCGACGGCCCGAACGCCCTGCGGGTGGCGCTGACCGGCGCGTTCGACGTGGTGCTGCTGGACATCATGCTGCCCGGCCTGAGCGGCTACCGGGTGCTCCAGCGGATGCGCGCCGAGGGCGTGCGGACCCCGGTGCTGATGGTCTCGGCCAAGGACGGCGAGGTCGACCAGGCCGACGGCCTGGACCTGGGCGCGGACGGCTACCTGGTCAAGCCGTTCAGCTTCGTGGTGCTGGTCGCGCAGGTCCGGGCGCTGCTGCGGCGCAACCAGGCGGACCTGGCCCGGCGCAAGCTCAAGCTCGGCGACCTGGTGGTGGACCGCGCGGTGCGCGAGGTGAGCTGGGCGGGCGCGCCGGTCAGCCTGTCGCCGCGCGAGTACGCGGTGCTGGACGTGCTGGCCAGCCGCGCCGGCTCGGTGGTCACCAAGGACGAGCTGCTGCGCACGGTCTGGGGCGACGAGCAGGCGGCGACCCGCAACGCGGTCGAGGTCTACGTCGGCTACCTGCGGCGCAAGCTGGACGCGATGGGCGCGGGGGAGGTGGTGCGCACCGTGCGCGGTCACGGCTACCTGGCCTCGACGCCCGACCTGGACGCGGCGCTGGACTCGACGGCGGCCCGCCGCAGGTGAGCCCGCGCCGTTGGTGGCTGCGGCGCACGCTGCGGTTCCGGATCACCGTCGTCGCGACCGGCGTGGCGCTGCTGTGCCTGCTGGCGCTGACCCTGCTCGCCCCGAGCCTGATCGGGATGGTGCAGGTCCGCGCGGTGGACGCCGAGCTGGAGCGGGCCGCGACCGTGCGGGTGCTCGACATCGCCGGCAACCCGCTCGACGGCGGCCCGCGCCCCGACCTCACCGCGCAGGACGTCCGGCAGCTCAAGGCGGGCGAGAAGGTGCTGCGACTGGACGGCGCGAGCGCCCACCGCTGGATCGGCCAGGTCGTCTTCGCCCCCGACGGCACGCCGCGGCTGCACGTCGCGGGCGACACCCTGGTCGGCTACGGGCAGGCCAACGACCTGGGCACGAAGTGGCTCGCGGTGGCCGCGGTGCTGGTCGCGGGCCTGGTCGGGATCGCCACCTGGCTGGCCGTCCGGTCGTCGCTGCGCCCGGTGGAGCGGATGCGGATCGCGGCCGGCGAGCTGCCCGGCGGCGAACGCCTGCCGGTGCCGCCCACCCGCGACGAGCTGCAGGCCCTCGCCGAAGCCCTCAACGCCCTGCTGGCCAGGCGGGACGAGGCCAGCGAGCGGCTGCGCCGGTTCACCGGGGACGCCGCGCACGAGCTGCGCTCCCCGGTCACGTCCGTGCGCGCGCAGGCCGAGGTCGCGGTGGCCCACCCGGACCCGGACTTCTCCATCGAGGTGCTGGAGTCCGTGGTCGAGGAGTCCGAGCGGCTGTCGAACCTGGTCGACGCGCTGCTCATGCTGGCCCGCGCGGACACCGGCGACCTGCCGCGCGCCGAGCCGGTCGACGTCGTGCTCCAGGCGCAGGCCGCCGTCCAGCGCGCGCCCAAGAGCGAACTGCTGATCTCCGTCCACGCGCCGATGACCGCGTGCCTGATCCAGGTCGCCCGGTCCGAGGTCGAGCTGGTGCTCGACAACCTGATCCGCAACGCCGGCCGCTACGCCGAGACGTTCATCCGGATCTCGGTGCTGCCCGCGCCCGGCGAGATCCGGCTGGTCGTGGACGACGACGGCCACGGCATCCCGCCCGAGCACCGGGAGAAGGTGTTCGACCGGTTCTACCGGGTCGAGTCCGACCGGGGCCGGGCCACCGGCGGGTTCGGCCTGGGCCTGGCGCTGGTGGCGCACCTGGTGGCGCGGCGCAAGGGCACGGTCCGGGCGATGGAGTCGCCGGAAGGGGGCGCACGCCTGGAGGTGCGCTGGCCCGCCTACCGGTGATGGCAGGATCATCTCCCGTGCCCGAGCTACGAGCGACCACGCTGGTCGACGCCCCGTTGCGCACGGTCGCCGCGGCCCTGCTGGACGCCCGGCTGCTGGCCCGGTCGATCCGGGGCCTGGGCGTGCGGATCGGCGGCGGCCCGGTGCTCTACGCGGGCGCGGAGCTGGCCGGTTCGGTCGGTCCGGTCAACGGGACGCTGCTGGTCACCAGGGCGGACACCACCGGCGTGTCGGCGGAGCTGGTCGGCGGGCCGCTGCCGAGGTTCGTGCTGATCACCGACCTGCTGCACACCGGCGGCGGCACGATGGTGGTCGACTCGGTGGAGTGGACCAGCCCCGGCGGGCCGTTCGGCCGGCTGGCGGACGTGATCGTCGGCCGGGGCCTGGCGCTCAAGGTGCTCCAGGCGCGGGCCGAGGCGGTGTCGGCGCGCAGCCGTGAGCTGGTGGACGCCAAGGTCGTGGTCGCGGCGGCGATCGTGCGCGACCGGTCGCTGCTCGCGCAGCAGCGCGGCTACCCGGCGCACCTGGCCGGCGGCTGGGAGCTGCCCGGCGGGCGGGTCGAGCCGGGCGAGGACGACCGGGCCGCCGTGGCGCGCGAGTGCGCCGAGGAACTCGGCGTCGAGGTGGTGGCGGGGGAGCAGCTCGGCCCGGACATCCCGCTGAGGTCCGACCACCTGCTGCGGGTGTACCGCGCCGACCTGGTCAGCGGCGAGCCACGGGCGCTGGACCACGCGGAGGTGCGGTGGGTCGGCGCGGGCGACCTGGCGGGGCTGCGCTGGCTGCCCGCGGACCGCGTGGTGCTGCCCGCGCTGCACGACCTGCTGGACCCCCAGTCCTGAAGTTCACCCGATCGGGCGCGTTCCGGCCTGGTTCCGGGGCAGGTGCCGAGGAACCAGGCCGGGAACGCCCGACCGGTCAGCCCAGGCCGGACATGCGCAGCGCGGCGTCCAGGCGGTGCCGGCAGCGCTCCGACGACCGCTCCGCGCCGTGCGCGCGCACCCGGTCCAGCTCGGCCGGGTCGTCGAGCAGGGCCTGCGTCCGCTCCCGCACGCCGCGCAGCTCCTCGACCACCGCCTCCGCCGTGGCCTCCTTCAGCTCGGCGTAGCCCGACAGCGAGGCCGCGAGTTCCTCCGGGTCCTTCGCGGTGCACGCGGCGAGGATCTCCAGCAGGTTCGCCACGCCCGGTTGCGCGTCCGGCGCGTACTGGACGACCCCGATGTCGTCGGTCACCGCCCGCTTGATCTTCCGCCGGACGAGGTCGGGCGAGTCGAGCACGAATACCGTGCCGGCCGCGTCTTTTGCGGTTTTCGCCATTTTGCGGGAAGGGTCCGCCAAATCGCGCACCCGGGCGGCGGTGGGCGGGACCACGGACTTCGGCATCACGAACACCTCGCCGTAGGTCCCGTTGAACCGGCGGGCCAACACGCGTGCGAGTTCGACGTGCTGGGCCTGGTCGTCGCCCACCGGAACCTCGTGCGCGCCCTGGAGCAGGATGTCCGCCGCCATCAGCACCGGGTAGGTGAGCAGGCTCAGCCGGACCGACGACCGGCCGGCCGACTTCTCCTTGAACTGGATCATCCGCGCGGCCTCGCCGTAGGTGCAGGTGCACTCCAGCACCCAGGTCAGCGCGCCCAGCTCGCGGACCAGGTCGGACTGCACCGAGACGGAGCGCGGATCGACCCCGGCGGCGATCAGCACGGCCAGTTGTTCCCTGGTCAGGGCGCGCAACCGGGCCGGGTTGTGCGACGTCGTCATGGCGTGCAGGTCACTGATGAAGTACACGTCCTCATCGGTGCCCTCGGCCGCCCACCGGCGGATGGCGCCGAGGTAGTTGCCCAACTGGACGGGACCGGACGGGGTGATCGCGGACAGCCGGATCATGGGTGGCTTCCCTTCGAGGTGTGCCCGCCCGACCGACCCCCGAACGCACGAAGGCCGCCCTGAGCGGGGCGGCCGGCGTTTCGTCAACGCACAGTTCTAGGGCCGCCGCGAGGCGGACCACCAGAACGGGTAAAGAGTGCGCATAGCCGCGATCATAGCGTGTTTTACCCGTGTGTCACGGGTCTACATTTCTTCTATGTACATCGTGCTGCTGGAGTACATCAAGCCACTGGACGAAGTCGACTACGCCCTACCGGACCACGTGGACTGGCTGAACAAGCAGTACCAAGCCGGTTACTTCCTTGCGTCCGGCCGTCAGAAGCCCCGCGTCGGCGGGGTCATCATCGCTCGGCCCATGCTGCGCGGGAAGCTCGACGCGCTGCTCGCGACCGATCCCTTTGCGGTGCAGAAGCTGGCCCGCTACCGGGTGGTGGAGTTCCAGGCCACCAGGACCGCCCCGGAGCTGACCAAGGTCAACGAAGCCGCGTTGGCCTGACGTGCGTCACGACCCGCCACCCGGTCCACCGGGTGGCGTGGGATCAGGCGGCCTTCTTCGCCGCTTTCCGCTCCGCCTTGCGGGCCGCCTTCTCCGCTTTCTTGATCTTCTTCGCGCGGGCGTCGAGCAGCGCCGTCACCGGGCACCGCTTGCAGCGGGGCTTCGACCGGCAGCACTTCTTCTTCACCTTGATCTTGCCCACGCGTCGTCTTCCCCTCATCCGGGTGACCTCACACTAGGTGAGGCTGACCTCACCCCGCTCTCGTGTGTGGTATTGACTACCGGACCGGTACGCTGTCTGGAGGCTGCGCGCGTTCTCTGTCCGGCGCCTGCCCATCCTCGACAGACAGCTCTAGGAGTTCCGCGTGCCCACGGCCACCGCGTCGATCAAGGAAACGCTGGTCCGCAACGACCTGCGCAACGTCGCGATCGTCGCGCACGTTGACCACGGCAAGACCACTCTGGTGGACGCCATGCTCCGCCAGTCCGGAGCCTTCTCGGAGCGAGCCGAACTCGTCGACCGGGTGATGGACTCCGGCGAGCTGGAGCGCGAGAAGGGGATCACGATCCTCGCCAAGAACACCGCCGTGCGCCGCCGCACGGCGGACGGCGTGGTGACCATCAACGTGGTGGACACCCCCGGCCACGCCGACTTCGGCGGCGAGGTCGAGCGCGGCCTGTCCATGGTCGACGGCGTCGTGCTGCTGGTGGACGCCTCCGAGGGCCCGCTGCCGCAGACCCGGTTCGTGCTGCGCAAGACGCTGGCCGCCGGCCTGCCGGTGATCCTCGTGGTGAACAAGGTCGACCGGCCCGACGCCCGGATCTCCGAGGTCGTCGACGAGGCCCACGACCTGCTGCTGGACCTGGCCACCGAGGTCGGCGCGGACGACTCCGTGCTCGACCTGCCGGTGGTCTACGCGTCGGCCCGCGCCGGCCGGGCGAGCCTGACCCAGCCCGAGGACGGCGGCCTGCCGGACGAGGAGAACCTCGACGTCCTGTTCGAGGTCCTGTTCAAGCACATCCCCGCGCCCACCGGCGACGCCGACGCGCCGCTGCGCGCGCTGGTGACCAACCTCGACGCGTCCTCGTTCCTGGGCCGGATCGCGCTGTGCCGGATCGAGGCCGGCCGGATCCGCAAGGGCGAGACGGTCTCGTGGTGCCGCGAGGACGGCTCGGTGCAGAAGGTGCGCATCACCGAGCTGCTGATCACCGAGGCGCTGGAGCGCGTCCCCGCCGAGGAGGCGCGGGCGGGCGACCTGGTCGCCATCGCCGGCATCCCGGAGATCACCATCGGCGACACGCTGGCCGACGTGGACAACCCGGAGCCGCTGCCCCGGATCACCGTCGACGAGCCCGCCATCTCGATGACCATCGGCGTGAACACCTCGCCGCTGGCCGGTCGCGGCGGTGGCAACAAGCTGACCGCCCGCGTGCTCAAGGCGCGGCTGGACTCCGAGCTGGTCGGCAACGTGTCGGTGCGGGTGCTGCCGACCGAGCGCCCGGACACCTGGGAGGTGCAGGGCCGAGGCGAGCTGGCGCTGGCCATCCTGGTCGAGCAGATGCGCCGCGAGGGCTTCGAGCTGACCGTCGGCAAGCCGCAGGTGGTGACCAAGACCGTCGACGGCAAGCTGCACGAGCCGTTCGAGCGGCTGACCATCGACGCGCCCGAGGAGCACCTGGGCGCGATCACCCAGCTGCTGGCCAACCGCAAGGGCCGGATGGAGAACATGTCCGGCCACGGCAGCGGCCGGATCAAGCTGGACTACGTCGTGCCCTCCCGCGGCCTGATCGGGTTCCGCACCGAGTTCCTCACCGAGACCCGTGGCACCGGCATCGCCAACGCCGTGTCCGAGGGCTACGCCCCGTGGGCCGGCGAGATCCGGACCAGGCACAACGGCTCGCTGGTCGCCGACCGCTCGGGTTCGATCACCGCGTACGCGATGATCCAGCTCGCCGACCGGGGCACGTTCTTCGTGGAGCCGGGCGCGGACGCGTACGAGGGCATGGTCGTGGGCGAGAACCCGCGCGCCGAGGACCTCGACGTGAACGTGTGCCGCGAGAAGAAGCTGACCAACATGCGCACGTCCACCGCCGACGTCATGGAGACGCTGGCCCGGCCGCGCAAGCTCTCGCTGGAGGAGGCGCTGGAGTTCTGCGCCGCCGACGAGTGCGTCGAGGTCGCGCCGGAGGTCGTCCGGGTGCGGAAGGTCACCCTGGACGCGAACCTGCGTGGTCGTGAGCGCAACCGCAACAAGCTGCGCGGCTGACCGATCGTCTGCGCGAACGCCCCCGGCACCTCGGTGCCGGGGGCGTTTTCGCTGTTCAGCGGGGTTCTGCTCGGTGCGGCTCGCAGCGCACCCCATTAATAAGGTAGGCGTGCGCCGGGCCACAGCGCCCAACCGGAACGGGCCCGGGTGCGTCCTAGTGGTGTGAAGCCCGGGGTCCTCGGTCAACTGTCGACACGTTCTGGCAGTCTCGTGCGCATGACTCGGTCTGGGGGGAACCGCGTGCGCGCGGCCGTCGCGGTGGTCGCGCTCTTGGTGCTGTCCGCGTGCTCCGTGACGCCCCCTCCGCCGCTGGTGCCGTCCACGCCGGGGATGACCGTCGTGCCGAAGGAGAAGCTGAACGAGGTCGTCGTCGGCGTGGACGACATCAAGGGCAGCTACAACCCGCACACGTTCGCCGGCCAGTCCACGATCAGCACGGCGCTGTCCTCGCTGCTGCTGCCCAGCGCGTTCCGGGCGAACACCGACGGCAGCCCGCGCATGGACCTCGACCTGCTGGCCAGTGCCGAGGTGACCAAGGCCGACCCGTACACCGTCACCTACACGATCCGCCGGGACGCCTCCTGGTCGGACAGCGCGCCGATCGCCGCCGAGGACTTCGTCTACCTCTGGGAGCGGATGCGCGAGGAGCCCGGCGTGGTCGACCCGGCCGGCTACCGGCTGATCTCCGACATCGCCTCGCGCGAGGGCGGCAAGGTCGTGGAGGTCGTGTTCGGCGCGCCCTACCCGGGCTGGCGGAGCCTGTTCGCCAACCTGCTGCCGGCGCACCTGCTCAAGGACGCACCCGGCGGGTGGGCCTCCGCGCTGACCGACAGCTTCCCGGCCAGCGCCGGCCCGTTCGCCGTCCGCACCCTCGACCAGCCGCGCGGCGAGATCATCCTGGAGCGCAACGACCGGTTCTGGGAACGGCCCGCCGCGCTCGACCGGGTGGTGCTGCGCCGGGCGAGCCAGCACGACACGATCGAGGCCCTCAAGTCCGGTGACGACCAGGCCGCGCTGATCCGCGCCGAGGCCATCGCGTTGAAAGAAATCGAGGAACTCGGCCGGACAACGCCGCTGACCACGGCCGACGCCCCGCGCGCCGAGGTCGTGCAGGTGCTGGCCCGGCCGGCCGCGCCGCAGATGTCCGACGTCCGGGTCCGCCAGGCCGTGCTCAACGCGCTGAACCGGGACGAGCTGATCGCCATCGGCAGCCGCAACGGCCCGAGCGCGAAGCTGCGGGCGGACGCGCAGGTCATCCCCCCCACGAAGGCCGGGTACCAGCCCACCTACCAGCCCAACACCACGCCGGTCGCCCAGCTGCTGACCGAGGCCGGCTACACCCAGCAGAACGGCCAGTGGGTGCGGGACGGCAAAGAACTCTCGCTCACCATCGCCGCACCCGCCGGCGTGGAGCCGTATGTGACCGTCGCGAGCCAGGTGCAACGTCAACTGTCATTGTCCGGAATCGCCGGACGGCTCCTGACAACGCCCCCCAATCAGTTGTTCGGTCGCGATCTCTCCGGACTGGCGACAAACAACGCCGAGGTGGTCGACATTGCGGTCGTGCCGCGTGTGGACACCGGTGATTCGGCCACCACGCTCGCTTCCTCGTTCGGGTGCCGCGCCACGTCGGGGGACTCAAGTACACCCATTCCGGCGAATCTCTCCGGTTTCTGTGATCAGTCCGTGCAGACCTCGATCGACGAGGCGCTGGCCGGCCGGGCACTGCTGTCCGACGTGCTGGCCCGGGTCGAGCCGGTGCTCTGGCAGCAGGCCGTCGCACTGCCGTTGTTCCAGGTAGCAGACCTGCTGGTGGTCCTGCCGCAGGCTCAGAACGTGACCGCCGGGGCCCCCTTCGCGGGGCCGTTGAGCGACGCCGCGACGTGGCGGCGGGAAGGCCGTTGACCGTTGACTCGGCTAATCGGGTGAGTTCACCCTGCCTCCGGATGCGTTCCCCGGGCAATATTGACAGTATTCCCGTCGCCCGGTTAACAAACGCTCCCGCCCGGTAACGACGGAGTAGCTTGCTGCTACCAGCGTGTCACCCTTTGGTCACGATCGGCCGATGGGTCGTGACCCTGATCGCGGCTGGTTCTTATCGTGCTGCAACGGTGTGTCGGTTCGGGGCGCGTTTGGCACATCACGGTTATGGGTGGAGTTAGACCCAAACGGGCGCTCCAACCCAGTGCTAGGAGGGCACGTGTCGATGAGGAGATCAAAGGCTGTCTCGGCGCTTGCGCTGCTGACCGGTGCCGCACTCTTGCTGAGTGCGTGTGGCGGCGGCGGTGCCGGTGAGGGCGACCAAGGTGGCCAGCAGAACGCCGACCCCGGCAAGATCGGTGGTCAGGACGAGCTGTTCAAGCGTCCCAAGGTGGACGACATCGGTGAGATCGCGGTCGCGATCGAAGAGGGCTTCCACAACTACAACAACAACCTCGGCGCGACGAACAACTTCTCCAGCACCATCGCGCTGTCGAACGTGCAGCCTTCGCCGTACATCACCGACTTGGTCGACGGCAAGTTCGTCATCAAGATCGACGGCGACCTGATGGAGTCGATCAAGGTCACTTCGAGTGACCCGCAGGTCATCGAGTGGAAGGTCAACAAGGCCGCGGTCTGGTCGGACGGCAAGCCGATCGACTGCGACGACTTCTACCTGAAGTGGCTCGCGGCGACCAGCAAGGCGACGACCAAGGGTGAGGACGGCTCCGAGGCCTCCATCTTCGACTCGTCCCCCACGGGCTACGAGAACATCGAGAAGCTCGAGTGCTCGAACGAGGACAAGACGATCACCACGTCCTTCTTCAAGGACAAGCCGTTCGCGGACTACCGCGCGCTGTTCTCCCAGGTCGGTAGCGACAGCCTGCTCCCGGCGCACATCCTGGAGGAGAAGGCCGGCGTCCCGGACATCACCAAGGTGCTGCCGTCGCAGAACGACGACACGGTGAAGAAGGTCGCGGAGTTCTACACCAAGGGCTGGCTGGGCTTCGACGCCTCGGTCGCGCTCTCCGGTGGCCCGTACCTGATCGAGTCCTCGGACCTGAAGGACCAGACGGTCCTCGTGCGCAACCCGAAGTGGTGGGGCGAGAAGCCCGCCGCCTCGAAGGTCGTGCTCAAGACCAACACCGACGCCCAGTCGTCGGCCCAGCAGCTCCAGAACAAGGAAGTCGTGGTCATCGCGCCGCAGGCCGACCCGGCCGTGGCGCAGCAGCTGCGCGGCGACAGCGCGTTCAAGGTCTACGCGGCCGGTGGCCAGACCTACGAGCACGTCGACTTCAACATGGCGCGCCCGCTGTTCAAGAACAACAAGGAGCTGCGGACCGCGATCGCGCAGTGCTTCGACCGCGAGGACCTGGTCGAGAAGCTGGTCAAGGACGTCGACCAGAACGCCAAGCCGCTGGGCTCGTTCACCTTCATGCCCACCGAGGTCGGCTACGAGGACCACTACGGCGACGTCGGCAAGGGTGACGTGGCCGCGGCCAAGAAGACCCTCGACGACGCCGGCTGGAAGCAGGGCGGCGACGGCATCTACACCAAGGGCGAGTACCGGGCGTCGTTCAAGCTCGGCCACAAGATCGTCCAGCGCCGTGCGGACACCGTCCGCATCCTGCAGGACAAGTGCCGCCAGGCCGGTATCGAGATCGTCGACGACCAGGCCGCCGACTTCAACGACAAGCGCCTCCCGGCGTCGGAGTTCGACGCCGCGCTGTTCGCGTGGGTCGGCCAGCCGCTGAAGGCCGGCGCGTACGGCAACTACGCCCAGAAGGAAAAGGGCGGCACGGCGAACTACAACAACTACGACTCGGCCGTCGTGACCGAGCAGTGGAAGGCCGCCAACGGCGAGCTCGACTTCCAGAAGCGCACCAAGATGATGAACGACATCGACAAGGAGATGCGCAACGACCTGCACAGCGTCCCGCTGTTCCAGCTGACCGACTTCGCGGCCAGCACCGCGGACATCGGCCCGATCTCCTACATCGGTGTCGGTGGTGGCGTCACCTGGAACCTGTACGCCTGGCAGATCAAGAAGTAAGTCGAGCTGCCACCAGCTCGCGACGCCAAACTGATTGAATCCGACCGGGGGGCCGGTGCCACAAGCACCGGCCCCCCGGGCGGTGTCCGCGTCGGGTAGGCTGGCCCGCTGGACGGCGGGGGCGCCTAGGGAGACTAGAGACTTGTCATGTTCCGTTACATAATCCGGCGGTTGTTGATCTCGATTCCGCTGTTGATCGTCGCTTCATTCCTTTGCTTCGGGCTCGTCAATGCCATGGGTGACCCCCTCGGCGAGTGGAAGCTCCAGAAGCCCCGGACGCCGGCGGAGATCACCGCCGCCTACGAGCGGACGGGTTACAACAAGCCGTTCTTCGAGCGCTACGTCAACTGGGCGGGCGACTTCGTGACCGGCGACTGGGGCGAGTCCGTCGTCCCCGGCAACGCGGGCAAGCCGGTCAAGGAAGAGCTGATCACGGCCTTCGGCATCACCCTGCGGCTGATCTTGATCGCCGAGATCGTCGCGCTGGTGCTGGGTATGGCCGTCGGCGTCATCGGCGCGGTCAGACAATATTCGATATTCGACTACACGGCGACGGGCATAGCCTTCGCGATGTTCTCCATGCCGTTGTTCTGCGTGGCGCTCATCATCAAGGCGGGCGGTATCAAGTTCAACGACTGGCTGGAGTCGATCGGGGCCGGCCGGTGGCTCACCATGGCCGGGCCGCCGGGTGACGGGTTCAAGGGCAACATCGGTGAGCAGATCTACCAGTACACCGGCGCGTTCATCCTCCCGACGATCTGTCTGGTGGCCATCCAGTTCGCGCTGTACAGCCGCTTCCAGCGGGCTTCGATGTTGGACACCCTGAACGCCGACTACGTGCGCACCGCACAGGCGAAGGGCGTCTCCGAAGGCCGCGCGATCTTCCGGCACGCGTTCCGCAACGCGCTCATCCCGATCGTCACGGTCTCCTCGCTGAACATCGGCGCCCAGTTCGGCGGCGCGGTGATCACCGAAACGGTCTTCGGCTGGTCCGGAATGGGCAAGTTCCTGATCGAGGCCATCACGAAGATCGAGCCCTACCAGGTGCTCGGATTCATGATGGTGACCGCCGTGTTCATCATCGTGTTCAACCTGATCGCGGACATCATGTACGCGGTCCTGGACCCGAGGATCCGCCTTGACTGAGATCGGTTCCCCCGTGGCGCAGGCACCCGCGCCCACCTCAGGCGAGGCGAGCCAGTTCGACAGCACCGCCGCCCGCAAGCAGTCCACGGTCATCCTGCGCCGCTTCCTGCGGCACAAGGCCGCGGTGTTCGGGCTGGTGCTGTTCGTCATCCTCGCGCTGTTCGCGTTCCTCGGCGGCGCGATCTGGAAGTACTCCTACACCGACCTGAGCTTCCGCCGGTACCTGCCGCCCAGCCTGGACCACCCGTTCGGCACCGACCGGCTGGGCGGCGACATGGTCGCCCAGCTGATCCGCGGCACCCAGTTCTCGTTGCAGATCGCCCTCGTGGTGGCCGTGCTGTCCACCGTGATCGGCGTCGTGCTCGGCGCGCTGGCCGGCTACCTCAAGGGCTGGGTCGACACCTTCATCAGCCGGTTCATCGACCTGCTGCTGGTCATCCCCAGCCTGGTCATCGCGGCGGTGCTGGTCCGCAACAGCTTCGTGGTCTCGGTCGCCGGCAACGGCGGCAGCTCCAACTGGATGATCGTGGCCCTCTACCTGGGCCTGATCGGGTGGCTGTCGATCGCCCGCGTCATCCGCGGCATGGTGCTCTCGCTGCGCGAGAAGGAGTTCGTGGAGGCCGCCCGCGCGCTGGGCGCGTCCACGTTCCGGATCGTGTTCCGGCACATCCTGCCCAACACCGTCGACGTGATCATCGTCAACGCGACGCTGGCCATCGCGCAGGCGGTGCTGCTGGAGGCCGCGCTGTCGTTCATCGGCCTCGGCGTCCAGTCGCCGGACACCTCGCTCGGCCTCATGATCAGCCAGAACAAGAACGAGCTGACGCTGCACCCGTGGCTGTTCATCGCCACGTTCGTGTTCATCGTGCTGATCTCGCTGTCGGTGAACTTCATCGGCGACGGTCTGCGGGACGCCTTCGACCCGCGCCAGAAGAGGGTGAAGGCATGAGTGGGGTGGATGTCATGAACGAACCCGAGTCCGCCACCGGCGGCGTGACCGGCGACAAGCTGATCAAGGTCGAGAACCTGTCGGTGGACTTCCCCACCGACGACGGCGTGGTGCACGCCGTGCGCGACGTGTCGTTCTCCCTCGGCGCGGGCGAGGTCCTGGGCATCGTCGGCGAGTCCGGCTCCGGCAAGTCCGTGTCGTCGATGGCGATCATGGGCCTGCTGCCCAAGACCGCCCAGATCGGCGGCTCGATCCGGTTCAAGGGCCGCGAGCTGGTGGGTCTGACCTACAAGCAGATGCAGCCGGTGCGCGGCAACGGCATCTCGATGATCTTCCAGGACCCGATGACGTCGCTCAACCCCGTCTACACGGTGGGGTGGCAGCTGGCCGAGGCGTACCTGGCGCACCACGACGTGTCGAAGAAGGCGGCGTTCGCGAAGGCCGTCGAATCGCTCGAACTGGTCGGCATCCCGCAGCCGGACCGCCGCGCGGCGCAGTACCCGCACGAGTTCTCCGGCGGCATGCGGCAGCGCGCGATGATCGCCATGGCGATCATCAACGACCCGGACGTGATCATCGCGGACGAGCCGACCACGGCGCTGGACGTGACCGTGCAGGCGCAGATCCTGGACACGCTGCTGCGCATCCGGGACGAGACGAGCGCGGGCATCATGATCATCACCCACGACCTCGGCGTCGTGGCGGGCATGGTGGACCGCGTGCAGGTCATGTACGGCGGCACGGTGGTCGAGCAGGGCGGCGTGGACGAGGTCTTCGAGGCCCAGCGGATGCCCTACACCGTCGGTCTGCTCGGGTCGATCCCGAACCCGCAGCTGCTCGGCAAGCGGCTCACCCCGATCAAGGGCGCGCCGCCCTCGCTGATGAACCTGCCGAAGGGCTGTTCGTTCTCCCCGCGCTGCCCGCTCGCGGTGGACGAGTGCCGCGAGACCGAGCCGCTGCTGCTGGAGACCGACCGGCACGGCCACTTCGCGCGCTGCCACCGGTCCGCGCACCTGGCGACCATCGAGCACCCGCAGCGGCTGTTCGCGACCGAGGAGATCGGCGTGGTGGAGAACCCCGCGTCGCTCACCATGGCCAACCCGGACATCCCCGTCGCCGAGGACCTCGGTGTCGTGGAGGCGCGGCGGCACGAAGAGGAGAACCCGACCTCATGACCACCACGGAATCCCACCCCAGGGCCGGGGCCACCCCGGCCGGCGCCGGCGGCGCGCCGCTGCTTGAGGTCAAGGACCTGGTCAAGTCCTTCCCGGTGCGCGGCGGCGGCATCATCCCGCGCACGGTGGGCCAGGTGCAGGCGGTGTCCGGCGTGTCGTTCGACCTGCGCGAGGGCGAGACGCTCGGCCTGGTCGGCGAGTCCGGTTGCGGCAAGTCCACGACCGGCCGGGCGATCCTCCAGCTGCACAAGCCGACCTCCGGGTCGGTCAAGTTCCAGGGCAAGGAGCTGACCAAGCTCGGCGCCCGGAACCTGCGCGGTGTGCGCCGGGACATGCAGATCGTGTTCCAGGACCCGTACGCGTCGCTCAACCCGCGCTGGCAGATCAACGAGCTGATCTCCGAGCCGTTCAAGATCCACGGCACCGAGAACGGCCAGAACGTCCAGCACCGGGTCAACGAGCTGATGGAACTCGTGGGCCTCAACCCCGAGCACCGCAACCGCTACGCCCACGAGTTCTCCGGCGGCCAGCGGCAGCGCATCGGCATCGCCCGCGCGCTGGCGCTGAACCCGAAGCTCATCGTGCTGGACGAGCCGGTGTCCGCGCTGGACGTGTCCGTGCAGGCCGGTGTGGTCAACCTGCTGGAGGAACTCCAGGAGCGGCTGGGCCTGGCCTACCTGTTCGTGGCGCACGACCTGTCGGTGGTGCGGCACATCTCCGACCGGGTCGCCGTGATGTACCTCGGCAAGATCATCGAACTCGGTGAGCGCGAGGACATCTACGCCCGGCCGATGCACCCGTACACGCAGGCCCTGCTGTCCGCGGTGCCGGTGCCCGACCCCAAGCTGGAGCGCCGCCGGCAGCGGATCGTGCTCACCGGCGACGTGCCGTCGCCGGTGAACCCGCCCTCGGGCTGCCGCTTCCGCACCCGGTGCTGGAAGGCGCAGGACATCTGCGCGGTCGAGGAGCCGAAGCTGGAGCTGCGGGGCGACAAGCTCGGCACGCTGTCGGCGTGCCACTTCGCCGAGGTGCGTTCCGTGGTGGGTTGATCCCGCAGTGGCGCGCCGGTCCGTTTCGCGACGGGTCGGCGCGGTGCGCGGGTTGGGATCGGATGTCGGGGTCATCGCTTTTGGCGGTGGCCCCGACGTCGTTGTCGGACCAGGTCTCTACGCTGATCCGGTGACGCTGACTGCTCCACCACGGCTGCTGCTGGTACACGCACACCCTGACGACGAAAGCCTGTGGACGGGCGGCACCATCGCCCGCTACGCGGCGACCGGCGTGCACGTCACCGTGGTCACCTGCACCCTCGGCGAGGAGGGCGAGATCATCCCGCCCGCACTGGGCGAACTGGCCGCCGGCGCGGCGGACCAGCTGGGCGGCTACCGGGTCGCCGAACTCCGGTCCGCGTGCGCCGCCCTGGGCGTGACCGACCACCGGTTCCTCGGCGGCATCGGCCGCTGGCGGGACTCGGGCATGGCCGGCGTGCCCGCCAACGACCACCCGCGCGCGTTCACCCGGGGGTCGCTGGACGACCAGGCCGCCGAGCTGTCGGCGATCATCGCGTCGGTGAGACCGCAGGTCGTCGTCACCTACGACGCGTTCGGCGGGTACGGCCACCCGGACCACATCCGGGCGCACGAGATCACCACGGCGGCGGCCGGCGACGTGGACCGGGTGTTCCACGCGGTGACCTCCCGGTCGGCGACCGAGGCCGGCGCGGCGGCGCTGGCGACCTGGGACGACCTGCCGTGGCGGCTGCCCGAGCCCGGCGAGCTGCCGGTCACCGACGACGCCGGGATCACCACCACGATCGACGTCTCCGACCACCTGGTCGCGAAGCTGCGGGCCTTGCGCGCGCACTCGACGCAGGTCAGCGTGTGGCAGGACGGCGCACGTGCGGCGTACGCGCTGTCCAACGGCATCGCCCAGCCCGTCGTGCAGGCGGAGTACTACGTGCTCGCGCGGGGCTCGGCGGACGGAGCGGAGACGGACCTGTTCGGAGGTCTCGATTGAGTCGGAGCGTCGAGGTGGGTGAGCGGTCCGGGCCGCCCGAGGGTCGGCGGGCGGGCGACCGGGTCGGCGGGCGGGTGGCCGTCGGGGTGCTGATGGTCGAGGCGTTCGTGCTGGCCGTGCTGGAGCTGTTCTTCCTGCCGATGCGCTTCGACGGCACGTTGCTGCCCAAGGTCTCCGACTACCAGTTCCCGGTGACGGTGCTGGTGGCGATCGTGACCACGCCGCTGCTGGTGGTGTTCGCGTCCTGGTACGCCGACCGGGCGCTGACCGCCGCCGCGCCGTTGCTGGTGTGGTTCGCGACGCTGCTGTTCTTCGGGCTGTTCGGGCCGGGCGGTGACGTGGTCCTGCTCAACGACTGGCGGACGCTGGTGCTGTTCGCGGGCGGCGCGCTGCCGGGCGCGGTCGCGCTCGGGGCGTTCCTGGGGAGGGTGGCCCGTGCCGGCGATCACTGATCGGGACGTGGTGCGGGCGCTGCGGCCGTTCGTGCGGGCGACCGGGCCCCTGCTGGACACCCTCCGGGAGACCAACCTGCTCGGCCTGCGCGACCGCACGGCGGAGGCCGGGGCGGACCGGCAGCTCGTCGAGCGGCTGTGGGACCAGCTCGCGAAGGTGAAGGTGCCGGGCACGGCGGCGTGGGCCGCCATGACCGTCGAGCAGCGCGACTCCTGGTGGCTCGACCGGGTGGGGCGGCTGCTGTCGCTGCTCGCGGCGCTGCCCGGGGTGGGCGGTGCGCTGGCCGACCGGTTGCCGATCCAGTCGACGCTCGGGGCCGCCGGGCAGGGGCTGCTGCTGTCGGCGATGGCCGGGGAGCACGGGTTCACCTCGGTCGAGGACCGGGTGCGGCTGCTCGCCTGGGTGCTGTTCCAGCGGGAGGTCGACGGGCTCGCGGTGGACGTCCGGGCGGAGGACCGGGCGACCGAGGAGCTGACCTCGGAGTTGACCTCGGAGCCGGGGCGGCGCTCGACGTTGCGGGCCATCGGGCGGACGGTGTGGAAGCTCGCCAAGGTGCTGTGGCGGCTGGAGAACGAGCTGGACAAGCGGCCGCAGGGCCGGTTCTACCACCAGGCGTTGGGGATGTTGCCGCTGGTGGGCGTGGTGGGCGACTACCTGGGGGAGCGGTCGGCGCTGCGGCGGGTGCGGGCGGCGGCGTACGAGTGGTTCGCGGCCCAGCCCGTGGTGGACCCAGTGGTGGACCCGGTGGTGGACACGGCTGCCGGTGGTGGCGAGGTGGTCGGCGGGGGTGGCGTCAGCGAGGCGGGGACGCAGGCCGAGCAGCCGGAGCCCGAGTAGCCGGTCCGCCCCTAGGCGGGGACCCAGTACCGGTAGCGGTGGTGTTCGGTGCAGCCCAAAGAGGCGTACAGCTTGAGGGCCGGGGTGTTGTGCTCGGCCACCTGGAGCGCGCAGCGCGCCGCCCCGTTCGCCACGCCCCACGACGCCAGCCCGCCCATCAGGGCACGTGCCACACCGCTGCGACGGGCCTCGGGCCGGACGGTCAGCCGTGCGATGTGCAGCAGGTCGCCCACGACCGCGCCGCGCGCCGCCGCGACCAGCCGGCCGTCGTGCACCACCGATCCGAAGCCGACCACGTCGCCGCTGCCCAGCACGTGCCGCTGGGCGGGCGTGGGCTCGTGCTGGGCGGTGAGTTCCCACCATGCGGACGTCGGGGTGGTCCAGACGCCCACCCCGCGGCCCTTCGGGGTGGCGAAGGCATCCGGCCGGCCGGTCAGGACCAGGGATTCCGCTCCACCGGGGTGGTCCACGTCGACCCGCCACCCGGCGGCTTCGACCGCGGCCTCGGAGGGCGAGCCGACGACCACGTGGGCGGTGGGCCCGATGGCGTTGCGGGCGGCGAACTCGCGGACCTCGCGGAGCGCCTCGGGGATGGGCAGGCCCGGGGAACCGGTGGTCAGGGCGCTGTTCGCCCGACCGGTGAAACCGCCGGCGGCGCGCAGCCGCCACTCGCCCAGGGGCACGTCCCGCAGTGCGGGCCAGGCGTCCGCGCACCGGTGCTCCAGTTCGTTCGACTGATTCACCCCCGCATCGTCCTCCGCCCTGGTAGACGGTGTCCTGTGAGGTGGAGCACGGTGCTGATAAGGCAAGCCTGAGCGTTGGACAATCGGACTCGCCGCGTACTCTCCGGCTTGCGCGGTGTGGACCAGAACAAGAGCAGGAGAGCAGCAGTGACCTATGTGATCGCCCAGCCGTGCGTGGACGTGCTCGACAAGGCGTGCATCGAAGAGTGCCCCGTCGACTGCATCTACGAAGGCGACCGGATGCTCTACATCCACCCGGATGAGTGCGTCGACTGTGGTGCTTGTGAGCCGGTTTGTCCCGTCGAGGCCATCTACTACGAGGACGACGTCCCGGACGAGTGGAAGGAGTACACGAAGGCGAACGTGGACTTCTTCGACGAACTCGGCTCTCCCGGCGGCGCGTCCAAGGTGGGCAAGGTCAGCGCGGACCCGGACTTCGTGAAGGTCCTCCCGCCGCAGGCGTCGCACGAGTGACGAAGCGGCTCCCGGACTTCCCCTGGGACTCACTGGCCGACCACGCCGCCAAGGCGCGCACGCACCCCGGCGGCGTGGTCGACTTGTCCGTGGGCACCCCGGTCGACCCGGTGCCGGAGATCATCCAGGCCGCCCTGTCCTCGGTCGCCGCCGAACCGGGCTACCCGACCACGCACGGCACGCCGGAACTGCGCGAAGCCGTCGTGGGCGCGCTCGCCCGCCGGCACGGCGTGACGGGCCTGGACCCGAGGGCCGTGCTGCCGACCATCGGCTCCAAGGAACTCGTCGCCTGGCTGCCCACGCTGCTCGGGATCGGCCCCGGCGACGTGGTGGCGATCCCGGCCCTGGCCTACCCGACCTACGAGGTCGGCGCGCGGCTGGCCGGGGCGACCGTGGCGCGGCTGGCCGACGGCGAGCCGCCGCCGGTCGGCACGAAGCTGCTCTGGCTCAACTCGCCGTCCAACCCCACCGGGCGGGTGCAGTCGGCCGCCGCGCTGGCGCAGGCCGTCGCGGACGCCCGCGAGGTGGGTGCGGTCGTCGCGTCCGACGAGTGCTACCTCGCGCTGCCGTGGGACTCGGCTCCGGTGTCGGTGCTGCGGGACGTGGTGTGCGACGGGTCGTTCGAGGGCCTGTTGGCGGTCCACTCGCTGTCCAAGTCGTCCAGCCTGGCCGGGTACCGGGCCGGGTTCGTGACCGGCGACCCCCGGTTGGTGGCGACGCTGCTGGAGGTGCGCAAGCACGCCGGGATGATCGTGCCCCGGCCGGTGCAGGCGGCGATCACCGCGGCGTTGGGCGACGACGCGCACGTGGCGGTGCAGCGGTCGCGGTACGGGCGTCGGCGGGAACTGCTGCTGCCGGCGTTGAAGGCGGCCGGGTTCGCGGTCGACCACTCGGAGGCCGGGTTGTACCTGTGGTCTTCGCGCGACGAGAACGCGTGGGACACGGTGGGGTGGCTCGCGTCGCTGGGGATCCTGGTGGCGCCTGGGACGTTCTACGGGCCCACGGGTGATCGGCACGTGCGGATCGCGTTGACGGCCTCGGACGAGCGGGTCGAGGCCGCGGTGGAGCGGCTTTCCTGACTCGTCGGGTCCGCGCTCGGGAGCGACCCGAGCACGGCCCCGCGCGGCCTCGGTTCGTCAGTCGAGGCCCTCGATGATGCGGAAGTCGCGCTCGACGCCGTCGGCGAGCACGGCCAGCGCCTCCTGGTAAGCCTCGGTCGCGTGGGCGGCGACCGCCTGTTCGAAGCTGTCGAACTCGATCAGGACGGTGCGCTCGGCGATTCCGGCGTCGTGTGCGACGACCCGGCCGCCGCGCGCGAGCAGCCGCCCGCCCGCGGCCTTGACGGCCGGACCGGCCAGCGCGGTGTAGGCGGCCAGCTTCTCGGGGTCCGCGATGGTGCGGTAGGCGCTGATCCAGTAGCCCTTGGGCATGGAACCTCCTGTGTCGGGATGGGTGCGTCCGACTTGCGGGTCGGTCTCGGGTGGGCGTCGGCGGGCGAGGGCGAGGGCGAGGGCGGTCGTCGTCGTGATCGCCATCGCGGCGACGCCGATCATGGCCGCCGTCGTGTAGGCGTCGTCGTTCGGGAAGAGGCGGCCCGTGGCGGTGCCGGCGGCCAGGACCAGCCCGCCGATGGCGCTGCCCAGGGCGTACCCGACGCTGCGGACGACGTAGTTGAAGCCCATGGCGCTGGACGTCTCGCTCTTGGGGGTGACGGCCAGGATGACGCCGGGCACGGCGGCCGAGAAGCCGCCGACGCCGAAGCCCAGCACGCCCATGGCCACGAGCAGTTCGGCCAGGCCGGACCGGGCGGTGGCGAACAGGACGAACCCGCCGCCGACGACGGCGGCGCTGCCGGCCAGGAGCAGGGGGCCGTCGACCCGGTCGCGGACCCGCTGCGTGAGCTTGCCGGCGACGAACCCCAGCACGGAGAACGGGACGAGGACCAGCCCCGCCGCGAAGGTGGTCAGCCCGAAGCCGTAGCCGGCGCTGTGCGGCGTCTGCGCGTAGCGGGTGATGAGCGTGAGCAGGAGGTACATGCCGCTCCCGCCGACGAACATGGCGATGTTCGCCCCGGCGACCGCCGGGTGCCGCACCGCGCGGACGTCGACCAGGGGCGTCTTGGTCCGCAGTTCGGAAACGGTCCAGGCGCAGAGCAGGAGCACGGCGGTGCCGGCCAGGGTCGCCGCCACGGCGAGGTGCCGGCTCCACAGGTCCCTCTCGCCGGCCAGGAACAGGACGAGGAGCAGTCCACCCGCCAGGACGACCGCGCCGACCACGTTCACGCGGGCGGAGCGGCCTGCGGGAGCCTCGGGCACGGAGCGCCACGCGGTCACGAAGGCGATGGCCGTGACGAGCAGGCCGAGGCCGTAGGCGGCCCGCAGCCCGCCGAACTCGGCGAGCAGCGCGGCCAGCGGGTAGCCGACGCCGGCCCCGATGATGGAGACCACGGAGATCAGCGCGATCGTCGCCGCGCTGATCTCCTCGGGGAGGTGGTCGCGGGCCACGCCCATCATCAGCGCCGTCAGACCGAGCCCGACGCCCTGGGCCGCTCTGCCCACGACCAGCCAGGCGAACGGCAGCGGCAGCACGGTGAGCGCGCTGCCGACGACGACGACCGCCAGCGTGGCGAGGATCGCGGCCCGCCGGTGCGGACCGGCTCCCAGCCGGCCGAGGACGGGTGTGGCGACGGCACCGCTGAGCAGGGAGATGGTCAGCGTCCACTGCGCGCTGTCGAGGGGGACGTGGAACGTGGTCGCCACGCTGGTGATGAGCGGGGTGCCGAGGCTGGCGACCGCCGCCACGACCAGGGCGACGAACACCAGGGAGGGGACCAGCGGACGTGCCCCGGAGCGGATCGGGGCCGTGCTCACCGGTCCGACCCCGCTCGGGCGCGGCTTTCCAGCTCCGCCAGGTGCAGCAGCGCCGGCAGGGCCGCTGCCAGGGCCTCGACCTCGTCGCCGGTGAGCTGGTCGACCAACCGCGCGTAGGCGTCGACGCCCGCCCGGTGCCGCGTCCGGACGTACGCCGCGCCGGCCTCGGTCAGGCGCACCAGCGTGACCCGCTTGTCGGACGGATCGCCCTTCCGCTCGACCAGCCCGGACTCCTCCATCACCCGGACCAGGACGGTCATCGCGGGCTGGGTGACGCCCTCGGCCGCCGCCAGGTCGGTGATCCGTCGCGGGCCGGTCCGGTCCAGGGTGGCCAGGGTGGCGGCGGAGGTCAGGCTCAGGTCGCGGGGAAGCCGGCGCACGGCCCTGGTGGCCAGGCCGTAGAGGGCCGACCCGATGGCGTCGGAAGCGCCGTGCGCGGCGTCTCGGCTGCTCACGCCGGGAACATAGCAGGTTTATATGAATCCTTTATGCATCTCTGGCGGGGAGGTGGTCGACGTCGACGCCGACCACCTCGAACCCGTGGCCCTCCAGCCGCCGGGCGTCGCCGCCCGACGGATCAGTCGTTGGAGTGGAGAGCGGCGTTCAGCTCCACGCCGGTGCCCTTGCGGGGCTTGACCTTGATGGCCCCGGTGGTGGAGTCGCGGATGAACAGCAGGTTCGGGACGCCGGAGAGGGTGGCGGCCTTCACCACCGTGCCGTCGTCGGCGGTGATCTTGGTGCCGGCGGTGATGTAGAGGCCGGCCTCCACGACGGTGTCGTCGCCCAGGGAGATGCCCACGCCGCCGTTCGCGCCGATCAGGCAGCGTTCGCCGATGGCGATGACCTGCTTGCCGCCGCCGGACAGGGTGCCCATCACCGACGCGCCGCCGCCGATGTCCGAGCCGTCGCCGACGACCACGCCGGCCGAGATGCGGCCCTCGACCATCGACGCGCCCAGGGTGCCGGCGTTGAAGTTCACGAAGCCCTCGTGCATGACCGTCGTGCCGGACGCCAGGTGCGCGCCCAGGCGCACGCGGTCCGCGTCGGCGATGCGGACGCCGCTCGGCACGACGTAGTCCACCATCCGGGGGAACTTGTCCACCCCGTAGACGGTCACCGGGCCACGGGCGCGCAGCTTGAGGCGGGTCTCCTCGAAGCCCTCCACCGCGCACGGGCCGTAGTTGGTCCACACGACGTTGTTGAGCAGGCCGAACACGCCGTCCAGGCTCTGGCCGTGCGGGCGGACCAGGCGGGCCGACAGCAGGTGCAGGCGCAGGTACGTGTCGTAGGTGTCGGCGGGGTTGTCGGTCAGCGCGGCGATGCCCACCCGGACGCCGACCACCTCCACGTCGCGGTCGGTGTCCTCGCCGAGTTGGCGGGCCGCGGGTTCGCCCAGTTCGGCGGCGACCTCGGCGGCGGACAGCCGGACCGTGCCCGCTTGCGCCTCGCCGAGCTTCGGCGACGGGAACCAGACGTCCAGCACGGAACCGGTGGAGGTGACGGTGGCCAGGCCGACGCCGTACGCGCCGGTGGGGTTTGCGGTGCTCACGGGACCAAACGGTAACCTGCCGCGCGTGGCCGACACCTTGCACCTCGCTGCCGATCCCGTCGAGCTGACCGCCGCGCTGGTGGACGTGCCCAGCGTTTCCGGCGAGGAGGCCGAACTCGCCGACCTGGTGGAGCGCTCGCTGCGCGCGCAGACCGGGCTGGAGGTGATCCGGTCCGGGAACTCGGTGCTGGCCCGCACGAACCTCGGCCTGGCCGGGCGGGTGATCCTCGCCGGGCACCTGGACACCGTCCCGGTGAACGACAACCTGCCGTCACGGCTGGTGGACGGCGTGCTGCACGGGCTGGGCACGTGCGACATGAAGGGCGGTGACGCGGTGATGCTCAACCTCGCCGCGACCGTCGACCGCCCCCGGCACGACCTCACGTTCGTGTTCTACGACTGCGAGGAGGTCGAGGCGGCGCGCAACGGGCTCGGGCGGATCGAGCGGGAGCTGCGCTCCTGGCTGGACGCGGACCTGGCGATCGTGTGCGAGCCGTCGAACGCCGTCATCGAGGCGGGGTGCCAGGGGACGATGCGGGTCGAGCTGCGCACGTCCGGGGCCCGGGCGCACACCGCGCGCGGGTGGATGGGCGTCAACGCGATCCACGCGGTGGGCGAGGCGTTGCGGCGGCTGGAGGCGTACCAGGCGCGCACCGTGGACATCGACGGGTGCGTGTACCGGGAGGGGCTGCAGGCGGTGAAGATCGCCGGCGGCGTGGCCGGGAACGTGGTGCCGGACTCGTGCGTCCTGTCGGTCAACCACCGGTTCGCGCCGGACCGGACGCCGGAGCAGGCCGAGGCGCACCTGCGCGAGGTGTTCTCGGGGTTCGACCTCGTGGTGACGGACTTCGCCGCCGGGGCGCTGCCCGGGTTGGGCGCCGAGGCGGCGCAGGAGCTGGTCCGGGCCGCCGGCGGCACGCCGGTGGCCAAGCTCGGGTGGACGGACGTGGCGCGGTTCGCGGCGCTGGGGATGCCCGCGGTGAACTTCGGGCCGGGTGACCCGACGCTCGCCCACACCCGGCAGGAGAACGTCCCGGTGAACCAGATCCGACAGTGCCGGGAAGTGTTGCACCGCTTCCTGAACGAGGGCTGATCACGGGGATAGACTCGCGCCAATGAGTGACCAGAACGGCGTCGACGAGCACCCCAAGGAGAAGCAGCGCGGACCGGTCGTCCTGCGCCGCAAGCGCCGTGAGGAGCTGACCACCACCGACCAGCGGCTGCTCGACTCGCGCGGCCCGACGGACTGGGTGCACACCGACCCCTGGCGGGTGCTGCGGATCCAGGCCGAGTTCGTGGAGGGCTTCGGGGCGCTGGCCGAGGTGCCCAGCGCGGTGACCGTGTTCGGCTCCGCGCGCACCGGCCGCGACCACCCCGAGTACGAGACCGGGCGCAAGCTCGGCGGCGCGCTGGCCGAGGCCGGGTTCGCGGTGATCACCGGCGGCGGTCCGGGCGCGATGGAGGCGGTCAACCGGGGCTGCTCGGAGGCGGGCGGGTTCTCCGTCGGGCTGGGCATCGAGCTGCCGTTCGAGCAGGGCCTGAACCCGTGGGTCGACCTCGGCGTGAACTTCCGCTACTTCTTCGTCCGCAAGACCATGTTCATCAAGTACTCGCAGGCGTTCATCTGCCTGCCGGGCGGGTTCGGCACGCTGGACGAGCTGTTCGAGGCGCTCACCCTGGTGCAGACCAAGAAGGTCACCAAGTTCCCGGTGGTGCTGTTCGGCAAGTCCTACTGGCAGGGCCTCTACGACTGGGTGAAGGACTCGGTGATGGGCGGCGGCAAGGTCGGCGACAAGGACCTCGGGCTGCTGCACCTGACCGACGACATCGACGACGCGGTGCGGGTGGTCCTGGAGGCGCACCAGGCGTGGGCGGACGCGCATTGACGGCCGTGACGGTGTACTGCGGCTCGCGTCGCGGCGTGCCGGAGTCGTACCTCGCGCTGGCCACCGAGGTGGGCGCGGAGATCGCGCGTCGCGGCTGGTCGCTGGTGTGGGGCGGCGGTCGGACGTCGATGATGGGCGCGGTCGCGGAGGCGGCGCGAAAAGGCGGCGCACGCACCGTCGGCGTCATCCCGCACGCGCTGGTGGACCGGGAGTGGGCCGACGAGGACGCGGACGACCTGCTGCGCGTGGACACCATGCGGGACCGCAAGGCGTTGATGGAGGCGCACGGCGACGCGTTCCTGGCGTTGCCGGGTGGCATCGGCACCGCCGAGGAGCTGTTCGAGGTCTGGACGGCGCGGGTGTTGGCGATGCACGCGAAACCCGTGGTGCTACTGGACGTCGACGGCCACTACTCGGGGCTGCTCGCGTGGCTCGCCGAGCTGCGCGAGCGCGGGTTCGTGTCGCAGTTCGCGCTGGACCTGCTGGTGGTGGCGCAGGACGTGGGCACCGCGTTGGACGCCTGCGCGGGTCGACCCGGGGGCGGTCCGGTGGGGCCGCCGCCCGGTGAGCCCACCGCCTGACGGCGCGGTCAGCCGAGGGTGTAGTCCAGGGTGATCAGCTCGTGCTCCACCTTGACGGTGCCGGTGATGCCGACGAGTTCGCCGGTGCCGGAGTCGGGGATGATCACGCCGTAGAACGCGGGCCCGGCGGCCGACGTGGTGGCGGCGTGCTGGAAGACGAACGTGCCCGCGCGGCCGTCCAGGCTGCCCTGGAACTTCTCGATCGCCACGTAGCCGGCCGAACCCCCCACCGGTTGGCAGGTGGTGAGTTCGGCCGTGCTCGTGCCGTCGAGGGCACCGGTGAAGGTCTTGCCCACCGTGACGCGGCCGAGCCGGGGCTCGGTCTCGTCGGCGATCGTGTCGTCCCAGCGGGTGATGGTGAACTTCGATTCCATGCGGTGGAGGGTGGCAGCGGTACCTGTCAGGTGCTGTCAGCTTCGGGGGACGGTGAGCCGGGAGTCCGCGCCGAACGTGACGGTGGACCCGAGCGTGCTCTTGCCGCCGTAGCGCAGGTCGACGGTGTCCACGACCAGCACCAGGCGGTTGCCGGCGGCCACGTCCCACACGGTCGGTTCCAGGTCCAGGTCGACGGTGCGGGTGCCCGGCGGCAGGGTGATCGGTTTGTGGGTGACGAGCGCGCCCAGGCCGAGCGCGTTCACCTCGTAGAGGTAGGCGAACAGGCTGGTCCTGGGGGCCGTCGTGGTCACGGTGAGGTGCGCGCGCGGGGTGCCGGCGACGGTCGTGCGGCTCCGCTGGACCGGGCCGCGCCACACCGCTGCCGCGTTGCGGTCGATCAACGGGGTGGCGACGCCCGTCGGGATGTTCAGGAAGCCCTGCAACGCGCCGGTGACCAGGACCGTTCCGCTCTCGGCGATGGTGGGCCACCCGGTGCCGATGCGGTCGCCGGCCAGCGCCACGGTGTCGGTCGTGGCGGTCACGGCCGGCCAGGACGCGTAAGAGCGCCAGCCGCCGCCGTTGTTGGGCTTGAGCTGCACGGGGGCTTCGCGGTCGATGCCGTTGTCGATGGCCTTGAGGTGGCGGTCGAACCAGCGGCCCACCGAGTCCCAGATCTCGTTGGGCAGGCCCGCCGCGCCGAACGCCTCCGCAGTGGCGTGGTCGCCGGGCGAGAGCATCAGCCGCTTGGGGCCGGGCAGCCGCTGGAAGAAGTCGGTGACCTGGCCGGGCGGGAACAGGCCGTCGTTCCAGGCGTTGCCGATCAGCACGGCGGCCTTGATGCCGTCCACCTTCGACGCGGGGGAGCGCGGCGGCGAGATCGGCAGCACGTCGGCGAACCGGTCCTGCCGGTAGGCGGCCTCGGCCTCGCGCAGCACCGGACCGGGCCGGCCGGTCAGGTGGCCGGCGGCGAGCAGGAGTTCCACGGCCTGCGCGCTGACCGTCTCGTTCGGGTAGAGCGAGCGGGCCAGGTCGGTCCACGTGCTCAGGGCCGCCACCGCCTTGACCCTCGGGTCGGCCGCGGCGGCGAGCAGCGACTGGCCGGCGCCGTAGGAGATGCCGCCGACGCCGACCTTCGCCGGGTCGCCGGCCGCGTGCGCGATGCCCCAGTCGATCACCCGGCTCACGTCGGCCACGGTGTCCGGGCCCGCCACGTCGATCTCGCCGGCCGAGTCGTGGAAGCCCCGGCTGGTGTAGCTGATCACCGAGTAGCCCGACTGGTAGGCGAGCTTGGCCGCCGCGCCGACGTACTCGATGTTGTTCACGCCCCAGCTCGACGGCAGCACGAGCAGCGGGAACGGCCCGCCGCCGCGCCCGGTCGGCTCGACCACGAACGCCTTGAGCGGCGTGCCGCCCTGGCCGGGGATGGTCTCGTAGGAGACGGTGAAACCGGGGGTCGCCCAAGCCGGTGGGGCCAGGACCAGACCTGTCATCGCGATGAGCAGCAGGGTGAGCGTCCGGCGCACGCAGTCCTCCTCGACCGTGACCTGGATCACGCAGGGTGTTACCGGGGAGTAAAGCAGAGTCCTACTCGTGGGTAGCAATGGGCTGTGACGCAGTTCACCCACACGGAGGACGTGGCACGATGAGCGGCATGCGGTTCGGCGAGCGGGACGTGCCCCAAGATCGCGCGCTGGTGATGGCGATCGTCAACCGGACGCGGGATTCCTTCTACGACAAGGGGTCCACCTTCGGCGACGAGGCCGCGATGGCGGCCGTCGACCGGGTGGTGGCCGAGGGCGCGGACGTCGTGGACATCGGCGGGGTCAAGGCGGGGTCCAAGGGCGAGCCGGTGGACGCGGTCGAGGAGGCCCGCCGGGTGGTCCCGTTCGTGGCCGCCGTGCGCGAGCGCCACCCGTCCCTGGTGATCAGCGTCGACACCTGGCGGCACGAGGTCGGGCGCGCGGTGTGCGAGGTCGGCGCGGACCTCATCAACGACACGTGGGCGGGCGCGGACCCCCGGTTGGCCGAGGTCGCGGCCGAGTTCGGGGTGGGCATCGTGTGCTCGCACACCGGCGGGCTGCCGCCGCGCACCGACCCGCACCGCGTCCAGTACGAGGACGTGGTGGCGGCCGTGGTGGCCGAGCTGGTGGCCCGCGCGGAGCGGATGGTCGCCCTGGGCGTGCCGCGCGAGGGCGTGCTGATCGACCCGACGCACGACTTCGGCAAGAACACCTGGCACGGCCTGGAGCTGCTGCGCCGGTTGGGGGAGCTGGTCGACACCGGGTGGCCGGTGCTGATGGCGTTGTCGAACAAGGACTTCGTGGGCGAGACGCTGGGCGCGGACCTGGACGACCGGGTGGACGGGACGCTCGCCGCGACGTCCGTGGCGGCGTTCCTGGGCGCGAAGGTGTTCCGGGCGCACCAGGTCCGGCGCACCCGCCAGGTGGTGGAGATGGTGGCCGGCATCGCGGGCACCCGGCCGCCGGCGAAGGTGCTGCGGGCGCTGGCCTGATCCACTGTGGACCACCGGGTGGCCGGGGCTCGCTCGGCGTGCCGGCGGTCGCGGTAGTGGCCGGGAACGGCCGCGAGCCGGGCGTGCGGGCCGCGCTGGGTGACGGCGGCCGGCACCCGGTCGCCGTGGCTCGGGGACAGGCCCTCCACGGGTTCGTCGAGCAGCGCGCGGGCCAGGATCAGCCGCCGGCCGCCGGACAGCTCGGTGCCGTGCTCGCCGACGACGGTGTCCCAGTCGACGTCGAGGTCCGAGATCCGGGCCGCGCGGTCCAGTTCCGCCAGGGTGGCCTCGGGTTTGGCGAACCCGACGTTGGCGCGGACCGTCCGGTGGAACACGTGCGCGCCGGCCAGGTCGCGCAGCAACGCGCTCTCGCCCGCGCCGCTGGGCCCGACCACGCCGGTCCGGCGGGCGGTGATATCCGCCAGCGGCCGCCGTGGTGGTCGTGGTCGGGCGGCCAGGACATCGCGGATCCTGGTCAGCGAGGGGCGGGCTTCGGCCCAGCTCTGCGCCGCGGTGACGGGGGGCGACCTCCAGGGCCGCCACCGCGCCGAGCACGACGTGGGCGGGTTCGCCGCGCGCCAGGAAGACCAGCGCGGTGTCGGACCGCATGGCCACGGCGAGGCCGGCGAGTGCGGCGGTGGCGAGCGAGCCCGCCGTTCGACCAGCGGCACCGAGCCGGCCCCGCCGCCGAGCACGGACGCGAGCAGTTCGGCCTGCGCCAGGACCAGGACGGCGGTCACCACGCCCAGCAGCGCCGACGTGACGACGTACCGGCGGTCAACGTGCCGCACGGGACATCCACCACGTCGCCCACTGGAACCCCGCGACCAGCGAGAGCACCGGCACGACACACACCGCTGCGGTGCAAAGAAAAGCAGCCGATAAGGCGACCGGCGCATTGACGACCAGGCGGTGGCCAACAACGCCGACGCGATTGCCGCGCCCACCCAGCCGTGTGCGGGTTCGCGCACCGATCCGCCGAATGCCAGGACAGGAAAACCGCGCCGTGCAAGAGGAACAGCACGACGATCCCGAACGCCCACAGCACCGCCGGCCCGCCCAGCACGTCGCCGAGCAGCACACCCACCCCGCCGCGACGAGCAGCGCCGATCAGCACCCCGTCGGCGACCGCCGGCACGGCGAACACGGCGGTGAAGGCGACGAACGAGCACAACATCGCGTCCCGGCTCACGTCCGACACCGCGTCCTCGGTTCGCAGCAACCCGTAGACCAGCCACGGCTGCCGCCCTATCTCCCGGAACAGCCACCCGCCGATCGCCGCGACGAACGGCAGCGGGGGTGCCGATCACCATCAGGTGCAGCGGGAAGCGCAGCTTGACCACCCAGTCGCGCTACAGCAGCGGCAAGGTCAGCCGGCTCACCAGCCCCGGTACCAACCCGATCTAGATCATGAAACCGAGCCCGGCCGCACCCGCGCCGGCGGCGGTCGCCTTGTCCGGCTGGAACCGCCCGAGCACCGGGAACCGGGCGAACCCCATCCCGATCAGGCCCGGCGTGGCGGGCGAGGTGATCACCACGCCCAGCCGCGGCACACCGTCGCGCTCCTCGTGCCAGACGGGGTGCTGGAGGAACGCGTTGGCGACCATGATCCACAACGCTCACGCGTACGCGGCGAGCGCGATCAGCCGGATCAGCGCCGGCTGCGCCCGCCGGTCGAGCCGGTCCCACCCGACCTGGAACTCCATCACGATCCCGGTCGCGATGCCCAGCGCGTAGTTCACCACGTAGATCCGGCCCCGGAACCGCGTCATCCGCGCGTGCACCAGGTTGCCGGACAGTGCCGCCCGGGTCCGGGTTTTCCGGATGTGCCCCGGATCCCGCCACCCGTAGACTGCCTACCTGTGAAGTCGGACGCGCTGCGCGGCCACCTCGACGCGTTGTTGCTGGCCACCCTCGACGGTGGTCAGCTGCACGGCTACGCGATCATCGACGCGCTGCACCGGCGCAGCGGCGGCGCGCTGGAACTGCCCACCGGCACCGTCTACCCGGCGCTGCGCCGGCTGGAGACCGCCGGACTGGTGGCCGGCGAGTGGAGCACGGTCGGCGGGCGGCAGCGCCGCACCTACCGGCTGACCAAGGCGGGGCAACGGGCGCTGGCCGCCGAGCGCACCGCGTGGCGCGAGTTCACCACCGCGATCGAGGGCGTGCTGGGAGGCGGGCCGCAGCCGGCGCAGGCGTGATCGACGAGTACCTGTCCGGCCTGGACCGCAGGCTGCGCGGACCGGCGCAGGTGAAGGACGACCTGCTCGCGGAAGCCCGCGACAGCCTGGACGACGCCGCCGCGGCCTACGCCGACGGCGGCCTGGACGTCGAGCAGGCCCAACGCCGCGCGGTGGCCGAGTTCGGGCCTGTGCACCGGATCGCCCGGGCCTGCTCGCCCTCGCGCACGACGTGCACACCCTGTGGACGCTGATCCTGGTGCTGCCGCCGGCGCACGTGCTGTCGGAGCTGAACCGCTGTGCGCGCTGCTGGTGGGCCGGCTGCTCGCCCGGCGCGGCACCAGCGCGCTCACCCTGGCCCGGCTCGCCGGGGCGGTGGCCGTGGTCGCGGTCGGCGTCGACGTGGCCGCCACCCCGGCGATCACCGTCGCCACCGCGCAGGTCGACGTGGGCCGGCTGCTGATGTCCCCGCCGGTCGGGGCGGCCACCGCGGTCTGCCTGGTCATCATGGGTCGGCCGGCCGTGCCGGCCCGGCGCTGCCTGGTGTTCGCGGCGGTCTGAGAGCCGTTCCGCCGTTTCCCCGCGCCCACCCCACACCGCGTGTGCCACGATCCTCCCGTGACCACCGCGCTCATCTACCTCGTCGTCATGGTCCTCGTGGCGGCCGTGGTGTTCCTGCTGGCCTCACTCGTCTTCGGGCGCGGCGAGGAACTCGCCCCGCTGCCGCCCGGCGCGTCGCCGACCAGGCTGCCCGCCGACGCGGTCTCCCCGGACGACGTGCGAGGTCTCCAGTTCCAGCAGGTCTTCCGGGGCTACAAGATGACCGAGGTCGACTGGGCCCTGGAACGGCTGGCCGCGGAGGTGGCCCGGCTCCAGACCCGCGTCGACGAGCTGGAAGCCGCCCGTGACCCGGCTTGAGCTGTCCGTCCCGGTGGCCGCCCCGGCCGAGACCACCTGGGCGGCGCTGACCGACTGGCCCCGCCAGGGCGAGTGGATGCTCGGCACCGAGGTCCGGGTGACCGCCGGCGACGGGCGCGGCGTGGGCACCGAGCTGTCCGCGTTCACCGGCCTCGGCCCGATCGGCTTCACCGACACCATGGTGGTCACCGAGTGGGACCCGCCGCGCCGCTGCGCCGTCCGGCACACCGGTCGGGTCGTGCGGGGCACCGCGGAGTTCCGCGTCGTGCCGCACGGCGGGCGCAGCGAGTTCGTCTGGTCCGAGGACATCCCCGCCCTGCTGGGCCTGGCGTTCGCCCCCGGCGTGCGCTGGTCCCTGCGCCGCTTCGCCGAGTTCGCCCGGGAGTACCACCGATGATCCGTTGCCCGTGGGGCGACAGCACGCCGGACTACCACGACTACCACGACACCGAGTGGGGTGTGGAGCTGCACGGCGACGTGGCCATGTTCGAGCGGATGTCCCTGGAGTCCTTCCAGTCCGGCCTGTCCTGGATCACGATCCTGCGCAAGCGGGAGAACTTCCGCACCGCGTTCGCCGGGTTCGAGCCCTCGGTCGTCGCCGAGTACGGCCAGGACGACTTCGACCGGCTGATGGCCGACGCGGGCATCGTCCGCAACCGGGCCAAGATCAACGCGACGATCAACAACGCCCGCGCGGTCGGCGAGCTGGACGTGCCGCTGGACGACCTGCTCTGGTCGTTCGCGCCGGAGACCCACGAACGCCCGGCGACGACGGCGGACGTGCCCGCCGTCACCGCCGAGTCCAAGGCGATGGCCAAGGAGCTCAAGCGCCGGGGCTTCGTGTTCCTGGGCCCCACCACGTGCTACGCGCTGATGCAGGCCACCGGCATGGTCGACGACCACGTCGCGGCCTGCTTCCGCGCGAGCTGAACGACCGGTCAGCGCCCGGTGAACCGCGCCGGGCGCTTGGCCACGAACGCCGCCACGGCCTCCTTGTGGTCGGCGGTCGCCCCGGCTTCTGCCTGCGTGCGCGCCTCGACCTCCAGCGCGGCGGCCAGCCCGCCGGAGAACGCCATCGCCTCCTTGATCTTGGCGTAGGCGGTGGTCGGCCCGGCCGCGAGCCCGCGGGCCAGCTCCAGCGCGGTGGCGAGCGCCTCGCCGTCCGGCACGACCTGGTTGACCATGCCGATCCGCAGCGCCTCCTCGGCCCCGACCGGCTGCGCCAGCAGCATCATCTCCATCGCCCGGCCGTGCCCGATCAGCCTCGGCAACGTCCAGGACGCGCCCGAGTCCGCGGTCAGGCCGACGTTCGCGAACGCCATCAGGAACTTCGCCGACGCGGCCGCGATCCGCAGGTCGCACGCGTAGGCCAGGGACGCGCCCGCGCCCGCCGCCGTGCCGTTGACCGCCGCGATCACCGGCTTGGGCATCGCCACGATCGCCTTGACCAGCGGGTTGTAGTGCTCCTCCACGGTGCGCAGCGGGGCCGGGTCGCCCGCGTCGAGCAGCCCGATGTGCTCCTTGAGGTCCTGGCCCGCGCAGAACGCCCGCCCCGCCCCGGTGATCACCACCGCGCGCACCGACTCGTCGCGCGCGGTCTCGCCGACCGCCGCCAGGAGCTGTTCCTTCAGCGCCACGGTGAACGCGTTGAACGACTCCGGGCGGTTGAGGGTGAGGGTGCGAACGCCGTCAGCGTCGTCGATGAGGAGTTCGGACACGTCAAGGACCTCCGGTGTTGTCGATTCCCAGGCTGTCGTCCACGAACCGGCGCACGGCGGGCGCGAGCCGCGCGGTATGCCGGTCGAAGAACTCCGCCGCCGCCCGCCCCGGCCAGTCGGCCGGCAGCAGCTCGCGGGGGAGCCCCGGGTCGCGGAACAGGAACTTCCGCCACGCGTGCAGGAACCGCTGGGACGCGGCGAACGCGGCCGCCGGGTCCGAACCGTCCACAGCGGACACCACGGGCCCCCACTCGGCCACGAACCGGGCGTAGTCCGCGCCGAGGGTGTCCAGGTCCCAGGCCCGCGCGGCCAGGTCGGCGGGCGCACCCTCGTGCTCGCCGTGGAACGTGCTCGCCGCCACACCCTCGGTGGCCAGCACGTCGGCCAGCTCCGGCGACGGCCGCGGTGCGATCCACGTCACGGGGCCCAGCGCGCCGTAGCCGAGCAGTTGCAGCGAGGAGGCGAGCCGGTCGCGGGCCTCGCGCGCGGGCAGCTCCTCCAGCACCACCACGTGCCAGCGACCGTCCCAGGTGGAGGGCCGGGTGCGGTAGATGCGGGCGGCGGCCTCGTCCAGCCGGCGCTCCGCCCGGGGCGTCATCGCGTAACCGGGGCCGGACGCCAGCCGCACCGGCTCCAACCAGCCCTGCCGCACCGTCCGGGACACCGCCGTGCGCACCGCCGGCGCCGCGAAGTCGAGGGGTTCGAGCAGCCGGACGAGGGCGGCGATCGTCGCGGCGCCACCCCGCTCGCGGAGGTGGCCGCCGTAGACGTCGAAGAGCGCCGAACGTGCCCGCACGAGATCGGAGTCTGTCAGGGCGACCCCGCGACACGCCACAGACCGCGGAATTGGTCACGACCGGATGACGGTGAATGCGCGGCCGAAAATCGTTGGCGCACGGTGATCCTGGCGCTGAACTGCGCGGAGGCGAAGATCGTCGGCAAGTCACGGATCGGTTGGAAAGATCGGTTCGGTTTCGCCGGTGAGTCCGCATAGGGGAGAATGGGCCGAGTATCCGGCCCTGGTCGGACGGGGAAGATGTTGACGGAGGGAGCACGCGATGGCGGCCATGAAGCCCCGGACCGGCGACGGTCCCCTTGAGGTCACCAAGGAGGGGCGTGGCATCGTGATGCGCGTTCCGCTTGAGGGTGGGGGACGTCTAGTCGTCGAGATGTCGGCGGACGAGGCCAACGCCCTGGGCGACGCCCTCAAGGCAGCCGCTGGCTGAGCCGGAGCGAGAAACGTCAGGCCCCGGTTTCCACTGTGGAACCGGGGCTGCGCTTCGTCCTGAAACACCCGAGCCCCCGAGGAGTCCCCCGTGCGCCTGCCCGTGCCCGCCCCGCTCGTCGCCGTCGAGGCCGCCAGCTCCCTCCGGCGCGGCGTGGGCCGGGTGGTGCTGGCCGCCGCGGGCGAGCCGCCGCTGCTCGGACCGGGTGGTGAGGACGTCGAGGTGTCCGCCGGTGTCTCCGGCGCGGCGGGTGCCACGCACGAGCGGGACGGCCACTGGGTGCTCGGCATCGGCGACGCGACCCCGTCCGACTGGCGCACGGCGGGCGCGTCCCTGGCCCGCGCGCTGGACGCCGCCGCCGAACGGGACGGCGGCCTCACCTTCGACGTGCGGCTCACCGGGGACGCCGACGTGCGGTCGTTCGTGCTGGGGCTGGCGCTGGGCGGCTACCGGTTCAAGGTGACCGGCGAGCCCGCGCCCAGGCGCGTGAAGTCGCTGCGGCTGGTCGGCGCGTCGGCGGATGACGTTCGTCACGCCGTCGACCTGGCGCGCGCGACCTCGCTGGCCCGCGACCTGACCAACGCGCCGTCCAACGTGAAGGACCCGGACTGGCTGGCCGCCTCGGCGGACAGGGCGGCCTCCGGCGTGCCCGGCCTGGAGGTCGTGGTCCGGGACGAGAAGTGGCTGGCCCGCGAGGGTTTCGGCGGTGTGCTCGCGGTCGGCGGCGGCTCGGCGCGCCCGCCCCGGCTGGTCCACCTGACCTGGTCCGGCCCGGCCGGCACCCCGGCGGACGCCCCGCACCTGGTGCTGGTCGGCAAGGGCATCACCTTCGACACCGGCGGCATCTCGGTGAAGCCGGCCGACGGCATGCACCTGATGCGCACCGACATGGCGGGCGGCGCGGCGGTGATCGGCGCGCTGGTCGCCATCGCCCGGCGCGGCCTGCCGGTCCGGGTCACCGGCCTGGTGCCGTGCGCGGAGAACCACGTGTCCGGCTCCGCCTACCGGCCCGGCGACGTGGTGCGGCAGTACGGCGGCACGACGACCGAGGTCACCAACACCGACGCCGAGGGCCGCCTGGTGCTGGCCGACGCGCTGGCGTACGCGGTCCAGGAGTTGAAGCCCGACGTCCTGGTCGACGTCGCGACCCTGACCGGTGCGATGAAGGTCACCCTCGGCACCCGGACCGGCGGCCTGTTCGCCAGCGACGACGAGATCGCCGCGCGGGTCGCCGCGGCCGGCGAGCGGACCGGCGAGGCGTGGTGGCGGATGCCGCTGCCGGACGACCTCGCGGACGCGGTCAAGAGCGACATCGCCGACCTGCGGCAGATCCCGCCCGGCCCCGGCGGCATCACCGCGGCCCTGTTCCTGCGCGAGTTCACCGCCGGCCTGCCGTGGGCCCACCTGGACATCGCGGGCCCCGCCCGCGCGGACAAGAACTACGCCGAGGTGGTGGCCGGCGCGTCCGGGTTCGCCGCGCGCACGCTGGTCGAGTTCGCGGAGCACTACCGCGACTGACCGGTGATGTGCTCCCGGAACGCCCGCACGGCCGGCGGCACCGGGGCGTCGGCGAGCCAGACCAGGGCGATCTCCCGCGCGGCCCGGGGGCTCAGCGGGAGTTCGACCAGCCCGGTCGGCCCCTCGGCGTGCGGCAGCAGCGCCACCCCCAGACCGGCCGCGACCAGGCCGCGCACGGTCTCGGTCTCCTGCCCCTCGAACGCCAGCCGGGGCGTGAAACCGGCCGCCGCGCACAGGTCGTCGGTGATCTGGCGCAGACCGTAGCCGCGTTCCAGCCCCACGAAGTCCTCGTCGGCGAGTTCGGCGACCCGCACCGCGGCCCGGTCGGCGAGCCGGTGGCCGGGTGGCAGCACCAGCACCAATTCCTGCTCGCGCACGACGGTGTGCGCGAAACCCGGCCGGTCCGGCGGCGGCGCGACCAGGGCCAGGTCGACCACCCCGGCCGCCAGGTGCGCCAGCACGGCCTGGCGCGAGTCCTGGACCAACCGGAACCGCACCTGCGGGTGCTCGGCCCGGAACCCGCGCACCAGTTCGGGCACCAGCGAGCGGCCCAGCAGGTGCAGGAAACCCAGCGCCACCAGGCCCCGGGACGGGTCGACCTCCTCGGCGGCGGCCCGGTGCCCGGCCTCCAGCACGGCCAGCGCCCGGTCGGCGGCGTCGGCCAGCAGCCGCCCGGCCCGGGTCAGCCGCACCCGCCGGCCGCTGCGCACCACGACCGGCGAGCCGAGCGCGTCGCCCAGGGCGGACAGCCAGCGGCTGACCGTGGGCTGCGGGACCCCGACGGCCTCGGCGGCGTGCGTGACGTGCTCGTCGCGCCCGAGCGCGCGGAGCACCGCCAGCTTGGGGGCCAATTCATCCATCACAGTATTGATTTTGGCCGAATGCCGTATTGGACGCATAGTTTAGCGTCGGAAACATGCCCAGTCGCCTCACCACGGCCACCGTCGCCACGGGTTTGGCGACCTTCGCCCTGCTGTACGCGCCGCAGCCGGTCCTGCCGCAGATCGCCGCCGAGTTCGACCTCCGGCCCGGCTCGGCGTCCCTCGCGGTGAGCGCCGCGACCGGCGCGCTCGCGGTGGCCGTGATCCCGTGCGCGGTGCTCGCCGAGCGCATCGGGCGGCGCAGGGTGATCGTGTGGTCCGTGCTCGCGGCGGCGGTGATCGGCCTGCTGCTGCCGCTCGCCCCGACCTACCCGGCGTTCCTGGCGCTGCGGGTGTCGCAGGGCTTGGCGACGGCGGGGATCCCGGCCGTGGCGATGGCGTTCCTGGCCGACGAGGCCAAGGCGGTGGGCGCGGCGATCGGCGCGCTGATCGCGGGCAACAGCGCGGGCGGCATGATCGGCCGGCTGCTGGCCGGGATCGCCACCGACTGGGCCGGGTGGCGCGGGGCGCTCGCGCTGGTGGCGGGGTTCAGCCTGGTGTGCGCCGCGGTCACGGCGGTCTACCTGCCGGCCGGCAAGCCGACGACGAGCCGGGAGCGCGGCCTCAGGTCGGCGTTCACCGACCGGGTGCTGCTGGCCCAGTACGCCGTGGCGACGCTCGGCGTGGCGGCGTTCATCTCGCTGTTCAACGTCGTCGCGTTCCGGCTGGCCCTGCCGCCCGGGGTGGCGTCGCTGGTGTTCCTGGCCTACGCGGCGGGCGGCGCGTGCTCGGCGCTGGCGGGCAGGCTCGCCGACCGGCACGGCCGCGCCCGGATCGCCCTGGCGGCGCTGGCCGTCACCGCGCTGGGCGCGGTCGCCACGGTGCCGGACAACCTGGCCGCCATCGCCGCCGGCCTGGTCGTCTTCACCGGCGGGTTCTTCGCGGTGCACGCGGTGGCCAGTTCGTGGGTGGGCGCGCGGGCGAAGGCCAAGGGCCCCGCGTCGGGCGTCTACCTGTTCGCCTTCTACCTGGGGTCCAGCGCCGGCGGCACGGCCGGCAGCACCGCCTACCAGTCGTGGGGCTGGTCCGGCCTGGTCGTCCTGGTGCTCGCCTGGCTGGCCCTGGCCGCCCTCGCGGTGAGCACCGCCGCCCGTGCCGGCGGGCCGGCCCCCGCGCCGACGCCCGACGCCGACGTGATCACGACCGGCCGCCCGTCCACCACCTGACCGCGCGCCCCCGGCGGCTCAGAAGTCCAGCGGGACGGTGACCGGGGTCGGCGCGTCGACGGTGGTCTCGCCGGCCACCGGCAGCCGGACCTGCCCCGAGGTGACCGAGACGCTCACCGACCGGACGTCGGCCGGCACCTCCACCACCACCGCGACCGGGAACGTGTCCCCGCCCAGCCGCGCGCCGACCTGCGGCGCCCGGCTGCCGTCCGGGAGGGTCACCGCGACCAGGTCCTTGGTGACCGTCGCGCCCGCCGCCTGCGGCAACCCCCGCCCCTGCAACCGCAGCTCCAGCAGCGCCTTGTCCGGCGCGGACGCGGTGGCCAGCACGTACCGGTCCTCGAAGCTCACCGGCCGCTGCCGCCCCAGGCGCACCCGGGGGATCTCCAGCTCCCCCGCCCGGTCGCCCACCTTCACCGGCAGCGAGACCGGGCTCGGTGCGGCGGGCCCGGCCGGGCGGCCCAGCACGGCGGGCACGTCGGTCAGCGGCTTGCCGCCCGGGACCTCGATCCGCTGCTCCAGCGACAGCGCGCCGACGGTGTCGAGCACCAGCGCCTCCGGCCCGCCCGCGTCCGGGACGGTGTAGACGACCAGCACCGAACCCGTCTCCGGCAGGCGGTCCACGACCAGCCGGTGCCGCCGGCCGGGCAGTTGCAGGAACAGCTCCGGCGGCTGGGGCGCCCAGCCCTGCCACGGGCCCTGCCCGAACGCGGTGTCGGTCTTGGTCAGCCGTTCCACCGACAGCCGCAGCACGCGCAGCCGCACCCCGTGCTCGGCGCGCAGCTCGCCCTCGTCGGTGGTCCACGACTCCGGGCTCCCGTAGCCGGTGATCCTGGTCGCCAGCTGGTCGTCGCGGACGGTCCCGCACGCCTCGGGCAGCGCGCGGCCGTCGTCGGGCAGCACGGCCAGGAAGTCCGGCCCCGCCTCGCCGACGCCCTGGTCGGCCTCGGCCTCCCGGCCGTCCGTGCGCACCAGCTTGCCCAGCGGCGTGCTGCGGTTGCCCGGCGCGGGCACCTGCGGCGGCTGGACCTCCAGCCGGACGCCGCCGTCGCCCCGCTCCACCTCCTTGAGCGGCACCGGCACCCAGTCGGTCGTCGCGCCGGTGCCCGGCACCTGCACCGGGCCGCACCACAGCCGGGTGTCGACCTCCTCCGCCTGCCCGGCGCGGGCGAACCAGCAGCTCACCGCCGCCTGCCCGGCACGGGCGACGTAGCCGAAGCTCAGCGTGTAGCTGAGTTCGGCCTCCGCCTCCATCTGCAAGCCCTGCGGGTCCACCACCGGCCGGCCCCCGATGGTGAGCGCGGGTGCGGCGGCCCGCTCCGGCACCGCCGCGCACCCGGCCGCGAGCAGCACGACCAGGCCCAGCACCCAACGCATGTGGCCCCCAGTAGTCGATCCCCTACTGGTTAAAGGCGGTCACCACGCGATCCGGTTGTCACGAACGGCTGTGACGGGCATCACCCATCACCTGTCGACCGGTGACCCGACGCGCGGTCAGGCCACGCCCAGCGCCGCCCGGTAGACCGCCACGGTCCGCTCCGCCACGTGCTCCCACGAGAACTCGCGGACCGCGCGCTCCCGCCCGGCCTCGCCGAACGCCCGCGCCCGCGCCGGATCGGCCAGCACCTCGTTCACCGCGTCCGCCAACCCGACCCGGAACGCCGCCACGTCGTCCTCGTCGTAGTGCACCAGCAGCCCGGTCCGGCCGTGCTCCACGACCTCCGGGATGCCGCCCACGTCCGAGGCCACGACGGCCGTCCCGCACGCCATCGCCTCCAGGTTCACGATCCCCAGCGGCTCGTAGACCGACGGGCACACGAACACCGCCGAGTGGCCGAGGATCTGCCGGACGTCCGCCGTGGGCAGCATCTCCCGGATCCACACCACGCCCGGCCGGGCCGCCGCGAGTTCGGCCACCGCCCGCCGGGTCTCCTCGGCGATCTCCGGCGTGTCCGGCGCGCCCGCGCACAGCACCACCTGCGCGTCGTGCGAGATCCGGTGCGCCGCGGCGACCAGGTGCCCGACGCCCTTCTGCCGGGTGATCCGCCCGACGAACGTCACGATCGGCCGGTCCGGATCGATCCCGTGCCGCTCCAGCGCGTCCACCTCGGGCACCGGCCGGTACCGCGCGGTGTCGATCCCGTTGCGCACCACGTGCACCCGCGCCGGGTCCAGCGCCGGGTAGCAGGCCAGCACGTCGGTCCGCATCCCCTCGCTCACCGCGATGATCGCGTCCGCCGCCTCGTACGCCGAGCGCTCCACCCACGACGAGATCCCGTAGCCACCGCCGAGCTGTTCGGCCTTCCACGGCCGGCGCGGTTCCAGCGAGTGCGCCGTCACCACGTGCGGCACGCCGTGCAGCAACTTGGCCAGGTGCCCCGCCAGGTTGGCGTACCAGGTGTGCGAGTGGGCGAGGTCCACGCCGCCCAGCGCGGCCGCGATCTCCAGGTCCGCGGACAGCACGCCCAACGCCGGGTTCGCCGCCGCCAACGCCGGAACCGGTTGGTAGGCAACGGCATCCGGGCGCGGCCCGCCGAACGCGTGCACGTCCACGTCGACCAGCTCGCGCAATCTCGGCACCAGAAAACCGACGTGCACGCCGGCCCCGCCGTAGACCTCCGGCGGGTACTCCCGTGTCAGCAGTCCAATTCGCACGCCGCCCACCGTAACCCCGGCCGGCGGGACGACCGGGTGAACAAGTCGGGTTGGCCTTCGCCGGCCGTTGGTGGGCCGGTGCCCGCCCGGTTAGGGTCGTTGTCGTGAAAGGGCAACCGCACGTACTAGGAATTGTCCTCGCCGGTGGCGAGGGCAAACGGTTGTGGCCGCTGACCGCGGACCGGGCAAAGCCCGCGGTGCCCTTCGGCGGTAACTACCGGCTCGTCGACTTCGTGCTGTCGAACCTCGTCAACGCCGGCTTCGTCCGGCTGTGCGTGCTGACCCAGTACAAGTCGCATTCACTCGACCGCCACATCTCGACCACGTGGCGGCTGTCCAACGTCCTGGGGCAGTACGTCACCCCGGTGCCCGCCCAGCAACGCCTCGGCCCGCGCTGGTACACCGGCAGCGCCGACGCGATCTTCCAGAGCCTCAACCTCGTCAACGACGAGAAACCGGACCACGTGGTGATCTTCGGCGCGGACCACGTGTACCGGATGGACCCCGGCATGATGGTCGACCGGCACATCGAGACCGGCGCGGGCGTCACCGTGGCGGGCATCCGGGTGCCGCGCGCGGAGGCCAAGGCGTTCGGCTGCATCGACTCCGACGCGACCGGCCGGATCACCGGGTTCCTGGAGAAGCCGTCGGACCCGCCGCACGTGCCGGACGACCCCGAGGTCACCTTCGCCTCGATGGGCAACTACGTGTTCACCACGGAGGCCCTGATCGAGGCGCTGCGCGCGGACGCCGCCAACCCCGACTCGGACCACGACATGGGCGGCGACATCATCCCCATGCTGGTCGACCAGGGCCGCGCGCACGTCTACGACTTCGCCGACAACGCCGTGCCGGGGGAGACCGACCGCGACCGCGGCTACTGGCGCGACGTGGGCACCATCGACGCCTACTACGAGGCGCACATGGACCTGGTCTCGGTGAACCCGGTGTTCAACCTCTACAACCAGCTCTGGCCGATCCGCACCGCGACCCCGCCGCTGCCGCCGGCGAAGTTCATCGCGGGCGGCAGCGCCGAGGACTCCATGGTCGGCCCGGGGTCGATCATCTCCGGCACCGTCCACGGCTCGGTGGTCTCCTCCGACGTCGTGGTCGAGTCGGGTTCGGTGGTGCAGGGCAGCGTCCTGCTGCCGGGCGTGCGCATCGGCCGCGGCGCGGTGGTCCGCCGGGCCATCCTGGACAAGAACGTGGTGGTCCCGGACGGCGCGCTGATCGGCGTCGACCCGGCCACCGACCGGCAGCGCTACACCGTCTCGGCGGCCGGCGTGACCGTGCTGGGCAAGGGCGTCACGGCAGCCTGAGGGCGTGGCCGGTGGTCGCGTCGACGTGGTCGGGGACCTCTTCGAGGGGGTCCCCGACGGTCGAGGTGCCGGAGGGCTCGAACAGGATGATCTGCGCGCCGCGCTCGGACGACGGCTTGTGCTCGGCCCCGCGCGGGACCACGAACACGTCACCTCGTCGCAGGTGGACCGTCCGGTCGCGCAGCGCGATGTCCAACTCGCCCTCGACCACCATGAAGAACTCGTCGGTCTCCGGGTGCGAGTGCCACAGGTGCTCGCCCTTCACCTTCGTCACGCGGACGTCGTAGTCGTTGACGGTCGCCACGATCCGCGGGCTCCACAACGCGTCGAAGCTCGCCAACGCCGCTCCGATGTTCACCGGTTCCATGAATCCCATGCTCCGGCCCCTCGCCCGGCGTCGGTGAGTGCTATGAATCGCACATGCCGCCTGATTCCTCGCACCGGGTCGTGATGATCGTCGACCACGGCTCGAACCCGTTCGAGATGGGCGTGGCGACCGAGTTGTTCGGCCTGCGCCGCCCCGAACTCGGCGACCGCCCGTGGTACGACTTCACGCTCTGCGCCCCCGGCCCGATCACCATGAACAGCGGCTTCTTCACCCTCTCCGGCGTGCCGGACCTGTCGGCCACCGAAACCGCGGACACCCTGATCGTCTCCAACCGCCCCGACGCGCCGACCCGCCCGCCCGAACCGCTCCTGGACGCCATCCGCCGGGCCCACGCCCGGGGCGCGCGCCTGGTCAGCTTCTGCACCGGGGCCTTCACCCTCGCCCACGCGGGCGTGCTGGACGGCAGGCGGGCCACCACCCACTGGCAGTGGGCCGACGCGTTCCGGACCCTGTTCCCGGCCGTCGACCTGGTCCCGGACGTCCTCTACGTGGACGACGACGACGTCCACACCGCCGCCGGCAGCGCCGCCGCCCTCGACCTCGCCCTGCACCTGATCCGCCGGGACCACGGGGCCGAGGTCGCCAACACCGTCTCCCGCCGCCTGGTCTTCGCCGCCCACCGCGACGGCGGCCAGCGCCAGTTCGTGAAGCGCCCGGTGCCCCCGGTCCGGGACGACACCCTCGCCTCGCTGCTCACGTGGGTCCGCGCCCACCTGGCCGAGCCCCTGACGGTCACCGCGATCGCCGCGCGGTCGAACCTGAGCCCGGCCACCCTGCACCGCCGCTTCCAGGGCGAACTCGGCACGACTCCACTCGCCTGGCTGACCGCCGAACGAGTGGACCTGGCCCGTTCCTTGATCGAACGCGGCGAAACCCGCCTGGACGTCGTCGCCCGCCGCTCCGGCCTGGGCTCCCCGTCCAACCTCAGGGCCCAGCTGCGCCGGCGGACCGGCCTGACCCCCACCGCCTACCGCCGGCGGTTCGGCCCGGCGGCCTGAACCGGCGCTCAGTCCACCTTCGCCGCGACCAGCAACCCGTCGCCCAGGGGCAGGATCACCGGCACCAGCCGATCGTCGTCGCGCACGGACCGCGCCACCTCGCGCATCGCCGTGGTCGCCGGGTCCCGGTGCGAGGCGTCGGCCACCCGCCCCTTCCACAGCACGTTGTCGAACGCGATCACGCCACCCGGCCGCAGCAGCCGCACGCCCTCTTCCAGGTACTTCGGGTACTCGGGCTTGGCCGCGTCCACGAAGACCAGGTCGTACGCGCCGTCGGTCAGCCGGGGCAGCACGTCCAGCGCCTGGCCCATGATCAACCGGGTCCGGGACACCGCGATGCCCGCCTCGGCGAACGCCACCCGGGCCACCCGCTGGTGCTCGGGCTCGACGTCGATCGAGGTCAGCACGCCCGCCGCGGGCATGCCGCCGAGCAGGTACAGCGAGCCGACGCCCGCGCCCGTGCCGACCTCCACCACGGCCCTGGCCTGCAACGCGGCCGCCAGGAACCGCAGTGCCGCGCCACCACCGGGCAGGATCGGCACGCAGCCCAAGTCGACTCCCCGTGCCCGGGCGGCCGCGGTCACGGCGTCCTCGGGCAGGTAGCCCTCCACGTACTCGCGCAGCGGCGCATCCACAGCCAGAGGTTAACGCCGGACGCGGCGAATCGGGTGAATCTCCCGCGCACCGGAATTCTCAGCGTGCTCTCAGCCGACTCTCACCATGGTTATAAGGGAGCCGGTCAGTCTGGTCCCAGCGCGGGACCGCAGGGGAACAGGTTCCGGCGCAGGACCCACGGGGAACACGTGAGCCGCAGCGAACGTTGAACCGTGCAGCAGGGCAGCCAGCCCACTGGAGGTGCTTCACCGCCCGATGCCAACGCAGCCGTATACCGCCACAGCTCCCATCGACGACACGGAATGGATCGTGCCGACGTGGGACCAGGTCGTCCGCGACCACGCCGACCGGGTGTACCGGCTGGCCTACCGCCTGACCGGCAACCAGCACGACGCCGAGGACCTCACCCAGGAGACGTTCATCCGGGTGTTCCGCTCCCTCGCGTCGTACCAGCCGGGCACGTTCGAAGGCTGGCTGCACCGCATCACCACGAACCTGTTCCTCGACATGGTCCGCCGCCGCTCCAAGTTCCGCATGGAGGGCCTGCCCGACGACGCCGACCGCGTCGCGGGCGACGACCCGTCACCCGAACAGGTATACACCGACACCCACTTGGATCCGGATCTCCAGGCCGCGCTCGACGAGTTGCCCCCGGACTTCCGCGCGGCAGTAGTGTTGTGTGACGTCGAAGGGTTGTCGTACGAGGAGATCGGCGCGACCCTCGGCGTGAAGCTGGGTACCGTGAGGAGCAGGATCCACCGGGGCCGCCAGGCCCTGCGCGCCTCACTGGAACGCCGACGGGGTCTGGTTCGGGAGGACTCTGCATGACCGATCTGCGAGGTTGGGGACTGCCCGAGCAGCACCTGCTGCCCGACGCGGTCGTCGCCTTCGTCGACGGCGAGCTGTCGGCTTCGGCGCACGGCCGGGCGTCCGCGCACCTGGCGCGCTGCCCGTTCTGCGCGGCGGAGACCTACTCGCAGCAACAGGCGAGGACGGCGGTCCGCGCGGCCGAGACCCCGTGCGCCCCGGCGGGCCTGCTGGCCAAACTGGGCGCGATCCCGCAAGAGGTCGACCTGCCCAGCGCCCCCGACGGCCTGGCGGTCACCGAGGACGGCCAACTCGTGACCGTCCAACGCCCGGACCGGGTGACCTTCGGCACCGGCCCGGTCCTGGGCCAGAGCCGCCCCTTCGGCACCGGCAGCCGTTTCGGCAGCCGAGCCCGCCAAGGGGCGGGCGTAGTCGTCTCGGGCCTCATGCTGGGAGCCCTCGCCCTGGTCGTCCCAGGCAGCGAAGACCCGGCCTCCACCCCGGCCCAAGGCACCGCCACACCCCCACCCCCCGTGGTAGCCCCACCGCTGGTGGGCGACGGCGGACACCCGGGCGACGTCCTGCGCCCCGTCTCCACGGACACGGGCCCCAGGTCCAACCCCCACCGCCCGGCCGACAACGCCCTGCTGGGCCGCTGACAGCCGCCCCACCTTCCGTCCCTGACGCGCCCCACCCCCGGGCCGCCCCTGGCACCGAACACCGGCCGCCGCACCTCCGTCACACCACCCCGCACGGCCGCCTCGCTGCCGCCACCCGCCTCAGCGGCCGCTTCCGCTTGCCTCCACCACTTCCCGCTCCGCCCGGGCGCGCTCCACCACTTCTCGCCCCTTCGGCTCGCGCCCTCCGGCTTGTGCCCCTTCAGTCCATGCCCTTCGGCTCGTGCCCCGTCAGTCCATTCCCTTCAAGTCCGTGCCGTTCCAGTTCGTGCCGTTCCAGTTCGTGCCCCACCAGCCCCCGCTGACGACAACTTCACCGATCACCGGGCACGATTAGCCCGGCACCAGGGGTGATCCGGCACCGCAGGGCGGCACGACAGGGCGATATGACAGGGCGGCACGACAGGCGACGACTCCACCGCCTTACCGTCCAGATCGCCGTACCGTCCAGATCGCCGGACCACACTCCGTGCCAGACAGACCAGGCAACACCGACGTGCGGGGAGCGATGAGCGAGCCACAGCAGGGCAACGGAACCCCCAGGTCCGGCGTGGACGACGGGGCCCACCGCAGGCTGGCTCCGCGCCCCCTGAACCGTCCCGCCGTGGACCCGGGCCAGACAGCCGTCTTCGGCCGCCCGCCAGGCGTACCCGGCGCGTTCGCCGACCGCCGCAACCAGCCCCACACCACCCAGAACGGCAACGGTGCCCCGCACCTCGCCCCACCCCCGCCCGAGGCCCTGACCACGGCTTTCGGCCGTCCGCAGGGCACGTCCGAACTGCTCCAGCGCCCACCGCTCGACCTCAACGGCGAACCCGAGGTGGAACCGGTCTTCTGGGAGGGCAAACCGGCGGGCGACTCGTGGCGCGACCCGAGCGCCGGTGCCGTGATCGGCCCCCCGGCCGTGACCGAGGAGCCCGAGAAGGCCCCGACGACCACGTCCGCCACCCCCGGTCCGCAACTGAGCGTCCCCGAACTCCTCTTCGGCCGACGGGTCAAGCCCACCGGGCTGATCCTGCTGATGGTCGCCGCCCTGGTGGTCGGCGCGGTGGGTGGCGTCGTCGGCTGGCTGGCCGGCAAGGTCGGCAACCCCCTGACCGACGGCGGCGTGACGCTCGCCGAGGTGCAACCGGGCAAGGAACGCCCGGTCGGCTCGGTGGCCGACATCGCCAAGCGGGTGACCCCGAGCGTCGTGTCCATCGAGTTCAAGGGCGCGAACGTGGCCGGCGTCGGTTCGGGCGTCGTGATCGAGGGCGGCGGCTACATCCTCACCAACGACCACGTGGTCGCGCCGGCCGTGCAGGACACGTCCGCCAAGCTCACCGTCGTGTTCACCGACGGCAAGCGCGCGGTCGCCCAGGTCGTCGGCCGCGACCCGAAAACCGACCTGGCCGTGATCAAGGTCCAGGTCGACAACCCCACCGTGCTCCAGTTCGGCAACTCGGACGAACTCGCCGTCGGCGACGCGGTCCTGGCGATCGGCTCCCCGCTGTCCCTGTCGAACACCGTGACCGAGGGCATCGTCAGCGCCCTGCACCGCCCCGTCACGGCGGCGGGGGAGAACGGCGGCCCCCAGGTCACCTACGACGCGATCCAGACCGACGCCGCCATCAACCCGGGCAACTCGGGCGGTGCCCTGGTCGACTCGTCCGGGACGCTGGTCGGCATCAACTCGTCCATCCGCACCGAAACCGGCGGCTCGGTCGGCCTGGGGTTCGCGATCTCCGGCAACTACGCCCGCAAGGTCTCGCAGGCCCTCATCCGCGACGGCCAGGTGAAGCACGCGGACATGAACCTCAACGTGCGGTCGGTCTCCGCGGAGACGGCGGAAGGCGCGAAGGTCCAGAACGTCCTGGAGGGCGGCGCGGCAGCCGCCGCCGGCATCCAGGAGGAGGACGTGATCACGAGGGTCGGCGACCGCATGGTCCGCAACGCGGCCGAACTGACCGTAGCCGTGCGCAACCACGAAATCGGAGACACGATCCCGGTCGTACTGGCCAGGCAGGGACGCGAGCTGACCGTGCAGGTGACGCTGCGGTCGGACTGACGGCTAGTCTGGCAACGGGCGGCAGTCGGCGGAGGTGACAGGCGAGTGTTCGACAGCATCGGCTGGGTAGAGATCCTCATCATCGTGGTCGCGGGCCTGTTCATCCTGGGCCCGGAACGCCTACCCTCAGCCGCCGCGTGGGTGGGCAAGACGATCCGCCAGGTACGCGAATACGCGACGGGCGCACGAGACCAACTGAAGCAGGAGATGGGCCCCGAGTTCGACCAGCTGCGCAAGCCACTGGAAGACCTCCGGGAACTACGCAACTTCGACCCGAAACGGGCCATCACCAAACACCTGTGGGACGACGTCCCGACGAACGGCAACAGCACAAAGCCCAACGGCTTCTCAACGGGCCCCCACACAACAACCCCCCAAGGCCCGACAGGCGCCCGTGAACGGGAACGCGAACGCCCACTACAACAAGGCGAACGCCCCCCATACGACCCGGACGCCACGTAGAAAAAACACAAAAAGGCGCGCACCCGCCCAGGTGCGCGCCTTTCCGTGCGCCAGCACACCCCACCCAAAGAGTCGTGTCATCCCCGTATGGCCCGCGCGCCAGCGAACCGCGCTTGAGTGGGTAGTGCAAGCACGCCTTTCGCTTGCACTACCCACTCAAGGGTGGTTGTCTCCGACCGGGCCATACGGGGATGACACGACGACCCGCTTTTCAGTCATCCTCGGCGGCTCGCCCGTCCGGCGAGGACTCTTTAAACCGCAACAAAACCACTGTCCAGGGCCCCACGACCCACTCAGCTGCGGCGCCCCGCTCAGTCACGGCCCCCGGCAGGGCTCCAAGAGCCGATCAGCCACGGCCCCGGCAGGGCCCCAAGAGCCACTCAGCCACGGCCTCCGGCAAGGCCCCAAGAATCGCTCAGTCATGGCCCCGGCTCCCTGGCGAGGGCTTCAAGAACCACTCAGTCATGGCCTCCGGCCCCCGACACCATCATCCCACGAGGCACCGACAATCCCTCCGGCGCAACCTGAGAGCCGTGCCCCCGGAATCGCACAAAGCCCAAGAACCGCCCACCGCAGGCCGTCCGCCGACCACTGATCCAGCCGACCACTGATCCAGCCGACCACTGATCCAGCCGACCACCGATCCCGCCGACCGCCGATCCCGCCACGGCCACGCCAGACAAACACGCGACCGCAATCCCAGCGGCTCAGCTGAACATGAACAAGCAACACGATCAGCGAGACGCGCAACCAGCAGTCGCCAACCCGAACTCGATCCCGCTCACGCACCGAGAAGGAGTCAGCGCCCAGCCGGCGACACGTTCAACAACCGTCCGGCGAGCCCACGTGACCGGACCGACAGCTTCGACGCCACGGAAGTCAGCACCTGCGCCGCAGCCGAAGTGGGTGCCGCCAACACGATCGGCGTGCCCTCGTCACCCTGCTCCCGCAACCGCGGATCCAACGGCACCTGACCCAGCAACGGCACCTCGGCCCCCACCGCCTGGGTCAACGACGCCGCCACCGCCTCCCCGCCACCGCTGCCGAACACGTCCATCCGCGACCCGTCCGGCAACTCCAGCCACGACATGTTCTCGATCACCCCGGCCACCCGCTGCCGCGTCTGCAACGCGATCGACCCGGCCCGCTCCGCGACCTCCGCCGCGGCCTGCTGGGGCGTGGTCACCACGAGGATCTCCGCGTTGGGCACCAGCTGCGCCACCGAGATCGCCACGTCGCCGGTCCCCGGCGGCAGGTCCATCAGCAGCACGTCGAGGTCTCCCCAGAACACGTCCGCCAGGAACTGCTGCAACGCCCGGTGCAGCATCGGCCCGCGCCACACCACCGGGGTGTTGCCGGAGGTGAACATGCCGATCGAGATCAGCTTCACGCCGTGCGACTGCGGCGGCATGATCATCTTCTCGACCTGCGTGGGACGGGCGTCCGTGCCCAGCATCCGGGGGATCGAGTGCCCGTAGATGTCCGCGTCCACCACGCCGACCGACAACCCCCGGGCCGCCATCGCCACGGCCAGGTTGACCGTCACGCTCGACTTGCCCACACCGCCCTTGCCGGACGCGACGCAGTACACCCGCGTCAGCGATCCCGGCTGGGCGAACGGGATGACCGGCTCCTCCACGCCGCCGCGCAGCGACTTGCGCAGCTCGGTCCGCTGGGCGTCGCTCATCACGTCCAGCGCGACCCGCACCGACGACACCCCGTCCAGCGCCGACACGGCCGACGTCACGTCGGCGGTGATCTTGTCGCGCATGGGGCAGCCGGCGACGGTCAGGTAGACCTCGACGTCCACGACCCCGTCGGTCACCGACACCGACTTCACCATGCCCAGGTCGGTGATGGGCCGCCGGATTTCGGGGTCCTGGACCGAGGCCAGCGCCTTGTGCACGTCGTCAACGGTGGGAAGGGTCTGCGTCACTGGATCGCCTTCGATCGCCTACAGAGGAGAACGCCATGCTACGGCGGCGCGGCGCACCTCCAAGCTACCGGTAGGTCACCTCGAATTCGGGGCCAGCGCGAAGCCGGTTGCGTGCTTTCCGTAACATTGCTATCCGTGCCGGAAACCGGAAGTGCCCGGTTGCCCACCCGAACCGAGCTCGGTGTGTGGCGATCCTTCCTCCGGGCCCATGCGCGGCTCACTCGGATCCTGGAAGCCGAACTGATCGCCGAGCAGCGCCTATCGCTCGCGGCCTACGACGTCCTCGTGCAGCTCGCCGAGGCTCCGCAGTACCGACTGCGGATGACCGAACTGGCGGATGCCGTCCTGCTGTCGCGCTCCGGCGTGACCCGACTGGTCGACCGGCTGGAGCGCGCCGGTCTCGTGCTCCGGGAGCGCGCCGACGGCGACGGCCGCGGTGTCGTCGCCGTCCTGACACCTCTCGGCCTGGACCGGCTGCGCATCGCGTCGGGCACCCACATGACCGGTGTGGTGCACCACTTCGCCGAGGTGTTCAGCCGCGCCGAGCTGGAGGCTTTCGGGCGGTCCTGCGACCGTCTCGCCACCGAGGAGCCCTGACCTCCCACCCACCCCGACCTCACCCCACCCCGACCACGTCCCACCCCGACCACCACCACCCGACCACGCCGGGGCAAGAGCTAGGACGGCACGTCGTCCCACCGCGGATCGTCCTTGAGCGCCTTGCGCCGCTGCTCGCGGAACACCCGGTCCAACTCGCCGCGCAGGAAGTCCCGCGTCGCGACCTCCCCGAGAGCGAGCCGCAACGCGGCCAGCTCCCGCGCCATGTACTCGGTGTCGGCCTTGGTCTGGGCGGCCCGCGCCCGGTCCTCCTCCAACGACACCCGGTCCCGGTCGTCCTGCCGGTTCTGGGCGAGCAGGATCAACGGCGCGGCGTACGCGGCCTGCGTGGAGAACGCCAGGTTGAGCAGGATGAACGGGTACGGGTCCCACTGGAGGGACACCGCGACCAGGTTCAGCGTGATCCACACGATCACGATCAGCGTCTGCCAGAACAGGAACTTCCCGGTGCCGAGGAACCGGGCGAGGCGCTCGGAGAACCGCCCGAACGCCTCCGGGTCGAGTTCGAACCGGAACCGGCCGGGCCGGCGCGGCTGGTCGAGTCGGCGGCGTGGCAGCTCAGGCATGGGTCAGCCCCGTTTCCCGCCAGTTGTCCGGCAGCAGGTGGTCGAGCACGTCGTCCACGGTCACCGCGCCCAGCAGGTGGTCGGTCTCGTCCACGACCGGCCCGCACACCAGGTTGTACGCGGCGAAGTACCTGGTCACCTCGCTGAGCGAGGCGTCGGGGGTCAACGTCGCCAGATCCGTGTCGAGCACACCGGCCACCAGGTCGGACGGTGGTTCCCGCAGCAGCCGCTGGATGTGCACGCACCCGAGGTACCGCCCGGTGGGCGTGGCGGTCGGCGGCCGGCACACGAACACCATGCTGGCCAGGGCCGGGGTGAGGTCCGGGTTGCGCACGTGGGCCAGCGCCTCGGCCACCGTGGCGTCCGGGGCCAGCACCACCGGTTCCGGCGTCATCAACCCGCCCGCGGTGTCGAAGCTGTACTCCAGCAGGCGTTTCACCGGCTCCGACTCCTCCGGCTCCATCAGGTCGAGCAGCCGGTCCTTGTCCCGCTCGGGCAGCTCGGCCAGCAGGTCGGCGGCGTCGTCGGGGTTCATCGCCTCCAGCACGTCCGCCGCGCGCTCCTCGTCCAGGTGCGCCAGCAGGTCCTTCTGGTCGTCCTCGGGCAGTTCCTCGATCACGTCGGCCAGCCGCTCGTCGTCGAGCGCCTCGGCCACCTCGTACCGCCGCTTCACCGGCAGGCTGTGCAGCGCGAGCGCGACGTCCGCCGCCCGCATCGTCTCGAAGATCGCCACCAGGTGTTGCGCGCCCTGCGGCTGCCCGGCGATCTCGGTGACCGACAGCCCGGTCAGCTCGTCCCACCGCAGCACCTGCACCGGCCCGCGCCGCGCCAGACGTCCGGTGCGCTCCCGCACCGCGACCCGGGTCATCCGCCAGTCGCGGGTCCGGGTCGGCTCCATGGCGGCGTCCACGAGCACCGCGTCCGCGCCGGCGTCGGTGCGCACGCGGGCGTCCAGCAGTTCGCCGACCACCAGGACCTCGTTGGTGCGCTGGTGGAAGTGCCGGAGGTTGACCGACCCGGTGGCGAGCGTCACGGCGTTCGGCTCGATCGAGGTGACCCGCAGCATCGGCACGAAGATCCGCCGCCGGGTGGCCAGTTCGAGCACCAGACCCAGCACGCGCGGCGGCTGCCGGTCCACGCGCAACCCGATCACCAGGTCACGCACCTTGCCGATGGATTCCCCGTCGGGCCCGAACACGGGCAGTCCGGCGAGTTGAGCGGCGAAAACCCGGTTCACGGCGACCACCCGGTCAGGCTAACCAAGGTCAGCTCCACCCGCCTCTCTCCGCTCGCCTCTCCACCCAACGCCCCACCTCCCGCCGGCCTGGGCCCGGCGAGCCTGGGCGAGCGTCACAGCCGGGCCTGGAGGAACTGCGGCAACACCGCGAACCCGTGCCGCAGGTACACCGGGATCGCCCGTTTGCTGGAGTGCACCGTCACCCGGTCCACCCCGAGGTCCGCCGCCAGCGCGAGCACCGCGTCCACCAGCCGCCCGCCGATCCCGTTCGACCGCAACTCCGGCAGGACGTACACCGACTGCACGTCCGCCGACCGCCGCTCGAACTTGCGCGGGTGCGGCACGCGCGCGACCAGCACGAGCCACGCCATCCCCACGACCCGCTCGCCGCGCACCGCCACGACGCACCGGTGCGACGGGTGCTCCGCCGCCCACGCCGTGAACCGCGGCACGAACTCGGCCAACCCCAGGGGTGGCGTCCCGTGCAACTCCTCCACCCACCGCCACCGCAGTGTGGCGACGGCGTTCATCCGATCCGGTCCGGCAGGCTCGATCACGACGGGGTCCACGTCCCGATGATCCCGCCGAACCGGGTCTAGGGTCGCCCCCGTGCGGAAATACGACGTGGTGGACGTGTTCACCGACCGCCCGTTCGCGGGCAACCCGCTGGCGGTCGTGCACGACGCCGAAGACCTGTCCGACCGGCAGATGCAGGCCATCGCGCACGAGTTCGGCCTGTCCGAGACCGCGTTCCCGCTGCCGCCCACCGATCCCGCCGCCCACTACCGGGTGCGCATCTTCACGCCGCTCACCGAGATGCCGTTCGCGGGCCTGCCCAGCATCGGCACGGCGTGGCTGTTGGCCTCCAGAGGGGTCGTACCGCACGGCACCGTCGTCCAGCAGACGGCCCTCGGCCTGCACGACGTCCGGGTCGACGCCGACCGGGCGACCCTCGCCGGCGACGCGCCCGTCATCGGCGACTACCTCGACCCGGCCCCGCTGGCGAACGCGCTCGGCCTGTTCCTGTCCGATGTGGACACCCACGCCGAAGCCGGGGTGGCCGGCGCGGGCGTGGACTTCACCTTCCTGCCGGTTCGCGCGGACGCGGTGACCCGGGCCGAGGCGCGCGCCGATCTCGCCGAGCACGTGCGGGGGCGCGGCCTGGTGCCGGTGTCGTTCGTCGACGGTGTGGCGCACGTGCGGATGTTCCGCGTGACCGGTGGCGAGGACCCGGCCACCGGGTCGGCGGCGCTCGCGCTGGGCGGGTGGTTGGCCGATCGCGGGCTCCTCCCCGGCGACGGCGAGCACAAGATCGTGGTGAAACAAGGCGAAGAGTTGAACCGTCCGTCTACTTTGGACTGCTCGGTCACCACCGCGGGCGGGGTCGCGACGCACGTGGCGGTCGGCGGGAAGGTCGTCCCGGTCGCCGAAGGCCGGATCCGGGTGCCCTGACCCGGACTCCCGGCCGGCACCTCACCCCAGCGCCCGCGCGATCCGCTCGCACGACGCGGCCATCGCGGACTCGCCCGCTTCCGCGCACCACAGCCAGTTGTCGACCGCCCGGTACAACGTCCACAGCCGCGCCCGCTCCGCGTCCAACTCGCCCAGCTCGCACAACGCGGCCAGCCTGTCCAGCAGGCCGCGCTCGCCGTCGGCCTCGGCGGCCCGGTTCCACAGCAACGGGATCACGCCGAACTCCCGGTCCCCGGCGATCGGCTTCGGGTCGATCATCAGCCACGGCTCGCGGTCGGCGCGCAGCACGTTCTCGTAGTGCAGGTCCTGGTTGACCAGCGTGTTCCCGGCGGTGGCGGCGAGGTCGCGGCCGAGTTCGTCGGCCATCCCGACGTACCGCTCCGGCACGATCCCGCCCAGGTTCGCGTTCTCCTCGGCCAGGTCCTCGACGGTGATCCGGCGGAACTCCGGCGTGGCGGGCCGCCGCAGCCGCCGCAGCAGCCCGCCGGTGACCTCCAGGGCCTCTTCGACGGACGTGTCGAGCAGCGAACGGGTGTGGTCGAGGCGTTCCAGCAGCAGCGCGCCGCGCTCGTCGTCGTGGTCCAGCAGGCGCACCACGCCGTCACCGGCCCATGCCTTGAGCGCCAACGGTTCCTGCCGCGTCTCCTCGTCCAGCCAGGTCAGCTTCAGCACGGCGCCGCCGCCGTCCGCGCGCCGCACCGGGAGCACGACGGCGACGTGGCCGTGCATGAGGTCGCCGTCCGGGGCCAGTTCCCAGCGGGCGCAGAACTCCGTCGCCAGCGCGGGCAGGGTGCCCCGCCACGCCAGCACGTCGTCGCCGTGGTCGACCGCGAAATCCGGGGGCACGGTGATCACGCGGGCGCCCCGGAGGACTCCTCGGACGGCTGCGCGGTCGGTGCCAAGCGGTAGACCGAGTCCCACGCGGGCGCGGTGTTCAGCCGGGCGGCGCGCAGAGCGGCGGCGGTGTCGTCGTCCGGGCTGGTCAGCCGTGCCGTCGCCGCGACGGTGACCAGGTGCGAGTGCGTCGACGGCGAGCGCACGGTCAGCGTGCACGCGACACCGTCGGCCAGGCCGGGGACCTGCTGCTCGGTCCCGCCGACCGCCACCAGCACGGTGTCGTCCCGCCACAGCGCCCACACCAGGCGCGCGTCGTGCCCGGCGGGCGCGACCCACACCGCGGCCGCCTTCCGCAGCGCGTTGTCCAACACTCGGGTGATCTCCACCGGTCCAGCCTGCCACGGCCTGTGAGCCGGGACTCACGAAATAGCGGCCGACCACCCCGCGTGCCACCCTTCGCAGAACGAGAGTTACCGGCCGGTACGAGGAGGTACCCCAGTGGTCGACCAGCAGCGTCCCCGTCGCTCGTGTCTGGCCGTGCCCGGATCGAGCCAGAAGATGATCGACAAGGCCCGCACGCTGCCTGCGGACCAGGTGTTCCTGGACCTGGAGGACGCCTGCGCGCCGCTGGCCAAGCCGAGTGCCCGCAAGACCATCGTCGCGTCGCTGAACGAGGGCGACTGGGGTTCCCGGGCCAGGGTCGTCCGGGTCAACGACTGGACCACCGAGTGGACCTACCGCGACGTGACCGAGGTCGTGGAGGGCGCGGGCGCGAACCTGGACTGCATCATGCTGCCCAAGGTGCAGACCGCGCAGCAGGTGCACGCGCTGGACCTGCTGCTCACCCAGATCGAGAAGACGATGGGCTACGAGGTCGGCCGGATCGGCATCGAGGCGCAGATCGAGAACGCGCTGGGGCTGATCAACGTCAACGCGATCGCCACCGCGTCGCCGAGGGTGGAGACGATCATTTTCGGCCCGGCCGACTTCATGGCCTCGATCAACATGAAGTCCCTGGTGGTCGGCGAGCAGCCGCCCGGTTACGACGTCGGCGACGCGTACCACTACATCCTGATGCAGATCCTGATGGCCGCGCGCGCCCACGACAAGCAGGCCATCGACGGGCCGTACCTCCAGATCCGCGACGTGGACGGCTTCAAGCGGGTCGCCGGCCGGTCGGCCGCGCTCGGCTTCGACGGCAAGTGGGTGCTGCACCCCGGCCAGATCGACGCGGCGAACGAGGTGTTCAGCCCGAAGCAGGAGGACTACGACCACGCGGAGAACATCCTGGACGCGTACGACCACTACACGTCCGAGGCCGGCGGGAAGCGCGGCGCGGTCATGCTCGGCGACGAGATGATCGACGAGGCGTCGCGGAAGATGGCCCTGGTGATCTCGTCCAAGGGGCGCGCGGCGGGCATGTCCCGGACCGACGTGTGGGCACCGCCTGCGGAGTGAGCGCGCGGGTTTTTGGTACGTGGCAGTGACTTTCGGTGCCGGGGAGGCCACCGTGCGGTGGCCTCCCCGGTGAGCATTCCCACAAATCGCCGGGGAAAATGGCGATCAAGGGGTGGGGCGTGTGCATGGTGTTCCCCATGTCACGTTCCCGTAACGCGAGGCCCCGAATACGGCTGTTCCGTCGACGGCCCGCCGACGACCTGCTGGAACGCAGCTTCCGCACGTGTCCCGGGTGCTCGGCCGACGTCCACGTGTTCGCGGACGTGTGCCGGCACTGCGGTGGGGCGCTGGAGTTGCTGGGGGCCTGACGCCCGCCTGCGGGGGGCGCTGCTGCTGCCGACCAGGCTGAGCGGGGGTCGGGTTGAGCGGGGTCGGGTCGGGCTGAGTCGGGTCGGGCTGTGTCGGGTTGGGGTCAGGTCGTGAAGGTGAAGGTCGTCTGGAGGTCGTTGCCGTTCTTCACGATCCAGTAGACGGCCACCACCCAGAGGATCACCGCGATGATCCCGAGCAGCGTGAACACGACCCCCAGGATGAGCCCGGCGGTGGCCAGGCCCCGCCCGTCCTCGCCGGTGCGTTTGATCTGGTTGCGCGCGATGATCCCGAGCACGATCCCGGCTGGCGCGAACACGAACGCGCAGATCAGCGCGGCGATCGCCATCCCGTTGGTGCGTCGGGGCGGCGGGTAGTAGCCACCCTGCGGGTAGTAGGCCATGGAGCGATCCCCTCTAGGCAGTGGGGGCACAAGGTAACCCGCTGTTTCGGTTCAGCGGGTGGCGATGAGCACCTTCGTGACGCGAACGGGCGTTAACCCGGCCATACTCGCCGGTAACCTCGGGAGCTACGAAGGGATCGTGCGATGGCGCGCCTTGCCCAGACCGCTGGACTCACCGACATCCAGGAGGAGATCCTCTCCACGGTCCGCACCTTCGTGGACAAGGAGATCATCCCGCACGCGCAGGCGTTGGAGCACGGCGACACGTACCCCGCGGACATCGTCGAGGGCATGAAGGAGATGGGCCTGTTCGGGCTCACCATCCCCGAGGAGTTCGGCGGGCTCGGCGAGTCGCTGCTGACCTACGCGCTGGTGGTCGAGCAGATCGCGCGGGGGTGGATGTCGGTGTCGGGTGTGATCAACACGCACTTCATCGTCGCGCACATGCTCAAGCAGCACGGGACGCCGGAGCAGAAGCAGAAGTACCTGCCGCGCATGGCGACCGGTGAGGTGCGCGGGTCGTTCTCGATGTCCGAGCCGGAGTTGGGCTCGGACGTGGCCGCGATCCGGACGCGCGCTACGCGTTCTGGTTCTGGGTCTGAGGCGGGGGCCGGGGCTGGGGCTGGGGCTGGGTACGTGATCAACGGCCAGAAGATGTGGCTGACCAACGGCGGCACCTCCAACCTGACGGCGGTCCTGGTGAAGACCGACGAGGGTGAGGAGAAGGCGCACCGGAACCTGACGGCGTTCCTGGTCGAGAAGCCGGAGGGGTACGGGGAAGTCCTGCCCGGCCTGACCATCCCGGGCAAGATCGACAAGATGGGTTACAAGGGCGTCGACACCACGGAGATGGTGTTCGACGGCTTCGAGATCGGGGCGGATCAGGTGCTCGGTGGCACGACTGGGCAGGGCTTCCGGCACATGATGGACGGCGTCGAGGTCGGCCGGGTCAACGTCGCGGCGCGGGCGTGTGGGATCGCGTTGCGGTCGTTTGAACTGGCGATCGAGTACGCGCAGCAGCGCAAGACGTTCGGGAAGCCGATCGTGGAGCACCAGGCCATCGCGTTCAAGCTCGCGGAGATGGCGACCAAGGTCGAAGCCGCGCATTTGATGATGGTGAACGCGGCGCGGCTGAAGGATTCCGGCGCACGGAACGACGTCGAGGCCGGGATGGCCAAGTTGATCGCCTCCGAGTATTGCGCGGAGGTCACGCAGGAGGCGTTTCGGATTCATGGCGGGTATGGGTACTCGAAGGAGTACGAGATCGAGCGCCTGATGCGTGAGGCGCCGTTCCTGCTGATCGGTGAGGGGACCAGCGAGATCCAGAAGACCATCATCAGTCGTGGGCTCCTGCGGGACTATCGGTCGCGGGGTTGAGCCGGTGGCGGTTCTGTAGTCACGTGTAGTGGGTGCGGGATTGGTGGACGTGCGTTTTTTGTGCGTTCGGTCGGGTTGTTCGGGGTGGCTTGGCGATGTGAGTTCGGTGGTGTGGGAGTTCTTTCGTCGGTGTGAGATTTCTAGGGAGTCCTCGCCGGACGGGCGAGCCGCCGAGGATGACTGAAAGGCGGGTCGTCGTGTCATCCCCGTATGACCCGGTCGGAGACAACCACCCTTGAGTGGGTAGTGCAAGCGAAAGGCGTGCTTGCACTACCCACTCAAGCGCGGTTCGCTGGCGCGCGGGCCATACGGGGATGACACGACTCTTTGAGTGGGGTGTGCGCTGCGCGCGGGCTGGGTGTGAGTGGGGTGGTGTGAGTGGGGTGTGTGGGGTGGGTTCGCGGGCTGAAAGGGGGCATGGGGGCGGGTCCATGTGGTGGGGCGTGTGGTGGGGCGTGTGGTGGTGAGGTGCCTGGTTGGCTGATTGGGCGCTGTCTGGTTGGGGTTCTCGGCTGTCCGGTGGTGGGGGGACTGTCGCGTCGCTGCGCCATCGGTGCTGGTGGGAGTGGGTCTGGTGGGGGTTTTGGTCGTTGTGGTGAGCTGTTCCAGGTCACGGAAGCGTTGAGTTCCGGGTTACCCGTTTCGCGCTGTTCGCCCGCCCTTGGCAGGATGGGGGGTGATCAGCAGAAGAGGTGGTCTCCGTGACGAGTTCCTTCTCCGGTCAGAGCCGGCCAGGTGTGCCGCCGCGACTGCCCACGCCGCCCACCGGGTGGCCGATCGGCTCCTACGGCACCTACGAGGAGGCGCAGCGGGCCGTCGACTTCCTCGCCGACGGTGATTTCCCCGTCCAGGAGGTGACCATCGTGGGTGTCGACCTGATGCTCGTCGAACGGGTCACCGGCCGCCTCACGTGGGGGCGGGTGCTGGGGACCGGTGCCGCTTCGGGGGCCTGGTTCGGGTTGTTCGTCGGGGTGTTGTTGTCCTTGTTCAACACCAACGCCGGGGCCAGTTTCGGGCCGATCCTGGTCGGGCTGGTCGTCGGTGTCGGGTTCGGGTTGATCTTCGCCGCGGTCGGGTACGGGTCGGCTCGGGGCAAGCGGGACTTCCAGTCCGCCAGCCAGCTCGTCGCCGGGCGGTACGACGTGCTGTGCCAGCCCCGCAGTGCCGAGCGCGGGCGGGATCTGCTGGCCAAGCTCGCGATGCGGCCGTCCGACACGCCGAAGGACTAGAGGTTTCACTCTGGTGATCACCGGGTAGAGCCCTTCCGGGCTCCGGTGGTTGCGGCACCTGATCACCGGGCCTACGTTCGTTCCACCGGTCGGCCTCACGGCCCTCCGGTGGGGCACGACGAGGTGCCGGGCGCTGCGGTCTGGCTCCTCCGCTGTCGGGAAGGAGGCTGGGCCGATGACGCGTCATCGGTTGGCCGCCGTCGGGTGTGCCGCGCTGGTCGCGGCGTCCGGGCTGGCGGGGTGTGGCTCGGGTGACGGCGGGATCACCATCAACGTCTACAAATACCCGCAGGAGAACTTCCAGAAGATCGTCGACCGGTGCAACGAGGCCGCGGACGGCTACCGGATCGTCTACCACAAGCTGCCGCGCGAGGCCGACGGGCAGCGGGAGCAGCTGGTCCGCCGGCTCGCCGCCGAGGACGACGGGATGGACGTCCTCGCGCTGGACGTGACGTGGACCGCCGAGCTGGCCAAGGCCGGCTGGATCAAGGAGTTCACCGGGCAGGCCAAGTCCTCCGTGGAGGACGGCACCCTGTCGACCCCGCTGGAGACCGCCCGCTACGAGGGCAGGCTGTACGGCGCTCCGGACAACACCAACGTCCAACTCCTCTGGTACCGCAGTGACCTCGTCCCCACTCCGCCGAAGACCTGGGACGAGATGATCGAGATGGGCTCCCGGCTCAAGGCCCAGGGCAAGCCGGGCCTGGTCGAGGCGCAGGGCAAGCAGTACGAGGGCCTGGTCGTCCTGTTCAACACGCTGGTCAACTCCGCGGGCGGCGAGATCCTGGACGAGAACGGCACCAAGGCCGTCGTGGACGACGGCGCGGTGAAGGCTCTTGAGGTGTTGGAGAAGTTCGCCACGTCGGACGTGGCGGACCCGTCGTTCTCGAACTTCGCCGAGGACGACGCCAGGTTGGCGATGGAGGGCGGCAAGGCCGCGTTCATGCTGAACTGGCCGTTCGTCTACGCCGCCGCGCAGAAGAAGCCCGAGTTCGCGGCGAACTTCAAGTGGGCGCCGTACCCGTCGATCGACGGCGGGGACGCCAAGGTCACCGTCGGTGGCATCAACTACGCGGTCAGCGCGTTCACCAAGCACTCCGAGCAGTCGTTCGACGCGGTGACGTGCCTGCGCAGCGCGGAGAGCCAGAAGTTCGCGGCCATCAACGACGGTGTGCCGCCGACCATCGAATCGGTCTACGACGACCCGGAGATGGCCAAGCCGTACCCGATGAAGCAGGCCATCCTGGACACGCTGAAGAACGCGAGCGTCCGCCCGCGCACCCCGGCGTACCAGAACGTGTCGACGGTGATCTCCACGATCCTGTCGCCGCCCGGCGCCATCGACCCGAAGCCGACCGCGGAGCGGTTGCGCACCGAGTTGCAGAACGCGCTCGACTCCAAGGGGGTGCTGCCATGAGCCACGCGCTGTCCACGGAGAAGGACGAGCGGGCTCCGGAGGGCCGGAAGCCCGCGAAAGCCGTTCTCAGCGAGGGGAAGAAGGCGGAGCGGCGGCTCGGGTTGCTGCTGTGCGCGCCGGCCGTGCTGGTGATGGCGGCGGTGGCCGGGTGGCCGATCCTCTACTCGTTGTGGCTCTCGCTGCAGCGCTACGACCTGAAGTTCCCGGACCGCCAGGAGTTCGTCTGGTTCGACAACTACGTCACCGTGCTGTCCAACTCGTACTGGTGGAACGCGGTGTGGATCACGGTCGTGATCACCGTGGTGTCCGTGGTGATCGAGTTGGTGCTGGGCATGGCGCTGGCGCTGATCATGCACCGCACGCTGGTCGGCCGGGGGATCGTGCGCACGTCGACGCTGATCCCGTACGGCATCGTCACGGTGGTGGCGGCGTTCTCGTGGCGCTACGCCTGGACGCCGGGCACCGGCTACCTGGCCGAGTTGGTGGCGGGCGGCGAACCGGTGCTGACGCAGAAGATCCCGGCGCTGATGGTGGTCATCCTGGCCGAGATCTGGAAGACCACGCCGTTCATGGCGCTGCTGCTGATGGCGGGCCTGGCCCTGGTGCCCGACGACCTGCTCAAGGCGGCGGCGATGGACGGCGCGAACGCGTGGCAGCGGTTCACCAAGGTGATGGTGCCGGTGATGAAACCGGCGATCCTGGTGGCGCTGCTGTTCCGCACGCTGGACGCGTTCCGGGTGTTCGACAACCTGTTCGTGCTGACCGGCGGGTCGCAGGGCACGACGTCGGTGTCGATGATCGCCTACAACAACCTGATCAAGGGCCTGAACCTGGGCATCGGCTCGACCATGTCGGTGCTGATCTTCCTGATGGTGGCGCTGATCGCGTTCGTCTTCATCAAGCTGTTCGGCACCGCCGCGCCGGGCAGCGACAACGGGGGGAGGCGCTGATGGCGGGCATCGGCGGTGCCGAGACCGCGAGCCGCAAGGCGTGGTGGGCCGCGCTCAACGTCCTGGTGGTCGTGTACGCGCTGTTCCCCGTGGTGTGGATCGTCTCCCTGTCGTTCAAGACGAAGGAGACGTTGGCGGACGGCTCCTTCATCCCCAAGGAGTGGACGCTGGAGAACTACCGGTCCATCTTCGCCACCACGGAGTTCGTCCGGGCGCTGGTGAACTCGATCGGCATCGCGATCATCGCCACCACCATCGCGGTGGTGTTCGGCACGATGGCCGCGTACGCGATCGCCCGGCTGGACTTCCCCGGCAAGCGGGTGCTGGTCGGGATCTCCCTGCTGGTGTCGATGTTCCCGCAGATCTCGCTGATCTCGCCGCTGTTCGAGATCGAGCGGACGCTCGGGCTGTTCGACACCTGGCCGGGCCTGATCCTGCCCTACATCACCTTCGGGCTGCCGCTGGCGATCTACACGCTCTCGGCGTTCTTCCGGGAGATCCCGTGGGAGCTGGAGAAGGCGGCCAAGATGGACGGCGCGACGCCCGGTCAGGCGTTCCGCCGGGTGATCGCGCCGCTGGCCGCGCCGGGCGTGTTCACCACGGCCATCCTGGTGTTCATCTTCTGCTGGAACGACTTCCTGTTCGCGATCTCGCTGACCTCCACCGAGAACTCGCGCACGGTCCCGGTGGCGCTGTCGTTCTTCACCGGCAGCTCCCAGTTCGAGGACCCGACCGGGTCGATCGCCGCGGCCGCCGTGGTGATCACGATCCCGATCATCCTGTTCGTGTTGTTCTTCCAGCGTCGGATCGTCGCCGGGTTGACCTCCGGCGCCGTCAAGGGGTGAAGCAATGGCCGAGATCGTGCTGGACAAGGTGAGCAAGCAGTACCCCGACGGCGCAGTGGCCGTGCGGGACGTGGACATCGAGATCGCCGACGGCGAGTTCATCATCCTGGTGGGACCGTCCGGGTGCGGGAAGTCCACCACGCTCAACATGATCGCGGGGCTGGAGGACATCACCTCCGGCGAGCTGCGCATCGGCGGCGAGCGGGTCAACGAGCGCGCGCCCAAGGACCGCGACATCGCGATGGTGTTCCAGTCCTACGCGCTGTACCCGCACATGACGGTGAAGGAGAACATGGCCTTCCCGCTGCGGCTGGCGAAGGTCGACAACGCGACCGTGGAGAAGAAGGTCCGGGACGCGGCCGAGATCCTCGACCTGACCCAGCACCTGGACCGCAAGCCGTCCAACCTGTCCGGCGGCCAGCGCCAGCGGGTCGCGATGGGACGCGCGATCGTGCGCAGCCCCAAGGCGTTCCTGATGGACGAGCCGCTGTCCAACCTGGACGCGAAGCTGCGCGTGCAGATGCGGACCTCCGTGTCACGCCTGCAGAAGCAGCTGGGCACCACGATGGTGTACGTGACGCACGACCAGACCGAGGCGATGACCCTCGGCGACCGGGTGGTGGTGATGCGGGGCGGTTCGGTGCAGCAGATCGGCGCGCCGCAGTACCTCTACGACCACCCGGCCAACCTGTTCGTGGCGGGGTTCATCGGCTCGCCGTCGATGAACTTCGTGCCCGCCGCGCTGGAGGACGGGACGATCCGCTCGCCGCTGGGCGACGTCCGGCTGACCGACCGGGTGCGCGGGCTGCTGTCCGCCGCCGACGCGCCCCGCGAGGTGATCATGGGGCTGCGCCCGGAGCACTTCGAGGACGCCCGGTTGGTGGACGACGCGGTGCGCGAGCACGGCGTGACGTTCTCCAGCCACGTGGACGTGCTGGAGTCGATGGGCTCCGACAAGTACGCCTACTTCAGCCTGTCGGGTGAACAGGCCACGTCGGCGGAACTCGCCGAGCTGGCCGCCGACGCGGGCTCGGCGGACGTGCCCGGCGCCGGCATCTCGCTGGTCACCCGGCTCTCCGCCGCGTCCACGGCCACCGAGGGCGAGCAGGCGGACATCTGGTTCGACGCCGACAAGGTCCAGCTGTTCGACCCCGCCAGTGGCGCCAACCTCACCTATTCCGGCGATTGAGCGGCTCCGGGGGCCATCCGACGTGCGCGGATGGCCCCCATTTGCGGAAAGTCACGGGGAGTTACTGACCAGTCGAGACCATCGGCCGGGACGAACTCCATAGGCCATTCAGCGCAGCAAAGGCGCATCTCGCCGCTTTCATCCGGCATTCGCTCCGGTCCGTCCCCACGCTGGTCGAAGGCGGGGATAACCCCGACCAACGGCGTCGGGGCAGGGGAGACCGCCGAGCACAGAAGAGAGCGCGCGATGGGGATTCTTGACGGAAAAGCGGTCGTGATCACCGGTGCGGGGCGCGGGCTGGGTGAGGCCTACGCGATGCACGCGGCGCAGTCGGGGGCCGCGGTGGTGGTCAACGACGTCGACGCTGACCTGGCCGAACAGGTCGCGGAGCACATCCGGGGGTACGGCGGACAGGCGGTCGCCAGCACGCACACGGTGACCGATCCGACGGAGGCGGAGAAGATCGTCGGAATGTGCCTGACCGAGTTCGGCAGGCTGGACGGCCTGGTGAACAACGCCGGGCTGAACTACGAGACCTTGCCGTGGGAGGACGACCCCGATTCGGTGCGTCGCACGGTCGAGGTCAACCTGCTGGGTGTCATATACACCGGAATGGCCGCGATGCGCGCGATGCGCGAACAGGGCGGCGGTTCGATCGTGAACATTTCGTCCGGAGCGTTCTTCGGGCAGCGCAAACTGTCCACCTATGCGGCGACCAAGGGCGCGGTGGCGTCCCTGAGCACGTCGTGGGCGCTGGACCTGGAGGGCGAGGGGATCCGCGTCAACGCGGTGTGCCCGGTCGCCCACACCCGCATGGTCTGGAAGTCCGAACGGTCGCTGCGGGCGATCCCCGCCGACCGCACCCCCGGCAAGGTCGCGCCGCTGGTGCTGTTCCTGCTCAGCGACGCCGCCGAGGGCATCACCGGCCAGATCGTCCGGTGCAACGGCCGCCAGCTCCACCTCGTGGGGCACCCGTACTTCAAGCAACCGGTCCTGGAGAGCGACACCTGGGACACGACATCGGTGAAACGGGCCTTCGACGGGGTTCTCCAGGCACACCTGGAACCGTTCGGGCTGGAGAAGCGGATGCCGCCGCGCCTGCGTGAACTGGTGGAGCCGGGCCAGACGGCCTGACCGACCGGGAAGTGCCGCCCGGCCGGCACTTCCCACGTCCGGTGCCGACCGCCTGAGGGGTGCGGTCGGGACCTGACGCATACTGCGCCGATGTCATCCGAGAGACCCTGGGGCGTGCGCGTCCACGATGATGATGTGAACTCGATCCTCACCGTGGCGCACCTGATGCGGACCGTGTGCGGGTTGGACGCGGAGACGGCGAGGCGGGCCGTGCTGACCATCCACCGCCGCGGGCACGCGGACTTCGGCGGGTTCCCCGACGCGGCCGCCGCCGAGGAGTGGGTGGTCGAGTTGCAGCGCCGCGGCCTGCACGCGGTGGTGCGGGGAGCCTGATGGACGTCTCGGACATCCCGGTCGTCGACTACTTCGACGCGGTCCCGGTGGGCGACGGCGTGCTGGTGCGCATGTCGGACAACGCGGAGAAGGTCCTGGCGAACCGGATCGGCGGCCTCGTGCGGTTCCTCGCCGAAGGGGTGGTCGAGCCGCCGGACGGGAAGCGGCGACGGCTGGGCGGCACCTCGGCGGCCAAGGTGGAGCAGCGGATGTTCCCCGACGCCTACCGGCGCGGCGCGGAGTCCGACGACTTCCGCGACCGCAACCGCGCGCGGCTGCGCGACACCGGGCCCGCGTGCCGGGTGCTGGAGCGGTGCCTGGCCGGCTCGCCGTTCGTGCTGGACGCGGCCGGCGTGGACGACTGGGTGGCGACGCTCGGCCTGCTGCGGTTGCTGTACCACCCGCGCAAGGCCGGCCGGGGTCGGCCGGACGTGGGCGGGCTCTGGTACCAGTTCATGCTGGAGCACATCGTGCTGGCCGCCGACCCCGGGTTGGCCTCCGGTTGGGAAGAGGCGGCGCGGGCAGTCGGGTGAATTTCGGCTGGAGGGGCGGAAATGGCCCTCGATCACTCGGACAGGTGATTCTGGAAATGTCGTACCCCGGTGTCACCATCGAGTCATGCCCACGCGCAAACCGAGGGTCACCGATTGGCGGCTGGTAGTCCAGTCGCGGTTGGACCGCGTCCGGGCGGACCTGGCGACGCTGGGCCCGCCGGACCCGCTCGACCCGGAGAGCGGGCGGTGGCGGCTGGTCGCCGAGCAGGAGGCGGCCGTCGTGGAGGACATGATCACCCGCCACGAGTCGCGGTGGCGGACGGTGGCCTCGTGGTGGTCGGGGTGGCACATCGAGCGGGCGTGGCGGTCGCTGCACGAGGCGGAGATCGCGGCCGTCGCGGCCGGCAGCGGTTTCCTGGGGCGGTTACCGGGATTGCGCGCGCGGGTCGCGGAGAACCTCGACGAGGACGACCCCCGGCGGCTCGCGCTGGAGGAGTTGCGGCCCGGTGAGTTCCCGTTGGTGGTCGAGCGGGAATTGGTGGTCGACGCGTTGCGGGCGTCGTTCGACAAGTCCGATTTCGCGCACGTGGGGTCGCGTGCGCTGCGGAACAAGCTGATCGCCGCGTCGGTGGTGCTGTTCGGGGTGAACACGCTGCTGGGCGCGATCGGGTTGGTGAGCCCCGGGATGATCCCGATGTGCGTGGGGTCCGAGCGGTTGCCGACGGTGTGCCCGGCGGGCAGGGCGGCGGCCGGCGTCGACGTGTGGCTGATCCAGGTGCTGGGCGCGTTCGGGGCGATCCTGTCGGCGGTGGTGCTGCTGCTGCGCCGGCGGCCGAGCTTGTCGCCGTACGTGATGATCGGCTACCAGGCGACGATCAAGATCCTGCTCGGCTCGGCGCTGGCGGTGATCGGGATCCTGGCGCTGGGCGCGGGCGTGACCACCGGGCTGATCGGCGTGGCGTCCCAGGCGGCGCTGCTGCTGTGGGCCGTGATCCTGGGCTACTCGCAGCAGGTGGCGACCCGCCTGCTGGACAGCTACGCCGACCGGGTGATGGACCAGGCCCGTCCGCTGCCCAGGCTGGAGGGTCCGAGGTAGGCCCCGGCTCCCCGACGCCCGCGAGGCGTCGGATGGTTGCACCGCGGTGGGCGGCGTGCGGTGGATGGCGTGCGCTGTGCGGTGTGCGGCCGGGTGACCCGTTCGGGGTGTCAGGGGTGCGGGCGGGTCGAACGGATGGTGTCGATCACGTCCTGGTCCCAGCGGTGGGTGCGGATCAGGCGGTAGCGCTCCGCGGCCACCCACATGTACGCCTCGGTCTCCGTGCGGTCGCCGACCAGGTCGGCTTGCCGGAGCATCCCGACCACCGGGACGTACTCCTCCTCGTACCAGCGGGCGGCGACGGTCGGGCGGTCCAGGAACGCGCCCTCGTCCTGCATCAGGCGGAAGCCCCACGCCTCGACGTGCTCGCCCAGCTCGGCGTAGTCCCACGGGTCGGACAGCAGGACGGCGGCGCGGGCCTCGCCGGGCAGCGGCACGCGTTCCAGGAACAGCCGGCGGTAGTCCTTGACGATCAGGTCGCCCCGGTGGCGGATGCCGTGGGCCGCGATCCGGGTCACGACCTCGGTCACGTACGCGTCGATCACGGTCAGGCCGAGCGCGTGCGCGACCGACACCCGGTGGTGGCCGTCCTGGACGAAGTGCAGGTCGCCCACCCGGTACACCTCGATCGGCGGCACCGCCTCGCCCCGGCGCGCGGCCAGCGCCAGCCGCTGCCAGCGCTCCCGCACGCGCGCGGACGTCGGCCGGAACCGCCGGTCGAAGTCGCGGGTGCGGTCGACGCTGCCCACGATCGAGTCCAGCCGGATGGTCCGCAGGCCGAGCCGGCGCTCGCCGAGCATCCCCAGCGCCTCCACGACCTCGTGGAACGGCAGCATGATGTTGACGTCGTCGGGCTCGCGCCGCAGCCACGCGGCCAGGCGCGACATCACCTGGCCGCGCCGGGCGCGCAGGAAGTCGTTCTCCGCGTCGGCCGCGGGGAACCCGGTGTCGCGGCGCATCAGCCACCGTCCTCTCCGGCCGGACCGCGCACGGGCACGTCCAGCACCTGGTAGCCCACCACGTTGACCACCCTCGTGCCGGCCAGCAGCCGGTCGGGCCTGGGTGCGCCGTGCGGGTGGATGTGGCCGTGCAGCATCAGCGGCGGGTGCAGGCGGCGCACGGCGTCGTGCAGGCACGCGAAGCCCCGGTGCGGCGGGTCGGGCTCGTCGCCGCAGTCCAGCGGCGGCGAGTGGGTGAGCAGGACGTCGACCGACCGCCCGTCGCGCAGTTCGCGCCACGCCGCGAGCCGGGTCATCCGGCGCATCCGCCGCGCCTGCTGCCGCTCGGTCCACTGGTTGGGGCCGCCGTTGTAGCGGATCGAGCCGCCCAGCCCGGCGATCCGCAGCCCCGCCACGTCCACCACCCGCCCGTCCGCGTTGACCCCGCCCGCCGGGCCCGGCCAGCGGGACGGGATGCCGGCCTTCGTCCACAGGCCGCGCACGTTCGTGTAGCCGCCCAGGTCGGCGTCGTGGTTGCCCGGCACGAACACGCACGGGCGGTCCAGCGCCGAGGTCAGGAACTCCAGGTAGTCGAACGGCAGGTCGCCCGCGGCGACGACCAGGTCGACGTCGTGCCGCCGCACCTGGTCGGTCCACAGCTGCTCGACCACCTCGTCCGACACCGCGAGCACCTTCGGCATCCACCGAGCGTAAGGCCGGTGACGACGGGCGACACCTCGCAGGTGAAAGGGTGAAATGCGCGATCCGCCCGCTGCCGCACGGCGGGAATCGGACTAGCGTCGAGAGATGTGCTCGCCGAGATGTTCCTCGACGCGGCCGGCCGCTGTCGGGACCACAGTCCGCTCACGCACACCCTCCTGGTGTCGGCGGCGGAGGACTTGGCGCGCGGCGGGGTCACCGCCCGGGTGATGGCGGGCGCCGAGTGCGCGCGCCAGGGCACCGTTCCGGGGCTGAGGTTCGCGAGCGCCCTGCACCGGGTGGTGCTGGAGGGCCGCGCGCCCGCGCTGGCCAGGCACTACCCGACCACGGGCGGCGAACCGCGCCTGGACACCCTGTGGGACGACGCCGTGCCGGTGCTGCACGAGCACTTGGACGACCTGCGCGCGATGGTCGGCGCGACCGTCGTGCAGACCAACGAACCGGGCCGCAACGCCCCGCTGTTCGGCGGCCTCCAGACCGCCACGCACCTGATCGCGGACGTGGTCGGCCGGCGCACCACGTTCCCGGTGCGGCTGCTGGAGGTGGGCGCGTCCGGCGGCCTGAACCTGCGCCCGCACCGGATCGCCTACCGGGTGGGTGAGGAGGTGTTCGGCGACGTCGGCAGCCCGTTCGTGCTCGACACCCGGTGGACCGGGCGTCCCGAGGTGGACTTGTCGCACAACCTGCGCCTGGTCCGCCGCGCGGGCTGCGACCTGAACCCGGTCGACGTGTCCACCGAAGACGGCCGGCTGCACCTGTCGTCGTTCGTGTGGGCGGACCAGCGGCGGCGGTGGGACCAGCTCCAGGACGCGGTGGAACTCGCCCGGGTCGACCCGGTGCCGGTGCACCGGGCGACCGGGCCGGAGTGGCTGGCGGAGCAGTTGGCCCGGCCGGAGCGGGACGTGCTCACCGTCGTGTGGCACTCGGTGGTGTGGCAGTACGCGTCACCGGCCGACCGCGCCATGGGGCGGGCCATCCTCGCCGACGCGGCGGCCCGCGCGACCCCGATGGCCCCGCTGGCCCTGCTGGTGTTCGAACCGCGCCGGACCCACGAGCGCACCCGCTACGACTTCCAGCTGCTGCTCAAGCTGTGGCCGAGCGGGATCTCGCTGCGCCTGGGCACGGGCGCGGGCCACGGCACCCCGTTCGCCTGGCACACCCGACCCTGGACGTGAGCGCGCCGGGCACCCGGCGTCAGGAGGCGCGGGCCGGGCGCGGGGCGGCGGGCGGGACGTGCAGCCACGCGGGCTCGTCGACCTCCTTGCTCACCACGCGGACCGGGCGGTAGTCGGTGGGGCGGATGCCCCGGTAGCCGTGGCGCACCACCGCGCGGTGCACGGTGTCCGACACCACCACGACCAGGTCCGCCTCCGGGAACTGTTGCTGCGCTTGGTAGAGCGGTGCGCCGTCCACCAGGCGGCAGGCGGTGTTGAGGTCGGCGCCCACCCAGCCGTACGGGTCGCGCACGAGGTCGCCCGCGTGGACCGCCATCCGCAGCCGGATGCGTTCCGGCGCGGTGGCCAGACCCCGGCCCAGCAACGGCACCAGCGGGTCGAGCAGGTCCACTTTGGACACCGACGGCGGCACCAGCACGATCAGGCCGTCGCCGCGGTCCGCCACGGCGAGCCGCCACCTCGGCACGCCCGCGGCGCGGAAAGCCCGGCGCACCGCGGTGTGCAGCGCCGCCCGCGCACGCACCTGCGCGCGGTTGTCCCGTTCGCCGTAGCCGGCGATGTCGAACACCACCACCGACCGGTGCAGCGGGCGATGCGGGCCAGGTCCGGAGTTCATCAGTCCCCACCTCCGCACTGGAGGTGGGGCGCGGGGGAGTGATCTCCCCTAGTTGCCGGTGGCGATCAGCAGGGTCACGGTGGTCAGCCAGCCGATGAGGAAGGCGAGGATCCAGAACCGCAGGTTGGTGAGCACTCTGGTCATGGTCGGGACGTCCCGTCGGGTCGGGGTGGACTGGGGGTTACAGCCAGCGGTTCCGACGGAATATTCGGTACAGGGTCAGGCAGGCGACCAGGATTATGGTGATCACCATGGGGTAGCCGTAGCGCCAGTGCAGCTCCGGCATGAAGTCGAAGTTCATCCCGTAGACGCCGACGACCATGGTCGGCACCGAGATGATCGCCACCCACGACGAGATCTTGCGCATGTCCGAGTTCTGCTGGAGCGTGATCTTCGCGAGCGTCGCGTCCACCAGCGTGGTCAGCAGCTCGTCGAAGTTCATCACCCGCTCGGAGACCTCGGTCAGGTGGTCGTCGACGTCGCGGAAGTAGGACCGCACCTGCTCCGGGATCAACGGCGTGTAGCCCTCGGCCAGCCTGCGCAGCGGCACGGCCAGCGGCATCACCGCGCGCCGCAGCTCCAGCACCTCGCGCTTCATCAGGTAGATCTGGTCGGCGCTGATCCGGCTGCGCGGCGCGAACACCAGGGCTTCCATCTGGTCGATGTCGTCCTCGATGTGGTCGGTCACTTCGAGGTAGTTGTCCACGACGTGGTCGGCGATCGAGTACAGCACCGCGGCCGGGCCGACCCGCAGCTTCTCCGCGTCCGACTCCAGCTCGCGCCGCACCGCCGCGAGCCCCGAGTGGTTGCCGTGCCGCACCGTGACCACGAAGTCGCGGCCCAGGAAGACCATGATCTCGCCGCTCTCCACGATCTCGTTGGCCGTGTCCGGGGACGCGTTCTGCACGTACCGCACGGTCTTGAGCACCATGAACAGCGTGTTGTCGTACCGCTCCAGCTTGGGCCGCTGGTGCGCGTGCACCGCGTCCTCGACGGCCAGCTCGTGCAGCCCGAACGTCTCCGCGACGCCCTGGATCTGCTCCTCGTCCGGCTCGTGCAGGCCGATCCACACGAACCCGTCGCCGCGCCGGCGCACCTCGTCCACGGCGTCGGTGTGCGACCACCGGCCGGGCAGGCGCCGCCCGTCGACGTAGACGCCGCAGTCGACCACGTACGCCGACAGCGGCACCGGGATCGGGACCGAGGGGCGGTCGCGGTCGGGCACGCGGCCTCTCAGGCCGCCGAGCGAGGGCAAGCTGGGCACGGGTCCTCCAGACAGGGGGCGTCGACGAAAAAGCACAGATGACGACGGCACGTCCCCGACCGGACAGCGCTGGGCCTAGCTGTGGAAAGCCGACCCTCCGTGGAGGACGCGCGAGGTACTCGCAGGATGGGGGTCGTTACTCATCGGTAGCCCTCACCTCCTCGGGTCGGTCGTCCGCGGCGGTGGAGTCGCTCACAGACCAGTTGCCGAGGGTACTCCTCCCGCGTTCACACTGTCGTCCCGGTCGCGAGGGTGCTCGATCACAGACCCTCACCACGAGTCAACGGAGGCGTGCGGTGCAGTTCGGGCGTTACTACGAGGAGTTCGAGGTCGGCGCGGTCTACAAGCACTGGCCCGGGAAGACGGTCACCGAGTACGACGACCACCTGTTCTGCCTGCTGACGATGAACCACCACCCGCTGCACATGGACGCGCACTACGCGGCGGAGACCACGGACTTCGGCAAGAACGTCGTGGTGGGCAACTACATCTACTCGTTGCTGCTGGGCATGTCCGTGCCGGACGTGTCGGGCAAGGCCATCGCCAACCTGGAGGTGGAGTCCCTCAAGCACATCAAGCCCACCTTCCACGGCGACACCATCTACGGTGAGACCGAGGTGCTCGACAAGACCCCGTCGAAGTCGAAGGACGACCGGGGTGTCGTGCACGTCGAGACCCGCGGGTACAAGCAGGACGGCACGGTCGTCTGCGTGTTCCGCCGCAAGGTGATGGTGCCCAAGCGTTCGTACGGCGACAGCCGCGGCGGCGAGCAGCCGGGCAGGCCCCAGCCGCTGATCGGCTGACGACCGGCGCGGCCGGGGGAGGATGGCGGTCGGCCGGTCCGCACCGGCCGACGGCCCGACCCGACAAGCACGAAGGAGTGACGTGACTGCTCTGGATCTGGTGCGGCGGCGACTGTCCCGGTTCGCGGAACAGGAGACGCGGGGCGTTTCACCGCTCTACGAGCACCTGGCCGTGCACGCCGCCGACGATCCGGAGGTCGCCGGTCTGCTGACCGCCGCCCCGGAGCGGTTCGCGCACGCGACGCTGTTCCTGGCGGCGGCCCACCGGCTGGTGCAGGCCGAGCCGTTCCACAAGCTGTCGAACTACTACCCGTCGCTGGGCGGCACGTATGGCGCGGACGAGCACACCTGGCCGTTGTTCCGGGAGTTCGTGCTGGAGCGCGCCGACCGGATGCGGGCGCTGATCTCCACCCGGTCGACCCAGACCAACGAGGTCCGCCGGGCCGCCCTGCTGTACCCGGCGGTGGCGATGGTGAAGGGCCCGGTCGGGCTGCTGGAGGTCGGCTGTTCGGCCGGCCTGCTGCTGGGCCTGGACCAGTACGGCTACCGGTACCAGACCGAGCAGGCCGGGCAGCTGGTCGCCGGGCCGGCCAAGGCCGCGCTCGGGCTGCACTGCGCGCTGGAACTCGCGCCCGGCGCGGAGCTGCCCAGGATCCCCAAGGCGGTCAAGGTGGCGGCGAAGGTCGGGTTGGACCGCGCGCCCGCCGACCTGACCGACGAGGACACCTACGCGTGGCTGGAGGCGTGCGTCTGGGCCGACCAGCCCGAGCGGCTCCGGCTGTTCGGCGTGGCGGCGGGCGTGCAGCGCAAGTCGCCGCCCGCGTTCGTGACGGGCGACGCCGTGGCCGACCTCGCGGCGGCCGCCGCGCGGGTGCCCGCGGACCTGCCGCTCGTCGTGGTCACCAGCAGCGTGCTGGCGTACCTGCCGGGCGAGGACTTCGTGGGCGCGTTGCGGGCGCTGGAGCGGCCGGTGTGGTGGGTGAGCCACGAGGCGTACTCGGCGGCGCTGGAGCACGTGCTGCCCGGCCGCGAGGACCTCAAGCCGGACGGCACCGCGTTCGGCGTGCTCGGCCTGGTCCGGTTCGAGGGCGGCGAGGTGGTGTCGGCCAAGGCGTTGGCCAAGACCGCGCTGCACGGCCAGCGGCTGGTCTGGCTGCCCTGACCGCCGGGGCCGGCTCCGGACCGTGGCGCGACGGCGCTCGTTCCCCGGAGGGGTGATCCGAGCGCTCGACGGGGGCCGGGGGTGGCCGAAGTCGTCTCGCCGACCGGGTGGCGCCGCCGGCGCTCCGGCCGGCGGGCTCGGGGGGACCGATCACAGGGGCGGGACCTGCCACGATCGGGCGGAGTTGATCACGTTCGGGGGAGCCGGACCCGCCGCCGGCGGGGCTCGCGCGGCCCTTCGGTGCGGGGAAGTGTGTCCAAGATCGCAGGGACTGGGAACCGGCCCGTTGCGGCGTCGTCCCCCGGTCGGAGCACGCCCGATCGCACCTGGCAGGCGTAGTCGCGGGTGTCGCGGACGCTGTCTTCCGCCGGTCGGGTGACGTTCCCTAACAACTTGCCCACGGTCACGGAGAGTCCCGTCTTCACCCGATTTTCGCGGAGAACGGCCTCGACATCCCCCTCGCCGGGCACGACTCCTCCACCCGGTACCGACCACCGTCCCTCACCTGGGGGATTCGACCTCTGCACGAGTAGTAGCCGGCCGGTCGAGCCGGGGGCGACACCGCCGACCCGGCGGATCAAGCGGTCACGTTCGGCCGTCACGGTGACTCAACGTAGTCACCCCGGAACGGCGGTGCTGGTCGCTACCCCAGGTGCGGTACAAAACTCCCACGGTGCCGCGCTGTGCGGTACAACGGTTTTCACTGGCGCCACAAGGGTGCGGGTAGCGAACGGGGTTGATCACCGTGAATCTGAAGAAGATTCTCACTTTCGCCGGGGTCGGCTTGGTCCTGTTCTTCCTGATCGCGGAACCCCAGCAGGCGGCTCAGCTCGTCCAGAACGTGCTGAACACGCTGAAGGGAGCCGCTGAGGCGCTCATCACCTTCGTGAAACAATTGTTCTGAGTCGCCCGGCTCCTCTCCCACGGCGAAGGGTCAGGTCTGAGGCATGTTCGCACCACGAGACCCCGACGAGTACCTGCTCCCCACGGAGCGTCGGGTCATCCGGGTCCGCAGGCACTGGACGAGTCTGCTCTGGGATCTCCTGGAGGCGGCGGCGCTGCTGGCCGGCGCGATGATGATCTCCTACCTGCTGCCCGACAACGCCGGCGTGGTCCAGAACATCCTCTGGTACGCGGCGCTGTTCGTGCTGCTCAGGCTGGCCTACTTCGTCATGGAGTGGTGGGTGGAGCGGATCGTCGTCACCGACAAGAGGTTCATGATCTCGTCGGGGGTGTTCGAGACGAAGGTGGCCATGATGCCGATCAGCAAGGTCACCGACCTCACCTACGAGCGGACGGTCGTCGGCCGCATGTTCGGCTACGGCACGCTGGTCGTGGAGTCGGCGGGACAGATCCAGGCCCTCAACCGGATCGAGTTCCTGCCCAACCCCGAGGAGGTCTACGACGCCATCTCGGAGTTGACCTTCGGCGACAAGAAGGCGCAGGCCGAGAGGTTCTCGATGATCAAGGCGCAGCGGGCGGCGCGCGGGAAGAAGATGGTGCCGTAGGTCAGACTGGGTGGGTGCGCATCGACCTGCACACCCACTCGACCGAGTCCGACGGCACCGACACGCCCGCGGAACTGGTGGCCGCCGCGGCGGCCGCCGGTCTGTCCGCCGTCGCGCTGACCGACCACGACACCGCCGCCGGCTGGGCGGAGGCGGCGCAGGCGCTGCCCCCGGGCCTGCGCCTGGTCCGCGGTGCGGAGCTGTCCTGCGCGTCGGACGACGGTCGAGGCAGGGTCATCACCGTCCACCTGCTCGCCTACCTCTACGACCCCACCTCGCCGGCGCTGGTCGAGGAGCAGCTGCGGCTGCGCTCCGAACGACGGCACCGGCTGCGCCGGATGGCGGTGCGGATGGTCGAGGACGGCTTCCCCATCGACCCGGACGAGCTGATGGCGGCCATGCCCGCCGACGCGCCCGCCGGCCGGCCGCACCTGGCCATGGCGCTGATCCGGGCCGGTGTGGTGAGCAGCGTGGACGAGGCGTTCGCCCGCTACCTGACCGGCGGGCGGTACTACGTGCCGCGCACCGACACGCCGGTCGCGCGGGCCATCGGGATGATCACCGACGCGGGCGGGGTCACCGTGCTCGCGCACCCGTTCGCCTCCTCGCGCGGCCCGATCGTGTCCGACGGGGTGGTGGCCGACCTGGCGGAGCTGGGCCTGGCGGGCGTCGAGGTGGACCACCCCGACCACGACCCGGCGACCCGCGCCCGGCTGCGCGGGCTGGCGGGCGAGCTGGGACTGCTCACCACGGGGTCGTCGGACTACCACGGGACCAACAAAACCGTGCGGCTCGGCGCCGAGACCACATCGCCCGACGTGGTGGACGCGATCGCCGACCGGGCGACCGGGTGCAAGGTGCTGGTCGGTTAGGCCGACCGCGTGAACGGCCCGTGGGCCGTGCGCGGGCAGTGCCGGGACTGTCGGTCCACCTCGGTAGTTTGGTCCGGTGCAGGAACAGCTGGGGTTCGATTTCGGCGCGATGCCGAAGAAGCTCGTGCGGGTCACCCCGTCCAAGCTCGCCACGTGGGCGGACTGCCCGCGGCGGTTCCGCATGGCCTACGTCGACCGGCCCGCCCCGCCGCGCGGCGGGGCCTGGGCGCACAACACGCTCGGCGCGGTCGTGCACAACGCCCTGAAGGCGCTGTTCGACCTGCCGGCCGAGCGCCGCACCCCGGAGCAGGCGGTGGCCCAGCTGCACCGCCAGTGGAAGAACGAGGGCTTCCGGGACGCCGAGCAGGCCGCCGTGTACCGGGGCCGCGCCGAGGGCTGGGTGCGCGACTACGTGGCCGAGCTGGACACCTCCGTCGAGCCGCTGGGCATCGAGCGCTGGGTCTCCACGCCCACCGCGCGGATCGTCGCGGAGGGCCGGGTCGACCGGATCGACCTGCGCGACGGCGAGCTGGTCATCGTCGACTACAAGACCGGGCGGCACGCGCTGACCGTGGACGACGCGCGCGGCTCCCAGGCGCTCGCCCTCTACGCCCTGGCCGCCCGGCGCACCCTGCGCAAGCCGTGCCGGCGGGTGGAGCTGCACCACCTGCCCACCGGGGCGGTCGCGGTGTGGGAGCACACCGAGGAGAGCCTCGCCCGGCACGTGTCGCGGGCCGAGGAGTCGGCCGACGAGATCGGCCTGGCCGCCGACACCCTCGCCGCCGGCGGCGACCCGGAGATCCTGTACCCGCCCCGCACCGGGAACCAGTGCACCTGGTGCGACTTCCGCCGGAGCTGCCCGGAGGGGCAGCAGGCGGCGCCGACACTCGACCCGTGGGCTCTGCTCGCGCCGTAGGGAGATCCGTGACCAAGGTGGAGACCGGCTCGCGCGCGCCCGAGCCGCGCGTGCTGCGGACGTGGCGCGGGGTGAGCGGCAGCGTGGCCGTGGGCCTGGTGCTGCTGGCGCTGGCGCTGATCGGCGTGCAGGTCTACGCGGGCCTGCACGACGACCTGCCCGGCCCGGGCGTCGGCGTCGTGCTGGGGCACGTGGTGGCCGCCGTGGTGGCCGTGGTGGCGCAGGTCGTCGCCGACCGCCGCACGGGCTGGGTCGCCGCTCTGTGCGGCCTGGTGGTGCTCGTGGCCGGTGCGACGACGTTATGGGTCTTCTGGTGGGCGTGAGCCGGCCGTTCAGGCGCTGAGCCAGGCCCGCCAGGTCGGCAGCAGGGTGGCCAGCAGCGCGTCGGGAGCCTCGGTGTTCGGCGAGTGCAGGACGCCTTTGAGGACGGCGAAGTCGGCGTCCAGGCGTTCGGCCATGTCCCGCTGGCTCGCCGCCGACCACGCGTCGTCCAGCTCGCCGCACACCACCAGGCACGGCGTGCCGGAGGAGCGCAGCGAGCGGGCCAGCTTGGCCACCAGGTCGGGCTCGGTGCGCAGCGCGTCGCCCATGCCGAGCAGGCCGGCGGCCGTCGAGCGGAGGAACCGGTCCCGGTAGAAGTCCTTGAGCTGCTGCGGGAGGAACGCCCAGCGCGGGTTCAGCGCGGCGCGGACCTCGGTGAACTCCTGGAGTGCGGGCACGCCCCGCTCGCGCAGCAGCGGCTCGCCCTGGTCCAGCGCGACCCGGCGTTCGCCCGGCGGCAGCTCCGACGGGCCGGACGACAGCAGGGTCAGCCCGCTGACCGGGGCCTGCGCGAGGACCGCGGCGCGCGCTACCAGCCCGCCGTAGGAGTGGCCCAGCAGCAGCACCCGGCGGCCGTCGGCGGTGAGCTTGCCGACCAGTTCGGCCACCGCCGCGCCCAGCGGAGCGGGGCGGTAGTCGGCCTCGGCGACCGGGCCCACCGACTCGTACTGGCCGGGCAGGTCGATCGCCACGACCTCCAGCCCGGCGTCCGCGATCGGGTCGACCAGCGGCGCGAAGTCCTCTTTGGACCCGGTGTAGCCGGGCACCAGCAACGCCGTCGCGCCCATGTCCGGGCCCGCCGCGGGCGCCCGCAGGGCGGCGATGGGGCCGAACCGGCCGGGCAGGTCGACGCGTTCCGCGCGGTGCGGGCTGAGCTGCGAGTGCACGCCTCGAAGTGTGCCGCACTACGCGCTGACGCGCGTGGGTGAATCAGCGCACGTCTACCGCAGGGCGACCAGCGTGCCGCCGCGCTGCTCCAGCACGACCGGCCCCTCGGTACCCATCAGCACCGGGCCGGTGTAGTCGCCCCGGTCGACCGGGACGCTGCCGATCTCCTGGCCGGTGACCTGGTCGACCACCTTGAGCACGTTCTTCGCCGGGATCAGCGCGCGGCCCGCCAGCGTCGTGCCGGGACCCTGCGAGGGCACCGACCACAGCGGGTCGAGGTCCGCCGGGGACAGCGCGATCGTGCGCGACCCGGTGTACCAGTAGATGTTCGCGGTGCTCACCGTCGTGGTCGCGACCCGGCCCGGCGGGTCGCCCGCGAGTTCGCCGGCGGTGACCTCGACCGGGTACTCCTGCAACAGGCCGCCGGTCTCCGCGTCGAACACGATCAGCTTGCCCGGCACGGCCACCGCGACCCGGTTGGCGGTCACCGCGATCACCCGCGCGCCCTTGACGCCGACCACCGCGGTGCTGATCACCTGCGGCTCGTCGGACTTCTCCGGGTTCGGCTTGAGCACGGTGATCCGGTCCGACGGGTCCTGGCTGTAGCAGCGCTCGATCACCGCGACCTTGCCGCCGGTCACCGCGAACGACCCGTACTGGCAGCCCGGCCGGGGCTGCTTGTTCGGGTTCACGATGGCGCGCAGCGTGCCGTACTCCAGCGATCGCACCAGGTCGTCGCGCCGGTACACCTCGAAGTAGGTCTCGCCGGTGGCCAGCACGTGCGAGCCCTCGTTGAGCAGCCGGGTGTCCAGCGCGGCGTCGCCGTTGCGCTGCGGGCCGCGCTTGCCGGACGCGGCGTCCAGCGTGGTCAGCTCGGAGCAGTTGGTGTCCTTGCGGTAGAGCGCGAACACCTTGCCCCACGCGGTGCTCACCGTGCACAGCGGCAGGTCCCGGCTGTAGCGCCAGCGGACCTCGCCGGTCACCGCGTCCCGGCCGACGACCTCGCCGCCGTCACCGGTCGCCACCACGGAGTCCAGGTGCACCGGCACCTGGGTGGCGGCGCTCGGGGCGCGCCACAGCTCGCCCAGCGACGGCGGCAGCACCGTCACCGGCTGGAGCGGCGTGATCTGGCTCGGGCCGGTCTGCGAGGTGGTGTTGCGGGCGTCGCTGAACACCCACACCAGCACGCTCGTCACCAGCACCGCGACCACGACCAGGGCCAGGCCCACGTAGTCGCCCCTGGTCCGCCAGGTCCGGACCGGGCCCACCGGGCCGTCGTCGGTCCGGCGGGCGGGTTCGGCCAGCACGTCCTCGGTGCCGGCGTCGCTGTTCGTCGGGTCGGTGGCGGCGGGCTCGCCGTCGACGTCCACCGGGTGCTCCGCGTCGGTGCTCGCCGGACGCCCGGCGTCCGCGCTCGCGGGTCGATCGGCGTTGGTGTCGGCGGCGCGCTCGGCGTTCGCGTCCACCACGACCTGCCCGTTCGACTCCGCCTGTTCCGGCTGGCCCACTGCCCGGCTCCCGATGGTTCGGTGATCTGTCCGGCCACATGCTGCCGCACGTGGCCGGAGATCCGTGTAAGGAGTCAGTCTGCCGACGGCAGGGCGTCCGCGGAACCTTCCGTCTCGGTTCGCGTGCGACGCCTGCGGGTGCGGGGGCGCTCGGCGTCCTCCGCGTCCGCGGTCTCCGCCTTGCGCCTGGTCCGGGGGCGGCTGGCCGCTTCCTCGGGCTGCGCGTCGGCGGGGACCTCGGCCGTCTTGCGGGTGCGGGTCCGCTTGGGAGCGGCCTCCACCGGCTGGTCGGCGACCTCGGCCGGGGCTTCGGGCGTGACCTCGGCGGCGACCTTGCGGGTGCGGGTCCGCTTCGGGGCCGCCTCGGCGACGGGCGGCGCTTCGGCCACCGCCTCCTCGGCGGGCTCGGCCTTCTTCCGCGTCCGGGTGCGCTTCGGCGCGGCCTCGGCGACCGGCTCGGCGGCCTCGGCGACGGCCTCCGCGACGACCTCGGCGGGTTCGGCCTTCTTGCGGGTGCGGGTCCGCTTGGGCGCGACCGCCTCGGCCGGGGCCTCGGCGGGTGCTTCGGCGGCGGGTGCCTCCGGCGCGGCTTCGGCAGGGGCGTCGGTCGACGCTCCGGCCCGGCTGCGCCGACGGCTGCGGGTGGGCGCGTCGGAGGCCGGGGCGTCCGCCTTCGGCTCGGCCACTGCCTCCGGGGCGGAGTCCTGGATCACCGCGTCCTGGGTCACCGCGTCCCGGACCACCGCGTCCTGGGTGGCGGCGGGCTCGGTGGACGCGTGCTCCACGGGCGTGCCGTTGACCGCGGTGGTCTCCGCGGTGGTCTCCGGCGCGGTCTCGCCGGACGAGCCGCCACGACGGCGGCGGCGACGCGACGGCCTGCCGGGCTCGGCACCCGCCTCGCCGTTGGCCGAACCGCCCTCGGCGGCGTGGCCGTTCGCGGAGGTCACCTCGGTGGTGGGCGTGCCGTCCGCCGAGACGCCGCCCCGGCTGCGCCGCCGACGACGGGTCCGGCCGCCGCCGTTCTCGGTGCCGTCCGAGGCGGGCGTGGTCTCGCCGGCGGTGGCCGGCGCACCGGGCGCGCCGCGCTTGCGACCGCGCTTGCGGGGCTTGCGCTCGCCCTTGAGGTTCTCCTCCGGCTCGGCGTCCAGGCCCGCGCGGGTGCGCAGGCCCAGCGGCAGCCGGCCGGTCGAGCCCGCCGGGATGTGCAGCTCGGCGAACAGGTGGTCGGAGGTCGAGTAGGTCTCCACCGGCTCCGGCTTGCCCAGGTTGAGCGCGTCGCTGATCATCTTCCAGCGCGGCATCTCGTCCCAGTCGACCAGCGTGACGGCGACGCCCGTGCGGCCCGCGCGACCGGTCCGGCCGATGCGGTGCACGTAGGTCTTCTCGTCCTCCGGGCACTGGTAGTTGATCACGTGCGTGACGCCCTCGACGTCGATGCCGCGCGCGGCCACGTCGGTCGCCACCAGCACGTCGATCTTGCCGCTGCGGAACGCCCGCAGCGCCTGCTCGCGTGCGCCCTGGCCCAGGTCGCCGTGCACGGCCGCCGCGGCGAACCCGCGCTCGACCATCTCGTCGGCGACCTTCTGCGCGGTGCGCTTGGTGCGGGTGAAGATCATGCACAGGCCGCGATCGCGGGCCTGCAACGCGCGCGCGAGCAGCTCGGTCTTGTCCAGCGCGTGCGCCCGGTAGACGAACTGCTCGGTGCGCTCGTGGATCGCGCCCGCGTCGTTCTCCTCGGCGCGCACGTGCGTCGGCTGGTTGAGGAACGTGCGCGCCAGCGTGATGATCGGCCCCGGCATGGTCGCCGAGAACAGCATGGTCTGCCGCTCGTCGGGCACCATCCGCAGGATGCGCTCGATGTCGGGCAGGAAGCCCAGGTCGAGCATCTCGTCGGCCTCGTCCAGCACCAGCCCGCGCACCTTGCCGAGCACCAGGTGGCGCTGCTCGGCCAGGTCGAGCAGCCGGCCCGGGGTGCCGACGACCAGGTCCACGCCCTTGCGCAGCGAGTTGATCTGCGGCTCGTACGGGCGGCCGCCGTAGATGGCCATCACCCGCACGCCCAGGTGCTTGGCGGCGTCGGTGAGGTCGTGGGTGACCTGGAGGCACAGCTCGCGGGTCGGCACCACGACCAGCGCCTGCGGCGTGCCGTCGCCCGGCACGGTGACGCGCTGGAGCAGTGGGATGCCGAAGCCCAGGGTCTTGCCGGTGCCGGTGCGGGCCTGGCCGATCACGTCGTCGCCGGCCAGCGCCAGCGGGAGCGTCAGCTCCTGGATGGCGAACGCGCGCTCGATGCCCGCCTCGGCCAGCGCGCGCACGATCTCGGCGCGGACGCCCAGCTCGGCGAACGTGGGGGAGTCGGACCGGACCGGGGCGTTGGCGACCAGCGGGTGGGAGGTGTCCACGTCGGGGACTCCCAGCTCGCTGTGCTCCAAGGCCACCGCGTCCAGATGGGTCTCTTCGTTTGTCGCGGTCAGGATGATCGCCTCTCTCGTACCAGCGCGCACGGCCTGTACGGGCCACTCGACCGCGCCTACCGCCGCGCGGCCGTGGGGACGGCCGGGCGTGTGGCGCGGGAGGGCCTGCGAGGTATGCGCGCACCCTCTCCTGGCGGCACGGTGCCGCCGTAGTCGGCTCTCGGCACCGCTGCGAGCCCCTGCTGGGCCGCGCCGCGCCGGGCGTCGGGTAGTCACTCTACCTGCCGACTAGGCCGTTCGGGGTGGAACGCCCGTGGTCGCTGCGGAGTCGCGTGCCTGGGGTGTCGCCAACACCACCCGACTAGGCTCCCGGCCATGGGTGACGCAGCGGTGGTGTCCGGCCAGGTGGCCGAAGGTGTGGTCGACCTGCTCGGCGCACTGGCCTACGGCGAGCTGTCGGCGTTCGACCGGATGGCGGAGGACGCGCGGACCTCGCCGACGCTGGCCGGCCGCGCGGACCTGTCCGCGATGGCGGCGGCGGAGATCGGCCACTTCACGCTGATCGAGCGGTACCTGGCCGACCGCGGTCACGTGCTGGAGGACGCCATGACCCCGTTCGTGGCGGGCTTCGACGCCTTCCACACCTCGACCGCGCCGAAGTCGTGGCACGAATCGCTGGTCAAGGCGTACGTCGGGGACGGCCTGGCGGCCGATTTCTACCGCGAGGTCGCGCAGTGGCTCGACGAGCCGACCAAGGAGCTGGTGCTCGCCGTGCTGGCCGACACGGGCCACTCGGCGTTCGCCGAGCGCGAAGTCCGGGCGGCCTGCGCCGCGGACCCGAAGATCAAGGACCGGCTCACGCTGTGGGGCCGCCGGCTGCTCGGCGAGGCGTTGACGCAGGCCCAGTACGTGGTGGCGGAGCGCGACCCGCTCGCCGAGCTGATCGTGCGCGGTTCCGGCGACCTCGCCGGCATCGCCGCGCTGTTCCGGCGGCTCCAGCAGAGCCACACGCGGCGCATGACGGCGCTCGGGCTCGGCTAGGGTTGATTTCGACAGTTGTCTGACCGCCGAGTCGGGTGGTCAACGCGTGTACGGAGGTCAGCGTGGAGGTCAGGGTCGGCGTCGCGGACAGTCCGCGTGAACTCGTGGTGTCGAGTTCTCTGTCCCCCGATGAGGTCGAATCGCAGGTCGCGGACGCGCTGAGGGCGGGTAGCGGCCACCTGACGCTGGTCGACCAGAAGGGCGCCCGCTACGTGGTGCCCGCGAACCGCATCGCGTACGTGGAGATCGGTCCGAGCGACTCGCGCAAGGTCGGCTTCACGGCGTAAGGACCTCGGGTCCCGTCGAGGGATCGGCAGAGCTGACGAAGGGGCGCCCCGCTCGCGGGACGCCCCTTCGTCGTGCTCGGGCCCTACGTCGTCGGCCTCAGATCTCGGCGGCCGGCTCCGGCGCGGGCGGGATCACGAACGGCGGCGTGCTGGTCCCGGCGACCCGGTAGCGCCGCCACGGGTCGGGGTCGGTCAGCGCGCCGGTCGCCGAGCCGTCCGGGGTGCGCAGCAGCGCGGTCCGGGCGCCGGCCTCCACCAGCTCGGTGACCTGGTCGTTCGCCGCGACGCGGCCGTACCAGTGGTAGCGCCCGTCGATCGGCTGGAAGTAGCCGCGCAGCTCGACGTCCACGGCCACCTCGCGCTGGTCGAACACCAGCACCGCCGCGCCGGTGTAGCCGTCCTCGTCGTGGTCGTGCTCCTCGGACATCAGACCTCCTCGCCGTTGACGAGCCGCAGCCGCGCGGGCTCCTCGGTGAAATCGGTGGCCAGCGGCGCGTCCGGGTCGAGCGCGACGCCCGCCGAGCGGAGCAGGCCGTCGATGGCGTGCCAGATGATGGTGGCCAGGTAGTCGCTCAGGCTCGCCCGGGTCATCGACTGGCGGTCCAGCCACCAGTCGCCGGCGTTCTGCACCATGCCGACCAGGGCGTGCGCCCACGGCTCGGCCCCGCCGGAGTCCATGTCGAACGCGCGCAGGTAGTCGCCCAGCAGGCGGGCCAGCGCGGCGGCGATGAGCTGCTTGTCCTCCTGGACCACGTCCTGCTCGACCGGCCGGTCGGTGAACGACTTGCGCACCACGAACCGGTACAGGTTCGGGTTCTCCTCGATGACCGACAGGTAGGCGTCGACGATGCCGCGGATCCGGGCCCGGATCGGGCCGTCGTGGGTGATCGCCGGGACCATCTTGTCCATCAGCATCTCGGTGCCGCGCTGCCCGACCGCCAGGTACAGGTCGGACTTGTCGGTGAAGTGCCGGTACAGCACGGGTTTGCTCACGCCCGCCTCGGCGGCGATCTCGTCCATCCCGACCTCGGGGCCGTGCGCGGCCACGGCGCGGATCGTCGCTTCGACGAACTCCGCCCGACGCGCCTCCCGGTGCCCCTTCCAGCGCTCCCGGCGCGCGTCCGTTCCGCCCTTGACAGTTCGAGCCATGTGACGCACGCTACCAGAAGTAACTGTTACCTCAAGTCACAGATAAACCCACTCGCCAGGAATACCCAACCGGGGAGGGACCCGATGACGAGGACCTTGAAGGTCGCCGATCGCGAGAAGACCGCCGAGCGGCTGCTCAACTCCTCGGCTGACAAGTTCTACGACCCGGAAGTGGACATCGACTGGTCCGCGCCGCTGGTCGAGGGCCTGCGGTACACCCCGGAGCACCGGTGCTCGCTCTACGGCACCGCGCTGTGGGACCGGATGACGCCCGAGCAGCGGATCGACCTGTCCCGGCACGAGGTCGCGAGCGTGGCCAGCGTCGGCCTCTGGTTCGAGATCCTGCTGATGCAGATGCTGCTCAAGGAGGTCTACCGGTCCGACCCGACGACCAAGCACGCGCAGTACGCGCTGACCGAGGTCGCCGACGAGTGCCGGCACTCCACGATGTTCGCGCGGATGGTCGAGCGCATCGGCTGCCCGCCCTACGGACCCCGCAAGCACGTCTACCACCTGGGCAAACTGCTCCCGGTGATCGGCTACGGCCCGGCGCTGTACGGCTCGATCCTGGTCGCCGAGGAGATCCTGGACCGGATGCAGCGCGAGACCATGGCCGACGAGTCCGTCCAGCCGCTGGTCCGCATGGTCAACCGGATCCACGTGCTGGAGGAGGCGCGGCACGTCCGGTTCGCCCGCGAGGAGGTCGTGCGCGGCATGGCGACCATCACCCGGAAGGAACTGCCCTACCAGCGCTGGCTGATCGCGACCACGTCGATGTTCATCACCCGGTCGATCATCAACCCCGAGGTGTACGCGGCGGTCGGCCTGGACCGGGACGAGGCGCACAAGGCCGCGCTGGGCAACCCGCACTGGCACGAGACGATCCGGTGGTCCGGCGAGCGGATCATGAAGTTCCTCGACGAGCAGGGCCTGGTCGGGAAGCCGGGGATGCGGGCATGGCGCCGGTCGTTCCTGCTCGGATGAGCGCGCCCTGGGAACCGGACCACCGGTTCGTGACCTCGGACGGGACCGCGCTGCACGTCGTGGACACCGGCCCGCGCGACGCGGGGGTGACCACCGTGCTGGTGCACGGCTGGACGCTGGACCACACGTCGTGGGACCGCGTGGCGCCGGCACTGCCCGGCCGGGTGCTCCGCTACGACCACCGCGGCCACGGCGGGTCGGCGGCGTCGGCGGCGGACGCGGCCACGATCGCGCGGTGCGCGGACGACCTGGCCGAGCTGGTCGCGGCGCGGGTGCCCACCGGGCGGATCGTGCTCGCGGGTCACTCGATGGGCGGAATGACGCTCATGGCGCTGGCCGAGCGGCACCCCGCGCTGCTCGACCGGGTCGCCGGGATCGCCTTCGTCAACACCTCGTCCGGCGGGCTGTCCGGCTCGACGCTCGGCCTGCCGGGCGTGTGGGGCCGGGCGTTCCTGGCCGGCGAACGCGCCTCGAACCGGCAGATCGCCCGGCTGCGCCGCCCGCAGCTGTTGCAGCGCACGCGGGTGCTCAGGCCCGGCCTGCGGTGGCTGCTGTTCGGCAAGCAGCCGCTGTGGCGGGACGTGGCGTCGTCGGCGGTCATGGTGGGCCGGTGCAACCCGGTGGCCATGGTGGCCTTCCGCGCGTCCCTCGACGCACACGACCGGGTGAAATCGCTGAAGGAGTTCGGCGGCATCCCGGCCGTTGTCCTGGCCGGCGGCGCGGACAGGCTCACGCCCGCCAAGCACGCGCGGATCATCGCCGACGAGGTCACGCACGCGGAACTGGTCGTCTACCCCGGGGCGGGCCACATGCTCCCGATGGAGCGATCACAGGAGGTCGCAGCGCACATCACCGCGTTGTTGTGATGTGCGCACCGGACCGCCACGCGAGGCCGCGTCAGTAGGTCGAGGTCCATTCCCGGCGATCACGCCTTTCGATCGCCGGGAAATCAGGCTCGACCTGCCGACTTCCCGGCGGCCGAGCCCGCCGCGCCGCGGGCGCGGCAGTTCAATGCTGCAGGGGGAAGCCGCCGCCGATGCCGCGCCACGCGAGGTTGGAGATCAGGGAGACCGCGTCCTCCTTGGGGACCTGGCGCTCGTCGGCCAGCCACGCGCGGGCCGTGACCTGGGACAACCCCACCAGGCCGACCGCGAGCAGCTTGGCCCGGTGCTCGTCGAGGCCGGTGTCCGCGGTGATGGTCTCGGTGATCGCGTCCACGCTCTCCGTCGTCGCCCGCTCCACGGCGTGGGCCACGGCCGGCTCGCTGCGCAGGTCGGACTCGAAGACCATCCGGAACGCCTGGCCCTCGCCGTCCACGAAGTCGTAGAACGCGCCGACCGTCGCCTTCACCCGCTGCTTGTTGTCCGTGGTGGACTCCAGCGCGTCGCGCACGCGGCTCACCAGCTCGTCCACGTGCGACTCCAGCAGCGCCATGTACAGCTCCAGCTTGCCGGGGAAGTGCTGGTACAGCACCGGCTTGCTGACGCCCGCGCGCTCGGCGATCTCGTCCATGGCGGCGGCGTGGTAGCCGTTGGTCACGAACACGTCCTGCGCCGCGGCCAGCAACTGGGCACGCCGGGCGGTGCGTGGGAGTCGGACCCCTCGTCCCGCGCCGCCGTTGTGCCCGACCGTGGTCTGGGCCGTCTCCGTCATGGTGCCTCCAGCCAACCTGTCCATCGCGAAGCCGGCAAGGGGTGGCCCTGCCGGCTCGTCGGCAACCTTACTCGCTGGTAGCAGCGTTTCGGGAAAGCTTCTCGTTTCGTAGGACGCCCGAGCAGGCATCCTGGAGGAATGACCGAGACCCTGGAGGCGAGCAGACCCGCCCTCACCCACGTGCCCCTGTCCGCCGCGCCGCTACCTCCGCTGGACTCAACGAGCGCGCCGTGGCCAGGTGACTACTTGACGGTGGCCGGACACACCGTGCACGTCCGGCGCACGCCCGGCCCCGCCGACTCGACCGCCGTCTACGTGCACGGCCTGGGCGGTTCGTCGACGAACTGGACCGACCTCGCCGCCCAGCTGTCCGGCCACGTCGACGGGCACGCGCTGGACCTGCCCGGCTTCGGCCGCTCCGAGCCGATCCCCGGCTACACGTTCAGCATGGCCACCCACGCCGAGGTGGTCATCGGCTACCTCGAACAGCTCGGCGCCGGCCCGGTGCACCTGTTCGGCAACTCGATGGGCGGCGCGATCGCGCTGATCGCCGCCGCCGCCCGGCCCGACCTGGTGCGCACGCTGACCCTGATCTCGCCCGCCGTGCCGGACCTGCGGCCCAGCCTGCGCCGGGTGTCGGACCCCCGGCTGCCGCTGGCGTTCCTGCCGGTCGTGGGCACGCGGGTGCGCCGGCGGCTGGCCGAGGTCACGCCCGAGCAGCGGACCCAGCAGATGCTGCGGCTGTGCTTCGCCGACCCGTCGCAGGTGCCGGACGTGCGGATCGAGCAGTCCGTGGCGGAGTACGCCGAGCGGTCCGCGCAGCCGTGGGCGGGCACCGCGCTGGGCCGCAGCACGGTGGAGCTGGTCCGGACCTGGCTGGTGCCCCGGTCCCGGTCGATGTGGCTGCTGCCGCCCCGGGTCACCGCGCCGTCGCTGGTCGTCTGGGGCACCGAGGACCGGCTGGTCAGCGCCCGGAAGGCGCCCCGGGTGGCCCGGCTGCTGCCGCGCGGCCGGCTGCTGGTGCTGCCGCGCACCGGGCACGTCGCCCAGATGGAGCGGCCGGACTCGGTGGCGCGGGCCGTGCTCGGCATGTGGGAGTCCGGTGCGGCCTGGTAGATCGGTTCAGCCCGGTGACCTGGGCGGCCCGTGCCGCGCCGGCACCGGAGTCCGCCTGGTGGGCGCGGTTGTGGCACCCTGGTCGCCGTGAACCGGACATCGCAGGACGGGCGCGACACGGCGTCCGCCTCGGGTGCCCGACCGGCCCCTCCGGACGACCGGTACCGCCGGGGCTCCCGGCGCACCGGGGCCGAGCCGCTGACCGCCTCCTGGGAGCCGGCCGGCGACCGGCACCGCAAGCGTCGGCACGGGCTGAAGGGCCTCGTCGCCAACTACGGCTGGCGGATCTACGCGGTGCCCGTGCTGCTGGTGCTGACCGCGCTGGTCGTGCTGGACACGGCCACGCCCGCCAAGATCGGCTCCGCCGGCGAGACCTCCGCCGCCGGGCCGGCCACGACGACCTCGCCCGGACCGCCCGCGGCCAGCGAGACGCCGCCCGCGAAGGTCGACCTGGTCAACATCCCGACCGCGGTGCTGCCCGACGGCCCCAAGTTCTCCGAGCAGGGCGCGGGCACGTGGCAGGTCGTCGCGGGCTCGTCCCCGCAGGTGGGCCAAGGTCGGCTGTACAAGTACACGATCGCGGTGGAGGACGGCGTGGACGCGGCCGACTACGGCGGCGACCGCGAGGCGTTCGCGCGCACCGTCGACGGCATCCTGGCCGACAACCGGAGCTGGATCGGCACCGGCGAGGTCGCGATGCAGCGCGTCGAGCCGAACCAGCCGGCCGACTTCACCGTGAGCCTCACCACCACGGCGACCACGCACAGCATGTGCGGCTTCCAGATCCAGTACGAGTCGTCGTGCTGGCACCCGCCGACCAAGCGCGTGGTGATCAACGCCGCCCGGTGGGTGCGCGGCGCGAAGGCGTACAGCAACGACTTGTCGACATATCGCGCGTACGCGATCAACCACGAGGTCGGCCACGCGCTGGGCAACGGCCACGAGGGCTGCCAGGAGAACGGGCAGGCCGCGCCGGTGATGATGCAGCAGTCGTTCGGGGTCGCCAACGACTACGTGGCGCAGCTCAACGAGGTGGACTACTCCAACCGCGGCGTCGTGCCGGCGGACGGCAAGGTCTGCACGCCCAACGCGTTCCCGGTGGCACCTCGCTAGGCCCTGCGGCGCGGCGGTCCGGCATCCTGGAAGGGCCGGTACCCGTCCGTCCACGCTCTGGGACGGCTTCCCATCCGGGAAGACGGTGGGCCAGGCTGGTGTTGTCCGTCGGTAGAGGACATGTTTCGTCGAGGAGGATCAGATGGCGCTTCCGCCGCTCGTGGAGCCCGCTGCGGAGCTGACCAAGGAAGAAGTCGCGCGGTACAGCCGGCACCTGATCATCCCGGATGTCGGGGTTGACGGGCAGAAGCGGCTGAAGAACGCGAAGGTCCTGGTCGTGGGCGCGGGCGGGCTGGGTTCCCCGGCACTGCTCTACCTGGCCGCGGCCGGGGTCGGCACGCTGGGCGTGGTGGACTTCGACATCGTCGACGAGTCCAACCTCCAGCGGCAGGTCATCCACGGCCAGTCCGACGTGGGCAAGCCCAAGGCGGAGTCGGCGCGCGACTCGGTGGCCGAGATCAACCCGTTCGTGAAGGTGGTCCTGCACCAGGTCCACCTGAACTCGGAGAACGTGCTCGACATCTTCCGGGACTACGACCTGATCCTGGACGGCACGGACAACTTCGCCACCCGGTACCTGGTCAACGACGCCGCCGTGCTGCTGGGCAAGCCGTACGTGTGGGGCTCGATCTTCCGGTTCGAGGGCCAGGTCAGCGTGTTCTGGGAGGACGCGCCGGACGGCCAGGGCCTCAACTACCGCGACCTCTACCCCGAGCCGCCGCCGCCCGGCATGGTCCCGTCGTGCGCCGAGGGCGGCGTGCTGGGCGTGCTGTGCGCGTCGATCGGCTCGATCATGGTGACCGAGGCGATCAAGCTGCTGACCGGCATCGGCGAGACGCTGCTCGGCCGGCTCATGGTCTACGACGCCCTGGAGATGTCCTACCGGACCATCAAGATCCGCAAGGACCCGGAGAGCATCAAGATCACCGAGCTGATCGACTACGAGGCGTTCTGCGGCGTGGTCTCCGACGACGCGCAGCAGGCCGCGGCGGGCAACACGATCACCCCGCTGGAGCTCAAGCAGAAGCAGGACGGCGGCGAGGACTTCCTGCTGGTCGACGTCCGCGAGCCGCACGAGTTCGAGATCGTGCGCATCCCGGGCTCGGTGCTGATCCCCAAGGACCGCATCCTGTCGGGCGAGGCGTTCGCCGAACTCCCGCAGGACAAGCAGGTCGTGCTGCACTGCAAGTCGGGCGCGCGCTCGGCCGAGGCCCTGGCGGCGCTGCACCGCGCGGGCTTCAAGGACGCCGTCCACGTCGGCGGCGGCGTGCTCGCCTGGGCCCGCGAAGTCGACCCGTCGTTGCCCACGTACTGAATCGCGCCGCCTGGAAGCCGGCCCGTCGCGCGGTCTTCCGCCCCGATCGAGAAGCGTGATCGGGGCGGCAGGCCGACGCGGCCTCGCGGGTGTGATGTTGGCGATGCCTCCAGACCGCAATAGTGCGGTTGGGCCGGATGGGTGCACGCCGCGCGACGAGCGGCACGACCTCCACCACACATGAGCCTTCTGCGGGTAGCGTGCCGGCGTGACCCCATCCCCGGAGCCGCCACCGTCGCACGTGCGCGCCGCGTTCGGCGCGCGTGACGCCGAGCCGGAGCTGATCGACGCCGGTCCGGTGTGGCGCTGTGGCGACGCGGCGATCCGGCCCGCGGGCAACCCCGCCGAGGCGACGTGGGTCGCCAAGACCCTCGACACGCTCACCGTCGACAACCTGCGCATCGGCAGACCCCTGCGGTCGACCGACGGCCGGTACGTCGTCGGCGGGTGGGCCGCCACCAAGTACCTGTCCGGCCGGGCCGAGCCCCGGCACGACGAGATCGTGGAAGTCGCCGTCAAGCTGCACGAGGCGACCAAGAACCTCACCAAGCCCCGCTTCCTGGACGCCCGCGCGGACGTGTTCGCGGTCGCCGACCGGTGCGCGTGGGAAGAGGGTGCCGCCGACCTGGACACCGCGCTCGGCGGTCGCCTGTACGAGCTGCTCACCGCCTATCGCAAGCCGTTGACGCTCAAGTCGCAGGTGGTGCACGGCGACCTGTTCGGCAACGTGCTGTTCGCGGGCGACGCGGCACCGGCGGTGATCGACTTCAAGGCGTTCTGGCGGCCCGCCGAGTACGGCGCGGCGGTCGTCGTGGTCGACGCGACCTCGTGGGGTGGCGCGGACCACGGCCTGATCCAGCGGTGGGCGCACCTCGCGGAGTGGCCGCAGATCCTGCTGCGGGCGACCCTGTTCCGCCTCGCGGTGCACGCCCTGCACCCGCTGTCCGGCCCGAAGTCGCTGGTGGGGCTGGAGCGCACGGCCACCAAGGTGCTTGAACTGCTCTGACCGCGCGTCCGCCCGGTCACCGCGGGGTGGCCGACCTCGGCGACGGCGGAATCCCGCGCGGAATAGTTGAGATCTCAACCAGGTTGTAGCGGTCGAGACTTCACGACCGAGCGGACAGAAGGAGGCGGCCATGCCCGCCGTGACCGCGGACACCCTGATCCTGCCGAGGCTGCCCGAACTCCCGGAGGCCACCACCGACTGGCGTCCGGTCCGCAAGGTCGTCGAGGCGCGCAAGTCCTACGAGGGCGAGGGGTTCCAGGTGCGCCGCCCGTTCCCGGGCGTCGACCTCGCGTCGGCCGACCCGTTCCTCCTGCTCGACCACATGGGCGCGGTGGAGTACGGGCCGGGCGAGGCGAAGGGCGCGCCGTGGCACCCGCACCGGGGCTTCGAGACCGTCACCTACATGATCGACGGCGCGTTCGAGCACCAGGACTCCACCGGGGGCGGCGGCCTGATCAAGGACGGCGCGACCCAGTGGATGACGGCCGGCAGCGGCGTGCTGCACAGCGAACTGCCGCCGCAGGACCTGGTCGCCGAGGGCGGCCTGTTCCACGGCGTGCAGCTCTGGGTGAACCTGCCCAGGGCGGCGAAGTGGACCCCGCCGCGCTACCAGGACATCAAGGCGCACGACACCCTCCTGCTCGCCGGCGACGACGGCGGCGCGCTGGTCCGGGTGATCGCCGGCGACCTCGCGGGCCACCGGGGACCGGGGATGACGCACACCCCGATCACCTACCTGCACGCGACCGTCGCGCCCGGAGCCCGGCTGGCCTTCCCGTGGCCGGCCGACTTCAACGCGATGGTGTACGTGCTGTCCGGCAAGGGGTTCGTCGGCCACGAGCGCCGCCCGCTCGAAGAGGGCCGACTGGCCGTCTTCGGCAGCGGCGAGGCGCTGACGATGCGGGCGGCCACCGAGTGGGACGTGCTCGTGCTCGGCGGCCTGCCGCTGAACGAGCCCGTCGCGCGCTACGGGCCGTTCGTGATGAACACCCGCAAAGAGATCCTCGACGCGATCGAGGACTTCCAGGCCGGGCGACTCGGCGGGGCGCACGTCCCGCACGTCGGCCCGGCGGACGAGGAGATGGAGAAGTGACCGACATCCGCGAACTGCTGGAGCGCGGCCGGGAGTTCCGCGCCGCGGGCGACCCGAGCAGCGCCGCGCGGTTCCTGGCGGACGCCGCGTCGCAGGCGCCGGGCGACCGCACCGTGCTCACCGAGCTGGCGCTGGCCCACTTCCAGTCGGCGTCGCTCGGGCGGGCCGAGGGCGTGCTGCGCGAGCTGGTCGAACTCGACCCGGCCGACGGCTACACCAGGCTGCTGCTGGGCCGCACGCTCAGCCGGCAGCGCCGGGACGCGGAGGCGTTGCCGCAGCTGCGACTCGCGGCCGCGCTCACCCGCGCCCCCGAGGTCGAGGCCGAGCTGGCCCGCGTGGAGCAGCGGGTCACCAAAGACCGGGCGGCTCCTCCGCCTTCTCCTTGACCGCGTCCTCCCAGCGGTACGTGCGCAGGTCGATCTTCCCGTCGACCACCGCCACGCCCTCCTCGCGCAGCAGTTGGTGCTGCGTGTCGGCGATGTGCGGCGCGCACGTGCCGTTGGCGCGCAGCACCCGGTGCCACGGCAGGTCGTGCCCGTCCTGGTTCAGGACCTGGCCGACCAGCCGGGGCGACGGGGCGCGGGACAGGTCGGCGACGTCGCCGTAGGTGGCGACCCGGCCGCGGGGGATCGACCGCACGACCTCGCGGACCATCTCGTGCAACTCTTCATCCACCGAACCAGTTTTCCACGGTGGACGCGCGGTCGGCTCAGCCGGTGTAGCCCGCGACGAGTTTGGTGAAGTCGTAGGTGCCCTGGTTGGTGCCGCTGCAATCGCTGCCGGACGCGCCGCAGTTGCCCTTGTCCCGGTTGGTGGCCCAGAACGTGAAGCGGGACAGGTGCTTGCTCGTCGCCCAGTCGCGGATCGCGCGGAACTGGGCGGTGGTCACGGTTTCGCCGGTGTCGGTGACCCCGTTCATCGAGGACAGCCCGCTGCGCCGGTACGCGGCGTCGTCGGTCAGCCCGAACGTCGCCTTCACGTGGTTCTTCAGCCCGTCCACAGCGGACTTGGTGCCCGCCACGAGGTCGCTGGGCCCGCCGAAGTTGAACGGCATCACCGCCCACACGTCGACCGGCACGGCCAACTCCTTGGCCCGGGTGACCAGCCGGGTGCCCCACGAGTTCAGGCCGGCCCGGTTGGTCGGCATGGTGACCACGGTCCGGATGGCCGGGTTCTTCTGCTCCACGATCTTCAGCGCGCCCAGGATGCGGTCCTGCACGGTCGCGTTCTCGAACTCGTCGGTGTTCTCGATGTCGATGTCGATCGCCTTGAGCTGGTAGGCGTCGATCACCTTCTGGTAGGCCGCCGCGAGCGCCGCCGCCGACGAGCAGCGCGGGCCCAGCTTGTTGCCCGACCAGCCGCCGAACGACGGCATGACCTCGCCGCCGGCCGCCCGGATGTTGCGGATCAGCGTGGCGTCGGCGCCGGTCAGGGGACGTTGGCCGTCCCAGGCCGGGTTGCACCCGCCGTCCGAGAGGATGAACGCGAGCGTGAACGCCTTCACGCCCGTCTGGTTCATCACGGTGACCGGGTTGGGTTTCGCGCCCCACTGGTACAGGTACGGGGACGCCAGGACCGGGTCCGGCGCGGCCTGGGCGGCCGGTGTCAGGCACATCGCCGCGAGACCGGCCGTGAGGGTGATCATCAACCGCCGCAAGGGTTTCATCGTTCCTCCGGAACGCAGGGCGAGCACGCTGCGGCGGCCTGGGGTGCGTGCGCGGGACCTTCCCAACGTGGCCTGGACCACTCGGATTTGTCAAGAGCCCGTACAAAACGCCGCGGCGCGCGGGGTCCTGCCCGGCTTTGTCGTACCCGCGTGGTTCCATCGGGGCGTGGCAGTCGACCGGGCGCCGTTGCTGGTGCGCCGGGTGCGCGAGGAGCGCCCCCGGCGTGACTGGAGCGCGCCCGCGCGGGCGGTGTTCGACCACCCGGGCGGGCCGCTGCGCGTGCTCGGCGGTCCCGGCACCGGCAAGACCACCCTGCTGGCCGAGGTCGCGGCCGACCGGATCCGGCGCGGCGGGGCCGACCCGGAGAGCGTGCTGGTGCTGACCGCGAACCGGCGGGCCGCCGTGGCCATGCGCGCCCACATCACCCGCCTGCTGACCGGCGAGGCCGAGGGCGAGGTGCTGCCCACGACGCAGGAGCCGCTGGTCCGCACCGTGCACTCGTACGCGTTCGCCGTCCTGCGCGCCCAGGCCGTGCGGCAGGGGGAGCCGACCCCCCGGCTGCTGTCCGGCCCCGAGCAGGACGCGGTGGTCCGCGAACTGCTCGCGGGCGACGTGGGCATGGGCGCGGCGAAGTGGCCGCAGCGGCTGCGCCCGGCGCTCCCGCTGCCCGGCTTCGCCCAGGAGCTGCGCGACCTGCTGCTGCGCGCCACCGAACGCGGCCTGGCCCCGGAAGACCTGGTCGAGCTGGGCCGCGCGCACGGCCGTGACGAGTGGGTGTCCGCCGGCCTGTTCGGCGCGCAGTACGAAGAGGTCAACCTGCTGGCCGCGGCGGGCCAGGGCGCGGCCGCCTCCTACGACGCGGCCGAACTGGTCGGCAGCGCGCTGCTGGCGTTGGAGACCGACGCCGACCTGCGGCACGCCGAACGCGTCCGGGTCCGCCACCTGCTCGTGGACGACGCCCAGCACCTCGACCCGTTGCAGCACGCGCTGGTGTCCGTGCTCGGCACCGCCGCGCAGGAGTACGTCCTCGCGGGCGACCCGGACCAGGCGGTGTTCTCCTTCCGGGGCGCGGACCCGGTCCTGCTCTCCGCCGCCGACGGGCCCACCGCCGTGCTGCGCGAAGGCCACCGGATGACCCCGGAGATCCGGGCCGCGGTCGCCCGGCTGGCCGGCCGGCTGCCCGGCGCGTCGCCGACCCGCGAGGTCACCCCGGTCGACGGCACCGGCTCGCTGCAGGTGCGGCTGTTCGCGTCCGGCGCGCAGGAGGCGAGCTGGGTGGCCGACCAGCTGCGCCGCGCCCACCTGATCGACGGGGTGCCGTGGTCGGAGATGGCCGTGGTGGCGCGCTCGGCCACCCGGTCCCTGCCGGTGCTGCAACGCGCGCTGCTCGCGGCGGGCGTCCCGGTCGCCGTGCCGGGTGAGGAGCTGCCGCTGGCCCGGCAACCCGCCGTGGCCCCGTTCCTGGCCCTGCTGCGCTGCGCCGCCACCCCCGGCAGCCTCGACGAGGAGACCGCGGCCATGCTGCTCGCCTCCCCGCTGGGCGGCGCGGACCCGCTGGCGCTGCGCCGGCTGCGGCGCGGCCTGCGCCGGTTGGAGATGGCCGCCGGCGGCGACCGCCCCAGCGGCGAACTGCTGGTCGAGGTGATCGAGTCGCACGACCGGCTGGCCGCCCTGGAGGACGCCGAGGCCCAGCCCGCCCGGCGGATCTCCGGCCTGCTGCGCAAGGCCCGGCGCGGCATCGCCGGCGGCCAGAGCGTCGAGCAGGTGCTGTGGGACCTCTGGCAGAGCACCGGCCTGCAGAACCGCTGGGTCAACCAGTCGTCCCGGCACGGCACCTCGGGCATGCAGGCCGACCGCGACCTGGACGCGATCGTCGGCCTGTTCGAATCCGCCGCCAAGTACGTCGACCGGCTGCCCGGCGCGGGCGCGGACGGCTTCGCCGACTACCTCGCCGCCCAGCAGATCGTCGGCGACACGCTCGCCGCGTCCGCCCCGGTCGGCGAGGCGGTGGCGGTGCTGACCGCGCACTCGGCGGCCGGCCGCGAGTGGACCGTGGTCGCCGTGCCCGGCGTGCAGGAGGGCAGCTGGCCCGACCTGCGGCTGCGCGGGTCGCTGCTGGGCGTGGAACGCCTGGTCGACGTGGTCGCGGGCATCGGCGAACAGGTGTCGGCCATCGCGCCGCTGCTCGCCGAGGAACGCCGGCTGCTCCTGGTCGCCGCCAGCCGGGCCCGGCGCGCGCTGCTGGTCAGCGCGGTGCGCGGCGAGGACGAGCAGCCGTCCCGGTTCCTCGACGAGCTGGAGGAACTGGCCACCGACGAGCCCGAACGCCCCACCTACACCCCGGAACGCGGCCTGGTGCTCGCCGAGCTGGTCGGCGAGCTGCGCCGGGTGGTGTGCGACGAGGACGAGACCGAGGACCGCCGGACCCGCGCGGCGACCCAGCTGGCCAGGCTCGCGGCCGAGGGCGTGCCCGGCGCGCACCCCGACTCCTGGTACGGCCTGGCCGACGTGACCTCAGAAGACCCGCTGTGGACCGAGGAGCACACGGTCAGCGTGTCGCCGTCCACGGTCGAGGTGCTGGCCAAGTGCCCGGTGCGCTGGGTGGTCGAGCGCCACGGCGGCCAGGACCCGGCCGAGCTGGCGTCCATCACCGGCACCCTCGTGCACGCCCTCGCCCAGGCCGCCGCGTCCGGCGCGGACGAGAAGGAGCTGCGCAGCAGGCTCGCCGAGGCGTGGTCCGCGGTCGACGCCGGCGCGCCGTGGTTCTCCCGCCGCGAGCGGATCCGGGTGGAGCGGATGCTCGACACGTTCCTGAACTGGCTGACCGCCAGCCGCGACCAGCTGACCCAGGTCGCGGTCGAGGAGGAGATCTCGGTCGAGGTCCCCAAGCGGGAAGGCGGGCCGTGGCTGCGGGTCAAGGGCCGCGTCGACCGCCTGGAGACCGACCGCGACGGCCGCCCGGTGGTGATCGACCTCAAGACCGGCAAATCGCCGGTGACCAAGGAGGAGGCCCGCCAACACCCGCAGCTCGCGGTCTACCAGCTGGCCTCCGCGCTGGGCGGCTTCACCCACCTGGGGCTCGGCACGGACCCGGGCGGCGCGCGCCTGCTGTACGTGGCGAAGGAGAACAGGAAGACCGGCGCGACCGAACTCGAACAGGCCCCGCTGGACGAGCAGGGCGTCCGGGCGTGGCTGGAAGCCGTGCAGGTCGCCGCGAACTCCAGCGTCGGCCCGAACTACACCGCCACCGAAACCCCCGACTGCGACCGCTGCCCGGCCCGCACCTCCTGCCCCGTCCACGCCTCCGGCCGGCAGGTGAGCCAATAACCCCGCCGCCGGCAGCGCCTCCCACCAGGCCGCGCCCGACCCCGTCCCCCCACGCCGGCGCGGGTGTCGTCGCGCGCGCGTGCCGCTGTGGGTCTCGTCTCGTGCCCAGTCGCCTCGACCCCGTTCACCGGGCCTCGACCGGCACCGCCGGCACCACCGCGTCACCCGGCGGTAGCGCGCTGTGGGCGTTACCGACGTGGCGTTTGGTGATGCCGGCCCAGGTCTGACACAGTCGTGGGCCGCTGAGACCAGGGCAGCGCCGCCGCCCGCACCGCGTCCCCGACCAATCCGGCCGCGCTGCTGCGGGTCGCCGAAGCTTCACGCGGCCGGAATCGGAGAATGCGAGTCGTGGCAGTGCCGGGTGGTGATCGGGAACGAGCGGGCGGGGCAGCGCACCTGGCCAGCCCGTTCGAGGTCGCCGAAGCGCTCGGCCTGCCCAAACCGACCCCCGAGCAGGCCGCCGTCGTCGCCGCCCCGACCGCCCCGGCGCTGGTCGTGGCGGGCGCCGGCGCGGGCAAGACCGAGACCATGGCCGCCCGGGTCGTCTACCTGGTCGCGAACGGCTTCGTCACCCCCGACCGCGTGCTGGGCCTCACGTTCACCCGCAAAGCCGCCCGCCAGCTCTCCGAGCGCGTCCGGGCCCGGCTGCGCCGGCTCGGCGGCTCCCCCCTGCTCGACCGCCTGGACCCGAGCGGCGAACGCCGCGCCGCCGTCCTCACCACCGAGCCGGTGATCCTCACCTACCACGCCTACGCGGGCCGCCTGGTCGGCGAGCACGGCCTCCGGCTGCCGGTCGAACCGGGCGTCCGGCTGCTCACCGAGACCGCGTCCTGGCAGCTCGCGCACCGGGTCGTCGCGACGTGGGCGGAGGACATCGACACCGACAAGGTCCCGGCCACGATCACCGGCTACCTGCTGGCACTGGCCGGAGAACTCGGCGAACACCTGGTCGAACCCACCGACCTGCGCAAGAACGCCGAGTGGCTGACCACCGTGATCGAGTCCGCCCCCAAGACCGCGCGCCAGCGCGACGCCCTGCCCGAGAAGCTCAAGGACATCGTCAACGCCCAACGGCTGCGGGTGAACCTGCTGCCGCTGCTGGAGGCGTACCAGGCGCGCAAACGCCGTGAGGCGGCAATGGACTTCGCCGACCAGATGTCCCTCGCCGCCCGGCTGGCCGGCGAGTACCCGGAAGTCGTGCGCGGCGAGCGGGAGCGCTACGGCGCGGTCCTGCTGGACGAGTACCAGGACACCGGCCACGCCCAGCGCGTGCTGCTCCGGTCGCTGTTCGGGCAGGGCGAGCCGATGGCCGTGACCTCCGTCGGCGACCCGGCCCAGGCCATCTACGGCTGGCGCGGCGCGTCGGCCGCGAACCTGCCGCGCTTCGTCCACGACTTCCCGCCCGCCCGCAAGTACGGCCTGCTCACCAGCTTCCGCAACCCGCCCGAGGTGCTCGCGCTGGCCAACGCCGTGTCCGCGCCGCTGCGCGCGTCCGGCCTGGACGTGGAGGAACTGCGGGCCCGCCCCGGCGCGGGCCCCGGCGACGTCCGGATCGGCCTGTACCCCGACGTCCGCGCCGAACTCGACTGGATGGCCGACACCGTCGCCGCCCAGTGGGCAGCCCACCTGGACTCCAGCGACGAGCCGCCCACCGCCGCCGTCCTGGTCCGCCGGCGCGCCGACATGGCCGCCATCGCCGCCGCCCTGCGCGAACGCGACCTGCCCGTCGAGGTGGTCGGCCTGGGCGGCCTGCTCGACGAGCCCGAAGTCCGCGACCTGACCAGCGCGCTGCGCGTCCTGGTCGACCCGCTGGCGGGCACCGCCGCCGCCCGCCTGCTCACCGGCTCCCGCTGGCGGGTGGCCGCCGTCGACCTGGCCGCGCTGTGGCAGCGCGCCCGGGAACTCGCCGGCGCGCCCAGCCGCCAGTCCGTGGTGGACGACCCGCTGGCCGTCCTCGCCGACGCGTTGCCGGGCGAGCACGCCGAACAAGCGGGCCTCGCCGACGCCCTGGACGACCCCGGCGACCCGACCGCGTACTCCGCCGAGGGCTACCGCCGCGTCCGTCGACTGGGCGCGGAACTGTCCACCCTGCGCCGCCGCCTCGACCAGCCGCTCCCCGAACTCGTCGCCGACGTCGAACGCACCCTGCTGCTCGACATCGAGGCGATGGCCCGGCCGGGCGGCGTGGGCCGGTCGCACCTGGACGCGTTCGCCGACGTCGTCGCCGACTTCGCGGCGGCCAGCCCGTCCGCCACCCTGCCCGCCCTGCTCGACTACCTCTACACCGCCGAGCACGCCGAAGACGGCCTGGAACCGGGCGAGGTCGAAGTGGCCGAGAACCGGGTGCAGGTGCTCACCATGCACTCGGCGAAGGGCCTCGAATGGCACATCGTCGCCCTGCCGCACGTGGTCAAGGACGTGTTCCCCGGCCGCAAGAAGACCTCGTGCTGGCTCAAGGCGGTCGCCGAACTGCCCGCCGAACTCCGGGGCGACGCCGCCGACCTGCCGCAACTGCGCATCCCCGGCGGCAGCAACCGCAAAGAGGTCGAAGAGGCCCTGGACCGCCACGCCGACGACTTCGAGGACCGCCGCCTGGTCGAGGAGCGCCGGCTGCTCTACGTCGCGCTGACCAGGTCCGAGCACAGCCTGCTGGTGTCCGGCCACTGGTGGGCCGAGACCGGCGACAAGCCCAAGGGCCCGTCCACGTTCCTGGCCGAACTGCGCGAGTCCGTGCTGGCCGCCGACCACCCGCCCGCCGACATCACCCACTGGGCACCCCCACCGTCCGACGACGAGCCCAACCCCCTGGCCTCCCAGGTGAAGTCGGCGGACTGGCCCGCCGACCCCCTGGGCAAACGCCGCGCCGCCGTGGCCCAAGGAGCAGACCTCGTCCTGGCCGCCCTGGACCGCCACCTGGCCACACCCCAACCACCCCGCCCCACCCCTCAGCACCCCACCCCTCAGGACGCCGGCACGCCCGCAGACCCCGACCTACCACCCGAGCCCCCTGAAGACCTCCCCCGGAGCCCCCGGACGACTACGGCCCGCCCCCGAGCCCCCGGACGACTACGACCCCGACGAGCCCCCGCACGTCCCCGACGAGCCCGCCGACACCTTCGACCTGCCGCCGGACCCGTCCGACTCCGCCCCCGACACCGATGTCGACCCCGACACCGATCCCGCCGAGTTCTCCGCCGACCCCGCCTACCTCGCCGAGGTTCCCCCCGGCGATTCCGACCCTCCCGAGGAGTCTTCGGACGACCCGGAAGGCTGGGTGCGGGACGTGGACGTGCTGCTCGCCGAACGGGCCGCCGCAGCGGACCGCCGCGAACGGGTCGTCCTGCCCGACCACCTCTCGGTGAGCCAGCTCGTCGAACTCGCCGCCGACCCGGACCAGCTGGCCCGCCGGCTGCGCCGCCCGCTGCCGTTCCCGCCGAACCCGCTGGCCCGGCGCGGCACGGCGTTCCACACCTGGCTCGAACAGCGCTTCGGCGCGACCCGGCTGCTCGACCTGGACGAACTCCCCGGCGCGGCCGACGAGGGCGCGTCCCCGGACACCGAGTTGGGTCGCCTCCAAGAGGCGTTCCTGGCCAGCGCGTGGGCCGACCGCACCCCGCACGACGTGGAGGTGCCGTTCGAAGCCGAGATCGACGGGATGTCGGTGCGCGGCCGGATGGACGCGGTGTTCGCCGACCCGGACGGCGGCTGGACCGTCGTGGACTGGAAGACCGGCGCGGTCCCGGACGAGGAACGCCTACCGGCGCTGTCGGTGCAGTTGGCGGCGTACCGACTGGCGTGGGCGGCCTTGTCCAACACCCCGGTCGACAGCGTGCGCGCGGCGTTCCACTACGTCCGCCACGATCACACGCTCCGCCCCGCCGACCTGCTCGACGCGAACGGCCTGCGCACCCTGATCCGCTCGGTACCGACCTGACCGAGCCTGCGGTCACCAACCCACGTGCGGCCGGCGGCACTCGCGTGCGGCCGGCACTCACCTACGGCCACTACTCACCTGCGGCCGGCAGGGCACGTCCGGTCAGCTGTTGACGCGCGCGTTCGCCGGGACTTCCTTCAGCACGCGGTCGTAGAGCACTTCGAGCAGCCAGCGGCCGAACAACGACGGGCCGAACTCGGTCGACCGGTCCTCCGGCGGCACCAGCAGCTCGGCCGTGCCCGCCTCGTCCACCGCCACCACGCCGATCCCGTAGTAGTCCAGCTCCATCAACGGCCACGACCGCTCGCCCTGCGGCGCGGGCAGCACCACGGAGCACGGCGCGAGCGTCATCAACGTCCCGCACGACTGCAACGCCCGGTCCACCGTGGACTCACCCACCAGGACACCGACCAGCTCCACCGCGGGCACCGGCAACTGGTCGTGCGCGGTCGGCTCGAACCAGGACCGGAACCACGAGGGGTCCGCCTGGGGCGGCCAACCGTTCGCGCTGCGCCACTCGTGCACGTCGGCACGAACCCGCACGACGGCCGACACCTGGTGACCCAGCACGGCGACGTCGGGAACGACGATGCCGCGCCAACCGAGTGCCGACGCGGCATGGTGGAGGAGCGGTTGCACTCGGGCATCCTAGGGCTGGTTGCGGGTTCGATGACAGATCTCGGCCGCGCTGAGTATCGCACCCAGCGCCGAGAGTGATCAGTGCGCCGAACGGCGGACGCGCAGCGCCCACAGGATCAACGGCACCTGGAGCGGCAGCCGGCCGAAGGCGACGGCCTTCGCCCTGGGCGACTTCGCCCGGTAGTCGTAGGCCATTTTCACGTTCGCCGGGAACACCGCGGCGAAGAACCCGGCCGTCAGCAGCGCGCCGAAACCGCGCGTGCGCGGGGCAGCCACCGCGGCGGCCAACGCGACCTCCGCGACACCCGACGCATAAGTCCAGGTCCGGGGCTTGCCCGGGAGCGATCGCGGCACGATCGCGTCGTAGGGCCTCGGCCGGGCGAAGTGCGTGACGCCGGCCGCGCCCAGCAACCCGGCCAGCGCGATCGCCGACCAGGAACGGGAACGAGTGGGTTCCATGAGGTTCACCCTGTCATGCCACCCGCCGGCCGGCCCGCCCAGGGTTATCCTCCCGCACCGTGAGTGGTGATCCGGAAAATCCCGAACATCCCGAGCGCGCCGCAGTGGCCGCCTTCGCCGACGACTTCGTCGCGGACCTGCGGGAGTGGCTCGCCATCCCGTCCATCGGCACCGACCCGGCACACCACGAGGACGTGGCGCGCTCCGCCCAGTGGCTCGCCGACGCGCTGCGCCGCGACGGCTGGCCCGACGTCCGGGTGTGGTCCGGCTCCGGCGCGCTGCCCGCCGTGTACGCGTGCCGGCCCGCCGCCGACCCCGACGCTCCCGTCGTGCTCGTCTACGGCCACCACGACGTGCAGCCCGTCGACCCGGTCGAGCAGTGGGACCACCCACCGTTCGAAGGGACCCTGATCGGCGAAGAACTGTTCGGGCGGGGAGCCAGCGACGACAAGGGACAGGTCGCCATGCACCTGCTCGGCGTCAAAGCCCACCTGGCGGCCCTGCGCGCCGACCACCCGTCGGTGACGATCAAGCTGTTCATCGAGGGCGAGGAGGAGTCCGGCTCCCCGAACCTGACCCGCCTGCTCGACGACCACCGCGCCGACCTCGCGTGCGACCTCGTGGTCTTCACCGACACGCCGCTCTACGCGCGTGACGCGCCCACGATCTGCACCGGCCAGCGCGGCATCTACGGCGTCGAGGTCGTGTTCACCGGCGGCACCACCGACGTCCACTCCGGCCGCGCCGGCGGCGGCGTGCCCAACCCGGCCACCGCCATCGCCCGCCTGGTCGCCGCGCTGCACGACGACCAGGGCAAGGTACGGCTGCCCGGCTTCTACGAGGACGTCGTGGAACCCACCGACGCCGAACGCGCCGACTACGCCGCCCTCCCGTTCGACCAGGAGGTGTGGCTGGCCAACTCCGGCGGCGCGCAGGCCGAGGCCGGCGAAGAAGGCTGGTCCACCCTCGAACGCGTGTGGGTGCGCCCCACCGCCGAGGTCAACGGCATCCTCGGCGGCTACGCCGGAGCAGGACTGAAGACCATCGTCCCCGCACGGGCCGCGGTGAAGCTGTCCTTCCGCCTGGTGCCCGACCAGCAGCCCGAACGCGTCGCCGCCGCGCTCCGCGAGTTCGTCGCCGCCCACACCCCGCCCGGCCTGAGCGCCGAGATCATCCCGCGCGGCGACGGCGCCCCGCCCTACGCGATGCCCGTCGACCACCCGGCCGTGCGCGCGGTGAAAGAGGCCATGGAAGCCGCGTTCGACCAGCCGGTCCGGTTCAGCCGCACCGGCGGCAGCGGCCCGGCCGCACTGTTGCGGCAATGGCTCGGCGCGCCGGTCGTGTACCTGGGTGCGACGTTGCCGGATGATCGCATCCACGCGCCCAACGAGCGCGTCGTCGTGCCGCTGCTGCTTCGCGGCGCGGAAGCAGCAGCCCGCCTCTGGCGGCTACTCCCGGAGAGGCTGTCATGATCCGCCGAACCCACCAGGGCGAGCCGCTCAGCGAACGGCCCGGACACACCCTGGTCGGCGTGATCCGGATGCCGGACACGGTGCAGAGCCCGGTCCAGGCAATCGCGAAACGCGTCGTCGGCGCGCTGGCCGCCCTCATGGCCGCAGTCCTGATCGTCTACTTCGACCGCGAGGGCTACCGGGACGTCAACGACGACGGCCTGTCGTTCCTCGACGCGGTGTACTACGCGACGGTGTCGCTGTCCACCACCGGCTACGGCGACATCACGCCCGCGAGTTCGTCGGCGCGGCTGGTCAACGTCCTGGTCATCACCCCTCTCCGAGTGCTGTTCCTGATCGTCCTGGTCGGCACCACACTCGAAGTGCTCACCGAACGCTCGCGGCAGGCGCTGCGGATCCAGAAGTGGAGGACCAAGGTGCGGGACCACGTGGTCGTCGTCGGTTACGGGACGAAGGGGCGGTCCGCCGTCAGCGCATTGCTGGGCGACGGCATGGAGCCGGGCTCCATCGTCGTGGTGGACACCTCCCAGGAAGCCCTCGACGCGGCGTCGGCCATCGGCCTGGTGACCGTGCACGGGACGGGCACCAGCAACGACGTCCTCCGCGTGGCGGGCGTGCCCAAGGCACGCGCGATCGTCGTGGCCGCGAACCGTGACGACACCTCGGTCCTGGTCACCCTCACCGCCCGCGAACTCGCGCCGAAGGCACAGGTCGTCGCCTCGGTCCGGGAACGCGAGAACGAACACCTCCTCCGCCAGTCCGGCGCAGACTCGGTGGTCGTCTCCAGCGAGACGGCAGGACGCCTGCTGGGCATGGCCACCGCCACCCCGTCGGTGGTCGACATGGTCGAGGACCTCCTCACCCCGGACGCGGGCCTCGCGATCGCGGAACGCGACGTCGAACCGTCCGAGATCGGCGGCTCACCCCGCCACCTGCCCGACATCGTGCTGGGCGTCGTCCGCGCCGGAACCCTCTACCGAGTGGACGCCCCGGAAGCCGACGCAGTCGAAGCCGGCGACCGCCTCCTGTACGTCAAGAAGGTGACCCCGCCCAAGGAAGCCGACCCCCGATAGGCCCCACGCCGCTCCCCGCCGCCACCAAAGTCGCCGCCAGCCGATACCGACGTCGATGTCGATGCCGATGCCGATGCCGTCAGGCTGAGATCAGCCAGTCACCGCCCACTCGCGCCCCATCGCGCGAGCGCATTCGGCCGCCGGTCCGGCCGCCCGTTCGAGCCGCCCAGCCGAACCGCACTGCCGAGCCGCCCGATCGGCAGTCCGGTTCGGCTGGGCAGTCCGGCTCGGCAGTCCGGCCTGGATGGGCGGCTCGGCTGGGCGCAGATCCGGTGGGCGGGGCGGCGGACCAGGCTCGTCGGACGGAAGTGGTGGCCTGGTGGTCCTGGGCAGTGTCCTGTAATTCGTTATCGCAGCCGGAGGATGATGGCGGCGATGGTGGGTTCGGCCTGGTGGTAGGCGGCTCGTGTGGCGTGGCGGGTGGCCGGACCGCGTAACTGCTTGAGTCTGTTGAAGCACCGTTCGACCACGTTGCGGCGCCGGTAGACCTCGGCGTCGAAGGCGGGTGGACGTGCTCCGTCCGAGCCCCGAGCCCCGACCCGTGCGGCGGGCGATCCGGTCCGCCCGTTCGGGGCATACGAACCGGGTCCGACGTTCGCGCAGGGGCTTCCTGGTGGAGTCGTGCGAGTAGACCTTGTCGGCGACGACGGTGCCGGCCCGGCCCCGGAGGCGGCCCGACCCGACGCGGGCGACGCGGATGCCGTCCGGCAGCGGCAGCGGGTAGCCCCGGGCCTGACCGGGCGCGGCAAGGACGCGCAGGGCAGGTCTCGTCCGTCGACGGCGATGTGGATCTTGGTGCTCAACCTGCCCCGGGACCGTCCGAGCGCCTCGCCCGCGACCGCGAGAGCCTCGACGGCAGGTCCGCATCCCCCTCCTTCCGGGCACCGGCGGCGTGCCGGTGGGCGCGGACCACGCTGGAGCAGACGCCGACGATCCCTTCCAGTTCACCCACGGAGTCGTCCTCGGCGACCGCACCGGTCCAAGACGCGCCGCCAGGTACCGTCCGCCGTCCGTAACGGTCCGGGAGATCCCGCCACGGCGCTCCGGTCCGGAGCTTCCACAGGATCGCGTTGACCACCTGCCGGTCATCCCGACACCGGTAACAGGGGTTCGATCGCCGCCCACACCCGATCGGTCAACTCGCCACGGGCCGCCATGACCCACAACCACCAGACAACCTGATCACAGGCTTACCGGACACTGCCTAGTCGGCCAGCGGGATGCGGACCTGGAAGGCGGCACCGGGACCGTTCGGGTCGATGCAGGACAGTTCGCCGCCGTGGGCTCGGACCACGCCGCGAGCGATGGGGAGGCCGAGACCCGAGCCGCCGGAACGACGGTCACGAGCCTCGTCCAGGCGGACCAGGCGGTCGAAGATGCGGTCGCGCTCCTCGGGAAGCACGCCCGGACCGTTGTCGGACACCACCAGCCACGCGTAGCTGCCGACGGTCGACACGCGCAGCCGCACTCGACCATCCGGGCCGGTGGCCTGGCGGGCGTTGTCGGCCAGGTTCGCCAAGACCTGCGCCAGGCGCTGCGGATCGCCTGACACGTAGGCCGACTCGCCCTCGGCTGCGACGTCGAAGTCGGGAGCCAACAGTCGGGTGCGCCCGACCTCGGCCTCCGCCAGCGCCAGCAGGTCGACCCGTTCCCGGTGCAGTTCCAGGCCGGCGTCGATGCGGGCCAGCGCCAGCAGGTCGTCCACCAGGCGTCCGGCCCGGCGGGACTCCCGCACCAGGAGCAGGTTCAGCCGTTCACGCTCCTCGGCGCTGCCGGTCTGCATCAGCGCCTCGGACACGGCCTGCACGCCCGCGATCGGTGTCCTCAGTTCATGCGCCGCGTCCGCGACGAATCTCTTGGTTCGTTCCTCTGATCCCTCCAACGAGTCGAGCATGTCGTCGAACGCGGCCGCGGTCCGACCGAGTTCGTTGTCCGTCCGAGCCGGGTTCAGCCGGTGCCCCCGGTCGCCTCGCGCGATCGACCGGGCCAGCGTGGTCATCGCGTCCAGCGGTGCCAGCGCCCGCCGCACCACCCACACCAGGGCGACGGCGGTCACCGCCAGCGCGCTGAACCCCACCAACAACAGCAACCGGCGCAGGCGGGTCTGCGCGACCGTGATCACCGACGACTCGACGTAGAGCGTGATCGTCGACCCGTCCGGCAGGTCACGGGTGACCTTGTTGGTCACCTCGTCGGTCGGCAGGTGGCCGTACTCCGTGCCGTCCGGCATCACCAGCCGCGCCTGCACGCCCCGGCCTTCCAGCCGATTCACCAGGTCCGCACCGCGCACCCGCTGCTGCTTCACCAGCGTCTGCGCGTTGCGGGACTTGTCCAGCAGCGTGGTCTCCACGTCCTGCACCGACTGCGACATGAACATGGCGTCCACCACCAGCACCAGTCCGACCAGGACGATGCCGAGCACCGCGATCGCCGAGACGGTGACCCGACGCCGCAGCGACACCGTGCGGAGGTTCACGAGTCTTCCGCTCTCAGCACGTACCCCAGCCCCCGCACGGTGTGCAGCAACCGGGGCCCGTGTTCCTCCAGCTTCCGACGCAGCGCGCTGACGTGCACCTCGACCAGGTTGGGGTCGTAGTCCTCATAACCCCACACCGCGGTCAGGATCTGCGTCTTGCCGACCACCCGGCCGCGCTGGGCGGCCAGGTAGCGCAGCAGCCGCAGCTCGGTCGCGGTCAGCTCCACGGGGGCGTCGCCGCGGAGCACCACCGCCGAGTCCGCGTCCACCACGAGGTCGCCGATCTGCACGGTCGACGGCGTGCGGCCCAGCCTCCGCAGCACCGCGCTGACCCGCGCCACCAGCTCGGCCAGCACGAACGGCTTCACCACGTAGTCGTCCGCGCCCCGGTCGAGCCCGCGCAGCCGGTCCGCCACACCGTCACGGGCCGTCAGCATGACCACGCCCGCCCCGCTGGTGCGCCGGATGACCTCCAGCAGCATGAACCCGTCCCGGCCCGGCAGCATCACGTCCAGCACCACCAGGTCCGGCCGGAACCGGGTGAGTTCGCCCTCCAGGTCCCGGCCGTCCGGACGGACCTGAACCTGGTAGCCCGCATCGCGCAGGGCCGAACTCACCGCGGCGCCGATGGCCTCCGCGTCTTCGATCACCAGCACCCTGGCAGCAGTCGACACCTCCTCATTCTGCGTGGTAAGGGCAGGGCCCCGCCCGCGTCTTCAGCCTGCGTTCAGGCAAATGGTCGGACAGTTCGCTGTGGAGAAGCAGGAAACGGCACGCGGTGAGCGGACCGGGCCGGGCAGGACCCAGGCCGCCGAGCGCCCCGAACGGGGGACGCCGAGGCGGGCCGTCAAGGGTCGGCGGACGGCTCGCGGCCGGGTCTGAAGTGGACGGTGGCCGGGGTCGAGGCGAGGTGCCGGCGACCTGGCCCGGGATTGGATGTCGATTTGTGCATGGGTCCATCTTCGAACTGGCGTTCGACAATGGTCAAGATCACTTTCGGGTGAAGCGGCCGGGGGCGGAACACCGGCCCGGCCCCACGACAACACGACACCCGGTCTGCGACCATCCACCCTGTGGCGGTTCGGCTCGGCCCAGTCGGATGGGCGCTGATCCTGCTGGTCGTCGGACTGGTGGGAGTCGCGGCGGCGGTCGCGCTCTGGTGGCCGGGCGGCGCGCTGGCGGAAGTCCGGCGGGCCCAGGCGACCGTCGTCACCCCGGCTCCCTGCGGCGGCTCCGACACCTACGACCGGATCGAACTCAAGATCGACGGCCGGAACCGCACCGCCAAGCTCGACGGCTGCGGCCACCGCCAGGGAGAGGTGGTGGAGGTCGTGCTCCCCGCCGACACCAACGCCGACTTCACCGCGCAGATGGCCGCGAGTACCCCGGTCTCAGCGCCGTTCGAGACGAGACTGGCCGCGCTGCTCGTGTGCCTCAGCGGGCTCGCCGGCGGCCTGTACTCCCACCTGCTCGGCAGACCCGGTCAGGCAACGGCCTCCGCCGACGCCGTGAAGGTGTTGCAAGACGTCGTGACGCCCCCGGTGAAACCGTAAGACGCCCACTCCGCCTGGTTCGCCGGACTGCCGTGCGCGTTCTTCTCCGCAGGCTCCTCGACGGCGTACTGGAAGTCGTCCGCCGCCTCCTGCGCCAAATCCGGGCCGATCGACCCGGACACCGCGGTCAGGAACATCCCGGCGAAGCAGTTGGCCTGCAACTCGATCCGGCGGGACATCTCCAGCCCGGCCGGGGTCTCCTCGCCCGCGTCGACGATCTTGCTGTCCGCAGCGCGCAGCATCCCGGTCAGCGACTGCACGTGGTGCCCGTACTCGTGCGCCAACGTCGCGAGGTGCGTCGCGGGGTGGTCACCGCCGCCGTTGTCGCGCAGCCGCGACGTGGGCATGTAGATGGTCCGGTTGCGTCCGCAGTAGTACGCGACCGCCTCGGTCTCCGCCGGCGCGGAACCGCACGGGCCGTCTTTCAAGTCCGGCGAGGCATCCAGTTTGGGCGTGTCGAACGGGAGGTTCACCTGCGCCAACGCGGGCTGCCACGCCAGGTCCAGGCACGCCACACCGGCCGCGTAGTAGGCGGCCAGCTCCGCGTCCGAGACCCCGAACGCGGGCAGCGCGCACGTCGCGCCCACCGGCCGGGTTGGTGTCGTCAGGAACGGGTGGTCGGCCAGCCGGTGCACCGCACGGGGCCGGGGCTGCTCGACCGTGGTCGGCGAGCCGGGCGCTTGGGGCGCGGCGACGGGCCTGCCGCTGATCCGCCTGTTGGTGTCCACCTGCGTCAGCAGGCCGAGGCCGAGTACACACGAAACGATCAACGAGAACACGCCGATGAGCACGATCGGGTTGTTCTTGGGCTCCTCGGGCGTGTGCACGGTCCTCCAGTCGGGTCAGCTGACGTCCGCCGCGCTCGCGAGCCAAGTGTTGCACGCGCTGGTTTCGTTGTTCTTGAACCCGTGGTTGACCCAGGCGGAGTTGCGCTCCGGTGACCCGTGGTCACGGTTGGGGTAGATGGGGTAGTCGCCGCGGTTGCCGGCGTCGGTCAACGCCACCGAGATCACGTCACCGGGCACCGCGCCGTGCGACAGCGGGGCCAGCGTCATCCCGCCGAAGCAGGTCGCCTGGAGTTCCTTGCGCCGGTTGAGGTCCAGCCCCGCCTCGGTGTCCCAGCCGCCCTTCTCGTACTGGGCCTGGCTGGACGCGCGCAGGATGCCCGACAGCCACTGGATGTGGTGGCCGTACTCGTGCGCCAGCTGCCCGAGGTACTTGCCGGGGTGGTTCGGGTTCGCCGAGCCCTGCTCGCTCGCGTAGTGGTTCGGCGTCCAGTAGATCGTGCCGTCGCAGTACATCGCGGTGCGGTCCGGTCCCATCGAGCCGCACGTGTTCGTGATCTGCGAGGTGACCATGACCAGTTCCACCGGCTGGTAGGGCAGGTTCGCCTTCTGGAACGACGGCTTCCACATCGCCTCGATGCACGGCAGCGCGGCGCGCAGGAACTGGTCCTGGCCGGCGGGCGAGTAGTTCATGCCCGGCAGCGCGCAGCCGTCGATGTTGAACGCGCCCAGACCGGCCGCGTGGATCGGGTTGTCGCCCAGGGTGATCACGGCCTTCGGGCCGGCCTTTGTGGAACTGGTCGACGTGGACTTGGTGGAAGTCGTCGTCGTGGTCGTCGTGGCCGCTTCGGTCGTTGTGGTCGGTTCGTACGTATATGTGTAGCTGGAGTAGCCCGAATAGGCGGAATCGCTCACGCTTTTGCGTTTGCTCGTCGCGACCACGATCCCGACGGCCGCGATGCCCAGGACGACGACCCCGATCAACACACCCGCGATGAGCGGTCCCTTGCTCTTCTTCCGCGGCATCGGCGGGTAGGGCCCGCCCGGGCCCCAGCCGGGTGCCGGACCCCAGTTCACCGGCGGCGGCTGCGGCGCGGCCATGGGCGGGGGCATCACCTGATGGGGTGGTTGTTGCTGCCACTGCGGAGGGGGCGGCATCTGCGGCGGGGGCGGCATCTGGGGGTGCTGTTGCGGCGGTTGCTGCGGCGGCTGCTGGGTCGGCCACGGACGAGTCGGTTGGGGGGTCAGCGGAGCGGGCATGGGCGGTGGCCCAACCGGTCGTGGTGGCGGCCAGCCACCCGGCGGCGGTGGTTGCGTCATCGCTGGTGGTCCCCCATATCGCGGATGCCCGAATCAGCACTGAAGCATAGGCGGACTCCGCTATTCTCCGCGGCCGTGTTGAAAAACTGGGGAGCGGCGATCATCTGCGCGGCCGCGCTGTGCACGGTCACCGGCACGGCGTCGGCGCAGCCGAGCAGCCAGGTCGGGCTGCCCGGCACGGTCGGCGCCGACGTGCGCCTGAAGCTGGAGCGCGACGGCAAGCTGTCCGTGACCGAGGTCGTTAGTGTCCCCGAAGGCAGGACCGCCAAACGGGTGGTTCCGTTGCGGATCGCGGTCAGCGACACCCGCGACCGGGTGTTCGAGGTGGCCGACCCGGCCGTCGAGGGCAAGGGCACCGCGACGGCGACCGCCGACGACCTCACCATCGCCTTGGAGGCGGGTACCTCCACCGTCACGTACTCCGTGGTCGGCGCGGTCGCCAAGATCGGCGACACCCTGGAGCTGAGGTGGCAGCCGGCTAGCGGTTGGGACACCGCGCTGGACTCGGTGAAGGTCTCGGTCATCACGCCGGATGCCCCCAAGTCGGTGAACTGCCTGGCCGGCACGCCGGGCACGTCGAAGCCGTGCACGACGGCCGAACTCGGTGACGGACGTGGCGTCAGGGCCACCGAGATCGGCCTTCCCGCAGGTGAGCGTATCGACGTGGCGGTCGGGTTGCAGGACGGCGCGGCCCCCGCGAACGCCCGGATCGAGGAGACCTCGGGGCTCGCCGCGGCCTTCGCGCTGACCCCGCTCGGCGCTGTCGTGCTGGGTGGCCTGGTGGTGCTGCTGCTCGGCGGCGTCCTGCTGCTCTGGTACGTGCGCGGCCGGGACTCGCGGGCGATGGCGGGCGAGGTCGGGCCGGTGAACGTGCTGGTGTCCGACGCGTCCGGGCACATGGCCTTCGCCTCCCCGGACGGCGTGCTGCCGGGCCAGGTAGGGACCGTGGTGGACGAGCACGTCGACGTCGTGGACGTCACGGCGACCATCGTGGACCTCGCCGTGCGCAACTACCTGTGGATCGAAGAGGTCGACGGGCTCGACTGGCGGTTCGTGCGGCGCAACCCCGCCGACCCGTCGCTGTCCGGCTACGAGCGCGCCGTGTACGCCGCGATCCTCCCGGACGGCGTGGACACCGTGCTGCTGTCGGAGTTGCGCAGCCGGCGGATCGATCTCGCGAGGGTGCGCGACGAGCTGTACGCCGACGTCGTGGCGAAGAACTGGTTCGTGCGACGGCCGGACGCCGAGCGCAGCCTCTGGTGGTGGGTCGGGATCGCGCTGACCCTGCTGGGCGTCGGTGCCACCGTGCTCCTGGTGTTGATCACCGGACCGGCGTTGTTCGGGTTGGTCGTGGCGGTCGCGGGTATCGCGTTGGCGTTGGGCGCGCGGTCGATGCCGGCGCGTACCAAGCGGGGAAGCGTGCTGTTGGAACACGTGCGCGGCCTGCGCGGCTATCTGGTTTCCGCGACGCCGAACAACATCCCCGAGGCGGACCGGGAGATGGTGTTCTCACGGTCGCTGCCTTACGCGGTCGTGTTGGGCGAAACGGAGCGCTGGCTCGGGGCCTTCGCCGGCGGCCGGGCCGGGCTGTACTGGTTCGGCGAGGCCGAGAAGACCGCTGACCTGCGGCGATTCGCCCACCGGTTCCCGGCTTTCCTGGGCGCGGTGGACGGGGTGCTGGCCCAGGCCGGGCACCTGAGGTCGCTCCGCGGCTGACGTTCACCCGATGGTGATCTTGCCTTCGTTCGAACCCCTGTTCGACAATTGACGCGTCCCGCCACATGGCTTCGTCGGGCAGCGGAGCCGGCCGGTCGGGGCGGTAGTCGGTGTCCCGGGGTGTGGGAACGCACCCGGTTCGCCACGGGCGGACACGGGCATTGGTCCGGGCAGGCCACCTGCAAGCCTCACCGGGCCGGAAGCCCGTAGGCTGCTTCCATGGCGCTACCCGAACTGCACAGGTTCACGCTTCCCAACGGCCTGCGGGTGGTGCTCGCCCCAGACCCGAGCGCCCCGGTTGTCGGGGTGAGCGTGCACTACGACGTGGGATTCCGCTCGGAGCCGGAAGGCCGGACAGGGTTCGCGCACCTGTTCGAGCACCTGATGTTCCAGGGCAGCGAGAGCTTGGAGAAGCTCGCACACTTCCGTCACGTGCAGTCCTCGGGCGGCACGTTCAACGGGTCGACCCACCCCGACTACACCGACTACTACCAGGTGCTGCCGTCCGCCGCGTTGGAGCGGGCGCTGTTCCTGGAGGCGGACCGCATGCGTGCGCCGAAGCTCACCGAAGAGAACCTGCGGAATCAAATCGACGTGGTGAAGGAGGAAATCCGACTCAACGTGCTCAACCGGCCGTACGGCGGGTTCCCCTGGATCCTGCTCCCGCCGGTCCTGTTCCAGACCTTCCCGAACGCCCACAACGGCTACGGAGACTTCACCGACCTGGAGAACGCGACGGTCGACGACTGCGCCGCGTTCTTCGACACCTACTACGCGCCGGGCAACGCGGTGCTGACGGTCGCGGGCGACTTCAAGCCCGAGGTCGCCAAGGGATTGGTGGAGAAGCACTTCGGGGACGTGCCCGCGCGTCCCGTGCCGGAGCGGCCGTCGTTCGCGGAAGCGCCGCCGAAGGGTGAGTTGCGCGCCGAGCACTCGGACAAGCACGCACCGATGCCGGCCATCGCGCTGGGGTACCGCATCCCCGACCCGGTGACCGACGTCGAGGGCTACCTGTCCTACCTGGTGCTCGCGGGCGTGCTCACCGACGGCGACGGGTCCCGGCTCCAGCAGCGGCTGGTGCACCAGGACGCGATCGTGGTCGACGTCGGCGCCGGGTGCGGACTCTTCGGTCCGCTGGAGGCGCGCGACCCGGACACGTTCAACGTCACCGCGATCCACCCGCCGGAGGTCACCTCCGCCCAGGTGGTCGCGGCGGTGGACGAGGAGCTGCTGAAGCTGGCCGAGGAAGGGCCGACGGAGCAGGAGCTGGCGAAGGTCACCGCGCGGTGGGTGTCGACCATGCACCGCGAGCACGACCGGCTGACCAGCCGCACGCTCGGCCTGGGCTCGGCGGAGCTGCTGTTCGGCCGCGCCGAACTGCTCTACGAGCTGCCGGACAAGCTGGCCGCGATCACCACCGACGAGGTCGCCGCGGCGGCCAAGGCGTTGCGGCCGGACTCGCGGGCCGTGCTGATCCTGAACCCCGCCGTCGCCGAGGCCGGCACGGCTGCTGACAACGGAGGTACCGAGTGAGCGCCCCGACGACGCACCGCAGCGCCGAGGAGATCGGTCGCACGGAGCAGGGGCCGCGTCCGTTCCCGGAGCTGGGCGAGCAGCGGGCCGCCGCGGAGCTGTCCACGGTGGACACCGTGCTGGCCAACGGGCTGCGGGTGATCGCGGTGCGCCGGTCGTCGGTGCCGCTGGTGGAGGTGCGGCTGCGGATCCCGTTCGGGGACCCGGCGGCCTCCAGCGTCGGGTCGACGCACGCGGCGCGGGCGGAGGTGCTGGCGAACACGGTGCTCACCGGCACCGCGACGCGCAGCCGGGTGGACGTCGACACCGAGCTGGCGCTGGTCGGCGGCGAGCTGGACGCGGTGGTGGACCCGGAGCGCCTGGCGTTCTCCGGCAACGCCCTGGTGTCCGGGTTGGACACCGTGCTGGACGTGCTGCGGGACGCGCTGACCGGCGCGACCTACCCGGTCGAGGAGATCGAGCGGGAGCGGGCGCGGCTGGTCGAGCGGATCCGGCTGGCGCGGTCGCAGCCGAACGTGATCGCGCGGGAGGCGTTGCAGCGCCACCTGTACGGCGACCACCCGTTCGCCAAGGAGATGCCGGAGGCCGACGAGGTCGCCGCGGTCGGGCGGGACGAGGTGCTGGCGCTGCACGCGTCGGCCGTGCTGCCGCGCGGGTCCGTCCTGGTGGTCGTCGGCGACGTCGAGCCGGAGACCGCCGTGGCGGCGGTCGAGGGCGCCCTCGGTGGGTGGACCGGCGAGGGCACCGCGGTGTCGCTGTCGCCGTTGCCCCCGGTGCGCGGTGGGGACGTCCTGCTGGTGCACCGGAAGGGTGCGGTGCAGTCGCAGATCCGGCTGGCCGGGCGTGGGCTGGTGCGCACCGACCCGCGCTACCCGGCGTTGCAGATCGCCAACCTGGTGTTCGGCGGGTTCTTCTCCTCCCGGCTGGTGGAGAACATCCGCGAGGACAAGGGCTACACCTACAGCGCGCGGTCGCACCCGGAGTTCACGCCGGAGGGCGCGGCGATCCTGGTGGACGCGGACACGGCGAGCGAGGTGACCGCGGCCGCGCTGCTGGAGACCCGCTACGAGCTGGGGCGGTTGGGCCTGGTGCCGCCGTCCGAGTCCGAGGTGGACACCGCGCGCCGGTACGCGATCGGGTCGCTGCTGACGGCGACGTCGTCGCAGGGCGGTCTGGCCTCGTTCCTGGTGAACCTCGCCGGGCTGGGGCTGGACATCGAGTGGTTCACCGGGCACCCCGCGCGGTTGGCGGCGGTGACCGTGGAGCAGGTGGCAGAGGTGGCGTTGGAGTTCTTCGCGCCGAGCGCGTTCACCGGGGTCTTGGTGGGCGACGCCGAACTGCTCGCGCCGCAGCTGCGGTCGTTGGGTGGGGTCAGCCTGCCGTGAGCTTCGAGCTGGTGGAGCTGCCGGCGCTGTCGCGGTTCACGGCGGACCGGCAGGAGCCGCTGCGCGGTGACGCGGAGCGGCTGGCGCAGCTGTGGCCGAAGGCGCGTGTGATCACGGTCGACGCGCACGGGCGGACGTTGGTGGTCGACCAGGCGTCGCGCCTGGTCGACCGGCCCGCCGTCGAGTTCGGCGACGAGCCGCCGGCGGGCGCGGTGCTGCTCGGCGAGCAGGACGGTGTCGCGTACTGGGCCGTGCTGACCGAGGACGAGGCGGAGGGTGCCGGTGCGCCGTCCGGGCGTGCCTGGTTCGGCGCGGACCTGACCGACGAGCCGCAGTGGCTCGACCTGCGGGCGTGCGGGGCGTTGCTGGACGACACCGGCGCGGGCCTGTTCACGTCGGCGGTGGCGTTGTTCCACTGGCACCGGTCGGCGAAGTTCTGCGCGGTGTGCGGTGGCGGCCAGAGCGCGGTCAAGGCCGGGTGGGCCAGGGTGTGCGCGCAGTGCGGGCGCGAGGAGTACCCGCGCACCGACGCCGCGGTGATCTGCCTGGTGCACGACGGGGCCGACCAGGTGCTGCTCGCGCGTGGCGAGGGGTGGCCGGCCGGGCGGTACTCGGTGCTGGCCGGGTTCGTCGAGGCCGGTGAGTCGTTGGAGGCGTGCGTCGCACGGGAGATCGCCGAGGAGGTGGGTGTCGCCGTGTCCGACATCCGCTACCTGGGCAGCCAGCCGTGGCCGTTCCCGAGGTCGCTGATGGTGGGGTTCCAGGCGATCGGTGATCCGGGCGAGCCGCTGCGGTTGGCGGACGGCGAGATCGCGCAGGCCAAGTGGGTGACGCGGGCCGAGGTGCGGCAGGCGCTGGAGGTCCCGGGCAGTGTGCCGGACCTGTTGCTCGCGCCGGGGGCGTCGATCGCGTACCGGATGATCCAGTCCTGGGCGGCGGTCGGCGACTGACCGGACGCCGGCCGGTGGGCCGGTTGCGGTCGGAGCGGCGACCTGTGAGTCGGGTTGCTTGGCGGAGTTTTTGGGTTCGAGGTGGCGCGGGCCGGCCCCGGTGGGGTCGGCCCGCTTTGTTCTCGCTGGTCAGAGCAGTTCTTTCCAGGGCACGGTGGCGGCGATGCCGGCGTAGGTGTGCCAGGTGATCTCCGGCAGGGCCGCGTGCAGGCGGGGCAGGTCGATGTCGGTGCCGACGTCGCTGAAGTAGCGGAACATCGCGGCCAGGTCGGTGGAGTGGCGTTCCACGACGTCCATCGGTGTGCGGCGGTGCTCGATCGGGCGACCGATGGCTTCGGTGAGGATTTCCGCCATCCGGTGCGGGGTCAGCGCTTCGCCGGCCAGGTCGAGGCGGGTGTTGGCGAAGCGGCTCGGCTGTTCGAGCGCCAGGGCGGCGACGGCGGCGATGTCGGGCACGGCGACCATGTGCAGTTCGCGGTCCGTGGGCATCGGCAGGCCGAGGACGCCCCGGCGCAGGCCGCTGAGCGTCCACTCGCCGAACTTGTCGTCGATGAACGCGGCCGGGCCGAGGATGGTCCACGGGACGTTGCCGCTGGTCAGGTGCTCTTCGATGCGTTGCTTGCTGTCGAAGTGCGGGATGCCGGTGAAGCGGTCGGCGTTCGTCGCCGAGGTGAACACGACGTGGTCGACGTCCTGGGCCGCGTCCACCAGGTTGATGCCTTGGCGGATCTCGGTCTCGATGTCGCTGCCGAACGGGGTGGTCACCGCGAACACCGAGCGGACGCCGTGCAGGGCCGCCTTCAGGGTCGGCGCGTCGTCGAAGTCGCCGATGGCGATCTCGGCTCCGGCGGCCTGGAGTTGTTGTGCGGCGGGGCTTTCCGGGGTGCGGGTGAGGGCGCGGACGGGGTGGCCCCGGTCCAGGAGGAGGCGGGCGAGCGCGCCGCCTTGGGCTCCGGTCGCGCCGGTCACCAGGGTCAGTTCCATGAGCAAAGGTTGACACTGAAAATGTTCTGGAGTCAAGCGACTTGCTAGGGTGGTCCTCGTGAACCGGTACGAGCCGAGCGACGAGCTGCTGGCGTGGCTTTACGTGCAGCAGGGTGTGGACGCGGTGCGCGTCGCGATGGGCGGGCGGGTCGAGGCGTCGGCCGGGTGCTCGTTGTTGGAGCACGAGGCGCTGTACCGGATCGACATGGGCGGGCGGCTGCCGATGTCGGAGCTGTCCGAACTGCTCGCGGTGAGTCCGAGCGGCGTGACGCGCCTGGTGGAACGGCTGGTCCGGCGCGGCTGGGTGGAACGCTCACAGCCGCCGGACAACCGGCGGGTCGTCTTCGCGGCGCTCACCGATGACGGCCGGCGGGTGCTGCACGAGACCACCGCCCCCACCTATCGCGCCGCGGTGGCCGAGGAGTTCGCCGGTCCGCTCAACGACCGCGACATCGCCGACCTGAAGCGGATCGGGCGGAAGTTGTTGGAGGCGCACGGGAAGTGGGACGCGCAGCGGTTCGCGACCTGAGCGCCGGGCCGATGACGTAGGTTCGACGCCTGTCCCGACGGAGGAGTGGGCTGTGCAGCGCAGGCTGACCGTGCGGGACCTGCGGGCCGGCAACCGGGCGCGGGTGTTGCGCGCGCTGTACTTCGACCAGCCGCGCAGCCGCCACGAGCTGGCCGCCGAGACCGGGTTGAGCCAGGCGACGGTCAGCACGGTCGTCGGCGAGCTGGTCGCCGAGGGGGTCGTGGTCGAGGCGGGGCAGGTCGAGTCCGACGGCGGCCGGCCGCGCGTGCTGCTGCGGGTGAACCCCGCGTTCGCGACCGTGGTCGGGGTGGACGTGGGCGAGACGCACGTGCTGGTCGAGGTGTTCGACCTGACGCTGGAGCGGCTGGCCGAGTGGAGGTCGTCGGTGCCGCCGGGCGGGTGCCCGCCGCAGGAGATCGCCCGGCTGGTGCTCGCGGGGCTGGACGCCTGCCTGGCCGCGTCCGGGGCGACCGACGTGCTCGGGGTGGGTGTCGGCGTGCCCGGTCTGGTCGAGGACGGCCTGGTCTACGCGCAGTCCGCCGGCTGGCACGCGGTCCCGCTGGAACGGCTGCTGCGCGCCGGCACCGGGCTGCCGCTGCACCTGGACAACGGCGCCAACACGCTGGCTCGGGCCGAATCGTGGTTCGGGGCCGGGCGGGGCGTGTCGGACGTCGTGGTCGCGCTGATCGGGTCCGGGGTCGGCGCGAGCGTGATCATCGGCGGCGTGCCGTACCGGGGTGCGTTCGGCGGCGCGGGGGAGTGGGGGCACACGACTGTCGCGCTGGACGGGCGGCCGTGCCGCTGCGGTGCCGCCGGGTGCCTGGAGGCCTACCTCGGGGCGGCCGGGATCGTGGACCGCTACCGGGCGCTCGACCCGTCCGTGCCGGTCGACCAGGAGGCCGCGTTGCGCGCGCTGGTGGCGGACCAGTCGCCCGGCGCGGCGGTGATCCTGGCGGCGACCGCCCGGTTCGCGGGGCTGGGCATCGGGAACCTGGTCAACCTGTTCAACCCGTCGGCGGTGGTGCTCGGCGGGTGGGCCGGGCTGGTGCTCGGCGAACGGCTGCTGGACGCGATCCGGCGGGAGGCGGCCCGGCACGCGCTGCGCCGGCCGTTCGAGCGGGTGTCGATCGGGCTGTGCGAGCTGGGCCCCGAGTCGGTCGCGCTCGGGGCGGCCACGCTGCCGGTGGCCGCCCTGCTGGAGTCCGGCGGGGTGCGCCGCCGGACCGGCTGACCTCCCCGGGCCCGACCGCTGCCGCAGGGGCGTCGGGGTGCCGGGGTGCCGGGTCAGGGGTCGATGCGGTCCAGGGCCGCGCCGTCCCACGTGGTCTGGGTGCACGCGACGCCTCGGCCGTTCTTGGGCCGCAGCACGTCGTAGATGTGCATCCGGGGGATCTTGTCGGACACGCCCCAGCCGCTCGGCCAGGTGATCACCCAGTCCATGTCGAGGTCGACCAGCAGGCCGAGCATCCGCGCGATGGTCGGGTCGTCCAGCCGCTCGAACGCCTCGTCCAGCAGCACCAGCCGCAACGGCGAGAACTCGCCGCTGACCGCGTCGTAGAACGACGCCGCCGCCGCGAACAGCGTCACGTACGAGATGAGCCGCGTCTCGCCGGACGACAGCTGCCGCAGCCGCCGTTCCCGGGGGTTGCCGTCCGGGCCGGTGTCGGCCACGGTCACGGTGAACTGGTGCCACGTCCGGTAGTCCAGCGCGCGGGAGAGGATCTCGGCGTAGCTGCCGGAGTGCGAGTCGCGCTCGGCCTCGATCCGCTCGGTGAACACGCGGCGCAGCACGGCGTCCTGCTCGGGGTCGCGGTCCGCGTACGGCAGGCGCACCAGCGCCAGCGCGTCCCGGGTCTCCTCCTCCAGCGCCGCCGACGGCTTCCACGCCAGCTTCACGTGCACGCCCTGGCTGGAGCGCGCCCGCCCGAGCACCTCGTTCATCCGCTTGCACAGGTCCTCGGCGACGGCGATCTGGCCGCGCAGCCACTCGGCTAGGTCGCGGATCAGGTAGTCGGCGAAGATGTTCTGGTAGCGCTCGTCGAGGAAACCGCGCTGCTCGGCCAGTTTCGCGGTCACCTGGCGGGCCGCGACGGCGACCGGGCGCGCGCCCTCCTCGCCGGTCACGGTCACCGTCAGCAGGCCTTCGTGCTGTTCGGCGGCGATGTCGTGGCTGCCCGCGAGGGAGGTCTGCAACGCCTGGAGCTTGGTGATCACGGTCGCCTCGCCCGCACCGCGCCGGTCGGCCACGACGAGCGCCGCGCGCACCGACTCGACGTCCTCCGGCACGTCCGGCAGCGCCGCGACCAGCACACCGGGCACCTGGATGGTGGCCTTGAACTGCTCCGCCGCCCGCACGCGCGCGTCCTGCGCCGTGGTGAGCTGCTCGCCGGCGGCGTCGAGCTGGGCGGACAGCTTCGCGGCCTGCTCCCGGGCCGTGGCGACGCGTTCCCGGACGCCCTTGAGCTCCTCGCGCATCTCGCGGCGGGACCGCTCGGCGGCGGAGAGCTGGCCGGCGATCTCGCGCGCTTCGCCGCCGATCGCGTCGGTCAGCTCGGCCAGGGTGCCCGCCTGGGTCGCGTAGTCCACGCACCGGGTCTGCGCGTCGGACTCGGCGGCCACCCGGTCGGCCACGGCCGCGTGGTAGCGGTGGGCGGCGTCGGTGAGGTCGGCGACGGTCGACTGGCACTGGCGGCGCAGCACGTCGCCGAGCCGGTCGGCGGTGCGCTGGGCTTCGGCGGCGGCGCTCTGCGCCTGGCGCAGGCCCTCGGTGGTGGCGGGCAGGCCCGCGTCGCCGGCTTGGCGCACGACCTCGCCCTGCGCCGCTTCGCCGCGCGACTGGGCGGTGTCGAGTTCGGCGCTCAGCTCCTCGGCGCGTTTCGCCGCCCGGTCGGCGGATTCCTGGGCGGCTTGCAGCCTGCCGTGCTTGGCGACGAGTTCGCGGTCGGCCGGGAACCGGTCGAGGTGCGATTCCCACCGGTCGACGAGCCCGTGCGCGGCGGCCAGCGCGGTCTCGGCCTCGCCGAGTTCGGCGCGCAGCGCGGCGAGTTCGTCCTCCAGTTCGGCGATCCGCCGGCGGCGGGCCGCTTCCCGCGCGCCCGCGCCGATGAACTCGGCCGCGCCCTTGTGCCACGCGCCGGTCAGCACGCCCGCGCGCCACCCGCCGGCCGCCGTCACCGCGAACGCCCCTTCGCCCGGCGACACCGAGTTCAACGACACCGAGGCGAGCGACACCGAGGCCAGCAGGGCCGCGACGACCTCGACGGACACCGGGGAGCCGGGGTCGACCGCAGGCGCCAGCACGGACGCCAGCGACGGCTCGGCCACCGGCTCGCCCGGCACCGCCACCACCTCTCCGGAGCCCGTGCCGGAGACCGCGCCGGACGCGGTGACCCAGGCGTCGAGCAGCCCGGACGCCTCCAGCGCCGCTTCCAGACCGGCCCGCCGGGTGTCGTCCACGTCGGACCGGAAGTCGACCAGCCGGTAGAACGGCGACCCGGCCGCCGGGTCGCGTTCGGCGACGGCGTAGCGGCCCCGTTCGGGCACGCGGGCCGTGCCGGAGCGCAGCGCCGCGAGTTCGGCGTCCAGCGCGTCGATCGCCCCGTGCAGGTCACCGCGCCGCACGGTCACGCCGTGCGCGGCCTCGCGCGCGGCGGCGACCAGCGGGCCCACCCACTCGCGGGCGGCGGTGGTCAGCTTCCGGGCGGCGGCCGGGTCGACCGACGCGGGCAGCTCCAGCGCGTTCTCGGGTCGCGCCGGGCCGGACTCCTGCCACGCGCGCACCTCGTCCAGCCAGGTCAGCGCCACCTCGGCGAGTTCCCGCGCCTCCTGGTCGCGCAGCGCGGACGACTCGGTGGCCGTGAGCTGCGCGTCCCGCGCGGTCTGCCGCAGCGCGTCCACCTTGCGCTGCGCGGTGTCCAGTTCGTCGGCCTGCCGGTGCAGCGCCAACGCCAGCGCGCCCCGTCGGCGGGCCAGGGAGGCGATCTCGGCGGTGCGCGCGGCGGCCGGTTCCAGGTCGAGGTCGGTCGGGGCGGGCGGCACGCGGCGTTCGATGGGCAGCGGCTCGGCTTCCGGGTCGGGCTTGGCGCGCACCGACTCGGTGCGGACCTCGGCGTCCACCACGGCCACCCGGGGCACGTCCGGCGCGAGCGCCTCGTCCAGGCCGGCCACCCGCAGGTGGCGGCGCAGCGGCTCGACCAGCTCCCGCGCCGCGCCCAGGTCTTCGGCGAGCCGGCGCAGCGACCGCAGCACGCCGTCGACCGCGCCGTCCTCCTGCGAGCGCTGCTTGTTCGCCATGTCCAGCGCGGCGATCGCCGACGAGCGCTTCTCCTCGACCAGCTTCTCGCGGGTCTGGAGGTCCTGGAGGTCGCGGAACGCCGGCAGCTCCTTCAACGCGCCGATGGTCTCCTCGGCCTGCTGCTCACCGGCTTCCAGCGAGGTCAGCGAGTGCTCGGCGGACGCGCGTTCGGCCGCCGTGGTGGCCAGCGAGGCGGACAGCTTCGCCGACGAGCGCTCCAGCTTGCGCACCGCGTCCTCGGCCGCACCGAGCCGGTCCGCCGACGACCGCAGCCCGCCGAACGCGTAGTCCGCGTAGGTCTTGAGGAACGTGCCGAGCGCGGCGTCCGCCGACGACAGCCGGACGATGTTCTCCCGGATCGACTCCAGGTCGTCGAACGAGGTCGCCAGCTGCTCGACCATCGCCTGGTCCAGCGGCGGCAGCGCGTCGGACAGGATCTGCTCCAGCTGCCCTTCCAGCACCTTCAGCCCGACGTCCGGGTTGCGCAGCGTGCGCTGGAGGTGCAGCAGGTCGCCGTAGCGGGCGGCCGGCACGCCGTACACGGTCTCGGCGATCTTCGCCCGGAACGCGGCTTCCTCCAGCACGCAGTCCGCGCCGATCAGGTCGCGCAGCTGGGCCGGGCCGAGCGGGGTGCGTTCCGCGCCGACGAGCTGGAGGTCGTGGCCGACCCGCGCGGAGGTGACGAACCGCCACGAGTCGGTGATCGCCTGGGAGGTCTTGGACGCCTTCACCCCCAGCCCGCAGGTCAGGAACTCGTCGTCGCGCACCAGCTCGACCCACGCGTACCCGATGCGGTTGGGGCCGCCGTCGTAGTCGTCGAGCATCAGCCGGCGCAGGCTGACCGTGTCGAAACCCTTCGACCCGACCTGGCGCAGGTCGCCGTCCAGGCACAGCGGCAGCAGCAGTTCCAGGGTGCGCGACTTCCCGGACCCGTTGGTGCCCTGGAAGATCGCGCGGCCACCGGAGAAGTCGAACGTCTGCTCGGTGTACTGCCAGACGTTGACGATGCCGCCGCGGTGCAGCCGCCACCTGTTCACACGTTCTCCTCGTCGAAAAGCGACCAGCTCGGCACCTCGGGCGCGGGCGCCGGTCGCTCCACTTCACGTTCCGGGTCGCCGTCCGGCTCCGGGATCCAGCGGTGCGCGGCGGCGTCGAGCAGCCAGCCGTCGTCGTCGTCGGGGGTGGCCAAGCCCATCCGCCGCAACAGTTCCAGCACCTCGTCGGCGAGGCGTTCCAGGTCGTCGGTGAACTGCTTGGACCACGCCGCCGGGTAGTCCTCGACCAGCCGGCCGCACAGCTCGACCAGGCGCTCCCGCTCGACGGGGTGCCGCGCGCCCGCGGGCTCGCCCGACAGCAGTTCCGGCAGCGCCAGCAGCGCGATCCGCGCCACGGTCGAGGTGCCGGGGAAGGACAGGTCGGTCAGGTAGTCCTCGGGGTCGGCCGCCAGCACGCCCTCCGCGCGGGACTCGGTGCGCAGCCCGAACACCGTCTCCAGCAGCGCGGACTCCTTGCGCTGGTTGCGCCGCAGCCACTCGGACTGCTCGGCGGCCAGGTCGGCGTGCAGCACCACGGGGTTCTCCACGAGCTTGCGCCGCACCGCGTGCTCCACGCCGCGCGGGCCGGGCCGGTTCGCCAGTTCCACCAGCCGTTGCGGCGAGGTCGCCTCGGCCACCGGGCCGGTCAGCAGCTGGCCGAGCAGGTCGGTGTCGACGGTGATCAGCGCCTCGGTCTGCATGTCGACCGTGCCCTCGGTCTCGTGCAGCACGCCCAGCGACACCAGGTGCCGCAGCGCCGCGGTCAACGCGCGCCGGTCGACGACGTCGTCCACGACCTCGATGCCCGCCTCGGCGGCGGCGGCGCGGATGTCGGACACCAGCCGGGACAGCAGGGTCTGCCGCCCGATCCCGGTCAGCACCGCCATGGTGAGCGCGAGGTAGGCGTAGCCGCGCGGCGACATGCCCGGCACGCCGCGCGAGTCGTCCGCGCCCGGACCGGCTTTGTAGAGGCGGGCGAACCGGCGCTCGACCACCAGGCGATAACCCAGGTGGCGGGCGAACAGGTCCTGGAGGGCGAACCGGTGGCGGTAGACGAGGGTCAGCAGCTCGCCGTCCGGCCCGTCCGCGCGCAGCAGCGGCCGGCGCAGCAGGGTGCGGGCGCAGCGCACGACGTCGGCGGCGTCGATGTCGGAGAGGTCGTCGAACATCAGTCGAGCACCAGCGTCGAGTCGTGCAGCGTCAACGTGCCCGCGTGCGAGTGGATCCGCGTGGACCGCCCGGCTTCGTGCCCGACGGTGACGCGCAGCCCGCGCACGGGGTCGGTCGCCGAACCGGAGTCGGCGGCGGTGTCGCGTTGCGCCATGGCCAGCGTCAACAGCTCGCACAGCACGCCCAGCGCCTCGCCGGAGAGCGTGGTGGTGGCCAGGCGCGGCGCCGCCGCGGCGAGTTCGGCGACGGACGCGGCCCGGCGCTCGTCGGCGTCGCGCGCCTCGGCGAGCAGCGACTGCTCGGTCATCGGGTCGTCCAGGATGCGCGAGGTGCGGCCGCGCGCGCCCCGGTCGCTGCGGCTGCGGACGCTCACCGACACCTCGTGCACCGGTCCGTCGCGCCACGACGTGCGCTCGTTGTCGGTGTCGTGCTCGGGAGCGGGGGACAGGTGCCGTGCCGAGTAGAGGCCGAACGCCGCCGCGTACAGCTCGTGCGCCCGCGACCGGGTGCCGCCGTCGAACCAGGCCGCGAGCTTGAGCAGCTCGGCGCGCCGGCCGGGCAGCAGGCCGCCGCCGGAGGTGGCCCGCTTCACGCTGGCCAGCAGCGACCCGATGGCGCGGGCCGTCGCGTCGCGCAGCGCCGTCACCTGGCTGGGCCGGCCGGGCCGGTCCACGAACCAGTCGGTCAGCTCCTGCCAGTCCTCGGCCGACCGCCCGCGCGCCCGCTCCACCCGGTCGCCCAGGTCCGCGCGGCCCAGCAGCCGCAGCAGCTCGGCGCGGGCGGCGTTGAGCCCGGCCAGGGCGTCGGCGATGGCGGGCGTGTGCCGCAGCACGTCCTCCACGACCATCTGGATGTACTCGACCAGCAGGTTGCGGAACCCGGAGATCTCCTCGGGCGCGAGGTGGTGCCGGGTCACGACCTGGCCCAGGTAGGCGTAGAAGTCGCGGACCGTCGCGGCCAGCTCGGCGTGTTGCAGGAACAGCGTCGTGACCTGTTCGGCGAGCACCTCGCGGGGCCGTTTCGCCTCGCTGAGCAGCGCCTCCGACAGCGACCGGCCCAGCCCGCCCAGGCCGCGCTCCACGGCGGGCAGCAGCTCGCGGGACACCTCGCGCGCACCCTCCGGCACGCGCAGCAGCTCGTCGACGTCGCGCTGCACCCGCACCGCCAGCTTCGACACCTGGTAGCGGACGCTGCCGTGCTGGAACTCGGCGATGCTCGACGCCACCACCTCGCGCCGGCCCTGCACCAGGTTGCCCCACTCGACCAGCTGCCTGAGCCGGTTGATCACGTTCTCGATGCGCGACTCGCCCGGCTCCACCCGGCCCTCGCGCTCGGCGCCGGCCAGCGCGCCCGCCACCTCGCCCGCCGACAGGTCGGCCAGCAGGGTCGACGTGAACAGCCGCATGATCGCCAGGTAAGTGCGCTGGTGGTCACGTGCGTCCAGGTACGCGTAGAGCTTCAGGCGGGCCGGTTCCACGGGAGGCACCCTAATGCGGGCTACCGACAGTCGCGGGATACCGTGCCTGTGTGAGCGTGGGACGCGCGGTCGGATTGGTGCTGGGCGTGGCCGCGGACGCGGTGTTCGGCGACCCGAGGAAGTATCACCCGGTAGCGGGATTCGGGCGGGTGGCCGCCGCGGTGGAGCGCAAGGTGTACCGCGACCACCCGGTGGCCGGAGTCGTGCACACCGCGACGCTGGTCGGCGGCACCGTGCTGGCCGGGTTCGCCGTGGAGCGGGTGGCGCGACGGCACCCGGTGTTCCAGGCGCTGACCACGGCCGCCGCGACGTGGGTCGTGCTGGGCGGGTCGTCGCTGGCCGACGAGGGCACCGCGATGGGCCGGGAACTCGACGGCGGCGACCTGGTCGCGGCCCGCCACCGGCTGCCGAACCTGTGCGGCCGGGAACCGGCGCGGCTGGACACCATGGGCCTGGCCAAGGCGACTGTGGAGTCCGTGGCGGAGAACACGTCCGACGCGGTGGTCGCGCCGCTGTTCTGGGGCGCGGTCGCCGGCGTGCCGGGCCTGCTGGGCTACCGCGCGGCGAACACGCTGGACGCGATGGTCGGCCACCGCAACGCCCGCTACCGCCGGTTCGGCTGGGCCTCGGCCCGGCTCGACGACCTCGCGAACCTGGTCCCGGCCCGGCTCGCGGCGCTGCTCACGGCAGCCGGCGCGCCGGTCGTCGGCGGCTCGTCGGGCGAGGCGTGGAAGACCTGGCGGCGGGACGCGGCGGCCCACCCCAGCCCCAACGCGGGGCAGGTGGAGGCGGCGTTCGCGGGCGCGCTGGAGATCCGGCTGGGCGGGCGGACGGTGTACTCGCACGGCGCGGAGGACCGGCCGGTGCTCGGCCACGGCCGCCAGCCCGACGCGGGCCACGTGACGCGCGCGGTGGAGCTGTCCCGGGTGGTCGGCGCGTCGGCCGCGCTGGTCACCTCGGCGCTGGCGCTGCTACGTCCCCGGCTTCGTCCTCGGCGAGCAGCTCCGCGACCGACTTCCGCTTGACCTTCGGCTCGCCGGTCAGCGCGCCGCCGGGCCGGGCCTCGCGGACGGTGAAGTACAGCCAGCCGCCCAGGGCCATCGCGCCGAACGCGATCCACTGCAGCGCGTAGGAGAAGAACGGGCCGGCGTCCAGCTTCGGCAGCGGCAGCTCCTCCTCGACGCCCGGCTGGCCCTCGGTGAGCTGGAAGTAGCCGGGCCGGATGTCCAGGCCCGCCGCCCGGCCGACCACGGCCGAGTTGATCGCGTACACCTCGCGGTGGCCGTCGCGCTCGATCGCGTCCCGGTCGTCGTTCTCGCCGGCGCGCACCCACGCGACCAGCGTGACCGTCCCCTCCGGGACGCTCTTGAGGGTCGGCACCTTCAGGCCGTTGACCGGGCGCACGTAACCCCGGTCGACCAGCACGGTCTCGCCGCTGTCCAGCGCGAACGGGGTCAGCACCTCGGAGGCGGCCTCGCCCTGCACGGTCCGCAGCCGGGCGACCGCCTGGCCCTCGGGCAGGTAGCGGCCGGTCATGCTGACCCGCCGCCACTCGTTGTCGGCGTTGGGCCGGTCCAGCACGGTCGCGACGGGCACCGGATCGGTGCGCACGGACGTGGTGACCGCGTTGTTCTGCGCGTCGCGCTCCGCGTCCCGGCTGAACTGCCACGGGGCCAGCAAGGCGAAACACGCGCCCGCGAACACCCAGACCGCCAGCGTCAACGCCAGCCACCCCGGCCGCAACAGGAAGCTCAACCGCACCCGTCCACGGTAAGCCCTAGGCCGTTGTGACCTGCACCCGGTCGAACCGGGCGGTGAACCCGGGGCCGGTCGGGGCCGCCGCCATCACCCCGGCGAGGGCGCAGACCTCGGGCGGGAAGTACGCCAGGCGCAGCATCGTGGTCGGTTCGGCATCGTCGAGCCCGTAGCGGACGGTGACCGCGTCGCCGTCCCTGGTCGCGGAGATCGAGACCCTGGCCGGCCGGGCGGCCGGGACCACCGACCAGTCCGAGAAGTCGCGGGTGACCACCGTGCTGACCTGGAACTCGTCGTCCACCAGCTCGACCCCGGCCTTGATCCAGTTCCGCTCGTCCACGCGCAGCGCGATGCCGGCCTGGTCGTACTGGGCGGCGTAGTCGGCGGTGAACGTGGCGGAGATGGTGAAGTCGCCGGTCAGCGCGACGCCGAGGACGTGCCCGGTGTCGCGCCGGAACCCGTAGTGGGTGGCGCACCAGAAGTCGGTGTCCGGGTCGGTGGTGACGGTCAGGCCGTCGTCGGCCGACCACGAGGCCGGTTCGTTGAGCCACTGCCAGTCGTCGCGGTCGAACGCCCTGATCCCCATCGGCTCATCATGGCAGCGGGTCTCCGACGGCGTGGGAGCCCGTGAACTCAGCAGCTCGCGCGCGCGGCGGCGACGGCCCGGTCGGCGTAGCCGCGGCCGAACAGGACGACGTGCACGAGGAGCGGGAACAGCTGGTGCAGCGGGACCCGGTCGCGCCGGCCGTCGGCGAGCGGCGCGGCCTCGTGGTAGGCGGCCAGGACGCGGTCCAGGTGGGGGCAGCCGAACAGGGCGAGCATCGCCAGGTCGGATTCGCGGTGGCCGCCGTGCGCGGCCGGGTCGATCAGCCACACCCGGCCGTCGGCCGCCCAGTGCACGTTGCCGTTCCACAGGTCGCCGTGCAGCCGCGCGGGCGGTTCGTCCGGGGCCTCCACGCGGACGTTCTCGATCACGCGCGCCTCGGCGGCGGTGAGCACGCCGGAGTCGACGGCCCGGCGCACGTAGTAGGCGATGCGGTGCTCGGCGAACCACTCCGGCCACGTCGGGTGCGGGACGTTCGGCATGGTCGCCAGGCCGATGAACGCGTCGCGCGGGCCGCCGGGCGGGGGCGCGCCGAACGCGGGGGCCCCGGTGGCGTGCAGCGCCGCCAGGCTCCGCCCGAAGGTCTCGGCGGCCCTCGGCGACGGGCGTCCGGGCTCGACCTGGTCCAGGACGAGCCAGTGCTCGTCGTGGGCGCGGACCCGCGGGACGGGCGGGCCCTCGGGTTCGGCCAGCCAGGCCAGGGAGGCGGCTTCGGCCCGCACGGCGTCGGGGTGGGCGTGGTGCTTGAGCACGACGCGGCCGCCGTCCGCCAGGTCGACCTCGTGGACGGCGTCGCCGATCCGGCGGGTTGCGGTGGCCGGGGTGCCGGTGAGTTCGGCGGCGGCCTCGGCCGGGTCGGGCGAGCCGGCCGCCGGGCGGGCGGGGGTCACCGGTTCTCGCGCACCCAGGCGAGCAGGCCGGGCACGGCGGCTTCCACCTGGGAGATCACCAGGTCGAAGCCCTCCCGGTCGCCGTAGTACGGGTCGGGGACGTCCACGCCGTCCGCGTCGGGGTCGAACGAGCGGAGCAGGCGGACCTTCGCCGGGTCGGTCAGCCGGGCGAGCGCGCGGGCGTGGCCGGAGTCCAGCGCGACGACCAGGTCGGCGTCCAGGTGGTCGTCGGACACCTGCGCGGCGGTGTGGTCGGCGGGGTAGCCGTGGTCGACGAGCGACTTGGCGGTCCTCGGGTCCGCGGGGTCGCCGGCGTGCCACCCGGCGGTGCCCGCGCTGGTCACGGTGACGAGGTCACCCAGGCCGGCCCGGACCAGGTGGTCGCGGAATATGATCGCCGCCACGGGGGAACGGCAGATGTTGCCAGTGCAGATGAAGGTCACGTGGAGAGCCACGGCAGGAGTCTGTCAGGTTGCGCGCTCCGGGTGAGGGTCCTGGACGCGGCGTCCGGCACGTCTGACCATCAGGGACGGCCGGGTGTTGGGGGATCGATGTCGAGCGTGGTCGGTGTGGTGCTCCTGCTCGTCGCGGGATTCGCGGCGTTCGCGGGCATCTCGTGGTGGCAGCGGTCGTGGCCGCGGACGCCCTCGTTCGCGCGGCTCCGGCCGTCCGTGCCGAACGCCGACCTGGTGGTCGACCGGAACGCCGGATTCTTCACCGACCGCGGATTCCTGTTCCGGAAACGGCATTTCTTCGTGGCCACCGGATGTCCGCCGGTGCGTATCGCGGACTTTCCGTCACTCGACGTGCGCAGGCGGGGACAGCCCGTGCGTGTCGCGCGCGTGGGGCTGCGTTCGTGGTGGTGGTTCGAAGAAGGTTTCTACCGCGAATCCGCAGGATACCGGGACGACGACGTGCGACAGTTGGTGCGCGACCAGGAACGTCGTGAGCAGCTCAGACGTGATCGGGCGCGGTTGATGTCCGAAGTGGACGCAAACTTGCGGAAGCGTGATCAGGGGTAACGTTCCGCGGTTTCGCCACGACGTTATTCGTGTAGTGGCACCTCGGGAAGAGGAAACATGAGCGACCCCCTACTGCGTGACTTCGCGGCCGGTGACGCGCGTCCTCCCATGCGGTGGCATTGGATACTTTGCATCGCGGTGGTGTTGCTCGCGGTGGCCGCGTCGGTGCTCTGAGTCGTTTCCGGTGGCGGGAATTGCGTCGGGGCGGGCCGTGATCCGCCCGATGTGAACGCGCGGCGGTCCCGGGGCGCTGCTCGGCGTCTCAGCGGGCTCTCAGCAGGGGCGCGCGACGATCTGCGGTGTGCCCACCACGACCATGCCGACCATCCCGGCGCTGGCCAGCGCGCTGCCGAGGGTCGAGGACGAGATCCGGCAGTTGGCCACCTCTTCGACGCTCCCGATCGTCAACTCGTTCTCGGGTCGGATAACGGCGGCCGGGGGCAAGCGCCTGCGGTCGGTGGTGATGCTCGCCGGGTCGCTGGCGCTGTCCGGGGAGATCTCGGCGAAGGCGGTCACGTCGGCGGCGTGCGTGGAGCTGCTGCACGCCGGGTCGCTGGTGCACGACGACCTGATGGACAACGCGGTCGAGCGGCGCGGGGTGCGGACGGTGAACGCGGAGTGGGGTCCGGGCCCGGCGGTGCTGGTCGGCGACTTCATGCTGGCGCGGGCCAGCCAGGCGGCGCTGGAGTCGATCTCGCCTTACGCGGCGGGCAAGCTCGCGGCGGCGGTCACCGACCTGGTCGAGGGGCAGGTCCTGGAGGTGCTGGACCTCTACGACGTGCACCGGTCGCCGGACAGCGCGCTGCGGTCGATCGCGTTGAAGACCGGGGCGCTGTTCCGGGTGGGGTGCGTGCTGGCGGCGCACTGCGCGTCGGCGTCGGACGAGGAGACCACCCGCCTGTCGGAGTACGGGGCGCACTTCGGGCTGCTGTTCCAGATCCTCGACGACCTGCTGGACCTGACGTCGTCGGTGGAGAAGCTGGGCAAACCGGTCGGGAACGACATCCGGCAGGGCGTCTACACGTTTCCGCTGCTGCGGTCGTTGACCGAGGAGCAGCGGGAGCTGCTCGCCACCCGGGGCAGGGATCTGGGCGCCGGCGAGTTGGCCGGGCTGCTGGCGCGGTTGCGCGGGTCGGGATTGGTCACCGAGACGGTCGCGTACTGCCGGAACCTGGCCGACCAGACCGTGCTGGCGTTGCCCGAGATGCCCGAATCGGAGGCGCTGGGGATTTTGCGCCGGCTGCCGGGGGCGTATTTGGAATGGGCGGTGTCGCAGATCGCGTGATGTGGACGGGGGCGCGTTCGGCGGCGCGGGTTCGTTTTTTCGTGCTCGGGGTGCGGCGTTCCCCGGTGTTGTCTTGCGCACAGGGCGTGGTCGGGGTCGGTCGGTGGGGGTGGGGCGATCGCCTAGACTTCCCGTGATGACCAGCCAGGATTCCGGACGGGCGCTGTTGCGGCACCACGGGGACGTCGATGCGGCACCCGGGCTTGTCGATTTCGCCGTCAACGTTCGGATGCCCGCGCCGCCCGCGTGGTTGCGGGAGCGGTTGGCGGGCGTGCTGGACGGGGTGGGGGCCTACCCGTCCGCGGCGGACGACTTGCGGGCGCGGTCCTCGGCGGCGGCTCGCCACGGGCGGGATCCGGACGAGGTGCTGATCCTCTCCGGTGCGGCCGAGGGTTTTTCGTTGTTGCCCGCGCTGCGGCCCCGGCTGGCCGCCGTGGTGCACCCCTCGTTCACCGAGCCCGAGGTGGCCCTCGCGGACGCCGGGGTGCCGGTCGAGCGGGTGTTGTTGTCGGCGCACGACGGGTACCGGCTGCGGCCCGGTTCGGTTCCGGAGGCCGCCGACCTGGTGGTCCTGGGCAACCCGACCAATCCGACGTCGGTGCTGCACCCGGCCGAGGTGGTGGCTTCGCTGAGCCGGCCCGGACGGGTGCTGGTGGTCGACGAGGCGTTCTCGGACGCGATTCCCGGTGAAGCGGAGTCGTTGGCTTCGGCGCGGGTGCCCGGTCTGCTGGTGTTGCGGAGCCTGACCAAGACGTGGGGGCTCGCGGGGTTGCGGGCCGGGTACGCGCTGGGGGCTCCCGATCTCCTGGCGCGGTTGGCGCTTCCCCGGCCGCAGTGGCCGGTCAGCAGCTTCGTGCTGGAGGCCGTGGCCGCGTGCTGCGCGCCCGCCGCTGTCGCCGAGGCGTCGGCGGCGGCCGTCGAGTGCCAGGCGCACACGGCGTCCGCGGTCCGGGCGCTGGGCGATCTCGTCGTGGTGCCGCCGTCCGCGCCGTTCGCGCTGTTGCGGGTGCCGGACGGGGAACGGGTGCGGCTCTCGTTGCGGGACAAGGGGATCGCCGTCCGGCGCGGGGACACGTTCCCCGGGCTGACGACCGATCACCTCCGGGTGGCCGTCCGGGCGCCCGAGGAGTTCGCGTTGCTGGTGGACGCGTTGCGAGTGGTTCTGGAGGAGCGGTGACGTCGGTCGGGGACGTGCTGGCCGTGGTGGAGGCGGCCTATCCGCCCGCCACGGCCGAGTCGTGGGACGCCGTGGGCCTGGTGTGCGGTGATCGCCGCGAGGCCGTCACGCGGGTGCTGTTCTGCGTCGACCCCGATTCGTCCATTGTGGACGAGGCGGAGTCGGAGGGCGCCCAACTCGTGGTGGCGCACCACCCGTTGTTGCTGCGCGGCGTGAACGGTGTGCCCGCCGACGACCCCAAGGGCGCGTTGGTGCACCGGTTGATCCGCAGCGGCATCGCGCTGTACACGGCGCACACGAACGCCGATGTGGCCTCGCCCGGTGTGTCGGACGCGTTGGCCTCCGCCCTGGGGCTGACGGTGACCGGGCCGCTGAGCCCCGCCCCGGCCCCCGCGATGGACCTGTTGACCACCCACGTCCCGGTCGAGGACGCCTCCCGGGTGCTGGCCGCGCTGCACGCCGCCGGGGCCGGGGCGATCGGCGACTACCGGGAAGCGGCCTGGACCGTGGCCGGGGTCGGCCAGTTCCGGCCGTTGGCGGGCGCGCGGCCCGCGATCGGGACGCCCGGGTCGTTGTCGCGGGTGGCCGAGACCCGGCTCGAAGTCGTGCTGGACCGGGGGCTGCGGTCCTCGGTGATGAGCGCCCTGCGGACCGCGCACCCGTACGAGGAAATGGCGTTCTCGCTGGTGGAGATCGCCGACGTGCCCGCGCACACCGGAGCCGGGCGGATCGGGGAGCTGCCGGCCGCCGAGCCGCTGCGGGTGTTCGCGCAGCGCGTCGCTGATGCCCTGCCCGCCACGGTCCAGGGCGTGCGGGCGGCGGGCGACCCGCAACGGCCGGTGCGGCGCGTCGCGGTGTGCGGCGGGGCCGGGGACAGCTACCTCGGCGCGGCCACGCGGGCCGGGGTGGACGCGTACGTGACCGCCGACCTGCGCCACCACCTGGTGGGCGAGCACCTCGCCCGGGGTGGGCCCGCGCTGGTGGACGTGGCGCACTGGGCCGGCGAATGGCCGTGGTGCGGGCAGGCGGCGGGCATCGTGCGGGACGCCTTCGGCGGTACGGTCGACACCCTCGTCTCGACTCGCCGGACCGATCCGTGGACCGTCGGTGTGACGACCCGAACTGGAGGCCGCTGAAGTGAAAGCCGATCCCGCCGTGCAGCGCAGGCTGCTCGACCTGGCGCAGGTGGACGCCGAACTGTCGCGCGTCACCCACCGCCGCCGCACGCTGCCGGAGATCGCGGAGATCGCCGAGGCCGAGAAGACCGTGCGGGCCAAGCAGGACGCGCTGACCACGATCGAGACCACGCTGGGCGACCTCAACCGGGACGTCAAGCGCCAGGAGACCGAGATCGACCAGGTCCGCGCCCGCGAGGACCGGGACCGCAAGCTCATGCAGTCCGGCACGGTCGGCGCGAAGCAGCTCACCGACCTGGAGCACGAGATGGCGACCCTCCAGCGCCGGCAGTCCGCGCTGGAGGACGACCTGCTCGAACTGATGGAACGCCGCGAGGCCGTCGAGGCCGACGTGCAGCACGCCCGGGTCGGGCTGGACAAGGCGCAGGAGGCGCTGTCGGACGCCGCCCGCCGACGCGACAGCGCGCTGGCCGACCTGGAGTCGACCGAGGCCAAGCGCACCGCGGACCGCAAGCTCGCCGCCACCCGGTTCCCGGAGCCGCTGCTGGCCCTCTACGACCGGGTGCGCGCGCACAAGGGCATCGGCGCGGCGCTGTTGCAGTCCCGCCGGTGCGGCGCGTGCCGGATCGAACTGGACCGCAGCGCGTTCGCCAACGTCAAGGACTCCGCCCCGGACGAGGTCGTGCAGTGCGAGGAGTGCGGCGCGATCATGGTGCGCACGGGGGAATCCGGGCTGTGAAGGTCGTCGTCGAGGCGGACGGCGGGTCGCGGGGCAACCCCGGGCCCGCCGGGTACGGCGCGGTGGTCCGGGACGCGGCGACCGGCGAGGTGCTCGCCGAGCGCTCCGAGGGCATCGGGATCGCCACCAACAACGTCGCCGAGTACCGGGGGCTGATCGCGGCCCTGCGGGCGGCGGCGGAACTGGGCGCCTCGACCGTGGTCGCGCGGATGGACTCCAAGCTCGTGGTGGAGCAGATGTCCGGGCGCTGGCAGGTCAAGCACCCCTCGATGCAGCCCCTGGCGCGCGAAGCCCGCGAGGTCGCGTCGGGGTTCGCGAGCGTGTCCTACGAGTGGATCCCGCGCGAGCGCAACAAGGCGGCCGACCGGCTGGCCAACGACGCGATGGACGCCCAGGCGGGCCGTGGGCCGTCGGGCGCGCAGGACCGCGCGGCCGCGGCGAAACCGGGGGTGGCCTCGGCTGTCTCGTCGCCGTCCTCGTGGTCGGGGGCCTCGGGCGAGCCGACCCGCCTCTACCTGCTGCGGCACGGCCAGACCGAGTTGTCGGTGGCCCGGCGGTACTCCGGGCGGGGCAACCCGCCGTTGACCGAGGTCGGCCGGCGGCAGGCGGAGGCGGCCGCGGCGCGGCTGGCCAAGCTCGACGGGGTGGCGGCGGTGGTGTCGTCGCCGCTGGGGCGCGCCGCGGAGACGGCCGGCGCGGTGGGCCGCGGGCTCGACGTCGAGGTGGAGACCCTCGACGGGCTGATCGAGACGGATTTCGGCGGCTGGGAGGGCCTGACGTTCACCGAGGCCGCCGAGCGGGACCCGCAGCTGCACCGGCGCTGGCTGGGCGACCCCTCGGTGGCCACGCCGGGCGGCGAGAGCTTCGACGTGGTGCACCGCCGGGTGCGGCGGGCGCGCGACGAGCTGATCACCCGGTTCGGCGGGCGCGACGTCGTGGTGGTGAGCCACGTGACGCCGATCAAATCGCTGCTGCGCATGGGGTTGGACGCCGGCCCGTCGTTGTTGTTCCGGCTCCACCTGGACCTCGCGTCGCTGTCCGTGGTCGAGTTCTACCCCGACGGCCACGCGTCCGTCCGGCTCGTCAACGACACCTCCCACCTGGGCTGACGCCGCGCCGCCCGCGGAGTCGCGCCTCGGCCGGCGGGGCGGGGCGCGAGGGTTCAGACCGCAGGGCGCAGCTGGGTGCGCTTGCGGCGGAAACGGGCGTCCTCGACGGCGAGCGTGAAGCGGTCGACCGCGGCGCGGATGCCCTCGGCCGCGGCGGGCGCGATCACTTCGCCGACGATGTCCGGGTCGAGTACGAATTCACCGCGCAACACCTGGTCCGCGCCCTTCCCGGTGAGCAGCGGATTCAACGCGTAGTCCATCGCGACCAGGAATCCCTGGCTGCCGCCGGTCGCCAGCGGCAGGATCACCCGACCGCGCAACGCCTTCTTCGGCAACAGGTCGAGCAGCGCCTTCACCAGGCCGCTGTAGGCCGCCCGGTAGACGGGGCTGGCCACCACGATGCCGTCCGCGCGCAGCACGGCGCTGACCGCGTCGGCGATCTCCTGGTCGTGCAGGTCCTCGGTGAGCAGCGACAACGTCGGCAGCTGCCGCACGTGCAGGGTCCGCACGTCGTAGCCGGCGTCGCGCAGCAGCTGGTCGACGTGCGCCACGACAATCCCGGTGCGCGACGCGGGAGAAGGGCTGCCGGAAATAACCAGAATGGAGGACATGGCTCGCTGACACCTTCCCGAAAAGGCTCGGACTACGAGATAAAATTGGTCAGCGACAACAGATGGCGGCGGCGGTGCGACCGTAGTCCACGTGCCGACGGCGAGTGAGTCCCCCGATTCCTGCCATGTTTCGAGTAGAGCAGTTCGTTCCACATCACGACAAGGTTTCGGGCTCCTGGTTCCACAGCCTGGGACGCGCCCGGCTATGCTGTCGGCGCGGATGAGTCGGCGGGGCGGCCGCGTCGGCAGATTTCATGTCTGCCGCCGAGGAAAGTCCGGACTCCACAGGGCAGGGTGGTTGTCAACGGCAACCAGGGGCGACCCTCGGGACAGTGCCACAGAGAACAGACCGCCCCGGCGCGAGTCGGGGTAAGGGTGAAACGGTGGTGTAAGAGACCACCAGCGCCCCCGGTGACGGGGGCGGCTAGGTAAACCCCACCCGGAGCAAGGCCAAGAGGGCGCCACGGCGCCTGCGCAGGCGATCGAGGGCGGCCCGCCCGATGCCTGCGGGTAGGCCGCACGAGCCTGTCGGCGACGGCAGGCCGAGATGGATGGCCGCCCACCGGGACCGCCGCGAGGCGCCCGGGGACAGAATCCGGCTTACACGCCGACTCATCCGCGCCCCCGGTTCGGCACCCCGCACGGCCGGTGCCGGGCCGAGCACCCGCCACGCCGCCGAACGCCGGGTCCCCGGGCACCGGGTGCCGTACTCCCGAATCGGCCGAAAACGGGCGAAGGGCGCACTGGTCCGCCTATAGATCCCTTGCACCCCAACGGTGTTACACAAGTGACGCCGTTCGAGTGGTCATCGGTATCAGGCCGTGCGCGGCCTCGTCCTCCAGCCGAACCGCGGGTCCTTGCCCCGCGGTCACGAGGAGGAGGAAACCCATGTCAGCCACGAAGCGGGCCGCCACCTGGCTCGCCTTGACCGGACTGGTCGGCGCGGCGGCCGTCACCAGCACGGTCACCGCGTCGGCGGCGGCGGTCGAGCTGCCGGTCTACGCGGTCCGCAGCGCCGGGCTCAGCCCGGACCAGGCCACCGCGTTACAGCGGGCGTTCGGCCTCAAGAGCGTCGAACGCGACCAGGACGGATCGGTGTCGTTCACCGACGAGGTCAACCACCTGAAGGTGCCCGGCCTGGACAAGGGCGCGGGCAACCCCGACGAGGACGGTCTGCCCACCACCCAGACCCAGCTCGACGTCGAAGCGCTCAAGCAGCTGCGCGCCGTCCCGGCGGACGCGGCCGTGAAGAAGGTCCAGGAAGCCCTGCGCGGGGTCGGGCTGCTGCCCGCCAACGCCGTGGCCTCCGCGTCCAACACCACGTTCGACGTCGTCGGCACGCAGGGCGAGGTCGTCGTGTCGGCACCGCTGGACACCGCGGTGTCGTTCGCGTTCTCCCTCGACGGCATCCCGCTGGAAGGCGGCGGCGCCAAGATCCGGGTCGCCCTCGACGGCCAGGGCGCCGTCACCAGCGTCGTCTACAACACCCGCGACCTGGTGAAGGCCGGCACCGTGAAGGTGCTCGACCTGACCGAGGCGCGCGCCCGCTGCGCCAAGGTGTTCGCGGCGGACACCCGGGTCACCGACGTCTCCTACGCCTACGACGCGCCCGCGCTGGCCGAGAAGGCGACCAAGCTGGAGCCGAGCATCCGCTGCTCCGGCACCGACCCGAACAGCGCGACCGTGCAGCCCGTGACACTGCCCGCCGCGGTGGACGGCAAGCTGCCCGAACCCGGCCCGAGCCAGCCGCCGCGCACCGAGACCGGCGCGGGCATCTCCCCGCAGTGGACCAACCGGATCGACGTGGGCAGCGAGGGCACCGGCCGGTGCGCCGGCCTGCCGTGGACCGCGACCGACGTCAACGGCTTCAACAACCAGTTCACCAGCCGGGGCATCCCGGTGCAGTACAGCTGGCTGGACCAGAACGCGTGGGAGCGGGACTTCAAGGACCCGGCCTTCGCGGGCGGCTGGGACCACCTCTACGCCGACGACGTGGACCTGAGCTACTGGCACGGCCGGGGCTCGCCCACCGGTTTCTCCTTCGCCGGGTGCAGCAGCAACACCGACACGTTCCTGTCCAACCGGGACGCCCGCTGGGGCAACCGGGACCTGGAGTGGATCAGCCTGTTCACCGCCTCGATCCTGCAGACCAGCGCGGGCGGCCAGAACTGGGCGCAGCGGTGGGGCCGGGCGTTCAACGGCCTGCACCAGATCAACAGCTTCGAGACCGTCTCCTACCACCACTCGGCGCACGGCGCCCGTTACGGCAACTACCTGCTGCGCAACCGTCCCGCGCCGATGAAGGTCCGCGACGCGTGGGCGCAGGCGTCGATCGACACCCAGCCGTCGTGGGTGCGCTGGGCGACCATGGGCCCGATCGGCTACTCGTGGATCGCGAACTTCAACGACTACTTCTGGAACAAGGGTCCGGTCGGCCCGGACACCCTGCCGACGATCGGCTTCTGGCGGATCTCCGGCTGGAGCTGACCACCGCCTGACGGGTGGGGCCCTTCCGCTGCACTGGGGGTGGAAGGGCCCCACACCCGTTCGGGTCGGGCACCTCTGCGCCTCCCGCGCCACCGGCGCGGGAGGCCGCGCCACGTGTGGCCCCGGCGAGGGCCTAGCGCCGGGCGGGCCTGCCCGGCGGCATCCGGTGCACCGGCCGGAACGCCTCACCGCCGTTGAACCGCCGCTCCAGCTCCGACACGTACGCCTCGACCGCCGGGTTCACGATGTCGGCCAGGCTGCGCACGCCCGCCGCCGGCTCGTACGCCGTCAGGTAGGTCGCCGCCGCGCGGGCCCGCTCCAGCACGTCCTGGTCGAAGTTGACCGTCCGCTGCACCCGCCGCCCCGGACGCCCGTCCGTGCCGGTAGCCTGATCACTGCCCGAGACGGACACGGAGACGGTGATTTCCTTCACCCCGGAGGCCGGTTCGGGCACGGCTTCGGGTGGCTGGGCCATCTGCGAGCCTCCTCGGCGTCGTCACTCCGGGATGCGGTCCGTTCGGGGCAACGTCCCGGCCGGATGGGTCAATCGCTCGGCGGGCTGGACAAGGGGGAGCGCGGTCGTGCACACAGTGCGTGACCTGGAAGTTCGCAGTCGGGTGAACTGTCTCGGCAATTGGGAGAATCCAGTGTCGCCGGTTCTCCACCGGCTCCCCTCGACCCATGATGTCCGTGGTCAGATTAGACGTAATCGAGGCTCAGGGGAACGGCTATTGATCTACCCACCGCGAACCTACAGATACACCTCGTGACGAAGACGTGTTCTACTCGTTGGCGCACGAACCGGACGGGCACCCCTCGGCCCGCCCGGCGAAGTCCTGCGTACTCAGGAGTACTGCGATGACCGCCCACACCCTGGTAACACTCGCGCAGCAGACAGAACCCGCCCTGGGCACAGGCGGTGTGCGTCAGTGGATCCTCGACAACCTGGTACCCCTGCTGCTGCTGACCGTCGCGGTCCTGCTGCTGTGGCTGGGCGGCGGCAAGGGCGACAACGCCGGTGTCATGCGCCGACTGGGGGGCGTGATCATCGCGCTCGCCATCATCGGACTGGCGGTGACCACCAACGCCGGGGCGAACATCGGCCAGTGGATCGCCGGCCTGTTCACCGGCGGGTGACCCTTGCGGGTACGCACTGACGACGAGGTCTACCGGGTCGACGCCGTCTGGCTCGGCCCGCCCAAGGCGACCTTCCCGTGGCGTGCGCGCTACGTGGCATGGGGCGTCGGAATCGTGGTCTTCCTGCTGATCACCGCGTTGCAGCGGCAGATCGGCTTCGGTTTCGACTTCATCAACACCGGCTGGGGCTTCGTGATCACGGTCGCGCTGACCCGGTTCATCTGCACCCGCATCAGCCACGAACGCCCGCTGTCGTCGGTCATGACGATGTGGGTGCGTGAGCTGAACTCTCCGCGTGAGACGACCTCGGGCACGGGCGGCGCGGCCAGCGCCGCCCGGATCCGGGTCAACCAGAACCGGCCTCGGAAACGTCTCTCCGAGAAGGGGGCGAAACGCTCGGCGCGCGCCACCCGATCCCCGCACCGCAGGCAGCCAGACCGCCGTAAGAAGGAGGTTCGCGGTGTTCGGACGCCGGCGTGACCACACCCGACGCTCCGCAGCGCAGCACGTGGCCCAGCACGCGGCTGCCGCGCGGGACGAGCGGAAGGTCTACTCCAAGCGTGGCCGACGCCTGCCCGGTGAGCAGGCGGTGCCCAGCTACACCCCGTCGATCGCCGCCCGCAGCATCGACGGCCACCTGCTGCGCACCGGCCAGGAGGTGTACGCCTGGTACAAGCTCGCGCCGCAGCGGTGGTCGTTCCGCTCCGACTCGCAGCGCCAGGACCTGATCGCCGCGATCGCCGGCCAGTACGCCGAACTCCAGGGCCGGTGGATGCACCTGCGGGTGACCACCCGGCCCTACCCGATCCGGATGTGGGCCGAAGCGCACGTGCACAACGCCGTGCGCCGGCTGCCCGACACGCCCGGCACGCTGTCGTTCGACGACTACATGGTCGGCGAGCAGCAGCAGCTCATGGGCCGCTCGATGGCCGAGAAAGAGGTCTACCTCGGCGTCCAGGTGCAGACCCGGAACATGATGGACCGCGCCGTCGAACGCGCCGCCCCCGTGCTCCGCAAGGTCTTCCCCGACGCCGTGGACGCCGAACTCGTCGCCATCGAATCCGAGGTCGACCACCTCGACCAGGTGATCGGCTCCGCCGGGCTGGAAGGCCGGCCGGTCACCGCCGAGGAGATGTCCTGGCTGATGCACCGGTCGTGCTCGCTGGGCCTGCCCGCGCCGCGCAACCTGCCCGCCGTGCCCGGCGCACCGTGGGAACCCGAGGACCTGGCGTCGTTCACCGACGCCGCGGACTTCCACCAGGAGCCGTACTCGCCGACCGTGACCGTGCGCGGCCGCACCGGCTCCAACGCCGGCATCAAGCGGCACGTCGCGGTGCTCACCGTCGGCCTCATGCACGGCCTGCAGATCCCCGAGGTCGACGACCCGTGGGTGCAGCGCTCCGACCGGCTGCCCGCCGCCGTCGAGTGGTCCGCCCGGATCTACGTGCGACGGCCCGAAGAGGTCTCCGGCGAGCTGACCCGGCAGATGAACAAGGTCCGCTCGCAGGTGCGGCACTACACCGACGAGCACGAACTCGAACCGCCCCAGTCGCTGGCCCGCCAGGCGTCCCGGGTGCTGGAGATCGACGACGAGATGACCTCGGGCTTCACCGCCCTGGGCACCCGCGTCCGGTCCTGGTGGCGGCTGGCCGTGTCCGGCCCCACCGAGCGCGAGGCGCTGCGCCTCGCACAGGCCCTGCTCGACCTGTACAAGCCGAAGGTCGCCATCGAGCACCCCGAGGCCCAGTACGCCATCGCCCGCGAGTTCATCCCCGGCGAACCGCTGTCCTCCTCGGCCTACCTGCGGCGCGGCTCGGTGCTGTGGGCGGCGTCGTCGGTGCCCACCGCCACCGCCGAGGTCGGCGACCGGCGCGGCATCCTGCTCGGCGAGACCGTCACCGCCACCCGCCGCCCCGTCGCGTGGGACCCGTGGATGGCGCAGGAACTGCGCGACGCGTCCGGCCTGTCCGCGATGGTCGCGGGCCTCGGCGCGGGCAAGTCGTTCCTCGGCGGCGGCATCGTCTACAAGACGCTGCGCTCCGGCGCGCACTGGACGCTGCTCGACCCGTCCGGCCCGCTCGCCGCCCTGTGCGAACTGCCCGAGCTCAAGCCGTACGCGCGGCCGATCAACCTGCTCAACGCCCAACCCGGCATCCTCAACCCCTACCGGGTGGTCGCCGAACCCCAACTCGACCACTTCCTGGACGAGGAAGACCCGGAACGGGCGTGGCGGCGCGAACGCGCGCTCGCCGCCGCCACCCGCCGACGCCTCGTGCTCGACGTGCTCACCGGCCTGCTCCCGTTCGAGGTCGCCCGGCTCCCGCAGACCAGGATCGTGCTGCTGCGCGCCGTGCGGACGGTCGGCGGCCGCCCCGACGCCCACCCCGGCCAGGTCTTCGAAGCCCTGCGCCGCGACGCCTCCGAGCACCACGAGCACGCCGTCGTCGTCGCCGACTTCCTCGACGAGATGCGCGAACGGATGTCCCTGCTCATCCCCGAACAGGACGCCGACCCGTACAACGAGCAGCGCGACGACCGCCTCACCGTCCTCACCATGGCCGGCCTCAACCTGCCCAAGGACGGCGTCGGCCGCGAGCACTGGACCGACGCCGAAGCGCTCGGCGTCGAGATGCTCAACCTCGCCGCGTGGCTCACCCAGCGGTCCATCTACGAACGCCCCAAGGACCTCCGCAAGGGCGTGTGGATCGACGAGGCGTTCTTCCTGTCCGAAGTACCGACCGGCCGCGTGCTGATGAACCGGTTCGCCCGCGACTCCCGGAAGTGGAACGTCCGAGTCCTGCTGTCCTCCCAGATCCCCGCCGACTTCCTCAAGATCCAGGGCTTCGTCACCCTGCTCGACTCGGTGTTCGTCGGCCGGCTGGACGACGACCAGGCCCAGGCCGACGCCCTGCGCCTGCTCAAGGTCCCGGTCGGCGCGGGCTACGAGCAGGTCGTCGCCTCCCTCGGCAGGCGACCCGGCGGCGTCCGCAACAACACCGAACGCGACCGCGCACCCCGCCAGTTCATCTTCGGCGACGGCGCGGGCGGCGTCGAACGCATCCGCATCGACTTCTCCGGCCCCCACCTCGAACACCTCCGCAACTCCCTGGACACCACCCCCGACGCCATGCGCGACGGCCCGGACCAGAACGAAGCGGAACTCTCCTCGCCGCCGCAGGACCCCTTCGCCTACGACGAGGGCCTCACCGACGAGTACGACGACGAACTCGCAGCCGACCTGGAAGTCGGCCTGGCCGACCCGGAACTGGTCGACTCGACCCACGGTGAGGGAGGAAACCGCCGTCCGGGTCGGGAAGGTGCGGCATGAGCACCCTCCTGCTCGCGGCGGCCGTGGCCGCCGCGCTCTACGCGCGGCGGCGCTTCAGACGCGACCCCGACGACGGCCCCGAGCGGGCGCCGCGCGGGGGGCGGTGGCGGGCCATGGCGGTCGTGGTCGCCATCGTCGGACTCCAGGCCGTGGTCGGCGCGGCGCCCGCCTACGCCGCACCCTGCGGCGAAGCGCCCATCCCCGAACGCCCCGGCTCCGGCATGGTCGGCGCGATCGACCCGCCGATCGGCAACGGCGTCAAGGACTCCCCGTACCTGACCTACGGCTACGCGGGCATGGTGTGGCACACCTACCAGGAGAAGTGCCTGGTGCCCAACGCCTCCCCGGTGCTCGACACCTGGGCCGGCAACCAGCTGTTCAACATCGGCAAGAACATCGTCGGCGCGACCAACGCCCTGCACTACACCGTCGTCGGCCAAGGACTGCTCCAGCCGCTGGACAAAGCCGTCAAGGACGGCGTGCAGAAGGTCTACGACAACGTCTACCTCCGCTGGTTCGGCCTGGTCGCGCTGGTGCTCGCGGTGCTGATGTTCCGGCAGATCTGGACCGGCGACCTGGCCGCCATCAGCAAACGCGGCCTGTGGGCGCTGGCCGCGATGTGGCTGGCCACCTCGACCCTCGCCCTGCCCCAGTTCTACGACCTGCTCGACAGCACGCTGGTCACCAAGACCTCCGAGATCCAAGCCGGGTTCATCGACGTCGAAGAGGGCAAGGACAACCTCGACGTCCTGCCGTCCCGGCTGCACGACTCGGTCGTCTACCAGAGCTGGCTGCGCGGCGAGTTCGGCTCGCCCGAAGCACCCCAGGCCGCCGAGTTCGGCCCCAGGGCGCTCAACGCCCAGGCGTGGACCGCGCAGGAGATCGGCGACCACAAGGACGGCGACCAGAACGCCCTCAACGCCAAGCGCACCGAGTACAAGAACATCTACAACCAGCTCGGCCCCGCCCAGGCCGCCTTCAGCGGCGAAGCCGGCGGCCGCACCGGCGCCGGGTTCCTGTCGCTGCTCCAAGCCGTCGCGTTCTCGCTGTTCCAGCTGTTCGCCAAGGCCGCCGTGCTGCTCGCCCAGCTCCTGCTGCGCGTGCTCACCCTGGCCGGCCCGCTGATCGGCCTGGTCGCCCTGCTGCACCACGACCTGCTGCGCAAGGTCGGGCGCGCGGTCGCCGTCACCGTGTTCAACGTGCTGGTCCTGGCCGTTCTCGCGGGCACCCACGCGCTGCTGCTGCAGGCGATCTTCAACGCCAACGGGCTGTCGCTGCTCACCCGCACCCTGCTCGGGCTCATGCTCACCCTGGTCTGCTTCATGATCGGCAAACCGCTGCGCCGGATGTGGCAGATGGTGGAGATGTCGGTCGGCTCGGCCAGCAACGCCCTGCCCATGCGCGGCGGCCTGCTCTCCCGCCTGCGCCGCAAGAAGGACACCGGTCCCTCGCCGCAGGAAGAGTTCTGGGACACCGTCCGCGACACCGACCCCGACGGGCCCGAGGTGCCGCAGCGCGGCCGAGGCCGGATCCGGCCCGAGGCGGCCAACCCGGTCGTCGCCACCGCGCACCGCCTCGACCGGACCGGCGGACCGGCCCAGCTCGACACCGCCGTGGCCGCGAGCGGAGCCCACGCCGCGCTCCCCGCCGGCGGCCACGGCAGCCCGGCCGCCCTGCCGTCCGGGCGGTCCAGGGTCGTCGACGCGCCGCCCGTCGCGGACCGCAACTGGGACCGCCTGGACGACGCCGTGCTGGTGCCGTCCCGGGTGCACAACGGGTTCAACCGGATCGCCGACAGCCCGGTCGTGCCGGGCCCGAGGCGAGCCGAGACCGAAGTGGTAGCGGGCAGGCAGGTCCACGTGATCTACCGGCCTTCGCGCGGACTCGAAGTCAGGGACAGCTGATGCCGATCAGGACCAACCGGGGGCGCGCGGCGGTCTACCGCCGCCTGTGGGGGTGGCCGCTGCGGTCCCCCCGCCACCTGGTCGCCACCATCGTCGGACTCATCGCGCTGGTCGCCACGACCAGCATCGTCTTCGACCACACCATGGGGTCGAAATCCGCCGCGGCACCCGGTGCCGCCACCACCTCCGCCAAACCCACCGCGACCGGCACCGGCAACCAGATCGGCGTGCTGCCCCCGGCGGGCACCACCACGCCGCTGCCGACCAAAGCACCCAGCCCCACCGCGGCCGCCTCGTCCGCGCCGGTCACCGCCGACGCGCAGCTGGTCGCCGAGAGCTGGATCGACGCGTGGCTCAACCACCCGGCGGGCATCACCAACGCCAAGTGGCTGTCCGGGCTCAAGCCGTGGACGTCCGACGAACTGCTGCCCACGCTGCAGTCCGTCGACCCGGCCAACGTGCCCAAGGAGATCAAGAGCCCGGTCAAGGCCAGTCGGTCCACCACCGATTCGGTCGATTTCGAAGCCGACCTGGAAACCGGCAAGCTCGTGCTGACCGTGGCCAAGCTGCCCGAGGGCTGGCGCGTGCACAAGTACAGCAGGGTGGGCTGAGATGCTGAAGATCGTGCTGGTCGTCGCGGCCGTGGCCGCGGTCGTCGCCGTCACCGTGACCAACGGCGTCTCGACGGTGGTCAACAACACCACCCCCGCCGAGGGCACGGTCGGCATCCGCAACGTCGGCTGCAACGCGTCCATCGGCCCGTGGGAGGGGGGCGGCGCGGAGAAGGGCCGCAACGACGCGAGCCGGCTCAACGAGGAGCAGCGCGGCACCGTCGCCAAGATCATCTCCATCGGCCAGGAGCGCAAGCTGCCGCCGCTGGCGTGGCAGGTCGCGATCCAGGCCGGCATGACCGAATCCGGGCTGCGCAGCCTGAACTACGGCGACCGCGACTCGCTCGGCATCTTCCAGATGCGCCCCACCATGGGCTGGGGCTCGGCCACCCAGGTCACCGACCCGGTGTACGCGATCAACAAGTTCTACGACGTGCTGGCCAACGTGCCCAACTGGGAGGACCGGCGCCCCGGCGAATCGGCGCAGGCCGTCGAGCGCTCCGCGTTCCCCGACCGGTACCACAACTGGGAGGCCATGGCCGCGTTCCTGATCGGCGAACTCGGCAACGTGGTCGACCCGGCGGGCTGCGGCCAGGCCGTCGGCGCGTTCCTGCTCGCCTCGGGCGCGGCGGGCACCGCGATCGAGTTCACCAAGCAGCAGCTGGGCGAGCCCTACCTGTGGGGCGGCAACGGCCCCGACCAGTGGGACTGCTCGGGCATCCTGGTCAAGGCGTTCGCCGAGGCCGGGGTGAAGATCCCGCGCGTGGCGAACGACCAGTACATGTCCGGCGGCGCGCACCTGCCCGTGCGGGAAGCCAAAGCGGGTGATCTGATCTTCTGGGCGACCAACCCGGCCGAGCCGATCACCGTGCACCACGTCGGCATGTACCTGGGCAACGACGAGTACATCCACGCGCCCCAGACCGGGGACGTCGTGAAGATCAGCAAGATCAACTGGGACTACCACGAGTTGATGCCACTGGCCGTCCGGCCGGGCGTGTAGATCGTGTCAGGGAGGCACCACTGATGTTCACCCCCGACCCCATCCAGCGCCACGCCGGACCACCCGCGTCCAGCACCCCGCTGCGGGATTACCTGTCGTCCCTGCCGCCCGGCGTGGACGGGTCGTACGCGGTCCTGCCGAGGTCGCTGGTGGAGGCGATGCCGCTGCCGTGGCAGCAGCAGATGACCCACCTGATGGCCGAGTTCCACCGCTCGTTCGCCCACCTGGGCTGGCCCGTCTACCGGGTGATCCCGTCGCGCCGGGAGCGGCTGGTGGACCTGGACGAGGAGCAGTTGGCAGAGGTGGGCGCGATCATGGAGATCGACGCCGACGGCGAACTGGTCTACCGCGACCGCACCGGGACCCGCATCGACGACCCGGAGAACCGGGTCGTGCTGGTCTCCGTCCTGGACCCGATCCCGGGCGACTACGCCAACGCCAACCAGAACACCCCGGCCAGGGGCTTCCCGGTGCCGCACCAGCAGTACCCCCAATCCGGCCCGCTGCCGGTCCAGTCCCCGCACCAGCGCTAGCCGGCCTTCGGCGGCCCCACCCCTCGGGGCCGCCCCCGGAAAGCCGCGCACACCACGCACGTTCGGGTGAACAACCGGTCCGAAACCCCAAAAAACGTACGGTAACGGTGTTCCGGTTACTCGGGTGAAACATGGAACCCCGCGCACCCCACCCCACCCCCTACGCCCACCTGAAGACCTGGCTCAGCCACCTCCGCCCCACCACCGACCACCCCCTCAACCACCCCACCTCCCAGCCGCCCCAGGCAGACCGCCTCCGCCCCGCGCACCCACGCCCCGCACTGCGCCCACGCCCCGCCGCCTGGGCGCACCTGCTCGCCTGGCTACGTCCCGTCGCCTGCGCGCGCTTGCTCACGCGCCCACGCCTGCGCCCGCGCCCACGCCTGGCCGCCCAGCCCGGCGCGGTGGCGCGGCCCAGCCGAGCGGCCTGGCCCCGCCTGGCAGCTCGGGCACACGTCTCCGCTCGACCACGCCCCGCTGCCCGCCTACGCCCAGCCGCCTGGCCACGCGCCTTCCGCCCCGGCGACTGGACCTGGCCGGCCCCCTTCCGCTCCTCCGCCACCGCCACCGCCACCGCCTCGGCGATCACCACTGCCGTCACCACTGCCGCAACCGCGATCGCCACCACCATCACTACCGCCGCTACCGCGATCACCACCGCCGTCGCCACCGCTGCCACCGCCGTCGTCGCCGGCGTGAAGCGGCTCGTGCCCGTCGCGTGCACGCAGGTCCCCGGCAGCCCGGACGCCCTGGCCCTCAAGCCCTGCCGAACGCTGGAAATCTGCCTCGCCAACCTGATCCGCACCCAACTCCGCGCGAACACCTCCCTGCGAACGCGCCTCCTCTGGCGTCCCGGAACGGGTGATACGCGGGTTCGGCACTGCAAGTTGTGGGGATGAGGCGCACCCTGGTCGCCATGGCGCACTTCGAGGCTAGTTCGGGTGGCTCGCCTGGTCCGACGCAGTCGCTCGCGTCGCTCGGCCAGTCGAAGGGGCTGCGAATCACGTTCGGCGTGATCACCGTGCTGATCGGGCTGCTGGTGCTGATCTGGCCCGGCATCACGATCCTCACCGCTGCGGTGCTGTTCGGCGTCCAGTTGCTGATCACCGGCGTGTTCTGGCTGGTCAGCACGTTCACGGCGGACGGCGCGGGCACCGGTCACCGGGTCCTGTTCGCGGTCTCCGGACTGCTCTCGCTGCTGGCGGGCATCCTGTGCCTGCGCGCACCGTTCCAGACCATCGCCGTCCTGGCCCTGCTGCTCGGCGCGATCTGGGTGGTCGGCGGCGTGGCCGAGATCTTCCACGGCTTCGGCACCAGCGGCTGGGCGGTGTTCTCCGGCATCGTCACGGTGATCGCCGGGATCGTGGTCCTGGTCGCGCCGCTGTCGAGCATGGTGGCGCTCGCCTGGCTGTTCGGCATCACGCTGCTCGTGCTCGGCGTGCTGAGCATCGCCGCCGCGGTGTCCGACGGCCGCGCCCCCGCGACCAAGACGTCCACCGACCAGACCGGCACGACGGGCCACGCCGCCCCCGCGTAGCCCGCAACACCACGTCGGCCGGGCCCCGCCACGAGCGGAGGCCCGGCCGACGTGTGCCGCAAGACCGCCGCCGACGCCCGAATCCTGGCCGGCGCGAGAACCTCACCTGCACCCGAATCCTGGCCCGACGCACGAACTCTGGCCCAAGGCCGAACCCTGGCCCACGCGCGAATCCCGGCTCACGCGCGAAATCCCGGCTCACGCGCGATCGTCGGCCGACGGACGCGCGAAATCGCAGCCCGCACCCGAACCACCCGGGCGCGCACGCCCAAACGGTCGGCCCCGCGCGAAGTCCCGGCCCGTGCCCAACCCCACCTCACGCCCGAAATCGGGCCGGGGCACCGAACTCCCGGGCTCGGATCAGCCCTCGCGCCACCCGTTCGTCACAGGCAGCCGGCGGTCGCGGCCGAACGCCTTGAACGTGATCTTGGTGCCCGGCGGGTACTGGCGCCGCTTGTACTCGGCGCGGTCCACCATCCGCAGCACCTTGTCGACCAGTTCCGGCGCGAAACCCATCGCGATCAGGTCGTGGTAGCCCTTGTCGCCCTCGACGTAGTCGTCCAGCACCGAGTCCAGCAGCTCGTAATCGGGCAGCGAATCCGTGTCCACCTGGCCCGGACGCAGCTCCGCCGACGGCGGCTTGCTGATCGAGTTCTCCGGGATCGGCGGCAGTTCGCCCAGCTTCTCGGCCTGCGCGTTGCGCCACCGCGCCAGATCCCACACGAGCGTCTTCAGCACGTCCTTGATCGGTGCGAACCCGCCCACCGCGTCGCCGTAGATCGTCGAGTACCCGACCGCGAGTTCGGTCTTGTTACCAGGCGCGAGCACCAGGTGCCCGTGCTGGTTCGACAACCCCATCAGGGTCACGCCGCGGCACCGCGCCTGCACGTTCTCCTCGGCCAGGCCGGTCAACCCGAGCTGGTCCACGAAGATCTTCACCATGTCCGCGATCGGCTGCACCTCGTAGTGCACGCCGGTCCGCTGCGCCAGGTCGTGGGCGTCGGACTTCGAGTGGTCCGACGAGTACACCGACGGCATCGACACGCAGTGCACCGAGTCCGCCCCCAACGCGTCCACGGCCAACGTCGCCACGACCGCCGAGTCGATCCCGCCCGACAGCCCCAGCACGACCGACTGGAACCCGTTCTTGTGCACGTAGTCGCGCAATCCGGTGACGAGTGCGTGCCACACCTCGGCTTCGTCCGACAACGGCTCGGCCGCCGCCGGCACGGGCAGCGGCTCGTAGGCCGCCACCGGCGATGCCGACAACGTCCGCCGACGCACGGTGAACCCGTTGACCGCGCCCTCCGTCCGGGCCGCCCCACCGGGCAGGTCGAGGTCCAGCACGACCAGGTGCTCCACGAACTGCGGCGCGCGAGTCACCAGTTCACCCTCTGCGGTGACCACCATCGTGTCACCGTCGAACACCAGTTCGTCCTGCCCGCCGATCAGGTTCACGTACGCCAGCGGAGCCCGCGCCTCGACCGCGCGCCGCGCCACCAGCGGCAACCGGGCGTCGTCCTTCTTCCGCTCGTACGGCGACGCGTTCGGCGACACCACCAGGTCCACCCCGGCCTCACCGAGCGCGGCGATCGGCCCGCCGTCCTGCCACAGGTCCTCGCAGATCACCATGCCGATCTCGACCCCGTGCAGCCGCACGACGTCCAGCGCGTCACCCGGCGTGAAGTACCGCCGCTCGTCGAACACGCCGTAGTTCGGCAGGTGGTGCTTGTTCTGCCGCGCCACCACCTCGCCGCCGTAGAGCACCGCCGCCGCGTTGCGCTTCCCGCGCTCGTCACGGTCCAAGTAGCCGACGAACACCGCCAGCTCACCGCAACCGGCCTCGTCCAACCGCACCGCCAACGCCGTCAACGCCGCCCGCGACGCCTCCGCGAACGACTCCCGCAGCGCCAGGTCCTCCACCGGATACCCGGTCAGCACCATCTCCGGGAAGACCGCCAGGTGGGCGCCTGCTTCGGCGGCCTTGCGGGACCAGTCCACGACGAGTTCGGCGTTGCCCGCCAGGTCGCCGACACAGGCGTTGACCTGGGCGAGAGCGAGTCGGAGCTGAGGCATGGACGCATTCTCGCTCACGTGGGGCGGCCGTGGTGGACGTTGTGGCCGACGAGTCACACCTACGATCGACCCGTGCGCCGCTCCCTAACGCTGTTCCTCGTCCTGCCCGTGTTGGCGTCCTGCACGAGCGTCGTGCCCGGCGCACCGACCCCGGGAACGGCGCTTGAACAGCGCGGACCCGCCGGCACCGTGCCCACCGGCCTGGAACGGTTCTACGGCCAGCAACTCGGCTGGGAGGACTGCGCCGACTACGCCACCACCGGAACCACCCGAACGCAGTACAAGAACAAGAAGAACATCGAGTGCGCGCGCCTCGAAGTGCCCCTCGACTACACCAAGCCCGACGGCCGGACGATCCGCATCGGCCTGCTCCGCCAGAAAGCCACCGGCGACCGGATCGGCTCCCTGATCATCAACCCCGGCGGCCCCGGCGCGTCCGGCATGTCCGCCGCCGCGGGCCTGAGCGCCCAGGTGTCCAAGTCCGTGCTCGGCGAGCGCTTCGACCTCGTCGGGTTCGACCCGCGCGGCATCGGCTCCAGCCAACCCCAGGTCCGCTGCCTCACCGACGCCGAACGCGACACCGACCGCCTCGACGTCGACCTCGACACCTCGCCCGCCGGCATCGCCGAGACCGAAGCGGAGAACAAGGCGTACGCCGAGAAGTGCGCCGCGACCACCGGTGCCGACGTCCTCGCGAACGTCGGCACCCGCGACGTCGTGCGCGACCTCGACGTGATGCGCTCCGCGCTCGGCGACGAGAAGCTCACCTACCTCGGCTACTCCTACGGCACGCACATCGGCGCGGGCTACGCGGCCGCGTTCCCGGCCAACGTCCGCGCGCTCGTCCTCGACGGTGCCGTCGACCCCACCCAGAACCAGGTCGACTCGCTGATCGCCCAGGCAGCCGGGTTCCAGAAGGCGTTCGACGCGTTCTCCGCGTGGTGCGCGAAACGCCAGGACTGCGCGCTCGGCCGCGACGCCGCCGGCGCGAGCAAGGCGTTCCGCGACCTCACCCTGCCGCTCGCCCAACGCCCGGTCGACGTCGGCTCGCGGAAGCTGTCCTACAACGACGCCATCACCGGCGCGATCCAGGCCATGTACTCGGAGGAGCTGTGGGGTCCGCTCAACGCCGGCCTCGTCGAGCTGAAGAACAACAGCGGCGAAGTGCTGATGCAGCTCGCCGACGCGTACTACGACCGTGACAAAGACGGCAAGTACGCCAGCATCATGGACGCGTTCAACGCCGTGAAGTGCGTGGACGAACCACGCGTCACCGACCGCGCCGTGATCGACGACGCCGCCCGCCGCTACAAGGCCGCCGCCCCGTTCCTCGACGACGGCAACCCGCCGGTCGGCGCGCTCGACTCGTGCGCGTTCTGGCCCGTGCCGCCCACCGTGCAGGAGACCAAGGCCGTCACCGGCCTGCCCCCGACGCTGGTCATCTCCACCACCGGCGACCCCGCCACCCCGTACCAGGCAGGCGTCAACCTGGCGAAGGAACTCGGCGGCGGCCTGCTCACCTACGAAGGCAACCAGCACACCGTGTACCTCCAGGGCAACGAGTGCGTGGACCCGATCGGCGACGACTACCTGGTCAACCTGAAACTCCCCGCCACCGGCAAAACCTGCTCCTGAACCCCGCCCGCACCCCTAAACGTCGACCGAGGCGGACCAACTGGCCAACAAGCGCAGCCTCTCCTCGGTCGGCGACCCCTCCTTGGCCGTGTACACGACCAGTTGCAGGTCGGGGTCGGCCGGGAACGTCAACGCCTCGTAGTCCAGGTCCAGATCACCCACGACCGGGTGATGCATCAGCTTCGTCCCGTGCGTCTTCTCCAACACGGCGTGCTGCGCCCACAACTTCCGGAACAGCTCGTCCTTCACCGACAACTCGCCGACCAGCGCCGCCAGCCGCGCGTCGTCGGGATGCCGCCCCGCGTCCAGCCGCAACACCGCCACGGTGTCCGCCGCCACCGTCGGCCAGTCCCGGTAGAACCGGCGCGCGTCCGGATCCAGGAACGCGTGCCGCGCGCTGTTCAACATGCCCGGCACGAAATCCTCGAACCCGTACAGCGCACCCGCCAACACGTTCCACGCCAACAGGTCCGTGCGGCGGCCCATCACGAACGCGGGCACGTCGGTCATCCGGTCCAGCAACCGCCGCAGCCCAGGCCGCACCCGCTGCGGCACCGCTTTGCGCGGAGTAGCCGGCCGGACCAGGTTCCGCAAGTGCGCCCGTTCGGTGTCGTCCAACCGCAACACCCGCGCCACCGCGTCCAACACGGCATCCGACACCGCCGGCGTCCGGCCCTGCTCCAGCCGCATGTAGTAGTCCACGCTCACGCCGGCCAGGAGCGCCAACTCCTCCCGCCGCAAGCCCGGCACGCGCCGCCGCCCGCCGCCCGGCAGACCCACGTCGTCCGGCCGGACGCGGGCCCGGCGCGTGCGCAGGAACTCGCCCAGGTCGTGGTTCACGCACCCCAGTATGGCCGGATCGCGCCGCCGCAACCTGGTCCTGACAGACCTAGGGAAAAACGGGGCCTCCGGTCCCCGGGCGGACCGCACCCACTCTGGTCCCATGACATACGACCTCACCAACCGCACCGCCGTGGTCACCGGCGCCGCCAGCGGAATCGGCGCGGAGATCGCCCTGCTGCTCGCCCGCTCGGGCGCCCGGGTAGCGCTGCTCGCGCGGCGGGCCGACCGACTCGCCGAACTGGCCGGCAAGATCAACGCCGACGGTGGGCAAGCCCTCGCGGTGGCCGCCGACGTGACCACCGACCTCACCGAAGCGGTCACCGCCGTCCACGACGCCTTCGGCCGCGTCGACCTGGTGGTCAACAACGCGGGCGTCATGCTCGCCAACCCGATCGCCGACGCCCGCACCGACGAGTGGACCCGGATGATCGACACGAACATCGGCGGCGTGCTCAACGTGATCAAAGAGTTCACCGAGGACTTGGTGGAGGCCGCCAAGTCCGGTCCGGCCGACCTGGTGAACATCTCGTCGATCGGCGCGCACCTGACGTTCCCCAACTTCGCGGTCTACACGGCGACGAAGGCCGCGGTCACCCACCTGTCCGCGAACCTGCGCACCGAACTGGGCCCGAAAGACGTGCGCGTCACCAACGTCGAACCGGGCTTCACCGAGAGCGAACTGGCCGGCCACATCGACAACGCGGCCGTCCAGGACGACCTCAGCACGTGGTTCGGCGGCGTGGGCCGCCTGTCCTCGGCCGATGTGGCGGACGTGGTCGGCTACGCCACGAGCCGCGCGAAGCACGTGAACCTGCGGCAGATCATCGTCATGCCCACCCGTCAGGTCTGATCCGCCCCGCACCACCCTCGCTGCCGGGCTCCCACACAACACATTGAACCCACGCGTTCAACTTCCGGAGCCCGGCACACACCCAACACCCCACCCACCCTCCACGCCCCCCGCACACACCGCCCCAAAGAGGGACCTGTCGTCACACAACCGTGTCAGAGAGCCCAAATATGTACGGAAACACTGTTCCCGTTACTCGGTGAAGTAATGAAGCCGCACGAGCCACCCCGAACCTTTGCCCACCCGAACCCCCACGCCATCTCCCACTCCCGACAACCCCAGCCCCACACCCCGTCCGACCTCCCCTGGCCACGCACCCGCCTGTCCACAGACCCCAACCGCCGCACCCCACGCTGGGCCCGAACCCACGTCCCCCAAACCCCGACCCACCTCCCGCACCACACCACCCACCTCCCCGCCACCCCCACCAGCCCGAACTCGCAACCCGGCCACCCACACCAGCCGCCCACGTCCGCCCAGCCGCCCACGTCCGCCCAGCCGCCCGGACCCGCTCCGTCTCCCGCACTTGGCCCCGAGCGCCCGCCCGCAGGGACGTGACCGCGCGCCCGCAGCGCGCGTCGCGCGCGCCGAGCGCCCACGCCCGCAGCGCCCACGCCCGTAGGGCTGCGGCCGTGGAACTGCGCCCCTCGGCCTGTGGCGTGGAGCTGCGCTGGTGGGCCGGGCCGCAGGGTCAGGCTGCGTGGCCCGCGTGGGTTGTGGGGCTGGCGTGGGTTGGGGCTGGCGTGGGTTGGGTCGGTCTGCGGGATGTCCGGACGGCTCAGTCCGGCCGGCCCCGCCCGGACGGACCAGGGTGGTGACCCATCGGCACGTGTGAAGTGACTCGCACACCGCGCACAACCAGCCCTCGTGGTGTCACGCTGATCGGGTAACCGTGCAACTAGGCCCGGAGACCCGCGACGAAGCGGGCTTCGAGGGAGGACGGTCGACATGACCTCTGCCGAGGTAGCGGCGCCCTATGGCAGCGGGGCCAGTGCCCCCGCCACGCCGGCGAAGAAGGTGCGCATCCACCACCTGCGCGAGCTGAAGGAACGCGGCGAGCCGTGGCCCATGCTCACCGCCTACGACATGTACACCGCCGAGCTGTTCGACGAGGCAGGCATCCCCGTGCTGCTGGTCGGCGACTCCGCGTCGAACAACGTCTACGGCTACGACACCTCGCTGCCGGTGACCGTGGACGAGCTGATCCCGCTGGTCCGGGGCGTCACCCGGTCCGTGAAGCGCGCCCTGGTCGTGGCGGACCTGCCGTTCGGCTCCTACCAGGTGTCGGTCGAGCAGGCCGTGGCCACCGCGGTGCGGTTCATGAAGGAAGGCCGCGCGCACGCCGTCAAGCTCGAAGGCGGCCGTCACTTCGCGCCGCACATCCAGGCGATCGTGCAGGCCGGCATTCCCGTGATGGCCCACATCGGGTTCACCCCCCAGAGCGAGCACCAGCTCGGCGGCTACCGGGTCCAGGGCCGCAACGACGGGTTCGACTCGGTCGTGGCCGACGCGCGCGCCGTCCAGGAAGCGGGGGCGTTCGCGGTGGTGCTGGAGATGGTCACCGCCGAGGTCGCCAAGCAGATCACGCACGACCTGGCGATCCCGACCGTCGGCATCGGCGCGGGGCCGGACACCGACGCGCAGGTCCTCGTGTGGCAGGACATGGTCGGGCTCCGGCGCGGCAAGGCGCCCAAGTTCGTGAAGCGGTACGCCGACATGGCCGACGTCATGCTCGGCGCGGCCCGCTCGTTCGCCGACGAGGTCCGCGGTCACCAGTTCCCCGGCCCGGAGCACACGTTCCACTGATCGGCCGACGCCCGCTGGGGCCGTCGGGCCTGCCCGACGGCCCCAGCGGGGTGATCTTCGGCCGCGCGGAGTCGTGCAGAGTAGGGGCATGTACCCCGAGATCGAGCCCTATGACCAGGGCCTGCTCGACGTCGGCGCAGGCAACCGCGTCTACTGGGAAGTGTGCGGCAACCCCTACGGAAAACCTGTGGTGTTCCTGCACGGTGGCCCCGGCGGCGGCAGTTCGCCCGTCCACCGCAGGTTGTTCGACCCGGCGGTCTACCGGATCGTGCTGCTCGACCAGCGCGGCTGCGGGCGGTCCACGCCGCACGCCGGCGAGCCGGGCGCGGACCTGAGCGCCAACACCACCTGGCACCTCGTCGACGACTTGGAGAAGCTGCGCGAACACCTGGGCGTCGAACGGTGGCAGGTGTTCGGCGGCTCGTGGGGCAGCACGCTCGCGCTCGCGTACGCCGAAACCCACCCGTCGCGGGTCACCGAACTCGTGCTGCGCGGCATCTTCACGCTGCGGCAACGCGAGCTGGACTGGTACTACGGCGGCGGCGCGGGGTTCGTGTTCCCCGAGGTGTGGGAGCGGGTCGCGGCGCTCGCGCCGGACGGCGACGTGATCAACACCTACGCCCGGCTGCTCAACGACCCGGACCCGGCCGTGCACCTGCCGGCGGCGGTCGCGTGGAGCGTGTGGGAGGGCTCGACGGTCACCTTCCGGGAACGGCCCGAGCTGGTCGCGGTGTTCGCCGAACCCCGCTACGCGCTGGCGTTCGCCCGCATCGAGAACCACTTCTTCGTCAACCGGGGGTGGCTCGACGAGGGACAGCTGCTGCGCGACGTCGGCAAACTCGCGGGCATCCCGGGCATCATCGTGCAGGGCCGCTACGACATGGCCACGCCGGCGACGTCCGCGTGGGAGCTGCACCGGGCGTGGCAGGGCTCGGAACTGGTCATGGTGCCGGACGCGGGGCACTCGTTCGACGAGCCGGGCATCCTGAAGGCGCTGGTGGACGCCACCGACCGCTTCCGGCTCTGAGACCGCCGAGACCGACGGCCCCGAGCGGCGCGGGCTGAAGCCTCCCTCCCGACCTCCGGTGGCTCAGCCCGCGAACGCTCCTGCCAACTCCGACCGGGCGGCCACCAAAGACGGCCCGTACCAGGTCAGGTAGCGCCCGGACACGTGCACCGGCCGCAAACCCGGGAAGAACTGCGGCCCGTCCTCGGGCGTGAACAGGTACGGCTCGTCGGGCAGCACCACCAGGTCCGCCTCCAACGACCGGAGTTCGTCCAGCGACGGGCGCGGATAACGTTCGGCATGGTCGGCGTACACGTTGACCACGCCGAGCCGCCGCAGCACGTCCCCGGCGAACGTGTCCCGTCCCACCACGACCCACGGCTTGCGCCACACCGGGACGATCGCCCGGAACCTGGCCGGCTCGACGTCCCGCCACACGCGTTCGGCCTCGACCAGCCAGTCGGGTTCGACGTCCCACGCCGTGCCCAACAGTCGCCGCAACGACTTGAGAGCCGCCGGCACGGTGGCCGGCGCGGCCGTCACCCACACCGGAATCCCGTTGGCGCGCAAGCGTTCCACGTCCTCGGGGCGGTTCTCCTCGCTGTTCGCGAGCACCAGGTCCGGCGCCAACGCCAACACGCGCTCGACCTTCGGGTACTTCGACCCGCCGACCCGCGCCACGTCCAGGTCCGCGGGGTGCGTGCAGTAGTCGGTGGCTCCGACGAGCACGGCGGGATCGACCGCCTCGGTCAGCGACGGGACCAGGCTCACCACCCGTCGCGGGGCGTTGGGCAGCGCAACCGGCTCGCCCAGGTCGTCGACCGGCAGCATCAGCCGTCGACCCTGGCGAACGCGACCTTCCGGCGTTCCGGATCGGCCACGGTCAACCGGGCCTGGATCCGTTCGCCTTCCGGCAGGTCGGCTCCCACGCACCGGCCCATGACGGGCGGCTGCGCGACGAACACGTCCGCGCCGTTGTTGTCGGCCCGCAGCACCACGGCGTCGAAGACCTGCCCGACCCGGTCGGCCAGCACCCACGCCTCGACCTGGTCCAAACAGGCCCGCTCCACCTTGTTCGCCACCGTGTCCGAGCCGCCCATCACCGCGGGCAGCAACGGCAGCGCCCGCCGCAGCCACTCCGGAACTTCCCGGCCGGAGGTCACCGCCAGGCACACCTCGGTGGCGAACCGGTCCACCAGCCGCCGCAGCGGCGCGGTGACGTGCGTGTACGGGGCGGCGACGCCGGCGTGCGTGGTGACCGGCGGGATCTGCCCGTCGAACGCCGTGTACCCCGCGCCCCGCAACAACCTCGTGGCGTCCACGAACAGCGCCAGCGACTCCGGCCGCGCCGGGTCGAGCCCGGCCAGCAGCCGAGACGGCGTGACACCGTCCGGCCACGGCACACCCAACGCGCTGGCCGACCGCCGGAGCGCGTCGACCGCCGTGTCGTCCGCGTCCGGCAACGTCCGCAGCACGCCGACCTTCGCGTCCAGCATGATCCGCGCGGCGGACATGCCGGTCAGCAGCGAGATCTCGGCGTTCCAGGCGTCGACGTCGACCCGGGGCCGGACGACGAGCTTCCAGTCACCGTCCCCGTTGGGCACGATCTCCTGCTCCGGCAGCCGCAACTCGACCGCGCCGCGCTCCGTGGCCCGCTCCCGCCGCAACCGCCCGAAATCGGCCAACGCCTCGATCGACGGGTGCGGTGTGCCCGAATCGAAGGACGTCTGCACGCTCTCGTAGTCGAACTGGGCCGTCGACCGCACCATCGCCCGGCGGACCCGGACGTCCACGGGCTCGCCGTCGGCACCGCACTCGAACGTCCACAGCACCGCCGGCCGGGTCTGCGACGGCAGCAGGCTCGCCGCGCCCTCGGACAGCGCGGTCGGGTGCAGCGGCACGTTGCCGTCGGGCAGGTAGAGCGTCTGGCCGCGCCGCCGGACCTCGGCGTCCAACGCGCCGTCCGGCACGACGAACACGCCGAGGTCGGCGATCGCGTAGTGCACCCGGAACCCGCGCCCGACCCGTTCCACGAGCACGGCCTGGTCCAGGTCTTTCGCGCCCGGCGGATCGATGGTCACCAACGGCAACGCCGTCGCGTCCTCGCGATCGCCCACCGCGACATCGCGCCCGACCGCCTGCTCGGCCTCGGCCAGCACCGCGGGCGGAAACTCCGCGGGCAACCCGAACTCGGCCCGAATACCGCTGAAGTCCAGGTCCGCCCGCCCGGTACGGATCACCATCGAGGCCACGTGTGCACCCTAACCCGCGTGAGCACCCGAACCTGGTCTATTTCCCCTTCCACTTCCGATCGGCCTCGTCCTCCGACTCGGTCCGCTCGCGGGCCAACTCCAGCGCCCGCCGAGCCGTCGCCTCGTCCGGGTAAGGCCCCATCCGATCCCCGCCGCGGCAGCCGACGCCTTTCTCGGCCGTCTGGTGGGTCAGGCAGTAGTACCAGGCATTCGGATCACCCATATGTCCAGGCTGACATGCGCGGCGCTGCATGTCATGTCCGGCCACCCACAAGATCCCAGCGGACGTCGGAGCGTGGTGCTCGCGCGGTGCGCCTATCCGGCGGAACCGGAGCGCAGGCGGCCCGCGGCCAGCACCTCGTCGGCCAGTTCGGCCGGGGTGAGCCGGTCCGAGCGCAGCACGACCGTGCCGTCCGGCTGGCGGGCGGCGGCGGTCGGATCAATCCTGCTCAGCGCCCATTCGAGGGCGGACTGGCCGGTCTCCGGGTCGTTCGGGAGCGGCGGACGGGCGCTGAGCCGCTCCCGGAGCACGTCGGCGTCCGCGTCCAGGAAGACGTGCAGGACTTCCTCGCCCGCGTCGGCCAGGCCGCCGAGGATCTCCGCCCGGTAGGCGTCGCGGACCAGCGACATCGGCACGATGAGCGTGTGCGCGTGATGCCTGCGCAGCGACCGCGCCGTCGCGACCACCAGCTCCCGCCAGCTCGGCAGGTCCTGGAAGTCGTCGTTGGGCCGCATCCACTTCCACAGCATGAGGCCGACGTCTTCGGGGTCGTACACGAGCGCGTCCGGGAGCCGCCGGTGCAGCTCCTGTGCCAGGGTCGTCTTTCCCGCCCCGAACCCACCGTTGAGCCAGATGATCACCATTGCAACGTATCCGCGTTGTCCGCGACATCGCCACCTTGGTCCGTCCTGGTCGAACTTCGCGGACGGGCAGGCTGCCGACGTCGTGGCACGAGCACCAGGTCCGGACGACCGCGCCCACGTTGGTCGGGGCAACCAGGCGGTGCGCAGATCCACGTTCAACCGAAAACAAATTTTGTCTTTACGTTAATAATTGTCGGTGCGAGGGTGTTCGCGTGTTGGACGTGGCGGTGATCGACGATCCGGTGCGGGCGGGGTGGGTCGGACCCCGTTCGCGCGTCGCGAAGCTCGTGCGACGAGAAGCCACCCGGCAGCCCCGACCGCCAGGTCGTGCGGGCCGTTCACCCGAGCCCCAAGATCGACAAAACCCGGCGACACCGAGCCCGACCCGGAGGAAACCTGACATGACGACCCACGAGTTCGGGACCCGCGAGGAGACCACCCAGGCCGCCGCCACCAGGGTGTTGGTGGTGGGGGCGAGCATCGCGGGGCCCGCGCTGGCCCACTGGTTGCGTCGGCGAGGGGCCGAGGTGACCGTGGTGGAACGGGCTCCCGAGCTGCGCCCGGGTGGGCAGGCCGTGGACGTTCGCGGCGTGGGCAAGGAGGTCGTTCGGCGGATGGGCCTGGATGCGGCCGTGCGCACGGCCCGCACCGAGACCGCCGGTGCGAACAGCGTGGACGCGGACGGGAACGTGCTGGAGACCTACCGCGCGGACGACGACGGCGGCGACGGGTACATCGCGGAGATCGAGATCCTGCGCGGGGACTTGTCACGGGTGCTCTACGACGACACCCGGGACGGCGTCGAGTACATCTTCGGCGACCGGATCGCCGAACTCGCCCAGGACGCGGACGGGGTCGACGTCGTCTTCGCGAGCGGCGACCGGCGGCGCTTCGACCTGGTGGTCGGGGCGGACGGGCTGCACTCGGCGCTGCGGGCGATGGTCTTCGGGCCGCGCGAGCGGTTCGTCCGCCACCTCGGGCACGTGTTGGCCTTCTACAGCGTGCCCAACGAGTTCGAGCTGGACCGCTGGCTGATCGAGTACCAGGAGTCCGGGCGTTCCACCGGCCTGCGGCCCATCCAGGACGCCACCCGGGCGATGGCCATGTTCTCCTTCACCGCGGCCGACCTCGACGTCGACCACCGGGACGTCGATGCCCAGAAACGCCTGCTGCGCGAGCGGATGGCCGGCTTCGGCTGGTTGACCTCACGCATCCTCGCGCACCTGGACGACACCCCGGACTTCTACCTCGACCAGGTCGCCCAGGTGGTGATGGACCGCTGGTCGAGCGGACGGGTGGGGCTGCTGGGGGACGCGGCGTTCAGCTCGTCGCCCCTGTCCGGGCAGGGCACCGGACTGGCCCTGGTCGGCGCGTACTTGCTGGCCGGTGAGCTGGCCGCCGCCGGGTGGGACCCGGAGGCCGGGTTCGCCGGCTACGAGCGCCGGATGCGCTCGTTCGTCGAGGCCAACCAGGAGATCGGCCGGTTGCACGCGCGCATGCGCGACGTCCCCGAGCCGGATGCCGGACCGGACGCTGTGTCGGACGCCGGACCGGACGCCGTGTCGGACACCGGGTCGAGCGCCGTGTCGGACGCCGAGGCGAGTGCGGAGCCCGACACCGAGTGGCTCACCGAGTTGGTGGAGCGTGCGATCAACGGCGTCGAGCTGCCCGACTACGAAGGCGTGCCGGACTCCGGCTCGTCGGCTGGCGCAGCGGCCGGCTCGCCGATCGGCTCGTCGGCCGGCGGTTCGTCGGCGGGCGGTTCGGCGGCCGGGTCGTAGGTCACGGTCTCGGGTGCGTGAACCTGCGGTGCCCGGTCGACGTGGGTGCCGGCAGGACCGACGTCGGGGTGGACTGGGCATTGACGAGTTCTCCCGGGTAGAAGGTGGTGGGGTGGTTCGCGCGGATTCGATATCTCACCGAGTAACGGGAACAGTGTTTCCGTACGTTTTCGGGGGTTTTTGACGATTGATCACCCGATTTGGGGGTGTGTGGCGTGGCCGGCGGGGGTGCTGGGAGCGGGAGTGGTCGGTGATCTGGTGGGCAGGAGGAGGGACAGGGCGGCTCCGGCGGCGCAGATGACGGCGGTGATCAGGAAGATCTCGTGGTACTCCGTCAGGAGAGCGTCGGTGAGCGCCTGTTGGTACTGCTCCACCTGACGTTTGAACTCCTCCTCGGGCACGCCGAACGGGAGCGGGGTGTTCAGCTCCGCTGTCAGCTCACGGAAGCGGTGCAGGCCCCAGGCCGACAGGGCCGCGACGCCCACCAGCATTCCGGTCATCCTCGCCACCACGACCGCCGCCGACGCGACGCCGTGCTGGACCGCCGGCACCACGCGCAGCACCGCCGCCGACACCGGGGCGATCACCAGGCCCAGGCCGAACCCCGCCACCACCAGGTCGCGGTCGAGCGTGAACGGGGACACGTCGGCCGGCCAGCGCGAGATCAGCACGTACGCGACCCCGGCCAGCGCCATCCCCACCACCGACACCCACCGGTCGCCCACGCGGGCGGCCAGCCAACCGCCGAGCAACGCCCCGACCGGCAGCGCGATCAGGAACCTGGCCAGCAGCGCCACGGCCGCCGCCGAATCCAGCCGCAGCACCGTCTGCGCGAACAGCTCCACGTCCACCAGCGTCACCATCAACGCCGCCCCGGCCGCCAGCGACACCCCCAGCGACGCCAGGAACGGCCGCATCGCCACCCCGGCCGGATCCAGCAGCCGCACCGACGACCGCTTCTCCCACCACACGAACCCGGCGAACACGACCACCGCGCCGCCGAGCGCCGGCCACCCCCACGGCGGCAGGACGGCGTGCTCCGGGTCCGGGTTGTACAGGCCCACGACGAGCAGCCCCAGCGACAGCGCCAGCAGCGCGCCGCCGACGAAGTCGATCCGCACCGGTCTGCCCGACCCGCCGGGCACGGTGCGCTGCACGATCAGCATCGCGACCGCCGCCAATGGCAGGTTCACCCAGAACACCCACCGCCAGCTCTGCGGCTCCAGCGACTCGAACACCGACCACGCGTTGAACAGCGACGCCACCCCGACGCCGTACAGCGTCCCGAGCACGCTGCCCAGCTCTTGCGCCGCGCCGACCACACCCAGCGCCCCGGCCCGCCGCCGCTCTTCCCACAGGTCGCCGACCAGCGCCATCGTCACCGGCAGCAGCGCGCCACCGGCCAACCCCTGCACGACCCGGCCCGCGACCAGCAGCGGCAGGTCGCCCGCGAGCGCGGTGACCGCCGAGCCGACGGCGAACCCGGCCAGGCACAGGTGCAGCACGACCCGCCGGCCGAACCGGTCCGACAGCTGGCCGAGCAGCGGCATCCCGGCCACGTAGCCCAGCAGGTAGCCGGTCACCACGGGGGTCGCGCGCTCCAGGTGGTTCACCGGGATGCCCAGGTCGCGCACCATGTCGACCAGGACGCCGACCACCACGTACGCGTCCAGCGCGCCCAGCAGGACGGCGAGCGCCCCGGCGCCGATCGCCAGCCGTCGCGAACTCACGTCGGCGGGGCGACGGTGAACGTCTTGTTCAGGTCGGTCAGCGCGATGGTCACCTTCGCGCCGCCGGACAGCTCGAACACGGCGTTGGTCAGCTTGTCGTCCTTGAGCGTGAACGTCGACTTCACGTCGCCGCCGATGCCCGGCACCAGGGCCGCCACCAGGTCCTTCGGCACGGTCGCCTCGACCACCTGGCCGTCGCTGCCGGAGCTGACCGTCTTCGCGTCCTTTGCGCCGGCGAGCACCTTCGCCACGCCCTTGTCCGGGTCGAGGATGGCGGTCGGGTCGTAGACCTGGCCGGCCAGCGCGGCGGGCAGCTTGGAGAACCCGCCGGTCGGGCCCTTGAAGTACAGGTCGCGGCCGACCAGGACGTACTCCACCTCCAGGAGCTGGCCGAACTGCTCGACCTTGGCGCGGCCCTTCGACTCGCCCTTCGCGTTCAGGTCGCCTTCGGCGTCCTTCACGCTCACGTCGGGCAGTTCGCCGTCGACCTTGATGGTGAAGTGCGTGCTGCTCACCGAGCGCATGGCGGCGGCCGACTTGCCCACCAGGTCGGACCCGGAGGGCAGGTCGCCGGACGACGAGCACCCGGCCAGCAGCAGTGCGAGCGCGCCTACCAGGACGCGGCGACGGGACATGCGCAGAATCGTAGGTCCACCGACCTGAGAACTCTCTCAAATCGGGGGTCCTGCCACGTGACCTGCGGGTTGTCCGATCCGCGCGGTGGGCCGCGGTGGTTTCCCGCGAGTCGGCAACGCGCCCGCAACCGGCTTTACCTAGGCTTCGTGCCATGAACCGCCAGCAGGAGTTCGTGCTCCGCACCCTTGAGGAACGGGACATCCGGTTCGTCCGGCTCTGGTTCACCGACGTGCTGGGCTTCCTGAAGTCCGTCGCGGTGGCGCCGGCCGAACTCGAAGGCGCCTTCAGCGAGGGCATCGGCTTCGACGGCTCGGCCATCGAGGGCTTCGCGCGGGTCTACGAGTCGGACATGGTGGCCAAGCCCGACCCGTCGACGTTCCAGGTGTTGCCGTGGCAGACGCCGGACAAGGCGAACTACTCGGCGCGGATGTTCTGCGACATCGCGATGCCGGACGGCTCGCCGTCGTGGGCCGACCCGAGGCACGTCCTGCGGCGCACCCTGGCCAAGGCCAGCGAGGCCGGGTTCACCTGCTACGTCCACCCGGAGATGGAGTTCTTCCTGCTGAAGAACCTCCCGGACGACGGCAGCGAGCCGATCCCGGCGGACAACGGCGGCTTCTTCGACCAGACCAGCCACGAGACGGCCACGCACTTCCGACGGCACGCCATCGAGGCGCTGGAGGCGATGGGCATCTCGGTGGAGTTCAGCCACCACGAGGGCGCGCCCGGCCAGCAGGAGATCGACCTGCGCTACGCCGACGCGCTGACCATGGCGGACAACGTCATGACCTTCCGGTACGTGGTGCGCGAGGTCGCGATCACGCAGGGCGTGCGGGCCAGTTTCATGCCCAAGCCGTTCTCCGACCAGCCCGGCTCCGGGATGCACACGCACGTCAGCCTGTTCGAAGGCGACCGCAACGCGTTCTACGACGCCGAGGACCCCTACCAGCTGTCGGAGACCGGTAAGGCGTTCGTCGCGGGCCTGCTCAAGCACGCCCGTGAGATCTCCGGTGTCACGAACCAGTGGGTCAACTCCTACAAGCGGCTCATCGTCGGCGGCGAAGCGCCCACGGCCGTGTGCTGGGGTCACGCGAACCGCTCCGCGCTGGTGCGCGTCCCGATGTACTCGCCGGGCAAGTCGTCGTCCCGCCGGGTGGAGATCCGCTCGCTGGACTCGGCGTGCAACCCGTACCTCGCCTACGCGGTGATCCTCGCCGCCGGCCTCAAGGGCGTGGAGAAGGGCTACGAGCTGCCGCCACCCGCCGAGGACGACGTGTGGTCGCTCACCGACCGCGAGCGCCGGGCGGCGGGCTACGACAACCTGCCGCAGAACCTGGGAGAGGCGCTGGCCGAGATGGAGAACTCCGAACTGCTGCCCGAAGCGCTGGGCGAGCACGTCTACGACTTCTTCCTCCGCAACAAGCGCACGGAGTGGGACGCGTACCGGCGCAGCGTCACGCCTTACGAGCTTCGTACGCTGCTGCCGGTCCTGTGAAGGAAAAACCCGTGCGGGTGGTCCACACCGGGCATTCGGAGAAGCTAGGTTTGCAGACCGTGACCGAGGTGCCCGCGAGTTCGGAAGCCCGCCCCACCCTGATCGCGTGCACGGTGGCCACCGCCGCCGAACTGCCCGCGGTGAAGGTGCTGTCGGGATCCTTCCTGGCCAACCACCCCGAGGCGCGGTTCGTCGCGCTCATCGTGGACGCCCTGCCGGAGCACTCCGGCCCCGGCCTGGTGACGCCCGCCGACCTCGGGGTGCGCCCCGCGGAGCTGGCCGAGCTGGCGACCGGCTGCACCGCGCGCCAGCTGTGCGGGCTGCTCCGGCCGAGACTGCTGGAGCAGCTGCTCGGCCAGCGCATCCCGGTGCTCTACCTCGACCCGTGGGTGCAGGTGCTGGCCCCGGTGTCCGACCGGGTGCTCGACGCCGTCGAACGCGGTCCGCTGGTGCTGCTGCCGCGCGCGCTGCGCCCGCTGCCGGACGACGGCCTGCGCCCGACGCCGACCGAACTGCTGGAAACCGGCGTGTTCGATCCCGGATTCCTGGTGGTCGCGCCCGGTGCCGAACCGTTCCTGCGCTCCTTGGAGGAGCAGCTGCGGCGCACGCCGGATGCGACCAAGGCCGTGCTCGACATGGCACCCGCGCTGGTCAGCCTGGACGTGCTGCGCGACGCCACGATCGGCCTGTCGGCGTGGAACGCGAGCCAACGCGACCTGCACCGCCTGGACGACGGCACGTTGACCGTGCTCGGCGAACCGCTGCGCACGGTCCACTTCGAGGGCTACGACCCGGGCCGGCCGTGGCTGCTGTCGGCGGTGTTCGCCGACCGGCCGCGCGTGCTGCTGTCCGAACACCCCGACCTCGCCGACCTGTGCACGGCCTACCGCGGCGAACTCGTGCGGCGCGGCTACACGCCCGTCCCGGTGCGCTACGGCTTCGGCCAGCTCCCCGACGGCACGCCGATCCCGGACGAGCTGCGCGCCGACTACCGCGAGGCCGCGCGCGCCAACCCCGGCTCGGTGTTCGACCCGGCCCACTTCACCCACGAGAAGCCGGCCGAAGGCCAGGTCAACGGGGCTGCGGTCACGCTGCCCCACCCGCCCGCCGCGTTCGGCGCGGACGGCGGTGCCGGGTTCCTCGCGTGGGCCTGCGCGCCCGCGCCAGACCTGCCGGGCAGCACCCGCTGGGCCGCCGCGCTGTGGCGTGGTGACCAGGCGCTGCGCACCCAGTTCCCGGAGCCGTTCGGCGCGGACGCCGCCGCGTTCCGCGACTGGTGCGCCGGTCCGGGCGTCGCGACCGGCCGGCTGCCGGTGCCCGCCGTGCCCAGCACGCGCGCCGACACGCCGGTCCTGCTCGACCAGCTCGGCGTGTCCGTCATCGGCTCCGGCCCGGTCGCCGACCTGCTCCAGGCCGCCGCGCGCGCGTCCGGACTGCCCATGTCGACCACCGTCGGCTACCCGGTCGTGGTGCGCGTCGACCGCGCCGTGCCGGTGCCCCCCGGGCGGTTCGTCGTCGACTACCGCCTGGACGAGGGGCCCGCGCCGGACGCCAACGAACTGTGGGTGCCCTCCGAGGCGACCCGTGCCGCCGTGGAGCGCACCGGCGGGCCTGCGGTCCGGGTCCTGCCGCTGCCCGTGCCCGAGCACGACGCCTACGAACCCGACGACCACGAAGGGGCGGTCTTCGGGGCGCTCGCCGACCACGCCGTCGACCGCGAGGGCAACGTCATCGGCGCTGTCTCGGCGTTCCTCGGCGCGTTCACCGACCGCGCGGACGTCACCCTGCGGATCGCCGTGACCGGCGCGGACGCCCACCCCGAAGCCGCCGAGCGGCTCCGCCTGGCCACCGCCACCGACCCGCGCATCGAACTGGTCGCCGACCTCGGCCCGGTCGACTGCCTGATCTCGCTGCACCGCGGTCGGGGCGACCGGATCACCTCGGCGCTCGCCGCGCACGCCGCGCGGGGCATCCCGATCCTCACCCCCGACCAGGGGCCGGTCACCGAGCTGTTCGACAAGCAGTCCGTCGTGTACGTGCCGTGCCGGCAAGGGTCCGAACCGGACGTGCAGGCCGCCGTCAAACTGCTGCGCGCGCTCGCGGACGACCTGCCCACAGCGCGCGCCATCGGCGTGAAGGGCCGCGAACGCCTGGAAAGCCGCACGGTCGCCCGAATCGGCGACATCATGCGTGAACGCGTCGAACACGCCTATCGCGCGTGGCGCGCGCGCCGTGCCGCAGCGAACCCGAGCCCCGCCGTGGACCCGATGAAGGCGCTGCACTCCGCGAAGCACGCCCTGCTGCGGCAGCCCGACGTCGGCGTGGCCAGCCGCACCCCCATGGCACCGCAGCTGCGCAAGATGGTGCTGCGCGTCCTGGACCACCACGACAACCACATGCGCGACGTGCTGGCGTCCCTTGTGGACGGTGTCGAACGGACGGTCTCCGAACTCGTGCGCCGACAGGACGAGCTGTCCACCGGCATCGGACTCGGCGAACTGGAGATGTTGCGGTCCGAGATCGAACTGCACCTCGAACGCCAGGGACAGCTGTCCGACCAGGTGATCGGCCTGGACGACGGCGTCGTGCGGGTGCGTGCCGACATGGCCGGGCAAGGCAGGCGGCTGCGCGAGATCGAGGACGCCGTGGTCGCCGAAGCCGGCAAACGCGCCAAGACCGGCGACGCGCTCGCCCAGCGCATCGACAAGCTCGCCGTCGCGTTGGAACGGACGCTCGACCGCATCGACAGCCTGGAGTCCAAGGTCGTCGAGGTGCTGCGGGAACGTGACACCCGGCTCGACTACGGGATGCGCGCCGCCAACCAGGCGCAGCAGACGGCGGACGCGCTGCGGCGCGTGGTGGTGCGTGAACACGAACGGCACGGCGAGACCGTGCCCGATGTGCGCAGCTCCCTCGTGTTGACCGAGGTGGGGCTGCTGCGGCTGCCGTCCGACGACGCGTTCATGCTGCCGATGCTCTCCAGCAACGGCGTGTGGGAATCGGACCTGTCCGAACTCATCGACTCCGTGGTGGAACCCGACGGGATCTTCCTCGACGTCGGCGCGTACGTGGGCTACCAGACCGTGCGCATGTTGAGCCGGTTCGGCACAGCGGGTGCCGTGGTCGCCGTGGAGCCGTGTACGTCCGCGCGGGAACTCCTGCGCCACAACGTCGAGGTCAACCTGCCTGAACGCATCGCCGACCGGCTCGTCGTCGTGGACGCCGCCGCGTGGGAGAGCGTCGGCGAACTGGCCACGCAGCCCGCGCTCACCGGCGGCGTGTCCGTCGCACCGCTGCCGGCCGACGCGCCCGAGGGCACGCCGAAGGTGCGTGCGGCCCGGCTCGACAAGGAGCTGGAAGCCGTACCGGCACTGCACGGCATGAAGCTGTCCGTCGTGCGCGTGGACGCACCAGGCCGGGGGCACCGCGCGTTGGCCGGGCTCGTGCGCTTGTTGCGCCGCGACCGCCCGCACGTGTTCCTGGAGTTCTCCGCGTCCGCGACGGAGGGATTCGGCGACGATCCGGTCACGGTCTTGAAGGAGTTCCGGATCTGGGGCTACGACCTGGTGCCGGTGGCGACCCGCGAAGCGGCCTCGCCGGAGCAGATCGTCGCCGCGATGGAGGGGATGCGGACCATCTCGCTGTGGCTGCGACCCCGCCCGATCCAGGCTCCGACGCCCGGCCCGCAGGTCGCCGTGCCGCTCCGGCAGCCCGCTGACCAGGCGATTTGACTTCTGATCAGGTCATGAGTAACTTTTGCCGAGTCGCCAGGCAGGACCTCGGAACGAGCGGTTGACACCGCGAATCGGGCCGGGTAGAGTACTGCGGCGTCACTCCCGGAAGCGAATAAGCGGTCTAAGCGGCTGCC
>NZ_CM153251.1:9042500-9927500 GCF_056640475.1 Saccharothrix sp. NBAS 001
TTGCGTGTGCGGGGTCGTGGGACCCACTGGCCAGTTCTGCCGGACTGGCAAGGAGTCAGAAAACACTGTGGTTAGCGGAACGTGTCTGGAAAGCGCGGCCGTAGAGGGTGAGAGTCCCGTACGTGAAAACCCGGTGTCTCCTTGTGGTGTTCCCAAGTAGCAGCGTACTCGTGAAATTCGCTGTGAATCTGGCGGGACCACCCGCTAAGCCTGAATACTCCCTGGTGACCGATAGCGGACTAGTACCGTGAGGGAAAGGTGAAAAGTACCCCGGGAGGGGAGTGAAATAGTACCTGAAACCGTGTGCCTACAATCCGTCGGAGCCTTTAGGGGTGACGGCGTGCCTTTTGAAGAATGAGCCTGCGAGTTAGTGCTGCGTGGCGAGGTTAACCCGTGTGGGGTAGCCGTAGCGAAAGCGAGTCCGAATAGGGCGTTTGAGTCGCGTGGTCTAGACCCGAAGCGGAGTGATCTAGCCATGGCCAGGGTGAAGCGTGGGTAAGACTGCGTGGAGGCCCGAACCCACCAGGGTTGAAAACCTGGGGGATGAGCTGTGGTTAGGGGTGAAAGGCCAATCAAACTCCGTGATAGCTGGTTCTCCCCGAAATGCATTTAGGTGCAGCGTCGTGTGTTTCGTGCCGGAGGTAGAGCACTGGATGGTCTAGGGGGCCCACAAGCTTACCGAAATCAACCAAACTCCGAATGCCGGTACGTGAGAGCGCGGCAGTGAGACTGCGGGGGATAAGCTTCGTAGTCGAGAGGGAAACAGCCCAGAACGCCGGCTAAGGCCCCTAAGTGTGTGCTAAGTGGGAAAGGATGTGGGGTCGCTCAGACAACCAGGAGGTTGGCTTAGAAGCAGCCACCCTTTAAAGAGTGCGTAATAGCTCACTGGTCAAGTGGTCCTGCGCCGACAATGTAGCGGGGCTTAAGCACACCGCCGAAGCCGTGTCATTCAGATTTTGTCTGGATGGGTAGGGGAGCGTCGTTCAGCCGTCGAAGCGCCGGAGTGATCCAGGTGTGGAGGCTGGACGAGTGAGAATGCAGGCATGAGTAGCGAAAGCAGAGTGAGAAACTCTGCCGCCGGATGACCAAGGGTTCCTGGGCCAGGCTAATCCGCCCAGGGTAAGTCGGGACCTAAGGCGAGGCCGACAGGCGTAGTCGATGGACAACGGGTTGATATTCCCGTACCCGTGTGAACGCGCCCATGGCGAACCTTGTGATACTAACCGCCCAAAGCCTTCCGTGAGTCTTCGGACGATCGGGAACGTGGAGCGCGGGACCTGAACTTGTAGTAGTCAAGCGATGGGGTGACGCAGGAGGGTAGCTCCGCCAGTGAGTGGTAGTACTGGTGTAAGCGTGTAGGCCGACGTGTAGGCAAATCCGCACGTCACATGGGCTGAGACGTGATGCATAGCCGATTGAGGCGAAGTAGGGTGATCCCATGCTGTCGAGAAAAGCCTCTAGTGAGTGTTCATGCGGCCCGTACCCCAAACCGACACAGGTGGTCAGGTAGAGAATACCGAGGCGATCGGGCGAACTGTGGTTAAGGAACTCGGCAAAATGCCCCCGTAACTTCGGGAGAAGGGGGGCCGAGGGATTTGAAGCCCCTTGCGGGCTAGGATTTTTCGGCCGCAGAGACCAGCGAGAAGCGACTGTTTACTAAAAACACAGGTCCGTGCGAAGTCGCAAGACGATGTATACGGACTGACGCCTGCCCGGTGCTGGAACGTTAAGGGGACCGGTTAGCTCTTCGGGGCGAGGCTGAGAACTTAAGCGCCAGTAAACGGCGGTGGTAACTATAACCATCCTAAGGTAGCGAAATTCCTTGTCGGGTAAGTTCCGACCTGCACGAATGGCGTAACGACTTCTCGACTGTCTCAACCACAGGCCCGGCGAAATTGCACTACGAGTAAAGATGCTCGTTACGCGCGGCAGGACGGAAAGACCCCGGGACCTTTACTATAGCTTGGTATTGGTGTTCGGTTCGGCTTGTGTAGGATAGGTGGGAGACTGGGAAGCGGCCACGCCAGTGGTTGTGGAGTCGTCGTTGAAATACCACTCTGGTCGTACTGGATGTCTAACCTCGGTCCGTGATCCGGATCAGGGACAGTGCCTGGTGGGTAGTTTAACTGGGGCGGTTGCCTCCCAAAGGGTAACGGAGGCGCTCAAAGGTTCCCTCAGCCTGGTTGGCAATCAGGTGTCGAGTGCAAGTGCACAAGGGGGCTTGACTGTGAGACCGACAGGTCGAGCAGGGACGAAAGTCGGAACTAGTGATCCGGCCATGGCTTGTGGAAGCGTGGTCGCTCAACGGATAAAAGGTACCCCGGGGATAACAGGCTGATCTTGCCCAAGAGTCCATATCGACGGCATGGTTTGGCACCTCGATGTCGGCTCGTCGCATCCTGGGGCTGGAGTAGGTCCCAAGGGTTGGGCTGTTCGCCCATTAAAGCGGTACGCGAGCTGGGTTTAGAACGTCGTGAGACAGTTCGGTCCCTATCCGCCGCGCGCGTAGGATACTTGCGGAAGGCTGTCCCTAGTACGAGAGGACCGGGACGGACGGACCTCTGGTGTGCCAGTTGTCCTGCCAAGGGCATTGCTGGTTGGCTACGTTCGGAAGGGATAACCGCTGAAAGCATCTAAGCGGGAAGCCTGTTCCTAGATGAGGTATCCCACCCTTTGTGGGGTAAGGCCCCCAAGAGACTATTGGGTTGATAGGCCGGAGATGGAAGGCCGGTAACGGCTGGAGTTGACCGGTACTAATAGGCCGAGGACTTGCTCACAAACATGCTACGCATCCACTGTGCGGTTCTGAAGGAACCGAACCGGACCACCACGGTCCCTGCCCTTTTCCGGGGTCGGGGGGTGTGGTGCCTACGGGTTGGTAATTTCATAGTGTTTCGGTGGTCATAGCGGTTGGGGAACACCCGGTCCCATTCCGAACCCGGTAGTTAAGCCTTCCAGCGCCGATGGTACTGCACTCGTGAGGGTGTGGGAGAGTAGGACGCCGCCGAACAATCATTCCTTCAGGGGTATCCGGTCCGCCGGGTACCCCTGAAGGCTTTTGTGCGTTCTGGGGTTGATGTTCTCTCTAGGGGGACGCGATGCCCTGGGTCACGTCACGTGTCACAGGCCGGTTCCGGACGGCGGACGAGAACACCAAGGACGTCGTGGTGTCGCCGTAGCGCTGCGCCTGCTCCACGAATTCCTCCAGCTCGACCGTCGACCGGCACACCACGCGCAGGAGCCAGCAGTCGTCGCCTGTCACGTGGTCTGCGTCGAGGACCTGGGCGAGGGTCACGATCCGCTCACGAAACCTCGGCGTGTCGAGGCTGCGCACCCGCACCCGGACGATCGCCTCGATCGGCAGGCCGAGCAGGCGCGGCGACACGACGGCGGCGTACCCGGTGATCACGCCGGCCTGCTCCAACCGTCGCACGCGCTCGGTGGTCGCCGGCGCGGACAGCGCGACCCGCTTGGCGAGTTCGGTGAACGTCATCCGGCCATCCCGCTGGAGCAGGTCGAGCAGCTTCCAATCCAGATCGTCCAGTTCCACCGTGGAATCGTAGGCACACCGCCGCGAACGCCTGGACTTGTCCCTGTGCCGCGACGCGCGGCTCCAGCAGGATTTCCACCATGACGAACACGCTGCGCTTCCCGCCCGCCGACCCCGCCGTCGCCGCCGCGTTCTTCGCCGCCGAACTGGCGTTCGAGGCCGACCCGGACGACGTCGTCCGCGATCTCCGCTCCGGTGAGACCCACGGCTTCCGGCTGGTGGAGACGCGCAGCGCGGAGGCGTTCGCGTTGGCGCGCATCCCCGGCGCGGTGAACCTGCCGCACTGGGAGATGGACGCCACGACCACCGCGGGCTGGGACCGGAGCCTGGTCTACGTCTGCTACTGCGAGAGCTTCGAGTGCAACGCCGCCACGAAGGGCGCGGCGAAGCTCGCCGCGCTCGGGTTCCGGGTGAAGCGGCTCGCCGGCGGGATCCGGGCGTGGCAGGCCGCCGGGTACCCGACCGAAGGCCGGACCGAGAACCTGCACGGGGTCGCGTGCGCCTGCTGATCTACCCTCGGTCGGGTGACGCGTCTGCTCGTGCTCCAGCTCGACGACAAAGACCCGGCCGGCCGCCTCGGCGACTGGCTGACCGACGCCGGGGCGGTGCTCGACGTCGTCAAGACCTACGAGCGGCCGGTGCCCGACGTGCTCGCCGACCACCGGGGCCTGGTGGTCCTGGGCGGTGCGATGGGGGCGCTGGACGACGTCGACCACCCGTGGTTGGCGGACGTGCGCAAGCTCCTGTCGCACGCGGTCGCCAAGCGGGTGCCGACGCTCGCCGTGTGCCTGGGCGCGCAGCTGCTCGCGGCGGCTACCGGTGGCCAGGTGCGGCGCGGTCCGCACGGGCCGGAGGTGGGTGTGGCGCTGGTGGCGAAGCGGGACGTGGCGGGCAAGGACCCGTTGTTCGCCGACCTGCCGTGGACGCCGGACGTGCTCCAGTTCCACGAGGACGAGATCGCGCTGCTGCCGCCGACCGCGGAGCTGCTGGCGTCTTCGCCGAAGTACCCGAACCAGGCGTTCCGGGTGGGTGACCGCGCCTACGGGGTGCAGTTCCACATCGAGACGACGCCGGAGATGGTATTGCGTTGGGCACAGGGGGCGCCCGAGATCGTCGCCGACGTGCCGCCTGCGCGGCTGGATCCGGAGCGGCTGGAACGGGGTCACGAGGACATCCGTGAGGTGTGGCAGCCGTTCGCCGAGCGTTTTGTCCGGTTGGCGAACGGCGAGGTGTCGGTGACCCGGAACCTGCCGCTGGTGTGACGAACCTCCGTTGATGTGAGTGTTCATCGGCAGTACAGGTAGCGTTCACCCACGACTGTGTCGTTCCAGCCGGAGGAACATCAGCGTGGATGCCTCGCTCCTCGTCATCATCGTGGTCGCCACGGCGTTGGCGTTCGACTTCACCAACGGCTTCCACGACACCGCGAACTCGATGGCGACATCGATCGCGACCGGCGCGTTGAAGCCCCGCACCGCGGTCGCGTTCTCGGCGGTGTTGAACCTGGTGGGCGCGCTGCTGTCGGTGGAGGTGGCCAAGACCATCTCCGGCGGGATCGTCGACGATGCGCGCATCACGCCCGCCGTGGTGTTCGGCGGCCTGGTCGGCGCGATCGTGTGGAACCTCGTCACCTGGTACGTGGGGTTGCCGTCGAGTTCGTCGCACGCCCTGTTCGGCGGTTTGATCGGGGCGACCTGGATCGCGTCGGGCGCGGACGCCGTGCACTTCGCGAAGGTGATCGACAAGGTGGTGGTGCCGTCGATCGCGGCGCCGCTGGTGGCCGGGATCGTGGCGCTGCTGGCCACGGTGCTCACCTACCGGCTCACCCGCCGGGCGCGCGAGTCGGTGTCGCACAAGGGCTTCAAGGCGGGCCAGATCGCGTCGGCGGCGCTGATGTCGCTCGCGCACGGCACGAACGACGCGCAGAAGACGATGGGCATCATCACGCTCACCCTGATCACCGCCGGGACGCTCGCGCCGGGTTCCGCGCCGCCGATGTGGGTGATCCTGAGCGCCGCGGTCGCGATCGCGCTGGGCACCTACCTGGGCGGCTGGCGGATCACCCAGACCCTGGGCAAGGGCCTGACCACGATCGAGGCCCCGCAGGGCTTCGCGGCGCAGACCAGCGCGGCGACCGTGATCATGGCGTCGTCGCACCTCGGGTTCGCGCTGTCGACGACGCACGTCGCGTCCGGCGGGATCATGGGGTCCGGGCTGGGGCGGCGGCGCGACGGCGTGCGGTGGGGTGTGGCCGGGCGGATGGCGCTGGCGTGGATGCTCACGCTGCCCGCGGCCGGGATCGTCGGTGCGATCGCGGGCAAGGTCGCGTCCGCCGGGACGTTTGGCGTGGTGGCCGTGGCGGTGGTCGCCGTGGTGGTGTCGCTGGTGATCTGGCTGCTGTCGCGGCGCGAGCCGGTGCGGCCCGAGCACGTGGTGGACGAGATCGCGGCGCAGTCCGAGACGCACAAGGTGGCGGTGTGAAGGTCGACTGGGTGGCGCTGGGCACGGTGTTCGGGGTGAGCCTGGGTGTGGTGCTGGGGCTGGTGGTGTTGTTCTCGGCGGGGCTGCGGGCGCTGTCGGCGCGGGAGGACGCGCGGGAGCGGGGCGGTTCGGTCGCGCTGCCGACGGCCGCCGCGAGCGCGTGCCTGGTGGCGTGCGTGACCGTGGTGCTGTTCGGCATCTACTTGATCGTGGCGCACTGACCGACCCGGCCGGCGCTCGCGGTACTACGGTGTCGTTCGATGACCGATCCAGCGCGCACCCCGACATCCCCGGCCCGGTTCGGCCTGACCGAGACGCGCAGCGGTGAACTCCTGCGCGCGGCCGGGTGGTGGGACGGCCGACGTCCCTCGGAGGGCAACGAGCCGATCCTGTGGGCGCTGTCCCGCAGTCCCGACCCCGACCTGGCGCTGCTGGGCGTCGACCGGCTGCGCGAAGCGCTCGGTGCGGGCTGGGCCGGGCTGGACGACGCGTTGCGGGCCAACGACGTGCTGCGCGGGCGGCTGCTCGCGGTGCTCGGGTCGTCCACCGCGCTGTCGGACTTCCTGGCCGCGAACCCCGACCGGTGGGCGCTGCTGGCCGACGCCGAACCGGTGTCGGCGGAGTCGTTCGCGCCCGCGCTGGTCGCCTCGGTCGACGGGCTGACCGGCGCGGACGCCGTGCGGGCGTTGAAGATCGAGTACCGGGCGCTGCTGTGCCGGGTCGCGGCCGAGGACCTGGCGCACGTCGCCGAGCCGGACCTGCGGTACGTGAGCTACGACGACGTGGCCGGGCTGCTGTCCGACCTGGCGGTCGCCGCGCTGCGGGCCGCGCTGGACGTGGCCTACCGGGAGGTGCCGCGCGCCGGCGAGTGCACGCTGGCCGTGATCGCGATGGGCAAGTGCGGTGCGCGGGAGTTGAACTACGTCAGCGACGTCGACGTGGTGTTCGTCGGCGAGGGCGATGTCGGGGTCGCGACCCGGCTGGCCAGCACGATGATGCAGGTCGCCGGGCAGGCGTGCTTCGAGGTGGACGCGGCGCTGCGGCCCGAGGGCAAGGCGGGTGCGCTGGTGCGGACGTTGGACGGGCACGCGTCCTACTACCGGCGGTGGGCGCGGACGTGGGAGTTCCAGGCGCTGCTCAAGGCCCGTCCGGTGGCCGGCGACGCCGAGTTGGGGCAGCGGTACCTGGAGGTCGTGGGGCCGTTGGTGTGGACGGCCGCCGAGCGCGAGGACTTCGTGCCCGACGTGCAGGCGATGCGCCGCCGGGTCGAGGACAACGTGCCGGTCGGGTTGGCCGACCGGGAGTTGAAGCTGGGGCGCGGCGGGCTGCGGGACGTCGAGTTCGCGGTGCAGTTGCTGCAACTGGTGCACGGGCGCGGTGACGAGGAGCTGCGCATCCCCACCACCACGGCGGCGCTCGCGGCGTTGGGGCGCGGTGGGTACGTGGGGCGCACGGACGCCTCGGACTTCGGGCGTGCCTACCGGTTCCTGCGCTTGCTGGAACACCGGTTGCAGTTGCAGAAGCTGCTGCGCACGCACCTGTTCCCGGCCGACGACGACGCGGCGGGGCTGCGCTGGCTGGCGCGTGCCTCCGGGTTGCAGGCCGAGGGCGGGCTGTCCGAGGCGCAGGTGCTGCTGGCGGAGTTCCGCAAGCGCGCCAACCAGGTGCGGCGGCTGCACGAGAAGCTGTTCTACCGGCCGTTGTTGCAGGCGGTGGCGAACGTGCCGACCGAGGCGTTGCGGCTGACCACCACCGAGGCCGAGAACCGGCTGGCCGCGCTCGGCTACGCCGCGCCGGACGGGGCGTTGAAGCACATCGAGGCGTTGACCAGGGGCGTGTCGCGGCGGGCGCGGATCCAGTCGGCGCTGCTGCCGGTGCTGCTGGACCTGCTCGCCGAGACGCCCGACCCGGACGGCGGGCTGCTGGCCTACCGGCGGGTGTCCGAGGCGCTCGCCGAAACCCCCTGGTACCTGCGGCTGCTGCGGGACGAGGGCACGGTGGTGGACCGGCTGGCCGCGCTGCTGGGCACGTCGCGGCTGGTGCCGGACCTGCTGGTGCGCGCGCCCGAGGTGCTGCGGCTGCTCGCCGACACCGAGGGGCTGGTCGGCCGGGACCCGATGACCATCGGCAACCCGTTGCGCAGCACCGTGTCCCGCTACAACGACCTGGACCGCGCGGTCACCGCCGCCCGGTCGCTGCGCCGCCAGGAGCTGTTGCGGATCGCGTCGGCGGACCTGCTCGGGCTGGTGTCGTTGCGCACGGTGTGCGTGTCGCTGTCCGAGGTGTGGGTGGCGGTGTTGCAGGCCGCGCTGGACGCGGTCGTGCGCACGACCGGCGAGCGGCAGGCGGCCATCGCGGTCATCGGCATGGGGCGGCTGGGCGGGCGGGAACTCGGGTACGGGTCGGACGCGGACGTGATGTTCGTGTGCGAGGCCGCGCCGGGGGTGACCGATTCCGACGCCGTCCGGTACGCGAGCGCGGTGGTGGAGAAGGTGCGGCGGCTGCTCAGCGCGCCCAGCCAGGACCCGGCGTTGCAGGTCGACGCCGACCTGCGGCCCGAAGGCAGGCAGGGGCCGTTGGTGCGGACGTTGGAGTCCTACCGGGCGTACTACGCGCAGTGGTCCGAGCTGTGGGAGGCGCAGGCGCTGCTGCGGGCCCGGTTCATCGCCGGGGACGTCGGGCTCGGCGCGCGGTTCATGGAGCTGGTCGAACCCGTGCGGTATCCGGCGGACGGGTTGGACGCGGCGTCCGTGCGGGAGATCCGGCGGATCAAGGCGCGGGTGGAGGCGGAACGGCTGCCGCGTGGCGCGGATCCGTCACTGCACACCAAGCTGGGGCGCGGCGGGCTGGCCGACGTGGAGTGGACCGTGCAGCTGTTGCAGTTGCAGCACGCCCACGAGGTGCCGGCGTTGCGGACCCCGTCGACGGTGCGCGGGCTGCGCGCGGCGGCCGAGGCGGGGCTGATGGCGCAGGACGACATGGTCGCGTTGAAGGAGTCGTGGCTCGTCGCGACCCGGGCGCGCAACGCGATCGTGCTGGTCCGGGGCAAGCCCGGCGACCAGTTGCCGACCACCGGGCGTGATTTGGCGGCCGTGGCCGGGGTGATGGGGCAGCCGCGCGACCCCGGCGAGTTCCTCGACGCCTACCGGCGCACCACGCGGCGCGCACGCGCCGTGATCGAGCGCGTCTTCTACGGCTCGTGAACACTGGGGTGCGTGAAGGCGATTGCACAGGACGAGTTCGGCGATGTCGAGGTACTCACGCTGAGGGAACTGCCCGATCCGCCGATCAGTTTCGACCAGGTGCTGGTGGAGGTGCGGGCGGCCGGGGTGAACCCGGTCGACCGGCTGGTGCGCATGGGGTACGTGAAGGACTCCGTGCCGCACCACTTCCCGCTGATCCCCGGCTGGGACGTGGCGGGGGTGGTGCGCGCGGTCGGGCCGGCCGTCGAGGGTTTCCAGCCCGGTGACGAGGTGTTCGGCTACCAGCGCAAGGACCACGTGCAGCACGGCACGTACGCGGAACTGGTCGCGGCCACCGAGAGAGGGCTGGCGCACAAGCCCGCCAACCTGTCGTTCGAGGAGGCCGGCGGCCTGGCGCTGACCGGGCTGACCGCGTTGCAGGCACTGCGCAAGGTGCACGTGACGTCGGGTGACGCGGTGCTCGTGCACGCCGCCGCCGGGGGTGTCGGGCACCTCGCGGTGCAGGTCGCGCGGATCCTCGGGGCGTCCCGGGTGATCGGCACGGCGTCGCCGCGCAACCACGAGTTCCTGCGCTCGCTGGGCGTCGAGCCCGTCGCGTACGGGGACGCGCTGGTGGACAACGTGGCCGAACTGGTCGGCGGGGACGGGAAGGTGGACGTCGCGTTCGACTGCGTCGGCGGCCCCGCGCTCGACGACTCGCCCGCGCTGGTGCGGGACCCGTCGCGGATCGTGTCCATTGTGGACACCAACGTGCTGGAGCTGGGCGGGCGCTACGCGTACGCCAAGCCCGTCCAGGCCGACCTGGAGTGGCTGGCGGACCGGGCCGGCGCCGGTGAGCTGAAGGTCGTGGTGCAGCAGACGTTCCCGCTGGCCGAGGCCGCGGAGGCGCACCGGCTGCTGGAAGGCAGGCACGTGCGCGGGAAGATCGTGCTGACGGTGTGACGGCGAAGGCCTCCCGGGGTGACCTGGGAGGCCCTCGCGCGTTCACTCCTCGTCGTCCACCGTCGGGACCGAGGTGAACAGCTCCACGATCCACTCCTCGACCAGGGTGTCGTCGGAGTCCTCGTCCGGCACCAGCCGGTTGGAGACCTTGATGCCCAGGCCGAGCACGTCGGCGGCGCCGATCGCCTCGATCGCCTCGGCGGCGGAGTCGAAGATGTTAGTGGACAGCACCTGCGCGGTGGTTGCGACGTCATCAGACACGGCGCGACCCTAACCGCCCGCCACGACCGTGGTATCAGCGGGTTCCGCCCGCGCGGGCCCGGTGTGACCACCCGGTGTCCGGCCGGTGTCCATTGACTGCCGGTGGTCGCCGTGCCGAGACTGGCAGGGCTCAATGGGGGGACGTTCGCACGCGTGCGCCCGGACGAAGGACGTCATGGACGAGACCCGTCGCAGGAAGAGGAACACGGCCGTGAAGATCGGCCTCGCCGTGCTCGGCGTGCTGGTGCTGCTGGGCGTGGTGCAGGCCGTGACGGCGGGGTCCGTGGGGGTCGGCGCGCTCAGCGTGACGTTCCGGTCCGGCACGCCCACCACCTCGCCGGGGACGGGAGGCGCGGACGGCGTGGCCGGCACGTCGTCGGCGCAGGCCCCGGCCACTGTGGAGACCAAGGTGGCCGTCGGGTCGTGGAAGCAGGCGCGCGGGTTGCTGACCGTCGAGGTGACGCGGGTGGAGAACGCCGGTGGGCGGTTGCGGCTGCACGTGACCGTGGTGAACGCGAGCACGGCGAAGATGGACCTGCCGTTGGCGTCGGTGTCCGCGGTGGACGACGGGAAGCGGAACTACAGCGCGTCGCTGGCCACCAGCAAGTGGCCGGTGACCGTGGCGAAGAACGCGAGCACGTCGGGGTACGTGGAACTGGACCCCGGCGTGGCCGGTTCGGCGTCGGTGGTGGCGGTGACGTTCGGCGGGATCGTCGGGCAGCTGGCACCCGCGGGCGGTGCGGTGACCGTGGCGGACGTCCCGGTGCCCAGGTAACGCGGGTGCACGGCCCGTACAAGACGCACAGCGAGCCCGTGCCCGCGCCTGCCGGCTACCTCGACTCGGAACCGGCTGGCCCGCCCGACGTCGGTGGCGACACCCTCTGATGGTGCCGCAGGCCCTCGGCGCGCTGCCGGCGTTCCTGGGGCTCGTCGCACCCGGCATCGTCTTCGAACTGCTCCGTGAGCGCCGGCGCGCGGGGCTGAATGAGTCGGCGTTCCGCGAGGCGAGCCGGGTCGCGCTGGGCAGCCTCGCGTTCACCGCCTTGTCGTTGACGCTGGTCGTGTCGTCGCGGCAGTCGATGGCCGTTCCCGGCACTGGGAACCACATGACCGCGCGATCGTCCCGACCTTGGTGGCCGGAAGTGGCTTGGCGGCAGCTCTGCGCGGCGCGCCGCCACCCGGCCACGTGCACCGGGACCGGCCGCGCGCCTTGATCCCATGGAGCCGAATTCGGCAGTGAGTCAGATAGCCGACTGCACGAGGGCAAGCAACGGCTTGGCGATGCCGGGTGCGGCGGCGATGGTGTGGGCGGCGGCTGAGCTGTGCTGCGTGCCGGAACTGTCGAGCACGTGGGCTCCGGCTTCGCGGGCGATGAGCACGCCGGCCGCAATGTCGTGGGTCTTGTTGGCCAGGATGATCGCGCCGTCGATGCGACCCTCGGCCAACCACACCAGGTCGTGGGCGGCCGAACCGAACATGCGGATGCGTTCGACTTTTGCGGCGAGTGCTGCGGTCAGTGCGATGCGCTGCCGGTTCTTCTCCTCCGCGCCTGCGCCTAGCGCGTAGTCACCGATGGCGATCATGGCTTTCGGCAACTCGGCCGTTTTGCTGGCCCGCATCCGCTGTCCGTTGACGTACGAGCCTTGCCCGTGGGCGGCGGAGTAGTGCAGATCCAGATGAGGAAGGGTAATCGCGGCGACGATTGCGTGGTCGCCTTGCATGAGTCCCAGTGAGACACCACTGAGTGGGACGCCGTGTACGAAGTTCGACGTGCCGTCGATGGGGTCAAGCGCCCAGACGCGGTCGCTGCTTGCGGCCTGGCTGCTGAAGCCCTCTTCCTCGCCCATGAAGCCGATCTCGGGCGTGACCTCGGCCAGGTAGGCACGTATGTCGCGCTCGATGCGGAGGTCTACGTCGGTATAGGTGTCACGGTCGGACTTCTCGGTAACCGTTTCGGGACGGGTGTGCTTGATCAGGTCGCTGCCGATCGTCACGGCCTTCTGCGCGATGGCGGTCAACTGATCGAGCGCTTGCGTCACCGGGTCTCCTTCGCGCGGTCCCACATGGAGTCGAACACCTGTGAGAAGGTGCTGAAAAGGCCCGGTACCGCATCATCCTTCTCGATCACGAGCGTAGGGGATTCGACGCCCCTGGCGTCCGGCAGGTAGGGCTGGACGATGCATTTCGCCTGGTTGGTGACGAGGATGTTGTAGCGGATCGGTTCGTCGTAGACCCGGATGGCGAGCTGTCCACGCGCGTCCGGCGAGACCTTGGCACCGACTCGGCGCAGGGCCTCGATGTTGAGGCGCGTGAGCATGGAGAGGTGTCCTTCGGGTAGTCCCTCCTCGTGCTCGCGAGCGGTGATGTTATGGCCGCTCGGGTCGAGGAAAAGGGCCTTGATGGTGGTGCCGGTCTCGATGGAGTCGAGTAGTGCGTTGTCGGAGTACTGCTGGCACAGGACGTTGAGCGAGAGTCCGGCGATGTGGATCTCTCGTGCACCCTCGAACAGGTCGCGTGGGGTGACGTTGTGCAGGAACTCGGTGCGGCTCGGGTAGACGGCGGTGACGTCGGCCAAGCGTGTCTGCTGCGGCATCTGGACCGGGCGTGGCACGGGGTGGGTGGAAGTTGCCGGCGGCTGGGACGGTGTGACGAGGCTGTCGGCGTCGCCCTCGTGCGGGGACAGGAGTTGTTCGGCGGTCCAGCCGGGGAACATCTTTTCGAGGATGCGGCAGTGGTCGGCGTAGGGCAGGCCGAGCAGGTCGCCGGACAGCCATCGGTAGAACTGGGCCTTGCTGGGATAGCGGCCGACGAGGTCGGGGTCTAGCTGCTTGGCGACTCGGTCGTACTCCTTGCAGAAGGCGCGGTAGCCCTGCATGTGGCGTTGCCTGAGCAGGACCCTCAAGAGAGTGGACCGTGTGGCCATCTGGCCTCCCCGACGTGGTGACTCGGCCGAGGCTGGCACCCGGATGAGACCAAGACGAGACAACTTGACTCCGGCACGCGCTCTGCGTGCGGGAGGTGAGACCGCTACGGACCTGGGACGGGACTACAGGCTGCCGAATCTGATTGAGCAAGCCGCGAGATAGCGGCACCTGTCAGAGGAGTGCAGCCGATGGCGATCAACAAGAGGTTCCGGTTCCTGCGGGCGGCCGGTCGGCCGGTGCGGCAGCGAATGGACGGGGTGACCGGTCGGCGACAGTGGAAGGTCACGGTCACCGACCCGCACGAGCCCAACGCCAAGCGCAAGAGCTTCGAGGTCACGTTGCCGGTCGACGTTCAGCCGGTGCCGACCACCGGTGAGGTGGTGCCGGGGATGCGGCCAGTGGAGTTGGAGGGGCTGAGCGCTGAGCCTCGGATCGCGGGGAACGGTGAGTTCAAGTACCAGTCGTTCCTGTTCCGGGCTACCGCGTTCCGGGCGGTGGGTCGGTCGGGCGGCTCGGCTCCGGACGCGGGCAAGTCGAACGGTGGCAGCTCCGAGGCCAAGGCCGCGTGAGCCGTGTCCGATCTTCAGGAACTGGTCGTTCAGTGGCAGGCGGCGTACCGGGCCTACACGGGAGCACACGAGACGAATCGGTACGTCGCCGCTGATGATCCGGTGGCGGCGGCTCGGATCGCGTCGACGTACCGGCTCGTCGCGCGGTTGTGGCGGCAGCTCGCGGCCTTGGAGAGCACGCCGTGGTGGGCCAAGGCGGCGGCGTTGCACGGGGCCGAGACGTTCGACCACCAGGCGGACGTGAACGAACGCATCGCGGGCGGCGACCGGACCGCCGGCTCCCACCGGGCTCACGCACCCGTCAAGGGGGTGGGTGGTCATGGGGCGCACCAAGACTGACCCGTGGGCACAGGCCAACGCCGTGACGTTGCTCAAGGACGCGCACGAGGAGTTGACGCACCTCATGCCGGCTTCGGACGCCTCTCCGGACGTGCGGCGGGAGTTCTACCTGCGGTCGGCGGAGGTGTACGCGCGGGTCGCGGAAGTCGATCGGGGACACCACCACGAAGCGCTGTACTGGGCCACGCGTGAGCGTGCAAAGGCTGAGGGAGTCGAGTCGGATGAGCGTTGATCAGGCTGTGGAGCGTTCGGCGGGTCGGCGAGGCGCGGCTGTCGAAGGCGACTTGGGCCGTGTGGTGCGGGGCGGGTTGCCGTTGAAGCGGCTGGCCGGTGCGTACACGCCGGCGATGTTCGAGGCGGTGATGCGCCTCTTGGTCGGTTATCCGCATGAGGAACGGTCGTTGCGGATGTTGTCGCGCTCGGCCCAGGTGCCGTACTCCGCAGTGCGCAAGATGTGCGCCGATCTGACCGAGTTGGGGCATCTGACGGTCGAGGCCGACACCTTGCCCAGCGGCTTCCCGGTGCATCGGCCTCGGCTGTCGCCGGCGGGACTGGCCTACTGGGGCGGTCCGGGGGTCGCGCACGACTGGTTGCGTGACAGCGAGGCGTGGCGCGACGACCGGTTGGCGGCGGTGATGGGAGCGCGGCTGTCGGCCGATGACGGAGAGCGGGGCGAGGCTGTGGGTTACTCGTTCCCGGTGCTGTTCCGGGTGGCCGACGCGCTTGTGCTGGTCTCGTCGCGAGAGTGGACGATCAAGGACCTGATGGCGGCGGCGGATGCCGATGAGGACATGGCGCGGTTGGCCTGCTTGGACTTGGTCGCGGCCGGTCATGCCACGTGCCACCGGTGGCGGGAGCACGGCGGGACGAGCCGTGAGGAGACGCGCTTTTCGATCAGCCTTGACGGCGTCGTGGCCTGGTTGCGCTGGATGCCTGATCCGTCGACGTACTAGCAGGGATCGCGGGCGGGCATCGGATCGAGGTATCCGTCCGTGCTCCGGTGACAACTGAAGACGATCAGTGTGAGGTACCCCAAGGCCGTGTCGTGGAGTCGAATACCTCGCGCACGCTGACCCGGCATCCGCCCTGTGCGTCTACACGCACCTGATGCCTGCGAGTCACGGACGGACCCGGGCGGCTGTGGACAAGGTGTTCGCCGAGGCGTTGTCGGAGATGGCGTGATCATCAAAAGGCCACGGCCCGGGTGACTGAAGTGGTCACCCGGGCCGTGGCCTGTGGTCTGGCTGACAGCCTCTCCCCGCCTGACGGCCTGGAGACGGCCGGTGAGGGTCCTCAACCGATGAAACTGCTGGTCAAGGTCCCGTGCCGATCACACGTCGTAGTAGAGCGCGAACTCGTAAGGGTTCGGGCGCAGGCGCAACGGGTTGATCTCCTCGTCGCGCTTGTACGAGATCCACGTGTCGATGACGTCCGGGGTGAAGACGCCGCCCTCCAGCAGGAACTCGTGGTCCGCCTCCAGGTTGTCCAGGACGGCGTCGAGGGTCGCGGGGACCTGCTTGACGTTGAGGGCCTCCTCGGGCGGCAGCTCGTAGAGGTCCTTGTCGATCGGGGCCGGCGGCTCGATCTTGTTCTTCACGCCGTCCAGGCCCGCCATCACCATGGCCGAGAAGGCCAGGTACGGGTTGCCCGACGAGTCGGGGCAGCGGAACTCGATGCGCTTGGCCTTCGGGTTGTTGCCGGTGATCGGGATGCGCACGCACGCCGACCGGTTGCGCTGGCTGTAGACCAGGCTGACCGGGGCCTCGTAGCCCGGCACCAGGCGGTGGTAGGAGTTCACCGTCGGGTTGGTGAACGCCAGCAGCGACGGCGCGTGGTGCAGGATGCCGCCGATGTAGTGGCGCGCGGTGTCGGACAGGCCCGCGTAGCCGGACTCGTCGTGGAACAGCGGCACGCCGTCCTTCCACAGCGACTGGTGGGTGTGCATGCCCGAACCGTTGTCGCCGAACAGCGGCTTCGGCATGAACGTGACGGTCTTGCCGGCCTGCCACGCGGTGTTCTTGATGATGTACTTGAACAGCATCAGGTCGTCGGCGGCGTGCAGCAGCGTGTTGAACTTGTAGTTGATCTCGGCCTGGCCGCCGGTGCCGACCTCGTGGTGGGCGCGCTCGACCGTGAAGCCGTTGGCCTCCATGTTGAGGACCATCTTGTCGCGCAGGTCGGCGTAGTGGTCGTTGGGCGTGACCGGGAAGTAGCCGCCCTTGTACTTGACCTTGTAGCCGCGGTTGCCGCCCTCTTCCTCGCGGCCGGAGTTCCACCAGCCGGAGATCGCGTCGATCTCGTGGAAGGAGGCGTTCGCGGTGGTGTCGAAGCGGATCGAGTCGAAGATGTAGAACTCCGCCTCGGCGCCGAAGTACGCGGTGTCCGCGATGCCCGACTCGGAGATGTACTGCTCGGCCTTGCGCGCGATGTTGCGCGGGTCACGGCTGTACGCCTCAAGCGTGAACGGGTCGTGCACGAAGAAGTTGACGATCAGCGTCTTCTCGATCCGGAACGGGTCGAGGCGCGCGGTGTAGAGGTCGGGCAGCAGCAGCATGTCCGACTCGTGGATCGACTGGAAGCCGCGCACCGACGAGCCGTCGAACGCGAGGCCCTCGGCGATGGCGTCCGCGTCGAACGCCGAGGCCGGGAGCGTGAAGTGCTGCATGACACCGGGCAGGTCGCTGAACCGGACGTCGATGAACTTCACGCCCTCGTCGGAGATGAACTTCAGGACCTCGTCGGGATTCTTGAACACCCTCGTCGACTCCTTCACTGCGGTGGGGGCGTGGTTGAACGCCGCTAGTTGCGCGCGGCCTGCCATCTACTGCGACGCTATGGCGGTGGTGTTGCCCAGCAGTCACCCTGATGTTTCGCCAGTGTTAACGGGCACCCCGGGGTGGGCAACCCGACCTCCCGATCCTCACCCGCTGAGCACGGCCTTACTCTGGTGGGGTGAGCAAGTGGACCGGTTCGTGGCTGTCTGGACCCCGCTCGGCACTGGAGCCGGGCGCCGACTCGGGCGACGGTACCGCCCAGCGGTGGAAGGGCGAGCGCCTCGGCCTGCCGAGGTCGGGGCCGGGCTCGGTGGCGGGCACCGGACGCCGGGCGGTGGCCATCCTGGTCGACTTCGCCCTGGCGATGGGCGTGGCGGGCGTGTTCACCTACCCCGACCTGCCGCGCAACTGGAGCCTGCTGGCCTGGCTGCTGATCACCGTCATCGCGGTCGGGTTCTTCGGCTTCACGCCGGGGCACGCGCTGTTCGGGCTGCGGGTGGCGCGGCTGGACGGTTCGGGCGTGGTCGGCGTGCCCCGGGCGCTGCTGCGGACCGTGCTGATCTTCCCGATCATCCCGGCTGTGGTGTGGGACGCGGACGGCCGCTGCCTGCACGACAAGGCCGCCGGCACCGTGGTCATCCGCGTCCGCTGAACGTCCGCCCCGACTTGACCGCCCGCTCGGCTTGACCGCCCGCTCGGCTTGACCGCCCGCTCGGCTTGAACGTCCACGCGGCTTTGAAGGCTCGCGCAGCTTCGAACGATCGCGCGGCTCGTTCCGGGCCGAGCGTTCGCGGCTGTGCTGGATTCGCCGTTCGTACCGGATTCGCCGGGTGCGCTGAGACGGGCGTTTGCGCTCGGATGGCCGTTTGCGCTGGTCAGCGGCGGTTGGTGAGTGGTGGTTGGTGGGCGTTGGCGGGGTGCGGGTTGGTGGCGGGCGTGGCCGCCGGCCCCCGGCATCCATCATCTCACGGGGTGCCGACAGTGCTGGCGGAAAAGGCTGAGAGCCCTCCGCAGAGGGCTCTCAGCCGACGGCCGGGAAGTCAGGTTCGGGCAGGTCAGCGGCGGCGCATGGCGCGCTGGATGTTGCGCATCTTCGCGCCCTGGGGGAGCGGGCCCTTGGGGAGCGCCGCGCCACGGCTGGCCAGGGCGGCCAGGCGGTTCTCCAGGGTGTCGACCTGGGCCGTCGAGATGTTGCGCGGCAGCTTCATCAGGTGGCCCTGGAGCTTGCGCAGTTGGACCTGGCCCTCCTCGGGGCCCACGATGACGTCGTAGATCGGGGTTTCGCCGATCACCCGGGCCACGCGCTTCTTCTCCTGCGCGAGCAGGCCTTTCACCCGGTGGGGCGCGCCTTCCGCGACCAGGACCACGCCGGGCCGGCCGATCACGCGGTGCACCATGTCGCCGCTGGTCGTGCCCGCCACGGCCTGGGTCACCCGCCACTTGCCACGCAGGTTGTCCAGCGCCCAGCCGGCCGCGCCGGGCTGGCCGTCGGCCTTCGCGTAGACGTTGCGCTGCACCCGGCGGCCGAAGACGATCACCGCCACCAGCGCGCCCACGGCGATGCCGAGCGGCAGCAGGACCCACTGCATGTTCCAGATGAGTCCGAGCAGGAACGCCGCGGCCGTCGCGCCCAGCAGGCACAACAGCATCAGGGGCACCAGCGCCTTGTCTTCGCGGCGCTGCACCTTGAACGCCTCGAAGATCTGTCCGCGCCGCGCCTTCGAAGCCGCGCGCCGCGCCTTCGCCGCTTCCTTGGCGGCGGCCTTGTCCTGCTTTCCAGCCATACCCACCAGGATACGGCGCGCCGTGTCGCCCCATCACAGCCGTGCCCGTGTGCAATGCGAGGATGCAGCGCATGGAGCGGCTGCTGGAGGGACTCGACCCGGAACAGCGTGCCGCGGTGGAGGCACCGCGCGGCCCGGTCTGCGTGCTCGCGGGAGCGGGCACCGGCAAGACCCGGACCATCACCCACCGGATCGCCTACCTCGTGCAACGCGGTCACGTCGCGGCCGGTCAGGTGCTCGCCGTCACGTTCACGGCGCGCGCCGCGGGGGAGATGCGGACCCGGTTGCGGGCGCTCGGCGTGCAGGGCGCGCAGGCCCGGACGTTCCACGCGGCGTCGCTGCGGCAGCTCCGCTACTTCTGGCCGCGCGTGGTCGGCGGCCCCCAGTGGGACCTGATCGACCGGAACAAGCTGCGGTTCGTCGCCCAGGCCGCGAACCGGGCCGGGCTGTCCACCGAGTCCGACTCGCTGCGCGACCTCGCGGGCGAGATCGAGTGGTCCAAGGCGTCGCTGATCGCGCCCGAGGACTACCCGGCCGCCGCCGCGCGGACGCAGCGGGACACGCCCGTGCCCGCCGAGCAGGTCGTGAAGGTCTACCAGACCTACGAGCAGCTCAAGAACGACGCGCAGCTGCTCGACTTCGACGACCTCCTGCTGCACACCGCCGCCGCGCTGGAGGAGCACAGCGAGGTCGCCGAGGAGTTCCGCGACCGCTACCGGTGCTTCGTGGTCGACGAGTACCAGGACGTCACGCCGTTGCAGCAACGCGTGCTGGACTCGTGGCTGGGCACCCGCGACGACCTGACCGTGGTCGGCGACGCCAACCAGACCATCTACTCGTTCGCGGGCGCCTCGCCGCGCCCGCTGCTGGACTTCCCGCGCCGCTTCCCCGAGGCCGCCGTGGTCCGGCTGGAACGCGACTACCGGTCGACGCCGCAGGTCGTGGGCCTGGCCAACGAGGTCATCAAGTGGGCGCGCGGCCGTCCCGCCGGGTCGCGGCTGCGGCTGATCGGGCAGCGCCCGGAGGGGCCGGTGCCCCGGTTCACCGAGTTCGACGACGAGTCCGCCGAGGCGGCGGCCGTCGCCCAGCGGGTCAAGGCGCTGCTGGACGAGGGCGTGGCGGCCAGCGAGGTCGCCGTCCTCTACCGGGTCAACGCGCAGTCCGAGATCTTCGAGCAGGCGCTGGCCGAACTCGGCATCCCCTACCAGGTACGCGGCGGCGAGCGGTTCTTCCAGCGGCCCGAGGTGCGCCAGGCGATGATCACCCTGCGCACGGCCGCCGCGCAGGACCCGCCCGGCGAGCTGCCCAAGGTCGTGCGCGAGGTGCTGACCGGCGTCGGGCTCACCGACGAGCCGCCCGCCGGCGGCGCGGCCCGGGAGAAGTGGGAATCGCTGCTCGCCCTGGTCGAACTCGCCGAGGAGCTGGCGGCCACCGTCGAGGGCGCGGACCTGGCCAAGTTCGTCGTCGAACTGGACGTGCGCGCCGAGGCGCAGCACCCGCCGACCGTCGAAGGCGTCACGCTCGCCTCGCTGCACGCCGCCAAGGGCCTGGAGTGGGACGCGGTGTTCCTGGTCGGCCTGGTCGAGGGCACCGTGCCGATCGTGCACGCGGACAACGACGAGGCGGCGATCGAAGAGGAGCGTCGGCTGCTGTACGTGGGGGTGACCCGGGCCCGTGAGCACCTGTGGCTGTCGTGGGCGCTGGCCCGCGCTGTCGGCGGCCGTCGCTACCGCAGGCGCAGCCGGTTCCTCTACGGGCTGGTCCCCGAGGACCACCCCGCGTCGCGGACCGTCGCCAAGCGCGAGCCGCTACAGCGCCGCCCCAAGCCGCTGTGCCGGATCTGCGGCTCGGCGCTCACCGACGCCCGCTCGGTCAAGCTCAGCCGGTGCGAGAGCTGCCCGTCGGACCTGGACGAGGAACTGCTGGCCAAGCTGCGCGCGTGGCGCGCGGGCCGGGCCAAGGAGCTGAAGGTCCCCGCCTACGTCGTGTTCACCGACTCGACCCTGGTCGCGATCGCCGAGCAGCGGCCCGAGGACGTGCCGGGCCTGGTCGCGATCGCCGGCATCGGCGCGGCCAAGCTGGACCGCTACGGGGCCGACGTCCTCGCCCTTGTCCAGGGCAAACGCTGAAACATCACACGATCGACAGGTATTTGGAAAAAGCGGTTGCATCGCCCTGGGACCGAGTCATAACCTGCTGAGGCCGGGCGCGAAGCGCCCGCTGGGGATTTCGACAGAGCGTTGCTCCGAGACTAGCTGCCCGAGGAGGTGACCGGTGTGAAGACTCAATCAGGCTTCCCGATGCCGAGTCGCCTTCTGACGACGGGCCTTGTCGCGTCCGGTGCCGCTCACGTCGCGGGGGAGAAGTCTGCCCGCGATCGCCACGCCTCGAACCGGGGCGGCGAACGAGTTCAGCTGATCCAGGTGCCGGCCGCCTACGCGCCCACCGTTGTCCCGACTCAGAACGTTGCGCCGTCCGCGCACGAGCGAGGTACCTGACCACCCGTCAGGCACACCTGAGGCTCACGAAGGCCGCGGACCCGTAACCGGATCCGCGGCCTTCGTGTTTGTTCGACCCGTTTTAGCAGGAAAAACCCCATCGCAAGACCCTTGACAGGAGTCCACCTGATGTTGACCGCGACCGTCCCGATAGCCGGGACGTTGTCCACCGAGCCGGACCTGGCGGGAGCCGGGGTCGCCACCCTGATCGACACCGCGCCCGACGCCGGCTTGGAGCTTCCTTGCCGTACCAACAACCCTGACCTCTGGTTCGCCGACGCGCCGGCCGAGCTGGAGCAGGCCAAGCGGTTCTGCGCCGGCTGCCCGGTGATCGCCGAGTGCCTGGCGGGCGCGCTCTCCCGGCACGAGCCCTGGGGGGTCTGGGGCGGCGAGATCTTCGAGCGCGGAGCCGTCATCGCGCGCAAGCGTCCCCGTGGTCGCCCGCGCAAGGACGCAGCACCTGTTGTGCCCGCGGCACCCGCCGCGTCTGTTGTGCCCGCGGCGCCTGCCGCGACCGTTGTCCGGGGGGCTACCGACCAGGAGGCCGCCGCGTGACCACGTACCGAACCACCAGCGATCAGACCGTCGTCATCGAACTCAACCCGCGAGGTAACCCCATGTTGCTCGAAGAAAATCTGGCCAGATCCCGAATGCATGACGCAGAGGTATTTGCCCAACGCCATCGAACGGCCCACCGCCTCGTCGTCGCCCGCAGGTGGCAGCGACTGGCCGGTTGGGCCGAGCGCAGGGCCCAGTCGACGGCCCGCGCGGTCTGACCGCCGGCCCGCCTGAGGGCCGCCGCGATCCGATGCCGTGACACCCGGCCCGCCCTCCTCTTTTCAAGGGGAGGGCGGGCCGCGTCATGGGTACGGTTTGGCGTGTGGCCGCTCACACTCACGACGGAATCGACTGGACATCGCGCGTGGCCTCGCTGCGGCGCGCCGCCGAACTCGACGCGGAAGCCGTCCGCGTCATCGCGCGCAGGCTCGTGCGAGCCCTGCCGGACAACCCGACCGCGGTCGACGTCGGCTGCGGCGGGGGCGGCATGGCCGTCGCCCTCGTCGAAGCCCTCACCGCGCGCGGCGGCGGCACCGTCGTCCTGGTCGACGCCGTGCCGGAGGTGCTCGACGCCGCGGCGACCGCGGCCCGCGCCGCCGCGACCTACGAGGACGACACCACCGCCGCGACCGTCCGGGTCCGTCCCGTGCTCGCCGACCTCGCCGCCGAACAGCCCGCCGACTTCGCCGGCCCCGCCCACCTGATCTGGGCGTCCCGGGTCGTCCACCACCTGCCCGACCAGCGCCGGGGCGTGGCCGACCTGGTCGACGCCCTCGCCCCCGGCGGCTGGCTGGCCCTCGGCGAGGGCGGCCTGGAGAGCCGCTGCCTGCCGTGGGACATCGGCCTCGGCGAACCCGGCCTCCAGGACCGGCTCGCGCACGCCCGCGCCGAGTGGTTCGTGCGGATGCGCGAGTCGATGCCCGGCTCGGTGCGCCTCCCCGCAGGGTGGAACACCGTGCTGACCGACGTCGGCCTCACCGACGTGACCGCGTTCAGCTACCTGGTCGACCACCCCGCGCCCGCCGGACCCGCCGTGCGCGAGTGGGCCGTGCAGCAGGTCGGGTGGATGGCCGAGGCAGGTGCCGACCGGCTGCACCCCGCAGACCGCCACACGCTCACCCGGCTGCTCGACCCGGACGACCCGGCGTACCTCGGCCGGCGGGACGACGTGTTCATGCTGTCCGCCGGGACGGTGCACGTCGGGCGCAAGCCGTGAACGCGGCGTGCGCGCGGTGCGGCCGGACCCGCGAGTCGGTGAAGGACGCCGCGAAGCTGCTCGCCTGGGCGCGCGAGCGCGAACACGGCACGGACCGCTGGCTGTGCCACGACTGCGCCCGAACCCACGTCCGCGACATCGAGGGCAAACTCCCCGCCGAGTACTGGTAGCCGAAGCCGACCTGGCCGATCGGGCTGACCGAGCCGACCTGGCCGATCGGGCTGGCTGATCCGGCCGGACCGATCCGTCTGGCCGAGCCGACCAGAGCGACCAGGCTGGCCGGTCCGATCGGGCTGACCGAGCCGACCAGATCGACCCGACCGGACCCGACCCGACCCGGCCTGGCCTGGCCTGGCCGGACCAGACCGGATCGGACTCGACCTGACTGGACTGGACCCGACCTGATCGGACCGGACCGGACCGGACTCGACCTGACCCGACTGGACCCGACCAGACCGGACCGGACTCGACGCGACCTGATCTGACCGGACCTGATCAGGCCAGACCCGACCAGGCCGGACCTGACCAGGCCGGACCTGACCAGCCCGGACCTGACCAGCCCGGACCTGACCCGACCGGACCCGACCCGACCCGACCCGACCGGACCTGACCAGACCCGACCCGACCCGACCGGACCAGACCCGGCTGGACCGACCGGGCCGGACTCGACGCGAGCTGATCTGACCGGACCCGGCCGGACCCGACCGGCCTGGACTCGACCGGGTGGACCGGACCCAACTGGACCCGACCGACTGGACCGGGCCGGACTGACCGGACTGACCGGGCTGGCCATGCTGACTGGGCTGGCTGGAGCGACTGGGTTGGCTGGGGCTGATGAGGCCGCATGGGCCGACTCGACCGGCCGTGGCGGCGGTGCTGACTGAGGTGGCCGGGCTGGTCGGACCCGTGTAGCGCCCGCTGTTGGCTGGTCGTTGGTTGCCGCTTGCGTTGGCTGTCGGGCTTTGCCGCTGTCGGTTGGTACCTGCCGTTGCCTGCTGCCTGGAGCCTGTTGTCGGTGTTCGCCGGCTGCCGGGTTTGGTGGTCGTGCCTGCGGGTGAGTCGGGTGGTGGCGTGGCTGAGCGTTGGTGGTTCGTGGTCGGAGGTTGGGTTGGCGGAGGGTTCGTCGGGGTGAGTGTGCGAGGTGGGGTTGGGCGTTGGCTGCTCCTTTCGTTGGTGGGTGGGGGTCAGGTGAAGGCGGCTCGGTGGGCGTGGGTCAGTTTGCGGAGGGTCGTTCGGGGGACGGCTGCGCCGCGTTGGCTGCCCGCGTCGAGTTCGGCCAGCAGGGCTTCGGGGGTGTAGCCGGAGTGGATGGCTTTGGTGAGGACCCGGTCCCTGCGTTCCGGGTGGCGTTCCTGGCGGGCCGCGTCCAGGACCGCGCGCAGGGGTGGGGCCAGGGGCAGGCCGTCTTTGCTCACGGGGGTGGGCAGGCGGGTGGTGCGTTCGAGGATGAGGCCGCCTCGGCCGGTCTTCCGGCACGACGCTGGTTGCAGGATGTGGATCGACGGGGGCAGCGGTAGGTCGGGGAAGCCCTGTTCGCGCAGGGCGTCCACGCCGGTCAGGACGGCTTCCGGGCCCACGTAGGCCAGGGCGGCGCGGACCTGCTGCGCTCTGGTCGGCGGGGTGGCGGCGAGCAGCAGCACGCCCGGCAGGATGCGCTGCCACGGGCCGCCGGGACGGCAGCGCAGGTCGATCACGTAGCGGGGGACGCCCGCGGCTTTCAGGTCGGCGGTTTTGATCACGTCGGTCATGTGGTCGATCTTGGGCCAGGGGGCGGGGGAGTGCGAGGGGCGGGTGTGAATCTGTGGATGGGGGATTTCGGGTTGTGGACAACTTCGTGCGGCTCGCCCTGCAGCGTTCGGCTCCCGGTCGGAACGGCCTGGTGGGAGGCGGTTCGGCCGGGAGCCGGGAGCAGTTGGCGGGCACGGGCCCGCGGCGGCGGTGGGGTCAGTCGGCGAAGCCGGGTTGCCAGCGGGCGACGATGGCGTGGGCCGGGACGTTCGCGTCCAGCTGGCAGAGGATGCCCGTCGCGCCCAGGGTCACCCGGTGGATCAGCAGGTACTGCGGCGGCAGGTTGAGGGAGCGGCCCGTCTGCGAATCGGGGCTGCGCAGGTCGCCCACCCGTTCGGCCTGCTTCTGGAGCCACTTGCGGGTGAAGTGGAACGTTTCCGCCCGCAGCGGCTCGACGAACGGGGCCAGGTAGTTGAGGACGTCCTCCTCGTGCAGTTCGGTCCCCGGCCGGATGAAGTGCTCCGACCTCAGCAGGTCCAGCAGGTCGCGGGACCGGCCGTCCAGCGCCAGCCTCGTCATCAGGCCCAACGTCGGCGGCAGGCCGTCGGGCAGCCTGGCCACCGCGCCGAAGTCGAGCACCCGCAGCCGGCCGTCCGCGCCGAGCATGAAGTTGCCCGGGTGCGGGTCGGCGTGCAGCAGGCCGGACCGGCTGGGCGCGGAGAAGTGGAACTCCGACAGCAGCCGGCCCGCCAGGTCCCGCTCCTCGCGTTCGCCCGAACGGATGATCTTGGACAGCGGGGTGCCGTCCGTCCACTCGGTGACCATCACCTTCGGCGAACTGGCCACCACGCGCGGCACCAGGACGTGCTCGTCGCCCTCGAACGCCTTCGCGAACACCCGCTGGTTGCCCGCCTCGGTCCGGTAGTCCAACTCCTCCAGGTAACGGTCCCGCAGCTCCTCCAGCAGAGGTTTCACCTCTGCGCCGGGCATGATCGCCTGGAGCACCCGGCTGAACCTGAGCAGCTGCTTCAGGTCGGTCTGCAGAGCCTCGTCCGCACCGGGGTACTGCACCTTGACCGCGACGTCGCGGCCGTCGTGCCACACCGCGCGGTGCACCTGGCCGATGGACGCCGACGCCGCCGGGTCGTCGTCGAACGCCGTGAAGCGCTTCGCCCACCCCGACCCGAGCTGCTCGGCCAGCACCCGGTGCGTGGTGCGCGCGGGCATCGGCGGGGCCGCTGTCTGGAGCTTGGTCAACGCCTCGCGGTACGGCTCGGCCAGCTCGTCGGGCACCGCGGCCTCGAACACGCTCAGGGCCTGCCCGAACTTCATGGCACCGCCCTTGAGCTGCCCCAGCACCGCGAAGACCTGTTCCGCGGTCTTCGCCGAGACCTCGGCGCTGACCTCCTCGGAACTGCGGCCGGCCAGCCGCTTCCCCCACCCGCCGACGACCCGGCCGGCCACCCCGATGGGCAGGCTGGCCAGCTTGGCGGTGCGCTGCACGGCCTTGCGCGGGATCTCACTCACCCGAAGATTCTCCCCCCGCCCGTGGAACACGGTCGCAAGTGGTTTACGCCTCCTCGAACCTACACAGGCGCGGCTGAGGACCGGCTCATCCGAGGGAACGGCAATCACAGCGCGGGTGCACCGGTGCCAGCCGGTGCTCGACCAGACCCGCGAACGCGTTCACCTCCAGCACCGCGTCCCACGCCGGCGGCCGGGTCCGCGCGCCCGACTCGTGGTCCAGCGCGAGCAGCGCCTGGCCGGCGGCCAGCCCGGCGGTGGTCGCCACGGTCGCCAGGTCGGCGTGCCGGGGCTGGTCCACCAGCTGCACGGCCAGCGCCGACCAGCCCCGGTCCAGCTCGGCCCGGTGCAGGTCGTAGCACCGCAGGCAGCTGCTGCGGCCCGGCACGACCAGCGGCCCGACCACGCCCAGGCCCTCGGCCGCCCGCACGGCCAGGTGCGGCGTGCCGTCCAGCAGCAGCGCGCGCAGCAGCTCCGGCGGCGGCACCTCGGCGTCGGCCAGCACGACCAGGTCCGGCGGCCGCACCCGGACCTCGGTCCGCACCTGCGGCGACGCGCGGCGCAGCGCGTCCTCGGCGGCGTCCGGGCGGGCCCGGCCGACGTCCGCGTCGAGGTAACCCGATCCGGTGTCTTCGGGGTTCACCCAGCCGCGCGCGACCACCCGGACGTGGCCCACGCCCGCCGACGCGAGGTGTCCGGCGACCGCCGGCGCGAGCCTGCCGTCCCCGTGCACGACGACCGAGCGGGCGGCGCGCGCGGTGGCCAGGCCGGGTGCCGGGCGGCCGGTGCGCAGGGCCCACTCGGTGGCTTCGGTGACGAGCCTGCCGGGCGGCTCCGGGCGGGTCTCCTCGACCAGCCCGAGGTCGGCCAGGGCGTGCACGAGACGGGCGAAGTCCTCGTCCTGGTGGTCCCGCCCGGACAGCTGTCGCAGCAGGTCGGGAAGGGTGTGCCGGCCGGTGAGGGCGCACAGCGCGGCGGCCGTCTCCGGGGGCGCGTCCTCGATCAGGACGGAGTGCCGGGGGTCGAGGCCGATCTGGATCGCGTCGGGCCGGCGGCGCAGCACGGGCAGGCCGGGGAGGACGCGGGGGCGGTGGAACGTGGTCACGGTGGGCAGCGTGCCGGGGTCGGCGGCGCGGCGGGCGCAAGCACCGGGGCTTTTCGGCGAGTCGCGCACCGGAGACCCGGTCGGGTGGCCGGGAGCGGCCCGGCCACCCGCCGGCTCAGACCTTCGCCTTGCCGAGGATCCGGGTCACCGTGGTCCCGCAGACCGGGCACTTGCCCTTGGCCATCCTGCGGTTGTTGCTCTCGTGCACCTCGCCCGTGAAGTCGCGCTTCTCACGGCACTTGACGCAGTAGCCGTTGTAGGTCTCGGCCACGGCTTCCTCCTTGCTTCGAGAGTGTGGGGCGATCTGCACCACACTCGGGGGCTGCGCAGCACGCTACCTCTGCGGGCGACCAACCGCTGCACGCGACGTGCCGCGTGTCCAGCCGTCGTTCGGGGGAATCTGTTGGGCCGATGCCGCGCACACCGCCGCTTGGCCGCCGCGAATTGTCGGTGCGGGGCCTTACCGTGAACGCCATGCCCGAACCGCAGGTGGAGGTACGGCGCAGCGCTCGGCGCCGTCGCATGGTGAGCGCGTACCGCGAGGGGGACACCGTCGTCGTCCTGCTGCCGGCGCGCATGAGCAAGAGCGAGGAGAAGCACTGGGTGGCGGAGATGCTCAGCCGCCTGCAACGCAGCGAGACCCGCAGGCGGTCGCCCACCCGCACGTCCGACGCCGCCCTGCTGGCCCGCTGCGAGGAGCTGGCCGACCGCCACCTGGACGGCGTGCGGCCCAGCAGCGTGCGCTGGGTGCCGCCGATGCGCACGAGGTGGGCGTCCTGCACGCCCACCGAGGGCACCATCCGGATCAGCGAACGGCTCCGCGACGTGCCCGCGTGGGTGCTCGACTACGTCCTGGTGCACGAGCTGGCGCACCTGAGCGTGCCCGGCCACGGGAAGGACTTCTGGGACCTCGTGCACCGCTACCCGAGGTCCGAACGGGCCATCGGCTACCTGGAGGGCCTGTCCGCCGCGGCGGGCCTGGGCATCACCGAGGAGGACTGACCCGGCTCGTGCCGGCCCGCACGAGGGGCCGGCGGCCGGGTGTCAGTCCTCGTCCTTCTCGTCCCGCAGCGTCCGCTCCAGCTCCGCCATCGGGTCCTCCAGCGCCTTGCGGGTGCTGCCGAACCGCTCCGCGAACTCCATCGGGTCGTCCAGGTCCTCGGCGGTGGGCACCAGGTCCGGGTGCTCCCAGACGCTGTCCCGCTGCTCGATCCCGTGCTGGTCGCCCAGCAGCTTCCACAGCGCCGCCGCCGACCGGTGCCGGCGCGGCCGCAGCTCCAGGCCCACCAGCGTGGCGAACGTCTGCTCCGCCGGACCGCCGGACGCCCGCCGCCTGCGCAGCGTCTCCCGCAGCGCCTCCGCACCCGGCAGGCGCTCGCCGACGGCCTCCGCGACCACGACGTCCACCCAGCCCTCGACCAGGGCCAGCAGCGTCTCCAGGCGGGTCAGCGCGGCCTTCTGCTCGGGCGTGGTCTGCGGCTCCAGCATCCCGGACTTCATGGCCTCCTCGATCGAGGCCGGGTTCGACGGGTCCATCTGGCCCGCCAGCTCCTCCAGCGCGGAGGTGTCGACGGTGATGCCCTGCGCGAACGCCTCCACCGTGTCCAGCAGGCGCTGCCGCAGCCACGGCACGTGGCTGAACAGCCGCTGGTGGGCCGCCTCGCGGGCGGCCAGGAACACCAGCACCTCGCTGGTGGGCCGCTCCAGACCCTCGGTGAACTTCTCGATGTTCGCGGGCAGCAGCGCGGCGGTGCCCTCGGGGCCCAGCGGCAGGCCCACGTCGGTCGAGGTCAGCACCTCGGAGCCGAGCTGCGCCAGCGCGCCGCCCAGCTGCGAGCCGAACGCCATGCCGCCCATCTGGCCGAGCATCGACAGCAGGGGGCCGGCGGCCTCCTTGGCCTCGGCGGGCATCGCGTCCACCCACGCGCCGGACACCCGCCGCGCCACCGGGTCGCACAGCCGCTGCCACGTCGGCAGGGTGCGCTCCACCCAGTCGCGGGCGGTCCAGCCCTGGGACTTCGAGGTGCCGGCGGGCAGCGCGGTCACCGGGTCGAGCCACATCTCCGCCAGGTGCACCGCGTCGGCCACCGCTTTGTCCTGGTCCGGGGTGAACCCCAGGCCGCCCTGGCCGGACAGCTGCTGCAACGCGATCTGCTTCGCCAGGTCGTAGTTGACCGGCCCGGCGGACGTGCCCGCGTTGCTGAACATCGCGCCGAGCTGGCTCAGCATCGCGCCGAGCTGGTTGAAGTCGAACGGGTTGCCCGGCTCCTCCGGCTTGCGTCCTCGGTCGTCGGGGTCCTGCGGGCCGAACCCGAAGGGCACGTCACTCATACCCCCACGGTACGCGGGCCGTGGGTGGTGCGCGGGACCGGTTCGCCCACGGCTTGAGGGGGTGGTCGTACCCTGTCGGGCGTGAGCGAAGGCACCGACACCGTCGTGGAGCAGCCGACGAAGCGCCCGGCCCGACCCCGTGGTGGTCTGACCAGGCGCACGTGGACGCTGGTGATCAGCCTGACGGTGGTGTTGGCGCTCGGATTGCTCGGCGGGTTCGCCAGAGTGCCTTACGTCGCGCTGGGCCCCGGCCCGACCTACAACACGCTGGGACAGGTCAACGGGACCGACGTGGTGCACATCGAGGGTCAGGAGACGTTCCCGACCAACGGCGCGCTCACCATGACGACGGTGTCGCTGCTCGACGACGTCTCGCTGTTCGGCGCGCTCGGCCTGTGGATCAGCGGGCGGCACGCGCTCGCGCCGCGCGAGGAGTTCTTCCGGCCCGGCGAGTCCGAGCAGCAGGTCCGCGACCAGAACGTGAAGGCGTTCCAGGACTCGCAGACCAGCGCCGAGGTCGCCGCGCTGCGGTACCTGTCCTACCCGATGAAGGTCGTCGCCGGCGACATCACCCGGGGCAGCGCGGCGGACAACGTGCTCCAGCCCGACGACCGGCTGCTGGTGGTCAACGGCAAGGACATCGCCGCCTACGAGGACGTGCGGGGCGCGCTGGAGAACACCAAGCCCGGCGACCGGGTCGAGGTCACCTTCCAGCGCGAGTCGGCGCGGCAGACCGCGACGATCACCCTGGGCAAGGCCGACGACCGGCCGAGCGGGTTCCTCGGCATCCGGCCGGTGGACCGCGCCGACGTGCCGTTCGACATCAAGATCAGCCTCAGCGACGTGGGCGGCCCGTCCGCGGGCCTGCTGTTCGCGCTGTCCATCGTGGACAAGCTGACCCCCGGCGAACTCAACGGCGGCCAGTCCGTCGCGGGCACCGGCGAGATCAACGACAAGGGCGAGGTCGGCCGGATCGGCGGCATCAACTTCAAGATGGTCGCCGCGCGCGAGGGCGGCGCGACGACCTTCCTGGTGCCGGCCGGCAACTGCGACGAGGCCAAGCAGCACGCGCCCGAGGGGCTGCGGCTGGTCAAGGTCGAGAAGCTGGACGACGCGGTCGAGTCCCTCAAGGCGATCAACGCCGGCAAGGACGCGCCGCACTGCTGAGCCCGGCCCGGCCCGGCTAGGGCCGCAGGGTCCCCAGCAGGGCGTCGGTCAGGTTCGGGGCCAGTTCGGGGTGCTCCACGACCTCGTCCGGGGCCTCGACCCCGCCGCGCAGCCGCAGCACGCACGCCACCGAACCGTCCCGCAGCACGGCCGCGACCAGGCGCGCCTCCCGGCGCTGCGGGTGCGCGGCGGCGAACTGGCGCGCCGCCTCGTCGTCCAGGTCCTCGGACAGCGACTGCTCGGCCTCCGGCGGCAGCACGACGATCTCCTGGGCCAGCGCGCACCCGCGCACCACGTCCGGCCACACGATCCCGGCCAGCGCCTTGTCCAGCTCGGAGTCGGGCAGCGCGTCCTGCGCGATCGGGGTCAGCGGCGAGGCCGCCGGGTCGAGCTGGCCGGCCAGTTCGGGCTGCTGCGCGAGCAGGTCGGCGGTCGGTACCAGGGCGAACAGCTGGGGCCCCTGGTTCCAGCCGGCGGCGGACACGAACTCCTCGACCTCGCGGGCCACGGCCGGCAGCACCACGGGCGGCTTCTCACTCGCAGACACGCCGGTCATGGTCGCATCCACCCGAAACGGCCGACCGAACGGGGAACCCTCGGCGGCCTCCGTACAGTTGGACAGAACGTACGAAAGCCATTACCGCGATCCAGGAGCGTGCCCAGTGGCCACTCGGCCCCCGGTCGGACTGCCCAGGCTGTCCCGTCGAAGCCGGATTCTGCTCATCGTCGGTGCGGTGGTCCTGGTCGGTCTGATCACCGGCTCCAGGTTGCTCGGCACCTACGTCAACTGGCTGTGGTTCGGCGAGGTCGGCTTCCGCAGCGTCTACGGCATCGAGCTGGCGACCCGGTTCGGGTTGTTCTTCGCCGTGGGCCTGCTGGTGGGCGGCCTCGTCGCGCTCAACCTCATCCTCGCCTACCGCTCCCGGCCGGTGTTCGTGCCGGTCTCCGGGCCGGACGACCCGGTGGCCCGGTACCGGTCCGTGGTGACCCGCCGGATGAAGCTGTTCGCGATCGGCCTGCCGGTGATCGTCGGCGTGATCGCGGGCGGCTCGGCGCAGGGCGACTGGCAGAAGATCCAGCTGTTCTTCAACGCCACGATGTTCGGCGAGACCGACGCCGAGTTCGGCCACGACATCGGCTTCTACGCCTTCCAGCTGCCGTTCTACACCTGGTTGCTCTCCTGGCTGTTCATCGCCACGGCGGTGTCCTTCGTCGGCGCGGTGGTGGCGCACTACCTGTTCGGCGGCATCCGGCTGGCCGGTCGAGGCGGGCAGCTCTCCGGGCCCGCGCGCACCCACCTGTCCATCGTCGCGGGCGTGTTCGTGCTGCTCAAGGCGGTCGCGTACTTCTTCGACCGGTATCAACTGCTGTTCTCCGACCGGAACGAGAAGTTCACCGGCGCGACCTACACCGACCTGAACGCGGTGCTGCCGGCCAAGCTCATCCTGCTGTGCATCGCGGTGTTCTGCGCGATCGCCTTCTTCACCGGCGCTGTGCTGCGCAACCTCCAGCTGCCCGCCATCGCGACCGTGCTGCTGGTGCTGTCCAGCATCCTGGTCGGCGCGGCCTGGCCCGCCGTGCTGGAGCAGTTCTCGGTCCGCCCGAACGCGATCGAGAAGGAAGCCGCCTCCATCGGGCGCAACATAGCCGCGACCAAGGAGGCGTTCGGGCTCACCGACGACAAGGTCGAGACCAAGCCGTACGAGGGCAAGCAGAACGTCTCGCTGGACGAGCTGAAGAACGACCAGGCGACGCTGGGCAACATCCGGCTGCTCGACCCGGCCGTGATCTCCAAGACGTTCACCCAGTTCCAGCAGCTGCGGCCGTTCTACGCGTTCCCGGAGAAGCTCGACGTCGACCGGTACAAAGTGGACAACCAGCTCCAGGACTACATCGTCGCGGTCCGCGAGCTGAACACCGCCGGCATCCCGCAGGGCCAGCGCGACTGGATCAACCAGCACCTGATCTACACGCACGGCAACGGCATGGTGTTCGCCGAGGCCAGCAAGATCAACTCACCGGCCGACCAGGGCGGCAACGGCGGCTACCCGGTGTTCGACGTGGCCGAGGTCGACCAGGAGGGCAAGGTCAAGCCCGGCCCGTTCGGCGTGCAGCAGCCCCGCACCTACTTCGGCGAACTCGGCGGCGACGCGGACTACGCGATCGTCGGCGGTCGCGACGGCGGCTCGCCGGGCGAGTACGACACCGACCGCTCGCAGTACACCTACGACGGCAAGGGCGGCGTCCGGATCGGCGGCCTGTTCAACAAGCTGGTCTTCGCCGCGGCCTACGGCGAGCGGAACATCCTGTTCAACTCGGCCATCGGCGACGACTCGCGGATCATCTTCAACCGCCACCCGCGCGACCGGGTGGAGAAGGTCGCCCCGTGGCTGACCGTCGACGGCGACCCGTACCCCGCCGTGGTGGACGGCAAGATCACCTGGATCGTCGACGGCTACACCACGCTGGAGAACTACCCGTACGCGCGCCGCACGTCCCTGGCGTCGGCCACGAACGACTCCCTGCCCGGCGTCGCGCAGCAGCCGAACAAGGACGTCAGCTACATCCGCAACTCCGTCAAGGCCACTGTGGACGCCTACGACGGCACGGTGACGCTCTACGCGATGGACGAGAAGGACCCCGTCCTGCAGGCGTGGATGGGCGTCTTCCCGGGCACGGTGAAGCCGAACAGCGACATGTCGCAGTCGCTGCGCGAGCACCTGCGCTACCCGGAGGACCTGTTCAAGGTGCAGCGCGAGACGCTGGCGCGCTACCACGTCGACCAGCCGCGCGACTTCTACTCCGGTGTCTCGTTCTGGGGCGTGCCCTCCGACCCGACCATCGACAACGTGACGACGGCCGAACAGCAGCAGCAGAACAGCCAGCAGCCGCGTGACCAGCAGCCGCCGTTCTACGTGCTGGCGGGCGACCCGACCGGCGACGCGGACAAGGTCAGCTTCCAGTTGACCAGCGCGCTGGTGCGGCAGAACCGGGAGTTCATGGCGTCGTACGTGAGCGTGCGCTCCGACCCGGACAACTACGGGAAGATCAGCGTCCTCACGCTCAACAACGAGGCCAAGGGTCCGCAGCAGATCCAGACCCAGTTCCTCACCTCGGGCGAGGTCAGCAGCGAACTCAACCTGCTGACCCAGCGGCAGACCAAGGTCGTCTACGGCAACCTGCTGACCCTCCCGGTCGGCGGCGGGCTGCTCTACGTGGAGCCCATCTACATCGAACGGGCCAGTCAGAACACCCAGTTCCCGCAGCTGTACAAGGTGCTGGTGAGCTTCGGCGACAAGGTGGGCTACGCCCCGACGCTGAAGGAAGCGCTGGAGAAGGTGCTCTCCGGGGCGTCGTCGCAACTGCCCGACCAGCCGGGCGAGACGCCGGGCACCACCACGCCGCCCACCAGCAACACCACGCCGCCGGGCAACGGCAACGGGCAGAGCACGGAACTCCAGCAGGCCGTGAAGGGCATCCAGGACGCGCTGGCGGCCATCAAGGCGGCCCAGGGCAGCGGTGACTTCGCGGCGCTGGGCAACGCGTACAAGGCGCTGGACGAGGCCACGAAGAAGTTCGAGGCCGCCTCCGCCGCCGCGCCGCAGACCCAGCAGTCGTCGGTGGCACCGTCACCCACGCCGACCGGCTGACCAGGGCGGGAGTCGTGAATCGGGTGGCCTCGGACACGTCCGGGCCACCCGATTTGCATATCGGGGTAACCCCGGCGTAGAGTTCGTATTACCGACGCGGGGTGGAGCAGCTCGGTAGCTCGCTGGGCTCATAACCCAGAGGTCGCAGGTTCAAATCCTGTCCCCGCTACAAAGTGGGAGAGCCCTGTCTGCGCAGAACGCAGACGGGGCTTTTTCGCATTTCACATTGGGGGCGCGGCCCCCAAACCCCGCGCAGGGCGGGCTTTGCCCCCCTGCACCCCCCTGGCTGGGTGCGGGCTGTTAGGGGGTGGTCGCCCGATGGCTGTGAGGATTTGGTCGGCCAGGGCTGTGAGGGTGTGGTCGCCCGATGGTCGTGAGGGTGTCGTTGGCCGGTGGCTGTGGAGGTTTGGTCGGCCCGGCGGTTGTGGGGGTGTGGTCGGCCCGGTGGCTGTGAGGGTGTCGTCGCCCTGAGGCCGTGGAGGCGGGGTCGGCCTGCGGCTGTGTGTGTGGTCGTCGGTGGCTGGGTGCGGGGTGATCCTGTGGTGGCTGCGGGGGTGTGGGTCGGCCTGTAGGTGAGTGGCTGGTGGCTGGGTGTGTGGGGCGATCCGGTGGGTGGTCGTCTGGGGGTGTGGGGGGTCTGGGGATTGGGGGGCTGGGGATGAGGACTTGGGGGGTGTGGGAAAGGGGTTTGGGGTGTGTGTATAGTTGGGTTTACCGACGCGGGGTGGAGCAGCTCGGTAGCTCGCTGGGCTCATAACCCAGAGGTCGCAGGTTCAAATCCTGTCCCCGCTACAAAGTGGAAAGCCCTGTCTGCATCGTGCAGGCAGGGCTTTTTCGTGTGCCTTGGGGGGCGATTTGGGGATTGGGGGGCGGGGGTGTACTGTTGGGTTCAGCGACGCGGGGTGGAGCAGCTCGGTAGCTCGCTGGGCTCATAACCCAGAGGTCGCAGGTTCAAATCCTGTCCCCGCTACGGTGCGAAGGCCCTCTCTTCAGGTGAAGAGAGGGCCTTCTGCGTTGGGTCAGGTCATGTTCTCCGCCCAGTACTGGGCGCAGACCAGGGAACAGACCCTGCCCTCGCCGGCCACGGTGCGGTGCCGGCGGATCTGCTTGCCGCACACCATGCACTCGTCCTTGCCGGCCTGGTCGGGGAGCGAGCCGCTGGCCCACGCCCTGGCGCTCTTCACGACCTTGGCGTCCATCCACTTGCCCACCACAACACCTCCCACGAAACCCGCCTACGTGGAGTGATGATCCCAGCACTGGTGGTATCCGCCAGACCAGAGGGTGCATATCACCGGGTTGTGCTAAGCCAAGGGGGCTGGAACAAGAGCAACAGAGCGGCCAGTCACGGCCGGTGGCCGTTCGGGTGAACGCAAAAGTGCGGCTTCCCTTGCGTGGCAATGCGTTTCCAGGCGAGGTGGATACTTTTGGTCAAGCGGCCGAAAGCGTGGCGTTGATCAGCTTCCGGTCACGGAACGGAGCTTCTCGTTGCTCCGCTTGGCCCAGCTCCACTAGGCCGTGATCAGCCACTGTGGACAGAACGGCTGACCATTGTGGACAGCCGCACCTGAAAGTGGCACCGTTGGTGTTGTGTCGGACCTGAACGCGACTGCCGCCGCCCTGCTGGGGCTGCTGCACGACGGACCCAAGACCGGTGGCCAGCTGGTGGCTGAGGCCGGGGAGCGCTTCGGTGCGTTCTTCAGCGTCACCCGCAGCCAGGTCTACCGCGAGCTGCCCGCGTTGGCTGACGCGGGTCTGCTGCGCCTCGGAAAGCAGGGCCCACGCTCCAGCCAGCAGTACGTCCTGACGGCCGCCGGCAAGCGGGCCTTCAAGAACTGGCTGCTGTCCGAGCCCGGCCCCGATCACCTGCGCAGCCCGTTGATCCTCCGGTTGGTGCACGCCGGCTCGTTGACCGCCAAGCAGCGCCAGGCGCTGGTGGACGCGGCACGGGCCGGTTACGGCGCCGACCAGGAGGCCGCCAAGACCGCGGTGAAGACCGCGGAAGACGCCTACGCCAAGGCGGTCGCCGAGTTCGCGCTCGCGCACGCCAAGGCAGTGCTCAAGCTGCTGGACGCCATCCCCACGGCCTGAGGAAGCGCCGACCGGTCGCACTCCGCGACCGGTCCTGGCGTAATCTTCTGCCGTGAACCCGGACGTCGAAGCAGACATCAAGGACCTCTCCGCCACGCTCTCCAGCATCGAGGCGGTGATGGACCTCGCTTCACTGCGCGCCCAGGTCGCGGAGCTGGAGGAGGCTGCGGCCCGACCGGACCTGTGGGACGACCAGGAGCAGGCCCAGCGGGTCACCAGCCAGCTCTCGCACAAACAGGGCGAGCTGCGCCGCGTGGTCGCGCTGCGCGACCGCCTCGACGACCTCACGGTGCTCTACGAGCTGGCCGAGGACGAGGGTGACGAGGGCAGCCTCGCCGAGGCCGACACCGAGCACGGCAAGCTGCGTGAGGAGATCTCCTCGCTGGAGGTCCGCACGCTGCTGTCCGGCGAGTACGACGAGCGCAACGCGCTGGTCACCATCCGCGCCGAGGCCGGCGGCGTCGACGCGGCGGACTTCGCCGAGATGCTGCTGCGGATGTACTCGCGCTGGGCCGAACGCCACGGCTACCCCGTGGACGTGTTCGACACCTCTTACGCGGAAGAGGCGGGCATCAAGTCCGCGACGTTCCGCATCACCGCCCCCTACGCGTACGGCACGCTGAGTGTCGAGCAGGGCACGCACCGGCTGGTGCGCATCTCGCCGTTCGACAACCAGGGCCGCCGGCAGACGTCGTTCGCGGGCGTCGAGGTGGTGCCGGTGGTCGAGCAGACCGACCACGTCGACATCGACGAGAAGGACCTGCGGGTCGACGTGTACCGGTCGTCCGGCCCCGGCGGCCAGGGCGTCAACACGACCGACTCGGCGGTGCGCCTCACGCACATCCCGACCGGCATCGTGGTGTCCTGCCAGAACGAGCGCTCCCAGCTGCAGAACAAGGCCACCGCGATGGCGGTCCTCCAGGCGAAGCTGCTGGAGCGCCAGCGGCAGGAGGAGCAGGCCAAGATGGACGCACTGAAGGACTCCGGCTCCAGCTGGGGCAACCAGATGCGCTCTTACGTCCTGCACCCCTACCAGATGGTCAAGGACCTGCGCACGGAGCACGAGGTGGGCAACCCCTCGGCGGTGCTCGACGGCGAGATCGACGACTTCCTGGAAGCCGGCATCCGGTGGCGCAAGCAGCAGGCGTAGTCCGTTCGTGATCGGTCAAGCCTTCGCCGCGCGCGGTTTCGCCGGGCGAGACGAAGGCTTTACCCAGGCCACGGGTAGACTCCCCCGTCGTGATTCGACTCGAACACGTGTCCAAGGTCTACAAGACCTCCACGCGCCCCGCGCTCGACAATGTCTCGGTCGAGATGGACAAGGGTGAGTTCGTGTTCCTGATCGGACCCTCGGGGTCCGGCAAATCCACGTTCCTGCGGCTCCTGCTCCGGGAGGAAGTCCCGAGCAAGGGCCGCGTGTACGTGTCGAACTTCGACGTGGCCAAGATGTCCCGGCGCCGGGTCCCCCGCCTGCGCCAGTCCATCGGCTGCGTGTTCCAGGACTTCCGGCTGCTGTCCAACAAGACGGTGGCCGAGAACGTCGCGTTCGCGCTGGAGGTCATCGGCAAGCCGCGCAACACCATCGTCAAGGTGGTGCCCGAGGTGCTGCAGCTGGTGGGCCTCGACGGCAAGGCGGACCGGATGCCGCACGAGCTGTCCGGCGGCGAGCAGCAGCGGGTGGCGATCGCCCGCGCGTTCGTGAACCGGCCGCTGGTGCTGCTCGCCGACGAGCCGACCGGAAACCTGGACCCCGACACCAGCCAGGACATCATGCTGCTGCTGGAGCGGATCAACCGCACCGGCACGACCGTGCTGATGGCCACCCACGACCACAACATCGTCGACTCGATGCGCCGCCGGGTGGTCGAACTCGACCACGGTCGGATCATCCGCGACGACGCGCGGGGCGTCTACGGCGTGGGCCGTTAAGACACCCCCTCAACCCCCGACCCTGAGGAACGTTCCCCCCGATGCGTACCAGCTTCGTGTTCAGCGAGGTCGTCACCGGTCTGCGCCGGAACGTCACGATGACCATCGCGATGATCCTCACGACCGCGATCTCGCTCGGCCTGCTCGGCGGTGGTCTGCTCATCGTCCGCATGGTCGACAAGATGCAGGACAACTACCAGAGCAAGCTGGAAGTCTCGGTCCTGCTGACCAACGACGTCAGCGCGACCGACAAGGACTGCGCGCAGCAGCCGTGCGCGGGCCTGCGCAGCGCCCTGGAGACCACGTCCGGGGTGGACTCGGTGGTCTACGAGAACCGCGAGAAGGGCTACGAGCGGTTCAAGCAGATCTTCGAGGCGCAGCCGGAGCTGGTGAAGCTGGCCCGTCCGGAGGCCATCCCGGCCACGTTCCGGGTCAAGCTGGAGGACCCGGCGCGGGCGAGCGTGATCGTGCAGGCGTTCACCGGCAAGGCGGGCGTGAAGGCGGTCAACGACCAGGGCGAGTTCCTCAGCAGGCTGCTGGACGTGTTCAACGGGCTGCGCAACATCGTGCTCGGGCTGGCGCTGATCCAGGCGCTGGCGGCGCTGCTGCTGATCTCCAACACCATCCAGGTGTCGGCGTTCACCCGGCGCACCGAGGTCGGCATCATGCGCCTGGTGGGCGCGACGCGCTGGTACACGCAGCTGCCGTTCCTCATCGAGGCGGTGGTGGCCGGCGTGATCGGCGCGGTGGTCGGCGTGGGCGGGTTGGCGCTGATGGTGTGGGGTGTGACCAGGGTGTCGGGTGACCTGTTCAGCTCCCAGATCCTGCCACCGATGGGGCTGCTCGACGTCGTGATCATCTCACCGATGCTGCTGGGCGTGGCGGTCTTCATCTCGGCGTTGACCGGGTACGTGACACTGCGCCTGTACGTGCGGCTCTAGCCCGAAAACGACTGGCGGGTTCACGTAAGGTTTTCGGCATGGTCAAGGAACGCGGTCAGAAGGTGATCGCGTCGAACCGCAAGGCTCGGCACGACTACACCATCCTCGACACCTTCGAAGCGGGTGTCGTGCTCGTCGGCACGGAGGTCAAGAGCCTGCGCATGGGCCGGGCGTCCCTCGTGGACGCTTTCGGCCAGGTCGACGACGGCGAGGTGTGGCTGCACGCCCTGCACATCCCGGAGTACGTGGCGGGCACGTGGACCAACCACGAGGTCCGCCGCAAGCGCAAGCTGCTGCTGCACCGCAAGGAGATCGAGCGGCTGATCGGCAAGACCAAGGAGAGCGGTCTGTCGCTGATCCCGTTGCAGATGTACTTCAAGGACGGGTACGTCAAGGTCGAGTTGGCGCTGGCGCGCGGCAAGAAGGCGTACGACAAGCGGCAGGACATCGCCAAGCGGGACGCCCAGCGCGACATCCAGAAGGCGTACGGGCGCGCGTTGAAGGGTCGTCGCTGACCTTGTACGAGTACGGGCTGGTGGACATGCACGTCCACTTCATGCCCGAGCGGGTGTTGGCGAAGGTGTGGTCCTACTTCGACGCCGCCGGCGCGCACTACGGCGTCGAGTGGCCGATCCGGTACCGGCTGTCCGAAGTGGAGCGGCTGGCCGCGCTGCGGTCGTTCGGGGTCACGGCGTTCGCGCCCCTGGTGTACCCGCACAAGCCCGGCATGGCGGAGTGGCTGACGTCCTGGGCGGTGGAGTTCGCGGCGCGCACCGAGGGCGCCGTGCCCACCGCGACGCTGTTCCCCGAGCCCGGCGTCGCCGGCTACCTGGAACGGGCGCTGGAGGCCGGCGTGCGGTGCGTGAAGGCGCACGTCCAAGTCGGCGGGTACGACCCGCGTGACCCGGAGCTGGACGCGGCGTGGGGGCTGCTGGCGTCGGTCGGGGTGCCCGTGGTGGTGCACTGCGGGCACGGGCCGGTGGCCGGGGCGTTCACCGGGCTGGACGTCTTCGAGGACGTGCTGCGAAGGCACCCCCGGCTGGTGGCGGTGCTCGCGCACGCCGGGATGCCCGACTACGCGGGGGCGCTGGACCTGGTCCGGCGTTACCCGGCGGTGCACCTGGACACCACGATGGTGGGGGTGCCGTTCTCCGAGGCGCGGGCCGCGCTGCCCGCCGACTGGGCGGCCCGCCTGGTGGACGTGACCGACCGGGTGGTGTTGGGGACGGACTTCCCCAACATCCCCTACGAGTACGGCGTCCAACTGGCGGCCATCGAGTCGTGGGCCGCGGCGGACGACCGGTTGGGGTCGGCGTTCCTGCGCGCGGTGCTGCACGACAACCCGTCCCGGTTGCTGGGGATCAGCCCAGGTTGAGGAACGCCAGCACGGCCCGCACCCGGCGGTGCTCGGAGTTGCTGGGCTCCAGGCCGAGCTTGGCGAAGATGTTGCCGACGTGCTTCTCCACCGCGCCGTCGGAGACCACCAGCGACTTGGCGATGGCGGCGTTGGACAGGCCCTGCGCCATCAGGCCCAGCACCTCGCGTTCGCGCTGGGTCAGCGAGTCGACCGGGTTGCGCTTGCTGCGGACCATCAGCTGGGTGATGACCTCGTGGTCGATGCTGGTGCCGCCCTCGGCCACCCGGCGCACCGCCGCCACGAACTCCGAGACGTCCGCGACGCGTTCCTTGAGCAGGTAGCCGACCCCGCTCGCGCCGCCCGCGAGCAGCTCCACGGCGTAGCGCTCCTCCACGTACTGGGAGAGCACCAGGACCGGGAGGTTCGGCACCCTCTTGCGGGCCTCGATGGCCGCCCGCAGGCCCTCGTCGGTGAAGCTCGGGGGCATCCGCACGTCCACGATCGCCAGGTCCGGCCGGTGCTCCTCGACGGCGGTCAGCAGGGCTTCGCCGTCCTCCACGGCCGCGACCGTCTCGATGCCCTCGTCGGCGAGCAGGCGTTCCACGCCCACCCGGAGCAGCACCGAATCCTCGGCGATCACCACGCGCACGGCAGCTCCGTCCGGATAACGGTCGGTCCCCCGACGGGACTGACCACCACGACCACGCCGTCAATGGTCGCAGCCCGGTCCGCCAAGCCCGCCAGCCCTCCTCCCGGACGGATCTGCGCGCCGCCGTGACCGTTGTCGGTCACCTCGACGACCACGGAGTTCTCGGTGCGGGTGACGTGCACCGCGGCCTGGGTCGCGCCCGCGTGCTTGGCGATGTTGGTCAGCGCCTCGGCCACGGTGAAGTACGCGGCGCTCTCCACCGCCGTCGGCGGGCGCGGCTCGACGTCCACGGTCACGTCGACCGGGATGGGGCACTTCGCGGCCAGCGACGACAGGGCCGGGTCCAGACCTCGGTCGCCCAGGACGCTGGGGTAGATGCCGCGCGCCAGGTCGCGCAGTTCGGAGATGGCCAGCTTGGCGTCGGCGTGCGCCTCGGCGATCAGCTCGGCGGCGGCCTCGGGGTCGGACTCCAGCTTGCCCCGGGCGCGGCCCAGGCCCATCGCGACGGCCACCAGGCGCTGCTGCGCGCCGTCGTGCAGGTCGCGCTCGATGCGCCGGCGCTCGGCCTCGGCGGCTTCCACGCCGCGGGCGCGGCTGGCCGACAGCCGGTCGGTCTCGGCCTCCAGGAAGCTCGTGCGCGACGGGCCGAGCAGGGCCTGCGCGAGCGTGCCGTGCACCCGGCCGGTGGCCTTGACCAGCGGCAGGACCAGCAGGCCGAGCAGGACGCCGACGACGGTGACCGGGAGGGCCTTGGTGAACGAGTCGATCAGCCACACCGAGTTGCCCAGCGAGATCTCGAAGTTGCGCGGCAGCCACTGCCAGTACAGCGGGAAGAAGGTCAGCGACAGCACGGTCGGCCACAGGACCACCACCATGGCGAACTCGACCACGCCCAGCGGGAGCATGATCAGCCAGTAGGAGAAGTCCCGCCAGGTGGCCGGGTCGGTCATCATCGCCTTGGTCTTGACGAAGAGGTTGCCCTCCGGGATCGCCCGGTACGGCCGGCGGATGTCGACGTCGAGCATCGTGCGCACCCACGACCGTTCCAGGGCCGACGCGCCGCGGGCCAGGACCAGGGTCAGCGCCAGCAGCGGGAAGCCGACCCAGATCACCATGGTGCCCATGCTGACCGCGAACAGCGGCACCAGCAGGCAGAACCAGAAGAGCCCGGTGACCAGGTTCAGCAGGAAGTACCCGCTGGTCCGTGCGATGTCCGGGTTGGCCCGCGCTGTCATGTTCCCCACCTTCACGCCCGATGTACCGCGACCAGCATCACCCGTCGGGGGCGCCGGAACCATCAGGTCGACCGGCGTCCGGGAGGTGGGGCCAGCCCTACCCGAGCTTATTGGGAATGAGGTCCGGGTCCGGAGGCGTTATGCTGTGCGGACGCAGTACCCGACCAGGGGGTGAACGGTTTCGACTTTGTGCGTTGATTCAAGGGAAGCGTGCCGGTGCAGGCGAGAGACCACCGTAAGCGTCATCGCAAACCAATAAGCGCCGAGTCTAACGACCAGGCCGCTTACTCCCTCGCCGCCTGAGGCTAGGAGAGTGAGCTGTCAGCCCGGGGGTGCCTCCGCTCCGGATGCTGGCATCAGCAAGGAGGCTCACCTCCGTTCCCGGTCACGGGGAACGGTCGGGACACCCACAGTGACTGGGCCCGTCACAGCGACTCGTCAGCGTGATCGCGGGGGCCGAGCAGAGGCGTAGCTGACTGCGCACGGAGAAGCCTTGATGAGCCGGCAGAGGACCCGGGTTCGATTCCCGGCACCTCCACAGTGACCAGCGGGCGCCCACCGACCAGGTGGGCGCCCGCGGTCGTTCCCGGGGGTCTGCGGCGTGGCCGGTGGACCGGAGCCCGGCGACGGCGGCCGACGTCCCGAGAACGGCCAGGCGTGAAGAGTTGTTCGTGCCCTTCGCGGTCAGCGGCGGGCCGGTGGTGCCGTCATCGGGTCTTCCGGCCACCGGTGCTTCGGGTAGCGCCCGCGCAGTTCCGACCGGACCTTCGGGTAGCCCGTCCGCCAGAACGACGCCAGGTCGCCGGTCACGGCCGTCGGGCGGCCCGCCGGCGACAGCAGGTGCAGCACGACGGGCACCCGGCCGTCGGCCACCCGCGGGGTGTCCGTCCAGCCGAACACCTCCTGCACCTTGACCGCGAGCACCGGGTCGTGGCCGGAGTAGTCGATCCGGATCCGCGACCCGGACGGGACCTGCAGGCGGTCCGGCGCGAGGTCGTCGAACCTGGTCGCGGCGGGCCACGGCAGCAGCAGGCGGGCCACCTGCCCGCCGCTGATCCTGGCCAGGTCGGCCCGCCTGCGGGCGGTGCCCAGGTCGACCACGGCGATGAGCGCCTCGTCGTCGGGCTCCGGCCACGGCTCGCCCAGCACGCGGTGCAGGAACGCCAGGCGCTCGCGGGTGCGCAGGCCGTCCTGGTCCCACCGGAGCAGGCCCACGCCCTCGGCGCGCAGACCGGCCAGCAGCGCGGTCCGGGCCGCTTCGGGGCCGCGCAACGGCTTGGCGGACAACGTGATCGCGCCCAGCTTGAGCCGGCGCTCGGCGACCACGTCACCGTCCCAGCCGATCTCGTCCTGCTCGGTGAGCAACGTCGGCGCGGCCTGCCGCGCGAGTTCCTCCGAGGCGCGGGCGGCCAGTCTGATGCGGCCGTGGGTGCGGCCCGGCTCGCGGTCCGCGACCGCCACGGCCAGCCACTCCGCGTCCGACAGCGGGCCGGGCGGGAGTTCGGCGGCGGTGCCGCCGGCCATCAGGTAGACCGGCGAGCCGGGGGAACGCCGACGTGCCAGGCGTTCGGGGTGGGCGAGGGCGACGACGAGGGCCTGCGCGTCCGGGTGCGCGCGCTCCTCGCCGTCCACCAGCTTGGCCAGCCGGCGCACCTCGCGCCGGTCCGCCCGGCCCGCTTCGAGTTCCACGCCGTCCGCCGCGCGGTCGGCGTCGAGCAGCACGACCACCTCGGCGGCGGTGCGGGGGCCGACCAGCCTCGCGCCGTCGAGCAGCGCGCGGGCCAGGCGCGGGTGCAGGCCCAGGTCCGCCATGCGCCGGCCTCGGTCGGTGATGCCCTTGCCGTCCAGCGCGCCCAGCGCGGTGAGGGTGGTGTGCGCGACGTCGAGCGCGCCCGCCGGCGGGGCGTCCCACCAGTCCAGGCCCGCGCCGGACGGCGTGCCCCAGCAGGCCAGTTCCAGCGCCAGCCGGGTCAGGTCGGCGGTGCGGATCTCGGGCTCCGGGTAGCGCGGCAGGGTGCTGTGCTCGTGCTCCGGCCAGCAGCGGTAGACGTGGCCGGGCGCCTCGCGGCCGGCCCGTCCGGCGCGCTGGTCGGCCACCGCGGCGCTGACCCGGACGGTGGCCAGGCCCGCCAGTCCACGCCGGTGGTCCACCCTCGGCACGCGGGACAGGCCCGAGTCGACCACCGCGCGCACGCCGGGCACGGTCAGGCTCGACTCGGCGATCGAGGTCGCCAGCACGACCCGGCGGCGCGGGCCGGGCTTGAGGGCGGCGTCCTGGGTCGCGGAGGCCAGCCGGCCGTGCAGCTGGACCACGTCCACATCGGACAGCAGCGCGGCGCAGCGCCGGATCTCGGCCACACCGGGCAGGAACGCCAGCACGTCACCGTCCACTTCGGACAGTGCGCGGCGGACGGCCCTGGCCACCTGCGCCTCGGTGCGCTCGTTGCGCAGCGGCGGCAGGTGGGTGGTGGTGACCGGGTGGGTGCGCGCCTCGACGCGGATGACCGGCGCGTCGCCCAGCAGCGCGGCCAGCCGGTCGGCGGCGACCGTCGCCGAGGTGGCCAGCAGGCGCAGGTCCGGGCGCAGCGCCCCACGCGCGTCGAGCAGCAGGGCCAGCAGCAGGTCGGCGTCGAGGTGGCGCTCGTGGCACTCGTCCAGCAGGACCGTGCCGACGCCCCGGAGTTCCGGGTCGTGCTGCAACCGGCGCACCAGCAGGCCGGAGGTGACCACCTCGATCCGGGTGTCCTTCGACGTCCGGCGGTCGCCGCGCACCGCGTAGCCCACCGTCCGGCCGACCGGTTCGCCCAGCAGGCTCGCCATCCGCGCGGCGGCGGCGCGGGCGGCGATCCGGCGGGGTTCGGCGACCACCACGCGGCCCTCCAGCGCGAGCGGCACGAGGGTCGTCTTGCCGGTGCCGGGCGGGGCGACCAGGACCGTCGTGCCGTGCGCGGACAGCGTGCGCACCAGCTCGTCCAAAACCCCGGTGATCGGCAGTTCCACGGGGGCCAGTGTGCCAATGTGGGGCCATGGGGAAATGGGGAGTCCTCGGCGCGGCGGTGGCGGCCGCGCGGGCGGCGCGGACGGTGCGGACGTGGCAGCGGGTGCGGAAGCTGCCGGAGGTGGGCGTCGACGGCGGCACGGTGGCCGTCGTGGTGCCCGCGCGGGACGAAGCGGCGAACATCGACCGGTGCCTGCGCGGGCTGCGCGCGCAGGACTACCCGGCGCTGCGGATCGTGGTCGTGGACGACGCGTCGCGGGACGGCACCGCCGACCTCGTGCGCCGGCACGCCGAGCAGGACCCGAGGGTCGAACTCGTGGTGAGCGGCGGCCCGCCGGCCGGGTGGGCGGGCAAGGTGCACGCGCTGCACCTGGGCGTGGAGCGGACCGAGTCGGACTGGCTGCTGTTCGTCGACGCCGACACCGAGGCCGCGCCCGACCTCGTGGGGCGGCTGCTGGCCGCGGCCGAGCGGGACGACGTCGACCTGGTGTCCACCTCTGGGCGCTCGACCACCGCGAACGCCGGGTGGTGGCTGCTGCTGCCGGCCACCAGCGCGCTGCTGCTGGAGAGCACGTCCGTCGACGGGTCGCGCGGCAAGGCGCTGGCCGTCGGGCACTGCGTCCTGGTCAGCCGCACGGCCTACGACCAGGCGGGCGGCTGGCGGGCGATCGCCGGGACGCGCGCGGACGACGTGGGCTTCGCCACGCTGATCCGGGACTCGGGCGGGCGGACCCGGTACGTGGACGGGGCGGACTCGCTGACCACCTCCGGGCTGGCGACGTTCGGCGAGACCTACCGGTCGGTGCGCAAGAGCGTGGTCGCGGGCACCTCCGAGTTCGCGGGCGGTCCGGCGGCGGCGTCGCTGGTGCTGGGCGTCTCGGGCGTGGCCCAGGTGCTGTACGGGCTGGTGCCGGTGGTCACGGCGGCGCGCGGCTCGAAGCGCGGGCTGGCGGCGTGGCTGGCGCACTCGGTGGCCAACTGGGTGTACCTGCGGCGGTCGCGGCAGCCCGGCGCGGCGGCCGTGCTGGGACCGCTGGCGTCGGCGGCGCTCGGCGTGCTGATGCTCGACGCGGCGTGGCGGGCGCTGCGCGGCGGGGCGACCTGGAAGGGCCGTGACGTGCGAGGCTGAGCACGTGGTCGATCCGCTGCACGACCCCGATGACCCCGAACTGCTCGACCCGTACCGGGCCCGCGAACTGGCCGGCCTGGTGGAGGCGGCGCGGCTGGCGTCCGGCGCGGTCCGGTACGGCAAGGTCGGCCGGGTCGGGTGCGCCCACGTCGTGGTGAACCGGGACAACCCGCTGCCGCTGGGCAACCACGCGTGCGCGGTCGACGGGTCGTCCGCCGAGGTCGCGGGCACGCTGTTGCGACTGGAGCAAACGTTTGCGGACGTGGGGCGGGCGGAGGCCGTGGTGTACGCCTCGCCGACCACCGTCGCGGAGATCGAGGGCATCGCCGACGACGCCGGCTGGTACGCGGTCGAGGAGTCGCTGGCCATCGTGCACCGGGGGCCGGTGGCCTCGGAGGGGGCGCGCCGGGAGTCTTCGGGCGTGCGCGCGGCGGTGGACGCGGACCTGCCCGGCGTGGCCGCGCTGCTCGCCGACGACCTGGGCGCGGAGCCCCGGCGGCTCGCCCGGCACCTGGGGCAGCGGCTGGACGACCCGCGCTGCGTGTTCGTGGTGGTGGACGACGGGGAGCGGCTCGCCGGGTTCGCGTCCGGGTTCGCCGAACGCCGGGTCGGCCTGGTCGAGCACGTCGTGGTGCGGCCCGCGCGGCGGCGGCGCGGCGTGGGGACGGCCCTGGTGCACGGCGCGGTCGCCGCGTTGCGCGACCAGGGCGCGCTGCTGGTCGCCGCGCACGTCGCCGAAGGGGGCGCGGGGGAGCGGTTCGCGGAGGCGTGCGGATTCGAAACCGGTTATCCCGTAACGGCTTATGCACGCAGAGTTGACGAGCTGCTGGATTGAGTGTTCCACGGTTCTTCCGCATATCCTTAGCACAGCTAACAGAGAGCGGAGGGCGCTGTGCCGGGGAACGACGTGCGGTCCACACCCCGGCTACCCGGCGAGGTGTGGGTGCTGGTGGTGGCGAGCTTCATCATCGCCATCGGCTTCGGGATCGTCGCGCCCGTGCTGCCCGCCTACGCCAAGAGCTTCGACGTCGGCACCTTCGCGGTCTCCGCCATCGTCAGTGCGTTCGCGCTGGTCAGGCTGCTTTTCGCGCCGGTCAGCGGACGGCTGGTCAGCCGGTTCGGGGAGACCCGGACCTACGTCGTAGGCATCCTCATCGTGGCCCTGGGCACCGCCGCGTGCGGGTTCGCCACCGCCTACTGGCAGCTGATCGTCTTCCGCTCGTTCGCCGGCGTCGGCTCCACCATGTTCACCGTCGCCGCGGTCGGCCTGCTCATCCGGATCACGCCCGCGCCGATGCGCGGCCGGGCCTCCGGGCTGTGGGCGACCGGCTTCCTGCTGGGCAACATCGCCGGTCCGATCATCGGCGCGGCCCTCGCCGAGATCTCCATCCGCGTGCCGTTCGTCACCTACGCCGCCGCGCTGGTGCTCGCCGCGGCCGTCGTCTGGTGGTTCCTGCGCCGCTCGACGCTGGCCGCGCTGGACCCCAACACCCAGCAGGTCACGCTCACCGTGACGCAGGCGCTCGGGTCGCCCGCCTACCGCGCCGCGCTGGCGTCCGGGTTCGCGAACGGCTGGGCGGTGTTCGGCGTGCGGATCTCGCTGGTGCCGCTGTTCGTCGTGGAGGCGCTCAACGGCAGCCCCGCGCTGGCCGGCATCTCGCTGTCGGTGTTCGCGGTCGGCAACGCGGCCGTGCTGATGGTGTCCGGCAAGCTCTCCGACACCATCGGGCGCAAGCCCATGGCCATGTCCGGGCTCGCCGTGTCCGCGGTCGGCACGATCTGGCTCGGGTTCACCACCGGCGTCCCGTGGTTCATGGTCGCGTCGCTGGTCGCGGGCGTCGGTGCGGGCCTGCTCAACCCGCCGCAGAACGCCGTGGTCGCGGACGTGATCGGGACCAAGGCCAAGGGCGGGCCGGTGCTCGCCGCGTTCCAGATGGTCGCCGACTGCGGTGCCATCATCGGGCCGCTGCTGGCGGGCGTGCTGGTCGACCACGTCTCCTACAGCGCGGCCTTCACCCTTACGGGCGTAATCATGATCATCGCCCTGGTGGTCTGGGTGTTCGCGCCCGAGACCCTGCCGCGCGACCCGTCGTCGCACGTCGCCGAGGTCGTCGCGAACGAATCCGGGTGCCTGGACGAGGGACCCGAGGTGCCCACCGGCGAACGGCTCGCGGGCCGGCCCCGTCAACCGGACGCATGAGCACTCAGGTTCCACTCAGCATCTCTCGGTAACCTGCGGCGGCAGGTGACCGGAAGGGATCGACGACGTGGGTGGCGCTGAGCGCAACGCTCGGAAGAAGAAGCAGGAGCAGCAGGCCGCGAAGGCGGTGGCCGCGGCACGGGGCGCAAAGGGCGACCAGAGCAAGGTGATCATCGGCGTCGTGGTCGTCGTCGTGCTCGCGCTGGTCGTGGTCGGCGGCGTCATCTGGTCCAAGTCGGGTTCCTCCACCGACGCGCTCACCCCGCCGGACAACGTCGCCGGCGTGTCCGCGCCGATCAAGCGCGAGGGCGGTGTCGTGGTGGTCGGCCAGGACACCGCGAAGGCCACCATCGACCTGTACGAGGACTTCCTCTGCCCGGCCTGCGGGCAGTTCAAGAAGATCTACGGCGCGCAGATCAAGGACGAGATCGAGAAGGGCACGCTGCGGGTCCGCTACCACGCGCTGCCGTTCCTGATCCGGATGTCCAGCCCCGAGGGCTACTCCAAGGACGCCGCCAACGCCGCGCTGTGCGCCGCCGACCAGGGCAAGTTCTGGCAGTACCACGAGTCGCTGTTCGCCAAGCAGCCCGAGGAGGGCGGCCCCGGCTACACCAAGCAGGAGCTGGTGCAGCTCGGGAACGACCTGGGCATCACCGACCCGGCGTTCAAGACCTGCGTCGACGGCGACACCCACGTCGCGGACGCGCAGGCCGAGCTGGACAAGGCGCGCGCCACGTCGTACTTCAAGGGCACGCCCACCGTCGCGAAGGACGACCAGCCGGTCGACTTCGGCGACAAGGACTGGCTGACCAAGCTGGTCGAGTAAACCCGCCGGGCCTGGTCGAACAGGCCCCGGCGGCCCCCTAGAGCAAACCGGCGACCGGCGGTTGGCCCTCGTTCCAACGGGCCAACCGTCGTGCTTTGCCCGTCTCCGTGCGCGGCACGGTCCCGTCCGGGGCGACGACGACCTTGCACGTGACGCCGAGCCGTTCGCGCAGCGCGCCGGTCAGGTCGTCGGCGAGCGCGTCGTCCGCCGAGCCCTCGACCACCACCCACAGCTCGGGGCGGGCGCGGCGGTCCTCCACGATCAGGTAGTGCGGCCCCACCCGCGGGTCGGCCAGGACCACGCTCTCGATCTCGGTGGGGAACACGTTGACCCCGCGCACCACGAGCATGTCGTCCCGCCGTCCCAGCACCTTGCTCATCCGGCGCAGCGTGCGCGGACTGCCGTCGACCGGGCCGGCCAACGTCGCCACGTCACCGGTCCGGTAGCGCAGCAACGGCATCCCGGTCTTGGTGAGCGTGGTGAAGACCAGTTCACCCGGCGTGCCGTCCGGGACCGGGTCGCCGTCGAGGTCGACCGCCTCCACGAAGAAGTGGTCCTCCGCGACGTTCAACATCCCTTCCGAATCAAGGGATTCACACGCCACACCGGGCCCGATGATCTCCGACAGCCCGTAGATGTCGAGCGCGGTCAACCCGAGCAGCGACTGGAGCTGCTCGCGCATCCCGTCCGTCCACGGCTCGGCCCCGAACACCCCGACCCGGAACGAAGGCTCAACCCCGTTGTGCCGCAACGCCTCACCGAGGTGGACGGCGTAAGAAGGCGTGCAGCACAACACGTCCGGCCGCAGATCTGCGATCAACCGGACCTGCCGCTCCGTCATGCCACCGGACAACGGGATGACCGTGGCCCCCAGCCGCATCCCCCCGTGATGCACCCCGAGCCCACCGGTGAACAGCCCGTACCCGTACGCGTTGTGGATCCGACTGCGCGAAGTGGCCCCGGCCCCGCCGAGCGCCCGAGCCATGACCGAAGCCCAGACGTCGACGTCGTGGGCGGTGTAGGAAATCAACGTGGGCCGCCCACCGGTCCCCGACGACCCGTGAATGCAGACGATCCGGTCGTCGACCTGGAACCCGTCGGGGTAGTTCTCCCAAAGGTCCTGCTTGGTCACGAACGGCAACCGCCACAAATCCCCCAACGACACATCGCCACTCCCCGACACCCCCACCCCCGCAACCGCTCCGCCTGCACCCCGCCGGCCCCCAACAGCCGCCCCACCAACCCCCGCAGCCGCCGCTCCTGCACCTCACGACGAACCGAGGGCAGCACACCCTCGGCATCCGGCTCGACCAACGACGCGACACCCATGCACCCCGGTCTAGCAGCCCGAACGCCCCGCCGGTACCCCCGATTTCCATCCGCCGGGCCTGATGTTGTACGGTATTGCCACACGAGAGCGGCGGCCCTGGCCACCGGGAAACGTGCAAGCACGGGGCTGTGGCGCAGCTGGTAGCGCATCACACTGGCAGTGTGAGGGTCAGGGGTTCGAGTCCCCTCAGCTCCACCAAATGAATACTTGCACGAAAAGGTGGAATCCGGTAATCCGGGTTCCACCTTTTCGTTGTGTGTGATGTTGGCCGATTGGGGCAGTCGGAAGACCGGGACCATGCGGCCCGGTCCGGTTGTTTTGATCTTGACTACGAAGGTCCCCACGAGGGCTTTGCGTTGGTTGGGGTTGCCTGCGTGGAGTACTTGGATGATGTGTTGTCGGACGTCGTCCAGTGTGGCCGCGTCGGGCATGGCGGGTTCGTTCTCCAGCTCCTCGGCGAGTTCGGCGCGGACGGTCCTGAGTTCGGCGGTGACGGTGTCGTGGTTGGACTCGTGGACCTGTGGGCTGTTGTGACGGCGTCGCGCATGAGGTCGTGGTAGCTGCCGTAGAAGGTGGCCATCCCGCCGAGTAGCGAGGTGTCGGCCAGGACTGCGTCGAACAGTGCCGGGAACTTGCCGTCACGGTCGCGGATCAGGAACCGCACGGAGTCGCCTGCGTCTCCGAGGTCCACAACGAGGTTCCTGGCGGCTTGGGCGACCCGGGAGGCGGTCGGGTGCGTGGTGGCGCCGAGAACGCGGATCCACCGGTTGCTGTGCTCGATGACCGCGCGGAAGTACAGGCGGGCCCGTTCAACGTGCGGGTCTCTAGGAAGGCGCTGTTCAATAGCGCGTTGGCTTGCGAGCGGAGGAAGGCCGAACAGGTCGCCAAGGTGCGCTCTGGAACCGAGTCGATCCCGGCGTCCTTGGAAGATCTGCCAGACGGTGTAGGCGGCGACCTTGACGCCGAGTGCGAGCAGTTCGCCGTGGACGCGGCGGTAGCCCCAGGTGGGATTTCCGCGTGTCAGGCACAGCACCAGGAGTCGGATGGAGCAGCGGACACGATGTGGGTCGATCTGCACGGCCGATTCACGATCTTGGTCACGAGGTGTTCAGTGGTCGTGCGGTGGTCGACCGTGGCCTCGTGGTGGCGTTCGCGCTGGTCTTCGCGATCCTCTTCGTAGTCGGGGGTGCTCGGTGACCCCGGAGGTGCGGATCGCGCCTGCCATGGCGGCGTGGTGTACGCCATGATCGGAATGGTGATCAGCGTCGTCACCGTGGTCGTCACCGTGCGAGGTGTGTGTGCTGCCAGTTGACGCTGACGGCGCGAGCAGCACTTCAGGGTTCGCGTGGTCGGTCGTAGGGAGAAGTTCGTTCGCTGGACTGCTGTGACGCAGTCGGCTGGTGACCTTTTACCTCGGTGGGTGAGAACCCAAGGGCGGGGAGGATGAGCCGATTGATCTCGGTCTGAGTGGTGCCGGAGTCGGAGCGCTTCACCGTTTGGGTCTGTGCTGCCGACGAGGTGATCGCCGACAACTGCTCTGCCGAACGCCTCGGCGGTCTCGGTGGCTCGGGCAATTGGGCCTGTCTGGGCGCTTTCGGTGGCCGTGGTGGCTGTCGATGGTTGGCTTCCTTGTAAACGGAACCCCAATGGTCTCGGGCGGCTGTCGGCGGGCGCGTAGGGCTGCGTTGCCGCTGAAGGGGGTCAGCCCGCTGCCAGTGGCACATGTGTAGGAGGCGGCGAAGTACGTTCAGTAGCAGGGAGCTTTCCAAGGGAACTTGGTGCGGGTGTGCCTGGCGAGGTTGAGGGTCATGTCGGTGGGGTGGATGGGCCGGCTGGGGGAAAGCGGTCCGGGTCGTGCGTGTGGCGCGGGGCGTCGTGGTGGGCTGGTTCGGGTCGAGCAGGTTCTTTTGCGGTGTCGGGCCGCAGGATTGCGGAACGGGGTGGTTTCTGTGGGGGAGGGGCGTTCCGATCGGCGGTCGGCTGTTGTCGGTGGCGCGTACAGTACGGCGGCAGTCCGTTCGGAACACGTCTCACTCGAAAGGTGAACCGTGCTCGACGCGCGCAACCACCAGGGGAAGTTCGGCGCTGATTACATCCGGGTGCTCGCTTCCAGCGCGGGCCTCGTCTGGTCGGAGGACGACGTCGACCTCGACGGGGTCGACCTCTGCATCAAGATGCCCGGTCGTACTCCGCGTGGGTTCTCGCCGCGGATCGACGTGCAGGTCAAGACCGTCTCGACGCTCAACCCGCGGCACGGCGTGATCGACTTCCGGGGTCTGGACGAGGGGCAGTTCTCCAAGCTCGCGGGCGAGGGGTTCCTGGTTCCGCGCTACCTGTTCGTCGTCCACGTGCCGCCGCGCGCGGACCTCTACGCCGACCTCAGCACCTCCGGCCTGCTGCTGCGCCACATCGGCTACTACGTCTCCCTGCGTGACCACCGGCCGATCGACGTCCCCGACCGCCGGCGACGCACGAAGGTCGAAGTGCCCGTGGGCAACGTCCTCACGACAGCCGGCCTGCGCGATCTCGTCACCCACAGCACGCTCTTGCCGGCGGCCACGTGACGGCCTTGCCGCGGGTCGACCAGGTCGTCGACTACCTCGCCGCCAAGAGTTGGGGGATCACCGGCCACTGGCGTGGTGCCGACGTCTGGACCCGGCACGAGTTCGACGTCCTGGTGCCGGGCGACGACACCGCGGACGCGGGGGCGCGATTGCGCGATCTGCTCGCCTGCGTTGCCGACGCCGAGGAGCGCAGTGCGCGTTCCGTGGCTCGGGACATGGTCTTCCCGGAGTCCGACGTGGTCTCCTACCGCGTGACCCTGCCCGAGTTCGCCGCCGTTCCCCTCGGCGCGGGTCTGCGGGCGGTGAAGGCCGTGCGGGACCTGATCACCACCTGCGCCCGCGCGGCGGCCGACGACGTGCCTGGCGTCGACGCCCGGACGCCGGGTCGGCTGGTGGAGCGGACCTCCTTGTCGACCGCCGACGAGGGGTTCGGGTTCGACCTGTTCATCCCCGTCCACCACGACGCCGCGCCGCGGTTCGGCCGGGAGACGACGATGCGCCTGCTGCGCACGTCGAACGCCGCCCTGGCCGCCGGCTCGCGGACGGTCGACGGTCTCGTGGACGACGTGTCCTGGGCGTTGGCGGACCTCGCGGGTGAGCGCCGGGGGTCGCCGTTCGACCTCGCTTTCCACTGGGCCGCCGCGCTGCCCGCCGACCGGGAGGACACGTCCCTGCGCTTTCCGGGGGATTTCGGCGCGAAGGTCCGCGCACGACGGGAGAAAGCCGTTCCGGTCGACGTCCGGGGTGCCGTCCAGGGCCGGGTGACGCGCCTGGCCCACGACGGGGCACGCCGGGTGGTCACGATCCGGGGGACCTTCACGCTGGACGGGCGATCGGCCGGTCGGGAACGTGCCGTCCGCGTGCGGGTCGACGACCGGCGGACCTACCTCGCCGCGGTCGAGGCGCACGCCGCCGGACTCGTCGTCCGCGCGGAGGGGGCCGCCGAGGTCGTCGGCGCGAAGCACGGCATCGTGGTGGGGCCGGGTGGCTTCACCGTTGTCGATCGAGGACGCGGATGACCGCGGGAACGGAAACGGGGATGCCCGAGGAACGGCTGACCATGCGTGAGCGCGCCGCACTGCTGGTGCTGCTGGCGGAGGCCCGCGAGTTGACCAACGCCGAACTGCGGGAACTGGCCGGCTTCACCCTCGACGGTGCGTGCCGCCGCCGCCTCAACGACCTCGGGCTGGTGATCAGCACCAAATCCGGTCGCGCCTACGTGCACGACCTCACCGACGAAGGCGCTGTGCGGTGCCAGGCCGAGCTGTCCGCGCAACGGCCTCCCCGGGCCGGTTACGCCGGAGGAGCCCTCTACGTGCTGCTGGCCGGCCTGCGCCGCCACCTGGAGACCACCGGTGGATCGCTCGGCGGACTCTTCACCCCGGACCTGTGCCACCGGGTCGAGACCGCCTACCGCGTGCTGGCTCCCCGCCCCGGTGACGTGGTGGCGCTGCGGGCGCTGCGCGATCACCTCGACGACGTGCCGACCGACCGGCTCGACCAGGCGTTGACGGTCCTGGCGGACCGGCCCGACGTCCACCTGTGGGCGGAGGTCGACCAGAAGTCGCTCACCGACTCGGACCGGCAGGCCGCGTTGGTGCTGGGCGGCAGTCCCCGCCACACCCTGGTGATCGAGGCGGCCGGGTGAACGAGGAGCAACGCCACGCCCTGTCGTCGGTGCAGGTCGGCTGGGCGGTGACACCGGACGACATCTGGAGTCCGATGCACCACCACGTCGACGGCCTGCACCCGCGTGCCGTCGAGGGCATCACCCAGGCCGTCGCCGCTGCCGGACGACGGCCGCAGGTCAGCCCCATGGGCATCGTGCTGCGGGGCGAACGCGGCGTGGGCAAGACGCACATGCTCGGCTGGCTCCGGCAGCACGTGCAGCGGCAGGGTGGGGCGTTCTTCCTGCTCAAGCTCCTCGACGGCCACTCGTTCTGGGCGGGTGCGGTGCACGGCGTGGTCGGCGGCCTGCTCGACCGGCAGGGCGGACAGCTGGGCCGCCTGCTCGGCGAACTCGCCCGCCGCACCGGCCAGGACCGGGAAACGAGCATGCGCCTGACCGGCACCCTGCCGGTGCGCAGGCAGGACGTCGACGCCTTGATCGACGGCCTGCGCCCGCTCGACGCCCAGGTCGCCGTCGAGTGCCAGGACACCCTGCGGGCCCTGGTCCTGTACCGGGCGAAGGGCAAGGCGTGGGAAGCGGGCAACGCCTACCTCGTGCTGCCCGAGGGCGTCGAGGCCGCCGACCGGGCGGAGTGGGGGTTTCGCGGCCCGGCCCGTCCGCCGCAGTTGTTGCTCGGCGACCTGTCCAAGATCTTCGCGCTGGTCGGCCCGGTCGTCATGGCCGTCGACCAGGTCGACAGCGTCATCACCCAGTCCGCCGACGCGCCGGGGGAGGAGGCGCTGGTCGACCGCCTGGCCGACGGGCTCATGCGGGTGCGCGAGGAGACCCGGCGCACGATCGTGGTGGTCGCCTGCCTGCCGCGCTCGTGGGACCTCGTCGAGCACCACGCCGTCATCTCCGCGGCCGACCGGTTCCGCGTGCTCGACCTGCGCACCGCCATGCCCAGCGCGGCCGTGGCCACCGCCATCGTGGAGCGGCACCTGGCCGGCCTCTACGGCGAGATCGCGTTCACCCCGCCGCACGCGACCTGGCCCGTGCACCCGTTGGCGTTCGCCGGGCAGGACGTGGCCCACTGGACGCCCCGACGGCTCCTGCAACGCGTGGACGAGCACATCCGCCGGTGCCTCACTTACGACACCGTCGAGGAGCTGCGGGACTTCGCCGCCACCGCGGTCGAGCCGGCGGTCCCGCCCGCCGCGGTCTCCCGGGACGCGGACGAGCTGGACGCCCTGTTCGCCCGGCTGCGCGACGCCGCCGACATCCTCGCGCCCCTGGACCACCACCGGGAGGACGAGCGCATGCAGGCGCTGCTCGGCGCCGTCCTGCACTGCTTCGTGCTCGAACGGGGTGCCGACGGCCCCGCGTTGACCATCGACGCGGCGCGCGGCGGCAACCCGCCCCTGCACGCCCGGCTGCGCCTCACCGTCGACGAGGCCGGTGAGGGCGAGGTGCACTGGAGCTTCCGCGCCATCGCCCACCCCCACCCGCGCGCCGTGCTGGCGCGGCTCAAGTCCGCGCAACTGGAAGCGGACCTCCACCGGGGCAACGACAAGCGGCACCTGGTCGTGCTGCGCAACACGGCCTTCTCCGGCGGGCCCGCCACCACGGCGGCGCTGGAGGCGTTCCGCTCCGACGGGGGACTGGACCTGCCGATCGCCGAGAGCGACCTGCGCCTGTTCGCCGCCCTGGAGAAGATGCGCGACCAGTCGCCGCCGGGGTTCCTGCCGTGGCTGCTCGCCCGGCGTCCCGCGAGTTCCTCGCAGCTGCTGACGAGGGCGCTGGCCGACCTGGACCACTTCGCGGCGACGCCCGTGCCGCAGGTTCGCCACGACGACCCCGACCCGGCACCGGAGTGGCCGGGGGTCAGCGGCACGCTGTCCGACGCCACCGACGATCCGGTCATGCCGGCGGTGGAGGCCGACGCGCCGGGGCGTCCCACGGAGGTGGCACCGGAACCGGTCACCGACGAGCCGAGCGTGCGCCTGGGCACCGGCGTCGTCACCGGCCTGCCGTTCACCGTCCCGCTCGCCCTGCTGCGCAAGCACACCGTCGTCTTCGCCGGCAGCGGCTCGGGCAAGACCGTGCTGCTGCGCCGCCTGGTCGAGGAGGTCGCGCTCCAGGGCGTCTCCTCGATCCTCGTCGACACCAACAACGACCTCGCCCGGCTGGGCGACCCGTGGCCCTCCCCGCCCGCGCTCTGGGAGCCCGGCGACGCCGAACGCGCCGACCGCTACCTGCGCGAGACCGACGTGGTGGTCTGGACGCCCCGGCGCGAGGCGGGCCGGCCGCTCACCCTCGACCCGTTGCCCGGCTTCGACCGCGAGCCCGACGACCCGGACGAGTTCCGCACCGCGATCGACGCCGCCGTGGCGGGACTGGTGCCCCGCACCAACCTCGGTGGCCGCAAGGCCATCACCGGGCGGGCCGTGCTCACCGAGGCGCTCACGCGGTTCGTCCGGGGCGGGGGCGGTGAGCTGCGGGACTTCCTCGCGTTCCTGGCCGACCTGCCGCCCGGGGCCAGCACCGTGCGGGACGCCGTGCGCCTCGCCTCGGACATGGCGGACGGGCTGAAAGCCGAGATGATCAACGACCCGGTGTTCGGCGGCGCGGGCGAACGGCTGGACCCCGGCGTGCTGCTCACCCCTCCGCCCGGCAAGCGGGCGCGGGTGTCGGTGATCAGCTGCATCGGCCTGCCCAACGACGACCAGCGGCAGACGTTCGTCAACCAGCTCCAGCTCGCGCTGTTCTCGTGGATCAAGCACAACCCGGCCAGGGACCGGCCCCTCGGCGGGCTTTTCGTGCTGGACGAGGCCCAGACGTTCGTGTCCTCGCGCATCACGACCGCCTCCACCCAGAGCACGCTGACCCTGGCGTCGCAGGCACGCAAGTACGGGCTGGGCATGGTCTACGCGACGCAGGCGCCCAAGGCGCTGCACAACGTGGTCTCCGGCAACGCCGCGACCCAGTTCTTCGGCCTGCTCAACGCACCGGTCCAGATCCAGGCGGCCACCGACCTGGCACGCGCCAAGGGCGGTCGGATCGACGACGTCTCCCGGCTGCCCGCCGGTCAGTTCTACGGTGCCACCGAGGGCACCGGGCTGTCGAAGGTCCGGGTGCCGATGTGCTTGAGCCACCACCCGCCCACGGCGTTGGCGGAGGAGGAGGTCCTGGTGCGGGCGCAGGCGTCGGCGGTCGGTGTCGCGGACGGGCGCTGAACTCGCCTCCGGAAGGCCACTCCCGTGCGGCAGCCGCGAATCACGTGCAGGCGGTGGTGCGGAGCGGGTGGATTGTCGGTGGGGCTGGGTAGCGTCGGCGGCATGTCTGCTACTGCTGCGTCCGACGGTGGGGGCCGGGTTGTTCCGGGGCTGGCGGAGCTGGCTCGGATCGCGATTCGGCTGCACCCGGGTGATGGGGAGCCCGGGGTGCGGGACAGCCACCTCGCCGGGCCGTTGCTGTGGCCGGTCGAGGAGGCTTGGCCGCACTGCGACGGGACGGTGCCGGTGTCGATGAACCGGCCGGGGGAGGTGTGGACCGCCGATCACGACCTCGGTCGGCCGGTGGCGCTGGTCGGCGTGGGGCAGTTCTTCCGGGAGGACTTCCCGGAGTTGCCCTTTCCGGACGGGACCGACGTGCTCCAGGTGTTGATGTGCCCCAACCCGCATGACGGGCAACGGTATTGGGGGCCTGCGGTGCACGTGGTCTGGCGTGATTCGCGGGCGGTCGGTGAGGTTGCGGAGGCGCCTGAGCCCGTGGTCGTGTTCGAGGACTACGAGGCTTGGCCGTGTGTTCTGGATCCGTGCCGGACCGTGGAGTTCCCGGAATCGCAGGAGCTGCCCGAGGACGTCGAGGCCGAACTCACGGAGGAGGAGTTCGACGCGTGGCCCGGGGTGGGCCAGGTGTCGAAGCTCGGCGGGTGGGCCTACTGGTGGCAGAGTTCGCCTTGGGAGCGGCTGTGCCCGGAGTGCGGTGCCGGGTTGAGGTTGTTCTTGGCGTTGTACTCGGCGGAGCGCAAGGACGACGCCTGTTCGTGCGAGTGGGACGACGAGCGCCCGGTGGGGTGGCGGTTCGGGCGGGACGGGGCGTTGAACGTCTTCGGCTGTCCGGCGGAGCCCGGCCACGGGTTCATCCTGCACATCGACTAGGCAGTGTCCTGTAAGGGGTCATCTGAGCCATAAGACGATGGCGGCGATGGTGAGTTCGGCCTGGTAGTAGGCGGCTCGTTTGGCGTAGCGGGTCGCCAGGCCCCTGAACTGCTTGAGCCGGCTGAAGCATCGCTCGACCACATTGCGCCGCTTGTACAACTCGGTGTCGAACGCCGGTGGCCGCCCGCCGTGCGAGCCCTTGGCCGCGCGGCGGGCGACCTGGTCGACCCGTTCGGGACAGACGAACCGCAGGCCCCTCTCGCGCAAGGACTTCCTGGTGGAGTCGTGCGAGTACGCCTTGTCGGCGATGACTGCGTCCGGTCGGGTGCGGGGGCGCCCCGGCCCGACGCGGGCGACGCGGATGCCGTCGAGCAACGGCAGCAACTGCGGGTTGTCCCCGGCCTGGCCGGGCGTGACCAGGACCCGCATCGGCAGACCGCGCCCGTCCACGACGAGGTGGATCTTGGTGCTCAGGCCGCCCCGGGACCGTCCGAGCGCCTCGCCCGCGACCGAGAGGGCCTCGGCTCCGGGTCCGCACCCCCTTTTTCCGGGCACCGGCGGCGTGCTGGTGTGCCCGGACCACGCTGGAGTCGACACTGACCACCCACTCCAGGTCACCGACCGAGTCGTCCTTCACCACGGCCCGGTCGAGGATGCGCTGCCAGGTGCCGTCCGTCGTCCACAGCCGAAGACGTTCGTGGGCGGTCTTCCACGGCCCGTACCGTTCGGGCAGGTCACGCCACGGAGCACCGGTCCGCAGCTTCCACAGGATCGCGTTGACCACCTGCCGGTGGTCACGCCAACGCCGGCCACCACTGGCCACCGGCGGCAGCAACGGCTCGATCACCGACCACGCCCGATCCGTCAACTCACCACGACCGACCATGCACCAGAACTACCAGAGGCCCTGATCAACCGCTTACAGGACACTGCCTAGGCAGTGTCCGGTAGTTCGTCATCGGAGCCGGAGGATGATGGCGGCGATGCGGACCCGTCTCGACGGCGGGTCCGCATCCGCCATTTTCCGGGCACCGGGTCGATCGCCGTCCACGCCCGATCGGTCAACTCACCATGACCCACAACCACCAGGCAACTTGATCGCGGGCTTACCGGGCACCGCATAGGTGGACGGGAGCGTCGCGGTGGCGCTTCGTCAACTGGCTCAAGCAGTTCCGGCTCCGCGCGGAACGACGGCTAGACGCTGCGCAGGACCGAGACGACCGTGCCGAGGATGACGGCGTTGTCGCCGGGGATGGGCGCGTAGGCGTCGTTGCGGGGCTCCAGCACGACGTGGCCGTTGCGGCGTTGGTAGACCTTCACGGTGGCTTCCTCGTCGATCATCGCGGCGACGATCTGGCCGGAGTGGGCCTCGCTCTGCTGCCGCACCACGACGATGTCGCCGTCGCAGATCGCCGCGTCGATCATCGAGTCGCCGCGCACCCGCAGGCCGAAGACGGTGCCTCGGCCGGTGAGGTCGCGGGACAGGGTGATCGTGTCGTCCACGTGCTCCTCGGCGGCGATGGGCGCGCCCGCGGCGATGTGGCCGACCACGGGGACGGACACCGAGTCGCGGGACGGCCGGCGCGGGCCGGTGTCGTGCAGGAACGCGCGGACGTCGATCGGGCGGGACACCGTGTCGCCGCGCCGCAGGAAGCCCTTGTCCTCCAGTGCGGCCAGGTGCCTGGACACCGCCGACGCCGAGCGCAGGCCGACCGCCTCGCCGATCTGCCGGGTGCTCGGGGAGTACCCGTGCCGGACCACCCAGTCCCGGATCGTCACCAGGATCTGCTGCTGGCGCGTCGGCAGGGCCGAGGCGTCGAGGTCGTCGAACACGTCGTCGTAGGCGGTCACCTCGGGAATGGTAGAGAGCGCGTGAATGCTGCCCGTTCCGGGTACTGGATGTGCGGATTGTGTGTCCGATTCGCGGGTTCGAGTGGTGGCCCCGCGTCCGGTGAATAAGGTGGGGCGGGTCCGGCCGGACACGTTCGACGCTGCGCGGAAACTCTCAGGAGTGCTGGATGGAATCGAGTTCGCCCAAGGTGACGGTGGTCGTGCCGACCTACGACGAACGGGAGAACCTGCCGGTCCTGGTCGACCTGCTGGCCGGCCTGGACCTGCCGGACCTGCACGTTCTCGTGGTCGACGACAACTCGCCGGACGGCACCGGCCAGGTCGCCGACGAACTCGCCGCGAACGGGCCGGTGCCGTTGTCGGTTCTGCACCGCACCGAGAAGAACGGGCTCGGGCGCGCCTATGTCGCCGGAATGCTGAAGGCGTTGGACGAGGGCGCGGACATCGTGGTGCAGATGGACGCCGACCTTTCGCACCCGACGAGCGTCATCCCGACCATGGTGCGGACGCTCACCGAGACCGACGCCGCGGTCGTGATCGGCTCCCGGTACGTCGAGGGCGGTTCGGTGGCCGGTGAGTGGGAGTGGCACCGCAAGGCGTTGTCGGCGTGGGCGAACGTCTACGTCAACGCGATCCTCCGATTGGGGGTCAAGGACGCCACGGCCGGGTTCAAGGCGTGGCACGCCGCCACCCTGCGCAAGATCGACATCGGTTCGATCCGGAGCAACGGCTACGCGTTCCAGGTGGAGATGAACTACCGGGTGACGCAGGGCGGGATGCGCATCCGGGAGGTGCCGATCCGGTTCGAGGAACGCGCCGAGGGCACGTCGAAGATGAGCTTCGCGGTGCAGGTGGAGTCGGCGCGGATGCCGTGGAAGCTCCGGTTCGGGCGCAAGCCGTAGGGGGTCCTCTAGTCGAGCGCGCTCATCACGTGCTTGACCCTGGTGTAGTCCTCCAGGCCGTACAGCGAGAGGTCCTTGCCGTAGCCGGACATCTTGAAGCCGCCGTGCGGCATCTCGGCGACCAGCGGGATGTGCGTGTTGACCCACACGCAGCCGAAGTCCAGCCGCCGGGTCAGCCGCATGGCGCGGCCGTGGTCGCGGGTCCACACCGAGGACGCCAGGCCGTAGCGGGTGTCGTTGGCCAGGGTCACGGCCTGGTCCTCGTCGGCGAACCGCTGCACGGTGATCACCGGGCCGAACACCTCCTCGCGGGCGATCTCGTCACCGGGGCGCACGCCGCCGACGACGGTGGGCGCGTGGAAGTAGCCCCGGTCGCCCACCCGGTCGCCGCCGCACACGATCGTGGCGTGGTCGGGCAGCCGGGCCAGGAACCCGGTGACGCGGTCGAGTTGGTCGGCGCTGTTGAGCGGGCCGTAGTCGGCGTCCGGGAGGTCGCCCGTCCGGGTGGCGCGGGCGCGGTCGGCCAGCGCCGCCAGGAACTCGTCGTGGACGTCGTCGTGCACCAGGACGCGGGTCGCGGCGGTGCAGTCCTGGCCCGCGTTGAAGAAACCCGCCTCGGCGATCGCGACGGCGGCCCGGTCCAGGTCGGCGTCGGGGAAGACGAGCACCGGGGCCTTGCCGCCCAGTTCCAGGTGCACGCGCTTGAGGTCGGCCGCCGCGGTGGTGGCGACCTCGATCCCGGCGCGCACCGAGCCGGTGATCGACACCAGGTCGGGGCGCGGGTGGGCGACCAGCGCGCGCCCGGTGTCGCGGTCGCCGCACAGCACGTTGAACACGCCCGGCGGCAGGAAGTCGGCGGCCGCCTCGGCCAGCAGCAGGGTGCTCGACGGGGTGGTGTCCGCGGGTTTGAGCACGACGGTGTTGCCGGCGGCCAGGGCCGGCGCGATCTTCCACACCGCCATCATCAGCGGGTAGTTCCACGGGGTGACCTGGGCGCAGACGCCGATCGGCTCGCGCCGCACGAACGAGGTGTGCCCGGCCAGGTACTCGCCCGCCGCCTTGCCCTCCAGCACGCGCGCCGCGCCGGCGAAGAACCTCAGGTGGTCCACGGCGGCCGGGAGTTCCTCGGACCGGGTGATCGCGATCGGCTTGCCGGTGTCGGCGGCCTCGCGGCGGATGAACTCCTCGGTGCGCGACTCCAGCGCGTCGGCCAGGCCGAGCAGCGCGCGCTGGCGGTCGGCGGGGGTGGCCTCGCGCCACGTCGCGAACGCGGCGGAGGCGGCGGCCAGCGCGTGGTCCACATCGGACGGTCCGGACCGGGGCGTGGTGGCGTAGACCTCGCCCGTCGCCGGGTCGACCACGTCCATCGTGTCGCCCGTCGCGGCGTCGCGGTGTTCGCCGGCGACGAAGTTGCGGAAGGTCTGCTTGGCGCTCATCAGGACCGGGCGTCCTCTCGTCGGGGGCGGTGGTCGGCCATGAAACGCCGACCGAATCCGTGGTGTCAATGCGCACTGCGCGACGGAATCCGTCGTCCGGCGCGCCGGATCCGGTCGCCGCGCCGGGGTGGTCTCGGGGATGATCCGGCGGGTGAACACCGACGAGAACCACCGGGACCGGCTGGCGCCGCCGGTGCTCGACGACCTCTCCCGGGCGATCATCGCCCAGTTGCAGCAGGACGGCCGGCGGGCGTACGCGACGATCGGCAAGGCGGTCGGCCTGTCCGAGGCGGCGGTGCGCCAGCGGGTGCAGCGGCTGTCCGACTCGGGCGTGATCCAGATCGTCGCGGTGTCGGACCCGTTGCAGGTGGGGCTGTTGCGGCAGGCCATGGTGGCGATCACCGTCGACGGTCCGCTGGAGCCGGTGGCCGACGCGCTCGCCGAGCTGGACGAGATCGACTACGTGGTGCTGTGCGCCGGCCGCTACGACGTGCTGTGCGAGGTCGTCTGCGTGGACGACGCGGCGTTGCTGGACCTGATCTCCAACCGCATCCGGGTGCTCCCGGGGGTGCGCACGACCGAGGTGATGGTCTACCTGAAGCTGCGCAAGCAGTCCTACCAGTGGGGCGCACATCCGCAACGAAATCCGTAGGTCCGATCGTCAAACTCGTCTGAAATCGTTGTAAGACGTGCGTACGGCAACGGATTCGCTTGCGATCGGCCGTAAGGGCGTGAGATAACGGAAAGGCCGGGCCGCACGTCGGCCCGGCGCTCACCAGCCCGTTGCGAGGACACCCCATGACTGCGACCTCCCTTCCGCTCGGCACGTCCGACCTCACCCGCGCCGCCCGCGACCACCTCTGGCTGCACTTCACGCCGCACGGCACCGACGCGACCGCGCCGATGATCGTGCGGGGCGAGGGCGCGTACCTGTGGGACGCCACCGGCAAGCGCTACCTCGACGGGCTCGCCGGCCTGTTCGCGGTCCAGGTCGGCCACGGCCGCGAGGAGTTGGCCGAGGCCGCCGCGCGGCAGACCCGGCAGCTCGGGTACTTCCCGCTGTGGGGCTACGCGCACCCGACCGCCGCCGAACTCGCGCAGCGGCTGGCCGCGGCCGCGCCGGGCGACCTCGACCGGGTCTTCTTCACGGTCAGCGGCGGCGAGTCGGTGGAGACCGCGTGGAAGCTGGCCAAGCAGTACTTCAAGCTGACCGGCAAACCCGCCAAGCACAAGGTGATCAGCCGGGCGATGGCCTACCACGGCACGTCGCAGGGCGCGTTGTCGATCACCGGCATCCCCGGCGCGAAGGCGGCGTTCGAACCGCTGGTGCCCAGCACGGTCCGGGTGCCCAACACGAACTTCTACCGGGCGACCGAGCACGCCGACGACCTCGACGCGTACGGCGCGTGGGCGGCGGACCGGATCGAGCAGGCGATCGAGTTCGAGGGCGCGGACACCGTCGCGGCGGTGTTCCTCGAACCGGTGCAGAACACCGGCGGCTGCTTCGTGCCGCCGCCGGGCTACTTCCGGCGGGTGCGGGAGATCTGCGACCGGCACGACGTGCTGCTGGTGTCCGACGAGGTGATCTGCGCGTTCGGCCGGCTCGGGCACGCCTTCGGGGCCGACCGGTACGGCTACCGGCCGGACATGATCACCACCGCCAAGGGGCTCACCTCGGGGTACGCCCCGCTGGGCGCGGTGCTGGTGAGCGACCGGCTGGCCGAGCCGTTCTTCGGGGGCGCGTCCGCTGCGGGCGCGTTCATGCACGGCTCGACCTACGGCGGGCACCCGGTGTCGTGCGCGGTGGCGCTGGCGAACCTCGACCTGATGGAGCGCGAAGACCTCTACGGGCACGTCCTGGCGAACGAGGGGGCGTTCCGCACCACCCTGGAGAGGCTGTCCGACCTGCCTATCGTGGGGGACGTGCGCGGCGCGGGGTTCTTCTACGCTGTGGAACTGGTGAAGGACAAGCGGACGAAGGAGAGCTTCACCGCCGAGGAGGCGACCCGCGTGCTGCGCGGGTACCTGTCGAAAGCCCTGTTCGACGCCGGCCTGTACTGCCGGGCGGACGACCGCGGCGAGCCGGTCATCCAGCTCGCGCCGCCGCTGATCTGCGGTCAACGTGAATTCGACGAAATGGAGCAGATTCTCCGCGAGTCGCTGACGGCGGCCTGGGCGCTCCTCTGACAATGGCTGCGGTGGGTGTCCGGACTGATCCGCACAGCTCCTGAAATACGGCCTTCAACGAATCTCGGCGGCACGACCTCAACGCGCTGACCAGGTCATAACCCCTGGCAGGCGGGTCGTGCTGCCGTTTTTTCGTGCCCGTCGAACGGCTTTTCAAGGCCCTGAAGAAATGCTTGCGCAAGTGGCGTAATCAGCTACCATCTGAGACATGGTTAAAGGGCTTAACGATGTTTCCGGGGTCGGTTCGGCCGCCGGGGACGAGTTCGCCGGGCTCGACGGACTCGGCCAGGCGGAACTCGTCCGGACCGGCCAGGTCACGCCGGCCGAACTGCTCGACGCCGCCCTCGCGCGCATCGGGCGGGTCGACCCGGCGGTGAACGCGGTCGTCACGACCATGGCCGAGCAGGCCCGCGCGACCGCCGCCGGACCGCTGCCGGACGGGCCGTTCACCGGGGTGCCCTTCCTGCTCAAGGACGGCGGCGGCGTCGGCTACGCGGGCGTGCCGATGACCTCCGCGAGCCGGTTCCTGGCCGGCTACGTGCCCGCCGAGGACGGCGAACTCACCCGCCGCTACAAGGCCGCCGGGCTGGTGGTGTGCGGCAAGACCAACCTCTCCGAGTTCGGCCTGCTGCCCACCACCGAACCCGAGCTGCACGGGCCGACCCGCAACCCGTGGGACCTGGCGCTGTCGGCCGGCGGGTCCAGCGGCGGCGCGGCGGCGGCCGTGGCCGCGCGGATGGTGCCGATGGCCAACGCCAGCGACAGCGGCGGCTCGATCCGCATCCCGGCCGCCAACTGCGGCGTGTTCGGCATGAAGCCCACCCGGCTGCGGATCTCCTCCGCGCGCCGCCGGGCCGGCGTGTCCATGCGGATCGCGGTGCTCAGCGAGCACGCCGTGACGCTGAGCGTGCGGGACTGCGCCGCCCTGCTCGACGCCACCGCCGGTCCGCTGCCCGGCGACCCGTTCGTCGCGCCCCGCCCGCCGCGTCCCTACCTGGAGGAGACCCGGCGCGACCCGGGCCGGCTGCGGATCGCGGTCAGCGCCGAATCGCCGACCGGCGCGCCGCTGCACGCCGACTGCGTGGCCGCCGTCGAGGACGCCGCCCGGCTGTGCGAGAGCCTGGGCCACCACGTCGAGTACGCCACGCCCCGGCTGGACGCCGCCGCGCTCGGCCGGGCGTTCGCCACCGTCTCCTCCGGCGGCCTGGCCTGGGACGTCGCCCGCTTCGAGCGGCTGCTCGGCAAGACCGCGACCGCCGCCGACTTCGAGCCCGCGACCTGGGCGATGATCGAACGCGGCCGGGCGGGCGCGATCAGCCTGGCGGGCTACCTGGACGCGCTGGCCGAACTCCAGTCCCTGTGCGACGACCTGGCCGCGTTCCAGCAGCCCTACGACGTGTGGCTCACGCCCACCGCCGGCGCGCCCGCCCCGCCGCTGGGCTCGTTCGACGCCACCGCCGAGGACCCCACCAGGGGGCAGCGCGTCGCCGCCGCCTACCTGCCGTTCACGGTGCTGTGCAACGTGACCGGCCAACCCGCGATGTCCGTGCCACTGCACTGGAACGCCGACGGCGTCCCGGTCGGCGTGCACTTCGTCGGCCCGTACGGCGACGAGGGCCTGCTCTACCGGCTCGCCGCGCAACTGGAAGCCGCCCGCCCGTGGGCGCACCGCCGCCCACCCCACTCGGCCACCTGACCGACCCGAGGAGAAGAAGCATGACCGCACCCAGCGTGAACCCGCTGTTCCCCGGACCGCACTGGACGTCGTTCCGGTTCATCGACAGCGACGTGATGGACAGCCAGTTCAAGCACCACCTCGGCCTCGCGCTGTACGGCATGTCCGACATCGGCGAGTGCCTGGAGGCGCTGCGCACGATCGGCGTCGACGACGAGGAGAGCTGGCTGCGCGCGTGGACCGCTCGCGCCGAGATCCTCCAGGAGCGCGCCGAACTCGCCGAGAAGGAGGGCCGGCTGATCAGCGCGGCCAGCTCCTACCTGCGCGCGTCCACCTACTGGCGGGCCGGGCTGATCCACTTCAGCTTCCCGGACGACCCCCGGATCGAGTCCAACGCGCTGACGAGCTACCACTGCTACGACCGCTACCTGGCCCTGGCCGACTACCCCGGCGAGTACGTCAAGATCCCCTACCAGGACAGCTTCCTGCCGTCCTACCTGTACCGCAGCCCGCACGCGCGCGGCGACGCGCCGGTGCTGATCTTCTTCCAGGGCCGCGACGCCTGGCCCGAGGACACCCGCTGGGTCTACGACGGCGCGATGCGGCGCGGCTACCACTGCCTGACCGTGCAGTGCCCCGGCCAGGGCATGGCGCTGCGGGTCAACGGCCTGACCTTCCGGCACGACTGGGAGAACGTGGTCACGCCGGTCGTGGACGTCGTGGTGACCCTCGACGGCGTCGACCCGGACCGGATCGGCCTGATGGGCTCCAGCTTCGGCGGCCACCTCGCGCCGCGCGCCGCCGCGTTCGAGAAGCGGCTCAAGGTGCTCGTCGCCAACCCCGGCTACCTCCAGTGGGGCCCGCCGATCCGGGCCAGCCTGCCCGACTCGCTCAACGCCGCCTGGGAGGCCGGGCCGGAGGCGTTCAACGGCGCGATCGCGGCGGCCGGCGAGCACTCGGCGCTGATCGACTGGTTCGTCCGCGATTCGAGCTGGAAGCACGGCGTGAGCACGCCCTACGAGCTGTTCACCGAGTTCGACAAGTGCGACCTGACCGACGTGGCCGGGCAGATCGAGGCCGACACGCTGATCATGGACGGCACCGAGGAGGCGTACTCGGAGGGCCAGGCCGAACAGCTCTACGACGCGCTGACCTGCCCCAAGACCTTCCTGGTGTTCGACGAGTCGACCACCGCGCAGCTGCACTGCCAGGCGGGCGGCGAGGCCACCGCCGCCGAGTTCACCCTGGACTGGCTCGACGGCCGGCTCTGAGCGCCGGACCCCACCCCGTTCTCCCTTCCCCCTTTTCCCCCGAGGAGAAACGATGACGCGCGCCCTGAACCGCCCGTGCGAGGCCGCGCCTTGAGCGGCGCGACGGACGTCGCCCCGGCCGGGCCCGCCCCGGTCGTGCGGCTGCGGGACACCCTGCGCCAGGGCGGGTGGGCGATCTGCCTGCTCGCCGTGCCGCTGGTGGTCATGGAGCAGTTGAGCCGCGAGGCCACCAACACGCTGGCACCCGACATCCGCGACGCGTTCGGCATCTCCGACGCGCTGCTGGTGGCGCTGGCCGGGTTCGCCGGGGTGGCGCTCACCGTGGGCGGCCTGCCGATGGCGTGGCTGGCCGACCGGGTGCGGCGCAAGCACCTGGTGGTGGTCTCGGCCTCGGTGGGGGCGCTGTCGCTGGTGGGGGCCGGCCTGGCGCAGAACACCTGGCAGTTGTTCGTGGCCTACACGTTCACCGGGTTGGCGGCGGCCTACTCCAACCCGGTGTTCGGGTCGCTGATCTCCGACGCCTACCCGGTGGGCGGGCGCGGCCGGATCTTCTCGTTGCAGGCCATGGCGACCCCGCTCGGCCAGGCCATCGGGCCGGTGCTGGCGGGGGCGATCGCCGGGGTGGCGGGCGAGGGCGACCAGGCGTGGCGGTGGGCCTACCTCGCGCTCGCCGCGCCGTACGGGCTGCTGGCCGTGGCGGCGGGGCTGTTCCTCAAGGAGCCCGCGCGCGGCCAGGCCGACCGGCTCGGGCTGTCCGAACAGGACGGTGCGGTGGTCGAGCCGCCGGTGGGGACGTGGACGGCGTTCCGCCGGATGATGAAGGTGCGCACGTTCCTGTTCATGTGCCTGGGGATCGGCGTGCTGGGCCTGGCGCTGTTCACCGTGCCGGTGCAGATGTCGATCCTGCTCGGCGACGAGTACGGGTTCGACGCCTTCACCCGGGGCCTGATCTTCTCGCTCACCCAGCTCCCGGTGGTCGCCGCGATGATCTACGGCGGGCACCAGTTCGACCGGACCTACCGGCGGCGGCCGGAGCGGACCGTGCACATCGCGGGCGCGGCGATCCTCGCGTTCGGCGCGCTGATCGTGGTCGGGGTGTGGTTCCAGCCGATCGCGCTGCTGCTGGCCTGCTACGTGCTGGCCTCGGTGTGCGTGGGGGTCGCGCTGGTGGCGGTGAGCCCGCTGGTCGCCTCGGTCACCCCGTTCGTCCTGCGGGCGCAGGCTTTCGCGCTGCTGCCGGTGTTCACGTTCCTGATGGGCGGGTTCTTCGGCTCCATCTTCGCGGGCGTGATCTCCGACACCTACGGGCCGCGGCTCGCGCTCACCATCGCCGTCGCCCTCTCGGCGTTCGTCGCCGGCTACCTGTTCCTGCGCGGCGGCCGGCACCTGATCCACGACATCGACGCGGCGGCGGGCAAGTCGCCGTGACCACCGGAGGAGCCATGCCACAGGAGGGAACGCCATGCCGAACCCGTTCGACCTGACCGGGAAGGTCTCCGTCGTCACCGGGGCCAGTTCGGGCATCGGGGCGGAGATCGCGCGGGCGCTGGGCGCGGCGGGCAGCGGCGTCGTGCTGGTCGGCCGCTCCACCGACCGGCTGGCGGTGGCCGCGCGGGCGGTCGCCGCAGCCGGCGCCGAGCACCACGAGGTCGCCGCGGACCTGCGCGACGACGGGGCGGCGGAGGCCGTCGTGTCCGCCGCGCTGCGCCGGTTCGGCCGGATCGACGTCCTGGTGCACTCGGCCGGGATCTACGCGCAGGCGTCGCTGGCCGACACCACCGACGAGATCTTCGACGGGCAGTGGGAGACCAACGTGCGCGGGCCGTTCCGGCTGACCCGGGCCGCGCACCCGCACCTGGGCCGGGGCAGCTCGGTGATCTTCGTGTCCTCGATGTCCGGGCACGTCGGCTCGCCGGACGACGCCGCCTACTGCGCCTCCAAGGGCGCGGTGGAACTGCTGGTCAAGGCCCTGGCCGTGGAACTCGCGCCGGCCGGCGTGCGGGTCAACGCGGTCGCGCCCGGCAACGTGCACACGCCGATCAACGCCGGGCTGATCACGCCCGAGGTGCGGCGCGAGATCGAGGCGACCACCCCGGCGGGCCGGGTCGGCGTGGTCGGCGACATCAGCCCGGCGGTCGTCTACCTGGCTTCGGACGCCTCGGCGTACGTGCACGGCGCGAGCCTGCGCGTCGACGGCGGATTCACCGCCCAGTAGGGCCACCCCCACCCACCGAGCACGAGGAAACACCCGATGAGCACATTCCCCAGCGGTGTCGGACTCGACGCCTTCCACCGCGAACTGGACCGGCTGGAGCTGGTCTCCCGCTTCCCCGAGATGCCCCGCAACCTGTTCGACGAGGGACCGCACCTGGTGACCACGCCGGAGCTGCCCTGGGGCGACGAGGTGCGCGAGCGTTCGATCGAGGCGTACCGGCGGTTCATCCACGGGGAGACGTGGATCACCGGCGGCGGCGCGCGGGAGATGGAAGCCGGGATCGTCGGCTGGATGGGCGGGCTGTTCGGCGCGGCGGAGCCCGCCGGGTTCGTCTCCTCCGGCGGGTCCGAGTCGAACATGTGCGCCATCCTCACCGCGAAGCGGCTGGCCGGCCGCAAGGGCGGCAGCGTGGTGTTCCCCGACAACGGGCACTACTCGCTGCACAAGCTGTGCCGGATGTTCGACCTGGACCCGATCGTCGTGCCCGCGCCGGAGGGCGCGCTGCACCTGGTGGACCCCGCCGCGATCGAGGCCGCCATCCGGCCGGACACCATCGCGATCATCGCGACCGCCGGCACGTGGGCCTACGGCAGCGTCGACCCGATCGCCGAGATCGGCGGCATCGCCCAGCGGCACGGGCTCTACCTGCACGTGGACGGCGCGTTCGGCGGGTACATCCTGCCGTTCCTGGAGCGCAGCGGGTACGACCCGACCATCCCGCCGTGGGACTTCCGGGTGCCGGGCGTCTGCTCGATCAGCGCGGACCTGCACAAGAACGGCATGGCCCCGCCACCCGCCGGCACGCTGATCTTCCGCGACCCGGAGCTGCTGGCCGCCGCCAAGGAGATCTGCCCGCCCAACGGCACGATGTCGGGCACCCGCGGCGCGGGGCCGATCGCGGGCGCGTGGGCGATGGTGACGCTGCTCGGCGAAGCCGGCTACACGGCCGTGTCGCTCAAGTCCATGGCGCTGCGGGACGAACTGGTCGCCGGCGTCCGGGAGATCGACGGCCTGAGCGTCCACCCCGGGTCGCGGATCAACATGGCGCTGATCCACTCCGAGACGCTCGACCTGCGGCCGGTCGCCGACGAACTGCGCGCCCGGGGCTGGATGTTCGCGGCACGGGCGGTGCCCGCGCCGGTGTCCGTCGTCGTGGTGCCCATGCCGCACAACGAAGGGCGGACCGCGCCGTTCCTGGCGGACCTGCGCGACACCGTCGGGCTCGCGCTGCCGCTCGGCGACGACCTGGCCGCAACGCGGGAAAAGGTGTCCAGCTATGGGTTCTGAGCCGATCCGGGTGTCCGTCGACATCGGCGGCACCTTCACCGACCTGGTCGTGCAGGAGGGCGCGGCGCTGCGGCTGTTCAAGTCGCCGACCGTGCCCGGCGATCCCGTGCTGGGCATCATGAACGCCCTGGCGATGGCCGCCGACGCGGACGGCGTGGACCTGGCCGGTTTCCTCGGCCGGACCGGGTCGTTCGTGCACGCCACCACGCGCGGCCTCAACGCCGTGCTCACCGGCAACACCGCGCGCACCGCGTTGCTCACCACCGAGGGCCACCCGGACGTGCTGCTGCTGCGGGAAGGCGGGCGGCAGCGGCCGTTCGACTTCACCGTGCCGTTCCCGGAGCCGTACGTGCCGCGCTCGCTCACCTTCGAGGTGCGCGAGCGGATCACGTCGACCGGGGAGGTGTTGCGGCCCTTGGACTTCGAGGCGCTGGAGCGCACATGCGACCGGCTGGCCGCCGCCGAGGTGGAGGCGGTCGCGGTGTGCCTGCTGTGGTCCACCGTCAACCCGGAGCACGAACTGGGCGTCGCGCGGGTGCTGCGGCGCCGGCTGCCGGACGTGCCGGTGACGCTGTCGCACGTGCTCAACCCGTCGCTGCGGGAGTACCGGCGGGCGTCGTCGGCGGCGATCGACGCGTCGCTCAAGCCGTTGATGACCGAGTACGTCGCCGGGCTCACCGACCGGCTGCGGGCGGCCGGGTTGACCGGGCGGATCCTGATGGTCACCTCCGCGGGCGGCGTGGTGGACGTGCGCGACGCCGCCGAGAAGCCGATCCTGACCATCAACTCCGGGCCGTCGATGGCCCCGGTCGCCGGGCGCGCCTACGCCACGGCCGACCTGGGCGCGCAGACCGTGATCGTCGCCGACGCGGGCGGCACCACCTACGACGTCACGCTGGTCCGGCGCGGCGAGATCCCGTCCACCCGCACGGCGTGGGTCGGCGACGAGGGCACCGGGCACATGACCGGGCTGCCGTCGATCAACGTCAAGAGCGTCGGCGCGGGCGGCGGCAGCATCGCGTGGGTCGACCCGGGCGGGTTGCTGCGGGTCGGGCCGCAGAGCGCGGGATCGGTGCCGGGGCCCGCCTGCTACGGCAACGGCGGCGCGGACGCGACGGTCACCGACGCGGCGCTGGTGCTGGGCTACCTCGACCCGGCGAACTTCTCCAGCGGGTCCATGACGCTGGACGTGCGGGCCGCGCTCGACGCGGTGACCGAGAAGGTCGCGCGACCGCTCGGGCTGGACCCGATCGCGGCGGCCGACGCGGTGCTGCGGCTGACCACCGAGCAGATGGCGCACGCCATCCAGGAGATCACCCTGCAACAGGGCATCGACCCGGCGCACGCGGTGCTGGTCGGCGGGGGCGGTGCGGCCGGGCTCAACGCCGTCGCGGTCGCCTCCCGGCTGGGCAGCCGGAAGCTGGTCATCCCGGCGGTGGGCGCGGCGCTGGCCGCCGCCGGGGCGCTGATGTCCGACCTGACCGCCGTGCACCACACCACCGTTCCGGCCGTGACGAGCAACTTCGAGCCGGAGCGGGTGAACGCGGCGCTGGCCGGCCTGCGCGAGCGGTGCCGGGAGTTCGCCGCGCACGTCGGGGCGGCCGAGGACGACGCGATCGTGACGTTGTTCGCCGAAGCCCGCTACCCGCAGCAGATCTGGGAGCTGGAGGTGCCGCTGCGGGTGGCCGCGTTCGCCGACGAGTCCGACGTGGCCGACTTCGCGGCCGACTTCCACGCCACGCACCGGCAGATCCTCGGCATCACCGACGAGCGGTCGCCGGTGGAGGTCGTGAGCTGGGGCGCGCGGGTCCGGGTGCCGCTGCGCGGCGCGGGCGGCGTGCTGACCGCGCTGCCCGGCCCGGCGACCGCGCCGAGCACCCGCCGCGCGTACGTGCGGGGGCTCGGGACGACCGACGTCCCGGTCCGGTCGCTGGCCTCGATCGTGCCCGGTGAGCTGCTGTCCGGCCCGCTGCTGGTCGAGTCGCCGTTCACCACGGTCGTGATCGCGGACGCGAGCACGTGCGAGCTGGGCGGGTCCGGCTCGCTGATCGTCCACCCCGCGCGGGACGCCCGCCGGGCCGACACGGAGGTGGCCTGACATGACCGGGACGACGGTGGTCCGCGACGGCGCGGCGCTGGCGGTGCTCAGCCACCGCTTCGAGGCGATCGTCCGGCGGATGTCGAACACGCTGGCCCGGTCCGGCCGCTCCGGCGTGCTCAACACCGCGCGGGACTTCTCGTGCTGCGTGCTGACCGCGGCCGGGGACGTGCTGATGACCGGGCAGAGCCCGCCGATCCACGTCATGGGCGGGCCGGACCTCCAGGCGAGGTCGATGCTGGAGTTCCACCCGGACGTGCGGGCCGGCGACGCGTTCCTGCACAACTCGCCCTACCACGGCAACACGCACGCGGCCGACCACTCGATCCTGGTGCCGGTCGTGGACGACGCCGGCGTGCACCGGTTCACCGTGCTGGCCAAGGCGCACCAGGCCGACTGCGGCAACTCGGTGCCCACCACCTACATGGCCAGCGCGCGCGACGTCTACGAGGAGGGCGCGCTGATCTTCCCCGTGGTCAAGGTGCAGGAGGACTACCTCGACCGCGCGGACGTGCTGCGGATGTGCGAGATGCGGATCCGGGTGCCGCACCAGTGGCGCGGCGACTACCTCGCGGTGCTGGGCAGCGCGCGGATCGGCGAGCGGGCGCTGGCGCAGCTCGCCGAGGAGGTCGGCTGGGACGAACTCGACGCGTTCGCCTCGGCCTGGCTGGACTACGGCGAGTCCCGGATGGCCGCGGCGATCGCCGGGCTGCCCGCCGGGCGGGCGGTCACCACCACCCGGCACGACCCGTTCCCCGGGGTGCCGGACGGGGTCCCGGTGCGGGCGGTGGTGTCGGTCGACCCGGTCGAGGCGATGATCGACGTCGACCTGCGGGACAACCCCGACTGCGTGCCGTCCGGGCTCAACCTGAGCGAGGCGTCGTCCCGCACGGCCGCGCTGATCGGCGTGTTCAACAGCATCGACCACACCGTGCCGCACAACCAGGGCAGCTTCCGGCGGGTGCGCGTGCACCTGCGGGAGAACTGCGTCGTGGGCGTGCCCCGGCACCCGGTGAGCTGCTCGGTGGCCACCACCAACCTGGCCAACCGGGTGGGCAACCTGGTCCAGCGGGCGATGGCCGACCTCGGCGAGGGCATCGGGCTGGCCGAGGTCGGCACCGGCATGTCGCCGTCCGAGGCCGTGGTGTCCGGAGTGGACACCCGCAACGGCGCGGAACCGTTCGTGAACCAGATCTTCATCGGCACCAACGGCGGCGCGGGCGGCCCGGTCAGCGACGGCTGGCTCACCATGGACGACCTGGGCAGCGGCGGCACGCTGCTGCTCGACAGCGTCGAGATCGACGAGCTCAAGCAGCCGATCGTGATCCACGAACGGCGGCTCGCCCAGGACACCGAGGGCGCGGGGCGGCACCGGGGCGCGCCCGGCCTGCACGTCGAGTACGGGCCGGTCGGCTGCGAGCTGGAAGCCATCTACGCCAACGACGGCGCGGTCAACCCCATGCGGGGCGCGCGCGGCGGCCTGGCCGGCGAGCGGTCCGCGCAGCACAAGCGCGACCTCGCCGGCGAGCTGGTCGAACTCGACATCTGCGGCCCGGTGCGGGTCGTCGAGGGCGAACGGCTGGTGGCCCGCACCAGCGGGGGCGGCGGCTACGGCCCGCCGCACACCCGCGACCCCGGGCTGGTCGCCCGGGACGTCCGCGAGGGCTGGGTCAGCGCGGTCCGCGCGCACCACGTCTACCGGGTCGCGCTGGACGACCACGGCGAGGTGGACACCGCCACCACCGCGCTGCTCCGCCACCAGGAAGGCACCTCATGACCCACACCACCACCGCGCCCGACCGGGCGCGGCTGACCTCGCTGCTCGACGCCGAGCGCAAGGCGTTCGCCGAGCGCCACCCGCACTCGGCCGCCGCCCACGCGGCGGGCGGGCACCTGCTGGGCGGCGTGCCGATGACGTGGATGGCCAAGGGCCCGGCCGGGTTCCCGCTGTACCTCGGGCAGGCGTCCGGCGCGCGGGTGGTCGACCTCGACGGCCACGAGCTGCTGGACTTCTGCCTGGGCGACACCGGGGCGATGGCCGGGCACTCGCCCGCGCCGACCGTGGCGGCGGTGACCCGCCGCTACGCCGAACTCGGCGGCGCGACCGCGATGATGCCGACCGAGGACGCCGAGGTCGTGGCGGCGGAGCTGGCCGCCCGGTTCGGGGTGTCCCGGTGGAGCTTCGCGCTGTCCGCGACCGACGCGAACCGGTGGGCGTTGCGGCTGGCCCGCGCGCTCACCGACCGGCCGCGCGTCCTGGTCAACAGCTACAGCTACCACGGCAGCGTGGACGAGTCGTTCATCGTCACCGGGCCGGACGGGCCGCGCGCGCGGCCGGGCAACGTCGGCCCGGCCGTCGACGTGACCCGGACCAGCCGGGTCGCCGAGTTCAACGACCTCGCCGAGCTGGAGCGCCAGCTCGCGCACGGCGACGTGGCCGCCGTGCTGATGGAACCCGCGCTGACCAACATGGGGATCGTGCTGCCCGACCCCGGCTACCTGATCGGCGTGCGGGCGCTGACCCGCGCCGCCGGGGTGGTGCTGATCAACGACGAGACGCACACCGTTTCGGCCGGGCCCGGCGGGTGCACCCGGGCGTGGGGGCTGGACCCGGACGTCGTCACCATCGGCAAGGCGATCGGCGGCGGGATCCCCATCGGCGCGTACGGCTTGAGCGCCGACCTCGCCGCGCGCCTGCGCCGGCGGACCGACCTGGACCTGGTGGACACCGGGGGCGTCGGCGGCACGCTCGCCGGCAACGCGCTGTCGCTGGCCGCCGCCCGCGCCACGCTCACCGAGGTGCTCACCGACACCGCGTACGACCACATGATCGCGCTGTCCACCCGCTACACCGCCGGGGTCCGGGAGCTGATCGCCGGCCACGGGCTGCCGTGGACGGTGGCCCAGCTCGGCGCGCGGTCGGAGTACCGGTTCACCCCCGTGGAACCGCGCAACGGCACCGAATCGCAGCGGGCGACCGACGTGGAGCTGGAGGACTACCTCCACCTCTACCTGCTCAACCGGGGCGTGCTGCTCACGCCCTTCCACAACATGGCGCTGATGTGCCCCCAGACCAGCGCGGCGGACGTCGACCGGCACCTCGCGGTGCTCGGCGCGGCCGTGCGCACCCTGACCAGCTGAGGAACCCGATGTCCGAGCAGAACCCCATCCGGCACTGGATCGACGGGAAGCCGCACGCCGGCACGAGCGGGCGGCACGGGCCGGTGTACGACCCCGCGCTGGGCGTGCGGACCGCGACCGTCGCGCTGGCCGGGCGTGCCGACGTGGACACCGCCGTCGCGGCGGCGCGGGACGCGTTCCCGGCGTGGAGCGCCACGTCCGCCGCCAAGCGGCAGCAGGTCGTGTTCCGGTTCCGGGAGCTGCTGGCCGCCCGCGCGCCGGACCTCGCGGCGGTGATCACCGCCGAGCACGGCAAGGTGCTCGCGGACGCGGCGGGCGAGATCGCGCGCGGCCTGGAGGTGGTCGAGCTGGCCACCGCGTTCCCGTTGCTGCTCAAGGGAGAGCACTCGGCGAACGTGTCCACCGGGGTCGACGTGCACACGATCGTCGAGCCGCTGGGCGTGGTCGCGGTGGTCAGCCCGTTCAACTTCCCGGCGATGGTGCCGCTGTGGTTCGTGCCGATCGCGGTGGCCGCCGGGAACGCGGTCGTGCTCAAGCCGAGCGAGAAGGACCCGTCCGCGGCGAACTGGCTGGCCGCCCTGTTCGCCGAGGCGGGGCTGCCCGCCGGCGTGCTCAACGTGCTGCACGGCGACAAGGAGGCGGTGGACGGGTTGCTGGAGCACCCGGACGTGCGCGCGGTGTCGTTCGTGGGGTCGACGCCGATCGCCCGCCACATCTACGAGACCGCCGCCCGGCACGGCAAGCGGGTGCAGGCGTTGGGCGGCGCGAAGAACCACATGCTGGTGCTGGCCGACGCGGACCTGGAGGTGGCCGCCGACGCGGCGGTCAACGCCGGGTTCGGCTCGGCGGGGGAGCGGTGCATGGCGATCTCCGTGGTCGTCGCGGTGGAGTCGGTCGCCGACGAGCTGGTCGAGGCGATCACCGCGCGGATCCGGACGCTGCGGGTCGGCGACGGCCGCCGGTCGTGCGACATGGGCCCGCTGATCACCGCCGAGCACCGGGACCGGGTGGCGCACTACATCGCGGGCGCGGCCGAGGAGGGCGCGGTGGTGGTCGTGGACGGGCGGGACGTGCCGGTGGACGGCGCGCCCGGCGGGTTCTGGCTCGGGCCGACCCTGCTGGACCGGGTGCCGACGACCGCGCGGGTGTACCGGGACGAGATCTTCGGGCCGGTGCTGTGCGTGGTGCGGGTGCCGGGGTTCGCCGAGGGGCTGGAGCTGGTCAACGCGGGCGAGTACGGCAACGGCACCGCGGTGTTCACCCGCGACGGCGGCGCGGCCCGGCGCTTCCAGCGGGCGGCGCAGGTCGGGATGATCGGCGTCAACGTGCCCATCCCGGTCCCGGTGGCCTACCACTCGTTCGGCGGGTTCAAGGCGTCCCTGTTCGGCGACGCGAAGGCGTACGGCGCGGCCGGCTTCCGGTTCTTCACCCGGGAGAAGGCGGTCACCAGCCGCTGGCCCGACCCCGGCCACGGCGGGCTCGACCTCGGCTTCCCCCGGAACTGACGTGGCCGGCGGCGTGGTGGTGCGGCGGATCCTGGTCGTGGCGGTGCTCGTGCTGGGCGGGTGCGCCGGCGGGCAGCGGGTGGTCGAGGAGCGCGTGGTGCGGCCGACGCCGCCGGCGGTGCTCGGCGGCGGCAGCGGGACGATCTCCGGGCCGGGGGTGACCGACACCCGGATCACCCTCGGCATGATCGCCACCCGGACCGGGCCGGACGCGGGCGCGTTCGAGCGTGCCGTGGACTCGATGGACGCGTTCGTCGGCCACCTCAACGCGCAGGGCGGCCTGCTCGGGCGCGAGGTGGTCGTGCTGCACGCCGACGACGGGTCCGACTGCGCCGGCTACGCCCGGTCGCTGTCGTCGTTGCGCACCAGGGTGTTCGCGGTGGTCGGCACCTGGTCCAACCACGACGGCTGCGGGCAGGAGGTGCTGGAGTCGGACCCGGAGTTCGTCTCGCTGCACGGGAACCTGCTCACCCCGACGCTCTACCGGCTGCCCAACGCGGTCTCCGCGATCACCCTGCCGCCCGGTCTGCCGACCGGCGGGTACGAGTGGGTCAGGCAGCGGCACCCGGACGCGGTGACCCGGGCCGCCGCGCTCTACTCCACCCACATCCCCACCAACGGCCTGGCCGTGCACGCGACGGCCGAGTCCGTCGGGTACCGGTTCGCCTACTCGCGCGGCATCGGGCCCGGCGAGACCGGGTTCGCCGAGGACGTCGGGAAGATGAAGGCCGCCGGGGTCCGGGTGCTCGACCTGTCCGGGACCGGCCCGGACGTGGTCGCGCAGGTGCAGCTGGAGTCCGCGCGGCAGGGCTTCCGGCCGGACGCGGTGATCGCGCCCACGGCGTACTCGCCGGGGTTCCTGGCCGAGGTCGGCGACGACGCCGGGAACCTGGTCGCGCCGCTGCCGTACGCGATGTTCCTGGGCGAGGACCGGCCCGACAACCCGGCCCTGGACACCTACCTGACCTGGCTGGAGCGCACCCGGCCCGGTGCCGTGCCCGACCTGTACGGGCTGGGCACCTGGTCGGCGGGCGTGCTGTTCGCGGAGGCGGTGCGGGCCGCCGGGCCGGAGGTGACCCGGGCCCGGCTGCTCACCGCGCTGACCAACCTCGGGCCCACCACGGCGAACGGGATGAACCCGCCGTCCGAGGCCGGCCGGCACGACCCGCCGACGTGCCTGGCCGTCGTCGGCGTGCGGGACCGCCGGTTCGTGCGGCTGGACCCGACCGGCGCCGGCTACCGGTGCCTCGGCACCTACCGGCACATCTAGTGCCGGCTCACGGTTTCCGCGCGCACCTCGGCGGGAACAGGTCGCGGACGCACCGCGAGGCGACGCGGGCGAGGTGCGCGCCGTCCGCCGGGGTCGGCGCGGCGCGATCAGGCCCTGAAACTCGGGCAGGCGCGGCTTCTCGGTGCGCTGAGGGCGGACCCGCCCGGACCCTTTCTGTCCACTGTGGACCTTCCCTCGGGCGGTCGGGGAGCGTGGCCGAACATCCATGGCAATCGCAGGCATCGATTCGCGGCGTCGCCGTCGACCAGGGGAGAGCAGTCGTGGGCACACTCCAGCAGGGCACCACCACCGGGCACCGGGACCGGTGGCGGGCGCTCGCCGTGCTCGCCGCCGCGCAACTGCTGGCGGCGATCGACGTGACCATCATGGTCATCGCGCTGCCGTCGGCGCAGCGCGACGTCGGGCTGGCCGACGGTGACAAGCACTGGGTGCTGGTCGCGTACTCGTTGACGCTGGGCGCGCTGCTGCTCACCGGCGGCCGGTTCGGCGACCGGATCGGGCAGCGCCGGGCGCTGGTGATCGGCGTGCTCGGGTTCACCGCGGCGTCGGCGGTCGGCGGGCTCGCACCCGACGCCGCCACCCTGATCGGCAGTCGGGTCGGCCAGGGGGTGTTCGCCGCGATGCTCGTGCCGGCGGCGTTGTCGCTGGTCAGCGTGACCTTCACGGACCGCGCGGAGCGGGCGCGGGCGTTCGCGGCGTTCAGCGCGACGCTCATGTCCGGCGCTGCGGTCGGGCAGGTGCTGGGTGGTGCGCTGACCACGTGGGCGGACTGGCGGTGGTGCATGTACGTCAACGTGCCGATCGGGGCGGCGGTGGTGTTCGCGGCGTTGAAGTACGTGCCCGCGACCCGGCCGTCCCGCGAGGCGCGGCTGGACGTGCCCGGTGTGCTGCTGGCCTCCGGCGGGCTGGGCGCGATCGTCTACGCGCTCGGCGAGGTCGACCGCAACGGGTGGTTCTCCCGATTGACGCTCGGGCTGCTCGGCCTGGGGTTCGTGCTGCTGGCGGCGTTCCTGCACTGGCAGACCAGGGCGCGACAGCCGTTGCTGCCCCCGGCGGTCCCGGCCCACCGGTCGCGGGCCGGGGCGAACCTGGCGGTGGCGTCCGCGCAGTTCGCGATGTTCGGCATGTTCCTGTTCCTGACCTACCAGTTGCAGGTGGTCAGCGGGTTCTCGGCGTTGTGGGCGGGGCTGGCGTTCCTGCCGTTCGTGGCGGTGAGCATCCTCGCGACCCGGCTGGCGTTGCGGCTGCTGCCGGTGGTCCGCCCGCGCCTGCTCATCCCGATCGGCCTGCTGCTGATCGCCGGCGGGTTCGCGATCCTGATCGCGTTGACCCCGACCAGTTCCTACCCGGGGCTGGTGCTGCCCGCGCTGCTGGTCTCCGGGCTGGGCAGCGGTTTGCTGATGGCCCCGAGCATGAGCGCGGCGACGAGCGTGGCGGACAGCTCGCACGCGGGGCCCGCGTCCGCGCTGGTGCGCACCAGCCAGCAGATCGGCGCGGCGCTCGGGCCCGCCGTGCTGGGCGGGGTGGCGGCGGCCCACACCGACGTGCCGGCGGACGCGGCGGCGATCGTGCGGGGCTACGCGGTGGCCAGTGCGTGGGCGACGGCGATCCTGGTGGTCGCGGCCGTGGTGATCGCGGTGTTGTTGCCGCGCAAGGCTTAGATGCACCCCGGCGGGCGGGCTGCGCAGTTCCGCTCCGAGACAGCCCGCCGTCGTGTCCCCGACCTCACCGGTCGGCACAGCCGGCGGCTCCGTGGTGCCGGACGGAAGTGGTGGGGGTGACCGGTCCGGCGTCGGTCGACTAGCGGTTGCGGGTGCGGGCGGGGCCGAACTCGCGGTCGGCCTGCGCGTCGATGGCGTCCTCCAGGTCCGCGCTGTGCAGCAGGGCGAGGGCGTCGACCGAATCGCCGAGCACCTCGGTGAACCGGCGCACCAGCAGGCCCTCGACCTTGCGCAGCATCTCCGAGCCGTGGTCGGTGATGGAGAACAGGACGCCGCGCCCGTCGTCGGCGGTGCCGCTGCGCCGGATGAAGCCGGACTTGACCATGCCGTTGGTCAGCGCCGAGATCGCGGGCCGGGTGACGGCGGCGTACTGGGCGAGTTCGTAGGCGCGCTGGTGGCCCAGGGCGGCGCTGCTCAGCGCGCGGTACTGGGCCAGCGTCAGGCCGCCGTCCTCGCACACCTGCTGGGCGATCCGGGCCAGTCGGATGACCGTGCGGATCGCGTCGAGCAGCCTGGTGTCCGGATCGGTGTCCACGTTCGTCTCCTCGCTGTGGTCGGCCGCGTTGCGGTCGACAACAGGCCAGAGGACGAGCCTAGTACTCCAGCCGTAGTTCGGATCGGTAGCCGACGGCGCGATCTTGGTGTGTCGGCCCAGGACGTAGGGCGGCCACACGGTCGGGGTGCGGCGGCAGTACACCCGCACTGCGGGGCGGATCGAGAACAACCAGGTCGCGGTTTACCTGACCTGCGCCACGGCTCGCGGCCACGCATTCATCGACCGGGTTCTCTCCCCGCCCACGTGCTGGACGGCTGACCCGGCCCGGATGCGGGCAGCCGGTGGGCCACCGGTGATGAGGTCTGCGGCAACTGCCCCCGCTGCGGACGGACCTGGTCAACGTCGGGTCGGCTACGTCCTGGCGGTCGCGGAGGACCACCGGATCACCACAGGGATCGGGATCCGCAAGGCCGTCGAACTGGCCGTCCTGCTACCCGGCGCGGCCGGCAGCGCCGCTCGGCCGGTGCCGGAGCCAAGGGCCGACGTCTCTACGACCGGGCCTTGATCCAAACCATCGATCCTGCCGCCGACCCTGACAACACCGGGCAGCACTGGCTGCTGATCCGTCGCGATCACGGCAGCGGCGAACTGGCGTTCTACCGCGCGTACGCCGCGACCGGCGTGCCTGTGGCGGATCGAGGAGTCGTTCCAGTCCTGCAAGGAACTGGCCGGACTGGACGAGCGCCGGGTCCGCAGCCGGGGTTCTTGGTACCGCTGGACCGTCCTGGCGTGCTCGCCCGCGCCTTGTCGGTCATGACCGCCGGCCAGGGCAGCGGTCGACACCGTCGAGGAACTGATCCCGTTGCCCGCAAAGAAATCCGGCGGCTGTTCATCGCAGCAACAACTAGCGTCACCTCAGTAGACCGATCGGAGATCTTCGACATCGCGCACCTGCGCCATCCCATCGCGGCTCCGGTCGCGCGCGACCGGTTGCGCGAGTTGGTCGGGTGGTTGAGTCCGGCCGTTGGCGCCCGCGTGGTCGACCTCGGCTGCGGTGAGGGCGAGTGGCTGCAGCAGGTGCTGCTGGACCATCCCGCGACGACAGGCGTCGGGATCGACCACATGCTGCCTGCCTCGGCCGCCCGGCGCACCGGCGAGCGCGGGCTGACGGACCGGGTGCGATGGGTCGAGACCGACGCCGCCACCTGGAGCGACGGGCCCTTCGACGTGGTGCTCTGCGTCGGCGCCCGGCACGCCTTCGGCGGGTTGGAGGACATGCTGGTCGCCGTCCGGCGGCACCTGCGCCCCGGTGGTCAGGCGCTGATCGGGGAGATGATCTGGGAAGGGACCCCGTCGGCGGCGGCGGTGGCCGCGCTCGGGCTCCCGGCCGACTCCGTCCCCGACCTCGCCGGCCTGGTGCGGGCATTCCACCGGCACGGCCTCGAACCGTCCTTCGGGCACGTCAGCACGCTGACCGAGTGGGACGACTACGAGTTCGGTTGGACCGGCTCGCTCGTCGACTGGGCCGTGCGGTCGGCCCCGACCGTCGAGGACCGCGACCAGGCGCTCACCGCCGCCCGCGAGCACCGTGACACCTGGCTCGGCGGCTTGCGGCGGGAACTCGGGTTCGCCACCTTCGTCCTGCACGACGTCGCGCCAGGGCCGGTCTGAGCGGCCGTCGGTTGATGATCACGAACTGCGGCTGGAGTTGCTGGCGCCCGGCAGGCCCGTGCCGCACGGCCGGGTGATCCCGTTGTCGCGGGCGGGGGCGGTTGCGTGATCATGGCGGTGAGGGGGTGCCGTGGACGACGAGTGCAAGCACCTGTTGCCACCGGGGCAGTGCGCGTTGTGCCGGGAGCCTCCGCCCGGTGTGTTGAAGCAGGGGTGGCGGACCGAGGGCGGCCGGGCCTACCACAACGACCCGTCGTGCGACTGGCTGCGCAAGGGGCACCAGCGGTCGCGGCGGCAGGGGAAGGACACCCACGACGCGGTGCGCGTCCGGTGGAACGACGTCGATCCGGGGACGTTGCAGCCGTGCGACCACTGCTGCACGCCCGAGTGGTTGCGGCGGCACGACGCGCAGGCCCCGCTGGACCCCGGCAAGGCGTGCCGGGTGCGGGCCGACGGGCAGTGGTGGCCCGGCACGCTGGTGTGGGAGCGCACCCGGCGCGGGGACGGCCGGTGGTGGGCCCGCGTGTCCTACCGGCGTGACGCGCGGGTGCTGCGCGGGGTGTTCAGCCAGGACGACGTGCGGCCCGCCGAGTAGGCCGCCCGGCCGGGGCTCACGGGTGGACCAGGCCCGCGTCGTGCGCCAGGACGGCCGCCTGCACCCGGTTGGCGAGGTCCAGGCGGGTCAGGATGGTGCTCACGTGGCCCTTGACCGTGCCCTCCACCAGGTCGAGCCGGCCGGCGATCTGGGCGTTGCTCAGGCCGGCGCCCAGCAGGGCCAGCACGTCCCGCTCGCGCGGGGTCAGCACGTCGGCGCGGGCCCGCGCCTCGGCCGCGCGGGACAGCGGCCGGGTGCCGAGCGCGGCCAGCACCCGCGCGGCCACCTCGGGCGCGAGGTATGCGCCGCCGCCCGCCACGGCGTGCACCCCGGCCAGGAGTTCCCTCGGGTCGCCCGACTTGAGCAGGAAGCCGCGCGCCCCGCCGTCCAGCGCGCGTGCCACGTAGGCGTCGTCGCCGAACGTGGTCAGCACGGCGACCGCCACCGCCGGGGCGGCCCGGGTGATCTCGGCGGCGGCGGCCAGGCCGTCCAGCCGGGGCATCCGGATGTCCAGCAGCGCCACGTCGGGCCGGTGCGCGATCGCCAGGCTCACCGCGTCCCGGCCGTTGTCGGCCTCCGCCACGACGGCGACGTCCGGGTCGGTGTCGAGGATCGCCTTCACGCCCGCGCGGATCATCGCCTCGTCGTCGGCCAGCAGCACCCGGATCATCGGCCCACCTGGTGGTCGTGTTCGGTCAGGGGCAGGGTGGCGAGAAGTTCGAACGTGCCGCCGGTCCGGTCGAACCGGATCGTGCCGCCGGCCAGCCGGACCCGTTCGCGCAGCGCGGTCAGGCCCGAACGGGCACCGGGGGCGCGGCGCGCACCGGACGCCACGGGGTTGGCGACCGCGACGACCGCGGTGTTGCCGGACGCCGTCACGGTGATCCGCACCGGCGCGCCGGGGGCGTGCTTGGCGGCGTTGGTCAGCGCTTCCCGCACGACCCGGTGCGCGGTTCGGGCGGTCGCCGGGGGCAGCGGCCGGGGCCCGGTCCAGGACAGGGTCACCGGCAGGCCGGCGTCGGCCGCCCGTTCGGCGAGGTCCGCGAGGTCGGCGGTCGGCGGGTCCAGCGGCGGCGGGTCGTCGTTGCGCAGCAGGGCGACGATGCCGGCCAGGCTCCCGATCGCGGTGCCGGCGGCGGTGCGCAGGTCGGCGGCGGCGGCCCGGTGGTGCTCGGGCAGGTCCCGGGCGAGTTCGAGGGCTCCGGCGCGCAGGGCCAGCAGGCTCAGCTCGTGCCCCAGGGTGTCGTGCATGTCGTGCGCGATCCGGGCCCGTTCGCGCAGGTGGACGCGCTCGGTGCGGGCGGCGGCCAGGTCCGCGTGCTGGCGGGCCGAACGGCCGACCAGCCACGGCAGCACGACCGCCACCACCAGCAGCACGGGCGCGGCGGTCCACACGTCGGCGGCCAGGAACGCGAGCGCGACGGTCGGCACCGCCGACCCGGCCAGGACCAGTGCCGCGGGCTTCGCGCGCGGCATCCGCCGGCCGAGCAGGAACGCGGCCACGGCCGCCACCGCGTCCACCGCGACCACCCACGGCGGTACCTGGTCGACCACGGCCGGCGCGCCGGCCTGGACGACCACCGCGCACAGCGCCAAGGCCGCGAGCGCCCCCGAGTCCTTCATGGACACCGACGCTACCCGCCGATCGGCAGCGGCCCGGCGGCCCGGCCGGCTCGCGGGCGGTCGCGCAGCAGCCGGGCGGTGCGGGTGGCCAGGACGGCGAGGTTCAGCACGCTCGACACCAGCAGCCAGATCACCAGGGCGGGCGAGTAGTGCGCGGTCTGGAACAGGGTGATGTCCCGGCCGCCGCCGACCACCAGGCCCAGCAGGGTCGGCAGCAGGAGCAGCACCGCCGCCGGGACGACGCGGGCGGCCGACCGGACCACCACCTGCCAGGGGGCGCGCCGGCGTTGCGGACGGCGCAGGGCGAGCACGCCGAGCACCAGGCTGAGCAGGGTGAGCACGCCCAGCACCGACTCGGTCAGCAGCCGGGTGGACGGCGGTTCGGCGGGGGTGCCGCCGGCGGCGAGGGCGGCCAGGCCGCCCTCCAGCCCGGACGTGCCCTCGTTGCCCAGGGCGAACCCGGTGTTCGCGATCACCGCGACGCCGTAGCCGGTGGGCATCAGGAGCTGACCCGCGCAGTAGGTGAACCAGATCCCGTTGTGCCGGACCTTCCCGTCGGACACCGCCCAGCCCAGGCCGTAGGACGGGCTGCCGCCCGACGGCGTGTGCATCGCGGTGATGCCGGCGGCGGAGACCAGCTGCGCGCCGGTCGCCGCCCGGCCGCCGTTCGACTGCACGACCAGCCACTTGGCCAGGTCCTCGGCGGTGGTGAGCACGCCGTCCGAGCCCGCGACGAACCGGGTGGGCTCGGCGGTCGGCACGTCCGCGCCGTACGCGTGCAGGTGCCCCTCGGCCACGTCGGCGGGCAGGTCGTCGGGCGTGGTGGTGATCGACGTGGTGTCGAGCATCCCGGCGGGTTCGAACACCTGCCGGCGCAGGTGCTCCGCGAACGGCTCGCCGGCCACCCGCTCGACCACCAGCGCGGCCAGGTGGTAGTTGGTGTTCGTGTAGCGGTGGGCGGTGCCGGGGTCGGCGGCCAGGGACGTCGGGCCGATCCGGGTGACCACGTCGGACAGCGAGGTCGGCTGCGGCAGGCTCTTCTCCGGCAGGGTCCGGTCGCTGATGCCGGAGGTGTGGTCGAGCAGGTGGCGGACGGTGATCGCCGCGCCGCGTCCGTCGGCCAGGTGGAACTCCGGCACGTAGCGGACCACCGGGGCGTCCAGGTCGAGCCTGCCGCGCTCGGCGAGCTGGACGGCGGCCAGCGCGGTGACGGACTTGCTCAGCGAGGCGATCGGCATCCGGGTCTTCGCGGTCACGGGCGCCCCGGTGGACGTGCGGCCGTGGCCGGACACGTGGACCACCCGGTCGCCCTTGGTGATCGCGAAGGCGACGCCGGGGTAGGAGGCGGCTTCGGCGTACTCGGCGACGTAGCGGTCGAACGCCGTCGCGTCGGGTCGGTCGTCGGGTCGGCCGGCGCTCGCCGCGCCCGGTGCCGCGGCCATCAGGAGCGCTGCGGCCAGCGCTGTCGTCTTGCCCGTCACGGGTGGTCCCCCTCGGTTCGTTCCGGCGGGGACGACGCTACGAACGGCGAACGCGCGCCACCCGACCCGGAAGACAGGACCCGCACCCGACTTTCGTCAGGGGGAACCGCGCGGGTGGACCCGACGTTCGTCAGGCGTGGACGCGGTGGAGGCGGTGCTGACGTGGAGCGTTCCCGGCGGGGTGCTGTCGGTGGTCGCGGTGGGGGTCTACGAGGTGGTCCGGCAGCGCCGCCGCCGGCGGACCGGCCGGACGCTGTCCGCCACCTACCTCGACGAGGTCACCGCGATGTTCTACGGGACCAAGCGGGTCCAGCTGGACCACCAGGAGTCGGTGTCCCTGATGCGCGAGGAGGACCCGCAGGCCGCGCCGCCGCGCGCCGGGGTCGACCTCGACCGGGGGATCGTCGTGCTGCGCCCCGGCGATCCAGACCGCTGACGTCCGCGCCGGCTCCGGGCGGGGGTGTGAACGTCGGTGCCGCGAGGCCCGAATCGTGCGGGTCGCGTCGGTGGGCGTTGGGCCGCACGGTGCTCCGGCAGCGGCCGAAAGGGCGGGTGGTCGTTGCTCTCGCGAGTGGGTGCAACGTTCTGGCCCGGGTTGACGATGTGAGACGCGAGTGGTGGTCGTCCCGAGTGGGCCGCCCGGCGGGGAGGCGTTGATGGCGCGGGCGGACGGCGTGCGGGCCGGGGCGGCTTCGGAGGTCGGCCGGGTCCGGTCGTCCAACGAGGACAGCCTGTTCGTCGGGTCCGCGCTGTTCGCGGTCGCCGACGGGATGGGCGGGCACGCGGCGGGCGAGGTGGCCAGCGCGATGGCGGTCGAGCACCTGCGGGTGCTCGACGGGCGCGCCGACCTGCGGCCCGACGACATCCGCGAGGCGCTGGCCGAGGCCAACCGGGCCATCCGCGCCGCCGGGCGGGCGCACCCCGAGCAGGCCGGCATGGGCGCCACGGCCACCGGGCTGGGGCTCGTCCGGTTCGCCGGCTCGCCGCACTGGGTGGTGTTCAACATCGGGGATTCGCGGGTCTACCGGTACGCGGGCGGCGTGCTGACGCTGCTGACCGTGGACCACTCCGAGGCCGCCGAGATGGTGGCCGCCGGGGCGTTGAGCGAGCAGGAGGCGAAGTACTCCCGGTTCCGCAACGTGATCACCCGCGCGTTGGGCGTGCACACCACGACCGAACTCGACCAGTGGGTGTTCCCGCCGGTCGCGGGCGAGCGGTTCGTGCTGTGCTCGGACGGGCTGACCGGCGAGCTGGAGGACGACGAGATCGCCTCGGTGCTGCGCGAGGTGGCCGATCCGGACCTCGCCGCCGGGGAGCTGGTGCGCCGGGCGGTCGACGCGGGCGGGCGGGACAACGTCACCGTGGTCGTGGTGGACTACGGGCCCGGTGACGGCGACCCCGGCGACACGCTGCCTCGGACCGCGCCGTGACCGTCTACACGCCGGGCGCGTCGGTCGCCGTCGTCGCGGACGGGACGTGGCTGCTCATCGGGGCCGCGCCGGGGTCGGACGTGGTGCGGCGGTGCTGGGAACTCGTGCGCGGCGGAGCCGGGCTGGACGACGTGCTCAGCGTGATCGTGCACGAGGGGTTCCGGGCGGTCGGGAGCTTCGCGCTGGTCCGCTACACCGAGGGCGAGCGGCGGGTGGTGCTGCGCGGCGACTCGGTGGTCGGGCTGGTCGGGCTGGACGGGGTGCTGCTCGAACTGCGCGCGGACGGCGTGGCGACCTGGGTGGACACCGGCCTGCCGGAGTCGGCGGTGGAACTGCGGCTGACCGCGGCGGCCGGCGGCAGCGCGGAGCTGCCGCTGGAACGCGGGGTGGTGCTCGCGTCCCGGCTGGTGGCCCGGCTGGTGGAGGCCCCGGAGGTGGGCCGGGTGACCGAGGTGATGCCCGCGCCGGGTGCGTCCTCGCTGACCGAGGTGCTGCCCCTGCCGGGAGCGGCACCGCTGCTGCCGCAGGGTTTCACGCCCTCGGCGGCCGGGTTCACGCCGGTGCCGGACGTGCCGGCGGCCGGTCCGGGCGACGGCGGTCCGGCCGGGCTCCGGGCGGCCGAACCCGCGCCGACGCCGCCGCCGGACGTCCCCCAGCTCATCACCCCGCAACCCGTCCAGCAGCCCGTCGCCCCGCAGCCGGCCGCCCCGCCGCAGTCGAGCGGGCCGCACCCGGTGCTCCGGCAGCCGGATGCGTCGCCGTCGACGTCGCCGCCCGTCGCGCCGCCGGCTGCCGACGCGTCCTCGGTGAGCGGTGCGCGGACCGTCGTCGTGCAGCCGTCGGACATCCCGCCGGCCGCCGCGCCCGGGAGCGCGGCGAACGGACCGCCTCACGACGGCGGGGTGCCGCCGCCGCAGGCCGTGGACGGGCCGCCGATCGGGGACAAGCGCGTGCCGCAGGCGGTGCAGCGCGACGCCGACGGCGTGATCCAGACCCTCGGGTGGGCCGGCCCGCCGCCGCGCGTGGACGAGACCATGTTGCGGCGCAACAACTCCCCGGACGACACCCGGCACGTGTTCACCGCCGGCGCGCCCAAGGTGCGGGCCGTCGCGTGCCCCGCGCGGCACCTCAACCCCGAGCACGCCATCGCGTGCCGGGTGTGCGGCCAGGCGTTCCCGCCGCAGGACGCCTTCGTCGTGCCGCGCCCGCCGCTGGGCGTCCTGCGGCTGTCCACCGGCGAGCTGATCACGTTGGACCGCAACGTGATCCTCGGCCGCGACCCGCAGGTCACCGACCGCAGCCCCACCGCGCCGCACGCCATCCGGCTGGCCAACCAGGGCAACGACATCTCCCGCAACCACGTCGAGGTCCGGCTGGACGGCTGGGACGTCCTGGTGGTCGACCTCGGCTCGAAGAACGGCACCACGATGATCGCGCCCGGCTGGTCGCCGCAGGAACTCGCCGGGCTGATCCCGGCCATCCTCACGCCCGGGTCGCGGGTGATGCTCGGCGAAGGCGCGTTCTTCACCTACGAGGTGATCGGGTGACCTCACCGGAGATCCCCGGTTTCACCTACCGGCGGGAGATCGGGCGCGGCGGGTTCGCCACCGTGCACGTCTACTACCAGCACAGCACCGACCGCGAGGTCGCGGTGAAGGTGCTCAACGACGCGGGCCTGCCCGAGCGGGTGCGGGAGATGTTCCTGGCCGAGGCCAAGGCGATGGCCAAGGTCGGCAGCCACGACAACATCGTCACGGTCTACTCCGCCGACCAGTCCGCCGACGGCCGGCTGTTCCTGGTGATGGAGTACTACTCCGGTTACGACCTCAAGCGGGTCGCCGACCACCAGCCGCTGTCCGTGCAGCGGGTGCTGGACGTCGGGGTGAAGATCTCCAGCGCCGTGGAGACCGCGCACCGGGCCGGGATCCTGCACCGGGACATCAAGCCCGCCAACATCCTGGTGAACTCCTACAACAAACCGGCGCTGACCGATTTCGGCATCGCCGAGAAGCAGGCCGCGCCGACCACCGACGGGGACGTGATGCTGTCCGTCCCGTGGTCCGCGCCCGAGGTGGTGCGGCCGACCGGGGTGGAACCGGGGGTGCCCGCCGAGGTCTACTCGCTGGCCGCGACGCTGTGGCACCTGCTGACCGGGCGCGCGCCGTTCGCCGTGCCGGGCGGTGACAACTCGCGGGAGGCCCAGGAACTGCGGATCCTGCGCGGCGGTCCGCCGCCGACCGGCAAGGCACCCCGGTCGCTGGAGGCGTTGCTGGCGCGGGCGATGGCCGCCGATCCGGCCGTCCGGCCGCGCAACGCGGTGGAGTTCGCGCACGGACTCCAAGCCGTGCAACGGGAACTGGGCTTCGCGATGACGGAGCTGGCGCTGGAGTCCGAGCCGGTCCGGCTGCGCGAGGCGTCGCGCCCGGAGCCGTCCGACCTGACCGCGACGCGGGTGCGCGGGTCGGTGCCGATCTTCGAGGTGGTGCCCTACCGGCCGGTCGTCCACAGCGGACAGCGCTCCGGCGACACGGTGTACCGGCCGCGCCAGGCGGATCCGCCGCGCTTCCGGCCGCCGGTCACCGACACCGCCCCGGCCCCGGCGGGACCGCAGGAGCCCCGCCGGCCGTCGTGGCCGGTGTTCGCCGCGATCGGCGGGGTGGTGGTCGTCGCGGTCGCGCTCGGCGTGCTGTTCGGCGGCGGGAACGGCGGCACCGCAACGACCACGCCGCCGTTGACCACCGGCCTGGACGTCGACGCGGGCGGCGACAACGCCCCGCCCGGCAAGCCCGCCGTCACCGCCGTGCGGACCGACCCGGCGACGTTGCGGTTCTCGTGGACGTACTCCGCGAGCCAGGACAGCGACACGTTCGTCTGGCGCACCCCGGACGGCAAGCTCACCGGAACCGCGAAGGATCCCACTGTGGACGTCGCGGCCACCGGTCCGCTGTGCCTGGAGGTCAAGGTCGTGCGCGCCGACGGGAAGAACGCCGTCGCCGACTGGTCGCCTCAGGGCTGCGGCCAGTAGCCGCGGGCGAAGTCGTGATCGGTAGGGCGCGACCGGTGAAACGCTGTTCCAAATAGTTACCCGCGGGGTGCAACGAACTCCCCTAGGGTTTCGATACGCCGGATTGGCAGCCTGATCCGCTTGCGCACTGGGGGAACCCTTGTCTTTCCTGCGCCGCCACCGCACCGCCATCGCCTCGGGTGCGGTGCTCAGCGTCGCCGCCGCGCTGCTGGTCGCCTACGCGTTCTCGTCGCAGGGCCACCCGGTGCGCCAGGTGGAACTCAATGACGGTGGAATCTGGGTGACCAGTGACCGGGACGGGCTTTTCGGCCGGTTGAACAAACCGGTCGGCTCTTTGGACGCGGCGTTTTATCCGCCGGGCGGAGCACAGCAGTCCTACCAGTTGGACATCGCGCAGGACGGCGCGGCCGTGGTGGCCCGGGACCGGTCCGGCGGCAAGCTCTACCCGGTGGACACCGCGCGCGCGGTCACGCTGGGGGAGCAGGGCGTGACGGTGCCGGGTTCGGCGCAGGTCGAGCTGGCGGGCGGCACGCTGGCCGTGCTGGACCCGGACGAGGGCCGCGCGTGGGCCGTGCGGGTCGACCCGAAGGCCGGCGTCTCCGCACTCGCCGAAGTGGACGCCGCCGGCGCGCCCGTCGCCGACCTGGACGGCAAGGCCGCGATGGTGGTCGGTGTCGACGGCGCGGTGCACGTCGTGGCCGAGTCCGGCAAGACCGCCGTGATCCGCCCGGACGGCGCGGGGTTCGCCGCCGCCGAGCACGGCGACCTCGGCCGCTCGGTGGACGATCCGAAGGCGACCGCCGTCGGCGACCGGCTCGTCGTCCTGGACGCCGGCTCCGGCACGCTGCTGCTGCCCGACGGCGCGACCGCGTCGGTCGGCCAGGACGCCGTGCCGCAGCAGCCCGGCCCGCAGGCCGACGTGGTCGTGGTGGCCACCAAGACCGCGCTCAAGTCGGTGAAGCTGGACGGTGGCGGGGTCACCGAGCTGTACCGCGCGGAGGGTGCGCCGGCCGCCCCGGTCCGGCTCAACGGCTGCGTGCACGCGGCGTGGGCGGGCGCGAAGGGCGGCTACGCGCGGTCGTGCGGCGGCGGGTCGGTCGCGCCGGGCAACCTGAAGAACGAGGCCGCGCTGGTGAAGCCGGTGTTCCGGCTCAACCGGGGTGCGGTGGTGCTCAACGACCTGGACACCGGCGCGGTGTGGGACCTGACGTCGCAGAAGAAGGTCGACGACTGGTCGGCGGTCAAGCCGCCGCCGGAGCAGCAGGACGACGACAAGGACCAGGACAAGAACAACAGCGACACCGCGCGGGACAAGCCGCCCAAAGCCGTGGACGACGTGCTGGGCGCGCGTCCCGGCCGGACCACCGTGCTGCACGTGCTGGACAACGACTCCGACCCCTCCGGCGACATCCTGGCCGTCTCCGAGGTCACCGCACCGGACAACGCCGCCGCGAAGCTGGCCATCGCGCCCGACGGCCAGACCGTCGAGGTGACCCTGCCCGAGGACAGCGCCGACGTGCACTTCCGGTACACCGTGGACGACGGGCGCGGGCTCAACGCGACCGCCGCGGTGACCGTGCAGGCCCGCACGCCGGCGCAGAACGCGGTTCCCGCGCCGCGCAAGGGCGCGCGGCCCAAGGACTGGACGGTCGCCTCGGGCGGCCGGCTCACGCTGCCGGTGCTGGCCGACTGGCGCGACGACGACGGCGACCCGATCGTGCTGGTGGAGGCGAGTTCGCCGGCCGGGGTCGCGACCACCACGCCCGCCGGGTTCGTGGAGTACGCCGCGCCGGTCGCGGGCGGGTCGCAGCCGGTCGACTTCAAGGTCACCGACGGGGTGGGCGAGACGACCCAGGGCTCCGAGCGGGTCACCGTGCAGGCCGCGGCGGACGCCACCACGGTCGCGCCGACCGCGCAGCCGGACGTGGCGCGCGGCCAGGTGGGCCGGCCGGTGGAGGTCCAGCCGCTGGACAACGACCTGCCCGGCTCGGACCCGACCGACCCGACCGCCGCGCTGCGGCTGGCCTCGGAGGTGGCCACGCCCGAGGGCGTCACGGTCGTCACCGACCTGAAGGCCGGCACGGTCGTGGTCACCGGCACCAAGCCCGGCACGGTCGTGCTGGAGTACACCGCCGCGTTCGGCAACGCGCCGTTCGCCAAGGCGGGCATCCGGGTGGACCTGTCGGCCGCGCCGGACTCGCCGATCCCGCCGGTCGCGATGCCCGACACCGCCGTGCTGCGCGGTCAGCAGCCGGTGCTGGTGGACGTGCTGGCCAACGACTTCAGCCCGTCCGGGGCGCTGCTCGCGGTGCAGCGGGCGACCTCGACGGGCGCCCAGCTCGAAGTGGCCGTGGTGAAGGGCCGCTGGCTGCGGATCAACGCGCTGGACCCGGTGCTGGAGCCCAACCCGCAGCTGATCCGCTACACCGTCACCGACGGCGTGACCGGACCGGTCGGCGGCGAGGTCACGGTCACCCAGCTCGCGCCGCCCGCCGACGACACCCCGGTGCCCAAGGACGACCAGGCCACCGTGCGCGCGGGTGACGCCATCGCGATCCCCGTGCTGGACAACGACATCGCGCCGGACGGCGGCACGCTCACCCTCCAGGCCAACGTGCGCGACGCACCCGAGCGCGGCCGGCTCGACACCACCACCCGGGACGGCCGCACCGACGTCGGCACGGCCTACGTGTCGGGCCGGCTGGTCCGCTTCGTCGCACCGTCCACAGTGGACGTCCAGACGTCGGTGACGGTGGAGTACGTGGCCCAGAACGCCTCCGGCGACCAGGCCGTGGGCCGCGCGCACGTGACGATCAACCCCGCGCCGACGCCGAGCACGCCGAACCAGCCGCCCGCGCCGCGCCCGGTCGAGGTGCGCGCGGTGGCCGGCGACACGGTGGTGATCCCGGTGGCGACCAGCGGCGTCGACCCGGACGGCGACTCGGTCGCGGTGAGCGGCATCGGCTCGGCCGCGTCCCTGGGCCGGGTGCTCGGCCTGGGCGCGACTTCGCTGACCTACCAGGCGTTCCCGACCGCGTCGGGCACCGAGCAGTTCACCTACCTGGTCACCGACTCGTTCGGCAAGCGCGGCGAGGCCACGATCCGGGTGGCCGTGGTGCCGCCGGGCGACCCGCAGCCGCCGGTCGCGGTGGACGACGTGGTGACCGCCGCGCCGGGCACCGAACTCGTGGTCGACGTGCTGGCCAACGACTTCCGCGACGACACCGCCGAACTCGAACCGCTCGCCGCGCGCAACCCCGGCGTTCAGGTCACCGGCGAGGACGGCCTGGTCAAGCTGACCGCGCCGAAGGCCGACGGCAAGCCGACCGTGGTCGCCTACGGCATCAGCAACGGCATCGGCCGGATGTCGGTGGCCACGCTGACCGTGCGCGGCCAGGAGGACTACAACGCCCCGCCCACGGCCGGCGACCTGTTCCCGCGCCCCTCCGCCGACGCCCGGACCGCCGAGGTCGAGCCGCTCAAGGAAGCGGGCGACCAGGACAGCGCGGAGCTGAAGATCACCAGGGTGTTCGCGGACGACGCCAAGGTGTCCGGCGACAAGGTCACCGTGCCGGTCGGCGAATACCCGCGCACCGTCGCCTACGAGGTGGCCGACGACGGCGGCGCGACCGCCGTGGGCTTCATCCACGTGCCCGCGCCGGGCTTCGGCGGCCCGTACGCCAAGCCGGACCAGGTGATCGACGTCCCGGTGGACGGCACGGTCACCGTCGCCATCGCCGACCACCTCGTGGTGCCCTCGGGCCGCAAGCCCCGGCTGACCCTCACCGACAAGGTGTGGGCCGCCCCGGCGGGCCTGACCGCCGTGCCGCAGGGCGACCGGGAACTGGTGCTCACCGCCAAGAACGGCTACACCGGCCCGGCGTCGATCACCTTCCAGGTCACCGACGGCGAGACGCTCACCGACGGGCTGACCGCCGTGGTCACCATCCCGGTGCAGGTCGGCCCGGACACGCCGATGCTGCGCTGCCCGGACGGCGCGCTGACCCTGATCGAGGGCGGCCTGCCGGTGAAGGTGGACGTCACCACCGTCTGCCACGTCTGGGTCGCGGACCGCTCCAAGAGCGGGGACCTGCGCTACTCGGCGTCCTGGAAGGACCGGCCGGACGGCGTCTCGGTGGACGGCTCGGGCAGCCGGGTGCTGGCCATCACCGCCGCCGCCGGCGCGACGCCCGGCTCGTCGGGCGCGCTGGAGGTCTCGGTCGACGGCTTCGGCACGGCCAAGGCGCTGCTCGCGGTGCGGGTGGCCGCCGCGCCGCCGCCGTCGGTCTCGCCGGTCACCGTGGACGGCGTGAAGGCGGGCGACACGGCGACGGTGAACCTGCTGCCGTACGTGCGATCCCAGTTGCGGGACCAGAAGGTCTCCGTGGTGGCGATCAACCAGGTGTCCGGCGGCGCGGCGTCGGCGAACCCGGACGGCTCGTCGGTGCGGATCGTGCCGGGCGCGGACACCAACGGCACGCTGGTGTTCAACGTCGTGGTCACCGACGTGCCGGACGCGACCCGCGACGACCGCAAGGTCACCGGCCGGATCACGCTCAACGTGCTGGGCGTGCCCGACGCGCCCGGCACCCCCGCGCCCGGCCGCGCGGTGCAGAGCCGGGTCGTCGAGCTGTCGTGGTCGACCCCGGCGAGCAACGGCACGCCGATCGACTCCTACGAGGTCGACTACGGCAGCGGCAAGCAGACCTGCGCCGCGTCGCCGTGCTCGATCACGAACCTGGCCAACGGCAACGCCTACACGTTCACCGTCCGCGCCCACAACCTGGTCGGCTGGAGCAAGCCCAGCGGCCGGTCCGACTCGGCGCAGCCCAACACCGTGCCCGGCGCGGTCACCGGCCTGTCCGCGTCGGACCCGCGGGACGGGTCGCTGCGGCTGAGCTGGACGGCCGCGCAGAACGACGGCTCGCCCGTGCTGCGGCACGAGATCTCGTGGGCGGGCGGCGGCCGGACCACCGCCACCGGCAACGGCGCGACGGTGACCGGCCTGGACAACGAGACCAAGTACGCGTTCACGGTGATCGCGGTCAACTCGCAGGGCCCCGGCCCGGCGGCGACCGTCGAGGGCCAGTCGTCGGGCCCGCCCGCCCGGCCCGGCGCGCCGACGTTCAGCGCCGCCGACTCGACCGGCGGCGGCAGCAAGGCGGTGACGGTGTCGTGGGGCGCGGTGAGCGCGAACGGCCCCGGCCCCACCACGTACACGGTGCAGCGCAGCGGCAAGGGCGACAAGACGGTGTGCTCGAACGTCCAGGCCACCAGCTGCACCGACGACGGCCTGGCCAACGACGGCACGGTCTACAGCTACGCGGTGACCGCGAAGAACGGCACCGGGCAGTCGTCCGGTCAGGGGCCCGCCGCCGAGCTGGAGGCCACCTCCACGCCCGACCCGATCCGCAACTTCACCGCCGAGCCGACCGGCGAGGACGGCCAGGCCGAGATCACCTTCGACGCGCCGCCCTCGCACGGCCGCACGAACACCGTGAGCTGCAAGTGGAGCGGCGGCTCCTGCGGCACCTGGACCTACGGCCCGGAGGGTCGCGAGAACGTCAAGTACACGATCGGCGCCCTGCCCAACGGCCAGGTCGTGCCGATCACCTTGCAGACCTGCAACGGCAGCGGCGGTGGCGCGCACGCGGGCAACCCGTGCAACAACCCGGCCACCGCCGAGGTGACCCCGTACGGCCCGATCAAGGACCTGGAGATCACCACCTGCCAGTGCGCCGACCGGGTCGAGTTCACGGTGAGCGTCAACCCGAACGGCAAGCCCGCCACGGTGCACATCCAGACCAGCAAGCAGACCCGGACGTTCACCACCGGCCTGTCCGCGTGGAGCTGGTCCGGCGTCGACAACGTCGGCTACAACGCCTCGGACACCATCCAGGTCACCGTGGACGACGGCGAGCGCCCGCAGGTCACCCGGTCCAAGACGCAGACCACCGGCCCGCCGCCGCCGAGCCCGGTGGTGACCGTGTCCAAGGGCGCGGCCTGCGGCCCGAGCGGCTGCGACGGGTACGGCACCTGCACGACCAGCGCGTGCAGGTTCATCACCGTGCAGACCAAGGACTTCTCCGGTCCGGTCACCTGCACGTTCAACAGCGACCACGGCAACGGCGGCTTCGTCAACGAGGGCTTCGCGCCGAACGAGACCAGGCAGACCCGCAACTACTACGGCTACACCGGCGAGAGCGTCTACGTCACCTGCGGCGGCGTTCAAGGCGTGTTGGTCTGGTAGTGGCGCACGATTCGAGAAAAGGAACTCCCATGGCGGCCTCTCCGGAGCAGGCGCGCATGTTCGCGCAGACCTTCGACCAGATGGTCCTCAACATCTCGCGGGCGATCGTCGGCAAGGACGACGTGGTGCGGCTGGCGCTGACCTGCCTGCTGTCCGAGGGGCACCTGCTGCTGGAGGACTACCCCGGCACCGGCAAGACCTCGCTGGCCAAGGCGCTCGCCGGCACCGTGCAGAGCTCCAACGCGCGCATCCAGTTCACGCCCGACCTGCTGCCCTCGGACGTGACCGGCGTGCAGGTCTACGACCAGCGCACCCAGCAGTTCGAGTTCCGGCCCGGCCCGATCTTCCACTCGATCGTGCTGGCCGACGAGATCAACCGGGCCTCGCCGAAGACCCAGTCGGCGCTGCTGGAGGTCATGGAGGAGGCCCGGGTCACGGTGGACGGCACCACCCGGCCGGTGGGCAGCCCGTTCATGGTGATCGCCACCCAGAACCCGATCGAGCAGGCGGGCACCTACCGGCTGCCCGAGGCGCAGCTCGACCGGTTCCTGATGAAGACCAGCGTCGGCTACCCCGACCACAACGCGACCGTGGCGCTGCTCGCCGACGCCGCCACCCGCGACCGCACCCAGGCGCTGCGGCCGGTGATCTCCGGGCAGGCGGTGGCGCAGATGGCGGCGGTGGCCGACCAGGTGCACGTCGACCCGGCCGTGCTCGGGTACGTGAGCCGGCTCGCCGAGGGCTCCCGGACGCACCCGCACGTGCGGCTGGGCGTGTCCGTGCGCGGGTGCCTGGCCTACGTGCGGTGCGCCAAGACGTGGGCCATCGCGCAGGGCCGCAACTTCGTCGGCCCGGACGACGTGAAGGCGCTCGCGCTGCCCGTGCTGGGGCACCGGATCCTGCTCAAGACCGAGGCCCAGTTCGACGGCGTGACCGTCGAGCAGGTGGTGGGGCAGCTGCTCGCGGACGTCGTGCCGCCGGTCGAGCGGGTCGCGTGAACCGGGTCGCCGCACTGCTCGGCGTGATCACCCCGCTGGGGCGGGTGGTCGCGCTCGGCTCGGTCGTGCTGTGGTGGGCCGGTGCCCGGCTCGGCTGGACCGAACTCGTGCTGGCGGGCGCGACCGGGCTGGTGGTCTTCGGCCTGGCCTGCCTGCTCACGCTCGGCCGCGCGGCGCTCCGCGTGCGGGTCGAGCTGGACCGGCAGCGGGTCGTGGTGGGGCGGCAGGTGAACTGCGCGGTGGACATCGCGCAGACCACCGCCGGCCGGCTGCTCCCGCTGACCCTGGAACTGCCGGTGGGCGACCAGGTCGAGGTGTTCGACGTGCTCGGCGGCGGCCGGCGGGCGTTCCCCATCCCGACCCGCAGGCGCGGGGTGATCGCGGTGGGCCCGGCGACGACCGTGCGCGGCGACCCGCTGGGCCTGCTGCGCCGCACCGTGACGTGGACCGACCCGGTGGAGCTGTTCGCGCACCCGGTGACCGTGCCGCTGGAGTCGCTGGCCGCCGGCCTGCTGCGGGACCTGGAGGGCCGGGCCACCACCGACCTGTCGATGAGCGACCTGGCGTTCCACGCGCTGCGCGAGTACGCGCCGGGCGACGACCACCGGCACATCCACTGGCGCTCGTCGGCCAAGCTCGCCGCGCCCGGCCGGTTCCTGGTGCGCCAGTACCAGGACACCCGGCGCGCGCACCTGGCCGTCGTGGTGGACGGGGCGGCCGGCTCCTACCCCGACCCCGAGCACTTCGAGACGGCCGTGTCGGCGGGCGCGTCGATCGCCGCGCGGGCCATCGCCGACGAGGTGGAGACGACCGTGCTGGCCGCCGGGCAGGTCGCCCACCGGGCCGGGATCCGGGCCGCGATGGACGCGCTGACCCGGTGCGACACCGGGTCGGAACCGCTGGCGGAGCTGGTCTCCCGGACCGTGCGGATCATGCCGGACGTGACCACCGCCGTGCTGGTGACCGGTCCGAAGCCGACGTTCGTCGAACTCCAGGCGGTGCTGGCCGCGTTCGCCACCGAGGTCCGGACCGTGGTGGTGCGGGTGGACCACGACAACCGCACCGCGCTCACCGGCGACGTGCTGACCCTGCGCGAGCTGGCCGACCTGCCGATGCTGCTGTCCGGAGGTGGGCTCGGGTGAGGCTGTCCTGGCCGCGGCGGGCGGACTTCGCCGACGCGGGGTTCCTCGCGGTGCTGTTCGCGCTGGCGCTGGTGGGTTTCCACACCACCTACACCGGGTGGGCGTTCTTCGGCGTGGGCCTGGCCGGGCTGGTGCTGGGCGTGCTGGTCGGCTTCCTGGCCTCCGGGCTGCGCCAACCGATGATCACCGTGGCGTTCATGACGCTCGCGGTGTTCTTCCTGCTCGGCGGCGCGGTCGCGACCCGGGAGCGGGTGGTGGCCGGGGTGCTGCCGACGCCGGAGAGCGTGAGCGGGCTGGCAGACCTGTCGGTCAACGCGTGGAAGCAGTTGCTGACCACGCTGCCGCCGGTCGACGGCGACGGGCCGCTGCTGGTGATCCCCTACATTTTGGGGCTGCTGTGCGGTTCCGGCGGGTTCACCCTGGCCCGCCGGGTGTCCGCGAGCGCCGCGCCGGTCCTCGCGCCGCTGCTGGTGCTGGCCGCGGTGATCCTGCTGGGCACCGGCGAGGAGACGGTGTTCGTGCTCGGCGTCGCCTTCGCGGTGGTCGCGCTGGCCTGGTCCGGGGTCCGGTCCCGGCGGTCGCGCCGGTCGTCCAACGGGCTGCGCCGGGCGGCCACCGCGCTGGTGCTGCTCGGCGTCGGCGGCGGGCTGGTCGGCGGGATCGGGGCGCTGCTGCCCGGCGCGGGGCACCGGGTGGTGCTGCGCGACTACGTGGACCCGCCGTTCGAGATCGGCGTGTACGCCAGCCCCCTGGTCGGCTACCGCAAGTACACCAAGGACGCCAACCAGCTCTGGGACCAGACCCTGTTCACCGTCAAGGGCCTGCCGGCCGGCGAGCGGATCCGGATCGCCGCGCTGGACGACTACGACGGCTCGGTCTGGGCGGCCACCAACGGGCCGCGCGAAGTCGGCGAGCGCAACGGGTTCCAGCGGGTCGGCGCGCGCATCCCGGCGGCCGGCGACGGCCGCGAGGTCGAGCTGACGGTGACCGTGGAGCCCGCGTTCGAATCCGCCGAGGAGGTCAACGCGTGGCTGCCCGGCGCGGGCAAGGCCACCCGGATCTCGTTCGAGGGGCCGCGCGCGGCGTCGCACACCGAGCAGTTGCGCTACAACCTGGCCACGGCGTCCGGGATCGTCGCGGACCGCCTGCGGGCCGGCGACGAGTACACCGTGACCGCGGTGCTGCCCTCCGGTGACGTGCCCGAGGACGTGCAGCCCTACGGCCGGCCGGTGGTCTCGGACCTGGCGTTCGTGCGCAGCAAGGCGCAGCAGTGGGCGGGCGGGTCGCCGAACCTGGGCGAGAAGCTCCGCGCGGTCGCCGCGTACCTGCGCGACAACGGCGCGTACACCGACGGCGGGCCGGGCGAGACGGAGTACCTGCCGGGCCACAGCCTGGGCCGGATGGCCGCGTTCTTCAACGCCACCAAGCCGATCGGCAACGACGAGCAGTACGCGGCGGCGTACGCGCTGGTCGCCAACCACCTCGGGGTGCCCGCCCGGGTCGTGCTGGGCGCGACGCCCGGCGACGACGGCGTGGTGCGCGGCGAGCACGTGCACGCGTGGGTCGAGATCCACGTCGCGGACGGCCGCTGGCTCGCCGTCTCCGACTTCGTGCCGGACCGCGCCAAGCGGCCCGATCGCCAGCCGCCGCAGCACGTGGACAACACCGACGCGTCGATCGTGCCGCCGCCCAACGCGATGCGGCTGCCCGACTCGCTCACCGACGCCGGCCGGGTGGAGGCCAACTCCGGGCGGCGCGGCGCGGCCGAGGACTCGTGGCAGGTGCCGTCGTGGCTGCTCGGCGTGCTGACCTGGGCCGGGCCGCCGGTGCTGCTGGTGGTCTCGGCGGTGCTCACGGTCGTGCTGCTCAAGACGCGCCGGCGGGTGCGCCGGCGGTCCACCGGGCCGATGGCGCTGCGGGTCGCGCGGGCGTGGCGCGACCTCGTGGACCACGCGCGCGACCTGGGCGCGAAGGTGCCCCTCGGGACGACCCGGCTGGAGGAGGCCGAGCACCTGGCGCACGCCTGGACGTCCGGGACGGTCGTGCCGCCCGCGTACACCTGGCCGGTGCGCTCGGGTGCCGAGCAGCTGCCCGGCTTCGTCGAGCCGACCGTGCGCAGCCCGTTGCAGTTGCGCGAACTGGCCCGGACCGCGGACGCCACGGTGTTCGGGCCGGGCGAGCCGGGCGAGGGCGCGGTGGCGGACTACTGGCAGCGGGTGGACCAGGCCCGCCGTTCGCTGGGCCGAGGTCTCCCGTGGTGGCGGCGCTGGTTCGGCGTGGTGAACCTCAGGTCCTTCCGCGACCGCTGACACCGCACAGCAGAGCGGCTGCCGACTCCGGGGAGTCGACAGCCGCTCTGTCTTTCCTGGTGGTGCTCGTCTTTCAGGTGGTGCTGGGTGGATCAGGCGCTGCTCGGATCAGCAGGCGCCCAGGTCCTGCCACACGGCCCAGGAGTTCGGGTGACCCGGCTCCGCACCGGTGGAGTACCAGGTGGACTTCCACTTGTGCTGGTTGTGGGAGACCTCGTCGTTCGGCACGTAGGCCGTCGTCGCGCTCCACGCCGGGACACCGTTGCAGTCGCCCGGACCGCCGCCGCCGGTCACCGTGAGGGTGTAGGTGGCGGTGTGCGTGCTGTTCGTGCCGGTGGCCGTCACCGTGATGGTGTACTGGCCCTCCGGCGTGGCCGAGGTCGTGGCGATCGTCAGCGCGGACGTCTCACCGGACTCGATCGACAGCGGGTTGAACGTCGCCGTCGCACCCGTCGGCAGACCGCTGGCCGAGAACCACACCTTGTGCGGGGAACCGGCCGTGGTGGTCGTGCGCAGGGTCGAGGTCGCCGACTCGCCGGCCTTCACGCTGCCGCTGCTCGGGTCGAGGGTCACCGAGAAGTCGTTCGCCGGCGGCTCGCCCCCGATCCGCAGCTGGTAGGTCGCCGAGTGCGTCGCCTGCGGACCCGTGCCCGTGACGGTCACCGAGTAGGTGCCGGCGGGCGTGGCCGCGGTGGTGGCGATGGCCAGCCTGGACGACTCGCCGGACGCCAGGGTGGCCGGGGTGAACGTCGCCGTCGCGCCGGTCGGCAGGCCGGACGCGCTCAGCGCGACCTTCTGCGACTGACCGGAGGTGACGGTGGTGCCGACCGTGGTCGTCACCGTGCCGCCCGCGTTGGTGTCACCGCTGGTCGGGTTGAGCGCGATGGCGAAGTCGTTGTCCGTCGGGGCGGTGCCCACCGTGAGGTTGTACGTCACGGTGTGCGTGGTGCTGCCCTGGCCGCGGACGGTCAGCGGGTAGGTGCCCGCCGCCGTGCCCGCCGCCACCGAGATGTTCAGCGTGGACGAACCGCCCGAGGTCACCGACGTCGGGTTGAGGGTCGCGGTCACGCCGCTCGGCTGGCCGGTCACGGTGAGCGCCACCGAGTGCGGCTGACCGGTCACCGTCGTGGTGCGCACGGTCGACGTGGTGCTGCTGCCGGGTGCGACCGTGCCGGAGGACGAGCTCAGCTCCAGGCTGAAGTCGTTCTGCTGGGTCGGCGTGCAGGTGGCCTCACCGGACTGCGCCGGGACGCTGACCGCCAGCCACGCCGCCTTGACCGCGTTGAACTGCGCGCAGGTCGGGTCGAGCGTCTTCGCCGCCGCGAGGGTGCCGACGCGGTACTTGAACAGCGTCTGGGTCGACGTCTTGGTCAGCATCGCGTTGTAGAACACCCGGCCCGCGGCCTGGATGCCGATGCCCTGCACGGTGGAGCTGTTGCAGGTCGGGCTGTTCGGCTTGCCGCCGCCGGGGTTGGAGCCCTCGGCGAGCAGGTAGAACCAGTGGTTGATCGGGCCGGCCGCGGCGTGCACCTCGGTGCCGGGGATGGCGCTGGACCAGCAGTTCGGGTGACCGCTGACGGCCTGCGGGTTGTACATGTTGCGGATCGGGCCCTGGCCCACCAGGTTGACCGACTCGCCGACCAGGTAGTCCGGGGTGTCGTACGGGGAGGGCTCGTTGGCGTAGGCCTCGACCAGGGCGCCGAAGATGTCACCGGTGCCCTCGCCCAGCCCGGCCTCGCGGCCCGCGCCGCCCGGGGTGTACTGGTCGATCGCGTGGCCGTGCTCGTGGCCCGCGACGTCCATGGAGGCGATCCACTGACCGGCGTTGTTGCGGCCGATCTCGATGTGGTCACCGGTCCAGTAGGCGTTGACCTTGTCCAGGCCGACCTGCACCTGGACACCGCGGCCGTTGCCGTCGATGCCGTTGCGGCCCAGCCAGTTCTTCAGCATGTCCCACTGCTTCTGAGTGGACCACAGGACGTCGGCGCAGCCGGTTTCCTTGCTGGTGGCCTTGCCCGTGCCGAAGGAGTTGTTCGACTTGGTGAACGGCTGCTTCGTGGAGTAGTCCACGCAGCTCAGACCCGGTCGGGTGCTGTCGACCGTCTGGTTGTTGCTGGTGTCGATGCTCAGCGGGTTCGGGCCGTTCCACTCGCTCTGCCCGGTGCCCGCCCGCACGTCGTCCACCTGGTCCTCGACGACGCCGGTCTGGGCGTTGACGTAGACGTGCAGGCGGCTCGGCGTGCCGGCGCGGTTGCCGGACACCAGCACTTCGTAGACCAGCTTGCCGTGGCCGCCGGCCAGGACGGACAGGGTGCCGCCCTCGACCTTGTCGACCTTGGTCAGCTGGGCGCGGGCGATGCTCTTGGCCCGTGCGACGCTGATCTTGGCCCTCGTGTCGACCGCCAGACCGCCCTCGTTCGCGGCGACGGTGTCCAGGACCTTGCCGGCCGAGTCGGTGGAGACGACCGCGTCGCCCCCGATGACCGGCAGGCCCTTGTAGGTCCGGTCGTAGGACACGTAGTACAGGTCCTTGCGACCGGGGATGCCGCCCGTGTACACGGCACGACGTTGGAATTGCTCATCAGGGCCCTTGGCCAGGGCGTCCAACCCGGACGCGGCAGCCTGGTCGGCTGCGGTCGTGGCCAGGGCGATCGGGCTGGCCGGTGCCGTCGGCGCCGCTTGTGCGGCGCTCGACGCGGCCTGGACCGACAGTGCTACCAGGCACGCGGCCAGGTACACGCCGATACTGCGTTTCATGCCAGCTCCTCAGGCACGCAGGGAATACCGAGGACTCGGACGACGAATGTCCCAGTCACGAGCGGCGACCTCGATAAAAACAAGTCCCTGTGTAACGCGCACCGGGTACCCCATCGAGGTTTAACCGTTGCCAGTAGCAACGTTCTACCCGATATTGATCTGTTCGGGCCAATTGTCCATGACCACTGCGGGGGTTGGTCATAACACCGGATTTATGGCCTTTTGATATGCCCCCGAACGGTCGGCGACCGGATTGTCGAATGCGGTTCACGGTCGGCCGGCCGGTGTCCGCTTCCGGATACTGTCCGATTTCCGACTCGGCTGCCGACGGCTTCGCCGCAGGTCAGGGGCTTGCGGCGGGGGTGCGGGAGGGATCGGCCCGGTTCGTCCGGTTCGGCCGTGCGCCGTGCCGGTCGACGGCCCGGGTGCTCCGCCCGGGACCCGGTGCGTGTGCTGTTTGCCGGACCGGCGGGTCGCGCCGGCCGACTCGATTCACGGCGGCGTCGGCCGGGATCGGGTGATATCGCCGCCGTCGCTGCTTCCTGCATACCCCTCGGAGCGCCTCCGGAAAACACCCGACGCCGATCCCGTTGTGCGGAACACGCGTTCGGCGGCGAAAGTCCGGCCGCCCCGGAAGATCCACCCGGAGGTCGAACCGCCCGCACCGCCCGCCTTCGCCGCACCTCCGCCGCCGCCGAGCGGCCGCACGTGTCCGCCGCCGCGCCGCCGTGCCGCCCGCCCGCGCGCCGGGTCGGTCCACGCCCGCCGCCACGGGCCCGTCGGGGTTCTTCCGCGCGCCGCGGAAGAACCCCGCGACGCCATTGCGTATCGAGACGGTTATCGACGGTGACCGGTCGGACCTATTCGTAGTGAATTGGTGACTGTCGGTTTGCCGGAAGTGCTGTCCGTCCGCTGTGAGGATGATGGACACCTCGCGGCTACTGGTTCTTATTCTGTCGTCCACTGTCGGAACTGAGCATTCGGCGTGGCGTCGGGGGCGCATCCGAAGTGATGGGAGAAACCCGATGGCGGTCGCGCGTTTTCAGATCTACCGGTCCCCGGTGTCCGGGGTCACTTGGCGTTTCCTGTCCGCGAACAACCGCAGTCTCGGCCAGGCGGTGGCGGGCTTCCCGTCCGTCGACGCCTGCGCGCGGGCCGTCGCCGAGCTGCGGGAGAGCCTGGTGAACAGCACACCGGCGCTGTCCCGGGACACCCAGTTGTGGTCCTGGCGGCTCAGACTCGGCGGCACGGATCTCGTCGTGTCCAGCCGCAGATATCACCGGCGGGTGCAGGCGCAGTACGCGTGCCGCAGTTTCCTGGACCTCGTCGGGCCGGCGCCCGTCGCGGCCGTGGAGCATTTCTGATGTGGGATTCCGGGGATTGTCCGCAGGGCTGTTCGGAGTACCGGACACCAATTCGTTTCGGCCGTTCGTCCGTTGTTCACGAACCCATCCGGGCCTGGCCAACTGGGCGGGTTCTGCTTGCCGCGCAAGTCCCGAGAAGAACGCGGAGCCGCCGAAGATGACCCAGCTGATGGACGCGCCACCGGTCGCGCCGCCGGACGAGCCACGCCGTCGCGTGGCCGCGCCGGGCGGCATAGACCTGGTGTTCCGGCTGATGCTGCGGGTGGCCGGGCTCGCGGTCCTGGTGATCATGGCGACGGTCGGCCTGTTCCTGCTCACGCAGGGCGCGGAGGCGTTCTCGGCGGCCGGGTTCGACTTCCTCACCACGCAGGCGTGGGAGCCGGACTCGCTGAACTTCGGCATCGCCGCGGTGCTGGTCGGCACGCTGCTGATCGCATCGGTCGCGCTGGTGGTCGCCTTCCCGCTGGCGCTGGGCGTGGCGCTCTACATCTCCGAGTACGCGCCGCGCGGCCTCAAGCGGCTGCTGACCAGCCTGATCGACCTGATGGCGGCGGTGCCGAGCGTGGTCTACGGCCTGTTCGGGTCGGTGTTCCTGCAGTGGCAGGGCGTGGACATCCCGCGCTGGATCTCCATCCAGTTCGGCTGGATCCCGTTCCTGGACGTGGACGGGGCCGACCCGACCAACCCGCTGTCCACCGACTCGGCCTACGTGACCTCGACGTTCTGGGCCGGGCTGATCGTCGGGTTCATGGTCATGCCGTTCATCTGCTCGGTGATGCGCGAGTCGTTCACCCAGGCCCCGCAGGGCGAGCGGGAGGGCGCGTACGCGCTGGGCGCGACCCGGTGGGGCGTGATCCGCAGCGTGGTGCTCCCGTTCGGGCGCAGCGGCATGATCGGCGGCACGATGCTGGGCCTGGGCCGCGCGCTGGGCGAGACGATCGCGGTGGCGATGATCATCGCGCCGGTCTTCACCATCCAGACCCAGATCCTGGGCAGCGGCGGCAACTCGGTCTCCGCGCTGATCGCGATGCGCTGGGGCGCGGCCACCCCGTTCGGGCTGTCCGCGCTGATGGCGGCGGGCCTGGCGCTGTTCCTGCTGACGCTGGTGGTCAACTTCGCGGCCTCCGCCGTCATCGCCCGCAGCCGTTCCGGCCAGGGGAGTGACTGATGACCATGACCGAACCCGGCGCGAGACCCACCGAGGTCACCCAGGAGATCCCGGCTCCCGGGAACGCCCCCTCGGCGGCGGTGGCCGAGTACGACGACCGCACCCAGGAGATCCCGCCGCACGCGATCCCGGCCGCGCCGCACCCCGGCCCGGCGCCGGAGGTCCGGCGGGCCACCGGGACGCGGCGCGGCTCGGACGTCGCCGCCGTGCTCGGCGCGCTGGTCGCCGCGATCGCGCTGACCGGCCTGCTGTTCGACCAGATCGCGCCGTTCTCCGGCGCGGTCGGGTTCATCGCCATCGCCTACCCGGTGTTCCTCGGCCTCTACGCGCTGCTGGTGTCGTTGGAGGACAACGGCATCGCGGTGCGCGACAAGCTGGCGAGCGTCGTCGTGCACAGCCTCGCCCTGGTCGCGCTGGGCGCGCTGGTGTTCATCGTCGCCTACCCGATCGTGATGGGCGCGGAGGCGTTGGCCCACGCCAACTTCTTCACCGAGGACATGGCCGACGCGGGCACCCTGGACCCGCTGGAACTCGGCGGCGTGCTGCACGCCGCGGTGGGCACGCTGCAGCAGATCACCATCGCCCTGGTGGTGACCGTGCCGCTCGGCCTGACCTGCGCGGTGTTCCTCAACGAGACCCGGGGGCTGTTCACCCGCCTGGTCCGCACGGTGGTCGAGGCGATGACCGCGCTGCCGTCCATCGTGGCGGGCCTGTTCATCTACGCCTCGCTGATCCTCATGGTGGGCTTCGAGCGCTCCGGGTTCGCGGCGGGCTGCGCGATCAGCGTGATGATGCTGCCGATCATGATCCGGGCGGCGGACGTCGTGCTGCGGCTGGTGCCCAGCTCCCTCAAGGAAGCCTCGCTGGCGCTGGGCATCGGGCAGTTGCGCACCGCGTGGCACGTCACGCTGCCCACCGCCCGCTCCGGCCTGACCACCAGCGTGCTGCTGGCCACCGCGCGCGGCATCGGCGAGACCTCGCCGGTGCTGATCACGGCGGGCTTCACGCCGTTCCTGAACTGGAACCCGTTCGTCGGGTCGCAGGTGTCCCTGCCGCTGGCCACCTTCCAGCTGGTGACCTCGTCCGAGGAAACCATGAAGCAGCGCGGGTTCGGCGCGGCGGCGGTGCTGATGGCGCTGGTGCTCGTGCTGTTCGTGCTGGCCCGGGTGGTCGGCGGGCGCGGCCCCGGCGAGCAGTCCGCCGGCCAGTCCCGCAGGCGCACCACGGCTTCCGCGCGCGACCTCGCCCGTTTCCAGGCCACCCAAGGAGAATCATGACCAGGCCCATCCTGGCGGTCCTCGCCGTGCTCGGCCTGCTGCTCGGGTCCACGCCGTCCGCCCTCGCCGCGCAGAACTACACGCCGATCAGCGGCGCGGGTTCGACGTGGAGCTACAACGCGCTGGACCAGTGGCGCAAGAACGTCGTCCAGTACGGGATGCGGATCAGCTTCTCCGGCACCGGGTCGACCGACGGCCGCAACCAGTTCCGGTCCGGCCAGGTGGACTTCGCGGTGTCCGAGATCCCGTTCGGGCTCAAGGACGGCGACAAGGTCGAGCCCACGCCGCCGAAGGACACCTTCGCCTACATGCCGATCGTGGCCGGCGGCACGTCGCTGATGTACAACCTCAAGATCGGCGGCAAGCGGGTCACCAACCTGCGGCTGTCCGGCGAGGTGGTCACCAGGATGTTCACCGGCGCCATCACCTCGTGGGCCGACCCGGCGATCGCCAAGGACAACCCCGGCCTGAAGCTGCCCGACCGCCGGATCACCCCGGTGGTCCGCTCCGACGGCTCGGGCACCACGGCGCAGTTCACCACCTGGATGGCCGCGCAGCACCCGGCCGTCTGGGACGACTACTGCCGCCGCGCGCAGCGCTCCACGCCGTGCGGGTTCACCTCCAACTACCCGCTGATCTCCCCGGTGGTCGGCCAGAACGGCTCGCTGGGCGTGGCGAACTACGTGCGCCAGGAGGGCAGCGAGGGCTCGATCACCTACGTCGAGTACTCCTACGCCCGCAACGCGCACTTCCCCGTCGCGAAGCTGCTCAACTCCAAGGGCTACTACGTCGAGCCGACGGCGTCGGCGGTCGCCGTGGCGCTGCTCAAGGCGCGCATCCGGGACGACCTGACCCAGGAGTTGAACGACGTCTACACCAACGCCGACGCCCGCAGCTACCCGATGTCCAGCTACAGCTACATGATCCTGCCGATCAAGGAGACCGGGAAGTTCAACGCGGACAAGGGCCGCACGCTGTCCGACTTCGCCTACTACTTCCTGTGCGAGGGCCAGCAGCAGGCCGACCGGCTCGGGTTCTCGCCGCTGCCGATCAACCTGGTGCGGGCGGGCATCGACCAGGTGGCCCGGGTGCCGGGCACCACCAGGCAGAACAAGGACCTCGGCAAGTGCAACAACCCGACGTTCTCCGCCGACGGGTCGAACACGCTGGCCGCCAACGCGCCGCAGCCGCCGGACTGCGACAAGCAGGGCACCACCCAGTGCAAGGAGGGCACCGGCGGCGCGACCGAGAAGACCGAGTCCGGCGGTGACGACCCGGGCGAGGCCGCCGCCGAGCAGCCCAAGGACCAGGCCGCCGCCGAGAACGCCGGCACCGGGAACACCGACCCGGCCGCCGAGGAGGCCGCGGTGGACGAGAAGGGCAACGTCAAGAGCCGGTCCGTGCAGGGCGCGTCGGCCGTGCCGGTCTCGGTGGACCTGCGCGAGGACGACACGGCGCTGCTGATCGCGGTGGCGGGCGTGCTGCTGGTGGGCCTGGTCGTCGGTCCGCCGCTGGTCGCCAGACACCTGCGCAGAAGGGAAGCCAACAGATGAGACGCCTGCTGCTCGCCGCCCTCCTGCTGCTCACCGGGCTCGCCGTCTGGCCGCCCGCGGCCACCGCCCAGAACACCTCGTCCGAGGTCACCGAGTCCGGCCGGGACGAGTTCAAGGACCTCAAGGTCACCGTGGCGCAGACCACCGGCCTGATCAACCAGACCGTCCGGATCCGGTGGACCGGCGGCAAGGAGACCGGACCGGTCGGCCGGCTGGCCACCAACTACCTGCAGGTCATGCAGTGCTGGGGCGACGACCCGGCCGGCCCGACCCGCGAGCAGTGCCAGTACGGCGGCCTGGAGGCGCAGAACGGACTGGGCCTGGGCGACTACACGCGCAGCCGGCGGATCCTGCTGTCCACCATCGTCGACCCGGCCGAGACGGACCCGCCCACGCCCGGCGCGTACCTGCCGTTCCGGTCGGTGCAGGGCGAGACCACCACCTCGTTCGGCAAGTACTTCGACGCCGGCACCACCAACGAGGTCCCGTTCGCCAAGACCCGCCCGGACGGCACCGGCGAACTCGACTTCGAGGTGCAGACCGCGCTGGAGGCCTACGGGCTGGGCTGCGGCAACGTCCGCGCCGACGGGCCGGACCAGGGCAAGCCCCGGCACTGCTGGCTGGTCGTCGTGCCGCGCGGCGACACCGAGGTCAACGGCCGCAAGCCCGGCGTCGACCACACCAGCGGCAACCTCGACACCTCGCCGCTGAGCCGGACGAACTGGAACCACCGGATCGCGATCAAGCTCGACTTCCAGCCGGTCGGCCGGGCCTGCCCGCTCGGCGCGGCGGAGCGCGCGCTGACCGGCCACGAGTTCGTCGCCGACGCGATGGCCCGCTGGCAGCCCGCGCTGTGCGCGAACGGCGGCACCACCTACGGCTTCACCCAGGTGCCCGACGGCATCGCCCGCGACGTGCTGTCGCAGGAGGAGCCGGGCATGGTCTTCGTGACCGACCCGCAGGCCGCCGCCCAGCGCACGCCGGAACGACCGGTGGTGTACGCGCCGGTCGCGGTGTCCGGGTTCGCGATCGCGTTCGTCATGGAACGCCAGTCGCGCGGCCCGGAGGTGGAGCCCGACCCGGCGGTGTGGAGCAAGGACGGCTCGCCGATCGGCGACCTGAAGCTCAACGCCCGGCTGGTCGCCAAGCTGCTCACCCAGTCCTACCGCGACGCCGTGCCGGGCAACCAGGACTACCTGGCGGCCAACAAGCGGCGGCTCAACGAGGACCCCGAGTTCCTGGACCTCAACCCCGAGTTCAAGACCTACGGCGTGCTGATGAACGCGCTGGACATCCTGTCGCCGTCGGTCGACCTCGACGCCACCACCGCGCTGTGGACGTGGATCAACGCCGACCGGGACGCGCGGGCGTTCCTCGACGGCACGCCCGACCCGTCCGGCATGGTGGTGAACAAGAACTACAAGAACCTCACCCTGCCGCTGCCGAACTTCCCGAAGCAGGACCTGAGCTGCCGGGTCGTGCCCAACGTCGGGCCGGACTGCGCGCTGCTGTCCCGCCCGCTGGCCGCCGACCTGCACGAGGCGGGCCGGGGCATCAGCCGGGGCGACACGCTCGGCAAATCGCCCAACGGCCTGCCCGACCCGGCGGACCCGTCCAAGCCCGGCTACTCGCGCTCGCCGCGCCAGCCGGTCGGCGAGCGCAGCATGCTGGCCGTGGTGGACACGGCCACCGCCGCCCGCTACGGCCTGCCCACGGCCGCGCTGCGCAACGCGTCGGGCAACTACGTGAAGCCGGACGACGCGGGCCTGACCGCGGCGCTGGGCCAGATGTCCGCGACCGACGTGCCGGGCGTGCGGCGGGCCGACCCGACCGCCAAGGCCGCCGACGCCTACCCGCTGCCCAGCGTCACCTACGCCGCCGCGGTGCCCGCCACGATGAACGCCCAGGCGGGCGCGGAGTACGCGAAGTTCCTGCGGTTCGCCACCGGCCCCGGCCAGACCCGGGGCGAGGCGACCGGCCAGCTCCCGATCGGCTACCTGCCGCTGCCCGACGACCTGCGCAAGCAGGCCGCCGACGCGGCCTCGCTGATCGCGCGGGACTCCGGCAAGAACACCACCGGGCCGGCGACCAAGGGGGAGACCCCCGAGGCCGTCGCCAAACCCGGACCGACCGGCGCGCCCGCGCCCGCGCCGGCACCCGCGCCCGCCGTGGCCGCGCCGCCGACCGCGGCGTCCACGTCGACCGTGCCGGTGGCGGCGCTGCGCGACACGCCCGCCATGCCGGTCACCTGGGTGCTGCGCTACCTGCTGGCCGGGCTGCTGATCGCGGGCGGCGCGGCCACCGCCGCGGGGCCGGTGCTGCTGCGGCTCGGCGGCCGGGTGCGGCCGTGACACCGCGAAGACTCGTCCGCCGGGTCCGCCCGGACGCGACACACCGCACGACGGCCGGGCACGGCCGTGGGGGAGGGAAGAGGGGGAGGTGAGGCGCCGCCCGGCCTGGACGGAGTTGCCGCTCCGCGCAGACCGGACAGACACCGCGTGACCGGCGCCGACGACCACGAGTCCGAGCGCCGGACCAGTGAGCGGACAGCAGTCCGCGCACCCTTTTGCGAGAAAAGGATACATGCAGTGAGCAGGAAGCGTTTGCTCTGCGCGGCCTTCGCCGCTGTCGCCACCGTCGCCCTCGTGGGCGGCCCGGCCCAGGCCGACCCGACCGGCACGCCCACCTACCGGGACATCGCCATCGTCGGGTCCGACACCACGCAGACCGTGATGAACGGCCTGTCCGACGCCATCACCGTCGGCGGCACCAAGCGCCTGGGCTCCTACGACGCCCGCGGCACCGACACCATCAAGACCAAGGAGAACGGCTGCGTCATCGCGCGTCCGGCCTCCTCGGGCGCGGGCGTGACCGCCCTGGTCAACTCGCTCGAAGCGGGCGACAACTGCGTGCAGGCCGCGCGGTCCTCGTCGAACAACGCGGCGTCGTACGCGGGCAAGAACCTCACCTACGTGCCGTTCGCGGTCGACGCGATGACCTACGCGGTGCGCGGCGACAGCACGCTGAGCAAGAAGCTCACCACGGCGCAGCTGAAGTCGATCTACAACTGCACCGCGCCGGGCTCCGGCACCAACTTCAAGCCGCTGCTGCCGCAGTTCGGCTCGGGCAGCCGCGACTTCTTCCTCAAGCAGCTGGGCCTGACCAACGCGGCGAACTACACCACGCAGTTCCCGTGCGTGAGCGACGTGGACGTCAACAACGAGCCGATCCAGGAGCACGTCGGCACGTACCTGACCGACACCAAGCACATCCTGCCGTACTCGATCGCCGTCTACCTGTCCCAGGTCTACGGCAACGCGCCCGCCGCGCAGGGCAAGGCCGTCCTGGCCACGTTCAACGGTGTGGCCCCGTCGCAGCTCAACACGTCCTCGACGTTCAAGCGGGACGTCTACAACGTCATCCCGTCGTCGAAGGTCGCGGACCCGACCTACGCCCAGATCTTCGTCGGCAACACCTCGCTGGTCTGCACCAACACCGGCGTGATCACGCAGTACGGCTTCGGTGTGAACCCGAACTGCGGCAACACCGACCTGATCACCCCGCCCGCGCCGTAGTCGCCTGCTCCCTGTACCGGAAAGGTCTGCACACCAGTGCGTACTGACACCGCAATCCGTCGCCTCCTCGGTGGCGCCGTCGTGATCGCGGCCGCCGCCGCGGCGACCCTGGGCACCGCCGGCGTGGCGCTGGCCGCCCCGCCCGCGGGCAACCTGGGCTCCCTGAACATCAACAAGACCAGCGGCTCCGACGTCGAGGCGCCCACCTACACCACGTCGGCGGGCTGCCCCACCGGCTCGGACGGCTACAACCTGTTCGTCTACGGTCCGGGCGGCTTCACCAACGGCCTGATCGGCACCACGCCGACCGACGTCGGCTTCTCGACCAGCGGCCCGATCACCGTGCTGCAGGGCCAGTCCTTCAAGGACATCGCGGTCGACAACAGCACCACCATCACGCCGGGCGTCTACACCATCGCGGTGAACTGCGTCGACCTGTTCTCCACCGAGGTCAAGGGCACCTTCACCCGGACCGTCACGTTCACCAGCGCCACCCAGTGGACCGCCGTGGACGCGGTCTCGACCACGACCGCGCTGGCCGTGTCGCCCAACGCCCCGGTCACCGCGGGCACCCCGGTCACGCTGACCGCGTCGGTCACCCCGGCGTCGGCCACCGGCACCGTGCAGTTCAAGGACGGCGCGGGCAACCTGGGCGCGCCGGTCGCCGTCTCCGGCGGCACCGCCACCCTCACCACGACCGACCTGGCGCAGGGCACCCGGTCGCTGACCGCGGTGTTCACCGGCTCGGCCGGCCACATCCAGGGCTCCACCTCCCCGGCGGTGTCCTACCAGGTGAACGCCCCCGCGGCGATCACCACCACGACCGCCCTCGCGGTCACCCCGAGCGGCTCGGCGGAGCAGTACTCCACCGTGACGCTCAGCGCGACGGTGGCCCCGGCCGCCGCGGCGGGCTCCGTGCAGTTCCTCGACGGTGCGGCCAACCTGGGCAACCCGGTGGCCGTCGTCGCCGGTTCGGCCACGCTGACCACCTCCACCCTCGCGGTGGGCGCGCACAGCTTCACCGCCAAGTTCGTCCCGGCCAACGCCGCCGCCTACGAGCCCTCGACCTCGGTCGCGGTCCCGCTGTCGGTCACCCCGTTCGCCGGCAAGTCCGCCAGCGAGACCATCACCACCGAGGTCCTCGCCGGTGAGCTGCTGATCAGCGTCGCCAACCAGAACGTGGTGCTGCCCTCGCCGGTCATGGCCGCCGACGGCTCGCTGCTGACCACGGCCGGCGCGCTCAACCCGATCACCGTCACCGACACCCGCGCGGGCAACCCGGGCTGGAACGTCTCCGGCCAGGTGACCGACTTCGCCAGCGGCTCGAACGCGATCAACGGCGCCAACCTCGGTTGGTCCCCGAAGGTCGTCGACAAGTCCCCGGTGCAGAACATCACCACCGGCCCGGTCGTCGCGCCGGCCAACGCGATCGTGCCCGGCGCCTCGGCGCCGGCCGGTCTCGGCCTCGCGTCGTCGCGCACCCTGGCGACGGCGGCCGCGCTGGGCGGCAACGGCACCGCGAACCTCGGCGCGGACCTCGCGCTGAAGGTGCCGACCTCCACCCTCGCGGGCACCTACACGGCGGTCCTCACCCTGACCGCCATCTGATCGGAAAACCGGTGGGGGCGGGTGTTCCGCCCGCCCCCACCCTCCACAAAGGACTCTCCATGACCTGGCTGCGCGCGTTGGTGCCCGCCGTCCTGGCGCTCGGGCTCGCCGCCCCGCTGCCCGCGCAGGCGGCCGGGCCGACCACGTTCGGGGTGCGCCCGGCGACCGCGCAGGCGCCGGACACCCGCAACAACTTCAGCTACAGCGCCACGCCCGGCGCGATCGTCAAGGACCACGTCGCGGTGTCCAACGTCGCCGACGAGCCGGTGACGCTGCGGGTCTACGCCAGCGACGCGTTCAACACCCCCGACGGCGGGTTCGACCTGCTCGCGGCGGGCAAGGACCCGGTCGACGTCGGCCGCTGGTCCAAGGTGGACAAGAGCGAGGTGGTCCTGCCGGGCCGCACCACCGCCATCGTGCCGTTCACGCTGACCGTCCCGACCAACGCCACGCCCGGCGACCACACCGGCGGCATCGTCGCGTCGCTGACCACCGAGGCGACCAACGGCGAGGGCCAGAAGGTCGCCGTCGAGCAGCGCGTGGGGGCGCGGGTCTACCTGCGGGTCTCCGGCGACCTCGAACCGGGCCTCACGGTCGAGGACTTCTCCGCCTCCTACTCCGGCAGCCTGTTCGGGCTCGGGTCCACGGCGGTGAGCTACACCGTCCGCAACACCGGCAACGTCCGGCTGGGCGGCAAGCAGCAGGTGCGCGTCGAGACCCCCTGGGGCTCCGCCACCGACGGTCCCGCGCTGCCGGACCTGCCGGAGTTGCTGCCCGGCAACGCACACCGGGTCGAGACCGCGGTGGACGGCGTGCTGCCTGCTGGCTGGGTGACCGGTCACGTGCGCGTCGACCCGATCGCGCCGCAGGCCACCGAGCCCGCGCCGGCCGCCGTCGAGGCGAGCGCCACCACCGCCGCCGTGCCGTGGCTGCTGGTGATCCTGCTGCTGCTGGTCGCGGCCTACCTGGTCTACCGGCGGCTGCGCCGCAAACCCGTCGCTCCCCGACCGCTGCCGGAGGCCGAACATGTCGCCGCGTGACCGCATGACGTTGGCCGGACTGGTGTTCGCGCTGTGCGCGCTGTTCCCCGGTGTCGCGCAGGCCGTGCCGCTGGGCGACCTGGTGGTGACGCCGGGCGAGAGCCGCGACGCCGCGCCGGTCCGGGTCGGCACCTCCGCCGGGTGCCCGAAGGCGGCCGACGGGTACGTGGCGACCATGCGCGGCGCGGGACTGCCCGCCGAGGGCCTGGTGATCGTGGCGAACAGCGACGTCGGCCTGTCCCACGACCACGCGTTCGAGGTGCCGGTCGCGTTGACGTTCAAGGACTTCGCGGCGGACAACAACGTGACGTTCACCGGGAAGTACGAGCTGGCGCTGTCCTGCATCGACTCGTTCACCCAGGAGAGCCACGGCGAGTTCACCGGCACGCTGGACTTCGTCGAGCCCGCCCGGTACGTGGCGCTCGGCCCGGCCAAGGGCCCGCAACGGCCGACCGCGCCGCTGGTCGTGCCCGCCGACCCGCCCGCGCCGGGCAGCGGCCAGGCCCAGCCGCCCGCCGCCGGCGACCCGTCCGCACCGCCCGCCGGGCCGGAGCAGCCGCAGCCGCAGGCCGCCGCGCCGGCGGAATCCGGTGGCGGACAGCCGTTCCTGTACATCGCGATCGGGGTCGTCGGGGCCGTCGCGGTGCTCGCGGCCGGGTCCTTCCTGCGCCGCCGCCGCTCCACTGACTGAACCACCCTGGAAATACGGAGGAAACGCTCATGCGCAAGCGCCAACTGGTGGCGGCCTCGGCGGCGGTGCTCGCCGCGGTCGGCACCGCGGTGGTCCTCACCGCGGCACCCGGTCAGGCCGAACCCCCGGTCGCTACGCTGGGCGGCCTCGGCGTCGACCCCGCGACCGGCAAGGACGTCCAGGCCCCCACGTACACCACGTCGGCGGGCTGCTCGGCGGACTCCGACGGCTACAACCTGTTCGTCTACGGGCCCGGCGGCTTCCGCAACGGCCTGATCGGCGCGGCGACCAGCGACGTGGGCTTCTCCACGTCCTACGGGTTCCCGGTGCTGCAGACCTGGTCGTTCAAGGACATCGCGGTGGACAACAGCACCACCGTGCAGCCTGGTGAGTACACCGTGGTGGTCAACTGCGTGGACTCCTTCACCACCGAGGTCAAGGGCACGTTCACCCGCAAGCTGTGGTTCACCGACGCCACGAACTACCGGTCGACGGACCCGAGCCAGACCACCACCACGACCACCACCACCACGACCACCACGGAACCGACGACCACGACGACGGAACCGACCACGACCACCACGGAACCGACGACGACCACGACGGAACCGACCACCACCACGACCGAGCCGACCACCACCACGACGGAACCGACGACCACGACGACGGAGCCGACGACCACCACCACCGAACCCACCACGACGACCACCGAGCCGACCACCACGACCACGGAACCGACGACCACCACGACGGAACCGACCACGACGACCACCGAGCCGACGACCACCACCACGACCACGACGACCACCACGACGACGACCCAGCCGACGACCACGACGACTCAGCCGACGACGACCACGACCACCCCCGCCGGCCGGTTCGCGTTGACCCCCAACAAGAACAGCGGCAAGGACGTGGAAGCGCCCCGGTACACCACGTCCGAGGGCTGCGGCACGGACAACGCGGCCGACATGGTCAACCTGACCATCAGCGGCCCCGGCGTGTTCCAGGGCGGCCTGGCGGCGTCGGGCAGCACGGACGTCGGCTTCTCCAAGACCGACCCGATCACCCTCCAGCAGGAGCAGAGCTTCAAGGACCTGGCCAAGGACAAGGAGGGCGAGGTCCTGCCCGGTGACTACGTGGTGACGCTGAACTGCGTGGACGGCTTCGTCGGCACGGTGTTCCGCAGCTTCGCGGTCGGCCTGAAGTTCACCAGCGCCACCGACTGGGAGGTCGTCGGCGGGGTCGAGCCGACCACCACCACGACCGCCCCGACCACGTCGGGCAGCTCCACCACCGGCAACCCGACCACGGACACCACGACCGACCCCACCACCGACACCACCGACACCACGACGGACCCGGCAGGCGGCGGCGACGGCGACACCCAGGCCGGCGGCCTGGCGTCGACCGGTGCCAGCGTCGGCTTCCTGGTGCTGATCGGCGGCCTGCTGCTGGCCGGCGGCGGCCTGACGTTCGTGGCCGCGCGCAGGCGTCGGGCCTGATGTCCCCCCGCCCGGACCGCGCCCACCGCGCGGTCCGGGCGTCCGCCGTGGAAAGGACCGCCGTGACCATGGTCGCCGAACCACCCCAGCCGCCCCCGACGTTCGTCCCGCCGCCGCCCGTCCCCCCGCCGCCGCCGCCGCCGCGCGCGAACCCGGGACTGCGCCTGGCCGGGCAGATGGTGGTGATCGTGGGCGCGCTGCTGCTGTGCTTCGTGGCGCAGTTCGCGGCCCTGGGCACGCTCAAGCACGGCCGTGACCAGAACCGGGCGCACGACGAACTGCGCACGCTGCTCGCGAACGCCACCGCGCCGGTCTCGGCGGTGGGCGAGGACGGTCGGCTGCTCGACTCGGGCACGCCCGTGGGCATCCTGGAGATCCCGCGCCTGGGCGTGCGCGAGGTGGTCGGCGAGGGCACGTCGGCGCGCGCGCTCAAGTCCGGTCCCGGCCACCTGCGCGACACGCCGATGCCCGGCCAGGCCGGGTCGAGCGTGATCCTGGGCAGGCGCGCCGGGTACGGCGGCCCGTTCGCGCAGCTGGACAAGCTCGTGCCGGGCGACGAGGTCGTGGTGACCACCGGCCAGGGCGTGCACAAGTACCGGGTGCAGGGGCTGCGGCGCGCGGGCGACCCGCAGCGGCACGTGCCGCAGAAGGGCAACGGCGGGCTGACCCTGGCCACCGCCGACGGGTCGTACTTCCTGCCCAGCGACGTGCTGTGGGTGGACGCGAAGCTGACCAGCGACGTGCGGCCCGGTTCCGGCACGCTGCCCAAGTTCGCCGTGCCGGACAACGAGCAGGTGATGGCGGGCGACCTGGACGCGCTGGTGCCGGTCGCGCTGTGGGCGCTGGTGCTGGCGGCGGGCGCGATCGCCGTGGTGTTCCTGCACGTCCGCGTCGGGCGGTGGCAGGCGTGGGTGGTGGGCGTGCCGCTGCTGGGCGCGCTCGGCGTGACCCTCGCCGACCAGGCCGCCGCGCTGCTGCCGAACCTGATCTAGGAGAACGAAGATGACGTTGACCATGACCGGCCTGGCGGCGCTGGACGCGCGGGGCATCTCGGCCTGGTTCGGGGACCGCAAGGTGCTCGACCGGGTGTCGCTGGCGATGCCGTCCGGCTCGGTGACCGCGCTGATCGGCCCGTCCGGCTGCGGCAAGTCCACGTTCCTGCGCACCCTCAACCGGATGCACGAGATGATCCCCTCGGCGTCGCTGGCGGGCGAGGTGCTGCTGTTCGGCAACGACATCTACGACCCGGGCGTGAAGCTGACCGACGCCCGCCGCGAGATCGGCATGGTGTTCCAGAAGCCGAACCCGTTCCCGGCCATGTCGATCTACGACAACGTGGTGGCGGGCCTGAAGCTGACCGGCGCGCGGGCGCGGCGGTCGGACAAGGACGCGCTGGTCGAGGAGTGCCTGATGAAGGCGGGCCTGTGGGTCGAGGTCCGGGACCGGCTGCGCCAGCCCGGCGGCGCGCTGTCCGGCGGCCAGCAGCAGCGGCTGTGCATCGCGCGGTCGCTGGCCGTGCGGCCCAGGGTGCTGCTGATGGACGAGCCGTGCTCGGCGCTGGACCCGACCTCGACCCGCCGGATCGAGCAGACCATCGCCGAACTGGCGCACGAGGTGACGATCGTGATCGTCACGCACAACATGCAGCAGGCGGCGCGGGTCTCCCAGCAGTGCGCGTTCTTCCTGGCGGAGCAGGGGACGCCGGGCGTGATCGTGGAGGCGGGCGACACGAAGACGATCTTCGAGTCGCCGTCCGACCAGCGCACGGCGGACTACGTGCACGGCCGTTTCGGCTAGGAACCCCCGGCGTCGCGCCACGGTGATCCGTTCGTGGCGGAGCGCCGGCGGTGCACGGTGGACGTCGTGGAGCCGGCACGGCCTGGGCACGCAGGTCCTGTGCCACGTCGCGGCGGAGTTCGCCGACCGCGCGCTGCGGGAGGTGCCGCCGGGTACCGGTTGGTGCGGTGGCCGGTCGAGGTGCCCGAGGAGTACCCGGAGTCCTGCGGGGCCACCGGATCGGCCGGTGGCTCAAGGGCGAGATGGCCCGCCGGCTGACCGAGGACCGCCTGGCGGTCCGGCGGCCGACTCCGGCAACCACACCACGTGATCCGGGTCGACCGCGATACGGGGGTTCCGCTCGCTGCCGTCCTCGTCGGTGCTCGCCTGGGTCAGCGCGCTTCCCTGGTGCGCCACAGCAGCAGCACGAAGTACGGCGTGCCCACCAGCGCGATGACCAGCCCGGCCGGCACCTGCGCCGGCGCGATCACGGTGCGCCCCAACGTGTCCGCGAGGCTCACCAGCACCGCGCCGATGGCCGCCGCCACCGGCAGCACCCGCGCGTGCCGCCCGCCGACCAGCGACCGCGCCAGGTGCGGCGCGACCAGGCCGACGAACGCCACCACCCCGATCGCGGACACCGCCGAGGCGGCCAGCACCCCGGCCGACACCAGCACGACCAGCCGCGACCGCTCCACCCGCAGCCCGAGCACGCGGGGCGTGTCGTCGTCGAGGATGTGCAGGTCGAGTTCCCGCTTCCGCGACCACAGCAACGGCGTCAGCACGACCAGCGCCACCGCGACCGGCAGCACCTGCTCCAGCGTCCGCCCGTAGGTGGAGCCCGACATCCAGGTCAGCGCCTTGCCCGAGTTGTACGGGTCCGAGGTGGAGATCAGCAGCGTGATCAGCGCCATCCCGCCCGACCACATGGCGATGCCGATCACCACCAGCCGGTCCGGGTCCAGCCCCGACCGCCACGCCAGGCCGTAGACCAGCGCGAACGCCACCGCCGCGCCGAGCCCGGCGGCACCGGCGATCTGCCACGCCCCGGCCAGCGGCACGACCGTGATCAGCGTGATCGCGCCGACGCCCGCGCCGGCCGTGATGCCCAGCAGACCGGGCTCCGCCAACGGGTTGCGGCTCACCGACTGGATGCCGCAGCCCGACACGGCCAGCGCCGCGCCGGCCGTCAGCGCCGCCAGCACGCGCGGAAGTCGTTGGTCGAGCACGAAGGTCAGCGCGGTCCCGGTCCGCCCGGCGACCCAGTTGACCAGGTCGCCCAGCAGCACCACCCGGTCGCCGAACAGCATCCCGGCCAGCGGCGCGACGACCACCAGCACCGCCAGCACGCCGCCGACCACGGCCAGCCGAGCGCGCGACCCGGCCACGCCGACCCGCCCGGCCGGTGCCGCCCGCCCGGTCCGGCCCGACGCCGGACGCCCGCGCCGGGCCAGCCAGATCAGCACCACCGCGCCCAGGATCGTCGTGGTGACCCCGGTCGGCACCCGCAGCGCCTCGGCCGAGCCCAGCGCCGCGCGCAGCACCACGTCCGCGCACACCACGAGCAGCACGCCGACCAGTCCGGACACCGGCAGCAGCACCCGGTGCCGGCCGAGCTTGGGCGCGAGCGGGACGAGCAGCTTCACGATCACCGGCGCGCACAGCCCGACGAACCCGACCGGCCCGGCCACGGTCACCGCCGCCGCGGTCAGCGCCACGGTCAGCAGCACGGTGCCGATCCGCGTCCGCCGCACCCGCAGCCCGAGCACGGTGGCGTTGTCGTCGCCCAGCGCCAGGACGTCCAGCGACCGCCCCATGGCGATCAGCGCCACCACGGCGACCGCCACGAGCGGGGTCATCTGCGCGGTGGCGTCCAGGTTCGCGACGGTCAGCGACCCGCTGCCCCAGGCGAACAACCCGGTGGTCTCCTGCTCGAACATCAGCAGCAGCAGGATGGTCAGCGACTGCAACGTCAACGCGACCGCCGAACCCACCAGCACCAGCCGGGGGCTCGCCGACCCGCCGCCGGAGAGCCCCAGCACGACCGCCGCCGCGGCCAGGCCGCCGACGAACGCGGCGGCGCCGGCGGGCAGCGTCGGCAGGCTCAGCCCGAACGCGGCGATCGAGACGACGGCCAGGTGCGCGCCCGCGTTGACCGCGAGCGTGTCCGGCGACGCCAGCGGGTTGCGCGCCACGGACTGCATCCCCGCGCCCGCCACGCCGAGCGCGACGCCCAGCAGCAGCGCGGTGAGCAGGCGCGGCACGCGGGACCCGGCGAGGACCGCGTGGGTCTCCGGGGTGCCTTGTCCGACGAAGGCCCGCAGCACGTCGAAGACGCCGGTGGCGGACGTGCCCTGGGTGAGGTGGACGGCGGAGAGCACGACGATGAGCGCCGCGATCCCCGCCGTCACGACGGCGGTGCGCAACACGTCAGGAGGTGACGGCCTTGGCGATCTGGTCGGCGAAGGCACCGACCGTCTTCGGCCCGCCGAACATCCAGGTGCCGCTGGCCAGCTTGGTGATCTTCTTCGAGGTCACGAACGGCAGCCGCTGCCACACCGGGTTCTGCGCCAGGCCGGTGGCGAACACGTCGTCCTCGGAGGCCACGTAGAACATGACGGTCTTCGGGTCGGTCACCGCGGTCAGGCCCTCGACGTCGGTCTGGCCCAGGCCCCACTGCGGGTCGACCTGGCCGGTCCAGGTGTTCTTCAGGCCGACCTGCTCGGCGATGTCGGAGATCAGCGAGCCCTTGCCGAACGGCCGGATGCTGACCGTGCTGCCCTCCAGCCAGCCGTCGACCATCAGGAACGGCGTGCCGGTCGCGCCCTTGGCCTCGACCGCCTTCTTGCCCTCGGCGAGCTTGGCGTCCATGTCGGAGAGCAGCTTGTCGCCCTCGGCGGACTTGCCGACGGTCTTGGCGATCAGCTTCACGTCGTCGCGCAGCCGGTCGATGTTGCGGGAGGCGTCGCTGGTCTTGGTCACCACGACCGGGACGTACTTCTCCAGCTGCGGCACCAGGGTCGACTCGCGCTCCTCGGCCATCACCACCACGTCGGGGTTGAGCGCGACGATCGCGTCCACGCTCGGCTCGTTGCGCTTGCCGACGTCCTTGACCGACGGGTCCAGGGTCACCGCGGTGTCCCACGTCTTGAAGCCCGCCGCGTCGGCCACGCCGACCGGCTGCACGCCCAGCGACGCCACGATCTCGGCCTCGGCCCACTCCAGCGCGACGACCTTGGTGGCGGGTGCCTTGAGCTCGACCGACTTGCCCCGCGCGTCGGTCACCGTGACCGGGCCGCCGGTCGCGGCGGTCTCGCCGGTGGACGAGGAGTTCTCCGTCGTGCCGCAGGCGGTCAGCAGGATCGCGGCAGCCGCGATCAGGGCAGGGATGCGCATGGTGCTCTTCTCCGTTGTGCTTTCGGTCAGACGGGGCGGGGCGTGTGCCGGCCCAGCGGGCGGCAGTGGACGGCCCCGGTCACCGGGTCGTCGGCGACGTGCACGGCGATGCCGTACGCCTCGGTGAGGTGCCCGGTGGTGAGGACGTCCCGGACGTCGCCGGCGGCGACCACCCGGCCCTCGTTGAGCAGCACCACCCGGTCGGCGATGATCGCCGCGTGGTCGAGGTCGTGCAGCACCACGCCCACCGCCACGTCGTGGTCGTTCGCGAGGTCGCGCACGACGTCGAGGACCTCGACCTGGTAGCGCAGGTCGAGGTGGTTCGTGGGTTCGTCCAGCAGCAGCACGGAGGTCTCCTGCGCCAGGCAGGACGCCAGCCACACCCGCTGGAGTTCGCCGCCGGACAGCTCGTCCACGCCGCGGTCGGCCATCCCGACGACGCCGGTCAGCGCCATGGCCCGCTCGATCGCGGCGGCCCCGTCGGCGTCCACGCCGCGCCAGCCGGAGCGGTACGGGTGGCGGCCGTAGCCGACGACGTCGCGCACCGAGACCCCGGACGGGGTCGGCCGGTGCTGGGTGAGCAGCGTGACGTTGCGGGCGAACTCCTTGCCCGACAACGCCGAGCCGTGCCAGACGCGGCGTTCGCCGAGCTGGACGTCGCCGCCCTTGGGCTTGTGCAGCCGGGCGAGCGAGCGCAGCACCGTCGACTTGCCGGAGCCGTTGGGCCCGACCAGCGCGGTGACCGTGCCGCGGCGCAGTTCCAGCGAGACGCCGTGGACCACGGTGCGGTCGTGGTGTGCGAGCACCAGACCGTGACCGGCCAGCAGTGCGCCATCGCTCTTGGACATGAAGGGGAGCCTAACCTAAGGGATTGGTTAACCCATACGGGCGTGATCCAGTGCACTCAACGGCGGAGTTGATCACGCTCCGGAGTTGCCCGTTCGGGCCGGTCGGCGACGTGACGTGTACTCACCACGGACCGCCACCGACACCACCACAACGGTCAAGCCGCGATCGGGTCCCCGAGGGCTTCGGACCACCGCACCCCGGCCCATCGCACGCGCCGAAGCGGCACGTCGGAGCCCCGCGCCCGCCGCGCCGGCGGGGCCGGGCCCGGAGCGGCCCCGCAAAGTGCGGACACCCTGGGCACCACGGCGTTGCGCCAAGGGAGGGACACCGCTGCCCGAACGTGTGGAACCGGTGTTGGGGGTCTTGGCCGACACACCCCGCGACTGGTTGCGTGCTCCGAGTATTCGCGTGGCCTGGAATCGTCGGGTCACCCAGAGGAAGGCACCAGCCGATGCAGCCGTTCCAGTTGCCGGAGTTCTACATGCCCTACCCGGCGCGGCTGAACCCCAACCTGGAGCGCGCGCGGGCGCACAGCAAGGCGTGGGCCCACCGGATGGACTTCATCGACGTCCCGCAGCACGGCACGGTGATCTGGACCGACGACGACCTCGACTCGCACGACTACGCGCTGCTGTGCGCGTACACCCACCCGGACGCGACGGCGGACGACCTGGACCTGGTCACCGACTGGTACGTCTGGGTCTTCTACTTCGACGACCACTTCGTCGAGCTGTACAAGCGCAACCCGGACGACATCCAGGGCGCGAAGGCGTACCTCGACCGCCTGCCGCTGTTCATGCCGGTCGACGGCGTGATCACCGAGGAGCCGTCGAACCCGGTCGAGAAGGGCCTCAAGGACCTCTGGGAGCGGACCGTCCCGGCGCACTCGATGGACTGGCGCAAGCGCTTCGCGGACAACACCAAGCACCTGCTGGACGAGTCCATGTGGGAGCTGCTCAACATCAGCGAGGGCCGGCTGTCCAACCCGCTGGAGTACATCGAGATGCGCCGCAAGGTGGGCGGCGCGCCGTGGAGCGCGAACCTGGTCGAGCACGTCACCGGCCTGGAGGTGCCCGCGCGGATCGCGCTGTCACGGCCGCTGGGCGTCCTGCGGGACACCTTCTCCGACGCCGTGCACCTGCGCAACGACCTGTTCTCCTACGAGCGCGAGGTGCTGGACGAGGGCGAGCTGAGCAACGGCGTCCTGGTGCTGGAGAAGTTCCTCGACATCCCGACCCAGCAGGCCGCCGAGGCGGTCAACGACCTGCTCACCTCGCGCCTGCACCAGTTCGAGCACACCGCCGTCACCGAGGTCCCGCCGCTGCTGGACGAGCACGGCATCGACCCGTTGGGCCGGCTGGCGGTCGGCGCGTACGTGAAGGGCTTGCAGGACTGGCAGTCCGGCGGCCACGAGTGGCACCTGCGCTCCAGCCGCTACATGAACAAGGGCGCGCTGGACGCGAACCCGGTGCTCGGCGGCCCGACCGGCCTGGGCACGCAGGCGTTGCGCTCGCTGCTCGCCACCGCGCCGCAGCGGCTGCGCTCCTTCTCCCACCTGCCGTTCGAGCAGGTCCCGCCGCTGCCCCCGGCGAAGTCCGTGCTGGACATGCCGTACCCGCTCGCGGTCAGCTCGCACTGGCACGACGCCAAGGAGGCGAGCGTCGCCTGGGCCGGGGCGATGGGCCTGTTCGAGGACGGGTTCGGGATCTGGAGCGAGGCGAAGGTGCGGGACTACGACTTCGCGCTGTGCGCGGCGGGCATCGACCCGGACGCCACCGCGCAGGAGTTGCTGATCTCGGCGAAGTGGCTCACCTGGGGCACTTACGGCGACGACTACTACCCGCGCGTCTACGCCAAGGCGTCGGAGATGGGCGCGGCCAAGGTCGCCACCGAACGCCTCAAGCAGTTGCTGACCGTGCAGGGGCCGGCCCCGGTCACGCCGGTCAACCCGATGGAGCGCAGCTTGGCCGACCTGTGGGCGGCGACGACCGCCCCGATGCCGGCGGGCAACCGGGAGAAGCTGCGCGACGCGCTGGTCGTCATGCTCGACAGTTGGTTGTGGGAGCTGAAGAACCAGCACGAGCACCGCGTCCCGGACCCGGTGGACTACGTCGAGATGCGCCGGCAGACGTTCGGCTCGGACCTCACCATGAGCCTGGCCCGGTTCGGGCACGGCGGGCAGATCCCCGACGAGATCTACCGGACGCGCGCGATCCGGAACATCGAGAACTCCGCGATGGACTACGCGACGATGCTCAACGACCTCTACTCGGTGCGCAAGGAAGCGCAGTACGAGGGCGAGGTGCACAACATGGTCGTGGTGGCGAAGACGTTCCTCGACGTCGACTGGGAGCGCGCCTACGCCGTCACCGCCGACCTGGCCAACCAGCGCCTGCGCCAGTTCCAGCACAGCGTGGACCACGAGCTGCCCGCGCTGTTCGAGGAGTTCGGCCTGGACGCCGACCAGCGGGCCGCGCTGACCAGGCACGTGGACGAGTTGAAGGACTGGGTGGCGGGCATCCTGAACTGGCACGAAGAGGTCGACCGCTACCGCGAATCGGCGCTGGAACGGCACTTCGCCGACCGTGGAACCCTTGCCGCGCGGTCGTTCCGGGGGCCGACCGGGCTGGGCACGGCGTCCACCCGGATCCTGGTGAACAACCGGTAACCGGAGTATTGACGCGCGATTTCCAATATACGAACGGTGATCGTGGCGTGATGCGCGGAACTTTTCTCGGCGATCCGTGAATCCGATGGCATCATGGTGGACGTGACCGAGGGGCGTGTGCGGTACCGGTCGCTCTGACCGGTTACCGCACACCTCGGCGTCGCCCCCTCCCGGCTACCGCCGGCGGTGGAGGAACGCGACCCAGGCGGACTCGGGGAACGAGAGTTGGGGACCCTCGGGGTGCTTGGAGTCGCGGACGGCCACCGGGCCGGCGGCGGGGAACTTGACGGAGACGCAACTGCCGTTCTCCATGCTGTAGCTGCTGGTACGCCACAGGACGGAGACGCAGGTGCCGTTCTCGGTGCTGTAGCTGCTGGTACGCCACATGTGCAGGCTCCTAGGTGATCAGTGATCCGATCAGGGTCGCGCTCTCGGCGGGGGAGAGTGCGATCCGCTCCAGGCTGTGCGTACTCAGCGTATAGCTTCGAACACGCCGTGCATCCCCCACGAAGACCCCTGCGTCCTGGATCTCGACGTAGACGATCGGCCGGGCGTCCGCGAACTCCAGCAGCATGAACTGGCCGGTGGTGGCGGCGTGCGGCCCCGCTTCGGGCAGCAACACCTGCAAGGTCACGTTGGGCAGCTCACCGACGCTCAGCAGGTGGCGGTACTGCTGGTTCATCAACTCCCGGTCACCCACGCGGAGGTGGAGCGACTGGAGGTTGATCACCGCGTGCAGTTCCAGTGGGCGTTCCTTGTGCAGCAGGCGGTGTCGGCTCATCCGGAACTCCACCAGGGGATGCACTATGTCCGGGGGGACCCTGGTGGCGGCGTCGGTCGCCGCGCCCGCGTACGCCTCGGTTTGCAGCAGGCCCGGCAGGGCTATCGGCTCGAAGACGAACTCTCTGCGGGCCAAGGACTCCAGGCCGACCATGGTGCGCAGCCAGTCCGACACGACGTCGGTCCAGGCGCCCACCCAGGCCGCTTCGTGCGCGCGGGCGGTGAGCTGGATCATCCGGGCGATGTCCTCTTGGTCGACCCGGCAGGCGCTCAGGATGCGGCGGATGTCGGCGGGGTACTGCGAGGTCCTGCCGGTTTCCAGGTGGCTCAATTTCGGTTTGCCGATTCCGCACGCGTTGGCGAGTTGGGTTAGCGACAAACCGGCCTCGTTGCGGTAACGCGCGAGTTCGACTCCTATCAGCCACTGGAGTGCGGTGGGTGCGGCCAGCTCAAACATGGTGCAAACAGTAGCGTGGGCCGCGAAAAGCCTCGTATCACTCAATCGTGCGATGGCCCCGATAAACGTATCGGACTTATTCTGGCGGCATGAATCTGACAACCCTCATGGATGTGCCGTCGGACGCGGCCATCTCCTACGAGCTGTACGCGGACCGGGCGCTCGAACTGTCCATCGGGCGCAATGGCGGCACCGGCAGCGTCGGGCTGGTGGAGGGGGTCTCGCTGGCCCTCGGGGAGGAGGCCGTCCAGCGGCTCATCGACAAGCTCACCGAGGGGCTCAAGGAAATCCGGTCGGAGGTCGGCCCCTGACGTACTCCCTCCCCGGGCCGACCTCGAACTCGTCCAGCACGGATATCCGGAGTTCGCCGGACTACGGCGACGGATTCGCGATGGGTCCGCGCTGCCGTCCTGGTCGCCCCGCCGTGACGCGGCCGAAATTGCCTGGCTGGTCGGCCCGACCGCGACATAAGTTACCGCCGTGATGCTCTCCGACGCAGAGGTCGCCGCCCTGCTCGCACCCGCCGGATTCCACTTGGTCGAAAAGTTCGAGGGGCCGGTCCGGACGCCGTTGCCGCCCCGCCACTCGGCCGCGACCGCCTCGACCGAGCACGGCCGCTTCGACTCGCACGAGGACGAGATCGCGGATTTCGACGACGTGGACCTGGCCGACAAGGTCAACCGGAGCTGGTTCCGGATGGCGACCGAGTACGGCCTGTTCGACGCCGATCGCGAATTCCTCCTGGCGATCCCCGGCGAGGCGATCGCGCGGGACCCGGACGAGGTACCGCCCGGGGCGTGGTACCGGGTCCGGCTGCTCGACGGCTGGGACCTGGTGCGCAGCGAGGCCGAACCGCTGCGCAGCTGGTTCGCGGGGGCGATGACCCGGCGGTTCGTCCCGGAGTTCACGGTGGTGTCGCTCGACGGCCGGGTGCTGATGAACACCACGGTGTGGGGCAACTCGACGGTCAGCACCATCGCCATCCGCCCGTGACCCGCTCGACCGGCCAGGCGGTGCCGGGCTAGGCGGTGCCGGGCTGCCGGGTGCGGGCCAGCCGGACGAGCAGGTCGGCGGCGTGGTCGGCGTCGGGCAGGGCGGCGAGTTCGGCGCGCAGGCGTTCGGCGGCCCGGCGGTGGGACGGGTCCGCCAGCAGGCGGGACACCGCTTCGGCGACCTCGCCGGGGGTCGCGGCGACGGCGTCGAGGGCCAGACCCGCGCCCAGGGCCGTGCAGCGCTCGGCGTTCGAGAGCTGGTCCGCGCCCAGCGGCACGACCAGGTGCGGCAGGCCGTGGGTCAGCGCGCCCATCACGGTGCCCGACCCGCCGTGCGAGACCACCACGTCGCAGCGGGACAGGACCTCGTCCTGCGCCACGTACCGCTCGATCCGGACGTGCGGGGGTTGCGGGCCGAACTCGGCGGGGTCGACGTGCCGGCCCACGGTCAGCAGCACGTCGACCGGCAGGTCGGCCAGGCCCGCCAGCACCCGTTCGAACACGTCGCCGGACTCCAGGCCGAACTCGGTGCCCAGCGTGAAGTAGACCAACGGCCGGGCCGGGCGCGGGCCGGTGCCGGCGGGCATCGGCGGGCGGACGGCGTGCTCGGTGGCGTGCCGCCACGTGCCCGGCGCGCGCAAGCTCGGCGGGAACGGGGACAGCGCCAGGTACCGGCCCGGCGCGGTGAGGTCCGGGTCGGCCGGGAGGCCGTGCTCGCGCCTGATCTCGTCCAGCGGTTCGCCCACCACGTCCGGGCGGATCAGCGTGCCGGCCGCCGTCACCAGCACGACCGCGTGCGGGATGCCGCGTCGTTCGGCGGCGAGCGTGGAGGCGAAGTCGAACTCGTCGCACACGACCACGTCCGGCCGCCAGTCGTCCACCAGCGGCTGCACGAGGGGCAGCCGCTTGCGGGTGGCCTTGCGGGCGAAGTTCTCGCGCACTTCCCAGTCGGACAGCTCGGGGCTCGGCGGCACCAGCGGCCCCCGTGCGCGCGGCGTCCGGTCGGCGGCGGGACCCAGGCGGTGGAACGGGAACCCGGCCCCGTCGACCAGGCCGCGCAGGCCGTCCGACGTCGCCCACAGCACGGTGTGGCCGGCGTCGGCGACCGCGCGGGAGATCGGCAGCAGCGGGTTCAGGTGGCCGGGGCCACCGATGCAGGTGAACAGGAAGCGCACCGGCGACACCCTGCCGGCGCGGTCCGGTCCGAGCCACCCGAATTCCCGTGCCCCGACGCGATCGCGCAACGCGGTCCGGTCACTTGACGACCGGGCGGCCCGGTGCGCGGCCCCGGCTCCCGGGAACCAGGACCGCCGTGCCCAGGACGGCGAGCGCGGTCAGCGTCGCCACGCCGACCCGGAAGCCCGCCGAACCGTTGCCCGCCAAGCCCGCGACCAGTGCGGCGACCGCCGGGCCCACGGTGGTGCCGAGCATCCGGGAGGTGCCGCTGAGGCCGCTCACCGCACCCTCCGCGCCGGCCGGTGCGACCGACATCAGCAGGGTGTTTATCGCCGCGTTGAACAAGCCCTGGCCGACGCCGATCACGGCCAGCCGCCAGCACAGGCCCCACAGGTCGTCCACCGGCACCACCAGGGTCACCAGCCCGGCCACGGTGACCACCGCGCCCACCAGCGCGATCAGCCGTGGGCCGTAACGGTCGGCCAAGTTGCCCGACACCACCGACAGCGCGCCGACCCCGCCCACGAACACCAGCAGCGCCACGCCGACGTCCTCGGGGCGTCCGCCCAGCACGTCGGTCACGAAGTACGGCACCAGCAAGAACAGCAACCCGCCCAGTGCCGCGAAGGTCAGCAGCGCCACCAGCGGCCGGGCGAACTCCGGGCGGCGCACCAGGGTCAGCACCGGTTCGGACGCGGGCAGCCGGCCCCACAGCGCGGCGAGCACCACGGCCACCAGCGCCACCCACGGCCGGTCCTGGAACGCCAGCAGCAGGGCCGTGATCGCGCCGCCCAGCAGCGCCGCCTCCAGCCACAGGCCGCGATCCGGGAACGGCAACCCGCGCCCGTCGCCGCGCACCGTCCGCAGCACCACCACGACCACGGCGACCAGCAGCGGCAGCTTCAGCAGGAACACCGCGCGCCACCCGAACGCCCCCGCCACCAGGCCGCCCAGCGGCCCGCCCGCCAACCCGCCGACGGTCATGATCGTCATCACGTACCCGACGGCCCGCCCGCGCTGCTCCGGCGCGACCGCCGCCACCACGATCGGCATGTACCCGGCGAGCACCAGCGACGCCGCGACCCCCTGCAACGCCCGGCCCAGCAGCAGCACCCAGAACGCGGGCGCGACCGCCGTCAGCGCGCTCGCCAGCCCGACGCCGATCAGCGCCAGCAGGAACGCGCGCCGCACGTCGGTGCGGTCCACCCACCGGCCGGCCGGGATGGCGATGGCCGCCATGGGCAGCGTGTAGGCCAGCAGCACCCAGGCCGCGGCGGACGGGCCGACGTCCAGTTCCGCGCCCAGGCTGGGCAGCGCGACGGCGGCCACGGTCATCTCCGAGGTGACCGCCAGCATCGCCATCGCGAGCGCCACGACCGGGGCCCAACGCGTTCCGACCTGCGTTTCCGGTGTCATGACCTGAAGTTATGTGCAGGTATTGACCGGTCGAATCCGTCGACTGACCAGTCATCCGACAGATGCCCGGTCACCGGGTCCGTTCCTAGCGTTGCGGCCATGGACAACACCGTGGACAACGAGACCGTGGACACCGTGCTCAAGCTGGCCGTCATCGTCGGGAGCACCCGCCGGGGCCGGTTCGCGCCGGTCGTCTCGACGTGGTTCGCCGAGCGGGCCCGGCAGCGCGACGACCTGGCCGTGGACGTGCTCGACCTGGCCGACGTCGGCCTGCCGGACGTGCTGCACGGGTTCGGCGAGGAGCCCGCCGACGAGGTGAAGCTGGTGTCGCCCCGGCTGGCCGGCGCGGACGCGTTCGTCGTCATCACGCCCGAGTACAACCACAGCTTCCCCGCGCCGCTGAAAAGCGCGATCGACTGGCACTACACCGAGTGGCAGGCCAAGCCGGTCGGGTTCGTCTCCTACGGCGGGGCCGCCGGCGGGCTGCGCGCGGTCGAGCAGCTGCGGCAGGTCTTCGCCGAGCTGCACGCGGTGACCATGCGGGACACGGTCAGCTTCCACGGCGCGTGGGCGCGGTTCGAGGACGGCCGGCCGGTGGACGAGGAGGGCGTGAACGGGGCCGCGAAGACCATGCTCGACCAGCTCGTGTGGTGGGGCACGGCGCTGCGCGAGGCCCGCGGCAAGCGGCCGTACGGGGCCTGACGTGCGTGCCGTCCTGCTGCGCGGGTTCGGGTCGCCGGCGCAGCTGCGCTACGAGGAGACCGCCGACCCGGAGGCCGGCCCCGGCCAGGTGCGGATCGCGGTGCGGGCCGCCGGCGTGCACCTGGTGGACGCGGCGATCCGGCGCGGGGCCGCGCGGTGGCTGCCGGAGCTGCCGGCCGTGCCGGGCAGCGAGGTGGCCGGGGTGGTCGACGCGGTCGGCCCCGGCGTGCCGGACGGGTGGTCCGGTCGGCACGTGGTGGCCCAGCTCGGCCTCGCCCACGGGGGGTACGCCGAGCTGGCCGTGCGGGAGGTCGGCGCGCTGCACGTGGTGCCGGACGGGCTGGGGTTCGCCGAGGCGGTCGCGATGATCAGCACCGGGAGCACGGCGGTCGGCGTGCTGGCGGCGGCGGCGCTCGGGCCGGACGACGTCGTGCTGGTCACGGCGGCGGCCGGCGCGGTCGGGCACCTGCTGGTGCAGGGCGCGGCCGGGGCGGGCGCGCACGTGGTCGGGCTCGCCGGGTGCGAGGTCAAGCGCCGGACGGTGCTGCGCGCGGGCGCGGCGGTGGCCGTGGACTACCGGCAGGAGGGGTGGGTCGACCGGGTGCGGGCGGAACTGGGCGGGCGCGAGGCGACCGCGCTGCTGGACGGGGTCGGCGGCGCGCACGGGCGGGGCGCGCTGGACCTGCTCGCGCCCGGCGGCCGGGTGGTGCTGTTCGGCTGGTCGTCGGGGGAGCCGACCGAGGTGACCACGGCCGACCTGTTCGAACGGGCGTTGAGCGCGACCGTCGCGGTGGGTCCGCACGTGACCAGGCGCGCGGGCGGGCTGCGGGCGTTGGAGGCGCGGGCGCTGGCGGACGCGGCGGCCGGCCGGTTCACGCCCGTGGTGCGGCGGTACGACCTGTCGTGCGCGGCGCGGGCGCACGAGGAGTTGGAGAGCCGGCACACCGTCGGCAAAGTCGTGCTGGTCCCGGCCGGCTAGGGTCGGGGACGTGCTGCACGGGCGTTCGGACGCGCTCGCGCGGGTGGCCGGCCTGCTGGCCGACGCCCGCGCGGGCCGCAGCGGCGTGCTGGTCGTGCGCGGCGAGGCCGGCATCGGCAAGTCCGCGCTGCTGGACCACATCGCGGCGGACGGGTTCCGGGTGCTGCGCGGGGTCGCCGTCGAAGCCGAGTCGGGTCTGCCGTTCGCCGGGTTGAACCTGCTGCTCGGCCGGGTGGCGGACCGGGCCGACCGGCTGCCGCCGAACCAGGCGGCGGCGCTGCGGGCGGCGCTGGGCCTGGCCCCGGCCGACGGCGTGGACCGCTACCTGGTCGGCCTGGCCGTGCTGACCCTGCTCGCCGACCTGGCCGAGCAGGGGCCGGTGCTGTGCCTGGTGGACGACGCGCACTGGCTGGACGCGGGCTCGTCGGACGCGCTGGTGTTCGCCGCGCGCCGGCTGGAGGCCGAGGGCGTGGTGCTGGTGTTCACCGCGCGCGACCTGCACGCCCCGCCGTTCCCGGCGCCGGGCCTGCCCGAGCTGCGGCTGGGCGCGCTGTCCGCGCGGGACTCCACCGCGCTGCTCGACGAGCACGCCGCCGACCTGCCCCGGTACGTGCGCGACCAGATCGCGGCCGAGGCGCGCGGGAACCCGTTGGCGCTGCTGGAACTCCCGGCCGCGCAGCGGGAGGGCCACCTGCCCGCCGCGCACGCCTACCGGGTCGGCGCGCTGCCCACCCACAGCCGGATCCAGCAGACGTTCGCCGACCGGATCGGTGCCCTGCCCGAGGGGACGCGGGACCTGCTGCTGGTCGCGGCGGCCGACGACACCGGCGACCCGGGCGTGGTGTTCGAGGCGGCCGGGGAGCTGGGCGCGGGCGTGGCGGACCTGGAGGCGGCCGAGCGCAAGCAGTTGCTGCGCACCGACGACGGCCGGCTGACCTTCCGGCACCCGCTGATCCGCGCGGCGGCCTACCAGAGCGCGCCACTGGTGCGGCGGCTCGCCGTGCACCGGGCGCTGGCGGGCGCGTCGGGCGACGAGTTCCGGCGGGCCCGGCACCTGGCCGCCGCGACCACCGCGCCGGACGAGGAGGTCGCGGCGGCGTTGGCGCGGTCGGCCGAGGACGCGCGCGGGCGCGGCGGTTCGGCGGCCGTGGCGGCGGCCTACCAGCGGGCCGCGGAGCTGACTCCCGATGCGGCGCAACGGGGTCGGCGGTTGACCGCGGCGGCCGAGGCGGCGGCGGAGGCGGGGCAGTTCGAACGGGCCGGGGTGCTCGCGGACCAGGCGTCCGAGCTGGTGCGGGAGCGCCTGGAGCACGTGCGGGTGTACCGGATCCGGGCGTCGCTGGCCGGTGAGCAGGGCCGGTCGGCCGAGGCGGCGACGACCCTCGCGCGGGCCGCCGAGTGCGCCGCGCCCGACGACCGCGCGCTGGCGGGGGAGCTGTTGTTCGACGCCGCGCAGAGCGCGTGGACGGCCCGTGACTTCGCCGCCGTGCGGACGATCGCCGACCAGTCGGCGGGGCTGCCCGCCGAGGCCGAGGTGCGCGCGGTGGCGAAGGCCGCGCTGGGGCTGGAGGGCGCGGACGTCGCGGGTGCCCTCGTGGCGCTGCGCGAGCTGGTGGCCGTCGGACGGCCCGGTCGGCCCGACAACGCGGTGGTCTCGTGGTGGAACCTGATCCTCGGCGACGACCGGGCGGCGCGGGAGAGCGCGGTCGCCCTGGAGCGGGAGTGCCGCGCGGCGGGCGCGCTGGGCGTGCTGCCCCGGGCGCTGGCCTACCTGGCGCGGGTCCGGCTGCACGAGGGCAGGTTCCACGACGCGTGCGCGACGGCCGAGGAGGGGCTGCGGCTCGCGCACGACATCGGCCAGGTGTTCAGCGTCGGGTACCTGCACAGCGTGCTGGCCGAGCTGGCCGCGATCGAGGGTGCCGAGCAGCGGTGCCGGGAGCTGGTCGCGAACATGACCGGAGGCCCGCCGCTGTCGATCCGCGCGCAGTGCGCGCTGTCGTTGCTGGACCTGGGTGCGGGGCGGTACGAGTCGGTGCTGGAGCGGCTCGCCGACGTCGCCGCCGGCGCGCACCGGCTCTACGCGATCGGCAGCCTGCCCGACCTCGTGGAGGCGGCGGTGCGGGCCGGGAAGGCCGACGTGGCCGGGGATGCCGCCGACTGGTACGCCGAGTGGGCGCGGACCACCGGCCAGCCCTGGACCCGCGCGGTCGCGGCGCGCTGCCGGGCGCTGCTCACCGACGACGAGCGCTGGTACGCCGAGGCGGTGGAGCTGCACCGGACGTCGGGCCGGCCGTTCGAGCGGGCGCGGACCGGGCTGCTCTACGGCGAGTGGCTGCGCCGCGACCGCCGGCGCGGCGACGCCCGCGCGCACCTGCGCTCGGCGCTGGAGGAGTTCGACCGGCTCGGGACCGCGCCGTGGGCGGCGCGCGCCCGCGCCGAACTGCGGGCGACCGGCGAGAGCCACGCCCAGCCGGGCCGGGACCCGCTCAGCGCGTTGACGCCGCAGGAACTCCAGGTGGTGCGCCTGGCGGCGGAGGGGCTGAGCAACCGGGACATCGGCGCGCAGCTGTTCCTGAGCCCGCGCACGGTCGGCTACCACCTCTACAAGGCGTACCCGAAGCTCGGCGTGGCCTCGCGGGTGGAGCTGGGGCGGCTGGACCTGCCGGGCTGACGGCGTCGAGGTCCGGCCGGCGGCGCGGGCGAAATGCCCGAAGCGCCGAGTGGTCTAGACCCATTGACTTGATCTCGCCGGGGTGTTCACGCTTGACACCCCGACCGGCCGCCGCCTGCTCCGAGGAGGTCCAACGGTGAAACTCCGAGCACGGGCGGCGCGCGCGCTCGCCGTCCTGGCACTGGTGTTCGGCGCGACCGTCGTGTGGAACGTCAGCTCGACCCCGGCACCCGCCGTCGCGGCCGAGCCGTTGCAGAGCATCGTCCCGGTCCCGGTCTCCGTGCAAGCGGTGGCCGGTGCGGCGCACACGCTCGGCGCCACCACCAAGATCTACACCACCGCGTCGGCGCACGGCGTCGGCGACTACCTGGCCGGCGTGCTGCGGCCGGCCACCGGCTACCCGTTCCCGGTCGAGGACACCGCCGGCACCCCCGCCGACGGCGTCGCGCTGCTGATCGGCGGCGCGCCCTCGACCGTCGGCGACCAGGGCTACCAGCTCACCGTCGCCGCGACCGCGATCACCATCCGCGCCAACACCGCCGCCGGGCTGTTCGCCGGCGTGCAGACCCTGCGCCAGCTGCTGCCCGGCAAGGTGGACAGCGGCACCCCGCAGACCGGGCCGTGGACCGTGCCCGGCGCGACCATCACCGACTACCCCCGGTTCACCCACCGCGGCGCGATGCTCGACGTGGCGCGGCACTTCCACCCGGTCGGCACGGTCAAGCGGTACCTCGACCAGCTGGCCCTGTACAAGGTCAACTACTTCCACCTGCACCTCACCGACGACCAGGGCTGGCGGATCGTGGTCGACAGCTGGCCGAAGCTCGCCACCTACGGCGGCAGCACGCAGGTCGGCGGCGGGGCCGGCGGGTACTACACCAAGGCGCAGTACCAGGAGATCGTGGCGTACGCGGCGGCCCGGCAGATCACCGTGATCCCCGAGGTCGACCTGCCCGGCCACACCAACGCCGCGCTCGCGTCCTACGCCGAACTCAACTGCAACGGCGTCGCGCCCGGCCTGCGCACGGACATCGCGGTCGGCTACAGCTCGCTGTGCGTCGGCAAGGACATCACCTACAAGTTCGTCGAGGACGTGATCCGGGAGATCGCCGAGATCACCCCCGGGCCGTACTTCCACATCGGCGGCGACGAGGCCAGTGCCACCACCGACCAGGACTACCAGGCGTTCATGAACAAGGTCCTGCCGCTGGTCGCCAAGTACGGCAAGAAGTCCATGGGCTGGCACGAGTTCGTCAAGACCACCACCGACACCTCGGCCGTGCCGCAGTACTGGGGCACCACGACGTCCAACGCCGTCGTGCAGGCCGCCGTGGCCCGTGGCGCGAAGGTGCTGATGTCCCCGGCCAACAAGGCGTACCTGGACATGAAGTACAACGCGAGCACGCCGATCGGCCTGAGCTGGGCCGGGATGATCGAGGTGCAGGACGCCTACAACTGGAACCCCGGCACGCACCTGAGCGGGGTGCCGGAGACGGCCGTCCGGGGCGTCGAGGCTCCACTGTGGACGGAGACGATCGTGACCCCGGCGCACGTCGACTTCATGGCGTTCCCGAGGTTGGCGGCGATCGCCGAACTGGGCTGGTCGCCGTGGTCGACGCACAACTGGGACGCGTTCAAGGTCCGGCTCGGCGCGCAGGCCCCGCGCTGGACCGCGCTGGGCATCGACTTCTACCGCTCGACGCAGGTCCCCTGGGACAACGGGGGCACCACGACCACGACCACGACGACCACCACGACGACGACCACTGGTGTCCCCTCGGGTTCCTGGGCACCATGGACCAGTTACGCGACCAACGCCGAGGTCACCTACAACGGCGGCACGTACCGGTGCCGCCAACCGCACACCTCGCAGCCGGGCTGGGAGCCGACCAACGTCCCGGCGCTCTGGCAGCGCGTCTAGTCCGTCCGCCGGGAGGCGCGCCCGCGCCTCCCGGCCCACCCGAGGAGGCACCCCGGTGACACGTGCCCTGTTACTCCTCGCGGCGCTGGTGCTCCTGGCACCCGCCGCGACCGCCGACCCCGCCCCCTACGTCGTCGGCGGCAACCCCGCCACCGAGCCCTACCCGTTCGCGGCGTCCCTCCAGACGTCGGGCGGCGCGCACTTCTGCGGCGGCGCGCTGATCCGGCCGACCTGGGTCGCCACCGCCAAGCACTGCGTCGCCGGCCGGTCCACGTCGAGCTTCTCCGCCCGCGTCGGCTCGGTGAACCGCGCGTCCGGCGGCACGCTCGCGCAGATCGCGCGGATCGTCCAGCACCCCACCTCGGACCTGGCGCTGCTCCAGTTGCGGGCGGCGGTGACCCACCCGCCGGTCGCGGTCGCCGCGTCGGTGCCGATCGGCTCCACGGTCCGGCTCCTCGGCTGGGGCCTGACCTGCGACCAGTGCTCGCCCGGCCCGCAGGTCCTGCACGAGGTGGACGCGCCGGTCGTGCCGGACGCGCAGTGCGGCGCGGGCCCGGCCGACTTCTGCGTCGGCGGGTCCGGGCGCGGCGCGTGCCTCGGCGACGACGGCGCGCCGGCCGTGCAGAGGGTCGGCACGGCGTGGCGGCTCGCGGGCGTGGCCTCGCGCGGGGACTCCGGCACGTGCCGGGGCCGGCCGTGGATCTTCGTGGACGTCGCGGCGCACCGGACGTGGATCGACGGTCACACCGGCTGACCCGCGCCGCCCGGCGGTCCGGCTCAGCCGATCCGGGCCGCCGACACCGGGCGGTCGTCGACCGGGTAGGTGCCCGCCGAGGAGGAGTTCACGCTCCACCGGTACCGGGTGAACTCGCCGGTCTCGTCGGAGGCGTAGAACATCATGTGGCCGAAGCCCGCGCCGGCGGTCTGCGCGGTGGCGTTGAAGATCCGGCTGTCCGGGAACGCGAAGTAGCCGCCCACGCCGTGCCGGCCGTGCGGCTCGGAGGTGCAGTCCACGACCTCGACCGCGTACTGGGTCTCGCCGGGGAAGTTCAGGCTCGCCACGGGCGAGGTGTAGGCGCCGCGCACGGACCGCACCATGACCACGTGCCCGGTGTTGGTGTCCTGGTCGTTGCGGTAGTCCACGGCGACCAGGTCGCCGGGGCGCAGGTCGACCACCCGGCGCACCGGCCGGACGTGCGGCACCCCGCCGGCCGCGAAGACCGCCTGGTAGTCCCGGGCGAACGGGCTGGCCGACCCGAAGTGGGTCCGGAAGAACTTCGGCGTGGCCCACCGGTAGGTCCGCCGCAGCACGGCGGTCAGGAACGACGCGCACTGGCTCTGGTTGAACCAGGTCGACGCGTCGCCCGGGGACCCCCACCGCACGACGTTGGGCTGGTCGGAGTCCTTGTAGGTGTTGTTGGCCAGCGGGCAGGTGGGCAGCGACAGGTAGCCGATGAGCTGTTCGGCTTCCAGCAGGTGCGGCGTGGACGTCCGGTGTGGACTCGGCGCGTAGGGCTTGCCGGGCGAGGTCGCCCTCGGGGCCGCCACGGCGGTGCCCCCTCGGGTCGATCTGCGGGACAGGTCCATCGAGCGACTCCCCTTGGTCGATACGGGCCCGCACACCGTAGTCGAAGGGAGGCGTCCGGTCAGCGGATGTAGACCAGGACCAGCGTGGTCAGGACCGTGCAGCCGGCCAGCACGGTGGCCAGGCCGGCCACCGCCGCGCCGGCCGAGAGCAGCACCCGGGTCAGGATGCCCAGGACCCGGCGCAGCAGCCGGGCCAGGCCCAGGACCAGGGCCAGCGCCCCGACCAGGACCACGATGACGAGCGGCGTCCAGCCGGTGGGGCCGGCGGAATCGGCTAATGAGGCAAGCGTGTTCATGGCAACCCCCGGATGGCTTCCTGGGTGAACTTCACTTAGCTCACTGAAGTTGAGTGAACCTCAGCGAGTTTCGGGGTAAGGTCCCTGTAAGTGCCTGACAAGGGGTATGTGGGGGGTATCGGGTCGAAGTGACCGCGCCACATCGTGTATGTTGCCCCCTTCAGCTTGTATGCTGAAGTTCACTGAAGGGCGCGGCGACGTGGTCGGATCGGGCGAGTCCACTGCACTGGCGCACCGCCTGCGGGCGTTGCGCGAGGAGCGCTGGCCGGACCTCGTCATCACCCAGGGGGACCTCGCGGCGGCGTTCAGCGCCGAGAAGCCCGCCAGCGTGCCGCTGCTGTCGTCCTGGGAGAGCCGCACCCACCCCAAGGTGCCGCCGCTGAGCAGGCTGGCCGCCTACGCCACCTTCTTCGCCACCCGGCGCTCGGTGGCCGACCGCCCGTACCGGCTGCTGCCGGTGGCCGAGCTGGAGCCCGAGGAGCGCGCGGCGCGCGAGGACCTGCTGGCCGAGCTGACCGCGCTGCGCGAGGCCGAGCAGCTCGACGCGGGCGGCGCGCCCGACGTCGACCGCAACGGCCGGCGCGAGTTCTGGTACTTCCCGGACCGCAACAACATCACCATCGTGGTGGCCCAGCTGCCCCGGGAGATGCGCGAGGCGATGCCCTACGCGGACCCGACCCAGCCGGACTACATCGAGCTGTACACCTACGCCGACCTGGACGCGCTGATCGAGCTGCACGGCCACATCCGCGCGCTCAACCCGCGCAGCCGGGTGCACTTCCGCACCGCGTCGGGGCTGGCCGCCGACGACTACACCTCGCACCTCGTGCTGCTCGGCGGGGTCGACTGGAACGTGGTCACCCGCGAGCTGCTGGACCGGGTCGACCTGCCGGTCAGCCAGGTCGGCCGGCACCACGAGTCCGAGTCCGGCGGCTTCGTCGTCGCGCGGGACGGCACCGAGCGGATCTTCACGCCGAAGCTGAGCCGGCACGGCGACCGCGAGGTGCTGCACGAGGACGTCGCGCACTTCTACCGGGGACCGAACCCGTTCAACCACAAGCGGACGGTCACGATCTGCAACGGCATGTACGGCCGGGGGACCCTCGGCGCGGTGCGTGCGCTCACCGACGAGAGGTTCCGCGACCGCAACGCGGAGTACCTCCGCGCGACCTTCCCCGGCCTGGCCGCCTACAGCGTGCTGACCAGGGTGTCGGTGGTCAACGGGCGGGTGGTCACCCCGGACTGGAACCTGCCCGAGTCCCGCCTCGACGAGTGGCCGGAGGGCCGGGGTTGACCAGCACCGTCGAACCGCGGGTGATCCGGCACCACGGATCGCACCGCGACCTGCTGCGGACGCAGACCGGCGGGACCGCGCCGACGTCGCGGATCGACGCGATCGTCGTGCCGACCGCGCGGCACCCGGCCGCCCTCGGCGCGGCCCTGGAGCTGGGCGCCGAGCTGGGGTGCGTCGTGGTCGCGCTGTGCAGCCGCTACTCGTCGGCCGACCAGGTCGCCGCGCGCGCCCGCCCCGGCGGCGAGCTGGTGGCCGTGGACACCGACCGGCTGCCCACCGGGCTGCTGCCCGAGTTCGCCACCACGACCATGCTGGCGGGCACGATCTTCGAGCGCCGGGTGGACACCAGCCTCAAGCGCAACCTCGGGCTGCTGCTCGCGGGCGTGGCCGGCTGGGAGCGGATCGCGTTCCTGGACGACGACATCGCGGTGCCCGACCCGCAGGACCTCAACCGCGCCGCCGGCCTGCTGGCCGCCAACGACGCCGCGGCGCTGGCCGTGCGGGGGTTCCCGGACAACTCGGTGGTGTGCCACGCCTACCGGGAGGTCGGCGGCGCGCAGGACACGTTCATCGGCGGCGGCGCGCTGGTCGTCGGCCGGTCGCTGATGGGGTCGTTCTTCCCCAACGTCTACAACGAGGACTGGTTCTTCCTGCTCGACGACCGGGGGATCGGCACGTCGGCCGTGGTCGGCGAGGCGTTGCAGAAGGCGTACGACCCGTTCGCGAACGACCAGCGGGCGCGCTCCGAGGAGTTCGGCGACTGCCTGGCCGAGGGCCTGCTCGCGCTGCTGGACGACGGCGGCGCGCTGGAGGACGCGGACGCGTACTTCTTCGCCCGGTTCATCGCCGACCGGCGGGCCATGATCAGCGACATCGTCGACCGGGTCGCGGCCCGCCCGCGCTCGGTCGAGCGGGACCGGATGCTCGTCGCGCTCAAGGCGGCGCGCGGCCGGTGCCAGCGCATCACCCCGGAGCTGTACGTGGCCTACCTGGCGGCGTGGCGCGGCGACCGGGTCCGCTGGCGCACCCACCTGGCCGACCTGCACGCCCGCCTGCTGCCCAAGAAGCGCCACCACCGCCCGTCGCCGCTCGGCCTGGAGAAGGCCCTGGCCGAGCTGGGCCTGGTCGACCGCGCCCGCCACGTCCCGGCGTAGCCCCGGCCGGCCCGCGCGGCTCTCATGTGGCGGAACGCTCAGCGTCCGCGCTCGGCGGGCGATTACCCTCGTCAGGCCGGGCAGCAGCGAACGTGGAGGCGGTTGGATGACGAGCACCGATGGTCGGCAGAAGTGGCTGACCGTCGCCGACGAGGTCGCCGCGGCGTTGCGGGTGGACGCCGCCGAGCGGGATCGGGCGGGGGCCGAGCCGGTGGCCGAGGTCGAGGCGCTGCGGCGGTCCGGGCTGCTGGGGGTGGACGACTGGGGCACCCGGCAGGCCGTGACCCGGGTGGTCGCGGCGGCGGACGCGAACGTCGGGCACCTGCTCGGGTACCACTACCTCCAGGTCTGGCGGCGCGGCCTGTTCGACTCGCCGGTGCTCGCCGAGGCCCCCGACCTGTTCTGGGCCGGGGTGAGCAACCCCCTCGACGCCGCCCTCCGGCTCACCCCGACCGACGACGGGTTCACCGTCAGCGGGCGCAAGACCTTCGCCACCGGGGCGTCGGTCGCGGACCGGCTGGTGGTCAGCGCGACCCGCACCGACACCGGGCAGAAGCTCACCTTCACGCTCGACGCCGAAACCGCCGGCATCACCTACTCCGGTGACTGGGACAACATCGGCCAACGCCTCACCGCCAGCGGCGGCGTGGTGTTCGAGGACGTGCCCGTGCCCGCCGAACGCGTGCTGGGCGCGCACGACGAGACCAGCCCGCGCCAGTCGCTGGCCGCGATCGGCTTCCAGGCCGTGCTCGCCCAGGTCTACGTGGCGCTCGCCGAGGGCGCGCTGGCCGAGGCCGCCCGGTACACCCGCACCACCACCCGGCCGTGGTTCCTCTCCGGCGTCGAGACCGCCACCGCCGACCCCTACGTCCTGGCCACCTACGGCGAGCTGGTCTCCGACGTCGAGGCCGCCGGGCTGCTGGCCGACCACGCCGCCGACGCGCTGGGCGACGCGAGCGACCGGGGCGCGGACCTCACCGTCGAGCAGCGGGCTTCGGTGGCGGCGCTGATCTCGTCGGCCAAGGTCGTCTCGACCAGGGTCGCCAACCAGACGACCAGCCGGGTGTTCGAGCTGTGCGGGGCGCGCGCGACGGCGGCCGGCTACGCCTTCGACCGGTTCTGGCGCAACGCCCGCACGCTCACCCTGCACGACCCGGTGGCGTACAAGGCGCGCGAGGTCGGCGCGTACTTCCTGACCGGCGAGCGGGCCCCGTTCACCGGGTACAGCTGATGGAACCGGTCCTCGCGCACAGCGTCCGGCTCGCCGACGACGGCGTGCACATCCTGGACCGCCGGAACTTCCCGTTCGAGCGCACCTGGGTGCGCTGCGCGACGACCGCCGAGGTGGCCAAGGCCATCGAGGACATGGTCACCCAGTCGTCCGGCCCGTACTTCGCCGCGCTGTGGGGCATGGTGCTGGCCGCGCGGGAGGCCCGTGGCCTGCCCCGCGCCGAAGCCCGCGCCCACCTGGAACGGGCCGGCAAGCTCCTGGTCGAGACCCGGCGCACCAACAACCACCTGCGCAAGGCGGTGGCCGCCGTGCTGGCGGGCGTGGACGCGTCCGACGACCTCGAAGCGGGCGCGTTCGCGGGCGCGGTCGCCGGCGACGAGCGCTACCGCGCCCGCAGCCGGGCGCTGGGCGGGCACACCGCGCGCCTGCTGCCCGACGAGGGCACGGTGCTCACGCACTGCTGGGCCGACCTCTACCTGACCGAGACGGTCAAGGCGGCGGACGCGCTGGGCAAGCGGCTGCGGTACTTCTGCACCGAGACCCGGCCGTACCTCCAGGGCGCGCGGCTGACCGCCGAGACGCTGGTCGAGATGGGCGCGGACACCACGCTGATCACCGACGGCATGGGCGCGGCGGCGTTCCAGGCGGGCGAGGTCGACGTGCTGCTGACCGCCGCCGACCGGGTCACCATGGACGGGCACGTGGTCAACAAGATCGGCACGCTCGGGCTCGCGGTGGCCGCGTCCGCGTTCGCCGTGCCGTTCCTGGCCATGGTGCAGGCCCCGGACCGGCTCGCGCCGACCTCGGCCGACGTGCCGATCGAGTTCCGGCCCGGCGACGACGTGCTGCACACGCTGGGCCGGCGCACCGCGGGCGAGCGGGTGAAGGGCTGGTACCCGGCGTTCGACGTGACACCGCCGCGGTTCGTGTCGTCCGTGGTCACCGACCGCGGCGCGTACGCTCCGGACCGCCTGCACGAGTACTACAACGGCGAGGAAGTCCATGACTGAATGGGTCGTGCTCGACATCGAGGGCACGCTGTCCGCGACCGACCAGGTGCTGGTCGTGCTCTACGACTACGCCCGGCCCCGGCTCGGGCCGTGGATCGACGACCACGGCGACGACCCCGTTGTCGCGGAAGCGGTCCGGCAGATCCGCGAACTGTCCGGTGTGGACGGTGACGCGGAGTTCGGCACGGCCGACCTGGTGCGCGTGCTGCACGGCTGGATGGCCGCCGACCAGAAGGTCACGCCGCTCAAGACGTTGCAGGGCCTCATCTGGCAGCGCGGGTACGCCGAGGGCGACCTGGTCGCCGAGTTCTTCCCGGACGTGGTGCCCGCGCTGCGCAAGTGGCACGAGGACGGCGTCAAGCTCGCCGTGTTCTCGTCCGGCTCGGTGGCCGGGCAGGTGGCGTTCTTCGGCCACACCACCGACGGCGACCTGCGCGGCCTGTTCGAGCACCACTTCGACACGGTCAACGCGGGCCCGAAGCGGGAAGCCGCGTCGTACCGGGCGATCGCCGCCGTGCTCGGCTCGGCCGACATCACCTTCTACTCCGACGTCCCGGCCGAACTGCACGCCGCCGCCGAGGCCGGCTGGCGGACCGTGGGCGTGGCCCGCCCCGGCGAGCCGTACGGCGACGCCGACTTCAGTCCACACCGGACGGTGGGCGCGCTGTGACGCCCGGCGCGGCGCTCGCCGCCGAGTGCGCCCGGTACACCGCGATGGGCTGGATGCGCGGCACGTCCGGCAACCTGTCCGTGGTGGTCGACCGCGACCCGCTGCGGCTCGCGGTCACCGTGAGCGGCAAGGACAAGGGCGAACTCACCGACGACGACGTGGTGCTGGTCGACGCCGAGGGCCGCACCGACGACCCGGTCAAGGTGCCCTCGGCCGAAGCCGGCCTGCACGGCCGGATCGCGGCGGTGTCCGGCGCCGGCGCGGTGGTCCACGTGCACGCGCTCGCGCCCGTGGTGGCCGCCGAGCACTGGCCCGACGGCGTCGAGCTGCGCGACCTGGAGATGCTCAAGGGCTTCGGCCGGCGTGCGCACGACGACGTCGTCGTGGTGCCCGTCGTGCCGAACGACCAGGACATGAAGGTGCTCGGCGACGCGTTCGAGGCCGGGTTCCGCGCCGACGTGCCGGCCTTGATCGTGGCCCGGCACGGGGTGTACGTGTGGGGAGCGGACCTGCGCCAGGCGCGCCACCGGCTGGAGTGCCTGGAGTGGCTGTTGCGCTTCGAGGTCGAGACGAGGAGGGAATCGCGATGACGTTGCTGACCGTGTGGCCGGACACCGAGCCCGAGACCGTGCTGGTGCGCACGTCGGACCCGGTCGAGATCGCCGACGTGCTCAAGCAGCTCGGCGTCCGCTACGAGCAGTGGCCGGTCCTGCCCGGCGTGACCCGGGAGAACGCCCTGGAGGCGTACGCCGACCAGGTGAAGAAGGTCACCGAGAGCGAGGGCTACGTTGTGGTCGACGCGATGGAGATGACCCCGTCCGACGACCCCGAGTGGCTGGCCGCCGCCGGCGAGGCGCGGCTGAAGTTCCTCGCCGAGCACACCCACGACGACGACGAGGACCGGTTCTTCGCGCGCGGCTCGGGCGTGTTCTACCTGCACCTGGACCAGAAGGTGCACGCCGTGCTGTGCGAGGCCGGCGACCTGCTCAGCGTGCCCGAGCACACCACGCACTGGTTCGACATGGGCACCCGCCCGGACTACGTGTCGATCCGGTTCTTCCACGACGACGACGGCTGGGTGGGCAACTTCACCGGCAGCGAGATCGCCCGGTCGTTCCCCACCTTCGACGCCATCACGGCCGGCCGCTGAGCGAGTCCAGCTCGGCCGCCAGGTTGGCCCTGGCGCGCGACTCCCAGCGGTCGCGCGCCCGTGCCGTCGCGTAGAGCGGGTCGCGCTCCAGCAGCCCGCGCAGGACCTGCGCGCGGCCGTGCCGCCACGCCTCGTCCGGCACGTGCGCGTACTCCCGCCGCACCGCCGTCCGGTAGCTCTCGTACCGCTCGGCGTCCGCGCCCAGGATCGCGAGGTCGGCGTCCATCAGCAGCGCCGTCAGCTCGTCCCCGGCGTCGTGGTCGATGGTCGCCAGCACCAGCTCGGCGACCCGGTCCGGGGCGAGCCCCGCCGCGCGCAACCGGTCGACCACCCACGCCGCGCTGGCCCGTTCGTCGTCGCCGGGCCTGCCGTCGTAGACCACGTCGTGCGCCAGCGCCGCCAGGACCAGCGTCGCCTGCTCGGCCCGCGAGCGGTGGGCCGCCAGCAGTTCGACGTCCCGCGCGACCGCCAGCACGTGCTCGGTGTTGTGGTAGCCGCGATGGGGCTCCGCGTACCGCGCCGCCAGGTCACCCGCCGTACCCGGCCGCCCACCCAGCACCTGGACCGCCTTGTCCCACAACGCTTCCAGCACGGGTCAACTGTACGGCGAACACAACCGCCGGTTCAGCCCGTCGACGGTGTCCGGGCCCGGTGGAGGTCGAACGCGGCGACCCAGCACCGGGCCATCAGCCGCCGCACCCCGACCCAGTAGTCGAGCAGCTCGACCGGGTAGGCGCGGGCCACCGCGGCGCGGTCGAGCAGCCGGCTGCCGGCCGCGCACGCCACGTCCCAGCCGACCGGCCCGCGCCAGGTGTCCTCGAAGTCGTTCCACACCGGGCCACCGGAGGTGAACAGCACGTTGCGCGGGTGGGCATCGCCGTGCAGCGCCTGCACCGGCTGGTCGGGCCACCCGGCCACCACCGCGTCCCGGGCCTCGACCAACTCGGCGGGCCGCCCCAGCAACGCCAGCACGGCGTCGATGTCGTCCAACGGCCCCCGAACCGGAAGTTCATCGGCAAAACAAGCCATTTCCCGATGAAGCTCGCGCAACTGAGCAGCAAAAGACGCAGAATCGGGCGTCCACTCAGGCGAATGCGGAACGTACGAGGCCAACGCCACCACCCAGCCACCCTCCCGAACCGGCGACCCCACCGGCTCCACCACCGGCACCCCACGCCCGGCCAGGAACCGGCTGACCGCGTCAGCCCGCGCGAAGTGCCCGAACACGTCCCCACGCACCGAAGCCGTCACCGCCCCCACCCGAGCCACGACCGCGGCCGGCCGCAGGCGCACCAGCAGGTTGCTCCCGTCCTTGAGCACCACCAAGTCGTCCACAGGCAGCCCCATCCGCCCACCAACCACCCGCACCGCCTCCAACGCCGTCCCCATGACCGCCATGACCGCATTGTCGGCACCCCGCCCCACCCCACCCACCCATTACCGCCCCAGTCCCGCCCTTCGGAGCCGCCGCCCCCTGACCGCCCCTTCGGAGCCGCCGCCCCCTGACCGCCCTTTCGGAGCCACCCCTCCAGGCCGCCCTCTCGGAGCCACCCCCCAGGCCGCCCCTTCGGAGCCACCTCCCAGGCCGCCCCCTCGGAGCCACTCCTCCAGGCCGCCCCCCGGAGCCGCACGCCGAAGCCGCCCCCTGTTCCCCCTGCCGCCTCCAGCCCCCCTAGAAGCCGATCCTTTCTCAGTCTTCCGCCCTTTGACCTGCATCTACCCTCCCAGCCCACACGCGGAGCCGCGTCGGTAGGTCGAGCCTCATTTCCCGGCGATCACGCTTTTCGATCGCCGGGAAATCAGGCTCGAACTGCCGACTTCCAGGCGGCGACGCCCCGCGCCGCCGCAGGCGGCGCAAATCCAACACTGTGAGCTGCGCAACCATGCTTGATCCAGCACAAGGCCCAGACGCGCCGCCTTGAACGGGTCCGTCTACGATCCGGGGAGCCGAGTGGCCAGCCGTTCGGTCACGCCAGAACCAGGACAGTGCAGGAGGCACCGTGACGGCCGTAGCCCCGCAGCCGATCGCTACGCGGCCCTTCGGGACTCGCGAGGCGGTCAAGGGTTCGTTCCTGCTGCGGATGTTCCGCACCACGGACCACAAGCAGATCGGGATCATGTACCTGGTCACCTCGTTCGCCTTCTTCATGGTGGGCGGCGCGATGGCCATGCTGATGAGGACCGAGCTGGCCCGTCCGGGCATGCAGTTCCTCAGCCAGGAGCAGTTCAACCAGCTGTTCACCATGCACGGCACGGTGATGCTGCTGCTCTACGCGACCCCGATCGTGTTCGGCTTCGCGAACTTCGTGCTGCCGCTCCAGATCGGCTCCCCGGACGTGGCGTTCCCGCGCCTGAACGCGTTCTCGTACTGGCTGTACCTGTTCGGCGGCCTCATCGTGATGGCGGGCTTCATCACGCCCGGTGGCGCGGCCGACTTCGGCTGGTTCGCCTACACGCCGCTGTCCAACGCGATCCACTCGCCCGGCGCGGGCGCCGACCTGTGGATCGCCGGCCTGGTGGTCGGTGGTCTGGGCACGATCCTCGGCGCGGTCAACATGATCACCACGGTGGTCTGCCTGCGCGCGCCCGGCATGACGATGTTCCGGATGCCGATCTTCACCTGGAACATCCTGGTCACGTCGGTGCTGGTGCTGCTGGCGTTCCCCATCCTGACCGCCGCCCTGCTGGGGCTGCTCGCCGATCGACACCTCGGTGCCCACGTGTTCGACCCCGCCAACGGCGGCGTGATCCTGTGGCAGCACCTGTTCTGGTTCTTCGGGCACCCGGAGGTCTACATCGTCGCCTTGCCGTTCTTCGGCATCGTGAGCGAGATCTTCCCGGTGTTCAGCCGCAAGCCGATCTTCGGCTACAACGGCCTGGTCTACGCGACGCTGGGCATCGCGGCGCTGTCGGTGGCGGTGTGGGCGCACCACATGTACGCCACGGGCGCGGTGCTGCTGCCGTTCTTCGCGTTCATGACGTTCCTGATCGCGGTGCCGACCGGCATCAAGTTCTTCAACTGGATCGGCACGATGTGGAAGGGGCAGTTGACGTTCGAGACACCGATGCTGTTCAGCATCGGCTTCATCGTCACCTTCCTCTTCGGTGGTCTGTCCGGCGTGCTGCTGGCCGCCCCGGCGATCGACTTCCACGTGTCGGACACCTACTTCGTGGTCGCGCACTTCCACTACGTGCTCTACGGCACGATCGTGTTCGCGACCTTCGCCGGCATCTACTTCTGGTTCCCGAAGATCACCGGCCGGATGCTGGACGAGCCGCTGGGCAAGCTGCACTTCTGGACCACGTTCCTGGGCTTCCACGCCACGTTCCTGGTCCAGCACTGGCTGGGCAACGAGGGCATGCCGCGCCGGTACGCGGACTACCTGCCCTCGGACGGCTTCACCACGCTGAACACGATCTCCACGATCGGCGCGTACATCCTGGGCGCGTCCACGCTGCCGTTCATCTGGAACGTGTTCAAGTCCTACCGCTACGGCGAGACCGTGCACGTGGACGATCCGTGGGGCTTCGGCAACTCGCTGGAGTGGGCGACCTCCTGCCCGCCGCCGCGGCACAACTTCACCGAGCTGCCCCGGATCCGCTCCGCGCGCCCGGCGTTCGAGCTGCACTACCCGCACATGATCGAGCGCCTGCACGAAGAGGCGCACGTCACGTTCACCGGCAAGGCCATCCCGCACGACAAGGCGAAGGCCGCACCGTCCGAACTGGCCGCCCAGGCTGTGCAATCGGGCACAGCTTCGGAGGGCACCGAGCACGACCACAAGTAACCTTCAGGGCAGGTTCAACGACGAGCCCCGACGACCGGTGGTCGTCGGGGCTCGTCGCTGTCTGGCAGAGGAGCCACCAGTGAGCAAGTCGAGCGCGACGCCTGTCCTGATCACGGTCACCGGCCCGGACAAACCGGGGGTGTCCTCCGTGCTGTTCGCGGTGCTGACCCGGCACGGCGTCGACGTCCTCGACGTCGAGCAGGTCGTCATCCGGGGCCGGCTGGTGCTCGGCGTGCTGGTCGCGGCCGGCCACGACCCGGAGGGGTTGCAGGAGTCCGTCGAGCAGGCCATGGCGACGGTGTCGATGCTCGTCGAGGTGGAGATCGGCGCGGACGGCAAGCGCACCGCGCGGCTGGAGTCCACGCACGTGGTGATCCTGCTCGGCCGGCCGGTCACCGCGCGGGCGTTCACCGAGGTGGCCCGCAAGCTGGCGTCGCTGGGCGCGAACATCGACGCGATCCGGGGCGTGGCGGACTACCCGGTCACCGGCCTGGAGCTGCGGGTCTCGGTCGCGGGGGACACCGGCGAGGCGGACGCGGCGCTGCGCGAGGCGCTGGCCGAGGTGTCGGTCCGGGTGGACCTGGACGTCGCGGTCGAGCGCGCCGGCCTGACCCGGCGGGCCAAGCGGCTGGTGGTGTTCGACGTGGACTCGACCCTGATCCAGGGCGAGGTGATCGAGATGCTGGCCGCGCACGTGGGCGTGGAGCCGCAGGTGAAGGAGATCACCGAGGCGGCGATGCGCGGGGAGCTGGACTTCGCCGAATCGCTGCGCCGCCGGGTGGGGCTGCTCGCCGGGCTGGACGAGTCGGTGCTCGACGAGGTGGCCGCGTCGCTGGAACTCACCGCGGGCGCGCGCACCACCGTGCGGACGCTCAAGCGGCTCGGGTTCCGCTGCGGCGTGGTGTCCGGCGGGTTCACCCGGGTCATCCGGTCCCTGGTGGACGACCTGGGGCTGGACTTCTGCGCGGCCAACGAGCTGGAGGTGGTGGACGGCCGGCTGACCGGGCGGGTGGTCGGCGAGATCGTGGACCGGCCGGGCAAGGCGGTGGCGCTGCGCCGGTTCGCCGAGCAGGAGGGCGTGCCGCTGGGGCAGACCGTCGCGGTCGGCGACGGGGCCAACGACATCGACATGCTGGGCGCCGCCGGGCTGGGCATCGCGTTCAACGCCAAGCCCGCGCTGCGGGAGGTCGCGGACACCGCGCTGTCGCACCCGTTCCTGGACGCCGTGCTGTTCGTGCTGGGCGTGACCCGGGCCGAGGTGGAGGCGGCGGACGCGGCGGACGGGCTGGAGCTGGTGCGGCCGTGAACGAGATCCTGCGGATGCTGGTGGACCGGCACTACGCGACCGACGAGGAGGACCCGGCGGGGGTGCGGGCGATGCCCGTCGTGCTGCGCATCGAGCGGGCCGACCCGCCGTGCCGGACCGACGTGCTGGAGGCCGCCGCCGCGGCGGCGATCGCGGTGTGCCTGGACCCGAGGGCCGAGCCCGGCGGCGAGTGGCACGACGACGTGGTGGCGTGGGTGCGCGGCCGGATCCGGAAGGTGTCGCGCCGGGCGCGCGGCGCGCACTGGGAGGCCGTGCAGGCGCTGCCCGGGGTGACGCTGTCGGTGGGGCGGGCCGAGGTGCGGGCGTTCGTGCCGTCCCGGGTGGTGGACGTGCCCAAGGAGCTGTCCCGGTTGCAGATCTCGGGCAGCGAGCTGCCGGTGGACGAGCCCGGCCCGGTGCCGCCGGGCGCGCACCTGCTGTGGCTCAACCCGCGCGTGGAGATGACGGCGGGCAAGGCGGCGGCCCAGGTGGGGCACGCGTCCATGCTGCTGGCCCCCACGCTGTCCGAGGAGGCGCTGAAGGAGTGGGCCGCGCTGGACTACCGGTGCGCGGTGCGCACGCCGTCCCCGGCCGAGTGGGACGCGCTGCTGGCCCGGCCGGACGTCGTGGTGGTGCGCGACGCCGGGTACACCGAGGTCGACCCGGGCACGGCGACCGTGGCCGTGTATAGGCCGTGAGCTGCCTACATCGTCCGTAGCGTCCCGGTCATGACGATTCTGGTGACCGGGGCGACCGGTGTGGTGGGGCGCGAGGTGGTCGGCCGGCTGGTGGCGGCGGGCGAGTCGGTGCGGGTGCTGTCACGGCGGCCCGCGACCGGCCTGCCGCCGTCGGTCGAGGTGGTGGCGGGCGACCTGCTGGAGCCCCGGGCCGGGTGGTTCGCCGGCGTCGACCGGATGTACCTGTTCCCGGCCGGGGACGGCGCGGTGGCGGCCGAGGCGGTGCGCTGCGGAGTGCGGCGGATCGTCGACCTGTCGGCCGCGGCGGTGACCATCGGGCTGCACGAGAACCCGGTGGAGGCGGCGGTCGAGGCGTCCGGCGCGGAGTGGACGCACGTGCGCCCCGGCGGGTTCATGGCCAACCTCCTGCCGGCGTGGGCACCGTCGATCCGGGCCCGCCGGGTGGTCCGCCACCCGTTCCCGGACGAGGCGGGCGTGCCGGTGCACGAGGCGGACGTCGCGGCGGTCGCCGTGGCGGCGCTGCTGGAGGACGGGCACGCCGGCCGGGCGTACACGCTGACCGGCCCGGAGTCGATCACCAACCTCGGCCAGGTGGACGCGATCTCCGCCGCGCTGGGCGAACCGGTGCGGTTCGAGGTGGTGACCCGCGAGGTGGCGCGCGAGGAGATGCGGGCGCTGGGCGGGTTCGCCGCCGCGCACGCCGACTTGCTGCTGGGCTTGGTGAACTACGACGGCGGCGAGTCCACCGGCGACGGGTTCTCCGACGACGACTACTCGGCGCTGCTCAAGCCGTGGCCGGACGTGGCACGGGTGCTGGGCCGCCCGGCCCGGTCGTACGCGCGGTGGGCCCGTGACCACGTGGCCGACTTCCGCTGACCACGCGCAGCGGAGCCGTCCAGATGATCGATTCCGGCGCGGTGGTCCGAACAGCCGTGCGCCGGGCCGTGGCCGGGGTCGGCGTGCGGGATGCCGGGCAGGGTGGTGCGTTCGTCGGCCCCAACCCCGGTCGGGGCGGACCCGACCGGCAACCCGCCCAGCGCGCGGACAACGACATCCGGGACTGGATCAAGACCAGGCCCCCAGGCCCTTCGCCCGGACCAAGGACGCGGACGAGATCCTCGACCGCCTCGCCTCACGTCTTGACCGATTTCCCGGCGCAGGACACTAGTTCGCGGCGTCCAGGCGCTGGAGGGCGGCGCGGACCACCTCGGGGTCGTAGGTCGTCCAGAACGGCGGCAGGGACGCCCGCAGGAAGCCGCCGTAGCGGGCCGTCGCCAGGCGCGGGTCGAGGATGGCGACCACGCCCTTGTCGCTCATCGAGCGCAGCAGCCGGCCCGCGCCCTGCGCCAGCAGCAGTGCCGCGTGCGTCGCCGCCACGGTGAGGAAACCGTTGCCACCGCGCGATTCAACGGCCTTCTGCCGGGCCGACGCCAGCGGGTCGTCCGGGCGCGGGAACGGGATGCGGTCCATCACCACGAGTTGCAGCGCCGGCCCAGGCACGTCCACGCCCTGCCACAGCGACAACGTGCCGAACAGGCACGTCTTCGGGTCCTCGGCGAACCGCTTCACCAGCTGCCCGGTGGCGTCGTCGCCCTGGCACAGCACCGGGTAGTCGAGCTTGCCGCGCAACGCCTCGGCCGCCGCCTTCGCCGCCCGCATCGAGGAGAACAGGCCCAGGGTCCGCCCACCCGCCGCGTTCACCAGGCCCTCCAGTTCGTCCACGTAGGACGGTGGCAGGCCGTCGCGCCCCGGCGGGGGCAGGTGCCGCGCCACGTAGAGGATCCCGCTGCTGCCGTGCTCGAACGGCGAGCCCACGTCCAGGCCCGACCAGCGCGGGCCGCCGTTGTCCGACGGCACCTCCTTGTCGCTCGCGGTGCCCTCGGCCTTCTTCGCGCCCGACGCGGCGGGCAGCCCCCACTGCCGGGCCAGCGTGTCGAACGTGCCGCCCAGGGTGAGCGTCGCGGAGGTGAGGATGGTGGTGCGCTTGCCGAACAGCCGCTCCCGCAGCAGCCCGCCGACGCCCAGCGGCGCGACCCGCAGCGACGGGGCCTTGTTGCGGTCGGCGAAGTCGCCGGACACCCAGACCACGTCGTGGTCGTCGTCGAACGCGGTCAGGATCCGGGCGGCGCAGTCGTGCACGTCGTCGAGCAGCGACCGGGCGAGCTTGCGGGACGTCGCGCCCTCGACCTCCTCCTTGCGCTCGGGGCCGAGCGAGGTGATGCACGCGTGCGCGGCGTCCTTGGTCGCCCGCAGCGCGCCCGCGAGCGCCGGCGGCAGCGCGTCCAGCCGGCCGACCGGCGCGTCCTCCAGGATCATCGCCAGGCCGTCGCTCGCCTCGGCCATCCGGTCCGCCACGCCCTGGTCGATCAGCCGGCCGCAGCGGCGGGCGGCGGTGGCCACCAGCGACGCGCTCAGCTCCTCGGTGGCCACGGACGTGATCCGGTCGACCAGGTCGTGCGCCTCGTCGATCACCACCACGTCGTGGTCGGGCAGGACCTGGTAGCCCTCCAGGGCGTCCACGGCGAGCATCGCGTGGTTGGTCACGACGACGTCCGCCCGGCCCGCCTCGGCGCGGGCCTTCTCGGCGAAGCAGTCCGTGCCGATCGGGCACTTCCCGACGCCCAGGCACTCGCGGGCGGTCACCGAGACCTGCCGCCAGGACTGGTCGCTCACGCCCGGCACCAGCTCGTCGCGGTCGCCGGTCTCGGTGTCCGACGACCACTCGTGCAGCCGCTTCACCTCGCGGCCCAGCCGGGACACCGTGAACGGGTCGAACAGGCCCGCTTCCTCCGGCTCGTCCGGCGCGCCGGTGTGCACCCGGTGCATGCACAGGTAGTTGCGGCGGCCCTTGAGGATCGCGAACCTCGGCTCGCGGCCCAGTTCCTTGCGCAGCGCCTTGGCCAGCCGGGGCAGGTCGCGGTCCACCAGCTGGCGTTGCAGCGCGATGGTCGCGGTGGAGATCACCACCGTGGACTCGGCCGCCACCGCGTGCCGGATCGCGGGCACCAGGTAGGCCAGTGACTTGCCGGTGCCGGTGCCCGCCTGCACGGCCAGGTGCTCACCGGTCCGGATGGCGCGCTCGACCGCCTCGGCCATGTCCACCTGGCCCTCGCGCTCGGCTCCGCCCACGGCTTGCACGGCCACGGCGAGCAGGGTCCTGGTGTCGGGGATGGCGGTGGTGGACGGCACGGGAAGACGGTACCCGGCGGTGCCCTCAGGACTCGGCCAGCACCCGCCGGCCGAGTTCGACCGCTGCTCGGCGGTGCCGTTCGGCGAGTTGTGCGCCCAAGTCGTGCCGCGCGGCGACGATCTCCTCCAGCGGCACCGCGAGATCCGTCCAGTGCGCGGCGGCCAGTCGACCGGCCCGCGACTTGCTCACGATCTCGCCCGTGCGGATCGTGTGCCACAGCCGCGCCGGCCCCAAACCCAGCCACAGCACGCCTTCCCGGTGCACCGGACCGGTCGCCGCCGCCGCGTGCCCGACCAGTGGCTCCCAGTAGGTGCGCAGGTTCGTGCGGCAGTAGTCGGCGACTTCGGCCGGGGAGACGGGGAAGTGCGGGCGCGCGCCGCGCAACGTCCGGGAGTACCGGTTGAGCTGGTCGCGCAGCACCGGGGTGAATTCGGCGGGCGGGTCCACGTGCAGCTCACCGTCACGGGCCCACGGGCCGGGCTCGCCGTCGACCAGGTAGGCCACGTCGAGGTCGGGCGTCAGCGCGTCGGCGAGCGCCGCCAGGTCGGCGGCGGTCGGCGTGCGGGACAGCTCGACCACCAGGTCCAGGTCGGAGCCCGGCGCGTGGTCGTCGAGCGTGGTGGAGCCCACCACGTGCGCCGCGACGACCAGCCCGGGAGCCGACGCGTCCAGCCGGGTCAGGTGGCCGGTCACTTCCTCTTGACCAGCGCCCACGCGGCCGGCAGCAGACCGGCGGCCAGCGCGATCTTCAGCGCGTCGCCGAACAGGAACGGGGTGACGCCCAGCGACAGCGCCTTGGCGAAGCTCACGTCCGCCGCCGCCATCAGCCACGGCACGCCGAACGCGTAGATCACCAGGTTGCCGACGGCCATCGTGCCGACCGTGCGCAACGGGGTGCGGTCGCCGCCGCGCCCGGCCAGGTGGCCGACCAGGACGCCGGCGAACACGAAGCCCACCACGTAGCCCAGCGACGCGGGCATCCCGGAGGACGCGCCCTGGAACCACGGCACCCCGGCCACGCCCGCGACCAGGTAGAGCACCATCGACGCGCCACCGCGCTGCCAGCCCAGCGCCGCGCCGACCAGCAGGGCGGCGAAGGTCTGGCCGGTGAGCGGCACGGGGCTGCCCGGCACCGGCAGGGCGATCTGCGCGGCCAGCCCGGTCAGGCCGGCACCCGCGACGACCAGCGCGATGTCACGGGCCAGCGCGCCGGGGACCAGGTCGGCCAGCACGCGGCGGCCGTTGACGGCGAGGACGGACACAGGGACCTCCAGGGATCGACTCGGACCCGAGGTTAACCAACGATCACTTCTCCGGTCTTTGTCGAAGCTCTACAAAGTCGCCGACATCACGCCGTCGTCCCGCACCATGGAACGCTCCCGTGGAACCTCAGGGCGCGTTCACGCGTCCAGCGCGACCTTCCCGCCCACCCGCTCGGTGTTGCGCCGCGTCTTGGCCCAGCCGTTGCGGCCCCGCACGAGCCTGCTCAACGCCCGCCACGACGTGATGTAGAAGGTGTAGATGTACAACGCGTAGCCGAACCCGTAGGCGATCGAGCGCCCGAACCCGATGCCGCGCTCGCAGCGCGCCCGGTACACCGGGCCCCACACCACGAACGGCAGCAGCCCGAACGCGCCGTAGACGGCGAACAGGATCCACGCGCCCTCGGCGAACCACCGCCACACCTCGCCCGGGTCGCCGGCCGCGCGGTGCGCGAGCAGCAGCACCGGCACCGGGTAGATCAGCGAGCCGAGCAGCTGCATCCACGGCTGGGCCAGGTAGTACAGCATCTCCGCCGCGCCCAGCGTGGACAGGTGCGGCGAGTCCCAGATCCGCCGGAGGTGGCGCAGGCACTGCATGGTGCCCTGGCCCCACCGGGTGCGCTGGGCCAGGAACCGCCGCAGGCTGTACAGGCCCTCCTGGTCCACGTGGGTGTCCAGGCTGAACCCGGTGCGCCAGCCCGCGGTGAGCAGGTGCACGCCGAGTTCGAAGTCCTCCAGCAGCGACCCGCGCCACGGCTGCCCGGTCGGCCCGGCGATCGCGTCCAGCGCGGACAGCCGGGTGAACTGGCCGTTGCCGCCCATGGAGATCGTGCCGGTGACGCCCCGGGAGAGCTGGATCGCGGCGATCGCGGTGCGGAACTCCAGATCCTGCATCCGCACCAGGAAACCGCCGAACCGGGCGCGCGCCGCCGACGCGCCGGACTGCCGCACGCCGGTGTTCACCATCCGCACGTCGACCTGCACCGCGCCGATCCCGGCGTCGCCGAACAGGTGGTCCGCCGCGCACACCGCCAGGCAGTTCGGCGCGGGCCGGCCGTCCGCGTCGACCACGACGACCACCGCGCGGTCGGCGTCGGCGTGCCGGCCCATCCACAGCTTGACCGTGCGGTAGGCGTCGTTGAGGGCGTCGCCCTTGCCGGTGCGGGCGTGCGGCCGGCGGCGGCTGACCAGGTGCAGGTGCCGGTCCCGGAACGACCGCACGACGTCGGCGGTCCGGTCGTCGGAGTCGTCGTCGACGACCCAGACGTGCGCGAGCGGGAACGAGGTGCGCAGGTAGCGGATGGTGTCGCCGATGACGGCCTCCTCGTCGCGGCACGGCACCAGGAAGTGCCACTCGAACGCCTCGGCCCGGCCGGTGGGCGCGGGCCGGTGCCGCAGGTAGGGCACCACGATGAGGAACACGTAGGTCAGGAACGCGACGCTCATCGTCAGCGCGAGGGCCTGGGTGAAGCCCAGCAGCACGTCGAGGTTCACCGCACCTCCCCGGCGGACCCGGTGCGGCGCTTCACTTCCGGGTCGCCAGCCGGACGAACGCGACCAGCGCCGCCGCGCCGCCGAACACGCTGACCAGCGAGCCGAGCAGGGTGTGCCCCCAGTAGTAGCCGTCGTCCACGCCCAGCCACCGCACCAGCCCGACCAGGGTCAGCACCCGGAACTGGTTCACCACGACCACCGCGGTCGCGGCCACCGCCAGCGCGAGCAGCACCCGGCGGGCGATGCGCGGCCGCAGCGCGATCATCACCGCCCCCACCAGCAGCAGCGGCAGGACCAGGAACGCCGAGGTGCACTCCGGCGTCATCCGCAGGCCGAGCGGGGTGGCCGAGCCGAGTCCGAAGTAGACGGTCTGGCGCTCGGCGACGACGGCCACGCCGTCCCCGGACACCACGTCGAGGATCAGCCCGGACAGCGTGATCTCCGCCGTCCGGTAGGCGCGGTGCGCGAACACCAGTCCCGCTGCGGCCACCACCAGTGCGAAGACGACCACCCGATCGAGATGTTTGGTCCGAGGCACGGCACACGCCACTGAACAATTCCTTTCATCCGACCGGGGGCCGCCCAATGGGGCTACCCGGAGGTCATCGGCCCGGAAAGCATCGGTCCGCACTGCCGGATCGGGTGACAAAGTGAGGTTCTTTCGACGTAGGGGTCGACTCTGAGTGGATGTGTTTGGGCGGTTCGAGTGGACGCCGTCCCCCTTTACGGTCAGCAACCCTTAATCCGACGGGTGGAACGCCGATAGGGGCAATTGCTCGATCAGAGTGGTCGAACCCTGTGTGGAAGGAGATCCATGCGTGTCCGAATGACGGGCCTGGCCGGACTGGCCGCCGTCGCGGCCCTCCTGGCCGGTGCCACACCCGCCGCCGCGGCACCCGGCGACGCCTCCGCCTACGGAGCGGAACTGCGCCTGTCGCTGCTGGGCAGCGAGGCCGTCACGGCCGGCCCCTTCGCCGCCGCCACCGCCACCGCCAACGGGCCCACCACCGGCACCTTGGCGCGCGTCGACCTGCCCGAGCTGCTCAAGACCGGCGTGGTCGACACCTCCGCGTCGCGCGACGACGACACCGGCGCGGTCCAGTCCCGGGCGAGCGCCGCCGACGTGCGGCTGGACCTGCTCTCGTCGGTGACCGGCGGCATCTCGGCCACCGCCGTCGAGGCCCGGTGCACGGCCACCCAGCACGGCGTCACCGGCACCACCGGGCTCGTCGGGCTCGACCTGGGCCGGCTCGGCGACGTGGACGCCGCCCCCGCGCCGAACACGGCGGTCGACGTCGACCTGCTGGGCGTGGACATCGCCCGGATCGTGTTCAACGAGCAGATCGCCAACCCGGACGGCAGCCTCACCGTCAACGCCGTGCACCTGACCCTGGTCGGCGGCGTGCTCGGCTCGATCGGCACCGGCGACCTGGTGCTGTCCTCGGCGACCTGCGGACCGGCCGGCCTGCCGATCCCGATGGCCTCCGGCGCGGGCCTGTGGCTCGGCCTCGCCATGCTCGCGCTGTTCGCCGTCCCGGTCGCCGCGGTCGCGCTGCGCCGCACGCGCGAGAACCCGGCGGTCTGAGGTGTACAAGGTCCCCGGTACCGGGGTCGCCGTGGGCACGGGCGTGGGCTCGCTCGCGGCGACCGGCGCGGGCGTGACGTGGTGGGTGCTCGCGGGTGTCGTGCTGCTGCTCGCGGGCGTGTTCCTGGCGCACGCCGCCCGACGCCGGCGCGCCGCCCCGGACGCCTGATGCGAGCGGCGTCCGGCGGTCGTGCCCCCGAGGTCCCGACGACCCGGTGCCGCCGGACGCCGCGTCCCCGAGGGCGGCGCGCTCGCGCCGCGACGCCGCGCACTCCGCGCCGCGGCGTCCCCTGAGACGAAGGAGCGATGTGAAAGAAGTCCTGCTGCTCGCCGGTACCCGCCCCGAGGCGGTGAAGATCGCGCCGGTCGCGCTGGCGCTGGCCGACCACCCGGTGCTCCGCCCGCTGATCGTCCACAGCGGACAGCACGAGGGCATGGTGGAACAGGCGCTCGGCGCGTTCGGCCTCGAACCCGACGTCGTGCTGACCACCCCGAGGGTGACCGGCAGCCAGCCCGAACTGCTGGCCGCGCTGGTCCCCGCGCTCGACCAGGTGCTGCGGGTGCGCGACCCGGCCGCGGTCCTGGTGCAGGGCGACACCACCACCGCGCTGGCCGGCGCGCTGGCCGCGTTCTGGCGCGGGATCCCGGTGGCGCACCTGGAAGCCGGGCTGCGCACCGGCGACCTGGCCGGGCCGTTCCCGGAGGAAGGCACCCGGCAGATGATCTCCCGGATCGCCGCCCTGCACCTCGCGCCGACCGACGACGCGGCCACGGCGCTGGTGGGGGAGGCGCTGCCGGCCGCCGAGATCGTGGTCACCGGGAACACGGTGGTGGACGCGGTGCGCCGGGTGGCCGCCGCCGACCTCCCGGCGCGCGACCCGGCGCTGGCCGCGCTGGAGGCCGAGCTGGACGCGACCGGCGACCGGCTGGTGCTGGTCACCGTGCACCGCCGGGAGTCCTGGGGCGCGCCGCTGGAACGCGTGCTGCACGCCGTGCGCGCGCTGGTCGACCGGCACCCCGACATCCGGGTGCTGCTGCCCGCGCACCCGAACCCGGCGGTGCGCGCGACCGTCCGGGAGGTGCTCGGCGGCCACCCCCGGATCGTGGTCGGCGAACCGCTGGACTACCCCGACCTGGTGCGGGCCCTGCGCCGCTCCGCGCTGGTGCTCACCGACTCCGGCGGCCTCCAGGAGGAAGCCCCGACCTTCGGCGTGCCGGTGCTGGTGCTGCGCTCGTCCACCGAGCGGATGTCGGCCGTGGACGCCGGCTGCGCGTGGCTGGTGGGCACCGACACCACCCGGATCCTGGCCGAGGCGGGCTGGGTGCTCGGCTCCCGGCTGCGGCTGCCGCCGGGGCACAACCCGTTCGGCGACGGCCGCGCCGCGCTGCGGGTGCGCGCCGCGCTGGAACGCCTGCTGGGCTCGCCGGCGATGTGCGCGCCGCTGCCGGTGCGCATTCCGGTGCGATTGCGCTGAAGCGCGCCGGAATGCGCCGGGCGGTCGCCCACTCGATCAGGTAATCAATTCCGCCCCAGGGGTGAGATGTCGCGGCGCGGGTACCACGCCGATCGATCATTTCCGTGGAAGGGCAATTCGAGAAGGGCACCCCATGAACCACATCCTCGCGCGCCGAGCCGGTGCGGTGGCCGCGGCGCTGGCGCTGTGCCTGGCCGGCCCGCCCGCCCTCGCCGTCGCCCCGCCGGGCGTCGCGTCCGCCGGGTCGGCCGACTTCACCCGCGCGGGACGGCACGTCGTCGTGCCGCCGCTCGCGCCGTGCTCGGTCGGCGGGCCCACCACCGCGTCGTCGGCCCCGGTGACCGAGCCGGGCGTCCGGTTCGGCGCGGGCAGTTCCACCTGCTCGACCACCGCGGTCGACGCCCAGCACGACACCACCGAGACCAGGTCGGTGGCCGAGGGCGTCGAGTTCGAGCTGTCGGCGCTGATGGCGCAGGGCGGTCCCCGGCTCAAGGTCGGCAAGTGGAAGGTCAGCTGCACCGGCCGGCAGAACGGCACGGCGGCCGGCTGGGAGCTGGACGCGGTGAGCGGGTTCCCGGGCCTGCCCAAGGACATCCCGGCGAACTACCGGCACGAGGTCAAGTCGACGACCGGCGCGGTGCTGGCCGTGGCGGTCTTCAGCGAGGTCCTGCTGCCCGACCCGAACGACGGCAGCCTGACCATGAACCTGCTGCACCTGCGCTTCACCGAGGCGTCCGGCGCGTCCGGCGACGTCGTGCTCGGCGCGGCGGCCTGCTCGCCCACCCCGTGACCGGCGCACCCGGCCCCGCGCGGCGGGGCCGGGTGCAACCCCGCTCAGCCCACGCGCGGCGAACCGTCCAGCGCCACGCCCGCGTCGCGCAGCCGCTCCAGGGCGGTGTCCACGGTCGCCCGCGCGACCCCGGCGGTGAGCCCGAGCAGCACGGTGGTGTCGAACCCGGCCGAGGCGGCGTCGAGCGCGGTGGCCCGGACGCAGTGGTCGGTGGCGATCCCCACCACGTCCACCCGCTCGACCCCGCGCTCCCGCAACCAGTCCGTCAACGACTCGCCGCCGCCCGACGCCCCCTCGAACCCCGAGTACGCCGCCGCGTACGCGCCCTTGGAGAACACCGCCTCCACGGCCGTCACGTCCAGCTCCGGGTGGAACGACGCCCCGGCCGTGCCGGCCACGCAGTGCACCGGCCACGAGTCCACGTAGTCCGGCGTCGCACTGAAGTGGTCGCCCGGGTCCACGTGGTAGTCGCGGGTCGCCACCACGTGGTCGTAGCCGCCCGCCGCGACGTGCGACGAGATCGCCGCCGCCACCGCCGCGCCGCCCGCCACCGCGAGCGAACCGCCCTCGCAGAAGTCGTTCTGGACGTCCACCACGATCAGCGCCCTGGTCATGCGCACACCTCCTGCAACCTAGAGGAACGTCGTCGGGATCGCGGGCTCGCCCCGGGAGAGCTTCAAGCCCTCCCACGGCACGCTGACCAGCGCGGCGCGCAGCCGTTCCCGGCTCTCCGCCAGGGTGTCCAGCCCGTCGGCCCGCCGACCCCCGCGCACCAGCGGCACCGGCAGCAGCCGGTCGTCGGGCCCGAGTCCGGGCACCTGCGCGGAGGGGAACACGACCTCCTCCAGCGCCGTCCCGGTGTCCTTGTGCCGGCGCAGCGCGCTCTTGCGCCCGCCCCGGGACTCCTTGTGGGAACTGCGTTTCGCGACCGGCCGGCCGTCCACCTCGACCAACTTGTAGACCATGCCCGCGGTCGGCGCGCCGGAACCGGTGACCACCGACGTGCCCACGCCGTACGCGTCCACGGGCTCGGCGCGCAGCGCGGCGATCGAGTACTCGTCCAGGTCGCCGGAGACCACGATCCGGGTGTTGCGCGCGCCCAGGGAGTCGAGCTGGTCGCGCGCCTGCCGGGCCAGCACGCCCAGGTCGCCGGAGTCGATCCGGACCGCGCCCAGCTCCGGCCCGGCCACCTCGACGGCGGTCTTGATGCCCGCGGTGATGTCGTAGGTGTCCACCAGCAGGGTGGTGCCCACGCCCAGCGCGTCCACCTGCGCCCGGAACGCCTCCTCCTCGCTGTCGTGCAGCAGGGTGAACGCGTGCGCGCACGTGCCGGCCGTCGGGATGCCGTGCCGGCGGGCCGCCTCCAGGTTCGACGTCGCGGTGAAACCCGCCAGGTAGGCCGCGCGCGCCGACGCGACGGCGGCTTCCTCGTGCGCCCGGCGCGAGCCCATCTCGATCATCCGCCGGCCGTTGGCCGCGCCCGCCATCCGGGCCGCGGCGGACGCGATCGCGCTGTCGTGGTTGAGGATCGACAGGGCCAGCGTCTCCAGCACGATGCCCACGCCGAACGAGGCGCGCACGGACAGGATCGGCGAACCGGGGAAGTACAGCTCACCCTCCGGGTAGCCGTCGACGTCGCCGGTGAACCGGTAGTCCGCGAGCCACGACAGGGTGGCGTCGTCCACCACGTTCGTGCGACGCAGCAGTTCCAGCTCCGGCTCGCCGAACCGGAACGCCTCGATCGCGTCCAGCAGCCGGCCGGTGCCCGCGACCACGCCGTAGCGCCTGCCCTCGGGCAGCCGGCGGGCGAACACCTCGAACACGCACGGACGGTCCGCGGTGCCGTCGCGCAACGCCGCGGCGAGCATCGTCAACTCGTAGTGGTCCGTGAACAGCGACGTCGACATGAGGTCAAAGCCTAGGCTCGACGGGGCCGTTGCCGCAGGAGGTGGACCTATGGGCTCCGCCACGAAGCGGAACATGACACCATTGGCGGTATGACCACGCCCGTCGAGCATGAGCGGACGCAGGTTGACCCGGCGCCCGAGGAGGTCCGCACCGAGGACCGCCCTTGGCAGACGCTGGTCTGGAACGACCCGGTGAACCTGATGTCCTACGTGACGTACGTGTTCCAGAAGCTGTTCGGCTACAGCCGCGACCACGCGACCAAGCTGATGCTGGACGTCCACCACAAGGGTCGGGCGATCGTGTCGTCGGGCTCCAAGGACAAGATGGAGGCCGACGTGGCCAAACTGCACGCGGCCGGGCTCTGGGCGACGATGCAGCGTTCGTCGTGAAGAAGTGGACCCGCTCCGGCGACATCGTGCTGGGCCGGTTCGACCGGCAGGAGGCCGCCGTCGTGCGCGGCCTGGTGAGCCAGATCCAGGACATGCTGCTGGCCCGGGGTGACGAGGCCCCGCAGGACGAGCTGGCCGAGCTGACCGGGATCAGGATCGGCCCCTCGACCCCGCCGGACGACCCGATCCTGGGCCGCCTGCTGCCCGACTTCCACCGGCTGGACCCGGACGCGCCGGACCCGTCCGAGGTCGACTCCGCCAACGCGCTGCGCTCGCTGCACGAACCCGAGCTGCTGGACCTCAAGAACGGGGTCGCCGCGGTGGTGCTGGAGACGTGCCCGCCCGACGGCGGCGAGGTGCGGCTGCGGCTGGAGGAGGCCGAGGCGTGGCTGTCGGCGCTCAACGACGTGCGACTGGCCCTGGGCACGGCGCTGGACGTGCAGGAGGACATGCCCGACGAACTCCCGCCGGACGACCCGAGGTCGCCGCACCTGGGCGTCTACCACTGGCTGACCTGGGTGCAGGAGACCCTGGTCGAAGCCGTCATGGACTGAGGTCCCGGTGCTGATCGGCCGCGCGCCCGGCGTCACGGTGCTGCTCGCGCCCGAGGGCGCGGTGGCCGGCGTGGACGTCCGGGGCGCGCCGTGGGGCACCCGCGAACTCGACCTGCTGGACCCGTCCACGCTGGTCCAGCGGGTGCACGGGATCGTCCTGGCGGACGGCCCGGCGTCCGCGGCCGGCGTGGTCCGGTGGCTGGCCGAGCGCCGGTTCGGGTTCCCGGTGGGACGCGCGCCGCACGAGGTCGTGCCGATCGTGCCCGCCGCCGCCGTCGGCCGGGAGCCGGCCGACCGCGGCTACCGGGCGTGCGAGGCGGCCGAGCCCGCGAAACCGGGCGCGCTGGTCGTGGTGGGGGAGGCGGTCGCCGCGCTGGTCGTGGTGGACGCCGACCTGGACAAGGCCGCGTGCCGCCGGGTCGCGATGTCCGCCCACGACGGGCTGGTCCGGGCCGGCCTGACCCCGCCCGCCACGGTGTTCGCGGTGGCCACCGGCGCGCCGACGGGCACCGCCCTGAACGACCTGTGCGCCCTCGCCGCCGACCAGGTGCACGAGGCCGCCACCCGTCCGGGCGTCCCGGCCGCCTGACGGGGCGACCGGGACCGGGCGGTCACGTCGTGCGCGCGCCGACCACCGCGTCGCCGAGCCGGAACACGGTGAACTCCACCTGGGACTGACCCTCCTGCCAGGTGGCCACCAGCGCGGAACCGTTCGCCACCAGGGGCTCGCTGTCGGACTGGTCGCCCCGGACGCGCATCAGGCCCGTGCTGCCGTCGGTGCAGAAGTAGGACAGGTGGGTGCGCAACCCGGGGTCCCGCACCGCCTCCAGCGCCCGCGCCCACTTTTGGGTCGCCCGCGCCTCCAGCGGCAGCACGCTCTCCGGCCCGTCACCGAGGGTCAGCGCGGCGCGCAGGGCGTCGAACAGCGTGCCGTCCGAGACGAGCCTCGGGTAGGCGAGCGACCACCGCCCCGCCCACTCCGGGCCGGCCAGGTCCACGCCGTGCTTGCGCACCAGGGTGTCCAGGTCGGCACCGCGCACCAGGGTCTCCGCGAGCGCGACCTCGGCGAGATCGGCCGCGAACTCCGGGTGCGGCGCGTCCGCCAGGTCCTCGAACTCGTAGAGCGAGCGCGCCGCGTCGAACCTCGACGGCGGCTCGCCCTGGTCGAACAGGCCACAGTCCAGCACGACCGGCTCCGCGCCGCTCAGCGCGGCGGGCCGGACCCAGGCCGGGTCCCGGTCGTACCCGAACTCGTAGAAGACGTTGCCGCCCACGTACGTGGCGTAGTCGGCGTCGGGCGCGTGCGCGGTGAGCGGACCGCCGAGCAGGATCTCGAAAGCTTCGGTGAGCTGCCGACGCCAGTCGTCGGACAGCGTGGATGCCTGGTTCACGCGCGGACTTTACAACCGGTGTGGATCTTCGCGGGCGGCTTCGCCCGCGTACCCGCCCGCTCCGGCCCTCGACCAGGTGTGCGAGCGGGCGCCCGGAAAGGGCGGTCCGGGGTGCGCAAGTGCGGGTTCTCACACACCGGGACAACTTCCGCCACCACGTAGGATGGGGGGCGTGCTGGTGATTCGCCGTGACCTCGTCGACGCGATGGTGGCGCACGCCCGTCGCGACCACCCCGACGAGGCGTGCGGGATCATCGCGGGCCCCGAGGGCTCCGACCGCCCCGAGCGGTTCGTCGCGATGGACAACGCCGAGCGCTCGCCGACGTTCTACCGGTTCGACGCGGCCGAGCAGCTGCGGGTGTGGCGCGAGATGGACGCCAACGACGAGGCGCCCGTGGTCGTCTACCACTCGCACACCGCGACCGAGGCGTACCCGTCGCGCACGGACATCTCCTACGCCGGCGAGCCCGACGCCCACTACGTCCTGGTGTCCACCAGGGACCCGGAGCAGCACGAGTTGCGCTCCTACCGGATCGTGGACGGCGTCGTGACCGAAGAACCGGTCGAGGTTGTCGAGTCGTACATGTTCGCGCACAACGGCGCGGACGACACGCCCGACTGTCGCTGAAGCGCCGTCGTCCGCCACATCTCCCGATATCCGGCTCTCTCGGAGGTTCCAGCATGTCCGTCACCGTCTCCATCCCCACGATCCTGCGCACGCACACCGGTGGGCAGAAGTCCGTCGAGGCCGCGGGCACCACGCTCGCCCAGGTCATCGACGACTTGGAGGCCAACCACGGTGGCTTGAAGGCGCGCCTGGTCAAGGAAGGCGCGCTGCACCGCTTCGTCAACGTCTACGTCAACGACGAGGACGTCCGCTTCGCGGGCGGCCTCGAAGCGGCGGTCAACGACGGCGACACGGTCACGATCCTCCCGGCCGTCGCGGGCGGCTGAGCCATGGCTCGGTACGAGTCGCTGCTGGACGCGGTCGGCGGCACGCCCCTGGTGGGCCTGCCCCGGCTGTCGCCCTCGAAGGACGTCCGGCTGTGGGCCAAGCTGGAGGACCGCAACCCGACCGGCTCGATCAAGGACCGCCCGGTCCTGATGATGATCGAGGAGGCCGAGCGGTCCGGGCGGCTGGCCCCCGGCTCCACCATCCTCGAACCGACCTCGGGCAACACCGGCATCGCGCTGGCCATGGCCGCCAAGCTCAAGGGCTACGGCCTGGTGTGCGTGATGCCGGAGAACACCTCCACCGAGCGCAAGCAGCTCCTCCAGGCGTACGGCGCGCGGATCGTGTTCTCGCCCGCCGCCGGCGGCTCCAACCAGGCGGTGGCGCGGGCCAAGGAACTCGCCGCGCAGAACCCCGACTGGGTGATGCTCTACCAGTACGGCAACCCGGCTAACGCGGGCGCGCACTACCACGGCACCGGCCCGGAGATCCTCAAGGACCTGCCGACCATCACGCACTTCGTGGCCGGCCTGGGCACCACCGGCACGCTGGTCGGCGTCGGCCGCTACCTGCGCGAGCAGAAACCCGACGTGCAGATCATCGCCGCCGAGCCGCGCTACGGCGAGCTGGTCTACGGCCTGCGCAACCTCGACGAGGGCTTCGTGCCCGAGCTGTACGACGCGGACGTGCTCACCGGCCGGTACTCGGTCGGCTCGTACGACGCGCTGCGCCGCACCCGCCAACTGCTGGAGACCGAAGGCATCTTCGCGGGCATCTCCACCGGCGCGATCCTGCACGCCGCGCTGGCCGCCGCCGAGAAAACCGTGACCAAGGGCGAACCGGCGGACGTGGCGTTCGTCGTCGCGGACGCGGGCTGGAAGTACCTCTCCACCGGCGCGTACGCCGGAACCCTGGACGAAGCCGCCGAACGCCTCGACGGCCACCTCTGGGCTTGAGCTGTGTTGGATTTGCCGCGCCTGCGGCACGGCGGGCTCGGCTGTGTTGGATTTGCCGCGCCTGCGGCACGGCGGGCTCGGCCGCTGGGAAGTCGGCTCATCACGCCGTCTTCCATCCCGATCGAAAAGCGTGATCGGGATGGAAGGCGGCGTGACAAGCCGACGCGGCCTCGCGCGGTGGGGGGCGTGGGGGAATCCGAGTCGGGGGAGATGAAGGCCGCTGGGGCTAGGGCGCTGTTACCTGGCCGCGGTTGTCGATTCGGCCGGGGCACAGGCGCTTGTCCTTGAGGCCCTTCACGATCAGGGGGACGGCGTCCACGGTGGTCTGGTAGCCGTCGTGCATCAGGACGATGTCGCCGGCCTTGGCGGCGGTCGCCGAGCGGACGATGGCGTCGGTCGGCACGCCGCTCCAGTCGACCGTGTCGACGGTCCACAGGACCTGGGTCAGGCCCTGGCGGCGCGCTTCGGCCCGGACGGCGTCGTTCGTGTCGCCGTAGGGCGGGCGGAACAGGGTCGGGGTGCGGTCGGTGATCTTGCGCAGCACGTCCTGGGTCCGGGAGATCTCCGCGCTCAGCTGGTCGGCCGGCAGGGTGGTCAGGGCCGGGTGCGACCAGGTGTGGTTGCCCAGCCAGTGGCCCGCCCGCACGGTCTCGCGCACCAGGTCGGGACGTTCGTCGGCGTGTGAGCCGAGGTCGAAGAACGTCGCCTTGGTCCGCGCGGCCTTCAGCGCGGCGAGCAGCGGGCGGACGAAACCGGGGTTCGGGCCGTCGTCGTAGGTGAGCGCCACGTACCCGGAACAACCGGGTGCGGCATTCGCCGGAACGACCGGTGCGACGAACAGCAGCGCGATCACCAGCAGGGTTCTCGACAACATCCAGGTACTCCTCCGGCACTGGGCGGCCTCGGTTCCCACTATCGGTTCACCGCGGGCGGGCCCACAACGGTTTCCCTTCGGTCCTGCAACTTGCCGCCGATCGGTTGCGCCGGATGAAAAGCCCTGGTCGTCCGTTCGGTGCTATCCGGCGCGCCGGCGCTGTTCCTACGATTCGGTCGTCCCGGCCCGACTACCCGGTGGTGTGTGAATTGAGCCTGTCCGACGCCGACCGCGAACTGCTCGCCCGAGCCCTCGCGGTGGCCCGCGCGCACAGCCGCTGGCGGCACCACACCGTGGCCGCGGCCGCCCGGTCGGTGGACGGTCGCACGTTCACCGGGCTCAACGTCTTCCACTTCGCCGGCGGCCCGTGCGCGGAACTCGTGGTGATCGGCGCGGCGGCGGCCGAGGGCGTCTACGACCTGGACACGGTGGTGGCCGCCGACTCGACCGGCGTGGTCCCGCCGTGCGGGCGCTGCCGCCAGGTGCTCTCCGACCTGGTGCCGGACGTGACGGTGCTGGTCACCGAAACCGAGAAGGTCCCGATCGGCACCCTGCTGCCCCGGGCCTACCGCTGGTCGGAGCACCTGTCGACGCTGGAGCAGCGCCGCCGCCAGTGAGCCCGCGGTCGTTCGTGCGGAATACCGCTAGTCGCCTTCCGGCGGGGTGTGCGCGTTCCGGAACAACGGTTCGCCGGCCACCGCGCGGCGCACCGGCAGGAATTCCGGCAGTTCGGGATCGATGATGTGGTCCACCTCATACAATCGTCCGGACAGTCGGAATGTCCGGCGGATTTCCCGGTCCACCTGCGGTTGTTCGCGGTCGCCCCGGTCCGCGCACACCTCGTCGGCCGTGGCGGGCACCCGCGCCGCTGCCCCTGGTCGGTGTGGTCATCGCAGGTCACGCGGTCGGCGGTGGGACCTGCGGCGGCGCTCGTGGACGAGTGCGGACCGGGTTCGAACCCCATCCGACGTCGAGCAATGCGGCCAATGCGGTTCCGCGCCGAGGCATTCGAGTGAATCTCGCCCATTGATATTGCCAGGTACCGCCCGGCGGGTTTTCCGCAATAGTGCCGACAGTCGGCTGCTATCGTGCCGCCATGCAATTGACGGTGCTCGGGTGTTCGGGTAGCGCACCGGGTCCTGATCTGCCCACTTCGGGGTACCTGGTCGAAGTGGCCGGGGTCCGGATCGCGGTCGAACTCGGTGGCGGCGTGTTCGGCGCGCTCCAGCGGCGGTGCGACCCGTTCACGCTCGACGCCGTGCTCCTGTCGCACCTGCACCTCGACCACTGCGCGGACTTCAGCGCGCTCACCACCTACCTGCGCGCCCACCCGTCGCCGCCCCCGTCGTTCGGCAGGCTCCCGGTGTACGCCCCGCCGCACGCGCCGGGCCGGCTGGCCGCCGCGCACGCCGCCTCCGAGGAGGAACTGGCCGCGCTGGACCTGGCGGCCACGTTCGACTTCGTCCCGCTGGCCGCCGGCTGCTTCCAGGTGGGCCCGGTGTCGGTCGAGGTGGCCGCGATGCGGCACATCTGCGAGGCGTACGCGTTCCGCATCTCGCACGCCGGCACGTCCCTGGTGTTCACCGGCGACACCGTGCCGTGCCCGGAGCTGGTCGAGCTGGCCCGGGGCGCGGACCTGCTGCTGGCCGACGCGGCGTGGCGGGAGCAGGCCGGGCGCGCCAACTACCTGCACATGAGCGGCCGGGAGACGAGCCTGGTGGCGACCGAGGCGGGCGTCGGCCGGCTGGTGCTGACCCACGTCCTGCCGTGGTCGGACCGCGCCGGCGTGCTGGCCGACGCGACCGAGGCGTTCGCGGGCCCGGTCACCCTGGCCGAACCCGGCGACGTCTACCGGATCCGCGCGGCCTCGGACGCCGACACCGCCTGACGTCGCGGCGTCAGCCCGCGAACGCGGTGGACGGGCGGCCCTCGCCCGCGCCCGGCAGCACCAGCACCGACCCGGCCAGCTCGCTCAGCGCGTCGCCGGACAGCCCGACCCGCGCGGTCGTCACGTACAGGTCGGTGAAGTCCTGGCCCCCGAACGCGCACGCGCTGGGCTGGCCGACCGGCAGTTCGACCTCGGTGTCGACCCGCCCGTCCGGGGTGTACCGGCGCACCGCGGCACCGCCCCACAGCGCGACCCAGACCGCGCCCGACGCGTCCACGCACAGCCCGTCCGGCAGACCCCGGTCCACCTCGGCGAGCGTGCGGCGGTTGGTGGCCTCGCCGGTGTCCCGGTCGTAGTCGAGCACGTCGATCCGGCGGGTCGCCGAGTCGACGTAGTACATCAGCGTGCCGTCCGGGCTCCAGTCGACGCCGTTGCTGCACGTCACGTCGCCCAGCACGACCTTGGCGTCCCCGGTCGGGTCGACCCGGGCCAGCCAGCCGCCCGGGTCCTCGTCGTAGCGGGTGGTGCCGGCCCACAGCCGGCCCGCCGGGTCGACCGCCGCGTCGTTGCCGCGCACGCCGTCGCGCGCCCAGTAGACCAGCCACGTCTTCGCGCCGTCGCGGTCGACCAGGGCGACCCCGTCGCGCAGGTTGAGCACCAGGCCGCCCTTGGTGCGGGGCTTCGCGGCGCCCACGTGCTGCGGCACGTCGAGCACCGCGTCCTCGTCCCGCCCCGGCGAGTACCGGTGCACCTGACTACCGAGGATGTCCACCCAGATGAGGGTCCCACTGCCGTGGTCCCAGGTGGGTGCTTCGCCCAACTCGGCCTCGGTGCGCACGGCGACTTCGATCGACACGGGCCCAGCCTAGGCTCCGATCACCGGGACGTGGCACAGGCGCACCCCCTGACCTCGGAACTTGGCCGTCTCGCAGAGCACCGGCCGGTCCGCCCCGCCGCGCCGAATCCGCCCCCTGTGACGGCCGGTTCACACGTAACCTGAAGGTGTGGATCCCACGGTTGTGTCGCCGGCACCGCCCACCCGGTCGCCGGCCAAGCGCGTCATCCCGCCGAACCCGGTGCTCTCGGCGGTGGTGGTGGCCGGGTTCGTCGCCCTGATGTTCGTGGTCGAGGGCGTCGACACGGCGCTCGGCGGCAGTCTCGACTACGACGGCGTCATCCCGCGCGACTTCACCGAGTGGGACAACATCCTCTGGGCCCCGCTGCTGCACGCCGGCTGGGAGCACCTGATCGGCAACGCCGTGCCGCTGCTCATCCTCGGCTTCCTCGCCACCTCCGGCGGGATCAAGCAGTTCCTCCAGGTCACCGCGGTCATCTGGCTGACCGACGGCCTGGGCGTGTGGCTGATCGGCTCGCCGGGCAGCCACATCGGCGCGTCCGGCCTGGTCTTCGGCTACCTGGTGTTCCTGCTGGTCCGCGGCGTGTTCGCGCGGGCCACGGCGCAGATCGTGGTCGCCCTGGTGGTGTTCGCGGTCTACGGCGCGATGCTCTGGGGCGTGCTGCCCGGCCAGCCCGGCATCTCCTGGGAGAGCCACCTGTTCGGCGCGCTCGGCGGCGTGCTCGCGGCCTGGGGCGTCGCCCGGGACAACCACCGGGCTGCCGCCGCGTGACGTCCTCCGACGCGCCGATCGGCGTCTTCGACTCCGGGGTGGGCGGCCTGACCGTCGCCCGCGCGATCATGGACCAGCTGCCCGAGGAGAGCATCCGCTACCTGGGCGACACGGCCAACGCCCCGTACGGTCCGCGGCCCATCGCGGACGTGCGCAAACTCGCCCTGGAACACCTCGACCGGCTGGTCGAGGACGGCGCGAAGCTGCTGGTGATCGCCTGCAACACGGCGTCCTCGGCGTGCCTGCGCGACGCCCGCGAGCGCTACGACGTGCCGGTGGTCGAGGTCGTGCTGCCCGCCGTCCGGCGCGCCGTCGCGACCACCCGCACCGGCCGGGTCGGCGTGATCGGCACGGTGGGCACCATCGCCTCCGGCGCGTACCAGGACTCGTTCGCCGCCGCGCCCGACATCGAGGTCACGGCCGTGGCCTGCCCGAGGTTCGTGGACTTCGTCGAGCGCGGCACCACCTCCGGCCGCCAGGTGCTCGGCCTCGCCCAGGCGTACCTGGAGCCGTTGCAGCGCGCCGAGGTCGACACGGTCGTGCTCGGCTGCACCCACTACCCGTTGCTGACCGGCGTGATCCAGCTCGCGATGGGCGACCGGGTGACATTGGTCTCCAGCGCGGAGGAGACCGTGAAGGACGTCGTCCGGGTGCTCACCGACCTCGACCTGTTCCGCTCCGGCGACCCGGACCTGCGGTTCTCCAGCACCGGCCCGACGGACCTGTTCACCCGGTTGGCCCGCCGGTTTCTGCCCCGGCTGGAAAACGCGTCGTTCCACTCGCACGAATGATTTGGCACTCTCCAAGCGTGCTGTTGACCATCCTCGGCTGCTCGGGCAGCCTGCCGGGGCCGGACGGCCCCGCATCCGGCTACCTCGTCGAGGCGGACGGCTACCGTCTCGGGCTCGAACTCGGCAACGGTGTGCTGGCCTCCCTCCAGGCGCACTGCGACCCGTTCTCGCTGGACGCGCTGCTGTTCTCGCACCTGCACCCGGACCACTGCGCCGACTTCACCACGCTCGCGGTGATGCGCCGCTACCACACCCACCCGCCGCACGACACGACCGCGCGCAAGCTCCCCGTGCACGCGCCGGCCGAGGCACCCAGGCGCTTCGCCCGCGCCTACGCCGAGAACGCGGAGGAACTGCGCACCGCCGACCTGTCGGACGTGTTCGAGTTCCACGCCCTGAGCGCCGAGCCGTTCCGGATCGGCCCGTTCGAGATCACCGCGGCCCGCGTCGACCACCCGTGCGAGGCGTACGGGTTCCGCATCGCCACCGAGAACGCGGCGCTCGCGTTCACCGGCGACAGCGGCCCCTGCGACGCGCTGGGCGGCCTGGCCGACGGCGTGGACGTGCTGCTGTCCGAAGCGACGTGGACGCACGCCGACGACCGCCCGCCGGGCACGCACCTGTCCGGCGTCCAAGCGGGAGACCTGGCCGCCGCGGCGGGCGTGGGGCGGCTGCTGCTCACCCACGTCGCGCCGTGGACCGACCCGGACGCGGTGCTCGCCGAAGCCCGCACCCGGTACGGCGGGCCGGTCGAACTCGCACGTCAGGGCCACAAGTACGCGGTTGACGAGCCGGCCGTCCGGGTAATCGGCGGGCATGGCAACTGATGTCGTCGACCTGATCCTGGCTGACCACCGGCGGTTCGAGGAGCTGTTCCGCGAGTTGCGGGACCGCTCCGCGGACCGCACCACCCGGCTCGGCGAACTGGCCGCGCTGCTGGTCGCGCACGCCGAGGCGGAGGAGTCCGAGGTCTACCCGGCGCTCAAGCGGTACAAGCGGGTGGACGATGACGAAGTCGACCACGGCGAGGAGGAGCACGCCGAAGGGCACCAGGCGCTGCTGGCGCTGATGCAGGTCGCCGACCCGGAGACCGACGAGTGGGAGTCGAAGCTGGAGGAACTGGTCGAAGCCCTCAACCACCACGTGGACGAGGAGGAGCGGACGATCCTCAACGACGCCCGCGAGCAGGTCGCCGTCGACCGCCGCGAGGAACTGGGCAAGGCGTTCCTGGAGGCGCGGCAGGGCCTGCTCGACGACGACTGCGGTGACCTCGAATACGTGCGCCGGATCGCGAAGGCCACCGCCGACCGCATCGACTAACGTCGGACGGGTGTCGAACGTCGAGGTGCGCAAGGTCGGCCAGCACGAGTTCGTGGCCACGAACGGCCGGGGCGCCTCGGTGCCGATCGGCCGCGTCGGCGCGGAGGGCTCGTTCAGCCCGGTCGAACTGCTGCTGGCGGCGATGGCGGGCTGCGCGGTCGTGACCGCGGAGACCCTGATCTACCGACGCGTCGGCGAGGGTCTCACGGCGCACGCCGAGGACGTGCGGCCCCCGGGGGCGCACGAACTGCACGAGGTGCCGGTGACGCTGGAGTACGACGTGTCGGCGTTGACCGACGAGCAGCGCGAAGCCCTCGACGCGACCGTGCGGCGTGCCATCGACCAGCTGTGCACCGTTTCGCGGACCCTGCACAAGTCCCCGCCGACCCCGCTACACCTGCCCTAGCCGGCCCGGCAGCGGCGTGCGCAGGCCCTGCCGGGCGTTGCGCTCGGCGGTGGCGAACCACCACGCGGGCGGGGCCGGGCTCAGCAGCGCGGCGGTGGGCTGGTCGGGGTGCAGGCCGAGGCGCCACAGCGCTGCGGCGCGGACCCGGATGTCGTACCAGCCGTGCCAACGGCCGTCGGGGCCGACGCCGCACGCGAGTCCACACCGGACCTCGTCCTCGTCGAACGGCGTCCAGTCGACGCCGTGCTCACGCAGTCAACGGCCGAGAGCCGCTGCGGGCGGGAGGCAGCCCGGCAGGTTCTCGTAACCCACCACGGGGATCCAATCGGCGTTCGAGGCGTCCACGGCGTCCATGATGCCGCGGCACCCGCCCGCACGTCACCGGAGTTGGGGCGCGGTGCCGGTTCCCGGCTAGTTCTGGCCGACGCCGTCCCACACCGCCGACGACCCGCTGTGCCCGATGCGCACGGTCTGCACGGTCACCGCCGCGCCGGCCGCGATCACCAGCACCGCCACCACGACCAGGATCCGCCGCCACGTCCTGGGCACCGCCGCGTCGTCGGTCGCGGCGGCGCGTTCCCGGTCGGCCAGCCGGCCGGCGACCAGCAGCGCCACCACCAGCACGCCGAACCCGAGCGCGAACGGCAGGAGGTCGTTGCCCAGCTCGGCGTGCCGCTCGATCAGCGGGTTGCCCAGGGCCGCCAGCCGCTCGTGCAGCTGCTCGCCGGCCTTCTGCGCGGGCAGCACCGAGCCGACGCCCAGCAGCGTGACGCCCAGCAGTGGCCACGCGTAGCGCTGCCGCCACTTGGGCACGACGGCCAGGGCGGCGGCGGCCACCGCGGCCAGCGGGAGGAGCACCACGACCGCGTGAACCAGCAGCGGGTGCGCGGGAAGTCCGAAGATCGTCGAAAGGCCGTCCGCGAGTGCCATGCCTCTCCCTACGCCAGTGGAACGTCCCCAGGTTCAGCGCCTTAGGGTAGTGCCGTGCTGAGAACCGATGGCAGGAACGACGACGTACTGCGCGACATCCGGATCACCCGCGGCTACCAGCAGTGGCCGGCGGGCTCGGTGCTGATCGAGTTCGGCAACACGCGTGTGCTCTGCGCGGCCAGCGTGACCGAAGGTGTACCCCGGTGGAGGTCGGGATCGGGTCTCGGATGGGTGACCGCCGAGTACGCGATGTTGCCGAGCGCCACCCACAGCCGCAGCGACCGCGAGTCCGTGAAGGGCCGGATCGGCGGTCGCACGCACGAGATCTCCCGTCTGATCGGACGGTCGCTGCGCACGTGCATCGACCTGGCCGCGTTGGGCGAGAACACGATCGTGATCGACTGCGACGTGATCCAGGCCGACGGCGGCACCCGCACCGCGGCCATCACCGGCGCGTACGTGGCGCTGGCCGACGCCGTCACGTGGCTCGGCGCGGCCGGCCGGCTGGCCGACCCGCAGCCGCTGTCGTGCGCGGTGTCGGCGGTGTCGGTCGGCGTCGTGGACGGCCGGGTGCGGCTGGACCTCCCGTACGAGGAGGACTCCCGCGCCGAGGTCGACATGAACGTGGTCGCCACCGACGCGGGCACCCTGATCGAGATCCAGGGCACCGGCGAGGGCGCGACGTTCGCCCGGTCCACTCTGGACAAGATGCTCGACCTGGCGTTGCAGGGCTGCGCCGAACTCAACCGCGTCCAGTCGGAGGCGCTGGCCCAGCCGTACCCCGGCGTGCTCCCCGAACCGAAGGGCCGCAAGAAGTGAAGGTCCTGCTCGCGTCCCGCAACGCCAAGAAGCTCGGCGAACTGCGCCGGATCCTGGCCGCCGAGGGCCTGGCCGGGATCGAGGTCGTCGGCCTGGCCGACGTCCCCGAGTTCCCCGAGGCCCCGGAGACCGACCCGACCTTCGAGGGCAACGCGCTGGCCAAGGCCCGCGACGCCTTCGCCGCGACCGGCCTGCCGGCCGTGGCGGACGACTCGGGCATCGAGGTCGACGCGCTCAACGGCATGCCCGGCGTGCTGTCCGCCCGCTGGTCCGGGGCCCACGGCAACGACGCCGCGAACCTCCAGCTGGTCCTCGGCCAGCTCCGCGACGTCCCCGACGAACGCCGGGGCGGCGCTTTCGTCTGCACCACGGCCCTGGTCGCGCCCGGCGGCGTGGAGGTGGTGGTCCGCGGCGAGTGGCGCGGCACGATCCGCCGCGAACCGGCCGGTACCAACGGTTTCGGCTACGACCCGATCTTCCAGCCCGAGGGCCGGGACGTCACGTCGGCCGAGCTGTCCCCGGAGGACAAGGACGAGATCTCCCACCGCGGCCGCGCCCTGCGCCTGCTGCTGCCGCACCTGGAAGAACTGGCCCGGAAGTAAGTGCCGGGGCGGGCGCACCGGTCCGGTGCGCCCGCCCGGGAGCGCGGGTAGGCGTCCGTCACGCCGTCGCGGCGACCGAGACGACGCCGACACCGGCCGCGATGAGCGCCATGCCGGCCAGCGTGGCCGGGCCGATCGGGTCGGCGAACAGCACGCGGCCGGCCACGGCGACCAGCGCGATGCCGCCGCCGGCCCAGACCGCGTAGGTGACGGCCACCGGCAGGCCGAGGCGGATCACCTGGGATTCCAGGTAGAAGGCCGCCGCGTAGCCGACCAGCAGGCCGAGCGTGGGCAGGGTCCTGGTGAAGCCCTCGGAGGCTTTCAGGCACAGCGTTGCGAAGACCTCGAACAGGATGGCGAGGCCGAGCAGAGTCCACTTCAACATTTCGGGTGTCCCGAGAACGGTTCTTCGGTTGTGGGCGCGGGCCGATCGGCCCGGCGTCAACCGCCGCGAACGGGGAAGTGGACCCGGATGACGAACTTGGAGCGGGGAGCGTCGGGTGTCGTCGCGCGACACACGGATATCACCCTCACGGCGGATCTGAGCGGCCCTCGCGGCCTGGCCTCGGCCCCCAGTGTACCCGCCGGCGCGCCCGAGCCGGGCGGACCGGGCTCGGGCGGCGGTGCCGGCGCGGGTCAGGCGGGCAGTTCGCGCAGCAGCTTGGCCACGTGGCCGGTCGCCCGGACGTTGTACATCGCCTTGGCGACCTTGCCCTCCGGGTCGACCAGGAAGGTCGAGCGGATGACGCCCTGCACCGTGCGGCCGTAGTTCTGCTTCTCGCCGAACGCGCCCCACTCGGCCAGCACCTTGCGGTCCACGTCGGACAGCAGCGGGAAGTTCAGGCCCTCCGCCTCGGCGAACTTGGCCAGCTTCTCCGGCTTGTCCGGCGAGATGCCCACGACGTCGTAACCGGAGGTGGCGAGTTCGCCGATGCTGTCGCGGAAGTCGCACGCCTGCTTGGTGCAACCCGGCGTCCCGGCCGCCGGGTAGAAGTAGACGACCACCGAACGACCCAGGTAGTCGGAAAGCGAGACGGGCTTGCCCTCGCTGTCGGGCAGCGTGAACGCCGGGGCCTGGTCGCCGGGGGACAGGCGCTTCTGCTCGGTCATGGCGCAAACGCTACAGCCGGCCCCCGACAACGCCCAGCGGTGCCGAGCCGGTGCGCCCGGACCGGGGGTCCGGGCAGGTCAGGCCATCCCCTCGAACGTGGCGCTCGGGTCCTGGCCGGAGCCGTTGGGCTCGACCACCAACTGCATCCGGACCTGGCTCTCCGGCACGGCGAACGCCAAGGTCAGCATGGTCTCGCCGCCCGGCGGGACCTCGGTCACGGCCGCGCCCAGGCCGTTGAGGCCCTGCACCGAGTCGAGCACCTCGGGCACCGGCTCGCCGCCGACCAGGGCGCGCACGGTGAGTTCGCTGGTGCGGTAGGCCGTGCCGGTGCCGTTGACCACGGTCAGCACGAACGCGGTGGTGCGCGGAGCCTTCGGGAACGACGTGTCGCTCGGCTTGAGCGACCGCGCGGGCGAGACGGTGATGGCCAACCCGTCGGACCACGACCGGCGCGAGCCGAACGCGGAGAACGCCGACGCGGGCGGCGCGTTGTTCGGGTTGGCCTGGGTGTTGGAGGTCGTCTCGGGGACGGACGCGTCGGACAGCGCGGAGTGGTCCGCGCACCCTGCCAATGCCCCCGCCAGGCACAGGCCGACGGCCAGTCTGGCGAACTTCACGAACCTCCCCTTCCCGCCCCGGCGGTGGGCTAGCGGCGACTCCCACCACCATGACGGCGCGCGGGGGTGGGAGGGGGCGGATACGGGGGCTTGATTCGCACCTGGTGCCGGCCTGTGGCCAAGCCGTGATGCCGGGCCGCCGCCCGCGTGGGCGGCGCCACACTTTCGGCGGCGCTGCCCACGCGGACCGCGGCGGCGATCCGATCGGGCGCGACTCGCCGCCCGGAAGTTAGGGAGCGCGTCGGGGGGCGTGCGCGCTCAATAGGATCATCGCGGTCTTTCGCCCGGTTGCTACACCTCGACTTCAGTCTTCACTCGTTCGGATGAATACGAGATGCCCGCGAGTTCGGCCAGCAGCTCGTAGGACCGCAGCCGGTCCGACTGGTCGGCGACCATCGTGGTGACCATCAGCTCGTCGGCCAGGGTGTCGGCGAGGAGCTGTTCGAGCTGGTCACGTGCGGTCTGCGGGTCGCCGATGACCTGCGAGTCCAGCCGTTCGCGGATGATCAGCCGGTCGAACTCGGTGTACGGGTGGTCGGCGGCCTCCTGCGGCGTCGCCAACGGCCCCGGCCGGTTCTGCCGCAGGCGCAGGAAGGACAGCGCCTGAGGCGCGGCGATCCACCGGGCGTGCTCGTCGGTGTCCGCGATGATCGCCGAGGCGCACACCATGGCGTACGGCTCGGCGAGCACGGCGGAGGGCTGGAAGCGCTCGCGGTACAGCCGCAGCGCCGGGATGGTGTTCTCCGCGCTGAAGTGGTGGGCGAACGCGAACGGCAGCCCGAGCAGGCCCGCCACCTGCGCGCTGTAGCCGCTGGACCCGAGCAGCCAGATCGGCGGCTTGTTGCCGTGGGCGGGCACGGCGGAGAGGACCTCGGTGCCGTCGAAGTAGCCCATCAGCTCGGAGAGCTGCTGCGGGAAGTCGTCCACCGACAGCGGGCCCTCGGTCCGCCGCAGGGCGCGCGCCGTCCGCTGGTCGGTGCCCGGTGCCCGGCCGATGCCCAGGTCGATCCGGTCCGGGTGCAGGGCGGTGAGCGTGCCGAACTGCTCGGCCACCACGAGCGGCGGGTGGTTGGGCAGCATCACGCCCCCGGAGCCGACCCGCAGCGTGGTCGTGGCGGCGGCGACGTGGCCGATCAGGATCGCCGGGGACGAGCTGGCGATCCCGGGCATGTTGTGGTGCTCGGCCAGCCAGAAGCGGCGGTAGCCGAGCTGCTCGACGCGCTGGGCCAGCTCCCGGGTGTGCGCGAGCGACGTTCGCGCATCCGTCGCAGTCGTGACCGGCGCGAGGTCTAGGACGGACAACGGGATGTCACGAAGTCGACTCATACCTCCCGTCAACGCCCGTCGACGCAGATGCCTTCCGCATGTGACCCAGCGCACCACGCCACGCTCGGGCCGCCGTCATGGCACCTCGACGCACCACGGATGCGACCTTCGCGCTACCACAACGCCACCTCGGCGTCCGCCAAAACCGCAGGTAGATCGCGCCAATGCGACAAGGATGCGACATCCGTGCCACAACAGTGCGACACGACGACACCCGTTCCGACTGCTTGACGGCTCTCCGGTCGCGTGCCGCGTTGACGTCGACCGGTGATGTGCGCCGACGGGTTCGATCCCGACGCGGCGACCACTGCACGCGCATCGCGCGTCCTCCGACAGCCACGACGTGCAACACGGCGACAGGACGACGTCCGAATCCGCCGACCCGGCAGACCTGACCCGTCGACTCGCCGGGAAGGCCGTCACCGCCACTGCCGCCGCCGCCACTGCCGCTGGCAGCCACCACCGCTGGCAGCACCGTCGATCGCCCGACCGGCGGTCGTAGACGCCGACACCGGAGCCCGAGGCCGCGCCAGCCGGTCAGGATCGCCCGGTCAGGATCGCCCGGTGGTGATCTGCGGGTGGGGATCTGCGGGTGGGGATCAGCCGGTGAGGATTCGGTCTGCCAGGTACACCGCCTTCGTCACGGTCGTCAGGCGGTGGGCGGAGGTGTCCCAGGTCGTCCCGACCGGTTCCAGGGTCAGCACGGCCATGATCTTGCGGTCGGCCGGGCCGTAGGTGCCGGTGGTGTGCATGGCCGGCCGGGTCAGGTCCACGACGGCTTCCGGGGCCAGGCGGCCGAGCGGGCCGTCCTTGGCGGCCGGGAGCGGGGTGCGGGCGGCGGGCGGTTCGACGCACGGGCGGGGCGGGGTGTCGCCGAAGCGGGACCAGCCCTGCTTGTACGCGACCTCGCCCGGGATCGCCGACGGGATGCCGAACGACTGGTCGAAGCCGTCCGTCGCGCACGTCGTGGCCTGGTGGAGGTTGCCCATGATGAACGCGCGGTACTTCGGGTGCGCCTGGTCCAGCACGTACCGGTAGATCTTCACCACGTCCGCCGCGCTCAGCGCCGTGTACCCCCAGAAACCGACGTCGACCGGCGGCGCGGTGTCCTCCAGGCCCAGTTTCGCCGCCATCCGCACGACGATCTGCTCCCAGCCGTTGAGCACCCACAGCTCGCTGGCCGCGTAGTCGTCGCTGGAGCGCAGCATCGGCACCAGGCGGTTGAGGTCTTCGGGAGGGATCGTGAAGTCCGGGCCTCTGGCTTCCAGGTAGTCGAGCGCGATCAGCAGTTTCACCACCGAGGCCGACCTGATCTGCTTGTGCGAGTTGTAGGACAGCGTGGTGCGGCCCAGCGCGCGGTCGTAGACGGCGAACGCCACCGTCACGTCCGAGGGCACGGCGGACTGCGGCGACGGGGCCTCGGGGGCTGCCGTCGCGGGGATCGCGGTCGCGGCCAGGAGGGCTGCCACCGCCACGGTCAGGATGCGGAGTTTGATCATGTCTGCGACGGTAGCGAGGGGGACTGACATTTTGTCACACCGGGAAGGCGGGCGCGCCGGCGGGCGTTGCCCCGGATATGGACGTCGTGGTCATCGGTGCAGGTCAGGCTGGACTTTCGGCCGCCTACTTCCTCGATCGGATGAACCTCGACCACGTGGTCCTGGACGCCGACGAAGGCCCCGGCGGAGCGTGGCGGCACCGCTGGCCGAGCCTGCGGATGGCGACCGTGCACGGCATCCACGACCTGCCGGGGATGCCGTTCGACCCGCCCGACCCGGCCGCGCCCGCGAACGAGGTGCTGCCCGCCTACTTCGCCGACTTCGAACGCCGCAACGGCATCCACGTCCGCCGCCCGGTGCGCGTGCAGGCCGTCCGCGACGACCACGGCACGCTCAAGGTCGAGACCGACCACGGCACGTGGCACACCAAGGCCCTGGTCAACGCCACCGGCACGTGGACCCGCCCGTTCTGGCCCCGCTACCCGGGCCAGGAGCTGTTCCGCGGCCGCCAGTTGCACTCGTCGCAGTACAACGGCCCGGAGGAGTTCGCGGGCCGGCACGTGGTCGTCGTCGGCGGCGGCACGTCGGCGGTCCAGCAACTCCTGGAGATCGCCCGCTTCGGCACCACGACCTGGGTCACCCGCCGCGAACCCGAGTTCCGCGACGAGCCGTTCACCCCCGAGGTGGGCCGCGCGGCGGTCAAGCTGGTCGAGGACCGGGTCCGGGCGGGCCTGCCGCCGCGCAGCGTGGTCAGCGTGACCGGCCTCAGCCTCACCCCGGCGGTCCGCGAAGCCCTGGCGGACAAGACCCTCGACCGCCGGCCGATGTTCGAGCGGATCACCGGGGACGGCGTGGTCTGGGCGGACGGCCGCACCGAGCGCGCCGACGTGATCCTGTGGGCCACCGGCTTCCGCCCCGCCGTCGACCACCTCGCCCCGCTCGGCCTGCGCGGCCCCGGCGGCGGCATCCGGCTCGACGGCACGCGGGTCGTCGCGGACCCGCGCGTGCACCTCGTCGGCTACGGGCCGTCCGCCAGCACGATCGGCGCGACCCGCGCGGGCCGGGCCGCCGCGAAGGAGATCCGGGACCTGCTCACGCGGGAGCTGGTCGCCTGAACACCCGGTGCCCCAACACCTTCCTGGCCACACCGAGCCGGTAGCGCGGCACGCCACGCCGGGCCGGCAACCGCCGCGCCGCGGCGTCGAAGAACCACGGGAACAGCACCGCCGGATCGTCGAAGAACTCGCCGAACCGCCCGCGCAGCCACGCCGCCGTGCCGTCGTTGTCGTCCAGCCGGGAGGCGAAGAACCGCGCCATCCGTGGCCGGGTCCAACCGAACCCAGGACACCTCGACCACCCACCTCGACCGCTCACCTCGACCATCCCCGGGCACGAAGGCGAACACGATGTCGCCGAAAAAGCACGCCGTGGGCCGCCACCCGGCGCGCAGCAGCGCGACGGACAGCACGATCCCCGCCCGCCCCGCACCCACCACCGCGACCGAACGCACCCGTCCGATCCCTCCGGGGTGCGTTGTTCGGTGCCGATCCGGCGTTCGGGTCGACTAATCTCGACGTCGTGGCCAGGGCGTTGCGCGCGGTGGTGGGCCTGCTGCTCGGTTTCTTCTCGGGGTTGGCCGGCCTGCTGGTGGTGGTGTTCGCCCGGTCCGCCGCGCCGAGGTTCGCCGAGCTGGAACGCCGCCGCATCCGCCGGTTCCTGGGCGTGGAGAGCGCCGAGCCGACCCGGCCCCGCGCGGTCCGCTACCTGCTCGTCCGCGCCCCGGTCGGCCTGCTCGGCGGGTTCGTGCTGTCGTGGCTGTTCTACGGCCTCGCGCTGGGCGCGATCGCCGCGCAGCGGATCGTCGTCAAAGGGTTGGACGGCATCGACTTCGGGGACGACGTCACGGCCGTGGTGTGGACCGCGTTGATCGGCGGCGTCCTGCTGTACGTGGAGGTGCAGGGCATCATCGGGGTGATCGCGCTGGAGGCGAAGGTGGCCTGGCGCTGCCTGGGGCCCAGCGAGGCCGAGCTGCTGCGCCGGCGGATCGACGAACTGGCCGAGAGCCGGGCCGGGGTCGTGGCCGCCGTGGACGCGGAGCGCCGCCGCATCGAACGCGACCTGCACGACGGCGTGCAGCAGCGCCTGGTGGCCCTGGGGATGCTGCTGGGCCGCGCCCGCCGCCACCCCGAGCACGCCGACGAACTGCTCCGGCAGGCCCACGAGGAGTCCCGGCACGTGCTGGAGGACCTGCGCGACGTGGCTTGGCGGGTGTACCCGGTGGCGCTGGACTCGCTCGGCCTGGCCGACGCGCTGGAGGCCGTCGCGGACCGCTCGCCGATCCCCACGACCATCCACTGTGGACACCAGGGCACGTCGACACCGGTGCGCACCGCGCTGTACTTCGTGGTCTCCGAGGCCGTGACGAACGCGGTCAAGCACTCGGGTGCGACCATGATCCGCGTGGACATCACGGGGGACGCCGACCGGGTGCGGGTGCGGATCGAGGACGACGGCGTCGGGGGAGCGGACCCGGCGGGCGGCGGCCTGGCCGGGCTGTCCCGGCGGGTTTCCGCGCTGGACGGCAGTTTCGCGGTGCGCAGCCCGGCGGGCGGCCCCACGGTGATCACCGCGGAGGTCCCGTGCGGGTGATCCTGGCCGAGGACTCGACCCTGCTGCGCGAGGGCCTGGCGCGGCTGCTCGCCGAGGAGGGGCACGACGTGGTGGCGGCGGTCGGCGACGCGGACGCGCTGCTCGACGCCGTGGCCGCGCACGTGCCCGACGTCGTGGTGACCGACGTGCGGATGCCCCCGACGAACTCCGACGAGGGCCTGAAGGCCGCGCTGGAGATCCGCCGGAGGCATCCGGAGGTGGGTGTGCTCGTGCTGTCCCAGTACGTCGAGCAGCGCTACGCCGTGGACCTGCTGACCGGGCGCGCCGAGGGCGTCGGCTACCTGCTCAAGGACCGCGTCGTGCAGGTGGAGGAGTTCCTCGACGCGCTGCGCCGGGTGGGCGCGGGCGGGGCGGCGTTCGACCCGGAGGTGGTGCGCCGGCTGCTGGCCAGGTCCGCGAACCCGCTGGACGTGCTGACCGCGCGGGAGCGGGAAGTGCTGGCGCACATGGCCGAGGGCCACACCAACAACGCGATCGCGGCGAAGCTGCACGTCTCGCGCAGCGCCGTGGAGAAGCACGTGAACTCGATCTTCGACAAACTACGGCTGTCCGATGTGGACGGTTACAGCCGGCGGATCCTGGCGATCCTGCGCTACCTCCGCGCCTGACCCCTACCGCACCCGCTCCTTGCCCTTGACCAGGCGCGAAACCACGAACCACACCACCGCCAGCACGACCGCGCCCAGCACGACCTTCGACGCGACGCCCAGGTACTGCTCCACCACGTGCCAGTTCTCGCCGAGGAAGTAGCCGGCCAGGATCAGCGCGGTGTTCCAGATCGCCGACCCGGCGGCGGTCAGCGCGAGGAAGCCCGGCAGCGGCATCCGCTCCACGCCCGCCGGGATGGAGATGAGGCTGCGGAAGATCGGGACCATCCGCCCGAAGAACACCGTCGCCTTGCCGTGCTTGACGAACCACGCCTCGGTCTTGTCCACGTCGGACACCTTGACCAGCGGCATCTTCGCCGCGATCGCCCGCACCCGGTCCCGGCCGAGCAGCGCGCCCACCCAGTACAGCACCAGCGCGCCCGCCACGGACCCGGCGGTGGTCCACGCGATCGCGGCGACCAGGCTCATCCCGCCGCGGCTCGCGGTGAACCCGGCCAGCGGCAGGAAAACCTCGCTGGGCAGCGGTGGGAACAGGTTCTCCAGCGCGATCGCCAGCCCGGCGCCCGGTGCGCCGAACGCTTCCATCAGATCCACGACCCAGTCGACATCCATGATCACCACGCTACGAACCGGCGGGGGTGTCCGACCATGGTGCGGGCCGCACAACGGGGGTGTGGAAAACCTCAGTTCGCGGCGTGCGCGGCCAACCCCTCGGCGTACCGGCCGATCACCTGCTGGAGCACCCACCGGTAGAACCATCCGGTGCCGCGGACCCGGGGCTCGAACGACGAGCGCCAGCGGATCCGCGTGCCCGTGCCGTCCGGGACGAGGTCGATCGACGCCCGGTACCCCTGGATGGCCAGGCCCGACAACAGCACGTAGCCCACCCTGCGGTCGGGCGTGAGTTCGACCACCTCCTCGCGGGTGGGTTTCCGCCGGCCCCGGTTGTGAAACACCCGCACCTCGCCGACGCCGTGCGCGTCGCCCGCCTTCTCGCGCTCGTAGCGCAGCACCGGCGACCAGTCCGGCCAGGTCGAGCTGTCCGCCGCGAGCCGGTACACGCGCGCCGGGTCGGCCGGGCTGCGCACGGTGACGTCCACTGTCTGTACCATGTGGTACATGTACCATCCGGTACATGGCTGGACAAGAGGCGCGCGATCGCCTGCTGGCACGGATCGTCGAGCACCTCGCCCACCACGGCACCGGGGACCTGAGCCTGCGCCGGCTCGCCGCCGCCCTGGGCACCAGCCACCGGATGCTCATCTACCACTTCGGCTCCAAGGAAGGGCTGCTGGTCGAGGTCGTGCGGACCGTGGAGGCGAACCAGCGCGCGCTGCTCGCGACCCTCGAAGCAGGCGACCCCGCCGAACTCGGCCGCGCCTTCTGGCGCGCCCTGACCGACCCCGCGCTGCGCGCCCACGAACGGCTGTTCTTCGAGCTGTACGGCCAAGCCGCGCAGGGCCGTCCTGGCACCACGGCGTTGCTCGACGGCATCGTGGAATCGTGGGTCGAACCCGTCGCCGCCCTCGAACGCGCCCGGGGCCACCCGCCCGAGCGGGCCCGCGTCCGCGCCCGGCTCGGCCTGGCCGTCGCCCGGGGCCTGCTGCTCGACCTGGTCGCCACCGACGACGAGGAGGGCGTCACGGCCGCCATGGACCTCTTCCTGAAAATGATGAGCGACTAGGATCGGCGAGGTGCGGCGCATCCCGGTGATCGTCGTGGCCGGGTTCCTCGGCTCCGGCAAGACGACCCTGCTCAACCACCTGCTCGGCACCGCGCGCGGCACCCGGATCGGCGTGGTGGTCAACGACTTCGGCGCGATCGGCATCGACGCGATGACGGTCGCCGGCCAGGTCGACTCGACGGTGTCGCTGAGCAACGGCTGCCTGTGCTGCGCGGTCGACGTGAGCGGCCTGGACGAACTGCTGGGCAAGCTCGTCTCGCAGGTCGACGTGATCGTCATCGAGGCCAGCGGCCTGGCCGAACCGCAGGTCATGGCCAAGCTCGTGCTGGGCAGCGAACACCCGCGCGTCGCGTACGGCGGCCTGGTGCTGCTGGTCGACGCCGTCGAGTTCCCGCACGACCTGGAGAAACACCTGCGCGTGGCGGACCTGGTGGTGTTGAACAAGATCGACCGCGTGGACGACCCGGAGCTGATGCTCGACGTGATCGACCACCTCCGACCCGGCGTGCCGGTCGTGCCCGCCGACCACGGCCGCATCGACCCGGCCCTGCTGTTCGACCCGAGGGAACGCCCCGCGCACGGCCAACTGTCGTTCGAGGACCTCTTGGACGAAGACCACGCGCACACCCGCTACGACACGGTGGAGTTCACCGCGGAGGCCATGAACCCGGTGCGCCTCATGGCCTTCCTGGACCGTCGTCCGGCGGGCCTGTACCGGATGAAGGGTTTCGTGCGCTTCGACGTACCCGGCCACCGCCAACGCTTCGCCCTGCACACCGTGGGCGCGTTCCTCCGCTTCGAACGCACCCCCTGGGGCCGCCACCCCCGCCGGACCGAACTGGTCCTGATCGGCACCGGCCTGGACCTGGCGGCGGTCCGCGCGGAACTCGAAGCGTGCACCGAACCCGACCCGTCGTCGGTCGACCCGCAGTCGATGCTCGAAGTCCTGCGCTACCTGGCCTGAGCCACCCTCGACACCGGTCAGGAATCGAGAAGCGCAGGTCACCGGGTCGCGCCTAGCGTTCCTGTCATGACCTCGATCGACAACATCACCCTCGAAGTGGCCGACCTCCCCGCCGCCGAGCGCTTCTACTCCACCGCCTTCGGCCTGACCACCCAGCTCCGCTTGCGCGCCTCCACCGAGCCGACCACGGGCTTTCGCGGCTACACCCTCTCCCTGACGGTGGCCCAGCCCGCCGACGTCAAAGCCCTGGTCAACGCCGCCATCGACGCCGGGGCCACGGTGCTCAAGCCCGTCACGAAGTCCATCTGGGGCGTCGGCGGCGTCGTCCAGGCCCCCGACGGTGCCATCTGGAAGGTCGCCACGTCGGCGAAGAAGGACACCGGACCGGCCACCCGCGAGTTCAAGGACGTCGTGCTCCTGCTCGGCACCGCCGACATCGCCGCCGGCAAGCGGTTCTACGTCGAGCGCGGCCTGACCGTGGCCAAGAGCTTCGGCCGCGTGTACGTCGAGTTCGACAGCGGTTCCGGCCCCGTCAAGCTGGCCCTCTACCGCCGCCGCGCGCTGGCCAAGGACGCCGGCGTCGCCCCCGAGGGCACCGGGTCGCACCGGATCGCGATCGGCAGCGCGGTCGAGCCGTTCACCGACCTCGACGGGTTCGCCTGGGAGACCTCCACGATGGCGGCCACGTCCTGATGTGCCGTTACCGCCCACCCCACCCCGCCACGCCGGCGGACCAGACCGACACGCCCCCGGCGGAACACCCGGTCCTCACACCCACCGAGGACACCACCACCCCGCACACCACCCCACACACCACGCCCCTTGAGGAGATCTCGCGATGAGCCGCACCAAGACCAGCACGCACGACGGGTTCTCGGCCGACGAACGGGCCGCGATGAAGGAGCACGCCCAGGAGCTGAAGGCGGCGGCCCGTCGCGCCTCGAACGCGGACAAGGAGGCCGAGGCGGAGCGCGACCTGCACGCGAAGATCGCCGCGCTGCCCGAGTACGACCGGGTGATGGCCGAGCGCATCCACGCCATCGTCACCGCCGCCGCCCCGGCGCTCGCGCCGAAGACCTGGTACGGGATGCCCGCCTACGCCCTGGACGGCAAGATCGTCTGCTTCTTCCAGAACCGGGACAAGTTCAAGGCGCGCTACGCGACCCTGGGCTTCAACGACCCGGCGAACCTGGACGACGGCGAGATGTGGCCGACCAGCTTCGCCCTGACCGAGATGACCCCCGAGGTCGAGGCGCGCATCGCCGACCTCGTCCGCCGGGCCGTGAGCTGACCCGCGCCACCCGGCCCGCGTGCCGGTGCGGAACGACCCGCCGGGCGACAACGCCCAGAACGCCGGCGACTCGCCGAGGCCGGTCGCCCCTGCGCGGGTCAGGTGCTGGTTGTGGGGCCGGAGAGACTCGAACTCTCACTGGCACGGACCTAGGTACCCGCCTGATAGCGTCGCGTAGCGTCGCATAGCGACGGCTCGTTCTCGCAGGTCATCCGGCCTCTTCCGCGCCGCTTGGCATAGCCTCGCGTAGCGTCGCGTAGCCACCCTCTGCCCCACGTCCTGCCCTACGTTCCAAGTGGACAGCCAGCGCCGCGCGCACCCCGGTGAACGTCTTCTTCTCCAGGTGCGCGTAGCGCTTCGTCACCTCGACGTCGGAATGGCCCATCACCTGGGCCACCTCGGCAAGCGTCGCGCCGGACTGCAACAACCACGACGCGTACGTGTGGCGCAGATCGTGGACCCGCACCCGGCCCGGCACCTTGGACGACTTCAACGCCCGACCGAATGGGCCTCTCGCCCAGGCATTGGACTGAAAGGCCCCTCCGCGCGGGCCCCTGAAAACGAGGGCTCCGCCGGGGCACTTCCCGCGATAGTGCGGCAGGCCACACGTTTTCGAGGAAGGCAGGCTGTCAATGTGCTCCCGTATGTCGTCCATGACCTCCGCCGGCACGGGGACCCAGCGCTGCTCTTTGTCCTTCGGGACGGGGTTGATCCTGAGCGCCTCCTGATCCAGTGTCTCCGCTACTTGGACCAGATTCTCGTCGGGATAGACGCGGGTCGTGTGCAGCCCCCCGATCTCTCCTGCGCGCAGTCCGCATTGGGCCGCGACATCGAGGATCATCTGGTTGATCGGGTCCGACAGGTGAAACCGGATCGCCTCGAACTCGGCGATGGTCAGATACCGGTCGGGGCCGGAGGGAAGATCCGGCCAGCCGAGCCCCTTGACCGGATTGGCCGGCAGGCGTTTCGCGGCGACCGCAGCCTCCAGGCTGGTCGAGAATATCTGCACCGCCAGACGGATCGTGTGCGGACTGCGAGGCGTTCCCCGCCCGCGCCGCCGGGGTTCTCCGGGGACTTCGGGCACGGGCTCGCGCTGCAATCGCTTCACCCACTTCATGCCATCGATGAACTCGATGCCGTCCAGTGGCGTGTCCTCCCAGTAGGGAAGGATGTGGAGCCGGGCCGTGCTGCGGTAGCTCCGTTCGGATTTCGGCGAGAGTTGGTGGTACTCCATCCACTCGGTCCACCAGTCGCCCCAACGGATTTTCCCTGCCGCAGCGGTCACCGCGCCCGGTGTCCGCTGGGCATCCTCCTTGGCTCCAGCCTTTCGCAGGGCCTCCGCGTGCTGCGCGAACGTGCCCTTCAGATACTGCTTGTCGCCGCGCGCGTCCCTGTAGCAGCCTCGGTACCGGCCGGACGCGAGGCGTTCGACCCAGGCCATCAGGCGTCCACCACCCTCAGCGTCGATGTCACCGCGTTCCATTCCCCTTCCGTGAATCCGTCGAACCGTGCACGCAACGTCGGCCTGTCGACCCGTAGCGCGGTCGCCAGTTCGGCGTGGGTCAACCCGAGCCTGATCGCCGAGACGAGGGTGTCGAAATCGATCAGGAGCCGCGCGGCCTCGTCCGCGATCGCCCGCTCCTCGTCTGCCAACGATGTCGTGGTGTGACAGGGCGTCGGCCCTCGGCGCAGACGGACCAGCTCGCGGGTGAGCACGCAGGCCGCCGGCGCGGGGGCGAGGCCGCGCTTGATGTAGATCTTTCGGGGGTCCCAGGTGGAGGCCCCCCGGCATCCGTCCCTCATAGGTATGCGGAGTACCCGTACGCCCAACCGGTCGGCCTCCCTCCAAGGAGACCATCCGGAGTAGTCGTCGTCACGCGGAGACATCCCGTGTTCGTACTCCTGTTCGGGTGGCATATTGGCCTGACCAGGCACAAACCACCCGTTTTTACCAACTTGGGAGTAGGTGCGTAACGCTCGCACTACTCCATTCGGGTAGCACCCATACGCAGTACGTGATGGGAGCGCTCCCGCCCGCAACTGGATCGAGCCAGGTTTGACTACTTGCCGGGGTGCTGCCGCTGCCTCTTCGGTCGACGCGGAGGGCCGTCCTCAACCTCCGCGTCGTCGTCGAACGTCGCCCCGGCCAGCTTCCCTGCGGCCTCCTGCTCGGCCAGCCACACCGCGTCGATCACGTCCGGCTCCTCGCTGGTGGGGGCCGATCCCGCTTGCTGCGCCTCTTCACGCCGCGGTTGCGGTTTGCCATCGGATACCACCTCCCTCTGCATCTGCGCTGCCGAGTGCACGACCTGTAGGAGCGAGTCGCGCATGTGCTGGGGCAGTGCGTCGATGTCGGCCGGAAGGAGAGCCGTCCATCCGCTCGGTGAGCGGACATCAAGGCCGAGGGAGGCCGCTGCGGCGAGAACCACGGTGGTCTCCGGCACGGCCAAGCCCCTCGACAGCGCCCGGATCGTGTCCGGGTCCGGGAAGTTCTTGATCGGCTTGGTGGCCAGCATGTGGAGCCTCGTCGCGGTGGGCTGACCACCGCACGCCTTCGAGAGGTCCGCGTAGGAGCGGTCTCCCTTCCGGAGACCGATCAGTCCTTGTAGATCGGTCATGGCGGTGACTCTCCCGAAGTGATCACCGGCAGGCAAGGCGAGTTGCTAGCCGAGTCCTTAACTGCTTAGGGCGGCCTAAGGCTACTGCCCCCCTTAACGGGTGTCGTTGTCGTGTGGTGCACGGAACCCGCAGGCCAGCGCATACGCCCGTAGTCGAGCCTTGACAGCGCGTTAACTGATGCACGATGCTTCATCAAGTAGTGCTTGACAGCAACCGGTTAACCAACCAGACTTCGGGGAGTAGTCGATGAGGCGTTCGGGGGAACGCAAACGCTGGCCGAAGGGGACCTGGATGAGGCTCATCAGTCCGGACACCCTGAGGGCGCTCATGGATCAGAAGAACTTCACCGGCGCGAGACTTGCTCGCGCATCGGGGAAGTCGGGCGCGTTCATCTCGCAGCTCCGCAACGGCGTGCGCCGCACCTGCAAGCCGGAGACGGCCCGCCATATCGCGGAGGCTCTGGAGGTTCCGCTGACGATCCTTTTCGACCCTCAGTCACCCTGCAATGCAGGACGCAACATGAAGCGAGAGGCGGCGGCATGACGGGCTGGTTGTCCACCGCGCAGGTGCACGACCAAACCGGTCGGCACGTCGTCACGATCCGCAGGGCTGCGGAATCCGGGGTCCTGCACGGACACCAGACCGGCCGGGGCGGGATCTGGAGCTTCAAGCCGGAGGCCGTCGATGCCTGGGCCGAGAACCGCGACAGTGCCGCCGCTTGCGCCTGCCGCTCGCTCCGCGTCGTTCGCAAGACCGCCTGAAGGGAGGTGAACCACATGACCGACGTGACCCTCTTCGGCTCCAGCCCGTTCGACGCGATCCGCCGTGTCGACGAGGCCGGGGAGTACTGGACCGGCCGGGACCTCGCTCCCGCGATGGGCTACCTCAAGTGGGAGAACTTCGCGGCTGTGATCGGCAAGGCCCGAGACTCCCTCGGTTTGGTGCAGGGCTCGGACACTGCCGCGCATCACTTCCTGACCGCAGGAAGTGATGGCGGACGGTGGGGGAATCTGCGCTTGGACGACTACAGGCTGACCCGCTTCGCCGCGTACCTCGTGGCGATGGCCGGCGACGACACCAAGGAACCGGTCGCGGAAGCGCGCATCTACTTCGCCGTGCGCGCTCGCGAGGCCGAGGTGTCGAAGCCGGTCCTGCCGGACCTCTCCGACCTCGATGCGCAACTGGTCTTCATCGACCGGTGGCGTGAGGCGGTGGCGACGTCGATCGAGCAGGCCCGTCAGCTCGAAGCCGCCGCTCCCAAGGTAGAAGCCTTCGACTCCTACATGGACGCCGAGAACGCCCTGTCCATGGGCGCGGTGGCTAACCAGTTGGGGATCGGCCGCAACACGATGATGCGCCGGCTGCGCGCCGACGGGGTGTTGCAGCGGGACAACCGCCCGTACCAGCGGTACGCGCAGCACTTCAAGGTCGTGGCGCAGTCCTACGAGGCGCAGGACGAGACGCGTGCGACCCACACGACCAAGGTCAAGCCGTCCGGTGTGGAGCTGATCCGCAAGGTGCTCTCCGGCGGCAAGGCCCTCCTGTCGATCCCTGGAGGTGTGGCGTCATGACCGCCACGTTCAGCAAGTCGTTCGTCGCCAACTACCCGGGCGTGATCTACGCCGACGAGAGGTCGTTCCCGACCGGCTGGGTGGGGCCGAACCAGTTGGGCGAGTTGTTCGCCCCGGAGTCTGCGGCCTACGACGCGGCCACCGACCGGACGCGGGTGACCTTCCGGCTACTGCGCAGAGGTGCGGCATGACCGAGCCCGTCAAGGTCGAGCCTGGCCAGCTCTGGATCGACAACGACAAGCGCGTCACACCCACCCGCTACGTCCGGATCCTGGAGGTGGTCGAGGATCGCGCGGTCGTCTCGACCTGGTACGACAAGATCGGCGACCAGGCCCGTTTCGGGTCGATCCGTCTCGACCGTTTCCGTCCCACCGCGACCGGCTACCGGCTGGCGGAGAACCAGGGCGGTGAGTCGTGAACCTCCCCGACCCCCTCGCGCACCCCTCTGCTTCTCCCTCAGGGGTGTGCGAGGACCCCCAAGCCTGGGTCCGTGCGGACGATGTGCTGTTGGACGTGTTGGGCCGGCGTTCGCTGCGGCGTGCCGTCGAGTCGGTGGCGGACCCGCTGGCGGAGTTGTTGCTGCGGTGGCGGATCGAGGTCGATTCCCGCCCGGTCCCGCCGTGGGCGGTGGGGTGATGGGCATCCTCCGCCGTGCTGTCGACCGCGCACTGCTGGGTCCCGAGGAGGGCGGTGACGGCCCGGACCCGGACTGCCCTCGCCCCGGCGAGCAGTGGCGGTACGAGGACGACAAGGTCGCCGACGAGCGCGAGGGGGACAAGCAATGAGGGTTCCGCACGGCACCGTCGCCGGGTACGAGAAGCACGTCCGGTCGAAGCGCCCGGCCTGCGAGGCGTGCAAGAAGGCCAAGGCCCGCTACATGATCGCGTGGAAGGTCGCCACCGGCCGTTCCGACGCGATGGACATCCCGGTTGCCGTGCTCGCCGAGGTCGCCGCTACCGGGGACACGGCTCCGCTGATCGAGTTCTTGGGCGATGTGCTGCTTGACGCGCTGGCGAAGCGTGCTGCGCGGGACGCGAGCCTGGAACGCCGAACTGCCTGATCCACTTTGGACGCGATCCCTCGCGCCCCCGTCAAGAGTCGCGAGAGACCGCTGGCCACACGAGGAGATTGGAACTCCTGATGGTTGCTCGACAGTCTAGTGCACCCAAACCCTCCACTGCTGGCACAGCGGCCGTTCTGGCTGCCTGCGCCGAGACGATGCTGACGTTCCCGGCTGGCCTCCCTCAGGTCGAGAGCGTCTCCTACCAGTCCCACGCCGGACGGTTCCAGCTCTACCTCGCCGACCACCGGTGGCGGTCGTGGACGGATGTCGCGCTGCTCGCCCAGTGGGCCGAGGTGTTCGGTGTCCCCGTCCTCGTGTCGCTGTCCTCATACGGGAGCAGCGGCGAGGCGGCGGTCGAGTTCGTCCACGAGGGGATCACGTTCCACACCACGGCGTCCATCGGGACCGCCGAGGCGTACCAGTTGGGCGCGGTGCTGGGCCGGGCGTTGAGCCCGGACAAGGGGTTGTCGCTCACGGCGGCCGAGGTGCGTTCCGCGCTGACGCTGATCGGCGGTGCGTGATGGCCGACCACGTCGCCCAGCACAGGGCTCCTGACGGCCAGGGCACCGCCTTCGAGGTGGTGCGTCGTCTCCGGGGTGTGGCGTGGGTGGAGCCTCCGTCCCGTCGTCGTGCCGCCGCCGAGTCGGAGTCGGTCGCCGGTGTGCTGGAGGTGGCGTCGTGATCCTCACCGACCAGGACCGTGCCCGACTGCACGAAGCCGCTTCGCTCATCAACGACGTGATGGATGCGCACAACCACAACCTCATGACCCACGGCGATCTGCCGCAGACGGTCATGGCCGCGCTGAGCGCCGCGATCCAGGAGACCCGTGTGGCAGAACGGATGATGGGAGCGACTCCGTGAGCAAGATCGACGGACATGTTCTGGCGGCGGTGGTGTTCACGTTCGTCACCAAGGGAGTTGCGGGGATGGCCGACTACGACCTGCCCTGGTGGGCGGCAGCGTTGTTCGCTTTCGGCCTGGTCTTCACCGCGTGGGCTTTGGTCGCCTTGGACGGGGACGGTGGGTGGCGGTGAAGTCCCTCATTGTCGCGTCCGGCGTGGTCACCAGTGCGGTTCTCGCCGCCGGAACGGATCGCTGATGTCCACCTCAGAGATCCGCTGCTCACACTGCGGCCAACCCCACCCGTGGCACACACCCGACTGCGGCTCCCCGCAACGCAAACACGGCACCCACCACCCCACCGCCTCCGCTCCGAAGGACTGACCGCGATGACCAACCTCCCGACCGAGCGCGACATCTACGGCCAGCTCCTCTCCGAGAGCCTGCTCCGCGTCGCCGACCGTCACCGCCAGATCGCCGCGACCTTGGACGGTCTGGCTGGCCAGGTCCCGTTGCTGGGCTCGCCCGGCAACGCGACCGCCATCGGCCTGGCTGCGCGGGCGGTGAACGAGATCGCGTGGATCAGTGCCAACGGCAACCCGGAGTTGGTAGTCCGCACGGCTGGCGACTACGACCGCCACGTCCCCGCCACCAACCCCACCAAGGAGGGCTGAGCCATGACCGAGGAGACCAAGCGTGTCATCGCGGCACGGACCCGGGCCGCCGTCTACGCCAAGGCCGCTGGCGATCTCGACGCCGTGCTGGACATGTCGTCGATGGGCCCAGGCGAGTGGCTGCGTCTCGGAGTGGCCGACCTGCGTGACCGGTACCGAGCCGAGATGGCGGCCGCGCAAGAGACCGCTGGCACGGCCAAGTCCGCTCTTCCCCCGGCGGTGGTCGATGTCCACCTGCCCGACTTCGCCGAGGAGGAGCACGCCGATGTCCGCTAACAGCGACCTGTTGCCACGCTGGTGCGTCCACGAGGACACCCCGGCCGGCCCGCGCTGGTACTACCCGCTCGGCGACATACCGACCACCTACGCGGGAATCGTCACCACCGTCGAGTCCGTCCAGCCCGGCAGAGTCACCATCGACACCGACCGCAAGCTGCTCGCCGCCGACCACCCGCTGACCACTGTCACATGGACCGGCCGCCCGGTGTCCCGCACGCTCGGCTACGAGCTGCACGACCCGGCCACCGCGTCGGCCAAGTTCCACCCCTCCATCACCCCGGAAGAGTTCGGCGCGCTCGCGGAGGAGGACGAAGACCTCGCGTGGCGGCTGTACCGGCGCGTCGCCGAGGAGCGTCCGGGCGAGCAGCACACGGCGGACTTCACCGACCACCAGGTGCTGCCCGGCGGCGGCCTGGACGAGCACACCGACTACCGCTGGCACAACGGCGTCGGGCACGAACTGTTCGCGCCGTTCGGCCACCTGCGCCCCGGTCAACTCCACGGCGTGTGGGAGTACGCGGCCGACGCCCTGCGTCCGCTGCCGCACGTGAAGAACGTCTACACCAACGGCACCGAGATCAGCGTCTACCTGTCACTGCCGTGGGACGAACCCCAGACGTGGTGGCGCGACCGCTACGGCGTGAGCGGCAAGAAGCTGCGCGGGCAGGAGAAAGTCGTCTCCACCCACGTGGACAAGCGGCTCGAACTCCGACCACCCCGCGCGGTGTTCGCCGAGAACAAGGCCGCTGCCGTCGCCGAGCTGCGCAGGCTCGTCGCCGAACTCGTAGAGCAGGTGCGGGACATGAACGTCGTCGCCTGCTCCTCGTGCAAGGGCCACGGCTACATCACCTCCCGTTCCGCCGCATCCGCCGACGAGGCGTGACCTCGATGTCCGCTATCACCCTCTGGGCCATCCGGCACGGCTGGACCCGCTCACACGCAGTCGTCCTCGCCGCGACGCTCGGAGCCGAGTCCTACTACGAGACCCAGTGCGGCAGGGACTTCCCGCTCGGTGACCCCATCAACGACGTACCCGAGCCCGCGCCCGCCGTCGGCTACGACGAGTCCCACGAGTGCCTGGACGACCTCGCCCACGCCGTCCAGGCACTCGCCCGCCAGGCCGTCGCCGACGAGCTGTGCCGCATCGCCGCCGAAGCCGACGCCACCGCCGACGCGTTGCGCGACAGGGGCTACCCGATCCGGTCGGGGGACTACGTGACGTTCGCCCGCGCGCTCCGCTCCCGCGCCGAAACCCTGAAGGGCTGATCTCCGTGGCTGACACCCCCATCACCGACACCGCCATCCTCGCTGGCGCCCTCGTCCTCCACGCCGACGACGACACCCAGCTCCGCGCCTGGGCACTCCTCACCGAGCAGCAGCAGGACGCCTACCGGCACGCCGCCCACCGGGTGCTGGACGCCGCTCTCCCGCACCTGACCGCCGCCAAGGACGAGACGGCCAAGCGGTCTGCCCACGCGCCCGCCGCCCTGCGAGGTGAGCGATGAGCCATCGGGAGTGCGGGATGTTCACCCCCTGCCACTTGCCCGGGTGCGGCGACTGCGCCAAGGCACGAGTCGAGCACGTCCTGAGCCACGCGCTGGCCAAGAGCGACCCGGCGTGGCGCGAACCCGGCCACGGCCTCGATCCCGAGAGGCTCGCCGCCCAACTCTCCTGGCTGAAGCAGACCGCGGCGGACGTGGTCACCGCTGCAACCACACCTCTGCGAGGTGAGCAGCCGTGACGTGCCTGACCGTCGACGGATTCGGCCCGATCACCACGCCCATGACCGGCGAGCAGTACATGGACGTACTCGTCGAGCGGCAGCGCGCGTGGGAGCAGCAGCACGCCCGGCCCGGAATCCGGCCTGGATTCCCGCCCTTGCTGGAGTGGTTCATCCTGCCCGACGAGGACGAATTGGTCCTGCTGCCCGATCCCGCGCCCACGTCTCGCCCGGTCCGGACGCCGCGACGCTACCGCTCCGCCGAGTCGCTGCGGCAGGAACGCGACGCGCTCACCGCACGCATGGCCCGCGTCGCAGGTGCCGACGAGATCCCCGACCGGGCCGCCGCGAACCTCTCGCCGCACGCCCGTTCCCGCGCCGCCCGCAACGCCGGACGCCGCCGCTTCGCGCGGATGGACCGGGCACTGGAGACCTACACCCGACTGCGCCGACGCGTCGACGCGCTGGACGGGCAGATCGCTCGCGCCGAGGCCCGAGAGGAGAAGACCGGTGAGTGACCTCGACCAGGCCATCCGCGAGTGGCGGCGTGGCGATTCGGACCCCGGTGAGCGGGACCTGCGGGTGAAGGACTGCCAAGGCGACATCTGGGTGCCCGAGGAGGTTCTGGGGCTGAGCGTGCGCGTCTGGTCCACGCCGGAGACGAAGCCCGCGACGTGGGATTACCTGCTCAAGAAGTGGGGGCCGGTCACCGAAGCGTCGGGTGTGTCCTCCCAGGACACACCACCAGCATTCGGTGAGCAGTGGGCTGTGCGGCACCACAGCGTCACTCTCGTCGCGCACAACAGCGAGCACTCCGTGCTCTACACCGCGTCGAAGATCCCCGGCGGGGTCATCGTCACCCGCGCCGACCCGACCCGGCCGTGGGAGGTGGAGACCCGCTGCCTGTGCGGTGAATCCAAGCCGGCCGACCGGCACTACACCGCATGTCCACGGCTGACCGAGGTCGTCTCGTCCGGCACGGACAGGACAGACCGGTGACCCCGCCCCGCCACGGCCACGCCACCGGACTCGCCCACCACACCCGCCGCCACGAACCCCCCTGCCCGCCCTGCGCCGCACTCCTCGCCGACCTGATCGCCACCGGCTACGCCCACGAGGTGACCCATGCACCCCACCGAGACCACCACGACCGAGCTGTTCGCGGTCGCGCCGACCTGGACGGCCGGCCCGCTGCCTGACGACCCCGACATCCTCGACGCCCTACCCCACATCGCCGACCACCTCGTCACCCACGGCCGCCTCACCACCCGCACCGCCATGACCCTCGGCCCCGGCCTCTCCTACCGCGACACCCGCACCGCCCTCGACCTCCTCGCCCAGTGGCGGGCCCTGGAGCCCGGCGACCCCCACCGGTCCCTCGTCCACCGCGACCACCTGCCCGCCCTCCTCAACGCACTCGGGGGACTGCGATGACCACCGCAGCCCCACCGGCCGGCGTGACGCCGCTGTCGCCGTACCCGGACCCGTGCGGGCGGTGCGGCCGGACTATGTACCGCCGGCGGCGAGGCGTGCCCCCGGCCGGACGCCGCATCCACGTCGGCGGAGGGATCTGCGGGCCGTGCCGCAGCGCCGACAACCGGGCCCGCCCCGACCTGGACTTCCCCAACCTCCACCCGTCCGCGTGCCGCGACTGCCGGCGTCGCATGTACTGCCGCCGGGCCGGGGCCCGCAGCCGCGGGCTGCTGTTCCACGCCGCCCACGGACGGTGCACCGCCTGCCGCTACCGCGCCACCACGACCCCGCCGCCGAACGGAGACACCCGGTGACCCCGCCCCCGTTCCCCGGAGCACCACACCCGCACGGGCTCAACTCAAGCCAGGTCGCCGCGGCCTGGCCCGACATCCACATCCCCGCCGTCGCGCACGACGCCGCCGCCACCGCACGCACCGCGGCACGACGCCACGGCGCCACCGGGGACGAGGTCGTGCGCGACGGCCTGTACGCAGCCGCCCCGCACATCGCCGCCGCTGCGGCCTGAGGAGGACCACATGCCCGACACCCAGACCCACACCGACCAGGCGGCTTCACCGAGCGCCGAAGGCGCTCCCACCCCTGGCTACGAGCAGTACCCGATGGCTTTCGTGACCGTCACGACCGAACTCGCTGGCCTTCGTTACGCCACGGTTGGCGACGACGGCGAGTTCGTGGTCCTCCTCGGCCACCCGACCCGCGAGGAGTTCAAGGCGTTCCTGCCCGCGTTCCTGGTCAAGGAGGGCTACGACGACGACCCCGACATGTTCCCGGACCACGAGGACGCCGACCTCACCTGGGCCCGCCTGCTGTGGTCGTGCCCGAACCACGCACCGGCCAGCAAGCAGGAGGGCTGCGACTTCTGCCGCTTCATCCAGCCCGGGTACTGGTGGATCGACTGGGTCGTCGACACCACCGAGAACCTCGACGCCAACGCGGGCAAGCGCGACTACTTCCCGGTCACCGTCTGGACGGCCGAGTGATGGCCGCCGACGACACCCCACCGGTGACCTCCACCCCGGACCCCAAGACCACGGACACGCCAGCGCTGGCATCGATCCTGCGCCCGAACGGGCAGTACTACCGGCCGCGCAAACTCGTGGTGGAGCCGTGGGACAACGACGCCGCCTACGGCGACTACGGGGACATCGGCGTGTTCGTCATCGGCACCCACGACATCGAGGCCGCCGAACCGCTCGCCACCGCCCGCATCCGCCGCGAGTGGGACTCCGACCTGGTCGCTGTCCACCCGGTACGCAGGTGGGTCCGCAGCGCCTACCGAGGGGGCGAGCCCACGTGGGTCGATGACGAGATCCACGGCCGGGCCGCTGTGCAGTTCGACGCCGACTACCCGTCCGAGGAGCGTGCATCGTGACCACCCCCGACCTGAGGATCGCGCCGGACGGCCGTGTCGCCGCCCGAACCCACCGCCTCGCGGGCGGTGACGAGTGGGCTGTCGTCGCTGGCCCGGACGCGTCGTGGATGGCACGGCCCCGGCCGAGCGCCGCCGAGGTGGACACGTGGACGCCGCTGGTGCCCGCCGCTCCGTCCGTCCCCGACGCAGACGGACTGCGCGAACTCGCACTCTGGTCGGTCCTCGACTGGTCCCTGTGGGGCAACGGGTTGGGCGACGAACTCCGCACCGCCATGGCGGACGTGATGATCGCGGCCCTGTCCGACGAGCAGCGCGAGCAGGCCGAGGCGTGCATCGCTGCGTGGCACGAGCGGCGCAGCCCGTCGATGGCGGTCGGTGTCGGCACGCAGCTCCAGCGGGAGCGCGACGAAGCGCGAGCCGAGGTGGCGTCGCTGCGCGAGAAGGCGGAGGCCACGATCGCCCGGCTCCAGCAGGAAGCGACGAAGCACAACAACCGCCGGGCCGTGATTCAGTCCGCCTACCAGCAGGTGTGGGACACGCTGTCGGCGGTCGTTCGCTACCCCGTAGACCCGGACGACCCTGCCGCCACGATCATGTTCGGCGTGCCGGAAGCGGCTGAGCGGGTCGCCGCCGAGGTGCGGGAGTTGCGCGCCGAGTTGGCCCGCGTGTCCGACGAGTCCACACCCACCCTGTCCGACGACGCGGTGGGGCAGATCGACGCCGTCTTGGAGATCGCAGACCGACTGTGCCGCGAGATCAACACAGGCGAACGCGGTCACCCCGGCTATCCCGCCCGACGCACCCGCTGGATCGACGAGCGCAGACTCGGCGAGATCAACGCCGTGCTGACGGCGGCGAGTGAATGGCGCTCACAGCTGTCCACGCCCACCACGGGCCCGGCCCCGATCTACACCCTCGACCTCTCCCAGATCCCGGACATCCCCGTATCCGTCGCACAGCGGGTACTGCGAGCGGCCGGGATGGTCGGGGAGCTGGAGATCGAGCCCGTGGACACCACGGACCCGGCACCCGCAGCGAAGCCACGCGTGTGGTGCACAGGAGACGAGGAGCCCCAGGACAAGCCGCCCTTGGTGGACAGCGAGGGCGACCGCTGGGAATGGCGCGCCGAAGGGCCGACGCCGCTGGCGGGCTATGCGAACCAGTGGCACTGCCTGGATGACGAGGTGCACGGCCACGTGCCGTGGGATTTCCTTGTCCGGCGGTACGGGCCACTGACGGAGACCCTGTTGCCCGCCGCGCCGCAGGCCCCGGCAGAGCCGACCGCAGCAGGGTTCGCCGCCACGCTGGCCGACATCGACGACCAGATACGCCGGGTCCGCAACCTCCCGCCGCAGATGACCGTCGACCTGTCCGGGGTGGCCGCACACACCGAGGACCCCGCCGGGGACTACTCCCGGCCTGAGGCCCGCTGGTGCGACACCTGCAAGACCCTCGCGCCCGCCGGCCACGCACACACCGACACCACCGAGGAGGCGTGATGCCACAACGAGTCCAGCGCACGCGAATCCACGGCCAGCCCGGAATGCCGCCCGGCGCGAAGTACTGCGGGCGACCCGGCAGGTACGGCAACCCGTTCCTCATCAGCCCGGTCGCGAACGCCTTCCCCAGCCTCACCATCCACCAGTGCCAGGCGTACGTGGTCAACGACTTCCGCACGCTCCTGGACCTCGGCCGGATCCGGGGCTACGGCGGCGCCGAGGTCACCTACCCGAGCCTGGCCGAGATCCGCGCCGACCTCGCGGGCCACGACCTGGCGTGCTGGTGCCCACTGTGGGACGAGGACGGGCTGCGCGTGCCGTGCCACGTCGACACCCTGCTCGCCGCCGCGAACCCGCCCGACGCCGAACTGCTGGACGCCGTGGCCGCGCGGGACTTCATCGACTTCCCGACAGGGTTCCTCCTCGACCGGCGGGGCGTACCGCACTGGACGTTGCGGTGCAGCCATGTCCAGACCGGCGGGGCGATGCTCTGCGACTGCGACGCCATCCGGGTCCGCTGGTGCCACATCCGCGAGTACCTCGGCCTCGACGTTCCGGAGAGGCAACGGCCCGCGCAGCAGGAAGCGTTGACAGGGTCGCCGATCCCGTTGTGGCCGGCGCTCGCGGAGGTGTCGGGTGTCTGAGTCCACGACCGTCACCGAGTACGCCGTCCGCGTCGACACCGGACCCGAGACCACGACCGACCTCGGCCGCCACCGCACCTACGAGTCGGCGGCCCGCGCGGCTGCGACCTACCAGGGCATCAACCCGCGGGTGGTGCGCCGCCACGTCACCACCACCCGGTGGGAGCCGGTGACAGGAGAGGGGGAGCGGTGAGCGCGTTCACCGACAGGCTCGTGGCAGCCGCCGCGCTGCCGCTGGTCGAGCACACCCCGGACGACCGCCACACCGACGAGGCGGCCCGCAAGGTCGTGGCCGCCGTCCTGGACGTCCTCATCGACGACCTCGACGCGTGGAAGCAGCGGATCAACGCCGGATCGCTGGACCGGAAGGGCAAGGCGGCACAGACGGTCGGGCTCGGTCTCGCGCGGCTGAAGTACATCGATGCGGCCGACGAGATCCGCCACCCCCGGCCCGCTCCCGTCTCCCGGGAAGGCGGGAACCGATGACCACCGACGTCCGCCCCGGTCGGATCCTGCGCGAGGTACTGGAGGCACGGGGACTCACGCAGGCCGCACTGGCGGATCTGCTCCGTCGTCCTCCGCAGGCCATCAGCGAGATCGTCAGCGGCAAGAAGACGATCACCTCCGACACGGCGCTGGATCTCGAACAGGGCCTCGGCATCAGCGCGGAGTTCTGGGTGCACGCCCAGGCCGAGCACGACCTCCAGGCCGCCAGGCGACGCCGCGCACTCCCCGGCGATGAAGGCGGGAACCGATGACCGCCAACCGGATCTTCCGCTTCACAGGGCCGCTCTCCAACGGCACCACCTACCGGATGTGGGTCATGCCCAACGCCGTCGTGCTGGACGCCAACGGCAAGACCCTGCTGTGCACGCAGAACCACCTGGACGCCGACGACCTCAGGTCGCTGTCCACCGCCACCCGCGAAGCCGCCACGCCCGCGCTCACCGAGGAAGTCGAGACGCGATGACCGCCGACGACACCTGGGTCTACCCCGCACCCGCTTGGCGACACGGCGACCGGGTCGCCATCGAGGACGGCAGCCGCCTCGACCACAACGAGTCCGGAATCGTCATCGGACCCGACCCGTACGACGACGGCGCATGGCTGGTGCAACTCGACGACGGCACCGAAACCTCCGCCTACTCCCACGAGCTGACCGGCGTCTACCCGCCCGCCCCCACTGAGAGGAACCAGACCGGTGACTGAACTGATCAACCTCACCCCGCACCCGATCCGCATCTACCGGCACGACAGCCCGTCCGTGGTCGAGGACATCAACGACGGCGTGATCGCCGTCATCCCACCGACCGGCCAGCCGCTCCGGGTCGCCGAGATCGACCTCGGTTCCGCGTTCGGCGTGTACCTGGAGGACGACGACAACAGGACCAGGGTCTCGGTGCAGAGCATCCAGTACGGCGAGGTCGAAAACCTTCCCTGCCCGCGCCACGACACGGTCTTCATCGTCCCGCTGGTCACCCTGCTCGCCGTCTCCAGCAAGGGAATCCGCCCGGACCTGGTCGCCCCCACCCAGATGGTGCGCAACGCCGACGGCACCGTCGTCGGCTGCAAAGCCTTCGCCACCCCGTGCTGAACGAGAGGATCCCGAACGTGAGCACCGACCCCGCCAGCCTCAACATCGACCTGCGCGTCTCGGGACTGGACCAGTTCGAGGCCGCCACCGTCATCAAGGACGCGCCGGCTGGCCGGACCCTCGCGGTCGAGATCACCCAGCCCGCACTCGGCGGACGCCGGTTCGCCGTCGCCATCCCGGAACTGTCCACGGTCCAGGCCGCCGACCTGCTGGCCGCGTTGAGAGCCCACTCCGACGCGGTGTGGGCCAGCGCCGACCACGTTCCGGCGGTGTCCGATGCCGACTGACCCCCACACCCCCAACCCGCCCCGCCTGTTCCGCCTCGTGCGCGGAGAGGACGTCACCGGCTTCTCGGGGACCGGGCACGTCGCGGACGGCGTGCTCTGGCCGGACGGGACGGTGACCCTCAAGTGGCTTGGCGAATGGGACTCCGAAGTGTCCTGGCGCAGGGGGATCGAGGCCGTCGAGCGCGTTCACGGCCACGACGGCAAGACCCGGATCGTCTGGTACGACGAGGAGGCCCGCGATGCCTGAGCCCCGCTGCGAGCGGTTCGACCTGCTCGTCTCCCAGTGCGCCTGCGTCGACCACCGGGGCGGGCAGACCCCGCAGGAGGAAGCCGACGCCGAACAGGCCGGCACCCGCCGCCGGTTGCTGACCTGGCTCGGTGACCCGCGCTGGTTCGCCGCGCAGTACCCCGGCTCGTGCAGCACGTGCGGCGAGCGCTTCGAGATCGGTGCCGCGATCCGGCAACGTGGTCACTTCGACCGCGCTGCGGTGAACGACTCCAACTGGATCGCGGACTGCTGCGCGGAGGTGCCCCGTGGCTGACGCTTCCCCTGACACCCCAGCAGACCGCGAAATGTTCATGCAGCACGCGAACGAGTTGGCGGCGAAGGCCGGCATCACGCTCGACTGGTCCGATCCCGGCCGCGTCGAGTCGGACACCCTCGACGCCGCCCGCGACGACATCACACTCCAGCGAGGCATCGCCCGCGCCCGCTCGAAGGGCCTGCCCGTCGAACTCGCCGACGACCTGGCCCGCACGTGGATCGTCCACACCGCCACATTCGAGCGAGTGCGGTCCGAGAACGACCTCATGACTGCGAGCAGTTGGGCGCGCCGTCACGCGGTGGTGGCCCGCGCCGTGCTCGCCATGCCCGACGCGGGGCCGCTTCGCGGCGGTGCCTCCGGCACCCCGACCGACCCGACCGACCCGGACGTGCTGGCCGTCCTGGAGTACGTCTCCGCCGGCCGCTCCCAAGTCGACACCACGCCCTACCCCGACGCCCTCGCACGGCGTGCCCTCGGGCGTCTCCACCCACCAGGGAGGCAGCAATGACCACCACCGCGAAACGCCGCGACCCCAAGGCGACCGAGATCGTCGTGCTCCGGGGCCTGGCGTCCGGGCACACGATCCGGGAGATCGCGGCACGCCTGTACCTGTCGTCCTCGGGGGTGTCGATGCGGCTTGCCCGTGTGACCGAGGCGATGGGGTGCCGGACGACGAGCCAGGCGATCTACGAGGCCACGATGCGCGGCCTGCTCGGAGAGGTGCCGCGGCCATGACCGCGATCGCGAACCCGCCGCGGTGGATGCCGGCCGGTGACGACCCGAAGGGTGACTCGCGCGCGGTGTGCGGGCGCTACGACCCCGAGACGTGGTTCGCCGCGGGCCGCGAGTCGACTGCCAAGACCCTGTGCTCCGCATGCGAAGTGCTGACGGGGTGCAGGGACTGGGCGCTGGCGAACCGGATCGAGTACGGCGTGTGGGGCGGCATGGACGAAAAGGAACGCAAGAAGCTCTTGAGGAAGGGGCGTGCTGCATGACGGACGACGACGTCATCAACCGGGTAGCTGTGCTGAAAGTCCTGTCGGACAAGACCGCCGAGTACTACCGGCAGGCCCGTGACGAAGCCGATGCCCTGCTGGGCGAGGGTGACCGGCGCATGGTCCGCAGCCCGCTCGACGGCTCGAAGTTGGGCGCGGTGTCCAAGACGGATCCCAAGACGGTATGCCGCGTGGCGGACGAGGGCGCGTTCACGCAGTGGATGGGCGAGAACTACCCGGACCTCACCCGCGCCGCCTACCAGGTGATCGGCACTGACAAGGAGGTGGTGGCGGTGTTGTTCGAGCACGCCCCGCACCTGCTGCGCCGGTCGACCGAGGTCGACCCGGAGGCGGTGGCGAAGGTCAAGCAGGAGTCGGTGTTCGTCGGTGCACCGGTCGGGCCGGGCGGAGAAGTCGACGTCCCGGGTCTGGTGGTCGAGGTGCCCGCCGGGGTCGTGAAGTGCGTCCCGGACGCGCTCGCCCTGTCGGCGGTGGAGGCGCTGTACCGGGCCGGGCGTCTGGGGTTGGACGGAGTTGTGCGGGAGTTGGAGGGTTCCGATGGCTGACAGGGAAGCGCTGGCGCGGTTGCGCGCGGACTTCGAGAAGAAGCAGTACGGCAAGAAGCCGAAGCTCACCTGCCGCGCGTGCTCGACGAACAAGCAGGACCGGCACTGCGCCAAGCACGAGATCAAGTACTGCTCAGGGTGCAAGCAGCGGATCACCGAAGCGCACATGCACATCGACTTCGTCGGCCACGCCCACGTCACCGAACGCCTCCTGGACGTCGACCCGGAGTGGACCTGGCGACCACTCGGCACCAACCCGCACACCGGCGCGCCGTGCCTGGACGACAACGGCGGACTGTGGATCGAGCTGACCGTGGCCGGCGTGTCCCGGATCGGGTACGGCGGGTCGGACAACAAGTCCGGCGACGACGCGGTGAAGGAGGCGATCTCCGACGCGATCAAGACCACCGCCATGCGGTACGGGGTGGCGCTCGGCCTGTGGAAGCGGGAGAAGCCGGAGGCCGAGGAGCCCCGCGACCGCAAGGCCCCGCCCGTCAAGGGCGAACCCTCGGAACGCGAACGCGCGAACGAACTCCGCGGCCAGATCAAGGCCGACGGGGAGAAGCGTGGGATGGACGTGCCCGCGATCGCCGACGACTTCGCCGCCTGGTCTCGGGGCCAGGACATCACGAAGGCCAGCCCCGCCACGCTGATCGAGTACAAGGACCACCTGAGCCAGCGACAGGGCGGTGCGTGATGTCCGATTCCCGATGTGGCACGCCAGCCGGCCACTTCCGTCATCTGCGGGCCGGGCAGACCTCGTGCGCGGAGTGCGCGGCGGCGTGGTCGTCGTACATGCGTGGCTGGCGCGCTGCCCGTCGGCAGCCGGACGGCGGGTCCAAAGTGTCCTCGGTGGGTGTGGTCCGCCGTCTGCGTGCGATGGCACGCGACGGGCTCTCCGCGGAGCAGATCGGGGCCCGCGTCCCGCTCAACTCCTGCTACGTCCGCGTGCTGTGGTCGGGTCGGCGGGCGGTGGTCTTCGCGAACACCGCCACGGCGATCGCCCGCGCCTACGACACCCGTGGCGCATGGGGTGTCCGGTCGGACGTCACTGCCACGCGGGCCGAACTCGCGGGCTGGGAGTCGTCGGTGGCGTGGGACGAGGAGACGATCGACGACCCTGCGGCGCGTCCGAATCGGACCGGTTTCACGGAGGAGCACGTCCAGTTGTTGATGGACGGGGAGCGTGTCGCGGAAGCGTCCGAGGAGGATCGGGACGAAGCGGCGCGCAGGTTGGTCGGTGCCGGGCTGGTGCCGCACGAGATCGCCCGGCTCACCCACTCGCACACCGACGCGGTCCTGATCCGGCTGGGGAGGTGTGCGGCGTGAACGAACCCGGAGAGGAACCACGAACCCCAGCCGAGGCAGCGCGCGCCTTGTGGCTACTCGACCAGGAGGCGGTCGTGGTGACCGCCGCGCTGAAAGCGGAGCGCCGCAGGCTGCCGCGGCTCAACCGGTTGCGACGCGAGGCGTACGCCAGGGCGTTCCTCCAGGCGCAGGGTGCGGAGCACTTCCGCCGACAGACCGCCGAACTCGCCGCGTCGCAGGCGTCGTTCGAGCGTGACACCTGCGAGCAGGAGATGGAGGCGTGCAAGGACAAGCTGTGGGAGTTGAAGGGCCGCTCGGAGAACGTCCGCGCGATCAACTCCAACCTGAAGGAGGAGCTGCGGGCGTTGGGGAGCACGGCATGAGCCCTCGCATCCTGTTGACGATGAGCCGCACGTACAGCGAGTGGTCGACGCCGACCGAGTACCGGGAGGAGACGTGACCGAACCTCGCTACTGGCACGGCGGCGTGCCGGGCCTTCGCCCTGGAGACCTCCTGCTGCCAGCCTCCGAGACCGGAACAGATCGATCGCTGACCGGATTCGGCTCCCTGCCGGGCTACGCCGACGATCACGTCCGCCGTGACCGCGTCCACCTCACGGTCCGGCGGAACTCGGCCAAGGTATTCGCCGCCGCCTATCCGGACGGCGCGCTGTACCGAGTCGAACCACTGGGTGAGATCGAGCCCGATCCGGACGCGCCCGATGAGGCGATCCGCTGCGAACGCGCCACGGTGCTCGCGGTGTACGACGCGTGTGTCCTGTGGCGCGACCGTGGATCCGACTGGTTGAAGCTGCTGGGGGAGCCGTCGTGAGGCGCGGCGGCCCCCTCAAGCGCACCACGCCGCTGCGCAACACGGCGTGGATGAACCGGGCCTGCTCCGGCAAGCCCGGCACCGCGAAGCGCAAGAGCCCGGCGCGTTCCGACTCCGCAGCGGAACGCGCCACCCGGAAGCTTGTCGCGCAACGGTCCGGCGGGTTGTGCGAGCTGCGCCTGACCGGCTGCCTCGGCCGCGCGCACTCGGTGCACCACCGGCGCAAGCGGTCCCAGCGCGGCCCTTGGTCAGCCTCGAACGCCGTCCATACCTGTGGGGATGGATCAAGAGGATGCCATGGCGTGGTGACCAATACCAGAATCGAGTACTACTCCAACGGCTGGATTGTCCACTCGTGGCAGGACTGGGCTTCTGCTCCGATCTACATGTGGCACAACGGGGTACGCGCGATGTGGCTGCTGGACGACGAGGGCGGGGCTGCGCTGGCGCCGTTCCCGTCGATCGACCCGCGAGACCCGGACGACTTGCCGTGGCCACCGGAGCCGGCCGCGTGACCCTGTCCCACCCATCCCCACCAAGCAAGGAGGCGGCATGAACAGCACCGACTCGGCGGTGTGCAAGACACATCCCGACTGCCGCCGCATAGCGCCCGTGAACTACTGCGCGGGCGTGGACGGCTGGACCACCCCGCGGCTGTGCCGCAAACCGGCCAGGTGGCTCGTCACAGGTCCCGGCAGGGGGCACCGGTACTGCACCCGCCACGCCGCCCAGCTCGTCCGGCCCGAACCCGCACAGGGCGCCGACGAGTCGCCTGTTGTCGAGACCCACCGCGAGTTCCCCCGCTCCGTGGTGCCCGTCCGCCCCCGGGCGGACGCCTCGCTGTGGCGGCTGTGCTGCGAAGGGCTGGAGCCTGCCGAGGCACTGCCGCGCCGCGATCGTGAAGACCTCGTGTGGCACCTGGCGTCCGATCTGGACTGGTCGGACCGGGAGATCGCACAGCACACACGCATGACCGTGTACACCACCGCGCGCATCCGGGCCCGGCTCGGACTGAAGGCGAACGAATCACGTGAAGGAGCCGCCGCATGAGCGTGAGCAAGCGCCTGCGCTACGAGATCTTCCGCCGGGACACCAACGCCTGCCGGTACTGCGGCGCGACAGCTCCGGAGGTCAAGCTCACCATCGACCATGTCATCCCGGTCACGCTCGGCGGCACCGACGACCCGAGCAACCTCGTGACGGCCTGCAAGGACTGCAACGCCGGCAAGTCCGCCAGCAACCCCGATGCCGCACTGGTGGCTGGCGTCGCCCAGGACGCCCTCCGCTGGGCTCGGGCGCAACAGGTGACGGCACAGCGAATGCTCGAGGAGCTCGGTGCCCGCGATCGCGACCGGGCGGAGTTCAAGAGCAGGTGGGACACGTGGTCCAGCGTAGGAAAGTCGATCCCGCTGCCCGATTCGTGGGGTCCCTCGGTGGACCGGTTCCTGTCCGCCGGGCTGCCGATGCCGATCCTGCTCGACTGCGTCGACCGTGCGATGGCGGTCAAGCGCATCGCCCACCACGACCTCTTCCGCTACATGTGCGGGATCGCCTGGAATCGAGTCGAGGAGCTGCGGGCCGCCACCACCGCTCAGGTTTCCCCGGGCCTGGCGAGCCGATCGCGACCGACCGGTCCGACCTCGAGCGATGTCCTGTCGCTGCTGACGGGCGCTCTGGGGGCACTCGAGGTGTTGGCGGACCCGGTAGGGCGCACCTTCCTTGCCGAATGTTTCGACGCAGCCCACGAAGATGACGAACCCGTCGGCGCGTACTCGGCCTGGGACGAGGACACCAAGGCCGCGGTCTATCTCGCCCGCCTCGAGCTTGGACATGTCTCCATCGAGGATGTGGCCAGGGAATTGGTGGATGAGCAGCTCGAGGACGACCTGGACTGCCGGGTGGCCGAGGTGACCGACGGAGGTCTCATCTTCCGGAGTCGGCACACGACGATGAACCTCGCAATTCTGGCGGCGGTCCGCGAGCAGCGGATGGCGGGTGACTCCTGATGGCCCGTTCGTACGCGCGGATCATGACCGCGATCTGGCGCAACGCCGAGTTCCGCGCTCTCCCCGCCAGGCCGCAACGGACCTACCTGATGTTGGTGACGCAGCCGGACATCTCCGCGGTCGGTCTGCTGCCGTTGAGGCTGCGCCGCTGGGCGGACATGGCCGCCGACACCGCGGCGGACGACATCGCGGCGGATCTCGAGGTGCTCGAGGCCGGGCGGTTCATCGTCGTGGACGAGGCGACGGAGGAGGTGCTCGTCCGGTCGTTCGTGCGTTGGGACGGCGGCTACAACAACACCAACCGGCGGAAGGTCATCGAGGCCGCGGCGGGAGACATCGAGTCGCCCGGTCTGGCGGCGGCGTTGGGGTTCGAGTTCGGGCGTCTGGGGCTCGCCGCAGCGGTTCCCGAAGGGCCTACCGATGCCCCTCCGGATGTCCCTCCCGATGGGCCTTCGGGAGGCCCTTCGACCGACTCGAACGTCGTTGTCCTGCAAACGGAGCAGCCTGAGCGATCGTCGCAGGTGGAAGGACCATCGCATGGGGCATCGGTAGGGGCATCGACTTCCGACAGGGTTGTGGTTACGAAAGTAGGTAGTTCCCACAACCCGCAACCCGCAACAAACAACCCACCTCCGGTGGACGGCGCGCAGGCGATCGTCGCCGCCTGGATCGAGGGCTGCCGGAAGCGACCACCCGGCTCGGTAATCGGCCAGATCGCCAAGGGCGTGAAGAAGATGCTCGAGGAGGGCATCGTCCCGGACGACGTCCTCGCCGGCCTGCTCGAGTGGGCACGGAAGGGCAACCTCCACCCGGCCACGCTCCCCAGCGTGGTGAACGAGGTCATGAACCGCCCCGTCCGCGCGGGGTGGGCCAACCAGACCGACGAGAACATCGCCGCGTTCCTCGGCGCCGGTCAGAGCCAGGGTCCGGGGCTGTACGCGCTTCCTGGGGGTGAGACCGCGTGACCGAGGACGAGGTGCGTCTGGTGCTGGCCACGGCCATGGCGTACGACAACCGCAAGCCGGGCAGGGCGGCGCTGCTCGCGTGGACCGAGGCGGCGCGACGGGCGGGTTGGACGCTCGACGAGGCGCAGGACGCGGTGAAGGAGCACTACGCCCACTCCGCCGCGTTCCTGATGCCCGGCCACATCACGCTGCTGATCGACGCCAGGCGCAACCCGCCGCGCAAGGCGCTCCCCGCCGACTCGGCACCGGTCCGGGCCGTTCTGCCCGCCGCGCAGGAACCGCCGGCCTCGGACGAAGCCCGAGAGGCAGCGAAGGCACTGCTGGCTCGCTTCCCGCAGTTCTCGAAGACGGTGGCCTTGGACGAGGACGGCAAGCGGCGACGCCGTGCCCGCACCGCCGCTGACGTGGAGAAGCGCCGCATCGCCGAGGCGGAACTCGCCCGGCTGCGTCGTCGACACAACCCCAACCCCGAAGGAGCCTGACCCATGCCCGGACTGCCCGAAGTCGCCATGACCGGAACGCTGACCGCCGATCCCGAACTCCGCTGGACGGCCGGCGGTCACGCGGTCGTGTCGTTCACCGTGGCCTGCAACGAGCGCAAGTACGACGCGGTGTCGAAGTCGTGGACGGACAGCGAGGCGACGTTCGTCCGCTGCAACCTGTGGCGGCAGGCCGCCGAGAACGTGGCCGAGTCGCTGGTGCGCGGCAACCGCGTGGTCGTGGTGGGCGTGTTGAAGCAGCGCTCGTTCGAGACGAAGGAGGGCGAGAAGCGCACGGTGATGGAGCTGGAGGTCTCGGAGGTCGGCGCGTCGCTGAAGTGGGCCACGGTGAAGGTCGCGAAGGCGGACCGGACCTCCGACCAGCCGTCGGGCGGCGACGATCCGTGGGGGAGTGCGCCGCAGGCGGCCCGGCAGGGCTCGGCCGATGACCCAGCCCCTTTCTGAGCGCCTGGTCTTGCCGCTGCACCTGCGGCCCAACTGCCGCAGGTGCCTGGCGCCGCTGATCGCCCCGTTCGGCGGAGACGTGCATCCGGGCGACCGGTGCGACCCGGACGGCCGCGGCTCCCCGTGGTGGGAACTGTCCGAGTGGGCGGAGTGGCTGGGGCAGGCCGCTCAGAGACCCTCAATAACACCGTCAGGAATCGACGCAGGCGAGAGAACGGACGAGTCATGACCAACGAGACGCAGGCGAGGGTTGCGCAGCGCCGTGCGGCCCCGCCCCGAGTGGGCGAGACGTGGCGCAAGAACGACTCCGACCGGACGGTCAAGGTCGAGGAGACCGACAGTCGGTGGGCGACGGTACGCAACGTCGACACCGGACGGGCCTCCCAGATCGAGCTGTACACGTTCACCCGGCGGGGCAAGGCGGGCTGGACCCGTGTGGATCCCGCAGCGGAGCAGCGGACCGTCGGGCGTGATCCGCGCTGCGACTGCGACCAGGCGTTCGGCTACACCTGCGTGTGGTGCCCGTGAACGCCGACGACGTCACCCCGGAGACCGTCCGGGACATGCTGCTGGACGCGGAGATCCACGTCGCCGCAGCCGGGATCAAGGCGTGGTTGCCGCAGTGGTTCCTCGACGTCAACGACGCGCACCGCGCCGAGGCCGAGCGCCTGCGCGCCGCTGGCCGGGTCGCCGAGGCGGAGGTGTTCGAGACGCACGTGCCGATGCTCGACGACGGCGTGTTGTGCGGCGCGTCCGACTCGTGGGCGCAGTACCCCTGCTCGAAGCTGCGGGCGATTCATGACGGCGCTGGCGTCTGGGCCGAGTTCACCGCCGCGTTCCCGCAAGGCTGGGATGGCGACGAGCCCGAGTGCGGCCGCGACTACTACGACGAGGTCGAAGGCGGTGGAAAGTGATCGAGGTGGTGGCCGCTGTAGTTGGCACGGTAGGCGCGATCACCGGGCCGTTGATCCCGGCTGCCGTCCGGGCTTGGCGCCGTCGATCGGTGCAGCCGAGTGATGGCGTGCCCGAGCCGGGCGAATCGGCAGTCGTGACCTTCACGCCGGTGATGCGCTCCCGGAGTCGTGAGACCGAGGCTGCAATCCGACTGGCGTTGGCAACTGAGCCCGTGAGCATGCGTCAAATCGCCGAGCGTTACGGCGTAACAGAGTATTCCGTGCGGCGTATTCGTGAAGCAATAGCAGAGGCACCGCGACCACCGCAGTGCGCTGGTGGGAACTGCCCGAGTCGCAGGCGTGACTGAGAGCCGTTGTGTTCCTGCGCCACGGGATGTGGTGCGGGCCCGAGATGACCGACGAGGAGAAGGCGCGTGCCTTCGGACGAGGAGATGCAGCGTGATGGACCTGACCGACGAGACGGACGCCGCGGTGCGTCTGGTGAAGGACACCAGGCTCGCGCTTCAGGCAGTGGGACTGGGAGACCGCCAGGGCGCGGCCGAGGCGACGACCGTGGCGGTACTCCGGTCTCTCGCCGACCTGATGGACGACGAGGACACCGACGAGGACTGGCCGGACGCGTGGGCGCTGGGGCAGTTGGCCGACGAGATCGAGGCGGCATGACCTCCCCGGTGTACGACCTCGACCGGGCGGCGAGAGCGGCGGGAATCGACCCGCGGCTGGGTGTGACGATCGCGGCCGAAGTCCTGGCGACCGCGCGCCGGATCACCGCGACCGGAGACAAGTCGGCGGGCCTGGTCGAGGCGGCCCTGCCCGGAGTGGCTCGCGCGGCCGGGGTTCTGGGCGACGACCCGGTGTGGACGGCCGCGATGGCTGACGCGCTCAAGGCGATGGTGCTCGACCTGCGGGCACAAGCGCACGAGGGCGCGACGTCATGAGCACCGACGTGGAAGTCCTGCGCGAGATCCGCGACGAACTCCGTCGCGCCAACGACGCCCGTGACCGGATGTTCGGCGAGGTGTCCGCGCTGCTCGTCCACCTCCGCGCGCCGGACGTTGCGCCGGGTCCGTGCCCGTCGAGGCTGCCGATGTGCGCCCTGGTCACCGACGTGCACCCGAGGTTCTTCGACTGCGACCTCAGGGCGGGGCACGCGGGCCTGCACGAGCACGTGTCGTCCGAGGGGCAGGCTCGGTGGCCGGACGAACTGGCGGTCCGATGACCACGGTGGTGGGGCTCGATCTGAGCCTCACCTCATCGGGCCTGGCCCGCATCACCTGGATCCCACCTCGACCGACCACGTGGGCTGGCCTGGACATGCCGGGCCCGCCGGTGGTGGAGACCTGGACGCGGGGCGAGAAGGGCATCACCACGATGCCCGACCCGCGTGACCGGTGCCGGTCGCTGGTGCACATCCGGGCCGACGTGCTGGCGTTCGTGGAGTCGTGCGACCTGGTGGTGATCGAGGACATGGTCCCCAACCCGGTGTCCCGGTCGACCAACGAGCGCGGCGCGCTGTGGTATCTCGTGCTGTCCCGACTGCTCGACCACGAGACGCCCACCATGTTCGTCCACCCGAACACGCTCAAGCGGTACGCCACCGGGTCAGGGGCACCCAAGGGCAAGACGCCGATGAAGGACGCCGCCAAGGCCGCCTTCGCTGGGGTGAGGGTCCGCAACGGAGACGAGGCAGACGCCCTGTGGCTGGCCGCGATCGGAATGCATCTTCTCGACGGCCCGGTGCCGTTCGAGGTGACCGACTACCGCACGGAGATCGCCGACGGGCTCCGCGCGTCCATCGGGGAGGTGGCGTAGGTGGACCACGACACCGGACGCAAGGCGCGGTTGCGGGAGGTCGGCGAGGCCGGGCCGGCGCAGCGGGAGGCGGCGGTCCTGACGGTGTGCCGCCTGGCCGCCGACCCCGTGTCCGCGCGTGAGGTGTTGGAGATGCTGGGACTGGTGGAGACGGCTACTCGGATGCGGGCGGCAATGGGGTCGGTCGGGTGAGCGAACCGGGCGCGCCGTCCCGCTGGAGCGCCCAGCGGATGTACTCGCCGATCTCGGCGGACCGGTTGGTGCCAGCCGCCTTGCAGAGGACGCCGAAGTCTTTCCAGTCGTCGTCCGTGACCTGTCGGACGTAGCGCCCTTTGTGTGCGTGCTGGTTGGCCATGAAGAAAGTGTCCCAGGGTGGCTTGCCACCTGTCCATCCGGTGTGGGAGCATTGGGTGGCAAGCCACCCCTGAACTGCCAAGGAGTCAGAGATGTTGAACACCACCGCCCGGTCGGTCACCGCCTCCGCGCGCCGGGTCCTCCGCGCCGCCGGTCTCCTGGACGCGGTGGTCAAGGTCTCCACCCGTGAGGACCGCGGCACCTGGGTGACGTTCGTGGAGACGGTGACCAAGGGGCAGGCGGAGACCCTGGCCGGGACGTTGGCGAAGGTCTTCCCCGGCGCGAGGACGGCTGGCGGGGCGGCGTTCTTCGGCGTCCAGGTCATCCAGGACGCCGGGCCGGGCCAGGACGCGGCCGACGAGCGGTCCGACGACGAGCGGACCGTCGTCAGCATCCCCGCCGCCGAGCTGCGGGACGGCGACCGGTACCTCACCGAGGGCGGCCGGTTCCGCACGGTCGAGCGGGTGTGGCGCTCCAGGACCGGCCGCCTGTTCCCGGGGTCGCGTGCGCGCGTCGAGACCGTGGACGCCCGGGTCGAGGGCCGGTCCGTGCCGGTGAGCTGGTACCCGGAGGACATGCTCACCGTCGCTCGCCGGGTCCCCGCGGAGTCTCCGTTGGTGTGCGAGGCGCGGCGTGACCTCGTCTCGATCGGGTTCGACGAGGACCTGGTGGCGATGTCCGTCGCGGAGGTCAAGCGGTTCGCGGGTATGCGCTGAAACCTTCCCGGAAAGGGATTCGATGAACGTCACGACCACATCCGCAGGCCACGTCAAGAGCAACAGGGCCGTGGCGGTCCTCTACGAACCCCGCTACCGGGGAGACCGGCACCCGTGGATCTCCGGTCGAGGCACCCGCTACGCGACCTTCGAGGTCGAGCAGACGTCCGGGCCGGTGCCGCCCCGGACGCGACCCGCGACCATCCGGGGCGGCGAGACCGTGCGCTACGAGGGCAGCATCACCGACCTGCACGGCACCACGTGGACCGCGTGGGGCGAGCCGCGCAGTCCCGGCCTGCTGCGGCTCGTCGGCGCGGACGGGCAACGCCTGACCAGGGTGCGGCCCACCAGCGTGATCGTCGTCTGATCGAACCCGAGGAGGTGTGCCATGAGCGCGATCCAGGACCCCACGGCGGCCGACCTGCTGGCGGAGGTCGAGGCCGGATCCGACCACATGATCCTCACCGACTACGGCCACTACGTGTCCCTGGCCTGGATCAGGGACACGGCACGCAAGCTGTATGAGCGGGCCGACCGGTTCGGCCCCGATCGAGGAGGAGAGACGTGGCCCCGCTGAAGCACCGCTCGATCACCTCGTCGGCCCGCTCCCTGGCCGACATGGTCCACTCCGTGGAGTCCGGCGACCTTGCGCTGGACACTCCGTACCAGCGCGGCGAGGTGTGGACGGTGGCCCAGCAACGGAACTTGATCAAGTCACTGTTGCTGGGCATCCCGATCGCTGCGTTGGTCATCAACCGTCGTGGTGACAACCGGGCATGGGAACAGCGGTCGGGTGCGGTCGGAATGAACGAGCCGTACTACGCCTGCATCGACGGCAAGCAGCGGTTGACCGCCGTGCGGCTCTGGTTGGGCAACCAACTCCGCGTTCCCGGCGACTGGTTCGAGGGCATGCCACCCGGCGAACTCGTGACCTACGGTCAACTGGCGATCGCGCCCCAGCGGTTCTTCCGCAACCAGGCGATCCTGCCGGTGGCCGAAGCGACGCTCGGAAGCGTTGCGGAGGAGGCGGAAGTGTACGACCTCATCAACTCCGCAGGCACTGCGCACTCCACCGAGGACTTGGCGCGAGCGCGAGCGGTCCGCTGACCCCTCTCTGCTCCCGGAAGGGAAGGAAGACATGACCGACAGGACGGCGATACGCCGCAAGCTTCTGCGCCTGGTCGACGACCGGAAGATCGTGCACCTGCGCTACCCGCGCCCGGTCCGCGACGGGGTGCGCGAGGAGTACCAGTACGACGACGGGTTCCTCGCGATCGGCGAGACGGAGGCGATGGCCGGCCTCGCCGCGGAGGGCCTGGTCACCCACGACCGGTCGCTGCTGTCCCCGCTGACGGGGAGACCGCTCGCGGTGCTCACACCGGAGGGGAGAGCGGAGCTGGTGATGTCGGAGCCGCCGTCGAACCCGGCCCGCGACCGGTGAGAAGGAGTGGGACATGACCTACGAGGCGGCTTCGCCGCGCGCCTCCGGCGCTCCTGCCGACTGCTTCACAGTCGGCCTGCTGGCCGGAGCGGTGGAAGGGGACGCGACCAAGTACTTCGGGTCCACTCTCGCGTTTCAGCACCATGTCGCGATCGCGAGATCGTGCGGCATCGTGGACGAGTACCTGGAGCCGACGGCGTACGGACGGGGCGTGTACGGACGTCACGGTCTTACCTCTCTGCCGCCGGGGCGGGCGTACACGTGGCCGCCGGAGTCGATCGCGAGCGTGCTGGCCGAGCTGAACGAGGAGGGCTGACCCGATGGACCTGATCGGCAAGACCGTGCGTTGGGAGCACGACGGCATCTACGCCCCGCTGCGCTGGTTCGAGGCGCTCATTACCGGCCGCAACGGCGACGCCTACGTGGGCACCGTCGTGAATCCCGGCAACTACGGCGACCGCCTGGCGGCCGGTGACGAGGCGAACAACCTGAAGCGGCATCTGTGCACTGTCATCGACTCCGAGCCGGTGACCGAAGACGAGGAGTGCGAGTGAACGCCTACACCGACGTGGCGGCCGTGGACACCACGTGGTCCGTCAGACTCACCCCGCTGATCTCCACCACGCTGTCCACGGTGCGGGCGATGCTGGACCTCGCCGCCCACAGTGCTCCGCTCACCGCCTACGCGACGGGGTCCGAGCACGTGATCTTCTCCATCGTCCTTGCCCGCGATCCGTCCCGCACCCACGGCACACCCTCGGCGGGGGACTGCGACGAGGCCGTCCGGGAGGTCACGGAGATCAGTGGCTGGACCGCCACGCCCCGCGCCACCGGATCGCTGGTGGCGATGGGGCTGCGGGAGGGGTACGACCCTGGCGCGCACGTGTGGACCCTGGACGACGTGCGGACCGCGTGTCCCGGTGTCCCCGCAGCCGCCGCGCATCTGTTGTCGGCCCGCCGTGTCGACGGCGAGGTGCGGCGGTGGGAGGAGCCGTGTGTACTCCTCACCCCGGCCGCCGTGGATGTCGGACTCCTGGACGGTCTGGCTCGCGGCATGCGCCAGGAGCGCTACACCGTGACCGACTGGACCACCGGCCGCACCTACGCCCGCGCGCGAACCCGAGGTGACCGTATGGAGACCTGCCTGAACTGCTGGCGAGCCGAGCGGGGCGACGCGAGCCACTGCGGCTCCTGCCCCTGCTGCACCAAGACCAAGGAGCACTGATCCGTGGACGTCTCCACCTACATGCGAGAGGCCGCGAAGTTCGACAACCACCGGCCGGAGAACCCGCTCGACGCTCTCGCCCACGGCCTGATGGCAGAGGTGGGCGAGGTGGCGGAGACGATCGCCTTCGGCGAGTTCGGGGCGGAGTTGGCCTACGAGCTGGGCGACGTGTCGTGGAACCTCGCCCGTCTCGCGGACACGCTCGGCATGATCCCGGACGACCTGCGCCCGGACGACCGGCCGCCGGCCGCGGTCACGAGTCGGGCGGTGCTGCTGCTGGTGTCCACCGCGTCGAAGGTGTCGGGCGTGTTGGAGTTCGGCGCGCGCACGACGGCTCCGGACGACTGGGTTCCGGCGGATCGTCTGCCGCGTTTCGTGGCGGCGGCGTGGTCGGCGTGGGACACGGTGGTCCGGCACTGCAACCGGGAGCCGGAGGAGGTCATGCAGGTGAACATCGAGAAGTTGACCCACCGCTACGCCGAGCGCGGGCTGCCGACCAAGGAGTCGTCGTGAGCCTGATCGAGCTGTACACCCTGCTTGGTGCTCTCTCGTCCTCTGCCGGGGTTGTGGTGGTCGTCTACGCGTCTGGCCGTGCGAGCCGTGACCGCAGCGGGGAGGGGCCGTGACCGAGTCCCCTTCGTCTCTCCTGGAGAGAGCAGCGGCCGTGGTCGAGCGCAGGACGCAGTGGAACTTCGACACGGGTGTCGCCACCACGTGCGGCAGGTGCCACCCTGCTCCGCGCTGCCTGTGCATCGAGCAACCGGGGCCGTCTGACCTCTGGCTGGCGACCATGCCCCGTGGTGCCGCCAGCCCGCTGGTGGAGTGGCTACGTGAGACCGTGGCCCAGTATCGGGACGAGTGCGGGGCGGGGTCTGTGGAGCCGACGGCGTTGGGCGTCGCGTGGATGCGTCACCCGGCGGTCCGGTTCGCCCGCACCATCTTGGGAGAGGAGCATGCCCGTGAATGACTTCGTGTCCCGTCTACTCGTTGCGATCGAAGAGACGGAACGGGCGGCCCTCGCGGCCTCGCCGGGTCCGTGGCACGCCAACGCCGAGTACGACGAGGTGGTGGCCGAGGACGGCATCACTGTGTGCGAAGGGTTCGCGCTGAGCGGGAACCAGCTTCGCGCGACGGTGGACCACATCGTCGGCCACGACCCCACCTCCGTCCTGCGCCGCTGTGCAGCGGACAGGAAGATGCTCACCATCCACACGCCGCAGACGAACGGGGTGGGGGACCGCGTCTGCTCCTGCTGTTGTTCACCCGACCTGACGGGCGACGTGGAGGGCGACTGGCCGTGTGAGTCCGTCGTCATCCTCGCCGAGGGCTACGGCATCACCGACCACCAGGAGGGCAACGATGTCTAGGACTCACGTACTCGCCCACTACTACGGCGGTGGGCCGCTGGACAGCCAGAAGGAGACCATCGAACTGGAGAATGGCCGCTTGCCCGACGAGCGGCGATGCGCCATGCCGCTCCCGCCGGTCACCGCAGAGATCTGCAATGAAGTGGCGGCGATCGAACCGCTGCGAGTGGGTGTCTACCGCCTCATATCGGCCCGCCAGAAGCAGGATCCCGAGGGGTGGCCGGGAGACATGGTCTGGACGGAGGCGGACTATCGCTGGGTCGGGGAACGCCCCTGACCTACCGCCTTGAACCATGGTCCGCAAAGGGTCACGCTGTCCTCATCACCAGTGGACCGGGAGGCTGCATGTCCGCACAGATCGTGGTCGGGTGCGTCGTCTGCGGCACGGCGACGAACAGGTTCCTGTGCGGCGACGAGAGGGCCGGCACGGGATGCCTCGGCGATCTGCTGCGGCAGTTGGGCAACTGCGCGGCCCTGGTGGACGAGCTGAACGTGGTGCTGTCCAAGCGCGCCAAGACCGGCTCCGGCTCGGTCGGGTACGTCTCCAACGGCGGCGACGAGCAGCCGATTCCAGCCGACCTCAAGGCCATCGAGGTGGGCACCTGGCTGCGCGATCGCCTGTGCTCATGGGCGCGGGCGCTTTGGGAGGACAACGCGCCCAGGGGCGCGGACGGGTCGGTCCCGGTCATCGACGTCGCACCGGACATCGTCCCTGTAGCGCGCTGGCTGATGCGGCACCCGACGTGGATCGCCCTGCATCCGGCGGTGGACGAACTCTACGGTGAGTTGACCTCCGACATGGCCGCGGCGTGGCGCGTGGCCAACTTCTCCTCCGCCGCGGTGAAGTACGTCGGCCCGTGCCTCGTGGACATCGAGGGCGAGCAGTGCCCCGGCGACCTCTACGCCCACGAGGACGCGTGGACCGTGGTCTGTCGGGTCTGCGGCACCGAGCACGCCACCGTCGACGAGCGGCGGGAGGAACTCGCCAACGCCGTGGAGCACCAGTACGTCCCGCTGGGTCTGCTGGTGGGCCTCGTGACCGGCCGGGGGCACAGGCTGACCACCTCGATGATCCGCAACCTGCGGGCGCGCGGGCGGATCACCTCCTACGTCCGAGACCGCGACGTCGCGCAGGACTTCTACGGATTCCGGGTGCGCGAGTGGACCCCGGACGACGACGGCCTGGAGCGGCTGTTCAAGGTGGGCGAGGTGCTGGAAGTCATCACCGTGAACCGGTGGAAGCGCCAAGTGGCCTGACCTGCGGCCCGATTTGACTCATGGAAACCGGACGCCTAGATTCTTAGTGTCGGGTGTTGAGTCGGTTCGACTCTCCCGCGCGCGAGCCCCAGCCACACGGTTGGGGCTTCTTGCTGTACCCACAACTGAACACCAGCCTCACGGTCCACTAACCACGGCTGGCCCCCAGTCGCCCGGCGTATGCGCGAACGCCGGGCCACCTACTCCCGCACCGCCTGCTCGGCGCGGGTACCCGGCCACGACTCCTTGAGTCCGACGGCGGAGACGGCGCTCGGAGTCGTGGCCACTTACTTGCTGAGGAGAGCCTCGATGTCCGCTGACGCACCGCCGATGCGGACCTGCATCGGCTGCACCCAGACCGACGACCACCCCAGGCACGTTCTCGCGATGCCGGGTGACGTGGAGGTCGGGTGGCACATGGACTGCCACGTGATCGCGACCAGTTGCACGGTGTGTGCGATTCAGCTGTCCGGTGCGGACGGTCTCACCGGTGACGCGCTGCGTTCCCACTTGATCGGCCAGGGAGGCTGAGATGCCCGCTCTCGTAACTGCCGAGGCGAACAGGATCCTCGACGCCTCGCTGGGTGTCGCTTCGTACACCGCGCCCACCGGCTCGATGAAGGTCGCGCTGGCCACTAGCGCCTCGTCGGCGTCCGCCGCGGGGACAGAGGTCTCCGGCGGGTCCTACGCCCGCCAGAACGTGACGTTCGGCAGCTCCTCCTCGGGCAGCACGAGCAACACCGGGGCGGTGACGTTCACGTCCATGCCTGCGGCCACCGTGACCCACCTGGACATCTACGACTCGAACGGCACGCCGCGCCGGGCCTGGTTCGGCGCGCTCACCGCGTCCAAGACCACAGGTGCCGGCGACACGCTGTCCTTCGCCATCGGCGCGATCGTCGTGTCCGCGTCCTGACCTCACCGTGAACCCAACATGGCGATGGCTCCAGTGCCTGTGGCATGGTCACGACTGGGTGCGTCCACCCCACCACGGGCACCTCGCCAACCTCGGCCTCACTCTCGAAGAGGGCCTCGCCCAACCGGTCTGCAAGGGCGCCTGCGTGCGCTGCGGGAAGTCGGACTGCCGATGGGACCGGCGGTAGGCCAGTACCACTAGCACCACCACGACTCGGGGGAACTCATGGCAGGGCTTCAGCCCACCACCGGTACGGACGTCAACGTCCAGCTCGGCGTGATCGCACGCAACGTGTTCGCGGCTCTCGCCGACGCTCAGTTGGCCAAGGCGTGGCTGGATACCATGCCGGACGCGACGCTGACCGCTGCCCCGTTCAACCTGGCGCAGGCGGACGTGACGCTGCTCAAGTCCGCGTTCACCGACCTGAACAAGCTCGCCACGGTGTTCTCGGGTGCGGCGACGCAGTCCCCCGCGGCCGATCTGCGCGCGTTCGCCAAGCAGGTCATCGGCATCAACTACTGAGGTAGGTCGCGATGGCGGCTCCCGCGTTCGGCAGCGCCGGCACCTACTACAACCCCGGCGGCACGGGCACCTCCGCCGTGGTCGCTGTCCCGTCCGGTGTGGTCGCCGGTGACGTGGTCCTCGTGGTGATCTACAAGGAGTCCACGGCCGCGATCACCCCGGCATCGGGGTTCCTGGAGAAGTCGACGGCCTCGACCACGTCGTCCGGCACCCACACCAGGCACGTGTTCTGGAAGAGGGCCACGGGCAGCGACTCGGGCACCTACACGTTCACCTGGACCGGCGCCGTCTACCGCGAGGCCAGCGCCCAGCGCTACACGGGGTGCGTCACCTCGGGTGACCCGTTCGACGTCCAGGACTCGCAGCAGCGGTCCAGCAACGGCACCACCACCCCCTCGGCGAGCGTCACCACGACCGGCGCGGACCGGCTCCTGGTCTGGGCCGGCACGAGCTGGGCGGGCGGCGCCTGGTCCCCGCCGTCGGGCTGGACCGAGCGCGTCGACACCTCCGCCGACCTGTCGGTGGCCACCAACCCGCTCGCCACGGCGGGCAGCTCGGGCAGCATCACCGGCACCTGCGCAGGCTCCTCGGCACAGACCGCGTGGCTCGGCGCTCTCCTCCCGGCCAGCAGCGGCACCCAGGACGGCGCGGCGACTCTCACCGCCTCCACGACGCTCACCGCGGCCGGGACGGTGGACAAGCCCGCCGCAGGCTCCCTGACCGCCTCTACGGCTCTCACAGCCGCAGCGACGGTCACCACGGGCGCGGCAGCGACTCTGGCCGCCACAGCCACGCTCAGCCCTGCCGCGACACCCACCCGCCCCGGTGCCGCGACCCTGGCCGTCGACACCACGCTGGACGCTGCGGCCACCGTCACGCGCCCTGCCGGGTCCACACTCACCGCCGCCACGTCGCTGACGTCCGGCGCGGACCGCACAGCCCCGGCGGCAGCGGCACTGACCGCAGGCACGAGCCTGTCGGCGGACGCCACCGCCGCCAGGCCCACTTCGGCCGGCCTGGCGGCGTCGACCACGCTCACCGCCAACCCCGGCGGCACAGCAGACGGCGCAGCGAACCTCACCGCCACGTCCACGCTGACCGCCTCGGCTGTCCGCACGGTCAACCCGGACGCCACCCTCACCGCGTCCACCGGGCTCACTGCCGGTGCGACGACCACCAGACCCGCCGCTGCCGTGCTGGCCGCGAATACCACCCTGACGGGCTCGGGCACAGCGAACCAGCACGCCGCGGCGACCATCACCGCCGACTCGGCTCTGACCGTCGGAGCCCAGCGGAGTGCGACGGGGGCCGCGACGCTCGCCGCCTCAACGACCCTCGCGGCAGGTGCCACGGTCCCGGGCGTTGCCGCGGCGATACTCACGGCGTCCTCTACCTTGACCGCCTCCGCCGGCGACGGGAGCGGCCAGGTGGACGACGTGTTCACCGCAGGCCGGCTGACCGGCCAGTGGACCCCGCTCGGTCTCACCTCCGACTGGACCCCTGGTCGTCTCACCTCCCAGTGGAGCCCTGACCGTCTCACCTGAGCGGAGGTGTCCGGTGGGTGTGCACTACGTGGACCGGGACAGCGCGGAGTACCTGGGGTTCAGGGTCCGCTACCGCAACATGGACACCGGCTTGACCGACCCGTCCACGTACACGGTCACCGTCGCGGTCGTCCCCACCGGCACCCGTCCCGCCCCGGGCGACTACGACCCGGCGTCGTGGGTGTCCGATCCGGACGGCTACTGGGCCGCGCGCCTGCTGGTGTCCGGCCTGACGGCGGGCCAGACCTACGACGTGTACGCCCGGATCGCGGCCAGCCCGGAGACGCCGGTCATCAAGAGCATCGACACGGTGGTGGTGAGGTGACGATGAGACCTCACGGACACATCGCGCCCGACCTCCCGTTCCGGTTGTCGCAGATGCCAGTCGGCCTCGGACAGGGTGCAACGTCGGGGACGCTCAGCGGCGAGGCCGCAACCGTCGAGGAACCCCTGTCGGAAGCAGGGCACAGCATCGACTATGGGTGCGCTGGCTGCGAGCACGACTACTGAGTGGCCAGCCGATCGTCTGAATCGAGTACCACCTGCAATCCGTCCGCACTCGCGGAGGTGGACATGACCCGCACCGTCGCGCAGATCGACCTCGACATCACCACCGCCTGGCAGCGCGTCCGCCACTACCTCCTCATCGACGAACCCACCCTGGCCGCCGTCGGTGTCCGCAGGGTGGACAGGCTGCTCGACGAACGCAACGCTCAGGTGGCGCAAGCCGCAACGTCTGCTGGCACACGGTGACGGCCGCGTGGTGAACCGCCCCTGCCTCGACTGTGGCCGGCTCTCCCCGCAGACGCGGTGCGCCACCTGCCGCTCGGCGCTCAACCGGGCACGCGACGCAGCGCGCGGCACCTCGACCGAGCGCGGCTACGGCCACGCCTACCGGGTGCGCCGTGCTGAGACGCTCGCGGACGCCGGGCACTGCACCCGGTGCGGCGAGGCGTTCACCCCATCCAACCCGGCGACGGGCGGCCACGTCATCCCACTGCGGACGCTGAAGCGGTCGGACCGCAGGGCATCGGCGACCACTGCCGAGCTGCGGCCCGAGTGCGCACGATGCAACTACGGCAGGGTCGGCGACCGGACAGCAGGACGGGAGTAGCCGGACGCAGTCGACGCGGGAGTCGCCGCCGCCGGTGTCGTGACCTGCGGAGACGCAGTTGACCATGCTCTGACCTGCGGGTATGGGTACCCCCGGGTGCAAGTCCCTCGTGACCTGCGGCAACGGGACCCTCTGCAAACCCTCCAAAGATTGTGTACGGGTCTGGCCCGGAACGGGTCCTGTGGAGGGTGGTGATCGGCATGGCAGGGAAGGGCTTGCCCCCGAAGGACCCCGAGAAGCGTCGCCGGCGCAACGCCGACCCGATTCCGACGGCGGAGATCACCCAGGACGACGAGCTGCGCGGCCCCGAGTTGCCGGACGTGCTCGGCGACGAGGAGTGGCACCCACAGACCCGCCGGTGGTGGGAGACGTGGCGCGGAAGCGCCCAGGCGCAGACGTTCCTCGACACCGACTGGGACTTCCTGCTCGACACCGCGCTGATGCACCACACGATGTGGTCGAAGGGCAGGTGGGAGTTCGCGGCCGAGCTGAGGCTGCGCTCGGCGAAGTTCGGTGCCACACCGGAAGACCGCGCACGCCTGCGGATGAAGGTCACCGAGCCCGAGGGCCCGTCGTCGACGGAGGGGAAGGCCGGGTCGTCGCGCTACTCGCACCTGAGGGTGGCGAAGTAGCGTGCCGTGGCGGGGCCCGGAGTTCGACGGCGACTTCCCGTCGCTGGGCTGGCAGCTGCTGGAGTGGTGGGCGGAGTACCTGCCGAACCCGCGGGACTCCGGCTCGCCCTTGATCTTCACCGACGACCAGGCGCGCAGCATCGTGGAGTGGCACTCCGTCGACCCCACTACCGGGAGGATGGTCTACCGCCGCGGTGCGTCGCGCAGGTCGAAGGGGATCGGCAAGTCACCGGTGCGCGGTGCGGACGGCATCGCCGCGTTGGCCGGGCCGATCGTGTTCGACGGCTGGGACGCCCACGGCGAGCCCGTGGGGCGACCGCTGGGCACTCGGGCGGGCGACCCGGATCCGTGGGTGCAGATCGCGGCGGTGAGCGAGGACCAGACGGAGAATACGTACTCGGCGCTCCACGCCTTCCTCACCGCGAACGACGGCCGGGCTGCCGACGAGTTGCGCATCGACGTCGGCCTGACGCGCTGCTATCTGCGCGACCGCAAGGGACGCCTGGAACCGGTGACGGCGTCGGCCGGTTCCCGTGAGGGCCAGCCGGTGACGTACGCGGTGATGGACGAGACGCACTTGTGGACTCCCCGCAACGGTGGGGTCCGGTTGGCGCGGACGATCCGGCGCAACGTGGCGAAAATGGGTGGCCGCACCTACGAGACCACCAACTCGTTCGTGCCCGGCGAGGAGTCGGTGGCCGAGGGGACGCACAAGTCGTTCGAGAAGGGCGCGGCCGGTGTCTACTACGACGCCGTCGAGGCGCCGCTGGTGAAGGAGGACGACTCCGACGAGACCCTGAAGGCCGCCTTGCGGGTGGCGTACGGGGATGCGTGGTGGGTCGACCTCGACCGGCTGGTGGCGGACATCCGGGATCCGGAGACGCCGTGGGAGGACTCCTGCCGGTTCTTCTTCAACTGGAACGTGGACGACCGGCACAAGGCGGTCGACCGCAAGCGGTGGGAGCTGCTCGGCCCCGGCGAGGGCGTGGTGAGCCCCGAGCCTGCGGCGGGCACACGGATCGGGCTGGGGTTCGACGGGTCCATCTCGGACGACACGACGGCGCTGATCGCCACCGCGCTGGTGGACGGGAAGAAGCACCAGTTCCCGATCGAGATCTGGTCCCGCCCGGAGGGCGCTCCGAGGCACTGGCGGATTCCGCGCGGTGACGTGAAGCGTCGTGTCGCCGAGGCGTTCGCCTACTGGGACGTGGGTTTGATGCTGTGCGACCCGGCCAAGTGGCAGACGGAGATCGAGGACTGGGCCGAGGAGTTCGGCGAGGACCGGGTGGTGTTCTTCGACACCAACCAGCCGACCCGGATGTCCCGCGCCTGCGACCGGTTCGACGTGGCCCTCGCGGAGGGCAGCTACTCGCACGACGGGTCGAAGGTGTTCTCCGACCACGTTCTCGCCATGCATCGCCGCAAGGTGCGGGTACGGGACGCGGACGACGACGGCCGCACGAAGTGGGTGTTCGTCAAGGGTCCGGACCGGGCCAAGATCGACGCCGGTATCGGAGGGGTCCTGTCGCTGGAGGCGTTCGACACCATGCCGCCCGCGCCACCACCGCCGCCACCACCGGCCACAGCGAGATCCGCACCCGCTGGGCACGACCACAACCTGTTCCGCCCGTCGGAGCGGCTGAGCATCTAGGAGTTCTTCATGGTGACCGTGCGGATCCCCGTGCCGTCGAGCCTTTTGATCGTCAATCTGCTCGGCCTGTTCGGTCTGATCGGAATCTCGCTGGCGGTCGGCGGGCTTACCGGGAACTGGTGGTGGTCGCTGCTGACTGCCTCCGTCTCTGCGGTCGGGCTGTCGATGGTCGCGGCCACCCACGCCGCGGCCGAGCAGCCGGTGGCCCAGCCGACCCCGTTGTCCCGGACCGCGTGACCGACTCGGCGACCGACGGGGGGTGACCCATGCGATCGTGGCTCGTCCCCGCCCGGAGGGCGACGGAGGCGTCGCCCGCGCAGATCGTGGCCAGTGGCGCGGCGGGAGGCGCGTGGGGCGGCGACCCGGTTGACCCCGGCGAACCCGGCTGGCGTCCGGCGGGTTCGGCCGGTCGGCAGGTGCCACCGTGGACGCAGGAGAAGGCGCGGATCCACAGCGTGGCGGCCTACCGGATCAACCCGATGGCGCGCGCGATCATCGACACCTACACGTCGTTCTGCGTCGGCGATTCCGGGGTCTCGTACACGGTGAACAACCCGGACGTCCGCGCGGTGGTCGACGAGTTCTGGACCGACCCCCGCAACAACCTGGCGGGCATCCAGGAGTTGCTGCTGCGGGACCAGATGCTCAACGGCGAGACGCTCCTGGAGCTGATGACCGGCAGGGGATCCGGGGTCACCCGGTTCTCCCCGATCGACCCGACGATCATCCAGGATGTGACCCTGTTCAGGGGCAATCCGTTGTGGCCGGACGAGATCGTGTTCCAGTCGGACTCGGGCCGGTCGACCAAGAGGGTCGTGGCGGTGGACGACGGCACCGGCCTGCGCTCCGGCGAGGTCATGTTCTGGACGCCGAACAAGACGCTGGTCACCGACAAGCGGTCGATGCCCTTCCTGTCGCCCGTGCTGGACTGGCTCGACTCCTACGACACGGTGCTGTCCAACCTGATCGATCGGACCGCGCTGATGCGCTACCTCGTCTGGGATGTCACGGTCGCGGGCGGCCAGAAGGAAGTAGACGCGTTCGTCCAGGCACGCGGCGGGCAGCACGTTCCACGCTCGGGGACCATCGAGGTCCACAACGAGAGCGTTACGTGGGAGGCGAAGAACGTCCAGACAGGTGCCTACGAGGACTCGGCCGCCGCGAAGTCGGTGCTCACCCTCGTGGCAGGCGGTAGCGGTCTGGCCAAGACCTGGTTGGCAGAGCCGGAGGACGCCAACCGGGCCACCTCGTTGACGATGGCCGAGCCGGTTCGCCGCCGGGTGCAGGGCGTGCAGAAGACGTGGCTGTCGTACAACGCCGAGTTGACCCGCTACGCGGTCGACCAGGCTGTGGCGGCCAGCAGGCTCAAGCCGACGGTCGAGGCGACGGACCCGAAGACCGGCGAGAAGTACACGATCCGCGCGGCTCAGGCGGTCACCGTGACCGGCCCCGAAGTGGCTGCGGCGGACGCGCAGATCACCGCGCAGGTGCTGCTCAACCTCAGCACCGGCCTGGAGAAGTTGGTGTCGATCGGCGCGATGACTCCCGCCGCGGCGGCGGTCGCGGCCCGCAAGGGCTGGGAGGACTACATGGGCATCCCGTACTCGGCCGACCTCGGCAAGCCCGACGCGAACCCGGACGACGTGGCCACCGCCGTGGACGACGCGGCGAGCAAGCACCTGCGGTCGGTCAAGAACTCCTGACCTTGGAGGTCTCATGGAACGCGGCGATGTCGCGCGCCTGTTCAACGTCGCCGACGCGGAGGTGCACCACTACCTCGTCAACGACGACAGTGTCTCGGTCGTGCTGACCGGGAACGTGGCGAGGCTGTGGACCCCGGACGGGATCTTCGCGGTCAACGAATGCCCGCAGAACCGCGCGTTTCGGCGACTGCCCGACGACCTGCTGGCGCGCGGCGGCTTCTTCACCGAAGAGCCGGTCTACTGGGTAGGGGAACGCGGCCCAGAGCCGGTCCTCGTACCGGCCGAGCCCACGGTCGACGACTCCGACCCGGGGGACGAGGGGGAGGACGTCGTGCCCGACGGCACCGCCGATCAAGTGCTGTCCTGGGTGGATGGAGACCCGGACCGTGCGGCGCGCGCGATTGAGGCCGAGGAGAAGCGGGACAAGCCCCGCACCGTCCTCCTGACGAACCTCAAGCGGGTGGCGTCGTCGTGACCGGCACCCATCCCGACGAACTGTGCGACGACCCCACGTGCGGCGTCTGCAACCAGCGCCGCGCCGGGAACGGGTTCCGCGCCGTGCCATCGGAACGCTGTCCCACGTGCGGGCACGTGTGCGAGAAGGGAGACGCGTTGCGCGTCACCGAGACCACGGCGGAGGCGACGGTACCCCTGGGTGTCGAGTACGCGGATCCCGGCCTCCAGGGAGACGAGAAGCCCCGCCTGCCGCTGAAGACCGAAGCGCAGGTGCGCAAGGCGTGGGACTGGATCAACCAGGCCCGCAACGCCACCAACTACAGCCCGGCCGACTGGAAGAAGGTCAAGGCCCGGGTGAAGGCGGCGATGAAGCGCCTGGACATCGCCGTGTCCGAGAACTCGGTCACCGAGGCCCGCATCAACGGTCAGAGGTCGTTCGACGACCTGCGCGAACTGGTCCGCAAGGCGGTCCGTAACCGGCCGCAGTCCGATGTGGACGCCTACTGCTGGGTGTACATCGTCGACATTTCCGACTCCGACGTCGTCTACATGGCCGAGGGGGACCGGCTCTACCAGTGCACCTGGACATTGTCCGGAGACACGGTCGAGCTGGGCGAGGAGATCGAGGTCGAGCGCACCTACGCGCCCGCCGCCTCGGACGCCCCTCCGGCGGAGACCGGCGCCACGGAGGTGCGCGCGGCGGTCGAGGCGCCTGGTGCGCGGGTCATCGAGGCGAAGGGGACGGACGCGCAGGGCAACCGGGTCTTCCGGGTCCAGATCATCGCCTACGGCGACTCCAAGAACGCCCGCCGCTACCCCGAGGCGGTGATGCGCGCCGCCGCCCCGCTCTACGAGGGCGCGAAGGCGTACGACCACCACCGCACCGAGGAGGAGATGCGGACGGGCACCATCGGCGGTCTCGTCGGCTACTACCGCAACTCGGCCGCCGGAACGTCCGGCATCGAAGCCGACCTGCACCTCCTGCCGTCCGCGGTACACGCCGCCGAAGCGCTGGACGCTGCGGTCGAGCAGGGCGGGGACAGCCCGCTGGTCGGCATCAGCCACGACGTGTACGCGAAGTTCAGGCCGGTCCAGGAGAACGGCCGGCAGATCCAGGAGGCCACCGAGATCACCTCGGTGAACTCCGCAGACGTCGTCTCCCACCCCGCCGCCGGCGGCAAGGCCACCCGCGTGGTGGCGGGAGGCATCGAAACCCCCGAGGACAGGGTGTCCGAGGGTGAGAGCACAGAGGAGTCTGACGTGCCTGTCAAGCGCGAAGACGTGCTCGCCGCGTTCAAGGAGGCCACGGACGAGGAACTCGCCGTGGTCGGCCTTGTGAGGGCAGGCACGCCGAGTTCCACGCCCGAGCCCGTGGCGGAGACCGTCCAGCCGGAGAAGACCACGGAGGCCGGCCAGCCGAAGGACTCGTTCCTCGGCCGGCTGATGATCAAGCAGAAGGTGCAGGACGCCGAGCTGCCGTCCTCCGCGGTGGAGTCCATCACCGCGTCGCTCCCCGATCGTATCGGCGAGGCCGACGTGGACGCGCAGATCGCCGTGTTCAAGTCGGTGATCGCCAGCCTGGAGCGTTCCGACCTCACCCCCCGGGTCGCCTCCACGACGGTGACCCAGGAGACGCGAGAGAAGAAGCTCTCGGCGCTGGACGCGTTCTTCGCCGGCGACTACGCCAACGGCTACCGGTCGTTCCGCGAGGCGTACATCGACTACACCGGCCACACGCCGAAGTCGCTGGGCGAAGACCTCAACCGCACCATCGTGCGGGAGTCCATCGTGGCCTACGACTCCGCCATGCGGGCCGCGGAGTCCGCCGACACCACCACCTGGGCGCAGGCGCTGGGCGACTCGATCACGCGGCGCATGGTGGCGCTCTACAGCCAGCCGTCACTCCAGACGTGGCGGTCGATCGTGTCCAGTGTCGTGCCGGTCAACGACTTCCGCACCCAGCGGGTCGCCCGCGTCGGCGGGTACGGCCTGCTGCCGACGGTGAACCAGGGCGGCGTCTACCAGCCCCTCACCACTCCGGACGACGAGGAAGTCACCTACGCGCTGGCCAAGAAGGGCGGCACGGAGGACGTCACGATGGAGATGATCGCCAACGACGACGTCCGCGCCATCCAGCAGATCCCGGCCAAGCTGGGCCTGGCGGCAGCGCAGACGCTGTTCCGGTTCGTGTGGGACACCCTCAACGACAACCCGGCCATCTACGACGGCGTGACGCTGTTCCACGCCACGCACGGCAACACCGCGTCCGCCACGCTGTCGCAGTCGGCGCTGTCCGCGGCGCGCGCGGCGATGCGCTCCCAGGCTGCCTACGGCGACAGCAGCAACATCCTGTCGCTGGTGCCGAAGAAGCTCGTCGTGGTCAACGACCTGGAGGAGTTGGCCTTCCAGCTCTCCACCAGCGCCGTGGCGATCCCCGCCACTCCGGCCGGCCCGTCGGACACCCCGAACATCCACGCCGGCCTGGAGCCGATCGTCGTGGACTACTGGGCGTCGACCACGAAGTGGATCCTCGTCGCCGACCCGGCGATGTGCCCGACGTTCGAACTGGGCTTCTACCGCGGCCAGGAGCTGCCGGAGCTGTTCACCCAGTCCGACCCGAACACCGGCAGCACGTTCAACGCCGACAAGGTCACCTACAAGGTGCGCCACATCTACTCCGGCGCGGTCCTGGACTACCGGGGCTTCTACCGCGGCAACAGCTGATCGGCCGTCGCGCCCCCGGGTCGACCGGGGGCGCTCCCTTCCCACTCGCAGGAGTTCTCAGTGTCAATCCAGGACAAGGAGCTGCGCGGCGACCGGATCTTCGTCGTCGCGATCGCCGGCCAGGGCACCGCTGGCACCGCCGACGAGTTCACCGCTTTCGTGGCTCCGTTCAACTGCAAGGTCGTCGCCGTCAAGTGGGTGCCCACCGCAGCCGTTACGGCCAACGGCAGCAACTACTTCACCCTCACCCTGCGCAACCGCGGCGCGGCGGGCTCCGGCACCGCCCTGCCCGCGCAGCGCGCCTACTCGGCAACGAACTCGACGGCGTTCGTCTCCGAGAACGCCACCCTGTCCGGCACGGCGACGGACCTCAACATCGCCGCAGGCGACGTGCTGACCGTGGAGAAGCTCGTCACCGGCACCGGTTTGGCCATGCCCGACGGCACCGTGCAGGTCCACGTCCAGGCGCGCTGATGACGGCCCCGGCGACGCCGGTCAATGTCACCGGCACCGGCACCGTCTACTCCACCGCCTGCACCTACCGGGGACTGTCCATCCGGGACACGAGCGGATCGACGAACACGGTGACCGTCTACGACAACACCTCGGCGTCCGGCACGGTCGTCGCCTCGTTCCAACTCGCGGCCAACGCCTCGGCCCTGGACAACGTCACCGGCGGCCTGCGGTGCGTCAACGGCGTCCACCTCGTGTCCACCGGAGCGATCGTCGGCAGCGTCCGCGTCGGTTGACAGGAGGTGACCCGTGCCGCTCACCCGAGTCGCGAGAACGGCCGCAGCCACCCTCGCCCACACCTTCACCGTGGACGAGATCGGCACCGATTCCACGACCACCGTGACCGTCGCGGCCACGTCGGCTGGCGGCACGAGTGTCGCCTCCGGCAACGCAACCTCGGCCGGGCAGGGCCGGTACACCTTCCCCCTGCCCGGCCAGGCCGCACTGAACCTGCTCGCCGTCTCCTGGTCGGCGACGATCGCTGGCACGGCGGTGACGGAATCCGACACGGTGGAGATCGTCGGCGGGTTCTTCTTCACCCTTCAGGAGGGACGCAACTCGGACACCTCCCTGGGCGACCCCGGCAAATACCCGACCGCCGACCTCGCGACCGCCAGGACCGAGGTCGAGGTGGAGTGCGAGGAAATCTGCGACCGGAGCTTCGTCCCACGCTACGGCCGAGCGGTCCTCGACGGTACCGGCACGACAGGGCTCGTCCTGCCGGGCGTCAACGACCTGCGGGCGATCAGGTCCGTGTCGATGGCGTCCCGGGCCGACGGCACGTTCGTGCCGCTCACCGGGCCCGAGCTGGCGGCACTCGTGGCCAATTCGGACCGGACCCTGGAGCGGGTCGACGGTCGCCTCTGGACCGAAGGGCGCGGCAACGTGATCGTCGAATACGAGCACGGCCTCGACTCCCCGCCCGCGGACCTGCGACGCGCCGCCCTGGTGCGACTCAAGTCGACCCTCAACGTCAACAAGAGCAGCATCCCCGACCGCGCGCTGTCCTACACCACCGGTGACGGAACCTCCTACCGGCTCAGCCTCCCGGCCGCCTACCGCACCGGCATCCCCTACGTGGACGGCATCTACAGCCGCTACTCGCTGCGCGCCGGCGAGGACACCGACGGAGGCGTCGGCCAGCCCGCGTCCCGCCGGCTCGACTTCGACCCCCAGTACCACTCGATCTTCCACGGAGGTCGACGCTGATGGCCAGCACCGTCGCGGTCGCGGTCAAGCGCGCACTGATCGACCGACTCGCCGAGCGCTTCGCTGGCACCGGCGTCCAGGTCTCCTACCACTACCCCGGTGACGACCCGCAGCGCGAACTCATCCACGCCGGTCGCGTGGAAGGCACCCAGGATTACTCGTTGATGCGCGCCACCGGCAACTGGCCACGCGACGAGGAACTGACCTTCCGTCTGCACGTCGTGGTCAACAAGCCGGGCGCGGAACCCCACGAGGTCGAGGAGCGCTGCGTCGAACTCGGCAGGGAAGCCGAAGACCTCATCGCCTCGGACCCGACCCTCGACATCGCCGCCCAACTCGGACCGACCGCCCAGATCATCTACGTCGGCGTCTCCGCGATCGACCTCGACTCGGACTCCGACGACGACGGCGCGATCGGCGTCTACACCCTCGACATCCAGATCAAGTCCCGCATCCGCTGACCCAGGAGTCACCGTGCGTGTCACCTACACCGGCCCGATCGACGCGGTCGAGCTGCCCCAGACCGGAGCCGTGGTGAAGCGCGGCGACACGGTCGACGTCCCCGACGAACTTGGCGCTTCCCTCGTCGAGCAGTCCTGCTGGGACGAGGACAAGCCGAAGACGAAGCCCGCCAACGAGAAGAAGGAGGGCTGATCCATGGCGATCCCATCGGGCCTGAGCGCCCAGTTGATGACCGCCGAGGAATCCACCTACGGCACGCCTGTCACGCCCGACCGCGGCTTCGAGGTCCGCGACGAATCGTTGAAGCTGGAGATCGAGCGTCTGGAGTCCACCGCTCTCCGGTCCGGCACGCGGGTGCCGCGGTCCGACAGGTGGGCGAGCGGGAAGCGCAACGTCACCGGCGACATCACCCTGGACCTGCTCAACAAGTCCCAGGGCCGTTGGTGGAAGCACATGTTCGGCGGCGTGGTCACCTCTCAGCCGAACTCCGGCTCGGCACCGACGGTGTACCTGCACACCTTCACGCCCGGGGATCTCCCGGTGGGTCAGACGATCCAGGTCGGACGGCCGGACGTCGGCGGCACCGTCAGGCCGTTCACCTACCACGGGTGCCGCGTCAGCAGCTGGGAACTCGCCTGCGCTGTCGGCGACATCGCCTCGCTCAAGTTGTCGGTCCTCGGCGAGGACGAGGACACCGCCACCGCCCTTGCGTCGATCAGTTACCCCGCCGGGTCGTCGATGATGACGTTCATCCACGGCTCGGTCTCCATCGGCGGGAGCCCCGCGAACATCAAGAGCGCCACCGTCACCGGGAACAACGGCTTGGCGGAGGACCGGTACTTCCTCGGTTCGGCGCTGCGCAAGACCCCCGTGGAGAACGCGCTTCGCGACTACAGCGGCTCGTTCGAGGCCGAGTTCGAAGACCTCACCGCCTACAACCGGTTCGTCAACGGCACCGAGGCCGCCGTGGTCCTGCTGTTCCAGGGCGCAACCATCGCCTCGACCTACAAGTACGAGGTCAAGGTCACGATGAACGTCCGTTTCGACGGCGAGACCCCGAACGTCGGCGGTCCGGAGATCGTCGCGCAGAACCTGCCGTGGAAGGTCGTCGACGACGGCACCAACTCCATCAAGGTCGAGTACCAGACCACCGACACCACCCCGTAGCAAGGGAGGTCACGGTGGCCGGCAAGACGATCCAGATCGCCGGGACCGACGAGTTGAAACGCGTCTCGAAGGCGCTGCGTGAAGCGGGCAAGGGCGGAATCGCCCGGGAGATGGCCAAAGGGCTCCGCGAAGGGGCCCGGCCGCTGGTCGAGGACGCACAACAGCGCGTACGCGGGCTGGCCGTCACCGGCGGGCGCGGCGGCGCGTCGGCCAGAGCCGCACGCGCCGCCAAGGCGCTCGGCCGAAGGAAGGCACCCTCTGAGCGGCTGAAGCTCAAGGCGCACAGGGGATCCGGCCTGCGGGCCACCGTCGCCCGCGCGACCAACGTCACGGTGTCGTCCTCGGCTCGGTCCGCGTCGATGCGACTGCGGGCGCAGCAGGCCAAGATGCCCGCCGACCAGCGCAAGCTGCCGCGCTATCTGAACACCGGCCGCTGGCGGCACCCGACGTTCGGCCGCGACCCGTGGGTCACGCAGACCGCGCCGCCCGCCTGGTTCGACGACGCGGCCGAGGCGAAAGGCCCGCAGGCGCGCGACAACGCCCTCAAGACCGTGGGCGACTACCTGGAACACATCGTGTAGCGAGGGGAATCCGAGTGGCGAAGTTCATCGTGGAGGGGATCGGCGAGTTCCCCTGGGACCCGGACAGACTCAGCGTGATCGAGGCCATCGCACTGGAGAAGGCGACCGGGGCGAAGGTCAACGAGATCGCCGCCGATTTCAACGGCTACAACAGCCCCTCCAACACGCGGGGTGCTCTCGGTCTCGGAGCGTTCCTGTGGCTGGCCATGCAGCGCAACAACCACATCATCCCGTTCGCCAAGCTGGCCGAGGTGGATGTCTCGGACATCCAGATCGTCTGGGACGACGAACCTGAGGCGGAACCTGCGGACCCTCCGGTCGCGCCGCCCGCCGCGAAGCCGTCGAGCGGATCGGCGCGAAAGACGGGTTCCTCGCGCCGGAAGTCGCCGAGTACCGAATCTGGTTCTGGACGGCCCTGAATACCAAGCCGTACGAGATGGACCTGCTCGACCTCGCCGACTACCGACTCGGCCGGGCCTACGTGGACGGTGTCCGGGCACAGCGGAAGTAGGTGTTCGCGTTGACGTCCAAAGACTTGACCTTCAACATCTTCGGTCGGGACGTCAACGCCAGCAAGACCCTCGACTCGGTCGGGGACTCCGTCGCGCGCCTGGACAAGCGACTCGACTCGTTCGGGAAAGGCTCGCAGCTCGCGCTCGCCGGCATGGTCGGCGGCAGCGCCGCCGCAGGTGTCGCGGTGGCGGGCTCGCTGGGCCTGGTCACGGCGGGGTTCATCGGGGCGGGCATCGCCCTGGTCGGCTCCTCGGAACGGGTCGGCGGCGCGTGGACGTCGATGCTCCAGGAAGTGAGCGAGGACGCCCACACCGCGGCGGCACCGCTCCAGGGCCCGTTGCAGCAGGCGATCCTCGACCTCACCCGCACATCCCGCTCCCTGCGTGCGCCGATGCAGGAGGCGTTCGTCGCCAGCATTCCCGCGATCGAGTCCCTGACGCGCGGGGTCGACGGGTTCGTTCGAGCTTCGATGCCGGGCCTGCTTACCGCGGTCCGCAGCAGCCAGCCGGTGTTCCGTGGCTTGGAGAGCCTGCTCATCGACACCGGTCACGGCGTGAAAGATTTTTTTGTCAACGTCTCCGGCGGGGCACAGGGCGCCGAGCGTGTCCTCGGCAGTCTCGGCAACATCATCCAAGGGGCACTGGGGTTTGCGGGCAAGGTGCTCGCCGACCTCTCCAACAACGGGGCACCGAGCGTCGAACGGCTCCGCCAAGTCCTCGACCAGCTGTTCCGCGTGATCTCACAACTGTCCGCCGGCGGGTTCCCGGTGCTGTTCACCGCGGCCACTGCCGCGCTGAACGTGCTCAGCGGGGTCCTCGCCGCCGTCGAACCGATCGCGGAGGAGTTCGGCACCCTCATCGGCGTCCTGGTGTCGGTCGCTGCCGCGTTCCGCCTCCTGAGCGGGATCAGCGGAGTGTTCTCCGGGGTCGCAGCCGGAGTCCAGGGGTTCGTGCGCGATGTGCGGTCCGCAGGTGACGAGGCGGGGTCGATCCGGGGCAAGCTCGGTCTCCTCACGAGTTTCGTGGGAGGCCCGTTCGGGATCGCCGTGGGTATCGCCACGACCGCGATCGCCGCGTTCGGGGTCAAGCAGGGAGATGCCGCGCGGCGCACGCAGGATCTCGCCTCCGCGCTGCGTAGCAGCAAGGGGGCGATCGACGACAATGTCCGGTCCGTGGCGGCGAAGAACCTCCAGGAGACCGGCGCGATCGATAAGGCGAAGCGAATCGGCGTCGATCTGTCCGACCTCACCGACGCTTACCTGGGGCAGGGCAAGGCCGTCGCCGACCTGCGAGGCTACCTGAAGGACTACGAGGAGCGTCTCGACGCCCAGGGTGTGCCGTTGCAGCAGAACGCCGCCGACACGCAGAAGCTCGTCGACCAGATGTTCGCCAAGGCCAACGCCGCCAAAGAGATCTTGGCCCTGCTGGAGGACGAGTCCGGCACGAACGCGAAAGCGGTCCAGGACGCCAAGGATCTCGCCGCGGCGATCGGTGAATCGGCCAGGGCATCCGGAGAGCAGACGCTCGCGCACCTGTCGGCGGAGGCCGCGACGACGAGGCTGGCAACGGCGTACAAGACGTTGCAGGACAACGTCGGCGACGCCAACGCGAGACTCTCCGCGTTGCAGACCATCATGGACAAGCTCACCGGGCGCAAGGCGGACTACGAGGAAGCGGTCCAAGGCGTCAACGACACGATGCGCGCCTTGGCCGACCAGTACAAGAACGCGTCGGGAGCGGCGGGACAGTTCGGCGACGCGCTGGTCAACGCTGACGGGTCGGTGAACACCTCGACCGAGGCTGGGTCACGGCTCCAGGACACGATGGTGACGCTGCGCGACGACACGCTGGCCGCGGCGGACGCGATGGCACGCAACGGGGCGACCCAGCAAGAAGTCGAGGGGTTCGTCAACAACGTCCGAGAGTCCTTCATCAAGCAGCGCACCGACATGGGCTACACCCGCGAGGCGGCCGAGGCCCTGGCGAACAAGTACGGCCTGCTGCCGAAGGATGTCACGACGCTGTTCTTTACGCCGAACATCGGCGACCGGATGGCAGCAGTGGACGCGCTGCGCGGCAAGGTCGAGACCCTGCCCGACGGGCACATCATCATCTACGCCGACACGACGAACGCCCAGGGCGAGATCAACCGGGTCATCTCCACCAACGACGGCCGCGTGGTCCGGATCCGCGTCCAGGCGACCGGCGACGTACAGGCCCTCGACGCGGCTGGCAGGTCCGTGGGCCTCGTGGCCCGCGCATCTGGCGGCCCGGTCCTGAAGGGACAGACCTACTGGGTGGGCGAGGAGGGGCCGGAGATCTTCACCGCCACCTCCGACGGCTACATCCACAACGCCAGCGACTCGGCCGCCCTCAGCAAGGCGGATCGCACCTCGGGTAAGGCGATGGCCATGCCCGGCACCACGACGGTGGAGAAGCACTATCACCTCACCGTCGTCAGCAACCGCAGCGACTTGTCCCTTCAGGACGAGTTCGCTCGCATGGAGATGCTCGGGGGGTGACCGGTGTCCGAGATCGTCGTGTGGATCGACCCTGACGGCACGGAGACGGCGCTCCCTGTCGAGTGGAACGCCAACGGCCGGCACGCTCCGCCGGTCGAGATGGAGGAGGACGGTGTGCCCGGACAGCCGGGCACCCGTCTCCGTCAGGTCCGGCACGGGCCGCGTGACTTCGTGCTCCCGCTGTGGGTGGACGAGGTGTCCGCGTCGGCTCTCGCCGTCACGCTGAGGGCGTTGGTCCGGGCGATGAACCCGTTGCGCGGTCCGGGGATCGTCCGCTGCACCACCCCGGTGGGCGACCAGCGGGAGATCCCGTGCACCTACAAGGCCGGTCTGGAGATGGTCGAGAGTCTGGGTGACACCAGCGGCCCGACCACCCAGCGGGCGCCGGTGGTGTTCCGGGCGCACGACCCGTACTGGCGGGACCCGGCGGACACGATAGGCGGGCCGTGGACCGTCGGCGCGTCGCCGGGCAGCTTCTTCCCGTTCTTCCCGCTCCGCCTGTCCAGCAGCGAAATCTTCGCGTCGGTCACCGTGACCAACGCGGGCGATGTCGAGTCGTGGCCGGTGTGGACGATCGTCGGGCCCGGCAGTGCGATCTCCTTGAGGAACTTCACGACGGGCAAGGTGCTGACGCTGTCGACCGGCACGCTCGCGGTGGGCGACACGGTCACGATCGACACCAGGCCGGGCGGTCTGTCGGCGACGCCGAAGACGGTCAGGCACTCCAGCGGCGCGAACTGGTACCCGAACCTGTCCGCCGCGTCGGCGTTCTGGTCTCTGGCCACGGGGGCGAACTCGGTGTCGGTGGAGATGGGCGGCACCACTGCCGCGTCCAGCGTCAGCCTCGCCTACCGGCAACGTTATCTGGGGGTGTGACATGTGGACGATCCACGTCCGCGACCCCGGCAACAGGCGCGTGGCGCTGTTGGAGGACTACCAGAAGCTCGACGCGGTCAAGCGGCTGAACAAGACCGGGGACTGGGCGCTGGACCTGAACGTGGCGAGCGAGGCCGCCCTCATGTTGACCCAGCCCGGGTTCGGCATCGAGGTGGTGCGTGACGAGGACGGCGCGCCGCTGATCTCCGGCCGGGCCAAGAAGATGGGCCGCAAGCGCGACGCCAGCACGAACACGGTGACGATCTTCGGCAAGGACGACGTGTCCCGCCTCGAAGCGCGCATGACCCACCCCCAACCCGCGTCCGCAACCCCGCCCTACTCGACCACGGACTACAACGTGGTCACCAACACCGCATCGACCGTGCTGCTGTCCTACGTCAACGTCAACTGCGGACCGGCGGCGCTGTCCGGGCGCAGGACGCTCACTCTCGCCGCAGACCCGTTGGTGGGTACCAGCGTCACCGGTCGAGGCCGGTGGACGAACCTCCGCGAGTTCCTGGAGGGGCTCGCGCTGGCCGGTGGCGGGTTGGCGTTCGACGTCGTCCAGTCCGGCACCAGCCTGGTGTTCACGCCGTGGATGCCGACCGACAAGTCCGCCACCGTCAAGTTCAGCGTCGATCTTGGGAACATGGAGTCCTACGAGTACGAGATCACCGCGCCCGAGGCGAACTACATCTACGTCGGCGGCGGCGGGGAAGGCACCGCGCGGACCATCCGCGAAGGTGCCGACAACGCATCGATCGCCACCTGGGCGGAGCGGATCGAGGCGTTCGTGGACCGGCGCGACACCTCCGACGCGACCGAACTCGACCAGGAGATCGCCAAGGCACTTCAGGAGAAGGCCGGATCCTCCAGCGTGTCGTTCGTCCCGATCGACCTGGACGGCTCGACCTATCTCGTCGACTACACCCTGGGCGACCGCGTCGCGGCCGTGGTGGACGACACCATCACCGACCTCATCCGCGAAGTACGCATCGTGTCCACCCCGGACTCTTCACGGATCACCCCGTCGATCGGGACGCCCAGCGCCTCCAACGCCCTGGGCATGTTCCGCCGCCTGCGGTCGCTGGAGACACGTACCGCCAAACTGGAACGGAGGTGACCATGCCCGTCGCGGCACACGCCTACGCGCCCTTCGACACCGGCGCGGGAGCGAACTCCATGGAAGCCACGTGGCGCCGGTTCATGGCCTACATGATGAGCAGGTCCACCCCGGGCTCCGGAGTTATCCGAGGGGTGGCCAATGCCAACGAGGTGTACGCGGACAACTCCGGGATGTTGGTCAAGGTCAAGCCCGGCGAGGTGTGGCTCCGCGGTCACTGGGGCGAACTCACGGCGGAGATCACCCTGCCGATCGCCGCCGCCCACGCCACCCTGGCACGGAAGGACCGCGTGATCGTGCGCTGTGATTTCGGCGCCGACCGCATCGAATACGACGTGCTCCCCGGCACCCCGTCGGGATCGCCGGTCGCGCAGAGCCCCACGCAGTCCTCGCTGGTGTGGGAGGTCAGCCTCGCCGTGGTCGACGTACCCGCCCTGGACACCGCGATCGGCGCATCGCAGGTCTCGGACGCCCGCCGCTACATCGACGACTCCGAGCTGATCTCGTTCTCCGTCGGAGACACCACCGTCAACAACACCGCCGTGTTCGCCGACGTCACCTCGCTCCGCCTGCCGGTGTCCGGTAGCGGCTTCTACACGATCGACGGGTTCCTGGAGTACAGCTCCGCGACGGGTGCGGACATCGCGATCGCGCTCAACGTCCCCACCGGCACTGTGGGCCGGCTGCACGGCGGCTCGCTGGACTCCGCGGCGACCGGCATCGTCGGCTCGTACAACATCGGCACCGGACCGCTCACCGGCGTGTCGGGCAACGGCGCCGGTACCGGGACGAGGCTGGTCTCCCGACTGGGCGGGTGGCTCAGACTTCCCGACAGCGCGGCGGGCGGGGCACTGCTCACGGTCACTCCGCAGGTGGCGCAACTGGTGGCCACCGCGTCGGACACCGTGCTCTACGCCGACAGTTGGTTCAAGCTCACCCGCTACCGCGCGAGCTGACTCCGCACGCCATTCCTCCTCTCATCGGCCCTGTCGGGGGGTACGGAGACAGTGATAGTGATCCGCGATGGACAAGACCCCGTGTGGGTCCGCACCGGCGACGAACCCTTCGAAGTGTTCCTCGCCTCGGTCTGCCTGATCTGGGGAGGCGTCTCGATCCCCGGTCTGGGCACGGTGACCGGCAGCAGCGTGACCATCATCCCGGTGTGGGCCGCTTACCTGTTCTACTCCGGGCTCATGGTCGCCTCGGCGATCGTCCTCTACGGCGTCGCCTGGACCCGTGTACGCGATGACCTGTTCGGTCTGGAGATCGAGCGCGCCGGTCTGCTCGGGCTGGCCGGGCTCGCGGTCGCGTACTCGGCGTGGGCGATCGGCGTGTCCGGGTGGCGTGCCACGGCGTTCGCGTTGCTCATGGCCGCCCTGTGGGGCGGGTCGGGTTGGCGGGTGATCCGGATAACCGCCGACCTGAGAGCCGTCGACCGGGCGGGGGAGCCATGAGCCCCGACGTCCTCGCCGGATGGATCGGCGGCTTCGCGGGCGTGACCGGCCTCGTGGCGTCGTTGGCGTCGCTGCTGAAGGTCCGACCGGAAACCCGCAAGACCAAGGCCGACGCGACGAAGGTCATCCAGGACGCCAGCACGGCGTGGGTCCAGGGCGTCAGCCAAGACCTCGGGACGCTGCGCGCGCGGGTCGCCGAACTGGAGCGCAACCAGCGGACCCAGGACGTGCGGCTGCGCACCCACGAACGGTGGGACGAGCAGGCCGTCGCGCAGTTGCGGGCGCAGCGCATCAAGATCCCGGACCCGCCCCCGCTCTACCCCGACCCGACAGCAGCGTGAGGTGACACATGGCCGACGATGACGAAGTCCTCGACTACTCCGCCGGCCTACCGGGCGCGGCGGCGATCAAGCGGGCCGGTTACATCGGAGCCGTCCGCTACATCGGACTCCCCGGCTACGCGAAGAACACCAGCAAAGCCGAACTGGACGACTTCCTCCGCAACGACCTCGGCATGGCGCTGGTGTTCGAGCACTTCGACGACGACTGGACCCGAGGCTACGACTGGGGCCGCCAGAAGTACCGGCAGGCGCGCAACCACGCCGACGCGATCGGCTTCCCGACGCACCGGCCGATCTACATGGCGGTGGACCGGGACGTGGTGACGGCGGCGGACTTCCAGGCGTGCCGCGACTACCTGCGTGGCGCGCGTGACGAGGCGGGCAGCGTCGACTTGGTCGGCGAGTACGGCGAGCACGACGTGTGCGCCATGGCCGCGAACGAGGGTCTGACCGCGTGGCACTGGCAGACCCGGGCGTGGTCCGGCACACCGGTGAAGCTGTTCGCGGGCAGGCACCTCTACCAGTACCCCGGGACCGTCAACGTGGGCGGAATCGGCTGTGACATCAACGCCGTGGTGCGGCCCGACTGGGGCCAGCACACGGCATCCGCATCCAAGGCCGCTCCGATCCCCGAAGGAAGTGACGACGCCATGATCTTCGTCGGCGTGTTCGACCACGACAACAACCGGTGGGTGGACGACAACCGGTACCTGCTCAACGGGGGTCTGATCACCGGGGGGTTCACCTCGGCGGATGTCGACGCGGCCCGAGCGGACGCCCGCAACGGCACGGTCGCGGTGCTGGGTCTGCGGCACGAAGTGTTCACCGACCTCCGCGTCAAGAGCGACACCATTCTCAGCAACGCCGAGTACGGGGCGAAGCTGGTCGAGTTGACGTCGCAGTTGGCCGAGGTGATGTCCGGCATCGGCTCGGGCCTGGGTGGCGGCGCTCCGGTCGACGTCAAGAAGCTGGCGTCGGCGATCGCGGACGAGACCGACCGGCGGGAGCGTGACGGCGACCCGGCCACCGGCTCCCCGTCGTGACCCACAAGACGGTCAACTTCGTCGCCCACCCGGACGACGACCTGCTGTTCATGAACCCGGACATCCTGTCCGACGTCCAGTCCGGGCAGGAGACGTGGGTGGTCTACTTGACCGCCGGGAACCTCACGCGGGGCCCGGCGGGCATGGACTACGCGGACCGGCGGATCCAAGGGTTGCGCGCCGCGTACGCGCGGGCGGCGAAGGTCGCCAACGCCTGGGACTTCCAGCTGCTCACCCTCCCGACCGGACGCACCGTGGCCACCAACAGGCTCACCGCCGCGCCGCATGTCCGGCTGGCCTGGACGTTCGTCAACGCGGCCAACGGGCCCGACAACGGCGACCTGTACGCGATGTGGCAGGACCCGACCTACGTCGCCCATCCGATCGACGGTCGCCCGGCCTACACCAAGGCGGGGTTTTCGGTGATGTTGCGCGAGTTGATCGCGTACGTCGACCCGACGTTCCTGCGCATCGGCGACCTGAACGGGCTCCAGGCCGGTGACCACATCGACCACGCGTGCGCCGCCAAGTTCGCCGCCAACGCCAACACGTCGATCGGCAAGGTCGAGCGGCGGATGGATGGCTACTTCGGCTACGCGATCCAGTCTTGGCCAGCCTGCATCGGCGGCTACTGGGCGGCGGAGAAGGCCGCTGTCTGGTCCGCCTACCGGGCGCTGGACGACGCGTTCGCCGGTAACCCGACCGCGTGGGACGACGTAGCCACCCGCCAGTACCGCCGGCACATGTGGCTGCCCGGCGACACCGCACCCACCGACCTGTAACCCCTGCCCGACACCCCTGACCCTGAACCCACGGAGTACTCGCATGCGCATTTTCGGCCGTGAGCCCGCCTACTGGCTCTCCCTCGTGTCCGCCGCCGTGGCACTGATCTCCGCCACCGTCCTGCCGTTGACCGTCGACCAGCAGGGCCTCGTCAACGCGTTCGCCGCCGCTTTCGTCGGCGTCGTCACCGCGTGGGCGCTGGCCGGCGAGAAGCTGGTGGCGGCGTTGGTCGGCGCATTCAAGGCCGCGATCGCCCTGTCCTTGGCGTTCGGTCTGGCGTGGGCACCCGAGGTGCAGTCGACCGCGATGGTGTTGGTCGAACTGCTCCTGACCGGGCTCCTGGTCCGGCCCAACGTGGTCGCCCCGGTCGCAGCTCCCGGCGCGCGCGTGACCTACGCCGGCACGACCTTCGGGGATCAGCGCACGAACGGCTGACCCCGAACTTCAAGCCGGGCCCGCGACGACGGTCGCGGGCCTTTGTCGTGCCCGGCCGGTTGCTGAGAGACCAGCTGGCCGGGCACGCCTGTCTCTCGTCTCTCTGGAGAACCATGTCGATCCAGCTGTTCAACAACGGAGAGTTCGAACTTCGGGTCCTGCCGGAAGGCGACTCGTTCACCGTGGCCGCGCCGGGCCTCGCACGCGCACTCGGCCACCGGCACGCCAACCACATGCTGGCCAACGTCCCCGACGAAGAGAAGGGGTACCGCCTGGACGGTACCCCCGGCGGACCGCAGAACGTCTGGCACGTGTCGGAGCCCGGCTTCTACCGGGTTCTCGGTCAACGCCAGTTGGGGCGCATCAAGGACGACGCTGTTCGCGGCCAGGTCGAGCGGTTCCAGAACTGGATCTACCGGGACGTGCTGCCCACGATCCGCCGGACGGGCCGCTACGAACGCCCGTTGGACGAGCCGGTCACCCTCACCTGGGACGAGGTCACCACCCTGATGCGGCAGCGCTACGGCCTGGTCGTGTCCGTGCCGCTGCTCACGCGGACCCTGCGCGCGGCCGGTGTCCTGCGGCAGACCGGCGTCCCGCGCAAGGTCCACCAGCACTTCTTCTGGTTCACGGGCACCTCGTGGACGATCCACCCGCACGCGGTGCCGTTCCTGACCCGCCAGTTCGAGGAGACCGCCGGGCAGCTCCGCGAGTTCCGGTTCATCCAAGCGCGTCTGGAGTACGACGGGTTTACCCCGGAGTTGCACACCTGACCCCTGCCGCCTCCCCGGCAGGACGCCCGTGAGACTCCCCTCGCACGGGCACACGCCCCCGCCCCACCGGTCTTCGGACCGGTGGGGCGGGGGCGTCTTGTCGTCGGAGGAGACCTGGGCGCGTGTCCGGTCAGGTGACCTTCCCGTTTTGCCGGGTGACTCCTGCTGCTGGCCGGGAGCGGGTCCGGTAGTCGTGATCACGCCCGCCGGAGTGGCGGGGCGTCGTCGTGTCGGGCGGTCAGCGTTCCTCGTCCTGGTCGTCGATGCGCACGCACTCGGTCGGGGTCACGCGGTAGACGTGGCCCAGGCGGGACATCGCGATCTGCTCCGGCAGGTCGCCCAGCGCGAAGCTCCAGCCGCTCTGCCCGACGCCGTGCGGGTCCGGCAGGCGGTACGTGGGCAGCGGCCCGGAGGTCGTGCCCCAGTGGCCCGACGTCCAGCCGGTGTGCACGAGCGGGAGGTCCGAGGAGTACCCGGCCGCGAGGCACGTCCGGACCAGGCGCTCCACGAAGGTCAGCGGCATGCCGACCAGCCGCCGGTCGCCCGGGATCGGCATCGGCCGCGCGGGGTCGGCCTGGTAGTCGGCCAGGGTCGGCAGTCCGGCGATCAGTGCGGCGAGGTATTCGTCGTACTCCCGGTTCCAGCGCTCCCGGTCCGCGACGTTGCGAGCCGGGGCCGGGATCGGAGGGAGGGGCGTGGGCATGGATGTTCTCCTGCGGTCCTCAACGGTGAGTGGGCGCGACCCCGCGAGGCGGGGACTGCGGATCGTTCACCCCCGCCCGTGCGGGGAACGGCGGACGGTCGGGTCAGCGGCCGTCGTCCGCGCGGAACCGTTCGGCGTAGTCCGCCAGCCAGATCAGGGCGGCGCGGTGGGGGTGCTGGCCGGCGGGGTGGTCGTAGATCGTCCACAACTGGCGGCCGCGGTCCGCGGTGACGGTGCGGTCCTTGGTCCCGTCGCGCCACAGCTCGGCGAGTTCGGCGTGTCCGGCGCGGTCGAGCTGGCCCAGAACCTCGGCGTGGGCCTGGGCTTGGGTGAGCCCGCCCGGTCCGATGACCGGTTCGAGCCGGCGGTCGGCGTCGTTGTAGGTGACCCGCAGGTGGTTCCACTGTTTGGGCGGCAGGGCTCCCTCGTGGTCGAGGACGTCGCGGGCCGCGCGGTCGAACTCGCTGTCCGGGACGTCGGCGAGGGTCTGGGTCGGGGCGTCGCCGAGCAGGTCGTACCGCTCGGCGGCGAACCGGTCGGCGATCCGGCCGGCCACGCAGGCGAGCGTGGCGTCGACCGGCCAGTCTCCCTTGAGCAGCGTGTCCCAGCCGAGGGCGTGCAGGCGCGCGACGACCTGGTCCTCCAGCATGAACTCGTCGCACCCGCCCTCGGGCGGCGTGCCGTCGGCGGCCAGCCGGCCGGCGGTCACGGCTTGGCGGTAGTCGGTCTCCAGCCGGGCGGCCAGCGCGGTCGCCTCGGCGTCGGGCAGGGCGGCGGGCGGTCGCCCGTCGACCCGGACCACGATCCGGTACCAGCGGTCGTACACCACTGAATGGCCGGGCAGCCCGAACAGGTGGTGCTGCCGGGCGGGGATCGTCTCGAACCGGGGGGCGGGCACCGGTCGGTCGTGGCGGCGGTCGTTCATGGCGGTCCTTCCGAAGGTCGGTGTGGAACCCCCACCAGGGCGGGGAACACCGGGCGGCAACCTATCCGAGGTGCTGACCGGGAGGTTCGGTCAGGGCGCGGTCGGTCCGCGCGCCCTGACCGACGCGGTGCCTGACCCAGGCGTGCGCGACGTCGCGGTCCCATTCCGCGCGCCCGGTGGCGAGGTTGTAGCGGTACCGGCCCGGTGCCTGACCCCTGGCCACGTAGCCGGTCAGCGTGCCGGGGGCGACGCCGGCAAGCGCGGCGAACTCGGCCAGGCCGAGCGTGGGGCGCTCGGGAGGGGCCTGCCCGAGCAGGACGGCCACGGCCGCGTCGTAGGCGGACTCCAGCGCGAGGGTCGTCGCGGACTTGGGGGCGAGCCGGAGCCGCATCACGCTCGGGTGGCCGCCGGCCGCGTCGATGTCGGTGTCGTAGGAGCGGCCGGCCAGGTAGGCGATCCAGCGCAGCGTGGGGTGGCGGCGGTGGACCTCGCCGCGCACCGCCTGCTCCGACAGCGCGCCGTTGCGCACGTACTCCAGCAACTCGTCGTCGGGGGTGTCGCGGACCTCGTGCTCGTTGGGGAAGTCGTCGGGGGTCATGCGTCGGCCTCGCATTCGGGGCAGGTGGCGGTGAACGGGACGCCGTGGCGACACAGGTCGGGCTGCCCGACCGGCTGGTGCGGTTCGGCCCAACGCGCCTGCACCGCGTGCAGCGCGACGACCAGGTCCCAGTCGACGGTGAGCCGGTCGACCCGGCGCTCCGCCGCGGTGAGGTCCTCCCACTGCCTGGTCCACGGCAGGCCGACGGTCCCGGCCTGGGCCACCGCGACCTCCAGCAGCTCTCCGGCCTCGGTGTCGCACAGCTGGGCCCGCGCGGCGGCCAGCCGCCGGTGGTCCACGCCGGTGGGGGCCTCACGCCCCTTGATGCGTGCGACCCGTTCGGCGACCAGTCCCCAGAACACGGAGCGGGCGGTCTCGGCGTCCGGGCCGAGGTGGAGGTTCTCGGCGGGCAGCCGGTAGGTCGGTTTGCCGGTGCCCGGTCGGGTGTGCGTCGCCATGACCCAACCTTACAGTCTCCACTGTAAGGTTGCTGGCCGGGTCACTCGAATGGACGCCCTACACTCCGCATTTATGTGGACCCACCTGAGCGCCGATCAGCGAGACGCCCTGCGCGCCGAACTTTCCACCGCCACGGCGGTCTACGAGGAGACCGGGCGGGTGCTGGTCGGTGGGGCCTGGCACGTTCTGCCGGACGGCCGGGTGGTCCACGTGTTCGAGGCTGGTGGCGTCGAGTTGTCCACGTTCACGCCGGAGTTCTTGGCCGGCGACACGGGGTTCTCGATCGCGGCTACCGGCTGAACTCGGCGACCAGTCGGTCCCGCTCCGCGTCCAACCGGGCCCGCGCCTCCATGTCGTACGGGTGCGCCTGCCCGAGTCGCAGGCGACCCACCCACCAGTAGCAGTGCCGCGAGTTGAGGTCCTCGCGGACGACCCACTGCTCTCCGGACGCGGCGATCGCGCGGGCCCGGCGCCCGTCAAGGCACGAGGTCAGGACGGTGCCGGTCGTGCGGTGCCTCACCACGTATGCCATGCGAGTGAGACTAAGCCGCAGAAATGCGGTCGGCTACCCGGCTGCGGGAGGCTGGGCGGCGGTGGCCGCCGCGGTCGCGCGCTGTCCTCCGGTCGCCACCCACGCCAGGCCCCCGCCACCGCCGAGGAGGAGCAGGGTCAGGCTGAGGTTTCCGCGCGGGCCGATCGCGTCCCGGCACTTCTCACGGATCTCGTCGTTGCTCAGCGACAACCCGGACCCGTAGCTCGGGAACAGCGCCGCGCCGCAGGACTTGTCGCTGCCCGAGACCGTGACGCTGGTCGGGATGAGGCCGAACAACAGCGCGCCGACGATCAGTGCGAGGCTGGCCCAGCCGAGCAGGGCGCGCGAGTCGACGTCCACGATCTACCTCCATGTAGGCGTTTGGTGTGATCTCGCGGAGGCTGGGTGGTTCGTTACCACGTCTGCCGCGTGTCCTCGTCGTCCTCTGTGTCCAGAGGCGGGGAGTAGGCGGTGCGACGCAGCCACGCCACTATCCGCGCCCACGCCTCGCGCAGCACCTGCATCACCGTCTCCTCTCGACACTCGGGACTGGGTGGGGCCGGCCCTCCGCAGCTGCTCACGGAGGGACGACCCCGCGCCCGTCGCGACGGGCGCCCTCCGGACCGACCTGCGCGAGACCGGCCCGGGAACTCAGGGGAGCGGAGTAGAGGGGCTCCTCTCCCGGGGGAGCGGGAGAGGAGCCCGAGCACCCGTTGCCCCGGTGCTCATGAGGGAGCCACGCCCGGCTCAAGCCTCGGGCGGCGGGAGTTCGAGCAGCGCCGCGACCACCGCGGCGAGAGGCCCCGCGCAGTCCCACTCGGACGTGGTCGTCGTGTCCGCCTCGCTGTCGTCCTCGACCACCCGCTCGCGCCGGGCGAACGCCATCTCGGGGCCGACGACGTGCAGGTGGTCCAGGCAGCCGGTGCCGAGCCACGAGCGTTGGGCGATCAAGCCCATGGCGGCGGTGTCGATGCCGTCGTACACGAGGTGCCACACCGGCCACACGCCCTGTGCGCGCAGTTCGTGCAGCCGGTACGGGTCGCCTGCCGCGAAGGACAGTTCCCCGGCCATCACGCCGCCACCCCGCCCCGGCGGTGCCGGCCCTTGTAGGACACGGCGCGGCGAACCGGCTTGGTTGCCACACCCGGGCCAGGGTCGGGGGTACCTGGCCCGGGTGTGGAGTGCCCGCCACTGGTTGGAGGCGTGACGGGCAGATCGGGGGAGTGGTCGTCGGCGAAGCGGGCGGCGAGATCCGCCCGGATCAGCGCGAACACCTTGCGCCGCTGGTGGTCGTAGTACAAGGGGAGGGCGAGCGTCAGACCGATCGACACCGCCATGCCGGCCAGGATCAGCAGCACGTCGGCGTGCGTCACCAGCAGCACGATCAGGCGGGTGTCCAGCGGGCCGAACATGTCAGTGCCGGTCGGTTCGTAGCGACGCCTGAATAGTGGCCTCGCGGAGATGGCGGTGCAGTTCCGCCATGCCGGCGGTGTCGAGGAGGGCGACCAAGCGATCCTCGCCAGCCGCGATCGCCACCACCATGTCACCCTGTGCTGTCCATCCGACCAGCAGACCCGTGGGAGAACCGTTCTCGTCAACCGCCTCGATCCGGTTCACCCCTTGGAAATCAACGGCCACGGCGCTGCCCCTCCCAGGCGGATACTGAGTCTTCGGACCTCGCCCCGCTTCCAGCACTTGGGAGTAGCGGAAGCGGGGCTCGGCCACCCGGAGTACCGGGCAGACGAAAATGTAGCGTGACGAACGTAGCATGAGGAACATGCCGTTCGAGTGAACCTGCTCCCCGTTGGGTTACGCGGGCAGGCAGACTGACGTCTGGTCTTGATCCGAGGAGAGCCATGCCTGACGACCCGAAGCCCGCGCCTCCGATCCGGCGCCGCCAGTTGGCGTACCGCCTCGCCGAGCTACGAGACGAAGCGGGACTGACTCAGGACGATGTCGTCCGCGCCAGCGGCTTGAGTCGCTCGACCATCTCGAAGATCGAGAACGCTGAGCAGGCGATCCTGGAGAAGAACGTGAGACTGCTGGCGGGTGCCTACGGCGTGGCGTCACCGGAGCTGGACATGCTGCTGCGGATGGCGCGTGAGAGCAACCAGCGTGGCCTGCTCGTCGCCCACGCCGAGGTAGCCGCCGACTTCGCCAAGGACTTCATTCGGCTGGAGTCCTACGCCACCGAGGTGCTCGCCGTCGAGACGGAGTTCGCTCCGGGCCTGCTGCAAATACCCGACTACGTGCGCGCGGTCCGCCTCGTGTCGAAGCCGGACGCGTCCGAAGAGGAGCTTCGCCAGGCCGTCGAACTGCGAACCGAACGTCAGCGTCGGCTCACAGGTTCGGCCCCGCTGCGATTGAGGGTCGTGCTCGATGAGGGCATGTTCGATCGCGTGGTGGGCGGCGAGAGCGTCACCCGCGAGCAGGTTTCGCACCTGCTCGACATGTCCCGGCAGCCGCACGTGTCCATCCAGATCATGCCGAAGTCGTTTGGGCCGTACCGGGGCATGGGCTACGCGTTCTCCGTGCTGAGGTTCGACGCGGCACCGGGTTTCGATGTCGCGTACGCCGAAGCGTGGCTGTCGGCGACCTACTACGAGAAGCCTCAAGAGGTCGGGGCACACGTGGAGTTGTTCGAGCAGATCAGTACGTGCGCTCTATCACCCGAGGAGACTCGGGCTGCGCTGGATACGCTGGTCAGCGCACTTGGGAGCAACGACTGAAAGGGGTTGGGATGACCGACCTCCTCCTACGCTGGCGCAAGTCCAGTCGATCCAGCGGCGAAAATGGCAACTGCGTGGAGGTCGCCATGGCTGGCGACCGCGCGGCGCTGCGGGACTCAAAAAACTCTCGCGGCCCGCTTCTGAACGTGCCACGGGCCTCGTTCGAGGTGTTCCTCGGGCGTGTGAGGTCCATCAACTAATGGATCAGTGAGCAACGCAGAGGCCCCCAGGTGCAGGTTGCGCCTGGGGGCCTTGTCGTCAGACTGGGCGAGCGCTGTGCCCCATATCTGCCCCAGAGGGCTCGCGGTGCGTGTCTGTCGCTGCTGGTTGTGGGGCCGGAGAGACTCGAACTCTCACTGGCACGGACCTAAACCGTGTGCCTCTGCCAATTGGGCTACGGCCCCGCGCCGGCAAGCCTATCGGCAGCCCCGGACGGGCCGGAACCAGGGACGCCACGCCCGGTCCGGCCCGCCGCACAGCTCCCGCCGCCGGTTGAAAACGTCGTTACGATCACTTCACCGCCACGCCGGTCAACGTCGGCTCCCCGCCTCAACTACGGTTACCTGCAGACCGCTGCTAGGAGGAGACTGTGGCTCGCGACCCCGACACCATCCAGCGCGAGATCGAGCAGGCTCGTGACGCGCTGGCCGCGACCTTGGACGAGCTGGGCACGAGGGCCAACCCCACGCGCTTCGTCGAGGCGGGCAAGGACAGCGTGCGCGCGAAGCTCGACGAACCCAAGATCCGGTACTCGCTGATCGCGGTGGCCGTGCTCGTCGGGTTCGCCTTGCTGCGCAAGCTGTTCCGCTGACCGGCGCTACTGCCCCTTGGCGACGAGGGGTAGTAGCACCTGCTCGACCACCCGGTCGACGAACGCCAGGTCCAGCGGATCGCCGGTGAGCATCAGCCGGTAGATCAGGGCCGCGCCGGCGAGTTCCACGGCCATGCCGCGGGACGCGTCCTCGCGCAGCTCGCCCCGGTCGTCGGCGCGCTCCAGGATGCGCCGCAGCACGTCGCGCTGCGCGATCAGGAACGTCTCCCGGAACGCCGTCGCCAGCTCCGGCTCGTGCGGCAGCTCGCCCACCAGCGCCTGCGCCGCCTTGCCGATCGGACCCGACAGGAAGGCCGCGAACGACGCCAGGAACTCCCGCAGGTCGCCCGCGAGCGACCCGCTGTCCGGCTCCGCCAGGTTCTCCGCCGCGAGGTGCGTGCACGTGTCGATGACCAGGTCGAGCTTGGACTCCCACCGTCGGTAGATGGTGGCCTTGCCCGCCCGCGCCCGCGCGGCGACGGCGTCCATGGTCAGCGCGCGATAGCCGACCTCCGCCATCACCTCCAGCGCGGCCTGGCGCAACGCGTCGTCGCGGCTGGCGTCCCTGGGTCTGCCTCGCTGCGGGGTCCGTGCCGCCCCGCTGTACACCGGTGTGGCCATGTCTGCGCTCCCGTTCGCCTTTGGCCGGACATCCTAGGCGGGGAGCGCCCGGTCTCAGGCCTCGATTACCTGGTCATGAGGGGTGCTCGCGTCGGGTGCCCGGCTCGGCGGCACGGCCAATCCGTGGCGCGTGTGCAGGTACACCACGGAGAACGCGAACGCGTCACCGTCGAGCATATGCACCACGGTCCGACCGTTGCGACCTCCGGTGAGTTCGTCGGCCAGCAGATCGGCCTGGACGCGGGCCGCGATCAGGCCGGGCGCGGTGGCGTCGAGCGACCGGTCCCCGGCTCGCACGGTCACCGCCCAGTCTTCGCCGTTGCGCCGGTAGTTCGCGGTAAGGGGCTGTGCGGGCATGGCATGACCTCCGTCCTAGCCCCTATCTGACCCGCATTTCTCCGTGATCGAGACGTGAGTCCCTCGAAGAGGTGACGAACCGCCTCGCCTGTTGTCCCCTCCGGCGAACTCTTGCATAGGAGCACCAAAAGCTCCTACCTATCTCTACCGGCACCTGTACACCGACGTACCCCAAGGTCGCCGCACGTCACCATGCAAGCTCTGACGTGAACAGGGGAGAGTTCCTCAAAGTCATGACCGTGGAAGCAGCCAGTCTCAACCTAGACAGCCTTGCGAACACCAAAACATCCGATGTATGACGGAGTTTGACCAACGAGCAGTGGGTTACGTTCCTCAATGCCCAAGACCTCGTTCGGCGGCGTATGCCCACCAAATGGTCGCAAGACCCCAGTTCCCAGGTGACGGCCATCTTGGCGGCATCGTGTACTCGGACGGGCGAAAGATCAGGTTCACCGTCCTGCACGCGCAAGTCCAAGATCACCACGCCACCGCCGGCCCCGCGCGGACGTCCCCACTGCCCGTGGGTCACCTGCCGCCCGCCCCCCGTCGTCCCTCCGCGACAGCCGCCGACTGGCGACTCAGACCTGTGGAATACCGAACCCGTCGGCATGATCACCACGGGGACCGCGCCGCCACCGAGGCCGCGAGGCCCCGCCGACCCCGTCAGCCCCACACCCGGCCGGCACCCGCGCCCTCACACTTCCCGCTCCCACCGCGTGGTCTGAAAATCAGCCCGCAATGCGTCCAGTTCCGCCGCAGTCGGTTCATGTCCAGTCGCCACCATCCGCGACACCTCGCGGAAATAGTCCTCGTACCCGGCCGGCGTGAACACCATCAGACAACGGGCCGCCACGGCGGTGTCGTTGCGAAACCCGTGCGGCGTCCCACGCGGCACGGCCAACGACCCGCCCGCCCCGATCGCCACACCACCATCCGCAGTGTCGAACGTGATCTCCCCGTCCAACACCACGAAGTCCTCTTCGTGCCCGTGGTGAACGTGCGGCGCAGCCCCCAACGCGCCCGCGTCCAACGTCAACTCGACCACCGCCAGCCGTCCACCCGTATCGGTCCCGGCCAGCCTGATCGAATACCAACCCCCGACCGCCGGCAGCCGTTCCACGTCCTCGGCCCGACGAACCCCCAGTGTCATAACGCCAAAATAACCCCGGAACAACCCCGGACAACCAGCCTTCACCGATCAAACAGATCATCCGTCGAGCAGATCACCCACCGAGCAGATCACCCACCGAGCAGATCACCCACCGGACAGACCAGCCACTCAACCGATCAGCCACTCAACCGATCAGCCACCCAACCGACCAGCCACACCCCTCCACACCACTTCCATCACGTAGGTCGTGGCCAATTCCGGCCCCACCTCCGGACGCCGCTCACACCACAGCGCCAGCCGCTCCGTCGCCCCGACCACGATCTCCGCGAACGCCTCCGCCTCGATCGGATCCACGTCGCTGTCGAAACTCGCGATGACCGCCGCGATCAGGTCCGTCTGCTGCCGCCGGATCCCCTCGATCTCCTCCACCGCCGACGGCACCGTCACGGCGGCCTCCTGGCGCAGCAACGACCACGACCGGTTGTGCTCGGCGATGAACTCGAAGAACGCCGACAGCCCCAGCCGCAGCATCTCCTCCGCCGAGGTCGCTCCCGCGATCGCGAGCTGCGTGCGTTCGAGGAGTTCGGTGCGGGCGCGGTGGATGCACCCGATGAGCAGGCCCTCCTTGGAGCCGTAGTACTCGTAGAGCATCGGCTTCGACACGCCCACGCGCTCGGCGATCTCGTCCATCGACGCCGCCAGGTAGCCCCGCTCGGCGAAGACCCGTTCGGCGACGTCGAGCATCTGCGCCTTGCGCTGCGCCTTGGGCATCCGCTTGCGGCGCGGCTCCGTCGTGGTCACGAGCCGAGACTACCGCAGGTAACTTACTTCGAGTAACCTACTGGGCAGTATGCAGCCGGACTTGGAGGACGGGATGCACCGAGAGGTCAAGGTCCTGGTCGTCGGCACGGGTTTCTCGGGCCTGGGCATGGCGATCGAGCTGAAGCGCACGGGCGAACGCGACTTCGTCGTGCTGGAGAAGGCGGGCGACCTGGGCGGCACCTGGCGGGACAACTCGTACCCCGGCTGCGCGTGCGACGTGCCGTCGCACATGTACTCGTTCTCGTTCGAACTCAACCCCAAGTGGTCGAGGATGTTCGCGAAGCAGCCGGAGATCTGGGACTACCTGAAGAAGGTCGCCGACAAGTACCGGCTGCGCGAGCACATCCGGTTCAACACCAAGGTCGACGGCGCCAAGTGGGACGAGGACGCCAAGGTCTGGCACGTCAAGACGTCGACCGGCGACACCTACACCGCGAAAGCCGTGGTCGCCGGCGTCGGCGCCCTGCACATCCCGAACGTCCCGAACCTGCCGGGAATCGAGAAGTTCAAGGGCAAGACCTTCCACTCGGCGGAGTGGGACCACTCCTACGACCTCAAGGGCAAGAAGATCGCCGTGGTCGGCACCGGTGCGTCGGCCATCCAATTCGTGCCCCGAATCGCGGACGACGTGGAAAAGCTGACCCTCTTCCAGCGCACGCCGCCGTGGATCATGCCCAAGGTGGACCGGGCGATCAACACGTGGGAGCAGAAACTCTTCCGCGCGGTCCCGGTCACCCAGCGGCTGTACCGGAATTTCGTCTACTGGACGAGGGAATCCAGCGCCCTGGGCTTCGCGGTCAACCCGAAGATCATGGAACTGGCGCAGAACATCGCCAAACGCCACATGCGCTCCCAGGTCCCGGACCGGGAACTGCGCGCCAAGCTGAAGCCCGACTACACCATGGGCTGCAAGCGGGTGCTCATCTCGAACGACTACTACCCGGCTCTCATGAAGCCCACGGTCGACCTGAACACCGACGGCATCGCCGAGGTGAAGGCGAACAGCATCATCGACAAAGCCGGCGTCGAGCACAAGGTCGACGCGATCGTCTACGGCACCGGCTTCCACGTCGTGGACAGCTTCGACTACCTCGACATCCAGGGCAAAGACGGCAGGGACCTGTCCAAGCTGTGGAAAGAAAAGGGCATCGAGACCTACTACGGAATCACCGTCTCAGGCTTCCCGAACCTCTTCTTCCTGCTCGGCCCGAACACCGGCCTCGGCCACAACTCGGTAGTCTTCATGATCGAATCCCAGATCCGCTACGTCCGCCAATGCCTGGACCTCCTCGACCGCCACCACGCCGACGAACTCGACGTCCGCCCAGACGTACAGGCGAAGTTCAACAAACAACTGCAACAAAAACTGACCAAGGGCGTCTGGACCGAAGGCGGCTGCAAGAGCTGGTACCTGGACGCCCAGGGAATAAACCGCACGGTCTGGCCAGGCTTCACCTGGCGCTACTGGATGAGGACAAAAGCGGTCAAGGCAGAGGACTACACCCTCACCCGCGCACGCCGAGACCGCGTCCCGGCATAAAAAACACACACCACTCAACCTGCGTCGTGTCATCCCCGTATGGCCCGCGCGCCAGCGAACCGCGCTTGAGTTGGGAGTGCAAGCACGCTTTTCGCTTGCACTCCCAACTCAAGGGTGGTTGTCTTCGACCGGGCCATACGGGGATGACACGACGCCCACCGCTTTTCCGTCATCCTTGGCGGCCTGCCCGTCCGGCGAGGACGCTTTTATGACAAAGAACCGGCTCCAAGCAAAACCCAGGTCGAAACCCCCTGATTCGACAGGCGTGGCCTCCGGCCCCCGTCTCGATCATCCCACGCACCACCGACAATCAGGCCGCCCGAAGCTGAGAACGCTCCGACCAGCCTAAAGAACCCACACTCATCCGCACCACACACCGCGCCGCACCACACGCCGCGCCGCACCACACGCCGCGCCGCGCTGGGCCACACGGCTAGAACGAACCGCACCGCACGCGCCACACACACGACACCGCACGCGCCACACAGCGCCGCACTGCACCACGTGCGCCATGTGCGCCACGAACCGCATCACGCCGCGCCACACGCACCGCGCGGACCACACGCCACACGCGCCGCGCGGACCACACGCCACACGCGCCGCGCGGACCACACGCCACACGCGCCGCGCGGACCACACGCCACACGCGCCGCGCGGACCACACGCCACACGCACCGCGCGGACCACACCGCACCACGTGCGCACAAACCGCACCGCGCTGCACCGCGCGACACACACACCGCGACACACAACGCGCATATCGCGCGGCACCGCACACGTCACCCACGCGGCACCGCGCCACGCGCGCCGCGCAGTTCGGACCGCTACTGCGCTACCGCACCAGCGTCACGCGCAGAACCCACACGCCCAACGTCACACACCGGCAGCCTTGGCACGCTCACTGCGCAGCCGGTCCACCGCCGGCAGGTCCAACGGCGCCAACTCGTCCCCGGTAGCCCACTTGATCAACAAATCGGCCAACTGAGGGTTGCGCGGCAGCACAGGCCCGTGCAGGTATGTGCACAGGATCCGCCCCTGCACTGCGCCTTCCACCGACCCGTCGTTCCCCGTCCCCACCTTCACGTGGGCCAACGGCCGGGCCGACGGCCCGAGCACCGTCCGCCCCTGGTGGTTCTCGAACCCCGTCAGCATCCCCTCGAACAACCCGTCGGCCGGCGTCGCCACGACCTCGCCGATGGCCCGGCTGCCACCCGCGTGCGAGGTCGAGTCGATCAACCCCAACCCCTGGTGCGTCACCTGGTCCGCCCGCGTGAACGACTCGCCGAAGATCTGGATCCCGGCGCACACCCCGAGCACGACCGCGCCCCGCTCGGCCGCCCGCTGCATCCCCGGGTGCTCCCGGAGGTGCCGGACGGCCAGCGTCTGCGCGGTGTCTTCGCCGCCGCCCACCACGTAGATGTCGCACGACGACGGGACCGACTCGCCGAACCGCACCGTGACGATCTCGGCCGGGATGCCGCGCCACGTCATCCGCTTCTCCAGCACCACCGCGTTGCCGAAGTCGCCATACGTGCCCAGCAGGTCGGGCAGCACCAACGCGATCGACACGGTCACTGGGCAGCCCTCGCGTTCAGGTCCCGGAAAGCGGTGTAGTTGGCGATGACCTCCACCGGCCCGGCCGGCATGGCGTCGATCGCCTGCAACGGGTCCGGCACGATGGTGTGCTCGACCTCGGCGTAGGTCAGGCGCACCGCCAGGTCCGTCGCCCGTTCGCCGGACGCGATGACCTGCCTGCCGCGCAGCCGCTCGAACGGCACGTCCCACAGCCACGACAGGTCGCGCCCGTCCGCTTCCTGGGCGTTGATCACCAGCACCGCCGGGTGGTCCGCCTCGCGCACCACGGTCAGCGTCTCGCTCCACCCCGCCGGGTTCTTCGACAGCAGCAGGCGCGCCCGGTGGCCGCTGCGCTGGATCGTCCGGTACCGCCCGGCCACGTTCGACACGCCGCGCAGCCGCTCCACGGCTTCCGCCACGGGCACGCCCAGCGCGAACGCCGCCGCGACCGCCATCACCGCGTTGGCCTGGTTGAACTTGCCCGGCAGCCGCAGCGCCAGCGGCACCTTCGTGCCCTCGGGCGTGACCAGGAAGCCGTCGCCGGTGATCCAGTCCGGCCGGGGCCGGGCCAGGTCGCAGCCGGTGCACCGCCAGTGCTCGCCCTGCCAGCGGATCGGGTCGCCGCACCGCGGGCAGGACGCCGCGTCGTTGTGCCAGCCGGTGCCGGTCGAGACCCACACCACGCGGCCCGCGTCGCGCGCGGCGGACGTGACCATGATGTCGTCGCAGTTCGCCACGACCACGCCGGGCACGCCGGTCAGCGCCGTGCGCAGCGACTTCTCGATGGTCCGCACCTCGCCGACCCGGTCGAGCTGGTCGCGCGACAGGTTCAGCAGCACGGCCACCGCCGGCGCGGACGCCCGGCAGACCTCGGGGAAGTACCCCTCGTCCACCTCCAGCACCGCGTACGGGGCGTCGGGCTGCTTCGACAGCGCCGTCACGTGCCCGTCCGGCATGTTCGCGCCACCGTGGTTGGTCGCGATCTGCCCGAGGTACGACATGGCGCGGCTGAGCATCATCGTGCTCGTGGTCTTGCCGTTGGTGCCCGTGACCAGGGCGACCGAACGGCCGGACGTCAGGTGCGCCAGCGCCTGCGGGTCGAGCTTGAGCGCCACGCGGCCACCGATCATGCCGCCCGCGCCCAGGCCCATCTTCTGCGACAGCTTCGAGCTCATGTTGCCCAGCCGCACGGCTGCTGCGGTGCGCAGCGGCAAGCGGGCAGGGTCTGCACCAGGAGTGTTCGGCAAGCGACTTCCCGCGTCGGTAGAAGGGATGTCGCCGATGCTACCGGTGCCCGTCACCACCCAATTCCCAGCGGGGCCGGTTTGGTCACCTCACGACGTCCGGTGCGGTCACCTCACGACGTCCGGCTTGGCCACCTCACGACGCCCGGTGCGGTCACCTCACGACGTCCGGTGCGTCCGCTTCGCAACGCCGGTGCGGTCACCCCACGACGCCGGGCCGCGTCCCCGCTCCTAGAGCGGCCGGTTCCGGTCCAGCTCGCGCAGGGTCCGGATCAGGTCCACGGTGCTGAGCCGGCACAGCTGCGCCATGTACTCCAGCGCCGGCAGGTCGAGGTGCACCTCGGCGGCCTGGCCAGGGGAGAGCTGGTTGAGCCGGCCCTGCGCCCAGCGGCGCAGCGGCAGCAGTTGCGGTCGGGTGTCGGCCACGACCGCGGCCAGGTCGACCGACAGGTGTCCGGCGGGGGCGTCGCCGAACACGCGGTCGTGCACCCTGGCCAGCACGTGGTGCGCGGGCACGCCGAGCGCGACGCAGATCTCCACGAGTCTGACCACGGAGCACTGCCGGGTGCCCAGTTCATAGGTGGCCAGCGTCTGTAGCGAGATTTCGCTTTGCAGCCGGCGGTTGAGCTCCTTGCGGGTCCATCCACGCTGCTTGCGAAGGCTACGGAGCTCATCACCGAGCACGCGTTGGTACGCCGCTGTGTCGATCTGCACCGTCGATCCTCCATGTTCGCGGGGGCCCGACAGACCCCACGGAGATGGAAAGCGCGACCGGCCGTCCGCTTACGCGAGTCGACCCAAACATAACCCGATCGGGCTAATCGAGAAGTACTCACAGTAGCTGTTCACTGCTCAAGAGCCCTGGTCACGCCGCTTTCCAGGGGGCCGAGGAAGGTCGGATCCCGCCGCACGACGAGGCTGTCCCACATCGCCTTGCCGCTCGCGAACGCCTCCCGGAAGTAGCCGTAGGCGGTCGTGGTGGTGTGCGCGCCCCACGTGTCGTGCCCCACGCCGAACGCCTCCAGGCCGGCCTCGCGGCACAGCGCCACCGCGCGCGGCAGGTGGAACTCCTGCGTCACCACGGTGGCCCGCTGCACGCCGAAGATCCGCCGGGCCCGCGTGCACGAGTCCCAGGTGTCCAGTCCGGCGTAGTCCGCGACGATCACCCGATCAGGCACTCCGTGCTCGACCAGGTACGTCCGCATCGCGCTCGGTTCGTCGTACTCCGTGCGGCTGTTGTCGCCGCTGACCAGCAGCACCTTGACCTTCCCGCGCCGGTACAGGTCGGCCGCCACGTCGAGCCGGCCGGCCAGGAACGGCGTCGGCCGGCCGTCCTTGAGCCCCGCGCCGAGCACCAGCGCGACCGGCGCTTCGGGCACGTCCTGCGCCGTGTGCCGGTAGGGGGCGCTGGACGTCAGCACCCAGACCCACGGCGTCGACCCGACCGCCGCCGCCAACGCGGCGACCAGCACCACCCGCCGCCACCGCACCCGGCGGACCCTCTCGACGAACCCCACCCGACGCCCCCTCGTCCGCAGCCCGCCACTCCCGCCACCCGCCACGGGCCCGTCGTCCGCCCGCCGCCGAGCGGCGACGAGCGGCGACGAGCGCGGGCGAGCGGCGAGCGGCGGCTAAATCAGTTGATGCAGCGCACCCCGTCCGCCGTGATCGGCTGCTCGGACGTGGTCGCGGGCTGCCGGTGCGCGCCGTCGAGGCTCAGCAGCGGCGTGCCCATCAGGTTCTGGGTCCCCGGACCGGAGTAGTCGCTGCCCACGATCACCCGCACCCGGCCCGCCGGGATGTTCACGTCCTCCTCGGTCTTCAACCCGCCGAGCACCTCCGCCACCGCGTCCGCCGCCGCTTCGCCGCCCTTGGCGAACCGGACCACGGACGTCGCGGTCGGATCGCCGTTGGCCGCGCCGCCGTCCACGTACTTCTTCGCCACCAGCGCCTGGAGCACCCGCGCGGCGAGCCCCGGCGTGCCCGAGGCGTTGCGCACCTCGACGGTCACCGTCGCCGGGTCCACCGCGGTGCTGGTGGACGTGCTCGCGTTCGGGTCGCCGTTGAGCTTCTTGAAGTACTTCCGGACCTCGGACTCGTTGATCTCGATCGCCTGGCCGTCCTCGGGCGTGTCCAGCTCCGGGTTGCCGGTCGGGATGGTCTCGAACTGGATGTTGCCGCCGGACAGGTCCTTCATCTGGGAGGCGAACTTCAGCACGTCCCAGTTCTTGTCCAGCACGATCGACTTGGTCAGCGCGTCGATCAGGGCGCGCAGCTTGCCCGGGTCCGACAGGGTGCCCGCGGACAGCATCTTCTTCGCCAGGCCGGCCATGAACACCTGCTGGCGGACGATCCGGTCCAGGTCGCCGCGCAGCAGGCCGTGCCGCTGGCGGACGAACGCGAGCGCCGCGCGGCCCTCGATGGTCTGCGGCCCGGCGGCGAAGTCCGCGCCGGAGAAGTCGTCCTGGGTGGCCTCGTTCAGGCACACGTCCACGCCGCCCACGGACTTGGTGATGTCGTAGAACCCGACGAGGTTGATCTCCGCGTAGTGGTCGATGGTGACGCCCGTCAGGTCCTCGATCGTGCCGATGAGGTTCTTCGCGCCTTCCTTCTTCGACTCCTGCTCGACCTGCGCGGGGTCGGTGACGCCCTTCTTCTGCAAGCTCGCCACCGCGTCGTTCTTGGCGTAGCCGTACGCGGAGTTGATCTTGTGCCGGCCGTAGCCGCCCGCGATCTTCACGTACGCGTCGCGCGGGAACGACACCGCGACCGCCTTGCCGGTGTCGTTCGGGATGTGCAGCAGGATCAGCGTGTCGGTGTTCAGGCCGCCCGCGGTCTCGTCGCCGGCCTGGAGTTCGTCCAGGATGTGCTGCGGCAGCGGGTTGCCCTTGGCGTCGGTGCGGCTGTCCATGCCGACCATCAGGATGTCGATCGACCCGTCGGCGGGGCGCTCGCCGCCGCCGTCCTCGCCGATCACGTCCGTCGTGGTCAGGTTCTGCTTCAACGACTGGAGGTTCGACCACGCGTAACCCGTGCCGATCAGCACGGCCGCGGAGAAGAACGCGACCACCGTGCGGCCGACCACCGACCCCGACTTGCGCGGGCGCCCGGGTGGCGGCCCGGTGCGACCGCCCGCGGGCCGCCTCGGCGGACCGCCGGGACCGCTCGGTCCGCCCGGCCGGCGTTCGGAGCGCGCCGACTCGGTGGTCCGGCGCGGCGTGCGATCGGCGTCCTGCGGAGCGCGCCGACCACCCTCGGGCACGCGGTCCGGCGGGACGCGCCGAGCGTTCTGTGGCGCACGTCGCACGTCTTCAGCATCGCGCCGCGCGTCCTCCGGAGCACGCCGCACGCCGTCCGCCGGGCGTCGCGGCTCCTGGGCGGCGCGCCGTGGCTCCTGAGCGGCACGTCGAGGCTCCGCGGCGGGGCGTCGAGGGTCTTGGGCGGCGCGTGGAGGCTGCTGTGGCGCACGCCGGGGCTCGGGGGAGGCGCCCTGGGCGCGACCGGGCCGGGGGCCTTCCGATCTGGGCTGGTCCGGGCGGGGAGGCACGGCACGGCCGCGCGGCTCGTCCGGACGGCGCGAGGGCTGCCCGCCGTCACGACGAGGGGGAACTGGTCGCCTGGGGAACCCGTCGGGCTCGCCTGGCCTCGGCGGCCGGTTGTCCACTCGCGCTCCTCCCTGTGTTCCCGGGGTTGTGCCCATGGTGGACGTCCCGGCTGGCTCTGGGGTTGCCCAAAGCGTGACACAGCTACCAGTCGTGACGTGGTGATACCGGGTCTTGACGAACGGTGACCAGCGAAGTAGCCCGATTGTGAGCGGGGTGATGCCCCGTTCGTAGACTCTTCACCCGTGCTCACGATGCAGGACGCGTTGCTCGCGCTGACCAGGTACTGGACCGAACGGGGCTGCATCGTCGTGCAGCCGTACAACACCGAGGTCGGTGCCGGCACGCTGAACCCGGCCACCGTGCTCCGGGTGCTCGGCCCCGAGCCGTGGCGGGTCGCCTACGTCGAGCCGAGCGTGCGCCCCGACGACGCCCGGTACGGCGAGAACCCCAACCGGTTGCAGACGCACACGCAGTTCCAGGTGATCCTCAAGCCCGACCCGGGCGACCCCCAGGAGCTGTACCTGGGCAGCCTCGAAGCGCTGGGCATCGACGTGCGCGCGCACGACGTGCGGTTCGTCGAGGACAACTGGGCCTCGCCCGCGCTCGGCGCGTGGGGCCTGGGCTGGGAGGTGTGGCTGGACGGGCTGGAGATCACCCAGTTCACCTACTTCCAGCAGGCCGGCGGCATGTCGCTGGACCCGGTGTCGGTGGAGATCACCTACGGCATCGAGCGCATCATGATGGCGCTGCAAGGCGTGGACCACTTCAAGGACATCGCCTACGCGCCCGGCATCTCCTACGGCGAGGCGTTCGGCCAGGCCGAGTACGAGATGTCCCGCTACTACCTGGACGACGCCGACGTCGAGGCCAACAAGCGGCTGTTCGAGGAGTACGCCGGCGAGGCCCGCCGGATGCTGGACGAGCGCCTGCCGGTGCCCGCGCACAACCTGGTGCTGAAGTGCTCGCACACGTTCAACGTGCTGGACGCCCGTGGCGCGATCAGCACCACGGAACGCGCGCGCGCCTTCGCCCGGATGCGGGGGCTCGCGCGCGAGGTGGCGGCGTTGTGGGCCGGGCGGCGCGAGGAGCTGGGACACCCGCTGGGCACCGTCCCGCCGCTGCCCGCAGCCGTGGCGGGGCCCGCCGGCGAGGTCTCCGCGCCGGCGACGCTGCTGTTCGAGATCGGCACCGAGGAGTTGCCGCCGGCCGAGGTGACCCGGACCGCCGAAGCGGTGCGGACCGCCGTGACCGAGAAGCTCGCCGGCACCCGGCTGGCGCACGGGGCCGTCGAGGTGCACGGGACGCCCCGGCGGATCGTCGTGCTGGTGGCCGACGTCGCGCCGCGCGAGCCGGACGCGGAGAAGACCATGCGCGGGCCGCGCGTGTCCGCCGCGTTCGACGCCTCCGGCGAGCCGACGAAGGCCGCCGCCGGGTTCGCCCGGGGGCAGGGTGTCGACGTGTCGGAGCTGGGCCGGGTCGTGGAGAACGGGGTCGAGCACGTCGCCGTCGTGCGGACCGTCGTCGGTGGCGGCGCGGTCGAGGTGCTCGGGCCGCTGCTCGGGTCCGTGGTCGCGGAGTTGCGGGCCGAGAAGAACATGAGGTGGAACGACCCGAAGCTGTCGTTCACCCGGCCGATCCGCTGGCTGCTCGCGCTGCTCGGGACCGTGCCGGTGCCGGTCGCGGTGTCGTCGCTGGCCTCCGGGAGCACCACCCGCGTGCACCGGACGGCGCAGTCGCCCGTGCTGCCGGTGTCCACTTCGGACGGTTATGCGGAGTTCCTGGCCTCACACGGGATCGTGGTCTCGGCGGAGGACCGCCGGGCGGCGATCGTCGCCGGTGCCGGGGAACTCGTCGCCGGGCTCGGCGTGGTCGACTTCGACGGGGTGCTGGACGAGGTGACGAACCTCGTGGAGCGGCCCACGCCGATCCTCGGGTCGTTCGACGCCAAGTACCTGGAACTGCCGTCGCAGATCCTGACCACGGTGATGCGCAAGCACCAGCGGTACCTGCCGGTGCGCGACGCGGCGGGCGAGCTGTTGCCGCACTTCGTCGCGGTGGCGAACGGTGATGTCGACGTCGACGTGGTGCGAGCGGGCAACGAGGCCGTGCTGCGGGCGCGGTACGAGGACGCGGCGTTCTTCTGGCGGGCCGACTTGCGGACGCCGTTGACGGACATGAAGGCGGAGCTGGAGAAGCTGACGTTCGCCGACAAGTTGGGGTCGGTGGCGGACCGGGCGCGGCGGATCGCGGTGTTGGCGGGGCGGTTGGCCGACGTGGTCGGCGAGGGCGCGGGTTCCGGTGCGGGTGCGGGTTCCGGTGTGGGTGCCGGTGCGGGCGCGTGGGGTGTGACGTTGGCTCGGGCTGGTGAGCTGGCCAAGTTCGACCTCGGGTCGCAGATGGTGATCGAGCTGTCCAGCCTGGCCGGGGTGATGGCCCGGGAGTACGCGGTGCGGGCGGGGGAGAGCGCCGAGGTCGCGCAGGCGTTGTACGAGATGGAGTTGCCGAGGTCGGCCGGGGACGCGTTGCCGGCGTCCCGGGCGGGTGCGCTGCTGTCGTTGGCGGATCGGTTCGACCTGTTGGCGGGGTTGTTCGGGATCGGGGCCAACCCGACCGGCAGTTCGGACCCGTTCGGGTTGCGGCGGGCGGCGCTCGGCGCGGTGAGCGTGTTGCGGGCGTTCCCGGAGTTGCGGGAGATCACGTTGTCGCGAGCGTTGGAGTTGGCCGGGGTTGTGGTCTCCGGGGATGGTGTTGCCGGAGAAGGGGTTGCCGGAGAAGGTGTTGCCGGTGGCGGTGCCGAGTCGGTCGGGGTGTCGGCTGACGCGCTGGAGACGGCCCGCGAGTTCGCGGTGCGGCGGTACGAGCAGCAGTTGTTGGACGCGGGGCACGATCACCGGTTCGTGCAGGCGGTGCTGTTGTTGGCGGATGCGCCGGCGGTGGCGGATCAGGCGTTGGCGGAGTTGACCGGGTTGGTGGGGTCGGCCGGGTTCGCCGAGTTGGTGGCGGCGTTGCAGCGGGTTCGGCGGATCGTGCCGGGGTCGGTGGAGGCGGGGTACGACGAGTCGGCGTTGGTGGAGCCGGCGGAGTTGGCTCTGCACAAGGCGTTGAGCGACGTTCCCCGGGGAGTGACCGGGGTGGCGGCGTTCGTGGCCGGTGTCGGTGGGTTGAGCGATGCGGTCAACACGTTCTTCGACGACGTGTTGGTGATGGCCGATGACCCGGCCCTGAAGGCCGCACGACTGGGCCTGCTGGCAACGATCCGCGACTTGGCCGCGCCTGTGCTGGATTGGGAAGCGCTGGGCACTGCCCTGAGTTGAGGCCGTGGGTTGAGGCCGTGATTTGAGGCCGTGGGTTTGGGCCGTGGGTTGAGATTGTGAGTTGAGGCTGAAGGGGCCGCGCCGTGCGCGGCCCCTTCTTCGTGTCTCGCGAACGTTTGGCGGTGGCATTCCGGCCGAACACCCGCCGCAGCGACGGTGTCGTGGACGTCGGTGTGTATCGCGGTGTGGCACCGTCGTTGTGGCGTGTGGCGTGTGGCGTGTGGCGTGTGGCGTGTGGCGTGTGGCGTGTGGCGTGTGGCGTGTGGCGTGTGGCGTGTGGCGTGTGGCGTGTGGCGTGTGGCGGGGAATGTCGGTGGTGCGTGAGAAAATGGTGTCGGGGGCCGGAGGCCACGCCCGATCGGGCGTGGCGTAGCTCTGAGCTGCGGTTTTGAGCCTGGGCGAGTTGCGTGTGCGTCGGCGCGGAGCTTAAAGAGTCCTCGCCGGACGGGCGAGCCGCCAAGGATGACGAAAAGAACGGGCGGGCGTCGTGTCATCCCCGTACGGCCCGGTCGGAGACAACCACCCTTGAGTAGGGAGCGCAAGCGAAAAGCGTGCTTGCGCTCCCTACTCAAGCGCGGTTCGCTGCGCGCGGGCCATACGGGGATGACACGACGCGGGGTTGGGTGTGTGCGGGGCACTTTGGTCTGTGTAAGGCAACGCCCCGCCTGGTGGGCAGGCGGGGCGTTGTTGTGGGTGGTTCTAGATGAAGTTGCCGCCTCGGGTTACTGCTCCGTAGGCGTCCACGATGCCGTGGCCGTAGAAGCCGTTGAACTTCGTGTCGCCGGTGCAGGTCGCCGTGAACTCGGCCGGGCGGCCCACGTTCTCGTACGACACCGTGCGCGGGACCGGGCAGGCGCGTTGGGTCGCGGTCTTGATCAGGACCTTTTCCACCTTGTCCGGGTCCAGCGTGAGGGTGCCGGGGTGGGCCTTGTCCTTCTTGCCGTACTGGCTGACGACCAGGGCCGCGACGCCGACCGCGTGCGGGGCGGCCATCGAGGTGCCCTGGAGGTACTGGTAGTAGCCGCAGGTCGTGCCCTGGCAGTACTTCGCCACGCCGGCCGCTTCGCCCTTCGGGGTGACGTTGCCCGCCTCGTCGATGTTGCCGTCGACCAGGGCGACGTTGCGCGGGTAGGTCGAACGGATCAGGTTTTCGTTGGTCCGGTACCAGGGGGTGCCGAAGCCGTCGCGGAAGTAGCCGCCGGGGGCGGCGAGGTCGGTCTGCTCGGTGCCGTAGTTCGAGTAGTCGGCCTTGAGGGTCGACGGGCCGAGCGAGGAGATCGAGATGACGTGGTCGCCCTCGGTCGGGAGGTGGATGCACGTCTTGTTGTCGATCTTGCGGTCGTACGCCGAGCCCGCCGGGTAGTTGGGGCTCGCGGCGTCGTTGCGCGGGTTGCCGAGGTCTTCGTGGTTGTTGCCGCCGGCCGCGATGAGCGTCACGCCCTTGCGGTGGGCGTAGTTCAGGGCGCGCTGGACGGCGGTGATGGTGGCGCGCTGCTCGATCCTCGCCTGGGGGCTGTCGGCGGGGTTGTCGATGCAGTTCATGTACCACGGGTCGATGTAGAACGACATGTTGATGACGTCGAGGCCGACGTCCGCGCCGTAGGTGATCGCGTCCAGGACCGGCTGGAGGAAGAAGAAGCCCGAGTCCTGTGCGCCGCGGATGTTCACCAGCGACACGTTCGGGGCCACGCCGGAGATGCCGAAGCCGTTCGCCGCCGCGCCGATGGTGCCCGCGACGTGCGTGCCGTGGCCGTTGTCGTCGTGGTCGGCCGGGTCGACGCAGCCGCGGAACTCGCACGGGCCGTCGACCTCGGCGCCGGTCTCGTCGGCGGGGATGTCGACGGTGAAGTTGCGGGACAGCTCGCGGTTGAAGTTCGGCGCGATGTCCGGGTGGGTGCCGTCGACGCCGGTGTCCAGGATGCCGACGTAGACCCGCTTGTCACCGGCCTGCCGGGCGCGGGCGATGTCGGAGCGGACCAGTTTCAGGCCCCACAGGTCGCCGTCGAGGGGGTCGAGGCCGGCGGCGGGGGAGGCCGGGGCCTTGCGCGCGGTGTTCGGGGTCGTGGCCGCGCTGAGGTGCTCGCGCTCCACGACCTTCCACTCGCGGTTGCCGGGGCCGGTGCCGGCCTTGGGGGCCTCGCCGATCGGCTTCGCCGCGGTCGCGCCGAGCACCGCGTCGGAGGCGGAGACGCGCTGCACGAAGCCGGCGGCGGGTGCTTTCACGGTGAGGGTGCCCACAGCGGTGTTCTCGCCGGTGATCTGGCCACCCGCGGCCGTGACGGCGGCTCGGGCCGCGGCCGCGTTCGCGCCTTCCTCGACGACGACGGTGAAGTCGGCGGTCTCGCCTTGCCCGGCGGCGGGCTGGGTGCCGCTCGCCAGGAGAGCCGCGGTGGTCGCCACCACCAGCGCCGACGGAACGATTCTGCGTGTTCTCACGCTGTCTCCTCACACCCGGTCAGGGTTGGGTCGGGCGACACCCTGGCACAGAAAACCTCACATCGTTAGACGCCTTTCGTCGCCAGTCGGCAACGTAGCCGAATGTGCGCGGAGCGTGACTTTCCGGACTATTGGTAACGGGCCTGCCAGCAGCTTCGATGTCCCCATAAGGTCAACAAGCCCATTGGTGCGGACCATTCGGCGCTCCGTCGTTGCTACGTCTTGACGAAGCCCCGTTCCGGGGGATGAAATCCGCTCAATCCGAATTTCAGCGGTCAGCGGGCGGGCGGCCCGTGCTAGGGGTTGGCGAATGCGAAGACTACGCGGAGCGGCGTCCTGCGCCGTGCTCGTCATGCTCCTGGCTTCGTGTGCGGGCAAGACCGATTCCCTGGCGCCGCCGGCGCCGACCCCGTCCGGCGCGCGGCCCGTGGTCGGCGTGATCCTGCCGGACCGCGAGTCGTCCACGCGCTGGGAGGAGCAGGACCGGCCGCTGCTGACCGCCTCGCTCAACTTCGCGGGCATCGAGCCGGTGATCGAGAACGCCGAGGGCGACGAGGCCAAGTTCGCGAGCATCGCCGACGCGATGATCCAGCGCGGCGTGAAGGTGCTGATGACGACGCCGCTGAGCACCGAGGGCGGCGCGACCGTCGAGCGCAAGGCCAAGGCGGCGGGCATCCCGGTGATCAACTACGACCGGATCAGCCTCGGCGGGACGGCCGACTACTACGTGTCCTTCGACAACCTCAACGTCGGTGAACTCCAGGCGGACGGCCTGCTCAAGTGCCTGGGGAACAAGCCGGGCGCGCAGATCATCGAGATCCAGGGCTCGTCGACGGACAACAACGCCACGCTGTTCGCGGACGGCCAGCGCCGCAAGCTCGGCCCCAAGTACGACTCCAGCGCGCTCAAGCTGGTCAAGAGCCAGGCGATCGACAAGTGGGACCCGGTGGCCGCCAAGGGCGCGTTCGAGCAGATCCTCAACGGCAACGGGGGCCGGGTGGACGGCGTGGTCGCCGCCAACGACGCCCTGGCCGGCGCGGTGATCGAGGTGCTCAAGGACCGGGGGCTCGCCGGCCGGGTGCCGGTGACCGGGCAGGACGCCACGGTGGCCGGCCTGCGCGCGGTGCTGCGCGGCGACCAGTGCATGACGATCTACAAGCCCATCCGGGACGAGGCGGAGGCGGCGGCGCGGTTGGCGATCGCGGTGGCCCGCGGCGACATCAGCGGCGCGGACGACCTGGCCACCGGCAACACCCGTGACCTGGTGTCGCGCCGGGACGTGAAGTCGGTGCTGCTCGGCGCGGACCTGATCACCCGGGACAAGGTGCGGGGGCTGGTGGCGCAGAGCGTCGTCAAGTCGGCCGACCTGTGCGCGGGCGACATCGCCGAGGACTGCGAGGAGCTGGGGATCCTGGTCAACTGACGGGCGGGACGGCTCCCGGGCCCGGGAGGACGTCGACGTCGTCGGCGCTCATGGGGGTGCCGCAGCCCGAGCACGTCAGGGTGACGTGGGTGGTGCCGCCGCACGCGTGGTGGCGGTAGAGCACGGGCGGGCCCGCGTCGCCGGCCAGCCACTTGTCGCCCCAGCGGACCATGACCATGAGCACGCCGACCAGTTCGCGGCCGCGTTCGGTCAGCGCGTACTCGTGTCGGTTGGCGGCGTACTCGCGCCGCTCCAGCACCTCGGACTCGACCAGCCACCGCAGGCGTTCGGCGAGCACCTTGCGGGAGATGCCGAGCTGCTGCTGCATCTGGTCGAACCGGTTGATGCCCACGTAGATGTTGCGCAGGACGAGGGGCGACCACGGTTCGCCGATCACGTCCATGGTGCGTGCGATCGAGCACGCCATCCCGCCGAAGTCCGTCCGCTGCACGGGGAGAAGTCTACGCGAATGGGTTCCTTGAGGGAACTCATCCTGTTACGGTTCCCTCAAGGAACTTGTCTTCAGGTGGAGGTGCGTGGACGTGAATCGCCCGGACGTGGTCTCGGTGGAGGAGTGGCAGTCCGCCCTGGACGACCTGCTGGTGCAGGAGAAGGCGCACACGCGCGCCCTGGACGCGCTGGCCGCCGCGCGTCGTCGGCTGCCGATGGTCCGGATGTCGACCGACCACCGGTTCGTCGCGCCGGACGGCACGTCGGTGGGGCTGCGGGACGTGTTCGACGGCCGCCGCCAGCTCGTCGTCTACCACCACATGCTGGAGCCGGGGCAGGACCACCTGTGCGGGGGCTGCACGTCGTTCACCGACAACATCGCCGACCAGACGCACCTCAACCACCGCGACACCCGGTTGGTGCTGATGTCACGCGCCTCGCACGAAGAGATCGACGTGGTGCGGGAGCGGTTCGGGTGGACCGTGCCGTGGTACTCGGCCGACCCCTCGTTCTACGAGGAGATCGGGCTGGCCGGCGGGTTCCGGATGAGCGTGTTCCTGAGGGACGGCGACGAGGTGTTCCAGACCTACTACACGTCCGGGCGGGGCGTGGACCGGCTGCGGCTGGACTTCAACCTGCTCGACCTGACGCCTTACGGGCGGCAGGAGGAGTGGGAGGACTCGCCGGACGGCTGGCCGCAGACGCCCACGATGCAGTGGCTGCGCGTTCGTGACGAGTACGAGGACTGAGTACGAGGACTGAGTACGAGGACTGAGGACGAGGACTGAGGGTGTGAGCGGAGTCGAGAGGGCCGTGGAGGCACGGGACGAGTTCTTCGGGCGTCCGTGGGTCGGGGTGTTGGGGGTGGCGTCGGACGGCGGGAGGCCGCCGCTCACGGTGCCCGTGTTCTACGCGTACGAGGGCGGGCTCGTCACGTTCTTCACGGGCACGCAGGGGCGTAAGGCGCGCAAGACGCGGCTCATCGCGCGTGCCGGGCAGGTGAGCCTGTGCGTGCAGCAGACCGAAGGTGGGTTCAAGACCGTCACGGCGGAGTGCGCGGTCGTGGGAACCGATCGTGCGCCGTCGGTTGACCAGGTGGTTGCCATCGCTGGGCGGTACATGCCGGAGGAGGACGCCCGTGCGTTCGCGGCGGCCGAACTCGGCTCGCTTGCCGGGACGTTCGTGTTGTTCACGGCGCGGCCGGAGAGGTGGTTGGAGATGGGGCTGTAGGTGGAGCTGTGTGGGGCTGTAGAGGGCTGTAGGTGGGGCTGTGGACGGCTGTGGGTGGGGCTGTGGGTGGGTCAGTCGTCGTCGTGGCGGCCTGAGATGAACTCCTGGACGCGGATCTTCGCGCGGATCAGCGGTTGTCTGATCTTGGCTTCACGGCGGTAGGCGCGGCGCAGTTTGCGGGAGCCCTCGCCGTAGCGCCAGCGGGCCCACGGGGAGCCTGGCCGGGCCAGGCGGAGCGCGCCGATCTCGGGCAGCACGGGCACCAGCAGGCCCAGCAGGCCCGTCCACACCTTGCCCTTGAGCAGGGCCACGATCGCGAAGGCCAGGTTGACCAGGATCACCACCAGGCGCAGGCCGACGCCCTCGTCGTACAGCTCGTCGTAGCCCAGGGGGCGCGCGCCCAGCAGGAGCAGGCCGGTCAGGCCGACGGCCAGGAACACCGCGTCGACGGACAGCCTGCCGTCCTTGGACCAGTACACGTCCCGCAGGTGCAGGATCAGCGCGAACTCGTCGAGCACCAGGGCCGCGCCCACCCCCAGCAACGCGGCTGCGGAGACCCGCAGCCCGTGCTCGCCGTCCGGGGCGGCCAGCCCGAGGACCCCGCCGAGCAGCATGAACACCGTGCCGAACACCACGTGGTGGATGTGCGTGCCGCCCGGCTTGATGTTGCCCGGCCACCAGCGGACCTTCGCACGGATCAGCCGCACGCTGATCCTGATCAGGACGAACGTGACGACCAGGCCGAGGAGGAAGAACAGCAGCCGGGACTGGGGTAGGTGGAGCGTCGACACACCTCCATCTTCACGCCGCGCGGCCGTCCCGCGCCGGCGATTGCGCCATCCTCTGTAGCACCTCTGACCAGGTCGGTGCGCAGCGGGTTCCCGAAGCGTGGATTTGCGGCGTGAGCAGCGGGTTCGTCCGGTGCGCGCGACCGCCGTCCGGCCGCGCGCGCGGTGGTCGGCGGGGTGTCCGGTCGGGGGTGCCGGCAACGTCTGGACCTGCGAGGGGAGTCCGGATCCGGGATTCGCGAGGTGGCCGGGCCGCCGGTGGGTTTCGGGCGCTCGGCGCGGCCGTTGGAACTCTTGGTGACCGTCGAGTCGCGGATAGTAGCGGTGCGACTCGCCGCGTTCAACCGCTCGACTGCCGGCGGTCTGTCATGGTTGACTGTCTTCGGTCGTACCTTTCTGTGTTCGTGTTCCACCACGCTCGCGGAACGGAGTTGCGGGCGCCGAACTTTCCTCCAGGAAGGGCCGTCGCCCTAGCTGACCCGGTGGTCGCAAGCGCGATCCGGCACCTGTTAGAGGAGAAGTAGCAAGATGGCAGTTCAGGGCACCGTCAAGTGGTTCAACGCGGAGAAGGGCTTCGGCTTCATCTCCCCGGACAACGGTGGCGCCGACGTGTTCGTGCACTACTCGGAGATCCAGAGCAACGGCTACCGCACCCTGGAAGAGAACCAGCGGGTGGAGTTCGAAATCGGCCAGGGCCAGAAGGGCCCGCAGGCGCAGACGGTCCGACCGCTCTGACCTAACATCCGAGTTCGCTAGTTCACTCGGAGATCCGAGCCGCCACTCCCGGTGACGGGCGTGGCGGCTCGTTTTCTTGTCCCGCGGGCGCGCGGGCGTCGCCGTAGAGCCGCTTGCCGACCAGCCGGGCGCCGTCGAACACGAAGAACGCGCTCATCCGCGCGGCAGGCCGCCGGTCGGCCCCGTCCAGCGCCAACTCCACGATCACCGCGGCGTCGGCGTGGTGCAGCTCCAGCAGCCGGTTGCGCCGGTCCGGCCACGCGGCGTGGACCCTGGCGTAGTAGCCGGCCAGTTCCGCCGGTCCCTCGAACACCTCGCCGGTCGCCACGATCTCGCAGCGCGGGTGGTCGAACGCCGCCACGGCCGCCGCGAACTCCTGCTCGTTCTCCGACTCCAGGTGCTCCAGCACGATCGCCTCGCGCAGCGCCCGCAGTGCCGTGGACGCCGTCATGCGTCCCCTTCCCTCGCCCGGTGCCCGACCAAACACCCGGCGCGGCCCACCAGTCAAGACGGCACCCGGTGGACGGGTGCCGCCGTGACCGGGGTGGCTACGGGTTCATCTCGTACCGGCCGGACAGCGCGGCGACCCGGGCCCACACCCGGTCGAACCGCTCGCGGTCCACGACCGGCTTGCGGACCTGGGCCAGCGCCCACTCCTGCTGCGCCTCGGTCGAGGACGCCTTGCCGTGCAGGGCCACCGCGTAGGCCGCGAAGTCGCGGACCAGCACGTCGAAGACCTGGTCGAGCACGTCCTGGTCGAGCCCGGTCGACGCGGCCTGCTCCAGGATGAGCTGGCCATACACCACCAGGGTGAACAGGTGGCCGACGTTGAGCAGGAAGTCCAGGTCCCGCTGCTGCTCCTGGTCCGGCGCGGCCTCGGTCAGCAGGGTCCGGACCGCCTGGGCCTGCTCGTGGAAGCGGGCCACGTTGGGGACGTGCGCGTGGTCGCGGTAAGGCCCCTCCCAGTCGTGGAAGGTGATCTTGCCGAGCCCGCGCGCCGGGCCCTGCCGCCAGAAGAAGTCGTCGTCGGCCGGGTCGTGCCGGGTCGGCACCTCGGGGTACTCGGCGGGCGAGAACAGGTAGGCGGGCATGAACTTGAGCACCAGCGCCAGGTTGACGTGCACCGTGCCTTCGAGCTTGGGCAGCGCGCCGATGTCCCGGCCCGCCATCGCGAAGTAGGTGTCCTTCTCGAAACCCTTGGCCGCGATCACGTCCCACAGCAGGTCGATCACCCGCTCACCCTCGCTGGTGACCTTCATCTTGGTGATGGGGTTGAACAGCAGGTAGCGGCGGTCGTCCGGGGACGCGCTGCGGAAGTAGTCCACGGCCCGGTCGGAGAACAGCTTCATCGCGACCAGGCGGGCGTACGCGTCCACGAAGTTCTGCCGGACGTGCGGGAAGTCCGTCACCCGCTTGCCGTACAGGATCCTGTTGTGGGCGTGCGTGATCGCCTCGTACGTGGCGTGCTCGGCGATGCCCACCGAGGCCGTGCACAGGTTGAACTTCCCGACGTTCACCGTGTTCAGGGCGGCGCTGAACGCGTCCTGCCCGGTGTGCAGGACGTCGTCGGCGGTCAGCGGGTAGTCCTCCAGGCGGAACTCGCTGACGAACATCTGCGAGTCCACGATGTTCTTGACCAGCCTGAACTTCGGGTGCCGGCTGTCGACGGCGAAGAACACGTAGCCGTCCGGGCCCTCGACGTCGGCCCGCCGGCCGAACACGGAGACCATGCCGGCGACGTTGCCGTTGCCGATGTAGTACTTGCCGCCGCTCGCGGTGAACCCGCTGTCGGTGGGGGTGAGGACCATGTCCGTGGAGTAGACGTCGGCGCCGTGCTCCTTCTCGGACAGGCCGAACGCGAACACCGCGCCGTCGTCGAGCAGCTCGGCGGCCCGCTTGCGGGCGACGGCGTTGTCGCTCATCCAGATCGGGCCCAGGCCCAGGACGGTGACCTGCCACGCGTACCAGTACTGGAGGCCGTAGAAGCCGAGGATCTCGCTCAGCGCGGCGTTGCGGGCGGCGTCCCAGCGCTTGTCGGGGTTGCCGCCGGCCTCCGCGCGCGGGGTGCAGAAGGTGGCGAACAGCTTCTCGCGGGCGACGAAGTCGAGGAACTCGGCGTACCACACCCGGGCCTGGTCGTCCGCGATGAGCCGGCGCTTGCCGCGCTCCTCGAACCAGTCGACGGTGGCCCGCAGCAGTCGCCTGCTCTCCGGGTCCAGGTCCGGGTGCGCGGCCTCGAAGTCGTGGGGATCGAACAACATCGGCGTTCTCCCTTCGTTCCGGCCGCACGCTACCAGTCGGTAACTTATTCGGCCCGGGACGTTCCCACCCGGCCGTCGCGCCGCAGGTCGGAGCCGGTGGCGGGGTCAGTCCGCGAACCTGCGGTAGAGCGGGCGGAGGTCGTCGGTGAGCGAGCGGCCGAGCACGGTCAGCGGGGGGAGTTCGTCGAGGATCGCGTCCGGCCGGCGGGCCGGGAGTTCGTCCGGCTCGGGCACGGCGGGCGCCTTCGGGCGCACCCAGAACGTGTCGAGTTCGTCCTCCAGCCTGGGCGGGCGGTCGTCCGGGCGGTCGTCGGGCGGGATCGGGTCGCGCAGCTCCCGCAGGCGGTCGAGGAGGTCCTCGCGGGAGCGCCCGCGCCACGCCAGGATCTCGAACGGGTCGGTGTCGAACGACTCGGCCAGCAGGTAGCAGGTGGCGGCGAGGTGCTTGCACGGCACCTCCCAGTCCGGGCAGGTGCAGTCCATCGACAGCTCCCGCAGCGACTGCGGGAACAGCGTCAGCCCGAGCCCGGCGAACACGTCCTCGATCTCCGGCGGCATCTCGCCCGCCAGCAGCTTCGCCGCGAACACCGCCCGGTCGGCGAGCACGTGCTCGATCCGCCGCCAGTCCTCGTCGGAGAACTTCCGCACCCCGATCCGCGCCCGGTACGGCTCCGGCCGCGACCCCATCACCAGCGCGACCACCATGCTGGTGGACAGCGACAGGCTCATCACCTGCCCGGTCCGCGCGTACGCCCGCCCGCGTTGCAGGCGGCCGCCCATGCCGAGGGACTCCAGCACCTCCACGAACCGCCGCGACCACCACGTCCGGGCGATGTCGCCGCGCTTGCTGCGCAGCGTCAACCCGCCCTCGACCCGGATCGGCCGCGCGGCCGGGTTCCGCCCGGCCGGCGGACGCTCACCGTGCCAGTCGCTCACGACCCACCCCCTCCCGACCCGCTCGCCCGCTGGTCGGACTCGCCGTCCTCCTCGGCCTGGTCGTCGCCGACGGCGTTGCCGGACAGGGCGAACAGGTCGCGCAGCTCACCGGTCGACATCCCGGTCAGCCAGTCCTCGCCCGCCCCGACGACGAGCTGCGCGAGCCCACGCTTCTCCTCGATCATCCGGTCGATCCGCTCCTCGACCGTGCCGACGCACACGAACTTGCGCACCTGCACGTGGTTGCGCTGCCCGATCCGGAACGCCCGGTCGGTCGCCTGGTCCTCGACCGCCGGGTTCCACCACCGGTCCAGGTGGATGACGTGGTTCGCCGCCGTCAGGTTCAGCCCGGTGCCGCCTGCCTTCAGCGACAGCACGAAGATCGACGGCCCGTCCTCGGACTGGAAGCGGCGCACCATCTCGTCCCGCGCGCCCTTCGGCGTGCCGCCGTGCAGGAACAAGACCTCGGTGTCGAACCGCGCGGCCAGGTGCGGCACGACCAGCGCGCCGAACTCGGTGAACTGGGTGAAGCACAGCGCCTTGTCCCCGTCGGCCAGCGCCTCCTCCAGGATCTCCTCCAGCCGCGCGACCTTGCCCGACCGGCCGGCGACCCGCGACCCGTCGCCGAGCAGTTGCGCCGGGTGGTTGCACACCTGCTTGAGCCGCGACATCGTCGCCAGCACCAGACCCTTGCGCTTGATGCCCTCGGACTCGGCGATCCGCGCGAACATGTCGTCCAGCACGGCCTGGTAGAGCGTCGCCTGCTCGGCGGTGAGCGTGCAGAGCTGCTTGACCTCGATCTTGTCCGGCAGGTCGGTGATGATCCGAGGATCGGTCTTCAACCTGCGCAGCACGAACGGCCGGGTGATCCGGCGCAGCCGCACAGCCGCGTCCTGGTCGTTGTAGCGCTCGACGGGCACGGAGAACCGCGCCCGGAACGTGTTCACCGTCCCGAGCACGCCGGGGTTGACGAAGTCCATGATCGACCAGAGTTCGGCCAGCCGGTTCTCCACCGGCGTCCCGGTCAGCGCCACCCGGTGCCGCGCGGGCAGCGCCCGCACCGCGCGCGACTGCCGCGTGGCGCTGTTCTTGATGTTCTGCGCCTCGTCCAGCACCACCCGGTCCCACTCGATCCCGGCCAGCGCCTCGGCGTCCCGGGTGGCGACGGCGTAGGTGGTGACCACCAAGTCGTGCCCGACCCCGAGCCCCGCCACGGAACGCTCGCCACCGTGGTGCACCCGGACCCGCAGCCCCGGCGTGAACCGCGCGGCTTCCCGCTGCCAGTTGCCCACCACGGACATCGGGCAGATCAGCAACGTCGGCGGCCGGGTCCCGTGCTGCCGGTTGTGCGCCTCCAACGCCAGGAGCTGGACGGTCTTGCCCAGCCCCATGTCGTCGGCCAGGCAAGCGCCCAACCCGAGCCGGTCCAGGAACGCCAGCCACGCCAGCCCGCGCAGCTGGTACGGGCGCAGCGTCGCGGTCAACCCGGCCGGCGGCTCGACCGGGTCCAGCCGGTGTTCCACCTCGCCGGACAGCAGGTCGCCCAGCCACCCGTCGCCGCGCACCGCGTTGAGCGGCAACGGCAGGTCCCCGTCCTCCGGCCCGAGCCCCGAGTGCAGCAGCACCTGGGCGGCCGACATCTGCCCGCCACCACCCCGGGCCAGGAACGCCAACCCCTCGGCGAGCCGCTTCCGGTCGACGTGCACCCACTGACCGCGCAACCGCACCAGCGGCGCCTTGGCCTTGGCGAGTGCAGCCAGTTCGGCCTCGGTCAGCCGCTCGTCGCCCAACGCCAGGTCCCAGCGGTAGTCCACCAAGACCTTCAGCCCGAGTTCGCTCTCCTTCGCGACCGTGCCCGCGACACCGCGACCACCGGCCGTCAAGGTCAACCCGAGCCGACGCGGTGCCCGCCACCACGAGGGCAGCAGCACCCCGAACCCCGCCTGCGCCAACAGGGACGCGTGGGTCAGGAACTCGTGCGCGGACTCGACGTCCAGCTCCATCCCGTCCGGCCGGCGATCGGCGAGCGCCCGGTCCAGCGCCGGGTAGAGCCGAGCCGCCCGCCCGAGATCACCGAGCAAAACCTCCTGCGGCCGATCCACCCACCTCCGCAACACGGCGTCCTCACGCCGCCACACGCGGAACGCGGGCACCAGCACACTGGGCTCGTCAACGGCCTGGAGCAAGAACTCCAACCGCCACCCGTCATCGTCGGCACCACCCTGCTCGGGGGAGGACAAGCGGAAACACGCCCGCACCCGGTCACCCCGGATCTGATCCTCCGCCCACCCCGCCACTTTCGCGCGCAGGAGATCGACATCGGTCGGGTCGGCCACGAACTCAGGCTCGCCCGCCAACGCCCCCAACCACCGATCCGCCGTACCCCCGTCAGGGTTGCTGTCAGGGTTGCTGTCAGGGTTTCGGTCAGTGCTTCCGTCCGTGCTCCCGTTCGTGTTCCCTTCGGTGTTGGTTTCGGTGCTTTCGCGGCCGCCGGCGCCACCCGTGCCTCGACCTCCGGCGGCGGTCATCTCCCGACTTGATCGGGAAGGGGCGAGCCGACGGCGGATTTCACCGTCCACAAGGGAGTCGACGGCCAGGCGGAGTGCGTCGTCCACCCCTTCTGCGGCACGGAACGCCGGCGGCATCCCGGCCCGCAGCCCGGCCTGCCGCAACGCGTCCACACCGGACAGCGACGCCCGCCAACGTCCCACCGCGAGCCGACCCTCACGCGGCGCGGTCGACCGCGCCGGGTCGCCGACCACCGGCAGGACCCGCCCGCGCGAGACCAAGTCCCGGGCGAACACCACCAGCTCGTCCAAGAACTTCGCCGACGCCCCCGGCCTGCAATCCGGCAGCCCGGTCGGCAGCTCGCCGTCGAGCCACACCACCGGCACCAACCAGCTCCGCAACCGCACCACACCTCGCCGTGACGGCGCTTTGGCCAGCGGATCGCGCACCAGCTCGGGAGAGTCGACAGGCCCTGAGGCGTACGACGGAAGTCGCACCGCGACAGAGCCGGGGACACCCCCGACCAGATCCGCCAGTGTGGTGTCGGCAGCCGCGAACGGATGACCCACAGCCACCTTGGGCAAGCGACCTTCGACGCGTGCCGGCAGCCGCGAATCCTCCGCCCACAGCGCCGGACGACCGTCGGCCGCGCAGAGGCCGTGCAGCACCAACACCCACAGGACTCTAGGTGGTGCCCACTACCGCCGCCTCGCCGACTGCAGCCCCGCTGGCCGCCGTTCCGCGACCGCAGCCCGGCCGATGATCGTTTCGCCGTTCCGCCGACCCCGAGTGCCGCACGACTCAGCCCGCAGCACCCGACAGCGCCCGACAGACAGCAGCACCCGACAGGCAGCAGCACCCGACAGGCAGCAGCACCCGACAGGCAGCAGCACCCGACAGGCAGCAGCACCCGACAGGCAGCAGCACCCGACAGCGCCGCAGCGCCCGACAGGCAGCAGCCTGACCCGCGCCGCCTCATGCCGAGCCTGCCCCACGCCGCCCGCGTTGCGCCGCGCCGAGCCACCGGTCCTGTGCCGACCCGCCCGTGCCGCGCCGCCCGTGCCGTGCCGCGCCACCCGTGCCGCGCCACCCGTGTTGCGCCGAGCCGTCGGTGCCGTGCGGCCGCCGTGCCGTGCCGAGCCGTCGGTCCAAGCCGCCTATGCCGTGGTGTGCGTACCGCGTCGCGTGTGCAGTTTGTGCTGTGCCACGTGTGCTGGGCTGCGCGTGGTGTGCCGCCCGTGCCGCGCCAAGCCGCCTGTGCTGTGCCGTCGGTGCCGTGCCGCGCCGCGCGGCGCGGCACGGCCGGTGCTGTGCCGCCCGTGTTGCCTGTCCACGCCTTATGCGGTGCCGTGTCATCCGGTGATCGCGTGCATGACGCAGTGCGGTGCTGTCCGGTGTGACGGTGCGTTGCCGTGCGGTGGTGCGTTGGCCTTCGGGTGGTTCAGTGCCGTGGCTGTCGGCGGTGCTGGTGGTGGTGTTGCTGTTGTCGTTGGTTTCAGGTGGTGGGGCCGAGGCTGAGGCCGGGGCCGGGTGGGCGGGGCCCGGTGGGGCGTGCGCCTACCCGGCCGGTGGACCGGTTGTTCGGGAGGAGGTCAGTGGTCTTGGCGGACCTTGGCGCGGCCGGCCAGGGCCGTCACGCCTACGCCTGCCAGGCCCACCTGGAGGGCCAGTTCGATCCAGTCGATGCCGTCCGTGTCGGCCACGCCGAGCGCCGTGGCGGCGAACGTGCCGACCAGGGCGGCGGCGATGCCGACCAGGATGGTCATCAGCAGCGAGATCTTCTGCCGGCCCGGCACGACCAGTCGTCCCAGACCGCCGATGATCACGCCGATGAACAGGGCCGAGATGATGCCGGTGATTTCCACGTGAGGTCCCCTCCTCCGAACTACGTCTGCCCCACGAGCATCACCCGCCGACCACCTCCCTCGAATCGGGTGTGCCCCTGACCTCGCCCTGATCCCGACCCTGAACTCCCAGCAGGTTCGCGGCCTCCGGGCTCAGGGGCCGGCCCGCTATGTCCGGGTCGCAGCCCACCCTGGCCAGGCGGGAGCGGATGGACGTGGCGGAGCGTTCCTGCTGCTTGGCCATGGCGCGGATGAGGTCGGCGGCGGGCGTGCCGGGGGTGGCGGCCAGCCAGGTGTGGCGGAGGTCTTCGTCCAGGTCGCGGGTCCAGGGTTGGTTGGCGTTGGCCGGGCGGTGGCGACCGCCTGTGGGTGGGGGTGCGCCGAGTTTGCCCAGGGCGTCGAGGACTTGGCCGAGGAGCTTGCCGACGGAACTGCCCGCGCCGGCGGGCAGGCGGAGGTTGCCCTCGGCGACCAGGAGGCCGGAGGTGTCCGTGCCGGACACCTCCACGAACAGGTCGGGATCGGCGAACGCCCGCAGGCGGTAGGTGGTGGGGCCGATCCTGGTTTCGGTTTCGTACGTGGTTGTCGTCATGGCGATGACGTTAGAGCATGGGTACGACAATTTCTGTCGTTGCTGGTCAGAGGGTGTTTTTCGGGTCTTTGGTCAGGGGCAGAGCGGGCACTGGGGGGTGCTCGGCCGGCTGCCCGTGAGGTACGGCTTGAGGTGGTCGGCGATGGCCCTGGCCAGGGAGGGCGGGACGGCGTTGCCGATCTGCCGCGCCACCTCGATCTTCGTGCCGCACCACTCGAAGTCGTCCGGGAAGCTCTGCAGGCGCGCGGCCTCCAGGTGGGTGATCGGGCGGTCGACGCGGTGGCCGTCCTCGCCCGGTTCCCACTGCGGGTGCAGGTACTGGCCCTTCTCGGGCTTGTAGAACTCGGTGCGGATGGTCAGCGACGGCTCGTCCCAGCGCATCCGGCCCATCACGTCCGTGGTGCCGGTCTTCTTCTCCCGCCAGCACCGGGGCAGCAGCTCGTCGGGCAGGTCGAACCGGCCGCCGCCGGGGGGCACGTGCCGGTAGCGCCGCACGGACAACGGGGTCGGGTTGCGGCCGATGTGCAGGTCCGGGCTCTTGTGGCGGCCGGGCATGGTCTTGCCGAAGAACTCCACCGTGGCCTTCGGCAGCGCGGTGGTCACGGGCAGCTCCGGGAGGCCGGTCAGCACGTCGCGGACGGTGTGCCAGCTGCCGCGCGGGTGGGTGGGCTTCGGCAGCGGGATCGGGCCGATCCGGGAGCCGATCACGATCGCGCGCCGCCTGCGTTGCGGCACGCCGAAATCGGCCGCGAGCAGGATGCCCGAACTCAGCTCGTAGCCCTCGGTCTCGGCCTGGAGCAGGGCGAACTCGGTGGAGGACAGGAACCGGTCGACGTTCTCGATCACGAACACCCTCGGCCGCGCGGTGCGCACGAACCGCAGGTACTCGCGCCACAGCGAGTTGCGCGGGTCGTTGACGTCGCGCGAGCCGAGGTTCGAGAAGCCCTGGCACGGCGGGCCGCCGACGATCAGGTCGACCTCGGGGATCCGCTCGTCCGGGATCGCGGCGATGTCGGACCAGAGCATGTGGTCCTCGCCGAAGTTCGCGGCGTAGGTCGCCGCCGCGTGCAGGTCCCACTCGACCGCCATGACCGGCCGGTACCCGCCCGCCGAGGCGAACCCGGCGGTCATGCCGCCACAGCCGGCGAACAGGTCGATCATGGACAGCACGTCGGTCAGGTTAGCCCACGGCGCGGTCGCGGCGGGGCCGGCGCGCCGGCGATCGACCCGACCCGGGCGCGGCGGTCGGCCGGTGCGGTCGGCGGTACCGGTCCGCCGGGTCAGTCCGGCGTGGTCGGGGCGGTCTTGGCGGCGACCCGGCGGGGGCGGCGGGCCAGCACGGTCTCGCGCACGCGGCCCGCGGCCTCGGCCGGGTCCTCGTGCTCCCAGATGCGGACCGCCAGCCAGCCCGCTTCGGCCAGGCGCTGGTCGGTGTTCGCGTCCCGGGTCTGGTTCGTCTCGATCTTGGTGCGCCAGAAGTCGCCGTTGTTCTTCGGCCACGTGCCGTGCGTCGGGCAGCCGTGCCAGAAGCAGCCGTCCACGAACACCGCGACCTTCGCGGGGCCGAACACCACGTCGGCCTCGCGGCGGACCGCGCGCACCGGGCGTTGGTGCACGCGGTAGCGCAGGCCGAGCCGGTGCAGTTCGCGGCGCAGCGCGACCTCGATCCCGGTGTCCCGCGACCGCTGCCTGCTCATCCGGGCGCGGACGTCGTCCGTGGTGTCCAGCTTCGTCTCCGGCTTCGCCACCGGCCCATGATGGCTCACCGCGGGTACAGGATCGCGCGCAGGCTCCGCACCGCCCTGACGACTCCGGCGCGGGTCGGCAGGGGCACGCCGCCGACGTGCTCGTACTCGGTGAAACCCAGGTCGTGGAAGAAGAACGGCGGCATCGCGTGCACCAGCAGGTCTTCGGAGCGCTGCGGCCCGCCGCGCGGGTTGAGGATGAGGCGCTCCACCCACGCGTCGACCCGGAACACCACGTCGGCCAGCGGGTGCACGCGCACGTCGAGGCCGTTGCGGCGCAGTTCGGCGACCACGTACATGTCCCGCAGGAACGCGGTGAAGTCCGCGAGGACCTTGCGGCGCATGGCATCGCGCGCCTGCGCCTTGTCGGCACGGGCGTCCGCGATCGCCTCCTGGGCGGGCGTCCACAGCATCGACCGGGTCCGGTCGTCGGTCTCGCAGAACTCGCGGAACTCCTCCCAACCGGGTAATCGGCCCAGCGTCTCGACCACGTGGTGGGCCACGTGGGTGAAGGCGAACTCGGGCCGCCACTCCCGGATGTCGACGATGTCCGGTGGCGGGCCGGCACCCGGTGTGCCGAGGCAGGCGTCCACGACCTCCTCCGGGGCGAGCCGGAGGACGGTGTCGGAGGTGTGCGCCATGACGTGCTCCACCACGCCGTTGCGCTTGCTGTACCACCCGTTGAAGTGGAATCGGGTTTCCTGGGTGACGTTGAAGACCTTGCGGACGTCCAGTGCTGTCGTGGTCATGACGGAGAGATTACGGACGGGCACCGACAGTTTGCGGTTCGTGCAGGTCAGACGGTCAAAGATCGACGTCGAGGTCTGCCCGGTCGGCCGCCGCGCGGCCCGCGTCCCAGCCCGCCTCGCTCCGGATCGCGGTCGACTTGCTCGTGGTGTTGGTGAACAGGGTCGAGAACAGGTCGTCCACGGCCCGTTTGCGGGCGGCCAGCACGGGGAGCAGGCGGTCGTCGTCGGGCGGGGTGTTGGCGGCCTTGAGGCGCTCGCCGACGCGGTGCGCGTAGGCCAGCAGGAACGACTTCCGGAACGCCAGGCTGCGGGACTCGTCGCCCTTGCGCGCCTTGTCCCCGGCCGCGACCATCGCACGGGTGGCCTGTACCAGCAGCGACGCCGACAGGAGTTCCACGATCTCCAGGTCGAGTTCCTCGCCCACCAACGCCACGAAACCCAGGTCGTAGACCACGGCGCGGCAGCGGTTGGCGTCCGCGACCACGTGCACGACCTGCGCCTTGCCGTCGAAGTACCGCTTGTCCAGCCACACCCGGCGGGAGATCGTGGTGGGCTGCTCGGACGGCATCCGCTCCAGCGCGTGCCGCGTGACCAGCTCCTGCGCCTTCGCCGACAGCGCCTCAGCCTCGTCCGGGAACGGTGTGGACTCGGCCTTGGCCAGCAGCGACCGGACCCGCTTGAGGATCTTCGGGGCCACGCTGTGGTGCGTGATGTCGGCCAGCGGGGTGCCGGGCCGGGGGACGATCGTCGGCAGCGCGGGCAACGTCGCCAAGGTCGCGAGAAGCGCCACGACGACCGCCAGCGCGTCATCCGGCAGCTCGATGTGCCTCACGGCCCACTGCGCGAGGTGGGGCTGTGACCGGTCCCACCAGATCGTCGCGCCGATGTCCGTCAACTGCTCGGTCCAACGGGGGTGCAACGACGTGTAGCGGGACGTGTTGTGCGCGATGGCGTCCACCACGAACGAGAGCGCGCGCTCGTCCTCGTTGCGCCGGACGATCTCGTACACGTCGGTCGGCAGCCAACCGTGGTCCCACAGGTTGTCCAACGCACGGTCCAGCACTTCGTGCACGGCACCGTCCACTTCGGTCGGCGTCAGGCCGGAGGTGCGGGGTATCGGCGCACGGCGGTTCACGGCGGCACGTCGGATCGCCTCGCCCAGGGAGTCCACGATGGGTGATTCTCCCTCGTCGTGCGGTGTCGCTGCGCCCGGCGGGGCGTATGGCGTGCCAGCCTCGCGCGGTGAGCCGGAAGACGCAGCGCCCCAAGCGGCGGCCGATCGTGGTGGTGCATCGTCCACTGGGGACGGCGTTGAGTCCGGCGCAACGCGCGTTCGTGGACGGCTGCCGGTCGCTGCCGCAGCTGACCGACCCGTTGGAGGCGGAACTCGCGGTGAGCGCCGCGGTGGCCGACGTGGCGACGGACGAGGAGTTCTGGGCCGGGGTCGTGCAGCACGCGGTGTCGATGCGCAGCAGGCGCAACGACCGGATGCTGCGGGTGCTGGCGTCGATGCTGACCGGCCGTCCGCGTGAGTGGGCGGCGAGCGCCGTCCCCGCAGACGGCTCTCCGGAAGCCCCCGCGCTCGCGGTGGGCGGCGCGTGGATCTGCGACCGGTCGATCGACGCCGGATACCTGGCGTTGGTGTGCACGTACCGGTTCGAGGACGAGCACGCGATGGTGTTCCTGATAGACGAGTTGTCCGGCGGTGTGGTGCGTAAGGCGTTCGTCACGCGGGACGTGCAGGCGGCACGGGACGAACTAGGTGGGCAGGGATCGTTGAACGAGATCGGCGCGGAGGCGGCGCACTGGCTGCTGGCCAAGTCCTACCACCGGCTGGACCGCAATCCGGACATGCCGGTGGGGCAGGAGGTGCGGCGGACCCGGCTATTGGCCAACCGGCGGATCGCACTCGCCTTCGGCTGATCGCGCCCTCGACCGGGTGGGCACGGCTCCCCGCTCGACCACCTGGCGGGAACGGCGGTCAGGCGGTCCAGCCGGGGTCGCGGCCGAGCAGCGCCAGGACGCGGTCCCAGCCGGTCGATCCGGCGGCCGTCGGGAGGACCGGTGCGAACGCCGCGCCGGGTGCGGTGCGCATCGGGCCGTCCGGGACGAGTTCGGCTTGCGCGAGCGCGGCGGCGACGAGGTCGTCGTCGTAGTCGGTCTTGACGCCGAGGGTGGCGGCGACGTCCCAGCCGTGCACGAGGGTGTCGATCAGGTGAAAGCCGATCACGTTGTGCAACGGGAACCGCCGTCCCTCGAACTCCGCCAGCAGGACGTGCCGGTCGGGGTCGGCGGCGGCGAACGCAGCGGCCACCACGGCGAGACCTGCCTCGTGTGCGCCGGCCGTGGGCTCGCGTGGGGCGAACGCCTCTTCGCCGACATCGGCTGGCACGGCGGCGGCGAAGCCGTGGTCCTGCCCGATCATGTGCGCGAGCAGCGCTTTCAGGTCCCACCCGGCGCACGGCGTCGGCAGGTGCAGGTCGGTGGGGCGGACGCCCGCCACGATCGGCCGGATCGCGGTGAGGGAGCGGCGGTGGAGGTCCAGAATCGTCTGCATGCGCTTACTATCTACTCCAGTAGATCGTTGGTCAAGCGGTATCGTCCTGCGGGTGACCGGACAGCGCCACGACCTCGGGGCGTCGTTCGCCCGGCTGGCCAGGGCGATGATCGACGCCGAAGCGCCGATCCTGCGCGCGCACGACGTGGAGATGTGGGATTACGTGGTGCTCGCCGCCCTCGAATCCGGGGCCGCGCCCACGCAGGCCGAACTCGCCGCAGCGGTGCGGCGCGACAAGACCCGCCTCATCCCGATCCTCGACCGCCTGGAGGCGCGCGGGCTGCTCAGCCGCACACCCGACCCGGCGGACCGACGCAACCGGGTGGTGGCGCTGACCGACGACGGGCGCGCGGTGTTGGACGCCTGTCGGACGGGCGTGCGCGCCATGGAAGCCGAGTTCCTGGCGTCGGTGCCGGCTGCGCGGCGGCGGGCGTTCATCGAGGTCTTGGAAGGGCTCGCCGAGGGGCTGTAAGACGCCAGAATGGGCCTATGGCAACCGTTGTGGCGTTCCACGCGCATCCGGACGACGAGGTGCTGCTGACCGGCGGGACCCTGGCGCGCGCTGCGGCGGACGGGCACCGGGTCGTCGTCGTGGTGGCGACGGACCACATGGGCGTCGCGGGCCCGTCGGTGCGGATGGACGAGTTGCGTGCGAGCGCCGCGTTGCTGGGGGTGCACCGGGTCGAGTGCCTGGGGTACGCGGGTAGCGGGCACGGTCCCGTGCTGTTCCCGGACCCGCCGGGGCGACGGCGGTTCGTGCGCGTGGCGACGGAGGAAGCGGCGATCCGGCTGGCGTTGGTGCTCCGGGACGAGGGTGCCGATGTGTTGCTCGGGTACGACGTCAACGGCGGATACGGGCACCGTGATCACGTGAAGGTGCACGAGGTGGGCAAGCGCGCCGCAGAACTCGTCAGGGTGCGCGTGTTGGAGGCAACCATGCCCCGCGAGGTGGTTGTGCGGTTGGTGAAGGTCGTGCGCGCACTGCGCATCCCGTTCCGCTACGACGTGAAGGCCCTGTCCGCCGCCTACAGCGCCAGATCGACCATCACGCACCGCATCGACGTAAGGCCGTTCGCCAGGCAGAAACAGTCGGCCCTCGCGGCACACCGTTCGCAGGTGGTCGGGAACGGCCGTCTGAGTCCCGTGATGCGCGCGCTCGTGCGACTTCCCGCGTGGACGTTCGGGATGCTCCTGGGCCGTGAGTGGTACGTCGACCCGACAGGGACACCCACCAGGAATCCCGCCACCGACATCTTCGACCACTAGAACGCTCGCCGTAGCGGGCCTCTAGGCGGTGGGGGTTCATCGTGGTGGCGTCGCTTGGAGTTCGGCGAGCGTGCGGGTTGGGCCGTCGTCGAGGATGCCGAGGATGCCGAGGATGCCTAGAGCCTTCCGGACATTCCGATGGACGGTCGCGACGTTGCTCGACAATGTGGGACAGATACGTCGACGTCCTCGGCCATGCGCGGCCGTCGATGGCTCAGGACGTCTACGTGGGAAGGCGTTCACCCGTCCATCCGGGACCGATGCACTCGATTCAGCCATCGGGCGGGGGCCGCCCCAAAGTGGGGGCTTTGGCCGCAAAAGCAAAAGGCCCCGGTCAATGACCTGGGCCTTTGGTGCGCCGCCAGGGACTCGAACCCCGAACCCGCTGATTTTGAGCCGAGGTTCGTCATCGGTTGCTGTCGACTCTCGATGTGTCCCGCAGCCTGCGCGAATGTCGGACCGTACTGAGCGCAACGGGCAGTCGCATGTGGTCGATCGGGGTTGTTTTTTGAGGGTAAGCCATGGCGTTGATCATGGTCTTAGGTAAAGTTGCAGGCTTCGATATCGACACTTATCGCAAGAATTCTGTTTTGGTATAACGGACTGAGTTTTCCGCTGGCTCGATCGCGTTAATCGACTCTGCTGTCGAAGTTCCATCGTGCGGAGCTGAATCATTTCATGCTGTCCTTCGATATGTCGACACGGGTACTGGTGGCCACCTCTTCGCCCTGTTCGTCGTTCCGCGACCTGTGGATCACCGTCCGTCGGCAAACCTGTGGACCGGTCGACGCCGTCAAGGCGTTGAACTGTCCACGGGTGCGGCAGCCGAGCGCCCTGACCAGCTCGATCAAGTGTTGGCCCACGCGCTCGTTCCATCCTGTGTATCGAAATGGGGCATAGGTGCTGATATCGTTCCGGCCATGGCACTGGACTGGGGCAACGTCCCAGCTTGGATTGGGGCTGGCTCACTCTTTGTCGCGTTCTCGGTCTTCGTGCGCGACCGAAACGAGCGCGAACGCGCCCAGATCGATCGAGTGGGCATCTGGACGTCCGCTGAGTGGGAGCGCAAGTCACCGCTTGATGACGGCAGAGTCGAAACATGCAAGATCAATTTTTACATACGTAACTCAACCGATCTGCCCGTTGAGGTGATTAGCGTCGCCTACGAGGCGTACACCCGGTGGTTTGTTACTGACCATGAGCAATCCAAGCCCGATCTGCCGATATGGTCGATTGAGCCAGGAACGGGGGTGCTGCGGATCTTCTCTGACCGCATGCGTATACCTCCCCAGGATACAAAGACCTGGTCTAATGAGTTCAACTTCGCGCATCTGGCACCTAATTCTGCAGTGCAACCTGACCTATTTCACGGAGTCGACTGTCGGGTGAAGTGGGCGCTTCTGATCGACAACGCAGGTCGGCGCTGGGAGGTAAACCCCTCCCGGGGCACGCGCCCGAAGCGTGCTCATTGGTATCGACGACGCTTGGAACATCAGCCTCGCGACTGGGGGCAGTGATGGCACGCCCCCGGCCACCCGGCTTGGTGCTGTACACCCGCCATGTTGGCCTGTACTGTCGCCAACACAACTGAACACCGACGCTAAGCCCAGTGCTTTGGACAGGGTCGAGATGAGCGTGACGCGACAGATCGACTACCCTTCGGGGTGCTAGTGAGCCGAAGTAGCAAGCTGAACGGTGAGGTGCTAGGAGCGTGATGCTCCGCATAGCCCCGCGACGGGTCACCGAGCACGACTAGGCCAACAGGACGGCCAGTCGTCGCTCGGTGTTTTTGCATCTAGGGGCTAAGTATGACCTGGGCTTTGACGGTCCAACTGATCTGTTCCGGCATGACAGCGCTTGGCGCGGTTGCGGCGGCCTACTTCACGGGCAAACGCCCAAAACAGTAATTAGGTCTGGTTTCAGCGTTCCCTGCGGGGGTCGCTGGCCGTGGCCTCCGGCTGTTGCGGGCAGGCTTCGGTGCCTCGCGTGTCGCGCCCGTGGGCCGACAGGCCCACGTTGGCGCGACCGACAACACCGCCGGAGCCTGCCCGCAACAGCCTGAACAGACACGAACGGCCAGCGGCCCCCGGAGGGGGCCGCCTTGAAGAAGAGAAGAAACTCTGAACACCGTGGTCGTGGGCCTGAGCGCTGGGTGTTGGCGGGGTGTTGTCGCGCCTCGGGGCTGGGTGGCGTAGGACTAGGGCATGGTCGTTGCGGTGGTGTTTGACGTGGGGGAGACGTTGCTGGATGACTCCCGCGAGTGGGGTGCCTGGGCTGACTGGGTTGGGGTGTCTCGGCATACGTTTTCGACGGTGTTGGGGGCTGTGACCGCTGCGGGGCGGGACAACGCTGAGACGTTCCAGTACTTCCGGCCTGGGTTCGATCTTGCTCGGGAGCGGGAGTTGCGGGAAGCCGCGGGGGTGGGGGAGCGGATCGAAGAGGTTGATCTGTACCCCGATGTGCGGGGTGGGTTGGCTCGGTTGCGGGAGTTGGGGTTGTGGGTGGGGGTGGCTGGTAACCAGACGGCTCGGGTGAGGGAGTTGTTGCAGGAGTTGGAGTTGCCGGTGGATGCGGTTGCCACTTCTGGAGAGTGGGGTGTGGCCAAGCCGGCGGTGGGGTTCTTTGAGCGGGTGGTGGGGATGACGCCTGCGGGGGCCGCTGGGGACGTGTTGTACGTGGGGGATCATCGGGACAACGACGTGGTGGCCGCCAAGGCGGCTGGGTTGCGTACGGCGTTGATCCGGCGTGGGCCTTGGGGGTACCTGTGGGCCGATGATCCGTTGGTGCGGCGGGATGCCGACTGGGTGATCGACTCGTTGCACGATCTGCCGGGGCTGCTGTTTCCGGCTTAGCGGGCACCTGCCCAGGCCGCCAAGTCTAGGAGACCGGAGCTTAGGGACGGGTGCGTGCGTAGGAGGACGGAGAGGGCCTGGCGCACCTGCGGGTGGGAGCGGGTGTGTTCTGGGGCGGCCTGGCGGGCTGCTTGTAGGCAGATGTGGGCCTCTTCGTAGTGGCCTAGGTCTAGCTGGGCTCTCGCCAGGTCGATGAAGTAGTGCGAGCGGCGTTCGGCTGGGAGGTGGGGCGGGGGCTCCCACGTTGCAGCTCGTTGGATGCCTGCTGGGTCGCGGAGTTCGGCGGCTACCGCCAGCTCGTGGATGCGGAGCGAGGCCGGGCCGAACGCGGTGCCTTGGTAGATGCCTTCGGGAGCGGTGTGGGCTGCGTGGCGGGCCGTTAGGAGGTGGTCGGCGGCTACGTCTGCCTTGCCTGCTCGGGCTGCTACTACTGCGGCTCGCATGTGTAGGGAGCCGAACGCGGCGGCTGTTGCTGCCTGCTTGAGGTTGCGGGTGGGGATCTGGTCTGCGGCTTGGTCTAGGGCTCGGGAGGCTGTGTGTAGGTCGCCGCTGGCGAAGAACGTTTCGGTGCGCACGTACGAGACGGCGGCGGGTAGGAGGACGTTGTCTGACTCCTGGGCCGTGGTGCGCATTAGGAACTGTTCGGGGTTTGGATCATGTGGTTGGGGTCAGGGTCCTCAGCCACATGATCGCTCCTCGTAGGTGCAGTCCGGCTTCGTAGCTTTGTGGTGTCTTGTCGTAGCGGGTGGCCAGGCCGCGCCATGTCTTGATCTTCTGGAAGCAGCGTTCGACGGTGTTGCGCCGCTTGTAGCGCTCGGGGTCGAAGGCCACGGGCCGCCCTCCGGCGGAGCCCTTGTTCTTGCGGTTGGCCTGTTGGTCGGTCTTCTCCGGGATCACCGCGGTGATCCGGCGGCGGCGCAGGTAGGCCCGGTTGGCCTTGGAGGAGTACGCCTTGTCCGCGGCCACCGCGTCCGGACGGGTGCGGGGCCGACCGGTCGGGCCGGGAACCCGGACCCGGTCCAGCACGACCTGGAACCGTGGGCTGTCCGCTGCCTGGCCCGGGGTGAGCACGAACGCCAACGGCAACCCGGCGGCGTCGACCGCGGCGTGGATCTTGCTGCTCAGCCCGCCCCGGGACCGGCCGAGCCCGGCCGCCGCAGCCCGTGCCTTCCGACGGCGCCGAAGGGCGGCACGGTCCCGATCGGCAGGCGTGTCCGCCTCGGCCGGCGCGGACCGCGGCGCATCACCCGCAGCACGCTCTGTTGTGTGGGCAACGGAGCCCCTTTTTCCTCGGTCAACGCCTGTTCCAGCGCGTCGAGGGTCTCCCCTGCGATCGCGAGACCGGCGGATTCGTGATGCGCCCGCACGATCGTGGAGTCCACACTGACCAGTTCCAACCCGACCTGCCCTCGGGAGGCGGCCTCGGCGATCAGCGCGTCCATCAACGTCTGGAACACCCCCGCCCTGGACCAGGCGTTGAACCGGGAGTAGACGGTGGACCAGGGCCCGTACCGTTCCGGGACGTCACGCCAACCAGACCCGGTGCGAAACCGCCACAGGATCCCGTTGAACTGATCCCGCACCCGCCGCGGCAACGGCCCGGTCGCAGCCACCGGCACATGCGGCTCGATCAGCGCCCACTCGACATCGTTCAGGTCAAAACGCGCCACACCCGTGTTCTACCAGCCCTACCAGCACACCACCGAGCCCAACCTAGATCCGAACCTCAAACAGCTCCTAGGTCGATCAGGCGGGCCGACAGGTCGAAGTAGCGGAACTTGTACGCCACTCCGTCTGCTGCGCGTAGGGCCAGGGTTAGCAGGGACGCGACGTGGCGGCGGTCGGCTGTGGTGAAGAGCTGGCGGGCGCGGGAGAGTTCGCCGATGAGGGCCGGTAGGTGGCGGACCAGCTCGCCGTAGCGGGCCTCTAGGCGGTGGTTGTTCATCGTGGTGACGTCGGCTTGGAGTTCGGCGAGCGTGCGAGTTGGGCCGTCGTCGGGGAGGTCGAGGATGTCCAGAGCGCGCCGTAGGCGTGGGATGGCTACGTGGACGATGTCCGGCTCTTGGGTGGTGGAGCCGTTGTTGGCTTGGTCGGTTGGCGCCCATGGTTGTGGCGGGTACGGAGCGGGTGGGTCTACGGTGCGGGCCGCGTAGAGGGTGGCGGCGTCGGGGAGTCGGCGGGTGCCGCCGGTGAACCACCTCAGATGGTGTGGGACGTGTAGGGCGTCGCACCAGCGTTCTAGGCGTTCTAGGTCGGTTACGGCACGGCGTGTGCGCTCTAGTTCGCTGATCCGGCCTTGGGTGAGGTCCAACCAGGAGGCGAGGGTGGTTTGCGGGACCTTGGGGCTCTGGGCCTGGCGGTAGGCGCGGAAAAGTAGGCCGATGTTGCGGGCTTCGAATGCCTGGCGGAGCGTGGGGTGCGTCCAGAACTCCGGCGGGAGGTTCGGCGGACGGAGCGTTGCGGCGGCGGCGCATCTGCTGCACTGGGTGCGTTGGTTGTCGCTGGCCAGCAACGTGTTGCACGTGTGGCATCGGCGCTTCGGCACGCTCACCCCCTGCGCTAGCTGCGTCTACTTCGGAGTGTAGCGCGTCGGTTACGCGGCTGACCTGGAGCTAATAGGACGCCTATTATTCCGAATAGCTGCTGGTATGGAATCGGCCTTCCGTACGCGTGAACCTGATCAAACAAGAACCAGGTTCGCTACGTGGAGGTGGGGCCGATGGCCTTTTACTTGCTTCTCCAGCCCGAGGAGGGCACGGAGTCGGCGATGGTCGAGCGTGCCCAGGGACACCCGTCTCTGGTGATCTCGTCCGGTGACGCCCGGCTGACGGTGCAGATCGCGGGGCGGGAGGACGGCGCGCAGCTCGCCATCAAGTTCGCGCGGGAGCTGGCTGGCTCGGCGTCGGCGTTCGCGAACCGGTGCGAGGCGTTGACGAAGCTCGCTCCGTTGGACTTCGAGCACCTGGCCGCGCTGGTCGGGACCACGCCGGCGGAGGTGGACGCGTTGACGGCTGGCGGGCGTGATGAGGACGTCGAGCGGTGAGTGATGTTGACGGCCTGAAGCCGTTGTGCGGCAAGGAAGATTTCGCCGTGATTGTGGATCAGATGGTCGCGATCGGGCCACCACGGATCTTCGCCGTGGTGCAGGAGTACGGGGAGCGGTTGAACGCCTGGGTCGTCGCGTGGGGCATGGCGTTTGAGGACCACGCGGAGGTCTACGCGGTTGACCAGCGGACCCGGTTGAGCTTGAGCAGGCCGGATAGCGCGCCCACATTGTTCACCAGTGAGCACGAGGTGTTGTCGGCTCGGCTGGTGTGGCTGTCGGAGGCGCAGGAGCGGCTGGGGCCGGAGAGGGCGGAAGCAGCCTGCAACGTGTAGCGGTTGGCGGGGGCGGGACTGGTCGAGAGGTGGGGCGTGATGGCGGGCGAGGTTGAGTGGACCGATGAGGAGCGGCGCGTGCTGGGGGCTGGGCTCGCCGAACTGCTGGGGCGGGTGGACGAACTCAGCGCGCGCCTGAGTCGGATTGAGGATCACTTGGCTTCCGACCGGAAAGCTCAGCCTCAACCGCGGAAACGCGCCTGCTGAGGTCGTCCAAGACGGTGTTGATCTGCTGGAACATCTCCCGAAGCTCATGCGGTGAGGGCGTGTCGTCCCCCGCATGGGCTTCGGGCTTCTTGACGACGATCGTGCCTTCGCCTTGGCGGGAGATCACCAGTCCCTCGTTGCGGAGCTGGTCCAGAGCCTTCTGCAACGTCATGACGGCTCGGCCGTACTTCACCTGGAGTTCGGCCAGGGAAGGGAGCTTGTCTCCGACCTGGATGTCGTCGGACGCGATGAGGCGGCGTAGGTCTTCTGCGATCTGCTGGTACGCCGGGCGGGGGTCGGTTGCGTCTAGGCCCATGGCGAGACTGTACCGACACAGCTAGCTCAGTTGGAAGTCACCCGATCGGCCTAGTGAAACTTCTAGCTCTACTAGTTATGTTGGTGGTGTAGCTGGTGGCGGTTCGGCCGCCTTGATCTGGTGGAGGTTCTTGGATGGCGTTGCAGGACTTGCCGGTGATGTTGAGCGGCTATCGGCTGATGATCACGGAAGCGCCGGTAGCGAAGGTGCGGGAGGCCGACGACGGCACGGTGACGCCGGTCGTGGATCGGGTGTCGGGGGCAGTGCAGTTCGTCGTGACGTTGTTCGCCAAACCTGTGGCGGTGGAGGGGCGGAAGGCGGGAAAGGGAGAAGAGATCCGCGTCAACTTGCCTGGTGACCCTGGGAAGGGGTTCGAGGAGGGCACGTACGTGGAGTTGGTCAACGCGGTCGTCAACACGTACGAGATTCCGGATCGGATGGACCCGCGCAAGATCGCCTCGGCTGGGTTGTGGTTCAAGGCGGCGGGGTTGAAGTCGGTGACGCGGTCGGCGCGTAGCGCGGCCTGATCTGGTCGCGTCCGTAGGGAGTTCGTCTAAGCCCTTTTGTTGGGCTGCCTGATCTTTGTCAATTCCACAGTGGATAGACCCATGCCTGAAACCGGCGGGTGTGGGTGGGTGTTGAGTCGTGCGGCGGTCGGTCACTGGGTGGTGATCGGCCGCCGCCATGATCAAAGGAGGTGTTCATGGCTGAACCTTCGGGGAGGTCCCGGCGGTCGGTCGGGTGGGAGTTCCGCACCTTGCGGTGGTTGGTGCGGCATCCCGGGGCGGTGGTTGGTCCTGGTGGGCTTGGGGTCTCGGTGGTCGAGTTCGGGCCTTGGGTGGCCGGCGGTGTGGTTGGTGGGTTGGCCACGGGTACGGCTGCTTGGTATCGAGCGCATCCGGACACGTTCGACGTGTGGGCGGCCCCGGTACTGAGGGCCTGGCTGCGGCGCTGGGTTGGGGCGTTCGACGGGCGTCGGTGGGCGAACCTCATGGGCGCGTGCGGGCTGACATCGGTGCATCACCGGACTGGGGAAGTCCTGGTGCCGCGAGTGCTGAGGGTCCGGTCGTGGTCGCCGTCGTTGGACGTTGTTCGGGTGCGGTTGGTGCCTGGGCAGGCGTTGCGGGCGTTCGCCAAGGTCGTGCCGGAGCTGGCTTCGACGCTCAAGGCTGAACGGGTCGCGGTTGAGCAGGGGCGGCCTGGTGAGGTCGCGTTGATCGTGCAGTGGCGGGAGCCGTTCACGTCGGTGATTCCTGCGCCGGCCATGCCTGAGCGTTCTGACGCGGTGGATCTGCGGTCGTTGTGTCTGGGTGAGGACGAGTTGGGTGGGGAGTGGCGCGAGCCGTTGATCGGCACGCATCACCTGACGGCGGGGGCTACCGGGGCGGGCAAGAACTCGGTGGTGATGGCCAAGCTTCGGGCTGTCGCGCCGTTGATCCGGGATGGGCTGGTTCGGCCCTGGGTGTGTGATCCGAAGCTGTTCGAGTTCGTGGCGCTGCGACCGATCTTGGAAGGGCGGTACGCCGACACGCCGGAGGATTGCGCCGAGTTGATCGGCCGGTTCGTGGACAACATGGAGCGCAAGCAGAAGCGCTTGCAGCGTAAGGGGAAGCGGTCGGTTCCGGTGTCTGCTGAACATCCGGTGGACTGGCTGATTCTGGACGAAGTGGGCTTCCTGATGGCCTACAACGCCGAGTACGCGAACGAGATCACCAACGCGTGCGCGGTCGTCTCCTCGATGGGGCGGGCGACGAATGACGTGCTTGACGTCTACGTGCAGGAGCCGTCTAAGGACGTGCTGCCGATCCGGGATCTGATCCCGCATCGGGTGTGCCTGCGGGTGACCTCTGAACGGCACCCGGACATGGTGCTGGGTGATGGTGCCCGGGAGCGTGGGGCGATTGCCGACGAGATCGGGGCTGACCAGGCCACTGCGGGGATCGGCTTCCGGGTTGATCCGCGTTCTCGTACGCCGCGCCGAGTGCGTGCGGCCTACACGACTGATCGGGACATCGCCGAGTTGGTCGAGTTCATCGAAGACGGTCCTGCCTACGGGTTGCGGGCCGTTGCCTGAGTATGGAGGTTTTCCTTGTCTTCCAACAGTTCGCGGTCGCTTGACCGCATCATCCGGACCTTGCGGTCGCTCATGCGGACGTCGGGGTTGCCTCGGCCTGATCGGGTGGTCATCTCTGCCCGGTTGGGCTCGGTGCACGTCGAGTTCAGCTCTGGTACCGCGCCGGATCGGCTTGCGGCGTTGTTGCTGTGGGTGGTGTGCCTGGACGGCGTGACGCTCACGTGGAACCTGCGGACGGATCGAGTCCTGACCGTGGCTGGCACGGCGCGGAACCGTGCGGGGTTGGAGTTCGGGTTGACGGCCTCGGTGGGCCTGGTGGAACTCGGCGTGGTGGTGGCGGGGCAGTCCGCGGTGAAGGTTGGGCCGTTCCGGCTGGTGCCATCTGTGGTGGAGCCGGTGACCTTCGAGGAGGTCTCCCGGCTGGTCCACCTCGGGCGGGTTGTGGCTGGTCGGCAGGGTGTCTGCCATGTCGAGGCGGCGTGACATGGCGACGACGGTTGCGCTCCGGACCCGCCGGTTCCAAGCGGCGGCACAGCTCGCGGGGTTCAGGTCTGACTACGCGTTGGCCAACGCGATGGAGGTTGAGCGGTCGACCTTGTCGCGGGTCCTCAAGGGCTCGCAGCGGCCGGGGCCGTTGTTCATCGGCGGGGCGTTGAAGGCACTTGCGCCTTTGCAGTTCGAGGACCTGTTCGAGGTCGTTCCTGTGAGGTTGTGAAAGGAGAGCTATTGGTAGCCACGCTTGACGAGCGGATTGCGGATCGGTTGCGGCGCAACGACTACCGCGACTGGCGGGACAAGGTCACTGCTACGGGTGGGTGCGCGCAGCCCATCCGCTTGAACGGGGCCTGGGAGCTGCGGAGCCTGGACGGGGCGCGCGTCCTGGCCCAGCTCGGCGCGGACGTCATGGTGCCGTGTGGCAATCGGCGGGCGTCGGTGTGCTCGGCCTGCTCGGACCGGTACGCGGCTGACGCGTTTCACCTGATGCGGGCGGGTCTGTCTGGTGGGAGCAAGGGCGTGCCGGTGGCGGTTGCCGAGAAACCGCGTGTGTTCGCGACGCTGACCGCTCCCTCGTTCGGCGCGGTCCACAACCGGGCAACGACGGCTGGCGGGAAGGCTCGGCCGTGTACGGGGTGCGGGCAGTTTCACCACCAGGACGATCCGCGTGTCGGGTCGGCGGTCGATCCGGACGAGTACGACTACGTCGGCGCGGTGTTGTGGCAGGCGCACGCGGGGAAGCTGTGGCATCGGTTCACGATCGCCCTGCGGCGTGCTTTGGCTCGTGGGGCGGGGTTGACCGTGCGGGAGTTCCGCGACCACGCGCGCGTCTCGTACGCCAAGGTCGCCGAGTACCAGCGGCGTGGCTTGGTGCACTTCCACGCTGTCATCCGCTTGGACGGGCCGGATGGGTCCTCCGACCCCGCGCCGGCCTGGGCTACTGCGGAACTGGTGGACCAGGCGGTACGGGTGGCGGCGCGGTCGGTGTCGGTCGTGTCGCATCGGCCGGACGGGGTGGTGCTCGACCTCGTGTGGGGTGAGCAGGTCGACGTCCGGCCTATCCGGGCGGCTTCGGCGGTGGAACTGGAGGACCAGGCGGGCGCGGTCAGTGATGCCCGGCTCGCGGGCTACGTCGCCAAGTACGCGACCAAGGGGACCGGTGCGCGGGACACGCCGGATCGGCCGATCAGGTCGCAGCTCGACATTGATCACCTGCGGGTGTCCTCACATCACCGACGCATGATCCAGACCGCGTGGGACCTCGGTGACCTGGGGTTCTACACCGATCTGAACCTGCGGAAGTGGGCTCACATGCTCGGGTTTCGCGGGCACTTCCTGACCAAGTCGAAGCACTACAGCACCACCTTCAAGCGCATACGTGAGGACCGGCGGGCGTATCGGGCCGCTGAGGTGCTGGACCGGCTTGGGCTGGACGCGGAGTCGGTGCTGGTCGTCAACGACTGGGCGTATGCGGGCTCGGGCTACGCCGATGACGCCGAACGGGAGCTGGCTACGGCGCTCGGCGAGCGGCTACGCGCCCAACGTCAACGCAACTACACAGAGGAGACAGCATGACGGAACTGCTTGAGCCCTTGTGGACGGTCACGGACGTGGCGTCGTTCCTGGGCGTCCCAGTCCACACGCTCTACGGATGGCGCACCAAACGGTACGGGCCACCGGCTCGGCGGGTCGGGAAGCATCTGAGGTACCTGCCGGCGGAGGTTCGGGCCTGGGTTGAGCGGCAGAACCCGGAGGTGGCGTGATGGGGCGTCCACCTATGCCGATCGGTACTTACGGGAAGATCCGGTGCTATGAGACCACCACGGGGTGGCGGGCGACTACGTACTTCCGCGACTACGACGGCAAGACGCGGCCGGTCGAGCGGCTGGGCAAGACCAAGGCGGCTGCGGAGCGGAATCTCAAGAAGGCGCTGACCGAGAGGGCCGGGCCGTCCGGTGGAGCGCTCACCGCGGATAGCCGGGTGAAGCAGGCGGCCGAACTGTGGTTCACGGCGTTTCAGGCGGCGGCCGACTCTGGGACGCGCTCGCCGGGGAGTGCGGAGACGTACCGGGGCATCTTGGATCGTCACGTGCTGCCGGGGCTGGGGGAGTTGTTGCTGCGGGAGGCGACGGTTTCGCGCGTCGATACCTTCCTGGGCTCGGTGAGGGACCTGGTCGGGGTGTCGACTGCCAAGACGGCGCGTTCGGTGGTCTCCGGGGTGCTCGGCTTGGCGGTGCGTCACGGAGCGCTCGACGCGAACCCGACTCGGGAGACCTCACGCCTGGAGGGCGGCCGGAAGAAGGGGCCTCGGGCGCTCACGTTGGAGGAGCGGACGCGGTGGCTCGCGTTGTTGGACTCGGACGAGAAGGCGGTCAGGAAGGACGTGCCCGACCTGTCGCGGTTCATGATGGCGACCGGAGTCCGGATCGGGGAGGCGCTGGCCGTCTACTGGGATGACGTCGACCTTGAGGCCGGGACGGTGACTGTGGACTTCACGGTCATTCGGGTCAAGGCCGCTGGGTTGGTTCGGAAGTCCACCAAGACCGAAGCGGGGGAGCGGACGTTGCCGCTGCCGTCGTGGGCGGTGAAGGTGTTGGCTCGGCGGCGGGCGGCTACCGACTACCCGGACGGGCCGGTGTTCCCGGATGCGCTGGGTGGGCTGCGCGACCCGTCCAACACCCGGCGGGATCTTCGGGACGCTCGGGGTAGCGACGAGTTCGTCTGGGTGACCTCGCACGTGTTCCGGAAGACGGCGGCCACGATCCTTGATGAGGCCAACCTGACGGCACGGCTGATCGCGGACCAGCTCGGGCACTCCCGGCCGTCGATGACGCAGGACGTGTACCTCGGTCGGAAGGCCGTTGATAGGCGCGCGGCGGAGGCGTTGGAATGCGCGTTCGGCACGCCGGAGAAGGGAGAGGAGGAGGCGCGGGAATCGACTTCGGATGGTGAGTCGTCGCCTGCGGCGTGACCCGCTGAGGTTAGGGAGTCAGACCATAAACCATGGGTAAGTCATGGGGGCGATCTTGCAAGCAAAAAGGCCCCGGTCAATGACCTGGGCCTTTGGTGCGCCGCCAGGGACTCGAACCCCGAACCCGCTGATTAAGAGTCAGCTGCTCTGCCAGTTGAGCTAGCGGCGCTCGTCGGTCTTCGTGTTGCTCCGTCCGACGTGAAGAACATTAGCACAGCGTCCTACGCGGCTCCCAATCGCCTGGTCAGGCCGGGTGTGCGCCGTGTCCGGGCGGGAACTTCGCGTGGGTAACGATCCAGCATCTCGGGCAACGTCGTCAACCCTCCAGGCGTCACCTTGTAAGGGGACACCTAAGAGATGAACCAGGTGTCCTGGGGAGTGAAGCGGAGGCTTGGCATGACGGTCGGCCGGGGGGCGCGTAGGGCGCTGGGGGCTGTCGCGGTCGGTGTGGTCGCGGTGTTGGTCGCGTCCTGTTCTTCCGGGGGCGGGTCCGCCTCCGGTGATTCGGGTGGGGTCGCGGGTGGGGGGACTACAACCTCCTCCACGCCTCCGCCCAAACCTGTTTCGTTGAGCGTCGGGCCTGCCGACCAGGCTGTCGACGTGGCTCCGGGCAGTCCGGTGGTCGCCACCGCCACGGACGGGAAGATCACCCAGGTCGCGTTGACCAACCCGGAGGGTCAGGCGGTGGCCGGGCAGGTCTCGCCGGACGGCAAGCAGTGGACCAGCAGCGAGGTGCTGGGGTACTCGAAGACCTACACGCTGGCGGTCACCGGGCAGGGCGCCGACGGTAAGCCGGTCAACAAGACGTCCACGTTCACGACCGTGAAGCCGCGGACGTTGACCTACCTCTCGGTCAACCCGATGGACGGCACCACCGTGGGCATCGGGCAGCCGCTCGCGTTCTACTTCGACGAGCCGATCGCCGACAAGGCCGCCGCCGAGGCGATGATCTCCATCACCACCGAGCCCAAGGTGGACGGCGCGTTCTACTGGTTCGACGAGAAGCAGGTGCACTGGCGTCCGCAGAGCTACTGGGCCGCCGGCACCAAGATCTCGATCAACGCCAAGATCTACGGCAAGTCGCTGGGCAACGGCGTGTACGGCGAAGAGGACCGCGTGATCAACACCACGATCGGCGACGCGGTCGTCCACGAGGCCGACGGGGGCACGCACGAGGTCGTCACCAAGATCAACGGCCAGGTCGCGCGCACCATGCCGACCTCGATGGGCAACGCGGCCAACCCGACCCCCACCGGCACCTACGTGCTGATGGAGAAGCACGACCACATGGTCATGGACTCCCGGACGTACGGCCTGGCGCTCGACGCCGGCGGCTACGTCACGCCGGTCGACTGGGCGACCCGGATGTCCAACAGCGGCATCTTCTTCCACAGCGCGCCGTGGTCGGTCGGCGACCAGGGCAACCGCAACGTCAGCCACGGCTGCCTGAACCTCTCGCCGGAGAACGCGAAGTGGGTCTTCGACCTCTCCAAGCCCGGCGACATCGTCGTGGTCACCAACTCCGGTGGCCCGGCGCTGGAGGCGTGGGACGGCTTTGGCGACTGGCAGGTCCCGTGGGACCAGTGGGTGAAGGGCAACCGCTAGCTAGAGGTCTGTGACACGACCCGCCGCCACTTCCAGGCGGCGGGTCGTTTTCACGTGGTCGAGCATCCGCCGGTCGTGGGTGACCAGGAGCAGGGTGCCGGGGTAGGACTCCAGCGCCGCTTCGAGCTGCTCGATCGCGGCCAGGTCGAGGTGGTTGGTCGGCTCGTCGAGCACCAGCAGGTTGACGCCCTTGGCCTGGAGCAGCGCCAGCGCGGCCCGGGTGCGCTCTCCGGGCGACAGCGACGCGGCGGTGCGCAGCACGTGCGCGGCCTTGAGGCCGAACTTCGCCAGCAGCGTCCGGACGTCGGCGGGCACCATGTCCGGCACCGCGTCCTGGAACGCGTCCACCAGCGGCCGGTCGCCCAGGAACAGGCCGCGGGCCTGGTCGATCTCGCCGACGACGACGCCCGGACCGAGCGACGACGTGCCCGACGCCAGGTCGACGCGACCCAGCAGGGCGGCCAGCAGGGTCGACTTGCCCGCCCCGTTGGCCCCGGTGATGGCGACCCGGTCCGCCCAGTCGACCTGCAGGTCCACCGGGCCGAGGGTGAACCCGCCGCGCGTCACGACCGCGGCGCGCAGGACCGCCACGACCGCGCCGGCCCGGGGCGCGGCGGCGATTTCCATCCGCAGGTCCCATTCCTTGCGGGGCTCCTCGACCACCTCCAGGCGTTCGATGAGGCGTTCCGTCTGGCGCGCTTTGGACGCTTGTTTCTCGGTCGCGTCGCTGCGGAACTTGCGTCCCGCTTTGTCGTTGTCGCCCGCTTTGCGCCGGGCGTTCTTGACGCCCTTCTCCATCCACGCCCGTTGTGAGCGGGCGCGTTCTTCGAGTGACGACTTGGTGTTCGCGAACTCCTCGTAGTCCTCGCGCGCGTGCCGCCGCGCGATTTCCCGTTCTTCCAGGTACGACTCGTAGCCACCGCCGTAGGCCCGCACCTGCTGCTGGGCGAGGTCCAGTTCCACCACCCTGGTCACGGTCCGGGCCAGGAACTCGCGGTCGTGGGAGACCAGCACGGTGCCGGCGCGCAGGCCGGTCACGAACGCCTCCAGCCGGGCCAGGCCGTCCAGGTCGAGGTCGTTGGTCGGCTCGTCGAGCAGGAACACGTCGTAGCGGCTCAGCAGCAGCGACGCCATGCCCGCGCGGGCCGCCTGACCGCCGGACAGCGAGGTCATGGGCTGGTCGAGGTCGACCGTGAGGCCCAGGTCGGCGGCCGTCTCGGCGGCCCGTTCGGGCAGGTCGGCGCCGCCGAGCGCGAGCCAGCGCTCCAGCGCGTCGGAGTAGCCGTCGTCGGTGCCCTCGGCGAGCAGGTCGGTGGCCCGGTCGAGTTCGGCCTGGGCGGCGGCGACGCCGGTCCGCCTGGCCAGGAAGTCCCGCACGGTCTCGCCGGGGCGGCGGTCGGGCTCCTGCGGCAGGTGGCCGACGGTCGCCGTCACGGGGGAGAGGCGGATCACACCGCTCTCCGCCGGGATGAGCCCGGCGAGGGTGCGCAGCAGGGTGGACTTGCCCGCGCCGTTCACGCCGACCAGCCCGACGACGTCGCCCGGGGCGACGACCAGGTCCAGGCCGGAGAACAGCACGCGGTCCCCGTGCCCGGCCGCCAGGTCCTTCGCGACGAGTGTGGCGCTCATTGGCGGAGACTCCCCGTAGACATCGGAAAACGCCCCCTGACCGACGTGGCCAGGGGGCGTTTCGCTTGGGGTGAGTGACGGGACTTGAACCCGCGACACCTGGGATCACAACCCAGTGCTCTGCCAGCTGAGCTACACCCACCAAGACCGGTCGACCCGGCGGACTGAAGCATACAGTGCCAGACCGCCGAGCCCGAAATCGACCCTATTTCGCCCGGTCGGCGGCCAGCAGTTCGTTCGCCACGGCCTGCGCCTGCTCGGTCGACGGGCCGGGCTGCGGCACGAACGCGGTGCGCCGGTAGTAGGCCAGTTCCCGGATGGACTCCCGGATGTCGGCCAGCGCCCGGTGCGCCAGGCCCTTCTCCGGCTGCGCGTAGTAGATCCTCGGGTACCAGCGCCGGCACAGCTCCTTGATCGAGGAGACGTCGACCATCCGGTAGTGCAGGTGGGCGTCCAGTTCGGGCATGTCGCGGGCGATGAACCCCCGGTCGGTGGCGATCGAGTTGCCCGCGAGCGGCGCGGTGCGCGGGTCCGGGACCCACTGCTTGATGTAGGCGAGGACCTGAGCCTCGGCTTCCTCCAGCGTCACGGCGGAGCGCCGCACCTCGTCGGTGAGCCCGGACTTGGCGTGCATCGCCATCACGACTTCCGGCATCGAGTCGAGCGCTGTGTCGTCGGCGTGGATCACCACGTCGACCCCTTCGCCGAGCACGTTCAACTCCGCGTCGGTCACCAGCGCCGCGATCTCGATCAGAGCGTCTTTGCCCAAGTCGAGCCCGGTCATCTCGCAGTCGATCCACACCAAGCGATCCATCACCCGCGCGAGCCTAGTCGTCGGATCGTCGGACACCGCCGCCGCTTCGAGTGGCGGGTCCTACCAATCTCATTACGCTCTGCGCAATGACGGCTCAGACCGATATCGCGGCGGGATACGCGTCCGAGGGCGCGGCCATCGAACTGGGTGCCGTGCTGGTCGACGGCGCGGTCGAGCCGGGCGCGCACGTCCGGATCCCGCTGGCGATGCTGAACCGGCACGGGCTGGTCGCGGGCGCGACCGGCACCGGCAAGACCAAGACGCTCCAGCTCGTCGCGGAGCAGCTCTCGGCGGCGGGCGTGCCGGTGGTCATGGCGGACGTGAAGGGCGACCTGTCCGGTCTGTCCCAACGGGGTTCGGCCGACGACCGGGTCACCTCGCGGGCGGCCGAGACCGGCGACGACTGGCAGCCGCAGGCGTGCCCGGTGCAGTTCCTGTCGCTGGGCACGGGCGGCGCGGCGGTGCCGGTGCGCGCGTCGATCACCAGCTTCGGGCCGATCCTGCTGTCGAAGGTGCTGGGGCTCAACGACACCCAGGAGTCCACGCTGGGCCTGATCTTCCACTGGGCGGACAGCCGGGGCCTGGCGCTGCTGGACACCAAGGACCTGCGGTCGGTGATCACCCACCTGACCTCCGACGAGGGCAAGGAGGACCTCAAGGGGCTGGGCGGGGTGTCGTCGGCCACCGCCGGGGTGATCCTGCGGTCGCTGGTGAACCTGGAGGCGCAGGGCGGCGACACGTTCTTCGGCGAGCCGGAGCTGGACCCGCGCGACCTGATGCGGCAGATCGACGGGCGCGGCGTGGTGACGCTGCTGGAGCTGGCCGAGTTGCAGGCCAAGCCGGCGCTGTTCTCGACGTTCCTGATGTGGCTGCTGGCGGAGCTGTTCCAGGTGCTGCCCGAGGCGGGCGACCTCGACCGGCCGAAGCTGGTGTTCTTCTTCGACGAGGCGCACCTGCTGTTCTCCGGCGCTTCCAAGGCGTTCAAGGAGCAGATCACCCAGACCGTGAAGCTGATCCGGTCCAAGGGGGTCGGGGTGTTCTTCTGCACGCAGCTGCCCACGGACGTGCCCAACGAGGTGCTCTCGCAGTTGGGCGCGCGGATCCAGCACGCGCTGCGCGCGTTCACGCCGGAGGACCAGGCGGCGCTGGCGAAGACGGTGAAGACCTACCCGACCACGCCGCACTACCAGCTGGACAAGGCGTTGACGTCGCTGGGGATCGGCGAGGCGATCGTGACGGTGCTCAGCGAGAAGGGCGCGCCGACGCCGGTCGCGTGGACCCGGCTGCGCGCGCCGCGCTCCCTTATGGACACGATCGGGCAGGACGCGATCCGGACGGCGGCGCAGTCCTCGGAGCTGCACGGCAAGTACGCGGAGACGGTGGACCGCGAATCGGCCTACGAGATCCTGGCCGCGAAGGTCGCGCCGGCTCCCGCCGAGGAGCAGCCCGCCGACCAGGGGCGGGCCGAGCCCCGGCGGGAGGAGCCGGGTCTGGTGGACAAGGTGCTGGAGAACTCGGCGGTGAAGTCGTTCTTCCGGTCAGCCGCGAGCGCTCTGGGGCGCGAGATCACCCGAGGGATCTTCGGGACCTCCCGCAAGCGCCGGTGACCGGCGGACCTTCATCGACAGCAGCGCCGCGCCGATGCTGAGCAACCCCGCCACGTACCAGGCGGGCGCGTAGTCGCCGAAGTGGTCGCGGGTGAGGCCGGCGGCGGTGGCGGCGATCGCCGCGCCGATCTGGTGCGAGGCGAACACCCAGCCGAACACGACCGGGGCGGACAGGCCGAACACCTCTCGGCACAGGGCGACGGTCGGCGGCACGGTCGCGACCCAGTCCAGGCCGTAGAAGATGATGAACACCAGCATGCTCGGGTGCACCGAGTCGTGGAACAGCTGCGGCAGCACGAGCAGCGACGCGCCGCGCAGCACGTAGTAGGCGGCGAGCAGGATGCGCGAGTCGACCCGGTCGGTCAGCCAGCCGGAGAAGATCGTGCCGACGATGTCGAACACGCCGACCAGCGCGAGCAGGCCCGCCGCCGTGGTGGTGGGCATCCCGTGGTCGTGCGCGGCCGGGATGAAGTGGGTGCCGACCAGGCCGTTGGTGGTCGCCCCGCAGATCGCGAACCCGCCCGCCAGGTACCAGAACGGGCCGGTGCGCGCGGCCGACGTGAGCGCGGTGATCGCGCGCCTGGCGGCACCGCCGGCGGGCGTCGGGCGCGGCACGACCTCGGTCCCGCCGTACGGCGGCACGCCCAGGTCGGCGGGGTACTCGCGGAGGAACAGCAGGACCAGCGGCACCACGGCCAGCGCCGCGACGGCCACCACGATCGACGCCGAGCGCCACCCCGAGGACTCCGCCAGCGACGCCACCACCGGCAGGAACACCAGCTGACCGGTCGCGCCGCCGGCCGTGAGCACGCCGGTGACCAGGCCGCGCTGCTCGACGAACCACCGGCCGGTGATCGTCGCCACGAACGCCAGCGCCATCGAGCCGGTGCCCAGCCCGACCAGCACGCCCCAGAACAGCACCAGCTGCCAGCTCGTGGTCATGAACACGGTCAGCCCGCTGCCGATCGCGACCAGGGTCAGCGCGCACGCCACCACCTTGCGCACGCCGAACCGCTCCATGAGCGCCGCGGCGAACGGCGCGGTGAGGCCGAACAGCAGGAGGTTCACCGACACGGCCAGCCCGATCGTGGCGGTGGACCAGCCGAACTCCGCCTGGAGCGGTTCGATCAGCGCGCCCGGGGTCGCCCGGAACCCGGCGGCCCCGATCAGCGCGACGAAGCTGACGCCCGCGACCACCCATGCCCATCTGCTTCGAGTCACGTCAGGAGCGTGCTCGATCGTCCGCGCCCGGACCAGTGGCCTGACGGCCATCATGTGCAAGAATCCGGCCATGACGCACCTGGTGGCCGTGCTGGCGCTGGACCACGTCGTGGGCTTCGACCTGGGCACCCCGTCGCAGATCTTCAACGCCGCCCGCGCGGACGACGACGTGCGCTTCTACCAGGTGCGCGTGTGCACGCCCGGCGCACGTCCGGTGCGCAGTTCGGCGCAGTTCACGATCACCCCGGACCACGGGTTGGAGCTGCTCGCCGAGGCGGACACCGTGCTCGTGGCCGGCGTGCACTACGGCGCGCGTGTGCTGGAGGACGGCACGGTCGAGGACAGCGTGCGTGACGCCTTGCGCGCCGCTGCGGCACGGGGCGCGCGTGTGGTGTCGATCTGCACGGGGGCGTTCGTGCTCGCCGCTGCGGGCCTGTTGGACGGACGTAAGGCGACCACGCACTGGATGCACGCCGACAACTTCCGTCGGCTGTTCCCCGCCGTCGACCTCGACCCGGACGTGCTGTTCGTGGACGACGGCGACGTGCTCACGTCGGCCGGCGTCGGCGCGGGCATCGACCTGTGCCTGCACGTGGTGCGCAGCGACCTCGGCGCGGAGATCGCCAACGCGGCGGCGCGGCGGTGCGTGGTGCCGGCGTGGCGGCCGGGCGGGCAGTCGCAGTTCATCGTGCGGCCGGTGCCGGACGCCCCGGACGCGTCCACCGCGCCCGCCCGCGCGTACGCGTTGGCGCACCTGGACGAACCGCTGGAGCTGCGCGCGCTGGCCGGGCACGTGCGGATGAGCGTGCGGACGTTCACCCGGCGGTTCCGGGAGGAGACCGGGGTCAGCCCGGGCAAGTGGATCACCCAGCAGCGGGTCGAGCGGGCGCGGCACCTGCTGGAGACCACCGGGCTCGGGATCGACCAGGTGGCCCGGCACGCCGGCTTCGGGACCGGCGCGGCGCTGCGGCAGCAGATGAGCGCGCTGGTGGGCGTGTCGCCCAGCGCGTACCGGACGACGTTTCGTTCGGCGGTCTAGCGGGGGCGGCCGGACTGGAACGGGCCGGGCACGGGCGGCGGCGACCGTTCCGGCGGGATCGCGGCACGGCGATCGGCCCGTGCGGGGTGCGGCTGAGGTCCGGTTCAGCCGAACGTGCGGTCCGGGGGTTCGCCCGGGGCCACGACATCGGCGCCCGGCTCGTGCGGCCGGTCCGGGAAGCCCGACCGCCGGGCGAGAACGTCCTGCCGCACCAACCCGAAACCGTGCTTGTCGGCCAACGCCGAAGCCTGTCGCAACGACTCCCCGTCACCCAGGCCGACCAGCGACTGGGCCTGCGGGTAGGGCGCCCGGATCCGCCGCGCCAGCGCCAGCGCCTCCTCGTGCAGCGCGCGGGCGCGGTCGTGGTCGCCCAGCGCGGTCCGGATCGTGCCCAGGCAGTTCAGCGCGTCGATCTCGGCGGCGCGCTCGCCGGTCCGCCGGTTCAGGTCCAGCGCCACCTCGGCGGTGGCCAGGGCGCTGGTCGGGTCGCCCGCCGCGAACTCCACCTTGGCCAGCACGACCAGGGTCTGGCTCTCCGAGGCCAGGTCGCCGATCTCCCGGAAGAACGCCAGCGACCGCAGCCCGTGCTCGCGGGCCTCGGCGATGCGCCCCCGCCGCCGCAGCACGCCCACCATCGCGCCGGTCGCCATCGCCTCCACGTACTGCGAGCCGATGGCCAGGCACAGGTCCGCCGCCTCCTGGTAGCGCCGCGCGGCCAGGTCGAGGTCGCCGCCGACGTAGGCCGCGTTGCCCAGCAGCACCAGGGTGGTGCACCGGGTCTGGTCCGAACCGGACAGCCGCAGCGAGTGCTCCAGGTGCGCGGTGGCCCGGTCCAGGTCGCCCAGGTGGTAGAGCGACGAGGCGAGCGTGCCGCTGGCCGCAGCCTCGCCCTCGGACCACCCGGCGGCGCGGGCGAGGTCGAGCGTGACCGCGCTCTGCTCGGCCGCCCCGACCTGGTCGCTGCCGCGCAGCCGCGCGCTGCTCAGGCTCAGGCTCGCGGCGGCCGCCAGCCCGGTGTCGCCCGCCGAGCGGGCCAGGGCCAGCGCGGTCTCGGCGGTCGACGCCCAGAGCGTGATCTTCATGGTCAGCCAGAAGTAGCCGCGCAACGCGTCGGCCAGCAGGCACGCGATCCGCGCCACCCCGGCGAACCGGCGGTCGGCGACGGCGGCGGCGAGGTTCGCGATCTCGTCGTTCAGCCACGCCAGCGCGGATTCCCGGTCCGCGAACGGCCTGGTCCCGCCGATGCAGGTGGGCAGGCGCAGCATGTGCGGGTAGGCGGCCCGCGCCGCGCCGTCCGCCCGGTCCAGGTACCAGCGGTACAGCCGTTGGGCCGCTTCGGTTTCCGCCTCGGCCAGTTCGCGCGCGTAGAGGCGCAGCAGGTCGTGGAAGCCGTACCGGTCGGGGGAGTGCTCCTGCACCAGGTGCGCGGACGAGAGCACCCGCAGGCCCCGCTGGGCGTCACCGCGGTAGGTGTCCAGCAGGGCCGCCGCCGCGTCGGCCGTGAAGCTCGGTCCCGGCACGGCGCCCAGCAGCCGGAACAGCCGGCGGTGCGGTTCGGCCAGCCGCCGGTAGGACAGCTCGAACGCGGTGCGCACGGCGTCCTCCTCGGTGCCGTCGATGCCGAGCTGGGCCAGCCGGTTGCCCTCGCGCAGCTCCACGACCTGGCCCGCCAGCGGCCGGTGCGGCTGGTCGGCCAGGTTCGCCGCGACCACCCGCAGCGCCAGCGGCAGGTGCGCGCACAGCTCGGCCAGCTCCCGCGCGGCCTCCGGCTCCGCGGCCACGCGGTCCGCGCCGAGCGCCCGTTCCAGCAGCGCCCGCGCGTCCTCGGCAGACAGCACGTCCAGCGGGAGCCGCGCCAGTCCTTCGTGCGCGGCCATGCCGCCCAGCCGGTTGCGGCTGGTGATCAGGGCCAGGCTGCCCGGCCCGCTGGGCAGCAGCGGCCGGACCTGCTCCGCGCCGGCCGCGTTGTCCAGCACCACCAGCACCCGGCGGCCGGCCAGCGTCGAGCGGTACAGCGCGGCGGCCTCGTCCGGGTCGGCGGGCACCCGTTCGGGCGGCACGCCGAACGCGCGCAGGAACCGCCCGAGCGCCTCGGCGGGCCGGACCGGTTCGTGCTCGGCGAACCCGCGCAGGTCGATGTAGAGCTGGCCGTCCGGGAACCGGTGCCGCACGTGGTTGGCCCACCGCACGGCCAGCGCGGTCTTGCCGACCCCCGCCGTGCCCGCGATGGCCGTGATGCCGACCGCCCCGCCCTGGCCCGCGAGCAGCCCGTCCAACCGCAGCAGCTGGGCCCGCCGGCCGGTGAAGTGGTTGGTCGCCACCGGCAGCTGGGCGGGCACCAGGTCCGGCGGTTCGGGCAGGTCCCGGCGCAGCACCCGGACGTGCGCGTCGCGCAGCTCCGCGCCGGGTTCGACGCCCAGCTCGTCCACCAGCCGGGCCCGGATCCGGGCGAACTCCTCCAGCGCGGCGGCCTGCCGGCCGTCCGCCGCCAGCGCGCGCACCAGCCGGGCGTGCAGGCCCTCGTGCAGCGGTTCCCCGACCACCAGCCGCCGCAGGTGGTCCACGGCCGTCCCGGCCACCTGGTGGTCCAGCGCGAGGTCGGCGAGGTCCAGCGCGGCCGACGTCCGGCGGGCGGTGATCGCGTGCGCGGTCGGGTGGTCGCGCACCGCCTCCGGCAGGTCCGCCAGCACCGGCCCGCGCCACAGGTCCAGCGCCTCGGACAGCAGCCGGACCGCCTCGGCCGGCCGGGCGTCGCGGGCCCGCGCCACCAGCGCGTCGAACCGCAGCAGGTCCAGGTCGTCCACCGCGAGCCGGTAGCCGTGCCGCGACGCGCGCACCGCCGCCGGGTCGTCCAGCGCGGCCCGCACCCTCGCGACGTAGCCGTGCACCAGGTTCTGCCAGGAGGGCGGCACGTCCTCGCCCCACAGCACGTCCACGATCTCCGCCCGCGACACCGGCTGCCCGGGGTGCACGGCCAGCAGCGCCAGCAGCACCCGCGGTTTGCGGGACTCCCACCGGACCGGACCGCCCGCCACCACCTCCAGCGGACCCAGCACGCCGATCCTCGGCCCGGCGGGCGGCCACTGGAGACCGACCGCCTCGGCCAGCTTGGCCAACGACGTGGCGTGCGGCCGGGTCGCCCGGCCCTGCTCGACCGCGCGGATGGTCCGGACGCTCACCCCCGAGCGCGCCGCGAGGTCCGCCTGGGTCATCCCGTTGTCCAGCCGGTGTCTTCGCACCGCGCGGGCGAATCGCGAGAGCTGGTGGGCGTCGCGCATGGGGTCAATCGTGTCAGCGTCGCGGCCCGGTTGCCGCCGGTATTGCCGATCGCCTCGCATCGCGGGACGTCCCCGCAGGTCGGGATCGACCCGGGCCGCTACAGCGGTACCTCCACCCCGGCGTCCTAACGTTCGTGGTGCGCCGGATCGTTGGGCGGTCCGGCGCACCAGGTGAGTGGGGCGTCCGGAGAGGGGGGAAGTGGCGTCGGAGCCGCGTGACCGCCGTGAACGCGGGTCCTTCCGGTCCCGGGGGCGACGGGTGCCCCACTCACCTGTCCAGGAACGGCCGCAGCAGGTCCGGCACCGCCTCGTCGGCCATCGCCAGGCCGTCGGCCTCGCCGACGTCCACCACGTGGTAGGCCCCGTCGCCCGCCGCGGTGGTCGCGGAGATCGTGACCAGCCCGGCGCGGCGCTGGAAGAACGACCGCGACACCCGCCAGCCGATGATGCCGGTGCGTTGCAGCGCGATCGTCTCCCGCACCGCCGAACCCCGGCGGGCCACCAGGTACCGGTCGGTCAGCGCGTGGCCCAGCGAGCGGTACCGGTCCCAGCCCAGCAGCGCCGAGAACGGCACCAGCGCCAGCACCACCTGCCACGTCCACGCCGGCGCGAAGAACGCCAACCCGGCCGCCGCCACCAGCAGCGGCACCACCGCGCGCACCATCCGGCGGCGCAACGCCGCGGCCGGGTGCCGGCGCAACGGGGTCACCGTCGGCGGCGGCGCGTGCCGCAGCACCTCCGCGCTCACCCGGTGGGCCTCGGCGATCGGCGCGGGCGGCAGCAGCAGGTTGCTCTCGCCCTTGCGGCCCAACCCCGTCGTCACGGTCTTCGCGTGCGCGCCGCGCCCGGCCCGCAGCAGCAGCGGTTCCAGGATCTCCACGCCGCGAAGTCGTTGCTCGGCAACGGAAACCGAGCGGGTGGTCAGCAGGCCGCGGCGCACCCGGACGGTGTCGTCGGGCTCGCGGGTCAGCCGGTAGCCCCAGAACTGCACCACGTAGACGACCACCGACCCGAACCCGGCGATCACCAGCACCACACCCGCCAACAGGCCCACGGTCAACCCGACCGGTTGGTCCATCACCCAGTGCGCGGCGGCGGTGAGCGGCCCGAGGACCTCCACCTCCAGCTCCCGCGCGAAGTTCGCCGTCAGACCGAACAGCGCGCCGACCGCGACCAGCCCGGACAGCGTCAACGGCGCGAACCGCAACCACCGCGCGTCCCAGGCGGACAGTTCCTCGCCGGCGCGCTCGACGACGTCCGCGACCGGTGCGCCACCCCCGGTCTCGCGCACGACCTGCGTCAGCAGCAACACCCGCAGCCGCTCGGCCTCCGCCGACGACACCGCGTCGAGCGTCAGGCCGTCCTCGCCCGGCTGGTCGCGCTGACCCGTGCCGACCCGGATCGCGGACAGCCCGAACAGCCGGTGCCCGAGCTTCGCGGTCAGGTCGACCGTCCGGATCCGCTCGCGCGGCACCGCCAGCCGCTTGCGCACCAGCAGCCCGGTGTTGATCTCCACCTGGTCGTCGGTGATCCGGTACCGGGTGGTGATCCAGCGCAGCAGCCCGAACAGCACGATCGCGCCGATCACGCCGGTGCTGACCAGGATCCGCCAGGTCTCGCCCTTGCCCAGCACGATCAGGCCGATGAACAGCGGCACCAGCCCGATGATCTCGTTCAACGGCCGCACCACCAGCATCCGCACGTCCAGCCGGTGCCAGTCGACCACCGGCTCGACGAACGCCGGCGCGGCGGGGAACTCCCCGGACGGCTCGATCGTCACGTCGCGTCCCCCGGCGTGGCCTGCGTGGTGCTGGTCAGCTCGTCGGCCAGCCGCACCGCGTCGGCGTGGTCGAGGCCCTCGATGTGCACCGGGCCCGCCGCCGACGCCGTCGTCACGGTCACCGTCGACAACCCCAGCAGCTGCTGCAACGGCCCGCGCTTGGTGTCCACGGTCTGGATCCGGGAGACCGGGGCGATCCGCCACTCCTGGTTCAGCCAGCCGGCCAGCGTGTAGACCGCCTCCGGCGTGGCCTCCCAGCGGTGCACCCGGTACCGCCAGCGCGGCATGACCAGGGTGTGCGCGGTGCCCACGGCCAGCGTGGCCACCGCTACCGCGACCTGCCACGGCGAGCGGCTGAACACCAGCGCCACGAGCTGCGGCACCAGCAGCACCGCCCACCCGATCAGGGCGTTCAACGTCCACAGGGTGATCGACTTGCGGCTCACGCGGTGCCGCGGCGCACGCAGGCGCAACTGATCGGTGCTCACGACGTCCACAATGCCCCAAGGCCGGACCCGCGCGGACGCGGACCCGGCCTCGGGAGTGCGTGACCTACGGCGCGACGTACGGCGGCATGAAGATCTCCGTCGAGGTGCCTTCACGCTGCACGTCCGCGCTCGCTGGCGCGGCCAGGACGGCGCCGAGCCCGGCGCAGAGGGCCACGACGGCGAGGATCCTGCGGATCGCGTTGACAACCATCGTCAAGCTCCATTCGTTGGTAGCGGCCTGGAGGAGGACGACGACCGGGGTCGTCGCCGGGTGGCCGGCCGGGCCGGCGCGTGGTTCGGCGCTCGGCTGCGCGCGACACGTCGGCGGCGTCGGACGCCGTCCGGCCGAGGACCGGCCGGCTGAGTGCCGCGGCTGCGTGAGCCGGAGACGCTGCTCGGTGCGGCGGACCGGCCGCGCGCCGGTCGTCCGCCGGGTGCTGGAAGGGGCCGGCGCGAAGCCGTGCGGCAGGACGGGCACGCGTCGCCACGGGGCGACCTCTCGCGGGCTCCGAGGCCCACCGACCACCCGCATCGCACTACCGCCGCTTCGCCAGGGGACGCAGGGACAAGCGTCCGAGCGGAGCATGACACACAGGTGTCATCCGGCTCATCACCCAGTTCTGTCGCATCGGGATAGGCAAAACCCCCAAGCGGGACGTTCCGGTTGTCGTGAACATCCCACCATTGGCGGCAACGAGAGGGCCGTTCGCCCGGTTACGCGTCTCAACCCGTGGAATCGTCGACGAGGTCGAGCCACCACACCGCGGCCCCCGCGCGGTCCCGGACGCCGATGGTCCGGTAGATCCGCTGGAGGTGGTTCTGGACCGTCTTCGGCGACAGCCCCAGCTCCTCCGCGATGGCCGTCGTGCTGGCCCCGTCGGCCACCCGCCGGAGCACCTCGATACCCCGTTTGGTCAGCCCCGCCGCCAGCGCCCGCGCGATCCGCCGGTTCACCTGTTCGGCCGAGGACGACGTGCGCAGCGGCGGTTCGTGCCGGTGCCCGCGCACCACCGTGTTCTCCCGGCGCGGCTCGAACCGGTGGTGCGCCAACTGCTCGACCAGCCGGGCCGACAGGTCGTGCTCCCGCATCCGGAGCAGGTCACGGCCTTCCTGGAGTTCCCACAGCCGGTACTGCTCCAGCTGGGCGCGGGCGTGGTGCAGCGCGATCCCCAGCTGCCCGGCCCGCTCGTGGGCGACGCTCAACGCGCCGTGCGCCCGCACCGCGACTTCCCGCGCCAGGCAGCCCATGGCGAGTTCGGCGGCCTGCGTGAGCTGCCGGATCTGGTCGGCCTGCCGCCCCCGCGCCCCGTTCACCCGGGCCCGCGCCATCAGCAGCTCGGCCCGCAGCACCGGCCGTTCCCGGCCGGCCAGCAACTGGTCGGCCCGCTGGCACGACCGCAGCGCCCGGTCCAGCTCGCCCAGGTCCAGCCGGACGTGCGCGAGCAGCAGGTTGACCCGCGCCATCCGGACCGGTTCGTCGAGGTTCTTCCACTTGTCCCGGACCTGCGCGCACAGCGCTTCGGCGCGCCGCAGCTTGCGCACGCACGGCTCGCCGTCCGGGCTGCACCGGGTCGCCTCGGCGCGCACCATGCAGTGCTCGTGGTACTGGGTGCGCATCAGGTTCGCCTGCTCGAACAGGATCGAGCCGATCAGCTCGGCGTCCCCGGTCAGCTCGGCCAGCCCCAACGCGCGCGCCAGCGAGTGCAGCGACCGCTCCCGCGAGTCCAGCCGCAGCTCCACCACGGCCCGCGAGAAGCTGCACCACGCCTGGAGCAGCGCGTGCCGGTTGGCCGACGCGATCTGCTGCACCCGGTCGATGGTGTCCAGCGCGCCCGGCAGCAGCCCGCGCTTGCCCAGCGCGACCGACTGGGCGAGCACGCCCTGCGCCACGCCTTCCGCGTCGTCCAGCCAGGAGAACGCCGCGACGGCCTTCTCCGCGAACTCCAGCGCGTCCCCGGGACGGCCCTCGTCCAGGGCCATCCGCGCCTCACGCAGGTTCGTCACCGCGTTGGCGCGAGGATCGGCCGTTCGCTGAACGGGAATCGTCATCCGGTCCACCAGCCCCCTTGAAGGCCGAAGGATACTCACCCCAACTCCCGCTTGAGCACCTTTCCGGTGGCGTTGCGCGGCAGCGCGTCGAGGAACACCACCTCACGGGGCACGGAGAACTTCGCCAGGTGGCCCCGCACGTGCTCGCGGACCGCGTCGGCGTCCAACGCCCCCGGCCGCTCGCACACCACGTACGCGACCAGCCGCTGCCCGAACCGCTCGTCCGGCACGCCGACCACCGCCACCTCGCGCACGCCCGCGAGCCCGGCCAGCAGGTCCTCCACCTCGCGCGGGTAGACGTTCTCGCCACCGGAGACGATCATCTCGTCGTCGCGGCCGGCCACGAACAGCAGCCCCGAGGCGTCCCGGTACCCGAGGTCCCCGGTGGACATCAGCCCGTCCCGGGTCTCCTTGCCGCTCCCGTTGGTGTAGCCGTCGAACAACATCTCGTTGGCCACGAAGATCCGCCCGGTGGCCCCGGTCGGCACCGGGCGGCCGCCCTCGTCCAGGATCTCGACCCGCGTCCCGTGCGGCGGCACCCCGGCCGTGTCCGGATGGCGTTCCAGCTCGTCGGGGCGCGCGATGGACACCCACGAAACCTCGGTCGAGCCGTAGAGGTTGTAGAGCACCGGCCCGAACTCCCTCAGGCACCGCCGCGCGACCGGCGGCGGCAACGCCGACCCGCTCGACGCGACCACCCGCAGAGCCGGCAGGTGCGGACGCCCCGTCGACTCCAGAATCCGTTGCAGCATGACGGGAACCACGAACAACGCCGTGCTGCCGTGCCGCCGGGCGTCGGCCAACGTCGAAGCGGGTTCGAACTTCCGCCGCAGCACGAACGTCGCACCGAGCACCAACCCGATCTGGAACGCCGCCAACCCCCACGTGTGGAACAGCGGCGCGGGCACCGAAAACCGGTCCCCGGCCTTCAGCGGGATCCGCGACAACAACGCCGCCGCCGGCGTCAACGACGCGGGCTCGGGCCGCCGAGCCCCCTTGGGCGACCCGGTGGTCCCCGACGTCAACACGATCAACCGCCCGCGCGGCGGCCGTTTCCCCAACGGCGTGGCCGGCGCCGCCGCGATCAACCCCTCCACGGTCCGGCTCTTGGTCGTGCCCTCGACCCAGGCCATGACCCGCCGCACCTTGCGCGGCGCGTCGGCCAACAACTCCCGGAACTCCGTGTCGGCCACCACGACCGAGACGTCCTGCTCCCGCAACACGGTCGCGATCTGCGCGGCGGACAACCCGGTGTTCAGCAGCACGACGTGCGCACCCAGCTTCACGCACGCCGTCACGGTCTCGACGAAACCCCTGTGGTTGCGGCACAACACCGCCACCCGCCCGCCGGCCGCCACCCCGAGACCGCGCAACCCGTGCGCCAACCGCGTGGTCCGCAGGTCCACCTCCCGATAGGTCAGCGACCCCAGGTCGTCGACCACCGCCGCGCGGTCGGGATGCCGCGCCGCGCCGATCGCGAACCCGGACGCGATCGTCAAGTCCCAGCGCAGGTACGCGTCCAGCACCCCCACCAGCCGGCCGGGTCCCATCGGCCGCACCACCCCGGCCCGGACCAGCGTCACCAACGCGCGCAACGCGCCCACCACCCGGTTCACCGGACGGCCCGCAGGACGAGCCGCGTCACCCCGGCCGCGACCGAGGCCAACGGCGGGGTGCGGGGCCGACCACCCTCCGGCATGGCGCGATAACCCAGGTGCGCCAACGACCTCACCGTCCGGGGAGCGGCCTTGCGGGCGAACTCGACCAGCACCCCGAACGGCCGGTTCACCTCCTCCGGGCGGCGTTCCAACGCGCGCACCACCCACTGCGCGGCACGTTCCGGCGTGGCGGCGGGGAACGCGTCGTAGGCCGAGGTGGGCCCGATCATGGGCGTGCGCACCAACGGCATCCGCACCGACGTGAACGTGACCCCGTCCGCGACGGTCTCGCTCGCGGCCACCCGGCTGAACGCGTCCAACGCCGCCTTCGACCCGAGGTAGGCGGAGAACCGGGGCGTGTTGATCTGGACACCCATGCTGGAGATGTTCACGACGTGCCCGAAACGCCGTTCGCGCATGTGCGGCAACAACCCCAGGATCAACCGCAGCGGCGCGAAGTAGTTCAACGCCATCGTCCGCTCGTAATCGTGCAACCGGTCGACCGACAGGTGCACCGACCGCCGGATCGAGCGGCCCGCGTTGTTGACCAACATGTCGACCCCGTCGTGCTCGGCCAACACCTGCTTCAACAACGCCCCGACAGCCTCGCCGTCCGTGAGGTCGCACGGGTAGGCGAACGCCGTGCCACCGAACCCCCGGATCTCCCCGACGACCGCGTCCAGTTCCTCCGCGCGCCGCGCCACGAGCAGCAACGCGGCCCCCTTGCGCGCCACAGCGAGCGCACTGGCCCGCCCGATCCCCGACGAGGCCCCGGTGATCATCACCGTCCGCCCGTCCAACCCGCGTCGACGTGCGGCGCGCAGCGGATCGAGGTGCGCGGCCCAGTACCGCCACAACACCGACGCGTACGAGTCGAACTCCGGCGGCTCCAACCCCGTCACAGCCCGCGTACCGGTCGAGTCGAACTCCGCGTGCAACGCCACGTGCGGCACCACCTCGGGCGGGATCCCCAACTCCGCCAACACCCCCGCCAACACCGAACCGGAAGGCACAGCCGGCAACGGCAAAGACGGCCACCCCACCCGGACCCGTGGCGCGTCGACACAGGAGGCAAGGGCGTTGTAGACCTCCGACAGCCCCTGCGACCGGGTCGAGGTCAGGTGGAACGTGCTCCCGTCCGGCACGTCGGCGTGGATCAACCGCTCCAACGCCGACACCACGAAATCGACCGGAACCAGATTCGTCGCCCCGAAACGCGGAGCCACCAGGGGCACCCACCGGGGCAGCCGCCCCAGCGCGGCGACCGCCGGAAAGAAGAAGTACGGCCCGTCGACCTTGTCGATCTCCCCGGTGCGGGAATCCCCGACCACCACCCCCGGCCGGTAGATCCGCCAGGACACGTCGGACGAGCGGACCGCCTTCTCAGCGGCGAACTTCGTCACGTGGTACGCGGAAGGCAGCGCCTGACCCAGGTCGAAGTCGCCTTCGCGGAACGTCCCCCGATGATCACCGGCAACCGCGATGGACGAGACGTGGTGAAGCAACCGAGACCCACTGCGCCGCACGTACTCCAACACCCGCTCGGTGCCCCCGACGTTGACAGCCGCCTGCTCGTCGAGCCCGACCGAGAAGTCGTAAACCGCCCCCAGGTGCACCACGTGGTCGACCGCCGGCGCCGAGATGGGGGAGGAGGTGAGGTCCCCCAACACCAACGACAGCCGAGGATGCCGCACGACCCGATCCGCAGACGACGGCCTGACCAGCACAAACACCCGCTCGCAGTCGTCGCGCCCAAGCAGCCTCTCGACCAGGCGCCGCCCGATGAAACCCGTAGCGCCAGTGACGAAGTAGGTACTCACAGCCCCGATACTGACACTACCTACCCGCGAGTAGGAAGACCTGGCGGCCAATTCGGACCGACACCAAGCGACGACCAACACCCACCAACGGCCACACAACAGCCGCGCCAAGCCCACCAACAGCCACACAACAGCCGGGCCAAGCCCACCAGCAGCCACACAACAGTCAGACCTCGCGACCAACAGCGCGCGCAGCGCGCACACCACTCCGCCGGCTGCGTGTCATCCCCGTATGGCCTGCCCGTCCGGCGAGGACTCTTTCTCAGTCTCCCGAGGCAAAACCGCAGGTCACAGCGCCTCAACCCACTCCGGCGCGGCCTCCGGCCCCCGACACCATTATCCCACGCACCACCGACAATCCCGGCGTGCCCACCCCTGGGGCAGCCCTCACCCAGGACCACCAGGCCGACCCCCACAAGCCCCGCGCCTCAAGCCAGGCAACCACGGCAAGCCTCACGCCTCAGCCCGGCAGCCTCACGGCCTCAGCCCTGCAAGCCTCAAGCGTGGCAGCTCCATACTTCAGCCTCGCAAGCCCCGGGCTCGGCAAGCCTCATGCGCAGTAAGCCTCAAGCCCCACGCTCAGCAAGCCGAAAACAAGACCGACACCTCAACACAGCACCGATCCGCAACACAGCATCGATCCACAACACAGCGCCGATCCACCGCTCGACCCACACGGCAGCCACCAGCCGCCCAACGCACCGGCAGCCACCCCACCACCACAAGCCACGGAACCTCAGAGCCGAGGAGTCGAGGTCGCTGAACGCAGAGCCCGCACGCAGAGCCCTGTCGCGAAGCCCTCTCGCGCCCACAACCGACCCCACCGCCAAGCTCGCAGCGCCCGCCAAGCACTCAGCGCCCATCAAGCACTCAGTGCCCATCAAGCACGCCGAGCCCGCCCTGAAGCCTGCCGACTCCTCGTGCCCGCCGCACCTGCACACACACCGACACACGCACCCGCACCCGCCACGCGGGTCAGTTCTCGGGCATGCCCGAAGCGTTCACCACCGCATCGCGCAAGGCGGCTCGCAGCCGCCCCACCTCCAGTGGCGTCAGCACGGCGGCTTCACCCGGTGGCACGGTGACCACCACATGCCCCTGGCTGACGAAGACGGTCATGTCACGGCGACGGGATGCGATGTCGCGGCAGGAGATCTGCCACTCCTTGCCTGTACCCACGGCCCCGAACCTCCAACTGTCTCGACACGGGTGCTCGGACCAATCCGGGCGCTCGCGGGGGTGAGACGCACGCGGGTTGGTGCCATGACGGGATCTCCCGACGGGCGACCGTGCCGAGCTGCCGATAGCGTCGCATGGAGTCATCACTCCAGTCACCTGGGAGGGTGAAAAATGGCTGAACCGCAACGGATCGTGATAATTGGATCAGGGCTCGCCGGAGCCTCGGCTGCGGGCGCGTTGCGGGAACGGGGGTACGACGACGAGCTGGTACTGATCGGCCGCGAGGCTCATCAGCCCTACGAACTGCCTGCTCTGTCCAAGGACGTGCTGCTCGGGAACGCCGACGAGCCCAACCGCGTGCACGAGCCGGACTTCTACGAAACCCACTCGGTCGACCTCCGGCTGGGTGTCGAGGTCACCGAACTGCGCCTCGGTGACCGCGTGGTCGTAGACACGGATGGAGCAACGCATTCGTACGATCGGTTGGTCCTGGCGACCGGCTCCACTCCGCGCACGCTCCCCGTCCCCGGGCAAGACCTCCCAGGTCTGCGCACCCTCCGCACGGTCGAGGATTCGCTGGCCCTGCGCGCCGCCCTGGTCCGACGCCCGCGCGTGGTCGTCGTCGGCGCGGGCTGGATCGGCTGCGAGGTCGCCGCGGCGGCCCGGTCGCACGGCGCGGAGGTCACCGTGGTCGATCCCGTCGACCTGCCGCTGCGCCGGGTCCTCGGACCGGCCGTGGCGAAGGTGTTCCACGACCTCCACCGGGACAACGGTGTGCACTGGCGGCTGGGCGTCGGCGTCGACGGATTCGTCCCGGGCGGCGTGCGGCTGGCCGACGGGTCCGAGGAGCACGGCGACCTGATCGTCCTCGGCGTGGGCGCGAAGCCCAACACCGAACTCGCCGAGAAGGCCGGCCTGGCCATCGCGGACGGCGGCGTCGCCGTGGACGGCGCGCTGCGGACGTCGCACCCCGACGTCTGCGCGATCGGCGACATCGCGGCCCACGACCACCCGCGCTACAACCGCCGGGTCCGCGTCGAGCACTGGGCGAACGCCAAGGACCAGGGCGCGCACGTCGCGGGCACCCTGCTCGGCCTGGACGAGCCGTACACCGCCGCGCCCTACTTCTTCTCCGACCAGTACGACCTGGGGATGGAGTACCGGGGCCTGGCCGACGCCGAACGCGACCAGCTCGTCGTCCGGGGCGATCTCGACGGCCGCGACTTCACCGCGTTCTGGCTGCACGAGGGCCGGCTCCAGGCTGCGATGAACGTCAACCAGTGGGACGACGGCGTCGCCCTGCAAGCGCTGGTCGACGCGCACGCCGTCGTGTCGCCCGACCAACTGCGCACCGCCACGCTCTCGGACCTCGTCTGAGAAGCGGGGACCACCACACCCCGCGCGGACGGCAGCCGGGAACCGAGCGCCGACGCCCCGCACCCGACCAGCCGCACCCGACCCCGACCACCCGGCCCTCGGAGGGATCAGAGGCAGGAACCGCTGTCGGGCCGGTGGTCGGACAGGATCAACCGGTGCAGCAACGCCCGCAGGACGCGCGCCTCGGCCGGCTCCAGGCCGGCGGTGAACTCGGACTCCACCCGCACGTGGAGCTTCTCCACCTCGGCCTGGACCACGCGCCCCTGCTCGGTGATCACCGGCACCCGGACCCGCCGGTCGGTCGGGTCCGGCTTGCGCACGATCAGCTCGGCGCGCTCCAGCCGGTCCAGCTCCGCGGTCAACGTCGTCTTGTCCAGCCCCAGCGCATGTCCCAGCGCGAGCTGTGACCGACGGAACTCCTCGCTGATCAGCGCGCTGAGCACGAGCTGCCCGCGGGTGGTGACGCCGTGCCGCGCCGCGGCCTCCTGCGCGAACCCGCCGAGCTTCTGAGCTGCGCGGTGCAGCAGCCAGTTCAGGTCGGACCGGCTCACGCAACCGGGGTCGACGGGCGCGTTCATGACACCGATCATACGCGAACAGTGGTTACTTCTTGAATAAGAACATCTTGACTCGGAACAACTCGACCCATATGTTCTCAACCAAGAACTTCTGAGGAGGGAACATGACGGGGCTGCTCCACATCGACTCCAGCGTGCGCACCGAGGGCTCGGTCTCCCGAGAGGTGACCGCCGCCTTCGCGACCGCGTGGCGGGAGGCGCGCCCGGACGCCGGCTACACCTACCGGGACCTGGCCGCCCGACCGCTCCCGCACGTGGACGGCGAGGCCGTCGAGGCCCGGCAGACCGCCGACCGGCACCTGGTCGAGCGGGAACTGGTCGCCGAGCTGACCGGCGCGGACACCGTGCTGATCGGCGCGCCCATGTACAACTTCGGCCTGCCGTCGAACGTCAAGGCGTGGCTCGACTGGATCCTCGTGCCCGAACTCTTCGCAGACCAGGAGACCGGACTTGGTGCACTCTCCGACAAGCGCTTCGTGATCGTCACCGCCCGGGGCGGCTCCTACGCGCCCGGCACCCCGCGCCACGACGCCGACTTCCAGGAGCCGTACCTGCGGTTCGTGTTCGGCCAGCTCGGCGTGGGCAAGCACCTGGAGTTCGTCCACGCCGAGCTGACCCTCGCGCACACCGTGCCGCACCTGGCCCAGTTCCGCGACAAGGCCGACGAGTCCCGCGAGGACGCCCACCGCGCCGTGCGCAAGCTCGCGCTCGTCTGACCGGCTCCCCGCACGGCGGTCACACCGCGTTCCCCGCCGACAGGAACTCGAAGTGCGAGGTGTGGTCGCGCACGTAGGCCCAGTACGCCTCACGGGCCAGCCGCACGATCGTCGGCAACCACCCGGCCAACGTCCCCTCCCGAGGGCAGACCAGGACGTGTCGCATCGACACCGGGTTGCCGGCGATCGGCCGGACCACCACGTCCTCGCCGGGCAGGTACACCGGCTGGCACGCGGCCACCGCCCGCCCACCCGATACCAGCGCGCGGATCGAATCGCTGCTCGGCGTCGTGTAGCGGACCCGCGGCCGGAAGCCCTCCTGCTCGCACGCCGCGTGGAAGCAGTCGGGCCAGCCCGCGCCGTCCGCCGGCGTCATCACCCACGTCCGGTCGGCCAGCTCGGCCAACGGGATCTCGGCGCGGCCGGCCAGCGGGTCGGTCGCGGCGACCGCGACGAACACCGGTTCCCGCACGATCGGCTCGCAGTGCACGGCCGGCGTCGGGTGCAGCTCGTAGCCGGGGTAGTCGACGGTCGTCGCGACGTCCAGCCGCCCGGTCGCGACCAGGTCCCACAGCAGCAGCGGCGAGTACTCCATGGTCAGCCGCACCTCGCGGTCCGGCAGGTGGTCGCCGAGCCGTTCGGCCAACCCCACCGACACCGACCCGACCACGCCGCCGAGCGCGACGACGGCGGTGGCCTGCCGGGTGTACCGGGCCGCGTCCCGGCGCAGCTCGGCCACCCCGTGCAGGATCGCGCGGGCGCGCAGCAGCACGAAGTCGCCGACGATCGTCGGCACCATGCCCTGGGGCCGGCGGGCGAACAGCGGCGCGCCGACCTCCTGCTCCAGCCGCTTGAGCCGGGCCGACAGGGCGGGCTGGGACATCCGCAGCACCGCCGCGGCCTTGGTGAGGCTGCCGGTCTCGGCGATCACGCACACCGTCCGCAGGTGGCGAAGCTCCAGCTCCATCCACCAGAGCGTAGGGAGGCCGGCCGGTGCCATCAATCGGCCGACAGCCCATAAAAAGCTTCGATCACAACCGCGATTTCCGCAGGTGAACCCGGACGGCCCATAGTGGCAGCGCCGGTCACGAGACCGCCGCCTCGTGGCTCCGTACCGACCTTGGAGCCGTTGTCATGCGCACCCGACCCCTGCCCCTCCTGGCGGCGCTCGCCGCGTCGACCGCCCTGCTCGCACCCTCCGCCCCGGCCACCGCCACACCCGCCACCCTTTCCCCGGCCACCGCCTCCCGGGCCGCCGCCGAACACGCGTCGACCGTCGTGAAGGAGGTCTTCTCCCCGGACGGGGCGATCTCCCGCGTCCGCGTCCCGCGACCGCCGTCCGCTCCCGCGCCCACCCTGGCCGCCGCCGACGTGGTGCCGATCCAGCAGACCGGACCGTCCGCGTCCCGGTTCGACCTGGTCTTCGTCGGCGACGGCTACACCGAGGCCGAACTGGGCACCTACCACCAGCACGTGCTCGCCCGGTGGGCCGAGCTGACCCAGATCGAGCCGTACAAGTCGCTCAAGCAGTCGTTCAACGTCTGGCAGGTCAACGTCGTCTCCGCGCAGTCCGGCGTCGACAACGACCCGACCCGGGGCGTGCGCCGCGACACCGCGCTGGACATGTACTTCTGGTGCGGCGACACCGAACGCCTGCTCTGCGTGAACGAGACGAAAGCCCGCCAGTACGCCGGCTCCGCGCCCGCCGTCGACCAGGTCCTGGCGCTGGCCAACACCTCCAAGTACGGCGGCGCGGGCGGCGGCGTCGCCACCGCGTCCGGCGGCAACGCGCAGGCCACCTGGATCGTGGCGCACGAACTGGGCCACTCCGTGGGCGGCCTGGCCGACGAGTACGACTACCCGAACGACCTCTACACCGGCGCGGAGCCCCGCGAGGCCAACGTCTCCACCCTCACCAGCGCCACGATGACCCAGCGCCGCGCCAAGTGGTACTCCTACCTGGGCAAGCAGTCCCCGGACGGCGGCGTGATCGGCACCTACCAGGGCGGCTACTACCACAAGCGCGGCGTCTACCGCCCGACCGACAACTCCCTGATGCGCTCCCTCGGCCGCCCGTTCAACCTGATCGGCCTGGATGCCGTCCGGGCCGGCATCCAGCGCAGGACGACGGGCTGATCACCCCGGGGTAGCCGGCCAGCAGATCGAGTTCGGCCAGGACGACGGGGTAGGTGTCGGGCCGCGACTCGACCAGTTCGCCGATGACCTCCGGCCAGTCCGCGTCGATCAGGGCACGTGCCAGGTGGCGGTCCGGCGGCAGGTCCCGCCTCTGCCGGCGGACCGCTGTCACGAACTCGTAGGAGGACTCGTCCGTGGCGAAGGCGCGGCTCAGACCTGTGATGCGCCGGACCGCTTCCACCACCCCGGTCAACGTCCGCACCTTCTCCGGGAGCGTGCGCAGGGGAAGACCACGACCCGCTCGCGACGGCAGGAAGTCGTCGAACTCGTCGGGGCCCAGGTCGATCGCCCGCGCCCGCTCCAGCAGCGCGGTCGTGCGCGGGCGGTCTCCCGCGTCGGCCGCGACGACCACCAGCGACAGCAGGGCGGCCTGCCGGGCGTGCGGGTCGGTGATCGCCGCAGTGGCCTCTTGGGCCGAGTCGATCAAGTCGCCCCGCCGCACCGCCCCGGCCAGCAGGGTAAGTGCCTCCGCCAGGTGTTCGGGAGCCGGTGCGGCACGGGCGATCGACTCGGCGCGCTCGGCGGCCCCCGAAGCGAGGACCACCCGCAGCAGTTCCAGCCGTGGCCGGCGCTGGGCCGCGCCCACCTCGACGGCGGCGAGCGCGCGTTCAGCGCGGTCCACCAGACCTTCGGCGAGCAACCCTTCCGCGACGGCCGCCCACGCGGCCGAGCGCGCGGTGGGGTCCCCCAGCGACCGGGCCAAGGCTTCGGCGCGGTCGAAGTCGCGGAAGTCGGTCAACACCCTGATCCAGTGCGCGGAGTTGCGCTCGTCGATCGGACTGCGGCCCCTCCTCGCCACCTCCTCGGTGAGCACGAGGAGTTCCGCGCCCAGTTCCCGGTCGTCGGCGCGCAGCGCGGCGGCCGCGACGCTCAGCACGTCGAGGGGGTCGACGCCGCGCTCCGCGTGTTGCCGGACGATCGTGGCCGCGCGGGGGAGGTCGCCGTGACTCGCCAGCGCGCGGGCCACAGCCATCGACACCTCGCCGCGTCGCTGCTGGTCGGGCACGTCGGACTCCTCGACCTCGGCGATCAGCCGGGCGGCGTGGGCCTGGTCGGTGACGTGTTCCGCAGCGGTCGCCAGGCGGATGCCCAGGCAGGCCGCGTCCGAAGTGGTGCGGGAGACCGCCTCCGCCCGGTCGCCGTCGTGCACGGCGATCTCGGCGATGATCCGCACCAGCCATTGCTCGCGCCGCTCGGGGTCCTGGACGCGGCGGACGATCCGCAGCGCGCGGTCGTGGTCGCCGGTCGCTGCGGCGTCGGCCGCCACGGCACCCGCGTGGACCGCTCCGAGCAGTCCGTCCGACAGCTTCGCCTCGGCCAGGTCGAGCAGTTCCGCCGAGCGGGACGGGTCCGCCACCGCCGTCAACGACAAGGTCTCCGGCCGCGCCTCCTCGTCGCCGTCGCCGAGCAGAGCCTTCCCGAGCAGTTCCGCCGCCCGCTCGGGGTCACCCGACGACGCGGCCCGGATCGACAAGGACGCCCAGGTCTGGCGGCGTTCGTCCGAGCTGCGGATCGCGGCCACGACCTGGTCTACGCGGTCGTGGTGTCCGGCGTGCAGCCACCCCCTGGCCACGAACTGCAGCGCCCGCGCGTCGATGAACTGGCTCAGCGAGGAGGCGATCGTCTCGGCCCGGTCGAGCAGCCCGTCCGCAGCGGCCTCCTGCCCGACTGCGCGCGCCGAGCGCGCCGTCGCCACCAGCGCTTCGACCTGGTCCACGGGGTTCCGCACGGCGTCGACCAGGGCCTGTGCGCGGCCGATCTCGCCGAGCCGGGCCCATCCCGCCGGCAGCAGGGCCGGGAGCAGGCTGTTGCGCCCGTGCAGGTGTGAGCGGTGGACCGCCAGGCGGACCATCGCGGCCAGGTCCGGCTCGGGAGCCTCGCCCAGCCGGCTCAGCGTGGCGGTGATCTCGGCCAGCGCCGTGCCGTCGCCTCCGGTGACCGCCCGCAGCCGGGTGTGGCGGTGGACGTCGGTCGCGCACCCGACCATCCGCGCCGGGTCGTCGGCCAGCAGGGACAGGAAGCCGCCCAGCAAGTATTCGGGGGTGTCCGGCGGCCAGTGCCGTTCGCGGTAGGTGTCGGCCCAGGTCCGCAGCCGCCGCCGGTACTCGGTGACGCGCTCTCCGAGCATGTCCGCCGCGGTGCGCTGGAGTTCGTCGTGGGCCAGCAGGTGGCGCTCGGGTGCGTCCGGGTGGCCGCCGGGCACCCGGACGAAGCTGCGCCCGGCGGCGGTCTTCAGCAGGTGGTCGACCGACCACTGCGAGGTGCCGGTCAGCTCGGCCAGGTCACGGGTCGACAGCCCACCGCCGGCAGCGGTGATCAGGCCCAGCACGTCCAGTTCCAGCGGCGAGCCGGTGAGGAGGCGCTGCAGGTCGCGTTCCATCAGGTCACGCACCGCCTGCGCTCTCGGGGACGGGGTCAGCGGCCGGACGACCCCCAGGCCGCGCAACGGGTGGTGGCCCACGACGTCGCCGGGGATCCGGGGGCTGGGCCGCCCGGACACGATCACGCGCATCCCGTGCGGGGGAGCCACCGGCAGCAGTGCCGCGATGCTGTGCGCGTCGGAGGTGCCGTCGACGCCCCGGTCCTCGTCCAGGCCGTCCACGACGAGCACGAGGGGCTCGCCGAGATCGGCGCACCGCCGGGCGGCCTCGGCCAGCAGCCCCAGCAGGTGGGCCTCGCGGGTCGCCTCGGTCAGATCGGTCGGCAGCGGTTCGCCGAGCAGGGCGGCGAGCTGCCCCAGCACGTTCTCGGTGAATCCCGTCCGGTCGTTCTGCGCCGCGTGCCGGGCGGTGATGAAGAACGCCACCACGTGCACGCCGGGCGGCGGGTGCAGCACGAACCACCCGAGCAGCGCCGACTTGCCCGCCCACGCCTCGCCCCGCCACCACCGGTACCGGCCGGCGGTCGCCGGGGAGGTGCAGAAGTCGGCCAGTTCGGCCAGTTCCTCCGCGCGGTCCACCAGTTCCGGCGGGGCGAAGCGCTCGACCTGGCGGAGGTAGTGGTTGCGGGGCGGTGGCGAGCCGTGCAGGTGGACGCCCCCGTGCACGATCCCGACCTGGGCCATCGGGCCGTGGGCGTCGCCGAACATCGCGTTCTCGTGGCGCACGGCGCGAGCATGCCCCATCGACGCCGTTCCGAGACCCCGGAATTGCGGACGCGGCCCGACGTCGCTGGTCACCTGATCGGGTAATGGGACAGCGCTGTCACACTGTCCGCGAAAGTCCGGGAGGTGTGGATGTCGGAGCCCATTGCCGCCGTCGTGGTCCGCGCCGCGGAACTCACGGCCCGTGGGCTTCCGCAGCGGGCCATCGAGTTGTTGCGACCCGCGTTGGCGGCCAACCCGCTGCACGCCGAGGCGTGGTGCCGGCTGGCCGCCGCGCACCTGGACGCCGGGCAGCCCGACCACGCCCTGGACGCCGCCAAGCGGGCGCTCGTGCTCGACGGCGACCACGCGTGGGCGCAGCGGCTGGCCGCGCTGGCGTTGAGCGAACTCGGGCGGCACGCGGAGGCCGTGGTCGCGGCGCGGGAGTGCGTGCGGCGCAAGCCCGGTGACTGGCGGTGCCAGGTGGTGCTGGCCGAAGTGCTGTCCGCCGCCCCGGACACCAAGCGCGAGGCGGTCGAGGTCGGGCAGGAGGCGGCTCGGCTCGCGCCCTCGGAGGCGCGTGCGTTCCAGGTGCTCGGTGACGCCGCGCTGCGCGTCCGGGACTGGGGCACGGCCGAGTGGGCGTACCGCAGCGCGTTGCGGCTCGACCCCGCCGACGAGGACGTGCGGGTGAACCTCGCCACGGTGCGGCGCAAGCGCGCGTCCGCGCCCGCGCAGCCCTCCGGTGACGCGCTGACCCTCGCGCACGCCATGGTCTGGCCCGCCCTGTCCCGGCTGGCCGTGCTGCTGGTCGCGGGCGGGCTGCTGCTGTTGCTCGCCGGGATGCCGAAGCCGACCCCGCTGCTCGGGTGGTTCTCCGGGGTGCTGGTCGTGGGGGTGGGCGCGGTCGTGCTCCAGTTGCTCGTGCGCGCGCGGCGCGGCGTGCGGCGGGCGTTGTTCGCGCTGCCCCGCCACCGGCCGAAGGTGGCCGCCGCCGCGACGATGTTCGGCCTGTCCGCGCTGGTCCTGGCCGGCTGGACGGTCGCGCTGTTCCTCGGCTCGACCTCGATGCAGCCGCTGGTCATCGCGTGGCTGTGCGCGCTGGTCGGCGGATCCGTCGTCGTGCTGGGTGGCGGCCGCTAACCTGGTGGGTGGAGAGGGGGCCGAACCGTGACGCGACTGATGCTGCTCCTGGCGCTGATCGCCGGGTTCGTCGTCGCCGGTCCCGCCCACCACCACCCGGTGGACCTGATCTCCGTCTCGGCCACCGTCGACGCCGCGCACCTGCCCGGCACGGCGACCCGGGTCACCGCGCACCCCGTGCAGCAGCAGGGCCACCTCGGCCAGCCGCTGGACGGCGTGCAGCCCCCGGTGCACGTCCCGCCCGAGCCCCGCCTCGCCGAGGACGTCGTCGACCCGACCCACCGCACCCCCGAGCGCACCGGCCAGGCCCCGCTCGGCGAACGAGCCCCTCCCGCTCCCCTCCGGTAGTCGCACCCGCACACCCCCGACCCCGGAGGTCACTTCGCCATGCCGCGCTCCTCAGCGCGGCGGGAACTGCTCGTCCGAGGGCTGCTGTCCCTCGGAGTTCTCGTCGCGTCCGCGTTCATCCTGCTCACCAGCCAGCCGCGCCTCGGTCTCGACCTGCGCGGCGGCACCCAGATCGTGCTGGAAACCCCGTCCGAGGCCACTTCCGACAACACCGACCGGGCGCTGGAGGTGCTGCGCCGCCGGATCGACGAACTCGGCGTCGCCGAACCCGTCCTGGCGCGCTCCGGCGACCACCGGATCGTCGTCGAACTGCCCGGCGTGCAAGACCCGGCCGAAGCCATCGACGTGCTCGGCCGCACCGCGCAGCTCGCCGTGCAACCCGTCACCGGACCGGGCGACATGCCGACCGGGGAGGCGGGCGATTCGGTGGCGCTCGGCCCGGTCGCGATGACCGGCGAGGGCATCAAGGGCGCGCAGGCGTCACCCAACCAGCAGGGCGCCGGGTGGCAGGTCACCGTCGAGTTCCAGGGCGACGCGCCCGCCACCTGGCAGAAGGTGACCGGCGAGGCCGCCTGCCACGCGCCCGGCGACCCGCAGCGGCGGGTCGCGTTCGTGCTGGACGGCCGGATCGTGTCCGCGCCGCAGGTCGACCCGTCCGTGCCCTGCCGGACCGGGATGATCGGCAACAGCACCCAGATCACCGGCAAGTTCGCCAAGGCCGAGGCCGAGGAACTGGCGCTGGTCATCCGGTCCGGCGCGCTGCCGGTGCCGGTCGAGGTGGTCGAGCAGCGGACCGTCGGCCCGACGCTGGGCGCGGAGGCCATCGAGGCCAGCACCCGGGCGGCGATCGTCGGCATCGCGCTGACCGGCCTGTTCCTGATCTTCGTCTACCGGCTGGCCGGGCTGATCGCGGTGCTCGCGCTGGTCGGCTACGCGGGCCTGTCCTACGCGGCGCTGCTCGCGATCGGGGCGACGCTGACCTTGCCGGGCCTGGCGGGCTTCGTGCTGGCGATCGGCATGGCGGTCGACGCGAACGTGCTGGTCTTCGAGCGGTCCCGCGAGGAGTACGCCCGCCGCAAACGTTTGCCACGGTCGGTGGACCAGGGGTTCAAGGGGGCGTTCAGCGCCGTCGCGGACTCGAACGTGACCACCCTGCTCGCGGCCGGGCTGCTGTTCTGGCTGGCCACCGGGCCGGTCAAGGGGTTCGGCGTCACGCTGTCGATCGGCGTGCTCGCGTCGCTGTTCAGCGCCCTGGTGCTGACCCGCGTGCTGCTGCAGCTGGCCATGCCGCTGCTGGAGCGGCGGCCGACGTGGAGCGGCCTGCACGACCTGGGCCGGGTCCGGACGTGGCTGACCAGCCGGGGCATCCGGCTGTTCAAGCGCCCCCGGCGCTGGCTGCTCACCGCCGCGTTCGTGCTGCTGGTGGCGCTGTCCGGGCTGTTCGTGCGCGGCCTGGAACTGGGCGTCGAGTTCACCGGCGGCCGGATGATCGACTACACCGCGTCCGCCGTGGACGCGGGCAGGGTGCGCGCCGAGCTGTCCGCCGCCGGATTCGGCGACGCGGTCGTCGCGACCTCGGGCGACACCGGCGTGTCGGTGCGGACCGGCCCGATCGACGAGGCCGCCGCCGCCCGCGTCACCGAAGCGGTGAACAAGGCCACCGGCGGGGCGCAGCAGGTCAGCAACGAGCTGATCGGGCCGAGCCTCGGGTCCGAGCTGCGGCGCAACGCGCTCATCGCGCTGGCCATCGCCGTCGCCGCCCAGCTCGCCTACCTCGCGGTGCGGTTCGACTGGCGGCTCGGGCTCGCCACGGTGGTCGCGCTGATCACCGACGTGGTGGTGCTGATCGGCGTGTTCGCGTGGATGGGCAAGACCGCCGACGGCGTGTTCCTGGCCGCGCTGCTGACCGTCATCGGCTACTCGGTCAACGACTCGGTGGTGGTGTTCGACCGGGTGCGCGAACTGCGTAAGGCACGGCGCAAAGACCCTTACGCGGACGTGGTCGGAACGGCGGTGCTGCAAACCGTGCCGCGGACGGTGAACACCGGGATCGGCGTGTTGTTCGTGCTCGCCGCGCTGCTGGTGCTGGGTGACGGGTCGCTCGCCGACTTCGCCACCGCGCTGCTGGTCGGCGTCGTGGCCGGGACCATCTCGACGGTGTTGACGGCGGCGCCCGTGGCGATCGCCTTGGAAGGGCGCGCGGAGGGCCGCCGATGAGCACCGGGCACGCGCTGCTCGCGGTCGGCGGGGCGTTCCTCGCGGCCGGCCTCATCGGACGCGCGGGCGTCCGGATCGGACTGCCCACCATCCCGCTGTTCATGGTGGCGGGCATCCTGTTCGGCCCCAACACGCCCGGCGTGTCGCTGGTGGACGACCCGGGCGAGATGGGCGTGCTGGCCGGGCTCGGCCTGGTGTTCCTGCTGTTCTACCTCGGCCTGGAGTTCTCGGTGGACGACCTGGTCGCCGGCGGGCGCAAACTCGCCCTGGCCGGCACCGGGTACCTGGCGCTCAACATCGGCGGCGGGCTGGCGTTCGGGTTCACCCTCGGCTGGGGGACGCGCGAGGCGCTGGTGATCGCCGGCGCGATCGGCATCTCGTCGTCCGCGATCGTCACCAAGCTCCTGGTCGAGGCCCAACGGCTGCGCAACCCGGAATCGCGGCTGGTGATGGGCATCATCGTGATCGAGGACGTGTTCCTGGCGCTGTACCTGGCGGTGTTGCAGCCGGTGCTCGGCGGGACGTCCGGGGTGCAGGCACTGCTGGACTTCGGCAAGGCGTTCCTGTTCCTGGTGGTCCTGGCGGCGATCGCGCGCTGGGGCGGCCGGGTGGTGACCAGGCTGTTCGGGTCGGCCGACGACGAGTTGCTGGTGGTGTGCTTCGTCGGCGTCGCGGTGACCGGCGCGGCGGTCGCGCACGAACTGGGCGTGTCCGACGCGATCGGCGCGTTCATGGTCGGCGCGGTGCTCGGCGGGTCCGGCGTCGCGCCGAGGGTGCACAAACTGGTGCTGCCGCTGCGGGATGCGTTCGGAGCGCTGTTCTTCTTCATCTTCGGGTTGAGCATCGACCCGAACGCCGTGGGCGGGGTCGTGGTGCCGGTGCTCGCGGCGGTGGCGGTGACCATCGTGCTGAACCTGGGCGCGGGGCTGTTCGCGGCGAAACTGCACTCGTTCGACCGTCAGCAGGGGGTGGACATCGGGCTGACGGTGCTCACCCGGGGCGAGTTCTCCCTGGTGCTCGCGGCGATGGCGGTGACGGCGGGGTTGGATTCGCGCGTCGCGCCGTTCGTGGCGGGGTACGTGCTGCTGCTGGCCGTGATCGGGCCGTTGGCGGTGCTGCGCTCGCACAAGCTGACGTGGCTGCTGCCGAAGGCGTTGTTCCGCAAGGACGTGATGAGCTGAGTTCGACGGGGTCGGCACCGGGCGCGCTCCGGCCGCCGACCCCGTCAGTGACCCTGTTGTCGCCACGGGTGGTCGCGTAGAAAGGGCGACGTGGTGGTGGCGAAGGAGTGGCAGGAACGCTTCAGCGCGCACACGTTCCGGGCGCTCGCCCACGCGCATTCCCACGCGCGGCAAGCCGGGCGTCGGGAAGCCGGGATGAACGACCTGTGGCTGGGGCTGCTCACGTTGGAGGGCAACGTCGCGTTGACGGTGCTGTCCGCGCTGGGCGTCGACCTCGACGCGCTGACCGACGAGGCGGGCGGACGTGGCCACGACACCCCGTTCATCGGCTCGGGGACGTGGCTGCTCGCCCGCGAGTTGAACCCGGTGCTGCACACCGCGTCGTCCGTGGCGTCCGACCACATCGACACCGACCACCTGTTGATCGCGCTGCTGCGGCACCACCCGTTGCCGAGCGTGCGCGGCGTCACCGAGGAAGCGGTCCTGGACGCCGCTTCGCGGGTGCCGAGACCCCCGCACCGCAACGGTGAGAAGGTCGAACACCCCGACCCGCGGATCCGGGAGTTGAGGCGGCTCAAGGAGGAGGCGGTCGACGCGCAGGACTTCGCCGAAGCGGCCCGCCTCCGTGATCTGGAGAAGGACCGCCTGCGCGAACTCGACGCCGACCCGCGACGACCGGGCCCGCCGGCGGGGTGACCCGCCGGACGTGGTTGCGGTCGCGGCCGGTCGGGCAGAGCATGATCCGGACGCCGACGGCCGCTGTGGAGGACGGATGACGAGCTTCTCCGGGTACCAGAACGAGATCTATCTGCAGGGACTGGCGGGCGCGGTGCCGCCGTTCACCACCGACCCGGAGGGGCTGGAGGCGTCGGCCCGGGAACGGCTCGGGCCCGGTCCGTACTGGTACGTCGCGGGCGCGGCCGGCGCGGGGTCGACCGCGCGGGCCAACCGGGAGGCGTTCGACCGGTGGCGGATCGTGCCGCGGATGCTCACCGACGCCACCCAGCGGCACCTCGGGACCTCCGTGCTCGGCACCGCCGCGCCGGCACCGGTGCTCCTCGCGCCGCTCGGCGTCCAGTCGATCCTGCACCCGGACGGCGAACTGGCCACCGCGCGGGCCGCCGCCGAACTCGGGGTGCCGTTCGTGCTCTCCACGGCCTCCTCGCACACCATCGAGGACGTCGCCGAGGCCGCCGGGGACGGCGCGCGCTGGTTCCAGCTCTACTGGCCCAACGACCCCGACGTGTGCGTGAGCATCCTCGACCGCGCCCGCGCGGCCGGGTACCGGGTGCTGGTGGTCACCCTCGACACGTGGACGCTCGCCTGGCGACCGCACGACCTCGACCGGGCCTACCTGCCGTTCCTGCGCGGGGTCGGCACCGCGATCCCGTTCTCCGACCCGGCGTTCCGGGCGGGGTTGGCGGCCGGCCCCGAGGACGACCTGCCGATGGCGATCCTGCGCTGGGTGCAGCTGTTCACCGGCACCGACAAGTCCTGGGACCAGCTGGCGTTCCTGCGCGAGCACTGGGACGGGCCGATCGTGCTCAAGGGCATCCAGCACCCCGACGACGCGCGCAAGGCCGTCGACGCGGGCGTCCAGGGGATCGTGGTGTCCAACCACGGCGGACGGCAGGTGGACGGCGCGGTCGGCTCGCTGGACGTGCTGCCGGAGATCGCCGACGCCGTGGGGGAGCAGGTCGAGGTGCTGTTCGACTCCGGCATCCGCAGCGGCGCGGACATCGTGAAGGCGCTCGCCCTCGGCGCCAAGGCGGTGCTCGTCGGCCGGCCGTTCGCCTACGGGCTGGCGCACGGCGGGCAGGTCGGCGTGCGGCACGTGCTGCGCAGCCTGCTCGCCGACTTCGAACTCACCCTGGCGCTGTCCGGGCACCGCAGCCCGGCCGAACTCAGCCGCGAGGTGCTGCGTCCCCGCTGAGCTGCCGCAACCGGTTCTGCAAGGTGGCGAAGTCGGCGGGCTGCACGGTGATCCACGGGGTCCCGTCGCCGCCCTTCGACTTCGCCGACACGTACCGGCCGGTGACCGTGTCGAAGAACGTCAACGGGGTCGCGCAGCGCTGCTTGCGGCCGGTCCGGTCGCGACTGGCGGCGTAGAGCTGGCCGCCGCCGGTCCGCTTCTCGGCCAGCAGCCTGCGGATGTTCTGCGCCTCCGCCACGTACGTCCCGGTCGGCCGGCTGGCCTGGAGGAAGCCGCCGCCGTCGTCGTCGAACCGGGACCGGCTCGGCTTGTCCCGCAACGCGTCCTCGGGCAGCGACAGCACGCCGCCCCGGCCCGGTTTCGCCTCCGGCAGCGCGGACAGCAGCGACTGCACGGCGTCGTGCGCCCGGACCGGCTCCAGCACGAAGTGCTTGTCCGGCCGCAGGACCACGCGCAGCGCGTCGTCCCCGGACCGCACCACGAGCGCGGTGCGCGTGTCGCCGTCGTCCTGGTTGAAGAACGCGTAGTACTCCGTGCCCGCGTCGGCGATCAGCCGCAGCGACCTGGCCAGGTCGGCGTGCACCTGCCGGCCGCGCGCGAGACCGAGCCGCTCCAGGTCCGCCCACGCGCCCCGCGCCAGGGCGGCCAGCTCGCCCACGTCGCCCTCGGCCACCCGGTCCTCGTCGAAGTCGACGGAGGTCAGCAGCGCGTTGTGCAACGTCGGCAGACCTTCGGCCTGCCACGCGGTGTAGAGCGCGACGACGGGGATCGTCACCTTGGTGCGCAGCACAGTGCCCCTCACTCCCCGATGACCGGCGGGGCCACCATCGTGCCGTCGTCGAAGATGTCGTCCGCACCCTGCAAGTACGTGGCGGACTTGTGCTCCAGGTCGTCCTCGCCCTGACCCTTGCCCGCACCCGCGCCCATACCGCCCATCCCGGCACCGCCGCCCGGACCGCCGCGCCCGGCCGCACCGGCACCGCCCGGCCCGAACCCGCCGCCGCTGCCGCCGGGTCCGAAACCGCGCTCACCGGGCACCGCGCCGGACGTGCCGCCGGGGCCGAACCCGCCGGGCCCGAACCCACCCGGGCCGGGCACGCCGGGCATCCGCCCACCCGGACCACCACCGCCGCCGGGAATCCCGCCGCGCCCGCCACCCGGTCCGCCACCCGGCCCACCGGGGCCGTTCGCGCCGGGCACGCGCACCGGCGGGCGGTTCGGGTTGGTGGGGTTGTTGGGGTTGCGGGGGAGGTTCGGGTTGTTCGGGTTCCGCGGGTTGCGGGGGTCGTTCGGGTTGCGCGGGTCGTAGGGCAGCCGCGGGTCGAACGGCGGGAACCTCGGGTCGCCGGGCGGCGGCTGGACGCGCGGCGGGTCGACGTTGCCGGGCGGCAGCGTCGGCCGGTCCGGCACGTCGGCCAGCGACTTGCGGGTGGTGCCGTCGTCGTTGCCGCCGGGCGGGGTGGGCGGCGGCACGGTCGGCTCGCCCCACTGCTTCCTGGTCTTGTCACCGCCGGACGAGTCGTCGCCGCCCTTCTCCTCGGGCTCGACCGGTCCGCGTTCCCACCTCGGCGGCGTCACGATCGGCGGCGGGTCGCCCCCGTCGTCGATGCCCGCGCCGATCTCGTCGGGCGACTGGAAGGTCGGCATCGACGCGGCCGCGTTGTTCGCCGACGTGCCGTAGGTGCTGAACACCTGGGCGTTCTTCGAATTGACTTTCTGATTCGCCTCGACCGCGTCGTCGTAGTCGGTGTCCCAGGGGACGCCGTCGTTGTACCAGGGCTTGTCCGGCACGTTGACGGGCTTGTCCACCGAGTCGCGGGCCAGCCGGAACGAGTCGCTGATGGTCGAGGTGCAGGCGGCAGCGGTCTGCGCGCTCGCTCCCGCAGCGTCCGCCCAGCTCGCCAACGGGGTGGTCGAGGACCGCGCCTGGTCGCCCGCCGCGCCCTCCCAGGACGCGCCGGAGTCCCGTACGGCCTTGTTGATCAGGTAGGCGACGTCGGTGTGTTCGCGGTTGATCTTCTCCCAGTTCCGTTCGACCGCGTCCGTCGTCTGTTCGGGCCCCTTGCCTTCTTTGAACCAGCTGTAGATCTTGTCCGCACCGACGCCCATCTGGATCAGTGCGATGGCTCCGGTTATGTCCGCGTTGTCGGGAGGAGGCACGGCTACCCCTTCAGGTTCCCGACGATCGTCGTGGCCACCCGCTCGGTGGTGCCACAAGCGTTTCCGTCGTTGAGCTTGTCGTTCTTGCCGATGGTGCCCTGGACGAGAAGGGCGTCCTTGTCCGAGGTGCCGAGCGCGGTGCTGCAATTCCGCTTGCCGTCGGCGCTGTCGAACGACACTGCGCTGCGGCCGGAGATCTTGGTCTGCTTGGCTACGGGGAAACCGGTCTTCGTATTGCTGATCACATCGTCGATCGTGGTGCCCTTGACCAGGAAGGTGATCTCGAAGGTCGAATTCGCCAGCACGTCCTTCCCCTGGTAGGTGCAGCTCGGGCCCCGCTCGCCGGCCGTGTCGGGCTTCGCCTCGCGGAACGTGCTGAGTTCGGCCTGCTGGGCCTGGGTCAGGATGCCGCAGGGGTTCGTCAGGTACTTCGCCAGGTCGAGGTCGGAGCCGCTACCGGAGGGTTTGCCGGACGTCGTGGTCGCCCCGGCGCCCGAGGTCGCGCCCGGCGCGGGGGTCGGGGAACCCTGGTTGGTCGACGTGCAGGCGGCGAGGGCCGTGACGGCCGCTCCCACCACCAGGACCGCGCGGAAAGTGCGAGTCAACGAATTCAGTCCTTCGGCTTCAGTGCGTCGGCCGCTGCCGAGTCCGTGGCCTTGTACTCGTCCAGCGCCTTCTGGATGTTCGCGATCGTGTTCTCCAGCGCTTCCTGCGCCTTCACATTCGCCCAGCCGTAACCGCCGTCTTCACCGCCCGCAGTTTTGCGGATCGTGCGGATGGCGAGATCGCTGTAGGCGTCGTTCCCCGGAGAACTGGTGGCGACAATCATGTCGGCGGTTCGCTTCGTGTCGGTGAGCCTCTCCCACGCCAGCCGCAACCCGTCGATGAGTCGCTGTGCTTCGTCGGGCTCGACGAAGAACCGTGTCTGTGTGGGCGCAAAGCCCATGCCGCCCCCCGCGCCTTTCGCGACCGTGTCGGCCACGAAACCCAGCTTTCCGCCACCGCCCCCGGCGTCCAACATCGCTCGCGCTCCCCTCACGCCAACAGGGGATCAATGATGGCATAGCGCATCGGGCGTGTCCGCCGGTTCCGGACGGGTTCCCCCGGCCGGGGAGGATGTCCGATTCGTTCAAGACAGCGGGAGCGGTCGTGCCTAGGGTCGGCGGCATGATCGAAGCAGCGAGGTCCTTTCTCTGGCGCCACGCCCGCGTGCTGGAGCAGCGGCGGTTCTCCTTCCTGTTCGACGGTGGTGCGGCGGAGCCCGTGCTGACGGCGGTGGCGGCGTACCGGAACGACGACGGTGGGTTCGGGCACGCGTTGGAGCCCGACGGGCGGGGGCCGTCGAGCCAGCCGCTGCACACCTACACCGCGCTCAAGCTGGGCAACGAGGTGGGCGACGACCGGTTCGCGGTCGGGGCCGCGCGGTTCCTCTCCGCAGTGGCCAACCCGGACGGCGGGGTGCCGAACTGCCTGGTCACGGCGCAGGAGCACCCGCGTGCGCCGTGGTGGCAGGTCGCCGAGGAGAGCGATCTGCTGATGACCGCCCTCGCGGTGGCGGAACTGCACCACGCCGGGATCGCGCACCCGTGGCTGGACCGGGCCACCGAGTACTGCTGGCGGCGGATCGACGCGTTGGACAAGTCGCACCCGTACGAGGCCAACGCGTGCGTCCAGTTCCTCCAGCACGTCCCGGACCGCTCCCGGGCCTTGGCGGCGGCGGCACGGCTGGGCGCGCTGGTGCGCGAACAGGGGCTGGTCGACCTGGGGGACGGTCAGCGCACCGAGGGGTACTCGGCGGGGGAGACGCACAAGCCGCACCACTACGCGGGCACGCCGGACAGCATCGCGCGGGCGTGGTTCAGCGACGCCGAGATCGACCGCGACCTGGACGAGCTGGAAGCGGCCCGGCGGGACGACGGCGGCTGGACGTTCCCGTGGCCGGTGTGGACGCCGGTCACCGAGTTCGAGTGGCGGCCGATCGTGACGATCGAGGCGCTGCTGACCTTGCGCGCCTACGGCCGGGTCGGCTGATCGCGCGCACAAGATCGTGAGGGCGGGGTCGACCGCGCGGTCACGGGCGGACGAGTTCGCCGAGGGGTACGCCGGCCAGGTCCTTCACGTCGCGGGACAGGTGGGCCTGGTCGGCGTAGCCGGTGCGGTGGGCGATGTCGGCGAACGGCACGCCCGCCCAGGCCAGCTTCACCGCCCGGTCGAACCGCAGCACGCGGTGCAGGGTCTTGGGGCCGTAGCCGAACGCGTCGAGGCTGCGGCGGTGCAGTTGGCGGGTGCTCAGGCCCAGGTCGTCGGCCAGCCCGGCGACCGGCGTGGCCGTCACCGAAGTGGCGATGGCGTCGGCCAGCGGGTCGGGCGGGGCGGCGCGCAGGCGGTGGCGGGCGGCGTCGGCGAGCACCGCGCACGGGTCGGCCGCGGCGGCCAGGGCGTCTTCCAGCGCCGCCACGTCGCCCCACAGCTCGGCCAGCGGCACGCGCAGGTCGCGCAGCACGTGCGCGGGGACGCCGAGCGCGGACGGCCCGACGCCCGGCCCGAACCGGACGCCGAACATCTCGCCGGGACCCAGTTCGGTGAGGTGCCCGACGGTGTCCGGGCCCGCGACGAACAGGCCGCCGCCGGGTGACCAGATGATGTCGGTGCGGCCGTCCGGCACGATCCGGCCCGACGACGTCGTGTCCGACGACCGCTCCCAGAGGCAGTCCAGGCCGGCGGCGGCGCGTTCCCGGTAGGTGTTCACGTCAGGGTCGCGCGGGCGATGCCGGGGTCGCGGCCGAGCTGGACGTCCACCGCGCCGCCCGGACGCCACACGCCGCTGCCGCCGCACGTGTCGTAGCCGCCCGCGCGCCCGGAGAACTGGGCCATGACCGCCCACATGCCCAAGCCCGCGGCGTGGCCCATCTGCTGGGCGATCCGGCTTTCGGAACCGTTGGTGTACAAGGCACTCACCACGTACGCGTCCGCGCCGCCGGCCGACACCTCGACCGCGTGCGACGCGACGGCGGCGTCGTAGCAGACCGCGAGCCCGAGCCGCCGGCCGTCGACCTCCAGCAGCAGGTGGTGGTCGCCGGGGGTGAACAGGTCGAGTTCGGGGCCGTGCAGGTGGCGCTTGCCGTAGTGGCCGAGCGTCGCGCCGTCCGGTCCGATCACGACGGTCGCGATGCGCGTGCCGCCAGGGGTGGACAGCGGCGCGCCGACCAGCGCGTACGCGTCGTGCGCGGCGCAGGCGTCGCGGATCGGCGCCCAGCGCGGGTCGTCCTCGGTGATCGCCGTGCGCGGGTCGAGGTCGTAGCCGGTGAGCGAGAGTTCCGGGAACACGCAGACCCGCGCGCCCGCCTCGCCGATCAGCCGGGCGTGGGCGGCGGCGTTGGCGGCGAGCCCCGGCTCCGGGGTGGTCTGGATCGCGGCTACCTGCACGGACTCCAGCCTAACCGGGCCGGCGGCCCCGGAGCCCGCCACCGCGGGCGGCCTACTTGGCATCGGCGTAGCTCGCGACCGGGGTGGCGTTGATCGGGAAGCGGACCGGGGTGTCGCCGAAGACGAGCCGGGACGCTTCGACCCCGGCCGCGGTGATCTCGGCGCACACCACGTCGGCGGCCTCGGCCGGGCTGTGCACCAAGACCTCGTCGTGCTGGAAGAACACCAGGTGCGCCTCGGGCGCGGACTCCCGCAGCCGGCGGCGCAGCGCGCCCAGCAGGGCGGCGGTCCAGTCGGCGGCGCTGGCCTGCACGACGAAGTTGCGGGTGAAGCGGCCCCACTCGCGGGCCGCCCGCCTGCCCTGGCGGGCGGCGTCCTCGCCCTCGTCGGCGCTGCCGGTCGTCTCGCGCCACGCGTCGGACGGCGGCGGGCTGGTGCGGCCCAGCCGCGACCGGACCATGCGGCCCTGCTCGCCGGCCGTCGCGGCGGCCTCCACGTAGCCGACGGCCTCCGGGAAGCGGCGGCGCAGCACGGCCAGCAGGGGCCCGGCCTCGCCGCTGGTGCCGCCGTACATCGCGGACAGCATGGCGATCTTCGCGCGGCCCCGGTCGCCGTCGAACGCGTCCGCCGCCAGGTTCGTGTACAGGTCGTCGTCGCCGGACACCTCGGTCAGCCGGCGGTCGCCGGACAGCGCCGCGAGCACCCGGGGCTCCAGCTGCGACGCGTCCGCCGCGACGAGCCGCCAGCCCGGGTCGGCCAGGACGGCGCGGCGCAGCGTGCGCGGGATCTGCAACGCCGCCCCGCCCCGGGTCGCCCACCGGCCGGACACCACGCCGCCGACCACGTAGTCCGCCCGGAACCGCCCGTCCGACACCCACTGGTCCAGCCACGACCAGCCGTGCGCGACCCACAGCCGGGCCAGTTCCTTGTACTCCAGCAGCGGCGCCACGGCCGGGTGGTCCACGTCCTTGAGCACCCACGCCCGCGCGGACGGGATCTCGATGCCCTCGCGCCCGAACGCGCGCACGATGCCCGGCGGGTGGTCCGGGTTGACCGCGCGCCCGCCGAACGCGGCGGTGATCCGGTCCGCCAGCGCCGCCAGCCTGGCCGGCCGGGCACCGGCCGCCGGGCGCGGGCCGAGCAGCTCCACCAGCAGGTCCTCGTGCACGTCGGCCCGCCACGGCAGCCCGGCGTGGGTCATCTCGGCGGCGGCCAGGGCGCTGGCGGACTCGGCGGCGAACAGCAGGCGCAGCCGGTCGGCACCGGGCAGCCCGGCCACCGCCTCCTGTTGCGCGGCGTGCACCGCCACGACGGCGGCCAGCGGGTCCGCCGCGCCGGGCAGCGGCTCGCGCTCGGGCTGGAACAGGGTCGGCTGGGTGTCGCGCTTGCGCGGGCCGTGGTCCTCGGGCACGGGCAGGCCGCGCAGCCGCGCCACGGCCGCGCCCAGCTCCCGGGGCTCCCGGTGCCTGCCCTGGTGGGCCAGCAGCAGGGACTCCACGTGGTAGAGGTCCAGGCAGCGCCGCACCCGCACGCCCCGGGCCAGCAGGTCGGGGTAGACCTCGGCGGTGGCGGGCCACAGCCAGCGCGGCCGGGCACGCTCCAGCCCGGCCACCGTCGCGGCCAGGTCGGCGGTCTCGACCACCGGGCCCTCGGGCACGCCGGCGTCGGAGAGCAGCCGGACCTGTCCGGCGTTCTCCGCGTGTGACACCAGGGCCGCGAGCACGCCCTGAATTGTGCACCGGGGGTACGACATCCCGGTTCGATCGAGGCCGCCGGTCGGACCTGGTCACCGCCCGCCGAACGCGCGCCGGCGGTTTTTTCGGCCAGGGACACCCATTCGTGGCCGGGGATGGCGGGCAGTATGTGCGCCGTGGAACGGATCCTGTCCCCCGGCGAGCTGCTGGACGCCCGGCACGAGGTGGTGCCCTTCCACGGCCGGGCCGGGGAGTCGGCGGTGGTGGCGCGGTGGCGGGACGGGGCCGCGCCGGCGGCGCTCCTGCTGCTGCACGGCCCGTCCGGGGTGGGCAAGACGCGGCTGGCGGGCCGGTTCGCCGACGACGCGGTCCGGGTGGTGGACGACGCCGACCTGGTGCCGTGGCCGGAGCTGGTCCGGCTGCTCCAGGAACCGATCGGGCGGGCCCGGGTGCTGGTGGTGGCGCGCCGCGCCGGCTGGTGGTGGTCGGCGCTGCGCCAGCGCGCGGCCGACCTCGACTACGCCGCGGCGGACCTGGAGCTCAAGCCGTGCCCGGAGGAGCACGCCGCGTCGTTCGCGGCGGCGTGCGACCGGTTCGCCGCCTTCCTCGACCTGCCGCGCCCGACCGCGCCGCCGCCGGTCGCCGACACCTTCCACGACCTGCACCTGGCCGCGCTCGCCGCGGTGCACGGCTCGCCCGCCGACGACCCGGTGGAGCTGGTGCGCTGGCTGTCCGACGCCGACCCGGTCGCCCCGGCGACCCGCCGGCTGGCCGAGGACGTGCTGGCGGTGACCCTGCTCGACGACCGGATCGAGCCCGAGCGCACCCCGGACGCCTTGGAGACCCTGCTGCGCGCCGCCGAGCGCTGGCCGCACGCCCGCCGCCGCGCCGAACGGCTGTTCGCCGCCGAGCCGGACCTCGTCGCGATCGTCGGCGCGGCACCGCTGACCGTCCTGGCCGAACGCCCGGAGTCGGCGAAGGCCGTTGCGCGCCAGGTGTTCCACGACCCGAGGTTCCACGGGGACGTGCTGCCCGCCGTGCTCACCCGCACCCTGCTGCGGGCCGGCGCGCCGCTCGCGCAGCGGCCGGAACTGGCCGAGCTGCACGGGATGCTGGGCGCGCGGGCCGCGCTCGCCGCCCTGCGCGAGGAGGCGCTGGAGGCCGCCCGCGCGGAGGTCGCGCTGTACCGGGAACTGGTCGACCTCGACCCGGTCGAGTACCGCTCGGCGCTCGCGGACGCGGTGGGGGACCTGGGACTGCGGCTGATCGCGGTGGGCCACGACGACGAGGCGCTGGCCGCGTCGGAGGAGGCCGTGGCGCTGTGCCGGGAGGTCGCCGACGACGACGAGGAGTGCACGGCGCAGCTCGCCGCCGCGCTGGAGCAGCTCGGCCTGCGGCGGGCCGCGCTGGGCCGGCGGGAGCAGGCACTGGCCGCGGTCGGCCGGGCCGCCCTGCTCTACCAGGAGCTGCACCGGCTGAACCCGGTGCTGTTCCGGCTGGACTTCGCGAAGGCCACGCACCACCTCGCGGTGCGGCTGTTCGACGCCGACCGGCCGGTCGAGGCCGGTGACGCGGCCCGCTGGGCGGTGCTGCGGTGGCGTCAGGTCGCGGACGCGGATCCGCGCTACGAAGCCGAGTTCGCCCGCACGCTGACGTCCGTGGCCGCGCTGCTGTCGACCTTCGGGCTGCCCGAGGAGGCCGCGTCGACGGCCCGCGAGTCGATCGCGGTGCTGCGCCGGCTGGCGGCGGCGAACCCGCGCGACTTCGAGCCGGAACTGGCCGCCGCGCTGGCGCGCCTGGGGACGCTGCTGCACCGGGTGGGCCGGGCGCGGGACGCGCTGGCCGCGTCCCGCGAGGCGGTCGGGGTGTGGCGGCGGGCCGAGCCGGGCGGCGCGGGCCTGGCGGCGGCGCTCTGCGACCAGGTCGACCTGACCGGCGTGGACCGGGTCACGGCCGCCGAGGAGGCGGTGAGCCTGTTGCGCCCCTTGGCGACCCGGTTCCCGCAGCGCCACCTGGTGGACTTCGCGGTCGCCCGGTCGCGGCTGGCGCGCCTGCTGCTCGACGTCGACCAGGGGCGGGCGCGGCGGATCGCGGAGGAGGAGCTGGTGGCCCGGCCCCGGTTGCCGCGCCGGGTGCTGGCGGCGGGCGGCGGGAAGCTCGCGGTGGCGTGGCGGGAGCTGTCCGACGCGCTCGCGCGGACCGGCCACGGCGGACCGGCGCTGGGGTTCGCCGACCGGGTCGCCGAGCTGTGGCGCGACCTGGTGGGACGGCACCGGGGCGCGTCGGTCGGCTACCCGGTGGCGGTGCACCGGACGGTGGAACTGCTGCGCGACAACGGCGACGCGGAAGCGCTGCCGCGCGCCCGGCAGGCCGTGCTGGTGTGGCGGCTGACCCGGACGCCGGACGAGCTGGCGGCCGAGTTCCGCTACGCCGAAACGCTCTCCCTCTACGCGCGGCTGTGCGCGCAGGCGGGGGAGGAGCTGGACCGGGCGCTCGCGGCGGCGCACCACGCGGTGCTGGTGCTGCGGGACGGGCGGGCCGCGCCGGAGCGGTTCGCGCTCGCCGTCGAGGCGGTGGACGCGGTGGTCCGGGCGCACCCCGACCCGCAGGCCGCGCGCGCCCGGACCCGGGCGATGGTCGCCCGTGACTGGCCGGGTGCCTAGCTCTTGGTCAGCACGGCGCGCAGGAAGAACGCCACGTTGGCCGGGCGCTCGGCGAGCCGGCGCATGAAGTAGCCGTACCACTGGTCGCCGTAGGGCAGGTAGACCCGCATCCGGTTGCCGTCGGCGGCGAGCCGGCGCTGCTCGTCGGGCCGGATGCCGTAGAGCATCTGGAACTCGTAGCTGTCCTTGGACCGCTCCGCGGCCAGGTCGGCGGCGATCGCGATCAGCCGGGGGTCGTGCGAGGCGACCATCGGGTAGCCCTGCCCGGCCATCAGCACCTTCAGGCAGCGCACGTAGGACAGGTCGACGTCGGCCTTGTCCTGGAACGCGACCGAGGCCGGTTCCTGGTAGGCGCCCTTGCACAGCCGGACCCGCGACCCGGCGTGCGCCAGGTCCCGGCAGTCCTGCTCGGTGCGCTTGAGGTAGGCCTGGAGCACCGCGCCGACCCACGGGAAGTCCACCCGCAGTTCGCGCAGGATGCCCAGCGTCGAGTCGGTGGTGGTGTGGTCCTCCATGTCGAGTGTGACCGTGGTGCCCACGACGCCGGCGGCGGAGCAGATCCTGCGCGCGTTCTCCAAGGCGATCTTCTCGCCGTCCACGGGCAGGAACTGGCCCACCGCGGACAGCTTCACCGACACCTCGGCCCGGTCCGCGTAGCCCGCGGTCTGCAAGCGGCGCAACAGTTCCAGGTACGCGTCGACGGTGGCGGTGGCCTGTGCCGCGTCGCGGGTGTCCTCGCCGAGGTGGTCGAGCGTGACGAGCCGGCCGTCCGCGAGCACCTCGCCGGTGGTGGCGATGGCGGCGTCCACGTCGTCACCGGAGATGAAGCGCTTGACGACCGGCCGGGTCAGCGGTGTGCGTTCGACGAGCCCGCGCACGGCCTCGGATCGCGAGGCGGCGAGCAGTGTGGAGCGGAGCATGGTCACCCCTGGTGCGGGTAGCGGTGGGAAGTCGGAGCCGCGAAGGTCTCCTTGATGGAACGGGGGCTCACCCAGCGCAGCAGGTTGTGCACCGAGCCCGCCTTGTCGTTGGTGCCCGACGCCCGGCCGCCGCCGAAGGGCTGCTGGCCGACGACCGCGCCGGTCGGCTTGTCGTTGACGTAGAAGTTGCCCGCGGCGAACCGGAGTTCGTTCTGGGCGTGCGCGATGGCCGCGCGGTCCTGGGCGATGATCGCGCCGGTGAGCCCGTACGGGGCGGCGCTCTCCATCTGCTTGAGCACGGCGTCGTAGTCGGCGTCGTCGAACACGTGCACGGCCAGCACCGGGCCGAAGTACTCGGTGGTGAACACCTCGTGCGACGGGTCGGAGCCCAGGATCACGGTGGGGCGCACGAAGAAGCCGTCCGAGTCGTCGGCCGTGCCGCCGGCCGCGACCTCCAGCTTCGGGTCGCCCTTGGCGGCCTCCAGCACGCCCGACAGCTTGTCGAACGAGCGCCGGTCGATGACCGCGCCGAGGAAGTTCGACAGGTCGGTGACCTCGCCCATGGTCAGCGACTCGACGTCGGACAGGAAGTCGTCCTTGACCCGGTTCCACACCGAGCGCGGCACGTAGGCGCGCGACGCGGCGGAGCACTTCTGGCCCTGGTACTCGAACGCGCCGCGGACCAGCGCGGTGCGCAGCACGTCGACGTCGGCGGACGGGTGCGCGAGCACGAAGTCCTTGCCGCCGGTCTCGCCGACGATGCGCGGGTAGGAGCGGTAGCCGGCGATGTTCGCGCCGACCTGGCCCCACAGGTGCTGGAAGGTCCGGGTGGAGCCGGTGAAGTGGATGCCGGCCAGGTCCGGGTGGGCCAGCGCGACCTCGGACACGGCCAGGCCGTCACCGGGCAGCAGGTTGATCACGCCGGGCGGCAGGCCGGCCTCTTCGAGCAGCCGCATGGTCAGGTGCGCGGCGACGCTCTGGGTGGGCGAGGGCTTCCACAGCACCACGTTGCCCATCAGCGCGGGCGCGGTGGGCAGGTTGCCCGCGATGGCGGTGAAGTTGAACGGCGTGATCGCGTAGACGAAGCCCTCCAGCGGGCGGTGGTCCGTGCGGTTCCACACGCCGGGCGAGGACGACGGCTGCTCGGCGGTGAGCTGCCGGCCGAAGGCCACGTTGAAGCGCCAGAAGTCGATCAGCTCGCAGGCGGCGTCGATCTCGGCCTGGATCGCGGTCTTGGACTGGCCGAGCATGGTGGCCGCGTTGAGCGTCTGCCGCCACGGGCCCGCCAGCAGGTCGGCGGCCTTGAGCAGGATGGCCGCGCGGTCGTCGAAGGACAGCGCGCGCCACGCCGGGGCGGCCTGCTGGGCGGCGGCGATCGCGTCCCGGGTGTCCCGCGCGGTCGCGCCGTGCAGCGTGCCGAGCACCGCGCGGTGGTTGTGCGGCTGGACGACGTCGAAGCGCTCGCCACCGCCCACCCGCTGCTCGCCGCCGATGGTCAGGGTCAGTTCGGTGGGCTCCTTGGCCAGTTCGGCCAGCTTCGCCTGGAGCTGCGCCCGCTCCGCGGATCCGGGGGCGTAGTTCAGGACGGACTCGTTCACCGGTGCGGGGACCCTGGTCACGGCATCCACAAAGCAGCTCCTTCACCACTGAAGACTGTGTCGTCTCACGGTAGGACTACCGAGCGTGCACACCGTTGTCCGCGCGTCTAGGCTTGCGGTCCCGCCGTTGTTCGCGCGGACAAACGTGCGGCCGGTCGGCTGCCGTCCGAAAGGGGGCAGGGGTGAGCCTGCGGCAGGTGCTGATCGCTCTGGGTGACCCTCTGGTGGAGATCCAGGTCGCCCCGCACGGTCTGGAGGTCGACGTCCACGACGTGGTCATCCTCGACCCGGACGACGTCCCGGACGTGCGCCCCGGCGACCTCGCACTGGTCATCGGCGCGCGCGGACGTGCGGCGTTGTCGCTGGTCAGGGCGGCGGGACAGGGTGGCGCGGCGGCCGTGGCGGTCAAGGTGGACGCGCCCGCGCCGATGCTGCGCCAGGCCGCGGCGGACGCGGGCGTGGCCCTGCTCGCGGTCCGCCCGGAGGTGCGCTGGGAACACTTGGAGTCACTGGTCCGGGGTGTGGTGAGCAGCGCCCGGCTGACCGCCGACGCGGGTGCGGGCGAGGTGCTCGGCGACCTGTTCGCGCTGGCGCAGACGATCGCCGCGCTGACCGGCGGGATCGTCAGCATCGAGGACACCGCGAGCCGGGTGCTGGCCTACTCCCGCTCCTCCGACGAGGTCGACGAGCTGCGCCGGCTGTCCATCCTGGGCCGCCAGGGGCCCGAGCCGTACCTGAAGATGCTCCGCGAGTGGGGCGTCTACCAGCGGCTGCGCTCCGGCGAGGAGGTCGTGCGGATCGAGGAGCGGCCCGAACTCGGCATCCGGCGGCGGATCGCGGTCGGCATCCACGCGGGCAGCCAGCCGCTGGGCACGATCTGGGTGCAGGAGGGGGCGACGCCGCTGACCGAGCAGTCCGAGCGGGCGCTGCTGGGCGCGGCCCGGGTGACCGCGCTGCACCTGGTGCAGCAGCGCGAGCCCAGCGCCGCGTTCCGGGAGAACCTGCTGACGTCGTTGCTGGACGGGAGGATGGACGCCGCGTCGGTCGCCGAGCAGATCGGCGCGGACCCGGACAAGCCCGCCGCCGTGGTGGTGTTCGCGTTGCGCGGCCAGGAGAGCGCCGACCGCACCCAGCACGAGTTGCGGCACACCGAGATGACCGGGCTGATCTCCGTGCACGCGGCGGCCTACCGGCGCAGCGCGCTGGTCAGCCAGTCCGGCGGGCGCACCTACGTGCTGCTGCCCGACCTGCCGCCGACCGCGCCGCTCTTGGCGCTGACCAAGGAGATCGTGGCCGCCGCGCGCAAGCACATGGGGCTGCGGGCGCAGGGCGCGATCGGCTCGACGGTGTCCACAGTGGACGAAGTGATGGTGTCCCGCAACGAGGCCGACCGGGTGCTCGACGCGATGGCGCGCGACCTCGACGTGGACGTCGCCACGCTGGCCGACGTGCGGTCGCGGGTGCTGGTCAGCGAGACGTTGGCGCTGCTGGCCGAACACCCCCGGATCCGCGATCCGAGACTGGCGGCGCTGGACCCGGAACTGGCCCGTTCCCTTTTGGCGTACCTGGACGCGTTCGGCGACGTGCGGGCCGCCGCGACCGGTCTGCACGTGCACCCGAACACCCTGCGCTACCGGGTCCGCCGGGCCGCCGAGGTCGGCGGGTTCGACCTCCAAGACCCTCTACTCCGGGTGTTCGCCCAGTTGCAACTAAGGCTGCCCTGAGCACGTCACCGCGCGCCCCTTAGGCTCCGCGCGTGAACCTCGATGCGTCGCCCAGGCGCGGCAGTGACTTCGCGGAGTTGTCCAGGTCGGTCAAGCAGGCGGGTCTGCTCGACCGCCGGATCGGCTTCTACGTGCTGTGCCTGGTCGGTGGCGTCGCCGCACTGGGGTTGACCGTCACCGCGATGGTGGTGGTCGGTGACTCGTGGTGGCAGTTGGCGCTGGCGCCGCTGCTCGCCTTCGTGTTCACCCAGATCGCGTTCCTCGGCCACGACGCGGGCCACCGGCAGATGTTCGCCACCAACAAGGTCAACGGCGCGATCGGCCTGGTGCTGGGGAACCTGCTGATCGGGGTCGGCTTCGGCTGGTGGATGGGCAAGCACAACCGCCACCACGCCAACCCCAACCACGAGGACGAGGACCCCGACGTCGACATCGCGGTGCTCGCGTTCAGCGCCGAGCAGGCGCAGCGCAAGCGCGGCTTCTTCCGCTGGGTGGTGAAACACCAGGCGTGGCTGTTCTTCCCGCTGCTGCTGCTCGAAGGCTTCAGCCTGCACGTGATCAGCGCCGGCGCCGCGTTCCGCCGCGAGGTCCGCGGCTGGCAGCTGGAACTCGGGCTGTTCGCGGTGCACGTGGTCGCCTACTTCGGACTGGTCTTCACGATCATGTCGCCCGGCAAGGCGATCGCGTTCATCGCCCTGCACCAGGGCCTGTTCGGCGTCTACATGGGCTGCTCGTTCGCGCCCAACCACAAGGGCATGCCGGTGCTCACCGCCGGTCACCAGTTGGACTTCCTGCGCAAGCAGGTGCTGACGTCCCGCAACGTGACCGGCGGCTGGTTCACCGATTTCCTGCTCGGTGGCCTGAACTACCAGATCGAGCACCACCTGTTCCCGAACATGCCCCGGCCGCACCTGCGCCACGCGCAGCACCTGGTCCGCGACTTCTGCCGGGACAAGTCGATCTCCTACGCCGAGTGCGGCCTGTTCACCTCTTACCGGTACGTGCTGGAGTTCCTGCACGAGGCGGGAGCTGAACTGCGCGATACAGGAAAGCTCGCTCCAGCAGCGTCCAAGTAGTCGTGGTCAGCAGGTAGATCCCGGCGGCCAGCGGGAGCACGGCGGCGATGGCCACCGTGCCGAACGGCAGCAGCCGCAGGACCTTCGCGAACGGCGGCTGCGGGCCGCCGGCGCGCGCGGCCACCGCCGCCTGCCACCGCGAGGTCGCGAACGCGACACCGGCCAGCACCGCGAACAGCGGCAGGAAGACCGCGTTGTGGTCGTACGCGCCGAACCAGTGCGTGCCCAGCGAGGTGCCGAACAAAGTGCCGTCCAGCAGCGGGTTCGGCGTGCTGACCAGCCGGTACATCACCATGAAGAACGGTGCCTGGACGAGCGCGGGCAGGCAGCCCGCGAACATCGAGGTCCCGTTGGCCCGGTACAGCTCCAGGGACTTCTCCTGGAGCTTGCGCGGGTCTTTGCCGTACTTCTCCTGGATCGCCCGCATCTGCGGGGCGAGCGCGGCGCGGGCTTTCTCGCCGCGCACGGCGGCACGGCTGAGCGGGTGGACGAGCAGTCGGACGAGGACGGTGAACGCGACGATGGCGAGGGCGGGCGTGGCGACGCCGGCCAGGGCTGAGCCCAGGTCGTAGAACACGGGGGTACTCCGTTTGCACGAGCGGGAACGGGGGACGTCAGGCGCTCAGGCCGAGTCCCGGTGCTCGTGGACGGGGGCGACCCGCGGCGTCGGGGTCGCGCAGCCGCAGGAAAGCCGTTTTCAGGGCTTTCTCGCGCAGCGAGAGGGACCGCACCCACGCGGGGGCGCTCTGCACCGTCGGCGCGGCGGAGAGCAGCAGCAGGACCACGGCGACGGCCGTGACGACCGCCAGCAGGTCGGCCGGCGAGTGCAGCAGGGTGAGCGCGAACAGGCCCGGCAGGTAGAGCGCGAGCAGCAGCTGCAACCTGGCCACGTCCACCTCCCCCGGGAATCCTCAGTCGAGACTACCCACCAGAGCGGGTCTCGTGGGGTGGTCGTAGCGCACGATCACATCCGCGCGGGGTTCGTAGCCGGCGTAGGCGGGCAGCGTCCACGCGTCCTCCGGCGCGGTCTGGCGGGCCAGCGCGGCGTCGGACAGCCACAGGTGCACGGCGAGTTCGGCGGGCAGCCACTTGTCCAGCAGCAGCGTGCCGTCCAGCAGCAGCACCCCGCCCTCGGGCAGGGTCGCGTAGTCGGCGCGGCTGGCCCGGTCGGTCTCGGCGTTCCACAGCGACGGCAGCACCCGCCCGGTGCCGCCCGGCTCCAACGGGTCCAGCACCTCGCGCAGCAGGCCGCCGATGTCCAGCCGGCCGCCGCGGAACGTGTCCGGGTTGGTGCGGCCGAACTCCAGCCGGACCGAGGCGGGCCGCAGGAAGTCGCCCGACGAGACGTGCAGCACCGGGCGCCCCCGGGCCTTGAGCGGCTCCACCAGGGACTCGGCGAGCCGGTCCGGGCGGGTCGGCGGCGCGCCGTCGAGCAGGACCCGGGTCCACGCCCCGCGCGTCGCGTCGATCCGCTCGACCAGCTCGGCGAGCAGGGTCGGCGGGGTCAGCGGGCGGACCTTCACGGCAGCGGGTAGTCCGCCCAGCCGGCCGGCAGCTCCGGCACCGGCCAGTCCGGGTCCGGGGCGAACCCCGCCCACGCCGGGTCCCACCAGGTCGTGCCGGCGTCCAGCATCGCCTCGACCTCCTTGCCGGTGCGGCGGATCGCGTCGCCCTGCTCGGCGGTGTACTTGCCGTGCGCGACCTGGAGTTCGAACTCCTCGCGGTCCCGGTCGGTCCAGCCGCCCTCCGCCGGGGCCCAGTAGTCCAGCTCGTGGTCGAGCGTGTCGAAGCCGAGCGGGGTGCGGCGCAACGGGTCCTGGAGGTTGAGGTACCAGCCCGCGAACCGGCGCTCGTCGCCCTGCCAGTAGAGGTCCACGGAGTAGGCGTCGCCGGGCCGGTGCAGCTGGAGCTTGCCGTGGCCGTCCCAGCGGGTGCGGCCCAGCTCCTGCCAGTGGTGCGGGAACGGGTGCGGCGGGAACCCGAACCGGGTGCCGGGCACGGTGAACACGGCCAGCAGCCCCGGCCCGTCCTCGACCACCCTGGTCGGCGTGACCGCCCACGGCCGGCCGTGCAGCACTTCCCGGCGCAGCGCCACGTCCCCCGGCGCGAAGAACCCCATGCCGACCAGCCTAGGCGGGCCGGTCGCGGCGGTGTCAGGCGAGCGCGCGGCCGAGCCTGGTCGCGGCGAGCGCGCGGCGCGGATCGGCGCGGGGGAGCAGGCGGACCAGCAGCTCCAGCACCTCGGCGTCCTCGACGACGCCCGCGAACGTCCACAGCACCTCGACGTCGTCGTGCTCCAGCACGCCCCGCCGCACGGCCGCCGCCAGCTCCTCGCGCTCCTCCCGCACCACGGGCGCGTCCGACCGGGGCAGCAGCTCGCCCCGGTACACCGACACGGCCAGTGGCACGTCACCCGCCCGCAGCGCCTTGCGGGCCGTCAGGAAATCGCCCCGGACGTCGGCCGAGAGCCGGTAGGGCCTGGTCAGCAGCACGTCACCGAGCTGCGCGCGCAGCCGGTGCAGCTCCGCCCGCACGGTCGTCGGGTTGCCGCGCTCCCCGTACAGCCGCAGCGCCAACTGCTCGGCGGTCGACCCGCGCGGGTGCAGGGCGAGCGCGGTCAGCAGCTCCGCGTGCCGCAGCGACAACGCCAGCGCACGCCCGTCCAGCGACCCGGTCGGCTCGCCCAGGAACCGCAGCGAGAGCACCGGTCTTCGACGGGTCGGACGCGGCACGCGGAGCAGGTACCCCTCGTCCAACGGCTCCACGACCGCCTCGCGCCCGTCCGCCAACCGCACCGGGCCGCCGGACACGTCCACCCGCGTCGCGGGCAGTCCCGAAGCCGCCGCCAGCACCCGTCCGCTGGGGCTGAGCAGCGCGGCCGGCTCGCCGCGCAGGCCGATCAGCCGACCCAGGTTCGCCGCGCGCACCCGCTCGTCGCGGGCCGCCTGCCGCACCTGCAACTGGCTCTCCACCAGCCGCGCGGCCGTCGACACCAGGGCGGTCGTCGCCGGGTGCACGCTGGTCAGCGGGCCGCTCACGTCGACCACGCCGAGCGTGCGGCCGGTGTCCGGGTCGCGCACCGGCGACGCCGTGCACGTCCACCCGTGGCAGGTGCGCACGAGGTGCTCCGCGGAGTGCACGGTCACCGGCCGGCCGAGGGCGAGCGCGGTGCCCATGGCGTTGGTGCCGATGGCGTCCTCGCTCCACCGCGCGCCTTCGGTGAGCCGCACCCGCTCGGCCGGGCCGAGCACCGACGCCGCGCCCTCGCACCACAGGATGTGGCCCTCCGCGTCGGTGATGATCATGATGTGCTGGGCGGCGTCGGCGATGCTCACCAGCGTCTCGCGCAGCATCGGCAGCATCGCCGCCAGCGGGTGCGCCCCGCGCAGCCGCACCACCTCGTCGCGGGCCAGCACGACCGGCGCCTCGTGGCGGTCCGGGTCGACCAGCGCCGCCAGCGACCGCCGCCACGACTCGACGATCACCGGGCGCGCGCCGGACGTCGGCGTCCCGCTCAGCGTCGCCTCGTGCAGACGGGCGAGCCGGCGCGGGTCTGGGTGCATCGCGGAACCTCCTGGCTGACCAGGATGACTGGCGTCCGCGCGCGGCGGCAAGCCGATCGCTGCTCCGATCGGGTGCAACGTGACTGCAACGTTCCGGCCCCTACCGTCGTCCGGCGACCAAGGCGACGACGCGGGAGGCGACGAGATGACCAGGTACGCGGCACCGGGTCGGCCGGGCAGCGTGATGACCTACCGCGAGCGGTACGACCACTTCATCGGCGGCGAGTACGTGCCACCCGCCAAGGGCCGCTACGCCGCCGACACCTCCCCGGTCACCGGCGAGGTGTTCACCGAGGTCGCCCGGGGCACCGCCGAGGACGTCGACCGGGCCTTGGACGCCGCCCACGGCGCGGCGCGCGGCTGGGGCCGCACCCCGCCCGCCGAGCGGGCCACCGTGCTCACCGAGATCGCCGACCGGATCGAGGACCACCTGGAGGTCCTGGCCGTCGCCGAGACCTGGGAGAGCGGCAAACCGGTGCGCGAGACCCTGGCCGCGGACCTGCCGCTCGCGGTCGAGGGCTTCCGCTGCTTCGCGGGCGTCATCCGGGCCCAGCAGGGCGGCTTCTCGCAGCTCGGCGACGACCTGGTCGCCTACCACGTGCCGGGGCCGCTGGGCGTGGTCGGCCAGATCGTCGGCTGGAACTTCCCGCTGACGGCAGCCGCCTGGAAACTCGCGCCCGCCCTCGCCGCCGGCAACACCGTCGTGCTCCAACCCGCCGAGGAGACCCCCGCGTCGATCCACGTGCTGATGGGCCTGATCGCCGACCTGCTGCCGCCCGGCGTGGTCAACGTCGTCAACGGCTCCGCGGAGGAGGCGGGCAAGCCGCTCGCGTCGTCCCGGCGGATCGCGAAACTCGCGTTCGCCGGCGAGGCGTCCACCGGGCGGCTGATCCTCGGGTGCGCCAGCGAGAACCTGGTCCCGGTCGCCGTCGAACCCGGCGGCACGAGCACCGCCGTCTTCTTCGCCGACGTCGCCGCGCGCCACGACGCGTTCCACGACAAGGCGCTGGACGGCTTCACCGGGTTCGCCCTCGACCAGGGCGCGATCGGCACGTGCCCGTCACGGGCGCTGATCCAGAGCGCCGCCTACGACCGGTTCCTGGCCGACGCCGCCGAACGCACCGAGACCGTGCGGCAGGGCGACCCGCTGGACACCGGGACGGTGGTCGGCGCGCAGGTCAGCGCCGAACGGCGGGACCGGGTCCTGTCCTACATCGACACCAGCCGGGCCGAAGGCGCACGGGTGGTGTGCGGCGGCGGACCCGCCGACCTCGGCGGCGACCTGTCCGGCGGGTACTACGTGACGCCGACGATCTTCGAAGGCGACGACAAGACCCGGGTGCTCCAGCAGGAGATCTTCGGGCCGGTCCTGTCGGTGTCCCGGTTCGACGACTTCGACGACGCCGTGAAAACCGCCAACGACACCGCGCGCGGGCGCGCCGCCGCCGTGTGGTCCCGCGACGGCGGCACGGCCTACCGCGCGGCCCGTGAGATCCAGGCGGAACAGGTGTGGGTGAACAACCACCACGCCTACCCGGCGCACGCGGCCTTCGGCGGCCACGGCGAATCCGGCACCGGGAACCGCAACGCCATTCTCGACCGCTACCAGCAGACCAAGGCTGTGTTTGACGGCCGCTGCTTCACAGGCGGCGGCGAGGTCGCCGGGAAGTCGGCTCATCGGTCCTGATTTCCCGGCGATCGAAAAGCGTGATCGCCGGGAAATGAGGCCCGACAAGCCGACGCGACCTCGCGTGGTGGCGCGGGGTGCAGAGCAGGGGGAGAGGTCGGTCAGCCGGGGGTCGGTTGTGGCCCGCCGCGATGGGCGGTCAGACCAGGGTTGGGGTTACTTCCAGGGGATCTGGGGGGAGGGGTAGAAGTTCACGCCTTGCGCCTTCCAGCGGGGGGCGTGTGCGGCGAGGCGGTCCTTGAACTTCGCCCAGTCGTGCGTGCTCCACGGTGACCAGCCCAGTTCGGCGATCGCGGGCAGGCGTGGGAACGCCATGAACTCCACCTCGGCCGAGTTCGTCAGCGTCTCCGTCCACAGTGGAGCTTCGACGCCGCGGACCGCCGATGCCGGCAGGTCCTGGATGTACGCGCCGGGGTTCCAGTCGTAGGCGTCCTCGACGTCGGTGTAGCCCGCCCAATTGAGGCCGAGCTTGGTGTTCGCGTCGTACTTCATGTCCAGGTACGCCTTGGTCGCCGGCGACAGCACGATCCGGTTGCCGCGCGCGGCGGCGGCGACCATGTCGGCGGCCACCGTCTTGGTGCCCCAGAACTGCGGCACGGCCGACGCGCCCGGCGTGGCCTTCACGAACTCGTGCCAGCCCGACGCGGTCTTGCCGTACTTCTCCACCAGCGGCAGGACCTTGTCCATGAACTCGATGAAGTCCGGGTCCGTCGTCGCGTGCGCCTCGTCGCCGCCGATGTGCAGGTACTCGCCCGGGGTCAGCGCCGCGACCTCGCGCAGCACGTCGTCCACGAACTTGTAGGTGATGTCCTTGTCGATGCACAACGAGCTGAACCCGACCTCGATGCCCGTGTAGAGCGGAGGGGCGACGCCGTCGCAGTTCAGCTCGGCGTAGGAGGACAGGGCGGCGTTGGTGTGGCCCGGCAGGTCGATCTCCGGGATCACCTCGATGTGCCGGGACGCGGCGTAGGCGACCAGGTCGCGGTACTGGTCCTGGGTGTAGAACCCGCCGGGACCGCCGCCGACCTCGGTGCTGCCGCCGTGCGCGGTCAGGTTCGGCCAGCTCTTGATCTCCAGTCGCCAGCCCTGGTCGTCGGACAGGTGCAGGTGCAGCCGGTTGATCTTGTACTGGGCGATCTGGTCGATGTAGCGCTTCACCTCGGCCACGGAGAAGAAGTGCCGTGCCACGTCCAGCATCGCGCCCCGGTGCTCGTAGCGCGGGTAGTCCAGGATGCTCACGCCCGTCGCGTTCCACGGCCCGCGCTGCTTGCTCCTCGACTCGACCTTCGCGGGCAGCAACTGGCGCAACGTCTGCACGCCCGCGAACAGGCCGGCCGCCGTCCGCGCCCGGACCACCACCCCGCGCCCGGTCACGTCGAGCTGGTAGCCCTCCTCGCCGACCCGGTGGTCCGCGCCGGTCAGCAGCAGCGAGATGCCGCGGCCGGACGCGCCGGGCACGACCGGCAGGCGGTAGCCGGTGGACGGCCGCAACACGCCGGCCAGGTACTCGCCGACCTGCTTGGCGGCCCGCGAGCCGGGCTGGGTGTAGATGCGCGTGTCGCCGGTGAGCGCGTAGGTCACGCCCGGCTTCGGCGCGGCTTTCACGGGTGCGGGCACGATGCTGAGGGGCACAGGTTTCTCCGGAGCTGCCGGTTCGCCGACCGCGGTGCCCGCCGCGCCCAGGAGCAGCAGGGCGGCGAGCGCCGGGGCGAGCAAGCGCCGGCCGGCACGACTGGTTGGTTCCACTCTTCGAGGCACGGACATCCTCCTGGGATCGGTGTGGATAACCCGTGCGGCGGCTTCGATCACCGTTTCAGCCGTGCCCCGAGAGTGTCAAGGTCCAGACCAATCAGACAAACTTCGGCCGGCCCAGTTCCGCCCAGACGGCCGGGAAGTGCTCCTCCACCCGCGCGGCCTTCGCCTCCTCCAGCCCGTACAGCAGACCGAACGTGAACCCGTTCTCGCCGTCCCGGTGCGCCTGCGCCCCGAGTTCGCGCAGCACCGGCCGTGCCACGACGCTGTCCTGGTGGTCGCCCAACAACGTCTGAAGATCCTTGAGGCGCTTGCGGTACTTCTTCGCGCTCGTGCCGTACAAGGGCTCCACGGTCTCCACCGCGTACCGCAGACGCTTGGCCGCCTTGCGCGACTCGTGCAACGACTCGTCGTCATGCGCGTGCTCCGCGTGAAGGGCCAACCGCTTGTAGGTCTTCACCACGAACTTCGGCAACACCTGCTTCGCCTTGCCGTGCGCCAACGCAGTCAACGGCGGATCCGCGAGCAACGCGTCCACGGCGTCCAACAAGGCGAAGTACCTGCGGCTGTTCATCGCCGTCATGGCCGACTCGTGCGCACCCGCCTCCAACGGCGCGAAATGCCGCGTGAGCAGCGCGGACACCGGCCCGAGCACGAGCGTGGAATCCAGCCTCGCCACATTCGCCTCGTACCCGGCGCGCATCACCTCCGCGTCCCGCGCGTCGCCCAGCACACCCGCCAACCACTTCAATTCATCGGTCAGCACACGGGTCCGATCACGCTCCACGACCTTCCCGAACGCCTGGAGCGCGCTGCGCATCCGACGCGTCGCCACCCGCATCTGGTGCACCGCGTCCTCCTCCTGACGGCGCACCTTCGGGTCGTAGTGCATGAGCGCCTCCGACTGCTCACGCAAGTACGCCAACACCACGTCACCCGCCGACTTCCCCCGCTTGGGCGCGGGCCGTCCGGGCGCGATCCGACCCGCGAGCAGGCGGGTCAGCTTGGCCGACGACGTCGACCGGGTGATGCCCACCTCGGCCAGCCGGCGCTCCACGTGGTCCAGCAGCGCGAGGTCGCCCCGCTCGCCCAGCTCCACCTCGATCTCGCGCCAGGTGTCCACCGACTCGTCCGCGACGTCCTGCGCGGACACCAGGTCCTCGACCACCTCGACCAGCAGCTTGCCGCGCTCGTCCACCAGCTGCCAGCGCTGCCGGGTGGTCCGGATCCGGGCGACCGGGGTCAGCGCGTCACCGCGCGCGTGCACCTGGACCAGCGAGCCCAGCTGCTTGGGCGGGTGCTTCGCGGCCCGTCCGGGCGGCAACCGCACCTCCTCGCGGGTGTCCTCGGCGACCGGCAGCTTCAAGTGCCAGCCCGCGTCGTCGCCCCCGACCCGCCGGCGCAACGTGAGGCCCGCGCGGGCCAGCCGCAGGTCGGCGGTGTCGTAGTAGACCGCCTCCAGCCGCTGCTCCTCGGGGCCCGCCGCGGCGGCCACCCCCGGCAGATCGGCCAGTTCCGGCAGCGCGACGCCGGTCGGGGCCTCGTACTTTCGTTCCGTCTCGTGAACCGATGTCGACATGTACCAGACATACACCGTTTGATGGGTGTTTACGCTATGTAACTGTGGGTGAGGGTGCGTTGACCTGCACGGGGGTTGTTGCGGACCGTCCGCGTGGTTTTCCCGGCGGGTGGCACGCCGGCGGTGGTTCGTGAGGTTGGCTGGATCGCGTGCCCACGGAGAAAGAGCGGCTCGACGCGGTCGAACCGACCGTCGCCGACCTCGTCCACCGGACCCAGCTGCTGACCGCCGAACTGGACCGGGTCAGCCGGCGACTGCTGGTCCTGGAGCGCCGCCTGGCCGGTGCCGGCTCAGGCCCGGACGAGGACTTCGACCTGGTCGACGGCGAAGTGGGCGACATCGTCGCCGCGCTGCGTGCGGCGTGGGACGCCGAGCAGGAGGTGCTCGCCGACTCGGTGCGGGTGGAGCTGCGCCAGGAGGTGGCCGAGTACGACGCGCTCAAGGAGCGGCGGGACGCCGGCCGAGCCCGCCTCGCGTCCGGCCGGATGCCGAGGTTCGAGCGCGACGCGCTGGAGCACGAGGTCCACCAGCTCGACTGGCAGATCGGCTCGGCGGAAGCAGGCGCCCAAGACGCCGCCGCCCGCCTGGAAGCCGACTCGGCAGCCGCCGAAGACGCCCGTCGCCAGGAAGCCGTCCTGGCCGGCGAAAAGGCCCGCGAAGAGATCTGGGACGCCGCCGCCCGACGCCTGGAACGGGCCCTGGCAGCCGACACCCGCCTCCCCGTCTGGTTCCGCGTGGGCCTGGGCGAAATCCCCAGCCCGGACCCCAACCCCTGGGTGCGAGCCGCCACCGGACTCATCGCCTACCGCCTGGAATACGGCGTCACGACCGCCGTCGACCCGCTGGGCGATCCCCCCACCGCCGGCTCCGGCTCGGCCGCGTGGGTCCGTCGAACCGAGGTCCACACCGACCTGGTCGACCAACTCCAAACCCTGCGCCCCTGACCCTGCGCCCCTGACCCTGCGCCCCTGACGCAGCGCGCTGGACCCAGCGCCCTAGACCCCCACCGTTCCCTATTTCGGGCAGACGGCGATCATCGCGGCCAACGCGTCATGCTCGGCCTGGTCGATGGTCAGCCCGTACGTGCTCTTGACCGTGATCCAGTTGGCGGCGTAGACGCACCAGTACCCCTCGACCGGCGGCTTCCACTTCGCCGGATCCTGGTCCCCCTTGGCCCGGTTGGTGGTAGCCGACACCGCCACCAGCTGGATCCCGCCGAGATCATTGGCGAACTTCTGCCGCTGCTCGTCGGTCCACTTGTCGGCACCGGACCGCCACGCCTCCGCCAACGGCACGGTGTGGTCGATGTCGAGCTTCCCCGCGTCGGTGATCGTCACGCCGTCGTACACGCTGACCCAAGTGCCCGACGTGGCCTTGCAATCCTTGTCGCTCCGGACATCCGTACCCTGCCGCTGCAACACGACCTCACGCGTGTCACACGAGTTGCCCTGCCCGCTCCAATGCGGGAACCGGTCCCGGCTGTACCCGGCCATCTTGCCCTCGGCCGCGATCTTCAACCCCGCCAACAACGGCCCAGGATCCTGCGCCGGCGTGGCACCGGGCGCGGTACCGGGCGGCTGCGCGCCGGTCGACGTCGGCTCGACCGGGGACTTCGACTCCTGGTACCGGGTCAGGTAATAACCGATCGCCAGCAGCAGGACCAACACCGCCACACTTGCCCACGTAGTCGTCCGCTTCCGGCTCATGGGCACCAATGATCAGCGATCACCATCACGACGTGATCACCGGGTGGCACGCATCAGGACAACCCCGCCCCCACAGCCGAATCCGAGCCCGGAGGATCAACGGGCCAACGCAAGCCCGCGCGAGCCCGACCGCCCTCGCTGCGAGCATGCCCAACCCCGCTGCGCGCACGGCTCCAACGAGGGCACTCGAACACGAGCCCTCCAACGCGGGTAGGGCTCCGACTCAAGGCACGGCGACAACTCTGTCCGGCTCGGACCTCGCAGGCCCAGCTCCAGCAGGCCCAGCTCCAGCAGACCCAGCTCCAGCAGACCCAGATCCAGCTGGCACGAGTTCGTCAGCACGTGTTCGCGAGTACGAGTTCACGGGCACAAGTTCGCTGGCACGGATCGGCTGCCTCCGCCCTCGCCCTCGCCAGCGCGGTCCCGGGAGCGCAGCGCGATCGCGTCATCACAGCCCCGCTGGCGCAGATGTTGGTACGGGTCGATGGACAGGCGCAGGCGGCGCATGCGGGCGGACGCCCATAGCCGGACGCCCATAGGCGGTCGGGGATGCGCGGTCGCGGATGGGCGGATGCCCATGGGTTGGTGCGGGCGCGGGTGCGGATGGCGGGATGTCGATGGGCGGCTACACGTGCCGTGCGTGCAGGCGGCTGCGGTGTAGCCATGCGCGTGTCGGCGTGCGTGCGTCGGCGTGCGTGCGTTGGCAGGCTGCGCGTGCCCGACGGCGCATGCGCGGGTGATCACGCGCGGTCTGCTGGTGGCGGCAGGGGTCTGTTGGCTGGGGCCGCCGGTGGGTGTGGTCGGCGTGGTCTGCGCAGGTCGGGTCTGGGTGCTGTGGACGGCTTGGCCGGGGTGCGGCGTGGGTGGGTGCGACGTAAGTGGGGTTGTGGTTCTGAGGGTTGAGGGTGGCGGCTCGGGTAGGTTCCATATCTCACCGAGTAACGGGAACAGTGTTTCCGTACGTTTTCCGGTGTTTTTCGGGGTTGTTCACCGGTTTGTGTGACGTGTGGCGTGGAAAGCGGCTCGGGAAACGTGGTGTTGGTGGTGAGTATAGGAGTTCTGGGTATGAGTGGGCGCGCCCAGAGCCGTTGTCGGACGGTGGGCGCGCCTCACGAAGGCGGCCAGTAGCGGCGGGTCAGTACCAGTAAGGACCGGTAGTGGTGGAGTCAGGAACGGTGGCGTGTTGAACGCACCGGTTCAAGGACGGTTGGTCAGGTAGCCGCCCATGTGCGTGAAGTACTCCGTCGCGCCCAGTTCGCTGCCGTCCTCCGTACGGACTCGTTTCACCAGAAGCGCGTGGTTGCGGCCTCGGCGGGAGTCCGCGCCCGCGACGATCGCGACGCCGTCGCCCTCGCGGTAGAAGATCCGGCCGGGGGTGCCGCCGTAACGGGCCTCCGACACCTCCGCCTCGACGATCTCCAGGCGCTTGCCCTTGTGGAACGTGAACGCGCTCGGGTACGGGGCGCACTGGGCGCGGACCAGGCGGTCGAGTTCGTCCGCCTGCCACGTCCAGTCGATGCGCAGGTCCTCCTCCGCGCGCTTGTGGAAGAAGCTCGCCTTCGTCCGGTCCTGCTTGGTGAAGTCGGTGCGGCCCTTGGCGATCTCGGCCAGGCCGTCGACGGTGATCGGGCCGAACAGCTCCAGCGTCTTGTGGAACAGGTCGGCGGTCGTGTCGCGGGGGCCGACGGGGACGGCTCGCTGGAGCACGATGTCGCCCGCGTCCAGCGTCTCGTCCATCATGTGCGCGGTCACGCCGACCTCCTTCTCGTCGTTGATCAGCGCCCAGATCAACGGTGAGAAACCCGCGTAGGCGGGCAGCAGCGAGTCGTGCACGTTCAACGTGCCGTGCTCGGGCAGCGTGAAGATGTGCGGCGGGATCCAGGTGCGCCAGTTCGTCGCCACGATGACGTCCGGCCGGACCTCCTTCAACCGCTGGAACAGCTCGTCGTCGTCCGGCCGGTTGCGGATGATCGTCTCAACGCCGTGCTCGGCGGCCAGGTCGGCCACCGAGTCGCTCCAGATCCGCTCGTACGCGTGGTCGCTCTTCGGGTGGGTCACCACCAGCACCACCTCGTGTTCGGAGTCCAGCAGCGCTTGGAGCGTGCGGTGGCCCCAGGTCTGGTAGCCGAACATGACGACCCGCATGGGACTCCTCCAGGGTTTAGGCTCGCCTAAGTTACCTGACCCTAACCTAACTCGGGGGTCCCGTGGACCGTCCGGTCGGTCACGGTCGCGAGGGGGTGCGGCGCGGTGGCCCGGGGCGGCCTCGGCGGGCGGCGGCGAATTGTTGGAATGCCCGGACCGGCGGCTGTCGAAACGGTTTCCGGAATCGGCGGGGCTTTTGCAAGGACTCCTCATATCGCGTTCTGTGGTAGTCCTTGGCGGCGGAACCCTGCCGCTCCGAGTGAGGAGAACTCGTGTCCACCGAACCGATCGCCGAAGCGACCACGAAACCGACCACGAAAGCGGGAGCACGATGAACGGCCGCGCCGAACGACCGTGGGCGCCCGGCCCGAACGTGCCGTTCGACTACGTCCTGGCGAGTCCGGCCGGCATCAACCACCTGGCCTTCGACCACCGGACCGGCACCTGGCACCGGCTGTACGAGAACGGGCCCGCCGAACCCCTGCACGTCGGGCAGGCCATCCTGCTGCGGCCCAGCGACGTCGATTCGATCCTGTCCTTCAGCATGTCCTGGTGCCTGGGCGCGGGGCACGGCAAACCCCGTTCCGAGGAACTCGTGGACGAACTGGCGAAATCGATCGGGGTCCTGGTCCGGCACCTCGCCGAACGGGCCGGTGTGCCGAAGGCGTGAGCCGGCTCGGAAACCGGGTTCGGAGGTCCGCAGCTACCGGCGCCGCACGGCGGTCACCAGCAGCGCCACGCCGCCGACGACGCAGACCAGGCCGATCGCGGTCCAGAGCTTCTGGCCGGTCATGAAGCTGCCTTCCAGGTAGCCGAGCCCCTGCGCGGTCCACACCGCACCGAGCACGACGAGCAGCACACCCGCGCCGACCGACCACCACTTGCGCATGTCGCGAGGTTAGCCCCCGCCTGCGGGCCGCCAACTAGCCTGCGGGGGTGATCCTTGACCTGAAGGTGGTCGGCGGCCGGTTCGCGACCCTCGACCCGGCACGGCCCGGTGCGTCCACGCTCGGCGTGTGGGGCGGGCGGATCGTCGGCTTGGACGAGGACGTCGCCGACCTGCCCGCCCGCCGCGTGGTGGACCTGGGCGGCGCGGTGGCGCTGCCGGGGTTCGTGGACGCGCACAACCACCTGGCGTGGGCCGGGCGGGCGTCCCGGACGCTGGACATCTCCGGCTGCGCGACCGTCGCCCAGGTGCTGGACCTGCTGCGCGGCGCGCCGCGTTCGGTGTGGCTGGAGGTCGCCGGGTACGACCACCGCGTGCTCGACCGGCCGCTCACGGCACGGGACCTCGACGTGGTCGGGCCGCGCGTCTACGTGCAGGACCTGTCCGGGCACGCGTGCGTGGTGAGCAGCGACGTGCTGGCCGACCTGCCGCCGCTGGGCGACGTGCAGCGGGACGCGGCCGGGCAGCCGACCGGGTTCCTCGCCGAACGGGCGCAGTCGGCGGTGCGGGCGATGATGCTGCCCTACTCGATCGCCGACATCGCGTCGGACGTGCGGTCGGGCGCGGAGCAGTGCCTGCGCGAAGGGGTCGTGTTCGCCGCCGAGGCGGGGGTGGGCGAGGGGCTGATCGGCAGCAGTCCGCTGGAAGTCGCGGCGTACCAACGGGAACCGCTGCCGATCCGGGTGCAGCTCATGGTGTCGTCGGGCGAGCTGAGGGACGTGCGGGCGCACGCGCAGGACGGCGTGCGGCGCGCGCTCCCGCTGGGCCTGCGCACCGGTCTGGGCGACGAGTGGCTGTCGATCGGCGCGTTGAAGCTGTGGACCGACGGCGGGATGATCGCCCGGACGGCCGCGTTGACCGAGCCGTACGTCGGCACGGCGGGCGCCGGCCAGTTGCAGGACGACCCGGCGGTGATGCGGGCCGCGATCCTGGACGGGCACGACGCCGGCTGGCAGCTCGCGGTGCACGCGATCGGCGACCGGGCGGTGGACTTCGCGCTGGACGCGGTGGCCGAGGCGCAGCGCCGGCGGCCCCGGCAGGACGCCCGGCACCGGATCGAGCACTGCGGGCTGGTGCGGCCCGACCAGCTGGACCGGATCGCGGCGCTGGGCGTGATCCCGGTGGTGCAGCCGACGTTCCTGTGGGCGTACGGCGACGACTACTCGGCGATCATGGGCCCGGAGCGCGCGCCGTGGCTGTACCGGGGCCGGGCGTTCCTGGACCGCGGGGTGGTGCTCGCGGGCAGTTCGGACCGGCCGGTGGCGGACGGGAGCCCGCTGCGGGCTGTGCAGTTCATGGTCGAGCGACGGTCGCGCACCGGGCTCGCCGTCGGGCCGGACGAGGCCGTGACGGTGACCGAGGCGCTGCGCGCGTACACCGCGAACGCCGCGTACGCGTGCCGCCGCGAGGACGACCTGGGCTCGCTCACGCCCGGCAGGCTGGCCGACTTCGTCGTGCTGGACGACGACCCGCGCACCTGCGAGGTCTCCCGGATCGGCGACATCGGCGTGCTGGCCACGGTCGTCGGCGGGCGGTTCCGGCACGACCCGGCCGGGTTCGCGGGCTGAACCCGGCCCGGTCCGCCGGACCCGAAAAGGCGAGGTGGCGAGCCGCTCAGGTGGTCAGGCGCTCATCCGCCAGTGCACGACGTACCCGGCGGCCTCGGCGGCGATCAGGGCGTCGAGCTTGGCCAGGTTGGTCCGCTTGGCCATCTTGAACGCCCGCCCGCGCCGCGCGTCGAGCAGCAGCGGTGTCGCGCCGGGCAGGGTGTCGGCGGTGGTCTGCTGGAGGATGCGCAGCCCGACGTTCGCCGCCTCCTGCGTCATCACCGCCTCCTTGGTGTAGACGAGCACGGCCGCCGTCGAGCCGTCCGGCAGCCGCAGGCCCAGGTGCGGCCGCACGCGCAGGGACAGCTCGCCCTCCGTCCACCGGGCGGCCCGCACCGGCACGCCGGTCGCCCGGGTGCCGCGCAGCCACGGCAGGAACCCCTCCCGCAGCTCCGTGAACGCCCGCAACTGGCCGTTGCGGTTCGCCGACTCGACCGCGACCTCCAGCTCCGCCTCCGGGTCGGTCGAGTTCGCCGCGCGGCGCATCGCGTCGCGCATGGGGTTGTAGAACCCGCACACCCACGGGTCCACGCCCAGGTACACCTCGCGCTGCTCGGAGACGATGCTGATCCGCCCGCGCTGGCCGCTCATCACGTACTCGGTGAACGACAACGCGGTGACGCTGACCGGTTCCACGACCACGACAGGCTCCCCTCGCCGTATCGAACTGACGTTCGAATTCTACCCGTCGGGTCCGACAATCAGGGGTTACGAGCGGACCTTCCCGAGCAGCGGCCCGAGGTCGGGGTCCGCGGCCACCTCGTCGAAGATCGCGGCCAGCGTCTCGTCGTAGAAGGGGGCGGCGTTGCGGTAGATCTCGCGGCCGGCGGGCGTGATGCAGCTGAACACCCCGCGCCGGTCGGTCTCGCAGATCTCGCGCGTGGTCAGGCCGGACTGCTCCAGCCGCGCGACCAGGCGGGAGACCGAACTCTGGTTCAGGCCCACCACCTCGGTCAGCTCCTGCATCCGCAGTTCGCCCTCCGGCGACTCGTGCAGCGCGCCGAGCGCGGTGAACTCCGACATCCCGAAGTGGAACTGCCGTTGCAGCGCGCGCTCCAGGCTCGCGTTGATCCGGTTGTGCAGTGTGCGCAGGCCGGACCAGGTGGCGCGGACGGACAAGACGACCCTCCCCGGAGTGCAGGTATGGGTCTACATCCTATGCCGGGTTGTCGCCGACCAGCCCGAGCGCGCTCAGGCGCACCTCGAACGGCTCAACCAGCGCGATCACGTCGTCACCCTCGGACACCGCGACCTCCTGGTAGCGGCCGTCGCGAAGGGCCAGGCAGCGCAGCGTCGGCAGGTCCGGGTCGACCAGCCAGTAGTGCGGGCAGCCCGCCTGCTCCAGCTTCACCCGTTTGAGCTCCAGGTCCAGCGTGCGGGTGCGCGGCGAGTGCACCTCGACGGCGAGCACCGGCGGCCCGATCAGCGCGCGGGAGGTGAACGCCGCGCGGTCGCCGACCACGACGTCCGGGATGAACACGGTGTCGTCGGCCAGCACCACGTCGACCGGGGCGGGCAGCACTTCCCAGTCCGGCGGGCAGACCGCGGTCAGCGCGATCACCAGCCGGGCGACGGCGCGTTGGTGCACGGGGCGGGGTGAAGGGCTCACCAGGAGCACCCCGTCCACGAGTTCGTAGCGCCGACCGTCATCGGGCATCGACTCCAGGTCCACCCACGTCAGCGGCTTGCCGCTGTCGAACGCGGGGGGTACACCCGTCATGGTGCGTGCCTTCCCTCGTAAGGTCCACAACGCGGAGAACGGCCCTGGGGGTGCAATTACACCCTGAATCGCGCCACACGCACGACTGCGGACGCCCGAACGGCAGAGCGCACGAATGCGCACGGGGCGTTCACTACCCGGCAGGCTCGCGCAGCGTCGCCGGACGTTTCACCCGTTCAGCGCAGGAAGCGACTGAACGGGCGCACCCGGACGTCCGGCGGAAAAATGAGTGAAATTCGTCCCAACAGCAGGAAGGCCGGCACATGGGGGAGCGCCCGGACATCGATCTGACCAGGCCGAGCGCGGCCCGGGTCTACGACTACTACCTGGGCGGCGCGCACAACTTCGCGGTCGACCGGGAGATGGCGCGGCAGGCCGTCGAGATGTGGCCCGAGGTGCCGCTGATCATGCAGGCGAACCGCGCCTTCCTGCGGCGGGCGGTCGAGTACTGCGCCGCGCGGGGCGTGCGCCAGTTCCTGGACCTGGGTTCCGGCATCCCGACCGTGGGCAACGTGCACGAGGTGGCCCGCAACGCCGACCCCGGCGCGCACGTCGTGTACGTGGACAACGACCCGATCGCGGTCACCTACAGCCGCTCGATCCTGGGCGACGACCAGCAGACCTTCGTGGTGCAGCAGGACCTGCGCCGGCCGGACGCGGTGCTCGCGGCGGCCCGCGACCTGCTGGACCTGTCGCGGCCGGTGGCCGTGATGATGGTGGCGGTGCTGCACTTCGTGACCGACGAGGACGGGCCGGCGGACATCGTGGCCGCGTACCGGGACGCCGTGCCGCCGGGGAGCCACCTGGTGCTCTCGCACGCGACCCGCGACGGCCAGGACGTGCAGGCCGACAGCCACCAGGACCTCTACCGGCGGCGCACCGCGACCCCGATGACCATGCGGTCGCACGACCAGGTGCTGCGGTTCTTCGACGGGTTCGACGTGGTCGAGCCCGGCGTGGTGCACCTGCCGCTGTGGCGGCCGTCGTCGCCCGAGGACGTCGACGACCACCCGGAGCGCTTCGCCGGACTGGCCGCCGTGGGCCGCAAACCCTAGAACCGGTCCGGCGCCCGTCCACGCGGACGCCGGACCGGCCTTCAGGACGTCAGAACTGCAACGCCCACGAGTCCAACGTGCCCGTGTCGCCCTGGTAGGCGTCGTACACGCGCAGCTTCCACACGCCGTTGGCGGCCTGCGTGGCGGCGTCCACCGGGTAGGTGGCCACGATGTCGTCCGCCGAGTCGTTGGACGTGTCCTTGAGCAGGTACGCTGTCCCGTCCGGGCCGACGAGGTGGATGCGCACGTCGCCGCGGTAGGTGTGCTTGATGTTCACCTCGACCTTGAGCGCGGGCGGGGCGTTGCCGGTGAGGCCGGCGACGGTGATCGGCGACTCGACGGTGGCCAGGTCCCGCACCGCGAAGTCGGCCGCGTTCTCGAACCGCTTGCCCGGACCGGGGCCGGGGCCGCCGTCGGCGTTGTCGATCAGGCTCGCGATCTCGTTGTGCACCAGGGAGATCCGGGTCCCCCAGTTCGGGCAGCCGCCGAGGTGGTGCAGCGCGATCACCTTGTGCGACGAGGCGGCCAGCACCGGCGAACCGGAGTTGCCGCCCGAGCTGTCGCACTTGTAGCCGGTGTTCACGCCGGAGGACACGACGTCGATCTTGCAGTACGCGCCGCCGTCGCTCTCCTCGTACAGCGACAGCCGCTTGGGCTTGACGTCGCCGTGGCCGGGCAGGTAGATGCGCTCGCCCGCCTTGGGCTCGCGCACGTCGAGGTAGAGCGTGCCGAAGGACTTGATCGAGTCGAAGTTGTTCACCGAGAACAACGCGTAGTCCAGGTTGTTGAGCGGGCTGGACTTGACCAGTTCCAGGCCGCTGACCTTGGTGCCGGGCTTCGGGTTGTTGCCGCCGCAGGTCGAGCACTGGTAGTCGAACTGGAACTCGCTGGCCCGCAGGTCGGCCGCGCTCTCCATGCAGTGGAAGTTGGTGAGCATCCGGTTGGTGTTGCCCACCCGCCACGCCGTGCAGTGGCCCAGGCCGTTGAGCAGCTGGCGCGCGACCGCGCCGGTCCGGGCGTACTCGGTGGGGTGGCTGGTCTGGTAGCAGACCACGTCCTTGCGGGCGTCGGCGCCGCAGACGCTGAGCGTGCCGGGGTTGGCCGCAGCCGTCTCGGCCTCGGTGAAGCCCCGGTAGTAGCTGTCGATGTGGACCCCGAAGCCCTGGCGGGTCAGGGTGTCCGCGTTCGCGCGCTCCTTCGCGGCGTGCAAGGTCACCACGGCGGTGTCGCCGTCGACGGACATCGCGGCGAAGCCGGCGCGACCGTGCACGGTGTGCGCGGAGTCGCCGGGGAACGCCGTCGTGGTGGGGTTGCCGTGGTAGGTGTGGACTTCGCGTCCGGACGGGTCGGCGACGGTCACCCGGTCGCCGGGTGCGAGTTTCAGCGAGGCGAAGTGCACCTTGACGTAGCTGGAGCCCGGTTCGGTGATGACCACCTGCCAGGAACGGCCCGTGGGCGCGTACCGCAGGGTCTCGCTCCGGGCCTTGAGTTCACCCGCTTTGGTGACGTTCCCGTTCAGGGTGGACTGCGGCGCCCGCGCTGATTCGGCCTGGGCTGATTCGGCCTGGGCGGGGACCGCGGCCGGGACGGGTGTGGCCAACGCCAGTGCAGCCGCCATCGGCAGTAGCAGGGACCGGATGGACAAGGCGCACCTCCTTGGAAAGGTCGTTTCCGGGGTGGCGGCGGTGTCCGACCCGACCTCTGGTGGAGGACGGACCGGACTCGTACGGTCGCACGACCCGAGGCCCGCACTCCAGCCCCGCTCGTTCCGCGGCGTGCCGGGCACCCCCCGGATCGCCCGGTCCCCGACCCGGTGCGAGAGCCGCGCGACCAGGCTCCCGGTGCCGGGGTGGCACGCAGCGGCCCGTCACATCGGAGCGGGGCCGCACGGCGTGGCGAAACGGGCGTGGCCCCGTTCTTGGGGAGGATCGCCCGCGGAACAGACTGACGTGGCCTTACGAGGACAGGCGCGGCCCGACGACGACGAAGGAACCGGCATGGTCTTGGGCAGTGAGAACGCAGCCAAGCTCGCGGTGCTCATCGACGCGGACAACGCGCGGCCCACCATCGCCGAGGCGTTGCTGGCCGAAGTCGCCAAATACGGCACCGCGCACGTCAAGCGCGCCTACGGCGACTGGACCGGCACGAACCTCAAAGGCTGGAAAGACCGCCTGCTGGCCCAGTCGATCCAGCCGGTGCAGCAGTTCGCGTACGTCACCGGCAAGAACGCCACCGACGCCGCGATGGTCATCGACGCGATGGACCTGCTGTACACGGGACGTTTCGACGGGTTCTGCATCGTCTCCAGCGACAGCGACTTCACCCGCCTCGCCTCACGCCTGCGCGAGTCCGGCCTGACCGTCTACGGCTTCGGCGAGCGCAAGACCCCGAAGCCGTTCGTCGCCGCGTGCGACAAGTTCATCTACATCGAGAACCTGAGCCACCCCGACAGCGACGTCGTGGCAGCCGACGCGGCCCTGTCCCCGCCCCAGCGGACGCCCGCCGAACAGCTGGCGAAGGACAACGCGCTGCTCAACCAGCTGGGCAACGCCGTGGAAGCCGCCTCCGACGACGACGGCTGGGCCCCGCTCGCGTCCGTGGGCCACATCATCACCAAGCAGCACCCGGACTTCGACTCCCGCAACTACGGCTACGGAAAGCTCAGCGACCTGATGGCCGCCACCACCCTGTTCGAGTCCGAACGCCGCAGCCCGGGAGACGGCAAACCGGGCGTCGTCTACGTCCGTGACAAGCGCTCACGCGCGGGCAAGAAGCACGCCTGAACGCTCAGACCGTCGCGGTGACGATGCCGCGGAACAGCTCGTCGCGCTCGGCGTCGGTCAGCGTGCCGAACTGGTTGGGCGCCTCGGTCGAGCCGGCCGACGGCTGCTTGGCGGAGGCGGCGCACAGGGTCGTGCCCGTCGTCGCCTCCAGGACACCGGAGACCGGCTCGCCGGTGCGGGTGGCACGCACCTGGATCTGCAGGACGCGGTTGAACAAGCGGTTCTTGAAGCTCCCCGGCGCGCCGCCGAGCGACCGGTACTCGCACTCCCGCACCTCTATGACGCTGAGCACCTTCACGCAGGCGACCAGCTGGAGCGAGGTCCGCGCCGCCGACTTCCAGTCGGCGGGCAACTCGGCGATGTCGGACGTCATGGCGGCGTCGGGCCCGAAAGCCGTGCCTTTGTAGGCGCGGACGGAGAACGCGATCGAGTGCGGTCCCGGCCCCGTGTACGCCCCGGTGTCGGGGAAGCCCTGCCCCTCGCACACCGCCCCGTACCCGCTGGCGACGATCGACGGTCCCTCCGGCGTCTTAGCGGTGGTCGTCGTGGTGGTGGTGGAGGAGGTCACCGGTTGCGTGACCGTGACAGTCGTCGTGACCGGCGGGGTTGCCGTACAGGCGGCCGTCGCGAACACGCACGCCATCACCGTCGCCAAGCCACTGCGCTTGTTCTGTCCCACGCCGGGGACGCTAGCGATCCTCGACCCCGCCCGCTGCCGGTTTCGGCCCTCGCGCGATCGGAAACTTCCGGGTGAGAGCTGGGCCGATCTCGACGGAGATCGACACCCAGCGCCACGACTTGCGAACCAGCGCCCCCGGCAGGATTCGAACCTGCGACCTCGGGATTAGAAGTCTTCAGGGGAATCAATGCAAGCACTTCTAGCTGCGAGTATGGTGTGGAGCCATGTTGCAAACGTCGCACTGATCGCTTGGTTCGCGGCGAGACGGCTCCACAGATGGCTCCACGATTGGGCCGATCGGGAGCATCTTACGATGATCATCCGTTGCAGGCGGCGTCTTGAATTGGAGCACGCTTCTGGCGGCCTGTGTCGCGCTCTAACCTAACGCGTAGCATACGTGTCCTCCCTAGAGAGGAAGACGCATGAATGAGATTCAGGTGACGGTTCGATCGGGTATCCCTGGTGGGTCTGACTACAGCATCCCTGATGGGCATCCTTACCCGTCCACGACGACTGACTTCGTCAAACTGTTGCGTGAGCAGGGAGTGGATGTTTCCTACCAGCACGAGAAGGTAGACCGTCGACTTGTAAGTCTAAACGCTGCGGAAGTTTGGCTACCCATTCTCGCATTCGTAACAGATGTAGGCGTCAATGTTCCGGCGAACATCGTCGCTTCAGTCATTTTGAATTGGTTTGGCGGGCGTCGAGATAAGGCAGAAAAGGCGCTATTGCACGTCGAGTACGAGGTTTTGGGGCCGGGGGGCGCGTCTAAGCGGTTCAAGGCGAGTGGTCCGGGGAGCCAAGTTCTGAGCGCAATGGAGAGGTTCGGGAAGAGTGACGAATGATCGCGGAACCGCAAAGCTAAGGGAAGGTCAGCGGCTCTATGGAAGGGTGCTGCGCGCCGTACTCTGCGGCCAAATAGAGGAGGGTTCTCACGAGCGCCTTCGTGCCGCTATCAAAGTTCTTAGAAGCGCCATGAATTGGCTAGAAGCATCATCTGATGCGGAGTTCGAGACTGCTCACCAATTTCTCGACAAATGCGGAAAACTTGCTCGAAGTTCATTCGCTGACGGATGTCAGTTTGAGATGCGTGACGGCACCTACTTCCAGAGTTGTCCGGTGCCGCTCGCGCATAATCGCATTGGTATGAGTGCCGGGTATATTATAAAAGCTAGCGAGTGTTCGATATGTGGTGAAGATCCGGACGAGTGTCAGCACATCGCCGGACGTATGTACGAAGGGGTTCACTGTCACAGAGTCATCACGGAGGCTGATTTGATGGAAGTGTCAATCGTCGAGCGGCCAAACGATCCGGATGCTCGAATAGAATCCTTCTCTATCGGTGAAGCTGAGATGCGAGAAAAGCTGGGGAGCGCCTTTAAGAGTGGAATGCCTGTGACATGTGACAGATGCCTCACTCCCTGTGAAGGTATTCAGTACCCGATGCGGGAAGGCAATGGTCGATAGTCTCGGTGATGTGAGGCGGCCTTCTCCAGGCGATAGAGAGGGTTCTTGGTTAACTGGTAGTAGGAAATTCGGCGTTAAGGTATAAGGTGCTGCGGGAAATTCTCGAACTGTCGGGGCAGGCGGTTCTAATCGATCCGCACAGTGCTTTTACACCGCTGTTCCTGTGACGCAAAGAAGTGAATATGAGTAAAGACCTTGGTCGACCTTCTGTTACTATCGGGCCGACTTGGTCGGGCCGGATATCGTCTTAGGTTCTTGCGGCGTTGGGTGACTCTAGGGGTGGACTGGCCGTCGTATCGAACGACGTACGACTGCGGTATTGCCAACTAGGCTATGGTTGTCGTGAGCCTCGACGTAAGATGGAGGCGTGGCAGAATATCCGGAAGCACTTCGATGGTCTACCTACGGTGAACGGGCTATCTACGAGAACCAGTGGGTAACGGTAAAGCTGGTCGATGTCGAGCCGCCGGACGGTTCTCGGTTCGAGCATCATGTCGTGAAGCTGCATCACGTAGCGGTCGCTCTGTTGCTAAATGATCGTGAGGAAGTTCTAACGCTTTGGCGGTATAGGTTCGCGGTCGATCAGTGGGGATACGAATTGATCGGCGGCCTTGTTGAAGAAAGTGAAGACCCGGTCGATACTGCTGTGCGGGAAGCTGAAGAAGAGACTGGATGGAGGCCGATCGGCGAGCCCGAACGCCTCGCGACTTTCCAGCCATTGCCCGGCATGGTGGATGCGCCAGTTAGTGCCTATATTTGGCGTCGGGCTGAGAAAGTCGGTGAGCCTGCGGATGCTGAAGAGGCCGCCCGCATCGAGTGGATTCCAATTGATCGGATGCTTGAGCTTGTGAAGCGTGGTGAAGTTCTGGGGTCCGGCGCTATCGTTCCTCTACTTTTCTACTTGGCTTCACGTAACGCCGGCGCGGCCGGAATCGGGTAGTTCGAGGTTTGCGAGACGTCGCCGTTGGCGGTCGGAGCCGATTTGGGTGGCTAGACGCTTGGCCTTGTGGGCGTACTCAACGGCCATTCGGCTATCGCCTGCGGCGGCGTACGCGAATGCCAGGTCGGTGAACATTCCGACCTGGCCACGAACGGCCGACCTCGGGGAGGACTCCAGCCGTTGGGCCGCAGTCTCCAGCTCGGCGATTGCGTCGTGGTTTCCCAGTCGTAGCAGGGCGCTGCCACGCCACCTTGATAGGTGGGCATCGTTGAGGAGCAGGAAGGGCATCTCGGGGTTGATCGGATCCTCGGGCAGGAGAGAGTTCGCGGTGTCGAACGCGCGTAGCGCGTCATCGTGGCGGCCTGCGGCGGCGAGTCCTTCTCCGTGTGCTGCGGCCAGCCACGTCTGTAGGAGTGATGGCGCACGGTCCCGGGCTACGTAGCGCGCGTACTCCAAGAGTTCTACTGCTGCCGCTGGTTCGCCGATGTCCAGAAGGATCACGGCTTGTTGTGCTGCGGCGTGTGCCAGGAGGTTGGGGGAGTCCGCCTCTCGTGCCGATACCTTGGCGTCCTCGTGGTACTGCCACGCTTGAGTTTGCGAACCACGGTCTAGGGCTGTCCAGCCAGCTAGGGTGCGTGCGTCGGTTAGTGTCGCGGCTAGGCGCTCTCGGTGGGCTGTGCTGACGCTGAACGATCGGACCTTTTCCATCTGGTCGATCAGGTTGTTCAGTTGATCCAGCACGGCCATCGCGCCGAATCGCTTGTCTGAGCGGCGAATGTCGTTGACTTGGCTTTGGAAGAGGTCAAGTGTCTCGGTGTCGATTCCTCGGGCAATGACCAAGCGATCTCGTAGCTCTTCGGTGCTCTCGTTGAGCAGGTCAGAAGGAAAGCCTAGTTCCTGGTTTGTTCTGCCGTAGAACTCCCGGAACAGGCGGCGGTAACCCGGATCGGTTACCTCCACGTGGCCGTTCTCCCAACGGGAGAGCATGATGTTCAGAGATGACTCGGACGCCACTGAGACGCCTATTTGTGGACCACGTTTGAGCAGGAAGCGAACTAGCTGATCTTGGGTCTTCCCCGACTCCGCGCGGACGCCCTGTAGGCGCGTCAGCGGTGGGTCTCCCCGCTTTCGCCTTGCCACATTCTCCCCCGTCCCCTGAGGCCGTGACCTGCGGACTTAACTCCACCTAACACCTGGTGGGTTAGCCGCTGGCAATTATTTGTACCCCCTGTCCAGCGGTCTGCTGTTGTCATGGAAGCGACAGCGAAACCGCCAGACCGGTACTGCGGTCTACTCCTTCCGACGTGGTCCTTCGTCGAGTCGATTGGTCAGTGTTCCGAGTTGGGCACGGAGTCCGCGGATCTCTCGGATTATCGTGTTCAGCAGCGGGATGACCGGGTTTTCGGCGTGGGTGGGAGTCGGGTCCGCGTCCGGCGGGGCCTGGCCGGTCAGTACGGCCGTCAAGTGCTGCGGGTGCCAGTCGAGCGCTATCGAGAGCGCTTCGAGGGTTCGCGGGTTGCGACGCCGCTGGATTCGGCCCTGCTGGATCTCTCGGACGATCGCCAGCGAGACGCCCGACTTCTCCGCCAGTTCCCGCTGCTTCAGCGCCAGCTCAGCCGCGCGGGCGTTGACCGCCTCCGCGACTGCCGACCAATCCTCTTCCACGTCCGCCTCCGTGCTCCGCCTCAGCGCCGACGTTAGCGCGGAGTTCAGGCCGATTACGGGGTTATGAATGACATCAGCGGTCTTTGACGCCTAATCACCGCTTATGTCAGCGCTCCGGACCGGTGAAATCAGTCTTTCGGAGGCGTGACCAATGAGTACCAACTGCGCAGGCGAAAGTTCGCCGACGTTCTACACGGTGCCTGAGGCCGCACGGCTGATGCGCATCGACCGTTCCACCCTGTACCGGGCCATCAACGACGGCGCGTTCCCGGCCGTCCGTGTACGCACCCGGTACGTCGTCCCCGCTCGTGCGGTCGAAGAGATGGTTCGGCGGGCCGTCGAGTCCGGCGGCGTTGTCGACGTGGCTGCCATAGCTGCTGAACGGCGTACGGCGCGGGAGATGGCACGAGTCACCGGAGGTGCCTCGTGGTGAACGTCGATGACCGGTTCGAAGCGATTGCCGCCGACTTGGATCGGCTGGCCAAGGTCCCGGATGACGTGGTCTTGGAGATCGTGATTCTGGGCGCGGAGTGCGTGTGGCTCTACGGTCCGGAGACGGCCCCGGTGTTTCAGGACGGCTTGGCCGTGCCCTCGACTGTGGGGTGCCCGGTGTGGCGGGCCTGTCTGGAGCTAGAGCTGCGCACGCCGGGTCCGTACAGCGGAGGGGTGTGCAGCGGGTTGTCCGATGCGGACTTCGACGCGCTGCACCGGGTGTGGTTCGCGCGGCGCGGTCGGATGGGTGGCGAGAGGGGGTCGTTGTCATGACGGTCGAGCTGACGGCTACCCAGGTGTTGGCCGGTCTGGGCGTGCTGTTGACGTTGGTGATGGTGTGGCGTGCTGGTTCGCGGCGCGCCCGGGCCACCGCTGACGCTGCACGGTCGGGTGCCCGGCTGTTGTCGCTCACGAGTCGGGTGCTCTTCGCGGCCGGGGGCATCGTTGGTGTGCAGTGGTTGGTGATCACCCACGGCCAGGACTCCACTCTGCTGTGGGTGGTGTTGGGGCTGCCCGCGCTGTTCGCCGGTTACACGCTGACGAAGGCGTTGACGGTGACTGCGGTGGACGGTGCACGGCGTCGGGGTGGTCGTCGGTGAACACCCCGAAGGGTGTGGGGAGGGTGGTCGCCTTCGGGCGGCCACCCGCCACCCACGCAGACGATGCGAACGGACTCGCACGCGAAGCGGCAGCGGCGGCGTTGCTGCGGCAGCACCAGGCCCGGCCGGACGTGGTGGCCTTGCGCGTCGAGCGGGTCCGGGCACAGGTGGACCGGTTGTGCTGGGTTGGGATCGTGTTGGGACTCGGCTTCACGATGACCACCGTCCAACGTTTCGCGGCCGGGGACTCGGCCGCCTGGTCGTTGCAGTGGATGGCCGCGTGGCTGCTCGATCCGACCGTGTCTCTGGTGTTGTTGGCGATCCTGCGCGCCGAGCAGGTGACCGCGCGGTATCAGGTGCGCACGGGGCCGTGGGTGCGGCGGGCGAAGTGGTTCACGCTGGCAGCCACCTACGTGATGAACACGTGGGCGTCGTACGCGGCCGGTTCGCTGTCCGGGATCGTGCTGCACTCCGTGCCGCCGCTGGTGGTGTTCGTGGCTGCGGAGGCGGTCACCGATCTACGGGACAAGCTGACCGAAGCGGTGTCGGTCGCGTTCATGGACACGCGCCAGACGACACCGGCTGCGGCGGATGGTTCCGGAGTGGCGGTCGGGAACGGCGGTGGCAGCTCGACGACGTCCGCCACGAGGGCGACGGGGCGGACGTCGTTCGGCGCGTACTTGGCGACCGCACGGGCCGCGTGGGCACCAGAAACCACAGTGACGCCCGCGTGGGTTCGGGAGGTGACGGGTTGCTCTAGGGGTCTGTCGTCGCGGTTGGCAGCCACGCTCGCACGTCAGATCGACGGCCGTGGAAGTGCGTCGTGAACGGGCGCTGCAACGCCGTGAACGGTGATGCGCTACCGGTCCGACGACCGTCCGGCGAACTCGTGAACGCAGTCCTTGAGGGTGAGTTCGTGAACGACGGACCGAAGCGTTCACGAACGGACTGGTGGCGACGTGCGGTGGGCTGGTGGCTGCGTTCACCGCGCGTGCCCGCTGTCCTGAAGTCGCGTCGGATTGCCGCACAGGCGATCAAGGACGCAGTGGCTGCTGTCGTGCGATCGCCATGGCGGATGTTGGGGGCTGTGGCACGGGGGTTGGTCGTCGCGGCACGTAGGTGGAGGTCGTGGGTTCGGGTTGCCGACTACCGGGAGGCTGCGGAGGCGTCCGACAAGTTGGCGGACAAGTTCCAGGACATCCGGGCGTTGACCTTGTTCCGGTGGAAGGTCACCGGAGTGGTGTGCGGCGCGCTCGCTGTGGCGGTCGCGGTGCTTGATCTCGTGTACGGGCATCAGGTGCTGTGGATCGGCGGAGGTGCGGTTGCGGTGGCGTTGGCCGTGTTCGGTCGACGCAAGGACGGTTCACCGGGACGTCGGCCCGTGCTTTCTGGACCGCGCACCTTGACGTGGACGATGGACGCGCAAGGGCTCGTGGACGCGTTCAGGGACGCGAAGCTCATCGGCAAGGACGAGTCGCTGCGCCTGGTCGAGCGTTCCACGCGCCAGGGAGACGGGTGGGCGGTGACGGTTGACCTGCCGGCCACACGTAAGGCTGCTGACGTGATCAAGAATCGTGAGGCGTTGGCGTCCGCCTTGGCCGTCGATGAGGTGCAGCTCATCGTGGAGCGCGTTCGCGGCAACGGTGGCCACGCGGGGCGGGTCGCGTTGTGGGTGGCGGATGATGATCCTTACGGCACTGCTCCAATGAGCACGCCGCTGCTGAACGTCCAGCAGTGGGACGCGTGGCAGTCAGTCCCGTTCGGAAGGGACGCACGTCTGCGACCGGTCAACCTGTCGTTGGTGTGGACATCGTTGCTAGTTGGGGCCATCCCACGGCAAGGCAAGACGTTCGCGGCGAGGCTGGCAGCGGCGGGACTCGTCTTGGACCCGTTTACGCGGCTCTACATCGCTGATTTCAAGTCCGGGAAGGACTGGTACGCCTCTGCGCAGGTAGCCCACCGGTTCATGTCCGGCGACGAGTCGGAGCACGTCCAGATGTTCGTGGACTGGTTGGTGGAACTCGTTGGTGAGGTACAGGGTCGCTACCGCCGGATGCAGGATCTCGATGATCGAGTGTGCCCCGAGTCGAAGATCACCCCCGCCATGTCCCGTGACCGCCAGTTGGACATGCCGATAACGGCGATCTTCGTTGACGAGGTACAGGTCCCTCTCGAAGACCGGACACCGTTGGTGGTGCAGGGGAAACGCCTCAATGCGGGGGAGTACGTGGGCGAGCTGCTGACGTGGCTTGCCCGCAAGGGTCCGGCGGCTGGGATCGTGCTCGTGCTGGCGACCCAGCGGCCGGACAGCAAGACCATCCCGAGCAACCTCCGGGCGGTGCTGGGATCGCGGTTCGCTCTGCGCGTCATGGACTGGAGGGACAGCAACATCGTTTTGGGCGAACAGATGAACACGCGCGGCTACGACAGCAGTCGGCTTCTAGCGTCGCACAAGGGCGTCGGCATCCTCAGGCCGGACGGCGAGACCAACACAGGTGCCGACGTGTTGGCTACGACTGTGCGCACCTACTACATGCCCAATGAGGACTGGCGCGCCATCTGCGAACAGGGCCGGGCACTCCGGGAAGCGGCGGGAACGCTGAGCGGGCACGCGGCCGGAGAGGACACTCGGCCGAGACTTGATCACACGGCCGTGGCACACGTGGTGGGCGTTGTAGCTGATGACTCCGAACGGATGGAGCTGCCTGAACCCCTCGCATCTGTAGTGGACTACCTGGGAGACGACCTCGAACCAGGTGGGCGGGAGTTCGTGCCGACTGCTGAACTCGTTGCAGCGCTGGAGGTGGAGCCGACCGCGTTCGGCTTGCAGATGGGCGACCTCGGGTGCAGGCCCAAGCGCGACCGGATCGTCACCGAAGGCGGTGCCCGCCAGGTACGCGGCTACCTGATCACTGAGATCAGAGACGCGGTCACTCGATGCAGGGATGAAGGCGCGGATGTCGATGATCGCTGACCCGTCACAGGCACTCCAACCCGTCCCACTGCCTGTGACAGGCCCGAAACTGTCTCTACCAGGGGAAACGTTGTACTGTGACAGGTGGGACGGGGACTGACAGCCTGTCTCACCTGTCCCTGAACGCCCGTGGGGCGCGCCCTCGCCGAGAGCGCGCCCTACGGGGACACCCGTCACAGAGTCTTCGGCACTACCTCGAACAGTTCCTCGAAGCCCATCGGGCTCAACGCCACCAGCGCTCCGCCGATGAACGCCGGACCCGGTCGAAGCTCGCCGTTCAGCACCCGCATCAGCGTCGAACGCTCGACCTGCATGGCGTTCGCCAACGCGTACTGCGACCTGAACTCGGTACGGAGAGCGGCGCGCTCGAAAGCCTGTACCCGCAGCCTGACTGTCCAGGACATCGACACCCCTCCCGGTGCGGGCAGGTCACCTCAGCAGCCAGGCGAGCTGCTCCCCAGCCATCAACGACTCGCACCTGTCCATGGGGCACAACCACCGTGTTGCTCGTGTCTCTACGACAGCCGGCGGCAGCGGGACCGTCGCCCACACCGGGGCAACCGTCTCGCCTGACAACCCACGTGAGGAGGACAGCAGGAAGGTCGCCTCTTCCCGTTGCTCCCACGTCGCCATGGCGACTACAGGGGTCGGGTCGGCAAGGAACGTCTTGTGGTTGACGACCCGCTCTGCGCGTTCCAGATCGACGGTCACCGCCACAAGGTTCTCCTGAGTCACGACCAACACGGACCTGGTCAGCCGACTCGGGAGTACCGGCCACCACGCCTTGACCAAGTCCTCATCGGTCGTCGCCATGTCCGGCGGGCACAACGCCAGCGCATCCCGCTCATGACCAAGCACAGGATCCACGTAGTTGTCGTCAAGCCAGGCCGCACCAGGAATGACAGGCCACTCGCGGTCCGCGCAATCGAGAGCGCACTGGAGGGGAGTGGTCATGCCGAGTCCGCGTTCTCGGTACAGACCTGGTCCATCCACATCAGGCGAGTCGTCACGTCTGGAGCGTCGAACATCCGCAACAAGCTCTCGGCTGACGCGCTGCCCATGCGGAACGTGCCTTCGGCCGACACTGCTTCGACATGGTCCGGGAACGCCATGCCCCACGCGCTGACCCGTGCGTCCTCGCGTACGCCGTACTCCTGTATCACAGCGAACAATCGAGGTGCGTGGTCGATGACCATCCCTCGAATCAAGTCGCTGAACTGAGCTTCTGGGAACGATGGCGACTCGCTGGTCTTCTGCACCGTTGTCGTGGTCATGACTTCCTTCCGTGGCTGTCCGGCCGGGACTCCCGTGAGTTCAGCTTCCGTAGGTGGGCTGCAAGGGCCTCTTCGAAGTCCCTCAACAGGTCTTGCGCCTCGCGCAGCTCGTCACGTGTCCACATGGCTGTTTCGGCGCTTTCCTGACACCGCTGGACGTAGTGCCGACCGATGACCGCGACGTACAGCGGTGGCAGCACCAGCCAGACCACGAACAGGATGATCCCCATCCAGTCGAACCCCTGTGCTTCCTGAACCACGGTCCTCACCACCCGGTTGAGAGGTTGCGCCGATGTCAGCGTCTCTCGTGATCCAATTCAGGTAAATGACCAGGTGTGGACTTATTCGGCCCTCGATGGCCCTACACTGATCGGCGCTGACATCGTTGGTTGGAGGTCTGCGGATGAGGACGGGGCACGAACGATCGAGGACACTCCTCGGGGAGCTGTTGCGGCAACGCGGGCAGACAGCCGAGGAGCTGAGCGAAGAGGCGGAGGACCTTGCTCGAAAGAGGGGGATCAACGCCACCCTCAGCCCCCGGCACATCCGTCGACTGATCGTCGGGCGCAGGGAGGATGGGCAGGAACTCGGAGCGGTCCGCAGCTCTACCCGGAGACTTCTCGAAGAGCTGTTCGGAGTCTCTCTTGATCAGTTGCTCTCGCCTGTCACGAACTCCGAACCGGAACGCCCCGAGTGGTCTGGCGAAGTGTTGGAGCTGCGAACTCGACTGGCGTCCAGCCGTGCCGTTGACGACCAGACGATCTCGCTGCTTCAGCAAAAACTGGACCTCACCCGAGTCATCGACCGGAGGCTGGGGGCGGCGACATTGCTGGGGGAGTTGCGGGAGCAGATCAACCAGATGTGGCGGCTTCTCGCCCACATGCTTGATCACCGAGCACGGACAAGTCTCGCCAAGGTGTTGGTCGACGCCTCGACACTGGCCGGCTGGCAGTCCTTGGACCAAGGGTTGATCGGCGAGTCGTGGAAACACTACGAAGGGGCACGGAGCGCGGCTTGGGTTGCTGAGTCGCCTGCGCTTGAGGCGTACGCCTGTGCTGGTCAAGCGGTCGTGCTGCTGGATATCGGCGACACCGGCTCAGCCGTCGAATTGACCGGCCACGCCTGCGCGGTCGCACGCGACAACTCGTCGGGTCTGCTCAATTCGTGGCTCATGGCTGGTCACGGCGAAGCACTCGCCGCACACGGGGACAAGGCTGGCAGTGCGCGCGCGTTTGACAACGCGGCACGCTCGATTGACGAGTGTCCTACTGGGTTGGGGGAGTCGTACCTGGTCTTCGACCACACGCACCTGACTCGGTGGCGGGGAAGTGCTCTCGCGCGGCTACGAGATGCCGAAGCGATCGATGTGCTCACGGGAGTGCTCGACCGGCTTGATCCGACGTTCGCTCGTGCGGAGACGGCGCTACGAGTCGACTTGGTGCAGGTGCTCACGACCAACGGTGAATCTGTAGAGGCGTCAGCTCATGCCGAACGTGCGCGGCTTCTCGCTGTGCAGGTCGGCTCGGTGCGGCAGCGTCGGAGGCTTCAGGGTGTGGGGTGACCGGCGGTTACTTCTCGGCGCTTCGGTGCCTGATCTGCACGACGTCAGCATCCGCTTGTGACGTCTGCGCGGGGTCTAGCACCACGGCTCGCTTGCCTCGACTGGCCGTGACCAGACCTGCGGCCTTCAGTTCGGCCACGGCGCGGTTCGCGGTACCGGCGGAGACTCCGTAGCGATCGCGGATCTCGGTGACAGTGGGAAGCAGGTCGCCCGGCCGGAGCGCACCGCACGCGATCGCCCCACGGAAGTCGGCCGCAATCTGGAGGTAGGGACCGGTGATCTTGCGTTCGAGCGTCGATACTGGGCTGCCGCCGTCATCGACGGTCAAGGGCACCGCCGGCATCCTGCCTGTGAGGGTCTGAGAAGCCCTCTGGTCGGCTTCGGAACTCCACGCGGCATAGACCCGCAGGGTGGTGCTTCCGCCGCCGCTGTGGCCCACACGACCGGCGATCGTGCGGACGTCGACGCCGGCCACGATCAGCTCGCTGACGGTGTAGTGCCGCAGGGCGTGCAACTTCGACACGATCCCCAACCGGGCGCACATACGTGAGTAGCGCTGGGTCATGGAGTCGGGTTTGACGTACGCGCTGTGGTCCGGCTCGTTCGAGAAGATCCGGCCCTTCCGGCTCAGCTTCTGCCCCATCTCCGCAGCGAGGTCTTCGCAGACCTTCAGGTACGCCTTCAGGAGTTGGACCGTCACGTCGTCCAGCGCGACTCGCCGTTGTTGGTGGTCCTTGAGGTCCTTCTCCCAAGTCTCGCCGCCCTCCTGCGCAATGGAGGTCTTGAGGAACAGCGTCTGCCGGACCAGGTCGAGGTTGTCGAGTGAAGTGGCGCACAACTCGCCACGTCGAGCGCCCGTGACCATGGCCAACCAGAGGAACATGCCCCACGAGACGTCGTGGAACGCGTCGTTGACGATGGCAGCGGCCTCTTCGGGCGTCGGCGGACTCGGCTTCGGTTTCGGCGCGGTCGGCTGCTTCGCCTTGGCCATCGGGTTGACCGATATCCAGTCCCAGCGGAGCGCCATCTCCAACGCGCTGTTCAGGCACGAGTGGATCTTGAGGATCGTGGAGTTCGACAGCCCCCGGCACTCGTGCTTCCGGCACTTGTCGGTGCACTCGTGGTCGTCGGTCATCCGGTGCTCGATGAACCCGCCCTTGCCGCCGCAGTGCAGCGAGCACTGCATGAGGATCGCGTCGAACGAGTCGAGCGTCTCTCCGTCGAGCTGCTTACCGATCTGCAAGTGCCCGAGCAGCGGGCGGATGTGGAGCCTGATGTTGCGGCGGTAGCCGATGGCCGTCGTGCGCTCGACCGTCCGGTCAAGGGACTCTTCGTACTTGTCGAAGAGCATGTTCACGGTGGCCCGGACGCGGGGTGCCCGCCGCTCGTCCACCTGGTTGAGGAGCTTGGTCCGGACCCGCTCAGCCTCGCGTTCGAGGTTCGGCGTCGTGCGCGGCAAGGTCTCCGTCAGGAAGTTCTTCTTGCCGGTCAGCGGGTCGATACCCGCGTACACGCGCACCTTCAGGGAGCCGCTGGGGAGGGTCAGGATCTCGCCCCGTTGCTTGGTCTTCTTGCGAGCCTTGGCAGCGCTCATGGAGCCAGTGTAGCGCCGATTGGCTCCATGTGTGGCTCTACGTGAGCTAGCGATGACTCACCTCAGGATTCCCCCTGACCTGTCATTGCAGGTCAGGGGGCTTTCAAGCCAGCGCCCCCGGCAGGATTCGAACCTGCGACCTCGGGATTAGAAGTCCCTCGCTCTCTCCACTGAGCTACGGAGGCTGGAGGGGCTGTTGACCACGCGCTGTAGCAGCGTAGCCGCCCCACCGGACACATCGTCCGGAAGACGTGGACCGTTTCCGTCCAGGCACCGGAAGAGTGATCAAGTTGGCCGAAAAGTGATGTGGATCACGTTAGAGGAGCGGTTGAGTCGCGTTCGACGAGGGAAACGGGGAGTCTCGTCGGCTCGCCGGGTCTGCCTCCGGCCAGCAAACGAAGGGCCAGTTCGCCTGCTCGACGGCCTTTTTCGGTCAAAGGTTGACGCACGGTAGTCAGCGGGGGCTCCGTGTGCTCGGCCTCCGGCACGTCGTCGAAGCCCACTACCGACAGTTGCGACGGAACTCGGAGACCTAGGTCACGCGCCGCCTGGAGCGCGCCGAACGCCAGTTCGTCCGACGCGCACAGCAGCGCCGTCGGCCGGGGCGTCGAGGAGAGCAGTTCCCGCGCGCCCGCGCGGCCCATCGTGCGGTTGCTCCCGGCGCACTCCCACACCGGTGCCGCGCCCACCACGTCCCGGTACCCGGCCAGGCGGTCGCGGGCCACCCGGAACGTGCCCTCCCGGTCGCCGAGGTAGCCCGTGCCCAGTCCGAACGTCAGCACCCCGAACCGGCGGTGCCCGAGCGCCCACAGGTGCGCTGCGGCCATCCGCGCCCCGCCCATGTCGTCCACCTCGACCCGTGCGGTGTCCGGCAGCACAGGCTGGTCGATCACCACCAACGGCAGTCCGCGCGCCTTTACGACGTCCAGCGCGGGTGCGTCGTCGGGCAGTGAGTACGCCACCACGACGTCCGCTTGCGCCCGTGCCACGGTCGACGGCCGAGGTCCGCCGTCGGCTCCTCCGGGCATCAGCACCAGGCAGTGGTCGTGGCCGTCGACGGTGGACGCGAGCCCGTCGAGCACGATCGACACCGCCGGATCGGAGAACGCCGCCGACAGCGGCTGCGCGAGCATGAACCCGACGGCCGCGCTGTGCCGCGTGGCGAGGCTGCGCGCAACGGGGTCGGGGCCCGTGTAGCCGATCGACGCCGCGGTCTCCAGGATCCGTTCGCGCAGTGACGCCGACAGCTGGTCGGGCCGGTTGTACGCGTTGGAGACCGTCGCGCGCGACACCCCTACCGCGCTGGCCACGGTGTCGAGGGTCGGCTTGCGGGGACGGTCCACGTGACGAGATTAACCAGCGGACCCGGTGGATGTTCTGAAGCGCTTCAGTCAAACTCTCCCCATGCGCCTCGCGGTCTTCACAGTGTTCCTCTTCAACGGGGCCGTGTTCTTGTCCTGGGCTGCCCGGATGCCGACGCTCGCCGCACAGGTGGGCGCCAACGAGGCGACCCTGGGCCTGGCGCTGCTCGGCTCCAGCATCGGTCTCGCGCTCACCGCGCCGTTCGCGGCCCGTCTGTGCGCGACGGTCGGCGCGCGCCGGCTGATCGTGATCGGCGCGATCGTCACCGTGCTGGCCGTGCCGGCCCTCTCGCTCGCCGGCTCGCCGCTGCACCTCGGCCTCAACCTGTTCGTCCTGGGCGGTTGCGGCGCGGCGCTGGACGTCGGCATGAACGTCGCCGCCGTCGCCGCGTCCCGCGCGCTGGACCGCCCGCTGATGCCCCAGTTCCACGCCGGGTTCAGCGTCGGCGGCCTGGTGGGCTCGCTGGGCGCGGCGGGCGCGTCGGCGGCGGGGTGGGGCCTGCGCACGCACCTCGTGGTCGTCGCGGTGATCGGCGCGCTGGCGATGGCCGCCGTGGTCCGCTCGGTGCCCGGCGCGACCGGCGAGCCGGCCCGCGAGCGCACCGAGGACCGTTCCGTGCTGCGCCGCCCGCTGCTGTGGCTGCTCGCGGGCATCACCGTGCTCTCCGCGATCGCCGAGGGCGCGTCGGCGGACTGGTCGACGCTGTTCTTCGTCCGCGAGCGCGACCTCACCGAGGCCGTCGCCGCCGCGGCCTACGCGGGCTTCTCCGTGGCGATGGTCGTCGCCCGGCTGGTCGGCGAACCGGTGCAGCGCCGGCTGGGCCCGTACCGGCTGCTCGGCGCGGGCGCGGTGGTCGCGGCGGGCGGGATCGGGCTGACCGTGCTGGTCGAGGCCCCGGCCGCCGGGTTCGTCGGCTTCGCGCTGGCCGGGCTCGGCCTGGCGTTCTGCTTCCCGGTGGTGATGGACCTGGCGGGCGACGCGGGCAAGCGAGCCGACGGCACCGGCGGCGAACGCGAGATCGGCCTGGTGACGACCGTCGCCTACACCGGCTTCCTGATCGGCCCGCCGGCCATGGGCGCGATCGCGCACGCCAGCTCGTTGAGCGTCGCCCTGGGCGTCATCGCGCTGGTCATCGCTCTGATCGTGCCCACGGTGTGGCTGGCCGACCGGGCGCGCGCCCGTGAACTCAGGCTGGAGGCAGCCGGTTCAGCGCGGCCTTGACCAACGGTTGCAGCGTCGCGACCATCTGCTCGCCCTTACCGCCGACCAACGTCATCGCGACCAGGATGCTGCGGTTGGGGTTCACGGCGGTCGTAGTGGTGCACACCATCGCGTTGCCGTCCTGGTCGCACGACACCCACGACGAGTGACCCTCCACAAGCACCTCACGGCCCTTGGTCTGCCGCTGCCGCACGTGCTCGTACTTCTGGTAGAGCGCGGTGACGACGCTCGCGCCGTCGAACACGAACTGGCACGACTCCTGGATCTGGTCGTCGCGCCGCGCGGGTTCGCGGGTCATCGCGCCGACCGGCTTCAGATCGTCCGTCGTGAGCAGCTTGCACGGATCCACGCCCGCCACGGACCGTTGTTTGGCGATCTTCGGCGTCCCGTCGGACGCGGCCGATGGGGTGGTCGTGCTGTTCGCGGGTGTGACGCCGGCCTCGGGCAACGGGTCGCCGTTGACGGTGTAGCTGCACCCGGTCAAGACGAGCGCGGAGAGGGCCAGCACGACCCACGTGCGAGAGCTGGTCACGAAGCGCAACGGTAGTCGGTGCGATCACAGCACGTCCGGCGGTTGGTGGTCGCGTTGCCGTGCCGCCTACGCTCGACCCCGTGCCCATCGACGCCCCTGCCCGCTCCACGCGCACTGGTCTGGTCCCATTGCTGGTCGTCGGCACGGCGATAGCCGCACTGCTGGCCGCCGGACTGGCCTCCGTGACCGGTGGCGACACGTCAGGTCTGCTCGTGGTGCGGGTGGTCACCGAGTCCGCCGCCGTCGTGACGATCGGCTCCCTGCTGCTGGCCGCCTTCCTGGTGCCGCCGCAGCGGAGCGGGACGCTGGCCGCCGACGGCTACGCCGCGCTGCGCACGGCCGGCTGGGCGGCTCTGGTGTGGACGCTCGGCGCGGTGGCGTCGGTGCCGTTCACCGCCGCCGACGCGCTCGGCCAGCCGGTCAAGGCGCTGCTGGACCCGTCGGTGCTGTTCACCGTCGCGGGCATCCTGGAGCAGACCAAGGCGTGGATGGTCACCGCGGTGATCGTGGCGCTGCTGGCGTTGGGCTGCCGGCTGGTGCTGTCCTGGGGCTGGACCTCGGCGCTGTTCTTCCTGTCCGTGTTCGCGCTGGTGCCGGTGGCCGTGACGGGGCACTCGTCCGGCGGCGGCTCGCACGACGTGGCCACGAACAGCCTGCTGTACCACCTGATCGCGGCGGCGCTGTGGGTCGGCGGCCTGATCGCGCTGCTCGCGCACGGCCGGCGCGGCGGTGCGCACCTGGACCTGGCGACGACCAGGTTCTCCAAGCTCGCGTTGGTCTGCTGGATCGTGATGGCCGTCTCGGGCGTGGTGAACGCGTGGGTGCGGCTGCCGTTGAGCGAGCTGTTCACCAGTGACTACGGCCTGCTCGTGCTGGGTAAGACGGTCGCGTTGATCGCGCTCGGCGTGTTCGGCTGGTTCCAGCGGCAGAAGAGCGTCAAGCAGGTCGTGGAAACCGGGTCGGGCCGTTCGCTGCTGCGGCTCGCGGGCGTCGAAGTGCTGCTGATGTTCCTCACCATCGGTCTGGCCGCCGCGTTGAGCCGTACGCCACCGCCGGCGGAGGGGCGCGCGTTCCCGAGCACGGTGGAGCTGCGCATCGGCTACGACCTGTTCGGCGCGCCCACGATCACGCGCCTGCTGTTCGACTGGCGGTTCGACCTGATCTTCGGCACTGCCGCGATCGCGTTGGCCGTCGTGTACGTGCTCGGTGTGCTGCGGTTGCGCCGTAGGGGCGACAAGTGGCCCGTCGGCCGCACGGTCGCGTGGGTCGCGGGCTGCCTCACGGTGCTGTTCGCCACGTCGTCCGGGCTCGGCCGGTACGCGCCCGCGATGTTCAGCATCCACATGGAGAGCCACATGCTGCTCTCCATGCTGGCGCCGATCCTGCTCGTGCTCGGCGGCCCGGTCACGTTGGCGCTGCGCGCGCTGCCGCCCGCGGGCAAGGACAACCCGACCGGTCCACGCGAGTGGATCCTCGCGTTCGTCCACTCGCCCGTGACGAAGGTCCTCACGAACCCGTTCGTCGCGCTGGCGCTGTTCGTGGGGTCGTTCTACGGCCTGTACTTCTCCGGGCTGTTCGACTGGGCGTTGGACTTCCACTGGGCGCACCTGGCGATGAACGCCCACTTCATCCTGGTGGGGTACGTCTTCTACTGGCCGGTGATCGGCATCGACCCGGCCCCCAACCGGCTGCCGCCGTTGGGCCGGCTGGGGTTGCTGTTCGCGTCCATCCCGTTCCACGCGTTCTTCGGCATCGTGCTGATGAGTTCGCAGACCGTGATCGGCGAGAACTTCTACCGGGCGCTGGCGCTGCCCTGGGTGACGTCGCAACTGGAGGACCAGCGGCTCGGCGGCGGCATCGCGTGGGCGGCGGGGGAGGTGCCGCTGATCGTGGTGATGGTGGCGCTGCTGGTGCAGTGGGCGCGATCGGACGATCGGGACGCGCGCCGGTCGGACCGCAAGGCCGATTCGGACGGCGATGCGGACCTGGCGGCCTACAACGCGATGCTGCGCAAGCTGTCCGAACGGGAGTGACGGCGGTACCCGCCCGGCGCGACGTCCGCACAAGGTGCCCTCGACCGTCTTACAGCGGGCGGCGGAACCCGCGCACCGCGAACACCCAGCCGATCACCGCGAGCACCGCGCTGGTGCCCAACGCGGCCACCACACCGGTGACCGGGTGCGACAGGGCCAGCGCCCGTGCCGCGTCCACGGCGTAGGTCAGCGGGTTGACGTTCGCGATCGCCTGGAGCCAGCCGGGCAGGCCCGAGACGGGCACGTACGCGCTGGAGGCGAACATCAGCGGGAACATCGCCAGGAAGCCCACGGTCTGCATGAGTTCGGCGTTGCGCAGCCAGCTCGCGATCGCCAGGAAGATCCAGCCCAGACCCCAACCCACGGCCAGGGACAGGGCCAGCGCGCCGGCCACCCCGGCGACGCCGCCGGCGGGCGCGAACCCGAAGATCGTCACCGCGAACAGCAGCATCAGCACCAGCTGCGCGGCGGTGCGCACCAGGTCGGACAGGCTCCGCGCGACCAGCACCGACCCGAGCCGGATCGGCAGCGAGCGGAACCGCGCCAGCACGCCGTTCTTCATGTCGGTGACCAGCCCGACGCCCGCCTGGAGCGCGGACTGCATGGCCGTGTTGACCAGGATCGCGGGCATCAGGAAGTCGATGTAGGAGACCCCGGGCGGGAAGCCCGGCGTGTTCGCGATGCTGGAGAAGATCTGGCTGAACAGGGTGAGCATGATCAGCGGTTGCAGGATGCTGAACACGATCATCCGCGGGTCGCTGACCAGCGTGCGCAGCGAGCGCTGGGTCAGCACGCCCACCTGCGTGAGGAAATCCGTTCCGCGCCAGCGCGTCTGCGGCGCGGCGAGAGTGGCAGTCATCGGGGGAACTCCTTCTCAGGCCGCGTGTGCCGCGAGGGTGAGGTAGACGTCGTCCAGGGTCGGTTCGCCCAGCGCCAGCTCGGTGGCCTCCAGGCCGACCTCGTCCAGCGCGCGGACCACGATGGCCAGCTCGCGCGAGGACGTGACGGGCGCGGTGAGCGTGTTCAGCGCGGGCACGGGCTGCATGCCGGCGCGTTCCAGGGCGTGCTGCGCCTTGGGCAGGTCGGAGGCGTCGGCCAGGGTGACCGTCACGGTCCGCTGGCCCACCTGCGCCTTGAGTTCGGAGCTGGTGCCCGAGGCGACCACCTTGCCCTGGGCGAGCACCGTGATCGAGTCGGCCAGCCGGTCCGCCTCGTCCAGGTACTGGGTGGTGAGCAGGACCGTCGTGCCGTCGCCGACCAGCCCTTCGACGATCTCCCACAGGCCGAGCCGGCCCGCCGGGTCCAGGCCCGTGGTCGGCTCGTCCAGGAAGATCACCTCGGGGTGGCCGACCAGGCTCGCGGCCAGGTCGAGCCGTCGCCGCATGCCTCCCGAGTACGTGCGGGAAGGGCGTTTGGCGGCGTCGGCGAGGTCGAACAGCTCCAGCAGCTCGGTGCCGCGCGCCCTCGCCTCGCGGGTGCTCGCGCCGAGCAGGCGGGCGATGAGGATCAGGTTGTCCAGGCCGGACAGGCCCTCGTCCACGGCGGCGAACTGGCCGGTCAGTCCGATCCGGCTGCGCACCTGGTGGGCCTGGCGCACCACGTCGAAGCCGCCGACCGTCGCGGTGCCGCTGTCCGGCGGCAGCATGGTCGTGAGCACGTTGACCAGCGTTGTCTTCCCCGCGCCGTTGTGGCCGAGCAGGCCGAGCACGGTCCCCTTGGGCACGGCGATGCTCACGCCGTCCAGGGCCTTCTGCGCGCCGAACGATTTGCCGACGTCCGACGCCACGATCATCAGGTCGTTCACTGGTTTCCCCTCAGTACGCCGTGCAGGTACAGCTCGACTAGTTGTTCGGCGTCGGCGGTGGAGTCGCCGAAGCCGTCGCCTTGCATCCGGTTGGTGAACACCAGGCCCAGCAGCAGGCGCGCGGCCAGCTCCGGGGGGACGCGCATCCGGTGCGCGTCGGGTTCGAACAGCTCCGCGATGCGCGCCGAGAGCTGCTGCATCTCGACGGGCGGGCCCTTGTGCTCGGAGTCCCGGCGGTGCGGGTCGTAGCCGGACTCGCGCAGCACGCCCAGGAGCTTCCACATCCGGTCCAGGTAGCCCGTGACCGCGCTGATCGCCCACGACAGCCGGTCGGCGAGCCGCTCGGCCCGGCGGGCTTCGGCGAGCAGGTCCAGCTCGCCGTCGACCGCGAGCACCGAGCGGATGCACGTCGCGATCAGCTCCTGCTTGTCCTTGAACGCCCGGAAGACCGTGCCCTCCGCGATGCCCGCGGCCTTGGCGATCTGGCTGGTGGTGACGTTCGCGCCGTGGCTGTAGAGCAGTGGGAGGGCGGCGGCGACGATCGCCTCGCGGCGGTCCTCGACGCTCATCGCCGGGGCGCGCTTGCGGCGTTGGGTGGAGTCTTCGGGCATGCCGCCAGAGTATGAGTGAGTCCTCACTCATGTCAAGGAGTGAGGACTCACTCATAACTTGTCCACACCCTCGTCCGCCCTGTCCACAGATTCGGAACAGCCCTTTCGCCGCAGCTCCGAGCCCTGCAACCTGGACACCGGAGATCAACCCCAGGAGGCGGAGATGGCTTACAACGACACTCGGATCACGGTCTGCGGCATCGTCGCGAGCAAGATCACTCACACGAAGGTCGGCACGGGGTTCAGCCGTGCCGGGTTCCGGGTCCACAGCCGGGAGCGGCGCTACGACCGCGACCGCGACGACTGGATCTCGGGCCCGGACATGTTCCTGATGGTGACCTGCTGGCGCGACCTGGCGGACAACGTGCACGCCTCGCTCAACCGGGGTGACCCGGTGGTGGTGCACGGCAAGGTGCGGATCAGGGAGTTCGACGACAACGGCCGGACCCGTCAGGCGGTCGACATCGAGGCGACCGCCGTGGGCCCCAACCTCGTCTCCTGCACCGCCCACCCCGTCCGCGACCGCGCCGAGGAGGGCCCGGTCGTCGTCGCACCCCGCAAGGAGGACGAGCCGACCCTCGCCTTCGCCGGCGTGTCCCTCAACCGGACCCGTCCACCCGAACCGACGTCCCAGCCGGCCCCGCCCCGGCCCGCCGCCGTGCCCCGGCCGGGCTCGTCGCCAGAATCCGGCCTCCCGCCGGAGCCCGCCGTCCCGGCTTCCGGCCGACCAACGGACGCCGAACAGCCCCAGGAGGTGTCCCAGGCCCCCGGTTGACGATCACGCCCCCGCCGGGCTCGCCCCGAGCCCGGTCGGCTCACGGAACCGGCGATCCACGGCCCTGACGGCCGGTGACCCCGAAGGTTCGCGGGCGCGGCCGGGTTGACTCCGCCTGCTCCGGTTACCCGGCCCACGGGGGCCATCGGCTCCGGCTGTGGTGTCGCGGGCCCGTGTCGCCTCAGGCCGGTCGCTCGCACTCGTCGTGCGCCGCGCAAGGCGTCGACGCAGGTCAGCGGCCACTGTGTCGCACCGCAACCGGTGCGGCGGGCGGGGTAGTCGTTCGGCCGCGCGATCCAGGCGGCCGGCCTAACGGAAGGCGGCAGTTCCGGTGACGCAGAGGAGTGAGTTGGGGCAACCGAAGTGTGGCCCTGGGCCGTTCGGGGCATGAATGGTGGAAACGAGTCGGCGTGCGGGCTCGACACGGAGAATGCGCGTCGAGTGTCGCCGTCACGAGCATCGAGGAGGGAGGTCGTGGGCAGCCGCTGAGGCGGTACCCCGTACAGGCGAGAGGGCTTGACACCGCAACGAGTTCACGCATCCGGCTGGATCCGCTGGTCACAGCGCCGCGCCCGCGCGGCACCGACACGCTGTGACAGGAGTGGGTGACCCACGTTCGCGTTAACTCTGCGTTGTCGCCACCTTCGTTGCCGGCGTCCGAGGTACTTGCCCGATCGGCACCGCTCTACGATCGCGGGCATGGCCGAGTTCATCTACACCATGAAGAAGGTGCGCAAGGCGCACGGGGACAAGGTCATCCTCGATGACGTCACCATCATGTTCTACCCCGGTGCGAAGATCGGCGTGGTCGGCCCTAACGGCGCCGGCAAGTCGAGCGTGCTGAAGATCATGGCCGGCCTGGACACGCCGGGCAACGGTGAGGCGTACCTGTCGCCAGGGCACACGGTCGGCATCCTCCAGCAGGAGCCGCCGCTCAACGAGGAGAAGACCGTCCTGGGGAACGTTCAGGAGGGTCTCGGAGAGATCAAGGTGAAGCTGGACCGCTTCAACGAGATCGCCGAGAAGATGGCCGTCGACTACTCCGACGAGCTGATGGAGGAGATGGGGCAGCTCCAGGAGGAGCTGGACCACGCGAACGCGTGGGACCTCGACTCGCAGCTGGAGCAGGCGATGGACGCCCTGCGCTGCCCCCCGCCCGACGCCGAGGTCACGACCCTCTCCGGCGGCGAGCGCCGCCGGGTCGCCCTGTGCAAGCTGCTGCTCAGCAAGCCCGACCTGCTGCTGCTCGACGAGCCCACCAACCACCTGGACGCGGAGAGCGTCCTGTGGCTGGAGCAGCACCTGGCCCAGTACGCCGGCGCCGTCCTGGCGGTCACCCACGACCGGTACTTCCTGGACAACCTCGCCGAGTGGATCCTGGAGCTGGACCGGGGCAAGGCGCACCCCTACGAGGGCAACTACTCCACCTACCTGGAGAAGAAGGCCGAGCGCCTCGCGGTGCAGGGCAAGAAGGACCAGAAGCTCCAGAAGCGCCTCAAGGACGAGCTGGACTGGGTCCGGTCGGGTGCCAAGGCCCGCCAGGCCAAGTCCAAGGCCCGTCTCGACCGCTACGAGGAGATGGCGACCGAGGCGGAGAAGACCCGCAAGCTCGACTTCGAGGAGATCCAGATCCCGCCGGGCCCGCGCCTGGGCAGTGTCGTGGTCGAGGTCGACAAGCTCAAGAAGGGCTTCGGCGACCGGGTGCTGATCGACAACCTGTCGTTCAGCCTGCCGCGCAACGGCATCGTCGGCGTGATCGGTCCGAACGGCGTCGGCAAGACGACCCTGTTCAAGACCATCGTGGGCCTCGAAGAGCCGGACGCCGGCACGGTGAAGGTGGGCGAGACGGTCAAGCTGTCCTACGTCGACCAGAACCGCGCGGGCATCGACCCGAAGAAGAACGTGTGGGAGGTCGTCTCCGGCGGTCTCGACTACATCCACGTCGGCAACGTCGAGATGCCGTCCCGGGCGTACGTCAGCGCGTTCGGCTTCAAGGGCCCGGACCAGCAGAAGCCCGCGGGCGTGCTGTCCGGCGGCGAGCGCAACCGGCTCAACCTGGCGCTCACCCTCAAGCAGGGCGGCAACCTGATCCTGCTCGACGAGCCGACGAACGACCTGGACGTCGAGACCCTCGGGTCGCTGGAGAACGCCCTGGAGCAGTTCCCCGGCTGCGCCGTGGTCATCTCGCACGACCGGTGGTTCCTCGACCGCGTCGCCACGCACATCCTGGCGTGGGAGGGCACGGACGAGAACCCGTCGCAGTGGTACTGGTTCGAGGGCAACTTCGAGGGCTACGAGAAGAACAAGGTGGAGCGTCTGGGCGCGGAGGCCGCGAGGCCGCACCGCGTCACCTACCGCAAGCTCACACGAGACTGAGCAGCGACGTCGTGGCGGCGAGGGGCGAGGCGCAGGCGGACGCCGAGGTGAGCACGCTGGTCGTGCCCGCCTGGCGGCTGCGTTGGCGGGCACCGGAGCTTGCTCTGGTGCTGGGTGAGCGTGCTGTCGCGCTCGCCTCCACCCGCCGTGACGAGGTCGACCGGTTGCGCGCGGAGTCCCTGGTGGTCTTCGCGAGCAACCGGATGGGCCGGGGCGTCAAGATCGCCGACCGGGCGCTGGACGCCCTGAAGGCGGCCGAGGCGGAGGCCGAGCACGAGACGGCGTGGCGCCTGCGGGTGGAACTGGCCGACAGCGCCAGGTCCGTGGGCGCGCCGCTGACCGGGTTCGCCGCCGTCCGCCCGGTCCTCGAAGCGCAGGACGTCCCGGACGCCCTGCGCGCCTCGGCGCTCGTGCAGGCCAGCGAGTGCCTGGTCTCGGTGGGGCGCGGCAGCGCGCTCGCCGAGGCGTTGGCGGAGGCCGACCACCTCTACTCGACCGACCCCGTCCAAGACCACGACACCACCCTCCTGCTGCGCGGGCTGCTCCGCGCGGCGGCAGCCGGACAGCACCGGCGCTGGGGCGACCTGGAGGCCGCGATCGCCGCGGCCCGTGAAGGCGTCGACCTGCTGGACCAGCTCGCCGACCAGGCGTCCGACAGCGGCCAGGTCCGCGGCCGGCTCACCGTGGAACTGGTCTGCGCGCTGATGGACGCGGGCAAGCCCGCCGAGGCGTCCGAGACCGGCACCCCGTTCCTGGACCGCCCGGTGCGCGCGCCGTCGGCGGCGTCCGCCGGCTGGCTGCGGCTGGCCCTGGCGACCAGGGTGCACCTCCCCGCGGGCCGGGTCGACCAGGCCCGCGACATGCTCCGCGACGCGGCCGACAACGCCGAGCGCCACCAGCTGGACACCCTGGTCGCGGAGAGCCTGCTGGCGCTCGCGCACGTGCACGAGGTGTCCGGCGACCTGACCGAGGCCCTGGCGAACCTGCGTTCCGCGCACGCCGCCGAACGCCGCAGGGCCCGCGCCGTCTACGCGGTGCGCGCCCGGCTGGCCGCCGAGTTCTCCGGCGTCCACCGCCAGCCGACCGGCCAGCACGACCAGCTGGCCGCCCTGCTGCGCGAGAAGAAGCCGAGCACCGCCCCCACCCCGGAACCCCACCTGACCCCCGAGGTCAAGCAGCAACTCCGCCAGTGGCGACCGGTGCAGGTCCACCGGGCCGAGGGCCTGCGCGTCAAGCGCTCCCGCCGGGCGGCCGAAGACATGACCGTGGAAGGCATCTCCGCCGCCCGAGCCCACGCCGCCGACCGCTGGCGGCTGGTCCAACCCTTCGGCGAACCCACCTCGCCCCCGACCCGGCCGACCACCCGCAAGACCCCACCCCGGACCTCCCGACGGCCCGCACCCCTGAGCCCCCGGCAACCGACACGCCGGACCACGCACCGGACCACACGCCGCACCACGCACCCGACCACACGCCGCACCACGCGCAGGACCACCCGGCAGGCACCGCACACCCTGCCGACACCGCCCACCCGCCCGACACCGCAGCGCAGCCGGCGAACCACCACGCGACCCACCTGACGGACCAACCCGCCGAACACCCCACCGAGTCCGCAGGGGGCCGCCGCCGGGCCCCGGACCCGGCTCCGTCCTCCGCACCCCACGCGGCTCCCGCACAGCCGCCCGCACCGCCCGAGCCCACCACCCCGCCGGCCTCGCCGACCCCGGCGGCCATGCAGCCCTCGGCGCAGCCCGCCCCCGCAGACCCGCCGTCGCCGTTGCCGCCGACGTCCCCGCAGACCCCGACCCGGCAGACCCCGACGCAACTGCCCCCGATGCAACTGCCCTCGACGCAAGCGGCACCGCCACAGTCGGCACCCCCACACGCGGCACCCCCACACGCGGCGTTGCCACAAGCGGCGTTGCCACAATCGGGACCGGCGCAGCCGACCGCCCGGCGGTCGACGTTCCCGCAGTCGTCGGACTTGGACGCGGCGGTGTTCGGACGTCCGGAGCACGCGAGGAGCGGCGAGGCCCGCCCGCTGCCCAGCCGTCCGCGTGAGCAGTCCTACCTCGAACAGACGTACCTCGAACAGAACTTCCCCGCTCCGCAGCCTCCGGCGGCCCAGAGCCAGTCGGTTCCGGCGCAGTCGACTCCGGGGCAGTCGACTCCGCCGCAGTCCGGTCCGGTGCAGTCCGGTTCGGTGCAGTCCGCTCCGCCGGTGTTCCCGCCCTCCCACCAGGCCCCGAACCCCGTGGTTCCGCCGCAGTCGATCATCGGGCAGGGGCTGCCGTCGTCGCTCCAGGCCGGTTCGGCGCGGGGCGAGAGCGGGTTGGCCAGGGCATTCCAGCCGGTGCACCCGGATTCGCCGTTGGCCGCGCAAGGCGCGTCCGCGCAGTCGCCGACCTCCGGGTCCGCAACGGGCTTCCCGGAATTCGATCCGAACTCCCCGCCGAGCATTTCCGCGCTCGAAACTTCCGACCCCGGCACTTCGCGCGCCGAAACCGCGCCGGCGACCACTCCGGCACCATCCGTGACGACTTCGGCAGACGTGTCGACGCACGACGATCTCGACCGCCCGTCCTCCGGCGAACGCAGTGTGTCCGCAGCCGGTCTGATCGCCGCAGCGGGCGCGGTGCGCAGCGGGCGGCGGCGAGCGGCTCGGGAAGCCGCGGGGGAGACCTCCGAGAAGGCCGCCGAGCAGGTTGTCATCCCGCAGGGCTCGGACGGCGGCAGCGTGCTCGAAACGCTCAAGGCCGCCGGCCTGCTGGACTCGCAGCGTGCCGGCGGACGCCGCCGCGCACCCGACGACGGCGACGACCCCACCCACGACGCTTCCGACCCGAACGCGGCCGCTGTGCCGGCGGCCGACGAGATGACGACCGGCGGGGCGGCGACGGAGGCAGCGGCGACCGACCAGGTCGGCAGCAGCCACTCCACCGCCGCCGGCGAGTCGGGCTCCGGCGACAGCCCGGACGTCGGCTACACCGCCGACCCCGCGCGCGGACCGCAGGTCGACGCGTCGTCGTGGCGGGTCGAAGCGCCGTCCCGCCTGCGGGACGAACTGCCTTCCCGGACCCGTGACGAAGCCTTCTCCCGGCTCCGTGACGAGGTCCCGTTCACCTCCCAGGAGGAGGTGACGGTGATCGACATGTTCGACTCCCCGACGATGGTCCAGCCGGCGATCCGGGACGAGGACGCCCCGCCCGTCGGTCTGGGTGCCGCGTTCGTGAAGGGCCCGGTGATCCCCACCGCCCGGGTGCCCGACCCACCGGACTTCCCGGACCCCTTCAAGCTGTCGCACCCCGACCCGTTCCCCGACCCGGTGCCGAACGTGCCCGAGCCGGACCAGGTGCCGCCGGTCCCGATCCCGGACCCGGTCCCCGCACCCCACCCGGACCCGTCACCCCACCCGAGCCCGCAGCCGAGCCCCGGCCCGTCGGAGGACCCGGACCGCTCGCCGGAACCCGAGCCGTCGCCCTCGCAGCCGTCGCCCTCCCACCTGCTGCCCGAATCGCCGCCGGAACCGCCCGTGACGCCGGAACGGTTGGGCCCGGCGGAGCTGCTGCCGTCGCCGGGGCCGTTCGACGTGTCCGGGGCGTACTCGCCGCGCTCGTCGCTCGGGATGTCCGCCGTCTCGCCCCCCGAGGCCGAACCTGTCCTGGCTCCGTTCGAGCCCCCCACCCCGGCTTCCGCTGCGGACCAGATGACCGGACCGGGGGTCGCCGCGAATCCGCTGATCCCGTCCGGCTTCCTCGGTCACGCCGATGTCGAGGACGACGGCCCGACCGACCCGACGCCGGTCAACGCCACGACCGCGTCGCTCGACACCGGCACTTACGCCACGGGCACTTACGCCACGGGCTCGTACGACACCGGTTCGTACGACAGCGGGTCGTATGACACCGGCGCTGCGTTCGACAGCACTGCGTTCGACAGCAGCGGGTTCGACGGCGGTTCGTACGGCCTCGGTTCGGGCGGCCAGGTCCCGGCTTTCGACGGTCCCGCCTTCGATGGTCCGGCCGCCCATGACCTCGCCGCCCGTGATCTCGCCGTCCATGATCTCGCGGGCGATGGTCCCGCCACCGATCAGGTCTTCACCACCGGAACCGGGACTCCCGGCGACTCGGGCCTGGGCGACTCGGATCGGGGCGACTCGGATCGGGGCGACGGGGTTGCGGCGGGGCAGGGGTCGTCGGGCCTGCCGGACGTGACCGCCGAAGTGCAGGCTCCCGTTGCTCCGAACGCCGACACCCCCACCTCCGATGTGACGATCGGCGATCCCGCCCCCTCCACCGACCAACCGGTGGGCGAAGAGCCGTTCGTCACATCCGTTGTCGTCGGCGGGCGGTCGATCGAATTGCCGCCGTTGGTCGAGCCGCCGCCGGTCAGTGAATCGCCCAGCGTCACGCGCGCGTCCCGTCGCCCCAAGAGTGACCTGAGCCTGGCCGAGTTGCTCGCCGAGGCACTGGTCGCCTACGAGGCGGGCCGGCGGGAGGACGAGGCCGCCCAGGCCGGGGCCGGCGGCTTCGCCGACGAGGCCGAACCCACCGTTCCGATCGTCGCGGTGGGGCCGCCGGAAACCGACGCGGAGACCACCGCGCCCATCCGGCCGGTGACCGGCGACGCACCTCGGTGGACGTTGCCCGAAAGCTGAGAAATGATTTGAGGTTTAAATGAGGTTTCCCGCAGGTAACGTGCGCGGGACGCCGAAAATAGCCGTGTCGCGGTGAATTTTCCACTTTCGGCGCAAGTGGCTCGATTCAGTCCGCCGGGTTGCTCCGACAGGGTGGCGGGCGTCTGGTTAAGTGGTGGCCGGACCCGGCACACAGAGGTGCCGGATAGCGTGGAGTCGCCTGAACATGACCTCGACTGGAGTCCCGTCCCGATCGGAGCTCGCCACCCGCCACGATGCCGGTGCCGGCCGCACGGCCAGTCCCGAACAAGCTCGTGACGAATTGATCGAACGGGCCGCCGCCAACGCCCCCGAGCTGGCCGACCTGATCCGCCTGTACTACCGCCACGTCCCCGCCGAGGAAGTCAACGACGACGACCCGGTGGACCTGGTGGGGGCGGTTCGCTCGAACTACCAGCTCGCCGAGACCCGGGTACCGGGCCGGCCGGTGGTGCGCATCCTCAACCCGACCCGCGTGCACGACGGCTGGACGTGTCCGGCGACCGTCGTGCAGGTGGTCACCGACGACATGCCCTACCTGGTGGACTCGGTCGCCTCCGAACTCACCCGGGGCGGCGTGCAGGTGCAGCGGGTGGTCCACCCGATCGTGGTGGTGCGCCGGGACCCGGTGACCGGCGTGTTGAACGAGGTTCTGCCGACCGCCGACCCGGCCGACCCGCCGCCGGACGCGCTGGCCGAGTCGTGGATGTACATCGAGGTCGACCTGCTCACCGACCCGGACCGGGCGCGGGAGCTGGAGACCAAGCTGCACACCGTCCTCAACGACGTCCGCGAGGTCGTCGAGGACACCCGCAAGATGACCGGCACGGCCCTCCAGCTCGCCGAGCACCTCCAGACCTCGCCGCCGCCGCTGAGCGCGGCCGAGGTGGACGACGGCGCGCGCCTGCTGCGCTGGCTGGCCAACGACCACTTCACGTTCCTGGGCTACCGCCAGTACGAGCTGGTCCGCGACGACCCGGCGACCGGCGGCGAACCCGCCCTGCGCGCGGTGCTGGCCAGCGGGCTGGGGGTGCTCAGACAGGACAGCCTCGCGGCGCGCAGCCTCACCGCCGGGCCGGACGCGGGCGCGCAGGCCCTGTCGCCGGAACTCCTGGTGCTGACCCAGGCCAGCGCCCAGTCCAGCGTGCACCGCTCGGTCTACCCGTACTACGTGGGCGTCAAGACGTTCGACGCGCAGGGCAACGTGACCGGCGAGCACCGGTTCCTGGGCGTGTTCTCCACGACCGCCCTGCACGAGGACGTGCTCGACATCCCGGCCATCGAGCGCCGGGTCCGCGACGTCATCCACCGCGCCGGCTTCCCGCTGCACTCCTACTCGGGGCAGCGGATGCTGGAGGTGATCCAGGACTACCCGCGCACCGAGCTGTTCTCGGTCGACGCGGAGACGCTCTACCAGAACGTCACCGGCGTGATCGCGCTCGCCGAACGCCGCCGGCTGCGGCTGTTCCTGCGCCGCGACCCGTACGGCCGGTTCTTCTCGTGCCTGGTCTACCTGCCGCGCGACCGCTACACCACCACGTCCCGGCTGGCCATGCAGGAAGTGCTGATCGCCGAGCTGGGCGGCCTGAACCTGGAGTACAGCGCGCGCGTGGGCGAGTCCGCGCTGGCCCGCGTGCACTTCACCGTGCACACCGACCCGAGCCGGTCGGCCGAGGTCGAGCCGGACACCACCTACGTGCAGCAGCTGCTGGCCGAGGCGGTCCGCTCGTGGGACGACCGCATGGTGGAGGCCGTCCTGGACGGCCACGGCGACGGCCAGGGCCTGGGCACCGAGTCCTCCTCCGAGCAGGGCCTGCGGTTCGCCGCGGCGTTCCCGGAGGCGTACAAGGAGGACTTCACCGCCGCCGAGGGCCTGGCGGACTTCCGCCGGATCGAGGCGCTGGCCCAGGGCGACCTGGCCATGCAGTTCTACGTGCCGCGCGACGCCGAGCCGGGCGAGCGCCGGTTCAAGCTGTTCCTCGCGGGCGAGCGGCTGACGTTGTCCGACGTGCTGCCGATGCTCCAGCGCATGGGCGTGGTCGTGGTCGACGAGCGGCCCTACGAACTGGTCCGCGACGACGGCACCGAGTGCTGGATCTACGACTTCGGCCTGCGCATCGACCAGTCGACGCTGGACGAGCTGTCCCAGGACGACCTGGAGGCGGTGCGCACCCGCTTCCAGGACGCGTTCGCCGCCGCGTGGCGCGGCGAGGCCGAGGTGGACGGCTTCAACACGCTGGTGCTCAAGGCCGGTGTGACCTGGCAGCAGGCCGGGATGCTGCGCGCCTACGCCAAGTACCTGCGCCAGGCGGGCACCCCGTACAGCCAGGACTACATCGAGGACGCCGTCCTCGGGCACACCGAGGTCGCCAAGGCCCTGGTGCGGCTGTTCGAGTCCCGGTTCGACCCGGCGCTGGACGACGCGCAGCGCGCCGCCCGCACCGACGTGCTGGCCGCCGAGATCACCGCGCTGATCGACGACGTGACGAGCCTGGACGCCGACCGCATCCTGCGCAGCCTGCTCACGCTGGTGCAGGCCACGCTGCGCACGAACTACTTCGTCCGCGACGCCGACGGCAACCCGCGCCCGTACCTGGCCGTGAAGCTGAACCCGCGCGCGATCCCGGACCTGCCGCAGCCTCGGCCGCGGTTCGAGATCTTCGTATACTCGCCGCGGATCGAGGGCGTGCACCTGCGGTTCGGGCCGGTGGCCCGAGGCGGGCTGCGCTGGTCCGACCGCCGTGAGGACTTCCGCACCGAGATCCTGGGCCTGGTCAAGGCGCAGGCGGTGAAGAACGCGGTGATCGTGCCAGTGGGCGCGAAGGGCGGCTTCGTGCTCAAGAAGCCGCCGACGCCGACCGGTGACCCGGGCCTGGACCGCGAGGCGTTCCTGGCCGAGGGCATCGCCTGCTACCGGCAGTTCATCTCGGGCCTGCTGGACCTGACCGACAACCTCAGCTCCGGCACGGTCGTGCCCGCGCCGCAGGTGGTCCGGCACGACGGCGACGACTCGTACCTGGTGGTCGCGGCGGACAAGGGCACCGCCCAGTTCTCCGACATCGCCAACGAGGTCTCGAAGTCCTACGGGTTCTGGCTGGGCGACGCGTTCGCGTCCGGCGGTTCGGTCGGCTACGACCACAAGGCCATGGGCATCACCGCCAAGGGCGCGTGGGAGAGCGTGAAGCGGCACTTCCGGGAACTGGGCACCGACACCCAGACCGAGGAGTTCACCGTGGTCGGCGTCGGCGACATGTCCGGCGACGTGTTCGGCAACGGGATGCTGCTCTCCGAGCACATCCGCCTGGTGGCCGCGTTCGACCACCGGCACATCTTCATCGACCCGGACCCGACGGCCGCGCCGTCCTTCACCGAGCGCAAGCGGCTCTTCGAGCTGCCGCGCTCCTCGTGGGACGACTACGACCGCGCGCTGATCAGCGCCGGCGGCGGGGTGTGGGCGCGATCGGCGAAGTCCATCCCGCTCAGCGACCAGGCCCGCGAGGCCCTCGGCCTGCCCGAGGGCGTGACAAAGCTGTCACCGCAGGAGCTGATGAAGGCGATCCTGCTCGCGCCCGTCGACCTGCTGTGGAACGGCGGCATCGGCACCTACGTGAAGGCGGGCGTCGAGTCGCACGGCGAGGTCGGCGACAAGGCCAACGACGCGATCCGGGTCAACGGCTCGGACCTGCGGGCCAAGGTGGTCGGCGAGGGCGGCAACCTGGGGCTGACCCAGCGCGGCCGGATCGAGTTCGCCCGCACCGGCGGCAAGGTCAACACCGACGCGCTGGACAACTCGGCGGGCGTGGACTGCTCCGACCACGAGGTCAACATCAAGATCCTGCTCGACGAGCTGGTCCGGGAGGGCAAGCTCGACCAGGACCAGCGCAACGAGCTGCTCGGCCAGATGACCGACGAGGTCGGCGACCTGGTGCTGGCCGACAACTACTCGCAGAACGCGGTGCTGGGCGTGTCGCGCGCCCACGCCGCGCCGATGCTGTCGGTGCACGCCCGCCTGGTCGCGGACCTGGAGCAGCGCGGCGTGCTGGACCGGGCGCTGGAGGCGCTGCCCGGCGTCGCCGAGTTCAAGGCGCTGGAGAAGGCCGGCGACGGCCTGACCTCGCCGGAGCTGGCGACCCTGCTCGCGCACGTGAAGCTGGCGCTCAAGGAGGAGGTCCTCGCGGGCGACCTGCCGACCATCGACGTGATGGCCCGCAAGCTGCCCGACTACTTCCCCAGCGAGCTGCGCGACCGGTTCGCCGAGTCGATCGGCGACCACCCGCTGTCCCGCGAGATCATCACCACGGTGCTGGTCAACGAGGTCGTGGACGGCGGCGGCGTGTCCTACGCGTTCCGGCTGGCCGAGGAGATCAGCGCGTCCGCCACGGACGCCGTGCGGGCTTACACGATCGTGACCGCGATCTACGACCTGCCGGCGCTGTGGCGCGACATCCGCGCGCTGGACAACGTGGTCCCGACCGATGTGCAGGACGACATGGTCCTGGAGACCCGCCGCCTGCTCGACCGCGCGTCGCGCTGGCTGCTCACCAACCGCCCGCAGCCGCTGGCGGTCGGCTCGACCATCAGCCGGTTCGCGGGCGTGGTGGGCGAGCTGGCGCCCAAGACCCTGGACCTGTTGCAGGGCCGGGAGAAGGAGTCGGTGGTCGCGCACGTCGAGCGGCTGGTCGGCTCCGGGGTGCCGGTGGAGCTGGCGCGGCGGATCGCGGCGCTGCTGTTCACCTACGGCCTGCTGGACGTGACCGAGGTGGCCGAACTCGCCGAACGCGAGGACGACCACGGCATCGGCCCGGAGCGCACGCACCCGGAGACCGCGGAGCTGTACTTCGCGCTGTCGGACCACCTCGACGTGGACCGGATGCTCAGCTCGGTCAGCGGTCTGGAACGCGGCAACCGCTGGCACGCGCTGGCCCGGCTGGCGCTGCGCGACGACTTCTACTCGTCGCTGCGCTCGATCACGATCGACGTGCTGCGCTCCGGCGAGCCGGGCGAGCCGGCCGCCGACAAGATCGCGGCGTGGGAGCAGGCGAACGCCTCCCGCCTCGGCCGGGCCCGCGCGGCCCTCGCCGAGATCAACCGGGTGAGCCGGCTGGACCTCGCCACCCTCTCGGTGGCCGCCCGCCAGGTCCGCAGCATGATCCGCTGAAGCCGGGGGCCGGGCCTCCCACGAGGCCCGGCCCCCTCCCGCCCCGCCGACCCGACCCCCGACCTGAGCCGCAAAAGTTTGCAGGCAGGCCATGAAGTTTGCGGGCAGGCCATCGGCCGCGCCGCACCCGTCGACCCGCAAGTGCCGGCGGCGCACTGATCACCCGAGCGCGTAGTGGGCGTCACCGCGCGCCCGACTTGCTGAAAACTCTTGCAAAGTATTTCATGGCGTCCGCACCCCCTCGGAAGGACGGACACCCCATGAGCCAGGACTGGTGGCGCGAAGCCGTCATCTACCAGGTCTACGTCCGGTCGTTCGCCGACTCGGACGGCGACGGCGTCGGCGACCTGCCCGGCATCCGCTCCCGCCTGCCGCACCTCGCCGACCTCGGCGTGGACGCCGTGTGGATCACCCCCTTCTACGCCTCGCCGATGGCCGACGGCGGCTACGACGTCGCCGACTACCGCGCGGTCGACCCGTTGTTCGGCACGCTGGAGGATGCCCGCGCCCTGGTCGCCGACGCGCACGACCTCGGGCTGCGGGTGATCGTCGACCTGGTGCCCAACCACACCTCGTCCGCGCACGAGTGGTTCCGCCAGGCGCTGGCCGCCGCCCCCGGCTCCCCGGAGCGCGCCCGCTACCACTTCCGCGACGGCGTCGGCGACCAGCCGCCGAACGACTGGGAGTCGGTGTTCGGCGGCCCGGCGTGGACCCGCGTCCCGGACGGCCAGTGGTACCTGCACCTGTTCGCCCCCGAGCAGCCCGACCTGAACTGGGACCGCGCCGAGGTGCGCGAGGAGTTCCTGGACGTGCTGCGGTTCTGGCTCGACCTGGGCGTGGACGGGTTCCGCGTCGACGTCGCGCACGGCATGGTCAAGGCCGACGGCCTGCCCGACGTCGGCCGCACCGGCCAGATCGGGCTGCTGGGCACCGAGGCGCTGCCGTACTTCGACCAGGACGGCGTGCACGAGATCTACCGCGACTGGCGCAAGGTGCTCGACTCGTTCCCCGGCCAACGGGTCGGCGTGGCCGAGGCGTGGACGCCCGGACCCGAGCGCACCGCCCGCTACCTGCGCGCCGACGAGCTGCACCAGGCGTTCAACTTCCACTACCTGACCACCGAGTGGGACGCCGCCGCGCAGCGCTCGGTCGTCGACGCCTCGCTGGCCGCCATGGCCCCGGTCCAGGCCCCGACCACGTGGGTGCTGTCCAACCACGACGTGCAGCGGCACGCGACCCGCTACGGCAGCGCGGCCCGCGCCCGCGCCGCCGCGCTGCTGATGCTCGCGCTGCCCGGCTCGGCCTACGTCTACCAGGGCGAGGAACTGGGCCTGCCGGAAGTCCTCGACCTGCCCGAGCACGTGCTCCAGGACCCGGTGTGGGAGCGCTCCGGCCACACCGACCGGGGCCGCGACGGCTGCCGCGTGCCGATCCCGTGGACGGCCGACGGCCCGTCGTTCGGATTCGGCGACGTCGCCCCCTGGCTGCCCCAGCCGGCCGACTGGGGCGCGAAGAGCGTCCAGGCCCAGTGGGGCGACCCGGAGTCGGTGCTGGAGCTGTACCGGGCCGCCCTGCGGATCCGCCGCGACCACCCCGACCTCGGCGCGGGCACCCAGGTCGAGTGGCTCCCGGCCCCGGCCGACGTGCTCCGGTTCCGGCGCGGCGGCTTCACCTGCACGGTCAACCTCGGCACCGCCGCGGTCGACCTCCCGACGGACGGTGACGTGCTGCTCACCTCCGGCGACTGCCCCGCCGGCGGGACGACGATCACGGTGCCGGCGGACACGGCCGTGTGGGAGTCCCGGCCGTAAAGTCACCCGATGTGACAGCACGGCTCAGTGACATCGCCGACCAGGCGGGCGTGAGCGAGGCGACGGTCAGCCGGGTGGTCAACGGCAAGCCGGGCGTCTCGCCCACGACCCGCCAGGCGGTGGTGGCCGCGATGGACGTCCTCGGCTACGAGCGCCCGCCCCGGCTCCGACAGCGCAGCGCCGGCCTGATCGGCCTGATCACCCCGGAGCTGAACAACCCGATCTTCCCGGCGTTCGCGCAGGTCATCGAGCAGGTCCTGACCCGTGACGGGTACACGCCGGTGCTCTGCACGCAGACGCCCGGCGGCTCGACCGAGGACCAGCTCACCGAGATGCTGGTCGACCGGGGGGTCACCGGGATCGTCTTCGTGTCCGGCCTGCACGCCGACACCACCGCCGACATGGACCGGTACGTGAAGCTCGCGGGCCGGGGCGTCCCGTTCGTGATGGTCAACGGCCACACCGACCGGGTGTCCGCGCCGTTCGTGTCCGTCGACAACCGGGCCGCCGTCCGGCTGGCCGTCTCCCACCTGCTGGAACTCGGCCACGAGCGGATCGGTCTGGCCGTGGGCCCGCCCCGGTTCGTGCCCACCCAGCGCATGGTCGAGGCGTTCACCGCCCTCGGCCGCCCCGGCGAGCTGGTCGAGCACTCCCTGTTCACCGTCGAGGGCGGCCAGGCCGCGACCGACGCGCTGCTCGACCTCGGCTGCACGGCCGTGGTCTGCGGCAGCGACCTGATGGCGTTCGGCGCGATCCGCGCGGCCCGCCAACGCGGCCTGCACGTGCCGCGCGACGTCTCCGTCGTGGGCTTCGACGACTCGCCGCTGATCGTCTTCGCCGACCCGCCGCTCACCACCATCCGCCAGCCCGTGGACAAGATGGGCCAGGCCGCCGTGCACGCCCTGCTGGAGGAGATCGGCGGCACCCCGGCCCCGCACGCCGAGTTCGTGTTCCAGCCCGAACTGGTCGTCCGAGGCTCGACCGGAGCCCGCCCCCGATGAGCAGCACCGACCTGGCCCCGGCCGACGCGCTGGCCCGCCGGATGCGCGCCCAGCGCCTCTCCCACCCGGCCGAAGACCTCACCGAACTGCTCGACGCGACCTTCGCGTTGCAGGCCCAGGACGTCCCCGCGATGGCCCTGGCCGCCCGAGCCCGAGGCGTCGAGTCCTTCGAGGGCCGGTTCGTGCGCACCTGGGCCATGCGCGGCACCCTGCACCTGATCGCCTACGACGACCTCTGGGTCCTGCCGTTGCTCAAGCCGTCGGTCCTCGCGTCCACCCGGAACCGCCGCAACCAGCTCGGCCTCACCGACGAGCTGTGCGAACGCGGCATCCGCGCCCTCTGCGAGGTGCTGACCGAACCGCTCACCCGCGCCGAGGTGGTCGACCGGCTGGCCGAAGTCGGCTTTCCCCTGGACCCCACCACCCAGGCCCCGGCACACCTGCTGATGTACGCGGCCGTGTCCAGCTTCCTGCACCGCGGCCTGGACGACCGCTACCAGATGTTCGACGACGTGCCGTGGGCGGACGGCACCGTGGAAGACCTCTGGCGGCGCTACCGCCGGGCGTACGGCCCGGCCACCGCGGCGGACTTCGCGGTCTGGAGCGGCCTGCCCAAACGCGAGCTGCGCGACCTCCCGGACATCCCCGCCGAACGCGCGGACCCCGACGGCACCGTCCGCATGCTCGGCCACTTCGACCCGTACCTGCTCGGCTACAAGGACCGCTCGCTCGCCCTGGACCCGGAGTTCGCCCCCCGCATCCAGACCGGCGGCGGCTTCCTGACCCCGCACGTGGTCGTGGACGGGAAGGTGGTCGCCACCTGGCGCAAGACCCCGACCGGCTTCGAGGTCCACCCCTTCGTCCGGGACCACAGCATCGACTCCGACCACTCCATCGATCCCGACCACCGCATCGACTCCGACCACCGCATCGACTCCGACCACCGCATCGACCCCGACCACCTGCGGGAAGAGGCCGACCGGTTGGCCGGGTTCCTGGGTACGGGTGCCGACTTAACCTGGCGGTAGCACGCGGATAGGGTCAACGCCACCGGAAGCTACCGCAGGAGGCGCGTTCAAGTTGGGTGTGTTCGTCACGGGTGTGCGTCCGCGCTGGTCGGATATGGACGCGTTCGGCCACGTCAACCACGCCAACACGGTTACCCTGCTGGAGGAGGCCCGGATAGACCTGCTGTTCACCGAGGCCGCCCGGCACGGCGTGCCGGACATGGCGCACGGCGTCGTGGTGGCCCGCCTGACCGTCGACTACCTGACACCCCTGGTGTTCACCGGTGACGAGATCGTGGTGGAGATGTCCGTGCGTGAGCTGAAATCGGCTTCCTTCACGTTGGACTACTCGGTGCGCAACGGCCGCCGTGAGGGCAGTCCCGTGGTCGCGACCGCGGAAACCCTGATGGTGCCCTACAACCTGACGGCCGGACGCCCGCGCCGTCTCCTCGAAGCCGAACGCGACTTCCTCGCGGGCTGGCGTGCCGGAGGTAACGGTGCCTGAGCTGGTGCTCGCCGATCCCGCCGAGCGGGACGACCTGGGCGCGTTCGTGGCCCGCGCGGTGCGGCTCGACGCGCAGAGCGTCGTCCGCCTGCGCAACCGCCCGAACGGCGACCTGCTGGACGCCTGGGTGGCCACCCCGTTCGACGCCCTGGCCACCCGCACCGTGGCCGGCCGGGTGACCCCGGCCGACGTCACCGTGTCCGGCAGCGACCTGCTGACCGGCCTGGCCGTGGTCCGCAGCGAAACCGTCGACCCGGGCCCCGCCCGCGACCTGATGTGGCGCACCGCCCTGCCGCCCGCCGAGGGCTGGCTCCCGGTCGACCGCCTGCCCGGCGACGTGGTGTCCGAGCTGGCCGAGCAGGGCGTGGCCGTGGCCCGCGAGAACAGCGGCCCGCACGGCACCCCGCCCGCCTCCCTGCTGGACCAGACGGTGCTGACGGTCAGCGGCTCGGGCCTGGACGTGAAGGTCCCCCTGCGCTGCCTGTTCGCCCTCTCCGGCATGGGCTTCCTGGGCGGCGACGACGTCCGCGTGACCGCGACCGACTCGTGGCTGCGCATCGACGCCCGTTTCGGCGCGGTGGTCCGCCGCCGTCACTCGATGCTCCCGCTGCTCGTCTGACCACCGAGCCGGGTCAGACCACGACACCCGGACCCGGGCCACAAACACACCGAGCCCCGAACAACCCCCCACCAGGGGGCCGTTCGGGGCTCGTTGCCCATAAGGCTTCAGGCTAGTGCGCGTTAGGCGCAGTCGCCGGCCCGTCAGACCAGCCAGACCGCCGTGTCCGGGGGCAGCTGGTTGCCGTCCATGGGCCCGCTGGAGAGCAAGATCTCACCCGGCGGCAACGGCACCGGTCCACCCGACGTGTTGAGCGCGCAGATCAGCCCGCCACCCTTCCGCCGGAAGGCGAAGCAACCGGCCGGCGCGCCGTACCACTCCACCTCGTCCCCCGAGATCGACGGGTGCGACTTCCGCAGCTCCACCGCGTGCCGGTAGAGCGACAGCATCGACTCCGGGTCCTCCAACTGGGACTCCGCCGTCAACCCCGCCCACTCGTTCGGCTGGGGCAGCCACGTGCTCACACCCTCCGAGAAGCCGAACGGCGGCGTGTCGCCCTCCCAGGGCAGCGGAACGCGGGCCCCGTCCCGTCCGCGCTCGGTGTGGCCGGAACGCAGCCACGTCGGGTCCTGGAGCGCCCAATCCGGCAACTCCACGTTCGGCAGGCCCAACTCCTCGCCGTTGTACAGGTACACGACCCCCGGCAGCGCCAACTCGACCAACGCCATGGCGCGCGCTCGCCGCACACCCAGCGAACCACCGCCGTAACGGGTCACGTGGCGCACCACGTCGTGGTTGGACAGCGTCCACGTGGCAGGCGTGCCGTAAGGCGCGACAGCGGCCAACGAGTGGTCGATCGCCGTACGCACCGCGTCCGCGTCGAACGGGGCCTCCACCAGCCGGAAGTTGAAGCCCAGGTGCAGCTCGTCGGGCCGGATGTAGCGGGCGAACCGCTCGTCGTCCATCACCCAGATCTCGCCCACGGCCATGCGACCCGGGTACTCGTCGACGACCTTGCGGATCAGCCGGTGCACCTCGTGCACGGCGTCGTTGTCGAACCGGGGGTCGCCCGCGACCACGCCCGGCCCCTGCGTCAAGACGCGCGGATCCATGTTCGGCAGCCCGTAAGGCTTCGCCATCCCGTTCGCCACGTCGATCCGGAAGCCGTCCACACCCCGGTCCAGCCAGAACCGCAAGGTCCGGGTCAGGTCGGCCGGGACCTCCGGGTTGTCCCAGTTCAGGTCGGGCTGCTCGGGCGCGAACAGGTGCAGGTACCACTGCCCGTCGGCGACCCGCGTCCACGCCGGACCGCCGAACACGCTGGTCCAGTTGTTCGGCGGCTGGGACCCGTCGTACCCCTGCCCGTCGCGGAAGAAGTACCGGTCCCGCTCCGCGCTGCCCGGCGCGGAGCGCAGCGCGGCCTGGAACCAGGCGTGCCGGTCACTGGTGTGGTTGGGGACGACGTCGACGGTGACGCGGATGTTGTGCTCGTGGGCCTCCGCGACCAGCCGGTCGAACGCGGCCAAGTCGCCGAACAGCGGGTCGACGTCACGGGGGTCCGCCACGTCGTAGCCGTGGTCGGCCATCGGCGAGGTGTAGAACGGCGTCAACCACAGCGCGTCGACACCGAGCAGTTCGAGGTAGCCGAGCCGGGACCTGATGCCCTCCAGGTCGCCGACCCCGTCTCCGTCAGAGTCGGCGAACGACCTGACGTAGACCTGGTAGAAGACGGCGTCACGCCACCAGGCGGAGTCGTCGGCGATCTCTGGTTGGAGGTCGGAGGATCGTCGCACGAGATGTCATCCTGCCACCCGCAACGCCGAACCCGTCCCCGTTCGAGTGATCAACAATCACACCCAGGCGTTCATGAGGCTGTTCGCGGCCATCTCCAGGTACGCCCAAAGCTGGTCACGGTGTTCGGGCGTGATGTCCGCCTCGTCCACCGCGACACGCATGCAGCGCAACCACGCGTCCCGCTCAATGGGACCGATCACGAACGGTGCGTGACGCATCCGGAGCCGAGGGTGGCCACGCTGATCGGAGTACGTGTGCGGCCCACCCCAGTACTGCATGAGGAACAACCGGAACCGCTCTTCGGCGGGCCCGAGGTCTTCCTCGGGGTAGAGGGGCCGGAGCACCGGATCGTCGGCCACCAACTCGTAGAACCGCGCGACGATCTTGTGAAACGTCTCGTACCCGCCCACCGCTTCGTAGAAGTTCTCCGCGCTGCTCACCCCACCATCCTGCCACTCACCGAGACCACCCACGGCCACGCCCGCACACCCGTGCGCGCGCAGCGCACACACCCAGCCTCGCGTCGTGTCATCCCCGTATGGCCCGCGCGCCAGCGAACCGCGCTTGGCCAGGGTGTGCAAGCACGTCCTTCGCTTGCACACCCTGGCCAAGGGTGGTTGTCTCCGACCGGGCCATACGGGGATGACACGACGCCCGCCCGTTCTCTTGTCATCCTTGGCGGCTCGCCCGTCCGGCGAGGACGCTTTTGGCTCTCGTTTGGGCGTCCCGGGACGTCGGATTACTGAACGTGCGTGGACCGAATAAAAACGACGACCAACGCTTCCAGAACACCTGGTCAGCACGCCTCTTCCCCGCACAGGCGGGGGTGATCCGCCCCGGCGAAGCCGACCACCCAAGAGCCCGCACTCCTCCCCGCACAGGCGGGGGTGATCCCAGCGTTGGGAGAGGGGTACGCCCGTCATCGGCGCACTTCCCTGCGCACGCAGGGTGACCAGGAGCTGGTCGCGGACGAGTGGTCGTCAAGGCACTCTTCCCCGCACGGGGGTGGTCCCGCAACGGACAGCACGACCAGCGGAGCCGCCAACTCCTCCCCGCGCCTACGGGGATCGCCGATACGATCCCAAGATCGTCATTTCCCCGCGCACGCGGGGGTGACCCGCTCGCCGCCGATCTGACCCGGCCGAAGCTGACTGCTTCCCCGCACACGGGGGTGAACCGGCGATAAAGCGGCCGTGTGGGTAATGGCCCAGTTCTTCCCCGCTCCTGCGGGGGCCGTTCACCGAGACGTCGAGCACGAGCCCGGCCGCAGTTTCCCGCTCCTGCGGGGGCGGGTTCGACGCCTGGATGAGCAGTTTCAGCGCCTGCCGGCGGGCCTGGGCGTGGCCTCCGGCCCCCGACACCATTATCCCAGCACCCACCGACAATCAGACGCACCGAAACTGAGAGTGCCCGCCGACAATCGCGTGCGCCGACCCCGGGAGCGTCGAACTCCGGCGAGTGCCGAACGCCGAGCCGTCAGACCTTCGAGCGGCCAGACCAGGCCAGACAACGCCAGGCCAGACAACGCCAGGCCAGACAACGCCAGGCCAGACAACGCCAGACCAGGTCACGGAGCCCGTCACGCCGCCCGGCGTCACGCCTTCAGCGAAATGCCCGCGTCGTCCAACGCCGGCATCAACTTCGCCCGCAACGCGCGCTGCACCGCCCACTGACGGCCAGGCCGGACCTTCACCGTCACGCGCATCGTCATCCCCTCGGGCGTCACCTTCTCCACGCCCAACACCTGCGCCTTGTCGATGACGTCCTTCTCCAGCGACTCCTCGGCCACCGCCGCCTCCGCCGCCGACGTCAGCACCTCCGTCGCCGACGCCAGGTTCGCCCCGTACGCCAGCGGCAGGTCGACCACCGCCACGGCGAAACCCTGCGAGGAGTTGCCGACTCGCAGGATCTCGCCGTTGCGGACGTACCAGACCGTGCCGTTCGTGTCACGGATCGTCGTGATGCGCAGGCCGACCGACTCGACCGTCCCGGTCGCCGGGCCGAGGTCGACCACGTCGCCCACCCCGTACTGGTCCTCCAGCATCATGAACATGCCGGACAGAAAGTCCTTGACCAGGTTCTGGGCACCGAAACCGACCGCCACGCCGAGGATGCCCGCCGAGGTCAGGATCGGCGCGGGGTCCATGCCCAGCTCGGTCAGCACCTGGATGAACGCGATGCCGAACACCACGATCGTGGTGACCGACTTGAGGACCGAGCCGATGGTCTTCGCGCGCTGCTCGCGCCGCTCCGACACCAGGACGCCCAACGCCTGGGGCGCGCGTTCCCGCAGCGGCCGCAGCAGCTTGGGCTTGCGCTCCTCGGACGAACTCCTGGTCAGCCGATCGATCAGCCGTCGCAGCAGGAACCGGAGCACGACGGCGATCAGCACCGTCAACGCGATCCGCAACGCGCCTTCGGCGATCTTCGGCCCGTTGACCACCCACCAATCGACCGCCAGCGTCGACTCCACGTCCACCGACCCATTCCTCCTCGACGTCTCACATCTCAGACCCGCTGCGATCTCGGGCCATCTTCAGATCATCTCGGACCATCTCCGACGAGTCCGCGCCCCGGGCGAACTCCAGACCGGTCGCTCCGGCCAGGAAGGTCAACTGGTCCACGGCCAGCCCCACCGATCGGCTCACCGATCGTCCCGCGTGCCCCACCTCGGTCTCCCGGCGCAACAACACGGGGTGCTTCGTCGGGTCGCTCGCCGTCGCGTGTTGTAGCGCGGCGCACATCTTGCGGGCGTGGTTGGGGTCCACGCGGCTGTCCGACTCGAACACCGTGAACAGCACCGAAGGGTACTCAACGTCGGCGCGGACGCGGTGGTACGGGGAGTACGAGAGCAGCCAGGCCAGTTCTCCGGGCACCGCCGCGCTGCCGTACTCCTCCGCCCACAGCCTCCCGAGCAGGAAGTTCTCGTACCGCACCATGTCCAGCAGTGGCGCCGAGCACACCACGGCCCGGTACAGCTCCGGACGCTGGGTCAGCGCCGCGCCGACGAGCAGGCCGCCGTTGGACCCGCCCATGACCGACAGTTGCTGCGGCGTGGTCCAGCCGTCCGCGATCAGCCGCTCGGCCGCCGCGTGGAAGTCGTCGAACACGTTCTGCTTGTGCTCGCGCATCCCGGCCCGGTGCCACTGCTCGCCTTCCTCGTCGCCGCCGCGCAGCGACGCGTGCACCCACACGCCGCCCGCTTCGACCCACGCCAGCGCGGTGGCGCTGTACCCCGGGCCGCGCCCGACCGCGAAACCGCCGTACCCGGTCAGCAGGGCGGGCCTGGGCAGGTCGGGGTGCTGTTCGCCGGACACCACGAACATCCGGACCGCCGTGCCGTCGGCCGACTCGTAGACGACCTGCTGGGTGGTCACCTCCGGCAGCACGGCCGTGCCGGGCGCGGCGGCGTGTAGCGTGGTCGTTTTGCGGGACAACGAGAACCGGTAGACCGACAGCGGCGTCACGAAATCCGAGAAGCCGAACCACAGCACGTCCCGGTCGACCGGCGTCGCACTGTCCACAGTGGACCAGCCGTGCAGCGATCCGGTGCCCGGCAACGGGATCTCTCCCAGGTGCGCGCCCGACGACGGGTCGTGCAGGTGCAGTTCGGACACCGCGTGCCGGGTGCGCAGCAGCACCAGCGCACCGTCCAACCAGGTCGCGCCGTCCAGCACCGAGTCGGGCTGCTCGGGTACCAGTTCCGTCCACCGCGCCGGGTCGCCGGGGTCGGCCGGGTCGGCCACGCACAGCCGGAAGCGCGGCGCGTCGAGGCTCGTCCGCAGGTACAGGCGGTCCTCCTCGACCCACGCCGAGCACTGCGCGCCCGCGTCGGCCAGGATCACCGGCCGCAGTTCGCCCGTGCCGTGCAGGTCCGCGATCCACACGGAGTCGCGGCGGACCGTGCCGGGCGCGCCGCTCACGATCAGCCACCGGCCGTCGTCGGTGACCGACAGCCCGTAGTAGTAGGTGTGGTCCAGGTCGTCGCCGTGCACGTTCACGTCCGTCGCCGGGTCCGTGCCGACCCGGTGCCGCCACACGCGACGGTGGAACTGCCGTTCGTCCTCGGGCACCAGTTCGGGGTCGACGCGCCGCACGTAGAAGAACTCCTCGCCGCCCGGCAGCCAGCCGACGGGGGAGTACCGGCACCGGTCGATCGGGCCTTCCACCAGCTCGCCGGTGGTGACGTCGAGCACGTGCAGCAGGGAGTGCTCGTCACCGCCCACCGACACCTGGTAGGCCAGCCGGTCGCCCTCCACGGACGGTGACCACCGGTCCAGCGTGGTCCGCCCGGTGGGGTCCAGCTCGGTCACGTCGAGCAACACCCGTTCGACGCCGTCTTCGAGGACGTAGAGCACGGGGTAGTCCTGTTCCGGTCCGCGCCGGGTGTAGAACGCCCGGCCGGCGCGCCACACGGGCGTGCCCACGGCACCGGTGCGCATCAGCTCGGTCAACCGCTCGCCGAGCGCGCCACGCCCGGGCAGGGCGTCGAGCCAGGAACGGGCGAGCGCGTCCTGGCGGCCCGACCACTCGGTGGTGCGCGGGTCGGCCGGGTCCTCCAGCCAGCGGTACGGGTCGGCCACCGGGTGTCCGTGCAGGTCTTCGACCAGGTCGAGCCGTTCCGCGGCGGGGTAGGTGATCGTCGCAGGCAGGGCTGCGGGAGATGGGTCCGTCACCCCGCCGAGCGTAGCGCGGGAAGTGAAAACCATGTCCGATAGGGGCTGGTTCACCGAAGTTTTGACCCCGGGCCCATGACGCGTCACATATCACGCGTGATTTTTGGGGGTGATCTGTGGTCTGCTATGCCTGAACCGGTGGAGGTGGTCGCGTGCCAGACCGACAACCCACCCCGATCGGCGCCCTGGCGAGCACCGGGATCGCGCCGTCGGCACCGTCCGGCCAAAAACAGCCTGTTGTGCACGCCGTGCACGCTGTGGTCGACGGGGAGGGGGCCGGTCCGGCGCCCGTGGTGTTGCCCTGGGGAAGACGGAAAGTCCTGCTGCTGAACGCCACTTTCGAGCCCTTGACCGCGCTGCCGCTGCGGCGCGCGGTCGTGCTGGTGGTGTGCGGCAAGGCGGAGGTGGTGCACGGCGACCCGGCGGGTGCCGTCGTCCACTCGTCGACGGCCGAGGTCGTGGTGCCGTCGGTGATCAGGTTGAGCAGTTACGTGCGGGTCCCGTACCGGGGCCGGGTGCCCCTGACCCGCGCCGGTCTCATGCACCGGGACCGGTATCGGTGCGCGTACTGCGGCGGACGCGCCGAGACGATCGACCACGTGGTGCCGCGCTCCCGAGGCGGACCCCACTCCTGGCAGAACTGCGTGGCCTGCTGTGCGAAGTGCAACCACCGCAAGGCCGACAAACTGCTGTCCGAACTGGGCTGGCGACTCCGGGTCGTGCCGAACGCGCCGCGCGGGCCGCACTGGCGGCTGCTGGCGGGCGTCACCGAGGCCGACCCGCTGTGGCTGCCCTACCTGGGCGAGCCGGCGGCGTAGGTCACGCGGCCAGGGCCAACTCGTCCTGCGCGGTGATCCGGACGCTGTCGCGCGCCGTGATGCGCACCGAGTCGCGAGCGGTGATGCGCACGGAATCCCGTGCGGTGATGCGCACGCTGTCGCGGGCGGTGATGCGCACCGAGTCGCGATCCGTATCGCGAGCCGTGATGCGCACGCTGTCGCGAGCCGTGATCCGAACCGAGTCGCACGCCGTGATCCGGACGCTGTCGCGGGCCGTGATGCGCACCGAGTCCCGTGCGGTGATGCGCACGGAGTCACGCAGGGGCTCGCATGCCGTGATGCGGACGCTGTCCCGCGCGGTGATCCGAACCGAGTCGCGAGCGGTGATGCGGACGCTGTCGCGGGCCGTGATGCGCACCGAGTCGCGAGCGGTGATGCGCACGGAATCCCGTGCGGTGATGCGCACGGAGTCACGGAGGGGCTCGCATGCCGTGATGCGGACGCTGTCCCGCGCGGTGATGCGCACCGAGTCGCGATCCGTATCGCGAGCCGTGATGCGCACGCTGTCGCGAGCCGTGATGCGCACCGAATCGCGCGCTGTGATCCGGACCGAGTCGCGTGCCGTGATGCGCACGGAGTCCCGCGCGGTGATCCGGACCGAGCCGCGCCCGGTGATCCGGACCGAGCCGAGCGCCGTGATGCGCACCGAGTCACGGTCGGCGTCACGCGCGGTGATGCGCACCGAGTCCGCAGCGGTGATCCGGACCGACCCCAGGGCAGTGATGCGGACCGAATCGCGCAACGCGGTGATGCGCACAGAGTCACGATCCATGCTCCGAACAGAGTCAAGCGAGGTGATGCGAACGGAGTCACGCGCGGTGATGCGCACCGAGTTGGAGGTCACGTCCGGACGCTGAACAGGCGTAACTGACTCGTCCATCCGGGTGTACGACGAACGAGTGAGGGCGGGGGCCTGGTTGCGGTTCACGGTGTACATGTCGTGTCCTCCGAGACTCATCGGGCGGGAATTAGTATCCGGAAAGGGATGCGCAAGACCCGTACAGGTGAAAAGCTAGAAGCCGAGTGGGCGGAGGACAAGACGCCAAACCGGCCGCCATTCGCCTCCTTCCGGGGGAAGGCCGAACGGGTGTACTCACTGCGACAGTAGAACTGTTCGGTTACTACTTTCGGCAACTATGGACACCGTGCGTAGCGTGAGGTCTGGTCGAGGGTCGTCCGGATCACAGACGGGGCGTCGCACGTGGGCAGATCGATCGGCGTGAGGGGTGTCCGAACCGGACAATTCCGCCTGCTGACAGGTGCTTGGGTCACGTCGTTGGTGGGCGACGGCGTGCGCACCGTGGCGCTCCCGCTCTACACCGCGGTGAGCACCAGGAGCCCCCTGGCGGCGTCGGCGGTGGCGGTCGCGGTGGTCCTTCCCTGGCTGGTGGTAGCGCTCCCAGCAGGCGTTCTGGTGGACCGCTGGAAGCCCCGTCTCGTGGTCGCCGTCGCACACACGTTCAGGGCGGTCGTCACCGGGCTGCTCGCCTGGGCGGTGTTCACGGAAAGCGCGACCGTCGCCGTGCTGTGCGCCGCCGGCTTCCTCCTCACGAGTGCGGAGACCTTCGCCGACTCCGCCTCCCAGGTGCTGCTCGTCGAACTCGCCGGACCCGACGACCTGGAGGAGGCCAACGGCCGGTTCGTCACCGCCGAGACCGTCGGCATGGACCTCGCCGGCCCGCTCGCGGCCAGCCTCCTGTTCTGGTGGCACCCCGCGGCGTGCTTCGCGCTGGACGCGCTGACCTTCGTCGTCGCCGCGCTCTTCGTCGTCCGGCTGCCCGAAGTGGACCGCCACGAACACCCGTCTCCCGGCACTTTGCGGTCTCAATTGGCAGAAGGCGCAGGCACGCTGTTCCGGGTTCCCGGGCTTCGGGTCCTGGTGCTCGCGGTCGGCATCACGGCGGTGTGCGCGGCGGGCGTCAACGCCATGCTCGCGCTCTACTCGATCAACGTCCTCGGCCTGCCCGAGCAGTTCGTGCCGTGGCTGGTGGTGGTGATGGCGCTGGGCGCGCTGGTCGGCGCGCGGCTGAGCCCGCGACTGGCTCCGCGACTGGGCGCCGGGCCGGTCATGGTGGGCGCGCTGGCCCTGCTGGGCGTGGCGTTCGCGGTGTTCGGCGCGGTGTCGCTGCTGCCCGTCGCGATCGGCGCGGTGTTCTTCTTCGGGCTCGCGTCGGCGGGCTGGAACGTGCTGTCCGCGACCCGCCGGCAGCGCCTGACGCCCAAGCCGCTGATGGGTCGGGTGACGAGCGCGTACCGCGTGCTGGCGTGGGGGCTGTCCCCGATCGGGGCCGGTCTGGCCGGTCCGCTGGCCGCCGGGACGTCGCTCGGAACGGTCTACCTGGTGGCGGGCGGGGTGGTCGTGCTGACCGCCGCGGCGCTCGCACGCCCCCTCGCCCGGACGTGACGGGGTGGATCGGTTACCGTAACCGCCGTGACCATCGTGGAGACCGTGCTCGTCTTCGCGCTGATCCCGCTGGCCATCTACGGCGTGATCACGCTACTGACGCTGAGGCCGAAGGCCACCCGCATCGTGCGGTACCGCCCGGGCCAGGAATGGGGCTACGCCCCGGTGTGGTGGAGCGCCAACCCCGGCGGCCTGCCCGCCGACCACCACCACGCCGAGACCGCCCCGGTCTCGGGCCCGACCGCCAGGGGAGGCGCACGTGGCAACTGGTGAGATCGCGCCGGTCCACCCGGCCGAGCTGCCGCTGGGCGCGGCGGTGACCAACAGCGGCCGGGTGTCGGCCGCGAAGATGTACCAGCCGCACCCGCCGGCCCTGCCGTTCACACCGGTCCAGCTGGCCGCGCTGGACGAGGCGATCACCCTCGCCAGCCGGACCACCGGCCTGGACTTCAGCGTGTACCTGGGCGAACTGGGCTCCGAGACGCGCGCGAAGGCCGAGCAGCTGCACGCCGCCACCGAGCGCCCGTCGCACGCGGTGCTGCTGGCCGTGTCGCCGGGCGAGCGCGTGGTCGAGGTGGTGACCGGCGAGGAGTCCCACCGCCGGCTCGCCGACCGCGGCGCGAAGCTCGCGGTGATGAGCATGGTGGCCTCCTTCAAGGAGGGCGACCTGGCCGGCGGCCTGGTGAGCGGCCTGCGGATGCTCACCGACCAGGCCGGTCACGCACCCCGCACCTGACACCGTCCACGAAGGCCGCGTTCCCCGACCGGGGGACGCGGCCTTCGTCGTCCGCCCGCGCGATCCCGAACCGGGACCCGCACGACCCGAAGCCCCGAGCGCCCGATCCCGAAGCGCCCGATCCCGAAGCCCCGGACCGGAAGCGCCCGGACACGGCGAAGGCCGCGCCCCACCAGGGGAGCGCGGCCTCCGGCACGGTCCGATCAGGACCGGTCGAACTCCTGGGCGGCCAGGGCGCGCACGATGCCCGCCCGGCCCTCCGACACCAGCCGGCGCAGCGCGGGCGGGCGTTCCTCCGCCAGCCACGTGTCCGCCGCCGTCACGGTGTCCTGCGCGATCGACCACGACGGGAACAGCCCGACCACCATGGACTGCGCCCGCTCGCTGGAGCGCCGGTCCCACACGTCCGCCACGTCCGCGAAGTACCGCGCCACGAACGGCTGGAGCAGCGCCTTCTGGCCGGGGTGCTGGATGCCCGCGACGACCGCCTCGCTGACCGCGTTCGGCAGCTCGTCGTCGTTCACCGCCCGGTCCCACGCCTCGGTCTTGGCCTCCACGGTCGGCCGCAGCGCCCGTGCCGACTCGGCCCGCCGACGCCCGGTCGCGGTCGGGTCGCGCTCCTCCTCGGCGGCGATCTCGGCCAGGCCCGCCGCGCCGTGCGCGACCAGCGCCTGCAACAGCCGCCAGCGCAGGTCGGTGTCCACGTCCAGGCCCGGCAGCACGTCGGTGCCCTCGTACCAGCCCCGCACCACGGCCACGCCCTCGGCGTCGAGCACCGAGCCCGCGAGCGCGTTGACGAACGCCAGCTGGTGGTCCGAGCCCGCCTCGGCGGCCCGCGCCAGCTCCAGCGTCTTGGCCACGAACCGCCGCCAGCCCTCCTCGCGCCACGACGTGTCCGCGTAGGACGACAGCGCGGTCTGCGCCTGGAGCAGCAGCCGCTGCACCACGCCGACCTCGGTCTCCGCGTGCAGCCCGCCCAGCACCAGGTTGACGAAGTCGCGCGCCTTCAGCTCGGCCTCGCGGGTCATCTCCCACGCGGCCGACCAGCACAGCGTGCGCGGCAGCGGCTCGGCGATGTCGGCGATGTGGTCCACCAGCGACGCCAGCGAGTGCTCGTCGAGCCGCATCGTGCAGTAGGTCAGGTCGTCGTCGTTGACCAGCACCAGCTTGCCGCGCGGCACGCCGATCAGGTCGGGCACCTCGGTTCGCTCGCCGGCCACGTCCAGCTCGACGCGGTGCGTGCGGACCAGCTTGCCGTCCGGGCCGGAGTCGTAGACGCCGATGGCCAGCCGGTGGGTGCGCAGCTCGCCCGCGCCCGGCCGGGCACCGCCCTGGAGCACCGCGAAATCGGTGAACCTGCCGTCCGCGTCCACGGAGTACTTGGGGCGCAACAGGTTCAGGCCGGTGGTCTCCAGCCACTGCGCGCTCCACCAGGACAGGTCGCGGCCGGAGGCCCCCTCCAGCGCGCCGAGCAGGTCGGCGAGCGTGGCGTTGCCCCAGGCGTGCTTGGCGAAGTAGACCCGCAGGCCCGCCAGGAAGTTGTCCAGGCCGACGTAGGCGACCAGCTGCTTGAGGACCGACGCGCCCTTGGCGTAGGTGATGCCGTCGAAGTTGACCTCGACGGCCTGCAGGTCCGGGATGTCGGAGGCGACCGGGTGCGTGGAGGGCAGCTGGTCCTGCCGGTACGCCCAGGACTTCTCGATCTTGGCGAAGGTCGTCCACGCCTGCCGGTACTCGGTGGCCTCGGCCTGCGCCAGCACCGACGCCCAGGTGGCGAACGACTCGTTCAGCCACAGGTCGTCCCACCAGCGCATGGTGACCAGGTCGCCGAACCACATGTGCGCCATCTCGTGCAGCACGGTCTCCGCGCGCCGCTCGTAGAGGTAGCGGGTGACCCGGCTGCGGAAGACGTAGTCCTCCAGGAACGTGACGCAGCCCGCGTTCTCCATCGCGCCCGCGTTGAACTCCGGCACGAAGCACTGGTCGTACTTGCCGAACGGGTACTTGACGCCGAACGCCTTGTGGTAGAAGCCGAAGCCCTGCTTGGTCTCGGTGAACAGCCGCTCGTGGTCCATGTGCGGGGCGAGCGACGCGCGGCAGTAGATGCCCAGCGGGATGGTGGTCTCGCCGTCGGTGAACTCGTCGCGCCACTCGGCGTAGGGGCCCGCCACCAGTGCCACCAGGTAGGTGGACATCGGCTTGGTGCGGGCGAAGACGTGCTTGTCCGCGCCGCCCTCACCGTCCACAGTGGACTCGATCGCGGCGTTGGAGATGACTTTCCAGTCCGCCGGCGCGGTCACCGTCAGGTCGTACACCGACTTGAGGTCGGGCTGGTCGAAGCAGGCGAACATGCGCTTGGCGTCCGCGGTCTCGAACTGCGAGTACAGGTAGACGCCGCCGTCCACCGGGTCGACGAACCGGTGCAGGCCCTCGCCGGTGTTCATGTACCGGCAGTCGGCCTCGACCGTGAGCTGGTTCACCTCGGCCAGGCCGGTCAGCGGCAGGCCGTCGTCCTCGCGGTAGCCGGAGACGTCGAGTTCGACCCCGTTCAACACCGCGCGGTGCACGGTGGCGGCCACGATGTCGACCCACGAGGACGCGCCCGGCGTCCGGCTGCGGAAGGCCACCGTGGTGGTGGAGCGGAACGTGTCCGCGCCCGGCTTGCCGCCACCGTCGGTGAGGTCCAGTTCGATCTGGTAGGAGTCGACTTCCAGCAGCACAGCCCGCTGCTGCGCCTGGTCGCGGGTCAGGTTGGGTGCCGCCACTGGTCACCTCGTCTGCCGGCGCCCTCGTGGTCTCGGCGCCGACCTCGTCGGAACGGGGAAGGTGTCGTGTCGGTGAACACGACAGTCGCATCCAATCACGTGAGACGGCGTTAGGTGGACTCCGTCCGAGGGAAGAGTCCGGGAGGCGGGGTGGTTGGCATGGGTGGACACCGCAGTGGCGGACCGCCCGAGACCCGCCTGAGCACGAGGAGCACCGCACCATGACCACCAAGGTCGACTTCTACTTCGACCCGGCCTGCCCGTACGCCTGGATCACCTCGCGGTGGATCCTGGAGGTGGAGAAGCAGCGCGACCTCGACCTGAACTTCCGGGTGATGAGCCTCTCCGTGCTCAACGAGGGCCGCGACGTCGACGCCGGCTACCGCAACCTGCTCGACCGCGCCTGGGGCCCGGTCCGGGTGGCCATCGCCGCCGCGCGCCACCACGGCGACGAGGTGCTGCGCGACCTCTACACGGCGTTGGGCACGCGCATCCACAACGAGCGCAACAAGGACTACGACGAGGTCGTCAAGCTGGCGCTGGAGGACGTGGGCCTGCCCGCGTCGCTGGCCGAGGCGGCGCACTCGACCGAGTACGACGAAGAGCTGCGCGCCAGCCACCACCGCGGCATGGACCCGGTCGGCCAGGAGGTCGGCACGCCCACCATCCACATCGACGGCGTGGCGTTCTTCGGCCCGGTGCTGACCAGGATCCCGCGCGGCGAGGACGCGGTGAAGGTGTTCGACGGCGCGGTGGCGCTGGCCTCCTTCCCGTACTTCTTCGAACTCAAGCGCACCCGGACGAGCGAGCCCGACTTCTCGTGAGCCCCCGGATGTGACACTCTGAGGCGGGAATCGGCTCAGAGTGTCACAACATCCGGGAGTCAGGTCATGATCGAGGTCGTCAACCCGGCCACCGAAGAGGTCGTCGGCACGGTCCGCGCGGGCACGCCCGGCGACGTGGACGCCGCCGTCACCAGGGCCGCCGCCGCCTTCCCGGCCTGGGCCGCGACCCCGGTCGAGGAGCGCGCGCGGACCGTCCGGAAGATCGCCGAGGGCCTCACCGCCCGGCTGGACGAGCTGGCCTCGACCATGACCACCGAGATGGGCACGCCCATCACGTTCGCGACGAAGGTGCAGGTCCCGAACCCGGTCGGGATCGCCGGCGGGGTCGCCGACGCGCTGGAGGCGGGCTACTTCGCCGACGCCGAGATCGGCAACTCGCTGATCCTGCGCGAGCCGGTCGGCGTGGTCGGCGCGATCACGCCGTGGAACTTCCCGCTCCAGCAGATGGTCGCCAAGGTCGTGCCCGCGCTCGCCGCCGGCAACACCGTCGTGCTCAAGCCCAGCGAACTCGCCCCGCTCACCGCCGACCTGCTGGCCGAGGTGCTCGCCGCGGCGGGCGTGCCGCACGGGGTGTTCGAGCTGGTCCACGGCACCGGCCCGGTGGTCGGCGAGGCGCTCGCCGGGCACCCGCTGGTGGACGCGGTGTCGTTCACCGGGTCGACCCGCGCCGGTCGGCGGGTGGCCGCGCTGGCCGCCGAGACGGTCAAGCGGGTCGCGCTGGAGCTGGGCGGCAAGTCCGCCAACGTGGTGCTCGACGACGCCGACCTGGCCCGCGCGGTGAAGATCGGCGTGGCCAACGCGTTCATGAACAACGGCCAGGCGTGCAGCGCGTGGACCCGGCTGCTGGTGCCCGCGGACCGGCACGACGAGGCGCTGGAGGTCGCGGTCGCCGCCGCCGCGAAGTACGTGCCGGGCGACCCGGCCGCGCCCACCACCCGGCTCGGCCCGGCGGTGTCCGCCGCGCAGCGCGACCGGGTGGTCGACCACATCCGGCGCGGTGTCGAGCAGGGCGCGGTGCTCGCCCTGGGCGGCCCGGACGCGCCCACCGAACGCGGGTTCCACGTCGCGCCGACGGTGTTCGGCAACGTGCGGCCGGACATGGCGATCGCCCAGGAGGAGATCTTCGGCCCGGTGCTGTCGGTGCTGCCCTACACCGACGAGGACGACGCCGTGCGGATCGCCAACTCCACCATCTACGGGCTCGGCGGCGCGGTGTTCTCCGCCGACCCGGAACGCGCCCTGGCCGTGGCCAGGCGCCTGCGCACCGGGCAGGTGGACATCAACGGCGCGGCGTTCAACACCTCGGCCCCGTTCGGCGGCTACCGGCAGTCCGGCAACGGCCGCGAGTTCGGCCGGTTCGGGCTCGACGAGTTCACCGAGGTCAAGTCGGTCCAGCGGTAGCCGACCGGGGTCCGCGGGCCGGTACCGCCCGGGACCCCGATCGCATCCCCCCTGACGTCGGCGCGCTCGCGGGAGCGCCGACGGGCCGCGCGTCCACGCTTCGGGCCGAGCACGACCCCCGTGGAGGACCACCGCGTCCTGCCCGTCGATCGCCGCTGGGGAGAACAGCCCCGCCGCGCGCACGACGTCGTCCCGATCTCCGGGACGGGTACGAGCCTGCCGGGTCCGCCTCCCCCGGCACACCGGGGAACTCCGCACAACCGGGACCGGGGGTCGGCCCGGCCCCCTAAGCTCTCGGGGGCACCTCCCAGGAGGCGCGAGGGGGCCTTGGGGGGGCGATGACGACCGGACGCGCCCGCGCGGCACTGCCCGCGCCGGTGATCGAACTCGTCGGCCGGGAGGAGCTGGTCGCGGAAACCGCGCACCTGCTGGACGGCAACCGGATGGTGACGCTGGCCGGGCCGGGCGGGGTGGGCAAGACCGCGCTCGCGCTGGAGGTGGCCCGGCGCCGCCGGGACCGGCCCGCCGGCACCGCCCAGGTGGCCGTGGCCCACCTGGGCGACACCACGCGCGCCGAGGAGCTGCACCGCGAGGTCGTGCGGGCGCTCGGCGTGAACGACCAGTCCTGCGCCGACCCGGTGGACGTGCTGGTGGACTTCCTGCGCGGCCGGGAACTCCTGCTGGTGCTGGACAACTGCGAGCAGATCCGGGACGCCGTCGGCGACCTGTGCTCGGTGCTGCTGGAGGAGGCGCCCGGCGTGCGGGTGCTGGCCACCAGCCGGCAGCACCTGGGCATCGCGGGCGAGTACGCCGTGCCGGTGCCGCCGCTGTCGGTGCGCGCCGACGACGTGACCCGGTCCGACGCGATGTGCCTGCTGCTGCGCCGCGCGGAGGCGGCGGGCAGGCGGGTCGCCGCCGCCGACGACGACTGGGCCGCGCTGGCCGAACTCGTGGACTGGTCCAGCGGCCTGCCGCTGGTGCTGGAACTGGTCGCGGTGCGGCTGGGCGGCGGCATGGCGCCGCGCGAGATCGTGGACCGGCTCGACGGCGGCCGGCTGCTGGCCACCCGCACCCGCCGGGTCCGGCCGCACCACCGCACCCTGGAGCAGACCCTGGACTGGTCGCACGACCTGTGCTCGCCCGGCCAGCGCCGGCTGCTGGCCCGGATCTCGGTGTTCGCGGGCGGCTTCGCCCTCGGCACGGCCGAGAAGGTGTGCTCGGGCAACGGGATCGACGAGCACGAGGTGCTCGACCTGCTGGCCGACCTGGTCGCCCGGTCGCTGGTGCAGACCGGCCCCGACGGGCGCTACCACCAGCTCCACCCGGTCCGCGAGTACTGCCGCCGCCGACTGCGGGCGTCGGGCGAGGAGCGGGCGCTGCGGGACGCGCACAGCGCGTTCTTCCGCGACTTGGCGGGCGAGCTGGCCGCCACCTGGTACTCGCCGGACGAGGTCGCGCTGCTCCAGCGCGGCTACGACGAGATGCCGAACTTCCGGGCGGCGCTGCACCACTGCGCCACCGCGCCCGGACTGGCGGGCCGGGGCCTGGCCCTGCTGCACGACCTGGCCCGCCTGCGGGTGCAGTTCTTCTTCGGCATGCTCGGCGAGTTCCGGAACTGGTTGCGCACCCTGCTCGACCTCACCCCGGTGCGGCCGACCCCGGAGCGGATCGGCTCGGCGGCGATGCTCGGCTGGATCATGCTGTGCCAGGGCTCCCAGCGGGAGGCCGGGGTCGTGCTGGCGCACCTGCGCGAGCTGGTCGGCGACCGGGACGACGTCGCGCCGGCCGTGCTGCTGGAGGGCGCGCACGCGATGCTCGTCGAGGGCGACCCGAGGTGCATCGGGCTGCTGCGCCGCGCGGTGGACCTGTTCGAGGTGATGGGCCCCGGGTTCCGGGGCGACCGGGGCAACTTCAAGCTGATCTGGGCGCTGGCCGCGGGTTTCCACGGCGACGAGGCGACCGGGATCGCGGCGGCCGAGGACTGCCTGGCCGACGCGCGGGCCGCCGGCGGCGAGTGGGCGATCAGCTGGGCGCTGTGGGCGCGCGGCCTGGCCCCGTTGCGGCACGGCTCGCCGGCCGAGGCGGTGTCGTGGTTCCGGGCCGCCCTGGAGATCCACATCGGGCTGCGCGAGCAGTGGGGGAGCACCTGGTCGGCCGAGGCGATCGCGTGGGCGCTGGCCGGTGTCGCGGAGCGCGACGGCGCGGCGTCCGACCTGCTGGAGACCGCGGCGCAACTGCTCGGCGCGGCGGTCCTGATGCAGACCGCGACCGGCGTGGCGATCGGCGGGCTGATGCCGTTCGGGCGGGAGCGGGAGAAGGCGCGCGCCACCGTCGTCGCCCGGCTGGGCGCGGCCCGCTACCAGGCCGCCTACGACCGGGGGATGGCGATGACAGGCCGCGACGAGGCGTACGCGCTGGCCTTGCGGCCCGAGGTGCGGCGTGCGCGACCCGCCGACGTGGCGCCGGCCGACCTGTCGCCGCGCCAGCGCGAGGTGGCCGTCCTGGTCTCCCAGGGGCACCCCAACCACGAGATCGCCCGGCGGCTGCACCTGTCCGTGTCGACCGTGGAGAACCACCTGACGGCCATCTTCGCCAAGGTCTCGGTCGCCAACCGGGTCGAACTCGGCACCTGGGTCGGCGCCCACAACGGTTTGTCCGGGCACGGTCCACCCCACAACGGCCCTACACCTCGATGAGCGCGGGCGGTTCGCCCAGCGACTGCGACCGCCCGGCCGCCCAGCGGTCCGCCGACCACGCCGCGGCCAGCGCGTCGAGCACGTCGTCCACGGCCGGCCCGGCGGGCAGGTCCGCCAGCACCTCGGGCACGTCGACGAACGCCCGCAGCGCGATCAGCCGCTGCGCCACCCCGCGCGCCGACCGCTTCGAGTCGACCACGCGCGGGTCCAGCACCCGGAACGTGGTCTCCGGGTGCACCTCCACCACGTTCGCCGGCAGGTCGCGCCGCCACTGCCGGATCTTCGGCACGAGGTGCCACGCCTGCTTGCTGATCGCCTTGCCGTGCGCCGCCCGCGACACCGCGCACGCCTCGGCGTAGGTGGCGCACCCCAGCACCGCCTCGACCGGCGCGAAGAACATCGAGGACCGGGCCGCGCCGAGCAGTTCCCGCGCCCGCACGTCCGACGCCCGGTAGCCCGAGACCGGCGACCGCAGCGGCATGTCCACGCCCACCCCGGCGCACCCGGCGGTCAACCCGACCACCTCGTCGGCCGACCCGACCCGGTGCCACCGGACCTCCGACCGGGACGCCACCAGCGCCACCACCCACCCGCCGGGCGTGCCGTCGACCCCGGCGATCACGCCCGCAGCACCCCGTCCACCAGGCGCGGCACGGCGGTGCTCACGTTCACCTGGGACGCGAGCGCCACGTCCGGGCCGTGCCCGGCCGCGATCAGCTCCCGCCCGGACACGCACCCGGCCAGCACGTCCGGCACCGGCGACCGGGCGAAGACCTCCGCCGCCACGACCGCCTCGACCGACGCCGCCCCGTAGCCGAGCAGCGAAGCCAGCACCGCGCCCGCGCCCAGCAGGTCCTCCACCGCCGGCCGCAGCGGACCCCGGTGCTCGTGGCGCGGGCTGTTGACGTGCACGCCCCACCGCTCGCCCGCCGCGATCACGCCGATCGGCCCGCCCCGGGCCAGGTCGCGGGCCGCCTCGGCGACCGCGCGGGCGTTGCGCAGGCACCCGGCCAGGACCAGCGACTCGGTGGCCGCGGCCAGGTCGCACAACGTCGCCCCGTTGGGTGAGGGCAGGTCCAGTTCGGTCCCCGCCGGCAGCTCCACCAGCGACGACGGCCGCAGCGTCCACGACGGGTCGGCGGGCGGCGTCGCGCGCTCCCGGTCCGTCCAGCGCACCGGGCGCACCGACCCGCCGCGCCCGACAACGATGTCGGCGGCCGTGCTGAACGACAGCACGTCCACGACCACCACCACGGCGCACAGCCCACCGAGTGCGGCGACGCCTTCGTCACCCCATTCCAGCCGCAGCTGGTATCCCTCTTGACCGAACACCCGCGCAAGGATGGCAGACTCCCCGGACGTGCGTGTTTACCTGGGATCCGACCATGCGGGCTTCGAGCTGAAGGCCCACCTCGCCGAGCACCTGTCCGAAGCGGGCCACGACGTGGTCGACGTCGGGCCGGCGGTGTACGACGCGGAGGACGACTACCCCCCGTTCTGCATCGAGGCGGCCCGCCGCGTGGTGGCCGACGAGGGCAGCCTGGGCGTGGTGATCGGCGGCTCCGGCAACGGCGAGCAGATCGCCGCCAACAAGGTGCCCGGCGCGCGGGCCGCGCTGGCCTACACCGTCGAGACCGCGCGGCTCGCGCGGGAGCACAACAACGCGCAGCTGATCGGCGTCGGCGCGCGGATGCACACCACCGAGGAGGCGACCGCGATCGTCGAGGCGTTCCTGGCCACCCCGTTCTCCGACCAGCCCCGGCACGCCCGTCGGATCGCGATCCTGAGCGACTACGAGCGCACCGGCGAGGCACCGGAACTGCCCTGATGATCCGGCAGCTGCTGTTCGAGGACCTGGACGGGACGTTCGCGCCCGATCCGGAGACGGTCATCGACGCCGCCGCGACCGACCCCCGCTACCTCGACCGGGTGCCGGGGCTGCTCGCGCTGCTCACCGCCGCCGGGACCGAGCGCTACCACCGCTTCCTGGCGGTGCAGGCGCTCGCGTCCTGGGGCTGCGGTCCGGTGTACCCGGTGGTGGCGGCCACCGCCGAGGTCGGCCGCCGCTCGCCGTGGCTGGGCGTGGTGCGCGACCTGGGCGGCCGGGACCGGACGTTCCCGGAGCTGGCCGGCGCGGTCGCCGAGGGCCGGCGGCACACCGAGGGCACCGAGGCCGAACCGGCCCGGGTCGGGGCGCTGACCGCGCTGGTGGGGTTGGGCGACGAGCTGTTCTTCGACTGGCAGCTCGCCTACGCGGCCGACCGACCCGAGGCCGCCGACGCGCTGGCCGCCGTCGTGGAGCGCGGCGTGGACCGGGCCGACGAACCCGACTTCGACCGGGTGCTCCAGCTCGCCGGCCTCTGCGCCGTGCTGGGTCGGCACGACCACGCCCGCGCCGTGCCGCTCGCGGAACGCCTGCTGCGCAAGGACAACCGGCTCACCGTGCGGGTCCACCTGCGTCCGGTGGTGGCGATCGGTGCCTGAGGGACACACCCTGCACCGGCTCGCCCGGCTGCACCAGCGCCGCTACGCGGGCACGGCGGTCGAGGTCACCAGCCCGCAGGGCCGGTTCCACTCGTCCACTGTGGACGGACGGGTGCTGCTCCGCGCGGAGGCGCACGGCAAGCACCTGTTCCACGTCTACGGCCCGGACGCCACCGTGCACGTCCACCTGGGCCTCTACGGCACCTTCAGCGAGTTCGCGCACCCGGTCGCCGACCCGGTCGGCCAGGTCCGGATGCGCCTGGTCGGCCCGACGCACTGGACCGACCTGCGCGGACCCACCCGGTGCGAGGTGCTGACCGACGTCGAGGTGGCCGCGCTGCACGGCCGGCTCGGCCCGGACCCGCTGCGCCGGGACGCCCGACCGGACCTGGTGTTCGCCCGGATCGCCAAGTCCCGCAAGTCGATCGGCGTGCTGCTGATGGACCAGGAGGTCATCGCGGGCGTCGGCAACGTCTACCGGGCCGAGATCCTGTTCCGGCACGGCGTGCACCCGCTGACGCCCGGCAACCGGGTCGACCGCGCGCTGTGGGACCTGATGTGGGCCGACCTGGTGCTGCTGATGCGCGACGGCGTGAAGGTCGGCCGCATCGACACCGTGCGCCCCGAGCACATGCCCGCCGCCACCGGCCGCGCCCCGCGCGAGGACCGGCACGGCGGCGAGGTCTACGTCTACCGGCGCACCGGCCTGCCGTGCCTGGTGTGCGGGACCCCCGTGGCGATGGCCGACCTGGCCGCCCGCAACCTCTACTGGTGCCCCGGCTGCCAGCCCGAGTGACCTGGAATCCGCGGCTCCCGGGCAACGATCGGGGCACGACCGGGCGGCGCCCGGCGACGCCGGGAACCTCGGGCCGGCCGTTCCGTCCAAGCTAACGGAACCCGGTCCGCGAACGATCAGCCGGCAGGAGAAGGGGGCGTGGGGTGACCGATCCCGTGTTCGGCGGCGACGAAGTCCGCACGGAGCAGGAAATCGCCCGGTGGGCGGCGGGTGTGGCGGCGAAAGCCGAGAAGTACCAGGAGATGAGCAGGCAGGTCGCCGAGGTGGCGGTCGACGAGGTGTCCAAGGACGGGCTCGTGCGGCTCAGCGTCGGCGCGTCCGGCGCGTTGCGCAACATCGAGATCTCCGACAAGGCGCGCGAGGTGTCCGGAGCGACCCTCGCCGCGTCGATCATGACCACCATGCGCCGGGCGCAGTCCCGGATCGCCGGCCGGGTGTCCGAGATCGTCACCGCGGTCGGTGTGGCCGAACCGGGAACCGCCGACGCGCTGGTCTCGTCCTACCGTCAGCGTTTCCCCGAGCCTTCGTCCGACACCCCTCCGTGGGCGGACCAGGTGCGGCCGACCACGCCGCCGCCCGCCCGGCGGCCCGTCCAGGACGACGAGGACTGGGACGGTCCTTCCGTCACCGAGTAGGGGGTTTGCGTGAACCAGGGTTACCAGGTCCTCGTAGAGGAGTTACGCGGCCACGCCGACCGACTGCGCGGCGTCGAGGACCAGCTCGCCCAGGCCGTCGACGCCGCGCAGCAGGTCAGCCTGTCCGGCGAGGCCTACGGCAAGATCTGCACGATGCTGCCCCCGATGATGGGGTTCATCGCGAACGCCGGCGTGCACGCGCTGAGCGAGGTCGCCGGGTCCGTCGGCGAGACCATCGAGACGGTCAAGCGGACCGCGACCGAGTACGAGACCGTCGAGCAGGGCAACGCGCGCACGTTCAGCGGGAGCGGCAGATGAACAACCCGCTGGTGGCCGAACGCGTGGACTCCACCCAGAGCTACACCGGCATCGGCCCGATCGAGGCCGCCGCCGACCTCCAGCAGGCGTTCGCCAACGGCACCTGGGTCGACCAGGGCCTGGCGCTGGCCGGTGGCGGGCTGGAGGCGCTGTCGTTCGTCCTGGACCCGCTCGGGTCGCTGGTGTCCTACGGCGTGTCCTGGATCATCGAGCACATCGGCCCGCTGCGGGACGCGCTGAACTGGCTGGCCGGCGACGCCGACCAGATCGCCGCCTACGCCAAGACGTGGGGCAACGTCTCGCAGGCCGTCACCAGGGCCAACGAGACCCTGGTGAACGAGGTCAACCAGGGCTCCTCCGGCTGGACCGGCGCGTCCGCCGACGCCTACCGGGCCTCGGTGACCACCCAGTCCCAGCACATCACCGCCGCCTCGCGCTGCGCGGACATGATCGGCACCGTGGTCGAGGTGACCGGCGTGCTGGTCGGCACGGTCCGGGGGATCGTCCGCGAGATCATCGCCGAGTGCGTGGCCACGCTGATCGCGCGCATCCCGCAGTGGCTGGCCGAGGAGGCCGTCACGCTCGGCTTCGCGACCCCGCACGTGGTCGCGGCGGCGGTGGCGATCATCTCCAACTTCGTGAAGAAGATCGCCGACAAGCTCAACCTGCTGATGCGGTCGATCGCCAAGCTGCGCCCGCTGCTGTCCCGGCTGGACGAGATCTGGGAGCTGATCAAGCGGGGCCTCAAGGCGCTGCGCAAGGCGGACGGCCCCGGCGCGTCGCCGAAGACCCCGGACCCGGTGAAGAAGCCCGGCAACACCGACGTGAAGCCGCACGGCGACCCGGGCGGCAACACCACGCCCGCCAAGCAGGGCGGCGACCCGCCGGTGTCCAAACCGCCGGAGACGCACGGCGACAACGGCACCACCCCGCCGCGCCAGGGCGGCGAAGCCCCGCCCCCGGTCTCCAAGCCCCCGGAGACGCACGGCGGCGACACGGGCGGCAACACGAACACCTCCGGCACGCACGGCGGCGGTGGCGACGCCCAACCCCCGCCCAAGCCGACCGGCGGCGACACCACCCCGTCCAGCGGTGGTGCCAACCCGCCGCCCGGCGACGGCAGCGGCGGTGGCGGCTCGAACAAGCCGCCGGGCGACAACAACCCGCCGCCCACGCCGGGCGAGCCGAACCCGGACCACCCGCTCAACCGCCGCCCGCTCGACCCGAAGGAGCCCCACCCGGAGCTGACCCCGGCCGAGAAGAAGGCGCTCGACGACCACCTGAAGGACCTGGAGAAGAAGAACCACGAGCGGTTCGCGGAACTGGAGAAGGACCCCGACCACAACGGCAAGCCCCGCCCCGGCTCGCAGGACGAGGCGCGGGTGGCGCTCGACCTGGAGCAGCGCGGCCTCGGCCCGTTCGAGCGGCCGACCGGTCCCGACGGCAAGCTCCTGCCCGGCCAGGGCGACTTCGTCGACCCCAAGACCGGGCAGCACTGGGACGTCAAGAGCGTCAACTCGGACTGGCCGCCGAGCGTGCCCGAGCACGTCCGCAACAGCCGCCCGTACACCGACGGGTACACCGAGGGCTGGCTGGACAACACCGTCAAGGAGCAGTTCGACAAGGGGCGTAACGTCATCCTGGACACGCGCAACGCGAGCGCGGCCGACATCGCGAGCGTGAAGGCGCTGGTGGAGAGGAGGGGTTGGGGTGACCGGATCATCTTCTACCCGTGAGCCCTGGCAGCCCCTCCGCTGGCCCGAGTCGCCGGAGGCGGTCGCCGTGCTGCGCGCGTGGCTGGACGACCCCGAACAGCCGATCTACGCGCTGGAGCTGGACCTGCGCGGGGCCGACCTGTCCGGCGGGCCGTTCGTCGAGGGCTGGTTCTCCCGGTCCAACCTGGCCGACGCCGTGCTGCGCGGCGTGCAGCTGTGGGCGGCGCACTGCACGGAGACCCGGTTCGTCCGGGCCAACCTGGTCGACGCCGACCTGGTCAAGGCCGTGCTGCACGGGGCGAGCTTCGTGCGGGCCCAGCTGATCGGCGCGAACCTGACCCGCGCGGACGCCATGAACGCCCGCTTCACCGAGGCCGACCTGCGCCGCGCGGACCTGACCGACGCGTCCTTCACCGGCGCCGACCTCACCCGCGCCGACCTGTCCGGCACGTCGGTGACCACCACGTCGTTCCGGGACGCCGTCCTGGTCGACACCACCGTGTCCGGCATGACCGGCACCATCCTCGGCCCGACCGAGGTGGTCCCCGGCCTCAAGCTGGACGGCGCGGAACTGGAGCAGTGGTTCGGGGCGCGTGGCGCGGCGGTGTCCGTGCTGCGCACCGAGTCCGTCTGACCCGCACACGACGAGAGGGGCCGTCCGACGCCGGACGGCCCCTCTCGCGCGTCGGTCAGAAGTCGAAGCCGCCCCCGAAGTCGCCACCGCCGAAGTCGCCGCCGCCACCCCAGTCGCCGCCGCCGTAATCGCCGCCGAAGTCGCCACCGCCGTCGCCGCCCGCGTCGCCACCGCCCGCGTCACCGCCGTCGGCACCCGCGCCGTCGGAGTACCCGTCGGCGTAGGCGGCGTTCAGGGCGTCCGGCGAGACGCCGTGCATGCCCGAGAACATCGCGTCGAACAGCAGGAACGAGCCCACGCCCCACGCGCCGGCGACCAGCGCCGGCTTCCACCACGGCTCGCTGTACCAGCCCTGCGGCACCGGGCGACCCGCCACGACACCACCGGGGTAGTAGTGCGGGGTGCCCGAGCCCGGCCGCGGCGACGCCTCGTAGTCGTGGCCCTCGACGCTGACCTTGCGGTCCTCGGTGACCTGCCCCGCGCGGCCCTGGCCGGTCAGGTCCGGCAGCTCCGGACCGGGGTCGATGCCCATCGCGGTGCGCGCCGCGCGCACGTAGTACAGGCCCTCCATCGCGGTCTGCGTGACCAGCTTGCACTGCTCGACCGTCTTGGCCTGCTCCATCTGCGACCCGGCCGCGGTGAACCGCTCGGACGCGTCGGCCAGCGCCTGGCTGGACGCGACGTCCGTGCCGGTCAGGTTCATCACCTGGCCGCCCAGCCGCTCCACCCAGCGCCGGGCGTCGGCCTGGGCGTCCTCCAGCGCCTTCTGCCGGGCGGCGGCGCGGGTCTTGGCCAGGTACCAGACACCGCCGATGACCACGACGATCAGTACGAGCACCACGATGGCGGTGTTCACGGGCCCTCCCGGTCAGTGCGACGGCGTTGCTGTCCAGTGAACGCACCGGACCCGGACACAGGTTCCCGAACCGGTCAGAACACCTCAGGGCAGTGTGGCTCCTGGTCGCCCAGAAACGCATGTGACAGGCCGTTCAGCGTGCCCGGTGTGAGTTCCCGCACCCGCTGCCCGCGAGCCAGCGACGTCAGCCGCGTGCCCCCCAGGAACGCCGCGCCGAGCGCCTGCACGTCCAGCGCCACGTCCGGGTCGTCGTCCACCCGCCGCACGGACGCCTCGCCGTCCTTCACGGTGAACCGCCAGCGGCCTTCGTTCCAGGGGCAGAACTCGTCGGCCACCTCCAGCACCACGTCGACCTCCGACAGGTAGCGGCGCAGCGGCAACGCCCGGTCCACGTCCACCAGGCGCACCCACAGCGAGTCGGTGCGGGCCCGCAGCGCCAGCCGCGAGTCGGCCAGCAGGTGCACCACCGGGTCGTCCGAGGCGGTGAAGAACTTCAGCTCGCCGACGTGGTCGAGGTCGAGCAGGTACCGGTAGAGCGCGGCGTACGCCTGGTCGGTCTCGGCGGCGAGCGTGCGCACGTGCAGCTCGTTGCGCGGGCCGCGATCCCGCCAGTCCGACTTCACCCGGTACACCGCGTAGCCCCGCGAGTGCAGCACGTAGCGGTAGGCGGTGAGCCCGTCGCGATCGTCCTCCTGGTCGGCCAGGTGGTGGTCCCAGTGCGCGTCGGTGCGGCTCAGCCAGCCCGTCCGGGTCGGCCGCAGCCGCTCGTAGATCTCCTTGACCAGCGGCAACGCCTCGGCAACGGGCAGCTCGCGGATGCGTTCGCCGCCGACGTCCACGCCCGCCCGGAACGCCGCGCCGCGCGGCACGTCGAGCCGGGCGAACTCGCCGGCCATCCCGTAGCCGAAGCGCGGGTAGATGCCGGACTCGGAGGCCCACAGCGCGGCGAACGCCTCCCGCCGGTCGTCGTGCAGGCCGTGCAGCTGGCCGGTCATCACCCTGGTCATGACCCCGCGCCGGCGGTGACCGGGTTTCACCCCCACCGACGTGACCGCCGCGACGGGCTGCGGGCGGTTGCCGGGCAGGGTCATGTCCCGGGTCTGGATGCCACCGCCGCCGATCAGCTCGTCGCCGTCGAACACCCCGAGGTGGCGTTCGGCCTCGAACATGCCGCGCCAGCGTTCGAGCTCCTCGTCCTTGGTGTCGGACAGGAACGACTGGTCGATCATCAGCTGGAACGGGCGGAGTTCGTCGTCGCGGAGAGAGCGAAGGGTGAGCGGCATGCCCCCGTCATACGCCGCCGGCGGCCCGCGCGCGATTCGTTTTAGGGGTGTCGCCGGACCGGCGGGCTCGGCGATGCTTCGCCGGTGGACGCGCAGACGCTCGGCATCGCCCTGCGGGCCGAGGCGGCGGCCCTGGCCGTCGCGGCGGACCTCGTGCCGGGGGACCGGCCGGTGCCCGGCTGCCCCGGCCGGACCGTGGCGGAGCTGGTCGGCCACGTCGGCTCGGTGCACCGCCTGGTCACCCGGTGGGTGACGCGGGGCAGCCGGCCGACCGAGTGGCCCCGGTCGCCCGGCGGCGCGGACCCGGTCGACTGGTACCGGATCGGCGCGGCGTCGCTGATCGCCGTGCTGGACCCGGCGCGGGCCGCGCGACCGGCCGCCACCTGGTGCCCGTGGGACCGCACGATCGGGTTCTGGCTGCGGCGGATGGCGCACGAGACCGCCGTGCACCGGGTGGACGCGCAGGCCGCGGCGGGCCTGGCCGCGCCGCTGGACCCGGCGCTCGCGGCGGACGGCATCGACGAGGTGCTGGACCTGTGGCTCGGCTGCCACCTCCCGCCCGCCGCGACCACCGGCGGCCGGGCCGTGGCGCTGCGCGTGCCGGGTCGGGAGTGGACCGTGGCGCTGCACGACCGGGTGGTCGACTTCTGCCCGCTCGCCGACCCGGCGGCGGTCGTGACCGGGTCGGCGTCGGCGGTGGACCTGTGGCTCTGGGGCCGTGCGCCGTTGTCGGAACTGTCGGTGGAAGGCGACGAAGCAGTCGTGCACGCCTTGCGCGCCGCCGTCGCCGCAGCGACCCGTTAGGCGTCGCCGGGATGGGGCTAGCCGGGCGGCCAGGTCATCGAACGCCCGCCGAGCACGTGGCAGTGCACGTGGAAGACGGTCTGCCCGCCGTCACGACCGGTGTTGAAGACCAGCCGGTAGCCGTCGTCGGCCAGGCCCTCGGCCTTCGCCACGTGGTGCGCCGCCTGGAGCACCGCGCCCGCCGTGACCGGGTCGAGGTCGCCCACCGCGCGGTGGTGGTCCTTGGGGATGACCAGGACGTGCGTGGGTGCCTGGGGGTTGATGTCGTGGAAGGCGAGCACGGTGTCCGTCTCGTGCGCGACCCGCGCCGGCACAGAGCCCGCAACGATGCGGCAGAAGAGACAATCGTCGGTCACAACCGCATCGTAGGGCGCACACTGTGGCGATGGCGCGTATGAAGTTCCGGGTTCTCCTGAGATGCCTGGTGACCTTCACCATCGGCTTCCTCATGGTCCTGCTGGCCGTCCGCTTCGGCGAAGCCCTCTGGCGCGCCGTCACCTCTTACGGCCGCTGACCCCGCACCACTTTCCTTACGCCTCACGGCTCTCGCACGGTGCCCGACACGAAGCAGAACTCGTTGCCCTCCGGGTCGTGGACAACCTGAAAGCTGCCCTGCTCGTCGGTCACGATCCCACCGCGCGCAGTGGCTCCGAGGCCGACCGCCACCCCCACGGCCGCGCGGATGTCGTCCACCGCCACGTCGAGGTGCAGCCGGTTCTTCACCGTCTTGTCCTCGGGAACGGGCTGGAACGAGATCCGCGGCCACCCCGGCGGTTCGACGTGCGACCACCCGAGCGCCCGGTCCACCGCCGTGCCGCCCAGCAACGCCGCCCAGAACCGCGCCAACGCGGCCGGCTGCCGGCAATCCACCACGATCTGATCCAGTCGCATGGTTCCATGATCTGTGACGTGGGACCCGTTCGGCACCTTGGCGGAGACCAGATGGATCACCGGCGGCCAGTGGGCGGGCAAGTCGACGGTCGCCGACCTGCTGGCCGTCCGTTATGGACTGACCGCCTACCACTACGACTACCACGACGCCCGCGGCCACAACGACCGCCGCAAGGCCAACGGCGTGGAACTGCCGGACCCCGAGACGGCGTGGGTCCGGACGACCCCTGAGCAGATGGCCGCCGACGCGCTGGCCCGCTTCCCGCAGCGCTTCGAGTGGGCGCTGGACGACCTGCGGGCGCTGGTGTCCGGCCAGCCGATCGTCGCCGAGGGCTGGGGCCTGCGCCCCGAACTGGTCGCGCCGATCGCCCGAGCCCCGCACCACGTGGTCGTGATGGTGCCGACGAGGGAGTTCCGCCGCCACCAGCTGACCGCGCTGCCCCGCGCGGCGGCGATGGTCCACCAGGTCAGCGACCCGGCGCGGGCCCAGAGCAACCGGCTGGCCCGGGACTTCCTGGTGGCCGAGGACGCCGTCCGCCGGGCGGAGGCCCTCGGCATCAGGGTGATCGAGGTCGACGGCACGAGGACCGCCGAGCAGGTGGCCGACGAGGTCGCCGACCACTTCGCGCTCACCGAGGCGCGTACATGATCACCACGACGCCGACCAGGCACACCGCCGCGCCCACCAGGTCCCACCGGTCGGGCCGGAACCCGTCGAACACCACGCCCCACGCCAGCGAGCCCGCGACGAACACCCCGCCGTACGCGGCGAGGATGCGCCCGAAGTTCGCGTCGGGCTGGAGCGTCGCGACGAACCCGTAAGCGCCGAGGGCGACGACCCCCAACCCGACCCACCACCACCCGCGCTGCTCGCGGACGCCTTGCCAGACCAGCCAAGCACCACCGATCTCGGCGACGGCGGCGAGCACGAACAGCAGGACGGACCGGACGACTCCCATGGGCCGGGACCCTAGACGGGGACGGCTTTCACCAACCGGGCGTTGCGCCCGAAGATGAACCAGCCCAGGCTGCCGAGGAAGGGGAACCCGATGATCACCACGATCCAGAGGAACTTCCCGCCCCCGGTGAGCCGGTCCTGGCGCATGACGGAGACGAAGGCCGCCACCCAGAGCGCCACCAGGAGCAACGAGGTGAACAGCAGGAACACCGCGATCGTCACACTGGTCGAGTCGGCGGTGTCCTGAGCGAGAACCGTGATCATGGGGCCTAACCTAAAAGCCAAACGCCCCACGCCCCCGCCGAACCACCCGGACGTGTGACCATGCCCGACACCTGCACCTACACCCCGGAATCCGGTGTGACCCCGACCGACCACAACCGCCCGTGGACCCGGTCCTGAAACCACGTCGACCCGCATGGCGACGGTTCGTCGGCGCTGTGCGTGGAGACCGCCGAACCGCGACCTGGTCCTGACCGCCACCCACGAGGGCCGGCACGTGGCGTTCACGTGGGAGCCGAGCACGTGAACACGAACGCCCGACCCCGTGGACGTCGACCATCCGCCAGCAACTCCCGCCGGGCGGGGACCTCCGGACGTTCGCGAACGACGTCCGCCACCTCCCGACCCCCACCCTCCACAGTAGACACCTCCGGCGCCCCCTCCCGCTTCGTCGAGCGCCCGGAATTGTCGGTCCCCGGTGCTAACTTGCGCGCATGATCGAAGAGGCACACGGCGTAGCGCTGACGGAACGGGCGATCGAGTCCGTGCGACGCGACCCGGGCAGGTCGATGTACGACTTCATGAACGTCCCGTGGGTGACGGGCGGAACCCCCAAACCCATGCCCGAGGACAGACTGGCCACCCTGACGTTCCCCTCGGGCAGACCACTGTCCCCGAGCCTGCGCACGTGGCTGGCCTACGACACGAGCCTGTTCGAGCGCCACGGCTGGTTCGCCGAGGACGGCACCCTGACCCCACGCCCCCTGGACCGCCTGGCGTCCGACACCCTGGGCGAGTTCTGGGGCCAGTGCTTCACCTCGATCACGCCCCGGTTCGAGGAGTGCTTCCTGCTACCGGGAGGTTCCGACTCCAGGCGGGTCCTGGCCGTAGGCGCTCCGGACTCGATCGGCGAGTACCCGGTCCTGGCCCTGGACGTGGACGACATGCCGTTCGCCGGCCTCATGTACCCGGGCTTCGACGTCTACGTGGCCAACGAAGCGGACCTGATCCAACACGAGTTCGACACGTACCTGGACTTCTTCGACGACCCGACCTACGCCCACCGCATGAACGAACACGCCAAGCACCGCTTCGCCGGCGAGCAGTGCTACGAACACTTCTTCTAACCCCTGAGGTCGGGGCACGTCGGCACAGGCAGCTACCGCACCTCGCCGCCGCTGCGCAGTTCCGTGAGCCACTCGCCGACCTGGCCGAGGTCGTGCAAGTACGTCCCGCCGGGCCCGTCGACCAGATCGATCCCGTGCAACCGCCCAAGCGCCGTCCACACGACCGGATCCGCCACGTCGACGTCCTCAGCGAAGTACCGCCCCGCCCACCGATCAACCTCATCCCGGCTGACGACGCCACTCAACAGCCGCTCGAACTGCCGTCCAACCTCAGCCCGTGAAGGTTCCCTCAACCCCATGGCCCCAGAGTCTTACAGCCGTCACCACTCCTGTCGGCCGTACCAGCCGACAGCCGTTGGGCCTGTGTGATCGCAGGGGACAGGCCAACAGTCTTGGCGGGCTTTGGTCTGCCCCCTGCGATTCGCTGACCGGTCTTCCATGTTTCGTGGACGGGGGTTCCGGTCGTGTTCAGGGTAGTGGAACGTTCGGTGTGCACGTCAAGCCGCAGCGTGCACACAACCAGGTGGAAGTTGGTGGCCCGCGCTGCGGTGGTCCTCGGTCTACGTGTCCGAGTGGCCGACCACGATGCGGGGCCTACCAAGTCGACCTCAAGGCCGTGAACGGCACGCCTATTGCACGCGGGATGGCACGGAAGATCAAGAAGGGTGATCGGATCGTCCACTTGGGACGGACGGCGAGGCGGCTACCTGCGAAGGAGTCAGAGAGCGGGTGACGGGAATCGAACCCGCATGACCAGCTTGGAAGGCTGGGGCTCTACCATTGAGCTACACCCGCATCGCGTCCACGGGGTGGGCGCGGGAACAGCTTAGCCTGTCGCGATAGGGTGTTGGTGACCGGGGCGTGGCGCAGTTTGGTAGCGCACCCGCTTTGGGAGCGGGGGGTCGCAGGTTCAAATCCTGTCGCCCCGACCAGGTCAGGGGCCCTGTCCTCCTTCGGGAGGGTGGGGTCTCTGGCGTTCTGGAGTCGATCTCGTCTTCGGGCACGGTCGTGCGGGAGCAGGGGGCGGTGCCGCGCGGTCCCAGGGGGAAGACCTGGGTACCGCGAGGGGTTCCGGCCTGACGGTGCGTGCCGTTCTTGAGCACACCCGCGCCATCGGGCGCTCAAGAACGGCGGTCCCCAGGTGTCAGGCCGGTGTTGCCACCTGCTCGCTCACCACCTGTGCCGCAGCCGACACCAGCGCCGTCACCGACGGGTTGGTGGAGTTGTCCTGGCGCCACGCGAACTGGGTGTACACCCGGAACGGCGGGACCCAGGGCAGGCGGCACAGCCGTCCGTCGGCCAACTCCGCGGCGACCGTCACCTCGGGTACCAGGCTGATCCCCAACCCCGAGGCGACCGCGCGCTTGGCGGCGTCGATCGAATCCAGCGCCAGCACCGGCGACCTCGTCTCCGCTTCCTGGAGGCCGAGGGCCTGCTCGAACTGCTCGTAGTAGCTCGCCCCGTTCTCCGCCCGGATGAGGGTGCTCCCGCGCAGCTCATCCTCGGTGATCACGGAGCGCCGCGTCAGCGCGTGCGTCGGCCCGGCGACCATGACCAGCGGCTCCGGGCACAGCACGGTCGTCTCCAGCCCCTCGCGGGGCTCGACGGAGCCGATGAAGAACGCGCAGTCCAGCCGTCCCTCGCGCACCGATGACAGGTTCGTCTGCGTGTTGCGCGAGTGCAGCGAGATCTGGACGCTCGGGTAGCGCCAGCACATGTACTCGATCAGTGGTAACAGGCGGTAGTCGGTAAGGCTTTGGGCACTGCCGATGACCAGTTTGCCGTGCGGCTCCCCGTTCATCGTTATGGCTTTCCGCGCCTTGTCCGTCAACGTGATGATGTTGCGCGCGAAAGGCAGGAGTTCGACCCCGGCGGAGGTCATCTGGATCCCGCGCGGCAGGCGGCGGAACAACGGCACCCCAAGGGTCTCTTCGAGTGCCTTGATCCGAGTGGTTATGGTGGGTTGCGAGCAATTCAGCGTGGCGGCTGCCTTGGTGAAACTGCCCGTTTGAACCACAGTTGTGAACGCCAAAAGCTGACGCGTCTCCATGGAGCTCCCCAACGGTGCGTGAAAGTGATCCACGAGTGGCCGGTGTAGGACGGCGTCGTGGGTTCGTTGCGTGGCGGCGGTCGACCTAGCTGCGCCGGATGGCCGGACGCTGCGTCGTGCTGGTCAACATCGCCGCTCCACCGTGAGGAGCGGTGCCCGATGGTCTCGTGTTCCGGCCAGGGCCCTCCGGAGTCCGGCGCGGTGCTGCTCGGAGCCGGCGTCCGGGGTGGGTCCTGGGTTACTGTTCGGCAGCGGCGGAATGGCTCTCATCGGGTCATCGGCACCTTGTCTGGTAGGTGGTTAAGAAGCTCGATGACATTGTTTCGCTCGTTCCTCTGGTCCCGGTTGCCGGTGACGTCCGCTGCTGGCCCCCCAGAACGCCCGGCAACGTGAATTGTTTCGTGGTCCAGCGATGCGGGTCCGGGCGTCACGCTACCTGAAACCCACACTAATGGACTACGGCGAGTGGAGTCATCTCGACAAGTGAAAGTTTTCCGTCGACCACTACTCCAAACGGCCGCAATTCACCCCTTGTGCCGAACCTCCCCGCCGTGATGGTTGCCGTCGGTTAGTCGCCGCTACGGCATCCGTGTTACACGGCGGTCGTGCGACTGCGTTCGGTGATGGTGCGTCTCGCTCCGTCAGCAAACGAGACCGTCACTCGAACGGCTCAGTACGGAAGTCTTCCACTCCGCTGCGAGGGCTAGCCACTGCGGCTGAACGGTCGAATGCGTGGCCTCGTCACCTGGCATGACGTTCGGAGGTCCGGGTCCGCACTGTTGCGGACGGTGCCCGCAGGTCGGCGGGGTTCAAGATCGCCTCCGGCGGGAGCGGGGTCGACCCGGCGGCGACCGGCCCGCCGGCCCCGCGCCCGGCCTCTCTCACTCTTTGGGGTGAAATCGGAGAACAATGGTCGGGAATGGTCGCCGGGGCGAACGGCGAACGCCCGCGGAGTGCCCGGAATCGATCGTGGAATTCGCCGGCACGTCCCCTGCGGCGCTGCGGGACCGCGTGCCGGCGAGTCCGTGACAAGCGGGCGAAGGGCTCGGTGGACCAGGTCGGCACCCGGCCGCGGCGGGCGATCCCGAAGTGGTCCGAACGCGATCCCGAAGCCGGTCGGCGACGATCTCCCGCACAGGCGCCCGCGCGGTAGTGCGCGCGAGTTCCCGGGGTGCCGGACCCCGGTCACCTCCCACCGCCTAGACTCATGCGGAATCCCGGCGCCCGACCAGAGCGTTTTCGGGATGTTCCGCACGTCCTGCCCGTTACGAGGAGACCACGTTGAAGAGCACCGTCGAGCACCTGAGCCCGACGCGGGTCCGGATCAACGTCGAGGTGCCGTTCGACGAGCTCAAGTCGGACTTCGACCGCGCGTACCGCAAGCTGGCCAAGCAGGTCCGCATCCCCGGCTTCCGCCCCGGCAAGGCCCCCGCCCGCGTGCTGGAGAGCCGCATCGGCCGCGCGCCGGTCCTGGACGAGGTCGTCCAGGAGGCGATCCCGGCCAAGTACCTGGAAGCGGTCAACTCCGGCGAGATCCGCACGCTCGGCCGCCCGGACTTCGAGGTCACGAAGATCGAGGACGGCGAGTCCCTGGCGTTCACCGCCGAGGTCGACGTCCGCCCCGAGATCACCGTGCCCGCGTTCGGCGAGCTGGCCGTGAGCGTGGACGAGCAGGAGGTCACCGACGAGGACGTGGCCACCCAGCTCGACGAGCTGCGCGCCCGCTTCGGCACGCTGACCGGCGTCCAGCGCCCCGCCGAGCAGGGCGACTTCGTCGTGGTCGACCTGTCCGCCACGGTCGACGGCGAGGAGGTCGAGGAGGCCAAGACCACCGGCCTGTCCTACGAGATCGGCTCCGGCCAGCTCGTGGAGGGCATCGACGACGCCCTGGTCGGCGCGTCCGAGGGCGAGTCCAAGGTCTTCACCACCAACCTGGTGGCGGGTGACCACGCCGGTCGTGACGCCGAGGTCACCGTGGTCCTCAACTCCGTCAAGGAGCGTCAGCTCCCCGAGCTGGACGACGACTTCGCGCAGCTGGCCAGCGAGTTCGACACCCTCGACGAGCTGAAGGCCGACCTGCGGGTCCGCCTGGGCCGGGTCAAGAAGATGCAGCAGGGCGTGCAGGCCCGGGACAAGGTCCTGGAGGCGCTGCTGGCCGCCGTCGAGGTGCCGCTGCCCGAGGCCGTCGTGCAGGGCGAGGTCGAGGCCCGTGCGCACGACGCCGTGCACGCCTTCGACCACGACGAGAACCGCTTCGCCGAGTGGCTGGTCGAGCAGGGCCAGACCCAGGAGGAGTTCGACACCGAGGTGCGCACCGCCGCCGAGCAGGCGGTCAAGACGCAGCTCGTGCTCGACGCCATCGCCGACGCCGAGCAGCTCTCGGTCACCGACGGTGAGCTGACCGAGCGGATCATCTACCAGGCGCAGCGGTTCGGCATCAGCCCGGACGAGTACGTCAAGCGCGCGCAGCAGTCCGGCCAGCTCGGCGCGATCTTCGCCGACGTGCGCCGCGGCAAGGCGCTGGCCTCGGTGGTCCGCCAGGCCACCGTGACCGACGAGGCGGGCAACGCGCTCGACCTGGACGAGCTGTTCGGCGAGACCAAGTCCACTGAGGAATCCGCGGCCGAGCCGACCGCGTAGCCGGTCGGATCTCCACCGGAGTTGAAGCCCTGAGCGAACGCGGGCGGTGTCGGGAAGGCGACGCCGCCCGTCTTCGTTAAGGTCGTTGGTACGAGACTCTTTTCGGCAAAGTTAGGCAGGCAGACGTGACGCAGCACTTCCCGACGCCCGAGATGCGGTCGGCCACGGGGATGAACCTCAACGACTCGGTCTACGAGCGCCTGCTCCGCGAGCGGATCATCGTGCTGGGGTCGCAGGTCGAAGAGGGCATCGCCAACCAGATCACCGCCCAGTTGCTCCTCCTCGCGGCCGAAGACCCGGAGAAGGACATCACGCTCTACATCAACTCGCCCGGCGGCTCGGTGACCGCGGGCATGGCGATCTTCGACACGATGCAGCTCATCGAGCCCGACGTGGCGACCTACGCGATGGGTCTGGCCGCGTCGATGGGCCAGTTCCTGCTCTCCGCGGGCACGCCCGGCAAGCGGCACGCGCTGCCGCACGCCCGCATCCTCATGCACCAGCCCTCGGCCGGCGTCGGCGGCACCGCGGCCGACATCGCCATCCAGGCGGACATGCTCACCCGGACCAAGCAGGAGATGGCGGAGCTGATCGCGCAGCACACCGGGCAGCCGGTGGAGCGCGTCATCGCCGACTCCGACCGCGACCGCTGGTTCACCGCCCAGGAAGCCCTGGAGTACGGCTTCGTGGACAAGGTGATCACCCGCGCCAGCCAGGCGAACACCAACTGACCGGGCAGCAGAGGACCAGGAGAGAACCAGTGAGCCAGTTCCACGCGCCGCAGTCCCGGTACGTGCTCCCCTCGTTCGTCGAGCGCACGAGCTACGGCATCAAGGAGTCCAACCCGTACAACAAGCTGTTCGAGGAGCGCATCATCTTCCTCGGCGTGCAGGTGGACGACGCGTCGGCCAACGACGTGATGGCCCAGCTGCTCGTGCTGGAGTCGGAGGACCCCGACCGCGACATCCTGATGTACATCAACTCGCCGGGTGGTTCGTTCACCTCGCTGATGGCCATCTACGACACCATGCAGTTCGTCCGGCCGGACATCCAGACCTACTGCCTGGGCCAGGCGGCCTCGGCCGCCGCGGTGCTGCTGGCGGCGGGCACGCCCGGCAAGCGGCACGCGCTGCCCAACTCGCGGATCCTGATCCACCAGCCCGCGACCGAGGGCGTGTACGGCCAGGTCTCGGACCTGGAGATCCAGTCGAACGAGATCCAGCGGGTGCGTCGCCTGCTGGAGAGCACCCTCGCCCGGCACACGAACAAGACGCCCGAGCAGGTGCGCACGGACATCGAGCGGGACAAGATCCTGACCGCCGACGAGGCCCGGGAGTACGGCATCGTGGACAGCGTCCTGCCGTACCGGAAGCTGTCGGCCAAGTAGTGCCACGTGACGCCCGACACGCCGAACCGACCAGGGTTCCTGCCCGGTTCGGGGTGTCGGGGGCACGCTGGTCCTCCCACACAGGTGGGTAGGCCAGGTACCGTCGAGGGGAACGGGCGGACCCCGCAGCCGGCGGGCGGATGCCACAGAAGCAGTCAGGCGCACCTCACCAGGTCGTGCGCCGGAGGGGACAGAGGTCAGCGGTCATGGCGCGTATCGGTGACGGCGGCGACCTGCTGAAGTGCTCTTTCTGCGGGAAGAGCCAGAAGCAGGTGAAAAAACTCATCGCCGGCCCCGGTGTCTACATCTGCGATGAGTGCATCGACCTCTGCAACGAGATCATCGAGGAAGAACTCGCGGAGGCTGGGGACGTCAAGCTCGACGAGCTGCCCAAGCCCGCCGAGATCCACGAGTTCCTCGACCAGTACGTGATCGGCCAGAACGAGGCCAAGCGCACGCTCTCGGTGGCGGTCTACAACCACTACAAGCGCATCCAGGCGGGCGACCGCGGGCGCGAGGGGCGCGACGACGGCGTGGAACTCGCCAAGTCGAACATCCTCATGCTCGGCCCCACCGGGTGCGGCAAGACCTACCTGGCCCAGACCTTGGCGAAGATGCTGAACGTGCCGTTCGCCATCGCGGACGCCACGGCGCTGACCGAGGCGGGCTACGTGGGCGAGGATGTGGAGAACATCCTGCTCAAGCTGATCCAGGCGGCGGACTACGACGTCAAGCGCGCCGAGACCGGCATCATCTACATCGACGAGGTCGACAAGATCGCTCGAAAGAGTGAAAACCCGTCGATCACCCGGGACGTCTCCGGCGAGGGCGTGCAGCAGGCCCTGCTGAAGATCCTGGAGGGCACCACCGCGTCCGTGCCGCCGCAGGGCGGGCGCAAGCACCCCCACCAGGAGTTCATCCAGATCGACACGACGAACGTGCTGTTCATCGTGGCGGGCGCGTTCGCGGGCCTGGAGAAGATCATCCAGGACCGGGTGGGCAAGCGCGGTCTGGGCTTCGGCGCCGAGGTGCGCACCAAGGCCGAGGTCGACGCGGCGGACTACTTCGCCGACTCGATGCCCGAGGACCTGATCAAGTTCGGCCTGATCCCCGAGTTCATCGGGCGTCTGCCGATGGTGGCCAGCGTCACCAACCTGGACAAGGAATCACTCGTCCGCATCCTCACCGAGCCGAAGAACGCCCTGGTCAAGCAGTACCAGAAGCTGTTCGAGATGGACGGCGTGGAGTTGGAGTTCACCAAGACCGCGATGGAGGCCGTGGCCGACCAGGCGATCCTGCGCGGCACCGGGGCGCGCGGCCTGCGGGCGATCATGGAGGAGGTCCTGCTGCCGGTGATGTACGACATCCCGAGCCGCACGGACGTCGCCAAGGTCGTCATCACCGAGCAGACGGTCAAGGAGAACGTGAACCCGACCATCGTCGCGCGGCAGCCGTCCCGGCGGGAGCGGCGCGAGAAGTCGGCGTGAGCCTCCCGTACACGCTGATCCTGCACGGTCTGGGCGGTTCCGGGCCGACGCACTGGCAGAACTGGCTGGCAGGCGAGCTGGCCCACCACGGTGGCCAGGTCGACCTGCCGCAGTTCACCATGCCGGACGCACCGCAGCTGCACGTGTGGCTGGCCGAGTTGCGCGAACACCTCGCCGCCGCGCCCACCTCGGGCGAGCGGGTGGTGGTCGCGCACTCGCTGGCGTGCCTGCTGTGGCTGCACCACGCGACCGGGGAGTTCGACCCGGCGCTGCGGGTCGACCGGGTGCTGCTGGTCGCCCCGGTCAGCCCGGAGTTCCGCGACGAGCCGCTGGTCACCGAGTTCCTCGACGTCCCGCTGGACCCGACGGCCGTGCGCCGGGCGGGGGTGCGCACCCGCCTGGTGGTCGGCGAGGGCGACCCGTACTGCACGGTGGTGCAGGGCAAGGAACTCGCCGAGGCGCTGCGGCTGGACGTGGACGTCATCGTCGGCGGCGCGCACCTGAACGTGGCGGCCGACTACGGCCCGTGGAGCGCGGTCCTGAAGTGGGTCCGCAGCGACCGCACGCCGCTCACCCCGCGCTGATCCCGGTCTACCCGGCGACGCGCTTGCCGAGGAAGCGGATCACGTCCGGCACGATCTTGCGGTAGAACACGTCGTCGTGGCCGCCGGGCGTCACCGACGCCACGGCCGGCTTCGCGGCGGCGATGAACCTGCGGGTGCCCTCGATGAACCGGTCGTGGTCGCCGATCCACACGCCGACCGGGGCCGGGCCGAGTTTGTCCAGGTGCTTGAGCGGGTCCAGCGCGGCCCACTGCTCCTGGTCCGCGAACGCCCGCCGCTTGGCCATCTCCGGCCAGTTCAGCAGCAGGCCGGGGGAGATGGCCGCGACCGCCTTGAGCGGTTCCCGGCGCTCCGCGCGCCGGCGGGCGTAGACCAGCGCGCCGAAGCCGCCCATGGACACCCCGGTGCACGCGAACAGCGGCCCGTAGGAGCGTTCGGCGAGCCACCGGGGCACTTCTTCGAGCAGCATCGCCATCGGGTCGTCGCCGGGCGCGTTCTCGTGCCAGTAGTTGTCGCCACCGTCCACCGCGACGAACCCGAACGGCGGCACGGACCGCCGGCCCACCGCGCCGACCAGCGCGTCCGGCATCCCGCCGACGGCCGCGAACCGGGCGTTGCCGTGCAGGCCGTGCAGCAGGACCGACATCGGCAGGGTGCTGGTGGGCACGCCCGGCGGCAGGATCGTCACCAGGTCGACCTCGCGGCGGCGGTACCGGGAGTAGACCCGTTCCACGCGCACCACGGGCCGCTTGCCCGCCGGCACCGGACCGGCCACGCCCAGGACGTGCCGGAGCGCGTCGCCGCCCGGCGACTGGCCGTTGAGCGCCGCGGCGACGCCCGTCACGGCCAACCCGGTCGCGCCGAGCGCGCCGAGCACCGTCCGCCTGCTGACCATGTCCCCCTCCTGCGAATCCCCCGGTTCCATCGCCCCGGGCACCCCGGGCGTTTCGCTAAACGACGGATCGCGCCCGAAGAGCCGCGATCCGCTCCGCCGGGTAGCCGAGCGCGCTCAGCACGTGGTCGGTGTGCTCGCCCAGCGCGGGCACCCGGCCCGGCGCCCAGTCCCACCCGGTGGAATCCACCGGTGGCCGCAGCACCGCCGCCGCGCCGCCCGGCACGCCGACCCGCGTCCACCGCTCGCGCGCGACGAGCTGCGGGTGGTCGGGCAGGTCGGCGACGCCCCGGGTGCGGGCGGCGGGCACGTCGGCCGCGTCCAGCGCCGCCAGCAGGTCGGCCGCGGCCCAGCCGGTGAAGTCGAGTTCGGCGTGCAGTTCGGGCCGGTGCGCCACCCTCGTGCCCACCGTGCCGAACCGCACGTCGTCGGCCAGCTCGGGCCGGCCGAGCACCCCGCACAGCCGCCGCCACTGCGGGTCGTTCTGGACGGCCAGGTGCACCGCGCCGTCCCGGCACCGGAACGGCCCGTACGGCGCGATGCTCGGGTGGTGCGCCCCGGTGCGCGGCGGCGCGGCCCCGGTGCCCGCCGCGTACAGCGCGGGCTGGTGCATCCACTCGGCCATCGCCTCGAACAGGGTCAGCCGCAGCGTGACGCCCTCGCCGGTGCGCTCCCGGTGCAGCAGCGCGGCCAGCACGGCGGACTGGAGCTGCACGCCGGCGGCGATGTCGGCGACCGAGATGCCCGCCCGCGCGGTCACCTCGCCGTCGCCGGTCAGCTCCACCAGGCCCGCCTCGGACTGCACCAGCGCGTCGAACGCCTTGCGCGCCGCGTACGGGCCGGTCTCGCCGTACCCGGACAGCTCGCCGACCACCAGCGACGGGTGCGCTGCCCGGAGCGTGTCGGCGTCCACACCCAGTCGACGTGCCGCGCCCGGTGCGAGGTTGCACAGCACCACGTCGGCCGGCGCGACCAGGTCGGCGAGCACCTCGCGGCCCTCGGGGTGCTTGAGGTCGAGGGTCAGCGACTGCTTGCCGGCGTTCGTCCAGGCGAAGTACGAGGACACCTCGCCGCACGCCCGGTCGTAGTGGCGGGCGAAATCGCCGCCGTCCGGGCGTTCCACCTTCACCACGCGCGCGCCGAGGTCGGCCAGCAACCTGGTCGCGTACGGCACCGCCACGGCTTGCTCGACGCTGACGACGAGGACGCCGTCGAGGGGTCTCGCGGGTCTCAAGCGGTGATCCGTTCCGCGCCCGAGTAGACGTTCATCGAGTCGCCGCGCAGGAAGCCGACCAGCGTGACGCCCTGCTCGTCGGCCAGCTCCGCGGCCAGCGACGACGGCGCGGACACGGCCGAGAGCACCGGCACGCCGGCCATCGCGGCCTTCTGGACCAGCTCGAACGACGCCCGCCCGGACACCATCAGCACCGTCCCGGTCAGCGGCACCCGGTCCTGGAGCACGGCCCAGCCGAGCACCTTGTCCACCGCGTTGTGCCGGCCGACGTCCTCGCGGACCACCAGGGCTTCACCCGATGCGGTGAAAATTCCGGCGGCGTGCAGCCCGCCCGTGGAGGCGAACACCTTCTGCTTCGCGCGCAGCGCGTCGGGCAGGCCCGCCAGCACGTCGACGTCGACCCGCACCGGGTCGTCGGCGGGGGAGTAGCGGGTCTTGAGCTTCACCGCGTCCAGCGCCGCCTTGCCGCACACCCCGCAGGACGAGGTGGTGTAGAAGTTCCGCTCGACGCCCGCCTCCGGCGGCGGCACGTGGTCGGCCAGCGTGACGTCGAGCACGTTGTAGGTGTTGAGCCCGTCCGGGCCGGTGCCCTCGCAGAACCGGGCCACGGACACGTCGGCGAGCCCGCCGATCACGCCTTCGCTGAGCAGGAAGCCGTGCGCCAGTTCCACGTCGTGGCCGGGTGTGCGCATCGTCACGGCCAGCGCCTTGCCGCCGACCCGCAGCTCCAACGGCTCCTCGGCGGCCAGCGCGTCGACCCGCGTGCGGTGCGTTCGTCGCGAATACGTGACCACTGGGCGACGGACGGTGACACGCCCCATCGTGGAACTCCTTCCCGACGCTAAATTTCCAGGTCAGTCACCCACCAGGTTACGGAGGTGTCGGCCGATGGGGTCCAGCGCGGCGCGGTCCGGTGCAGTGGGCTCGGGCACAGCCGGGAGATCCGGTGCGACAGGGTTCCTCGACCGCGCGCGCAGCGTCGCGCCGCCGGGGTGGAACCGCTGGCTGGTCCCGCCCGCCGCGCTGTCGGTCCACCTCGCCATCGGCCAGGCGTACGCGTGGAGCGTGTTCAAGCCGCCGCTGGAGAGCGCGCTCGGACTGTCCGGCACGCAGAGCGCGCTGCCGTTCCAGCTCGGCATCGTGATGCTGGGCCTCTCGGCGGCGTTCGGCGGGACCTTGGTGGAGCGCAACGGGCCGCGCTGGGCGATGTTCGTGTCCGCCACGTGCTTCTCCTCCGGTTTCCTGATCTCCGCGCTGGGCGCGTGGACCGGGCAGTACTGGCTGGTGGTGCTCGGCTACGGGTTCGTCGGCGGCATCGGCCTGGGCATCGGGTACATCTCGCCGGTCTCCACGCTGATCAAGTGGTTCCCGGACCGGCCGGGGATGGCGACCGGGATCGCCATCATGGGGTTCGGCGGCGGCGCGCTGATCGCGTCGCCGTGGTCGGCGCAGATGCTGGAGTCGTTCGGCCGCACCCACACCGGCATCGCGCAGGCGTTCCTGGTGCACGGCCTGGCGTACGCGGTGTTCATGTCCGTCGGCGTGCTGCTGATCCGGGTGCCCGCCGCGAGCGCCGAGCAGCGGGTGGTCCGCTCGGCGGTGAACGTGTCGGCGCGCAACGCCGTGAAGACCCCGCAGTTCTGGTGCCTGTGGGTGGTGCTGTGCTTCAACGTCACGGCGGGCATCGGGATCCTGGAGAAGGCGTCGCCGATGATCCGGGACTTCTTCGCCGACACGTCCGCGCCGGTCGCCGCCGGGGCCGCGGCCGGGTTCGTGGCCCTGCTGTCGCTGGCGAACATGGCGGGCCGGATCGTGTGGTCGTCCACATCGGACCTGGTGGGGCGTAAGAACATCTACCGGGTCTACCTGGGCGCGGGCGCGCTGACCTACCTGGCGCTGGCGTTGGCGGGCAACACGTCCAAGGTGCTGTTCGTGGTGTGCGCCATGCTGATCCTGTCGTTCTACGGCGGCGGGTTCGCCACGGTCCCGGCGTACCTCAAGGACCTGTTCGGCACCTACCAGGTGGGTGCGATCCACGGCCGGCTGCTCACCGCGTGGTCGCTGGCGGGCGTGCTCGGGCCGCTGATCGTGAACGCCGTCGCGGACGGCCGGAAGGCGGCCGGCAAGTCCGGGCCGGACCTCTACACGACCTCGCTGTACATCATGATCGCGTTGCTGGTCGTCGGGTTCGTGGCCAACGAGCTGGTCCGCCCGGTGGCCGCGAAGCACCACGAACCAGTGGCGGAAGGAGCGTCCGGGTGAACCGCACGGCGTTGGTGGTGTTCGCCTGGCTCTGGGTGGGGCTGCCGTTGGCCTACGGGTTGGTCGAGCTGATCCGCAAGGTGACGGCGCTGTTCACCGGTTAGTGTCGGAGGGTGGATTCCTACGACGTGGTGGTGGTCGGCGGCGGGCACAACGCGCTGGTCGCGGCGGCCTACCTGGCGCGCGCCGGGCGCTCCGTGCTGGTGCTCGAAAAGCTCGACCACGTCGGCGGCGCGGCGGTGAGCGAGCACGCGTTCCCCGGCGTGGACGCCCGGCTGTCGCGCTACTCGTACCTGGTCAGCCTGCTGCCCGACCGGATCGTGGCCGACCTCGGGCTGACCGTGGCGCTGAAGTCGCGGGCCGCGTCGTCCTACACCCCGGCGGGCAACCTGCTGGTCGAGCGCACGCCGGGCGAGGCCACCGCGGCGTCGTTCCGCGCGCTGACCGGGTCGGACGCCGAGTACGAGCGCTGGCGGCGCTGGTACGCCGACCTGGAGCTGCTCGCCGGAGCCCTCGCGCCCACCCTGCTGGAGCCGCTGGAGTCCCGCGAGCACGCCCGGATCCGGGTCGACTCGGTGGCCCGGATGCGGTTGTGGGAGCAGGTTTTCGAGCGCCCGCTGGGCGCGACGCTGGAGGAGCTGTTCGCCGACGACGTGGTGCGCGGCGTGGTCGCGACCGACGGCCTGATCGGCACGCACACCTCGTTGCACGACCTGGCCGCCAACCGCTGCTTCCTCTACCACGTGATCGGCAACGGCACGGGGGAGTGGAAGGTGCCGGTCGGCGGGATGGGCGCGGTGACCGCCGAACTGGCGCGGGCCGCGCGGGAGGCCGGCGCGGAGGTCGTGACCGGCGCGGAGGTGTCCCGGGTGGAGGCGGACGGCAAGACCGCCGAGGTCGAGTACGACGGGCGCGTGGTCGGCGCGCGGTTCGTGCTGCCCGGGGTCGCGCCGCACGTGCTGGACGCGTTGCGCGGCAAGGCGGGCGGGCCGGTCGCCGAGGGCTCCCAGCTCAAGGTGAACATGCTGCTGGAGCGGCTGCCGAAGGTGCGCGGCGGGATCGACCCGAAGCTCGCGTTCGCGGGCACGCTGCACCTGGACGAGTCGTACGCGCAGCTCGAAACGGCCTACCGGGACAGCGCCGCCGGGCGGGTGCCGGCCGTGCTGCCCGCCGAGATGTACTGCCACACGCTGACCGACCCGTCGATCCTGTCCGCCGACCTGGCCGGGCGCGGGTGGCACACGCTGACCCTGTTCGGCCTGCACACCCCGGCCGCGCTGTTCGAGCCGGACAACGACGGGCTGCGCGGGCAGCTGGTCGACCGGTACCTCACGGCGTTGAACGCGCACCTGGAGGAGCCGATCGAGGACTGCCTGGCGGTCGACGCCGACGGCCGGCCGTGCCTGGAGGCCCGCACGCCGCTCGACCTGGAGGCGGAGCTGGGGTTGCCGCGCGGCAACATCTTCCACGACGCGCTGGCGTGGCCGTTCGCCGAGGAGGAGGACGAGGTCGGGCGCTGGGGCGTGGAGACCGACGTGCCGAACCTGTTCGTGTGCGGCGCGGGGGCGCGGCGCGGCGGCGGGGTGAGCGGGATCGCCGGGCACAACGCCGCGATGGCCGTGCTGGAGCGCTAGGAGCTGTTCGGGGTTTGGATCATGTGGTTGGGGTCAGGGCTTTCCGCCACACGATCGCTCCTCGTGGCTTCGGAGGAACGCCTTGTCCGCGGCCACCGCGTCCGGACCGGTGCGAGGCGGACCGGCCCGGCCGGGAACCCGGACCGGCCGCCTCGGCCCGCGCCGTCCGTTGCCGCCGGAGGGCGGCACGATCCCGACCGGCAGACGTGCCCGCGTCCGGCGCGGAGCGCGCCACACCCCGTGTTCCACCAGCCCCACCAGCACACCACCGCGGCGAACCCGGACCCGAACCCCGAACAGCCCTAGACCCGTTCGAACAGCGCGGTGACGGCCTTCTTCTCCTGGTCGAAGTTCGCGCCCGAGGTCACCGTGATCTCCAACGGGCCCTTGCGCGCCGACAGGGTGTTCAGCACCACCTCGCCGGTGCCCAGCGAGCCGGTCCACGCCTCGTCGAAGAAGCCCGGCAGGTCCTTGGCGCGTTGGCCGCCCGAGCCGAAGCCCTCCTTGCCCTTGGCGAAGGAGGCGGCGTCGGCGCCGGTGGCGAAGCGGACCAGGGTCGTCGCGCCGCCGCCTTCGTAGCGGCAGGTGACCAGCTTGCCGTCGACGGTCTCGGCGGGGTGCTTGAGGTTGAGCTGGAGGGCCGCGCCCACGACGTCGGCCGGGGCCTTGGTGCAGTCGATGCCCTCGACCGGGGCGGAGGCGCCCGTCGTGGTCTGCGGGGTGGAGGCGGTCGTCGTCGGCGCGCTCTCCGGGGTGGAGGTGCAGGCGGTGAGCACGACGAGCCCCACCACGGCCGCGAGTGCGTTCTTGATGACCACAGATCCTCCAGTCCCCGTCGCCCGGGGGTTCGTCCGGACGGGTGCCGACGTTACCCGAGCGCTATATCAAGGAACCTTGCTAAAGGGTTCTTGATATGCGTACGCTGGGGCCATGGCCGAGCCGCGCGAAGACCTCATCAGGGACCCGAGGGAGCTGCGCGCGCTCGCGCACCCGTTCCGCTGGAAGCTGATCGACCTGCTCACCAGCGAGGGCCAGCGCACCGCGACCCAGTGCGCCCAGGCGCTCGGCGAGAGCGTGGCCGGCTGCTCCTACCACCTGAACATGCTGGCCAAGTACGGGTTCGTGGAGGAGGTGCCGGACGTCAAGGGCCGGCAGAAGCCGTGGCGGATGCTGCGGCACCACCAGAGCTGGTCCACCGAGGGCATGGACGACGAGACCGCCCTGGCCGCCGAGGCCGCGAGCGAGGCGCTGATCGAGCAGGAGTTCGCCACGATGCGCGAGCGCTTGCGCCGCAAGAGCCTCGAACCGCTCGAATGGCAGACCGCCACCGGTATCCGGGCGCACCTGGAATTCCTCACCGCCGCCGAACTCGACGAGGTGCGCACGGCCATGTTCGCGGTGCTGGAGAAGTTCGAGGAACGACGCCAGGACCCGGCGGCGCGGCCCGAGGGCGCACGTCCGGTGCGCATCTTCCAGGCCACGACCGTCGCGCCCCGGCGGGAGTAGCACCGCGCTATTTCGGTGGAGCGGCCCGGTGCCCGCTCGATACCGTGCTCGTCCACCCTTTGCCACCGACCTCAGGCCCAGCGATCGAGGGGGATTCGCCATGCCCGTTTACGACGCCCTGTACGACATAGCCCGCCAGCGCGGCCGCGACGACGAGGCCGCCGCCAGGCGCCACCGGCTCGGCCGGAGCAGGCTCAAAGCCTTCTCCGGCTTGCTGAAACTCGACTGGGAGGTGGCCCGGGAGCGCCGCTCGCTGGTCGCGAGCGTCGGCTTCTCCTGGCAGCGAACGGCAGGGTGACCGGCGAACCCGGGGTCGCCAACGCCATGTCCTCGTGGGCGTCCCGGACGTCGCCCTGCTGCCCGTTGTACGCCTCCGCCAACTCCGGGGCCCGCGTCAGCGCGATGCCCCACTCGAACAGCTCGTAGACCGCGCTGGTCGCGACCACCACTTCCAACGCCCGCAACGGGCCGAGCCCGCGGACCAGGACCCCGGTCGCACACCCCGTACGCGAAGTGCACCAGCCGGTCGAAGCGTTTGCGCCGCCAGGAGAAGACCTCCGACAGGCGGAACCCGAACAGCGCGTCGGTCCAGTCGTCGTACGGCACCGCCGAGTACAGCCGGCGCGACCACCGTCGACGAGGTGCGCAGGGCCTGCTCGCCCGGCCACGGGGGATCCCGCCAGGTGACGGCCACCAGGACCAGGAACGCGGCCAAGGACCGGCGGTGCCCCCTGCTCATGGCGGCCGGACGCCACCCGCGCGCGTCCGGCCGCCGGGGCCGATCGCGAGAACCGCCGCCCGGCGAGGGGTCGGGCGGCGGTTCTCGCGTCAGTCGGGCAGCCGCTCCAGCCGGACCACGATCGACTTGGAGGTGGGCGTCCCGGACTCGGTCGCGGTGGAGTCCAGCGGCACCAGCGCGTTGGCCTCCGGGAAGTACGCCGCCGCGCAGCCCTTCGCGGTCGGGTAGGACACCACCCGGAACCGCTCGGCGCGGCGTTCGGTCACCCCGGTCGGGTCCTGCGGCCACTCGCTGACCAGGTCCACGAAGTGCCCGTCCAGCAGGTCCAGCTCGTCCAGGTCCGCCGGGCTGACGAACACCACCCGCCGGCCGTCCTTCACGCCCCGGTAGCGGTCGTCCAGGCCGTAGATCGTGGTGTTGTACTGGTCGTGGCTGCGCATGGTCTGCAACAGCAGCCGGCCGACCGGCACCCGCAGCACGGTCAGCTCGTCGGCCGAGAAGTGCGCCTTGCCGGTGCGCGTCCCGGTGAACTCGCGGGCGTCGCGCGGCGCGTGCGGCAGCACGAACCCGTCCGGCCGGCGCACCCGCTCGTTGTAGTCCGCGCACCCCGGCACGACCCGGGAGATCCGGTCCCGGATCAGGTCGTAGTCCTTCTCGAACTCCTCCCACGGCACCGGGTGGTCCGGCCCCAGCACGGCCCGCGCCAGCCGGCACACGATGGACACCTCCGACAGCAGCCGGTCGCTCGCCGGCTCCAGCCGCCCGCGCGAGCGGTGCACCACCGACATCGAGTCCTCGACCGTCACGAACTGCTCGCCGCCGTGCTGGAGGTCGCTCTCGGTGCGGCCCAGCGTGGGCAGGATCAGCGCCGTCGTGCCGTGCACCACGTGCGAGCGGTTGAGCTTGGTCGACACGTGCACGGTCAGCCTGCACGAGCGCAGCGCGCGCTCGGTGACCTCGGTGTCCGGCGTGGCGGACGCGAAGTTGCCGCCCACCGCGAAGAACACCCGGGCCTTGCCGTCGCGCATCGCGCGGATCGAGGCGACCGTGTCGAACCCGTGCTCGCGCGGCACGGTGATGCCGAACTCGGTCTCCAGCGCGGACATGAACTTCTCCGGCATCTTCTCCCAGATGCCCATGGTCCGGTCGCCCTGCACGTTCGAGTGGCCGCGCACCGGGCACAGCCCGGCGCCGGGCTTGCCGATCATGCCGCGCAGCAGCGCCACGTTCGCGATCTCGCGGATCGTCGGCACGGAGTGCTTGTGCTGGGTCAGGCCCATCGCCCAGCAGAAGATGGTGCGCTGCGAGTCGGCCAGCATCCGGGCCAGCAGCTCGACCTGCTCGCGCGGCAGCCCGGTCGCGGTGTCGACCGCGTCCCAGTCGAGTTCGCGCACGTGCTCGGCGTACTCGGCGAACCCGTCGGTGTAGTTGGCCACGAACTCGGCGTCCGCCGCGTCCCAGGACAGCAGCAGGTTCCCGACCGCCTGGAACAGCGCCTGGTCGCCGCCGAGCCGGATCTGGAGGAACTCGTCGGCGAGCTGGGTGCCCGCGCCGACCACGCCGCGCACGTTCTGCGGGTTCTTGAACCGCAGCAGGCCGGCCTCGGGCAGCGGGTTGACCGCGACGATCTTCGCCCCGTTCTTCTTGGCCTCCTCCAGCGCGGAGAGCATCCGGGGGTGGTTGGTGCCGGGGTTCTGGCCGATCACCACGATCAGGTCGGCCCGGTTGAAGTCCTCGATGCTCACCGAGCCCTTGCCGATGCCGGTGGTCTCCGACAGCGCCGCGCCGGAGGACTCGTGGCACATGTTGGAGCAGTCCGGCAGGTTGTTCGTGCCGAACGAGCGGACCAGCAGCTGGTAGAGGAACGCGGCCTCGTTGCTGGTCCGGCCGGAAGTGTAGAACACCGCCTCGTTCGGGTCGGCCAACCCGGTCAGCTCGTCCGCGACCAGCGCGAACGCGTCGCTCCAGGAGATCGGCTCGTAGTGCTCGGCACCCTCGCGCAGCACCACCGGGTCGGTGATCCGGCCCTGCTGGCCCAGCCAGTAGTCGGTCTTGCCGGCCAGCTCGGCGACCGGGTGCGCGGCGAAGAAGTCCGGCCCGACCCGGCGGCGGGTGGCCTCCTCGGCGACCGCCTTCGCGCCGTTCTCGCAGAACTCGGCCAGCTTGCGGTGCCCCTGCGGCTCGGGCCACGCGCAACCCGGGCAGTCGAACCCCTCGCGCTGGTTGAGCAGCCGCAGCGTGGTGACCGTGCGGGCCACGCCCATCTGCTCCACGCCGCGTTTGAGCGACACGGCCACGCCGGGGATCCCCGCCGCCCACCGCTTGGGTCCGGTCACGTCGAGCTGCGACTCGTCGATGTCGTGCTGGGGTGGCTTGCTCATGGGGACCATTGTGCGCTGGCGCGCCCCGCGCGAGCGCGCCAGCGGTACCACGATCGACCGTCGGCGGCGGGGCGGCGCCGGACCGCTGTCACGGGCCCCAAGGGGTTGAGAACGGCCCGTGAATCCGGTGCCGGGTCCCCGCGGCGACCGGTGATCACAGTTGATTGTGAGCGGCGCCACTCACGGCGCGAATCGACCGATCGGGTGACCTGGTCACCCGCAGCTGTCGTGGATCTCCACCGACCGGCCCGGGTCGAAGTAGTCCTCGGGCGGGCCGTCGTCCCGGGTGCTCTCCGGGTGGTCCCGGCCCAGGTCACGGCGTTCGCTGATGCCGGGCGCGAGGAACCCCCGCTTGGCCGCCCCGCACGCGATCGAGTAGTCGTAGCCGTCCGTGGCGTCGGTCCACAGGCCGTTGCTCTCCGGCGTGGACGAATCGCCGCTGCGCACGACGTAGGTCATCGCGACCCGCCGCACGACGACGATGTCCATCGGGTCCGTCGGCTGCTGGTCGCTCTCGAACGCGTAGGCGAACACGTAGTTCGTGCGCACCACGATCTCGCCCGGCCGCCCGGCCTCGGCGGTCATCGTGCCGTTGACCTTGGGCGCGGCGGCCAGCAGCCGCTGCCCCTTCGCGATCCGGGTCACCACCAGCGACGCCTCCTCGTCGTGCCGGCCGTCGTAGAGCTGCCGCATCTGGTCCTGCAGGTCGTAGGCGAGCAGCCCGATGTACCGCTCCACGTCGTGGTCCTGGATCACCGCCCGGTCCAGCCGGGACGTCACCACGGCCTGCTTGACCTGCCGGTACGCGTCCGCGACCTGCTCGGCGGTGAACCCGCCGACGGGCTTGGCCGCCGGCGGCGCGACGCCGGCTTCGCCGTCCGCCCACGCGTCGGCGGGCGTGTTGCGGTACGGGCGCTCCGGGTCGACCCGGAACGTCTCCTCGCGCGGCGCGTTCAACGCCTCCTCGACCCCGGAGAACTTGCCCTCCCGGTAGAGCCCGAACAGCAGCGCGGCGATCGCGACCACGGCGACCGCGGTGACGATCCGGCCGCCGTTCGCCCTGAGCCGGGCCGACCGCCGCTGCTTGCGGATCTCCCGGCGCGCCCGCTTGTTCGCCTCCGCGATCCACTTCTCGTCGCGCAGGTCGGGGTGGTCGTCGAGACCGTCGGTGTGCACGTGCCCCCCAGCAGGTGTGATCACTGCGCCATTCACTCGAACAGGTGACGGCCGGCGGACGTTAGCAGGGCCGCCGCAGGTTCGGCACGGGCCTTTCCCCTGGCCCCGCCCGTCCCCGGGGCGATCCGGCCCCCGGACCGGCGCGGCGGGGGCGTCGCCAGGTGAGGGCGTTACCAGGTATCTGATTCGAAGTCGATAGCGCGGCCTCCGTAGACTTCCCACGTGACTGAATCGCCCACCGCACCCCAGCGCTCCGAACTCCCGCCGGCCTGGAACCCGGCCGAGGTAGAAGCCGGGCTGTACCAGCGGTGGGTTGATCGCGGGTACTTCACCGCCGACGCGCACAGCGACAAGCCGCCGTTCTCCATCGTGCTGCCCCCGCCGAACGTCAACGGCAGCCTGCACATGGGCCACGCCCTCAACCACAGCGTCATGGACGCCCTCAGCCGCCGCCGGCGGATGCAGGGCTACGAGGTGCTGTGGCTGCCGGGCACGGACCACGCGGGCATCGCCACCCAGACGGCGGTCGAGCGCGCGCTGGCGTCCGAGGGCATGTCCCGCCACGACCTGGGCCGCGACAAGTTCGTGGAGCGGGTCTGGCAGTGGCGCGAGGAGGTCGGCGGCCGGATCCTCGGCCAGATGCGCCGCCTCGGCGACGGCGTGGACTGGGACCGGGTCCGGTTCACCATGGACGAGGGCCTGTCCCGCTCCGTCCAGACGATCTTCAAGCGGCTGTTCGACGACGGCCTGATCTACCGCGCCGAGCGGATCATCAACTGGTGCCCGCGCTGCCAGACGGCGCTGTCGGACATCGAGGTCGACCACTCCGAGGACGACGGCGAGCTGGTCTCCATCCGCTACGGCGCCGGCGAGAACTCGATCATCGTCGCGACCACCCGCGCGGAGACCATGCTGGGCGACACGGCGGTGGCCGTGCACCCGGAGGACGAGCGCTACCGGCACCTGATCGGCACCGACGTCGAGGTCCCGCTGACCGGCCGGTACGTGCCGATCGTGGCCGACGAGCACGTCGACCCGAAGTTCGGCACCGGCGCGGTCAAGGTGACCCCGGCGCACGACCCGAACGACTTCGAGATCGGCCGCCGGCACGACCTGCCCGCGCTGACCGTGATGGACGGCCGGGGCGTGATCACCGCGAAGGGCCCGTTCGAGGGCCTGGACCGGTTCGAGGCGCGGCCCGCCGTGGTCGCCGCGCTGCGCGAGCAGGGCCGCATCGTCGCCGAGAAGCGCCCGTACAAGCACTCCGTCGGCCACTGCTCGCGGTGCGACACGGTGATCGAGCCGCGCCTGTCGCTGCAGTGGTGGGTGAAGGTCGAGCCGCTGGCCCGCGAGGCCGCCGCCGCCGTGCGCGACGGCCGCACCACGATCCACCCGCCGGAGCTGGCCAAGCGCTACTTCGACTGGGTCGACAACCTCAACGACTGGTGCATCTCGCGCCAGCTGTGGTGGGGCCACCGCATCCCGGTCTGGTACGGCCCCAACGACAAGGTGATGTGCGTCGGCCCGGACGACGAGCCGCCCGGCGAGGGCTGGACGCAGGACGAGGACGTGCTCGACACGTGGTTCTCCTCGGGCCTGTGGCCGTTCTCCACGCTGGGCTGGCCGACCTCCACCGGCGACCTGGCGAAGTTCTACCCGACCAGCGTGCTGTCCACCGGCTACGACATCCTCTTCTTCTGGGTCGTCCGGATGATGATGTTCGGCCTGTACGCGATGGACGGCAAGCAGCCGTTCGACCACGTGTTCCTGCACGGCCTGATCCGCGACCAGTACGGCAAGAAGATGTCGAAGTCGCGCGGCAACGGCATCGACCCGCTGGACTGGATGGACACCTACGGCGCGGACGCCACCCGGTTCACGCTGCTGCGCGGCGCGAACCCCGGCTCCGACCTGGCGATCGCCGAGGAGTGGGCGGCCGGCTCCCGCAACTTCACCACGAAGCTGTGGAACGCGACCAGGTTCGCGCTGGGCAACGGCGCGACCGTGGAACGCCCGGTGCCGCCGCGCGAGCAGCTCACCGACGCCGACCGCTGGATCCTGGACCTGCTCGACGGGCTGGTCGCGGAGGTCGACGGGCAGTTCGAGGCGTTCCAGTTCGGCAAGCTGGCCGAGGGGCTCTACCACTTCACCTGGGACGAGTTCTGCGACTGGTACCTGGAGCTGGCCAAGGTGCAGATCGCCGAGGGCGGCGCCCGGGCCGAGGCGACCCAGGCGGTGCTCGGGCACGTGCTCGACGTCGTGCTGCGGCTGCTGCACCCGCTGACGCCGTTCATCACCGAAACCCTGTGGACGGCGCTGACCGGCGGCGAGTCGCTGGTGGTCGCGCCGTGGCCGCAGGCGCACGGCGGCGCGCGCGACGAGGTCGCCGCGACCCGCATCGAGGGCCTCAAGAAGCTGGTCACCGAGATCCGCCGGTTCCGCTCCGACCAGGGCCTCAAGCCCGCGCAGAAGGTCGCGGGCAAGGTCCGCGGCGCGTGCTGCGTCGACCTGCTCGACCAGGTGCCCGCGGTGCGCGTGCTGACCCGGATGACCGAGCCGGACGACGGGTTCACCGCGTCCGCGCGGATCGAGGTCGGCCTGCCCAAGGGCGCGGTGAAGGTCGAACTCGACCTGTCCGGCGCGATCGACGTGGTGGCCGAGCGCAAGCGGCTGGCCAAGGACCTCGCGGTGGCCGAGAAGGAACGCGCCCAGTGCGAGGGCAAGCTGAACAACCCGGCGTTCACCGACAAGGCGCCCGCCGAGGTGGTGGCCAAGATCCAGTCCCGGCTGGCCGCGGCGAACGCCGACATCGAGCGCATCCACGCCCGCCTCGACACGCTGCCCCAGTCGTGACCGGGCCCGACTCGCTCGACGAGCTGCGCCAGGTCGAGGCGGAGCTGAACCAGCGCTGGCCGGAGACCAAGCTCGAACCGAGCCTGGACCGGATCCGGGCGCTGGCCGAGCTGATGGGCGACCCGCAGGCGTCCTACCCGGTGCTGCACATCACCGGCACCAACGGCAAGACGTCGACCTCGCGGATGGTCGACGCCCTGCTGACCCGGATCGGCCTGCGCACCGGCCGCTACACCAGCCCGCACCTGCAACTGGTGACCGAGCGGATCAACGTGGACAACGCGCCGATCAGCCCGGAGCGCTACGTCGAGGTCTACCGCGACATCGAGCCGCTGGTGTCCATCGTGGACAGTCGCGGCGAGGTGCCGCTGAGCAAGTTCGAGGTGCTCACCGGGATGGCGTTCGCGGCGTTCGCGGACGCCCCGGTCGAGGCCGCCGTGGTCGAGGTCGGCCTGGGCGGGACCTGGGACGCGACGAACATCGCCGACGGCAGGATCGCGGTGATCACACCCGTGGGCATCGACCACGTCGACTACCTGGGCCCGACGCTGGAGGGCATCGCCGAGGAGAAGTCCGGGATCATCAAGCCCGGCTCGGTCGCGCTGCTGGCCGAGCAGGACCCGGCCGTCGAGCAGGTGCTGCTGCGCCGGATCGCCGAGGTCGACGCCATGGTCGCCCGGCAGGGCTCCGAGTTCGGGGTGCTGCAGCGCGACGTGGCCGTCGGCGGGCAGATGCTGCGCCTCCAAGGGCTCGGCGGCGTGTACGAAGAGGTGTTCCTGCCGCTGCACGGCGCGCACCAGGCCGCGAACGCGGCGCTGGCGCTGGCCGCCGTGGAGGCGTTCTTCGGGGCCGGCGCGGACCGCCGGATCGACGTGGACGCGGTGCGCGAGGCGTTCGCCACCGTGGCGTCGCCGGGCCGGCTGGAGCGGGTGCGCTCCGCGCCGACCGTGCTGGTCGACGCCGCGCACAACCCGCACGGCGCGAAGGCGCTGGCGAAGGCGCTGGACGAGGAGTTCGGGTTCCGCAAGCTGGTCGCGGTCGTCGGCGTGATGGACGACAAGGACGCCGTGGGCATCCTGAGCGAGCTGGAGCCGGTGGTGCACGAGGTCGTGCTGACCGCGAACTCGTCACCGCGCGCGATGGACCCCGACCTGCTGGCGGGCGTGGCCATCCCGATCTTCGGCGAAGACCGGATGTACGTGCAGCCGCACCTGGTGGACGCGCTGGAGGAGGCCGTCCGGCTGGCCGAGGAGGACGACGGCGGCGACGTGGTGTCCGGCGGCGGCGTGATCGTGACGGGCTCCGTGGTGACCGCCGGCGAAGCCCGCGCCCTGTTCGGCAAGGAGCCCTCGTGACCACCCCGGCCGGCGTGCCCGCGCCCAAGAAGGACCCGATGAAGTCGTTCCGGGGCATCATGGCCGGGACGCTCATCCTGGAGGTCATCGTGGTCGCCCTGGCCCTGCCGGTGGTCGCGAAGCTCGGCGGCGGGATCGGCACCGGCACCGGGTACCTGGTGCTGGGCCTGATCGTGGCGCTGATCGGGACGTGCGCGCTGCTCAAGCGGCCGTGGATCGTGTGGGTGATCGCGGTCCTGCACGTGGTGATGATCGCGTCGTGGGGGCTGCTGACCGCGCTGGGCGTGATCGGCGTGCTGTTCAGCCTGGTCTGGGTGTACCTGCTGTGGCTGCGCCGCGACGTGGCCAAGCGGATGGCCGAGGGCCGGCTGCCCAGCCAGCAGCAGTCGGCGTAGGGCGCGTCCTCTGCCCGGTCGCGTGTCGCCGACCGGCGGATGTCGCCCGGTGAGCAGACCGCGTTCACCGCGGGTTCGGGTTCGGCGGCTACAAACCGGCCATGACCGAAGGTGTGGTGAACCGGCGGACGCTGCTGCGCGCCGGAGCGATCGGCACGGCGGCGGCGTTCGTGCCCGGGATCGCGCTGGCGGCCTCGGGGCGTCCGGCGCTGACGCACGGCGTGCAGTCCGGTGACGTGACGTTCGACGGCGGCCTGGTGTGGACGCGGGCGGACCGGCCGGCGCGGATGCTGGTGGAGGTGTCGGCGGACCCGTCGTTCCGGCGCGCCCGCACGCTGCGCGGCCCGCTGCTGACGCCGGAGACCGGTGGCACGGGCCGGCTGCGGCTGCGCGGCCTGCCGCCGGGCCGCCGGGTGCACTACCGGGTGGTCGCCGAGGACCTCGACGGCCGCACCCGCAGCCAGGCGGTGACCGGCAGCTTCCGCACCGCGCCGATCGGGCGCGACGGCGTGCGGTTCGTGTGGTCCGGCGACGTCGCGGGCCAGGGCTGGGGCAGCAACCCCGACCTGGGCGGGATGCCGATCTTCGGCGCGATGGCCGCGCGCCGCCCGGACTTCTTCATCCACAGCGGCGACACCGTCTACGCCGACGGCCCGCTGAAGGAGTCGGTGACCCTGGCCGACGGCCGGATCTGGCGCAACGTGGTGACGCCGGAGAAGCTGAAGGTCGCCGAGACCCTGGACGAGTACCGGGGCCAGTTCGCCTACAACCTGCTCGACCAGAAGTTCCGCACGTTCGCCGCCGACGTGCCCACCTACGCGCAGTGGGACGACCACGAGGTCACCAACAACTGGTACCCCGGCGAGATCCTCGACCTGCCGCAGTACACCGAGAAGCGGGTGGACGTGCTGGCCGCGCGGGCGTTCAAGGCGTTCCACGAGTGGCAGCCGCTCGACCCGCGCAAGGCGGTGGACGGGCGGGTGTACCGGAAGTTCTCCTACGGGCAGCACGTCGAGGTGTTCATCCTCGACATGCGCACCTACAAGGACGCGAACAACGCGCCGCGCGAGGGCGTCGGGCACATCCTGGGCGAGAAGCAGGCGAAGTGGCTGGTCGACTCGCTGGACTGCTCACGCGCCACGTGGAAGATCATCGCCGCGGACCTGCCGATCGGCCTGACCGTGCCGGACGGCGCGGACATCGAGGGCGTCGCGAACGGCCTGCCGGGCAAGCCGGGCGGTCGGGAGACCGAGCTGGCGTGGGTGCTGCGGGAGATCAAGAAGCGCCGGGTGCGCAACACGGTGTGGCTGACGGCGGACGTGCACTACACGGCCGCGCACCACTACTCGCCCGAGCGGGCGGCCGTGGCGGACTTCGACCCGTTCTGGGAGTTCGTGTCCGGTCCGCTGCACGCGGGCGCGTTCGGGCCCAACGCGCTGGACCCGACGTTCGGACCGGAAGCGGTGTTCGTGCACGCGCCGCCGGCCGCGAACACCACGCCGCTGGACGGGTTCCAGCACTTCGGCGAGATCGAGGTGTCGCGGGACGGCGAGCTGACCGTGTGGCTGCGCGACATCGCGGGCGCTTCGCTGTGGTCGAAGAAGTTGCAGCCGCAGCGCCGATAGCCTCCGACAGGTCGTCAACGCGGCCCGGAGCCTTGTCCGACCAAGATCGCCGTGGTTGCGTGAGCCCTCATCCGGCCTGGTGCCGGGTGGGGGCTTGCGAGTTCTCGCGACGAGGAGGTCGCCGTGCGCCGCCTGGGCCTGGTCGTCCTGCTGCTCGGCGGGCTGGTGGTGCCGGTCCCGCCCGCCACCGCCGCACCCGCCGGCCGGCTCGCGGTCGGCGCGGTCGCCGACATCGCCGCGGGCGTGCGCCCGGGGGACCGGGCCTTGGCGCGGGACGCGCTGCGCGGCGTCACCGGGGAGCGGTTCTACTTCGTGCTGCCCGACCGGTTCGCCAACGGCGACCCCGGCAACGACCGAGGGCGGTCCGGCGGGACCGACCGGCTCAAGACCGGCTTCGACCCGGCCGACCGGGGCTTCTACCACGGCGGCGACCTGACGGGCCTGCACGGCAAGCTCGGCTACCTCGACGACCTGGGGATCACCGCGCTCTGGCTGACCCCGGTGTTCCGCAACCGCTGGGTGCAGGGCACGGGCGCGGACGTGTCGGCCGGCTACCACGGCTACTGGACCACCGACTACACCGAGCTGGACCCGCACTTCGGTTCCACCGACGACATGCGGCGGCTGATCCGCGACGCGCACCGCCGCGGCATCAAGGTGTTCTTCGACATCGTCGCCAACCACACCGCCGACCTGATCGACTACGCCGAGGGCCGCCACGACTACGTGCCCACGAGCGCCGTGCCGTACCTCGACCCGTCCGGCCGTCCGGTCGACATCGCCGCCATCGCGGGACGCGAGCCCTTCCCGAAGCTCACCGCGCCGTACACGCCGGTCGTCAACGGGGCGAAGAAACCGTTGTGGCTCAACGACCCGGCGCTCTACCACAACCGGGGCGACTCGACGTTCACCGGCGAATCCGCCCAGTACGGCGACTTCTACGGCCTGGACGACCTGATGACCGAGCACCCGGCCGTCGTCGCCGGGATGAAGCGGATCTTCACCGGCTGGATCGACGCGCTCGACATCGACGGCTACCGGGTCGACACCGTCAAGCACGTGAACCTGGAGTTCTGGCAGGCTCTCGCGCCGCACGTGAAGGCGTACGCCGAGCAGCGCGGCAAGAAGGACTTCTTCGTGTTCGGCGAGGTCGTCGACGCCGACCCGGCGGTCACCTCGCACTACACCACCACCGGCCGGATGCAGGCGACGCTGGACTTCCCGTTCCAGGACGCCGCTGCGGCGTTCCTGTCCGGGCGCGGGGCGGCGCGGCTGGGCGAGGTGCTGGTGGCCGACGACCGGTACACCGACGCCGACTCGAACGCGGCGTCGCTGCCGACGTTCCTGGGCAACCACGACATGGGCCGGGCGGCGTGGGTGGTGCGGCGCAACCGGCCCGGCATCACCGAACCCGAGCTGCTGGACCGGCTGGAACTCGGCAACGCCCTGATGTACCTGTGGCGCGGCAACCCCGTCGTGTACTACGGCGACGAGCAGGGTTTCGCGGGCAGCGGCGGCGACAAGGCGGCACGGCAGGACCTGTTCGCGTCCGCCACTCCCGAGTACCGGGCGGAGGATCTCGTCGGCAGCGACCGGACCGGCGCGGTGGACAACTACGCCACCGACCACCCGCTGTACCGGCAGTTGCGCGGGTTGGCGGCGTTCGTCGACGCGGATCCGGTGTGGCGCGACGGGAACCAGACCCTGCGCGTGGCGTCGGGGGACGTCGTCGCGTTCAGCCGGGTCGGTGCCGCGCGGCAGGTCGAACACCTCGTGGTGGCCAACGCGGGCACATCCCCGGCGTCGGTCGAGGTGCCGGTGGGCAGCGCCGCGCTCCGCCCCGTCTGGCCTCGTGCCGGGGCCGAGGTCGCGGCGGTCGACGGCAAGGTCCGGGTGGCCGTGCCGCCGCTGTCGGCGTTGGTGCTCAAGGGAACTGGCCGATTGCGCGCCGTCACGCCGACGCCCGTGCTGGTCGCGCCGCCCGTGGGGACGGCGCTGACCGGCCGGGTCGAACTGCGGGCGGACGCGATCTCGTCGCCGTTCGCGCAGGCCACGTTCGCCGCGCGGGTCGACGGCGCGGACTGGACCGTGCTCGGCACCGACGACACCGCGCCCTACCGGGTGTTCGCCGACCTCGCGGCACTGCCGGGCGCGGCGGCCGGCCGAGATGTGGAGATCCGGGTCGTGGCCAAGGATTCCGCGGGAGCGCTCGGTGCGGACGGCGTGACCGTGACGTTGAAAGCCGCCGAGCCCGCGCCATAGTCGTAAGGCACCGCCCGGACGCGGCTCACGCGTCCGCTCCGGTTTGCAGGGTTCGCCCGGGGAAGGAAACTCCGGTCAGCTGTTCGGAAGCGGCCCACAGGCGGCGTGCCACCTCCGTGTCCCGTGCCTTGGCCGAGCGGCCGACCAGTGCGGGCGCGCCGCGCGCCTCCAGGAAGCCGTTGGGTCCGACGTAGCTGTCGCCCGGGATGTCCGCCACGGCCGCGTACAGGATGGGCAGAGCGCCCTCGTCGTCGCTCTGGGCGAGAAAGTCCGTCACCGCCTTCTGCACGAGGTGGCGCACGCGGCGGCCGTCGGACTTCAGCAGGTTCGTGGCCGCCATGCCGGGGTGTGCGGCGGTCGCGAGCACCGGTGAGCCGACGTCGGTGAGCCGCCGCTGGAGTTCCGACGTGAACAGCAAGTTGGCGAGCTTGGACCGCGCGTAGGCGGCCATCGCCCGGTACGGCCGGTGCTCCCCGTCGAGGTCGTCCAGGTCGATCGCACCCACCCGGTGGGCGTTGGACGACACGGTGACCACCCGGTCCCGGACCCGGGGCAGGAGCAGGTTCGTGAGCGCGAAGTGCCCCAGGTGGTTGGTCCCGAACTGCAGCTCGAACCCGTCGGCCGTGCGGGAGTGGGGCGGGGCCATGACCCCCGCGTTGTTGATCAGCACGTCCACCGGTTCGGTGAAGTCCTCGGCGAACGCGCGGACCGAGGCGAGATCGGCCAGGTCGAGCCGCCGGACCTCCACGCGGCCGGGCATCGTCGCGGCGGCCTCGCGGCCCTTGTCGACGTTGCGCACGGCGAGCACGACGTGCCCGTCGTTGGCGGCGAGCACGCGGGCCACGGCCCGGCCGAGCCCGCTGTTCGCGCCGGTGACGACGACGGTGCGCCCGGTCATCGAGGGCATGTCCGAAACCCCGAATGTTGACATGAGCTACAAAGTAAACGCCGACAACAATGTAGTCAACGACGACATCTGGTTGCTAGGGTCGGTCCCATGCCAGACGCGACCGACGAGCGGCCCTACCACCACGGGAACCTGCGCGCCGCCCTGCTCGCCGCGGCCGAGCGCGGCCTGCGGGAGCACGGTGCCGACCAGTTGGCGCTGCGCGACCTGGCCCGGGAGATCGGCGTCAGCTACGCCGCGCCCCGCCGCCACTTCGTGAACCGCCAGGCGCTGCTCGACGCGCTCGCCGAAGCCGGGTTCACCCGGCTCGACACCGCGCTGCGCGCCGCGCTGACGACCGCCGCCGCCGACTTCCCCTCGCGCGTGCGGGCCACCGCGACGGCCTACACCCGCTTCGCCACCGAGAACGCCGCGCTCCTCGAACTGATGTACACCTGCAAGCACCGACCGGACGCGGCGCGGATCGGCAAGGCGGCCGAAGCCCCGTTCGGGCTGATGCGCGACCTCATCGTCCAGGGGCAGGCGCAGGGGGCGCTCCAAGCCGGCACCCCCGAACGGATCGGGATCGTCCTGTTCGCCACCCTCCAGGGCATCGCCTCGATCACCAACGGCAACATCGTCGAACCGGAGCTGCTCGACGGACTCGTGGAGGCGGCGGTCGAGCAGTTCCTGCGCGGCACCCGTCCGCTCGGGTAGCGCGGCGCGGGAGTCCGAAGTGGACGGTTCCCGCCCCGGTCCGCCGGGGTGCTAGTGGTCGGCCAGCTCGACCCGTGACCGCACCTCGTCGTCGCGCAGGATCCGGAACTCCCGGTCGTCCGCGACCAGCACCTTCAGGAACCCCGGGCTGGTCTCCACCACGTACGCCTCGATGGACCCGTCGGTGAGTTCGATCCGCTCACGCGGCACCCACGGCGTCGACACGACCGCCGCCACCACGAGCGCCATACCGCCCACGATCCACCCGATCCGGTGCAGCACGAACTTCGCGGGCCCCGGTTCGTCGTCGCGCCGCCGTGCCGCCACCACCGCGACCGCCACGGCCAGCACACCGGCCAACGCCGGCACCCACCACTGGTGGTAGGTCAGCACGTGCGCCACCAGGAACGCGATCAGCACCGTGACCACGAGCGGCGCGGCGCGGGAGCGGGTGGCGGCGGCGTAGAAGGCGGACAGCGGCACGGTGAGGATCAGCAGCACCGTGCTGATCCGCCGGTCGGCCATGAACGTGCCGAGGAACAGCCCCGGCGCGTCCTCCAGGTCGAGGGTGTGCAGCAACGCGAACGTCGTGTGCCAGTCGTACGCGGACACCGCCAGCAGCCGCAGCAGCACGAACAGCACAGCGGCACCGGTGAGCGTCGGACCGGTCCCGGACTTCTCGGAGGTCACGGCCGGCACTATCGCACCTCCCGTTCGTCCGCACTCGTCTTGATCGGCCACAGAGGACGCCGCCCGGCGGGCGCAGATCGTCCGGGTGACCGTCGGAGTGTCGTTTGGCGATTCAGATCCGCGCCAACACCGGAGCTGAGTACCCTTCGTGGTCGGGAGGGTGAGCTGTGACACATGGTTTGAACCTGTTCGATGGCGATCCCGCCGGGGTGGAACGCGGTCTGGACGACTGGGTGGCGGGCTTCGAGCGCAAGGCCGCGCGGTACCAGGAGCTCCAGCACCGGGTCGAGGAGGTCCGCCTGACCGCGACGAGCCCGAACGGCGTGGTCACGGTCACCGCCGACGCGAACGGCAACCTGGTCGACGTCGAGTTCTCCGAGCGGGTGATCCAGACGACCCCGGGCGAGCTGCGCAGCCAGTTGCTGGCCGCGCTCGGCAGCGCCAAGGCCCGGATCGCGGGCCGCGTCCGGGAGGTCGCCGACGAGACGCTCGGGGCCGACGCGCAGGACAGCGCCGATCGGATCACCGGCTACTACGAGCAGAAGTTCGGCGTCGCCGAACCGCCGCCACCACCGCGGCGCGACCGCGACGACGAGGACTTCGGCGGATCGGTCTACCGCTGACGCGTTCGGGGGGAAGTGCCATGTCGGGTTATCAGGTCGAACCGGGCGCTCTGCGGGCGCACGCGGACAAGGCCGACGGCCACGCCGCCGCTCTCGGCCGGGCAGCGGACGCCGCGAACCAGGCGATGTCGGACGACACCTACGGCATCATCTGCCAGTTCCTGCCCCCGCTGTTCAACGAGCTGGAGCAGGCGGCCCGGGAGGCGTTGCTGGCGAGCCGCGACGGGATGGCGGAGACCGCGCTGAACCTGCGGCACAGCGCCGACCACTACCAGCACCAGGACAACGCGATCGGCGAGGGGCTGATCGGGATCGAGGGCCGGTTGCGATGAGCGAACCGCCGCTGGTCGCGCCGGTCCAGGACTCGACCGAGTGGTACACGGGCATCGGCATCGCGGAGTCGATCAGCGACCTGGTCGGCGGCATCGAGAGCGGGAACTGGGCCGACATCGGGCTGGGCGCGGTGACCACCGGCCTCGAAGCGCTCAGCATCGTCATGGACCCGATCGGTTCCGTGGGGTCGAACCTGATCTCGTTCATCATCGAGCACGTGGGTCCTCTCCAGGACGCGCTCGACGAACTCGCGGGCAACGCCGACGCCGTCGCCGCGCAGGCGCAGACGTGGCAGAACATCGCCAAGGCGGTCGGCGAGGTCAAGGCCGGCTACGAGCGGGACGTGGCCGCCGACACCGCGGCGTGGGTCGGGGTGGCGGGCGACGCGTACCGCAGGCGGGCGGCGGACACGGCCGCCCTGATCGGTGCCGCCGCAGAGGCGTCGAGCGGCATCGGCAGCGCGGTGAAGACGGCCGGCGTGCTGGTCGCCGTCGTCCGGGAGACGGTCCGCGACCTGATCGCCGACCTGGTCGGCAGGCTGCTGGTGTGGGCGGCCGAGGCGCTCACCGTCGTCGGCGCGCCCGCCGCCGCCGCCCAGGCCGCCACCGCGGCGGCCAAGTGGGCCGCCCGCATCGCCCAGATCATCAAGAAGCTCGTACGCGCGCTGCAGAACCTCATGCCGTTGCTCCGCAAGCTCGGCGAGCTGCTCAAGCGGATCCGCAAGAGCTTGGACCAGCTGAGCGGCAAGGGCGGCGGAGGTCAGCCGCCGAAGAAGCCGGGTGAACCGCCCGGCACCGGCGGGCATCCCGACCACACCCGGCCGTCCGGCCGACCCGATCCCGACGCGACGCCGGGCGGCGAGCGGACGAAGATCCGCGACAGCGACAAGGACGAGGCCAACCGCACGGCCCTGCGGCGGGAGAACGAGGCGGCGGACACGCTCGCCAAAGCCGGCTACGACGTCGAGCAGAACCCGAAGGTGCCGGGCAAGAAGAACCCCGACTACCGGATCGAGGGCGAGATCTTCGACTGCGTCTCGCCGACCACCGGCAGCGCCCGCAACGTCGCCGGCCGGATCGAGGAGAAGGTGGCGGAACACCAGGCGGACCGGATCGTGGTCAACTTGGCGGGCAGCGACGTCGACGTCGACAAGCTGCGCACCCAGCTGCGCGACTGGCCGATCGAGCGGCTCAAGGAAGTCGTGATCATCGACAAGCAGGGCAACATCCAGCACATCTACCCGTAGAAGGACCTGATGGCCATCTCCTACAGCCTCGCCATCGCGACCTCGTCGGACGTCCGGGCGCTCGCGGTCTCGGTTTCCCGCGCGGCCGCCGCGCTGGGCCTGCTCGGCGCGACGACGACACCGGAGGCGTTCCTCGACGGAGCCGACCTGGCGCAGGGCACCTGGGTGCTGGTCGCTCCGGTCAACCCGCAGCCGTGGAACCCGGTCGTGGCCGACCTCGGCTTCACCCCGACCGCGCGGCTGATCTTCCGGCTGGACAAGGAGTCCTCCTCCGACCGCCAGGTGGACGTCGTGCTCCGGCTCTCCGTCGGGCTGCTCGACCTCGTGCCCGGAGACGCGGTGCTGCACCGCGACTACGAGGAGATCCTGCTGCTGCGGCGATCCGGCGTGTTGACGCTCAACGGGCGGGACGACCTGTGGACGCCGCAACGGCTCGGCGCGGTGGCCCCCCGCCCGTTCCGCAGGGAGACCCACGCGTTCAGCGAGGAGTAGCCGCGCGTTGCGCGGGTGATCCGGTGGTCGACGGCTTTCCGGTACGCACGGCGGGCGCGGACGGCCCTGCGGCTACCCTTCACGTACTTGCACGAACCCGTACGAAGGAGTACTGACGGCCGTGAGCGAGCGCACCCTGGTCCTGGTCAAGCCCGACGGCGTCAGCCGCGGCCTGGTCGGCGAGGTCATCTCCCGCATCGAGCGCAAGGGCCTGACCCTGGCCGCGCTCGAACTGCGCACCGTGGACCGCGCGACCGCCGAGCAGCACTACGCGGAACACGACGGCAAGCCGTTCTTCGGCGACCTGGTCGAGTTCATCACCGGCGGCCCGCTGGTGGCGCTGGTCGTGGAGGGCACCCGGGCGATCCCGGCGTTCCGCCAGCTGGCCGGCGGCACCGACCCGGTGGAGAAGGCCACGCCGGGCACGATCCGCGGCGACTTCGGCCTGGAGGTCCAGTTCAACCTGGTCCACGGCTCGGACTCGGCGGAGTCGGCCGAGCGCGAGATCAAGCTCTGGTTCCCGAACCTCTGAGCCGACCCGCCCGGACGGCCCGGCCACCTGCGTGGTCCGGGCCGTTCGGCGTCTTACGCGCTGCGGCGCGGCGAGGACCCGAGGCCGCCCTCGGCGGACCCGTGCAGCACGACGCCCTCGTCGAACCCGAGCGGCAGCACCATCTGCACGCTGTCGTACCGCACGTCGCCCACCGCGATCGCGTTGCGCAACCGACCCCACTCCTGGAAGCCGAGCCGTTCGTACAGCTCGATGGCCCCGTGGTTGTTGCCGCGCACGCCGAGCGTCAACAGCTCCACTCCCGCCGCACGCGCGCTCTCCACCACCGCGGACACCATCAGCGACCCCAACCCCAGCCCGCGCGCCGACGGGTGCGCCGCGACCCGGCCCAACTCGGCGTTGTGCCGGAAGACTTGTCCGGAAGACCGCACCCAGCACGACGTCCCGCGCACCACGCCGTCCACCTCGGCCACCACGAGCGCCGCGTCGCCGTCGCGCGCCTTCTTCAACACCGACCCGACCCACGCGTCGGTCTCCACGCGCTCCGGCGGCTCCAGCCAGCCGATCGCGCCGCCGGCCTCGACGACCGCGCGCAACACCTCGTGCACCTCGGCCAGCAGCCGTTCGTCGGCGTTGGAAGGCCAGGTCAGAACGATCCCCATGCGGCCACCCTAGATTCGCCGCGGAGATTGTCGTACCCCGCCGCTAGCGTGACGTCCGTGACCACGACCCTCGTCCGAGCCCGCAACCTGACGAAGCACTTCGGCACGTTCGAAGCCGTCCGGGGCATCGACGTGGAGGTCGGCAAGGGCGAGGCGTTCGGGTTCCTCGGCCCCAACGGCGCGGGCAAGTCCTCCACCATGCGGATGGTGTCGTGCGTGTCCCCGCGCACCGCCGGCGAGCTGACCGTGCTGGGCCTGGACCCGGACCGGGAGGGCCCGAGGATCCGCGCCCGGCTCGGCGTCGTGCCCCAGCTCGACAACCTCGACACCGAGCTGACCGTCCGGCAGAACCTGGAGGTCTACGGCCGCTACTTCGGCCTGTCCAAGGCGCACGTCCGCGCCAAGGCCGTCGAGCTGCTGGAGTTCGCCCAGCTCACCGACCGCGCCGACGACGAGGTCGAACCGCTGTCGGGCGGCATGAAGCGGCGGCTCACCATCGCGCGTTCGCTGGTCAACGACCCGGAGCTGGTCGTCCTCGACGAACCGACCACCGGCCTCGACCCGCAGGCCCGCCACCTGCTGTGGGACCGGCTGTTCCGGCTCAAGCAGAACGGCGTCACGCTGATCGTCACCACCCACTACATGGACGAGGCGGAGCAGCTGTGCGACCGGCTCGTGGTGATGGACGGCGGCCGGATCGCGGCCGAGGGCTCGCCGGCCGAGCTGATCCGCCGGCACTCCACCCGCGAGGTGCTCGAACTGCGCTTCCCGCCCGGCGAGCAGGACCCGGTCCCGGTCGAGGGCATCGCCGAGCGCGTGGAGGTGCTGCCCGACCGGCTGCTGCTCTACACCGCCGACGGCGAGGCGGCGCTGTCCGCCGTGCACGCGCGCGGCGTGCGGCCGACCTCCAGCCTGGTCCGCCGGGGCTCCCTGGAGGACGTGTTCCTCCGCCTCACCGGCCGGACCCTGGTCGACTGATGGCCACGCCACCCGCCCTGCTCGTGGTCGAGGGCCACTGGGCCTGGTACCGCCGCAACTGGCGCGCCACGGCGATCTCCAACTTCGTCCAGCCCGTGCTGTTCCTGCTGGCCATGGGCGTGGGCTTCGGCTCCCAGGTGCAGCCCGGCGAGGCGACCGGCGGCCTGCGGTACGTGGTGTTCCTCGCGCCCGCGCTGATCGTCACGGCCGCCGCGCAGAGCGCCATGTTCGAGTCCACCTACGCGGTGTTCTCCTCGTTCAAGTGGCAGAAGACCTACCTCGGCATCGTGTCCACGCCCATCACGCCCGCCCAGGTCCTCTACGGCCAACTGCTCTGGATAGCGTTCAAGCTCGCTGCGGGCTCCACGGCGTTCCTGCTGGTCGCGGCCCTGCTCGGCGCGGTGACCAGCCCGGCCGCCGTGTTCGCCGTGCCGTTCGCGGTGCTGTCCGGGATGGCGTTCAGCGCGCCGGTCGTCGCGTTCACCGCCACCAGGGACAAGCCCGACGCGTTCGACGGCCTCTACCGCTTCGTGCTGATCCCGATGACCTTGTTCACCGGGGCGTTCTTCCCGCTCGACCAGCTGCCCGGGTGGCTGCACCCGGTCGCCTGGGCGACCCCGGTGTGGCACGGCGTCGAACTGGCGCGCGGCGTCACGTTCGGCGCGATCGAGCCGCTCCCGGCGCTCGGTCACCTGGCCTACCTGACGGCCGTGGTCGCCGTCGGCGTGGTGCTCGGCCGCCGCTACTTCCACCGACGACTGGCGGTGTGACCGTGACCGGGGTCCTCGACCGCGCCGCCGCGAAGAAGCGGCCCGGCCTGCTGTTCCGGATCGTGCCGCCGGGCCTGTACGCGGGCCGCTCGCACGTCCTGGTCGAACGCGCCTACCTGGTCAACCAGCGGGCCTGGCTGTCGGTCGTGTCCGGGTTCTTCGAGCCGGTGCTGTTCCTGCTCTCGCTCGGCTTCGGGTTCGGCAAGCTGGTGGCCGTGGTCGCCGGCCCCGGCGGGCCGCTGCCCTACGCCGAGTTCGTCGCCCCGGCGCTGCTGGCCGCCTCGGCGATGAACGGCGCGGTGTTCGACACCACCTACAACCTGTTCTACAAGTTCAAGTACGCCCGGGTGTACGAGGCCGTGCTCGCCACCCCGATGGGGCCGGTCGACATCGCGCTGGGCGAGGCCACCTGGGCGCTGGCGCGCGGCGGCCTCTACTCCGCCGGGTTCCTCGCCGTGATGCTCGGGTTCGGCCTGGTCTCCTCGCCGTGGGCGCTGCTCGCGCTGCCCGCGTGCCTGCTGGTCGCGGTCGCGTTCGCCGCCGTCGGGATGGCCGCCACCACCTTCATGCGGTCCTGGCAGGACTTCGACCTGGTCCAGCTGTTCGTGCTGCCGCTGTTCCTGTTCTCCGGCACGTTCTACCCGCTGTCGGTCTACCCGCCGGCCCTCCAGGCGGTCGTCCGGTTCAGCCCGCTCTACCACGCGGTCGAACTCACCAGGGCCCTGACCACGGGTTTCGTCGGCTGGGGGCTGCTGGTGCACGTGGCCTACTTCCTGGTGATGGCCACGATCGGGGTATTGGTGGCGTCGAGACGGCTCGGCCGGTTGCTCACCGCCTGACCTGGTTGAACACTGGGCGAACGGCAAACCGGGAGGTCGTCATGGACGTGATCGCACTCATCGGCCGCATCCTGTTCGTGTTGTTGTTCTTCGGCTCGGGCGTGGGCCACCTCACCCAGACCGACGCCATGGCCGGCTACGCCGCCTCGAAGAACGTCCCCTCGCCCAAGCTCGCCACCCAGGCCAGCGGCGTGCTGATGATCGTCGGCGGGCTCATGGTCCTGCTCGGCGTGTGGGCCGACCTGGGCGCGTTGCTGCTCGTGCTGTTCCTGCTGCCCACGGCGTTCCTCATGCACAACTTCTGGACCCAGTCCGACCTGCAGACCAGGCAGATGGAGATGATCCAGTTCAACAAGGACGTGTCCCTGGCCGGCGCGGCGCTGCTGTTCTTCGGCCTGTACGCGGGCGCGGGCGAGGGCCTCGGGCTCACCATCACCGGACCGCTGTTCTGACCGGTGCCGGCGATGCCGTTACCCTTGGCCGGGTGAGTGTCGAGTCGGTCTTCCCCGCGTTGGAACCGCTGCTGCCGCAGGTGTCGAAGCCGGTGCAGTACGTCGGCGGGGAACTGAACGCGACGGTGAAGGACTGGGACTCCGCGACCGTGCGGTGGTCCCTGATGTACCCGGACGCGTACGAGGTCGGGCTGCCCAACCAGGGCGTCATGATCCTGTACGAGGTCCTCAACGAGCAGCCGGACGTGCTCGCCGAGCGGACCTACGCGGTGTGGCCCGACCTCGAACGGCTGATGCGCGAACACGGCGTGCCCCAGTTCACCGTGGACGCGCACCGGCCGGTCAAGGCGTTCGACCTGCTCGGCGTCAGCTTCGCGACCGAACTCGGCTACACCAACCTGCTCACCGCCCTGGACCTGGCCGGCATCCCGCTGCACGCCGCCGACCGCACCGACGACGACCCGATCGTGGTCGCCGGCGGGCACGCGGCGTTCAACCCCGAGCCGATCTCGCGGTTCGTGGACGCGGCCGTGCTCGGCGACGGCGAGGAAGCCGTCCTGGAGATCACCGACCTGGTGCGCACCTGGAAGGCCGAGGGCCGCCCCGGCGGGCGGGACGAGCTGCTGACCCGCCTGGCCGAGACCGGCGGCATCTACGTGCCCCGGTTCTACGACGTCGAGTACCTGCCCGACGGCCGCATCCAGCGCGTGGTGCCCAACCGCGAGCGGGTGCCGTACCGGGTGTTCAAGCGGACCACGATGGACCTCGACGCCTGGCCGTACCCGAAGCAGCCGCTGGTCCCGCTCGCCGAGTCGGTGCACGAGCGGATGAGCGTGGAGATCTTCCGGGGCTGCACCCGGGGCTGCCGCTTCTGCCAGGCCGGGATGATCACCCGGCCGGTGCGCGAGCGCTCCATCGAGGGCATCGGCGCGATGGTCCAGCGCGGCCTCGCGGCGACCGGTTTCGAAGAGGTCGGCCTGCTCTCGCTGTCCAGTGCGGACCACTCGGAGATCGCCGAGGTCACCAAGGGCCTGGCGGACCGCTACGAGGGCACCAACACCAGCCTGTCGCTGCCCAGCACGCGGGTCGACGCGTTCAACATCGACCTGGCCAACGAGCTGTCCCGCAACGGCCGGCGCTCGGGCCTCACCTTCGCGCCCGAGGGCGGCAGCGAGCGGATCCGCCGCGTGATCAACAAGATGGTGTCCGAAGAGGACCTGATCCGCACGGTCAGCGCGGCCTTCGGCGCGGGCTGGCGGCAGGTGAAGCTGTACTTCATGTGCGGCCTGCCGACCGAGACCGACGACGACGTCCTCCAGATCGCCGAGATGGCCAAGAACGTGATCCGGGCCGGCCGGGAGGTCAGCGGCCGCAAGGACATCCGCTGCACCATCTCCATCGGCGGCTTCGTCCCCAAGCCCCACACCCCGTTCCAGTGGGCCGCGCAGTGCGATCCGGCCACAGTGGACGCCCGCCTGCGCAAGCTGCGCGAAGCCGTCAACTCCGACCGCGCGCTGGGCCGCAACATCGGGATGCGCTACCACGACGGCCAGCCCTCGCTGATCGAAGGGCTGCTGTCCCGGGGCGACCGCCGGATCGGCCACGTGATCGAGCGGGTGTGGCGCGAGGGCGGCCGTTTCGACGGCTGGTCCGAGCACTTCTCCTACGACCGCTGGGTGGACGCGGCGGCCCGGGAACTCCCGCCGCTGGGCGTGGACCTGGCCTGGTTCACCACCCGCGAGCGCGAGGAGCTGGAAGTCCTGCCCTGGGACCACCTGGACTCGGGCCTGGACAAGGAATGGCTGTGGGCGGACTGGCAGGACGCCCTGGACGAACGCGAACAGGACGACTGCCGCTGGACCCCGTGCTTCGACTGCGGCGTGTGCCCCGCGATGGGCACCGACATCGAGGTGGGCCCCACCGGCCGCACCCTGCTCCCGATCTCCCCGGTGGGCAAGGGGAGCCCGGTCCGCAACCCGGCCCTGACCCAGTCCTGACCCGTCGGTCCGCGGTGGACCACCCGGTCCACCGCGGCGGGCTAGTTGCTGCCGCGTCCGCCGTCTTCGGTCCGCTGGCCCCTCACGGCGGCCAGCGCGTCGACCAGGCCGTGCCCGTAGAAGCCGTTGTACTCGGAATAGCCGGTGCAGTACGCGTCCTGCGCGCCCGTCCCGTTGAGGTCGTAGTCGGCGGGGCAGGGCAGGGTCTCGGCCTGCGCGTTCAGCATCCGGCTCAACTCGGTCGGCGACGCGCTCGGGTGCGTCGACGCCAGCAGCGCCGCCACCCCCGACACGTGCGGCGCGGCCATCGAGGTGCCGCACGAGTAGTCGTACCCCGAAGGCACGGTCGACAGCACGCACGCCTGGCCCTCTTCGGGCTGCTGCTTGCGGTCGCCTCCCGGCGCCGTCAGGTCCACCGCGCCGAGCCCGTAGGACGAGTACCCGGCTTTGAGCTTGGTCGCCCCCACGGACGACACGCCGACCACCTTGGGCAGCTGCACGGGCAGCACCAGGCACGTGTTGTCCACCGGGCGCGGCTTGACGTCCTCCGGTGCCGCGTTCGTGGGGCTCTGCGCGTCCGTACCCGGCTTGGTGAGGTCCGCCGCCGAGTTGCCCGAGGCCGCCACGGTCAGCACGCCACGCCCGGTCGCGTAGTCGACCGCGCGCCGCACGGCCTCGTAGACCACCGACTGCCCGGTCTTGTTCTGGCAGGTGAACACCCACGGGTCGATGAAGTAGCTGTTGTTGGTCACGGTCATGCCGTGTGCCGCGGCCCACATGAACCCGCACACCGCGTACTCGGGGTAGATGAACCCGGCGTCGTCGACCACCTTCACCGACGCGATCCGCACGCCCGGCGCGACGCCCGTCGTGCCCGCGCCGTCGTCGGCGGCCGCGATCGTGCCCGCGACGTGCGTGCCGTGCGCGGAGGTCGTCGGCGACCACGCGGCCCGCGCGGGGTCGGCCACGCCCGTCGTGCAGCCCGCGGACAGCGCCGGGTCCAGCGCGCCGACCAGGTCGGGGTGCGTCGGGTCGATGCCCGAGTCGAGCACGCCGACCACCACGTCCCGGCTGCCCTTGCTGATCGCGTGCGCCTCGGCGGCCCGGATCAGGTCCATGTCCCACTGCTCGGCGGTGCGGTCCGCCGGGCCCGACGCCGACCGGCCGGCCAGGCCCTCGTCGTCGGACTTCTTGCGGGCCGGCGCGCCGGTCTTCTTCGACATGCCGTCGGCCTGCGCGCTGTAGGCCCGGTCCAGGCCGATCCGCCGGCCGAAACCGGGGTCCGCGGAGACCGCCACCGCCACGCCGATCTGCGGGTAGTAGCCGGTGGTCGTCCCGCACGCGCCGGTGACCAGGGCGTTCGCCAGCGGCTCGCTGGTGCCGGGGTCGAGCACCACCAGGTAGCGCAGGGTCGGGCCGGGCTGGATGCAGTCGGCGGCGGCCGGTGCCTCGTCGGCGGGCACCGAGCCGTGCGCGGAGGTGGACCCGGACACCACGAGGAGACCGGTCGCGAGCAGCGCTGCGCTGACCGCGACCGCTCGGACGCGGCGGAGCAGAGGCACGGGGGACCTCCAGTGCTGGGCTGCCGGGTGGACCTCTGCTGCCGGACGGTAGCCAGGCGGGCCCGACCAGACAAGCTCAACGGTGCGGAACGCCACCAAGGTACCGTCCCGCTGGAGTAGAAGCGTGGACCGTTGGGATGCTTACCCCCGTCGGTACCCCACCCGCACCCAAGGGGAGTAGCACTGAGCCGCCAGAGCCAGCCCAACCCGTCGGCCGCGCCCGTGCAGAAGCTCCGGCTGCGTTACGCCAAACGCGGTCGGTTGCGGTTCACGTCGCACCGTGACATCGCGCGCACCTTCGAGCGCGCGCTGCGCCGGGCGGGCGTGCCCATGGCGTACTCCCAGGGCTTCAGCCCGCACCCGAAGGTCTCGTGGGTGGGTGCCGCGCCGACCGGCGTGGCCAGCGAGGCCGAGTACGTCGAGGTCCAGGTCGTGGAGCGGGTCGACCCGGACGCGCTGCGGATCGCGCTGGACGCGGTGCTGCCGCCCGGCCTGGACGTGGTGGAGGTCGTGCAGGCCGCCGGGGGCACGCTGCCCGAGCGGATCGAGGCGAGCACCTGGCAGGTGGAGCTGCCGGGAGTGTCACCCGAACGGTTGACCGAAGCGGTGGCCGCGTTCCTCGCGGCCGACGTGGTCGAGGTCGAGCGGCTCACCAAGGACGGGAAGCGGGTGATCGACGTCCGCCCCGCCGTGGTGTCCGCCGTGGTGTCCGCCGTGGTGCGGTCCGCCACCCCGGGACCCGCCGAGTCGGCGCAGGTCCAGACGCATTCGAGCGACGCGGGACACGATGCACGGGATTTGTCACAACCGTGTGGGATACTCGTGATGGTCGTACGGCAGACAACACCTACCGTCCGACCCGACGACGTGCTGAGCGCGCTCCGAGTCGTCGCCGACCTGGTTCCGCCGGTGCCCGCGAAGGCGACCCGGATGGCGCAGGGGCGGCTCGACGACGAAGGTGGCCTGGTCGACCCGCTCGCCCTTGACCGGGCGGCGGAGGTCTGACCGGACCGCTGCCGGAGCGGCGCTGACGGCGTCGTCGGGGTAGCAAAGAAGACCTGCTGTGCCGCCGCGCACAGCGAGCGAGGCGAAAAACAAAGGATTCCCGCCGCCAGCCGCGGCGGTGAGTGGACAAGAGAGGCCCCTGCGCGGCCCGCGTCTCCCAAGACGCGCCCGGGGGCGGAGGAGCTGCATGTCGAACACGAACAAGCCCGCCGGTGCCGGCGGGGGTAACGCCACATCCGCGCACCCCGCGCTGGCGGACCTGCCGGACAAGTTGCGGGTGCACGCGCTGGCGAAGCTGCTGGGCACCAGCAGCAAGGACGTCGTGGCCGCGCTGGCCGACCTGGGGGAGACCGTCAAGGGCGCCCAGTCCAGCGTGAGCCGCGACCTGGCGCTCAAAGTCGCCGAGAGTTTGCTGAACTGGGACGACATCGTCACCGGTGACGTGGACGAGGCCACCGAGGCGCCCGCGCTGCCTGCCCGGGAGGTGGCCGCGCTCACACCGCTGTTCGCGCCGCCGTCCGCGGTGTTCCTGCCGCCCGCACCGGTCGCCGCCGCGCCGGCGGTCGTGGTGGTCGAGGAGGAGCCCCAGGAGGACGACGTCGACGCCGAGTCCGCCGACGACGCCGGTGACGAGGGCGAAGGCCGTCGCCGCCGCCGTCGTGGCCGTCGTGGCCGTGGCCGGGGCAAGGGCGTGGGCGACGAGGCCGGCGACGACGAGTCGGGCGAGGAGCCCGCCGCCGCCGAGGCCGAGGAGACCGAGTCCGCCGAGGCCCCGGCCGACGACGACTCCGAGGGCGGCGGCAGCCGTCGTCGCCGTCGCCGTCGTCGCCGCAAGGTCGGCGCGGACGAGGAAGCCGCCCCGAACGAGGACGACCCGCCCAACACCGTCGTGCACGTCCGCGAGACGCGGGACGCGCGCGACGACAAGGCCGACTCCGAGGCCGCCCAGAACGAGGTGCGCAGCGTGCGCGGCTCGACCCGGCTGGAGGCCAAGCGCCAGCGCCGCCGGGACGGCCGGGAAGCCGGCCGCCGCCGCGCCCCGGTGCTGTCCGAGGCCGAGTTCCTGGCCCGCCGCGAAGCCGTCGAGCGCACCATGGTCGTGCGCGAGCGCGGCGACCGCACGCAGATCGGCGTGCTGGAGGACGGCGTGCTCGTGGAGCATTTCGTCACGTCGTCGGGCACCGGCTCGCTGGTCGGCAACGTCTACCTGGGCCGCGTGCAGAACGTGCTGCCGTCCATGGAGGCGGCGTTCATCGACATCGGCCGGGGCCGCAACGCGGTGCTCTACGCCGGCGAGGTCGACTGGGACGCGGCCGGCCTGGAGGGCAAGGCCCGCAAGATCGAGCAGGCCCTGTCCACCGGCGACAGCGTCCTGGTGCAGGTCACCAAGGACCCGGTCGGCCACAAGGGCGCGCGCCTGACCACCCAGATCAGCCTGCCCGGCCGCTTCCTGGTGTACGTGCCGGGCGGCGGCGCGACGGGCATCAGCCGCAAGCTGCCCGACAACGAGCGCAAGCGCCTCAAGGACATCCTGAAGAGGGTCGTCCCCGAGGACGCCGGCGTGATCATCCGCACCGCCTCCGAGGGCATCGCCGAGGAGGAGCTGGCCCGCGACGTCACCCGCCTCCAGGCGACGTGGCAGGTCATCAAGGACAAGGACACTCCGCGCGCGCAGGCTCCGCAGCTGCTCTACGAAGAGCCCGACCTCCTGGTGAAGGTCGTCCGCGACCTGTTCACCGAGGACTTCTCCGCGCTGATCGTGCAGGGCTCGGACGCGTGGGACACCATCGACGCCTACGTGCGGCACGTCGCGCCGGACCTCCAGGAGCGGCTGCGCCGGCACGTCGGCAACAACGACGTGTTCGTCGAGCACCGCATCGACGAGCAGCTGCTCAAGGCGCTGGACCGCAAGGTCTGGCTGCCGTCGGGCGGCTACCTCGTGGTGGACCGCACCGAGGCGATGACGGTCATCGACGTCAACACCGGCAAGTTCACCGGTTCGGGTGGAAACCTGGAAGAGACGGTGACCCGGAACAACCTGGAGGCGGCCGAGGAGATCGTCCGCCAGCTCCGGCTGCGCGACGTCGGCGGCATCATCGTCATCGACTTCATCGACATGGTCCTGGAGTCCAACCGCGACCTGGTGCTGCGCCGGCTGACCGAGTGCCTGGGCCGGGACCGGACGCGTCACCAGGTGGCCGAGGTGACGTCGTTGGGCCTGGTGCAGATGACCCGCAAGCGGGTCGGCACGGGCCTGCTGGAGGCGTTCTCCACGACCTGCGAGCACTGCCGCGGGCGCGGTCTGGTCGTGTCCACCGAACCGGTGCACACGCACGGCCCGTCCAACGGCGGCCAGAACCAGCAGCAGCAACAGCAGCAGCAGCCGGGCCGCAAGTCGCGGCGCGGCAAGGGCGCGGAGACGCCGGAGCCGGTCGCCGAGGCGGTCCCGGAGCCCGTGCGGGAGCCCGAGGCCGTCGCCGAGCCGTCCACTCCGGACGCGCCCGCCGACGAGGCCGTCGAGCCCAAGCGGGAGCGCCGCCAGCGTCGTCGCGCCCGCCGCGAGGCCGGTGCGGCGAGCCGCCAGGACAACGCCGAGGCCACCCCGGCCGACGCCGAGCCCGGTGACGCCGGCCACACCGACGTGCCGGTGGCCGAACCGGTCGCCGAGCCCGTCGTCGCCGAGCCCGTGGCGGCCGTCGCCGAGCCGGAGCCGGTCGTGGAGGCCGCCACCGCGCCGGAGGACGAGCCCGTCGTGGTCGAGCCGGTGGTGGAGCCGGTCGTGGTCGAGCCCGTCCAGGAGGACGAGCCGGTGCACGTCCAGCCGCCCACGCAGGTCGGCACGGCCGAGGCGAACGCCGCCGACCAGTCGCTCAACGGCCACGCCGAGCCCGTGGCGGCCACCCGTCGCCGCACCCGCCGGGCCGCCTCCCGCCCGGCCGGCCCGCCCCTGGGCGCGGTCAAGGAAGGCTGAGCAGCTCCCCGCGAGCACGGGTATGGCCTCGGGCGACCGAGGCCATACCGGCGGTGACCAGCACGATCACGTCACACCGACCCCGGTTTGACCCTGTGGTCCACCGCCACGTAACCTGATGCACGGTCCGCCGTCCGGTGGGCCCAGTCGTGCGAAGCCCAGCCACTCGGCAGTTCAAAGTGGCACTGTGGCGCGCGTGGCCCTGTCCGTCGAGTAGCAGGAGACTTCCGTCCCGATGTACGCGATCGTCAAGACCGGCGGCAAGCAGTACAAGGTGGCTGTCGGCGACGTCGTCGAGGTCGAGAAGCTCGAAGGCGAACCGGGCACCGAAATCAACTTCCCGGCGCCGCTTCTCGTCGTGGACGGCTCCGACGTCACCGCCGACGCCGACGCCCTGGGAAAGATCTCGGTGACCGGCAAGGTCGTCGAGCAGACCAAGGGTCCCAAGATCCGCATCCACAAGTTCAAGAACAAGACTGGTTACCACAAGCGCCAGGGTCACCGCCAGAAGCTGACCCGCGTCGAGGTCACCGGCATCACCGGTAAGTGAGGATCTGACTAGCCATGGCACACAAGAAGGGTGCATCCAGCTCCCGCAACGGCCGTGACTCGAACCCCCAGTACCTCGGGGTCAAGCGGTTCGGCGGTCAGGTCGTCAAGGCCGGCGAGATCCTGATCCGCCAGCGCGGTACCAAGTTCCACCCCGGTGTGAACGTGGGCCGCGGCAAGGACGACACGCTGTTCGCGCTCGCGCCCGGCGCCGTCGAGTTCGGCACCAAGCGTGGCCGCAAGACCGTGAACATCGTTCCGGTCGAGGCCGCTGCCTGAGCAAGTTCTCCTCTGAGCGCCGTGTGTCCGCGGGAATGCGCGGACCACGGCGCTCAGTTGTTTGTGTAGAGCACATCCGCACACCTAGCGCTTGGAAGTGATTTCCCGTGTCCCGTTTTGTCGACCGGGTGGTGATCCACGTCGCCGCCGGTGACGGCGGCAACGGGGTCGCCTCCGTGCACCGCGAGAAGTTCAAGCCGTTGGGCGGTCCCGACGGCGGGAACGGCGGCAAGGGCGGCGACGTCGTCCTCATCGTGGACTCCCAGGTCCACACCCTCCTGGACTTCCACTTCCGCCCGCACGCCGACGCCGGCAACGGCAAGGGCGGCCAGGGCGCGAACCGGGACGGCGCGAACGGCGCGGACCTGGAGCTGCGCGTCCCGGACGGCACCGTCGTGCTGACCCCCGACGGCGAGCTGGTGGCCGACCTCACCGGCGAGGGCACCCGGCTCATCGCGGCCCAGGGCGGTCGCGGCGGGCTCGGCAACGCCTCGCTGGCCTCCAAGGCCCGCAAGGCACCCGGGTTCGCCCTGCTCGGCGAGCCGGGCGAGCAGCACGACCTGGTGCTGGAACTCAAGTCCGTGGCCGACGTGGGCCTGCTCGGCTTCCCGTCGGCGGGCAAGTCGTCGCTGATCTCGGTGCTGTCCGCGGCCAAGCCGAAGATCGCCGACTACCCGTTCACCACGCTGGTGCCCAACCTCGGCGTGATCACCGGCGGCGACACCATCTTCACCATGGCCGACGTGCCCGGCCTGATCCCCGGCGCGTCCGAGGGCAAGGGCCTCGGCCTGGACTTCCTGCGCCACATCGAGCGCTGCGCGGTGCTCGTGCACGTGGTCGACTGCGCGACCTACGAAGCCGACCGCGACCCGCTGTCGGACATCGACGCGCTGGAAGCCGAACTGGCCCGGTACACCCCGTCGCTGGCCGACGACCTGGCCGAGCGCCCGCGCGTCGTGGTGCTGAACAAGATCGACATCCCGGAGGCGCGGGACCTGGCGGAGATCGTCCGCCCGGACATCGAGGCCCGCGGCCTGCCGGTGTTCGAGGTGTCCACGGCCAGCCGCGAGGGGCTGCGAGAACTCACCTTCGCGCTGGCCCGCGTGGTCGAGGAGTACCGGGCGTCGCGGCCCAAGCAGGAGTCGACCCGGATCGTGCTGCGGCCGACCGCCGTGGACGACGCCGGCTTCACCGTCATCGAGGACCCGCAGGTGCCCGGCGGGTTCATCGTGCGCGGCGAGCGCCCCGAGCGCTGGATCCGCCAGACGGACTTCAGCAACGACGAGGCCGTCGGCTACCTGGCCGACCGGCTGGCCCGGCTGGGCGTGGAGGACGTGCTGGTCAAGCAGGGCGCGCTGCCCGGCTGCCAGGTCACCATCGGCGACCTGGTGTTCGACTGGGAGCCGACCACCCCGGCCGGCATCGCCATGACCATGACCGGCCGCGGCACCGACGCCCGCCTGGAGGCCAACAACCGCGTCGGCGCGTCCGAGCGCCTCGCGGCGAAGAAGGCGCGGCGGATCCCCGGTGTCTACGACGAGTTCGACGAGGACGAAGAGGACGAAGAGGACGAGTGACCGGTTCGGAGTTGCCCCAGGCCCCGTCGCCGTCGCTCCCGACGTCGTTGTCGCGGGCCCGGCAGGCGGTGGCGGCGGCGAGCAGGGTCGTGGTGAAGGTCGGTTCGTCGTCGCTGACCACGGCCGAAGGCGGCCTGGACCGCTCCCGGCTGGACTCCCTGGTGGACGCGGTCGCGGCCCGCTGCGCGGCCGGCAGCCAGGTGGTGCTGGTGTCCTCCGGTGCGATCGCGGCGGGCCTGGCCCCGCTGGGCGTGACCCGCAGGCCGCGTGACCTGGCCACCCAGCAGGCGGCGGCGAGCGTCGGGCAGCTCACCCTCGCCCACGCCTACGCGAACTCGTTCGGCCGCTACTCGCTGACCGTCGGCCAGGTGCTGCTGACCGCCGACGACGTCGTCCGCCGCGCGCACTACCGCAACGCCCAGCGCACGTTCTCCCGCCTGCTGGCCTTCGGCGCGGTCCCGGTCGTGAACGAGAACGACACGGTCGCCACCGAGGAGATCCGGTTCGGCGACAACGACCGCCTGGCCGCCCTGGTGGCCCACCTGGTCGGCGCGGACGCCCTGTTCCTGCTCTCCGACGTCGACGCCCTGTACGACGGCGATCCCCGCGTGCCCGGCGCGCAGCGCGTCACCGAGGTCGCCGGCGCGGCCGACGTCGACGGCGTGCGCGCGGGGACGGTCGGGGCGTCCGGGCTGGGGACCGGTGGAATGGCGTCCAAACTGGCCGCTGCGCGCCTGGCGGCGTCGGCGGGGATCCCGGTGCTGTTGGCGGGTGCGGCGGACGCTGTGCGGGCGCTGGGCCCGGCGGACGTCGGCACCGCGTTCGCGGTCACCGGATCACGCCTCACCGCCCGCCGCTTCTGGCTGGGCCACGCCGCCGGCGCGACCGGCCGGCTGACCCTGGACGACGGCGCCGTCGCCGCGGTCGTCGGCCGCCGCCGTTCGCTGCTGGCGGCGGGCATCACGGCGGTGGACGGCACGTTCGAAGCCGGCGACGTGGTCGAACTGGTGGACCTGTCCGGCCACGTGGTCGCCCGCGGCGTGGTGGCCTTCGACGCCGGCGAACTCCCCGCCCTCATCGGCCGTTCCAGCCACGACCTCCCTGCCGAACAGCGTCGCGAAGTCGTCCACGCCGACGACCTGGTCCCCCTGCAGGCCAACTAGCCCCACTCCACCCCGAAGACGCGCATCACCGGGCGTTCGACCGGACATCGGCCCACCGCCCCACTCCAGCCGCGCCCCGGCAACGGTCAGCTGTAGTCGCCTGAGTACCAACGCTGCGGACGCATGCGCACGGTCACGACCGTGGCACCCTCAAGCTGCTTCATGTAGGCCGCCGCCGCGTCGGCGTCGAAGTAGCGGTTGGCCATCGCCAGGAGATCGGCGTGCGAGGTCTTCTGCTCGATCCCCACCACCGGCCCGGACACGGTCACGTACCGGTAGGGCGGCGTCTCGACCTGGACCGACAGGCTGAACTCCCGCGCCGCGTCCAACAGCCGGTACTTCACCGACCTGGGCCCGGTCTGCACGAACACGTCCCCGCCCGGCTCGTACTGGTACCAGACCGGCACGGTCAGCGGCGGTCCCGACAGCCGCGCGACGCCGATCACCCCGACGTGGACCTCGGCCAGGAACTCCTCGCGCTGCGCCGCGCTCATCACCGACATGCTCAACCCTTTCCCGCCACAACGGAACTTGTCGACTGCACCGCAAGTCAACCGCCCGGCGCGGAAGTCGGCCATGCGTACACGTCCGAGACAAATGCGCACGCGTCTGAACCAGCCGCCGCAAAGCCCAGCCGTGCCGGCGACAAGCCCTAGCGCAACTCGACACCCTTGGACTCCGGCAGCGTGAGGACGACCGCGAACGCCACCACCGCACCCACCGCCACGTACCAGAAGAACAGCGTGCCCGGCAGCAGTCCGATGACCAGCGGCGCGGTCCCGCCGAACAGCGCGACGGTCAGGTTGTACCAAGCCCCGATCCCCAACCCGCGCAACTCGGTCGGGAACAGCTCGCTCATCACCGCGGGCGCGATCGACGTCATCGCCGTGTACAGCCCCAACCCCACGCAGAACACCACGAGCAGCCCGCCCACTCCGGGACCGATCAGCATCGACAACGGCACCACCAGAACCGCCGTGGCCCCGGACCACATGAGCAGTTGGGGCCTGCGCCCGAACCGGTCGGACAACGCGCCCATCGGGTACTGCAACGCGATGAACAGCACGGTCGCCACCGACAGCGCCAGGAACACGTCGACCGCGTCGGCCATCCGCGTCTTCACCGCGAACGGCGTCAACGCGCTGAAGAACGTGTAGTAGCACAGCGTCGAGAGCATGGAGACGCCCACGAGCCGCCCGACCGCCTTCGGGTGTTCCCGCACGGTGGTGAGCAACGGCCGCCGCAGCCGCGCCGCCTTCGCCCGGTTGTCCGCGAACTGCTCGGTCTCGTCGAGGCTTCGCCGCAGCCACAACCCGACGAACCCCAGCACGCCACCGACCAGGAACGGGATGCGCCAGCCGTAAGCCGCCAACGCCTCCTGGTCCAGCGCACGCGCCAACCCGAACCCGAGCAGCGACGCCACCAGCAACGCGCACCCGGTCGAGACGTAGAAGAACGCCGAGTACCGCCCACGCCGATCCGCCGGAGCGATCTCGGCCAGGTACGCCGACGCGTTCGACACCTCGCCGCCCAGCGACAGGCCCTGGGCGATCCGAGCCACCACCAGCAGCACCGGTGCCAGCCACCCCACCTGCGCGTAGGTGGGCAGCACCGCGATCGCCACCGACCCGCCCGCCATCAGTACGATGGTGAGGATCATCGCCGGCCGCCGCCCGCGCAGGTCCGCGAACCGGCCCAGCAGGTAGCCGCCGAGCGGTCGGAAGAAGAACGCCAGCGCATACGTCGCCAAGGTGTTGATCAGCGCCAGCCGTTCGTTCTCGGCCGGGAAGATCTGCGTCGCGAAGTAGATGCTGAACGTCGCGTAGACGCTCCAGTCGTACCACTCGATCGCGTTGCCGATGCTCGCCGCGACGAGCTTGCGGACCGGCAGCCTGTGCGGCCGTCCCACGGTCGCCCCGGTCATCGCCCCACCCCGCGACCAGCCACCCGGCCGGCGCAGCTCGCGGCACCGCCCGTGCGACACGTCCGCGCCCCGTCGCCCCGGCGTCCGTGCCGATCACCGCGATCCGCACCAAGGCGCGCCCGGATTCTCGGACGTGGCCACACGGGTTCGATCGCGTCTGCGGCACCTGCCACGACGTGCATGTGGAGCGGTAGTGGGTGCTCGACCTCTACGGCAGCCATGAGGTTGGACGTAACCACACTGTGCGCGCAGTCGGTAGATCTCTCACCGGGTCTGTCCGATGGGCCTCCATTCCCGGGCGAGCAGTCCGAACAGCAGGTCGTCGGTCCACTCGTCCTTGGTCCAGGTGTGTTCGACCAGGTGTCCTTCGAGCCGGAAACCCAGCCGTGCCAGCAGTTTCGCCGACGGTTCGTTGCGCGCGTCGCACTCGGCGGACACCTTGTGCAGCCCGCGTTCGACGAACAGGTGCTCCAACATCCGGCCCACGGCCTCCGTCGCGTACCCGTTGCCCTGGTGGGCGGTCGCGATCGTGTAGCCGATTTCGGCCTGTCTCCTGTTGTCGTGCAGGTTGACGCCGACGTCGCCGACCAGCACCCCGGCCGCCTCGACGGCGTACTGGAACCAGCCCGGCTCGGCCGGGTCCAGCGGCCCCATTTCCCGCACGAATCCCTCGGCCGAGGCCAAGGCGAACGGCGGTTCCCACGACTGGTACCTCGCCACCTCCGGGTCCGACCGGTAGGCCGCGAACGCGGCCGCGTCCTCCGGGCGGAACCTCCGCAGCACCAACCGTTTCGTGCCCAGCCGGACGTCGGCCACCGTCATGCCGTGACCGCCAGCGCGAACGGCAGCACGGCGGGAGCCCCCGCCCGGCGCAACGACCGCGCCGCGACCGTCATCGTCCAACCGGTGTCGATCCGGTCGTCCACCAACAGCACCGGTCCATCCACTGTGGACAGATCCGGCACGTCGGCGGACTGCACCAGGCCGGCGAGCCGCTGCGCGCTGTTCGCCCGCCGTGCCGCCTCGCCGAGCCAGACCTGGCCGAGCAACGGCAGGCGTCCGATCGTGGACAGGTGCCGCCCGAAGCTGCCGACCAGCTGCGGCCGGCTCCGCGACCCGACCGTCACGACGCCCACCGGCCGCTGCTCCCAGCCCCACGCCGCCAGCACCTTCACGCAGGCGGCGAAGACGTCCTCCGGCACCTCCTGGTCGTCGCCGGCGAACAGCGACCGCAACCGGTTGCCCCACCCGATGTCGGTCAGCCGCCCCAGCGCCCGGCCCGTCCCGGCCGCCTCGCCCGCCGGGATCCGACCGGACAGGCCGACCCCGACCGCGGCCATGCCGGTCGGCCACTGCTTGCGCGGCTCGACCTCCACACCGGGGCGCAGCAACCGCTCCCGCGCCGCCGACGCGGCGTCCGGCGACACCTCCGCCGACCACCCGCTGCCGGTGCAGTTGTCACACCGGCCGCACGGCGCGGCGTGCGGGTCGTCCAACTGCCGCAGCAGGAACTCCATCCGACACCCCGTGGTGGCGAGGTAGTCCAGCACGGCCTGCTGCTCGACCTTGCGCGCCTCCGCGATCCGTCCGTACCGCTCCTCGTCGTACGACCACGCCCGCCCGGTCGACTCCCAGCCCCCGCGCACCCGGCGCACCGCGCCGTCCACGTCGAGGACCTTCAAGACCACTTCCAGCCGGGTGCGCGACAACTCGACCATCGGCTCCAGCGCAGCGGTCGACAACGTCCGCCCCGCGTCGGCCAGCGCGTCCAGCACCTGCCGCACGACGTGCTCCGGAGGGAACGCCAGCGACGCGAAGTACGCCCAGATGTCCCGGTCCTCCGGCCCCGGCAGCAGCAGCACCTCGGCCCGTTCCACCCCGCGGCCCGCACGCCCGATCTGCTGGTAGTAGGCGATGGGGGAGGGCGGTGCGCCCAGGTGCACCACGAACCCCAGGTCCGGCTTGTCGAACCCCATGCCCAGCGCCGATGTCGCCACCAGCGCCTTGACGCGGTTCGCCAGCAGGTCCTCTTCCGCCCGCTGCCGTTCGGCCGGGTCGGTGCGGCCCGAGTACGCCGCCACCGGGTACCCGCGCTCCCGCAGGAACGCGGCCACGTCGTCGGCGGACGCCACGGTCAGCGTGTAGATGATCCCCGAACCCGGCAGCCGGTCGAGCTGCTCGGCCAGCCACCCCAGCCGGGCCTCCGCGGTGGGCAGCCGCACGGCCGCCAGCCGCAGGCTCGCCCGGTCCAGCGGCCCGCGCAGCACCAGAGTGTCCGAACCGGCTCCCAACCCGAGCTGGTCGGCCACGTCCCGCACCACCCGGTCGTTGGCCGTCGCGGTCGTCGCCAGCACCGGCACCCCGGCCGGGAGTTCGGTGAGCAGCGTCCGCAGCCGCCGGTAGTCGGGTCGGAAATCGTGACCCCAGTCCGAGATGCAATGCGCCTCGTCCACCACCAGCAACCCTGCCGATGATGTCAGCGAGGGCAATACCGAGTCACGGAAATCAGGATTGTTCAACCTTTCCGGTGACACCAGGAGAACGTCGATTTCGCCAGACGTCACCCGATCCTGTACATCCTGCCATTCATCGGTATTCGCCGAATTGATGGTCGCCGCGTGGACGCCGGCGCGCGCCGCCGCGTCGACCTGGTTGCGCATCAACGCGAGCAGCGGTGACACGATCACCGTCGGCCCCTCGCCGAGCGACCGCAACAACGCGGTCGCGATGAAGTAGACGGCGGACTTGCCCCACCCCGTCCGCTGCACCACCAGCGCGCGCCGCCGTTCGGAGACCAGGGCCCGGATGGCCGTCCACTGGTCCTCGCGCAGCGCCGCCCGAGGACCCGCCAGAGCCCTCAGCCGTTCTTCGGCCTGTTCGCGCAATGCCATCTCGTCCACCGGACCACCATGGCAGAGGGGTCCGACAACGCGGAATCGCCGGGGGCTCCCGGGCACTGGGAACCTCGGCGACATCCACGACCGGGTGACCGTAGTCTGATTCCGTGACTGACGACCTGCGCGAACAGGTGCACGCCGCCGCCCGGCGCGCCCGAGTCGCCGCCCACGAGCTGGTCCTGGCCACCCGCGAGCGCAAGGACGCCGCTCTGCTGGAGATGGCCGCCGCCCTGCGCACCCGCGCCCAGGAGGTCTTGGAGGCGAACGCCAAGGACATCGAGGCGGGCCGCGCGGCGGGGCTGCCGGAAGGCATGGTGGACCGGCTCGCGCTCACCGAGCAGCGGATCGACGGCGTGGCCAAGGGCCTGGAGACCGTGGCCGGCCTCGCCGACCCGGTGGGCGAGGTGCTGCGCGGCTCGATCCTGCCCAACGGCCTGGAGCTGCGGCAGGTGCGCGTCCCGATGGGCGTCGTCGGCATGGTCTACGAGGCCCGGCCGAACGTCACCGTCGACGCCGCCGGCCTGGCGCTGAAGTCCGGCAACGCGGCCCTGCTGCGCGGCTCGTCCTCGGCCGAGCACTCGAACACCGCGCTGGTCGCGATCCTGCGCGACGCGCTGGAGACGGCCGGCCTGCCCGCCGACAGCGTGCAGCTGCTGCCGTGCCACGACCGCGCCTCGGTCACCCACCTGATCACCGCGCGCGGCCTGGTCGACCTGGTGATCCCGCGCGGCGGGTCCGGGCTGATCAACGCCGTCGTGCAGCAGGCCACCGTGCCGACGATCGAGACCGGCGTGGGCAACTGCCACGTGTACGTCGACGCGTCCGCCGACCTCGACATGGCCGAGCGGATCGTCCTGAACTCCAAGACCCGGCGCACCAGCGTGTGCAACGCCGCCGAGTCGCTGCTGGTGCACGCCGCCATCGCGGACGAGTTCGTGCCGCGCATCACCGCGGCCCTCCAGGCGCAGCAGGTGACCGTGCACGGCGACGAGACGTTCGCGCGTGAAGCCGGCGTGCGCCAGGCCACCGACGAGGACTGGGACACCGAATACCTGTCGCTGGACATCGCGGCCCGCGTGGTCGACTCGCTGGACGAGGCGGTGCGGCACATCGCGGCCCACGGCTCCGGGCACACCGAGGCCATCGTGACCAGCGATTTCGCCTCTGCCCGGCGGTTCACCGCGCGGGTCGACGCGGCGGCGGTCATGGTCAACGCCTCGACCGCGTTCACCGACGGCGGCGAGTTCGGCATGGGCGCGGAGATCGGCATCTCGACCCAGAAGCTGCACGCCCGCGGCCCGATGGGGCTGTCCGAGCTGACCTCGTCGAAGTGGGTCGCGTGGGGCGACGGGCACGTCCGACCGTCGTCCTGAGCACCGCGTACCGCCGATCAGCGGGGTGATCGGGCCCCTCGGGTGGGCAGACTGGGCCGTGGACCGCTCAGTCTGCCGATGAGGTGGTGGCCCGATGGCCCGGTGGAGTCTGGAAGTCGACCGCGACACGTGCGTCGGCAGTGGGATGTGCGTGGCGATCGCGCCGGACCGCTTCCGGCTCGACGGGAGCACGGCCGAGCCGGTCGACGGCTCGGTGGACCCGGACGAGGCGGTGCGGGAGGCCGCCGAGTCGTGTCCGATGGAGGCCATCCTGGTCCGGGACGAGGACGGCACCCAGCTCGCACCGGAGATCTGACGTGCTGTGACTGCCGTCACCCGAAATGGGCCAAAAAATCTTCATCCGATCGCGTCATCGCTGGCTACGTGCCGTGTCTCACTGTCGCGCGGCTCTGCTTCGGGGTGGGCCGCGCTCCGCGTAGGCGGCCCCCTCCCCCTGGGCCGCGGACGGGGAGTCGGGACGCGCGGGCGGCCGTTCGGGGAGCGACCGGCCGCCCGCGCGCCGGCCGAACTACGCTCACCTCTTATGTCCAACCGCCGGATCGGCGTCATGGGTGGCACCTTCGACCCGGTGCACCACGGCCACCTCGTCGCCGCCAGTGAGGTCCAGGCCAGGTTCGAGCTCGACGAAGTGATCTTCGTGCCGACCGGCCAGCCCTGGCAGAAGATCGACCACGAGGTCAGCCCCGCCGAGGACCGCTACCTGATGACGGTCGTCGCCACCGCGTCGAACCCGAGGTTCTCGGTCAGCCGGGTGGACATCGACCGGGCCGGGCCCACCTACACCTACGACACGCTCAACGACCTCAAGGCCATGCACCCGGACGCGGACCTGTTCTTCATCACCGGCGCGGACGCGCTGGAGCAGATCCTGTCCTGGCGGCGCGCCGACGACGTGTTCCGCCTGGCCCACTTCATCGGCGTCACGCGGCCCGGCTACGAACTGGACGACACCCACCTCCCGCCGGGCGCGGTGTCCCTCGTGGAGGTGCCCGCGATGGCCATCTCGTCCACCGCCGTGCGCGCCCGCACCGCCTCCGGCCTGCCCGTCTGGTACCTGGTCCCGGACGGTGTCGTTCAGTACATCTCCAAACGCAGGCTTTACTCGGTGCCGGACTGACGGCGGACGCCGGTACCCTCATTGACTCGTGTGGGCGTATCGGCGCCCGCCGAGGTGATGAGGAGAAACGTGGCAGCCACCGACGAGGCACGACGGTTGGCGCTGGTCGCCGCGAACGCGGCGGCAGACAAGAAGGCGCACGACGTGATCGTGCTCGACGTGTCCGACCAATTGGTGATCACGGACGTGTTCGTGATCGCGTCCGCTCCCAACGAGCGGCAGGTCGGCGCGATCGTGGACAACATCGAGGAGCAGTTGCGCGAAGCGGGCCGCAAGCCGGTCCGCCGCGAGGGCGCGCGCGAAGGCCGCTGGGTCCTGCTGGACTTCGTGGACGTCGTGGTGCACGTCCAGCACGTGGACGAACGCAGCTTCTACGGCCTCGAACGGCTGTGGAAGGACTGCCCGAGGATCGAGTTCGACGCCGGCCCGGTCGCCGACGAGGTCGCCGAGGCATGACCTTGAACCGGCTCGTGCTGTGGCGGCACGGTGAGACCGACTACAACGCGACCAGTCGGATGCAGGGCCACCTGGACGTGGGGCTGACCGAGACGGGTTGGAACCAGGCGCGGTTCGCCGTGCCGGTGCTGGCCGGGTTCGCGCCCGGGCTGGTGGTGGCGTCCGACCTGCGGCGGGCCCGCGACACGGCCACCGTGTTCACCACCGCCACCGGTATCGGGCTGCGGATCGACGAGCGGCTGCGGGAGACCAACCTCGGCAAGTGGCAGGGCCTGACCACGGACGAGATCGAGGTCGAGTGGCCGGGCGCGCTCGACGCGTGGCGCGCGGACGCGACCATCGCGCCGCCGGACGGCGAGAACCGGATCGAGGTCGCCGACCGCGCGCTGGCCGTGGTCGAGCAGGTCGACCGGGAGTTCTCCGACACCGTGCTGCTGTGCGCGCACGGTGGCCTGATCAGCGCGTTGACCGGGCGGCTGCTGGAGCTGCCGGTGGACCGGTGGTCGCTGCTCGGCGGGATCGGCAACTGCCACTGGACGGTGTTCACCCGGCGTCCCCAGGGTGACGGGCGTTGGCGGCTGTCGTCGTACAACGCCGGAACCACCCGGTGAGACTGCTCGTCCTCGGAGATTCGCTGACCTTCCACGGCCCTCAGGGGCCGCTGCCCGCCGACCACCCGCGGTTGTGGCCCAACGTGGCCGCCGCCGCGCTGGGCGGCCACGTGGAGCTGGCTGCGGGATTCGGGTGGACCGCCCGGGACGCCTGGTGGGCGTTGACGGGCGATCCACGCGTCTGGTCGTTGTTGCCGCGCACGGACGTGCTTGTGCTCGCGGTGGGCAGCATGGACACGCTGCCGTCGCCGCTGCCGACCTTCCTGCGGCAGGGTCTGCGCTACCTGCGCCCGGATGGGCTGCGCCGCCGGGCGCGGGAGACCTACCGGGCGCTCCAGCCCGGGTTGTCGCGGCTGCTCGGCGGCCACCCGGTGGCGTTGCCGCCGCATTTGACCATCCGGTATCTGGATTCGTGCGTGCGATCGGTGCACGCGTTCGAACCGGACGTCCGGGCGGTCGGGATGACACCGTCCGTGCACGTGTCCCCGGCGTACGCGAGCGTGCACACGGGACGTCCGGCTGCGGAACGTGCCATGCGCTCCTGGTCGTCACGTGTCCAGGTGCCGTTGCTGGACGTGCCCCCGCTGGTCGAGGATCACGTGCGGTCACGGCGTGGCAACCCGGACGGCATGCACTGGGGCTGGGAGGGCCACGCACTGGTCGGCGCGGCGATGGCGGATCTCATCAGGTCCGTGGCGGTCAGCCACTCGGGGACGGCCGAGCCGTAGTCTCGGCACTCGTGTCCACCACGATCGTCACCGACTCCACGGCGTACCTGCCCGAGGGGTTCGCCGAGCGGCACGGCATCCGGGTGGTGCCGCTGCACGTCGCGGTGGACGGCCGGAGCAGGTTGGACGGTGTCGACTTCGGCCCGGCGGAACTGGCCGCCGCCCTGGGGGAGCACCGCCGGGTCACCACGTCCAGGCCGACCCCGGGCGAGTTGGCCGAGGTGTACCGCTCGGTGCTCGCCGACGGTGCGGACGGGATCGTGTCCGTGCACCTGTCCCGTGAACTGTCCGGGACGTGGGAGGCGGCGCGGCTGGCCGCCGAGGAGGTCGACCGGGACCGGATCCGGGTGGTCGACTCGCGGGCCACCGGGATGGGCCTGGGATTCGCGGCGCTGGCGGCGTGCTCGGCCGAGGACGGCGTGCTCGCCGAGAAGGCCGCGATGGAGGCGGCCGGGCGGATCCGGATGTTCTTCTGCGTCGAGACGCTGGACCACCTGCGGCGGGGCGGCCGGATCGGCGCGGCGGCGGCCCTGGTGGGCACGGCGCTGGCGGTCAAGCCCCTGCTGCACGTGGACGACGGCCGGATCGTGCCGTTGGAGAAGGTGCGCACCACGAGCCGGGCGATCGGGCGGCTGGTCGACCTGGCGGCGGCCGCGTCCGGCCCCGGTCCGGTGGGGCTGGCGGTGCACCACCTGGCCGCCCCGGAGCGGGCGGCCGAGTTGGCGACCCGTCTCGACGAGCGTGTCCCGGGCTCGACCGGATGCCTGATCTCCGAGGTCGGAGCGGTGATCGGGGCCCACACCGGGCCCGGCGTGCTGGGGGTCGTGGTTCTCCCCGGCGGCTATCACTAGCCACTTGTCCACAGCCCCGAAACTCCATCCACAGATTTGAGATCGGCGTTGGGAGCACTGGGCCGTCCGGCCTAATCTCGCTCACATGTTCGATGAAAAACCGGATACCACGGCAACCCGGCTCGACGCCCTGATCGCCCGGAACCAGGGCAGGCACCGCGCCGAGGACACCCCGCTGGTCGTCTTCGCGTCCTCGTCCGGCGGTACCGGCCCGCCCGGCCGGCTGCGCGCGCTCCTGCGGCGGTGGCGGCCGGGTCCCGCGTTACCCCGGCGGCCGATCGTGTTCGGCGGCGTGCTGGCCGGCGTGGCGCTGGCCGTCGCGCTCAGCCTGTGGTGGCAGCGGCCCGCGCCCGAGTCACCACCCGCCCTGCCGCTCGCGGCGGAGGTGACCAGGCTCCCCGAACACCTGGTCGTCAACGTCGTGGGCGAGGTGCCCCGGCCCGGCCTGGTGACGGTCACCAGCGGCGCCCGCGTCGCCGAGGCCGTCCACGAGGCCGGCGGTCCCAACCCGAACGCCGACCTGCGCGGCCTCAACCTGGCCCGCCGGGTCTCCGACGGCGAGCAGATCGCCGTCGGCATCCCGCCCCAGAACCCGGAGAGCCACCGCGAACCGATCAGCCTCAACACCGCGACGAAGGAGCAACTGGACGACCTGCCCGGCGTAGGACCGGTGACAGCACAGCGGATCGTGGACCGCCGCCTGAAACGCGGCCCGTTCACCTCCATCGACCAACTTGGCGAGATCGAAGGGATAGGTGAAGCCAAACTGGCCAAACTCGGCGACCTGGTCCGCCTCTGACCCGACGTCCGATCCGTTCCGCACCAACCACTCCGCTCCGTTCCGACCACCCGTTCCTCCGACCGCACCCCGGCCAACGCTCCACACCGCACGACGAACCGATCCGTCCACAACGGACACGCAACGGGAGGTACTCCATGACACGACACCAGCCACGCACTCGTGGCGTCCGTCGGACCCACCACCATTCCAAGAGCGTCGATCACAGCCCTGAGCGGCGTGCCGGTCCGTGAGTTCCCGCGCCTACCTGGTGCCCGCGGCGTTGACGGTCTGGTCGACGGCCTTGGCAGGCTTGCTCTGGACGTGGTGGGCGGGCGTTGTCATCAGCCTCGTCTCGGCGGTGGTCGGCGGTGTCGCCCTCCGCCGGTGGCGGCCGGCCGCCGTGGCGATCGCGGTGGTCGGGCCGGTGGCGGCGTGCTGGATCGGTGCGCAGCTGTACGAGTCGGCGCACCACCCGCTCCGTTCAGCGGCCGGTCACGGTGGCCTGACGGCGCTGCGTCTCGAACTGTCCGACCGGCCGCGTGGTCTGCGGGCCGCCGGCTACGGGGCGCGCGCCGGAGGGGTCGAGCTGGTTCTCGTCCGGGCCGAGGTGGTGGACGGCGGCGGCCGGGTGGTGGTGCTCGCTCCCGAACCGGCCTGGCGCGATCTCCTGCCCGGCCAGCAGGTCCTGGCTCGCGGCACGTTGGCACCGGCCAAGTCCGGCGAGCTGACCGTCGCGATGCTCCGGGTCCGGGGGCCGCCGCGCGAGGTCACTCCGGCACCCGTGTGGCAGCGGGCGGCGGAGGCGTTGCGGGCCGGCCTGCGGGAGGCGAGCCGCACGCTCGACCCCGAGCCCGCCGGGCTGCTGCCCGCGCTGGTCGTCGGCGACACGTCGGGCCTGACGCCCAGGGTGGTGGACGAGTTCCGCACCACGGGCCTGGCGCACGTGCTGGCGGTGAGCGGGGCGAACCTCGCGATCCTGTGCGGCGCGGTGCTCTTGTTGTTGCGGCTGCTGCGGTTCGGCCCGCGAGGGTGCGCGGCGGGCGGGATGGCGGCGCTGGTCGGGTTCGTCGTGCTGGCCGGTCCGGAGCCGAGCGTGCTGCGGGCGGCGGTGATGGGCGCGGTGGCGCTGCTCGCGCTGGTGCTGGGGCGGGAGCGGTCCGCGTTGCCCGCGCTGGCGGCCGGGGTGGTCGTGCTGGTCCTGCACGATCCGCAGCTCGCGGTCGACCCGGGGTTCGGGCTGTCGGTCGTGGCCACGGCGGCGCTGGTGCTGCTCGCACCGGCGTGGGCCGGCCGGCTGCGCGACCGGGGCGTGCCGGTCGGGGTGGCCGAGGCGCTGGCGGTGCCGGCGGCGGCGCACCTCGCCACCGCGCCGCTGGTCGCCGGGATCTCCGGCCAGGTGAGCCTGGTCGCGGTCGCGGCGAACCTCCTGGTGGCCCCGGTCGTCGCCCCCGCGACGGTGCTCGGGGTGCTGGCGGCGTTGGTCGCGCCGGTCCACCTCGACACGGCGCGGTTCGTGGTCGAGGTGGCCGGGCCGGCCGCGTGGTGGCTGATCACGGTCGGCCGGCACGCGGCGGCGGTGCCGGGTGCGGCGGTGGCGTGGCCCGAGGGCTGGACGGGAGGGCTGCTGCTGGTCGGCCTCGTGCTGGCGGTGTACGTGGTGTTCCGGCTGCGGCGGGTGCGGGTGCTGCTCGTCGCGCTCGTCGCCGGGGCGGTCGTCGTGCTGGTGCCGGTCGGCGTGGTCGCGCCGCGCTGGCCGGTGCCGGGCTGGGCCGTGGTGGCGTGCGATGTGGGGCAGGGCGACGCGGTCGTGCTGGCCACGGCCGAAAGCGACCGTGCGGTCCTGGTCGACACCGGGCCGGATCCGGCTGCGGTGCTGGCCTGCCTGCGCCGGCTGGGCGTGCGGCGGGTGCCGCTGGTGGTGCTGAGCCACTTGCACGCCGACCACATCGGCGGGCTGGCGGCGGTGTTGGCGGAACGGGGTGTCGGCGCGGTGGCCGTGGGGCCGTCGCGGGAGCCGGCGTGGGCGTGGAGGGAGGTGGTTGCGCTGGCCCGCGCGGCCGGGGTCGACGTGGTCGAACTCGGGGTCGGGCAGCGGCTGGGCTGGCCGGGACTTGAGCTGGACGTGCTGGGGCCGCGTGCGGTGCCGCGCGGGGACGAGAACACGGCGGTCAACGATGCGTCCGTGGTGGTGCGGGCGACCACGGCGGCGGGGCGGGTCCTGCTGACCGGTGACGTCGAGCTGGCCGGGCAGGCCGCGCTGCTCGGCGGGCACGTCGACCTGCGGGCCGACGTGCTCAAGGTGCCGCACCACGGGTCGCGGTACTCGTCGCCGGAGTTCCTCGCGGCGGTGCGGCCACGGGTCGCGCTGGTCAGCGTCGGGGCGGGCAACCGGTACGGCCATCCCAGCGGGGTGCTGGTCGACGCCTTGGAGCGGGGTGGGGCGTTGCTGCTGCGCACCGACCGGGACGGCGACACCGCCGTCGTGCCCGGTCCGGAGGGGCCGCAGGTCGTCCGGTGCGGCGACCCGCTGAAGCACGGCGGCTGAACCACGGCGGCTGAGGGACGGCAGCTGGACCACGGCTGTCGTGAGACGAACGAACCTGCCCGGTCGCGTGACCGGGTTCATCGAGAGGAGCACGACCATGAAGGACACGAACACCTGGGTCCGGCTGCACACCGGCTGGTCGCCGCGCGAACTCGGCTGGGCGTTGTGGCAACCCGGCTATTCCGCGCACCCGTGGCCGAGCGCGGAATTAAGGCCGTCGTTCGAGTTCTACGTCTGCGAGGACGTGTCGATCGGCGGCCGGGCGATCGTGGCGCGGGCGACCGTCACGAAAACCGTGGGCACCGTGTCCGTCGCGTCACCGCAGGAGGCGTACCAGGAGATCGCCGACGCGCTGTTCGACGACGACCTGGCCATCGCGCCGGAGGACTGGCGGGCGAACCGGTACAACGGGCACAAGACGGCGTCGCCGTGGCCGCAACAGCTCACCGCGTGGCGGGCCGAGACCGAGGAGGTCGGGCCCTACCTGCTGCCCGAACTCTCGTCGTTCCCGCGCACGGGGTGGCTGCGGATCCCGGACATCGTCTTGTGACCGCAGGATCGGCGCGGACGGCCCGCGCGCCACGGGCCCGTGTCGGGCGGTCGTGGCGCGCGAGCCGGTCGGGCGTGGTCAGTCCTTCAGCGCGTTCAGCACGGCTTCGGCCGAGGGCGGGACGTTGGCGCGGGGGCCGACGCGGTCGCCGAGGGCGTCGAGGGTCTTCAGGCCGTCGCCGGTGATCAGCAGCACGGTCTCGGCGTCCGGGTCCAGCCGGCCGGTCTCGACGAGCTTCTTCGCCGTGGCGACGGTGACGCCGCCGGCCGTCTCGGCGAAGATGCCCTCGGTGCGGGCCAGCAGGCGGATGCCCTCGATCACTTCCTCGTCGGTGACGTCCTCGATGGCGCCGTTGGTGCGGCGGACCGCGTCCAGGACGTACGGGCCGTCCGCCGGGGCGCCGATCGCCAGCGAGCGGGCGATGGTGTCCGGGCGGACCGGGGACACCACGTCGTGGCCGGACTTGAACGCGGCCGACACCGGGGAGCAGCCGGTGGCCTGGGCGCCGAACACCTTGTAGGGGGTGGCGTCGACCAGGCCCAGCTCGCCGAACTCGCGGAACGCCTTGTCGACCTTGGTCAGCTGCGAGCCGGAGGCGATGGGCACCACGATCTGGTCGGGCAGCCGCCAGCCGAGCTGCTCGGCCACCTCGTAGCCCAGGGTCTTCGAGCCCTCGGCGTAGTACGGGCGGACGTTGACGTTGACGAACGCCCAGTCCTCGTGCTCGGCGGCCAGTTCCTGCGCGAGGCGGTTCACGTCGTCGTAGTTGCCGTCGACGGTGATCAGGTTGCCGTCGTAGACGGCGGTCATGAGGATCTTGGCCTGCTCCAGGGAGGAGGGCACCAGCACGACCGACTCCCAGCCGGCGCGGGCCGCGGCGGCGGCGACGGCGTTGGCCAGGTTGCCGGTGGAGGGGCAGGCCAGGACCTTGAAGCCCAGTTCACGGGCGGCGGCGAGGGCGACGCCGACGACGCGGTCCTTGAACGAGTGGGTGGGGTTGCCGGTGTCGTCCTTCACCCAGACCTTGCGCACGCCCAGGGCCTTGGCGAGGCGGTCGGCCTCGACCAGGCGGGTGGCGCCGGGGTTGGTGTTGGGGTGCGACTCGACGGTGGAGGGCACCGGGAGCAGGCCGCGGTAGCGCCAGATCGACCGGGGGCCCGCCTCGATGTCCTCGCGGCGGACGCGGCCGAAGTCGTAGGCGACTTCCAGCGGCCCGAAACACTCGAGACAGGCGTATTCCGGCGCGAGCGGGGTCTCGTGGCCGCACTCACGGCACGACAGGGCGCGGGCCGGACCGAGGTCGAAGGAGGTGGTGGCCGAAGGCACACTGACAGCAGTCATCGCGAGGTATCTCCTCATCTTTCCCGCGTCGCGGGTCGGAATTGGCACCGTGGTCGTCGCAGCGGACGCTGCGCGACGGGTTGCCGGGGCTTCTTCGGGCCGATCCCTCTGCCCCTCTGGATGAGCGGTATTCAGTTGTGGCCGCCAACCTACGGCACGATCCCGGCCCTCAGCCAGATCCGTCCACCATCCGGGCGCGATCCGGGGCGTGGGAGGATCGGGTCCGTGAGCGCGTCCGCAGTCTCTCAACCCCCCGTGCACCTGGTCGTCGGCGAGGAAGAGTTGCTGGTCGAGCGGGCGGTGCGCGGTGCGCTGGCGGTGGCCCGCGAAGCCGACCCGCAGGCCGATCTGACCAGGGTGAGAGTGACTGATCTCACCCCTCCTGAGCTGGCCGAACTGGTGAGCCCGTCGCTGTTCGCCGAGGGGCGGGTGATCGCCCTGGAGTCCGCCCAGGAGGCGGGCAAGGAGATCGCCGAGGCGGTCATGGCCTACGCCAAGGCGCCGGCCGACGGGGTGACCCTGGTCGTCGTGCACACCGGCGGCGGGCGCAGCAAGGTGGCCAAGGAGCTGCCCGCCGCGCTGCGCAAGGCCGGTGCGGCGGTGACCGAGTGCCCGAAGATCACCAAGGCCGCAGACCGCGAGGCGTTCGTGCGCAACGAGATCCGCTCGGCGGGCGGCAAGGCCGATCCGGAGGCGATCGGGGCGCTGATCGAGTCGGTCGGGTCGGACCTGCGGGAGCTGGCGGCGGCGGCCTCGCAGCTGGTGTCCGACACGGGCGGCAGGATCGACGCCGACGCCGTCCACCGCTACCACCGGGGGCGGGCCGAGGTGACCGGGTTCGCGGTGGCCGAGAAGGCCGTGGTGGGCGACCGGGGCGGGGCGTTGGAGGCGTTGCGGTGGGCGATGCTGACCGGCGTGCCGCACGTGCTGGTCGCGGACGCGCTGGCGGACGCGGTGCGGACCATCGCGAGGGTGTCGGCCGTGGGGCGGGGAGACCCGTTCAAGCTGGCCGGTGAGCTGGGCATGCCGCCCTGGAAGATCAAGAAGGCGCAGGGGCAGGCGCGGGGCTGGGACGGTGCCGGGCTGGCGGCGGCCATGTCGGTGGTCGCGGACCTCAACGCCGACGTGAAGGGCGTGGCGGCCGATTCGGGCTATGCCCTGGAGCGGGCTGTGCTGAAGATCGTCGCGGCTCACGGGCGGCGTTGAGCGCACAAAGCGAAACGCCGCGCCCTCCGGGGAGGGGCGGCGCTTCGGGAGGCTGCTTCAGATCCGGGTGATCAGATCTGGTTGGCGCGCCGGGCCAGGGCCGACTTCTTGTTGGCGGCCTGGTTGGCGTGGATGACGCCCTTGGTGACGGCCTTGTCGAGCTTGCGGGAGGCCTCGCGGGCCAAGGCGACGGCCTTGTCCTTGTCGCCGGCCTCGGCGGCCTCACGGAACTTGCGGATCGCGGTCTTCAGCGACGACTTGACGGCCTTGTTGCGCAGGCGCGCCTTCTCGTTCGTCTTGATCCGCTTGAGCTGGGACTTGATGTTCGCCACGCGAAAGCCACCGTTTCCTCGGTCTTGGGGTCGCATCGCGCTGTGATCGGCCCCACCGGAGTGGGCTTCCTCCATTGCGGAATGCCGCGCGATACGGCTGTAGAGGCTATCAGGGCTGCTGGGAGCGGCGTGCCCGGGTCCTCGGCGGAAAAAACAGTACACCCGTCCGGTTACGCTGTTCGGGTGATGACCGCTCTTGACTGGCCCGGGTTCGGGCAGGTGTCGCTCGCCGGTCTCCTCTTCCTCTGCGCGGCCGCCGCTCTCGCGGGTGCGGTCGACGCGGTGGTGGGTGGGGGAGGGCTGATCCAGCTGCCCGCGTTGTTGCTGGTCGGGCCCGGTGGGCAGCCGCTCTACGCGTTGGCCACGAACAAGGTCGCCGCTGTGGTCGGCACGGCTTCCGCGGTCAGCACGTACGCGCGGCAGACGTCCATCGACTGGGCGTCCGCGATCCCGATGGCGGTGGCGGCGTTCGCCGGGGCCACGGGTGGCGCGGCGTTCGCGGGGGCGCTGGAACCGGGTGTGCTCAACGGTGTGGTGTTGGTCGCACTGGTGGGGGTCGGGCTCTACACCTGGCGCAAGCCGGAACTCGGGGTGGCCGAGACGCCGCGCTTCGGGCGGGGCGCGCAGATCGGCGTGATGGCGGCGGGCGGCGCGGTGGTCGGGTTCTACGACGGGCTGGCCGGGCCGGGCACCGGGGCGTTCCTGGTGTTCCTGCTGGTGGGGCTGGTCGGGTTCGCGTTCCTGCGGGCGTCGGCGACCGCCAAGATCGTCAACGTCGCGACGAACCTGGGCGCGCTGCTCTACTTCATCCCCACCGGCAAGGTCCTGTGGGGGCTCGGGCTGGTGCTGGCGGTGTGCAACCTCGTCGGCGCGGTGTTCGGGGCGCGGCTGGCGGTGCGGCGGGGGTCCGCGTTCGTCCGCCGGGTGTTCCTGACCGTGGTCGTGGCGCTGGTGGTCAGCCTGGGCTGGAAGGCGGCGGTTGGATGACCTTGAACGTCGCGCCCATCGGGTCGCCCAGGGTGGCGAACCGGCCGAACAGCGAGTCGGCCACCGCGCCGACCGGGATGCCGCCCAGGTCGTGCGCCGCGGCCAGGGTTTCGTCCACGTCGGACACCTGGAAGTAGGTCATCCAGTGCGCCGGGATCTCCGCCGGGATCCCGTCGTCCATGCCGAACACGCCGCCCACCGTGTGGCCGTCGACCTGGAGCTGGGTGTACGGGAGGTCCGGTAGCGGCGCCAGGTCGAAGTCGAACACCTCGCGGTAGAACTCGGTCGCGCCGTCCGGGTCGCGGGTGGCCAGTTCGTTCCACACCACCGCGCCCGGCTCGTTGACCACGTACGCGCCGATGTGCTCGCCGGCCTCCCACAGGCCGAACGCCGCGCCGGTCGGGTCGACCGCGATCGCGCCGCGCCCCGGCCCGCCGGTGTCGAACTCGGGGACCAGCACCTTGCCGCCGGCCCCGGCGATCCGGTCCAGGCTCTCGTCGAGGTCGTCGGTGGCCAGGTAGGTCGTCCACACCACCGGGAACATCACCTCCGGGGGCATCTCGCCGAAGCCCGCCACCGGGCGGCCGCGCACCAGGGCCAGCGTGTAGTAGCCGGTCTCCGGGCCGCCGACCTCGAAGTCCCAGCCGAACAGCCCGCCGTAGAACCGCATGGTGGCCACGCGGTCGGTGGTCATCATGTCCACCCACGCGGGGGTGCCCGGCGCGTACGGGGCGTTGAGGTCGCTCACCTCGCCAACGGTCGCACCGGGGGTGGTGGGCCGCTAGTCGATCACCCGACGGAAGTGCCCGCCCGGCCGCCTCCCCCTGGAAACGGCCGGGCGGGTGTGTGGCCGGGCTACTCGTCCGGCGGGTCCTCCGAGTCGCGTGGTCGGGCGTCCTTGCGGGGCCTGCCCCGCCTGGGCTGGGCGGCCGCGCCGGTGGGCAGCCGGCCGCTCTCGGCCAGCGCCCGCCGGAGCAGGAACTCGATCTGCGCGTTGGTGCTGCGCAGCTCGTCATTCGCCCACCTGGTCAGCGCGTCGTGCACGGCGGGGTCGAGGCGGAGCAGGACGCTCTTGCGCTCGCCCACGTCAGTGGTACAGCGAACCGGTGTTCACGACGGGCTGGGTGGACCGATCGCCGCACAGCACCACCAGCAGGTTCGACACCATGGCCGCCTTGCGCTCCTCGTCCAGTTCCACCACGTCCTTCTCGGCCAGCTTGTCCAGCGCCAGCTCCACCATGCCGACCGCGCCCTCCACGATCCGCTGCCGGGCCGCGACGACCGCGCCCGCCTGCTGCCGCTGGAGCATCGCCTGGGCGATCTCCGGGGCGTACGCGAGGTGGGTCAGCCTGGATTCGATCACCTTCACGCCGGCCGCCTGCACCCGGGCCGCGATCTCCACCGACAGGGTCTCGGTGATCTCGTCCGCGTTCTCCCGCAGCGACAGGCCGCTCTCGTCGTGGTTGTCGTACGGGTAGCTGGTGGCGATGTGGCGTACGGCCGTCTCGGTCTGGATGCCGACGAACCGCACGAAGTCGTCCACCTCGAACTTGGCCCGCGCGGTGTCGTCCACCTGCCACACCACGACCGCGGCGATCTCGATCGGGTTGCCGTCGGCGTCGTTGACCTTGAGCGCGGCCGTCTCGTGGTTGCGGATCCTGGTCGACACCTTCACCTTCGTGGTGAACGGGTTCGCCCAGCGCAGGCCGTCCTTGCGCACCGTGCCGGTGTAGCGGCCCAGGAACTGGAGCACCCGCGCCTCGCCGGGCGCGACGGTGAACAGCCCGCCGCCGGTGATGAAGCCCGCGGCGGCGATCAGCGCGCCACCGATGATCAGCACCGGGTTCGGGTCGCCCGAGCCCGCCGTGATCCCGAGCACGGTCACCGCGGCACCGCCCAGGACCAGCACCGCGGAGATGCCCAGCGCGGCCCAGCCGGACACCTCCGACGCCGTGCGCTCCCGCACGGCCGGTGCGGGCATCCGCACGATCACATCGGTCGTCGCGTTCATCGCTCCACCCCTCGTTCGCCTATCGCGTGCTTAGCAAAGTGATATCACTTTTTTCGCCGCGAGGGCAAGCCGACCGGGCAACGGGGACCGAAGCTGTCCGCAATGGCCGCTACCTTGGGCGACATGACCGACGTCCTCAGCCGCCGCGCCGTCAACCGCGCCACCCTGGCCCGCCAGTTCCTGCTCGAACGCACCGAACGGCCGGTCGCCGACGTCGTCACCCACCTGGTCGGCCTCCAGGCCCAGACCCCGCACACCTGGTACACCGGCCTGTGGACGCGGATCGCCGGCTTCCGCCCCGAGCACGCGGCCGGCCCGCTGCTGGACCGCGCCCTCGTCCGGATGGCGCTGATGCGCTCCACCATCCACCTGGTCACCGCCGCCGACGCGCTCGCGCTGCGCCCGCTCGCCCAGCCCGCGCTGGACCGCGACCTGTTCCACAACCACTTGCACGGCAAGGACCTGCGCGGCCTCGACACCGACGCCGTGGTCGCCACCGGGCGGCAGATCCTGGCCGAACGCCCGCGCACCAACAAGGAACTCGGCGCGCTCCTGCACGAGACGTGGCCCGACCGCGCGCCCGCCGCGCTCGCCTACACCGTCCGCTGCCTCGTCCCGCTGGTCCAGGTCCCGCCACGCGGCCTGTGGGGGCGCAGCGGGCCGATCGCGCACACCAGCGTGGAGACGTGGCTCGGCGAAGGGGTCTCCGACCGGATGTCCGCGGGCGACCTGGTCCTGCGCTACCTGGCCGCGTTCGGCCCGGCCACCGTCAACGACGTGCAGACCTGGGCCCGCCTGACGCGGCTGCGCGAGGTGGTCGAGCGACTGCCGCTGGTCCGGTTCACCGACGAGGACGGCCAGGAGCTGTTCGACCTGCCGGACGCCCCGCGTCCCGACGAGGACACCCCGGCCCCCGTGCGGTTCCTGTACGACTTCGACAACCTGCTGCTGTCCTACGCCGACCGACGCCGAGTGGTCACCGACGACGTGAAGGCGCGCATGTACTCCCCGCACGGCCCCGTGCCGCAGTTCTTCCTCGTCGACGGAGTGACCGCGGGCGACTGGCGGGTCGTGCGCACCAAGGAAGACGCCACGCTGGAGTTGCGGCCGTTCCACCGGCTGCCCGACCCGGACGACGTGGAACGGGAAGGCCTGGCGCTGCTGGACTTCCTCGCCCCCGACGTGCCCGCGCACGGCGTCCGGTTCCTGCCCTGACGAACCTCGCCCGGCCCGGCGCGTCCTGACCTGCATGGCGACGATCACCATCCGCGCTCCCGTCCAGGCCGATTCGCCGGACGTCGTCGAGGTGCACGTCAAGGCGCGCCGCAGCTACTACGAAGGCCACCTGCCCGAGGCGGAACTCGCCGCGTGGGAGACGGCGGTCCGCGCCACCGGCTACCGCTTCGACGGGCCCGACCGGCTGTGGCTGTGCGCCGAAACCGGCGGTGCCGTCGCCGGTTTCGCCCTGGTCAGGGCGGACGAGCTGCTCCAGCTCCAGGTCGACCCGGCGCGCTGGGGGCACGGCGTGGGCCGGGCGCTGCACGACGCGTGCGTCACGTCCTGGCGCGACGCCGGTGTCGCCACCGCCAGGCTGGACGTGTTCGAGCCCAACGCCCGCGCCCGCCGCTTCTACACCGCCCGGGGCTGGCGCGGGGAGAGCGCCGGCGACGGCCCGCACCCCCACGTCCGGATGACCCTCGACGTGGCCGGGTACGGTGGTGGCGACAGTGCCTAGGGTTCCGCCACCGTCCGCCTGAACGACCCACAACCAGGGCGGTGGGACAGGTCCGAGCGGCACCGCCGGGACCCTGGAGGGGTTCCCGGTCATCTGACGGGACAAAAGCCTGGAGGAACCCGGCTGCCGCGTGCGCGGAAGCCAGGAGGGTTCCCCGATGTCCCCGGTCGCTGTCCTGCTCGTGCTCGCCGCCGCGTTCGCGCACGCGGGCTGGAACCTGGCCGCCAAGCGCGTCCCGCACGGCGGGGCCCTGTTCGTCTGGCTCAACGCCTCGCTGTCGGCCGTCCTGATGGTCCCGATCGTCCTGCTCACCGCGACCCCGTCGTGGGACTGGGCGCTCCCGCCGGCGGGCAGCGGAGTGCTGCACCTCGCGTACTTCCTGCTGCTGCAACGGGGATACGCCACCGGCGACATGTCCGTCGTGTACCCGCTCGCCCGGGGCACCGGGCCGCTGCTGACGGTCGTCCTGGCGATCGCGGTGCTCGGCGAGGAACCGCACGTGCTCGGTCTGCTCGGCGCGGCGGCCGTCGTGCTCGGGGTGATGGTGATCGGGTCCGGCGGCGGCAGCGGTGGCAGCCGCAAGGCCGGGATCGCCTACGGCATCGCCACGGGCGCGGTGATCGCCGGCTACACGTTGTGGGACGCGCACGCCGTCAACGCCGCAGCGATCGCGCCTGTCGTGCTCATGGCCGGCTCGTCGGTCACCGAGAGCGTGCTGCTCGCGCCTTACGCGTTGAGCCGCCGCACCGAAGCCGTGGCGTTGGCGCGCAAGCACTGGCGGGAGATCTGCCTGGTCGCCGTCCTCTCACCGGCCGCGTACGTGCTCGTGCTGTTCGCCATGACGATCGCGCCGGTGAGCCTGGTCGCGCCCGCGCGCGAACTCGGCATCGTCGTCGGCAGCGTCCTGGCGTGGCTCGTACTGGGTGAACCGAACCCGCTGCGCAGGCTGTCCGGCGCGCTGATCGTGGTCGCCGGGGTGGCGGCGATCGCCCTGGCGTGATCCGCTCAACACATGGAGGTGCTGAGCAGTCGCGTGTTGTTGAGGTCGCGGGACCCGGAACGGGCCCGTGCGTTCTACCGGGACGTCCTGGGGCTCGCCGTGCACCGGGAGTTCCCCGGCGGCACGGTGTTCTTCCTCGGCGGTGGGTACCTGGAGGTGTCCGGGCGGTCCGACGACCGGCCGACGGAGGCGGTCCAGCTCTGGCTCCAGGTCCGCGACCTGCGCGCGGCGGCCGCCGAACTGGCCGCCCACGTGGTGCGCGGGCCGCGCCGGGAACCGTGGGGCCTGGACGAGGCGTGGATCGCGGACCCCGACGGGGTGCGCATCGCGCTGGTCGAGATCCCGCCGGAGCACCCGCTACGCCGGGACGTCCGCGAGTAGCCCGACGGCGGCCGGCAGCACCCCGCCGTGCTGCTGCAACGACGTGCGCACGTCGGTGAAGCCGGCCGCCTCGGCTTCCTTGACCAGGTCGAACTCGGAGACCTCCAACGCCCACCGCTGCACCGACACCACCAGCCGCCCGCCGGGCTTGAGCACCCGGAACAGCTCGTGGAACGCCGCCGCGCGGTTCTCCCACAGCTGGAGGTTGTCCACCGCCACCACGGCGTCCACCGACGCCACGTCCTGCCCGGTCCGCGCGGCCGTGCCCTCCCGCAACTCCACCTTGCCCGCCACGATCAGGTCCGCGCACCGGTTGCGCGCCTCGTCCAGCATCACCTGCGACGGGTCCACCCCGATCGCCTTGGCCGCCCGCTCGCCCGCCAGCCGCAACCCGACCCCCGGGCCGGGACCGACGACCAGCACCGTCTCCTCCGGACGCGGCCGCAGCACGTCGATCGCGTGCGCCTCGGCCTTCGCGTTCACCTTCGCCATCACCCGGCCGCCGAACTCGCCCACCTTGCCGCGCGGGTGGCCGAACGCCACGTCGAACGCCTTCATCAGTTTCGATGCCATGCCGCCAGCGTCGCCGCGCCGCGCCACCCCGGCATCGGGGATCCCCCCGAGAACGCTCCTGGTCCGCACCCCGAAATCCGGTTGATCCACAGGGCCTCCCGGATAAGCTGAGCAGGCACTCCCGGTGCGCCGCCGACGGTTGCTTTCGACTTCGAAAATCGACCGGTACCGCCGGCACCACTGATCTCGGGAGCCGCGACTTCACGCGTGCCCGGTGCGCAGGCGAGGGATACTTCGACTCAGGCTCGGGCAGTCCGGGTTCGACTCCCGGCCGTCCTGCACGGGACGGTGGTGTAACGGAAGCACGCCACGTACCTTCGCCGACTTGATCTCGGGCCCGCCTGAAGTCGCGGCTCCCTCGTCCCACGAGGCAGTCCGGCATGGCCAAGCACAACACCGCCCGCGCACGTCCCACCGCCACCAGCCCCGTCACCACCGAGCGCACGCCATCGGGCCGCACGTTCGAGGGTGCGCCCGGCTACGCGCGCGACCTCAGGTCGGAGCTGTTCCTGCTGGCCGTGGCGAACCTCGGCAGCGAGCGGGCGTTCTACGAGTCCGGCGACGAGCGCGACAGCCGCTACGCCCGGCTGGTGCGCGCCGCGACCCTCGCCGACCCGGCGTGGACGGCGCGGCTGCTCGCGTGGCTGCGCGACGGCGCGAACATGCGCACCGCGCCCCTCGTCGGCGCGGCCGAGTTCGTGCGCGCCCGCCTCGACGCGCTCCGCGACGGGCAGCCCGCGGACGACGTCGTGACCAGCCGGTCCGTGGTGGACAGCGTGCTCAAGCGCGCCGACGAGCCCGGCGAGCTGCTGGCCTACTGGACCACGCGGTACGGCCGCGCGATCCCGAAGCCGGTCAAGCGCGGCGTGGCCGACGCGGTGCGCCGGCTCTACCACGAGCGCTCGCTGGTGAAGTGGGACTCCGCCGCCCTGGGGTTCCGCTTCGGCGACGTGCTCGACCTGACCCACCCGTCGCCGCGCGACGAGCGGCAGGGCGACCTGTTCAAGCACGCGATCGACCGCCGGCACGGGCGCGACCAGCCCGCGCCGGAGTCGCTGGGCGTGCTGCGGGCGCGGGCGGAACTGCTGGCGTGGCCGGTGGCCGAGCGCCGCGAGCTGTTCGCCCGCCCGGACGCGCCGGACGTGCTGCGCGCGGCCGGCATGACGTGGGAGTCCGTCGCGGGCTGGCTCCAGGGGCCGATGACGGCGAGCGCGTGGCAGGCGCTCATCCCGTCCATGGGCTACATGGCCGCGCTCCGCAACCTGCGGAACTTCGACGAGGCGGGCATCTCGGACGAGGTGGCCGAGCGGCTCGCGGCGCGCCTCGCCGACCCCGAGGAGGTGGCGGCGTCGCGGCAGTTCCCGTTCCGGTTCCTGTCGGCTCACGAGAGCGCGCCGAGCCCGCGGTGGGGGCGCGCGCTGGACCAGGCGCTGCAAGCCTCACTGGCCAACCTGCCCGCGTTGCCCGGCCGGTCGCTGGTCCTGGTCGACACCTCGGCGTCGATGACCGGGACGGTGTCGGCGCGCTCCACCGTCACCCCCGCCAAGGCGGCGGCGGTGTTCGGGGTGGCGCTCGCGGTCAAGGGGGAGGACGTCGACGTGCGCGGGTTCGCCGACGGCGAGTTCCGCCACCGGGTGGAGCCCGGCGGGTCGGTGATCCACGAGGTGCGGCGGTTCCTGCGCCGGATCGGGGACGTCGGGCACGGCACGGACATCGTCGGCGCGGTCCGGCGGTCCTACGACGGGCACGACCGGGTCTTCGTCATCTCCGACATGCAGACCATGTCCGGGCACGGCGAGGGCGTCGCGGACCTGGTGCCGGCGCACGTGCCGCTCTACGGGTTCAACCTGGGCGGGTACGCGCCCGCCGCGTTCGCCACGGGCAGCGGCAACCGGCACGAGTTCGGCGGGCTCACCGACGCGACGTTCCGGTCGGTGCCGCTGCTGGAGGCGGGCCGCGACGCCGACTGGCCGTTCTGACCACCACGCCGACGCCGCGTCCGGGCAGCCCGGACGCGGCGCCGGCGCGGTGGGCGCGATCAGCGCCAGCCGAGTCCGCGCAGGGCGTCGACGACCAGCGAGAAGCGCTCCGGCTCCAGCACCGAGCCCTCGCGGCGGATGTCGTCCTCGTCCAGTTCGAAGACCCGGTCCAGGCGCAGGTAGGACTCGCGGCCGTCGCGGTCCCAGCGGCCCGAGCCCAGCGGCAGGAACTCGTCCACCTCGTGCCGGTCGGGGGCCTTGCTGGTCAGCATCAGGGCCAGCAGGGCGCGCTTGTGCCGGCCGACGACCAGCAGCGGGCGGTCCTTGCCCCGGTCCGGGTCCTCCTCGTAGGGCACCCAGGCCCACACGACCTCGCCCGGGTCGGCCAGGCCGTCCAGGTCGGGGGAGTACTCCAGGGACGCCGCGGCGGCGGCCGAGTGGATCTCGCGCACCGCGCCCTTGGCCGGGCGCGGGTCTTCACCGTTCGTGTGCACGGCGGGACAGCTTATGGCCTCGGTCACGCCCGGGTGGAACAGCAGGTCGGCGGGACGTGAGATGATGTGCCGATCCCCTTTGTCCGTCCCGTGCGAGGAACCTGAGTGAGCACGTTCGCCGATCAGACGTTCACGCCTCCGGAGCTGATCCGGAACTTCTGCATCATCGCGCACATCGACCACGGCAAGTCGACCCTGGCCGATCGCATGCTGCAGCTCACCGGCGTGGTCGAGGAGCGGGCGATGCGCGCGCAGTACCTCGACCGCATGGACATCGAGCGGGAACGCGGCATCACCATCAAGGCGCAGAACGTGCGCCTGCCGTGGCAGCTCGACGGGCAGGACCACGTCCTGCACATGATCGACACCCCGGGCCACGTCGACTTCACCTACGAGGTGTCGCGGGCGCTGGAGGCGTGCGAGGGCGCGGTGCTGCTGGTCGACGCGGCGCAGGGCATCGAGGCGCAGACGCTGGCCAACCTGTACCTGGCGATGGAGAACGACCTCACCATCATCCCGGTGCTGAACAAGATCGACCTGCCCGCCGCGGACCCGGACAAGTACGCCAAGGAACTCTCGCACATCGTCGGCTGCGAGCCCGAGGAGGTGCTGCGGGTCTCCGCGAAGACCGGGCTGGGCGTCGGCGACCTGCTGGACGAGGTCGTGCGCCTGGTGCCCGCGCCGGTCGGCGCGGCGGACGCGCCGGCCCGCGCGATGATCTTCGACTCGGTGTACGACACCTACCGGGGCGTGGTCACCTACATCCGGGTCGTGGACGGCCGCATCACCCCGCGCGAGCGGATCAGGATGATGTCCACCGGCGCGACCCACGAGCTGCTGGAAGTCGGCATCATCTCGCCCGAGCCCAAGCCCAGCCGGGGGCTGGGCGTCGGCGAGGTCGGCTACCTGATCACCGGGGTGAAGGACGTCCGCCAGTCCAAGGTCGGCGACACCGTCACCTGGGAGAAGAAGGGCGCGACCGAGCCGCTGGCCGGGTACCGCGAGCCCCGCCCGATGGTCTACTCCGGCTTGTACCCGGTGGACGGCTCGGACTACCCGGAGCTGCGCGAGGCGCTGGAGAAGCTCCAGCTCAACGACGCCGCGCTGACCTTCGAGCCGGAGACCTCGGCGGCGCTGGGCTTCGGCTTCCGCTGCGGCTTCCTCGGCCTGCTGCACCTGGAGATCACCCGCGACCGGCTGGAGCGCGAGTTCGGGCTGGACCTGATCTCCACCGCGCCCAACGTGGTGTACCGGGTGGTCATGGAGGACGGCACCGAGCACGTGGTGACCAACCCGTCGGACTGGCCCGACGGCAAGCGGGCCGAGGTGTACGAGCCGATCACCAAGTGCACGATCATCGCGCCCAGCGACTACATCGGCGCGATCATGGAGCTGTGCCAGTCCAAGCGCGGCCAGCTGGGCGGCATGGACTACCTGTCCGAGGACCGCGTCGAGCTGCGCTACACGCTGCCGCTCGGCGAGATCATCTTCGACTTCTTCGACGCGCTGAAGTCCCGCACCCGCGGCTACGCGTCGCTGGACTACGAGGAGTCCGGCGAGCAGGACGCGGAGCTGGTCAAGGTCGACATCCTGCTGCAGGGCGAGCCGGTCGACGCGTTCAGCGCGATCGTGCACAAGGACCACGCCTACGGCTACGGCACCCGGATGGCGACCAAGCTGCGCGAGCTGATCCCGCGCCAGCAGTTCGAGGTGCCGATCCAGGCGGCCGTGGGTTCGCGGGTGATCGCCCGCGAGACGATCCGCGCGATCCGCAAGGACGTCCTCGCCAAGTGCTACGGCGGTGACATCACCCGCAAGCGCAAGCTGCTGGAGAAGCAGAAGGAAGGCAAGAAGCGGATGAAGATGGTGGGGCGCGTGGAGGTGCCGCAGGAGGCGTTCGTCGCCGCGCTGTCCACCGACGATTCGGGCAAGGACAAGAAGAAGTAACGCTTCCCCGAACTCTGACCCGACCGGCGGCGCGGGCCGGTCGGGGGCGCTCACCATGGTGGGCGGTACCCGGTCACAGGGGGACGGTGTGGAGTACGCGTTGAAGGGCTATCTCGACGGTCGGCTGGCCCCCGACCGGTTCGCGATCCGGTACGTGATCCAGGGGCCGTCGGGGACGACCGAGGCGAGCTTCGCGGGCACCGGCGAGTACCGGCTCAGCTCCACGGTCACGGCCGACCGCCGGCAGCGCTCGTTCACCGGGCGGATGGGCGCGCACGACGTGCGCGAACTCGCCCTGGTCGCGCTGCGGGCCGGGCTGTGGCGGGCGTCGCACGTCGGGTCGGTGGACGGCGGGGCCGAGACGCGGATCGACGTCACGGCGGGGGAGCAGACGTTCTCCGTGGTGCTGTGGACGTCGGAGACGGCCGAGGTGCGGTCGTTCGACCAGGTGCAGCAGCGGATCCTGCGGCTGGTGCACCGGCTCACCGGCGGGGTCGTGCAGGAAGTCGGCCACTGACCGGTGATTCCGCGAATTGATCGGCGTGCCGCCGGTCGGAATTCGGTGGCCGACTGATCTGAATTCCGGTTGTCCCCTTTAGAGGGACGATCGGAAATCAATAGTGGAATTACCTTTCCCCTCTGCCATGGTTGGCGAACCAAGTAGAAAGGGGGGACCATGACCATCATGCGAAACGACATCGGCGAACGTCCCTACACGGTGGAAGACCTGGAGGGCTTGCCCGATGATGGCCGGCGTTATGAACTCGTCGACGGGATGCTCATCGTGAGCCCGGCCCCGGTACTGCGCCACCAGAAGATCGTGGCGAAGCTCGTGGTGCACCTGGATGCCGCGTGCCCGGACGGGTTGCACGTGCTGCCCGCGCCGTTCGCCGTGCGGTACTCGCCGGCGACCGAGGTGCAGCCGGACCTGCTGGTGGCCCGGGAAGAGGACCTGACCGACAAGCTGCTGCCGGTCGCGCCGCTGCTCGTGGTCGAGGTGCTGTCGCCGAGTTCGGTGCTGACCGACACCAACCTCAAGAAGTCGCTCTACGAACGGATGGGCGTGCCGAGTTACTGGATCGTCGACCCCCGGGAACCGGCGCTCGACGTCTTCGAGCTGAACGACGACGGTGACTACGAACTGGCGTCCGTGGTGAAGGGCGACGAGGTGTTCGCCGCGGTGCGGCCGTTCCCGGTGCGGCTCGCGCCGAGCGAACTGCTGGGGACCCTGAAATGACGGAAGGGCCTTCGGAGAACTCTCCGAAGGCCCTCTCATTTGCCTCGCGCGTCAGCGCGCGTCGCGGCCCAGGCGGTCGATCGTGCGCAGGCGCAGGATCGTTTCGACTTCCCGGGTCTCGGACTCCGGGTAGCGGGCGATCGCGGCTTCCAGGTCCAGCCGGTCGCTCGGGCTGTCGTAGGCGGCCAGTTCGCGGCTGAGCCGCTCGGTGCGCCGGCGCAGGTCGCGGCGGGTGGTGAAGTACGTGCGGACTTGGTCGAGCGTCTTCGTCATGGTGCCTTTCGGGATTTCTGGATCGGTTCACCTCCATTCTGCCGCACGTCGCAGTGCCGTACCGGCGGTTTCGGGGTGACCTCCGCTACGCCTCCTGGCCTGCAGGGCCGTGCCCGTCCAGCAGGTCGAGCGCCCGGGCGTACTTCGCGAGCAGCCGCTCCTGGGTGGGCCTGTCCAGCAGCGCGATGCGGGGCGGGGACGTGTTGTCGGCGATGTCCGCCCGCTTGACCACGACCGCGACCGGGTCGGCCGCGACCCTGCTCAGGTAGTCCTCCTGGGACTCGCCTTCCCGGTGGGTCAGCGCCAGCACGGTCGCCACGACGGCCGGCGGGCAGCCCCGGGCCGCCAGGTCCTCGGCGGTGACGGCGGTGTCCTCCAGGACGTCGTGCAGCACGGCGGCCATCCGGGCGTGCTCGCCGGACACCCGGCCCATCACCCGCAGCGGGTGGCCGATGTACGGCGCGCCGGACTTGTCGACCTGTCCGAGGTGCGCCGCGCGCGCGATTCCGATGGCGTCATCAACGGTGAACGTCACGCGGCCCATGTTCACACCCTTGACAAGCCCCAGTGGTCTAGTCCATTTTGCCAGTGGCCCACGTCACCTGCTGGGCAAGGCCGCCGAATGGACTTCGTGGAGGTGGACGTGGCTTCGAGGACTAGACGCGCTCTGGTCGCCGTGGTGGTCGGCTTGCTGGCCATGGCGGGCCTGACCTTGGTGGTGGCGGGCAGCGCGTCGGCCGCCAACCTGGTCGCCAACCCCGGTTTCGACGCCGGGAACACCAGCGGCTGGACGTGTTCCAACGCGAACGTGGTCACCACGCCCAAGCGCAGCGGCTCGCACGCGCTGTCGGGCACCCCGGCCGGTTCCGACAACGCCCGCTGCTCCCAGACCATCGCGGTGCGGCCCAACACCGCGTACAAGCTCTCCGCGTGGGCGCAGGGTAGCTACGTCTACCTCGGCGTCACCGGGACCGGCAGCGGCGACAAGAGCACGTGGACGCCGGGCTCGACCAGCTTCACCCAGCTCAACATCGACTTCACGACGGGTGCCTCCGCGTCCAGCGTCACGGTCTACGTGCACGGCTGGTACGGGCAGCCCGCGTACTTCGTGGACGACGTGAACCTGGACGGCCCCGGCACCCCGCCGACCTCCACCACGACCACGACGCCGACGAGCACCAGCACCACGACCACGACGCCGACCAGCACCACCACGACCACCACCACGACGACGACCACCACGACCGGCAACCCGCCGGACCCGACGCTGCCGAAGCACGTGCTGACCGGCTACTGGCACAACTTCGACAACGGCTCGCGCGTGCTCAAGCTCGCCGACGTGCCCACCACGTACGACATCGTGGCGGTCGCGTTCGCCGACGCGGTGCCCGCGACCCGCGGCGCGGTGGAGTTCAACCTCGACCCGGTGCTGTCGAGCAAGCTCGGCGGCTACACCGACGCCCAGTTCAAGGCCGACGTCCGCACCCTCCAGGCGCGCGGCCAGAAGGTGATCATCTCGGTCGGTGGCGAGAAGGGCACCATCTGGGCCGGTGACAGCTCCTCGGCGACCGCGTTCGCCAACAGCGTCAAGACGCTGATCACGAACTACGGCTTCGACGGCGTGGACATCGACCTGGAGAACGGCGTCAGCTCCACCTACATGGCGCAGGCGCTGCGCAGCATCCACGCGGGTGGCGGCAAGGTCATCACGATGGCCCCGCAGACCATCGACATGCAGTCGACCGGCCAGGAGTACTTCAAGCTGGCGCTGGCCGTGAAGGACATCCTCACGGTCGTCAACATGCAGTTCTACAACTCGGGCACGATGCTCGGCTGCGACCAGAAGGTCTACTCGCAGGGCACCGTGGACTTCCTGGTGGCGCTGGCCTGCATCCAGCTCCAGAACGGCCTGCGGCCGGACCAGGTGGGCCTGGGCCTGCCCGCGTCGCCCTCGGGCGCGGGTGGCGGCTACCAGTCCGCGGCCAACGTCAACAAGGCGCTCGACTGCCTCGCCAAGGGCACGAACTGCGGCTCGTTCAAGCCGTCGCAGACGTGGCCGAGCATCCGGGGCGCGATGACGTGGTCGATCAACTGGGACGCGTCCAGCGGCTGGGGGTTCTCCAACACGGTGGCGCCTCACCTCGACACGCTGCCGTGACCTGAGGGGACGCTCCCCGGCCCGCCCTGCGGCGGCGGGCCGGGGAGCGTTCCGCTTCGCGGACTGGTCGGCAAGTCCGCCAAATGGCGGGTTATCGTCGGTGCCATGCTGGATCGACTCGAAGTGCCGGTGATCGCCGCGCCGATGGCGGGTGGCGCGTCCACGCCGGAGCTGGTCGCCGAGGTGGGCCGGGCGGGCGGGTTCGGCTTCCTGGCCGCCGGTTACCTGACCGTGGAGGCGCTCGCCGACCAGGTCAAGGAGACCAAGGCGCTGAACGGGGAACCGTTCGGGGTCAACCTGTTCGTACCCGGGCCGAAGTCCACTGTGGACTTGAAGGCGTACCGGGAGCGGGTGCGCGCGCAGTCGCCCGCCGAACCGGGCGAGCCGCGCTGGGACGACGACGGCTACGCGGCCAAGCTGGAACTGGTGATGGCCATGCGGGTGCCGGTGGTCTCGTTCACCTTCGGCCTGCCCGACGCGCACGACGTGGCACGGCTGCACGCCGCCGGCTCGACGGTCGTCGTCACGGTCACCACGCCCGCCGAAGCCCGCCAGGCCGCGCAGGTCGGGGCGGACGCGCTGTGCGTGCAGGGCTGTGACGCCGGCGGGCACCGCGGCACCTTCGCCGACGACGGGGTGTCGCCGGGCGGCGGCGAGCTGTTCGGCGTACTGGCCGCCCTCCGCCTGGTCCGCGCCCGGGTGGACCTGCCGCTGATCGCGACCGGCGGCCTGGTGCACGGCGCGGACGTGGCCGCGGTGGTCGCCGCGGGCGCGGTGGCGGCCCAGCTCGGCACCGCCTTCCTGTCCTGCCCGGAGGCCGGCACCAACCCCGCGCACCGGCGGGCGCTCGCCGACGGGACCCGGCGCACCGCGTTGACCAGGGCGTTCAGCGGACGTCCGGCGCGCGGCCTGGTGAACCGGTTCCTCACCGAGAACAGCCCGGCGGCACCGGCGGCGTACCCGGAGGTGCACCACCTGACCAAGCCGGTGCGCGCGACCGGTGACCCGGAGCTGATGTCGCTGTGGGCCGGGCAGACCTACGCGCTGGTCCGACCGGCCCCGGCGGCGGAGGTGGTGGCCCGGTTGCACACCGAGGCGCGCCAGGCACTTTCCACGGCGATCATGCGAATTCCGCCGCTGTAGCAACGCTTGCGCGGGTGAGAATGTCGGGGTGACGACAGCGCGCGAACTCGCCGACGACCTGCTGGCCGCGACCATGGACGCAGATCCGGTCACGGCGACCCTGATGGGCCTGCCCGGCCGGGACGACAAGCTGCCGGACCCGAGCGCGGCGGCGGATCGCGCGCTGCGCCTGCGGGCCGAGGAGATCGCGGCCCGCGCCCGCGTCGGGGACGACGACCCGCTGACCCGCGCGGTGGTGGTGCAGCAGGCCGGCGCGTTGGCGCGCAAGACGGGCTCGAACCTGGTCGAGCACACCCACGCCGAGGGCCTCAACGCGCCGATCGCCCTGCTGCTGGTGGCGTTACCGCTGATCAGACCCGTGGACGAGCGGGGCAGGCAGGACTACCTGGCCCGGCTGGCGGCCCTGCCGGACTACCTGGAGGCGCTGGCGCAGCGGCAGCGCGCCTCGGACCGCCGGCCGATCGCGCACCTGGTGGCGGCGGCCGCGGCCCGGCTGGACCGGCACCTCGCCGAGGAGTCCGACCCGCTGGCGATCCCGTTGCGGGGCACCGGATCCGCCGCGGCGTGCGAAGACCTGCTGGCCTCCGCGGTGCGCCCGGCGTTCGCCCGCTACCGGGACTTCCTGCGCGCCGAGATCGAGCCGCGCGGCCGTTCCGACCGCGAGCCGGGGCTGTGCTGGCTGCCCGGCGGCGGCGAGCTGTACGCGGGCCTGGTGCGGGTGTACACCACCACCGACCACACGCCCGAGCAGCTGCACCGGGTGGGGCTGGACCTGATCGAGGCGCTGGACCGGGAGTACGAGGAGATCGGCGCGCGGGTGTTCGGCCCGATCAGCGCGGCCGAGGTGCGCCGCCGGCTGCTGGACGACCCGGCGCTGCGCTGGAACACCGCGGCGGAGATGGTGGTGCTGGCCGAGGAGACCATCGCGCGCGCCGAGCGGGTAGCGGGCGACTGGTTCGGCACCCTCCCGGCCGCCCGGTGCGCGGTGGACGTGGTGCCCGAGGCGGACGCCCCGAACGCGCCGCTGGCCTACTACATGGACCCGGCGCTGGACGGCTCGCGGCCGGGCACGTACTTCGTGAACACCCACCAGGCCGAGCAGCGCGACCGGTTCAGCGCGGAGGCGACCGCGTTCCACGAGGGCGTGCCCGGCCACCACTTCCAGATCGCGCTCGCCCAGCAGCTCACCGGGCTGCCGCTGCTGCGCCGGTTCGCCTCGATCGAGGCCTACCTGGAGGGCTGGGCGCTCTACACCGAGCGGCTGGCCGACGAGATGGGGCTCTACAGCGACGACGTGTCCCGGCTGGGGATGCTCTCGGGCGACTCGCTGCGCGCCGCCCGGCTGGTGGTCGACACCGGGATCCACGCGCTGGGCTGGACCCGGCAGCAGGCGGTCGACTACCTGCGCGCGCACGCCGTGATGCCGGAGGTGGACATCTCCTCCGAGGTGGACCGCTACTCGGAGAACCCCGCGCAGGCGCTGTCGTACATGGTGGGGCGGCTGGAGATCCAGCGCCTGCGCGGCGAGGCGGAGCGCCGGCTGGGCGAGCGCTTCGACATCCGGGCGTTCCACGACGTGGTGCTCGGCGGCGGTCCGCTGCCGATGGCCGTGCTGGCCGACGTGGTCGACCGGTGGTGCGACTCAGTCGGCTGAGCCGCCGGTCTTCTCCAGCGCGGAGTTGCGCCGGCTGTAGGCGAAGTAGATCACCAGGCCGATGGCGAACCAGACCGCGAACCGCAGCCACGTCTCGGGCGCGAGGAACGTGATCAGCCACAGCGAGAACACCACGCCGAGGGCCGGCACGACGGGCATCCCCGGCGTCTTGAACGTGCGCGGCAGGTCGGGCTGCTTGTACCGCAGCACGATCACCGCGACGCAGACCACCACGAACGCCAGCAGGATGCCGATGTTGGTCAGCTCGGCGGCCTCGCCGATCGGCAGGAAGCCCGCGATCAGCGCGGACGCGCCGCCCAGCACCCACGTGGTGCGGGTCGGCACGTGCCGGACCGGGTGGGTCTTGGCGAACCACTTGGGCAGCAGGCCGTCGCGGGACATCGAGTAGCCGACCCGGGCGGCGCCCATCATGAACGTGAACAGCACGGTCGTGATGCCCAGCACCGCGCCGACCGAGATGACGATCCCGAGCGCGGGCAGGCCGATGTCGGCGAACGCGGTGGCGAACGAGCTCTCCGCGTCGATGTCCTTGAAGTTGACCATGCCGGTCAGCACCAGGCAGGCCAGCACGTAGAGCACCATCGAGATGGCCAGCGAGTAGATGATCGCCTTGGGCATGTGCCGCTGGGAGTCCTTGGACTCCTCGGCGGCGGTGCTCATCGCGTCGTAGCCGAACACCGCGAAGAACACCGTGGCCGCGCCGGTGAACGCGCCGGACAGGCCGAACGGGAAGAACGGGTTGTAGTTGGCGGTGTCGATGTGGAACACGCCGACCACGATCACCAGCAGGACGATCGCGACCTTCAGGTACACCAGGACGGTCTCGAACCGGGCCGCGTTCTTCATGCCCAGGTTCAGCACGTACGCGATGAGCAGGCACAGCAGCACCGCGAACAGGTTCACCTTGTAGCTGCCCTCGGCGACGCCGCCGCTCTCGGTGCCGGGCGCGCCGAGCATCCACGTCGGCAGGTCGAGGCCGAGCAGGTTGAGCAGTTCGTTGAAGTACCCGGAGATGCCGATCGCGACCACCGCCACGATCGCGGTGTACTCCAGCAGCAGGTCCCAGCCGATGAACCAGCCGACGATCTCGCCCAGCACCGCGTAGCCGTAGGTGTAGGCGGAGCCCGCCCTGGGGATCAGGCCGGCGAACTCGGCGTAGGAGAACGCCGCCGCCGCGCTGGCGACGCCCGCGATGAGGAACGAGATCAGCACGGCCGGACCCGCGGTCTGGTTCGCCACGGCCCCGGCGAGCGAGAAGATGCCCGCGCCGATGATGCCGCCGATGCCGATCGCGGTGAGCTGCCACAGGCCCAGGGTCCGGGTGAGCCCGGTGCCCTTCTCGTCGGAGATCTGTTCGATGGGCTTGCGGCGGAACACGCCCGAACCCTGGCCGAAGCCGCCCTGCACGGAGGTCATTCGCGCTCCCTCGTGGTTGTGTGCGGCGAACCGTACGCCCGTCCAGCAGGACCGGGTTTGTCCGCTCGGACCACCGATCGGGTGCTTTTTTGTCCTATCGGACGGTTGGCGGGCCGGCGGGCCAACAGCACGCCCGCCACCACGATCGCACCACCGGCGACGGTGTTCCACCCGGCGGGTTCGGCCAGGAACACCACCCCGAGCGCGGTCGACCACAGCGGCGTGAGGTAGGTGACCGTGGAGGCGACGGTCGGACCGGCCTCCCGGATCACGTCCAGGTTCAGCACGTACGCCAGGCCCGTGCCGGCCGCGCCCAGCACCAGCAGCGCCGCCGCCGCGGGCCACCCCGGCCACGCGGGCAGCCCGCCGACCAGCGGCGCGGCCACCGCGAGCTGCGCGGTGGCGCAGGTGATCTGCACGGCGGACAGGGCGCTCGCCGAGTGCGGACCGCCGGAGAAGAACCGCCGGGTGTAGGCGAACCCCGCGCCGTAGCAGAACGTCGCGCCCAGGCACGCCAGGCTGCCCACCAGCACGTCCTCGCCCAGGCCCTGCCACGCCTTGAGCACCACGAGCACGCCGGCGAACCCGACCAGGAGCCCGGCCAGCTTCGCCCCGGTGATCTTCTCCTGCGGCACGATCAGCAGCACGAACACCAGCGTCATCAGCGGCGTGGTCGCGTTGAAGACCCCCGCCAGCACCGAGCTGACCTTCGTCTCGCCGAACGCGAGCAGCGTGAACGGCACCGAGTTGAGCAGCGCGGCCACCACCAGCGCGTGCCCCCACAGCCGCCGGTCGCGCGGCACGCCCTGCCGCTGCACGGCGCAGATCGCCCACAGCGCCAGCGCGCCGAACAGGCACCGGAGCAACGCCACCCACACCGCGGGCACGCCCGCGTCCACCGCCACCTTGATCAGCGCGAAGCTGCCGCCCCAGATGGCCGACAGCAGCACGAACTTCCCGACCCACGATTTCCGCACCAGCCGACACTCTCCCGACCTGGCACAATGAGTCCAACAAATTGCCACCGGACCGGTATGAGAGTGGCTCATGACGTTGAACTTCGCGCAGCTGCGCGCGTTCCTCGCGGTGGTCGACGAGGGCGGGTTCGGCGCGGCCGCCGAGTCGCTGGGCCTGACCCAGTCCGCCGTGTCGCACGCGGTGGCCGCGCTAAAGCGCACGCTCGGCCAGCCGGTGCTGCACCGCCGGGGCGCGGTGCGGCCCACCGCGTTCGGGCACGACGTGCTGGCGCACGCCCGGACGGCGGTGTCCGCGTCGGTGGCGATGACCGACCTGGCCGCCCGCCGCAACGGCCTCGCGCAGGGCACGGTGCGGCTGGCCGCGCCGCCCACGGTGTGCCAGGGCCTGCTGCCCGAGCTGCTGGCCCGCTGGCGCGACGAGTTCCCGCACGTGCGGATCCGGGTGTTCGAGGGCGAGGACGACGAGGTCGCGGACTGGCTGGCCAACGGGACGGTGGAGGTCGCGGTCGTGGTCGACCCGCCGCCGGGCGAGGGTGCGCTGGTCGGCGAGGACGCGTTCCACGTGCTGCTGCGCGACGACCACCCGCTGGCGGGCGAGCCGGAGGTGGACGTGGCCGACCTGGTGGACGACCCGTTCCTGCTGTCCTGCGGCGGCTGCGAGCGGCACGTCCGCCGGGTGTGCCAGGGCCTGCCGATCACGCCCGTGCACCGGGTGCGCGAACTGGGCACGCTGCTCGCGATGGTGCGCGCCGGGATCGGCGTCTCGATCGTCCCCGGCCTGCTGGCGGCCATGCTCACGCCCGGCCTGGTGCTGGTGCCGCTGACCCGCCGGGTGACCCGGCGGCTGGTGGTCAGCGGTCCGCCGGGCCGCGACTGGCACCCGGCGGTGACCGCGCTGGTCGCGTCGGTCGGCTAGCGGGTGAAGACGATCTTGCCGGCGGTGTCGCCGTCGAGCATGGCCCGCAGGCCCTCCTCGGCGCGCTCCAGCGGCAGCTCCCGGCCGATCCGGGGGCGCAGCCCGTTGAGGGCGCAGAACGCCAGCAGGTCGCCCAGCTCCTCGCGGGTGCCCATGGTCGAGCCGACCACCCGCAGCTGGAGGAAGAACAGCCGCTGCAACTCCGCGGCCGTGGCGTCGCCGCTGGTCGCGCCGGAGATGACCACGATGCCGCCGGGCTTGAGCGACTTCATCGAGTGCGACCAGGTGGCCTTGCCGACCGTCTCGAACACCGCGTCGACCCGCTCGGGCAGGCGCGCGCCGGACTCGAACGCGGCGTGCGCGCCCAGTTCCACGGCCAGCGCCCGCTTCTCCTCGGTGCGCCCCGTGACCCACACCCGCAAGCCCGCCGCTTGGCCGAGCTGGACCAGCGCCGTGGCCACGCCGCCGGACGCGCCCTGCACCAGCATGGTCTGCCCCGGCCGCAGCCCGGACTTCACGAACAGCATCCGGTAGGCGGTCAGCCACGCCGTGCCCATGCACGCCGCCTCGGCGAAGGACAGGTCGGCGGGCTTGGGCAGTGCGTTGCGGGCCGGCACCACGACGTGCTCGGCGAACGTGCCCTGGTGCTTCTCGGTGAGCAGGGTGCGGCCCGGGTCGAGGGTCTCGTCCCCGCTCCACGCCGGGTCGCCGATCACCGAGTGCAGCACCACCTCGGTGCCGTCGTCGAGCACGCCCGCGCCGTCGCAGCCCAGGATCATCGGGAACCGGTCGGCTTTGATGCCCACGCCCCGCAGCGTCCACAGGTCGTGCATGTTCAGGCTGGCGGCCCGCACGCCGACCCGGACCCAGCCGGCCGGCACCTCGGGATCGGGGCGGTCACCGACGCGCAGTGCGGCGATGGGGTCCTGCGGGCTCGGCTCGGCTGCGTAGACGGCGAACATGCCTCGGAACTTACCCAGTGGTAGGGATCCCGGTGCGGTGAACCACGTCACGGCAGTAGGCTCGACACCGTGTTGGACGCGATAGCGCAGTGGTGGGACGCGGTCGAGCTGTGGATGGCGCAGCTCCCCTTCCCGTTCCAGTTCGCGCTGCTCATGGCGGTGCTGCTGCCGCTGAGCCTGGGCGCCGCGCGGCTGATCGACCGGGTCGTGGACAACGCGTCCTCCCGGTTCAACCCGCCGACGCCCGCCGACGCGCCGGCCGAACCCGACAAGGTGGACGCGGGCCCGCCTTCGTAGGCTGGCGGCCGTGACTCCCGCCAGGCGGCTCACCGCCGCACTCCTGGGCCTGCTCGCGCTGGTCGTGATCGGCTACTTCGCCAAGGACCTCGGCGGCTCGTCCGATCCCGCGCCGAGCACCTCGGCCACCTCCACCCGAGCGGTCGCCACCGGCGGGTCGTCGGCCGTCGGGCAGACCGGGGGACAGGCGGCCAAGGTGCCGGGCGCGGGTGCCGGCATGGCCGTGAAGGAGCTGTCCGGGCTGCCCGCCGAGGCGGTGGCCACGTGGCAGCTGATCGAGCGCGGCGGGCCGTTCCCGTACCCGCGCAACGACGGCGTGACCTTCCAGAACCGGGAGAAGCGGCTGCCCGCGAAGTCCGGCGACTACTACCGCGAGTACACGGTGCCGACGCCCGGCAGCCCGGATCGGGGCGCGCGTCGGATCGTCACCGGGTCGTCGTCCGAGGTCTACTACACCGGTGACCACTACTCGACGTTCGTCGTCGTGGACGTGAGCCGGTGAAGGTGTTCCGGTACGTCGTGCGGCCCGGCGCGCGGTCCAAGTCGGCCGCGCTGGCCGCGATCGGGCAGGCCCTGGAGTTCCCGGACTACTACGGGCAGAACCTCGACGCCCTCTACGACTGCCTCACCGACCTGTCGTGGCTGCCGCCCGGCGAGCACGTGCTGGTGTGGGAGGGCGGCGACGAGGACGTGGAGTCCGTGCTGGCCGACGCCGAGGCCGAGACGGCCGGCGGTGCGCGCCGCTTCGCCGTGCACTACCCGGGCCGGCCCGGCCTCGGCTGAAGCCGGGCGCTCCCGCTCGTCCGTCCCGGCCGGTGCTCAGTCCTGCTCGGGGACCCAGGACGGCTTGCGCTTGGCGACGAACGCGGCGATGCCCTCCTGGCCCTCGGGGCCGCCGAAGTGCCGGGCGGACAGCTCCAGCATGTCGGCGAACACCTCGCCCAGGCCGCTCGGCCGGGGCTCCTGGAGCATCCGCTTGGTGGCGGCCAGCGCGTTGGGCGCGCCCAGGGCGAGCATGTCGGCGTAGCGGGCCACCTCGGCGTCCAGCCCGTCCGCCGGCACCGCGGCGTTGACCAGGCCGATCGCCTGCGCGCGGGTCGCGTCGAACGTCTCGCCGGTCAGGAACAGCTCGTGCGCCGCGCGGGGCAGCAGCCGGGGCAGCACGGTCACCGAGATGACGGCCGGCACCACGCCGATGCGGACCTCGCTGAACGCGAACGTGGCGGTCTGCGCGGCGATCGCGATGTCGCACGCCGCGACCAGCCCCACGCCGCCCGCGCGGGCGGGGCCGGCGAGGCGGGCCACGACCGGCTTCGGGCTGGTCCAGAGCGCTTCCAGGATGGCCGGGAACTCGTTGACGCCCTGCTGGTCGGCGCTCGCGCCGCCGGCTTCCTTGAGGTCCATGCCCGAGCAGAACACCGGCCCGGTGTGGGTGAGCACGAGGACGCGCACGGCGTCGTCGGCGATCGCGGTCTTCAGGTGCCCGGTCAGCTCGGCGCGCAGCCGCGCGGACAGGGCGTTGCGGTTGTGGGGGGAGTCCAGCGTGATCGTCGCGATGCCGCGCCGCACCTCGTAGTGGACCAGCTCGTCTGCCATGGGCCGCACTCTACGAGGCCGGTCGATTGACAGCATGCTGTCAAAATGACAGGATGCTGTCATGACAGTGAAGACGGTCCACCTCGCCCTCTACGACACGCTCGCGGACTGGGAGTTCGGTTTCGCCACCGCGCGCATCAACGACCCGGCGTTCCAGAAGAACCCCGGCAGCCACCGGGTGCGGACCGTCGGCGCGACCCTCGACCCGGTCACCACGATGGGCGGCGTGCGGGTCCTGCCCGACCTGGCGCTGGCCGACGTCGACCCGGCGGACAGCGCCATGCTGATCCTGCCCGGCGCGGACACCTGGGACGGCGGCGGCAACGCCGGGTTCGGCCGGGCGGCGCGGCGCTGGCTGGAGGCCGGCGTGCCGGTGGCGGCGATCTGCGGCGGCACGGTCGGTCTCGCGGCCGAGGGGCTGCTCGACGACCGCCCGCACACCGGCAACGCCGTCGAGGAACTCGCGGCCGTGGCCGGCTACGCGGGCGCGGAGCACTTCCGCGCCGAGCGCGCGGTGCGGGCGGGCGGCCTGGTCACGGCGGGCGGGGCGAGCGCGCTGGAGTTCGCCCGCGAGGTGCTGGCGGAGCTGGACCTGTACGAGCCGGCCGTGCTCGAAGCCTGGTACGGCCTGTTCCACACCGCCGACCCGGTGTGGTTCGGGAAGCTGATGGCGGCGGTCTCGTGACCTCCCGGCCGGGCGGCCCGGCGGCCGGGCCGCGCACGGCGGCGGGCGACGCGCTGACCGACGTCGTGATGCGCACGTTCCGCCTCTACGGCGGCTTCCTGGAGGCCGCCGAGATCATGACCAAACCGGTCGGGCTCACCGCGGCGTGGTGGCAGGTGATGGGGGTGGTGCTCAAGGGGCCGCTGCCGGTGTCCGGCATCGCCCGCGAGGTGGGGCTGGCCCGGCAGAGCGTGCAGCGGATCGCGGACCTGCTGGTGGACAAGGGGTTGGCCGAGTACCTGCCCAACCCCGCGCACCGCCGGGCCAAGCTGTTCCAGGCGACCGAGGCCGGGTTCCGGGCGATCGCGGGCCTGCGCGAGGCGCAGCACGCGTGGGCCAACCGGATCTCGGCCCAGGTCGACGCGGACGAACTGCGCACCGCCGCCGCCGTGATGCAGCGCCTGATCGCGGCGCTCGACGCGGACTGACGCTCAGCGCGGTCGTGGCCAGCACGTGCGCGCACCGCACCGCCACGGTGACGTCCGGCTCGGCAAGCCGCGTCGGCTCGCAGTCCTGGTTCCACCCGACGATCCCGGTGGCGACGGCGTGCGCCCGCTCGTCGTCGGCGGCGAGCAGCGCCGAGGCGAGCGCCAGGCATTCGCCTTCGGCGGTGCCGTGCAGCGACGCGGCCAGTTCCCCGACCCGGTCCGCGATCACCCGACCGGGCACGGGGTGCAGGGCGGCGAGGCAGGCGAGCAGGAACCGCCCCATCGGCGGCTCCGCGTCCCAGCGGGCCAGCAGCGCGGGCAGTTCCCCGCCGACCGCGATGTGGGTCTCCTGCGCCCACCAGTCCTCGGCGGTCAGGTAGTGGGCGGCGGTCAAGAGGCCGTCCGCCCACCGGTCGGACGCGTGCACCAGGGTCCGCAGGAGCGGGTCGCGGCCGGGGAAGGGCAGCGTCGCGGACGCGGTGAGCCGGGCCAGGAAGCGCAGCGCGGGCGGGGTCGCGGAGTAGCAGGAGCCCTGGTGCAGGACGTTGTCGCCGATCAGTTCGCCGAGGGCGTCGTCCCAGTCCTCGTCGGGTTCGGCGAGCGCGCGCAGCAGGTCCGGCACGTCCTCGGCCGAGCCGTGCGCGTGGTGCAGCGAGGCCCAGTCGACGTCGTCCAGGCCGGGGAAGTCGAACGTCCCGTCGACCACCTCGTCCGGTTCGCCGGCGAGTCCGGCGCCGGGCGGCGGAGAGGTCACCACCACGTGCGGAACCGGCGGTCGACCGCCGGGGTCGGTCACCACGAACCTCTCGCCGCTGCGGCCCCTGCCCAGGTCGGACACGTCGAACCGCGCACCGCCCCGGGGAATCCCGCCGTGCCGCCGGGCGATCGCAGCGGCTTCCCACGCGACCGCAGCGATCTGCCGGTGCCCCACCGGGTCGAGGGTGTACGGACCTTCGTCAAGCGCACTGACCACCCACTGCCCGTGCGCGTTCCACCCCGAGACCCGCGCGAACCCGTACGCCGCAAGCGCTTGCGCGATTTCCCGCGCCGAATCTTCGTCCGCAGCGCGGAAATCGTGCTCCCCGGCCATCGCCGTCCACCCGGCCATCCCGCCCCCTCAGCGTCGACCACGATCTTTGTCGGTGCCCGCTGGGACGGTGGAACCGGGGCCGCAGGCCGGGGAGCGGTGCGGAAGCCGAGCCGGCGGGCGCGGGTCAGGCCGAACGGCTGGCGCGGGCGCCCGCCACCGCGTCGAACCGGTGCAGCACGACCTCGGCCACTTCCGGGTCCGCGCCCAGCGGAGCGGCGACGGCGGCGTCCCCGGCCAGGTCGGCGACCCGGTCGGGGAGCAGGCCGGGCGCGAGGAACCACGACGCCACGGCGATCCGCCGCGCGCCGCGCTCCCGCAGCCGCGCCACGGCGGTCGGCACGTCCGGCGACGCGGTGGAGGCGAACGCCGCCTCCACGCCCGCCCAGCCGGAGTCCGCCGCCCACCGGCGGGCGATCGAGGAGACGGCGGCGTTGGCCGGCGCGTGCGAGGAGCCCGCGCCCGCCAGCACCACGCCGACCGACCGGTCCCCGGACGTCACGCCGGCCGCGGCCAGGCGGCGCAGCGCCGCCGACTCCAGCCGGGGATCGGGCCCGAGCACGTCCGCGATGGTCACGTCCAGGGACGGCAGCCGGGCTTCGGCCACCGCCCCCGGCACGTCGACCCGCGCGTGGAAAGCCTTGCCCAGCAGCAGGGGCACGACCACCGCCGACCGGTGGCCGGCCCCGTGCACGGCCCGCAGCACGTCACCGAGCCTCGGCGCGGACAGGTCCAGGAAGGACCCTCGGACGTCCAGCGAGGGCCGCAGCCCCCGCACCACTTCCAGCAACGCGTGGACGGTGGCCGCCGAACGCGGGTCGCGACTGCCGTGCGCCACGGCGACCAGGGCCGTCACAGCGCACTCGTCAGACCGCGGGCGCGCAACACCGCCCGCTCCAGCGGCCGGAACACCAGCAGCTCGATCCCGACACCCACCAGCAGGATCAGGAAGATCGCCGCGATCACCATCGAGATGTCGTTGAGCGACGACCCGTTGTGCAGGTACTGCCCGAGCCCCTCGCCCAGCTGCGGCGAGGTGGCGATGATCTCGGCGGCCATCAGCGAGCGCCACGAGAACGCCCAGCCCTGCTTGAGCCCGGCCAGGTAGCCGGGCAGCGCGGCGGGCAGCAGGATGTGCCGGGCGGCCGCGAGCCTGCCCGCGCCGAGCGCCTGGCCGACCCGGGGCAGCAGCGGCGGGATCTGGTCGACGCCCGCGACCAGGCCGTTGGCGATGGACGGGACCGAACCCATCAGCACCACGAAGTAGATGGTCGACGGGGTCGCGCCGAACCACAGGATGCCCGCCGGCACCCACGCCACCGACGGCAGCGACTGGAGGCCGGTGACCAGCGAGCCGATCGCCGCGCGCACCACCCGCACCTTGGCGATCAGCAGCCCCAGCGGGGTGGCGATCACCACGGCGGTCAGGAAGCCCAGCACGGCCCGGCTCACCGACGTCCACAGCACGTCCAGCGCGCGGCCGGTCTCGACGGCCTCGGCGACCGCCGACCACACCGACGCGGGCGAGGGCAGCTGGTACTCGGGCCAGAAGGCCGCCGCCCACAGCGCCTGCCACGCGCCGAGCAGCAGCCCGAACGCGATCAGCGGCGGCACCCCGGTGCGCACGAACCGCCTGCCCAGCGAGGGCCGCTGGTCCTGGGACGGCGCGTCCAGCGCGTCCAGGCCCGCGCCGACCGCCGCGAGGTCGTTGTCAAGCTGCGGCGTGGCCACTGATCACCTCTCGCAGGTGGCTGGTGATGTCGCTGATCAGGGCGGGCTCGTCGCCGTCGGCGGTGGACCACTCGCGGACCACGCGGCCGGGTCGGGAGGACAGCAGGACGACCCGCTGCGCCAGCCGCACGGCCTCGCGCACGTCGTGCGTGACGAACACGATCGCGGTGTTGGTCTCCCGCCACACCCGCACCAGCTCCGCCTGGAGCACGTCGCGGGTGATGGCGTCCAGCGCCGCGAACGGCTCGTCCATCAGCAGCAGGCCGGGCGTGCCCTCCTCGGCGCTGCCCAGCGTGGAGGCCAGCGCGCGGGCCAGCGCGACGCGCTGCCGCATCCCGCCGGACAGCTCGTGCGGCCGCTTGTGGCCGGCGCCTTCGAGGCGCACCAGCGACAGCAGCTCGCCGGCCTTCTCCCGGCGCTCGCCGCGCTTGAGACCGGCCAGCCGCAGCGGCAGCTCGACGTTGCGCGCCGCGGTCAGCCACGGCATCAGCGCGGCTTCCTGGAACATCACGGCGGGCCGTGACGTGGACAGCTCGATGGAGCCGGAGGTGGGCGCGTCCAGCCCGGCGACCAGGTTCAGCAAGGTCGACTTGCCGCAGCCGGACGCGCCCAGCAGGCACACGAACTCGCCGGGCACGACCCGCAGGTCGACGCCGTCGAGCGCAAGGACGGAGTTGGAGCCGTGTCCGAACGACTTGCGCACGGCGGACAAGGTCACCGCGGGGTCCACTGTGGACTGCGCGGCGTTCTCAAGCGTGGCGGTCATGGCGTGCCTGCCTTCCCCTGAGCCCTTGGTTACTTCTTGTCCAGCCCGGCGGAGTCCACGGACGGCTTGCCCGCGGCCGTGAGCACCTTGTTCAGCAGCGTGAAGTCCGCCAGCCCGGAGACGTCCGCGGCCTCCTTGGCGACGCCCGCGGTGACCGCGTCCTTCGCCAGCTGCGGGAACGTCTTGGCCTGCGGGTCGAGGGTCAGCTCGATGTTGTCGAACGCGCGGTCGAGCACCGGGTCGCCCAGCGACTTGCCGGTGAGCGTCTTGAGCGCGTTGTTGACCACCTGCTTGGCCTCGGCCTTGTTCTTCTGGGCGAAGTCGGTGGCCGCGAGGTGGCCCTTGAGCAGCGCCTCGACCGTCTGCGGGTGGTCCTTGAGGAACTGGGTGCGCACGATCAGCACGGTGGTCGGGAACTTCCCGCCCTCCCACAGGGACTTCTCGTCCAGCAGCACCTTCGCGCCCGCGTCGAGCACCAGCCGCGAGGACCACGGCTCCGGCGCCCACGCGCCCTGCACGTCGCCCTTCTTGAACAGGTCGAGCGACTGCGCGTTCTCCGTGTTGGTCACGTTCACCTGGTCGGCGCCCGCGCCGACGCCCAGCTTCTGGTCGGACAGCCACTTCTTCAGCGACACGTCCTGGGTGTTGCCCAGCTGCGGGGTGGTGATGACCTTGCCCTTGAGGTCGGCCGCCGAGTTGATGTCGGGCTTGACCACGAGCTGCGCGCCGCCGGAGGTCGCGCCGGAGATCAGCCGGATCGCCTCGCCCTTGGACTTGGCGAAGGCGTTGATGGCCGGGCCGGAGCCGATGAACGTGGCGTCCAGCGATTCGCCGAGCAGCGCGTTGACCGCCTCGGGGCCCGCGTTGAACGTCTGCGTGGTGAGCTTGGTGCTGCCCAGTTCCTTCGCGAACAGGCCCTTGTCGACGCCGATCAGGGCGGCGGCGTGGGTGACGTTCGGGAAGTAGCCGAGGCGGATCTCGGTGGCCGGGCCCTTGTCCGCCGCGGGGGCGTCGGAGGCGGCGCCGGCGTCACTGCCCGCCCGCGAGCACGCGGCGAGTGCGACGAACGCGGTCAGTAAAGCCACGGACTTGGTCAGGATGCTGCGTCTGGTGCTCACGGCGGCGAAGCCTTTCTGGGGGATCTCAGGGACCGGGGGAGACGAGGGCGTGGCTGTCGGTGGGGGCGCTGCTGCCGCCCTCCGCACAGGTGTCCACGCCGTCCAACACAGGCAGCGGCGCCCCGACCAGGCCTGCGGCCAGCGTGCTGCCGTCAACGGCGTCGATGACCAGGAACGCGCCGGTGCGGCGGTTGTGGGTGTAGTCGTCGACGGGAACCGGCTCGGCCGTGCGCACCACGACCTGGCCGATGTCGTTCAGGTTGAGCGATTCGGGGTTGTCCGACCCCGCCAGCCGCTGCTCGTCGAACCGCGTGCGCAGCTCGGTGACCACCGCCTGGACGGTGCGGGTGCCGTGCTTGACCAGCACCCGCGCGCCGGGCTTGAGGGCTTTCTCGGCCAGCCAGCACACGGTGGCCTCGAACTCGTCGGTGACCGTGGGCAGCTCGCCGCCCGCGATCAGCTCGCCGCGCGCGATGTCCAGCTCGTGCCCCAGCAGCAGCGTCACCGACTGGCCCGCGGCGGCCTCGGACAGCGGGCCGTCCGCGGTGTCGATGCCGGTGATCGTGCTGCGCAGCCCGGAGGGCAGCACGCTCACCTCGTCGCCGACCCGGACGGTGCCCGCCGCGACCTGGCCCGCGTAGCCCCGGTAGTCCGGGAACTCCGCGGTGCGCGGCCGGATCACGTACTGCACCGGGAAGCGGAACGGCGCGTCGTGCGGGTCCGGCTCGACCGGCACGTTCTCCAAGTGCTCCAACAAGGTCGGCCCGGTGTACCACGGCGTGTTCGCCGAGCGCTCCACCACGTTGTCGCCCGCCAGGGCGGACACCGGGATCTCGACCACCGCGTCCTCGTCGAACCCGAGCGCGGTGGCGTGCGCGGTGAACTCCTTGGCGATGCGGGAGAACGTGAGTTCCGCGTAGTCCACCAGGTCGATCTTGTTCACCGCGAGCACCAGGCGCGGCACGCCCAGCAGCGCGAGCACCGCCGCGTGCCGGCGGGTCTGCTCCACCACGCCCTTGCGCGCGTCCACCAGCAGCACGCCGAGCTGCGCGGTGGACGCGCCGGTCACCGTGTTGCGGGTGTACTGCACGTGGCCCGGCGTGTCGGCCAGCACGAACGACCGCCTGGGGGTCGCGAAGTACCGGTACGCCACGTCGATCGTGATGCCCTGCTCGCGTTCCGAGCGCAGGCCGTCCACCAGCAGCGAGAGGTCCGGCGTGGCCAGCCCCCGGTCGGCGCTGGCCCGGTGCACCGCGTCCAGCGTGTCGGCCAGCACGGATTTCGTGTCGTAGAGCAGCCTGCCGACGAGCGTGGACTTACCGTCGTCCACGCTGCCCGCGGTGGCCAGCCTCAACAGGTCGCTCATCAGAAGTAGCCCTCCCGCTTGCGGTCCTCCATGGCGGCTTCCGACAGCCGGTCGTCGGCCCGCGTCGCGCCGCGCTCGGTCAGCCGCGACGCGGCCACCTCGGCGATCACGGACTCGATGTCGGCGGCGTCGGACTCGACGGCTCCCGTGCAGGAGCCGTCGCCGACCGTCCGGTAGCGGATGGTCTTGGTGAGCAGCTGTTCGCCGTCACGCGGACCGCCCCACGGCCCTTCGGCCAGCCACATGCCGTCCCGGAGGTAGACGTCGCGCCGGTGCGCGTAGTAGATCGACGGCAATTCGATCCCCTCCCGCGCGATGTAGTGCCAGACGTCCAGCTCGGTCCAGTTGGAGAGCGGGAATACCCGCACATGTTCCCCCGGACGGTGCCTTCCGTTGTAGAGGTTCCACAATTCGGGACGCTGCCGCCGTGGCTCCCACTGACCGAACGCGTTCCGGAGGCTGAAAATGCGCTCCTTGGCCCGTGCCCGCTCCTCGTCGCGACGTCCGCCGCCGAACACCGCGTCGAATTTGTGAGAGGTGATCGCGTCCAGCAGTGGAACGGTCTGCAATGGATTCCGGGTGCCGTCCGGGCGTTCCTCCAACCGGCCGTCGTCGATGAAGTCCTGGACCTTCGCGACCTCCAGCCGCAGCCCGTGCCGGGCCACCACGCGGTCGCGGAACTCGATGACCTCCTCGAAGTTGTGGCCGGTGTCCACGTGCAGCAGCGGGAAGGGCACCGGCGCGGGCCAGAACGCCTTCACCGCGAGGTGCAGCAGCAGCGTCGAGTCCTTGCCGCCGGAGAACAGGATCACCGGCCGGTCGAACTCGCCCGCGACCTCCCGGAAGATGTGGATCGCCTCGGATTCCAGGCGTGCCAACGTGTCCGGTCCGGGGACCGGGGGACGGACCTCTGTCGTCGTCATCCGTGCAACCCGCATTCTGTCTTCGCCGTGCCCGCCCACCGGCCGCTGCGCGGGTCCGCCCCCGGCAGGGGCTTCGCGGTGCACGGCGCGCAGCCGATGGAGGGATAACCGGCCTGCACCAGCGGGTTCTCCAGGATCCCGTGCTCGGCGATGTAGGCGTTGAACTCGTCGTCGGACCACGGCGCGATCGGGTTGATCTTCACCAGCCCGTTGCGGTCGTCCCACTGCACGATCGGCGTGTTCGCGCGGGTCGGCGCGTCGACCCGGCGCACGCCGGTGACCCACGCGTCGTAGTTCTTCAGCGTGCGCTGCAACGGGACCACCTTGCGCAGGTTGCAGCACCGGGCCTGGTCGGTCTGGTTGAGCAGGCCGAGTTCGCGCTCCTGGTCGGCCACCGACTGCTCGGCGGCGGCGTTGACGATGTGCACGTCCGGGTAGACCAGGTCGACCGCGTCCCGGGTGCCGATGGTCTCGGCGAAGTGGTAGCCGGTCTCCAGGAACAGCACGTCTATGTCCGGTTTGACCTTCACCGCCAGGTCGATCAGCACGGCGTCCTGCATGTTCGACGCGACGATCCAGCTCTCGCCGAACGTCCGGGCGGTCCAGGCGAGCGCCTCCTCGGCGGACGCGTCGGCCAGTTCGACCGAGGCCGCCTCGGCGATCACCTTCAGTTCCTCGACCCTGGTGGGGGCGGTCATCGCTGCACCTCCTGAGGAAGGTTGAGACCCACGAACTTCACCGTGAACACGCGGCGGCAGGAGGCGCACAGCCACGAGTAGCTGGGCTCCTCCTGCGGCCGGAGGTCTTCGTCGCCGCAATAAGGGCAGTAAAAGGGCGTAGCGCGCTCGCTCACTTGAGATCGGCCTCGTCCGCGCGGGCGACCCACTGCGCGAAACGCTCGTCGTCCTTGCGCTGCCCGACGAAGTTGCGCACGACGCGTTCCACGTAGCCCGACAATTCGGACGCGGTCACCTTGTGGCCGCGCAGTTTCCGGCCGAAACCGGCGTCGAGGCCGAGCCCGCCGCCCAGGTGCACCTGGAAACCCTCGACCTGGTTGCCCTCCGCGTCGGTGACGATCTGGCCCTTGAGCCCGATGTCGGCGGTCTGGATGCGGGCGCACGAGTTCGGGCAGCCGTTGATGTGCACCGAGATCGGCGCGGTCACGCCGTCCACCACGTCGGCGAGCCGCCGCTCCAGCGTCGAGACCAGGTCGACCGCGCGGGCCTTGGTCTCCACGATCGCTAGCTTGCAGAACTCGATGCCGGTGCACGCCATCACGCCCCGCCGCCACGGCGACGGCTCGGTCTGCAACCCCAGCTTCGCCAGGTCCGCCTGCAACGACCTGACCTCGGACTCCGGCACGTCGAGCACGATCAGCTTCTGCTGCGGGGTCAACCGGACCCGGCCGGACCCGGCCCGCTCGACCGCCTTGGCGACCTCGACCAGCGTGGAACCCGACACCCGGCCCGCGATCGGGGCCGCGCCGACGTAGTGCAGGCCGTCCTTCTGCTTGTGCACGCCGATGTGGTCGTACGGGATCTCCGGCACCACCGGCTCCGGCCCGTCGACCAGCCGGCGCTTGAGGTACTCGGTCTCCAGCACCTCGCGGAACTTCTCCGGACCCCAGTCGGCGACCAGGAACTTGATCCGCGCCCGGTGCCGCAGCCGGCGGTAGCCGTAGTCGCGGAAGACGCTGATCACGCCCTCCCACACGTCCGGCACCTCGTCGCGCGGCACCCACGCGCCCAGCCGCTTGCCGATCATCGGGTTGGTGGACAGGCCGCCGCCGACCCACAGGTCGAAGCCGGGGCCGTGCTCGGGGTGGTCCACGCCGACGAACGCCACGTCGTGGATCTCGTGCGCCACGTCCGGCAGCCCGGAGATCGCGGTCTTGAACTTGCGCGGCAGGTTCGAGAACCGGGGGTCGCCGATGTAGCGGGTCAGGATCTCGTCGATCGCCGGCGAGCCGTCGATCACCTCGTCCTCGGCGATGCCCGCGACCGGGGAGCCGAGCACGACCCGGGGGCTGTCGCCGCACGCCTCCATCGTGGTCAGGCCGGCGGCTTCCAGCTTCTGCCAGATCGCGGGCACGTCCTCGATGCGGATCCAGTGGTACTGCACGTTCTGCCGGTCGGTGATGTCGGCGGTGTCGCGCGCGTAGGTCTGCGACAGCTCGCCGATCAGCGCGAGCTGCGCGGTGGTCAGCCGCCCGCCGTCGATCCGGACGCGCAGCATGAAGTACTCGTCGTCCAGCTCCTCGGGCTCCAGGGTGGCCGTGCGGCCGCCGTCGATGCCCGGCTTGCGCTGGGTGTAGAGGCCGTACCAGCGGAACCGGCCGCGCAGGTCCGCCGGGTCGATCGAGTCGAACCCGCCGTGGGCGTAGATGTTCTCGATCCGCGCCCGCACGTTGAGCGGGTTGTCGTCCTTCTTGCTCCGCTCGTTGGGGTTCAGCGGTTCGCGGTAGCCCAGCGCCCACTGCCCCTCACCTCGGCGCTGCTTGGCACGCTGAGGCGTAGTCGTCGGGGGGACCATCCTCGTCCTCCGGGGATTCGGGGCGCTGGTGCGCGTGCGAGTCCCGGCGAGGCATGTGGTGGGGGTCTCGTCAGCGCACCCGGCGCCGACGGGAACAGCAAATAGTCAGGCGCGGGCTATGCCGAAGTGCGGCACATCGCGCTGGAGACACGACGGAAGTCCACGTGGCGGCGGACCACCAGGCGCACTCCGTTCGACGTCATGGCTGCCAGCGTGCCACGCGTCCACCCCGTGGTCCACCGCCATCCGCATGCTGGGACGGCCGTCCCGGTGCCGGTGAATGGGACAATGGGGACCATGCCCTCCGCCCTGCCGATCGGCGACCCCGCGCCGCCCGACGGCTCACTGCCCGTGACCGCGTTGACCGGGCTCGGCTCCCGCCCGTTCGGCGTCTACGTGCACGTCCCGTTCTGCGCGACCCGTTGCGGCTACTGCGACTTCAACACCTACACCGCCGGTGAGCTGGGCACTTCCGCGTCGCCCGGCTCGTGGCTGGAAGGTCTGCGGCGGGAGCTGGACCTGGCCGCGACCGTGCTGGGCAGCCCGCCCGCCGCGGACACCGTGTTCGTCGGGGGTGGCACTCCGTCACTGCTCGGCGCGGACGGGCTGGCCGAGGTGCTGGCCGCCGTGCGCTCGTCGTTCGGCCTCGCCGACGGCGCGGAGGTCACCACCGAGTCCAATCCCGAGTCGACCTCGCCCGGATTCTTCGCCGGCATCCGTGACGCGGGTTACACCAGGGTGTCGCTGGGGATGCAGTCCGCGGCCCGGCACGTGCTGACCGTGCTGGACCGCGCGCACACCCCCGGACGCCCGCCGGCCGCCGCCCGCGAGGCCCGCGCCGCCGGGTTCGAGCACGTCAACCTCGACCTCATCTACGGCACCCCCGGCGAGACCGCCGACGACCTGCGGGCGTCGCTGGACGCGGTGGCCGAGGCGGGCGTCGACCACGTGTCGGCGTACGCGCTGATCGTCGAGGAGGGCACCGCGCTGGCCCGCCGGGTGCGCCGGGGCGAACTGCCGATGCCCGACGACGACGTGCTGGCCGACAAGTACGAGATGGTCGACGCCGCGCTCACCGCGCAGGGCCTGGGCTGGTACGAGGTGTCGAACTGGGCCGCGTCGCCGGCCGCCGAGTGCCGGCACAACGTCCTGTACTGGCGGGGCGCGGACTGGTGGGGCGCGGGACCGGGCGCGCACAGCCACGTCGGCGGCGTCCGCTGGTGGAACGTCAAGCACCCCGCCAAGTACAGCGAGCTGCTGGCCGCCGGCGCGTCCCCGGCCGCCGGCCGGGAGACCCTGACCGAGCAGGACCGGCGGGTCGAGCGGGTGCTGCTGGAGCTGCGGCTGGCCACCGGGCTGCCGCTGGACGTGCTCGACGACGCCGGCCGGGCCGAGGCGCGGGCCGCCGCGGCGGACGGCCTGCTCGACGCCGACGCGCTGGCCGCCGGCCGCTGCGTGCTCACCGACCGGGGCCGGCTGCTCGCCGACGCCGTCGTGCACCGGCTCACCTGAGTGCTACTTGAGCGAGACCGCCGCGGACAGCCCGACGGTCCGGTAGCCGAGCGGCCCGTACAGCCTGCCCGCCTTGCCGTCCGGCTCGGTCTCCAGGAACGGCGTCACCCCGGCGGCGAACACCCGCCGGGTCAGCTCGCCGCACACCGCCGAGGCGATCCCGCGCCCCCGGTGCGCCGGCACCACCGCGATCCCGGCCACCTGGGCCAGGCCGTTGCGCGGCCCGGTGATCGCGCCGCCGCCGACCGCCGCCCCGGCCACCAGCGCGACCAGCAGCGAGCCGCCTTCCGCCAGCAGCGACCGCTGCCGCGCCACCGCCGCGTCCCGGGGGATCGGGTCCACCCCGAACGCCAGGTGCTGCGCCTCGGTCAGCGCCGCCAGCTGCTCGTCGGTGACCGCGTCGACCAGCTCCACGCCCTCGGGCACGTCCGGCACGACCAGGTCGGCCCGCGCCACGCCCATCATCGGCGTCAGCTGGTCGACGGTGAACCCGGCCGCGTCCAGCGCGGCGTCCACCGCCGGCAGCGGCCGCAGGTATTCCAGGCGCGGTGTGCGGTCGCGGGCGCGGAACGCCGCCACCAGGTCCGCCACGTCCTCGGCGGTCGGCGCGGCGCCCTCGTCGGGCACCGCGTAGTTCATGAACACGTTGTCGCTGTGCGCGTTGAACCGGACCAGGAACGGCCCGATCCGCTCGGCGTCGGGGCGCAGCGACTCGCGCAGGGAAGCCTGGATCTCGGTCAGCACCGCGCCGACGCTCCCACGCCGGCCGAACCCGTGCCACCCACTTTCCCCGCGACTTTCCCTGCGGCGGCGCCCACCTCCGTAAACTCGTCGGGAGGAAGGCCCGTCGGAGTGGAGGTGACACGCGGTGAACACCGATGAACGCCGGTTCGAAGTGTTGCGCGCGATCGTCGCCGACTACGTCTCCAACCAGGAGCCCGTCGGCTCGAAAGCCCTGGTCGAACGGCACAACCTGGGCGTCTCCAGCGCGACGGTCCGCAACGACATGGCGGCGCTGGAGGAGGACGGCTACATCACCCAGCCGCACACCAGCGCCGGCCGGGTGCCCACGGACAAGGGCTACCGGCTGTTCGTCGACCGGCTCAGCGAGGTCAAGCCGCTGTCCTCGCCCGAGCGCAAGGCCATCCGCAGCTTCCTGGAGGGCGCGTACGACCTGGACGACGTGCTGCGCCGCAGCGTGCGGCTGCTGGCCCAGCTGACCCGCCAGGTCGCCGTCGTGCAGTACCCGACGCTGAGCCGCTCCACCGTGCGGCACCTGGAAGTGCTCGCCATCACACCCGCCCGGTTGATGCTCGTGCTGATCACCGACACCGGCCGGGTGGACCAGCGGTCGGTCGACCTCGGCGACGTGATCACCGAGGAGAACGTGGCCCGGATGCGCGCGATGCTCAACGCCGCCATGGTCGGCAAGCGGCTGTTCGACGCGTCCGCCGAGGTCGCCGAGCTGCCCGACCGCGCGCCCGCCGAACTGCGCGACGTGGTGCTGCGGGTGAGCACGGTGCTGATCGAATCGCTGGTGGAGCACCCGGAGGAGCGGCTGGTGCTGGGTGGCACCGCGAACCTCACCCGCAACGTGGCAGACTTCCCCGGTTCGCTGCGCCAGGTGTTGGAGGCGCTGGAGGAACAGGTCGTGGTGCTCAAGCTGCTCGCCGCGTCCCGCGACCCCGGCACCGTCCTGGTGCACATCGGCGAGGAGAACGAGGCGGCCGAGATGCGCAGCACCTCGGTCGTGTCCATCGGCTACGGCAGCCGGGACAACCTGCTCGGGGGCATGGGAGTGGTCGGGCCCACCCGGATGGACTACCCCGGCACGATGGCGGCCGTGCTCGCGGTGGCCAGCTACGTGGGGGACATCCTGACCGCACGCTAGCCCGGGAACACCGCAGGCCCACAGGACGTTTCGCAAGCGAGCGAGCGCGCGCTGACCGCGCCCGCAGGAGGACACACGGTGGCGAGGGACTACTACGGCACGCTCGGGGTCTCCAGGAACGCGACACCCGAGGAGATCAAGCGCGCCTACCGCAAGCTCGCGCGCCAGCTGCACCCGGACGTCAACCCCAACGAGGAGGCGCGCTTCAAAGAGGTGACCGCCGCCTACGAGGTGCTGTCGGACCCGAGGAAGCGCGAGGTCGTCGACCGCGGCGGTGACCCGTTGCAGTCCGGCGGCGGCGGTGGCGGCGGCATGGGCGACCCGTTCGCGGGGTTCGGCCTCGGCGACATCATGGACGCGTTCTTCGGCGCGACGGGCGGCGGCGGGCGCGGCCCGCGCAGCCGCGTGCAGCCCGGCTCGGACGCGCTCATCCGGCTGTCCATGACGCTGGAGGAGTGCGCCGCGGGCGCGTCGCGCGAACTGACCGTGGACACCGCGATCCTGTGCGACGTGTGCGTCGGCAGCGGCTGCGCCGAGGGCTCGTCCCCGGTGCGCTGCGACACGTGCGGCGGGCGCGGCGAGGTGCAGTCGGTGCAGCGCTCGTTCCTCGGCCAGGTCGTCACGGCCCGGCCGTGCCCGGTGTGCCGGGGCCTCGGCGAGGTCATCCCGGACCCGTGCCGGCAGTGCGCGGGCGAGGGCCGGGTCCGGTCCCGGCGCACCATCTCCGTGCAGATCCCGGCCGGCGTGGCCGAGGGCATGCGGGTGCGGCTGGCGGGCCAGGGCGAGGTCGGCTCCGGCGGCGGCCCGGCCGGCGACCTCTACGTCGAGGTCGAGGAGGTGCCGCACGAGGTGTTCGAGCGGGACGGCTCCAACCTGCACTGCTCGGTGCGCATCCCGATGACCACCGCCGCGCTCGGCGCGGTCCTGCCGTTGCAGACCCTCGACGGCGAGGAGGAGCTGGAGATCGAGCCCGGCACCCAGCCGAACACCGAACTGGTGCTCACCGGCCGGGGCATGCCCAGGCTGCGGTCCTCCGGCCGCATCGACGGGCGCGGCGACCTGCACGTGCACCTGGAGGTCGTGGTGCCGACCAAGCTCGACGGCCGGCAGACCGAGCTGCTGCGCGAACTCGCGGCCGTGCGCGGCGAGGAGGAGCCCACCCTGGCCCACAACGGCAAGGGCGGCGGCGGGCTGTTCTCGCGGCTGCGCTCCGGCCGCGGCCACCGGTGACCCTGCCCGTCTTCCTCGTGGCCGCGCTGCCCCCCGGCGACACCGCGGTGCTGGACGGCCCCGAGGGCCGGCACGCGGCCACCGTGCGGCGGCTGCGGGCGGGGGAGGAGCTGGTGCTCTCCGACGGCACGGGCGCGCAGGTGCGGTGCGTGGTCGAGGAGGCCCTGAAGGACTCGCTGCGGCTGTCGGTCGTCGAGCGCTGGGTGGTGCCCGAACCCGCGCTGCGGGTCGTGGTGGCGCAGGCCCTGGTGAAGGGCGACCGCGGCGAACTGGCCGTGGAACTGGCCACCGAGGCCGGCGTCGACGGCGTGGTGCCGTGGAAGGCGGCGCGCTGCGTCGCGAAGTGGGAGGACGGCCCGCGCGGCGCGAAAGCGCTGGAACGCTGGCGCGGCACCGCGCGGGAAGCCGCGAAACAAGCCCGGCGGGCCCGCGTGCCGGTCGTGTCCGAACCCGCCGGCACCGCCGCGCTGGTCCGTTTGGCGGCGTCGGCCACAGCCGCATTGGTTTTGCACGAATCGGCTTCGGCCACCATCAAGTCGGTACCGCTGCCCGATGCGGGCGAGGTGTTGTTGGTGGTCGGCCCGGAAGGCGGCATCACCGACGACGAGTTGGCGGCATTGATCGAGGCAGGCGCACACGCGGTGCGACTGGGCACTACCGTTCTGCGAGCATCGACCGCCGCCGCGGTGGCTTTGGGTGCTCTGGGTGTATTGACCGATCGCTGGGGGTAATGGGCGTTGCGGCCTTCTGGCGAACCGCCGGAATAGGGGTTACGCTCATGGCCTGAGGGGTTGCATTGGTCTAGTCGGAATCGGCCCTTCAGACCACAGTCTCGCCGGACACCTCCCCCCTCGGTCCGGCGTCGCCGCGTCGCGGTGGGGCAACCCCCAGGTCCCATCGCGACGCGGCCCTTTTTATGTCACAGGGGTATGACTTGCGCATCTCGTACGGCGACCACCCGAGCCAGTTCGGTGAATTGTCGACCGGTCGCGAGCCGGATCGGTTTCCCGTTGTCGTGGTCATCCACGGCGGTTTCTGGCACCAGCGATACGGATTGGAGCTGGGGCGTCCCCTGGCGACCGATCTGGCGGCCCACGGCGTTTCCGCGTGCAACATCGAGTACCGGCGGGTGGCCGGCGGCGGCGGGTGGCCGGAAACGGGTGCCGACGTGCTGGCCGCCATCGACGCGCTGGACTCCGACGTGATCACCCTCGGCCACTCGGCGGGCGGGCACCTCGCGGTGTGGGCCGCCGCCCGGCACCCCCGCGTGCTCGGCGCGGTCGCCCAGGCCGGCGTGCTGGACTTCCTGGCCGACCCGAGGATCACCCGCCGGGCCGGCGAACTGCTCGGCGGCACCCCCGAAGAGGTGCCCGACCGCTACGCCGACGCCTCGCCCGCCGCGCTGCTGCCCATCGCCAAACCGCTGGTCCTGGTGCACGGCGAGGAGGACGAGGACGTGCCGGTCGAGCAGAGCATCGGGTTCGCCGCCGCCTCCGGCGCGGAACTGCTCGTGCTGCCCGGCGTCAGCCACATGGACCTGATCACGCCCGGCACCTCCGCCTGGGTCGAGTGCCGCAGCGCCGCGCTCCGCCTGGCACGCGAGACCGCCCGGTAGCCTGCGCGGTATGTCCGACTGCCTGTTCTGCCGGATCGTCGCGGGCGAGATCCCGGCCACGATCGTGCACCAGACCGAGACGACCGTGGCGTTCCGCGACATCGCGCCGCAGGCCCCCACGCACGTCGTGCTGGTGCCCCGCGAGCACGCCCCGGACGCCGCCGCGCTGGCCGCCGCCGCGCCGCGCGTGCTGGACGACCTGTTCCTGGCCGCCGGCGAGATCGCCAGGGCCGAGGGCGTCGCCGACACCGGCTACCGGCTGCTGTTCAACACCGGGGCGGACGCCGGGCAGACCGTCTTCCACGCCCACCTGCACCTGCTCGGCGGACGCGCGCTCGGCGCCCTCGCCTGACCCCGGCGCCCCCGACCGGTCGCCGAGGACCGGTCGGGGTCAGACCGACTGCGGGAACGCCAGCACCCGGTCCGGGTCGTAGCGCCGCGCCACCCGGTGCAGACGCGGGTGGTTGTCGCCGTAGTACGCGCCCTGCCAGCCGGGCATCTCCGGGTCGATGTAGTTCACGTAGCCGCCGTCCGCGCCCAGCCCGTCGCGCACCCCCGCCAGCTCCCGCCGGGCCGTCGGCTCGTCGATCCCGGTCGCGTCCACGAAGATCTGCGCGCTGGCCAGCGCGTCCCGGTGCGGGAACGCCGTCGCGTCCGGTCGCACCCGCGAGATCGCCCCGCCGAACGAGTCGAACAGGATCGCCCCCGACCGGGGCCGGTCCACCAGCCGCACCGCCGCCGCCGGGTCCACCGGCCGGCGCAGGATCCGCGACGAGGCCGCGAACCGGTTGCCGACCACCGGCGGGCACCCGTCCAGGCAGCCCGCGTAGTACCGCATGGCGGTCAGGTAGTCCATCGGCCGCAGGTCCCGCGACAGCACCGGCACCTTCGCCGCGAACCGGTCCAGCCAGGGCGTGAGCCCCTCCGGCGTGCCGACCCAGCACCCCGACACCCGCGCCGACGGCGGCCGGCCCATCTCCAGCGTGCACGCCGCCCACAGCTCGTCCGGCAGGTCCGCGACCCACTCCTGCCACGCCCCGAACACGTCCACCTCCGCGCCCGGCGGCGTGCGCAGCTCGAACGGCACCAGGTCGCGCGCCGGCGACGTGCCGAACCGGAACGACGTGACGATCCCGAAGTTCCCGCCACCGCCGCCGCGCAACGCCCAGAACAGGTCCGGCTCGTGCTCCTCGTCCACCCGCCGCACGCACCCGTCCGGCGTCACCACCCGCGCCCCGCGCAGGTGGTCGCAGGTCAGCCCGTACGCGCGGCCCACCACGCTGATCCCGCCGCCCAGCGCCAGCCCGCCGATCCCGACGCTGCGGCACGTCCCGCCGGGCAGCAGCCGGCCCGCCGCGCCCAGCCCCTCGTACAACCCGATCATCGACGTGCCCGCGCCGACCACGGCCTCCCGGCCCGCCCGCACCGAGTCCAGCGCCGACAGGTCCACCACCAGGCCGTTCTCCGGCACCGAGTACCCGGCGTAGCTGTGCCGGCCGCTGCGCGCGGCGACCGGCAGCCGTTCCCGCGAGGCGTACTCCAGGCACCGCGCGACGTCGTCCTCCGTGGCGCACAGCGCGATCGCCGCCGGACGCCGCCGGTCGTAGAGCGTGTTGAACGGCCGCCGCTGCCGGTCGTAGTCCGGGTCGCCGGGCAGCACCAGCCGCCCGGTCAGCCGCAGCCGGCCCCAGTCCCGGTCCCAGCCCGCGAGCGCCAACCCGGTCGCACCGATGAACGTCCTGCGCCGAAACTCCACAACCCCACCCCCGAAGGCCCATCCTGCTCCGCGTGTGAGCCGCGACACAGCCTTCTATCGGGTTACCCCAGGGCCTGCATGACGGGCGCGAACAATCGCGCGCGGTCACCGCCCTGCGGACCCCGGACCATCCGGTCCACCTCGAACCGCGCCGGCATCCCGTGCGCCGACAGCCACCCGGCCAACTCCGGATCCGCCACGTCCACCCGCGCCGGCCCACCGTCCACCACGTCCGAGATCAGCGCTTTCGCCGCCGCGACCGAATCCGCCACCACCGGGCCCACCACCAGCAGGCCGTCACTGCGCCACGCCGCCGCGAACCCGCCGGCCGACACCACCACCCGCTCGGCGAACCCGAACAGCTCCGCCCACAGCGCCGACCGGTCCGCCCCGAACACCGCCGCGTCCCGCGCCACCAGCCCCGCCCGGTCGACCACCGGCCCGGACACCCCGGCCGGCGGCACGTCCAGCACGCCGAAGTGCCCCGCCACCCGCTGCACCGACCGGAAGCCCAGCTTCTCGTACAGCGGCCTGCCGAACGAGGTCGCGTGCAGCGACGCCCCGGGCGTGCCCGAGGCGGCCAGCGCGTGCTCCACGACCCGCCGCCCCAACCCGCGCCCGCCGTGACTCTCCGCCACCAGGACCATACTCACCGTCGTATGGGTGTCACCGAAACGAGTGACGATCGTGGTGCCGACCAGCCGGTCGCCGTCGAACAGCCCGAACCCCAGGCCCACCCGCAGCAGCAAACCCCACTTCGCCACCTCCGGCGGCCACCCCCGGCCCACCCCCAGCGCCGAGCAGGCCGGCACGTCGGACGGCGTCAACACGCGCAACGTCTCCACACCCGGCGAGTAAACCGGCCGTGTCCAACCCGTTTCTTACTCCGGTGCGGAGTGTCGGTGGGGGCGGCTAGCATCGGTGGAGGTAGGTCAAGTACACCCGAGTTCGGCGCGAACGCGCAGGAAGCAGGCCCGAGGCCACGTGGCCGACACCGCTGACAACAAGCCGCAGTCCGGCCACGCCGCGGCCGACGCCCAGTCCAAGTTCGCCGTGCCCGACGGCGCGGTGCTCGCCCTGCTCGGCTCGCGCGACGAGAACCTCCGGCTCGCCGAGGACCTGCTCGACGCCGACGTGCACGTGCGCGGCAACGAGATCACCCTCTCCGGCCCGCCCGCCGACGTCGCCTTCGCCGAACGCGTCTTCGGCGAACTGGTCACCCTGGCCAGCCGAGGCCAGCAGATCGGCCCGGACACCGTCCGCCGCACGGTCGCGATGCTCTCCGCCGGCACCGGCGAATCGCCCGCCGAGGTGCTCAGCCTCGACATCATCTCGCGCCGCGGCCGGACCATCCGCCCCAAGACCCTGAACCAGAAGCACTACGTCGACGCGATCGACCAGAACACCGTGGTGTTCGGCATCGGCCCCGCCGGCACCGGCAAGACCTACCTGGCCATGGCCAAAGCCGTCCAGGCCCTGCAGGCCAAGCAGGTCAACCGCATCATCCTGACCCGCCCGGCCGTCGAAGCGGGCGAACGCCTCGGCTACCTGCCCGGCACCCTGTACGAGAAGATCGACCCCTACCTGCGCCCGCTCTACGACGCCCTGCACGACATGGTCGACCCGGAATCCATCCCGCGCCTCACCCAGGCCGGCACGATCGAGGTCGCCCCCCTGGCGTACATGCGCGGCCGCACCCTGAATGACGCGTTCATCATCCTCGACGAGGCGCAGAACACCACGCCCGAGCAGATGAAGATGTTCCTCACCCGGCTCGGCTACGGCTCCAAGATCGTGGTCACCGGCGACATCACCCAGGTCGACCTGCCCGGCGGGCAGCGATCCGGGCTCAAGGTCGTCAGGGACATCCTCGAAGGCGTCGAAGACGTCCACTTCTCCCTCCTGACCAGCAGCGACGTCGTCCGCCACCGGCTGGTCGCCGACATCGTCGACGCCTACGAGAAGTGGCAGGTCGAGCAGGACGAGCACGACCTCGGGGACGACCGCAGGCAGCACGCCGGACCCGGTGCGCGGTCGCGCGGGCAGCGCCGGGGACGATAGGCGTCGTGAGCATCGAGATCGCGAACGAATCGGGCGCGACCGTGGACGAGCCGTCCATCGTCTCCGCCGCCCGGTTCGCCCTGGACCGGATGGGCGTCAGCCCGTTGGCCGAGCTGTCCGTCCTGCTGGTGGAACTGGACGTCATGGCGGACCTGCACCAGCGCTGGATGGACCTGCCCGGACCCACCGACGTCATGGCGTTCCCGATGGACGAGCTGGACTCGGCCCGCCGCCCCGACGCCGCCGGGCTCGGGCCCGCCCTGCTCGGCGACATCGTGCTGTGCCCGGCGTTCGCCAAGGACCAGGCCAAGAAAGCCGGCCACAGCCTGCTCGACGAGCTGCACCTGCTGACCGTGCACGGCGTGCTGCACCTGCTGGGCTACGACCACGCCGAGCCCGCCGAGGAGCGCGAGATGTTCACCCTGCAGAACCGGATCCTGGGCGACTTCCGCACCGCCGCCGCCGAGGCGGAGCGCAAGTCCGCGCAGCGCGAAGCCGACTCCAAGCTGCTCGGGGCGGTGGGCCTGGAGGACTCCGACCGGCCCGACCCGACCGCCTGAGGCCGCGATGACGGGGGACCCGACCAGCCTCATCGTGCTGGCCGTGCTGCTGGTGCTGGCCGCCGGCGCGTTCGCGGGCGCCGACGCGGCGCTCGGCACCGTGTCGCGGGCGCGCGTCGAAGCGCTCCAACGGCAGGGCCGCGCCGGCACCCGGCAGCTGATCCAGGTGCTCGCGGACCGGCCGCGGCACGTCAACCTGCTGCTGTTGCTGCGGCTGGGCTGCGAACTGGCGGCGACGGTGCTGGTCACCGTCGTGTGCCTGGAACTGATCTCCACCGGCTGGGTGGCCGTCCTGGTCGCCGGCCTGAGCATGCTGGTCGTGTCGTACGTGCTCGTCGGCGTCGGCCCGCGAACCATCGGCCGGCAGCACCCGTACGCGGTGAGCCTCATCGCCGCCGGGCCCATCCGCGTGCTCGGCCGGGTGCTCGGCCCGCTGTCGCGGCTGCTGATCCTGGTCGGCAACGCCATCACCCCCGGCAAGGGCTTCCGCGAAGGCCCGTTCTCCTCCGAGGTCGAACTGCGCGAACTGGTCGACATGGCGCAGGAACGCGGCGTCGTCGACGAGGGCGAGCGCGAGATGATCCACTCGGTGTTCGAGCTGGGCGACACCATCGCGCGCGAGGTGATGGTGCCGCGCACCGAGATCGTGTGGATCGAGCAGGCCAAATCCGTGCGGCAGGCGCTCGCGCTGTCCCTGCGTACCGGCTACACGCGGGTGCCGGTGATCGGCGAGAGCGTGGACGACATCGTCGGCGTGGTGAACCTCAAAGACCTCGTCCGGCTCACCCTCGCCGAGGAACCCAACGGCGCGTCCGTCGCGGACGTGATGAAACCCGCCTCGTTCATCCCCGACTCCAAACCGATCGCGGACCTGCTGCGCGAGATGCAGCTGTCCCGCAACCACCTGGCGATCGTCGTCGACGAGTACGGCGGCACCGCGGGCCTGCTGACGATCGAGGACATCCTGGAGGAGATCGTCGGCGAGATCACCGACGAGTCCGACACCGACGACCGCCCGCCCGTCGAACACCTGGCCGACGGCTCGGTGCGGGTCAGCGCGCGGCTGCCGGTGGACGACCTGGACGCGCTGTTCGGCACCGAACTGGACGACCACGAGGTCGAAACCGTCGGCGGCCTGCTCGCACAACGCCTGGGCCGCGTGCCGCTGCCGGGCACCGAAGCGGAGATCGCGGGCCTGCGGATGCGGGCCGAGGGCGGCAAGGACGAACGCGGGCGGATGCGCATCACCACGGTGCTCGTCCGGCCCGCGAACAACGGCGACACTTCTGCGGAGGGAACCCCCGGTGACTGACCTCGACCACGACCTCGACCCGGAGGACGCCAAGATCATCACCCTGGCCCGCTCGGCCAGGGCGCGCACCGGGGCCGCCGAGGGCGCGGCGGTGCGCGACACCGACGGGCGCACCTACGCGGCGACCACCGTGGCGTTGCCGTCGTTGAAGCTGACCGCGCTCCAGGCCGCCGTGGCGGCCGCGGTGTCCAGCGGCGCGGAAGGACTGGAGGCGGCAGCCGTCGTGACGGGCGCGGAGACCGTCGACCCGGATTCGGTCGCGGCGGCCCGCGACCTGACGGCCGGCGTGCCGGTGTTGCGCGCGGACGGCACAGGCACACTCCGGGAAACCGTGTAGTGGCGCACGTGACCGTGTGCCGCGGTTGTTGTTGCGGCACGGTGAAGAAGCACCCCGAGTACGACCACGCCGAGCAGTTGCGCCGGCTGGAAGCCGTGGCGGCACGGTCCGGCGGCCGGGTGCGGGTGCGCACGGCGGACTGCCTGGACGCGTGCGAGAACTCCAACATCGTGGTCGTCAAACCACCCGGCGCGAAGCCGGTGTGGCTGGGTTTCGTACTGCACGACGCCGTGATGGACGACCTGGAGCAGTGGCTGACCACCGGCGGCCCACTCCCGTCCACACTGGAACTGAACCGCGTCACCCCGCCCGCGAAGTCCGACTGACCCGCCAGGAACCACTCGCCCGCAGAACCTCCGACACCCGAGCGGTCGCAAACCTCTCGGTTGCCGGCGGTGGTGTGGTCGCAGTGCCGGGGTCCAGGGCCGTGCCCCGGACCCCGGCTGCTCCTGCGACCCGGCTGCTCCTGCGACCCGGCTGCTCCTGCGACCCGGCTGCTCCTGCGACCCGGCTGCTCCTGCGACCCGGCTGCTCCTGCGACCCGGCTGCTCCTGCGACCCGGCTGCTCCTGCGACCCGGCTACGCGCTGCCGCCCGCAGACCGTTCTTGGGGTCTTGAGGCGCCGGACCCGCAAGGCCCCGTACGCCCGCTGCCTGCCCGGCCGCCGGCCGCCTTTCTCCAGCCGCCTGTGTCCAACAGTTGGCCGCCAGCAGCCAGGCCGCCAGCAGCCAGCCGCTGGCCGAAGGTCCGTCCGCACGCTGGGCGCTGAGGCCCGGGTGCCCCCTCCCGCCGGGTGAAGCCGACTGTCCCGCCGGGTAGAGCCGACTTCCGAGTGCCCGCCGGGTGGGCTGACTGCGCCGGGTGGGCTGACTGCCGAGCGACTGCGCTGGGCAGTCAGCTACGGGCCGGGCAGCCTGCCGCAAGCTGGGTGAGGTCACGTGGCTGGCCGGTCAGGAGGCGGGACCGTCAGGGGTCCGTTCGCTTCTCCGCATGTACGCCTGCAATCCGCGCGTACCTGCCCCGAGCCCAGCGTGTCTGCACTCTGCCCGTCCACGCGGGCCTGCCCCGAGCCCGCGTACCCGAGCCTGCGCGTACCGGCCCGCGCGTGCCCGCTTCGAGTCCAGCCCGCGTCCTCCGCACTCTTCCTGGCCAGGTGTGCCAGCCCCGAGCCCTGCGCGCCCCCGCGTGCCCGCCACGCCCTGCTCGCCCGCACCCCTGCATACCCAGGGCTGCCGACCGCTCCCGCTCGGCCGTGCGCGCCCAGCCGGTGCCTGCCCAGCCGCCCGGCCTGGCCCAAGCTGCCCGTGCCCACCCAGCCGCGCTTGGCCCAGCCGCGCTTGGCTTGGCTGTGTCGTGCCTGGCCGTGTCGTGCTTGGCTCGGCTGTGCTTGGCCGTGCGTTCCCGGTCGCGTCGCGCCTGACCGGGCCGCGCCGGATGTGGTCGAACGCGCGCGGACGCCCAGGAGCCTGCCGGTGCACAAGCCCCCGCCGTGCCTCGCCTCCTTACTTCCTCGGCAACGAGATCTGCGGCCGGAAAGTGCCCGGTCTGACGTGGGTTCACGACATGGAGTGAACTCGGTACGGACGGACAACCGAACGGCCTCCCGGGAGCATGGGATACGGCTGACGGAGACGGCGCAACGGGGCGCGGCGGCGTCGCGGTGGGGCGGATCGTCGTCACCTCGTCCGGCCCGGTCGGACCGCACAGCACACACCGCCGAACGCCGCTGCGAGGGGTGGAAGGGCGGGGCGGGCGGGGATGGGGACAATGGGCGGATGGATGGTTATCGTTCCGGGTTCGCGTGCTTTGTCGGTCGGCCCAACGCCGGCAAGTCGACGTTGACGAACGCGCTGGTGGGGACCAAGGTCGCGATCACCTCCAGCAAGCCCCAGACGACCCGGCACACGATCCGCGGGATCGTGCACCGCTCCGACGGCCAGTTGATCCTGGTCGACACCCCCGGCCTGCACCGGCCCCGGACGTTGCTCGGCCAGCGGCTCAACGACCTGGTCCGGGAGACCTGGTCCGAGGTGGACGCGGTCGGCTTCTGCGTGCCGGCCGACCAGAAGGTCGGTCCGGGGGACAAGTTCATCGCCGCCGAGCTGGAGAAGATCGCCAAGCGCACCCCGGTGATCGGGATCGTCACCAAGACCGACCTGGTGAGCCAGCAGCAGGTGGCCGAGCAGCTGCTCGCGCTCCAGAACGTGATGGACTTCGCCGAACTCATCCCGGTCTCCGCGCAGGACGGCTTCCAGGTCGACACGCTCGCCGACCTCCTGATGGCCCGGCTGCCCGAGGGCCCGCCGCTCTACCCGGACGGCGAACTCACCGACGAGCCCGAGCAGACCCTGGTCGCCGAGCTGATCCGGGAGGCCGCGCTGGAGGGCGTGCGGGACGAGCTGCCGCACTCGATCGCGGTCGTGGTGGAGGAGATGCTGCCGCGCGAGGGCCGGGACGACCTGCTCGACGTGCACGCCAACGTGTTCGTGGAGCGCCCCAGCCAGAAGGCGATCATCCTCGGCCACCGGGGGGAGCGGCTCAAGCAGGTGGGCATCACGGCGCGCCGGCACATCGAGAAGCTGCTCGGCACCCGCGTCTACCTCGACCTGCACATCAAGATCGCCAAGGACTGGCAGCGCGACCCGAAGCAGCTTCGTAGACTCGGTTTCTGACCCCGCGACCGACGCGGGGCCGGCTGGTCCGGGGGGTTGTTCCAGAGATGGCGAATCTGTACCGGGACACGGGTGTGGTCCTGCGGGTGCAGAAGCTCGGCGAGGCCGACCGCATCATCACCCTGCTGACCCAGAAGCACGGCAAGGTGCGCGCGGTCGCCAAGGGGGTCCGGCGGACGTCCTCGCGGTTCGGCGCGCGCCTGGAACCGTTCGGGCACGTCGACGTCCAGTTCTACCCGGGCCGCTCGCTGGACGTGGTCACCCAGGTGCAGACGCTGGACGCGTTCGGCGTGGTCCTGGTGGACGACTACCAGCGCTACACGGCGGCGTGCGCGGTGCTGGAGACCGCCGACCGGTTGACCGCCGAGGAGGGCGAGCCGGTGCTGCGGCTCTACCTGCTGGTCACCGGCGCGTTGCGGGCGCTGGCGGCGAAGGAGCGGGACGCGTCGCTGATCCTGGACGCGTTCCTGATGCGCGCGATGGCGTTCGCGGGCTGGGCCCCGGCGGTGAACGAGTGCGCGCGGTGCGGCGACCCCGGTCCGCACCGGGCGTTCAACGTGCACGTGGGCGGGCTGGTGTGCCACAACTGCCGTCCGCCGGGCAGTTCCCAGCCCAACGAGGCGACGCTGCGGCTGCTCGGGGCGCTGCTGCACGGCGACTGGGACGTGGTGGACGGCATCCCGAACGCGCCCCGGCGCGAGGCCAGCGGCCTGGTGGCCGCGCACCTCCAGTGGCACCTGGAGCGCCGGCTCCGGTCGCTGCCGCTGGTCGAGCGCAAGGCGCCCTTGGCGGACGGATAGAGTCGCCAGCCGCACCGAACTTCCCCGCTGCCCGCGTGGCCGCCGGTCGTGGCACGGCACTCGTGGCACCGCGGGTGCGGCACGCCGTGCGGCGCACCGGCGGCCCGCGCCGGGGACCCGATCTCCGAGAGGACTCTGCCCACATGCTTCGCCGAAGGCGGGCCGAACGCGTCGCGCGCGTTCCCCGACCCCCGGACCCGCACCCCACCGGCGCCGTCCCGCCGTCGATCCCGGCCGACCTCGTGCCGAAGCACATCGCGATCGTGATGGACGGCAACGGCCGCTGGGCCAACCAGCGCGGCCTGTCCCGCATCGAGGGGCACAAGCGCGGTGAGGCCGTGGTGGTGGAGGCGGCCAAGGGCGCGATCGAGCTGGGCGTGAAGTGGCTGTCGCTCTACGCGTTCTCCACCGAGAACTGGCGGCGCAGCCCCGAGGAGGTCCGGTTCCTGATGGGCTTCAGCCGTGACGTCATCCGCCACCGCACCGACGAGCTGGACGAGCTGGGGGTCCGGGTCCGGTGGGCGGGCCGGCGGCCCCGGCTGTGGCGCAGCGTGATCAACGAGCTGGAGGTCGCCGAGGAGCGCACCCGCGACAACGCGGTGCTGAACCTGGCGATGTGCATCAACTACGGCGGACGGGCCGAGGTCGGCGACGCGGCGCGGGAGATCGCGCGGCTGGCCGCCGCCGGCCGGATCAACCCGGACAAGGTGGACGAGCGGACCATCGGCAAGTACCTGTACCAGCCGGACATGCCGGACGTGGACCTGTTCATCCGGCCGTCGGGGGAGCAGCGCACGTCGAACTTCCTGCTGTGGCAGTCGGCGTACGCGGAGCTGGTGTTCCAGGACATCCTGTGGCCGGACTTCGACCGGCTGGACCTGTGGCGGGCGTGCGAGTCGTTCGCGCGGCGGGACCGGCGGTTCGGCGGCGCGGTGGACAAGCCCGATGTGGACGAGGAGAACGAGTGACCGACGATCCCGCAGCGACCGGCGACCCCGGCGCGCCCGAGGACGCCGTGACCGATCCCGCGGCGACCGATCCCGCCGCGACCGAGGCGGACGACGCGGCGGTGACCGCGCGGCTGCTCACCTCGGCGCGGGAGGCGCTGGAGCTGTTCCACGAGGTGCACGTGGACGACGACGGGGCGTTGAGCTTCCGGCACGGCGACGTCCCGTGCGCGGTGCAGGCGATGCGGCTGGCCGAGGGGCTGACCGTGCTGAGCCTGACCTGCGTGGTGGCGTGGGACCTCCCGCAGAACCCGGACCTGGCCGCTTCGGCGGCTGAACGAGCAGGTCAGGGCCTGTTCGGCACGCTCGGTGTGGTGCACACCGAGCGGGGGGTCGACGTGACCCTGCGGTATGCGTTCCCGGCCGAGGGGCTGCGTACCGAACCGCTGAGCACCTTGCTCATGCTGGTGGTCTCTACGGCGTCCCAGCTGCGCACGGAGCTGCTGGCGGGCGCGGAAGGCGGTGCGTGACGTGGCCGGGGTGATCGTGTACGAGCCGGACGACGACGCGGAGGTCGAGGGGTTGCCGTGGGCGATCACCTTCGAGGCGTCGGCGGGCGAGGACTGGGACTCGTTCGTGTGCGGCCCGTACGAGCGGGACGAGGCGGTGGCGCTGGCGGAGTCGGTGATCGCCGAGGGCCGGGGCGTGACGGCCGTGGTGGAGCCGCTGCTGCCGGTGCGCAGCGCGATGGACGTGCTGTCCACGATCGACGAGCTGCGCGAAGAGGTCGAAGACCCGACGTAGGTCGGTTCGGCGGCGCGGGCGGCACCTGGCATCATCTCGACAGTGACAATCACTGGCGAAATCCGGGGGTCACGCCCGCGCCGCACGCCGCCCCGCTTCCGGGTGACGTCGCTGGAAATCCTGTGCGTGGTGCTGGTGCTCGCGCTCCTGTTCCAGGACTGGCTGGTGTCGGCGCTGAACGTGCCGGTGCTGCGCACGGCGTCCACGGTGTTCGTCGCGGTGTGCGTGCAGGCGTTGCCGTTCCTCGTGCTCGGGGTGCTGATCAGCGGTGCGATCGCGGCGTTCGTGCCGCCGAGCGCGCTGCGCAGGCTCCTGCCGAAGAAGACCGCGCTGGCGGTGCCGGTGGCCGGTGTCGCCGGGATCGCGCTGCCGGGCTGCGAGTGCGCTTCGGTGCCGGTGGCGCGCCGGTTGATGCAGCAGGGCGTCGCGCCGGCGGTCGCGTTGTCGTTCCTGCTGGCCGCGCCGGCGGTGAACCCGATCGTGCTGGTGTCGACGGCCGTGGCGTTCCGGGACGCGCCGCTGATGGTGCCCGCCCGGTTCCTCGGGTCGCTGCTGACCGCCGTGGTGATGGGCTGGCTGTGGACCCGGTTCGGCAAGGCCGGGTGGATCGCGGAACGCGCGCTGCGCCGGCTGCCGGACCGCGACGGCACGTCGCGCTGGCTGGTGTTCGCCGAGACCGCCCGGCACGACCTGGTCGAGGCCGGTGGCTTCCTGGTGCTCGGCGGGGTGTTCGCGGCGGCGTTCAACGTGCTGGTCCCGGCCGAGTGGCTGGAGACCCTGGGCGGCCAACTGGTGCTCGGGGTGCTGGTGATGGCGCTGCTCGCGGTGGTGCTGGCGCTGTGCAGCGAGGCGGACGCGTTCGTCGCGGTGTCGATGTCCGCGCTGCCGCTGCTGCCCCGGCTGGTGTTCCTGGTGGTCGGTCCGGCGGTGGACGTGAAGTTGGTCGCGTTGCAGGCCGGGGCGTTCGGCCGGGGTTTCGCGGCCCGGTTCGCGCCGGTCACGTTCGTGGTGGCGATCGCGTGCGCGCTGGTCGCGGGTGCGGTGTTCCTGTGAGCGGCCGGGCGGGTGTCGCGGTGGACGTTGCGGTGAGGCGGGAGAGCTGATGCGGCGGGAAACCCAGAACGTGCTGCTGGTGCTGCTCGGCGGCGCGCTGCTCAAGCTCGCGCTCAGCGGCACCTACCTGCGGTACGTCAAGGAGTCGCTGCAGCCGTGGCTGGTGGTCACCGGCTCGGTCATGATCGTGCTCGCGGTGGTGGCGATCGTCCAGGACCTGCGGCGCGGGCGCTCGGTCGAGGTCCCGCACCCGGCCGAGGGCGCGGCCGGGGAGCCGGTCGAGGACGATCACGGCGGCGCGCACCACCACGACGGGCACGAGCACGGCAGTTCCCGCAGCCCGTGGATGCTGCTGCTGCCGGTGCTGGCGGTGTTCCTGATCAGCCCGCCCGCGCTGGGCGCGGACACGGTGAACCGGTCGGACCGCAACGCGGCGCAGGAGGCCAAGGCGGGCAACGGGTTCGCGCCGCTGCCCGGGGACGAGGTGGTCCCGCTGACCATCGGCGAGTTCGTCACCCGGACGGCGTGGGACGACTCGGGCTCGCTCGACGACCGGACCGTGAAGCTGACCGGGTTCATCGTGCGCAAGGAGCGCAACGTCTATCTGGCCCGGCTCACCATCTCGTGCTGCGCCGCCGACGCCGCCCCGGTCAAGACCCTGCTCACCGGCCAGGACTTCGCCGCGCTGCCGACCGACCAGTGGGTCGAGGTGGTCGGCCGGGTCGTGCCCCGCTCGGCGACCAGGGAGAACGCCTACGTGCCGACGTTCACCGTCGGCGAGGTCACGCCGATCGTGCCGCCCGAGGACACCTACGAGGGCTAGCGCTCGCGCGCGGACCGGCCGCTAGGAGGGCTTGGCGGCCTTGGCGCAGTCCGCGCACGTGCCGAAGATCTCCACGGTGTGGCTGACCTCGGAGAACCCGTTCTCCTCGGCCACCCGGTCGGCCCACCGCTCCACGGTGGGGCCCTCCACCTCGACGGTGCGCCCGCAGGTGCGGCACACCAGGTGGTGATGGTGGTGCGACGAGCAGCGCCGGTAGATCGCCTCGCCGGAGTCGGTGCGCAGCACGTCCACCTCGCCGGCGTCGGCCAGCGACTGGAGCGTGCGGTACACCGTGGTCAGGCCGATGCCCTCGCCGCGCCGGCGCAGCTCCTCGTGCAGCTCCTGCGCCGAGCGGAAGTCGTCCAGCGAGTCGAGCAGCCGCGACACGGCGGTGCGCTGCTTGGTGGAACGCAGGCCCGGCACGTTGGTGTTGGGGCGCTCGCTCGTGGTCACAGTTCCTCCGTCCCGAGTACTGCGGAGTTGATACCACGCGGACCTTCGTCGACGTGTGTGACGGCGTCCACCACGATGTGCGCGAGGTGCTCGTCCACCAGCCGGTAGACCACCTCGCGGCCGTGCCGCTCGCCGTGCACCACGCCCGCCGCCTTGAGCACCCGCAGGTGCTGGCTGATCAGCGGCTGGGCCACGCCCAGCGCCTCGACCAGCTCGTGCACGCACCGGTCGGCCTCGCGGAGCTGGAGCACGATCGCGATGCGCACCGGGGCGGCCAGGGCGCGCAGCAGCTCCCCGGCGGCGGACAGCGTGTGCGCCGGGCGCGGGGGCACGGGTTGGGCCGCGCCGCGCGTCGGGGAGTGCACGTGCTCGCTCCGCACTTCGACCGTCACGGCGCCTCCGACCACGTGGAATGGATTTTCAGCACCAATACTACGTTCCCAGCACAGACCAGGTCACAAGCACAAGAACCGCAAGTACCAAGAGCCGCAGCACGCGCGCGCTGGGCGTCAGGAACCGCCAGGTCGCCGCGAGCAGACCGGCCACCCCCAGCACGAGCAGGCCGAGCAGCAGCGCGCCGACCGTGCCGCGCACCCACACCCCCGCCCCGAACAGGCCCAGCACCAGCAGGAACACCGCCGGAGCGGGCACCTTGGCCAACGGTCCGGCACCGGGGATCAGCGTCCGCTTCGATTCCGCCACCGTGGCATCCTTGCACCGTGCTGCTCGTGTGCCGGTTCACCGTGCCCGTGTCCGAAGTCCCGGCGTTCACCGCGCGCGTCGGCCGGGCCCTGGAGCTGTTGACCGCTCGGCCGGGCTGCCGGCGGGGGTCGTTGGGCCGGTCGACCGACGAGGAGGACCTGTTCGTGTTGACCGTCGAGTTCGACTCGGTGGTCGCCTACCGGCGGGCGCTGTCGCCGTTCGAGGTGCGCGAGCACGTCGTGCCGCTGCTGTCCGAGGCCGTGGCCGAACCCGCCGCCTTCGAGCCGCTGCTGGTCGCCGACGGCGGCGCGGTCGAGCGGCTGACCAGCCTGGTCGCCGCCGACGCCGGCACCGTCCGGCTCGGCGAAGCCGCCGGCCCCGCGACCCCGCGCTAGCCGCCCGGCCCGGCGGGCCGGCGGAAGCCCCGCGTCGCGCGCGGCTCGTCCGCCGTCCGCGCGGGTCGGGCACGTCGGGGCTGTGGTCGCCCGATGGAGGCGCGACCCCGAGGACTACCCTGGCAACCCCGTTTACCCCGCCCCTCCGATGGAGTTGTCCGTGGCAGCCGATCGCATCGAGACCGTCGTCAGCCTGTGCAAGCGCCGCGGGTTCGTGTACCCGTGCGGCGAGATCTACGGCGGGACGAGGTCGGCCTGGGACTACGGTCCCCTCGGCGTCGAGCTGAAGGACAACATCAAGCGGCAGTGGTGGAACTACATGGTCCGGGGCCGCGAGGACGTGGTGGGCCTGGACTCGTCGGTGATCCTGCCGCGCGAGGTGTGGACGGCGTCCGGGCACGTCGAGGCGTTCGTCGACCCGCTGGTCGAGTGCAACTCGTGCCACAAGCGGTTCCGGCAGGACACCCTGGTCGAGGAGTACGCCGAGCGCACCGGCAAGCAGGTGGCCGAGGGCGACGTGTCCGACGTGCCGTGCCCGAACTGCGGCACCCGGGGCCAGTACACCGAGCCGAAGATGTTCAACGGCCTGCTCAAGACCCACCTCGGCCCGGTGGAGACCGACGAGGGCCTGCACTACCTGCGCCCGGAGACCGCGCAGGGCATCTTCACCAACTTCCTGAACGTGCAGACCACGTCCCGGCGCAAGCCGCCGTTCGGCATCGGCCAGATCGGCAAGAGCTTCCGCAACGAGATCACGCCCGGCAACTTCATCTTCCGGACCCGCGAGTTCGAGCAGATGGAGATGGAGTTCTTCGTCGAGCCCGGCACCGACGAGGAGTGGCACCAGTACTGGATCGACGAGCGCACCCGCTGGTACACCGAGCTGGGCATCTCGAAGGAGAACCTGCGGCACTTCGAGCACCCGAAGGAGAAGCTGTCGCACTACGCGAAGCGGACCGTCGACATCGAGTACCGCTTCCGGTTCGGCGGCCAGGAGTGGGGCGAGCTGGAGGGCATCGCCAACCGCACCGACTTCGACCTCAACACCCACTCGAACCACTCGGGTGTCGACCTGTCGTACTTCGACCAGGCGACGAACTCGCGCTACCGGCCGTTCGTGATCGAGCCGGCCGCGGGCGTGGGCCGGCCGATGATGGCGTTCCTGCTGGAGGCCTACACCGAGGACGAGGCCCCGAACGCCAAGGGCGGCGTGGACAAGCGGGTCGTGCTGCGGCTGGACCGCCGGCTCGCGCCGGTCAAGGCCGCCGTGCTGCCGCTGTCCCGCAACGCCGACCTGTCGCCCAAGGCCAAGGACCTGGCCAACGCGCTGCGCCGGCACTGGAACATCGAGTTCGACGACGCGGGCGCGATCGGCCGCCGCTACCGCCGGCAGGACGAGATCGGCACGCCGTTCTGCGTCACGGTCGACTTCGACACCCTCACCGACCACGCGGTGACCGTGCGGGAGCGCGACACCATGTCCCAGGAGCGGGTGTCGATGGACCAGCTGGAGTCCTACCTGGCGGCCCGCCTGATCGGGTCCTGACGGCCGTGCGGCCCGACCTGGTCCTGCTGCGCGAACTGGTGGAGCACGGGTCGGCGGTCGAGGCCCGGCCCGGTGGTGTCGGCGCGGCGGCGATCGCCGAGGCGGAGGCCGTCGTCGGGCCGCTGTCGCCGTCGTTCCGGTGGTGGCTCGCCGAGTACGGGACGGGCACGGTCGACGGGATGCCGATCGCCGCGCCGCCGCCCTCGGGCGAGCCGCCCGAGGACTTCGAGGAGACCTCGGACGGGCTGGTCGACGGCCTGGACGGGACGCGGCTGTGGTTCTGCGCCGAGCCGTGCGGCCACCGGTACGGCTTCGCGCTGGACGCGGTGGTCGACGGCGAGCACCGGGTGGTGGAGCGGGACCCGTTCACCGGCGAGGACGAGCCGGTGGCGGAGTCGTTCGCCGGGTTCCTGGCGGTGAGCGAGGCGCGTGCCGCCGGGCTGCGCGACGGGCCGAACCCGACCGTCGCCGCGCTGTGGCGGTCCACGCCGGGCGTGCTGCGGGCCGACGGCGTGCTGCTCTACGGCCCGCAGGCGATCCGTGAGCGCAACGAGGCGTTCGAGGTGGCGCGGTACGCGCCGAACTGGGTGCTGGTCGGCGACGACAGCGGCGGCGCGGGGTTCTTCATGCGCCGGCACGGCCGCGACCGGGTCTCGGTGTACCGGCTCGACCTGGGCGCGGTCGACGAGAACGTGGCGCTCGACGGCGAGTTCGTCACCGACGACCTGCTCGGCTGGCTCGACCGGGCCTGACCGGGCGCGGGCCTCAGGCGCCCGGGTCTTCGCGGGTGCGGTGCTCCGACGGGCTCACGCCGCGCACCCGCTTGAACGCCGCGCTGAGCGCGAACGGCGTGCTGTAGCCGACCTGGCGGGCCACCGCGGCGAGGGTCGCGGAGGGTTCGCGCAGCAGGTCCGCGGCGAGGGTGAGCCGCCAGTCGGTCAGGTAGGACATCGGCGGCTCGCCGACCAGTTCGGTGAACCGGCGGGCCAGCGCGGCGCGGGAGACGCCGGCGGCGGCGGCCAGCGACGCCACGGTCCACTGCCGGGCCGGGTCGGCGTGCAGCAGGCGCAGCGCGCGGCCCACCACGGGGTCGCCGTGCGCCTGGTACCAGCCCGGTGCGTTCGCCTCCGGCCGGCAGAACCACGAGCGCAGCACGGAGATCAGCAGCAGGTCCAGCAGGCGGTCCAGGACGGCTTCCTGACCGGGCTCGTCCTTGTCGATCTCGCCGGCCAGCAGCGGCACCAGCGGCAGGTCGGACTCGGGGGCCACCAGCAGCGGCGGCAGCGCGGACAGCAGCCGGCGGCTCACCTCGCCGTCGAGCTGGTAGGTGCCCGACAGCAGCACGACCGGGCCGTCCGGGTCGCCGCCCCACGTGCGCACGCCCAGGTCCCACCGCTCGCACAGCGCCGCGCCCTCGGGGGTGGTGCTGATCTCGCCGGGGTGCACGACGGCCTGCACGGGCGTGCCGGGGTCGTCGGCCAGCGTGTACGGGTCGGGGCCGCGCAGCACCGCCACGTCGCCCGCGCGCAGCCGCACGGGGTCGCCGGAGTGGGGGAGCACCCAGCCGTCGCCGCGCACCACGGCCACCACGGTCAGCGGCGCGCGGTCCTGGATGCGCAGGGACCACGGCGGGTCCAGGACGGTGCGCAGCAGGAACGCCCCTCGTGCGCGGGGTCCGTCGAGCAGCCCGGCCAGTGCGTCCACGGTTGCCCAGCCTAGAGACGATCGGACATGGGATCGAGCCCCTGGGCCATGGAAAGTCTCGCCCGGGTCGACTTGACTGTCCCCATGTTCACCTTGACGATCATCGCGGCCCTGGGCTGCGGCCTGATGGCGGGCGTCTTCTTCGCGTTCTCCGCGATGGTCATGCCCGGTCTGCGGCGGGCCGCGCCGGCCGAGGGCGCGGCGGCGATGCGGGCGATCAACATCGCCGTGGTCAACCCGGTGTTCCTGCTGGTCTTCCTGGGTACCGGCGCGGTGTCGGCGGTGGCGGCGGCGCTGGGCGGCACGGTGGCCGGCTGGGTCGGCGCGGCGCTCTACCTGCTGGGCGGCGTCGTGTTCACCGCCGCATATCACATTCCACGCAACAACGCCTTGGAGCGCGAGGGCACGACCGAGTACTGGGCGCGCTACTTGCGTGAATGGGTGCCCGGCAACCACGTCCGGGCGATCACCTGTCTCGGTGCCGCGCTGGCGTTCACGTTGGCCGCAACGCAGCTCTCCTAGTTGTCACGATGAGTAGTTTTCACGATTTCGAATGATCTAGCTCACGCACAAACGAGTGAATATCCCGTTCGGCACCCCGATCAGGCGGCACCATTAACCCCGATGTCATCCCGCACTGGGAAACTGACAGCACCGGCGCGATCATCGGGGGGTGTCATGGCGCGTGTCGCGGTAACGGCGGTGCTCCTGGCACTGCTCGCGGTGCTCACCCCGGCGCCCAGCGGGCCCGGTCACGTCGCGGACCTCGCGGTGACCGCCCACCGGGTGCCGGTGGCCGAGGCGCTGTCCGAAGAGGACCCCAACCGGGAGAGCCGCAAGCTACCCGAGACGCGCGCGTTTTCCGCCTCGCCCCACCGGATCGGGCCCGACCGCCCGGCCGAGCCGCCGGTCCGCCCGGCGGCCTGCCGCGCCCGGCACCCCGAGCCCGCGCCGCTCGCCACGGGTCACCGGCCCGGCCGGCCGACACCGTCCGCGCTCCAGGTGTTCCGGAACTGATCCCACCGCTGTGCCACAACCGCATCCTCGCCACTACTGACCTGTGAGGAATCCCGTGGAATTCCGTCACCTAGTTCAGCATGCCCGGACGCATTCGCAGCGGCGCTCCCCGGAAACGGGGCGGCGGCTCGCGGCCGGGCAGTCACCGACGGCCTTGTTCATCACCTGCGCCGATTCCCGGATCCAGCCGGCCGCCATCACCGGGGCCGAACCGGGCAGCCTGTTCGAGCTGCGCACGGCGGGCAACGTGATCCCCGCGTTCAGCCCGCATTCGGCCTCCAGCGAGATGGCCACCATCGAATTCGCCGTCGTGCAGCTGGGCGTCGCCGAAATCGTGGTGTGCGGGCATTCGCACTGCGGCGCGGTCAACGCCCTGCACTCCGGCCGGCCCGCGCTCGACCACCTGCCGACCATGCTGCGCTGGCTCGCCACGCACGCCCCGTTCCGGACCGGCACGCCCACCGACGGCCTGCGCGCCGAGGGCATGGAGCACGTCCTGGCGCAGTTGCGCGCGCTGGAGGACTACCCGTTCGTGCGGGACCGGATCGCCTCCGGCGACCTGCGCGTGCACGGCTGGTTCTACGACATCGAGTCCGGCGACGTGTCGGCCTTCGCCGCCGACCGCTTCCAGCCGCTCTAGGAGTCGTGGCGTGACCATGCACATCGAAGAGCCCGTGTCCCGCTCGCCCGGCGGGACCTCCTGGTGGCCGGACGTCGGGGCGTCGATCGTGGTGTTCCTGGTGGCGCTGCCGCTGTGCGTCGGCGTCGCGGTGGCCTCCGGCGTCCCCGCCGAGCTGGGCATCGTCACCGGCGTGGTCGGCGGTCTCGTCGTCGGCCTGCTGCCCGGCAGCTCGTTGCAGGTCAGCGGCCCCGCCGCCGGCCTCACCGTGCTGGTCGCCGACACGGTGGCCGGGCACGGCCTCGCGGCGCTGGGCGTCATCGTGCTCGGCGCGGGCCTGATCCAGGTCGCGCTGGGCCTGCTGCGCCTGGGCCGCTGGTTCCGGGCCATCTCGCCCGCCGTCGTGCAGGGGATGCTGGCCGGCATCGGACTGGTGCTGGTGCTCGGCCAGCTCTACCCGCTGGCGGGCCTCGCCGCTCCCGCGACGACCGCCGAGAAGTTCACCGGCCTGCCGGGGCTGGTGGTCGCCGCGGTCGCGTCGCCCGCCGGCGTCGGCGTCGGGGTGCTGACCCTGGTCGTCGCGGCGCTGTGGAAGCGCACCAGGTTCCGCGCCGTGCCCGGCGTGCTGGTCGCCGTGGTGGTGGCCGCCGGGGTCGGGGTGTTCCTGCCGCTGGCCCGCATCGAGGTCGGCCCGCTGACCGACGTCGTGCGGCTGGTCGACTTCTCCCTGGTCGACGCGGGCGTGCTGGGCGCGGCCGTGACGTTCGCGCTGGTCGCCTCGGCGGAGAGCCTGTTCAGCGCGGCGGCCGTGGACCGGATGCACAACGGTCCGCGCACGCGGTACGACCGCGAGCTGGTCGCCCAGGGCGTCGGCAACACCGTGTGCGGCGTGTTGGGTGCGCTCCCCATGACCGCGGTCATCGTCCGAAGCGCGGCCAACGTGCAGGCCGGCGCGCGCACCAAGGCGTCCCGCGTGCTGCACGGCGTGTGGCTGCTGGTGTTCGTCGTGGCGCTGCCCGGCGTGCTGTCCTACGTGCCGCTGGCGGTGCTGGCGGCGATCCTGGTGCAGGCCGGCTGGAAGCTGCTGGAACCGCGCCGGGTGCTGGAACTGGCCCGCGCGGACCGGGCGGAGAGCGCGGTGCTGCTGCTCACCGCCGGGCTGATCGTCACCACCGACCTGCTCACCGGCACCCTGGTCGGCGTGCTGGCGGCCGTGGTGAAGACGGCGTGGGACGTGTCGCGGCTGACCGTGACCGTCACGCCGGACGGCGGCGAGCACGAGCACGTGACCCTGCGCGGCAACGCCACGTTCCTGAAGCTGCCCAGGCTGCTGGAGGCGTTGGAGGCCCTGCCGGTGACCAAGCACGTCCGGGTCGACCTGCGCGGCCTGCGCCACCTCGACCAGGCGTGCCGGCAGGCCATCGAGCAGTGGGCGGCGGCCCACCGCACGGCGGGCCGCACGGTCGACCTGATCCGGCCCGCGTCGGTCTGATCGCACGGTCCGGGGGACAGCGCGGTCCCCCGGACCGCCGGGGTCAGCTGCCGGGGACCAGGGTCGACAGCAGCGAGCGGGTGATGTCGTCGAGGTGGCCGCGCGCGTCGTCGGGCGAGATGCTGCTCTGCACCGACAGCAGCGCGACCACGTACCGGTCGGCCACCACGCCCGCCGAGTGCAGGTACAGGTCGGTCGGGTAGTACCACATCCAGCCCTGCTTGGCGTAGCCGCCGACACCGGGCGTGAGCAGGCCGAACGCCTGGTCGAAGCCGTCGGCCGCGGTCGCCGGGGCGGAGGACAGCGCGTCCACCACGAACGTGCGCGCCGACTCCGGCAGCCTGGTCAGCACGTACTGGTAGAGCCGCACCAGGTCGTCGGCGGACATCTCGACGTCGCCCCACTGCGACGGGTCCTCGGGCGCGTGCGTCTCGACCAGGCCCGCCAGCGCGGCCACCCGGCCCACCGCGCCCATGCCGTCGCGCTCGGTCCACAGCTCGTTCATGGCCTCGTCGTCGCTGTCGCTCAGCGCCCGGCGCAACCGGTCCCGGTCGGCGTCGTCGACCTCGCCCGAGCCGAGCAGGTCGACGGCCACCAGGAGCTTGCTCAACGACGCGGTGTGGAACGGCACGTCGTCGCGGTAGCCGGCGGACTTGCCGGTGGTCAGGTCCAGCACGTCCACCGCCAGGTCGACCCCGGCGCTGCCGTCCACCGCCCGCGCCACGGCCGCCGAGAGGTCCGGGGCGGTGGACTCGGCGGCGCGTGGCACGGCCGGCCGCGGCGTGTCCGCGGACGTGGTCGTCGGCGCCGGTGTCCCGGCGGGCGCGGTCGGGCTCGTCGCGGTGCACGCCGTCGTCACGACGACGACCAGCGCGAGCCCGGTGACCCACCGTCTTCCTGCCACGTTTCCAGAGTCCGTTTCACAGCCGCCGGATGTCGAGCGATTCCTCCTGTGCGATTCCTGAAGACCCGTCACGTACCACCACGTAGGCCCCGCCGTTGCGCCTCTCGGACACCGCCTCCACGAGTTCGGTTCCCCGATACAGCACGCCCGCGCCGTCGTCGGTGCAGTACGTCGTGGGCAGCACGCCGGCCTCGACCGCGGCGTGGATCGTCGGCCGGCGCAACGCCTCGGAGTCATAGTGCACCCCGTTGCCGTAAGGCAGCAGCGCGAGGCCGTTGGTGACCACCCGCAGATCGGGTCCGAACGAGTCGGTCGCGCCGCCGGTGTGCCAGCAGATCGAGCCCGCCGAGACCCCGCCGAGCACCACCCCCGCCTCCCACGCCCGGCGCATCGCCTCGCCGACCCCGTGCACGTCCCACACGGCCAGCAGGTTCGCCACGCTGCCGCCGCCGACCCACACCACGTCCTGCTCCAGCAGGAAGCCCTCGACGTCGTCGGTCGAGGGCATCATGAACAGGTTGAGGTGGCTGAACTCCCAGCCGGCCAGCCGCGCGGCCTCGTCCAGGTCGGCCTGGAACGCGCGCTGGTCGCCGGCGGCCGTGCCGACGTGGCACACCTTCGGCTTCGCCGCGCCGGAGAGTTCGACCGCGAAGTGGACGAGCCGGTGGAATTCGAGGTTCGTGCGGGAACCGGCCTTGAAACCGCCGGAGGTGGCCAGGATGGTGGGCTGCTCTGCGGGCATTGCGTGATCCTCGCAGCCCGCGCGGCCGGTGTGGAATCATCGTGGGGTGACCTTCCTGGCCCGGATCCGCCGCTTGGTCCAACGAACCCTGATCGGTGCCCTGGTGGTCGGGTTCCTCGTGGTGGGCGGGACGGCGTTCCGGGTGTGGCAGGTGGCCCGCGAGGACGACCGGACGCACGCCGACATGGCCGTGGTGCTCGGTGCCGCCCAGTACAACGGCGTGCCCTCCGAGGTGCTGGAGGCACGCCTGGAGCACGCCCGCCGGCTCTACGAGCAGGGCGTGGTCAACTACATCGCCACGACCGGCGGCCGCCAGCCCGGCGACAACTTCACCGAGGGCCAGGCCGGCCGGATGTGGCTGGAGTCCAACGGCGTGCCCACCGACCGCATCCTGGAGATCGGCGAGGGCACGGACACCCTGGGCAGCATCCACGCGCTGGCCCAGAAGGCGCGCGCCAAGTCGCTGAAGACCGCGGTGATCGTGTCCGACCCGTGGCACTCGTTGCGCGCCCGCACCATGGCCGAGGACGAGGGCTTGGACGCGTGGGCGTCGCCCACCCGCAGCGGCCCGAACGTGCAGACCCGCGAGACCCAGTTCTTCTACATCCGGCGCGAGACCGGGGCGCTGTTGTACTACCACCTGATGAAGGCCCCGGTGGACGCGTTCGACGGCATCGTGCTCTGAACGCGCCCGCGTTCCTTACGCTGTGCGGATGAGCGGCGGGTACACCGGTTTCGACTCCGCGCGGCTGCTGGCCGAGGAGCCCAAGGGCGCGGTGCTGGCGGGCGTGACGGGCGAGCGGCGCACGCCGTTCTCCCGCGACCGGGCCCGGGTGCTGCACTCCGCCGCGCTGCGCCGGCTGGCCGGCAAGACCCAGGTGGTCGGGCCCGGCGAGGGCGCGGAGGTGACCGGCGTGCCGCGCACCCGGCTCACCCACTCGCTGGAGGTCGCCCAGATCGGCCGGGGCATCGGCGAGGAACTCGGCTGCGACCCGGACGTCGTGGACACCGCCGGTCTCGCGCACGACATCGGCCACCCGCCGTTCGGGCACAACGGGGAACGCGCGCTCGACGACCTCGCGGGCCCGTGCGGCGGGTTCGAGGGCAACGCCCAGACCCTGCGCATCCTGACCCGCCTGGAACCCAAGACCGACCGGGGCCTCAACCTCACCCGGGCGTGCCTGGACGCCGCCACGAAGTACCCGTGGCCGCGTCGCGCCGGAACCGCGAAGTTCGGCGTCTACCAGGACGACCTGGACGTCTTCCAGTGGGTGCGCGAGGGCGCGCCGGAGGGTCGGCGGTGCCTGGAGGCCCAGGTGATGGACTGGGCCGACGACGTCGCCTACTCGGTGCACGACGTGGAGGACGGCGTGCTCGCGCACCGCATCGCGCTGTCGTCGTTGGGCGACGCCGAGGAACGCGCGGCGATCGCCGAACTGGCCGCCAAGCACTTCTCCGCCGAGTCGGTCGCCGACCTGGAGGCGACCGCGCAGGAGCTGTCCGGGCTGCCGGTGATCGCGGAACTGGCCACCTACGACGGGTCGCTGGGCGCGCAGGTCGCGCTCAAGCGGCTCACCAGCGAGCTGGTCGGCCGCTTCGCGTCGGCGGCGGTCGGCGCGACCAGGGCGGAGCACGGCGACGGCCCGCTGTCCCGCTACGCCGCCGACCTCGTCGTGCCGCCCCTGGTGGCCGCGGAGGTCGCCCTGCTCAAGGCGATGGCGGTCCGGTACGTGATGAGCGACCCGGTGCGGCTGCGGCTGCAACGCCGGCAGCGCGAGGTGATCGCGGAGTTGGCGGCGGGGCTGCTGGCGGGCGCGCCGGACTCGCTGGACCCGGCGTTCGTGCCGGCGTGGCTGCTGGCCGGTGACGACGCGGCGCGGTTGCGGGTGGTGGTGGACCAGGTGTCGTTGCTGACCGACGCGCAGGCGTTGGCCTGGCACGCGGCCAAGGGCGTTGCCGGCTGATCGTCGATGGGCGTCGGGGACGTGGGCTCGGGTTTCGTGTTGAGGCGGCTTGTCCTGGGCGTGGGGTTCGGTCGTGCTGCCGGGTTCGGGCGGCACGGATGGTGGTCGGGCCGAGCTTGCCGGGTGCTGGGGACGTGCGCCTGACGCGGTTTCGTGGCGGGGGTGCGATGGCACAGCGTTCGGTTCTGCTGCGGGGTCGGGTCCGTGGGCTCGGAAGGCACGCCGTGCTCGGAGGTTGCCGATCGGCGCAGATGCGTTGGTCTGGCACGCGGTCAACGGGGTCACAGGCGGGCAGCCGGGCACGTGGGCTCGGGTTTCGCGGCTGCGGGCTGGGGCTTGGGTGCCGCGAGGTGGTTGTGGGCTCAGCAGGGTCGAGGTCGTCGGTGTTGCGCGAGCGGGCCCGGGCATGCGGCCCAGGGCGTCACGGGGTGAGCGGTGGCACACTCGACCGTGCCCGCCCGATCCCCGAGGAGACCCCGTGCCCGATCGAGCGCACCTGAACTTCGTCCTGTCCCTGCACGACGCCATCGCACCCGACCGGACCCGCAACGCTGTCTGGTCGCCGTACTCGGTGGCCGGCGCGCTGGGCATGGTCGCCCACGCCGCGCGCGGCGGGACGCGGCGCGAGCTGGACGCGCTGCTCGGCGCGGGCAACGCCGACCTGCTGCGCGACTCCGAGGTCGGCGACGACGCGGAGTTCGCGGTGGCCAACACGCTCTGGGCGTGGGACGCGCTGCCGCTCGTCGACGGCTTCCTGGCCGAACTCGCCCGGTGGCCCGGCGGGCAGGTGCGCTCCGCGCCGTTCACCGACGACCCCGAGGGCGCGCGCAAGCTGATCAACGCCGACGTCGCGGACACCACCCGCGGCCTGATCCCCGAGCTGCTCCCGGCCGGCGCGGTCAAGAGCGACACGGTCGCGTCGCTGGTGAACGCGCTCTACCTGAAGTGCGCGTGGAACGAGGAGTTCCCGGCGGACGACACCGCGCCCCGGCCGTTCCGAGGCGCGGGCGAGGTGCCGACCATGCGGCTGGAAGCCACGCTGCGGCACGGGAAGGCCCCCGGCTGGGAAGCCGTCGCGATCCCCGCGCACGGCGGCGTGGAGGCCGTCGTGCTGCTGCCCGACGACGGGCTCGGCGACCTCGCGGGCGTGCCCGCGCTGCTGGAAACCCTGGAGCCGCAACGGATCGAGCTGTTCCTGCCGAAGCTCGCGCTGACCGTGCCGACGACGCTGGGCGCGCCGCTGCGCGAGGTCGGCGTGCGGGCGCTGTTCACCCGGGACGCCGACCTGACCGGGCTAAGCCCGGACCCCCGGCTCTACGTGGACGAGGTGCTGCACGAGGCCGTGCTGCGGCTGGACGAACAGGGCTTCGAGGGCGCGGCGGCCACCGCGGTGATGATGCGGCTGACGTCGATCGTCGAGCACCCGCCCGCCCGGACGGTCCGGGTGGACCGCCCCCACCTGCTGCTGGTGCGCCACCAGCGGACCGGCGCGGTCTACTTCCTGGCCCAGGTCGTCGCGCCCTGATCCGGGAACCGGAGCCGGAGCCGCATCCCCTCGCCGTCGCGGCCGGGCAGCGCGCACAGCAGCACCGGGCCGCGCTCGCCGTGGCGGGCCCGGACGGCGCACGACTCGCCGCTCATCAGGGTGCCCGCGAGCATTCCGGCGGCTTCGGGGTCGAGTTCCAGGGTGAGGCTGGTCGTGGGGTTCGACGCTATGCCCTTCGTCACCCCCGACCCAGTCACCCGAAGGTGTCACGTTCGCCGGTGCCGTCTCGTCCGGGAAGTGCGACCCGGAACGAGGAGGGCACATGCCGAGGATTCCCGCGCTCACCACGAAGCAGGCGAACCCGCTGGTCAAGCTCGCGTACTGGATGACCAGGAGGCGGTACGGGGCGGTGCCGGAGCCGATCGCGGTGTCCGCGCACCACGGCCGGTTGCTGCTGGCCGGCGCGAAGCACGAACTGGCCGTCGAACGCGCCGCGAAGGCGTTGCCGGCGTCGCTGCGGGACCTGGTGGTCTACGCGACGGCGGTGAAGCTCGGGTGCTCGTGGTGCGTCGACTTCGGCACCATGCTGATCAAGCACCAGGGCCTCGACGTGGAGCGGCTGCGCGAGATCGACGTGTACCAATCCTCGGAGAAGTACACCGAAATCGAGAAATTGGCACTCGCCTACGCCGACGCGATGACCGGCACTCCGGTCACCGTGACCGACGAGCAGGTGGCCGAACTCGATCGCCGGCTCGGCCACCGGGGCCTGGTCGAGCTGACCTACCTGATCGCGCTGGAGAACCAGCGCGGGCGGTTCAACTCGGCGTTCGGCATCACCGACCAGGGCTTCACCTCCGGCGACGCGTGCCGCGTGCCGCTGCCGTGATCCCGCTGCCGTGATCCGGTCCCGGGTGGATGGCCGTGTCTCCCGGACGGCCATCCGCCGCGGATCAGGCGGTGCGCACCACGAAGTCGAACTTGCCCTGGTACCGGTTGGCGGTGAGCGGGCCGAGCGGGATCACCGTTTCGCGGAGGTAGTACGCGTCACGGCGGTTCGCTGCGCCGAAGTTCACGCCGTACGCCTTGGTGTCGTCCGGGAAGTAGAGCTGCGTGGTGAGGATCGGACCGCGCGGGGCCTGCACCTTCACGTGGATGTGCGGCGTCCGGCCCGGGTACTCGTTCGGGACGATCGTCTCCAGCGTGAACGAGCCGTTCGCGGCCGTGAACTGGTGGCCGCGACCCCGGTAGGCGCTCGTGCTGTTGTCGTACGCGCCGCGCTGGTCGGCCTGCCAGAAGTCGACCAGGACGTTGGCCAGCGGCTTGCACCGCAGGTCGTACACGAACCCGGTGAGGCTGAGCAGGACGCCGGTCACGCCCGCCGTGCGCAGGTTGGTGCGCAGCGGCGAGTTGCGCCGGAAGTACGGGCCTTCGATGACGGGAGGGGTGTCATCGCCGTCCGTGCACTGCGGCGTGAGCGGCAGGGTCTGCCCCTCCGCCAGGGAACTGCCGGCCAAGCCCACGCCCGCGGCGGTCAGCGCCACGGCTGCCGTGGCGGCCGTGCCCGTGGCGATGAACGACCGACGTGTGGTGCCGTCGTCGTTGAGCTTTTCGGTCATGTAAGGCGTTTCCTTTCCGATGAGAAAGGCGGCACCGTCAACGCTATCCAGGTCTAGACAACCACGGATCTACCGTTCAGTTCACTCCCAGTGGCGGGTTGGTTGCTCCGCGTGGCCGTGCGGCTGATCAAAACCGCACGTGGGTCAGTTTGTCCGGGTTCGCCACGTCGTAGAGCGCGGCCAGCTTCCCGTCGCGCAACGCGAACGCCGTGACCCGCGCGGCGAGGTCGCCCTGCGCCGCGAACCGGACCCCCAAGTCGCCGTTGACCAGCACCGGCACCCCGCCGGGCAGGCCCGCGTACCGGCGCATCAGGCCGAACAGGAAGCGGGAGACCTTGTCCGGGCCGGTGATCACGTTCAGCGCGGTGCGCGCCTTGCCGTCGCTGTCGCCCATCATCACGACCTCCGGGTGCAGCAACCCGACCACCGTGTCCACGTCGCCCGCGGCCAGCGCGGCCAGGAACTTCTCCAGCACCTCGCGCTGCTCGTCCAGCGCCACCCGCGGCGGCGGGGGAGCGGCGGAGGCGGCCCGGCGGCCCCGCGAGGCGTGCTGGCGGGCCGTGGCGGGCGTGCAGCCCAGCGTCTCGGCGATCGACTCGAACGGCACCCCGAACGCGTCGTGCAGCACGAACGCCACCCGCTGCTCGGGCGTGAGCCGGTCGAGCAGCACCAGGGCCGCCATCCGCACGCCGTCGTCCCGGACCACCACCTCCAGCGGGTCGTCCTCGAACGAGGTGACCAGCGGCTCGGGCAGCCACTGCCCGACGTAGCGCTCCCGCCGCACGGCCGCCGAACGCAGCCGGTCCAGGCACAGCCGCCCCACCACGGTGGTCAGCCAGCCGCGCAGGTCCACGATCCCGGCCCGGCCCTGGTCGGACAGCCGGGACAGCCGCAGCCACGCCTCCTGCACCGCGTCCTCCGCGTCCGCGACGCTGCCGGTGAGCCGGTAGGCCACGCCGACCAGGTGCGCGCGGTGTCCGGTGAAGGCGGCGGCCAGGCTCTGTTCGGCGGCGGTCACGGCCTCCAGTCTGCCGGCACTAGACTCGGCGACCGTGGCAGGACGAATCCGGGACAGCGATGTCGCGTTGGTGCGTGACCGCAGCCGGATCGACGAGGTCGTCGGCGACCACGTGTCGCTGCGCCGGGCCGGTGGCGGCGCGCTGAAGGGCCTGTGCCCGTTCCACGACGAGAAGTCGCCGAGCTTCAACGTCCGGCCGACCCACGGCACGTACCACTGCTTCGGGTGCGGCGAGGGCGGCGACGTGATCGCCTTCGTGATGAAGGTCGAGCACCTGGGGTTCGTGGAGGCGGTCGAGCGCCTCGCCGACCGGGCCGGCATCCAGCTCACCTACGAGGGCGGCGGCGCTACGGTCCAGCGCGACCGCGGCACCCGCTCCCGGCTGCTGGAGGCGCACCGCGCCGCCGCCGAGTTCTACGCCGAGCAGCTCGGCTCCCCCGAGGCGATGCCCGCGCGGGAGTTCCTGGCCCAGCGCGGTTTCGACGAGAACGCGGCCCGCACGTTCGGCTGCGGGTTCGCCCCGGCCGGCTGGGACAGGCTCACCAAGCACCTGCTGGGGCGCGGCTTCGAGCTGACCGAGCTGATCAAGGCGCAGCTGGCCAAGGAGGGCCGGCAGGGCCCGATCGACCGGTTCCACCGCCGGCTGCTGTGGCCCATCCGGGACCTCGGCGGGGACGTGGTGGGCTTCGGCGCGCGGCGGATCTTCGACGACGACCAGATCCAGGCCAAGTACCTCAACACCAGCGAGAGCCCGATCTACAAGAAGTCCACCGTGCTGTTCGGGCTGGACCTGGCCAAGCGGGAGATCGCCAAGCGCCGGCAGGCCGTCGTGGTCGAGGGCTACACCGACGTGATGGCCATGCACCTCGCGGGCGTGCCCACGGCGGTCGCGTCCTGCGGCACCGCGTTCGGCGCGGAGCACATGAACGTGCTGCGCCGGCTGCTGATCGACGACGACCTCAACGGCGAGGTGATCTTCACCTTCGACGGCGACGCGGCCGGCCAGAAGGCGGCGCTCAAGGCGTTCGAGGGCGAGCAGCAGTTCTCCGCGCAGACCTACATCGCGATCGCGCCCGACGGCATGGACCCGTGCGAGCTGCGCCAGGACAAGGGCGACGTCGCGGTGCGCGACCTGGTGGCCCGGCGCACCCCGCTGTTCGAGTTCGCCATCCGCACCCAGTTGCAGGGCTACGACCTGGACTCGGTGGACGGCCGGGTCGAGGCGCTCAAGAAGATGGTGCCGTTCGTCGCGCAGATCAAGGACCGCGCCAAGCGCGACGGCTACGCGACCAAGCTCGCCTGGTGGGTGGGCTGGGACGACGAGTCGGCCGTGGTGCGCCGGGTCCGCGAGACCGCGACCGGCCGGGCACCCGCGAAGGGCAGGCCGCGCCCGGTCGACCCGAACCAGGGCGCGCTCGCCGTCGAGGTGGACGGCCCGGCCCGGCCGGACCCGCGCGACCCGGAGCTGCTGCCGCAGCGGGAGGCGTTGAAGGCCGCGCTGCAACTGCCCGAGATGGCCGGCCCGAGCTACGACTCGCTGCCCGACGAGGTGTTCACGCACCCGGTCTACCAGGCGCTGCACCGGGCGATCCGGGACGCGGGCGGCGTGTCCGGCGGCCTGTCCGGGCCGGTGTTCGTGGACGCGGTCAGTCAGCGGTGCGACCAGCAGGTGGTGCGGTCGGTGCTGACCGAGCTGTCGGTGGAGGCGTTGCAGGTGCGCGCCGACGAGTACCGGTACGTGCAAGGCGTGCTGGCGAGGTTGCAGCAGCGGCTGGTGGGCTCGCAGATCGTGGAGATCAAGTCCCGGCTGCGGCGGGTGTCGCCGGTCGAGGACGCCGACGAGTACCGGGCGCTGTTCGGCGACCTGATCGCGTTGGAGGAGTACAACAAGGAACTGCGCGACCAGTCGGTCGGCGGGCTCTGATCGGGGACCGGCGGTGAGGGAGATCTGGCAGTGATGGGGATCCGGCGGTGACCGGGATCTGGCGCAGGCTGTTCGGCTCGGGCGCGCCCGAGGGGTTCACCGGCGGGTTGGCCGAGGACGAGCACGTGCTGGCGTCGGCCGCGACCGGGGACGGGTTCCTCGTCGCGACCACGCTCGGCCTGTGGCTGCCGGGGCCGCGCCGGCTCGGCTGGCACCTGGTGTCCAAGGCGTCCTGGAGCGGCAACGCGCTGAGCGTGGTCGAGGCCGAGGAGGACGGGACGGCGGGCGGGGCCGTGCTGCTGCGCGACCTGCCGGCGGTGCGGTACCCGTTGGCGACGCCCGGGAAGGTGCCCGAGGTGGTGCACGCCCGGGTGACCGGCTCGATCCGGTCGCGGCACCGGCAGGAGGACCCCGGGGCGTGGTTCCTCCAGCGCAAGGTGCCGGGGCGCGACGGCGTGGTGTTGCAGGTGCGGCCGGACCCCGGCGCCGACGTGGCGCGGGTGCGGGAGATCGCGGCGGAGGCCGCGGCGAAGCTCGCCTCGCTGAGGGTTGACTCCTAGCAGTACGCGCGTACTGTACGGGTGTGGTTGCAGTACGCCCGTACTGCAACGGGCTGTGCCGCAGATCGCTGTACCGCATCGGGTGGTGCCGCAACGGGTGGTACCGCAATGGGGGTGCGTCGCATGTGGGATCCGGTGGAGTACCTGGCGTTCGCGGATCACCGGTCGCGGCCGTTCCACGAACTCGTGGCCCGGATCGGGGCGGCCTCGCCCCGGCGGGTCGTGGACCTGGGGTGCGGGCCGGGCAACCTGACCGGGACGTTGGCCGCGCGGTGGCCCACGGCGGTCGTGGAGGCCCTGGATTCGTCGCCCGAGATGGTCGCCGCGGCGCGTGAGCGCGGCCTGGACGCGCGGGTGCAGGACGTCACGACGTGGATGCCCGCCGCGGACACGGACGTCGTGGTGACCAACGCGGTCTTGCAGTGGGTTCCGGGGCACGAGGAGCTGCTGCGGCGGTGGGTCGACGCGCTGCCGTCCGGGGCGTGGCTGGGGATGCAGGTGCCCGGCAACTTCGACGGGCCGTCGCACGCCGTGACCCGGGCCCTGATCGCCCGCTCGTGGCCCGCGCTGGCCGGGTTGGTGCGGGTGTCCCCGGTCCTCGACCCGGAGGGCTACGCGGACGTCCTGGCCGCCGCCGAGGTGGACGCCTGGGAGACGACCTACCTTCAGCGGCTGACCGGGGCCGACGCGGTGCTGGAGTGGATCACGGGGACCGCCCTGCGCCCGGTGCGGGCGGCGCTGGACGACGCCGCCTGGGCCGACTTCCGGGCCCAGTTGGCACCGTTGCTGCGCGCGGAGTACCCGCAACGGCCGGACGGCACGACGTGGTTCCCGTTCCGCCGGATCTTCGCGGTGGCCCGCGTTCGTTGATCTTCGCGGTGGCCGCGTCCGCCAGGTGCGGTCCGGTGCGGTGTCGGCGGTGCGGCGTGGGCGTCAGTTGGCCCGGGGGATCACCGGGTCGCGGCGGTAGGGGTCGTGGTGCCCGTTGGTGGGCTTGGCGGCCGAGCGGCCGAACCCGGTCTTCTCGCTCACCTTGGCCCGCACGATCCCGGCGGCCCCCTGCACCGCGGGGTGGTCTGCCACGGCGCGGTAGGCGCGCACGATCTGGTCGTATCGCGCCCGGCCCGCGCGGGCCCCGAGGACGTAGCCGACGGCCGCCCCGAACAGGATGCCCTTCATGAGGTCTCCTCTGCTGCCAAAGTGCCTGGTCACGTCCCATCCTGCCGGACCGGGAGGGGGGTGTGCGCGAGCACTGTTCCGGATGCGCTAGAGTTATGTCCCGTCAGGCCGACGAGGCCCGGCGAGACAACCGAACATTCCCCCTTAGCTCAATGGCAGAGCATTCGACTGTTAATCGAAGGGTTACTGGTTCGAATCCAGTAGGGGGAGCATCTTCCCGGTCCGGCCCCCGTCCGATGTGGACGGGGGCCGAGCTGTCTGCCGGTCATCGCCTGCCCTCTTCCGCCGTGGTCGCGGTCCAGCCCCAGGGTGACCACCACCCTCACCCCCGAAACCTGCCGCAGGTCTCCGGTGCCCGCGCCAAGGTTCACCCGGTCAGGTGGTCCCTTCGGAAGGTGCCGGGCGTGGTCGAGGTGTGCCGGGTTGCCGAGGTGTGCTGGGTGGCCGAGGTGGGCCGGGCGCGCGGTACCGGAAGATCACCCGTTCGCCGTATCTTGCGATGCTGCCGGCGCCGGGACGCTTTCCCCATGTCGGATCGCTTCGCCAACCGTCGGCTGATCGAGTCCTTGGACCCCGTGCGCGACCACCAGCGCATCATGCGCGTGTCGTCCGGCTACGAGTTCCCGTGGGACTACGTGCGATCACTGGAGTTCGCCCTCTTCAAGACCTACTGCGTGCCCTCGATCTCGGGGCTGCTGGCCAAGACGGGCGAGTTCGAGCGCCGGACGCAGAAGCGCTACGACGACACCGCGCTCCTCATGGCCGAGCTGGTCGACAACGGTTACGACTCGTCGCGCGGCAAGGAGGCGCTGCGTGTGGTGAACCGGCTGCACGGCCGGTACGCCATCGCGAACGACGACATGAAGTACGTGCTCTCGACGTTCGTGTACGAGCCGATCGACTGGCTTGAGCGTTATGGCTGGCGACCCTTGACCACGCAGGAGCGGCTGGGCGCGTTCCACTTCTACCGCGCCGTGGGCACCCGAATGGCAATCCGTGACGTGCCGGACGACTACGACGAGTTCCGGGCGTTCAAACAGGCGTACGAGGAGCGGGAGTTCGTCCACCACGAGACGAACCGCCGGATCGGTCAGTACACCCTGGACCTGTTCTGCTCCTGGTACCCGGCACCCAGAGCCGTCACGTCGCGCGCGGTGCTGGCGCTGTTGGACGACCGGATGATCCGGGCGTTCGGCTTCACCGCGCCCCCGCCGTGGCTGGGGGCCTTCGAACGCCAGGCCCTGCGGCTGCGCGCGCGGGTGGTCCGCCGCCTCCCGCCACGCCGGGCCCCGCGCCTGACCAACGATCCGGGCAACCGCACGTACCCCGGCTACCCGGCCGGGTACCAGCCGTCGGACCTCGGAGCCCCGTAGAAGCTTGCACACGGGTTGGTCACGTGCTGCCGGGTTGCCGAGACGCGCGGACCGCTGATCTGTACTCTCCTGAACCGCACATCAGGGGGCGGTAGCTCAGCTGGTCAGAGCAGCGGACTCATAATCCGTCAGGTCGTGGGTTCGAACCCCACCCGCCCCACCACTCGCCCTGGTCGACGAAGGTCGTGCGGTGGTCGCCTCAAGATCACCGCCGGACAACCGCTTTACGTGCGGTACTGCTTCGTTTAAGCGCTTTCGGTGGACGCGAAGATCGAACGAGCGCTCGCCGCGCGGCTGGCCAACAGGATGACCGGCATGGGTGGTCTGCTCCTGACCCAGCGGGGGACCGGGGGTCCGTGTCATCCCGTCGACCTCCCGAAGGGCTATCACGTGAGCCGGGGACCTGCGAGCCTGGGATTGGAAGCGCCGGGTTGGGTGGCATGTCGCAGGCCCCCGGCTCACGCGATAGGGCTGCGCCAGGTCGACGGGATGACACGGAGCCCCTCTTTTGCGTTGACCGAAGTGGCGGAATCATCGGGGTGGTGCGTTTATTCGGTCTTTGATCGGGATTCCGTTTGGTGTGTGGGGTGTTCTTGTTGCTGACGGCGAGTGCGCGCTTGGGGGGTGTGGGTGTCGTCGGCGGCGGCGGGTCAGGGTTTGGGGTAGTGGAGGGTTATGCCGCCGTGGATGACGCTTGCCTGTATGCCGTGGACTGATCCCTGCACCACGTTCACCATTCGTACGGGTGGGTCGGAGTTGGGCGGGTCGGCGTCGGGTGGATCGGCGTCGGGTGGAGTGGAGTTGGGTGGAGTGGAGTTGGGTGGGGTGGGGGAGTTGGGCGGTGTGGGGGTAGGGGTGGTTGGGGGGTCGGCGGAAACGGGTGGGGTGGGGTTTCGGGTGTCGAAGCCGGGGACGCGGACCCACGCGGTGGCGTTGTACTCCTTCTCTTGCACGTTCAGCGAGCTGAAGTGGGTGCGCCTTACGTGTTTCGTGTAGTCGCCGCCGAACGCGGCAGCGAAAGCCCCACCGGAGACGATGACTGCGGTGTTCATCCCGGTGCACCTGGACGACAGGTCTTTGAACGCTGTCGCGTTCAGCAGCCTGCCTAGCGAGATCTTCGGCGCGTACAGGCCGGGGTGTGGTCCTACTGCGCCGCTTTCGACGGCCAGGCGTAGGCGGATGTCGGGACGTCGTCGGCGGTTGTGGTCGTCGACCAGGGTTTCCAGGTGGTGGGTCGCGTCCAGCACCTGGCCCAACCGCCTGCCGGGCAACGTGATCAGCGCGCCGTCCCCGGTCGGTTCCCACTCGACCACGTCGGAGCGGAGGATGCCGGCGTCGGCGAGGGCGGCGCGGACCAGCGCGTCCACGGCCATCCGCACGGGCTCCAGGTGGTGGCCCTCGTTGCGTGCGGAACCGATCACGTCCACGCCGAGTAGCGCCCGGTGCTCAGGTAGCTCCATGCCGGCCGATTGTCACCGATCGGGAGGGGTGCCACTCCCTGGAATTGCGGTTCAGGCGTCCAACAATCGGGCGAGGGCTCGTGGGTCGGTGAGCGTGAAGCTCTTCCGCGCGGTGCGCAGCAACCCCTTGGCGCGCAGCCCGCCCAGTGCGGTCTCTACGCTTTTCTCCGACGCCGCCACGGCGTCCGCCAGGTCGCGTTGGCTCAGGCCGTCCAGGCGAAGCCCGGCTTCGGTGCGGTGCCCGCGTTCGGTCACCCATTTGAGAAGTACTGCGGCTACCCTCAGCGGCACGTCGCGGGTGTGCGCTAGTTGGCGTTCGTCGGCGTCGCGCAGGCGTCTGAGGCTCGTCTGGTCGACCAGCGCCCGTACGTCCTCGCTCTGCGCGCGCAGCCTCAGGAACGCGCTGGCGGCCAGGTGCGCCGCCCGTCCCGCGCACAGCGCGATCACGTGCGCGCTGCGCGGTCGGCCGCTGATGACCCCGATCTCGCCTATCAAGTCACCCGGTCCTATCAGGCTGACCAGGGGTTCCACCTCGGGGCCGGGCAGCAGGGCCTTGAGCAGGCCGGCTTCCACGAGGAGCACCTCGTCGCTGTGGGTGCCGGCGGTGATGAGCCGGTCGCCCTTGTGGAACGGCGCGAGCCGCCCGGCGGAGCGGATCTCCGCCCGGCCTCGGTCGGCAGCGTGGTCCGGCATGGCGCACCATGGTGCCGACTGTCAACCCCGTTGTGGGTCGGAATCCGCTGCGTTCACACGTTCAGGTGAGAGATTTCCTTGCGGTGGCTTGGTCTGGGGCTGCTTTCGCGAGTCTCGCTCATCCCGTGGCGGTTCGGGACTTCGATTTGGTGAAGCCGGTCGTCGGTGGTCGGTGGTCGGTGGTCGGTGGTGGTTGGTGGTCGGTGGTGGTTGGTGGTCGCCGGTGGGTGGTGGTGGTCGAGCGATGGTCGGCGTGGCTGGGCGTGCCGGGGGAGGCGGCCCGGGGAGGGGCCGCCTGTCGGCGTCAGGACCAGACCGCGCCTGCGGGCTCGCGGATCGTGGTGTTGATGCGGTTGAACATGTTCGTGACGGCGATCATGAGGATGATCGCGGACAGGCCCTGTTCGTCGAAGTGGTCGGCCGCGCCGTCCCAGATCTCGTCGGTGACGGAGTTCGGGCGGTCGGCGATCCGGGTGGCGGCCTCGGTGAGTTCCAGCGCGGCGCGTTCGGCGTCGGTGAACTTGTCGGTTTCCCGCCACGTCGCGAGCAGCAGCAGGCGGTCGACGTCCTCGCCGGCCTTGCGGGCGTTGCGCATGCCGGCGTCCACGCAGGCGCTGCACCCGTTGATCTGGCTGGCGCGCAGGTGCACCAGTTCGAGGGTGGACTGCGGCACACCGCCGGAGTGCATCGCCTTGTAGAGGCTGCCGATGCCCTTCATGGCCTCGGGGAGGAGCAGGGCCGGGTTCTTCATCCTGGGTTCCATGCTTCCCTGACGGATCGGCCGTTGCGGATGTGACCGGTCTGGCCGAGATTTCTGGGGATCTGGTCCAGGCCGGTCTGGAAGTCTGGAGGTCTGGAGGTTGGGAGGTCTGAGGGGTAGGTGGTCTGGAGGTCGGGTGCGGGTGGTCAGTCCACGCAGGGGATGCCGTCGACGGTGCTGGGGGGCTTGGCGGGTGGTGGTGGTGGCGTGCCGGGCTTGGCCGGAGCGGGTTTTGGCGGGTCTGCGCGGCCTAGGGCGACGTCCACGGCGTTGCGCATCGCAGGGAGGCCGTCGTGGTCTGGGTGGCCGGTTAGCGGCAGGGTCAGGAAGTGCACGCCGGTGGTCCGGCCGCCCAGGTCGAGCACGTCCCAGCCCTCGGACAGCACGACGTTCTGCTTTGCCACCGACACCACGGGGCCGAGTGCGGCGACGCCCTGTTCTTTGGCCCGGTTGAGCACGGCGGTCAGGAACGCCTGCTGGCGGCGTGTCCGGTCCAGGTCTCCGTTGGGCAGGCCGTGCCGTTGGCGTACGAAGGCAAGCGCCTGCGCGGCGTCGAGCCGTTGGCGTCCGGCGGGGAAGTCCGCGCCGGAGAACTCGTGGTCGGCGGTGGCCTGCTTCAGGCACACGTCCACGCCGCCCAGGGCGTCCGCGAGGTGGTAGAAGCCCGCCAGGCTCAGCTCGGCGAGCGCGTCCACCGGGACGCCCAGGAACTCCCGCACGGTCGCGACCTGGGCGCGCCGGCCGGCTTCGCGGCCGAGCCACTCCAGTTCGGCCGGGGCGTGCCCGCCTTCCTGGACCAGGCGCTCCTCCTCGGCCTCCTTGGCGCGGCCGTACGCCTCCTTGATCTTCTCCCGGGGTGTGCCGGGGACGCCGTGCAGCTCGGCGTAGTTGTCGCGCGGCACGGACATCGCGGTCGCCGGCCGCCCGTCGCCGGGCACGTGCACGAGGATCAGCGTGTTGGCGTTGTAGCCGCCTCGGTCCACGTCGCCGGCGTGCAGCCGGTCCAGCACTTCGTCGGAGGGCGCGCCGCCGTCCAGGTCTCGGCGCGTGGTGAGCCCGATCAGCAGGACGTTGAAGCCGTCGGTCGAGCGCGCGTCGTCGTCCGCGATCGCCCGCGAGCGGCGCACACCGCTGTCCAGGTCGTGATAGGTGGTCCAGGCCACTCCGGACGCGACCAGCACCGCGACCGCCGTCGTGATCCACGCGATCCTGATCACGATCAGCGATAACTCCCGCACCATCCCCACCCCCCGGTCGCGTAGCCTAGGGCTGTTCAGACGCTGGGGGCTGCGTGGTCGACCGAATCTCACACCTGCCGAGCCTGGCCGCCCTGGGGGTGTCCGCGGTGCTCGCCGGGGCGGGTTACTGGCTGGACGGCGGGCAGCCGGGGTGGCTGTTCGGCGGGTTCCTCGTGGCGGGCGCGGTGTTCGCGACCGCCGTGGTGCGGCCGGTCGGGTTGTGGACGGTGGTGCCCGCACCTCCGCTGCTGTGCGTGGGGCTGGTGGTCGGGGTGGCCGCCGCTGGGGGGAAGTCGTTGCGCGAGCTGGCCGTCACGGCCGCGCCGCTGGTGATCCGCGGGTTCCCGCCGATGGCGGTCGCGGTCGGGGCGGGGGTGGCCGTCGCGGCGGTGCGGGTGGGGGGAAAGTGGTGGCAAAGCAGGTCTTCGTCGACGAGAGCGGCAGACGCCGGGGACTGATGGCCGTCCTCGGCGTCGCGCTGGCGGCCGGGTTGCTGGGGTTCGCCGGGGTGATCGTGGCGACGGTGTTCGAGCACCTGCCGTGAGGGCGCACTGGGTCTCGTTGCTGGTCGGGTTGGCGTTGTTGTTGGCGGCGTTGGCGTTCCACGCCTACGCGACCGCGATCCCCCCGAAGTCGCCGCGCCCGGCGGCGGTCGCGGAGCCGGTGCCGCACGGCGTGGTCGCGCTGGTGTTCCACGGCGGGCCGGACGCGCGGTACACGCCCCGGCTGCTGGACCGGTTGGCGGCGCGGCGGGTCCGGGCGACGTTCTTCGTGGTCGGCGCGGCGGTCAACGCGCACCCGGAGTTGGTGCGGCGGATGGTCGAGGAGGGCCACGAGGTCGGCGTCGGCACGTTCCGGGCGGGTCCGGACGGGGCGTTGGACCCGGCGTTCGCGCGGGCCGCCCTGGCGGCGGCGGCCGGTGTCCACACCGGACTGTCCGAACCGGATCCGGACACCCTCGACCTGACCGTGCGCGACCCGCCGGCGATCGTGGCGGGCACGGACGTGCGCCAGGTCGTGCGGCTGCACGTGAACAGCAGCGCGCCGGACGTGGTGGACCTGCTGGCGCAGCGGTTCGCGGAGCACCGCTTCGTGCCGCTGTCGCAGGCGCGCGCCGGTGCGGCGGCGGGCGGGGGCGAGCAAGCGGGGATCGGCGCGAAGACCACCGGGCACGCGTTGGCGTTCGCGCAGTGGCACGGCGGGACGATCGCGGTGGTGCTGGCGGTGTTGAGCGGGATCGTGGCGGTGCTGGCGCTGCTGCGGACCGTGCTGCAACTGGGGTTGGCGCACACCTCGCGGCGGTTGCGGCGGGACGACGCGGTGGTGGGGCTGGAGTACGCGCCGGACGTGTCGGTGGTGGTGCCGGCGTACAACGAGGCGGCGAACATCGTGGCGGCGGTGCGCTCGATCGCGTCCTCAGCGCACGGCGCCGACGTCGAAGTGGTGGTGGTGGACGACGGGTCGGTGGACGGCACGGGCGACCTGGTCGAGGCGTTGGGGCTGCCGGGCGTGCGGGTGCACCGCCAGGAGAACGCGGGCAAGCCGGCGGCGCTGAACGCGGGGATCGCGCTGGCGCGGCACGAAGTCCTGGTGCTGGTGGACGGGGACACGGTGTTCGACGCCGACACGGTGTCGAAGGTGGTCCGGCCGCTGGGCGCGGACGGGGTCGGCGCGGTGTCGGGCAACGTCAAGGTCGCCAACCGGCGCGGGGTGTTCGGGCGGTGGCAGCACCTGGAGTACTGCGCCGGGTCGAACCTGGACCGGCAGATCCTCAACGCCCTGGGCTGCCTGCCGACCATCCCGGGCGCGATCGGGGCGTTCCGGCGGGCGGCGCTCGACGAGGTCGGCGGGATCAGCGCGGACACGTTGGCCGAGGACACCGACGTGACGATGGCGATCACGCGGGCGGGGTGGAAGGTCGTCTACGAGCCGGGCGCGCGGGCGTGGACGGAGGTGCCCACGGGGGTTCGGGGGCTGTACAAGCAGCGGTACCGGTGGTCTTACGGGACGTTCCAGTCGATGTGGAAGCACCGGGCGGCGCGTGGCCGGATGGGGCGGCTGGGGCTGGCGTACCTGTTGGCGTTCCACGTCGTGCTGCCGTTGCTCGCGCCGGCGTTGGACGTCTTCGTGCTGTACGGGGCGTTCATCGCGGACGCGCCGTGGGCGTTGGTGGTGTGGGCGGTGTTCCTGGCGATGCAGACGTTGAGCGCGGGGTACGCGCTGCGGCTGGACGGGGAGTCGTTGAAGCCGCTCTGGACGTTCCCGCTCCAGCAGGTGGCGTATCGGCAGCTGACGTACCTGGTGGTGGTGAAGTCGCTGGTCACGGCGTTGCACGGGACGCCGGTGCGGTGGCAGTCGGCCGGCCGGGCCGGGCTGGCGGCGCGATCGGCTGGGTGAGGTGGGCCGGCGGCGCGATCGGCCGGGCCGGGCTGGCGGCGCGGCCGGCCGGGTGAGGTGGGCCCGGGGGTGAGGGCAGGGGGTGGGGGCAGGGGGTGAGGGCGGTGGTCGGGTGGTAGCACTGGAGGTAGCATCGGTGGTGTGAAAATCAGTGTGAGTCTGCCGGAGGAAGACGTAGAGTTCGTTGATCACTACCTTCTGCAACATCGCAGTGCCTCACGGTCGTCGGTGATCCACCAGGCGATCGCGTTGTTGCGGGATGCCGGATTGGAAAACGCCTACGCCGACGCGTGGGACGAGTGGGAAGCCGACGGTGAAGCCGAGATGTGGGAAGTGACTGCGCCAGACGGTGTCGTCGATGCGTCGAGGTGACATCTACTGGGTCGATCTGGAGCCGTCCGTGGGCGCGGAGGCGAACAAGATCCGACCGGCCGTGGTCGTCAGCAACGACGCGGCGAACCGGGCCGCGGGGCGTGCCGGCCGGGGTGTCGTGACCATCGTGCCGATCACCTCGAACACCGCCCGGGTCTACCCCTTCCAGGTGCTGCTGCCGGCCAAGGACTGCGGGCTCGGCGCGGACTCCAAAGCGCAGGCGGAGCAGGTGCGGACGGTCGCCGCGGCGCGGCTGCGCGCGCGGATCGGGGAGCTGCCGCCCGCCGTGCTCAAGAAGCTGGACGAGGCGTTGCGGGTGCACCTCGCGCTGTGAGCCGGCGCGGGGCGAGCGGCCGCCGGGTTTCCCCGGCGACCGCTCCGGGTGTCAGTCGATCACCGTGATGGCCGCAGCCGGGCACAGGTGTGCCGCTTCGCGGGCCTCCCGTTCGTGACCCGCGGCGGTCGGGTCGAGCAGCACGACGGTGCCGTCGTCCTCGCTCTGGTCGAACACCGCGGGGTCGGTCAGGGCGCACATCCCGGACGCGGCGCAGCGGTCCGGGTCGACTTCGATCCTCATCAGAACTCCACGGGCAGGCTGTGCACGCCGTAGATCCCCATGTCCTTGCGCATCGGCACCTCCGAGGCCGGTATCGCGAGCCGCAGGTGCGGGAACTCGCGGATCAACGCGTTGTACCCCACCCGCATCTCGATCCGCGCGAGCTGCTGCCCGAGGCACTGGTGCACCCCGTGCCCGAAGGCCACGTGGCCCGAGGCCGGCCGCCGGACGTCCAGCCGGTCCGGGTGGGCGAACCGCTCCGGGTCGCGGTTCGCGGCGGGGATCGAGATGGTGACGTTCTCCCCCTCCTTCACCCGCACCCCGCCGACCTCCAAGTCTTCCAGGGCGACCCGCACCGGGCCGATCTGGATGATCGAGAGGTAGCGCAGCAGCTCCTCGACCGCGTTGTCGACCAGCGACGGGTCGGCGCGCAGCGCCGCGAGCTGGTCGGGGTTCTCCAGCAGGGCGAGCGTGCCCAGGCCCAGCATGTTCGCGGTCGTCTCGTGCCCGGCGATGAGCAGGAGGAGGCCCATGTTGGCGATCTCCTCGTCGGTCAGCTCGCCGGTCTCGATCAGGCCGGACAGCATGTCGTCGCCGGGGTGCTCCCGCTTGCGCGCGACCAGTTCGGCGACGTAGTCCTCGATCCGCCGGAACGCGGCCATGATCTCCTCGAAGTCGTTGTCCAGGCTGAAGCCCTTCCTCGTGTCGCGCTGGAACGCCTGGCGCTCGTCGTAGGGCACGCCGAGCAGCTCGCAGATCACCATGGACGGCACCGGCAGCGCGAACGCCTCGACCAGGTCGACGCCCTGGCCCAGGGCGCGCGTCGCGGCCAGGTGCTCGGTCACGATCTGCTCGATCCGGGGTATGAGCTGGTTCATCCGGCGCACGGTGAACTGGCCGGTGAGCAGCTTGCGGTACCGCGAGTGGTCGAGGCCGTCCATGTTGATGAACATGCCCGGTTTCGCCGGCGGCCCCTGCGGCACCGCTTTGCCGCCCACCGGGATCGGCGCGTGCTGGAGTTCGGCCCGGTTGCTGAACCGGCGGTCGGCCAGCACCGCGCGGGCCAGTTCGTGGCTGGTCACCAGCCAGCCCTCGTGCCCGTCCGGGTAGCGCAGCCGGCTGATCGGCTCGGTCGCGCGCAGTTCCCCCAGTCGGGCCGGCGGGTCCAGCGCGGCACCGCGTTCGGTGGGCAGCCCTCGGTGTGGTGCCACGTCGTCGTGCGACCTCTCGTCGGGGTGCAGTTTCTCGGTCATCTCGCACACCTCCCAGTGCGTTCGGGGACCTGTTTTTCAAGCTACAGAAGATTCACGAAGTCGTGAAGTAAATAAGACGTAAGAGCGGATTTGACTGGCTTGCTAGTACGAGAGATAGCAGGTGTGCTACACATTGCTCGACAAGTCGGATGGGCCGGACGCAAATCGGGCGGGGGATCCGGCGGTTCTGGAAGTGGGGGTGTGCCTTGGTCATCGAGGTGCGCGATCTGCGGATGCGCTACGGCACCGCGGACGTGCTGCACGGGGTGGACTTCACCGCCGAGCGGGGCGAGGTGGTCGCGCTGCTGGGGCCCAACGGGGCCGGCAAGACGACCACGATCGAGATCCTGGAGGGGTTCCGGATCCCGTCCGCCGGGCACGTCCGCGTGCTCGGCGTGGATCCGGCGAAGGGCGACGAGGTGTGGCGGGCGAAGCTGGGGGTGGTCCTGCAGTCGTGGCGCGACCACGCCCGGTGGAAGGTGCGGGACCTGCTCGACCACCTGGGGCGGTACTACGTCCCGTACAGCACGCCGGACCGGTCCCGGCCGTTCGACACCGACGAGCTGATCAAGACGGTGGGGCTGGAGGAGCACGCGCACAAGAAGGCGATGAAGCTGTCGGGTGGGCAGCGGCGCCGGCTGGACGTGGCGATCGGCATCGTGGGGAAGCCGGAACTGCTGTTCCTGGACGAGCCGACGGCGGGCTTCGACCCGCACGCGCGGCGCGAGTTCCACGACCTGGTGCACCGGCTGTCGGACCTGGAGGGCATGACCATCCTGCTCACGACGCACGACCTGGCCGAGGCGGAGAAGCTCGCCGACCGGATCCTGGTGCTGGCCGGCGGGCGGATCATCGCCGACGGCAGCCCGGACCAGCTCAGCCGGCAGGTCGCCGGGCAGACCGAGGTGCGCTGGACCCGGGAGGGGCAGCGGCACGTGCACGCGACCGAGGACGCGACCGCGTTCGTGCGGGAGCTGTTCTCCCAGCACAGCAGCGGGATCTCGGACCTGGAGGTCCGGCGGAGCACGCTGGAGGACACCTACCTGACGCTGGTCCAGCAGTACGAGAGCGGCGTCGCGGGCAGGGTCGCGGAGGTGGTGTCGCGGTGAACGCCACGCTGTACGCGATGCGGTTGGGGCTCAGCCGGGGGTGGCTGGAGTTCCGCCAGTCCCTGACCAGCTCCGACCAGTTCTTCAACCTGTTCACGGCGGTCGGGTTCCTGGTGGTGCTGTGGTTCCAGCGCGACTCGTCGGTGGACGGCTCGTCGATGTCGCTGGCGTCGCTGACGCTGCCCAGCATGCTCGGGATGCTGGTCGCGTTCGGCGGCCTGGTGGGGCCCGCGGGCGCGTTGTCGGTCAACCGCGAGGACGGCACGCTGCTGCGCGCCAAGGCGGTCCCGAACGGGATGACCGGCTACCTGGTCGGGCGGGTCACCCAGACCTCGCTGGACACGTTCTTCAGCCTGACCGTGGTGATGCTGCCCGGCGCGCTGCTGATCGGCGGGCTGTCCGGGGTCGGCTTCGGCGGGTTCGTGTACCTGCTGGTGGTGCTGGCGCTGGGCATGCTGGCCACGCTGCCGTGGGGCGCGGTGGTCGGGTCGCTGGCCAAGTCGCCGCAGGGCGCGATGAGCGTCACCATGCTGCCGATGATGCCGATCGTGGCGATCTCCGGGATCTTCTACCCGATCTCGGCGATCCCGGGCTGGTTGCAGGTCGTGGCCCAGGCGTTCCCGGTCTACTGGCTGGGGCTGGGCACGCGGTCGGCGGTCCTGCCGGACTCCGCGGCGGCCGCCGAGATCGGCGGGTCGTGGCGGTCGCTGGAGATGTTCGGCGTGCTGGGGGTGTGGGCGGTGGTCGGGATCCTGCTCGCGCCTACGATTCTGCGTCGGATGGCCCGGCGGGAATCGGGCGCGGACATGGAGCAGCGGCGCAACGCCGCGCTCCAGAGGGGCGTGGGGTGAGCGAGACCGTCTTCAACCGGATCGCGATGCTGCGTGCCGAGCGCGGGGTGTCGCGGCGGCAGCTGGCCGAGGCCTTGGGGATCCACTACCAGACCGTGGGGTACCTGGAACGTGGTGAGTACAGCCCCAGCCTCTACCTGGCGCTGCGCATAGCGCGGTACTTCGAGGTGTCGGTGGAGGTCGTGTTCTCGACCGAGCCGTTTCCCCGGCTGGGCAGTTCGTCGCAGTCCGCTTGAGTTCGGTTCCGGGTGCGGAACACCTCCCCGTATGGCCCGCGCGGGCCATACGGGGAGAACGCGCCGTAGGGCGCGTTTCGGGCTGTTAGAGGGACGCCTCGATCACGTCGGCGGCCTTCCTCGTTCCGCCGGCGTCGGCGATCTCGTGCTTCATCCTGGCCAGGGCGGCTGCCGTCCCGGGGTCGGTGATCAGCGCTTCCACCGCCTCGAACAGGGCTTCCGGGGTCGCCCGGGAACGGGGCAGGTGCCTGCCCGCCCCCAGTTCTTCCAGGCGCAGGGCGTTCATCGTCTGCTCGCCCAGGGTGGGGACGCCCACCATCGGCACGCCGTGGTGGAGACCTTCCATGGTGCCGCCCATGCCGCAATGGGTGATGAACGCGGTGGCGTGGGAGAGGATCTCCAGCTGGGGGATCCAGTGGTGGACCTCCGCGTTGTCCGGGATCTCGCCCAGGTCGGCTTCGTCGACCTTCTTGCCGATGTTGAGGACCACGTACCAGTCGTCGCGGTCGCCGAACGCCTCCAGGCAGTTCCGGTAGAACTCCGGGTCGTCGGTGTAGGCCGAGCCCAGCGAGACGAGCAGGATCCTGCGCTCGCCCTGCGGCGGCCGCCAGGTGCCCTGGAACGAGCGGTCGCCGATGCAGGGGCCCACGAAGGTGTACTTGCCGTCGACGGAGTCGCTGTTGTACTGGAACGACCTCGGGATGCCCACGACGGCCCGGTCGGGGTGGCCCACGTAGGTCCTGGCGTCGATCGCGCAGCCCTCGGACCGCAGCCAGGCGTCGATCTCCCGGTAGACCGCCGCCGCCTCCGGCGTGTCGAAGATGCCGCCCATGTCCTCCTCCCACCCCTCGTAGGCCACGAAGGTGGGGGAGAACTGGATCGCCCGCACGCCCCAGCGCTCGGCGAGGACGCGGGCCGGCCACGCGCCGATGTCGTAGACGACCAGGTCCGGGCGGTCGGCGCGGTAGGCGGCGGCCAGCAGCGGCAGCAGTTGCCGCGCCTCGTGCAGGAACAGGCGCATGGCCGGGGCCAGGTCGGTCGGCCACTCCTGCGCCGCGGTGGGCAGGGTGGTCGGGTGGACGACGGGCGTCGCGCCGGCGTGCGCCACGGCCTCGGCGAAGTCCTCGGGGACGGCGTAGGTGACCCGGTGGCCCCGGGCGACCAGCTCGGTCACCACGGGCAAGGTCGGGTTCACGTGGCCGTGGCCGGGGATGTTGAGGAAAGCGATGTGCGACAAGGTTTTCTCCGCTGATTCCGGGGATGGCTCGGTGGCCCCGTCGCGCGGTGCGGCGCGGGGGCGGACGGCTGAGCCGGAATCAGAGGTAGAAGACCTGGTACGGGTGCACGAGATCCACTTTAGCGGCGGGGGCGCGATCCGGGGGCGGCGGCCAGGACGGCGGTCAGGGCCGCGTGGACGGCCTCGGTCAGCTCCTGGCGGGCTTCGGCCGTGCCGGGGGTGGGGGCGTGGACGGCTCCGGCGCCCACCAGGCGGTCGAACAGGAGACCGTCGAGGTAGGCGACCAGGGCCCGGGCCGGGCGGTCCGGGTCGGGGATCCCCGCGCGTCGCAGCAGCCGTCCCACCCGGGCCCTGACCTCGGTGCCGTGGTCGAGGACGCCGCGCAGTTCCGGGTGGTGGGTGGCTTCCAGCAGGCACTGGTAGCGGGCCAGGGTGCGGTTGCGGGCCGTGGTCGTCCAGTGGTCCAGGACCGCCGCCAGGGCGGGGGCCAGCAGGTCGGGGTCCGGGGTGCCGGGGAGGTCCGCCGCCGCGGCTTCCCGCAGGTCCAGCTCGGCCAGGCGGGCCACCACGGCCTCGACGAGGGCTTTCCGGGTCCGGAAGTAGGCGGAGGTGGAGCCCTGGGGCAGCGCCGCCGCCGCGTCCACGGCCCGGTGGGTCAGGCCCCGCATGCCCCTGGTCGCCACCAGGTCGATGGCGGTGTCGGCGATGAGCGTCACGCGGTCGGTCATTCCGAGCCTCCTTCTACACCTGTAGAGTACCGGTCTCTACAGGTGTAGAAGGCTGGTGGGGCGAGGTGGCCGGGATGGGCGGGCGGCGGGCCGTGGTGGTCGGGGGCGGGCTCGGCGGGCTCGCCGCGGCGGTGGCGCTGAGGGCGATCGGGTGGGAAGTCGTGGTGCTGGAACGGTCGCCGGCGTTCGCGGAGGTCGGGGCCGGGATCGGGGTGCTGCCCAACGCGCTGCGGGCCTTGGCCGTGCTCGGGCTCGCCGACGAGGTCCGGCGGGTGGGGACGCCCCGGGTGGCGGCGCGGGTGCTGGATCCGCGCGGGCGCCACTGGCCCGGGTGGCGCGGGAGTCGGCCGCCGGGCGGGTGGTGGCGGTGCACCGGGCCGACCTGCACCGGGTGCTGCGCTCGGCGTTGCCGGCGTCGTGCTTGGTCGGCTCGGTCACCGTGGACGACGTCTCCGCGCTCGACGGTGACCTCGTGGTGGTTGCGGACGGTGTGCGGAGCCGGCTTCGGGACGCGATCTTCCCGGGTGTCACCGGACCGGTGTACGCGGGCGTCACGGCGTGGCGGAGCGTCACCGAGGCGCGGTTCCCGCCGGACCTGGTGATCTCCCAGACGGTGGGGGCCGGGGTCGAGTTCGGGGTCCTGCCGCTGGGGGACGGGCGGGTCTGCTGGTACGCGGCCACCGAGGCCGAGGCGGGCGGGGGCGGGGCGGACGGGCTGGAGGCGGTCCGGGGGTTGGTGGAGGGCTGGCACGCGCCGATCGGCTCCGTGTTGGACGCGACGCCCGCCGCCGCGGTGCTGCGGCACGACATCTACGAGTTGGGGTCGCGGTTGCCGTCTTACGTGGCCGGGCGTGCTGTCCTGCTCGGCGACGCCGCGCACGCCATGACGCCCTACCTGGGGCAAGGGGCGTGCATGGCGTTCGAGGACGCGGTGGTGCTGGCCGATGCCTGTGCCCGGTTCGCCACGGTGGGCGAGGCGCTCGCGGCTTACGACCGGGTGCGTCGACCGCGCACCCAGGCGGTCTCCCGGGCGTCTCGAATGGCGGGGAGATTGGGGTTCCGGGTTCGCAATCCGGTGGCGGTCGCGGTTCGGGATCTCGCCCTGCGCGCGGTGCCGGGGTGGGCGGTGGTGAAGGGGGCCGAGCGGTTCACCGGGTGGCGGCCGCCGGAGGCGTCACTCGATCGGTGAAATATCGACCGTGACGTAAATCACGGATCACCGCCGTGATTCGAGCGGATAACAATCCAATATCACTCGTTTTCGCAGGATTCGTCACTCTTTCGCCGGATCAAGCAATCACCGTGTGATACCGATCGCCGGGTGTGCCGGGCCTTCGGTGCCCGGCACGGCGGTGCCGTTTCCCGCCGGGTCCAACTACGGTGTCCCGCCATGGCCCCCGTCCCCGCCTGTCCGACTGAAGCCATCCCCCGTCGTACCAGCGCCGTCGACCTCTCGGAGGCCGACGAGTTCATCCGCCTGCACCACTTCGAGCACCCCGAGGTCGGACCCGTCGAGCACCGGTTGGCCGAGGTGCACGGCGAGGTCGCCGCGACCGGCACCTACCGGCACACGCCGGCCGAATTGGCCTTCGGCGCGCGGGTCGCGTGGCGCAACAGCGCGCGCTGCATCGGGCGCCTGTACTGGCGCAGTCTGAAAGTCCGCGACCTGCGCGACCTGCGCGATCCGAAAGAGGTCGCGGACGAGTGCGTCGAACACCTGAAACTCGCCACCAACGACGGGAAAGTGCGTCCCGTCATCACCGTTTTCGCACCCGACGAACCCGGTCAGCCGGGTCCGCGCATCCGCAACGAGCAGTTGATCCGCTACGCCGGCTACCGGGGCCGCGACGGCGGGGTGCTCGGCGACCGCCGCAACGCCGAGCTGACCGACCACGCCCTGGCGCAGGGCTGGCGCCCGCCCGTCGAGCGCGGGCCGTTCGACCTGCTGCCGCTGGTCGTGGAGCGCGAGGACGCCGAACCGGCCCTGGTGGAGCTGCCCCGCGAGGCCGTGCTGGAAGTCCCGATGAGCCACCCCGAACTCCCGTGGCTGGCCGGCCTCGGGCTCAAGTGGCACGCGGTGCCCGTGATCAGCAACATGCGGCTGCGGATCGGCGGCGTGGACTACCCGGCCGCGCCGTTCAACGGCTGGTACATGGGCACCGAGATCGGGGCCCGCAACTTCGCCGACGCCGACCGCTACGACCTGCTGCCCTACCTCGGCCGCCGGATGGGCCTGGACACCTCCCGGGTGCAGACCCTGTGGCGGGACCGGGTGCTGGTGGAGCTGAACCGGGCGGTGCTGCACTCGTTCGCCGAGGCCGGGGTGACCATCACCGACCACCACACCGAGTCCGACCGGTTCCTCACCCACGTGCAGAAGGAGGAGGCCGCCGGGCGGTCCTGCCCGGCCGACTGGACGTGGATCGTGCCGCCCATGTCCGGCGGCATCACCAGCGTGTTCCACCGCTACTACGACCGGCGGGAACTGGTGCCGAACTTCTTCCCCGCCGACACGAGGGGCGTCTGCCCGGTGATCCACTGACCGGGCTGGAGTACGGCCGTACGGTCAACGTCAACGGCGTGGTGTGGTGTGGATCACCTTTGATCGACTACCGTGCGTTCTCGTGAGAGTGGGCATTCCCGCGGAGTCGCGGCCCGCCGAGCGCCGCGTGGCCGGTCTACCGGAAACGGTGACCTCGCTGATCGGCGCCGGTCTCGCGGTGGACGTGCAGTCCGGGGCGGGTCGTCACGCCCACGCCTCGGACGACGCCTACCGCACGGCCGGGGCGGAGATCATCCCCGACCACCCCGCCGGCAGCACCGAGGTCGTCCTGACCGTGCAGCCGCTGGACCTGGACCAGGCCCGGCTGCTGCGCGAGGGCGACATCACCGTCGGCTTCCTCCAACCAGCCACCGAACCCGACCTCGTCCGCGTCCTCGCGGAGCGCAAGGTCACCGCCTTCAGCCTCGACCTGCTGCCCCGGGTGACCCGCGCGCAGAGCGCGGACGCCCTGTCGTCGCAGGCCCTGGTCGCCGGGTACCGGGCCGTCCTGGTGGCGGCCGGGCACCTGCCGCGCTTCCTGCCGATGTTCACCACCGCCGCGGGCACCGTGCCCCCGGCCAAGGTGCTGGTCCTGGGCGCGGGCGTGGCCGGGCTCCAGGCGATCGCCACCGCGCGCCGGCTCGGCGCGGTCGTGGAGGCCTACGACGTCCGCAAGGCCGCCGCCGAGGAGGTGCGCAGCCTCGGCGCGAAGTTCCTGGAACTCGACCTCGAATCCCAGGACGGCGTGTACGCGGCCGTGCAGTCCGAGGCGTTCCTGGAACGCCAGCGGGAGCTGATCGCCGAACGGGTCGCGGCCAGCGACGTGGTCATCTCCACGGCCGCCGTGCCGGGCCGCAGAGCGCCCGTCCTGGTCACCACCGACATGCTCAAGGCGATGCCGCCCGGCTCCGTGGTGGTGGACCTGGCCGCCGAGTCCGGCGGCAACGTCGTCGGGTCCGCGCCCGGCGAGGACGTGTGGGTCGGCGACGTGCTCGTGCACGGCGCGCGCAACCTGCCCAGCAGCATGCCCGTGCACGCCAGCCGGCTCTACGCCAAGAACGTCGCCAACCTGCTCGGGCTGATGACCCGCGACGGGGTGGTCCGCCCGGACCTGTCCGACGAGGTGCTGTCCGGGGCGTGCCTCACCCACGACGGCGAAGTCCGCCACGCGCCCACCAGGGAGCTGCTGTGATCGAGCTGCTGACGATCTTCGTGCTCGCCGTGTTCGTGGGCTTCGAGGTGGTCTCGAAGGTCTCCACGATCCTGCACACCCCGCTGATGTCCGGCGCGAACGCCATCCACGGCGTCATCCTGGTCGGCGCGATCCTGATCACCGGCCAGGCCCACGACGCCCTCACCCTCGTCCTCGGCCTGCTCGCGGTCTTCCTCGCCACGGTCAACGTGGTGGGCGGCTTCGTGGTGACCGACCGGATGCTGGAGATGTTCAAGGGGCACAAGCGATGACGTGGGTCCAGTTCGCCTACCTGGCCGCCGCGCTGTGCTTCATCCTGGCGCTCAAGGGCCTGAGCACGCCCAAGCACGCCAGGCTGGGCAACCTGGTCGGCGCGGGCGGCATGGCGCTCGCCGTGGTCACCGCGTTCGCCACCGTCGAGGCCAACTCGCTGCTGATCCTCCTCGCCGTGGTGCTCGGCACGGTCGTCGCCGTCCCGGCCGCGCGGCAGGTCAAGATGACCGCCATCCCGCAGATGGTGGCCCTGTTCAACGGGGTCGGCGGCGCGGCGGCGGCGATCGTCGCGCTGGCCGAGTTCCTGGAGGGCGGCGACGCGGGCGCGCTGTTCCTGATCGCCACCGTGCTGACCGTGCTGATCGGGTCGGTCAGCTTCTCCGGCAGCGTGGTGACCTTCCTCAAGCTCCAGGAGATCATGACCACCCGCCCGGTGCTGCTGCCCTCGGGGCAGTGGATCGGCATCGGCGTCGCCGGGCTCAGCGCCGCGCTGGCGCTGGCGACGCTGTTCACCGGCTCGACGGCGGTGCTGGTGCTGCTGGCGGTGGCCGGGCTGGCGCTGGGCGTGCTGTTCGTGCTGCCCGTGGGCGGCGCGGACGTGCCGATCGCCATCTCGCTGCTCAACGCGTTCACCGGGCTCGCGGTCGCCGCGTCCGGCTACGTCCTGGGCAACACGCTGCTGATCGTCGCGGGCACGCTGGTCGGCGCGTCCGGCACCATCCTGACCCGGCTGATGGCGCAGGCGATGGGCCGCTCGCTGGCCAACATCCTGTTCGGCGCGTTCAAGGCGGTCCCGCAGGCGGCGGTGTCCGGCGAGCAGCGGACCGTCCGCTCCGGCACCGTCGAGGACGTCGCGATCCTGCTCGGCTACGCGCACTCCGTGCTGGTCGTGCCCGGCTACGGGCTGGCCGTCGCGCAGGCGCAGCACGCGGCCCGGGAGCTGGCGCAACTGCTGCAGACGCGCGGGATCAGCGTCGACTACGGCATCCACCCGGTCGCGGGCCGGATGCCCGGCCACATGAACGTGCTGCTGGCCGAGGCGGACGTGCCCTACGAGAACCTGAAGGAACTCGACGACGTCAACCCCGGCATGGGCAGCGTCGACGTGGTGCTGGTGGTCGGCGCGAACGACGTGGTCAACCCCGGCGCGCGCGACGACTCGACCAGCCCCATCTACGGGATGCCGATCTTCGACGTCGACCGGGCCAAGGCCGTGGTGTTCATGAAGCGCTCGATGCGGCCCGGGTTCGCGGGCGTCGACAACAGCCTGCTCTACCACCCGAAGACGACCCTGCTGTTCGGCGACGCCAAGGACTCGCTGACCAAGCTGCTGGCCGCGGTGAAGCAGGTCTAGAGGTCGTAGCCGGGGACGGCGGGCCCGGTGAACGGGCCGAACGCGCCGTCCACGCCCACCCCGCGCCACCAGCCGGCCAGCTCCGGGGTGGGCACGTCCGGCACGAACACCGCGATCCCGGCCTCCCGGACCGTCCGCACCATCGCGCCGATCGCCTTGTGCGGTAAGGACTCGCGCTGCCCGGCGAGCCGGCGCACCGCGGACGGCGCGAGCAGCAGCGCGTCCGCGCCCAGTTCGCCGACCAGCGACAGCTCGGCCTGGCCGCCGTTGAACCCGGCCAGCCCGACCGCGATCCCGTTGTCCCGCAGCACCTGCGCGTTGTCACCGTCCTCGGCGAGCATCGACCGGGTGTCCAGGAAGACCCGCAGCCCGGCCCCGGGCAGGCCGGTCTCGTCCAGGACCCGCTTCACCGTGCCCACCAGGTCCTCGTCCCGCGACTGCGTCGGCGACAGCACCACGTGCAGCGGGCCCGCCGACCAGCCCGCCGCCGCCTCGGCCGCCTCGCGCAGCGCCCACTGGCCCAGCGCCTGCGACAAGCCGTTCGCCTCGGCCAGCTCCACGCACTCGTCGTGCCCCAGCTCCTCCCACCGCAGCAACGCCACGTGGCCCACCGCGAGACCGGACCCCAGGTCCGCCACCGGCCGGAACTCGACCTCCACCGCGCCGTCGGCCAGCGCGCCCGGCATCCGCGCGGCCCGCGCCAGCCACGCCCGCGACCGGGCGTCCTCGTGCCGGTCGTAGGGCAGCCACTGGCGCTTGCCGTGCGCCTTCGCCCGGTGCAGGGTCGCGTTCGCGGCGCGCATCAGCTCGTCGACGCCCCAGTCCGCCGCCGGCCGGTCCACCACGCCGACGCTCGCCGACACCGCCACGCCGCCGTCCATCGGCTCGGCCAGCGCGTCGTTGATCCGCGCCACCACGTCCGGCACCTTCGGCCCGCCGGCCACCACGATCGCGAACTCGTCGCCGCCGATCCGGGCCACCACCGCGTCCTCGCCGGACACCGCCGCCGCCAACCGCACGCCCACCTCGCGCAGCAACCGGTCGCCCAGCGCGTGCCCCAGCCCGTTGTTCACCACCGAGAACGCGTCGAGGTCCAGGTGGTAGAGGGTGATCCCGTCGCGGGACGCGCCCAGCATCGCCTCCAGCCGGGTCGCGAAGTGCTGCCGGTTGGACAGCCCGGTCAGCGAATCGTGCAGCAGCTGGTGGTCGAGGTTCTTCTGCAACAGGTGCAGCTCGGTGACGTCCTCCACCATCGTCACGTGGTAGGCGGGCCTGCCTTCGGCGTCGCGCAGCAGCGACACCGCCAAGTGCACCCACACCGGCTCGCCGTCCTCGCGGACCAGCCTGCGCTGCTCGCGGAACCGGTCCACCCGGCCCGCGCCCGCCGCCCGGTACATCGCCGCCAGCGACTCCACGTCCGACGGGTGGAACAGGCCGAGCAGCCGCCGCCCGGCCAGCGCGCCGCACGGCACGCCCACCAGCTCGCCCAGCGCCTCGTTCGCCTCCACGCACACGCCGTGCAGGTCGGTGACCGCGATCCCGAACGCCGCGGTCGTGAACACCTCGTGGAACCGCGCCTCGCCGACCCTGAGCACCCTCGTCACCTGCCGCTTCGCCGTCATCAGCGCCCGCTCGGCCTCGTCGCGCCGGCCGGGGGCGCCGCCGCGAGCAGACCGGCGTCCCGGCGTCTCACCTCTTGCGACCGACCCCGGCCAGGATGCCCGCCCGGCCCGGATCGCCCTCCGCCACCGCGCCGTCGTCCGGACGCCACAGCGGCAGCGGCACCACCCCCGGCTCGACCACGTCGAACCCCGCGAACAGCCCGGTGATCTCCGCGTGCGAGCGCGGGAACATGGGGTTCATGCTCTTCTTCATCACCTCGACCACCCCCGCCATCTCCGCCGGCTGGAGGTCCGCGGTGAACTGCGAGACCGCCAACCCGCTGCCCGGCACGACCGCGTCCCGGTAGACCCCGACCAGCCCCGCCGGGTCCCGCTCCGGCGGCACGAAGTGCAGCACCCCCACGGCCAGCACGCCGACCGGCTCGGCGAAGTCCAGCAGCCCGGTGCCCCGCGCCGCCGCCAGCACCGCCTCCGGGTCCGTCAGGTCCTCCTGCAGGATCGTCGCCCGCTCGTCGTGCTCCAGCAGCAACCGGCTGTGCGCCACCGCCACGTCCTCGAAGTCCACGTACACCACCCGCGACCCCGGATCCGCCCGCCGGGCGACCTCGTGCACGTTGCCCACCGTCGGGATGCCCGAGCCCAGGTCCAGGAACTGGCGCACACCCCGCGCCACCAGGTGCAGCACCGCCCGCCGCAGGAACGCCCGGTTCAACCGCGCGATCGACCGCGCGTTCGGCTGGGCACGCAGGAACTTCCCGGCCAGCGCCCGGTCGGCCGCGAAGTTGTGGCCACCGCCGAGCAGGTAGTCGTACAGCCGGGCCGCGCTGGGCAGGCCGGTGTCCACGCCGTCCGGGACCCAGCCCGAGCCTTCCACCACGCCACGACCCCTGTTCCACGCGCGGGCGACCGGACCCGGTGCCCGCGCGTGGAGGGTACTGAGCCGATCCCCCGATCGGGAGTCCCCGCGAGCGCTTCTCCCCGAACGGCGTACCGGGGGCGGCGGCGCGCGCGACCGGGAGCGCACCCGCGCCGGCCGCCGTCCCGCGATGCGGACAAAGCGCCTCGCGGGCCTGGAACTCAGTACCATTCGCGCATGTCAGACGAGGCACGCACGCTCACCGACGTGGTCACCAGGCTGCGCCGCGCCCTGCGCACCAGCATCCGGTCCGAATGGCCGTGGGACTCGCTGCCGATGGCCCAGGTCGAGCTGCTCCAGACCCTCGCCGAACGCCCGCCGATGCGGGTCGGCGACCTCGCCGCCGAGCTGCGGCTGGCCCCCAACACCGTCAGCGGACTGGTCGGCCAGCTCATCGAAGGCGGCCTCGTCGCCCGCGGCGGCGACCCCGCCGACCGCCGGGTCGCCCGGCTCTCGGTCACCCCGCAGGGCCACGAGCAGCTCGCCGTCTGGCAGGCCGCCCACGAGAAGCGCATCGGCTCCGCCCTCGACCGGCTCGACCCCGGCGAGCGCGCCGACGTGGTCCGCGCCCTGTCCGCCCTCGACCACCTGGTAGACCATCTGCGTGCCAGCTGACCCCGTCGACTCCGACGCACCCGTCCCGCCGCGCGAGGTCTCGCCCGCCGTGCTCGCCGCCATCGCCCTCGGCGGCGGCCTCGGCGGGCTCGCCCGCTACGCGTGCGGCGGGCTCGGCGTCGCCGGCACCGTCGCCGTCAACGTCCTCGGCTCGGCGCTGATCGGCGTGCTGATGGCCCTCGTGCCCCGCCTGCACCCGCTCGCCCGGCCACTGCTCGGCATCGGGTTCCTCGGCGGGTTCACCACCTTCTCCGCCTACGCGCTCGACGTCGTCCGGCTCGGCCCCGCGGTCGGCGCGCTCTACCTCGTCGGCACCCTGCTCGGCGCGCTCGCCGCCACCGCCACCGGCCTCGCCCTCACCCGGAAGGTGATCGGGTGACCGCGCTCCTGGTGTTCTGCGGCACGGCCGTCGGCGCGGTCGCCCGCTACCTGACCGACCGCGCCGTCCAGTCCCGGCACCGCTCGCGGTTCCCGTGGGGCACGCTCACCGTCAACGTCGTCGGCTCCTTCGTGCTCGGCTGCGCGGCGGGCGCCGCACCGGCCTGGGCCGCCCTGCTCGGCACCGGCTTCTGCGGCGGCCTCACCACCTACAGCACGTTCAGCTTCGAAACCGTCCGGCTGCTGGAGGACCGCGCCTACCGGCAGGCGTTCGCCAACGTCGCGGTCAGCCTCCTCGCCGGCGTCGGCGCCGCCGCCGCCGGCTACCTGCTCACCCGCTCTTGAGCCGGCCCAGCACCGCCGGCAGGTCGCCCTCGTGCACCACGCCCAGGCGCTGCGTCGCCCGGGTCAGCGCCACGTACAGGTCACTGGCCCCGCGCGGCGACTCGCCGAGGATCCCCGCCGGGTCCACCACCAGCACCGAGTCGAACTCCAGGCCCTTCGCGTCGGTCACCCCCAACACCACCACCTGCGCGTCCAGGTCGTCCGACGCGCCCGGCACCACCGCCCGCAGCGCCGCCACCCGCGCCGCCGGCACGATCACCGCCAGCTTCCCGTCGCCGATCGCGGACACCTCCGCCGACACCAGCTCCGGCAGCGCCCGCGCCGCCGACGGCACCCGCGCGCTCCACGGCTCGCTCCCGCTGTCGCGCACCGACGTCGGCGGCACCAACTCCGGGTCCACGCTCGCCAGCACGTCCGCCGCCACCGCCATGATCTCCGACGGCGTCCGGTAGTTCACCGACAGCTCGGTCAGCTTCCAGCGGTCCATCACGTACGGGGACAGCACCTCGTGCCACGACGACGCGCCCGCGATGTCCCCGGTCTGCGCGATGTCGCCCACCACCGTCATCGACTTGCTCGGGCAGCGCCGCATCAGCGTCCGCCACGCCATCGCCGACAACTCCTGCGCCTCGTCCACGATCACGTGCCCGAACGTCCACGTCCGGTCCGCCGCCGCCCGCTCCGCCGCCGTCTCGTAGCGCTCCGCGCCGTGCCGCTCGGCCAGCCGGTAGGCGTCCACCAGGTCCGTCGCCATCAGGATGTCCGGATCCGCGTCGTCCTCCAGGTCGAGGATGTCCAGCACGCCCTGCGCGTAGTCGATCGCCTGCCGCCGCTGCCGCTCCGCGCGCGCCTTCGCCTCGGTGTCGTCCTCGCCCAGCAGCTCGGCCGCCTCGTCCAGCAGCGGCACGTCCGCCGGCGTCCACTCCGAGCCGCGCGGCCGCACCAGCAGCGCCCGCTCCTCGGCGGACAGCCTCGGCGTCGCCTTCGCCAGCCGCTTCGGCGACGAGTACAGGTCCTCCAGCAGCTTCTGCGGCGTCAACGTCGGCCACAGCCGCTCGATCGCCGCCCGCACCTCGGCGTCCTCGCGCAGCTCGCGGCGGATGTCGTCGATGTCGGCCTGGTCCAGCAGGTGCCGGCCCAACCGGCCCACCGCCTGCGACGCCAACGTCGAGACGATCTCCCGCGCGAACGTCCGGCGCGCCTCGTTGTGCGGCTTGCGGGACCGGCGGGCCCGGCCGCGCGCCGCCGTGATCGCCCGGCGGTCCAGGCGCAGCACGTCCTGCTCGAACGGCACCTCCACCAGCGCCGGGGCCTCCTGGCGGTCCTTGATGGCGTGCGCCACCACGTCCGCCATCTCGATGCGGCCCTTCAACGCCGCCGCGGCCGCCGGCTCCCGGCCGACCGCCGTCATGCCGGGGAACAGCTCGCCCACCGTCGACAGCAGCACGCCCGTCTCGCCGAGCGAGGGCAGCACCTGGCCGATGTAGCGCAGGAACGTCGAGTTCGGGCCGACCACCAGGACCCCGCGCTTGGCGAGCTGGCGGCGGTGCGTGTAGAGCAGGTAGGCGGCGCGGTGCAGCGCGACCGCGGTCTTGCCGGTGCCCGGCCCGCCCTGCACCACGACCACGCCGTTCAGCTCGGTGCGGATGATCCGGTCCTGCTCGGCCTGGATCGTGGCGACGATGTCGCCCATCTGCCCGGTGCGGCTCGCGTTCACCGCGGCCAGCAGCGTCGCCTCACCCGTCAGGCCCTCGGTGTGCCGCGACGGGTCCACCGAGTTGATGTCCAGCACCTCGTCGTCGAAGCCCACCACCCGGCGCTGCTTCGTGCGCAGGTGCCGGCGGCGCCGAACCCCGTCCGGCGCGGCGGCCGTGGCCAGGTAGAACGGCCGCGCGGCGGGCGCGCGCCAGTCCATCAGCAGCGGCTCGTACTCCTTGTCCTCGTCGAACAAGCCGATCCGGCCGATGTAGAAGCGGTCGTCGGTGTGGAAGTCCAACCGGCCGAAGCACAGCCCGTTCTCCACCGCGCTGTATTGGGCCAACTGGTCGGAGTACATGGCCACCGAAGTGTCCCGCTCGGACCGCATCTGGTGGGTGCCGCCGGTTTCCCGCAGCGCCCCGGCCAGCCGCTTCGAGCTGAGTTCGCGTAGGTCGTCCAGCCTGCCGTACAGCATCGACACGTATTCCTGCTCCGACTCGATGTCCGCGAGTCGGAGGTCGTCGGAGGGGCTTGACAACGTGCCTCATTTCTGGATAGCGTGTTTTATCAGGCTGTGCCGCTTTTCGCCTGACGCCTCTCTGTGCGCGCAGAAAGTTCAATCTACACGGTCTTTCGTCAGCGCGCCTCCACCTGTGACCCTTTCCCCGGCCCGCCGGCGGGGCTGCCGGGGTCGCGGCCGCGCACCCACCCCGAGGCCCGCGCCCACCGCGTTCTGCCGCCGTTCCTGCCGCTCCTTCCCCGTACACCCACCCGTGCCCCCGGTGCCGCTCGTGCCCGGACCTGCTTGGCGTCACGGCGACGCGCGGACCAGGATGCGCACATGCGCCACGATCCGATCGCCGTACTGGGCCTGGGTTCGATGGGCCGCCCGATCGCCCGCAACCTGGCCCGCGCCGGCTTCCCCGTCACCGTCTGGAACCGGACACCCGGCCGCGACGGCGAAGTCCGCGCCGCGGGCGCGGTGTCCGCGGCGAGCCCGGCCGACGCCGCGCTGCCGGTCGTGATCACCGTCCTGCCGGACCTCGCGGACGTGGTCGAGGTGTTGGAGCGGCCCGACGGCCTGCTGGCCGGGTGGCGCGAGGTCGACCAGCCGCTGCTGGTCCTGATGGGAACCCACTCGCCGGCGGACGTCCGCGCGTTGGGCGAGCGGCTGACCGGGGTGCGGTTGGTGGACGCGCCGGTGAGCGGCGGCGACGTCGGGGCGGAGGCCGGGACGTTGAGCATCATGGCCGGCGGGCACGCGGACGACGTGCTGCGGCTCCAGCCGTACTTCAGCGTGCTGGGGACGACGGTCCGCCACATGGGCCCGTTGGGGACGGGGCAGCTGGCGAAGGCGTGCAACCAGATCGTGGTGGGCACGGTGTTGAACGCGGTGTCGGAAGCGTTGGCGCTCGCGGTCGCCAACGGGCTGGACCCGGCGGATGTGCTGGACGTGTTGGGCGGGGGATTGGCGGGTGGCGCGGCGTTGGACGTCAAGAGGGAGAAGTGGCTGACGGGCGACTTCAGCCCCGGAGGTCGGGCGCGGTACCAGTTGAAGGACCTGGCGTTCGCGCTGGAAGCCGGGAAGGAGTCGGAGGTCCCGCTTCCCGTGACAGCGGCCGTGAGCCAGATGTACACGGCAATGTGCGCACTCGGCCTGGGCGACGACGACCACAGCGGCGTGTACCAGGTTTACCAGGCACTGACCCGCGACAATCACCACTGATCGTCCGCTCGTACCACCCGTTGCCGCCCCACCCCGGACACCACTTCACCCGACCCCGCCTCGCCCCGACCGCACCGCTTCGCCCCGACCTGACCCGACCGCCCGACCCGACCGCACCGACCCGACCGCCTGACCCGACCGCCTGACCCGACCGCCTGACCCGACCGCCTGACCCGACCGCCCGACCCGACCGCCCGACCCGACCGCCCGACCCGACCGCCCGACCCGACCGCCCGACCCGACCGCCCGACCCGACCGCCCGACCCGACCGCCCGACCCGACCGCCCGACCCGACCGCCCGACCCGACCGCCCGACCCGACCGCCCGACCCGACCGCCCGACCCGACCCGACACCCGCCGCCACAACCTCGCCGCCCCAGTAGCCCCACCAACCCTGTAGCCCCAGCCCCACCAACCGGGACCGCGATCAGCCGAGTCCGGCTTTGATCACACATTCAGGCGAAGCTCATGGATCGTGACAACCCAGCGAGGGGTTCAAAGCATGAGCCTAAATAGGCACGGAGGCGGCCCAGGCGACCCACAGCGCCGGACAGCACACCGACGACCCCAACCGGCCGACCGCTCCGCCAACCGGTACCAGCGGCAGCCCTCCACGGTCGCCGACCGGCACAACGAGGCAACCGGCGGCACCAGCGGAACCGGCATGGTCGCAAGCCCACGCGGGTGAAAGCCCGCGCGGGCAGGGCGTTCGCGGGCAAGGCGAGAGCAGGCAGGTGCGGGGCGAGGGCGGTCGGATGACCACGCGGGTTGGTGGCGTGCGCGGGCAGGGCGAGAGCGGGCAGGGCGTGCGAGGGCAAGGTGCGGGGCCGAGGGTGGTCGGATGACCACGCGGGTTGGTGGCGTGCGGGGGTCGACGGCGCGGCGCGGGCAGCCATGCGGCCGGTTGCCGGAGTGTCGGCAGCCGGTGGGTGTCGGAGGCCGGTGGGTGTCGGGTGGGGGCTGGAGGTGGGCGTCGGTTGGGGCTGGGTGCCGGCGGGAGGCGTGAGTGCGGCAGGGGGCGTGGTGAGTGATCGTGGCTGGCGAGCTTGATGGGTGAGCTTGGTAGGGGATTGGTGGTGGGTAGGGAGTGTGACGGGTGGGTGGTGAGTGCGGCGGGTGAGTGCGAGGTGTGCGGAACGGCCTGACAGGTGTGCGGTAAGGACTGCGGCGCGTGGGGGTACGGCGCGAAGGTACGGCTTGGAGGTACGGCGCGAAGGGTGTGGGGATCCGGCGTGCGGGTGTGGGGGCCGGCGTGCGGGTGTGGGGGCCAGCGTGCGAGGTGTGCGGTACGGCGGGTGAGGGGTGGGTGTCAGGGGTGCACTCGATGAGCGGCACTCGGCGGGCACGTGGGTGAATGGTCGGGCGGGTGGGTGGGGGACCCGGCACGCTGGGGAACGTGAAGGAACATCGTCGTGAGCTGGTCCGGCTTGGGCGGGTCGTGGTGGACCGGTCGCCGTGGCAGCTCGGGTTCGCTCTGCTCGTGTCGGTGTGGTCGTTGGGCTGGGTGGTGGGGCAGGCGTTCGGCGGGGTGGGGCCGTTGGACGTCGTGCGGGGGCCGTTGGGGTGGGCCGGGGTTCCGGTGGGGTGGGTGGACGCCGTCGGCTCGTGGTGTGCCGGGCGCACCGGGTGGTTGGCGGTCGCCGGGGGGTTGTTGTGGGCGATGACCACCGCCCGCCAGCAGTTGTCGGCCTTGTTCGGCTGGCTCGCGGTGATGTTCGCGGCCGAGTCGGTGGGATATGGGGCGGTGCACCGGGCGTTGCTGACCTTCGCGGTGTTTCTGGTGGTCGTGGGGTTGTTGTCGATTCCCGGCCGGCGGGCGTTCGTGGTGGACCGGATCGCGATCATCCCGAAGGACGTCGCGCGCGCCGCCGCCACGTCGGTGGCGTTGTCGGCGGTGGTGCCGTTGATCGCTCCCGGCGTGGTGATCGCGGGATTGCTGAAACCCTATGTGACGAGGCCGCCACGCTCGCGTTCTGAACCGAAAGAACAGTGGACGAAGTCAAGTTTCGATCACGCTTTGCCCGCTCCGCGCCCGGCCCCGCGCGCCCCGCTGGGCGCGAGTTCGGGGCAGGACGGGGGCTAGCGCTGTTACCCGCGAGTACCGACGATTGTCCGGCTGACAATCGTTTCGCCGGTAATTACTCTGCGACCTGCGGCTTACCCGCCAAGTCCATTCGGGACGCCCCACTCGGGAAGTGAGCGGTGCTCACGTGGTGACCGCAGTCCTGCGCGTACGTGCGACGATCCGTGATGAAGCTGTCCCAATCCAGTGTTTGGGCTTACTGGTCCGTATCCATCAAGATGTGCGAGTGCATGAAAATCCCGCCGAAAACCGCTTAGCCAAGGTGATGCGCCGTCAGCCTGTCCAGCAGCGGGGTGCCGCCACGGTGACCGCCATTGTCGATGCGTGCGCGCGGCTGCTGAACGAGTACGACTACGACGACATCACCACAGCCCGGATCGTCGAGCTGGCCGGCGTGCCAATTGGATCGTTCTACCAATACTTCCCGGACAAGCGTTCTGTTGTGCACGCCTTGGCGCTGCGTGGCATGGAGCAGTACCTCAGCCGGGTCGAAACACTGTTCAACGAAGGTCAGCTGGCCGCGAACTGGCGGGAAGCGGTGCAGCAAGTCGTCGACGTCTACCTGCGGATGCTGGTCGAATTGCCCGGTTTCGGCCGGGTGCGGTTCAGCGATCTGTTCGACGGCCACCACCTCGACGCCAGCGTCGACCAGTACGAACTCATGGCCGAACGGCTCCGCGAACTGTTCGTCAACCGCTTCGGCGTCCGGGGGGACGCGCCGGTCGCGCTGACGTTCCGGATGGCCACCCAGACCGCCGACGCGATGTACAAGCTGGCCGAACGGGTCGAACCCGCCGAGCGCACGGTCGTTCTCCGCACCGCGGACGGCGTGATACTGCGCATGCTGTCCGGGGTGTTCGACCCGGCGTGACTTGCCGCACCGGTCCAGGTGGTGTGGGGTGGACCGGTGAGCGACTTCGACGTGATCGTGATCGGCGGCGGACCGGTGGGCGAGAACGCCGCCGCCCGGACCGCCGCCGGGGGCCTGAAGACCGCGTTGGTGGAAGCCGAGCGGGTCGGCGGTGAGTGCTCGTACTGGGCCTGCATGCCGAGCAAGGCGCTGCTCCGGCCCGGTCACGCGCTCGCCGCCGCCCGGCGGGTCCCCGGCGTGCCCGTGGGCGACCGGCTCGACGCCGCCGCGGTCCTCAAGCGGCGCAACGGGTTCACGTCGAACTGGGACGACTCCGGCCAGGTGGAGTGGGCCGAGGGGGCCGGTCTGGAGGTCGTGCGCGGCCGGGGCCGGCTGGTCGGCGAGCGGCAGGTCGAGGTCGACGGGCGGGTGCTGACGGCGTCCCGCGCGGTCGTCGTGTGCACCGGCAGCGTGCCGCGGATCCCCGGCCTGCCCGGACTCGCCGACGTCCCGTACTGGACGTCGCGCGAGGCCACCTCCGCGCAGGAGGTCCCGTCGTCGCTGGTGGTGCTCGGCGGCGGCGTGGTCGGCGTGGAGATGGCGCAGGCGTGGGCCCGGCTCGGCTCGGCGGTGACGCTGATCGTGTCCGGCGCGCGTCCGCTGCCCCGGATGGAGGACTTCGCGGGCGAGCTGGTGCTCGACGGGCTGCGCGAGGACGGCGTGACCGTGCGGACCGGCGTCAAGGCCACCGGGGTGTCCACTGTGGATGGTGACATCGCGGTGGCGCTGTCCGACGGCACGTCGGTCGCCGGCGCGCACCTGCTGGTCGCCACCGGCCGGCAGCCCGCGACGTTCGACCTGGGCGTGGAGCGGTTCGGGTTCACCGCCGGCGAGGCGCTGCCCGTGGCCGACACCGGCCGGGTGGACGGCGTGGACTGGCTTTACGCGGCCGGCGACGTCACCGGCCGCGCCCTGCTGACCCACCAGGGCAAGTACGCGGCCCGCGCGGTCGGCACGGCCATCGTCACCGGCGCGACGGATCCCGAGCCGTGGACCGCGCCGGTCGCGACCGCCGACCACACCGCCGTGCCGCAGGTCGTGTTCACCGATCCCGAGGTCGCCTCGGTCGGCCGGACCGAGGCGGAGGCGCGCGAGGCGGGCCTGGACGTCCGGGTGGTCGACCTGGACATCGCGGTCGCCGGGTCGTCGCTGCACGCCGACGGCTACCGGGGCAAGGCCCGGATGATCGTCGACGAGCGGCGGCGCACGCTGGTGGGCGTCACGTTCGCCGGCCCGGACACCGCCGAACTGGTGCACGCCGCGACGATCGCGATCGTCGGCGAGGTGACCGTGGACCGGTTGTGGCACGCGGTTCCGGCGTACCCGACGATCAGCGAGGTGTGGCTGCGGCTGCTGGAGGCGTACGGTCTCTGACCGCCGGTAGACCGCCGCTCACGCAACGACGTCAGCGCATCCGCCGAGCGCCGTACACCGGCTGCCCCGTTGGGTGTCAGACCCGAAATTTCGCGGTCTGCTTCATTACACTGCGACAGTGACCAGAGGAACTGTTGCGCTCGCGACCGCGGCGGTCCTCTGGTGCGCCTTCCTGATCGGCACCACGTTGACGCCGGGCGGGCCGGAGTTCGCGCCGATCGTGGTGCACCTGCCGGGTTTCCTGGTCGCGCCGGTGGTGCTGTTCACCCTGCTGCGGGCCCGGTCCAGCGCGCTGCTGTGCCTGGCGCACGTGCCGAAACCGCTGCTGAGCCTGGGTTTCGCGGTCGCGGTCGCGGGGTGGCTGTTCTCCTGCGGCGCGCTGACCGGCCGGCCGGGCACCGAGATGCTGTGCACGGTGGCGGGCCTGGCGATCGTGCTGCACGTGGCGTTCGGCCTGATCGCGATCGGGCTCCTGCGCACCGGCCGCTGACCGGGCCGGGACCGCCCGGAGCGCTCTCGTCGCCTTCCCGAACGGCGCAACCGCCCGTCACCTCAACGGACCATCGGCACGCCCGCACCGCCGGCGCGCGGCGGCTCCCGGGCGCGGCGGCTACTGGGTGACCGGCAGGCGCAGGGCCTGGTCGACGAGTGCGGCCAAGGCCGGGTCGGCCGGGTCGGAGTCGCCCTCGGCCCACACCACCTGGGCGATGCGGACCTGGTTGGTCTTCGTCGTCGCCTTGATCGCCGAGCGGTCGAACGACGGCGGTCCGCCGGGCCAGGTCCGGCCCTCCTTGACCAGCGCGGTCACCCCGCCCGACCCGGCCGCCGACGCGAGCTTGTGCAGCTCGGCCGCGCGCGCCGCGTCCGGCAGGTTCAGCTCCGACACCGCGACGCCGACCTTGCGGCCGTCCACCGCCGTCTCGTACTGGGCCCGCCGCAGTTGCATGCACATGTGCCCGGACAGCCACACCTGCACGTCGCCGAACGCGTGCTTCGCGCACTCCTCGGTCCGGTCCGCGCCCTTGGGGGAGAAGTTCCGGCCGTCCACGACCACCGTCGTCGGCTGCGGGGTGGTGTCGGCGGACGGGGTCGCCTCGGACGCGCCGCCGGAGGTCAGCGTCACGACCAGCCCCACCACGAGCAGCGCCGCGACCACGGCCGCCGCCGCGTACGGCAGCCACCTGGGCCGGCGGTTCGCGGGCCGCACCTTGGGCAGCAGCATGGTGCTGGCCGACGCCAGGTCGGCCGCCCGGTCCGGGAACCCCTCGGCGCGCAGCTGCCGGGCGTCCGGCGGGGTGCCGGTGGGTGCGAGGACGGCCAGCAGCTTGGCCGCGTGCTCGGTGGAGCACGGCCGGTCGCTGGTGGCCAGTTCACGGGCCGCCGCGAGCAGCGTGGTGGGCTTGGGGTGCAGCACCCGCACGCCCCGGTTGAGGTCGCTGGTCGGCTGCACGACGTGCGCCACGTAAGGCCCCACCGCGACCACCGTCGTCACCGGCAGGGGTTCGCCGCGCATCTCCTGGATGCGCCGCGCCACGGCGGTGGTGGCCTCCAGCGCCTCGGCGGCCGGGCTGGTCGCGCCGTCCGGGCGGGTCAGCGGCCAGCCGTCGATCTTCCACTGGCCGGCCAGCGGCGCCTCCAGGCGCATCGCCGGGTCCGGCAGGTCGACGCCGACCACCACGAGCACGCCGCGCGGCAGCACGACCACCGCGTCCAGGGTGCGCGGGCAGTCCGGCGGGGTCACGCCGAGCATGGCCACCCCGCCCAGCACGGAGTCGCCGGTGCCCCACGTGCTCAGCGCGGCACGCACGTCCACACCGATCTGGGTCGGCTCGGCCCCGAGCCGGATCAGCCGCACAAGATCACACCGTTCCACACGGTCGAACACGGTAGCGCCGCCGGGGGTGGCTCTGCCCCGTGGATCGGCGGAGGGACCCGACCGGGATCCACGACCACCGGAATGGCCGTGCCCCGGGGCGAGGTCCACCGGCCGGTCGTGGTGCTACCGGTTCGGGTCCGGGTTGATCACGCGAGCGTGACGGAATGATCTCGGAATGTGATGCCGCTGCCCCGTCTGTGGGGTCCGAGGTCGCGCTTTAGGGTCGAAAGTCCTGTATCTGACCCACCCGGGTGATGAACGTGCTGGTTCTTCTGGCGGACCGCTCCGACAGCGGGCAGAATGACCATGTCGGGAATTCACAAGATCGTCCGCTTCGACAGGCCGTAGGGGAAGACGTCCCTCGTCGAGTAGCGGAGGTCAGCTGTGAGCACCCGCAGCACCAGTGGCGTGGTCTACGTCCACTCGTCGCCGTCTGCGGTCTGTCCGCACGTCGAGTGGGCGATCTCGGGCACCCTCGGTGAGCGAGCGGACCTGAAGTGGGCGGCACAGCCCGCCGCTCCAGGCCAGTTGCGCGCCGAATGCGCCTGGGACGGTGACGCCGGCACCGGCGCACGACTCGTGTCCGCGCTGCGCGCGTGGCCGATGCTGAGGTTCGAGGTCACCGAGGACCCGAGCCCCGGGGTCGACGGCGTCCGCTACTGCTTCGCGCCCGTGCTGGGCCTGTGGCACGCCCGGACCAGCGCCAACGGCGACATCGTCGTGTCCGAGGACCAACTGCGCGCGCTCGCCGCGCGCAGCCGCGGCGGCGAGTCGTTCGCGCACGGCGTGGACGAGATCCTGGGCGCGGCCTGGGACGACGCGCTCGAACCGTTCCGCCGGGCGGGCGACGGCGCGCCGGTCACCTGGCTGCACCGCGTCGGCTGACCCGACCGCGTCCACCCCGGACGCGGTCGGCCCCGGCTCGGCGGGGCCCGGTACGACCCGGGTCCCGGCCCGGCCACGCCCCGGTCCGCCCGCCGATCACCCGCGAACCCGCCGGCGCCCAAGTCCGACCATCGGGTCCGACCACCTGTGCCCGACCACCTGTGCCCGACCATCCGGGTCCGACCACTTGGGCCTGACCATCCGGGCCTGGACCGTGCACGGTTTCACCCCGCGCGCCCCGGCTTGGACCGCGCACGGTCCCGCCCCGCGCCCCCCCGGCCTGGACCCGCACGGTCCCGCTCCCGCGCGTCCTCCCCGCCGGCCCCGCGTCCCCGGTCTCAGCGGACCCAGGTGTGCGCGTAGACCCGGTACGCCACCGGCCTGCGGTCGGCCAGTCGCCCCAGCACGACGTAGCCGAGGTCGCCCTCCGCGGTCTTCACGCAGGCCACCGTCAGGTCGTCGGAGAAGTCCTCGTCGGTGAACCCCTCGCGCCAGTCGCCGGTCTCGCCGCACTCCTTCTCGCCCGGCAGGTGCTCGGCGTCCAGGTTGCCCCACATGTCCTTCACGCCGTAGTTCTCCACCCGGCCGATCCGCGCGCCGTTGATCGCCTTCAGCTCGCCGCTGATGTGGTTGTAGGCCAGGTCGGTCCGGTAGCCGGACTGCGAGCGCTCCAGGTCGACCTCGGTGTCCTGGCCGGTGGAGTGGAACTTGAACTCCTCGATGTCGATCCGCGCCGGGCCCGGCGTGCCGGTCAGCGGGGCCTGGCCGTCGTCGGTCACCTTGATCTTCGTGCCGGGCGCGGCGAGCAGCACCTGGCGGCGGTTGTCGATGTGCTGGACGACCCGGCCGTCGATGGCGATCCGCAGCTTGCGCCCGGTGTGGATGGTGTAGCGCTCGCACCGCGACGGCGTCTGCTCGGTCGGGCAGATGATCACCTCGCGCTCGTCGGCCGGCGGCGGGGGCAGTTCCCGGTCGTGGTCGTCGGTGACCGTGTCGTCGTTGAGCCGGCTGCTCACCCCGACCTTCACCGTGCCGATCGGGGTCACGATTTCCGTGCTGACCACCACGGAGATCTCGCCCTTGGTGTTGATCTCGAACGCGATCGGCACCACGGGCGGCTGAAAGGCGATGTGGCCGACCGGTGCCTTTCCGCCGTTTTCGGTTTTCTCCGGAATCGCGGGCAGGCCGTTCTCGCCGGGCACCGGTGGTGCCACGTCGCCGATCTCGTCGGTCTTCGCGCAGGCGGTGACCGTGGCGGCGCACAGGAGCAGGGCCACGGCGGGCTTGATCCAGGAATGCATGGCAGTGCCTCGACCTGTCGGGAGGGGATGGCTGCCCACAGGTTAGACACTGTTTCCCGGTAACTCCCGGAGAAACTCGGAACGTGGTCGTGGTGTTATCGCCGGGTAATCCCCACTATTCGGGTTCTCCGATTTCTGCGGTGTCAGCGGGCGGTGATCGGCTGCCAGGCCGCCATCAGGTCCGCGTAGGTCGGGGACCGCTCCACGAGCCGCTCGTGCGTCCCGAGCAGTGCCGGCCCGCCGTCCATCACCAGCACCTGCCCGGCCCGCAGCGCCGACGACAGCCGGTGCGCGATCACCACCAGGATGCCGCCCCGCGCCGCGAACGCCCGCTCCACCACGGCCTCCGCCGCCGGGTCCAGGTTGGACGTCGCCTCGTCCAGGATCACCACGTCCGCCGGGCACGCGTAGACCCGCGCCACCGCCAGCAGCTGCGCCTCGCCCGTCGACAGGCTGCCGCCTGCGTGGCCGAGCGCCCCGTCCAGCCCGCCCAGCCGCGCCACGACGTCCGACGCGCCCACCGCCGCCACCGCCGCCAGCAGCTCGTCGTCGCCGGTGCCCGGCGCGAACAGCGCGAGGTTCTCCCGCACGGTCCCGGTGAACAGGTACGTCTCCTGCGGCACCAGCGCGATCCGCCGGTGGCGTTCGGCCGGCCGCACCTCGCGCACCGGGACGCCGCCGAGCAGCACCGTCCCGGCCTGCGGCGCGACCAGCCCGGTGACCAGGCCGGCCAGCGTCGACTTGCCGATGCCGCTGGGCCCCACCACGGCCAGGTGCGCGCCGGGCGCCAACTCCAGGTCCAGGTCGCGCACGACGGGTTCGGCGTGCTCGCCCCACCCGAACGTCACGCCGCGCAGCACGACCCCGCCGTCGCCGGGCACCAGCTCGCCGGTCTCCGGCGGCACCTCGGGCGCGGCCTCGGCGAGCCGGCGCAGCGCCACCGCCAGCCGCAGCACGACCGTGCTGGTGGTGTCCGCGAGCCGGCGCAGCGCGGGCTGCACGCTGGTGCCCAGGTACACCACGGCGGCCAGCACCTCGCCGACGGTGAGCGCGCCGGCCGCGACCATGCCGGGCGTGAGCACCAGCAGCAGCACCAGCGGCAGGAACCCGCCGACCGAGATCACCACGCCGCGCAGCGCGGTCGACCACGCCATCCGCACGGTGGCCCGCGCCTGCCGGTCCACCTGCCGCCCGACGTCCTGGGCGGCCCGCTCCCGCCCGCCGCACGCGACCACGTCCCGCATCCCCAGCAGCACCGTGCCGGCCGCCTCGGCGGCGTCCTCGTCGGCCACCACCAGCGCCCGCTGACCACGGGCCAGCGACGGCAGCAGCGCGCCGAACAGCACCAGCGCCGCCACGACGGGCAGCACCACCAGCCACGCCAGCGAGGCCACCGCGGTGGCCAGGCCGACCAGCGCCGCGGTGGTCGTCACGAGCAGCGCGCGGGCCTGGATCAACAGCCCGGCGGTCGCGTCCCGGACCACCTCGACGTGCCGGGTGATCCGGGCGACCGCGCTCGCGTCGGGCTGCCTGCGGTGCGACCGGCCGTCGTGCAGGACGCCCCGCACGATCGCGGTGACCAGCCCGTCCCGCAACGGTTCCACGACGTCACCGAGCCGGGTGAACACCTGCCGCAGCCCGAACCCGCCGAGCACCGCCAGGGCCGCGAACAGCACCAGCCACCACACGCCGGTCCACACGTCGCCGACCGCGAACCCCCGGTCCACGGCCAGCCCGACCAGCCGGCCGCCCAGCAGCGCCGGCACGCCTTCCAGCACCGACCAGCCCAGCAGCGCCAGCACCGCGCGCCGCCGCCCGGCCAGCGCGCGCAAGTACGGCCCCATCAGCCGAACACCGCCCGGTACTCCGCGTTCTCCCACAGCGACAGGTGCGAGGCCATCGCGCGCACCCGCCCGTCCTCCAGCCACACCACGGCGTCCGCCCGGCGCGCGGTCGCCGCCCGGTGGGTCACCACCACCCGCGTCCGGCCGGGCAGCGCGGAGGCCACCGCGCGCTCCACGGCGGACTCGGTCACCGTGTCCAGGCTGGCCGTCGCGTCGTCGAGCACCAGCACCTGCGGGTCGCGGACCACCGCCCGCGCGAGCCCGAGCCGTTGCGCTTCACCACCGGACAGCGGCGTGTCCGCCATCGGCGTGTCGTAGCCGTCGGGCAGCCGGACCACCACGTCGTGCACCCGCACCGCCCGGCACGCCCGCTCGACCTCCGGCCGGCCCGCCGACGTCCCGTAGGCGACGCTGTCCGCGACGGTCGAGCCGAGCAGCGCCGGCCGTTCGAACGCGTAGCCGACCGACCCGCCGCGCGCCACCTGCCCGGACGACGGCGCGGTCAGCCCGCCGATCACCGCCGCCAGCGCCGACTTACCCGACCCGGAACGCCCGACCACGGCCAGGAACACCCCGGCGGGCACCAGCAGGTCCACGTCGTGCAGCGCGCCCGGCACGCCCACCCCGCGCAGCTCCACCGCGCCCGGCGGCGCATAGCCGGGGGTGCCCGCCGCGACCGGCTCCTCGGCCAGCACCTCGTCGATCCGCACGGCCGACGCCCGCGCCCGCTGCACCGCGGTCAGCACGGCCGCCTGCCCCACCACGGTCAGGCCCAGCGCCGCGTACGCCATCGCGGCCAGCACGTCGCCGACGGTCAGCCGCCCGGCCACCACGCCGAACCCGGCCGCCGTCAGCACCGCCAGCTCCACGGCGGGCAGCAGCAGCCCGGCCCGCCAGATCATCTTCGCCTGGGTGCGCCACATCCCGACGCCCGCCGCGGCGAGCCGGGGCAGCGGCCGCAGCACGCGGTCGGCCTCCTGGTCGGCCCGGCCGGACGCGGCGATCGTGCGCAGACCGCCCACGGCGTCCAGCAGCCGCGCCGACAGCTCGCCCGACACCTCTTGATAAGTCGCCACGTCGTCGGCGGTCAGCTTCATGTGCGAGCGCACCAGCAACAACGCCAACGGCACGCTCAGCAGGAACACCGCCGCCAAGCGCCAGTCCAGCAGGGTCAACGCCACCACCGCGCCGCACGCGGTCAGCACGGTGATGCCCAGGTTGACCAGCAGCACCGCGAAGTTCCCGGCGATCGCGCTGTCGCCGGTCAGCCGGCTGACCGCGTCACCGGCCTCGAACCGGCCCGGGTGGCCCAGCGCGGCCAGCTTCGCGATCACCTTGCGGCGCAGGAACGCCGTGCCGCGCGCGGCGATCGACGCCGCCAGCACCACGCCGATCGCGTCGCCCACCACCTCCACGCCGACCAGGCCCGCGAGCCACAGCACGGTGCCGGGGTCCGGCCGGCCCGCCAACGCCACGTCCACCGCGCCCGCGAGCGCCGTCGGCAGCAGCAGCCCGGCGGTGGTGGCGAGCAGGGCGTTGCCGGCCAGCAGCAGCCAGCGCGGATCGCGCAGGACGACCGTTCTCAGCAACACGGGGTGCTCCAGCCAGGCGGGGGGCATCATGGGCGAGGGCCCGGCGCGGGCCACCCGGCTGTGAACCGGGAGACCGCGGCCGGACCCTCGTGGGACCCGGTGAGCGGCGCACTTCGCCTGCGCCGCTCACCGGCGTTCTCATCCGCGGGCGGGAATCAGCAGAGCAGCAGGCTCGCGGAGGAGTGGCTGCACGGGAGCAGCAGGGAAGCGCTGGACGCGGTCGTGCTGCCGCCGCCACCGCCGCTGCTGCCGCCGCTCGCCATCGCGTTGGACTGGACCTCGGGGGTGTCCATGTCCTGAAGGTCGAGGATGAAATCCATGTCGACTCCTAGGGATCGTCGGATGGAACCTTGGGGGAAACGGGTTACTGCAACCGGCCCGCGAGGGCCGGGGCTTTGAGGAACGGCAGTGCGGGCACGCCGTCCACGGCGGACGCGAGCGCGAGCAGCACGCCCGCCCCGCCGGTGTTGAGGTCCATCGACAGCCGGCGCAGCTGGATGCCGGGGAACGCCAGCCCCTCCCGGTAGGGCACGGCGTGCCAGGCCAGCGCGGCCAGGTGCCGGTCGACCGACTCGCGGGTGCCGCCCGCCTGGGCGAGCGTGGCCAGCAGCCCCGCCCGGCCCAGCATCAACGCCGGCTGGATGACGAACTCGCAGGTCAGGCCGGAGACCAGTTCGGGCAGCCGGGCCGAGCACGCGGCGTCCGGGACGACCCGGGCGAACTCGTTGAGCGCCAACGCGATCCCGGCGCTGCCGATGCCGACGTAGGGCAGGGTGCGCAGGTTGCCGTCGCGGACCTGGGTGGAGCCGTCCAGCGCGGTCATGCACTCCGCGAGGTCGCGGTCCAGCGCGCGCTCCGCCTGCTCCAGCCACCGCTGTTCGCCGGTCAGCTCGTGCAACCGGGTGAACAGCAGCGCCGGGCCGGACCAGCCGTGCAGCAGGCCCGCGCGGGCCTTGTCGCCGGGCGGCGGGGCGTCGGCGAGCATCCCGGTCAGCCGGTCGCCCAGCGCCAACGCCCGGTCCGCGAACGACTCGTCGTCCCGGGTGCCCGCGAAGTGCAGCAGGTTCAGCGCGATCCCGGACAGGCCCGCGTTGAGCCCGTGGTCCTTGGTCTCGGGCAGCAGCTCGGCGTACGCGCGGACCAGCTCGTCGGCCTCGTCGTGGTAGCCGAAGTTCTCCAGCACGTAGGCGATGCCGTGCGCGCCGGTGTAGAAACCGGGCTCCTTGGGCGGGTCGCGGCGCAGCGAGTCCAGCAGCCACCGCTCGTGCTCCGGGTAGCGGCCCTCGCCCGCGACGTCGAGCGCGTGCAGCACGCCCGCCGCCCCGTAGGCGAAGCACGCGCCGCCCACCTCGAACTGCTCCACGTCGCCGGGGAACAGCCGGTCGTGGCGCTTGGGCGTGGCGCTCGCCAGGATCGCCGAGGCGATCGACTTGCGCACCACCGCCCAGTCCGGCGTCGGCTCGTCCAGCGCGGTCGACAGCCGCGCCGGCGGGTCGACGCGCGGCGTGAGCACCTCCACGATCCGGTCGCAGTACTCGTCCGGCAGGTCGAACCGGCGGCGGATGAACTCCACGTGGTGGCGCAGCTTGGCGGGCGACAGCTCGATCACCGCGTTGAGCGGCAGGAACACGTAGAGCCGCAGCGCGGCCAGCGCGTACTCGTCGATCTCGAACCCGGACCGGTCCGGCGGGGCCTGGAAACCGGGGGAGCCGAGGGTGGGCTTGCGGTCCTCCTCGACCCGGAACGCCAGCTCGAAGTCGATCAGCGACACCGAGTCGTCCTCGTCCACCAGCACGTTCAACGGGTGCAGGTCGCTGAACACCACGCCGCGCCCGTGCACGTCGGCCACGATCCGCTCGACGTCGGCCACGATCGCCAGCGCCCGCGCGGTGTACTCGGAGACGTCGCCGACGTCGTAGTGGGTCAGCGGGTAGTGCTGCCCGAGCCACTGGCCGATCGGGCGGCCCGGCACCGGCTGCATCGCGAAGAACTCGTGCTCCCACGCGGAGAACCGCTCGTGCGCCTCGGGCACACCGGGCACGCCGGAGAGCAGCGTGAGCACGTCGTGCTCGCGGCGCAGCCGGGCGACCGCGTCCACGTCGTCGCGGTCCAGCCCGGCGTGCGGGCGCGCTTCCTTCAGCACCACTTCCACGCCGTCGGACTTGCGGGTCGCCCGGTACACGCCGCCGCCGTTGGAGAAGTGCAGCGACTGCGTCACCCGGTAGGGGAACGCGTCGGCGTCACCCGCCCTGCGGGCCGCCAGGTGTTCTTCGAGGCACTTCGGCAAGGTGATCCAGTCGGGCACCCAGAACGTCGGCTTGCGCTGGTCCGGGACCAGTTCGCCGGTCGCCCCCTCGATCGCCAGCACGCGTTTGCCGTCGACCTCCAGCCACTGCTCGACAAAACCGCCGTAACGGACGAACAACGGGCCGGCGGAGTACCGGAGATCGCTCAGGATGTACGCGCCGGGACGTCCGCCGAGCAGTTCGTCCAGCTCCCGCAGAGTCGTTTCCAACTGGGCTTCGTCGGCCGGGTAGATGGTGATCAGCTTGCCGCTCGCCTCGCGCGGGGCGTATTTCGAGTTCCGGGCCAGCACGATCGACTTGGTGCGCAGGTACTTGAACGGGATGCGCCGCTCGACCAGGTGGTCGTAGCACGCCAGGAGCACCTCGGCGGCCTCCCGGACGGTGGCCGAAACGTGGATCTTCCAGCCCTGGCGGGGCAGCACCGCACCGGCCGGCTGGAGGTAGCGCCAGATCGTGAGATCAGCCCGGGCCCAGTCCGCCGGCAGCTCCGGGAGCACCTGCGAGAAATCGTCGGCAGCGGTTTCCGTGGAGCTTTGCACGTCGTAGAAGAGACGGTCCGCGAAGCAGTAAGCCTCATAGCGGAGATCCACGGGAATTCGCCTCCTGGTTATTTCTGGGACCGGCATATTCCCGCACGGGGGTCCGGTGGAGGCCAATCCGCCAGATCGGGGAGTTGGCTGGGCCATTCGTGCGGCCGGGTACTGCTCGATCAGGCACTTTCGGTTGTATCGGATGCAGAGGAACCACCCGGATGCCATGTTTGGCACTGCTCTGTATGGGGGTCCGGGGGTGTCGCCGCTAAACGGCACCGGATCGTTCACCTTCGCCCGTGGGGGCAGCCTGCGGAATCGGCTGAATTTCCGCTGTTTTGCGGATTCGGTCACCGGGCGTGGTGGTCTGGTCCTATCGGGGCGGGGTTCGGCGATTAAACGTCTTAATCGTCCGAAGGGGTGTTGAATATGGGCCGAAGTTCGGGTTTGGCCAATTATCGCTCCTGGTCGGGAGCCGCCGTACCCGCACGGATCGGGTTCCGCGCTGCGCCGATCGGGTGGCCACTCCTGCGTTCGGCGGCATATGGCACGCTGATCGGTGTGTCCTCCCGGCTGCTGCTGCCCGCGGTGCTGGTGGTCGCCGCGCTGACCGCCGCCACCGGCGCGCTGGCCCGCGAGGTCTACCAGCGGCCCGCGCAGGCAGTCGGCGACCGGATCGCCCTGCCGTCCGATTCGTCCCCGGTGCCGCGCGCCGACCAGCCCGGCAGCCCCACCGTGCAGCGCAGCCCGGACGCCGCCCTGCACCCGGACGGCGAGCGCGTCCGCGCCCTGCTCCAGCGCTACTTCGACGCCATCAACGACCGCGACTACGACCAGTGGGCCGGCGCCGTCACCGCCGAACGCGTCGCCCGCACCCCCCGCGCCCGCTGGGAGTCCGACTACGAGACCACCCGCAACGGCACCATCCTGGTGCACCGCGTGGAGACCGTGTCACCGACCCGGCTGCGCGTGCTGATGACGTTCATCAGCACCCAGGACCTCGCCAAGGCCCCGGCCGACCTCCAGGCCGACTGCATCCGCTGGCGGGTCGTCTACCCCGTGCAGGAGGAAGCGGGCACGCTGAGGGTCGACTTCGGCACCGAGGGCTCCAGTTCCCAGTTCACCGCCTGCTGACAGCTCGCAGCCCACCCCCTGCTGACAGCTCGCAGCCCACCCCCTGTCGACAGCTCGCGGTTCACCACCTGCCGGCGCGAAAAGGGGCCGCCCCCACTGGAGACGACCCCTCGCACCGCGACAACCCCCGCCGGACCTCAGGGGTTGGTGAACACCAGGGACACGTTGTGCCCGCCGAACCCGAACGAGTTGTTCACCGCCGCGACCAGGTCGATCTTGCGCGGCTCGCCGGTGACCACCTCCAACTGCACCTTCGGGTCCTGGTTCTCCAGGTTCAGCGTCGGCGGCACGATGCCGTCGCGCACCGAGAGCAGCGTGGTGATCGCCTCCACCGCGCCGGACGCGCCGAGCAGGTGACCGTGGTTGCCCTTCGGCGCGGTCAGCACCGGGTGGTCGCCGATCGCCCGGCGCACGGCCTGCGGCTCGATCACGTCGCCCACCGGGGTGGACGTGGCGTGGCAGTTGACGTGGCCCACGTCGGACGCGGCGACGTCCGCGTTGCGCAGCGCCGTCGCGATCGCCCGCGACTGGCCCAGGCCCTCCGGGTCGGCCGCGGTGATGTGGTGGCCGTCGGAGCTGGTGCCGATGCCCGCGAGCGTGCCGTAGATCCGCGCGCCGCGGGCGCGGGCGAAGTCGCCGCGCTCCAGCACCAGGATCCCGGCGCCCTCGCCGAGCACGAAGCCGTCCCGGTTGACGTCGAACGGGCGGGAGGCCCGCTCCGGGTCGTCGTTGCGGGTGCTCATGGTCCGGGCCTGGATGAAGCCCGCCATGGTGATCGTGGTGATGCACGCCTCCGCGCCGCCCGCCACGACCACGTCGGCCTCGCCCGCGCGCAGCATCCGCCACGCCCAGGCCAGCGCCTCCGCGCCGGACGCGCACGCCGAGACCGGCGCGTGCACCCCCGCCCGGGCCTTCAGGTCCAGGCCGACGTGCGCGGCCGGGCCGTTGGGCATGAGCATCGGCACGGTCAGCGGGGACACCTTGCGCAGCCCCGACGCCTCGATCAGGTCGTCCTGCTCCAGCAGCGTCATCGCGCCGCCGATGCCGGTGCCGACGATCACGCCGAGCCGCTCGGGCTCCACGCCGTCCTCACCGAGCCCGGAGTCCGCCCACGCCTGGCGGGCGGCGACCACCGCGACCTGCTCGCAGCGGTCCAGTCGGCGCGCCTCGACGCGCGGCAGGATCTCGGTCGGCTCGACCGCCAGCCGCGCGGCGATCCGCACGGGCAGCTCGAACCGCTCCACCCAGTCCGTCACCAGCGGCGTCACACCGCTGCGGCCGGCGAGCAGAGCATCCCAGGTGGAGGCGACATCGCCACCGAGCGGGGTGGTGGCACCCAGCCCGGTGACGACGACGTCGTTGGAAGTGGTCATGCGTTGCTGGCGATGTAGTTCACCGCATCGCCCACGGTCTTGAGGTTGGCCAGCTCGTCGTCCGGGATCTTCACGCCGAACTTGTCCTCGGCCTGCACGGCGATCTCCACCATGGACAGCGAGTCGATGTCCAGGTCGTCCACAAAGGACTTGTCGACCGTCACGTCGGCCGCCTCGACACCGGCGACCTCTTCGACGATGTCCGCAAGCCCCTTCTGGATGTCCTCGTTGCTCACTGAAAATCCCTTCCTTCTTGCTTCCGCCGGCCGGGCTGTCCCACCGGAGTCTGGTGTCGGGTCACGGCAGTCGGACGACCTGTCCCGCGTAGGACAGGCCGGCACCGAAGCCGACGAGCAGGGCGACGTCCCCGCTGCGCACCTCGCCCGCGGCGCGCATGTGGTCCAGCGCGAGCGGGATGGAGGCGGAGGAGGTGTTGCCCGAGTCCACGATGTCACGCGCGATCACGAGGTCTTCACGCGCACCCTTGGCGCGCAACCGCTTCGCGATCGCCTCGATGATCCGCAGGTTCGCCTGGTGCGGCACGAACACGTCCACTTCGGACAGCTCGACGCCGGCCAGCTCGACCGCCCGCAGCGCGATGGGGGCGATCTGGGTGGTGGCCCAGCGGAAGACCGACTGGCCCTCCTGGAAGATGAACGAGTGCCGGTCGGGCACCTGGATCATCTCCGACAGGTCGCCGGCGCTGCCCCACGCCACCGGCCCGATGCCGGGTTCGTCGGACGGCCCGACGACCGCCGCGCCCGCCCCGTCGCCGAAGATGATCGCGGTGGACCGGTCGACCGGGTTCACCCAGTCGGTGAGCTTCTCCGCGCCGATCACCAGCACGTGCTTCGCGGTGCCCGCGCGGACCAGGTCGGAGCCGGTGGCCAGGCCGTAGCAGAAGCCCGCGCACGCGGCGTTGAGGTCGAACGCGGCACCGGCCTGGACGCCGAGCCGGTAGGCCACCTGCGCCGCCGCGTTCGGGATCATCGACGGCATGGTGCAGGTCGCGACCAGCACCGCGTCGATCTGGGCGGGCTCCAGCCCGGCGTCGGCGATCGCCTTCTGGCCGGCGTAGATCGCCATGTCGACGAGCTTCTCGTCCGGCTTGGCGAAGCGCCGGTTGGCGATCCCGACGCGGTCCCGGATCCACTCGTCGGAGGTGTCCATGGTCTGCGCGAGGTCGTCGTTGCTGACGATCGTCTCGGGCTGGTAGCTGCCCAGACCGAGGATTCGGGTGCCGGCGGGCCCGGAGTGGGCGGCGAGGGAGGTCATGCGGACGCCTCCAGCAGCTCCACGAGCGCGTCGAGCTGGTCCGGGGTCTTCACTGCCAAGGTGGGGGTGCCCTTCAGTTCGCGCTTCGCGAGGCCCGTCAGCGTGCCCGCGGGCGGCAGTTCGGCCACCGCGGTCACGGCGCGCGCGCCCAGCGTCGCCTGGCAGGAGTCCCACCGCACGGGGCGGGTCACCTGGGAGATGAGTCGGTTCAGCACGTCGGCGCCGGAGGTCACCACGGCACCGTCGGCGTTGGAGAGCAGCGGCAGCGCCGGGTCGGCCACGGAGATCGTGGCGGCACGGGCGCGCAGCGCCTCCTCGGCGGGCGCCATGTACTCGGTGTGGAACGCGCCCGCGACCTGGAGCCTGCGGATCTTCGCCCGCTCCGGGGGGTTCTCGACCAGCTTGTCCAGCGCGTCCAGCGATCCGGCGGCGACGATCTGCCCCGCGCCGTTGCGGTTCGCGCCGACCAGGCCCAACTCGTCGAGCCGGGCCAGCACCACGTCCTCCTCGCCGCCGAGCACGGCGGCCATGCCGGTCGGCGCGAGCGCGCAGGCGGCGGCCATCTCGGCCCCCCGCACGGCGGCCAGCGCCACGGCGTCGTCGGTGCTCAGCACGCCCGCGATGGCGGCGGCGGCCAGCTCGCCCACCGAATGCCCGCCCACCACGGTCTCGACCGGGACGGAGACCCGGCGGCGCAGCTCCTCGAACGCGAGCAGCGCCAGGGCCACGACCAGCGGCTGGGTGACGGCGGTGTCCTTGATCTCCTCGGCCTCCGCGGTGGTGCCCAGCCGCAGCAGGTCCAGCCCGGTCGCCTCGGACCAGGCCCGGACGCGCTCGTCCGCCCCCTCGACCGAGAGCCAAGGGGTGAACATGCCGGGCGTCTGGGACCCCTGTCCGGGGGCGAGGAGCGCGATCACCCGCCCACTGAACACGTTTTCGGCGGTCTCCCGGGATGCCGCCACAGACGAAACGAGCGGGCAACGTTTGTAGGGTGTCTACAAATGTGACTCAAAGATGAACGTCGAACGACGTCCCGTGTTGTGGAGGGCGGCCGATAAAAGGCCAAATGGGACGTGCGTTTTCCATCACACCCGATCAGGCGTCACCACAACCCGCGAGCCCGCGCCAGCCGTCCCACGGAAAGCGCCACCCGCAGCACCAGAGCGTCACGGGGGTCGTTGGCGTTCCTCCCAGTCAGCTCGGTAGCCCGCCGAAGCCGGTAACGAACAGTGTTGGGGTGCACGAAAAGCCGCCGCGCGCACGCCTCCAACACCCCCCCGACCTCCAGGAACGCGTCGACCGTCTCCAGCAGCGCACCGCCCGCGTCCTCCAGCGGCCGGGCCACCCGGTCCACCAGCTGCCACTCCGCCTCCGGATCGCCCGCCAGCGCCCGTTCCGGCAGCAGGTCCAGCGACCGGACCGGCCGGGGCGCGGCCGGCCACCCCACCACCGCCCGCAACCCGGACAACGCGTCACTGGCGCTGCGATGGGCGTCGGCCAGGCTCGACACGGAAGGCCCCGCCACCACCGGCCCGGCCCCGAACGCGTCCGCCAGCCGAACCAGCGCGTCCCCGCTCTCGGTCTCCCCGCCGAGCACCACCACCAGCCGCGACCCCTGAACGCTCAGCAGCACCGGCCGGGAAATCCGGGCCGCCCGACTCCGCACCTCGAAGACGACAGCAGGCGGATCGTCCGAAGGCGGGTTGCCCACCAACACCGTCGCCTCCGCAGCCGGATCCCACCCCAGCGCCGTCGCACGCGACAACAACGACTCCTCGGCGTCGCCACGAACGATCCCGTCCACCACAAGGGCTTCGAGCCGCGCGTCCCAGGCCCCCCGAGCCTCCGCAGCCGCCGCGTAGGACGTCGCCGCGGAAAAGGCGATCTCCCGCCCATAACGCAGCACACCTTCGGTCAACAAAGCCCGCTCGGCGTCCCCGTCGGCCAACTTCGGCAACAACTGCTCGAACAACTCAAGCGCGATCCGGACCAACTCGACCGTCTGCCGCAGACTGACCCACCGGGAAAGGTCCTTGGGCGCCGCCCGAAAAGCCTCGGCGGTCAACCGAATGGCCTGCTGCGGATCGTGCAGCCAGGAAACAAACCCGGCCACCCCGTTCTGGATCAGCAACAAAACCCCGGCCCGCTGATCGGCGGGCATCCGCCGAAACCAGGGCAACCGCTCCTCCATCTCGGCCACACTGGCCGCCGCGAGATCCCCGGAAGCCCGCTGCAAACTCCGCAACGTCTCCCGGGACAGCGCCGCCCCCACCTCGCCAGACCCGCTCATACCCCCACGATCGCACGCGCTCCCGCCCACGCCCCCAACGACCACCCAAAACACCTCCCGGACAAGCCCAAACGCCCCCGCCCCAAGCCCTCACCCCAGCCCTGCCCCGCCTCTCACCCCAGCCCTCGCAGCCACCCCTTCCGCCTCCAGCACCCTCCGCACCCCACCCCTTCCACACCCATGCCCCCAACGACCACCCACCCCCGCTCACCTCTCACCCCCTCACCCCCCCACTCACCCCCCACTCACCCCACCCACTCACCCCCCCACCCACTCACCCCCCACCCACCCCTTCCCCCTCCAGCCCTCCCACCCAACACAGTCCCGCACCCGCGAGTCGTGTTCTCCCCGTAGGGTTACCGTCATTTGGTGACCTACCGTGGTGACATGCCTACCTCAAAGCGTGTTCCTGCTGGTCAGCGGCCCGAAGGAGGGCCGCTGAACCCGCTGGTCGCCGGCGCAGCGCACGTGATCGACTCCTACGCGCGCCTGTCGTGGAACCCGGACACGGGCGACCTTGAGAAGATCGAAACCCAGCAGTCGGACAACCGGAAGACGATCAAGAGCGCCGGCGCGGTCGTGGGGTTGGAACTGTGGGACGGCAAGTCGGCTTGGAAACGCAACGCCGTCCGCAAGGACTTCGAGACCGCTATCGAGCGTGCGGAATCGGGCATCAGTCAGGGTATCGCGGTTTGGCACGTGGACAGGTTGTTTCGTCAGCCTCGCGACCTAGAGCGGCTCATCGATCTCGCGCGTCGCGGGTTCCGCGTGATTAGCACGTACGGTTCCTTCGACCTGACCGACCCTGAAGACCTCTTCCAACTACGGGGACTGGTGGCCGCCGCCGCCAAGTCCAGCGATGACTCGTCGCGGCGCATCAGGAAGCGTTTCATCGGCTTCCGTGCGGAAGGGCGAACGACCGGAGGGAAGCCCGGTTTCGGGTTCCCCCGGAAAGACCGTGGGTGGAAGCCAAGTCGTCGTCAGCGCGAGAGTGACCGCCCGATGCTGCCCGATACGCAGATTCAGCGCGAACGTGCCGCGATCCGCAAAGCGGTGATCGGCATCGCGGACGGAACGACCACCGCATCCGAGGTCGCACGTACGTGGAACGATGCGGGCTTGCGGACCGTGGAAGGTAAGACCTGGGTTCAGGTCGGGGTGCGCAACACGCTGATGCGTCCGACCATCGCGGGAATCATCGAATACGAGGGTGAAGAGGTCGGGATGCTTGACGGCAGGCCGATCGCGCCGCCTGACAAGTGGCGGAAGATGCGCGCCATCATCCTCGGTCGCCGGCGTGGCGCACCGTTCACCAATCGCTACGTGGGCAGTGGTCACGTGCACTGCGCCCGGTGCGGCAACAAGTTGTCCGGCAAGCCGAACTACAACGGAGCCTACCCGGACGGGCAGACCCGTCGTGACTACTACTGCGCAAAATCCCATCGGGGATGCGGACGGATGAGTATCGACATGCGGGCACTCGATTCGGAGTTGCGTCTGTTCGTGATCGCACGGCTGTCCGACCCGCGAGTGGTCAACGCGCTCACTCACAGCAGGTCGCAGGCCGACCCCCGTCTGACCGAGGTTCGTACGGAACTCGCCAACGCGACCGCGCTACAGGATCGCATCTCCGAACGATTGGGTCGGCGCGAGATCACCGAATCGGCGTTCGATGCCGCCAACCGGCCGCTGAACGCCGATATCCAGCGTCTGAAGAAAGAGCTGAAGGAGCTTGAGGAACGTTCGGTGTCGGCGAATCCCGGCGAAGTGTTGACTGCCGAACAAGTCGCCGAACAGTGGGACCAGTCCACACTCCTGCCCGAGTCGGAGGTGGAGAAGGGGGTCCAGATTCGACGCAAGTTGCTGAAAAGCGCTTTGGGGACCGATGTGCAGATCAGGATCCACCCTCAGCCTGACAAGCGGTTCACGCCGGACCGGGTGCGGGTGCACCAGGCGACCGACCCGTTCGACGCATAGCCGGCATCGGCCCCTCGCACGTCTGCGACCCCATGCCCCGGACCGGGACATGGGGTCGCAGACGTTTGCCGACCGATCAGCCGACGTGCCGCACGCAGTTGCATTTCACCGTGCCTACTCCGTCTCTCGCGCCAGTGCCGCCAATTCGTTGAGCGCCAGTGCCGCCGATTCGATTTCGTCGGGTGCCATGGGCGGCAGGGCAGCGACTATCCGTCGCCACTTGACGAGCCCGCAACGCTCATCTTCGCTGAAATAGTGTTTCGGGCGTTCACCTCCTGATCTCTGTTCGGGAATGGTCACGGTCACCGCCGGCCCTCTCCGACCAAACGGGGACCGGTCATACGAACACCCCGGACACCGCGTCGACCAGGTACACGACAAGCGATACGACTTTGTCCGCGATCAGGCCGGACACACCGGTCGGAGTCAGGCTGATTCCCAACAGGAAGCCCAACACCAGACCCCCGAGTTTCGTCTTCCTGTGCTTGATTGCGTACAGGATCACGATCACCAGAAGCAGGGGGACAGCGATCGTCACCGACTGGGTCACCATGCGATCACCTCCCCCCTTCGCCGTTAAGGGCGCTGAGAGCGCCTGTCAGCGCCTCACGGGTGTAGCCGTTGCGGTTGCGCCCGTCCCGCCGGATCTGGACCGGAGAGACGTTCAGGGGCCGCAACGCGTCCGCCAGGTCTTCCGGCCCCCACTTCCCGTACCGGCCCGGATTGCGGCCCGCCAGACGCGTCAGGAGATCAGCCGTCCACACCCGGTGATCGGTCCCCATGACCGCCAGGACGTCCGCCACGGCCGCCCGGTCGAGTACCGGCCGGACGTCCGCCGACGCGTTCGCGGTGCCCGCCTGGTGCACGCGGACCCGGTCCCACGTCGTGGTGTCGACCACCGGGCGGTGCAGTGCCCGCTGCACCGCCCGGTCGTGCGCCACGTCGTCCGACAAAGCCGCGAACTTCGCCAGCACCGGGTCACGGTGGTGCGCGGCGTAGACGTAGCCGCTACCGGCATCCTCGGGACTGTCCGAGGTAGCCGGGTTCAACCGGTCCGGCCGCCACCCCTCACCCGTCATCGCCGGCCCCAACACCAAGCGCACATCGCTGTGCCGGCACGGCAGAAGGATCTTCAACGCCGTGGTGTCCGCGATCGCATCACCCAACGTGTCACTCGTGGCTTCCTGGGAAGCCAACAGCAGCGACACCCGACCCTTACGTCCAATTCGGAGCAGCTCGACCGCCAAAGCCTTGGCACGCAAGGACAATCGCGGATACTCGTCCACCATCACCACAACCGCGGGGCGGTCCGCAGAGACCGTCCAATCAGGACCGGACATGCCCAACTCGCGTGCGATCCGGGGACGGATCTCCGCCATGGCGACCGCGTCCGCCAACGCGGACTCGATACCCGGTCCGGTCCGCTCGACCCGGTCGACCGCCGGCCCCAGCACATCGAGACCGACCCCGGCGGGATCGAGATCCCACAGCACCGCGTCACAGCACGCGGTCACCGCGTCACCCACCACCCGCAGTACCGACGACTTGCCCGAACCGCTGGTACCGATCACCACCCCGTGAACCCCCGCCAGGATCAACGACAGGTCCACACCGGTGATCAACCGGCCCACCGTCAGCCGGTCCAGAATGGAGACCGAGCCCGGCTTCCGTTGCAGCGCAACGGGTTCCGACCCGAACGAGTCACGCTCCGCAAGACGCATCACCACACGCGCCCGGCGTGCCCGGTCCGGCGCGGCCATCGCGCCACCGGCAGGAAGATCCAGCACGGTCTCCAGACCCGGTAGCCGGTCGACCACCTGTGCCGGCGTGCCCTTCCGCAGGATCACCGACACTTCCCAGCCCCACGGTTGACGGAACGCCTCACCGACCATCCGAACGTCCACACCTTCGGACCGCAGTGCCCGCGCGACCGCGTCCGACGCCTCCGCACGGGTGTGGGCATCCGCCAACGGAAACGGGTCATCCGGCCGCCCCACGACCTCACCGGCCCCGGAAGGGTCCGCTTCCGTGTCGATCGGCGGACGGACCATCCGGCCTACCGCAGCCGCCACAGCCACGACCACGACCACCGCCACCGGCCGGCCGCAACGCTCCGCGACCGCGAGCCAGCCGACGACCGCAGCCACCCACACGGCGCACACCCCGACCGACCGCAGCACAACCGCCCGAGTCCACTCCCCGCGCACCCTCCGGGCCGTGCCGTGCCGATGGTCATCCCGCAACTGCAACACCAACGGCGCATACACCTGCCACGCCGAACACCACCGCACCGACCGGGAAACCAACCACCACGCACCGATCACGGCACGGGAACCGACCCACCAGCCCCACCGGGGGGCACGCCGGAGCATCCACACCAGCCCTCGGCCAGCCAGGCCCGGCGCTCGATGCCGCATCCATCCCAATGCGTCACGCCCGAGCTGGCACGCCGGCACCCGCATACGCCAGGCGACCACCCAACGGCACAGCCCTACCGCCAACGCCTTGGTACGGGCCGCGATCCGGGCGGCCAACGGAAACTCGCGCCATGCGCGGACCAAAGGCCGCGCCACCCACAACCACACGCGACGTACGGCGTTCATGCAACCTGTAGGCAGCCGCAGCGCAGCGTGGAGCACCTCTCTCAGAGCGGTCAAAGAACACCACCACCGCGACGAGACGCACTCTCATCCCAAGACGCGCCTAGGATTGGATCGTTCGGCGTGTGGCCGATCCTGACGCGCCTGGTTTGTTCGTCAACGGCGATGTACTCCGTCACGCTCGACAGAACCGCCAGGGCCTCTCGTGCGATCTGGCGGTAAATCCAACTGCCAACGTCTTGCTGTGCCGCTTCCGGAAGTTCCTCCGCCAAGTAGGCAAGGTGAAAGATCCGAGCTTGCAACTGGTAGACGGTGTCCATGTTGATCGTTTGATCCCTTGCTCGATGGTGGCGACTCGTGGGCTCACGAGCCGCTGCCATCAAGTAGGGAGGTGCGCGACGGAAGTATCTATATCAAATCCGGAATACGCGCATGTCGCGCCGGGAATGTTGCTGGTCGGAGGCCCCGGCGGCATACCCGATATTCTGAGACAGAATGTCTACCAGCCAGATATTCTTCCGTAGGATGTGTGCGGGCGCAGGCCCACGTATGCCGGACGGTGGGTGACTTACAGCTTCGCGTTGTGCAAGATCAGAAGTGCGGCCACTGTGTTCGCGGACCGGATCTCACCGTTGCGGATGAGTTCGGGTACAAGTTTGAGCGAAACCCATTCACGCCGGTTGGACTCGAAGTCGTCTTCCGGGTGGCCTACGTACTCGGCACCATCTGCTTGATAGACATAGTGCAGGCAATCGGACAGTCCATTTGAGGGCTCGACCGTCACCAGATGCCGAAGTGGGCCCACTTTCCATCCGGACTCCTCGAGCATTTCACGTGCTGCGGCCTGCTCCGGTGTCTCCCCAGCCTCGATCACGCCCGCAGGTAGTTCCCATCCCCATGTTCCCGTGATGAACCGGTGTCGCCATAGTAGTAGAACCTCGTTGGCATCGTTAACAGCTGCTGTCAGCGCCACAGAACGTTGCCGGATGACGAAATGATCGAGGTGACGCCCATCGGGAAGTACGACATCGGCGAGATTGACCTGGAACCAGGGGTTTTCATAGACGGGCCGTTCGCCCAGATTCTCCCACTCCATTGGGCCAGGTACCTTTCGAGCAGTGGTCATGGTGGCGTCACTTTACCATGGCGAAATTGTCAAGAACCGATCAATCTGCTCGGTGGCGTTAGAGGTATCGACGGAAGACAGGTTGTTGAGACTGGACCGAATCGCCCTGAACCTGGTATTGAGTCGGCGCGACTCCATGCCCTGTGCGCTGTCGACCATCTCGGAAATCAGGGCGGATGCTCGCTCAGCTTCACCTAGTCGCAATTCCAAGGTAGCCAATGAGGCGAGTCTATTTACGCGGCCACGGGCGTGTGTCGGGATGCTGAATATTTGCTCTGAATATCTTTGTGCTGGCACGAGGTCGCCCAACTCCGTCAATGCGTCGACAAAGTGTGCTTCTGTCAGCCCCTTTTGGATATAACCGATTTCTGCGGGCCCGACCCCTGAGTCGATTCCGGCCGCAGATGCCTCCGCTAGAGACATGGAGCGATAGGTCGCTTCGGTGTCCCTAAGCTGTGCATATGCCTTGGCCTGCATCCCGTAGAGATCAGCTTGGAGTGCACCGGATAGGCTCTCATCCACCTTGAGCGCCAATTCGGAAAGACCAATTGCACGCCGGGAATCTCCGAGTGCGATAGCCTGGTTTACGATCAGCGCTAGAACGTAGGCCCGGAACCCTGAGTCGCCAGCCTTTCCCGCCAGCCTGAGGGCGTCTTGGAAATGGCGTTGTGCAGCGCCGTGGTTCTCGCTGTCGTAGGCGCACACACCGGCGAGTGCTACTAGGCCGCCTGTAGCGCGGTACAACTGTTGCGGATTCTCTTGGGACTGAGCTTGTGCCAGAAGCGGTGAAACTCGTTCAGACAGGAACCGCGTCAGTCTGTCCTGAGTCACTGGGCCGCCGAGATTGCGATACATCACTTCAAAGTGGTTACGAGCATCGTTCAAGGAAGCGACATCGAGCATGGAGGCTTCGCCTGAAACGAAGAATGAAGCCATGCCAGCAGGGTTGGCGACTAGAATTCCATCGTTTCCATCGATGTCGCCCAGGTCGCCCTTATTGTCAACGATCGAAGCGGGAAGAATTAGGCGACTCTCGCCAGGAAACAGAAACCAGAGCCGGTGCCGGGGGAAGTGCAAGGTTTCCGCGTATGCCCTCAGTGTGTCTAGGTTCTTCTCCGGCTTGCCGTTCTCCACCCTGCTGACTTGCGCCTGATTGAGGCCCAACCAGCGCCCGACAGTTTCTTGCTTGAGAGCCCTCCCGTATAGTTTCGTCCAGCGTGGGTGAGTTCTGTACGCCTTGATGGCGTGGCCGATGTGGTGAGCGTCGAAGGCCGCACTGAAGTCGTCAGTCTCGAAGAAATCCTGCCTCAAGTGGGCCGGTGGGGTGCGAAGTGCGTCACGCTGTTCACGGTGGCACTGACCGCACAGACTGGCAGTGTTGTCCTTTGCCAGTGGCGCGTTGCACCCGCGACACCTCCCACGATCCGGAGTCCAACTCCCGGAATGGTCCGTGGTCGTCATATTCCCCCTGACCGAGCTGCGTTCGGCGGTACCCGCGATCTCACCCCCTCTGACCAGCGTACATCCGACATGTGACTACCACCACTGGGTGACTGCACCCGCCAGTGTCAAGCCTCTGACCTGCATCTATGCGCGGTGGGGGATGCGACATTCCGACTTTGATATAGACGTCGCGCTTGCCTCATGTCTGACTTGTGCGCAGACAACGACCGCACGCACTGCGACTCCTCGATCCAACTAAGGAATGATTGTTCAGAAATGACCCTGGGTATGAAATGATCGTCACAGCATTGCTAGCCAATGGGACGGCGTGCGTTGCGTCCGGAAAATCGGAGTGCGTGCTACTGATCGACAGGATCCTTGTCGCAAACGAAATCCAGTGGGAATCGACACTGTCGATCGGTGACATGGAGTACAGGAAGGACCGGGACGGAGGTCCGTTTCCGAATCATCAGCTCCGAATAAGTGTCGATTCGGCAGCGGGCTTCGCCGCCATCAATTATCTGGACAATGACGATCTGGAGATGCCGGTAGCGAACTCATACAATCCGAAGCGGCCACGGCCAGACCTGTCGCTCATTTTTAATGGAACTACGGGCGCGCTGTTCCCTCGATCGGCCGCAATCTTGATATCCGACGCACGGCGAGCCCTAATGGAATGGATTGAGACGCGCCAGCGGCCCAAGTGTATCGAATGGATGCCCTATGACGGTTATTAGACGTAACGAAAACCGATTGACCTCCACGGGTCGAAGCAATCTCGAAGCGGAAAAAGCTCATGGCAGTGAAAATGACTGAGAACACCCGTGAAGAGGTGAGAGAGCAGGGCGACTCTCCTTCTATCCCAGAGGTGGAGTTCGAGGAATCGATCAGCGGAATGGTTGCGGATACCGCTCCTCGTTTGTTCGCTGTCGTGCAGGTTTACGGAGAACGTGAGGACGCACGGGTGGGCGCGTGGGGGTTGGAGTTCCCGGAGTGTGCGGAGGTGATCTCCATCGAAGGTACGTTTCGCATGGGTGTTCGTTCGGCGAACGATGCGTTGCGCTGGTTCGCGGCACCCGGTGTCACGACTCGTGTGGTGTGGGCTTCGGATATGGATGGCACGAGGATTGAGGTGGAACGGTGACCAACGGCTTGGAGTGTGCGCTGGCGTGCGTCGAGCGCGGTTGGCCGGTAGTCCCAGGTGCGTTGTGGCACAACGACAATTACATGGATCCGGTATTCGGACGCGAGTGGGAGTCGTTGGAGTTGTGCCCGGCGGACATGGCGGTCACCGACGAGGACTTGGTTCGGCTTTGGTGGCCGGTGTTGCCTAGTCGCCTAATGCGTTCCACCTTGGTCGTGACCGTAGAAAATCTCGTTGCGGTTGCTTTGGAGTTGGACCGGGCGGAACACCTCGTCAAGCGCGAGGCGTTCACGGCGGACCCGACTCCGGTGGTTGTAGTTCCAGCCTTCGAGCGGCCAGCGGTCTTCCTGCTGTCCTCATCACGCGGGTTGAGCCGTGAGGAGATCTTTCCCATCGGCGCTACAGTCCCGCTGCCACCCTCGGTGGTCGAAGGGCGTGAGGTAAGTTGGTTGTCGCCGATGGCCGACTGCGAGGCATTGATGACCGGCGAACAACTTTCCCTCCTCATGATATGAACCCAAAGCCCTCACGGGTGGGGATAACGGATGCAGACCATCGGACTCCGTACCGAAACGTTCCGCAGGGCCGCGAATCTTGCAGGACTCCGTTCGGAATATGCCTTGGCTAAAGCAATGAACGTCAACCGGTCGACTGTGGCACGCGTCCTCGCAGGGAACCTACGCCCAGGGGGCACTTTCATCGCGGGAGCGTTGACCGCGCTCAAGCCGATGGCCTTCGAAGACCTTTTTGAGGTCGTACCGTCGGCAACGTAAAAGTCGACTTCGGGCACACGGCCCCAGCGGGACCAAAGACATCATTTGCCGTAGACGTCGCACCGCGAGAGTGGGTCGCCTCGTGGTGAGATCCGAAGGAAGCGCGCCCAAGCCATCTGGGCGACGTGGCCGGTCTACGCTGCTACACCGCAGGTCAGCGGCCATGCCCGGTGGGCCGGTTAAGGTCTACCTCCCTCTACGGCGCAGAGCCACGGCAGAAGGCTAGGCTCGTAGAGTCCACGATTGCATAAGGGGTTTGTTCGATGGCGATTCAGTTCATCTATAACGAGCGGTCCGCCACCACGACAGAATCGGCGGAACACCCGAAGGCGGTCCAGAATGTCGGCGAACTCAGCGAGTTTATTGGGTCCGTCACCATTGACGCCACTCGTGCCGGTGAGAATTTCATGATGGAAGTCGTCACGAGCGAATCAGCGTACGACCATCAGATTCTAGAAGTCGGAATCAGCAGTGATGGGAAACGCGGCTTTGTTCACGTCGCAAGCGATGATGGTCCGGCCAGGCTCACACGTGGAGACGCAAGTAGCGACTCCACGCTGGCGATCTACAGATTCGAAGGCCGGGCGCGAGAGGTTCCAGCCAGCCATGAAGTGCCGTTGACCATCGTGGCCGAGGTACTGGAGATCTACCTTACGACCGATGGAAACATCCCCGCAGACTGCCCACACCTGCACAGCGCGCCCGGTGCTGACGCAGGCTGAGGGCTCCCCGGCCCCGTGCGGTGACGCCCTTCGTAGATCGACAATGGGCGTCACCGCAGGTCACAGGTCTACAACTAAATGCGGGTAACCCTATGGCCTGCGCGCAGCGAACCGCGCTTGAGTTGGGAGTGCAAGCACGCTTTTCGCTTGCACTCCCAACTCAAGGGTGGTTGTCTCCCGACCAGGCCGTACGGGGAGAACACGACGTTCTTTTCCTCCCCCGGCGGCCTGCCCAGCGGCGAGCGCGCTTTTGTCTTTACACCTTTACCCATTCGCTTTCTCTTCACCCACCTCCCCCCGCCGCACCAACACACAAACGAGTGACACCCCCTGACCAGCCGCCCTCAACCGCCCTACGTTCGGGTAGCCATCCGCCACCACCCGGGAGGTCTTCCGTGCGCAGGCACGTGTCAGTCGGATTGGTCCTAGTCACCGCCTTGTCCGTCCCACTCCCCACAATCACGACCGCGACCGCGACGCCCGACACACCCGACCTGACACCGTTCACCACCCAGAAACCGACCTGGACCCCCTGCGAGAACACCCTCGAATGCGCCGACGTGGTCCTCCCGCTCGACTACCGCAACCCGGCCACCGACCACATCACCGTCCGGATCAGCCGCCGCAAGGCCACCGACCCGGCCACCAGACGCGGAATCCTCGTCCTCAACCCCGGAGGTCCGGGCGGATCCGGCCTGTCCATGCCGTCGTTCCTCGCGCAGTCCGCCCCCGCCGCCGTCTACGACCTGATCGGGTTCGACCCGCGCGGCGTCGGAGCGTCGACCGCCCTCAACTGCCGCACGTCACCCGAGTTCGCGACCGCCGACACCCGCCCCTCCGACGCCGACTTCCCCAAGTGGGCCGCCGAGGCGAGGGACGCGGAGGACGCGTGCCGACGCTCCGGCGGCGCGATCCGCCCGCACATCAACACCCCGAACACGGCCCGCGACCTGGACGTCATCCGCACCGTCCTGGGCGAGGAGAAGCTCAACTACCTGGGCTACTCCTACGGCACCTACCTGGGCGCGGTCTACGGCAGCCTCTTCCCGAACCGCCTTGACCGCAGCGTCCTGGACTCCTCCGTGCACCCCGACTGGATCTGGCGCGGACAGTTCCGGGCCCAGGCGTTCGCCATGCGCCGCAACGTCGACCAGTGGTCCGAGTGGGTAGCCGCCCACAACTCGAAGTACTCCCTCGGCAAGTCCGCCGCCGACGTGGTCGCCTCCGTGGAACGGATCGCCGCCCGCCTGGCAGCCAACCCGACACCCCGCCAGACCCGCACCACGTTCGACTCCGCCGTCGGCGTGGGCACCCGCTACCGCCCGCTGTGGGCCGAACTCGCCGGCGACGTCAAAGAACTCGACAACCCCTCACCGCCGTCGACTGGCACCCCGGCGACGGAACCGTGGCCCGCAGCCCCGTCCTCCCTCGACACCATGGCCCGCGCCGCGCAGGACGACCTGGTCTCCGGCGTGTTCAACACCGTCGTCTGCGAGGTCGACTGGCCGACCGACATCGAGACCTACTACGAGGACATGAGGGTCTTCCGCGACCGCTACCCCTACGGCTTCGGGGTGGTCCGCGCCGCACCCACCACGTGCACCTACCGCTCGTTCACCCCGCCCGAGCCGCCGGTCCGACTCCGCCGCGACGGCTACCCGATCGGGGTCGTGGTGCAGGCCGAGGGCGACACCCAGACCCAGTACGAGAGCGGCCCGGCGATGGCGTCCCGGCTCGGCCACAGCCTCGTCACCGTGAAGGACGAGGGCAAGCACGGCCTCTACGGCACCGGCAACAAGTGCGTCAACGACACCGTGAACCTCTACCTGGTAAACGGCATCCTGCCGGACAGCAGCTCCAACTGCCCCGGCGATCCACGCCCCACCGACACCGGCTCGACCCCGACGAACTCCACCCGGCCCGACACCGCCGCGACGAACATCCAGTCCTATCTGGACGGACGCCTCGCCACCGCGTGGACCAAGCCGGGCGCACCCCGCCCACCCCGCCCACGCCCCTAGACCCGGCCCCCGCACCCCGGCCCCAACACCCGGCCCCCGCTCCGCGACCCGGCGCGGACCCGGCCCGAAAACCGGAAACGCCCGACGCGCCAGAAGCGCATCGGGCGTTTCCCTCTCCCCGGTCCCCACCGGTGATTCCACTCTGGACTGTCCCGGCGTTCCGCGCCACGTCAGTCACTCTTTCGTGCCACCGCTTCAGGTTGCCGGGTGATGCGGCCTGGGAAACGATCTCTCCAGGCAACATCGGGCGATATGCGAGGAGGGGCGTCGTGGGCTCCCAGATCACCGAAGGACTCGGACAGGCGTGGGCGATGATCGCCACGTTCGTACCGAAACTCCTCGGCTTCCTGCTGGTGCTGTTCGTCGGCTGGCTCATCGCCAAGGCGCTCGCCAAGGGGGTCGAGTTCCTGCTGAAGCGGGTGGGCTTCGACCGCCTGGTGGAGAGGTCCGGCCTGGGCGGCGCGATGTCCCGCTCGCCGATCGACGCGTCCGGCCTGATCGTCAAGATCGTCTACTACTTCGTGCTGCTGATCGCGCTGCAACTGGCGTTCGGCGTGTTCGGCACCGGCAACGCGGTGAGCGTCCTGCTCAACGACGTCATCGCGTACCTGCCGCGGATCGTGGTGGCCATGGTGCTCGTGCTGGTCGCGGCGGCGATCGGCAAGGCGCTGCGCGGCCTGGTGACCGGCGCGCTCGGCAACCGGTCGTACACCAAGATGCTCGGCGGCATCACCTACGGCTTCATCGTGGCGCTCGGCGTGATCGCGGCGCTGAACCAGCTCGGCATCGCCGTCTCGGTGACCATGCCGGTGCTGATCACCGTGCTGGCCACGGTGGCGGGCGTCATCGTGATCGGCGTCGGCGGCGGCCTGGTGCGGCCGATGCAGCAGCGGTGGGAGGGCTGGCTCCAGCGGATGCAGCAGGAGACCACCGGCCACGCCCCCGCCCCGCGCCAGTCCCAGGACCCGGTGTCCCAGCCCCGGGCCACGGCGTCGGCGACGGCGTCGGCCCGGCCGACCTCCCGCCCGGTGTCGTCGGACGCGCCCACCCCGCCGGCCGGCATCCAGATGCCGCCGACCGACCGCTGACGGCCCACAGCCACTCGAACGACTGATTTCGCGGGCCTTCCAGCCTCACCCGAACAGCGGAAGTCAACGAGCCCTCCGCCTGGCCCCAGGCGGAGGGCTCGTTGGTTCCCTCCCGCTCTCGCTCAGCCCACGGACTGGCTCAGCCCACGGACTCGCTCAGCCCACGCTCCCGCTCAGCCCACGGACTCGCCCTGCCGCCGCTCTCGCTCAGCCCACCGTCTTGAGCACGTCACCCCAACTCACGTAGGCGAACCCCGTGGTGGGCAGACCGCCGACCGCCGGCCGCCGTTCCCCGTCGTGCACCACCAGCAGCCCGCGCCGGAACTCGCCGCCCAGGTCGGCCGTCACGACCTGCGCCCCGTCCGAGTGCTCCACCGAATCGTTGCCCCGTCCCGCGCCCACCGTGAACGTCCCCACGTACCCGTTGCGCCCACCGCGCTCGTACGCCACGAACCGCGAATCGCCCTGGCTGGACGCCAGCAGGTACCCGTCGCCCACGGTCAGCCCCTCCGCGTCGGCCGTGAGGTGCCGCCCGCCGAAGCCCGGGTCCGCCCCCGACACCGAGCACTCCTCGGTTTCCGGGTCGTAGGTCTGCGGCACCCCGTAGGACCGCACCCGGTCGATCAGCACCGGCGACCCGAACCCGTCCGCCCGCAACGGGATCCGCCAGATCCCCACGTCCTCCTGCGCCGCGTACAGGACGCCGTGCGCCGAGTCCACGACCATGCCCTCCAGCTGAGGACGCTCGCCCGGCTCGCCGCACGGCGTCCACGACGTCCCGTCCGGCAACGTGAACCGGCTGGGCAGGTCCACAGTGGACACCACTCGGGTGCCGACCGCGCCGCCCGCCGCCGGGACCACGTGCAGCAGGGCGACGCGGGTCTCGCTGCGCCGGTTCGCCACCACGACCGGCGTGCGACCCACGAACCCCGACGCCAGCCCGTACGCCGTGTGCTGCTCGTCCACCTCCGCCTCGGACGCGGAGAACACCGGGCGCGCCGCCGGATCCGTCACGTCCCGCACCACCGCGGGTCCGGCCGCCGCCCCACGACCGTCCACTTCGTACACCCGGACCCGGTCCCGTCCCCGGTCGCTGACGAACGCCAGGTCGCGCGCCCGCCCGCCGACCGGTACCCGGCTCAGCACGTCGACGTTGTTGAACCGGCCGGGCTTCGCGCCGGGGCCCGGTGCCGCCGGTGCCGGGTACAGGCCCAGCGTCCGCCCCTTCAGGTCGAACGCCGCCAGCCCGCCCTCCTTCAACGCCCCCAGCACCACGCTGCGCTCCGCGACGCGCGGGTGCACCCAGATCGCCGGGTCGTCCGCGTCGGCGTTCGCCGGGTCGCCCGACGCGTCGTCCACGAACCCGCGAGTCTGGGCGACCGGCACGACCACACCCCCGTGCCCACCCCCACCCCCGGACCCACCCCCGGACCCGGACCCGCCACCCGACGCGGACGCGGTCGCCGGGACGGCGGCGGAAAGAAGAGCAACCAAGGCCAAAGCGACGGTTCTCATGCGGTGGGAAGGTAGGGCCCGGCGGTGTACTCCGGTTGAAGTCAAGGTGTCCACGAGAGCTGTGGTCAGCGTTACGTCGGGAATCCGATGACCTGGCCGGGTGTTCCCCGCGAAGAGACGATGGGAGAACGCGATGCGGGCCCTGATGGACCACGGCTTCACGGTGTTCGGCCAGTTCGTGTCCTACGCCGAGTTCATCGGCCAGGTGTTCGCGCTGGTCGTCGTGTACCTGGCGCAACGCCGGACGCTCTGGACGTGGCCCGTGCAACTGGTCTCGGTCACGCTGCTGTTCGTCGTCTACATGTCGGCCCACCTCGGCGGCACCGCCGCGCGACAGGTCGTGATCGCGCTCATCACCGTGTACGGCTGGTGGGCGTGGACGCGGCGGCGCGACCCGGTGTTCGGCGTGGTGGTCCGCAAGGGCACGCTGCGCGAACGGCTCGTCGTAGCGGGGGTCTTCGTGCTCGGCACGACGGGTTTCGCGCTGGTCCTCGACGCCCTCGACGCTTCGTGGGCCCCGCTGCCGGACGCGGCGATCTTCGTCGGCACCGTCCTGGCGTTCTCCCTCCAGGGGCTCGGCCTGGTGGAGTTCTGGCTGGTCTGGCTGCTGGTGGACGCGATCGGCGTGCCGCTGCAACTCCACTCGGGCCTGTACTTCAGCGCCGCGATCTACACCGTCTTCGCCGTCCTCGTGATCCGAGGCTGGATCGACTGGAACCGCGAAGCCAAACGAGCAGCTCTAGCGGCCCGCTGACCACCACCACCCAACCACCACCCCACCCAACCCACCTCCGCACCCCACCGCCCAACCCGACCGCCCGACCCCACGAGGTCACCGGCCACTCATAGCCCTGCTCACGTCCGTCGCCAGCTGTCTCAGCTCCGCGTCCATCGACCCGGGATTGCGCAGACTGGCGTGCACCGCCCCCTGCACCACCCGGGTGACCTCGTCGTAGTGCGCCGACTTCGGCCGGTTCCGGGCGTGGTCCACCGCCGTGCGCAACACCCCCAGGTGCGGCAGCCGGGCGTTCAACCCGGGCTCCCGGTACAGCGCCCGCAGCGTCGGCGGGTAGCCCGCCTGCTCCAACAGCGCCCGCTGGCTGTCCTCCCCGGTGAGGAACCGGATGAACTTGCGGGCCGTCGCCTGGTGCTTCGAGCACCGCGACACCGCCACGTTCCACCCGCCCAGCGCGCCCGGTCCGGGCAGCGCCGCCATCCCGAACTTCCCCTTCAGCGGCGAGGACTCCAGCACCACCCGCGCGTAGGGCCAGGTGCGCAGGAACAGCGCCCGCCCCTCCTGGAACTCCTTCAGGCTGCCCGACTCCTGGTAGGCCAGCGCCTCCTGCGGGATCCAGCCCTCCTCGACGCCGCGCACCAGCGCGCCGATCCCGGCCCGCACCCGGGGCGAATCCCACCGCACGTCCGTCTCGCCGCCCTGCGCCCACACCGCTTCCAGGGCGTTGACCGTCAGCCCCTCGTACCGGTCCAGCTGCCCGAGGTACCCGGCCATCCCGTACTTCGGCCCGAGCCGCCGGGCCAGCCGCTCCAGCTCCGGCCACGTCGTCGGCCACCCGACGCCCTCGGCGGCGAGCACGTCGGACCGGTAGTAGAGCACCCCGACGTCGGCCCGCCACGGCACCGCCCACAGCCGGTCGTCCACCGTCGAGGACTGCACCGACGCCGGCAGGTACCGGTCGGTCCCGAACTCGTCGGGCCTCAGCGGGGCCAGGTAGCCCGATTCGGCGAACTCCGCCGTCCACACCACGTCCAGCGTCATCACGTCGTAGCACTGGGCCTGCACGTCGCCCCGCGCGCCGACCAGGTCCTGCGCCCGCGCCATCAGCTGGGCCCGGTAGGCGTCCGTGGGCGAGGGCAGCGGCAGGTACGTCACCTGCTCGTGCCGCCCGGCCTGGGCGTTCCACTCGTCCACCCGCTGCTTGATCTGCCGGTTCGACAGGTCCTGGCTGTCCACGAACGCGATCCGCCCCTGCCCGTCGTGCGCCGGGTCGACCACCGGCGCGGCGCACCCCGCCACCAGCACCGCCACCAGCACCGCCACCAGCCCGGCCGCCACCCGGGCCACCAACCCCGCCACCCCGCCACCCCCGACCGGCCGTTCAGCCACGCGTGCCCCACAACCCGTCCGCGACCAGGTCGAGCGCCCGGTCCACGTCCTGCTCGGCGAAGCAGTTCCCCCGGTACGCGGCCCGGAAGACACCCAGCTGGCTGACCGCCGAGCACGCGCCCTCGCCGAACCCGACCCCGAACACGGTCACCGGCGAGGCCGCCACGGCGGGCCGCACCGGCGCGGCGCCCACCGTGCCGCTGAGGATCACGATGGGCAGCTCCGACCCGAACTCGGCCACCCCGCGCTCCACCACGTCCGCCAGCTCGCCGGGCGCGAACTCCAGCCGCCGCACCTCGCCGCGCGGCGCGACCCGCTCGGCCAGCCGGTCCGCCAGCCGGCGCGCGCGCTCCGACCCGTCCACCGCGAGCACCACCCGGCTCGGCCGGTCGGCCGCCTGCCACGCCGCGCGCACCGCCGCCGCGTCCACCCGCAGCGGCAGCTCCGGCGGGCGCTCCGGCCGGATCCCGTCGTGCGGCTCGGGCCGCCAGTCCCGGTCGCGGAAGCCGGCGTGCCGGAACGCCTCCTGCGCGGGTCCGTCCCGCAGGTGCTCCAGGAACCGCGCCACGACCGCGTCCCGCCGGGCGTTCGGGCGGTCGTGCCGCACGATCGACACGAACGGGTGGTTCAGGTGCACGGTGCCCTCGGCCGGGTAGACCGGCCGCAGGCACGGCAGGTCGCGGATCGCCTTCTCCGAGCCGAGCACCGCCCGGTCCGCCGCCGGGCACACCTCGGCCGGCTCCGGCGCGGTGCGCAGCACCACGTCCCGCAGCCTGCGGGCCACGTCCGCGCCGCCCAGCACCGCCGGGTCCAGCACGTCGCCGCCCAGCTCGGTCCGGGTCAGCGCGACCGCCGCCGCGAGCCCCGCGCCCGACCCGGCCGCGTCGACCGGCGCGAGGGTCCGGAACGAGGCCAGTTCGCGCCACTCGAACGCGCCGTCGCGCACCCGCTCCGGCGCGACGCCCAGGACCAGCGGCGAGTACGCCACCGGGCCCCGGTCGACCAGCTCGACGTCGGTGCGTCCGCTGCCCGCGAGGATGCCGCGCACCTCCTCCACCTCCCACCGGGTGTCCGGCAGCCACACGTGCGGCTCGGGGCTCAACGCGGCCACGTCGCCGTCCGGCCAGCCCCGGCCCAGCGCGGCCACGCTGCGCTCGGACACGCCCACCGCGACGTGCACGTCCACCTGCTTGCACCCGGTGTCGTCGAAGGTCCGCGACCGGTCCTCGAACTCGGCCGCCACGGTGCGCACCACGTCCGCCTTCTCCGCCGACGTGAGCACGTTGAGCTGCACCGGGTCCGGGCACGGCGGTTCCGGCGCGGGCGCGCCCAGCAGCGCGTCGCAGGACAGCGGCGCGGCCAGCAGCGCGCACAGCACCGGCACCGCCCACCGGACCCGCGGCAGCACCGGGCGGGACCTGGTCCTCGGCGGCGTGCGCGGGTGGTCGGGCCGGCTGATCCACGCCGCGCCGTGCACCTCCTTCACGGCCACCACGACCCGCCGGTACGAATCCGGGTCGCAGCCCGCGTCCTGCCGGATCACGTCCTGGTAGAACCGGTCGGACACGATCAGCGCCAGCTCGCCCGGCCGCCGCTTCAGCTCGTCGCGCAGCGCGGCGCAGTCCAGCAGCCGGAACGCCAGCACCAGCCCGTCGCCCATGACACCGTTGCCGTCGTTGAGCACCTCGCCCGCGGTGATCGCGGCGCGCAGCCGGATGCCGGTCTGTGGCCGGAACATCGCGTTGTACCGGCGCAGCTGGCCCACCAGGGCGTGCGGCAGCGCGGTGACCACGCGGCTGTTCGGCACGCCGGCGGGCACCAGCACGAACAGGCCGTCGCCCCGGTCCTCGTGGTAGGTGCCGTCCCAGTCGTCGTCCCACGGCACGCCGCACTCCGCGAACGCGGCCTCCAGCGCCCCGTAGAGCCCGTGCCGCACCGCCCGCTGCTGGCTGTGCCCGAGCGCGCCGAACCCCGAGACGTCCACCGCCAGCATCGTCCGGTGGACCGCGGGCCGCGGCGTCCCCATTGCCCCCCTCGTCGGAACTCTTCCGCCGATTCTATGGCGCGGATCACATCGGCGCGGGCGGAACGGCCGCAACGCCCGACCGCCGCCCGACCGCGGCCCACGCCTGACCGCCGCTGAGAGGCCCGGTGGCGGCCGATCCCTCCCCGGTGCCCGCCCCCACCGCCACGCGCGGCCTGAGCGCCTTCTCAGGGGCCACTACGGGCGTCACGCGGACCCGCCGGCCCCTACACCGGGGATCCGTGACGCAGATCGTAGGAGCGACCCCCACCCGGAAGACCGCAAAAAGGCGTTTGGGGCCCGACCCGATCGGGTGGAGCCCCACACGCCTCGCCGAACACCACCCCGACCCGGCGCGAGCCGGCCCGGCGTGGCACAGCCGCTACGCCAGACCCGCGTCCGAGGTGGACGGGCCCGCCGCGTTCACGTCGTCGATCCGGTACTTGCGCGCCGCCTGCACGACCAGCGACTGCTGGACCTCGCCGCGCTTGGCCAGCGCCGCCAGCGTGGCGACCGTGATCGACTCGGCGTCGACCAGGAAGTGCCGGCGCGCCGCCGGGCGGGTGTCGGAGAAGCCGAAGCCGTCCGTGCCCAGCGTCGTCATGTCGGTCGGCACGTACGGCCGGATCAGGTCCGGCACGGCGGTCATCCAGTCCGACACCGCGACCACCGGCCCGGCCGCCTCGGCCAGCGCCTGGGTCACGTAAGGCAGCCGCGGCTCCTGGTCGGGGTGCAGCAGGTTGTGCCGGTCCACCTCGACGGCCTCGCGGCGCAGCTCGGAGTACGACGTCGCGGACCAGACGTCGGCCTGCACGCCCCAGTCCTCGGCCAGCAGCCGCTGCGCCTTGAGCGCCCACGGCATCGCCACGCCGGAGGCCAGGACCTGGGCGCGCGGGCCCGTCCCCGGCGCGACCTGGTACCGGTACAGGCCCCTGAGCAGGCCGTCCACGTCCAGGTCCGCCGGCTCGGCCGGCTGCTGGTAGGGCTCGTTGTAGACGGTCATGTAGTAGAAGATGTTCTCGGCGTTCTCGCCGTACATCCGCCGCAGGCCGTCCCGCACGATGTGCGCCACCTCGAACGACCACGCCGGGTCGTAGGCGACCACCGCCGGGTTGGTGTGCGCGAGCAGCAGCGAGTGCCCGTCGGCGTGCTGGAGGCCCTCGCCGGTCAGCGTCGTGCGGCCCGCCGTCGCGCCCAGCACGAAGCCGCGCGCCATCTGGTCGGCCGCCGCCCACAGGCCGTCACCGGTGCGCTGGAACCCGAACATCGAGTAGAAGATGTAGATCGGGATCATCGGCTCGCCGTGCGTGGCGTAGGACGTGCCCGCCGCGGTGAACGACGCCGTCGAGCCCGCCTCGTTGATGCCCTCGTGCAGGATCTGGCCCTGCTCGGACTCCTTGTACGCCAGCATGAGCTGCGCGTCCACGGAGGTGTAGAGCTGGCCGTTCGGGTTGTAGATCTTCTGCGCCGGGAACATCGAGTCCATGCCGAACGTGCGCGCCTCGTCCGGGATCACCGGCACGATCCGGTTGCCGATCTCCGGGTCCTTGGCCAGGTCCCGGACCAGCCGGACGAACGCCATCGTGGTGGCGACCTCCTGCTTGCCCGAGCCGCGCCGGATCACGTCGTAGACCTTGTCGCCGGGCAGCACCAGCGCCTTGGACTTGGTGCGGCGCTCCGGTACGTAGCCGCCGAGCTGCCTGCGGCGCTCCAGCAGGTACTGGATCTCCGGGGAGTCCTTGCCGGGGTGGTAGTACGGCGGCAGGTACGGGTCGAGGTCCGCGTCCGCGATCGGGATGCGCAGGCTGTCGCGGAACAGCTTCAGGTCCTCGTGGGTCATCTTCTTCATCTGGTGCGTGGCGTTGCGCCCGGCGAAGTGCGGGCCCAGGCCGTAGCCCTTGATGGTCTTGGCGAGGATCACCGTCGGCTGGCCGTGGTGCTCGGTGGCGGCCTTGTACGCCGCGTAGACCTTGCGGTAGTCGTGACCACCGCGTTTGAGGTTCCACACCTCGTCGTCGCTCATCGGCGCGACCAGCTCCTTGGTCCGCGGGTCGCGGCCGAAGAAGTGCTCCTTGACGTATGCGCCGTCGTTGGCCTTGTAGGTCTGGTAGTCGCCGTCCGGCGTCTGGTTCATCAGGTTGACCAGCGCGCCGTCGCGGTCCGCGTGCAGCAGCGAGTCCCACTCGCGGCCCCAGATCACCTTGATGACGTTCCAGCCGGCACCCCGGAAGAACGCCTCCAGCTCCTGGATGATCTTGCCGTTGCCGCGCACCGGGCCGTCGAGGCGCTGGAGGTTGCAGTTGACCACGAAGGTCAGGTTGTCCAGCTGCTCGTTCGCGGCGATCTGGAGCAGGCCGCGCGATTCCGGCTCGTCCATCTCGCCGTCGCCGAGGAACGCCCACACGTGCTGGTCGGACGTGTCCTTGATGCCCCGGTCGCGCAGGTACCGGTTGAACCGGGCCTGGTAGATCGCGTTCATCGGGCCCAGGCCCATGGAGACGGTCGGGAACTCCCAGAAGTCCGGCATCAGCCGCGGGTGCGGGTAGGACGGCAGGCCGCCGCCGGGGCCGGCGTGCGAGTACTCCTGGCGGAACCCGTCGAGCTGCTCGGCGGACAGCCGGCCCTCCAGGAACGCGCGCGCGTACACGCCGGGGGAGGCGTGGCCCTGGATGAACACGTGGTCGCCGCCGCCGGGGTGGTCCTTGCCCCGGAAGAAGTGGTTGAAGCCGACCTCGTAGAGGCTCGCGGAGGAGGCGTAGGTCGAGATGTGGCCGCCGACGCCCACGCCGGGCCGCTGCGCGCGGTGCACCGTCATCGCGGCGTTCCACCGGATCCACGCCCGGTAGCGGCGCTCCACCTCCTCGTCACCGGGGAACCACGGCTCCCGCTCGGTGGGGATGGTGTTGACGTAGTCCGTGCTGGTCAGCGACGGTACGCCGACGTGGCTCTCCCTCGCCCGTTCGAGCAGCCGCAGCATCAGGTAGCGGGCCCGCTGCTGCCCGCCGCCCTTGAGCGCGGCGTCGAACGACTCCAGCCACTCCGCGGTCTCCTCCGGGTCGATGTCCGGGAGGTGGGCGGCCAGGCCGTCACGGATGACGTGCACCCGTTCGGGAGTGTTCTGGGGGCTCAAGGGATCTCCTCGTTCCGGGGTCTCTGACTCCCATCGTCACCCGAGGTGCCCGATCCGGGCAGTGCTACCCGTGAGTAGTTCTGGATCGTGCTCCTCGCGCGCGCGAATAGGAGGTATGCACAGCGTGCCTCATCCGGATGGAGGAACGCATCCCGGGGTACCCGATGCGGCGTGTCTCGGCTGTTACGGTTGCGCTTAGCAGGCCCGACAGTGTTCGCTAACCGCGACTGGTAGTGACATCGCGCGGCAGTCGAACCCGGCTGCCGCTCTTGTGTACTTGGAGGAGTGGAAGCCGTGGTCGCCGCGGAAGACGCCGGCAAGATCGGTGTCGCCGACAGGCTCGGGATCGAACCGGGCAGCGTGGTCCAGGAGATCGGCTGGGACGAGGACGTCGACGACGACCTGCGTGCCGCGATCGAAGAACGCATCGGCAGTGATCTGCTCGACGAGGACTCCGACGAGGTCATGGACGTGGTCGTGCTGTGGTGGCGCGACGACGACGGCGACCTGGCCGACGCCCTGATCAACGCCACGACGGCACTGGCCGACGACGGCGTGATCTGGGTCCTGACGCCCAAGACCGGGCGCGAGGGTCACGTCGAGCCGAGTGACATCGCCGAGAGCGTGTCCACCGCGGGGCTCGCCCAGACCTCCAACATCACCGCGAGTTCCGATTGGACGGCCACCAGACTGGTGTCCCCGAAGTCGGCCAAGACCAAGCGCTGAGCACCACCCGACCGCGCTGCCGCTAGGCTCGGCGGCGGGCTCCGCAGGCGTGGAGCCCGTCGTCCCGAGTGGGTGCGCGGAAGGGTGTGGCATGGCGGTCGAGGTCGGTTCGGAGGCTCCGGACTTCACGCTCAACGACTACAACAAGCAGCCGGTGGCGCTGTCGTCGTTCCGCGGCGAGCGCAACGTGCTGCTGGTGTTCTACCCGTTCGCGTTCAGCGGGATCTGCACCGGCGAGCTGTGCCAGGTGCGGGACGAGCTGGCGGCGTACGAGGACGAGAACGTGCAGGTCGTCGGGGTGTCCGTGGACACGCCGTTCAGCCTCAAGGCGTGGGCCGAGCAGCAGGGCTACACGTTCCCGCTGCTGTCGGACTTCTGGCCGCACGGCGAGGTCGCGGCGCGGTACGGCGTGTTCAACGAGACGGCGGGCCTGGCCAACCGGGGCACGTTCCTGATCGACACCGCCGGCGTGGTGCGCTACGCCGAGGTCAACGCGCCCGGTGAGGCGCGCGACCAGGAGGCGTGGAAGAAGGCAGTGGCCGCGCTGAAGTCCTGATAGCGTTTCCGGCGCCGCCCCGAGTCGGGGTCGGCGTCCCGGGCGTGTAGCTCAGCGGAAGAGCACTCGGTTTACACCCGAGCGGTCGCAGGTTCGAATCCTGTCGCGCCCACCACTGTGTTCGGGTTCACCTTCGGTCCGATTCGATCGAAATCCCGCCGTTATCTGTCCGGTAGGTCGCTCCGCGCATTTGCTTATTGCCCGATCAATCATTCGTGATTCCACTATCGGGGCATTGCGTGACCGTCTGTCTGCCGGAACGCTGGGCTCATGCCCAACCCGGAGCTACACGTCGAGCTCCCGTCGGACCTGCCGCGCGAGAGCTACGAGGGCATCCGGGACGCCGTGTCCAGCCTGCTGGAACTCTGGGGCGTCCGGGACGCGGGGGCGCAATTGATCGGTCCCGCACCCGAACCGGCACCGGTGTCCGGCGGTCGCGCCGGCGAGCGCGGTATCGGCGGGTGACGGTGAATGCGAGCCAGGCTCGGGAGGTCAGCGATGGCGGTCGCCGACGATGCGGCGGACGAGTTATTTGGTTTTGTCCGAGGGCAGTCGCCGGCGGATCCGGGTATCGAGGCGTTGTTCGATTCGGTGCGCGAGGTGCCGGAACTCGCGGCCGCGATCGACCAGGTCCGCCGCGCGCCCGGTGACGACGACCGCGAGCACCTGTTCCGGCAGTGCCTGCGCCGGGCGGTGCGGGACGAGGAGTTCGCCGCCGGGTTGGCGGCGGCGCTCGACCGGCTGCGGGCCGGGCGCGGACCCTCGGTGAGCCTGCGGGCCGAGGTCGTCGCCGAGGCGGGCCCGGTCGAGGTGGTGCAGGCGGGCCGGGACGCGGTCACCGGATCCGGCAACCACATCGGCGACCGGGTGCACAACGTCCACCGCGCCCGTGGCCGAACCGGTCTCGTCGTGCTCGGCTCGGTGGCCGCGCTGGTCGTCGCGCTCGTCGTGGTGTCCGGCGCCGGCGGCGGCGAGGTCGTGGCGGGCTCCCCGGTCACCGCGCCGGCGGCCACCCCGGTGGCGGCCGGGGTGCCGGCGCGCGCGGGCGCGGAACTCCACACCGCCGAGGAGGACCTGTTCGGGGCGTCGAACGGCCACGTGGTGGTCGTCTCCGACGTGCGGCGGCGGGACGGGCTGGTGCTCTCCACGATCGACATCGCGACCGGCCGGACGGTGGGCGGGTTCCGCCGCGACCTGCGAGCCGAACCCGGCATCGGCTCGTCGTTCTGCCACTACTCGGTGCTCAGGTCGCCGGACGGCACCGACCTGGTGGTCCTGGTGGAGAAGGAGGTCCGGCCCGCGGTCGGCGTGGTCCCGCCGACGGAGTCCTCCCGCCTGCTCGCCCGCCGCGCCCAGGACGGCGCGCAGGTCTGGGCGACGGCGGCGTTCGAGCGCCCGCTGCCGGGGCAGGTGGTGCGGGAGCGCAGCACGGTCTGCGGCGATGAGCTGTCCGACCGGCAGATCTCGGCCGACAGGCGGTACGCGTGGCTGCGCTTCGTCGACCACGGCGACCTGTACGCGGTCGACCTCGCCACCGGCGCGACCCGACCTCAGCCCGGCGGCCTGCTCGTCGGCAACCACGTCGTGGTCGACCACCGCACGAAGCCCTTCCCGTACGGGGAGGTCGACCACGTCGAGCTGGTCCGGCTGTCGGACGGGGTCCCGGTCGGCCGCGTCCCCGGCGCGGTGGCGGGGGACTGGGAGCGCAGCGGTCGCTCCGTGTCGCCGGACGGGTCGACGTTGCTGGTGGCGCGGTCGGTGCTCAGCACCGACGACATCACCGCCTACGGGGTGCCCGAGGGCGTCGAGCGGTGGCGGCGCAGCGCCTCGGGCATCGCGGACCAGCACTTCGCCGTCGACCAGACGGCGGGGGTGGCGCTCACCACGACGTCGGAGCTGGTCGCGCTGTCGCTGCGGACGGGCGAGAAGGTGTGGGAACTGCCGTTGGCGGGCCGCTGGTGCGGCAGCCACCGGGGCAAGGGTTACGTGGTCGCGAACAACCAGTACGCCGTGCTCGACCTCGCCACCGGCCGGCAGCTCGACGTCGACGCGGGGGTCGTGGACTGCCCGCAGGTCCTCGACGGCGTCCTGATCAGGCGCGGCGCGGGCCGGTCGGCGGTGGTGAAGCTCTGAGTCGCCGCCCCGGACAGCGCGAACGCCCGGCCTGGTCGAGGCCGGGCGTTCGCGAAGCGGTGGGCTAGCGGGCCAGCAGGGAGGTGATCTCCTGGGCCGCGCTGCCGGCCTCCAGCAGGTGGTGGAGGTTGTCCGGGAGCACGTCGCCGCGCTTCTGCACGGCCTGCGCGTACAGCCTGCCCGCGCGGTACGAGGAGCGGACCAGGGGGCCCGCCATGACGCCGGAGAAGCCGATGCCCTCGGCGGTCTCCTTGTGGGTCACGAACTCCTCGGGCTTCACCCAGCGCTCGACCGGGTGGTGGCGCGGGGACGGCCGCAGGTACTGGGTGATCGTGATGATCTCGCAGCCCGCGTCGTGCAGGTCGCGCAGCGCCTCGGCGACCTCCTCCGGGGTCTCGCCCATGCCCAGGATCAGGTTGGACTTGGTGACCAGCCCCGCCTCGCGGGCCTTGGTGATCACCTCCAGCGACCGCTCGTAGCGGAACGCCGGGCGGATGCGCTTGAAGATCCGGGGCACGGTCTCCAGGTTGTGCGCGAGCACCTCGGGCCGGGACTCGAACACCTCGGCGAGCTGCGCGGGGACCGCGTTGAAGTCCGGGATCAGCAGCTCGACGCCCGTGCCGGGGTTGAGCGCGTGGATCTGCCGGACGGTCTCCGCGTACAGCCACGCGCCGCCGTCCGCCAGGTCGTCGCGCGCCACACCGGTCACCGTGGAGTACCGCAGGCCCATCGCCTGCACGGACTCGGCCACCCGGCGCGGTTCGTCGCGGTCCAGGTCGGCGGGCTTGCCGGTGTCGATCTGGCAGAAGTCGCAGCGGCGGGTGCACTGCTCGCCACCGATCAGGAAGGTGGCTTCGCGGTCTTCCCAGCACTCGTAGATGTTGGGACAGCCGGCCTCTTCGCACACCGTGTGCAGGCCCTCGCGTTTGACCAGGCCCTTGAGCTCCCGGTACTCGGGGCCCATCTTCGCCTTGGTCTTGATCCACGAGGGCTTTTTCTCGATGGGCGTTTGACTGTTGCGCACTTCCAGCCGCAGCAGCTTCCGACCCTCAGGTACGACGGTCACGTCCCCAACCCTACGTCACGAGGGGTCGGGCGTGACGCCCGTGAGATCGGCGGTCAGGTCCCACAGCCGGCCCGCCGCGAGGTCGTCCCGGGCCGCCGCCGTGGAGCCCGCGCGGGCCGGGTGGCCCCTGGTGCCGCCCAACCCGCCGGGGCCGTAGTAGCCACCGGGCTCCACGTCGGGCGACGTCGCGGCGTAGAGCTGCGGCAACGCCCCCATCGCCACGTCCTGCGACACCAGCGCGGTGATCTTCGCGCCCGCCGCCAGCAGCGGGCTGCGCTGCGCGCGGGCCATCGTGGAGCTGAGTTCGGTGACGGTCAGGCCGGGGTGCGCCGCGACGGAGGTCACGTCCGCGCCCGCCAACCGGCAGCGGCGGTCCAACTCCCTCATGAACAGCAAGTTCGCCAGCTTGGACTGGCCGTACGCGCGCCAGGCGGAGTACTTGCGCACCTCGTAGTTCGGGTCGGCCAGGTCCACCGCGCCCTGCTGGTGGGCGAGGCTGGACACGATCACCACGCGGGCCCCCGGCGTCGCGCGCAGCAGCGGCATCAGCCGCCACGTCAGCGCGGCGTGGCCCAGGTGGTTGGTGCCGAACTGGCGCTCGAAGCCGTCCGCGGTGCGCTCCAGCGGGCAGGCCATCACGCCGGCGTTGTCGACCAGCACGTCCAGCCGGTCGGTGCGGTCGGCCACCTCGGCGGCGGCGTCGCGGACCGAGGCCAGGTCGGCCAGGTCCAGCGGCACGACTTCGGCGTCGCCACCGCCGGCGAGCACGCGCTCCAGCGCGCGCTGGCCGCGTTCGGCGGACCGGCAGGCCATCAGCACGCGGGCGCCCTTGCCGGCGAGCACCTCGGCGGTGCGCAGGCCCAGGCCCGAGTTCGCCCCGGTCACCAGCGCGGTGCGCCCGGTCTGGTCGGGGATGTCCGCTTCGGTCCACTTCATGGTGACCACCTAACCGGCGTCAGGCGCTCTTGGCGAGCTTGCGGGTCTCGACCCGGTCGGCCGGGCCGGTGCGGATCAGGGTGGCGAACGCCGCGCCGACCCGGGTGATCTCGTCGGCGGGCTCGGACAGCTCGGCCAGTCCGGCGGTGAGGGCCAGCAGGCGCTGCTCGCGCCCGACCGCCTCGGCGGAGGTCAGGTGCTCGTCCAGCACGGCCCGCAGCACGGGCTGCCGGGCGGCCAGGGTCCGCCACGTCCGGGTGACGATCTCGACGCGGTCGTCGCCGTCCTCCAAGGCGACGCCGAGCCGGCCGGTGAGCTGCCGCATCCACCGGTAGTGCAGGGCCAGGAGCAGTTCGTCCTCGGTGGCGAACACGTCCCGGTCGAAGGTCAGGGGAGCTTCGGGGGTCGCGGTGCGGAGCACGGCGTCCAGGGCGTCGCGCCGTCGGTAGAAGTCGTTCCAGCTCATGATCACGCCTCCCTCTCTCGTGGCCGGCGGCATACCCCAGGTCTTTGGCATACCGGTGGTATGGCCGATGGGGCGAACATACCACGGGTACGTACCGTCGGTATGTCGTACGGTTGTGAACGTGGTGACAGTGCGGTCGAGGCGGGTGGATTACTCCGAGTCCACGAGGCAGGCCCTCGTGGACAGCGCCGTGGAGTTGTTCACCAAACGCGGTTACGCGGGCACGTCGCTGGACGAGGTGGCCAAGCGCGCCCGGCTGACCAAGGGCGCGCTCTACCACCACTTCAGCGGCAAGCAGGCGCTGTTCGAGGCGGCTTTCGACTCGGTCGAGAACGCGTTCATGCGCAAGCTCGGCGAGATCGTCAGCGCGCCCGGCGACCCGTGGGACACCGCGATCGCGGGCCTGCGCGCCTACGTCCGGGTCTGCCTGGAGCCCTCCTACCAGCGCATCGTCATCCACGAGGCCCCGGTGGTGATGGGCTGGGAGCGGTGGCGCGAGGCCGAGGAGCACTTCAGCTACGGCCTGCTGCGCTCCACCATCGAGGTGCTGATCACCAACGGCGAGCTGGAGCAGCTGCCGGTGGAGACCATGGCGCGGCTGCTGTTCGGCGCGCTGTCGGCGGGCGCGAGCACGATCGCCGGCGCCGCCGACCCGCGCAAGGCCAGTGCCGAGGTGGAGCGCACCATCGTGCGGGTGGTCGAGGGCCTGCGGGTCACCGAGCCCCCGCCCCGGGTGACCCCCGACCCCCGTTCCCGCTCCCGCCGCCGCTGACCCACCGCGCTCGACCGCCGGCACGGACTCGCCCTCGGCGACGCGCCGGGCTCCGGAGTTCTCCGTCTTCGCCGTGCTGGACCAGGAACGCCTGGCCGCAGGCTCCGCCCGCCACGACTTCGACCGGGGCCGGGTTCGCCGACGACCCGGACGGGGTGGCCGATGCGGTCGCCGTCGCCTTGGCCGCGCAACTCGACCCGCCGGCACCCGCGTCTTTCCTCGACCAGGTGCCGAGCCGGGGGTCACCGGGCCAGGCGCACGTGCCGTCGCCGGCGATCGCCGTTGCACGAACTCGGCAACGGCCGCTGCACCGCCGCCCACGCCACGGTGCCGTTCACGTTGTGGGCGGCCCGCCACCTGGACGACTACGCGCAGGGGGCGGTCCCGGGCCGGGGCCGAGGGGCGCGGTTCGCGGGCGTCGGATCGCGGGCACCGGCGGGCTGCGATTAGCGTTGAGCCGTGGAACTGGAGCTTCGCATCTTCACCGAGCCCCAGCAGGGGGCTTCTTACGACGACCTGCTGCGCGTCGCCCGCACCGCCGAGGACGCGGGCTACGGCGCGTTCTTCCGGTCGGACCACTACCTGCGGATGGGTCCCGGCGACGGGCTGCCCGGCCCGACCGACGCGTGGATCACGCTGGCGGGCCTGGCCCGCGAGACCAAGACCATCCGGCTGGGCACGCTGGTCACCGCCGCGACCTTCCGGCACCCCGGCCCGCTGGCGGTCGCCGTCGCGCAGGTCGACGTGATGTCCGGCGGCCGGGTCGACTTCGGCCTCGGGTCCGGCTGGTTCGAGGACGAGCACACCGCCTACGGCCTGCGCTTCCCGTCGCTGGGCGAGCGGTTCGAGCTGTTCGAGGAGCAGTTGGCGGTCATCACCGGCCTGTGGGGCACGCCGGTCGGCGAGAAGTTCTCCTTCGAGGGCAAGCACTACACCCTGGCCGACTCGCCCGCGCTGCCCAAGCCCGCGCAGTCCCGGGTCCCGGTGGTGGTCGGCGGCACGGGCGCGAAGCGCACGCCCGCGCTGGCCGCCCGGTACGCCACCGAGTTCAACCTGCCGTTCGTGGACCCCGGGTTCGCCGCCGAGCAGTTCGCCCGGGTCGACGCGGCGTGCCGGGAGATCGGCCGCGACCCGGCCACGATGACCCGGTCGGCGGGTCTGGTCCTGTGCGTGGGCCGCGACGACGCCGAGGTGGCGCGCCGGGCCGCGGCGATCGGCCGCGACGTGGCCGAGCTGAAGGAGAACGGCCTGGCCGGCACGCCCGCCGAAGTCGTCGAGAAGCTCGGCCGGTGGCGGGAGGGGACCGCGATCAGCCGGGTCTACCTGCAGGTCCTGGACCTGGCCGACCTCGACCACCTGGAGCTGGTGGCGGCCGAGGTCGCGCCTCAGCTGCGCAGCTGACCCGCGACGTCGGACGCGGCGGTGAGCAGGACGAGCACGGGGATGGTGGCCGCACCGCGCAGCCGGTAGCTCCCGCGCTTGTCCTGCTCCACCACGCCGGCGCCGGTGAGCGCCTTCAGGTGGTGGTAGAGCTGGCCGGTCGAGCCGAGCCGGGCGGCCTCCTGGAGCACCGCCGCCGGCTGCGGGCCCTGCGCGAGCAGGGACCGCACGATGTCCACCCGCGCCGGGTGCGCCAGCGCGGCCAGCACCTCGATCCGGGGCCGGTCGGCCAGCGACAGCGCGCGTTCCGGCGTGACGTCCATCTGCCACGTCACCCGCCCGCCGCCCAGCGACACCCGCCCGCCGTAGCCGAACGCGCCGCCGCCGTCCTCGGTCTCGGGCAGCACCTCGGTCTCGCGCTCGTCGCCCTCCAGGGCCGCCACGCGCTGCTCCAGCTCGGCAAGTCGCTGCACCAGGTCCACCGTGGTCATCCTACGAGAGGCTCACCTGGAATACCCCCAGCGCAGCGGGGTCCAGCAGGGCTCGGACCACCAGGTCGACCAGCCGCCCGGCCGCGTCGGACCCGGCCTGGTCGACCTCCTCGACCAGCACGGCGGCGGTGCCGATCCGACCGTCCCGCCACCGGACCCGGGACCCGATGGTGAGCACGCCGGGCAGCGCACCGCCCATGACCGCGATGCCGGCCACGCCGTCCGGCCCGGTCCGGCCGTGCTCCAGGTGCGCCGACGCGCGCGGGAACCGGTCCAGGTTGCGGTGCAGCCGGTGCAGGCCGGCTGCCGTCCCGCGCCAGGTCGTGCGCGCGAACGGGCGTTGTCCCTCGTAGTCGGCCGGCGCGCCGGGCAGCCGGCCGATGACCTCCAGCTGCAGTCGCGGGTCGGCGAGGTACTGCCGGACGTCGACCTCGCGGCCGAGCACGAACCGCAGCCGCTCGCCCAGCAGCGACGGGACCGGCGCGTCCGGCCAGCCGCCGCGCACCGCCGCCGCGCGCAGGGTCCGCTCGCCCAGCCGGTGCCGCAGGTAGTCCGCCGCCGCGTGGTCGCCGTGCCGGGCGGTCACCGCCGCCAGGTCGTCCAGGGTGATCGCGGCGTTCGGGTCGTCGGCGGTGCGACCGCCGGAGGACTTGAGGTTCAGCGTGCGCAGGGACCGCTGGTGCGCGCCGTCGTCCGGGCCGAGGTGGTGGGCCTCCCAGTCGCCGACGCGGACGCGCTCGCCCGGGTCGGCCTCGCCGCGCCGCACCGCGAGGTCGTAGCCGGCGAGGTGCACGGCCTGCACCGCCGACGCCAGGGGTTGCCGCGCGTGGGGGCGGTGGGCGAGCCGGCCGCCGTTGCCGTCGTCGAACACCGCGGCGACGTGCCCGCGGTTCGCGCGTAACCACCCCGGCCAGTCGTCGGGGGCGGGATCGGCCGCCGCGGGCAGGGCGGGCAGCAGCAGGGTGCCGCCCGCCACACCACAGGCGGAGAGCAGGTGCCGTCGAGTCAGGAGCACGACGAATCTCCCCTCTGGTAGTCCGTAATTCCGGAATACTAGAGGGGGCGATTCGGGGTTGTCAGGAGGTTCGCACCGCGAACGTGACGCCGGCCGCGACCGGTTGTTCACGGATGAGCGTGCGGTCGGTCAACGGCAGATCGCCGTTGAGCGCGTCGATCACCGCCTGGCGGGCCAGCGGGCGCACCTCGTCCACGGTGACCTCGCGGTCCAGCTCGCGCGACAGCGACGCGACGCCCGCGTCCCGGATCCCGCACGGGATGATCGCGCCGAACCCGGCCAGGTCCGCGTCGCAGTTGATCTCGAAGCCGTGCATGGTCACGCCGCGCTGCACCCGGATGCCGATCGCCGCGATCTTGCGCTCCACGCCCCGGTCGTCCGCCGCGATCCACACGCCGCTGCGGCCGTCCACCCGGCCGGTGCGCACGCCCAGCTGGTCGCACACGTGGATCAGCGCCTGCTCCAGGCGCCGCACGTACTGCACCACGTCCATCGGCTCGGCCAGCGCGATGATCGGGTAGCCGACCAGCTGGCCGGGACCGTGCCAGGTGATCTTGCCGCCGCGGTCGACGTCGATCACCGGGATGTCGCCGCCCCTGGGCCGCTCCTCGTCCTCGGTGCGCCGGCCGCAGGTGTAGACCGGGGGGTGCTCCAGCAGCAGCATGGTGTCGCCGATGTCGCCGTCCGCGCGGGCGTCGTTGAGTTCGCGTTGCAGGTCCCACGCGGCCAGGTAGTCGATGGTGCCCAGCTCACGCACGTCGATCGGGTCCGTCGAGGTGCGGCAGGAGAGTTCAGGACTGCTCACGCCTCGACCCTACGCCTGCCGGCAGCAGCCGCAGGGCCAGGGCCGCGAGCAGGCCGACGCCCGTCGTGGCGAGCACCGCGCCCACCGTGTCGGTGAACCAGTGCACGGTCAGCACCACCCGGCTCGCCGCCACGAGGACCACCGCGACGACCGCCAGCGCCACGGCTTCGCGCAGGTGCCGGCGGGCGAGGTGGGCGCACAGCACGACCCCGGTGAACGCCACCGCGGTCACCGCCGTCACGTGCCCGCTCGGGTACGAGGGCAGGTCGTAGGCCACCGGCCGCACCCGCCCGTACCCGAACCGGGCCAGCAGCGCGCACCACGAGACCGCGAGCAGGACCGCGGCCTTGAACACCAGCACCTCGCGCGCCAAGACCGCCCGCAGCACCAGCGACACCAGGGCGATCACCGCCAGGCCGGGGCTGAGCACGAAGCTGATCGCGGTCGCCGCCCGCCCGAACGCCGGGGCGAGCCCGCGGGCGTGGTCGCGCAGCACGACGTCCAGCGCCGGCGGGGTCGCGCGCACCGCGATCCCCAGCACGACCGAGGCCAGCACCAGCCCGACGCCGACCGCGCCGAGCCGGACGGCCGCGCCCCGCACCGCGCGCGGGCGGTCGGTCATCCGGCGACGGCCGCCGCCACCGCCGCGCCCAGCGCCGGGTGCAGGAAGTGGAAACCGTGGCGCTCCAACACCTTCGGCACCGCGCGCTGGCCCGCCAGCACGCCCTCGTCGGCGATCTCGCCGAGCAGCGCCCGGAGCGCGAACGCGGGCACCACCCACGGCGTCGGCCGGTGCAGCGCGTGGCCGACCGTGCGGGTGAACTCGGCGTTGGTCACCGGGCCGGGCGCGGTCAGGTTCACCGGGCCCTCGACGTCGTCGTGCTCCAGCACGAACTGGATCGCCGAGATCACGTCGTCCAGCGAGATCCACGGCATGTACTGCCGGCCGTCGCCCAGCCGCCCGCCGAGGAAGAACTGGAACAGCGGCTTGACCTTGCCGAACAGCCCGCCCGACGGGCTGATCACCAGACCGGTGCGCAGCCGCACCACCCGTTGCGACGCCGCCGCCTCGGTGGCCGCCTCCCACTGCCGGCACATGTCGGCGAGGAACCCGGTGCCCGACGGCGCGGACTCGTCCACCACCTCGTCGCCGGTGTCGCCGTAGTAGCCGACCGCGCTCGCGTTCACCAGGGTCGGCACGCCGTGCTCGACGACCGCCGCCGCGAGCACCTCGGTCGGCACCGTCCGGGAGTCCAGCAGCACCTGCTTGCGGGCGTGGTCCCAGCGCTTGTCCGCGACCCCCGTGCCGCACAGGTTGACCACGGCGTCCGCGCCGTCGAGCGAACCGGGGTCGAGGTGCCCGGCGGGCGGGTCCCAGCCGCGCTCGTCCGGCGCGGTCGGCCGGCGGCGGACCAGGCGGACGACCTCGTGCTCCGCGCCGCGCAGCGCGGCGACCAGACTGGTGCCGATGAAACCGGACGAACCCGCGACCACTACCCGCATGGGTTGATCGTCTCGCAGTGACCGACCCGGTGCACAGCGGCCCCGGTGTAGCGCGCGCCACTCGCGTTCGCGACGGCCGGGAGCCGCCCCGCGACGGCCGAAGCCGCCCCGGGCGGTGCCCGGGGCGGCTTCGGCGACAGGTGGTGCCTAGAGGCCGAGGTCGGCCTCGAACGCGCCCTCTTCCAGGCGGTTCTTGATCGTGGTGAGGAACCGGCCCGCGTCCGCGCCGTCCACCAGGCGGTGGTCGTAGGTGAGGGCCAGGTAGGCCATCGAGCGGATCGCGATGGTGTCGTCGCCGTTCTCGTCGGTGATCACCACGGCGCGCTTCTTGACCACGCCGACACCCAGGATGCCGACCTGCGGCTGCTGGATGATCGGGGTGTCGAACAGCGCGCCGTTGCTGCCCAGGTTGGTCAGCGAGAACGTGCCGCCGGTCAGCTCGTCCGGGGTCAGCTTGTTGCTGCGGGCGCGCGCCGCCAAGTCGCCGATCTTGTGCGACAGGCCGGCCAGGTTGAGGTCGCCCGCGTTCGCGATCACCGCGTTGAGCAGGCCGCGCTCGGTGTCGATCGCGATACCCAGGTGCTCGGCACCGTGGTACACGACCTCCTTCTTCTCCTCGTCGATGGACGCGTTGAGCACCGCGTGCTGCTTGAGCGCCTCGACGGCGGCCTTCGCGAAGAACGGCAGGAACGTGAGCTTGGTGCCCTCGCGCTGCTCGAACGCCGCCTTGGCGCGGTTGCGCAGCCGGGCGATCTTGGTGACGTCCACCTCGAACACCTGGGTGAGCTGCGCCGAGACCTGCAACGACTCGCGGGTGCGCTGCGCCACGATCTGCCGCAGGCGGGGCAGCTTCTGCACGGTGCCGCGCTTGCCGCTGGTGTCCACGGCCGGCGTGGTCGCGACCCGCTGCGCCGGGGCGGAGGGGGCCGGGGCGGCGGCCGGCGCGGGAGCCGGGGCCTTGGCGGCCTCGACCGCGGCCAGCACGTCCTGCTTGCGGATCCGGCCGCCGACGCCGGTGCCCTTGAGGGACCCCAGGTCGATGCCGTTCTCCGAGGCCAGCTTGCGGACCAGCGGCGTCACGTACGGCGCGCCGTTGGCGTCGTCGGACGCGGCGGGCCGCTGGGCGGGCTGGGCCGGCGGCTGCGCGGGCTGCGCCGGCTGGGCCGGGGCGGGCTGGGCCTGGGCGGGCTGCGCGGGCTGGGCCGGGGCCTGCTGCGCGGGCTTCGGGGCCTCGGCGGGCTTGGCCTCCGGGGCGGGCGCGGCCTTCGGGGCGGCGGCCGGCGCGGGCGAACCCGAGCCGACGACCGCGAGCCGACCGCCGACCTCGACGGTCTCGTCCTCGCCCGCGGTGATCTCCAGCAGGGTGCCGGCGACCGGGGACGGGATCTCGGTGTCGACCTTGTCGGTGGACACCTCCAGCAGCGGCTCGTCCACCTCGACCGAGTCGCCGACCTGCTTGAGCCAGCGGGTCACGGTGCCCTCGGTGACGCTCTCGCCGAGCGCCGGCATGGTCACCGGGGTGCCCTCGGCGGCACCGCCGGACGGTGCCGACTCCTGGGTCGGCTCCTGGGCCGGTTCCGGGGCGGACTCCTGCGCCGGGGCCTGCTCCTGGGCGGGCGCGGCCTGCTCGGCCGGGGCCTGCGGCTCCGGGGCGGCCTGCTCTTGCGGGGCGGACTCCTGCGCCGGGGCGGCGTCGCCGTCACCGATGACGGCGAGTTCCGCGCCGACCTCGACGGTCTCGTCCTCCTGGGCGACGATCTTCTGGAGCACGCCCGCCGCCGGGGACGGGATCTCGGTGTCGACCTTGTCGGTGGACACCTCCACCAACGGCTCGTCGACCTCGACGCGGTCACCCTCCTGCTTCAACCAACGGGTGACCGTGCCCTCGGTGACGCTTTCGCCGAGTGCGGGCATTTGGACGGAGAAGGCCATCGTTCGCTGACTCCTCGTGCGTGGGTCGGGGATCGGCTGACTGGGGTGCGACGGTCAGCCGTGCACGTGCAGCGGCTTGCCGGCCAGGGCGAGGAAGGCCTCGCCGAGGGCTTCTGTCTGGGTCGGGTGGGCGTGGATCAGCGGAGCCACGTCCTCGGGGTAAGCCTCCCAGCTGTAGATCAGCTGGGCTTCGCCGATCAGCTCGCCGACCCGCTCGCCGACCAGGGTGATGCCGACCACCGGGCCGTCGGGCGCCTTGACCAGCTTCACGCCGCCGGCGGTCTTGAGGATCTGGGACTTGCCGTTGCCCGCCAGGTCGTAGACGAACGTCTCGACCGAACCGTACTTCTCCTTGGCCGCGGTTTCCGACAGACCCACCGAGGCGACCTCGGGCTTGCAGTAGGTGACCCGCGGGATGCCCGCCTCGTCGATGACCTTCGGGTTCTGCCCGGCGATCTCCTCCGCGACGAAGATGCCCTGCTGGAACCCGCGGTGCGCGAGCTGGAGGCCGGGCACGATGTCGCCGACCGCGTAGACGTTCGGCAGGTTGGTGCGCAGCCGGTCGTCGGTGATCACGAAGCCGCGCTCGATCTTGACGCCGGCCTCCTCGTAGCCGTGGCCCGCGGTGTTCGGGCCCCGGCCGACGGCGACCAGCAGCAGGTCGGCGTCCAGCACGTCGCCGGACTCCAGGGTCACCGAGACGCCGGACTCCGTCTGGGTCGCGCCGGTGAACTTCACGCCGGTCTTGAACTTGATGCCGCGCCGGCGGAACGCGCGCTCCAGCTGCTTGGAGGCGTACTCGTCCTCGGCGGGGACCAGGCGGGGCAGCGCCTCCACGATGGTCACGTCCGCGCCGAACGAGGCCCACACGCTGGCGAACTCCACGCCGATCACGCCGCCGCCGAGCACGACGACCTTCTCCGGCACGTAGTCCAGGTTCAGCGCCTGGTCGCTGGTGATGATCCGGCCGCCGATCTCCAGGCCGGGCAGGCTGCGCGCGTAGGAACCGGTGGCCAGCACGACGTTCTTGCCGGTGTACCGGTCGCCGTCCACCTCGACGGTGTTCGGGCCGACGAACGTGCCCGCGCCCTCCACGAGGGTGACCTTGTTCGCCTTCGCCAGGCCCTGCAGGCCCTTGTAGAGGCGGCTGATCACACCGTCCTTGTAGGAGTTCACGCCGGCCATGTCGATGCCCTCAAGGGAGGACTTCACGCCGAACTGGTCGCCTTCGCGGGCGTTGTCCGCGACCTCCGCCGCGTGCAGCAGGGCCTTGGTCGGGATGCAGCCGCGGTGCAGGCAGGTGCCGCCCAGCTTGTCCTTCTCGACCAGGACGACGGACAGGCCGAGCTCGGCCGCGCGGAACGCGCAGGCGTAGCCGCCCGAGCCGCCACCGAGGATCACAAGGTCGGCGGAGGTGTCGGTCACGGGATCTCCCTGGAGAGCTTGTTGCCTTACATCGCGCGGGTGCGCGCGGGTGATTGCCATCTTGTCACTACTTCACGGGGGGCGGCGACGCGGTGTCCTCTTGGGAGGATTTGCCCACACCTTCACACCGACGCCGGCACCATGGTCGCCAGGAGTCGCGTCAGGAGGTGGCCCGGTGGGCCTGTTCGACCGTTTTCGCAGGAAGCAGCGCCCGGGAGTGCTGCGGTCGGCCACGTCCACCGACGCCGGCCACCTGGAGAAGTGGGCGGCGCAACGGCGCGGTGTCGAGGCGTACGTGGAGCCCAAGACGACCGTGACGGAAACCACGGTGGTGCTGGTCGCGCACGACGGCGAGTGGACCCGCCGGCGCATCGAGGGCGCGGACGCGGCGAAGAAACTCGCGAAGAAGTTGGGCATCCCGATCTACGACGCGGGCATCGTGGGCTACCCGAAGCGGATGCGCGAGTACTCCCGCCGCAAGAACCAGAACGGCTGAGCGTCCCGCGCGGTGCGGCCGCGCGGACTCAGGAGAGCCCCGAGTAGAGGGTGCCGACGATTTCGTCGGGGTCGGCGGGCCACTCGGTGAAGAATCCGAGGAACGCGTCGTAGTGGCACGCCCCGAGCAGCATCGCGGCCACCGCGCGGGGCTGCGCCGTGGCCGGCAGCCTGCCGATTTCCTGTTCCTCGGCGAGGTAGCGCGCGAGCGCCTCGACCACCACGTGCGGGCCCGCGCCGCGTTGCCTGAGCAGGTCGTTGTGCGCGGCGAGCAGGGTCGGCTCGGAAAAGACCGACGCGGCGATCGGGAACGTGTCGGCGTAGAAGCCGAGTGCGGTCCGGGCGACTTCCACGAGATTTTCCCGGACGTCGCCCGCGCCCGCGCGCAGGCCCGCCAGCAGTGCGCCGAGATCGCTCGGCACGCGTTCTTTCAGGACCGCCAGGAACATGCCGGTCTTGTCCTGGAAATGCTTGTACAGCGCCGCTTCCGACAGTTCCGCCGCCTTGGCGATCTCCTTGGTCGTGGTGCGGGCGAGGCCCTTCGTCCGCATCACGTGGGCCGCGGCGTCGAGGATGCGGTCGCGTGTGGTCATGTGGTAATCATAGTGGTTAGTGAGTACTCACCAACCACTGCAGGGGGTTCAACGTGAAGATCACCGTCTTCGGGTCGAGCGGGGGCACCGGCGCGCAGGTCGTGGCGCAGGCGCGGGCGGCCGGGCACGACGTGACGGCCGTCGTGCGGACGGCGAACGGGCGGGACGTGGTGGCCGACGTGGCGGACGTGGCGTCGATCGGCGCGGCCATCGCGGGCGCGGACGCGGTGGTGACCGCGATCGGGGCGCGCGGGCGCGGGCCGACCAGCGTGCAGACCGACAGCACGGCGAACATCGTGGCGGCGATGGGGGAGCAGGGGGTGCGGCGGCTGATCGCGGTCAGCAACAGCGGCATGACCGTGGACGACCAGGACACCGTGCCGAGCCGGTACCTGGTCAAACCCCTCCTGCGGCGGCTGCTGAAGGATGCCTGGGGCGACATGGCCGGGATGGAGCGGCTCGTCCGGGCGAGCGGTCTGGAGTGGACGATCGTCCGGCCGCCCCGGCTGACCGGCGGCGCGCACACCCGGAAGTACCGCACGGCGGTGGGCACGAACCTGCGGCGGGGCAACAACATCTCGCGCGCCGACCTGGCGGACCTGATCGTGGTCTGCCTCGAAGACCCGTCCACGGCAGGGCAGGCGATCGCGATCGGGTACTGACCCGAGGGCTGCCCGGTGCGGTGCGGGCGGGGGTCGGCGAACAGGGAGGAGAAAGCACGAAGGGGCCCGCGGCGGGGGCCCCTTCGTGGTCGGGAGAAGAGATCAGCCGTTCGCGGCGATGTCCGCGAGGACGGCGGCGAGCGTGCGGACCGGGACGCCGGTGCCGCCCTTGGTGGTGTACCCGTGCGGCCCACCGCTGTGGAACGCGGGGCCCGCGATGTCGACGTGCGCCCACGGCACGCCGTCGGCGACGAACTCGCGCAGGAAGATCCCGGCGACCAGCATCCCGCCGAACCGGTGCCCGGCGACGTTGGCCAGGTCCGCGACCCGCGAGTCGAGGTCGCCGCGCAGCTCGTCCGGCAGCGGCATGGCCCAGGCGTTCTCGCCGACCGCGCGGCCCAGCGCGGCCACCCGGTCGCGGAACTCGTCGGAGCCCATGACGCCGGCCGTCCGCTTGCCCAGCGACACGACCTGCGCGCCGGTCAGCGTGGAGGTCTCGATCAGGTAGTCCGGCTGGTCCTCGCACGCCCGCACGATCGCGTCGGACAGCACCAGGCGGCCCTCGGCGTCGGTGTTGAGCACCTCGACGGTCTTGCCGCCGTACATGGTGAGCACGTCACCGGGCCGGTAGGCGGTGCCGGACGGCATGTTCTCCGCCAGCGGGGCCCACGCGGTGACCTCCAGCGGGTACTTCAGCTTCGCGGCCAGCACGACGGTCGCCACGACCGCCGCCGCGCCGCTCATGTCCGAGGTCATCTCGTCCATGCCCGCCGCCGGCTTGATGGAGATGCCGCCGGTGTCGAAGGTGATGCCCTTGCCGACCAGCGCGACCTTCTTGCCGGCCTTCGGCCCCCGGTAGGTCACCCGGACCAGGCGCGGCGGGCGGGACGAGCCGCCGCCGACGCCCAGGATGCCGCCGAAGCCCTGCTTGCGCAGCGCCTTCTCGTCGAGCACCTCGACCTCCAGCCCGTCGATGCCCTTGGCCAGCGCGGTCGCCCGCTCCGCGAAGGACGCCGGGAACAGGTCGTTCGGCGGGGTGTTGATCAGGTCGCGGGTCGCGGCGACGGCCTCCGCGATCGCGGTGGACGCCTTCACCGTCGCGCGGTGCGCCTTGGCCGTGCCCTCGGCGGGCGCGACCAGGTCGACGCGGGCCACCGGCTCCTCGCCGGCCGACGACTTGTACGCGGTGAACTGGTACGCGCCGAGCAGCGTGCCCTCGACGGCCGCGCCGAGGTGGATCGCGGACAGCGTGGACGTGGCGCGCTTCTTGCCGGTCAGGGCGCGGACGGCGGCACCGGACGCGCGGCGCACCTGCTCCTCGCCGACCTCGTCACCGGTCGGCTTGCCCAGGCCCACGGCGATCACCAGGGGCGCGGCGAGCTTGCCGAACGTGGGGACGGCGACGACTTCTTCGGCCTTGCCGGTCGCGCCCAGGGTGGCGAGGACGTCCAGCAATCCGCCGTCGAACGCGGCGTTCACCGCCTCGGCGGCACCCGTGAGGGCGAGGCCGTCGGGTCCCTGGGTGGTGCCCACCACCACCGCGTCTACGGCTGTGGTGCTCAGGTCACTGTCGGTGATGGCCAGTTTGGGGGCGGTCACTGCGGCTCCTTGACGGGGGTCCTCCCGGCACTTCCTGGTCGTGCGGCGGGAACGTGGGTGGGGTGGATCGTGACGAATGCTAAAGGTCTTGTTCAGAGAGGGGGCCGCCGCACCTTCGATAGCGGGGAGTAACAATTAACACGATCGTGGGTCGACCGGCCGGGCGTTAGTTGTCGCGCGGGCTATATGGGACGGTGTAGCGGTGACTGTCACGCCCCGTGCCGGGGCCGTGGTACTCGCTCTCGGCGCGACCCTGGGTGCCGGAATCCTCGTCGGATTCGCCCCGGCCGCCGCCGTCGCGGGTCCCTGGTTCCTCCTCGCGCTGATGCTCGCCGCGCTCACCGCGCTGTGCTGCGCCTACTCCACCGCCGACCAGCACCGCGCGTACCCGGAGGCGGCCGGCGGCTACGCCTACATCCGCCACCAGCTCGGGCCGTGGCCCGCGCGGATCGGCGCGAGCGCGCACCTGGTCGGCCGGGCCGGGCTGGCGGCGGCGGTGGCCGGCGCGTTCGGCGCGTACGCGTTCCCGGCGGACCGGGTCCTGGCCGGGCTCGGGGTGCTGGTGCTCACGGCGGTCGTCGGGCGGCACCTGGCCGGGTACGTCGGCTGGGCGTCGGTGCTGGTGGTGGTCGCGGTGCTGGCGGTGGTCGTGCTGGTGTGCTTCTCGGTGACGCCGGCGGCCGGTCCGGTGGTGCCGGGCGGGCCGGTCGAGCCCGCCGGGTTCGACGGGATCATGGGCGCGGCGGGGCTGATGTTCGCCGCGTTCACCGGCTTCGAGCGGATCACCGCGCCGGCGCGCGGGGAGCGGGTGTTCTCCGCCTCGGTGCTCAAGGTGGCCGTCCCGGTGCTGGTCGGCGTGGTGTTCGTGGTCGTGCTGGGGCTCGGCGCGGCGGTTCTGCACCAGCTCGGGCCCGCACGGCTGGCGCTGTCGCCGGCTCCGCTGCGGGACGCGCTGGTGGCGGCGGACGGCCGGGCGCTGGTGCCGGTGCTGGGCATCGGCGCGGCGGTGGCGGCGGTGTCGGTGCTGGTGTTCGTGCTGGGCGGGGCGCGGCGGACGCTCGTCGGCCTGGTGGAGCACGGCGACCTGCCGAACATCCGGGCGCAGTGGCCGTTGGAGGTCGTCTCGGTCGCGTTGGCCGCCGTGGCGTTCCTGGCGTTGCCGACGTCCACGGCGTTCGCGGTCGGGGCGTGCGGCACGGCGTTCTATTACGGGTTCACGAACGCGTCGGCGCGGGTGCTGCTCCAGGAAGACCGGACGTGGCCGATGCGCACGGCGTGCCTGGGGTTGGGGTTGTCGGTGCTGCTGGCGATGAGCGCGCCGGCCGACGCCCTGGTCATCACCGGGATCGCGCTCGTGGTGGGCACCGGGTTGCTGGGGCTCGGAAGGATTCGTCAATCGGTCGGGTGAATGGGCGCCGGGGGTGTACCCAGTAGAAGGTGCCCCAGTAGAAGGTGCCCCAGTAGAAGGTGCCCCAGTAGACGCCCTGGGGGTGTCGCTGGAAAGAAGGAAGTGTGAGGTGGCCTCGTATGTGCGTGGCCACGGGGAAGTCGGACGTCCGAGCGTCGGGACAGCGATTTTCCGAAGTCGCACTGGGAGCTAGTGTGCTGTCATGACGACCGCGTTGCCTTTCACCCGGACCCCCAACCCCCACCCGGCGACCCCGGAGCGGGTCGCGGAGGTACTCGCCAAGCCGGGCTTCGGGCAGCACTTCACCGACCACATGGTGACGATCCGCTGGAACCGCGAACAGGGCTGGCACGACGCCGCAGTCGAGCCCTACCACTCGCTGGAGCTGGACCCGGCGGCAATGGTGCTGCACTACGGCCAGGCCATCTTCGAAGGGCTCAAGGCGTACCGCCGGCCCGACGGATCCATCGCGTCCTTCCGCCCCGAGGCGAACGCCGAGCGCTTCCGCGCCTCCGCGCGGCGGATCGCCATGCCGGAGCTGCCTGACGAGCTGTTCCTCCAGTCGGTCCGGGAACTGCTCGCGGTCGACGGCCGCTGGGTGCCCGCCGCCGCGGAGGAGTCGCTGTACCTGCGGCCGTTCATGTACTCGTCGGAGAAGGGCCTGGGCGTGCGGCCCTCGTCCGAGTACGTCTACGTGCTCATCGCCTCGCCCGCCGGGTCGTACTTCTCGGGCGGCCTCAAGCCGGTGACGGTGTGGCTGTCCACCGAGTACGTGCGCGCGTCGCCGGGCGGTACCGGCGCGGCCAAGTTCGCGGGCAACTACGCGGCGTCCCTGGTGGCGCAGGCCCAGGCCGCCGAGCAGGGCTGCGACCAGGTGGTGTGGCTGGACGCCGTGGAGCGGCGCTGGGTCGAGGAGATGGGCGGGATGAACCTGTTCTTCGTCCTGGGCTCGGGGGCCGACGCGCGGGTCGTCACGCCGGAGCTGTCCGGCGCGCTGCTGCCGGGCATCACCCGCGACTCGCTGCTGCGGCTCGCCGCCGACTTCGGGTACGGGGTCGAGGAGCGGCGGATCTCCACCGAGGAGTGGGAGAAGAAGGCCGAGTCCGGTGAGCTGACCGAGGTGTTCGCCTGCGGCACGGCGGCGGTGATCACGCCGGTCGGGCACGTGAAGCACGCGGGCGGCGAGTTCAGCGTGTCGGGCGGGGCGACCGGCGAGGTGACGCTGAAGCTGCGGGACCGGTTGACCGGGATCCAGCAGGGGCTGGTCGAGGACCCGCACGGGTGGATGACCCCGCTGGCCTGAGGTCGACGACCCGGGCCGGGTTGCCGGGCTTGGGTTGCGCCGGGCTTGGGTTGCCGGGCCGGGTTGTCAGGAGAGGGAGCAGACGGCGAGCACGGTGAGGCTCGCCGTCTCGCACGCCGCGCCGAGCACGTCGCCGGTGATCCCGCCGAACCGGCGGCGGGTGTGGCGGATCAGCAGGAGCACGAGCGCGCCGGCCAGCAGGACGGCGAGCGGGCCGTGCCACGGGTGCACGAAGTAGCCCGCTGCGGCGAGCAGCAGCCACCACGTGATGGCCGTGGCCGGTGGTTGGGTGCCGGCCACCAGGGCGCCGAGGCCCGTGGGGCGTGCCGCGGGGACGCCGCGCAGGCAGCACAGGACGAACGCGGCCCTGCCGGCGGTGAGGGCGAGGACCACCGCGCCCCACGGGACGGTGGGCAGGGTGGCCGCTTCCCCGCCGAGCACGATGATCAGGGCGACCACCCCGAACGGGCCCGCGCCGCCCTGCTTCATGACCTCCAGCGCGCGTTCCGGCGGGCCGTAGCAGCCGAGGCCGTCGGCGGTGTCGGCCAGGCCGTCCAGGTGCATTCCCCGGGTGGCCAGCGCCAACCCGCCGACCGCGAGGAAGCCCGCGAGGAGCGGCGGCGCGCCGAGCACCGCCAGGCCGTGCAGCGCCGCTGCGGTGACCAGCCCGAGCAGCACGCCGACGAGCGGCGAGCAGAGGATGGCGCGCCTGGCCGACCGCGCGTCCACGTCGGGGACGTGGACCGGGAGCACGGTCAGCCAGGACAGGGCCAAGCGCATCGGAGGGCCGGGTGCGTCGTCGTCAGGCCGGTCCGGACACGCCCGCGCCGTCGAAGGTCGCCATCTCGGCGAGGACCTTCGTGGCCATCGCGACCAGCGGGAACGCGGCGACCGCGCCGGAACCCTCGCCCAGGCGCAGGTCGAAGTCGAGCAGCGGCTCCAGGCTGAGGTGGTTGAGCGCCAGGGCGTGCGCGGGTTCGGCGGACTTGTGCCCGGCCACCCACCACTCGCGGGCACCGGGGGCCAGCTCCTCGGCGACGATCGCCGCGGCGCCGACGACCACGCCGTCCAGGATGACGGGCGTGCGGCGGACCGCCGCCTGGGCCAGGAAGCCCGCCATGGCGGCGATGTCCGCCCCGGACGCGGTGGCCAGCAGCTGCACCGGGTCGCTGATCACCGGGCGGGCGCGGCGCAGCGCGTCCCGGATGGCGGCGGTCTTGCGCATCCAGCCCCGGTCGTCGATGCCCGTGCCCCGGCCGACCACCGCCACCGGCTCGGACCCGGTGAGGGCCGCGATCAGCACGGCGGCCGGGGTGGTGTTGCCGATCCCCATGTCGCCGGCGATCAGGATGTCCGCACCGCCGTCGACCTCGTCGTCCACGAGCTTGCGGCCGAGCGCGACGGCCTGCTCGGCCTCCTCGCGGGTCAGCGCGTCCTCGCGGTCGATGGAGCCGGAGCCGCGGCGGATCTTGGCGTCGCCGACGGAGGTGTCGGAGTCGACCGACACGTCCACCACGCGGACGGTCGCGCCCGCCACCGTGGCCAGCACGTTCACCGCCGCGCCGCCGGCCAGGAAGTTCGCCACCATCTGGCCGGTGACCTCGCTGGGGTACGCGGACACGCCGTGCCGGGCCACGCCGTGGTCACCTGCGAAGACGATCACCCGGGGCCGGGTGAACGGGCGCGGCGGGCACACGCCCTGGCACGCGGCCACCCAGACGCCCAGCTCCTCCAGCTTGCCCAGCGACCCGGCGGGCTTCGTCAGCACCCCGTGCCGGGCCACCGCCTCGCGGCGGGCGCCCTCGTTCGGCGGGTCGACGTGCGGGAACTCGATGGTCACCGACTACCTCCGGCTTCGCGCAGTCGCAGTGGGATTCCGGCGACGACCAGCAACACCTCGTCGCAGACCTCGGCCAGCCGCGCGTTGAGCGAACCGAGGTGATCGCGGAAGAGCCTGCCAGAACGCGTGCTCGGCACGACGCCTAGCCCGACTTCCGCCGAGACGAGCACCAGCCGGGCGCGGGTCTGGGACACCGCGTCGACCAGCGCGCCGCACTGCCGCTCGACCTCGCCGACGCCGTGGCCCTCCCACGCGCCGGCGTCGTCCAGCGCGCCGGCCAGCCACGTCGCCAGGTCGTCCACCAGGATCGGCGGGTCGCTCTCGGCGGTGGCGGTGAGCAGCGCGGTCAGGTCGTTCGGGGCCGGGGCCTCGACGGTGTGCCACGTGGTGGGGCGGCGGGCCACGTGCTGCGCGATCCGCAGCTCCCAGTCCGCGTCGTCGGGGTAGCGGCGGGCCGTCGCCACGTAGGTGACGACGTCGTCCGTGACCAGGCCCTCGGCGTGGGCCGACTTGCCTGAACGCGCGCCGCCCAGGACCAGTGTCCGACGCGTCACACCGCACTCCATCCGGGTTGGGAGGACATAGCCTGACCAGGGAACGTTACCTGGAAGACATCATTTCCGACGTCATCGACGAAGACATCGTGGGGAGGCCGTCGTGGAGTACCGCTGGCGGTACCAGGACGAGCAGGGGCGGGAAGTCGACGGGCCCGCCGTGGCCTTCGCGGACCAGGGCGAGGCCGAGGACTGGTTCAGCGCCTCGTGGGAGTCGCTGGCTTCGGCGGGGGTCGCCCAGGTGACCCTGCTGCGCAGCGAGTCCGAGGTGTACGGGCCGATGTCGCTGTCACCCGTGGAGTGAACCGGCCGGGAGGGCGCGGCTGAAGGCCCCCGCGTGGTGCGGGGGCCTTCTCGTCGCTACGGCGTGACGGTGAGGCGCGGGTCGGTCTCCACGACGCCGTCGAGGACGTCGTCGATCTTCTTGAGCAGCTCGGCGTCGAGCTTCACGCCGGCGGCCTTCACGTTCTCGGTCACCTGCTCGGGGCGGGACGCGCCGATGATCGCGGACGCGACGTTCGGGTTCTGGAGCACCCACGCGACGGCGAGCTGCGCGAGGGACAGACCGGCTTCCTCGGCGATCGGCTTGAGGTTCTGCACCCTGGTGAGCACGTCGTCGTCGAGGAAGCGCGCCACGAACTTCGAGCCGTTCTCGTCGGTGGCGCGGGAGCCGGCGGGAACGGGCTGACCGGGCAGGTACTTGCCGGTGAGCACGCCCTGCGCGATCGGCGACCAGACGATCTGGCTGATGCCCTCGCTCTCGGACGTCGGGACCACCTGGGACTCGATGATCCGCCACAGCATCGAGTACTGGGGCTGGTTGGAGATGAACGGGACGTTCAGCTCGCGGGCGAGCGCCGCGCCGCGCGCGATCTGCTCGGCGTTCCACTCGGAGACGCCGATGTAGAGGGCCTTGCCCTGGCGGACGACGTCCGCGAACGCCTGCATGGTCTCTTCGAGCGGCACGGTGCGGTCGAAGCGGTGCGCCTGGTAGAGGTCGACGTAGTCGGTCTGGAGGCGCTGGAGCGAGCCGTTGATCGACTCGGCGATGTGCTTGCGGCCCAGGCCCTTGTCGTTGGGGCCGCCGGGGCCGGTGGGCCAGAAGACCTTGGTGAAGATCTCCAGGGACTCGCGCCGCTCGCCCTTCAGCGCGCGGCCGAGGACCGATTCGGCCTTGGTGTTGGCGTAGACGTCGGCGGTGTCGTAGGTCGTGATGCCGGCGTCCAGTGCGGCGCGGACGCAGGCGGTGGCCTGGTCCTCCTCGACCTGGGAACCGTGGGTCAGCCAGTTGCCGTACGAGATCTCACTGATGTTGAGGCCGCTGCGGCCGAGGCGTCGGAACTCCATGGGACCCAGCCTAATACGGGGTGCTTCGGCTAGCTAAGGATGTGCAGGTCGGGGAAGGCTTCCGGGATGCGGGCGTCGTACACGACGGGGTCGGTGACCTCGGTCTCGGCGTGTGTGGCGCGCGTCGGTGTCCAGTTCTCGCGGACGAAGCCGCGTTCCTCCCCGATGCCGACTTCCAGGATGGCGTGCCCCCAGGGGTCGTCGGAGTGGGAGATCTCTACGACAGCGGGGCACTGCTGCGTGGCTGCGAGCTTCCGCACCCGTTCTGCGAAGGCGTTCATCTCGACCGGGGTGTGGATCAGGGCCGGGCTCGTGCCGGTCTCTCGGTCGAAGATCGCCTTCAGCGCGCCTGGGCACCGCGTCGCTGCGCTGACCTGCGAAAAGAGTTAAAGGCGTCCTCGCCGGACGGGCTGGCCGCCGAGGATGACGAAAAGAAGGGGCGGGCGTCGTGTCATCCCCGTGTGGCCTGGTCGGGAGACAACCACCCTTGAGTAGGGAGTGCAAGCGAAGGGCGTGCTTGCACTCCCTACTCAAGCGCGGTTCGCTGCGCGCAGGCCACACGGGGATGACACGACGCGGGGCGAGGAGTGTGCGCTGCGCTGGCGGGTGAGGTGAGGTGAGGGGTGTGGGGGGTGGTCAGATCTTGGCGCCGTAGGTCACGCGGGGCTTGGGGACGCGCAGGCGGCGGAGTTGGCTGGCTCGGATGAAGGAGTACCAGCCGATGGAGAGGCCGCGGGTGGTGTCGTCCGGGAACTTGGCCCTGACCCGCTTGGAGACCATGCGGCCGAGGACCACGCCTTCCACGACCATGGCCAGCAGCATGAACGTGGTGACCAGCGTCGCGTACTGCTGGATCGCGGGCTGCGGGACCAGGAGGGCGACGAACACCAGGATCGCCAAGGGCATGAACAGGCCCATGAGGTTGCGGCGGGAGTCGACCAGGTCGCGGATGTATGCCTTGACCGGGCCCCGGTCGCGGGGGAGCAGGTACTTGTCCTCGCCGGCCATCATGCGCTGGCGGCGCTCGACCGAGGCTGCTCGGCGTTCTTCCTTGCTCTGCTTGTTGCCGCGCATCCGCTTGAGCGCCTCGCGCTGCGTGCGGGGCGGGGGCGGGACCGGGCCCCTGCGCTTGTTCTCGGCCTCGCGGCGCTTCGGGGTGGGCTTGCCCTTCGCCGGGGTGCGCGCCGGGTCGGCGGACGTCACCTCCGCCGGGGTGTCTTCGGCGGTCGGGGTGGCTTCGTCGGCGTTGCGGCGCAGGAACCTCACACCCCAAGAGTAGGAGATGGGTGTGGTGGGGGGTTACGTACCCTTCGCGAGGTGCGCGTTGTTATTGCTCCGGACTGCTTCGGCGGGACCTTGACTGCTCGGGAAGCCGCCGAGGCGATCGCCTCCGGGTGGCGGTCGGCCGCTCCCGATGACGAACTGCTGCTCCGGCCGCTGGCCGATGGCGGGCCGGGGTTCGTCGACGTCCTGCACGGTGCACTGGGTGGTGTGGTGCATTCGTCCGTGGTGTCCGGACCTCGTGGTGAACCCGTCGACGCCGAGTGGCTGGTGGCCCCGGACGGGACCGCGTACGTCGAGTCCGCGCAGGCGTGCGGGCTGCACCTGATCCCCCGGGACGAGCGCCCGGCGTCGGTGGAGTCCGCCTCTACGCGCGGGGTGGGCGAGCTGGTGGCGGCTGCGGATGCTGCGGGATGTCACACGATCGTTGTCGGACTGGGTGGCTCGGCTACTACGGACGGTGGCGCTGGGTTGCTGTCCGTGGTGTCGTCGGTGTCGGCACGGCTCGTTGCGGCTTGCGATGTGGAGAACCCGCTTTTGGGGCCGCACGGCGCGGCTGCGACGTTCGGGCCGCAGAAGGGGGCGTCCGCGGAGGTCGTCGCACGGCTGGAGGCCCGGTTGGCGGCCATGGCCGTGCTGGAGCCGGTCCGCGACCTGCCGGGCGCGGGCGCGGCCGGTGGACTGGGTGCCGCGCTGATGGCGTTGGGCGCGTCGGTGGAGTCGGGGGCCGGGATGGTCCGGTCCTCCACGCGGCTGGACGCGGCCCTCGACGTCGCCGACCTCGCGGTGTCGGGCGAGGGCAGTTTCGACTGGCAGTCGCTGCGCGGGAAGCTGATCACGGCGGTGGCCGGCGGTGCCGCCGAGCGGGGGATCCCCTGCCTGGTCCTGGCCGGTCAGGTGAGCGTGGGCCGGCGTGAGGCCGGGGCCGCCGGGGTGCAGGAGTCGTACTCGGTCGCCGAGCACGCTGGATCTGTGGAGAGGTCCATGGGCGACCCGGTGGGGACCTTGTCGGCGCTCGCCTCGGACGTGGCGAGGCAGTGGTCACACTCTCGCCCCTGACGACTGTGCGACCATGAGGTAAGGAACAAAGCGGGTGCCGCCCGTGTTTCCAGGGAATAGATGCCCGCAAAGGACCTCCGAGGGAGAGCTATGACGACCGCTCAGGACCAGGACGCAGTCACCCCGACTCCTGAAGCACCGCCCACCCACGGCGTGACGCTGACCGACTCGGCGGCCGTGAAGGCCAAGGCGCTGCTCGACCAAGAGGGTCGCGACGACATGCACCTCCGCATCGCCGTCCAGCCCGGTGGTTGTGCGGGTCTGCGCTACCAGCTGTTCTTCGACGAGCGCACGCTCGACGGTGACGCGCTGCGCGACTTCGGCGGTCTCAAGGTCGCGGTGGACCGCATGAGCGCCCCGTACGTCGAGGGCGCGGTGATCGACTTCGTGGACACGATCGAGAAGCAGGGCTTCACGATCGACAACCCGAACGCGGGCGGTTCGTGCGCCTGCGGCGACTCGTTCCACTGAGTCGCGAAGGATCTTGAGGGATTCCGAGGGATCTCGACCCTGACGGATCTTGACCTTGAGGGATCTTGACCCTGAGGGATCTCGACGTAGTGCGGTGAACGGCCCCTGCCTTGTGGCGGGGGCCGTTCGCGTGTCCGGGGTCTTGCCTGGTGGGGACGTGGGCGGCGCGGGTGGGGACGTCGGCCGTTCCGAGGGCTTGGCGGCTGGGCGGGGTGATCAGACGTAGGCGTCGAAGCCGGCTACCTGGGCCACGCAGTCGTCGGTGACCTGCCACGGGGTGGCGGGGCGGGGCTCGGGGAGGGTCTCGGCCCGGCCGCGCAGCTCTGCCGGCATGGCGGTGCAGTCGTCGATCAGTTCGTCCAGCGTGTCCGCTTCAAGGTTCCTCACGTTTCCGACGTTATGCGGACTTCGTTCTCGCGGACAGCCCTACCGGGCGGTAGCCGCCCGGTAGGGGTTCTCGCTGGTCACGCGTGTGCGTAGGCGGTTCCGGTGGGTTCGGTGGACGGTGCGGCTCCCCGGCGCACCAGCCTGGCGATGACGAGGGCCACGAGCACCCCCAGGACGGTCGGGACGGCACCCACGGCGGCGATCCACTGGAAGCCGAAGCCGCCCGCGATGACGGCTCCGCCGATCATCGGGCCGAGGGCCGCCGCCACGTTGAACGCCGAGATGTTCACCGACGCGACGAGACCGGCCGCCGAGCCCGCCTGGCCCATCAGGAACGTGTGCAGCAGCGGTCCGGAGGCGAAGGCGGTCGCGCCGAGCACGAACACCGCGATCACGGCCGTCACCTTGGTCTCCAGCAGGAAGCCCTGGGCCAGGAGGAGCACGGTCAGGGCGGTGAGCGGGATCGGCAGCACCTTCGCGATGGAGCCGGGCGGGACGCGGCCGGCGATCGTGCTGCCGACCATGGTGCCCAGGCCGTAGACCAGCAGGACCCCGGTCACCCACGCGGGGCTGAAGCCCGTGACGTCGCGCAGCGCGGGGGCCACGTAGGTGAACGCGGTGATCATGCCGGTGAAGGACAGGACCGTGGCCAGCAGGCCGAGCAGGACGGTCCGCTTGCCGAACGCGAACAGGCTGGCGCGCACGCCGGCGTCCGGCTCGTGCTCGACCTTCGGCGCGCCCAGCACGACGCCCACCAGGCCGATCAGGGTCAGGGTGGCGACCAGCGCGAACGACGCGCGCCAGCCGTAGTTCTGGCCGACCAGGGTGCCGACCGGGATGCCGAGGATGGTGGACAGCGCCACGCCGTTGACCACCTTGGCGATGGCGGCGGTCTGCTTCTCCGGTGGCACGGCGGCGACCGCGACCTGGGACGCGACCGCGAAGAACAGGCCCTGCGACAGCGCCGCGACCATGCGGGCGGCCATCAGGGTGGGGTAGTCGACGGCCAGCGCGCAGGCCGTGGCGGCCAGCAGCGCGAGCACCATGACGGCGATGAGCAGCGACCGGCGCGGCAGGCGGCCGGTCAGGACGGTGAGGACTGGACCGCCGACCGCGACGGACACCGCGTAGGCGGTGACCAGCAGGCCCGCGGTGGGCAGGGCCACGTCGAGGTCCGCAGCGACCTCGGGCAGCACGCCGACGACGATGAACTCTGAGGTTCCGACGGCGAACGCGCACAGCATCAGGACGAGAGCGATCACGAGGGCGACGCTAAAGTGTGACACTGACGTCAGGGTCAAGCTTCGGTGATCGAGGGCTCTTTTGTCCTGACGTGGGAATACGTCGGGGAATTGGGTTGACCGGGTTGGCTGGGAGTGACCCGGTTGGCTGGGGGGTGGCCTGGTTGGCTGGGTTGGTCGGTGTTGGCGGTGGGGTTGACGTGAGGGGTGTGGCGGGGTGCGGATCGGCGAGTTGAGCGAGCGGACCGGTGCGACGGTGCGGATGCTGCGCTACTACGACCAGAACGGGTTGTTGCAGCCCCAGCGCACGGAGTCCCGGTACCGCGTGTACGACGAGTCCGACGTGGAGCGTGTGCGCAGCGTGCGCTGCCTGATCGCGTCCGGACTGAACGTGCGGTTGGTGCGGTTGGTGTTGGCGCACGCGTTCGACCAGCAGATCGAGTTGCCGGAGGACGAGGCCGGGTGCGTGCCGTTGCTGGAGATGCTCCAGGACGAGTTGGCGACGGTGGAGCAGCGGATCGAAGCGCTGGAGCGCAGCAAGGCCCATTTGACGCGGTTGGTGGCCGATGTCGGGGGGATTCTGGCGGCCAAGCGCGTGACGGCGGCGCAGTGCGCGGAGGGGGAGACGGAGGGGCGGCGTGAGCGTGCCGGAGTGTGAGTGGGCTGGTGTGTGGGTGGGCCGGTGTGTGAGTGGCGCGGGTGTGGGGTGGGCCTGAGTGCGCGAAAGCCCCCGGCTGGGCCGGGGGCTTTCGGTCGGGTGACTAGAGCTTGACGGGGTAGTGGGGCTCGGGGACGACCGGGCGGATGCGGCCCTCGATGAAGATGCCGTGCCAGAGCATGAACACGAGCAGGGCCCAGATCCGGCGGCTGTTGTCGGCCACGCCGGAGCGGTGCTCCTCGATGACCCGCAGCACGGCGTTCTTGTCGATGTACTGGTCGGTCTGCGACTGGCGGACGATGTCGATCGCCCAGTCGTGCATCTCGTCCTTGAGCCAGTGCCGGATCGGGACCGGGAAGCCCAGCTTGCGGCGGTTGAGCACGTGCGGGGGCACGATGTCGCGGATCGCCCGGCGCAGGGCGTGCTTGGTGGTCTCCTTGGTGAGCTTCAGCTCGGAGGGCACCTGCGACGCGATCCGGAAAACCTCGGGGTCCAGGAACGGGACCCGCAGCTCCAGCGAGTTGGCCATGGTCATCTTGTCGGCCTTGACCAGGATGTCGCCGCGCAGCCAGGTGAACAGGTCGACGTGCTGCATCCGGGTCACCGGGTCCCACTGCTGGGACTCGCGGTAGGGCTTGGCCGTCACGTCCTGGTGCGACACGTTCGGGTCGTACGTGCGCAGCACCTGGCGGAGCTGGTCGTCCAGGAAGATCCGGGCGTTGCCGTAGTAGCGCTCCTCCAGGGTCAGCGCGCCCCGGCGCAGCAGGTCCTTGCCGCGCACGCCCTGCGGGATCTTGGTCGACACCCGGCCCATGGCCTTGCGCAGCGCGCCCGGCACCTTCTCGAACGGGGCCAGGGACAGCGGTTCGCGGTAGATCGTGTAGCCGCCGAACAGCTCGTCCGCGCCCTCGCCGGAGAGCACGACCTTCACGTGCTCGCGCGCCTCGCGGGCGATGAACCACAGCGGCACCAGGGCCGGGTCGGCCACCGGGTCGTCCAGGTACCAGGTGATCAGCGGCAGGGCGTCCATCATCTCCTGCGCGGTCACCGCGCGGACCACGTGCTTGACCCCGATCGCGGCGGCGGACTCGGCCGCCACGTCGATCTCGGAGTAGCCGGAGCGCTCGAAGCCGGTGGTGAAGGTGATCAGGTCCGGGTTGTGCTCCTTGGCCAGCGCCGCGACCACGGTCGAGTCGATGCCGCCGGACAGGAACGAGCCGACCGTGACGTCCGCGCGCATGTGCTTGGCGACCGAGTCGCGCAGCGCGGCGGTGATCTCGTCGTACAGGCGGTTCTCGTCGGACGCGCCGTGCACCGCGCGCGGGCGGAAGGTGGCCGGGAAGTAGCGCTCGGCGACCACCTGGCCGCCGGGCTGCACGGTGAACGACGTGCCGGACTCGACCCGGTGGATCTGGCTGTGCAGCGATTCCGGCTCGGGCACGTACTGGAGGATCAGGTAGTGCTGGAGGGCCTTGCGGTCCAGCTCCGGGCGGATGCCGAGGGTCGGCGCGAGTTCCAGCACGGACTTCTTCTCGCTGGAGAACGCCACCCCGCCGGGGCCGGCCGCGTAGTAGAGCGGCTTGATGCCGAACGGGTCGCGGGCGCCGAAGACGACCTTGCGCTCGGAGTCCCAGATGAGGAACGCGAACATCCCTCGCAGCTTGCCGACGGCGGCGGGCCCCCAGTAGTGGTACGCCGCGACGATCGTCTCGGTGTCACCGTCCGTGGCGAACACCGCGCCGAACTGCTTGGTCAGCTCCGCGCGCAGTTCGAGGTAGTTGTAGATCTCACCGTTGAAGTTGATGGTGTACCGGCCGGGCAGTTCCGGCGGCCCCCAGTGCAACGGCTGGTGCGAGTGCTCGATGTCGATGATGGCCAGGCGGTTGAAGCCGAACACGACCTCGCCGCCCTGCCAGGTGCCCGTCTCGTCAGGGCCGCGGTGCCGCTGGCAGCGCATGGCGGCCGCCACCGCAGAGCGCGAGTGGTGCGCTTCGTTCTCGCCAAGGCAAACCAGTCCAACCAGGCCGCACACGCCGTCGCACCTTTCGTGGGGTGTGGAGAAGTCTCCAGTATGCCGGGACCCCTTTGTGTGACCGAAACTGCACCGTGCGGGTGCGGCCCCCGAGGGGTGCGCGCGTGGTGGCTGGGCTACGCTCCCGCATGATCCGGCGAGGACAGGAAGTCCGTCCTCGCCTGCGAGCTTTCAACGAGGAGGCGGCGAGCAGTGGGCCTGAAGGAGGGCACCAGGGCAGCGCGGCTGGCGAAGGTCGTCGGGCTGGTCGGCCTGGTCGGCGTCGGGGCCACGGGTTGCTCCACGGAAGAGGTGTTGCGCTTCGGCTGGCCCGTGGGCGTGACTGAGCAGGCCCACCGGATGCAGGAGCTGTGGACCTGGTCGGTCGTCGCCGCGCTCGCGGTCGGGGTGATCGTCTGGGGCCTGATCCTCTGGTCGGTGGCCTTCCACCGCAAGAAGAGCGAGGAACTGCCCCGCCAGGTGGCCTACAACCTGCCGCTGGAGCTAGTCCTCATCGTCGTGCCGACGGTCATCGTCGCGGTCCTGTTCTACTTCACCGCGGTCACCCAGAACTTCGTCACGAACAAGACCGGCAAGGCCGACGTGACGGTCGACGTGGTCGCGTTCCAGTGGAACTGGGAGTTCAAGTACCCCCAGTACAAGATCCCCGGCGGCGAGCCCGTGAAGGGCAAGGACCCGGTCGTGAGCACCGTCGGCTCGTCCGGCGAGGTGCCGCTGATGGTCCTGCCGCAGGGCAAGCGGATCCTGTTCAACCTGGAGTCCACGGACGTCATCCACTCGTTCTACGTGCCGGAGTTCCACTTCAAGCGGGACGTCTTCCCGCTGCCGCACAAGAACAACCAGGACAGCTCGTTCGAGATCAGCCCGATCGACCGGACGGGGTCGCTGGTCGGCCGGTGCGCGGAGCTGTGCGGCGTCTACCACGCGGTGATGAACTTCGAGATCCGCGTGCTGGAGTCGGGCGACTTCGACCGGTACATGAAGCTGCGCCAGGAGAAGAACCCGAAGACGGGCCTGCTCTACACGGCGGCCGAGGCGCTGACCGAGCTGAACTGCGGCGAGCTGTGCACCCCCTACGCCGTCACGACCAAGCCCTTCGACACCGACCGGACCGTGCGCGAGGCGTCGTCCGGCGGCGGTCGGTAGGAGGGATCTGCGATGAAGATCGAAGCGCGCATTTTCGACCTGGTGATGGGGTTCTCGTTCCTGATGGCCGTGGTGTACGGCTACTGGACCTGGGCCGACACCAACCACGTGGAGCCGACCGGCACGGTCGCCCTCGCGCTGACCGGTGGGCTGGCGCTGATCGTGGGCACGTACTTCCGGTTCGTCGCCCGGCGGATCGAGGTCCGGCCCGAGGACAACGCCGAGGCCGAGGTGTCCGACGGTGCCGGTGAGCTGGGGTTCTTCAGCCCGGGGTCGTACTGGCCGATCGGGCTGGCGGCGTCGGCCGCGCTGGCCGGCGTGGCGTTGGCGTTCTGGCACGTCTGGCTGCTGGTGATCGCGGTGGTGGTGCTGCTGATCATGGTCGGCGGGTTGGTGTTCGAGTACCACACCGGGCCGAACCACGACTGACGTTCGGTCGAGAGCTTCGCGGGGCCGCCTCCTGGTTGGGAGGCGGCCCCGTGTGGTTTGTGGGTGTGCTGTGGGTGGCGGTGCTGTGGGTGGTGGCGGTGTTGTGAGTGGTGGTGGTGTGGGCGGTGGTGCTGTGGGTGCGGGGGTCAGGCTGCCTGGTCGTTGGTGCCGTCGCTCGGGCTGGCCTGGTAGCGGTCGACGTAGTCCTGGCCGGAGAGGTCCAGGATGCGGTAGACGATCTCGTCGGTGACCGAGCGCAGGACCGGTAGGGACTCGTGCATCCCGGCGTACCGGGAGAAGTCCAGGGGTGTGCCGAAGCGGATGGTCACGGGGCGGATGCGAGGGAGTTTCGCGTCCACTGGCTGGACCTTGTCGGTGCCGATCAGGCCCACCGGGATGACCGGCGCGCCGGATTCCAGCGCCATCCTGGCCACGCCGGTCCGGCCCCGGTGCAGGTTGCCGTCCAGGGACCGGGTGCCCTCGGGGTAGATCGCGAAGGCTCCGCCGGCGGCCAGGATCTCGGCTGCGGTGTCCAGGGAGGCGCGGGCGGCCCTCCCGATGCCCCGGCGTACCGGGACGTGGCCCAGGGAGCCGAAGAAGTACCGGGAGAGGGCTCCCTTGAGGCCGGTGCCCTCGAAGTACTCGGCTTTGGCCAGGAACGAGACGCGGCGGGGGACGACCATGGGGATCACGATGCTGTCGATGAACGACAGGTGGTTCGGGGCGAGGATGACCGGGCCGGTTGTCGGGATGTTCTCCAGGCCCTCGACCTTCGGTCGCCAGACCAGTCTCGCGGTGGGGGCCACCACCCGCTTCATCACCGTGTAGAGCATGGGAACAGCATCCACCCTCGTCGTTACCCGGTAGTAAAAAGGTGGCTGAAACCTCAGCAACCTTGGCTCGATCGGGTGGTGCGTGGGGCGTGGGGCGTGGGGTCGTGCGTCGGTGTGGGTTTTAAAGAGTCCTCGCCGGACGGGCGAGCCGCCGAGGATGACTAAAAGAACGGGCGGGCGTCGTGTCATCCCCGTATGGCCCGGTCGGAGACAACCACCCTTGGCCAGGGTGTGCAAGCGAAGGGCGTGCTTGCACACCCTGGCCAAGCGCGGTTCGCTGGCGCGCGGGTCATACGGGGATGACACGACGCGGGGCTGGGTGTGTGCGGGGCTGGGTGTGTGTGGGGCTGGGTGAGTGTGGGGCTGGGTGAGTGTGGGGCTGGGTGAGTGTGGTGCGTGGGGGGTGCGTGTTTGGGGCTGTGTTTGGCCGTGTTTGTGCTGGTCAGGACTCTGCTAGTTCGGCTTTCAGCTCGGTCGAGCGGGCGGCCCACTTGCGGAGCAGGTCGGCGGCTCGGCCTGAGTCGACCGCCTCGCCCGCCCTGCCCAGGGCTGCTGCCACGTCGGCGTGCAGGTCGGTGCTCAGGCCCGTGTGCGCGGCGATGGCGCCTGCCGCGTTCAGCAGGACCGCGTCGCGCACGGCTCCGGGTTTGCCGCTTACCAGGTCGCGTACGACCTCGGCGTTGAACGCCGCGTCGCCGCCTCGCAGGTCGTCGGGGAGGGCCGGGGGGACGCCCAGGACGGCGGGGTCGATCCGGTCTTCCCGGACCTCGCCGTCCTGGGTCACCCAGACGGTGGTGGTGGTCGTCGTGGTGATCTCGTCCAGGCCGTCGTCACCGCGCACGACCAGGGCCGTGTTGCCCCGGCGGGCGAAGACGCCCGCGATCAGGGGGGCGGCGGCGGCTCGGGCGCAGCCGATCAGGCCGACCTTGGGCAGGGCCGGGTTGGTGAGCGGCCCCAGGAGGTTGAACGACGTGGGGATGCCCAGCTCGCGGCGCGGGGCCAGGGTGTAGCGGAACGCCGGGTGGAAGACCGGGGCGAAGCAGAAGCCGATGCCCAGTTCCGCCACCGTCGTCTGGACGCCCACCGGGGGCAGGTCGATCGCCACGCCCAGGGCTTCCAGGACGTCGGCCGTGCCGCACTTGGAGCTGGCGGCGCGGTTGCCGTGCTTCACGATCGGGACGCCGGCCGCCGCCGTGACGATGGCGGCCATGGTGGAGATGTTCACCGAGTGCGAGTTGTCGCCGCCGGTGCCGACGATGTCCGCCGCCCGTCCGTCGACGGTGAACCGGCGCGCGTGCTTGAGCATCGCGTTCGCCAGGCCGTCGACCTCCTCCGGCGTCTCGCCCTTGGCCCGCAGCGCGACGGCGAAGCCGCCCACCTGGGCGGTGGTGGCGGCGCCGGACATGATCTGGTCCATCGCCCACGACGTGTCCTCTTCGGACAGGTCCACGCGGTCGATGAGCTGGTTGAGCAGTAACGGCCAGGTGCGCTCCGTCATCGGGCTCACCCCCGCACTGCGGGTGCGGACGTCGAGCGCAGCACCTCGGCCACGGTCTCGGCGGCGGCCAGCGGGTCGAGCGGGTGCACGAGCACCGCGTCCGCCTGCGACCACGTCGCCAGCCACCGGTCGTCCTTGCGCCGGACGGCCACCACGATCGGGGGACAGTCGGTGATCTCGTTCTTCAGCTGGCGGGACAGGCCCATGCCGCCGGTGGGCTGCGCCTCGCCGTCGAGGATGGCCAGGTCGACGTTGCCGTGGTCCATCTCGTAGAGGACGTCGGCGATCGTGCCCAGCTCCACGTACTCCACCCGGCCCAGGTCGGGGGCCGGCCTGCGGCCCACCGCAGTGATGATCGTCTCACGCACCTCGGGGCGGTGGCTGAACACCAGGATCCTGGTCGTCTGCGTGCTCATCTGCGTGATCCTCCGGCGGGTCGGGTGCCAGGTTGTGTGATGTTATCGGGCTCGCCTATGCGGACCCTTGCGGGACCTGGAGAGCGTCCCAACCGATCCAGTCGCCGCCCAGCCGCTGGGCCAGGCTCGCCATCCTGGAGCGCTCCTGAGCGCAGGAGATCGCGGTCAGCAGTTGGACCCGCAGGGCGTGGCTGACCTCGCCGCGGGTGAGCGTCCAGCCATCCTGCTCAAGCAGCTCCCGCGCGCGTTCTACCTGGTCAGGTGGCAGCGTGAGGTGGTGCCGCAGGACGGCCGGGCGCTCCTGCCGTAGGCTTGTTGATCTTGCGAGGACGGCCGAGTCGGCCTCGGCGAAGTCGAACGCCTCGGCGACCACGACCAGGCCCGGGGTGTCGATCTCCAGGTCCGGTTCGTCCCTTCGCCCCCAGCGGTCACGCAACCGGCGCAACAACCCCATGACGACCTCACCGCCTGTGTGACCCGGATGACCGGTCGGACAGCTCCGGACCCGATGGGCGGAGCGAAAACCTGCAAGCAATAATGCGTCGTGTGACAACGGCAGCGCCCTCCATCGGCCAGCGCGTGCACTCGCTGAACCGCCCGAACATGGTCAGCGTCGGCACGATCGTCTGGCTGTCCAGTGAGCTGATGTTCTTCGCCGGGCTCTTCGCCATGTTCTTCACGGTGAAGGCCCAGAACGAAGGGCACTGGCCCCCGGCACCGACGCATCTGAACGTGCCCTACGCACTGTTCTTCACGATCATCCTCGTGGCCTCGTCGTTCACGTGCCAGTGGGGCGTGTTCGCCGCGGAGCGAGGTGATGTCTTCGGTCTGCGTCGCTGGTACCTCGTGACGCTGATCATGGGCGCGATCTTCGTCGGTGGCCAGGCGGGCGAGTACATGACCCTCGTCGAAGAGGGCACCACCATCCACGACTCGGCGTACGGCACCGTCTTCTTCCTCACGACCGGCTTCCACGGTCTGCACGTGATCGGTGGTCTGATCGCGTTCGGCTACCTGCTGGTCCGCACGAAGCTGAGCAAGTTCACCCCGGCTCAGGCGACCTCGGCCATCGTCGTGTCGTACTACTGGCACTTCGTGGACGTCGTCTGGATCGGCTTGTTCGCCATCATCTACATCGTGCCCTGACGACCAGCTCGAACCCCGAACTCACACCAGCAAGGGTTGCCGCACACATGACCACCAACACCACACGGGCCCGGAAGCGCAGCACCAAGTTGCGCAGGCGGATCTCGGGCCTCCTCGCGCTGGGCTTCGCGCTGCTGTCCGCGGGCTTCCTGTTCAGCGCGCTCGCGCCGCAGCCGCAGACCGCGCAGGCGCAGGACGACCCGGCCCAGGTGCGGCTGGGCGAGCAGCTCTACAACAACACCTGCATCTCCTGCCACGGCAAGAACCTCGACGGCGTCCAGGACCGGGGTCCGAGCCTGATCGGCGTGGGCGAGGCGGCCGTCTACTTCCAGGTCTCCTCCGGCCGGATGCCGATGGCCCGCCAGGAGGCCCAGGCCCAGCGCAAGCCCGCGGTGTTCACCGCGGCGGAGATCGACGCGCTCGGCGCGTTCATCCAGTCCCGCGGCGCCGGTCCGCAGACCCCCGAGGAGCGCGGCGAGGCGCTGCGCGGCGAGGACCCGGCCCGGGGTGGCGAACTCTTCCGGCTCAACTGCGCGGCGTGCCACAACTTCACCGGTCGCGGCGGGGCGCTGTCGTCCGGCAAGTTCGCACCCGAGCTGGACGGCGTGACCGAGGAGCAGCTCTACACGGCGATGCTCACCGGTCCGCAGAACATGCCGAAGTTCTCCGACCGGCAGCTCACGCCGGAGGAGAAGAAGGACATCATCGCGTACATCAAGTCGGTGACCGACGGGAACAACAACCCCGGCGGCGCCCCCCTCGGCGGCCTCGGGCCGGTATCGGAGGGTCTGATCGCGTTCATCGTGGGTATCGCCGCCCTGATCGGCGTGACCCTCTGGATCGGAGCCAAGGCATGAGCGGCGAGAAGCCGAACAACGTGCCCGACGAGGCCGAACTCGCCGGGATGAGCCGGGACGAGCTGGTCAAGCTCGGTACCGGGCTGGACGGCGTTGAGCTGGTCCACTACGAGGAGCGGTGGCCGGTCAAGGGCACCCGCGCGGAGCGGCGCGCGGAACGCGCCGTCGCGCTGTGGTTCCTCATCGCGGCGCTCTCGGGTGTGGCGTTCCTCGCGGCGTTCCTGTTCTGGCCGTGGAAGTACGAGGACTCGGACTCCTCGATGCACTTCGTCTACAGCCTGTACACGCCGATCATCGGCGCGACGCTGGGTCTGTCCATCCTGGCGCTGGGCGTGGGCGCGCTGCTCTACACCAAGAAGTTCATCCCGGAGGAGCTGGCCGTCCAGCAGCGCCACGACGGCGGCTCGCCGGAGGTCGACAAGGCGACCGTGCTGGCGGAGCTGGCCGACGCCGGCGAGCGCTCGACCCTGGGCCGCCGGTCGCTCATCAAGCGGACCGCGGGCCTGGGCGCGGGCGTGTTCGGCCTCGGTGTGCTGGCCGTGCCGCTCGGCGGCCTGATCAAGAACCCGTGGGCGGACAGCGAGTCGAAGGACTCGCTCTGGCACACCGGTTGGAAGCCCGAGAACGGCGAGAAGATCTACCTGCGCCGCAGCACCGGCCGGATGCACGAGATCGCGCTGGTGCGCCCGGAGGACCTGGACGCCGGCGGTTTCGAAACGGTGTTCCCGTTCCGCGAGTCGGAGCGCGGCAACGAAGAAGCCCTGGTCGCGGCCATGAAGCGGGCCGACAACCCGGTCATGCTGATCCGGCTGCGCCCCGGCCAGCAGGTCGTCAAGCGCGACGGCCAGGAGGACTTCAACTACGGCGACCTGTACGCCTACTCGAAGATCTGCACCCACCTGGGCTGCCCGACCTCGCTGTACGAGCAGCAGACCGGTCTGCTGCTGTGCCCGTGCCACCAGTCGCAGTTCGACGTCTTCCACTACGGCAAGCCCCGGTTCGGTCCGGCGACCCGCGCCCTTCCCCAGCTTCCGATCACGGTGGACGAAGAGGGATACTTGATTGCCCGCAGCGACTTCATCGAGGCTGTGGGTCCGGCGTTCTGGGAGCGTAAGTCATGAGCGGCATCACGACGCCGACCAAGCGGCAGAACGCCGCCGCCAGGGTGGCGGGCGGGGCCGCGAAGTGGGCTGACGACCGGTTCCACATGGCCGGTGGCATCCGCAAGCAGATCAACAAGGTCTTCCCGACCCACTGGTCGTTCCTGCTCGGCGAGATCGCGCTCTACAGCTTCATCGTCCTGCTGCTGTCGGGCACGTACCTGGCGCTGTTCTTCGACCCCTCCATGGCGGAGGTCGTCTACCACGGCAGCGGCCCGAACATGAACAACATGGAGATGTCGCGGGCGTTCGAGTCGACGCTCCAGATCTCCTTCGACGTGCGCGGCGGCCTGTTCGTGCGCCAGGTCCACCACTGGGCCGCGCTGCTGTTCATGGCCGCGATCGTGATCCACATGTTCCGGATCTTCTTCACCGGCGCGTTCCGCCGGCCCCGGGAGATCAACTGGGTCATCGGCATCGTGCTGTTCATGCTGGGCGCGATCGAGGGCTTCCTCGGCTACTCGCTGCCCGACGACCTGCTCTCCGGCACCGGCCTGCGGGTGATGGCGGCGCTGCTGATCTCGTTCCCGGTGGTCGGCACCTGGATCAACTGGCTGGCCTTCGGCGGCGAGTTCCCCGGCACGGAGATCATCCCGCGCCTGTACACGCTGCACATCCTGGTCATCCCGGCCATCATCCTGGCGCTCATCGCGGTCCACCTGGGTCTGGTCTGGTACCAGAAGCACACCCAGTTCCCCGGCGTCGGCCGCAAGGAGACCAACGTCGTCGGCGTGCGCATCATGCCGGTGTTCGCGGCCAAGGGCGGCGGCTTCTTCGCGGTCGTCGTCGCGGTCACCGCGATCATGGGCGGCGTCTTCCAGATCAACCCGATCTGGAACATCGGCCCGTACAACCCGTCCCAGGTCTCGGCGGGCTCGCAGCCCGACTGGTACATGGGGTGGACCGACGGCCTGGTCCGGGTGTGGCCCGCGTGGGAGATGTACCTCGGCGACTACACGATCCCGGCGCCGTTCTGGCCGTTCCTGCTGGGTCTGCCGCTGCTGACCGGCATCGCGGCGGTCTACCCGTGGATCGAGCGCAAGATGACCAAGGACTACGCGCACCACAACCTGCTCCAGCGCCCGCGTGACGTGCCGGTCCGCACGTCGCTCGGCGTGATGGCCATCTCGTACTTCATGGTGCTGCTGGTCATGGGCGCCAACGACATCTTCGCGTACAAGTTCGACATCTCGTTGAACGCGACGACGTGGATGGGCCGCATCGGCATGCTGGTGATCCCGCCGGTGGCGTACTTCCTCACCTACCGGATCTGCATCGGCCTCCAGCGCGCCGACCGCGAGGTGCTGGAGCACGGCGTGGAGACGGGCATCATCAAGCGCCTGCCGCACGGCGAGTTCATCGAACTCCACCAGCCGCTGGGCCCGGTGGACGACCACGGCCACCCGCTGCCCCTGGCCTACCAGGGCGCCCCGGTGCCGAAGAAGATGAACAAGCTCGGCTCGGCCGGCCACCCGGTGCCCGGCAGCTTCCTGACGCCGGACGCCCCGGAGGAGACCGCGGCCCTGGCGCGGGCGCGCCACGACGCCGGCCACCCGAAGGCGGCCCTGACCGGCGAGAACAAGCCGTCCGACGAGCTGGCGGGCAAGCCCTCCCAGCCGGAGGACTGAGCGCCTCGGGAGTTGTGGAAAGGCCCCCGTACCCGGAAGGGTGCGGGGGCCTTTTCGTGCGCCGGGAGCTTTTCGTGCGCCGGCCGGTGGTTCGCGGGGCCGGTGGTCGCGGGGCGGTGACGCCCCGGGACCGGGGTCAGCCCTCGTCGAGGCCGACGGAGAAGGCGGCTTCGGTGTCGCGCTTGGAGTACGAGCGGAACGAGATGTGGGTGTCGGTGTTCAGCACGCCGGGCACCTTGGAGATGTGGCCGGGCACCAGCTCGGCCAGGTCTTCGTGCCGGGCCACCTTCACCAGGGCGATCAGGTCCACATCGCCCGCGCACGAGTAGACCTCGGTGACGCCTTCGATGTCGGCGATCGCCTGCGCCGCGTCCGGGATGGTATCGGCGGCGGCCTGGATCAACACGATCGCGGTGATCACAGCGTCCTCCTCGTCAAGGTCGGGGTGCCCACATGCTAGTGGCCCGTGATCCGGTACTGGTCCCGGCCGGCCTCGGCGCGCTCCACCCACGCCCGCCACGCCCCGGCCGACGCCGAGGGCGAGGTCCAGGGCCGGTCGCAGTGCACCAGCCGGGTGCCCGGCCGGTCGAGCCAGCGCAGGATCACCGCGGTCTCCTCGGGCGGCGCGCCGCGCAGCGGGCCGTCGTCGGGGACGACCGTCTCGGCGGCGGCGACCAGGGCGGCGACGACGGGCATCGGGGGCACGCCCCGGCGGGCCACGCCGGCGGACGCCAGCCGGCCGTGCCGCACGACGGCGAACTCCCAGCCGCGCTCGCCGTCGGGGCGGGCGGCGACGAGTTCGGGCAGGACCGCGAGGCCCGCCAGCCGCTGGCCCCGGTCCAGCGCCCGGACCAGGCCGGACAGCCGGTCGCGGTGGGCGGCGGCGTCCTCGAAGCGGTGCGCGGCGGAGAGTTCTTCGAGGTGGGCGGCCATGCCCCGGAACGGGGTGGTGTCGCGGCCGTCGACCAGGTCGCGCAGCGCGGTCACGGCGGGGGAGTACTCCTCGACGGACTGCCGGCCCGCGCAGGGGGCTTTGCAGCGGCCCAGTTCGAACAGGGCGCACGGCGTGCCGGTGGGTTTGCGGGCGGAGATCCGTTGCGCGCACGCCCGCACCGGCACGGCGTCCTGGAGGGCGTCCTGGGCGGCTTCGGCGAGCCTGCGGGAGCGGAACGGGCCGATGGCCCCCGCGCGCGGCGTGCGGACCAGGGAGAGGCGCGGGAAGGGCTCGTCGGTGAGGGTGAGCCACCACCAGCCGCCCTGGTTCTTGGAGCGGCGGTTGTAGGCGGGTTTGTGCGCGGTGAGCAGGCGCAGTTCGCGGACCTCGGCCTCCAGGGCGTGCGCGCACTCGACCGCGTCCACCCGCACGGCCAGCGCGACCATCTCGCGCAGCCGTTGCCGCCCCTCCGAGGCGGTGAAGTACTGGCGGACCCGCCTGCGGAGGTCCGAAGCCGTGCCGACGTACAGGACCTCCTCGGACGGGCCCCGGAACAGGTACACGCCCGGCGTCGACGGCAGGTGCGCGGCCAGTTCGCGCTTGCGCCGCTGCGCGGGCGTCACCTCGGGGAGGTAGGCCAGCAGCTCCTCCAGCGAGTGCACGCCGACCGACCCGACCCGCTCCAGCAGGTGGTGCAGCACCTCGACGGTGGCCTGCGCGTCGACCAGGGCCCGGTGGTTGGGCGTGGTGCCGATCCGGAAGAGCTGGGCCAGCGCGGACAGCCGGCAGCTGGGGGCCTCGTCGCGGGTCAGCACGCGGCGGGCGAGCTTCACCGTGCACACGACGCCGGGCTTGGGCCAGTGGTAGCCGTGGCGCTCGCAGGCGGCCTTGATGAAGCCGACGTCGAACCCGGAGTTGTGCGCGACCAGCACGGACCCGGCGGCGAACTCCAGGAACGCGGGCAGCACGGTGGCCAGCCGGGGCGCGCCGGTCACCATGAGCTGGGTGATCCCGGTCAGCGCCACGATCTGCGGCGGGATGCCGCGCTCGGGGTCGACCAGGGTGGAGAACGTGCCGAGCACCCGGCCGCCCCGCACCTTGACCGCGCCGATCTCGGTGATCGTGTCGGCGTTGGCGCTGCCGCCGGTCGTCTCCAGGTCGAACACGACGAACGTGGTGTCGCGCAACGGTGTGCCCAACTCGTCGAAGGAGAGCTGGGCGGGCAGGGCGGTACTCATCGCCCCGGACCGTAGCCGGCCGGTACGACATTCCCCACCCACCTCCGCCCCAGCCTCCCCACTCACCCCTCCCGCCGTCCGCTCCTCCGGACCCCTCTCGTCGTCCGCTCCTTCGGTCCCCCTTGTTGGTCCGCCGTTCCGATCCCGTTCCCCCAGCTCCCAGCCACCACGCGAGGCCGCGTCGGTGGTTCGCGCCCCATTTCCCGCCGATCACGCTTTTCGATCGGCGGGAAATCGGTCGCGAGCCGCCGACTTCCAGGCGGCCGAGCCGCCGCGACTCCGTCGCGGCCATCCAATGCAGTCGCGGCCATCCAACACTGCCGTAGCCTGTACGGGTGCAAGACCCGATAGCGCCTGACGACGGCGGGCTCGTGACCGGAGAGCCGGACGCGCCCGTCGAGTCCACTGTGGACTGGGGGGCGTTGCCGGAGCCACTGCGCGCCCGGTTGGCCGAGTTGAGCGCGGACGCGCTCGGCGATCTGGCCAAGGTGGACGTGCCGCAGTCGTTGCGGGCCGTCGCGCGGTTCGCGCCGACCAAGCGGGCCCGGTTGGGCGGTGGTCCGCTGATCGCGGGGCTGCGCGGGTCGGCCAACTTCCGGGCGGCCGTGGTCGAGTGGCTCCAGCGCAACCGGCCGGCCGCGCTGGAGGTGACCTCGCCGGACCCGGTGGCCGCCGGCGCGGCGGCGATCCTGCAGGGGGAGGAGGTCGCGGCGCACTTCGTCGAGCTGGTGTCCCGGCGGGGGAGCGAGGCGGCGCTGCGGGTCGAGCGCGATGCCGCGGTGTCGAGGTCGGACCGGCTGGAGCAGGAGCTGGAACGGCTCAAGGCCGAGCGCGCCGAGTCGACGACGGTCACCGACAAGATCCGGGAAGAGGCCGAGGTCGAGTTGGAGCGGCTGCGCAAGCGCCTGCGGGAGCAGGGGGTGCGGCTGCGGGAGGCCAAGGACCGGGCGGAGGCGGCGCTGCTGGCGGCCGAGCGGACCCGGGCCGACGCGGACGCGGAGGTCCGGCGGATCACCGCCGAGCGGGACCGGGAGCGCGAGCGGGCGGAGAACGAGCGGGGCAAGGCGCAGCGCGCGGAGGCCGACGCGGAGGTGGCGCGGCAGTCCGCGAAGGAGGCCCGGCAGGCCGACGAGGTGCGGTTGGCGCTGCTGGTGGACACGTTGGACGGCGCGGTCAACGGGCTGCGCCGGGAACTCGCGCTGGGTGGTGCGGGGCCGAGGCCGGCCGACCTGGTGCGGGGTGCGAGCGCCGCGCAGTCCGCGGTGGGGCGGGTCGAGGACCCGGCGGCGTTGGACCGGCTGCTCGCGCTGCCCGCCGTTCACCTGATCGTGGACGGCTACAACGTCACCAAGACGGGTTACCCGGAGCTGTCGCTGTCCGACCAGCGCGACCGGTTGGTGCACCAGCTCGCGGTGCTCGCCGCGCGGACCGGCGCGGAGGTGACGCTGGTGTTCGACGGCGCGGGGGTGGTGGCGGTGCCGACCAGCGCGCCGCGCGGTGTTCGCGTGCTGTTCAGCGACCCTGGGGTGTTGGCGGACGACGTGATCCGGGCGTTGGTCACCGCCGAGCCGGAGGGCCGTCCGGTGGTCGTGGTGACCTCCGATCGGGCGGTCGCGGACTCCGTCCGACGGCGGGGTGCGCACCCGGTGCCGTCCGCCGTGCTGCTCGCCAGGCTGGGACGGGTGTGACACACGTCGTGTTTTTCACACCACGGTTGGTCACACTTCGAGGTCACGGGTCGGCCGTTCGGGGATCGTTGTCAACCTGAAAGGTTTTCGGGGCCCTGCGGGTGGACGCCGGGCCTCACCTTTCGTAACCTAGCCGAGATCTCGCGGCGGGCAGCCGTCCATCCTGGACGGCGACGCGGGTTCACCGCCGAATCGGCCTGTCGGGGAGCCGAACCGGAGCTTGCGAAAGCCGGATCAGTCGGGCAGGTGCGGACACGCGCGCCCGACCGGTCGGCGGTTCATACGTTAGGAGTGACACGCGACTGTGGCGTCGCAACGACTCAAGCGCGGTGTGCGCGGGGCGATCGCGGCCACGGCGGTGGCCGCCGCGGCGGTGGGCGTCATGCCCGTTCCCGCCGGGGCTCAGCCGAACACGGCTTCGGACGCGCTGAAGAAGTACAACGAGCTGGCCGAGCAGGCCACCAAGCTCAACGAGGAACTCCTCCGGGCCGAGGAGCAGCGCGACAACAACCAGAAGCTGCTCGACCAGGCCAACGCGGACCTGGCCCAGGCGTCCCAGGCGGGCGACCAGGCCAAGAACGACGAAGAGACCTTCCGCGTCCAGGTCGACAAGCTGACCGAGGCGTCGTTCGAGGGCGCGCGGTTCAACCAGCTGTCCGCACTGCTGGTCAGCGACTCGCAGCAGGACTTCCTCAACCGGATGTCGGCGCTGGGCGTGCTCGCCGCGGACAACGGCGAGGCGCTGGACAAGCTGTCCAACGCGGTCAACGCGGCCGTGTCGGCCAAGACCGCGGCGTCCGACGCGCAGGGTCGCGCGCAGAAGGCGACCGACGAGTCGGCCAAGATCGCCGACGACATCAAGAAGCGCCAGGAAGACCTCAGCGGCCAGATCGACGAGGTCAAGACGCAGCTCAACCGGCTCAGCACCACCGACCGCAAGCAGCTGGCCGACCCCGGCGACACCTCCAACATCGCGGTGCCGGCCGGCACCGCGGGCGCGGCACTGGCGTTCGCGCTGGCGCAGCGCGGCGACATGTACCAGTACGGCGCGACCGGTCCGGACCTGTGGGACTGCTCCGGTCTCACGTCCAAGGCGTACGCCGCGGCCGGCGTGACCATCCCGCGCACCAGCAACGGCCAGGCCGGTGCCGGGCGCGCGGTGTCGCGCGGCGAAGTGCGCGCGGGCGACCTGATCATCTACAACGGCGGCAACCACGTCGGCATGGCGGTGGACAACGGCAGCGTCGTGCACGCGTCCACGGACGGCGTGCCGGTGAAGATCGTGTCGCTGGAGTCCCCGGGCTCCATCTACGCGATGCGCCGCATCGAGGGCTGATCCGCCAGCACGTCCGGCAGGGCCGTCCCGCACCGGGGCGGCCCTGCCGACTACTTTGGCGAAGCGTGAACCGCTTCCGGGTCCTGCTGGCCGCCGTCGTGGCCGCCACGTTCCTGTGCGGGCTGGCCCTGGCCGTGCCGCCGGGCGCCCCGCCGGTGTCCGGCGCGTCGGCGACCGACCCCGACCCGCGCGGGCACGCCGTGCGCGACCTGCTGGACCGGCGGGCCCGCGCGCTGCTGGACCGCGACGAGGCGGCGTTCACCGCGGACCTCGACCCGGCCGCCGACCCGGACTTCCGGCAGCGGCAGCGCGACCTGTTCCGCAACCTCGCGGCGGTGCCGCTGGGCGACTGGGCGTACCGGCTGGAGGGCGAGACGGACCTCGCCGCCGTGCGGCTGCCCGCCGCCGACGAGTCGTGGGCCCCGGACGTGCGGCTGTCCTACCGGCTGCGCGGCGTGGACGCGGTGCCCAGCACGCAGGGCATGGCCTACCTGTTCACCCGGCGCGGCGACCGCTGGTACCTCAACTCGGACACCGCGCTGGAGCCGCTGGGCAAGCGCACCTGGCGCGGGCCGTGGGACTTCGGGCCGTGCCACGTGCTGACCGGCCCGGGCGGGTTCGTGCTCAGCCACCCCGGCGGCGAGCCGCTGGCCGCGCGGGTGCTGGCCGAACTGGACACCGCGGTGGGCACGGTGACCGAGGTGTGGGGCCAGGCGTGGGCGCGCCAGGTGGCGGTGCTGATCCCGGCCGACGCGCGCGAACTCCAGGCCCTGGTCGGGCCGGGGTTCGCGGACGGCTCGATCGCGGGCGTCGCGGTGGCCGACCGGGTGGACTCCGCGACCCGCACCGCGCAGGGCCAGCGGGTGGTGCTCAACCCGGCCGGCGCGGCCGTGCTGTCGCCGCTGGCGTTGCGGGTGCTGCTGCGGCACGAGATCACGCACATCGCGGCGCGCGGCGAGACCGTGGACGGCGCGCCGATGTGGCTGCTGGAGGGGTTCGCGGACTACGTGGGCTACCGGGGCAGCGACCTGCCGCCGCGCAAGGCCGCGCCCGCGCTGGCGGCGCAGGCGCGGGTCGCGCTGCCGGACGCGTTGCCGTCCGACGCGCGGTTCCGGGGCGAGGGCATGGAGTTGGCCTACCAGGAGTCGTGGTCGTTCAACCTGTACTTGGCGCAGCGGCTCGGCGAGCCGGGACTGGTGCGGACTTACCGCCGGATGGCCGGCGCGGGGCGGTTGGACGACGAGCGGACGGCGTCCCTGGTGCGCGAGACGACCGGCCTGGACCTGGCCGAGTTGGTGCGGGGTTGGCGGGAATTCCTCCGGTCCTCCTTCGGCGTACCGTGAGGCCGGTGCGTCGGACACTGCTGGTGACCAATGACTTCCCACCCCGGCCCGGTGGGATCCAGGCGTACCTGCACGCACTCGCGGTCCGGCTGCCCGACCTGGTGGTCTACGCGCCGTCGTGGGAGTCGCCGTCCGGTTCGCACCCCGAGTTCGACGCCGTCCAGCCGTTCGAGGTGATCCGGCACCCCGGCACGCTGATGCTGCCCACACCGGATGTGCGGCGGCGTGCGGCGGAGATCGTCCGCTCGCACCGCTGCGAGGCCGTGTGGTTCGGCGCGGCGGCACCGCTGGCGCTGCTCACGCCGTGGCTGCGCGACGCGGGCGCGCACCGCGTGGTGGCGTGCACGCACGGGCACGAGGTGGGTTGGTCGATGCTGCCGGGGGCGCGGCAGTCGTTGCGCGCCATCGGTTCCGCGGTGGACGTGGTGACGTTCGTCAGCCGCTACACGCGGTCCCGGTTCGCCGCCGCGTTCGGTCCGCTGGCGGCGCTGGAGCACCTTCCGTCCGGAGTGGACACCGCGGTGTTCGCGCCCGACCCGGCGGCGCGCTCGGAGATCCGCGACCGCTACCGCCTGGGTGACCGGCCGGTGGTGGTGTGCGTGTCGCGGCTGGTGCCGCGCAAGGGGCAGGACGTGCTCGTGCGGGCGTTGCCGGAGATCCGCCGGAAGGTGCCCGACGCGGCGCTGCTGTTGGTGGGCGGCGGGCCTTACGCGGACGGGCTGGCGCGGTTGGCGTCGTCGGTGGGCGTCGCGGAGCACGTGGTGCTGACCGGGTCCGTGCCGTGGTCGGAGCTGCCGGCGCACTACAACGCGGGCGACGTGTTCGCGATGCCGTGCCGCACGCGCGGGCGCGGGCTGGACGTGGAGGGGCTGGGGATCGTCTACCTGGAGGCTTCGGCGACCGGGCTGCCCGTCGTGGCGGGGCGTTCCGGCGGCGCGCCGGAGACCGTGCGCGACGGCGTGACCGGCACGGTGGTGGACGGCCGCGCGGTGGCCGAGGTGGCGGCCGAGGTCGGGCGGCTGCTGGAAGACCGCGACCTGGCGGCGAAGATGGGCTTGGCGGGCCGCGAGTGGGTGTCCCGCGAGTGGCGCTGGGACGACCTGGCGGCCCGTCTGGCGTGCCTGATCGACGGCTGAGCGCCGCGTCCTCCTGGATGATTCCAAGGAGTAGGCACCTGGAGACCGCACTCCACGTCAGGACCGGCGATCTGCTGAAGGCCGCACCTGGCCCGTGGAGTCCGGGGTCGGGAGGTCTGCCGGTCGCGTTCGCGTCGACCGGGGCCAAGGCCGACGAACGCACCGCCCCGCTCGACATCCTCGACGTCCTCGACACCGACCCGGCCCTGACCGCTCCCCGGCCGTGGCAGGTGCCGATCGCCGACGGCCACTACTACGGGCCTGACTTCGAACAGGCCCTGGCCGGGGCCGGCCTCGTCCTGCTGCGCCGGGCACGCACGGGCGAGCCCGAACGGCCCGGCACCCGACTGTCCAAGCCGCTGCGCCAGACCGTCGAGTCGATCGACCAGACCCTCAAGGCCCGACTCGACCTCGAACGACACGGCGGACGCACACCCGCAGGAGTGATCGCCCGCGTCCTGCAACGCGTCCTCGCCCCCACCGCAGCCATCCGGCACAACGACCAGTCAAACGATCCCCGACCGCCTACGACCACCAACCCTGGGAATCAGTCATCTAGTGGCCGACCGGCGGGCGGTGGCCGGTCCGGGTGTGCAGGGCGTGGGCTCGGGCGGATTCGGCGGCGGCCGCCGCGTGGTCGCCCAGGGCCAGGTGGGCGGCGGCCAGCTCGGCGCGGGCCGAGCCCTCCAGGATGCGCAGGCCGTGGTCGGTGGTCAGGGTGACCGCCTGGGCGGCCAGGGCGCGGGCCTCGGCCGGCTCGCCGCGCAGCCGGCGCACGGCCGCCAGGCCGACCAGGGCCTTGGCCTCGCCGAACCGGAACCCGATCCGGCGGCCCTTGGTGAGCGCCTGCTGGAACTGCTCGTCGGCGGCGCCCAGGTCGCCCAGGTCGCGGTTCGCCGCGGCCATCACGGTCAGCACGCTCGTGGTGACCCGCTGGTCGCCGTCCTCCCGCAGCTCGGCCAGCGCCTGGTCGACCAGCTCCAGCGCGGTCAGCGGCTCGCCCAGGTCCAGCCGCACGGTGGCGGTGGCCTCCAGGGCGCGCGCGGTGGACGCCCGGAAACCCGCCTCGCGGCTGAGCCGCAGCGCCTCGTCCAGGTGCGTGAGCGCCCGCTGCGGCTCGCCCAGCAGCTGCGCGGTCATGCCGAGCAGCACCCGGGAGTTGATCTCGCCGGTCCGCTGGCCGTGCGCGGCGCTGACCGCGAGCGCCTCGCCGAGCAGGTCCTCGGCCTCGGCCAGCTCGCCGGTGTCGATGGCCAGCAGGCCCAGCCCGGTCAGCACGCCGGTCTCGCCGGCCCGGGGACCGCCGGACTCGCGCTTGAGCGCCAGGCACGTCTCCAGGTCGTCGCGCGCCCCGGCCAGGTCGCCCGCGTCCAGCCGGGCCAGGCCCAGCGCGCCCCGCACGCCCGCCTCGGAGGCCAGGTCGCCCGCTGCCCGGTGCAGCTCGACGGCCCGCGTGTAGTGCGCGACGGACGCCTCGAAATCGCCCATCCGCCAGTGCAGGGTGCCCAGGTTCTGCCGCATCGCCGCCTCGCCTGCCCGGTCGCGCTGCTCGTGCGCGGCGTCCAGGCCGTACCGGGCGGTGGTCGCCCACTCGGCGACGTGCTTGCCGATCCACAGGTACCCGCGCAGGCCGTCCGCGAGCCGCCAGGAGATCTCCGCCGGGCCGTGCTGGGCGGCCGACCGGATCGCCGTGGTGAGGTTCGGGCGCTCCGCGTCCAGCCACGACCGGGCCTGCGCGGCGGTCTCCACCCGGGGCGGGCCGACCGGGTCGGGGTCGGTCGCGGGCAGCCGCATCAGGTCCGGGTAGAGCAGCTCCGCGCAGTGGTCGACGGCCCGCACGTAGAACTTCAGCACCCGCAGCCGGGCCCGCGCGGTGTCCTCGCCCGCCACCTCGGCCAGCTCGCGGGCGAACCGGCCCAGCTCGTCGTGGAACGAGTACCGCCCGCCGTGGCCCTGGAGCAGCCGCGCGGCCGCCAGCCGGGCCAGCACGCTGCCCGCGACCTCCACCGGCAGGTCGGCCGCGGCGGCGGCGACCTCGGCGGTGAAGTCCACGCCCGGCACCGCGCCGAGCCGGCAGAACAGCCGGCGCGCGTCGGGCGGCAGCGCCGCGACGGCGAGGTCGCGCGGGCGGCGGTCGCCGAGCCGGTCCAGGTAGCGCGACACCGAGCCGTCGCCCAGCGACGCGGCGGCCACGACCAGGTCCAGCGGCAGCCGGCCGCAGCGCTCGGCCAGTTCCGCGGCGGCCGGGCCGGAGCGGCCCAGCACGGCCTGCGCCTCGGCCGGGGGCAACACCTCCAGCGCGACCCGGCGGGCGCCGTCCACGGCGATCAGGCCGCGCAGGTCGTCCCGGCTGGTCACCAGCACCGGGCAGCCCGCGGTGCCGGGCAGCAGCGGGCGCACCTGGTCGGGCGCGGCGGCGTTGTCCAGCACCAGCAGCATCCGGCGGCCCGCGAGCAGCGACCGGAACAGCGAAGCCTGCTCGTCCTGCTCGACCGGGATCTGCTCCGGCGGCACGCCCAGCGCCCGCAGGAACCGGGTCAGCACCTCCTCGGCGCGCGGCGGCGGCTCCGGGCCGAGGCCGCGCAGGTCCACGTACAGCCGGCCGTCCGGGAACCGGTGCCGCAGCCGGTGCGCGAGCCGGACCGCGAGCGCCGTCTTGCCGACCCCGGGCACGCCGGTGAGCACCACGATCGGCACCGCCGTGCCGGTCTCGCCCTCGGGTGCGACCAGCCGGGTGATCCGTTCGACGTCCGCGTCCCGCCCGACGAACCCAGGCACGTCCGGCGGCAGCTGGTCGGGCACGTCCGGGTCGACCGGTCCGGCGGGCGCGGCCAGCGCCGGGTCGCCGACCAGGATCGCCTGGTGCAGCCGGCGCAGCTCCGGGCCGGGCTCGATGCCCAGCTGCCCGGCGAGCACCCGGTCCACCCGGCGGAACGCCTCCAGCGCCTCGGCCTGCCGGCTGCCCCGGTACAGGGCGAGCATCAGCTGGGCCCAGAACCGCTCGCGCAGCGGGTGGTCGGCGGTGAGGCCGCGCAGCACCGGCACCAGCCGCTCGTGGTGGCCCAGCTCCAGCTCGACGTCGTTGTGCTCCTCGTGCGCGGTCATCAGCCGCTCGACCAGCCGGGGCACCTCGTCGTCGCGCAGCGCCTCGGACGGCACGTCCGCCAGCGCCGGCCCGCGCCACAGGCCCAGCGCCTCGGCGTAGAGCCCGGCGGCGTGAGCGGGATCACCCCGCCGCGCGGCCTGGCGGGCGAGTCCGGCGGCGGTGGTGAACCGGTGCACGTCGACCTGCTCGGGCGCGACCACCAGCCGGTAGCCGTCCGAGGTGGTGCGGATCAGCGACGGGTCGCCGAGCAGCTGCCGCAGGCGCATCACGTAGGTCTGGAGGGTGCCCCTGGTGCGCGCGGGCGGGTCGTCGCCCCACAGGAAGCACACCAGCTCGTGCACCGGCACCACCCGGCCCGCGCGCAGCGCGAGCGCGGCCAGCAGCGCCCGGTGCTTGCCCGCCCGGACCGGCACCCGCCGGCCGTCCAGGCGCACCTCCAGGGGGCCGAGCAGAGCGAACAGCGGCCCCGATCCCATCGTCGATCCCCTCGGCTGAACGTCCCGCGACCACCAGCCTAGGGGTGCCGCTGACGGCCCGAGTCACCGCCGCGTCAGCGATACGACAGCGAGGTCCGGCAGTCTTCAGGACGTCCCGGTTGGGGGACCGGGACAACACAGCTTCTCGAATCCGCGACAGCGGATAACGATCACTGGGGGTCGAGTGGCCCGCACCCGCTGGGTGCGGGCCACTCGTCTTACTTCGCGTAGATCGCCTCGATGTCCTGCTGGTAGGTGGTCGCGACCACCGAGCGGCGCAGCTTCAGGCTCGGCGTCATCTCGCCGCCGGCCTCGGTGAAGTCCACCGGCAGGATGCGGAACTTCTTGATCGCCTCCGCCTTGGACACCGCGTGGTTGGCCTCGTCCACCGCCGCCTGGATGGCGCCCCGCAGCGTCTCGTCGTCGACCAGGTCCGCCACGGACACCGACGCGGACTTGCCGTTCTGCTCCTTCCACGCCGGGAAGAACTCCGGGTCGATGGTGATCAGCGCGCCGATGAACGGCTGCGCGTCGCCCACCACCATGCACTGGCTGATCAGCGGGTGCGCCCGCAGCCGGTCCTCCAGCACGGCCGGCGAGACGTTCTTGCCGCCCGCCGTGACGATGATCTCCTTCTTGCGGCCGGTGATCCGCAGGAAGCCGTCGCCGTCCAGCTCGCCCAGGTCGCCGGTGTGGAACCAGCCGTCCTCCAGCGCCTCGCGGGTCGCGTCCGCGTTGTTCCAGTACGACCGGAACACCACGTCGCCCTTGATCAGGATCTCGCCGTCCTCGGCGATCCGCACCGCGGTGCCCGCGATCGGCCGGCCGACCGTGCCCACCCGGAACGCCGACACGGTGTTCACGCACGCCGCCGCGCTGGTCTCGGTCAGGCCGTAGCCCTCCAGCACCGGCACGCCGACGCCGCGGAAGAAGTGCGCCAGCCGCGCGCCCAGCGGAGCGCCGCCGGACACCGCCGCGATGCACCGGCTGCCCAGCGCCGCCTGGAGCTTGGAGTAGACCAGCTTCGAGAACAGCGCGTGCTTGAGCTTGAGCCCCAGGCCCGCGCCGCCGGTGTCCTGCGCCTGGCTGTAGGCCACCGCGGTCGCCTCGGCGGCGTCGAAGATCTTGCCCTTGCCCGCCGCGTGCGCCTTCTGCTTCGCGCCGTTGTAGACCTTCTCGAACACCCGGGGCACGGCCACCACGAACGTCGGCCGGAACGACTGGAGGTCGTCCACCAGGTTCCGCACGTCCGGCGTGTGGCCCAGCGTCACCCGGGTGTACACGCCGCACAGGGCGATCGCGCGGGCCAGGATGTGCGCCAGCGGCAGGAACACCAGCAGCGAGTTGCCGGCCTGCATGAGCTGCGGGAACGCCGCCACGTCGGAGCGCACCTCGGACAGCAGGTTGTAGTGCGTCAGCTCGCAGCCCTTGGGCCGGCCGGTGGTGCCCGAGGTGTAGACGATGGTCGCCGTGTCGTCCGCGCCGACCTCCTTGCGCCGGGCGCGCGCGTCGTCGTCGGACACGCCCGCGCCGAGCGCGGTCAGCTCGTCGATCGCGCCGGCGGCGTCCGCGCCCGGCCCGTCGATCTGCCAGACGCTGCCCAGCTCCGGCAGCCCGGACACGACGGTGTCCAGGGTGGCCTTGTGCTCGGCGGTCTCCACGAACACGGCCTTGGCTCCGGAGTCGGACAGGATCCACTCGACCTGCTCGGCCGCCGACGTCTCGTAGATCGGCACCACGACGCCGCCCGCGTGCCAGACGGCGAAGTCGAGCAGGGTCCACTCGTAGCGGGTCTTGGACATCAGGCCGACCCGGTCGCCCGCCCGCAGGCCGGACGCGATCAGGCCCTTGGCGACCGCGAGCACCTGGGCGGCGAAGTCGCGGGCGGTCACGTCCACCCACGTGCCGTCGACGCGGCGGCGGAAGCTGACGGCGTTGCCGAAGCGCTCCGCGTTCGCCTGCACCATGTCGGTGAGGTTCTCCTCGGCAGCCACAGTGGCGGTGGCGGGGACGCTGAACTCGCGCACGTCAACCTCCGGACGATTTGTTTGTTACCGGTGGGGAAACTTAGCCTGTGATTCCGGCGATACACCAGGCCGGTGGTCTGTTCCGTGATCGTGTCGTGGCACTCTTCCCACCCGTGCCGAGCGTGGACGTCGTGGACGAGACATTTCTCGCAGTCCCTCCCGAGGTGGTGGCCGCCGCCTTCGCCGCTCCCGAATCGTGGGCGCGGTACTGGCCGGACCTCATTCTGGAGGTCTACCTCGACCGGGGCGCGCAGGGTCTGCGCTGGACCGTCGGCGGCGCGCTGGTCGGCACGATGGAGGTCTGGCTGGAGCCGGTGCTCGACGGCACCCTGCTGCACTACTTCCTGCGCGCCGACCCGCGCGGCGAGACGACACCCAAACGGGTGCGGCAGGAACTCCGCCGTCGCCAACTGGCCGCCAAACAGGTGTCCCTGGGGCTGAAAACGACCTTGGAAGCAGGCCGGGAGCCCGGCGTGCCGCCCGTCCTGCCGTAGATTCCACGGGGTGCGGGTTCACGTCGTCTCGGATGTCCACGGCAACGCCGAGGCCCTCGCCCGGGCGGGCGACGGTGCCGACGCACTGGTGGTCCTGGGGGACCTGGTCGACTTCGTCGACTACTACGACCACGGCAAGGGCATCCTCGGCCGGGTGTTCGGCGCGGAGAAGGTCGAGGTGTTCGCCCGGCTGCGGCGCGAGCGGATGGGCCCGGAGACCGTGCGCTACATCCGGTCGCTGTGGGACAGCCTGGACGACGCGGCGGAGGTCGTCCGCGAAGCCGTGCTGGAGCAGTACACCGAGCTGTTCGCGGCGATGAGCGCGCCGACCTACGCGACGCCCGGCAACGTGGACAGCCCCGAGCTGTGGCCGCGGTTCGTCCGCGACGGGGTGCACGTGCTCGACGGCGAGTCCACCGAGATCGGCGGCCTGAAGTTCGGGTTCGTCGGCGGCGCGCTGATCGCGCCGGGGTTCGTGCGGCGGCCCGGCGCGGCCTGGTACCCGTACCTGCGCACCGAGGACGAGTTCGACGCGGCGCTGGCCGGGCTGGGCCCGGTGGACGTGCTGTGCACCCACATCCCGCCCGCCGTGGCCGAGCTGACCTACGACGTGGTGGCGCGCCGGCCCGAGTGGGGGTCCGCGGCGCTGCTGGACACGATCCGCCGCGACCGGCCCCGGTGGTCGGTGTTCGGGCACGTGCACCAGCCGATGGCGCGGCGGGTGCGGGTGGGGTGGACCGAATGCGTGAACGTCGGCCACTTCCAGCGCAGCGGCACGCCCCACGTGTTGCGCTGGTGAGCAGAACCACCGGGTAGCCTGCCCGGCATGGCCGACGAGTCCACCCAGTCCATCGTCATCGACGCGGCTCCCTCCGACATCGTGGCGGTGATCGCCGACTTCGCCGCGTACCCCGAATGGGCCAACGGGGTGAAGCGCACCGAGGTGCTGTCGACCGGCGCGGACGACTACGCGGCACAGGTGAAGTTCAACATCGACCAGGGTCCGATCAAGGACGAGTACGTGCTGGCCTACGACGAGTGGTCGACCGCGCGCGTCTCCTGGCACCTGGTCAAGGGGCAGATGCAGAAGTCCCAGGAGGGCAGCTACGCGTTCACCGAGCGCGGCGGCTCGACCGAGGTGACCTACACGCTGTCCGTGCAGCTCGTGGTGCCGATGATCGGCCTGTTCCGCCGCAAAGCCGAGAAGATGATCATGGACACCGCGCTGAAGGAGCTCAAGCGCCGGGTGGAAAACGCTGGATGAGCGCGCGCCTGCTGCTGTTCACCGGCAAGGGCGGGGTCGGCAAGACGACCCTCGCCGCCGCCACCTCCGCCGCGCTGGCCGCCGGCGGGCGCAAGGCCCTGGTCGTGTCCACCGATCCCGCCCACTCGCTCGGTGACGCGTTCGGCGTGCCGCTGGGCACCTCGCCCACCGAGGTGGACGCCGGCCTGCACGCGGCCCAGGTCGACCCCCGCGCGCTGGTCGACGACACGTGGCGGGAGCTGCGCGGGCACCTGCGGACCGTGCTGGCCGGTGCGGGCGTGGACGAGCTGGACGCCGAGGAGCTGACCGTCCTGCCGGGCGTGGAGGAGCTGCTCGCGCTGTCCGAGGTGCGGCGGCTGGCGCGAACCGGGCCGTGGGACGTGGTCGTGGTCGACTGCGGCCCGACCGCCGAGACGTTGCGGCTGCTGGCCCTGCCCGAAGCCGTCGGCTCCTACCTGGAACGGCTGTTCCCCACCCACCGCCGGGTGGTCCGCGGCCTGCTCGCCGGGCTGGCGGGCGGCGCGGCGTCGGTGGAGAGGTGGGACGCCACCGCCGACGCGCTGGGCCGGCTCGCGGAGAGCCTGGAGCAGCTGCGCGCGCTGCTCACCGCCGACACCACCGCCGTCCGGCTGGTGCTCACCCCCGAACGGGTGGTCGCCGCCGAGACCCGCCGGACCGTCACCGCGCTCGCGCTGCAGGGCATCCGGGTCGACGGCGTGATCGTCAACCGGCTGGTGCCGCACCTCGGCGACGACGACCGGGGCCCGGCCGCGGCCTGGCTGCGCACCCGGCGCGCCGAGCAGGACGCCGTGCTGGCCTCGCTCGACCTCGGCCCGGTGCGCACCGTCGAGCACCGCGCCGGCGAACCGGTCGGCCTGGCCGCGCTGCTGGAGGTCGCGGACGGCCTCTACCGGGGCGCGGACCCGCTGGCCGGCTCCGGCGCGCGGGGGCCGCTGGTCGACGTGGTGCGGGTCGGCGACGAGTACGAGCTGCGGCTGGCGCTGCCGGTCGGCGACTCGACCCCGGACCTCGCGCGGGTCGGCGACGACCTCGCGGTGACCGTGGACGGGCGGCGCAAGCTGATCGCCCTGCCGTCGCTGCTGCGGCGGTGCGTGGTGCTCGGCGCGGAACTGGACGACGACGGGTTGGCGGTGCGGTTCCGCCCCGACCCCGACCTGTGGATGCGGTGAGGAACGTGGACGCGAAACTCGCCGAGGAACTGCGGCTGCTGCTCGACGCCGCCTCCGAACGCGCGCAGCCGTGGCTGAACAAGCTCGCCGCCGGCGAGCACGACGAGCGCACCTGCGGCTGGTGCCCGCTGTGCAACGCGGTGGCGCTGGTCCGCGGCGACCGCTCGGAACTCGCCGCCCGCGCCGCCGAGCACGTCGCCGGCCTGCTCGCGGTGCTGCGCGCCGCGCTGGCCGAGCCCGCCCCGGACGTCGAGCGCCCCGAGAACGCCGAGAACGCCGAGAACGCCGAGAACGCCGAGAACGCCGAGAACGCCGAGGACGCCGAGGACGCCGAGGACGCCGAGAACGCCGAGAACGCCGAGGACGCCGAGGAGGAGCGCAGACCCCGCGTGCAGCACATCCCGGTGGTGCGGCGGACGCAGTGCTGACCGTCGGCGTCGACGTCGGCGGGACCAGCGTGCGGGTCGGCGTGGTCGACGCCGACGGGGCCGTCCTGGACACCGCCCGCGCCGCCACCCCGTCCGACGAGGACGCGCTGGAGGAGGCGATCGGCGCGGCCGTGGCCGAGGTGGCGTCCCGGCACCGGGTGGCCGCCGTCGGGCTCGCGGTGGCGGGCTTCGTCGCGCCGGACCGGCGGACCGTCCGGTTCGCGCCGCACCTGGCGTGGCGGCAGGCCCCGGTCGCCGACCGCATCGCCGCGCGCGTAGGGCTGCCCGTGGTGCTGGAGCACGACGCCAACGCCGCCGCCCTCGCCGAGCACCGGTTCGGCGCGGCGCGCGGCGCGGGGATCGCGGTGCTGGTGGCGCTCGGCACCGGGATCGGCGGTGCCCTGCTGATCGACGGCAAGGTCTTCCGGGGCGCGCACGGCGTCGCGCCGGAACTCGGCCACCTGCGGCTGGTGCCCGACGGGCGGCCGTGCCCGTGCGGGAAGCACGGCTGCTGGGAGCGTTATTGCAGCGGCACGGCCCTGACCACGACCGCGGTCGAACTGCTGGCCCGGCACCCCGGGTTGTCGACGCCGCTGGCGCGCGAGGCGCTGGGCGATTCGCGCGCGGTGACCGGGCGTCGCATCGCCGCCGCGGCCCGCGACGGCGACCCGCTGGCGAAGCGCGCGATGACCGACCTGGCCCGTTGGCTGGGGGAGGGGCTGGCGCTGGTGGCGGACGTGTACGACCCGGAGGTCGTGGTGATCGGCGGCGGTGTCTCGGAATCCGCGCCGCTGTTCCTGGACGAGGCCCGCGAGCGCTACGCGTCCGTGGTCACCGGCGCGGGCCACCGCCCCCTGGCCCGCATCCGCACCGCCCAGCTGGGCGACGACGCGGGCATCGTCGGCGTGGCCACCCTCGCCCGGGACCTGACCGTCCCCCGCCCGACCCGCAACGGCCGCCGCTAGCAGGATCGGGCCGATCACGTCGGGTGCTTGCCCCGTGCGGCTTGCCAGAGGCGGCTTGCTCAGGGCGGCTTGCTCGGCGGCTCGGTCCGGACCGCTCGCTCCCGGACCGTTTGCTCTAGATCGCCCGCTCCGTGCGGCTTGCGCCGGGCGCTTGCGTCGCGCGGCTTTGCGCCGTGCGCTCGCGCCTTGAGGCTTGCGCCGGACCGCGTGCTCCGGACTGCGTGCTCCGGACTGCGTGCTCCGGACTGCGTGCTCCGGCGGCTCGCTCGGGGCGCTCGCTCCGGGCCACTCGATAAGGGCCGCTCGCTCCGGGTCGCTTGCTCGGGACCGCTCGCGTCGGCCGGCCGTGCTTTCGCAGGCGTCCCCGCCCAGGGGGACCCCTGCTTTCAGTCAAACACACGGGTACGACAGTGCCGGGCCGTGAAGCTGAGGTCTGACGGCCGTGCTCTCAGCCGCCCGACGACCGGGCCGACGACGTCGCCCGAACAGCCGAATCGACCGCCCGGACGGGACAGCCGGATCGGGCAGCCGGGCTGTGCAAGCTGGGCTGGGCAAGCCGGGTCGCGCAGCCGGGCTGGGCAAGCTGGGCAGGGCGAGCCGGACAGGGCGAGCCGGACAGGGCAGCCGGGTCGAGAAGCCGGACCGGGCAGCGGCAGTCGAATGACGCAGTCGGGCAGCGCGCAGAGCGCGGAACGTGTCGCAGGGCCGCGCTACAGGACCGCGCCGTCGTCCCAGCCCGAGTCGGGTGGCGGGCCGTTGCGGATGCGCAGGACCAGCCAGCCGGCACCCGAGCACAGCACGACCAGCGCCAGCGGGGTGCCGATCTTCGGGGCCAGCCCGAACAGGCCCGGGAACAGCAGCAGGACCACGCCGAGCAGGATCAGCAGCAGGGCCGCGATCGTGCCCGCGCGCAGGGCGGGCAGCGGGGGCGGGTCCGGGGGGACGAAGTGGTCGTCCGGGTCGTCGTGGTCCGGGTCGTCGTCGGCCGTCGCCACCGCCGGCCGGCCTTCCGGGCGGGCGGGCTCCGCGGGTTCGGCCTCGTCGTCCTGGACGTCGTCGTCGGGCCACGTCGTGCCGACGCCTTCGCGTTCCAGACCGGCCACGATCTCGGCGAAGGTCGCGTCCACGTCCTCCGGGCCGTCCGTCGAGTCGCGTCGGGAGTTCATCGGCGTGCCCCAACCCTCCGGTCGTGAAGGCGAACCCTCTGCCAGACTTCATCGTCCCACGAGGCCGTTGTGTTGCGGATTACGGCGGTCGGTGGGACTTGCGACCGTACCGGCCGCACCCGGCCGTTCGTTGTGCCTGGTGCGGTCGGCTCCGTAGGCTGGCCCGCGGGGATCAAGCACGTCGAGGAGGCGCTGCCGGCAGTGCTCTACTGGTTGATGAAACACATCTTTCTCGGGCCGCTCCTGAAGCTGTTCTTCCGCCCCCGGATCATCGAGGGCGCGGAGAACATCCCCAAGGAGGGCGGCGCGATCCTGGCGTCCAACCACCTCGCCGTCTCCGACTCGTTCTTCCTGCCGCTGAAGCTGTCCCGGCGGGTCACGTTCCCGGCGAAGATCGAGTACTTCACCGGCAAGGGCCTCAAGGGCGCGTTCCAGCGCTGGTTCTTCTCCGGCGTCGGCCAGGTGCCGATCGACCGGTCCTCGGCGTCGGCCGCGCAGGGCGCGCTGGACACCGGCGTGCGGATCGTCCGCGAGGGCAAGCTGCTCGGCATCTACCCCGAGGGCACCCGTTCGCCCGACGGGCGGCTCTACAAGGGCAAGGTCGGCGTCGCGTGGATCGCCCTGGAGTCCGGCGCGCCGGTCATCCCGGTCGCCATGTTCGGCACCGACAAGGCCAACCCCATCGGCTCGAAGATGTGGCGGCCGTACCCGATCCGGATCAAGATCGGCAAGCCGCTGGACTTCTCCCGGTACGAGGGGCTCTCCGGCGACCGGTTCGTGCTGCGGTCGATCACCGACGAGATCATGTACGCCCTGATGGAGCTGTCCGGCCAGGAGTACGTGGACGTCTACGCGGCCAAGGCCAAGGAGGAGCAGGACCCCAAGCCCGCGGCGAAGGACGTCGACCGGCTGCCCGGCACGAAGGCCGGGTGAACCGCACCTTAAGGTGGGCGCGGTGCGGTTCTTCTACGACTGTGAGTTCATCGAAGACGGGGTGACGATCGACCTCGTCTCCATCGGGGTGGTCGACGAGGAAGGCCGCGAGTTCTACGCCGTGTCGACCGAGTTCGACCCGGAGAAGGCCGGTCCGTGGGTGCGGGCGAACGTGCTCAACCAGCTCCCGCCACCCGCCGACCGGGCGTGGCGCGGGCGCGAGCGGATCCGCCGCGACCTGCTGGAGTTCCTCGGCGGGGCCAAGGCCAACCGGGACGACGTCGAGCTGTGGGCGTGGTTCGCCGCCTACGACCACGTGGCGCTGGCCCAGCTGTGGGGCCCGATGCCCGCGCTGCCCCGCTGCCTGCCCCGGTTCACCCGCGACCTGCGGCAGCGCTGGGAGGACGTGGGCAAGCCCAAGCTGCCCGCCCCGCCCGCCGACGCGCACGACGCGCTCGCCGACGCGCGGCACAACCTGGCCCGCTGGCAGGTGATCGAGGCCGAGCGGCACCGGCGCGGATTCGCCGTCCGCTAGGTGGGACCCCTCCTTGCTGCACCGATCCAGTTCGTGACAGTCTTGGGTGACCCACGCCACGAAGAGATTGGCTAAGCAGATGCGTATTGGTGTGCTCACCGGCGGTGGTGACTGCCCCGGCCTGAACGCGGTCATCCGCGCCGTGGTCCGCAAGGGCGTCGAAGCCCACGGCTGGGAGATCGTGGGTTTCCGCAACGGCTGGCAGGGGCCGATCGAAGGGCTCACCAAGCCGATCGGCCTCGGTGACGTCGAGGACATCCTCACCCGGGGCGGCACGATCCTGGGCTCGTCGCGCACCAACCCGTACAAGATCGAGGGCGGCGTCGACCGGATCCGCGAGGTGCTCGCCGCCGAGGGCGTCGACGCGCTGATCGCGATCGGCGGCGAGGACACCCTGGGTGTCGCGAAGCGGCTGACCGACGACGGCATCGGCGTGGTCGGCGTGCCGAAGACCATCGACAACGACCTGGGCGCGACCGACTACACGTTCGGCTTCGACACCGCGGTGCACATCGCGACCGAGTCCATCGACAGGCTGCGCACCACCGCCGAGTCCCACCACCGCGCGCTGGTGGTCGAGGTCATGGGCCGGCACGCGGGCTGGATCGCGCTGCACTCCGGCCTCGCGGGCGGCGCGAACGTGATCCTGGTGCCGGAGCGGCCGTTCAGCGTGGAGAAGGTCGTCGAGTGGGTGGAGCGGCGGTTCGAGCGGCAGTACGCGCCGATCATCGTCGTCGCCGAGGGCGCGGTGCCCGAGGGCGGTGCCGAGGTGCTGCACTCCGGTGAGAAGGACGCGTTCGGCCACGTCCGGCTGGGCGGCGTCGGCACCTGGCTGGCCGAGGAGATCGCCGAGCGCACCGGCAAGGAGTCCCGCGCGGTCGTGCTCGGGCACACCCAGCGCGGCGGCATCCCGACCGCCTACGACCGGGTGCTCGCGACCAGGTTCGGCCTGCACGCGGTGGACGCGGTGGCCGAAGGCGACTTCGGCGTGATGGTGGCGCTGCGCGGCACCGACATCGTGCGGGTGAAGCTGGCGGAGGCGACGGCGGAGCTGAAGACCGTGCCGCTGGAGCGCTACGCCGAGGCCGAGGTCTTCTTCGGCTAGGTCGACCGGTCGCCCCGCGGCGCACCGGCCCCGCCGGTCCGTCGCGGGCGCACCGCGCGGCCTTCGGGCGCTTCCGGACGGACCCTCGACCCGCCCGGAAGCGCCCGTTCCCGTCTCCGCACCCGGCTCGGCAGCCGTGCCCGACCACGTGGCGGGTGCCCGCCGGTGCGGGTTCCCGCAGGACCTGCCGGCGCGCGTCGGCCACGTCCGGTGCACGCCCGGGTCCCGGTCGGCAAGGCCCGCCCGGGGGTTCTCCACCGCCGTCGGCAGCAGCCGATCCGCTGCCACGTCATCGGGTGATCTGTCACCCGAACGGGCGGCGGACATGACTCACATCATGGACAGGCCATCCCATGCCCGTCTCTCAGCGTGGACCGCCTACCCTTAACACGTGAACTGGACCGTGGACGTGCCCGTGGACACGCTTCCCGAGCTCCCGCCCCTCCCGCCCGAGCTTCGCAACCGACTGGACGACGCGCTGAGCCGCCCCGCGGCCCAGCAGCCCGAATGGCCGGATGCCGAGCAGGTGCGCCGGGTGCGCGCGGTGCTGGAAAGCGTCCCGCCGATCACCGTGCCCGCCGAGATCGACCGGCTGCGCGGCAACCTCGCCGAGGTGGCCCGCGGCGAGGCGTTCCTCCTCCAGGGCGGTGACTGCGCCGAGACGTTCGCGGACAACACCGAGCCCCACATCCGCGCCAACGTGCGCACCCTGCTCCAGATGGCCGTGGTGCTGACCTACGGCGCGAGCCTGCCGGTGGTGAAGATCGGCCGCATCGCCGGCCAGTACGCCAAGCCGCGCTCGTCCAACATCGACGCGCTCGGCCTGCCGTCCTACCGGGGCGACATCGTCAACTCGCTGGTCACGACGCCCGAGGCGCGCGTGCCGGACCCGTCGCGGATGATCCGGGCGTACGCGAACGCGGGCGCGGCGATGAACCTGCTGCGGGCGATGACCACGGCGGGCATGGCCGACCTGCACCGGCTGCACGAGTGGAACAAGGACTTCGTCCGCACCTCGCCCGCCGGCGAGCGGTACGAGGCGCTGGCCGCCGAGATCGACCGCGGCCTGCGGTTCATGTCGGCGTGCGGCGTGGACGACAGCTCGCTGCACACCACGGAGATCTTCGCCTCGCACGAGGCGCTGCTGCTGGACTACGAGCGCGCGCTGCTGCGCCTGGACACCAACAGCGACCAGGCCAAGCTGTACAACCTGTCCTCGCACTTCCTGTGGATCGGCGAGCGCACCCGCCAGCTCGACGGCGCGCACATCGCGTTCGCCGAGCTGCTGGCCAACCCGATCGGCCTCAAGATCGGCCCGTCGACCTCGCCGGAGCTGGCGGTCGAGTACGTCGAGCGGCTCGACCCGCGCAACGAGGCCGGCCGGCTGACCCTGATCAGCCGCATGGGCAACGGCAAGGTGCGCGACGTGCTGCCCGCCATCGTGGAGAAGGTCACCGCGTCGGGCCACCAGGTCATCTGGCAGTGCGACCCGATGCACGGCAACACCCACGAGTCGTCCACCGGCTACAAGACCCGGCACTTCGACCGGATCGTGGACGAGGTGCAGGGCTTCTTCGAGGTGCACCGCCGGCTCGGCACGCACCCCGGCGGCATCCACATCGAGCTGACCGGCGAGGACGTCACCGAGTGCCTGGGCGGCGCCCAGGAGATCTCCGACACCGACCTGGCGGGCCGCTACGAGACCGCCTGCGACCCGAGGCTGAACACCCAGCAGTCGCTGGAACTGGCCTTCCTGGTCGCGGAGATGCTCCGCAGCTGACCTGAGCGGACCCCGTGCCCCGGCGGACCAGAGGACCTCGTCCCGGACCGCCGGGGCACGGGCGCGTCCGGGTCAGGTCGCGGCGGCCTTGGCGGCACGGTCGATGTCCGCGTTCCGGGCCGCCCAGTAGGCCGCGTCCGCGACCGGCTCGGCACCCGTGACGCCCACCGCGCCGTCGAGCTGCTCGCGCAGGATGTCGGCGTGCCCGGCGTGCCGGTGGGTCTCGGCGAGCAGCTGGACCAGGACGCCGAACAGCGTCACGTCCGGGCGCGGCCACCACGGCACGTGCCCGGGGGAGTCGAGGTCCAGCGCGTCGACCGTGGCGGCGGAGTGCTCGGCCGCCCGCAGGTAGCGGGCGACGATCCCGGCGCGGGTCTCGTGCCCGGCCGCCCACAGGTCGGCGTGGCGGGCGGCCCGGTCGTCCCAGCGGGGCAGCGGTTCGGGGAACGGCCGGCCGAAGACCTCGCCCAGGTACCGGGCTTCGGCGGTCGCCAGGTGCTTGACCAGGCCGAGCAGGTTGGTGCCGGTCGGGGTCAGCGGGCGGCGGACGTCGTACTCGGACAGCCCGTCGAGCTTCGAGAGCACCGCTTGGCGCACCTCGCACAGGTCGGCGTGCAGGTGCGCCTTCGCGTCGTCGTCGATCACCGGACCGAGTCTGCCACCGCCGGGTCAGACCGCGATGATCGTGATCTTGGTGCCCTTCGGCACCCGCTCGCCGGGGCGGATCGACTGGTTGACCACCGTCGCCCGCTCGCGGTTGTTGAACTGCACCTCGACCTGGAGACCCGCCTTCTCCAGCGTCTCCTTCGCCTCCTTGAGCTTCTTGCCCTCGACGTTCGGCACGGCCACGCCCCGGTCCGCCGCGATCACCACGGTGACCCGCTTGTCCGCCCCGAGCGTGGTGCCCGCCGCCGGGTTCGTGCGGATCACCCGGCCGCCGTCCACCTCGCCGGACGGCTCCACCGGGCCCTCCACCGGCTCGAAACCGGCCGCCGACAGCTCCGCGAACGCCTCTTCCTTGGTCTTGCCCTTCAGGTTCGGCACCGGCTTGGGCTGCACGCCCTTGCTCACCACGATGGTGACCGTGCTGCCGATCTCCACGGCCGTCCCGGGCGCGGGCTTGGTCGTGACGACCTTGCCCTTGGGCACCCGGTCGCTGAACGCCTCGTCCTCGGGGCCGACCTTGGACTTCAGCCCGAGCGCGGCGATCTCCTTCTCCGCCGCCGCCACCTCGACGCCCGCCGCGATCGGCGGCACCACCGGCTTGCCGCGCGAGACCACCACGCGCACCAGGTCGCCCCTGGTCGCCTCGGTGCCGGAGGCCGGGTCGGTGCGCAGCACCTGGCCGCTGGGCACGCTGTCGCTGTTCTCCGTGGACACCGCCGACTTCAGGTGCGCGCTCTCCAGGATCGCGACCGCCGCGTCCTGCTCCTTGCCGACGACGTCCGGCACGGTCTCCACGCGCCCGATCGACAGCCACCAGCTGACCAGGCCGATCACGATCGCCGCGACGACCACCACGCTGATCCAGGTGATGAACTGCTTCTTGCTCTTGGCCCGCATCTCCTCGTAGAGCTGCTCGGGCGTCTTCTTCTTCGGGGGTCGCTTCGGCCGTACGGGTCGCGTGCGGGGCACAACGGCCGTCTGCTGCCCTCCTAAGGGCGCGGGAACGCCCATGGCGGGTGACGGGGTGGGGTCCAGCCCGCGCGGCAGCGCCTGGGTGCCCTGCGGGCCCGGCGGGGGGATCCGGCGCACCGGCACGGTCGCCTCGGCGTGCGCCACGGCCCCGACGCCCACCGGCTGCACCCGTTCGGTCCGGGGCTCGGCCGAAGCGGGCGCGTCGGCGGTCGCCGCCGTCACGGTCGGCACGTCCACGGCGGCCAGGCCGAGCTGCGCGCGGGCCGTCTCCACCTCGGACAGGAACGCCTCGGCGTCCGCCGGCCGCAGGAACGGCTCCTTGCGCGTCGCCCGGCGGACCAGCTCCGCGACCTCGGCGGGCACGCCGGTGACCGGCGGCACCTCTTCGTTCACGTGGCGGTAGGCGACCGAGATGGCCGTGTCGCCGACGTAAGGCGGCGCGCCGGTCAACATCTCGTAGAGCAGCACGCCGGCCGAGTACACGTCGCTGCGGGCGTCCGCCGAGCCGTTGGTGACCTGTTCGGGGGACAGGTAGGCGACCGTGCCCAGGATCGTGGTGTCGCTGGTGATGGCCGGTGTGGACACCGCGCGCGCCAACCCGAAGTCCGCGACCTTCACCGCGCCGTTGCGCCCGATGAGCACGTTCTCCGGTTTCACGTCCCGGTGCACCAGCCCGGCCCGGTGCGCGGCGGCCAGCGGCGAGAGGACCCGCTCCAGCACCGTCAGCGCCAGCGGCACGTCGAGCTTGCCGCGCGCGTTGAGCAGGTCGCGCAGGGTGCCACCCTCGACCAGCTCCATGACCAGGTAGACCCGGTCCTCGTCCACGCCCTGGTCGTGCACCGCGACGACACCGGGGTGGTGCAGCCCGGCGGCGGCGCGCGCCTCGCGCTCGAACCGCGCGACGAACTGCGGGTCCGAGGAGAACCGGGGGTCCATGACCTTGATCGCCACGGGGCGCTCCAAGCGCGTGTCGACACCCCGGTACACGGTGGACATGCCGCCGCGTGCCACCAGGGCGCCCACTCGGTAGCGTTGTTCGAGCAGCCCGCCGATCACATTCGTCGCCGACCTTTCCACAGCCGTGGATCGTACGGTGGGGTGGAGCCGACCCGTGTCGTGCGCTGGGAGCATCCCGGCCCGCGTGTGGGATCCGTGTCAAAGTCCCCGGAAACAGGGGGTGTCCGGGAACCGACCCGGGGGTGTATCGCCACCACCCGGTTGGCGCAGGGCATTGCTCCCGGCGTTGTGGCATCGTGACGCACGTGAGTGCGATTCCTGCCGCTGCGGATGTGCTGGCTCCCGACCTGGAGGTCCTGGACCTGCCCGAGGTCGGCGAGCGTCTTGGTTTGCCGGTCACCCGTGTCCACCAGTTGCTGCGCGACGGCCAGTTGCTCGCGGAGCGCCGGAACGGTGTCCTCGTCGTCCCCTCCCAGTTCCTCGCCGCCGGAGGCGTGGTGAAGGGGCTGCCCGGCACCATCACGGTGCTGCGCGACTCCGGCTACTCGACCGATGAGATCCTTCGCTGGCTGTTCACCGAAGACGACACGCTGCCCGGCACGCCGATCGAGGCGCTGCGCGGAGACCGCGGTCGCGAGGTGAAGCGACGCGCCCAGTCCATGGGCTTCTGACGCGTGTTCCGACCAGGCCACTAACTCCGACCAGGCACGTCCGGGCGGTTCCAGCGGAGCCGTCCGGACGTCGCGCGGGCCGCCACCGCCCGGGACAGCCCCGGCACGGCCACCGCGAGCCGCCGTGCGTTCGACACCTCCACGCGCTTGTCCAGCACGTGGTAGTCGGCGTGCACGATCCCGTCCAGGATCTCCCGGTAGAGCACCAGCGCCGTGCGCACGCACGGCCGTGCGACCGGGTGCAGCAACGGCACGGCGGCCTCCGCCTCCCGGTACGTCGCGTACGCCACGGCCGTGAGGTGCTGCACGGCGCGCCTTATGCGTTCGTCCGGCTTGCCCGTCCGCCGTGACCACGCCAGCAGCTCCCGGTTCACGTCGTAGACGGCTAACACGTCCTGCGGCAGGTACACGCGACCGCGGTCGAGATCTTCCCCCACGTCCCGCAGGAAGTTCGTGAGCTGGAACGCGCGCCCCAACGCCGCCGCGCCGGGTTCGGCGTGCGACAGGGGCGCGACGGTGCCGAAGACCGGCAGCAGTTGCAGCCCGATCACCTCGGCCGACCCGCGCATGTACCGGCCGAGTTCGGCCAGCGTCGCGTACTCGGTGGTGTGCAGGTCCATCCGCATGGACGTCAGGAAGTCGGTGAACAGCGCCGGGGCGATCCGGTGGCGTCGCACGGTGTCCACGAGCGCGGCCAGCACCGGGTGCCCGGTGCGGCGTCCGGCGAGTTCGTCGCCGAGCTGCGCCTCCAACGCGGCCAGCTCGCCCGCCGGGTCGGTGGACGTGCCGCTGTCCACGATCTCGTCGGCCCACCGCGCGAAGCCGTACAGGGCGTGCACGGCGGGGCGCCGGTCGGGCGGGAGCAGGCGGGTGGCGAGGAAGAACGTGCGGCCGTGCCGTGCGTTCAGCTCGCGGCACCGGGCGTAGGCCAGGGCCAGTTCGGTCACGTGTACCTGCTGGACAGCTTCAACGGGTCGGGTTTGACCAGCGACACGCACGCCAGCGCCGAGACGGCGACGGTGAGCGCCAGGTAGGCCCACGAGTAGAGCGCGGTGTCGCCGTTGGGGAAGGTCACCAGCAGCAGGAACGTGGAGAAGAACGCGGCGGCTTTCAGCCCCGTCGTGGTCCACGCCAGGCCCGCGCCGAGCACCAGCGCCCAGCTGAAGTACCAGGGCAGCGTGGCCGGCGAGAGCAGCGCCACGGCCAGCGACAGGATCGCCGCCCGGCGGATCGCCTCCGGCCCGCCGTCGTCGGCGGCCCGCCACTGCCGCCACGCGATGTAGAGCAGCAGCAGCGACCCGAGCCCGCGCGCGACGGTCATGAACACGCCCGGTTCGACCCGGACGACCAGGTTCACCACGGTGTGGGCGAAGTCACCCACGGCGCTGGGCAGCGACAGCCAGTTCACGATCGTGGAGGACGAGCTGAGGGCCGGGATCCAGCCCAGGTCCAGCCCGGACACCAGGGTCGTCGCGGTGAACACCAGCAGGAACGTGGCCACCCCGCCCGCCATCGCCTTGACCAGCTGCGCGGTCCGCGTGCCGGTCAGCCGGCGGGCCCACACCAGCACCAGGAACGGCAGCGCGACGACGGCGGTGGCCTTCACCGCGAACGCCAGGGTCACCACGGCGATGCCCAGCACGTGCCGGCCGTCGAGCACGAACAGGCAGCCGGCGGCCATCAGGCCGACCATCAGCAGGTCGTTGTGCGCGCCGCCGATCAGGTGCACCAGCATCAGCGGGTTCGCCGCGGCCAGCCACAGCGCGATCGCGGGACGTCCGCCGAGGTGCCGGGCCAGGCCCGGCAGCGCCCAGCAGAGCAGCGCCAGGCCGATCGCCAGCACGAACCGCATCAGCACCACGCCGCCGATGACGCTCGCGTTCGTGGCCCACACGACGCCCATGGCGAGCACGAGGAACACCGGGCCGTAAGGCGCGGGCGTGTTCTGCCAGACCCAGCTCACGTTGTCCGACAGCGGGCTTTGCAGCACCGCCGGGCCGACCTGGTAGGGGTCCAGGCCGTTGAGCGCGATCTGGCCCTGGGCGAGGTAGCTGTAGATGTCCTTGCTGAACAGCGGCGGCGCGAACAGCAGCGGGAGCGTCCAGACCACGATCGCGGTGAGGACGGCGCTGCTGCCGACGTGCCCGTTGCGGACCATCCGGCCGAGCCGGATCCACGACCAGATCACCATGCCGAGCCCGAGGTAGAGCACGGCGGTGGCCAGGTCGTGCCCGTGGCCGTAGCGGATCCAGCTCAGCGTGGTGTCGGCGAGCAGCGGGTCGCGCTTGAGGATCGCCCCCGCGCCGGTGCCGCCCAGCGCGACGAGCATGACGCCCGCCACCCCGAGCAGGATGGTGCGCACGGGGATCCCGCCGGGGTCCGGAACCTGGGTAGCACCGGACCGCACCGGCTCGACAGGTGCGGCGCTCGATCGGGGTAGGGACGGGGTCGCGGCCATCGCGGCAACATCGTCGCACAACGCGAGCGCGCGTCGGCACGCTATGGCGGACACGCGTGACAGGGTCGTAACACCCCGACGGATCCTCGCACGTGCGTGTCACCCGAGCGAGTGACCACATGGAGTATTCCGACGTGCGAGAACGCCCGTTCGGGCGAGTTCCGCGCACACCTCCGAACCACCTTCCCGGCAGGGTGTTCGGGCGGGACCGCGTTCCGGTTCGGCCCGGTTCGCCGGGGCGTCGGCGCTTCCCGGGACGACCGCTCGGGATGGCAATTCAACGCACGTTCAATTACGTCGCCGGTACCGCGCGACCCGACCGTGCGGGAACGCCTGACCGCGACCCCGGGACGGCCGGTGACCGCGCCGGTCGGCGAGCCGGCCCTGCCGCTCGGCTACCCGCCGGCGTTCGGGCTGGTCGCGGTGGTCGACGCAGTCACCGACGGCACCGCGTCCGCCGGGGTCGCCGGCCCGCCGGCCCGCCGGCCCGCCACCCGCCGGTCATCGCGGGCTGTGCGCTCGCGGCCTGGCCGCCGGCCGCCGCCACGCCGCGCCGGCGGCCCCGGTGATCCGCTGGGCGGCGAGCCTGCCGGAGATCAGCACCGGCGGCACGCCCACGCCCGGCGTGGTGCCGCAGCCGGCCAGCACCGCGTTGTCCAGCACCAGGTTGCGCGGCCGGAACGGGCCGGTCTGGGCGAACGTGTGCGCCGCCGAGAACGGCGTGCCGGCGGCCAGCCCCATGCCCGCCCAGTCCCTGGGCGTGACCAGGCGCTCCACCTCGATCGAGTCGCCGAACCCGGTCAGCCCCCTGGCCTGCAGGACCTGCACCACCTCGTCCCGGTAGGCCGGGCCGACCCGCTCCCAGTCGACCGGGCCGACCCGCAGGTTCGGGGTCGGCGCGAGCACGAACATGCCGCGCCCCGGCGGGCTGGTGACCAGCAGCGACGGGTCGCTCATCAGCGTGCCCCGGCGGGTCAGCTCGTCGAACGTGCGGTCCCACGCGCGGCCGAAGAACAACGTGTGGTGGGCCAGCTCCGGCCACGTCCGGTCGACGCCCGCGTGCAGCACGACCGCCGACGGCGACCACGTGATCGGCACCGGGCGGCGCGGCCGGTGGCCCAGCAGCCGGTAGGACATCGGCAGGTCCGGGGTGAGCACCACCGCGTCGCACGGGATGCGCTCGCCCTGCGTCGTGCGCACCGCCGTGACCCGGCCGCCGATCCGCTCCAGCCACGCCACCTTCGTCCGGTAGCGCAGGTCCGCGCCCGCGTCCCGGGCCGCGTCGGCCAGCGCGTCCGGCAGCGCGCGCATCCCGCCACGCGGGTAGTAGACGCCCGCGATGGTGTCCATGTACGCGATCACCGCGTACGCGGCGAGCGCCTTGCGCGGTGGCACGCCCGCGTAGAGCGACTGGAACGAGAACACCCGTTGCAGCCGCTCGTCCTTCAGGAACCGCGCCACCGAGGGGCCCAGCCGGGCGAAGCCGCGCAACGCCGCCAGCCGCGCCAGCCGGGGCGTGAGCAGCCCGATCGGCGAGTCGAAGTTCGCGCCGATGAACGCGTCCTTCTCGGCCCGGTACAGGTCGGTCAGCCAGGCCCGCAGCGCCCGGTACCCGGCCGCCTCCGCCGGACCGGCGAACCGCCGCACCTCGGCTTCCATCGCCTCGCCGTCGGCGTGCACGTCGAGCACGTCGCCGTCGGCGAACCGCGCCCGGTAGGCGGGCTCCACGGGCCGCAGGTCCAGCCGGTCGGCCAGGCTCTCGCCGACCGCGTGCAGCGCCTCGTCCACCAGCTCCGGCATGGTCAGCACGGTCGGCCCGGTGTCGAACCGGTAGCCGCCCAGGTCCAGCCGCCCGGCCCGCCCGCCGGGCAGCTCGTCGCGCTCCACGACGGTGACCCGGCGGCCCGCGCCGAGCAGGTGCAGGGTCGCGGACAGGCCCGCCAAGCCCGCGCCGACCACGACGACGTGGTCGGTGCGGCCGGTGACCGTGCGCATGGTCAGTAGGTCCGTTTCGTGGCGCTGATCGCGAGTTCGGCGAGCCGCTCCCCGGCGGGTTCGGCGACCGGCGCGTCGGACAGCGCGGCCAGCGCCGACTCGGTGAGCCGGGCGATCCGGTCCTCGACCGCGGCCACCGCGCCGACCTCGACCAGCCGGGCCCGCACCACGTCCACGGTCTCGACGTCCAGGTCGGGGCGGCCCAGCGCGTCGTGCAGCACGTCCGCGCCGAACTCCAGGCCCAGCGCCGCCAGCAGGGTCCGCTTGCCCTCGCGCAGGTCGTCGCCCGCGGGCTTGCCGGTCACCGCCGGGTCGCCGAACACGCCCAGCAGGTCGTCGCGCAGCTGGAAGGCCACGCCGATGTCGGTGCCGAACGCCCGCAGGCCCGCCACCAGCTCCGGCGACGCGTCGCCGATCGCGGCGCCCATGTGCAGCGGGCGCTCCACGGTGTACGCGGCGGTCTTGAGCCGGTCGATGCGCAGCGCGGCGTCGGGGGAGGCGTCGCCGCGCGCCTGGGTGAGCACGTCGAGGTACTGGCCCGCGAGCATCTCGGTGCGCATGTCCCGCCACGGCAGGCTCAGCCGCTGCAACGCGTCGTTGGGCAGGCCGGCCGCGAACAGCATGTCGTCCGCCCACGCCAGCGCCACGTCGCCGATCAGCACCGAGGCGGCCAGGCCGAACCGCGCGGGCTCGCCCAGCCAGCGCTCGGCGAGGTGCCGGCGGGCGAACCGGACGTGCACGGTGGGCATCCCGCGACGGGTTTCCGAAGCGTCCATCAGGTCGTCGTGGATCAGCGCGCACGCCTGGATCAGCTCCAGCGAGCTGACCGCCGTGAGCACCGCGTCGGCCGGCTCGCCGTCCGGGTCGCCGCCCGCCGCCCGCCAGCCCCACCAGGCGAAGGTCGGCCGTATCCGCTTGCCGCCGCCGAGCACGAAGTCCGCGAGCGCGTCGACCACGTCGGTGAAGTTCTCCTCCATCCGCTCGCCCAGGGCGCGGCGGTCGGCGAGGTAGCCTGCGAGAGCTGCGTCGACGTGCTTGGGCAGTTCCAGGTCCAACGGGTGGGGCGGCACCCTCTTATGGTCACCTCTGCCCCGGACCGCCGGCCAACCGGGGGCCTGCTCCCATCCAGTGAACAGTCCCTCCCACTGGCCGGCACACGCACTAGGCTGGGGGTCATGACGTCCGTCGTCGATCGCCTCAGCGGCGGCAACCCGGTGTTCTCGGTCGAGTTCTTCCCGCCTCGGGACGACGCCGACGAGCAGATCCTCTGGCGGGCCATCCGCGAGCTGGAAGCCCTCGACCCGGCCTTCGTGTCGATCACCTACGGCGCCGGCGGCTCGAACCGCGACCGCACGATCCGCACCACCGGCCGGGTGGTGCAGGAGACGACCCTGGTGCCGATGGCGCACCTCACCGCCGTGGAGCACACGGTGGCCGAGCTGCGCAACGTGATCGGCTGGTACGCGGCGGTCGGGCTGCGCAACATCCTCGCGGTGCGCGGCGACCCGCCCGGCGACCCCAACGGCGAGTGGGTGGCCCACCCGGAGGGCCTGACCTACGCCGAGGAACTGGTCCGGCTGTGCCGCGAACTGGGCGACTTCTGCGTGGGCGTGGCCGCGTTCCCGTACGGGCACCCGCGCTCGGCCGACCTGGACACCGACACCCGGCACCTGGTGGGCAAGCTGCGGGCGGGCGCGGACTTCGCGATCGCGCAGCTCTTCCTGGAGACCGACCACTTCCTGCGGCTGCGCGACCGGGTCGCCGCGCTCGGCCACGAGACCTACCTGCTGCCCGGCCTGATGCCGCTGACCACGCCGCGCACGCTGGCCAAGTGCGTGGAGCTGTCCGGCGCGCCGCTGCCGACGGCCGTCGCCCGGCGGCTGGAACCGCTGGTCGACGACCCGAAGGCGTTCCGGTCGGCCGGTGTCGACCTGGTGACCGCGATGGGGGAGCGGCTGCTCGCGGAAGGCGTGCCGGGGCTGCACTTCTACACGTTCAACCGCTCCAAGGCGACCCGCGAGGTGGTGGGCCGGCTGGGCCTGGTGCCCGCCCGGACCTGACCGGCCCACCGTCGTCGGCTCAGTGCCGGGGGTGCAGCCGGCGTTCGGTGCCCGAGTCCAGCGGCACGGCGATCCGGTTGAACCCGTTGATCGCGATGAGCTGGGCCAGCAGCGCGGCGATCTGCTTCTGGTCGAACGCCGCGGTGACCTTCTCCCACAGCTCGTCGGGCACGCCGTGCTCGCCGAGCCGGGTCACCGCGTCGGTGAACTCCAGCGCGACCCGCTCGGTCTCGGTGAAGAACCGCGACTCGCGCCACACCGACACGGCGAACAGGCGCTGCGGGTTCTCGCCCGCCTTCATCGCGTCGGTCGAGTGCATGTCGACGCAGAACGCGCAGTTGTTCAGCATGGACGCCCGCAGCTTCACCAGCTCGACGAGCGTCGGGTCGAGGTGTTCACGGGCGTAGCCGTCGAGCTGGAGCAGCGACTGGTAGACCTCGGGCGCGACCTCGGGGAGATTCATCCTCATACCCGGTGGACGGTACGGGCCCCGCAGGTGTGACAGTGGCCTGCGCCACGTCCTACGCCACGACGCTGCGGCGGTGCGCGACGACCGCCAGGACCACCACGATCAGCGCCGCCGCGCCGGTCAGGCCGGCCACCAGCATGGTCCACGCGAAGTAGGACGGCGAGTTCTCCCCGGCGTAGCGCAGCGTGGCGGTGAGCATCGACGCCTGGCCCGGTTTGGGGGCCCACGCGATGGTCGTCGGCTCCTCTTCTCGCCCGTTCGTGTCGACGATCTCACCCGGAAAGCTGATCTTGATCTGGATGTCCGCGCGGTCGATCGGCACCTGGGTGAGGTCCACCGAGCCGGACAGCGTGACCAGGTCGCCGGACCGCCGGAACGCGAGCTGGTAGCGGCTGGACGACGCGCTGGTCACCATCGACAGCGTGCGCACCTCCTCGAAGGTGAGGGCGCTGAAGAACAGCTGCGTCCCGGTGTAGTTGTCCACCTTGTACGGCTTGGTGGTCACCCGTCCGGCCAGGTCCTCGGGCACCTTGAGCTGCGGTCCCGGGTCGTTGTCCTGGGTGGGCGGGGTGGCGGCGACGATCTCGCCCGAGACGCGGTCGTCCTGCGACAGCGCCATCGCGGCGTGCAGCCGGACGCACCCCGTCAGCGAGAACATCGCGAGGAGGATCACCGGGAGGAGGAGCGCTGAGGCCCGAGGCACGCCGGTCATCCTGCCGGCCGGGTCAAAAGTTGACCGTTCGGACACGGTCGTGAGCCTGGCTAATTACCTGTTGGAGGTACCTGACCCACAGGTAACGTGCGGCCCATGTCAACCTCTCCGGCCGGCGTGCACGGCATCAGCAACCAGTTCGTGGCCGACTACGCGGCGGCCGACCCGTTGACCGCGACCTTCATCGGCACGCCCGGCTACGACGACCGGCTGACCGACTACTCGCCGGAGGGCCACGCCGCCCGCGAGGCGCTCGCCGCACGCGCCCTGGCCGACATCACCGCGGCCGAGCCCGCCGACGCCGGCGAGGTCGCCGCCAAGTCCGTGTTCCTGGAGCGGATCGGCCTCGACCTGGAGATCCACCAGGCCGGCCTGTGGGAGGGCGAGCTCAACGTCATCGCCGGCCCCGTGCAGAGCCTGCGCGAGGTGTTCGACCTGATGCCGACCTCGACCGCCGAGGACTGGGCCACCATCGCCAAGCGGCTCACCGCCATGCCCGAGGCGGTGGCGAACCTGCGCGCGGGCCTGGCCCACTCCGCCGACAAGGGCAAGGTCGCCGCGCTGCGCCAGGTCGCCAAGGTCGCCGAGCAGTGCGACACCTGGGCCGGCCGCTCCGGCGGCAAGTCCTACTTCGCGACGCTGGTCGAGCAGGCCGAGGTGGGCGCGTCGCTGCGCACCGACCTGGAGGCGGGCGCCAAGGCCGCCGCCGAGGCGTACGCGGACCTGGCCGTGTTCCTGCGCGACGACCTCGCGCCGAAAGCGCCGAAGAAGGACGCCGTCGGCGCGGACGTCTACCGCCTGTGGTCGCGCTACTTCACCGGCGCGCGGCTGGACCTGGCCGAGGCCTACGAGTGGGGCTGGGCCGAGTTCACCCGCATCGAGACCGAGATGAAGCAGGTCGCGAACCGGATCAAGGCGGGCGCGACGCTCGCCGAGGCCGCGGGCGTGCTGGACGCGAACCCGCGCTACCTGGTGCACGGCCAGGACGGCCTGCGGTCGTGGATGCAGGACCTCTCGGACAAGGCCCTGCTCGACGTCCGCGACGTGCACTTCGAACTGCCCGACGAGCTGATGAAGCTGGAGTGCCGGATCGCGCCGCCCGGCGGCGGCGTCGGCGCGTACTACACCGGCCCCACCCCGGACTTCTCCCGCCCCGGCCGGATGTGGTGGTCGGTGCCCGCGGACAAGACCGAGTTCTCCACCTGGCGCGAGGTCACCACCGTCTACCACGAGGGCGTCCCCGGCCACCACCTCCAGGTCGCCACCGCCGTCTACCAGGCGGAGAGGCTGAACAACTTCCAGCGGATGATGTGCTGGGTGTCCGGCCACGGCGAGGGCTGGGCCCTCTACGCCGAGCGGCTGATGCGCGAGCTGGGCTACCTCGAAGACGACGGCGACCTGCTCGGCATGCTCGACGCGCACCTGTTCCGCGCGGCCCGGGTGATCATCGACATCGGCATGCACCTGGAGCTGGAGATCCCGAAGGGCGCGGGCTTCCACGACGGCGAGCGCTGGACCCCGGAGCTGGGCCTGGAGTTCATGCTCACCCGCACCATCACCGACCCGGCGCACGTGCGCGACGAGATCGACCGCTACCTGGGCTGGCCCGGCCAGGCCCCGTCCTACAAGCTCGGCGAGCGGCTGTGGCTGGCGGCGCGGGACGAGGCGCGCGCCCGGCACGGCGCGGCGTTCGACCTGAAGACCTTCCACAAGAACGCGCTGGAGATGGGCGCGATGGGGTTGGACACGCTGCGGGAGCGCCTCGCGGAACTGTGAACGGCGCGCCGGTGAACAGGCCCCGGTGATTCCGCTTCACTGCGTCGTCACCGGGGTTTCTGTTGCATATGCTGCGGGCACGAGTGGGAGGGGGGACGGATGGCCAAACGTCTCAGACGCTCCGCGACGGTGTTCGCCGCCGTGGGCGCGTTGGTGCTGGGCCCGGTGCTGAGCGCGGTGCCGGCACAGGCGCAGCAGCAGGAGCACGCACCCGACGAGTGGCGGATCCGGCTGGAGATCGTGGACTACGCGTTCAGCCAGATCGGCGCGAAGGAGAACGGCCCCAACGGCTACCCGCAGCGCTACCAGGACGTGGACCCGGACGTCCGGCGTCCGGTGGAGTGGTGCGGCGTGTTCGTGAACTGGGCGTGGACCAAGGCCGGCGTGCCGCAGCGCCCGTCGATGCGCCCGGCCGAGGGCGCGCCGGGCGTGGACCAGGGCCACTGGGCGACGTACTGGCAGAAGTGGGGCCAGGAGCACGGCCGCTGGAAGCCGCTGGCCGACCGCGACGTGGAGATGGGCGACGCCGTCGTGTACGGCAACTACCCGTCGATGGTCGCGCACGTCGGCATCGTGGTCGAGGTCAACTACGACGCCACCGGCCGGAGGGCGACCCACGTGCGCACGGTCGAGGGCAACGTGAGCGACCAGGTCGTCTACTCGAAGTGGCGTCGGATCTCGGACCTGAACGCGGGCCCCGGCCTCAAGGCGTCGGGTTTCGTGTCACCGTTCTAGGTCTCCGGTTTCCAGACCGCCGCGGGCGGCCGTCCACCCGGACGGCCGCCCGTCGTCGTCCCGGTCGGAACGCGGCCCCCGTGCGGATTGCCGAAGTGAAGATTTCCCGATGATTCCGCCGGCCTGGACATTGTCCGCCGGAGTTGGCCGCGAATGCCCGTCCGCCGGTCGCGGGCGGGTATTTTGCCGTAGTTCCACGGACGTTTCCCCGAATTTTTGAGGCCGCCCGGCGGCGACTCTTCGTAGTGGGTTTCGGCTGATCGGTGGTCTCGCGGGCCGATTTCGGCCGGTTTTCGAACGCGCTCCGTCGAATGCTCCGGGTCCGACCGGGTGGTATCGCCGGAGTTCGGCTCGGCTGTTGTGCTGATAGGGGTTCTTCGCGCTGCCCGGAGGTGCCAACGTTACCGACCCGGCTGTCCGCCACCCGTCGAGTGGGCTCTCTTGTCGAGCGCCTCTTGCGACGAGCAGTGATAGGGAGCGCCGTGCACGGTGTGGTTTTTCGCGGGCTTGACACGCTTCTCACACAATTGCAGGTGCTGCTGAATCGACCCAGGGCCGCGCGCCTCGACCAGCAGCCGTACGACAGCGAGAAAACGCGGTGGCACCACAGCCGGGAGCGGGCGCTCCCGCTCCTCTGCCTGGTCGGCCCGCGGGCTTCGGCGTGGGTCCGGGAGCTGGACGCGCGCCTGAAACCGGTCGCGCCGCCCAAGGTGCGCTACGCGACCGCCGACGTCGACAGCGCCGTCCGGGAGGTGCGCGAGGCCGACGCCAGGTCGAGGTCGGACGGCGACCCGGCGCTCGAACCCGGGCTGCTCCCGGTGCTGGAGGCGCTGTGCGGGCAGCTGGTCGGCGACCGGTTCGGGAGCCGGCGGATCAGGGGCTTCCCGACGTTGCGCCTCCTGGCCTGGATCGCCCGGCAGCCGGTGCGGTCGAGCACCACCCGCGACGAGCGGGCCGCCATCACGGCGTTGTTGAGGACGTGGCACCGCGCCAGGCTCGCGAACACCGCGGAGTCGGCCGCGCCGGTCCGGGTGACGGTGCCCGGCGGTGTCGAGTTCTCGCCGGGCGCGCTGGTGCGGCGGCTGCGCTACCAGTGGTGGATCAGGTTCGGGCGGGAGCGCTCGTGGATCATGCGCCAACCCTTCCTGACCCCTCGCCACTCCGGGTCGTTCATCGGGTTCGCCGAGTGGCTCGCGCGGGCGAGCCGGCGGGAGGACGCGCGGGAGGAGGTGAAGCTGCTCCTGGTGCACGCGTTCCTCCAAGACCTCCGGCGGGAGTTCGGCACGGGCACGTGGCGTCTGCGGCGCTGGCGGCACCCCGCGTACGTACTGGTGCTCCTCCAAGGCGTGACCGGGCAGAACGGCGGCTGGGAGCTGCTGCAACTGGTCAACGACGTGCGCAACCGCTCCACCGAGCCGGATCCCGTCCTCGTGGTCGCGACGGCCGACCACGTACCGTCGCGGTGGGCCGGCGAGGGCGTGGTGGAACCGGTCCACCGGCTGCCGAGGGTGATCGCGCAGTGGAGCGGACGACTCCCCGAGCGGCGTTTCGTCCTGCACCGCGACGCCCGCTTCGTCGTGGTCCGCGTGCCGGACGACGACGAGCCGGTGAGCGACCAGGACGAGACCGCCTGGTCCCGGATCGGCTACCCGCGACCGGCGCGGGTACCCCTGGCCGCCCGCGAAGCGGTCACGAGGACCGTGCTCGCCGTGGTGGTCGCGAGCCTGCTCGTCCCGGCGGGGCTGTGGGCCGTTCCCCGGCTGGCCGGGGGTTGCCTGCCGGGCGCGGGTGCCGGGGTGGCCACCCGGTGGGTGGACGGCGTGGCGGGGCCGGAGTGCATCGGCTACAGCGACCGCGACGGCCACCTGTTCGGGGACAACCCCGGCTGCTCTCGGCGCAGCGCGCAGTGCTGGAGATGAACGACGCGGCCCGCCTGCTCAAGGACGAGTCCCGCAACCGGCCGCTGGTCAGCGTCGTCTACTTCGGCGAGTTCACCAAGCCGGAGGGCCAACTGGGCGGGGACGACTCGACGATCGAGCAGCTGACCGGCCTGCTGCTGCTGCAAGCCGAGGCCAACCGGCGCAGCGACCACCCGAACGCGCTGCTGCGGGTCGTCGTCGCGAACGCCGGGTTCGAGATGCGCCACGCCAGGACGCTCGTCGACATGCTCACGCCGCTGCTGGTCCAGGACACGGCGATCATGGGCGCGGTCGGCATGGGGCGCACCGTGGACCCGGTGGAGGACGCCATCACGATGCTCGGCAACCTCGGCGTCCCCGCGGTGGCCACGACGCTCACCGGCACCGGGTTGACGCGCCGCTCCCCGCTCTACTTCCAGGTCGTTCCGGACAACCGGCAGCAGGCCGCGATCGTCAAGCGCTACGCCGACCGGGAGGGCCGCAAGCTCACCGTTTACCAACCGGCCCGGGTCGAGGGCGACGGGTACCTGGAGTCGCTGGGCGCGGAGTTGGCCAAGGTGGTCGACCCGGGCGCGTTCCACCGCTGGACCGACATCGGGCGGGTCGACCCGGTGTGCGGGTCGGACCAGGTGGCGTTCTTCGCCGGCCGGCAGGTCGACTTCGACACCTTCCTGCAGCGGGCGCTCGACCTGTGCCCGGACGATCCCCCGGTGGTCGTGGGCGACGACACCGTGGCGCGTTTCGTCGCGCAGCGCGACAAGCGCAACAAGCCGACGTTCGGGGGCAAGTCGATCCTCTACGTGTCACTCGGCCCGACCACCGTCCTGGACAACCGCGCGTGCGTCCCGTCGGACGGCCGGCAGGCCACCGCCCTGTGCCTGGGCCTGCGGGACCTGCTGGAGGGCGCCGAGGTGTACGGGCCGGCGGGGCGCGAGTTCGGAGCCGTGCTCCGCGAGCAGCCGCTGGTGTGGGTCGGTGAACGCCTCGGCCTGAGCTACGACAGCGCGGGCGTCCTGCTCCAGGCCGCGACGGCCGCCTACACCACGGGGCAGGGGCCGCACCGGGCGGCCGTCGCCCAGGAACTGCGCGAATCCGCCTGCGAGGAGCCGGTGGTCACGGCCCGGAACTGCTACGAGGGCCCGTCCGGGCGGATCGACCTGTCCAGGTTCCGCGACGGTCGCGACCGACCACCGGCCCTGCTGCGCCTGCCGGACGTCCGCGACGTCACCCGGCCCCCGGAGTGCGTTCTGCTGGTGAACGCGGTCCGCCCGTCGTGTTCCTGATCTCCGGTCCTCAGTCCAGCGGCAGGGTGCGGCCCAGGACGGCGAACGGCCTCGGGTCGCCGGTGAACTGGTAGTGCCGCAGCACGTCCGCGAAGCCCAGCCGGCGGTAGAGCCGCCACGCCTTGCTCGGACCCTCCGGGGTGGACAGCAGCACGCGGGACGTCGTCACGCCCGCCAGCAGGTTGCGCAGCAGGCCCTCGCCGACGCCCCGGCCCTGCTCGGTCGGCAGGACGTGCAGTTCGGTCAGCTCGAAGTAGTCGCGCATCCACTCCTCGACCGAGTTCGGCCCGGACACCAGGGTCAGGCCGTGCCGCACCTGCTCGTGCCACCACTGGCCCACCGAGCCCCGGTAGCCGTAGCCGATGCCGATCAGCTCGTCGTCCTCGCCGAGCGCCACCACGCAGCGCCAGCCGTCGCGCAGCATGTGCGCCAGCCACATCGGCGCGCGCTGCTCGGCCGTGCCCGGCGGGTAGTTCATGGCGCTGACGTAGAGCGCGAGCGCCTCGCCGAGCCGGGAGTTCAGCTCCCGCGCGGACAGCTCCACCAGCCGCTGCGACGGCGCGGCCGTCATCGGGCGACCTTCGCCGGGGTGCCGCCGGTCAGGTCGACCAGGCCGGCGTAGGTCGTCGGGAACACCGCGTGCGGGTGCCCGGCGGCGGCCCACACCACCTCGTACCGCTCCAGGTCGACGTCGACGAACGTCCGGATGGGCGCCGGGTGGCCCAGGGGCGACACGCCGCCGATGACCTGGCCGGTGTGCTCCCGCACGAAGTCCGGCTTGGCGCGGTCGATCCGGTCGGCACCCGCCAGTTCGGCCAGCAGGTCGGTGTCCGCCCGGTGCGCGCCCGAGGTGAGCACGAGCAGCGGGGCGACCTCCTCGCCGCGCACGGCGACGAACAGCAGGCTGTTGGCGATGGCGCCGACGGGCACGTCCACCGCCTGCGCGGCCTCGGCCGCGGTGCGGACGGCGTCGGCCAGGACGCGGATCCCGTCCGCCGCCTCGGGGTGGCCGGCCTCTGCCAAAGCCGCCGCCACCTTGCGGATGCCGGGGTGGTCAAGTGCGCTCACCTGTTCATAAGACCACGTGCGGCCGGGTTGAGGAGTGCCGGGTTCACGGGTTACGCTGGGCTTGCTCGAACATCTGTTCGAGCTATGCCTTGGTGGTGGGGCGGGGGAAGCGCCCCACCACCAAGTGCCGCCGTCTCCCCGCGGCGGTCGTCGCTGTCCCGACGCCGCGAGGAGGCCGCCGATGTCGACTTCCACCGACTTCCCCAGCACCCACCGGGTGCCGCTGCCCCTGCCGCCGGCGTCGGCCGTCAGCCTGCTCGCGCAGGCCCGCGACTGCGCCCGGGAAGCCGAGCGCGCGACCGAGCCCGCCGACCGGTTCGCCACCGCCTACCTGGGCGCGTTGCGCGCCGCCGCGGCTGTGCTGGCCCTGCGCGGCCGGCCGCACCGGGGCCGGGCCAAGCCGACCAGCGTGTGGGTGCTGCTGCCCGCGCTCGCGCCGGAGCTGCGGGAGTGGGCCGCGTACTTCGCGTCCTGCTCCGCGACCCGCGCGGCCGTCCAGGCGGGCATCACCCGGCGGGTGGACCGACGGAGTGCCGACGACCTCGTGCGCCAAGCGGCGCAGTTCACCGAGCTGGTCGACGAGATCATGTACGAGGGCAGACTGTGAGCAGGGGACTGGTCGGCTACGGCCGGCTGATCGACGCGGTGGCGGCGGAGGCCGAGCTGCTGGCGGCGTCGGCGCAGGGGCAGCGGCCGGAGCGCCAGGTGCCCGCGTGCCCGGGGTTGAACCTGGGCGAGACCGCGCGGCACGTCGGCAGCATGTTCCGGATGGTCGCGGCGTGGGTCCGGGAAGGGCGGCAACCCGTTGCGTGGCAACAGGATCCGCGGCCCGGCCAGACGCTGTCGGACTACCTGAGCGACGGCGTCGGGCCGCTGGTGGACGCGTTGTCCGAACGCGCCGCCGACGACCCGTGCGAGACGTGGTGGCCCGCCGAGCGCACCTGCGGGTTCTGGGCGCGGCGGCTCGCGCACGAGGCGACCGTGCACCGGCTGGACGTCCAGTCGGCGGCCGGCCTGCCGCTGGACCCGGTGCCCGACGACATCGCCGAGGACGGCGCGGACGAGGTGCTCTCGCTGTGGCTGGGCCACCGCCTGGACGTGCTGGGCGTGCGCGGCACCAGGGAGAGCACGGTCGCCGTGCGCACCGGCCGCCGGGTGTGGCTCGCCCGCACCGGCCCGGAACCCGCGACCGCGTGGCAGGCCGCGCCGGAGGAGGCCGAGTCGGCGGACGCGGACGTCACCGGAGCGCCGGCGCTGGTCTACCGCTGGCTGTGGGGCCGCATCCCGGACCGCGAGGTGGAGACCACCGGCGACCACGACGCGATCGCGCAGCTGTGGGCGTTGCTGCGGCTGGCGACGAAGTGACTAGAGCGCGAGGTCCGCGCTCTCCACGAGACCGTCGGCGGTGGCGGTCTCCAGGCGGTAGCGGGCGCTCCGGCCGGCGATCTCCAGCACCGCCACCGAGTTGCCGAAGTGCGGCCCGCTGACCCGCCGCCACGAGACCGGGTCGGGCGACACGCCCGCCCGGTCCGCCAACCACCGCAGCACCCGCGCCAGCGGCCTGGACCAGGACGCGCGGAACACCACGCGGAAGATCTTCGGCGGGTCGTTGTGCACCGGCGAGCAGACCAGTTGCAGCACCGCGGACTTCGTCGGCTCGGCGAACTCGGCGCGGGCCGCGTAGCTGTGGTGGACGTCGCCGGACAGCACGCAGATCGTGCCCGGCGCGTCCGCCGCCCGGCCCAGCCGGTGCAGCAGGCGGGCCAGCCGCTCGAACGACGCCCGGAACGCCGGCCAGTGCTCCAGGTCGCCCACCTGGCGGATCTTCTCGCCGAGCCGCCCGCGCCTGCCGGGGCGGGCCGCCTCGCGTTCGTTGAGGGACTGGAAGTGGCTCAGCGCGTGCGGCATCAGCCACGGCAGCGACGAGCCGATCAGCAGGTGGTCGACCTCGCCCTCGGTGTTGCGCTCGATCCAGTCGAACTCCTCGTCGCCGACCATCAGCCGCTGCGGCCCGTCCAGGATCCGGCCGCTGCGGGTGTCGATGACCAGCAGCCGCACCCGGCCGAAATCGCGCCGGTAGCTCCAGCGGGTCGACTTGCGGCCCTCCACCTCGCGGTCGGCCTGCTCGGCGAAGTCCTCCAGCAGGCCCTGCACGTCGCCGCCGGCGTTCTGGACGGTGGCGAACAGCTCGTTGTCGGCGAGTTCGGCCGGGCCGAGGTTGCCGATGTGCTGGTAGACCCAGTACGACGCCAACCCGGCCCGGATCCGCTGCCCCCACCAGGGTTTCTCGGCCATCTGCGCGCGCCACGTGCGGGAGGTGTTCCAGTCGTCCCGGATGTCGTGGTCGTCGAAGATCATCGACGTCGGCAGCACCGACATCAGCCAGCGGATCTCCGGGTCGGCCCACGACTCGTGGTACAGCTCGGCGTACTCGCGGAACGACACCACCTCGCCCGCCGGCTCCGGCCTGCGCTCCGCCAGCCACTCGCGGATCCGGGGCGTCGGCTCGTCGGCGTACACCTGGTCGCCGAGCAGCAGCAGGGCGTCCGGCCAGCGCTGCTCGGGCCAGTCCTTCATCCGCGCGGCGAAGGCGTCCAGCGCGTCCGGTCCGAGTCGGTCGTTCTCGGTGCCGCCCTTGGCCGCGCGGCACGACCCGAACACGAGCTGCTTGGCCGTGCCGGTGCGGATCCTCGGCGCGGGGAACTCGTAGCCGGGCTCCGGCCAGGCGGTCCGACCGTCCAGCCGCACGTCGTAGGGCGTGGACGTGCCGGGCGTCAGACCTGTCACGACGACCAGCGCGAAGTGCTGTTCGTCCACCTGGAACGTCGTGGCGCGGTGCCCCGCCACGGTGACCTCGCAGGCCGCGTCGGTCTCCACCCAGACGGTGGCCGACGTGGCGTCGACGTGCCGCAGCACCGGACCGAGCACCAATTGCGCCATGGGCGCAGACGTTACCGTCGGAGCATGACGACGAGGCTGTGCGATGTCGTGGTGGATTGCGCGGACCCGGCCGCCTTGGCGCGATTCTGGTCGAAGCTGCTGGAACGCCCGGTGATCGGCGAGACCGCCGACGAGGTGGACGTGGCGCTCGACGAGTCGGTGGAGTTGGCGTTCGTGCCGGTCGCGGACCCGAAGTCGGTGACGAACCGGCTGCACCTCGACCTGGCGACGACGTCGCCGGAACACCGGCAGTGGCTGCTGGCGCGGGCCCGCGGGCTGGGCGCGGTGCCGGTGGACATCGGGCAGGGACCGGTGCCGTGGGAGGTGCTGGCGGACCCGGAGGGCAACGAGTTCTGCGTGCTGGAGCCCCGGGACGAGTACCTGGGGACCGGACCGGTCGCGGCGGTGGTGGTCAACGCGGTGGATCCCGGCGCGCTGGCGCGGTTCTGGTCGCGGGCCACCGGACTGGCGGTGACCCGGGAGGGCCCGGGGTTCGCGTCGCTGCGCCGGGAAGGCGGGTTCTGGGTCGAGTTCGTCCGGGTCGCCGAGCCGAAGGCGGTCAAGAACCGGGTGCACCTGGAGGTCGCGCCGCCCGTCGACGGCGACCTGCCCACCGAGGTAGCCCGGCTGGAGGCGTGCGGCGCGGTACGGGCCGACGTCGGCCAGGGCGTCGTGCCGTGGGTCGTGCTGGCGGACCCGGAGGGCAACGAGTTCTGCGTCCTCACGCCCCGCTGACCGGCGCTTCGACGCCGAGCGGCGGCGCGGTGGCCGGGGGTGTCAGCCGGACAGCGCGGTGACGAGTTCGTGCCGGCCGTCGGCGGCGGTCTTGCGGAAGATCGACTTGAAGTGGTCGTTGACGGTGTGCACGGACACGTCGAGGCGGCGGGCGATCTGCTTGGGCACCGCCCCGTCGAGGAGTTCGGTGACCACCTGGCGCTCCCGGGCGGTCAGGCCGTACCAGTCGGCGAAGACCGGGAGCAGCCGCGCGCCGGACGCCGCCTGGAGGACCACCGCGACGTCGCCCGAGCCGTCGGGGTCCACGGCCTGCGCGTGGAAGGCGACCCACCGGCCGAAGGCCACGGCGGGCCCGTGCACCAGGGCGACCGGCGCGCGGGGGTCGCGGGCGTGCCGGCGGGCCTGGACGGCCAGCGCGGCGAAGAAGACCTCCGCGACCCACTTCTGCCGGTGCCGCGCGCCGCACGGCTGCCACCGCATCGCCTCCGGGGTGGCCGCCCGCACCTTGTCGTCGGGGCCCACGATCACCACGCCCGGCGCCTGGGCCGGTCCGGGCGGGGCCAGCGGGCCGCTGGTGACGTACCCGCGCAGGGCCGCGATCAACGCCGGTCCCAGTTCCGCCACCCGGTGCACGTCGTCGGTGTCGAACGCCCTGCGCCCCCGCGCCCGCAGCAGGCTCAACGCGCCCCACACGCCGTGCGAGTCCCGCAGCAGGAGCCGCAACTCGCCGCCGATCCCGTGCTCGGCGAACAGCCGCCGGGTCGCCGGGTCGCGCTCCCGGCCGTCGATCACCCCCGCCGGCACCACCCGTCGGGCCAGCACAGGCCAGCGCAACGGGTCCGCCCGGTCGACGCAGTGCAGCGCCCACGCCCGCGCGAAGTCGACGTCGTACCCGTGCAGGAAGCCCAGCGGCACCGTGCCGTCCGCCGCCGAGGGCGCGGTCGCGGCGAGCCGCACGCCGTCGTGCGGCACCACGGGGGCGAGCGCCCGCGAGATCTCTTCGCCCAGTTCGTCCGCGTCCACCCGCTGCACCGCCGCTGCCGACAACTCGCGCAGCAACCGATCCCCCGACCGAGTCATACGGCCGAGTGTGGCCCGCCGGTCGGAGGCGGAGGAGGACAACGCGGCCACACCACCCGCTCGGGTCATCCGGCGGTGGTCGCCGGTGGCGGGGGTCTGGCGTCGGCTGGTGGAGCCGGGTTAAGGTCCGGTATGCAATATATCAGTCGGGCGCTGTACCGGGACCAGGCGTTGAGCGCGATCCGCGCCGCGATCCTGGACGGCGACCTCGCGCCCGGCGCGCCCGTCAAGGACGTCGAACTCGCCGAACGGCTCGGCCTGTCGCGGACCCCGGTGCGCGAAGCGCTGGCGCGGCTGACCGATGAGGGCCTGGTCGAGTCGAAGCCGCACAGCTACACGCGCGTCACCCCGCTGGACACCGCGCCGGTCCGGGACGCGCACGCCGTCATCCAGGCCATGCACGCCCTCGCCGCGCGGCTCGCCGTGCCGGGGATGGGCGCGCCGGAACTCGACGCGATGCGCGCGGCCAACGGGCGGTTCGCCGCCGCGCTGGCCGCCGGGGACGTCGCCGCCGCGCTGGCCGCCGACGACGAGTTCCACGACGTGGCGGTGCGGGGGAGCGGGAACTTCGCGGTGATCGCCACCATCGAGCGCTACACCCCGCTGGTGCGCCGGCTGGAACGGCTGCGGTTCGCCGCGCCGCCCGGACGGCACTCGGTGGCGATGCACGACGAGATCATCGCCGCGTGCGCGGCCGGTGACGCCGAACTCGCGGCGCGGCTGGTCGAGCGGAACTGGGCGACGTTGGCCGACCTGTTGGAGGAGTACGACCATGGCACTGGGTGATTTCGCGCGGTTCCCGCTGACCTTCGGACCGTCTCCGGTGCACCCGCTGGAGCGCCTCACCAGGCACCTCGGCGGGGCCGCGGTGTGGGCGAAGCGGGAGGACTGCAACTCGGGCCTGGCCTACGGCGGCAACAAGACCCGCAAGCTGGAGTACCTGGTGGCGGACGCGTTGGCGACCGGCTGCGACACGCTGGTGTCGATCGGCGGCGTGCAGTCCAACCACACCCGCCAGGTCGCGGCCGCGGCGGCGCGGGCCGGGCTGAAGTGCGTGCTGGTGCAGGAGAGCTGGGTGGACTGGCCGGACGCGGTGTACGACCGGGTGGGCAACATCCTGCTCAGCCGGCTCATGGGCGCGGACGTCAGGCTGGTGGAAGCGGGCTTCGGCATCGGTGTGAAACCCGCGTGGGAGCAGGCGATCGAGGACGTCCGCGCCGCCGGCGGCACGCCCTACGCGATCCCGGCGGGCGCGTCGGACCACCCGCTGGGCGGCCTGGGGTTCGCGGGCTGGGCGGCGGAGGTGCGCCGGCAGGAGGCGGAGGCGGGCGTGCGGTTCGACACCGTCGTGGTGTGCTCGGTGACCGGCAGCACCCAGGCCGGGATGGTCGCCGGGTTCGCGGGCAGCGGCCGGCGGATCATCGGCGTCGACGCGTCGGCCGAGCCGGACGACACCCGGGCCCAGATCACCCGCATCGCCCAGGCGACCGGGAAGCTGCTCGACGTCGAGGTGCGGGCCGAGGACGTCCTGCTGGACGAACGCTTCCACGAGGGGATCTACGGCGTGCCGGGCGAGTCCACCGTGGCGGCGATGAAGCTCGGCGCACGCCTCGAAGGCATGATCACCGACCCGGTGTACGAGGGGAAGTCGTTGGCGGGCCTGGTGGAACTGGTCTCGTCCGGCGAGATCCCCCGCGACTCCACGGTCCTGTACGCCCACCTGGGCGGCCAACCGGCCCTCAACGCCTACAGCGCCCTCTTCCGCTGACCCGCGCCACCCCGACCCGGCGCGGTGGCCTCAGAGCGCGGCGAGGCGGGCCTTGAGCAGGCAGAACTCGTTGCCCTCGGGGTCGACCAGGACGTGCCACTGCTCCTGCCCGGTCTGGCCGATGTCGGCCGGCCGGGCACCGAGCGCCAGGAGGCGTTCGAGTTCGGCGTCCTGGTCGCGGTCGGTGGGGTTGACGTCGACGTGCAGCCGGGACTTGCCCTTCTCCGGCTCGTCCCGGTAGCTGAGGATGATCGTCGGCTGCGGGCCGCCGAACCCCTCGCGCGGCCCGATCTCCAGCGAGCCGTCGTCCTCGCGGTCCAGCACGACGTAGTCGAGGACCTCGCACCAGAACCGCGCCAGCGACTCGGGGTCGCGGCAACCGAGCACGAGTTCGCTGATCCGGCATGCCATGGGTGGAACCCGCTCTCAACTCGTGGTCCGACGTCCCGGGTGGCACCGCCGAACCGCGACTCGCCACCCCCGGTCCCGATCATAGGTTCCCGGCCGGATCCGGCCGGGTGCGCCGGCGCACCCGGACCGACCGAGGTGGCGTGACGTCGTGGCGCCCGCAGGTCGCAGCCGGGCCCGGGTCAGGTGCGCAGGCGCAGTCCCTTCGGCGTGGCCCGGAAGCCCGCTTCCTGGAGGACGCCCGCCAGGCGGGAGCCCAGCGCCACCTCCCCGTCGGCCCGCTGCACCGCGAGCCGGCCCAGCCAGCCGTCGCGCACCGCCCGGCCCAGCGCCTGCGCGGCGGCGCGCAGGACCTCCTCCTCGTCGGTGAACGACAGCAGCGAACGCCCGCCGCGCTCCACGTACAGCGCGACCACGCCGTCCACCAGCACGGCGAGCGCGCCGGACTTGCGGCCCGGCCGGTGCTTGCCCTCGCCCACCTGGTCGGGCCACGGCAGGGCCGCGCCGTAGGGCTGGGCCGGGTCGGCGGCGGCCAGCACGACCGCCTGCGGGGCACCCACGTGGTCCTGGCCGGGCGGCCGGGACAGCGCCCGCAGGCGGTCCACCGCGCCCTTCGCCGCGAACTGCGCCGCGCCCAGGCCCTCCACCACGTAGCCGCGCACCACCTGGCCCGACTCCTCCATCGCCCGCAGCACCCGGTACACGCCGCTGAACCCGCCGGTGACGCGCTCGGTGTCCAGCGCGCCCCTGGTCAGCACGCCGTGCCGTTCCAGGAACGCCTCGGCCCGCGCGTGCGCCCGTCGGGTCGGGTCGGTCGCGGGCACCACGGCCAACGACCAGCGCCCGCCGACGGTGGGCGGGCCGGTGCGGCTGGGCAGGTCCGGCCGGGCCGCGCGCATCCGGGCGTAGCGGCCCCTCGGGGCGGTGCGCCGGGGTTTGTGCGCCGTGCCGCCGCCCGCGACCAGGGCGCGCAACGGCGACAGGGTGTCGTTGGTGACCACGCCCGCCCACACCAGGTCCCACAGCGCGCCCACCACGTCGCCGTCGGTCGTCGGGCCCTGCAACGACACCCGGTCGACCACCTGGCGGAAGAACAGCGCGCCGCCGGCCAGCGCCTCGACCACGGCGGTGTGCAGCGACGACTCCGGGACCGCCTCCGGCACCAGGTCGGGCAGCAGCAGGTCGGCCACGTCCGTCGGGGCCAGCGCGATCCAGCCGTCGCCGCCCGCCAGCGAACCGCAACCGGTCCACGTCACCTCGCCGGACGCGGTCAGCTCGTCCAGCAGCGCCGGCGTGTAGCCGGGCAGCCGGGCGGGCAGCAGCAGCGACTCCACGGCGCTCGCGGGCAGCGGCGCCCCCGCCAGCTGCTCCACCACCGAGTACACGTCGTCCACGGTCGGCGCGCCGCGCAGCCGCCGGCCCACGCCGTGCCAGCTCGGCAGGAACCGGCCCAGTGCGGCCGGCTCCACCGGCTCGACCTCGGCGCGCAACCGGGCCAGCGACGCCCGCCGCAGCCGGCGCAGCACGTCGGCGTCGCAGAACTCGGTGTGCGTGCCGCCGGGCCGCAGCTCGCCGCGCACCAGCCGACCCGCGCCCGCCATCCGCTCCAGCACGCCGGTGACCACCGCGACGCCCAACCCGAACCGCTGCGCGGCCTCCGCCGCCGGGAACGGCCCGTGCGTTCGCGCGTACCGGGACAGCAGGTCGCCCAGCGGGTCCGCCACCGGCTCGGTGAACGCCTCCGGCACGCCCACCGGCAGCGCCACGCCCAGCGCGTCGCGCACCCGGCCCGCGTCCTCGATCGCGATCACCCGCTCGTCGCCCGCGATCCGCACCCGCAGCGCCCGCCGCTGCGCCACCAGCTCGGTCAGCCACTCCGGTCGGATGCCGCGCGCCGCCGCCTCCGCCTCGGACAGGTCGCCCAGGAACCGCAGCAGGTCGGCCGCGCCTTCGACGTCGCGCGCGTGCCGCTCCGGGGCCAGCCGTTGCAGGGTGCGCTCGACCTCCTCGACCACCTCCGGGTCGAGCAGCTCCCGGATCGCCTCCGAGCCGAGCAGTTCCGCGAGCAGCGCCGAATCCAGCGACAGCGCCGCCGCGCGCCGCTCCGCCAGCGGCGCGTCCATGTCGTAGAGGAACATCCCGACGTACCCGAACAGCAGGCTGCGCGCGAACGGCGACGGGGCCGGCGTCTCCACCTCCACCACGCGCACCCGCCGCGCCCGCACGTCGGTCATCAGCTCCCGCAGACCGGGCACGTCGTACACGTCCTGGAGGACCTCGCGCATCGCCTCCAGCACCACCGGGAAGCTCTCGTACTTCGCCGCCACGGACAGCAGCTGCGCCGACCGCTGCCGCTGCTGCCACAGCGGGGTGCGCCGCCTCGGGTCGCGCCGGGGCAGCAGCAGCGACCGGGCCGCGCACTCCCGGAACCGGGCGGCGAACAGCGCCGAACCGCCCACCTCCGCGACCACGACCTGGTCGACCTCCTCCGGGTCCAGCAGCACGTCCTCCGCGCCCGCCACGACCTGCGCGCCGTCCAGGTCGACCGCGTCCGGCAGCCGCACCACGATCCCGTCGTCGGAGTGCGCCGTCTGCGCCTCGATGCCGCGCCGCTCGCGCAGCCGCGCGGTGATCGCCAGCGCCCACGGCGCGTTCACCTGCGCCCCGAACGGCGAGTGCACCACCAGCCGCCAGTCGCCCAGCTCGTCCCGGAAGCGCTCCACCAGCACGGTCCGGTCGTCGGGCACGTGCCGGGTCGCCTCGCGCTGCTCGGCCAGGTAGGCCAGCAGGTTCGACGTCGCCCACCCGTCCAGCCCCGCGCCGGCCGCCCGGTCCGCCGCCCGCGCCGGGTCCATCGTGGACACCTCGCGCAGGAACTTCCCCAGCGCCCGCCCCAGCTCCAGCGGACGCCCCGGCGCGTCGCCCTTCCAGAACGGCATCCGCGCCGGCTGGCCGGGCGCGGGCACCACGATCACCCGGTCGTGGGTGATGTCCTCCACCCGCCACGACGAGGTGCCCAGCAGGAACGTGTCGCCCACCCGCGACTCGTAGACCATCTCCTCGTCCAGCTCGCCCACCCGCGAGCCGGGACCCTTCTCCGACGCCGGGGTCATCACGGTGAACAGCCCCCGGTCCGGGATGGTGCCGCCGGAGGTCACCGCCAGCCGCTGCGCCCCCGGCCGGCCGCGCAGCTCGCCGTTGACCCGGTCCCACGTGATGCGCGGCCGCAGCTCGCCGAACTCCTCGCTCGGGTACCGGCCCGCCAGCATGTCCAGCACCGCCTGCAACGCCGACTCCGGCAGCGCGGCGAACGGCGCCGCCCGCCGCACCAGCCCGGCCAGCTCCGCCACCGGCCACGGCTCCATCGCCACCATCGCCACCACGTGCTGCGCCAGCACGTCCAGCGGGTTGCGCGGGTACCGCACGGCCTCGATCGCGCCGTCCCGCATCCGCTCGGCGACCACCGCGCACGACACCAGGTCGCCCCGGAACTTCGGGAACATCACCCCGCGCGACACCGCGCCCACCTGGTGCCCGGCGCGGCCGACGCGCTGCAACCCGGACGCGACCGTCGGCGGCGCCTCCACCTGCACCACCAGGTCGACCGCGCCCATGTCGATGCCCAGCTCCAGCGACGACGTCGCCACCACGCACGGCAGCCGCCCGGACTTCAGCTCCTCCTCCACCGCCGTCCGCTGCTCGCGCGACATCGAGCCGTGGTGCGCGCGGGCCACCACCGGCGCGGTCTGGGTGGTGAAACCGGACTGGCCGACCGCCTCGGCCGGGAACCGCTCCGGGACCTCGGCCGCCTCCTCGGCCAGCTCGTTGAGCTTGGCGGTGAGCCGCTCGGCGAGCCGGCGCGAGTTCGCGAACACGATCGTGGACCGGTGCGCGCGGACCAGCTCCAGCACCCGCTGCTCCACCGCCGGCCAGATCGACGCCCGCTGCTCCGCGCCCGACGCCGACCCGGTGACCTCGCCGGTCGGCTCGCCGAGCGCGGACATGTCCTCGACCGGCACCTCCACCCGGACCTCGATCGTCTTCGCGGACTTCGGCTGCACGACCCGGACCGGACGCCCACCGGCGAGGAACGCGCCCACCTCCTCGACCGGGCGGACCGTCGCGGACAGCCCGATCCGCTGGGCCGGCCGCTCCAGCAACGCGTCCAGCCGCTCCAGCGACAGCGCGAGGTGCGCGCCGCGCTTCGTGCCCGCGACCGCGTGCACCTCGTCCACGATCACCGTCTCCACCCCGCGCAGCGACTCGCGCGCCGACGACGTGAGGATCAGGAACAGCGACTCCGGCGTCGTGACCAGCACGTCCGGCGGGCGGCGGGCGAACGCGCGGCGGTCCTCGGCCGGGGTGTCACCGGTGCGCATCCCGACCGTGACGGACGGCTCGGGCAGGCCCAGCCGGTGCGCGGCCTGCCGGATCCCGGCCAGGGGCGCGCGGAGGTTGCGCTCCACGTCCACCGCCAGGGCCTTCAGCGGCGACACGTAGAGCACCCGGCAGCGGTGCCTGGGGTCCTCCGGCGCGGGGGACGACGCGAGCCGGTCCAACGCCCAGAGGAACGCGGCCAACGTCTTGCCCGACCCGGTCGGCGCGATGACCAGCGCGTGCTCCCCGGCGGCAGCCGCCTCCCACGCGCCCGCCTGCGCCGCCGTGGGCGCGGCGAAGGCCCCGGCGAACCACTGCCGGGTCGCGGGGGAGAAAGCCGCCAGTACATCCATGCCGACCATCATGAACCGGGGGTACGACAGTGTGGGATTTGAGCCGCCTTCGGCGGCTCGGGCTCGGCCGCCTGGAAGTCGGCGGCTCGCGCCTGATTTCCCGTCGATCGAAAAGCGTGATCGCCGGGAAATGAGGCGCGAACCACCGACGCGGCCTCGCGGTGCGGGGCTGGGAGGGAGAGGTGGGGAAGGGGCTGGGAGGGAAGGGGCTGGGAGGGGGAGGGGCTGGGAGGGGGAGGGGAGAGCGGGGTGGAGTGGGGTGGGGTGGGGGAGAAATCTGTCACGAAATACCGACGCTGCTTCGTGTGGTGGGGGCTTGTGACAGGATCTCTGCGGTTCGAACGTGTAAGGGGTGACTGTGCGCGTCCTGTCCGTTGACCTGGGCACTTCCAATACCGTCGCGGTGCTCGCGGCGCATGGTCGCCCGCCCAGGGTCGTCGAGGTGGACGGGTCCGCCACCATGCCGTCGGCCGTGTACTGCGAAGAGGACGGCTCGCTGGTCGTCGGCCGGGACGCCGAGCGGCGGGCGCGGCTGGACCCGTCGCGGTTCGAGCCCAACCCCAAGCGCCGGGTGGACGACGGGACGTTGCTGCTCGGCGACAACGTGGTGCCGGTCACCGACGCGCTGGCCGCCGTGCTGCGCCGCGTGCTGGAGGAGACCACCCGCCAGCTCGGCGGCGAGAAGCTGGACGAGGTCCGGCTCACCCACCCCGCCCAGTGGGGGCCGACCCGGCGCAACGTGCTGGTGTCCGGGGCCCGGCTGGCGGGCGTGACCACGGACATCGTCCTGGTGCCCGAGCCGGTCGCGGCGGCCTCGCACTACGCGTCGCTGTCGGTCGGCCAGGCGCTGGCCGTGTACGACCTGGGCGCGGGCACGTTCGACGTGGCGATCGTCGGTGCGACCCAGAACGGGTTCACCGTGCTCGCCGAGGACGGTCTGTCCGACCTCGGCGGTCTGGACGTGGACCAGGCGCTGTTGGAGCACGTGGGGCGTCAGGTGTCGCACCGCGACCCGGCGGGCTGGCAGCGGCTGCTGCGGCCCGAGTCGACTGCGGACCGCCGTGCGCGGCGTGCGTTGCAGGAGGACGTGAGGGCGGCCAAGGAGTCGTTGTCCCGGCACGCGCACACCGAGGTGCCGATGCCGGAGCCGTTCGAGGACGTCCTGGTCAACCGGTCCGACCTGGAGGCGCTGGTCCGGCCGAGCATGCTGCGCAGCGCGGAACTGCTGGCCTCGACGATCCGGTCCACCGGCATGGCCCCCAACCAGCTCGCGGGCATCTACCTGGTGGGCGGTTCGAGCCGGATCCCGCTGGTGGCGACCATGATCACGGAGCAGGTGCGGGTGGTGCCGACCAGCCTGGACCAGCCGGAGACGGCGGTCGCGCTGGGCGCGCACCACGTGCCCAAGGACGGCGTGACGCCGCGCTCGGACCAGCAGCGCCCGGTCAAGGTGACCAACGAGCCCGCCACGGTGGTCACCAAGCCGGTGACCGGCCCGAACCCGGTCGCGACCGCCCCGTACCCGCCGAACCCGACCGCCAGCGGCCCGTACCCGGTCAACCCGGCGATCAGCGGTGCCTACCCGGTGAACCCGGCGGTGAGCGGCCCGTACCAGGTCAACCCGGCGGTCAGCGGCCCGTACCAGGTGAACTACCCGCAGACGGGGCCGCAGCAGTTCAACTTCCCGAGCGTCACGCCGCGCGCGCAGACGCCGCAGAAGAAGAAGCCCAATAAGAACGTGCTCATCGCGGCCGGCGCGGCCGTGGTGGTGGTGCTGGCCATCGTGGGCGGCCTGTTCGCGTTCGGCGGCCCCGGCGTGCCCGACGCGCAGGAGTGCAAGGCCGACACGGAGAAGGACGCGCAGGGCTTCACGCAGTGCCTCAGGCAGCTCGCGGGCAAGGTGCCGGACACGAACACGTGCAAGGCGGGCGGCGCGGCCGGCGTGTCGGGCATCAGCGCCATCAAGGGCACGGTGGTGAGCTGCGCGGTCCAGGACGACTACTCGGTGCAGTACATCCTCACCGAGACCGTCACGGGCGCGCAGCAGGGCGCGGACGCCGTGATCCGCTCGTTGAAGACGGACATGGTCGAGGCGGAGTGGGCGGGCAACGGCCTCAAGGGCAAGTACCGCGCCGCTGCGGACGGCGGCGTGGGGCTGCTCGCGTTCACCGCCGACGACCGGCCGTTGCTCGGCATCGTGACCAAGAGCGGCGGCGGCGACCTCACGGCGGACACCGTCGCGTCCTTCTTCGAAAACACCGTTCAGCCCGGTACCTGACCCTTACGGAGGCTGTGCCTGCGCCGTTCGGCCTGGCACGATGATGATCATGACCACGGTGGAGGTCGTGCAGCGCCGGGTGCTCCGGGTCCTGGGGGTCACCCAGGTCCTCGGTGCGGCGGGCGTCACGATCGGTCTCGCCGTGTCCACGCTGATCGCCGCCGTGCTGTCCGGCTCGGACGCGGTGGGCGGCCTGGCGCAGACCGCGGCGGTCCTCGGCGCGGCCCTGTTCGCCCTGCCCGCCGCCCGGCTCGCGGCCCGCCGCGGGCGTCGCCCGGCGCTCGCCCTCGGCTACGGCGCGGGCGCGCTCGGGGCGGTCGTCGCGGCCTGCGCGGTGGTGCTCGGCTCGTGGCAGGTCCTGGTGGTCGCGCTGGTCCTGTTCGGGGCCGCGAGCAGCGCGAACCTGGCCGCCCGGTACGCCGGGACGGACCTGGCGCACCCGCAGCGGCGGGCCCGTTCGCTGGCGATCGTGGTGTGGGCGGCGACGCTCGGCGCGGTCGCCGGGCCCAACCTGGCCGACCCGGCGGGGCAGTTCGCCGCACGGCTCGGCCTGCCGGTGGGCGCGGGGCCATACCTGGCCGCAGCGGTGCTGTTCGGCGCGGCGGCGCTGGTCGTGCTGCGCTTCCTGCGGCCCGATCCGCTGACCATGGCCCAGTCCGCCGCGCCCGTGACGCCCGCGCACTGCGCCGGGGGCGTAGGCGACACACGGGGGTCCGGTGCGGTGTGGCGCGCGCTGCCCGCCACCGGGAAGCTCGCGTTGGGCGGCATCACGCTGTGCCACACGGCCATGGTGGGCCTCATGTCGATGACCCCGGTGCACATGGACCACGCGGGGGCGTCGCTGCGGGTCGTGGGCGTGGTGATCAGCCTGCACGTGGCCTCGATGTACGTGGCCAGCCCGCTGTTCGGGTGGCTGGCCGACCGGATGGGCCGGGTGCCCGTGCTGGCCATCGGCTCGGCGCTGGTGGTGGCCGCGTCCGGCATCGCCGGCATGGCCCCGGCGCACGACGCGCCGCAGCTCGCGGCCGGTCTGACGCTGCTCGGCTTCGGCTGGTCGGCCGGGCTGGTGGCGGGGTCCGCGCTGCTCACCGAGTCGGTCGCGACGGCCGACCGGCCGGCCGCGCAGGGCCTGTCCGACCTGTGCATGAACATCGGCGGAGCGGCGGGCGGCGTCACGGCGGGGATCGTGGTGACGGCGTGGTCTTACGGCGCGCTGGGGCTGATCGTGGGGTTCACGGCGCTGCCGCTGCTGATCGCGTGCCTGTTCACGTCGTTGCAGCGGGTCCGCTGATCACTTCCTGCGGTTGTGGTACCACCACGCGCGCAGGCCGACCACGATCGCGGCGAGCAGGCCGGCGATGAGCACGATCTGGTACAGCCACGAGGCCGTGGAGTCGTCCATGCGTCCGAGATTAACGGGCCGCTGCGGCGAACTCGCGCACCCGACTCGTCTCGCCCGCCGTGCGCCAGACCATTCCCCATTCCAGGTGAGGTGCGCCTTCCAGCGGCAGGAACGCGATCTTGGGACGTGCGAAGTACCCGGCCGCGTGCGCGCCCAGCGGGCACACGCCTTCGCCGTTCGCGATGACCGTCATGAGTTCCTGGAACGTCGTAAGGGCGCGTCCGCGCGCGATGGGCAGACCGGACGGTGTCGTGTCACGCCAGAAGGCGGCGCGGAACACCGTGTCGCGGGCGAGGTCTTCCACCGTGACGCGGGCCTGCCTGGTGAACGGGTGCGTGTCGGCCACGGCCAGCACCACCGGTTCGCGGTAGACCACCGGGCCGGCCGTCAGGTCGGGCTCGTCGACCGGGAACAACGTCACCAGGACGTCCACCTCGTCGTCGCGCAGCAGCGTGAACGGGTCCACGAACGGCGCTTCGCGCACCCGGACCTCGCTGCCGGGGTGCCCGGCGCGGTAGCGGGCCAGGACGTCCGGGATGAGGTCGGCGAGCGCCGGCGCCTCGAAGCCCACCCGCAGCAGACCCGTGCCGCGACCTGCGGCGACGGCGCGTTCCACGCCTTCCACGATCCGCTGGTACGCGGGGCCGATGTCGTCGCGCAGCCGGCGGCCGATGGGGGTCAGCGCGACCCGCCTGCTGGTCCGTTCGAACAGGGGCGCGCCGATGCGGCGTTCCATCTGCTTCACGGTCTGGCTGACGCGGGCCTGGGACACGTGCAGGCGGGCGGCCGTGCGGCTGAAGTGCAGCTCCTCGGCCAAGACCAGGAAGATCTCGATGTCCCGGCGTTCCATAACGCCCAGGTTATCGTTCGTTGCGTTCCCGGTCGTTGTCGGGCCCGTCGATCCGGGAGATCGTCGACTCATGGAAAACACGCTGCTTGTCCGGGCCGACCAGGCCGAGAAGCTCACCGCCGACCCCACCGCCGTCGTCACCCTGCTCGCCGACCTGGAGGGGCTGACCAGCAACCGCTCCACGTTCCTGGACGGCGCGAACGGCGCGCCACCGCACTTCCACACCCGTGCGTCGGAACTGTTCTTCGTGCTCGACGGCGCCCTTCAGGTGCTGCTCGACCAGGACGTGATCACGCTGGAGAAGGGCGACTTCCTGGTCGTGCCGCCGCGCACGCCACACGCGTTCGGCGCGGCCAAGGGCGCGGACGCCGACGTGCTGTTCGTCTTCACGCCCGGCATGGGCCGGTTCGACTACTACCGCCTGCTGGACCGGGTGCAGCGCGGCCAGGCCGACCCCGCCGAGATCGGGGCGTCCCAGGACCTCTACGACAACCACTACGTCGAGAGCCTGGCGTGGCAGGCGGCGCGCTAGCCTGGACGCGATGCGCAATACGGTGTTCCGCAAGCTGATGTCCGACGAGTTCGGCCAGGTCAGGGCGGAGATGGTGGCCAGGGACCACGTGATGTCCGCCCTCGGTGGGCGCACTGCCGACCAGGCGCTGGAGGCGGGCCTGCCGCCGAAGGAGATCTGGCTGGCCGTGTGCGACGCGTTCGACGTGCCGGAACACCGGCGGTGACCCGGCGTGTCGACCAGGTGGTCGAACACCTGTTCGGCTATAGTCCCCAGCACGTCCGGGTGACACGCCCCCGCAGGTGACCCGGTCCCCGCCGAGAAATGTCGTACCCCGCCCGTAACGTCGGCCCCGACATCGCTCAGCGACCAAGAAGACAAACCGAGGTGGACTCCAGATGGCACAGGCACCCGACCGGGACAAGGCCCTCGAACTGGCCCTGGCCCAGATCGACAAGCAGTTCGGCAAGGGCTCGGTCATGCGGCTCGGCGAGGAAGGCCGCGCGCCGATCGAGGTGATCCCGACCGGCGCGATCGCGCTCGACGTCGCGCTCGGCATCGGCGGCCTGCCCCGCGGCCGCGTGGTGGAGATCTACGGCCCGGAATCGTCCGGTAAGACGACCGTCGCGCTGCACGCCGTGGCCAACGCCCAGCGCAACGGCGGCATCGCCGCGTTCATCGACGCGGAGCACGCGCTCGACCCGGACTACGCCCGCAAGCTCGGCGTCGACACCGACGCGCTGCTGGTGTCCCAGCCGGACACCGGCGAGCAGGCGCTGGAGATCGCGGACATGCTGGTCCGCTCCGGCGCGCTGGACATCCTGGTGATCGACTCGGTGGCCGCGCTGGTGCCCCGGGCCGAGATCGAGGGCGAGATGGGCGACAACCACGTCGGCCTCCAGGCCCGGCTGATGAGCCAGGCGCTGCGGAAGATCACCGGTGCGCTGAACACCTCCGGCACCACCGCGATCTTCATCAACCAGCTGCGCGAGAAGATCGGCGTGATGTTCGGCTCCCCGGAGACCACGACCGGCGGCAAGGCGCTGAAGTTCTACGCGTCGGTCCGCCTGGACGTGCGCCGCATCGAGACGCTGAAGGACGGCGGCGAGCCGGTCGGCAACCGGACCCGCGTCAAGGTCGTGAAGAACAAGGTCGCCCCGCCGTTCAAGCAGGCCGAGTTCGACATCCTCTACGGCCACGGCATCAGCCGCGAGGGCTCGCTCATCGACATGGGCGTCGACCAGGCGATCCTGCGCAAGTCCGGTGCCTGGTACACCTACGAGGGCGACCAGCTCGGGCAGGGCAAGGAGAACGCCCGCAAGTTCCTGCGCGAGAACCCGGACGTGGCCAACGAGATCGAGAAGCGGATCAAGGACAAGCTCGGCATCGGGGCGACCCTCGACGCCGACGACAGCGCGCCCGCGCCGGTCGACTTCTAGCGGTGGCGGGGCAAGGCGGCCGTGGTCGCGGGACCTCTCGCGACCTCTCGGCCGACTCGTCTCCCACGCCGCCAGCCCTGCCGGCTCCCGTCGAGTCGGCGTCCGACAGCCCTCCGGTCGGCGGCCCGCCGGCCGGGAGTCCGCGGTCCGGTGGTCCGGCAGTTGCCGGTCCGACGCCCGACGATCCGTTCGGGGCGTCGGGTGGTCGTGCGGTGCCGGCGGCTTCGGCCGATGCCTGGAGCGACGCGGCGTGGCCCGCTGCGGCGGGTGGTCGCGTGGCGGAGGGCGGCGAGGTGCCGCCTCCGGGTGACGCCTGGGACGACTTGGCCGAGGGCGGCGGTGTCCGGGCTCCGCGCGGGTCCGGGTCGTCGGGTGCGGCTGGTTCGGATGCAGTCGGTTCGGGTGTGGCTGGTTCGGATGCGGCCGGGTCCGGAGATGTGGATCCGTTCGAGGCGTGGGGGCAGCGTCGCGGGGCGTCCGGCGAAGCTGTGCCGTTCGAGCCTTCGGTCGAGGCCGTCGAGGTCTCGGACGATCCGTTCGAGACGGCGGGTCGGCGGCGGAACGCGTCGGGCGAAGCCCTGCCCGCCCCGGCGGAAGCCATGCGGGTCACGCGTCCGAGTGATGACCCGTTCGACGCGCCTGTGCGGGAGCGGCAGGCTCGCGCGCGGAATCGTCCGGTCGAGGCGGCTTCGGGTGCCCCTGAGCCGGTCGTGTTCGCGGGCGAAGCCGAGGAACCGGCCGGTGACGGCGCGGGTGGTGCGTTCGAGGCCGCGTCGGCGAGGTCGTCCCGTGGTGGGTCCCGGGGCGGTCGTGGGCGTGCGGCCGGGCGTCGAGGGGCTCGGGAGGTCGACCCGGACGCGGAGGCCGCGCCGGTCGACCCGGTCAAGGAGCAGCGCAAGGCCACCGACATCTGCTACGCATTGCTGACCGCCCGTGCCCGGACCCGGGTGGAACTCAAGGAAGCCTTGCTGCGCAAGGGCATCCGCGAGGAGACCGCGGAACAGGTGCTGGGCAGGTTCGACCGCGCGGGCCTGATCGACGACGCCGCGTTCGCCGAGGTGTGGGTCCGGTCCCGGCACACCTACCAAGGTCTGGGGCGTCGGGCGCTGGCGCGGGAGTTGCGCAGCAAGGGGGTGGCCGACGAGGTGGCCGCCGAAGCCGTGGCGGCCGTGGACGACGAGGCCGAGCAGGCGCGGGCGCGGGAGCTGGTGCGCAAGAAGCTCCGTTCGATGTCCGGAGTGGACGATCAGGCGAAGATCCGCCGGTTGGTGGGTGCCTTGGCGCGCAAGGGGTACGCCGAGGGCATGGCCTACCGGGTGGTGCGCGAGGAGTTGCGCGCGGCGGAGGTCGAGTCCCCGTTGGACGACTTCCTGCCGGAGTAGTCCTGGCCCGGCCGTCCGCCGACTACCGTGTCGGGACGGACGGGGGAGGTGCCGGTGACGAACGCCGCGAAGCACGTGGTCTGGGACTGGAACGGCACGCTGCTGGACGACACGCACGCCATGCTCGGCGCGGTGAACCGGGTGTGCCTGCACTACGGCCGGGCGGCGGTGGCGCTGGACGAGTGGCGCGCGATGTTCAGCCGCCCGCTGCCCGCCTGCTACGAGCGCCTGCTGGGGCGGGCGCTCTCGGCGGGCGACTGGGCCCACATCGACCTGCTCTACCACGAGGAGTACCGCACGCTGCTGGACACGTGCCGGCTGGCCACGGGCGTCCCGGACCTGCTGCACGGGTGGGCGGGCACGCAGTCGCTGCTGTCCATGTGGTTCCACGACGAACTCGTCCCGCTGGTCGCCGAGCACGGGCTGACCGGCCTGTTCACCCGGGTCGACGGCCTGCGCCGGGACACCGGCGGCGGTTCGAAGGCCGGGCACCTCGCCGAACACCTCGCCCACCAGGGGCTCGACCCGGCGGACGTCGTCCTGATCGGCGACGTGGTGGACGACGCCGAGGCGGCGCTGCACGTCGGCGCGCACGCGATCCTGGTCACCACCGGCATGGGCGACCGCCCGCGCCTGGCGGCGACCGGCCTCCCGGTGGTCGACTCGATCCCGGATGCCCTCGCGCACCTGGCCCGGCTCGCCTGACCCGGCCGGCGTCGGGGCGGGCACCCCGACGCCGGGCCCGAGGGGTCAGAGCGCGGACGCGGCCTTGGCGAGGGCTTCGACCCGGTCGAAGTCGCCGGCGGCCAGGGCGTCCTTCGGCGTCAGCCACGACCCGCCGACGCAGCCGACGTTCGGCAGCGCCAGGTAGCGGGCCGCGCTGTCCACCGTGATGCCGCCGGTCGGGCAGAAGCGCAGGCCGGGCAGCGGGCCGCCGACCGACTTCAGGAAGTCCACGCCGCCCGACGCCTCGGCCGGGAAGAACTTCAGCGCGGTCAGCCCGCGCTCGGCCAGCCGCATCGCCTCGGACACCGTCGCCGCGCCCGGCAGGAACGGCAGGCCGGTGTCCTCCACCGCGTCCAGCACCCGGTCCGTCGACCCGGGCGTGACCAGGAAGGACGCGCCGGCCTTGGCGGCCTGCTCGGCGTGCTCCGGCGCGGTCACGGTGCCCGCGCCCAGCACGATCTCGGGCACCTCGGCGGCGATCCGCTCGATCGCGGCCAGCGCGGCCGGGGTGCGCAGGGTCAGCTCGATGACCCGGATGCCCCCGCGCAGCAGGGCGCGGGCCAGCGGCACGGCCTGCGCGGCGTCGTCCAGCACGACGACCGGGACGACGGGGGACAGGTCCAGCAGATCGGCGCTGGTGGTCACCGGGTTACCTCCTGGTTCGCGCGGCCCGCGAAGTGCGAGGCCGCGATGGGTCCGAACACGCTCGCGCCCCGGTCGGCCGGTCCGACCGAGCGGCGCAGCGCGCCGAACAGCTCGCGTCCGGTGCCGATCCACGCCTGCGCGTCCGGCGGGAAGTCCACCAGGTCGCGGGCGGCCAGCTCGGCCGGGTCCAGCAGCGCCTCCAGCGTGCCGGTCTCGGCGTCGACGCGCAGCACGTCGCCGTCGCGCACGCGGGCCAGCGGACCGCCGACGGCGGCTTCCGGCGTGACCTGGATGGCCGCCGGGATCTTGCCCGAGGCGCCGGACATCCGGCCGTCGGTGACCAGCGCGACCCGGAAGCCCCGGTCCATCAGCACGCCCAGCGCCGGGGTCAGCTTGTGCAGCTCGGGCATCCCGTTGGCCTGCGGCCCCTGCTGCCGCACCACGACCACGACGTCGCGCTCCAGCTCGCCCGCCTGGAACGCGGCGCTGAACGCCTCCTGCGAGGTGAACACCCGCGCCGGGGCCTCGACCACCCGGTGCGCGGGCGCGACCGCCGACACCTTGATCACCGCGCGGCCGAGGTTGCCCGCCAGCATGCGCAGCCCGCCGTCGGCCGCGAACGGCTCGGTCGCCGGCCGCAGCACGTCCGGGTCCAGCGACTTGCCGGGGCCGTTTCGCCAGGTCAGCACGCCCTCGACCAGGGTCGGCTCCTGCCGGTAGCGGTCCAGCCCGGGGCCCGCGACGGTGCGCACGTCGGCGTGCAGCAGACCGGCGTCGAGCAGCGTGCCGACCAGGAACCCGACGCCGCCGGCGGCCTGGAAGTGGTTGATGTCGGCGCTGCCGTTCGGGTAGACCCTGGTCAGCAGCGGCACCACCGCGGACAGGTCGGCGAAGTCGTCCCAGCCCAGTTCGATGCCGGCGGCGGACGCGACGGCCACCAGGTGCATGGTGTGGTTGGTCGAGCCGCCGGTGGCCAGCAGCGCGATCACGCCGTTGACCACGGACTTCTCGTCCACCACGTGCCCGATCGGGGTGTAGTCGTCGCCCCGGCTGATCTCCACGGCCCGGCGCGCGGCCTCCTCGGTCAGCGCGCGCCGCAGCCTGGTCCCCGGCGGCACGAAGCTCGCGCCGGGCAGGTGCAGGCCCATCACCTCGACCACGAGCTGGTTGGAGTTGGCGGTGCCGTAGAACGTGCAGGTGCCGGGGCTGTGGTAGGACGCGGCTTCGGCTTCCAGCAGGTTCTCCCGGGTCGCCTTGCCCTCGGCGAACAGCTGCCGCACGCGCGCCTTCTCCGAGTTGGGCAGGCCGGAGTGCATGGGGCCGGCGGGCACCAGGATGGCCGGCAGGTGCCCGAACGACAGGGCGCCGATGAGCAGGCCGGGCACGATCTTGTCGCACACGCCGAGCAGCAGCGTCGAGTCGAACATGTCGTGCGACAGGGCGACCGCGGTGGACATCGCGATGACGTCCCGGCTGAACAGCGACAGCTCCATGCCCGCGCGGCCCTGGGTGATCCCGTCGCACATCGCGGGCACGCCGCCGGCGAACTGGGCCACGCCGCCGACCGCACGCGCCGCGTCCTTGATCCACGCGGGGTACTCGTCCATCGGCTGGTGGGCGGACAGCATGTCGTTGTAGGCGGACACGATCGCCACGTTCGGGCGACGAAGGGCGCGCAACGCCTCCTTGTCACCGCCGGTGATCCCGGCGAAGCCGTGCGCGAAGTTGCTGCACGCGAGGTCCCGGCGGACCGGGCCCTCGGAGTACGATTCGGCGAGTCGTTGCAGGTAAGCGGACCGGCTGGCGGCGCTGCGGGCGGCGATGCGAGCCGTCACTTCGGCGACGACGGGATGCACGCTCATGGTTCGCTGTCTCCGGTGGTGATCACGGGCCGTGGTGGGCCCGGTGGGACGACAGCGCTGGCGTCGCACGGACGGACGTGACAGCACCCACACTATGTCACGACGCATGATCGTCACAAAAACGATTCAGAGGCTGAGACACGACGCGGTGACCTGTGGTGCTTGTCACAGGGCCTCCGAACGGGCAGAGTCGGCACCCGGACCCCCAAGGGAGGTGCTGCCATGACGTCCTCGGAGATCGTGGAGCTGCGTCGAGCCCTCGGCCAGCTTCGCCATTGCGTCGGCTCCCTGCGCACGCGGTACGGCGACGTCGCCGCGGTGCAACGGCTGGCGAACGACGTCGAGCGGATGGACATCGACGCGACCGAGCTGATCGACCTGGACAGCACACCCCGGCAGCGCGAGGCGCCCAGGGTGGAGCGTGAAGTGGTCGTCGTGCCCGACACGCCCTACGACCCGAAGCTCTGGCACGACGCCGACGACGAGGGTCTCGGCGGATACCGCCACACCTGAACGACCACCGGCCGGCCCCCGCGTGACCACGCGGGGGCCGGTTTCGGTTTTCCAAGCCCTGTCCCCACCCCCCGGAAGGCCCCGCCCCCGCGAGTCCGACCGGACCGAACCGATTCGACCGTCCCCACCACAACGAAGTGGAACCGAGGTGAGGTATGAGGGCGCAGATCGCCCAGCGCACGTTGCGCACCGACCGGTGGTGGCTACCGCCCGCGGTGACCGTCGCGGGCCTGCTGCTGATCTCGATCTACGCGGCGGTGCGCACCTTCATGGGCGACTACTACTGGGTCGACGAGTACCGGTACCTGACGCCCATGTACTCGCCCTGCCTGAGCCAGGAATGCGTTGAAGCGGCGGCGCACTTCGGACGCCCGCTGCCCGAGCTGCCGGGGTTCCTGACGCCCCCGGTGGTGATCATCCCGTTCCTGCTGGGTTTCCGGGTGACCTGCTACTACTACCGCAAGGCGTACTACCGCGCCGCGTGGATGTCCCCGCCCGCGTGCGCGGTCGCCGAACCGCACGCCAAGTACACCGGCGAGACCCGATTCCCGCTGATCGCGCAGAACCTGCACCGCTACTTCTTCTACGCGGCGTCGATCCTGCTGCTGATCAACATCTACGACGCGGTCTACTCGCTGACGACCGGTCTGGGCCTGGGCAACATCGTGCTGCTGGTGAACGTGGCGCTGCTCGGCGCGTACACCCTGTCCTGCCACTCCTGCCGGCACATCGCGGGCGGGCGGCTCAAGCACTTCTCGAAGCACCCCGTGCGGTACTGGATGTGGACGCAGATCTCCAAGCTGAACGCCCGCCACATGCAGTTGGCGTGGGCGTCGCTGATCTTCGTCTGCGTCACCGACTTCTACGTCGCGCTGGTCTCCTCCGGGACGATCGCCGACCTCCGGATCATCAACTGAGGAGCTGGTTTTGCCCGAGGTGGAACGGCATTCGTTCGACGTGCTGGTGATCGGCGCGGGAGGCGCCGGCCTGCGTGCGGCGATCGAGGCCAGGGAACACGGGATGCGCACGGCGGTGCTGTGCAAGTCGTTGTTCGGCAAGGCGCACACGGTGATGGCCGAGGGCGGCATCGCCGCGGCCATGGGGAACGTCAACTCCAACGACAGCTGGCAGGTGCACTTCCGCGACACCATGCGCGGCGGGAAGTTCCTGAACAACTGGCGGATGGCGGAGCTGCACGCGCGCGAGGCCCCGGACCGGGTGTGGGAGCTGGAGACCTACGGCGCGCTGTTCGACCGCACCAAGGACGGCCGGATCAGCCAGCGCAACTTCGGCGGCCACGAGTACCCGCGCCTGGCGCACGTCGGCGACCGCACCGGTCTGGAGCTGATCCGCTCGTTGCAGCAGAAAGTCGTTTCGCTGCAACAGGACGACCACGCGGCGACCGGTGACTACGAGTCGCGGCTGAAGGTCTTCCAGGAGTTCACCGTCACCGACCTGGTGCAGGAGGACGGCAAGATCGCCGGCGCGTTCGGGTACTGGCGCGAGTCCGGCCGGTTCGTGCTGTTCGAAGCGCCTGCGGTGGTGCTGGCGACCGGCGGCATCGGCAAGTCGTTCAAGGTGACCTCGAACTCCTGGGAGTACACCGGCGACGGGCACGCGCTCGCGCTGCGGGCCGGCGCGTCGCTGATCAACATGGAGTTCATCCAGTTCCACCCGACCGGCATGGTGTGGCCGCCGTCGGTGAAGGGGATCCTGGTCACCGAGTCGGTGCGCGGCGACGGCGGCGTGCTGCGCAACTCCGACGGCAAGCGGTTCATGTTCGACTACATCCCCGAGGTGTTCAAGGACAAGTACGCCGACAACGAGGCCGAGGCCGACCGCTGGTACGCCGACCCCGACAACAACCGCCGGCCGCCGGAGCTGCTGCCCCGCGACGAGGTGGCGCGCGCCATCAACTCGGAGGTCAAGGCGGGGCGCGGTTCCGAGCACGGCGGCGTGTTCCTGGACGTCTCGACCCGGCTGCCCGCCGAGGAGATCACCCGGCGGCTGCCCTCGATGCACCACCAGTTCAAGGAGCTGGCGGACGTCGACATCACCGCCCAGCCCATGGAGGTCGGGCCGACCTGCCACTACGTGATGGGCGGCGTGCAGGTCGACCCGGACACCGGGGCGTCGTCGGTGCCCGGCCTGTTCGCGGCGGGCGAGGTGTCCGGCGGGATGCACGGCTCCAACCGGCTGGGCGGCAACTCGCTGTCCGACCTGCTGGTGTTCGGCCGCCGCGCGGGCGATGGCGCGGCGGCCTACGTGTCCGGGCTCGCCACCCGCCCGGTGTGCTCCGACGAGACCGTCGCCGAAGCGCAACGCGTTGCCGTGGAACCGTTTTCGCGTGACGGCGGGGAGAACCCGTACACGCTGCACATGGAGTTGCAGCAGGCGATGAACGACCTGGTCGGCATCATCCGGCGGGCCGAGGAGATGGACCAGGCGTTGAAGCGCCTGGACGACCTCAAGCAGCGCGCGCTCGCGCTGACCGTGGAGGGCCACCGCCAGTTCAACCCGGGGTGGCACCTGGCGCTGGACCTGCGCAACATGCTGCTGGTCAGCGAATGCGTGGCACGGGCGGCGTTGCTGCGCACCGAGTCGCGCGGCGGCCACACCCGCGACGACTACCCGCGCATGGAACCGGACTGGCGGCGCAAGCTGCTGGTGTGCACGGCGTCCGACTCGGAGGTGACGGTCGCCGAGGAGCCCCAGATCCCGATCCGGCCGGACCTGTTGGCGCTGTTCGAGTACACCGAGTTGCAGAAGTACCTGACCGCCGGCGAACTGGAGGGCTGACATGGGGTACCAGGGGCACTTCAGGGTGTGGCGCGGTGATGCGGACGGAGGCGGTCTGCGCGACTTCACGGTGGAGGTCAACGAGGGCGAGGTGGTCCTCGACGTGATCCACCGGTTGCAGGCCACCCAGGCGGCGGACCTGGCCGTGCGGTGGAACTGCAAGGCGGGCAAGTGCGGCTCGTGCTCGGCGGAGATCAACGGCAAGCCGCGGCTGCTGTGCATGACCCGGATGTCGGTGTTCGCCGAGGACGAGACGATCACGGTGACGCCGATGCGCACCTTCCCGGTGATCCGGGACCTGGTGACCGACGTGTCGTACAACTACACGAAGGCGCGCGAGGTCCCGGCGTTCCAGCCGCCGAAGGGCGTCGCACCGGGCGACTACCGGATGTCGCAGGTCGACGTCGAGCGGTCCCAGGAGTTCCGCAAGTGCATCGAGTGCTTCCTGTGCCAGAACACCTGCCACGTGATCCGCGACCACGAGGAGAACAAGGAGGCGTTCTCCGGGCCGCGATTCCTGATGCGCGTGGCGGAACTGGAGATGCACCCGCTGGACGAGGCGGACCGGGTGCAGGAGGCGCAGTCCGAGCACGGGCTGGGCCTGTGCAACATCACCAAGTGCTGCACCGAGGTCTGCCCGGAACACATCAAGATCACCGACAACGCCCTGATCCCGATGAAGGAACGCGTCGCGGACCGCCGCTACGACCCGATCGTCTGGCTGGGCAACAAGCTGTTCCGCAGGTCCTGAAGGTCGCGGGCGGGGTGCGACCCACCCCGCCCGCGCCGGACCTCGGCGTGCGCGCCGCTACCTCTCGACGGTGCAGTCGAGCACGTACCCGTTGCGGGTGCCGATGACCAGGCGGTCGCCGGCCGAGGACATCGACAGCGGGACCACCGGGTGACCGTTCGCCGTGAGCCTCTGGCGGGCGAGGACCACGCCGGTCACGGCGTCCAAAGCTACCAGGTCGCCGGACGTGAAGGTGACGTAGACGGTGTCGTCGTCGGTGTCGATCGCGGTGGGTTGGTGGTCGGCGGTGTGGACCCACTGGGCGTGGCCGGTCTCGTAGTCCCGGCGGACCACGAAAGCGTTGCCCGGCAACAGGCCCCGTCCGCTGTAGACGGATCCGGTGTGGACGATCGCGCCCGCCGCCAAGTAGACGCCGGGACCGCCGAACAGGTGCCCGGCGCGGTCGGCGTCCCATTCGAGCGGGAACTTCACGCGCAGACCGGACTCGTCGGCGGCGACGACCTGCTTGTCGCGGTGCGGTTCCCGGCGGTCTCCTCGCAGGAAGAGGAGTTCCGGCGCGTGGCGGACGTCGAAGTAGTGGTTGAACAGGTCGTAGCGGGTGATCTCGACGCGGCCGACCCGGTGGCCGGCCCGGTCGAGGAGCTGCACGGGCTCGGGGCGCACGGGGTCGAGGCGGGTGGAGCGCGCGGCGAGCAGACCGTCCCGCCGGCCCACCAGGACGGTCGGCGTGGTGGTGTCGACCGCGGTGGTCGGGCGGCCGGTGGCGAGGTCCACGATCGAGATCTCGTTGACCGCCTCCAGCGCCAGGCCCGGCGGGTGCACGTTGATGAACGCGGTGCGTTCGTCGGGGGCCACCTTGATCTGGCAGCCGGTGCCCGTCGTGGGGATCGACCACGCGGGCTCGTCGGCGTCGGGCGGCCAGCACTCCAGCGCGGTGTTCTCGGAGGCGGCCAGGACCCGGCCGTCGCTCAGCGCGTGCACGGCCCAGACCTCGCGCCGAGGCGTCCAGGAGACGTCGGTGACGGTCGCGATCGTGCGGAGTGCCGGGGTCGAGGTCGGCACGCGGTCGGTGGGGGAGCCGGCGGTCTCGACCGACCTGGCGGCGACGGTGGTCCAGTCGCGCGCGACCGTGAGTTCGAAGCGGGAATCCTCCTCGTCGCACGGAGGTTCGAGCACCATCGTCAGCGTCCGGTCGTCGAGCCACTCCACCGAGGACACCTGGCGGACGTCCTCCAGCGCGGACACGACCCGGCCGGACTCCGTGTTCAGCAGCAGGAGTTCGCCCTCGTACTGGTACCCGCCGTCGTACGCCCCGGTGCCCACCGCGACCAGCGGCGAGGTCGGGTGGATCGCGAGGCACCGCACCGGCCAGCGGGAGTGGAACAGGCCCAGGCAGCCGAGGTCGTCGGTGCGGTAGACGCCGATCAGACGCCGTGGTCCGCGCACGTCCCACGCGTTCCACTGGCCCGCGCCCAGGTCGCCGGCCACGACGAGCAGGGCGTCCGAGGCGGCGGCGACGGTGGGGTGGCCGATCTCGCCGAACGGCCCGGCCCCGAGCACGCGGGTCGTGCGCACGACGTTGCTCCGGCGATCGCGGACGTTCATCCGGAGATCGTGACACGGCGGAAGTGCCGGGGACAAAAGGAGAACGGGGACCGGCGCGGTGCCGGTCCCCGTTCTCGGGTTGCCATTTCAGGTAGTGCTGCTACCGGTCAGCTGCAACCGGAGGTGGAGCCGCAGCCTTCGCAGAGGTAGCAGGAGCCGGCGGGGCGCATCTTGGTGCCGCAGGTCATGCAGAGCGGGGCGTCGGCGGTGGTGCCGAGGTGCAGTTCGAGCAGTTCGGTGGAGCTGCCGACGTGGATGTCCTGGGGCTTCTTCTTCTCGACGGCGGCGGTCTTGGGAGTGGCCTCGACGGAGGAGTCGACGGAGGTGCGCAGGCCCTCCAGGTCGACGTCGCCGTTGCCGTAGTTCTCGTTGACCTGGGCGGTGCGTTCGTCGGCGGTGAAGATGCCGAGCTGGGAGCGCTTGTCGAAGGGCAGGTAGTCCAGGGCGAGGCGGCGGAAGAGGTAGTCCAGCACGCTGGTGGCGATGCGGACGTCGGGGTCGTCGGTCATGCCGGCGGGTTCGAAGCGCAGGTTCTGGAACTTCGAGACGTAGAACTCCAGCGGGATGCCGTACTGGAGGCCGACGGAGATGGACATGGAGAAGGCGTCCATGACGCCGGCCAGGGTGGAGCCCTGCTTGCCGAGCTTGACGAAGATCTCGCCGAGGCCGTCGTCGGGGTAGGAGCCGGCGTGGAGGTAGCCCTCGGCGCCGCCGACGGTGAAGGAGACGGTCTGGGAGGGGCGCTTCTTGGGCAGGCGCTTGCGGACCGGCCGGTACTCCACGACGGTCTCCGCCTTGGTCTCCGAGGAGGACTTGGCGGACTTGCCGGCGGAGAGGGGCTGGCCGACCTTGCAGTTGTCGCGGTAGATCGCCAGCGCCTTGAGGCCGAGCTTCCAGCCCTGGTAGTAGACGTCCTCGACCTCTTCGACGGTCGCCGTCTCGGGCATGTTGACGGTCTTGGAGATCGCGCCGGAGAGGAAGGGCTGGACGGCGGCCATCATCCGGACGTGACCCATGGGGGCGATGGAGCGGTCGCCCATGGCGCAGTCGAAGACCTCGTAGTGCTCCTGCTTGAGGCCGGGGGCGTCCACGACGTGGCCGTGCTCGCCGATGTACTCGACGATGGCCTCGACCTGCTCGTCCTGGTAGCCGAGGGACTTCAGCGCGCGGGGGACGGTCTGGTTGACGATCTGCATGGAGCCGCCGCCGACCAGCTTCTTGAACTTGACCAGGGCGAGGTCGGGCTCGATGCCGGTGGTGTCGCAGTCCATCATCAGACCGATCGTGCCGGTCGGGGCGAGGACGGACGCCTGCGCGTTGCGCCAGCCGTTCTTCGCGCCGACCTGGATGCCCTCCTGCCACGCGCGAGTCGCGATCTTGTGCACCGCGGCGTCGTTCGCCTGGTAGGTGCGGATCAGGTCGTTCGCGGCGGCGTGCTTGCGGATGACCCGCTGGTGCGCCTCGGCGTTGCGGGCGTAGCCCTCGTACGGGCCGACGACCCCGGCCAGCTCGGCGGACCGCTTGTACGCCACGGCCTGCATCAGCGAGGTGATGGAGGCGGCGAGGGCGCGGCCGCCCTCGGAGTCGTAGGCGTGGCCGGTCGCCATGAGCAGCGCGCCCAGGTTCGCGTAGCCGATCCCCAGCTGCCGGAACTTGCGGGTGGTCTCCGCGATCGGCTCGGTCGGGAAGTCCGCGAAGCTGATCGAGATCTCCATCGCGGTGATCACCAGCTCAACCGACCTGGCGAACAGCTCCGCGTCGAAGCGGCCGTCGTCCTTGAGGAACTTCATCAGGTTCAACGACGCCAGGTTGCAGCTGGAGTTGTCCAGGTGCATGTACTCCGAGCACGGGTTCGACGCGGTGATCCGCCCCGACTCCGGCGTGGTGTGCCAGTCGTTGATCGTGCCGTCGTACTGGATGCCCGGGTCCGCGCACTCCCACGCCGCCTTGGCCAGCTTCCGGAACAGGTCCTTGGCGTCGACGTGCTCGATGATCTCGCCGGTCTGGCGGGCGCGCAGGCCGAACCTGCCGCCGTTCTCGTAGGCGTGCATGAACTCGTCCGACACCCGGATCGAGTTGTTCGCGTTCTGGTACTGGACGGAGACGATGTCCCGGCCGCCCAGGTCCATGTCGAACCCGGCGTCGCGCAGCGCCCGGACCTTGTCCTCCTCGCGCGCCTTGGTCTCGATGAACTCCTCGACGTCCGGGTGGTCCACGTCCAGCACGACCATCTTCGCCGCACGACGCGTCGCGCCACCGGACTTGATCGTCCCCGCCGACGCGTCCGCGCCGCGCATGAACGAGACCGGGCCGCTCGCGGTGCCGCCGGAGGAGAGCAGCTCCTTGGAGGAGCGGATCCGGGACAGGTTCAGGCCCGCGCCCGAACCACCCTTGAAGATCAGGCCCTCCTCGCGGTACCAGTTCAGGATCGACTCCATCGTGTCGTCCACGGCGAGGATGAAGCAGGCGCTGACCTGCTGCGGCGAGCTGGTGCCGACGTTGAACCAGACCGGCGAGTTGAAGCTGAACACCTGGTGCAGCAGCATCCAGGTCAGCTCGTGCTCGAAGGTCGTGGCGTCCTGGTCGGTGCCGAAGTAGCCGTTCTTGGTGCCCGCCTCGGTGTAGGTCTTGACGACGCGGTCGATCAGCTGGCGGAGGCTGTGCTCACGCTGCGGCGTGCCCACCGCGCCCCGGAAGTACTTGCTGGTCACGATGTTCGTCGCGTTCACCGACCAGAAGTCCGGGAACTCGACACCGCGCTGCTCGAAGTTGATCGAGCCGTCGCGCCAGTTCGTCATGACGACGTCGCGGCGCTCCCACGTCACCTCGTCGTAAGGGTGCACGCCCTCGGTGGTGTAGACGCGCTCCACCGTGAGGCGCTTGTCCCCCGCACCGTTGCGGGTGGCCGTCTTCTTGCTGGAGCCACCAACGGTCTCCGTCATTCCCCGTTCCTCTTTCCGCGCGTCGTCGAAATCGTTGATGCGACCAACGTCCGGGCTCCCGTCCGAGGCGGTCGCGGGCGTGTTCGTCTGCCACTGGGTCGTGCGTGGTTTGGTGCGTGGTGATGTCGTGCGTGGTGTAGCTCGTGGTGTAGCTCGTGGTGTGGCTTGTGGTGTGGTTTCTGCGTGGTGCGGGTGTTTTCCGGGGGTCGGCTAGTCCTGTTGCGCGGTTCGGAGGTCGGCGATTTCCTTCTCGAAGTCCTCTACGGAGGAGAACGAGCGGTAAACGCTGGCGAACCGCAGGTAGGCGACTTCGTCCAGGTCTCTGAGCGGGCCCAGGATGGCCAGACCCACCTCGTGGCTGGGGATCTCGGCGCAGCCCGTCGCGCGGATCGATTCCTCGACGCTCTGCGCGAGCAGGTGGAACGCGTCCTCGTCCACGGGCCTGCCCTGGCACGCGCGGCGGACGCCGGTGACCACCTTGTCCCGGCTGAACGGCTCGGTCACCCCGGACCGCTTCACCACGGCGAGGATCGCCTCCTCGACGGTGGTGAACCGGCGGCCGCAGCTGGAGCACGACCTGCGGCGGCGGATCACCTGGCCTTCGTCCACTTCGCGCGAGTCGACCACGCGGGAGTCCGAGTTGCGGCAGAACGGACAGCGCACGACCGGTCACCCCTCCCCTGCGCAGCGGCCATCGCGTTAGCCCTGGTGGTGGGGAATACCCCAACCTGTGGACTAACTACGACGGTGTAACCACTAGATGTAGGGGTAAACCTATGCCTGTGGCCCACATGGTGCAAGTTGGGCGTCGGCGTGTCGTGGACGACACGGTCGGGTGAAACTCGCTGCGATGAGGTGGCTACCGGGTGGCTACGAGGTGGCGCGGTGGGGGGTTGTCCGGTGGCTGGGAGGTAGCGGGGTGCGGTCGTCCGGCCACTGGGTGGGGTCGGTGTGGCTTGAGGTGATTCGGGGTGGCGTGGCGTGGCGCGGTGTGGCGTGGCGCGGTGTGGCTCGGCGTGGTGTGGCTCGGCGTGGTGTGGCTCGGCGTGGTGTGGCTCGGCGAGGGTATTGCGTAGGGCTGTCGCGGTGGTGTGGTTCGGCGGCGTGTTGGGGCGCGGCGACTTGGCGGGGAGGTCGTGCGGGCGGGTTGTGTCGGGTCGTTCCTGGGCTGCGTCGTTCGACCAGTGCAGGGTGATCGGGGCCGGCGTGGTGCCTGCGCCTCGGCTTGACCCTGCATCGCCTGGCTCGACCCCGGCGTGCCTGGCTCGATGGCCGCGTGTGCGGTGTGGCACGGGGCACGGGCATCGGCACGGCAGGGCGCGGTGGGGCGGCGCGGTGGGGCGGCGCGGTGCTGTGGGGTGTGGTGCGGGGCGTGGTGAAGGTGGCGGTCTCAGCTTGGGGCGGCGTGATTGTCGGTGGTGCGTGGGATCATGGTGTCGGGGGCCGGAGGCCACGCCTGGGCACCGCGTCGCTGCGCTGAACTGCGAAAAGAGTTAAAAGCGTCCTCGCCGGACGGGCTGGCCGCCGAGGATGACGAAAAGAAGGGGCGGGCGTCGTGTCATCCCCGTGTGGCCTGCGCGCAGCGAACCACCCTTGAGTAGGGAGTGCAAGCGAAGGGCGTGCTTGCACTCCCTACTCAAGCGCGGTTCGCTGCGCGCAGGCCACACGGGGATGACACGACGCGGGGCGAGGAGTGTGCGCTGCGCGCGCCTCATGTGTTGGTGCGCGTTGGTGCGTATTGGTGCGTGTTGGGCCTGGGTGTCAGTTGGCCGGTTCGGCTCGGCCGTCTGGGACCACCAGGGGTTGGCCGGGGGTGATCGTGGTGGTGTCGGTCAGGTTGTTCAGGGCCTTGATGCGGTCCACTACTGCTTCCGGGTCGCTGTTCGGCGCTGAACGCTCTGCTACGTCCCAGAGGCTTTCACCCACCTGGACGTGTACGACGTTGGTTCGTTCGGGGACTGTCGTCGCGCCCGAGCCGTACAGGTAGAGCAGGCTCAGGGTCACGGCCGCCGCGATCGCCACGGCCGCGTAGATCGCGAACTGGACGGCCGGGTGGCGGGTGTCCTCGCGGACCTGGCACGCGGCCGGGTCCGGGGTGGTCTTCGCCGCCACCGGGAGCCGGCGGGGGGTGTTGGGGCGACGGGTGTCCTCGAACGTGCGCAGGACTCGCGGGCCGGGGTGAAGTTGTGGTCCTCGGCGTACGTCTTCCGCCGTGGTTCCGTCCACGAGGTCGAAGCCGTTCCTCGTGCCAATGACCACCGCCATGACGCCCTCCAACGCAGGTCATCCGATCATGATCGAACCTCTGTTCGATCGAACGTCCGTGCGAATGTCTACCACTTCGACCGGCGAAACGGGAAGGACACGCCGACACTTACTTCGAACAGGTGTTTGATCTGGGCCTCTCCTGCGACTACCTTCGACAACTGAAGATCGACGCACAGCCGGCCTGGGCAATCGGGACCGGTGAGGAGGGAAGCACTGTGGCTCGCAAGACCAATGACGACCTGCGCATCGCCGCCGATGTGCCCTCCGCTCCCGAACCCGCCGACATCGCGGGCAACGCCGGGCTCACGTTGCGGCAGCGCAAGGTGCTCGACGTCATCCGGGACTGGCTGGACCGGTTCGGCTACCCGCCCAGCGTTCGGGAGATCGGCGAGGCGGTGGGGCTCACGTCCACCTCGTCGGTCGCGCACCAGTTGCGCGCGCTTGAGCGCAAGGGGTTCCTGCGGCGCGACCCGAACCGGCCGCGCGCGGTGGGGGTGCTGCCGGCCGAGATCGTGACGGGGGTCGACCCGGCCGCGCGGCCGACGCCGGCCTACGTGCCGATGCTGGGTCGGATCGCGGCCGGTGGGCCGATCCTGGCCGAGGAGGCCATCGAGGACGTCTTTCCGCTGCCGCGCGAGATCGTCGGCGAGGGGGAGGTGTTCCTGCTGCGGGTCGTGGGTGACTCGATGGTGGACGCCGCCATCACCGACGGTGACTGGGTGGTGGTCCGCCAGCAGCCGACCGCCGAGAACGGTGACGTGGTCGCGGCCATGATCGACGGCGAGGCGACGGTGAAGACGTTCAAGCGTCGGGACGGGCACGTGTGGCTGTTGCCGCACAACTCCGCCTACCAGCCGATCCTCGGTGACGAGGCGTCGATCCTGGGCAAGGTGGTGGCGGTGCTGCGGCGTCTCTGAGGTCTGAGGCGTTGTGGGAGGTGCCGTCAGCCTGAGGGCGGGCTGCCTGAGGGCGGGGTGCCAGGGGGCAGGCGGTACGAGGGGACAGTGTCGAGAGGGCAGTGCCGAGGGGGCGACTGTCAGGTTCGTCTGCGGCGGGAGCGGCGTGAGCGGCGGATGGCCAGGGCCACCAGGGCCAGGGCTGCTGCTCCCGCGCCCAGCACGGGCCAGAGCGGGCGGTCCTCGGTGGACGTGGGGGGTTCCGGGGTCGCTGCCGTGTCGCCTTGGGGCGGTGGGGGCGTCGTTGTCGTCTTCGGCGGGGGTGGGGTGGCCAGGGCTGTTGCGCCCGGGACCGCGCGGACCGTCGACGTGGTGGCGTGCTGGGTGCCGAACTCCGAGGCTGAGAGCAGGGTGCCGTCCGGGTCGAACGCGATGGCCTCGCCTTGCGGCTCGTTCGGCAGGGGGATGCGGACCGGGTCGGTTTCCAGGGCTTTCGCCAAGTCCCCGTCCGGGACGGGGAACAGGTAGGCGTCGGTGTAGGTGCGCACGGCGGCGACCTTGCCGTCCTTGGACATCGCGCCACCGGTGACGACCCTGGTCATGACCGGGCTCTGCAGCGGGCCGCCGGGGGTGTCGGTGCCGCTGATCGAGATCTTCGCGACCTGTTCCAGCGGGGTCGGGGCGGCTTCGTCCAGGGGGGCCGCCGGCCGGTAGACGAGGGCTGAGCCCAGGGGTTCCTTGGTGACGATGTACGGGGTGCCGTTCCCGTCGAGCAGCAGGGCTTCGGCGTCGTGCTTGCCGTCCGGGTAGGTGAGCCGGTAGAGCCGCGCGGTGCCGTCCTGGGTCACGGCGTGCAGGGCGACGGTCGCGCGGGTCTTGTTGTTGTCGCCCGTGTCGGCCAGCCAGAGGGTGCCGTCCGGGGCCAGGGCCAGGTCTTCGACGTCGTACGGGTCGGTGGCCGCGGTGATCGTGTCGGTGATCGCGCAGCCCCGGTCCAGGACGTGGATCTCGATCGCGCCGTTGTCGCTGTCGTTGACGGCGAACCAGCGGTCGCCGTCGGAGGCCAGGCCGGAGAGTTCCTCCAGGCGCTGGTCGGTGATCCGGCAGACGTCGCCGACGGCCGGCTGCGCTGTCGCGAAGCCGGCCGTCAGGGCGATGGTCAACAGGACGTGGTTGAGCAACGGGTCAGGCGCGGCTTCCGTTCACGGCGAACTGCTCCAGGACGCCTGCCAGGTCCGGGCGGACCCGGGCGCTCAGCTCGGTGCCCTCCTCGGTGTGCCGCTCCTTGAGGATCTCGCCCTCGCGGTGGATCCGGGCGACGAGTTCGCCGCGCGCGTACGGCACCAGGGCCTCCACCACGACCTCGGGGCGCGGGATGAGGCTCGCGATGCGCTCGCGCAGCTCCAGGATGCCCTCGCCGGTGTGCGCGGACACCAGGACGGCGGTGGGGAACAGGTGGCGCAGGCGGGCGAGGCCCAGCTCGCCGACCGCGTCGATCTTGTTCACCACCAGGAGTTCGGCGGGCATCGGGTCGTCGCGGCGCTCGCTGATCTCGGAGATCACCTCGCGCACGGCGCTGACCTGCTTCTCCGGCATCCCGTCCGAGCCGTCGACCACGTGGACCAGCAGGTCCGCGTCGGCGACCTCCTCCAACGTCGACCGGAACGCCTCCACGAGCTGGTGGGGCAGGTGCCGGACGAAGCCGACCGTGTCGGTCAGCGTGTACGGCAGGCCCTCCGGCGTCTGGGTGCGCCTGGTCGTCGGGTCGAGGGTGGCGAACAGCGCGTCCTCCACCAGCACACCCGCCCCGGTCAGGGCGTTGAGCAGGCTCGACTTGCCCGCGTTGGTGTAGCCGGCGATGGCCACGTTGGGCACCGCGTTGGCGACCCGGGCACCGCGCTTGGTGTCCCGGATGACGCTCATCGCCACGATCTGCCTGCGCAGCTTCGCGATCCGGGCGCGGATGCGCCGGCGGTCGGTCTCCAGCTTGGTCTCACCGGGACCGCGCAGACCCACGCCGCCGTTGCCGCCGCCGGCACGGCCACCGGCCTGCCGGGACAGCGACTCGCCCCACCCGCGCAGGCGCGGCAGCAGGTACTGGAGCTGGGCCAGCTCCACCTGCGCCTTGCCCTCCTTCGAGGAGGCGTGCTGGGCGAAGATGTCGAGGATCAGCGCCGTCCGGTCGACGACCTTGACCTTGAGCTTCTCCTCCAGCTGCCGCAGCTGGCCGGGGGACAGCTCGCCGTCGCAGATCACCGTGTCCGCACCGGTCGAGATCACGATGTCGCGCAGCTCGGCGACCTTGCCGGAGCCGATGTAGGTGGCCGGGTCGGGCCGGTCGCGCCGTTGGACGAGTCCTTCGAGCACCTCGGAGCCCGCCGTCTCGGCGAGCAGCGCCAGTTCGGCCAGCGAGGCGTCGGAGTCGGCGGCGGTGCCCTCGGTCCACACGCCGACCAGCACGACGCGCTCCAGGCGGAGCTGCCGGTATTCGACCTCGGTGACGTCCTGGAGCTCGGTGGACAAGCCGGAGACGCGGCGCAGCGCGGCTCGTTCGGCGAGCGCCAGCTCGCCGGTGGACAGCTCGGCGTCGTGGTCGAGCCAGTCGTTGCTGTTATGCGTGTTTTCCGTCATTTGCCTCTCATCGTCGCACGTCCAGCCGCTGCCGCCGAGTGGATAATCCGCGGCTCAGTCTCCCGGGTACACCGCGAGGTAGAGGGCCACGCGCTGTCCCGACGGGTCGTCCGGCTCGGCTTCCAGCTCATCCAACAACGAACGGAGCCTCCGGTTTAGTTCCGCCGGGTCCACCCGGACGACGAGGCGGGTCTGGTCGAGCTGCTCGGGCGCCAGTTCGGCGACCTCGGCCAGGTACGCCTCCAGCATCGCCCGGTGCGCCGGCGCCGCCTCGCCGCCGGCGATCTGCCACGACAGGCCGGTCGACAGGTACGGGATCTCCCGCGCGCCGCGGTTGCCGGTCCGGGCGGGCTGGGCCTCCAGGAAGCCCGCGGCGACGAGTTTGCGCACGTGGTGGAGGGTGGTGGCGGGGTCCTTGCCGAGCCGGTGCGCGATCTCCTTGTTGGTGAGCGCGCGGTCGTAGGTCAGCCGGATGATGCGCAGCCGCACGGCCGATGAGAGCGCGGCGGCTTCGGCCTCGCTGGCGGGTCGTCGGTGCATGACGTGGAGCTTAAGTGATTGACACTTTCCAATCACTTCGGCGAGACTCCCCGGCGTGTCCCTCTGGCAGCACCGCGACTTCCGCCTCCTCTGGGTGGGCGACACCATCAGCCAGTTCGGCTCGACCATCGGCCGGACCGTGCTGCCGCTGCTCGCCGCCGGCGCGCTGGCCGCCACCCCGTGGGAGATGGGCCTGCTGACCGCGGCGAACACGGCCGCGTTCCTGCTCATCGGCCTGCCCGCCGGGGTGTGGGTGGACCGGATGCGCCGCCGTCCGGTGATGCTCACGGCGGACTTCGTGCGGGCCGCGCTGATGCTGTCCATCCCGGTCGCCTGGTGGCTGGGCGCGCTCACCTTCGCCCACCTCGTCGTGGTCGCCCTGCTGGTCGGCGCGGCCACGGTGATGTTCGACATCGCCTACCAGTCCTACCTGCCCGCGCTGGTCGGGCGGGACCAGCTGGTGGAGGGCAACTCGAAGCTCACCGCGAGCCAGTCCGTGGCCGAGGTGTCCGGGCCGGCCGCCGCCGGCGGCGTGGCGCAGGCGCTCGGCGCGGCCAACGGGATCCTCGCCACCGGGGTGGGCTACCTGTGCTCGGCGCTGTTCCTGCTGCGGATCCGGACCGAGGAGCCCGCGCCGCGCGTCCCGGACCGGCCGGGCCTGGTGTCGGAGATCGCCGAGGGCCTGCGGTTCGTGTTCGGCAACCGGTCGCTGCGCGCGGTCGTCGGCACCACCGGGACGGCGAACTTCTTCGACGGCGTGGCGCTGGCCGTGATGGTGCTGTTCCTGGCCCGTGAGCTGGGCTTGTCCGACGGCGCGATCGGGCTGCTGCTCAGCTCGGCGGGCGCGGGCGGCGTGCTCGCGGCGCTGACCGCGAACCTGTGGAACAAGCGGTTCGGCCAGATCAAGGTGATCTGGCTGTCGATGGTGGTCACCCAGCCGTTCGGGCTGCTGCTGCCGCTGGCCGACGCGGACTGGCGGCTCGCGTTCGTCGTGGTCGCGGACCTGCTCCTGGCCTACGGGGCGATCGTCTACAACATCGCGCAGGTCAGCTACCGGCAGGCGATCTGCCCGGACCACCTGCTCGGCCGGATGAACGCCTCGATCCGGTTCGTGGTGTGGGGCGCGTTGCCGCTGGGCGGCCTGATCGGCGGTCTGCTCGGGGCGCAGATCGGCATCTTGGCCACGCTGTGGGTCGCGGTGGTCGGGCGCGCGCTGTCACCCGTGTGGGTCGTGTTCTCCCCGTTGCGCACCGCGCACGACACCGTCACCACTGCGGGCGATGCGGGACGTGTGGGGTGATCACTAACGTCGCTGCCCATGGTTGACACAACCGTGGTGCGCGACGGTCTCCGGTTCGGCGAAGGGCCCCGGCAGGGACCGGACGGCCGGCTCTACTACTCCGACTTCTACGGCCACGAGGTGTGGGCGCTCGACCTCGACACGGGCGCCGAGGAAGTGGTCTGCACGGTCCCCGGCCAGCCGTCCGGGCTCGGCTGGCTGCCCGACGGACGCCTGCTCGTGGTGTCCATGAAGGACCGCACGGTCCGCCGCCTCGAAGCGGGCGGGCTGGTCCGGCACGCCGACCTCAATGGCATCGCCACGTTCCACGCCAACGACATGCTGGTGGACGACGGGGGCCGCGCGTACGTCGGCAACTTCGGCTTCGACCTGCACGCCGCCATCGCGCAGGGCGGCGAAGCCCGGCTGCTCGAACCCGACTGGGTCGCTCCGGGCACCCCGCTGGCCCTGGTCCAGCCCGACGGGACGGTCACCGCCGCCGCCGACGACCTGAAGTTCCCCAACGGCATGGCGCTGCTGCCGCACCGGGAAGGGCACCCCCGGACCCTGGTCGTGGCTGAGACGCTCGCGTTCGGCCTGACGGCGTTCGACGTGGCCGAGGACGCCACGCTGTCCAACCGCCGCGTCTGGGCCCCGCTGCGGGAGCACTTCATCGCACCGGACGGCATCGCCGTGGACGCCGAGGGCGGCATCTGGGTGGCGCCCGCGTTGCAGCCTTACGCGTTCCGCGTGGTCGAAGGCGGCGAGATCACCCACCGCGTCGAGACCAGCCAGATCTGCTTCGCCGTCGCGGTGGTCGGCGACCGCCTCGTGTGCTGCACCGCGCCCACCTCGCAGCCCGAAGTCGTCAGCACGGCCCACCTGGGCAAACTGGAGGTGTTCCCGCTCTAGAAGCCGCCAGGCGGCCTCAGAGGGCGTCCCACCACGCCTGGTCGAGTTCTCCGCGCGCGAGCAGCACGGCCGGCCCGGTGAGGGTGGACGACTCCTCCTCGACCACCACCGCGACCTGTCCACCGGGGACGTCCACAGTGGCCTTGCCGGTGCGCTGCCCCGTGCCGTGCAGCCACGCCGCCACGGTCGCGACCGTGCCCGTGCCGCACGACCTGGTCTCGCCCACGCCGCGCTCGTGCACGCGCATCCGCAGCGCCCCGTCACCCAGCACGTTGACGAACTCCACGTTCACGCCCTGCGGGAACACCGCCGGGTCGTACTCGGGCTGGTCGCGCAGGTCGAGCGAGGCCACCGGGGTCTCCGTCACGCACGCCAGGTGCGGGTTGCCGACGTTCACCGCGACCCCGGCGAACTCGACGCCGCCGACCCGCGCCGACGACGTCCCGGTGACCCGAGCCGGACCCATGTCCACCGTCACCGTGCCGTCCTCGTGCGCCACGACCTCGCGCTGCCCGCCCCGCGTGCCGATGGCGAACCCGCCCAGCGGCGCGAGACCGGCCACCACCAGGTAGTGCGCGAACACGCGCGCGCCGTTGCCGCACATCTCGGCGATGGACCCGTCCGCGTTGCGGTAGTCCATGAACCAGGGGCCGAAGTCGGGCCGCACGACGCGCAGCACCCCGTCCGCGCCCAGCCCGCGCTGCCGGTCGCACAGCGCCCGCACGCGCGACTCCGTCAGGTCCAGCAGACCGTCGGGGTCGGGCAGCAGCACGAAGTCGTTCTCGGTGCCGTGACCCTTCAGAAACTCGACTCCCACGCCCACCAGGCTACTTCGCGACCAGTTCCAGCACGTCGGCGACCAGGTCCGCGGCCCCCGCGTCGAACCAGGTGACCCGCTGGTCGCGCCGGAACCAGGAGCGCTGGCGGCGCACGAACCGCCTGGTCGCCTGCGCGGTCTCGGCGGCCGCGGCGGCCAGGTCGTACTCGCCGTCGAACGAGGCCAGCACCTGCTGGTAGCCCAGCGCGCGGGACGCCGTGCGCCCGTCGCGCAGCCCCACCGCCTCCAGCGCCCGCACCTCGTCCACCAGGCCGTCGGCGAACATCCGGTCCACCCGCCGGTCGACCCGCTCGTCCAGCTCGGCGACCGCGCGGTCCAGCCCCACCAGCACGGTGCCGTAGCGGGCCGGTCCGGGCTTGGGCAGGGTCGCCGAGAACGGCTGCCCGGTCAGCTCGATGACCTCCAGCGCCCGCACCACCCGCCGCCCGTTGGTGGGCAGGATGGCCAGCGCCGCCGCCGGGTCCAGCTGGGCCAGCCGGCCGTGCAGCGTCTCCGCGCCGAACACCGCCAGCTCGTTCTCCAGCTGCCCCCGGATCCGGTCGTCGGTGCCGGGGAACACCAGGTCGTCCAGCACCGCCTGCACGTACAGCCCCGAGCCGCCGACCAGCACCGGAACCCGGCCCGAGGCCAGCAGCGACTCGATCACCGCGCGGGCTTCGCGCTGGTAGACCGCCACCGAGGCGGGCTCGGTGACCTCCAGCACGTCCAGCAGGTGGTGCGGCACGCCCAGCCGCTGCTCGGCGGTCACCTTCGCGGTGCCGATGTCCATGCCCCGGTAGAACTGCATCGAGTCGGCGTTGACCACCTCGCCGCCCAGTTCGACGGCGAGCCGCACGGCCAGGTCCGACTTGCCGGTGGCGGTGGGTCCGACGACGGCGACAGGGGCGTTCACGGGGTCAAGCCTCCCAGACGGCCACGTGGTAGCCGACGCCGAAGGGGGCGAGGAACTCCGACCGGGTGCACCGCCACCCGCCGGGCACGCCCGCCAGCACCTGCCACGCGGCCCGCCCCCGTGCCCCCAGCTCCTCGGCCAGTTCCGGGTCGAGGCCCGCCAGGGCCGCCACGTCGGCCGTGGCGAGCGCGGCGCGCACGCCCTCGTCGAACGGCCCGGCGCGCTCGTCCGGGCGTCCCACGGCCTGCTCACCGTGCCGGTGCGAGCCGTCGCCGAGCACCAGCAGCGCCCGTCCGGTCAACTGTGACCCGAATGAGACGCAGTCCGCCGCGGGCAGGTCCGGCGGCACGAGGTGCACCCGCACCGAACGCGCGCCGGCCTGTTCCCGCAGCCATCCCGCCACGAGCACCGGCAGGGGGAGCGAGGGATCCACAGAGGACGGCCGCCCGGACAGCGAAACCGGCACGTCCACGCCGAATCCCCGGAACGATCCGGCGCTGTCGGTCAAGGTCCGGGGCCCGGAGGGGTCCACCGCGACGGCCGTCCAGTCCAGGTCGAAGGCGGCGAGATCCCGTGCCGCGGCAAGGCACGCGGCCCGCACGGAGGCGGTTTCCGGGACGGCTCCGGCGACCAGTTCCGGCACGAGGAGAGGAGGGTGCGGCACCACGGCGACACGCGAGATCATGGCAACCCACGCTACTCATCGGCCACCACCAGTACCGATGTGAGCCCTGACCTGTTTGAATGCGCGCGGGGTACTGGGCACTGTCTGAGGAGTCGCGGTACCCGGGTGCTGGGCCCCGCCATCGGCGGGGCGCCCGTGGTCGGCACGGGCACCACGAAGTGGGCAGGCGAGGAGGAAGCCGGCGATGACGGAGCACGAGACGACACCGGAAGCCACTGGCGACAGTGGTACGGGGGCGGTAGTCGAGGAGACCCGGGCGGAAAGCAGCACGCCTCCGCCGGTCCCCGTGGCGTCGGACCACCCTGACCGCTGGGGGCGCGTGGACGCGGACGGCACCGTCTACGTCAAGACGGCCGACGGTGAGCGGGTCGTCGGTTCCTGGCAGGCGGGTGAGCCCGCCGAGGGCCTGGCGCACTTCGCGCGCCGGTTCGACGACATGCGTACCGAGGTCGAGCTGCTGGTGACCCGGCTCTCGTCCGGGGCGGGCGACCCGAAGCACGCGCTGACCAGCGCGAAGCACGTCCAGGAGAGCCTGGCGGAGGCGGCCGTGGTGGGCGACCTGGCGGCGTTGGCCGCGCGGGTCGAGCACGTGCTGGCCAAGGCCGAGGAGGGCCTGGAGGCGGCGAAGGCGGCCAAGGACGAGGCCCGGGCGCAGGCCGGGGCGCGCAAGCTCCAGCTGGTCGAGGAGGCCGAGGTCCTGGCCAACGAGTCCACCCAGTGGAAGGCGGCGGGCGACCGCCTGCGGACCATCCTGGACGAGTGGAAGACCATCCGGGGCGTCGACCGCAAGACCGACGAGCAGCTGTGGCGGCGCTTCTCCAAGGCGCGCGACGCGTTCAACCGGCGGCGGGGCTCGCACTTCGCCGACCTGGACCGCCAGCGCGGCGTGGCCAAGAGCCGCAAGCAGGAGCTGGTCGAGGAGGCCGAGAAGCTCGTCGAGTCCGACGACTGGGGCCCCACCGCCGGCCGCTACAAGGACCTGATGGTCGAGTGGAAGGCCGCCGGGCGCGCGCCCAAGGAGGCCGACGACGCCCTGTGGCAGCGCTTCCGGGCCGCGCAGGACGCGTTCTTCGCCAAGCGCTCGGAGGCGTTCTCGGAGCGTGACGCGGAGTTCGCGACCAACGCGAAGCTCAAGGAGGAGCTGCTCGCCGAGGCCGAGCACATCGACCCGTCACACGACCTGGAGACCGCCCGCCAGCAGCTCTACAAGATCCAGGAGCGCTGGGACGCGATCGGCAAGGTCCCGCGCGAACGGGTCCGCGAGCTGGAGGGCAAGCTGCGCACCATCGAGGAGAGGGTGCGCGGCGCGGTGGACGCCCAGTGGCGTCGCTCCGACCCCGAGGCCGAGGCCCGCGTGGCCCAGTTCCGCGAGCGCGTGGAGCAGTTCGAGGCCCAGGCCGAAAAGGCCCGCTCGTCCGGCGACAAGCGCCGCGCCGAACAGGCCGAGGCCCAGGCCAAGCAGTGGCGCGAATGGCTGGCCGCAGCCGAACAGGCCGTAGCCACCCGCTAACACCACCACCCGCACAACCTCGTACGACCCGCACCACACCTCGTACGACCCGCACGACCCGGACACAGCCCGGCCCCACGAACACGGGGCCGGGCTGTTCCCTTCAATCCCCTATCGAGACAAAACCCACGAACGAATTCCTTGTCAGCCCACTGACAAACGCGCGCCGCGCACACCCCGCCCCGTCTGCGTGTCATCCCCGTATGGCCTGCGCGCCAGCGAACCGCGCTTGAGTAGGGAGTGCAAGCACGCTTTTCGCTTGCACTCCCTACTCAAGGGTGGTTGTCTCCCGACCAGGACATGCGGGGATGACACGCAGACCCGCCCGTTCTTTCAGTCATCCTCGGTGGTCAGCCCGTCCGGCGAGGACGTTTTTCCTCAACCGGCCATCAGTCGATAGGCGGCCGGGACGCCGCAATCCGAAGCCACTTGACCAGCAACAGGACAACCGCCACAACCGCCACCACGAGCCCGACCCCGGGACCTTCGCCCACCTTGTGCCCGGTAGTCGTCTGAGTCATCCAAATCGACAGCACACCGCTCACCGAAGTGGCGAACAAAGCCAACGAGGAAACCCACGCCAGCGCCCACCGCCGAACCGCCAACGTCACCGCCGACAGCAGCACCCCGACGATCAGCGCCCCGTAGGAAAAGACCTTCGGAATCGCCCGAGCCTCGCCCAACAGGACGTCCAACCCGGTCTGCTCGCCCACCCACGGCAGGATCATCGCGACCAGGATGGCCAGCACCGCCACCGCGATCGTCAACGCCCCGCGACCCGGGTCGAACCGCTTGGCCGCCGTGCGGCCCACCTGGTCGATCTCGTCCCGCAGTTCCGCCATGTCGTCCCGCTCGTCGCTCATCATCCGACCGAGCACCCGCCGACCGCCGCCGGCAGCGGGTCCGGGGTGCCGAACTTCGGGAGTCCGAGGGTGACCCCGGACGTCTTGGGCTTGATGCCGGCCTCCGAGCGGTCGCCCGCCTTCGTGCGGCGGTGGGACAGGACGTCCCCGTCCGCGATCAGGTTGTGCGGCGCGGCGTAGGTCACCACGGTCTCCACGACGTCACCCGGCCGGATCCGCGCGTCGCCGGGCGTGAAGTGGACCAGCCGGCCGTCGCGGGCCCGGCCGGACATCCGGTGCGTCTCGGCGTCCTTGCGGCCCTCGCCGTTCGCGACCAGCAGTTCGACCCGCCGGCCGACCTGGAGCTTGTTCTGCTCCCACGCGAGGTCGTTGACCAGCGTCACCAGCCGGTCGTAGCGCTCCTGCACGACCGCCTTGGGCAACTGGTCGGGCAGCTCCGCCGCCGGCGTGCCGGGCCGCTTGGAGTACTGGAACGTGAACGCGCTGGAGAACCTCGACTCCCGCACCACGTCGAGCGTGGCCTGGAAGTCCTCCTCCGTCTCGCCGGGGAACCCGACGATGATGTCCGTGGTGATGGCCGCGTCGGGCATGGCGGCGCGCACGTCGTCCAGGATCGACAGGTACTTCGCCGACCGGTACGACCGGCGCATCTGCTTGAGCACCCGGTCCGAGCCCGACTGCAACGGCATGTGCAGCTGGTGGCACACGTTCGGCGTCTCGGCCATCGCGGCGATCACGTCGTCGGTGAAGTCCTTCGGGTGCGGGGAGGTGAACCGGACCCGCTCCAGGCCGTCGATCCCGCCCGCCGCGCGCAGCAGCTTGCCGAACGCGTAGCGGTCGCCGAACTCGACGCCGTAGGAGTTGACGTTCTGGCCGAGCAGCGTCACCTCCAGCACGCCCTCGTCGACCAGCGCCTGGACCTCGGCGAGCACCTCGCCCGGCCGGCGGTCCTTCTCCTTGCCGCGCAGCGACGGGACGATGCAGAACGTGCAGGTGTTGTTGCACCCGACGGACACCGACACCCACCCCGAGTAGGCGGAGTCGCGGCGCGCGGGCAGCGTGGACGGGAACGTCTCCAGCGAGTCGAGGATCTCGACCTGGGCTTCCCGGTTGTGCCGGGCGCGCTCCAGCAGCACGGGCAGCGACCCGATGTTGTGCGTGCCGAACACGACGTCGACCCACGGTGCGCGCTTGACGATCTCGCCCTGGTCCTTCTGCGCGAGGCAGCCGCCCACCGCGATCTGCATGTCCGGGTTCGCGGTCTTGGCCGGCGCGAGGTGCCCGAGCGTGCCGTACAGCTTGTTGTCCGCGTTCTCCCGCACCGCGCAGGTGTTGAACACCACCACGTCGGGAGCCGCGTCACCCTCCGCCGGCGCGTAGCCCGCGTCTTCGAGCATCCCGGCGAGGCGCTCGGAGTCGTGCACGTTCATCTGACACCCGAACGTGCGAATCTGGAAGGTCCTCGGAACCTGCAACGCGCTCACGTAGTCACCATATCCCCTGGTCAGTGGCCGAGTGAGGCCACGGTCGCCAGGAGGTCATCGCTGCTGCTCACCGGGTGGATCGAGGTGGTCCGACGGCCTCCGACGCCCACCAGGCATGGTATGCGCTCGACGGGCGCCCCGGTCCCGCCCTCGTCCCGACGCCCGCGGCCACCACCTCTGACCGGGCCCGACACGTCGGTCCGGTCCGCCGCGAGAGGTGGACGTGCGACGATGCCAGGCGTGTCGGGAACGCTGTTCAGAGTGCACGCCGCGGGGGCCGTGCTGGCCTTGGCCGCGCTGTCCGTGACGGCCTGTGGCGACAACTTCGACCAGGTCAAGCTCACCATGGTGGCCGGCAGCGACACGGGCGTCTACTACAAGCTGAGCACCGCCCTGGCCGACGCGTGGACGCGCAACCCCGGCATCCCCCGTCCCCAGGTCGTGGCGACGGCCGGTTCGGTGGACAACCTGGAGCGGCTGCGCACCGGTCAGGCGCAGGTCGGGTTCTCGGCGGCCGACGCGGCGGAGGAGGCGCAGACCAACGACGGCGGGCGCCACCTGTACGCGCTGGCCCGGATGCACGACGACTACCTCCAGCTCGTCGTGCGCGACGACGTCCCGGCGACCAAGCTCGCCGACCTGAAGGGCAGGCGGGTCTCGCTCGGCGCGCGCGACTCCGGCGTGAAGCTGATCGCCGAACGCCTGCTGCGCTCGGCCGGCATCTCGCCGACCGAGGACCTGCAACCCCGCTACCTGGACCTGAACGCGACCACCGACGCGATGCGGGACGGCTCGCTGGACGCGTTCTTCTGGTCCGGCGGCGTGCCCACTACCGGCGTCACCACGCTCGCCACCACCGTGCGGCTGCGGATGCTCGACCTGGGCGACGTGCTGCCGAACCTGCGCCGGCTCTACCCCGTCTACGGGTCGGCGACGCTGCCCGCCTCCGCGTACGAACTGCCCGGCGGCCCGGTGGCCAAGCCCGTCACCACGCTGGTCGTGCGCAACTTCCTGCTGGTCACCGACGCGATGCCGGACGACGTGGCCGAGGTGCTGCTGCGCGGCCTGTTCCAGGCGCAACCCGAACTCGTGGCGGTCAGCCCGGTGGCCCGCTCGATAGAGGTCAGATCGGCGATCGAGACGACCCCGCTGCCCCTGCACCCCGGCGCGAAGAACTACTACCGCGACGTCAAGGTCTGAGCGCCCGCAACCCCACCCGCAACCCCACCCGCAACCCCACCCGCGACCCTCACACCGTCGCCGGGAACGTCACCGTCACCCTCAACCCGCCATCCGCCGGCAGCGACAGCCGCACCTGCCCGTCCACCCGTTCCACGATCTGCCGCACGATCGCCAGCCCCAACCCGGACCCCTGGATGTTCTGGTGCGCGGGCGAGCGCCAGAACCGGTCCGTCGCCCGCTCCAGCTCGTCCGGCGACAACCCCGGCCCCTCGTCGCTCACCGTCAGCGTCACCGTCGAGTCCCGCCGCCGCACGTCGACCCGCACCAGCGTGTCGTCGGGCGCGAACTTCAGCGCGTTGTCCAGCAGCGCGTCCAGCACGGCCTCCACGCCGCGCGGCGGGGCCAGCGCCCGCCCGCCCGGCTCGCCGTCGAGCACCAGGTGCACCGAGCGCGCGGCGGCGGCCGGCTGCCACGCCGACAGCCGCCCGGCGACCGCCCGGTCCACGTCCACCTCGACCGGGTCGACCGACGGCGACCCGGCGCGCGCCATGGCCAGCAACTCGTCCAGGATGCGGTTGAGCCGGTCCGCCTCGTCCAGCGCCGCGGCCTGGTGCACCACGCCGTCCCCGGACACGTGACCGTCCAGATTGGACAGTCGCAGCTTGAGCGCGGTCAACGGGTTGCGCAGCTGGTGCGAGGCGTCCGCGACGAACGCCCGCTGCGCGGCCAGCACGTCGCCGACGTTCGCCGCCATCTGGTCGAACGACCGGGACAGCTGCCGCAGCTCCGGCGGCCCGGACGACGACCCGACCGGCTGCACGGGCTTGCCGGACACCACCGCGCCGAGCAGCGCGCCGGTCGCGTCGTCCAGCCGGCGCACCGGCCGCAGCGTCCACCGCACCAGCGGCAACGCCGCCAGCACCGCCAGCGAGAGCACCAGCAGGCTCGCCACGAGCAGCAGCACCCACCACCACATCACCTCGGTGCGGGTCTTGACCGTCGGCGAGAACGTGACGACCGCGCCGCGCACCTCCCCGTCCACCAGCACCGGCTCGGCCAGCACCAGGTCTTCGCGGTTCCACGGCATGAGCAGGCCGGGCACGACCGGCTGCCGCCCGGCGAGCGCGCCCCGGACCAGGTCCGACACCGGTTCCGAAGTGACGTCGATCCCCGACCCGGACGCCGCGACGACCTTCCCCGACCGGTCCAGCAGCGCCACCCGGATCCCGTAGAGGTCCTGGTAACGGGCCAGTTCCCGTTCCATCACCACCGGCTGGTCGTCGATCAGCGGCCGCTGCGCCACGGACGCGAACCGCGCCGTGTCGGTCAGCCGGTCCAGGAACATCTCCTGCTGCTCACCCGCCGCGACCCCGCGCCCCAGCGGCACACCCATGCCGGCCAGCACCACCACCACAAGGGTGAGCACGATGCCCAACAACCGCGAACGCACTCAACCTCCCCGCCACACCCTGACAGCACCCGAACCGCCGCACGCGCTCCCGCCGCACGCGCTCCCGAACCCGCCGAACCCGCTCCCGAACCCGGCCGGCCTCAACCACCGATCGAGCTGAGCCGGTACCCGACGCCGCGCACCGTCTCCAGCAGCGCGGGCCGGCCCAGTTTGGTGCGCAGGGTGGCCACGTGCACGTCCAGGGTCCGGTTCGCGCCCGCCCACGTGCGCCCCCACACCTCGGCCAGGATCCGCTCCCGCGTGCACACCGCGCCGCCCGCGGCCATCACCAGCGCCAGCACCTGGAACTCCTTGCGCGACAGCGCCACCACTTCACCCGCCACGGTGACCTCGTGCCGGGCCAGGTCGACCCGCACGTCCGCCGCCTCGAACACCTCCGTGCCCGCGACGCCCACCCCGACCGGGTCGCCGCGCCGCCGCCGCACCGCGTGCACCCGCGCCACCAGCTCGCCGACGTCGTACGGCTTGACCAGGTAGTCGTCCGCCCCGGCGTGCAGCCCGAGGATCCGGTCGTCGATCTCGCCGCGCGCCGACACCACGATGATCTCGCCGCGCGCCGACACCACGATGATCGCGACGTCGCTGGCGGCCCGGATGTTGCGGCACAGGGTGACCCCGTCCATGTCCGGCAGACCGAGGTCCAGCAACACCACGTCGACCCCCGCCAACCGATCGAGCGTCCCCCGACCGGTTGCTTGTCGGTCTACAGTGAAACCGCGCCGTGTCAGCGCCGGGACCAGCGCTTCCGCGACGCGGTCGTCGTCTTCGACCAACAGCACCCGCACCGGCGTCCTCCCCAGTTATTGTCGCCTGCCTGTGACAGAGTTGAGACCCTAAGTCTTGCTCAACCGCCTGGACTGGTGTGGTGGCGCACACCTAGGTTTCCGCCATCGCTGAAGGAACCCCTTTGGAGGATCTGATGACCGCCCCCACACCTGCTCCGCCGATGATCCGGATGGCGGGCGTGGACAAGTTCTTCGGGCCACTGCACGTCCTCAAGGACGTCGTGCTCGAAGTGCCGAAGGGCCAGGTCGTCGTGGTGCTCGGGCCGTCCGGCTCGGGCAAGTCCACCCTGTGCCGCACGATCAACCGCCTGGAGCCCGTCGACAAGGGCACCATCGAGGTCGACGGCCAGCCGCTGCCCGCCGAGGGCAAGGAGCTGGCCCGGCTGCGCGCGGACGTGGGCATGGTCTTCCAGTCGTTCAACCTGTTCGCCCACAAGAGCATCGTGGACAACGTGATGCTGGCCCCGCTCAAGGTCCGCAAGACCCCGGCGGCCGAGGCCCGCAAGACGGCCATGGAGCTGCTGGAGCGGGTCGGGATCGCCAACCAGGCGGAGAAGTTCCCGGCCCAGTTGTCCGGTGGGCAGCAGCAGCGCGCGGCGATCGCCCGCGCCCTGGCGATGCGCCCCAAGGTGATGCTGTTCGACGAGCCGACCTCCGCGCTGGACCCCGAGATGGTCCAGGAGGTGCTGGACGTGATGACCACGCTGGCCAAGGAGGGCATGACCATGCTCGTGGTCACCCACGAGATGGGTTTCGCCCGCAAGGCGGCCGACCGGGTGGTTTTCATGGCCGACGGCGAGATCGTCGAGGACTCGACGCCGGAGGCGTTCTTCTCCGCGCCGAAGTCGAACCGCGCGAAGGACTTCCTTGGCAAGATCCTGACCCACTGAAGTCCCGTGACCGCGGCGCTGAGCCTGGCGCCGCCAGACCCCGAAGAAGAGCAGGAGACAGACGATGAGGGTTCGCACCCTTGCGGTGGTGCTGCTGGCAGGCGGCCTCGCCCTGACCGCGTGCGGCAAGGAGGGGAGCCCCGGCGCGTCGACCCCGGCCCCCTCGCAGAAGGTCGCCACCGACGTCAAGGTCGATGGCTCGAAGACGTTCGAGAACATCACCAAGCGGGGCAAGGTCGTCATCGGCGTCAAGGAGGACCAGCCCGGTCTGGGCCTCAAGGACGCCACGACGAACAAGTACAGCGGTTTCGACATCGAGATCGCCAAGCTGATCGCCTCCAAGCTCGGCTACGGCGAGGACAAGATCGACTACAAGGCGATCGCGTCCGCCGGCCGCGAGCAGGCGCTGATCAACGGTGACGTGGACTACTACGTCGGCACGTACACGATCAACGCCGGCCGCAAGGAGAAGGTGGGCTTCGCCGGCCCGTACTTCACCGCGGGCCAGGACCTGCTCGTCCGCAAGGACGACAACTCGATCACCGGCCCGGAGACCCTCAAGGGCAAGAAGGTCTGCTCGGTCACCGGCTCGACCCCGATCAAGAACATCAAGGAGAAGGGGTACACGGAGCCGGAGAACATCTCCGAGTACCAGAACTACTCCCAGTGCGTCGCCAAGCTCGCCGAGGGCTCGATCGACGCGGTGACCACCGACGACGCCATCCTCAAGGGCTACGCGGCCGAGGAGAAGGACAAGTTCCGGGTCGTCGGCAAGCCGTTCTCCACCGAGCCCTACGGCATCGGGCTGGCCAAGGAGGACAAGGCGCTGCGGGACAAGGTGAACGACATCCTCGAAGAGGCGATCACCGGCAACACGTGGCAGGACATCTACAACGCCACGCTGGGCAAGTCGGGTTCCCCGGCGACGAAGCCCGTGATCGACCGCTACTGATCCGCATCAGGAGCCACTGATCAGCACTGATGGTGGCCGGCGACCGCGCGGGTCGCCGGCCATCCCCGTTTCGTCCTCCGGCGAGGAAGTCCCATGAGCATCCTTTCCACCTACTCCGACCTGTTCCTCAGGGCGTTCGGCACCACCATCCAACTGTTCCTCTACGCCGCGGTCGGGTCGCTGGTGCTGGGCACGTTCCTGGCGATGCTGCGGGTCAGCCCCGTGCCCGTGTTCCGCTGGACCGGCACCACCTACGTGACGCTGGTCCGCAACACGCCGCTGACCCTGGTGTTCTTCTTCTTCGTGTTCGCCTTCCCGCTGCTCAAGATCGTGAAGCTGGACCCGTTCCAGGGCGCGATCGTCGCGCTGACCCTCTACACCTCGGCGTTCATCTGCGAGGTGATCCGCTCGGGCATCAACACGGTGCCGGTCGGGCAGGCCGAGGCGTCCCGCGCGCTGGGGCTGACGTTCGGCCAGATGCTGTTCAGCGTGGTGCTGCCGCAGGCCCTGCGCTCGGTGGTGCCGCCGCTGGTGAGCACCCTGATCGCGCTGCTGAAGAACACCACCATCTCCGCGGGCTTCTCGGTGGGCGACGCCGGTTCCATCAGCTACGTGCTGGCCGAGAACGGCGAGGACATGCTGCTCGGGCTGTCCTGGGTGGCGTTCTTCTTCGTCCTGCTGGTGATCCCGTTGACCCTGGTGCAGCGCGCACTGGAGAAGCGTTGGAGCGTGGCCCGATGAGTTCCGTCCTGTTCGACGTCCCCGGCCCCCGGGCCCGGATGCGGCACCGGATCCTCGCCGTGGTGGGCGTGCTCGGCGTGGGTGCGCTGATCGCGTTCGTGCTGTACCGGCTCTACGACAGCGGCCAGTTCGAGCCGAGGCTGTGGGAGTGGATCCAGTACGAGAACGTCCAGCTGGAGCTGCTCAAGCGGCTGGGCAACACGCTGTCGGCGTTCGCCGCGGGTGCGGTGCTGGCCCTGCTGCTCGGCGCGATCCTGGCCGCCGGCCGGTTGTCCGACCACGCCTTCTGGCGGGTGCCGGCGACCGTCCTGGTCGAGGTCTTCCGGGCCATCCCGCTGCTGATCCTGATCTTCCTGTTCTACTACGGGGCGTCGTCGTTCGGCATCAAGCCCACCCCGTTCATGGCCGTGGTGGCCGGTCTGGCGCTCTACAACGGCTCCGTGCTGGCCGAGATCTTCCGCGCCGGCGTCCTGTCGCTGCCGAAGGGCCAGGCCGAAGCCGCGTACGCGCTGGGGATGCGCAAGACCCAGGTGATGTTGTTCGTGCTGCTGCCGCAGGCGTTGCGGGTCATGCTGCCGACCATCGTCAGCCAGCTCGTCGTGCTGCTCAAGGACACCGCGCTCGGCTTCATCATCACCTACCAGGAGCTGCTGGACTACGTGAAGTACCTGGGCGCGCAGGGCCAGTTCGGCCGCCCGCTGGTGCCGATGACGCTGTTCGTCGGTGCCATGTACATCACGATGTGCCTGCTGCTCACGTGGCTCGCGTCGTGGCTGGAGAAGCGCAACCGGCGCAACAAGAAGGCCGTGAAGAAGGAGCAGGACGCCGAGCCGCTCGTGCCGGCGGACGCGTAAGCGCCCGAAGGGGGAGCCGAACCAGGCTCCCCCTTTTTCCCGCCCCGCGCCGCCCGGCCACCCGTTGCACGCCCCGGAACCGCACCTCGACGCCGCGCGCCACGTAATCTCGCGGGTATGGCGGAGGAACCCGGCGCGCTGGTGAAGGCGCAGCAAGGCGCGGTCGACCACCTGCTGCGCGTCGGCATCGACGGCTTCGGCCCGTTCAAGGGTGCCCGGCAGATGGCGGCCGACCTGCTCGAACAGGGCATGACCAGGGACGAGGCGATCCGCAGCCTGATCCGCACGCACGTCACGGCGGCGGGCATCCAGGGGTTCGCGACCAACCTCGGCGGCCTGATCACCCTGCCGGTGACGCTGCCCGCCAACGTCGCCGCCGCGTACCTGGTGCAGACCCACCTCATCGCGTCCATCGCCGCCGTCCAGGGCCACGACCTGGAGAGCGACGAGGTGCGTACGGCGATCCTGGTGTGCCTGCTCGGCAACGCCGGCACCGAGGTGCTCAAGAAGGCGGGCATCAAGGCGGGCTCGAAGCTCACCATGAGCCTGATCGAGCGGATCCCGGCCCAGCTCATCCGGGAGATCAACAAGCGGGTCGGCTTCACCCTGGTCGCCAAGTACGGCACCGCCAAGGCCGGCATCACGCTGGCCAAGGGCGTGCCGCTGGTCGGCGGCGTGATCGGCGGCTCCTTCGACGCGGTGACCACCCGCGCGGTCGGCGGCTTCGCCCGCCGCTTCTTCGCCACGCCGCCGGGCGCGCCGCAGGTCGTGGACGGTCGGGTGGTCGAGCCGGAGGTGCTGGAAGGCGAGATCGTCGGCGAGATCCGGTACGACGCCGAGCGCTGACCAGCCCCGGGATCGCCTCCTCCTCCCAATTGGCCCAATCCACCCAGCTGTCCTTGGACCTTATGGTGGGCCAATCGTGCTCGTAGCGTGCCCGCCATGGGAACGACGACACGGCTCGCGGTCGCGCAGGCCGCCAACTCGGTGGGCGACGGCGCGTTCTACGTCTCGTCCGCGCTCTACTTCACCCGGGTCGTCGGGCTCTCGCCCACCCAGGTCGGGTTCGCGCTCACCCTCGCGTGGGCGGTCGGCGCGGTGGCCGGCGTGCCGCTCGGGCACCTCGCGGACCGGTTCGGGCCGCGCCGGGTCGCGGTGGCGCTGGCCGTCGTCACGGCGGGCGCGCTGGCGTCGTTCCTGGTGGTGCGCTCGCTGCCCGCGTTCCTGGTGGCCGCCGCCGGGTACGCGTGCGGGCAGAGCGGGTTGCAGGCGGCCCGCCAGGCCCTGCTCGCCGGGCTCGTCGCGGCGCGGCGTCGGACGCGGGCGCGCGCGTTCCTCCAGGCGGTGCTCAACGCCGGGCTCGCCGTCGGCGCGGGGCTCGGTGGCGTGGCGCTGCACCTCGACACGCCCGCGGCCTACCTCGTGGTGTTCGTCGTCGACGCGGTCGGGTTCCTGGTGGCGGCGGCCGTGCTGCGCGGGCTGCCCGAGGTGGCGGCGACCGCGACCGGGCCGAAGCGGTCCGGTGTGCTGCGCGACCGGCCGTACGCGCTCGTCGCGCTGCTGAACTCGGTCCTGTTGCTGTACATGCCGATGCTGAGCCTGGTGATTCCACTGTGGACGGTCGAGCGGACCGGTGCGCCCGCCTGGGTCGTCGGGGTGCTGTTCGTGGTCAACACCGCAGCCGTGGTGTTCGGCCAGGTCCGGTTGGCGCGCGGCGTGACCGACCTGGCCACCGCGATCCGCTCGGTCCGGCGCGGCGGCGTGCTGCTGCTGCTGAGCTGCGGGGTGTTCGCGCTGTCGGCCGACACCGGGCCGGAGGTGGCCGTGGTCGTGCTGTCCGCCGGGGCGGTCGTGCAGGTCGTGGGCGAGATGCTGCACGGCGCGGGGTCGTGGGAAATCGGCTTCGGCCTCGCACCCGCCGACCGCCAAGGCCAGTACCAGGGCTTTTACGGCACGGGCACGGCCGTCGCGCGGACCGTCGGGCCGTTGCTGCTCACCACGCTGGTGCTCGGCGGGGGAGTGGTCGGCTGGCTCGTGCTCGGCGCGCTGTTCCTGGCCGCCGCCCTCGCGATGGGCCCCGCCGTCCGGTGGTCGCAGCGCACCGCCGCGCTCCCGGTGCCCTGAACCCCGCGCCCGCGCCGCCCGTCGCGCCGAAGGCACAGAACCGTCCACAGAGGACGTTCCCCCGATTGTGTCCTTGATCGCCTCGGAAAACCCTTGGCAATACCGGCCGCGACCCGCTAACGTCTGCGTCATGTTCTTCCAGATCTACCTCTGAGGATTCCTCCTCCATCGCGCCGCACCAGGCCGCTGAGCCGGTGCCGAGCGCCCATCTCCTGGTGGCCCTAGCGGCTCTTTGACGACCCTTTTCGCTCGTGAGCGGGGTCGTACGCCTTTGCACGCCTCGAATATTTCCCAGGAGGCGGTCGTATGCCCACCATGCGCACTGGACAACCCGACGACGGTCAGCCGAACAACCGGCGGGCCCGTCGTTCGAACGGCGCTTCGCAGCCCCGCTTCGGCGGCGGCCGCGTCGTCGTCAACCCGCGCCAATACGCCCAGCGACGTCGCTGACCAGCGGTTTCGCCACACCCAGGAGGCTTTCGATGACCGATCAGAAGAACATCCCGAGCGACGGCGAGCAGCCCGAGTCGGAGCAGGTCCAGCCGGAGCAGTCCGAGCAGGAGCAGCCCGTCGCCCAGAACCGCGCCGCCCGGCGCGGGCACGCCCAGACGAACAACGGGGGCGTGAACAAGGTGCCCGGCCGGCCGCACCAGGCGAGTTTCGTCGGGCGCAGGGTATTCCGCCGCACCGGCGGCTGAACCCCGCCGCGAATCCGGTGCCGTGACATCACACGGTGCCGGTGTGCGCGAATTCCCCGCGCTCGCGGCCGGCTTTCCACCGCGCCGCCGGCGTCCCGTTGCCCCGGGACGCCGGCGGCCATTCGGCGTTCCCCGGTTTCACCGGACGTGGCGGGCGTTGCGCCATCCGGGTGCGGCCGGGCCGCCGTCGTGCTCCCTCCGCGCCCGACACACCGCCCACCTGGCCCGGACGAGGGGGCGTCAACTGCGCAAATGTGGTCGATTCGGGCGCGCGACCTGCCGTTGTGGCCTCTCAAGAACTAGCCTGACCTGGGTAGCACCGGATCTGGTTCGAGATCAGGGAGGCGCCACATGAGGATCGCCGACGTGTTGCGGAACAAGGGCTCGGCCGTGGCCACGGTCAGAGCGGACTCCTCGGTGGCGGAGCTGGTAGCCGCGCTCGCGGAGTACAACGTGGGTGCGATGGTCGTCGTGGGGGACTCCGGCATCGCCGGGATCGTCTCCGAGCGCGACGTCGTCCGCCGCCTGCACGACCGGGGCGCGGACCTGCTGGCCGCGCCGGTGGCCGACATCATGACCGCCGAGGTGTTCACGTGTTCGCCGAAGGACTCGGTGGACAGCCTCACCGTGCTGATGACCGAGCACCGGATCCGGCACGTGCCGGTGGTCGCCGACGGCGAGCTGGTCGGCATCGTCAGCATCGGCGACGTGGTCAAGAGCCGGATCAGCCAGCTCGAAGAAGGCCAGGACCAGCTGACGGCCTACATCGCCCAGGGTTGACCGGACCGGGGTGCCCGCCCGCCCGGCGGGCACCCCGGCACTCGTCGCCGTCCTCAGTCACGTGCCTTGTGGTAGTGCCGGCTGACCCTGGCGCGGTTGCCGCACGAAGGTTTGCACCACTGCTGCTGCGGGTGCGCCTTCACGAAGTACCTGATGCACCGGGGCGCGGGGCACGCCCTCAGCCGCACCCGCTCATCGCTCGCCAGGAACTCGATCGCCGCCGTCGCCAACTCGGCCAGCAACCGTTCGCCCTCCGTCGCACGGTCGACGTAGTGCAGCCGCAACGGTTCGCCCCACTCCAGGCGCGCCGCGCGCGGCACCTGCCCCGCCGCGCCGTTGACCAGGTACAACGCGTCGTCGAGCGGCATCAGGTGCGGGGTGTCCAGGCGTTGCTCGGCGTCCGTGGCGTGCGCGAACAGCGAGCGCACCGCCCACCGCAGCTCCACCACCCGCAGCCGCAGCTCCTCGCCGACCTCGGCGAGGTGCGTCCACGCGGCCAAGCCGGCGACGGTCGAGAGGTCGTCGGTCAGTCCGCCGCGGCCGTTGTGGCGGACCGTGCTCGCGAACTCCAGCGCCCGGCTCATGCCCACATTCTAATGGACTTCCGGCTCCCTCCCCGCTACGTTCCTAACGGCTCACATCGTCCAAAGCATTAGGGGAGTTGTGGTGAACAGCAACGCCGTACCCACCGCCGTGGTCGACGCCACGCTGGACGCGCACCGCCGCCTCCGCGCCGTCATCGAAGAGGTGACCGACGCCCAGGTCGGCGAACCGTCCGCGCTGCCCGGCTGGACGCGCGGGCACGTGCTGGCGCACCTCGCGCACGTCACCGAAGCCATGGCCCGCCAAGCCGAGCAGGAGGGCACGAAGATCGAGCCGTACACCGGGGGACGGCCCGCGCGCGACGCCGCGATCGAAGCCGCCGCCGGACGTCCCGCCGCCGAACACCGCGCGGCGATCGAAGCCGCCGTGACCCGGCTGACCGCCGCCTGGGCCGGCGTCCGCGACTGGCACACCCCCGTCGCCTACCGCGACGGCGTGCTCCTCGACACCGCGTACGCGCTGTGGCGGGAAGTCGAGATCCACACCGCGGACCTCGACCTCGCACCCATCACCTGGTCACCGGAATTCCGCGACCACGCGGTCGACTTCCTGGCCGCACGCGTGCCCGACGGCACCCGGCTCAACCTGGTCTCCACCGTCGACAGTCGCAAGTGGACAGTCGGCTCGGGGGAGGACGTCGACCTGCGCGGAGAACCCGACGACCTGGTCACGTGGCTCGCCGGCCGCGAACCCAAGGCCGCGCTGACCGGTGAGCCGCCCGCGCTCAACCCCTGGCCGTAGGCAACTCCAGCCCGAAATCGTCACGCAGCACGGTGGCCAACTCCTCCGACGTCAGGATCCGCTTCCGCGACCCCTCCGCCGGGGTGGCCACCGTCAGCCGGTTGTCCGCGATCGCGTAACGGGCGCGTTCATCGGTGCGCTGGACCAGCAGCCTGCCGACGAACGCGCTCGACGGGTGCGTGGACAGGTAGTAGTTGAGGATCTCGAAATCCGCACGCGTGCGCGGGTCCTCGGTGAAGTCGTACAGGGCGATCCACTCCCCGCCCTGGTAGGAACTCAACGTCCACACCGCGTCGTCCAGGTCGAGCCGGAACGACCAGTCGCCCTGCTGCTCGAACGCGTCCTGCAACAGCGGCAGCGGCGTCAACAGCCCGCCGTTGCCGAAACCCACGTCCGCCAGCCACTTCCGGTCCACGCGCAGCAGCGCGTGCGTGCGCGGGATGTCGCCCTCACGGCCCAGCAGCACGCGCGCGGCGTGCGCCGTGACCTGGAAACCGAGCCGTTCCAGCACGGCCGCGAACAGCAGGTTCTGCTCGTAGCAGTACCCGCCGCGGCGGTGGCGCACCATCTTCTCCTGGAGCGACGGCACGTCCAGCGCGATCGGCACCCCCAGGCCGATGTCGGCGTTCTCGAACGAGATCGACCGCAGGTGGGCGCGGTGCAGCCCGCGCAGGGTGGTGATCGCGTCGGCGTCCGGGTCGGGCCGGAAACCGACGCGGGTCAGGTAGGCGTCGAGGTCGAGGAGTTCACCGTTCCACACGGTCCCAGCATGTCACCCGGTCGGAACGGCGGGCGGCTCCGGGACGTTCGCCGACTTGGTGGCAGCGGGCATGGCCCACGTGAACGCGCGCATCACCGCGTACTGGAGCTTCAGCCCCGTACCGACGTCGCCGCTCTCGACGACCTGCTTGAGCGCGGCCAGGATCGCCTTCCAGGTGTTGTCGACCTTGTGCAGCTTGTCGACCGAGTCCGGCCAACCGGAGTTGCGCAACGTCACCCGCGTGCCGCCGTCGACCTCGCTCAACTCCCAGGTCACCAACGTCCACGGGTCGTCGCGCATGGTGAGGCGCTGGGTGTGCGACAGCAGGCGAGGCGGATCGACCGCGACGACCCGCCCGACGACGAACACCCGGGTCCCGTCGACCGACCGGTAGTACAGCGGGGCACCGGGTTCGAGCGCCGAGTCGAGCACCGCGTCCATCATGGCGCGCTGCTTGCCGTCGAGCCGGGTCAACTCGCCCCAGACCGCGTCGATCGGCGCGCCGATCACGATGCTGTGCAGGAGTTCACGTTCAGCCAACGTCCTCGTCCTTTCCGTGAGCACGTTCGACGGTGTCCTTGAGCCCGACGAGCGCAGCGGCCCAAGGCTGCTCGAACTCCGCCACCCAACGTCGGTGGATCTGTTGGATCGGCACGGGGTTGAGGTGGTTGACCCGTTGCCGGCCGCGCGCCTCCACCAGCACCAGGTCGGCTTCACGCAAGACGCCGAGGTGCTGCATGACCACGTGCCGCCCGATTTCCAACGCCTCGACCACCTCACCCGTGGTCCGAGGCCCACGCCGCAACACGTCCAGAATCGCCCGCCGCAGCGGATGCGCGAGCGCTCGCCAGACGGGGTCGTCATCGGTGTCATGTGGTGTCTTCATTACGTAATTTTTCTACCACATATCACCGCCCGATCCCACCCTCAACCCGCCGCTCCCCATGTCCAATGCGCCGACCCCCGCCACGGGTTGTCCTGGGCTCGCCGTCCGGTTCAAGCGTCACTCCTGACAGTGAATTGCCAGCTAGACGGGCACTTACCGGCCGGTAATTTCGTTGCCGAGGAATGAGGAAGGAGGCACGGCGGCGAGGTGCCCACACCATCCACAGCCCGACCCGCCCGCCGCGCACATGCGACCAGACCAACCCACACGCGCCCGCGCCCGCTAGAGCAGACAGCGAGCCAGAGCAGACAGCCGGACCGGCGGCGAAGCCAGCGGGCAGCCAGACAGAGATCTGCGTGCGGCCCGAGCCCGTCAGGCCCAGCGGCCCGAGCCCAACAGGGGCTGGCCGACCGAGCCCGGCAGACCCGGCGGCCCGAGCCCGGCAGACCCGGCGGCCCGAGCCCGACGGGGCTGGGGGACGGAGCCCGGCAGGGCTGGCGGATGGAGCCTGGCGGGGCCGGCTACTGTGGCAACCGCGCCCGGCGGACCGGCGAGCACGTGATCGCCACCGCCTGCACCACCAGGCCCGCGACACCGACCCACACCGCCGTCCGCGATCCGGCCAGGTGGCCGATCAAACCGCCCACTGGCGCGCCGATCACGATCATGCCCCGGTTCAGGGAGCGGATCGTCGAGTTCATCCGCCCCTGCAGGTGGTCCGGCGTGATGGCCTGCCGGTAGGCCATCTCGGGCGGGCTGTCGATCCCCACGCCGAAGCCCCACGTGAACTGGGCGGCGGCGAGTAGCAGGAGACCGGCGGCGGACGCGTCGGCGAACGGCACCAGCGCGTACGCGGCCGGCGTCAGCCAGCGGCCGGTGACGATCACCGCGCCGGGACCCAGGCGACCGGTGGCGGTGGTGGACGCCGAGGCACCGAAGACCGCGCCGAGGCCGGCGGCGGCGAAGGTGAGGCTGAGTTCGAACTCGTCGAAGCCGAGTTCCCTGTGCACGAAGAACGCGAACACCGGCGTGACCATGCTGTTGAACAGGAACCACGCGTGGGACGTGATCGCGATCGGCGCCAGGACCCGGTGCCGGTAGACCCACGTCAGACCTTCGCGGATCTCGCGCCGGAGGTTGCGGGACTTGCGCGGTGGGATCGTCTCGGGGACCCGGATCGTGGCCAGGACCAGCGCGGACCCCACGTAGGACACCGCGTCGAGGACGATCGCGAACGGCGCGCCGATGGTCTTGACCAGCCAACCCGCGACCAGGGGGCCGGTGGTCTGGGCGACCGCGCGGGTCTGCTCCATCCGGGCGTTCGCGGTCGTCAGCCGTTCGGGTGTGACGAGCCTGGGCAGGAACGACTGGTGGGCCGCGTCGTACACCAGCGACAGCGTCCCGAACACCCCGACCAGGCCGATCAGGATCGGCAGCGTGAGCGCGCCGAGGGCGTGCGACGTCGGGATCAGCGCGAGCACGACGGCCCGCGCCAGGTCCGCGCCGATCAGCACCGGACGTCGCCGCCGACGGTCCGCGAGCACCCCGGCCAGTAGGCCGAACAGCAGGTACGGCAACCACTGCGCGGCGCTGAGCACGCCCAGCGCGTCGGTGCCGGCACCGAGTTGGTCCATGGCCAGGATGCTCAGCGCGAAGGTGGTGATGTGGGTGCCGACCAGCGACACGGTGTCGGCGGCCCAGAAGCGAGCGAACGTCACGCGGCCGATCCTCCCCGGTCGTTGACAGCCCACGGACCGGAGTGGTCTCATTCGATCGGTAAGGCTCTTTCCGAAATCCGCCGCCGTGCCCCGACGCGAGGTCTCTCGCGACACGTTAGGAGCGCGAACGTGGAACTGGCCCGTCACAAAGCCGAACCCGCTGGTCGTCAAACGGAACCGCACCCTCACCGCGAAGCTGAAGCGCACCGAGCGACGGAGAGGCGTAAGGCGCAACCGACCCGCCGCACGGTGCTGGCCGGCGCGGTTGCCGCGCCGTTGATGATGTCCGGAGCCGGGGTGTCCGCTGCGGGGGTATCCGCTGTGGGAGTATCCGCTGCGGGAGTGTCCGCTGCCGCCGCGTGGCGTCTGCGCTGGCACCCACAGGCGTCCGACCAGGGGCTGGATGCGTTCGAGAACGTCGAGGACGACCGCGCCGGCTCGCACCCCGGCGTCAAGCACATCACCGTGCAGGGCTCGGACTACCGGTTCGACATGCACACCCGCGACCGCGACACGTCGACCGACCGCCAGCGCAACGAGGTCGCGGGCATGCGCTCCGATTCGGGCAACGTGGTCCTGCGCGAGGGCGAGACCTGGCGGTTCACCTACTCGATGTTCATCCCGTCCAGCCTCAAGGCGACCACCACGTTCACCCACGTCATGCAGACCAAGATGCCCGGCGTCGGCTCGCTGCCCGTCACGGTCATGTCGTTGCGCCGCACCGGCGACACCCAGCGGATCGAGTTCAAGGTGGTCGAGGGCAACGTCCTGGTCGGCGCGACCGACCTCGTCCCGCTGCACAACCGCTGGCTGGACACCGAGGTCGAGATCAGGATCGGCGACGGCACGGCCGGCCGCGTCCGCTGGGTCCTGCGCGACGGCGGCACGACGGTCCTGGACCAGACGAAGTCCGGCGTCGACACCTGGCTGGGCGACCGCCTGCGCCCGAAGTGGGGCATCTACCGCTCGCTCGGCGACACGTCCGGCTCACTCCAGAACTGCTACCTGCTGCTGCGCAACCTGAAGGCATATAAGTTCGAGTAATGCTGCACGAGATCACCGAGGCCACGCGCGGCGTGATCGACCTGCTCGACGTAAGGCAGCGCGTGGCCGCCGTGCGTGCCGCCACCGACGACGATCTCCGCCGGAGCTGGGCCTACACGCCCGGTCCACGTCCCGGTGTCGTGCTCGGCGACCTTCGCCGCGACCAGCGCAAGGCCGTGCACCGCCTGCTGTCGTGCGTGCTCAGCCCCCACACGTACGCGCAGGTCGCGGCCGTGATGGCGTTGGAGGACGTGCTCGACGACCGGGAGGGCGGCCGGCGCGACCGCCACCAGGGCGACTACACCACCGTCCTGTTCGGCGAGCCCGGCGACGACCCGTGGGGCTGGCGCTTCGAGGGCCACCACCTGTCGATCAGCGTGATCGTGGTCGACGGCCGCGTCTCGGCGACCCCGTTCTTCCTCGGCGCGAACCCGGCGCGCGTCACCTACCGGGGCCGGACGGTCGCGCAACCGTTGCGCCTCGAAGAGGAGTTGGCGCGCGAGCTGCTGGACCGGATGGGGCGCACGGCGCGCGGTCTCGCCGTGGTCGGCGACCGCCCGCCACCGGATCTGATCACGGGTAATCTGCCCAGGATCGGCGACATCGAGCCGCGCGGTGTGACGCCCGCCCAGCTCGACCGCGCGTCACGGGGGCTGCTGGTCGGGCTGGTCCGCTGCTACCTGGACCGCCTGCACAGCGATCTCGCCGACGACGAGTTCGACCAGCTCGACCTCGACCGCCTGCACTTCGCGTGGGAAGGTTCCGCCAGGCGGGGCGAGGGCCACTACTACCGCATCCAGGGGCCGGAGTTGCTGATCGAGTACGACAACACCGCGAACGACGCCAACCACGCGCATTCCGTGTGGCGCAGGCGTTCCGGCGATTTCGGCGAGGACCTGCTCGCCGCGCACCGGGCGACGGTGAGACACGAGTGACCCCCGACGAGGCAATCGCCGAGCAGGAGCGGCTGCGCCCGCTGGTGCGGCCGTGGGCCGACCCGGACCTGGCCGTCCGGTACGTCGCCGGGCTGGACGTCTCGTACTCCGACGACGACCGGCTGGCCGGCGCGGTGGTCGTGCTGGACGCGGAGACGCTGCACACGGTGGACACCGCCGTCGTCCTCGGCACCGCCGATTTCCCTTACCTGCCAGGTCTTTTCGCGTTTCGTGAGCTGCCGTCGCTGCTGCGCGCGCTGGAGAAGCTGACGGTCGCGCCCGATCTGCTGGTGTGCGACGGGCAGGGGCTGGCGCACCCCCGGCGGTTCGGTCTGGCGTGCCACCTCGGGGTGGTGACCGACCTGCCGAGCGTCGGCGTGGCGAAGACGCCGATGGGCCGGTTCGAGCAGCCGTCCGCCGAACGTGGCGCGGTCACGGACCTGGTGGAGGACGGCGAGGTGGTCGGGCGCGCGCTGCGGACCCGTGAGGGGGTCAAACCGGTGTTCGTGTCGGTGGGGCACAAGATCGATCTCGACCGCGCGTGCGCGGAAGTGCTGCGCCTGTGCATCATGCGACTGCCGGAGACGACCCGCAGGTCGGACGCGTTGGGGCGTGCTCAGCTCAAGTAGGCCAGCTGCGGGTGTTGCCGGATGTAGGTGTCCAGCAGGCTTTTCGCGGTGGTGACCGAGTCCACGAGGGGGTGCAGGGCGAACGCCTTCAAGGCGGACGCCCGGGTACCCTCCAGGACCAGCCGGTCGACGGCCTTCACGGACGCGACCAGCCCTGCGGCGTGGTCGGGCAGCGGACTGACCGCGAGCGGCCGTGCGCCGTCCCCGTCGACCTCGCACGGCACCTCGACGACCGCGTCGGCGTCCAACGTGGACAGTGTGGAACCGTTGCGCACGTTCAGGATCATCTTCGCGTTGTCGCCGAATGCGATGGCGCGCATGAGTTCCAGCGCCACGTGCTCGTAGCCGCCGCCGTCGAGCGTGTCGCGTTCCTGCTTCATGTAGGTCGCCTCACGCTCCAGCCGGGTGGTCTCCCAGTCGACCTCGCCCTGGTAGAACCGCTTCTGCTGGCGCAGCAGGAAAGCGCCCCGGTCGTCGCCCAACGCGTCGCGCGTGTCGTAGTAGTAGTGCAGGTACTCGTTGGGGACGACGCCCAACGCCTGGAGGAACTCCACGCCGAACAAACGGCCCTCCTCGAACGACAGCACCGCCTCGCCGTCCGCGAGCAGGCCCGGCAGCAGGTTCTCCCCACCCCGCCGGACTCCTTGCAGCCAACCGAGGTGGTTGAGCCCGGCGTAGTCGAACGTCACCCCGTCGACGCCCAGCGCGTGCGCGACCCGTCGGCACAGCCCGACCGGCGAATCGCAGATGCCGATCACGCGCGGCCCCAGGTCCTCCGCCATCGCCTCGGTGATCAGACCGGCCGGGTTGGTGAAGTTGACCACCCACGCGTCCGGTGCCAGTCGGGCGACCTTACGTGCGATTTCCCGCGCCACGGGGACCGTGCGCAGCCCGTACGCGACACCGCCCGCGCCCACGGTCTCCTGCCCCAGCACGCCGTGCGCGTGCGCCACCTGCTCGTCGATGGCACGACCGGCCAGGCCGCCCACCCGGATCGCGGAGAACACGAAGTCCGCGCCCCGCAGCGCCTCGTCCAGGTCGGTGGTCGCGGTGATCCGCGGCCCGCCGTCCAGCACGGCCCGGATGCGGGCCAACCGCGCCGCGTCCACGTCGTGCAGGACGAGTTCGTCGACCCACCCGGCGGCGATCAGCGCGCGGTGGACCTGCGGCACGCGGAACCCGCCACCGCCCAGGATGACCAGCCTCATGCGTCCCATCCTGCCTGTTCCAGCAACCCGATGAACGCCCACGTCAGCGGATCGGGGTCCTTGGGGCCGAAGGCCGCCAGCTCGCGCCGGACCGGCGGTTCCGGCCGCACCACCACCCCGTCGAACGTCTCCGGCAGCACGTTGCGCGGCACCAGCGCGGGCCCCAGCCCGGCCGCCGCCAGCACCGGAACGGTCGCGGTCTGCTCGGTCCGCACCGCCGCCCACGGCTGGAACCCCCGTTCCCGGCACACCGCGCTCACGAAGTCCGCCAGCCCGTTGCCGGGCGCGGGCAGCACCCAGCCCTCGTCGGCGAACGCCCTCAGGTCGACCGGCTCGTCGTGCGGCGATCCCGGCGGCAGGACCAGCACGAACTCCTCCACCCCGAGGACCCGGCAGAACCCCGACCACTCGGCCGGCCTCGGCCCGATCGCCACGTCCGCCTGGCCCTGCGTCATGGCCTCGCGCAGCTCGTCGGTGTGCCGATGCTCGAACAGCCTTATGCGCACGTCCGGGTGCAGCGCGCGCCACTTGCGCAACACGGGCGGCAGCGCGCCGAGCGTCAACGAGTAGACCGTCGCCACGGCGAGTTCGCCGCACTCCAGGCCGCCTACGCGTCGTGCGGCGGTGGTAGCGCGCTCCGCGTCGGCGAGTGCCGCACGCGCGAACGGCAGCCACGCGCGACCCGCCGGCGTGAGTCGCACGGCGCGTGGCAGACGGTCCAGCAGGGGAGTGCCCACGGTCCGTTCCAGCGCACGGATCTGGTGCGAGAGCGCGGGTTGCGTGACGTGCAACAGTTCAGCTGCACGGGTGAACGACCCTTCGTCCACGACCGTGACCAGGTACTCGAACTGCCGCAGCGTCATGAACTCAGTTTATGGCAGAGGTAGAGAACATGCCTTGGACTTATCGCCGGTAGAGGTCGGATGATCGGCCCATGGCACTGAACGACCAAGCCCGCGCCGCCCTGGCGAAGACCGCCGGCGCGCCGTCCGCGGAGGAGTCGACCGTCTACGACGCGCGGCAAGCCTTCCTGGGCTTCAAGGACTTCCAGAACGAGCCGATGCCGACCAGGGTCGAGCACCTGTTCGTGCCCGGTCCCACCGCCGACCTGCCGGCCCGCGTCTACCGGCCCGCCGGCGACGGCCCGTTCCCGGCGATCGTGTTCCTGCACGGCAGCGGGTTCGTGATCGGCAACCTCGACGTGTACGAGGTGTTCCTCCGCGCGCTGGCACACGCGACCGGGCACGCCGTGTTCGCCGTGAACTACCAGAAGGCACCCGAGCACCCGTTCCCGATCCCGCTGGACGACTGCTACGCGGCCACGTCCTGGCTGTACGACCACGCGCCCGAACTAGGTCTCGACCCCGACCGGATCGGCATCGCCGGTGACAGCGCGGGCGGCACCCTCGCGGCGGCCGTGACGCTCAAGGCCCGTGAGAACGGCCTGCGCCTGGCGTTCCAGGTCCTGGTGTACCCGCCGATGGACACCGACTTCGACACGCCCTCCTACGTCGACAACGCCACCGGCTACGGCTTGCAACGCGAGACGATGCGCTGGTCGTGGACGCAGTACCTCGGCGACAGGGAGCCGTGCGGGCTCGCCGCCCCGCTGCGGGCCGAGCTGCACGACCTGCCGCCCGCGTTCGTGGCCCTCGCCGAACACGACCCCGTGCGCACCGACGGCGAGCGCTACGCCGCGAAGCTCGCCGCTGCGGGCGTTCCCGTGCACGTAAGGCACTTCGACGGCACGATCCACGCGTTCGTGCTGATGGACGCGCTGCTCGACGAGCCGCGCATTCTGCTGGACGAACTCGCGACCTGGTTGGGAGCACTCTGATGCCGCTCGCACTCGTCGCGCTGGCCATCGGCGCGTTCGGCATCGGCACCACGGAGTTCGTCATCGTCGGCCTGCTGCCCCAGGTCGCCGGCGACCTGGACGTCTCGATCCCGTCCGCCGGGCTGCTGGTGTCCGGCTACGCGCTCAGCGTCGTGGTCGGCGCGCCGCTCATCACCGCCGGCGGATCACGTTTGCCGCGCAAGAAGATGCTGGTCGGGCTCATGGGCCTGTTCATCCTGGGCAACCTGCTGTGCGCGGTGGCGGACAGCTACGCGCTGCTCATGGTCGGCCGTGTGGTGGCCGCGCTGTGCCACGGCGCGTTCTTCGGCGTCGGCGCGGTGGTGGCGTCCGGCCTGGTCGCGCCGGACCGGCGGGCGCGCGCCATCGCGTTGATGTTCACCGGTCTGACCGTGGCGAACGTGCTCGGTGTGCCGATGGGCACCGCGCTGGGGCAGTCGTTCGGATGGCGTTCGACGTTCTGGGCGGTGACGGTGCTGGGGATCGTCGGCCTGGTCGGGATCATCGCGCTGGTGCCGCCGCAACCGGCGTCGGACGGCCTGCGCGGCGAACTGGCGGTGTTCCGGCGGCCCGGCGTGTGGTTCGCGCTCGGCACGACGGCGTTGGGCTTCGGCGCGGTGTTCGCGTCGTTCACCTACATCGCGCCGATGATGACCGAGGTGGCCGGATTCTCGCCCGGTGCGGTCACGTGGCTGCTCGTGCTGTTCGGGGCGGGCCTGTGCGTCGGGAACGTCGTGGGCGGCCGTGCGGCGGACCGCAGCCTGATGCCGAGCCTGTACGCGATCCTGGCGGTGCTGGTCGTCGTCCTCGTGGCATTCGTGTTCACCGCGCAATCCCAGCTGTTGGGCGCCGTGACGATCGCCCTGCTCGGCGTGGCCGGTTTCGCGACCGTGGCCCCGCTGCAAACCCGTGTGCTGCAACAGGCCGAAGGTGCTCCCGCGCTCGCGTCGGCGGCGAACATCGCCGCGTTCAACCTCGGCAACGCGGCCGGCGCGTGGTTCGGCGGCGTCGCGATCGACGCCGGATTCGGTTACACCGCGCCGAACTGGGTGGCCGCGCTGATGGCGCTGGGCGCGCTCGCGGTGGCGCTGGCGAGCGGCCGGCTGGTCCGCGTGCCGGTGTCGGCTTGAGCCCGGCGGACGAGTCTGCACACCGGGTCCGCGCTGGTCAAGGGCCGATCGGCGGGTCTTGACCAATCGTCCACAATGGACTCATGTGGCTCTTGACACGTCTCGCGCGGTGGGGGGAAGGTCTGCACCGACCTGTCCTGCACATGATGGGGGAACAGCCGTGAAGGGTGTTCGGAGAGCCGCGGTCCTGGCGGCTCTGGCAACGCTGCCGCTGGGCCTGCTGCCCGCGGTGGCCTCGGCCGCGCCGGAAGGCCCGGTGTTCAAGGACGGCGAGGCGCAGCCCGTCTTCAGCGCGACGGACGTGGTGAAGGAGAGCGTCTGGGTCCGCGCGCCGGTCGACAGCGATCGCGACGGCAAGGACGACGAGGTCTACGCCGAAGTGGTGCGCCAAGGGGCCACGAACCGGGGCCTCAAGGTGCCCGTGGTGTTCTTCAACAGCCCGTACTTCTCCGGCGGCAACGACGTGGACAACCACAACGTCGACGTGGAGCTGTACGTGCCCAACCGGCACGGTGGCTACGACAGGCGCGACGGGTCGCAGCTCAAGGCGCAGGCCGACGAGCGGATCGCTGCGGCCGTGGGCCCCAACGCCGGCCCCATCACGTCCGCGCGCTACGAGTCGTACTTCATCCAGCGCGGGTTCGCCATGGTGTACGCGGAATCGCTGGGCACCGGCAAGTCCACCGGCTGCCCCACTTCCGGCGGGCGCAACGAGACCATCGGGTCCAAGTCCGTCATCGACTGGCTCAACGGCCGCACCACCGCGCGTGACGCGTCGGGCAAGAAGGTCAAGGCCACCTGGACCACCGGCAAGGTCGGCATGATGGGCGTGTCGTACAACGGCACGCTGCCGAACGCCGTGGCGTCCACGGGCGTGCGCGGCCTCGAAGCCATCGTGCCGATCGCGGCCATCTCCAGTTGGTACGACTACTACCGCGCGGACGGTGCCGTGGTCGCGCCGGGCACGTACCAGGGCGAGGACCTGGACGTGCTCGCCGAGTACGTCTACACGCGCGCGGACCAGGAGATCTGCAAGCCCGTCATCGCGGAGATCGCGAAGAAGCAGGACCGGGTCACCGGCGACTACAGCGCGTTCTGGGACGAGCGGAACTACGTCAAGGACGCCGACAAGGTCCGTGCGGCGGTGCTCGCCGTGCACGGTCTGAGCGACTGGAACGTCAAGACCAAGAACGTCGCGCAGTGGTACGAGGCGCTGCGGCGCAACGGTGTCGAGCACAAGATCTGGCTGCACCAGTCCGGCCACACCGACCCCGACACGCTGCGGTCGGTCGAGTGGCGCAAGACGATCAACAAGTGGTTCAGCCACTACCTGTACGGGCTCGACAACGGCATCCAGAAGGAGCCGAAGTCGACCATCCAGCGCGAAGACCGCACGACGTGGACCGACGAGGCCGACTGGCCCGCTCCGGGCACGTCCAAGGCGAAGCTGTTCCCGTGGGCCGGCGGTTCGGCCAAGGGCGCGCTGAAGTCGTCGTCGGTGCCCGGCCGGTCCGTCGTGGAATCGCTGCGGGACGACTCGTCCAAGCTCGCCGAGGACCTGATCAACCTGCCCAGCTCCGGTAACCGGCTGTCTTACGCCACTCGTGCGTCGAGCACGCCGCTGCGGCTGTCCGGCACGCCCCGCGTGGAACTGGCGGTGTCGTTCGACCGGCCCGCGGCCAACGTGACGGCGCTGCTGGTCGACCGTGCGCCGGACGGGACCAGCCACGTGATCACGCGTGGGTGGACCGACCCGCAGAACCGGGACGGGCTGTCCAGGTCGAAGCCCATCACGCCGGGCCGGACCTACCGGCTCGACGTGGAGTTGCAGCCGCAGGACTACATCGTGCCCGCCGGGCACTCGGTGGAGTTCGTGCTGGTCTCCAGCGACTACGACTACACGCTGCGGCCCAAGCCGGGCGTGGGGCTGTCGGTCGACCTCACGTCCACGACCGTGGAACTGCCCGTGGTCGGCGGCCCGGCGGCACTGCGCCGTTCAGTTGGTTAGCAAGTAATTCACCGAGCGAACACCTGGTGAGTCTTCCACTTTGACGGCTGGGCGTGGTCCGATCGCCACACCCAGTCGTCAAGGAGGTTGACTGATGCGCCGTGTGCTCGCGACGGTTCTCGTCGTGCCGCTGATCGGATTCGCCCTCACGCCGGGGCAGGCCGCAGCGGCACCGAGCTTCCAGCTCCCGTTCCCGTGCAACCAGGTGTGGGAGGGGCAGACCCGCACCGACCACAGTCCCGCGAACTCGGTCGACTTCAACCGCGCCAACGACGACGGCGACCCGGTCGTCGCGTCCGCTGCGGGCACCGTGAGCAGGGTCGCGAACGAAGGCAGCACCAGCTACGGCCGTTGGGTCGAGATCGACCACGGCGGAGGCTGGCGGACCCGGTACGCGCACTTGTCCGCGCAGCGGGTCGCTGTGGGGCAGTCCGTCCGCCTCGGGCAGCTGATCGGCAACGTCGGCACCACCGGAGGCTCGACCGGGCCGCACCTGCACTACGAGCAGAGGCTCAACGGCGCGGACCAGAAGGCGAAGTTCAACGGGGCCCAGGCGTACTACTGGGGGTCGCGCAGCTACACGAGCCGCAACTCGTGCAGCGGCGTCAACGGGACCGTGGGCACCGACAGCGGCACGGCCGTGACCATCCGGTCCGGCCCGGGGACGGGCTACTCGGCGGTCGGCTCGGTGGCCAGCGGTGCGTCGGTGACGATCCGGTGCCAGGCCAAGGGGGAGTCCATCACCGGCAAGTACGGCACCACGACCCTGTGGGACCAGATCGGCTCCGGGTACATCTCGGACGCTTACGTGTACACGGGCTCCGACGGTCAAGTCGCGCCCAGCTGCTGATTCTCCATTATCCAGCACTGCTGACCGCTCCTCCAGTGCCCCTTACGCGCACACGTGCGTAAGGGGCACTTTTTCGTCCTTATACCCATCCCTCAAATCTGCCGATTGCGCCAAGTGTCATCTGATCGGGTTTCCCTGGTGGCCAACCCCCGATTTCTCCGACAAAATCAATGTCATGACAACCGCGACCAAACCCAGTCACCTCCGCACCCCGGGCGACGTGATCGCCGCCCTTCCCTACCTGCTCGGTTTCCACCCGGCCGATTCCCTGGTCCTGCTGGTCCTCGAAGGCGGCTCGATCGCCCAGACCCTCCGCCTGGACCTGCCCGCCACCCGCAACGACCGCAGGGTCGCCGACGAGCTGGCCCTGTCTTTACGAGGGCGCGCCCACACGCACGTGGTCGCGGTGGTCGTCGGCGGTGGCCGGGGCGACCCGCCCGAGCTGCTGCCCCGCGAAAACCTGGTGGCGCAGCTGACCGCGTCCCTGGGCTACGTGGGCGTGCGGGTCACCTGCGCCGCCTGGTCGCCGGCCACCGCCGAGGGCTCGCCCTGGCTCAGCTACCACGACCTGGGCGACCAGGGCGTGGTCCCCGATCCGGCGGCGACCACGATCGCCGCGCGGGCCGTGGCGCAGGGGCTGGTCACCCACCGGAGCCGGGAGACCCTGGCCGCGACCCTCACCCCGGACCCGCCGGAAGCCCTGTCCCGCCGCTCCGCCCTGCTGGACAAGTTGGCGGCCGAGGCCGAGGTCCACGACTCCGAGGACTCGGCGACCATGATCCGCCACCGGGCACTGGTCAGGGGCGCGGTCACCCGCACCCGGTCCCGCTCGATCCCGCTGACCGACCGCGAGGTGGCCGAGCTGGCCTACGCCCTGTCCGACCTCTGGGTGCGCGATGCCAGCCTCGCCGACGCGATCAGTGAAAACGCCGAAGCCGCCGAACGCCTCTGGATAGAACTGACCAGAGCCAGTCCGATACCGGAAAGAGCCGAACCCGCCGCCCTGCTGGCGTTCTCGGCCTACATCAGGGGCGATGGCGCGCTGGCCCTGATGGCAATGGACCGGGCCGAAGAAGCAATGCCCGGCCACCGCCTGACGACCCTGCTCCGCACCGCCCTGGAAAACGGAATGCCACCCACCACGGTAAGAGGCTTGGCGGAACGGGCAGCCGCCGCCGACTGGTTCCCCAAACCCGATCAGGAATCAGGCCCCACCGACACCCGACCCACCGGCCAGGAGCCGCCTATGTCCTGAATGACATTCTTATGCCGCCGCCACGCCCACCATTCCACCGACATCCCTGACCCGGACCACCCAGCCTGGTAGGCGCGGCCCGCCGCCCCGTGCCCGCCGCCCTATGCCCGCCGCCCTATGCCCGCCGCCCCTTGCCGGTCTGCCCTGCCGGTCGCGAACGCGCAGGGCTGCGGGCAGCCGGCCGGGGCGGTCGGGTGGAACGGGTCGGGACCGGCTGACCGGCCGGCGGGCCACGGGAGCGTTGGAAGCCACCCATCGCGGTGGTGGTGCCGTTGTGCCGTGTTCTGGTCGTGGCACGAGTCGATCCAAGGAGGACATTGAGATGTGATCAGCGGTCGAGGATGACTCTGGGCCGGTAGATCGTGGTGGCGCTGTGGAGTCCTCGGTGGTTGTGGACGACGTCGGAGTCGCCGGTGCCCTGGTGCCCGTCGGCTCGCGTGCCGCGCAGGCTGGTGTCGGCCGGTTTGAGCTAGTTGTGGTGGCTCATGAGGTTGTTGGCGGCGGGTCGGGTTGAACGGTGGAGGGCCGCTGGGGCGCGGTGGGTGTGTCTGGAGCGCCGATTGCGCACATGGAGGTCGTCGTGTGCGCCGTGACGCCCGCACGACGGTGCGCGTACGCCGCATTGTGGTGACCGGTTACCGGGGCGGGTGATCGCCCGGCCGGATCGCCGTGTGGTTCGGCGTGTCCCGTGCCACCGTCCACGAATGAGTCGACCGCGACGACGGGAGGGCGAGGCGGGTCTGGCCGGGCGCTCCTCGCGCCCGCGCACCCCGGCCCGCATCCCGGTCGGGGTGGGAGACCGGGTCGTGGCGCTGTGTCGGGAGGTGCGACGCGGTGCGGTCCACCCGGTCGGCCGGGCCTGCCCGCGTTCACGACCGGGCGGGTGCCGCGCTGGCGCGGGGTCCCGCTGCTGTCCGCGACGGACCCGGTCATCGGCACGCCCGTGCGGCGCAGGCGCACCGGCGTCCGCCGCGAACGCCGCCGCCCCGGCGACCTGCCGCACGTGGACGTCGGGAACCCGGCTGGACACCCGAGGCTGGCGGACGGCGGCGGATGGCGGCTGCACGGCCGCACCGAACCCGCCAGGGGACGGGGCTCTGAGGTTGGTGTTGTGGTTCGTCGTGGTGAGTTGACCGATCGGGCGTGGTCGTGGATCGAGCCGTTGCTGCCGTTGGGGACGCGGTGTGGGTTGCCGTGGCAGTCGGTCTACGACCGGGTCCGCAGGTGTTGCAGGACGACGGCACCTGGACACGGCTGTTGGAACACGGGCAGGTCCGTGACGACGCCGTGGGCACGGTCGAGCGGTCGGTGAGTGTGGACTCCACCGAGGTGCGGGCGCGCCAGCACGCGGCCGGCGCGGCGAAAAAGGGGCTGCGTCGGCCGCTTCTGCGCCCGCGAGGGCCTCGGACGTTTCCGGGGCGGGCTGGGCTGCAAGGTCCACCTGGCCTGCGACGAACGTGGGCGGCCGGTGTCGACGGTGCCTCTCCCGGCCAGGCCGGTGACGCGCCCCGATTCGGGCAGGTCATGGCCGTCATCACCGTGCGCGACAAGGCCCACGACTCCCGCGAGATCCGGGAACACCTGCGTCGACGCCGGATCACCGCCACGATCCCGCAGGCCGCCGACCGCGTCCGCAACCGACTGGCCCAAGGCAGTTGCGGCGGACGGTCGCCCGCCTTCGACCGCGACGCCCATAAGCGGCGCAACACCGTCAAAAGCTGCATCAACCGCCTCGGACACCGGCGGGGTCTCGCCACCCGCTACGACAAGACCACCCAGCCCTACCTCGCCGCACCCACCATCGCCGGCCTCGTCATCTGGCTCAACAACGAATAGTCAGACGGCCTTAGGCGTGCCATGCCATCCAGCACGGCGTCGGCCTCGGTGGAGCTGGAGTGGTCGTGGGTGGCTGCCACGTCGCCGCCAGCCGGGAGGGCCACGCCTGAGGGCAGAGCCCAGGGGCAGTGCTGCTGGTGGCGGGGTGGGTGAGCGGCGAGGGTTTCGCGTGCGTGCCACGAGGGATTCAGCCCGCCGCAATCGTTTGCGACGTTGGTGGGCCGCATGGTTGTCGGGCTTGCCTGAGTGGATCGGGCCGACGGTGTCGGCCCCGCTGTGAGGCGGGGCCGACACCGGGCGGGTCCGGCAGGTGGGGCCGTGCACGGTGTACCGGCGTGCGGGTGGTGCGGGGGTGCCGGGAGTGCGGGTGGTGCGGGAGTTCGATGTTGCAGCTGGGTCTTACAGGAGTTCTGGGCGTCGCCAGGGCTCGTCCAGGACGTGTTCGGCCAGGAAGGAGTAGATGGTCTCGTACCAGACCTTGGCGTTGCCGGGGGTCAGGATCCAGTGGTTCTCGGTCGGGAAGTACAGGAACTTCGCCTGCACGCCGTGGCGCACCAGGTCGAAGTACAGGCGCTGTCCTTCACCGATCGGGACCCGGTAGTCCTTGTCGCCGTGGATCACCAGCACCGGGGTCTTGATGTCCGCTGCCCTCAGGTGGGGCGAGTTCGCCCGCACCCGCTCCTGCTGGCGCAGCGGGTCGCCCATCTCCCGGATCCAGTAGTACGAGTCGTCCGTGGTCCCGGTGAACGCGTCCAGGTGCCACAGCGACGCGTGCGTCACGATCGCCCGGAAGCGGTCGGTCTGGGTGGCGATCCAGTTCGCCATGTACCCGCCGAACGAACCGCCCATGGCGGCCGTGCGGCTGTCGTCGATGTCGTCCCGGTGGGTGGCCACGTCGGTGATCGCCATCAGGTCGGTGTACGGCTTCGCGCCCCAGCTGCCCCAGCCGGCGGCGATGAACTCCGGGCCGTAGCCGGTCGACAGGGCCGGGTCGGGGAGCAGGACGGCGTAGCCCTTGGCGGCCATCAGCCACGGGTTCCAGCGCCAGCTCCAGCCGTTCCAGCTCATGACCGGGCCGCCGTGCACCCACAGCAGCAGCGGCGCGGGCTGGTCGGGGGAGCAGCCGGTGGGCAGGACCAGCCACGCGCGGACCGTGCGGCCGTCCTCGACCACCGTCTCGATCTCGGTGAGCGTGCCGGGCAGGGACTCGACGCGGCCGGGGGCGGGCAGGACGACCGCCTCCTGCTCCGGGGTGGCCAGGTCCAGGCGCACCGGCTGGGCGGGCTGGTCGACGGTGTTGCGCAGCGCGTACACGTGCTCGGCGCCGACGCGCACGTCGGTGTACGACCCGGACTCGGTGAGCCGGATCAGGTCGCCGCTCGCCAGGTCCAGCCGCCAGATCGGCTGGTGGCCGCGCAGCGAGCTGGTGAAGTACACCGCCGCGCCGTCCGGGCCGACCACCGGGTGCTCGGGCTCCTCGGCGAAGTCCGGGGCCAGGTCGGTGATCGTGCCGTCCAGGTCGATGCGGACCAGGGCGTTGCGCCACGGGCTGTCCGGCGTCGAGTCGAACGAGCGCACCGCGATCACGGCCGACGAGTCGGCCAGGAAGGTGGCCTGGGCGAACGAGTGCTCCGGCAGGTCCGCCAGCACGCGACCCGGCGTGCCGTCGGACGGGCTCAGCCGCAGCCGCACGCGCGGGCCGTAGGCGGCGCTCACGTCGACCCGCTCGGTGTGCACGACCCACCGGCCGTCCGGGCTGATCGCCGCGGCGTCGTCCAGCCGGGCGTCGGCGTCGGGCGTGAGGTCGGTCAGGTCGTCGCCACCGAGCCGGTCGCCGGTCGGCGGCTGGGCGGTGAGCAGCCTCGGGTAGGCGGGGCCGAGGTCGACGTCCCAGTACCGCACCGGGTACGACTCGTAGAGGATCGCGGTGACGCCCGCGTCCTCGCGGGCCATGCGGTGCGCCTCGTCGGACTCGCCGAAGTCCGCGGTGGGGTTCGCGCCGGCGGTCAGCAGGAGCGTGCCCGCGTCGGCGGCGACCTCGACCCGGTCCACGCCGCCCACCGGGCGCAGCAGTTCGCGGGCTTCACCGACCTCCGGCAGTAGCCACAGGGCGGTCTTGTCCTTCGGTTTGCCGTCCACCGGCTTGGTCTGCTGGTCCGGTCGCGAGGACAGGAACAGCAGTGCGCCGTCCGGGGTGAACACCGGGTTCGACTCGCCCTTCGCGCCCCTGGTCAGCCTGCGCGCCGGGCGTTCGCCCGCCGGGTCGACCTCCCACAGGGCGCCCTGCCACGCCTTGCCGTCGGCGGACAGTTCCGCGACGACGGTGACCAGGCGCTTGCCGTCCGGCGACAGCGCCAGCGACGCGAGCCTGGGCAGCGCCGCGAACGACGGGACGTCCGCGAAGTCGCCCGCCTGGATTGTGCCGCTCATCAGACCTCCAGAGAACGGGACTGGGTGAACTCCCACGCGTCGCGCACGATGCCCGCGAGGTCGACCCGCTCCGGCTTCCAACCCAGTTCGGTCCGCGCCCGCTCCGCCGACGCCACCAGCACCGCCGGGTCGCCCGAGCGGCGCGGTGACACGTCGGCCGGGATCGGGTGGCCGGTGACCTCGCGGCACGCCTCGATCACCTGCTTGACCGAGAAGCCGAAACCGTTGCCCAGGTTGTAGATCCGGTGCTCGCCGCCGGTCGCGCCCGCCAGCGCCTTGAGGTGCGCGTCCGCGAGGTCCACCACGTGGATGTAGTCGCGCACGCAGGTGCCGTCCTCGGTCGGGTAGTCGTCGCCGTACATGGCGACCTTCTCCCGGGTGCCGGACGCCACCTGGAGCACGATGGGGATCAAGTGGGTTTCGACGGCGTGCCGCTCGCCGTACCGCCCGTAGGCACCCGCCACGTTGAAGTACCGCAGCGACACCGCGGCCAGCCCGTGGGCCGTCGCGTAGCCGGTGATCGCGTGGTCGATGGCGAGCTTGGTCGCGCCGTAGGTGTTGGTCGGCCGGGTCGGCGCGGTCTCCACGATCGGGACCTGGTCCGGCTCGCCGTAGGTCGCCGCGGTGGACGAGAACACCAGGCGCGGCGTGCCGTGCTCGCGCATCGCGTCCAGCAGCCGCAGCGACGTGACCACGTTGCCCTGCCAGTACTTCGCGGGGTCCTGCTGGGACTCGCCGACCAGTGACTTGGCGGCGAAGTGCAGCACGCCGTCGAAGCCCTCGGCGAGCACCGCGCCGATCACGTCGTCGATGTTCTCCGCGATCAGCCGTACGCCCTCGGGGACCGCGTCCGCGTGCCCGGTGGACAGGTCGTCGAGCACGACCACCTCGTGTCCTGACTCGACCAGCCGAGCCGCGCACACGCTGCCGACGTACCCCGCACCGCCCGTGACGAGCAGCTTCACCGTGATCCCCGCTTTCTGTAGTGCCGTCAATGCTCCCGGCCCGCGCCCGCCGAGGGCACCGCCGGGAAGGTCCTTGGTGTCGCCCAATCGCGTTCCGCGTACGCGGCGAGCACCCGCCGCACCACCGCGTCGTGCCGCTGCACGGGCACCAGCGCGATCGCCGAGCCGCCGAACCCGCCGCCGACCATCCGCGCGCCGAGCGCGCCCTCGGCCAGCGCCGCGCCGACCGCCACGTCCAGTTCGGGCACCGACACGCGGTAGTCGTCGCGCAGGCTCGCGTGCGAGGCCTCCAGCAGCGGCCCGAGGTCGGCGAGCCGGTCGGCGCGCAGCGCGTCGACCGCGCGCAGCACCCGCTCGTTCTCCGTCACCACGTGCCGCACCAGCGGCCGCAGGTCCTCGGGCAGCCGGGCCAGTGCCCGGTCCAGGTCGTCGGTCGTCACGTCGCGCAGCGCGGGCACGCCCAGCAGCGCGGCCGCGCGCTCGCAGCCGGCCCGGCGGGACGCGTAGCCGCCGTCGGTGTTCGAGTGGTTCGCCCTGGTGTCGATCACCAGGACTTCCAGGTCGTGCGCGGCGGCGTCGAACGGCACCTGCTCGGCCTCGCCCGAGCGCACGTCCAGGAACAGCGCGTGCGCCTCGGTGCACAGCAGCGACGCGGTCTGGTCGAGCAGCCCGGTCGGCGCGCCGACGAACTCGTTCTCCGCCCGCTGCACCCGGCGGGCGATCTCCGGCCGGTCCTCGGGCACGCCCGCCAAGCCCAGCAGGGCCAGCGCGACCGCGCACTCCAGGGCGTGCGACGAGGACAGCCCGGCGCCGGCCGGCACGTCGCCGGCGATCACCAGGTCCGCGCCCCGGGTCACGCCCTGGTCGCGCAGCACCCACGCCACCCCGGCCGGGTAGGCGGCCCAGCCGGTGACCCGGCCGGGTTCGAGGTCGGCGACGGCGACCGGCTCGGCGTGGCGGAGCACGCCGTCGTCGCCCAGCGTCGAGACGGCCAGCTTGCCGTCGTAGCGCGGCGAGGCGGCCACCGCGGTGCGGTGGGGGAGTGCGAAGGGCAGCACGAAGCCGTCGTTGTAGTCGGTGTGCTCGCCGATCAGGTTCACCCGACCGGGGGCGGACCACACGCCCTGGGGCGCGGTCGCGTGCAACTCACCGAACGCGGCGGCGGCGCGCTGCCCTTGGGTCACCTCGCCTGCACCAGCACCGCGTGCGCGACCGACGGGTCCAGCTCGGCGGTGGTGCCGTTGCCGCGCACCTGCACGACCTTGGCCCCGCCCATCGAGTCGACCTCGACGGTGCCGCCCGGCACCACGCCGGCCGCCTTCAGCTCGGCCATCAGCCCGGGGTCGAGCTGGACGTGCTCGGCGATCCGCCGCACCTCCACCCGGCCGCCGCCGCGCCGGGCGACCTCGTCCACCCGGACCAGGTCGGCTTCGGCGGGCGGCGCGGGCTTGCCGTCGCCGAGCTTGTCGAGCCCGGGGATGGGGTTGCCGTACGGGGAGGTGGTGGGGTTGCCGAGCAGCTTGACGAGCTTGCGCTCGACGGCCTCGCTCATGACGTGCTCCCAGCGGCACGCCTCGCTGTGCACCTGCTCCCACTCCAGGCCGATGATGTCGACCAGCAGCCGTTCGGCGAGCCGGTGCTTGCGCATGACCGCGATCGCCAGACCGCGGCCCTCCTCGGTCAGTTCCAGGTGGCGGTCGTCGGCGACGACCACGAGGCCGTCGCGCTCCATCCGGCCCACGGTCTGGCTCACCGTCGGTCCACTCTGGCCGAGCCGCTCGGCGATGCGGGCGCGCAAAGGCACGACGCCCTCTTCTTCGAGCTCGTAGATAGTGCGGAGGTACATCTCCGTGGTGTCGATGAGGTCGTTCACACCCGCTCCCCTTCGTATGATGCCAATGCTAGTCGCCCGCTGACGGGTGCAGGATGGTGCCGTGCATCCATTGATCAGCACCGAAGACCTGGCTGTCGCGCTCGACGGCGCCTCTCCCCCGGTCGTGGTGGACGTCCGCTGGCGCCTGGGCGGACCCCCGGGACGTCAAGACTACGAGGTCGGGCACGTTCCGGGTGCTTTCTACCTCGACTTGGACGACGATCTCTCCTCCGCGCCGGGCGAGGGCGGGCGGCACCCGCTGCCCGACGCGGGCGATCTCCAGCGCGTCCTGCGGTCCGCGGGGGTCCGCGAAGGTCACCCGGTCGTGGCGTACGACGGGGGTGACGGCTCGGTCGCGGCGCGGCTGTGGTGGCTGCTGCGGTGGGCCGGTCACGCGGAGGTCGCGGTCCTCGACGGCGGCTTCGCCGGGTGGGTCGCCGACGGCCGGCCGGTCAGCGCCGAGCAGCACCGGCCCGAGCCCGGTGACGTGGTCGTCCGGCCTGGTGGGATGCCCGTGCTGGACGCCGACGAGGCCGCCGCGCTGGCCCGTGACGGGGTGTTGCTCGACGCCCGCGCCGCGCCCCGGTACCGGGGCGAGACCGAGCCGGTGGACCCGCGCGCCGGGCACGTCCCGGGTGCGCTGAACGCGCCGTCGGCCGAGCACGTGGACGGCTCCGGCCGCTGGCTGGGCCCGGACGCGCTGGCCGAGCGGTTCCGGGCGGTCGGCGTGCGGCCGGACGCGGCCGTGGGGGCGTACTGCGGGTCCGGTGTGACGGCGTCGTCGGTGGTCCTGGCCCTGGAGGTGGCCGGCGTCACGAGCCCGGCGCGGCCCGCCGGGCTCTACGCGGGGTCGTGGTCGCACTGGTGCGTCGACCCGTCACGGGAAGTCGCCACCGGGCCCAACCCTTAGTGCCCGCGCGGCGACCCGGAGTCAGAACCGGCTCTATTCGGTGCCGTTGTCATGCGAAAGGGGGACGCCGGATTATTCCGGCGTCCCCCTTTTCGGTGAACGATCAGGCGTTGGGGATCTTCTCGAACGCCTTCGTGGCGAGTTTGAGCGCGACCTGGCACGGGTCGAACGAGTCGATCGGCGTCACGCTGGCCAGGAACGCCGGCGTGATCTCCTTCGGGTCGTCGGTGAGCATGACGAGGACCGAGCAGTCGCCGCCGCCCTCCTTCACCTCGTAGGCGGTGTTGCCGCCGACCTCGATCTCCTTGGCCTCGCCCTCGTACTCGGCGAAGGTCACCATGAACAGCACCACCGCGAACGGCTCCTCGGTGCTCTGCACGCAGCCCTTCTCGCCGGCCTTCTTCGCGCCGATGGCGCCGGCCACGTCCTCCGGGGTGAGGATGTCGCAGTCCTCGTAGCCCTCGGTCTTCTTCTTGGTGCCGATCTTGACCTTGCCGGCGGGCTTGGTGCCCGAGGTGGGCGTGCCCGCGCCGGTGGTCTCCTTCTTGCCGCTGGTCGGCGTCTTGGTCGAGGTGGGCTTGCCCGACGTCGTCTTCTCGCTGCTCGCGGCGGCCCCGGCGGCCGGCTTCGCGGAGCCGGTGACCGTGGTCGCGCACCCGGCGAGGCCGAGCGTCAGGGCCAAGGCCAGCACGGCCGTCAGGGAGGAGGCTCGTCGCAGGTGCATGTCTGTCTGACCCCGTTCCGACGAGCGGGGTTCCATCCTCGATGGCCGCAATCCTGGCCCGTCTCGTCCCGGCAGACTCTAAGTCCTGCCGCGGGGGGCTCACCGGCGTGTCCACCAAGCTGTGATCACATCGCAGGTCAGGCCACCGTGAAGGCGCCGCGCGAGGTGCGCCGGGCGGGGGCGGCGGTGATCGTGACGCGCAGCGTGTGGGCCTACCCGCGGGCCCGGCGTGGGTTAGGTTGCCGGGCATGGGCGTCGACGTGGGTAGCCGGGCCGCTGTCGTCTGGGACGAGTCCTTCCTGTCCTACGACCTGGGCGGGGACCACCCGTTGAACCCGGTCCGGCTGGACCTCGCGGTCCGGTTGGCGACCGCGCTGGGCGTGCTGGACGGGGTCGACCTGGTCGAGCCCGTCCCCGCGACCGACGCCGAGATCGAACGCGTCCACGAACCGTCCTACCTGTCCGCCGTCCAGGCCGCGCCGATGGCGGGCTGGGACGTCGGGCACGGGCTGGGCACCGCCGACAACCCGGTCTTCGCCCGGATGCACGAGGCGTCCGCGCTGGTCGTCGGCGGGTCGCTGGCCGCCGCGCGGGCGATCGCCTCCGGCGGGGCCAAGCGGGCGGTGAACATCGCCGGCGGGCTGCACCACGCGATGCGCGACCACGCCGCCGGGTTCTGCGTCTACAACGACTGCTCCGTGGCCATCTCCTGGCTGCTGGACCACGGGTTCGAGCGGATCGCCTACATCGACACCGACGTGCACCACGGCGACGGCGTGCAGGACGCGTTCTACGACGACCCGCGCGTGCTCACCGTCTCGCTGCACCAGAGCCCGTTGAGCCTGTGGCCGGGCACCGGGCGTCCGTCCGAACTGGGCGGTCGCGACGCGGAGGGCACGGCGGTGAACGTCGCGCTGCCGCCGGGCACGGCCGATCCGGGGTGGCTGCGCGCGTTCCACGCCGTGGTGCCGTCGCTGCTGCGCTCGTTCCGGCCGCAGATCCTGGTCACCCAGTGCGGTGTGGACACCCACCGGGAGGACCCGCTGGCCGACCTGGCGCTGACCGTGGACGGCCACCGCGAGATCTACCGGACGTTGCGCTCGCTGGCCGAGGAGGTCTCCGGCGGGCGGTGGCTCGCGCTGGGCGGCGGCGGGTACGAGCTGCTGCGCGTGGTCCCCAGGTCGTGGACGCACCTGCTGGCGACCGTGCTGGACCGCGACGTCGACCCGCGGACCCGGCTGCCCGCCGACTGGGTCGCGCACGCGTCGGGCCGCGCGCCGGACTGGCCGCTGCCCGCCTCCATGTCCGACGACGCCGACGTCGCCTTCGAACCGTGGGGCGGTGACGCGCAGACCCCGCTGGACGCCGCGGTGCGCGACACCCGCCGCGCGGTGTTCCCGCTGCACGGCCTGGATCCCGACGACCCGAGGGACTAGCGGTGGACCCCTACGACTACCCCAGGCACTGGGAGGCCGACGTCGTGCTCAGCGACGGCGGCACCGTCCACCTGCGGCCGATCACGCCCGACGACGCCGAGAAGCTGCTGGCGTTCCACGGCCGGCTGTCCGAGCGCACCCGCTACTTCCGCTACTTCGGCCCCTACCCGCGGATGCCCAGGCGAGACGTCGAGCGGTTCAGCACCGTCGACCACGCCGACCGGGTGGCGTTCACCGCGCTGCTGGGCGACGACATCGTCGCGGTGGGCCGCTACGACCGGTTGGGCGGCGGTGGCAGCGCCGAGGTGGCGTTCGTGGTGGAGGACGCGCACCAGGGGCGCGGGCTGGGCTCGATCCTGCTGGAGCACCTGGCCGCGGCGGCCCGGGAACGCGGGCTGAGCCGGTTCACCGCCGAGGTGCTGGCGGAGAACGGCCAGATGGTGCGGGTGTTCCGGGACGCCGGGTACAGCGTGAGCCGGGCGTTCGAGGAGGGCGTGCTGCACCTGGAGTTCGACATCGACCCCACCGAGGAGTCGGTGGCCGTGGCGCGCGCCCGCGAGCAGGCCGCCGAGGCGCGCAGCGTGCACAACCTGCTCAACCCGAAGTCCGTGGCGGTGATCGGCGCGTCGACCGACCGGACCAAGATCGGGCACGCGGTGCTGACCAACCTGCTCGAAGGCGATTTCCACGGCCCGGTGTACCCGGTCAACGCCGAGCACCGGTCGGTGCGCGGGGTGCGGGCCTACCCGTCGGTGCTGGAGATCCCCGACGACGTGGACCTGGCCGTGGTGGCGGTGCCCGCGGCGAGCGTGGACGAGGTGATGGACGCCTGCCTGGCCAAGGGGGTGAAGGCGCTGGTCGTGGTGACCTCCGGGTTCGGCGAGACCGGGCCGGACGGGTCGCTCGCCGAGCGCAGGCTGGCCGCCGAGGCGCGGGCGCACGGGATGCGGGTGGTCGGGCCGAACGCGCTGGGCGTGCTCAACACCGACCCGGCGGTGCGGCTGAACGCGACGCTCGCGCCGAACCTGCCGGTGCGCGGCCGGACCGGGTTCTTCTGCCAGTCCGGCGCGCTGGGCACGGCGATCCTGGCCACGGCGGCGTCGCGCGGGCTGGGCCTGTCCACGTTCGTGTCGGCGGGCAACCGGGCGGACGTGTCGGGCAACGACCTGTTGCAGTACTGGGAGACCGACCCGGCGACCGACGTCGTGCTGCTGTACCTGGAGTCGTTCGGCAACCCGCGCAAGTTCGCCCGGCTGGCCCGCAGGCTGGGCCGCACCAAGCCGATCGTGGCGGTGAAGTCGGGCCGGCACGCGGTCACGCCGGCGCTGGCGGCCACGTCGGTGTCGGTGGACGAGTCGAGCGTGCAGGCGCTGTTCGAGCAGGCGGGCGTCATCCGGGTGGAGTCGCTGGCCCAGCTGTTCGACACCGCGCTGCTGCTCGCCCACCAGCCGCTCCCGGCGGGGCCGAGGGTCGCCGTGGTCGGCAACTCGACGGCGATCGGCCTGCTGGCCGCCGACACCGCGCTGGCGCAGGGCCTGGAACTGGCGGGCGACCCGGTGGACGTGGGCGCGCAGGCCGATCCCGAGGTGTTCGCGCGGGCGGTGCAGGACGCGCTGCGCAACCCCGACACCGACGCTCTGGTGGTGGTGTTCGTGCCGCCGCTGGCGGTGCCGGGCACGGCGTTCGCGCGGGCGCTGCGGGACGTGGCGGGCACCAAGCCGATCGTGTCCACGTTCCTCGCCGTCGAGGGCGTGCCGGACGAGTTGGCCGTGGCCGGGCCGGACGGCGCGCCGGGCCGGGGTTCGGTGCCGTCCTACCCGAGCCCGGAACGGGCCGTGCTCGCGCTGGCCCGCGCCACCCGTTACGCGCGGTGGAGGTTCGCGCCGCAGGGCCGGTTCGGCAGACCGGACGGCATCGACGCGGCCGCCGCGCACGAACTGGTCGACTCGCTGCGGCTGGACGAGACCGGCGAGCGGCGGCTGGACGACGACACCGCGGTGCGCCTGCTGGCCTGCTACGGCGTGGAAGTCGTGCCGTTCCGGGTGGTGTCGTCGGCGGCGGACGCGGTGGCCGCCGCGGCCGAGCTGGGCTACCCGGTGGCGGTGAAGGCGACCGACGAACGGCTGCGGCACCGCACGGACCTGGTGGGCGTGCGGCTGGACCTGGTCGGCGGCGACGCCGTGCGCGCCGCGTACGAGATGCTCGCCGAGGTCTCCGCGCAGCCCGACGTGTACGTGCAGCGCATGGCCCCCAAGGGGATTTCGTGCGTGGTGGGACTTCAGGACGATCCCTCGTTCGGCACGCTGGTGTCGTTCGGGTTGTCCGGTGTGGTCAGCGACCTGCTCGGCGACCGCGCCTACCGGGCGGTGCCGCTCACCGAGACCGACGCGAAGGCGTTGGTGCGCGCGCCGAAGGCCGCGCCGCTGCTGGCGGGCTACCGGGGCGGCGAGTCGGCCGACCTGCCCGCGCTGGAGGACCTGGTGCTGCGGCTGGCCGCGCTCGCCGAGGACCTGCCGGAGGTGCGGGACCTGGCGTTGGAGCCGGTGCTGGCCAGCGCGGCGGGCGCGTACGTCAGCAACGCGCGGGTGACGCTGGGCCCGCCGCCGTCCAAGCACGACAGCGGGCCGCGCCGGCTGCGGTCACCGGGCGCACCGCGCTAGGCGCGCTGCGTTAGCCTCTGCCGTCGGTCGTTGCGCAACCGTCATTCTTTATCGATTCCGTACCTCTGATTCTGCCGTTGGCTATGGACGGAAACCTGTGCGCCGCTTACGTTTCCGGCATCTTTCGAGGACCCGAAAAGGGGAAGAATGGCATTGGCATCGCTGCGCGCCCTCGTGCTGGCGTGTACCGCCGCGCTGGTCCTTGCCTCGTGCTCCTCCGGTGACGAAACCTCGGTCGAGGGGCGGGCGGGCGCGGGCAGGCTGGTGATCGCCGTCGGCTACGACCAGCCGGGGCTCGGCGTGCGCCGGCTGGACGGCGTGTACAAGGGCTTCGACGTCGACGTGGCGCGTTACGTGGCCAGGGAGCTGGGCGACGACGACCCGGACTTCATCGAGGCGACCCCGTCCCAGCGGGAGAAGCTGCTCACCGACGGCAAGGCCGACCTGGTGGTCTCCACCTACTCGATCACCGACAAGCGCAAGGAGATCATCGGCTTCGTCGGGCCGTACTTCGTGGCGGGCCAGGACCTGCTGGTCCGGCTGTCCGACACGCGGATCACCGGCCCCGAGTCGCTGCACGCGGGCAGCAAGCTGTGCTCGGTGGAGAACACCACCTCGGCGCAGTACGTGAAGGACCAGTTCGCCCAAGCCGTGGAACTGGTGAATTACCCGAACTTCAGCGACTGCGTCACTGCTCTGCTCGCCGAACAGGTGGACGCGATGACGACCGACGACGTGATCCTGGCCGGTTACGCGGCGCAGAACCCGGAGCTGCTGCGGGTCGTCGGCAAGCCGTTCAGCAAGGAGGAGTACGGGATCGGGATCCGGCGCGACGACGCGTCCGGGAAGGCGAAGGTGACCGCCGCCGTCCAGAAGATGATGGACTCCGGCGAGTGGCGCAAGTCACTGGAGCAGAACGTGGGCCAGTCGGGCTACCGGATCCCCGAGCCGCCCAAGATCGTCCCGTGACGTGCGACCCACCCCGATAGCGGTCTGACCGGCGCGTTCCAGGTCGTAGGCTCGGCCGGTGCCCGCATCTCACTTCGCTCCCCAGTACCGCGCGGACGGACCGGTCCGCGCCGGTATCCCCGAGCACGGTCGGATCCCGCGCTACTACGCGGTCAAGACCGAGCTGCTCTGGCTCGTCGAGTCGCTGGGGGAGGGGACGGCGCTGCCGTCGGAGCGCGAGCTGGCCGAGCGGTTCTCGGTGTCGCGGGTGACGCTGCGCCAGGCGGTGGGCGAGCTGGTGCTGGAGGGCAAGCTCCAGCGCCGGCAGGGCAGCGGCACCTACGTCGCGCCGCCGAAGCTGGTGCAGCCGCTGTCCCTGGTGTCCTACACCGAGGGGATGCGCCGGCAGGGCGTCGACCCGGCGCGCAGCGTGATCACCGTCGAGCACCTGCCCGCCGACGAGGTGCTCTCGCGCGACCTGCGGATCACCCGCGGCGACACGGTGATCCACCTGGAGCGGGTGCTGCTCGCCGACGACGAGCGGGTGGGGCTGGAGTCGACCTACCTGCCCTCGGCGCGGTTCCCGACGCTGCTGGAGGTCTTCGACCCGACCACCTCGCTGTACGCGTGCCTGACCGACCGGCTGGGCGTGGTCTTCGCCGAGGCCGAGGAGCGGGTGGAGACGGTGCTGGCCACGCCGCGCGAGGCGCTGCTGATCGGCACCAACCCGGCGCTGCCGATGCTGCTGCTGCACCGGATCTCCTACGACGACGACGGCGTGCCGATCGAGCGGGTCCGCTCGCTGTACCGGGGCGACCGGTTCAGCTTCGTGGCACGGCTCCGGGCGGAGGTCTAGGCTGCGCTGTCCGGCGCAGTCCGGTGTCGCGGTAGGCGGCATCGGGTAACGGAAGGGTAACCCATCTAGTCCACATCTTGAGTTCACCGCGCGGACGCCGAGGGGACACGACCGGTTCGTCCCGGCCGCGCACCGTTCCCGCCGTGCGAGTGCTCATCGTTGGTGGTGGCGTGCTGGGGACCATGCACGCCTGGCAGGCCGTGGAACGCGGCCACGAAGTGGTCCAACTGGAACGGGAACCCGAGGCGCGAGGGGCCTCGGTGCGCAACTTCGGCCTGGTCTGGGTCGGCGGGCGGGCGGCGGGCGCGGAACTGGGCACCGCGCTGCGCGCCCGGGCGCTGTGGGAGCGGATCGGCGAGCGCGTGCCGGGGCTCGGGTTCCGGGCGAACGGCTCGCTCACCGTGCTGCGGACCCCGCTGGAACTGGCCGTCGCGGAGGAGACCGCCGCCCGGCCCGACGCGGCCGAGCGCGGCCTGGAGCTGCTCGACCCGGCGCGGGCGCGCGCGGTGAACCCGGCGTTGGGCGGCGACCTGCTCGGCGCGCTGTGGTGCGCGCGGGACGCCGCCGTCGAGCCGCGCACCGCGCAGCCGGCGCTGCGGGCCGCGCTGGAGGCGACCGGTCGCTTCACCTTCCTGCCCGGACGTGAAGTGCGGTCCGTCGGGCCGGGCGCCGTGCGCGACGACCAGGGCGTGGAGCACCGCGGCGACGTGGTGGTGCTGTGCCCGGGGGCGGCGCTCGGCGGCCTGGTGCGCGAGATCGCCGGCGTCGTGCCGGTGCGGCGCGTGCGGTTGCAGATGATGCAGACCGAACCCCTGGACGTGCCGCTGACCACGTCCGTCGCGGACGGCGACAGCCTGCGCTACTACCCGGCCTACCGGGGTGCGGCGCTGGACGCGCTCAACCGCGACCAGCCCCAGCCCGAGGTGGCCCGTGCGCACGCCATGCAGCTCCTCGTGGTGCAGCGCCTCGACGGCGGCCTGACCATCGGCGACACCCACGGCTACGACGAGCCGTTCCCGTTCGACACCCAGGACGCGCCTTACGACCACCTCGTGGAGGTGGCGCAGAGCGTGCTCGGCCGGCCGTTGCCGCGCATCGCCCGCCGTTGGGCCGGCGTGTACGCGCAGTGCGCCGACACGTCCCAGGTGGTGCACCGCGAGCAGGTCGAGTCCGGCGTGTGGCTGGTCACCGGCCCCGGCGGCCGGGGCATGACGTGCTCGCCCGCGATCGGCTTCGACACCGCAGAGGAGATCGGCCTGTGACCGCGTTGGTGGTGTTCGACATGGCCGGCACGACCGTGCTGGACGACGGGCTCGTGGAGCGCGCGTTCCTGCGCGCCCTGCCGGACGCGACGCCCGCGATGGTGCGGCACGTCCGGGACACGATGGGCCAGTCCAAGATCGTGGTGTTCCGGGAGATGCTGCGCGACGAGGCCGCCGCCCAGCGCGCCAACACCGCGTTCGAGCGGGCTTATGCCGCGCTGGTCGCGGAAGGCCACTGCGCGCCCGTGCCCGGCGCGCACGAGGTGATCACCGGGCTGCGCGCGAACGGCGTGAAGGTCGCGTTCAGCACCGGGTTCTCCCGCGCCACCCAGCACCTCATCCTGTCCGCCCTCGGCTGGACCGACCTGGCGGACTTCACGACCACCCCGGCCGAAGTCGGCCGGGGCCGGCCCTACCCGGACATGGTGCTGGCCGCCGTGCTCGGGCTCGGGCTGGCCGACGTCCGCGACGTCGCGGTCGTCGGCGACACCCCGTCCGACGTCCGGTCCGGCCTGCGCTCGGGCGCCCGCGTGGTCGCGGGCGTGCTGACCGGGGCCGGCACCCGCACCGCGCTGGCCGACGCCGGCGCGACGCACGTCCTCGACTCGATCCGCGACCTCCCCGCCGTACTCGAAGGGCTGTAGAGACCATGCTGCGCAAGGTTCTGGCTGTCGGACTGCTGATGCTCACCGCCGCCTGCGGCGGCACGGCCGGCGGCAGCGCCGCCGGCGACCAGACGGTGACCGTGTACACCGTCGACGGGCTGGCGAACTGGTACGGCAAGCGCGCCGAGGAGTTCAAGGCCAAGACCGGCATCACCGTCCAGCTCGTGGAGAGCGGCTCCGGCGAGGTGGTCACCCGCGCCGAGCGGGAGAAGGCCAACCCGCAGGCCGACGTCCTGGTGACGCTGCCGCCGTTCATCCAGCGCGCCGACAAGGCCGGGCTGCTCGCCGACTACGCGCCCGCCGGGGCCGACAAGGTCGCCGGCCACACCGCCAAGCACACCCCGATCGTCAACAACTACCTCGACTTCATCTACAACCCGAAGCTCGTCCAGCCCGCGCCCGCCTCCTGGCAGGACCTGCTCGACCCGCGCTTCAAGGGCAAGCTCCAGTACTCCACGCCCGGCCAGGCAGGCGACGGCACGGCGGTCCTGTTGCAGCTCAAGCACGTCTACGGCGACCAGGGCGCGCTGGACTACCTGGCCCGCCTGGAGGCCAACAACGTCGGGCCGTCCTCGTCCACCGGCAAGCTCCAGCCCAAGGTGTCCAAGGGCGAGATCCTGGTCGCCAACGGCGACCTCCAGATGAACCTCGCCTCGATCCGCGACGACAAGTCCGAGTTCGACGTGTTCTTCCCGGCCGACGACCGGGGCGAGCGCTCCACGTTCGCCATCCCGTACCACGCCGGGCTCGCCACCGGCGCCCCGCACGCCGACAACGGCCGGAAGTTCCTGGACTTCCTGCTCTCCACCGACGTGCAGAAGACCGTCGCGACCGACGCGCTCGGCCAGGCCACCCGCTCCGACGTGCCCGCCGAGGGCCGGATCGCCGAGCTGCTCAAGGGCGTGCGGGTGTGGCAGCCGGACTGGACCGCCGTGGTCGCCACGCTGGACGCCGACGTCGCCGCGTACACCAAGGCGGTCGGGCGTTGACACCCGCCGTCGAGCTGCGTGACGTGTCCGTCCACTTCGGACGGACCGTCGCGCTGCGCGGGCTGGACCTGTCGGTGGCGCCGGGGGAGACCCTGGCGCTGCTCGGCCCGTCCGGCTCGGGCAAGTCCACCGCGCTCAAGGCGGTGGCCGGGTTCCTGCGGCCCACCTCCGGGCGGGTGCTGCTGGGCGGCCGGGACGTCACCGACGAGCCGCCGAACCGGCGCGGGCTCGGCGTCGTGGTGCAGAGCTACGCGCTGTTCCCGCACATGAAGGTGTTCGACAACGTGGCGTTCGGGCTGCGCGCCCGGCGGTCGCCGCGCCGCGCGGTCGCCGAGCGGGTGGCCGAGGTGCTGGACCTGGTCGGCATGTCCGGGTTCCGCGACCGCTACCCGCGCCAGCTCTCCGGCGGCCAGCAGCAGCGGGTCGCCATCGCGCGGGCGCTGGCGATCCGGCCGCCGGTGCTGCTGCTGGACGAGCCGCTGTCCGCGCTGGACGCCGCGCTGCGCGAGGAGATGGTCGCCGAACTGCTGCGGCTGCGCGCCGAACTGCCGGACACGGCCGTGGTCTACGTGACCCACGACCAGGGCGAGGCGCTCGCGCTGGCCGACCGGATCGCGGTCATGCGCGACGCCCGGCTGGTCGAGGTCGGCGCGACACCGCAGCTGTACCACCGGCCGGGGCAGTCGTTCACCGCGTCGTTCCTCGGCGCGTCGAACCTGCTGCCGGTGGAGGTCGTGGACGCGGACACGGTGCGGCTGGGCGACCTCCGGCTGGCCGCCTCGTCGGCCGGGCTGGCGGCGGGCGAGGCGGTGGCGCTGGGCGTGCGCCCGCACCGGGTGGCCGTGCGGTCGGCCACCGGCCCGTCGGCCGCCCCCGGTGGGCTGCCCGCCCGGCTGCTGGCCGTGCAGTGGCGCGGCGCCGGGTACCGGCTCGACCTGGAACTGGACCTGGGGCACCGGCTGCGCGCGGAGGTCCCCGACGTCGACGGGCTGGCCGTCGGGTCGCGGGTCGAGGTGTCCATTCCGGACGGTTGTCCGCTGGTGCGGGTGGCGTGATGCGGCGGTTGCTGTGGCTGGTGCCGCCGGTCGCCGTGCTGGTGGTGTTCTTCGGGTACCCGCTGGCGCTGGTGCTGCACCAGTCGTTCGTCGCCGACGACGGGTCGGTGGGGCTCGCGAACTGGCACGACGTGCTGGTGTCGGCGGAGTTCCAGCGGGCGCTGGGCCGCACCGCGCTGCTGGTCGTCGCGGCCACCGCCGGGTGCCTGGTGCTGGGCGTGTTCCTGGCGCTGGTGATCGCGTTCGCGCCGTTCCCCGGCGCGCGGGTGGTGTCCCGGCTGGTCGACGTGGTGCTGGCGTTCCCGTCGTTCCTGATCGCGCTGGCGTTCACCTTCCTCTACGGCAGCGCGGGCGTGCTCAACGCCGCGCTGGGCAGCGGGTCGGTGGACTTCCTGTATTCCCCGTGGGGTGTGCTGCTCGCCGAGATCACGTTCTACACGCCGTTCGTGATGCGGCCCGCGCTGGCCGCGTTCAGCCAGATCCCGGGTGCCCAGCTCGACGTGGCGGCGAGCCTGGGCGCCTCGCCGTGGCGGGTGTTGCGGCAGGTCGTGCTGCCGGACGCGCTGCCCGCGTTGGCGTCGGGCGCGTGCCTGACGCTGTTGTTGTGCATGAACGAGTTCGGGATCGTGTTGTTCGTCGGCGCGAAGGACGTCATCACGTTGCCGATGTTGGTGTACACCAAGGCGATCGTGACGTTCGACTACCCCGCTGCGTGCGTGGTCGCCGTGGTGAACGTGGTCTTCTCCGGTGCGCTGTACGCACTGCACCGCTGGGTGTTCGCGAAGGGAGCGGGCCGTGCTGCTGTGGACGCGGCGTAGTCGGGCGGTCGTCATCGCGTTGTTCGCGGTGCTGTTCACGGTCGTCGTGGTCGCTCCGCTGGCGATGATCGTGCTGGCGTCCGTCGCCGGGTCGTGGAACGGCGTGCTGCCGTCCGAGCTGACCACCGACCACCTCGCCGACGCCGTCGCCGGGGACGCCGTCGCCAGTGCGGTGGTCAGCGCGCAGACCGCCGTCCTCGCCGCGCTGACGGCGGTCGTGCTCGGGACGTGGCTCGCACTGGGCGCGCAACGCGCTCCCCGCCCCGTCCGGCGGGTCCTGGACGCCGCCGCGCACCTGCCGCTGGCCGTGCCGTCCGTGGTGGTCGGGCTCGGGCTGCTGGTCGCGTTCAGCCGGCCGCCGCTGCTGCTCAACGGCACCCGGTGGATCGTGCTGGTGGCGCACCTGGTGATCCTGCTGCCGTTCACCTTCAGCGTGGTGTCGGCGGCGCAGCGCCGGGTGGACCCGCAGCTCGCGGCGGTCGCGGCGAGCCTGGGCGGGTCGGCGTGGCGGGTGCTGTGGCGGGTCCGGGTGCCCGTGCTGCTGCCCGCGATGTCGGCGTCCGCGTCGCTGGGGCTGGCGCTGTCCATGGGCGAGGTCGGCGCGACGATCATGCTCTACCCGCCGGACTGGCGGACGCTGCCGGTGAGCGTGTTCGCCCTGACCGACCGGGGCCAGGTGTTCGCCGCGTCCGCGTCGACCGTGCTGCTGCTGGCGGTCACGCTCGCCGGGCTCGTCGCGTTGGGCGCCGTTCGCCAGCGCGCCGCCGAACGTTAGCCCGCATACCGCCGAACGTTAGCGAGTCGTGCCCGTTTACCGCCCATTGGCAGGCGTTTGTGCGCGCCTTCGCGGAGGTACCGTTGGTGCCAGGGAAGTGAGTGCTCCTCACCCGCAACGGCGCGGGGGAAGCGGGGGGTGTGCGGTGACGTTCAAAGAGGAGTTCCTGGCGGAACTTGAGGACTGCCTGCGCGGGTACGGCGCGGTGCCGGTGTGCGATCCCGGCGCGCTGGCGCGGTTCGTGGACTACGTGCGGCAGCTGCCGGAGGACGACCAGCGGTTGCGGTGCCTGGACGGGGTCGACCAGGGATCGGGGTCGTTCTGGAACAACCCGGCGGTGTGGTGGGAGCAGGTGCCCCGGTTCGGGGTGGGGATCCACGACTGCTCGACGTTGCTGGACCGGATGCTCGACGAGGCCATCAGCGACGAGATCGACGTGCTGGAGATGGAGATCCGGGAACTGCCCGGCTGAGCGCGGAAACACCCGTTGTGCGTCCGGGTCGCCGGGCGCACAACGGGGAGATCCGTTGCCGCGGTGCTAGACCGAGAGCAGCCGGTCGAAGAACGTGCGGTAGCGCCGCAGCGCGACCCGCAGTTCCTCGGTGTCGGCGTGGCCTTCCTGCTTCCACTGCTCCTCCAGCGAGCGCCGGTGCTCGGCGAAGGTGTTCGCCAGACTCCCGATCACCTGCGCCACCAGCTCGTCCGCGCGCTGCACGGCGTCCTGGGGGTCGTCCACGAAGTCCGTCTGGAGGGCCCGCCACCGGGTCTGGAGGTCGTCGGCCTCGGCGTCGCCGAACAGCGGCTCGTCGTCGGTGCGCGCGCCGCGCCCCTCGACGCCCGGCTCGGCGGCCAGCGCGGTCACCGGCACGACCTCGGGATCGCGGTCGAACCCGGTCTCGCCGGCGGGTGCTCTGCCGAAGTCGGCCGGCTCGTCGTGGACCTCGTCGCTGTAGGTTTCAACGGCGTCGGTCCCGGCGGCGTCGGTGTCACCGGGGCGGGTGCCGCCGGCGTGGACGTCCTCGTCGTAGACGTCCGGGGTGCGGGCGTCCGGGGTGCGGGTGTCCGGGTGGTCGTCGTCGGGGTGGTTGCCCCGCTTCTCCGGCGGGACGAAGTCGTCGGTGGTCAGGCGGTCGGTCATCAGCGCGCCCCTTCCGTGCGGTCACGGCGGTCGCCGTCGTGCTCCGCGCCGTTGGTCAGCAGGTCCTCGAACAAGGTCCGGTAGTGCACCATCGCGGTGCGCAGGTCTTCGGTCGACGCTTCACCGCGTTCGTGGCGCTCGGAGATGGTGTGCGCGTCCCGGTAGTGCTCCAGCGTGCGCGCGTGCTCCACCGACAGCAGCGACGCCTGGCTCTCGTACCCCTCGGTGGGGTAGCCGCGTTCCGCCATCAGGTCGGTGACCAGTCGGTCCGCCTGGGCGACCGCGCCTTCCGGCGCGTCGACGAACTGCTCCTGGATCCGCGACCAGTTGCGGGTGTAGGTGTCGCGGGTGCCGGGGGCCAGCGGGCGCAGTTCGAGCCGGGAGTGCTCGCGCTCGCGCTCCACGAGGGCGCGCTCCGCGGCCATCCGGTTGTCGCTCTGGGCCAGCGTGCGGTCGTACTCCGGGCCGAACTTCTCCTGCAACCTCTTGCGCTGCAGGAAGTACCGCAGCAGCACGGCCGCCGCCGCGACAACCAGCACGACGACGATGACGCCGATGACGGTGCCGGTGGACATCTGTGCCTCCTAGGGCTTGGCTGTCCACCGGGTTGCCGTCGTGGGCGCACGACAAACCTGACCCGGATTCGCGGCCGTTCCGGCCTGTTCCGGGTTCCGCGCCCGTGACCGGCGAGACCGACCGGCCACGGGCGGGTGCCCTACCCCTTGACGCACACCACCTGCTTGAGGCGCGTCACGACCTCGACGAGGTCGCTCTGCCGCGCGATGACGGAGTCGAGATCCTTGTAGGCACCCGGAATCTCGTCCACCACGCCGACGTCCTTGCGGCACTCGACGCCCGCGGTCTGCGCCGCCAGGTCGTCCGCCGTGAACGTCTTGCGCGCCTTGGTCCGCGACATCTTGCGGCCCGCGCCGTGCGACGCGGACTCGAACGAGTCGGGGTTGCCCAGGCCGCGCACGATGTAGGACCCGGTGCCCATGGAACCCGGGATGATCCCCAACTCGCCCTTGCGGGCCCGGATCGCGCCCTTGCGGGTCACCAGGACGTCCTCGCCGAAGTGGTGCTCCTCCGACACGTAGTTGTGGTGCGCGCTGATCGGCTCCTCGAACGACACCTGCGGGAACGAGCGCCGCAGCACGTCGCACACGAGGCCGAGCATGGTGGCCCGGTTGCGCCGCGCGTACTCCTGCGCCCAGTACAGGTCGTGCCGGTAGGCGGCCATCTCCGGCGTGCCCGCGAGGAACACCGCCAGGTCCGGGTCGGGCAGCACCTCGTTGTGCGCGAGCGTGCGCGCCACCGCGATGTGGTGCTGCGCCAGCATGTTCCCGATGCCCCGGGACCCCGAGTGCAGCATCACCCACACCCGGTCGTCGGTGTCCAGGCAGACCTCCAGGAAGTGGTTGCCGCCGCCCAGCGTGCCGACCTGGCGCACCGCGCGGTCCAGGTCGAGGGTCGGGGTCAGCCGGTCGAACGCGTCCCAGAAGCCGTCCCGGTCGACCACCGGCTCCTTGTGCATCGCGAACCCGACCGGCACGGCCGCCTCCAGGGCGGTGCGCAGCGGCCCGAGCGTGGCCGGAAGATCGTTGGCGGACAACGATGTCTTCACCGCCGTCATGCCGCACCCGATGTCCACGCCGACCGCCGCCGGCGACACCGCGTCCTTGAGCGCGATCACCGAGCCGACCGTGGCGCCCAGCCCGTAGTGCACGTCCGGCATCACGGCGACGTGCTTGACCGCCCACGGCAGCGAGGCGATGTTGCGCAACTGCCGCAGGGCCTGTTCCTCGACCTCGGCCGGGTCGGCCCAGAGGCGGATGTCGACGTGTGCGCCGGAGAGGGTCGTGGCGGTCATGGCGGGCAGCCTATGCGGGCCATTCCCGAGGGGCGATCGGATTACCCCCGGACAAAAGGAAGACCGGGCCGGCGCGCCGACCCGGTCTGCACCGCGAAACCGCTACCGGCTGACCGCTTTGCGGTACTGCCGGGTGGCCAGCGGGACGAACACGGCGAGGAAGATCGCCACCCAGATCAGGGTCGTCAGCACCGGGTGCCGCAGCGACCACACGTCCGCCGGCGGGAAGGCGGGGTTCGTGTTCCCGAACAGTTCGCGGGCCGCCGCGGTGACCGCGGAGACCGGGTTCCACTCGGCGAACGTCTTCAGCACGCCGGGCAGCTTGCTCTCCTGCACGAAGGTGTTCGCTATGAACGTCAGCGGGAAGATGACGATGAAGCTCGCGTTGTTGAACACCTCCGGGCTGCGCACCATGAGCCCGACGATCGCCATTCCCCACGACAGGGCGTAGGCGAACAGCAGCAGGATCGCGAACCCGGCCAGCGCCTCGAAGAACGACGAGTTGATCCGCCAGCCGACCACCAGGCCGGTCAGCGACATCACGACCACCACGATGACGTTGTTGAGCAGGTCCGACGTGGTCCGGCCGATCAGCACCGCCGAGCGGGCCATGGGCAGCGACCGGAACCGGTCGATCACGCCCTTCTGCATGTCGTCGGCCAGCCCCGACCCGGTGATGGTCGCGCCGAACACCACGGTCTGGGTGAAGATGCCCGCCATCAGGAACTCGCGGTAGTCCATGCCCGGGATGTCGATCGACCCGCCGAACACGTACGCGAACAGCAGCACGAACATGATCGGCTGCAACGTGGAGAACACCAGCAGGTCCGGCACCCGCTTGATCTTGATGAGATTGCGCTTGGCGACGACCGCGCCGTCCGCCAGCGCCTGCGTGACAGCGCTCATGCCCCCTGCTCCTCCTGCTTGTCCTCGGCCGCGTGTCCGGTCAGCGTGAGGAACACGTCGTCCAGCGTCGGCCTGCGCAGGCCGACGTCGAGCACCTTCACCGACTCCGCGTCCAGCCTGCGGATGCCGTCCACCAGCACCTCGGACCCGCCCGACACCGGCACGGTCAGCCGGTGCGCGCGCTCGTCCACCACGACCTCGCCGATGGCCAGCGACGCCAGCGCGGTGCGCGCCGTGGCCACCTCCTGCGCGGTGCCCACGGTCAGCTCCAGCCGCTCGCCGCCCACCTGGGCCTTGAGCTCGTCGGCCGTGCCCAGCGCGATCACCCGGCCGTGGTCGATGACCGCGATCTTGTCCGCCAGCCGGTCCGCCTCCTCCAGGTACTGGGTGGTCAGCAGCAGCGTGGTGCCGCCCGCCACGAGTTCGCCGATGACGTCCCACATGCCCAGCCGGCTGCGCGGGTCCAGGCCCGTGGTCGGCTCGTCGAGGAACAGCACGTCGGGCTTGGCCACCAGCGCGCCGGCCAGGTCGAGCCGCCGCCGCATGCCGCCGGAGTAGCCCTTCACCGGCCGGTCGCCCGCCTCCACCAGGTCGAACCGGTCGAGCAGCTCGCGGGCCCGCGCCCGGCTGGGCTTCTTGCCCAGGTGGTAGAGCCGGCCGACCATGTCCAGGTTCTCGAACCCGGTCAGGTTCTCGTCCACCGCCGCGTACTGGCCGGACAGGCCGATCCGGCGGCGCAGCTCCTTGGCCTGGCCCACCACGTCGAGCCCGAGGACCGTCGCCCGCCCCGCGTCGTGCTCCAGCAGGGTGGTGAGCACGCGCACGGTCGTCGTCTTGCCCGCGCCGTTGGGGCCCAGCAGGCCCATGACGGTGCCTTCCGGCACCACGAGGTCCAACCCGTCCAGGGCGACGACCGACCCGTAGCGTTTGACCAGCCCTTCGGCCACGATTGCGTCTGCCATGGGGGCCATGATGGACCCGCGCCACGACATTTTCGCCGCGAATTTCACCCCGTTGGCCGAGTAGTCATCTCGACCTGCGTCTTTTCGTGACAATTCGAGCCCGTGAGGTCGCCCGCCCGGCCCAACCCGGCGGGGCGAGGTTGCGGCCGGCCCGGAAGGGGTGTGCGCTGCGTGGCGTGACGATCCGCCGAGCCTCCACATCGGACCTTCCCATCATCCTGCCCCTGCTGCGCGAGTTCTACGAAGTCGACGGGCACCACTACGACGAGCGGGTGCTCACCGCCGCCCTCGGCCCGCTGCTGGCCGACGACTCGGTCGGCCAGGTCTGGCTGTTCGACACCGGCTACGCGGTGCTCACCTGGGGCTACTCGCTGGAGTCGGGCGGGCGGGACGCGCTGCTCGACGAGTTCTTCGTGCGCAACCGGGGCGGCGGCGTCGGCGGGAAGGTGATCGAGGAACTCGCCGGGGCGTGCCGGGCGGCCGGCGCGCGCCGGATGGTCCTGGAGACCGAGGCCCCCAACGACGCCGCGCGGCGGTTCTACCAGCGGCACGGGTTCGCGCCCGAGGCGTCCACCTGGATGATGCGCGACCTCTGAGATCAGGCCAGCAGCCGGGCGCGCAGTTCGGGATCCCGCAGCACCGCGAGCACCGGTCCGTCCAGCACCCGCGCCGCGCCCGGCGAGGAGGCCAGCCGCAGCATCGCCTGGCACACGTCGGCGAACGGCTGCCCCTGGACGGTCAGCACGGCCTCGCGCATCTCCTCCGCCGCGCCGCGCGCCCGCGCGGCCGACCAGCGCAGCAGGCTCATCACCACGACCCGGTGCGCCTGCTCGCGGCCCCGGGTCAGCACCGGCCGGTTGAGCCCGCACACGTCGATGGTCGCCTGCCCCTTGGGGGTGAGCGCCACGTAGGTGCCCAGCGCCAAGGTGAGCAGGAGGTGCTCGAACGGGTCCTCGGCGGTCGGGTCCACCAGCAGCGGCCGGCCCTCGTCGTCGAGCGGGTAGCGGTCCCGCTTCAGGTTGCTGTTGCACGTCGAGCAGGCCAGCAGGTGGTTGAGCCAGTCGAAGGTCCGCAACGGGTTGCGGGACAACGGCTCGAAGTGGTCGATGTCGGTGCCCTGGCTGTCCCCGCAGTACATGCACCGCTGGTAGCCGGGGGCCATCTCCTCCAGCAGCCGGCGCAGCGGCGCGTGCACCGACCGCCGCACGGCCGCGCGCTTCCACGCCGCCCGCGCGGTCCGCACCCGGTCCGGGGCGCCGGTGATCTCGGCGGTCAGCGGCGGCAGCCGGTCGGCGAGGTCGGCGGGCAGCGCCGCGCGGGCGATCCGGATCACCCGCGATCCACTTCCGCGCGGTCCCGCTCGCCCCGCGTGCGCTCGATCCGGGCGAGCACCTCGTGCGCCCGCGCCACCGGCGAGCTGGTCAGCATCCGCTTGAGCTGCTCGTAGCGGCGCACCGCGCGGTCGCCGGCGGTGCCGCCGATCACCGCGATCTCCAGCTCCACCAGTTCCGCGCGCAGCCGCTCGGCGCGCTCCGAGTACGGCGTGTCCAGCCCGAACAGCTCGGAGAGCACCGCGTCGTCGCCGCTGCCGTAGACGATCCGCTCGTACAGCCCCTGGTCCACCACCCGGGGCGGTTCCATCTGGTCGGGGCCGGGCAGCCGGATCAGCCCGCCCGGGTCGGCGGCCTGGCACAGGTACGGGCTGTGCGTGGTGACGATGAACTGGACGTTCGGGAAGTGCTCCTTGAGCCACCCGCCGATCCGCTTCTGCCACGACACGTGCAGGTGCGCGTCCGCCTCGTCGATGATCACCACGCCGGGCGCGGTGAGCGCGAGGCCGCTGGGCGTGGGCGCGGTCCGCAGCACCCCGTAGGACTCGTAGATCTGCTTGATCAGGTCGACCACCAGCGACGCCACCGTGCGGTAGCCGTCGCTCATCTCCCGCAGCGGGAACCGGTGGCCGCCGCTGTGCACCCACAGGCCGTCCGAGTCGACGCCCTCGATCCGGTAGTCGTCGGGCAGCAGGCCGTCGGACAGGATCGCCAGCGCGACCGCCTTGAGCTCCTCCGCGCCGGGCCGCCGCTCCAGCGACCGCAGGTGCTGCTCGATCAGCCAGCCGACGCCCTCGGCGAGCGAGGCGTCCTCGTGGAACAGGGTGGCCAGCCGCGACACCGGGCCGGAGTTCGACATCAGCCGCTGGGCGTCGTTGGTCGCGCCGACCATCCGCCGGAACGGGCCGTACGCGGCGCAGAACCACCCGGTCGGGTTGTCCTGCCAGGGGCCCCGGGTGGCCGCGGTCTTGCTGCCCTCCAGCTTCTCGCGCAGCGACGGCTGGAGTCCCCGGTACCCGCCGTAACCGCCGCGATCGCCGTCCGGCATCGTCCACACCAGGCCGGCCCACAGCTCGCCGGAGGGCCGCCGGCCCTTGCCGGACCAGCGCTCGGCGTGCTCGTCCTGGGTGAACCGGACCTGGGCGACCGCCTCGCGCTGGCCGGCGGTGACCCAGTTCTCGAAGTCGGTGACCAGGTTGCGGGCCACCGCGGGGCCGCTGAGCGCGAGCGCGACGGCGTGCAGCAGGGAGGTCTTGCCGGAACCGTTGCGCCCGGCGATGACCGTCCAGCCCGGTGCGGTGAGATGCAGGTCGACCTCGCGGGCGCCGTGAAATCCCTTGATGTTCCGCAGCCGGACCTGCGAGATGTACATGCCACCGACTGTAGTAGGGAAGGGGGTGGCGGTCCTGGGCTTCGGGGCCGGTGGGGCTGTGCTGCGTGGCGTGCGCCGCGGGCCGCCCGACCCGCGGCCGCGCAGCCCCACCGACGGGGCTCATGTTAATGGGTGCGTATGCACCTTAAAACGCTCGAACGAGTGAACTGAAATCGGCGTGCGGGCCGACTAGGGTGTTCGAAGTTCTTTTCAGCGAGGAGCGATCCGAATGGCAGCCGTCCAAACCCGACGCAAGCGCAAGCTCGGGCAGTTCCTCAACGCGCTGCGCAAGCGCGCCGGCAAGACCGAGGTCGACTACCACGCGCTGACCCGCAAGACCCAGTCGACGCTGTCGCGGATGGAGAACGGCTACATCAGTCCCAGTTGGACCGAGTTGGGCGCACTGCTCGGGTTGTACGGCGCGACCGACGCCGAGCGGCGCGAAGCGGAAGCCCTGTGGGAGGACGCCAAACAGGACAGCACCCGGTTGGCCAACGCCGCCGCGTACACCCCCGAGGCGCGGACGTACGCCCGGCAGGAGGCGGACGCGACGGAAGTGCGCACCATCGAGATGATCGTGATCCCCGGCCTGCTCCAGACCGCCGCGTACGCCTCCGCGGTGCGCTTGGCGGGACAGCGTTTCCTGGACCCGTCAGTGCCGGTGGACCAGGCGGTGGCGGCGCTGGCGAGCCGGCAGCGCCGACTGCCCGGACTCCGCCTGCACGCGGTGATCGACGAAGCCGCGCTGCACCGGGTCGTGGGCGGCCCCGAGGTCATGCACGCGCAGTTGGCGCACCTGCTGGAGATGGCGCGACAGCCCGACATGACCATCCAGGTGATCCCGTTCGGCGCGGGCGCCTACGGAACCATGTCCGGCGGCGGCGCCACCGCCCTCAGGTTCGACGCCGGCGATCCCTCCTCCGTGTACCTGGAGTACGCCGGCGGAGGTAAGTGGGTGGACAATCCGTCCGATGTCGAGAAGTACCTGCTTCACTTCGAGGACATGGCAGCGCAGGTCGCCCTGTCGCCCAAGGAGTCGGCTGCGCTGATCAGGAAACTGGCAACCGCACTGAAGGAAACATGAACACGAAGAAGACGTGGCGTAGAAGCTCTTATTCAGGCGCGGGGAACAACTGCGTGGAGCTGGCCGTCGGCCGCGCGGCCACCGTTGTTCGTGACAGCAAGCGTCCCGGCCCCGAACTGACCTTCGCGGACCGTCCATTCCGGGCGTTCCTCACCCTCCTCCGCCAAACCTGACCGACACCCCCAACCCGCCGTCCGCCCCCGGTGCCGCGGTCACCGTGCCGCCGTGGGCGGCGGCCACGGCGCGCACTGTGGACAGTCCGGGCCCCGGCGGTCATTCCGCGACCACCGGTACCCGTCCCGCGGCACGACGCCCGCCCGGCCGCCCGCGTGGTCGTGCTGACAGCGTTGTCGGAGAGATCGCGCGCCGGCCGTTCCGGCAGCACCGGGTCGCCGTCGACCGCGGCGGGTCGGAGGTCCCGCAGGACCTCGCTCCCCGCGTCGGCGGCCCGGACTGCCGGGCACGCGCTCCCGGCTCCTCCCGCACCGTCGCGGCACCCGGCCGGGTGATCACCTGGCCGACGCCGGTCCGACACCCGGCAATGTGAGCGCCCCTCGGGTGATCGCGGGTCCGGCACGCCTTCCCGACGCCGTCGTGTCCACAATGGACTTTTCGGGGCCGGTCGAATCGCCGCGTCCGGTTCGCGTCGTCGACCGCGCCGTGCGGGCCGCGTTGGGCCGTTCGGACCATCCGCGATTCGCGGGATTCGGGTGGTTCGTCGGGTAACTGTGGTTGCATGGGCTGATGGCTCCGCATCGGCTGGAGCATGTGCGTGCGCGCAACCCGTTGGCACGGTGCTGGTTCGTGCGGTACGCCGAGCCCGCGCGGGTGCGGCGGGCGGCGCGCCCGGTGATCAGCGGAGGGCAGTGATGGACCTACCCGCCTGGGTGTGGTTGGCGACGGTGGGCGGGCTCGGCTTGGTGATCGCGCTCGACTTCCACCTGGTCGCGCGCAACCCCCGGGACCCGTCGTTCCGCGAGTCCCTGGTGTCGGTCTCGGTGTACGTCGGGCTCGCGGTGCTGTTCGGGCTCGGTGTGACGGTGTTCGCCGGACCGGACTACGGCGGCCAGTTCTTCGCCGGCTGGATCACCGAGTACTCGCTCAGCGTGGACAACCTGTTCGTGTTCATGCTGATCATGAGCAGGTTCGCGGTGCCGAAGCCGTACCGGCAGAAGGTGCTGATCGTCGGCGTGGTGATCGCCCTGGCGCTGCGCGCGGTGTTCATCGCGGTCGGCGCGCAGGCGATCTCGCGGTTCGACTGGCTGTTCTACCTCTTCGGCGCGTTCCTGGTCTACACGGCGTGGAAGCTGCTGCGGCAGGACGACGCCGACGAGCCGGAGTTCACCGAGAACCCGGTGCTGCGCGCGGTCAAGCGGGTGGTGCCGACCGCCCCGGCCTACGACGGCGCGCGGCTGACCACCGTGCTGGACGGCCGCCGGGTGGTCACGCCGATGCTGATCGTGATGGTCGCGGTGGGCACCACGGACCTGCTGTTCGCGGTCGACTCGATCCCGGCGATCTTCGGCCTGACCCGCGAGACCTACCTGGTGCTGACCGCCAACGCGTTCGCGCTGATGGGGCTGCGCCAGCTGTTCTTCCTGATCGGCGGCCTGCTGGACCGGCTGGTGCACCTGGGCAAGGGCCTCGCGGTGATCCTGGCGTTCATCGGCGTCAAGCTGATCCTGGAGGCGTTGCACCACCACGGCGTGGGCTGGGCGCCCGAGATCCCGATCCTGCTCTCGCTCGGCGTCATCCTGGTGGTGCTGCTGGTGACGACGGTGGCGAGCCTGATGGCGTCGCGCACCCGGACGGAGGTCGCCGAGCCGGGCGACTCCGACGCCTGAGCGGGCGCGGGCCGCGCGCGTCAGACGGTGTCGGCGTAGGCCCGGCGGGTGCGCTCGGTGTGCCGGGACATGACGCGGCCGGCGGCTTCCGGGTCGTGCTCCGCGATGGCCCGGATCAGCTCGGCGTGCTCGGCCCACGCGTCCGGGCCCCGGGTCGGCGCGAGCGCGGCGTGGTACCAGCGGACGCGGCGGTCGACGGTGGCGATCATGTCGGCCAGCACGGCGTTGCCGGACAGGCCCGTGATGTGCGCGTGCAGGGCCGCGTTCGCCGCCGCCAGGCCCTCCACGTCCCGCGCCGCCAGCGCCCGCACGCCCGCCCGGTGCAGCCGCTCCAGCTCCGCGACGTCCTCGGCGGTCGCGCGCTGGGCCGCGAGCTTCGCCGAGTGGGTCTCCAGGACGCCGCGCACGCTGAGCAGCTGGTCGGCTTCCTCGTCCGACGGCGTGCGCACGAACGCGCCCTGCGCGGGGCGCAGGTCGACCCAGCCCTCGGTCTGGAGGCGTTGCAGCGCTTCGCGGACCGGCTGGCGGCTCACGCCCAGGTGCTCGGCGAGGTCGATCTCCACCAGGTGCTGCCCCGGTTCGAGGGTGCGGTTCACGATCAGGTCCAGCAGGGCGTCGTAGACCGCCTGCCGCAGCGGTGCCGGGCGGGTCACCCGCCGGGTCGCCGCGCCGCCGAGGGAGTCGCCCAGGGTGTCACGGGCGGTTCGGCGGGCGGTGGCTCCCGCGCCGATCGGCGGTGACTGGGGCCGGCTCACGAGCCCTCCTTCGGCGGTCTGCTCGGCCCGCTCGACTTCCGGCATGCGGAATTCGGTCCGCGACGTGCGCGCGCCGCCGGGCCGAGCGGGTCCACACAGCGTCTCCCAGGTCCGGGCCGCCCGCATCAGGGAGCCCGCGGACCGCCCGTCAGTGCACGCCGAGCACGCCGTCCACCCGGCGCGGGATGCCGAGCGGGTTGCCGTCGCGCAGTTCCGGCGGCAGCAGGGCGTCCGGCCACGACTGGTAGCAGACCGGGGCCAGCCAGCGCCGGATCGAGGTCGCGCCGACCGACGTGTGCAGCGGGCTGGTGGTGGCCGGCCACGGGCCGCCGTGGTGCATGCCCCACGCCACGGCCACGCCGGTCGGCCAGCCGTTGAAGATCAGCCGGCCCGCGATCCGGCCCAGTGCCGAGGCCACCAGCCCGGCCGCCTCGTGCTCGTCGGCCTCGGCGTGCACGGTGCCGGTGAGCGTGCCGGGCAGCCGGGGCAGCACGGCCAGCAGATCCGGCACCGAGTCGTAGGCGACCACGATCCCGGCCGGCCCGAAGTGCTCCTCGGTCAGCTCCGCCAGGTGCTCGGCGAACACCGCCAGCGGCACCTGGAACAGCTTCGGCCCGGCGGCCCATCCGGTGTCCGGCGCGCTGCCCTCGGCGACCTGCTCGACCAGCCCGGACGCCGCGAGCGCGGCCGTGCCCGAGCGGTAGGAGCCGCTGATCCGCTCGCTGAGCATCACGCCGCCGGACGCGCCCGCGACCGCCGCCGCCAGCACGGGCGCGAGCGCCGAGGGCGCGAACAGCAGGCCGGGGTTGGTGCAGAACTGGCCCACGCCCAGGGTCAGCGAGCCGGCGAACCCGGCGGCCAGCTCGTCGGCCCGCGCCGCCGCCGCGCCGGGCAGCACCACGGCCGGGTTCACGCTGCCCAGCTCGCCGTGGAACGGGATCGGGTCCGGCCGGCCCTGCGCCAGGTCGAACAGCGCCCGCCCGCCGCCGGTCGACCCGGTGAACCCGACCGCCCGCACGTCGGGGTGCCCGACCAGCGCGACCCCGGCGTCGGTGCCGTGCACGATCCCGAAAACCCCGTGCGGCAGCACGGAAGCCAGCACGCGCGCGGTCTCGCGGGAGGTGCCGGGGTGCGCCGGGTGCGCCTTCACCACGACCGGGCAGCCGGCGGCCAGCGCGGAGGCCGTGTCCCCGCCCGCGACGGAGAACGCGAACGGGAAGTTCGACGCGGCGAACACCGCGACCGTCCCGAGTGGACGGAGCAGCCGGCGCAGCACCGGTCGCGGCGGCACGGTGTCCGGGTCGGCGGTGTCCAGCACCGCCTCGACGTGGCTGCCCTCCCGCAGCACCCCGGCGAACAGCCGCAACTGGTTCGTGGTGCGCTTCAGCTCGGTGGTCAGCCGGGGCACCCCCAGCGCGGTCTCCGCGTCCGCCAGGGCCACCAGCCCGGCCGATCCGGCGTCCAGCGCCTCGGCCACCCGCTCCAGCACGTCGGCCCGCCGCGTCGCCGGAAGTCCCGACCACGCCGGGAAAGCCGCCGCGCCCGCGCGGGCGAGCGCGTCCACCTCGGCCGCCGAACTCTCCGCGACCGGCTCGCCGACCGGCAGCCCGGTGCGCGGGTCGTAGCCCCGGATCCCGGTCACCGGCCCGCCGCCCGCGCCGCGGTGTCGAACTCCGGACCGCACCAGTGCCCGCCGAGGTACTTGTGCGCCAACGCTTCCGGGTCCGGCTCGCCGTGCTCGGCGATCAGCGCGGCGGCGTGCTCCTCGGCGTCGTCCTCCGGCTCGTAGCCCAGCGCGCGGGCCTCGTCCAGGCTGAACCAGCGCCGGGTGTTGGCCGAGATCCCCCACACCACGCGGAATCCGGGCTCGGGCGCGGTCAGGCACGCCTCGAACAGCCGCCCGGCGTCGTCGGGGGACAGCCAGGTGGACAGCATCCGCACGTCCTTCGGCCGCTCGAAGCACGATCCGATGCGCACCGCGATCACGTCCATGCCGTACCGGCTCGCGAACAGGCTGCCCAACGCCTCCATCGCCACCTTGCCGACGCCGTAGTAGGTGTCGGGTTTCGGGAACAGGTAGTCGCCCGCCTCGCCGGCCGCCCGCTCGTGGTAGCCCGCGGCGTGGTTGGAACCGGCCAGCACGACCCGCCGCACGCCCTGCCGGCGGGCGGCCTCCAGCACCACGTGGGTGCCGTTGATGTTCACGTCGAGGATCCGGTCCCACGGCTGTTCCAGGCTGTGGCCGCCGAGGTGGACCACGGCGGCCACGTCCGCGCAGGCCGCCGCCATCGCGTCCGGGTCGGTCACCGACGCGCGCACCACCTCGACGGCCTCGCCCCCGGCCGCCGGCGGCGGCTCGGCGACGTCGAGCAGCCGCAGGACGCGGCCGGGCGCGGCGAGGCGGGTGCGCAGGAACGTGCCCACCCTGCCCGCGGCTCCGGTGATCAGGATGCGTTCGGTCACGTGTGTCGCCCTTTCGGGTCCGGGAGGTGTCAGCGGCTGAACTGGCGGAGCAGTTCGGTGATCGTGCGCGCGCCGTGCAGCAGGGCCGCCACGATCCGGCGCTCGTGCTCCGGGTCGAGCCGGCCCAGCGGGACCGAGCAGCTCATCGCGTCGAGCACGGGTGTGCGGTAGGGCAGCGCCACCGCGAAGCAGCCCAGCCCGGGGGTGTTCTCCCCGCGCTCCTGCGCGTAGCCCGCCGCGCGGAACCCGGCCAGCTGCGCGTGCAGCGCGGGGCGGTCCACGACGGTGTCGGGGGTGAGCGGTTCCAGCCGGGTGGGCAGGATCGCGTCGACCTCCCGCGGCCCGCGCGCGGCGAGCAGGGCCTTGCCCAGCGAGGTGGCGTGCGCGGGCAGCCGGCGGCCGACCCGGGACACCACCCGCAGGTGGTGCTCGGACTCCCGGCCGGCCAGGTAGACCACGTCCGAACCGTCCAGGCGGGCCAGGTGCACCGTCTCGTCGACCTCCCGGCGGACCTGCTCCATGATCCGGCTCGCCACCTGCACGACCGGGTCGTGGTCCAGGTACGACGTGCCGACCAGCAGGGCCCGCACCCCGATGCCGTAGGTGCCGCGAGCGGGGTCGAGTTCGACCCAACCGCGCGCGACGAGCGTCTGCAACAGCATGTAGAGGCTCGACTTCGGGTAGCTCAGCGCGCGGTGCAGCTCGGTCAGCGTCAGCGGGCGTTCCGACGCGGACAGCGCTTCGAGCAGCTCCACGGTCCGGTCCGCGGACTTCACCGCGTTCGGCCGAGCGGGTGACGCGGGTCCAGTCACCTGTCCTCCACAGAAGCGTCCGGCAACACGCTCTCGACACGTCGCTCCGGCGATTCTTACAGCCCCGTTGAGGGGGTCACAAGCACGGCCTCATTTCACGGATGTGAACTCCGGTGTGGTGACGGGGGCTGTACTCGCCGGCGTGCGCCCGCCACTGTTGGGCCCGACCTCGCACCACGTGGCGGTGCCGGAGAGGGCGGTCGCCGCCGGACGGGAGCTGACCGGATGAAGATCACCTCGGTGGACCTGACACCCATCGCCTTCCGCGATCCGCCGCTGCTGACCTCCGCCGGCTGCCACGAGCCCTGGGCGCTGCGCACGATCGTCGAGGTGCACACCGACGAGGGGGTGTCGGGCCTGGGCGAGACCTACGGCGACCTCGGCCACCTCGAACGCCTGCGCGCGGTGGTGCCCGCGCTGCTCGGCCTCGACGTGCACGAGCTGAACCTGGCCCGGGACCGGGTCGCCCGCGCGCTGGGCGGCCGGGCCGGCTCCGACCGGCACGGGCTGACCGGCGAACTCACCGTCGAGTCCACTGTGGACCGGGTGTTCGCCGGGTTCGAGGTGGCGACCTGGGACGTCCGGGGCAAGGCCCTGGGCCGCCCGGTCTGCGACCTGCTGGGCGGCGCGGTCCGCGACACCGTGCCCTACAGCGCCTACCTGTTCTACAAGTGGGCCGGGCACCCCGGCCACGAGCCGGACGGCTTCGGCGAGGCGCTGGACCCCGACGGGATCGTCGCACAGGCCCGCGCCCTGGTCGCCGCGCACGGGTTCGGCTCGATCAAGCTCAAGGGCGGCGTCTTCCCGCCGGAGCAGGAGATCGCGGCGGTGCGCGCGCTGCGCGCCGCCTTCCCGGACCACCCGCTGCGGCTGGACCCCAACGCCGCCTGGTCGCCCGCGACCGCGCGGCAGGTCGCCGCCGAGCTGGACGGGGTGCTGGAGTACCTGGAGGACCCGTCACCGGGGATCCCGGGCATGGCGGAGGTGGCCGCAGCCGCGTCGATGCCGTTGGCCACCAACATGTGCGTGGTCGCGTTCGAGCACATCGCGCGGTCGGTGGAGCTGGGCGCGGTGCGGGTCGTGCTGTCCGACCACCACTACTGGGGCGGGCTGGCCCGGTCCCGGGAGCTGGCCGCGATCTGCCGGACCTTCGGCCTCGGCCTGTCCATGCACTCCAACTCCCACCTCGGGATCAGCCTGGCCGCGATGACCCACCTGGCGGCGGCCACGCCGAACCTGGACTACGCGTGCGACACGCACTACCCGTGGAACGCCTCGGCCGACGTCCTCACCACGCCGCTGTCCTTTGCGGACGGGGCGGTGGCGGTGCCGACCGGGCCTGGACTCGGCGTCGAGCTGGACCGCGACGCGCTGGCCCGCGCGGCGCGGGACTACCGCGCGTGCGGGCTGGTGCGGCGCGACGACACCGGGTACATGCGGACCGTCGACCCGTCCTTCGAGCGGAGAAGCCCCCGGTGGTGACCGCCGGCGGCGCATCGCCGCTCACCTGATCGGGTAACTGTCAAAAGGGCGGGGCAACCCGGTGCGCGGGTCGTTCCGTCCTTGTCACATGAGAAGCCTGGGAACCGCGATCGGTGCCGGCGCGCTGCTGCTCACGCTCGTCGGCTGCGCATCGACCCAGCCCGCGCTCGACGCGGGCAACGGCGGCGGTCCGACGCTGACCACGTCGCCGTCCAGCCCGCCCTCGTCGTCGGAGGACCCGGAGTTCCAAAGCCCGGTGCCGCCCGGCGGCAAGGAGGTGCCGAAGGCGAAGCTCGACGCCTCGGCCGTGCCCGAGGGGACGCCGAAGACGGTGTGGACCGAGGGCGACGGCAGCACCCTGGGCCTGGTCGGGCAGGAAGGCGGCTGCGGCAAGGCGAGCGTGGAGATCGCCGAGCAGACCGCGCAGGCGGTGAAGGTGGTGCTCGTGGAGACCACGCCGAAGGAGGCGGAGGTCTGCACGATGGACATCCGCTACCCGCCGTTGACCGCGAAGCTGGACGCCCCGCTGGGCGAGCGCTCGGTGGTGCTCAGCACGCGGCAGGACCAGAGGTAACCCTCCCGGAGAAGCGGCGCCCGGCCGATCCCCCTCGGCCGGGCGCCGCCCTGTGCAACCACGCGGCCCGGCGGTACCGTCCTACCGCTATGAGGAACGTCAAGATCGCCGTGGCCCTCGCGGCGCTCGCCCTGGCCGGCTGCACCAGCGGCGGCGAGGCGGGCGGCCCGTCGTCCACCACGTCGAGCACGGCGTCGTCCCGGCCGTCGACAACGATGTCACCGACCACCGCCCCCGGCCCGACCTCCGCCGGCTCGACCCCGCCGCCCCAGTCCAGCGCGCCGCCGCTGCCCGGCGCGGCGAGCCAGGTCCCCGTCGAACGGGTGGACGCGAGCACCCTGTCCGACGCCTACAAGCGCGAGGTGTGGGCGTCCCCGGACGGCCGCACGCTCCAGGTGTTCAGCCTCGCCGGCGGCTGCAAGCGGGCCTCCGCCGAGGTCGTCGCGCAGGCCGCCGACCAGGTGCAGGTCGCGCTGGTCACCACGTACTACCCGCCCCGGGACGGGGTGTGCACGGAGGAGCTGTTCAGCGTGCCGGTGAACGTGGAGCTGGCCGCGCCGCTGGCGCAGCGCCGGGTGGTGCTGGAAGCGCGGGAACAAACCGCATAGTCCGATCGGGTGATCTAGCATCCGGTCCATGCCGCTGCCGCACGCACTGCGCGAGAGCCTCGCCGACCCGGACTTCTGGGCCTCCTACCGCTTCGAGTCCGACGACGACTACTTCGGCGACGCCGAGGAGGACGAGCACGTCGTCCGGTTCGAGGTCGGCGGCGGGCACGCGGTGGAGCTGTCGGTCGCCGACGGCTACGTGGACCTGGGCGTCCGGTCGCCGGCGGACGACGAGGCGGTGAGCATCGCCTGGGACGACGAGGCCCACCCGCACCCGCACGTGCTGCGCCGCGACGAACTCGACCTGGTCTGCCGGGCCGCCGCGCTGGTCGAGCCCGAGCTGCGCCACCCCGGTCCGGGCGTCGCCCTGCTGTCCCGGTTCCTGGTGCTCACCGACGACGTCGACGCGGCCCGCGCCACCGTGCGCGCGGCGCACGCCGTGCTGCTCGCCGACGGCGGCGACCCGGCGGTGTCCGGTCTGCAGGGCGTGGTCTGGAGCCGGGACGGGGCCGGCCACCACCGCGTCGACCAGGCCGAGGACCACGACGGGGCCGACCTCTACAGCACCCGCACGTCCGACGAGGAGTCGGAGTTCCCGCACGAGCTGTGGCGCGCGCTGCTCGACCACGCCGAACGCACCCTGGCCTCGGCCGTCGACCCCGCGTGGACCGTGCCGACCGACGCCGCGCCGGCCGAGGTCGCGCGGGCGCTGGAAGCCGCCGGGTGCACCGACCGGACCGTGCTGCGCGCGCTCGCCGACCCGGCGCACCCCGCCGAGACGGCCTGGGTGCTGGAACTGCTGACCGGCGCGCCGCGCGGCTCGCTGTGGCCGGCGACCGACGCCGACCGGTGACCGCGAAACGCGCGCGCCCGGGAGGTGCCGGGCGGGCCGTCGTGCCCGCCGGCGGTCGCACGTGAACACCACCGAGGCCCCGCGTGACAGCGGGGCCTCGGTGGGAGCTACTTGCGGAAGCTGATCTGGAGGGTCGGGGCGGAGGTCTCGGCGAAGAAGTCGTTGCCCTTGTCGTCGACCACGACGAACGCGGGGAAGTCCTCCACCTCGATCCGCCACACCGCTTCCATGCCCAGCTCCGGGTACTCCAGCACCTCGACCTTGCGGATGCAGTCCTGCGCCAGCCGGGCCGCCGGGCCGCCGATCGAGCCCAGGTAGAACCCGCCGTGCGTGCGGCACGCGTTGGTGACCTGCGCCGACCGGTTGCCCTTGGCCAGCATCACCAGCGAGCCGCCGGCCGCCTGGAACTGCTCGACGTAGGAGTCCATCCGGCCGGCCGTGGTCGGGCCGAACGAGCCCGACGCGTAGCCGTCGGGCGTCTTGGCCGGACCGGCGTAGTAGACCGGGTGGTCCTTGAGGTACTGCGGCATCTCGCCGCCCGCGTCGAGCAGGTCCTTGATCTTGGCGTGCGCGATGTCGCGGGCCACCACCAGCGGACCGGTCAGCGACACCCGGGTCTTGACCGGCAGCCGCGACAGCGTCGCGCGGATCTCGGCCATCGGCCGGGTGAGGTCGATCCGGACCACCTCGTCGGAGAGGTCCTCGCCCTCGACGTCGGGCAGGAACCGCGCCGGGTCGCGCTCCAACTGCTCCAGGAACACGCCCTCGGGCGTGATCTTCGCCTTGGCCTGGCGGTCCGCCGAGCACGACACGGCGATGCCGACCGGGCAGGACGCGCCGTGCCGGGGCAGCCGGATCACCCGCACGTCGTGGCAGAAGTACTTGCCGCCGAACTGCGCGCCGATGCCGAAGTCCCGGGTCAGCTCCAGCACCTGCCGCTCCAGGTCGACGTCGCGGAACGCGTGGCCCAGCGCCGACCCCTCGGTCGGCAGGTCGTCCAGGTAGCGGGCCGAGGCGAGCTTGGCGACCTTGAGGTTCTGCTCCGCGGACAGCCCGCCGACGACCACCGCGAGGTGGTACGGCGGGCACGCGGCGGTGCCCAGCGAGCGCAGCTTCTCGTCCAGGAACTTCGCCAGCCGCGACGGGTTCAGCAGCGCCTTGGTCTCCTGGTACAGGAACGTCTTGTTGGCCGAGCCGCCGCCCTTGGCCATGAACAGGAACTCGTACTTGGGTTCCGTGCCGGGCGCGTTGAGCAGCTCGATCTGCGCGGGCAGGTTGCTGCCGGTGTTCTTCTCGTCCCAGAACGTCACCGGGGCCATCTGCGAGTACCGGAGGTTGAGTTCCTGGTAGGCCTCGAAGATCCCCCGCGACAGGGCTTCCTCGTCGGTGCCGCCGGTCAGCACGGACTCGGTGCGCTTGCCCATCACGATCGCGGTGCCGGTGTCCTGGCACATGGGCAGGACGCCGCCGGCCGAGATGCAGGCGTTGCGCAGCAGGTCCATCGCGACGAACCGGTCGTTGCCGCTGGCCTCGGGGTCGTCGACGATCGCGCGCAGCTGGGCCAGGTGCGAGGGCCGCAGCAGGTGCTGGATGTCCCGGATGGCCTCCTTGGCCAGCCGGGTGAGCACCGAGGGCTCGATCTGGAGGAACCGGCGTCCGGCGGCCTCCACCACGGTCACGCCGTCCGGCGTGACCAGGCGGTATTCCGTGCGGGTGTCCTTGGCCAGCGGCAGGACGTCGGTGTGCTGGAACGTGGTGGTGGGCACTGCGGGCACGTCGCGGGCTCCCTTGCGCGCTTCGGGTTCCGCCGAACCTATACCGCGCGCCGCGCTCCGGTACCGCCGCGTCGGTGTGATTCGCGTCGTGCCCGACCCGGTGCCCCCGACCGGAATTCGCCCCGACCGCGATGCGGCCGAACGCGATGTGCGCCCTGAGCCCGGGACCGCCCCGGCCGGAATCGGGCGGGGGAGCGGGGGCGGAAACGCGGAAGGCCGGGCCGGCCCCCGACCGCCCCGACCTTCCTCAGCGTGCGACAGCCTCCACGAAATGGGGTGGAGGAGTCGCAAAGCACGTTGTAACAGGCGACCGTGCCGTGACCGGACTCACAAGTCAACCCGGCCGAACGGGTGACGGTCGGTTCAGCTGGCGTAGGCCCGCAGCTTCGCCGCCCGCTCGCCCTGCCGCAGCTTGGACATGACCTCGCGCTCGATCTGGCGCACCCGCTCGCGGGACAGGCCGAACTGCTTGCCGATCTGGTCCAGGGTGCGCGGCTGGCCGTCCTCCAGGCCGTAGCGCAGCCGGATCACCGCCTGTTCGCGCTGCTCCAGCGTGGCCAGCACGCGGCGCAGGTCGTCCTGGAGGAGACCGGAGATGACCGCGCTCTCCGCGTCCGTCGCGTCCGAGTCCTCGATGAAGTCGCCCAGCGGGGCGTCCTCCTCGGCGCCGACCGGCATGTCCAGGCTCACCGGGTCACGCGCGTGGTCGAGCAGGTCGGACACCTTCTCCGGGGTGAGCCCGGACTCCCTGGCCAGCTCGTCGGTGGTGGCCTCGCGGCCGAGCTGCTGGTGCAGGTCGCGCTTGATCCGCGCCAGCTTGTTCACCTGCTCCACGAGGTGGACGGGCAGCCGGATGGTGCGGCCCTGGTCCGCCATTCCGCGGGTGATCGCCTGGCGGATCCACCACGTCGCGTAGGTGGAGAACTTGAATCCCTTGGTGTAGTCGAACTTCTCGACCGCGCGGATCAGACCCAGGTTGCCTTCCTGGATGAGATCCAACAGCGGCATTCCACGGCCGGTGTATCGCTTCGCGAGGGAAACGACCAACCGCAGATTCGCTTCGAGCAGGTGGTTCTTTGCCACGTGGCCGTCGCGCACCAGTGCGCGCAGTTCCTCGCGGCGGGTGGAGGCCGGGGCGGAACCCGTCTCCAGCATGTGCTGAGCGAAGACCCCCGCCTCGATCCGCTTCGCGAGTTCCACTTCCTCGGCCGCGGTGAGCAGCGCTGTCTTGCCGATGCCGTTCAGGTAGACCCGAACCAGGTCGGCGGCCGGTCCCTGGGCGTCGAGGTCCAACTCGGCGCTCGTGGTGATCGTGTCGTTCCCGACCTCGCGGTCGAGGACCCTCGGGACGGTCATGGAAGCTCCCTCCCCCTTCGCGGGCTGGCAGTGCGGTCGCGTGACCCGCGCTGCGCTGCGCGGTGTTGCCTTTCGGCCCCTGTCACTGGGGGAAACGTCGACCGGAGCTAAATGGTTCCCGTGTCCCCGATCTGGAGACGTCACTGCCGTCACAGCGGTTGCGCCGCGAATCCTGAGGATTGCCTGAGAAGGATCTAGAGTTCCACCAACACGGTGAACGGACCGTCGTTGACACTCCGCACGGACATCATCGCGCCGAACCTCCCGGTTTCCACGCGAGCGCCCTTCTGGCGCAGTTCCCGCACCACCGCGTCGACCAACGGCTCCGCGTGCTCCGGCCGGGCGGCGGCCGTCCACGACGGACGCCGGCCCTTGCGCACCTCGCCGTAGAGGGTGAACTGGCTCACCACCAGCAGGGGCGCTCCGGTCGTGGCGCACGACTGTTCGTCCCGCAGGATGCGCAGCTCGTGCAGCTTGCGGGCCATCAGCGGGGGTGTCGCCGCGGTGTCGTCGACGTGCACGCCCAGCAGCACCAGCAGACCGGGCTCCTCGATCGCCCCGACGCGCTGTCCGTCCACAGTCACCTCGGCCTCGGTGACGCGCGCCACGACCGCCCTCATACCGGGACCACCATGCCGTGCCGGACCAGTTCGCGCACGACCGGCAGCGCCGCGCCGGCGAGCGCGTCGGCGTCCACGTCCTGCGCGTAGGCGAGCAGCGCGACCAGGTCCTCCAGCGCCAGCGCGCCCCGGAAACCGGCCAGCAGCCGGGCCGCGACCTCGTCCAGCTCGTGCTGCCAGCCGGGCCCGTCGGTGCGGTGCAGCCGGCGCACGACGGCGTCCCAGCCGTCCTCGCTCGGCGCCGAGACCTCTTCCAGGACAACGGTCTCGGGCACGGAGAACCGGGTCCGCAGCAACTCGTCGTCGGAGTGCCCGCGCAGCCACGCGACGCGGTCCAGCCACGCCGCCGACTCCGGGCCCAGCGGGTCGTCGTAGGCGTGGCGCAGGTCTTCGCACACCACCTCGGGGTGCGCGACGTCGGTGCGGCGCAGCGTGACGAACCCGAACCCGACGCCCTCCACCTCGTTCTCGGCGAACCAGTCCAGCCACGCGCACGCCTTCGCCCGGCCCTCGGCGGAGCGCGGGTCGACGCCCGCGTCGCGCAGCCAGGTGCCGACGTAGAGCGCCGGGTCGGCCACGTCCCGCTGCACGAACCAGGCGTCCACGTGCTTGGGCAGCCACCCGGAGACCCGGTCCGCCCAGTCCTCGCCCCGGCGGTGCACCCAGGACGCCAGGAGCTGCCCCACCCCGCCCTCGTTCAGGAACGCCGGGAGCTGCCGGACGACCAGCGCGCTCGCGTCGTCGCCGGCCAACCCGGAATCGCGGTACACGTAGTCGACCCGGGGCGGCCCGACCACGAACGGCGGGTTGCACACGACCTGGTCGAACCTCCGGTTGCGCAGCGGCCCGAACCACTCGCCCTGCCGCAGCTCCACGTCCAGCTCGTTGAGCCGGAACGTGGCCTGCGCGAGCCGCAGCGCGCGCTCCGACAGGTCGGTCGCGGTGATCCGCTTCGCGTGCCGGGACGCGTGCAGGGCCTGCACCCCGCACCCGGTGCCCAGGTCGAGCAGGCTGTCCACCGGACGCCGCGAAGTGGCCCGCGCCAGGCTGATCGACGCGTGGCCGACGCCCAGCACGTGGTCGGCGGGCACCGGGCCGCCGCGCTGGTCGGAGTCGAGGTCCGCGACCACCCACCACGAGCCCGTGTCGTCGCCGTAAGGCCGCACGTCCAGCCCGGCGCGCAGCCGGTCGCCCTCGGCCGTCAGCAGCCCGGCCCCGACCGCGTCCGCCACGTCCAGGTCGCCCAGGGCCTTCGCGACGGCGGCGGGCTCCTCGGCGTCACCGAGCAGGAACAGCCGGACCAGCGTGCCGAGTCCGCCCGCGTCCCGGGTCGCCCGCCGCGCGGCCTCCGGCTCGCCGCGGCCCAGCGCCGCGTGCGCCTGCGGCCCGAGCGCGTCCACCACCCCGTCGGCGTCGTACCCGGCGTTCAGAAATGCCCCGCGCAGCCGCGCGGTCAGCTCAGTGGAGAGATCAGGAAGCACCGCCGAATCCTCCCGTGCCGGGCCGCCGCGCGCCGCCCGGCCCCCGCCCCGCTACTCCCGGTGCCGGCCCACCGCCAGCGCGACCGCCATCGCCAGCCGCTGGTCCGGGTCGTCCAGCGGCAGCGCGGTCACCTCGGCCATCTTCTGCATCCGGTACCGCAACGTGTTGGGGTGCACCGACAGGGCCCGCGCCGCCTCCCGCGCGTCGCCCTGCGCGGCCAGCCACGCCTGCAACGTCGTCGCGTACTGGGTGCCGAACTCCCGGTCGTGCCGCACCAGGTCGGCCACCGGCCCGCGCACGGGCAGCCGGCCCGTCTCGGCCACCGCCGCCAGCCGGCGCAGCAGCACCTTCGCCCACGCCGCGTCGTAGACCACCGGCTCGCCCGCCGACAGCGCCAGGCACTCGTCGGCCTCGTTGCGGGACGCGGGCAGCTGGCCGGCGTCCGCCCGCCCGCCGATCCCGGCCTCGACCACCGCCTCGGCGGGCATCTCCCGGGTCAGCGCCCGCACCCACTCCACCGCGTTGGCCGGGTCCTCGCCGCACGGCAGCACGGTGTAGAGCACGTTGCCGAACAACGCGCTGCGCCCCGGCCGCGACCAGCCGAAGCCCGCCGTGGCCCGCTCGAAGGCGAGCAGCGCCGCCCCGTGCTCGCCCTCGCCCGCGTGCGCCTGCACGGCGATCACCCGCAGGTCGGCGGCGGGCAGCCCGAGCCGGGCCAGGTGCGCGGGCGCGCCGTCGTCCAGCACGCTGATCACCAGGTCGGCCTCGGCCTGCCGCTCCAGGTCCGCGCTGGCCCGCGCCCGCAGCAGGTGCAGCGCCGCCGTGCGGGCCCCGTCCTGCAACGCGGCGTGCCGGTCGGTGTCGACGTCGGTGTCGACCTCGACCCACACCGAGCCGAGCAGCTCCCGCCCGGCCCGGACCGCGACCACCAGCCGGCCGCCGAGCTGGTCGGTGAGCTTGGGCACGAACATCGGCTCGTCGGACCGCGCGAGGTGGGTGAACACGCCGTACTCGTCCAGCGCCTGGCGCGCCGAGTCGGGCACCCGGCGGCCGAGGATCGTCTGCACCCGGACGGGGTCCACGCCCTGCTGCCGGTAGGAGTGGGCCAGCACCCGGGACTGCTGGTCCTCGATCGTCACCGGCCCGCCGACCACCGCCGCGATGGCGTCGGCCACCGCGAACAGGTCGCCCGCGCCCTTGCGCCGCCCGCCCAGCACGACGGTCTGCGCCACGTTCGCGAGCTGGCCCCACGGCACGGACGCGTCGACCAGCAGCACCGCCGCCCCGGACCGCCGGGCCGCGGCCACCACCCGCTCGTCCAGCGGCGGAGCCCCGTGCAGCACGACGGCGGCGGCGTTCGTGGAGGAGACCAGCCGGGCCGCGGCGGCGGGGGAGGGCACGCCCAACCCCAGCAGCACGTCGTCCGGCGCGGCGGCGGTGTGCTCGGTCGGATCGTGCAGCGCGACACCGCGCAGCTCGACGTCGCGCCCGCGCGGCGCGCAACTCAGGTGCGTGCCCAGGCTGCCGAGCACGTCCACCAGGCGATCAAGGGCCACCACGGACGGATCGTACGGTCACCCGGCCGCGAATGCGGCGAATACCGCACGACGACCCGTCCGGTGGCAATAGTGCGGCCGCGTGTCGGCCGTCACTCCGTCGCGAATACATCACCCGGCAGGTGTCGCGGGAATCCCGGCAGTGGGACGATGGGGGCATGGTGGACCAGGAGCGCGACGGCACACCGGTGCTCATCACCGATGCGGCTCTGTCCTACGAAGAACAACACGCCGCGCGCAAGCGCAAGTACGCGATCATGATGGGCGCGCGGATCCCGTGCCTCGTCCTGGCGATGGTCTTCTACCAGACGTGGTGGCTGGCGCTGGCTTTCATCGTGCTGTCCGTGCCGCTGCCGTGGATGGCGGTGCTCATCGCGAACGACCGCCCGCCCCGCAAGGCGGAGCAGGCGAACCGCTACGTCAAGGAGCACCGCGCCCTCGAAGCCAAGGCCCACCAGGTCATCGAGGGCTGAGCCCGGCTACGGCAGGGCTGCCCGCGGCCCGACTCCCAGCGGTTGCGGTTGGGCTCCCACGGCGGAGACCGCCCGCGCCGCCGCCGCGACCCCGCCGGCCAGCGCGTCCCGTCGGGAGCCCCCGGCCAGCCAGGCGGCCAACAGGCCGGCGTCGAACGCGTCCCCGGCCCCCGTCGTGTCGACGCAGGAGACCGGCAGCGCGTCGACCGCGACGATCCCGTCCCGGTCGACCCAACTGGCCCCGGCCGCGCCGGAGGTCAGCGCGACCGCGCCCACCACGTCCAGCAGCGCGGACGCCGACGCGGGCGCCTCGGACCCGGTGAGCGCCACCAGCTCCTCGGTGTTGGGCAGCAGCAGGTCCACGCCCCGGACGTCGTCCAGGAAACCGTCGTAGATCAACGCGGCCGACTGCGGGTCGACCGACGTGGTCAGCCCGGCTTCCCGCGCCGCCCGCAGCACGGCCAGCCCGGCGGGCCGGGACGTGGCGTCCAGCAGCACGTAGCCCGACAGGTGCAGGTGCCGCGCGCCGTCCAGGATCGCCGGGTCGAGGTCGGCCGGCGAGAACCGCGCGTTCGCGCCCCGGTCGGGCAGCATGGTCCGCTGCCCGCTGTCGTCCACCAGGACGACCACGCAGCAGGTCGCCTTCTCCGGGTCGACCGCGAACGCGCACCGCACGCCCGCCGAGGTGAGTTCGGCGTGCACCTGCCGTCCGGCCGGATCCGCGCCGACCCGCGCCACCAGGGTCGGCGTCGCGCCGACGGCGGCCAGCCAGACCGCGGTGTTGGCGCCCGCGCCGCCGGGCTCGATGGTCACCGAGGCCCGCGAGTCGCCGCCGTGCACGATCGGCCCGGAGTGCCGGGCGACCACGTCCAGCCCGGCGTCCCCGACCACGATGATCCCGGTCACCCGCACAGCTCCACGGCGACCTGGGAGGCCAGCCGCGCGTTGGACACCACCAGCGCCTCGTTGGCGTCCAGGCTCACCCCGCCGCTGGCGGTGTGGAAGTGCTCCAGCAGGGCGGGCGTCACGTCCTTGCCGTGCACCTCCCGGGTGGCCGCCAGCCCCTCGGCCAGCAGCCGGTCGTGCAGGTCGAGGTCCATCTCGAACTCGACCGGGATCGGGTTGGCCAGCAGCACCCCGGCGGTCCCCGGCACCGAGTCGCGGTGCGCGGCCACCACGGCCGCCGCCTCGGCGGCCGTGTCGACCCGCCACGGCACGGCGTAGCCGGACTCGCGCCGGTAGAACGCCGGGAACGACGACGTCGCGTACCCCAGCACCGGCACCGACCGGGTCTCCAGCAGCTCCAGGGTGGCCCCGATGTCCAGGATCGACTTCACCCCGGAGCACACCACCAGCACCGGCGTGGTGGCCAGCACGTCGAGGTCGGCGGACACGTCCCAGGTCTCCCGCGCGCCCCGGTGCACCCCGCCCAGCCCGCCGGTCGCGAACACCCCGACGCCGGCGGCGTGCGCCAGCGCGGCGGTGGAGGCCACCGTCGTCGCGCCGTCGCGGCCCAGCGCGAACGCCGCGCCCAGGTCCCGCCGGGAGAGCTTCACCAGCGAGTTGGCCGGGTCGCAGACGTAGTCCAGCTCGGCGTCGGACAGGCCGACCTTGGCGACACCGCCCAGCACGGCGATCGTGGCGGGCACGGCGCCCGCGTCCCGGACGATCTCCTCCAGGCGCGCGGCGACCTCGCGGTTGCGGCCGGGCGGCAGCCCGTGGGACAGGATGGTGGACTCCAGCGCGACCACCGGCCGGTTCTCGGCCAGGGCGGTGCGGACCTCTTCGGTGATGCTCGGCGTACTCACGAGGGGCCATCATCCCAGGTAAGCTGAGGCCGTGAGCACGCAGACTCTCCCTGACGTCGAGACCCGGCCCGAGGGCACGGACCACACCGGGGACGACACCCCGAAGATGTTCCACTACGTGCGCAAGGCCAAGATCGCCGAGAGCGCGGTCATGGGCACGCACGTGGTGGCGCTCTGCGGCGAGGTCTTCCCGGTGACGAAGTCGCCGAAGCCCGGTTCGCCGGTGTGCCCGGAGTGCAAGAAGATCTTCGACGGCCTGCCCAAGGGCAACAGCGGTCAGTGAGCACGACCTCCGTGCCCCGGCGCCACGACCCGGCAGCCGGGGCACAGCCGTGCCCGCCTAGCCCGGGACCGGTGCCGCCGGCTCGCCGGTGACGGTGCGCAGGAACAGCACCTCGTCGACCTCGCCGAGCAGGGCGTCGTCGATCGGGAAGTAGTTGAACGCGGGCGTGCGCGGGGTGGGGCACCCCAGGTCCCGCAGCGCCCGCGCGGACAGCAGGTGGTTCCCGGCCGGCAGCCCGTGCAGGACGCCTTCGACGGTGTCCGGGTCGGGCACGCCGATGTCGCGGTGGGCGGCCTCGCCCACGGCGCACGCGACGACCCGGTAGTCGCCGCCCAGCCGGTGGGCCAGGTGCGCCCCGGCGGGCCGCCACCGCAGCGTCACCGGCCCGAACGGCACCTCGGTGGCCCCGGTCCGCAGGTGCTGGTTGTGCGCGAAGGCCAAGGTCGGGCCGCGTTCGGCGAGCGCTTCCAGGTTGTCGGCCATCATCGCGTCGCGGATCGCGGCCAGGCGCTCCCAGCGGTCGTCGGTGTCCCGCGCCATGGCCGCGTGGTAGGCGAGCGCGCCGGCGGCGGTGCGCCCGGCGAGCAGCGCGTCCGCCACGCCGTCGTCCGCGATCCGGGGGATCCCGCAGGCCAGCACCCACCGCAGGTCGTCCACGATCGCGCGCAGCTCGTGCACCCGGGGCTCACCGCCGATCGACCGCGCGGGCTCCATCGCCGCCGCCGGCTCCGCCCAGCGCTCGTCGTCGCCGAGCAGCCGTTCGACGGCCGCCCACGGCACCAGCCGGTCCCCGCCGACCCGGGCGGCCAGGAACCCGTGCAGCTCCCGCAGCGCCGGTCGCGGGCTGGGCGCCGCGCTCATCTCGAACGGGGCGTCGAAGCCCGCGAACCGCAGCCGCGCCGCCGCCGGCAGGTGCCGGTTGCGCTCGCGCATCCACCGCACCAGCAGCCGGTTGCCGGACCAGCCGCCCATGTCGTGGGTGAACCCGGCGGCCAGCACCTCGTCCTCGTCCCCGTCGCCGCCCGCGACGTAGGCGTCGACCAGCCGGCCGTGCCAGGCACTGGTCTCCAGGGCGATCGTGGTGTGGCCGGTCCGGTCGGCCAGGGCCGCGTAGACGGCGTTGCGCACGAGGAGGAACTCGTCCTCGCCGTGCACGGGCTCGCCGAGCCCGAGCAGCCGGGGCGGGCGGGGCAGCCCGGCGACGTGGGCGGCGACGGCTGCGCCGAGCGCCGGCCGGTCGTGCCCGGCGGTGCTGGTCAGGGGTGCGGGCGGGCCGCTGGTCATGCGAGGGGTCCTTCCGTCGTGGCAGCACGCTGACCCCCTCAACCGTATCGTTGAGCACGCGGTTGAGACTTTCCGGCGAAACCGCCACGAACAGCGGGCAGAACCTTCAAAGCGGGGGACAGGGTGCGGCCGATCGACCTGGCGCGCGGGCACGGGTTGTCGACCCAGGCGGTGCGCAACTACGAGGACGCGGGCGTGCTGCCGCCGGCCGGGCGCTCCGCCTCGGGCTACCGGCAGTACACCGAGCGGCACGTCCGCGCGCTGGCCGCCTTCGTCGCCCTGGTCCCCGGCCACGGCCACGCCGCCGCCACCGCGATCATGGTCGCGGTCAACACCGGCCGCCCGGACGACGCGCTCGACCTGGTCGACCGGGGCCACGCCGGCCTGGTCGCCGCCCGCGCGATCGTGGACTCGGTCGAGGCCGCCCTGCGCGACATCGCGCTCGGGCCGTGGACCGGCGCGCCGATCCCGATCGGGCCGCTGGCCCACCGGCTCGGCCTGCGCCCGGCGACCCTGCGCCGCTGGGAGCGGGAGGGCCTGCTGCGGCCGGACCGCGACCGCCGGGGCCACCGCGTCTACGCCGCCGCCGACGTGCGCGACGCCCACCTCGTCGGCCAGCTCCGCCGCGCCGGCCACCTGATCACCGACATCCGCCTGCTGCTCGACGAACTCCGCGACGCCGGCGACCCCGACCGGGTCACCCGCGCGCTGGCCGACCGCCGCCGGGCGCTGCACGCCCGCTCCCGCGCGATGCTCACCGGCGCGGGCGCGCTGGACCGCTACCTCGACGCGCCCGGCTAGACCTTCGGGTCGGCGGGCAGCGGCACCGCGTGGTTCGTGTCCGCGTGGTTCGTGTCCGCGTGGCCGGTGCCATCGCGGTCGGTGCCATCGCGGTCGGCGTCGGCGGGCGCCGGCGCGGAGCCCACCTCGTCGGCCTGCCACGCCTCGCGCCCGGCGTCGGTGCGGATCCGCTCGGCGGCCCGTTCCAGCTCCAGCCGCCGCCACCGCCGCCGCTGCCGCCGGGTCATCCGGGCCGGCCACATGTCCTGGATCGACGCGTTGAAGTACGCGCCGATGGTGATCGCCAACCCGATGAAGAACGCGAACAGCAGGAACGCGATGGGCGTGGCCAGCGCGCCGTAGGTGTAGCCGGTGGTCGTGATCCACTGGATGTAGAGCCGCAGCCCGATGGACGACAGCACGAACACCGCCATGGCCAGCACCGCGCCCGGCAGCAACCGGTGCCACGGCAGCTTGTTGGGCAGCGACAGCTTGTAGAGGGTCGCCAGCGCCAGCACCAGCAGGACGCCGATCCCCGGGTAGTAGAACGCGCCCAGCCAGAACTCGACGGTCGGCCGCCACCCGGTGGGGAAGACCAGCAGCAGCAGGTCGGGGCCCAGCGCCAGCACCGGCAGCCCGACGATCAGCAGCACCAGGCTGACCACGTAGAGCAGCAGGGCGAAGATCCGCTGCCAGACCTCGTTGCGCACGCCGTACTGGTCGTGCGCGGCGGTGATCGCGTCCACGAACGACGACATGGCCGACGACCCGGCCCACAGCGAGATCAGGAAGCCGACCGACACTATCTCGCCCTTGCCGGTGGTCAGGATCTGGTCGACGGTCGGCGCGATCACGCCGTTGACCACGTCCTGGCTGAAGATCGTCCGGCAGAACGAGATGATCCGGTCCTTGACCGCGGACACCACCTCGGGCCCCAGCCAGTCCCCGAGGTAGCCCATCGACCCGAGCAGCCCCAGCAGCAGCGGCGGGAACGACAGGGTCTGCCAGAACGCCGCCTCGGCGGCCTCGGAGAAGATGCTGCGCTCCCACGCCTTCTCCAGCGTGCGCGCCAAGAGCCGCAGTGGCCCCTTTTTGGGCGTGCTGCGTGCCATCTCGTCGTCAGGCGAACCCATCGCGCCTCCAGCATGGTGCATGTCCGCGGATTTCGCGGCATCGACCCGGCGGGTGTCGCGCTCCGCCACCACCCGCATACCTCCGGGCAACGCCCCGCACACCTGCCCGCCACCACCACCGCACAACGCCGACACGGGCCGCTGAGCCCAACCCCACACCCGTGCCACGACCAGCGGGAACCGCCCGCGCCGAGCGCCGACCTCGGCCACGCGCCCGGCCGGCGCGCCCGCAACGGGTAAGCTGTCCCTGCCCTCGACGGTCGTCACCACGAGGGCATTCGCATGTCGCCCAGCCGACACGCACCCACACCGCGGACCACGAGCAGCGCCGAAGGGATCGAGGTTGTCGCAACCGCAAGTCGCCACGACCCGCCCCCTGCGCGCCTGGCAGCGGCGAGCGCTGACCAAGTACCTCGCGGCCAGGCCCAAGGACTTCCTGGCGGTCGCGACCCCCGGCGCGGGCAAGACGACCTTCGGCCTGCGGGTGGCCGCCGAACTCCTCGCCGACCGCACGATCGAGGCCGTCACGATCGTCACGCCCACCGAGCACCTCAAGCACCAGTGGGCGAAGGCGGCGGCCGAGGCGGGCATCGCGATCGACTCGAACTTCCGCAACACCAACGCGGTGACCTCCCGCGACTTCCACGGCGTCGCCCTCACCTACGCCCAGGTGGCCGCGCACCCGATGCTGCACCGGGTGCGCACCGAGCAGCGCAAGACCCTGGTGCTGCTCGACGAGATCCACCACGGCGGCGACGCGAAGTCGTGGGGCGACGCGATCCGCGAGGCGTTCACCCCCGCCGTGCGCCGGCTGAGCCTGACCGGGACCCCGTTCCGCAGCGACGACTCGCAGATCCCGTTCATCAGCTACGAGCCCGGTCCGGACGGCCTCCAGCGCAGCAAGGCCGACCACTCCTACGGCTACTCCGACGCGCTGAAGGACGGCGTCGTCCGGCCGGTGATCTTCCTGGCCTACTCCGGCGAGGCGAGCTGGCGGACCAGCGCGGGCGAGGAGTTCTCCGCCCGGCTCGGCGAGCCGCTGACCCAGGAGCAGACCGCGCGCGCGTGGCGGGTCGCGCTGGACCCGACCGGCGAGTGGGTGCCGTCGGTGCTCAAGGCCGCCGACATGCGGCTGACCCAGCTGCGCGAGGGCGGCATCCCGGACGCGGGCGGCCTGGTGATCGCGACCGACCAGACCGTGGCCAAGGCCTACGCCGAGATCCTGCTGCGGGTCACCGGCCACACCGCGACCCTGGTGCTGTCCGACGACCCGAAGGCGTCGGGCCGGATCGCCGAGTTCGCGCAGACCTCCGAGCGCTGGATGATCGCGGTCCGGATGGTGTCCGAGGGCGTCGACGTGCCGCGCCTCGCGGTCGGCGTGTACGCGACCAGTTCGTCCACCCCGCTGTTCTTCGCGCAGGCGATCGGCCGGTTCGTGCGCGCCCGCGCCAAGGGCGAGACGGCCAGCGTGTTCCTGCCCAGCGTGCCTGTGCTGCTGGGGCTGGCCAGCGAGCTGGAGCAGCAGCGCGACCACGTCCTGGGCAAGCCGCACCGGGAGAAGGACGGCTGGGACGACGAGCTGCTGGCGCAGGCCAACCAGGTGCAGGACGAGCCCGGTGAGGAGGAGCGCGCGTTCACCGCCCTGGGCGCGTCCGCCGAGCTGGACCAGGTGATCTACGACGGGTCCTCGTTCGGCACCGCCGCGTTCGCGGGCAGCGACGAGGAGCAGGAGTACCTGGGCCTGCCCGGTCTGCTGGAGCCCGACCAGGTGCGCGCGCTGCTGCGGCAGCGGCAGGAGAAGCAGCTGGTCGACGCGGGCAAGAAGGCCGCCCCGATTACGCCGGCCCCGCAACAAACCCGCACCGCGAGCGTCCAGGAGCGGCTCGCCACACTCCGCAAGGAGCTGAACACGCTCGTCGCGATGCACCACCACCGCACGAAGAAGCCGCACGGCAAGATCCACAACCAGCTGCGCGAGTACTGCGGCGGCCCGCCCACCGCGATGGCCAGCATCGAACAGCTCGAAGAGCGCATCGCCACCCTGCGCTCCTGGTAGTCGCGGCCCGTCCCGCGCCGCGCTCCCGACCGGCCGCCCTGCCGGCGTCCGCGAGCCGCTTTCACGTTCCACCCGGCGGCCTGGGCCGTCCGACCCGTCGTGACCGGTGCCGCCATTCGGCGTAGCGGGGTGTCCGTCGGGTTACCTCCTCGTTAGCTCATCGTGTCTTCTTTATCGTTCCAGTGTGCTTCCGGTCACCGCATCCCGAGGCATACGTTGTGCGCCACAACATTTCCCGCGTAGCTCGGAAAGGGATGGCGGATGCGCAGCAGGAGCCTCGCCCTCATCGCCGTCGGCACCGGCCTGGCCGTGGCCGTGACCGCGTGCGGCGCCAACACGTCCGGCGGTGGCAGCACCTCGGGCACCAACACCAGCAGCGGCTCGGCCGGCGGCGCGAAGGTCGGCGTCATCCTCCCCGAGACCGCCACCTCCGCCCGGTGGGAGGGCTTCGACAAGCCCCTCCTGGAGAAGGCCCTCAAGGCCGAGGGCCTCGACCCCGACATCCAGAACGCCCAGGGTGACGTGCAGAAGTTCAGCACCCTGGCCGACGGCATGATCAACGCCGGCGTCAAGGTCCTGATCATCGCCACGCCGAACAGCGAGATCGGCGCGTCGGTCGCGAAGAAGGCCGAGGCCCAGGGCATCCAGGTCATCGACTACGACCGGCTCAACCTCGGCGGCAGCTCGAAGTACTACGTGTCCTTCGACAACGTGAAGGTCGGCGAACTCCAGGGCCAGGGCCTGGTCGAGGGCCTGGCGAAGCTCGCGCCCGGCAAGAAGCCCGCCGACGTCATCGAGATCGAGGGCGCGCCCACCGACAACAACGCCACCCTGTTCTCGCAGGGCCAGCGCAAGGTCCTCCAGCCCAAGTACGACGCGGGCGACTACAAGCTGGTCCAGTCGCAGCCGATCGAGGGCTGGGACAACCAGAAGGGCGGCAACACCTTCGAGCAGATCCTCACCGGCAACGGCCAGAAGGTGGACGGCGTGGTCGCCGCCAACGACGGTCTCGCCGGCGCGGTGATCACCGTGCTGAAGAAGTACGGCCTCAACGGCAAGGTCCCGGTCACCGGCCAGGACGCCACCCCGGAGGGCCTCCAGGCCGTCCTGCGCGGCGACCAGTACATGACGGTGTTCAAGCCGATCGCCGAAGAGGCCCAGGCCGCCGCCAAGCTCGCCGCCGCCCTCGCCAAGAACGACACCGCCGCCGCCGACGCCCTGGCCACCGGCAGCACCGAGGACACCAAGGGCAACCGCAAGGTCAAGTCCGTCCTGCTGACCGCCCAGCTGATCACCAAGGACAAGGTCAAGGTCGTCGTGGACGCGGGCTTCGTCAAGGCGTCGGAGATCTGCGTCGCCGACACCCAGGCCGCCTGCACCGAACTGGGCGTCAAGTAACCCCGCCCCCCTCCGCCCGTCTCCACCCCTCCTCCGCCCTCTCCGCCCCGCCGTAGCGCGCCTCCCGCCGGTACGAACCCCACGCGAGGCCGCGTCGGCTCGTCGCGGCGCCCTTCCCTCCGGTCACGCCCGTCGATCGGAGGGAAACGGCGCGATGAGCCGACTTCCCGGCGGCCGAGCCGCCGCGCCGCGGGCGCGGCAAAGGAGACCCAGTGCCCATCCTCGAACTCCGCGGCGTCAACAAGAGCTTCGGTCCCGTGCACGTCCTGCACGACATCGACTTCACCGTGCAGGCAGGCGAGGTCACCGCGCTCGTCGGCGACAACGGCGCGGGCAAGTCGACGCTGGTCAAGTGCATCGCGGGCATCCACTCGACGGACTCCGGCGAGGTCCTGTTCGACGGCCGGCCGGTCCACGTGCACGGTCCGCGCGACGCCGCCGACCTCGGCATCGAGGTCGTCTACCAGGACCTCGCGCTGTGCGACAACCTCGACATCGTCCAGAACATGTTCCTCGGCCGCGAGCGCGGCAGGTACGGCCTGCTGGACGAGGCGGACATGGAGCAGGCCGCCCGCCGGACGCTGACCTCGCTGTCGGTCCGCACGGTCAAGTCGGTCCGCACCCAGGTCGCGTCGCTGTCCGGCGGCCAGCGGCAGACCGTGGCGATCGCCAAGGCCGTGCTGTGGAACAGCCGGGTCGTGCTGCTCGACGAGCCGACCGCCGCGCTGGGCGTGGCGCAGACCCGCCAGGTGCTCGACCTGGTGCGCCGGCTCGCCGAGCAGGGCCTCGGCGTGGTGCTGATCAGCCACAACATGAACGACGTCTTCGAGGTCGCGGACCGCATCGCGTGCCTCTACCTCGGCCGGATGGCCGCCGAGGTGCAGACCAGGGACGTGACCCACGGCCAGGTGGTCGAGCTGATCACCGCGGGCCGCTCCGGCGACCTCGGCATCGCCCGCCCCGAATCCGCGACCATCTGAGGACCACGGCATGGCCAACACCTCCAGCGAGACGACCCCGCAGGACTCCCCGCCGCCGGGGGCGATCTCGGACTTCGGCATCGACACCACCTCGCGGTCCACCGACGAGGCGCTGCGCGACTACTGGGCCCGCCTGCGCGGCGGTGAACTCGGCCCGCTGCCCGCCCTGCTCGGCCTGGTCGCGCTGCTGATCGTGTTCACGCTGCTCAACGACACGTTCCTGACCTTGGGCAACGTGGCGAACCTGCTCGCGCAGGGGGCGAGCATCACCATCATCGCCATGGGGCTGGTGTTCGTGCTCCTGCTCGGCGAGATCGACCTGTCGGCCGGCACCGCGTCCGGCGTCACCGCCTCGGTCATGGCGTTGCACCTGGTCAAGGGCGGCAACCTGCTCGGCGGCATGGGCGACACGGTGTTCTACGCGTTCTGCGGCGTGCTGCTGGTCGCGGTCGTGCTGGCCGGCGTGATGCGGATCTGGGCGGGCGCGGCGCTCTCCGCCGTCGCGTTGGTGATCTCCCTGGTCGGCTTCCCGCCGAACCCGTGGGTGGAGATGCTGCTCGCGATCTGCGTCGGCACCGCGATCGGCTGCCTGACCGGGTTCCTGGTCGCCAAGGTCGGCATCCCGTCGTTCGTGGTGACGCTGGCGCTGTTCCTCACCTGGGGCGGCGTGATCCTCCAGTTCGTCGGCCAGGGCGGCACCCTCGGCCTCAACAACGAGGTGCTGTTCCTGGTCGCCAACGGCAACCTGACCACCACCGGCTCCTGGCTGCTCTTCGCGCTGGCCGCGGGCGGTTATGCTGCCGTCGTGCTCGGCAGGCATTTCTCCAGGCTGCGCAAGGGCCTGGTCGCTTCTCCCACCCCGATGGTGTCGACCAAGGTCGGTGCGGTCGTCGCGCTGGCCGCGGTCGGGACCTACCTGCTGACCCTCAACCGCTCCAAGTCCGACGCCGTGGTGATCTCCGGCGTGCCCTACGTCGTGCCGATCGTGCTGGTGCTGCTGGTGATCGGCACGTTCGTGCTGGAGCGCACCCGCTACGGCCGGCACGTCTACGCGGTCGGCGGCAACAAGGAGGCCGCCCGCCGGGCGGGCATCGACGTCGCGCAGATCCGGATGAGCGTGTTCGTGATCTGCTCGTCGGCCGCCGCGATCGGCGCGATCGTCTACTCGTCCAAGGTCGGCTCGGTCGACCCGAACGCCGGCGGCGACAAGACGCTGCTGCTGTCGGTCGGCGCGGCCGTCATCGGCGGCACGTCGCTGTTCGGCGGCAAGGGCCGGCTGCGCGACGCGGTGATCGGCGCGGCCGTGCTGGCCACCATCAACAACGGCATGGGCCTGCTCAAGCAGCCCGCCGCCGTGGTCTTCATCGTCACCGGCCTGGTGCTGCTGCTGGCCGCGGGCGTCGACGCGCTGTCCCGTCGCCGGGCGGCGGTGGCACCGCGCTGACGTGACGACACCCACCTCCGGCGCCCGGCCGGACGAGGTCCGCCGGCACAACCGGACGGCCCTGCTGCGCCGCCTGCACGTGGACGGTCCGTCCACCCGGGCGTCGCTCGCGGCCGAGCTGGGCCTCAACCGCAGCACGATCAAAGCCCTGGTGGACGGCCTGGCCGAGACCGGCGTGGTGGCCGAGCGGGTGCCCGCCCAGCGCTCCGGCGCGGGCCGCCCGTCGCTGCTGGTGCTGCCGCAGCCGCAGGCCGCCGTGGTGATGGCCGTGGACATCCGGGTGGAGCAGGTGGCGATGGCCTTCGTCGGCCTGGGCGGCGACATCCTCGGCCGCGACTCGTGGAACCTGCACCACCGGTCCCGCGACCCCGGCGAGGTGATCACCCACATCGCCGACTCGGCGAAGCTGCTGGCCGACGAGCTGGACGTGACGGCGGTTGGTGTCGGCGTGTCGGTGCCCGGCGTGGTCCGCCGGTCGGACGGCCTGGTGCACGAGGCCCCGAACCTGCACTGGACCGACGTCGAGCTGGGCCGGCGGCTGTCGGCGGTGCTGAAGGTGCCCGTCCAGGTAGGCAACGACGCCGAGCTGGGCGCGCTGGCCGAGCACGTGCGCGGGGCCGCGCGCGGGTCCTCGGACGTGGTCTACATCTCCGCGGACGTCGGCGTCGGCGGCGGCGTGATCTCGTCCGGGATGCCGTTGCGCGGCACCGGCGGGTACGTGGGCGAGCTGGGGCACATGGTCGTGCGCCCCGGTGGCCGGCGCTGCTACTGCGGCTGCCAGGGGTGCTGGGAGACCGAGGTGGGGGAGGCCGCGCTGTGCCGCGCGCTGGCCCTGCCCGAGGACGCGCCGCGCGGTGCCGTGGTGGCCGAGCTGCGCTCGCTGGCCGCGTCGCCGGAGGCCGTGGCGCACCGGCTGGGCGAGTTCACCGAGTGGCTCGCGATGGGCCTGGTGACCGTGGTCAACATGCTGGGCCCCGAGCAGGTCGTGCTGGGCGACCTGTTCACCGCGCTGCCCGAGGCCGTGGTGGAGCGGGTCCGGCAGGTCGTGCAGAAGCGCAGCCTGGTCAGCCGCGCGGTGGGCGGCACCCGGATCGTCAGCTCGCCGCTGGGCCGCGACGCGAAGCTGATCGGTGCCGCGGAACTGGCCTTCGAGCCCGTGCTGGGCGAGGTCTGACGGCGTCCGGCCGCCGCGCCCGGTAGTCGCCCGGACGCGCACCGCGACCTTGGCGCACCGGGGGAACGCCCCCGGCGAGCCCCGGACGTGCAGGGGGGCGGAGACCTCACGGCCTCCGCCCCGGACGGCTAGGGTGCTACAGACCTCGCGGTCTGCGTGTGTTCAGCCCTGCTGCAGTTCAGCAGCGAGTTCGCGCAGCTTGGTGCTGTGCTCGCGGGCGTGGTGCCCGCAGAACAGCAGCTCGCCCCCGGAGGGAAGCACGGCGCGTACCTGGGCAGCAGCCCCGCAGCGGTCGCAGCGGTCGGCAGCGGTCAACTCGGGGCGGGTGAGCGTGGTAGTCATGGAAATCTCCCTCCGTCCCGGCACCGGGGATTCGGTGCCCTCACACCTAGCTGCGACCACCCCGCATCTGGCTGGTGCGTCGTGTTCGCTGGCTCCACTCTTGCAGACGCACGGGCGTAAGTCAGTGTTCCCAAGCCCGTGGCGACCCGCGTCACTTCAGATTTACCCGGCCACTCGGACGTTCGAACCTCGGACTTCCACCGGTTCGCCTGTCTCAAGCTCACGTTCCGCTGTCGTGCCAACGCTTTGAGACCTGCGGATACGATGCGGAGACGACCTCCGCTGCTCCAAAAGGTGGGTGTTCACTAGGCCGATCTGTGATCGGTAACACTTTGGTCAGCCCAGAGCGAACACGTCCCGGGATTCCAGCATTCGGACGCATCACGTCCAGTTCACCGGCCCGTCGGCTCACACCGTCCTCACGCGACGGACGCGTCCGACCACCCGCCGTGCTCGACACCGCGTCGACCCGCCACCGCCCCGTGGCCGCCACGAGACCCCGGAAACGCCGGACGCCGGCGACCCCCGGGGGGATCGCCGGCGTCCGGAGCCGGAACTCAGTCCAGGTAGTCGCGCAACACCTGGGACCGCGACGGGTGCCGCAGCTTCGACATCGTCTTCGACTCGATCTGCCGGATGCGCTCGCGCGTGACGCCGTAGACCTGGCCGATCTCGTCCAGCGTGCGGGGCTGGCCGTCGGTCAGGCCGAAGCGCAGCCGGACCACGCCCGCCTCGCGCTCGGACAGCGTCGCCAGCACCGACTGCAACTGGTCCTGCAGGAGCGTGAACGACACCGCGTCCACGGCCACCACGGCCTCGGAGTCCTCGATGAAGTCGCCGAGCTGGCTGTCGCCCTCGTCGCCGATCGTCTGGTCCAGCGAGATGGGCTCACGCGCGTACTGCTGGATCTCCAGCACCTTCTCGGGCGTGATGTCCATTTCCTTGGCCAGCTCCTCCGGCGTGGGCTCGCGGCCCAGGTCCTGGAGCAGCTCGCGCTGGATGCGGCCGAGCTTGTTGATGACCTCGACCATGTGCACCGGGATGCGGATGGTGCGGGCCTGGTCGGCCATCGCGCGGGTGATCGCCTGGCGGATCCACCACGTCGCGTACGTGGAGAACTTGTAGCCCTTGGTGTAGTCGAACTTCTCCACCGCGCGGATCAGACCCAGGTTGCCCTCCTGGATCAGGTCCAGGAACGCCATGCCGCGGCCGGTGTAGCGCTTGGCCAGTGACACGACCAGGCGGAGGTTCGCCTCCAACAGGTGGTTCTTGGCGCGCTCGCCGTCCCGCACGATCCAGCGCAGGTCGCGGCGCAGCTGCGGGGTGAGCTTCTCGCTCTCCTCCTCGGCCCGGCGCACCCGCTCGGCGGCGTAGAGGCCGGCCTCGATGCGCTTGGCGAGTTCGACCTCCTCCTCCGCGTTGAGCAGGGCGACCTTGCCGATCTGCTTGAGGTAGGCGCGGACCGAGTCGGCGGAGGCGGTGAGTTCGGCGTCCTTGCGGGCCTGCCGCAGCGCCTCGGACTCCTCCTCGTCCCAGACGAAGTCGCCCTCGCCGGGCTTGGCCTCCTCCTCGGCGGGCTCGTCCTCGACCGGCTCGTCGATCAGCTCGACTTCGTCGACCAGGTCCTCGTCACCGGGAACGCCCTCGATCTCGTCGGGCTCGTCGCCGTCCTTCTTCGCCTTCGCCGGTGTCCCGGCGGGGGCGGCCTTGGCGGCCGTCTTGCGCGGCGCCCGCGTGGCCGTCTTGCCCGCCGCGGCGGTCTTCGCCACCGGCTTCTTGGCCGGGGCCTTCCTCGCCGAGGTGGCCTTGGGCGTCTCCTCGGCGTCAGCCTGAGCTGCCTGAGTAGTCTTCGCGGCTGCCACGTACGCCCTTTCGCGACTGTCGATCAAGGCAAACCGAAGGGCGCGAACCTCGGTCGCCTGAGTACGGGGGAGAGCCCGCCGGATCGTTCGTCAGCGGGGCACCGTTCCATTGTAACGACGTGAATCGCGTGCCGATGCGCATCACCCGCATCAGATGCGCCCCGGCACGCATCACCGCAGCTAGAAGCCTCGGGAAAGTCCGGACCCGATCAGTGCCGCAGGCCGTGCGCCGCCGCGACGGCCGCACCGACGATGCCCGCGTCGTTCTTCAGCGCCGCCGCGACCACCTCGGTGCGGACCTCCAGCAGCGGCAGCCACTTCTCCGCCTTCTTGCTGACCCCGCCGCCCGCGATCACCAGGTCCGGCCAGATCAGGTCCTCCAGCACGCCCAGGTACCGCGACACCCGCGGCGTCCACTCCGCCCAGCTCAGGCCCTTGTCCTCCTTCACCGACGCGGCGGCGCGGGTCTCCGCGTCGTGCCCGTCGACCTCCAGGTGGCCGAACTCGGTGTTGGGCACCAGCCTGCCGTCGAGGAACAGCGCGCTGCCGATCCCGGTGCCGAAGGTCAGCAGCACCACCAGCCCGTCGCGGCCCCTGCCCGAGCCGAACCGCATTTCGGCGATCCCGGCGGCGTCCGCGTCGTTGAGCACCACCACGTCCTCGACCGGGCGGCCGAGCCGCCGGGCGAACAGCGCGGCGGCGTCCGTGCCGATCCACCCCTTGTCCACGTTCGCCGCCGTGCTCGCGACGCCGTGCTTGACCACGCAGGGCAGCGTCACGCCGAGCGGGCCGTCCCAGCCGAACTTCTCGACGATGTCGGCGACCACCTCGGCGACCGACTCCGGCGTCGAAGGCTGTGGCGTGGGAATGCGCAGGCGCTCGCCGTCCAGCGCGCCGGCCTCCAGGTCCACCAGTCCGCCCTTGATGCCCGAGCCGCCGATGTCCACCCCGAACCCGCGGGTCATGACCATCCCGGTGGTCCTTCCTACTCGATTCAGTAACCGTGGCCGAAGACACTAGCCTGCGTATCTCCGATAGTCCCGTGTGAGTGACCGAGGAGGAACAGTTGCAGTTCGATCCACGCGCGCTGGTCGACGTCGCGGTGCAGGTGGGCCGCGAAGCGGGCGATCTCGTGCAGACCATGCGGTCCTCGGCGGTCTCGGAGGTCGACACCAAGAGCACCGTCACCGACGTGGTGACCGCCGCCGACCGCGCGTCCGAACGGCTGGTGCGCCGGCGGCTCGCGGAGCTGCGGCCGGGTGAGCCGGTCGTCGGCGAGGAGGAGGGCGGCGACGCGGTCGACGGCCTGACCTGGGTCGTGGACCCGATCGACGGCACGGTCAACTACCTCTACGGCATCCCGCACTACGCCGTCTCGATCGCCGCGCAGGTCGACGGCGTCTCGGTGGCCGGAGCGGTGGTGGAACCGGCGAGCGGCCGGGTCTGGACGGCGGCGGCCGGCGGTGGCGCCTGGCTCGACGGCCGGCGGCTCGCCGTGTCCGGGGCGACCAGCCTGGACGTCTCGCTGCTCGGCTACGGGTTCGCCTACCGGGCCGACCGCCGCAAGCGCCAGGCGGAGACCTGGGCGGGCATGGCGACCCTGCTGCGCGACATCCGGCGGGCGGGCGCGGCGTCGCTGGACCTGTGCGCCGTGGCGGCGGGCCGGCTGGACGCCTACGCCGAGCACGCCCTGGGCCGCTGGGACTGGGCCGCCGGGGCGCTGCTGGCCCGGGAAGCGGGCGCGGTGGTGCACCTGCCCGGCGAAGCGCCGGAACTCGGCGCGGACGCCACCTTCGCCGCCGCCCCCGGCATCGCGGACGCCCTTTTCGACGCGCTCGTGACGCACGGTTTCGGCAAGGTCTGACCCGGGCCGCCCGGCCCGCCCGACGACCCCACCGCCCGAACATCACCCGGACCTACTAACCCGGACGGGTGATTCGGGCCGGTGGCCGAAACTTTTTCGCCGGCCGCGGGCGTCGCACAGCTCACAACACCGCCGGCGTGACCCGCCGCGTGGCGGAGATCAGCAGTGCACGTCCCGCGCGCCCTGGAGGTTGTCCGCGTTGACCGAGGGCGTGCTGGGCTCGGAGACCTGGCCGCCCTGCCGGTCGGGCTGCTGCTCGGCCCACGCGGCCAGCTGGTCGAGCACCTTGCGGGCGTCGTGGTTCGGCTTGGTCTCGCTGAACTTCTTGCCCACCGCGATGTCCACGGTGGCGTCCTGCCGCTCGTCGCGGACCAGTTCCAGGCACGGCTCGATCAGGCTCAGCGTGCGGGCCGCGCCCGCGCCCGGCGCGCCGAAGCGGATCTGGCCCCGGCAGGTCATGTCCTGCGCCGGGTAGACCGGGTCGTTGCCCGGCTCGGCGGCCTGCTTGAGGCCCAGTTCGGTCAGCGTCGTCGCCACGAACCGCGCCTGGTTGCGCTGCGTGCTGGCGTTGAACGCCCGGAACTGGACGTTCGCGGCGGGCACCGGCTCGGTGCGGTCCAGCGCGTCGTGCCCCAGGACCGTGCCCAGCGCGGGCGCCGGGGCGGGCGCCGCGCCGTCGGGCGGCGGAGCCGTCGTGGACGGGGCGTTGCCCGGGGTGTTGCACCTGATCGCGGCGTCCACGTCGCCCGCGTCGGCCAGCACGCGGTTCCACACCACGACCGCCGTCACCGCGAGCAGCGCGAACACCACCAGCGCCGGCACCGGCCGCCGCCTCCGGTACCGCGACGACCCGCCACTCCCCGAACCGGGTCCCACGTCCGCCGACCTCCCCTGGCGTAGTGCCGATGTGATCAGGCTAGGCCGCGTTCCGCGATTCCGCGTCCCGGGGCCGGCCGTTGCGGGCCGCAATCACCCGGTAGCGGACGGTCAGTGCAGCGCGGATGCGGTGCGACGCGGTCGCTCCGGGCGGGTGGCCCTGCCCGAGAGCCTATCGGGCCAGCGTGCGAAGGGCCTGTCACCCGTCTGCTCAATTAGGGGGAACCCGGTGCACGCCACCCCGTGCGATGAGCTACCCTCTCGGCGCTCCGCGCGCTCCCGGACACCTGATGCGTCGACGTACAGGGGGTTGGCGCCCGGCCGCGCGGGCGAGACCTCCGTCACTGGGGACGGAGGGCACAAACAGGGGCGCTGGTGCGTTTACCAGCGACACGAACAGTCTCCGTTGACCGCAGGGGTGAAAGAAGATGGCGACCGACTACGACGCACCGCGTCGCAGCGAGGCAGACGAACTCGCTGAGGACTCCCTAGAGGAGCTCAAGGCGCGGCGCAATGAAACACAGTCCGGGGTCGTCGACGTCGACGAGGACGCGTCTGCCGAGAACTTCGAGCTGCCGGGCGCCGACCTGTCCGGTGAGGAACTGACGTTCAAGGTCCTGCCCAAGCAGGCGGACGAGTTCACGTGCTCGAAGTGCTTCCTCGTGCACCACCGCAGCCGCCTCGCCGAGGAGGTCAACGGCCAGTACATCTGCCGCGACTGTGCCTGACCAGCGCGGACAGACCGACTGACCGGAACCGGCGATCCCGTACCTGGGCGCTTACCCCCACCGCCGGGGTAGCGCCCAGTCGCGTGTGCCGGCCTGACCGCACGACCACCGGACGACCCGCCGACCACCCCGCGAGCACCGGGGGTGTGACGCAACGAACACCTTCCGCCGGCCGAGCCCTCGGGCGCGATGCTCACGCAGCGTCCCCGGGCCGCCGCCGGACCTCTCCGGCCCCGGCCGACCCCTCGACCCGCGCCGACCCCGACTTCCGGGTTCACCCCTTCAGGGCGGCGACCAGCTTCTCCGGCGAGCGCACGCTGAACAGCCAGTAGGGCGTCGGGTCCGCCGGGTCCGCCACCGTGATCTTCACCATCGGGCCGATCCAGCCGCGGTGCGCCACGAACGCCATCGGGTCCAGGTAGGGGCCCATCGCCTTGCGCTTGGTCCGGGCGTCGAACACCTCGACCTCGCCCAGCAGCTCCAGCGGGATGTGCGCCTGGCCGACCTTCAGCTCACCGCCGGCCACCTCGACCTTGATCGCGCCCATCCGCCACACCAGCAGCCCGGCCAGCGGCACCGTCACCACGTAGGGCAGCCACGACCGGACGCCCGGGAAGCCCATGTGGATCTCCGCGGCCAGCAGCGCCGCGGCGGCCAGCGGCAGCAGCCAACCCCACCAGGGCACGAACAGCCGCTCGCGGAACGCGGTCGGGGCGGTCACAGCAGTCTCGCTCACACCACCAGGGTAGTCTCGCGCGCCGTGCCCAGCGTCGAGGTCCTGCTGTCCCGGCTCGATCCGTCCGTCCCGCTCCCGTCCTACGCCAGACCGGGCGACGCGGGCGCGGACCTGGTGACGACCTCGGACGTGGTGATCGCGCCGGGCGAGCGCGCGGTGGTGGGCACCGGCATCGCGATCGCGCTGCCCGAGGGGTACGCGGCGTTCGTGCACCCGCGCAGCGGCCTGGCCGCCAGGGTGGGGCTCAGCGTGGTGAACACACCGGGGACGATCGACGCCGGCTATCGCGGCGAGATCAAGGTATGTCTGGTCAACCACGACCTGCGCGACCCGATCGTGCTCACCCGCGGCGACCGGATCGCCCAGCTCGTGCTGCAGAAGGTCGAGCACGCGGTGTTCCGCGAGGTCGGCGACCTGCCCGACTCGGACCGGGGCGCGGGCGGTTACGGCTCTACAGGCGGGCACGAGGTGCTCGCCCGGACGGAGGGGTGAAGGCGATGTTCGGACAGCGCCGCAAGCGCGGTAGGCACTCCGCGAACCGGGGGACGGCGCAACCCGAGGCCGAGGTCCCGGAGGACGGCTCGGGCGAGGGCCCGTTCGACGAGGGGGAGGCCCCCGACGACGGCCTGACCCGCCTCGACCTGGGCTCGATCCGGCTGCCGGTGCCCGACGGGGCCCAGCTCCAGGTCGAGATGGACCCGGCGGGCGAGGTGCGCGCGGTGCACCTGCTGACGCCGGTCGGCCAGCTGACGGTCAGCGCGTTCGCCGCGCCGAAGGCGGACAGGCTCTGGCCCGAGGTGGGCGCCGAGCTGATCAACCAGCTCAAGGGCGACGGCTTCCGGATCAACCGGGAGAACGGCGACTGGGGCGAGGAGATCGGGGCCCGCAACAACGAGGTGCACCTGCGGTTCGTCGGCGTGGACGGCCCCCGCTGGATGCTGCGGGGCGTCGCCGCCGCGCCGTCCGAGGAGCAGTCGGTGCAGGCCGTCGAGGCGCTGTACGAGCTGATCCGGGACACCGTGGTGGTGCGCGGCGACCGGCCGATGCCGGTCCGCACCCCGTTGCCGATCGAGCTGCCCGAGGCGATCGCCCGGCACATCGCCGCCCAGCAGCAGCAGGGCTAGTCGGACGTCGAGCGCGGCGCGGCCCGTTGTCCTCCGGTCCGCGCCGGGCCGGTGCGGTCGTCCGCCGGCCGTTCTCCTCCCCCTCGCGGGGTACTTCGGAAGCGTGGTCCACCGGTCCTACACGATGGTGTGGTTCTCGCGCGGACGCCTCACGCCACCTTGAGGTAGGCGTCGAGCGCGGCGCGACCCAGGGCTTCGCGGTCCGCGCCGAGCGCGTCCAGCGTGGTGGTCTCCAGCGCCGCCCGGGGCAGGGCGTCCAGCCAGGTCTCGGCCACCCCGAGCGGGTGCACGGGGTCGTCGGTGCACGCGGCGATGCCCACCGGCACGTCCAGCGCGCGCAGCTCGGCCGTCGTCGGCGCGGCGCAGCCGGCGGCTTCCCGCAGGACGTCGGCCAACCGGTCGCCGTACCGGGGCCACGCCCGGCGCAGCTCCGCGCCCACCCACCCGTCGACCCCGGCCACCGCGGCGGCCAATCCTTCACTGTCAACCAGGGCCGCGCTCGCCCTCGCGGCCAGCGCCGCCGGCGCGTCACCGGCCGGACCCACCCACGCGGGCAGCGCCACCAGCACCCCGGCGCACCGCTGCGGGTACCGGGCGGCCCACCGCGCCGCGACCTGCGCACCCAACGACACACCGCCCACGACCAGCGGTTTCCCGTCCCACGCCGCGTCCAGCGCGGCGAAGTGCGCGGCCACCGAGCGCGACGGCGGCGCGACCAGCCCGAACCCCGAGGACGCCAGCGGCCCGGCGAACGCGGAGCGGACGAACACCTCGTCCGACGCCGTCCCGGGGAGCACGACGAAAGTGGGCGCGACGTCCCTCGAAGTCATGGTTTGACATCCTCCCCCAGCCGGATACCCGATCGGGTGTACCCGGTTACGCTGGACTTTGGACGGGCTTCGCTGTCGAGGCCCACGGATGCACCCAGGAGTCGGGGATGACCACAACTGGGGGCGGCTACTGGCGCCGCCTCGTGCGTCGGCTGACCACCGACGTCAGCGAGCTGGACGCCGACGACCTCTCTCGAAAAGCCGAGGAGGTCGGCGCCGTCCGCGCGTGTGACTGCAAGTCCGGCGAGGAGGTGACGGTGCTCGGCAGGCTGCGCAGCGTGGAGCTGTGCCCCCGGGACGCCGCCGCCACCCTGGAGGCCGAGCTGTACGACGGCACCGAGGGCGTCACCCTCGTCTGGCTGGGCCGCAGGCGCATCGCGGGCATCGAACCGGGTCGGACCATCAAGGCGCGCGGTCGCATCGCCGTGCGGGACGGGCGCAAAGTGCTCTACAACCCCTACTACGAGTTGCAGAACGCTTCATGACGACAACCGGAACCGAGAAGCAGCCGACCCTCCTGGAGCAGATGGGCGGCGTCAGCGGACTGCTGTACTCGTCCCTGCCCGTCGTGGTCTTCGTCCTGGTGAACGCGTTCGCGGGGCTGATGCCCGCGATCTGGGCGGCCCTGGGGTCGGCGGTGCTCATCGGCATCGTGCTGGCCATGCGCAAGGGCTCGCTGCAACCGGCCATCTCGGCCGTCTTCGGCGTGGGCATCGCGGCCTTCATCGCCTACCGGACCGGGGACGCCAAGGGCTTCTTCCTGTTCGGCATCTGGCAGAGCCTGGTCTACGGCGGCGTGTTCCTCGGGTCGATCCTGATCCGCTGGCCGCTCGCGGGCGTCATCTGGAGCTTCCTCAACGGCCAGGGCACCGCGTGGCGCAAGGACCGCGCGTCGGTCCGCGACTACGACATCGCGACCCTGGTGTGGGCGCTGGTGTTCGGCTCGCGGTTCGTCGTGCAGCGCTGGCTCTACGACGAGGCGTCGGTGGGCTGGCTGGCCGCCGCGAAGCTCGCCATGGGCTACCCGCTGATGGCCGTCGCGCTGATCGCCACGGTGTGGGCGGTCCGCCGCTCGGACCGCCGCCTCAAGGCCACCCAGGCCCGTGAGGAAGAGGAGAACCGCGAGGCGGAAGAGCGCCTGCGGGCCCAGCAGCCGACCCCGGCCGACGAGCACTGAGCGGGCGGACCGGTCCGACCGCAAGACCCGTTGACGCGGCCCCGGAAGCCCGGGGCCGCTGCGCCGCGCGGTCCCGGCCACGCCGGCCCGAACGGTGCCGGCAACCCGCTCCCGGCGGGGGAACGCCGGGCGGCCCCGCGCTCCTAGGCTGGTCCCGGCTGCTTCGCTCGACGGAACCCCGGGGGTCCTCGCCATGTCGAAGGTCTTGTCCCGCACGTCGGCCGGGTTGCTCGCCGCGGTCGCGGTGGCCGGCCTGACCCTGGTCGCCCCTCCGGCCGCGTCGGCGACGACCTGCACGCCCAAGGCCACCGTGACCCCGTCCGGCGGCACGGTCGTCGGACGGGGCTACACGATGTGCCGGGGAGTGCCGGGCGGCGAACCCGTCACCATCACGTTCGACGACGTCGTGGTCCAGCGGATCGACCCGAACACCGGTGTCTGGCACACCGTCGCGACCGGCTTCGGCATCGCGACCTACACGTGCCTGGGCACCGCGACGAACACGTTCCGCGCCGCCACGCCGGACCTGACCACCGCGAGCGTCACGGCGTCGTGCGGCTGATCTTCACCGAGTCGCGGAAAGCGGCGAAACTCGCGACGGGGAAGGCGAGCACCGGCCCGCCGGTGTTCTTGGAGTCCCGCACGCCCGACGACTGCCGCGTCAGCAGAACTTCGACGCACTCGTTGACCTGATTGCTCCGACTGCTCTTGCGCCATTCGGACCGGGCCATTTCATCCCCTCGGACGGCTTTCGGATCAGCACGAGCGAATCCGCCGAGCCGAGCGCCTGTTCGGTCGTCTCCGCCAGTGCCACAGCGTACTCGCGCACCTGTTGGCGCTGATCGATGAAAGTGTTGTAGGTCAACGTCTCCTGGTATACGACCTCGGGCAGCGCGGGCGATGCGAAGGACAGCACCCAGAACGCTCCACCGAGGGCCGGATACGCGCCCACCTCGAATGGCAGCACTCGGAGATCCGCGTGTTCATTCATCGCGATCACCTCCGCGACGTGGGCGAGTTGCGCCCGCATCACTTCCGGGCCGCCGATCCGCCGGCGCAGCGCCGACTCGCCGAGCAGGACGAACAGTGAGAGCGGCTCGTCGCCCTCCGGACGATCACTTCGGGCGAGGCGAGCCGCCATCCGGGGCTCGACCTCGGTCAGCCGGACGTAGGGTGGCCCGCTGCGGAACAGGCGTGCGCGTAATCGCGCGGTTGCCGGTTGCCGGGGATGAAACAGCTCTCGAACGCCCGGATCGAAGTCGATGGCTTTCGCCGCAGCCTGGCTCCGTGTTCATCGGAATGGGCTCGGCCAGGGTGTCCGCCACCATCGACGTGCACGGGGACACCGCCGTGAAGTGCACCGTCACGCCCGACGGCCAAGTCGAGATCGGTCTGGGCGAGGACTCCTACCTGTTCCTCACCCCGTCCGGCGCGACGAAACTGGTCGGCGTCCTCGCCGACGCGGGCCTGGCCGGCACCCCGCAGATCAGCACTCCGCAGATCGGCACCGCGCCGGTCAGCACCTCGCAGCCCGGTACTCCGGCCGACTAGTACCCCAGCGCGGACCTGATCTCGCGCTCCACGTCCGCCGCCGCGACGAACAGCAGCTCGTCGCCACCCTCCAACGTGTCGTCCGGCGTGGGCACGATGACCCGCCCGCCGCGCAGGATCGTCACCAGGGCGGCGTCACGCGGCAGCTCCAGCGAGTTCACCGCGACCCCGCCCAACGGGGTGTCCGCCGGCAGGGTGATCTCGACCAGGTTCGCCTGCCCCTGCCGCAGCGTCATCAGCCGCACCACGTCGCCGACCGTCACGGCTTCCTCGACCAGCGCGGACAGGATCCGCGGCGTCGACACCGCCACGTCCACCCCCCACGACTCGGTGAACAGCCACTCGTTGGTCGGGTTGTTCACCCGCGCGACCACCCGCTTCACCGCGAACTCGGTCTTGGCCAGCAGCGACACCACGAGGTTGACCTTGTCGTCCCCGGTCGCCGCGATGACCACGTCGCACAGCTGCATCCCGGCGTCTTCCAGCGACGACAGCTCGCACGCGTCGGCCTGCACCCACTCGGCCTGCTCCACGGTGTGCGGCTCGAAGTGCGCCCGGTCCCGCTCGATCAGCATGACCTGGTGCCCGTCGGCGACCAGCTCCGCCGCGATCGACCGGCCCACCGCACCGGCCCCGGCAATGGCGATCCGCACCTCAGCCCTCCTCGGGCGCGTGAGCCGCCGCGGCGGCCACATCGGTCACTGTCCCGGACAACGCCGCCACGTACACGACGTCGTCCGCCTGCAACAACGTCTTCGCGTCCGGCAGCACGCCGGTGCCGAACCGCATCACGAACGCCACCCGGCAGCCGGTGGCGTCCTCGAAGTCGCGCACCGAGTGCCCCACCCAGTCCTCGTGCAGGTCCAGCGGCAGCACGGCCACCGAGCCGGACGGGTCGCGCCACGCCGTGGACGCCCCCTCGGGCAGCAGCATCCGCAGGAACCGGTCGGTCGACCACGGCACGGTCGCCACGGTGGGGATGCCCAGCCGCTCGTACACCGCCGCCCGCTTCTCGTCGTAGATCCGGGCCACCACGGCCTCGACCCCGTACGTCTCGCGCGCGACCCGCGCGGAGATGATGTTGGAGTTGTCGCCGCTGGACACCGCCGCGAACGCGCCCGCACGCTCGATGCCGGCCTCGATCAGCACCTTCTGGTCGAACCCGTTGCCCACCACGTGCTGGCCGTGGAAGTCCGCACCCAGCCTGCGGAAGGACTGGGCGTCCTTGTCGATCACCGCGACCTGGTGGTCCAGGCGTTCCAGGGCCTTGGCCAGGGACGAGCCCACCCGGCCACAGCCCATGATCACCACGTGCACGAATGCCTCCTGAACGACGCCTGGGGAGAACCTACCGAGGATTACTCCGACCAGGGGACCTGACCCCTTACGCTTTCGACCCGTGTCCAAGCTCGCAACAGCGGCCAAGCGCCTCCTGGTCGGCAGGCCCTTCCGGAGCGATCGACTAGCGCACACCCTGCTCCCCAAGAGAATCGCCTTGCCGGTGTTCGCGTCGGACGCCATGTCGTCCGTCGCGTACGCGCCCGAGGAGATCTTCCTGGTCCTGTCGGTGGCCGGGCTGAGCGCCTACGCGATGGCCCCCTGGGTGGGGGTCGTGGTCGTCGTCGTGATGCTGACGGTCGTCGCGAGTTACCGCCAGAACGTGCACGCCTACCCGTCCGGTGGTGGCGACTACGAGGTCGCGACCGTGAACCTCGGCCCCAGGGCCGGGCTGACCGTGGCCAGCGCCCTGCTGGTCGACTACATCCTCACCGTGGCCGTGTCGATCTCGTCGGCGGCCGCGAACATCGGCTCCGCCATCCCCTTCGTGGCCACCCACAAGGTCGAGTTCGCGGTGGTCGCCATCGTCCTGCTGACCGCCGTCAACCTGCGCGGGCTGCGCGAGTCCGGGTCGGCGTTCGCCATCCCGACCTACGCGTTCATGATCGGCGTCCTGCTGATGATCGGCTACGGGCTGTTCCGCGGCCTGTTCCTCGGCGACGAGATGCGCGCCGAGAGCGCCGGCCTGGAGCTGCGGGCCGAGGACGACCACCTCATGGGCCTGGCGTTCGTGTTCCTCGTGCTGCGCGCGTTCTCCTCCGGCTGCGCCGCGCTGACCGGCGTGGAGGCCATCTCCAACGGCGTGCCCGCGTTCCGCAAGCCGAAAGCCCGCAACGCCGCCACCACGCTGCTCGCGATGGGCCTGATCGCGGTCGCCATGCTGATGGGCCTGATCGTGCTGGCCCAGATGACCGGCGTGAAGATGGCCGAGGACCCGGCCCACCAGCTGGTCAACGCCCCGGCCGGCTACGAGCAGAAGACCATGGTCGCGCAGATCGCGGCGGCGGTCTTCGACGGCTTCCCGGTCGGGTTCTTCTTCATCACCGTGGTCACCGCGCTGATCCTCGTGCTCGCCGCGAACACCGCGTTCAACGGCTTCCCGGTGCTCGGCTCGATCCTCGCCCAGGACCGCTACCTGCCCCGCCAGCTGCACACCCGCGGCGACCGGCTGGCGTTCAGCAACGGCATCATCTTCCTGGCCGGCGCGGCGGTGATCCTGGTCATCGCGTTCGACGCCGAGGTGACCAAGCTCATCCAGCTCTACATCGTGGGCGTGTTCGTGTCCTTCACGATGAGCCAGACCGGCATGATCCGGCACTGGAACCGGCTGCTCGCCTCGGAGACCGACACCGCCGCCCGCAACCGGATGCGCCGCTCCCAGGCGATCAACGCGTTCGGCCTGGTCATGACCGGTTCGGTGCTGATCGTGGTGCTCATCACGAAGTTCACCAAGGGCGCGTGGATCGCCATCGCCGCGATGGCCGCCATCTACGCCCTGATGACCGCGATCCGCCGGCACTACGACCGGGTCGCCGAGGAGCTGCGCCAGCAGGAGCGCCAGCGCCTGCTGCCCGCCCGCAACCACGCCATGGTGCTGGTCTCCAAGCTGCACATGCCCACCCTGCGCGCGCTCGCCTACGCCAAGGCCACCCGGCCCGACGTGCTGGAGGCCGTCACCGTCAACGTCGACGACGCGGACACCCGGCGGCTGGTGCAGGATTGGGAGAAGGAGAACTTCAAGGTGCCGCTGAAGGTGATCGAATCCCCCTACCGGGAGATCACCAAGCCGGTGCTGGACTACGTGAAGCGGGTCCGCAGCGACAACCCGCGCGACGTGGTCACCGTGTTCATCCCCGAGTACGTGGTCGGTCACTGGTGGGAGCAGGTGCTCCACAACCAGAGCGCGCTGCGGCTCAAGGGCAGACTGTTGTTCCAGCCCGGCGTGATGGTGACCAGCGTGCCGTGGCAGCTGACGTCGGCCACGAAGGTGACCCACAAGGAAGTGGTCGCGCCCGGAGCGATCCGGCGCGGCCTGGACAAGCGCGGCGGCGCCACCCGGGCCCGACCGGAGAAACCCGGTCCCGACCAGGGCGGCGCGGAGCAGAAGGACGGCAAGTGACGGCCACCTGGAAGCAGCGGCTGATCGAAGTCGAGGTCGGCGCGGTAGCGCACGGCGGGCACTGCGTGGCCCGGTACGAGGGCCGCGTGGTCTTCGTCCGGCACGCGCTGCCCGGCGAGCGGGTCCGGGTGCGGGTCACCGAGGACACCGGGGGCTCGTTCTGCCGCGGCGACGCCGTCGAGGTCCTCCAGGCGTCCCCCGACCGGGTGCAGCCGCCGTGCCCGTTCTCCGGACCAGGCCGGTGCGGCGGCTGCGACTGGCAGCACGCCTCGTGGCAGGCCCAGCGCGAGCTGAAGGCCGAGGTCGTCAGCGAGCAGCTGCACCGGCTGGCCAAGCTCGACTGGGAGGTCATCGTCGAAGACCTGCCCGGCGGCCCCGAGCAGTGGCGCACCCGGATGCGGCTGGCGGTCGGCCCGGACGGCCGCGCCGGGTTCCGCGCCCACCGCAGCCACCAGGTGATCCCGGTGGACCACTGCGGCATCGCCGCGCCCGGCGCGCTCGACGGCGTGACCGACCGCACGTGGCCGGCCAAGGCCGAACTGGTCGTCACCCGCGACGCCGGCGGCCAGGTGCACCTGACCGAGATCGGCCCGCCGGTCGTCCGCCGGGGCCGCCCGCTGCCCGGACCGGCCCGCCGCCGGCAGGGCAGCGGCACCGCCACCGAACTCGCCGCGCACCGCGCGTGGAACCTGCGCGCCGACGGCTTCTGGCAGGTCCACCCGGCCGCCGCCGACACCCTCGCGGCCGTCGTCCGCGACTGGGCCGACTGCCAGCCCGGCGAACGCGCCTGGGACCTCTACGGCGGGGTCGGCCTGTTCGCCTCCGTGCTGGCCGAGCAGGTCGGCGAGGACGGGTCCGTCGCCGTGGTCGAGTCCTCGGCCAACGCGGTCGAGGACGGCCGGCTCAACCTGTCCGACCTGCCGCAGGTCTCCTGGCACCCGGGCCGCACCGAAGACGTCCTGGACACCCCCGAGTTCACCGACCTGCCGCCGGACGTCGTCGTGCTCGACCCGCCGCGCAAGGGCGCCGGCCGCCAGGTCGTCACCGCGATCGCCCGCAGCCGGCCCGCCCGTGTGGTCTACGTCGCGTGCGACCCCGCGGCACTGGCCCGCGACATCGCCGCGTTCGCCCACCACGGCTACGAGTTGGCCCAGCTCAGGGCGTTCGACGCGTTCCCGATGACGCACCACGTCGAATGCGTGGCGCTGCTGAGGCCCGTTCGCTGAGCGGCGTCTCAGCCAGTGGTCCGTAGACTGACCGGACGATCGGGGAAGCCAACCACAGGGCGAGGTGGAGCGGTGACGCTGCTGGAATCCGTACACGGACCGGCGGAGCTGAAACGGCTGGAGCACGACGAGCTGGTACGGCTCGCGGAGGAGATCCGGCGGTTCCTGGTCGACAAGGTCTCCCGGACCGGCGGCCACCTCGGCCCCAACCTGGGCGTCGTCGAACTCACCATGGCGGTGCACCGCGTGTTCGACTCCCCCCAGGACCCGGTCGTCTTCGACACCGGGCACCAGAGCTACGTGCACAAGATCCTCACCGGCCGGCGGGCCGACTTCGACACGCTGCGCCAGCGCGGCGGCCTGTCCGGCTACCCGTCGCGCTCGGAGAGCGAGCACGACGTCGAGGAGAACAGCCACGCCTCCACCGCGCTGTCCTACGCCGACGGCCTGGCCAAGGCGTTCCAGCTGACCGGCAAGCGCGGCCACGTCGTCGCGGTCGTCGGCGACGGCGCGCTCACCGGCGGCATGTGCTGGGAGGCGCTCAACAACATCGCCGCCGGCCGCGACCGGTCCGTGGTGATCGTGGTCAACGACAACGGCCGCTCCTACTCGCCGACCATCGGCGGCCTGGCCGACCACCTGGCGTCGCTGCGCCTGCAACCCGGCTACGAACGCGCCCTGGAACGCGGCAAGAACGCCCTCCAGAACGCGCCCTTCGTCGGCAAGCCGGTCTACGCCGCGCTGCACGCCGCCAAGCGCGGCATCAAGGACGCGCTCAGCCCGCAGGCCATGTTCGAAGACCTCGGGATGAAGTACATCGGCCCCGTCGACGGCCACGACCTGCCCGTGCTGGAGTCCGCGCTGCGCCGCGCCAAGTCCTTCGGCGGGCCGGTCATCGTGCACACCGTCACCCGCAAGGGCAACGGCTACGCGCCGGCCGAGAACCACGAGGCCGACCAGATGCACGCCACCGGCGTCATCGACCCCATCACCGGCGAGGCGCTCACCCCCGCCAAGCGCACCTGGACCCACGTCTTCGCCGACGAACTGGCCGTGCTCGGCGCCGAGCGCCCCGACATCGTCGCCATCACCGCCGCCATGCGCGGCCCGACGGGCCTGGACAAGTTCGCCGGCCTGCACCCCGACCGGTGCTTCGACGTCGGCATCGCCGAGCAGCACGCGATGACCTCGGCCGCCGGCCTGGCCATGGGCGGCCTGCACCCCGTCGTGGCGATCTACGCGACGTTCCTCAACCGCGCGTTCGACCAGCTGCTGATGGACGTCGCCATGCACAAGCAGGGCGTCACCGTCGTGCTCGACCGCTCCGGGATCACCGGCCCGGACGGCGCGTCCCACCACGGCATGTGGGACCTGTCCATCTGCGGCCTGATCCCCGGCATCCACGTGGCCGCCCCGCGCGACGCCGCGACGCTGCGCGAGGAGCTGCGCGAAGCCGTCGAGATCTCCGACGCGCCGTCGGTCGTGCGCTACCCGAAGGCGTCCGTCGGCGAAGACCTGCCCGCGCTGGAACGCGTCGGCAAGGTCGACGTCCTGGCCCGTTCCGGCTACACCGACGTGCTGCTGGTCGCGGTCGGGGCGTTCGGGCAGCTCGGCGTCTCCGCCGGCCGGCGGCTCGCCGACCAGGGCATCGGCGTCACCGTGGTCGACCCGCGCTGGGTGTTCCCGGTGCCGGCCGACCTGGTCGAGCTGGCCCGCGAGCACCGCCTGGTCGTCACGGTCGAGGACAACGGCCGGCACGGCGGGTTCGGCTGGGCCCTGGCCGCCGCCCTGCGCGACGCGGGCGTGGCCACCCCGCTGCGCGACCTGGGCATCCCGCAGGACTTCCACGAGCACGGCGAGCGCGCCGAGGTGCTGTCCGACCTGGGCCTGACCGCGCAGGACGTGGCCCGGCGGATCACCGAGTGGGTCGTCGCGGGCGAGCCCGCCGAAATCGAAGCCCGGGTGGAGAAGTAACCGCTACCCTTCCTCCCGCACCGGCGAGCGGCCCGGGGCGGCACTGCCGCCCGGGGTCCCGCGATCCCAGCCGGAAAAGCACAACGCGCTGCCGACGCGAGTGGGTTCACACCCCATGTCGCCGTGCCCCCGGCCGACCACCGGGCGGCGGGCTCTGCGGGCCCAGTGCCCCCGCCCCCCGCTCCACGGCCGGGGACACGGTCCCGCGCCGCCGCGGGCCGAGGAGGGGACGTTGAGACACACGTTGATGCCGTGGGAGCGCGCCGTGCACTTCCAGAGAGGCGAACTGGTCGGTGAGTTAGGCCCCGGACAACACGACGTGGGCCGCCGCGACCAGGTGCACCGAGTCGACACCAGGCCCCGCTCGCAGACCCCGGCGTGGCAGGACGTCCCGACGTCCGACGGCGTGCTGATCCGGGTGACCCTGGTGGTGACCTGGGCGGTGACCGACGCGACCGCGTTCGTGGTGACGGTGGCCGACCCGACCGCCGAACTCCACCTGGCCCTGCAACTGGCGCTGAGGTCCGCGGTCCTGAAACGCACCCACGACCAGGTGGACCCGGCCAGGGGTGAGTTGTCCAACGAGGTCCAGGACATCGTGCGACCACGCGTGGCGGAACTGGGCATCGAACTGCGCCAGGCAGCCGTGCGAGACGTCGTGATGCCGGCCGAACTGCGCAAAGCCGCCCTGGCCGAACTGGTAGCGCGCTGCGAAGCCCGAGCCTGCCTAGAACGAGCCCGAGGCGAAACCGCAGCCCTGCGCTCCCTCCTCAACGCAGCCCGCCTGGCAGAGGAACACCCGACCCTTCTGCAACTGCGAACCCTTCAAACCGCCCACCAAACCGTCGTACTCCGCGACTCCCGCTAACCCCCTCCGCACCACTCCACTCCACTCACCGCCCCGCCACCCTGCCTCCGCCCCACACCTCCGCGCCCCACACCTCCGCGCCCCACACCTCAACGCCCAACACGCACACATCACACAACCGAGTGGTCAAAACATGAATGGGTACGAAAACACCGTTACCCATACTCGGTGAAGCATGAGGTCACCCCGACCACCCACTACCGCACCCACCCTCACGCCGCCGCACCCAACGACCACCCCCCGCCCAACCGCCACCCACCTGCCGCCGCCCCACCCGACCGCCACCCGCCCGTCCGCCCGCGCCACGTGCCCGCGATGGGCACGCCACTCGCCCGCGACGTGCCGGCCGACCGCAACCCGGCCGCCTGGCAACCCGGCCGCCACGCGTTCGCGACGTGCCCGCCTGCGCAACGCGACGTGCGCGCGACAGGCCCGCCCGTGCGCGCCCGTGCGCGCCCGTGCGCGCGATATATGCGCCCGCGACGTGCGTGGTGTGCGCCCGCGATGTGCGTGGTGTGCGGCCATGACGTGTGTGCGCGCGACGTGCGCACCCAGGAGCCGCCGACGCGAGCACCGCTCGCCCCGCCCGAGCCGCCTGTCCGCTCCGCCTACCGGGCGCGGCGGTGGCTCGTCACGCCCGGTAGCCGGAGCGAGCCCGGTCCCGAGAACCGCCCGACCGGTGCCGGTACGGACGGCGGGCCGAAGTCGTACCTGGAAACGGTGAGCTTGCGTGCCCTGGTCTGGAGCGCGAGTCCGCCGGTGGTGGGGGACTGGTGCGTGGGCCAGGCGGTCGGGCGCGACGCGACTCAGCCGCTAAGCCGGTTCTCAGGGATGTGTGGCACCTTTGTGTGGTGCGGATCCTGGTAGTCGAGGACGAGGTGCCACTGGCCGACGCGATCGCGCGTGGTCTGCGGCGCGAGGGTATGGCCGTGGACGTCGCCTACGACGGCGAGACAGGTCACGAGAAATCCACCGTGACCAGGTACGACGTGGTCGTGCTTGATCGCGACCTGCCCGGCATGTCCGGCGACGAGCTGTGCAAGGAGATCCTCAGCTCCGGCGCCCTCACCAGGGTCATGATGCTCACCGCCAGCGCCGGCCTGGACGACCGCGTCGCCGGTCTGTCGCTCGGCGCGGACGACTACCTCGCCAAGCCTTTCGCGTTTCCCGAATTGGTCGCCCGCGTTCGCGCGTTGGCCCGACGCGCGACCCCGGCGACGCCGCCGCTGCTCACCGCGCGTGACGTCGAACTCGACCCGGCCCGCCGCACGGTTCGCCGCGCCGGGCGGCCGATCGAACTCACCCGCAAGGAGTTCGGCGTGCTGGAGGTGCTGCTCGCCGCCAAGGGTTCCGTGGTGAGCAGCGAGGAACTGCTCGAACGCGTCTGGGACGAGAACGCCGACCCGTTCACCACCACCGTCCGGGTCACCGTGATGACCCTGCGCAAGAAGCTCGGCGAGCCCGGGATCATCGACACCGTGGTCGGCTCGGGCTACCGCGTGCCCACGGCCGGCGTCGCCCAGGACGGCACGCGCTGAACACAGGGTTGCGCAGGCGTGGACCGGGTCTCCGGGTCCGCCTGACGCTGCTCGCCACCGGCCTGGTGGCGTTCGTCAGCGGCCTGTTGCTCCTGCTCGGCTGGATGCTCGTCGGGCGGGTGGTCGCGTCCTCACCCCGATTCGCCGACGGCAGCACGGTCCGGGTGGACGGGGTCGACGTGGATGCGGGGGTGCTCGCCGATGCGCTCGGTCAGCAGGCCCGCGACGACGTCCTCCGATCGGGTGCCATCGCCTTCTTGTGCGTCGTCGCTGCGGCGGCTCTGCTGGCGTGGACGATCACCGGCCGCGTGCTGCGGCCCGTGCACGACGTGACCGACGCGGCGCGCAAGCTGTCCGCCGAGTCACTGGGGGAGCGGCTCCGGCTGGTCGGGCCGCGCGACGAGGTCGCCGAACTCGCGGACACCTTCGACGAGATGCTCGACCGGCTCCAGGCCGCGTTCGACTCGCAGCGCCGGTTCGTCGCCAACGCCTCGCACGAGCTGCGCACCCCGTTGTCGGTGATCCGCACGGAGCTGGAGGTGACGCTCACCGATCCCGACGCCGACGAGGCCGAGCTGCGGCGAATGGCGTCCGTGGTGCGCGCGGCGACCGAACGCGCCGAGCAGTTGGTGAGCGCGCTCCTGCTGTTGGCGCGCACGGACGGGCTGGGGTTGGCGGTGCGGGAGCCCGTGGACCTGAACGCCGTGGTCGAGTCCGCGTGGAGGGCCGTGCGGGTGGAGGCGGAACAGCACCAGGTGCGGGCGTCGTTCGTGACCGGGCCCGCGCCGGCCGTGGGGGATCCGGCGCTACTGGAGCGGATCGCCGGCAACCTGCTGGAGAACGCCGTGCGGCACAACGTGCCCGGTGGGTGGATCGAGGTGCG
>NZ_CM153251.1:9932500-10561717 GCF_056640475.1 Saccharothrix sp. NBAS 001
AATCAGGTGTCGAGTGCAAGTGCACAAGGGGGCTTGACTGTGAGACCGACAGGTCGAGCAGGGACGAAAGTCGGAACTAGTGATCCGGCCATGGCTTGTGGAAGCGTGGTCGCTCAACGGATAAAAGGTACCCCGGGGATAACAGGCTGATCTTGCCCAAGAGTCCATATCGACGGCATGGTTTGGCACCTCGATGTCGGCTCGTCGCATCCTGGGGCTGGAGTAGGTCCCAAGGGTTGGGCTGTTCGCCCATTAAAGCGGTACGCGAGCTGGGTTTAGAACGTCGTGAGACAGTTCGGTCCCTATCCGCCGCGCGCGTAGGATACTTGCGGAAGGCTGTCCCTAGTACGAGAGGACCGGGACGGACGGACCTCTGGTGTGCCAGTTGTCCTGCCAAGGGCATTGCTGGTTGGCTACGTTCGGAAGGGATAACCGCTGAAAGCATCTAAGCGGGAAGCCTGTTCCTAGATGAGGTATCCCACCCTTTGTGGGGTAAGGCCCCCAAGAGACTATTGGGTTGATAGGCCGGAGATGGAAGGCCGGTAACGGCTGGAGTTGACCGGTACTAATAGGCCGAGGACTTGCTCACAAACATGCTACGCATCCACTGTGCGGTTCTGAAGGAACCGAACCGGACCACCACGGTCCTGGACGAGGGTTGTCCGGGGTTGTGGTGCCTACGGGTTGGTAATTTCATAGTGTTTCGGTGGTCATAGCGGTTGGGGAACACCCGGTCCCATTCCGAACCCGGTAGTTAAGCCTTCCAGCGCCGATGGTACTGCACTCGTGAGGGTGTGGGAGAGTAGGACGCCGCCGAACAATCATTCCTTCAGGGGTACCCGGTCCGCCGGGTACCCCTGAAGGCTTTTGTGCGTTCTGAGGGATTTTTCTGGGTGTGTTCGGCGGTGTGTTCGACCGCTGAAAGCCGTGGTCAGCTCAGGTCGGCGATGATGGCTTCGGCCAGCAGGGTGCCGGAGAGCCACGCCGTTTCCACCTTCGGTTGGCCCCAGGCGTCACCGGCTATGCCGACGCGTTCCGGGCTGTAGTGGAACGGGGCTTCGCCGGGCTCCGCGGGACGGGCGAAGGTCCAGCGGTGCACGGCCACGGACAAGGCGGCGGGCAGTCCGAGCAGTTCACGGACGGCGGACTCCACCTCGTCGGCGGCTGCGTCGGCGTCGGCCACGAACTGGTCGGCGAACTCGGCGGTGGTGTGGGCGACCAGGACGGGTGCGTTGTCACCTCGGCGGCTGCCGTCGTCGAACAACGTGGTCAGGACGGGGTGTTCGTTGACGAACGCACCGACGAAGTCCCACGCTCGCCGGTCGAAGCGCAAGGTCGCGACCAGGGACGGCAGCCACGCGCGGTTCAGCGCGGCCTGTGCGGTGCGGCTCAGGTTCGGGTCGACCAGGCGCACGGCCTGCGGGCCCGGCATCGCCAGCACGACCGCGTCGGCCGGCACGCCGTCGACCCTGGGGCCGGCGTCGACCCACTCCACGGCGCGCTGGGTCCGCACGTCCAGGCCGTCCGCGAGGTCTTCGACCAGGGTCCGCAGGCCACCGGGCGCGGCCCAGCGCTCCGGGCCGGTCGTGGTGTCCCAACCGGACGGTGAGTGCACGGCCATGGTCGACGTCCACGGGCGTGCCAGGCCGACCTCCCGCCACCGCTCGACCACTGCGGCGAACCGGGGTGACGACACGGTGAAGTAGCCCGCGCCGATGTCCGTGCGGCGGCCGTCGTACCGTTTGGTCGCCATCCGTCCGCCGCACACGTGCGCCCGTTCGAGCACACGGACCGTCACTCCGGCGGCAGTCAGCGTCCGCGCGCACGCCACTCCAGCGATACCCGCACCGACCACCGTCACCTGCACGAACCCATCCTCTCAGAGCCGGTCACGGGTTCGGTGGTCCGTACCGCTGTCCGAGCGATCCGGATGGCGCGACCGGGTGACGTGAGGCCCGCTCCTCTTCCCTCTCCTTAGCGTGGGGCGCATGAACAGTCGTGGTTGGGACGCTGTGGGTGCGGGGGAGGCTGCGGTGCGTTGGCGACCGCGTAGGCGTTCGGGGAGACACGCGCGGGCGAGGCCGTCACCGACCTCGCCCACGTGGGTTTCCGCACTGCTCGCGGTGATCCTGTTGGTGGCCTTGGTCTTATTGCTGCTGACCTACCTGTAGGACGGTCTAACGGGACTGGAGCGCGTCCACGGCCACGGCCTGCGCGATCACCAGGCGGCGGTCGACGGTGGGGTCCTGGATGCGGATCAGGTACTGGTCGCGCAGCCACGTCTTCTTGTCCACGCTGAACACCGGGACGCCGTCGCGGACGAAGTCGAAGTGGTAGCGGAACGGGAACGGCAGGTCGTTGATCAACGGCAGGAAGCCCCAGATCCGGCGCAGCACCGCGATGCCCTGGTTGCGCTCGCGGCCGGTGGTGGTGCCGGCACCGGGCTGCTCGACGTGCCAGGTGGAGTTCACCAGGGACTTGCCGAAGTCCTTGCGGAACAGGCCGATCGGCTGCCCGTCACCCGCGGTCACGTCGTAGCCGCTGCCGAGGTCGATGACCTTGCGCGCCTTGAAGCCGGCGAGGACGTACTGCTTGTCCGCGCCGGTGAAGATCGTGACCTGCTCCTTGAACGCCATGCGCTTCTGCTCGACGAACGCGACCGGCTGCCCGGGCGCGCCGTGGCCGTCGTCGGCGAACGCCTCGTAGCGGTTCACCATCATGGTGATCTTCTGGTGCAGGTGCAGCGTGTCCAAGGACTGGATGTCCATGGCCCCCTCATTCGACTGGCCGGAGGTCTCCGGTCGGGAAGCGCCGCTCGTTGCGGTCGATCTTGGCGAACGCGGCCTCCACGAGGTCCACGTCCAGCTTGTCCGCCAGGCGCACCAGGTAGTGCATCACGTCGGCGAGTTCGTCGCGGACGTTCCAGGCAAGTTCTTCGTCGTGCATGGCGTTCGCGGCTTCTTCGGGCGTGAGCCACTGGAACAGGTCGGTCAGCTCGCCCACTTCGCCGGACAGCGCCATCACCAGGTTCTTGGGCGTGTGGTAGGTGTCCCAGTCGCGTGCGGCGGCGAACCGGCGGAGCGCGTCGCGCAGGTCTTCGAGGCTGTGGCTCATGCCCGCAGAGCTACCACACGGTGGTCGCTGGGCCGAACGCCGCGTACCCGTTTGAACGCGGTGCTGAACGCGAAGCCGTCCCGGTAGCCGACCGCGCGGGCCACGGAGTGCACGGTCGCGTCGGGTTTCGCGAGCAGGTCGGCGGCGACGGTCATGCGCCACTCGGTCAGGTAGGTCAGCGGCGGGACGCCGACCTGCGCGGTGAACCGCTTCGCCAGCACCGCGCGGGACACCTTGGCCCGCTCGGCGAGTTCGCCGACGGTCCAGGTGCGCGCGGGTTCGTCGTGGATGGCGCGCAACGCCGGGCCCACCACGGGGTCGCCGAGCGCGCGGTACCAGCCGGGCGGGTTCGCCTCGGGGCGGTCGAACCACTCGCGCAGCGCGAACACCAGCAGCAGGTCGAGCATCCGGTCGAGCACGCCTTCCTGGCCCGGTTGGTCCTTGGCGATCTCCTCGGACAGCAGGTCGACGGTCGAGCACGGGCCGCACGGCACGACGAACGCGTGCGGGAGGGCGTTGAGCAGCCGGTCGGACACGCTGCCCTCGACCTCGTAGCTGCCGGTCAGCATGAGCGTCCCGGCCGTGCCGCCGAGGCTGTAGGTGCGGGTGCCGACGGCCCACTTGTCGCAGCCCGGCAGGGTGGTGTCCAGTTGCAGCGGTGTCGCCGGGTCGTCGGCGACGACGAACGGGCGCGGCCCGCGGACCAGTCCGATGTCGCCGGCGCGCAGCCGGATCGGCGGCCGGCCGTCGGCGGTGAGCCAGGCGTCGCCGTTGGTGGTCATCACGGCGGTGAGCGGCGCCGAGCCGGCCCAGCGCATCGACCAGGGCGGTGACGCGTAGGAACGGCACATCAGCGCGCTTTGGGCGCGGACCCCGCGCAGCAGATCGGTGAGAGCGTCCACAGAGACGATTGAACATGCGATCGGGCGTCTCGACCATGTCCCGTCCAGCACGGTCTTGGTTGGGTGGTGGCATGACAATCCTGGTTCTCGGAGCGACCGGCAAGACCGGCCGCCGCGTCGCCGCCACCCTCGGTTCCGCCGCCCGTCCCGCTTCCCGGTCGTCCGCGCTGCGCTTCGACTGGTCCGACGAGTCCACCTGGGACGCCGCGCTGGCCGGCGCGTCGGCGGTCTACCTGGTGCCGCCCTCGACGAACCTGGACGCCGCCGAGGTGGCCGCGTTCGTGCCGCGCGCGGTCGCGGCGGGCGTGACGCGGATCGTGCTGCTGTCCGCGCGCGGCATCGACCCGGAGGACCGCCGCGAGGCCGCCGTCCGGGCGTCCACTGTGGACTGGACGATCCTGCGGCCGACGTGGTTCCACCAGAACTTCACCGAGGACTTCCTGGTGTCCATGGTGTTGGCGGACGAGGTGACGCTGCCGCTGGGTGCGGGCGGGCACCCGTTCATCGACGCGCAGGACATCGCAGACGTGGCCGTGGCCGCGCTGACCCGGGACGGCCACGCCGGCAAGGTCTACGAGCTGTCCGGCCCGGAGGCGGTCTCGTTCCGGGACGCGGTCGCGCTGGTCGCCGAGGCGTCCGGGCGGGACATCGCGCTGGTCGACGTGCCGGGCGCGGCGGTCGCCGAGGCGTTGCGGGCGGGCGGTTTCTCGGAGGAGTACGCGGCCGTGCTCGGGTACGCCCTGGAGGCGATCCGGGACGGCCACGACGCCGCCCTGTCCACCGGTGTCCAGGACGTCCTGGGTCGCGAGCCGCGCCCGTTCGGGGACTACGTCAAGGCCGCGGCGTCGTCGGGCGCGTGGGCGTAGCCAGCACCAGCAGGTGCTCCTCGTCCGGCTGGCCCTCGCGGTCGGGGGAGAAGACGGCGCGGTGCGTCTCGACGACGTCCAGCCCGGCCTGTTCCACGTGGCGGAGCAGGTCGGGCGCGGCGAAGCTGGTGATGTGGACGGTGTGGCCGAGGAACGGCACTTCGAGGCCCTCGACGTCCATCGGCACGGTGATCAGCGCGACGACCCCGTCCGGCTTGAGCCAGCGGGCGATGTCGGCGAGCACCCGCACGGCGTCGGCGCGGGACATCTGGAGGAACGGGAAGAACGCGCACACGGCGTCCCACGACCCGTCGGCGGAGTTCCACTCCCGGATGTCGGCGTGCACGAAGTCGGCGTCGGGGACCTGTTCCCGGGCGATCGCGACCATCTCGGCGGAGACGTCGACCCCCATCACCCGGTGGCCGGCGGCGGTGAGGTCGGCGGCGACGGGCTTGCCCGTGCCGCTGCCGATGTCCAGCACGCGGGCGCTGTCGGGCAGGCGGTCCAGGAGCAGTCGGATGCCGGCGTCCACGATGGGCGGTCGGCCGAACGCCTCCTCGTAGCCGCGGCCGACGGCGTCGAACAGTTCGGCGGCGGTGAGCGGTCGGTCCACTTCCGGTACCTCCAGATCGTGATTGCGCAGTCCGGTTCCGCCGATCATGGTCCGGTCGACTCGCGGATGTGGCGTCGGGGCGTGTCGAGCGTGGCTCGTGCACCGGCGAGGTCGACCAGGCGCTCGGCGACGGTCGCGATGGCGAGGTCTTCGGGGAGGGCGGCGGCGAACTTCAGCCCGGAGACCGCGCTCGGGTTCACCTCGGGCGGGCGGAGTTCGCACGCGGACAGGGAACGGCGCACCTCGTCGACGGTGAGGTCCGGGCGGAGCCGGAGTGAGTGGTCGCCGATCCGCTGCCGCGGGTCGACCAGATCGGGGAGCGACGCGTGCAGCGTCCGGTTGGTGGCGGTGCCCGCCCACGTCCACCAATGCGCCTCGCCGGTGGAGGACCAGTCGACAACGGTCGCATCGGCAGCGGTGTGGGCGCTGTGCCGTTCGCGCAGTTCGGCCAGTGCGGATACCGCGCGCCGGGTGAGGTGCACCCCGGCTGGGTCGTGTCCGAGGACGACGTCGCGCATGCCCTGGGTGACGTCGTAAGACATGCCGCCGCCTCCGCCACCCCACCGCGCCCGGCCGGGCAGGTCGGTCGGCTGCACCTGGCACCGCCGCCGCGCCCAGTCGACGTGGGTCACCAGCCACGTTCGGCCGGCCAGCAGCAGCACCCGTGGGCCGTCCACGTCGGCCAGCAGGACGTCGTCGCCCACCTGGCCGATTTCTTCGCGTCCGGACAGGACCAGGAACTCGGGTGCCGCGGTGAACACAGCGGTGATGTCGGAGAAGTGCCGCCGGCCGAACCTGCGTTCGGCTTCGGGGCCGACGAACGCGAGATCCCCGTCGTGGTCGAGGAATCCCGCGTCCAGCAGGTGGGCGAAGATCTGCGGAGAGTCGTCCCCGAAGACCGGCAGTCCTGCCCATCGCTCCCTCCACGTCCGCAGTCCGATCGTGTTCTCCTGCAATGCCGACGCGATGAGCTGCTGGGCGACGATGTGCCGCGGCGAGGGGGGCGCGGTGATCGGCTCGACCCAGCCTGCTGCCCACCGGTCCAGCAGACCTGCGGCGGTCAGCGTGGATTCCTGGCCCAGACACAGGATCAGGCAGTTGCGGGTGCTGTCGGGCCGCCGGCCGGTGCGACCCAGCCGTTGCAGGAACGAGGCCACGGTGCGCGGTGCGTCGATCTGGATCACCCGGTCCAGGTCGCCGACGTCGATGCCGAGTTCGAGCGTCGAGGTCGCGACGATGACGCAGTCCCGAGCCTCGGCGAACGCCTCTTCGGACCGGCGTCTCTCGTTCGCGGACAGCGACGAGTGCGAGAGGAACGTCGTCACGTCGCGCGTGCGCAGGGCCGCGCCGAGTTCTTCGGCCCGGCGGCGGCTGTCGACGAAGACGAGTCGTTTCTCGCCCCGGTGCAGCGCGGAGATCACTTTCGCCGCGTTGTCGACCGTGCCGACGTGGTCGAGCGTGACTTCCGGGGTGACGGAGGTGGTGGTCTCGGGCGCGACCACCTCGCGGGGCCGGTGTCGAGCGCCCCCCTGGAGCCAGGCCAGTAGTTCGTCCGGGTTGCCCACCGTGGCGGACAACCCGATGCGCTGGAGTTCACGCCCCGCGACCCGGGCCAGTCGTTCCAGCAGTGCCAGCAGGTGCCATCCCCGGTCGTCGCCCGCGAAGGCGTGCACCTCGTCCACGACGACGGCCCGCAGGTCGCGGAAGGTGCGTTGGTTGTCGACGTTGACCGACACCAGCATGGCTTCCAGCGACTCGGGTGTGGTGAGCAGGACGTCCGGCAGGTCCCGCAGGATCCGGCGCCGTTGTCCTTGACCGACGTCGCCGTGCCAGACCTCGGCACCGCGCCCGAGCCACCCGGTGTATCCGGCCAGTCGTGGTGCCAGGTTGTTGAGCAGGGCCCGCAGCGGGCAGACGTAGAGCACGGAGATGCCGGACCACCGTTCGGACGCCATGCGGGTCAGCGTCGGCAGCATCGCCGCCTCGGTCTTGCCGCCGGCGGTGGGGGCGAGCAGCAGGCAGTCCACTCCGGACAGCACCGGACCGACCGCTGCCGCCTGGAACGGTCGGAGGCCGGGCCAGCGCAGGGTGTTCACGACGTGGTGTTGGACCGCGGGGTGGAGCGCGGCGAGCGCTGCGGCCGGGTCAGACATCGAGGTCGACGTCGTCCGCCGACGTGGCGGCGGCTTCCCGTTCGGTGCTGGTCAGTTCGGCCCGTTCGATCGCGACCGTGTAGTCGCTGCGCGGGTCGAAGTCGGGGTGCAGCTCGATGGTGTCGAACACGTTCAGCACGAGCTTGCGCAGGAACAACCTCGGTGCGACACCGACTCTGCCGCCGAGGCCGCCGGCCACCGATGCGGCGAAGTCCCGCAGGTAGGCGTCGTCGGCCAAGTCCAGGATGCGTTGTGCCGCAGGGGATCCGTTCGCGTAGAGGGTCCGCACCCGGCCGCCGAGTTCGACCAGGCGGTCGAGGGTGAAGCCGGTCAGCCGGACCTGCGGGGCGCGCGCGTTGTCGAACCGGTCGTCCGCGCCGAAGTCGGTGTGCAGCCGATCCGCCAGCGGCGGGAGCAGTTGCACGCCTTGGCGTCCGTCGAAGAAAGCCGGTGTTCCGGTGACCATCAGGTAGAGGCCGGGGAAGCGGCCCTTGTCGATCTCGTCGATCAACTGGCGCAGGGCGTTGAGCGCCTTGGCCCGCGCGTCGCTGCGGACCCGTTGCAGGGTCTCGACTTCGTCCAGCACCAGGAGCAGTCCGGGGTGTCCGGCGTCGCGGAGCACGGTGAGCAGCCCTTGCAGGAACCCCAACGCCTGGAAGTGGTCGATGTCGCCCTTCACCGCTGCGGCGCGTTTCGCGGAGGCGGCCACGTGGGGCTGCCCGGCCAGCCAGGCGGCCAAGCCGTCGGCGGTGTCCGTGTCGCCCTCGGCCACTGCTCGCCGGTAGCCGCGCAGGCCAGCCGCGTAGCCCGGTGTGGTTCGGGCCAGTCCGCCCAGCCTCAGCTCCAGCAGGTCGTCCACCGCCGAGCCCAGGCGCTGTGCGTCGGACGCGTCGACCTCGCCCTCGGCCAGCACGTCCTCCTCCAGCGCGAACAGCCAGCTGTCCAGCACGGCGCGGAACGCACTGGGTGGCGCGGCGGCGGTCGTCAGGTTCTCGCACAGCCGCCGGTAGACCGTTTCCAGCCGGTGCAGCGGTGTCTCGGTTTCCGAGATCTGCACTTCGCTCACCGCCATGCCCGCGGCTTTGGCGCGTTCGGCCAGCCAGCGGGCCAGGAAGGTCTTGCCCGCCCCGTACTCGCCGCGCACGGCCTTGAACTCGGCGGCACCCGACGCGCACGCGGACAGTTCCTCGTCCAGGGTGGGTGCCAACCGGTCCAAGCCGACCGCGAACAGGTCCAAGCCGCTTTCCGGCACGGTGCCGCGGCGCAGCGCGGCCAGCACCGCCCGCCTTCGTGCCGGACTGACCGTCGTCATCAGCGCCCCTCGGGAAACTGCTCGTCCAGCAGCTTCTCATTGATCACGAGCGTGCGCCCGCCGTCGATCAGGTCCACGACCGGGAACTGGTCGATGTTCAGCACGCGGCCGAGCGCGGCGACCAGGCCGCGCGGATTGCGTCCCGGCGTCCCGGCGGCCTGGAGGGCTTCGGCGACCGGCAGCCGCCCTCCTGCGGCGAGTACCGCGTCCACGACGTTGCGGAACACCTCGGCCTTGAGCACCCGGTTGGCCGGTTGCCCCCGGTGGGTGTTGACGAACGTCTCGCCGGCGATCAGTCGGGTGCCGCGTGATTCGTCCCGCGCGAACAGGTCCGGCTGAGCGGGCGTGGGCTCCCGTTTGGTCCGAGGCGGGCGGGTGGGCTTGCGGGGTTCCCTGCCCGTCCACCAGTCCGGCTGGCCCTGGGAGTGGACGGCCCAGCCGTCGAGTTCGTCGGTACCGGGTGGCAGCAGCACCACCAGCGGGATGGCGACCTCGGCGAGCGATGCCCCGCCGTGGTAGCCGTGGGAACGGGACCCGTAGCGGACGGCTTCCGTCGCGGCGAGCACCGCGGTGCCGCCGTCCACCAGCACCCGTGGTCCCGTCAGGAGGACCTCGTCCTCCTGGACCTGGTCGCCCGGTCGCCGCCAGCGGGCGGTGCCGGTCGAGTCGGGACGGTGTCGCGAGCCGTGCTCCAGCACGTGGCCGTGGTCGCTGGTGAGCACGACGACCCAGCCGTTCTCCGCAGCCCGTTCCAGCAGCGCCGGCAGGTAGGCGACGTCGCGGTAGTTCCATCCCGGGTCGTCGGACTGCCGGCCCTTCGCCAGCGCGTCGTCGACGGTGTTCAGCACGACCGCCAGCACCTGCGGTTCCGGCCTCGGCGCGAACTCTGCGTCGAGGTCCGCTCCGAGGTCCAGGCCCGAGGTGCCGGCGACACCGGCCTTGTGCACGAGGGTGGCCCTGGTGCGCGGCGGCCAGAACGAGTGCTTGGGGAACGCACGTCGTTCGGTGTCGGCGTTGCCACTGGACAGTGCCGCGGTCAGCAGCGACGTGCGGCTGTAGGCCGTTTCGGTCGGGAACGCCGCGAGCACCGCCTCCCGTCCGCCGTCCGCGGCCCGCACGACCTCGGTCCAACCGAGCCTCGGGTTGTCCGCGATCGACGAGGTGATCTCCGCCGCCGCCGCTCCGGACATGCCGTCCACCACGATCAACAGCACCTTGTGCCGGCGGACGAGCGGGGCGATCACCTTCGGCAGCACGGTCTCCACGGCCGGCACGCCGCTGGGTACCGTGTAGGCGGCCTCGGGGAGGGTGGAGGCGAACCGGCTGTCGAGTTCCGCGCGGCGTTTGCCCACCCGGGACGCGATCCGCTCGAACGCCTTGGCGACCTCCGGGGACGACGAGCCGTGGCGCACCCTGATCAGCTCGCTGTCCACCCAGGCCAGGTCCCTCGCGTGGCGCCGCAACGCGTCCGATGTCGTGGTGATCTCCGGTGGTCGGGAATCCAGCCAGCGGCGCAGTCGCACCGCCGCGTGCAGCCGGCGCACCTGCGCGGACTTCTCGTTGGCGTAGTGGTGCTCTTTGACAGCCGCGAGGTCCTTGTCCTCCAGGGTCTTGGCCGCGCGTTCCAGCCGGGAGGTGAAGCCGCTGGGCAGCACGCGGCTCACGTAGGCGATGGTGGAGCCGTTGAGCTGGGCGAGCAACGCGTCCGCGTGACGGATCCGCGACCACACCTCAGGGGAGTCCGTGCCGGTGGCGATCTCGACCGCCGCCGCAGCGGCCGTGGCGATCGCCGCACGGCCGGGTTCGTCGGGGCCGAAGCGTGAGTGGGTGAACGCACCGAGCGCGTGGGCGGCGGTCAGGTCGTCCTGCGGCGCGCCGGTCAGCACGTCGGCGACCAGAAGTTCCGCGAGCACGTCGTCGCGGGCCGCCGCCAACCGCAGCACCACATCGGCCGCGGCGCCCAACCGCTCCACGAGGTGGGCGGTGATGCCGAGCCGTTCGGTGGGGTCGAGGGCCTGCCAGCGCGCCCGGTTGCCGGGCACGTCCGCCGCCGTGATCAGGGATGTGAGGTCGAGCGCCGTGGAGTCCACGGACAGCCTGGCGCGCACCACGTGCCGCAGCGCCACCTCCCGGCCGAACGACAGCCCGGTGGTGTTCGGCAGTTGGCCTGTGCGGGCAAGGTCGACCAGCGCGTCGACCAGCCAGCCGTTTTCCCGGCCGCGCAGGCGGGCGTCGAGCTGCCGGACCTTGAGCAGGTCTTGGAGCAGGGTGTACTTGCTGACGTCGTGCAGGTGGGCGCGGTGCAGGCGGGCCATCACGGCCTCACCCAGTTCCCGCTCGTCGCGATCGGTGAGCACGACGAGCACCTCGTACGCGGCCGTGGCGGCGGGCGGTGCCGCAAGGGCGTCCAGCACCGACAGCACGGACGGGCACGCGACGTACCGGACGGAGTGCCCGCGGATCTCGCCGTCGTGGTCTCCGTGCCACACGGGTTCGCGTCGGGTGCGCACGCCGATCACGACCCGGCGACCGACGGGATCCGGGTCTTTGTCGAGACCTTCCACGATGTCGGACACCCGGCTGACGACCGCGTTCTCGACGGCCGAGTCGAGGTCTGCCGGCGTCATCCGCGTTCCAGGATCCGGTAGGTCACCTCGATGGTCGCGTCGGGGTGCTCCTCGCCGAACCTCGTCAGCTCCGCCATCACGTCGGTGAGCCTGCCGGTCGCCTGGTGCACACCGCCACCGGGATTCGGCGGAGTCGGTCCTGGCACGGGTGGTGCGGGGGGCGGCGTCGGCTTGCTGATGAGCGCGATCAGCCGACGCTTCGCCTGGTCGAGCGCACGCCGCAGGGGGGTGGCGTGCTCGTTGGCATTCACGCCCTGCCGCAGCTCGGCCGCGATGTCGGCAGCGGCCGGGTCGTCCAGCACGTCGAAGATCGCCCAGTCCGCGGCGCGCAGGGCCGTGGACACCTCTTCCGCCGTTTCCAGTGATCGGCTGATCACCATCGGGTCGATGTCGTGCAGGTCGGTCGCGGCGACCGCGGCGACCAGCCTGGTCGGATCCGTGACGGTGTGCAGTTCGGTCACCAGGTCGCTCGCGACCGTGGCCGTGGCGTAGCGGCCCTGGGACGCCGACCGGTCCAGACCCAGTCGCCCGCTGTGCTGGTCGAGCAGTTCCACGAGGCCGACCGCCGGCAGGCGCAGCTGGTCGACCTTCTTGCCGACCGTGCGGGCGAACCGGGCCACCGCTCGCGGGGAGATCACTGCGGTGCGCAAGTCCGTGCCGGTCAGCGCGGCGGCGAGCAGGCAGGCCCGGTCCCACTGGTCGGGGGTCGGCAGCGCCTGCCGGTACAGCACCATGTCGTCGGCGACCGCTTCGGGGGTCTCCGGCGGGTCGACCAGGCGTTCGCGGTGCCGCCACGCGCGGTGCGTGAGTTCGGCGAACGTGGCGATGACGAGGTTCTCCACCCGGCGTTCCATGCCCAGCTCGCGCAGCCAGCCGCGCACCGTCCGCACCGGCAGGTCGGCGTCCGGCTCGTGCTCCCGCGCGGCCCGCCGCTCCAACTCGTCCGCCCAGTGCCGGCTGAGCACGAACGGCCCGTTGTGCTCTTCGCCGAGCTTGAGCGGGTGGGCGATGCGGCGCAGGGCCTCGCGGTGCGGGCGGTCGACCTCGACCCGCCCCTCCGGGGCGTCGGCGGCGCGCCGGACGATGGTGAGCGTCGTGCGCAGGTCCGCGTCCCGGACGAGGTCGCCCTTGCGTTGCGGGTCGAAGTCCGGGTGGTCCGGGTAGGTCATCGAGTGCACCTGGTCGACCAGCGACTTCAGTGCTTCGGCGAACGAGCGGCCCGCGTCCACGCGGGGCGTCACGGTGGCGTCGAGGCTCACCAGGTGGTCGTGCCAGTCCTGGACGATCTCCTCCTTCGGCCTGGTGACCAGGCCGTAGGCGTTCTTGAGCGCTTCCCTCAGCTCCGAGTGCAACGAGCCCTGGAGGTTCTTCAGCAGGTCGTGGGCGCGTTGCCGGTCCTCCGCGCCGATCGTGCGGGTGTGCTCCTCCAACCGGGTCCGGTCCTGGAGCAGGTACTCGACCTTGATCAACCGGCCGAGCTTGTCCAGCACGTCCGAGGTGAAGAAGCCGGGCAGCCAGGCGACGGCGGACCGATTGCCCTTCTCCGCGCGCAGCCGGACCACCCGGTTGTAGTCGTCCGCGGCCGAGGTGCTGTCGGGGTCGAACGGGTAGTCCAGCAGCAGTCGCCAGCGATCGTCGTAGGACGGCTCGAACAGGTCGTCCCGCAGATCCTGCTGGTCCCGCACGTTGCCGTAGACGATCTCCAGCGTCCGCCGGCTGCCCCGCCACGCCACCGGGTGCTCGATCGGGGTGGTCCCCGTGTCGGTGACTCCCAGCTCGGTGAACAGCAGGTCCCGCACCAGCCTGCGGCGGGCCGGCTGCTGGTCGAGCGTGGTGACCCGCTCCAGGATCGCGTTGACGTTGACGCCGACCAGGTTCAGCCGCACGTTCGGGTCCGAGCCCTCGCCGAGCTGCAGTTCGGCGACCCGGCTGGCCCAGCTGCGCAGCCTGCGCACCACCTCGGCGACTTCCTGGCCGGGGATGGGGGTGGTGATCGTGCCGTGGTTGAGGGCGGCCAGCCGTCGGGCGGTCAGGTCGCGCAGCGCGTCCACGTCAGGGGCGAGTGCTGCCAGCAGCAGCGTCTTCACCAGGCGGTCGTCGCTGCGGAATGCCTGGAGCACCGCAGGCTCGACTGGTGCCTGGCCGGCGACCTGCTCCTCGCGCAAGGTGCGGTCCCGCAGCAGCATCGGCCGCAGGGTGCGCTGGTAGAGCAGGCGCGCCTCGTCGAACTCGTGCTTGAGCTGCTCGGTGAACGGCTGGTCGGCGCCGTCCGCGACGGCGTCGAACAGGTCGCCCAGTGGAACCAGTTGGCCCAGCTTGATGTCGTCCCGCCGGTTGACCAGGATCTGCCGCATCAGCAGCAGCGCCGTGCGCTCCCGCTGGAGAGCCGACGACACGTGCACGAGCGTGTCCATGAACGCCGGGCTGAACGGGTAGGTGCGCTCGAACGAATCCCCGTCCCCGCTGCCCAACAGCACGTCCCGCACTGATCCTGGCAGCGCCCCGGTGCGCTGGAACGCATGCCGGACCTTCTCCTCGCCGCCGGGCAGCCTGCGCAGCACCCGTTCCCGGGCGATCACCGGGAGGTTGCGGTCCTCCAGGGTGATCTTCTCGATGCGGCCGTCCCAGTGGTTGAGGCGGTCGTGGAAGGACTGGAGTTCCGCTCCGGTGCGCTCCGCTCCGATGCCGAGTTCCCGCAGGTCGCGCTGGCGCGCGATGAAGCTGATGATCGGTGCGGGCCGGTGCGCGTCACCGGCTTCGACCAGCTTGGCGACCTTCTCGGTCTCCCGGCTGATGAACGCCTGGTCGCCGATCTTGCCCGCGAGCCACAGCACCAGCTCGTCCAGGAACAGCACGATGCCGTCGTAGCCCAGCGACTTGGCGTGCCGGCTGATCTCCGCCAGGCCCTGGTCCAAGGGCTTGAACGCGCTGGCCGCGCCGCGCACCGAGTCGACGTAGTTGGGGAAGTACGCCTGCACGACCTTGGTGATCAGGTTGTCGGAGGCGGGGCTGCCGATCGGCGCGTCGAACCCCTCGTCCAGCTTCTCCGGCGTCATCACCGCGCCCAGATCGCCCCAGCCGGTGTCCGCCTCGTTGGGGAAACCGGAGAGGAACTGCTCGTCGCCGAGCTTCTCGCGCAGTTTCCGCGCGTCGTCCAGCAGCCCCTGCGCCCGGTAGACCTGGGGAATCGGGGCTGTCGGCTCGTGTCGGCGGACGTGGTCGACGTAGCCGCCGAGGATCGCGGCTTCCAGGCTCTCCGAGCCGGTGAGGTGGTAGGGGACGAGCAGGAAGCGCTTGTCGCCCAGCCACCGGTGCCGGGTCGTCACCTCGGCGAGATCGGGCCGGTCCAGTGCCCGGGTGTCACCGTCCAGCAGGGCGTGCAGGACCGCCATGAAGTGGCTCTTGCCCGAGCCGAACGAACCGTGCAGGTAGGCGGCTTTGGAGCTGTGCTCGTCCAGCGCGGACTTGATCAGCTTCAGGGCCTCGCCGAACGCCACCCGCAACTGCGGGGTGACCACGTAACTGCGGAGCGCGTCATCGCGCTTGGTGTCGACACCCTCGGTGAGCTTGAGGACGAAATCGCCCCGGTGGACGCCCTCCGGGATGTCGATCAGCTCACGCAGCAACGGCGCGGTACCCGACGCGGCGGTGGTCACGCTGTGGATCCCCCTGGTTCGTTCGGTGGCGAAACCGACGGTAGCCGTTCACCGTAGCGTTCCGCCCGCCGGCCTCCGCCCATCGCACTGTCGATATAGGACCGTCGGCAAGGACCGTTTCACACAGTCACCCGGTTGGCGTAGAGAAGCGGAGTGTAGTGCGCCCAGCGGCGAACGCCGCGCCCCCGAGCCCGACCACCACGAGCAGGAGCAGGAGGTAGATCCAGTTCGCGGGGGAGACCGCCCCGGACCGGCCGCCCGACGCGAGGTCGATCGCGGAGAGCCTGGCCCCGGCGGCCAACCCGGAGGACAGCAGGGTGCACGCCCACAACACCGCGAGTCCGCGCCGCACCTTGCGGGCACCTGCCACGTCCAGGTGCTCGCCCCGTACGTGCACCCGGGCGTTCACCAGGACAGCGCCCGCCAGGACCAGCGGCAGCACGCTGACCGGCCCGAAGATCCACGCGGTGGCGTCCAGGGCGTTACCCGGCGTGCGCAGGCTCACCCCGACGGCCACCAGCAGGAGCGCCAGTGCCACCGCCGCGCCGATGAACACCACGCCGAGCCGGGTGCAGGACGTGCGCAGTTCCCGTGCGCGCGGTGCGGAGACCCAGAGCCAGGTCGGCCCGGTCACGACCCGGGTCGCCAATCGGACGGGTCGCCGTCCAGGACGCTCGCGTCGGAGATGGTCCCGGCCTCCGGTGTCGACCAGGTCGAGCCGAGGTCGTGGACCTTCTGCCGGATGGCGGCCTGTTCCATCTCCACGGTGTTGGTGTGCGCCTCCAGCGCCACGACGGCGGTGACGACCAGGCCCAGCGACACCGACACCGCCGTGGACAGCGCGGCGATGGCCACCGGGATGCCGACGATCGTGCACGCCGCCGCGATCGCACCGACCGCGCCGACGAGGAACACCCCGAACGCCCACTTGATCGCGAGCCAGAAGCTGTCGATGGAGTTCGCCAGGCCGGCCAGCGAGGTGCGGACCTGGTTCGCGACGTCCTTGATCGAGTTCAGGCCGGCCACCTGCGCCGGGATCGCGTCGCGGTAGGCGCGGGACGCGCGGCCCTCCCACTCCGCGGTCGTGCGGAGCTTGTCCAGGCCGAGCGTGCCGGCGATGTCGCCGAGCACGTTCCCGACCTCTGCGACCCACTGGTCACCGACCTGCTTGAGCCGTTCCGAGTTGCCCGGCTGGTCCCACAGCAGCGTGACCCGGTCCCAGAACTCCTGTGCCAGGTCCGCCAAGGCGTTCATCCCGTGGTGGATGGGCATCACGAGGTGCCCGAGACCGGGCGGGACCCAGCTCAGCACCCCGTTCACCTGGTCGACGAACTCGCGGATCCGTGCGTCGATGTCCCGTGACTGCTGGTTGGCCTGCTCCGCTAACTCGTTCACGGTGCCCTCACTCGACGATCTTGTTCAGCGCGTGCATGTTCGCTTCGTCTTCGCGTTCGTAGGTATCGGCAGCGGCTCGCAACTGCGTGCCGATCAGGCGGAACGTGGCCGAAGCCTGTGCGAGCAGGCTCTCCATGGTCCGCCGGGCATCGTCGTAGGTGCGGTCCAAACCGCTGTCCACAGCCCACTTCGACACGTCCGCGCCGGTGAGCGTGAACCGGTCGATCGACGAGCGCGGACCGTCCACGCGGTCGGCTGCGGATTCCCACGCCGCAGCGTCGGACCGCATGGCTTCGAGGGCGACGGCGATATCGGTCATGGCAGCAGCCCCAATCCGCGCAACAGGGTGTTCGGGTGACGCGCCAGCGCGTTGAGTTCGGTGATCGCAGGGCTGTCCAGGCCGGCGGTGAGGTGCGCGGGCGCGCTTCGTGCGCGCAGTCCGGCGAGCACTTCCCGCAGTTCGGCGATCAACTCGGAATCGCGTGCCTGGTTCGCCCACTGGGGGTCGACCCGCAAGGCCGTGACCCGGCCGCCGTGGGAGGTGCCGTGCACGTGCCCGCCTCGGCTCTCGACGGACACCGGGCCGGTTGCCTCGGCGAGGCGGCGGGTGAACGCGGTGAGGTCCGCCGTGACCTCGTCCAGCAGCCGCACGGCGTCCTGCGGGGTGATGGGCCGGTACGGCTGTGGTGCCGGTGCGTCCGGGCTCTCGGCCGGCTGCTCGACCTGCTTGGCCAGGGCACGCATGGTGGCTTCGTTCGCTGCGACCATCGCGGCGTCGCCGAGTCGGCGAGGGTCCACCAGCCGCCGCCAGCCTCGGTCCAGCGAGACCTCGCGGATTTCGGCGGCCTCGTCCACGGTGACGGTCACGCCGTCGGTGTGACCGCTGAGCGATTCCGCCGGGTGCTGGGCCGTCGGCAGGCCGCTCGGTGGTGGACGGTCGTGCTCGTCGTCCTCCTCGAACCCCAACCGGAGAACTCCGCCCACATCTCCCCCTGCTGTCGCGTCGAGTAGTCGCCTGACTGCTGACTGTATCGACGGCAGGGGGAGGTGCGCAGCGTTATCGAGTGGACGGCAACTCGTAGCGGGTGCCGCGACGTTGCCCGGTCTGGATCAGCTCACCGCGTTCCACGAGCTGCTTGAGGAGGTCTCGGGCCAGCGCGGCGGACAGTCCGGTGACCTCGGCGGTCTGGGGTGTCGTCAGCGGACCGTTCGCGGCGAAGTCCAGGACCGCGGCGAACTGCTCGGCGGTGAACCCCCTGTCCACCTTGGTCTGCTTGGTGGCGGGGCGTCGGGTGCCTCGACGGGGGAGCGGCGAGACGTCCAACTTGGTTGCGGGCTGCCACGTCGCCAGGTCGCTGCGGGCGATGCCGGACTCACCGAGTTGGCTTTCGAGGAAACCCTCGTAGATCACGTAAGGGGACTCGCCGAATACCGGGTCCACGTCGCCGTGCCACTGCTTCACCCACGGGAGCACCTCGTGCAGACCGGCGAGCAGCGGGGTGAGACGGCCGGCCGGCCAGCCTTCCTCGGTGTGGCGGTGGCTGATCAGCACGGCGAGCGCGTGCGCCTGCTCGCGGTGGTCCCAGCCCGCCCAGCCGAGGAGGAGGCTCCCGTCGCCGTCGCGTGTTGCGCCGGGGTAGGAGACGAAGCGTTCCTTGGGAACGTCGAGCTTGCCCCGGTGTCGCCAGTAGGAGTTGCGCAGGAAATCGCCAGAGCCGTACTTCGGCGGGACCGGGATCGTGCCGAGACGGGTCTCGACTTCCTTGCGGACGGTCTGGTCGGTGACTTCCTTGCCGAGTTCGGCGGCGATTTCGTCCTCTTGGCGCTGGAGGTCCCAGACGTGCTCCCAGTCGGCGCGCTTGCGGAGGCCGGCGGGCTTGTAGCGCAGGACGGGGAGGAACGGGACGTGCTCGTCGTCCACGAGAGCGGCGACGATCTCGGCGAGGTCGACGTCCTGGTTGCCCAGCGCGTCGGCGGCCCAGATACGGGCCACGCCGGTGAACGCGGTGTCGGCGCGGAGCAGGTCGGTCAGTTCGGAGACCGACCGCATGGTCGGTTGCTCGGTGCCGTTGGCGTCCTCGGCGTACCAGAGGTGGCGGGCTTCGAGGTGATCCTGAAGCCATTCTCGGAGGGCGCGTTCTTGTTGCTTGTCCCAGGGTTCTACGGACCAGCGGCGCTTGCACTCGGGGCGTTCGATGAGGGCGATGTCGCGGCGCTTGTAGATCAGGTCGATGCGGGCCTCGACCACGCGGCGGTAGTCGTCGGGCCAGTGGGTGGGTAGTTCGGTGATCGGGGTGGAGTTGTGGCGGACGAACCACTGGGTGTCGGTCTCGCTTGCTGCGACGGTGCGCGCGAGGACGATTTCGAAGGCCCGTTCGCCGAGGTTGAGGGCGGGGACGGTGGACGGGTCGGGGATGACGACTCGGGCGGCCTCGGAGTCGGAGAGCAGGCCGTAGCGTTGATATACGTCCCAGTCGAGTTCTTCCTGCTCGGTGATCATCCGGGCGCGGAAGGTCGTGTAGTCGTCGTGGGCTCGGGAGAGGAGGTCGCGGTTGGGGATTTCCGCGTTGGCGAGGGCTTGCGGGGTGCTGCTCGCGAGTTGCTGGGCCAGCGAGTCGAGGCTGCGTGCACGCTCTAGCGGAAGCCTTACAGGCAATGGGAACTGCTCCAGTTGTGTGCCAGTGAACTCAAAGCGCCCTTCCCAGGCTTCGTCCTGTACGCCACGTCCGACGCCGCTGCCACCCTTCAGATGACTGACCTGCTTCATCCAAAAGCAGCCGGTGGATGAGTTCAGCACGCCGATGAGCCTGAGGTGGTCGTCTTCGGTCGCTTCGGCAATCAATTTGATCACAGGGGCAGTTCGGGTGAAAACCCTTCCACCGCGATCGAGTGTGAAATGGTTGTGCGTAGCGACAAAAGCGAAGGTGATCAGAAAAAGTGAGCGCCAGCGTACTGGATGAAAATCTGAGTACGCAAACCAGTCGATGTCCCGGTCGATGTGGTATCCGGAAAGTGCTCGCCTGCGAAAAAGGAGCGTCCGGTTCGGCCACAAGTGCTTTTTTGAGGCTTGGGTAAGCTGAGTTGACCGAGCGTCTGCGGTGTACGGGAAGACTGTATCAAATTCGTGCGAGTGATCCCAATCTCGTACTTCGGCTCCGGTTGCAAAAGTTTGTACTGTATCTGCAAGTGAGAGTCGGCGTGCTACTGCGGAGTCGAGTACGTATGCATCGTCTTCGCGGGTTACTGCCATGAACCCGATAAGTTCACACAGTTGATCGAGCTTTCGGCGGGAATTTCTCCCAATTTCTGCCATAAGTGTATCCGCGCCACCGCCACTGAGGGACCAGGGGTGCTGGAACAGACGTTCGCGGGGGAAGTCGGTGACGCTGACCCAGTCGGACTCACTGCCCGCCTGATCGATCTGGCTGGTGATCGCCGTCCACACGACGCCGTTCGCTGGATCGGCCGGTTGGCCGGGCTCGCCTCGGATGCCGAGCACCGCACGTACCGGCTGGCTCCGGTCCGGTGTACGGCGGCGGCCGACGAGGACTACCGTCGGGGTTCCGTGACCGGGGATGAAGGCGCCCGACGTGTCGATCACGTGGGTCAGGTCGACCGTCGGGAAGAACTCCTTGATCAGCTTGGTGCCGAACTCGCGTTTCATGAAGCCGTTCGACGTGATCTGGCCGACGTACCCCGACCCGCGGCGGTCCGAGCCTGCCCTACGCGCCAGGTCGAAGAAACGCTGCGCGAACGGCACGGTCAACTGGAACTGCCGGTGGCACGCCGTGTAGTACCGGCGGTACTCGGTGTTCAGCTTCGCATCGCTCACCGTGATGTACGGCGGGTTGCCGACGACCACGTGGTACGAGCCCTCGTCCAGCAACGTCGGGTAGTCCTCGACGTCCTCGGACTCCAGTTGAATTCCCACGAACTGGTCGAGCCCGGCCAACGTGTCGCTCTTCTTCGCCAGCAACGAATCGCCGATGGCGACCGTGACCGCCCAGCGCTGGCCCGCCGCCTGGTCGATCGTCCGCACGCCTGCCAACCACCACGCGGCCAACGTCAACCGGAACCGGGCGATGGCTACCGCGAAGGGGTTGATGTCGACGCCGTGCACCGAGTCCAGCGCCTTGCGGGCGATCTCGGTGTCGCTCAGGTTGAGGTCCTGTTCCCGCCATGCCTTCGTCAACCGCGTGAACGCGCCGAGCAGGAAGTGGCCCGAGCCGCACGTCGGGTCGATCAGCCGGAAGCCCTCCAGCCCGAATTCGTCCAGGGCGGGCTTCAGGGTGTAGTCGAGGATGAACTCCTCCACGAAGTCCGGAGTCTGGAGGAGTGCGTACTTGTCCTTCGCTGCCTGTGACATGTCCTGGTACAGGTCGCCGAGGAAACGCGTGTCCCACGTGTCGTCGCGGAACTCGTGCACCAGCGAGCCGTCCGGCCTGCGCGTACGCCAAAAGCGGATCAATGCCTTCGCGCCGTCGTGGGACATCGGGATCAGGTAGGCCGGGTTGTGCTTGCGGTCGAACAGCGCCTCGCCGGCGTCGCTGCGGCGCAGTGAGTCGAAGGTCTGCTCGACCCAGTCCGCGTCCGTGGCGTGCGGCTCCTGCCGGAAGAACGCGCCCTGCGCGTCCTCCGCCTGGGCCAGTCGGTCACCCGAGCCCGACAGCATCGGGCGGACGAGGTCGTTGTCCTCGCTCCACCGCACGAACACGGTGCCGAGCACCCACGCCACAGCCGCCTGGGTGACCTGCTCGCCGATGAACGTGCCCAGCGTCGCCGACGTCAGCGCGGCCTCGTGCCTGGCCGTGAGATCGGCCATGACATCGGGCTCGCGGTCGACCTGTTCGCGGAGGTCGTTCTCCAGGAGCAGCACCTGCTTTTGCAGGTCGGCCAGCAGCGCGGAGCGATCGAGAGAGGGCGTTGTCACAAGGAGCCAGAGTAGGGGAGCGGGGTGGGCCGGGCGCCGGAACCACCCCGCAGCCCGTTCAGTTCTCCTTGAGTGACCGGACGAACGCGCGGAACGCCGGTGCGGGGATCGCGATGTGGCCCGATTCCGGGTGCTTCGAGTCCCGCAAGCCGGTCATCGGCCCCTGCGACACTTCCACGCAGTTGGCGTCATTCCCGCTGTAGCTGCTCTTCCGCCAGTCGGACGCGGTCATCGGAGTTCCTCCTCGCTCGCGGTGAACTCGCGTGCGATGGACGACATCAGGTCGACTGAGCCGGTCTCGTCCAACGCCACGGTCGTCAGCTTCTCGACCGTCAGCCTATAGAGCGCGACCAGCGCCGGGTCGTCCAAGAACAGGCCGGTGGTGCGATCTTCGACGAAGACCACCGGCCGATCGGCGGGGAAATCCAGGATGACGAACTGGCCGAGCAGACCGGCGTGCCCGGCGACGGCCGACGGGATCACCCGGACGGAGGTGTTCGGTCGTTCGCACAGGTCGGTCAGGTGCCGCAGTTGCCGTGCCATCACCTTCGGGCCGCCGATCGGGAGGCGGAGCGCGGCCTCGGTGAGGATCAGGTTGACGGTGGGCGGTGTGCTGCGGGCCAGGATGGCCTGACGTGCCATCCGCCTGCCGACCCGGACCTCGACGGTCGGCTCCCCCTCGTCCACCTGGATGGCGGAGATGATCGAGTGCGCGTACTCCGGGGTCTGTGCGAGCCCCGGGATGAGCATCAGTTCGAAATCGGTGATGACGCTCGCGCGGGTCTCGAAGTTCAGGTAGGTGCGGCTCTGCACGGTCGGGTTCGCGGCCTCGACCAGACCTGAACCGTCACCTCCGCGAGCGCGGTCCAGGAGCCTGGTGCGGGTCGGGCCGATCACGCCCAGGACCGCCAGGATCGCCGAGACCTCCTCGGGCGTGGCCTCCCGCTTGCCGTTCTCCAGCCTGCTGACCGTGCTGATCGAGACGCCGAGCGCGGTGGCGACGTTTTGCAGGGTCAACTCGGCGTCCCGGCGCAACTGTTCGAGTTCGAAGCCGATTCCCCTGGTGCTGACCCCGGACTGCTGCTTCACGAGATCGACTCCTTTGCAAGGGTTGAAAAAATAGTCGGGCAGAATTGGTTTTTAGCTTGAAGAACTCACCCGATTGAATGAGCGTAGCGCCTTGCGCGCGGGAATCGGTGATGCAACTCTCGGAATCATGAATGGAATCGCGGTCGACGAACTGATCTGCGAACACCTGGCTCTGGTGCTCATCGGCGTCACCGACGGCTCGGACGAGTTGGCCCTGACCGTGGCGCGTTCGGAGACCTACCGACTTGTCGAGGCGCTCGCGCTGTGCCTCAACGGCCACCCGTTGGACGGTCTGGGTCGGTGCGGGACGTGCGGATCGGCGGATTGCCTGTTGCGCCGGGACATCCGGCTGGTGCTGCGGCCGGTGGGCGACGGTCCGCGCACGTCGGCAGAGGAGGACGTGCTCTGGCTCGCCGCGTACGGTCTTGGCGATGACGCCTGACAAGCCCCTCGGGGAGATGGATGTGGCGGAACTCCTGGCCAACCAGGTCGACCAGGAGCCCGCCGAACGCGCTCAGTCGGTGGCGGACAACAGTTCCGACACGGAGTGGACCAGTCGCTGATGGTCGGCCGGGCTCAAGGTGGACCAGTCCCGACCGTCGCCTGACGGGCGTCGGGTGAACTGCCAGCGCCCTTCCGCCGTGTCGTAGAACGACACCGCGTACGGGCCTCGGACCCGTGGCCCGGGGCTGCCGTTGCGTTGCGGCCGGACCGCCGTGCCGAATTGGCCCATCCTCGTCACACCACCCAGGACCGAGGCGATCTTCTGCGCATCGGGACGCGGCACACCGTTGTCCCGCAACGCCAGCTCCATCTTGGACGCCGACGCGCCCGCCACCGAAGCTGCCTGTTCCAGATCGGCCGCGAGCAGGCTGATCGAGCGCGATCGGGGAGTCTGGTGCGTTGGCAGCAGCGACACCACTGCATCGGCCAGGCCGCTTTCCTCGATCCGTTGCAGGACGAGTGTTTCCGATGTCAACGTCGCGAGCACCGCGTGACCGCGCCGGGCTGCGGCCACCGCGCGGACCCTGGGTCCGTCGTCCAGCCGGAGCCGGGCGTCGACCTCCCGGTCGGGGCGGGCCAGCAGTTCCAGCCATCCCGCGAGCCTCGGATCCAGCTCGCCGCGCTCGACCAGACCTCGAGCGGCCAGGCCGTGCCAGGCTTCGGCCAGCAATGCCCGCCGTTCCTCGGAAGTCGCGCCGTGTGAGGAGATCGTCAGGATCGTCGGGTGCTCGCCCAGCTTCAGGTGCTCCCAGCACAGGTCGAACTCCAGCCGGGACAACGCGAACCTCACCGGTGGTCGTCCCCGATCACCGGGGGCGCGACGTTCGGCAGGCTCTCCTCGCCCCAGACGTCCGCGAGTTCTTCCAAGTAGGGCGCGGCTTTGTGCTCGATGTCGTCTTCGCCCTGGCTGCGTTGCGGCGCACCCGCGAGACCACCCGCCATCGGCGACGGACTTGCCGCGCCTCGAACCTGACTCCCGGCCGTGCCGGTGCGGTTGGACTGGGCGTCCGGCGCGATGCCCGACGAGTTCCCGGGACCGAACGGTTGGCCCGGGGTCGACGGCAAGCCGCCGCCGAACCGGGGTGTGCCGCCGGTCTGCGAACCGGCGGGCGGGCCGATCCGCGTGCCACTCGGTGGCCTGGGTTCGCGCGCGTGACGGGGAACATCAGCGGGCGGGCGTGGCGGGTTCGGCCGGACGGCCTGCCGATCCCGTTGACCGGGCGGGTTGGGCAGCGGCCTGAAGACTGGCGGTTGAGCCGGCGGGGTCGGTCCGGGCACCGGGTGAGGGGGCGCGGGTGTCGGTGACGGCGTCGGACGGGGAGCGACGTCTGCGGGCGGTTGGGCGACCGAGGTGTGCGTGTCGTCACCCGACGAGAACGTCGGTGGCGTGGTGACCGGGGGTTGCGCCTGCTGGTGTTGTGAGGTGGAGGTCGTGCCCACCGAGGCCGGGTCGGAGAACTGCGGCGTGTACTGGTCGTGCGCCCAGGGTTGTTCGACGGTCGGTTCCGCCACCTGAGTGACGACCTGAGGTGGTGGCACGAACTCGCCGAGCGCGTCGACGGCGGAGGCGGCGTCGTCCCGGTACCCGTTCATCACCCGGACCGCCTCGCGCTTGGCCTCGTTCGCCGCGCGCTCCTGGATGTCCTGGTCGGTCTGCCCGCCGACGAGGTGCTGGAAACCCGACGGGATGCCCCAGTAGTCGTCGTTGGCGGTGGACGTCACCTGGACCGGCTCCGGCATGGCGGTCTTGGCGCCGCTGTAGTACGAGGTCTGCGAGGAGAAGGCGTCGTGCGTTTTCACGCCCGCCGTGCGCAGATCGTCGGCCCACTTCACCAACGGCGCGGAACTCGCGCTGAACTGCTCGCCCGCCGCGCCGATCCAGACCGCGTTGGCGTCGCGGATCGCGGACTCCAGGTTCGACTTGGCGTTGCCCATGACCGCCCGGAAGTTGTTCCACGCGTCGTCCACCGTGCGGGCGGCCGAGTGCCCGGGACCGCCGTGGATCTTGTCGTAGAGTTCGCGGTGCGACTGGGCGTCGAAGTTGTGCTCACCGATTCCCATCAGCGGCCCCCTCTCACTTCAGCAGGTTCTGCATCACGGCCTCGGCCAGCTGCCGGGCCCGGTCGCACGGCTTCGGGAACTGCTCCGGCTTGTCGGTGGTCAGCGAGAACCCGGCGGCCAGGTACTGCCCGGCGGCGGTGTCGACGACCACGTCGCACCGGCTCGGGTTCAGCGTCGTGGTCACGGTGATGGCTTTGAAACCCGCGATCGGGTCGATTTCGGTCGGCTTGCCGACGCGTTTGCCCTCCGTCCACACCTCGATGCCGTCCGCGACGACCGGCACGATCAGATTGGAAGCACCGTTGACCGTCCAGGTGCAGCCGGTCGCGTTGAGCGCCGGCACGTCCAGGGGCTGACCGGAGCGGTCGATGCCGAAGTTCGTCAACTGCACGGACGTCAACAACTCGCAGGGCTTCCGGCCGTCGAGTTTCACCTCGCGGGGCCGCCCGGCGGACGTGGAGGGTGCGGACGACGCGGGAGTCGGCGTCGTGTTCGTCTCGGGGCGAGGTCGGCCGCCCTCGTTCGCACAAGCGCCGAGCACGAGTACGAGAGCGACAGCCGCCACCGCGAACAGAGATCGTCGCATGGCGGTCAGATCCCCCGGCTCTGCTGGTGCATGGCATCGGTGTTGACGTCTTCCACCAGCCGATACGTCTTCGCGGCATTGCCGAGCTGTTCGATGTTGCGGACGAGTTCGACCAGGAACAGCCTGGTGACCTCCACGGCCGTGGAGGCATTGCCGGCGAAGGTGCTCGCGGCGTCCGCCGAGACTTCGTCGCCGGCCACCGCCTCCTGGCGGACGAGGCTCCACTCCTCTCGGTCGAGGAAGCCCTGGACCTCGTCCCGGACCTCTTCGTACCTGGCCTTGAGCGCCAGGATCCGCTCCGGTGCGACCTGCATGAACACCGGGGCGGGGGCTGGAGCGCCCGCCCCGCCACCGCCATCGGCCACGAACGGCATGAATCCCTCTCCCGCCCCGGTCACGTTGCGCCCAGCGATCGTCGCTGTGCGTGTTCGCTTGCGGGCGTGCGAGAGTCACGTGCCCGAGCGACACGTGACTCTCAGCCCGCTTGTGGGTGCAGTATTCCGGCCGGCGGCCAAGGAGATCTGGCGATAATCCACTCTTCCGGCGAATTCACCCTGATGACGTAGCCATTGATGTGAGGGGCTTTCGTCTCGTCTTCCGCCGGGCACAGCAGCACCACCGTGTCCGGACCGGGCGGGCCGCCCGCCGTCCGGCCGTAGCGGGCGCGGTCGCACAGCTTCTCCAGCAGCGCCTGCGCGGCCGGGTAGCGCCCGAGCGGGGTCAGGCCGTCCAGGGCCAGTACCTGGCGGCCCGTCCAGTCGGCTTCCAGTCGCCGGCACGCCTGTTCCACCACCCGGTGCAGGTTGAGCTGGTCGTTGCTGCCCGCCTCCGCCGCGTCCGCGCGCAACACCCGGTCGAAGTCCGGGATGCGCAGCTCCTTCGCGACTTCGCGCAGGGCGGCCACGAACGCGCTCGTCACGTCCACCACGGGCAGTCCCAGGGCGAGTTCCACCGCCACCCGCGCCCGCGCCCACCGCTTGAGCCGGACGGTGACGACGCGGATGCCGCCACGCCGGGCGACGTCGGCCAACCGGGCGTCCACGTCCCCTGCGGCCGTCCCTTCGACCAAGGGCCGGCTCACCGAGCCCGTGGACGACAACAGATCCGGCGTGACGGCGGTGAGCTGCGGCTCGGGCGGACCGAACCGCTCCCCGTTCCACCGCACCGAGAAGCCCGCCTCGACCAGCAACTCCTTGAGCGCCCGCCCGGTCGGCAGCCGGTCGAGGCCGGGGAATCGGTTGTCGACTCGCCGCTGCACCGCTTCGGCGCTCAGGCCGTCCGCCGGGAGCCCGGCACCGGCCTGAGCCAGGCGCAGTGCCCGCACCACCGGCAGGTCGCGCGGGTACAGCTCCATGCGCACGTTCGACAGGACTGCCCCGGACCCCGCCGCAGCCAAGCGGACCAGCCGCTTCTCGTCGAACGCCTCGCCGAACCGCTCCACGCACGCGGCCAGTTCGCGCACCACCGCGGTCGGCGTGGGCAGGGGGTCCTGCGCGGCGAGCGTGGTCGCCGCGTCCGCCAGTGCGGTCGCCAGGTCGAGCAACGCCTCGTCCGACGGCGTCTCGACCGGCTCGTCCTGGCCGACCTGCAACGCCAGCAGCAGGCGGTCGTGGTGCCTGCGCAGCACCAGCCTGCTCTCGTCCCGGATCGAGTCCGCCTCGTAGACGGCCCGGAGCACCGCGTACGCGTATGCCGTCCGCAGCCCGGGGTCCGTCGTGTCGGCGAAGCCGTGCCGGGCGAGCAGCACTTCGGCGAGTTCTTCCGCGGCGGCCACCCGGCGCAGCGACGCGAGCGCGTCGACCACCTCGTCGAGTACGCCCTCCAGTACGTCCAGTTCGGCCCACGCCCTGCGGCGGGCGGTCAACACCTGGGCGATGCGCCCCGGCGTCACGTTCGTGCGGTCGGCCACCGCCCGATTGGTCGGCCACCTGGTGGCGGGCAGCGCTCCGTCCGCGTCCGGCAACCCCAGCAGCAGGCGGCTGATCGCGGCCTGGGTGTCGTTGCGGCGCTTGGCCGTCGGCAGCAGCAGCGGGACGATCGCGTCGAGCGGGAGGCGACCGGAGTCGCCGTCCTCCGGCAGCTGCAGCGGGCGCATCGCGGCCGGGTCCGACACCAGCCGGGTGCGCCACGCGGCGATCCGGTCGAGCAGCTCCGTCCGCGTCTTCCGGCTCAGCCCACGCGCCCGGCGAACCTCGTTCACCCGGAGGTCCAGCAGGTCTCCGACCGTGTTGGCGCCCAACCTGTTCGCCACGGCCACCGCGCGCAAGGTCAGACCGGCCGCGTCCAGCGCGGTGTCCAGGCTCGCCCGCTCGGCGGCCTCCTGCCGCAGCTCGGCCGGGTCGTCCGAACCCGACGACGAGATCGCGGCGGGACCGGTCTCGTCCAGCGCGGTGAACACCTGCCGCCACGCCTCGCGCATCTGGGCGGCGGAGGTGAACCGCTGCTCGGCGTCGCGGTGCAGCGCCTTGCCGAAGAAGGTCCGCAGCGGTTCGCGCAGGCCGGCTTCGAAAAGCTCGCTCGCGATGGTGGCCGGGTGACCGTGGAATCTCGGGTTGGTGCCGTCCTCACCCCACGTCGGCAGTTCCAGGCTGGCCATCTCGTGGAGCGTGACGGCCGCGGCGTAGCGCTCGCCGTGGGTGTCGTAGCCGGGCCGCCGGTCGGTGCCGAGAAACGGGTCCAGGTAGCCGCGCGTACCCGCCTGCACGTCGTTGGGCGGCGCGCCTGCCAGCGAGAAGTCGAACAGCACCAGCGCCTGCCCGGTCTTCGGGTGACTGCGCAGGCCGAGGTTGTCCGGCTTGATGTCGCGGTGCACGACACCCTTGCGCTCCAGGTAGGACAGCGCGTCGAGCAGTTGGTCGCCGAGCAGTTGGAGCTTGTCCGGCAGCAGGGCACCCTCATCGCGCAGCACTTGCGCCAGCGAGCGCTCCCCGGCGTAGTCGATCTCGATCGCGTGCCGGCTGCCCAGGGGGAACAGGCTGCGCCGCAGCACGACGATGTGGTCGTGGCGCAGGTGCTCCAGCGAGTGCGCTTCGTCGACCAGCCGGTCTTCCGCCTCTGCCGACCGGGACACCTTCACGACGGTGTCGATGCCGTCGTGGTCGACCAGGTACGCGCGGGCCGTCGCGCCGGTGCCCAGCACCTTGCGCACCACGTAGTCGGAGTCCGCGAGGCGCTGGCCGAGGCCGGCGTCCCACGGGTCCTCCCGCTCCGCGCCGGTGGCGTCGAGCCGGGTTGCGTCGGCCAGCTCCTCCAGGAACAGCGCGAGGTCGGGGAACCTGTCGGCCACCACGGGGGTGGTGGCCAGCGCGATCACCGCGTCCAGGTCGTCGGGGATGCTGTCGTCGACGGCCTGCGGGTGCAGGCCGTCGTGGTCCTGGGCGCGGTCGGCGCGCGCGGCGGGAGCCTGCCCGGTGAGCACCAGGTACGCGATGGCACCGACGCCGAAGACGTCGATGGCGACCGTGCCGTCCGGGTCGTCGGTGAAGTCCGGGGCCAGGTAGGGCGTCGCCGCGGCTTCGATGTGCGCGGCGGCACCGCTGCTGGGGCGCAGGCGGTGACCGGTGGTCGGTCCCGACAGCCCGCGCGCGGCAGCCTGCCACTCACCCACCTGGAGCTGCGGTCGGAGCCAGTCGCCACCGGTCGGCTGGACGATCACCGCGCGCGGGGACAACGCACGGTGCACCAGCCTGCGCTCGTGGGCGTAGTTCACCGCCTCGGCGAGTTGGCGCACGAGGTCGAGCCGGGTCGGCAGGTCGAGCGCGGCGTGGTGTTGGGCGATGTAGTGGTCCAGCCGGATCGCTTCCGGTTGCTGTTCCAGAAGCAGCGCCGGTCCCAGCTCGTGCGCGACGAAGTCGACCGGGCGCAGCAGGCCGGGGTGCCGGATGCCCTGGCAGGCCCGGAACTCGCGCTCCGCCGCGGCCCGGATCGATTCGCGCTTGTCCCGGTCCGCCTCGCGCTCGTAGAGGTAGATCCGCACCCGGCGGTACTCGCCGGGCATGTCCTCCCGGGTCGCGCGGTGGTCCTGCCAGGTCGGACCGCTCTCGTACGGGCGCGGTTCGATCTGCCACGCACCGACGGTCACGCTGCGCCGCGTCGGGTGGATCCCGATGCCGCGCAGCAGCCGGGGCAGGGCGATGAAGAACTCCGGTGGCACCGGTGAGCGGCTCACCTGGCCGGTGAGCAGGTCCGAGCCGATCTTCGCCAAGGGGGTGCCGTGCTCGGGGCCGTAGACACCGTGCCGCTGTGACTCGCTCAGTCGGCAGTCCAGCCCGGCCTCGGACAGGAACACCGCCGCGGCGACGTACGGGACGTGCACCCCGTCCCGGCGTGCGGCCTGGAGCAGCAGGCTCTTGAGCTCCATGGCCTTCTGGTTCGCCAACGCCAACGGGTTGTCGAACGTGCGCACCCGACCGTTGGGGCGGTGCTGGACCCAGATGTTGTCCTGGTTGGTCAGCCTGCCCTGGAGGCTCTTGATCTCGACCAGGTGCAGCCCGCTCGGTGTGGCGACCAGCAGGTCGACTTCGCGTACGTGCCCGTGCTGGGAGGTGAAGGTGAAGTTCGACCACGCCTCGAACGGGTGACGGTCCGGGAGCAGGTCGCGGACCTGTCGCAGCGCGGCGCGCTCGTGGCCGAACGCCGACTGCGTGATCTCGTGCCACCGTTTCGATTTCTCGTCCACTTAGGCTTCGTGCCTCCCTGACCGCCGTTCAGTCCGATCCATCGTGCCAGGTCCGTGCCCGAACCGGGCTCGTCGTCCGGCCGCGAGCACGAACACCCGCCCACTCCACGCCGCCGGTGGCCTGATCGGGGCACGGGGCGCCGTAACCACCGGCGCGCGGGCGCCTTGGCACAGATACTGACCTGTTTCCGGCGTCACGCCAAAGAGGTATCAGCGAAGCACGCCGAGCACTGCGGGGATCGCCGTCTGCGCGGCCAGCAGCGCCGTCAGGCATCGCGGATCAGTCGTCCAGAACCGCGCGACCGCGATGGCGCGATCCCTCCACGACTTCGTGGTCACCCGGTGGGCCGGCGCGCTTGTCCTGCTGTCCACCGCGGAGAACAGGACGCGGATCGCACGCACCTTGTCGTTGCCGACGATCACCCGTTCCCAGCGCTCGTCGAGGGGTAGCTCGGTCCCGTCCGCGTCGACACGGCGCAGGGGGCGGGCCAACACCAGTTCGCGGTTCTCCACCGCGACATCGGCCGAGTAGGACTCGCGGGTACCGATGTACCCGGTTCCGTCGTCGAGGTCGACCTGGACCTGGGTGATCAGGCGTTTGCCGCGGAGTTCGTCCCGGTTCTCGGCTTCCGCCCGTTCTGCCAGCCGGGCGAACACCGTCACCCACGCGCTTTCCTGGGCGACCTCGCCCTGGAGTCCTCGGTAGGGGAACAGGCTGTAGAACAACGAAGCCGACGTGATCGAGATCGTCACGAACAGCGCGGCGCTCGTGCCCACCAGCCAGAGGTGGTCCGGTAGGTACGAGGCCCGGGCGAACAGTTCGCGGGGGTCGGCGAGCGGTGCGGCGGTCGTGGTGCGGAGCAGGCCCAGCACCAGCAGGCTCGTCCCGCTCAACAGCACACCGCCGAGCAGCACCCGGCTGGTCTCCACGAACACGCTGTCCTGCCGACCGGGACGGGCCCGTTGCCGGAGCAGTTCCAAGGCGATGCCGGGGACGACCATGAGAAGGAAGATCCCGATGGCGACCGGGGTCGTCGGCATCGGGCTCAGGACTCCTCGGGACCGGCGGGCTCGGGTTGGGCGGGTGGTCGTGGCTCCACCGGCTCGGAGAGTCCGACGGGCTGCGAGGAGTCGATCACCATCCCCTTGCCCTGGCGGTCGACCTGAGGGTCTTTTCCGCCGAATTGCGGATCGGTCATGAGTCTTCCCGGTGTTCGATAGGAGTTGTGCCTGATGATGGCATGGTGATTGGTTCGATCGGGTGATGATCGAAGGAATTCGGGACGCGGTCGAATCGTATGGCCATCGTGTTCCGCAGGTGTCTGCACGTCGAGACCATGGAGACCTTACGTGACCGCGCTGACCAAGCGAGCCCTGCTGATCGGCACGGAGAACTACAGCGACCCCAGGCTTTCCCCGCTGCCTTGCACCCGCGCGGACACCCAGTTGCTCGCCCAAGTGCTGGAACACCCGTCGCTCGGCGCCTTCGACGAGGTCGAGATCGTCCAGGACGCCGATTCCAGCACGGTTCGGCACCGGCTCGCCGAGTTCCTGGGCGCGGCCGGCAACCGCGAGCAGGTGGTGGTGTTCCTCACCGGCCACGGCAACGCCTCGATCAGCGGCGACGGGAGGTTCTTCTTCGCCACGACCGACACCGATCCCGGCAGGTTGGAAGACACGGCGGTCAGCTCCGAATACGTCAACGACCAGCTCGAACAATGCGCCGCAGCGCAGAAGATCGCGGTCTTGGACTGTTGCGAGAGCGGTGGCTTCACCAGGGGCTTCACCACCCGCGTGAGCAAGGGCGCACGTGGTTCGCTGCTGCGCAGCCGAGGGGTCTACGTGCTGTCGTCCTCCAGCGCCGAGGAGGAGTCCTTCACCGGCGGTGTCGACTCGGCGGGGTTGCCTGCTCCGTCGCTGTTCACCGGCGAGCTGGTACGGGCGCTGGCCACCGGGCAGGCCGATCGGGACGGAGACGGGGTCATCGGCGTCGACGAGCTGTTCCGGCACGTATCCGAGCAGGTCCGGGCCAAGCACCCGAGGCAGACCCCGGAGAAGTCCGCGCTCGGGGTGAACGACGAGATCATCATCGCGAAGACGTGGCGGGGCCCGACGCTGCGGCTCGCGCCGATCGGCCCGCGCTCCACCGCAGCGGGTGCACCCCGCAAGCGGGCCGTGGCGGCGAGCGCGCCGGAGGACCCGTGGCAAGCGCTCATCGACTACTACCGGTGGTGCATGCTCGCCGATGCCGCCGAGCCGATGCTGATGCGCACGGACCAGGTGGGCACCTCGTTCGTGTGCGTGCCGGGTCCCGAGCGCGTCCTGACCGGGCTCCTGGACGACGACGGAACCTGCGAGCTACCGCCCGGTGCCGAGCGGCTGGTCCGCAAAGTGGCCGAGGACGATTGCGAACTCTGGTACGGGTACCCGGCGATCGTGCTGCTCAGCGGCACCGACCGGGTCGCGGACGTCGCACCCCTGTTCGTCCGCCGCGTCGCCCTCGTCGAAGGCCCGACAGGACCGAGGCTGGAGCCGTACGGCCCGGTCGAACCCCATCGCAAGCTCGCCCACAAGCTCCTCGGCGAGGAAGAGGCCCAGACCTTCGCGGACGAGTACGAACCGACGTGGCACGCGGGTTCGCACAGCCAGCTCGTCAAGGACATCAACTTCCACCTCGGCGACCCCTATCAGCTCCGTGACGTGCACAAGCTCCAGCCGTCCGCGCTCGACCCCCGGCTCGACCTCAAGACCCCGCTCAGCGGTGCGCGCAACGCCGCGTTGCTGTTCGCGGCTCCCCGGGACATCGACGCCACCAAAGGGCTGCTCAAAGACCTCGACCGCATCCGGCAGCAGAGCCGGACGATCGCCGGCACCGCGTTGGCCGAGCTGCTCCACCCGGGACAGTCTGGCACCGCATCGGCGTGGCAGCTGGTGGCACCGATCGCGCTGAACGACCGGCAGCGCGAGGTGATCGCCTCGGCGATGGGCCGTCGGCTGACCGTCGCGACGGGGCCGCCCGGAACCGGCAAGAGCCAACTCGTCGCGAACCTCGTCGCGACCGCCGTGGCCAACGGCCAGACGGTGCTCGTCGCCTCGACGAACAACCAGGCGGTCAACGAGGTGTCGCAGCGGGTCGGGGCGATGGTCGCGGGGGCGGTCGTCCGCACCGGCAGCTCCGACTACCGGCGGGGGGAAGCGAACACGCTGGCCGACCTCGCTGCCCTGGGGCCGGCTCCGGGCAACGCCGCCACCACCCGGGCACAGCTCAACCAGGCCCTGGCGGCGCAGGAGGCCGTCCGGGCCGAATTCGGGGCGAAGGCGCGATTCGAAGAGCACCTGCTGAGGATCGCGCGCGAGCGCGAGGCCGCGCTGGAGAGATGGGTGGAGATCGGCGGCGACACCGTGTCGCTGCCAGTCGACACGCCGTGGGGCCAATGGGTGGCACGCGCCCGCAAGCTGGCCGGTGCGCGGTTCTTCGGCCGGATGCGACGAGCCCGTCTGCTGCGCGGCATCGGGTGGACCGGCAACGCGGCCGGGGAAGTGTGCGTGCGCGCTGCGGAGCGGGTTGCCGCCGAACTGTCGTGGCGTGACAGCAGGGCGCACGCCGAGCGGCAGCGCACCGACGACGAACTGGCGGCCGCCGCCGACCACGCGGACCGTGCCGTCCAGGCCGCCGCGACGGCGGACTTGACTGCAGCGGTGACCGATGGCGCGCGGCGCGGCTCCCGGGCGATCAACGCGCTGTTGCAGGCCACCCGCTCGGACTGGGCGGAGGTCAAGCGCGTGCTGCCGCACGTGCGGGGCTGGGCCGTCACCAGCCTCAGCGTGCGGAGGTTCCCGACCGACCCAGGGCTGTTCGACCTGGTGATCGTCGACGAGGCCAGCCAATGCCTCATCCCGCACGTCCTGCCGCTGCTCTACCGGGCCAAGCGGGCGTTGATCATCGGCGACCCGATGCAACTGCCGCCGGTCCAGCGGCTGGCGGTCTCGGCGGAGAAGGGCGCGCTGCGCGCGTCCGGGGTGAACGCGGCTTGGTTGGAGGACGTGGCGGCCACCTACCGCCGGCATTCCGCATTCCACATCGCCGAACGTGCAGCCGGCGACAGCCTCCTGCTGGACGAGCACTACCGGTGCCACCCCGACATCGCGGGCGTGTCCAACCGGAGGTTCTACGACCGGGGGCTCACCGTCCTCACCGACGTGGCCGCGCAGCGACGCGCATCCCTGCCCGCGCTCGCCTGGCACGACGTCCGAGGTGACGTCAGGCGCGCCTCCGGCAAGTCCTGGCGCAACGACCAGGAGGTCGAGGAGGTGGTGCGCTGCGTCGGCCACCTCCGCTCCGTCCTCCCGGCAGGGGCCGGTATCGGCGTGGTGACTCCGTTCGCAGCGCAGAAGGACGCCCTGCAACGCCGATTCGACGGCGTCGACGACGTCCGGGTGGGCACGGTGCACACGTTCCAGGGCGGCGAGCGCGACGCGATCGTGTTCTCGCTCGTCGCCTCCCCCGGGATGTCGTCCGGGGCAATCGGGTGGCTGCAACGGCAGAGCTTCCTCTGGAACGTGGCGGTGACGAGGGCACGCGCCCACCTCGTCGTGGTCGGTGATCGTGCTTTGTGGACGGCACAAGGGGGGATCGGGGCCGCGTTGTCGGAGGCGGTCGACGCGAACCCCGAGGACGGTGCCGGCGTTGTCGACGGGCCGTCGGCCCAACGGCTGTACGACGCCATGTCCGCCGTCGAGCACATGACCGCCGCGCTCGCGGTGCCGGTGAACGGCTACCTGGCCGACGGCGTGCTCGACGCGGGCGACGCGCGGCGGGCCGTTTTCCTGGACCGGTCGGAGGGCGGTGACCCGGCAGCACGGTTGCGGCGCGCGTTGGCCAGAACCCGCCTGCTCGGTGATCCGGCCGACCGGCGTTCGGCGGTCCGGGTGCCTTTGTGGCGTCTCTACGACCGGGAGGTCCATCCCAGCCAGTGGCTTTGCTGAACGGGCGTCACGGGCCCCAGACCTGGATGGCGCGGACCACGAAGGGGGCGTCGGGGACGTAGGTGCCCTTGCCCGGGTAGGTGGTGAACTCCGCTTCGGTCGAGCAGGTGGCTCCCTGGAAGACCGAGGTGTCCCTGGTCAGGTTGTTCACGAACGAGCGGGCCACCAGGTCGTTGCCCAGCGGGATGCACTCGTTCGGGTTGGCGGTTTCCAGGTCCAGGCGTCGGAGGGTGCCGGTGTAGTTCGTGCCGGACCAGGCGCAGAACTCGCCTCGGTCGCAGGTGGGGGACGGTTGCTGGGCGGTCGCGGTGCCGCTGGAGACCAGGGCGGCCGTGGTGATCGTCAGGGCGGTCAGCAGGCTTTTCGTCGTCATCGCCGGGGGCACCTCCAGGTCGAATTGTGCGGGGGTGCCTCCCGATCGGCTACTTGATGTTCAGGCGGGTGGTGAGGGCTTTGGCGTCGCGCGGGGCCATGACCTTCGTGTCGTTGTCGAAGTACGCGTAGACGTCCCGCGACCGGGCCCAGGTCTCGATCTTGGCGGCCCAGCGGTCCAGGGACTCGTCGGTGTAGCCGCCGGCGTACAGCTCCTGCTCGCCGTGCAGGCGCAGGTAGACGAAGTCGGCGGTGACGGCTTCCAGTTCGACGAACGTGTTCGCCGTGTCGGCGATGACCACGGCCACGCCGTGCTCCTCCAGCAGCGGGAGGAACGTCGGGTCGCGGAAGGACTCGTGGCGGACTTCCAGGGCGTGCCGCAGCGGTCCGTCCTCGTGGGATCGGGGCAGGGCGGCGAAGAAGTCCGTGAGCAGGTCCCGGTCGTAGGGCAGGGTCGGGGGGAGCTGCCAGAGGAACGGGCCGAGTTTGGGGCCCAGGGTGAGCATTCCGGAGTCCAGGAACCTGCCCAGGGCGTCGTGGGGGTCCCGCAGGCGTTTCATGTGGGTGATGAAGCGGCTGCCCTTGATGGCGAAGACGAAGTCGTCGGGGGTCTGGGCGGCCCACGACCGGAAGCTCTCCGGTTTCTGGAGGGCGTAGAACGTGCCGTTGACCTCGACCGAGTTCAGCTCGCCCGCCAGGTGCTCCAGCTCGCGCCGGTGCGGCAGGCCCTCCGGGTAGAACACGCCTCGCCACGGCGGGTAGGTCCAGCCGGAAGTGCCGATGCGGATCACAGAACCATTGACCTCCACCCGGGTCCAGGGTGCAAGTTTGTCCCTCATGGACACCAGCACCGTCGACGCCTACCTCGACCGGATCGGCGCGACGCGCTCCAGCGGTCTCGTCGAGCTGCTCGAACGGCACCTGAGCACGGTCCCGTTCGAGAACCTGAGCATCCACCTGGGGGAGGTCATCACGCTCACCGACGACCGGCTGGTGGACAAGATCGTCCGCCGCCGGCGCGGCGGGTTCTGCTACGAGCTCAACGGGGCGTTCGCGGCGCTGCTCCGGGCGCTCGGGCACCCGGTGGAGCTGCTGGCCGCCAAGGTGTTCGCCGACGGCGTGTTCGGGCCGCCGTTCGACCACATGGCGCTGCGCGTCGGCGACCTCCTGGTGGACGTGGGGTTCGGGCGGTTCGCGTCGGGGCCGCTCGACCTGACCAGCCGCGCCGACCAGGTCGACCCCGCCGGGGTGTTCCGGTTGGCCGACGCGCCCGGGGGCGATCTCGACGTGCTGCGCGACGGGGTGGTGCAGTACCGGCTGGAGCCCCGGCCCCGCGCGCTGGAGGAGTTCCGGGCGACCTGCTGGTACCAGCAGACGTGGCCGGAGTCGAAGTTCCGGCAGGTGGCGACGTGTTCGCTGGCGACGCCGGGCGGCCGGGTGACGGTGGCGGGGAACAGGTTGATCGTCACCGAGGGTGACGTGCGGCGTGAGGAGGAGTTGGACGACGACGGGATCGTCGCGGCGCACGCGGAGTACTTCGGGGTGGTGCTGGACCGCGTGCCGCGGCTGCCGGCCGCACCGTGAGCCGGTGGCTACGGGCCGAGCAGTTCGGCCAGGGCGCGGGCGTCGTGCGGGGCCGCGCCGTGCATCGTGTTGTCGAAGTAGACGAACACGTCGCGGTCCGCCGACCAGGTGCGGATCTTGTCGGCCCACCGGCGCAGCGCCACGTCGGTGTACTCGCTGACGTACAGCTCGCGGTCGCCGTGCAGGCGGGCGTAGGCGAAGTCGGCGGTGGGCTCGTCGGGTTCCGGGAAGCGGCCCGCGGACTCGGCCGCGACGAGGGCCACGCCGTGCGCGGTGAGCAGGTCGGTCACCTCGGCGGCGGCGAACGTGGGGTGGCGGATCTCCAGCGCGTGCCGGACCGGCGGTCCGGGCAGGTGGGCGAGGAAGGCGGCCAGCCGGTCGGGCTGGTAGTGCAGGGTGGGCGGGAGCTGCCAGAGGATCGGGCCGAGCTTGTCGCGCAGCTCCAGGACGCCGGAGTCGAAGAACTCGTCGATTGCCTCGTCGGCGTCGCGTAATCGGCGGAAGTGCGTGATCTCCTTGTGCGCCTTGACGGCGAACACGAAGTCGTCCGGCGTGCGGTCGTACCACGACCGGTAGTGGGCGGGTTCGTGCAGGCCGTAGAACGGGCCGTTCAGCTCGACGGTGTTGAGCATCCGCGAGAGGAACTCCAGCTCCAGCCGCTGCTGGAGGCCGCGGGGGTAGAAGTCGCCCCGCCAGTGCGGGTACCGCCAGCCCGAGGTGCCGATCCGGATATCACCCATGGTAGTCAATTGTGCCCTCCCGGGTGATTCGCGAAACGTGTAGCACGTCTGTAGCACATTCGGTAGAGTTGTGTCATGGGTGTCGCATCGATCGGCCAGCGCGAACTCCGCAACGACAACGCCGAGATCATGCGGCGGGTCGAGGCGGGGGAGAGCTTCGTGGTGACCCGCAACGGCCGGCCGGTGGCCGACCTGGTGCCGCACGTCGAGGGCGGCCGGCCCCGGCGCACGCTCGCCGAGACCCAGGCCGAGTTCCGCCGGCTGCCGCCGGTCGACGCGCAGCGCTGGGCCGCCGACCGCCGCGCCGACGACGAGGTCTTCGGCGCGGACGACCCGGCGCAGGACCCGTGGCTGCGGTGACCCGGCGGGTCCTGCTGGACACCGGCGTGGTGATCCGGCTGGAGGAGGTCGACTTCGGCGACCTGGCCCGCGCGGAGCCCGCGATCAGCACGGTGACGGTGGCCGAGCTGGCCTACGGCCTGGACGTGGACGACCCGGTGGAGCGCTTCGCCCGCACCGAGCGCTACTACGCGGCCCTCGACCGGTTCGAGGTGCTGCCGTTCACCCTGGCGGCGGCCAAGGTCTACGGCACGCTGGCGGCGCTGGTCCGCCGCGCCGGCCGCAGCCCCCGCCCGCGCCGCATGGACCTCCAGGTCGCCGCCACGGCCGCCGCGCACGGCCTGCCGGTGCTCACCACGAACCCGCGCGACTTCACCGGCCTGGACCGCGTGGTCGAGGTCGTCGGGGTGTGAGCCGGATCCGGCGGGTGGACGGGGGCAGTCGCCCCGGCGGCGCCGGACACCACCGGGGCGACCTCCCGACTGCCCGGCCTCCCGGCGGCCGGGCGTCCTTCCCGTCCATCGGGAAGTCCGCGCACCTGTGCGATCGGTGCCGATCTCAGAACCCCGCGCGGTCGAGCGCGCCGGTCACGACGCGGTCGACCTGGTCCTGCTGCGGGTCGCGGGCCAGGGCGGCGGTGCAGGGGCACAGGGCCAGGTCGTTGCCGCACAGGTAGACGCCGAGCACGCGGAGGCTGCGGGCGGTCTGGCGCAGGCGGGCCGCGCCGCGCAGGCGGACCTGGCCGTAGACGGCCTTCGCCAGCTGGTAGGGGGCTCCGGGGCCCGGGTCGACGCACGCCTGGCTGTCGAGTTCCTCCGCCACGTGGGCCAGCGGGCGGCAGCCGCACGCCTTCGCGGACCGCACCAGGCGCTGGTCCAGCCGGGCGACCAGCCGGCGCGCCACCTCGTCGCGCCACGCGCGGTCGGCGCGCAGGTAGGCGACCAGTTCCTCCACCCGCAGCGGGTCCGGCAGCGGACGTCGGGCACGGGCTCTCCGGCGGTGCGGCGTCATGGTTCCAAGATCGACCACGACCCACTGGTATGAGCATTGCTCACCCGGGTGCGCCAGTGAGAGCACACGCTCGGGTTACCCGCCCGTGACGCAGCGCGCCCGGCCTCCCCTGGGGGAAACCGGGCGCGCCGCGGGCCGAACGCGGGGTCAGGCGGGCACGGAGGCCACGCCCGGGGCGAGGAACCGCCTGCCCGTCACCTTCTCGGAGATGCCCGACCGGTCGAGGTACGGGGTGATGCCGCCCAGCCAGAACGGCCAGCCGGCGCCGAGGATCATGCACAGGTCGATGTCCTGCGCCTCGGCCACCACGCCCTCGTCGAGCATCAGCCGGATCTCCTCGGCCAGCGCCTCCAGCGCGCGCGCCTTGACCTCTTCACCGGTCAACGGCCGGTCGCCGAACCGCCACAGCGCCTGCACCTCGGGGTCCACCGTCTGCTTGCCGGTGCTGTCCCACTGCCACACGGCGTTCTTGCCCGCCGCGACGAACGCCTTCATGTTCTCCGACACGGCGAACCGGTCCGGGAACGCGCCGTGCATGGTCTCCGCGACGTGCAGCGCGACCGGCGCGCCGACCAGCTGCAGCAGCACCAGCGGCGACATCGGCAGGCCCAGCGGCTCGGTCGCCTTGTCGGCCACCTCGAACGGGGTGCCCTCGTCGACGGACTTGACGACCTCGCCCATGAACCGGGTCAGCAGCCGGTTGACCACGAACGCGGGCGCGTCCTTGACCAGCACGGACGACTTCTTGAGCTGCTTGCCCACGGCGAACGCGGTGGCCAGCGTCGCGTCGTCGGTCTGCCCGGCGCGGACGATCTCCAGCAGCGGCATGACCGCCACCGGGTTGAAGAAGTGGAAGCCCACGACCCGCTCGGGGTGCTTGAGGCCCGCCGCCATGTCGGTGATCGACAGCGAGGAGGTGTTGGTGGCCAGCACCGCCTCGGCCGAGACGAACTCCTCGACCTCGGCGAACACCTTCCGCTTGACGTCCAGGTCCTCGAACACGGCCTCGATCACGAAGTCCGCGTCGGCGAACGCCGCCTTGTCCAGCGACCCGGTCACCAGCGCCTTGAGCCGGTTCGCCTGGTCCGCCGACACACGGCCCTTGGCCAGCAGCTTGTCGACCTCGCCGTGCACGTAGCCGACGCCCTTGTCCAGCCGGGCCTGGTCGACGTCGGTCAGCACGACCGGCACCTCCAGCCGCCGCGCGAACAGCAGCGCCATCTGCGAGGCCATCAGGCCCGCGCCGACGATGCCGACCTTGGTGACCTTGCGCGCCAACGACTTGTCCGGCGCGCCCGCCGGCCGCTTGGCCCGCTTCTGCACCAGGTTGAACGAGTACAGCCCGGCCCGCAGCTCGTCGCTCATCACGACGTCGGCCAGCGCCTCGGTCTCGGCCGCGTAGCCCGCGTCGAGGTCGTCGGCGCGGGCCAGTTCCAGCATCTCCAGGGCCCGCAGGGCGCCCGGCGCGGCACCCTTGGTCTTGCCGTCCACGATCGCGCGGGCACGGGCCACGGCCGCGTCCCACGCCTCGCCGCGGTCGATCTCGCGGCGGGCCGGCGTGACGTCGCCGCGCACCACCGAGGCCAGCCACAGCAGCGACTGCTCCAGGTAGTCCGCCGAGTCGAACAGCACGTCCGCGATGCCCAGGGCCAGCGCCTGCTCCGGCTTGAGCATCCGGTTCTGGTTCAGCGCGTTCTCGAAGATCACGGTGACCGCGTCGTGCGCGCCGATCAGGTTCGGCAGCAGCTGGGTGCCGCCCCAGGCCGGGAACAGGCCCAGGAACACCTCGGGCAGCGCGATGGCCGCCGCGTTGGACGCCAGGGTCCGGTAGTGGCAGGACAGCGCCAGTTCCAGGCCGCCGCCCATGACCGCGCCGTTGACGAAGGCGAAGGTCGGCACGGTCGACTCGGTGAACCGGCGGAACACGTCGTGGCCGAGCCTGCCGATGGCCAGCGCCTGGTCGCGGCCGGACGCGTTCTCCACGGCGGTCAGGTCCGCGCCCACCGCGAAGACGAACGGCTTGCCGGTCACCGCGATCGCGGCCGGCACCGCCGCGACGGCCTCGTCGAACGCCGCGTCCAGGCTGACCAGCGACTGCGGGCCGAACGTGGACGGGCGGGTGTGGTCGTGGCCGTTGTCCAGGGTGATCAGGGCGACCTGCCCGGTCACGCCCGGCACGGTGATCAGCCGCGTGCGCGCGACCGTGACGACCTCGTCGGGAAAGAGGGCCTTGGCCTCGTCGGCGGTCAACGTGGTCACTTGGCGTCTCCGTTCCAGTGGGGGTTCTCCCAGATGACCGTGCCGCCCATGCCGATGCCGATGCACATGGTGGTGATGCCGTAGCGCACGTCCGGGCGCTCGGCGAACTGCCGGGACAGCTGGGTCATCAGCCGCACGCCGGACGAGGCGAGCGGGTGGCCGGTGGCGATCGCGCCGCCCCACTGGTTGACCCGGGGGTCGTCGTCGGCGATGCCGAAGTGGTCGAGGAAGGCGAGCACCTGCACGGCGAACGCCTCGTTGATCTCGAACAGGCCGATGTCGTCGATGGTCAGGCCGGCGCGCTTGAGGGCCTTCTCCGTCGCGGGCACCGGGCCGATGCCCATCACCTCGGGCTCGACGCCCAGGAACGAGTAGCCGACCAGGCGCATGCCGACCGGCAGGCCGAGTTCGCCCGCGGTCTGCTCGTCGGCCAGGATGCAGCCGGTCGCGCCGTCGTTGAGGCCGGCCGCGTTGCCCGCGGTGACCCGGCCGTGCGGGCGGAACGGCGTCTTGAGCTTGGCCAGGTCCTCGACGGTGGTGCCGGGGCGGGGCGGCTCGTCGGCGGTGGCCAGGCCCCAGCCGTGCTCGGCCGAGCGGGTGGCGACCGGCACGAACTCCGGGCCGATCTTGCCGTTCTTCACCGCGTCGGCGTACTTGGCCTGCGACGCCGCCGCGTAGGCGTCGGTGCGGTCCTTGGTGATGGCCGGGAACCGGTCGTGCAGGTTCTCCGCCGTGGAGCCCATGACCAGCGCGGACGGGTCGACGATCTTGTCGGACAGGAACCTCGGGTTGGGGTCGACGCCCTCGCCCATCGGGTGCCGGCCCATGTGCTCGACGCCGCCCGCGATGACCACGTCGTACGCGCCGAACGCGATGCCGCTCGCGGCCGTGGTCACGGCGGTCATGGCGCCCGCGCACATCCGGTCGACGGAGTAGCCGGGCACGGACTTGGGCAGGCCCGCCAGCAGCGCCGCGGTGCGGCCGATGGTCAGGCCCTGGTCGCCGATCTGGGTGGTGGCCGCGATGGCGACCTCGTCCACCCGCTCCGGCGGCAGTTCGGGGTGGCGCCGCAGCAGTTCGCGGATCACCTTGACCACCAGGTCGTCGGCACGCGTCTCCGCGAAGATTCCCTTGGGGCCGGCCTTGCCGAACGGCGTGCGCACGCCGTCCACGAAGACCACGTTTCGAACGCGTGCCGGCGCTACTGGTGCGGCCACGGCGTCTCCTCCACTTGTGGTGACGTTTCGATCCACCGGCCGGGGGTCGCGACTCCTACCGATCGGTAACCACAACTCTAGCCCATGTTACTCATCGGTAACCACCGTGGTCGCCCTGTCGGGTGTGTCACAGAACGCCCTGATGGCCAGGAACAGCGCGAACCCGAACGGGGAGAGGATGATCGTGAACACCAGCAGCGGCCCCATCAGCAGCGGGTGCAGGCCCAGTCGCCGGCTCTCCCGGTACATCCAGGCGCCGATCAGCAGGTCCCACGCGATCACCTGCGCCCACACCGCCGACGCGCCCCATGTCGTGTTCAGGAACTCCCTCAACGTGTCCAGGTCCGGACTGCTCATGGTGGCCCACAGTCGTGGCAGGTGCCCGACGACCAGCGCCGTGTACACCACGAGAGGCGGTAAGGCGATCAACGGCGACGACATGATCCGCGACGTCGCACGCCACTTCGGCGCGAAGACCATCAGGGCCCAGAACGGGACGGTCAGCCAGAACGTGATCTCGAACAGGGACTCGGTCATGCGGCCACGGCCTCCTTGACGGGCTCGGACGGCGCGGGACGTCCGCGCAGCGCCCACCCCGTCGCGGCGACGGTCGCCACGGCGAGGCCCAGCAGTGCGATCAGCGTGGTCGCGTCCGGGCGGAACAGCGGCTGGGCGCGCAGCGCCTGCCACAGCACCAGCGCCACCAGGCCCGCGTAGGACAGCGTCAGCACCCACACCAGTCTCGGGGTCGCCCGCCGGCCGAAGGCCAGGGTGAGCAGCGGGATCACCTGCAGGGCGTGGATGCCGACGAAGTGCGGCACCCGCAGGTCGCCGCCGGCCGTGCTCCAGCCGGTGACCGGCAGGTACGGGCCGCCGTCGGGCAGGCCGACGGTGTGCGCGCCGACGACGCCCGCGATGCCGGTGCTCCGGCTGGTCATCAGCATGCCCAGGGCGAGCCCGGCCAGGCCGAGCAGCAGGCCCAGGCGGACCGCCAGGCCGGCCGTGCGGTCGGCGAACTTCGAGCGCAGCAGGGCCACCGAGATCACCGCGTGCATGACCCAGACCGCGGCGATGGTGACCGCCATGGCCTGGTAGAGCGCCGCGTCGAACGGGGTGGTGCCGTTGAAGTGGCTCTGCTTGCCGCGCAGCACCTGGCCGACCATGATCGTCATCTCGACGGTGCCGCCGACCGCGACGGCGGTGCCGGCCCACCACGCGGTGCGCCGCAGCCGGGTGGCGAAGGTCAGCATCCAGGCCAGGGTGGCGCCGTAGAGCGCGAGCGAGATGCCGAACTTGAGCGGCTTGAGCCAGATCGGGGATCCCACCAGAATGCGGTCGTCCAGGACCAGACCCGCCAGCGAGACGAGGGTGACGGCGGACATGAGCAGGGTGAACACGGCCAGTGGCGGGTGCCACTTGAGGAAGCGGGGCACGGGCGTCTCCTAGGATGGATAGCAACACTTTCTACTATCGGATAGGCACAGTATCCATACTGGGGGCCGTCCAGGGAAGAGGGCCATGCGCATCGCCGAGTTGAGCCGCCGGACCGGCGTGCCCGTGCCGACGATCAAGTACTACCTGCGGGAGGGTCTGCTCCCGGCCGGCGAGCTGACCAGTCCCAACCAGGCCCGCTACGGCGAGGCGCACCTGCACCGGCTGCGGCTGGTGCGCGCGCTGGTGGAGGTCGGCGGGCTGTCCATCGCGGCCGTGCGCGACGTGCTGGGCGCGCTGGAGGACCCGGAGAAGTCCCTGCACAAGGCGATGGGGACGGTGGAGACCGCCGTCGTCGGGACCGGCGTGTCCTCCGACGACGAGGTGGCGCACGAGCAGGCGCGGGAGTTCGTCGCCCGGCAGGGGTGGGGCTACCGGCCCCGCTCGGACGCGTTCCAGTCGCTGGTGGCCGTGCTGGCCAGCGCGCGGGACATCGGGATGGCGTCGTTCCCCGACCAGCTCGACGGCTACGCGCGGGCGTGCGAGCCGCTGGCCGCGCAGGACCTCGACTACGTGATGACCGCGCCCACCAAGGACGCCGCGATGGAGATCGTCGCCGTCGGGACCGTGCTGGGCGACGCGGCGCTGGCCGCCGTGCGCCGGCTGGCCCGCCGCGAGCTGTCGATGCGCCGCGACCCGTTCGAGCGCGAGCCGGGCCGGGCCGGGCAGGAGTGCGTCGAGGACGACTGAACCGGGCGGGCCGCCCGGATCGGGCGGCCCGCGTTGATCAGTTCGGGGGGGTCGGCGCGGACAGCGCCTCGGACAGCGGCCGCGCGGTGAGTTCGACCTGCCAGTTGCGGGCACCGCCCTCGCGCAGCACGGCGGCCACCGACCCGGTCGAGGTGTCCGCCGGCGGCTGCCAGCACGTGCGCCGGACCAGGTCGGGCAGCAGCAGGTTCTCCACCGGCAGGGTGTTCGCCTCGGCCACGGCGGTCAGCGCGGTGCGGGCGGCGGCCAGCCGGGCGGCCGCGGCCGGGTCCTTGTCCGACCACCGGTTCGCCGGCGGCGGCCCGTCGTGCTGCTGGGCGGACTCCGGCAGTTCGGCGCGCGGCAGGGCGGCGGCGCGTTGCAGCGCGCCCAGCCAGACGGCGACCATGCGCCGCTGCGCCCGGCCCCGGAACACCGGCAGGGCCAGCAGGCCTGCCTCGTCGGGCGGGTTGCGGACGGCGGCCTCGACCAGCGCGCTGTCCGGCAGCACCCGGCCGGGCGCGATGTCGCGTTCCCGGGCCAGCGCATCGCGGGTCTCCCAGAGGGAGCGCACGGCGGCGAGCTGGCGCGGGCTGCGGATGCGGTGGATGCCCGAGGTGCGCCGCCACGGCTCGGCCCTCGGTTTGGGCAGCGGGGCCGTGCGGGCCGCCTCGAACTCCTCCAGGGCCCATTCGAGCTTGCCCTGCTTCTTCAGCTCCGCCTCCAGCACGTCGCGCAGCTCCACGAGCAGCTCGACGTCCAAGGCGGCGTAGTTCAACCAGTCTGCGGGAAGGGGACGGCGCGACCAGTCGGCCGCACCGTGCCCCTTCTCCAGCCGATAGCCGAGCAAACGCTCCACGAGCGTGCCCAGCGCCACCCGCTCGAAACCGGCCAGCCTGCCCGCCAGCTCGGTGTCGAACAGCACGCTCGGACGCAGGTCGAGTTCGGCGAGGCACGGCAGGTCCTGGGACGCCGCGTGCAACACCCACTCTGTCCCGTCCAGCGCCGCGACCAGCGGGTCGAGCCGACCGCCCAGGGCGATCGGGTCGACCAGCACGGTCCCGGCACCTGCCCGGCGCAGTTGCACCAGGTAAGCGCGTTGCGAGTAGCGGTATCCCGAGGCTCGCTCGGTGTCCACCGCAACCGGACCGGTCGCTCCGGCGAGCGCGTCAGCGGCACGCCGGAGCGCCTGAGCGTCGGCCACCACCGGCGGAACCCCATCAGCGGGTTCCGTCAGCGGGACCGGATCAGCTCCGGTTGGTTCGGTTGGCTCGTCGGAGGGTACGTCCACGGCGGAAGACCCTACGACGAACGCACCACTCGCGGGTGTGTTCGGCCCGTTCAGTGTGGCGACCCGGTCAGCGGATCACGCCGGCACGCATGGCCAGCGCGACCATCTGAGCCCGATCCCCGGTGCCCAGCTTGCGCCCGATCCGCGACAGGTGAGACTTCACCGTCAGCGCGGAAAGGCTGAGCGCTTCGCCGATCTCCTTGTTGCTCTGGCCATCGGCGACCAGCTGGAGGACCTCGACCTCACGCGCGGAAAGCTCCCGCGGCGTGTTGTCGGTGCCCGGCACGCGGGTGCCCGCGGCAAGCACGGGCGCGACGCTCGGATCTGCGTAGACGCCGCCGTCGAGAACCCTGCGCACCCCGTCGGTGACCACCATCGGCGAGGCGGACTTCAGGAGGTACGCCTGGGCGCCCGCCTGGAAGGCCGACCTGACCGCGTAGGGGTCGTCGGAGGATGCGAGGACCACGATGCGGGGCCAGCCCTGGGCACGGAGTTCCGTGACCAGGTCGATGCCGGTGCCATCCGGCAGACCCAGATCGAGGATCGCGAGATCGCACGGTCCGGTTGCGAGTGCCCGCGCCCGAGCCTCCGCGACCGAAGCCGCCTCATGCACTGTCCCGGCTCCCATCTGGGTGAGCCGAGCCGATATCGCCTCCCTCAGCAGTGGGTGGTCGTCGACCACCAGCACTGAAAAAAGCTCCTCCCGCGGGTGCGGGACCATGTTCGCCGGCAACGAGCCGGCTGGCGTGGTACGAACGGCCTGACCTAAGCCGACGGCAGCCACGTCACTACCTCCCTGGAGTCGGTCGTGCCCCCCGACCGGCACCGGGACTTTCGTCCAATCAGCCGCGCCACTGATCGACCGAAAGTGGTGTCGTCTGGGGCAGCGTAGCCGCCCAAGCGGGTCTACGGGACGATCAATCGGGTATCTATCCCGAATGAGTTGTCACTGATGGCCCCTGTTGTCACACGATCGGCTGACAACTGGATAGTGGGCGTAACGCGAGTTCCTCTCACGACGACACATAGGAGTTGCCGGTGGCGAGCACCACACTTCGAGGCCGGGCCGAGGATCTGCTGGCCCGCGTGCCCCTCGTCGACGGTCACAACGACCTCCCCTGGGCCCTCCGGGAACTCCTCCTCGCCTCCCAAATCGGTGAAAAGTCAACGCCCGTCGACTGGTCTTCAGGTGCCCGACAGGTGGACCTCCGGGTACTCCAGCCCGCGCTCCAAACCGACTTTTTGCGGTCTCGGCAGGGCCGGTTGGGGATGCAGTTCTGGTCCGTGTGGGTCCCGTGCGCCCTCGCGGGCGACGCAGCCGTGACCGCCGTGCTGGAGCAGGTGGAGTTGGTCCGGGAGCTGTGCGCCGCCTACCCGGACGTCCTGGGCTTCGCCACGACCGCCGACGAGGCCGAGGAGGTGTTCCGGTCCGGCCGGACGGCCTCCCTGCTGGGGGCCGAGGGCGGGCACAGCATCAACTCGTCGCTGGGCGCGCTGCGGGCGCTGCGCCGGCTCGGCGTCCGTTATATGACGCTCACTCACAACGAGAACACGCCGTGGGCCGATTCGGCCACCGACACCCCCGAGCACGGCGGGCTCACGCCGTTCGGCGTCGAGGTCGTGCGGGAGATGAACCGGGTCGGGATGATCGTCGACCTCTCGCACGTCGCCGAGACCACCATGAACGCCGCGCTGGACGCGTCGACCAGGCCGGTGCTGTTCACCCACTCGTCCTGCCGCGCGGTCTCCGACCACCCGCGCAACGTGCCCGACGCCGTGCTGGAGCGCCTGGCGGGCAACGGCGGCGTGTGCATGGTGACCTTCGTGCCGTCGTTCGTCTCGGCCGCCCACGTGGCGTGGGACCGGCGGCTCAGGGACGCCATGGCCGCCGCCGGGAAGCCGCACAACGACCTGCGGGAGCGCGAGCGGTTCGCGCGCACGTGGGAGGTCGAGGCGCCCACGGCGACGCTGGACGACGTCGTCGCGCACGTCGAGCACGCGCGCGAGGTCGCCGGGATCGACCACATCGGGCTCGGCGGCGACTACGACGGCGTGCCGTCCCAGCCCGAGGGCCTGGCCGACGTCTCCACCTACCCGAACCTGATCGGGGCGCTGCTGGAACGCGGGTGGAGCGAAGCGGACTGCACCAAGCTCGCCGGGGCGAACGCGCTGCGCGTGCTGCGCGACAACGACGGCGACCGGGACGGCTGATCGACCGCCGCGACCGCGTCGGGCACCGGCCCCGGCGGGGTCGCGGCTAGCGCAGGGTGCTCACGCCGACCGGCGGCAGGCCGACGGCGGTGGCCATGACCTCGTAGAACGCCGTGCCGTGCGCGGCCAGTTCGGCGTCGCGCGCGGTCCACGAGGCGCGCAGCTCCAGGTCGTCGGTGCGGGCCGGGCCCGCGATGTCGCCGAACCGCGCGGACGAGGTCTGGGTCACCGTGCCGCCCAGCGCCAGGAACCCCGCGCCGGCCAGCTCCAGCGCCTCGACCAGCCACGACCACCCGACCTCGGGCAGCAGCGGGTCGGCGGCCAGCTCCGGGTCCAGCTCCACCCGCACGTAGGCCACCAGCCGGAACACCCCGGACCACGCCTCGACGCCGTCCGGGTCGTGCAGCAGCACCAGCCGCCCGGTCGACAGCTCGTCCGACGGGCCGGTGGCCTCCGCGGTCAGCGCGAACGCCCAGGGCGCCAAGCGCTGTGGCGGGCGCACCTCGGTCGGCTCCAGCTCGGGTCGGGTTCGCACCGACTTGAGCGTCGCCACCGCCCGCCGGAACAGTTCGGGCTCCGCCGCCAGTCCGGTCACACCACGGACTGTATGCCCCTAAACCTCGTTAAGTGAGCGCGGCGCGCCGGGACCGGGCACCGGGCGGCCGACTCGTCGTGGGAGCATGGAAAGCGAGATGAGCGACAACACCACCGCACCTCTGCTGGTCGCCGCGCGCGGCGGCGTCCCGGCGCGCACCCCGGTCTGGTTCATGCGGCAGGCGGGGCGGTCCCTGCCGGAGTACCGCAAGCTGCGCGAGGGCACCTCGATGCTCGACGCGTGCCTGGACCCGGAGATGGTCTGCGAGATCACGCTCCAGCCCGTCCGCCGGCACGACGTGGACGGCGCGATCCTGTTCTCCGACATCGTGGTGCCGCTCAAGGCGGCCGGTGTCGACCTCGACATCGTGCCCGGCACCGGCCCGGTCGTGGCCAAGCCGATCGCCGGCCGCGCCGACGTGGACGCGCTGCCCGTGCTGCGGGCCGAGCAGCTCCAGCCGGTCGCGGACGCGATCGCGCTGCTCGACGACCGGCTGGGCGACGTGCCGCTGATCGGGTTCGCGGGCGCGCCCTTCACGCTGGCGTCCTACCTGGTCGAGGGCGGGCCGAGCAAGAACCACGAGCGCACCAAGGCGCTCATGCACGCCGACCCGGAGCTGTGGCACGCGCTGCTGGGCCGGGTCGCCGACCTGACCGCCGAGTTCCTGCGGGTGCAGGTGGCGGCGGGGGTCAAGGCGGTGCAGCTGTTCGACTCGTGGGCGGGCGCGCTGTCCGAGCGCGACTACCGCGAGTTCGTGCTGCCGCACTCCACCCGCGTGCTGGAGAGCGTGACCACCGTGCCGCGCATCCACTTCGGCGTGGGCACCGGCGAGCTGCTGCCCGCGATGCGCGAGGCGGGCGCGGACGTCGTCGGCGTCGACTGGCGCACCCCGCTGGACGTGGCCGTGCGCCGGCTGGAGGCCGCCGCGCCGCACCTGCCCAAGCCGGTCGTGCAGGGCAACCTGGACCCGGCGCTGCTGTTCGCGGGCGACACCGCGCTGCGCCGCGAGATCGACCGCATCGTCGAGGAGGGCCGGGCCGCGGCCGGGCACATCTTCAACCTCGGCCACGGCGTGCTGCCGGACACCGATCCGGACGCGATCACCCGGGCCGTCGAGTGGGTGCACCGGGCACGATGAGACCGCTCCACGTCGCGGTGGTCGGGGGCGGGATCTCCGGCCTGGTCGCCGCGCACCGGCTGCGCTGCCTGCTCGGCGCGCGGGCCCGGATCACGGTCCTGGAGCAGACCTCCCGGCTGGGCGGCAAGCTGCGCACCGGCGAGGTCGGCGGGTCGGCCTACGACGTGGGCGCGGAGGCGTTCCTGCACCGCCGGCCGGAAGCCGCCGAGCTGGTCGCCGAACTGGGCCTGGCCGACCGGCTGGTGCACCCGACCGGCGTGCCCGCGACGATCCGGGCCGGCGGACAGGTCCGCCCGGTGCCCGCGCACACCGTGCTGGGCGTGCCCGCGTCGGTGGAGGCGGTCCGCCAGGTGCTCAGCGCCGAGGGGCTGCGCCGGGTGGCCGCCGAACCGGCGCTGCCGCCGATCGAACTCGACGGCGCGGACGTCGCGGTGGGCGCGCTGCTGCGCGAGCGGTTCGGGCCCGAGGTGGGCGACCGGCTGGTCGGGCCGCTGCTGGGCGGGGTCTACGCGGGCCGCCCGGACGCGCTGGGGCTGCGCGCCACCATGCCGCAGCTGGCCGGCGCGCTGGACTCCGGCGTCGGGTCGTTGCTCGCCGCCGCCGCGACCACCATGCCCGCGCCGCCGCAGCCGCACGGCCGCCGGCCGCCCGTGTTCGGCACCCTGACCGGCGGGCTGTCCACGCTGGTCGCGCGGCTGGCCGAGGTGGCCGCCGCGCAGATCCGGCTGGGGCAGCCGGTGCGCGGGCTGGCCCGCCGCGAGCAGGGCTGGCGGCTGGAGATCGGCTCCGCCTCCGCGCCCGCCCACCTGGACGTGGACGGCGTCGTGCTGGCCGTGCCCGCGCCGGCCGCGCGCAAGCTGCTGGCCGCCGCGGTGCCCGCCGCGTCGAAGGGGTTCGCCGAGGTCGAGGTGGCCTCGATGGCCGTGGTGGCGCTGGCGCTGCCGCCGGGCACGGTGCTGCCGCAGCGCTCCGGCGTGCTGCTGGCCGAGGGCGAGCGGTTCGCCGACGGCACCCCGTTCACCGCGAAGGCGTTCACCTTCTCCAGCCTCAAGTGGGCGCACCTGGCGGGCGGCCCGGTGCTGGTGCGCGGCAGCGTCGGCCGGCACGGCGAGGTCGAGTCGCTGCAACGCGACGACGAAGACCTGGTCGCCGCGGTCCGGGCCGACCTGGCCGAGCTGACCGGGGTGACCGCCGCGCCGGTCGACGTCGCGGTGACCCGCTGGGGCGGCGGCCTGCCGCAGTACGGCGTGGGCCACCTCGACCTGGTGCGCGGCATCGAGGACGCGGTGGCCGGGGCGCCCGGCCTGGCGGTCGCCGGCGCGACCCTGCACGGCGTGGGCATCCCGGCGTGCATCGCCACCGGGGACGCCGCGGCGGCCCGTGTCGCCGCACACGTGCTCGGCCGGGTGCGCGACGCCGGGTGAGAGGATGGGGGCATGGCCCGCCTGAACTTCACCGAGCTGAACGACACCATCCGCTACACCATGTGGTCCGTGTTCCGGGTCGAGCCCGGCCGGCTGCCCGACGACCGCGGCCCGGCCGCCGCCGAGGCGCAGGAGTACCTCGACGGCCTGGCGGCCAAGGGCGTGGTGGTGCGCGGGGTGTACGACGTGGCGGGGCTGCGGGCCGACGCCGACTTCATGATCTGGTGGCACGCCGAGGAGATCGAGCAGGTCCAGGCCGCCTACACGGGGTTGCGGCGGACCGCGCTGGGCCGCGCGTCGGTGCCGGTGTGGAGCCAGGTCGCGCTGCACCGGCCGGCGGAGTTCAACCGCAGCCACATCCCGGCGTTCCTGGCCGGCGAGGAGCCGCGCAAGTACATCTGCGTGTACCCGTTCGTGCGGTCCTACGAGTGGTACCTGCTGCCCGACGAGGACCGCCGCAAGATGCTCGCCGACCACGGCAAGGAAGCCCGCGACTACCCCGACGTGCGGGCGAACACGGTGGCGTCGTTCGCGCTGGGCGACTACGAGTGGATCCTGGCGTTCGAGGCCGACGAGCTGCACCGGATCGTGGACCTGATGCGCCACCTGCGCGGCACCGAGGCGCGCCGGCACGTGCGCGAGGAGATCCCGTTCTACACCGGGACCCGGGTCCCGGCCTCGGAGCTGGTCACCAACCTGCCGTGACGCCGGGAGGGGGCGTCCCGCGCGGGACGCCCCCTCCGCTCACTTCCCGATCCGGTAAGCGCGGATCACGGTGTGCTCGAACGTGTTGCCGGCGCTGTCCGAGCCCTTGACCCGCAGCGACGCGAAGCCGCCCGCGGCACCGTTGCGCACCAGCGCGGCGCGCCCGGTCACCGGGACGTCCTTCCACGTCTTGCCGTCGTCGAAGGACACCTGGACGTCGAGCTTGCGGACCTTGCCGTCGGGGCCGCCCGCCTGCTGCCGCACCTCCAGCGGCACCCGCAGCACCTTGTCGGCGGGCGCGCCGCCCGTCTCGTCCAGCTCGGGCGCGAACCTGACCACGGTCAGCGCGACGGGCTGGTACTTGGTGCCCGGCACGGTGTCCGAGCGGAACGTCCACGCGCCCGAGACCTTGGTGGAGAACGCGGTCGCGCCCGCGACCGGGACCGCCTCGGTCTCCACCTTGAACGCGGCCTTGCCCGGCGGGACCTTGAACAGGCCGTTGGCGGGGTTCTTGGTCTCGCCGACCTGCACGCCGTCGCGGTAGAGGGTGGTGCGGGCGGAGGCCACGGTGAAGTCACCGCTGTTGCCGTCGTGGTCGCTCCACAGCGACAGGCCGAACCCGATCTGGTCGCCCAGCCGGGCCGCGTGCTGCCCGGTGGGGGACAGGCGGGGGGACAGCACCGGCTGGAAGTAGCGCTGCCGGTAGTCGCGGCCCGCGCGGTACTCGTGCCCGTCGGAGGACTGCCTGCCTTGGAGCCGGCCCGCGTCGTCGAGCTGGAACGCGATCCAGTCCCACACCAGGCCCCGGGTGGTGATGTAGTCGATCGCCCGGCCGTCCGGTCCGGGCGCGGTGAGCAGGGTGCCGCCGGAGCCGCCCTCGGGCGCGAGCGGGATGCCGCCGTACCGGTAGGTCCGGCCCTGCGCGGTCCGGAAGATCCGCTGCTCCACCTTGGCCAGGTCGCGCTTGCCGAGCACGCGGGTGAACCCGTCCGGCACCTTGCCGTACTCGATCCAGGCGACCCGGTAGTTGACCGGGGTCTCGCCGACCGGCGTGCCCTGGGCGTCGGCGTGGACGCTGGTGTGGAACTCCTCGGCGGGCAGCTGCGGGCCGAGGTGGGTCAGCCCCACCGAACCCAGCCCGCCGAAGTAGATGCTGCCGACGCCGAGCCGCGCCTGCCCGCCGTAGCTGCGGTTGAACCCGATGTCGCCGATCTGCTCGACGGTGGCCGGGTCGGGGTAGGTGATCCGCACCGGCTTGGCGGTGCGGGCGTCGGCGTTGATCGTGGTGTTGCCGGCCACCTTGAGCAGCGGCTGCACGACCAGCGCGGACTTGGCGGTGCCGGTGATCACGTTGTTGTAGAGGAAGTAGTCGCCCTTGGGCACCCGGACCTTCGCGACGCCGGCGGTCGGCGTCGGGAACGCGAAGGTGTTGTTGTCCAGGCCCGCGAGCAGGCTGCTGACCAGCTCGGCGGGCTTGCCGTCGGCGTCGGTGTAGGTCAGCACCACGTCGTAGCTCTCCACCTCGCGGGTGATGCCGAGCGTGGTGCGCAGGCCGTTGGACGCGACGACCGCGCCCGAGTAGGCGCCGTCGAGGGTGCCCGCCCGCGAATCGCCGGTGACGGTGACCTCGGCGGTGCCGCCGGCCGCGACGGTGACCTGGTTCCGGCTCACCTTGAACACGCCGGCCGGGGCGGGCTTGCCGTCCGGGCCGGTCGCCTCCACCTTGAGGTCGAGGGTGACCGGGGTGGTGCCGGCGTTGCGGTAGACGAGGTCGCGGGTGACCGGCACGTCGTCGTCGTGCGGCCACTGCTGGAGCCCGAAGCCGAGGCTGACCGGGTCGGTGGTGACCGACGTGGTGATCGCCTTGGCCAGGTCGACCCGGCCGGAGCCCTGGTCGAACGCGCCCAGGTCGGGGTTGTGCTTGGCGGAGGCGGTGAGCGCCGCCTTGATCCGCGCGCCGGTCCAGTCCGGGTGCTGCTGCGCCAGGACGGCGGCGGCGCCCGCGACGTGCGGGGTGGCCATCGAGGTGCCGGAGACCGCGACGTGCGTGGCGTCCACCGGGGCGCCGATGCTGCCGGTGGAGGACTTGGCGGCGGCGATGTCCACGCCGGGCGCGGTGATGTCGGGCTTGATGCCGCCGTCGCCGGCGCGCGGGCCCTTGCTGGAGAACGGGGCGAGCCGGTCGTCCCGCTCGACCGCGCCGACGCTGAGCGCGGCGTCCGCGGTGCTCGGCGAGGAGACGGTGCCGGCCTGCCCGGCGTTGCCCGCGGCCACCACGAACAGGGTGCCCTTCTCGGCGGAGAGCCGGTTGATCGCCGCCTCCAGCGGGTCGACCTCCGGGGTGTCGCCGCCGCCCAGGCTCAGGTTGACCACGTTCGCGCCCTGGTCGGCGGCCCACTGGATGCCCGCGAGGATCCAGGACTCGGCGCAGCCGCCGGTGATGCAGACCTTGCCGTCGAGGATCTGGGCGTCCGGCGCGATGCCCCGGTACTTGGCGTGCCGGCTCGCGATGGTGGCGGCGACGTGCGTGCCGTGGCCGACGTTGTCGGTGTTGTCGGGGTCCTCGGTGAAGTTGGACTTGCCGGTCACCACGCCCGCGAGGTCGGGGTGCGCGGCGTCCACGCCGGTGTCCAGCACGGCGACCTTGACGCCCTTGCCGGTGTACCCGGCGTTCCAGGCGGTCGGCGCGCCGATCTGGGCGGCGCTGCGGTCCAGGCTGGTCCGCCGGATGCCGTCCAGCCACACCTTGCCCACGCCGGGGTCGGCGACGAGGGCGTCGAACAGGCCGGCCGCGCCGACCTTGGCGGCGCGGGCGGCGAACGCGCCGGCGGCCGGCAGGTCGTGGGTGACCCGCAGGCCGGACGCGGCGCGCAGCCGGGCCGCGTCGCCGGTCACGATCAGCGGCACGTCGTCGCGCCGGGCGTCGTCGTAGCCGGCCTCGGCGAGACCGGTCACGTCGAACAGGCGCGGGTCGAGCCTGCCCTGCCCGAGCGGACCGAGGGCGTCGACCGGGACGACGTGCAGCCGCCCGTCGCGCCGGTAGGTCTGGAACCGGGCGTTCGCGCGGCCCTCGCCCGGGACGACCGACTCCAGCCGGTCGCCGCGGAACAGGACCCGGTCTCCGGTGACGAGGGTGACGGCCGTGGACGTCGCCGCGGTGGCGGGCGGGGCGCCGGCGTCGTGCGGGCCGGGCGCGGCGGTGGCCGCGGCCGTCCCCGAGGCGAGCAGGCCGGCCGCCAGAGCGGCAGCCCCCCACGCGCCACGCTTTCCGGATCTCAACACAGATACCTCCCGAATCTGGTTGTGCGCGCTGTGGAACGCGCGATCGGGAGGCCGCCCGACACCCGGTGGCGGCGGTTAACCGGAAGTGACGAAGCCCCCCAACCTCATCGACGCTATCCACCCCTCAGAGTGAGATCAGCGTCTCATTGAGGGATGTTTTGCCCCCCGGATCGGGGGTTTTGGGGGTTACGCACGGTGTGTGATTGGTGCGGAAGAGTGCCCGGCGAGCCGGGCACCCCTCGCGTCAGCCGATCTTGTACGCGCGGATCACGGTGTGCTCGGCGGTGTTCCCGTCCCGGTCGGACGCGGTCACCCGCAGCGAGGCGAACCCGGCCGCGTCCGGGTTCGCGACCCGCGCGACGCCATCCGAGACGGGCACCGGCGACCACGTCCACCCGTCGTCGAACGACACCTCGACGTCGAGCCGCACCGGCCCGTCCGCCGCCTGCCGCTGCACCACCAGCGGCACCGGCAGCTCCCGGCCGCGCGGCGCGGTGCCGGCCGACAGCGCGGGCGCGAACCGGACGACGGTCAGCGGCAGCGGCCGGAACTCGGTGCCCGGCACGGTGTCCGAGCGGAACGTCCACGCCGCGCGGACCTTGGTCGCGAACTCCGACACGCCCGCCGGCCGCGCCGCCTCGGTCTCCACCCGGTAGCCGGCCGCGCCGCCGGGGACCGTGAACAGGCCGTTGGCCGGGTGGCCGTTCTCGCCGACCAGCACCCCGTCGCGCAGCAGCGCGGTGCGCGCCGAGGACACGGCCGAACTGCCGCCGTTGCCCGCGCCGTCGCCGAACAGCGGCAGCCCGAACCCGATCTCGTCGCCCCGGCGCGCCAGCCAGGTCGCCCGGCCCGCCGGCAGCACCGGCGAGAACACCGGGTCGTTGAACCGCTCCTCGACGGCGGAACCCGCGCGGTAGGCGCGCTGCGGGCCGTTGAGCGACAGCGCGGTCGAGCCGTCGGCGGCGGTCTGCTGGAAACCCCAGCTCCAGCCGACGCCCTCGGCGCTCACCCGGTCGATCGAGGAGCCCGCCACGTCCGCCATCCAGCCCCAGCCGTTGACGCCGTCCGGCGCGGACGCGTTGCCGACGTGCCCGTACTTCGAGCCCGCCGCGCCCGCGCCGTAGCTCGTGCGCACCTCGGCCAGGTCGGCGGCCGGCACCGCGCGGGCGAACCCGGTCGGCAGCCGGCCGTACTGCGCCCACGCGAACCGGTAGGAGACCGGTGTCGTCCCGACCGGGGTGCCCTTCTGCTGCGCGGCGACCATCACGGTCAGCTGGTCGTCGGGCAGGACCGGGCCGTTGTGGGCGATCGACACGTCCGGGCCGAACCCGCCCAGGAACGCCGTCGTCACGCTCGCCGACCGGGCGCCGCGCCGCCGCGCCGTGGTGATGTCGCCCAGCACCTCCTCCGCCGCCGTGTCGGGCGCGGTGATCCGCACCGGCAGCGCGGTCCGGGCGTCCAGCACCACCGTCGTGTCCGCCGTGACCGACAGGTCGGGGTGGGGCAGCAGCGCGATCTTGCGGTCGGTGGTGACGTCCGCGCCCACGAAGTAGTCGCCCCTGGGGACGCGCGTCGAGACCTTGCCGTCCGCGCTGAACAGGAAGACGAACGTGTCGTTCTCCAAGCCGATGACCGAGGCGTAGTAGTCCTTCGCCGGACGACCCACCGCGTCCACGAACCGGAACGTCACGTCGTAGCTCTCCACCTCCCGGTTCACGCTCACCGGGGTGCGCAGCGGCGTCGCACCGCCGGTCGCCACGATCGCGCCCGCGTACACGCCGTCGGTCGCCGCGTGCCGCGTGTCGGCGGTGACCACGACCGTCGCCTCACCGCCCGCCGGCACCGTGAACTCCGCCGGCGACACCTTGACCACATCGCTCGCCTTGCCGTCCGGCGCGGTGACCTCGGCGGTCGCCCGCAACGTCAACGCGGCGGTCCCGGAGTTGCGGTAGACGACGTTCCTGGTCACCGGGACGTCGTCGTCGTGCGGCCACTTCTGCAAGCCCAGCGCCACGTTCGCGGGCTGCGCGGTCACCGACGTGCCGATCGCCCCGGCCACGTCGATCCGGCCCGCGCCCTGGTCGAACGCGGTCAGCGCCGGGTTCGGCCGGGCCGACGCGACCAGCGCCGCCTTCAACCGCGCACCGGTCCAGTCCGGGTGCTGCTGGGCCAGCAGCGCCACCGCCCCCGTCACGTGCGGGGTCGCCATCGACGTGCCGGACAGCGCGACGTGCGTCGCGTCCACGGGCGTGCCGATGGTGCCGCGCGCGGCCTTCGCCGCCGCGATGTCCACGCCCGGCGCGGTCACGTCGGGCTTCACCCCGCCGTCGCCCACCCGGGGGCCGCGACTGGAGAACTCCGCGATCCCGTCCGCCCGGTCCACCGCGCCCACGGTCAGCGCGGCGTCGGCGCTGCCGGGGGAGGACACGGTGCCCGGCCGCCCCGAGTTGCCCGCCGCGACCACGAACAGCGTCCGCGCGGACAGCGCCTGCACCGCCGCCTCCAGCGGATCGGTGTCCGGGGTGTCGGGGCCGCCGAGGCTGAGGTTGACCACGGCCGCGCCCCGCCCGACCGCCCACTGCATCCCGGCCAGGATCGCCGACTCCGGGCAGCCCCCGGCCACGCACACCTTGCCGTCGAGCAGGTCCACGTCCGGCGCGACGCCCCGGTACTTGGCGTGCCGGCTCGCGATGGCGGCGGCGACGTGCGTGCCGTGGCCGATGGTGTCGGTGGTCTCGGCGTCCTCGGTGAAGTTCGACCTCGCGACGACCCGCCCCGCCAGGTCCGGGTGCGTGCCGTCGATCCCGGTGTCCAGCACGGCCACCTTGACGCCCCTGCCGGTCAGCCCCGCGCTCCACGCGGCGGGCGCGCCGATCTGCGCGGTGCTGCGGTCCAGGCTCGGCCGGCGCAGCCCGTCCAGCCACACCTTGCGCACGCTCGCCCTCGACACGAGCGTTCGCCAGGCCTCGGCCGCCCGGTCCGCCGGCACCTCGGTCGCGAACCCGCCGACCGCGGCCAGCGACGCCGTCCGGGGCAGGTCCGCCTCGCCGACGACGATCAGCGGGATCGTCGCGCGGCGGTCGTAGCCGGCCTCCAGCAGCCCGGTCACGTCGAACAGCCTCGGGTCGAGCCGGCCCTCCGCCAGGGCGCGGGTCGCGTCGCGCGGCACCACGTGCACGTGGCCGTCCCGGCGGAAGGTGTGGAACACGGCGCGTTCCCGGCCCGGCCCGCCGGCCGCCGAGGCGACCCGGTCGCCGTCCAGGACGATCCGGTCACCGGTGACCAGGGTGACCGCCCGCCCGCCGACCGGGCCGGTGTGCGCCGGGTCGGTGTGCGCAGGGCCGCCGCCCGGCTGGTTGCTGTTCGCCGGCGTTGCGGCCGTGACCAGGCCGAACAGCGCCAGCACGACGCACAACGCGCCGCGCCCGCGTGGGGGTGTCAACGGAACTACCTCCCGGAGGTGTGCCGCGCGCGGCGGATCGCACAGCCGGAGGGGCCTGGTCACCCGAGGTCGCGGCGACGGCACCGGGAGTGACCGGAACCCAGGACCCGCCCGACGCTAGTCCGACCGGACGGCGGCAGGCACCCGCTGATCGGCCCGTGTCCGCCGGGCTAGCGCTGCTGGACCACCGAGCCGTCCTCGCCGACCGTCAGCGCCAGCAGCGGGCTCGCCGGGCCGCAGTCCGGGCCGTTGGGGTGGACCAGCTTCGCGGTGGCCGTCAGCTCCCGGTCCACCACCGTCGCACCGGCCCCGTCGAGCAGCTCCAACCGCACGGTGACCTGCTTCGCGGGCAGGTCCGGGATCGACGCCCAGCCCACCTGCCGGCCGGTCGGCACACCGCTCGCGGAACACGAGTCCTCCGGCGCGGTGCCCGTGCACGTGCTGCCGGCGATCGTGGTCTGCGGGCTCAGGAACAGCTGGGGCTCGACGCACCGGCCGTCCCAGCACACCTCGACCGTGCCGCTGCGCGCCGCGCCGAGCCGGACTTCCAGCTGGATGCCGTCCGGCCCGGCCATCGCGGTGCACAGCCGCTCGGGCTGCGCTGCGCAGGCCGTGACGCCCAGCAGGACGCACAGCAGGACGGCCAACAGTGGTCTCCACATGACCAGGGGACGGAACGGCCCGGCGGTCAGGTTGCCCGCTGCCACCAACGCCGCTTCTTCGGCGGGGCCAGCTCGCCGCGCCCGGTCGCCCACTCGGCGAACGCCGCCGCGTCCTCCCGGAACCGGCTGCCGACCCGGCGCGGGTGCGCGCGGGCGTACTCGTCGAACAGCGGCCGGAAGCGCTCGCCCAGCTCGGCCGCCACCTCCGGGCGCAGCACCGCCACGATGCCGCGCCGCTTGTTGAGCAACGCCCGGGCCTCCACCCGCAGCCGCTCCGGGTCGAACCCCTCCGGCGGCGGGCCGTCGCCCATCAGCGCGTGCAGCAGCTCGGCCTGCGCCGCCGCCAGCCGGTCGCGCTGGGGCCCGGTCACGCCAGCACCGCCCGGATCGCGGCCAGCTCACCGGCCAGTTCCGCGTCGGCCGGGTAGTCGTCGTCCCGTTCCAGCAGCACGCCCGGCGGGTCGACCCGCTCGCGCAACTGGCGCAGCACGTCGAGGACTTCCGGCAGGACCGCGTGCGCGTGCGTGTCGTGGTAGACGCCGTGGTGCTCCTCGCCGCCCGCGACGTGCACGTACGCCAAGCGCTCCAACGGGATCTCGTCCAGGAACCGGCCCACGTCGGTGCCCAGGTTGCGGGCGTTGGCGTAGAGGTTCGCCACGTCCACCAGCAGCAGGCAGTCGGTGCGCTCCACGAGGTCGGCCAGGAACTGGCCCTCGGTCAGCTCGCCGTCCGGCCACTCCAGCAGGGCGGCCACGTTCTCCAGCGCCAGCGGCACGGGCAGGTCCGCCTGCGCGGCCTTCACGTTGGCCACCAGCACGTCCAGCGCGTCCTTGGTGCGCGGCAGCGGCATCAGGTGCCCGGAGTCGAGGCCGCCCGCGCGCACGAAGCAGACGTGGTCGCTGACGAACGGGGCGTCCAGGGCCTCGGCGAGCGCGCCGAGGTGCGCGACCCGGCCGGCGTCGACGGGGTCCGCGCCGCCCAGCGACAGCGACACGGCGTGCGGCAGGACGGGCAGGCCGCGTTCGCGCAGCAGCAGCACGGACTCCGGCAGGTGCCCCACGTGCAGGTTCTCCGCCACGACCTCGACGAAGTCGACGTCGAGCTGCTCCACCGTGAGGTCGATCTCCGGCCGCCAGCCGATCCCGACACCGAGCTTCATGACCGCCACCCCATCACACCAGGCCGGGCATCCACCACGACCGCCGTTCCACCGGATCCAAACGCGACACGTGTTGCGTTAAAGCCGTCGTAACGCAACACGTGTCGCGTTAGCCGGCGGCTTGAAGGCGACTCGCGTCGCGCCATGCCGGTGCTTGAAAGCGACTCGTGTTGCGTTAGTGGTGTCGCCAAACGCAACACGTGTTGTGCCGTACGAGGCAAACGCGATTCGTGTTGCGTTAGTCGGAGCCTTAAACGCGACTCGTGTTGCGACAACGAGGTGGACGGCGTGGTCTGGCGTGGTCGGCTCGGCCATCAGTCGCCGCCCCCGCCGCAGCCGCCGCCACAGGACGACCCACCGCCGCACGACGATCCGCTGCTGCCGCACGACGACCCGCCGTCCGAGCCGGAAGCGCTGCCGCAGCTGTTGCTCGAACAGCTCCCGCACCCGCCGCCGCACGACGCGCTGCCGTTCGCGTTGTCGGTGCGCCGCCGCCGCTTCAACGTGGACGCGGCCGTGGGGGCCATGCCGAGGACCTCCCACACCAGCTTCCCCTCGACCTTGCCCAACAGCCCGTAGTACGCGACCAGCGCGACCCGGTTGGTGGTCGTCGCCACGCCGTCGAGCCGCTTCACCGCCGCCCGCCCGGTCGTCGTCAACGGCCGCGCGGCCCGCCCGAGCACGACGGCCAGCAGGATCGCGAAGAACAGCGCCGCCGCCGCGCCGCCGAAGGGCACCACTCCGCCGATGGCCAGCGCCATGGTCACGATCCCGCCGAGCACCAGCAGCCGCCGCACCGCGCGCACCGCTCGACGCCGCCCGGTGGACCGCACGAGTCCGCGCTCGACCAGGTGCCGCCGCAGGGATTCCGCCTCGCCGCTGCGCGCGGCCGACGCGACGGCGTCGCCCAGCTTCTGCGGCAGCGACTGCATCACGCACGCCTGCAACGGCGTCCACGAACCGCGTTGGGTGCGCACCGCGCTCACCACGCCCTCGCGCGAGATCCGCACCGCACCCGCCTCGACCAGCGACACCACCGCGACCTCGGCGGCCCGGCCGGGACCGCCCGCGAGGAACCCCTGCTCCTCGGGCCACAGCTCAGCCGCCGAACCCGCCGAAGTCGGTGTCCAGGAAGTCGCCACCGTCGTCCCCTTCCAACCACTCCGAGGCCAGCCACCCGCCGGCGAGCCAGCCGCCCGCGACGAGCCATCCGTTGCGCTTGCGCCAACGCTGCGGCTCGACGACGACCGCCGGCCGCCTGCGTCGGGGAAGCGCCAGTTGGGACGCTGCGGCATACCCGATCGGTTCCGCCGTCTCGCCGTCGAACACCGCGGTGTCCGCGCGCCGCCCGCGGGGCTGCGGCGGCGCGGCGGCCGCCGGGCGCGCCAAGCCGTAGCGGGCGGTCACCTCGGCCGGGTCCACCGGGGCCAGCCCGGCGGTGGCCTCCTCGTACGCCCGCGCGCCGCGCCGGGTGCGCACCGGGGGCGGGCCGAGCAGCAGCAGCACCGCCGCCACGCCGGTCACCGACGGCACCAGGGCGACCAGCCAGCCGGCCGGGGCCGTCGCCAACCCCGCCGCCATCAGCGCGAGCACCGGCAGGACGCAGAGCACCGCCCGCACCAGCCGGTGCTTCGGCGACACCAGCAGCCCCGCGTCGACCAGGCCCTGACCGATCCGCCGGGCCGGGGCGCTGCGGGCGACCTCGACCAGCAGCCCGTCCAGGTCGCGCGGCCGGTCCAGGCGGGTCGCCAGCACGTCCTGGAGGGCGGTCGACGCGGTCGGTTCCGGCGTCGGCACGGCGGCCAGCGCCGTGCCGGACAGCCGGGCCCGGTTGTCCGCGACCAGGCCCGCCACCGCGACCTCGGCCGCCCGCACCGGGCCACCGCCGAGGTAGCCGATCTCCTCGAAGGTGAGCGGCCGGGTCGGCGCGGAGCCGGTGACCCGCTTGAGCCGCAAGCCGAGCAGGACCGCGAGCACCAGCGCCGGCCCGTACCACCAGAGGAAAACCATGGCCGTCAGCCTAGGAGCCGGGGGCTGTGCGCGGACTAACCTCCGCCGCCCCCGCAGCCACCGCCGCCACCACCACCGCAGGACGACCCGCCGCCACACGACGATGACGACGACCCGCACGAAGACGACGACCCGCACGACGAACCGCTGGAGCACGACGACCCGGAGGCGAGGAACCCGCCGGACACCGCACCGGCCGCGCCCGCTCGGGCCGTGCGGGCGCGCGGGTGTGGCCGTGGCCGGGCCGCCGCCCGCAGCGGGATGTTCGGGTGCGCGTTGAACCCGTTGAGAGCGACCAGCCAGACCTCGTCGGACTGGCCGGCCGCCCCTCGACCCCCGGTGTTCCCGCCTGTGCGGGCCAAACCCACCGCGCTGTTGCCCGCCGCGGTGGGAGTCACGTACTTCGCCTTGCGGAGCAACCAGATCAGCACGCCGGTGAGCACGAGTTGCAAGGTCAGCCAGCCGACCGGCGCGCCGATCGCGAGGCCGTTGACCCAGCGCACCAGGCCGACCGCGAACAGCAGCGCCATCGGCAGGACGCTGCGGCCCAGCCGGCGCTTGGCGTCTCGGGGCGGCACCAAATAGCCCTGTTCCACCAGCCGGTCGCCGACCGCGCCCGCCGAGCCCCGGTCGGACACGGAGGTGATCAGCAGGGCGAGCGTGCGGTACTTGTAGCGGGTCGCGTCGGCGATCACGGCCTTGTCCACCGGGTCGTGCGCGGTGGGGGTGCCGACGACGCTCACCGCGCCGTTGCGGGCCGGGCGCAGCGCGCCGGACGCGACCAGCGAGGCGACGGCGGTCTCCACGGTCCGGCGCGGGCCGCCGGTCAGGAACGCGATGTCGTAGGGCCCGAGCACGCCTGCGGGGGCGCCTCCCCGCGTCCCCCGCAGGCGCACTCGGACGGCGATCGCCCAGGCCACCGTGACGGCCAGGGCGATCCAGTACAGCTCAAGGAATTCCGGGCCCGACAAGCCCCACGGTCGCTCCACGGTCCACACCCCCTGCGGGCCTCGGCGGACTCGTGGTCCGCGCCAGGGGGCAATCGTGTGCGTCAGGCCACACCCCAGCAAGGGGGCTTTAGCAAACCTTAGGGTTGCCCCGCCCCCGGTCAGGACGCCGTGCGCCGTCGGTCAGGACGACGACGAGCCGTCCACGCCGCCGGAACCCTCGCCGTCGGTGCCCTTGAAGATGCGCATGATTCCTCCTGGTGTCGATGAACGTCGTCATTCGGAGTAGCGCCTTCAGTCTGTCGGACCGCCGGGGTTCTCGACCAGACGCAAACTGACACTGTTTATGCAGTAGCGCTGGTCCGTCGGGGTCGCGTAGCCCTCACCCTCGAAAACGTGCCCGAGGTGGCTGTGGCATGTGGCGCAGAGCACTTCGGTGCGGACCATGCCCATGGCCCGGTCCTCGCGCAGGATCACCGTGTCCGCGGCCAGCGGGGAGAAGAACGAGGGCCACCCGCAGTGCGAGTCGAACTTGGTCTCGCTGCGGAACAGCTCGGCCCCGCAGGCGCGGCAGGAGTACACGCCCTCGGTCTTGGTGTCGGTGTACTCGCCGGTCCAGGCGGGCTCGGTGCCCGCGTCGCGCAGGACGGCGTACTCCTTGGGGCTGAGGATCTCCCGCCACTCCAGCTCGGAGTGGACCACCTTCGGGGTGGCGCCGACGACAGGTTCCATACCTCCACGTTAATCGAAGAACGTGGACAGGATCTCGCCGAGGCCGAACCACACGCTGACCACCACGCCGAGCAGGATCAGCAGCACCACGGCCACCGCGGTGAGCCTGCGCAGGCCGCCCGCGCGGTTGGCGGAGTCGGCGAAGTTCTCCACGCCCGCCAGGTAGCCCTCCACGGTGAACCCGGGGTGCTGGCGCTGCATCCGGCCCAGGTGCTCGGCGAACGCCCTGGTCTCCGGGTCGTGCGGGTCCAAGCCGATGAGCTCGTCTTCCACGCTCGACGGCCGGTCGTCGGTCCGGCCGGACGGCCGGTCCTCTTCCGGGGTGTCGGCGGCACGCGAACTGGCCATGCGGCAAGGGTAGTGGTGGTTTCAACCCGGGAGACCGGACGGAACGGTCTTTTCGCCCGACTACGCGACAGCCCGCGCGCGACTGCGGCCGTTCAGCCCGCCACCGCGGCGGCCGGCCGGACGGCACCGACCGGCTCGCCGTGTCCGAGGACCGGGAAGGCGGCCAGTTCCGCCGGCGCGTCGACGCCCAGCCGGCGCAGCGCGGCGACCAGCACGACGGCCCGCGCCCGGCTCGACCCGTCCGCGATCTTGCACGCCACGGCCGCGCCCGAGGGCAGGCCGATCGCGTAGACGCCCTCGGCGCCGTCCTTGGCGACCGCGCCGGGGATCGCGCGCATCAGCGTGGTGACGTCCCGCCCGGTGCCGCCGACCCACTCCGGGTGGCCGTTCATGGCGTGCGCGACCCGGCGCTCCGGGCCGTCGGCGGCGGCGGCCAGCCGGGCGAACGCGCGGGCCAGTCCGACCAGGCTGATGCCGAACAGGGGCGCGCCGCAGCCGTCCACGCCCTCGGCCCCGATCCGCTCGCCCGCCAGCTCCTCCAGGGTGTCCCGGATCGCGGACTGGAGGGGGTGGGTCGGGTCGAGGTAGGTCCCGGTCGGCCAGTCGTTGACCACGCAGGTGGCCAGCATCGCGGCGTGCTTGCCGGAGCAGTTCATGTAGACGGGGGCCTTGTCGCGGCCGGCGGCGAGGTGCGCGCGCAGCGCCGCTTCGCCGATCGGCAGGTCCGGGGTGCACCGCAGGGCGTCGGTGGTCAGGCCGGCGCCGGCCAGGATCCGGGCCACGCCGTCGACGTGGAAGTCCTCGCCGGAGTGGCTGGCGCAGGCCAGGGCGAGCAGTTCGCCGTCGAGGTCGAGGCCGTTGCGCAGCATCGCCAGCGCCTGCACGGGCTTGTTCGACGAACGCGGGTAGGCGACCTGCTCCGGCTGCCCGACCAGCAGCTCCGGCGCGCCGCCGGGGCCCAGGGCGACGACCGACCCGTGGTGCACGGACTCCAGGAAATCTCCCCGCCACACCTCGGCGACCAGTTCGTGCGCCATCGTCCGCCCCCTCTGCACCCGGGAAAAGCCAACTGCCAACTGTCGACAGTTAACAACATGAGGGGTGATCGTGGTAGGGAGACGTTCGTGACACCTCCCCTGCACCTGAGCCTGGCCGGGCAGGCCGTGGACGCGCTGCGCGAGCTGGTGCTGACCGGGGAGATCCCGCCCGGCACGAGGGTCAACGAGGTCGAACTGGCCGCCCGCCTGGGCATCAGCCGGGGCCCGCTGCGCGAGGCGATCCGGCACCTGGCGTCCGAGGGCGTGCTCATCCTGGTCCCGCACCGGGGCGCGCACGTGCCGACCGCGACCCCCGACGACGTGCGGGCGCTGTTCGAACTGCGCGCCGCGCTGGAGTGCGCGGCGGCCGAACTCGCGGCGCACCGGCGGACCGAGGCGGACGTGGCCCGGCTGCACGAGGTGTGCGCCGAGTCGCGGCGCGCCTACCAGGCCGGCGAGCGCTTCCCGTACCGGCTGGACCTGGCGTTCCACCAGGCGCTGCTGGCCGCCGCGCGCTCGCCGCGGATCGCCGAGCAGGTGCGGCTGGTGCAGCAACGGGTGGTCCTGCTGCGCAGCGGCCTGCGCGACGACCCGCCGCACCAGCGCGCGTCCCTGGACGACCACGACGCCCTGGTCGCGGCCGTCGCCGCGGGCGACCCGGCCAAGGCGGCCGAGGTGATGCGCCGGCACCTGGCCCGGGTCTGCTCGCAGATGCTCACCGGCCTGACCGCCGAAGCCCTGGACGCGACCGGCGTCGCGGACTGACCGCGCGACCGGGCGCTCAGTACGTCGCCAGGTGGTCCAGCAGGTGCAGGGTGGTCTCCTCGGCGGCCTCCTCGGGCACGAAGTGGCCCGCGCCCGCCATCACCTCGAACCAGTACGGCCCGGTCACCCACCGCCCGCTGTTCTGCGCCGCCTCCGGCCCGATCACCTGGTCGTCCTCGCCCCACAGGAACCGGGTGGGCACCGACACCGGCCGGAACGTCCCGCCGAAGTCGTTGGCCCGGTACCAGTTCAGCGCCGCGGTCAACGCGCCCGGCTCGCTGAGCTTGCGCACGTACTGGTTCACCCGCTCCTGCGGGATCGCCGCCGGCCACCCCGCCCGCAGCTGCGCCGCGTCGTTGGCCAGCAGCTCCCGCTCGGCCACGCCCGGCGTGCGCAGGTGCTCCAGGAACGACCACCGCCGCTGCTGGTCCGGGTCGGTGCGCAGGGCCTGCGCCAGCGCGCCGGGGTGCGGCGCGGACACGGCGGTCAGCGTCCGGATCCGCAGCGGGTACCGGGCCGCGGCGATCCACGCCACGATCGCGCCCCAGTCGTGCCCCACCAGGTCGAACCGCTTCCAGCCGAGCGCGTCCGCGATGTCCCGCACGTCCTGCACGGCGTGCTCCAGCCGGTAGGCCGACACGTCGCGGGGCCGCACGCCCGGCGAGTAGCCGCGCAGGTCCGGCGCGACGGCGCGGTAGCCGTGCGCGGCCAGGGCGCGCAGCTGGTGCCGCCACTCGATGCCGCACTCCGGCACCCCGTGCAGCAGCAGCACTTTGCGCCCGGTGGCCGGGCCGGTGGCGATGGCGTCGAACGTGCCGGCGTCGGTCGTGACGCGCTCTCGGGTCAGGTCCGACTCGAAGACTGCGGGTCGTGATCGCATGTACTCATCGTGGCGAGCGGTGAACGGAGAGTCCCTGGTGTGCGCACCCGAGGGCTGGTGGGGGCAGCCCTACCCTCATCGGGGTGGTTTGACCCAGTGCCCCGGCGGGGCGTTCAGCCCAGCGTGCCGGTCACCTTGGCGTGCCCCTTGAGCAGGTTGCGGGCGATCGTGCGGCGCTGGATCTCGTCGGTGCCCTCGTAGATCCGCAGCAGCCGCAGCTCGCGGTACCAGCGCTCGATCGGCAGCTCCCGGGTGTAGCCCATGCCGCCGTGGACCTGGAGCACCCGGTCCACGATCTCGTTGGCCTTGATCCCGCCGTAGAGCTTGGCGATGCTCTGCGCCTGCCGGGAGTCCGCGCCCTGGTCGACCAGCCACGCGGCGTGCAGCACCAGCCAGCGCAGCGCCTCGACCTCCACCGCCGAGTCGGCCAGCATCCACTGGATGGCCTGGTACTCGGCGATCGGCTGCCCGAACGCGACCCGGTTGTTCGCCTGCGCCACGGCCATCTCCACCAGCCGCTCGCACGCCCCGAGCGCCCGCGCGGGCAGCAGGTAGCGGCCCTGGCCGATCCACCGCATGGCCAGTGCGAACCCCTGCCCGACCTCGCCCAGCACGTTCTCCTCGGGCACCCGCACCTCGTCGAACACCAGCGCCGCCGGACCCCACTGGCCCATGGTCGGGATCGGCTCGGACTTCCAGCCCATGTCCCGGTCGACCAGGAAGCAGGTGACGCCGCCGGCCGCGCCCTTCTCCTTGTCGGTCACCGCGAACACCATCGCGAAATCGGCCTCGTGGCCGTGCGTGATGAACGTCTTCTCGCCGTTGACCACCCACTCGCCGCCCTGTTTGCGGGCCGAGGTGCGGATGGCCTTGGCGTCCGAGCCCGCGCCCGGCTCGGTGATCGCGAAGCACGACACCCGCTCGCCGGAGATGGTCGGCAGCAGGTAGCGCCGCCGCTGCTCCTCGTTGCCGCGGAACAGGATGTTGTCGGCGTACCCGCCGAACCGGAACGGCACGAAGCTGCGCCCCAGCTCCTGCTCGACCAGCGCGGCCATCACCGCGCCCAGACCCATGCCGCCGTACTCCCGAGGGGTGAGCACGCCGAAGAACCCGGCCGCCTTCGCCTTGTCCTGCAACCGCTTCAGCTCGTCGGCGGGCAGCCCCGGCTCGCCCGCGCGCTCCCGGCGCAGCACCTCGGGCTCCAGCGGCACGACCTCCTTGCGCACGAAGGTCCGCACCCAGTCGCGGATCTCGCGCTGCTCCTCGTCGAGGGCGAAGTCCATGACCATCCTCCTCCTGCGAGCCCGCCGCCCGGTCGCCGGGAAGTCGCGGACCGAGCCCGGCGACCTACCCGACGAACAGTGTTAGGTTTTCTAACGTAGGCGCGCACCCCGACCGAGGCAAGAGGAGCCGACCATGCCGAGGACCCCGATCCTGAGCGCCTCCGGCATCCGCACCGCGGCCCTGGGCATCATCGACCGCCACGGCCTCGACGGCCTGTCCATGCGCAAGCTCGCCGCCGAACTCGGCGTGCAGGCGGCGTCGCTCTACGGGCACGTGGCCACCAAGGACGACCTGCTGCACGACCTGGCCGGCGAGATCCTGGAGAAGGTCGACGTGTCCGGCTTCGCCGACGGCGACTGGCGGCACGGCCTGACCATGTGCGCCCGCTCGTACCGGGCGGCGCTGGCCGAGCACCCCAACATCGTGCCGTTCCTGGCCTACGGCCCGGCGCACCGCGAGGCGTCCCTGCGCCGGCTCGACGCCCTGCACGGCGGCCTGGTCGCGGCGGGCTGGAGCCGCCGCGAGGCGACCATGATCGCCGCGTCGCTGATGTACCTGGTCTTCGGCGCCGCGCTGAGCTCGTTCTCCAGCGGCTTCTCCGAGGACCAGGCGCTCTACCGCGACCGGTACCCGAACCTGGACAAGGCCCACCTGCTGCCCGGCGTCGCCGCCGAACTCGACCACGACAGCTTCGAGCTGGCGCTGGCCGCGTTCGTCGACGGCCTGGCGCAGCGCCTGCCCGGCTGAGTTCCGCGCGCCGCCGGTGGCCGCGGGTTAGGCTCCCCGGGTGGCTGCGAAGGCGCTGGAACTGACCGTCGGCGAGCGCGAGGTCCGGGTGTCGAACCCGGACAAGCTGTACTTCCCGGAGCGCGGCATCACCAAGCGCCAGGTCGTGGAGTACTACATCGCGGTCGCCGAGCCGCTGCTCACCGTGCTGCGGGACCGCCCGACCACGTTGAAGCGGTACGTCGACGGCGTGACCGGCGAGGCGTTCTACCAGAAGCGGCTGCCCAAGGGCGCCCCGGACTGGGTGCGGACCGCGCGTATCACGTTCCCGTCCGGGCGGCCCGCCGACGAGGTCTGCCCCACCGAGCCCGCCGTGCTCGCGTGGGCGGCGAACCTCGGCACGTTCGACTTCCACCCGTGGCCGGTCCGCCGGGCCGACACCGACCACCCCGACGAACTGCGCGTCGACCTGGACCCCCAGCCCGGCACCGACTTCGGCGACGCGGTGCGGGTCGCGCTGGTGCTGCGCGAGGTCCTGGACGAACTGGGCCTGACGGGCTACCCGAAGACCTCCGGCGGCCGCGGCATCCACGTCGCCGTGCGGATCCGCCCGGACTGGGACTTCATCGACGTCCGGCACGCCGTGATCGCCCTGGCCCGCGAGGTCGAACGCCGCGCACCGGACCTCGCCACCACGTCGTGGTGGAAGGAGGAACGCGGCACGAAGGTCTTCCTGGACTACAACCAGGCCGCCCGCGACCGCACCATCGCCTCCGCGTGGTCGGTCCGCGGCACCCCGCGCGCGACGGTGTCCACACCGGTCACCTGGGAACGTCTGTCCACAGTGGATCCGGACGACTTCGACGTGCTGACCGTGCCCGCGTACCTGGCCGAGCACGGCGACCCGCACGCCGCCCTGGACAGCGCGGCGTTCGGCCTGGAGACCCTGCTCGACTGGTACGCCTCCGACGAGCGGGGCGAGCTGCCCTACCCGCCGGACTACCCGAAGATGCCCGGCGAGCCGCCGCGCGTGCAGCCGTCCCGGAAGAAGGCTTGAGCTGCTCGGCGCGTGCTCGACGTGCCGACCACCCCAGGGCGCACCCCATTCTCAGCAGTCGGGCACCCGCACCGGCTGGTTGATGCTCACGTACGGGGCGTAGGAATAGCCCTCGACACCTGTGGTCCGGTCGGTCAGGCGAAACCACGACGGGTCGTCGGTGACCGGGTCGCCGTAGGTCAAGCACCACACGGTGACCTGATGGGCCCGGTAGCCCAGGCCCTTCACCGCCGCGTTCAGGCGCGGACCCGAGCGGATGCGGACCTCGTCGCGTTGGAACGACGCGGAGATGCCCTTACCGGTGGCTGCGGCGGGCACGACCAGCGCGGTCATGGTGGCCGCCACCGCGATCACGATGGCGAGTGCTCGGCGTGGCATGGGTTTCTCCCTCGTAACGCCTGATGGGCTGTTCGGAGCAAAGCACGCAGGTTGGTGGGGTGGAGGGTGTCGGAAGGGATTCACCCAGCAGTGCGCACCGCTTCACCCGTAAGGCCCTGAGCTGCATAAACGGAGCGACCACAACTCGGCCGGGACGGACAGGCGCATTGATCGGTGGTGCACCGCCTGTCGACCGAGGCGGCCCGGCCCGCGATCAAGGCGAGCCCCGTCCGAGAGCGCGGAACTGCCGGCCGGCGTCCGACTTCTGGTGGCCCGGCGGGAACTGGCGGACGCAGCCGGGGTGTCGCTCTCGCTGGTTCGGGCGCTGGAACAGCGTCAGCGGCACACCGCGTCGATCGCGAGCCCGCACAAGCTCGCCCGCGCCCTGGACACCGACATCGGTGTGCTGCCGGGCAAGCGCACCAACCTCCTGGGCGACGGCGAACCCCTCGACGTGGACCAGGCCCGGGAACTACGGCCGGCTGTCCGCGCTGCTGCCCTCCACGCTCGCCCAGCTCCGCGCCACCGCGCACACCACCCACGCTGACGTCGTCGCGCACGAGCTGCCGGCGCGCGGCTACTGGCTGACCGCCTGCATGCTGATCCACCTGGGCCAACAGGACTCCGCGTGGCTCGCCATCCGCCAGCCGCTCGACGCGGCGGACCGGGGCGCCGACTCGCTGTCGGACGCGGTGCTGCGCGGCTCCGTCGCGCGGCAGCTCCTCGTACAGGGCCGTTACGACGAGGCCGCGCGGGTCGCCCTGCGGGCGGCGTCGGCCGTCGAACCGGTCGGGGACGTGCCGCCCGCACACCGGTGACCTGCTGGCGGAGGCCGACGCGACAGCACGGCGCAACGGCGCGGACCGCGACGACTACGAGTCGCCGTTCGGCCCGGCACAGGTCGTGATGCAGCGGGTGGACGTGCACGTGGTGAGCGAGCGCTACGACCAGGCCGTGAAGGTCGCCCGGACCATGCCGCGCGTTGGCGAAGCGGCTGGGCGTCACGGGGGAGGAGCACGAGCGGGTAGTCCTACGCGACGTGTTGCCCGCATCGCGGTACGTGTTCGTACGGTCACTGCATGGCCATGGTCGTCCACGTTCGTCACGGCGAACAGCGCGACCTGCACGACGACCCGAGGGGAGCCCCCGATGGGCAAGCACGATGACAAGAGCGACGAGGACACGTCCACCCAGCCGCACAAGCCTCAAGGAGGCGGGGGCGGGGGGTCGAACCCGGACGGTCCCGACGGCGGTAGGCACGGCGGCGGTAAATGACCCGGACGCACGCCGACCTGGTCGCCGACCTGCGGGCGGACGACGCCGTGCCGGAGGCGTGGGCGGAGGTGTTCGCCGCCGTCGACCGAGGCTGCTTCGCACCACCCCGGTGCTGGGCGGACGACGCGACCGGGCGACCCGCCCCGCTCGACCGCACGACGGACCCGGAGGGCTGGGCGGCGGCGGTCTTCAGCGACCGGCCGATCGTCACGCAACTCGATGACGGCGCGACGGTGTGGCCGGACACCAGCCGCAACCCCACCTCGTCCGCGTCGCAGCCCAGCTTGGTGCTGGCGATGCTCGACGCCCTGGACGTCGAGCCGGGACACCGCGTCCTGGAGGTCGGCACCGGCACCGGGTACAACGCCGCCTTGCTCGCGTCGCGCCTCGGCGACGACCACGTGACCACGATCGAACTGGACGCGGAGTTGGCGGACCGCGCGCGCCACGCGCTCAAGGACGTGGGCCACGACCCGACCGTCGTCACCGGGGACGGCACGGACGGGTGCGCGGCCCGAGCCCCGTTCGACCGGGTGATCTCCACGGCCGCCGTCGCGGCCGGGCGCATCCCGTCGACGTGGATCGAGCAGACGGCCCGACCCGGCGGGAAGCTCCTTCTGCCGTGGCGGACCACGTGGGGCGCGGCCGTGCTCATGCGCTTGATCGTGCACGACGGTGGCACGGCGACCGGTTCCGTGGCAGGCGACGCGTTCTTCATGGCGCTGCGCGACCACCGCGCACCGTGGGGGTACGCCGCCCGGTTCGGCGATCTCGCCGAGGATTCCGACCTGCCTGCCACGCTGACCGCCCTGCCGCCGCACCAGGTCGTCCACGACCGCGACGGGGCGTTCGCGGTGGGCGTGCAGGTCCCCGATGTGCAGCATTCCGTGGCATACGACGACGAGGACGACTGCTGGGAGCTTCTCACGTTCCATGTGGACAGTGGTTCCTGGGCGACGGCGCGGACCACGCCCGAGGCCACCGCGGCCGGCAGCTTCGAGGTGCGCCGGCACGGGCCGCGCCGGCTGTGGGACGAGGTGGAGGCCGCGCACGCCTGGTGGGTCGGCCAGCGGTGCCCGTCGCGGTCCGAGTTCGGATTGACCGTCACACCGGACGGGCAGGCGGTGTGGGTGGGCGAGCCCGCCAACACCGTCACCCCGGTACGCGTGGCCGGTTGAAGCCGCCGGACGAACTGCCGCAGCACGTTTCGCGACGAACCGGTTTTTCCCTTCTGGGCACGGCACTCCCGCGTCGGACCCCGAAGACGCCCCGCGAACCGCCGCGCGTGCGGCCTCCAAGGCCCGTGAAGCGGAGTGACCCGGGGGATACGGCACCCGGGCGGTCGTGCGGGGACCGGCCGCTCGGCGGGGACGAGCGGTAGCCGGCGGCCCGGACGGGTGCCGGCGTGATCGGTCGGACTGATCACCTCCGCCGAACTTTCCGCCTTGCGGACGCAGATCGCGGCCGATCGGCCGCCGGCGCTTGTAGCGTTCGGGGTATGGAGTTCGTCATCCGCGTCGCGGCCCCGCTGCCCGTGCTGCCGCGCGTGCCGGTGGCCCGCCGGAAGGTCCTGGCCCTGGTGGAGCGGGACGGCCTGCTCTGCCGGTGGTGCGGCCTGAAGGCGGACCTGGAGTGGCCCGTCTGCCACCCGGCCGCGCCCGTCGCCACCGGTGGCGCGGACGACCTGCGGCTCGCCCACCGGTTCTGCGACGACCCGGCGAACCGCAAGTTCGACCTCGCCGACCCCGCCGCGTCGGTGCGGGTGCGCCGGGCGCGCCTGGCGTTCGCCGTCGAGGTCGCGCGGACCTCCGGCGAACGGCACGCCGACGCCCGCCGCTGGCAGCGCTTCGAACGGGGCAGCGACCGGCAGCGCACGACCGTCGCGCACCTGCGCGCGATGCGCCGCCTGGGCGTCCGCCCGACCTTCGCCGACGTGGCGACCGCGGCCACCGGCCCGCTGACCCGAACCCTGTACGCGGCCCGCATCCGCCGCTGGGCCCACACCCCGCTCCCCGCCGCCGACCAACGCCCGTTCGGCACGATCGGCACCGCCTGAGCGGGATTCGTCGGCCGGGGGCGCGTCAGCCGAGGTCCAACCGCATCCCGAACCTGCGGTCGGCGGCGATGTCGCGGGCGACCAGCTCGGCCACCGGCCGTCCGCCGCTGGTGGTCGTGGTGACCAGGTGGTAGCTGTCCACCTTGGGGCGCAGGGCGACGGCGGTGGCGTACACGGTCGTCCCGGCCGGTCAGCGCACTCATGGGCGGCCTCGCTCCAGTCGCGGCTCCTGACACCGGGCCGACCTGTGCGGATGTCGAGGTCGCGGGCAGCGCTGCTTTCCGCCACTGCGACGTCGTGGTCGCGCGGAACGGTGATGCGTCGACCACGATCCTGGTGAGGGCCACCGTGCTCCGGGACGGGTTGCGGCTCATCCGGATACGCCTCGGCCCGAACTGGAACCAGCCGCCGGGCCTTCGGCGCAAGGTCCGGGTGCCTTGGTGGGTGAGATGCCGGTCGGCTGGACAAGATCGGAACCTGTCGCTCACGTGAGCCCTCCGTGAGGCCGGGTGAGCGGTCCGGAATTCCAGCCGGGTCAATTCGCGCCGAGCGCACGGCGGCGGTGGAGCACGGTCATGCGGGGTTTATCCGTTCGCCCGTCGGGGGAGCGCCGGCTAGCCTCACGTGCGTGACCTCGTTCCCGGTGGCCGAGACCGAAGCCCAGTTCGACGAGATCGTGGCGGACGAGCGGGCGTTGCGGCCGGCGGTCGACGCGCTGTGCCGGGATCTCGGCCTCGACGGCGCGGTCGAGCGGTTCGCCGACGGGTCGCTGCCGGTCTACGCCGTGGGGCAGGGCCACGTGCTCAAGCTCTTTCCCACCGTCCACCTCGCCGAGGTCGCCACCGAACGGGACGTGCTCGCCGCCGTCGCGGGCCGGCTGCCGGTGCCCACGCCCGAGGTGTTGGGCGCGGGGGAGTTCGGCGGCTGGGGGTACGTCCACATGTCGCGCCTGCACGGCACGAGCCTGGCCGACGCCTGGCCCGGCCTCGACGCCTCCCGGCGGCACCACGTCGCCCGCCAGGTCGGCGAGGCGCTCGCCGTGCTGCACACCATCGCGCCGCCGATCGCCGGGCCCGCCGACTGGGGGGCGTTCGTCGCCGCGCAGCGGGCCGGCTGCGTCGCCCGGCAGGCCGCCCGGGGGCTCGACCCGGCCTGGTCGGAGCAGATCCCGGACTTCCTCGACTCGGTCGACCTCGGCGACCCCGAACCCGTGCTCGCGCACACCGAGGTGATGGGCGCGCACCTGCTCGTCCAGGACGGCCGGCTGTCCGGCCTGTTCGACTTCGAACCCGCGATGCGCGCGGCCCGCGAGTACGAGTTCGTCGCCACCGGGGTCTTCCTCACCAGGGGCGAGGGGGCCGCGAACGCCGCGCTGCGCGCCGGGTACGGCCGTGCCGTCGACCCGCGCCGCGTGATGGCCTACACGCTCCTGCACGTCTACTCGAACCTCGCCTGGTACCTGCGCGAGGTGCCCACCGGATCGACCACCCTGGACGGCCTGGCGGAGCACTGGTTTGGGCCAACCGGCTAGTTGTCGCCGCAGTTCAGCCGCGATCGGACTACACCTCTCGTACCATGAACGACGACGCCGGGAGCGGAGGAGGTCGACCATGGCGGGTGCGTACGTGGTGCGGTTCGTCGGTGGCCCGCTGGACGGGCGGGTCGATTCGGTGAGCACGCCGCCGGAGTCGCCCAAGCCGACGCTCACCCACGTCCACCTGCACGGTGGGCCGAAGATCGTGCACCACTACGACCTCCAGTACGCCGTCGAGTACGGCTGCGAGTACCGCCTGCGCGTCGAGGACTGATCCCCGGCTCGGCCGTGTCCGGCCGCCCCGTCCGCGCTCACCGCGAGTGACGGCGATCTCACCGGCTTTCGTCCACTGTGGACAGAAGTGGGGCCGGTCGCCGCATCCCGACGGGGGCGTGCGCGTCAGGGTGCGGGGGTGATCGTCGCCCGCGCGGACCGCAACCGGTCCGCCGGCGCGGACGCCGCCTGTGCCTCGCTCAAGGCCGTCGAGGCTGCCTGCGGCCGGTGGTGGGACTCTCCGTCGGCCGGGTGTGCGGTCTCTGCGGTCTCTGCCGACCCCGTCGACCCCGGGGAACCGATCCGGTCGCGCGACGGTCGGATAGTCCACTATGGACAGTCGCGGTCGTTATGCGGATTTGCTTGCGCTCGCCGCCCGTCGGTCGCACAGTGGGTGCCGCGTCCGGCCGGCCCGCGGAATTGTCGGTGCCGTAGGGCAAGCTGCACGCGACGGAACATGATCGGCAGTGGAGGTGCCCGATGGCCAAGGCGAAGCAGAGTTCCTTGTCGGCCGAGGATCTCGACCACCTGCGCGAGGAACTCGCCGCGGGCCGCCCGCCCGCGGTGTGGTTCACCTCCGCGGCGGTCGGCGTGGAGGCCGGCAGATCGGCGAAGGTGCTGGCCTTCACCGACCCGCCGGAGGGCGACTACATCCAGGTCCGCCCGACCGGGGCCAAGGACGAGTTGTCGTTCTCGCCCGCGGAACTCACCCTGGAGAAGCCCGCGCCGAGGCGGAAGACACCACCGGCCCCGCCGACGCCCCAGCCGGAGCCCGCCGCGGCCGAGCCCGCCCCGATCGAGCACATCTACACCCCGGAGCCGAAGCCCGTGCCCCCGAAGCCCGCACCCAAGCCCGCCCCCGCCCCGGCCCCCGCCGCGTCGCCCGCCCGCGCGGCCGGGCGCAAGCAGCCCAAGCCCGCCGAGGTGACCGTCACGCTGACCTCCACCGCCGAGGGCGAGTGGACCGTCGACGTGCAGACCGGCGCGAAGCGGGTGCTCAAGAGCGCCCCGATCGCGGCGTCCTCGGTCGCCCAGGCCGCGAAGCTGCTGCTGCCGGAAGTCGACGAGGCGGTGGAGACGGTTTTGAGCGCTGCTCGGGAACGCCACTTGGCGCGCGTCGAACAACTCCGCGCAGAGTTGGAGGCGGCCCAGCGGGCATTGGATGAGCTGACCGGCTGAAATACGGCCACGTAGTGCGACATTCTGATGATAAACGTTCCGCGATCGGGTGAAGACCCTTCCCACGCACGGCGGTAGGGCGCACCGTGGGGGCCGTCATACCTTGCCAATACCTGGATGCCCAACGCGATCACGGGAGGCCATGATGGCGGTAGAGATCACGACCACGGAACAGGTCCCGGCGGCCGGCACGTGCGGCTGCTGCGGCGGCTGCACGGGCCCCGGCTGCGGGTGCTGCTCAAGCTGTTGATTCCGCATCGGCGACCCCCGGGGCAACCGCCCCGGGGGTCGCCGCAGGTCTGGCGGCAAATGTCGGAAATGTGCCCGGTGAGCCGCCGCGGGATATGGATTGATAGCGAACAAATACGCCGCGGCGAGATCGCCGGGAGTTACCGGATCGATTTCATCAGGGCGGGCAGACGGTGCCGTTGGTGGGCAGTTTTGCGTTTGTCAGGAATTCGACCGCGGACTGCGTCGCGCACGCCGACTGCACCAGCGCCCCGTGCCCGCCGCCCTGCCAGCCCACCACGATCCCGGCGGGCAGCGCCTGCGCCGCCCGCTCGGTGCCGCCCCGGGGCGTGACCGGGTCGGTCGCGGTGCTCAGCACCAGCACCGGCGGCGCGCTGGTCAGCTTGGGCACCTTGGCCAGTGGCGGCACCGGGAACGGCCCGCACAGCAGCAGCCGCCGCGCGTACCAGGCGCCGAACAGCGGCTGCTTGGTCCGCCAGTCGTCGGCCATGCTCTTGACCCGCTCCGGCGGGATCCGGGTCGTGGTGTCGTTGCACCTGGTCACGATGCCCGGGTCGAGCAGCGGCGGGTTCTCGTCCCGGTCCACCACCTGCGGGCGCACGAAATCGGTCAGCGGCGCGGCGTTGCCCTGCTCCGCGGCCACCAGCGCATCCGCCAGCGCCGGCCACCGGGCCCGGTCCGCCAGCCCCGCCAGCACCGCGGACACCGCCGTGCCCGGCGTCAGGTCCAGGTCGCCGCCGCGGATCTTCTTGCTCCGCAACGAGTCCAGCAGTGCGGTGAACCGCTTGGTGGCGTCCGACCCCAGCGGGCACGACCGGATCACGCAGTCCTTCTGGAACGCCGCGAACGTCTCCTCGGCCGCGACCGCCTGCGCCTGCGCCACCCCCGGCACGTCCAACGTCGGGTCCGGCGCGCCGTCGAACACCATCCGCCCCACCCGGTCCGGGTAGCGGCTCGCGTACAGGGTCAGCACCTTCGACCCGTCGCCGACGCCGATCGCGTTCAGGTGCGAGGTGCCCAGCGCCTCCCGCAACTGCTCCAGGTCCGCCGACGCGCGCCACGAGTCCACCGCGGGCAGCCGGTTCTCCAGGTCCAGCACGCACTCCTGGCTGGCCCGCCCGATCGACTCCAACAGCTCGTCCTGGGTCGGGCTGTCCGGGTCCGACTCGACGATCCCGACCCGCGCCACCTCCGGCACGCACTGCACGCCGTCCGACTTGCCGGTGCCCCGCCGGTCCACCCCGATCAGCGAGAACGTGCTCAGCAGCGCGGGCGGCAGCGACGCCGCCAACCGGGCCGCCTTCACCGTGCCCGGCTCGCCGTCCGGGTCGCCCACCACGACCAGCGCGCTGCCGCCCGTGCCGACCTTGAGCAGCGACATGCCGAGCGCGCCGCGCCCCGGCCGGTTGGGCACGTCCAGCTTCACGGTCAGCCGCGCGCACTGGTACTCCTGGCCGCCCGCCGGCGCGGAGGACCCCATCCGGGACCTCGTCGCCTCGGTGCACGACGACCAGGTGAGCGTCGACTTGAAGTTCTCCAGCGGCGGGACCTCGCGCGGGCCGGTCGGGTCCGGCGCCTGGGTCTGCTCGCCGTCCCCGTGCACGGCGATCACCGGCCGGGTCGACGGGCCCGCGCTGCACGCGCCGAGCGCGCTCAGGGCCACCAGCAACAGGGCGGCGTGACGCCGACGCGGCACAGTCGTCCCTCACTCTCAGTCGACGGGTGGCCAAAGCCTCACATAATCGAGGTGAGACTTCGGTGAGCGGGGGGCAAGATGAGCGCCGTGGTCATGGTGCACGTCGAAGGTATCCCTGAGCGGCGGTTTTCCGGTTCCGGGCCGCTCGCCGCCGTCGTCCGCGCGTTCGGCGCGGTCCCGCCGCCGGCGCTGGTGCTGCTCGGCGTGGTGAGCGTCCAGGTCGGCGCGGCCGTCGCCAAGCAGCTGTTCACGCTGGCCGGCTCGGCCGGCACGGTCACGCTGCGGCTCGTGCTGGCCGCCCTGGTGCTGGTGGTCGTGTGGCGGCCGAGGTTCCGGGTGGACAAGCGCACCCTGGCGGTCATCGCCGGCTACGGCCTCGTGCTCGGCGCCATGAACCTGACCTTCTACCAGGCCATCGAGCGCATCCCGCTGGGCGCGGCGGTCACCATCGAGTTCCTCGGACCGCTCGCGGTGGCCGTGCTCGGGTCGCGGCGCTGGCTGGACGGCGTGTGGGCGCTGCTCGCCGCGGCCGGCGTGCTGCTGCTGACCAAGGCCGACGGCGGGCTGGAGCTGACCGGCGTGCTGTTCGCGCTGGGCGCGGCGGTGTGCTGGGCCGGCTACATCCTGCTGGCCGCGGCGCTGGGCAGCCGCACGTCCGACGGGCGCGGCCTGGCGATGGCGATGGTGTTCGCCTCGGTGGTCGTGCTCCCGTTCGGCATCGCCGACGCGGGCACCGCCCTGCTCGACCCGGTGGTGCTGATCGCGGGCCTGGCCGTGGCGCTGCTGTCCTCGGTCGTCCCGTACTCGCTGGAGCTGGAGGCGCTGCGGCGGATCCCGCCGCGCGTGTTCGGCATCCTGATGAGCCTGGAACCCGCCGTCGCGGCGGTGGCCGGGCTGGTGCTGCTGCACGAGGCCCTGCGTCCCGCACAATGGGTGGCGGTGTGCTGCGTCGTGCTCGCGTCGGTGGGCGCGACGAGGACCGCGCGTCCCCCGGAGGTCTAGGTGGTGCAGAGCAAGGCGGCGACGGTCGAGGAGTACCTGGGCGAACTGCCCGACGACCGGCGCGACGCGGTGGCCGAGGTGCGCGAGGTGATCCTGGCGAACCTGCCCGAGGGCTACCAGGAGGGCATGGCGTGGGGGATGATCACCTACTCCGTGCCGCTGAGCCGGTCGGGCCGGACCTACAACGGGCAGCCGCTCGGGTACGTGGCGCTGGCGTCCCAGAAGAACCACCTGTCGCTGTACCTGATGTGCGTCTACAGCGGGCGCGAGCAGGAGTTCCGGGCCGAGTTCGAGGCCACCGGCCACAAGCTCGACATGGGCAAGTCGTGCATCCGGTTCAAGCGGGTCGAAGACCTGCCGCTGGACCTGATCGGCCGCGAGGTGGCCCGCTACCCGGTGGACGACTACCTCGAACTGGTCAGGACGGCCCGCTCCGACCGCTGACGGCTCACGCCTTCGGTGTCGCCGGCGCCGTCACCGAGGCGCTCGGTGCCGGTGCCGTGGTCGCGTCGATCAGGGTCCCGTCGACCAGGGCCTGGCCGCGCGCCTCGAACACCGCCGCGTACTGCGCCGAGTACCGGTCGTAGACCGCGACCACGTCGTCGGACCTCGCCACCTCGCCCCGGAACTGGTCGCGCAACCGCCGCATGGTGTTCACGTCGGTCCGCCGCTTCTGGCTGTGCAGGTACGGCTTGAACGTCACGTTCAGCCCGCCCACCACGGCCGCGATCAGCAGCAAAGCCTTGCCCAGCACCGTTTCCGACGACGTGAACCCCACCGCCAGCACAGCGGGCACCAGGATCAGCACGACCGTGTAGAGCAGGCCCGTGGTGCGGTGCACCTGCCGCCACATCGTCAGCCGCCGGCAGTCCTTGCGCATCCGGTCGTCGAGTTCCTGGACGAGCGCGTTCACATCCGCCACGCCCGGTCACGGTACGCCGCCGACCCGTCACCGTCCCCGGAATCACCGATCCCGGGCCTCAGGCCGGCTTGACCTCGCCGCGCAGCACCGACTCCACGTCGTAGCGCGCCGGCTGTTCGAGCTGGTCGTAGCCGCACGACTCGGGCGTGCGGTCCGGCCGCCACCGCCGGAACTGGCCGTTGTGCCGCAACCGCGCCGGCGCCGCGCCCTCGGTCTGCGAGTAGGCGATCTCCAGCACCCGCTCCGGCCGCAGCGGCACCCAGTCCGCGTGCTTGCCGCGCCACCGGTTGATCTCGCCCGGCAGCCGCCGGCCGTCCGGCTCCACCAGCCACGGGTGGTCGCCCTCGGTGATCAGCCCGGCGAACTCGGCCGCCAGCGCCCGCCGCTCGGCCGCCTTGAACGACCCGACCACGCCCACGTGGTGCAGCACCCCGCGGTCGTCGTGCAGGCCCAGCAGCAGCGACCCGACCGCCGTGCCCGGCTCGGTGTCCTTGTGCCAGCGCAGCCCCGCCACCACGCACTCCGCGGTCCGCTGGTGCTTCACCTTGATCATGGTGCGCTTGCCCGGCGCGTAACCGGCCGACGCGGGCTTGCCGATCACCCCGTCCAGCCCCGCGCCCTCGAACAGCGCGAACCACTGCGCGGCCAGCGCGGCATCGGTCGTCGCGGGCGTCAGGTACAGCGAGTCGCCCGGCGTGACCAGGCCCTCCAGCCGTTCCCGGCGCACCGTGCACGGCTCGTCCAGCAGCACCTCGTCACCCACCGCGAGCAGGTCGAACGCCACGAAACTCGCGGGCGTCCGCTCGGCCAGCAGCTCCACCCGGCTGGCCGCCGGGTGGATGCGCTCGGACAGCGCGTCGAAGTCGAGCTTGTCGTCCTTCGCCACGACCAGCTCGCCGTCCACCACGACCCGTTCCGGCAGGGTGCGCAGCAGCGCCGCAACCGCCTCCGGGAAGTACCGGTTGAGCGGCTTGCCGCTGCGCGACTGGAGGGTCAGCTCGTCGCCGTCGCGGAACACCAGGCAGCGGTAGCCGTCCCACTTGGGCTCGAACACCCAGTCCGAGCCGGTCGGGATCTCGTCCACCGCGTTGGCCAGCATCGGCTGCACGGGCGGGTTCAGCGGAAGCACCACGCCGACATCCTGCCTGGTGACGGGCTCCGGCGCACCTGCTCGGCGCAACCGGCGGCCGCGGTCAGCGGACCCGCTGCCGGGTGCGGGCCGCCAGGTCCACCCGGATCGCCGTCGGGAGCACCGACACGCCGAGCGTGTCGCGGGCCCGCGCGAGCACCCCGTCCAGCTCCCGCCACACCGCGCGGACGTCCGCGCCCTGGCGCAGCGTGAGCTTCATCCGCAGCGCGGGCTCGCCGATCACCTTGACCTGCGCGGACGCCACCCCGTCGACCTGCTCCACGTCGGACTTCACCGCGTCGGCGATCGCACCCGAGGTGACCACCAGGTGGTGGTCCAAGGTGAGGTCCGGGTGCCGTTCCGGGGTCGCCGCGCGCCACGCCCAGCGCAACCCGACGACCAGCAGGACCAGCCCCACGACCAGCGCGCCGATCCGCACCGGCAGCAGGTGCTCGCGCGCCCAGTCCAGCACGGTCGGGTCGAGCAGCGGGCGGTCGACCCGGCGGACGTTGAGCACGACCGCGCCGGCTCCGGCGAGCAGCGCGACCAAGCCGAGGATCGCGGCGCACACGCGTTCGGTGCGGTAGGAGCGGGCGATCATCGTCCCTCCGTTCCGGTGGCGGCCAGGTCGTCCGCCGGACGCGGGTGGCCCGGCGCCTGGTCCGGCGTGCGGCCCGGTGACGTCCGGCGGTCGATCGGTGACGTGGCGCGGCGGTCCTTGGGGGAGCTGACGACCACGGAGACCTTGGGGGTCTTCGCGAGCGGCAGCGCCTTGACCGTCTCGCGGACGACTTCGAGCAGCCGGGGGCGCAGCGAAGCTTCATCGTGCAGCGCGCTCGTCGCCCGGACGTGGACCTTGCGGCGCGAGACGGTGACGGCGGCCGACGTGACCCCGTCCTCGGCGCGCACGCGGTGGCCGACGACGCGGGCCAGCGCGGTCGGGGTCGTGGTCACGACGACCCCGGTGGACGGGTCGTGCAGGCGGACGTAGCGGAAGCGGGCGGCCATCGCGACGATCAGCAGCAGCAGGCCCGAGGCCGCGGTGATCAGCCCGACCGTGCGGACCCGGTCGTCGGTCCAGCGCAGGTCGCGCGGCCACGGCACGAGGTGGCCGTGGCCCGCCCAGTGCCAGGAGACGTCCGCGATGAGCAGCACGCCCGCAGCGGCCACGGCCAGGCCGAGGAACGGGGAGAGGAGGCGGAGGAACGCGCGCATCGCCGTCACCCCACCCGGGGACGGGTCGGGGCGCGCAGGGCGGACACGGTGACGTCGACGTCGCGGACGCGGTAGCCCGTGATGCGCTCGACCTCGTCGACCACGTTGCGCCGCACGTGATCGGCGGCCTGCCGGACGGGGGACGGGTAGTTCAGGGCGAGGCGGACGGCGACGTCGACCACGTCCCCGTTCTCCCGGATCTTCACCGAAGACCCGTCCCCGGTACCGGGAACCAGCCCAATGGCCCGAACCGCGATCTTCCGCACCACGGACGAGTGAATCTCCAACCGTCCCCGATCACCCACCGCAGGGTCCGTCGCGAGGTCGTCACCCACTTCAGCGGCGGCCACTGCGGTCGCCCCGGGTTCGGCGCGACCCGGTCCGGCCGGCCCGGGTTCGGCGGGACCCGCCTCGGCGGCCACCGAACTCACTTGTCCCGCCCCCGTCCGAGGAGATCGCCGAGATCGAGTTCCCCGTCCAGCACCCGCCCCACCACCAGCCCGATCACACCGACGGCCAACGTGACGAGAAAGGCCGTGAACCCGCTGGACGCCGCCAACCCGAGCACAAGCCCCGCCAACAACCCGGTCTGAGTCCCGTTCATTGCCAACACTCCCAACCACCTAGATGAGGTCCCGCCGAACCCGACGCCCGACCAACCGCCGACACCCAACCAACCGCTGCCAAAACCCGCGCCGCACGAAGAAAACCGGCGCGTCGAACCGTCCGTCCGCCACCCCGACGTCCACACCTGCTCCGGCCCCGGCTCCGGCTCCGTCACCCGGCGAGTCGCCATCCCGCGACGCTGCGTCCCGCAACTCGGCCAACCCCCGCACGAAGACCTCCGGATCGCCCCCGACGTCCGGGTGGTTGGCCCGCACGAACGCCCGAATCTCAGCCCGCCGATTCACCAATCCCCCTCCCGCCCCGACACCCGGCCTGAGCCACTGGGCCCACCCACGGGAAGAAGAACCTCTTGCCCACCAAGGCCATCGCACGCAGATCTCCACGAAAACCCAGCCCCCGCAACCGATTCAGCGGTGCCCACCGCAACTGATGCACGCGACTCGATCGGTGCACCCGCTGCAATCGGTGCACCCGCCGCAAGTGATGCGGCCGCTGCAATCGGTGCGGCCACCGCAAGTGATGCGGCCGATGCGACTGGTGTGGCCGATGCGACTGGTGCGGCCGGCACCGCGTCCCCACGCGGTCGGTTGGCACCGTGAGCTGCGCTACCCGCGCCGTCGGTGCGGCGGGTGCGGAGGGCGCAGCAGGTACAGGCCGCGCGGCCTGAGAAGCCGGAGCGGCGGACCGAAGAGTCGAGGTACGCGGCCGCCGCGAACGCATTGATCGCGGGACGCGCTGCCACTCGCCGGGGCGCTGAAAGCGCCGTCGCGCCCACCCTGCGCGTTCGCGCAGCGCTTCAGCCGCCAAAGCCAACCCCGCGCCTGCGGCGCTCGCGGTGTACACGCCAGCCGTAGCCGTTCCTGGCCTGTAGGGGACCATCGTGCGTTCAGCGAGCACGCGGGGTGCATCGGCAAGTGCGTGAATCCCCGCGCCAGCCGTCCCCGCGCCATGCGCTGCCCCGCCAGCCGTCGCCGTGCCAGCCGTCGCCGTGCCACGCGCCACGGCGCGAGGCGTCACGGGACCAGGCGTCACAGCCCCGAGCGTTGCCTCGCTGGGCGTTGCCTCGCCGGGCGTCGCTGCGCGAGGCATCGCAGCTCCGAGCGCTGTCCCACCGAGCGCTGTCCCACCGAGCGCTGTCCCACCGGGCATCGCCGCGCCGGGCGTTGCATCGCCAAGTGCTACAGCCGCTGGTGTCGCGTTCGACTGTGCTGCATCGGCTGATGCTGCGGCGGCCAGTGTCGGGTTCGGCGGTGCTGTGCCGAGCGGTGTCGCACCGACCGATATCGCGTGGGCTGGCGGGGTGTGCTGTGGGCTGGTGAGGGCAGTGCTGGTGTCGCTAAAGGTGGGGTCGGCCGAGGTGGGGTGGGTGGGCGCGTGGGTGGGGGTGTGGGGGCTGTTGGTGGGGCTCGTGGCTGGTGGCGGTGAGGTGGAGTGGGCTGGGGTCGACGGGGGTGTGGGGGCCTTGCGCAATTGCTTCGCCGGGAGTGCCGCGCTCCTTGTTTCCGGCAACGAAATTGTCGCGCGGATCGTGCCCGGATTGCTGGAGCTTCGCCCGATCGAAGGGCGAGTGGCGTTTTTGGCTGAACCGTTTCCGCTGGTCACGGCTCCTCCAGGTCGGCCACCACCACATCCACCGGCACGTTGCCGGCCACCTGGGCCACGACGTCCCGCAGTTCCGCGACCACCTCCGGGATGGGGCGGCCGGAACGCAGGACGACCGCCACCCCCACCCGCTCCTCCGCCCGCACCCCGACGACCTGCCTGCCCGGCAGGTACGACGCGTACCCACTGGCCAGGCGGGCCACCGACGGGTGCGCCAGCAGCGCCGCCTCGATCCGCTCCGCCGGGTGCATCCGGACTACTCGACGCGCGAGGACTGGGGCTGCTCCTCGGAGTCGCCGTTCTCGTCGGGCAGGTGGATGTCGTTCACGGCGATGTTCACCTCGATGACCTCCAGGCCGGTGATCCGCTCCACGGCCGTGATCACGTTGCGCCGCACCGCCCGCGCCAAATCGACGATCCCCGCGCCGTACTCGACGACGATGTCCAGGTCGATCGCCGCCTGCTTCTCGCCCACCTCGACCGACACGCCGGACGTCGCCGCCGTGCCCGCGCCGGGGATTCGTTCGCGCAGCGCACCGAACGCCCGGGAAACGCCGCCGCCCAGGGCGTGCACGCCGGAGATCTCGCGTGCCGCGATCCCGGCGACCTTCTGCACGACGGACGACGCGATGGTCGTCTTGCCCTGCGTCGTGTCGTCGGCCAGGCGGGCGGGGGTGTTGTCGGGCTTGGTGACTGTGTTCTGGGCCATGGCGCGGTCCTCTCCGGATCCGAAGTCGTTCTGCACAGGTTCGGATGCGGACCGTGTCCGGGTCATCACGGCAATGTGATGCGCGTCACGTCAAACGGGGTCGCGGAGACCCCGGGCAAGGGCGGGCGCACCAAGCGGTCGGTGTGCGAACAGCCCGTGTTCAAGCAGCCGTCGTCAAGCAGCCCCGTGTTCAAGCGGCCGCCGTCGAGCAGCCCCGCGTCCAAGCAACCGCGTCCGAGCGGGCCGGGTTGAAGCAGCCGTCGTCACGGTGCGATGTCGCGGGAGCGGTGTCACAGGAGCGGTGTCACGGGGCGATGTCGATCAGGTGCACGTGCACGACGGGCGACGCGTCGCCCAGGTGGGCGACCAGCTCCCTGGCCAGCCTCGACCGCAGCTCGTCCGCCGCCGAGATCGCCGGCGCCGGGTACCTCGCCGCCACCAGCACCTGCAACTGCCCGTCCTCCACTGCTGTGCCGCGCACGTGCAGCCCCGACTCCGCCGCCAGCTCCACGGCCAGCTGCCGGCACACCGCGAGCACCGCGCGCTCCGACACCCGCACCCGGCCGCCGTCCTGGTCGAACTCGACCGGCGTGGAACCCAGTCTCGGGCGCACGCCGCGCACCGCCGCCAGCACCCTCGTCACCAGGCCGGGCGGGGTCGGCACGGGGGTCACGGCGGTCTCCCGCACGGCCGTCCACCGCCGTTCCAGGTCCGCCAGTTCCGCCTCGCAGTCGGTGCACCCGTCGACGTGCCGCGCCAACGACGGGTCGTCGTCGCGGTCCGCCAGGTACGCCACCAGCTCGTCCACCGAGCGTCCGCAGGGGAGCGGGCTCATCGCTGCTCCCTCAGCTTCGCCATGAGAGCCACCCTTGCCCGGTGCAGCCGCGCGCGCAAGGCAGGCACCCCCGTGCCCAGCACCTCGGCCACCTCCTCGTAGCTCAGTCCCTCCAGCTCGCGCAGCACCAGCGGCACCCGCTGGGACGGTTCCAGGCCGGCGATCGCGCGCAGCACGACGTCGGTCGTCTCGTTGCGCAGCAGCGACGCCTCCGGCCCGTCCGCGGCGCGCGGCTCGGGCGCGGATTCCAGCGGCACGGTCGGCTTCTTGCGCCGCAGGTGCGCTAGGGCCGCGTTGGTCACCACCCGGTACAGCCAGGTGGACGGTGCCGCGTCGCCGCGGAACCGGGGCAGCGCCCGCCACGCGGAGATCCACGCGTCCTGCACGACGTCCTCGGCCTCGACCGGGTCGCCGACGATCCGCAGCGCGACCCGGTACATCCGGCCGGTGTGCCGCCGCACGAGTTCGTCGAACGCCGCGGTGTCCCCGCGCACGGCGGCCTCCAGCAGAGGCTGGTCCGACGTCACTCGCCCGCCCGCCGGTACCGGAGCAGCAGCGCGCTCTCGTACCGCAGGATCGACGCCAGCTCCAGCTCGCGCGGCACCGGGGGCAGCGGGCCGGTGGCGATGCGGCCGGCGTCACCGCCCGCGAGCACCGGGGCGATCGTCACGCACAGCACGTCCACCAGGTCCGCCGCGATCAGCGCCCCGAACAGGGACGGCCCGCCCTCGCAGTCGACCCGGCGCAGGCCGCGCTCGTCCAGGGCGGCCAGCGCGGTGGGCAGGTCCACCGCCTCGTCGCCGGCGACGACGACGTCCGCGCCCGCGTCGGCCAGCGCGTCGCGCCGTTCGGCGGGCGCGGCGGAGGTGGTGAGCACGATCAGCGGTGTCGACGTGTCGGTGATCAGCGGCGAGGTGGGTTCGATCGAGCACCGGGCGGTGACCACGGCGATCGGCGGCACGGCGGAGAGCCCCAGCCGGGCGCGCCGCTCCTGCCGCACGTCGCCGGCCCGCACGCCCCGGTAGCCCTCGATGAGGGCGGTGCCCGCGCCGACCAGCACGACGTCGGCGAGGTCGCGGCCGAGCGCGAAGACCTTCTTGTCGGCGGGGTTGCCCAGGCCGCGGGACTTCCCGGCGACGGTCACCGCTCCGTCCACGCTGGACACGAAGTTGACCTGCACCCACGGCCGGTCCAGCCCGGCGGGGTAGTCGTAGAGCCGTTCCAGGTCGGCTTCGGTGATCCCGCCGGTCGGCCCGGGGTCGGCGGGGGGTGGCGGCCACAACATCTGCACGTGCCCATCCCAGCACGCCGTTAGGCTTCGGGCATGTCAGCCCCGCGCCTGTCCGACCGCGACCCGCACGTCGAGGCGGACGAACTGGTCGGGGCGATGGTCCCGCCGCCCCGGTTCGACACCGTCCGGTTCGCGACCTACCTGCCCAATCCGGACGAGCCGAGCCAGGCGGCGGCGGTCGAGGCGTGCCGGGCGTTCGCCGAGCGGGTGTCGCAGGGCGCGAGGGGCTGGTTCGGTTCGCTGTTCCGCAAGGAGCGCGAGGACAAGCCGGGGCTCTACCTCGACGGCGGGTTCGGCGTCGGCAAGACGCACCTGCTCGCGTCGATCTGGCACGCGGTGCCCGGCCCCAAGAGCTACGGCACGTTCGTGGAGGTCACGAACCTGGTCGGCGCGCTCGGGTTCGCCGAGACGGTGCGCCGGCTGTCGGGGCACAAGCTGCTGGCGATCGACGAGTTCGAGCTGGACGACCCGGGCGACACGATGCTGGTGACCCGGCTGATCAAGGAGTTGGCGGCGGCGGGGGTGGCGGTCGCGGCGACGTCGAACACGCTGCCGGACAAGCTCGGCGAGGGCCGGTTCGCGGCGGCGGACTTCCTGCGCGAGATCCAGTCGATGTCGGCGAAGTTCACCGTGGTGCGGGTGGACGGCCCGGACTACCGGCACCGGGGGCTGCCGGACGCGCCGGAGCCGATGACCGACGACGAGCTGACCGCGCGGGCCGAGGCGACGCCCGGGTCGACGCTGGACGACTTCGCCGAGCTGTGCGCGCGGCTGGCGCGGCTGCACCCGTCGCGCTACGGGCGGCTGCTCGACGGCGTGACGGCGGTGCACCTGCGGGGCGTCGCGCCCGCGCCGGACCAGGCGGTGGCGCTGCGGCTGGTGGCGCTGGGCGACCGGCTCTACGACCGGGACGTCCCGGTGGCGGTGTCGGGTGCGCCGCTGTCCGAGCTGTTCACCGAGGAGATGCTGCGCGGTGGCTACCGCAAGAAGTACCTGCGCGCGGTGTCCCGGCTGGTAGCCCTTTCGCGGTAGTTCCGCACCACCCCTCGGGGTACCGGAAAACCCTCCTCGGGGAGGACGTGGTAGATACCGCGGGCGCTGGTTTTACCGGGTGTGCGCCGGGTATCCAGAATCCGTGATGAGCGAAGCGGAGCGCCGGACGCTGAACGAGATAGAGCACAGACTCGCCGTGGAGGAGCCGGGACTGGCCGACGTGCTGGTCAGCGGTCGCCCTCGCCACCCCGTCCTCACCTACGCACTGGCGGCCACGTTCGCCGCGCTCGGCGTGCTGCTGCTCGCCCTGGGCGTCGTCGGCACCGCTCTGCTCTGCTTCGGCTGCGCGGCGATCACCTTGCTGCTGCGCGGTTTCACCCTCCGCTGACCGGGTCCGCTCGTCCCCGGGTACGAGGCCCTCGTACTACGGGATGAGGTTCACGCGGGCGGTGCACGTGCCGATGAACGTCGTCGCGTCGTAGTTCTCCCAGCGCGCGCCGCCGTCCCACGGGTCCTGCACCAGCAGTCCGGCGAAGCTCGCCCCGATCAGCCGCAGCGAACTCATCCGGGTGTACCCGGTGACGACCCGCGCGTGACCGGGCACGAAGCTGATCGACGGCCGCTGCTCGCGCACCTCGGACCGGTACTCGGCGAAGGTCGGCGTGGAGGTCAGCTCGGCGGTCAGCGCCTTGCCGGTCAACGTCTCCAGGGCGGGCGCCACGTCGTGCTCGTCCCCGGACACCGGGAACTCCTCGGTGCCCAGCCCCAGCTCCTCGGCCAGCCGCTCCTGGTCGTAGCGGTAGCGGTAGAAGTCCAGCACGACCTGCGCGCACGCCGCCGTCGCCCACTGCGCGGTCTCCTGCCGGAACGGCCGCCCGCACAGCCCCAGCTCCTGGGTGTCCACGCGCGGTCTGAGCACCTCCTCGACCAGGCCCCGGTCGAATCTGCGCACCACGGGCTCGGTGACCTTCAACACCTGCGCCAGGTGGGTGAGGTCCTGCACCCGCTGCCGGTAGCGCTCCTCGTTCGCGATCCGCGCGGCCACCGACACCGACGGCCGCACGACGGGCCGCGCCGGTTCCGGCCCGCCCCGCGGCACCACCGCGACCAGCGGCGCGCCCAGGCACGGCCGGGCGGCGACGTCCACGTAGCCCTCACCTGCGGCGTGCCGCCACAGCACGACCTCGCCCGTCCCGTCGCACACCGGCACCGGCCGGTCGGACAGCCGCACGCCGTCGCCCGGGAGCGGCAGCGCGCCGACCGTGACGAGCACCCCCAGCTGTGCCGCGACCAGCCGCGCCATCTCGACCGTGGCCATCGAACCCTCCCCAGAATGGTGTCCGTGTCCTAAGGAGCACCCGGAGGGGCCCGCTGATACGCGAAACCGGTTGGCGTGACGATGCGTGTCCGGGCGACCATGCGCGGTGTGGGATTCCTGGACTCGAACGGCCTCGCCTTCCGCCTGCCCGACGGCCGAGAGCTGTTCCGCGACGTGTCGTTCAAAGTCGGCGCGGGCGCGGTGGTGGCGCTGGTCGGCGCGAACGGCGTCGGCAAGACGACCTTGCTGCGCATCCTGTCGGGCGAGCTGACACCGGGCGCGGGCAGCGTGCGGGTGCAGGGCGGGCTCGGTGTGATGCCGCAGTTCGTCGGCTCGGTGCGGGACGGCAGCACGGTGCGCGACCTGCTGCTGGCCGCCTCGCCGCGCGCGCTGCGGGACGCGGCGAAGGCGCTCGACGAGGTCGAGCTGGCGCTGATGGAGACCGACGACGAGCCCACCCAGATGCGCTACGCGGACGCCCTGACCGGGTGGGGCGAGGTGGGCGGCTACGACGCCGAGGTGCTGTGGGACACGGTCACCGTGGCCGCGCTCGGCGTCCCGTTCGACCGGGCCCGGTTCCGCGAGGTGCGCACGCTGTCCGGCGGCGAGCAGAAGCGGCTGGTGCTGGAGGCGCTGCTGCGCGGGCCGGAGCAGGTGCTGCTGCTCGACGAGCCGGACAACTACCTGGACGTGCCGGGCAAGCGCTGGCTGGAGGAGCGGCTCACCGACACCGCCAAGGCGGTCCTGCTGGTCAGCCACGACCGGGAGCTGCTCGACGTGGCCGCCACCCAGGTGGTGACGGTCGAGGCGCACTCGGCGTGGACGCACAGCGGGTCGTTCGGCACGTGGCACGCGGCGCGGCTGGCCCGGATCGACCGGCTGGCCGAGCAGCACCGGCGGTGGGAGGAGGAGCACGCCCGGCTCAAGGAGCTGGTCCGCACGCTGCAGGTGCAGGCCCGGATCAGCGAGGTGATGGCGGCCAAGTACCGGGCCATGCAGACCCGGCTGGCCAAGTTCGAGGAGGCCGGGCCGCCGCCGGAGCTGCCCACCGACGAGCGGGTCACGCCCCGGCTGCGCGGCGGGCGGACCGGCGTGCGCGCGATCACCTGCGCCGGCCTGGAGCTGACCGGGCTGATGAAGCCGTTCGACGTGGAGGTGTTCTTCGGCGACCGGGTGGCCGTGCTGGGCTCGAACGGGTCGGGCAAGAGCCACTTCCTGCGGCTGCTGGGCGGCGGCGAGGTGGCGCACACCGGGGCGTGGAAGCTGGGCGCGCGGGTCGTGCCGGGGCTGTTCGCGCAGACCCACCAGCACCCGGAGTGGATCGGCCGGACCCTGGTGGACATCCTGTGGCACGGCGACGACGGCCGTTCGGGCAAGGACCGGGGCGCGGCGATGGCGACGCTGGACCGCTACGGCCTGGCCAAGTCGGGGGACCAGCGGTTCGAGTCGCTCTCGGGCGGCCAGCAGGCCCGGTTCCAGGTGCTGCTGCTGGAGCTGTCCGGAGCGACGCTGCTGCTGCTCGACGAGCCGACCGACAACCTGGACCTGAACTCCGCTGAGGCGTTGCAGTCGGCGCTGGACGAGTTCACCGGGACCGTGGTGGCGGTCACCCACGACCGCTGGTTCGCCCGCACCTTCGACCGGTTCCTGCTGTTCCGGTCGGACGGCGAGGTGGTCGAGGTGGACGAGCCGGTGTGGGACGAGCAGCGGGTCCGCCGCGCCCGCTGACCGGGCCGCGCGACCCGCCTCAGGCCGTGCCCGCCGGTCGGTCTCCCGGCCCGGGTGCGTCGACCGGGCGCGGCACGCCGTGCTCCAGGTAGCGGGTGACGTCGTCCGCGCGGGCGCGCAGGGCGGCGGTCACCCGGCGGGCGAGGCGGGGGATCAGGTGGTCGGCGAGCCGGGCCGGGTGCACGAAGTGCCAGGCCCGGATCTCGGTGTGGTCGACGTGCACGTGGTCCAGCCGCTCGTCGTCCAGCACGCCGCCGTCGAACACGAACAGCACCTTGTCCTCGACGCCGTCGGGCGCCCAGTCGACCACCAGCAGCCGCCCCGGGTCCAGCTCCAGCCCGAGTTCCTCGGCGACCTCCCGGCGGCACGCCTGCGCCGGCGTCTCGCCGGGTTCCACCAGCCCGCCGGGGATCTCCCAGCCGTCCTTGTAGGTCGGCTCGACCAGCAGCACCAGGCCGTCCGGGTCGACGAACAACGCGCCCGCGGCGCACATCGGGCGACTGATCGGGTCCACCCGTCCAGCCAACCAGATCGCGGCGGCTGTTCACCCGGATCCGGTACAACCGGCGCGTGGAGCACGTCGACGCGTACTGCGAACGGCTGACCGACGCGTTGTGGGCCGAGCCCCTCAACGCGGTCAGCAACCTCGCCTTCCTGCTCGCCGCCGCCCTCCTGTGGCGGTACCGGCCGGCCGCGCGCAGCCTGCGGGCGCTGCCGGTGCTGCTCGCCCTGGTCGGCGTGGCGAGCCTGGCGTTCCACACCTACGCGACCCGGCTCACCGGCGCGCTCGACACGGGGTCCATCGCGGTGTTCGTGCTCTGGTACCTGGTGGTGTTCACGCACTGGCACCTGGGCGTGCGCTGGGCGCGGGCGTGGCTCGCGGTCCCGGCGTTCGCGGTGTTCGCGGTCGCGACCGGCCCGCTCGCCGCCGTGCTGCCCGGCGGCGGGTACCTGGCACCGTGGCTGGCGCTGGTCGTGCTCGCGGTCGTGGCCGCCGTGCGCGACCTGCCGTGGCACGACCTCGCGGCGGCGGCCGGGATCTTCGCCGTGTCGTTGACGCTGCGCACGCTCGACCAGCCCCTGTGCGGGGTCTGGCCGAGCGGCACGCACTACGCCTGGCACGTGCTCAACGCCGCGGTGCTGTTCCTGGTCGCGCGGGCGGCTATTCGACGTGGGCGGTCAGCCGACCGGACTTGACCGCCTTCACCAGCTGCTCGTGGTCGGCCGTGGTCTGGTCGGCGTAGTCCACCGCGTACCGGGTGAAGGCGTCGTCCAGGTCGTCGCCGCCCGCGCAGTACCCGGCGAGCAGCCTCGGGTCCACCGAACGGGAGTGCGCCCGCGCCAGCAGCGCCCCGGCGAACCGGCCGTAGTCGTCCAGGTCGTCGCGCTTGAGCGTGGTCGCGTCGATCTCGCCCTTGCGGTTGCGGAACTGCCGCACGATGAAGTGCCGGTCGCCGATCGTGGTCCAGCCGAGCAGGATGTCCGTCTCGGCCTGCACCAGCCGCGCGCCGTGCACGATCCGCTTGCCCTCGTGCTTGGCCTCCGGCACGTCCAGGAACGGCGCGAGCGCGGACCGGCGGGCCTCCTTGACCTGGAGGATCAGCGCCTCGTCCCCGTTGCCGTGCAACAGGACCAGGTAGTTGCGCAGCCCGACGCTGCCGGTGCCGACCACCCGGAACGCCACGTCCGACACCCCGTAGCGCATGATCAGGCTGTACCGCGACTCGCGCAGCGTGTCCACGTAGGACGGCAGCGCGTCGATCACGGCCCGCGCCTCGGCGTCCGGGATCCGGGTCAGCACCGGGGGATCGGCGACGAACCGCCAGTGCCCGCCCTCCCGGCGGGTCCACTTCGCGGCGACCTTCGCGCTGGTGTTCTTGCGCGCCTTGGACGCGGCCTTGCTGAACTCGTCGGTCAGGTCGTCGGCCTTGGCCTTGGTCAGCACCGACTCGTCGCCCAGCGCGCTCCACGACTCCAGGAACGGGATCTCCGCGAGGTGCTTGGCCGCGTCCCGGTAGGCGCGCACCGCGTCGCCCGCCGCGTCCCGGCAGCCCTTCTCCGACACCCCGCCGACCCGCCCGGCCAGCACCAGCGAGGCCACCAGCCGCTTGAGGTCCCACTCCCACGGGCCGGGCAGCGTCTCGTCGAAGTCGTTGATGTCCATGACGATCTGGCCGTCGGGCGTGCCGTAGAGGCCGAAGTTCGCCGCGTGCGCGTCGCCGCACAGCTGCGCGTCCAGCCCGCTGCGCGGCCCGGCCGCGAGGTCGCCCGCCATCAGCCCGGCGCTGCCGCGGAAGAACGCGAACGGCGAGGCCAGCATCCGCCCGATCCGCAACGGCACCAGGTGCGGCAGCCGGCCCTCGTTGGACGCCTCGACGTACTCGACGACCGACGGCCGGTCCGGTGCGAGGATCAGCGCGCGGTGCTCCTCGTGCGCCACCGCCGAGCGCAGCCGGCGACCTTCCGCCAGGACCTCCTCGGGCTCCGTCCACCGTCCCAGCGCGACGGCCGCCTCGGCCCGCCTGTGTTCTCCCATACCGGGAATGATGCACGGGCGACGCGCTGGATACCGCGCCGTGCCGAGCCTGTGACCTGCGCAATCGGGCTGTTCGCGCAATTCGGGCATGATCGCCACCGGCCGTGTCCGAACGGTGGCGAACAGTGCCGACCACTCGGCCGCGCACGGCTCCGACGACGACGTGACGGACGGGCGCGATCGGCCCCGAGGTGGCGGCCCTGAGGTGGACGGGCGGCGCGGTGCCGGCGGTGCGCGTGCCGGCGGTGCGGGTGTCGGCACCAGCGCGGCGGGCGGCAGTCGGGCGGTGCGGGAACGCGGTGGGTGGCGTCGGTGTGGCGGTGACGGCGGGTGTGGTGGTGGCGCGGACGGGTCGCGGAGGTCGGCCGCGCCACCGTGGGTGGGTTACCGGCCGAGCACCCGGGCGATCGCGTCCAGGCCCTGGTCGAGTTCGGCCTCGGTGATCACCAGCGGCGGCGCGACCCGCAGCGTGGTGTCCTGGGTTTCCTTGCACAGCACGCCGAGCCGGGCCAGCTCCTCGGACGCCTCGCGCCCGCGCGGCCCGCCGGGCGCGATCTCCACGCCCGCCCACAGGCCCCGGCCGCGCACCTCGGCGACGCCCCGGCCGACCAGCTCGCCCAGCCGCCCGTGCAGCCGTGCGCCCAGCTCCCGCGAGCGCTGCTGGAACTCGCCGGTCGCCAGCAGCCGCACCACGGCCCGGCCGACCGCGCACGCCAGCGGGTTGCCGCCGAAGGTGGACCCGTGCTCGCCGGGCTTGAGCACGCCCAGCACGTCGCGCCGGCCGACCACGGCGGACACCGGCACGATGCCGCCGCCCAGCGCCTTGCCCAGGGTGTACAGGTCGGCGCGCACGCCCTCGTGGTCGAGCGCGAGCACCTCGCCGGTGCGGCCCAGGCCGGACTGGATCTCGTCGGCGATGAACAGCGCCCGGTGCTCGTCGCACAGCGCCCGCACGCCCGCCAGGTAGCCCGCCGGCGGCACGACCACGCCCGCCTCGCCCTGGATGGGCTCGATCAGCACGGCGGCCGTGCGCGGGCCGACCGCGTCGCGCAGCGCGTCCAGGTCGCCGTACTTGACCACCCGGAAGCCGGGGGTGAACGGGCCGAAGTCGGCGCGCGCGGTGTCGTCGGTGGAGAACGACACGATCGTGGTGGTGCGGCCGTGGAAGTTGGAGCCGGCCACGACGATCTCGGCGGTGCCCTCGGGGACGCCCTTGACCTGGTAGGCCCACTTGCGGGCGACCTTGATCGCGGATTCGACGGCCTCCGCGCCGGAGTTCATGGCCAGCACCATCTCGGTGCCGGTCAGCTCGGCGAGTTCGCGGCAGAACGGGCCGAACTGGTCGTGGTGGAACGCCCGGCTGGTCAGCGTCACCCGACCGAGCTGCGCCACCGCGGCGGCCACCAGGTCGGGGTGCCGGTGGCCGAAGTTGAGCGACGAGTAGCCGGACAGGAAGTCGAGGTGGCGGCGGCCCTCGACGTCGGTCACCCACGCGCCCTCGCCGTGGGAGATCACGACCGGCAGCGGGTGGTAGTTGTGCGTGCTCCACTGCTCGTCGAGTGCGATGAACTGCCCCGTGGTGGTAGCGGCGACGGTGGTCATGTCACCAGGCTAAACGGCTTGTCACGGCGATTTCATCCGTGAGGTGTTGCGTCTCTGGTGTATTCATTGCGCAGTTGGGGATTGGTGCGGCGATCCGTTGCGCACCGGGCGGGCTGAAGATCGCGCGGTTACAGTCCGACGATGGCGAAGAAGTCCGCGCAGGTCGAATCGGTCCGGAACGTGCTGCGGGTCGAGCCCGCCGACTTCGACATCGCCCGGGTCGACCCGGCGGGCACACCGGTCGGCCCGAGGTCCAAGTCCGCCGCCGCCGACGACCTGGCGGCGATCGGGGCGGAGCTGGACGCCCTCCAGGAGGCGCTCTACGCGGAGGGCACCGGCGGCGGGCGGCGACGGGTGCTGCTCGTGCTCCAGGGCATGGACACCGCCGGCAAGGGCGGGGTCATCCGGCACGTCGCCGGTCTGGTGAACCCGCAGGGGCTGCACATCGCGTCGTTCAAGAAGCCCACCCGGGCCGAGCTGCGGCACGACTTCCTGTGGCGGATCCGGCGGCAGGTGCCCGCGCCGGGGCTGATCGGCGTGTTCGACCGGTCGCACTACGAGGACGTGCTGGTGGGCCGGGTGGACAAGCTGGTCCCGGCGGCCGAGTGGCGCGGCCGGTACAAGCTGATCAACGACTTCGAGGCGGAGCTGGCCGACAGCGGCGTCACGATCGTGAAGTGCTACCTGCACGTCTCGCCGGACAAGCAGCGGGAGCGGTTGGTCGAGCGGCTGGAGAACCCGGCCAAGCGGTGGAAGTACAACCCGCACGACGTCGACGTCCGGGCGAAGTTCTCCCAGTACCAGGCCGCCTATCAAGACGCTCTGGCGAAGTGCTCGACGGCCGTCGCGCCCTGGTACGCGATTCCCGCCGACCGCAAGTGGTACCGCAACTGGGCCGTCGCCGGGGTGCTGCTGGAGGCGCTTCGGGAGGTGGCACCGGTGTTCCCCGAGCCCTCGTACGATCCGGTGGTCGAATTGGCTCGCCTCCAGGAGGCCGACCCGTTGCACTAGACGCAATATCCGTTGCACCTATTGCCCTCCCGCTGTGGTCTAGTCCACTGTGGGACACGCCGCGGGCACGGTGGAGCGGAGGTCTGGCGTGGAAATGGACAGGCGGCGGTTCCTGGGGGCCGTGGGTGTTGGAGCGGGGTTGCTGATGACCGAAGGTGTCGCCGAAGCACGCGCGGAGGTCCGCGTCTACCTGGGCACCTACACCACCTGGGCGGGCGGCGGCCCCGGCCTGGGGCTGGCCTCCTACGACGCGGCCACCGGCCGGCTGCGGTCGACCGGTGTGGTCGCGGGCGTGCCGAACCCGTCGTTCGTGATCAGCGCGGGCAAGCGCGTCTACGCGGTGAACGAGCAGTCCAAGGGCACCGTCACCGCGCTGGAGGTCGGCGCGTCCGGGGTGCCCAAGGTGATCAACACGCAGAGCACCGGCGGCGCGGACCCGTGCCACCTGGTGCTGCACAAGGGGCACGTGCTGGCCGCGAACTACAGCTCGGGCAGCGTGTCGGTGCACCCGGTGCGGGCCGACGGCGGGCTCGGCGCGCGGACGGACCTGGTGCTGCACAAGGGGTCCGGGCCCGACCCGGACCGCCAGGAAGGCCCGCACGCGCACCAGGTGCTGGCCGACCCGGCGGGCGCGTTCGTGCTGGCCGTCGACCTCGGCGCGGACGCGGTGTTCTCCTACCGGCTGGAGCAGGGCAGGCTGACCCGCGTCGGCACCGCCAAGCTGCACCCCGGCGCGGGACCGAGGCACCTGGCGTTTCACCCGAACGGGCGGTACGCCTACATCGCGAACGAGCTGGACTCCACCGTCGTGGTGGCGTCCTACGCGGCCGGCGCGCTCACGCCGGGGCAGAAGCTCGGCACGCTGCCGCCCGGCGCGCCGACCAGGCCGCGCAACTACCCGGCGGAGGTCGTCGTGTCGGCGGACGGGCGGTTCGCGTACCTGTCCAACCGGGGGCACGACAGCGTGGCGGTGTTCGCGGTGGAGCAGGACGGCGCGGCGCTGCGCCTGCTGGAGGCGGTTCCGGTGGGCGGCGAGTTCCCCCGGCACATCGCGTTGGACCCGACCGGCAAGCTGCTGTTCGCGGCCAACCAGAACTCCAACACGGTGACCACGTTCGCGGTGGACCAGGCGACCGGGAAGCTCAAGCACACCAGCACGTTCCCGGCGCCCATCCCGGTGTGCGTCGCCCTGTAGGGGGAATTTCCACCGCCGCGACCGTCCACAGTGGTACGCCGGACGCATGAACCTGGTGGCAGCACTGCTGGTGGCGGCCCTGACCCCCGCGCCGACCCCCGTCGCTCCGGAGTACGTCGCACTCGGCGACTCCTACGCGGCGGGGGTCGGCGCGAAACGGGACGAGTGCGGGCGCAGCCCCGCCGCCCACCCCGAACTCCTCGCGGCCCGGCGGCACTACGCGCTGGTGTTCGCCGCGTGCGGCGGGGCGACGACGACCGAGGTCCTGCAGCAGACCGAGCGGATCACACCCGGGACGTCCCTGGTCACGGTGACCGTCGGCGGCAACGACGCGGGCTTCGCCGCGGTGATGAAGGCGTGCGCGCTCGGCTCGGACTCGACGTGCGAGAGCAGGGTGGCCGAGGCCGAGCGGTTCATCCGCGACGAGCTGCCCGCCCGGCTGGACCGGGTGGGCGGCGCGGTGCGCGCGCGGACGTCCGCGCGGGTGGTGGTGCTCGGCTACCCGAGGCTGTTCGAGCCGACCGGTTCGTGCCTGATGACGCCCAAGCAGCGGGCGGCGTTGAACCGGGCCTCCGACCTGCTCGCCGACGTCGAGCGGAGGTGGGCCGGCGCGGCCGGGTTCGTCTTCGGCGACGTGAGGGAAGCGTTTGCGGGGCACGGGGTGTGCGGCGGCGACCCGTGGGTCAACGACGTGTCGTGGCCGGTGGGCGACTCCTACCACCCGAACGCGACCGGCCACCGGGCCGGCTACCTGCCCGTCCTGGAGCGCGCGGCGCCGTGAGGTCTTGACCCCGGCCCATCGGTGAGTTCACGCACTTGCCGTTCGCGGGGACTTGCCGAGCCGTCGCGGCTCTGGGCGACCCGACCCGGCGGCTGATCCTTCCAACGGCCCACCGCCGGGCCGCCGGCCGTCGGGCAGCTCGCGGCCGGGCTGCCTGTGAGCAGGCCGGCCGTCTCGCAGCACCTCAAGGTGCTCAAGCAGGCGCGGCCGGTGCGGGACGAGGCGGTCGGCACGCGCCGCGTCCACCGGGTCGACCCGGAGGACGTGCGCGCGACTACTTCGACGGGATCCGGGGCCGGGCGCCGGCCGCGTTCGCGCGCGCCGTCGAGGAGGAGTCATGACCGGAGTCCGCCGCTCGGTCACCGTGGCCGCGCCGCCGGAACGGGCGTTCGAGGTGTTCGTGGCCGGGTTCGCCGGCTGGTGGCCCGCCGCGCACCACATCGGGGAGCCGACCTCGCCGACGTGGTCGTGGAGCGCGCGGTCGGCGGACGCTGGTACGAGCGGGGCGTGGACGGCCGGGAGTGCGACTGGGGCCGGGTGAGGGCCTACCAGCCGCCCGCGCGGCTCCTGCCGGCCTGGCACCTCGACGGCGAGTGGGAGTACGACCCCGACCCCGCGCACGCCGGTGAGGTCGAGGTCACGTTCACCGCCCGGGGCGACACGACCGTGGAGCTGGTGCACCGCGGCTTCGAGCGGCACGTGGTGGCCCCGCGGCAGGTCGCGGACGGCGTGGGCGGCGAAGGCGGGTGGGGCGGCATCCTCGCCGGGCACGCCGCCGCCGCGGAGAACCCGTTGGCGGTGGTCGACCCCGACCGGCGATGATGCCCGGCGTGAACGCCACGAACGGGCTGCGCACGGTCGCGGCCACCCGCTACGTCACCCCCTTCCGGGAGGGTGGTTCGCTGCCGGGCCTGGTCGAGGCCGACGACCTCGGCATGTACGTGCTCAAGTTCCGCGGCGCGGGCCAGGGGGTGAAGGCCCTCGTCGCCGAGATCGTGGTGGGCGAGCTGGCCCGCCGGCTGGGCTTCCGGGTGCCCGAGATCGTCCTGGTGGACCTCGATCCCGAACTCGCCCGCGCCGAGCCCGACCAGGAGGTCCAGGAGCTGCTGCGGGCCAGCGGCGGCGTGAACCTCGGGCTGGACTACCTGCCCGGCTCGTTCGACTACAACCCGGTGGTGCGCGAGCCCTCGGCGGACCTCGCCGCCCGGCTGCTGTGGCTCGACGCCCTGACCCTCAACGTGGACCGCAGCTGGCGCAACCCGAACACCCTGCTGTGGCACCGCGAGCTGTGGCTGATCGACCACGGCGCCGCGCTGTACTTCCACCACTCGTGGAAGCCCGAGCGGTTCCCGGCCGCGAGCTACCGGTTCGACGCCGCCGACCACCTGATGCTGCCCTTCGCCGGACCCCTGGCCGAGGTGGACGCCGAGCTGTCCGCGAAGATCACCCCCGAGCTGCTGCGCGAGGTGCTGGCGCTGGTGCCCGACGAGTGGCTCGCGCAGGACGGTGCGTTCGGCCCGCCGGAGGCGGTCCGCGCCGCGTACGCCCAGTTCTTCACGACCCGCCTGGCGCAGCCGCGCGCCTGGGTGGACGCCCTGGAGGCCGACCGTGCCGCACGTGTTTGAGTACGCGCTGCTGCGCGCGGTGCCCAGGCAGGAGCGCGGCGAGTTCGTCAACGTGGGCGTGCTGGTCTACTGCGCGCCGCTGGGCTTCCTGGGCGCGCGCGTGCACGTCGACGAGGCGCGCCTGCGCGCGCTGGACCCGTTCCTGGACGTCGAGCTGCTCAAGGCGAACCTGGACCACCTCGGGCTGTCCTGCGACGGCCACCCGGGGGCGGGACCGGTCTCCCGGACCACGCCTGGCCGGCGGTTCCGGTGGCTGACCGCGCCGCGCAGCACGATCATCCAGACCTCGCCCGCGCACACCGGGCTGACCGACGACCCGGAGGCGGCGCTGGAGCACCTCCTGCGCACCCTCGTGCTGCCGCCCGAGCACTAGGCTGGCAACCTCTTGCCTCACGCCGCGTCTATAGGTGCGAGCAGTTGCCGACATACGGGATCGGGGTCGCTGACATGAGCGCCGGCTACCACCAGGGCTACCAGCAGAGGGGCTATCGGCCCGCGCCGAAGCGCCGCAAACCGCGCATCGGGCGCATCATCCTGGTGCTCCTGGTATTGCTGTTGGCCTTCGCGGTCGGCATGTGGGTCTACGTCGACTCGTCGCTGCGCCGCGTCGACGCGCTGCCGGACTACGAGGGCAGGCCCGCCGACACGCCCGGCACCAACTGGCTGCTGGTCGGGTCCGACGCGCGCGACGACCTGACCGAGGAGCAGAAGGCCGATCTGTCCACGGGGGACGCGGGCGGCCGCCGCACGGACACCATCATGATCCTGCACATCCCCTCGGGTTCCGGGAAGTCCACGTTGGTCAGCGTCCCCCGGGACTCCTATGTGGACATCCCGGGCAACGGCAAGAACAAGATCAACGCGGCGTTCGCGTTCGGCGGCGCGCCGCTGCTGGCGCAGACCGTCGAGGGCGCGACCGGCCTGCACATCGACCACTACATGGAAATCGGCTTCGGCGGGTTCGCGGGCATCGTGGACGCCGTGGGCGGCGTCGACCTGTGCATCAAGGAGCCGATGAACGACCCGCTGGCGGGCCTGGACCTCCAGCCCGGCTGCCAGGAGCTCAACGGCGCGCAGGCGCTGGGCTTCGTGCGGACCCGCGCGTTCGCCACCGCCGACCTCCAGCGGGTGCAGAACCAGCGCGAGTTCCTCTCGGCGTTGTCGGACAAGGCGACCAGCGTCGGCACCCTGATCAACCCGTTCAAGGCGTTCCCGCTGCTGTTCTCGGCGACCGACTCGATCTCGGTCAACGAGGGCGACCACCTGCACCACCTGGCCGGCATGGCGTTCGGCATGGGCGGCGGCGTGGACAACGTGACGGTGCCGGTGGGCGGCACGCCGACCGTGCCGGGCGCGGGCTCGGTCGTGCAGTGGGACCGGGAGAACGCGCTGCGCCTGTTCGGCGCGCTGGAGAAGGACGAGCCGGTGCCGGCCGACCTGTTGCAGCAACCGGGCTAGTCAGCCGGTCCGGCCGGTCCGACCCGTCGGGTCCGGCCGGTCGGCCGTGCGAACGACGTCGGCGCTGTTCCCGCCCCCCCCGGAAACAGCGCCGTTCGCGTACTCGACCCCCTGGCCAACCCCGCTCAGCCCTCCGCGTCGGCTGGTGCGGCGTCGGCCGGGGTGGCGTCTGCCTCGACGTCCGCGCTGGCCTCGATGATGCCCTCGAACTCGCGCAGCAGGTCGTCGTAGATCGGCGTGAGTGACACTTGGTAACCCCCACAGTCTGGTTCATCCCCCGATCGGACCAAAGCAGCCTACTCGCGGCCCGGTGTCCACTTCACCTGGTATCCGCCAAATCGGGGTCCGTGTCGCTAACTGTTGGCTAAACACACCCGATACCCGCAGGTTGTGTGCGGTGCCGACATGGGCGCGGGGGCGCGGCGGACCTAGCGTTGCTGCCCATGAACAGTGTCCCGGGTCACAACCCAGGCCAGGTCGGGCACGGCGCGGACCTCGCCGGCCGCACCGCCCTGGTCACCGGCGCGGGCAGCGGGATCGGGCGGGCGTGCGCCGCCGCGCTGGCCGCCTCCGGCGCGGAGGTCCACCTGGTCGACCGGGACGAGGCGGTCACCGCCGTCGCGGCCGAACTCGGCGGCACCGCGCACGTGGTCGACCTCGCCGACGACGACCCGACCCGCACCCTCCCGACCGCCGTCGACATCCTGGTCAACAACGCCGGCCTCCAGCACGTGGCCCCGGTGCACGAGTTCCCGCCGGAGAAGTTCGCGCTCCTGCAACGGGTCATGGTTACCGCGCCGTTCCTGCTCGCCCGCCACGTGCTGCCGCACATGCACCGGCGGGGCCGGGGACGGCTGGTGCACGTCTCCAGCGTCCACGGCCGGCGCGCCAGCGCGTTCAAATCCGCCTACGTGGCGGCCAAGCACGGCCTGGAAGGGCTGAGCAAGGTGCTCGCGCTGGAAGGCGCGGAGCACGGCGTCACCAGCAACTGCGTGAGCCCCGGCTACGTGCGCACCCCGCTGGTCGAGGACCAGATCGCGGACCAGGCCAGGGCGCACGGCGTCGACCCGCACCGCGTGCTCTCCGACGTCCTGCTGACCCGCCACGCGGTCAAGGAGCTGGTCGAGCCGCACGAGGTCGCCGACCTGGTCCGCTGGCTGTGCGGCGACACGGCCCGCCACGTCACCGGCGCGAGCTTCACGATCGACGGCGGCTGGACCGCCCAGTAGGCCCACGAGCACCCGTAGGAACCCCTCCCCCTGATGAAGTGGTGACCCGCCATGAGCACTGCCGCTGCGCCCAAACCCGGATTCGCCAAGGTCGTCATAGGAAGCCTCGTCGGCACGACCATCGAGTGGTACGACGACTCCATCCAGGGCGCTCTGACCTGCGTCTTCTCCGATGTGGATCTTGTCAGGCCGTGTCCAGGCCGTGTGGGGTGAGGTGGGCACGGGGTCAGTCCTCGGTGTCGTGGTCGGTGTCGTCGCCGGCCCCATCCGGGTTGGTGTCCATTGTGGACTTCTGTTCGTCCTTTGTGGACTCTTCGGGGGTGAACACTCCGTCGATCGCAGCCCGTGCGCGTGCGTGGCTGGACCGGACCAGGTGGGTGTAGATGCGGAGGGTGTATCCGGGGTCGCGGTGTCCGAGGTACTCGGCGACCTCCTTGATCGACACGCCGTGGGCGAGCCAGTGCGAGGCGCAGAAGTGGCGCATGGCGTGCATCCCGTCGGTGCGTCCGCCGTAGACCAGTCCGGCTTCGGCGAACGCGGGTGTCCAGATCGAGGCGTCGAAGTTGCCGCCGCGCCAGGGCCGGGTTCGGGTGTGCGGCCGGCCCAGGCGGGTCATGTCGTGGCGGTAGTCGATGAGCAGGTTCACGGTGACGGGTTTGCCGCCGGGGTCGCGCCAGGGCAGGGTGAGCGGCCGGGGTTCGTGGTCGCGGCGGTACCGGTCGATCTGCTCCAGGACTCCTTCGGACAGGGGGACGACGCGGGTCTTGCCGTGTTTCGGAGGGGCGAACACCGGGGTGTTGCCGATCCACCGGATCTGTCGCACGACGTTGAGTTCCAGGCCGTCACGGTCGATGTCGTCGGCGCTGACGGCGAGGATCTCCATTTGTCGCAGGGCCGCGCCGGAGCCGAGTGGGACCACGATCCTGTATCGCTCCGGCAGCGCGGAGTGCAGCGCGTGCACGGTGGTTTCCGGCCAGGGGACCACCTTGCGCTGTTCGGGTTTGGGTTTCTTGATGCTCTTGAGGCGGCAGGGGTTGGTGCGGATGCGTCGTTCTTCCTTGGCGGCCTGGAGGACGGCGGAGACGAGGTCGAACATCTGCGCGTGGTAGGCCGCGCCGGTCTTGCGGCGGTCGGGCCGTTCGGAGCGCATCCAGTGGAGCCAGTCGCGGATGGTGTCGGGCCGTTCCACGACCTTGAGCGGCTTGGAGCCCAGGAACGGGTAGATCTGCGAGTTCAACCGGCGGTCCACCGTCTGCCGGGTCGCGGCGTCCTGGGACTGGCCTTTGCGCCAGTTCTCGGTGAACGCCTTGAACAGCATGTCCCCGGCGTCGGGGTCCACGAACACGCCGGCCAACACGTCATGCTGCATCTTGGTCAGGAAGTCCTGCGCCTTCTTGAGGTCCCTGTCCGGGAAGCTCTTGCTGCGCTCCTTCTTCTCGTCGTTGTAGTAGCGGACGCGGTAGCGCAGTCCTGTGCCGTACAGGTCGCTTCTTTCCCGGACGGGTTTGCCCTTGGTGGTGAGCACGGGGTTCCCTGTCTCAGGGTCGATCTTGTCGCGGTACCAGCGGTCTTCGACGTGTCCGGCCATGCCGTGTGTCCTCTCTGTGCGTTGCTGAAAGGCCGCACGACGCTGTGCGGCCGTGATGGTGGGCGGGTCAGGCAGCGTCGGGTAGTGCGTCGAGCCAGGCCGTGACGTCCTGGGGTCGGTAGCGGACGTGTTTGCCGAGGCGCTTGAACGCGGGTCCCTTGTCGCGGTAGCGCCAGTCCGTGAGGGTCTTCTCGGGGATGCCGAGGAAGACGGAGAGGTCTTCCGGCGTCCAGAGGACTTCCACGGTGATGTAGCGGGGTCGTTCGGTCATGAGGCTTTCCCCCCTCGTTTCCGCCGGTCAGGCCGCTACGGTCGAAGTTGCTGAAACATCGGGGATCGGTGCCCGCAGGAGTGCGAGGACGTTCTGCGCCTGGTCGTACTCGGCGCGCCACTTGAGCCGTTGGGCGATCATGTGCAAGAGCAGTTCGGTCCGTGAAGGGACGTGAGGGTCGCCGGCGCGGACCGGTGCCCACTGCAAGCGGGTCTGTCCGGGGTCGGGCTTGGAGATCCCGGCTGCTTCGAGGGCTTCGCGGACGAACGCGGCCCGGTCGCTCTTGTGCTCCGCCAAGGTCTTGCCGGACCAGCGGCGTGAGACCAGGACCCGCCGGCCAGGAAGTCCGAGGGTGTCGCGGCGGTGTGCCTTGCCCTTGCAGTGCCCCGGAGTGGTGCGGGAGCTGCACCCCTTGGGTTGGATGCCGTAGAGCAGCCAGACCGCGCACCGTTCCGAGCACGGCGTCACGGCCAGTTCCGCCGTCAGGCGGTCCGCGTGGTCGACCAGCCGAGCGGATGCGTCGGTGTCGACCACTTCGGTGATGGATTTGGTCAGGTACTTGGTGAGGTAGCCGACGTGGCGTCCGGCTTCCTGGGTGCCGCCGAGGATGCCCTTGGAGTGCACCTGTGCCCCGAACTCGGCGACGTGGGACGGGGCGTCCAGGCCGGCCACGGCGTCCGCCCACGGGGTCAGCGGTGCCCCGGTGTCGGGGTCTATGAAGCCCTTGGTTCGCATGTCCCACACCGGCAGCCGGCCGCCGCCGTAGAGGGGAGTGTCGTGAGCAGGCCACCACACCTGTAGGTAGGTCGCGGCGGTCACCTGGCGGACGACTTTGTGGGGGATCGAGCCGCGTACGGCGAAGTGGGCGTGTGGGGTGATCCGGCGTTGTGGTTCGACCGTGCCGAAGTACTGCGCGTCGAAGCCGACGACGCGGCGGAGGTTCTGCCACCACCGGTCGATCAGGCTCGCGAAGTGGACCGCGTCCCGAGCGGCCCGCCGGTAGTCGTACGTGTCCGGGTCGACCGGCGCGCCGTCCGGGCGGACCTTGCCGTAGGTGTCCAGGGTGAGCGTGACGAACGTCGACGGCCGGTACTTCCCCGCGAACTCCCGCCCCACGGTCCGCTTGTCGACCTTGCGGCGAGGCAGGTTCGGTGAGTCCTGCCGCCGCCGGGTGGACCGGGCCGGGGTGGTCCGGGCCGGTCGTTCCACAGCCGGGAGGTTCCCGCGGATTCCCTCCCGCCGGATGTCCGCGTCAGTCTCCCGGATCCCCTCCCGGTAGTCGTCCGCGTCGCCCAGTTCGCCCGTGGCGACGGCTTGGCGGTAGCCGGCGGTCAGGTCCGAGCGGTGGGTCACCAACGCCACCTGGTCCACGGTCGGGGTGTGTCGTTCCGCGACCGGTTCGGTGTCCAGGTGCCAGCCCTCCCGGCATTGGGCCATGCGGGAGCGGCGGTTGCGATCCGCGCACGCCGGGCACTTCGTGGACTGGGTGGCGTTGCACCGGATACCGACGATCCGGACTTCCCCGGTGTCCAGGTCGACCACTTCCCGCAGCACGGGTCGGGTGCACACGCCGTGCTGTTCGGCCGCAGCCTTGACCACGTCCAACGTCAACGGCATCCGAGCCCGTTCGGCCGACGTCATCCCCGCCACGTCCAGCGCCATGGCCGGAACCACCGGAACCGCAGCGCTAACAACGATTTCCTTCGTTGTGTCCTGTGTGGACTCGCTCATGCCGCAACACCCCCAGTGTTGTTGTCGGGTCGGGGACGGTTCGGGAACGTGTGCACCGTCGCGTCCTTCGCCGTCAGGAACAGGCCCAGCTCGACCAAATCGGCGTCGGTGACGTGGAAGGCCCGAGCGCGCTCCGGTTCCCGCTGCCCGTCCTGCTTCACCCAGGCGACACCGGGCGTGTTCTCCCCGATCTCGTGCGCCGCCGCACCTCGTTGACGGACACCGTCCCCGAGCACCATGTCCACCTGGCCCGGTTCGTCCAGCCGCAGCGCCACGCGGGTGGTGAACAGATGACGGAACGAGACGACTTCCTTGCGCGGGTCCTGGACCAGGCCCACGACCGCATAGCCCGGTGCACGCCCCTGTGAGGTGATGGTCTGGACAGCCCGAGCCGCCCGCTCCCGCAGCCCCTTATCCGGCTGGTAGGCGATCAGGTCCGCCAACTCATCAACGACGAGTACGGTGAACGGCTCGCCGCTGGAGCGCGCCCACAGCCGCCGTACGCCCCGGTACCGCGCCGCCCGTTCCTTGACTTCAGCGGCGATCTCCTCCAAGAGCGCCACCGCGTCCGGGCCGTTGTCGTAGACGACCCGGTCGAACGCGTCCGGGCACTGCCCCAGCTCCATCCCGCCCTTGGGGTCGATGCCCACCAGGCGCACGAGCCCGGCCCGGACCGCCGGCGCGAGCTGCCACACCAACGACCACAACACCGACCCCTTACCCGCACCGGGCACACCCACCACGAGCACCTGGGAGCCGAGCAACCGCAGCCGCCACGGCCGACCCGACTCCGTCCGCCCGACGACCACCCGCTTGAGATCCACCTCCGTGTCACGGGACAACGCCGGCACCGGCACCGCACGGACCAGCGGGTCACGGTGCACGAAGTCCAGCTCCAGCAGACGCGGCTTCAACACCCGCACCCGACACGACTTCGCCCCGAACGAGTGGGCGAGGCCGTCACGGCGCAGCTCCCACGCTTCCGGCGACTGGGCAGGCACCATCCGCACCCGAACCCGGTCCCTCCACCCATCCGACCGCACCCGCCGCAACACCGGCCGGTACTCCCGCCCGCGACTGTCCTTCGCCAGCTCCGCCAGGCGCATGGTGGTCCGCCACTTCGGCACGTACACCGACGCCCGCCGCCACTCCGTCACCAGCCGCAACCACGTGTGCCGCAGGAACGACTCCCGGTCGAGCCCCGACCAGATCACCAGGGCCGCTGTCACCGCCAGTACCGACAACACCAGCGGCGAGAGCCCGAACCGCAACCAGCACCAGGCCGCCGACAACGGCACCAACACCGCCACCGGATACCGGACCACGACGAGCACCAGGCGCGCGACGCCGACCACCAGCAGCCACACCACGGCCAGCAGCGCCGCCAACCACTTGAGCCGGCCGGGCACCAACATCCACCACGGCACCCGAGGCCGAGCACCCTCGAACGGAGCCGGATCCACCCAACGACTCATCACGCACCACCCCCGACCACGCCGGCCGGAGAGCACGACCACACCAACGGGGCATCGCGCCGACTTGACGCGCCACCCCCGTGAACAGATACGCTTGACATGACTGGAATCCCTTGTGTCGCAACACAGTGCACGGAATGCCAGTCGGTGTGTCACCGGGAACAGCTCAAGGCCCGCCAAGACTCTGGACTGTTCCCGGCGACCACACCCACCGGCACTTTTCACGCTCTCCAGTTGTCGCCCACGCCCGAATCGGCGCGCGCGTCACCACCACGACGGCCCACTACCACGACCGCGTGTGTCCACACAGGACCGGCTACTCCAGGGGACGCCGCCTCCTGTAGCGCCTGATCGCCGTGTCCAACCGCACCCCCTCCCAAGCTGCCGCACCGGCCACCGTCAACCGGTACCGCCGCAGCACACCAGGCTCCAACTGCTCCGGAGACTCGATCTCCACATGCCCCGCCGCCAACAGATCCCGCATGACCAGCCGCACGCTCTCCCTGGCAACACCGGCCGACTGCGCCACGTCCTCCACCGTCCACCAGCGGTTCGGCGACGAACCCGTGATCAGCTTCACCGCCGCGTGCAGCATCCCCACCGAATACCGGACTTCGAGCCGGTTCCGCTCGACCTCGGGGGCCAACCGCGCCCCCCACACGTCCTCGGCCCGCACCAGCGGCCGACCGGCCACCAACGACTCCGCCCGCGACAACGGCACCGAGTGCTTGGCCTGATACCGGTTCAGCGACGCGAACGTACGCGCCTGAAGTCGCTGCTCAGGGTGCGGGTCCGACTCCGCGACCCGATCGAACACCGCCGCCGAACGCTCCCAGAACTCCCGCCACAGCTCCACCGGTGCGGACATCACAGGCGTCACCCGCAACAACGCCACATGCGCCTGGGCCAACGTCTCCACCATCTCCGTCGCAGCCCACGGACCCTCGTACCCGGTCCGCTCCGGCCCCACAGCCCCGCTCATGACCGACCGCCGGTCAACCGCCGCACCGCGCTGACCACCAGCAACACTCCCAACCCGAGCAATTCCTTGCCCAGGCCCGCCACCGACACGGCCGCAGTCTCGGCCGGTACGCCGTGCTTTGTCCTGTCCTCCAACGGAAGGCCGGCCAACAACCGCGCCAAGCCTGCCTGGTCGACGTTCAACGCGGCAGCCAAACGGACCCTGTAGAACGGGCGAGGGACGTTGCCACCCGCTTCCCAAGCCGCCACCGCCCGCGTGTTCACCCCCACCCGTACAGCCAAGGTCTCCTGGGTCAACCCGCACCCGGCCCGACGCGCCGCCAACGTCACACGCCGACCGCCGCCTGCCGGCACCAATACCCGCCGCTCGACATCAGCCAACGTCACCCGCCCCGCGCTCATCCCGGCAACCTTCCTGCGCCCGACTCCCCAAGGCTCTCGCCCGTCTCCACCTCGATGCCCGGTCCCGACCAACCAGACGGCCCGTTCCACCGGTGCCGCCCCGCAGAAGGAGCCAGCACCGCCGCCAGCATCTCCGCGTTCCGTGCCACCTCCATCAGGAACGCCGCCAACACCTCCGGCCCTCCCTCACCGTCCGCCGGCGCGAACACCAACCGCGTCCCATCCAGTTCCAACCGCAACGCGTGGAACTCCGAGCGCGGCCACCGCACGATCGAAACGCCGGCACCCGGCCCCGGCACGAACACCGCCTTGACCATCGACATCACAGCCGCCTACGCCGCAGCCGAACCGGGACCCGCGGACGTGTCCGGCTTGGAGCCGCCACGACCACCGGCACGCCTGGCCGCCTGCTCCTTCGAGACCATCTCGTCAGCCCAGATCGTGTACGTGACCCAGCCCTCCTTCACGTACGGCGTCACCTTCAACCCGATGAACACCGCAGGCCGGAACGGCGTGCCCGCCATCGTCTCCGGCGGCACCGGCTGCACATCCGCCGCGATCTTCACCATCTGACCCGTGTTCTTCCCCTTCGCCGACGGGTCCGTCCCCTGCACCGTCCACACCGGACGACCCGACAACTTGTCCACCGCGTCCCGCGACTTCCCGTCGTTCCAGTCCTTCGCCCGCTCCACGCTCAGCACGTAGAACCCCTGCGGGAACAACTCATCGAACGTGATCGAAAACCTGTGACCAGCAGGAATAGCCATCTTCGGCACCTCTTGGGTAGTGGGATCGCCCCGTCTTCGCGGAGCATGTCATACAGATTAGCTGTATGATCCGTATGATTACACCGATTGAAGTACTCCGATCAGGTGATCTACAGGTCACCTAGATCTGTCGTTACAGTTGCCTGCCATGGAGACAGACGCCCCTGACGGCCGACCGGCGTACCAGCAGCTCGCAGACGAGCTGCGCCGAGCTATCGCAGCCGGCAAGTACGGGCCAGGGGACCAGCTCCCGACGATGGGCGAACTCGCCGAGACGCACGCCATCGCCGTGATGACGGTTCGAGAGGCGATCAAGGTACTCGCGCTGGAAGGCTTGGTTGTCGCCCGACAAGGCAAGGGGGTTTTCGTCCTCCGCGCCCCCTCGCCCGACGATGTAACGATCTCGGGAGCCGAGGTGGTCACGATGCTTCACCAGCTCGAACAGGCCGTTGATCGCCTGTCCGATCGGATGACCTCTGTTGAACAACGCCTGGACCAGGCAACCGGCGCTCGACCAGGTCCAGCCGAGTAGACAGCTCTTCGATACGTCGGGTGAGGCGGTGAACACCGATGACCACGTCACGCCACTGTTCATCGGTCGGCCGTGCCGCGCCGGTCACAACGTCCTTGCCCACGACTTCCCCCGCCCTCTCGTGTCCTGGTCCTGCCTTCCTCCGTCCGGGCTCTCAACCCGCTGTCGTGGCGCTGCTCCCCATGAGGTCCCGGCAGCGTGAGGCGAACGTCAACGCGGCGTCAGCCAACCCGTCCGCGAAGTGCGCGGCGAGTTCGACGCTGCCCGGTTCTCCGTCAAGCTCGACCACCAGCGAGCCGCTACCGACGTCCAAGACCAACTTCGGCCGGCCGGCCTCATCGGCTGTCACCTTCGCCGAGTCCCCGAACCGGGGGCGAACGACCACGTCCATCCCTGACCCACCTCCCACCGATAGCGACGGCAGGCCAGACGACCCGCCATGTGAACTATCGGCGCTAGGGTGGGTTGAGGAAACGATATGCACGATGCGCGCATGACATGCGCATACGCATGAGCGAGGGGTGAGCTGTGGAGCCGTTCGGGGAGGCACTGCGCCGCCTACGCGTTGCCGCGCGGCTCAGTCAGGCCGAGCTTGCGAAGGCGGCACAGTGGAGCCAAAGCCAAGTCAGCCGTTCCGAGGGCGGCAGGTTTCTGCCCGATGAAGCAACGGTGGCGCGCCTGGACCGACTCTTGCAGGCCAGCGGTGTGCTGATCAAAGCTCACCTGGTGAGCAGCGCGAACGGTGGCAGCGGCAGCCCGGCCCAGGACATCCAGGCCCCATGGGCGATCAGTGACATGATGCGCCAGATTCACCGTTCGGACGTCGGCCACGAGACGATAGACCAACTCTCGGTGATGACCGAAGAACTGTGCTGCGAGTACGCGTGGAGAAATGCCGACGACCTACGTCGGGACGCGCAACAACAACTCGAATACGTCGGCCAGCTTCTGAACGGCCCGACCACGCTCCGCGAACACCGAGAGCTGATGGTCAACGCCGGTTGGCTCACGTTGCTCATTGGTTGCCTCGACTACGACCTTGGATTGCCCCGCCACGCCGAGAGCGCACGCACGGCCGCGTACCAACTAGGCCGCGAAGCGGGTCACGGCGAGATCGTCGCCTGGTCGTTTGAGATGAGTGCCTGGTTTGCCCTGACTCAGGACCGCCTGCGCTCAGTGGCCGAGTACACCGAGGCAGGGAGTCGCGCAGCGCCGAATTCATCGGTTGTGGTCCAGCTCGCAGCCCAGGCCGCGAAGGCGCAGGCGCGCATGGGTAATCGGGACGAGGTGGAGAAGATCCTTGACGAGGGCTTCCGCCTGCTGGGGCAGCACCAACACCCGTTGCGGCCGGAAAACCACTTCGTGATCGACCCGACCAAGTGGGATTTCTACGCGATGGACTGCTACCGCCTGGTTGGAGACCACCAGCGAGCGGCGGAACACGCGCGCGAGGTTTTGAGACTGTCCCGCAAACCGGACGGCACCGAACGCAGCCCGATGCGTGCCAGCGAGGCCCGGTTGACCCTGGCGGTAGGTGCCCTGGAATCCGGGGACGTCGAAGCATCGGCGAGTTGGGCGCGTGAGGCGTTCAGCGCCGACCGCCGGTCGGTCACCCATCTGGCGATGCTCGCGGACGAACTCAGCGAACGGGTTCGCGAACTCCTGCCGGGGGACTCCGCCGCCAGGCCGCTCCAGGACGAACTCGCGGCGTTCCGGGCATCCTTGCCGCCACGCTGACCGTCACGCCCGAGACCACGGCGTGCATTGCCGAATTCAGCTTTATGGGATCAAGGCGAGCCGCCGCCGGCGGCTCGCTGTGCGGCACCTCCCGCTGACACCGCCCACCGTTGCACCGACTCCCCGCACACCGGCACGCCGGGCTCCCGCTTCGCTCCGCCCGGCGGCCGGGCGCGGAGTCGGTGCCGGTGGCCGGTTCAGCGAGCCGCCGGCACCGGCCAACCACGACGGCACCAGCTCCGAAAGCCGGATCGGCAACGAGCACCAGGCCCACGACGAGCTGGCCACCATCCCGGCTGGAACACCCCCGCGTGCGCGGGGAAGACTGCTGGACCAGCCGCCGGATCGCCCGGCCCCGCGGACCACCCCCGCGTGCGCGGGGAAGACTCGCCCAGCTCCTTGCTCGCGTCCCGCCGCCGTGGACCACCCCCGCGTGCGCGGGGAAGACGACGCGAGCCTCGTCCGCTGCTCGTCGACCCGCGGACCACCCCCGCGTGCGCGGGGAAGACGAGTCCTACTACGAGACCCAGTGCGGCAAGGACGGACCACCCCCGCGTGCGCGGGGAAGACGTCGGCGGTCCGGTCGGTGGGGCGGGAGAAAACGGACCACCCCCGCGTGCGCGGGGAAGACGGCGACAGCGGGCAAGAAGTCGGCCCGCACTACGGACCACCCCCGCGTGCGCGGGGAAGACCTCGCCGCGCGGGCAAGCGCCGCGGTGGTGCAGGGACCACCCCCGCGTGCGCGGGGAAGACCCTTCCCGAACTGCGGGTCTACGCCACAACAACCCCGTTCTCATTCGGTCCACTCCGGTATCGGAAAACCCGCGACCACGCCGCAACACTACCCATCCCCGACGAGCGCCAGGCGCACGACGAGCCCACCACCTTCCTACGGATTCGACCCCGAAACCACAGGCCATGGGCGTACTCCCAGCCCGGCCGGCCTGCGTCGCTCCCGCCGACTCACCCGCACGGCAACACCGGTCGGCACCACGACCTCCACACGAGGTGGATCCCGGTGCCGGCCACGACGCAGGCTCCCGTCTCATCGGTGGCCCGTCCCCCTGGGGGTCAGATCCTTTAACACCGGGCCGCCGGCATCAAGGGCGCTTCGCGTCGCTGCGCGATGCCCTACGGGCACCCTTGACACCGACGACCCGGTGCTAACGGCAGCCGGGACCAAGGGAACGGGGGCGACCGGCCACCGAGGCACCAAGCCCCGATGTCGACTCAAGGGAGAACCACCATGCGGACCACCACCAGGACCAGGACCACCGCCGGTCAGGGCGCACTCTGGGGCCGCTACGAGCTGGAAGAGCTGGCTGTGGCCCACACCGGCCGCAGCAACCGCACCAGCCCCGCCGCCGCCGCCCCCGACCAGGCCCCCGGTACCGTCGTTCTCCGCATCCCCGCGCCCCGCCCGCACCTGGCACCCGCCTTCCTCCCCCCGACCCCCAGCCGTCAGGCCCCCACGTTCCGTGCCCCCGCGACCACGACCATCGGCCCCCCGCTCCACCATCCACAGTGGAAACAAGGGGCCGCTGTGATCATCTTCCAGGCCGTCACCAGGCCGTCAGACGTCCAGAACCGTCCAGACCCAACCGGACGCAACGAGAACAAACCGGCAGGTCAGAACCGGTATTCCACCACATTCGGCCAGGTCGGAAACCTCCGGAGAGAAAAGTACGACTTCTTCCTCTACGGCTCCGCCGCCGCCCTGGTGTTCAACAAGTTGTTCTTCCCCAACGAGGACGAGCTGACCGGCACGCTGCTGGCGTTCCTCACCTACGCCATCGGGTTCCTCGCCCGGCCGCTGGGCGGACTGGTGTTCGGCCACTTCGGGGACAAGCTGGGGCGCAAGAAACTCCTCGTGGTCAGCCTGTTCCTGATGGGCGGCGCGACGTTCGCGATGGGCCTGCTGCCCACCTACGCCGCGATCGGCTTCGGCGCGCCGCTGCTGCTGACGTTCCTGCGGCTGGTGCAGGGTTTCGCGCTCGGCGGCGAGTGGGGCGGCGCGGTGCTGATCGTGTCCGAGCACGGCAGCGCCGAGCGGCGCGGGTTCTGGGCGTCCTGGCCGCAGGCGGGCGCGCCGATGGGCAACCTGCTGGCCACCGCGGTGCTGGCGGTGCTGGCGGCGGTGCAGAGCGACGAGGCGTTCCTGTCGTGGGGCTGGCGGGTGCCGTTCCTGCTGTCCGGGGTGCTGGTGCTGATCGGGCTGTGGATCCGGTTGAGCGTCGGCGAATCGCCGATCTTCCTTGAGGCGCAGGCGAAAGCGGACAAGCTCGCGGTGAAGCAGCGGCCGCCGGTGGTGACCGTGCTGCGCGACCACTGGCGCGAGGTGCTGATCGCGATGGGCGCGCGCATGGCGGAGAACGTCTCCTACTACGTGATCACCGCGTTCATCCTGGTCTACGTCACCACCGCGCTCGGCCTGCCGCGTTCCACCGGCCTCAACGCGGTGCTCATCGGCTCGGTGGCGCACCTGGTCGCGATCCCGTTGTGGGGCGCGCTTTCCGACCGGATCGGCCGCCGCGTCACGTACCTGGTCGGCGCGGTCGGCGTCGGCGTGTGGATGTTCCCGTTCTTCTGGTTGCTGGACGTGAAGTCGTTCCTGCCGGTCACCCTCGCGGTGACGGTCGGGCTGGTGCTGCACGGCGCGATGTACGGTCCGCAGGCCGCGTTCTTCTCCGAGCTGTTCGGTACGAAGGTCCGCTACTCGGGCGCGTCGATCGGCTACCAGCTCGCGTCGATCGCGGCGGGCGCGCCGGCCCCGATCATCGCCACCGCCCTGCTGCGCGACTTCGGCGGTTCGTTCCCGATCGTGTTGTACGTGCTGGGGATGTGCGTGCTGACCGTGATCGCGGTGGTCGCGTCCAAGGAGACCAAGGGCACGTCGCTGAGCCGGACCGACGCCGACCACGCGACGGTGTCAGCATGACCGCATGACCGAGGCGGACGCGGTGGAGCACCTGCTGGAGCTGTTGGACCTGCTGGCGGACGACGCGAGCAGCGAACGGCTGGCGCGGGTGCTCCCCGCGGCGCGCGCGGCGGGCGTGCGGGACGGCGCGCTCGACCGCGTGGGCCGCGCCACCGCGCAGGCGTTGAAGATCCGCCGCACGCTCACCGCGCACCGCCGCCGGGAAGCCGAGCTGGAGGCCCTGTTCGACACGGCGGGCGACCTGGCGGGCGTGCGCGACCCGGACGGCGTGCTGCGCTCGATCGTGCGCCGCGCGCGGATGCTGCTCGGGGCCGACATCGCGTACCTGAGCATGAACCAGCCCGACGAGCGCGGCACCTACATGCGGGTCACCGACGGCTCGATCTCGGTGCGGTTCCAGCGGTTGCGGCTCGGCCTGGGCGAGGGGCTGGGCGGACTGGTCGCGCAGACCGCGCAGCCGTACGTGACCGCCGACTACGCCGCCGACGACCGGTTCCACCACACCTCGGCGATCGACACGGCGGTCGGCGAGGAGGGCCTGGTCGCCATCCTGGGCGTGCCGCTGAAGCTGGACCGCCGGGTGATCGGCGTGCTGTACGCGGCGAACCGGTCGCCGCGCCAGTTCCCGCCGGACGAGGTGGCGCTGCTGTCGTCGCTGGCCGACCACGCCGCGATCGCCCTGGACACCGCGCACCTGCTGGAGGAGACCCGCGCGGCGGGGGAGACCATCCGCTCGCACAACGAGGCCATGCGGCGCGCCGAGGACGCCCACGACCGGCTCACCGACCTGGTCCTGCGCGGCGCGGACGTGCCGGAGGTCGCGGCGGCGGTGGCGAGGGTGCTCGACGGCGGGATCGTGGTGCACGACCGCGACGGCGGCGAACTCGCCCGCATCGGCGCGGACCCGACGCCCGCGCCGCGCGCCGCGGTCAACGCCTCCCGCGCGGGCGGGCGGGCCGTGCCGCAGGACGGGACGTGGGTGTGCGCGGTGCTCGCGGGCCGGGAACCGCTGGGCAGCATCACCCTGCACGACCGCCCGGACCTGGTCGACGCCGACCGCCGGCTGTTCGAGCGCGCGGCCGTCGTCACCGCGCTGTTGCTGCTGTTGCGGCGCACGGTCGCCGAAGCGGAGAACAAGGTGCGCGGCGAGCTGATCACCGACCTGCTCGGCCCGGTCGTGGATCCGGCGGCGTTGAGCGCGCGGGCCCGGCGGGTGGGCGTGGAGTTGGGCGCGCGGCACGTGGTGCTGGTCGCGGACGGTCCCCGGGACCGGTTGGCGGCGGCCGCCGCGCACCACGCGTCCGGGTGTCGCGGGCTGGCCGGCGTGCACGGGGAGCACGTCGTGCTGGTGCTGCCGGGCGAGGACCTGTCCGGGGCGGCGCGGGACGCGGCCCGGGTGCTGGGCCAGGCGGTGGGGGTGCCGGTGACGGTGGGCGCGGGCGGCCCGGCGGCGGGCCCGGCGGAGGTGGCCGGCGCGCACGCCGAAGCCGTCCGGTGCCTGCGGGCGTTGTTGGTGCTGGACCGGCGGGGTGCCGGGGGGACGTTGGGGGAGTTGGGTTTCGTCGGGGTGTTGCTGGGCGACCGGGCGGACGTCGGCGGGTACGTGCGGGCGACGCTGGGGCCGTTGCTGGACTACGACGCGAGTCGCGGGACCGAGCTGGTGCGCACGGTCACCGCGTACTTCGCGTGCGGGGCGAACCTCAGCCGCGCCAAGGACGAGCTGCACGTCCACGTGAACACGGTGGTGCAGCGGCTGGACCGGGTGGCGAGCCTGCTCGGCGACGACTGGCAGTCGCCGGAACGGGTGCTGGAGGTCCAGCTCGCCCTGCGGCTGCTGAAGGTCCTCGGGTGAAGCCGGGTGCGTGGCCGGTCGTCACCATCCGGCGCGGCACCGACGATCTCCCGGCGAGCCCGGCGAACGGCGTGAACTGGCAGGACAGGGACAGACCGGCAGGGAACGGACTCGACCCCCGGCGCGGTCGACACCGTGACGGGCTACCCCCGGGCGAGGTACCCGGCCGACAGCGCGTCATGGACGGGGGGAACCCGCGCCGTCACCGGTACGGGGCACGGCCAACCGGTCGATCCCGGTGGCGCGCCTCGGCGATGTGGCAGTACAGCGCCTTGCGTGCGGGGCGTGAACGGGTGCGGGGCTTGGCACCGGGACGCACCACCGGGGCCTTTAGTCGCACGATGGTGGCGTTTCGACCGAGTGGGCTTGGGTAGCTGAGATGACCCAGCGAAGTTCGCACTACCAGGTGATTTACCTTCACCCGGCGTGAGGTGAACGCTTCCGGGGTGACTGAGCAACGGCGCTCTACGCCCACCGACCGGGAATCGGACCTGATCCGGCGCATCCAGAACCTGGCCCGCCGCGCCGAACGCACCGCGTTCAACCACTCGAACCTGGTGGGTCCACCCCCGTCGCAGGAACACCTGGACATCCTCGCGGAGATCCGCGCGCTCACCGAGCAGGCGGTGGCGGCCAGACTCGCCAGACCCGCCACCCTGCCCCGCCAAGCCGATTCCGTGGAGGCCGCGCCGCTCGGCGCGATCGTCCTCTGACCGGAGGGGACGGCGTCCGGACGGGAGCGCCCGTCCGGATCCGTGCCCGGCAACGTCGCCGGGCGCGGATCCGGGAGCGGTGGGGCCGAGGGCGCGGCGAACGCGCGCTCAGCGGCGGCGGACCAGCTTCACCAAGCCCTTGAACGTCTCCTCCAGGCCGGAGGAGAACGGGTTGTCGTTGACCAGGTAGGTCCACGTGGTGTTCGGCCGCTGCACGCCGGCTTCGGCCAGGTGCGCGCCCTCCGCGTCGATCTCCACCTTGGCGAAGGTCTCCTCCGCCTCGTCCCACGCGTCCGGCACGATCTTGTGGTAGGCCGGGATCGCCTCGCGGTGGAACTCGTCGAGCGGGTTCTGCCGGGCCAGCGCCCGCAGGTGGATGCCCTCGCGCAGGTCGGTGAGGAACGTCAGGTGGTCGCTCCACCGCTGGTCGAGGTGGTGCAGCGCGATCAGCCGGGCCGCCTGCACCAGCACCTCGCGGTCCAGCTCGGCCAGCTCCTCGGCGCGCTCGGGCTTGCGCCCGGCGAGTTCCTCCCACGCCTTGTCGGTGGTCAGCAGCTCGTCGCGGTACGCGAGCATCAGCGTCCGCTGGTGCTCGATCAGCTTGTTGTAGCGCCAGGTGTTGCGGTGGATCTCCAGGTGCACGCCCTCGGCGACCCGCTGCCCGTGCTCGACGTTGTGCAGCGTGCCCGCGTCGACCACGCGGCCGTCGTCCTCGACCTCGGCGGGCTCCTCGTGGTCGGGCACGTACTGCGCGACCAGGTCGTCCTGCAACGAGGAGAAGAAGACCGAGCCGCCCGGGTCGCCCTGGCGGCCCGCGCGACCGCGCAGCTGGTCGTCCAGCCGGGACGACGTGTGCCGACCGGTGCCGATGACGTAGAGGCCGCCGAGTTCGGCGATCCGCTCGCGGTCGGTCGAGTCGTGGCCGCCCAGCCGGATGTCGGTGCCGCGACCGGCCATCTGGGTGGACACGGTGACCCGCTCGAACGAGCCCGCGTCGGCGATGATCGTCGCCTCCTCGGCGTCGTTCTTCGCGTTGAGCACCACGCAGCTCAGGCCCGCCTCGGCCAGCTTGCGGGACAGCCGCTCGGACTCGGCCACGTCCAGCGTGCCGACCAGGATCGGCCGGCCGGTCTCGTGGACGGTCTTGATCTCCGCGACGATCGCGGCTTCCTTGAGTTCCAGCGTCGTGTAGAGCCGGGGGGCTTCGTCCTCCCGCACGCACTCCACGTTCGCCGGGATGACCAGCACTTCGAGCTGGTAGAAGTCGCGCAGCTGCTCGGCCACGGCGACCGCGGTGCCGGTCATGCCGCACACCGTGGGGTAGCGGCTGAGCAGCGCCTGCACGGTGATCGAGTCGAGCACCTCGCCGGAGTCGGTGGTGGCCACCGCCTCCTTGGCCTCGACCGCCGCCTGGAGGCCGTCCGGCCAGCGCTGGAGCTTCGCGATCCGGCCGCGGGTGTCGTTGATCAGGTGGACCTTGCCGTCGCGGACGATGTAGTCGACGTCGCGGTGCAGCAGGACCTGGGCGTGCAGGGCCACGTTGACCTTGCTCAGCGTGGTCGACACGTGCTCGTCGGAGTACAGGTCGATGCCGCCCAGGGCGCGCTCGACCAGTTCGGAGCCCGCGCCGGTCAGGTAGACGTTGCGCTCCTCGTCGTCCACCTCGAAGTGCAGGTCCCGGCGCAGCCGCTTGACCAGGTCGGCGAGCGCCGGGTCGACCGCGGGGCCGGCGGTGGAGCCGGCCAGCACCAGCGGCACGCGGGCCTCGTCCACCAGCACCGAGTCGGCCTCGTCGACCAGGGCGACCCGGGGCGCGGGCACGATCCGGTCGGCCTCGTCGGTGGCGAGCCGGTCGCGCAGCACGTCGAAGCCGAGTTCGGACACCGAGGAGTAGGTGACCTCGGCCTCGTAGGCGGTGCGCCGCTCCTCGGGCTTGCTGCTCTGGCTGACCCAGCCGACGGACACGCCGAGCAGGGCGTAGAGCGGGCCCATCCACTCGGCGTCGCGCTGGGCGAGGTAGTCGTTGACCGAGACGACGTGCACGTGGTCGCCGCGCAGCGCGAACCCGGCGGCGGCGATCGCGCCGGACAGCGTCTTGCCCTCACCGGTGGCCATCTCCACGACGTGGCCTTCGAGCAGGCCCAGCGCGCCGAGGATCTGCACGTCGAACGGCCGCAGCCCGAGCGCGCGGTCCGCGGCCTCGCGCCCCAGCGCGCAGACCTCGACCAGCTCGGGGCGCCCGAACTCGGACCTCTCCCGCAGCTTCGCCGCCGCCTCGGTCAGCTCCGCGTCGCTGAGCGCGCTCACGCGGTCCGCCTGCTCGTTCACCTCGACGAGCAGCTTGCGGTACGGCGTGAGGTCGGCGGAGCCGGGCTTCTGCGCGAACCGGCGCAGCCGCTGCTTGAACCGTCCCAGGAGAGTGGTCACGGCACCGCAACGTACGGCACGTCGGCAACGTTCCGCACGTCACCCGATTGACTGTTCACGTTGGAGCGCGCGTCCCCGTCGGCCGGCCGGGCGCGCGGGCCCGGAATGCGGCCCGGAAAGTGGCGCGAAAGCGGCGCGGAACGTGGCGTGCGCGTCACGGTGGGTCGTGGCGGCCGGGTGGTGACCCTGGGCGATCGCGACGGCTTTCCGCTGGGCCAGAGGTGTGTGATGGCAGTCACATCGATCGTGATGTGCTTAGCGTTGTGCCACGCGGAACCGATGCCGGGGGTGAGGCGTCTTTTGGACGAATTCCACCCCAGCACGTGAACCGGACAGTCCCACCAGGAGGACCACCGTGGTGTTCAAGAGGATGTTGCGCGCGTTCGGAGTCGGCGGTCCGTCCGTGGACACGGTGCTGGCCAACCCCAACGTGCGGCCCGGCGAGCTGCTCACCGGCGAGGTGCGCATCGCCGGCGGCGACCACCCCGCCGTGATCGACGAGGTCAAGCTGTCGCTGGTGACCCGGGTCGAGGTGGAGGGCAACGACAACGAGTACAACCGCAACGTCGAGTTCGCCCGGGTGGTCGTCGGCCGGGGCATCCAGGTGGGCCCCGGGCAGCACCTCGCGCTGCCGTTCCAGTTCCCGGTGCCGCTGGAGACCCCGCTGACCGTCGTGCACGGCACCCCGCTGCACGGCATGACGATGGGCCTGCGCACCGAGCTGGAGGTGCGGGGCGCGGTCGACCCCGGCGACCTCGACCCGGTCGCGGTGCACCCGATCCGCTCCCAGGAGCACGTGCTCAACGCGTTCGGCGCGCTGGGCTTCCGGTTCACCCGCGCGGACTCCGAGCAGGGCCGCATCCACGGCGTGCCGCAGCAGCTGCCGTTCTACCAGGAGATCGAGTTCCTGCCGCCGCAGCAGTTCCTCGGCAAGATCAGCCAGATCGAGCTGACCTTCGTCACCGACCCCCACCACCTGTACGTGGTGCTGGAGGCGGACCGGCGCGGCGGCCTGTTCCGGCAGGGCGGCGACACGTTCGGGCACTTCGCCATGTCGCACGATGAGGTGATCCGCACGGACTGGGCCGGCGTGCTGCACCAGTGGATGGACCAGGTCGCCGGAAGGCGATCTTCGCACGGCCACGGCGTGCAGGGCATGCACGGCGGGCACCACGGCGGCCACCACGGGGGGCACCACGGCGGCGGAATCGGCGTAGGAGGTGTCGTCGCCGGGGCTGCGGCCGGCGTTTTCGGTGGGATGATTATCGGCGAGGCCCTCGACGAGATCGGGGACTTCTTCGAAGGCGACTAACCCGCAGGAGGCATCGTGGGCATCGGCGGCGTGATCAGCGCTCTTATCGTGGGTCTCATCATCGGGTTCCTCGGCAAACTCGTGGCGCCGGGCAAGCAGGCCATCCCCGTCTGGCTGACCATCGTGGTCGGCATCGTGGCCGCTTTCCTGGGCACGTTCGTGGCCAGGGCGCTCGGTGTCGACGACACCCCCGGCATCGACTGGATCGAGATCATCGTCCAGGTGGCGATCGCCGCCGTCGGCGTCAGCCTGGTGGCCGGGTTCTGGGGCAAGCGGCAAGTCCGGTAGCGCCGCCCGTTCCGCGTTTCCGCACGAAGGGCCTCCCGGTCACGCCGGGAGGCCCTTCGGCGTTCACCCAGGCGGGCGCGTCAGCAGCCGAGCATCCGCAGCACGAGGTCGGCGTAGAGGGCGCCGATGTCGGCCGGGGTGCGGCGGCCGGCGGGCCGGTACCAGCGGGCCACGTCGATGCACAGCGAGAGGACGGCCAGCGTCGCGCCGCGCACGTCGGGGACGTGGAACGCGCCCGAGGCGACGCCGTCCTCGATCATGTCGCGGACGGCGGCCTCGATCCGCCGGCGCAGCACGACCACCTCGGCGAGGTGCTCGGGCGTGAGCGCGCCCAGCTCGTACTGCACGACGCGCGCCGTGGTGTGGTGCTCGGCGTGCCACGACGCGAACGCCGCCACCGCGGCGGCCGTCCGCGCGGCCGGGTCCGGGCCGGTGACGGAGGTCAGGACGTCGAGCGAGGTGGCGTGGCCGATCCGGGAGATCTGGAACAGCAGGTCTTCCTTGGACCGGTAGTGGATGTAGACCGCGGCGGGGCTCATCCCGGCCTGCGCGGCGATGTCCCGCGTGGTGGTGGCGTGGTAGCCGCGCCCGGCGAACGCGGCGGCGGCGGCGATGAGCATCCGGCGGGCGGCCGGTGGGGTGATGTCGCGCCACGCGCGGTCGAGCAGCTCGAACTCGTGGGCGGTCATCGGGCCTCCTTGACAAGGTCGGTGAGCCTATCGCAGGCTAAGCACACGCTTAGATCTAAGCAACCGCTTAGTATGGGAGGCTGCGGTGCGTCGCACGCTGTTCGAGGACGACCACGACGCGTTCCGCGAGACCGCGCGGGCCTTCGTCGACCGCTCGGTCCGGCCGCACTACGAGAGGTTCGTCGAGCAGCGCCACCTCGACCGCGAGGTGTGGCTGGAGGCCGGGCGGCAGGGCCTGCTCGGCCTGGAGGTGCCCGAGGAGCACGGCGGCAGCGGCGCGGGCGACTACCGGTTCAACGCGGTGTTCGGCGAGGAGCTGTGCAAGGTCAGCGCGGGCGTCGCGAGCTGCCTGGGCATCCACGGCGACGTGGTCGCGCCCTACCTGGTCGACCTGTGCACGCCCGAGCAGAAGCAGCGGTGGCTGCCCCGGTTCTGCTCCGGTGAGCTGACCACCGGCATCGCCATGACCGAGCCGTCGGGCGGGTCCGACCTGGCGGCGCTGAAGTCCACCGCGGTGCGCGACGGGTCGGACTGGATCCTCAACGGCTCCAAGACGTTCATCACCAACGGCTACTCCGCGGACCTGATCGTGGTCGCCGCGCGCACCAGCCCGGAGAAGAAGTCCAAGGGCATCACGCTGTTCGCGGTGGAGACCGGGATGCCGGGCTTCGAGCGCGGGCGCAAGCTGGACAAGGTCGGCCAGCCCGAGTCGGACACCGCCGAACTGTTCTTCCAGGACGTGCGGCTGCCGGCGGGCAACGTGATCGGCGAGGTCGACCGGGGCTTCGTGTACATGATGGAGCGCCTGCCGCAGGAACGGCTCGGCGCGGCGATCTCCAACCTGGCGCACGCCCGGCAGATCCTGCTGGAGACCATCGAGTACGCCAAGGAGCGCAAGGCGTTCGGCCAGTCGATCGGGTCGTTCCAGCACAACAAGTTCACGCTCGCGGAGCTGGTGACGAAGGTCGACGTGACGCAGGCGTTCCTGGACCAGTGCACGCTGGCGCACACCGGCCGGGAGCTGTCGGCGGTGGACGCGGCGAAGGCGAAGTACTGGAGCGCGGACGTGCAGAACGAGATCATCGACGCGTGCGTGCAGTTGTACGGCGGCTACGGGTACATGACCGAGTACCGGGTGGCGCGCGCGTGGATGGACGCCCGCGTGACCAGGATCTGGGCGGGCTCGAACGAGATCATGAAGGAACTCATCGGGCGGGACCTCGGGCTCTGAACCCGGTCGCCGGTCGGGTTGTCGTCGGTGGTGCGGGTTCGGTCCGTTGTGGAGGTCGGCAGATGGGGATCCTGGACAGGTTCCGGTTGGACGGCAAGGTCGCGATCGTGACGGGCGCGTCGTCCGGGCTCGGGGTCGCGTTCGCCAAGGGGCTCGCGGAAGCGGGGGCGGACGTGGTGCTCGCGGCGCGCCGGGTGGACCGGTTGGCGCGGACGGCGGAGTTGGTCGAGGCCGCTGGCCGGCGGGCGCTGACGGTGCGGGCGGACGTCTCCTCGCCCGAGGACTGCCGGGAGGTGGCGCGGGCGGCGGCCGGGTTCGGCGCGGTGGGCGTGCTGGTGAACAACGCCGGGGTGGCCTCGGCGGTGCCCGCGTCGCGGGAGACGCCCGAGCAGTTCCGGGGTGTCGTGGAGGTCAACCTCAACGGCGCGTACTGGATGGCGCAGGCGGCAGCGGCGGTGATGACCGGCGGCGGGTCGATCGTGAACGTGTCCAGCGTGCTGGGGTTGGTGTCGGGCGGGTTGCCGCAGGCCGCGTACTCGGCGTCGAAGGCGGCGTTGTTGGGGTTGACGCGGGATCTGGCGCAGCAGTGGACCGGGCGAAAGGGCATTCGGGTGAATGCGTTGGCTCCCGGTTACTTTGCGTCGGAGATGACCGACCAATACCCCGATGGATACCTCGACGCGCACATTTCGCGGCTCCCGATGGGCCGGGTCGGTGACCCTGAGGAACTGGCCGCGGCGGTGGTGTTCCTCGCCTCGGACGCTGGTGGGTACGTCACCGGTGCCACGTTCGTGGTAGACGGCGGTGCCACGGTGGGTTTGTGATCGGCGTTTGCGCCCCGGGGCGGACCGGCCGCGAAGTACGCTGTGGGGGACCGCTCACCCGGGGGAATTCGTGGCCGAAGAACCAGGATTCAGGGTAGTAGAACCAAGTCGTTCAGTTTTTCGTCGCAAACGTTTCCTGCTGCCGTTCGGGATCGCGGTGGCGACCGCGCTGGCCGGGGTGATCGCGCTGTTCGCCTCGGGCACGGTGGCGCTGCCCGCGCAGTCGGTCCTGGTCATCAGGGGGGTGCTCGCGTCCAAACGCGACTTCTTCCAGGACCCGGAGGTGAAGCGGCTGCTGATGGCGCACCGGATCCAGGTCCAGGTGACGCCGTCCGGGTCCCGCGACATCGCGACCCGCGAGGACCTCGACGAGTTCGACTTCGTCTTCCCGTCCGGGCAGTCGACGGCGGAGGCGATTCGCGACCGGCGCAAGGGCAAGACCGTCAACCCGTACAACCCGTTCTTCACCCCGATCGTGCTGGCCACCTACGCCGACTACGCCCAGGCCCTGCGTGCGGCCGGGGTCGCGACCGACCAGCGCGACGGCGGCGGGCTCTACCTGAACCTGTCCCTCCCCGCGCTGATCGAGCTGATGCGGGAGGGCAAGTTCTGGAACCAGTACGGGATGACCAACAACAACCGGATCATCGCCCAGATCCCGGACCCGTGCCGCACCTACTCCGGGTCGACCTACCTGGGGATGCTGGCCTTCGCGCTGAACCGGAACCACCCGCCGGCCGACGAGGAGACGGCGATCCGGGTGGCCCGCGAGATCAAACCGCTGCTCGACGTCGAGGGGCAGCACGGCGAGGAGCACGCGCCCAAGTACCTGGCCGCCGACGGGCCGACGTTCGCGCCGGTCGTGGTGATCTACGAGCACCAGTTCATGGCGCACCAGTTCGCCGCGCAGACCCGCACCGGGCAACCCGACCGCACGCGCGTGCTGCTCTACCCGGAGGCGCAGCACGAGACCGTGCCCGAGCTGCTCGCGTTCACCACGGCGGGCAGCAGGTTGGGCGAACTGGTGTCGGAGGACCCCGAGCTGCGCCGGCGTGCGGTGGAACTCGGCTTCCGGGTGCTGCGCACCAGCGGCACGACCGTCGACCACGGTGAGCTGTCGGCGTACCTGCGGTCGCGCGGCCTGCCCACGCCCACCAGCGGGGTCGGCGACACCGAGACGTGGCTGCCCGAACGGCACCTGCTGGACAAGATGATCACGGAGGTCGGTGGCTGCCCGTGAGGCTGCTGCTGGCCCTGGTGCTGCTGCTGGCGGGGTGCACCGCCGCGCCGGAACCCGTGACGCTCACCGTGCTCGCCGGGGCGGAACTCGCCGACCTCGGGCCGGTGCTCGCCGAGTTGCGCCGGGAGACCGGGGTGGACCTGCGGCTCGACCACCGGGGCACGGTGCGGGCCGGCGAGGAGATCAAGGCCGGGGCGCGGCACGACCTGGCGTGGCTGTCGTCGAGCCGGTACCTGAGGCTGGCGGGCGGGCCGGTGCCGCCGGCGACGAGCGTGATGCTCTCGCCGGTGGTGATCGGGGTGAAACCGGGGCGGTTGACCGGGCCTTCGCCGTCGTGGGCCGGTATCGCGTCGGTCGCCGGGGTGGGCGGGTTGAAGTACCTGATGGCCGATCCCCGGGTGGCCGGGAGCGGGTTGGCGGCGTTGATCGGGGTCGCGACGGCCGCGGCGGGGACCGGGGCGGCGTTGCGGCCGGAGGACGTGCGGTGCGACAAGCTCCAGGGGTTCCTGGTCGGGCGCGCCTCGGTCGCCGGGGTCGAGGACCTGGCCGAGGAGTACGTGCGGCAACAGGACGGTTTGGACGCGGTGTTGACCTACGAGTCGACTGTGTTGTCGCTCAACGCTTCCGGCAGGTTGCGGGAGCCGTTGCAGGTCGTCTACCCGCGTGACGGGATCGTGCTGGCGGACTACCCGGTGATGTTGCTGAAGCCGGAGAAGCGGGCCGCCTACGACCGGGTGGTGGGCTGGCTGTCGGGCGAACGCGGGCAGCGGGCGTTGATGGGGACGTTCCGGCGCCCGGTGGACGCGGGGGTGGAGCGGAGCGCCGAGCTGCGCGCGGAGTTGGGGACCTCGTTGTACTTCCCGGGGTCGCAGGGCGTGGTCGACGCGTTGTTGGCCGCCTACGACCGTGCCGGGAAACCCGGGCGGGTGGTGTTCGTCCTGGACTACTCGACGTCGATGGCGGGGGCGCGGATCGACGGGTTGCGCGAGGCGTTCGCGCGGTTGAGCGGGTTCGAGGGGTTTCGGGTGGGGGAGTCGGTGACGGTGGTGCGGTTCGCCGGATCGGTGTTGGCGGCGGACACGGTGGTGGTGCGCGGGGCGGCGGATGTTGCGGCGCTGCAAGGGTTGTTGGGTGGGGAGTTGCGGGACGGGACCGCGGTGTGGTCGGCGTTGGATGCGGCCTATCGGCAGGTCGGGGACGACGGGGTCGTGGTGGTGATGACGGACGGGGAGAACAACTCGGGCATGGCGGTGGACGAGTTGTTGGCGGCTTGGCCGAGGCCGGCGCGGACGTACGCGGTGCGGTTCGGGTCGGCTGATCCGGTGGAGTTGGGGCGGGTGGCGGCGGCGTCGGGTGGACGGGTCGTCGAGGCCGGTGGTGTGGAGTTGGCGCAGGCGGTCGAGGAGATTCGCGGCTGCTGAGGCGGGAGGTGTCGGGCGGGGGTGTCGGGGGCGGGTTGTCGGGTCTGGGTGTCGGGTCGGGTGTGGGTGGCCGGTGGGTGTCGGAGCGGGGGTGTCGGTGGAGGTCGACCGTTCGTTGTGGTGGTCGGTTTGGTGGCCGTGGGCGGTGGTGTGGATGGTGACGGTGCTCGCGGTGGTGGTGGCGGGGGTCGTCTTCGCGTTGGCGTGGCGGGCGCGTCACCGGTTCGCGCCGGCGCGTGAGGTGCCGGGGTTGACGTTGTACCTCAACGCGAAGAGCGTGATGGACCTGTACCAGGTGGGCGGGTTCGGCGACGCGCTGGTCAAGGAGGTCACCGACCGGGTGGGTGTGACCAAGGACGGGAAGGTCGCACTGCCGGGGCTGCCCGAGGTGAGCGCGGGCGTGTCGTCGGGGCGGGAGGTCGTGAAGACCTACCTGGAGCGGTACGAGCCGATCAGCGTCGTGGGGATGTTGCTGGACGCGTTGGAGGCGGCGGGGAGCCTGGTGCACGTCGATCTGACGGAGCAGACCGTGGTGCGCAGCCCGGCGCTCGACCGTGCGGCGCACGAAGGTGTTGTGTCGTTGCGGAAGTTGAAGGCGTACGTGTCGATCAAGGGGGAGTTCTCGATCGAGGAGGAGCGCGGCGGCGTGACGGTGTTGCGGGCGGCGGTGGGGGCGGACGGGACGAAGGTGCGGGTGGAGTGCCAGGAGGGCGGGCTGGACGACGCCGTGCCGGAGGGGCTGTTCGACGCGGTCTGCCTGGGACGGGTGCAGGCGTGGCGGGCGGACGCGAAGGAGTTGGTCGTCCGGCCTATCGCGATGTTCCAGTGACCGGTGTGGTGGCGGTGTTCGCCGGTGTGTTCGCCGGTGGTGCGGTGTGGGGGCGGGGTTAAGCTGCGCGGCATGGGCACAGTGCCGGAGCGGCTGATCGCGGCTGCCACGAGGTTGTTCGCCGAGAAGGGGTTCGACCGGGTGGCGGTCCAGGAGATCGTCGACCTCGCGGGCGTCACCAAAGGCGCGATGTACCACTACTTCGGGTCCAAGGACGATCTGCTGCACGAGATCTACGGCAGCCTGCTGCGGATGCAGACCGAGCGGTTGGAGCTGCTCGCCGCCGGGGACGGGGCGGTGGCCGAGCGGCTGCACTCGGCGGCCGTGGACGTGGTGGTGACGTCGGTGGAGAACTTCGACCAGGCGAAGGTGTACTTCCGGTCGGCCGATCAACTGGCGGAGTCGCAGCGGTTGGCGATGCGGGCCGAGCGGCGGCGCTACCACGAGCGGTTCCGGTCGTTGGTGGAGGAGGGGCAGGCCGCCGGGGTGTTCCGGGAGGACGTGCCGGCCGATCTGGCGGTTCATTTCTTCTTCGGGACCGTGCACCACCTGGGGGCCTGGTACCGGGAGGGCGGGACGTTGTCCGCCAAGGAGGTCGGGCAGCACTACGCGGACCTGTTGTTGGGCGCGTTGCGGGTTTAGGGATCGAAAGCGTCCTCGCCGGACGGGCGAGCCACCGGGGATGACGAAAAGCGGTGGGTCGTCGTGTCATCCCCGTACGGCCCGGTCTGAGACAACCACCCTTTACCAGGGTATGCAAGCGAAAAGCGTGCTTGCATACCCTGGTAAAGCGCGGTTCGCTGCGCGCGGGCCGTACGGGGATGACACGACTTGGTGGTCAGGGGATGTAGAGGACTACGGTTTCGGCTACGCAGGCGGGTTTGGGGTGGCCTTCGATTTCCACGGTCACCTTGATCACGGCCTGTTTGCCCGGCGGGAAGTCGGTGAATTCGGTGAGTTCCGCGCCTGCCCGCACGCGGGAGCCGACGGTCACCGGGGTGGGGAAGCGGACTTTGTTTAGGCCGTAGTTGACGCCCATGCTGAGGTTCTGGACGGTGTAGACGTCGCGGATCAGGCTGGGGATCAGGGAGAGGGTCAGGTAGCCGTGGGCCACGGGGGCGCCGAACGGGCCCGCTTTCGCTCTTTCCAGGTCCACGTGGATCCACTGGTGGTCGTCGGTGGCCTGGGCGAAGAGGTTGATCTCTTCCTGGGTGATCTCGTGCCACGCGCCGTGGCCGAGGTGTTCGCCGGTGGCCTCGCCGAGGGCGTCCAGGGTGGGGAAGGTCCGCATCGTCTAGTCCTTCGGTCCGCCGGCCACGTAGATGACCTGGCCGGAGACGAAACCCGCGCCTTCGCTCACCAGGAACGACGCGGTGTGGGCGATGTCGTCGGGCGTTCCGACGCGGGCCACCGGGATCATCATGGCGGCGGCCTTCTTGAAGTCCTCGAAGTCCGCGCCCACGCGGGCGGCGGTGGCGGCGGTCATGTCGGTGGCGATGAAGCCGGGGGCGATGGCGTTCACGGTGACGCCGAACTTGCCCAGTTCGATGGCCAGCGTCTTGGTGAAGCCCTGGATGCCGGCTTTCGCGGCGGCGTAGTTGGCCTGGCCCCGGTTGCCCAGCGCGCTGGTGCTGGACAGGTTGACGATCCGGCCCCACTTGGCCTCGGTCTGGAACTTCTGGACCGCTCGGCTCATCAGGAACGTGCCGCGCAGGTGCACGTTCATCACCGCATCCCAGTCGTCGTCGGTCATCTTGAACAGCAGGTTGTCGCGCAGGATGCCGGCGTTGTTCACCAGGACGGTGGGCGCGCCGAGTTCGTCCGCGACCCGTTGCACGGCCCGGTCTACGGCTTCGCCGTCGCTCACGTCCACGCCCACGGCCAGCGCCCTGCCGCCGGCCCGGGTGATCTCGGCGACGGGCTCGGCGCTGCTCTCCTCGTTCAGGTCCAGCAGGGCCACGGCCAGGCCGTCCCGGGCGAGCCTGGCCGCCACGGCCGCGCCGATACCTCGTGCGGCACCGGTGACGATTGCCACGCGTGCGTCGGATCCGGCCACGTCGACCTCCAGGGGTGCGGGGGCTAAGCAAGCGCTTAGGGAGTTGTCGGGGAAGCTACCGGTCCGGTCGGCTTGACGCCAGGGTCGGGTGGCGTGACCATACCGACTGGTCGGGATGTGTCGTCGGGTGTGGGTCGGGAGGGGTGCTGGTGGAGTTCTCGGGCAAGGTCGCCCTGGTCACCGGGGGTGCGCACGGGATCGGGGAAGGGGTGGTCCGGCGGCTGGCGTCGCTGGGCGCCTCGGTGGTGGTCGCCGACGTGGACGTCGACGGGGGTTCTGCGGTCGCCGCCGAGTGCGGTGGGGTGTTCGTGTCGTGTGACGTGCGGGATCCATCGGCTGCCGAGGTTGCCGTCGCCACCTGTGCGGCGCGGTTCGGTGGCTTGGACGTCGTGGTGCTCAACGCGGGCGTTGCGACGGGGTTCGGGATCGGGGACGACTTCGACGCCGAGCGCTATCGGAGCGTCATGGGGATCAACCTCGACGGCGTGGTGTACGGGATCCACGCGGCGCTGCCCGAGTTGGCCAAGCGCGGCGGGCAGGTCGTCGCCACGGCGAGCATGGCCGGGTTGACGGCGATGCCGCTGGATCCCTTGTACGCGGCCAACAAGGCCGCCGTGGTCGGGTTGGTGCGGGCGTTGGGTCCGGCGCTCGCCGACGACGGGGTGGCCGTGAACGCGGTGTGCCCGAGCTTCGCCGACACGGCGATCATCTCGGGGTTCAAGTCGTTCCTGGAGACCTCCGGGATGCCGATCCTGACCGTGGACGAGGTGGTCGACGCCTACCTCGCCGTGTTGCGCAGCGGGGAAACCGGGCAATGCTGGTACGTGCAGGCGGGCCGGCCCAGCGAACCCTTCCGGTTCCCGAACCCGCCTGGTCCGCGCACCGCCGACGGCGGGCGCGTCGTCCTGTCCCGGGAAGGCTGAAACCGTTGCGCGCCATTCAGATCACCGAGTTCGGCGGGCCCGAGGTGTTGACCGAGGTCACGCTGCCCGATCCCGTCGCGGGCGACGGGGAGCTGCTGGTCGAGGTCAGCCGCGCGGGGTTGAACTACGCCGATACGCACCAGGCGGAGAACTCCTACCTGGCGCGGATGTCGCTGCCGCTGGTGCCCGGCGGGGAGGTGGTGGGGCGGGTGGTCGGCGACGGGCGCCGGGTGGTCGCGCTGACGTCGTCCGGCGGGTACGCGGAGAAGGCCGTCGTGCCCCGGGCGACGTCGTTCGACGTGCCGGACGGGATCGACGACCTGACGGCGTTGAGCATGGTCGTGCAGGGGGCGACGGCGTGGTTGTTGTTGCGCAAGAGCGTGCACCTGGAGCCGGGGGAGAGCGTGGTCGTCCACGCGGCGGCCGGCGGCGTGGGGTCGATCGCCGTGCAGCTGGCCAAGCGGTGGGGCGCGGGGCGGGTCGTCGCCACGGCCAGTTCCGAGGCCAAGCGCGCGTTGGCGTCGGAGCTGGGGGCCGACGTGGTGGTCGATTCCACGTGCGATGACATGACGGCGGCCTTGCGGGACGCCAACGACGGGCGTCGGGTCGACGTCGTGCTGGACATGACCGGGGGTGCGGTCACCGATCAGAGCCTGGCCGCGCTGGCGCCGTTCGGGCGGTTGGCGTTCTACGGGATGGCGAGTCGGGAGCAGCCGACCTCGGTGGAACCCGCGAAGCTGCTGTCGCACTCGACCGCGGTGGTGGGGATGTGGCTGCCGCACGCGTTCCGGTTGCCGGGCCGGGTGGTGCACCGGGCCATGGGGGAGTTGTTCGACCTCGTGCTGGCCGGTGATCTGCGGGTCGTCGCCGGCGGCGAGTACGGGCTGTCCGAGGTGCGCCAGGCGCACCTGGACCTGCGGGCGCGGCGCACCACCGGGAAGCTGGTGCTGGATCCGTCGCGGTGACGGGGGTGGGGCCGTCCCTTCGAAGTGGACGGCCCCGCCACGTCAGTCGTCGCTGAGTTCGGCCAGCGCCGCCTTGACCTTGGCCAGTTCGGCCTCCAGCTCCTCCATGCGGGTGCGGTGCTGGGAACGGGCGGCCTCGATGACCTCCTCGATGCCGCCGGCGATGTCCTCGTGCAGCTCCTTGGCCGCCTTGGACACGGCCGCGGCCGAGATCGAGAGGCCCTGCACGACCCGCTTGGTGCCGTGCACCAGGTCGGCCTGCCACTCGCCGTCCGCGGTGCCGGTCACGGTGAGCGTCAACTCGACCGTGCGGGTCTTCTTGGCCGTGCTCTTGGGGGCCCGGGGCTTCGCGGGCTTGGCCGCGGGCTCGTCCTCCTGCTTGGGGGCTGCGGCAGGTGCCTCTTCGGCCTGCTGCACGGGCTCGGCGGGCGCCACGGCGTCCACCTGGTCTTCCTGCTCCACGAGCGTGTCCGCCTGCACGTTCTCGTTTCCTCTCTGCGCTTCCGGCTCGACCCGGCGCGATCATAGAACACGTGTTCGATGATGGGTCGATCGGCCCCGCACAGCGTAGGGCGTCGGGCCGGCGCGCGGATCTCGGGTAACGCCGGGCGGCCCCGGGCGGACGAACCCGGCAGGGGCGGCGGTCCGAGCCTCCGCCGCCCCTGCTCACACCGGCGGGGGCAGGCGCACGACGCGCTGCCGCTCCACGTCGGCCACGCCGGGCACGTCCTTCAACGAGCCGATCGCCTCCGGGGCGACCGACCCGGTGACCATGCCCAGCGCCTCCAGCACGTCGTCCACCTGGAGACCGGCCTCCCGCAGCGCCGCGACCACCGCGCCGAGCTGCGAGAGGCTGTCGTCGGCGACCGAGACCACGACTTTGTCCACGGGCGCCTCCGGCGGTCGGTGTCAGGGAGCCTGCACCAATCCTGCACCCACATCCGTGGAAGGCAAGCCCAGTCGACGCCCGGACTGCATCAGCCGGGCCCACAGCCCCCAGCCGCGCGCGTCGTACTGCTGCGCCAATAACGCCGCGATGCCCGCGACGTGCGGGGTGGCCATGCTGGTGCCCTGGATGCGCTTGTGCCGGGTGTCCTCGGTCTTGCCGTTCCAGCTCGAATACACGTTGACGCCGGGTGCGACGACGTCGACCTGGCCGACCGTGTCGACCGTGCCGCAGGAGAAGAACGCGATGGCGCGCTGGTCGTCGATCGCGCCCACGGACAGGATCGACGGGCAGTTCGCCGGGTGCCCCACCGGGGCCACCTGGCCGGGCCGCCGGCTCTCGTTGCCGGCCGCGGCGACGATGAGGGTGTTCTTCGCCAGCGCGCGTTGCGCGGCCTGCTCGAAGATCTGCGAGTACGCGGTGCCCGGCCGGACCGCCGCGCCCAGCGACATCGAGACGACCGCGCACCCGTTGGCCACCGCCCACGCGATGCCGTTGAGGATGCCGCCGTCGGAGCCGAACCCGGCGTTGGACAGCACCTTGCCCGCGTAGATCTCGGCCTCGTGGGCTACGCCGTAGCCGGGGCCGCCGGAGGCGGGCTTGCGCGGGCCGGCGGCGCTGCCGGTGCAGTGCGTGCCGTGGCCGTGCGCGTCGTCCACCGTCTCGCCGGTGATGAACGAGTTGGTGATCACCGCGCGTCCGGCGAAATCGGGGTGGTCGACGGTGAAACCGGTGTCGAGCACGGCCACCCGGACGCCCGCGCCGGTCGCCGCGCTCAGCGTCGCGCCGACGGCCTGGAGGCCCCAGGTGAACGCGCTCTCGTCGACGAGGGCGGACCCGGTGTCGGCGGGCGCGGTCAGGGCCTGGACGACCCGTTCGGCCTCGACCACCGCGATCGGGCCCGGTTCGCCCGCCGCGCGGGCCAGCCGGGTCACCTGCTCGGGCGCGGCGTTGACCACGGCGATGCCGAGTTCCTGGAAGATGATCCCGTCGGAGGCCGCCAGTTCCTCGGGCGAGACGGATTCGACCGTGCTGGCCGCGGTGATGCCGGCGACCCGGCTCATCTCCCGCACGCCGGCGGCGACCGAGTTGTCCTCCAGCAGCACGAGGTAGCGACCGGTAGTGGTGTTGGTTTCCTCAGGCATGACGACCCCCTTCGGGGTTGGGCGGCAGTCAAGTGCAACCCCGCCGGCCACTCCGGTTCAAGCGGCCGATCGTGGGTGGTTACGCCATGCCTGAGGAAATTCGCCGCCGGCTTGATACCGATCAGGCGGTCGCGGGCTGCGTGTCACGCTTTCGGGTGACAAGTCGGGCCAGCGGTTCCACCACTCGCGCGGCCACCGGGCCCAGCACGGCCATCAGCAGCACGTACGCCGTCGCCAGCGCGGCCAGCTCGCCGTCGACCGCGCCGGAGGCCACGGTGAGGCTCGCGATCACGATCGAGAACTCGCCCCGCGCCACCAGCGCCGCGCCCGCGCGGGCCCGGCCCAGCTTGCCGATGCCCTGCCGCTGCGCGGCCCACCACCCGGTGGCGACCTTGGTCAACGTCGTGACCACGGCCAGCGCCACGGCCAGGCCGAGCACCGGCGGGATCGAGCGCGGGTCGGTGTTCAGCCCGAACACCACGAAGAACATCGCCGCGAACAGGTCCCGCAACGGCTCCAGCATCCGGGTGGCGTTCTCCGCCGTCGACCCGGAGATCGCGATGCCCAGCAGGAACGCGCCGACCGCCGCCGAGACCTGGAGCTGCGAGGCGATCCCCGCGACCAGCAGCGCCGCGCCGAGCACCTTGAGCAGGAACACCTCGGGGTCGGGGCTGTCCACCACGGCCGACACGTACTTGCCGAACTTCAGCGCGATGACCAGCACGACGGTGATCGCCAGCAGCGAGATGCCGACCGCGGTCAGCCCGCCGACGAAGCTCACGCCCGCCAGCACGGCGGTCAGGATCGGCAGGTAGACCGCCATCGCCAGGTCCTCGAACACCAGCACCGAGAGCACCACCGGGGTCTCCCGGTTGCCCAGCCGGCCCAGGTCGCCGAGCACCTTGGCGATGATCCCGGACGAGGAGATGTAGGTGACGCCGGCCATCGCCAGCGCGCCCACCGGCCCCCAGCCGAGGATCAGCGCCGCGATCGCCCCCGGCGCGGCGTTGAGCACGATGTCCACCACGCCGGCCATCCACGACCGCTTGAGCCCGGTCATCAGCTCGGCCGCCGAGTACTCCAGGCCGAGCAGGAGCAGCAGCAGGATGACGCCGATCTCGCTGGAGATGTGCGAGAAGTCCTCGATGCCGTGCAACGGGATCAGGCCGCCCTGCCCGAAGGCCAGACCGCCGATCAGGTAGAGCGGGATCGGCGAGATGCCGATCCGCCAGGCCATCTTCCCCAGGAGTCCCAGGCCGAAGAAGACCGCGCCGAGTTGGACCAGTGCGATCGCTGTGTCGTGCAACGCTCAGCCGTCCAGGATGTCGGCTGTCTTGGCCAGCCCGTCGGTGGTGCCGACCACGACCACCAGGTCGCCGCCCGCGAAGGTGAAGTCGGGGCGCGGCGAGGGGTGCACCGCGCCCGAGCGCACCACGGCCACGATCGACGCCCCGGTGCGGGTGCGCAGCTCGGTCTCGCCCAGCGTGCGGCCGTCGAAGGTGGAGCCCGGCACGATCGGGAACTGCTTGGTGGAGATGCCCGCCACGTCGCGGTGCTGGTCCTCCAGGTGCGCCACCAGCTGCGGCGCGCCCAGCAGACCGGCCAGCGTGCCCGCCTCGACCGGGGACAGCGGGATGGACGCCGAGCAGTCGTCCGGGTCGTCCTTGCTGGACACGATCAGCTCGAACTTGCCGTCGCGATAGGTGATCACCCCGATCCTGCGGCCTGCTCGAATCATGAAGTCCTGTCGGGTGCCGATTCCCGGCAAGGGCGTGACCTCGACGTTCATACCTTTCATCATAATCGGCATGACAGATCGGGTGAGGGCGATACGGGGTGGCTGGGTGGTCAGGGACCGGGTGCCGGGGCCTGACGTGGACGAGTTCGCCGAGCCGGAGCGGGTCGTCGAGGCGCTCTCGACGGCGCGCACCGGCACGTTGCTGGCGGTGCAGCACCCGCACCGCACCCCGGCCGCGCTGGCCGCCGGGCTGAGCCTGCTCGACGCGTTACCGGGGGCGCGCGCCGAGCTGACCTACCTGTGCCGGACGGCGTACCGGCAGGTCGGCGACGTGGTCGCGCCGTACCGGGTGGACGGTCCGGACGGCACCGCCTACGGGCTGCTGTGCCTGGCCGACCCGGCCGCCGTCGGGCACACCGAGGAGGTCTACCCCGACGTGGTCGCCGAACGGGCCCGCGTGCTGGCCGGGCTCGGCTGCGTGACCAGCGCCGCACTGCTGGTCCCGGTGCCCGGCGACGCCCTGCGGTGGCCCGCCCGGCACGGCGCGCCGGGCGTGTCCGAGCCCTCCGAGCTGACCCGGCTGGTGGCCGAGGTCGACGCCGAGCCCGCCGTGTCCATGGTCGACCCGAGCGGGCGGCGGCACTGGCTGTGGCTGGTCGGGCCCGGCCACCACCAGGACGCGCTGCTCGCCGCCGCGGGCGCGCACCCGCTGATGGTCGCGGACGGCAACCACCGGGTGGCCGCCGCTGCCGCGGCCGGGCTCACCGGGCTGCTGGCGCTCGTCGCGGCCGGGCCGGACCTGCGGGTCGGGCCGATCCACCGGGCACTGGTCGGCACCGGCCTGGACCTCGACGACCTGGCCGCGGCGTGGCGCGGGCTCGGCCTGCCGGTGGCCGATACAGACGTGTCCACCCGGCCGTCGCCCGGCGTCGTGGTCGCGGTGTCCGGCGCGCGGGCGGTGCGGGTGGAACTGCCCGCGCCGGGCATCGACCACGCGTTCGTCGAGTCGGACCTGCTGGAGAAAGCGCTCGGGCTGGACCCGGAGAGCCCTCACGTGCGCCCGGTCACCAACGGCGTGCCGCTGGACGAGGAGGTGCTGCTGCTGATCGCCCCCGTGCCCGTGGCGGACGTGCTCGCGGTGCACGCGTCAGGCGGCCGGATGCCCCGCAAGAGCACCTACTTCACGCCCAAGCCGCGCAGCGGGCTGCTGCTGGCCGATCTCGACTGACCCGGGCGTGCGACTAGGGTCGGGTGCATGGCGGTGCGGGCGGTGCGCGGAGCTACCCAGATCGACGCGGACGAGCGCGACCAGGTGCTGGAGGCCACGGCCGAGCTGGTCCGCGAGGTGCTCGCGCGCAACGGCCTGACCTCGGACGACCTCATCTCCGCGGTGCTCACCGCCACACCCGACCTCACCTCGGAGTTCCCCGCCTACGCCGCCCGGATGGCCGGCCTGGCCGACGTGCCGCTGCTGTCCGCGGTCGAGATCGCGGTGCCCGGCGCGATGCCCCGGGTGATCCGCCTGCTCGCCCACGTGGAGACCGACCTGACCCGCGCGGAGGTCCGCCACGTGTACCTGCGCGGCGCGGCGGGCCTGCGCACCGACCTCAACCACTGAGGCCGATTCGGGTGTGACGGTTCACACCAGGCACAATAGGAGGTTGACGACAGGGCACGCGTTCGAGGAGGAAACCCCGGTGGGACACGGTGAGCTGCGTGGCGTGGTGGCCCTGGACGGGCCGTCCGGCACCGGCAAGTCCTCCGCCGCGCGCAGGCTGGCGGCGACGCTGGGCGCGCGGTACCTGGACACGGGCGCGATGTACCGCGCGGTGACGCTGGCGGTGCTGCGCGCGGGCGTGGACCCGACCGACGCCGGGAGCGTGGCCGAGGTGGCCCGGCGGGCGCGGCTGGAGCAGGGCTCCGACCCGGAGCGCTCGACCACCGCGCTGGACGGCGCGGACGTCGGCGCGGAGATCCGGGGCCCCGAGGTCACCCTCGCGGTGTCCCCGGTCTCCGCCGTGCCCGAGGTGCGCGAACTGCTCGTGGCGCGGCAGCGGGAGATCATCGCCGCCGCGCTGGACAGCGCCGGCGGGATCGTCGTGGAAGGCCGCGACATCGGCACGGTGGTCGCGCCCGACGCGGGGCTGAAGGTCTACCTGACCGCCGACGCGCAGGCCCGCGCGCAGCGGCGCACCAAGCAGGACCACGCGTCCGGCCGGACGTCCACAGTGGACGCGACGCTGGCCGACGTGCACCGGCGCGACACCTACGACTCGACCCGCGCCGCGTCCCCGCTGCGGCCCGCCGACGACGCCGTGGAGCTGGACACCACCTCGCTCGACCTGGCCGGCGTGCTGGCCGCGCTGGTCGAACTGGTCGAGCAGCGCGGACTGCGGGTCGTGGCGGTGGGCGGGTGAACGAGGACCTGCCCGAGGGCACCTGGCCCTGGCTGATGGACGTCGGCAGGCTGATCGGCCGGTGGCCCGTCGCCAAGTCGTTCCGGGTGCGGTTGGCCGGGAAGCCCCGGCTGCCCCGCACCGGACCGGTCGTGCTGGTCGCCAACCACAGCTCGATGGTCGACGGGCCCATCCTGTTCGGCGTGCTGCCCCGCCGCGTGGTGTTCTTGATCAAGCAGGAGATGTTCCGCGGACTCGCCGGCCGGGGCCTGCGCAGGATCGGCCAACTCGCCGTCCGGCGCGGCGTGCCCGACCGCGCGCCGCTGCTCGCCGCCCAGAAGGTGCTGCGCGGCGGCGGGGTCGTCGGGGTGTTCCCGGAGGGGACCCGGGGCTCCGGCGACGTGGCGCAGGCCCAGCAGGGCGCGGCGTGGCTGGCCCGGTCGACCGGCGCCGTCGTGGTGCCCGTCGCGTGCCGGGGCACCCGGCGTCCCGAGGGCGTCGGCCGGCGGTTCCGACCCGTGGTGGACGTGCTGGTGGGGGAGCCCTTCGAGCTGAGCGCCGACAAGGGTCGGCAGGGGCTGGAGAAGGCGACCGAGCAGGTCCGCGACCGCTTGGCCACGCTGGTGGCCGAGCTAGACAGCAAGCGAAGCGTGAGTGGAGAAGCAGGATGACGGACTTGGACGGCACCTGGGCGGACGAGTCCGAGTGGTCGACGTTCGACGGTGACGGTTTCGACGGCGACGAGGACGGCGGCGGCGTGCCGCAGCCCGTGCTGGCCGTCGTGGGCCGGCCGAACGTCGGCAAGTCGACGCTGGTCAACCGCATCATCGGCCGCCGTGAAGCGGTCGTGCAGGACGTGCCGGGCGTGACCCGCGACCGGGTCGCCTACGACGCGCTGTGGAACGGCCGCAAGTTCACCGTGGTCGACACCGGCGGCTGGGAGCCCGACGCCACCGGCATGATGGCCTCGGTCGCGGCGCAGGCCGAACTGGCCATGAGCACCGCCGACGCGATCGTGTTCGTGGTCGACTCGACGGTCGGCGCGACCACCACCGACGAAGCCGCGGTGAAGGTGCTGCGCAAGTCGAAGCGGCCGGTGATCCTGGTCGCCAACAAGGTCGACGACGAGCGCCTGATGGGCGAGGTGGCCATGCTGTGGTCGCTCGGCCTGGGCGAGCCGGTCCCGGTCAGCGGCCTGCACGGCCGGGGCTCCGGCGACCTGCTGGACAAGATCCTGGCCGCGCTACCCGAGACGCCGCGCGACACGTTCGGCCCGAACACCGGCGGCCCCCGCCGGGTCGCCCTGGTGGGCCGGCCGAACGTCGGCAAGTCCTCGCTGCTCAACCGCCTCACCGGCGAGGAGCGCTCGGTGGTCGACGCGGTCGCGGGCACCACCGTGGACCCGGTCGACTCGCTGGTGGAGCTGGACGACGAGCTGTGGCGCTTCGTGGACACCGCCGGCCTGCGCAAACGGGTGAACTTCGCCTCCGGCGCGGAGTACTACGCGTCGCTGCGCACCAAGGCCGCGATCGAGTCCGCCGAGGTCGCGATCGTGCTGCTGGACGCCTCCGAGGTGATCAGCGAGCAGGACCTGCGGGTGCTGACCATGGCCGTCGACTCGGGCCGCGCGATCGTGCTGGCGTTCAACAAGTGGGACCTGGTGGACGAGGACCGGCGGCACGCCATGGTGCGTGAGCTGGAACGCGGCCTGGTCCGCGTGCCGTGGGCGGAGCGGGTCAACATCTCCGCGCTCACCGGCCGCGCGGTGCGCAAGCTGGCGCCCGCCCTGCGCACGGCGCTGAACTCGTGGGACACCCGCGTGCCCACCGGACGGCTGAACGCGTGGCTGACCGACCTGATCGCCGCCACCCCGCCGCCGGTGCGCGGCGGCAAGCAGCCCAAGGTGCTCTTCGCCACCCAGGCGAGCACCCGGCCGCCGACGTTCGTGCTGTTCACGACCGGTTTCCTGGAGGCCGGGTACCGCCGCTACATCGAGCGCAAGCTGCGCGAGGAATTCGGCTTCGAAGGCAGCCCGGTGCGCATCTCGGTGCGGGTTCGGGAGAAGAAGCCGAAGAAGTGACCTGTTGCCCCGTTCGGCGCGATGCGGTTGCCTGACGTCGTGCCGGTGCGATTGGTCCTCGCGGACGACGAGGCGCTGCTGCGGCGGGGGCTGCGGGTGTTGCTGGAAGCGGACGGGCGCGTCGAGGTGGTCGCCGAAGCGGCGGACGGCGCGGCCCTGCTCGACGCCGTGCGCCGGCACCGGCCGGACGTGGCGCTGGTGGACGTGCAGATGCCGGGCATGGACGGCCTGGCCGCGCTGCGCGCCCTGCTGGCGTGGACGGACCCGCCCGCCGTGGCCGTGCTGACGACGTTCGACCTGGACGACTACGTGGCCACCGCGCTGGAGATCGGCGCCCAGGGCTTCCTGCTCAAGGACGCCGAGCCGGAAGCCCTGGTCCGGGCAGTGGTCGACCTGGCGGCCGGTGGCGCGGTCCTGGACCCGAGGATCACCGCCCGCCTGCTGCCGAAGTTCCGCACCGCGGGCCGGTTGCGGCAGAACCCGCACCTGGACGTCCTGAGCGCCCGGGAGAAGCAGGTGCTGGCGCTGCTGGCGAGCGGCCAGTCCAACAACGCGATCGCCACGAGCCTCGGCCTGAGCGAGGCGACGGTCAAGAGCTACGTGTCGACGGTGCTGACGAAACTGGGCGTGGAGAACCGCGTCCAAGCGGCCCTGGTGGCCCACCAGGTCGGTGGCGCGTGGTGATGGTGGTGCTGGAACTGCTGGCCGTGGCGGTGCCCGCGGTCATGGTGCTGCTGGCGGACAGCGGCCCGTACCCGTGGTCCGTCCCGGCGGCCCTGATCGCCTGCGCGCTGCTCCCCCTGCGCAGGTGGCACTCGTGGACGGGCGTCCTGGCGTGCCTGCCAGCCCTGGCCGGAGGACTCGGCTGGCCCCCCACCGTCGTGGCCCTCTACCGCGTGGGCCGCACCGCGCCGCCGTGGCAGATGATCGCCTGCATCTCCGTCACCACGGTCCTGCCCGCGACCCTGGTGGTCGTGGACCAGCAGCTGACCATCGGCTCGATCCTCCTGACGTACTCCTTCAGCCTGTTCATGTCCGGCGCCCCCACGGCGCTGGGCGCCCTGATCGCCACGAGGCAGAAGCTGACGGAAAGCCTGGCCGAGGCGTCCCGTGCGAGGGAGTCCGAACTACAGGCGCGCGAAACCAGCGCACGAGCGTCCGAACGCGCCCGGATAGCCCGCGAGATCCACGACGCGGTAGGCCACCACGCCACCCTCATCGCCGTGGAGTCCGCCGCACTGGCCGCCACCACGGACTCCCCGGAGACCAGGGAAACCGCCAGACGCCTGCGCGCCCTGGCGAAAGAGGCCCTGTCCGAGATGCGAGCAGCCCTGGGCCTGCTGACCACAGAACCCAACCAGGGCCACACGGACATCCCCCTGCTCGTAGAACGAGCCACCGCAGCCGGCCTCACCATCACCCTGGACACCACCGTGGCCACGACACTGCCCCCATCGGTGAGCCGAGCCGCGTTCCGGGTCGTCCAAGAGGCGCTGACGAACGTGACGAAACACGCCCCGGGCACCCCCGTCCACGTGCGACTGTCCCACCGCGACGGACACCTGAAGGTCACCGTGGCCAACGGCAGCCCCGCCACCCGCCCCGTCCCCCCGGAATCCGGCGGAACGGGCCTGCACGGCCTCTCGGAACGCGTGGCGCTGGTAGGCGGCACCCTCACCACCTCCGACCACCCGGACGGCGGCTGGATCCTGGAAGCCGACCTACCCACAGGTCCGTCGAAAGTTGACAGAGATGACTCGACTTTCGGCGGTAGTGCACGAAACCCGGCGAACGCATAGTGGCAAGGCGTCGATCCGGGGGAACGGCAGTCGACCGAGGGGAACCGGAGGCCCGCCACCAGGCGGACCTCCGCCCCAGGTCAGGCCCCTTGAGATCGACAACACGGGGGGCCGTGTCGGGGGCCCGTTGTCGGGTGCGCTAAGCTAGCCGCGCACCCCACAACGGGATGCGGCCGGGACGTGGCGCAGTTTGGTAGCGCACTTGACTGGGGGTCAAGGGGTCGCAGGTTCAAATCCTGTCGTCCCGACGGTCGTACGAAGCGCCCTCTGAGTTGACATAGGCCCAGCTCAGAGGGCGTTTTGGCGTTTCTGGTGGTGATCATGCTCATGATCGTTCCTTTCGTTGCTTGGGGACCACCTGGGGACCACGTCTCACGATCTCTCACACGGCCCGGAGGTTCGGGCGTCGTGGGGACCGGAGGTGGGCGGAGAGCAGGTCGCCGGCGTCGGTGACCGATCGCTTGTCCGGGTGTAGGTAGCGCTGGGTTGTGCTCAGTGAGCCGTGTCCGGCGATGCGCTGGAGATGGTGGACAGGCACGCCGGCGTCGGCCATCCACGTCAGGCCGGTGTGCCGGAGACTGTGCCGACGGAGCTGTTCGTAGCCCAGCGCGTTGACGATGTCGTCCCAGTGGGTTGCGTCGCGGAGCACGGCGGTGGAGATGCGTCCGCCGCGTGGTCCGGTGAACAGTCGGGCGTCCGGCTTGTTCCCGACCCGGTCGATGGCGGTCTGCACCAGGGGCCGGATTTCCTCGATCAGCGGCACGGTCCGGGCGCGCTTGCCTTTGGTGCCTTTGTCGATCAGGCCGCCGGGGGAGGTGGTGGTCTGTCGCCGGATGCGCCATGTCCAGTCGGTCGTGTTGATGTCGCCGACGCGGCAGCCGGAGACTTCGCCGATTCGTGCGGCGGTGCACGCGGCGAACCGCACGACGTTGCCCCAGCCCCGGAAGTTGCCGTGCGACCGGTCCACGAGCGCATCGGCGAGTTGGACGAGGGTTTCCCAGTCCGGCAGCGCGAGCGAGCGCGGATCGTCCAGTTCGTCTTCCGCACGGGCGTACTCGCGCTGCCATCCGTTGACTCGTGCCGGATTCCGGTCCACCAGTCCGTCACGCAACGCCTGTTCCATGATGCGGACGAGTGGGGCGATGCTGTTCTTCACGGTGGACCGGCTGCATTCGTCCGCGATCCAGGCGTGCACCGCCCGGTCCACGACGCCGTTGCTGATCATGCGCACCGGGATGTGGCCGAGCGTCGGTACGACGCGTTTGCGCCAGCCGGCCATGTACGGATGCATGGTCTTGGCTTCCAAGCCGCGCATGGCCAGTTCCATGTTGGCGTTGCCGTAGTCGGCCAGGTTCATCGTGGCGATGTCCGGATTGACGCCGCTGGCCGCAGCGAGCACCAGGATGTCGAGCCACCCTTGTGCCTCCGGTTCGGTAAGGAAGGACTCCGACTTTGAGGGTCGGTCCTTGGTGATGGGGTCGATCCAGCGCACCCGGGCCTTGTACGGCTTGGGCCGGTTGGGTCGGTACTCGATCCCGGTGGACAGTCGCACTCCGATGGGGAGCTGAACGGGTTCGCTCATCACGCGGCCTTCCTCGGATCGACACGGCGGCTGAGTAGCCACTCCTCGACGTCGCAGGCCGCATAGAGCGTCACCCGCGTGGTCAGTTGGATGAAGGGAGGCCCTTGAACGGGCCGCGCCGTACGCCAGCGCCTGAGCGAGGAGCTGTCGACCCCGAGCAGCGTCGCGAGTTCCTCGGTCGTGTACCAGAGCCCTTCGAGTATCGGGTGATGCATCTTTCCCCCTGGTCAGGCCGCTGCGGATGGAGTTGCCGAAATTTCGGGCGGCAGACTGCCTCCCGCCAGCAAGGCCCGGTCGTACTCGGCCTTCCACGTGACGCGTTGGGCGATGGCGTGCATGAGCAGGTGCGCCCGTGGCGGCACGTTCGGGTCACCTGGCTTGACCCTGTGCCAGGACAGGTGCGAGGTGTCGTGTTCGGGCTTGTCGATCCCCACGGCCTTGAGCGCTTCCAGGACGAACCGCTTCCGGTCGGCGCGGTGGTCGGCGAGCGTCTTGCCTGACCACCTCCGTGACACCAGGACCCGCCGGCCGGGCAGCCCCAATGTGGTGCGGCGGTGTGCCCGTCCTTTGCAGTGGCCGGGGATGGTGCGGGAGCCGGCGGCGCGTGGTTGAACGCCGTAGAGCAGCCAGACCGCGCACCGGTCCGAGCACGGGGTCACGGCCAGCTCGTCCGCCAGGCGGTCCGCGTGCCGGCGCTGCCGTTCGGTGGTCTGGGAGACGACTTCGCCGATGGACTTGGTCAGGTACTTGGTGAGGTAGCCGATGTGGCGTCCGGCTTCTTCGGTGCCGCCGAGGATGCCCTTGGAGTGGACCTGCCGCCCGAACCGGACCACGTGCGCCGGCTCGTCGGCGGCGGACACCGCGTCATCCCACGCGGTCAACGGACGCCGGGTGTCCGGGTCCACGAACACCGCCCGGTCCGCGTCCCACACCGGCAGCCGGCCAGTGTCGTAGACGCGGTGGTCGTGGTTGGGCCACCACACCTGGTGGTAGGTGGCCGCCGTGACCAGCCGGATGGTGTCGTGCGGGACCGAGCCGCGGAATGCCGCGTGCAGGTGTGGCGCGGCCCGCCGCTGCGGTTCGACGGTGGCGAAGTACTGGACCTCCCAGCCTGCGACCCGCCGGAGGTTCTGCCACCACCGGTCGACCAGGGACGCGAAGTGCACCGCGTCCCGAGCCGCCCGCCGATAGTCGTAGGAGTCCGGGTCGACCGGGGTGCCGTCGTCGCGGACGCGCCCGTAGCTGTCCAGGGTGAGCGTGACGAACATCGAGGGCCGGTAGCCGCCCGCGTACTCCCGCCCCACCGTGCGCTTCTCCACCCGCCGCCGAGGCAACTCCGGCGCATCCTGCCGCCGCCTGGTGGACCGTTTCACCGGCCGCTTGCCGGGCACGTCCGGGGAAGGGAGCCGGCCCCGGACGCCGAGTTGCCGAAGTTCTTCGTCCACCCCGTGGATCTCTTCACGCAGCTCGTCCGCGTCGCCGGCAGCCCCCAATCCGACCGCGTCGCGGTATGCCTTGACCAGATCCGCCCGGAACGTCAGCAGCTCCTTCTGGTCCGTCGACGGCGGGTCCGGGGTGAAGTCGGGTTCCTCGGTGAGGTGCCAGCCCTCACGGCACTGCGCCATCCGCAACGCCTTGGCCTTGCGCGCACACGGCGCACAGACGCTCTCGACCGTCGACCCGCACGGCACCGCCACGTACCGGACCTCGAACGCCTCCCGGTCCTCCACCTCCATCGTGAACGGCCGCACGCACACCCCGTGCTGTTCGGCCGCAGCCTTGGCCACGTCGAGCGCCATGGGCTGACGCATCCGTTCCGCCCGAGTGCCGTTCATGCCGCCACCTCTGTCCGGCTCCCTGTGTGACCATGTGCGTCGTGTCCGAACTGCCGCCGAACTACGCCGTGTCCGACCCCGACACGGGCTTCATTGCCTGCCCGTGTTGCGGCTACCCGACCCTGGGCGAGCGGCACGGCTGGGAGATCTGCGCCATCTGCTTCTGGGAGGACGACGGGCAGGACGACCACAACGCCGACCGGCCCTCGCCTCCGAACCACCGCATCACCCTCACCGAGGCCCGAGCGAACTTCGCCCGATTCGGTGCCTGCGAGGAGAGCGCCATCAAGCACGTTCGCCCATCCCGAGAGAACGAGCGGCGACTGCGCTAGCCAGTTCACGCCGCCACCCCCTCAGCGCCACCGGGCTGTGTCGGGAACGTCCGCACCTCTGCCGGCTGGAAGTAGTCCCGCAGCACCGCAAGATCGGCGTCGGTGACGTGGAAGGCCCGAGCCCGCTCCGGCTCCCGTTGCCCGTCCTGTTTGACCCAGGCGACGCCGGGCGTGCTCTCGCCGATCTCGTGCGCCGCTGCACCCCGCTGACGAACACCGTCCCCAAGGACCATGTCGACCTGTTGCGGCTCGTCCAGCCGCAGCGCGACCCGAGTCGTGAACAGGTGCCGGAACGAGACGACTTCCTTACGCGGGTCCTGCACCAGCCCCAGCAGCACGTACCCCGGTGCCCGACCCTGCGAGGCGATCGTCTGGACAGCCCGAGCCGCCCGCTCCCGGAGCTGCTTGTCCGGCTGGTAGGCGATGACGTCCGCCAACTCGTCCACTACCAGGACCGTCAACGGCTCCCCGGAATCCCGAGCCCACAACCGCCGGATCCCCCGGTACCGCGAAGCCCGCTCCTTGACCTCGGCCGCCACTTCCTCCAACAGCTCGACCACGTCAGCGCCGTTGCCGAACACCAACCGGTCGAACGCGTCCGGACACTGCCCCAGCTCCATACCGCCCTTCGGGTCGATGCCCACCAGGCGCACGAGCCCGGCCCGGACCGCTGGCGCGAGCTGCCACACCAACGACCACAACACCGACCCCTTACCCGCCCCAGGCACCCCGACCACCAGCACCTGAGACCCGAGCAACCGCAACCGCCACGGCTTGCCGGTCTCCGTCCGCCCGACCACCACCCGCCTGAGGTCGACATCCACACCGTCCAACACGGGCACCGGCAACGGCCGCACCAACGGATCCGAGTGCACGAAATCCAGCTCAAGCAACCGCGGCTTCAACACCCGAACCCGACACGACCGAGCCCCGAACGAATGCGCCAACCCCTCCCGCCGCAACTCCCACGCCTCCGGCGACTGGGCGGGCACCATCCGCACCCGGACCCGATCCCGCCACCCCTCGGACCGCACCCGACGCAGCCGAGGCCGGTACTCACGCCCGCGATCCCGCTTCGCCAACTCCGCGAGCCGCATCACCGACCGCCACCGGGGCACGTACACCGTCGCCCGCCGCCACTCGGTCAACACCCGGAACCAGCAGTGCCGCAGGAACGACTCCCGCCCCAACCCGGCCCAGATCGTCAGCCCCGCCACCACCGACAACAGCCCCAACACCACCGGCGAGACCCCGAACCGCAACGAGCACCAGGCCGCCAGACACGGCACCCACACCGCCACCGGATACCGAACGGCGACGAGCACCAGGCGCACGACACCGACCACCAGCAGCCACCCCAACGCCACCAACGCAGCCAGCCACTTCGCCTTGCCAGGCACCAAAACCCACCACGGCACCCGAGGACGAACACCCTCGAACGGAGCCGGATCAACCCACTTCCCGCCGTTCATCGCGCACCACCCATCGGCGCGAAGATCAGCGACAACCACCCCAGGCAGCCGCAACAGGCGAGCTGGTTCGGCGCGAACACCCCGAACCGCTTGCACCGTGAACACCGCCGCCCGTTGGGCAACTTCCACACGTCCGAACGGGGTCGACTTGACGAGCGGACCCCCGCAGCCACTACCCTTGACATGACCGGAACCCCTTGTGTGTCAACAAAAGCGCGCGAGAAACCCGGTCGGTGTGTCGTCGGGGAACAGCCTCAGCCCGCCAAGACTCGGACTGTTTCCCGCGACCCCACCAACAGGTCAGTGATCGTCTTCAGTTGTGCCGACGACAAAGGGCGGGCACCACCCAGCACCCGCCCCGTCGCCCTATCAGTCGTTGTCCTCGAACCACCCGGTCCACACGTCGACCGCTTCCGCCGTGAGCCGGTACCGGCACCACCTCGGCTGCCCGTCCCGACGCAGCTCCGCCTGGCGTTCCGCGTGCCCGGCCGCCACCAGGTCCCGGCAGACCAGGCTCACGCCCGCGATGGCGTAGCCGGTCGTGCGCGCGAGTTCGGAGAGTCGCCACTCCCAATCCGCGCCGTCGACCATCACCCCGACCACACGCTCCAACGTCGAGAACGCGTAACCCACCGGGTGACTTCGCCCCCGCTGTCCGGCGTCCAACCGGGCACCCATCACCCTGGCCAACGCGATCGTGGGTTCCCGAACGGGCAGCAACAACGAGCCGCCGGCCTTCTTCCGACGCCCGGCCCACAGCGCCACCCCGTCCGGCGTCAACCGGTAGAAGAACCGGGACCACGACGACTCGTCATCAGGGCCGACGAGCTGGATCGTCAAGTGCCCCAACGCTTCCAGGTCCCGGCAGACCATCCGCACCAACGAGTGGCTCAACCCCGACTCCACCCGCAGCTCCCGGAACGACGAGTCGCCACCCGACCGCGCGAGCAACACGTCGACCACGGCCGCACACGCCCGACCCGAGTAGCCCGCCCGGTGCAGGCTCTCCAACGGCAACCCCGTCCGGACCACCTGGCGCAACGACCGCCTACGCCGCCCCTTCCCCTCCACCACGGCCACCCCGCTTCCCCATGCCGTCCGCAGAGGACCGGTGCCCGCCCGTCAGTTCGATCCGGTCACCGTTGGCACGCTCCCGCGAGATCCAGTAGAGGGCTTCGTGGTGGTGCGCCCGATCCACCTCCGCGATCCGCTCGTAGACCTTCACGCTGTGCTCGTAGAACGCCTTCCACTCGGCCGGCGCGGCGTCCGGCGCCGGCACCAACTTCCCCACCGCCCCGTGCGCCTGCCCCAACGTCTCCGCAGCCATCGCCGCCGCCCACAGATCGGCCTTCGCGCCTTGTGCCTTGTTCATCCCGTGCCCTCACCCGGCTCGGCAGGTTCCACGCGGCGCAGCTCCATCCGTGCCCGCCGCTCGAACTCCTCCGCAGCGACGGAACAGGCGTGACGAGCCCACAAGGGCACCGCCAGATCAGCGGCCAGGATCCGCCACGCCACCGCCACCGCCGCGTAACCAGCGGCCAACCGAAGCACCGCCGCCGACTCGTCCACGGTGGACGCGGCGAACATGGCTTCGGTCTGCTCCGCGTACGCGAGATTCCAACGGGCGACCGCCTCACGCGACGGCCGCGCCCCGGTCACGCCGCCTTCTGCTCACTCTGCGAGGGCTTCTCGCCCGACCGCCGAGGAGCCGCAGAACCACTCTGCGGCGACACGATCCCCGTAGCCCGAACCGTGAACCCCTGGTACTTGTACCGATCCCCCATGACGCGCGGCTCCACCGAAAGCCCCTCGAACGCCACCGGCCGCACCTCGACACCGGGCATCACCTGCACGGCCTGCGGCGGCACCGGCTGCACGTCCGCCAGCACGACCACCGTCACCGACGCGTCGCGCTCCTTCTCGGCGGACGGGTCGGTCACCACGACCTTCCACTGACGCTTCCCAGTCCGCTCGTCCACCCGCTGCTTGGCCTGCTTGCCCCGCCCCTTGTCCTCCGCGCTCATGTACTCCATGTCCGGCGCTACCTCCCCGACCATCAGCGCCCCCATGGGAAACACCTGGTCAAACGCTGCGTCGAACCGAGTCCCGTACGGAACCGCCATGCCTGGCCACCTCCATCACCTGGCTAGCCCGCCTGTACGAGCTAGACAACTCACAAAGTAAGCCAGCCTGGCTAGACAAGTCAAGCGGCCAGGCTTCGTCACGACGTTTCCGCAGGTGAACTAGCTCCCTAGGCGAGCTAGACAAGTCGCCTACCCTGGGCAACACGAGGAACCTGCGTACAGATCTGTGCGCGACCGAGGGAAGCGAGAGCAGCGATGGCACTGGACCCCGACGACCCGCGACCGCCGTACGTGCAGGTGGCGAACGCGCTTCGGGCCGCCATCCTCACCAAGGTCTTCAAGGCCGGCGACAAGCTGCCCTCGCGCGCCGAGCTGGCCAAGAAGTACGACGTGGCCCCCATGACCGTGCAGAACGCTCTGCGCGAGCTGCGCGACGAGGGCCTGATCGTGTCCAGGCAGGGGAGCGGCGTCTTCGTCAGAGAACGCACCGAACGCCCCATCGGCCTGCGCCCTCACATCGAACGGGCCTTCGAGCAGGACCACGTCACGATCGACTTCGCCGGCTTCTCCGGCGAAACCCTCCACGGCGTCCTACAGGAACCGCTGGACAAGATCCGCATCGGACGCCTCACCCCGCAGGCACTCCACGTCCGCATCCTGGTCCCCGACCCCACCGTCCCGTGGACGGTCCCCTGCACCGTCGAAGACCGGGCCGACAGCCCCGCCTTCCGCGAACGCGCAGCCGAGATCATGCGCCGCCACACCCTCGCCATCCTCGACAACGTCGAGGAACTCGGCGCACTCGGCCTGGTCAAGGACGCCACCGCCGAGGTCCGAGTCCACCCCGCCGCCCCACTCTTCAAGCTCTACCTCATCAACAACAACGAAGCCTTCTTCGGCTTCTACCCCGTCCGCGAACACGTCCTCTCCCTCGGTGGCCAACCCCAGGCCATCTACGACCTCATGGGCAAAGACGCCATCCTCTTCCACCACAGCACCACCGACGACGACACCAGCACCGGCAGCCAATACGTCGACCAAGCCCGCACCTGGTTCGACAGCCTCTGGAACACCATCGCGACGGAGTACCAGCGGTGACCGGTCGGCTGTCCGAGCCGGACGACCTGCGGCACCTCCTCGCGGACACCAAGGCCCTGCTGCTCGACTTCGACGGCCCGGTTTGCTCGGTCTTCGCCGGTCTCCCCGCCGACACCGTCGCCAGCCAACTCCGCGACATCTTGCGCGATGGCGGACACGCCGACCTGCCCCCCGAGGTCGACAAGACCGACGACCCCTTCGACGTCCTCCACTACTCGGCCAATCTCGCCCCCGACGAGGCGGACCACGTCGAAGCCGCGTTGCGTGCGCACGAACTCGAAGCCATCCGGTCCGCCACCCCGACCCCAGGCGCACACGACCTCATCCGCCGTTGGCACGCCACCGACAGACCTTTGGCGATCGTCAGCAACAACTCCGCCGCCGCCGTCCGCGCCTACCTGCACCTGCATGGTCTGGCGGACCACCTGGACCTGATCTCCGCCCGCACCACCGCAGACCCCGCATTGCTCAAGCCCAACAAGCACCTGGTCACCGAGGCCGTTCACGCCCTCGACCTCCCCGCCGCGGTGGCGACCCTGGTTGGCGACTCGATCACCGACCTCCACGCCGCCCGCTCCGCCGGGACCCGGTTTGTCGGCTACGCCAACAAGTCAGGCAAAGGTGATCTGTTCACCGCCGAGCACGCCGACGCCGTCACATCCCGGATCGAAGACCTGCACGACGCCATCTGCCAGGGATAGCTGCCGAACTTGGCTCTATGGGATCAAGGCGAGCCGCCGCCGGCGGCTCGCTGTGCGGCACCTCCCGCTGACACCGCCCACCGTTGCACCGACTCCCCGCACACCGGCACGCCGGGCTCCCGCTTCGCTCCGCCCAGCGGCCGGGCACGGAGCCGGTGCACGTGGCCGGGTCAGCGAGCCGCCGACAACGGCCAACCACGACCGCCACCAGGCCCCGGAAAGCCCGATCGGCAACGAGCACCAGGCCCACGACGAGCCGGTCACCCTGCCCATCGGACCCCCGCGCGTGCGGGGAAGGCTGTAAGGCTTGGACACCCTTGCCGGTGATGATGGGACCACCCCCGCGCGTGCGGGGAAGACCTGATCCCGGCAGGCAAAACGATCATGGGCGGCGGACCACCCCCGCGCGTGCGGGGAAAACCCCACGAGCAGTCCTCGGGCACGGCGAACACGTTGGAGCACCCCCGCGCGTGCGGGGAAGACACTTCCCGACCAGGGGCTTTACGCCACCAACTTCCCGTTTTCATTCGGTTCACTCCGGTGCCGAAAACCTTGGTCGACACCGCAACACTATCCGCCACTCGACTACCGCCGGGCCGTCACTCCCCAGCCCCACATGCGCAGCGAACGCGGGCTCGTCCCCAGGAGGCCCAGGATCCTTTAACACCGGGCCGCCGGCATCAAGGGCGCTACGCGTCGCTGCGCGATGGCCTACGGCCACCCTTGACACCGACGACCCGGCGCTAACTGCGGCAAGGGCCGAGGGACGGGGGGCGAAAAGCCCGCTCGGACCACCGGAACCGATGTCGACAGGCGGAAGGCGAGGGGTTCAAATGACCCGGACCAGGAACACCAACACGGACCAGCTCGCACTGTGGGGCCGCTACCACATGCAGAACCTCATCACCGCCCACACCAGTCGCCCGCCGCGACGGCCCCGACCGCAGATCGTTAGTAGTCCGCCGGTTTCGGTATCGGTCCACCCCGCCCACGTCCCCGCTCCCCGGGTCGAACTCGCGCCTGTCTTCCTTAGCCCGGTCCACCTCGCCCCAGTCTTCAGTGCACCCGCCTGTACGACGACCTTTCCGCCCGCCCGTCGCCCACAGCGGAGTCGAGCCGCATTCGCGATTGCCTTTCATGCGGCAACGCAGCTTTCCCAGGTACGACCCCGGTGCCCACTAGACACCGCGATAAGGAGTCGACGCCGTCGGCCCGGTCGCCGATGCGCTACTTGACGGGTTGTCATGTGGCCGCTGCTAGAAAAGTGCTGGTCGCTGGGGACCACGCGGGGACCACACGGTGTGCACGGAAGCGAACGACACGCTGGTCGACGAACTTCATACATGATCAATACATGGCCTCTGACCTGTAAAAACGACTACCTCGACGTCCTGGGGGTCAAGGGGTCGCAGGTTCAAATCCTGTCGTCCCGACGGCCAAGAGGGTCTTCGCAGGTCAGATACTGCGGAGGCCCTCTTTTTGTGATCTTGGGATGTTCGGACGGGTCAAGCACGCCGCTCAGCGACACCTTGACTCGGGGAGTTTCCGTCATGCCCCTGCTGGACCTGGACAAGATCACCGCCGACCTGTCGAAGACCTGGTCGGGCTACCTCCGCGACTGGGACCGGACGTTGCGTTCGGCCGGTCACCCGGAGACCACCCGCTACAACTACCTCCTCGCGGCGGCCCAGCTCGCCCGCTATCTCGGGGAGCATTCGCCGGACCCGGAGTCCGACGACGCGGCCGAGGACCCGTGCGAGGTCTCCCGCGCCCACGTCGAGCACTTCCAGGCGTGGATGATCGAGACCCGCTCCGGAGCGACCGCCCTGAACAAGCACAAGGGGTTGCAGCAGTTCTTCCGGTGGCTCCGCGACGACGAGGAGGACATCGACCGCTCCCCGATGGACCGCGTCAAACAGCCGAAGACCACGAAGAAACTCATCCCGGTCATCCGCGACGACGACACGAAAAAGGTCCTCGGCACCTGCAAAGGCAAGGACTTCGTCGCCCTGCGCGACGAGGCCCTGATCCGCCTCTACTACAACACCGGCGCCCGTCTGTCCGAAGTCGGCAACCTCACCCTCGCAGACCTCGACCTGGACACCAAGTCGATCCGCTACCGCGGCAAAGGCGACAAGGACCGCCGGGTCCGTTTCGGCCCGAAAACCGCCCGCGCCCTGTCCCGCTATCTCCGGGCCCGCGCCAAACACAAAGCCGCCGACCTCCCGGACCTGTGGCTCGCCGAACGCGGCATCCGCCGCCTGGCCCCCAACGGCATCAAGATCATGCTCAAACGCCGCGGCCTGGCCGCCGGCCTGACCGGCGTCCATGCCCACCGCTGGCGCCACAATTACGCCCACGAGTGGAAACGCGCCGGCGGCGACACCGGCGACCTCATGCTCCTGCTCGGCTGGGCCTCGGAGGACATGCCCCGCCACTACGGAGCCAGTGCCGCCGCCGAACGGGCCCAGGAAACCCAACTCCGGATGGGCATCGGCGAACGCGTGTAGGCGGACCGTGCCGCCTGTCGTGTCACGGAGACCGGGGTCCGGCCTCGACGTGTCGAAATCCGGCGTCGTGCGGGCGGAGCCCGGTCGTTCCTCTCGGGAGTGACGCGCGGCGACGGGTTCCGACGTGTTCCCGTCGCCGCCGGGTCGGTATCGATCTCGATCGTCGTCCACATTCAAGTCGCGCTGTGCTCCGAGGTGTCGGCGATCCGCATGAGTTGACCGGTTCGATCCGATTCGAATATGCCACTCCGAGGGTCGGGTGCTGGGCTTATGTCGTCGATGACCGGCGGTCCGGACCGTTGACTCGAAGATCGATCCGACTTGTTCTGGCAGTAGATACCCCCTTGCGCCGAAAGGTGGGCTCCGCGCGTTGAGCGGTCAGGGTTCGGAGGGCGGGTTCCGCACTTGCCGCCGATCAAGGGGTGGAGTTGCCATGCGAACGTGGAATGTGGATAAGGTGCATCACCTACCGAATCGCCGGGTCGCCAGTGGTTATGTCGGTGGGCGATGGAACAGCCGAATCGAGCTAGTGGGTTGTGGCACTGTCCGTTCATCTTCCGCGAGGGATGTGAGGGTGACGCGTCGTTGGTGGTTGGTCGGACGATTGGTTGCGGTCGCCCTGGCTGTGGCGATCACGGCTACCGCGGTGGCGGTGACGGTGAACGTCGCGACCGGTGGTTCCAGCCCGTGGTTGCCGATGGTGGAGTCTCACCCGTTGTGGTGGACGGCCGCCGCGACGGCGGCTGTCGCCCTGACAAGCGTGCTGGCGTGGTGGATGAACCAACGGGCGGAGGCCCAGTGGAACGCGCTCGTGCCGGTGGACCAGCGTCCCGAGTCCTGGGTGGTTGATCGGCCCGTCGAGGTCGGTCAGGTCTTGACGGCTTTGGACAGTCGCGCGGGAGGCACCGTCGGAATCACGACGGCCGTTCACGGTGCCGGCGGGTTCGGAAAGACGACCGTCGCCAAGATCGTCCGAGCCGACCGCAGGGTCCTGCGTCGGTTCGGCGGCCGGGTGTACTGGGTCACGCTGGGGCGGGACGTCCGGTCGCCCGCGTTGATCGCCGAGCGCATCAACGACCTCATCACGCGGATCGAGCCGGACAGCCCGAGATCGTTCACCGATCCTCGGCAGGCGAGCGAGCACCTGGCCGCACTGCTGGCCGCGGGTCCCGCTCGACTGTTGATCCTCGACGACGTCTGGTACCCCGAGCAGGAGGTCGCGTTCCCGGTCTCGGGAACCAATTGCGCCCGCCTGGTCACCACCCGGATCCCCTCGCTGGTGGCGGGCGACTCGATCCCGGTGCGGGTGGACCAGGTCACCGCGGAGCAGGCTCGCCGCCTGCTCACGGCAGGGCTGGCTCCGCTGCCTTCCAGAGTGGTCGCCGAACTCCTCGCCGAAACGGGGCGTTGGCCGCTGCTGCTGAGGCTGGTCAACAAGGTGCTCGTCGATCAGGCGAAGTCTCATACGAACCTCGCCCGGTGCGCGAAGGACCTGCTTGCGTTGTTGCGGCGTTCGGGTGCGTTGCGCATCGACGACCTGACCGGCGCGTCCGCCCAGCAGCTCGATGTCAACGATCCCTTCCAGCGCCAGCGGGCCGTCGCGTGCACCATCGAGGCGGGCACCGGCCTGCTGGCTCCATCGGAGCGGTTGCGATTCGCCGAGTTGGCGGTCTTCGCCGAGGACGAGACGGTGCCTGTCGAGTTGGTCGGCAGGTTGTGGTCCGCGAGCGGCAGTCTGACGCTGTTGGAGACCCGCGCGCTGCTGGCACGTCTCGACGACCTGGGACTGTTGACCGTCACGGCCGCACCGCACACCGGGGCGGTGAGCATGCACGACGTCGTGCGGGACTTCCTGATCGAGGAACTGGGCCACGAGGTGCTTGTCGGCCTGCACCGGATCTTCGTGCGAGAACTCGCCACGGATCTTCGACGTGTCGCGAGCTTGAACGCGGACGCGGACGCGGAGGCCGGAGGCCGGGCGACAGTCGTCGCCTGGTGGGAAATGGACCACTCGCGGCGGTATCTTTGGGAGCACCTCGTCGAGCACCTCTTGGCTGCGGAACTGGTCGACGAGGCTGACGGGCTCGCGTCCGATCTGCGATGGGTCGGTGCTCGGCTGATGCAGTCCGGACCGGGAGCGCCCTACGCCGACCTCGCGTTGGTGGGCACGTCACGGTGTGCCCGTCTGCGCGAACTCCTCGGCAAGACGGCGCACCTGCTGATGCCGACTCGGCCCGAACACAGCCTGATCGACGTGTTGCACAGCCGGGTCGCCCACGATCCCCACTGGGGGATGCAGGCTCTGGCACTCGAACAAACCAGGACCAAGGCCGGGCTGGTGAACCGGTGGAGCCTGCCGGACCTGCCCATGCCGGCGCTGCGCCGCACCCTCAAAGGACACACGGACCGGGTCCGGGCCATGTTGGTGACCGCGGACGGAGCCTCCGCCATCACCAGTGGATACGACACCACGGTGCGGGTCTGGAACGTGGACACGGGCGCCGAGCGAGCGCGCTTCCACCTGGCCGCGACGGCGATGGCCACGGCACCCGGCAGCACCTGGCTCGCGGTCATCAGCGAAGCCTCGGACAGATCGGCCGGAGCGGACGGCATGGTGTCGGTGATCGACTACGCGACCGGCGGTGAGAGCTGGACTCTGCCCAAGCGCGCGCGGCAGATCATCGCCGGACCGGACGGAACCTGGATTGCCACCATCGCCACCGACAACATCCTCCGAATCTGGGACGTCGCCACCGCCGCCGAGCGCCTGGCGATCGACTGCGGCTCCGTCAGGGTGACATCGGTGGTCACCTCACCCGACGGAACGTGGATCGCCACGATGGGGTTCGGCGACACAGTCTCCATCTGGGACACCACCACCGGCACCGAACGCGCCGTGTTGGCCGGGCACCCCGGACCCCTGTGGGGAATCACCGTGGCCGGTGGTGAGCGGTTGGCGACGGTCGGGCGCACGGGCGAGGTCTGGCTCTGGGACATCGAGACAGCCTCGCTCCGCACCAAGTTCACCGGCCACACGGGCCAGGTGTGGGAGGTGGTGGCCGCGCCCGACGGCAAGTGGATCGCGACCGCCGGAACCGACAGTTCCGTCCGGATCTGGGATGTGATCGACGGAACCGTCCGCCAGGTCGTCAACCTGCCGACACGGGCGAGGTCCATGGTCGCGGGGCCGGACGGGTCATGGGTCGCCATCACCTGTCGCGACAACAGCTTGAGGCTCCTCGACGTCGATACCGGCAACGAACGGCTCAGCTCGACCGATCGTGTCGGCCCCATGGACACCATGGTGGTGTCGCCACACGGCAACTGGATGGCGGTGTCCTGCGCGGACAACTCGATCCGCATGTGGAACGTGGGCGACCAGGTCGAGCGCGTGCCCTCTGTGGACCGCAGTGTTCCCGTCCGCTCGATCGCCACAGCACCGAACGGGTCGTGGTTGGCGACCGTCGGCCACGACGACCACGTCAGCGATCACGCGGTGAGAGTCTGGGACGTCGATCGGGCGACGGAGCGTTTTCGCCTTTCCGGACGTGCGGACTCCATCCGACTGATGACGGCATCTCCCGATGGAGCGTGGCTGGCCGCGGTCGACATCGACGCCGAACTCGGACACCAGGTTCGGATCTGGGATTCGGTCACCGGGACCATGCGGACCGAACTCACCGGCTTGCGCCGCAGCTTGTGGGCTCTCGGGGCTACCTCGGACGGTGCGGTGCTTGTCACGCTCGACAGCGGAGAGGTCGTCCGGACCTGGGACACGGGGACTGGCAAGCAGAAGCGGAAGCTCGCCGAGTCGGTCTACGCGTTGGAGGTGTCGCCAGAAGGCTCGTGGTTCGCTGCAGCGAACTCCACCCAGACCATCGAAGTCAAAGCCTTGGATTCGGGCGAACTCCTCGTCGAGATCCCCTGCAACAAGGGCCGGCTGGTCGAGATGGTCTCAGCGCCCGACGGTCGGTGGCTTGCCGTGGTACTCAGCGATCGCCATGTCGAGATCTGGAGCCCACATACCGGTACGAAGGTGGCTCAATTCGTGACACGGAGCCGGGCTGTGCGAGTTGCGGTGTCCGCGGATTCCACGACGCTCGCCATCACCACCCACGCCGGTTCCGTGGAGGTCTGGAACTCGGAAGATGGCGTGAGACAGGTGGAACTTGAAGGGCATGCCTTCCCGATCAAGGATCTCGCGATCTCCCCGGACGGCCACTGGCTGGCGACGACGTCTCCGGACCGGACGGTATCGGTCTGGGATCTGGAGACCTCGACCTGGCAGGCCACCATGAGGATGGAGGAGGAAGCGTTCAGCTGCACATGGTTGCCAGACGGCGAGAGCATCGCCGTCGGCGGCCACGGCGGCCTCTACCTCTTCGAGTTCCAGTCGGCTCACAAGGCAACCGAGGTCCATCCGAGTCGCCATGCCGGAGGCAGCATCAGCCTGAAGGCCGAGACCTCGCCGATCGCCCGTCCCTGAGTCGATGGTGCCGGTCACCTGTGACGTCCGACTGTCGAGGAGCACCGTGTGGGTGCCGCGTTCACCTGCCGTGCCAGTTCACCGATGACCGCTACCGCATCGGCGGCCGGCTGTGAGCACAATGCGTGGATTGGCCCGTCGCAACAGACCACAGCTCCCGCGAGAGCAGCACGTCGGGAAGCCGGATGCGTTCCGACGGGTCGTCTCGCTGTAACGGGACACCAAGCAGGTGACGGATGACGCCCTGCCGCAGCGCAGCGGTCGCCAGCAGCCCCACGGCGTTTCGCCGATCAGAAATGCGGTGAACAAACCCGGCATTTCGTAGAAGACGGCGCGGGGCGGCTTGACTCTGAGTACGTCTCCCTGGAACGACACGTCCAGACGATCACGAACATCTCGTTGGCCGCTCAGCCAGGTACATCGCCAACAGCAAAGGGCAACAGGCCGGCTCGCCGGGGCACCCCGCCCAAACCACATGGCGGCAGCGGCGTCGAACGCGCACGACACCACGGCATGCTGGAATCCACCCGCTGGTCTGAACAGCGCACCGGCGGGCCATCTGTGTTGCGGCGTCAGGTCTCGGCGCGAGGGGGTATCCACGTCGTAGTCCACGGACGGAGCAGCCCGAGGGTGGTACGGCATCCATGCCGCCCGCAGGTTTGTTCGGACGAGACCGTGGTCGCGCGTCGGGTTTGTGCCCCGATCTCACCGGGGTGATCCGTGCCGCGCTCGACAAGGCGGCGGAGTCGGTCGATGCCTACGAGGCCGCGAGAACCCTCGTCGAGGATGCCGCCGGCCTTCTGGAGCGGGCGCTTGACGGCGCATACGGGCTGGAAGCCGACTCGGCCGCGACGGTCGGGACGTTGCGCGAGGTCTCGTCCCGTATCGACGAGTTGATCTCGGTCGTCAACAGGGCGGTCGCCTTGGTGCTCCAGTACGAGGCGCGGCTGAACGCCGTCGTCTCGTCGCGGGGCGGCGTGGAGTCCGCGCTCGACCGTGGGTGGTCGGGCGGGCAGCGACAGGATCTGCCCGCGTACATCACCAGCGGCTGGGTGGTGGACGAGGACGGGCACCGCGAACTGGTCCAGAGTGGCCGTGAGTCCGACGGCGAGGACAAGCGGATCGCGGACCATCTGCTCGACCAGGGCGTCGGCCGGTTCGGCGGAGTGCCGGCGGTGTCGCAGCACGTCGAGGTCATAGCCGCCTGGCGGCTGCGCGACAGCGGGTGCGCCGCGGCGACGGTCGTGGTGAACAACGAACTCTGCACCGGCCGGTTATCGTGTCAGGCCATGATCCCGCTCCGCCTACGGCCGGGACAGACGCTGACCGTGCACGATCCCCGGCAGACGCACCGATTCCACGGGAAGGCCCGATGAGCCGTCATCCCCTCGAAGTGTCCTTCAACGCCACGACAGGAGAGACCTCGCCCGTCGTGGTGCGCACCGACACCGAACTCGACGAACTGCTCACCCGGCTGCTGGAGCGTAGGCACCCCAACCCGCCCAGCATCGTCCTGCCGGACCGGCCGCTCACTGGCCCGCACGACCTGCCCGACCACATCGTCAAGATCGACATGGACCGGCGGGCCGGCATCGGCGCGATCCTGTTCGCGGGCCCCCGCGACATGCTGCCTCCCGACACCCCGGACCTCGTCGGACTCGGCCCCGACGGCGGTGTCTGGGTGACCCGCACAACGGACGCGCCGGCACCCGACGACGCGCCGCCGCTGTACATCGACAAGGCCACCCTCACCGAGTTCCCCCGCGACGCGGCACTGTCCCTGGACCGGTGGCGGCAGGCACTGCACGAACTCGCCACCACCGGACTCCGGCCGGCCGGCCTCGACTGGCAACCCTCCGAGCACTACTGAGACCCTCACCTCGCAATGCGTCCGCGCTCGGCGGAACCCTCGACATCCGCATGAACAAGCGCGTCGGGCAACGCGATCTGTGAAACGTAGTGTTCCGGAACTGCGGTGGTGTGGTTCGGAACCCCAAGCGTGACACGACACGCCTATAGGTTCCGAAGTTGATGTCGGCGCGTCATCCCACTTCTCGGGACAATGGGCAGGATTGCGTGCTCCATCGGGGCCTTTATCCTGCTCATGCAGGGCAGCGCTGGAAGCCCGCTTCCAGCGAGGATCGCAACCGGGGCCTCTTTGGTGAGCTGTCGGACCACGTCCAGCAGCGCTGGAAGCCCGCTTCCAGCGAGGATCGCAACGCCAGACCCTTGACCGCGTCGTACAGGCCCTTGATCGGCAGCGCTGGAAGCCCGCTTCCAGCGAGGATCGCAACCTGGTCGAGGACGGCGACCGCCGGGTCCTGGAACGGCAGCGCTGGAAGCCCGCTTCCAGCGAGGATCGCAACGCCGCAGCCGCCACAACGACGAACTGCTCTCCGGGGGCAGCGCTGGAAGCCCGCTTCCAGCGAGGATCGCAACCAGGGGGCCGTCTTCAACGGCGACGCCTCGTTCGCCGCAGCGCTGGAAGCCCGCTTCCAGCGAGGATCGCAACCAGGTACCGGTGGGGGTCCATCCCGGAGTCGGCGGGCAGCGCTGGAAGCCCGCTTCCAGCGAGGATCGCAACCCCTACGCGACGTGCCCGCCGTGGCGTAGGGGAACGCAGCGCTGGAAGCCCGCTTCCAGCGAGGATCGCAACGGGCTGCCCAGTGGGCCGCAGGTCTCGCGGCCGTCCGCAGCGCTGGAAGCCCGCTTCCAGCGAGGATCGCAACGGCCAGGCGCGCGGTGGCGGAGGCGATCCGGTCGGCAGCGCTGGAAGCCCGCTTCCAGCGAGGATCGCAACGCCCTGGCCCGCTCCGAGACCCGCCGCCGGCCGGCGGCAGCGCTGGAAGCCCGCTTCCAGCGAGGATCGCAACAGTTGGTACTGCTGGTCGGCTTGGCGCTCGGCGGCCGCAGCGCTGGAAGCCCGCTTCCAGCGAGGATCGCAACCTGGTGCTGCGGCTGGTCGAGGCCGGGCACAGTCCGCAGCGCTGGAAGCCCGCTTCCAGCGAGGATCGCAACCTCCCAGGCCGGGTGCTGTCGTAGGCGGTGTGCCGGCAGCGCTGGAAGCCCGCTTCCAGCGAGGATCGCAACGGTCGGGCGAACAACGCGATCTGGCGGGTCGGGCTGGGCAGCGCTGGAAGCCCGCTTCCAGCGAGGATCGCAACAACCCCTGAGGGTTCAGGTGTAGGCGTCCCGGTCGGAGCAGCGCTGGAAGCCCGCTTCCAGCGAGGATCGCAACACGCTCCAGTCGACCAACTCGAACACGTGGCCGCGCAGCGCTGGAAGCCCGCTTCCAGCGAGGATCGCAACGCGCTGGCGACACCGCCACGGTCTACCAGCGCACGCAGCGCTGGAAGCCCGCTTCCAGCGAGGATCGCAACCCGGTCACGCCGACCTGGACGGCCGGCCCCCTGCCGCAGCGCTGGAAGCCCGCTTCCAGCGAGGATCGCAACTTGATGGACTGGCAGGAGGCCCCGGAGGGTCTGGACGCAGCGCTGGAAGCCCGCTTCCAGCGAGGATCGCAACCGTGGGGTTGCGTCCGGCCAGACGCGCGAGAACAGCAGCGCTGGAAGCCCGCTTCCAGCGAGGATCGCAACCAACCGGCAGCCGACCAGGCGCAGCCCGGCGTCCACGCAGCGCTGGAAGCCCGCTTCCAGCGAGGATCGCAACGGCGGGTAATCGCTAAGCCGCCATGCGATCTCGGGCAGCGCTGGAAGCCCGCTTCCAGTGAGGATCGCAACTCCGAGACCCCGCCGTTCTGATGAGCCCCGGTGAAGCAGCGCTGGAAGCTCGCTTCCAGCGAGGATCGCAACAGCCCTCGCACAGCCGCCACCAGCTCGCCCAGCAGCGCGTGCAGCGCTGGAAGCCCGCTTCCAGTGAGGATCGCAACCCGGCTCCACCCGATCGAGCGGGTCAGGCCAGCGGGCGCAGCGGTGGAAGCTCGCTTCCAGCGAGGATCGCAACCGCCACGCTGGTCGGGCAGACGATCACCATCCTGAAGCGCTGGAGGTCTGACGGATGGTGTTGGAGAGCCCCTGTACCCGCTACAGCGGGGACGGTGTGCACGGCTGGCACGCGGTCGTTGCCGGTGTGGGTCGATCTCGGTGTGGTGATTCCGAGATTGCTCGGCGCAGAGCGCAGGGTGTTCGTGGAGGGGTTGGGCCTGACCGGATCGGTGCCGGGGTGTTGTCGGGGTGGTTCCGCAGTGTGGAGGGGGACTGGGTCGGTGTGGTGAACTACCGGACCTGCTATGCGGATGGGCGATCGGTGACGGTGGAGTTGTTTGATCAACTCGTTCCCGCGCGGTTGTTGCGCAAGCGGAATGGCTGAGGCCCCGGCAGGTGCACGGCGACCTGTAATGGTTTCTTGCTCTTTCGCATGCCGTTCGGTGGTGTCCGTCGCAGGGCGGAACTTTGACCACGAGACCCGTGGCGTCCACAGTGGAAATCTGAGACCGGCACGCGCTGGCGGCGTCAATGACTCCAACACGGCCCAGGTTGAGTGTCTGGACTTGCCTTTCTGCACCGTGGCTGAGGCGGATTTGTTGCTCCGCATGGCGCCGATGACGCTCTACAGGCCGGTTTCCTGCTGGCCGTATTCGGGCGAGGACCGTGTTTCCGGCACGGGCGGTCGAAGAGGTGATCGAACGCGTGCCGGCGAGTGAGTGTTGTGTCGACTCTGCCATGTGGGTGCCTGGTGCAATGGCGTGACTTCCCCTCACCTGATGTCCGGAGGCTGGCGTGCTGCTCTGAGGGGTCATCGGGTGGTCGGCGGGGTGAGAAGTGCTTGGTAGGGCTGGTCGTCGAGTTCGGCGCGGGTGCTCGCCGGGTGGGTGGTGCTCAATCGCCAGTGAAGGTCGGGGTCGGGGCCGGCGGAACACTCGGTGCAGATGACCTCGACCACGCCGTTGTGGACGGTCGCTCGGTATCCGGTGGTGGCCAGGCGGTGCTTGCGCTGTCGGCAGGTGCCGGGCAGGACCGCGATCCGGGTGTTTGTGCCGTCGATCCTGTGACGCAGCGCGCCATCTGGTTGCCGTGATGTCGGTTCCACGCAGGGCAACCTAGCACCTGGATCGAACACATGTTCGACGTAGGCTGGTGTTCCGCGTGCGTGCGCACGGTGCGTCGCCGAGCCGGGACGCCGTGTGGACGCACGCTGTCACGTGGGAACGGCCGTGTCGGGGAAGGGCGCGGTCAGGCTGCCCGACGTCCGGTCACGGGTCAACCGCGAAGGGCGTGCGGTGTGACCCGCTCGCGGTCGTCGGGCGGCCGGTCCGCGCCCCTTCTCCGGCACGACGCGGGCATGGCGGGTGGATTCCTGTCAGGAGAAGTCGTCGTGTCCGTTTGGCAGGAGTTCGTCATGGTGGTGTCCACGTCTGTGACTGTGTTGGTGTTCTTCGATGGCAGGGACGTGCAGGTGGGTGTGCACGTGGATCGGGATGCCGCGATGGCGGCGTTGGCGGCGTCTGTGCGTCGGCGGTGGGAGTCGGTCGTGTTTCGGCTCGACGGTGTCGGGCATGACGGTCTGTCCGATCGCGAGGCGGTGGAGTTGTGGTTCGCCACGGTGAACGAGGGCAAGCCTGCGGGTGCGGCGGATCGTGCGCGGTGGTTGGTCGAGACGCGGTCGGTGGAGTTGGACATGGTGGCGGTCGTGCTTCCGCGTGTACGGGCGCACGAGTTCGTGGAGGAGGCGCGTGGTGTCCGGGTGGAGTGGTATCGGTCGCTCGACGGGTTGTCGGCTCAGACCTCGCGGGAGGCGAGTCGGGGCATGGCCGATGTCTTGCGGCGGTGTCAGCATGTGTTCGCCGAGGCTGTCAGGTCGGACTCCGCCAGCCGCTCCTGAAACAGGTAGGTGACGACAACAATTTGTTTCTGTCCACTTCGGACGGTTATGGCAGGTTGCGGGCGCAGTGGTTGCGGTGTCGTGGTATCGGGTCCGGGCGGGGCTCGTGATGGTGGGCGACGTCGGGGTCGGTGTCAAACCGCGGCGGGGTGCCGGGTTCTGCTTGTCCTCCCTTCGGTCGGGCAGAACCCGGCACCCCGCTTGTGCGGTTGGACACCGACCCCGCCGCCACCCGGGTCGGGCGTGCCCCGCCCGAACACCAATTCCCCGACCTGGTGGGGTCGGTGTTCGGGCGGGCTTGGATCCGCCGGATCGCGGCGAACCCGACTCCTGGCAGGTTGGGGGTGGGCTCGATGCGTGAGGTGTCCGGTGGTCGGGCCTACCGAAGGGATGTTGTCGTGACCGCCCAGTTGTGGAGCAACACGCGTTTCGAATTGTTGGACCCGCAGACGTTGGTGATGGATCGGAACTCCCGCACGATCGGTGACATCGAGGTGGAGAAACCGGATCTGTGTGCGAGTGTCCGCAGGCACGGTGTCCGGGTCCCGGTGATCGTCCGGCCGATCGGCGAGGGCCGGTACCGGGTGCAGGACGGGCATTGCCGGACGGTCATCGCGGCCTCGTTGCCGGTTGCCGAGCGGGTGGTGCCGGCGATCGTCACCGAGTCCGACGACGAGCAGCGGTGGCAGTGGTTGCGGGACCAGTGGTTGGCCAACGAGGTCCGGAGCGGCTACGACACCGTTGACGCGGCGCGGATTTTCGAGGAGTTGACGCTGTTCGGGCTCAGCGCGGACGAGGTCGCGGACGAGTTGAGCGTGGACGTGGGGACGGTGGAGGCCGGTCTGCGGACCCGGCGCAACGGCAGGGTCACCGAGGCGCTACGGGACTACCCGCAGCTCTCGCTTCTCCAGGCCGCCGAGCTGGCGGAGTTCGAGGGTGACGAGGACGCCTACCGCGATCTGACGGAGACCCTGGAGTCGGACCCTGCCGGGTTGGACCACGCGTTGGCCGAGTGGCGGCTGACGTACCGGTCACGGGCCGCGTGCGAGGAGTTGGCCGGGACGTTGCGTGAGGCCGGTGTGGAAGTGGTCGGCGACTACGCGCCGGTCGGTGCGTCGCGGTTGGACCGGTTGTACCGCAGTCGCAAGGACCAGGTCCGGCTGGACGGTGAGGACGCGGGGCACGAGTCGTGTCCGGGGCACGCGGCCTACATCACGACCAACAACGCCACCGGCACCGCGACTGCGGTCTACATCTGTCGGGACTGGGCGGCTCACGGCCACGTGGAGACGTGGAGCGTCAACCCCGCCGTGGCCAAGGCGGAGGAGTGGACGCCGGAGCGCAAGGCCGCCCATGCGCGGGTGTTGCGGAACAACAAGGCGTGGCGCGCCGCCGAGACCGTCCGGCACGCCGCGTTGCGCAGGCTGGTGGCCGGTGCGCCTCCGCGTGCGGCCGGGCAGTTCATCGCGCGCAGCCTGGTGGAGGGTGAGCGCGAGCTGCGGCGGGCGATGGAACGCCACCACGGCTTCGCGTGCCGGTTGCTCGGTCTCAAGGAACCCAAGCCGGGCGGCAGGAACCGGGCCGGGCCGCGGCCGGTCGGCCGGCCCGCCCGACGGGCTCGGCCACCAGCGACTGAAGCCGCGTTCCCGTCCCCAACGCCGCGTCACATGCCTTCGCGAAGTCGATCGTGGCCGGCTTCGTACCGTGCTCCACGTTGCTGATGTGCCCCATGCTGTAGTGCGTGCGCTCGGCGACAACCCGGAGCGACAGCCCCGCCGCCTCCCGGAGTTCGTGCAACACAGCGCCGACAGACTGCCTGGCCGGTCGCGCTTCCGTTGTATCCGTCGTTCCTTCCAAGACGACTACCCACTCCTCCCGCCACCCCAAGGCGGCCCTGGCGCGGGCTCGCCTGGTCCCGGCTCGGCCTCCGGAAGTCGAGGATAGGTCGGCACGATTCCCAGGCACCTGGACTTCTCCTCGATGAACGCTCGATCGGGCGGCGTATCAACCGAAAGGGTGAGGAGGCAGGTTCACTTCGTGCACGGTGGGTACTGGCGTGCGGAAGCATTCGAGATGTTGTTGCGCCGCCCACCCCGACGCACATATGCAACGGCCGCCGGGGTCGGACGTTGGCCGCAGTGGTTTCCGCGCCAGGCGTCGTGACCTTCCTGGTCCATTACGGCGGCGATGGCCAGGGCGACGATCGGGTCGGCCCAGGACCAACAGAACAGGGAGTTGAGCATCAGACCGACGAGCGGCACGCCGGACAGGTACGTGCACCGCAGGGTCTGCTTGGAGTCGGCGACCGCGCTGGCTGACGCGAGTTCACGTCCTGCGCGGCGTTGGGCGGCCACTGCCTCACCGACACCACGGCCGCCGCAGGAGGCGTCCCCTACCTCGGCGACATCGACACCTGACCCCGCCCATCCCGTACTGCCCGATACGCCACCTCACCGCCGCCCTGATCACAGCGGATGTCTGCCGCCGCACGTACCGACTGCGACAAAACCCCGAGGTGACCGCGAACTGCGGACGGTTCGATGCCCGGCGACGTCGTCACCGGGCATCGGGAGCGAGCGAAGTTCCTTGACCTGCCGTTTCAGCGGGTGCGGCTCAGACGGCGTCTCAGTTCAGCGACCAGCGCCTCGTCGGAGAGCTGACCGGGATCAGGGGATCGTTGTCGCAACGACGTTTCACCGGCGTCGAGGATCCCGCCGGCCACCAGGACTTCCACGACGCTGACGTCGAACAGTCCGGCGATGGCCCTCGCGCTCTCGATCGAGAGCGAGTCTCCCTGGCGCCACATGGTGAACCGACTTCGGTGGATGCCGGTCCTCCGCGCCAGGTCTCCGGTGGTCAGCCCGCGGTTCTCCAGGTTCCTCTGGATGTAGTCCCACAATGGCGGGTCCTCAGAGTCCATACGCCTATACTAGTCTTGTGGGCACGACGGTCGTCCTGTGGGCGGTCCGCGCGATCGTGGCCTACCGGGCGTGTTCTACGAGGTGCGTGAACTCTCGGGCGGTGAGCATGGTGTCCGCGGTGTCATCGGGTGAGATCAGCCATCGGACAGTCGTGTCGCCGACAGTCAAGGGAGGCAGTGGTGTTGGACGACCTTCCTCGTACACCGCCATCCCGTCCTTGACGGTGCCGTCCGGGAACGGTGGCCGGACGAGGAAGAGGTACAGGCCGACGCCTGAGACGGTCACGACCGGGGTGGGCGTCGCGGCCAACCGCGGACTGACGAGCACGCTTCTCGCCAGGTGCGTTTCGAGGCGTACCGTGCCGAGTTGTGGGTCGGTGACGGCGAGCACCGACGGGCGACGGTCCGCCGGGACATCCCACCATCCACGGATGACGGAGGGGTTCGTGGTGGCATCACTCGCTGGGAGCAATGCGCGGGAGGATTCCGCCGGTCCGGACGCCATGTGGGTCTTCCCTGCGCCTTCGGTTCCGGGGCGGATCGCGGGGGCTACCGGATCCGCAATTCGATCATGTGCATGGTCGCGCCGTCTTCCGCGAAGTGCCGCACAGCCTGTTCCGGCTCGTCGGTGACGACCTGGTGGGTGCCGTCGGTCGAAACGGCCTGGGTCTGGCCGGGGAAGGCGAGCCCCCAGGCTGTGATGCCGACGACGTCATGTTCTCCGTCCTCGTAGCCGATGGCGAACACTCGGGGAGCGCACTCGACGGCCAAGGTTCGTAGTGAGGAAGGCGGGGGGAGCGCGTCATCCGCCAAGTTCGGTCCGCGGCGATCGTGCACGGTAGTGCCTCTCATTCCGGTGTTCGAGTTGTAGACCTGGCTCCGATGCGTTGCTCAATGGCCTGAACACTAGCTATTCCGACGATGTCGACAGCGATCACAAACGGGGGCAACTGGAATAGCAGGAACACTTGCCCCCTGTTTCGGCGATCGGTCCACCTGCAGTGTGTGAGGACCGGTCGCGTGCGGAGATGCCGGGGACGGTCAGGTGCGGTTGTTGTCGTTGGCTCGCGGCAGAACCACATCCGGGGCCTGGCCTTGTCGGCGGCCTCGGGTGAGTCGGACGACCGTCTGAGCGTTGGTGCCGGTCACCCACGACGATTGAGCGATTCGGGCCGGAGCGGATGGTGGTGCAGTTGCTCAGGCGCGACCGAGTCCGACCGATGCGACGTCGCTCCACTCGTAGTTCCGGTGGTCGCGGTTGAGATCGATGAGTGACACCGAGGACACGATGACCTGGGCGGTGTGTTCACCGTGGGCACGGAGGGCCTGGGCGACCGGTTCGGCGGGGCCGGTCGTGTTGGAGTAGCCGAGGCTGACATGCGCCCGGAATCCGGCCTCCGGTTCCGGGACGTTGTCCGAGCCCCACACGTCGCCGATGGCGGACCGGATGGTGAGGCGCAGTTGTGCCAGCGGTTGCAAGGGCAGGGCGGGCATCTGGACGGTCTCGGGGTCTACGTGGGCCGGGCCGATGGTCACGGCGAACGGATCCAGGTTGGTGCATCGCTTGTGCGCGGCCCGGACGATGCGGTCCACGTCGTCGCGGTCGACCTCGTCGGTGAAGCCGATGCCTTGGAGGGTGAGGTGCAGCCATCGGATGGGAACGGGGTCGAGTTGGGGAAGCGAGGCGAGTACAGGCGCGTAGTCGGTGACGAGCTGCTGCGCGTCGGGTTGCTCGGCGAAGGTCACGTGCCAGGTGTAGAACGACCGGCCCACCCGCCACCCGGGCCGCCACCACCAGTGATCCCTCATCGGCTCCAGCCGGCTCACGCGGGCAACTCCTTCGTGGGGATTTCCCGGTGGAAGTCGTTGACCGCGTCGCGGATCCGCCGCGCGGCAGGGTCGGCTCCTCCTGCCCGGATCGCCAACGCTCCTGCTTCCGCGACGCGGTGCGCCAAGGGGCGAACGCGGTGGACCGGGGGAGTGGCCATCACCGGCCGCAGCGCCTCTTCGGCAGCGTCCAGGTCGCCGAGGACCAGGTGCGCCTTGACCTGTTGAAGGCGCGTCATGCGCTCCGATCCCCGGTTGCGGCGTTCCTCGGCCGTGGCCTCGAACATCCCCACGGCCCGGTCGGCGAACGTCAACGCGTCATGGGCGCGGCCCAACGCCAGCTCGGTGTCCGACCACAACGACGCGGCGCGGTCGACCGAGCAGGTCAGTGGGCCTGCCAACTCGTCCTCGGCAGGCGTGGAAGTCTCCGCGGCGCGTTGTCCCCGGACCAGCGCCGACGCGGCGGCCTCGCCGTCGCCGACTCGGGCCAGGTCCAGAGCGAGGGCGCTGGACAAGAACAGCGCCGCTGTCCCTGTCCCGCTGTAGGTCAGGCCATCGGCCGCGTATCGGGCGGCACCGGAGTAGTCGCCCTGCCAGAACAACGACGTGTGCTGCGTTGCACGTACCCACGCGCGCAATCCGTTGTGGTCGGCGCGTTCGGCGCACGCCCACGCGGCGCGGCCGTGGTCCTCCGCGGCATCGGCGCGGCCCAGATCGACCGAGATCCACGAGAGCATGGTCAGCGACCAGCCGGCGACGGCGTACAGCTCACGGCTGTGGCGCGGATCCTGGTGCCCGGACAGCAAGGCGAACGCGTGGTCCCGCAAGGCCCTGGTGCGTGCGAACAACGGCAGAGTCGGAACTTTCAGGTAGGAACGGGCGATGCGCCGGACCTCGGTGTGCATCTGCTCGATGGTCAGCTCGCCGACGTTCGTCGATTCCGTCCACGCCAGGTAGCCGGAGGACTCTTCCGCAGTGTCCATCAACATCGCCTCCACCGTCGCGAGACCGAACGTCCGTGCCTCCTTGGCTGCGTCCCGATCGACTGTCGCGGCCGGTACCGGGACGTGGGGAGTCGGTTCCTGGGAGAAATCGTCGGCGGTGGTCGCGGAGATCCGGCGTCGGCGTGCCTGCTGGTCGAGCTTTGCCAGTTCGCGCAACGCGATCAAGTCGCCGTTCGCGCCCAGCGCGTGGTCGATGGCGCTGATCAGGTCCCGTGAGGGGAGGTTGCGGCCGACGCGGTCGGCCAGCGACACGTACTGGCGGGAGTAGCCGACCAGGTCCGCCAGTTGCTGATGGCTGAACCCGGCCTCTTTGCGGAGTCGCCTGATGGCGTGGGCCAACCGTGTGGCGGCCGGGAGTTGCCTGTCTTCGGGAACTGCGCTGTCGTTCACGGCGGGGCTCCGTGCGTGGCGGGGACACTGGGGGCAGGTCCCGATCGGTAATCGACCGGCTTCGAAGCGTGATCGTAGCGGGTGTCGGCCCGCCTTCAGGAGGGCAACCGCTTGCGTCTGCCTCTCGGGCCTGCCGCCCCGTGGTGCCTGCCCGTCCGGGCGCTCAGCGTTCCCTCTGCCCGGCCGTGGGGCGCGGCACGGCCGAGGTGCGAGCGGCAATCCGTAGGGGAAGGCAGGTTGTGAAACCGGACGGCGACAGCTCGGCCGTCCTCAAAGGACTGGAGCGGGCCGCCCGGCGGGCAGTCGTGGACGACGGCGGTGCCTTGCATGGTGGGTCTTTGCGCCGTTGACGGCCGATACGAACTCCGGGACCACGCGACACGGTACGGACTGGCGACGTCGCCACCACCCTGCGCGGCAGTGGCGACAACGGCTGTGGACATCGGGGGCGTGCATCGCGATCAACGCTCGCATCCCGGCGACCAGTCGGGGCAGGTCGTCCCGGACGAACGATCTGATGGCCGATTCGTCCGCGGTGTGCGGGATATCGGCGAGTTGTTCGAGTCTGCTCAACGCCGACTCGACCACTTCGTTGTAGGCCACGTGGTTGTGGGTGGGCGTCACCGGCGGCCCTTCGTCGTTCGAGTCGAGGGGCGTATCTGTTTCGGGCACGGCCACGGGATGACGGGGATGCCCTCGAAGGCCCGCCACGCCGCTTCGCAGTCACGGCACGTGGGCCAGCACCAGTCGGGATTCCTCGGCAGCGGCAGGTGCGGGACGGTCACCGCGACTCCGCAGAGCGTCGACCCGCTCTCGTGTGCGGCGAGTTCGTCGGGGATCGCGTGACGTGCGCCGTCATGCGGAAGCCAGCGGAACGGTCGTATGCCCATCACGACCACCGCGTCGACGTTGCTGGTTCCGGCTCGTCGTCCGCCGCGTGCTCCGTGCGGCTGGTGGGTCGGGGTACTGGGCGGGTGTGGGACATGGGCACCTCGGCGTGGTCGGTTGATGTCCATCTTGAGTACAATCAAGGTAGCTCCGATTCAATATCGAATGAAGTGGCCCGATCGGGTGTAGCCGTCGGCGGGTCGTACGCTCGTGCGGACGGGCACCAGCGGATGTGCGGGAGGCTTCAGGTCGATGACCGGCGGACCGATCCTCACCACCGTGCACGCGGTCGAACTCGGCCGGCGGCTCCGCGCGCACCGCAGCGCGCTGGGGCTGACGACCGCCGCCGTCGGCAAGGCGACAGGGCTGGGCGGCAACAACGTCTCGACGATCGAGATCGCGAAGCGACGACTCGCGCCCGCCGGTCTGGCCCGTCTCGCGGAGCACTACGAGCTGGAACCGGCCGAGGTCGCGGAGTTGGAGGCCCTGCGGGTCGAGGCCGAGCGGCGTCGGTGGTGGAACGACTACGAATCGGTGTTCGGCGACGAGTTCGTCAGGTTCCTCGGCCTGGAGGCCGGTGCCGCGGAGATCCGCGAGTACGTCGCGGAGACGATTCCCGGCCTGTTGCAGACCGCCGACTACGCACGGGCGATGATCAAGGGCGGCTCGACCTACATCAGGCCGGTCGACGTCGGCCCCCGAGTCGAGTCACGCCTGGCGCGTCAGGCCAGGCTGGAAGGGCCCGACCCGGTCCGCTACCTCGTGGTGCTGGGACCGGCCTCGCTCCGGATGCACGTCGGCGGGCGGGCCGTGATGCGCCGACAACTGGCGCACCTGGCCGAGTTCGTCGAACGCGGTGACGAACGCGTACGCATCCGCGCCCTGCCCTACAGCGCGGGCGCGCACTCGATGATCGGCTCGTCGGTCTCGATCATGAGCTTCGCGTCCCGCTGGGTGCCCGACCACGCGTGGATCGACTCGATCACCAGCACCGCGGGACTCGTGGACCGTCGCGCCGCACTGGTGGAACTCGCCGCGAGCTTCGAGGACGTGTTCGAACGCGCCTCGGACCGCGACGCCACCCTCGACGAGATCCACAAGGCCGCGAAGGAGATGGAGGACTGATGGGCGCCACGCCGATCCGGACGGGCGACGGCTGGATCAAGTCCAGTCACTCGAACCCGAGCAACAACTGCGTCGAGGTGATGATCACGGACGTAGTGGTTCGCGTCCGTGACACCAAAGCCGTCGGGACGTCGCCGGAGATCGTGGTGGGCGCGCCGGCATGGCGACGCTTCCTCGATGCGGTGGATCCGGACTGAAGTTCCTCGCCGTGGTGGCGGACGTCCGGAAGGCGATGAGGTCGAACAGGACGATGCGGTGCGGCCTTGGTTCACCGATGGTCGCGCGTGGCCGATTGCCCAGTTCTTGGACGTAGCCATGGTTCTCGCCGATCTCGACGGACAGAATCGCAGACCGGGGTTCGGACTGGCCAACGGGCTGGGGCTCGGGCTGCTGGGCCTCGTCCTCTACGACACGGCCCGCGACGTGGGGACGGTCCTGGTCAACGGGGCCACGTTGGGGTTGGTGTTCGCCGTGCCGACCGGACTGGCGCTGGCCGTGGCCGCCGCCGTGGAATCCCCGCTCGACATCGCGTCCGCGGCCGGGCCCACCGACCTGCGCAACGTCAACCGCGCCAACGTCCTGGGCAGGGTCGTGCTGTTCAGCCTCGTCTACGGGGGCCTGGTCACCCTGGGCGCCGTGCTCCTGCTCCAGCGCCCGGAAGGTGCGCACGCGCAGCTCGTCTTCAGCCCGGAAGCCGTGGTGCGCCTGGCGCTGCTCACCGGCGTGGGCGGCGGCCTGTGCTACTGCCTGGCGCTCACCGCGTGGGGCCAGTGGCTCCTGTTCGCCCGGATCTGCCTGCCGCTCACCGGCCGCCTGCCGCGCTCGCTGCCCGAGTTCCTCGACGATGCCACCCGGCGGGGCGTGCTGCGCCAAGCCGGTGCGGTGTACCAGTTCCGCCACGCCCGACTCCAAGACCGGCTCGCCCTGTCGCAGTAACGGGCAAACCTCCGGGTCTCGGATCGGCCCGTCCACCGGGTCCGCGCCCGACACGGCACCGAACCACTGCGCCACCCGGCCACGTCTGTCGTCGGTGACTGCCGGGAGACGGGAGAACCTGCCGCGGCCTTTCGTGTTGGAACGGCAGGACGACAAACTCGAACAGCGGGGACAACCGTGTCGACAGCTCGGCGGCGACCGCTCCATGGCGGGTTGCCGGTCGATCGTCCGTTGTCGTGAGGCAGACGGCTCGCCCGGTCGGCAGGAGTGGTCTGCCTCGGCAAGGAGGGGATCAGCCGGTCGGGCGGAGGTGGGGGTGGTCGGGTGGGATGAGGCCGCCGTGGTCGAGGTAGGCCGTCAACACCGCGACGACCGTGTCGCGTGGCACGACCTGCCAGGCCGGGACCTGTTGGGTGTTGGCCATGTAGTCGAACTGGGCCTCCCCGGTGGCGTCGGGGTCTCCGACGGTGGCCCGTGGCGGGTCGCCCAGCTCCTGGACGAAGCCGCGGTCCTCGCCGATGCCGACGTAGAGCATCGGCAGGCCGTAGGGGTCCTCGGCCACGGTGATCTCGGCGATCGACGGCACCGGGCCGCCGGTCAGCCGGGTCAGCCTGTCGACCAGTTCGGCCAGCTCCTCGTGGGTGGTGACCTCCAGCGGAGTGCTGCCGGTCTCGTGGTCGAAGATCGCGCTCAACGTTGCCACGGTGGTCGTAGCCCTCCCCGGATCGTCTGCTCGTACCCGCCAGAACCGTAGACCGTCAGTGTGGATCCCTCGGGCAGGATCAACCCCACCAGGATCTCGCACCCGAACCGGCCGGCGCAGGGCCGGTTGTTGATCACCACCGCAGCGTGCCGGACGTCCGTGTCCCGCATGTGCATCGCCAGCTTCGTCTCAACGTGGGACACCGCGATGGGAACGCCGGGTTGTGGCAACGGCAGTCCTTGGAGGAACTCGCCGGCCGCGGTGGCTTCCGGTCCGTTCCCGCTCACGAGGTGCCGGACGATGCCGTCGGGGCCGACCCAGCGGCCGTGGGTCTTTTGCCCGCTTCCGCCGACCACCGGCGGCGGAAGGTCCCCGCGCAGGTCCTCGACCTTCTCCGGGGCGAGCGGAGAGGGCTTGCCGGCGTCCGGCACGGAAGACGGTCGTGCGGGGGGTGTTCGACCGGGAGGCGGGGGAGTCGGGGAGGGATGGTTGCCGAGCAGACCGGTCACGACCGACTCGGTGTGGCCGACTGCCGTGTCCAGAACCTTGAGCAGGTCCTTGATGCCCTTGACGACGTCGGCCAACGTCGCCAGGACCGCGTCCTTCTCGCCTGTCGCATCGCCCTCCAGGGCGACGGCGAGCAGGGACTGGGCGTCCTCGACGAGATCCAGCGTGGTGTCGAGGGCCTTCCCGCACTCCCGCGCCTTGGTCTGGGCGTTGGTCACCACCTCGGCCACTTCCCTCAGAGACGCCACCAACACCCCCGAGTGCATCGATCCGTCGTGCGATCACCATGCCGTGTCAGTGACGAAGGCGGTGGGACCTTTCTACGTCGAGTGGTCGACGGGTCGGTGGTATGCCCCGTGCGCACGTCTCGCGAACGCGACGATGCCCCGTCCGCCGGCCTTGGACAGGGGCATCGATCAGATCCGGAAGGGATCCGGCACCTGGCGTCGCCGCCGACTCGTCCTGCGGGTTCTCAGATCGGGTCGTCGAACTTCCCGGCCTGGACACCCAGGATGAAGGCACGCAGCTTGCTTTGGGTGTCGTGGACCACTGGACTGGCATCACCCAACGTGGAGAACGTGCATGGTCGCGTCGGTCTCCTCGAAGTGGCGGATGGCGTGTTCCGGTTGGCTCGTGATCACCTGGTGGGTGCCGTCGGCGGAGGTGACCTGTGCCTGATGGGGGAAGGCCATGCCCCATGCCGCGATACCGATCTCGCCGTGCTCCTCGCTCTCGTAGCCGATCGCGAACAGCCGGGGCGCCTACTGGCCTGCCAACGCCCGTAGTGCAGCCGACGGGGCGGGCATTCGGTCTGCGGAGGTCGAGGCGTGAGGGTCGTGCATGGCGGTGCCTTCCGTTGGTGATCGTTTGTCGCGATCTTGTCTGTCGAAGTCGTTCTGGGGTCAGGTGTCGAGCACTGTGCCCGGAACCGTGAGGGGTGCCATGGTGTCCGCTTGATGGTGGAGTCCCGCTCGCTTGACGAGGATCTGTCCCAGTTCGAGGAGATCCGTTGCCAGGTCGTTTTCGACTCTGTGCATTGGTGTGGTGTAGGCCGTGGTGCTGCGGGGGTCGGACTCCTCCAGTAGGCGCACGCAGTAGCGGCCCAGGTCGGTGTTCACCCGTGACACGTGGGTGGCGTGGTCGAGTTCGTCCTTGGCCATGGGTGTGCTCCGTCGAAGATCTGTGGCTGGTCGCACGGGCGGCTGTTCTCGGGGTGTCGCTCATTGCTCAATGGCGCGACTAGGGGCTATGCGACCAGGGGCGGGTACGATCACGGAAGGAGGCAACTCGAATACGGGGAGTACCTGCCTTCGTCGTATGCCCTCGTCACTGGCGGAGCCGATCATGTCCGACGAGCACGATGTGGGAATGGACGACTTTCCCACCGCCGTTCGACTGGCCGAGGAGATCAAGCGGCGACGGCAGGCCGCCGGGCTGAGCCAGCGGGAGTTGGCCGGTCTGGTCGGCTATACGCGTCAGTACACGGCGTGGGCGGAGCGTACCGACGGAAGCCTCGCGTCGGCCGAGTTGGTGATGGCCGTCGACCGGGTGCTGGAGGCGGGTGGGGCGCTCATCGCGTTGCACGACAGCGCGCGGGCGGAACGGACCCGGCGGCGCGGCCGTCAGGGCACCGAGGTTCCCGCAGGCCGATCGCGGGTAGGCAGATCCTCCTACCTGGCGGCCCTGGTCACCGATCTGCACCGGGCATACCAGGCGGCCCGGTACGAGCACGTGGGTCGCAGTCTGCCCGATATCACGGGGAAGGTGTCGGAACTCGTGGCGGACGCGCGGGGCGGCGACCTGCGTCGGGCGCTGATGCTGCGCGCGGGCGTGGCCGTGGTCGAGGCCAAACTGGCCACGAAGCGCGGGGACGGTATCGCCGCGTACGAGGCGGCGGAACGCGCGCTCGGCGCCGCCGAGGAGGCCGACGATCCCTTCGGTCGTGCGGCGGCGGGCTACCAGCTGACCTGCGCCCTGCTGAAGCTGGGCGCGGCCGAGGACGCGGAGCGGAACGCGACCGAGTCCGCCGACCGCCTTCGTGGCGACGATCCCGGCAGCCTCAGCTGGCGGGGCTCGTTGACCCTGATCACCGCCATCATCGCCGCGCGACGTGACGACCGGGTCGAGGCGCAGCGGCGGTTGGACCACGCCGAGGTGCTGGCCGGGCGGTTGGGGCGCGACGACAACATCGGGTTCAGCGCGTTCGGCCCGACCAACGTCGGGATCCACCGGATGTCGGCGGCGGTCGCCCTCGACGACCCGCGAGCGGTGGTCGCGGTCGGCGAGCGGATCGACCTGTCCGCGATGCCCGCGGGACTGAGCGGCAGGCAAGGTCAGTCGCATGTGGACAACGCGTGGGCGCGTGCCCGGCAGGCCGAGGACCCGTTGGCCGTCATCCACCTGCTGGAGGCCGAGCGCGTCGCACCCGAGTTGGTGAAGACCAGCGGTACCGCGCACGCGGTGATCCGGGTCCTGCTGGGCCGTGAACGCAGACTGGTCGTGCCGGCACTGCGCGGGCTCGCGGACCGGGCTGGGGTTCTGGCGTGAGCAGGTGGGTGTACCTGGTCGTGTCGGCCGCGCCACCGGTGCTGCACATCGAGGACGTGGTCGTGGCGCTGGCCGGTCGGGGCTGGGGCGTGTGCCTGGTCGCCACACCGACCGCCGGGATGTGGGTCGACGTCGAGGCCATCGCCCGGCGGACCGGATGCCTGGTCCGGGTCACGGCACGACCGCCGTTGCAGGAGAGGTCGCTGCCCAAGGCGGATGCCGTCCTGGCAGCCCCGCTCACCTTCAACACCATCAACAAGTGGGCAGCCGGCTTCTCCGACACCCCCGCGCTGGGCGTGCTCAACGAGCTGCTGTCCAGCGGGCTGCCCATCCTCGCCGCACCCTGCGCGAAAGCAGCGCTGCGGCAACACCCGGCCTACGACGACAGCATCGCCCGCCTGGCCCGAGCGGGCGTGACCCTGCTCGACCCCGACGCGATCACCGTCCGAGGCCAGGACGGCCTGGCCGACTTCGACTGGGTCCGACTGCTGGACCTGTTCGAGACGACCGCCGCCACACACAGGTAGGCAACCCGGCCCGTCCACCCACTTGCCTCCGTCGCCCTGCCCGCACGACAGCCATCGTCACGCTGTACTGGACAGCGGACCGGTCGACCCACGACCGCACGATCCGAGGCGGCTCCGGTGGGCGACATCGAATATCTCCTCCAGCAGGCACGCGAACTGCGGCCGACCCTGGGTGGCTTCGACGGCGACACCGTGCACCACTCCGACTTGCTCCCGGATCACGCCGCGCCGAGGTCGTGGTTCGAATCCGAACACGATCGCGTGATCGGCGCGTTGCGGGACGCGGAGACCGACGAACCCACTGAAGCCGTGGCCGACCTCATCTCACACCTGTGGCTCCTTCTCCCCGGCAACGCCGATGCCGGACTGTGCAGAACGATCCACGACGCCGCAGTCCTGCTGGCAGGAAACCTTCCCTCGTCGCCTGCGCTGGCAGTCGCGTTCCGGCGCGGCGCGACGTTCTTTCACGCGAGGAAGGACTACAGACTCGCGGTCGCGCAGGGCAGGCACGAACTGGCCGTGCACCGTGCCAGGGACGACCGCGAATCGTCGGCTGCGGCGTTGCTGTCCCTGGCGGTCACCTACCGGGCACAGGGACGTATGCACCGGGTGATCGACTGCGCCGACGAGATCCTGGAGGACCAGGTTGCCCGCGGCGACCAGATGGGGGTCGCGGTCATGCTGGAGCACCTCGGACGCCTCATGGTAGAAGTGGGCCGACAACGAACCGCGAAAACCTACTTGGAACGCGCGATGGTGTTGGGCGAAAAGCACTCCGACGCCGCACTGGTCGCCCGATGCCACGTCCACCAGGCAAGAATCCAGTGGTCCACGGGTGACGAGAACAGCGCTCGCCGTCGACTACGACTGGCACTCGGACAGTGGATTGATCTGGACCCCCACGCCGCAGTCCACGTCCGAACCCTCCTGAGAACCCCTCGTGGAGCGTCACTGCCGGACCCACTGTGGCCCGAGTTCGGCCACCCTGGGTGTGACCCCGCCTAGACCACGCCAACGCCCTTGTACCTGCGGCTCCACCGCGACCAGACTCCCGGGCTTGGGGTCCACAGTGGACAGAACTTGCGGCAACTGCTCCGACCACATTGATCGTCATGTCCTTGATGCCCCTGGACTCAATCATCTTCCGAGGAAGTGCCGGTACGGCGGTGCCCACGGCGAGGTTCTGGCCGATCGACACGTCGTGGAGGCAGGAGTCGTGGATCTCCCGGCGGGATCCGCTTTCGGATCCGGGCACGTTGTAGAGCCTCGATACCTCGCTGATCGCGGCGCGGATGGCCCGCCGTAGTCGCGTCAGCGGCCCAGGAGGCGGGGCGGGCATCTGGAGTCTTCGGGGGCGATGTGGACCGAGTCGATGGTGACCGTGAACGGTGCGAGTTCGGCGTGGAGCTTCCTCGCGGTATTCACGATGTGGTCCAGGTCGTCGCGGTCTTCTCATCGAACCCGACACCGGTACCACCCGCCGGTCGCGGCGAAGGCGTCTGTCACCGGCTCATGTCGAAAGTGCTGACCGAGGCGCACAGGCCAACTGTCGACGTCCACCCTGGCGGGGTTGACCATTGAGCCGCTCGCGGTACTCCCGTGGGCCGAGACCATGCCCACACTGCGATTTGGTCCTAGGCTGAGCTGGTTGCCGGGTGCTTGCTACGACGAAGTCGTCTACGAGTATCGCCGTCGTGGTGTAGCAGTATTGCTTGAGGTTGACGACACGGCGGCGCACGGATACCGACCGGTCCTCGTCGCGGCTGGTACGGGTACGAAATCGGCGGTCAGCGCAAGGCGCTGTGCCCGGACGCTGTGCGGTTGAACCTCCGTGGTTTCGGAACCGGCGCGGGTTGCTTCGGAACCCCAAGCGTGACAAGACACGCCGGGAGGTTCCGAAGCCCGCCCCGGCGTGTCATCCCGGGATACGGGACAATCCAACGGTTCGGTTCCGTGATAGATGTGTTGTCCCTGGTCATCCAGGGGGCAGCGCTGGAAGCCCGCTTCCAGCGAGGATCGCAACCGGGTGTTGTTTTGCCCCCTGGTCATCCCTGAGTGGGCAGCGCTGGAAGCCCGCTTCCAGCGAGGATCGCAACCCCGACGAGGCCGAGATCGCATGGCGGCTTGGCGGCAGCGCTGGAAGCCCGCTTCCAGCGAGGATCGCAACTGGTGGATCGCGGTAAGGAACAGCTTGAACACCAACGCAGCGCTGGAAGCCCGCTTCCAGCGAGGATCGCAACTCGGGGTCCACCCCGGGCAGGAACCCGCCGGGCCCGAGCAGCGCTGGAAGCCCGCTTCCAGCGAGGATCGCAACGTCGACGGCCCCAGCACCCTGTACTTGCCCCGCGCGGCAGCGCTGGAAGCCCGCTTCCAGCGAGGATCGCAACACCTCGCAGCGGGCGGCGACGGCCCACAACTGCCCCAGCAGCGCTGGAAGCCCGCTTCCAGCGAGGATCGCAACACGTACAGCTCGCCCGCGACCTGGCCGGCCATCTGCAGCGCTGGAAGCCCGCTTCCAGCGAGGATCGCAACCTGTCCGGGCCGTGGGGGGCGGGCCTCGGCATCGCCGCAGCGCTGGAAGCCCGCTTCCAGCGAGGATCGCAACTTCCGACAGGATGAGCGACGCGACGGCGCGGAACAGCAGCGCTGGAAGCCCGCTTCCAGCGAGGATCGCAACGTGCCCACCGAACTGGACCCGTTGTGCCGCATCGGGCAGCGCTGGAAGCCCGCTTCCAGCGAGGATCGCAACTTAGTGGCACGGCCACGGTGCAGGTGAACATGCGCGCAGCGCTGGAAGCCCGCTTCCAGCGAGGATCGCAACCACCACTCGACCCGCACGGCGCGGGGAACGTACTTGGCAGCGCTGGAAGCCCGCTTCCAGCGAGGATCGCAACCACCACTCGACCCGCACGGCGCGGGGAACGTACTTGGCAGCGCTGGAAGCCCGCTTCCAGCGAGGATCGCAACGACCCCGACGCCTACGCCGAGCAGTTCGACGCCGGCAGCGCTGGAAGCCCGCTTCCAGCGAGGATCGCAACCATCCCGCTCTCTGCAAGGTGGGGGACCGTTCCGCAGCGCTGGAAGCCCGCTTCCAGCGAGGATCGCAACGTCGCCGAGGAGACGGCGCGGCGGTGGCTGATCGCAGCGCTGGAAGCCCGCTTCCAGCGAGGATCGCAACGATGCCCAGCGACCAGCCGCGCCAGCCCGCGGCGGGCAGCGCTGGAAGCCCGCTTCCAGCGAGGATCGCAACGCGTCCTCCCTGTCCCGGGCCTGCCGGAGTTCCGCGCAGCGCTGGAAGCCCGCTTCCAGCGAGGATCGCAACTCGCGAACCCCGTCCGTCCCGCGCAGGCGCATCAGCGCAGCGCTGGAAGCCCGCTTCCAGCGAGGATCGCAACCCCGTGGGTGTCGGTCCGGCAGCCACTCCGTCCCGAGCAGCGATGGAAGCCCGCTTCCAGCGAGGATCGCAACGGGGCGAGTGCGCCCGTAGCGTTGCAGATGACCGTGGCAGCGCTGGAAGCCCGCTTCCAGCGAGGATCGCAACGACCTCATCGGTGACATGGACATGGACAACAACCTGCAGCGCTGGAAGCCTGCTTCCAGCGAGGATCGCAACGGGGTGCTGCTGCGGGGGAGCGACGGGTCGTAGTACGCAGCGCTGGAAGCCCGCTTCCAGCGAGGATCGCAACGAGGAGATCGAGGCGAGCGTCATCGGTGCGGAGATGCAGCGCTGGAAGCCCGCTTCCAGCGAGGATCGCAACATCGGCACCAGCTCGTGGTCGACCTGGGTCACCGGCAGCGCTGGAAGCCCGCTTCCAGCGAGGATCGCAACCCGTTGGCCGTCGTGAGGGCCACCGTGGCGCGCTGCGCAGCGCTGGAAGCCCGCTTCCAGCGAGGACCGCAACTCGTTGGCGCTGAACGGAAAGCAAAGCGGGCAGCCCGCAACCCGGCCTCCCTTTGAGGGCTCAGGTCTTGCCGTACCTGGCCAGGCAGAACCACTGCTTCACATGTAGCGGTCGAGGCATCGAAAGGTGCCCAGACGGCTGGTTGCTATGTTCTACGGGCGACCGCGGACCGGCGGGGTCGATGGCGTTATTGCGTGCACCGACCCCGCCGGAGCTAGCGGGTCAGCAGGACGATCAAGTGGATGGCGATCCCGACGGCCTGCATGACCATGCGGAAGACGGCGGCGGCCTGAGCGGAGTTGCCGCTCTGCTCAGGCCGGTGCCCCTTCTGAGGGCGCCTATGAAACCGGGCGGGTCTGCTGTTCCGCCTGGCGGGAGTGCGTTTTCTGCGAGAATCCCTCGGCAACTGATGCACCTCTCGAGTTTCGTAATAGGTGGTCGTGAGAAATTCCATCTCATGCGTACTGATGTGAGCGTCGATCAAATCCGGACTGTTGGTGCTGTCCGTCGGCGAGCGTAGCCGGTCGCTGACTGATGCTCTCATGCGGCCTCAGGTCTCTCCTCCCTCAAGACCACAGGAAACTCTAGACCCCTCGGCGAGCACAGGAAAGTGGTACCGTGGTCTACGTCGGATGATCGCATTCCGACATTGGGCGCTGGGGCGTGAGTGCCAGCGAGGATCGCAACCTGTGTTCGCCAAGGGATTCAACGTTCGTGGAGTTTGCGGCGCGCCGGTGGTTCCAGCCGGCGCGCTACTCCGTTTGGCTGCAATTCGCACTTTGTGGGCTATTGCTGGTCGCTGCCTGTCTGGGGGCTGCCTCGAAGGGGGTGGTGCCATGGTGTCGGAGTTCGTGAGCAGGTCCAGAGCGGTGCTGTCTGTTCCGGGCGGTGGCTTCGGGTTGACGGGCTGGGTGGCGCTGTAGGCCGTCTTGCCGGCGGGTCCTGGCCTCAAGCTAGCTTTGAAGGTCGCTGAGGGCTTCGGCGGTAGTCCTATTCCAGCCGGTACCGACTGTTTGACGGTGCGGTATAGGTCGTTGTTCACGAGCTTCTCGTGTCGCTGTTCGAGGTTGGTCGAACTACTGCTCCATTCGGGTGTTTCTCTCGGCGTCAGGTTCGGATGGGCGTTGTTTTGTCGGTGTGCGTCCTTACGGTCACCCTGGTCCGTCGGGGACGGCGATGTGAGGAGTGTTAGTTCGGGTGTGGGCGCACAGTCCCAGCAAGGTGACCGGTCTTTGGCATCCGCTGGTGGATCACGTCCGCTCGACGGCGGAGCTTGCCCGTGGTTTTGCGGATTCGTTCGGTGTCGGGCCTTTGGCGTGGGCTCTCGGTCTCGTGCACGACGCGGGCAAGGCCCGTTGTGCGTGGCAGGAGAAGTTGGAGGCGGTCGCTGCAACGGGCGAACGGGTGGAGATTCGGCACAAGCAGTTGGGCGCCCTGATGCTCCGGGACCGTGCGTCGGCGGCGGCAATGGCGGTGTTGGGTCACCACGGTGGTCTGACCGTGGTGAAGGATCTGCTCGGCCTGAAGTGGGAGGACGACGGGCACCGCGAAACGGCGGGCAGGTTTTTCGTCGAGGTGCCCGAAGCACGCGATCTGCTGGCGGGGCCGCCGCTGCTGCCCGAGTCGTGGCTGGATTCGCCGCTGCTGGGGGAGTTGGGTATCCGGCTGGTGTTCTCGGCTTTGGTGGACGCCGACCACCTGGACACGGCTGCTCACCACCAGGGGCTGGCGCGGCCTCATGTGTTGCGCCACACCAGCATGAAGGCGCTGGTGCGAAGGTTCGAGGAGCGTCGGGCCGTGTTTCTTGCGGGCAGGCCGCCATCGGAGATCGACCGAGTGCGGACCGCGGTCTACGACGACGCGGTGCGGCTGGCGAAGGGGGAGCCGGGTGTGTACCGGCTGCCCGCGCCGACCGGGTCCGGCAAGACGATGACGGCTGCGGGATTCGCGCTGCACCACGCCGCCGAGCACGGCATGGCGCGGGTGGTCGTGGCGGTGCCGTTCACGACGATCACCGAGCAGAACGCCGCCGTGTACCGGTCGTTGCTCGGTGAGCACGCGGTGCTGGAGCACCACTCGAACGCGGAACTGGACGATCGTCGCTTGAGGTTGGCGGCGGAGAACTGGGATTCGCCGTTCGTGGTGACGACGACGGTGCAGTTGTTCGACTCCCTGTTCGGTAACAGGCCGGCCCGGTCGCGCAAGCTGCACCGGTTGGCCAACGCGGTGGTGGTGTTGGACGAGGTGCAGTCTCTGCCGGTGTCACTGCTGGTGCCGATCTTGGAGGTGTTGCGCACCCTGTCAGAGCACTTCGGCACGACGGTGCTGCTGGCGTCGGCCACACAGCCGGGGTTCGAACACCTGGCGGTGTGGAAGGACTTGCGGGTAACACCATTGGTCGACGCGCCGATCGAGCTGTATGCCCGCCTGAAGCGGGTCCGCTACGAGTGGCGGTGCGATCCTCGGCCGACGTTGGCCGGTATCGCCGAGCAGATGGTGCAGGAACCTCAGGTGCTCGCGATCGTCAACACGGTCAAGCATGCCCAGGAGTTGTTCCGCCACGTGAGCGAACACCGGCCGGAGGCTGCCGTCGTTCACCTGTCTACCCGCATGTGCCCGGCCCACCGCGACGTGGCGCTGGGTCGTGTGCGCGAACTCCTGGGTTCCGGCGCGCCCGTGCTGGTGATCTCCACCCAGCTGGTCGAGGCGGGAGTGGATCTGGACTTCCCGGTGGTGTTCCGTGCACTGGCCCCCGCCGAATCCCTGCAACAGGCGGCAGGGCGGGCCAATCGTGAGGGGAATCTGTCACAGCCCGGGCGAGTGGTGGTGTTCGATGCCTCGGACGCGCCCGTTCCCGCGTTCTACAAGGCTGGTGTGGACAAGACCCGCGCGTACTTCGGCCCCGGCCGGGACCCGGACGACCAGGTGCAGCTCGACCGCTACTACCGGGATCTCTACGGCGGGCTCAACGTCGACGAGGACCGTCGCGGTGCGGTGATCCAGGCGAACCGCACCAAGCTGGACTTCTTGTCGGTCGCCCGAGGACCGGAACTCGACAACGGGAAACGCCTTGCCGGACTGGCATTCCGCATGATCGAGGAAGACCCGGTGGCGGTGATCATCACCACCTACGACCCTGACGTCAGGGCGGCCGAGCTGGTGGCCGAGCTGCGCGCGGGAACCGGGCACCTGGGACCGGTGTTGCGGGAACTGCGGAAGTACACGGTCCCGCTGCCCAGGCATGTGGCGAACTTGTCGGAGGTGAAGGCGTTGTGCCGCCCGGTGATCGCCGGTGAGGACGACCTGTGGGAATGGGTGGGCAAGTACGACGCGCAGGTCGGTGTGAAAGAGACAGGGACGAGAGAGGACACGGTGTGGTGAAGCTTGACCTTCCGATGTCGGCTTCGGGAGCTCCGCCGCTGGCGGTGCAGGTGTGGGGCGACGCGGCCTTGTTCACCCGCCCCGAACTGAAGGTGGAACGGGTGTCCTACCCGGTGATGACCCCCTCGGCAGCAGTAGGCGTCCTGGAATCGATCTATTGGAAGCCCCAGTTCCGGTGGCAGGTCGTCGCGATCGAAGTGCTCAACGAGGTCAAGCAGTTCACGCAACGACGCAACGAGACCACGGACCTCGCATCCCTCGCGGACGCTGCCTCGGGCTCCCGCAGGCTGGACACCGTGGCGAACCGCGTGCAGCGCAACGCGCTGTGCTTGCGCGACGTCGCCTACCGGATCCACGCCCACGCCGTACCCTTGCCTGACGCGGGCAAGCCCGAAGCCGCATTCCGCGACCAGTTCCGCCGTCGGGTCACCCGAGGCAGTTGCTTCTCCCAGCCCTATCTCGGGGTGCGGGAGTTCTCCGCGTTCTTCGGCGACCCCGACGGCACCGCCGCGCAGACGACGTGGTCGGAAAAGCTGGGGCTGATGCTGCACTCGGTCGACCACACGACCACTCCGCCGTCGTTCACCTGGTTCGAAGCCGAAATCGTCCATGGGGTCCTGCACGTGCCGGTCGACGGCATCTCGGCCGGAGCCGCCTGATGTTGGTCAAACGACTGGTCGACTACGCCTCCCGAGACCCGCAGGCCAAACCGTTCCATCGGTCGCTGAGATTCGACTGGCACCTGCGCCTGGACCAGGACGGCACGCCGTTGAGCGAGGCCCTGGAGTCGCTGGTGTACACCGATCCGCGCGGCAAACCACGCGGTGCCGAACACACCGTGCCCGTCGTGGTGCGCACTGTCGGAGTGTCTCCCAACCTCGCCGCCGACGACGTGCAGTACGTGCTGGGCTGGCCGGACACCGACAGCAATCCCGAACGGGTCGCCCGCTGCCGCGCCGCCTTCGCCGACCTGAGCCGGCGATGGGCCGACAGCCCCGAAGGCCGGGACGACCCGATCGCCCGAGCGGTCTCGCGGTTCTGCGCCTCCGGGGCCGCGGACCGGTTGCGCCGCGACCCGGAGATCCTGGCCAAGCAACGTGTCCTGATTACCGTGGACGGCACCGACGCCTACCGCGCCCCATCCGTGGTGCCGTTCTGGAACGCGGAAGTCGCCCGCCGCAAGGGCGACGGGCGATACGGCCTGTGTCTGGTGTGCGGGCAGTCCGGTCCACTGCTGGACACCGTGCCGGGCAAGGTGCCGGCCCGGCTCGTGCCGGGAGCGTCGAACGACGCTGCTCTGGTCAGTCTCAACGAACGGGTATTCGGCTACGACCTGAGCGTCCAGTTGGCCTGCTCGCCGATCTGCATCACCTGCGGCGAGGGCCTGTCGGCGGGGCTGTCCCGGCTGCTGGAGTCCGAGGACACCGCGTCCTACGGCGGCCAGGACAGTCGCATGGCCTGGTGGACCACGGAACCGGTCGAGGTCAACGCCATGAGGCTGATCATCGACGCGGAACCCGAGAAGGTCCGCGCACTGTTCACCTCCGTGCGCAAGGGCCGCTCCTCCGACGACGAGCCGATCGACACGGCCCGGTTCTGCGCACTGACTGTCGGCGGCAACGTGGCTCGCGTCATGATCCGCGACTGGCTCGACATGCCGTTGTCCACAGTGGAGAAGAACGTCCAGAAGTGGTTCACCGAAAGCAAGGTCGTGACCCTGCACACGGAAGAACCGGAGCACCATTCCCTCACCAGGCTGGTGCGGGTAACCGGCCGGTGGCTCACGGCGGAGAACCGCTACGCCCCGATCGGAGCAAAAGGCGCGGACCGCCCGGACGGGGTCCAGCGCGACCTGCTCCGCGCCGCACTGCGCGGGACCCTCCTGCCGCCGTCGCTGTTGCTGCACCTGCTGCACCGCATCCGCACCGACGGTCGCCTCGACACACCCCGTGCCGCGTTGCTGCGACTCGCGCTGACGCGCACGCCCTCGATCACGGAGAAACCGATGGCCGGACTCGACCACGACAACACCGACCCGGCCTACGTCGCCGGACGGATCTTCGCCGCGCTGGACGCCCTCCAGTACGACGCCATGCAGGGCAAGGTGAACACCACGTTCGCCAACCGCCACTTCGCCGGGGCCATCGCCAACCCCCGGGCCGCGCTGATCGCGGGAGGCAAGATGGCCGACGCCTGGCTGCGCAAGTTCCGTGGCAACCGCGTCGGCGTAGGCGTCAACCACAGCCGTGAACTGACCGAATTGCACAACCTGCTGGGATCCGACGGCGTGCCCGCACGCACCAACCCCCGGCAGCAGTCGCTGTTTCTGCTCGGCTACCACCACCAGCGCGCACACCGCTTCAAAGTCCTGCGCGAACGCGCCGACGCACGAGGCACGAGCAACCCCGACGACCCGACCACCCCGAACCAGGAGAACGACCAGTGACCGCTCCGCACCTCGACCCCGCCGTCCGTCACGACATGGTGTTCTTGTTCGACGTCGTCGACGGCAACCCCAACGGCGACCCGGATGCCGGCAACCGCCCGCGCACCGACGACGAGAGCGGCCAAGGTCTGGTGACCGACGTCGCGCTGAAGCGCAAGATCCGGGACACCCTGACCCTCGCCGCCGCGGACGATCCGCGCTACGGGATCTTCGTGCAGGCCGGATACGCCCTCAACCCCCGCCTGGAAGCCTCCTACGAGGCCACGGGACTCAAACTCGGCGGCAAGATCACCAAGGAACAGGCCGCGCAGGCCCGCGCATGGTTGTGCGACAAGTACGCCGACATCCGCCTCTTCGGCGCGGTGCTGTCAGTGGGCAAGACCGGGGCATTGGGGCAGATCCGAGGACCGCTGCAAGTGGGCATGGCGCGCAGCATCGACGCGGTCTACCCGGCTGACCACGCCATCACCCGGGTCACCCAGACCAAGCAGGAGGACATCGACAAGGGCCAGTCCACGGAGATGGGGGGCAAGTGGACCGTCCCCTACGGCCTGTACAAGGTCGAGCTGTACTACTCGGCCAGCCGCGGAACCGACACCGGCGTCGACTCCAGGGACTTCGAACTCCTCTACCGATGCCTCGAGATGATGTTCGACCACGACCGCTCCGCGACCCGCGGCACCCTCACCCCGCGCGGCCTGTACGTGTTCAGCCACCCTGACGCATTCGGCGCGGCACCGGCCCACAAGCTGACCGAACGTGTCACGGTCGTGCGCGCCGAAGGCAGTGCGACCGACGACCCGCCCCGTGGGTTCGGCGACTACGTCGTCTCGGTCTCCGAGGACGGACTCCCCAACGGCGTCACCCTCACCAAACTGATCGGTTAGGCACCGAACGTGCACGACTCACCGGGGGAGGTGCTGCGCAGCATCCCGATCTCCGCGCTGGAGCACCACGCATACTGCCCGAGGCAGGCCGCGCTCATCCATGTCGACGGCTACTTCGAGTCCAACGTCGACACCGTGCGCGGAGACCTCGCCCACGCCGTGGTAGACCGGTCCGGCCCCCGCTCCGACCGGACAGGCGGACGCGTGTGGCACTCGCTGCCCGTCTGGAGCGACACCCTGGGCCTGCACGGGATCTGCGACACCGTCAGCCTCACCGCGGAAGGCCCGACACCGATCGAGCACAAATCCGGCACCTACCGCCCGGGCGGGCCCGCCGACCTCCAGGTCGCCGCCCAGGTGCTGTGCCTGCGCGAGATGTTCGCCGCCCCGGTCCCCCACGGCATCGTCTTCTCCGGACGGGACCGGCGCAGGCACGAGATCCCCGTCGACGACACCCTGCGCGACCGCGTCGTCGACACCACCCGCGCCGTCCGCGCCCTGCTCGACGACGCGACGCTGCCACCGCCGGTCAACGACAACAGGTGCCGCCGCTGCTCACTGCGCCCCGGCTGCCTTCCCGGTACCCCCGCGACCACGGACCTCTTCCGCCCCAGACCGCTCGGAGACTGGGATGTCTGAACTACTCCGCACTCTCTACGTCACCACCCCGGGCACCAGCCTCCACCTCGACGGCGACGCCCTGCGCGTCGCACACCCGGACAAGCCCGGCAGGCACCTGCTTCCCCTCGTGCGACTGGACCACATCGTCGCCTGGAACGGCGTCGCTCTCACCGACGACCTCGTCCACCGGTGTGCCGCCGACGGACGCTCGGTCACCTGGGTCACCCGCAACGGCCGATTCCTCGCCCGCGCCAGCGGACCCCAGAACGGCAACCCCTTCCTCCGCCTCGCCCAGGTCCGCACCCACGACGACACCGACCGACGACTCGACCTCGCCAAGACGTTCGTCGCCGGCAAACTCCACAACTACCGCCAACTACTCCTGCGCGCCGCCCGCGACCTCACCGGAACACGCCAGGACCGCCTGCGCGACATCGCCGCCAACCACGCCCACGCCCTCGAACAACTCCCCGCCGCCACCACCCTGTCCCAGACGCTCGGAATCGAGGGCCGCGCCGCCCGCGACTACTTCCAGGCCCTCGACACCCTCGCCCCCGGCGTTGTCGCCGGACGCACCCGCAGACCCGCCACCGACCCGGTCAACTGCCTGCTCTCGTTCGGATACGGGATGCTGCGCGTCGCGGTCCAGGGAGCCCTCGAACAGGTCGGCCTCGACCCCTACATCGGCTACCTCCACGGCGTCCGCGCCGGCAAACCGTCCCTCGCCCTCGACCTCATGGAGGAGATGCGGCCCCTGCTCGTCGACCGCCTGGTCCTCACCCTCCTCAACCGCAAACAGATCCTCGACCGACACACCGAGACCGTGCCCGGCGGAGCCGTCCAACTTACCGACGACGGCCGCAAGACCTTCCTCGAACACTGGAGCACCGCCCGCGAACGCCCCTGGCCCCACACCGCCCTCGGCCGCGACGTCCCCGCCGCCCTCATCCCCTTGGTTCAGGCCCGACTCCTCGCCCGCCACCTCCGCGGAACCACCGACACCTACATCCCCTGGACCGTGGCCTGATGGAACTCCTCGTCACCTACGACGTCGACACCACCACACCCGAAGGAGAACGCCGCCTGCGACAGGTGGCCAAGATTTGCGAAGGCGTCGGACACCGAGTCCAGAAATCCGTTTTCGAGATCACCTGCACCCCGGCCCAGCGACTCCAACTCGAAGCACGCCTCCAGTCGACCATCGACACCGGACTCGACTCCGTCCGCATCTACCACCTCGACCGAGGTACCTTCCACACCGCCCGACACCTCGGCGCCGCGGTCGACATCCCCCACACCGGCGCGTGGATCATCTGACCCAAGCCCGACACCGCAGTCATCCCTGCTTCGGAACCACAAGCGTGATACGACACGCCGAGAGGTTCCCAAGCAAGCGTGGGCGTGTCGTCCCACACCACGGGACAACCTCCGACCAGACCAAACCCACGATGACGTTCTCCCTGCTTATCCAGGGCAGCGCTGGGACCTGCGTCCCAGCGAGGATCGCAACTCGGGAGCCGCCACCGGCAGGCCGCAGCGCAGGTACGCAGCGCTGGGACCTGCGTCCCAGCGAGGATCGCAACCGACCCGTCCTCGGCGGCCTCATCAACGAGTACGAGCAGCGCTGGGACCTGCGTCCCAGCGAGGATCGCAACGCGTTGTAGCCAGCGAGACGGCCGGTGCCGGTGAACTGGCAGCGCTGGGACCTGCGTCCCAGCGAGGATCGCAACGTACTTGATGCTCTTGAGGTTGCGGAGGGAGATGGCAGCGCTGGGACCTGCGTCCCAGCGAGGATCGCAACGTACTTGATGCTCTTGAGGTTGCGGAGGGAGATGGCAGCGCTGGGACCTGCGTCCCAGCGAGGATCGCAACGTACTTGATGCTCTTGAGGTTGCGGAGGGAGATGGCAGCGCTGGGACCTGCGTCCCAGCGAGGATCGCAACTGCCATCATTAGGGCCATGCGTGAAACGTTTGGCAAGCAGCGCTGGGACCTGCGTCCCAGCGAGGATCGCAACCGGCAACGCTCCACGTCGGCGGGCGCGGGCTCGGGTGCAGCGCTGGGACCTGCGTCCCAGCGAGGATCGCAACCCCGCACCCACAGGAAGGACATCATGTACAGCCTCGCAGCGCTGGGACCTGCGTCCCAGCGAGGATCGCAACCTCTTCACGGCGGCGGGCGGGCGACCGTTGTACGCGCAGCGCTGGGACCTGCGTCCCAGCGGGGATCGCAACTGCCGCCGCCGTGCACGCGCCCCGTCGCCTCAGCTCGCAGCGCTGGGACCTGCGTCCCAGCGAGGATCGCAACACCACCGGTGTCCGTCTGCCCGATGGTTGGCGCGAGGCAGCGCTGGGACCTGCGTCCCAGCGAGGATCGCAGCGAGAGAAGGGAGCGGCGCTACTCTTGGATGCACCCAGGGCGCTGCACTGGGTGCTGGTATCCAGAGGGTCAGCGTCGCAAGTGGGTTGCGGCTCCATCACCCGCGAGGGTGGATTTTCCGATCCCGTTGTGGATCTTCGAGTTGTGTCCGCCATGACATCCCGTGTGACGCGAAAGAGTGTCGGCGCAACGCGGGCGAGACCAGCTGGAAACCCACCCCGGACGAGACCGTCCTCCCGGTCGCGAAGTTCCCGCCCGGCCTCTGCCTGCGAAACTTCAAAGGATGGTGCCCGGTACATCGTGGTCGGCAGCGACTTCGAGGCCGCGCTGCTCTCCGACGAGAAGCTGAACCTCGCGCAGTACATCGGTGACTCCACCGCCGAGAGCGCGCTGCGCATGGCGAGTCTGGGCCAGAAGTCCGGCTTCGACTTCGTGGTCGACCAGACCATCAGCGCGGCCGACGCCTACGCCTTCGTCGACCAGGCGTTCATCCTGGCGACCGTAGCGCCGAGCGTGTCGCAGTCCGTCCCGTACAGCGCGACTATCTCCTTCGAGGGCCTCGCGCTGCGCTGGATCCGTGACTACGACTCCGAGTTCATGCGGACCGCTCGGTGGTCAACTGCTACGCGGGCGTGCGGAACGTCACGGATGTCCTCGTCGGCTGGGACGAGACGAACAAGAAGGAGATCGTCTCCACGGGCGAGCACTTCGTGCGCGGCATCAAGTTGACGCTCGACGGCGCGTCGAACTACCCGCCGGGCGGACCCGAGCCGGCGCAGATCACCGGTATCAGCGACGTCAGCGTCTGGACCCCGACCGGCCGCAAGTCGGAGACCGACCCGGCCAACGCCTGATCCTCTGAGCACGAGCGCACGCCCACCCCTGCCTGGCGTGCCGCCTGCTCGCGTGTGCAAGGAGGCACGAATCTGGAGTCCTTCGCCACGCTGGACCAGCTCAAGGCTCGCCTGGACTGGACCCTCGACGACGACGAGCAACGCCTCGGCGCTGCCGCCCTGGACGACCTGTCCGGCTGGGCCCGTCTAGCCCAGCACTGGTCACTTGTGCGATGCGGTTGCGCCGGTTGCTGATCCGGCTTGTCCGTTCCTGTATGGACTTCTCCGCCCAGTTCGTGCCGTCCTGGCTGAGCCGGATGGCCACGCCGTCCCACAGCCGTGCATCGCTGACGTAGGGGAACGTTCCCTTGATCCTCGTCGGACTTTGGAACGACGTCCGGCTGTGAGACGGGCTCTGTCACGTCCCGGGTTTGGGGTTCGTCCTTCCGCGGCTGGTGGCGAAGACCGTGAGCAGCCTGGCCTGTGCGTCGGGGACCAGGGAGCACGAGTCGCCGTCGAAGACGATCGCGGGGACGTAGCCACGCGCGTTGGCCAGCCGGTTGAACAACACGGCGGTCGTCTTCTCCTCGGGGGCCAGGTGCTCGACAGGCCCCGTGGTGAGCCGGCGGATCAGGCCGGTCTCGTCGGCCATGCTGCCGTTGACGAGGAGCCCGAGTTCCAGGTGCACCTCGGGTGTGTCGTCATAGGTCCGGCTCGGGTCCAGCGCTCGGTTCTCCGAGAATTCCGGCAACGCTTCCCCCTCGGGAGTCCGACGCGAACAGGCCGCTGTTCGACTGTCCACCCGACCCAGGGTAGCGGTGGACGGAACGGGATGCCGCGCCGCGGGAATCCGGAGAGGGACGTGGTTTCTCCCGGATTCCCGCCGCGCGGACGGCGGTGGGACTCGGTCAGCAGGTGATGGCGTCGTTGGCCTCGCCGAGGAGCCCGCCGGACGGGTAGTACGCCCGCACCTTCAGCGTCCAGTACCCCTCGCCGCCGAGGTCGGTGTAGGTGGGAGTGCCCCAGCTGCCCGACGAGCCGACGTAGAGGGTGGTGTGGTGGTTGTAGGTCGACAGAGCCGAGATCGTGGAAGGACCGGTGACGTCGAGGTAGACCTCGACGTTCTGGTTCTTCCCGTAGTCCAGGCCCACCCCGTTGTAGGAGACGGTCGGTTCCCCGGCGGTGGTGGTGCAGTCGATGTTGGCGAACGTGTCGAAGGCGAGCACCGTGACCGGGTCGGCCTGCGCCGCCGGGGCTGCCGCCAGACCGGCTCCCCCGAGCAGCGCGAGCAGGCCGCCGACAATCCGCACGCGAAGGCCGCGCATGATTCCCCCTGGTGAGAAAGAGATTTGGCAGGTGGTGAATGTGCACGAAACAGAGGGGTGCGGCGGGAATCGCCCGCCGAAATCCCCACCGGGATCGCCGTGCATCCCGACAATCTCCAACATGTCGACGGTGGTCGAACTCCTCCAGCGGCCGATCGGATCAACTTCCCGACCCCGGACGGCGAGCACCGCGCCGACGGGAAGGCCAGGCCCGGTACCCCGTCGGCGACGACCGACCGGACCTTGGCCGACATCGGCAATGTCCACGGCCCGCATCTCCTCTGCGATCAGCGTGACCGCCTGCGACACCAGTGCGACAGCGCCAGGCAGGAGGCCATGGCATACCCGGTGTCGAAAGCCTGGTACGGCGCGAATCGTGATGATCGGCGCGTGCACCCCGGCCCGCGACGAGGCGCGGTTGCGGGTCAAGGGGCCGCCGAAGGGCGCTGCGGCTGTGTCGCCGGAGTCCATCGTGCGTGGGCACCGAGCACCCGTGCGACCACGTACGTCGGTCCTGGAATGTCCGGATCTACCAGCAGGCCAAGCACATCTGGGACGCCCAGAACGACATCGCGGCGACCAAGCCCGGCATCCCGCTCACCAAGGTCGCGGGCAGCCGGGCCTCCGGGCAGATGCTCACCCGGATGCACCCGGACTACGAGAAGACCCGGTACGACCGCAACAACTACGTCGCGGTCCTGACCTGCAAGCAGCACTGGGGCGACGACTACGCCACCAACGACCCGGTCACCGGTGAACGGGAGTGTGACGAGTACCCGTACCGGTCGACGTACGAAGGCGCGGCGTACACGGAGTACAACGGCGGTGCGGGCATCTGGAGCTACTCCGCCAGGCCGATCCGCAAACTGGACAACAGCATCGCCGGAAGTCTGCTCAGCGCCTTCTACCTGCGCGACCACGTCCTGCGCGCCGACGCTTCCGGGTCGACCTCGTCGGCACTCCCAACATCGACTGACCCACTAGGCTGACCACCACACCCTGGGCGGAACAGCTGAACAGCTGTTCCGCCCAGGCCCGGTGAAGGGGGCAGAGCCGTGCGAACGCACGAAACGTCCGTCCCGGTGTACTTCGCGCGCTTCTACCTGGTGAGCCACCCCCAACCCATCAAGGACGACCCCCGGCTGGTCTGGGGCCCGCAGGAGGAACTGGCGGTGTCGGCCGGTGACGGTATCGGTCTCAACAGCGTCACCAGCGAACACACCGCCCACGTGACTCTCGTGGTCGCCGATGACGAAACCGAAGTGCCCGATCACCTGCGCGGCCACCGTCCTCGCTACGCGTTCACCAGCTCCAGTCCGGAGATCGCCGTGGTCGACACCGAAGGCCGCGCCGCCCTGGTGACCGCCGCACCGCCCACCGGTCCCATCACCTGCGTCGTCGAGTGCACAGGTCGTGACGAAACCTTCAAAGCCCGTCACCATGAACATCACGACCCGATTGTGGACATCGAACGCTGGCACATCACCATCTGGCCCACACCGACCACAGGGATCGCCTGATCCTCGGCACCACCTGGGCGAGGCAGTGCCCGACGCCTCGGCCGAGTTCCGTGCCCGAGAGCCCCGCCGCCGCGGTGGGCACTGCCTCGCGGCCTCCTGGAGGCCGGCGACTGACAGTCGACGGGCAGCGCCGGACGCGGTCGACCGGTGGTCCGGTTGTGCCGTCCAGACCTGCCGCCGCGGTGCTGCTTCCGCCTCGTGGGGTTCCGGGTTCTTGTCCCGTCGACCCTCGCGATCGACGGTGTGCGGTCGACACTCGACTTCTGCCCATCCGGGGAAGTGGTGGTGTCGATGACATTGGGAACGTCGTCCGCTCGGCCTGGTCGAGGGACAGCCGCCCGTGCGAACGCGATCGTCGGGCTGTGTCGTGTGGGGTGAGTTGGAGCGGTTGAGCCGGGGGTTGCCGCGGTCGTGGGCCGGGTTCATGTGGGATTGGGACCGGTCGTTGCGGGCGGCGAATCGGCCGGAAACCACGCGGTACAACTACCTGCTGGCGGTGTCCCAATTGGCCAGATTCCTCACGGACGAGGCCGTGGCCGACGTGGAGTGTGTCGCGGCTGCGGGGGATCCGGTGGAGGTGCGGCGTGGGCATGTGGAGTTGTTCCAGGTGTGGATGATCGAGTCGCGGTCGGCGGCGACGGCGTTGAACAAGCACAAGGGGTTGCAGCAGTTCTTCAAGTGGTTGTGGTTGGACGAGGAGGAGATCGAGCGGTCGCCGATGGAGCGGGTACGGCAGCCGAAGGTGAACAGGCGGCTGATACCGGTGATCCGTGACGAGGACACCGGACGGGTGTTGGCCACGTGCAAGGGCAAGGAGTTCGTGCACCTGCGCGACGAGGCGATCATCCGGCTGTACTACAACACCGGAGCGCGTCTGTCCGAAGTGGGCGGTCTCCTCCTGGCAGACGTCGACCTGGACCGGGACACGGTGGTGTACCGGGGCAAGGGCGGCAAGGAGCGGCGGGTGCGGTTCGGACCGCGGACGGGTCGGGCGATGAGCCGGTACCTGCGGGCCCGTGACCGCCACGCCGCCGCCAGGTTGCCGAACGTGTGGCTGGCCGAGCGCGGTGTCCGAGCGTTGGCGCCCAACGGGATCAAGCTCATGTTGAAGCGACGGGGACGCGCGGCTGGCGTTTCCAATGTGCACGCTCACCGGTGGCGGCACAATTTCGCGCACGAGTGGAAGCGGGCCGGTGGGGACACCGGCGACCTGATGTTGTTGCTGGGGTGGGAGTCGGAGGACATGCCGCGCCACTACGGTGCCAGCGCCGCGGCCGAGAGGGCGCAGGAGTCCCAGACACGGATGGGGATCGGTGAGAATGTCTGACCAGCGTGGGGCCGGCGACGCGGACCGGCGGTTGAGGGCACGTGCGGCAGCGCACCAGTCGTGGGCCAAGACGACGGACCGCCGCGCACGCACGGCAAACGCGACCCAAGCGGCGTTGGAGCGGTTCGAACGCGAGGTGGACCCCGAAGGTGAACTGGCACCTGACCTGCGCCGCGAACTCGCGGTACACGCCCGCACCGCCCACATGCTGAAGCTGGCGCGCCACTCGGCGGCGGTCCGACGTTGCGCGCCCCGCCGATACGACACCGACCCCCGGTGACGCCTGGATACGTAGGTCGGCTTCAGATCGACAGTCGGCGAGGTCGAACTGCGCTGGGCGAAGCGACTGGTTCCGGTCACGGACACCTGTGGTTCGAGGAACTGGCGAGGTCGAGTCCCGTATGTCGCTACGTGTCGTGCCCTGGGGCAACTTCAAGTCTCGGCGATCTCTTGATCTTGCTCCGAAGAAATTCCGAAGGTTGCCGAATCGGTGTGGCGTCCGCATGATCGGGTCATATGCCACGCCAGATGGCCTGCGCCACTGGGTGCGGCGGGAAGCCGGATCCGGTCGATGGCGATGAATCCCTGAGGGGCTCCCGAGACGACGTCGGAATTGTCGTATAGAAGCGCCATGCCGTATGCAGGAACGTCCGCTCGCAGGCCGTCGTCCAAATCCTCTGCCGGTCCCACCATGCCATGCATTTCGTTGCTTTCGTCAAAGCCGATGGCCACGAGGCCCGCGACGTCGCCTGCTTCTTCTCGCGGTATGTCGAAGACAGTGGTGCCCGTCGAATCGGCGAGAGCGCACAGCCTGGCCACCGGAGTGGCGAGCAAAGGATCGTGAACCAGAGCTTGCCCAGCATCCGGCTTCCTGAGGGTGACCCCACAAATCGGACATGACTGGGTGTCCGGGTCGAGGTCGTCCGGCCCGTCCATTGTCGGTCCGGTCGGTGTCACGGGTGACTGCGGCTCGAATAGTTTCCCCGTGTCCGCGCCGCAGTGCACGGCAGAAGTGCGGTGCGGCAGGATGGCGGTGTGACGCTCTATGCCTATGACGAGGCGCGCCGGACGCTGATCGCGGTGTGGGAGACCGGCGGTGGCCAGGCCGCCCACGCGGTCGGCGACTCACCGGAGGGAACCGGCCAGTCGGACATGCTCGGACTTGCGGCGGCGCTGACGTCGTTGTCGCGCGTGTTGTGGCGTACGTACACACACCCGGTCAGTGCCGCAGGCAGCGTGGAGCCGAACAGCGAGGGGTGGCGCCGCCAAGGTGAACGTGATGCGTTCGCCGGCGTCCTGGTCGGCATCCGGAACCCTCATCTGCCAACCGATATGGTGCCCTGCTATTGACACCGACCTGGAAGAACAGGCCCGAGCACGTCGCTCAGTCGTTCTGCGACCGGGGGTCGGAGTGTCGGAAGCCGGGAGTACGGCGGAAGAGCAATTCCAGGGGATTGAGTGGATCCGATCAGCCTGGCGAGGACGCGGCCCTCGCCGGACCGCGTCCCACTCCGCGGTGGTGAGACCGCGTTGAACTCACCGTCGACGCTGGCCACGGGGCCAGGGCAATCACCGCCACCGGGAACCATCCGTACTTAGGGTCCTTGGACGACCTCGCGGGCGTCCCCACCAGGGGTGTCGTCCGGGTGGTGGATCCCGGGCCATGACAGGTTGATCGAGCCTCGTCGCCAAGACGGGTTGTGAGCACGTGGTGTGGCAGGCGGATGCGATGAACAACGGCGCGTAGATCTCGCGCATCGCCGCTGGCTGCTCGACGCTGTTTGATCCGGCTCGGGTCAGGTCACCTTGGGCAGGGCCTCCGCTGCTGAACCCCCGGCATCTGCCGGTGCGGCTCGCGCAGCCCGCTGCGGACTACTTCAAGGTCCTGGTCACGGCCGGCGTGACTTGTCGCAGCCTGGCGCGATCCGCTGTGCCTCGTTCCGACTCTGGTCCCCGTCCTGTGGCAGTCGAGCACTGGTTCTGTGGTCGGGCACCCTCGCTGGTCGTGGGTGAGGGTGTCGCATCCCACATGCACGCGCAGTGACCGCACCGCTGCTCAAACCGGACAAAGCGGCATTCTGGACACGCTTTGAGCAAGTCTGGTGGGCGTCTATCGACGCGAAGAAGTCTCGCGTTACACCTGATGGCCTGCGACTCACGGTGCAACTGGCATCACCTGTATGGCCTATCGATCCCCCGGGATGTGCCGTTCAGGATGCTCTGGGCGGTCCGAGTGGATCGTTTTCTCACGGGGGGTTTACATGGCTTTGGGTGGCTTTCGCGCGCGCAGACGTCGGCTCGGGGTGGTGCTGACCGCCGTTCTGGGACTGTCCGTCACGGCGACGCCCGCCCCGGCCTTCGCGGCGCCCGACCTCCCTCCGGCTGTCGCGTCCGATGAATCGGCGGCGTCGGCCGCGGCCCAGGCGCAGGGCCGGTCGGTCCTGGTCGAGTCGTTGACCACGGAGGTCTCGGAGGTCCGGGCGAACCCGGACGGTTCGTTCACGCAGACGCAGTCCCTGGAACCGGAGCGGGTGCGGCGCGGTTCGGGCTGGGTGCCGGTCGACCTGACGCTCGTCCAGCGTCCGGACGGCGGGATCGTGCCGGTCGCGACGCCGGTGGAGCTGGAGTTGTCCGACGGTGGCACCGTCGGGCGCAAACCGTTGGCCGTGGTGGGCAAGGACGGGCAGGAAGTCGGCCTGGACTGGCCGGGCGACCTGCCGAAGCCCGTCCTGTCGGGTGACACCGCCACGTATCCCGAGGTGTACCCCGGCGTGGACCTCGCCGTGCGGGTCACCGCGCGCGGGTTCAGCCAGGTGCTGGTCGTCAAGACGCCTGAGGCGGCGCGGAATCCGGCGTTGCGCAAGGTGACGTTCCGGTCGCACGTCAAGGGCGTCGAGGTCGGCGTTGCGCAGGGTCAGGGCAGGGCGCGCACGGCGTCCACCCCGGCCGACGGTCTCCGGGTCACGAACCCCAAGGGGGACCTGGTGTTCGGCGGCGACGCGTCGCGGATGTGGGACTCGTCCGGCACGCGGTCCGGTGCGGCGGGCCCCGGTGACGCTGGGCGCGAGGCCGCGATGGGCGTCGAGGTCGGCGACACCACGGTGGCCGTCGTGCCGGACACGGACTTCCTCGAATCGGCCGACCGGAAGTTCCCGATCTTCATCGACCCGGAGTACTGGTGGGCCGGCAACCGGAACCACCACGCCGTCGTGCAGGACATCGCGCCGGACGCGCACAACTACGACTCCACTGCGGGTGTGCTCAACGACCTCAAGGCCGGTCGGGTCAACGACAACGGCTGGCTGGTTTCGCGGTCGTTCATCGAGATGGACACGTGGGGCGTGCGGTACAAGCAGGTACTCCGCTCCCAGTTGCGCACCCGGGTCGCCCACTCGTTCTCGTGCGGCACCACCACGACCGACGTGTGGTGGACCGGCCGGATCGATTGGGGCACGACGTGGAACGCGCAGCCCCAATGGATCCAGCAGTTGGGCAGCACGTCCGTGAACAACAACGGGCAGTACTGCCCGTCCGGTGGCGGTGCGGACTTCGACGTGACGGCGGCGGTGCAGGCGGCGTCCAACATCGGTGCCGGCGCGGTGACGCTCGGCCTGCGCGCCCGTGACGAGAACAACCAGAACGCCTGGCGGCGCTTCGACCTCAACCCGACGCTGGAGGTCGTCTACAACTCGTTCCCGAACGCGCCGGCCGACCTGGGGATGGAAGGCGGCCTGCTGCCGTGCGTGAACGGCGATGCCCGTCCCCATGTGGGGACGAAGACGCCGCGGTTGCGGGCCCGCGTCTCCGACCCGGATCCCGACGCGATCCTGACCGACGTCGGCTTCGCGGTGCACCGAGGTCCGATCACCAACAGCTACTGGGTGGCCCAACCGATTGTGAACAACGTTCCGTCGGGTTCGTTCGCCGAGGTGACCGTGCCGGCGGGGATCCTGTTGGAGGGCGAGGTCTACAACTGGTCCGTGTACGCGGGTGACGGGAACGTCCGCAGCAACTGGGAAGGCAACTGCGAATTCGTAGTCGACACGACGCCTCCGGTCGCGCCGACGGTCGAGTCCACCTCGTATCCGTACGACCAGCCGGCCGGCGGTCTCGGCCGGACCGGGTCGTTCGAGTTGAAGCCCAACGGCGCCACAGACGTCCAGTACTACCAGTACTCCTTCACCCAGCAGCAGAATGATGACCCCCAGACCAAGGTCTACGCCAACGGTCCCGGCGGTAGTGCCCTCATCCAGTGGACGCCTTCGCTGGCCGGCCCGCAGACGCTGTTCGTGCGCTCCGTCGACAGGGCGGGTAACCGCTCGGCGATCTATCGGTACAAGGTGTTCGTGCTGGCTGACCCCTCCGGGCCGATCGCGCACTGGAAGCTCGACGGCGACCTGTCGGACGCGTCGGGCAACAACCGGCCGCTGCTCCCGTTCAACCAGCCGGACCTGAACGTCCCCGGTCACGTGGGCAAGGGTGTCGGGTTCGACGGCGTCGACGACCGGATCTACCGCGAGAAGCTGATCGACACGACCAAGAGCTTCTCCATCTCGACGTGGGTCAAGCTCACCGAGCGCGGACGCTGGGTGACGTTGGTCAGTCAGGACGGCGTGCAGGCGAGCGGCTTCTTCCTCGGTGTGTCCGCGGCGGACGACCGCTGGGCGCTGAGCATGGCCACGGCCGACACCGCGCAGGCGGGTGTCTACCGCGCGCTGTCGAGCAAGCCTCCGGTCGCCAACGAGTGGACGCACCTGGTCGGTACGTTCGACTCCGCCACCAAGCAGATCGCCCTGTACGTCAACGGAATTCCCGAGGGCACGGCGACCGCGACCACCGGCGGCTGGGCGGCCAACGGCAACTTCCTGGTGGGCCGCGCCAAGTGGGCCGGTCAGCCGACGGACTTCTTCCCCGGTTCGGTGGACGAGCTCCGCGTCTACGACCGCGTGCTCCAGCCGACCGAGGCCGCCGGGTTGGCGAACCAGGCGCACCTGCGTGCGCACTACGCGTTCGAGGAGGGGTCCGGCACCACCACGAAGGACGCGGTGACAGGCGCCGACGCCACGTTCAGCGGCTCCGCGTCGTGGTCGGTGGAGGAGTTCACGGCGGCGCAGTTCGCGGGCAACGCCGGCGTGAACATCGGCACGGTCAGCGCCCCGCGTCCGAACTTCCGTACGGACCGCTCGTACACGGTCTCGGCCTGGGTGCGGCTCGACGAACTCGACCAGTACGCCCGCACGGCGGTGAGCGTCGGTTCCCCGGACTTCGCCCCGTTCCTGCTCCAGTACCGGCCCGAGCAGCGCAAGTGGAACTTCATGGTCCTGTGCTCCAACAGCCCCTGCGGCAAGAACGTGCTCAGCGTCGACGGCGCGTTGGCGGGCCAATGGGTCCTCCTCACCGGCGTGTACGACTACGTCGCCAAGGAGGCGCGGCTCTACGTCAACGGCCAGCCCTCCGGCCGGCAGACCGGTGTGACGGGCTGGACCAACGACGGCGAACTCCTCATCGGCCGTACCCGGTTCTCGTCCCAGAACGCTGATCCGTGGCGGGGTGCGATCGACGAGGTGCGCATCTACTCGGGCGTCCTGTCCGACGAGGAGATCACCCAGCTCCTGTTCCGCGCGTAGCACCAGGTCCCGGTGTGTTCACGGACGCACCGGGACCTGCTTTCGAACGTGTGGCACGCCACGGACTCTCGACACACAGGGGCCTGGCGTGGACCAGCACGTCAGGCCCCGTTCTTGGGCCACGGCCGACTCCCGGCGGGGTGAGTGCCCTCAGCCGGATTCACGCAATTTCCTGCGACCTTGGGGGTTTCAGCTCGTGCGGATACGCCGCGTGTTCGACCGCGCTCTGTTGATAGCGCTTACCACAACCCTGTGCGCCTCCACCGTCACCGCTGTCGCCGCGCCCGCGCGGGTCGACATCGTCGCACGTCTGCCGGAGTTGCAGCAGGAGCGTTCGGTGCCGGGCAGTGCGGTGCCCGTCCGTCCGTTGCCCGAGGACAAGGCGGCGCAGCAGGCGATCAAGGCTCCGGAGCCGGTCCGGTGGCCTGCCGCCGCCAAAGCCGAAGTCGACTTGTCCGCTGTGGACCCTCAGCGTGGCTTGGCGTCCGCCGGTGACTCGCCGGTCCGGATCGCGCGCGCGGACGCCCCGGCGCGCGCGGAGCGGTCCGCCGCCCCGGTTGGCCGGGTGGCCGTGGAGACGTTCGACCGGTCGGCCGCCCAGAAGGTCGGGGTGGAGGGCGTGCTGGTGCGGGTCGCCGACCCGGCTGGCGGGAAGCTGTCGGTCCGGCTGGACTACTCCGGGTTCGCCGGGGCGTTCGGCGCGGACTACGGCTCGCGGCTGCGCTTCGAGGTGCTGCCCGAGTGCGCACTGTCCACTCCGGACAAACCGGAGTGCCGGGTCGGCACGCCGCTGCGCACTGACAACAACACCGCTGAGCGGGCGCTGACCGCCGAGGTCGAGATGCCGGCCGCGCGTGCACGGTCCGCAGGCGTGCTGTTGGCCGCGACGGCCGGGACGTCCGGCTCCGGTGGCGACTACGGTGCCACGCCGCTGGCTCCGTCCGGCAGTTGGAACGCCGGCGGGTCGAGCGGGGACTTCTCCTACTCCTACCCGTTCAAGATGCCCGCGGTGCCCGGTGGGCCGTTGCCGAGCGTCGCGCTGGGCTACTCCTCGGGCAGTGTCGACGGGCGTACGAGTGCCACGAACAACCAGGCCTCGGTCGTCGGTGACGGCTGGGAGCTCAGCGGTGGCGGGTACATCGAGCGGCGCTACAAGGGTTGTGCCGAGGACCTGGGCGGGAACAACGGGCAGACCAAGACCGGTGACCTGTGCTGGGCCACCGACAACGCCACGCTCGTGCTCGCCGGCGTGTCGTCCGAGCTGGTGTGGAACGCCACCGAAGGCCAATGGCACCCCAAGAACGACGACGGCTCGCGCATCCAGAAGCTGACCGGCGCGGCCAACGGAGACAACGACGGCGAGCACTGGAAGGTCACCGCCACCGACGGCACCCAGTACTTCCTGGGCCTGAACCGGTTGCCGGGCTGGGTGTCGGGCAAGCCGGAGACGAACTCGGCCTGGACGACGCCCGTGTTCGGCAACCACAACGGGGAGCCGTGCAAGGCTGCGGCGTTCGCCGACTCGTGGTGTCAGCAGGCGTGGCGCTGGAACGTCGACCTGGTGATCGACCCGCGCGGCAACGCGACGACGTACTACTACGACACCGAAGTCAACCACTACGGCCGCAACAACACGGTGTCGGCGGCGACGCCGTACGTGCGCGCGGGCCTGGTGCGCCGGATCGAGTACGGGCTGCGCTCCAACGAGTTGTTCGCTGCTGCTCCGGCGCGGGTCTGGTTCGACACCGCCGAGCGTTGTCTGCCCGGCGGCTCCATCACGTGTGCGCCGGAGCAGCTCAACTCGTCGACGGCCGCCTCCTGGCCGGACGTGCCGTCCGACACCCTGTGCACGGCGGGCGCGCCGTGTGACGACCACGCGCCGGCGTTCTTCAGCCGCAAACGGTTGGTGAAGGTGCTGACGCAGATCCGGCGCGACGACGTGACCGGCGAGGCGCAGTTCAAGGACGTCGAGTCGTGGTCGCTGCGCCACGAGTTCCCGGCCACGGGTGACGGTTTGTCGCCGTCGTTGTGGCTGGCGGGCATCACGCACACCGGTCACGTCGGCGGCACCGCGTCGACGCCGGAGATGACGTTCGGCGGCACGTCCATGCCCAACCGCGTGGACTCGCTGGAGGGCATCGCGCCCATCACCCGCTTCCGGGTCACCGGCATCCGCAACGAAACCGGTGGGTACACCACCATCGGCTACTCCGGTCCGGACTGCCGGCGCGCGGACCGGATGCCGGCTGCGGCGGAGTACAACAACCTGCGGTGCTACCCGACGCGGTGGTCGCCGCCGAACCACACCGAGCCGATCGTCGACTGGTTCCACAAGTACGTGGTGACGCAGGTGATCGAGGACGACCGCACCGGCGGTTCCGCGCTGCTGCGCACGTCCTACGAGTACCTGGGCGACCCGGCGTGGCACTTCGACGAGAACGACTTCGGCACGGCCGAGCAGCGCAACTGGTCGTCGTGGCGCGGGTACGGCGTCGTCCGCACCCTGGCCGGTGAGCCGATGGGCGTGCAGAGCATCACCGAAACCACCTACCTGCGCGGTATGGACGGCGACACCCTGCCCGGCGGCGCGAAGCGCGACGTCCACGTGACGGACACCGACGGCGGCAGCATCGAGGACCACGAACGCCTCCAAGGCTTCGTCCGCGAAACCCGCCAGTACCAGGGCGGCACGATCGTGTCCGCCACGGTGAACGACCCGTGGCTGCACGGCCCCACCGCGACCAACGGCGACGACCGCGCGTACCTGCTCAAGACCGGGGTCGTGCGCGGCCGGACCTTGTTGGCGGACAACACGTGGCGGCGCACGCAGATCGCCACGACGTTCAACCAGCAGGGCCTCACCGAGCAGGTGGATGACGCGGGCAACACCGCCGTCACCGGCGACGAGACCTGCACACGGACCACGTACGCGCGAAACGAAGGCGCGTGGCTGCTCAACGCTGCGTCCCGTGTCCGCACGCTCGCGTTGGCGTGTTCGACCGGTGACGGCACTGCCGCCGACGTGGTCAACGACGTCCGTTCGTCCTTCGACAACCAGGCGCACGGTGTCGCACCGACTCGTGGCGACGTGACCACGGCGGAGCGCTGGAACGGCACCGGCTGGCAGATCGTCGCGAAGACGAAGTACGACGACTACGGCCGCCCGACCGAGACGTTGGACGCGGCGGACAACAAGAGCACCACCGCGTACGCCCCGGCGGCAGGCCACCCGGCCCGGACGGTGACGACCACCAACCCGCTCAACCACACCTCCACCAACACCTTCGAGCCCGCGTTCGGCGCGCCGGTGAAGGAAGTCGGCCCGAACAGTGAGGCCGTCAACCTTGCCTACGACGCTTTGGGTCGACTGACGAAGGTGTGGTTGCTCGGGCGCACCACCGACAAGACGCCGAGCACCGAGTACGCCTACGACTACCGGACCGACGCGCCGACCGTGGTGACGACCAAGTCGTTGCTGGAGAACCAGACCTACTCCACGTCGTACAAGCTCTACGACGGGCTTCTTCGGGAACGTCAGACCCAGGTCCCCGCGATCGCGGGCGGTCGCGTGCTGACCGACACCTGGTACGACGCCCGGGGTTCGGTGTGGAAGACCAACGCGGCCTACTACAACGAAGACGCGCCCACGACCACGCTGCACGGCGTGCTGGACAACGCGGTGCCGAACCAGACCGTGACCCAGTTCGACCAGCTCGGCCGGATCACCGCGGTCGTCTACCGCAAGCTCGACGTCGAGCAGTGGCGCACGACGAACGGGTACGAGGGCGATCGCACCCACACCACCCCGCCGGCGGGCAACACGGCGTTCACGATCATCAAAGACGCGCACGGCAAGGTCACGGAGCGTCGGCAGTACCACGGCGCGACGACGTCGGGCACCTACGACGCCACAACGTACGCGTACACCCGCAAGGGCCAGCCGGACAAGGTCACCGACCCCGCCGGCAACCAGTGGAGCTACGAATACGACCTGTTGGGCCGCAAGGTGAAGGACCACGACCCCGACCGGGGCACGACCACCTCGGCGTACAACGACCTCGACCAGGTGGTGTCCACCACCGACGCCCGCGGCAAGACCGTCGCGACGGTCTACGACGTGCTGGGCCGCAAGACCTCCCAGCACGACGGTTCGACGACGGGCACCAAGCTCGCCGAGTGGACCTACGACACCCTCAAGAAGGGCCTGCCGACCGAGTCCATCAGGTACCTGGGCGGCAAGGCGTTCAGCCAGAAGGTCGGCTTCTACGACGCCCTGAACCGACCGACCAACACCGTCACCACGATCCCGGCGGGCGAGGGCGGACTCACCGGCAGCTACACCTTCCGCACGGGCTACTCCCCGGTGACGGGCCTGGTCGCGACGAGCACCCTGCCGGCGGTCGGTGGCCTGGCCGGTGAGGTTGTCGCCACGACGTACAACGAGCTCGACATGCCGGTGAAGACGTACGGCCTCCAGACGTACGCGAAGGAACACCTGTACTCCAAGTACGGCGAGACCCTGCGGCTGACGCTCGGCGACGGCTCGAACTCGGCTTGGGTGACGAACAACTTCCAGGAGGGCACCCGCCGCCTGGAGCAGACGATCGTCGACCGCAACACCACCACCGGGTTCCGCCTGGCCGACCGGACGTACTCCTACGACCCGTCGGGCAACATCAAGAAGATCGCGGACCAGCCGACCGGCGGCCCGCAGGACGTGCAGTGCTTCGACTACGACCACCTGCGCCGGATGAACCGGGGCTACACGTCGGCGTCCGGCGACTGCACGGTCCAGCCGAGCACCGCGAACCTCGGCGCGACCGCGCCCTACTGGTACGACTACACGTTCGACAAGACCGGCAACCGCGTCACGGAGGTCAAGCACACCGCCCAGGGCGACACCACCCGCACCTCCACCTACCCGGCGGCGGGCGCGGCACGGCCGCACGGCGTGCTCAGCGTGGACCAGACCGGCCCGTCCGGCACGTCCCGCGACGAATTCACCTACGACGAAGTCGGCAACACCAAGACCCGCAAGATCAGCGGCTCCACCCAGACCACCGAGTGGGACGTCGAGGGCAGGGCGGCCAAGACGATCGAGGCCGACGGGAAGACCTCGGAGTACGTCTACGACGCCTCGGGTGCGCGGCTGATGAAGAAGGAGCCGGGCCGCACCACGCTGTACCTGCCCGGCACCGAGTTGATGCTGGACACGGCGAACAACACCGTGAAGGGCAAGCGTTACTACACCCACGCCGGCAGCACTGTCGCGGTGCGCACGGCAGGCGCGGGCGTGGACTTCCTGCTCGCCGACCACCAGGGCACGGCGTCTTTGTCGTTGGGCGGCAGCAACCTCGCCGTGACCCGCCGATACACCGATCCGTTCGGCAACCGCCGTGGCACGGTGCCGGGTGCGTGGCCGGACGACAAGGGCTTCGTCGGCGGTACGGAGGACCGGACCGGACTCGTGCACCTCGGTGCCCGCGAGTACGACCCGGCAGCGGGCCGCTTCACGTCGGTCGACCCGATCATGGACACGACGGACCCGCAGCAACTCAACGGTTACTCCTACGCCAACAACAGCCCCGTGTCCGACTCCGACCCCGACGGCCTGCGCAACTGCGGCCCGGACGGCGTGCTCTGCGGCTACGACCCCCGAATGTTCAATCAGGGCGACGGCAGCGAGGGGGCACAGAAGGCTGCGCGGCAGCAGTACGACCGCGAATGGGCCGTCTACACGGCGATCAACCGCTACTACAGCACCATCGCGCGCGCCGAACAGGACCGGACCAAGGGGGCGGCCGAACAGAACGGGATGAGCGAGGCGCAGTACCGCGAGACCAAGGCGATCGCCTCGTCGAACAAGTCCTGGTGGGACGTCGTCACCGAGGAAGCGGGCGACATCGTCCTGGACCTCATCGGCTACAACGACGTCCGGGACTGCTTCACCAAGGGCGACCTCTGGGCCTGCGCCGGCCTGATCCCGTGGGGCAAGTTCTTCAAGGTCATCAAGAGCGCCGCCCGCGTGATCGGCGCGATCGCCTCCGCGAACCGGTGGATGGACAAGGTCCGCGACGCCCGGTCCAGCATCCGCAAGGTCGACGAAACGGCCGAACGGATGCGGCGGGCGGATCCCCCGTGCAACAGTTTCGTGCCGGGCACCCGGGTCCTGATGGCGGACGGCAGCAGCAAACCCATCGAACAGGTGAAGATCGGCGACAGGGTAATCGCCTGGGACGAGAAGACCGGCAAGACCGAGGCGAAACCGGTCACAGCGACAATCCTCGGCCAAGGCCTGAAGCACCTCGTCGAACTCACCATCGACACCCGCGACGGTGCCAGGACCGTTACGGCCACCGGGAAGCACCCCTTCTGGTCGCCCGACACGGAGCAGTGGGTGGACGCGGCCGACCTCAAGGCCGGCGACCGGCTGCTCACCGACACCGGCGACCTCGCCGCGGTAGCCGCGACCAGCCACTGGTTCCAGGGGCAGCAGGTCAACAACCTCACCGTCGACGAGACCCACACGTACTATGTGCTGGCAGGCGAAACACCGGTCTTGGTGCATAACAAGGGGGGCGGGAAAGGCAAGCCGAAGGAGACCGAAGACTTCGGCAGAAACTATTCCGGTCGTGTCGACAGATTCAATATTGGCAACTCCAGCGACTTTGAGATCCACGTGTACCGCAAGGGTAGGGAAGTTGGCCTCTTTGGAAGTACGGGGTTCTTCGCAAAGCATGGGCATAGTGCTGACGTCACAGTGCCGGATGATGTCTACGAAAACGTGAAGAACAAGGCGATTAGTGAAATGAAGCGAGATGGCCGTATTGATCCAGGTCAGGTGGAGGGTCTCGACGGCGACAACTGGATGCGCCCGCGCGTCGTCGGAGGTGGATGTCCGTGAGGTACGTGCGCGTGGAACCGTTGCCTGATGTGTATGGATTTGACTTGGATGCCCGGAAGTACTTGGAACTCCTTCCGGAGATTTCCAAGGAACTTCCAGCCGGCGCGGCGGCGTTTGCCGCAGATCCTGGGCACTATGATTTTAGTGGTTCCAGGTGTGTCAAAGACCTGGAGTTGGGCAAAGCCACTACCGCGGATGAAGGCGATTCGATCGGGCTCGAAATTGTCCTGACTCCGAACAGGTGGAAGCATGCAAGTGGTCTGCGTATCCGGTATTCGGACGTCCAGGATTTTCGTGTGAACGTACAGGAGTCGGACGGCACGTTTCCGCGCATGGGGACTCTCCAGTTGGATGAAATCGTTCCACACGCTTCGGGGGTATTGCACGAGATCGCCTTCGTGTGCGGCTCGATTATTGTCGTGGCTGCAGATCTCACCGCCAATTGGGAGTAGTTGCATGGCGGTCGAATAGCTGTCGCGCTGCCACCCGGTCGTGTCGAGCTTTCCGGTGAGGTGTTGGCGGTAACCAGTGCCTCCGGGTGCCCTTGGGTGCCCGGAGACACTGGTTACCGCGAGGACGGCTGAGGAGTCCGGGTGCGACGCTGCCCGGTTCCAATACGATGTTTGGACGATTTCGCCAAGGGCGACCTGTGGGCCTGCGCCGGCCTGATCCCGTGGGGCAAGTTCTTCAAGGTCATCAAGAGCGCCGCCCGCGTGATCGGCGCGATCGCCTCCGCGAACCGGTGGATGGACAAGGTCCGCGACGCCCGGTCCAGCATCCGCAAGGTCGACGAAACGGCCGAACGGATGCGGCGGGCGGATCCCCCGTGCAACAGTTTCGTGCCGGGCACCCGGGTCCTGATGGCGGACGGCAGCAGCAAACCCATCGAACAGGTGAAGATCGGCGACAGGGTAATCGCCTGGGACGAGAAGACCGGCAAGACCGAGGCGAAACCGGTCACAGCGACAATCCTCGGCCAAGGCCTGAAGCACCTCGTCGAACTCACCATCGACACCCGCGACGGTGCCAGGACCGTTACGGCCACCGGGAAGCACCCCTTCTGGTCGCCCGACACGGAGCAGTGGGTGGACGCGGCCGACCTCAAGGCCGGCGACCGGCTGCTCACCGACACCGGCGACCTCGCCGCGGTAGCCGCGACCAGCCACTGGTTCCAGGGGCAGCAGGTCAACAACCTCACCGTCGACGAGACCCACACGTACTATGTACTCGCAGGCACCACGCCCGTCCTCGTCCACAACGAAGAATGTACTCTGCCGCTCTTTCAAGGAGATGGTTGGCAACACGTGCTGAATGAGCATGTCAACAGTAGTCCGGGAGTCGTGCCGGGGAACACGACTTTTTCCGACTACTTGGACTTGGAGGACGTCGGAGAGTTGGTCAAGGATGCGGCGAAAACTCGGGGGCGGCCTAATACGCCTGATCCGGTGAGCCGACTTCCTCGGGACGGGACAATTCATACAAATAACTTTTAATATCCTGCCGGCTCTCGAGGTGGGCAATCTGTCGAAGCTATCCTGAATCCAGATAAGTCACTTCGCACGGTCTATCCGAGGTGATGAAAATGGGCACTTTCGAGTTGCACTGGAAGATGGGGAATGTCGGCTCGGCGGACCTCGTGGTGGGCTTCTCGCAAGAATTTGTCGAAGTGCACACCACCTATGTTGGTGATGGTCTCGGTTCTATCGTGAGGGCTGCTACCGACCTGCAGTTGGGATCGAGTTCTGCGATAGCCTACTTGCCCGGTGAGCCAGGAGGTACCTGCCTGTTTTTCGGGGGCGCAGGAGAAGTGGTCTACTTGCAGGTGGTTTATTTTTCAAGAATGGATCCCGAGTCCAGTCGCTGGAGTGGTGGAAGTCTGCGCTGGCATGGTCAGGTCGGTGTTCCGGAATTCATCCGCTGTGTCGTCTCCATGGCTGATGAAGTCTTGGTCAGCTGTGGTGGACAGGACGCATACATGCGGGCTTGGGGTGGTATCTCCTTCCCGGCTCGTGAGGTGGAAGCTTTGCGGCAGGATTAGCTTGGAGACTAGGTCGTCGGCCCATTAATTTGAATTTGAAAGGGGCGGGAAGATCTTTTCTTGATGGCCGACTGGTGACCTACGGTGATTTCCTCCGCTCTTCTGTCGTGGCAGAAGGGCGGAGGGGTCAGGTTCTCGCGCGAGTCGGGTCGAAAATCCGCTGATAGGGTGTCGGACCTGGTCCGAGCAGGGCGGAGATCACTGCCGGGGGGTGACCTCAACGGGAACACCTCGGGTTTCCTGGACTAATAGGGTGGGCCGTCGTGCGATACGAAGCATTCCAGGGGCGTCGTTTTCAGGTCATCGAAATTGATGACGTCTGCGGCGAGCACGTTCTCGAATTCGTGGATCCTGCGATTAAGGTAACTGGTGTCGTCCTCGCTATTTATAGCTCCGGGGAAGGCTGGTCGGATGCGCAGGTGAGCATTAGCCCGAAGGTGGAAGCGTGTCTGCTGAATTCGTCGAATGGGCGCTTCAGATCGCCCGACGGCAAATCTAAACTCTCATGAAAGGCCCCATCGGATCAGTTTCCGGTGGGGCCTTTGGGTGTCTGACGGCAGTAGCTGACGGCAACGTCAGCGGATGGGTGCTGCGCAAAGTGGTGGGTCGTTGCCTTCGTCGGGATCGGTGACTGTCTCGCCGGTGGCCCGGAGGGCGTGGCCGAGGAGGTCGATGGCGTCGCGCTGGAGGCGGAGTCGGACGTGGGCGTAGACCGTCGCGGTGACGCCGATGTGGGCGTGGCCCAGCAGCTCCTTGATCACGACCAGTTCGACGACCTGCTCCAGCAGGAGCGTCGCTGCCGAGTGCCGGAGATCGTGAAACCGGATGCGGCGGAGGCAGCCCTGTGGAGCAGGGGATTGAAGTGCCGGGTGAGGATGGCCCCCTCGATCGGGCTGCCGTCAGGCCAGGTGAACCGGGGCAGTCAGAGCCACTGGCACAGGGGTGCGGTCGATCCTAGGGGCGCCCAGTCCGAAGACTTGAATCGTGGACACCTTTACTCGGCCGGTTACACTGGACACCGACCTGGAAGAACAGGCCCGAGCACGTCGCTCAGTCGTTCTGCGACTGGGGGTCAAGGGGTCGCAGGTTCAAATCCTGTCGTCCCGACGGTCTGAAGGAGCCCGCTGTATCGGCGCGATAAGCGCAGGTCGGCGGGCTTTTTCGTGCGTTCGTACCGATCTTGAAATTGGTCACGGGGCGGTAACGAAACGATCTTCGTGGGTGCTGTGAAGGAGCGGATCAGGAGCGACTCGCTCCTTATTTTTTGCCGACACCGAATGGGGTCGCCACCCGAACGGGTGATTCTGTCGAGCCTGCCCGGACCTGGCCAAATCTGCGCGGACCGACGTCAACCGACCCGAACCGGAAGGCCCGTGGAGCGGCCCGGGTCGTAGGGGTCGACGGGTGGCTGAGGGTGGTGTGGTGCGGTGTCGTTTCAGGATAACCGTCGAGGTGTTGGTCGAGGTGGTCGACGAGTCGGCGTTGGAGCGGGCCGCGCTGCGGTCGATCGCCGAGGCGGACTACGTGGTCGAGGACGGCTCCGGGCGGACTGTGGAGCAGGTCCGCGAGGGGGAAGTCCGCGGGTGTGCCCTCTGGCGAAGCCTGCACCAGGAGGTGCTCGACCGACTCGGCGCCCGGGGCATGGTGGACTGGTCGCGGGCGATCCTGGACAGCGCTGCGGTCCGGGCGAAAAAGGGGGCTCGCTGACCGGCCCGAGCCCGGTCGACCGCGGCAAACCGGGCTCGAGGATCCACCTGGTGACCGACCGGGCGGGCCTGCCGCTCGCGGTCGGTGTCTCCGCGGGCAACCTGCACGACAGCCAGGCACTCGTACCGATGCCCCGCGCCGTCCCGCGCGTCCGGTCACGACGCGGACCGCGCCGCTTCAGGCCCGCGAAACTCCACGTGGACAAGGCCTACGACATCGACCACCTCCGCCGCTGGTTACGCGAGCGCGGCACCATCCCGCGCATCGCACGCAAAGGCGTCGACTCCTCCGAACGGCTCGGACGGCACCGGTGGGTCGTCGAACGCACCATCGCCTGGCTGTTCGGCCACCGCCGCCTGGTCGTCCGCTACGAACGCCACGCCAACAACTACTGCGCTCTCGCCACACTCGCGGCAACACTGTTCTGCTTCAAACAACTCGCCAAAACCGCCACGTGAGACCAGCTCTTAGTGGGGTGGTGGGTTTCAGGTCGATTTCGCGTTGTCGAGGTTGGCACGGATCACTGTGGTCGTGGGGTGGTCGGGCCCCAGCACCCGCTCGTAGGCGGGCACGGCCTCGGCGGGCGGGCGTAGCGCGCTGGCGGCACGATACGGCGCAGAAGAAGGTGAGGGGGCGGGGGCCTGATGTCGAGTGCCGGGTTCCGCGATCGCAGGCGGGGTCAGGGTCGGCGGGTCATCCGGTCGGCGCGTTCACCGGCGCCGGCTTGTGTGCTTCGGGCGTCAATCGTGTCGAGCCGCTGGTGGGCGCCGTCCTTCCACGGCTCGACGTAGTGCTGGAGGGTGGGAGCCGAGGGCGCATCTTCGGCCAACCGCAAGGCGTACCGGAGCTATCGGGACCAGCTTGTCGATACCGCCGCGGTGGCACCATGAGCGCGGCGTCGACCGCCCGCCGACGGCCGCGACACCCTGGCAGAACCTGAGCGCATTCGGTTGTAGTGCGGTCGATGGCCGCCTCGGCGCCCGGCGGGCCGCGTACAGTTACACCTCATGCAGGTCGTCAGCCCTCGCCGCTTGCGAAACGCCATCGCGGAGCACCTCAGAGACGGAATGACGAGGCAGCAGATCGAGGACTTCCTCGAAGACCTGGGTCTGTCTCCCTGGCCGGACGAGTGGGGCGAGTTGACCAAGGCGGCATTTGTGTGGTCGATCCTTGCAAACCACACCCTCGTGGAGTTGGCAGACGTGGCGCGTCGAGTGGCGGACGAGGTGGATGCTCCGGAACTGATGGCGTTGGTGGACCGCCTCGGGCCCGGGGGTGTGACAGGAGACCTCAAGAACCTGATCTTCGCCGCTGATGGGCCCAAGCCAAGGATCGTGTTCCGGGATGCCATCAACAACGACATCGATATTGTCGAGAACGAGCACCACTGCCTGGTCTATGACCGCCCGCTGGGTCCCGCCGGACTCACCTGGCGAGAACTCGCAGGCTGGTGGGCTGCACGGCAAGACATGACTGGCGCAGCCGAGACAGACGTTTTCCGCGACCTGCACCGCAGGCTGGACCGGTCGCTGGGGAACAACGACGCCGAGCGTCTGATCCTGCGGACCTACGTTGCCCGCTATGTCCGACTCGGCCCCGAGATACCGGCCCTAATTCCCCAGGTCTACCTACACTACGACCCGTATACCAAGCGCGAGGGCGCGGCGGCTCTCGTCCGCCAGCGAATGGACTTCCTGCTGCTGTTTCCCAACCGCGCGCGAATTGTCATAGAGTGCGACGGGGTCCAGCACTACGCGGACGACAACGGCGTCGCGAGCCCACGTCGCTACGCCGAGATGGTCGCCGAGGACCGCGAACTCCGGCTGCGCGGCTACGAGGTATATCGCTTCGGCGGTAAGGAACTTCAGGATCCCACCCAGGCGACGAAGACGCTCACCGCTTTCTTCGACTCCCTTGCCGAGCGGCACGTGGGCACGGCGTGATCGACGTTCCGCAGGCGCCCGCCCGTTCCGAAGGAACGCGACGCGCTCGCTGAGCGGGACCCGGTGCCCCGCCGTCTTGTCCTGGGTGCTACGGCCGTAGTGCCGATAGCGGAGCCTGGGGACCGGCGCGGGCCTGCGCAGTAGTGGTCGGCGTTGATCTTCCTGATTCTGGAACGGGGGTGACGACCCGGGAACCGAGAGCCCGCCACCGGCAGAACCCGGAGTCCCGACCGCTGTAGCGGCCAGCACGAACCCCGGTGGGGACTCCGGCCGGATCCCGGCACCGCCGGGATCCGCCTCGCCACGTCCGACAGCCCCGTTCCCGCGACGACACCGCCCTTGTCCAGATCAGACTCGGCACCGACCACGCCGAAGTCGCCCAACTCGGGTGGCCCGTGTGGGCGATGGCCCAGCCGGGGCGGTGACGTGGCACCGAGCGCCGTGGGCGATCTGTCGCCGGTTCCGGCCACGGTCACCTCGGCTGCGGTGTCGGCCTCGCCGGGGACTCGGCAGACGAGCTGATGACCTGGGACGGCCCTGGATTCCCGGTCTCAGAAGTGCCGGCGGACGTGCTTGCGCAGGAAGGCAAACCGTGGTGCCCTTGCCGTCAGGTTCTTGTGGACCGCGTCGGGCACGTCGGCCTCGACGAGCAGATTGAGGACGAACAGCCAATAGGCGGCCTCGCACATCTCGTACAGCTCCGCGGCGCTCTGGTGCAGCGGCACGGGGTCGCCGTGGCCGATGTTGTTGCGCAGCTTCACCATGCGCCGGGACCAGCGCTCGACAGCGTCGCCGTCGCCCACCAGCGACTCGAACGACACCCTGCATTGGCGGCAAGCCGCTTCAACCGGTCGGCCAGGTCCGTCCTACGCGGGTGGCGTACCTTGTCGAGGTGGAGTCGGTGCAGCAGAGCCGCGAGGAAGGCCCGGTCGGCGGGGGAGAACCGTGGGCGGGCGTCTCTGAGTCGGCGTTCCAGGACCACGATCTGGTGGCGCAGCGCAAGGATCTCCGTGTCGTTGTCCCGGTCGCTCATGGGCAGCGGGCGCAGCAACGCGAAGGCGCTGGTCACGCCCAGGTAGGCCAGTCGGAGCAGCGCAGTCGGTCATCATGTCCGTCAGTTGACGAGACTGTGGATCACCGACCCTCTACGGGGCTATCTGCCTGTTGGCCTGTTCACGCTTCTCGCTCGCATGGATGAGGTTATCGGCATACACAACGCGCCAACACCACACGAGTATTCGGTCATGCCGCCGAGTGGATGTCGCCGTTGCTCGGCGCTGACCGATGCCGACTTCGAGCGGGTCGAGAAGATAGTGCGAGTCGTTGCGCACATGTGTCGGGCAGCCACCGACGAAACCCCGAGCCGCTCTGGGCGGCCTCGGTCGCGCCCGTTCCTCCTTGCTGTCCCGCGCGGGATTAGATGCGGCTACGACTGCAATTCATGCGTGAGCATCTCTGCAAACTCGGAGAGATCCCATTGCATTTCCTTGCTTAGTTCTCCTAGATCGTCGATTGCCGCATTGATGGCAGACGGCGACGCGCCCGCTTCGGTATGGAGAATTTCGGTCAGCTTCTTCAGGGCGACCACACGCTGGCCGAGAGCGATTTCATATATGACGATATTGAAGCTTGTAATGCCAGTGTGCGGCATGCCCTCGCAAGCCAAGTTCATTGCCTTCTTGAGCTCTTTTCTGGCCTCATCGACTCTGCCTGTGGCCATGAGAACCAATGCAATCTGGTAACACTCCCAGTCGCTACTGGGGTCTAGCCTGACAGCCTGTTCCAAGTCGGCCAGCGCCTCCGTGTATCGCTTCGTCAGCCTGTAGGTCTGTCCGCGGTTGGTGATGGCCCACGTGTATTCGGGGTTGAGTTCGATGGCGCGGTCGAAGTCGGCCAGCGCCTCCGTGTATCGCTTCGTCAGCCTGTAGGTCTGTCCGCGGTTGGTGATGGCCCACGTGTATTCGGGGTCCAGTTCGATGGCGCGGTCGAAGTCGGCCAGCGCCTCCGCGTACCGCTCCAAGGATCGATAGGTGAGTCCGCGGTTGGTGACGGCCCACGCGGACTCGGGGTTGAGTTCGATGGCGCGGTCATAGTCGGCCAGCGCCTCCGCGTATCGCTTCGTCAGCCTGTAGGTCTGTCCGCGGTTGGTGATGGCCCACGCGGACTCGGGGTCCAGTTCGATGGCGCGGTCGAAGTCGGCCAGCGCCTCCGCGTACCGCTCCAAGAACCGATAGGTGAGTCCGCGGTTGGTGATGGCCCACGTGTATTCGGGGTTGAGTTCGATGGCGCGGTCGAAGTCGGCCAGCGCCTCCGTGTATCGCTTCGTCAGCCTGTAGGTCTGTCCGCGGTTGGTGATGGCCCACGTGTATTCGGGGTCCAGTCCGATGGCGCGGTCGAAGTCGGCCAGCGCCTCCGCGTACCGCTCCAAGAACCGATAGGTCTCACCGCGGCTCGTGACGGCCCACGCGGACTCGGGGTTGAGTTCGATGGCGCGGTCGAAGTCGGCCAGCGCCTCCGTGTATCGCTTCGTCAGCCTGTAGGTCTGTCCGCGGTTGGCAATGGCCCCCGCGTATTCGGGGTCCAGTTCGATGGCGCGGTCGAAGTCGGCCAGCGCCTCCGCGTACCGCTCCAAGAACCGATAGGTGAGTCCGCGGATGGCGATGGCCCACGTGTATTCGGGGTCCAGTTCGATGGCGCGGTCGAAGTCGGCCAGCGCCTCCGCGTACCGCTTCAGGGACTGATAGGTCTCACCGCGGTCGGTGATGGCTCGCGCGGACTCGGGGTTGAGTTCGATGGCGCGGTCGAAGTCGGCCAGCGCCTCCGCGTACCGCTCCGTCAGCCGCTGGATTTGGCCTCGTTCGGCGAGCGCAGTGGCTTTGTGGGCCGGGGTCAGTTGGTGGTGGGCGATCAGGGCGGTGAGGAGGTCTGTGGGCGGGGTGTCGTCTTGTGGGACGGGCGGGAGGTCCTTGAGGTGTCGAGTGAGATCCGGGTTGGCGGCGTCCCTGCCGGCGTGTGTGATGGCCTGGGTCCAGGAGGTCGCCAGCGAGGGGTGCCAGGCGATGGCGTCGACCAGACCGCCCAGGGCGACGGGCAGCGCGGCGGTCCCGCGGGCGCAGAGGTCGTGGTAGCACTCCTGGATGGCGAGTTGTTGCCACGTCTGGTTCTTCAGCGCGTCGCGGCCGGCGAGGTCCAGGGCGTCCTTGGCCGCACGGTAGTGCCCGGCCAGGGTGCGGTGGTGCCGTGTCCAGTCAGCGGTGGAGTTCCTGCGCAGCACGCGCAGCATCGCCGAGCGCACCACGTCGTGGTACCGGTAGCCGTCGGGGTGCTCGACCACGAACGGCAGCCGCCGCAGCCAGTCGAACCGCTCCTCCGAGTCGCCGTCCACCACGGCGAACACGTCGCGGTCGAGTGTCCGGGGCAGCGCGCCCCGCAGAGCGGCGGCACGGCGGCGGGGGTCCTGCTCCCACTTGAGGAACCGCTCGACCGCGTCCCCGCTCGGGTCGCCCACCATGTCGGCGCCGCCGGGCCGCGCACTGGCCAGGGTGGCCACCCACACCGGGAGCCTGCCCGACAGCTCCAGCACCGTCTCCACGACCCGGGAGTCGGTCACACCCTGCGCCGACAGCAACTGGCGCGCCTCGGCGTCGGTGAACACCTCCAGCGGGAAGTCGGTCCGCACCGCCAGGTAGTCGCCCCAGCGGTTGGCGTCCAACGGCGCCTGTCCGGCCACCGTCAGCAGCAGACTGCCGGGCAGGTCCCCGTACCGGCCGGCCAGCAGGTCCAGCAACCAGGACTCCAGGAACACCCCGGTGCGCTCGTAGGTGTCGAAGAACAACGCGACCGGCCGGGCGTCCGAGATCGCGGCCAGATCCCGCACGAACGCCGCGGTCAGCACCTCCACCGGCGACAACAGCAACCGCACATCCTCCAGGCTGCGGAACCTGCGCCCCAGAAACGCCCGCGCCCGGTCCAGCCGCCGCGCCACCGCCTCGGAATCCACCTCGCCCGCCACCGCCCCCACCAGAGGAAGGTCACCGGCCAACCGCAACCCCACCCGCACCGCGGTACGCGTCAACGCCGAGGACACCTCCTCCGGCGTCTCCGGGTCCGACTCCAACTCGTGACGCCGCGTCCGGTACTCCTCCACAAGCCCCGGAAACTCCCGACACCGGGCACCCTGCCCGGCCAACTCCCCGACGACCGTCGCCACAGCGGTCACCACGTCATACGCGGACTCGTCCACGTACGCCGTCAACACACCCCGCTCCCGCGCCATCCGGGCGAACCGCCGCACCAGGAACGTCTTGCCCACCCCCGCCGAACCGTGAAGGCAGAACAGGAACCGCCGCCGCGCATCATCGACCGACAGCCCCAGATTCGCCTCGAACGCACCCAACTGCTCACGTCTCCCCACGAACCCGCCCGTCTGACGACGCTTGATCAACTCCTGCAACGACGGCACACGATCCGACACGGGCAACCCCTCCATCCGACGCCCCTACAGCATCCGCAGACACACGACCAACCAGCCACCAAAACCCCCGACCAGCACCCGGACGGGCTAACAGACACCGACACCCACAAGCCACCACCGAACCAAGAACATCCAGCCCACAGGCGACACGCCCCGACCTCAGCGGTTTCGTCGCCAAGCGAACATCCGCTCATGCCGCAGATCGGGCGTGGACGTGGCACCCCGTGCCGTAGCGGTGATGGCTGTGCTTCTACGACAATTCGGTCGTGCAGTAGTCGACGATCTTGTCCCAGCGTGCCTCGTGGTCCGCGACATCCTTGAGCAGCAGGTTGTCGACGCCACGGGCTGCGGCCTGGGCGGCCTCGGCCCGGCTCGGGGTCTGCCCGGGATGGTTGCGCTGTGCCTGTGCCTGGGCCAGTTCCCGGTGGGTGAGGACGAAGAACCGCTCGGACCCGTCCCCGGCCAGTGAGTACAGCACCCAGAAGTCGGGATGGGGCTTCGTCTCGTCGGCGTACTTCTGGTGGAAGCTCGTGACGAACCGACCCCGGCCGGACGCCTTGACCTCGATCACGGCGGTCCGCCGGTTGTCGCCGATCGCGTAGATGTCGGCGCCCTTGCGGTTCCCGTAGGTGATCGTGGCGAACAACTCGCGCTTGAGAAGTTCCGCCGCGACCCGGTACTCGCCGGCCAGGGTTCAGGAAGTACTTGTCCATCCCGTACAGCCCCTCAGATTTGCCACGCCCCACCAGCAGGAGTGCAACTCCCCGACAGCGGCGGACACCAGTCCCGGCAGCCATGATCGCCCATGCTGCCCAGCGGCCCACCCGACCCCCTCGACCGGTCAACACCGACATCCGCACATGCCGATGAACGGACACCTGGCCAGAGGTAACGCTGTGCGCCACCGGTGGGGATCCACGCTGCCATGATCAACGCGCTCTCATGCCGCGAGCAGCGCGTCGGAGAACGTCCGCATCTGCCGATGAGCGGTCCCGCCCGCTGTCTGTGACTGCGGCAGGGAATCCGTTCCGGGTCTGTCAAACGAGCGGTGTAACTCTGGTTGTGAAGGGGCTACTTGCGTCCGGCGGCCAGGCGGCCGTCGAAGGCGATCTCGAACGCGTTGAGCGCCGGTTTCCAGCGCATGGTCCAGCGTTTGCGTCCGGTGCCGGTCGGATCCAGGCTCATGACCGCCAGGTAGACACACTTGAGCGCGGCCTGCTCGTTGGGGAAATGGCCCCGGGCCTTGACCGCCCGGCGGATGCGGGCGTTGACCGACTCGATCGCGTTCGTGGAGCAGACGATCCGTCGGATCTCGGTGTCGAACGCGAGGAACGGCACGAACTCGGCCCAGGCGTTGTCCCACAACCGCACGATCGCCGGATAGCGGGCGCCCCAGGCGTCCGCGAACTCGGCGAACCGCTCCCTCGCGGCGGCCTCGGTCGGGGCGGTGTAGACGGGCTTGAGGGACTTGGCGACGGCGTCCCAGTGCTGACGTGCGGCGTAGCGGAAGCTGTTGCGCAGCAGGTGGACGACGCAGGTCTGCACGACCGTGCGCGGCCAGACCGTGGTGACCGCGTCGGGCAGTCCGGTCAGCCCGTCGCAGACCACCATGAGCACGTCGGCGACACCGCGGTTACGCAGCTCGGTGAGCACGTGCAACCAGTACTTCGCGCCCTCGCCACCGTCCCCTGCCCACAACCCGAGGATGTCCCGGTGGCCCTCGACGGTCACCGCCATCGCCATGTAGACGGGCCGATTGGCGACCTGCCCGTCCCGGATCTTCACGTGGACCGCGTCGATGAAGACCACCGGGTAGACGACGTCCAGGGGCCGGTTCTGCCATTCGACCATGCCCTCGACCACCTTGTCGGTGATCGTGGAAATGGTCTGCCGGGACACCTCGGCCCCATAGACCTCGGCCAGGTGCGCGCTGATCTCCCCGGTGGTCAAACCCTTGGCGGACAAAGAGATCACCATCTCGTCCACCCCGGTCAACCGCTGCTGCCGCTTGGCCGCGATCCGAGGTTCGAAGCTCGCCTCCCGGTCGCGGGGCACGTCGATCTCCACCGGACCCACGTCGGTCAACACCGTCTTCGCGCGGGTTCCGTTGCGCGAATTGCCCGTGCCGCGACCGGCCGGGTCGTGCTTGTCGTAGCCCAGGTGGTCGGTGATCTCGCCTTCCAGGGCCGACTCCAGCAGCCGCTTGGTCAGCTGCTGCAACACCCCGCCCTCACCGGTCAGCTTCAGCCCGCCGGCCCTGGCCCGGCCCACGAGCTGGTCGATCAGCTGCTCGTCCAGGCCGTCCAGGCCGTCCAGGCCGTCCAAGCCGCCCGGGCCGGTCTCGGACTTCGGGTCCTCAGCGCGTTCCACGCCGGACATCATCTCGGTCATCAGGTGCACTTCCATGATCGGGAGTTACACCGCTCGTTTTACAGTCCCGCAGGCTCGCCTTGCCCCGGGCCGACGGCCACTCGTACCGGGTCGAGCAGCAACTCCGGCTTGGCGGTTCGACCGGCAGGCAACCGGTGGGCGATGCCGAGCAGGCTGCCCGTGGCTAGTAGTGCTTTGTTAGGTGCGGTTGCTGTGTCGACCGAGTGATGTGGTCTTCTTGTGGGGTGACTCCGGAGGAGATGGCTCGGGTTCGGCCGGTGATCGAAGAGTTCGCCGCGTCGATGTTCGGCGGGTTCGCGCGGCGTGATCAGCGGGCGAAGGGCGAGCTGTAGCTGCGTGGGTTGATGCTGGACGGCAAGCGCAAGTCGATGCAGCCGATGGCGGCGCGGCTCGGGGTCGATCATCAGCAGTTGCAGCAGTTCGTGAGCACCTCGACGTGGGATCACGTCGAGGTGCGCCGCCGCCTGGCCGGGTGGGCTGCGGGGTTCGTCGATCCGGACGCGCCGGTCGTCGACGACACCGGGTTTCCCAAGGACGGCAAGGATTCTCCCGGTGTGGCGCGGATGTACTGCGGCGCTGTGGGCAAGACCGGGAATTGTCAGATCGGGGTGAGCGTGCACGCGGTCACCGACTGGGCCTCGGCCACGATCGACTGGCGACTGTTCCTGCCGGAATCCTGGGACGACGAGAAAGCTGCCGATGACCTGGCGGCGGCCGGGATCCGGGCTCGCCGGGCGCGCAGTGCGATCCCGGACAAGGTGCGGCACAAGGAGAAGTGGCGGCTGGCGCTGGGCATGCTCGACGAGGTCGTCACCGAGTGGGGCCTGCCCAGACGGCCGGTGGTCGCTGATGCAGGCTACGGAGATGCCGCCGAGTTCCGGCTTGGCCTGACCGAACGCGGCCTGACCTACGTACTGGCCGTCAGGGCGGACGCGACCGCTCACCCCGCCGAGTCGGTGCTGGCGACTGCGGCCTGGGTCGGCAACGGCCGTCCGCCGGGGCCGCGCTATCAGGACAAACCGGTGGATCTGAAGACCTTGGCGATGAACGCCGGACGCTCGGCGGGCAGGTTTGTGGTGTGGCGCCATGGATCCAGGAAGACGCCAGGCAACCCGACCGCGAGCATGCGATCGCGGTTTCTGGCGTTGCGGGTGCGGCCGGCCGCAACATCCCCCGCGCCGCTGACGGCAGCCTGCCCGAGTGCTGGCTGCTGGCCGAGTGGCCGCCCGGTGAACCCGAGCCCACCGACTACTGGCTGTCGACCCTGCCAGCCGATATCCGGCTGCGGGACTTGGTGCGGCTGGCCAAGATCCGCTGGCGCATCGAGCACGACTACCGCGAACTCAAAGACGGACTCGGCCTGGACCACTTCGAAGGCCGTGCCTGGCTCGGCTGGCATCGTCACGTCACCCTCGCCGCCGTCGCCCAGGCCGTCTGCACCCGGCTCCGCCGCACCCCAAAAGCCCCTGCGCAGGCCTGACGCTCTACGCGGTCCTGCGCGAACTCCAGGCCTTACTCGCGGTCTGGACGGGCGTCTGCAACACCTGCCGACAACCCGTCCAGACCCGAATACCCACAGCAACACCCCAGGTCAGCAACACCTAACAAAGCACTACTAGTAGCGTGTCGCGGCTAACTCTTGGGGTATAGATGGCGGAGTTTGACGCGTGCATGGTCGGTGGTGAACTGCCAGCGGACTTGGCGTTGCTCGGTGTTGATGGCGTGTTGCCAGGCGGCGAGTTCGGCGTTGAGGGTGTCGAGGTCGTCGATGCGGCGGTCGAGGCATTGCCGCGCCAGCGTGGACAGTTCGATCTCGGCGATGTTGAGCCAGGACCCGTGTTTGGGGGTGTGGTGGATCTCGAGTCGCTGGGCGAGGGCGAAGGCCTCGTCGGGTGCGAAGGCCTCGTAGAGCGAGGCGATGCCGTGGGTGTTGAGGTTGTCCATGACCAGCACCACGGTCTCGGCGTCGGGATAGTCCACGGTCAGGAGTTGTCTGACCTGCCCGGCCCAGTCGATCTTGGTCCGCCGGTCCAGGGCGTGGACACGGCGCCACCCTCGCAGGGGCTCTGCCCACACGAAGATCGAGCAGGTGCCGCAGCGGACGTATTCGCTGTCCTCGCGGGCGTCGCGGCCCGGACGGGCCGGCAGCGGTTCGCGGACGTGACCGAGTAGCTGGAAGGGCTTCTCGTCCATGCACACCACTGGACGGTTGGGGTCGTGCGGCCGGGCGTAGACCGCCAGCACGTCCTCCATGCGGGCGGCGAACTCCGCGTTCGCCGGCGGCGGGATGTTCCAGCACTTCCTCAGATGAGGGCGCAATTCCGTTTTTTAGGACCCGGCCGATGGTGGAGTGGTCCAGGTTCGGGATGTCCTCGGTGAGCTCGACGTGTTTTTCCAGCAACCGCAACGACCATCGGGCGTGTCCGGCAGGCGGCTGCGAGCACGCCAGCGCGATCAGCCGGGCTTCCACCTCGCCGGTCACCTGGGACGGCACCGGCGGAAGGCCGCGCTTCTTGCGCGAGATCGTGGCGCGAATGTCGCCGCCGGTCTCGGCGAACCGCCTGGCGACCAGCCGCAGCGTCTCACCCGAGACCCCGAGCCGGGTCGCGATCACCTCCTTCGGGCCGATCTCGCCCACGGAGGCGTCCAGCGCGAGCAGCACCCGCGCCCGCATGATCGTCGATGCCGGACTCACGCCCGTGGTGGTCAGCCGGATCAACTCTTCACGATCCCGCGCCGACAACCTGACCGGCCGCTTCATCAGTGAGGCCATGGCAGTAGTCCTTGTCCAGCAGGATAAGGGCCTGCCGAACAACACCATCCCAGCCACATACACCACAACTAAGCAGCGACACGCTACTAGCCACGGCGGTGTTGGAGTTTAGCTTCATGGAAACGGTCGTCACACGGTGGTGATCGTTTGCCCATTGTGGCCCGGCTGACAGGGCTGAGTCTTCGTGACTTGTGTGGACCTGGCTTCCGGCCTCGGTCCGGTCACAGAACGCGGCCGGGCGGTCGGCGACGACGCGGTCCTACTCAGAGCCTGGTATGAAAGCTACTTCGGCGAGCGACCCGCGTCCACGCAGACGCTGGACTACGAGATCGCGGTCAACGGGCCTGGCGTCCCGGATGCTGACCTGGCGGGCGAGGGCGAGGCACGAGCGGCGACATTGCTGCGGCAAGGGCGGCATTCGTCTGGGCTGCCCTCCACCGGGCCAACCGCGAGCTGCCGCACATGCGTCTGGCCGAATACGTCTCTGCGGCACCGATCCTCACGGACCCGCAGTTCTTCACCGGGAACATGACGTTCTGCACCCTGCGACCCGTGTAATGCCGGTACATCGATCCCGCGTGCACCACCGAGGACATCGTTTTTGTGCGTTCGGCGAGGACTGTGCGGAGCCGTTACCGCCCAGTGAGCCCGATCGCCGCAGGCAGCTTTGACTGCCGGCCCTGCCACGTCCTGGCCCGAGGGGTGACCGGTCCCCCCGAAGTCCTCTGCATGCTCCTGCCCCTTTCCTGGGATGACGTGCACCCCGTCTCCCGGCCGTCGGCTCGACGTCTTCCCCGTCGCCCAGGCCGCAGCCAGTCAGTCGTGGGGCAGCTGGTCCTGGAGATCTCGCTGGAACTGTCCGACCCGACCGGCACGTTGACCAGCATGGAACGGTCAGCGTTGAGGATCGACGGGTGATCGGCGGCGCAGGGCACGTTGACGTGCTCCCTGGGGGGAGATGCCCAGGACAGCCCCGAGTTCTTCCCAGGTGTAGTGGCGTGTCCGGTTCGGAGGTCGCGAGAGGCGGGCCTCGGCGAGTTCGGCGTCGAGTCTGCGTTCGACGACGCGTCGGACTTGTTCGGCAGCCCACAGTCTTGCGAGCACATCATCTCCGAAGTGGTCTCGGACGCTGTCTGCCAATGCGTCGACAGCGTGTCTGGCGTACTTTTCCGCGAGTTCTTCCCCCACGGCGCAGCAGGGTAGTACAGCGTGTGGAGAATTGAACAACAATTGTTCAGGGGGTACTCGGGATCTCTTGATGGGCGTGAGATTTCACCTATATGTGAAATGACTCTATCGCCCGTGTGTCATGTATTCGATATCGCCCCGCCACTGTCTGTGAACCGTGCTCATGTGAACGCTGGGCCGATTGAGTGAGTTTCTCTTCTTCTTTCCCCGGTGAACCGGTTGGCGATATTGTTCTCGGTGCGGATGTGGTGCGGCTGACACGGGGTCGATATGTGGAAGGTGGCTGTAGACCTTCTACCGAGTCGTGTGGGAACGGTCCGTGTGCTGGCGGTGGGAAGCGCTGTTCCGAGCTGAGGCACCGTTCACGAGAACTGTTGTGCAGTGTCTCCCGGGTCGGGTGCGCCGGTCGGTTATGCCCGAAACGCCCTGCTCCGTGCGAAGAGGCCCGTCATGGCGCAGGTGGCATATCCGGTCGGCGCGGGGGTGTGGCATTCGAATGGAGTAACGGTTGTTACTCCCGCCTGAAGAACTGTGTTCCGATTTCTTTGCAACAAGAGGGGGCTGACGATGAGATACCGGTTACGTGCCGTCGGTGTGACCGCTGTAATACTGTCGCTGTCGCTGGTGAACGGCGATGTGGCAGCGGCCGAGGAGATCCCGCACAGGGGTGACGTGGCGCACCAGGCGTCCGGGACGCCAGCGGTACGGGTCGCGCACCACGCGGTGGACGGGTGCGGGGAAGTCGATCGGATGTGGGCACAACTGGTCGCGTCGGGAGCGGCGACCGTGGCCTGTACCGCGCCGAACCGCCGGACTCCTCCCGATCGGCCGACACCGTCGGCCATCCAGCCCATCCCGTCCTGGTGCCAACCCGACGGCAGTTGGTGGCTGACCCGCTCCGGCTCGTGCCTGCAGAAGGACATGCGACTCACCGTCCGCCAAGTGCCGTCCGGAACCGTCGTCGGCGAGCTGGACTACTGGGAGATCCACTACTCCTACACCAACAGCAGGCAGATCACCTGGGCGCATCAGGCGACCATCAGCCCGTACTCGGGCTGGGGCGCGGCATTGGGAGCCAGTGCGCAGGGAGGGCTCAACTGCACCGGCGACTGCACCAACATCACCGGCAGTTTCCCCTCACAGTCGGTGAACCCCAGGGACAAGGCCAACGGCGAGTTCTACATCGACACGACCGCCAGAGCGAGGGGCGCGATCGGCAGCGCGACGACCACCCTCACCTACTGGTTCACCCACCCGCGCTGGGCGACCACGAACACGGTGTCCGCGACGCCGCCGGCGGTCCGGTGCGACAACGCCCTTCCCGGCATCTCCGTCCACGACGGCGGCTGCGTGTTCGCCACCTACCGGCCGGCAGTGGTCTTCAGTCTCACCGGTCCGTACAACGAACTGGCCGAACACATCCGCGACGCCCAGGCGGCCGGACTGCCCGGAGGACGGGACGACGCGCCGCTGCACCGCCTGACCGACGACGCCCTCCACGAACGCAACCGGGCTGTCGCCTGCCCCAGTGACCTGCCGCGCCCTCCCGGAAAGAGCTGTGACGAGTACCCGATGGCCTCCACCTGGGAAGGCGCGGTCACCGGCGGGGGCAACTTTAGCCGGCGGATGATCGACGACAGGCAGAACACCGGTGGAGGTGGCGTGCTGTCGTCCTTCTTTAGCAGCAACCGGATCCTGGACCACGATGCTTTCCTGGTGACCATCGTCCCCTGACCCACGGATACGGAGTGGACACGCTGTGAACGAGCCGGTGAGGAACGCCCACGTCCTCCTACGTCTGAGCTACCACCAGTTCCACCTCGTCGACCGCGGCGCGGACGCCGTCTCGGCACCCACGTTGGACGCCGCGTACGCCAACGGGCTGGTGGCCGCCCAGCCTGGGGCCGTGGTCGTCCTCACCGGCATCCACACCGGTTGTGTCGACCTGTCCGTGGACCTGCACGACCACGCGCCCGAACCGGACACCCGGCCGTGGGACGAAGTCGTGGAAATCTCCCTCGAAGCACCACAGGGCGAGGTCCTCGCCGCCGGGCTCATGCGCAACCCACCCGACGGGCTGCCCACGCTCACCCACGCCGGCCCCGGCACCTACCGGGTGCGCGTCCACGTCCGAGGCCGCGACACCGCCGTTGACCAGGTCGCCGAGGAACCCGTCGAGTTCTACCGACTCGCTCTTTGGCCCGCCCCGGACGCCCCCACCGTCGTCCACAAACAGATCGACCGATACGGCACCGGACTCCGTGCCCGCGCCCAAGACCGTCTACCCGTCCACGACACCCCGCAGCCCGTCCTGCCCACCCGCAGCGAACCGCGATAGGGCCCGAACACCTGGTCGCAGCAGCGGCTCCGATTGGAGCACCCTGTGCCGCTCGAAAAGTCATCGCTGCTGGTCAAGCGGCATGCTTGGGTCTGTCCAGTGTTGGGTGTAGGTCGGGTCGGAAAGGTGGGTGTTACTCGCGTCCGGTGGTGAGGCGGCCGTCGAAGGCGATGTCGAAGGCGTTCAGGGCGGGTTTCCAGCGCATGGTCCAGCGTTTTGCGTCCGGTCCCGGTGGGGTCCAGGGCCATGACGGCCATGTAGACACATTTGAGGGCGGCCTGCTCGTTGGGGAAGTGGCCTCGGGCCTTGACCGCGCGGCGGATGCGGGCGTTGACCGACTCGATCGCGTTGGTGGAGCAGATCACCCGTCGGATCTCGGTGTCGAATGCGAGGAACGGGACGAACTCCGCCCAGGCGTTGTCCCAGAGCCGGACGATCGCCGGACAACGCGCGCCCCAGGCTTCGGTGAACTCGGCGAACCGTTCCCTGGTGGCGGCCTCGGTCGGGGCGGTGTAGACCGGCTTGAGGGCCTTGGAGACGGCGGCCCGGTGTTGGCGGCCGGCGTAGCGGAAGCTGTTGCGCAACAAATGGACGATGCAGGTCTGCACGACCGTGCGGGGCCAGACCGCGGTCACCGCGTCGGGCAGCCCGGTCACACCGTCGCAGACGAGCATGAGCACGTCGGCGACGCCGCGGTTGCGCAGCTCGGTGAGCACGTGGAGCCAGTACTTGGCGCCCTCTCCGCCGTCCCCGGCCCAGAGCCCGTGGATGTCGCGGTGGCCCTCGACGGTCACGGCCATGGCCATGTGGACGGGCCGGTTGGCGACCTGGCCGTCGCGGACCTTGACGTGGATCGCGTCGACGAACACGACCGGATAGACCGGGTCCAGGGGTCGGTTCTGCCATTCGACCATGCCCTCGACCACCTTGTCGGTGATGGTGGAAATGGTCTGGCGGGACACCTCGGCCCCGTAGACCTCGGCCAGGTGGGCCGAGATCTCCCCGGTGGTCAAACCTTTCGCGGACATGGAGATCACCATCTCGTCCACCCCGGTCAGGCGCCGCTGCCGCTTGGCCACGATGCGCGGCTCGAACTCCGCGTTGCGGTCACGGGGCACGTCGATCTCCACCGGGCCGACGTCGGTCAACACGGTCTTGGACCGGCTGCCGTTGCGCGAGTTCCCGGTCCCGCGACCGGCCGGGTCGTGCCTGTCACAACCGAGGTGGTCGGTGATCTCGCCTTCCAGCGCGGACTCCAGCAGCCGCTTCGTGAGCTGCTGCAACACCCCGCCCTCACCGGTCAGCTTCAGACCACCGGCCCGGGCCTGGCCCACGAGCCGGTCGATCAACTGCTCGTCCGGGCCGTCCAGGCCGGTCCCGGGCTTCGGGTCCTCGACGTTCTCCACGCCGGACATCATCTCTTCCATCAGCGCTCATCCTTGATCAGGACTTACACCGACCGTTGTACAGACCCGCACTCGACTTCGGCTGGCCGCCCATCCGAGTCAGGACGGCGCCAAGGCGCGCGGGTGTCGTCCGTGCCTCGAGTCGAGCGGAGCGCGGCCAGTATCTGCCGTTGGTAGCCGATACCTCGGGTGCCCAGGTAGTGATCGTGGACGCGGATGGAGTGGCGGCGTTGTTCGATCATCTGGCGGGCGGCCAGCAGCCTGGCAAGGTAGGAGCGTGGGAGGAAGGCATGGATGTCGATGTCGCCAGCCTCAGCCAACAGCAAGAGCTGATCGGCTATGACTGTCGCCGGGACCGCATCCCGGTCCGTCATCCTCCGGTCGTAGGGCTCGACATACCTGTCGAGGTCGAGCAGGCCGTGCTGCGCCGACAGGATCCTCACCGCTGCACTGCGGCCTGCGGTGCTGGACAGTTCGGCCTCCTCCTCGACCACGGTGAGGCAGTACCGGAACATCGACCCTGTGTAGAGAGTTCGCCCGGGGCTCGGCCGAGAGAGCTTCGCTGCTCCACACGGGATCACGAAGAGCGTTCTGCTCACGTTCGTCTCACCGCCTGCCCGAACACGCGAGGTCATAGGGTCTGTTCATGTCGCACCGGCTGGCGTCGTCGCCTCAGGTCGGCAGGACCGCATTATTGCGCATTGCGTGCCTGGTACTTACATCACCTCGCTCTCTGGTGGGCCGTGGAGAAGCGTGTGATTAGTGACTGGTTAATCCTGAAGTCATAGAGCGGTGTTTATGGTGCTGCGGGTATCGTTATGTTGAGTGGCTGTCTCGACTCCTGTGCGGTCATGGCGATAGCCGGGGATCGGGGTTTCGAGTCGTACGCTTTGAGCGTCGACTGCGGGCAGAGGCATCGAACGGAGTTGCGGTCGGCCGGGCTGGTCGCAGGAGGCATGTCACAGGAACGAGACCCTGGATTCGATGATTATCGCAGGTCAGCAGCGGATTCGAGGTGCATGCTCGACGGGCTCGTTCTCGCGAGCGACGGCGTAGGTGTAGTCGTCGACTTGCACGACGGGGCGGTCAGTCGTGTTTGCCGCTACGCGGACCAAGCGTACGGCGAGAAAAGCGCCCTTGTGCGGTATAGGTAGTTCCAGGCTTCGAGCCACGTTCGGTGAGTCGTTCTGGTGACCCAGGACGACGATTCCTTCCGCGGCGAGTTGAGGTCTGGCATCGCGGCACCGTTTGAGGCCGTCGGCCTGCATGGCCACCGTAACTGCTGTGTTGCGTTCGATGACGCGTCCGTGCACCCGTCTGAGCAGCTCGTTTATCCGTTGTTGGCCGGATCTCGGGCTCATGATCGCTTCGACAAGTTGTGGCTGCAGGGAGAGGAGGAGGTTTCGTGGTAAGGGCGAGTTGTGCGCCAGCCATACGATCTTACTCTTGGCGGCCGCGGCAATTGTCGTCTTCTGATCTTTGTTGCGACCTTTGTTCAAGACCTCCTCGGTGATGCGGATAAAACCAATGTCAAACGTGCCTTTACGGTCGTCCGCGGCGGATAGCAGGCACAGGTGCCCCATGGCTTCTGTGGGAATCGACCATGAGGCTCGCAACGAGAACTTTGAGTCGATCTCGTGTCCGGCGACGTGGTAGTCCATCTGCTTGCCGCGGGGGAGATTGAATGCCGCCCTGATCATGATCTCGACCTTGGTGCCCAGATAGGTCTTCTCGGTTTTCTCCAAGGTCTCGACGTCGTAGCGCCCGGTTCGTTGGCCGTCTAGTACCTCGTCCAGGGACTGACGTAGAAGCACACCGAAACGGTCTTGTACGTTTGGCTGACTGCGGAACCAGGTGACGACCGCCGCGAGCCCTGCATCGGCGTGCTCATCTGACTGGCTGTCTGTATCGAGGTTGCGGCTGACCGGTCCGATGTCGAACAGCGTCGAGTCGTCACTCACCGAGGGACCGTATCCCTTGGCGCGCCTCGACGTCCGCTGGATCTAGACATCGCGGCCAACTCGTTGCCGTTGCCGGGACGGCGACGTTGTCAAGCGGTACGGCTCGGATGAGCTGATCGACGGGGCAGCACTCGTCCGTCTTGAGGGAGGCGACCAACTGGCACCCCGGCATGCCGGTTCGGACATCTGGTCCCTCGGTGGTGTCGCTGGAGATCCCAACGCCCGGCACCCTATAAAATCCGTCGCCATGGCCTCCTCGCAGCTGCAGCTGTTCCACCCCGAACGGGTCCACATGGTCGACTTGTTCGCCGGGCCGGGTGGGCTGGACGTCGCCGCGCACTGGCTGGGGTTGACGGTGCACGGGGTCGAGTGGGATAGGAACGCGTGTGCAACTCGTGCTGCGGCCGGGCTCAGCACGCAACCAGACGACGTGCGAAGGTACGGCCCCGGCGACTTCCCCGGCGCAACCATGCTCGCGGGTGGCCCTCCCTGTCAGACCTACACGGTCGCCGGAAGTGGGGCGGGTCGCCGTGCGCTTGATCGAGTGCTGTCGTTCGTCAAGCGGATGGCCGCCGGAGACGAGAAGGTCACCGAAGACCTGGACCTCCTGGATGATGAACGCACAGGCCTGGTACTGCAGCCGCTGCGGTGGGCGCTGACGGCAGAGAAGCTCGGCCGCCCGTACGAGGTCATCGTGCTGGAGCAGGTTCCGGCTGTCCTGCCCGTTTGGGAAGCGATGAAAGAAGCGCTTGGAGCGATTGGTTACAAGGCCGACTGTGGAATCCTGAACACCGAAGAGTTCGGTGTTCCTCAGACTCGGCGCCGAGCAATCCTGATCGCCCGCCGTGATCGTCAGCCTGAACTTCCCAAGCCGACCCACTGTCGGTACCGAAAGGGAGTCCCCCGCTCGCAAGGTGAGGCAGGCCTTCGTCCATGGGAGACGATGGGGCAAGCGCTGAAGCGTGATGACTCGTTCATCGTAATTTCGAACTACGGCACGGGCGGCGACCCGAAGGCGCGTGGTCGACGCACGTCCGACGAGCCTGCCGCGACCGTCACCGGCAAGGTCTCCCGTAACAGGCTGGTGACAGAAAACGGCCTTGAACTCGACCGTTTCACTACCGCCGAAGCAGGCAGGCTACAGACCTTCCCCATCGACTATCCTTGGTCCGGCGGTGACATCGCTCAGCAGATCGGCAACGCTATCCCGCCCCGACTTGCAGCGCATGTCCTCGCCGCTGCGCTCGGCAGGCAGCTGGATGAAAGCGCACTCGACGCCGCTGTCGATGGTCTGTGGCAAGACACGAAGGACAGTAAACCGTTGAGGTCATCCGATGATGACTGAGTGCCGATAGCGAGCGTCGGGCTGGCTGATCAGCCTTCAGAAGGCTGATCTAAGGACACTGATGCGCTGGTGTGTAGATCCGATTGATCCGAGCGCGTTTACAGTTCCCGCTCAGGCTGCCGTTTGGCCGGGGTGATCACCCGCGTGCCGATGTAGGCCAGGTCGCCGATCACGGTGGCGCGGCGCAGCGCGTACTCCCACCCCGTGCGGGCGTAGGAGCGCCGGTCGTGCATGGAGCCTGGCGTCGGCCGCGACACCGCCAGCAGCACCCCGCGCAGGTCCGCGAGCACTTGGACGTTGATCCCGGCCCGCCTGCGTTTGCCGTTGAGTTGCTCCGGTGCCCGGTCTGGTTCCCCGTCGGGACGAGGGTTCCGTCGACCAGCACCACCCGGCGGCGCACCGCGAGTTCCATGCTCGGCACGAAACGGCGCGGCAGCTCCGGAAGCACCGTGAGCACGCGCCGGTACGCGCGGGACACAGTGGACTGCGACACCCCGTACCAGTCGCCGACCGTGGCCTGGGACACGTTGGTGTGCAACAGGATCAGGGTCACCTCGACCTGTTGGTGGGGCTCCAGCACGGGCCGCCGGCCGTCCCGCCACGCTCGCCTCGACGGCCCGCTGCGGCTGGCGCGCGGCGCGATGACGCGGCACACGGCGTCGGTGAGGTCGCGAAGCTGGTCTTCGGATAACCCGGTGGCGGTGTGATAGCGCACGGCGTGATCCCCTCGGATTCGCTGCGGTCCCCTCGATCCGCCCCGGCCCCCGGCCGGGACGCGCCCTGAAATGGGCGATTCCCCTGTTTTCGCAGTCGTCCACCAGGACGGAAAACGCAAACGAATAGCGCTCTGTGCTGGCCAGCAATATGTAGGCCTTGGGCAGGTCCTGTCGTTCTCCTCGATCCGTGTTTCGTGAGGACGGTTGGAGGCCTGGCCCGCTTGGTGGACGGCCGGCTCGGGGGAGTAGTCCGCTGGATCTGGTCCGGACCATAATTCCTTTACTCGGCTGGCTACACTGAACCTCGACCTGGAAGAACAGGGTCAAGCACGTCGCTCAGTCGTTCTACGACTGGAGGTCGAGGAGTCGCAGGTTCAAATCCTGTCGCCCCGACGGTCATTGGAACGCTCTCTGACTTGACTTAAGAACCGGGTAAGAGGGCGTTTCTGTGGCTCCGGGATCGATCATCGCAAGACTGTCGATTGCGGTGCTTGGGGGACTAGCTGGGGACCACGTCTCACGAGGCCCGGAGGTTCGGCCGTCGTGGGGACCTGAGGTGTGCGGAGAGCAGTTCGCCGGCGTCGGTGACGGATCTCTTGTTGGGGTGGAGGTAGCGCTGGGTGGTGCTCGGCGAGCCGCGTCCGGGAATGCGCTGGAGGTGGTGGATGGGGGCGACCTTGCGCCGATCCCATGCGACCCAGTACGGCTCGGTCGCCGCGATCCCCGTAGACGACTCGATGTTCAGCGTCGACGGAGTGATCATCACGACAACCACCGACGATGTCGGTGCGGCCCCGATCCTTGCCTCGTCTGAGGCAGAGGCGTCGAGATCGGAACTGCTCGTCGTGCGTGCACACCGGCGTGGACGCAGGTGGCGGCTGGATTCGCGTCGCCGTGTGCTGGGTGCGGTGGCGGAGGCAATTGGGGTATTTGTCTGCCGGGTCCCGTCGACTAGCCCGGTGTCGGCAGACCCGCTGAGGAGCGCGGTGGCGGTGGTACGACCTCGCGGGTTCGACGGTCCCGCCGCCAACGCCGCTGGCCGCTGGCGAGCGCACGGTGTCACGACATCCGGTGGCCGCCTAGGTCGCTGAGGGTCGTTCCGTCCGGCGCCACCCGACGCCACCCGCTCGCGCCTTTGGAGGTGAACCCGCTCAGCAGCAGCGGCAGGGCTACGAACAGGCCGCCGAGTGCCACGATCAGGGCCTTGGCGAACGGGGACAGGAAGTCTGCCTGGGTGGCGCCGAAGACCAGTAGGGAGACCGCCGCACCCGCGATGAGCAGATTCCGGCGGCGGGCCTTGGTGGCTGCGGTGCTGCGCATGTCGAACAGGAAGTGTTGGTCGCAGGTCGGGCACACGATTCTTGCCGCGTGGACGCCGTCGTCCGGGCGTTCCACCTTCACGGTGTGCGCGACGAACGTGGACCCCACGACGCCTGGGGTCTTGTTCACCTCCAAGACGTGCTCCAGTCTGAAGACCTCGCTGTTGTCCGGGTCCGACGCCATGTCCACTCCGATCCGCTCGGTGTCGCGGGGCGCACAGGATGCCGGCGCAACACCGGTGTGTGGACCGTTTCGGTGAAGATCAAGCCGGTTGCCACGGCAGGGGGCTCGTTGACGCGCCAACGGTCCAAGTCCTGTGCGGCCGAACGGATCTGCCGACGCGGGTCGTCTCCGGACGACGAACACAGCTCCCGAGAGACGGGGAGCGGCGAGCAGGGCTGGAGGAAACCGGTCCGGGCACCAAGTGGTCCTCGGCGTCGCCAGGCGCGGCCCGCCCTGCGGAGCGCACCCAGGAGCCGAGCATCGGCTTGGGTTGTTTCGTGGATCCGAATGCCCGTCGCTCCACAGGTTGTCCTCCACCCCGCCACGCGTATGAGGTGGTGCCACGACCAGAGGGGTGCTCATGAGAAGAGTTGTGGTGGCCGTGTCGGCAGTCGTCTTGGCGGCGACCCTCCCGACCCCGGCGCAGGCCCGGGAACAGGATCAACGAACCCCGCTGCACGCTCAACGCCTCGCCTGGGTGCCGTGTGACGACATCCCCGAACCGACCCTGGAGTGCAGCACCTTCACCGCGCCGCAAGACTGGCGCAGCCCCGGTGACGGCAAGACGATCACCATCGCGATCAGCCGTCTCAAGCCCAAGCCCGGTCGGGTTAGGGGCAGCGTGGTGACCAACCCGGGCGGGCCCGGCGCACCGGGCCGGACCCTGCCCCTGCACTTCCAGGACAGGTCGAGGCTGGTCGACAACTTCGAGATCATCGGGGTCGACCCGCGCGGCACCGGTGCCGGCACCAACCTCACCTGCGCGAACGCCGACTCCCTGACAGTGACCGACCCCCGCGACCGGAGCCGGGCGAACGTCGAGTTGATCTACGACGCGGCGGCGCTGCACGCCGCCGCGTGCCAGCTCCACTCGGGCGAGTTCGGCAAGGTCGTGAACACCGAGCAGACGGTCCGGGACTACGACCTGCTCCGCCACCTGCTCGGCCGGGACAAGATCAGCTGGATCGGCTACTCGGGCGGGACCTGGACCGGTGCCTACTACGCGACGTACTTCCCGAACCGGGTGGACAAGTTCGTGTTCGACTCGAACACCGAGTTCACCACCACGTTCCAGAACTCCTCGGCCGAGTTCGGTCGGGGCTTCGAACGCCGGTTCCGGGTCGACTTTCTCCCGTGGGTGGCCAAGTACCACAGCCTCTACGCCCTGGGCACCACCGCGGAACAGGTCCGCCGGAAGTACGAGGAAACCCGGGCGAAGTTGGCGAAGGCCCCGATCCAAGGCCCCGACGGCACCGTCTACAACGGCGTCATGCTCGACCTGCTCTTGATCCAGGGGCTGTACAGCAAGACCAACTTCCCTTACACGGCAGAGACATTCTCGGAACTCGTCCGACTTGCCACCAAGCCCTCGGTCGCAGCCGCGGCCCCGGTCCACTACCCCGACGCCGCGAGCGCCACCGCGTTCGCCATCTCGTGCAACGACACGAAGTTCCACGGAGGCCGTGACTACCTGGCAAGGGAAGCGGAACGCCTCGGCAGGCAGTACCCCTTGGCCGGCTGGTACCAGACGACGGCCCCGTGCGCTTTCTGGAAGCGACCGCCCCTCCAACTGAAGGCTCCCACCGGCAAGGGCGTGCCGCCGGTCCTGATGGTGCAGTCGGCCCGAGACCCCGCAACGCCTTTGGAGGGAGCACAACGAGCCCACCGGAAGTTCGCGAACTCCCGCCTGCTGACCGTGACGGACGAGGGCGACCACGGCGTGTACGCCTTCGGCAACCCGTGCGTGGACGACGTGGTCGAATCCTTCATCGTGGACGGAAGAACCCCGAAGGAGGACTCGACCTGCCCGGGGGTCCCCCTGCCCGACCCGACCAGTCGAAGCCGGACCAAGACTCCACTGGCCATCACCGGCTTTCCGCGACACGTTGCAGGGGCATGACCCTGTAGACGGTGGCTGGAGGGCGACCGGTCGATGTTCCAGCCCTACGCGCGCTGTCCGTCGTGTTCACCCCGGTTGCGTCCTGGGCGGGTGTCGGCGGGGTGGGAGCCGGGGTTGCGCAGGCGGACTCACGCGTGCCTGGAGGCAGTGCAACGACGGTTCGTAACCCAGGTCGACGCCGACCTCGGCCCGCTCTCGTTCTGGGAGTGGTCTCGTATCGGGTACGAGAGCGGCCTACTGGTGCCGTGGGTGTCGACTCACGGCCCATCTCGCTCGTCCTCCCGGAACACCGGGCCGGCTCGCCGTAGCCGGCCCGGTGGACTGGGAACGATCCAGCGAAGAGGCTGGATTCACCGATTCCCGAGGGACCGGCGAGTCACCGTGCCGCCGCCGATGGCAGGACGCGGTCGGGTGATTTCGTGCGGCCGAACGAGGGACTACTGCGTCAAATGACGCGGAACACTTCCGTCCGAGTCGGTAGAAGTTCGGGCCATCGGCACGACACCACGCGGTCTTGCACCGGCGGAGGCTTGGGATGGCGGGTACGGGGCGGCACGCGGTTCACCGCACGATGGTCCTGGTCGACGTGGAGCGCTTCAGCGCCCCGGACCGGACGCTGCACCACCAACTCGACACCCGCGAGGGCCTGTACGCGGTCGTGGCCGAGGCGTTGGCCGCGGCCGGGGTCCCGTGGGACGCGTGCTACCACGAGGATCGGGGCGACGGCGTGTTCGTCCTGGTCCCGCCCGAGTACCCGAAGGCGCCGTTGGTGGAGGTGCTGCCCGAGGCGTTGGCGCGGGCGGTGCGGGGGCACAACAACACCAGTCACGACGCCGCCGGGGTGCGGTTGCGGTTGGCCGTGCACGCCGGCGAGGTCGCCTTCGACGGTCACGGTGTCACCTCGACCGCCCTGATCGATGCGTTCCGGTTGCTCGACGCCGGCGCGGTGAAGGAGGCGCTGGCGGGTTCGCCCGGTGTGCTGGCGATGGTGGTGTCCCGGTTGGTCTTCGAGGACGTGGTGCGGCACTGCGCCACGCTCGACCCGGCCACGTTCCGGCCTGTCCAGGCGACCGTCAAGGGGTTCCGGGACCTGGCCTGGATCGCGCTGCCCGATCACCCCCATCCGTCCGATCCCGCAGTCCTGGAAGCACGACCGCCCGCCGCCACACCGTCCGCGTCGGGCGACCACGCGGGCGGCAGCTCCGTCGTCGATCCCTCGGCACAAGGCCGGGGTGAGGGTGTCGGGCCGCGCGGCGTGCACATCGCGGGCGACGTGCACGGCAGCGGGCCCGGCATCACCATCGGCGCGGCCACCGGCGACCACCTCACCATCGGCACACCACCACCCGGGTCGACCGCGGAGCCTGGACGCCCCAGCTAGCCGACGCGGACCACGGGCCCACCGCGTCGGCGTCCGATCCCGCCCACGACGACACCGCCGGAGCACCCGCCGCGGCGCGGGTGGCGGTCCATGTCCACGGCGCGATCACCGCGACCGGCCAGGGCCTGGCCATCGGCGCGGTCGCCGGGAACGTCCACTACCACCAGGCCCGTCGTCGGGTGGTGTGGCCGGTGCGGGTCGGGGTGCCGCACACCCCGGCGGGGCACTACCAGCAGCGCCGGGCCCACGCGGAGCTGGTGGACACTTTGCTCGCCGGACTCCCGGTCGTGCTGGTCGGGGCCGGGCGGCGTGCGGGTGTGGTGGTGTCGGGGATGGGCGGGGTCGGCAAGACCCAGATGGCCGCCCACCACGCCTGGTCGGTCTGGGCGGACGAGGAGTTGGACGTGGCGGTGTGGGTGTCGGCCCTCTCGCGCGACGCGATCGTCACCGCCTACGCCGAAGCCGCCACGCGGGTGCTGGTCGAGCAGGACCCGCTGATCGCCGACCGGCCACCGGAGCAGGCGGCGGAGCGGTTCCGGGAGTGGTTGGCCGGCACGCCGCGCCGCTGGCTGATCGTGTTGGACGACGTGCAGGACCCAGCCGACCTGCGCGGCCTGGACCCGCCGCCCGGCGCGGGTGGGCAGGTCGTGGTGACCAGTCGGCGACGCGACGCGGCGGCGGGGCGCGGCCGTCACCGGGTGATCGAGCTGGACGTGTTCACCGCCGCCGAAGCGCTGTCCTATCTCGCCGAAGCCCTGGCCGGCACCACCGACGGAGGTGACCAGGACCGGCTGGCGGGGTTGGCGGAGGACTTGGGGTGCCTGCCGTTGGCGTTGAGCCAGGCCGCCGCGTACCTGGCCGACCAGCCGCTGCTCACCGTCACCGCCTACCGGGGTCTGCTGGCCGACCGGCGACGCACCCTGGCCGACCTCACCCCGCCCGAGCACGCCCTGCCCGAACACCAACTCACCATCGCCGCGACCTGGTCGGTGTCCATCGACCGCGCCGACCGGGTCGAAGATCCCGCCAGGCCGCGCGGCGCGGGTTTGGCCCGCCCGCTGCTGGAGATCGCCGCCCTGCTCGACCCCAACGGCATCCCCCTCACCGCGTTCACCGTCCACCCCGTCCTGGACCACCTCGCCACCCTCACCGGCAGGCCGGTCGTCCCAGACGACGTCCACGACGGCCTGACCCGACTACACCGGTTCAACCTGATCACCCTCACCCCAGGCCGTCCGGCACGGGCGGTGGCGGCGCACGCCCTGGTCCAACGCGCCGTCCGCGACACCCTGACCCCCGACCAACTCCGCCACCTCGCCCACACGTCCGCCGACACCCTCCGCACCATCTGGCCCGACATCGACACCGTCCACCCAGACCTCGCCCAAGCCCTGCGCTCCAACACCACCACCCTCCACAGCCACACCACACCCGCGCTCCTCACTCCGGAACTCCACGACGTGCTCGAACGCGCTGGGGACTCCCTGGGCAGCAGCGGCCAAGTCCACGCCGCCCGCACCTACTGGCACACCCTCCACAACCACACCGACCCACAGTTGGGCTCCGACCACCCCAGCGCTCTGACCATCCGCCACAACCTCGCCTACTGGCGTGGTGAGGCCGGTGACCCGGCGGGCGCGGTCGCGGAGTTCGAGGTGCTGCTGGCAGAGCGGTTGCGGGTCCTGGGTCCCGACCACCCCCACACCCTGACCACCCGCCACAACATCGCCCACTGGCGTGGTGAGGCCGGTGACCCGGTTGGCGCGGTCACCGGGCTTGAGGCGCTGTTGCCCGAGCGGCTACGGGTCCTGGGCCCCGACCACCCGCACGTCCTGATCACTCGCAGCCTCCTCGCACGCTGGCGGGGTGAGGCCGGTGATTCGGCCGGTGCGATCGCGGAGTACGAGGTGTTGCTGGCCGACCGGCTGCGGGTTCTGGGTCCCGACCACCCGAGCACCCTGATCACCCGCAGCAACCTCGTCTACTGGCGGGGTGAGGCCGGTGATTCGGCGGGCGCGGTCGTCGGGTACGAGGTGTTGCTGGCTGATCAACTGCGGGTCCTGGGTCCCGATCACCCCAGCACTCTGACCACCCGCCACAACCTCGCCCACTGGCGTGGTGAGGCCGGTGACCCGTCCGGCGCGATCGCGGAGTTCGAGGTGCTGCTGGCCGACCGGCTGCGGGTCCTGGGCACCGAGCACCCCAGCACCCTGACCATCCGCCACAACCTCGCGCGCCGGCGTGGTGAGGCCGGAGATTCGGCGGGCGCGTTCGCCGAGTTCGAGGTCCTGTTGCCCGAGCGGCTACGGGTTCTGGGTCCCGACCACCCCGACACCCTGACCACCCGCCACAACCTCGCTCACTGGCGGGGTGAGGCCGGTGACCCTGCCGGAGCGGTCGCCGAGTTCGAGGTGGTGCTGGCCGACCGGCTGCGGATTCTGGGCCCCGACCACCCCGGCACCCTGAACACCCGCGCCAAGCTCGCCCGGTGGCGAGAAAGGCTGGAGCAGCAGGGCATGGACACAGCTGGATGACGCCTACCTGCACGCACCAACTCCGTGCCCACACCGACGACAACCCAGTTGGACAACGGTGGCCCGGACACCATCGAGATCAAACTGTTCGGGTTGGGGCCAGAGCCTGCTAACCCCGCTGCGGCACTCGCAAATCTCGCGAAGACCGAGCCGGGACGGCCGTCGACGGCGAGGACGTGCAGACCGCCGCTAGCGAGGTTCTTGATGCGGGTGAGCCGCCGGAACCGCCACCGCTGCGGTCTGGCGGTGCCACCGGGCTTCGGAGCGCTTGCCGCTGCGATGCCGTGACTCTGGGCAAGGAGTTCGGTCCACCGCCTCGGTGGATTCGGGTCTGTGCCCTTAGCCGGCGAAGTTCGGTTCTGCTGCTTCCAATCGTGGTACCGCGATGCCCAGTCGTCGTGCTTCGGCCAGGGTGTCCCGGCAGACCTCGCGTGGTTCTTCGGCGTTGGGGTCGGTGTGTGCTGCGAAGCTCATGCGTACCAGCGTTACGTGGGTGGTCAGCCAGGCGAGCGTGCGGGCGGTCAGCCAGGTGGGCGCGCGGAGCAGCAGGCCGCCTGCCCGGTGAGGGTGTAGGTCGAGGCCCCGGGCCTTGAGGAGTGGCAGGAGTTCGCGTGCGGTCAGCAGTGCCTCGCGAAGGTTGTCCGTCGCTCCGATCAGGTTGGCCAACGTGCCCACTCGCAGGCCCTGTGAGTGCAGGCCCGCGTCCGTCACGAAGTGGAGCCACAGCCAGGCTCGGAAGTCGGGCCGCTCCCGCAGGCGGAAACCGGCCTCGCGGAACACCTGGCGCACGGCCCGTTCACGGGTGGTCGGAGGCTGTCCGAGGGTGCCGAAGATGACCCGTGGCAGCACCACGCCGCGGAGCACGCCGTCCTCGCCGAAGCCGCCGCCCGCTTGGGGAAAGCCCCAGGCGACCTGGTCGACGGGGATGGCGTCGATGGCGTCCAGCGGCTCTGACCAGAGGTTGCCGAAGACCAGCACGGTGGCGTTGCCGACGCGCGGTGCGAGGAACGCCGTCGCCTCCGCCAAGCGGTGGTGTTGGACGCTGAGCACGATCAGGTCGTAGTCGTGGTCGGGGGCCAGTTCTTCGCGGTAGCGCACCGGCCACTTCTCGACTACGCGCTGCGCCCGCACCCGACGTCGTGCGTCGAGCAGGTCGAGGTCTACCTCGTGCCCGTACGTCGCCGCGCGGCCCGGTCGGACGTAGAACTCGACGTCGTGCCCGGCCTGTTGCAGTGCCCAGCCGTGCACGGTGGCGATCGCGCCTCGGCCGAACATCAGGATCTTCACGCTGCACCTCGGTGGGATACGATCGATCTGGAGGCAATCTCCACTTTCGAAAATATGGAGGTTATCTCCACTTGTCAACGCGAGGTAGCGCATGACCGCACCCAAGCCGCTGCGGGCCGACGCCCGGCGCAAGCGCGAGGCCCTGCTCGCCACCGCCCGGGAGGTCTTCGACGCCGGAGACTTCTTCGACCTGCGCTTCGACGACTTCGCCCGCTTGGCGGGCGTGGGCACCGGCACGCTGTACCGCCACTTCCCGACCCGGGAGGCGCTGGCCGTGGCGGTCTACGACCAGGAGATCGTCGCGCTGTGCGACCACGCCCGCCGGTTGCAGGCCACGCTGCCCGCACACGAGGCCCTGGCGAGCTTCCTGCGCGGCATGATCGAGCACATCGCCGCCCACCAGGGCCTGGCTCGGACGCTGGCCACGCTCGTGGCCGATCACTCGGGTGCCCTCGCCGAGGGCGGTCGTGCGCTGGAACGGGCGGTCGCCGACCTGGTGGCCGCCGCCGTGCAGGACGGCACCGTCCGCGACGACGTGGGTGCCGGTGCCGTCATGATGGCGCTGCACGGCATCGGTGCGGCCCACGACCGACCCGGTTGGCGGGCCGAGGCCGACGATGTCATAACCCTTGTGCTGGACGGGCTTCGCAGCTCGCACTCGGCGGCCGTCCGCACGTCTTCGGAAGCAGAAGCGCACGAAGTGTAGGCAGTGGCACGGTGTCGAGTACGGGGATCAGGGTCGAGTACGGAGATCAGGTTGGTTCCGGGGCGGTGTCTAGGTGTTCCAGGCGTGCCTCGACGCGTTCGGCGTCCGGGAAACGGTGTTGGGCGCGGAACAGGCTCAGTGCGCGTTCCCACGCTGCCCGCGCGCGGGCGTGGTCTCCGAGTTCCGCGTTGACCTCGCCGAGCGATTCGATCGTGGTCGCCTCGCGGCGCGAGTTGCCCACGTCGCGGAGCAGGTCGGTCGCTTCCTGGTAGAGGTCACGCGCTTCGCCCAGGTTGCCGGTCGCGCGGGCGACGTAGGCCAACGCGCTGGTGGAGATGGCCCGGCTGTCCCGGTCGCCGCGCGCGCGGAACACCTCGGCTGCGGTCCGGCACGCGGTGAGCGCGGTGTCGTGGTCGCCGAGGCGCGCGGCCAGCCAGCCGACCTGGCTCAGCGACTGCGCCTCGAACACCTCGTTGCCCTGCCTGCTGAGCAGTTCGTGCGACCGCTTCGCGTGGCGCATCGCGGTGGTGAAGTCGCCGGTCCACTCGACCACGATGGCCAGGGAGTTCTCGGCGATCGCCTCGACCATCTCGTCGCCGGACCGCCGGGCGAGCGTGACCGCGCGGCGCAGGTGGTCGAGCCCCTCGTCCAACCGACCGAGCTGGCCGCAGGCGTAACCGAGTGCCAGCAACGCATCTGCCAGCGCGTCGTCCCGGCCGAGGTGCTGCGAAGCCGTGACCGCGAGCCGCCATGCGTCGACGATGTCCTGGATGCATCCGGTCCGGTCGAACAGCGGTGTCAGGTGTCGCGCCAACTGCCACACCTCGGTGTGCAGGCCGAGGTCGGCCGCGGCTTGCACGGTCGCGGTCAGGCACGCCCGTTCGGTGCGGAACCAGGCCATGCCCGCCTCCAGGTCCTGCGGTACTTGGCTGTGCCTGGCCGGTGTCACCGGGCCGAGCGGGCTCGGCCTGCGGTACGGCCAGACCAGCATGGTGGCCGAACAGGCGCTGTGCGCGTGCAGATCCACCACCCTGTGCACGGCGGCGTCCCGCTCTTGTTGCGGGATGTCCTGCTCTGCGGCGTGCAGGCGGACGAGGTCGTACATCCGGTAGCGGCCCGCACGGTGCTCCTGTAGCAGCGAAACCCGTTCCAGGGCGCGGAGGACGGCCGTTGCGCGGGGGATCGGCAGATCGGCCAGGCAGGCGGCCGAGACCACGCTGGTATCGGGGCCGGGCGCGGTGCCGAGCAGCGCGAACACCCGGGCCTGCTCCCGGTCCAGGGCCTCGGTGGACCAGGACAGCACGGTCCGCACGCTGGCCGCCGGGTCGTCCTCGTCCAATTCGGTGAGCCGGGTGGCGACGTCCCGCAGTTGCACGGCGAACGCGGCCAGCGGGAACGTCGGGCGCGCCTGGGCCCGGCCCGCCACGATGCTCAGCGCCAGCGGCAGGCCCGCGCACTGCCCGACCAGGTCGTCGGCGGAGTCGGGCTCGGCGGCGACGCGCTCGTCGCCGAGCCGTTCGGCCAGCAGCGTCAGGGCTTCGGTGGCGGTCAGCGCGTCGAGTGGCACGGGCACCGCCCCGTGCGCGGTGACCAGCGCGGGCAACCGGTGCCGGCTGGTGACGACCGCGGCGCAGCCGGCACCGGGGAGCAGCGGTGTGACCTGGGCGGTGTCGGCGGCGTTGTCGAGCACGACGAGCAGCCTGCGGCCCGTGGTGAGGCTGCGGAACAACGCGGCCTGCGCGTCGAGGTCGGGCGGGATGGTGTCGCGCTTGACGCCCAGCGCGTCGAGGAAGGCCAGCAGCGCGGCCGGCGGCGGTACCGGGCTGCCCGACGGGTCGAAGCCGCGCAGGTTGACGAACAGCGCGCCGTCCGGGAAGCGGTCGGCGTTCTGGTGCGCCCACTGCAGCGCGAGCGTGCTCTTGCCGATGCCGCCGCTGCCCGAGATCACCGCCGTTCCCGGGCGGGCGGCCAGTTCGTCCAGGGCGGCGAGTTCGTCCAGGCGTCCGGTGAACCAGCGCGGGGCGGCGGGCAGTTGGCGGGGGACGGGCGCGGTCGGTCGTCGGACGACCCCGACCGCCGCTGTGACCAGCTCCTCGTGGTCCTCGGCCGACAAGCCGAGCGCGTCGGCGAGGTGGCGCACGGAGGTGAGTTGGGGGTTGCGGCGTCGGCCCGTCTCGAACCCCCGGATGGTCCTGACCGAGATGCCGGACTTCTCCGCGAGGGCCTCCTGGGTCAGTCCGGTGCGGGAGCGGAATCGGCGCAGTGCGGTCGCGAACTGATCTGCCACAGGACTTTCCTACCAGCACGGCCGGTCACCGGTGACCGGTTCGTGATCTGCCCGTGGTGGCACCGATGCGCGGGAGCGTGGTCTACGTGGTTCGGTGCGGGTCGGTTGCTTGAGGACCTCGCAGACGAGGTCAGCGGGTCCTACGGCCCAACGGATCCTCGTCGAACCACTCGTCGTCATCGTCGTCGCGGCGGGCGGGGGTCCGGAGTCCGGTGGGCAGCTGATCCGACGGTGGGTGAGGGAGCACGCCGAGCTGGACCAGTTGTTCCATGCTCGCCGGTGGCACCCGGCTCAACGACCGGAACGCGGCGGCGACCTCGCTGTCGGGGGTGCCGTGGAAGAGCCCGTCGACGATTTCCCGCCACGTCAGCTCACCGCGGTCGATCCGCTTGACCACTTGCCGCCACTGCTCGGTCATGGCGTGGCCGAGGATGTACTTCCTCATCCGCTCGACGTCCTCGTCCGCGGGCGGTTCCTTCTCCGCGAACCGCTGCTCGAACTGCTCGACCTTCGCTTCCAGGTTGCGGCTCAGGTTGAGCGCGTAGTCGCTGCGGGCGTCGAGTTCCCGCTCCGCCTGGTCCATCTCGGGTGTGTACTGGCCCCGGTCCAATCGCATGCGAACAGCCTCCGGCTTTCGTTGCCCCTAAGGAATCTTGTCGAGTCGGGTGAGCGCCTCACCGGCTTTGGCGGCGTGTTCTTCCAGCCGGGTCTTCTGCTCGTTCAGTTGGGTGGCACCGTCGTGCATCGACTCGGCCGTCGCTGTGGCGTCCGAGAGGTTGTCGATCTCCGGGATCCGCTTGATCGTGTCAAGGAGTTCCTCGATGGTGGCGAAGTAGCTCCGCATCGTCTCCACGATGTTCCGCATCGCTTCGAAGAGTTCGAACACCCTCGGGACCATCTCCAGGATGGCCGCGACGTCGTCCATCAGGTCTTCGATGTCGACACCGAAGAGCTTGCCGACCCACTTGGCGGTCGACTCCAGCAGGCCCCAGGCCCAACCGATGAACGGGACGGCCTTCGTGGCGATGCGCTGGGCCGCCCGGATGATGGCCTTGATCGCCCCGATGGCCGTCCGGGCGATCTTCTTGGAGACCTCGGCGACCTTGGCGAAGCCGGTGGCGATGAACGCGCCGAGCTTCTCGCCTGCCCAGACCGCACCCTTCTGCCAGAAGACGTCGAGGAACTGGGTGAATGCCCCTGCCGCGTCACCCCGCCAGTGGTCGGTGGCCAGCCTGGTTCCGTTGCCCAGCAGGCTCGCGGCGAGCAGCCCGAGATTCTTGCCGACGCTCGTCCATGCCTCGCCGTTGGCCGAAATGCTGTTGTAGTTGCCGGCGATCGGCGAGATGAGCGAGTCGGTGAAACCCTTGCCGCCGTCGACGTCGCACTCCTCCCAGATCCAGTCGAGCACGGTCAGCGCCGCTCCGAGGTCGCCGAACTCGTCGGAGTAGTCGGTGTCCGGCCGGTCGATCTCGCCGATCTCCAGGTTCGTGTAGTGGAACTTCGACTGGCCACCCTCGGTGTAGTTCGCGTAGCCGTCGTGCCCGTAACCCGCACCGAAGGTGATCTTCTCGGCGTTGTCCTCGCCCAGCTTGTTGTACTCGAACATCGAGATGTTGCCTTGCTCGACGTGCCCGTAGTCCCCGGCCGCCGCGCGGACGCTGTCGCCGAGATCGCAGAGCTTGCGCTGCATGAGGCTGAACGCCGAGCCGACGAGCACGGACGCCTCACCTTCGACGATTTCGCCGAGGGGCTTGAGCAACCCGGTGAAGCCGTGCGCACTCATGCCTTCGTCGCGGGCCAGGGTCTCGATGGTCGGCAGTGTGTAGCCGGCCTCCGCCCCGAGGTAGAGGCCGAAGTCGGCGACCGCGGACTGGTCGACTTCAAAACCCACGTTTCTCCCCGTTCGTAGTCTCTTGTCCTGCTTGATGAACACTCGGCTGACCGGGCCGGCCACGAGGTCGGAACCGCCTGGGGTCGAGGACGCCTCGGACGGCACAGCGAGCTGTGCTCCGTCGTGCCGGATCCGGGCAGGTCGCCTTCAATCGCCGAAGATCTACGGGAGGGCGTTGTTCAGCTTGTAGAGGTGTCGGGCGATGGTCTGGTCGGAGCCGGGGTTGACCATGACCCAGCGTTGTCCGGCCGAATCTGTCTCCGTCGTGATGAGCCACCGTCCGGTCGGGACGTCGAGGATGGTCAGGAACCCTTCCGCACGGCGGAGTTTGCCCGTTCCGTCCCGCCGCGCGGTGTAGAGCTTGGCCAGACCGGTGCGTGGCTCGGCGGTCAAACGGTGCAGGGCGCGAGCGTCGAGGTTGTCGGGATCGTTCACGTCGCTGCTGCGCAGGTTGAGCGACAGCCCGCGGCCGGCTCGCAGCGCGGGGAGCCGCTCGACCAGCGCTTCCGCGGGGTGGGTCGGGGACGCGGGGCCGAACCGGAGCACACCGCTGTCCCTCTCGACCAGGACCGCGTCGTGGTGGTTCGCCGAGACGACGGCGGTGCGTGGCTGATCGGGGCCATCGGCGAGCCAGCCGTAGAACTCGGTATCGGCACGCGCGACCAGCGCCAACGCCGACCGCAACTCCGGGTGCGGTGTTCCGCGGTCGGCCAGGCCGTCCCGTTCCAGTTGGTCGAAGACGGCCCGGACGATGTGTTCTCTTTCGGTGTGGGTGGCACCGGGCGAGGCGACGGTGAGCGCGGTGTGCTGCGTGCCGTTGTTGTCGTGTCTCCACAGGACGTCGTAGGCGAGTTCGGTCAGGCTGATGGAGGTGCGGAGCAACGTCAGCCGCCCAGGACCGGGGGAGCGGGCATCGGCAAGGGACCCACGATGTCGTTGCCGTGTTCTTCGGTGACGAGGTACTCCGGCGTGCCGTGCTCACTGTCCTCGTGCTGGTCCGCTCGCCCGACAGGCGCCATCGGAGACCCACCAAACCCTTGTGGGAGCGGCATGTTCCGTACCGCGCCTGCTCCACTGCCGCTGCGACCGACCTCGGTCTGCGCCCCCAGCACCCCCGATCGCGGCCCTGCGGGCAACGGCCCGTCACCTGGACCCCCGCCGAATGCCTTGCCCGCCCCCGACGATGCGTCATGCCGGCCTGTGCCGGGCTGACCGGTCGTACGTGAGTAGGGCGTCGGAGAAGTGCCGATCACGGAGTGCGCAGTCGATGACGCGCTGGGCGTGAATCCGGACGGCGCGGTGGTTCCCGACGTGCGCGGAGTGGATTGGCCGCCTTGGGGTTCGGAAGGTGTTGGAGGGGCGGACGATGTGCGCGGGCCGGCGTGCTCGGCACCGGGATCGCCAGGCGCGGCCGCGGGGACGGTCGTGGACGAGGCGCCCGGGACAGGGGCCACCGGGTTCTGGCCTTGGCTCGACGGAGTGGCGTACTGGCCGTGCGCGGGCGGACGGCCGTCGTCGCCGGGCTGGCCGTAATCCACCCCATCGCGAGGGATCCCGGGCACCTGCCCGCTCTGGTAGGTCGTGTCGACGGCCTGTGAGTCGACGCCCTGGGCCGTGGTGCCGGCGATGGGTGCCGGCAGCTCACTCCGGTTGACCCGGCTGGTCGCCTGGTACTCGGTGTAGACCCGTCGGTTCTCGGCCTCGCAGGCGTGATAGCTGTTGATCGCGTCCTCGGTGTCGGTGTCCCACGGCGTCACGTGGTCCCACACGCTCTTCGTCGGCGGTTCCGCGGGCATGTCGCGGAGTTGCTCGCGGTTGAAGTCGTACTGGTAGGACTGGTTGGCGACCGAGTGGTTGAAACGGGGAAGGGTCTCCTGGAGATCGCGCATCGCCTTGTTGATCGGCGTCAGCGCCTGCCCGGCCGCGTCGGCCGCGGAGCCGGTCCAGTTCTCGCCCAAGGAGGCGCTGATCCGGCTCAGCGCGTCCTCTACCCGCGAGTACCGGCCGGCGGCCTGGGCCGCCGCGTCCGCCGCCCTGCTCAGGGAACCGGATCCGTGGCCGCCGGTCAGCAGGTCGAAGATCTCCTTGCCGGTCATCCCGTCGGCGCGGGTGTCGTCCTGCGCCTCGGACGGCGGCGTCGGAGCCATCAGGATCCCTTCTTGATGCTGGTCACCATGAGGTCGGCGGCTTCACGCGCCACCACGCACGGCTCACCGATCCGCGGGGAGGGCTTCGAGCCGGTTCGGGCGAGGACGCTGACCAGGATGTGCTGTGTGTCGGTGAGGCCGACGGCGAGCCCGCACTCGCCGTTGTCCCGGGCGTCCCGCAACGCCACGAACACCGTCGGCAGTTCGTGGAGCGCCGGCTGCGGCTCGAACAACTTGAAGCTCTGTCGCCGGTCGTAGAGGCTGTCCAGCCCGCCGCCTCCGGCGACGAAGGACAAGCCGAGGGTGAGCCCGCTCGGCCCTGCCAGGTCGCTCCAGACGCATGCCTTGCCGGCGGGTCCGCTGTTGTCCCGCTTCTCCGCACCGGCGATGCCGAGACCCTGCAACTGGCCGTCGGTGAGAACCGCGCAGGAATCGGCTTCGGCCGCGCGGAAGTCCACCGGGTTCGAGACCCTGGGGGCGCCGTGCTCCGTGGTCGCGCTGTCGGCGGAAGCCTTGGTCGAGGATCGGGTGCTGCCGGTGTCCGCCGACGGCGTCCCGCCGGTCGTGTTGGAACACCCCGAGAGCAGGAACAGCAGCCCGCTCGCCACCAGAACTGAAAACCGCACGTGGTCAGCCGTTCGACGTGAAGGAGGTGGCGTTGCCGTGGTCCACCGCGGAGTATTGGTCAATGGTCTTCTGCAACTCGCTCATGTGCTTGTCGATCGATTTCCACAGGAAATCGTTGGCCTGCTGGCAGTTGTCGCCGCGTTCGTTCGCCGCAGCGGCGTAGAGTCGACTCGACAGGTCATTCCCCGGTGGTTGGACTTGGTTCAGCATCTCCGTCGAGATCTTGATGGACTGCAACTCCTTCAGGACCTCCAAGTACTCGGCAGCCGCTCGTCTCATGACGTCCAGGTCGACTTCCACCGTGCCCATTCGGCTCTCTATTCCAATTCGAAAAGAATAGTAGTCGTGTCTCGTCACCCGCTCGACGCCTGGCGGAGTCCTCTTGTCGGCGAGTACGCGGTGCAGTGTCCCAAATGCGAAACACTTACTCAAGTGCGTCGAATGTGACGATCTATCAAGAGATTTGTGAGTCGCTGGACCGTCCGAGTGATCGGGTGCTGATCATCGCAGGATTCACGGCCGGGACGAATGGGGCGTGGCGAGGGGGCCGACTTCGGTGTCCCGAAGGTGGGTGTGGCCCGCCGGTGCGGGAGGTCGACGGGTGGGTCGCGTCGGTGGGGGAATCACGTCGTGCGACCCGAACGACATGTGAGGGGTCGTCATAGGCTGGCCGCCATGGGCGCCCCCGACAGAGTCGCGATCAACCACGACGACTACCACGCTGAGCACGTAGGCCGCACCGGCGACGGCAGGCAGTTCTTCCTGACCACGCCGTTCGAGTCGGCGGGGGAGGGGCCGGGCAGCGAGTTCGTGGCGCTGTTCCTGTTCGACGAGTCCGGCAAGTTCCTGGAGGCCAGGATCGACGAGTTCGGGCCACGGTCCGAAATGGACCGGGCCGCGCGCCGGGCCCGGTACGAGGCCCGGCTGCGTGAACTCGGCGAGGTGACCTTCACCCGGATCGAGGTGGAACCGTTCAGCGTGGAGCGCTTCGGCACCACGTTCGGCCTCATCCCGAGGCCGGGTGACGACGAGGACGATCCGTGGTGGGTCGAACTCCACCCCGGTGACTACATGGCCTTCTCGGAGCCCTGGGACAGCGGCGACTACGACACCTAGACGTAGGTCACGTGGTCGCCGCCGTCCCAGGAAGCCGACCCTGTGGAGCGGCCGGGGGCCTTGTCACCCGAGGCAGGATCGGACGGCCTTGGCCAGGCTCGCCGCGCGCGGGTCGTCGGGCCGGTAGGACCAGAGGTTGGTCACGTAGCCGAAGCCGACGCCGGCGTCGGGGTCCGCGAAGCCGATCGAGCCGCCGGATCCCGGGTGGCCGAACGAACCCGGCCCGACCATCGGCATCGGCCGGCAGGCCCGCATGAAACCCAGCGACATGTAGAAGGAGCGGTCGGCCGGGACGTTCAGGCCCGGTGGCAGGCCGTGCATCGGCGTCCGGTCGGTCTGGACGACTGTCGCCCTCGCCACCGTCGTGGGGTTCAGCAGGCGCACGCCGTCGACGTCGCTCACCGTCGCGGCGTACATGCGCGCCAGCGAACGGGCGTCGGAGAGCATGTTCGCTGCGGGGAACTCCGCCGCGCGCCAGGCACGTGTGGTCCAGTACTCGGTGGTGACGTCGAAGGCTCCGCCGAGTTCGGCGGCGCGGGTCTGGTCCGAGTCCGGGCTGTAGGTGGCTTTGATCCACGCGGTGACGGTGTCCGCGTCCAGCCCGGTCAACGCGATCATCCCGGCGGTCAGCTCCTCCAGGCCGAGCGGCGCGGCGTCCTCGATCAGGGCCATCCGTCGCTCCTGCTCCTCGGGCAGCCCGATCCAGGTGCTCAGCCCGAGGGGGCGCACGACCTCGTCGGCGAAGAACGTGCCGAGGGACTTGCCGGTGATCCGGCGGACGATCTCGCCGACCAGGAACCCGTAGGAGTGGCTGTGGTACATGTGTTGCGTGCCGGGCTGCCACAGCGGCTCCTGCGCTTCGAGCGCGCGGATGACCGGGTGCCAGGCGCACGCCTGCTCGAAGGTCAGCGGTCCGTCCACCAGTGGCAGGCCGACCTGGTGCGACAGCAGCCAGCGCACCGGGATCCGGTCCTTGCCGTTGGCGCCGAACTCCGGCCAGTACCTCGACACCGGGGCGTCGAGGTCGAGCCGGCCGCGCTGCACCAGCATGTGGGCGCAGATCGCGGTGGCGCCCTTCGTCGTGGAGGCGACCCGGACGATGGTGTTCTTGCGCCAGGGCTGTTTCGTCTTGCGGTTGGCCAGGCCGCCCCACAGGTCGACGACCGGGCGACCGCCCACGTAGACGCTGCACGCCGCGCCGATCTCGCCGGGGTTTCCCTTGAAGTTCGCGCGGAACGCGTCGGCGACCTTGCCCCAGCCGTGCTCCACGCCGTTGTCGACGCAGCCACCGCGCGCGGCGTCGGCGGGGCTGTCGACGGCGGCGAGCGCGCCCGCGCCCACCATGCCCGTTAACACGGTCCTGCGTCGGACGTGTCCCTGTTCGGGCGTAACGCTTTCCTCGTCTGCCATGCGGTGGTCCTTTCATGGGGCACGGAGTGGATCACGTGCAACGGTGTCAGGAGATCTTGCGGCGGTAGGTGATCGTGGCGAAGGTGTAGGCGACGACGAGGATTCCGGCGCACCAGGCCAGGGCGATCCAGATGTCGGTACCGACCGGCTGCTGCGTGTACAGGTCGCGGATGGCGTTGACGATGGACGTCACGGGCTGGTGTTCGGCGAAGGCGCGCACCGGACCCGGCATGGTGTCGGTCGGCACGAAGGCGGAACTGAGGAACGGCAGGAAGATGAGCGGGTAGGAGAACGCGCTCGCGCCGTCCGACGACTTCGCGGTGAGGCCGGGGATGACGGCGAGCCACGTCAACGCGAGGGTGAACACGACGAGGATGCCCGCGACCGCGAGCCACGCCGGAACGCCGGCTCCCGAGCGGAATCCCATGAGCAGGGCGGCCAGGACGACGACCACGAGTGAGATCAGGTTGGCGACCAGCGAGGTCAGCACGTGCGCCCACAGCACGGCGGAGCGTGCGATCGGCATGGACTGGAAGCGTTCGAAGATGCCGCTTTTCATGTCCAGGAACAGCCGGAACGCGGTGTAGGAGATGCCCGACGCGACCGTGATGATCAGGATGCCGGGCAGCAGGTAGTCCACGTAGGAAGCGGACTGCGTCCTGATCGCGCCGCCGAACACGTAGACGAACAGGAGCATGAAGGCGATCGGCATGATCGCGGTCGTGATGATGGTGTCCAGGCTGCGGGTGATGTGACGCAGTGACCGTCCCAACAGGACGGTGGTGTCGCCGAGGAAGCGTCTGGTCATCGTCGGGCCTCGCTCGTCGGCTCCGACGCCGCGTCGTCGCCGGTGGTACCGACGAGGGTGAGGAAGACGTCTTCGAGGGTCGGTTGCTTCTCGACGTACTCGACGTTCGCGGGCGGGAGCAGCTGCTTGAGCTCGGCGAGGGTGCCGTCCACCAGGATCCGGCCCTCGTGGAGGATCGCGATCCGGTCGGCGAGCTGTTCGGCTTCGTCCAGGTACTGCGTGGTGAGCAGGACCGTCGTGCCGTGCTCGGCGAGTTTCCGGACCGCCTGCCAGACCTCGATGCGCGCCTGGGGGTCCAGCCCGGTCGTCGGCTCGTCGAGGAAGATGACCGGCGGATCGCCGATGAGGCTCATCGCGATGTCGAGGCGGCGGCGCATGCCGCCGGAGTACGTCGAGACCTTCCGCGCTTCCGCGTCGGTCAGCGAGAACCGCCCGAGCAGGCCGTCCGCGATCCGGCCCGGGTCCTTGAGGTGCCGCAGCCGGGCGATCAGCACGAGGTTCTCCCGCCCGCTGAGGATTTCGTCCACGGCGGCGAACTGGCCGGTGAGGCTGATGGACTCCCGCACGTCGGCGGCCTGCGTGGCGACGTCGAAGCCGTGCACGCCGGCGGTCCCGGCGTCGGCCTTGAGCAGGGTGGACAGGATCTTCACCACCGTGGTCTTGCCGGCTCCGTTCGACCCGAGCAGGGCGAAGATGCTGCCGCGTGCCACGGCGAAATCCACGCCGCGCAGCACTCTGAGTTCTTTGTACGACTTTTCCAGGCCCTGCACGTGGATCGCGGGCCCGGTTGGCGCCTGGGCTGTCATGGGTGGGTCTTCCTGTCCGTCTTCTGGGCGCGTGCGATCGCGGCGGGTCGGCCGTTGCCGCTCCAGGGCGATCCGGCCCCGCCTCGACGAGGTCCGTGCAGCTACTCGGTGCTGCTGAGTACTGGTACACGGTAACACTGACTAGTGGCGTCGGCGCAAGCCCCGGCGAGCGGAAGGAACGCGTAAGTTCGCGGCCGGAACCCTTGTCGTCCTTGCGGGGAAGGGATTTCATGGCGGATGAGGATCGGTCGCGGTACGCGTGCAGGGCGCGTGCGACCTCGGTCCAACCCACCGGCACGGAGAGGAGTTCCGATGCGCGACGCCTTCCAGCACCGACGAGACGTCCTGGTCCTGCAACTGGCCCGGATGTGCGACCTGGCGGGCACCGCGTTGAAGAAGGCGACCAGGGCCTTGCTGGACAACGATCTCGCGCTCGCCGAACGGGTCGTGGACGCCGACCACGAGCTGAACGAGGCCAGGGTGCGCGCCGAGCACGACGCGCAGGTCCTGCTGGCGCTGCAATCCCCGGTGGCCCGCGACCTGCGGACCATCCTGTCGGTCGTGCACGGCGCGGAGAACGCCGAACGGATGGGCGACCTGGCCCACCACGTCGCGCTGGCGGTGTGCCGCCGACACCCCGAACCCGCCGTGCCCCGCCTGCTGCGCAACAGGTTCGAGCAGATGGGCGACCTCGCGGTCCGGATGGCCCGCACCGCCGGCCGCCTGGTCCGCGAACCCGACCCGGCGCTCACCCGAGCCCTGGTCTCGGTGGACGACCAGGTGAACGACCTGCACCGGTCGCTGTTCACCGTCGTCGGCGTCCGGGACTGGGACCACGGCGTCCCGACCGCCGTGGACGTCATCCTGATCAGCCGGTACTACGAGCGTTTCGCCGACCACGCCGTGTCCGTCGCGCACCGCAGCGCGCAGGCGTTCACCGGGGCAGTGGTGATGCCCCGCCCGGAGCGGCGCGATCTCCGGACGGGGCATCGGTCTTAGGAACGGTGGATCGGCCACGGCCCGCGCGGCCCCGGGTCAGCCGCGGTCCACCAGGGTGGCGGGGATGTCGGTGGCGTCGTAGAGGTACCAGTGGTCGAAGCGGTCCTTGCGGTCCTCGAAGACCCGGCGGTTGACGCTGGTGTAGTCCGGGTCGGCGGAACTCTGGATGTAGGACGCCAGCACGTGGCGGCCCTCGCACCGGTCACCGTTGCGGTACTTCTCGTAGCCCTGGCGGTGGCGCTGGTCGACGCGGCGGAGGCTGACGTCGATCGGCACGTCGAGGAACAGCGCGGTGAACTGGTCGTAGCCGTCGTCGCGCAACCGGTCGAGCCGCCGGTCCACCCCGTCGTGGGAACTCATCGTGGTGTCCCAGATGACGTTCTTGCGGTCCCGGGCGGCCAGCCCGGCGACCAGGTCGGCGATCACCGACGCCTCTTTCTGGACCAGTTCCGAGCCCTCCAGCGGCGCGATCCCGTCGATCTCCGGGACCAGGCCGTGCTCGCACAGCTTCTCCTTGGCGTCGTCGGCGTTGAGCACGAGGTACCGGCTCGGGTCCACGTCGGGGTTCTGGTTCAGCGCCGTGGTCTTGCCCGCGCCGGGCAGGCCGCCGGTGAACAGCACCTCCCCTTCGTCGGGTGCCCACTCGCCCCGCGCGTACAGCTCGCCGGCGATGCGCTGCTGCCACGCCGCGCGTTCGGGGAGCCAGTGCACGCCGTCGCCGTCGACGGTGTGCGTGACCGAGGTGGCCCTGCCGTGCGCGAGCGCGTCGGCGACCTTGGCGTCGACCTCGCGGACGTGGGCGGCCCACTGCTCGTCGGACAGCGGCGCCGGGCTGCCCGGCACGCCGGCCGACGCGGTGACCGGCACCGCTGCCCACAGGACCGTCGCCAGCACCGCGAGCGCGAGCCGCGACCACCACGGGCGTTGGGGCTTCTCCGACATCGCGGCCATCCTTGCTCGGCGCATCCTGTCCCCTCCGGACGTCACGGGACGCCGTCGCGGCGTCCTGTGGACGCATAGTCGTGGCACCACGGGAGTCCTGCCAGTCGACGGGCGGTGCGTCACCTGGACAGGTTGCGCCCCGCCGAGGTTCGGGTGAACGCCGACACGCACGGTCGTCGCCCGCGCGGGCCCGCGCGCGTCGGCCGGTCCTGCCCTGGTGGTCCCCTCGGTCGGCGATCGGGGTCATCTCAGGGTTTTCCCCGACACCGCAAGGATTTTGCGCCCACATACTCGCTCTTGGAGAGATCCGCAGTCACCAGGAGGACCTGTGAGACGTGCCCCTGTCCTGCTCGCCGCACTGCTGCTGGCGAGTTCCACCACCGCGACAGCCACCGCGCAAGCGGCACCCGGCATCGCCTGGCGGCCGTGTGCGGAGAACACGGCGGTCGAGTGCGGCACGATCGCCGTGCCGATAGACCACGCACGACCGGCGAGCGGCACCATCGACGTCGCGGTCGCCCGCGTCAAGGCGACCGGCAGCAAGCAGGGCACCCTGGTGTACATGCCGGGCGGGCCGGGGGACTCGGGCGTCGATTCCCTGCTGGACCGCAGCGTCGTGCCGCCGGCGGTGGCCGAGCGCTTCGACGTGGTCAGCTACGACGCGCGCGGCACCAACCGCAGCCATCCGGTCGTGTGCGACCTGGGGTTGCTGGCGAACCTGCCCGAGTTCGTCCTGGACGCGGGCGCCCGGCTCGCGGTCGTCCGGGACTACGCGCGCGACCTCGGCGACAGTTGCCGACGCAACACCGGCCCTCTGATCGACCACATCGACAGCGTCAGCGTCGCACGTGACATCGACGCGATCCGGGCCGCGCTGGGGGAGCGGAAGATCACGCTGTACGGCCGGTCCTACGGCACGCTCACCGGCCAGATGTACGCGGAGACCTTCCCGCACCGCGTTCGCGGGTTGGTCCTGGACAGCGTGTTCGACCACAGCCTGACGCCGGCGCGGTTCGTCGGTGCCGCGGCCCGTTTCGGCGAGGACTCGTTCAACGAGTTCGAGAAGTGGTGCGCCGCCGACACGACGTGCGCGTTGCACGGCCAGGACCCGGGCCGGGTGTACGGGGAGCTGTGGGACAAGGCGGTGCGCGGGGAACTGCCGCTCACGCCCATGACCTTGGCGCGCAACGTGGTCGACTTCTTCTACCGGCCGAACTGGGCGGGTGCCGCCGCTCGGCTCAAGGCGCTCGCCGACGGGCCGGCCACGGCGAAGGCGGCCGAGACCGTGCCGTTCCCGCAGGCGGCGTTCTGCGCCGACCACCGGGTCCGGATCTCGGGCCGGCAGGAGTGGGAGGGGTGGTGGCGCGCGCAGAACGCGGCGGCACCGACCGTCCGCACGCACTTCGCGTTCGCCTTGGTCTCGCTGTGCTCGGCGTGGCCCGCCGCGACCCCCAACCCGCAACACCGGACGACCGTCGACCGAGTGCCGCCGGTGCTGATCATGAACGCGCAGCACGACCCCGCGACCGGTCTTGAATGGGCGCGCAGCGTCAACCGGCAGCTGCGCGGCAGCGTGCTGCTGACCTACGACGGCTGGGGTCACGGCGTGCTGGACCGCACGGACTGCACGCGGGCCGTGTTCACCGCCTACGTCGTGGACGGCACGACACCGCGACCGAGCACTCACTGCCGAGCGTGAACCTGCCTCCCGGCGCGTGACGACCGGCGGCCCGGTGATCGACCGGGCCGCCGGCCTGCCTCAGCGGAGTTGCCGCGCCCCGCGGCTCATCAGAGGTGGACGTCGTGGCGTGAGGTGGCGTTGAGCTTCCGGCGGACCTTGACGACGTACTCCTCCACCGTGCGGCGGGACAGGAACAGGGCCTGGGCGATCTCGCGGTTGGTGTGGCCGCCTGCCAGGAGACGGGCGACGTCCTGTTCACGCGGGGACAGTTCGCTGCCGTAGCCACGCCTGCCACGACGCGACGGCGTGGCCGCGCCGGTGCTGCGGATGCGGTGCCGGCAGCGGGCGGCGTCGACGGTCGCGCCGAGCGACTCGTACGACCGGGCGAGCACGTCGAGCGCCGTGGCGTCGGCGAGGGCCGCGTCCTCGGCCTGCTCGGCGAGCTGGGTGGCCCGGTAGGTCAAGCCCAGGTCCCGGTGCTGGTCGATCGCCTCCCGGTAGAGCACGCCCGCTTCCTCGCGACCGTCCGCTGCGGCCAGCCGTGCCCGGCACGCGGTCAGCGCCGCGTGGGCCAGCGGCGCGTCGACACCGGTCAGACCGGCGGTCGTCTCCTCGACGAGCAGTCGCGCGGCGTCGACGCGGCCGACCGCCAGGTAGCAGTCGACGGCCTGGGGCAGGATGTCGCCCGACCACACCCACGCGCCCTTGCTCCGCAACATCGCCACGCCGCGTTCCACGTGTTCCTCCGCCGACGCGGTCTCGCCGCGGCTGAGCAGCATGCCCGCCATGCCCCCGGCGGCCGAGACGCCCACCGGGAAGACCTGGGCGAGCGGGTAGGAACCCGCCGCCCGGAACGCCTCCTCGGCCTGCACCCACTCGCCCCGGGCCGCCGCCAGCCAGCCTCGCGTGAGGTTCAGGTCGGTGGTCAGCAGCAGGTTCGCGTAGGTGCCGACCAGCCGGTCGATCCGCTGCTCCAGCCCGGACCACTGGCCGTCGAGCCAGTCGAGCCGCACCGCCGTGGCCTCGGCGGTGCCGACGACGTAGGAGGCGGCGACCCGTTCGGCCAGGGTGATCCCGGTGCGCAGGAACTCCCGCGCGCGGGAGTAGTGCCCGATCCACGAGCACGCGTCCGCCAGGTTGCAGTGCGCCCGCGCCAGGTGGTGGATCTCGTCCGGGTCGTGCACGTCCGAAGCGGACGGGAGCTGGGCGATGCGGTCCCACGTGCTCGGGTCGCCGACGACGAGCCGGCCGCCGAGCGTCGTGGCCAGCAGGGCGGTGCGCAGCGCCTGGGTGGGCAGGTGGTCGACGATCCCCTCGACCCGGCCGAGCGAGGCCCGGTGCTCGGCGATGGACCCGGTGCCCAGGTACGGCCCGGCCATCGCCGCCAGGCCGCGCACGGTGCGTTCGGGCTGGTCGCCGAGCAGGTCGAGGGCCCGGGTGATCTCCTCGGCACCGCGGTCCACCTCGCCGGTCTCGCGTTGCAGCAGCAGCCCGAACCACAGGTGCACCTCGCCCCGGACGTCCGGGGCCAGCCGGGGATCGGCCAGCAGGCCCTCCACCCGCGCGGTCAGCGCCCCGCCGGGCAGTCCGGTCAGGGCGTAGGCGCACAGCCTGGTGGCCAGCCGGTTCGCGTCCTCGGGACCGGTCTCCGGATCGGCGAGCACCTCGGACAGCAGGTCGACCGCGGTGAACACGTCCTTGACCTCTTCGGCGGCCTCGGCGGCGAGTTCGCTGTAGCGCAGCCACTCGGCCTTCAGACCCGCCGCCTTGGCGTGCGCGGACAGCCGGGCAGCGGGGGCGTGGTCGAGTGCGGACAGCACCGCCACGGCACGTTCGTGCAGTTCCCGCCGTCGCCGGTTGGGCAGCGAAGCGCACACCGCGCGCCTGGCGATGTTGTGCCGGAAGCCGAACCTGTTCGCCGCCTCCTCCACGAGCACGCCGGACTCCACCAGCACGGCCACCTGCTCGGCCGCCGGCTTCCCCGCCACGGCGCCCAGGACGTCGGCCGTCTCCGGCACGCCCAGCACCGCGGCGGCCTCGGCGACGCGCCGCGCGGCGGCGGGCAGGGCCGCCATCCGTTCCGCGATCGCCTCCGCGACCCGGACCGGCACGTCGATCCCGTCCAGCACCTGCCGGGCGAGGTCGTCCCCGGCGCGCACATCACGCACCGGATCGCGCAGCGCACGCACCGTTTCCTCGATCACGAAGGGGATTCCGGCGGTCTCGTGCAGCACGGCCTCGGCGAACCGCTCCGAGGTCACCGACGCCCCCACGAGCGCGTCGACCAGGGCGCGCACCTCCACCGCGCCGAAGGGGCGCAGGACCAGGTCGACCCCGGCCACCCCGTGCGGGACGTGGAAGGCGTGGCCGAACGGGGCACCGGTGGGCAGGTCCTCCCGGCGGTAGGTCGCCACGACCGACAGGCCCGGCGGCGGGTTCCCCATCACGAACCGCAGCACCCGGCGGGTCTCCTCGTCCGCCCAGTGCAGGTCTTCGAGCACCAGCACGGTGGGCCCCAGGGCGCGGAGCAGGTCGCGCACGGCGCGGAAGACCCGGTGCCGCTCGGCGTCGGGATCGCCCAGGGCACGCGGCGCGGGCGGCAGCCGGTCGGCGAGTTCGGGCAGGTGGGCCCGCAGCGCGCCGGTCACCGGACCGGGATCGTCCAGGTGGTCGCCGCACTGGCTCAGGCAGTCGAGGAGCACCCCGTACGGGAACGGCTCGGACAGCGGCTGGCAGGTGCCCACGACCACCCGCGCGTTCCCGTCGTGGGCGGCGGCGAACTCCGCGACGAGCCTGGTCTTGCCCATCCCGGCCGGACCCTCCACGAAGACGACCGACGGCGCGCGCCCCACGGCGTCGAGCACGGCGGCCAGTTCCGCGTCCCGGCCGATCATCGGCGCCGAGCCGGACCGGACGGGACGGGGGTTCGCGCGATCATGACCCATGCTCGCTCCTGTCGGTGGTCCACCCGCAGCGGAATGCCCGACAGGATAGGTCGGCCGGGCCGGGCACCGTAACCCCGCGAGCACGAGCACCCGCCCCGCGCGCGACCCGGGGCGAATACGGGTCATCACCACACTTGTTCCCGTTTATGCCAAGCCGAAGGGTGGTGCCCGAGCGGCCCGATGTCCGAACAACCCTGCAACGGCCGCTCGAACGCTCGATGGAGGAATCGATGCAAGAACGCAGAAAGCGGTGGATGTCGAGCCTGTTCTCCGTCGCGGTCGCCACCGCCGCGGTGGCGACCGCGAGCGGCGAAGCCGTGGCGCAGCAGGCGGAATCGGCCGTCGCCCAAGCCGATCGGCCCTATCCCGGGCAGTACATCGTGGTGTTCCGGGACGGTGCCCGCGCCACGTCCGACGCGCAGGCCGCGACGCTCACCCAGCGCTACGGCGGCGAGGTGACCGACACGTACTCGGTCACCTTGAACGGGTTCGCGGTCCGGGGTCTCTCCGAGCGGCAGGCGCGGCGGCTGGCCGCCGACCCGTCGGTGAAATCGGTGCACCAGGACGGCACCACCAGGGCGACGGGCGAGCAGACGAACCCGCCGTCGTGGGGCCTGGACCAGATCGACCAGCGCAACGTCACCCTGGACAAGAAGTACACCTACCCGAACTCGGGTGAGGGGGTGACCGCCTACGTCATCGATTCCGGTGTCTACGCCCAGCACTCCGAGTTCGAGGGCAGGGCGGGCTACGGGTACGACTTCCTCGACAACGACACCGACGCGAGCGACTGCTTCTGGCACGGCTCGCACGTGGCGGGGACGATCGCCGGCAAGACCGTCGGCGTGGCCAAGAAGGCCAAGGTCGTGGCCGTGCGCTCGCTGGACTGCAAGGGCTCGGGCCCGGACTCGGCCACGGTCAGCGCGATGGAGTGGGTGGCCAAGAACGCCGTGAAGCCCGCCGTGGTCAACATGAGCCTGGGCATGGACACCGCCGGGGTCGGCGACGAGCAGGTCAAGGCCCTGGTGGCCAAGGGGATCGTGGTGGCGGTCTCCGCCGGGAACGAGGGCAAGGACGCGTGCGGGGTCAGCCCGGCCCGCGTCCCCGAGGCGCTCACCGTCGGCCACTTCAACAAGGACCGCACCCGCAGCGGGAACTACGGCCGTTGCGTCGACCTCTTCGCGCCGGGCGGCAACATCTACTCCAGCGACAACACCGGCGCGTTCCGCACCGGCAGCGGCACGTCCATGGCCTCACCGCACGTCGCGGGCGCGGCGGCGCTGTACCTGTCGGCGAACCCCACCGCGACCCCGCAGCAGGTCGGTGACGCGCTGGTGCGCAGCGCGAGCCCGGACCTGCTCACCAACCCCGGGACGGACTCGCCGAACAAGCTGCTCTACGTCGGCGACATCGGCGGCGGCACCCCGCCCAAGTGCGGGGCCAAGGCCAACGACCAGGACGTGGCCATCCCCGACGACGGCACGGCGGTGGGCAGCTCCGTGAGCCAGGACTCCTGCCAGGGCAAGGCTTCGGCGACGCTGCCGGTGCGGGTCGACATCGACCACGGCTACACCGCCGACCTCGCCGTCGACCTGGTCGGACCGAGCGGGACGTCCTACCCGCTCAAGCGCTCGGGCGGCGTCGGCGAGTCCGGCGGGGTGCACCAGAGCTTCACCGTCGACGCCTCGCGCGAGGACGCGAACGGCACCTGGCAGCTCTCGGTGCGGGACGTCCACCGGTTCGACGCCGGCACGCTCACCGGCTGGTCGATCACGTTCTGACCACAGTGGACGGACATCCCAGTCCCTCTTTCTCTTACCCTGCGATTGAAGGAGCACGATGAAAACCCCACGCTTCGCCACGGCGGTGGCCCTGGCGCTGGCCGCGATCACACTGCCCGTCGTGAACGCCGCCGACGCCGCGCCGGCCGACGACATCAGCATCGCGGCGACCCCGACCGACCAGCTCCGGCCGCCGGACGTGGGCACCCAGATGATCAACGGGGAGCGCACCACGGTCAAGGAGTACCCGTTCGTCATCGCGGGCATGCGCGTCGGTGGCGGCGGCCCGCAGGGGCAGTCCTGCACCGCTTCCGTGGTCGCCAAGCGCAAGATCATCACCGCCGCGCACTGCATGATCGACGCCACCGGCGACAAGAGCTACATCTACGGCGACGACGACCTGAACACCCCGGGCGACGAGACGTTCCGCACGGCCGTCGCGTCGTTCAAGACCCACCCCGGGTACACCGGTGTCGGCGGTTGGAAGACCGGCAACGACGTCGCGGTGGTCACCACCGTCGACGACCTGCCGGTGCCGGAGAGCCAGTGGGCCAAGGTGGCGGGCTCCGGGGACAGCGCGCTCACCCAGCCGGGCAAGTCCGGCACCTCCCTGGGCTACGGCAAGACGTCGTCGAGCGGCGGTTCCGGCGAACTCCGCAAGACCACCCTGCCGGTCAACGACCCCGGCGGCTGCCAGGTCTTCGACATCAAGGTCAACGGTGACCTGATGGTGTGCACCGGCTACAACGACGGGCGCACCGCCAACTGCTCGGGCGACAGCGGTGGTCCGTTCATCGTGGACGGCGTGATCGTCGGTGTCTCGTCGTGGGGTGCCAGCGCCTGCAACCGCTACAGCATCATGGCGCGGCTGACCAACTCGATGGGCGACTGGGCCAAGGGCGAGATCGGCGGCACCCAGCCCGGCGACGGCAAGTTCGGGGTGGCGTTGTCGCCGTCGTCGGGCAAGGCCGCGCCCGGCAAGCACGTCTCCACCAGCGTCACCACCACGGCGGGCGACCAGGGCCCGGAGAAGCTCGACCTGAGCGCGTCCACCCTGCCCGCCGGGACCACGGCCACCTTCCAGCCCACGTCGGTCAACTCCGGCGAGGTGGCCAAGTTGAGCCTGCAAACCTCGGCGAGCACCCCGGCGGGCACCTACAAGGTGACCGTCACGGCCAAGGGCGCTTCCGCGTCCAAGACCGCCGAGTTCACGCTCACGGTCGGCGACGGCGGCACGACCAACGGCCCGAAGCCGTCCGTGTCACCGAGTTCCGGCAGCGTCCCGCCCGGCGGCTACGCCAACGCGACGGTCACCGTGACCGGCGGCACGGGTCCGATCCGGCTCAGCGGCACGGGCATCGCCCAAACGCCGATGTTCTCGCCGCAGACCGTCAACCCCGGTGGCACTTCGCGGATGACGCTCATGGGCCCGTACCAGCGCGGCACCTACAAGGTGACCATCACCGCGACGGACAGCGCGGGCAAGACCGGCACCGCGGAGTACACCCTCACCGTCCGGTGATCCTCCGACCGGCGGGGTCCGTGATCGCGGACCGAAGCCCGCTGTAGACCCGTGGAGCCCGTGACCGCCCTTGCGGTCGCGGGCTCCACGGCCGTGTCCTGCCACGGCTCTTCGGGTCGGGATGCGATCCGATGGGACGGCTGGTGCGCAATCGGGGCGTGCCCCTTCGGGTTGTCGGACGGCGGCTTATCGTCGGTGTATCGAAAACCGCATACGCGCCGGCAACACCGCCTCGCCTTGACTGGGGCGCGTGACTCACGGCGAACCAGCACGAAAGGCGGCCCGCCGCACCAGGTTGCCGGCGTCCTCGTCGCCTCCGGCCGTCCCGGGAATGGGCATCACGGTCTACGGGTGCGAACAGGACGAGGCTGTCCTGTTCCGGGAGCTGGCCCCGCGATTCGGGGTGGCGCCGATCATCACCGAGGCGGCGGTATCCGCGGCCAATGCCGACCTGGCGTCCGGGAACCGGTGCATCAGCGTCGGTCACAAGAGCCGGATCCCGAACACCGCCCTTCTCGCGCTCAGCCAGGTCGGCGTGACCTACGTCTCCACCAGGAGCGTCGGGTACAACCACATCGACGTGGAGTACGCGCGGAGCGTCGGCATCTCCGTGGAGAACGTCGCCTACTCGCCCGACAGCGTCGCCGACTACACGTTGATGTTGATGCTGATGGCGGTGCGCAGCGCGAAATCCGTGATCCGCCGGGCCGATGCCCACGACTACCGGCTGGGCGACGTGCGCGGGAAGGAACTGCGCGACCTGACCGTCGGGGTGGTCGGGGTGGGGCGCATCGGCGCGGCGGTCCTGGACCGGCTGCGCGGGTTCGGCTGCCGCGTGCTGGCCTGCGACAACCGGCGTGACGCCGCCGCCGACCTCGTTCCGCTCGACGACTTGGTGCGGCGCAGTGACATCGTCACGCTCCACACCCCGTTGAACGCGGACACGCACCACCTGCTCGACGGTCGACGTATCGCGTTGCTGAAAGACGGCGCGTTCGTCGTCAACACCGGGCGCGGGGCACTTGTCGACACCGAGGCCCTCATCGAGGCGTTGGAGAGCGGGCGGTTGGGTGGCGCGGCGTTGGACGTCCTCGAAGGGGAGGAGGGCGTCTTCTACGCCGACTGCCGGGACAAGCCCATCGCGAGCGGGGCGTTGCCGCGGCTCCAGAGCCTGCCGAACGTGCTGGTCAGTCCGCACACCGCCTACTACACGGACCACGCCTTGCACGACACCGTGGAGAACACCCTCGTCAACTGCGTGAACTTCGCCAGCGAAAGGCGGCACTGGATATGAGAATCGGCATTGTCTTCGGCGGATCTTCCGAGGAGCACCCGGTTTCGGTGAAGTCGGCGCAGGAGGTCGCCCGGCACCTCGACACCGGGAAGTACGAGCCGTTCTGGATCGGGATCACGAAGGGCGGTGCGTGGCGGCTCTGCGCCGGCCCCGACCCGGACTGGGAGGACGGCGATTGCCGTCCGGTCGTGCTGTCGCCGGACCGCGACGTCCACGGCCTGCTCGTCCTGGAGGAGGGGAAGTACGAGACGATCGGCCTGGACGTCGTGCTGCCCGTGCTGCACGGCAAACTCGGCGAGGACGGCGCGGTGCAGGGCCTGCTGGAGTTCTCCGGCATCCCCTACGTCGGGTGCGACGTGCAGAGTTCGGCGTTGTGCATGGACAAGTCGCTCACCTACACCGTCGTGCGGAACGCCGGGATCGCCACGCCCGGCTTCCGGGTCGTCCCGGTGGGCGAGGACGTCGACCCCGACCGGTTCGACTACCCGGTCTACGTGAAGCCGGCGCGCTCGGGGTCGTCGTTCGGCGTCACCAAGGTGTCCCGCCCGGAAGAACTGCGCAGCGCGGTGGAGATCGCGCGGCAGTACGACTCGAAGGTGCTGATCGAAGAGGGCGTCGTCGCCAGTGAGGTCGGCTGCGCGATCCTGGGGGCCGGCGCGGAGCTGATCGCCGGCGAGCCGGACCAGATCACGTTGTCCCACGGCATCTTCCGGATCCACCAGGAGGACGACCCGGAGAGCGGTTCGGAGAACTCCACCATCACCGTGCCCGCGGAGATCTCGGCAGCGGAGCGCACTCTCGTCCAGGAGACGGCGAAGGCCGTGTACCGGGCGCTGGGGTGCACGGGCCTCGCGCGCGTGGACCTGTTCCTCAAGGCGGACGGAACGGTGCTCCTCAACGAGGTCAACACCCTGCCCGGCCTGACCTCGTACAGCCGCTACCCGAGGATGATGGCCGCCGCCGGGCTGCCGCTGGCCGGGGTGATCGACCGGGTCGTGGCGCTGGCCGTGGCCGGAAGAGTCCGATGAAGGACGGTTTCGTCCACCTCGACGAGGTCGTGCCCGGATTGCGGTGGGACGCCAAGTACGTCACCGGGGACAACTTCACCGGCCGACCCGTGGAGGGGTACCTGGCAAACCGGATCGTCGGCACCAAGGAACTGGGCGCGGCCTTGGAAGCGGCGCAGGAGAAGGCCGCGTGCCTCGGCTTCGGCCTGCTGCTCTGGGACGGCTATCGCCCGCAACGCGCCGTGGAGTGCTTTCTGCGCTGGTCGGCACAGCCTGAGGACGGCCGGACGAAGCAGCGGTTCTACCCGAACATCGACCGTGCCGAGATGGTCGAGAAGGGCTACGTGGCGGCCAAGTCCGGCCACAGCCGGGGCAGCACGGTCGACCTGACGCTCTACCACCTGGCCACCGGCGAACTCGTCCCGATGGGCGGTGGCCACGACCTGATGGATCCGATCTCGCATCACGGGGCGCAAGGGGTCACCCGACTCGAAGGGGAGAACCGGCAGCATCTCCGCTCGATCATGGAGACCTGCGGGTTTCGCTCCTACGCGTTCGAGTGGTGGCACTACACGCTGGAAGACGAACCGTATCCGGACAGCTACTTCGACTTCCCCGTCACGTAGTCGGGATCGGGTGGCGCGACGGGAAGTCGCACGGCGACGCGGAGTCCTCCGTCGGGCCGGGCGTCGAGGGTGAGCGTTCCGTCGTGGGCCTGGGTGATGCTCTTGACGATCGCCAGGCCGAGGCCGACCCCCGCGTGGCCGGTGCGCACGCGCCGGGTGCCGCGTTGGAACGGCTCGACCAGCGTGGCGACCAACTGCCGGGTGAGCTTCTCGCCGGTGTTCTCGACCGTGAGCAGCACCGTCCCGGAGCCGACGCTGGTGGTGACCCACACCGTGCCCTGCTCCGGCAGGTTGTGGACGATCGCGTTGTGCATGAGGTTCGTCGTCATCTGTTGCAGGAGCGTGTACGAGCCGACTGTGGGGGCGATGTCGCCGGAGGTCTCGATGGTGATGCCGCGTTCTTCGGCGAGGGGGAGCAGCGCCTCGGCGGCCTCCTCCGCCGCGAGCGACAGGTCCACGTGTTCAGGGGTGAAGGAACGCTGGTCGGCGCGGGTGAGCAGGAGCAGCGCCTCGGTGAGGTCGATCGCCCGGGTGTTGACGAAGTGGAGGCGCTCGACGAGTTCGTCGTTGTCGCGGTTCAGGTCGTTGCGGGCCACGTCGAGGAGGGTCTGCGTGATCGCCAGCGGGGTGCGCAGTTCGTGGGACGCGTTGGCCGCGAACCGCCGCTGTTCGGCGCTGTGCGCTTCCAGCCGCGCCAGCATGGCGTCGAAGGCGTCGGCGAGTTCGCGGAACTCGTCTTCGCGGCCCTCCAACCGGATCCGGTGCGAGAGCGACCCGTTCGCGGCCAAGCGCGTGGCGTGCGTGATGCGGGTCAGCGGCGCGAGCATGTTGCCGGCCAGGAACCAGCCGCCAACGAGGCCGAACACCAGCAGGAACGCCAGCGCCGCGACCGCCTTCGGGGCGAACGCCCGCACCAGCTCCGTGCGGTCGGGTGCGCGCATCGTCGGGTTCAGCAACACCTCGGGCACGTAGCGCAGCAGGAAGACCCACACGACCGCGAGCAGCAGGGCACCGGCGAGCATGATGAACGCCGCGTAGCTGAGGGTGAGTTTGAGGCGGACGCTCAAGCCGGGCACCCTATCCACGGCCGCCTCCCGCACGCCCGGGATCCGGTGCCGCGTCGATGCGGTAGCCGACGCCGGGCACCGTGGCGATGATCCACGGTTCCCCCAGCCGTTTGCGCAGGGCCGAGACCGTGATCCGCACGGCGTTGGTGAACGGGTCGGCGTTCTCGTCCCACGCCCGCTCCAGCAGCGCTTCGGCGCTGACCACACCGCCCTCGGCGGCGACGAGGACTTCGAGCACGGCGAACTGCTTCCTGGTCAGCGCGACGTAGCGGCCGTCGCGGTAGACCTCGCGGCGGAACGGGTCCAGCCGCAGGCCCGCGATCTCCCGCACCGGCGGCCTGTTGTGGGCGCGCCTGCGGTCGAGCGCCCGGAGCCGGAGCACGAGTTCCAGCAGTTCGAACGGCTTCGTGAGGTAGTCGTCGGCACCGAGCCCGAACCCCGAAGCCTTGTCGTCGAGCCGGTCGGCGGCGGTGAGCATGAGGATCGGGATCCCGCTGCCGGAAGCGACGATGTGCTGGGCGATCTCGTCCCCGGTGGGGCCGGGGACGTCGCGGTCGAGGACGGCGATGTCGTAGGCGTTGACGCTCAACATTTCCAGCGCGGTGTTACCGTCCCCCGCGATGTCCGCCGCGATCGCTTCCAGACGTAGGCCGTCCCGGATGGCTTCTGCCAGATAGGGTTCGTCCTCGACGATCAACACACGCATGCCCTCGACGTTACGGCCTGCCGCATGTCGTCGGCATATCGAAAACCACATACGGGCCGACAACGCCGTGCCGCCTCGACTGGAGGCATGGCGAACAGCGAACCGGCACGAACGGCAGCAGGCTACACCCGGTCGTCGGCGTCCTCCGCCGTGCGGCGTGGTCTCGGCAAGGCGCACGGTGCCGTGCCCGAACCGGTGCCGGTCTTCGACGACGAGACCCCGGCGGTGGCCAACCTCGATCCCGACCTGCTCGGTGCCCTGCGCCGAGCCGCGACCGATGCCGCGGACGAGGGGGTCGAGTTGTTCGTCAACGGCGGGTGGCGTTCTCCGCGGTACCAGGAACAGTTGCGCCTTGAGGTGATCGCGAAATCCGGTTCGGAAGAGGAAGCGGCCCGATGGGTGGCCACGCCCGACACGTCCGCTCACGTGTCGGGGGACGCGGTCGACATCGGGCCGCCCGTCGCCGCGGCGTGGCTGTCCGCGCACGGCGCGAAGTACGGGTTGTGCCAGATCTATCGCAACGAACCCTGGCACTACGAACTGCGGCCCGAAGCCGTCGACGGTGGCTGCCCGCCCATGTATCCCGACCCCTCGCACGATCCGAGGATGCGGCGGTGAACGGCCTGCCCGTCGTGTTTCAGCGTCGCTGCACGGGTTTGTCCCCGCCGCGTCGCGACACGTGCGCGAGACGCCAGGTGGCCACCGCGCACCCAGCCCGCCGGCGATCGTGATGCCGGGCAACAGGAAGGTGGCAGTCCGGTCGTCCCGCGCCCGCACGTCGTCGACGTCCGACGTCGGGTTCGCCGGGTCGTAGACGATCTCGATCTGCTCGCCCGACGCGGGGTCCGGCCACATCGTGAACGTCCCGTACGCGAAGCCCCCGGCCACCACCGCCCGCGACCAGTTCCCGGGCCTGAGGTGGCGACGGGCGTCCCGAGGTGTTGTATGGTCGGAGTATCGGGGTAGAAACGTGCTCTGGGGCTGGGCGTCCAGCCAGGGGCACGCGTATACACGGCATCGGACGACGCCGTCACTCCTTCACCCCGAAGGAGTTGCGCTGTGTCTCCCCGTGTTCGCGGTCTGTCCGGCGAGAGTCCTCGCACGACACCCGCGCCGTCCCGCCCCCCGCGTTCGCTGGCCGAGGTGTGGCCCGCGCTGGCCGGGCTCTCGGCGGTGTTCCTGTTCGAGATGCTCGACAACTCGATCCTCAACGTCGCGTTGCCGACCATCGGTCGTGAGCTGTCCGCGTCCACGACGACCCTGCAATGGGTGACGGGGACGTATTCCGTGGTGTTCGGCGGGCTGATGTTGGCGCTCGGCGCGCTGGCCGACCGTGCCGGTCGACGCAAGGTCATGCTCATCGGGCTCGTGCTGCTCGGTGCGGCGAGCCTGGCGACGGTGTTCGTCACGGTCGCGTGGCAGCTCATCGCCGTGCGGGCGGTCATGGGCGTCGCGGCCGCGATGACGACACCGGGGTCGCTCGCCCTCGCGTTCCGCCTGTTCGCCGACGACGGGCTGCGCGTGCGTGCGACCGCGCTGATCTCGACCGTGGGCTTGGTGGGCCTGGCCATCGGCCCCGCGGTCGGTGGGCTCGTGCTCGCTTTCGCGCCGTGGCAGGCGCTGTTGGTGGTGAACCTGCCCGTCGCCGCGCTCGCGTTCATCGGCCTCCGCGCCGGCATCCCCGTCGACGACCCCGCCGACCTGCACCGCGATCCGATCGACGTGGTAGGCGCTGTGCTGGGAACCGCGACGATCGTCCTCGCGCTGCTCACCCCCACGTTCTTCCTGGAAGCGGGCGCGGCCTCGGTGCTGCCCTGGGGTGCCTCGGCGGCGGCCCTCGTCGCCGGGACCTGCTTCGTCATCCGGGAGAAGACCGCCCGGCACCCGCTGCTCGACCTGGCGCTCGTCGCCCGTCCCCTCGTGTCCGGCGGCCTGGCGCTCAAAGCCTCGGCAGCACTGGCGACCGCCGGGCTCGGCTACCTGGTGACCCTGCAACTCCAGCTCGACCTGGGCTGGACACCCGCCCAGGCGGCCGTGGGGATGCTGCCGCAGGTCGTCGTCCTGATCGCCGGCGGTGCCCTCATCGGCCCGTTGATCACGCGTGTCGGCCTCACCGGGGCCGCCTGGCTCAGTTCGGGCGCGGTGGTGTGCGGACTCGCCGTCTACACCGCGTTCGGGCGGCTCGGCTACGTCTGGATCGCGCTCGCTCTCGTCCTCGTCGCGGCCGGTATGCGCGTGGTCGGTGTCGTGGCGGGCAACAACGTGATGCGCGGCCTGCCGCAGAACCGCACGACCATCGGGGCCGCGCTCGTCGACACCGCCGGCGAAGTCACCACCGGGATCGGCATCGCCTTGAGCGGAACGATCCTGGCGGCGTTCGTCTCCGACGCGCTGACCACGGCCTCGTGGAGTGCGCGGCAGACCGGCGACTTCCGCGCGGCAATCACCTGCGCCGGCCTCGCACTCACCCTGTTGTCCGCAGCTCTCGTGGGGTGGGGCATCTTCCGCGGCCCACGCCCCGAGAACGACGTGCCCACGACGGTCGCGCCCGAGGTGACGGACGCGTAGACGCCCGTCGGGCACCGCGCTTCGCGAGGAAGCGATGTTCGCCGAGGACCGGCTTCCCGGGGTCGACGGCCATTCCGTGCCCGTCATCCGTCTCGCCGGCGAGACGTCGCGGCCGAACCCCGGGGCACGTCGGCCGAGGAACTCGACCGCGACCCGGCCTGCAACGGCGACGTCGCTCTCCGCGTTCTTCATCGCCGGCTCCAGCGGGGTGGTGGTGGAGACCGCACGCCGCCGGGTCGCGGGTGAGCCGTCGAGCACTGTCGTGGAGGGCGCCGGCCCCGGATCGTGGATGCCGGGGCTTTCCGCTGATCTTTCGTGGGGGCGGCCGTCGGGCCGGGGTCCGGGTCGTTCCCCGCGTCCGACGGATTTCGGGACGGGTGAATCCCAGTGTGCCACGTGCATGAATTCTTCACGTACCCGCTTTGGGTGTCGGCCGGCTGTGGGCGCGCCGCGGTTTAAGGCTGCCGGTGGTCGGGTGCGTCGTCGGGGCGTGCGGTGCGATCGGGTGGCCCGCTGGTTTCGCGGTGCATTGCTCTGCTCGTTCGGAGCAATTCGTCCGTTTGGAGATCACCGGCCGTGATCAACGCTGGTCGTGAGGCATTTGATTGCGCTCTCCGATACCTCATGGGTAATCGATTGACTGGCTCGATCACGCGAAGCTAGACTCGCTGGAGCCCAGTCTCAGGTCGGGGGCGACGTGAAGGGGCTCCATTGTGGAGGCGGTATCCGTATTAGGCCGTTTGCCACCTGGTCGCGAAGGCGAGTTCGGTTCGAACGGATTCATTCGCATTCTGGTGGCGGCGCGCACGCTGGTCTTGGGCGCGGGAATCTCCTCGGTTCTCAATGAACATCGGGACTTCGAGGCGACGGACGTGTCGGGATCGTTTTCCGGACTGCTGGAGATGGTCTGCGAGAAATCCATCGAGGTCGTTCTGGTGGATGTCGCGCAAGGGGAATCGATCCGCGAGCTGCTCGATTCCAGGTCGGCCGGCGTGATTCCGGGTGTCGCGGTGCTCGCGATGGTGCCGGGTGATCCGCCGGCGGCGGACGGGCTGTCCGCGCTCGTGCGTTCGGGGGTCGACGGAATAGTGTCGGTGGACGACCACCCGGCGCAACTGGTGGACGCGGTCGACTCGGTCCGCGCGGGCTCCCGGTGGGTGAGCCCCACGCTGGGCGCCCTCCTGCTGGCCGGTTTCGCGCAGCGCGACCGCGAGCCGGTCCGGGCCGACGTCGACACGACCGCCCAGCTGACGCCCAGCGAGCGCGCGGTGCTCCTGCTGGTCGCGGACGGCCACACCGACCGCCGGATCGCCACCCGCCTCCAGCGCAGCGAGCGCACGGTCAAGTACCACGTGGCCAACCTCATGGCCAAGTTCCAGGCCAGCAATCGGGCGCACCTGGTCAACCTGTCCATTCGGGCAGGGGCGTTGCCGGTGCATTTCCCGAACGACCAGGGGTGAAACTGTCCGAACGACACGGGACAGCGGGCCGTTCGGCGGTTTGACTCGTGTCGTCACCGTTTCGGCGGCGACCCGGGATGCGGTTTCCGGCCGCGCCCGACCAGACGGTCCCGGAATTCGGGGCCGATTGTCGGAGGAGGGAATTCTGTGCGTCGTGTGATCAAGAAGGCGGTGACCGTGACGGCCTTGGCCGCCGCGGTGCTGGGTGCCGCCGCGGCACCTGCGAGCGCCTGGGTCTCGGTGGGCAAGAACACCCAGTACCCGGCCGAGGGGGGCACCTGGGAATACGGGTTCTGGGACGTCAAGTTGCGTTCCTACTACCTCCGGAACAACCTGTGCCACGGTTCGACCGTCATCAAGTACATCGACGGCGGGGAGACCGACCGGAGCCGCAGCGCGGACACCGCCGGCGGCCAGACCTCGATCGCCGAGATCTGGACGGTGAACTCGGCGGGCCTGGAGGCCAACTACTACTATCGCACCTGCTAACCTCGGGTATCGCATTGACCGCCCCCCAGCGGCTTTCTCGCTGGGGGGTGCGGTATTGTGCCAGGGCGGGGCGCTTCGGGAGGGTCGTTGCACAGGCGTGTAGTGGTGGTTGTCTCGGGGGCGTTATTCGCGCTGCTGGCTTTGGTGGCGACGGTGGTCACCGACCTGTACGACCGGGAGTATCCGCAGGCCATCGGGGTCGATGATCGAATCGGCCTGGATTTCAGCTCGTCGCGATTCACCGATGACGAGGCATTCGACGAGTTGGCGCGGCTGGACGCCGACCTCGGGCTCGGGCTGGTCAAGATCGCCCCTGATCTGACCGGTGACGGCGCGGTGGACCGCAAGGTGTTCGTGGCCTTCGACCGGGGATCCCTGCCCGGCGAGTTCCGCTGGTTCGGCGGCGGTGCCGCGGAGGTGGTCGGGCGCGAGCGGCTGGCCAACTCCTACGCCTCCGGGTCCTACCTGGTGACCAGGGCCGACGGCCAGGTGGACCGGTTCGAGGCCGCGTTGACCGGGGCCGGGGTGAAGGTCCAGGTGCGGGCGGCTTCGGTCGCGGAGTCGTTGGACTTCGTGGTGGGGGAGGGGAGTTTCCTCGCGGCGCTGCTCGCCGCGTTCGCGCTGATCGTGGCGTTGGCGCTGTTCTGGCTGTCGATGAAGGCGCGGGGGCGGGCGCTGCGGGTGCTCGCCGGCTGCCCGGTGTGGCGCATCCAGGTCCAGGACCTCGGCGGGTTCGTCGGTGCCCTGCTGATCTCGGGCGCGGTCGTGCTGGTCGGCGCGAGCCTCTACATCGGGTCGGCGCACGACTGGATCTACGTCGGGCCGTTCGTCCGGGTGCTGCTCGGACTGGAGATCGCGGTGATCGGCGCGGCGATGGCCGCGGTGCTCGTCATGTCCGCCTCGGCGTGGCCCAGCGCCCGCATGCTCGCGACCCGGCAGCCCGCCGTCCGCAGCCTGCGCACGGCGGCCGTGGTCGTGCAGGCGTTGACCTTCCTGCTGGTCGTCTCCTCGGCGGGCCCGGCGTGGACGGCCTACCGGCAGGCGTCCGCCACCGCCGCCGAGACCGCCATGTGGCAGCGGCTGTCGGACCAGGTCGGCATCACGTTCGGGGTGTCGGAGAAGGAGATGGACGCGGTCGAGCCCCGGATCGGGGAGTTGGTGCGGGACGCGGAGTCGCGCGGGGTGCTGGCCTTCTCCTACACCTTCGCCCAGCAGCACGGGCTGCCCGGCCTGACCGACTACTCGGCGGTCTCCCTGGTCAACCAGCGCTGGCTGGACCTGGTGACCAAGGGCGCACCGCAGCCGGCGCTTGAGCCCGTCCCGCGCGAGGAGGCCCTGCGCAACGGCAGCGGACTGGCGGCGAACCTGGAGCTGTGGTCGCGCGACCGGCTGCCGGGCGAGCAGGTGCTCGGCGGGTTCGGGTTCTTCCGGCCGGCGGCCGGCTACCGGCTGCCCGTCGCGACCGCCGGCGGAGGTGGCCAGCTCGAATTCCTGGACAGCGCGCTCGTCGTCGTGGTGCCTTCCCCGCACGACGCCTTCAACGACCGGAACCTGACGTCGATGATGTCGACCCGCAACGTCGTGTTCACCGGGGTCGCCGCCACCCAGGACCTCATGAAGCGCCACGGGCTGGACCTGAAGACGTTGCGGGACGAGGGTTTCAAGGGTGTGCTGAGGGTCGTGTACATCGCCGAGGACGGCCTCTTGCTCGCCCAGTTCACCGCGTACGTGACGTGGCTGCTGAACCTCTCCCTGGTGGCGCTGGTCGTCGCGTTCGCCGTCGCCGCCGGGATCAGCGCGTTGATCACCGCGCTGCTGCACGCCAAGCGCGACTTCCCGTTGCGGGTGGCCGGCCGGTCGTGGACGCAGGTCCTGGGCGGCCGGGTGGCCAGGGAGCTGCTGGTGGGGCTGGGGCTGGTCGTGATCGCGTTGCTGTTCCAGGGACCCGGGGCGATGGGCGCGGTGCTCGTGGTCGCCGCGTTCGGGCTGCTCGCTGTGCCGTTGAGCCACTTTTTCGCCGCCCGCTGGTGCTTCGCCGGCGTCGGTCGGCGTCGGATCTGATCGGAGTGCTCCAAGATGCTGGTTGAGGCCGAGGGTGTGTCCGTGTCGATCGGCGGCCGGCCCGTGCTCGACGGCGAGACCGTCCGCTGCGCGCCGGGGGTCATGACGGCCCTGGTGGGGCCCAGCGGGTCCGGCAAGACCACGCTGCTGCACTGCCTCGGGCTGCTGCTGCCGGTCGACCGGGGGCGGATCGTGATCGGCGGCGACGACGTCACCGGGTACGGCTCGGGGGCGCGTCGGCGGTTCTGGCGCGACCACGCGGCTTTCGTGCTCCAGGACTACGGGATCATGGACGAGGAGTCGGTGGCCTTCAACGTCACCATGCGGTCCGGGGTGTTCGGGCGGCGCGTCACGGGCGACCTGGAGCGGTTGGCGCAAGTGCTCGACCAGACCGGCCTGGGCGGGCGGCAGGACGAGGCGGCCGGGCACCTCAGCGGCGGGGAGAAGCAGCGGCTCGCGCTCGCCCGCGCCATCTACAAGCAGGCCGGGGTCGTGTTCGTCGACGAGCCGACCGCGTCGCTCGACGCGGCCAACCGGCGCAAGGTCATCGACCTGTTCGCGGCTTTCGCCGCCGACGGTTGCACCGTGATCGTGTCCACGCACGACGCCGAGATGATCGAGGCGTGCGGGGCCCGGTACGAGATCGGTTCCGCGCGCGCCGTCGCGGCCTGACGTTGTCACACCAGTGCGGGAGGGTGTCGTTGTGAAAACGGTCCACAAGATCGTCGTCGGTGCGGTCGCGGTGCTCGTGGTGGCGGGAGGGGTGACGTTCGCCCTGACGGGTCTCGGCTCGTCCTCCAACGACGTCCATCCGCCGTGCGACACGCTGCCCACGGCCGCCGAGGTCTCCGCCGGGTTGGCGGGCAATCCCAAGCTCGCCGAGGACATCCGCGCGGTCGGCGGCGGCGTCTCGGTCGACGTGGGCCGGCCGTGCGACGGTGACCGGGCGTTGGTGCAGGTCGCCTACGGCACGGCGGACGAGCGCGAAGCGGTGCGGCGGGTGCTGTCGGACGGTACGGGGTTCGGCGTGCCGGTTCACCTGGTGGAGCGCTAGGAGCTGTTCGGGGTTTGGATCATGTGGTTGGGGCCAGGGTTTTCAGCCACATGATCGCTCCTCTTGGCTTCGGAGGAGTACGCCTTGTCCGCGGCCACCGCGTCCGGACAGGTGCGAGGCCGACCGACTCGTGATACACCCGCACGATCGTGGAGCCCACGCCGACCAGTTCCAACCCGACCCGGTGCGGAACCGCCACAGGATCCCGTCGAACCGCTCCCGCACCCGCCACGGCAACCATGTTCCACCAACCCCAACCAGCACACCACCGCAGCGAACCCAGATCCGAACCCCACACAGCCCCTGGAGCCGGGCGTCAGGTTCCGGGAGGGCGCTCTGCCGTCGCGGTTGGCAGGGCGTCCAGTTGTCGTTGCACGCGGTGCGCGTCGGCGGCTCGGTCCTGTTGTGTGTACAGCTCGCGGGCTTCCTGCCACACGGCGGACGCGCGTTCGGGCAGGTTGAGCGCAGCGTAGGGGTGGCCCAGGGCGTTCAGCGTGTCGGCGAACTGGTAGGTGTCGCCCGTGTCGCGGAACAGGGCGGCGGCGCGTTCGTAGTGTTCGACGGCCGCGCTGTGGTCGCCGCTGTGGTGGTCGATGTAGCCGAGGCTGTCGAGGGCCGCGGCCTCGCCGTCGGGGTTGTCGTGGTCGTGGTGCAGGGTGACGGCGGCCTGGCAGTGCGCGCGGGCGGTGGCGTGGTCGCCCAGGCGGGCCGCGTACCAGCCGACCTGGTTCAGGGCGTCGGCTTCCCACACCGGGCGGCCGAGGGTGCGGTACAGGTCCAGTGCCCTGGACGCGTGTTCCAGCGCCTTGGTGTCGTCCTGCTGTTGTTCCCAGGCTCGGGCGAGGTCGTGGTGGACGTGCGCGCGCTGGGTCGGGTCGTCCTGGGCTTCGGCCAGGGCCAACGCCTGGTCCAGGTGACCGGTCGCCTCGTCGTGGCGTCCGGCGTCGGCGTGGGCCCGGCCGGTGAAGCGGTGGGCCAGGGTGCGGCTGATGGGCTGGTCCAGGTGCGCCGAGGCGTCGAGCGCGGCGTTCCACACGGTGATGCGGTCGTTCAGGTGGCCGCGGCGGATGTGGAAGGTGCTCAACGCCCACGCCAGTCGCCACACGGTGTCGTGGCGTTCGTGGCCGGCTGCGGAGTGCAGGGTTGCCAGCAGGTTGGCGTGTTCGGTGTCGAACCAGGTCATCGCCGCCTGGGCGTCGGGCAACGGGTGGGTGTCCACGTCGAACCCGGGCGCGCCGACCTCGATCGGCTGGCGGTGGGGGCTCAGCAACCTGTCGGCGGCGTGCGCGGTGTGGGTGTAGAAGTCGAACAGCCTGTGCAGCGCGGATCGGCGTGCCCGGGCTGTCAGGTCGCGGTGCGCGGTGGTGTTCGCGTACGCGCGGATCAGGTCGTGCATGCGGTAACGGCCGTTGCGGTCGACGGTGAGCAGCGACGCCTGTTCCAGACCCCGCAAGGCTTTCCGCACCTCGATCGCGGGTAGGCCGGTCAGGGCGACGGCCGCGCCGACGCCGATGTCGGTTCCCGGCGCGACGCCGAGCAGCGCGAACGTCGTTGCGTGGTCGGGGGTCAGGGCCCGGTGCGACCAGGACAGGACGGTGGGCAGGCTCGCGGTGGGGTCGTCCTCGTCGTGCAGCGCGGCCAGGCCGAGGTCGCGCAGTTCCGCCGCCGGCACCGCCAGCGGGAGTTCCGGGCGGGTGGCCGCGTGGCCCGCGACGATGGTCAGCGCGAGCGGGAAACCCCCGCACAGGCCGACCAGTCCGGCCACGGCGTCGGGTTCGGCCGCCACCCGGGCCGCGCCGAGCCGGTCGGTCAGCAGGGCACGGGCCTCGTCGTCGGACAGCACGTCCAGCGGCACGTGCCGGGCCGCGTAGCCGGTGGCCAGGCCCGGCAGGCGGTTGCGGCTGGTCACCAGCACGGCGCAGGTCTCGCTGCCCGGCAGCAGCGGCGTGACTTGCGCGGTGTCGGCCGCGTTGTCCAGCACCAGCAGGATCTTCCGGCCCGCCAGCAGGCTCCGGAACAGCGCGGCCTGCGCGTGCGGGTCGCCCGGGATGCGGCCCGGGTCGACGTCGAGGGTGTCGAGGAAGCCGCGCACGGCCACGGCGGGGCTCATCGGCTCGCCCTCGGGGCTGAAGCCGCGCAGGTCCACGAACAGCTGGCCGTCCGGGAACCGGTCGGCGTTGCGGTGCGCCCAGTGCAGGGCCAGCCACGTCTTGCCGATCCCGCCGGTGCCGGCGATGGCGGAGATCACGACCGCACCGGGACCGGCGGTGCCGACGGCGTCGTCGAGCCGGGTCAGTTCGCCGTGCCTGCCGACGAACGACGCGGGCGCGGCGGGCAGCTGCCGCGGCACGGCACCCGGGGCGGTGCGGGCCGCGGTCAGGACGGGATCGGCGTCCAGGATCCGCTGGTGCAGCTCTTGGAGCGCGGAGCCGGGGTCCGCGCCCAGCTCGTCCACCAGCTTCCTGTGCAGCACCCGGTAGTGCTGTTGGGCGTCGGCGGCGCGGCCGGCGCGGTAGAGGGCGAGCAGGTACTGGCCGGCGACCCGTTCGTTCAGCGGGTGGGCCGCCGCGCGCGCCGCCAGCTCGACCACCAGCTCCTCGCCGTGGCCACAACGCAGGCGCGCGTCGACCAGGTCGTGCTGCGCGGCCAGCCTCCGGTCGCCGAGCCGGGCGCGCTCGGCGGCGGCCCACTCGCCGTCCAGCCCGGTCAGCGCCTCGCCCTGCCACAGCGCGAGCGACTCGGTGAGCGCGAGGATCGCCCGCTCGTCGTCCTCGCGGGCGGCACGCGCGCACAGGTCTTGGAAGCGCCGCAGGTCGACCACGGGCCCGGTCGCGTCGGTGATCAGGGCGTACCCGCCGGAACGGCGCACGATCGCCACCCCGTCGACGTCCGCCAACGCCCGCCGCAGCCGGGAGATGTAGCTGTGCAGCGTGGCGCGCGCCCGGCGCGGCACGTCCTGGCCCCAGACCCGTTCGACCAGCCGGTCCACCGGCACCACCTGGTCCACGTCGACCGCGATCGCGGCCAGCATGCACCGCTGCCGGGTCGGACCGAGGTCGACGCGGCGGCCGTCGACGTACGCGGCCACCTCGCCCAACAGACGCAGCAAAACCACAACAGCCCCCAGCGCGACAGCGGTTACCGGACTCAAGAGATAGCCGTTTTAGCTGCGCGATGCAGAAACGCTGCAAGCGGTTCACACCACAGGTCGGTGACGATGACGCCAGACGGACCACCGGTGTCGTCGTGAAGGCCCAATCAGGTCGGCGGAAGGACCAATGATGAACCCCATCGGCAGAAGGCTCGTGCAAGCGGCTGCGGCCATCGGCGCGGTGGCCGCGCTCGCGCTCTCGACGGCTCCCGGCGCGTCGGCCGCGACACCCCGCAACGGCGTCTGCGAGGTCGGCGAGTTCTGCCTGTACTACTACACCGGGCTGAACGGCTCGGTGTCGGACTTCACCACGTCGGTCGGGAACTACGGCACCTCCCAGCCGTCCTGCTACGACTTCAAGGGGCCGGGCGGCGGGCAGGGCCAGTGCGTCAAGAACAACGCGCGCTCGGCGTGGAACCGGCTCGACGTGCACGTCTGGGTGTTCTACAACTCCTACGAGAGCGGTGACTTCGACGTCATCACCGCCGGGTCCAAGCACGACCTCTCGGTCACCTACGACAACAACGCCTCGCACGGCTTCTGATCAGCGCGCGACCGCGTGGTGGGTCAGATGAACCAGTCCTGGCCCGCCTTCCAGTGCTCGACCCACCCGGTGAAGCCCGATTTCGCCGTGGTGGTGCCGAATTCCGCTCCGAACGGGAGCGCGCCCTCCCCGGTGATGTACCAGATGTGGCCGCGGTGCGGGCCGGTCACGATGAGGTGCCAGTACATGCCGCAGCCGTCCGTGCCGAGCACGATCGACCCGTGGTCGTGGACCCCTTCGAGCTGCTTCTCGACCTCCTCCTCCGGGCGGGGGTCGTCGTCCCACACCCACGTCGCGGTGAGCGGGAACGGGCGGTCCAGCGCGCGTTCCGGGCGATTCGCGCCCCAGTCGGACGGGAGTTCCGCCATCCGCACCAGGCCGTGCTCGGGCGGGCCGGCCGGTGCGCCGTCGGCGATCTCCGCGACGAAGGTCCGGTAGGGCTCGGGCAGCAGCACGCCGTGCTCCGCCTCGAATGCGCGCACCGCGTCCCAGCCCAGCGGCGCTGCGCCATGGCCGTCGAAAGCGGAGCGAAGGTAGGCGATCTCGTTCACGACTCCATTTTCCACGTGCGCCGGACAAGGCCGGCAGGGCGTCGCCGGATCAGAGCCGATTGTGCTCAGCGGGTGTCGACGGCGCAGTGGTCGTGGTCGGTGCGACGTCCTTGCAGCCCAACTTCTGGACCAGGTCGGCCAATTCCGGATGGTCGAGGAGGCCCAGATCCTCCAGCACACCGCAAATCAGCTCGGAGACGCGGTCCTGCGTCGGCTGGGGCGGTTCGGGCGCGGTGGTCGCGGTGGTCGCGGCGGCTGTCGGGCCCGCGAACGTGGACAAGCACAGGGCGGTGCCGATCAGCGCGGCGGCGATGCGGTGGTTCACGACTCCTCCAAGTGGTCGGTTGTTCACGTGGAGGAGTTCCCGCCCAGCCGGGGTTCAGCCGCGGACCGGCCCCACACCACTCGACTGTGTGACCCGCCTGGGACGGGGTGGTCGTCGTGTTAACGTCCCGGAACGTCCGGCGGCCGTGGAGGAGTGGCATGACGAACCCGCTTTGGAGCGTCGACCCGGAGTCCTGCGCGCTGCTGGTCATCGACATGCAGAACGACTTCGTGCGTGAAGGCTTCCCGATGGCCGTGCCGATGGCGCGTGAACGGCTGACGACGATGCGGGACGTTGTCGACACGTGCCGCGCGGCCGGCGTTCCGGTCATCTACACGAAGCACATTCTCTACGACAGCTTCGACGTCTCGCCGTTGGAGACCGCCTACATTCCGCGTTTGCTCGAAGCCGGGATGCGGGACGGCACGTACGGCGCGGAGATCGTGGACGAACTCGCGCCGCAGCCGGACGAAATGGTCGTCCGCAAGCACCGTTACGACGCATTCCACAACACGCCGCTGCACAGCGTCCTGAATACGATCCGGGGTCTGCGGCGAGTCGACACGGTGATCATCATCGGCACGCTGACGGAGGCGTGCTGCGAGTCGACGGCGCGCAGCGCGTACATGCACGACTACCGCGTGGCCTTTCTCTCCGACGCGACCGGCGCGTTGTCCGACGACGCCCAGGAGGCCACGCTCCGTTCGATCCGCACGTTCTTCGGACGGGTGCTGTCCGCTGCGGAACTCGCCGCCGAATTGGCGCGGTGAGCGCGTTTTCCGGCAACGGGCGTCCGTCGCCGTGGCTGGTCCGCCGTCACGGCACGTTCGTCCGCGCACCTGCCTCCGGGCTGTCGGGGTCCAGCGGGACCGGTGCCCCGGACGGTGCGCGCACCAGCCGGTCCACCGCCGTCAGGCCGATCACCGAGATCGCCGCCGCGACCCCGAGCACCCAGCGGACGCCGACCACGTCGGCCAGCGCGCCGGAGCCGAGCATCGTGGCGAGCAGCACGGCCGCGTACAGCGCCCCGGAGGTGCCCACGACCCGGCCGCGCACCGAATCCGGCACGCTGAGCAGCAGCCAGGTCTGCGTGCCCACCCACGAGATGGTGAACGGCAGGCCGGACAGGCAGAACGTGATCAGCGCCATCGGTGTGGAGGGCCAGATCGCCAGCACGACGATGAGCGAGTTCGCGATCGCCGCGCCGAGCACGACCGGCAGGCGGTAGCCGAGGCGGCGCAGGGTGATGCCGACGATCGGGCCGGCGATCACCGCGGTGACCGCGAACGAGCTGTTGGCCAGGCCCATCTCGGCCGCCGACCCGCCGATCACGCCCAGCATCAGCACCGGGAACAGCGCGGACAGCGGTCCTTCCTTGACCGCGTCGAGCAGTTGCAGCAGCACCAGGCCGCGCGCGCGGGCGTTGGTGCGCATGATCTCCCGGAACCCGTGCGCGACCGGCTCGGCGGCCCCGCCGTCGGGGTCCCGGCCGCCGCCGTCGCGCGGCAGCAGGACGCTGAGCAGGAACGAGGTCGCCATCAGCACGGACATGCCCAGCACCGTCCAGCGGAAGCCCGCCCACGCGATGACGAAGCCGCCGAGCGCGGGGGCCACGAGCCGCGTCGCGTTGGACGCCAGGGAGTTCAGCCCGTTGGCCTCCGCCAGGTCCCGGCCGGGCACGTAGGAGGCGATCAGGACCTGTTCGGCGGGACCGTAGAACTGCTGCACGGTCGCCTGGAGGAAGACGATGGCGATCAGGCCCGGCACCGACTCCGCCACGCCGAACAGGCCGACCAGCAGCGCCGCGCGGGCCAGCAGGGCGTACCGGACGACGCGCAGCCGGTCGACGCGGTCCGCGACGGCACCGGCGACCGCGCCGAACGCGATCCCGGCGACCGTCCCGGTGGCGGCCAGGACGCTGGTCAGCAGCGCCGACTCGGTGAACAGGAAGATGTGGACGGCGAGCGCTATGCCCAGCGACCACCCGACCATCGACGAGACCAGGTTGATGACCCAGAGCAGCCGGAAGCGGCTGTTGGCGCGCAGCAGGTTCACGCACGCGTCCCGGCCATGGCGCGCGCGACCGCGTGCAGGTTCTCGGCGTTGACGAAGTCGTCCATCCGGACCGGGTAGCCCAGGTCGCGCAGCCTGCCGATCAGCGCCAGCACGGCCATCGAGTCCAGTCCCAGGTCGAAGATGTCGAGGTCGGGCCGGTCGAGGGGCCGGCCGACGACCACCGCGTACTCGCGTTCCAGATCAGCCAATGCGCTGTCCACCGTTGCTCCGTTCACGGACGTGGTTCTCCAGGGCCGGGTAGTCGGTCTTGCCGGAGGCGGTCAGCGGCAGGCGGTCCACCGCGACGAGCCGGAACGCGAAGTCCTCCATGGCCGAGCTGTCGCGGACGAACTGCCGGACGCCGCGGGTCGGCGGCAGGACGCCGGGTTCGCGCGGCACGCACATCACGACGACCCGGGAGATCGACGGGTCGTCGGTGTCGAGCACGACGGCGCAGTCCTGGATCGCCGGGTGGCCGCGCACCACGGTCTCCAGCCCGTCGAGTTCGACCCGGACGCCGTTGAGCTTGACCTGGCGGTCGGACCGGCCGAGCACGGACAGCACGCCGGGCGCGACCTCGACCGCGACGTCACCGGTGTCGTAGCTCGGCCCCAGCCCGTCGACCGACGTGAAGCCGCCGGAACCCGCTGCGGCGCCGATGTACCCGTCGGCGACCTGGATTCCGGAGATCACCAGCAGGCCCTCACGCGGTGCGGGCGCGGCGTCCGGGGCGCGCACGGTCAGCGTGCAGTTCGCCGCCCCGCCGCCGATCGGCACCGGGTCCCACTGCTGCGCTTCGTCGAACGTCCAGTGGCTCACGTCGATCGCGCACTCGGTCGGGCCGTACATGTTGACGATGCGGGCGTTGGGCGCGAGCTGTTGCAGGCGCGCCGCCGTGTCCCGGTCGAGCACCTCGCCGCTGAGCGCGACCAGTTCCAGGCTCGGCACCGGCCGCACGTTCGGGTCGCGCATCGCCGAACGCGCGACCGACGGCACGAAGTGGCACACCGTCACGCGGTCGTCGTGCAGCACGTTCCACAGCGCCGACCAGCCGCCCGCGTCGCGCACGTCCAGGACCGAGGTGGACGCGTTGTGCAGGCGTGGCCACAAGAACTCCCAGATGGACACGTCGAAGCCGCACGAGGTCTTGGCCAGCACGGTGTCACCGGGGCCCAGCGCGTGGACCTCCTGCATCCACCGGAGCCGGTTGCGCAGCGCGGGCCACGACGTCTGCACGCCCTTGGGAACTCCCGTGGTACCACTGGTGTACATCACGTAGACCGCCGGGGCGGGGGTGATGTCGAGACGCGCGACGGCGGCGGCGAGATCGGGCACGGTCGCGTCGGGCACGGTCACGCTACAGGGCCCGAGCCGGTCGAAGGGCAGCGACTTCACCCCGGGGGTGTCGCCCTGGTCCTCGATCATCAGCGCCACTTCGGCGTCCGCGCAGACGTAACCGGTCCGCTCGGTCGACCAGGCGACGTCGAACGGCACGTACACGCACGCCGCGACGACCACGCCGAGCACCGCGACGTGCTGGTCGACACCGGGCGTGAGCCGGACGCCGACGCGGGAGGACGCCGGGACGAGTTCACGCAGCCGCAGCGCCGTCGCGCCCACGGCCACCGCGAGTTCGGCGTTGGTCAGCGCTCGCCGCCCGTCGTGGATCGCCCGCTGATGCGGTGCCGACGCCGCTGCGGCGCACAGCGCGTCCCAGAGCGCCGCAGCGCACGTGCCCGCCCGTTGCTCAGCCATGTCGTGCTCGCACTCCGTGGTTCGCGATCCCGCTCACCGCGGCGCGGTAGGCGTCCACGGCGGTCGGCTCGTCCGCGAACCGACCGTCCGAGTACAGCTGGAGGTCGATCCGGTCGGCGGCCTCCTCGCTGCGGTTGAAGCTGGCCTCGAACGGGAAATCGGTGCGCGACCAGTCCGAGACCTGTTCGAAGGTGTCGATCCCCAGGCGGGCGGCGGCACCGGCGACGCTGTGGAAGCTGTTGAACACGAACAAGGACTGCGGCGCGACGGCACGGCCGAACTCGCGCACGAGGTGCGCCAGCGGCACCCGTCCGCGTGCCGTCACCTGCATGACGTCCCGGTGCACGTCGGCCGGTGCGGTCCGGTCGGCGCGCAGGGGCAGCGGCACGACGTTGAGGAACATCCCGCGCGCGTCCACGCCGTCCTCGACCGCGAGCCGGGTGTTCACGGTCATGCCGGTGAGCGTGCCGGCGGCACCGGGAATCCCTCGCAGCGCGGTCAAGTGGGCCGTGAGCAGGACGGTCTTCAGGCCGACGCCCGAGCTGCGGGCGAGGTCGAGCAGCGCCGCGCACTCCGCGCCGGAGATCGTCAACGTCCGGTGCCAGGCGGTGCCGGCCGTGGTGCCGTGCCGCAGGCTCTGCTCGTCGGCGTCGGCCGTCCACGGCGCGAGCTGCTCGCGCCACCAGTCCAGGTCGGTGCGCGACCGCACCACGCACCGCTGCTGCGCGCTGTGGAAACGCAAGCGGCACAACGGCGGCGGTGCCGGGTCGACGGGAGGGCCGCCGTTGCGCAGGGCGGTGACGTAGGTGTCGAAGAACTCGATGAAGTTCAGGTGCGTGCTCCAGCCGTCCGCGATCGCGTGCGGCTCGGTGATCGTCAACGTGATCCGGTGGTCGGTGAGCACGTGCACGGTGAACCTGGTCAGCGGTGCGGTGGTGAGCGACAACGTCCGGGCGTTCTCGGCCGCCGCGAAGCGTTCCAGCTCGGCGTCCTGCTCCCGGGCGTCGAGCCGGCGCAGGTCGTGCACGGTGAGCACCGGCTCGGGCGGCTCCGCGAACACGACCTGCATCGGCACGGAGTACGCGTCGAGGTCGAGGACCGACCGGAACATCTCGTGGCGGGCGGCCAAGGCGTCGGCGCACGCGACGAACAGGTCCAGGTCGACCTCGGGCACGGACAGCCGTGACATGGCGACGTTGTGGTACGGCGGCACGCCGGAAGCGCCCTTCCGCCGCCGCGCGTTGCCCAGGACCATCTGGGTGGCCATCGCGACCTGCTGGCCGGTCATCGGGAACGCGTCGACCGCGCCCGCCGGGACCAGCGCGCGGTCGGCCGGGCCGAGCAGGCCGAACGCGGGCACGCCGGTCCAGTGGTCGTCCGGCACGTCGGCCGCGTCGGCGACCTCGTCGCCCCACCCGGTGGCCACGACCGGGCCGCTCACGGCAGCTCCGCGGTGCGCTGCGCCCGCTCCGCGATCGCGTGCAGCCGGTCGTCCACCAGCACGTCCCGCAACGTGATCCGGACTCCTCGGCCGCAGGCGAGCGCGACGAAGCGCACGCACGTGATCGAGTCTCCGCCGACCGCGAAGAACCTGCTGTCGCGCCCCGGCGGGTCGATCGCGAGCAGTTCCTCCCAGATCTGCCCGATCACCTGCTCGGCGGCCGTCAGCCCGGCCGCGCCCGACCGGGCGGCGTCCGTCGCGTGGGGGCCTTGCTCTGGCATGGCTGCTGCTCCCAGTCTCTGATCGCGGTGTGTCGTCGGTGGCTGCGGGCTCATCGCAGGACCAGGTGGTCCTCCACCACGAGGGCGTCGACGTCGCTGTCGAGGAACGTGCGCACGGCGTCGGCGGGCGAGCACACGATCGGCTCGCCGCGGACGTTGAACGACGTGTTGAGCACGACCGGCGTGCCCGTCAGCCGGCGGAACTCGTCGATGATCCGCCAGTACCGCTCGTTGTCGGCCCGCCGCACGACCTGGATGCGCGCGGAACCGTCGACGTGGGTGACGCCGCCGAGCCGTTCGCGCCAGTGCGGGTGCACGTCGACCGTCTCGGTCATCCACAGGTAGTCGGCGGGGTCGGCCACGTCGAAGCACTCGCGCGTGTGCTCCTCCAGCACGGCGGGCGCCAGCGGCCGGAACTCCTCGCGGTGCTTGACCATCGAGTTGATCCGGTCGCGCATCTCGGTGGTGCTCGGGTCGGCCAGGATGCTGCGGTTGCCCAGCGCGCGCGGGCCGTACTCCATGCGCCCCTGGAACAGCGCGACGACCTTGCCGTCCGCGAGCAGCCGCGCGGTCTCGACGGCCAGCGCGTCCGCGTCGAGCTTGCGCACCCGCGCGTCGATCCCGTCGAGGGCGGCCTCGACCTCGCGGGAGTCGTAGGACGGGCCGAGGTAGGGCGGGCCGAGCCGGGGCCGCCGGGCCGCGGCGGACGGCTGCCCGGCGTGCGCGGGCAGGGCGGGGTCGCTGCGGTGCAGCACGGCCAGCGCCGCGCCCAGCGCCGTGCCGTCGTCGCCGGAAGCGGGCTGCACGAACTGGTGGCGGTAGAGCCCGGTTTCCCGGATGACCTTGTTGAGCACGCAGTTCAGCGCCACCCCGCCGGCCAGGCACAGCACGTCGGAGCGCGGCGCTTCCCGGTGCGCGCCGAGGAAACCGAGGATCGTGCGCTCCGCCGACTCCTGCAACGCGGCGGCGAGGTCGAGGTGGTGCTGCTCGATCGGGCTGCCCGGCCGCCGGGCCGGGCCGAGCACCTCGGCGAGGTGCTCCAACGACCGCGTGTAGGTCGCGCGTTCCCGCGAGGTCTGGTTGAGGTAGGTGAACGGCGTGGCGTACTGGCCGTTCTCCTGCGCCTGGACGATCTCGGCGAGCGCGTCGCGCAGCGGGGCCGGGTCGCCGTACGGGGCCAGGCCCATCACCTTGTACTCGTCCATGTTCATCCAGAACCCGAGGTGCAGGGTGATCAGCCCGTACGCGAGACCCACCGAGTGCAGGCCCTTCACCTGGGACACCAGCTCGATGCCGGCACCGCCCGCCCGGTAGAGCGAGGTGCTCTCGAACTCGCCGATGCCGTCCGCCACGAGCACGTCGGCCTCGGGGAACCCGGAGCAGTAGAACGCGCTCGCGGCGTGCGCGAGGTGGTGCGCCACCGGCACGACCTCCAGCGCCGAGTCCCACGACTCGCGCGGGTGCTCGGCGAACAGCTCGCGCTTGAGCGCCTCGGGGGAGTACACCTCGTCGTACTCGTCCTGGGTGCCCTGGGCGGCGAAGAACCGCTGGTACGGCGTGAAGTCGAAGTTGTGCGCCACGTACGCGACGTCGCGGGGCTTGATGCCGGCCTCGGCGAGCACGAAGTCGATCGCCTGGCGCGGGAACCGCCCGGTCCCCTTCGAGCGGACGAACCGCTCCTCCGCGGCGGCGGCGACGATGCCGTCCTCCGTCACCAGGGCGGCCGCGGCGTCGGCGCCCTGCGCCAGCCGGTAGTGCCTCTCCTCCAGCCCCGGGAAGGTCCTCCGCATGCGGGCCTCGCTCTGCCCGAGGCCGCTGATTCCCAGTACGTACACGACATCTCCTTGAGATCGGTGATCGGTGGCCCTCATCGGGCGGTGGCCACGACCTCGTCGCCGACGAGCGTCCGCAGCACCCGCGCGTGGCGGTCCACGACGTCGTCGAACTGCGCGGCCAGCCGGTCGATCGACGAGTGGTCGCCCAGGCTCTCGGCGGCCAGCGCCGCGTAGCCGAGACTGCGGCAGTAGCGGACGACCGGGCGGTACTCGTGCACGGCGTCCGCTGCGGCGTCGGGTTCGTCGGAGAGCATTAACTCGATGCGCGACAACATGAGGTGCGAGTGCTCGTAGAGGACGCGCGAGGACCGGAGGTCGTACTCCCGTTCGCCCGCGCGGCACGCCGCCAACTCGTCGGCGAAGCACCGCCACACCGCGAGCCCGTATTCACGCCCCCACGGTTCACGCAGCACGCGCAGCGCGGCGGTCGGGTTCTCCGAACGCAGGTACGTGCGGATCTCCTGCGCCACGAACGCCTTGTCGAACTCGTAGGCGCTGTCGGGGAGGAACCGGTACATCACGAACTGGCGGCACGGGCTGCCGAGTTCGCGGTGCGACGAGAACGACCTGTCCAACGCCCGCGCCGGGATCGTCACCGAGCGGAACGCCGGCGTGTCGTCGTAGCCCAGCACGTCGACCGTGCCCGCCTCGGCGTCGAACCCGTGCACCAGCAGGTCGTGCGAGAAGCGCTTGCGGCCGTAGGAGAACCGGTGCGGGATGTCGTGCTCGTCCACGTTCAGGTACAGGTACCAGCCGTTGGAGATCTGCCGGGCGGCGAAATCGGCGAGCCCCGGGCCGATCAGGTCGTGCATCAGCTCGGCGTCGGTCCGCTGGGTCTCCAGGTGCGGGTTGATCGCGTAGTCGAACAGGTAGAAGCACATCGGCACCGGCGATTGCGGCCTGGTGTCGTAGGCCAGGTGGATGAAGTTGGTCAACGTCCACGCGACCCTCGACGGGTCGTTCGCCTCGATGATCGCCGTCGGGAAGGCGTAGAAGTGGTACGCGCGGGTGATCACGTCCTCGTTCACCGGCAGCCGCACCCGGCCGGTGGGCGACGGCAGGGCCGTTGCGCTCGGGTTCGCCATGTCAGGCCCGCACCGGGTCGGTCATGGCGACGGCGATCCGCCGGTCGCCGTCGAACGGCTCGCGGCCGTGCGCGGTGCGCATGTTGTCGACCACCAGCACGTCGCCGCGCCGGTAGTCGAACCGGGACGACGCCCGGCGGTAGCAGTCCCTGATGTGCTCGCACACGTCGTCGGGGATCGTCGCGCCGTCGCCGAACCGCGTGTCGTTGGGCAGCCCGTCCGGGCCGAACATCCCGTGCATCACCTCGTACGCGGCGGGCGGCAGCGTGCTCGGGTGGAAGAACGCGATGTGGTTGAACCACAACGATTCCCCCGTGTCGGGGTGCGGTTGGAACGCGCTGCGCCGGGCGCTGGTCCGCAACACCCCGTCGGGCCGCCAGGTCGGCGTGATCCCGGCCGACGCGCAGTAGCGCTCCACGGCCGCCCGGTCCGAGGTGCCGTAGACCTCGGTCCACGGCAGGCCGAAGCCCGGCTGGTAGGTCCGCACGTGCAGCCACCCGCGAGCGCGGAACTCCTCGCGCACGTCCGCGTCGAGCAGCCGGGTGACCTCCCGGATGTCCGCCAACGGGGTCGCGCCGCCGCCGGCCGGCGGGAGGTCGCAGTAGAAGAACAGCCAGCGCGGCCAGCTCGACTGGTAGGAGTTCTCGTTGTGGAAGAAGATCTCCTTGTCCTTGGCGTACTCGGTCGAGGTGTAGACGCGTTCGCCCAGCGCCCGGCGCGGTGACGACCGCTCCGAGTACTCCAGCCGCTCCCCGCCGATCGCCGTGACGACGCGGGCGAAGTCGTCGGTGCCGTCGACCTCGAAGTCGCGCAGCAGCACCGCGCCGGCGTCCGCGAGCGCGGCGCGCAGGTCGTGCGCCACCCGCTCGGGCAACGGGGTCCGCACGTCGTGGTCGAGGTCCGCCGGGGTAAGGGTCTTCGTCATGGCGGTCATCACCGGCCTTCCTGGTCCGTGGACGGCAGCGCGACCGCGAGCTTGCCGCGCTCGGTCGTCGCGATGTCCTGGCTGATGGCGATCTCGGCGGGCAGCGCGTACACCGGGAACAGCTCCCGCAGGTGGCCCCGCAGCGCTTTCGACGTGATCCCGGCGTCCGCGACCACGACGTGCGCGGTCAGCCCGCCGTCGGCCTGGCCGACCGCCGCGTTGACCACGCCGGGGTAGGACGCCAGGCGCGCTTCGAGGGCGGACAGGTTGACGCGGAACCCGTTGACCTTGACCTCGCGCCCGATCCGGCCGTGGTAGGTGAACAGCCCGTCCGGGCCGAGCGCGACGTGGTCGCCGCTCGGGTAGCGCCGCCGCCCGCCGTGCGAGGCGAACGGCACCAGCCCGCCGCTGCCGTCCTCGCGGCCGACCAGGTAGCCGGTCGCCACCTGGTCGCCCTCGATGACCAGTTCGCCGTGCTCCGGGCCGAGACCGGAGAGGCCGGTCGGCAACGGCCCCAAGCTCAGGGTCACGCCGGGCGGCGCGGTGCCGATCGGCACGTCGTCGCCGGCGAAGTCCTCCGGCACGGTGTACCGGCAGCAGCCCACGGCGGCCTCGGACGGGCCGTACTCGTTGACGATCTCCGCCACGGGGAAGGCGGCGCGCCACCGGGCGACGTTCTGGCCGCGCATCGCCTCGCCGCCGACGACGAGCACGGGCGCGCTCGACCGCACCGAGAGGTCGGCCATCATCCGGCACACGAGGTCGAGCTGGCTGGGCGTCAGCTTCACGAAACTCGCGCCGTCGAAGGGATCGGGGTTCGTCGCGACGTCGAGCGGCCAGCGGATCGGGTCGAGCACGACCAGCCGGCGCCCGGAGACCAGCGGGCCCAGCAGGCTCGTCACCGTCAGGTCGAACCCGAGCGAGGTGAACAGCGGCGCGCCGTACCCCCGGCCGATGTCGTACTCCGCCATCGACCACGTGAGGTACGCGGTCACCGCCGAGTCCGGCACCACGACGCCCTTGGGCGTGCCGCTGGTCCCGGAAGTCGCGATCACGTAGGCGGTGCCCTCCGGCACGGTCTCCGTCACGAACGCCGGACCGTCGTCGGCCAGGACGTCCGCCGAGTCCAGCCACCGCACCCCGTGCCCGGCGTCCCGCCGTTCGCCCAGCACGACCGACGCCCCGCACAGGCGGGCGAAGGCGGCCACCGCCGCGTCGGGCGTGCGCGAGTCGATCGGGGCGTACGCGGCACCCGTCGACAGCACGGCCACGATCTGGGTCACCGTCGTGCGGCAGGCGATCCCCTGCACGGGCACGACCGTGCCGGGGCCGACCCCCCGTTCGCGCAACGCGGCGGCGAGCCGGGACGCGTCGTCCAGCATGGTCGCGTACGACGTGGTCGTCCCCGCCTCCGCGATCGCCTCGCCGCGCCCGTCGCGGATCCGCGCGACGAGGTCCCGCTCAGCCGCCATGACCGCGCCCCGCCTCGGCGTGGCCGATCGGACGCCCGATCGCGACGAGCAGGCGGCGCTCCCCGGTGTAGGGGTTGCGGGCGTGCGAGCGGCGCAGGTTGTCCAGCAGCATCACGCGGTCCTCGGTCCACCCGACGACCTCTTCGAGCCGCCCGCACACCGACAGCAGCTCGGCCACGTCCTCGTCCGGGATCGGGCTGCCGTCGCCGTACGTGCACGTCTTCGGGAACTCCTCGGGCGGCATCAGCGCGGCCATCGCCTCGTGCACGTCCGGGTCCAGCGCGCGCGGGTGCCAGTGCAGCACCTGGGCGACGAACGACCGCAGCCCGCCCGGCAGGGTGATCACGGCGGCGCGGCGCTGCCACGTGGTCAGCACGCGGCCGTCGTCGTCCCACTGCCACCGCGCGCCGTCCCGCTCGCAGCGCAGTTCGACGGCGTGCCGGTCGTCCGTGCCGTACACGGTCTGCCAGTCGAGGCCGAGGTCCGTGCCGAGCCGGCGCACGTAGGTCACGCCGAGTTCCTCGAACCGGCGGCGCACGGCGGGGTCCAGCCGGTCGTGCACCGCCGTCATGTCGACGGTCGGCGTCTCGCCCCGGTCGGCGGCCAGCTGGCAGCCGAACGCGATCCGCCGAGGCCACTCCGCGGCGAACGTGTTCTCGTTGTGCCACAGCAGTTTGCGGCTGCTGGAGTACTCGACGGGCCGGTTCACCGTGCCGGTCGGGTCGTCGCCGACCAGCGGGTGCTCTGGGTTGTCGCGCGAGAGCGGTCCGCAGGCGAGCGCGGCGAGGACCTGGAAGTTCGCCACGTCCGACAGGCCGGGGCCGTCGAGGACCACCCCGCCGTCCCGGTCGAGGCACGACTCCACCTCCTCGCCGTGCGCGGTCCACCAGTCGCCGACCTCGCGGTCGACCTCCAGATGTCTCATGCGTCCTCGTCTCCTTGCCGGCTGCCGTGCGCCGCCGTGTCGAGAGCGGTGAGCAGGCGGCGACCCAGCCGCCGCAACTCGTCCAGGCCGAACAGCTCTTGTCGTGCGGTGACCGTCAGGTGCACCCGGGACCCCTCGGGCGTGAGTCCGACCGCGAGGTCGTTGCGCGCGAACGGAACCGCCACGTCGACGGGGTGCAGCACGGTGTCCGCTCGGTCGGGCCGCGGCCCGCGCAGGTAGAACTTGCACGTGCGGCTGTCCGTGCGCGGGGTCTCGCGATCGGGGGCCAGGGCTCCGGCCATCGCCTGCGCGGCGAGGCCCGCCACGTCGTCCAGCACCCGGCGGGCGGCCTCCGGTCCGGGCACGCCCGGGTCGATCTCGCGCAGCCGGCGCTGGGTCTGGAAGTACCCGATGCGGTCGCGCGCGCCGTCGTCGAGCGCGCGCAGGTCGACGTCGACGTACGGGGTCACCGCCTGGCCCGACCACGTGCCGACGCCGGCCGCGAGGTGCCCGACGATCCACGCGAACGGTGTCACGCCGTGCTCACGCGCCCGCCGCCGCGCGCCCGCCCAGGTCTCGTCGCCGACCACGTCCGTCCACTGTGGATCGGGCGAGGCGTCCGGCGATCCGTTGGAGGGAGGCCGGGCCGGTGCGAGGGGCGCGCCGTCGACGGGCTGCACGGCCAGCTCGCGCGTGAGCGCGGCCCAGAACAGGTCCTCGGACCGCCCGTCCCACACCACGTGGTGCGCGACGCCGCAGACGTGGTCGACCGAGCCCGACCGGTCGACGCGGACGGCGAGCCGCACCACCGGGCCGGTGACCGCCGACAGCGGTTCGCGCGTCAGCGCGCCCACGACGTCGGACACCGTGTGCTCCGGCCCGAACAGCGCGATCCCGTCCACGGGGCCCGCGCCGGGCGTCTTGAGCAGCCGGCCGTCCGCGTCGACGGCGAAGCGCGCCCGGCACTCCGGGTGCCGGTCGAGCACCCGGGCGAGCGCGCCGGCGACCCGTTCGGGCCCGAACGCCGGGCCGGCCGCCACGCGCGCGGCGAACGCGCACAGCAGCCGGCGGACCGGCGTCCCGGCCTGCTCCTCGTACCACAGGCCGAACTCCTCGCGGGTGGCCTCGGTCGCGACGGTCGCCACGGCTACTTCCCGGTCCGGCCGATGCAGTCGGCGACGGTCCGGAACGTGGGGTTCCGGAAGATCTCCACCAGCGGCAGCTCCACCTCGAACCGCGCGCCCAGCGCCCGGACGAACTGGATGAAGACGAACGAGTCGACGTCGTGGCGGAAGAGGTTGTCGTCCGGGGCGGGCACGAAGTCCGGGTCGGGGGCCACGCCCCGCCAGCACTCCGCGACCTGCTCCAGCACGGTGTCGCGGGACATCAGCGGGCCCCCTGCCCGGCCAGGTCGCGGTCCACCGGCCGGGTCACCACGTCGCGGATGAACCCGGTGGTGCGCGCGATGTCGTCGCTGAGCACCCGGTCCTCTTCGAGGTAGCCCACGACCTCGCGGTAGGCGTGGTGCAGGGCGCGGCAGCGGTCGGACAGCACGAGGTCGTCGTGGAGGTCGACCGCCTGGCACGCGGTCAGCCACTCGATGGCCAGCACGGTCTCCAGGTTGTCCACGATCCGGCGGAGCTTGAGCACCGACGTGCCGCCCATGCTCACGTGGTCCTCCTGCAACTGGCAGGTCGGGATGGAGTCGACGCTCGCCGGGTGGCACAGCGTCTTCATCTCGTTGACCAGCGCGGCCGACGTGTACTGCACGATCATCAGCCCCGAGTTGACGCCGGGGTCGGCGGTCAGGAAGTCCGGCAGCCCGCGCCGCCCGGACAGCAATTGGTAGGTGCGCCGCTCGGAGATCGAGCCCAGCTCGCTGACCGCGATCGCGAGCAGGTCGGCGGAGATCGCCACGGACTCGCCGTGCAGGTTGCCGCCGAACAGCGCGATCTCGTCGTCGGGGAAGAACAGCGGGTTGTCCGCGACGGTGTCGACCTCGTTGAGGATCGAGTCGCGGGCGAACGAGATGTGCTCGCGCGCCGCCCCGTGCACCTGCGGGATGCACCGGAACGAGTAGGGGTCCTGCATCGACGGCACCGCCGTGGGCAGGGTCGCGTGGTTGCCGTCGCGCGTGTGCTCGCGCAGCGATTCCGCGACCACCCTGCGCCACGGGTTGCCCGACCGGCGGTGGTAGCGCTCGTGGAAGAACCTGTCGGCGCAGCTGAACGCCTGCAGGCTCATCGCGGCCACCAGGTCGGCGGTCTCGGCCAGCGCGACGATCCGGCCCAGCTCCAGCACGGCGACGGAGGTGATGTACTGCGTGCCGTTGGTGAGGGCGAGGCCGTCCTTGGCGGTCAGCCGCAGCGCCGGCCAGCCCAGCTCGGCCAGCACGGACGCCGCGTCGCGCACCTCGCCGCCGTACTCGACCGAACCGAGGCCCAGCACCGGCAGCGAGAGGTGGGCCAGCGGCGAGAGGTCGCCGCTGGCGCCGACCGTGCCGCGCTCGGGCACGATCGGGTGCACCCCGTGGTTGAGCATGTCGACCAGCCGGTCGGCGACGGCGAGCGACACCCCGGTCTGCCCCGTCCGGAACGTCAGCAGCTTGACCAGCAGCATCATCCGGACCACCGCCGAGGGCGAGGCGTCCCCGACGCCGCAGGCGTGCGACAGGATGTGGCGCAGCTGCAACTCGTGCTCGTCGCCGGCGCGCACCCGCACGTCGGCGAGCGCGCCGAAGCCGGTGTTCACCCCGTACACCAGGTCCGGTCCGGTCGAGAGGCCCTCGACCCAGTCCGACGTGCGGGCGATCGCCTGCCGGCTCTGCTCGGAGAGCCGGACCTCGACCCCCGGCCGCGCCGCCTGGAGCAGGTCGGCGAGGTCCCAACGGTCGTCGGGCTCGATCACGTACGTGGCCACTGGCACTCCTGTCCCACCGAGGGCTGCGTGGCCTCGGCCGTCGAACGGCGGAATTCGGTCGTGGTGCGCCGGGCCAGCGCCGGGGCGACCCGGCTCAGCACCCGGCAGTCGAGGTGGGCGTCGTCGGCCACCACGTAGAAGGCGAAGGGGTTGCGCGGCGGCGATCCGGGCACCCGGACCGGCGTGGTCGCACCGCTCTCGTCGGCGGTCGTGCGGTGTTCGAGGACGACGACCGCGTCACCCACCGGGGCCAGGCCCTGGTCGGGGCGGGCCGCGCCGAAGCCCGGTGCGGCGTGCGCCGCCGCGATCGCGTCGAGCAGCTCCGCGGCGACCGCCCGACGCCGCTCGGGGCGGCCCTCCGGTGTGGTGCGGGTGACCACGATCGGCACGTCGACCACGAAGTTGCCGACCGCGCGGGCCTGCGCGGGCGTGCGCAGGGAGACCGGCGTCTCCACGACGACCGCGTCCGTGCCCAGGGTCCGCAGCAGCGCTTCGGCGACGAACTCGACGAGCACGGCGGGCAGTCCCAGCTCCTCGCGCGCGGCGACGGCCCGTGCCGCCGGCACGGCGAAGGTCTCGACGGCGGTTTCGGGACGGGGGTGGACGTCGCTCAACGCCGGGGAACGCGGCGTGGCCCGCAGCCGGTCGCGGACCCGCCGCCAGTACCGGGCCGCGTCGCCCGGCCCCGGGTCGGCGACGGCCGCCACCTCGGAGGGGCGCGGCCCGACGCCGTCGAGGAGGATCCGGCGCAGGTCGGCGACCAGCGTCGCGAGCCCGAGGCCGTCGCACACGATGTGGTGCACGACGAGGCACACCGCCAGGTCCGCCGAGTCCGTCGAGCGGACCACCACGGCGCGCACGAGCTGCTCGCCGGCGATGTCGAACGGCCGGTAGAACTCGCCGCGCACCTCGGGGTGCCCGCCGTCGTCCACCGGGCCGGGCACCACGACCGCCCGCACCACTGCCGGGCGGGGCGGGCGCACGACGCGGACCGGGCGGCCCTGCTCGTCGCCGTAGTTGAGGCGCAGCTGGGGCGTGTCGCGGACGAGCCGGTCGAGCGCGGCGGTGATCTCCCGGTCCGACAGGGCTTCGGCCGTGCGGAAGCCCGCGACGACGTTGGCCGAGCCGTCGTGCGGGAACAGCTGGGTCCACGTCCAGATCGGCCGTTCCGCGGCGGTCAGCCCGGGGGCCGCGGCGGGGGAGTCGTCCGGGGCGGTGCGGACCTCCGCGCGGCGGCCGTCGATCACCTGCGCGAGGGCCTTCACCCTCGGGTTGCGCAGCACGTCGGGCAGCGTGACGTCCACGCCGAACCGCCGCGCCAACCGGTCGTTGAGGTCCAGCGCCAGCAGGGAGTGCCCGCCCAGGCCGAAGAAGTTGGCGTCCGGTGAGGACACCGCCACCCCCAGCACCCGCGCGAACTCCTCGGCGACGCCGACCTCGGTGTCGGTCCGCGCGGCGGCCGTGTCGTCGTGGGTGGCGTTGCGGCGCAACAGTTCGCGGTAGTCGACCTTGCCGGAGTGCAGGCGCGGCAACGCGTCGCTCAACCCGATGTGCTCGGGCACGCTCGCGGCGGCGAGGTGGCGCGTCGCGTCGCCGCGCACGTCGTCCTCGGTCCGGCCCGGTTCGCCCACCACGACCCACACGCGCAGCGCCGACGTGCCGCCGGCGGTCTCGTCGGCGAGGGCGGCGGCGTCGACCACGTACGGGATCGCGCGGAAAGCGCGTTCCACGTCGTCCAGGTCGATCTTCACGCCGCGCCGCTTGACCACCCGGTCGCGGCGGCCCAGCAGCCGCAGCAGCCCGCGTTCGTCGACGTAGCCGAGGTCTCCGGTGTGAAACGTCCGCACGCCGTCCCCGTCCACCGGGAACGGGTCCCCGGTGCGCGCCCCCTCGATGCCGTAGCCGGGGCACAGGAAGCGGGACCGGATGACGATCTCGCCGGGGTCCTCCCGGGACGCGGCGGCGGTGCCGGGCGGCGGCAGCACGTCGACCGTCCTGCCGGGAATCGCCGTGCCCAGCGGGAGGTCGGGCAGGTCGAGGTCGTCGGCGGTGATCTCGTGCCACGTCGCGAGGACGCACTCGGTGGGGCCGAACTCGTTGGTGAGCCGGATCCGGTCGCCGAGGCCGCCGGCCAGCCCGGCCACCGCGCGGGCCAGCGCCGGTTCGAACCGCTCGCCGCTGCACATCACGTGGGCCAGGGCGGGCGGGAGCCCCCGGCCGTCCTCGACCGCCGCCGCGACCAGGCCCCGCAGGATCGACGGCGTGGTCTCGAAGTGGGTGATCCCGTTGGCGCGCAGCCATTCCAGCACGCTGCGACCGCTGCGCCGCACGTCGAGCCCCGCGACCACCCCCACGGCACCGGACGCCAGCGCGGCGAACACCTGGCAGTGGTGGGCGTCGTAGGTCGGCGCGGCCCACACCGCGAGCCGGGAGTCCCCGGTGAGCGCGTACCGGTCCACGAACTGGTCGACGTACTGGTCGAACGCGACCCGGGTCGGCTGCACCAGCTTCGGCGTGCCCGTGGTGCCCGAAGTGCGCACTGTGTAGGCGTGCGCGGAGATCGTCGGCGCGGCGTCACCGCGCGCCGCGCCGAGGAGTCCGTCCCAGGAGACGACCGGCGCGTGGTCGGCGTGGAACGCGGTGCCGCCCTCCGACAGGTCGACCACCGCGCCGGACCGGAACGCCTCGACGTGCGCGCGCTGGATCTCCGGCGACTCCCCGGCGTCGACCACCGCGAACTCCAAGCCGGCCAGGTGTGCGGCGGCGACAGTCGACACCAGACGCAACGACTGCCGGCCGACGATCGTCACGCGCTCGACGCCGACGAGCGCGGGGTGGCCGAGCAGCGCCCCGGCCAGGTCGGCCAGGTCGGCGAGGCTGGTGGTCCCTCGGCCGTCGGTGAACGCCACCTCCCCCGGTCGGCGGTCCAGGCGCTCGCGGACGCGCGCCGGGAGGCGGCCGGAACGGTCACCGGGCATGGTCGTACCCGGTGGGCATGGGTGTGGGGCGCATGACTCCTCAGACATTCGGAAATAGCCGGGCCGATCGGGCTCCGTCATCCACCGGGTTCGCCTACTCCATTCGGACCCGATCGGTCGACGCATTGTCCCGAACGCACGTGGTGGCACTTGGTCGCAGTTATTCCCCCGGAACTCGCCTAGATTATGGACACGCGCCGAGGAGGAAAACCACCGTGCCCGGTCGAACCACCCGAATGGTAGTCACGGTCGCTGTCGGCAGCAATGTGGAACGCGCCGGTCACCCCAACGGCCCAGCGCGGCGCGGTCCGCGCCAAATATGTCCACCAGGGACGTTCCGCATTGTGTGCGGCTGCCGGCGCGGGCCTCTGAGCGGCCCAAACGCGCGCGTCTGATCGGCGGATGGCGACCCCGTAATGGGGATCACGGCATTTTGTCCGGACAGCTGCGCACCACCGGAGTCACAGCTTCTGCTGGTCGTGGTAACGCCTGGGGGTGGTCGCCGTAAATATCGAAAAGCGCCCGAAGCGATCCCCGAACCGGTGTGACGGGGGTTCGGGAACACGTATTTCGCCGATTTTCGGCGAGCGCGGGCGGCCAGTGCCGGCAGGTCATCGGACGGCGATCTGCAATTAGCCGTCCGGTCATTTGGAATATACGTCCGGGCCGGGCGCGCGGTCGGCGGACTCCGCCGGATGCGGCCCGGCTCGGGGACGCGCGGCGCACATCGCCGGTGTCCCCGAGCCGGGGGGTCGGCCGACGGATCGGCCGGTGGTGCTCAGCGTGGGTCGTGCTCGTGGTGCTCTCGGCGGGACGTCACACGCACGGCGGCTGGTAGCCGTCGATGGGCAGTGCGCGGAAGTCCAGCTTGTTCGGGGTCTTGCCGACGAAGACCAGGCCGCGCGCCTCGGTGAGGGCGGAGGCGAAGGTGTAGGACGGCTTGCCCAGCTCGGGCAGCCAGGTCCACTTGTCGGGGGCGAAGCTGAAGAACTTGCGCACGAGCTTGCCGCCCGTGGAGGGGATCTGGGTGAGCCACTTGTCGCCGCCGCTCCAGCGGGACGCGGGGCGCAGCTGGACGTAGAGGTCGTCGGTCGCGCTGTAGGTCAGCCAGAAGCCGGAGGACCGGGAGAGGTTGGCCTGGGCGTCGAACTTGTTGCCCAGCCAGACGACGATGACGTGCCACTCGGCCTTGAGGAACGTGACCTTCGCGGCGTAGCCGTTGTCCTGGCGCACCAACAGGCTTCCGGTCGCCGGTACGGTGGTGCCCTCGCCGGAGGCGAGCCACTGCTGCAACCGGTCGATCGAGGGGCTCGTGCACTCGCAGGCCCGGGGGACGGACGCTCTGCCGTCCGGGCCGCCGGGGGTGGGGGTGTCCGCGTGGGCGACCGTGGTCGAGCCGACGAGGAACAAGGTCAACAGGTAGGCGAATGCCGCGAACTTCTTGGTGAACGCGACCTTTGTACGACCATACGTCCAACTTCCGCGCATTCTCGGGAAGCTAGCACATCGACGGGAGGCGTTGGTGATCTTGTTGTGCTGGTGCGGGGTGCACGGGTCCTGATCGTGGATGTCTCAACAGGGGCAAGGACTTCCCGAGCCAAAGGGGGCCGATCGGCGTCGGCCGACGGGAGTACCGCGCGAATAGTCCTTTGTGGATGTTCCGGGGTGGGATGGGTGTCGGGAAACCACCTGTTTGGGTGGTGTGCGTGAATTTCGAACCTGATCGCCCCTAGGGTGTTCGCCGTGTCCGCTTACTCTCGTATCGCCGGGGTGCTGCTCGCCGCCGCCGGCACCGTGTTGACCACCGCCGCGCCCGCGTTCGCCGAGGACGGCCCGGATGCCGGTGGTGCCGCCGGCGCGGCGAACTGGAGCTTCGACGCCGCGTCGGTGTGCTTCCAGGAACTGGCCGTGGTGCCGGTGGGCGGCCCGTGGACCGGCGACTCCGCGAACCACTGCGCCAACGGCAACGTCCTGGACCACTCGCGGGGCTGACGCCCGACCCGCGTGCGCGCGACGTCCGGGTCGGGCGTGCGGATGGCATTGGAGGAAGTTACGAGACCGGGTGTGGATGTTCGTCGGGTCGCATGAACCGGTGCCCGCCGCGGTCGGTGGACCATGGGGGTCCGGACCGGACTACGTGAAAGGCCGCCGCATGTCGGGATCTCGTGGGGAACTTCAGGCGTTGCTCGACGGCTGGGCGGCGGAGGCGCGGGTGCCCGGCGCCGTGGTGGGTGTCCTGAGCGACGGTGAGGAGTTCGTGCTCGGCACCGGGGTGTCCAGTGTGGACTCGCCGCTGCCCGCCGACGGCGACACCTTGTTCATGGTCGGGTCGACCACCAAGACGTTCACGGCGGCCGTGGTCATGGCGCTGGTCGAGGACGGTCTGGTCGGGCTGGACGTGCCGGTCGTCGAGTACCTCCCCGGGCTGCGGCTGGCCGACCCGGCCGCGCGGGCCGGGGTGACGTTGCGGCACCTGCTCACCCACACCGGCGGGTTCCTCGGGGACGTGGACATCGACACCGGCTGGGGCGACGGCGCGCTGGCGGAGGCCGTCGACGGGTTCGGCGACCTGCCGCAGGTGTTCCCGGTCGGCGAGGTCTTCTCCTACAGCAACAGCGGGTTCATGCTGGCCGGGTACGTGGCCGAGGTGGTCTCCGGCAAGTCCTACGAGGACCTGGTGCGGGAGCGGCTGCTGGAGCCGTTGGGGATGAACGACTCGGTGTTCCTGCCGTGGGAGGTGCTCACCCGCCGCCACTCGGTGGGGCACGTGACGAAGGACGGTTCGCCGGCCGTCGCGCGGACGGTGGGCCTGGCCCGCACGACCGCCGCCGCCGGCGGGCTGTGGTCCTCGGCGCGCGACCAGCTCCGGTGGGCCCGGTTCTTCCTCCTGGGCGAGGCATCGGGGACCGCGCCGATCAACGAGGAGTCCAGGGTCGCGCTCTGGCAGCCGCAGCGGCGGGCCGCGCTGGCGTTCGACGAGGTCGGCCTGAGCTGGCTGCGCACCCGGCACGGCGACGCCGCGCTGGTGCGGCACGGCGGCAACGTCAGCAACCTCCAGGTCTCGGAGTTCGTCACGCTGCCGAGCGAGAAGTTCGCGGTGACCGTGCTGACCAACAGCGTCGGTGGCTCGGCGCTGGGGGCCAGGGTGGTCGACTGGTGCCTGGAGAACCTGGCGGGCGTCGCCCCGGTCCCGGCCAAACCGGTCCTGCCGCTGCCCGCCGGGCGGCTCGCCGAGTACGCCGGCTGCTACCGCACGGGCGACCTGGCCTTCGACTTCACCGTGCGGGACAACGGTCTCTGGGTGCAGATGCTGCTCAACGGGGAACTCGGCGACGTCCCGCCCGCCTTCGAGGTGGTGTTCGTGGACGAGGACGTGGTGGCGCGGGCCGCCGACACCCGCAAGGCCGCCGCCCGCTTCGTCCGGGACGCGGCCGGCCGGGTGGCCATGGTGGAGTTCGGCGGTCGGACCGCCCGGCTGGAGGAGGGGTCGGCCACGGCGGCGCGGTAGCGCGCCGACCCGGACCTGGTGCTGCGTCTCCGAACGTAGACCCGGTGATCGTCCTGGTCGGGTGACCGGCCGAGCTGCTTCCGCAGATCGTGTGCGGGAGGTGGTCGTGGGTCGCCGTCCGGAGGTGTTCGTCCGGCCGTCGTCGCCGGAGGAGGGCCGGCAGCCGGCCCGGCGACCGCGGCACCGCAGCCACGCCGAGCAGAACGCCGCCGTCGCCGCCCACATCCCGCCGGCACGACACACGGGCCCGCCCCAGGACCGGCTTCGTCACCGGCTCACCCATCCGCACCTGGACCGATTGCCCGGCCGAGGTCGCGTGACACAGCACTACTGTTGTGGCTGCCCGGTTTTGGTGCCGTTGACTGGGAGGCTGTTGTCATGGCCCCGCAGTTGAAGCGGCCCGGTCAGGTCGTCGGCGCGGGATCGTGAAGAGTTGGTCCGGCTTGTCGCTAGTGGTGTGCATCCGGCTTCGGCGATCAGGCGGGCACGGGTGCTGCTCGCGCTCGACACCCCGGTGGGCGAACCCGATCAGAAGGAAGTGATCGCGGACAGGCTTGAGGTGTCGGGCGAGACGCTGCGACTGGTCGCCGGGTGGTTCGACGAGACCGGCGGTGACGCGCCGGCCACGGTGTCATGCAAGAGGCGTGACCTTCCGCCGGTGCCGTCGCCGGTGACCGGCGAGGTGGAGGCCCGGCTGATCGCCCTGGCGTGCTCGGCACCGCCGGCGGGGCGTGCCCGGTGGTCGTTGGGAAGGCGAACGCGGAGTTCGCCGCCCGCATGGAAGACGTGCTCGCCGTCCATGCCCGGCCGTACGACGGCTACTGACCGTACGCCATCAACGCAGAGCAACGTCGAGTCCGCCGGCAGGTCACCACCGACAACGCGCGGGACGAACTCCGGCACCCATCCCCCGAGAATCAGCCGCGACACTCCACTAGTTGACGCAGCGGATCGCCTGAGGGGCGGCTGCCGGGGTGGCGAACTTCGGTGTGCCGCTGATGAGGTCGGCGACGTGGGCGCGCACCCGTTGTTCGTCCACGGGGACGATGTCGGGGTCGGCGGCGGTCGGCGTGCCCACCGGGATCGTGGTGAAGCGGACGTCCTTCGCGGTCAGCGCGCCGAGCTGGGCGGCGAAGCCCGGCACGTCCCAGCTCTCGTCGATGACCATCGACTTGCGCAGGGCGGTGACCAGTTCGGACACCGTCTTCGGGTCGGTCAGGGTGCCCGCGGACAGGAGTTTGGCGGCCAGGCCCGCCAGGAACGCCTGCTGGCGGTCGAGGTGGTCCAGGTCGCCGCGGGGGAGACCCCGGCGCTGGCGGAGGAACGACAGGGCGTCCGCGCCGGACAGCGACTGGCTGCCGGCGGGGAAGTCGGCGCCCGAACCGGAGTCGCGCACCGGGGCGTTCAGGCACACCTCGACGCCGCCGATGGCCTGGCTGATCAGGTAGAAGCCGTAGAGGTTCAGCTCGGCGAACCGGTCCACCCGCACGCCGGTGAGCTGTTGCACGGCTTGCACCAGCGCTTTCCGGCCCGCCAGGTCACCCTCGCGGTCGGGGCTGGTGCGGGCCTGGTCGAAGACCTTCCGGACGGGGCCCTGACCGCCGCCGGGCATCGCGACGCGGACGTCGCGCGGGATGGACACGACCACCGCCTTGCGGTTGTCGTCGGGGACGCGGACCAGCAGCAGGGTGTCGGTGTTCGACCCGGGCGACTGCTCGGTGCGCAGTTGCCGGAGCACGTCGTCGGGCAGCGGCCTGCCGTCGACGTCGGTCCGGCTGTCGCTGCCGACCAGCAGGATGTCGGTGGCACCGTCGCCGGCGTCCGGGCTGTTGGGCACGTCGAGCACGCCGGGCTGCGTCACGTCGCCCTCCAGGTTGCTCAACGTCACCCACGTGATGCCCGCGCCGAGCAGCACGACGACGGCGGCGAGGGCCACCACGCCCCGCCCGAGGACCCGCCACCGCTTCGGCTTGCGCCCGACGAGTTCGGTGTCGTCGGCGGGCGGTTCGGCGGCGGCCGGTGCGCCGGCCTCCTCCGGGTCCGGGGCGACGACCCGGCCGTGGGTGATCTCCTCGTCGCGGCGCGGGCCGAACCCGAACGACCTGGTGGGGCCGGCGTCGTCGGCCGGCCGCACCGGCACGGTCCCGCCGGGCTCCTCGGCGGCGACGGCGGCCAGGGCGTCGCGGAACGCGGCGGCCGTGGCGTGCCGCCGCGCGGGATCGGTCGCCAGGGCCCGCACCAGCACGGCCGTCACGCCCTCGGGCACGCCCGGCAGGGCCGGGACGGGTTCGTCGTGCAGGCGGATGATCTCCGGCAGGCTCGGCGTGCCGGTGTCGGGGAACCTCGGCGGCCGGCCGGTGATCAGCGCGTGCAGGGTGGCGGCCAGCGCGTAGACGTCGGCCTGCGCGGTGGGCTTCTCCTGCCGGAACGCCTCCGGGGCCGCGTAGGCGGGGGTGAGCGCGGTGAGGCTGGCGGACGACTCGCGGCCGGGTTCGGCCAGCGCGGCGAGGCCGAAGTCCGCCAGGCCGTACATGCCGTAGCGGTTGACGAGGATGTTCGCCGGTTTGATGTCCCGGTGCAGCACGCCGACCTCGTGCGCGGCGGTCAGCGCGTCGGCGATCTGCACGCCCAGCGCGCACGCCTCGGCGACGGGCAGCGGTCCGGCGTCGTGCAGCCGGTCGAACAGCGACCCGCCGGTGCACAGCTCCATCACCAGGTACGGGCGGCCGTCGGTGAGCACTCCCGCGTCGTAGACGTCCACGACGTGGGGGTGCCCCGATAACCGGCCCGCCGCGCGGGCCTCGCGCAGGAACCGCCGCCGGTCGTCCTCGTCGAGCACCACCCGGCTGTCGACCTTGATCGCGACCTCGCGGTCGACGGTGACCTGCACCGCCCGGTAGACGACGCCGAACCCGCCGCGGCCCACCACGTCGACGATCGAGTACCCGGGCACCAGGGGATGCGAGGTCTGCACGGCGCGCAGTCTAAATCTCGTTGCGCGGGCCGTCGTTTTGCGGCGCGGGCGGGTGTCGGAGGGCGACCGGATCGCTGTGTCGGACTTCCGGGGGCAGGACTTCCGGACCGCCGGGACGTCGTGACCGTGCCACCGGCACCCGCGATCCGGACCGCACCTGACGGCGTGGTCGCGGTCAGTCGGGCAGGACGTAGTCGGCGCGGTCGGCCGGGTGGACGACGCGGAAGGTGCTGATCCGCTCGGGGCGGACCGCCAGCACGACCTTGTCGACCAGCTCCGGCGGGATCGTGGCGCGCAGGGCCGCGATGGTCTCGGCGGGGCGGGTGGTGGTGAGGTGGAAGCGGACGCCGGTCGGCGTGCCCGCGCCCATCCGGATCCGGCCGAGGTCGCCGATGGCGGCGGCGACGCGGTCGGTGTCGGGGACGCCGTGCTCGCGGGTCAGGCCGGCGCGTTCGGCGGGGGTCAGGTCCGCGAAGTCGACGACGATCTCCTGCGGGCCGTCCGGCGGGTCGAGGGCGATCAGGGCGGACAGCCGGGCGAACGCCTCCGGGGAGGCGGTCATCCACTCCAGGCCGGAGCCGCTGTCCTCGTCGCCGCGCAGCACCGCGTCGGCGTCGCCCCGGGGCGGGGCGCCCCAGAACGGGTTGCCGGGTACCGGGAGTTCCGGGTAGCCCGCGAGACGCGCGAAGTCGTCGGCGTCCGCGTCCGGGACGGTGCCGCCGCGCACGCCGGGGGCCAGCGGGCCGAGGGGGCCGATCCGGGTGCCCGCCCAGACCCCGACGACGGTGTCGCTGAGCACCATGCCGTGCAGGGTCCGCTCCAGGGGCGTGGGCGGGAACGGGAAGCCCTCGTCGTCCGAGGTGCAGGTGCCGTCCGGCGCGGCCACCAGCGACCACACGCCCTGGTTCTCGGTCCACACCACGACGCCGTCGCCGTGCGCGCCGAGCGTGGCCGGGGTCGTGGCGGCGTCCTGCACGGGCCGCAACCGGCGTCCGACGAGGGTGAACCACTCGACCAGGCCCGGCGGGAGGTCCGCGCCGACCCGTTCGGCGGCGGCGGCGATCTCGTCGGCGGGGGAGCCGTCCGCCGCGCACAGGGGTTCGGCGTACCAGCGGCCGACCACGTCGGACAGCCAGGCCCAGCGGTCGGTGGCCAGCAGGGCGTGTTGGGCGTCCGAGACGATCACGCCGGTAAGGCTAGCTTCCACGATCGAGTGAACCGGGCCCCGGACCGGCGTGGGCGGGATCCGTTTTCCACGGCCACCGGAATGCAGCAGCTCCGGAAGCCGGCCGCGCGGTTTCATTCCAGTGGTGCAGCGCCGGATTGATCGGCTCCGCACTATTGCGGTGACATCGCCGGGTTTTCTGTTCCTGGTCTTGTCGTTGCAGGTCAGGCGGTTGATCGGGGGCATTCGACGGTACAGATGATCTTGTTGGTGGCGGATGGCCCAGCTTTGATAATTCTGTCCCAACACGTCAACCTTGGCTCATGCACAACGGCTTTGAGTCCGCGTCCGGTCCACCGGGCGCGGTCGGGGCGTCCGGGGACGGGCTGCCGGTGTTCCGGCTCCGGGACCTGCCGGCCGAGGTCGAGGTGTCCGCGCGGGCCCACGCGATGACGTGCCTGGCCGAGCACGCGGCCGGCGGCCTGGAGCGCGCGGTGCACGGCGTCCCGGACCCGGAAGCGCTCGTGACGTGCCTGCAGTGGCGCGACATCGTCAGCTCGATCCGGATGGCCGGGCACACCGTCTCGCCGATCGAGACCTGGTCGGTGGCGCTGCTGGTCGTCCACCACCGCGCCGGGGCCGGCGACGAGTTCGACGGCTCGGTCCGCGACAACCCGGTGGCGCGGTTCGTCCTGGCCGCCCGGCAGCTCGCCGCCGCGGCGGGGCGCGAGCCCGTCGACATCGACCTGCTGGGCGCGGTGAGCGCGACGCTGACCGGGGTCCGGCCGAGGTCGGCGCGCGACGGGCTGCGCCGGGTCGACAGCGTGGTCACCACCGGGCCGGACGGGCCCCCGTACGCCCGCACGACACCGCCGGACGAACTGGCTGCCGCGCTGGGCGCGTGGGACCGGTGGGTGGCCGCGCCGTACGAGGGGCCCCGGCTGATCCGGATCGCCGTGGCGCACGCGGCGCTCGAACTGGTGCAGCCCTACCCGGAGGCCAACGGGCACGTGGCCCGGCTGTTCTCCACGGCGGAGATGGTGCGCCAGGGCGTGGTCGACAGCCCGGTGCTGTCCCTGTCGCGGTGGCTGGACGACAACCTGCACGCCTACCACCGGCAGCTCGCGGTCGTCGCCGCGACCGGGCAGTGGTCGGCGTGGGTGGAGTTCTACGCGCGCGCGGTCCGCGAGCAGGCCCGGGCGCACACCGCGTTGATCGGGTCCCAGGCGCTGCTCCGGGCCGAGCTGGCCGGGCTCACCGACGGGTCGCCGTCGCTGCGGAAGGTGGTCGCCGCCCTGCCCACCTCGCCGGTCACCAGCATCCAGGCGCTGTGCGACCTGCACGGCATCAGCCAGAAGACGGCCGCCCGGTCCACCCGCGACCTGGTGGCCCGGGGCGTGCTGCGGGTGCTCGCCGAACACCCGTTCCGGATCTTCGTCTGCGACCGGGCGATGGATGTGCTCGCACTGCAACCGGTCTCCCTGCCCCGCGGCGACGCCGAGGCGTTCGGGGGCTGACCGGTCCCGCGCGGCGACCGCGCCGCGTTCGTCCACCCCTGGAAGGAGAACGACCGCTCGTGTCGCACCACCGACGTCCCCGACGCGTTCCGCCGCCCGCTCCCGCCGTGCCGCCCCGGGTGGAGGTGCTGCTGCGCGCGGCCTCCTTCGCGGTCGGCGTGGCGAACTTGGTGCTCGACCACCTGATCCCGTGGCTGCGGCAGCACGGCTGACCAGGTCTCACGGCGGCGTCTCCGGGCCGCCGAAGCGGTTCGGAGACGCCTGCGGTAACGCCCGGTCCTGGTCGTTGGCCAGCAGCCCGCGGATGCGCTCGGCGGCCCGGTCGTCGAGGTCCACGAGCAGGGCCAGCGCGTCGAAGAACCGCCGCCGCGCGGGGCCGGGGGCGCCGGTGGCCCACAGCGCCCGCCCCGACCACTCGAAGACCGCGGCCTGCTGCGCGGCCGGGAAGTCGGGCAGGCTGCGCACCAGCTTCTCCGCGCGGGTCAGGTAGCCCGCCGCCGGCACGGCCCGGTCGTAGGCCAGCAGGGCGCTGCCCATCGCGGTCCAGACCCGGACCAGTTCCGCCTGCTCCCGCGCGCCTTCGCCCTGGTACAGCGATTCCAGGCGTTCGTAGCAGCCCAGTTCGCGGTCCCCGCGCCGGCGGGCGGCGAACATGGCGGCCCGTCGCCACAGGGTGGCCGCGGCCATCGGCACGTCCTCGGCCCGACGCCACACGTCCCACTCCCGCGCCGCCAGCTCCTCCGCGGTCACGAGGTCGCCGTGCGCCTGGAACCACCGGGACGCGGCCCGCAGCAGCAGGGCCAGCCGCCGGGGCTCGCGGGCGGCGACGGCGGCCCGCGCGCCGGCGGTGGTCAGGTCGTGGGCGAAGTCGGCGGTGAACCCGGGCGCGTCCTCGGCGGCCCACAACCCGGCGGCCAGGGACGCGGCCACGGCCGGGGTGCCCGCCGCGACCGCCGCCCGGACGACGGCCAGCGCGACGTCGCGGTCGGCGGCGGAGGTTCGCGCGCCGAGGTCGGCCGCCAGGTGCCGGCCGATCCGGTCGAGGAGGTCGCGGGCGCGTCCGGCGGGGAACCGCGCCGGCCGCTCGACGGTCGACGCGACGAGCCAGCCGTCCGCCCGCCAGGACGCGGTGGCCAGCGGGAACAGCTCGTACAGCGGCGTGCGCCGGACCTCGGCCAGGTCCAGGCCGGCCGCCGCCACCAGCGACGGCGGGACGGCGTCCACGCCCAGCAGCCAGAACAGCGCGGGCAGGTCCTCGACGGCGGTGGACTCGTCCTGAGCGTCGCTCACCGGCCACAACTCCCTCGTCGGTCGTCCAACCCCGCCCTCGGCCGCCGCGCGTGCCGCCCCTTCCCCGTCGTGGCGCAACCTCTGATCATTCCGCCCCCGAGCCCCGAACGGATCCCCCATTCCTCCGTTCTCCGTAATGGGCCCGGCGCGACCGCACGCCGTCGACGTGGTGCGGACCAGCGGAAACACCCGGGTCGCCGGTCAAGATCATCGGGAAAGTCAACCAGTTCGGGTCAGTTGTCCGCCAGAGGTGTTCGATCACACTGTCGAACGGCGACGGCGAGAGGCGCGAACCGCGTCGGTGATCCAGCATGGGTGATCGAGGACGGTCGAGGGAGGGCGCGTGCTGGAGGTCGTCGCCGTGGCGGTGCTGGCGCTGGTGGTCATCGCCGCCGCCGCCGTGGTCGCGCCCAAGGTCGGGGTCGCGGCACCGCTGGTGCTGGTCCTGGTCGGGATCGGGGTGGCGGTGGCCCCGGTGCTGGAGGGCGTGGAGGTCGATCCGGAGTGGATCCTCCAGGGGCTGCTGCCACCGCTGCTCTACTCGTCGGCGGTGTCGATGCCCGCGATGAACTTCCGCCGCGAGTTCCGGGCCATCAGCGGGCTGTCGGTGGTGCTGGTGATCGCGAGCGCGCTGGTGCTGGGCGCGCTGTTCGCCTGGCTGGTGCCCGGTCTCGGGTTCGTGTGGGGGGTGGCGCTCGGCGCGATCATCAGCCCGACCGACGCGGTGGCCACCTCGATCATCAAGGGCACCGGGCTGCCCCGGCGCGCGGTCGTCCTGCTCGACGGGGAGAGCCTGCTCAACGACGCGACCGCCCTGGTGCTGCTGCGGACGGCGGTGGTCGCCACGGCGGCGGCGTTCTCGTTCTGGGACGCGCTGGGCACCTTCGCGTACGCCATCGCGGTCGCCGTCGTGATCGGGTACCTGGTCGGGCGGGTGAACCTGGTGGTGCGCCGGCGGGTGGCCGACGCGACGGTGAACACGATCCTGTCGTTCACCGTGCCGTTCGTCGCGGCGGTGCCGGCCGAACTGCTGGGCAGCTCCGGTCTGGTGGCGGCGGTGGTGGCGGGGCTGATCACCGGGTCGCGGGCGCCTCGCGAGCTGCCGCCGCAGCACCGGATGTCGGACGCGCAGAACTGGGCGACGGTCGAACTCGTCCTCGAAGGGGTGGTCTTCCTCGGGATGGGGCTCCAGCTGTCCACCGTGCTGGGCGAGGTGCAGCGCGAGCACACCGGGATCGGGCCGGCGATCGGGATCGCGGCCTGCGCGCTCGCCGTGACGCTGCTGGTCCGCGCCGCCTACGTGGCGCCCCTGCTGTGGGGGCTGCGGATGCGCGCGGCGCGCGGGCGGGCCATCCAGCCGCGCATCGCCGCGGTGGGGGAGCGGATCGAGTCCGGCGACTTCGTCGGCAGGCGCCGGCGCGGGATCCGCGGCCGGGAGCTGACCGAGCGGGACGTGCAGCGCTTCGCCACCCGGATCCGGCGTTCCCTCGCCGACATCGACTACCTGCTCAAACAGCCGTTGGGCGGCAAGGAGGGCGTGGTCGTGGTGTGGGCGGGGATGCGCGGCGCGGTCACCGTCGCGGCGGCGCAGACCCTCCCGGAGGACACCCCGCAACGGCCCCTGCTCGTCTTCGTCGCCTTCGCCGTCGCCACGCTCTCGTTGCTGGTGCAGGGCGGCACGGTCGGACCGCTGGTCGGACGGCTGTTCCCGGCCCCGGTCGACGAGGAGGACGCGCGCGAGGAGGACGTGGAGCGGGGTCAGATCAAGGCGCTGCTGCACGACGCCTCCGCCGACGTCCCGCGCCCGGAGGGCATGTCGGCCAAGGAGCACTACCTCAAGGTGCTCGCCGTGCAGCGTGACGCGCTGCTCGACGCCCGTGACGACGGGACCTTCGACGCCGACGCGCTGTCCGCCGCGCTGCGCAACATCGACGCCGCGCAGATCACCCTCGAACTGCGCGGCGGCCCCACCGGCTGACCCCGGCAGGCCCGGGGACGACCGCCGAGGCCGCCGCGGTTCCACTGTGGACAGTGCGCGGGACGATCCGCGGTGGACGGTCAGCCGACGTCGACCGGCTTCTTCTCCCGGTCGGGGGAGTGCTGCTCCAGGGCCGCGCCCTCGACGTCGAGTTCGGGCAGCCACCGCAGCCACCCGGGCAGCCACCACGCCTTCTCGCCGATCAGCGCCAGGGCCGCCGGCACCAGGACCATGCGGACCACGAAGGCGTCCACCAGGATGCCGACGGCCAGGGCGAAGGCGATGGACTTGATGGTCGGCTCGCCGAACGGGACGAAGCCCGCGAACACCGAGAACATGATCAGCGCGGCGGCCACCACGACCGGGGCCGCCTGGCGGAAGCCGGTCCGGATGGCGTCGTGCGGTGCCGCCCCGTGGTGGTGGGCCTCGTGCATCCGGGAGACCAGGAAGATCTGGTAGTCCATGGCCAGGCCGAACAGGATGCCGATGACCAGGATCGGGGTGAGGCTGATCAGCGGACCGGTGGTGTCCAGGTTGACCGCGCCCGCCAGCCGGCCCCACTGGAAGACCGCGACGGTCGCGCCGAGCGACGCCCCGATGGTGAGCAGGAAGCCGAGCACGCCGACCAGCGGCACCAGCAGCGAGCGGAACACCAGCACCAGCAGGATCAGCGCCAGGCCCACGACCAGCGCCAGGTAGACGGGCAGGGCCTCGTCCAGCGCCACGGCCACGTCGACGCTCACCGCCGTCGCGCCGGTCACGTACGCGGTGGCGCCCTGCGTGTCGGCGAGGCGCTCGCGCAGGGCGTCGACCAGGCGTTCGGTGGCCTCGCTGGTCGGGCCGGAATCGGGGATCACGGTGAGCAGCGCGGCGCTGCCGTCCGGCCTGGGCACGGGCGGGGCGACCAGGTGGACGTCGTCGACGTCGATGAACTCCTTGGCGGCGGCGTTCGCCGCCGGCACCGAGCCGGGACCTTCGAACAGGACCAGCAGCGGCCCGCTGAAGCCCTCGCCGAAGCCGTCGGCCAGCAGCTGCTGCGCGCGGGCCTGCGTGCTGTTGCCGGGCGGCGTCTGCACCAGCGTGGTCTGCATGGACGCCACCGGGACGGCGATCACGCCCAACGCGACCACGGCCAGCAGCAGCGCCACGACCCGGCGGCGCACGACGGCCCCGACCCAGCCCCGGAAGAAGCCGCGTTCGTGGCTCTCGGCGGCGGCGTCGCGCTGCTTGCGCGGCAGGGCGCGCCGGCCGAGGAACCCGAGCACGGCGGGCACCAGCGTGATCGCGATGAGGACGGCCACCACGATGGTCGCGGCGGCGGCGATGCCCATCTGGGTCAGGAACGGGATGCCGACCACGGCCAGCCCCGCCAGCGCGATGACCACGGTGAGGCCGGCGGTGACCACGGCCGACCCGGCGGTGCCCACGGCGGTGCCGATCGCGTCGCCGACGTCCCGGCCGCGCCGCAGCTCCTGCCGGTAGCGGTTGATGATGAACAGGGCGTAGTCGATGCCGACCGCCAGGCCCAGCATCGCGGCCAGGATCGGGGTGGTGGAGGACAGCTCCAGGAAACCGGTGGTGATGGTGATGCCGAGCGTGCCGATGCCGACGCCCACGGCGGCGGTCAGCAGGTTCATCCCGGCCATGACCAGCGAGCCGTAGGTGAGAGCCAGGATCGCCAGGGCGATCACCACGCCGACGACCTCGACCACGCCGCCGACGTGCGGCGGGGCCTGCATGGCCTCGCCGGTGACCTCCGCGGTCCAGCCGCCCTCGCGCACGTCGGCCACGACGTCGGTCAGCTCGGCGCGCTGCGCGTCGGTGACCTCGCCGACCTTGGCGTCGTAGGTGACCGTGCTGTAGGCCATGGTCCGCTCGGGGTTGACCGCCGGGGCCTTCGGGTCCAGCGGGTTGCTCGCCGAGGTCACGCCGGGCAGCGCGCCGAGCCGGCCCACCAGCTCGGCGATCCGGGCCGCGTTCTGCGGGGCGACCACCTCCTGGCCCGCCGGGGGAGCGACCACGACCCGGGCGGTCGCGCCGCCGCCGCCGAACTGGTCCTTGATCTTGTCCAGCGCGGTGGTGGACTCCTGGCCGGGGATGGAGAACGTGGTCGAGGTCGCGCCGGCCAGGGTGACCGCGCCGACGGCCGAGCCGACCAGCACCACCAGCCAGACCAGGACGACGAGCAGCCGGTGCCGGTAGGCCCCGGAACCGAGCCGGTAGAGCAGACGAGCCATGGTGATCAGTCCTCCACCTGGGAGAGGTCGGACGGGAGGTGGCCCGGGCCGCGGTGACCGAGCGCGTCGAGGCAGGTGGTGATGATGTGCGGTCGCCACGCCGCGTTCGCGTCGCCGTGGTTGGCGGCGAGGCTGAGCACGGCCAGGGCGGCGAGCATGCCGACCACCCGGACCAGCCGTTCGGTGTCCGCCGCGCCGGTGCCCTCGTCCTCGGGCTCGACGCCGAAGATCGCGAAGACCATCCGGTCGATGCCGTCGAGGCCCCGGTCCCGGGGGTCGATGTCGGTGTCCGCGCCGAGCGTGCTGATCGCGCGGGACGCGAGGGCGATCAGGCCGGGCCGGGCGAGCGCGAAGTCCACCAGCAGCTCCACCGCCCGCCGGTCGCGCACGACGCCGGCCGGGAGGGGCGCGGTGCGCTCCAGCACGTGCGCGCTCTGCGCGCGGCCGAGTTCGACGGCGGCCTCGAACAGGGCTTCCTTGCTCGGGTAGTGGTGCAGCAGCCCGGGTTTGGACAGGCCGACCGAGTCGGCGAGCGCCTTCAGCGACGTGTGGGCGAACCCGTGCCGGGCGAACAGGCCGGCGGCGCGATCGAGGATCTGCTCGTCGACTTGGAGGCGCAGTGAACGTGCCATGGCTCCAACGGTACGTAGTCACCGACCGGATCGATCGGGATTCCGACCGGATCGGTAGGTGGGCTGTGTCACCTCGTCCCGGCCATGTAACCCCCGTTCGGAGTAACCGGCAATCCGAACGGCGCACACGGCGAACGGCGGCACGCCGAGGGGTGGCGTGCCGCCGTGCGGGTGGGTCGGACGTGGTCAGCCGGTCGCGACGAGTTCCAGCGCGCGGCCGGCCAGGTCGAGGGTGTGGTCCACGCCGTCGGCGACGAACGTGAAGTCGATCAGGGTGTCGTCGGCGGGCACGATCCCGGCGATCCGCTTGACCCCGTCGGCGACCACCTCCACCGGCGTGCCGGCGGCCACGTTGATCCGCAGCACCGAGCGGATCACGTCGGGGTCGCGGCCGGCCTCCTCGGCGGCCCGCCGGATGGTCGCCCGCCCCTGGAGCAGCTGCTCGGCCGGGAACGCCTCCGGCACCCACCACACCGCCAGCCAGCCGTCGGCCCGGCGGCCGATCCGGCGCAGCCCGGGCTCGCCGAACGCGCCGAGGTAGATCGGCGGTCGCGGCCGCTGCACCGGCTTGAGCTCGACGTGGCTGGCCGGGATCGTGGTCAGCGGGCCGTCGTGCGCCACCGGGTTGGCCGTCCACCAGGCTTCGAGCACGTCGAGCAGTTCGTCCAGCCGGGCGCCGCGCCCGTCGAACGGCACGCCCGCCGCCCGGTACTCCTCCGGCGACCACCCGATCCCGAACCCGGGCACCAGCCGGCCGCCGCTGGCCACGTCGATGCTCGCCAGCGCGCGGGCCAGCAGCGCGGGCGGGTACCAGGGCGCGTTGATCGCGCTGCTGCCCACCGTGACCTCGCGGGTGGCCGCCGCCGCGACGGCCAGCGCGATCAACGGGTCGGCCGCCGACCGGAACACCTCGGGGATGGCCGTGGAACCGGGGGAGTAGCCGACGACGGGGTCCACCGCGGTCAGCAGCCGGTCGCCCACCCACAGGCTGCTCGCGCCGAGTTCCTCCGCTGCCGCGGCGAACCTGGCGATGCCGTTCACCTCATTGGCCGCCGAACCGAATGTCGGGAGGCCGAAACCCAGGCGCATCTGGTCTGCTCCGTCCGCTGCGTGCCGACTCGCCGGTACCCGGCCGGGTACCGCGAGTGGACGCTATTGGCCCGGTCGGGCGCGGCGGGAGAGTCGCGGTCTCCTGGTGCCCGCACCACCACTCCGGTCGGCCCGGCAACGGGATCCGGGCCGGGACTGGTGGTGCGGCCACCAGGACGGGGCGACCCTGGCCGCTGTCGCGGCACCGCCCATACGTTCCTCTCGTGCGCCCCGACGTCGGATTCCGGGGCCGCGGTCCGGCGATCGCCCGGTCGATTCCCGAGAGGACACCTGATGCACCCGCAACGGCTCAAGTTCGGCGCCTTCCTGGCGCCGTTCCACCCGGTCGGCGAGGACCCCACGCTCCAGTTCGAGCGCGACCTCCAGCTGATCGAAACGCTCGACGGGCTCGACTACGACGAGTTCTGGATCGGCGAGCACCACTCGCTCGGCTGGAACAGCATCGGCTTCCCCGACCTGTTCGTGGCCGCCGCCGCCGCGCGCACCCGGCAGATCAAGCTCGCCACGGGCGTGATGACGCTGCCGTACCACCACCCGTACATGGTGGCCGCCCGCGCCGTGCACCTCGACCACCTGACCCGGGGCCGGTTCATCCTCGGCGTCGGCGCGGGCAGCATCCCGGTGGACGCGCGGATGCTCGGTCGCGAGTGGAGCGACATGCGGCGGATGTTCGGCGAGTCGTTGGAAGCGGTCGTGGAACTGCTGCACGGCAACGAGCCGGTGACCAGGAAGACGTCGTGGTTCACCCTCCAGGACGCGCGGCTGCAGCTCGCGCCCTACCGCGCCGGCAAGATCGAGATCGCGGCGGCCAGCGTCGCGTCGCCGCACAGCATCCGGCTGGCCGGGCAGCACGGCATCAGCACCGTCTCGTTCGGGGTGTCGCGGCCGGGCCACCGCCCGCCGGACATGAAGGCGCAGTGGCAGTACGCCGTGGACGCCGCCGCCGAGCACGGCAAGACCGTCGACCGCGCCAATTGGCGGATCACGCTGCCGGTGTACGTCGCGGAGACCCGTGCGGAGGCCATCGCCGACGTGCGCGCCGGCTACCAGCGCTGGGCCCACGACTACTGGGGCCAGGTGCGCGGGCTCGACGTGGACATCCCCGGCGTCGACCCGGCGAACGCCATCGAGGCGGCGGTGGACGCCGGCAGCGCGATCGTCGGCTCGGTCGACGACGCCGTGGCGGGCATCCGCCGGATGCTCGACGAGACCGGCGGTTTCGGCACCCTGCTGGTGTACGTGCAGGACTGGGCCGACCCGGAGCGGACCCGGCGCAGCTACGACCTGCTGGCGCGGTACGTCGCACCGCACTTCACCGGGTCCACCCGCCCGCTGATCGACTCCGCGCGGTGGTACCAGGACAACCGCCACCTGTTCCCCGAGCGCACCCTGCCGGACCAGAAGTCGGTCCCGCGCTCGTCCTGACCGCGCAGCACCTCCGCCCCCGGCACCGGTGCCGGGGGCGGAAGCGTTTGCGGGTCGGGGTCCGTCGCGGGATTGCGCCTGCGGGGCCTGGGTTTCAGGCGGTCGCCGCGACGACCGCGGCTTCCCGGCGCTCGGGCCGGGCGATCAGCAGCCACGCGCCGATCGCGGCGGCGAGGTACGCGACGCCGATGAACGCGAAGGACGCGGCCGGGCCCCGGTCCCAGTCGGCGACGGTGCCGAGCACCACGCTCATCCCGGCGATGCCGACCAGCGTGCCGATCTGGCGGTTGGCGTTGAGCACCGACCCGGCGACGTTCGCGTGCCGCGCCCCGGCGGCGTCCACCAGGGCGGCGGTCATGCCGGGCGAGATGATGCCCGCGCCGATGTTCGCGATGCCGACGGCCAGCGCCACCACCCAGTAGGGGGTGGCCGCCGACACGGTGACCATGGTCAGCGACGCGACGCCGGCGATCAGCAGGAAGATCGTCAGCAGCGCGCCGTTGGAGAACCGCGCGGAGATCCGCGAGTAGACGACGTTGGCCAGCGGGAACCAGATCGTCATCGGCAGCAGTTGCAGCCCGGCCTCGAACGCCGACGCGCCGCGCGCGTGCTGGAGGTAGAGGCTGAGCATGAACATGCTGCCGTACAAGGCGAAGTTGAACAGGAAGCCCACCAGGTTCGCGCCCGCGAAGCTCGGCAGCCGGAACAGGCCCCACGGCATGACCAGGTTCTCGGCCCGGCGTTCGCGCGCCACCAGCAGCCCGACCGCGATCACCAGCACGGCGTAGGAGATCAGCAGTTCGTCCGCCGCCCAGCCCAGGCGCGGCCCTTCGATGAGGGCGAAGCTCAGCACGGCGAGCGCGACGATCCACAGCAGGTGGCCCGGGACGGCCAGCTTCGCGGCGCGGCCCTCGGACGGGGCGATGTAGCGCCGGGTCAGCAGGATGCCGACGATGCCGATGGGCAGGTTGAGCAGGAAGATGCTCTGCCACCCGAACGCGCTGACCAGCAGGCCGCCGATGGTCGGCCCGAGGCCGGCGGAGGTGGCCACGATCGCCGACCAGAGCCCCAGCATCCGGGTGCGCTCGCGCTTGTCCGGGAACGAGAACACCAGCAGGGACAGGGAACTCGGCATGAACAGCGCCGCGCCCGCGCCCTGCACCAGCCGCGCCACGACGAGCAGGTCGGCGCTCGGCGCGAGCGCGCAGCCGAGCGAGGCGACGAAGAAGACCGCCATTCCCCACAGGTAGACGGTTTTCGCGCCGACCCGGTTGGCGAGGCTGCCCGCCAGCATCAGCAGGGAGCCGAAGATCAGCACGTAGCCGTCGACGATCCAGGTCAGCTCGGTCAGCGAGGCGTGCAGGTCTTCCTGGACGGCCGCGCCCGCGACGTTGACCACGGTGACGTCCAGCGCGGCCATGATGAAGCCGGTGGCGAGCGCGGTGATCTTCAGGCCGGACGAGGCGTTGCGCTGGGCCGGTGTCGCACTCCCGGGCGACGGCGCGGCAGGGGATTCGGCGCTCGACATCGCTGTTCTCCTACGGAGGATTTTCGAGGGACGAAAAGCGACCGCAGGTCATTGCCGGCCGCGGCGGGGGAGGTCTTCCCGCGACCATTGAATCGGCTATGACGATGGCTGTCAAACTTGATGGCGGTCAACCTTTGACCGCTGTCGTACCATGGGGTCCACCGAGTCGGAACGCAGGGAGGCCGGGCCACGTGACCGCACAGACCAGCGAGCGCATCACCGATCACGTCGCGGCCCCGGACATCACGTTGCAGGCCGTCCTGGACGCGCTGGTCGACCCGGTGCGCCGGAGCATCGTCCGCCAGCTCGCCGACGCCGAGCGGGACATGGCCTGCGGCACCTTCGACATCAACGTCACCCGGTCCACCAGCACCCACCACTTCAAGGTGCTGCGGCAGGCGGGCGTCCTGTGGCAGCACTACGAGGGGACCGTGAAGCTCAACGCGCTGCGGCGCGCCGACCTGGACCGCGCGTTCCCCGGGCTGCTCGACGCGATCATCGACGCGGCCCGCCGGGAAGCGGCGGCGGGAGGGCTCCGACCCGCGCCGTGACGCGTGCCGGAGCCCGGCCGGCCGTCAGCCGGCGACCGCCGCGCGCAGGTCCGCCGGCGAGTACATGCCGGGGAAGAGCACCCCGCCCGGCTCCAGCACCGCCGAGTCGTCCAGTCCGCCGATGTCGACCGGCGTGAAACCGGCGTCGGTGACCAGGTCGGCGGCCACCGCCTTCGCCGCCGCGTCGTCGCCCGCCACCGCCACGCCCCAGGCGCCCCGCTGCCGGGTGCCGCGCGACCACACCAGCTCGTACATCACGTGCGTGAACGCGCGGACCACCGCGCTGTCCGGCAGGAACTTCGCGGTGCGCCGGCCCTGGGTGAGGCCGGCGTCGAGGACGGAGACGATCCGCCCGTCCGCGGCGCGGCCGATGGGGTTGGTCGCGTCGATGACGACCTTGCCGGCCAGCCGGTCGCCCAGCGCCGCCAGCAGGCCGTCCAGCGCCGGGTTCGGCACGGTCAGCAGCACGACGTCGCCGAAGTCCGCGGCCTCGGCCAGGTCGAGGGCCCGCGCGCCCGGACCCCACGGCGTCACGGTCGGCGCGAGCCGGTCGGGGGTGCGCGAGCCGAACGCGACCTCGTGGCCGGCCGCCACCCAGTGCCGGCCGATCGGCCGGCCGAGGTCGCCCGCGCCCAGCACCGCGATCCTGCGCCTCGTCGTGGAGTTCGTCATCGTGTCGGGCTCCTTCTCGCTGGACTGGGAACGAACCCCGGCCGGTGCTCGGGGAATTCACGCCGGAATCGGCGATTCGAACGTAGCAGCGCTCTTCGAAAGGTGTCAAAGGCGCTATTAAAGTGGTGTTCCGGGTACCGGTCGGGCGGCCACCAGGTGACCGGAGACCAGGATGGGGCGACTCTCCGCACGCGGCGGTTTCCGCCGTACGTTCGGCCCATGGACATCCAGTTGCTGCACGACCGCGCGGAGATCTCCGACGTGTGCCGACGAGTGGGGTGGTACCTGGACCACTGCGCGTGGGACGAGCTGGCGGACCTGTTCGCCGACGAGGTGCTGCTCGACTACAGCAGCCTGACCGGGGGCGAACCGGCCACCGTGGCCCGCGACGAGGTGATCAAGGGGTGGCGGCGCAGCCGCGAGGGTCTCGCCGCCAGCCAGCACATGATCTCCAACCAGCTGGTCGAGGTCGACGGCGACCGGGCGACCGCGACGGCCATGTTCCAGGCCACCCAGTACCTGCCCAACCCGCACGGCGGCCCGTTGTGGCGGCTGGGCGGCGACTACCGCTACGGCCTGGCGCGCACGGCGGGCGGCTGGCGGGTCACCGCGCTCGCGATGATCCTGCGCTGGGCCGAGGGAAATCGTCACGTCCGCGATCTCGCCCGTGCCGCCGGCGGTTGAGCCGGCCCTTCCCCCGGGAGTTGAAATGGTGACCCGAATAGCCGGAACGGCTTTCGACCAGACGCATTTCCGGACCGTTCTGGGGAATTTCCCGACAGGTGTGGTGGCCATTTCGGCGGTCGACCGGGACGGGCCGGTCGGGTTGACCGTCGGGTCGTTCACGTCGGTCTCGCTGGACCCGCCGATCGTCGGTTTCTTCCCGAGCCGGACGTCCACCAGTTGGCCCCGGATCGAACGGGCCGGCTCGTTCGCGGTCAACGTCCTGGCCGAGCACCAGGAGGCGGTGTCCACGGCGTTCGCGACCAGCGGCGGCGACAAGTTCGCCGACCTGGCCTGGCGGCCGGGGGCCAACGGCGCCCCGGTGCTCGACGGCGTGGCCGCGTGGATCGAGTGCGAGGTGGCGGACGTCGTGCCTGCCGGCGATCACCTGTTCGTGTCGGCCCGCGTGCTCGACCTGGCGGTCGCCGGCGACCGCCACCCGCTGCTGTTCTTCCGGGGGCGCTACGCCCGGCTGTCCGGGCGGGCACCGGTCCCGGCCCCGCCGGGGGCGACCGCCCGGAAGGAGTAGAGCAGCAGTTCGCGGGCCTCGGCCCACCGTTCGAGGATGTCCTCGCGGTTGTTGAGCCGGTAGGAGATGTGCTGCAACCCGAAGAACGTCGACACGGCCAGGCGCGCGGCCTTGGCCGGGTCGACGCCCGGCCGCAGCTCGCCCCGCTCGGCGGCGTCGGCGAACAGGGCCTGGAGCATGTCGGTCCACCCGACGTACGGCGTGGGCAGGTCGGCGTGCACGGCGGTCCACTCGTTCTGCAACCGTGCGCCCGCCTGGATCACCGGGTTGTCGCGGAACTCCACGGCCGCGCGGTCGAGCATCCGCAGCGCGGTGTCCAGCGGGTCCTCCCGGTGCGCGGCGAGGTCGTCGAGGATGCCCGGCCACCGCGCGTAGTGCTCGTCCACGACGGCGACCGCGAGCCGTTCCTTGGTGGGGAAGTGGAAGTACACCGCGCCCTTGGTCACCGACGCCTGCTGCGCCACGTCCTGCATCGACGTGCCCGCGAAGCCGCGTTCGGCGAACAGCTCCGAGGCGCTGAGCAGCACCTGCGCCCTGGTGTGCGCGGCGCGCTCCTGGTGCACCGCACCGCGCGCGGACGTCTCGGCGCCTCTGCCCGAGTTGGGGTGGATCACCGCAGTCTCCTCACTTCGCCACGTTTCGCGTACCGGGCGATGCCGGTAACATACCTTCTCGAAGGTTTGATCTGCGGCCGCCCGCTCCGGGCGGTGCGTGTCCATTGGGGGTGGACCCGCATGGCGCGGGAACTGTTCGCGTACGCCGGCGTCGCCGCCGACCTGGTGCACAAGCACGCGCCGGGCGAGGTGATGCTCGCGCGCGTCGAGGACGAGGGCGACCTGCGGTTCCGCGTCGAGCCCAGGTGGGCGCGGCAGCGGTACGTCGGCGTGCACGACGACGGCGGCCCGACCGACCCGCTGCTGCTGCTGGAAACCGCCCGGCAGCTGGTGATCTACGCGGCGCACAGCCGGCTGGGGGTGCCGCGCGACCACGTGTTCGTGCTCTCGGAGCTGAGCACCGCCACCTCGGCCCGGCTCACCCGGGGCGACGTCGAGCTGACCGCGGCCTGCGTGGACCTGGTGGTGCGACCGCGCCGGGTCGAGGCGTGGCTGGAGGTGACCGCGCGGCTCGCCGGCGAGCCCGCCGGGCACGCGACGCTGCGCTGGTCGGCGCTGGCGCCGGTGCTGTACCGGCGGGTCCGCAAGGCCCGGCCGGGCGCGGAGCCCGCCGTCGAGCGGCTGTGCCCGGTGCACCCGACGCTGGTCGGCCAGCGCCGCGTGGACGACGTGGTGCTGGCCCACGCGCCGGGCAACCCGGCCTGGCGATTACGCCTGAAGCCGGGCCACCCGGTGTTCTTCGACCACCACAACGACCACGTGTCGGGGATGCCGCTGCTGGAGGCGTTCCGCCAGGCCGCGACCGCCCGGGGGTGGCAGGTCACCGCGCTGTCCGGCCGGTTCGACCGCTTCGCCGAGCCCGACCGGCCGGTCTGGATCACCGCCGACGACCGGGGCGCGCACGTCGAGCTGCACGCCCTCCAGGACGGCCTGGTGGTCGCCTCCGGTCGGGCGGACGGGCACCGTGGACGTTGAGCCGGTGCGGGTGGCCGCCGCCCCGCTGCTCGCGGAGATGGAACGGGACCGCCGGCTCGCCGCCCCGGTCGTGGCCTCGGTGGTGACGGCGGGGTTCGCCCGCCACTTCGTGCCCCGGGAGCACGGCGGCACGGCCGGCGGTTTCACCGAACTGGTCGACGCCGCCCGCGCCGTCGCGCACACCTGCGCCTCGACGTCCTGGTGCGCGACCCTCTACGCGGTGCACGGCCGGCTGGCCGCCTACCTGCCGGAGCAGGGCAGGCACGAGCTGTGGGCGGCCGGGCCGGACGTGCTCGTCGCCGCGTCCCTGATGCCGCCGCAGGGCGTCGCGACCCCGGACGGCACGGGGTGGCGGCTCAGCGGCCAGTGGCGGACCGCCAGCGGCGTGGACGCGGCCCAGTGGCTGCTGCTGGCCGCACTGGTGGACGGCGAGCACACCATCTTCGCGGTACCGCGCGACCAGGTCGCCGTCCGCGACACGTGGCACTCGCTCGGGCTGCGGGCGACCGGCAGCAACTCGGTGGTGCTGCACGACGTGCCCGTGCCCGCGCACCGCAGCGTGCGGCTGAGCCGGCTGCTGGACCCGGTCGAGGGCGGCGCGCGGTGCCACCGGGTGCCGTACCCGATGGTCGCGGCGCTGATGTTCGCCGCGCCCCTGCTCGGCGCGGCCCAGGCGCTGGAACGGGAGTGGGCCCGCGCCGACGACCAGCGGCTGGACGAGCCGACCCGGGCGCTGCTGTTCGCCGAGGCGGGCGCGGACATCGCGGCGGCGGGACTGCTGCTGGCCGGTGCCGCCCGGCGCGCCGACCACGCCGAGGCCACCGAGCTGGCCAGTGCCGAGAACCAGCGCGACAGCACCCGCGCGGTCCGGCTGTGCGCGGACGCGGTGGACCGCCTGTTCCGCGCCTCGGGCAGCCGGGGGCAGGCCGCCGACGACCCCGTGCAACGGCGCTGGCGCGACATCACGGCCGGCGCGTCGCACGCGGCGCTGTCCTCCGAGCGCGCCGCCGCGGCCTACGTCCGCGCCCGCCGGGGCGGTGCCGCGTGAAGCGGCCGGCCACCGCCCGGTGGCAGGAGGTGCGCGCCTGGCCCGACCGCCCGGCCGGGGTGGCGTTCTTCGACGTGGACGAGACGGTCGTGGCGGCCAAGACGATGTTCGCGTTCTGGCAGGTGTGGCGGCCGAGGCTGACCGGCCCGCAGACGCGCCGGGCCGAGGACGCGGTGCGGCGGATGGACCGGTTGCGGGCCTCGGGCGCGCCCCGCGAGGCGTTGAACCGGGCGTTCTACCGCCGGTTCGCCGGGGCGCGGGCCGACGAGGTGGCCGCCGCCGCGGCGGAGTGGTTCGCGGATTTCGCGCGCGGGCCGGCACCGCTGGTCGCGGCGGGCGCGGCGGCCCTGCGCGGGCACGTCGCCGCCGACGACGTGGTGGTCCTGGTGTCCGGCTCGATGACGCCCCTGGTGCGGCCGGTGGCCGAACTCCTGGGCGCGCACGTGGTGGTCTGCACCGAACTGGTGGCCGCCGGCGGCGTGCTGACCGGCGAGGTGGTCGAGCCGGTGATCGGCGACGCCAAGCGCCGGGCCGTCGAGGACGTCCTGCGCGTCGCCGGTGCCGTGCGCAGCCACGGGTACGGCGACCACGACAGCGACCTGCCGATGCTGCACGCCGTGGACCACCCGGTCGCGGTCGGCGCGGCGCTCGCGACCTACGCCCAGGACCAGGGGTGGCCGACCCTGCCGGACACCCCGGGGCCGCTGCTCACGGGATGAGCTGCCGCCGCACGCCTTCGCGCGCCACCGCGCCGTCCGCCGGGTCCCCGTGCGCCAGCGCGCGCAGGTGGTCCAGGAACCGGCGGTCGGGGCGGCGGTGGAAGAAGTGGCCGCCGGGCACGCTGTGCACCCGGCACTCGGCGTCGGTGTACCGGGCCCACCCGGCCGCGTCGGACGAGCCCACCAACGGGTCGTCGGTGCCGGTGAACACGTCGATCGGGCACGTGAGCACGGGCCCGGCGGGCGCCGGGTCGGCGCACAGCGCCAGGTCTCGGCGCACGGCGTCGAGCATCCGCTCGCGCACCGAAGGGGGCGCCGGCGGGACCAGCTGCCGCAGGTCGCCCAGGGCCCGGATCACCCCCGGCGCGCGGTGCGGCGCGGCCGACGCGCCGACCAGCAGCCGGCGCGGCCCGGTCCGGCCCCGCGCGCGCAGCAGGCCCGCCACCCGGTGCGCCACGATCGCGCCCGTGCTGTGGCCGTAGAACAGGTACGGCGGGCGCAGCAGGGGCAGCAGCGCGTCCGCCAGGTCGGCCACGCCCGACCGGGGCAGCCGGACCGGGATCACCTCGACGGACGGTCCCAGACCCCGCTGCCACCCCAGGAACGTGGTCGTGCCGCCGCCCGCGTGGTGGAAGGCGAACAGCCTCCGGACTTCGTTCGACTCCATGCACCGAACCTACGAACCCCGGTCGCCGCACCGGCAGAGTCGTGTTCTGCCGGCAGTCGTGCCACCAGGAAAGGGCCCGGGACGGCGTTGTCCCGGGCCCTTCGCCTCACGCCGACAGCACCCGGCGCACCCGCTCCTCCAGGTCGCCGCGCACCACCACCGCCGGCCGGTCCGCCGCGTCCAGCACGTCGAGCAGCACCCGGTCCGACAACGCCCGGAACCGCTCGTTGATCGCGGTCTCGCCGGGCGGCAGCGGCACGTCGGCGGGCACGTGCACCACGAGGTCGTAGGCGTCGCGCACGTGGCCCGCCAGCACGAAACCCCACTGCCGGCACACCTGCTGGTAGTCGTCCGCCGGGTGCTCGGGCAGCACGTCGGCCGGCCCCGGGTGGCGGCCCACGGCCAGCCGCACCGTGAGGTACGCCCACTCGTGCAGGCAGGAGCCGTCGGACACGAACCCGTCGCGGTGGGCGGCTTCGGCGTCGACCCGCTCGGTGAACCGGCGCAGCGCGAGCTGCACCAGCTCCGGCGACGTGCACTCGTCCAGCGGCTTGGGCGGGCCGCCGACCGGGTCGCGCATCGGCCCGCCGTGCAGCCGGGGCAGGCCGAGCGCGTCCGCCAGCGCCAGGGTCAGCGTGGTCTTGCCGTTGCCGTACGCGCCGACCACGGCGATCCGGCGGCCCGTCACACCGCCACGCGCCGGCTCGTGACCAGTCGCGCCGCCGAGCCGATCGTGCCGCTCGCGGCCAGGTCCTCGTCGTCCACCTCGACCCCGTACTCCCGGTTGAGCACGATGGACAGCTCCACCAGCACCAGCGAGTCGATGCCGATCGCCTCGAACTCCGAGTCGGCCGACAGCGCGCCCGCGTCCGGGTCCGCCTGGCCCGCCAACTCCTCGATGATCCGGTCCACCACCTGGTCGATCACCGCGGTCCTCCTCCCGTGTCCCGGCGTGCCGCCGGCCATCGCAGTGCGGCCGAGCCCCAGGTGAGCCCGCCGCCGAACGCGGTGAGCACCACCCGGTCGCCCGGCCCGAGCAGACCGTCCGACCGCGCCCGGTCCAGCGCGAGCGGGATCGACGCGGCCGAGGTGTTGCCCACCCGGTCCAGGTCGAGCACCACCCGCGCGCGGTCCACGCCGAGGTCGTCGGCCAGGGCGTGCAGGATGCGGACGTTGGCCTGGTGGCCCACCACCCGGTCCACGTCCCGCGCCCGCCACCCGACGGTGTCCAGCACCGCCCGCACCGACCCGGCCATGTGCGTGACGGCCGAGTGGAAGACCTCCTTGCCGCGCATGGTGAACCGGTCGCCGGCCGGCTGCCCGTCCGGCGAGGTGCGGGCGCGCGAACCGCCGCCGGGCACCGTGATCAGGTCCCGCCCGGTGCCGTCGCTGCCCAGGTCGAACGCGAGCAGCGCGCCCGGCTCGGCCTCCTCGCCCGCCACCAGCACGACCGCGCCCGCGCCGTCCCCGAAGATCACCGACGTGGTGCGGTCGTCGGGGTCGAGGATCGTCGAGTACGTCTCCGCGCCGATCACCAGCGCCGAACCGGCCTGGCCCGCCTTCAGGTGGGCCGCCGCCGCGCCCAGCGCGTAGACGAACCCGCTGCACACCGCGGCCAGGTCGAACGCGGCCACGCCGCGCAGGCCCAGCCGGGCGGCGACGTCCGGCGCGGTCGCCGGGCACGGGTGGTCCGGGGTCGTGGTGGCCAGCACCACCAGGTCCACCCCGGCCACCCCCGCGTCGGCCAGCGCGCGACCGCCCGCCGCGACGGCCAGGTCGCCGGTGGACTCGCCCGCCGACCAGTGCCGCCGCCCGATGCCGGTGCGGGAGCGGATCCACTCGTCGCTGGTGTCCAGCCGCGCGGCCAGTTCGGCGTTGTCCACCCGCCGGGCGGGCAGGGCGGTGCCCAGGCCCGCCAGGACCGCCGCGCCGGTCATGCCCGGATGACCGCTTGCTCGCGGTCCAGCTCGCCGGTGGTGTCGATGAGCGCGTACTCCTCCTCCGCGCGCTCGATCGCCTCCGGGATCGACACCTGCGGCCGGAAGCCGAAGATCTCCACGATCTTCGCCAGCCGCTCGGCCACCGAACCGCCGACGGTGTGCACCGGGATCTCCAGCTCGGCGAGCTGGCGCAGCAGCATCTCGTCGGCCAGCGCGCGGAACCGCTCGTTGACCGGCCGGTGCCCGTCGGCGACGAGCGGGAACTCGATCGGCAGGTGCACGAACGCGTCGTAGGACGCCTTCGCGTGTTGCCGCGCCGGAACACCGATCTGGCGCATCACCTCGGCGTAGAACCGGATCTCGTCGGTCATCTCCACCTTGTCCAGGTGCACGGACTCGTTGGGGTTGATGCCGACCAGCACGCGCACGGTGCCGTAGCACCACTCGTGCAACGACGACCCGTCGGACACGAACCCGACCGGCAGTTGGCTCTCGTTGACCGCCCGCGCCTGGTTGCGGCGCGTGATCAGCATGATGATCTCGGCGGCCGTGCACTCCTCCAACGTCTTGCCGGGCACCGAGATCGGCAGCAGCTCGCGCATGGTCGCCGCCGCGCTGCGCGGCAGCCCGGTCAAGTGGGCCACCGCCATCGTGGTGAGCGTCTTGCCGACCGAGTAGGTGCCGGAAATGGCCAACCTCATGGGATCTCCTGTTCGTCGGTGCGGTGTCACGGGTGTGGTGCGTCGGGGCGTCACGGGCTCAGGCGACGCGGTGGGCGACCGAGCAGCGCACCGCCACGCCCAGCAGCGAGCCGACCACGTCGGCCAGCCGCCACGTCTCGCCCTTGCCGTTGCGCAGCAACCTGGTGCCCTCCAGGCCGAACCCGACCGGGACCGGGCCGGGCACGACGTGCTCGCCGGCCGTGCAGTCGAAGGTGGTCTGCCGCATCCACAGCGTGTGGCTGTCCGCGCGCCGCACGCCGTCGAGTTCGTAGAGGAGCACCTGGCCGAGCTGGAGCCCGACGGCGAACGCGTCCACGACCGCCGTGGACGGGGCGATGGGGCACACCAGGCCGTCGAACCGGACGTGCGCGGTGGCGCGTGCGCGTTCGGCGTCGATGGTCACGTGCTCCACGTGCTGCGCGCGCAGGGTGTGGCCGTCCGCGAACAGCCGCAGGTCGTGCGGGCCCAGCGCCAGGTCGGACCCGGTGCCGCCGACCTCGACCAGCGTGCCGGGCGCGTGCCGGACCGCGCAGCGCAGCGTCAGGTTGCCGATCCGGCACACCGCCGTGGTGACGACCGCGTCGCCGTCGGCCTGGCCGGGGGAGACCTGCGCCCACACGGGGAAGCCGGTCAGGTCGTCCTCCACGGGCGTGGTGCCGGCCTTGACCCGCGCGGACAGCAGTTCCGCGCCGGCCAGGTCGGCCGGCGTCAGGCCGCGCGTGCGGGCCAGGTGCAGCTGCACCAGCCAGCCGCCCAGCACGACGACGTCTATTGTGGACAGGTGCGGCTTCTGGTCGTGGCTCCCCTTGCGGGACCAGTCGACCGGGTAGTCCACGGACGCGGTCGCGGACACCGCCCCGCCGCCGTCGGGAGCGGGCTCGACCCGCGTGCCGGTGAGCCGGTGCGCGGCGCGCTTGAAGCCCTCGCCGAAGAACCGGTGCGCCCGGGGGCCCAGGTAGTCGTCCACCGACTCCAGGTCGAACGTCACGTTGGTGGTGGTCACAGCGCTTCCCTCCGGTCGGGTGCCACCACCACTGTCCGGGTCGGGCGCACCGAGGCCCCAGAGTCGGGTTGTCCCCGTGGTGCCCGCTCTGGTTGTCCCACCACCAGTCCATTGTGGACAGACCGGGTACGACGAGGCCGGCCCCGTGGTCGGGGCCGGCCTGGTCGTGCTCTCCCGCCGGTGCGCGGTCGGGATCGGTCAGGCGGCGGACTGCGCCGAGGCGACCACCTCCGCCGCGACCGGCACGCACATGACGAGCACCAGGCCCGTCCGGTCGGCGACGCCGAGCATCACCTGGTCGAACGCACGGGGCCCGGTGTCGCCGCGCACGGCGAACCGCGCCGCGGCGCGGGTGGGGATCTCGTGGCGGGACCACATCTGGGCGAACCGGTCGCTCGCCGCGCACAGCCGCGATGCCATGCGCTCGAACAGCGGGTCGTCGTCGAACCGCGCGGACTGCACCCGGAAGTGGCCCACGAGCTGGGTCGCCAGGTCGCCCCACTCGACGTAGCGGTCCGGCGGTCCGTGCCCGTCGAACAGCTCGGCGAGCAGGTTGACCGGCGACTCGCCGTGCAGGCCCAGCAGGGTGCGCGCCCCGGCGTTCGCGGCGAGCACCGTCCAGTGGCGGTCCACCAGGTAGGCCGGGTCGGGCAGTCCCGCGATGACGTGGCGCAGCCGTTCGACCTCGGCGGCGGAGCTGTCGGTGATCAGTTCCGGCGGGTTGACGCCGGCCAGCCGGTAGAGGTGCGCGCGTTCGGTGTCGTCCAGCCGCAATGCCGAGCTGATCGCGTCCAGGACGTTCTCGGAGACGTTGATGTCACGCCCTTGTTCCAGCCACGTGTACCAGGATGCGCTCACGTTGGCCAACACCGCGACTTCCTCCCGCCGCAAGCCCGGGGTGTTCCGCCGGCCGGACGTCGCCAATCCCGCTTCACCGGGAGAAAGGCGTGCACGGCGGGAGCGCAGGAAATGTCCGAGTGATCTTCTGCTTCGTCTCACGACTTCCCCCAACAAGAGTCGTCGAGCACTGCCGAACCGAAGTTAGCGAGGGCCTGCCAGGGTGTCAAACCTTCCGGAAGGTTTTTTTCTTGAACGGGGCGTGTCGGGCTCATCACGACGTCTCTGACCTGCTCGGACGTGCCACCGCCCGGGCTCGGCGACCACCGCGCTACGAGCCTGTTGCGCCACTTGCCGCCAGGTGACACCCACTCGGGTCGGAGATTCGGCCGCCCGATCGCGCACTTCCGCCGAATGGGCGGTGGTGCGGGCGGTGTGGGTGATCCGCTTGGCCGAGCACGGCGACTGCGGGCCGTTGCGGCGTGCGTCTCTCCAGGTGGGAAGGGCCGAATTCGGTTGTGGGCGCGGTTGGCGGACGGCTACGTTCGCGAAGCTGGGCAAGGTGCCGGACACGGGCCGCCGGCGGTCGTGAATGCGTTTCCCGGGATGGTCGCGGGCGCGGGGCGGAATTCGCCTTCCGGTCCCACCGGACGACTTGTGGGGATTGTGCGGATCATCCGCGTGGTCGCGCCGATCGCCGCAGCCGTCGTCGCGGGCATCCCCCGCGCAGCCGGGTCAGCCGCCGAACGCGCGCAGCGACAGCCAGAGCGCGACGACCGCGAGCGGCAGGGCGACGGGCACGGTCAGCAGCCCGAGCGCGGTGAACCGGCGGAGGTCGACGCGGACGCCGTGGTCGTGCAGGACCCGCCGCCACAGCAAGGTCGCCAGCGACCCGGCGTAGGTGAGGTTGGGCCCGAGGTTCACGCCGATCAGGACCGCGAGGACCGCGCCGGGGCCGAGCGGGGCCGCCAAGGGCAGCAGCACCAGCACGGCGGGCAGGTTGTTGATCACGTTGGCCAGCACCGCGGCGACCGCGGCGGTGCCCAGCAGCGCGGGCAGGGTCGCGCCCGCCGGGACGAGACCGCCGACCACGTCGTCCAGGCCGTTGTCCACCACCGCGCGCACGACGATCCCCAGGGCCAGCACGAATCCCAGGAACGGCAGCGCGGTCGACCGCACCAGGTCGCCGACCGAGGTGGTGCCCCGGACCAGGCCCCGGACGGCGAGCACGACCGCGCCGGCGACGGCCGCCCAGACGGGGTCCAGCCCGACCGCCGGGAACAGCACGAAACCCGCGAGCGTGCCGGCGAGCGTCGCCGTGGCGAACTTCGGCAGGGGCACGGGGTCGGTGTCCGCCGCGACGGTCGGCCGGACGGCGAGGTCGGCGGCGAAGAACCGGCGGAACACCGCGTACTCCACGGCCACGGCGACCAGGCAGGGCAGCGCCATCAGGCCAGCGAAGTGCAGGAAGCCCAGGCCGCTGGCGGCGAAGGCGAGCAGGTTGGTGAGGTTGGAGACCGGCAGCGGCAGCGACGCGGTGTTCGCCAGGTGCGCGCACGCGTACACATGTGGATCGGGGCGGACGCCGAGCCTGGTCACGGTGGCCAGCACGACGGGGGTCAGCAGGACCACCGTCGCGTCCAGGCTCAGCACGGTGGTGACCAGGGAAGCGACCACGAACACGCCGACGAGCAGGCGCGGCGCGCTCCCGGCCGCCCCGCGCGCGAGCCGTGCGCCGCACGCCCGGAACAGCCCTTCGTCGTCGCACAGGCGGGCCAGCACCAGGATCGCCGCCAGGAACCCGACCACCGGGCCCAGCCGGGACGCCTCGGCCACCACGTGGTCCGGCTGGACCAGCCCGAACACGACGGCGACCACGGCCGCCGGCACCGCCGCGACCGCCTCCGGCCACCCGCGTGGCCGCACCACGGCGAAAACCAGCACCAGCACCAGCAGCGCACCCGCCGCCACGCCTGTCCACCCGAGCAGAACCGGACACCTCCAGACCACCACGACGCGTGGCGGCGTGCCTCGCACGGCCACCGCGTCGCACCTGGCCCGGCCGCGTCTTCCGGCGCGGGCGGCCCAGGGTACCCACGAGTACCCGTGTTCCGGTCGTCACACCCGTGCTCGGGCGGCCCGGCCCGGCGGTCAGGCCCGGTGGTCAGACCTGGTGGACGGAGACGGCGTAGTCGCCGCCGGTGAAGGGCGCGCGGTCCCACGTGGCGAAGCGCTCGACGAGGGTCAGGCCGGCCGCGGCGGCGTGCGCGTCGTAGTCGGCGAGGCGGTAGCCGCGACCCAGGCCGAAGCCCGCGACCAGGAACCCGCCGACGTGCCGGGCGACCCCGGCGACCAGCGCGGCCTGCGTGCCGGGCGCGGTGAACAGCGGGACGTTGCCCGCCATCACCACGACGTCGAAGCGGCGGCCGAGGTCGAGGTCCGCGAGGTCGGCGGCGACCCAGGTGATGCCGGGGGCGAGACCGCGCGCCGTGGCGAGCATGGAGGCGTCGAGGTCCGCGCCGACGACCTCGACGCCGTGCCGGGCGAGTTCGATCGCGACCCGGCCGGTGCCGCAGCCCGCGTCGAGCACGGTGGTGGGGCCGTAGGCGCGGACGAACGCGGCTTCGCCGTGCACGTCGGCTCCGCCGGCGGCGAGTTCGTCGAAGCGTCGCTGGTACTCGTCGCCGTTCCACCGGGTGGTCGTCACGGCACGTACTGTCGCACGTCGGCGCACTCTTCGTGCGGCGAGGTGGAAGTCCACAGTGGACAGTGGGGGTGGGTCCGGTCGGCACTCCCGCGCAGCGGACCGGACGCGGCGCCCGGCACCGCCGCGCCGGGCGTCCGGGCGCGGCCGCCGCTGCGATCCGGTTGTGCGGTGGCTGTTCCGCCCGACCGTTGCACGGCCCTTGCGCGGTCCTTGCACCGCAAGGTCCCGGCGGGTAAGAACTGTGGCGGGGAGCGGCGTGCCGGGGGAGCAGCGCGCGCCGCAGAGGGGAATCGGCGATGGCTGTGCGCTTTGCCGTGCTGGGCGACATCAGGGTGGAGGCGGACGGGGGTCCCGTCGTGCTCACGCAGCGCCGGCAGCAGAGCGTGCTGGCGGCGCTGCTGGTGGACCTCGACAAGGTCGTCCCGCTGGACGTGCTGACCGACCGCGTGTGGGGCGAGAGCCCGCCCCGACGCCCGCGAGAAGCCCTCTACAGCCACGTGTCCCGCTTGCGCGCGCTGTTGGCGGCGTGCCCCGGGACGACGATCGACGGGCGCATGGGCGGCTACGTGCTGACCACCGACCGGCACTCGGTCGACCTGCACGAGTTCCGCCGGCTGGTGGCCGAGGCGCGCACGTCCGAGGCGGACCACCGGACGATGGCGCTGCTCACCGACGCGCTCGCGCGGTGGACCGGCGAGGCGTTCGCCGACCTGGACACCCCGTGGTTCACCGGCACGCGCGAAGTCCTGGCGCGCGAACGCCTCGACGCCCGGCTGGAGCTGAACGACCTGCGGTTGCGGCACGGCGGGCACGCCGCGCTCATCGCCGGGCTCTCGGAACTGGCCGCGGCGCACCCGCTGGACGAGCGCATCGCCGGGCAGCTCGTCCTGGCGCTCTACCAGAGCGGGCGGCAGCAGGACGCGCTGCGGTGCTACGAGCGGATCCGCCGGGGCCTGGCCGAGGAACTGGGCGTGGACCCCGGCCCGCGCCTGCTGGAACTGCACCGGGGCATCCTCACCGCGAGCACCTCGCTGGCCACCCCGGCGGCCGCCCGGCGGACGTTCCCGGTGCCCCGGCAGCTGCCCGCCGCGCCGCGCGCGTTCACCGCCCGCGAGGGCGAGCTGGCCGCGTTGACCACCGTCCGGGCCGGCACCGTCGTGGTGTCGGCGCTGTCCGGGATCGGCGGCATCGGCAAGACGTGGCTGGCGCTGCACTGGGCCTACCGGCACCTCGACCGGTTCCCGGACGGCCAGCTGTTCGTCAACCTGCGCGGCTTCGACCCGGTGGACCGGCCGCTGCCGCCGCACGCGGCGCTGCGCGCCTTCCTGGTCGCGCTCGGCGTCGTGCCCGAGGCGATCCCGCCGGACGCGGACACCCGCGCCGCGCTCTACCGGAGCCTGGTCGCGGACCGGCGGATGCTGGTCGTGCTGGACAACGCCGCCGACACCGACCAGGTCGTCCCGCTGCTGCCCGGCGGCGACACCTGCACCGTCGTGGTGACCAGCCGCAACGGCCTGGCCGGCCTGGTCGCCGCGCACGGCGCGCACCCGCTGCGGCTGGGCGCCCTGCCCGCCGCCGACGCCCGGGCGCTGCTGGTCGCCCGGCTCGGCGCGGACCGGGTGGCCGCCGAGCCCGCCGCCGTCGACGAGCTGGTGGCCCGCTGCGCCGGCCTGCCGCTCGCGCTGGGCATCGTGGCCGCCCGCGCCCAGGAGTACCCGGAGCTGCGGCTGGCGGCCGTCGCGGGCGACCTGCGCGACGCCGCCGGCCGGCTCAGCGGCCTGGACGCGGGCGATTCCGAGGTCGGCGTCCGGGCCGTGCTGTCGTGGTCGACCACCGCCCTGGGCGCGGAGTCGGCGCGGACGTTCGCGCTGCTCGGCGTCGCACCGGAGCCGGACATCGGCCTCGCCGCGGTGGCCCGGCTGACCGACCGGAGCACCGAGGAGGCCGCGGCGGCGCTGCGGGCGCTGGAACGGGTGTCGCTGGTCCACCAGGGGCCGCCGGGCCGCTACCACCTGCACGACCTGGTCCGGCTCTACGCGGCCGAGCAGCCGCTGCCCGCCGGGGAGCGGCGCGCCGCGCTGGTCCGGCTGGTCGACCACTACACCGACCACGCCCACGCCGTGTCGGCGGCGGCCTTCCCCTCCCGCCAGGCGTGCGTGATCGACCCCGTGCGCCCCGACCCGCTGCCCGACCGCGACCAGGCGTGGGCGTGGTACCTCGCCGAGCACGCCGGGCTGGTCGCGATCGAGCGGGCGGCGACCGCGCACGGCCTGGACGACCGGGTGTGGCACCTGGCCTGGCACCTGGTCGCGTTCCGGGTGAACCAGGGCGCGGTCGAGGAGAACGTGGCGGTCTGGCTCAACGCCCTGGCCTGCGCGAAGCGCCTGGGCCGGGTGGACGTGCTGTTCCTCGCCCACCAATTGCTCGGCCACGCCTACAGCGCCGCCGGCCACCACGACGAGGGGCTGGTCCACCTGCGGCAGGCGGCGCGGACGGCCGATCTGACCGGGAACCCCGTGGACCCGGCCCGCCTCGACGTCGCGTTCTCCATCGTGCTGGCCCGGCGCGGCGAACTGCGCCGGGCGCTGACCCACGCCCGGCGCGCGGCCGACCTCTTCCCGGACTTGGACGACCCGGGGCTGGAATCGGCCGTGCTGGGCATGGTCGGGTCGCTGTCCGGCCTGCTGGGCGACCACGAGGAAGGGCTCGCCACCCTGGAGCGGGCGCTGGAGGTGGACCGCCGGACCGGTGACCTGTACGGCCAGGCGGGCACGTTGCGCTGGCTGGCCGAGGTCGAGCACGTGGCCGGGCGGCCCGAACGGGCCGTGGCGCACTACCGGGCCGCCGCCGAGGTCAGCCGCGCGGCGAACTACACCTTCAACGAGGCCACGGCCCTGGTCGCGCTCGGCGGCGTGCACCTCGAACTGGGCGAGGGCGCGCGGGCCCGCGAGGTCTGGCAGCGCGCGGCGGACCTGCTCCGGGCCCAGCACCGCACCGCCGAGGTCGCGCGGCTGGAGGAGCGGGTGGCCGCCCTCGGGCAGCCGGTCAGGCCGGTCCGGTGAGGGTCGCGACGCCGGGGCCGGCGAGCCCGGCGGACGCCACCCTCCGCCCGTAGACGCCCAGGAGCAGCGCGAGGGCGGTGCCGGTCACCTCCGGGCCGTCGCCGATGGACAGGTCGGCGTCGGTGGCCCGGAGCCGGATCCGGCCGACGAGTTCCTTGGCCCCGCCGAGGGACGCCGGGGTGCCGGTCTGGTGGCGCAGCGCCCGCACGACGGCCTCGGCCGGGTAGGCCCGGGTGAGGCCGAGGGGGCGGCGGATGTCCTCGCCGTGCACGACCTCCTCCACGAGCCGGCTGTCCAGCGGTGCCGGCGGGGTGGACGTCCGCGTCGTGACCTCGCGGAGCCGGTCCAGCGTCTCCTCGGGGGTCGCGCCGCGCTCGCGGGCCACGCCGCGCGCGTTCTGGCGGTCGAAGTCGAACCGGGCCAGGACCATGCCGACCACGAAGCCGACGCGCGTGGTCCGCGCGGTGTCGACCAGGTGGGCGGCCACGTCGTGCACCGTCCACTGCCCGCACAGCGACGGCGTGTCCCACTGCCCGGCGTCGAGGCGGGCCAGGTCCTCGATCAGCGCCGCCCGCTCCGCGTGCACCAGCGACCAGACTTCGTCCTTCACGGCTCCTCCTCCACTCGACCGGGGTCTGTCGTCGGGTGGGACTCCCGGCGCGCCCCGGACTCGTCGCCGAGTGACCGGGATCACTTCCGGCGGGGGTGTGGTCCACCGGACGCCCTGGTTGGACGTCCCGCACGATGGACACCGCTACGGCGGAAGAGTGCGTCGCCGGGCGTCCGGACGGCGCAACCGCCGTGCGCGCGCGACCGCGCCGGAAAACCTCCGGCGGGGCGTGTCGATTCCGGCCGGCCCCGTTCGACGCACTGGTGACCGCACGAAAGACCGACCGAGGAGCACCTGATGCGCACCCTGATCGCCACCGCGTTCGTCTCGCTCGACGGCGTCGTCGAGGGACCCGGCGGGGAGCCGGGCTACCGCAACAGCGGCTGGACCTTCCAGGACGTCGAGTTCGACCCGGCCGCCTACGAGATCAAGGGGCGCGAGCAGGGCGAGGCCGCGGCGATGCTGCTGGGCCGGGTCAGCTACCAGGCGTTCGCGCCGGTGTGGCCGGGCATGACCGAGGAGTTCCCCGGCTACAACGCGATGCCGAAGTACGTCGTGTCGACCACGTTGCGCGACGAGGACCTGGTGACCAACTGGGGCGAGACCACCATCCTGCGCTCGCTGGACGACGTCGCCGCGCTCAAGGCGGGCGAGGGCGGCCCGATCAGCGTGCACGGCAGCGCCACGCTGAACCGGAACCTGTCCGACGCCGGCCTGATCGACCGCTACCACCTGCTGGTCTTCCCGGTCCTGCTGGGCGCGGGCAAGCGGCTGTTCAGCGAGACCGACAAGGACAAGCAGAGCCTGCGGCTGGTGGAGAGCGAGTCCTACTCCAACGGGGTGCAGAAGCTGGTCTACGACGTCGCGCGCTGACGCCGTCCGGGCCGACCACCGGCCCCGAGGTGCGAATTCGGTCCTTTCGGACGGGGCTCGCACTCCGGTCGCCGCGCCAGACTGGTCGGTGCCGCCGCCGTGCTTCTCCACCCTCGCGGGCCCGCGAGGTCCCTGTGAAGGAGACTGCGATGGCACCACCTCCCGGCGCGCCGCCCTCCGGCCCGCGCCGCCCCCTGAAAACCCTGGTCGGGCTCGGCGTGGTCGTCCTGCTGGCGGCCGCCGGCGCACCGGCCGCGTCCGCCGCGCCGCCCGCCGCGTCCGCCGTCGAGGAGCGCGTCTACGTCGAGTCGACGGTGGACAGCGACCACGACGGCCGTCCCGACCGGATCGCGCTCGACATCGCCCGCCCGGCCGGGACCGGCCGCTACCCGGTCGTCTTCGAGCACAGCCCCTACCGGACCGGGCTGGGCTCGCCGCCGATGTACCCGGTGACCGTCGACCGGCTGCCGCAGGAGGGCCTGTTCCCGGCGGCGGCCGGCGGGCGCGGGGCGGTGCGCGCCGCGTCGCCGAACCTGCCCGGCTGGCTGGACGACTACTTCGTGCCGCGCGGCTACGCGGTCGTCCTCGGGCACAGCATCGGCACCGGCGCGTCGGAGGGCTGCCCCACCAGCGGCGACCAGCAGGAGGCGTTGGCGGGCAAGGCGGTCGTGGACTGGCTCAACGGCCGGGCGCGCGGGTTCGACAGCGCGGGCCGGGCGGTCGCCGCGTCGTGGAGCGACGGGAACGTCGGCATGACCGGCATCTCCTACAACGGCACCCTGCCGAACATGGTCGCCACCACGGGCGTGCCGGGCCTCAAGACCATCGTGCCGATCGCCGCGCAGTCGAACTGGTACGACTACTACCGCGCCAACGGCCTGGTCGTCGCGCCCGGCGGCTACCAGGGCGAGGACGCCGACGTGCTGGCCAAGGCCGTCGTCACGCGCGCCGGCTGCGCGGACGAGATCGCCGCGCTCACCCAGCGGCAGGACCGCGTCTCGGGCGACTACAACGCCTTCTGGGACGAGCGCAACTACGCCCGGCAGGCCGCCCAGGTGAAGGCGAGCGTGTTCGTCGTGCACGGGCACGCGGACTGGAACGTCAAGGGCACCCAGTACTCGCAGTGGTGGGAAGCGTTGCGCCGCAACAACGTTCCGCGCAAGATCTGGCTGCACCGGGGCGGCCACGGCGCACCGTCGCGCGCGGACTACCAGGCCACCCTGCTGCGCTGGTTCGACTACTGGCTCAAGGGAACCGACAACGGCATCATGCGCGAGCCGGTGGCCGAGGTCGAGCACACCGACGGCTGGCGCAAGCTCGCCGACTGGCCCGACCCGGCGGCCCGGCCGACCACCCTGCACCTGACCGCGACCTCCGCCACCGCGCCCGGCCGCCTCGCGCCCGCGCCCGGATCCGGTGTGCCGCAGTCGTTCGAGGACCAGGGCCGCACGCGCACCGCGGCGCAGCTGGTCGCCCGCCCGGACGCCGCCGACCCGAACCGGCTGGTCTTCCGCTCCGACCCGCTGACCACCGCGTCCCGCCTGTCCGGCGTCGCCACGGTGGCCCTGCGGGTGGCGGTGGAGAACCGGGACGACGCCAACGTGACCGCGCTGCTGGTCGACTACGGCCCGGTCGGCAGCACGGCCGCGCCGGTCGTGGTGACCAGGGGGTGGATCGACCCGCAGAACCGCGACTCGGCGGCGACCGGGGCGAAGGTGGTGCGCGGCCAGGAGTACGACCTGCGCTTCCCCCTGGAGCCGAAGGACCACGTGTTCGCGGCGGGTCGCCGGATCGGCGTGGTCGTGATCTCCACCGACTACGACTACACCCTGCGGCCGGCGGCCGGGACCAGGCTGCGGCTGGCCGCCGGGAGTTCGGTGACGGTGCCGCTGACCTGACCGGCCGCCGCTCCGGGCGGTCCCGCCGGGCCGTCCGGAGCGGTGCCCGCACCGCCGCCGGACGGTGCCCCGCCCCGGGTCACGGGTCGCGCCGGTCCGCCGACCCGGTGGCGAAGCCCGTCCACACGTTGGTCCGCAGCTCGTCCGGCGGGATGCGGACGTGGGCGTCGAGGTCGTCCAGCCGCTGCCGCAGCCGGCCGGCGTCGGCGACGCGGTGCTGGGCATCCAGCATCTCCAGCGCCCGGGTCCACGCGTCGCGGGCGCCGGTCTCGTCGCCGAGGTCGAGGTGGACCTCGCCGAGCACCACCCGGGTGTTGGCCTCCCGGACCGCGTTGCCGTCCGCGCGGAACCCGACGCGCGCCCGCTCGTAGAGTTCCAGCGCCTTGGCGGGCTGCCCGGTGTTGCGGGCGATGTGGGCCAGGTCGACCAGGTCCGCGCGGTTGACCTGCCGGTCGTCCGGGTCGCCGACCCGCCGGTACAGCTCGGCGGACCGGCCCAGCGCCTCCTGCGCCGGCGCGTAGTCGTCGAGCATCGTGGACAGCGAGCCGACCATGCTGAACGCCTTGGCCCGCAACGCGATGTCCTCGTCGGGCAGCACCCGCACGGCCCGGTGCGCGTGGTCGAGCGCGGCGCGCGGGTCGCCCCGCTGGCCCAGCACGACGGAGAACGCGATCTCCAGGTCGCCCAGCCGCTGCGCCCGACCGCCCCGGACCACCAGGGGCCGCGCCTGGCGGAGCTGGTCCAGCGCCTCGTCGTGCCGGCCGACGCTGCCCAGCGCGTAGCCGAGCAGCTGGTGCGTGCTGCCCAGGACGTCGGGGTCGCCCAGCCGGCGGGCGACGGTCAGGCCGGCCCGCCACGCGGCGAGGTTCTCGCCGAAGTGCCCCTGCCACCCGCGCATCGCGGTCAGGTGCCAGGCCAGCAGCCACACCTGGACGTGCAGACCGTGGCGCAGCGCGGCCCGTTCGACGGCGACCAGGCAGTCGTGCTCGGCCTCGAACCACGCCCACGCCGCGGCCTTGTCGGCCGGCCCGTGCGGGTGGCTCCCGGCCGTCACCGGGTCGAGCACGCTCTCGATGCGGGTGGGGAAGGTCAGGAGCGAGGCGGTGTAGGCGGTGTAGGTGTAGAAGTCGACCAGCCTGCGCAGCGCGCTCGCCGTCTCCTCCTCGGGCAGCGGCTGTTCGGTGGCGTAGAGCCGGACGAGGTCGTGCATCCGGTAGCGCCCGCCGCTCTGCTGCACCAAGGACACCCGCTCCAACGCCCGGAGCACCCGGTGCGCCTCCGGGACGGTCGTGCCGGCGAGGCTCGCGGCGGCGGGCAGCCCCACGTCCGGCCCCGGCACGACGCCGAGCAGCCCGAACATCCGCGCCTGGTCGGCGGTCAGCGCGGCGACCGACCACGACAGCACGGCCCGCACGCTGGCCGCGTCGTCGCTCTCGTCCAGCGCGCCCAGCCGGGTGGCGGCGTCGCGGAGTTCGGCGGCGAGCGTCGCGAGCGGCAGTCCGGGCTGCGCCTGGGCGCGGCCCGCGACGACGCTGAGCGCGAGCGGCAGGCCCGCGCAGCGCTCCAGCAGCTCGGCCACCGCGGCGGGCTCGGCGGCCGGCCGCACGGTGCCCAGGCGGGCGACCAGCAGGGACCGCGCGTCCGGCTCGGACAGGGCGTCCAGCCGCAGCGGGCGCGCGCCGTGCGCGCCGACCAGCCCGGCCATCCGGTCCCGGCTGGTGACCAGGACGACGGACGGGCCGCCCGGCAGCAGCGGCACCACCTGCTCGGTGTCCGCGGCGTTGTCGAGCACGATCAGCAGCCTCTTGTCCGCGATCAGGCTGCGGTAGAGCGCCGCCTGGGCGTCCAGGCCGAGCGGCACCGCTTTGGGGTCGACGCCGAGCGCTTCGACGAACCCGCGCAGCGCCACCTGGGGCGACATCGGCGCGCCGGACGGGTCGAAGCCGCGCAGGTTGACGAAGAACTGCCCGTCGGGGAACCGGTCCAGGTTCCGGTGCGCCCAGTGCAGCGCCAGCCAGGTCTTGCCGATCCCGCCGCTGCCGGCGATCGCCGAGATCACCACGGCGGACGACGACCCGCCGCCGTCCGCCGCCGCGCCGTCGAGCGCCTCGGTGAGCGCGGCGGTCTCCGCTTCGCGCGCGACGAACCCGCGCGGGGCGGCGGGCAGCTGGCGCGGCGGCCGGGCCGGGGACGGCTCGGCGCGCCGGGCGGGCGCGGGGCTGAGCAGGGCCGGGTCCGAGGTGAGCAGCTGCCGGTGCAGTTCCAGCAGCGGCGGTCCCGGGTCGACGCCGAGTTCGTCGACCAGCGCCCGGCGGATCCGCTCGAACTGGCGCAGGGCGTCCTGCTGGCGCCCGCTGCGGTACAGGGCCAGGACGAGCTGGCCGGCGACCCGTTCGTCCAGCGGGTGCGCCGAGGCCAGCGCGGTCAGGTCGGCGACCAGCGCGGCGTGCCCGCCGGCGCGCAGCCGCAGGTCGGTGAGGTCCATCCGGGCGGAGAACCGCTCCCGGGCGAGGGCGTCGCGGCCGGCCGCGAACCACGGGGTGTCGAGGTCGGCGAACGCCTCGCCCTGCCACAGGTCGAGCGCCTCGGTGAGCAGCCCGGTGGCGGCGCGGTCGTCGGCCGCGCGGGCGTCGGCCACCAGCCGGCGGAACCGGTGCAGGTCGACCGATTCCGGCTCGGCGGCGAGCAGGTAGCCGCCCGACCGGCGGGTGATGGTCACGTCCGGGCTGTCCTTCAACGTCGTGCGCAGCCGGGACAGGTAGCTGTACAGGGCCTCGCGCGGCCGGTGCGGCAGCTGCTCGCCCCACACCCGGTCCGCCACCGCGTCCGGGGACACCGCCCTGTTCACGTCCACGAGCAGCGCGGCGAGTACCGAGCGCAACTGCCGTTGGCGGATCTCCAGCACCCGACCGCCGGTCCACACGCGGACGTCGCCGAGCAGCGCGAAGCGCGTCACCATCCCCCACCCCCCGAAGCGGACGGAACCCTCCCCGGTTCCGGCTACACGTCTACCCGCCGGGGCGGGCCGGTGCAAGGGCCGTGCAAGGACGGGGTGAGGCCCGGTGGGCAGTGTTCGCCGTGCCCGGCCGACGGGGCGCCGGGTGCCGGCGGCGCGGTGGTTTCCGCGTGCCGCAGGCGATGCGCAGGCGACGGGGGAACCGTCGCCAGAAGGGGGATCCAGATGAGGTTGTCGCGAAGTCTGCTCGCGGTCGCGCTGTCCGCGGCCACGCTGTTCGGGGCGGTGGCCACCGCGCCACTGGCGGCCGCCGCGCCCGAGATCGCGCCGCAGGCCGTGAAGACGCTGTACGCCTTGACGCCCAACAAGGACGCCGTGATGGAGTGGCAGGGCGGGGAGTCGTGGATCAAGGTCGGCGGCCCGGCCGGCGAGCTGTACGCGGGCTCCGCCGGGTTGTTCGCCACGTCGCCGGGTACCGGTGACCTCATCCGCTACAACGGTTCGCCCAACAGCTGGACCAAGGTCGGCGGGCCGGGCGCGACGTTCGCCATGGCGGGCGGCCACCTGTTCGGCCTGTCCGTGGACCGGGGCGCGGTCTGGGAGTGGCAGGGCGGCGAGACGTGGAAGCACATCGGCGGTCCGGCCCACTGGCTCTACGGCAGCACCGTGGGCCTGTTCGCCACGGCTCCCGGCAACGGGGACATCTTCCGGTTCAACAACACCAGCTGGGGCAAGGTCGGCGGCCCCGGCCGGACGTTCGTCGCCACCACCAGCGGCCTGTACGGCCTGCGCCCGGACGGGTCGAGCGTCTGGCACTGGACCGGCGGCGAGAACTGGGACTACATCGGCGGGGCGGCGGGCTGGCTGGCGGGCGGCGGGAGCGGGGGAGTGCTGCTCGCGACCCAGCCCAACACCGGTGACGTCTTCCGGTGGGCCGACTCGGGCACCGACTGGTACAAGATCGGCGGGCCGGGCGCGGACTTCCGGGTCTCGCGCGACCACCAGGTCTTCGGGCTGCGGCCGGACAAGTCCGGGATCTGGCGGAACACGGGCGGCGAGAACTGGGTCAAGGTGGGCGGCCCGGCCGCCGCGATCGCCGCGGCCTGACCGCCCGGCGCGGGTGGGTGCCCCGCTCCCCCGGGGCGCCCACCCGCGCGCCGTGCGGGGCGGCGCGCAGCTCGGCGGCCGGCCGCGAGTCGCCGGTGAGGAGTTCGAACAGCACGCGCCCGGCGGCGCGGACGTCGCTGCGCGCGGCGACCGCGTCGCCCCGGACCTGCTCGGGCGAGAGGTGGCCGGTGGTGCCGGCCGTTACCGCCTTGACGGCGACGAAGTCCATCGCGGCGGACAGCGGACCGCCGTGCCGCCCGATCGGATGACGGGTGTCACCGCGCCGGCAGCCGACGAACACGCGTCCACCCGTCGCCCACCCTTCCCGTCGCCCACCGGACGAGCGCTCCAGGGCCGCCGGACGTTGCGATTCCCGGCCGGTCCGCGCGTCGAGGCCACGTGACGCGGGTCGCAGGAAGATCGGTAACGGTGACGCAAAGGTTCGGACCAGTCGCGGGCTGTGCGACGAAACCCGCCATCTACCCACGTCCGGGGGGAGTCCGTCCGGACATATTTCCGGTCGTTCATCGATCGTCATCCGCTGTTTCATGAGCGTTCCTCAGTTGGCAGGGGTCGCTTGCGAGCGTCTGCGGGCACCACCCCGACAAAAGGAGCAATCCGCAGCATGTCTTCCCAGCCGAAACGCGGTGTGCGCAGACCCTCGCGCACCGCAGTGGCCGCCGCGATCGTCGGGTCGGTCGTCGCGGGCACCCTCGCCCTGGCCGTTCCGGCTTCGGCCGAGACGTCGAACGTCAGCCGCGTGATCCTGACCCCGACCGCCACGCCGAACGACTCGCAGAACTTCACCTGGCGCAGCACCGACGCCGGCGGCGGGACCGTCCAGCTCCGCCCGGCGGGCGGCGCCGCGATCTCCATCGAGGCGCACGCCGTCGACACCAGCACCCTTAACGGTGTCAACTACACCCACTACTCGGCCACGGCCACCGCGCTGTCCGCAGACACCGCGTACGAGTACCGGGTCGGCACCGGCGACGAGTGGAGCCGCTGGCGCGCGTTCCGCTCCGCGGCCAAGGGCGCGAAGCCGTTCGAGTTCTTCTACTACGGCGACGCCCAGATCGGCCTCGACTCCACGTGGCCGGCCGTCGTCGCCGCCGCGAACGCCAAGTCGCCGAACGCGGCCGGCAGCGTGCACGCGGGCGACCTGATCGACAGCAGCACCCAGGTCCAGTGGACCAGCTGGTTCAACGGCATGGGCGAGAGCGCCGCCACGACCCAGGTGCTCGCCGCGCCGGGCAACCACGAGTACAACGGCGACGGCGCGCTGCGCAACTGGAAGATGAACTTCGAGTACCCGGCCAACCACCCCAACCTGAGCACGATCGGCGCACTGGCCGACCGCGCCAAGGGTGACACCGACGCCGCCCGCCAGACCGCGGCGTACTTCGCGCACTGGGACAACGTCGCCCGGGAGACGGTGTACTTCAGCGACTTCCAGGACGTCCGCTTCATCACGCTCAACGCCACCCAGAGCGTCGGCTACCTGCGCCCGGCCAACCTGCCGGCGTGCTCGGTGGCCTGCCCGGACCCCGCCTCGCTGTGGGTCGAGTTCCAGGCCGCGTGGCTGGACCACATCCTGGGCAACAACCCGAACAAGTGGTCCGTGGTGACCTTCCACCAGCCGGTCTACAGCAGCGCCGAAGGCCGTGACGAGCCGATCCTGCGCGACAACTGGGTGCCGGTGTTCGAGAAGCACAGCATCGACCTGGTGCTGATGGGCCACGACCACACCTACGCCCGCGGCTACAAGAACAGCGACGCCACCGGCACCCCGGGCATCACCACCGGCCCGGTGTACGCGGTCAGCAACTCCGGCGCGAAGCACTACACGCTGGCCCCGGCGGACAACAACGTCTGGACCAAGAACGGCGCGACCCAGGTCAAGCGCGGCCAGGGCATCACCACCTACCAGGTGGTCTCGGTGAACGGCGACGCCGTCACCTACCGCTCCTACGTGGTCGAGAAGACCGCCAACTCGCCCGAGTCGGTCAAGGTCGGCGACCTGTACGACACCTTCACCATCACCAAGCGCGGCGGCGTCAAGCACGTCACCGAGGCCGGCATCGAGCCGCCCGCGGCCGACGGCGAGCAGCGCGTCAAGGTGACCGTGCCCGAGCGCGCCCCGGGCGAGCTGGTGTGGAGCATCGACGGCGGCAACGGCGTGGTCGACCTCGGCACCGCCAAGGAGTCCGGCGACCACTTCGCCGCCACCGGCTCGCTCAACCCGGTGCGGGTCACCGACACCCGGATCAACGGCCCGCAGTGGTCGCTGTCCGGCCAGATCGGCGACTTCACGTCGGCGGGCAAGACGTTCAGCGGCAAGTACCTGGGCTGGACGCCGTTCCTCGGCGGCAACGACGGCGGCGCCGTCCCGGGTGCCGAGGTCGTCTCCGGTTTCGTCGCCGGCAACGGTCTGTCCCAGTCGGCCACCCTGGGCAGCGCCCCGGTCGGCCACGCGGGCGGGTCCGCGGTCCTGCGGGCGGGTCTCGACCTGAAGCTGCCGGTCACGGTGGCCGACGGCACCTACCGCGCGACCCTCACCCTGACCGCCCTGGGCTGATCCAGCCCCGGCCGAGTCCGTCCCGGTGGAGCGGCGCGCCACGCGCCGCTCCACCGGCTTTCGCCTTGGGAGACAACGAATGCCACGCCCCCTCCGCCCGCTGCTCGTCCTGGTCGCCGCCGCGTTCGCCTGGGTCTGCCTGCTGTGCGCCCCGGCACCGGCCCACGCGCAGGACCCGGTGACCTGGGGGGTGCGTCCGGCGGCGAGCGCCGACCACGGCGACAACCGCCCCAACTACAGCTACGCCGCCGAGCCGGGCTCGACCGTCCGCGACGCGGTGGCCATCGCCAACCACGGCGACAAGCCGATCACCCTGCTGGTCTACGCCGCCGACGGCTTCACCACCGCGAGCGGCCAGCTCGACCTGCGCCCGCGCGGCGAACCCTCCACCGGCCTGGGCACGTGGGTGACCCCGGCGCAGGCCCAGGTCGAGGTCGCGGCCCAGTCGACGGTCGAGGTGCCGTTCACCGTCGTGGTGCCCGCCGACGCCGGACCGGGTGACCACACCGGAGGCATCGTCACGTCGCTGGCCGTCCCGGAGCAGTCGGGCGGGGTGAACGTGGACCGCCGCCTCGGCACCCGCATCCACCTGCGGGTCTCCGGCGAGGCCAAGCCCGCGCTGGCGATCGAGGACCTCGCGGTGGACTACCGGGGCACGGTCAACCCGGTCGGCCTCGGCTCCGCCGCGGTCACCTTCCGGGTGACCAACACCGGCAACCTCCGGATGAGCGCCGAGCAGGCGGTCACCGTCGAGGGCCTGTTCGGGCTCGGCGGGCAGGAGCGGGCGCTCACCGTGCCGGAACTGCTGCCCGGCGCCCACCTGGACTTCACCGTCGAGCTGACCGACGTCGCGCCGCTGGTCCGGCTGGAGGCCGCGGTCCGGCTCACCCCGAAGGTCGCGGGCGCCACCGCCGCCCAGGCCCCGGCCGACGTCACCGCCACCGCGAGCGGGTGGGCCGTGCCGTGGGGCGTGCTGGTGCTGCTCGTCGCGGCGGCCGGTCTGGTCGTGGTGCTCCGGCTGCGCGCCCGCCGGCGTCGGGCGGCCACCGAACGGCGGATCGCCGAGGCGGTCCAGGAAGCCCTCGACGGCGACCGCGCGCCGGCCGGCAGCCAGCTGGACTGACCTGAGAGGTCGGGGACGCGGCCGGCGTGTGGTTGGCGCTTTGAGCGCGGTGTGGCTGCGACGGGCGGGCCAGGTGATCCTGGCCGGGCTCCTTCGGCGCGGAACCCACGCCTTCACGATCCGCCGCCCGGTACGGGTCGGGGTGCGGTGTGGACTGGGTGCGCGACCGGTCGGCCCACCGCTTGGCGGTGGACGCCATTCCGAGATCATCCGACTACGTGTCGGACCGTTCACCACCTCCCAGGGCAGTACAGCCGGCCCACGAAGCCGGGGCGACACCCGCGCGCGCCGGACCTCCTGACCGACGAAACGCCCCGGACCCGTCGTCCGGCACCGGGCTTCGGCGGTCCGGCTCGGCCGATCGGGTGTTCCGCCGCGGCCGGCGGGGTAACCGGCGAGCGGACGCACCGGACGTGGGAGGACGAGATGGACCAGTTCGCATTCACCCCGTGGACGTGGCGCGACCAGGCGTGGCTGCCCGGCGCGATCGACGGGCTGCGTGCCGAAGCGGGGCAGGAGCAGCCGGACCACGGACTGACCGGCTACCACGTGGAAGCCACCGACGGCCGCATCGGCAAGGTCGACGCGGCGAACGGCGAGGTCCCCGACGGCTGCCTGCTGGTCGACACCGGCCCGTGGATCTTCGGCCGCACGGTCGTGCTGCCGGTCGGGACCGTCCGGCAGGTCGACCACCAGGAGCGCACCATCCACGTCGACCGCACCAAGGAGCAGATCAAGGCCGCGCCCGAGTACGACCCCGCGGGCCCCGACCACGCCGATTTCCGCAGCCGCACCGACGCCTACTACGCCGAGAGCTACCGCCTCATCCCGCCGATGCTCTAGCAGGCGTTCCGGCTGGTAGGAGTCGTGTGTGGACACCCGCCGGCGCGGGTACCCGAGGAGTGGGAGGTCGCCATGCCACGCGGATCGAACGCCAAACGCGAACGCCAGTACGAGCACATCAAGGACTCGGTGAAGAAGCGCGGCGAGTCCACCAGGACGGCCGAGGAGATCGCCGCCCGCACGGTGAACAAGAACCGGGCGCGGGCGGGCGAGTCCAAGACCGCGAGCCGGTCGTCCATCGAGGACATCTCGTCGCAGCGGCGGGGCGGCCTGCGGTCGGGCAACCGCCAAGGCCCGCAGGGGCCCACCCGCGACCAGCTCTACAACGAGGCCCGGCAGCGCAACATCAAGGGCCGCTCGAAGATGTCCAAGAAGGAACTCGCCTCCGCGCTCGGCCGCTGACCGCCCCGCCGGCGGTGCCCGATCAGGCGGGCGGCCCGGCGGCGGCGAGGAAGTCGAGGACCAGCGGGCCGGCGACGGCCCGGAACTCCTCGAAGTACGCGTGCCGGGCACCGGGGATCACGTGCAGCCGGGCGTCCGGGATGCGCTCGGCGAGCAGCGGCGCGTTGGCCACGGGGTTGAGCAGGTCGTCACCGCCGTGCACGACGAGCGTGGGCGCGGTGATGGCGGGCAACGCGTCCCAGCCGTCGTGCCGGTCGCTCGCGAGCAGGTGGCCGCGCCGGGCGTGCGACGGCATGGTCGGGTCGCCGAGCGTGGTGTGCGGGCCGGGGTGGTCGGCCAGCCACCCGGGCGTGTACATCAACTCCAGCAACGCTTGCCGGGACGCGCCCGGCTCCGGGCGTGCCATCGAGCGGCGGACGGCGACGTCGCGCTCCACGCCGTGCGGACGGCCGGGCGAGGTGCACCCCAGCACCAGCGCGCCGACCCGGTCGGCGTGGTGCGCGGCGAGCAACTGCGCGACCCGGCCGCCCATCGACGTGCCGTAGACGTCCGCGCGGTCGATGCCGAGCGCGTCGAGCACGGCGACGACGTCGTCGGCGAAGATCGGTGTGCTGTAAGCGTTCTCGGGCTTGTCGCTGTCGCCCGTGCCCCGGTAGTCGATGGTGATCGTGGTGTGCGCGGACTCGAAGTCCTCCCGGACACCGTCCCACCAGTGGTGGTTGTTGGCCTGCCCCGCCAACAGCAGCAGCGCGGGCCCCGCACCCGCCCGCTGGTAGGCGATGCGGACCCCGTCACCCGCCACCGCGTGCGCCGGGACCTCCTGCGTTGCCCGCGACATCCGGCCCCCGTCCGCTTCGGCCACCGACGAAATTCTGGCACGTCCCTACTTCGGCCGCGCGCACCCGCCGCACCCGTCGACCACCGGCTCCGGGCACTCGGCACGACCCGTTCCCCGGCTACTCCACGGCCGGTCCGGTCTCCCGACCCACCCGCCAGGTGGCGCTGCGCTCGTGGTGCGCGCGGAACTCGGCGAAGCGACCGCCGGCGGCGGTGAGTTCGGCGATCGTGCCCCGTTCCACCACCGCGCCGTCCTCCAGGTAGAGGACCTGGTCCGCGGTGCGGATGGCGTTGAGGCGGTGGGCGACGATCACCCTGGTGCGGGCGTTCGGGTCGTCGGCGAGGGCCGCGGTGATGGCGGCCTCGTTCTCGGCGTCCAGCGCGCTGGTGGCCTCGTCGACGAGCAGCACGGGGGCCGGGTTCAGCAGGGCGCGGGCGATCGTGACGCGCTGGCGCTCGCCGCCGGACAGGGCCGTCCCGGCTTCGCCGACCCGGGCGGAGACGTCGGCGATCAGGTCGGCGCGGGCCAGTGCGGCGGCGCGGTCGACGGCGTCGTCGTCGGCGGTCGGGTCGCCCGCGCGGATGTTGTCCCGGATGCCGCCGTTGAACAGGTACGGGTGCTGGAACACCATGCTGCACAGGCGTCGGCGTTCGGCCGGGGGCAGCGCGGTGGTGTCGACACCGCCGATCAGGATCCGGCCGCTGTCGGGCTGGTGCAGGCCCGCCAGGAGGGCCAGCACGGTGCTCTTGCCCGAACCGGACGGCCCGACGACCGCCGTCGTCGTGCCGGGCTCCAGGGTGAACGACAGGCGGTCCACGACCGGCGCGCCGCCGTAGCCGAAGGACACCTCCCGGAACTCCACGCCCGGCGGCACGTCGACCTCGATCGCCGGTCCCGCCTCGGGTTCGGCCTCGGCGGCCCGCACCGCGCCGAGGTCGGCCAGGGTGCCCCGGACCGTCTCCAGCGCCGGGGACAGCTCGGCCAGGGTGGTGAACGGCTCCAGGAACCGCACGGCCACCACGACCAGCGCCACGGCCTGCGGGCCGGACAGCTCGCCGCGCACCGCCAGGACTGCGATCGTGCCGGCCAGCAGCAGGAGCCCGATCTGGGCCGCCACGCCGAACAGCAGCTGACCGGGCACCTGGAGCAGCAGCAGCCGCAGGGTGGTGCCGCGCTGCGCGGCGACGGCGTCGCCCGCCGCGCTGCGGGCCGGGTCGACCCGCCGGGCCGCCCGCAACGCCTGCTGGGTGCGGGCGAACTCCAGGACCCGTTCGGTCAGCGCGCTGTGCGCGCGGGCGTCCGCCGCGTCGGCGGCCCGGCTGATCCGGTCGCCCGCCCACAGCGCGAACAGCAGCGCGGGCACCGCGAGCGCCGCGGCCACCCCCAGCGGCCACGCCGCGAACAGCAGCCCGACCGCCAGCGCGACGGGCAGCAGCACCGCGCTGAGCAGCGGTGTGAGCAGGTTGACGACCAGGCCGACCAGTTCCGGCCCGCCCGCCGCGATGGCCCGCCGGGCGGTCGCGGTGCGGTCCCCGGTGAACCAGCCGAGCGGGATCCGGGTGAGCCGCTCGGCGGTCTCCCGGTGCGTCCGGTCGAGCAGGGCGAAGCCGATCGCGAACCCCAGCCGGGCCAGCACCGCGTCGACCGCCCAGGACAGCGCGGTGGCGGCGGTGAGCGCGCCCAGCCAGCCGTAGGCGTCCGCCGGGGTGGCCGAGAACAGCGCGGACACCAGCGGGATCAGCAGCAGGCAGCTCGTCGCGCGCAACACCGTCGAGACGACCGCGAGCACCGCGTACCGGGTGGCCCGGCCGCGCTCCTCGGCCGGGACGAGGCCGATCAGGGTGCCGATCATCGGGTGGCCTCCGCTCGGGCGGGCGCGCGGTGGCTGTCCCACAGCGCCCGGTAACGGCCGGCGGCGGCGTGCAGGTCGGCGTGGGTGCCGGCCTCCACCACCCGGCCCCGGTCCAGGACGACGATCCGGTCGGCGTCGGTGACGGTGTGCAGGCGGTGGGCGACCACCAGGACCGTGCGGTCCCGGGCGAGCCGGCTCAGCGCCTGCTGGACGAGGTACTCCGACTCCGGGTCGGCGAACGCGGTGGCCTCGTCGAGGATGAGCACGGGCGGGTCGGCGAGCAGCGCGCGGGCGATGGTGATCCGCTGCCGCTCGCCGCCCGACAGCGCGGCGTCCGCGTCGAGCACGGTGTCGTAGCCGGCCGGCAGCCGGGTGATCCGGTCGTGCACCCGGGCGTCCCGCGCGGCCGCCTCGACCTCGGCGTCGGTCGCGTCCGGGCGGGCCAGCGCGATGTTCTCGCGGACCGTGCCGCGCACGAGTCGCGGGTCCTGGAAGACGAACCCGACCCGCCGGTACAGCTCGTCGGCGGTGAGCGAGCGGACGTCGCGCCCGTCGACCCGGATCGCGCCCGCCTCGACGTCGTGGAAGCGGGCGAGCAGGCCCGCGAGCGTCGACTTGCCGGACCCGGACGGGCCGACCAGCGCGGTGACCGTGCCCGGCCGCAGGGTCAGCGTCACGTCGTGCACGACCGGCCGGCCGGGCCGGTAGCCGAACGACACCCGGTCGAACTCGACCGTGCCCGGTTCGGCCTCGCGCGGCGCGGACTCCCGCTCCGCCAGTTCGGTCTCGCCCAGCACGACCGCGATCCGCCGCGCGGCCAGCACTCCGGCGCGGACCCCGCCCACCCCGTAGCCGATGCCGAGCAGCCGCGCGCCGAACGTGGTGCCCAGCAACAGGAACGGCAGCAGCGTGGCCGGTTCGACCGCGCCGCCGACCACCATCGGCGTGCCGACCGCGGCGATCAGCCACAGGAACGTCGTCGGCCGGGTGACCAGGTCGATGAAGGTCTTCTTGCCGATGAACGGCTTCTGCCAGTCCGCCAGGAACGCGGTGTACTCGGCCAGCGCCCGGCGGAACGACGACGCGGCCACGCCGAACACCCGGATCACCGGCTGCCCGTCGAGGTAGGCGGCGGACTCGGCGGTCATCCGCTCGGCCCAGCGCGCCGCCTCGGCGATCTTCGGCCCGCTCTGGAGCATCATCGCGGCGAACGCCAGCAGGTACACCAGGATCGGCACGAGCAGCACCAGCGCCAGCCGCCAGTCGGTGGCGAACAGGTAGGCCAGCACGGCGACCGGTGCGACGACGGCCGCGACGGCGTCCGGGATCGCGTGCGTGACGAGGGTGTGCAGGGCCAGCGTGTCGTCCTGCACCAGGTTCTTGACCGACCCGGAGCCGCGCCGGGTGAACCACCCCAGCGGCAGCCGGGTCAGCTTGGCGAGCAGGCCGCGCCGCACGTCCGCGCCGAACCGGGCGTCCACGACGTGCAGCCACAGCATGAGCGCGCTGCCCAGCACGGTGCCCGCCGACAGCAGCACGAGGAACGCGATGCCGGTGCCGCGCAGGCGTTGCGCGTCCGCGCCCTCGACCAGCAGCCGGGCCAGGTCGACCAGCACCACGAACGGCGCGAGCTGGAGCAGCGTGATCACCACCTGGAGCACGCCCGACGCGATGATGGTCGCCTTGACCGGGGCGAACAGCTCGCCGGCGGCCTGCGACCGCCAGCGCCCGGCCCGCGGTGCCTGCCGGGCCGCGCCCGGGGCCGGCGTCCCGGCTGTCGGCTCGGGCCCGGTGGTCGGCTCGGGCCCGGTCGTCGTCTCGTGCTCGGTCGTCGTCTCGTGCTCGGCGGCCGGGGGCTCGGTTTCGGTGCGGCGCAACGAACCCATCGCCCGGCCGTGCGCCCAGTACGCCTGGGCGTGCAGGTCGGTCTTGGGGAAGCCGAACCCGTCCCGCAGCAGCTTGCGGACGTGCTTGAGGGTGCCCGACTCGGTGGCCACCCAGGCGTGCCAGTCCGACCAGTCGCGGTCCTCGATGGCGGCGGCCAGCGACGTCTCGCCCTGCCGGGGCACGCGGTGCACGCGCAGCCCGGGGTGCCCGGTGAGCGGGATCAGCTCGTCCTCGGCGTGCTGCTGCTCCAGGTACAGCTCGACGTCGGCGTCGTCGGGCACCGCCGCCAGGATCGCGTTGACGGCCGGGATCGAGGCGGCGTCGCCGACCAGCAGGTACCCGGCGGGCGGCTGGTCGGGCAGCGCGAACCGGGACGAGCCGAACGAGGTGACCGCGACCCGCGCGCCGGGCTCGGCCGCGAGCACCCACGCCGTCGCCGGGCCGGCGGGCTCGTGCAGCACGACGTCCACGGCGAACTCGCCGGTCTCCCGGTCCGCCCGGACGATCGTGTACGCGCGCTGGTGCTCCTTGTCCGAGCCGGCCGGGTCGGGGAACCAGAACCGCAGCCACTCGGTCGGCTCCGGCTTGAGCCCCTCGACCAGTTCCGGCGCGGACAGCCGCACCCGCACGAAGTTCGGCGCGATCCGGGACACCGCGACCACGGTGGCGACGTGGTCGCGCGCGCCGAACCCGCGCAGCACGGCGCCCTGGAACCCTCGTGCCGCCATCAGCGGTCTCCTGTCGACAGGCCCAGCGCGGCGGTGATCTCGGCGACCGAGCGACCCGCGGGGGCGGTGGTGAGGATGCCGCCCAGGCAGGCGGCGATCACCAGGCGGAAGTAGGCGTCGGTGCCGATGTCCGGCATCTCCGCGTGCGCCTCGGCGAGCAGCCCGTCCGAGCCGAGCAGCCGGCGCGACTCGGCGAGCTGCCGCTCGAACCCCGGCGTGGCGGCGATGCCCTGCCGCTGGCGCTCCTCGGCGGCGGCGAGGCTGATCGCGAGCAGCGCGACCGTGCCGCACACCACCGACGCCGCGTCGGGCCGGTAGCCGCGCCGGACCAGGGCGGCGATCTCGGCCTCCAGCAGCGCCGCGCCGGCGGGCCCGCGCGGGAACAGGACGTGCAGGTAGGTGGACAGCCCCGGGTGGTCGAGCACGAAGTCCCGCAACTGCCCGGCGAACGACACCAGGTGCCCGGCCACGTCGTGCGCGGGGTCGTCCACCACCCGCAGCTCTGCCAGCACGCTCTCGCCGACCAGCGTCTCCAGCCCGAAGCGGCCGTCGACGTGCCGGTAGAGCGCGGTCGGCGTCACCCCGAGCGCGGTCGCGACGGCCTGCACGGTGAGATCGGCCAACCCGATCTCCCGGCCCGCCCGCTCGATGTCGGCCGCGCCGATCCGCGCGGGCCGGCCACCGACCCGTCCCCGTGACGACACTCGAAACCCCCGAAGTTAGGGCACCCTTTGTTAGGGCCGTAACTTAGCTCCGGGTCCGCCGGTTGTCCAGCACGGGTTCAGGCGGCCACGCGCACCCCGCCCCCGGGCACGAACCCGCGCACGCCCTTCGCCGCGATCACCGCGCGGCCAGCGCGCGGACCTCGCGGCGGCGCAGCTTGCCGCTGGGCGTGCGCGGCAGCGCGGCCACGAACACCACGTCCTCGGGGACCTTGTACCAGGTCAGCTCCTCCTTCGCGGCGGCGAGGAGTTCCGCGCCCACCCGGTCCGGCTCGGCCGCGCCCCCCGCCGCGTCCGTCAGCGCCGCGTCCTTCAGCGCCACGTACGCCCGCAACGTCGTCACGCCGGTCTCCCGCCGGACCGAGCACACCCCGACCTCCTGCACGTCCGGGTGCCGCATCAGCAGGTCCTCGATCTCGCTGGGGTGGACGTTCTGCCCGCCGACGATCTCGACGTCGTCCAGCCGCCCGAGCAGCCGCACGAACCCGTCCGCGTCGACGCTCGCGGCGTCGCCGGTGACGTACCAGCCCTCCGCGCGCACCGGCGCGTCACCGCCGTTGCGCACACCGGGCGTGATCGACGGCCCGGCCACCTCCAGCCTGCCCTCCACGCCGGGCGGCGTCTGGACGCCCCGCTCGTCCACGACCCTGATCCGGTAGGGCGGCAGGACCCGGCCGACCGTGCCGGGCCGTGCCGCGGTGGGCGATCCGCAGATGGCGGCGTGCCCGATCTCGGTGCTGCCGAAGACGTTGAGCAGCCGGTCGCCCAGCACCTCGCGCACCCTGGCCTCCAACGCCTCGGGCAGCACCTCGCCGCCGACCATCGCCAGCCGCAGCCCCGAGAGCTTCCCGTGGTCGGGGTGCCGCAGCAGCCGGGCGTAGAAGCTGGGCTGGCCGTAGAAGAGGGTGACCCCGTGGCGCTGCACCAGGCGCAGCGCCTCGTCCTCGCTCGCCCGCTCGCGGGACAGCACGGCCGAGCCGCCCCGGTGCAGCGGGACGATCAGCGAGTTGGCCAGTCCGAACGCGAAGTACATGCGGGACACCGACAACGTCACGTCCGCCGGGGTGGTGCCGAGCACCTCGCCGATGCCCTGTTCGTACACCGCCGGGTCGCCGTGCGCGTGGAAGCACAGCTTCGGTTCGCCGGTCGTGCCGGAGGTGAACACGGCGTACGCCGGGGTGTCCGGCGTGACCTCCGCGACCGGCGCCTCCTCGCGCACCGCGCGCAGTTCCGCCGGATCCACCACCGCGTCGAACAGCCCCGCCAGGTCGGCTTCGGCGACCACGAGGTCCGGCTGCGCGACCCGTGCGGACCGCACGATCTCGTCGGGGTGCATCGCGCCGTTGAGCTGCACCGCCACCGCGCCCAGCCGGACCGCGCCGAGGAACGCCCACACCAGGTCGATGCCGTCGGGGATGGTCAGCAGCACCCGGCTGCCCGGCCCCGCCCCGCGCGCCGCGAACGCGGCGGCGAACCGCGCCGCACCCCGGTGGACGTCCTCGTAGGTGTGCACGTCGTCGCCGACGTGGAACGCGGGCAGCGGGTGCCAGCCGCGGTCGAGCGCCCGCAGCGCCAGGTATCCGGCCAGGTTCGCGGTCATCGGACAGTCCCCTCGGGTCGACCTGCGGTGCACGTCGTTGTTGACCTACACCACCTCCGCGCCCGTGCTCAACACGGTCCCGAACCGGCACGGCTCCCGCCCGCCGATCAGCGGGCGGTTGTCGCCCAACGTCACTACGGCTCCCGGCACCGCGTCGTGATCGTCCTGTTCGGCGGGCGGTGACCGGATTGCATCTCCTTGGCCCGTCCGGAAAACCACGCGCCGAGGTGTGTCCCGAGTGCCCGAACGGTCGTAGCGGGACGGCCGAATGCCCGTCGCGGCAAGGGATCCGATGCACGCGCGCGGGCGCGGCCGGTCGGCCGACCGGCCCGGTCGCGACGGCGTCGACCGGGTGCGCTGTTCGGCCGCCGGCCCGTGCTTTCCCTTGCTCCACTTGGTGATCCCGCCGTCGCGGACCGGCGCGCCGGTCGGGGTGCCGCTAGGGTCGGGGTGTGGCGCTGGAGACGTTCGACCGCATCGACCTGACCGCGTTGTTCCCCGAGCTGACCGGGGAGCAGGCCACGAGGACCCGCCGGGCCGCCGGGCGGCTGGAGGCGAAGCGGGTGCCGGACGGCGGCCCGCGCTGGGACTGGTGGCCGGAGAAGCTGGCCGAGGAACCGGCCGAGGGCCGAGGGGTGTCGGCCGTCTTCGGGACGGCGTCGACGTTCCACGCCGAGGGCGACGACTGGCTGGAACTCGCGCTGTACGTCTACCGCGAGCGGCGCCCGCGCTTCACGGTGTCGGCGGCGATCGAGGTCGCGTGCTGGTGCGAGCCCGACCACAACATGCACGTGGTGCGCAGCGAGGAGTGGCTGGTCGGCACCGCGACCGCGCTGACCGAGGCGTTCGAGTCCGCGGCCGACACCCTGGTGCGCTGGACCGTCGGGAACCACGACCCGGTCGCCCACCGGACGTCGGCCGGCCTGCCCAACCCCGCCCCGCACGACCGGAAGCCCGACACCGCGGGCACTTCCCACTGCTGAGCGCGTCCGGCGCGCCCGTCGGCTCACCGCCCGGAGCGCGGGGCCGGGGACGCGAGAGGTCCCCGGAACGTGCGGAATCCCGCTGAACGGGCAGTTGCCCGTTCAGCGGGATCCGTTGTAGCCACGACCTTTTCCCGATATCTCCGGGACACCGCGCACCGGACGGAGCCGGTGGCGCGGTGTCCGCGGAGCCGGACGGGTCGACCGGGTGGGGCAGCGGGCGGACTGCTGGGCTGGGGGTCTCGATCCCACCCCCGGAGTGGCAGGATCGGGATACCCGATACCGCCTCCGCGAATCGGGAGCCCGGTGTTGAGGCCGGGCTCCCCTTGCCTGTGGTGTCCGCGTGACCCGACGCCCCTCGGCCGACCGTCCTCACTGGACGGGGTCGGACACGGTGAGCGAAGCTCAGCCGTTCCGCTTGCCGGTCAGGGTGGCGATGTCCACGCCCGAGGCGTCGCTGACGCCCACGGCGCCGGCGCCGTCGCTGTCCTCGTTGCCACCCGCGCCGTTGCCGTTGCCACCGGCGCAGGCGTTGTTGCCGCTCTGCTCGTTGATCACGGTGCTGGTGCTGGTGTCGCCGTTGTGGCCACCCAGGACGTTGATCTCCGGCAGGCCCAGGTTCGGCTGGATCTGCTGGGCGGCGACCGGGATGGACGCGCCGATACCGGTCAGCGCGACCGGGATCTGCGGCTTGGTGACGGTGACGCACTGCAGCGCGTTGGCCGCCGCGCCGTCCGCAACGCTGACCTGGTCGACGCCGATCACGTTGTCCTTGTGCACGATCTCCCGGGCGCCGGGCGCGAAGTCGTGACCCTCGACCTCACCGGCGGAGGCCATGCCGGTGCCACCAATCATGAACAGACTGGCGACCCCGGCGAACACGATACCGGCCTTCTTCAACACTGTAGGTTCTCCTTCGATTTCCTGGCGAAAGCCCGACGAGGTCCGTTGAAACGCATCGGATGTCGAACGACGGGGAGACTATCGGGATGCGCCGGCCCGAAATCGCCGGATAGCGCCATGGTGTACACAAGTCACCCGAATTAGTGAATATTCGCCGCCGGACGGTAACCGTCGTCCACGCCGTCGGCCGATTTCCCGAAAGATCGCCTTGATCAGCGAAAACGTTGGGCGGCAAGGGTGAACGGCCGGCCTCGGTCGGGCGTCGCGGGCAACCGGACCGGCGGGCCGGGCCCGTGCGGCGATACCGGTCGGTACCCGCAGGTCCGCCACGTTTGGGTCGCCCCGGGCAAACCGTCCGCGCCGTTGTGCCCGACCGGAAAACGCCTGGACGGGGGTCCGGTCGAAGTGGTCGATACGGGCCGCGACGGTTTTACCGTTCGTCCTTTCACTCGAATGGGTTCCGGGTGACGAATAGCCCGGCCACGGCGTGGCACCGGGACGCGGTCCGGCGATCCGATCCGCCCGAATCCGGCGGTGACGAGGTGGCGGCGGGCGGGCTCGCGACGGAGAGTGACCCGGTCGACGGCTGTGAGCAGGAACTCCGGCGTCGCGGCTACGGCCCGCTGTCTCGTTAGCCTAACCTAAGGCCCCGATCGGACGAGGCTGGTGGAGGTGGCATGGCACGGGCGGGTGCGGGGCGGGCCGGACGCCTGTCGGCCTGGCTGGTCGTCGCGCTGCTCGGTCTGGCCGGCGTCGCGGTGCTCAGCGTGTTCGTCGGCGCCAAGCCGATCCCGTTCGCCACCGTGGTCGACGCCTTCACCGGGTTCGACCCGACCGACAACGACCACCTGTTCATCCGCGCCGAGCGGGTGCCCCGGACCCTGGTCGGGCTGCTGGTCGGCGCGGCGCTCGGCGTCGCGGGCGCGGTGATGCAGGGCGTGGCCCGCAACCCCCTGGCCGACCCGGGCGTCCTCGGGATCAACGCGGGCGCGGCGCTGTTCGTGGTCGTCGGGATCACCGTGTTCGGCGTGTCCGGGCTGACCGGGTACGTGTGGTTCGGCTTCGCCGGTGCCGCCGTCGCGGCGGTGCTCGTCTACGGCGTGGGCGCGCTCGGACGTGAGGGCGCGACGCCGTTGAAGCTGGCCCTGTCCGGCGCGGCGACCAACGCGGCCTTCGTGTCGATGACCACCGCCGTGCTGCTGACCAGCACCGACGCGTTCGACCAGTTCCGGTTCTGGCAGGTGGGCGCGTTGGCCGGCCGGTCCATGGACATCTTCTGGCAGGTGCTGCCGTTCATCGCCTTCGGCCTGGTGCTCGCGCTGGGCTCGGCCCGCGCGCTCAACGCCTTGGCGATGGGGGATGACCTGGCCCGGTCGCTCGGGCAGGACGTGGCGCGCAGCCGGGTGGTCGCGGGCGCGTCCGTCGTCCTGCTGTGCGGCGCGGCCACGGCGAGCGTCGGGCCGGTGGCGTTCGTCGGCCTGGCCGTGCCGCTGCTGGCGCGGGCCGTCACGGGCCCGGACCACCGGTGGCTGCTGCCGTACTCGATGGTCCTGTCGCCGGTCCTGCTGCTGGGCGCGGACGTCCTCGGCCGAGTGATCGCGCGGCCCGGCGAGTTGCAGGTGGGCATCTTGACGGCGGCGATCGGCGCGCCCGTGTTCATCGCGCTGGTGCGCGGCCGGAAGGTGGCCGCCCCGTGAGCGCCGAGGTGATCGCGCGGGCCCGGCTCCGGGTCCACAAGCGCCAGGTGGCCGTGGCCGGCGGGCTGGTCGCGTTGCTCGTCGTGCTCGTGGCGGTGGCGTTGACGCTGGGGCGCGGGCACGTGTCGCTGCCCGACGTGCTGTCCACGTTGGCCGGTCAGGGTTCCCGGGCCACCGACTACATCGTCCTGGAGTTGAAGCTGCCCAGGGCGCTGGTGGCCGTCCTGGTCGGGTTCGCGTTCGGGGTGTCCGGCGCGGTGTTCCAGAGCCTGCTGGGCAATCCGCTGGCCAGCCCGGACGTGATCGGGATCAGCACCGGGGCCAGTGCGGCGGCGGTGTTCGGGCTGGCGGTGCTCGGGTTCAGCGGGCCGGCGCTGTCCGGGCTGGCGTTGGCCGGCGCGCTGCTCACCGCGCTGGTGATGTACCTGCTGACGTGGCGCGGCGGCGTGACCGGGGCGCGGCTGGTGCTGGTCGGCATCGGGCTGGCGGCGATCCTGCTCAGCGTCGTCTCCTACCTGCTGACCCGGACCCAGGTCAACACCGCGCAGGACGCCCTGGTCTGGCTCACCGGCAGCCTCAACGGCCGCAACTGGACGCAGGCGGTGCCGCTCGCGGTGCTGCTGGCCCTCCTGCTGCCCGCCGTCGCGGCGCTGGCCCGCGCGCTCGGCCTGCTCACCCTGGGGGACGACGCGGCCCGGGGGCTCGGCGTGGCCGTCGAACCGGTCCGGCTCGGCCTGCTCGCCTGCGCGGTCGCGCTGGCCGGCGCGGCGACGGCGGCGGCCGGGCCGGTGGCGTTCGTGGCGCTGCTCGCCGCGCCGATCGGCCGCCGGCTGGTCCGCGACGGCGGGCCCGCGCTCGCGGTGTCCGGGCTGGTCGGGGCGGTGATCGTGCTGGCCGCCGACAGCGCGTCGCAGAACCTGCCCGGCGGGCAGGCGTACCCCGTCGGCGTGCTGACCGGGGCGGTCGGCGCCCCCTACCTGCTCCTGCTGCTGGCGCGGGCGAACCGGACCGGGAAGGGCGGATGATGACCGCGGAGCACACCCTGCGCACGGAGGCGCTGCGCCTGGCCTACGACCGCCGCGAGGTGGTCAAGGGGCTGTCGCTGACCATCCCGCCGGGCCGGGTGACGATGATCGTCGGGCCCAACGCGTGCGGGAAGTCCACCCTGCTGCGCGGGCTCGCCCGGCTGCTCGCCCCGGTGTCCGGCGGTGTGTACCTGGACGACCGGGACCTGCACACCATCCCCAACCGGGAACTGGCCGCGGTGCTCGGCATCCTGCCGCAGACCCCGGTCGCGCCCGAGGGCATCACCGTCGCCGACCTGGTCGGCCGGGGCCGGTACCCGCACCAGGGCTGGTTCCGGCGGTGGAGCCGGGGCGACGACGAGGCGGTGGCCGAGGCGTTGGCGGCCACCGACACGCTGGAGGTCGCCGACCGGCCGGTGGACGAGCTGTCCGGCGGGCAGCGGCAGCGGGTGTGGATCGCGATGGCGCTGGCCCAGCGCACCGACCTGCTGCTGCTCGACGAGCCCACCACCTACCTCGACCTCACCCACCAGGTCGAGGTGCTCGACCTGCTCACCGATCTCAACCGGACCCAGGGCACGACGGTGGTCGTCGTGCTGCACGACCTCAACCTGGCCTGCCGCTACGCCGACCACCTCGTCGCCCTCCGCGCCGGCGGGATCGTCGCCCAGGGCACGCCCGCCGAGGTGGTGACCGAGGACGTCGTCGAACGCGTCTTCGGCCTGCGGTCCCGGATCGTGCCGGACCCGCTGTCCGGCACGCCCATGGTCGTCCCCGTCGGGCGGCACCACTGCGCCGATCCCCGGACCGGGGAACCGCGCGACGCACAAGGAGGAACTCCGTGAAACTCCGCCTGGCCGCCCTGGTGGCCGCCGCCGCGCTGCTGGCCGCGTGCGGCCAGGTCGAGGAGCCGGCCGGCCCCTCCGGCAGCGCTTCCGGCGCGACCGTGCAGACCATGTTCGGCGCTGTCACGGTGCCCGCGAACCCGACCAGGGTCGTCGCCCTGGGCTGGTCGGACGCCGAGACCGCGCTGGCGCTGGGCGTGCAGCCGATCGCCGCCGCCGACTGGCTGGCCTTCGGCGGCGAGGGCGTCGGGCCGTGGGCGGCGGGCAAGTACACCACCGCGCCCACGATCCTGCCGACGCTGGAACCGGACTACGCGGCGATCGCGCAGCTGCGGCCCGACCTGATCCTCAACACCCGCTCGGACAACTCCGAGGAGAAGTACCGGGAGCTGAGCAAGATCGCCCCCACGGTGTCCGCCCCGGCGGGCGTGGTGTCGTACGGGACGACCTGGCGGCAGCAGATGGAGCTGGTGGCGCAGTCGTTGGGCAAGGTGGACAAGGGCCGTGAGCTGATCGGCGAGGTCGACGCGGCGTTCGCCGAGGCGAAGGCGGACAACCCGTCGTTCGCGGGCAAGTCCGTCGCGGTCGGCGCGTACTACTCGGAGAAGTACTCCGCCTACGTGCGCGGCGATTCGCGGGTCGACTTCGTGGAGGGCCTGGGCTTGAAGAACAAGCCCGAGGTGCAGGCGCTGGCCGGGACCACCTTCGCGGTCGACCTGTCCCGCGAGCAGATCGAACTGCTCAGCGCGGACCTGACCGTGGTGTTCCCGATCGGCTCGGACGCCGCGCCGCTGCGCGCCGACCAGGTGCTCAACCAGATCCCGTCCGCACGGGCCGGGCACCTGCTGATCATGGACGACCGGACGCTGGTCAACGCGTTCAGCAGCGGGTCGACGCTGGGCACGTTGTACGCCATCGGGAAAGCCGTCCCGCTGTTCGCCACGACCTTGGCGAAGTAGCCCCGACCGGAGCACCGACCCGGGCCGTCGCGCGGGCGCGCGACCACGCGGCGGGAGGCGGCCGGGACGGGCGCGACCGTGCTGGGCCGAGGTGACGCATGATCCGCTGCCGCATGGCCCACGGGCTGCGGTCGAACGTTCGCGACCCTTCAGTAGCCCTTGAGCCGGCGGGGCGGAGCGGATAGGAAGCGTTCGGGGATCCGCACCGCGCCATCGACGCGAGAGGTCGGGATGACGGTCGAATTCCGGCTGCTCGGCGAGATCGAAGCCAGTGTCGACGGCCGGTTGGTGGTGGTCGGCTCGGCCAAGGGCCGGTGCCTGCTGGCCGTCCTGCTGATCGACGTCGACCACCCGGTGTCGGTGGACCAGCTGGTCGACCGGGTGTGGGGCGGGCTGCGGGTGCCGCAGCGGCCCGCCGCCATCGTGCAGAGCTACATCTCCCGCCTCCGGGGCGGCCTGGCGGCGGCCGACGGCGTGCGGATCGTCCGGCTCTCCAAGGGGTACAAGCTCGTCGCCGACCCCCGCAGCGTCGACCTGCACGGCTTCCGGGCGCTCACCCGCGAGGCCCGGGCCGCGCGCCGCGACGAGGACGCCGAGGACCTGTACGAACGCGCTCTGGCGCTGTGGCGGGGAGATCCGTTCGGCAGCCTGGACGTCCCGTGGCTCAACGGCGTGCGCTCCACGCTGGTCGGCGAACTCCACGCGGCCCGGCTGGACCTGGTCGACGTCCGGCTGCGGCTGGGCGCGCACGCGTCGCTGCTGGCCGATCTCGCCACGCAGGCCAAGGAGAACCCGCTCGACGAGCGGGTGGCCGCCCAGTACATGCTCGCCCTGTACCGCAGCGGACGCGCGGCCGATGCTCTGGCGCACTACGACGGCCTGCGCCGGCGGTTCGTGGCGGAGCTGGGCACGGACCCCGCCGCGTCGGTGCGCCTGCTGCACCAGCGGATCATCACCGCCGATCCCGTGCTGTCCCTGCCGAACGCCCCGGTCGTCGCCCCCGTCCGGGCCGGTGGCGCGCCGGTGCCCCGCCAGCTGCCCTCCGCGCCGAGGCTGTTCGCGGGCCGGGCCGCCGAACTGGCCTTCCTCACCACGACGCTGGGCCGGCACGTGGACGCGGGCACCACCGTGGTGATCTCCGCGATCGGCGGCATCGGCGGGATCGGGAAGACCTGGCTGGCCCTGCACTGGGCGCACCGCAACCTCGACCTGTTCCCGGACGGCCAGCTGTTCGTCAACCTGCGCGGGTTCGACCCGCTCGGCGCGCCGATCACGCCGGCCACGGCGGTGCGGCGGTTCCTGGACGCGCTCGGGGTCGACCCGGCCGCCGTCCCGGTCGACCTGGACGCCCAGTTCGACCTCTACCGCAGCCTGATGGCCGGCCGCCGGATGCTGATCGTGCTGGACAACGCCCGCGACAGCGCGCAGGTGGTCCCGTTGCTGCCCGGCAGCCCGGCGTGCGCGGTGCTGGTCACCAGCAGGCGCAGGCTCACCGCGCTGACCACGAACCACAGCGCGTTCGCCGCGGACCTCGACCGGCTCTCCGACGACGAGGCGCGCAACCTGCTGGCCCGGCGGCTGGGCCGGGACCGGGTCGACGCCGAACCCGCCGCGGTCGCCGAACTCCTGGACTGCTGCGCGGGCCTGCCGCTCGCGCTGGGCGTGGTGGCGGCCCGCGCCGCGGCCCACCCGGATTTCCCGCTGGGTGCCCTGAGCGCCGAACTGCGCGACGTGGCCAACCGGCTGGACGCGCTGGACACCGGCGACCTGACGGCGAACGTCCGCTCGGTCCTGGCCTGCTCCTACCGCGCGCTGGACGCCGCCGCCGCGCGGGCGTTCGCGTTGCTGGGCTGCGCGCCCGGACCGGACCTGGGCCTGCCCGCCGCGGCGTCGCTGTGCGGGCTGCCCGTGGCCCGGTGCCGGAAAGTCCTGCGCGAGCTGGAGGAGATGCACCTGGTCCAGCAGCACGTGCCCGATCGGTACCGGATGCACGACCTGGTCCGCCTGTACGCCGCCGAACAGGGGCGCCAGGACCTGTCGCCGGCCGACCTGGACGCGGCGCTGCGCCGGCTGGTCGACTGCCTGACGCAGGCCGCGCACGCGGGCGACCGCCTGCTGGAACCGCACCGCCCGGCCATCGAGCTGGACCCGCCGGTCGAGGGGTGCGCGGCGGTCCGGCTCACCGACGCCGACTCGGCCGCCGCCTGGTTCGCGGTGGAGGGCCCGTGCCTGGTGGCCCTCCAGCAGGCGGCGGCCGACCGGGGTTGGCACACCGCGGTCTGGCGGCTCTCCTGGGCGCTGCACACGTTCCGGGCCCGCCAGGGCCTGTTCCACGACCTGATCGAAGGCTGGCGGACCGGCCTGGCCGCCGCCCGCGAACTCGACGCGCTCGGCCCGCAGATCCAGGCCCACCGGCACCTGGGCACCGCGCACACCCGGATCCGCCGGCACCAGCTGGGCTACGAACACCTGAGCCAGGCGCTGTCCCTGGCCGAACTGGCCGGTGACCTCCAGTCCCAGGCGCACTGCCAGCACGCCCTCACCGCCCATTGGGAACTGCTGGACGACCACGCGCAGGCTCTGCGGCACGCGGTGGCCGCCCTGCGCCTGTACCGGGAACTGGGCGACCCGGTGGCGGAGGGGCGGGCGCTCAACCACACGGGTTGGGAGTACGCGATGCTCGGTTCGCACGAGAACGCGCGGTCGTGCTGCGAGCGCGCCCTGGTCATCAACCGGGAGCACCACGACAGCGACGGCGAAGCGGCCACATTGGACAGCCTCGGCTACATCGCCACCCGGACCGGCCGGTACACCCTTGCCGCGCAACACCTCCGCGACGCGCTGGACGTGTGCCGCCGGATCGGCAACGCTTTCCTGGAGGTCGACGTCCTCGAACACCTGGGGACCGCCTACGCGGCCGTCGGCGACCACACCGAGGCCCGCGCGGCCTGGGAACACGCCGTGGAGCTGTGCCTCTCGCAACGCCGCGCCCTCGACGCCGAACGCCTGCGGCACCAACTCGACGGCCTCGGGAGCACCGGGTAGCCGTGACCCGGATGTCCTTTGTGGATGGTCCGGGAGGTGTGTGGAGGTCGAACCCGGCGGTCACCCGTTCAGGGGTTGCCGGCGTGCGGAGCGCGCGCCGTTCGCCCCAGACTGGCAGCGTCAGGTGCGTTCGGGTGCTACCGGGGAGGACCGTTGACCGATCTGTCCGGCAAGACCATCGTCATCACGGGTGCCGCGCGCGGGTTGGGCGCGGAAGCCGCCCGGCAGGCCGTCGAGGCGGGGGCGCGGGTGGTGCTGACCGACGTGCTGACCGACGACGGCGAGGCCACCGCCGCCGCGTTGGGCGGCAACGCGGCGTTCCGCGCCCTGGACGTGACCTCGGAACAGCAGTGGGCCGACGTGGTCGCGTTCGCCCGGCAGGAGTTCGGCGGTGTGCACGGGCTGGTCAACAACGCGGGCGTGTCGACCGGGCAGCCGCTGGAGACCGAGAGCGTCGAGCACTTCCGGCAGGTGCTGGAGATCAACCTGGTCGGCGTGTTCCTCGGGATGAAGACCGTCATCCCGGAGTTCAAGGCCGGCGGGGGCGGGTCGATCGTGAACATCTCCTCGGCGGCGGGCCTGATGGGGCTCGCGCTGACCGGCAGCTACGGCGCGTCCAAGTGGGGCGTCCGCGGGCTGACCAAGATCGCCGCGGTGGAGAACGGGACCGACCGGATCCGGGTCAACTCGGTGCACCCCGGCATGACCTACACGCCGATGACGTCGGGCGTGGGCATCCAGCGCGGCGAGGGCAACTACCCGAACACGCCGATGGGCCGGGTCGGCGAAGCGCCCGAGATCGCCGCCGCGATGGTCTTCCTGCTCTCCGACGCGGCCTCCTACATCACCGGCGCGGAACTGGCCGTCGACGGCGGCTGGACCACCGGTCCGACCGTCCGCTACGTCATGGGGCAGTGACGCCGGGCACGGGCCCGCCCGGCGGACGACCGGCCGACGGCGGTCGCGGTGACCAGTCCCGCAGGTCGGACAGCACCAGCGTGCGCCGCCGGTGCACGGTCAGCACGGTGCCCGCCGCGCCGAGCACCGAGTAGTCGAAGTCCCCGCACGGGCTGTGGTCGTCCTTGAGCGCCGGATAGAGCTGCGCGGTCGTGCGGACCGGGTGCCCGGCCGGCGCGATCTCGTCCACCACGGACATCGTCGCGAGGTCGACCGTGCGCAACCGGCCGTTCCCGGTGCTCCACGAGACGGCGTCACCGGGCAGCAGCACCAGGTCCGCGCCCGGCACGTCGGTGCCGTCCCGGTCGGCGTCCGGGTCGACCCGCGACCAGTCCAGCGCGCCGGTCTCCACGCCGGCCGGCCACGACCGGCGGACCAGGCGGTCGTCGTCGGCGGTCAGCAGCCAGGTGCCGGCGGGCCCGAAGAGCGCGGGCAGGCCGTCGTCGGCGGGCAGGTGTTCGGCGGTCGGGGCGTCGGGGCCGTGCAGCAGCCAGGACTGCTGCCCGTCCTGCCCGGCCGCGATCCACAGCACGACCGCGTCCGGGTCGGGGTGCGGGCACAGCATCACCGAGGAGCCGCCGAACGCGTCCGGCACCGCCACCGCGCCCAGCACGCGGCCGTCCGGCGCGCGGACCTCGACCCGGATCCCGTCCCCGGTGCCGTGCGCCACCCACACCGCGCGGCCGGACGGCAGCCACCGGCACGCGACCTCGCCGGCCGACGGCACCGAGACGGCGTCCGGGTCTCCGGGGTCGCCGAGCCGGAGCCGCCCGTCGACCACCCACGCCCACCGGCCACCGTCCTGCGACACCGCGACATCACCGACCGGGCCGCCGAGGTCGAGCCGCCGCACGACCCGCAACCGTTGGTCCACAACGGTGAGCGCCCCGTCCGGGGACACCAGCACGAACCCGTCGCCGCACGCCCGCCCGTAGTAGGCGCGGTGGTCGATCACGGTCGTCGCGATGACCGGGATCTCGCGCGCGGGCCGTTCCTCCGACTCCATGCCGGAAAACCTACGCGAGGCAACCCGGTGCCGGAGGTAGGTTCGGCTGGTCGAGGTCGTGCGGCGCGCGGAGGGGGAGCGGTGAAGGCGGATCTCCTCTCGGTGCTGGAAGAGCTGGCCGCGTCGGTGCGCCGCGAAGCGCGCGGGTTCGGCGCGGACCACGTGCGGTGGCAGCTCTACGAACAGGTGATCGCCGAGCGCGCGGCGCTCGACCTCCTGCTGCGGGCGGTGGAACTGGAGGAGGACCACCCGCTCGCCGCGTCGGTCGTGGTGCGGGTGCTGGAGGTCGAGCCGGACGGTGCGCACGAGAAGTGGTTGCGGGCACTGGACGTGTCGAACCAGGCGTACAGCCGGCGGCGCAGCGCCGAGATCGGCGTCCTCCGCCGCGCCCGGAACGGGCCGTTGCCACCGGAGGAGCTGGCGGAGGGCGTCCGGTCGTGGACGGACTGGCTCCAGTCACGGCTCGCGGCGGAGGTCGAGCACCGCGCGACGTTGGCCGTGCTCGCGTCGGACGGCCGGACGAAACGTGTCCGGAGAACGGCGGCGGAGCGCGTGAAGGGGATCGGATGAGGGTCGAAGACCTTCGGGGGACGTCGATCTGGACGCGGTCCGCCAGTGGGTGGACGACGGTGCCGACGTCGACACCGTCCTGACCCGGTTGCGCGGCATGGGGTGCGGGACGACGGCGTGCGCGGCAGTGCTCGGGGCCTGCGGCGTGCTGCCGCTCGGCGAGGCGAACCTCGTCGTGACGTACTCGGCGACCCGGGCGGGCCGGCTGGGCCGGAGCCGCAGGTTCCACCGTCGCCTGGAGAAGGTGCTCGACAATCCGTAGTTCCGCGACGAGGCGCAGTCCACTGCGGACGCACCGGCGCGCCCGACCGCCGCCGTGCCGAGCGGTGGCGGCCCCCCGGGTCGTGTCCCGCTTTCGGCAACGAAGCTTGTCCGGCGTCGCGGGCGGAATCCACTCTGGGTGGCGGAGTCGGCCGAGGGGTCGGCCGCGCGGGAACTCTCCCGGACTCCGCGGGCAGAACGGATTCGGTGCCAGGACATGACCAAAGACTTCGCCGTCACCTCGATCCCGGGCGCTGCTCGATGAGCGCGGGAACCACAGCGCCCGACGCGATCGCGGGCAGGAGGCTGCCGCTCGGCGTCTACCTGCTCGCGTTCAGCCTGCTCGCCATGGGCAGCGCCGAATTCCTGGTCGCCGGGGTGCTGCCGGCGATCGCCGACGACCTGGGCATCACGCTGTCCGCCGCCGGCGCGTTGATCACCGCGTTCGCGATCGCCGTCGTCGTCGGCGGGCCGCCGATGGCGGTGCTGACCTTGCGCCTGCCGCGCCGGATCACGTTGGTGGCCACGCAACTGGTGTTCGCGCTCGCGGTGGCGGTGAGCCTGCTCGCCGACGACTACGCGCTCATCCTGGTGGCCAGGTTCGTCTGCGGGATCGCCTACGCCGGGTTCTGGGCGGTCGCGGCGGTGACCGCGATCGGTTTGGTGCCAACGGATCGCGCGGCGCGCGCGTCCGGGGTGGTGGTCAGCGGGCTCAGCGTCGCGATGATCGCGGGCGGCCCGGCGGGCGCGCTGCTCAGCCACTTCACCGGGCGGCGGGGCGGGTTCTGGGCCGTCGTCGCGCTGACCGTCGTCGGTGCGGTGCTGACGTCGGTGGCCGTGCCCGCGACCGGACCTGTCGGCGAACCCGTTGTGCGGCAAGAACTCCGGGTCGTCAAGCAGCCCCGCCTGATCGCGGTGTACGCGACCACCCTGCTGAGCACCGCGTCCTACATGATCACCTACAACTACCTCTCGCCGTTGCTGGTCCAGGTCACCGGGCTCGACCCGGTGTGGGTACCGCCGGTGCTGGCCCTGTTCGGCGTCGGTGCGTTCGTCGGCATCTCCGTCGGCGGGCGGGTCGCGGACGTCCGGCCGTTCCACGCCTTGATCTCCGGCGCGGTCGGGATCGCGGTGTGCTCGGTCGGGCTGGCGGTGTTCGCCGAGCACGACGTGGCGGTCGCGATCCTGGTGCTGTGCCTCGGTGTCGCGGGTTTCGTGCTGAACCCGGGCATCTACGGGCGGGTGTTCGCGCTCGCGGCGCGGGCGCCGACCCTGGCCGGCTCGGTCACGGTGTCGGTGTTCCAGCTGGGGATCAGCCTCGTGCCGGTGCTCGCCGCGATCGCGCTCGGTGCCGGCGCGAGCCTCACCGCCATGCCGTGGATCGGTGCCGGGCTGGCCGTCCTCACCATCCCGGCCGTCCTGTTCGACGCCCGTTCCCGGTCCGGTCGTCGCCGTCCGGCGTGATCCGGGAGCGGATGCGTTCCCCGTGCGGGGCGAGGATGCTGAGCACCTCCACCGGGTCCGCGCCGGTGCTGCCGAACCAGTGCGGGAGCCGGGTGTCGAACTCGCCGGACTCGCCGGCCTCCAGCACCAGGTCTTGATCGGCCAGCACGAGGCGCAGCCGGCCGGAGAGGACGTAGAGCCACTCGTGGCCCTCGTGCGTGCACGGCTCGGGCGTGCGCCGGTCCGGCGGGATGATCGTCTTGAACGCGTGCAGCGGCGCGGGGCGGCGGGTCAGCGGGAGCACGACGCTGCCGTCCACCCGCCCGGGCGTCGGTCGGACGCGCGGGTCGGCCACCTCGGGGCCGCCGATCAGCTCGTCCAACGGGATCCGGTAGGCCCGGACGATCGGCAGCAACAACTCCAGGCTCGGCCGGCGCTGCCCGACCTCCAGCCGGGACAGCGTGCTCTTGGAGATCCCGGTCCGCGCGGAGAGCGCGGCCAGGCTCAGCCCGCGCTGGGTGCGCAGCCGGTTGAGCCGGGGGCCGACCCGGGCCAGCGCGACCGCGAGGTCGTCGAACGGTGCCATGCCGCCAGGACACCACCCACGTCCCCGACCCGGCTACAGAAGTTGCCGGTCCGGCATCACGTGGCCCGGGGTGCCGCACGCACTCCGCGCGGGGACTTCGGCTGCCACGGTGCGACAAGCCGAAACCGGAGTACAGCACCCTGCCGACCCGGCCCGTCTTCACCGGATCGGGTCATCCCGAAGCCGAACCGGTCGCGCGGCCCTGCGCGATAAGCGTGTTGTGAGGAGTTCAGGAGGGTCGACGATGGACGAACGCCCGCAGCGGATGCGGGAGAGGGAGGAGGGCCGACGCCGGTCGAGCGCTTCCGCTGCAAGCCGGTCCAGGCGGAGGGCCGCTGGGAGGAGCGGTACACCTTGGTCGGGCGGGGCTGAGTGGTGCGGGCCGGTGGTGCGGGCCGGTGGTGCGGAGGGTGCGGAGGGTGCGGACCACTGCCTGATCCTCGAAACCGGCGTGTCCCGCGTGCGCTGCTCGTGGGCGTGGCCAGGAGCTGGTGCTGGTCTCGAACAGGCTTACGTCGCAACGACTTCGCTGGAGGAGGACCTGGTCGGAACACTGGAGTTCGCCGGAAGCCGTGGGCTGGACCTGTTGGCCCACAACGCGACCGCATTGCTGGGCAGTGCCAGGTAGAACCGTGACCCCCGGCCCACCGGAGGGCTGGTTCCGGAGAGCGGAGCCGTTCCTGGGCTGGGCTGTGCGAGGCCGGGCCCGGGGTGGGGACCGTGTGAGGCCGGGTCGGGCCGTGCTGTGTGAGTTCGGGCTGCGGCGGGCCGTGCGGAGTCGGGCCGGGCTGTGCGGAGTCGGGCTGGGCTGTGCGAGCGCGGGTCGAGCCGTGTGGGGTCGGGCTTGGCCGTGTGGGGTCGGGCTTGGCCGTGTGGGGTCGGGCTTGGCCGTGTGGGGTCGGGCCGGGCTGGGCGGAGTCGGGCCGGGCTGTGCGAGCGCGGGCTTGGCCGTGCGGGGTCGGGCGGTGCGAGGGCGGGCTGTGCTGTGCGAGGTCGAGCCGGGCTGCGCAAGCGCGGGCTTGGCTGTGCGCGGGTGGACTGGGCCAAGGCTGGTGCCGAGGTGGGGAGCCATCCTGGCGTCTGGCGTCTGGCGTCTGGCGTCTGGCGTCTGGCGTCTGGCGTCTGGCGTCCGAGGTCCGAGGTGCGGGCGGGTGGCAATGCGCGTGCTGGGCCGTGCGCTGGTGGGGCCGTGCGCTGGTGGGGCTGCGCGTCGGTGCGCGTGCTCGGCTCCGCGAGAGTGGGGCTGTGTGCGGGGCGGGGCGGGGCTGTGCGTGGGAGGCGGTGCTGGGCAAGGGCGTCGCGTTGCCGGGTAGGGCGGGACGGGGCGGGATCGGGTTCTGTTGGGGGAGTTGGGGTCTGTCGGTGTGGTGGCCGGATGCGTCAGGCGGTGCGGAGCATGCACCACGTTCGCGGGCCGTCGTCGGGAGACTCGACTTCCGCCGTCACCTCGAAGCCGAGCCTGCGGTACAGGCGGACGTTGCGTTCGGTCGACGTCTCCAGGTACGCGGGCACACCTGCCCGGTCGGCGGCGGCCAGGCCGGGGCCGATCACGGCGGTGCCCAGGCCCTGCCCCTGGCGGTCCGGTCGCACGCCCACCGTGCCGAGGAACCACACCGGGGTGGTGGGTCGGTACGGGGTCAGGAGTTCGTCGGCCGAGGCCGATGCTCCGGCCCGGTCGCCGGCCAGGTCCGCCGCGCGTCGGGCGATCGGGCCGAAGGCCGCCTCGACGTCCGTGTCCGGCGTGGTCCACACCGCGACCGCGCCGCAGTCGTCGGACACCCACGCCTCGCCGTGCTCCAGCCCGACGTGGACCAGGAACAGCCGCTGCAGCTCGCGCACCCGGTGCTCGTGGTCGTCGTCGGCCACCACGTGCCGGATGAACGGGGTTCCCGCGAACGCCGAGGTCAACGTCTCCACCGCCGCCTCGACGTCGTCCGGGGTCGCGCGCCGGATGTCCGCCATGATCGTGACGATACCCGTTCCAATCGGGTCGATCGGCGCTGGTGATCACGAAAGGTAGTCACTGTGGTGCGTTGAGTGACTACCGGTCGGGCTGTCGGCCAGCCGGAGGACGACCTCCGGTTCGTGCTGCTGAACCACGCGCTGGACCTCCTGTTCCCGGCCGCGCTGCGGGCCGTCACGGCGCTGGGCGTGGCCGACCACCTCACCCGGGAACCCCGGCCGGTCGCGGAGTTGGCCGCGGCGGTCGGTGCCGACCGGCTCAACCCGCACCGGGTGTTGCGGCTGGTCGCGACGCGCGGGGTGGTGACCGAGGCGGAGGTCGGGCGGTTCGCGTCGACCCCGCTGGGCGACCTGCTGCGCACCGACGCGCCGGACTCGCTCGGCCCGGCCGTCCTGATGATCACCGACCCGACGTTCTGGCGGCCCGCCGGCGAACTCGCCGACACCGTGCGCACCGGGACGTCGTCGTTCGAGAAGCTGTTCGGGGTGCCGTTCTTCGAGCACTTCGCGGGCGACGCGGACACCGCTGCGGTCTTCCACGTCGGCATGGCGTCGATGTCCGGCCCGGAGAACCCGCTGATCGCCGGCCGCCTACGAATTCCCGCCCTCCGGCGTCGTGGTGGACCTGGGCTCCACGACCAGCCGCACGCGCTGGCCGGGCACCTGCTCGGCGGACTCGGCGCGGACGACCGCTGGGTGACCGCGGCCGGCTACCTCTACCTGATCAAGCGGATCCCGCACGACTGGGACGACGAGCAGTCCGTGCGCATCCTCCGCAACTGCCGCGACAACGTGTCCGAGCACGGCCGCGTCCTCGTGGTGGACGCGGTGATCCCGCCCGGCGACGACCCCGACCACGGCAAGCCGATGGACCTGCTGATGATGAGTTCGCTGCCCGGCCGGGAACGCACCCGCGCCGAGTTCGAGGAGCTGTTCGCCCGGCCCGGCTTCCGGCCGGCCCGGATCATCCCGACCGGCTCCCGGCTGTCGATCGTGGGGGCGTCCCGGCCTGATCCCGGGCACGGGTCAGAAACGGCCGAACAGCCAGCGGCCGGGGTGCCGGCGGTCCGGGGCGCGGCAGAAACCCCGGATGGCGTCGACGAGTTCGGCCGCCGACAAGCGCCCGTCGCCGCTGGAGTCGAGCCGCGCCACGATCTCCCGGGCCTCGTCCTCCGGCACCGCGCAGCCCGCCAGCAGGCGGCGGAGTTCGCCGGTGGTGACCACCCCGTCGTGATCGGTGTCGACCAGCGCCAGGACGGCCCGCGCCAACGGGAGCACCTCGCGCTCCGGCGCGGTCCCGGCCAGTCGGCTCCGGAACTCGGCTTCGGTCACCCGGCCGTCGTGGTCGGCATCGGCCCGCCCGGACACCGCCCGCCACAACGCCCGGTAGCCCTCCCGGACCGCGCGGGCGCGTGGCGACCCCGGCGGTTCCCCGAACGCCTGCACCAGGCGCAGCGCGAACGCCTCGTAGTCGTCCCGGGTGAGGTGGCCGTCGCCGGTCGGGTCGAGCAGGGCGAACCGGTCCGGGCGCGGATCGGCCGGCGGAGGAGCCGAGGTGACCTCGGAGCCCCACCGGGTCAGCGCCGGGAGATCGGCGGACAGCAGGCCGGCGTGGTCGGCTCCCTCGTGCGCCACCAGCACGACGTCGGTCCCCGCGTCGCGCAGCTCGGCCGCGTACCGGCGGACCACGTCCAGCGGCACGATCTCGTCCGCGCCGCCCGCCACGATCAGCACCGGCCGGTCCAGCCGCGCCACCGGCACCCGGCACGACTCCAGCACCTCGGCCACGCCCGGACGCCCGGCGAGCCCGGTGGTGCCCAGGTCCCGGTTGGTCAGGGTCGCGGTCGCCTTGTACACGTCGAACAGCGACGCGCGTTCGGCCAGCGCGACCAGGTCCGCGCCCCGCGCGGTGAGCAACCGGCGCGCGTCGAACCCGGGGTGCGAGACCCGGAGCCCGGCCAGCAGGAACGGCACCAGGATGGTCACCGGGCCGTCGTCGTGCGCGGTCTGCCGGCGCACGATCTGCGGGATGTGCACGGGCGGCGCGAGGGCGATGGTGCCCCGGAAGTCCAGTTCCGGGGCGTACCGGGTGGCGACCAGGCCGGTGAACAGCGCGGCGTGCCCGCCCTGCGAGAAGCCCACCGCCAGCCACTGGTCGCGCACCGGGAGGCCCAGGCCGTGCGCGGCGCGGACCACGTCGACCACGTCGTCGGCCACCGCCTCGCCGTTGAGGTACGGGTGCGGGCCGGGCGTCGCCAGCCCCTCGTAGTCGGTAGCCGCCACCACGTACCCGGCCGCCAGCCACCCGTCGACCAGTTCGCGTTCCCGGCGGGTGAGCCCCGCGCGCGAGGGGGCCGCGTCGTCGGACAGCCCGGTCGTGCCGTGCGCGAAGCTGACCACCGGCCACGGGCCGGCGCCCTGCGGCACGAAGACCGAGCCGGACACCACCCGCCCCGCGCCGTCGTACCCGACGCCCTGGTACCTGATCCGGTGCGCGGCCGCCGCCGCGCCCGGCCACAGGTGCGGGTCCAGCGGTTCGACGTCGAGCGGGGTGCCTGCGGGCCGCGCTCCGGGATCGACCACGTCCACCTCACCGGCCCGGGAACACGACGACGACAGCGTGGCAGGACCGCGTCCGCGCCGGGCGGCCGGGCGGGTGACGACACCCGGACGTACGAGCGCGGGCGCGCGGATCCGGCGCGGAATCCGGCGTGGATCCGGCGCGGAAAAACCGGGAGCGTCGCGGAAACCCGTCGCGCTACGGTCCGGCGGTGACCGATGAGGACGGGTACTTCGGGGAACGCGTCGCCGCCCGCTACGACGAGTCGTCGGCGGAGATGTTCGAGCCGGCCGCGGTGGAGCCGGCGGTCGACTTCCTGGCGGGGCTGGCGGGCGGCGGGCGCGCGCTGGAACTGGGCATCGGGACCGGCCGGATCGCGCTGCCGCTCGCGGCGCGCGGTGTGCCGGTGCACGGCATCGACCTGTCCCGGGCCATGGTCGCCCGGCTGCGCGCCAAACCGGGCGGCGACGCGATCCCGGTGACCATCGGCGATTTCGCGACCACCGGGGTCGAGGGCACGTTCTCGGTCGCCTACCTGGTGTTCAACACGATCATGAACGTGACGACCCAGGACGCGCAGGTCGACTGCTTCCGCAACGCCGCCGCGCACCTCGCACCGGGCGGCGCCTTCGTGGTCGAGGTGATGGTGCCGGAGCTGCGCGCGCTGCCGCCCGGTCAGCGGGCCGTGCCGTTCCAGGTGACCCCGACGCGCTGGGCGTTCGACCTCTACGACGTGGCCACCCAGGAGATGAGTTCGAACTACGTCGAAGTGGTCGACGGCCGGGGCGAGTACCGCTCGATCCCGTTCCGGTACGCGTGGCCGGCCGAACTGGACCTGATGGCGCGGATCGCCGGCCTCCGCCTGGTGGAGCGCTGGGAGGGCTGGACGCGCGCACCGTTCACCAACGAGAGCGTGCGGCACGTCTCGGTGTGGCGCAAACCCGGCGCCGCGGCCTGAGCCCGGGCCGCCGCCCCTGCCGGAACTCCCCTGTGGACCCTCCCCGGAGGCCGTCCCGCGGTGAGGTCGGGTCGACTTCTCGCGGTCGAAGGTGACCATGGTGCGGGGATCGGCGGGCCGCACGTACTACGGTTTGGGGAGCGGCCGGACGCGGGAGGCGACGACGGTGACCACCTGGGTCAATGTGATCAACTATGTGCGCAGTCGGTACGAGGTGCTGGAGGAGACCGACACGTGGCTGCGGCTCCGGCTCGACGCGGAGGGCGGGCGCACCCAGCAGGTCGCGGTGCACCACGTCAGCGACGACAGCGGCACGACGTGGCTGGAGATCTCCTCGGCGGTGGGCCGGGCCGACGCGGTCGACCCGGCGCGGCTGCTGGAGCTGGCCGGCACGGCGCTGGTCGGCGGTGCGGTCGTGGTGGACGGGGTCGCGCTGCTCAAGCACACCGTGCTGCTGGCGAAGCCGGGCGAGCTGGGCGAGCTGGACGTGCGGGAGGAGTTCGAACGGCCGCTGACCATGCTCGTGGCCAGCGCGGACGCCTTCGAGCACGAGTTGACGGCGGCCGACGACTTCTGACCGGTCACGGGTGCTCGGCGGCGGCGAGCAGCCGTCGGCCGAGCCGCCGGGCGGCGTCGAGCACCTGCGGGCCGCCCACCACGCGGAACGGCGCGGGGATCGTGGCGAGCTGCCCGGCGTACCAGTCCGGGTTGTTCGTGCTGCCGACCAGGCGGGTGGTGCCGGCGTCGACGGGCTCCAGCCGGCCGAGCGCCCGGGGGACGCACCGCGCGACGACGTCGACCGGCGCGTCCACCACGACCTCGGCGTGGAACTCCCACCCGACGGCCAGGTGGTCTTCGAGCACGGCGACCGGGTCGAGGTCGGCGGGCGGGCGGAACTCCGCGTCGAGGATCTCGACGTCGCGCACGCGGTCGACCCGGTAGGCCCGCAGGGCGTCTGCGGCGTGCGAGTAGCACAGCAGGTACCACCGGCCGTGCCGCACGACGACCGCCCACGGGTCCACCTCGGAGACCGACGCCGTCCCGGCCTCGGAGCGGTAGCCCAGCCGCACCCGGCGGCGCGCCGAGCAGGCCCGCACCAGGTCGGACGTGGTCGCGGGGTCGGGCCGGGCGGCGGAGCGGTCGGGCGCGGGCGCGGCGTTGCGGCGGACGGCCTGCGCCTGGGCGGCCACCGGCTCCGGCAGGGCCCGCACGATCTTGCCCAGCGCGCTGCCCACCAGGCCGGTGGGGTCGCCGGCGTCGTGGTGGCCGTCCAGCACGGCCATGACCAGCCCCAACGCCTCGGCGGAGGTGAACACCAGCGGCGGCAGCCGCAGGCCGCGGCCGAGCCGGTAGCCGCCGTGCGGCCCGCGCGTGGAGTCGACCGGGATGCCCGCTTCGCGCAGGATGCCGACGTAGCGGCGGGCGGCCCGCTCGGTGACGCCGAGCTTGCCGGCGAGCCGGTCGGCGGTGATGCCGGGCCCGGCCTGGATCAGCTCCAGCGCCAGCAGGGCCCGTGCGGTCGGGCTGGTCTCGGAGTTCATGGGCACCCATTCCGGAAGCGCAACGTCCGCAACCCAGCCTAGTCCGCCGGGTCCGGTCGACCTGATCGCCGGGCAGGACGTGCGCGTCGCCCTCCGGGCTCGCGTCGCGTTCCCGAAGCCGCGCGTCCCGTGGACCGGCCGACCTCGCGCCGGGGTGGTCACGCGGGGCGACTTCACCGCGTGCCCGGTTCCCGGTGTCGTCCGACCGACGCCCCACGAGTCGGCCGGACGACGGGTCACCCGGGGCCGGGCGGGACCAGTTCGACCCGGTCGGCTTCAAGCCGGCGGCGGCGCAGGCGGGGGAGCACCGCCAGCCACACCAGGGCGGCCGCGAAGCCGTAGGCCACGGCCATGGTGAGGCTCATCGACAGCGGGCTGGTGCCGTTGAGGGACACCAGCGGTGCCACCACCGGACCCAGGGCGAACGACGTGGTGCCCAGCAGGGCCGCCGCCGTCCCCGCGCGGTCGCGGTGGTCGGCCAGCGCCAGGGCCGAGCCGTTGGACTGGGAGCCGCCGCTGGCCAGCATCATCAGGGCCAGCGCGACGAGCAGCGGGACCAGGCCCGCGTCGAGCAGCACCGAGACCAGCGCCGCCACCGCCGCCACCGCGCCGACGGTGGTGCCGATCGCGTACATCCGGGCGGGCCCGGCGCGGCGCACCACGACCCGGTTGATCTGCGCGCCCACCACGGACATCACCGCGTTGCCCGCGAAGCACAGGCTGAACACCTGCGGGCTCAGCGAGTAGCTGTCCTGCAGCACGAAGCTGACCGAGGCGAGGTAGGTGAAGAACGCGACGCCGCCGCACGCGCCGACCACCAGGAACCGCAGGAACATCCGGTCCTGGAGCACCGCGCCGAACTGCCGCACGCCGCCCTGCGCGTACCTCGCCCCCGGTGGCAGGCTCTCCGGCAACGAGGTCAGCGCCAGCACGAACAGCGCCACCCCGATCCCGGCCAGCACGCCGAAGATGCCGCGCCACCCCATGAACGGGGCCAGCTGCCCGCCGACGACCGGGGCCACGATCGGGGCCAGCGCCCCGACCGTGGTCAGCATCGCCAGCAGCCGCACCAGTTCCACGCCGTCGGTCAGGTCGCGCGCGACCGCCAGCGCGATCACGATCCCCGCCGAACCGCACAGCCCCTGGAAGAACCGGGCCGCCAGCAGCAGTTCGATCGACGGCGTCAGCGCGCACGCCAGGGACAGCAGCGCGAACAGCCCGACGCCGAACAACAACGGCCGCCGCCGGCCGAACCGGTCGCTGAGCGGGCCCACGACCAGTTGGCCGAGGGCCAGCCCCAGCATGCACGCCGACATCGTCGCCTGCGCCAGGCTCTCGCTCGTGCCGAGATCGCCCGCCAGCTCGGGGAGGGCGGGCATGTAGAGGTCCATCGAGATGGGGCCGAAGGTCTCCAGCAGGCCCAGCACGACGGCGACGCGGCGCAGGCTCACGGTGCCCGCAGGATCCGGCGCAGCCAGGACAACCGGACGGCCTCCGCCGAGCGGGACACCTCGGCGTCGGGGGAGAACCCCGCGAAACCGTGGTAGCCGCCCGACCACACGTGCAGCTCGGCCTCACCGCCGGTGGCCCAGATCCGCGTCGCGTACTCGGTCGCCTCGTCGCGGAAGATCTCCGCCGCGCCGACGTCGACGAACGCGGGCGGCAGCCCGGACAAGTCCCGCATCCGGGCCGGAACCTGGTACGGCGACGCCTCTTCGGTGCCGCGCAGCGGACCCAGGATGGCGTCCCACGCGGTGTCGTTGTTGTTGCGGTCCCACGCGCCGAGCCCGTCGTACTGCCGGGTGGACACGGATTCGTTGCGGTCGTCCAACATCGGGCACATCAGCATCTGCCCGGCGATGGCGGGGCCGCCGCGATCCCTGGCCAGCAGGGAAACCCCGGCGGACAGGCCGCCGCCCGCGCTGGCGCCGGTCACCACGACCCGGCTCGGGTCGACGCCGAGTTCGGCGGCGTGCTCGGCGAGCCACACCAGGCCCGCGTAGCAGTCCTCGACCGCGGCCGGCGCCGGGTGCTCCGGGGCCAGCCGGTACTCCACCGACACCGCGACCGCGTTGAACCGCAACACGTCCGCGATCAGGCCGTCGATGCCGAAGTACCGGTTGCCCAGCACCATCCCGCCGCCGTGGATGCCGTAGAACGCGGGCGCGTCCACGACCCCGCCGCGCGGCCGGATCACCGTCAGCTCGACGTCCGGCGCGCCGGCGGGCCCGGCCACCACGTGCTCCTGCACCTCGACCGGCCGGTCGCCGACGATCTGCGCGACCGGCGGGACGATGGTGGCGAAGTGCGCGCGGTTGGCCAGGATCGTGTCCGCCCGCAACGGGATCCGCTCGACCAGGTCGAGGAACGCCGCCAGCCCCGGTTCCAGCTCGGGGTCGTACGGGACGGGCGGGTACCGGTCGGGGCTCATCCCGCGACCAGCCCGAGCACCCGGCGCAGCCACGACGTCCGCGTCTCGATGGCGATCTTGCTGACGTGCCACTCCGGCACGTACATGTCGAACCCGTGGAACGCGCCGCTCCACACGTGCAGCTCGGCCTGGCCGCCGGTCTCCCAGATCCGCAGCGCGTACTGGGTGTCCTCGTCGCGGAACGTCTCCGCGCTGCCGACCTCGATGAACGCCGGGGGCAGCCCGGACAGGTCGGTGGCCCGGGTGGGCGCGGCGTAGGGCGACACCGCGTCGGTCCCGTAGTCCGCGCCCAGCAGCGACTGCCAGCCCGCCAGGTTCGTCTCGCGGGTCCACGTGCCCCGGTTGCTGTACTGGTGGCTGGCGACCGTGGTGTTGGTGTCGTCGATCATGGGGCACAGCAGCAGCTGCCCGACCAGCGCGGGGCCGCCCCGGTCGCGGGCCAGCAGCGCCACGCCGGCGGACAGGCCGCCGCCCGCGCTGCCGCCCATGACCACGACCCGCTCCGGGTCGATGCCGAGTTCGGCGGCGTGCTCGACCGTCCACACCAGACCGGCGTAGCAGTCCTCCACCGGCGCGGGGTGCGGGTGCTCGGGGGCGAGCCGGTACTCCACGTTGACCGCGACCACGCCCAGTTCCAGCACCAGGGCGAGCAGCCGGCCGACGTCCATGTTGCGGTGGCCGACCATCATGCCGCCGCCGTGGATGTTGTACAGGCAGGGCACCGGGCCCTCGACCTCGCGCGGGGAGATGACGGTGATCTCCAGGTCCGGCGCGCCCTCGGGACCGGGCACCATCCACTCGGTGACGCGCACCGGCGCGTCGCCGACCTGCTCACTGGCGGGCGGGAACATCGCGGCCATCGCGGCGCGCATCCCGGGGATGGTCTCCGGCGTGAACGGCGGAGCGTCCGGCGACAGGATCTGCGCCAGCGCGGGCTCGATCTCGGGGTCGAAGGGGACCGGGGGGTGGGTCACGGCAGGCTCCTGGGAAGTGGTTTCGGTGCTCACGGCCCCTCCGGGTCGACCACGCCGCGGTCCGCCCAGAACGGCTCGACCAGCGAGCGCAGCTCCTCGGCGCCGACCTGCTCGACCAGGTCGACCGCGGCCAGGTTGTCCTCGACCTGGGCCAGCCGGGACGCGCCGAACAGCGTGGTGACGTTGGCCGGGTGGGTCAGGGTGAAGGCGACCGCGAGGCGGGCGGCGCTGGTGCCGAGCTTCTCGGCGACCGCCGCGATGCCGGCGGCGTGCTGCTTGAGCGCCTCCCGGATGCCGCCGGGGTCGCGGCCGATCTCCCGGCTCTGGCCGTCGCTGCCCGCCAGGATGCCGCCTTCGAGCACGTCGGACGCCTGCATCGTGAAGCCCTCGGCGAACAGCGCGCCGAACGGCTCACCGTCCGGAATGGACCGCCGGCCGATGCTGTACTTGAGCTGCGCGATCTGCGGGCCGTCGACCCCGCGCGCGGCGGCGATCTCCTGGAGGCGGCGGATGTTGCCCGCGGACCAGTTGTTCACGCCCCACGCCCGGATCAGGCCGTCGCGGGCCAGCCCGGACAGGTCGTCGACCAGGTCCTCCAGCGCGACGTCGTCGCGGCGCAGGTCGCCGAGGATGACCAGGTCGGCGACCTCGAAACCGCCGCGCAGGAACGCGTTGCGCAGCTGCGGGCGGAAGCCCTCGTCGCCGAAGCCCTCGATCCACAGCTTCGCGGACACCAGGTACTCGTCGCGCGGGATGCCGGAGGCGCGCATGATCGCGCTCCAGATGACGTCGGTGAAGACCGGCGGCATCCCGGGGAACCCGTAGACGCCGACGTCGAACAGGTTGATCCCGGCGTCCACGGCCGCGCGGATCATCGCGACGGCGTCGGCGAAGTCCATCCGGTCGTAGGTGTGCCAGGAGCCGAGGGACAGCAGCGAGACGTCCAGGTCGGACGTTCCCACGCGGCGGCGGGGCAAGGGGGACACGAAGCCTCCTACGAGGGTCAGGGGAGACGGGGGTCGACGACGGCCTTGACCTCGTCGAGGCGGTGCATGGCCTCGATCCGGTCGGACGCGGCGGACAGCCCCACCGGGGTTCCGAACAGGTCGTGCCACGGCATCCGGTCGCCGAAGGCGCCGAAGAACTCGATCGCGCGGTGGTAGTCGGCGATGTCGCCGTTGAGCGAGCCGACGACGGTCAGCTCCTTGCCCATGATCGTGCCCAGCGGCAGCGGCGCGGAGTCGGGACCGGTGGTGCCGACGATGACCACCCGGCCGCGCTGGGCGGCCATGGCCACGGCCTCGCGGCCGACCGAGGGCGCGCCGGCGAAGTCCATCACCAGGTCCGCGCCGTGCCCGCCGGTCAGCTCGCGGACGCCTTCGACGATGCCGTCGGAGCCGAGCGAGATGTCCACGGTCGCGTCCGCGCCGAACTGCCCGGCCAGGGTCAGCCGGGACGCGGGCGCGCCGACCGTGATCACCTTGCCCGCGCCGGAGATGTGCGCGACGGCGGTGGCGAACAGGCCGAGCGCGCCGGAACCCTGGACGACGACCCGGGAGCCCGGCTCGACGCCGCCGACGCCGTGGAAGGCGCGCAGCACGGTCTTGGCGGCGCAGCCCGCCATCGCCGCCCAGGTGTCGGGCAGGTCCTCGGGCAGCAGCAGCTTGGCCGCGCCCGGCACGACGTAGGCGTACTCGCACAGGCCCGCGGTCGCGTAGGGGTGGACGTCGGAGCGTTGCAGGAAGCCGTAACCGCGTCGGGAGCACGCGACGGGCTCGCGCAGGACGGTGCAGCCGTAGCACTCGCCGCACGTCGACTCCGACCAGCCGATGCGCGCGCCGACCGGGATGTCCCGGCCGAGCGCGTCCCTGGTGCCCGGACCGACGGCGACGACCTCGCCGACCATCTCGTGGCCCAGCACCATCGGCAGCATCCCGGGGAAGCTCATCTTCCCGGACCAGATCTCGACGTCCGTGCCGCAGAGCGTGGCGCACGAGACGTGCACCAGGGCGGCGCCGGGCTCGACCTCGGCGGGCAGCGGGAGTTCGGTGAGGTGCAGCGGTTTGCCGTGATCGATCAGCACCGCCGCACGGGTGGAGGTCGGGACGGACATCGGACTCCTTCCGGTGGCGGGAGGCGCGAACAGGCCACCCGGTGGGTTAGTCTACGGATGTCGACTAAAATGTCGAGACCCCGGACACAACAGGAGCGCCAGTGGGGACATCAGTTGCGGACCTCGTCCTGCGCGGCGGACCGGTCCACACCATGGCCGGCTCTCGCCCCGCCACCGCGCTGGCCGTCCGGGACGGTCGGGTGCTGCGCGTGGGCACCGACGAGGACGTGCTCGACCTGATCGGCCCGGCGACCGAGGTGGTCGAACTCGGCGGGCGCGCGGTCATCCCCGGCATCAACGACGCCCACCTGCACGCGACCTGGCTGGGCGCGCTCTGGCCGCACACCCTGTTCGGCGACACCGGGGCGCCCGGCATGGCCCCGGAACGCCCGCTGACCACGCCCGCCGAGCGCCGCGCGGCCATCCTGCGCGCCGGGGACCTGTTGGCGGGCCTGGGGATCACCAGCTACACCGAACCGGGCCTGGGGCCGGGCGAGGACGCCGGCAGCACCGGGGCGTTCGGCACGTCGGTGGTCGAGCAGTACCGCGACCTGGCGGCCGAGGGGCTGCTCAAGGCGCGGGTCACCGCGCTGTGGCTCTACGGCGAGCTGGACGGCCCGAGCACGCTGGCCGACTTCCGGGCCGGACTGGCCACTGTGGACGGCACCGGACCCGACCCCGAACGGCTGAACTTCGCCGGGGTCAAGATCTTCGCCGACGGCATCCCGCCGATGCGCTCGGCCTACACCCACAACTGCTACGCCGACGGCTCGCGCGCCGAGCTGCTCGTGGCGGGCGGCGACGACGCCGAGCGCGAGGCGAACCTGACCCGGATGGTCCTCGACGCCCACCACGCCGGGCTCCAGGTGGGCCTGCACGCGACCGGCGACCGGGCGATCGAGCTGCTGCTGGACGCGGTCGAGCGCGCCCGCGCGGAGCACGACGTCGACCTGGGTCACTACGTCATCCACGGCGACCTGGTGAGCGCCGGCCAGCTCGACCGGATGGCCCGGCTGGGCGTGGGCCTGTCCGCCCAGGCGGGCATCGCCGTGCGCACGGTCGGCGTGGTGGACGCGGCCCTGGGCGCGGGCCGGGCGCAGACCGCCTGGCCGTTCCAGGCGGCGCTGGACGCCGGCGTGCCGCTGTGCCTGACCTCCGACTCGCCGGTGCTCCCGCCCGACTGGCGGCGCGAGGTCGCCGCCGCCGACCGGTGGATGGGCCCGGCGGCGGACCGGCGGCAGCGGGTGGAGACCCTGCTGCGCTGCTACACCGTGCACCCGGCGCGCCAGGACGGCGCCGCCGGCTGGAAGGGCACGCTGGCCGAGGGCATGGTGGCCGACCTGTGCGTGCTGGCCGCCGACCCGCTGGAGCTGTCCGCCGCCGACCTGCCCGACGTGGAGGTCGACCTGACCGTCCTGGGCGGTCGGGTGGTCTTCGAGCGCGGGGCCTGAGCACCGGGCTTCTGAACACCGAAAGGGGGTCGGACCTGCGGGTCCGACCCCCTTTCGGCGAACGCGGAAGATCAGGTGAGCAGCTGGCCGCCGTCGACCGGGAGGCTGGTGCCGGTGATGTGGGCGGCGGTGTCGCCGGCCAGGAACACCACGGCCGCGGCCACCTGCTCGACCGCCGCGAGCTGCCGCAGCGGGATCCGGCTCTCCCACGCCTGGCGCGCGGGCGAGCCCTCGGGCAGGCCCGCCGCCAGCATCGGGGTGAGCACCGGGCCGGGGGCCACCGCGTTGACCCGGATGCCGTGCTCGGCCAGTTCGATGGCCGCCCACCTGGTCAGCGCGTCGACCGCGGCCTTGCTGCTCTCGTAGCCGCCCATGCCCGGGGTCGGCTGGCGACCGCCGATGGACGACAGGTTGACCACCACGCCGCGCACGCCACCGTCGACCATGCGGCGCGCGACCTGCTGGGTGACCAGGAACGTGCCGTGCACGTTGGTCTGGAGGATGCGGAGCATGTCGGCGGCGGGCAGGTCGAGCAGCTTGCCGTGCACGCTGAGGATGCCGGCGTTGTTGACCAGCACGTCCACCGGGCCGACCTCGTCGAGCGCGCGGGCGATCGAGTCCTCGTCGGTGATGTCCACGGTCACCCCGCGCACACCGAGCGTGGTCGCGGCCTCCTCGACGCCCTGCACGTCGGCCAGGACGACGGTGTCGCCGAGGGCGGTGAACGCGGCGGCGATGGCACGGCCGATGCCGCCGGCTCCTCCGGTAACCAGCACGGTGCGGGCAGAGGTCATCGTGGGGTTCCTCTCGCGGGACCGGGAGTCCGGTCGGGCCTTCAGTATACAAGCGTAGAAAATAAACCCCTTGAACGCCAAGCGGAACCGCGTGGTCGCAGTCGTCCGCGTCCGGTCGGTCGGGTCCGGTCGGCCGGGGGTGGCGGCCCGTTCGGGTGGACCGCCGGTCGATCCCGGCGAAGGGGGTGGCGCTTTTAATCGACGTGCGTAGACTAACGCTCTCTCGTCCCGGGCGGTCCGAGGCCGCCCGCATCCCGCTAGAGGAGCCGTCATGACCGGACCCGCACCGGACCGCATCGTCGACATCGCCATCGGTTACATGGGTGCCAAGCAGTTGTTCGCCGCGTCCCGGATCGGGCTGTTCCGCGCTCTCGCCGACGGTGACCGCTCGGTCACCGAGCTGGCCTCGGCCACCGGCGCGAGCGAGCAGATCGTCCGCATCCTGGCCGACGCGATGAACGCCCAGGGCCTGCTCGACCGCCGGGACGGCCGGTACTCGCTGGCCGACGACGCCGCGGAGTACCTCGCCGGCACGGGCGCGACCGACCTCGCGCCGTTCCTCGGGTTCCTCAACGAGATCAGCTACGGCCACTGGCTCCAGTTCGACACCACGGTGGACACCACCAAGCCGGGTGACCTCCAGATGGATGACGCCCGATGGGGCACGTTCATGTCCGGCGTGATGACCTACAACTCGCTGCACGCGGCGATGCTGGCCCGGGGGTTCGACTTCACGTCCTACCGCTCCATGCTGGACCTGGGCGGGCTGTCCCCGGACTTCGCCATCGGCGCGCTCAAGGCCAACCCGGACCTGACCGTGAAGTTCGTCTTCGCGCCGATGTCCACGCAGGGCATCAACGACGCGCTGGCCGCCGCGGGCTACACCGACCGGGCGACCGTCGAGCCGGCCGAGACCGAGACCGCCGCGCCCGGCGGCGAGCACGACATCGTGATGGTCAACCACGTCATCCACCGGTTCAACGCCGAGCAGAACAAGGTCATCCTGGCCAACGCCCGCGCGGCGGCCAAGGAGGGCGCGACCCTGCTGCTGCTGGACTTCTTCCTGGACGACGACGAGCGCCAGCGCCCGATCGACGCCCTGCACGCGGGGGAGTACTTCGTCATCGACGGCACGATCGTGTACCCCGAAGCCGAGGTGCGCTCGTGGCTTGAGGGCACGGGCTGGCGTGCGCGCGAGGTCCTGGCGCTGCCGGGCAGCCCGCGCGTGCTGGTCGCCGAGGCCGTCTGAGGTCCTCCGACATGGTCTACGGTCGTCGGTATTCCATGTGCGACCTTCGCGTTCGACCTTCTCGCGGCCAAAACGTTGACAGTCCGTTACTTCCGCGACGAATTGTAGTCGGTCAACCGTTGATTTTTTTGCCGACGAACGTAGACTATCCCGCACCACGGTGAGCCAGGTCTCACCTCTTGATCTAAAAATGCACCAGGCGCGGACCGACCCGCCCCAGCGGAACGCGGACCACGCCGGCAGTCCATCACCCGAGAGAAGGACTCCATGACGAGGAACCGGACAGCGGCACTGGTCGCGGTAGTCGCCGCAGCGGCCACCGCGCTCGCCGGATGTACCAGCTCAGGCACCGGTGGCGGCACCGCCGCCGGCAACACGGCTACCGACGAGCTCAAGGCCGGGGTGTTCCTCGACGTGACCTCCTGGGATCCGGCCAACGCCGACATCGGCTTCGACGGGCCGTACCTCTCCGCGGTCTACGACCCGCTCGTGGCCCTGGACAAGGACGGCAAGCCGGTGCCGGCGCTGGCTTCCTCCTGGGAGTGGTCCGCGGACCGCCTGACCCTGACCGCGAAGCTGCGCACGGGCGTCACGTTCGAAGACGGCCAGAAGTTCGACGCCACCGCGGCGGTCGCGAACATCAAGCACCTCAAGGCCGGCGTCCGCTCCGGCCAGGCGTACCTCAACGTCGCCGACGCCGCCGCGAAGGACGCGGACACGCTGGAGATCAAGCTGTCCAAACGGGACGACGCGCTGCTCTACCAGATGGGCCTGGGCCGCAGCTGGATGGCGTCCCCCGCCGCGATCACGGCCGGCTCCCTGGCCACCGAGCCGGTCGGCTCCGGGCCGTACAAGTACGACAAGGCCAACTCCGCGCCGCAGTCGCAGTACGTCTTCACCAAGAAGACCGACCACTGGGACGCCGGCACCTACCCGTTCCCGTCGGTGAAGCTGTTCCCGATCACCGACCAGACGGCGAGCTTCAACGCGATGCTCTCCGGTCAGCTCAACGTCCAGTTCGCCAACGCGGCCAACCTCCCCAAGGCCAAGGAGAACGGCTGGAACGTCTCCTCCAAGGCGGCCTCCTGGGTCGGCGTGCAGTTCGCCGACCGGACCGGCTCGCAGGTCAAGGCGCTCGGTGACCAGAAGGTCCGGCAGGCGATCAGCTACGCCTACGACGCGGCGGGCATCCTCAAGGCGGTCGGCAACGACTCCGGCACCGTGACCAACCAGGTGTTCTCGGTCGACGGCCAGGTCTACGACAAGTCGATCAACGACAAGTACAAGACCGACATGGCCAAGGCCAAGCAGCTGCTCAAGGACGCCGGCTACCCGGACGGCTTCTCCGTCAAGATGCCGATGTCGCCGATCTTCGCCGCCTGGCAGCCGGCCGCGAACCAGACCTTCGGCGAGCTGGGCATCAAGGTCGAGTGGCAGGACATGGCCATGCCCGACTACCAGAAGAACGCGCCGACCTACCCGATGTTCCTCGCGGTGATCGCGCTGGCGGGCAACGACATGGCCACCCTCACCGACCAGGTCACCACCGCGCAGTGGTACAACCCGAACCCGGCGGTCGACTCCTTCCCGGAGATCAAGGCGCTGGTGGAGCAGGTCGAGAAGGCGGAGCCGGGCCAGGCCCAGACGGACCTGCTCAAGCAGCTCAACGTCAAGCTGGTCGACCAGGCGTGGTGGGCTCCCTGGTACCAGGCCAACAACACCTACTTCAGCGTCAAGGGGATCACGGTCACGCCGGTCACCGGCATGATGTTCCCGACGCTGCGGTTCATCCAGCGCGGCTGACGCGCCCGTGCTCCGGCGGGTCCGTCCACATCGGACGGACCCGCCGGTGAGGAGCCGACTGACTATGCTGTCCTTCATCGCGAAACGCCTGTTGTCCGGGATCCTGCTGCTCGTGGTCGTCACCAGCGGCACGTTCTTCCTGGCGCACCTGGCCGTCGGGGACCCCACCCCCGGCCTGCTGGGCAACAGCGCCACCGCCGCCCAGCAGGACGCCCTGCGCGCCAAGATCGGCTACGACCGGCCGCTGCTGGTCCAGTTCGGCGACTGGATCTCGCACGCCGCCACCGGCGATTTCGGCACTTCGTGGCGCAGCTTCCAACCGGTCAACGACCAGTTGGTGCAGCGCGTCCCGGTCACGCTGTCGGTCGTGGTGTTCGCGACCCTGCTCTCCGCCGTCATCGGCGTGGCCGTGGGCATCGTCTGCGGGCTGCGGCCGGGCGGGCTGCTGGACCGGGCGCTCAAGCTCGCGTCCGTGGTGCTGTTCGCGCTGCCCGGGTTCTGGATCAGCCTCGTGCTGGTCACCTGGTTCGCCATCAACCTGCGGTGGTTCCCGGCGATCGGGTACGTCTCGCCGGACCAGTCGGTCGGCGGGTGGCTCAGCTCGATCACGCTGCCGTCGGTCTCCCTGGCGCTCGGTGCGATCGTCATGGTGGCCGAGCAGCTGCGCAACGGCTTCCTCCAGGTCACCAACCAGGACTTCGTGCGCACGCTCAGGGCGCGCGGGCTCTCCAACCGCCGCGTCACCACGCACGTGCTGCGCAACGCCTCCCCGGCCGCGCTGACCGTGCTCGCGCTGATGTTCGTCGGGCTCCTCGGCGGGGCCATCGTCGTCGAGATCGTGTTCAACCTGCCCGGCATCGGCAGCCTGACCCAGTCGGCCTCGCAGATCGGGGACATCCCGGTGCTGCTCGGGCTGACCGCCGTCACCGTGGTGTTCGTCGTCATCGTCAACTTCCTGCTCGACCTGTTGCTCGGGTGGGTCAACCCGAAGGTGCGCGACCGATGACCGCTGCCCCTTTCCCCACCACGCTGGCACCCGTCAAACGGATCTCGCTGGCGCGGCGCTACCTGCGCCGCCCGCTCGGTGTGATCGCCCTCGCGGTCATGCTGGTCATCGTCGTCGCCGCGGTGCTCGCGCCGTGGCTCTCGCCGTTCGACCCGAACTTCGTGCAGTTCACCCTCACCCACGCCGAACCGGGCAACGGGCACCTGCTCGGCGGCGACTCGGCCGGCCGCGACATCCTCAGCCGGCTGCTCTACGGCGCGCAGACCACCTTGTTCGGCGCGGTGATCACCTGTGGTGCGGGGCTGCTGCTCGGCGTGCCCACGGGCGTGCTGGCCGGGTACGCGGGCGGCACCACCGACCGGGTGTTCTCGTGGATCAGCGACGCCCTCCAGTCGATCCCCGGCATGATCGTGCTGCTGGTGGTCGCGGCGGGCACCGGCCAGGACTTCGCGGTCCTCATGGTCGCGCTGGGCATCTTCCTGGCCCCCGGCTACTACCGGATCACCCGGGCGCGGGCGCTGGCCGTGCGCAAGGAGCCCTACATCGACGCCGCGCGCGTCGCGGGCGTCACCAACATCCGGATCCTGCGCACGCACATGCTGCGCGCGGTCTACGCCCCGATCCTGGTGCAGACGGCGCTGACCGCCGGCATCGCGATCGGCATGCAGGCGGGCCTGCAGTTCCTCGGCATCGGCTCGGCGTCCACGCCGAGCTGGGGCCAGATGATGAACGACGGCTTCCAGAACATGCTCACCTACCCGCTGATCCTGCTGTGGCCCTCGATCGCCCTGGGCGTCACGATCGCCGCGCTCGCGTTCATCGGGTCGACGCTGGCCGACCTGGTCAGCGTCCGCGCCGAGCAGCCCACCCGGCGGGCCCGCGCGCGGGTGCGCGAAGCGCTCGCCGCGCCCGCGCCCGCCGAGCTGTCCGAGGGCGTCGACGCCGCCCGCGAGACCAGCGGCACGCACGAGCACCGGACCGCGGACAGCGCGTTGCGGGTGGAGAACCTGCGGGTCGGCTACGCGACCCAGAGCGGGGTCAAGGAGGTCGTGCGCGGGGTGTCGCTGGACGCCGCCCCCGGCGAGGTGCTGGGCATCGTCGGCGAGTCCGGCTCCGGCAAGACGCAGACCATCTTCACCGTGCTCGACCTGCTGCCCTCCGGCGGCACGGCGGTCGCGGACGGGATCTGGGTCGGCGGCAAGGAGGTCGGCAAGCTCTCGTCGCGGGAGCGCGCGGCGCTGCTCGGCCGGTCGATCGGCTACGTGCCGCAGGAACCGATGAGCAACCTCGACCCGTGCTACACCGTCGAGCGCCAGCTGGTCGAGCCGCTGCGGCACGTGCACGGGCTGTCCAAGACCGAGGCGCGCGCACGGGCGCGGGAAGTCCTGGTGCGGGTGGGGATCACCGATCCCGACCGGGTGCTGCGGTCCTACCCGCACCAGATCTCCGGCGGCATGGCGCAGCGCGTGCTGATCGCCGGTGCGGTCGCCGGGCGGCCGTCGCTGCTGGTGGCCGACGAGCCGACGACGGCGCTGGACGTGACCGTGCAGGCCGAGGTGCTGGAGCTGCTGCGCGAGTTGCAGCAGGAGTACGGCATGGCACTGGTGATCGTCACGCACAACTTCGGCGTGGTCGCGGACATCTGCGACCGGGTCGTGGTGATGAAGGACGGTCGGATCGTGGAGACCGGGCCGGTGGACCGGATCTTCAACAGCGCCGAGCAGCCCTACACCGCCGAGCTGATCAGCGCGTCGCTGGACGACGTCGAGGACCGGCGGCAACTGGACCAGGCATGGGCGCAGGGCGACCCGGTGGCCGCCGCGCACGCGGGTGGAGAGGACGACGCACGATGATCGCGCCCGAGGACGCCGCACCGCTGCTCGCGGTGGAGGACCTGGTGGTCGACTACCGGCTGCACCGCAAGCTCAAGCTGCGCGCGCTCAAGGGCGTGTCGATCTCGGTCGGGTCCGGCGAGTGCGTCGGGCTGGTCGGCGAGAGCGGGTCGGGCAAGTCCACGCTCGGCAAGGCCGTGCTGGGCCTGGCCGCCGTGGCGTCCGGCCGGATCTCCTTCGACGGCAAGGACATCACCCACGCGAAGGGCGCCGAGCGGCGGCGGCTGGCCAACGACATCCAGGTCGTGTTCCAGGACCCGTACGGGTCGCTCGACCCGACCATGACCGTCGGCGAGGTGCTCGCCGAACCGCTCCAGGTGGGCGGGACGTCGAAGGCCAAGGCGCGGGCGACGGTCGGCGAGATGCTCGACCACGTGCGGCTGCCCGCGGACTCGGTGCACCGGTACCCCAGCGAGTTCTCCGGCGGCCAGCGCCAGCGCATCGCCATCGCGCGGGCGCTGGTCCGCAGGCCGCGGCTGATCGTCTGCGACGAGCCGGTGAGCGCGCTCGACCTCACCACGCAGGCGACGATCCTGGACCTGTTCATCGACCTCCAGCGCGACACCGGGGTGTCGTACCTGTTCGTGTCGCACGACCTCGGCGTCGTGCGGCGGATCTGCCACCGCGTCTCGGTGATGTACCAGGGCGAGATCGTGGAGTCCGGGGACACCGCCGAGGTCACGCGGGACCCGGCGCACCCGTACACGCGGCGCCTGCTGCTCGCCGCGCCCGTGGCCGACCCGGCCCGCCAGGCCGAACGCCGCGCCGCCTGGCTCGGCCTTCGGGACTCGGCGTGACCAGCGTGGTTTAGAGTCGTCACCATGCCGAAGGTCATCGACCACGACCAGCGGCGGCGCGAGATCGTCGAGGTCGCCAAGAAGCTCATCGCCGAGGGTGGCTTCGAGGCGGCCACGATGCGCAGCATCGTCGCCGCCGCCGGGTTCGCCAACGGGGCGCTCAAGCACTACTTCGCCAGCAAGGACGAGATCATCGCGGCGACGTTCGAGAGCGTCCTGCAGGCGACCGCGCAGTACATGTCGGAACTGGGCCCGTACGCGACCCCGGTGGAGTCGCTGCGCGGCTTCGTCACCGCGGCCATGCCCCTGGAACCGCACCAGATCACGTCCGCGCGGGTGCTGCTGGTGCTGTGGGAGCACTCGGTCGCCAACCCCGACCTCGCGCGCCGGTACCGCGACCTGCTGACCACGTGGCGGATCGAGCTGTGCATCCGGGTCGCCGCCGCGCGCGGCGGCGGGCAGTCGCCGGAGTCGCCGGCCACGGGCGTGCTCGCGGACGAGATCATCTCGGTCACCATCGGCGCGAACGTGGCCAGCCTGATGCACCCGGTGGGGGAGCTGGTGGACCGCTACAGCGCCTACATCGACGGCCTGATGGACCGGATCGCGGGCTGACTTCCCTGGACCGGCCGGGTCTTTTTGTCTACACTCGTAGAATGATCAGTGTCGTCGCGCTGCCGGTCACCCGCACCCGGCCCACCTCCGCGGTCACCGGCCCGCCCGTCGTGTTCATCCACGGGTTCGCCGCCAACGGCACCTCCGACTGGCCCGCCGAGCGCTGGGCGACCCCGCTGGCCGAGGCCGGCCGCGAGGCGGTCGTGGTGCACCTGCCCGGCCACGTGGGCGGCCCGGCCGTCGACTCGCCGGACGAGGTGACCACCGCGCACCTGCTGCGCCGGCTGGCCGAGGGCGTCGGCGGCGGCGAGGTCGACGTGGTCGGCTACTCGCTGGGCGCGCGCCTGGCGTGGGACCTGGCGGCGTCCAAGGCCCTGCCGGTGCGCCGCCTGGTGCTCGGCGGCCTGAGCCCGATGGAGCCGTTCGGCGCGGTGGACCTCGACGCGGCCCGCGCGGCCGTCCAAGGTGGACCGCCGCCGGCGGACCCGCTGACCGGCATCATCACCGGCATGGTCGGCGGCGCGGGCCAGGACTCGGAGTCCCTGCTGCGCCTGGTCGAGGGCCTCGCCCGGGAACCGTTCGACCCGGCCGCGACCGCGCCCGACGTGCCGACGCTGTTCGTGGCCGGCCAGGAAGACCCGATGGCGCAGGGGGTCGAGCAGATCGTGGCACGGGTCGCCGGCGCCCGCCTCCAGCACGTCCCGGGCGACCACTTCGGCGCCCTGTCCGGCGACGAGTTCCGCACCGCCGTCTTCCAGTTCCTCGAAATCTGACCTTCGGGTCACCGCAGGGGCCGCAGCGGGGTCGCGAAGACCCGTTGCGGCCTTTGTGGTTTCCGGGGTTCGAAGTGGACGGTCCGCCGCGCCGCCGCCCCGCTCCGGGTTCGTCGCGCGTCCGCTGTTTCGCGGAGAAGCCTTGGTGCGAACGCGATTCGTGATTCACAGATTGGGCCGGTCGGGTCGGAGTCGCCCGTGCGCGGGGTGTCGGCCGGCCCGCCGCGTGCGACGGGCCGTTGAACCGGGAGTGTGATTCCGGCCGGCAGGCGGGTGATCGCGGTTCCCGCGCGCCGGGCGGGCCGGCCACGATGAGGTGGTCGCGCCGTCGTCCCGGCGGTGTCGGCCCGCACGGCGACCTCCGGCGCCCATCCGTCCACGAAGGACGTGTGCGCGGGGTCGCCTGCCCCGGTACTGGGAAGGAATCCGACTTCATGCCCGATGAACCCGGTGACTACGCGCCCACCAACGGCCTGCGGCTGTGGTACCGCGACGAGGGCGAGCCCCAGGGGGAACCGCTGCTGCTCATCATGGGGCTGAACTCGCAGCTGATCCTGTGGCCGGACGAGATCGTCCAGGGGCTCGCCGAGCGCGGCTACCGGGTGATCCGCTTCGACAACCGCGACTGCGGCCTGTCGGACAAGGTCGCCGCCACCGTCCCGCCCGGCGGCGGGCCCGCCTACCACCTGGTCGACCTGGCGGCCGACACCGTCGGCCTGCTCGACCACCTGGGCATCTCCCGCGCGCACATCGTCGGGGCGTCGATGGGCGGCATGGTCGCCCAGCTCATCGCCATCCACCACCCCGCCTACGCGGCGACCCTCTGCTCGATCATGAGCACCACCGGCAACCCGCTGGTCGGCTTCCCGACCCCGGAAGCGGTCGCGGCCGTGACGAAACCCACGCCGGCCGGGCGCGAGGAGGCCATCGACCACCTCGCCGAGGTCTACCGGATCATCGGCTCGCGCACCCACGCCGCCGCCGAGGCGGGCCGCCGGCGGGCGTTCGCCACCGCGTCCTACGACCGGGGCCTGCACGCCAGGGGCGCGGAACGGCAGTTCGCCGCGGTGCTCAGCGCGGTGGACCGCACCCCTCGACTGCGCGGGCTCGACCTGCCCACCGCCGTCGTCCACGGCGCGGAGGACGGCCTGATCGACGTCAGCGGCGGCCGGGCCACGCACAACGCCATCGCCGAGTCGACCTACCTGGAACTGCCCGACATGGGCCACGACCTGCCGCTGGTGCTGCTGCCGCGACTGGTCGACACGATCGACGAGAACGCCCGCTCGCGCAGCGCGTTGAGTACACAATAGAGTGAACTGGGACACAGTTCCGCTGTGTTCCGGCGAAAGGCGTCGAACGGGCCGCCCGCCGTCGCCGGGCGGCCCGTGGCCGACGTGCGAAACTGTCCGCGATGACCGTGATCCTCGGGCTGACCGCCATCGTCCTCTGGGCGCTGACCGCCCACCGGCTGGCCCGGTGGCACATCGGCGCGCCCATGATGATGGTGGCCGCCGGTGTCGTGCTCGGCTTCGTCGTCGGCGACGAGTTCGCGCTCGCGCTCAACACCGAGACCGCCGAGTACGTGGCCGAGATCATCCTGGCCGTCCTGCTGTTCGTGGACGCGACCGAGGTGCGCGGCGGACGCCTGTGGGGCAACCACCCCGGCACCGCCGCCCGCCTGCTGCTGGTCGCGCTGCCGCTGAGCCTGGCGCTGGCGGCGGTGCTGGGCGCCGCGCTGCTGCCGCCGGACGTGTCCTGGGCGGGGCTGCTGGTGCTCGCCTGCGTCGTCGTGCCCATCGACTTCGCGCCCGCCGAGCAGGTCGTCCGCCACCGGGGGCTGTCCGCGCGGGTGCGCAACGTGCTCAACATCGAGGGCGGCTACAACGACGGCATCGTCACGCCGATCTTCCTGTTCGCGATGATCCTCGCCGGCGACCGCCACCAGGAGCACACCCCGCTGGAGGCGCTGGCCACGGTGATCCCGTTCGCGGTCAAGGCGGTCGTGGTCGGGTTCCTGATCGGCGCCGCGATCGGCTGGCTGATGGACGTGTGCGCGAGCGCCGGGTGGATGACCGGGCAGTCCCGCCGGATCCTGGTGCTCGCGGTGCCGCTGCTGACCTTCTTCACCACCGTCGGGGTCGGCGGCAACGGGTTCGTCGCGTCGTTCGTCAGCGGTATCGCGTTCCGGTTCGTGCACCGGGTGTTCCTCGCCCGCAAGGCCCGGCAGCGCGGCGCGTCCGAGGCGCTGGCCCGCTCCCGCCACGACTTCCACCTGCTCGAAGACGTCAGCGCCCAGCTGGGCATGACGATGTGGCTGGTGGTCGGCATGTGCGCGGTCCTGATCATGTCGTGGGGCTTCTCGTGGCAGGCGCTGCTGTTCGCGCTGGCCGCCCTCACCCTGATCCGGGCCGTTCCGGTGCTGCTGGTGCTGACCGGCTCCCGGTTCACCCGCCGCGAGCGGTTCCTGGTCGCCGCGCTGGGACCGCGCGGCACGACGTCGATCGTGTTCGGCCTGCTGGCCTACAACGGCCTGCCGGACGGCCCGGTCGCGGACACGGTCCTCGTGGTGACGGTGATGTGCGTGCTCAGCAGCGTCGTCCTGCACGGCCTGGGGTTCCCGCTGCTGGCCCGCCGGTCCGCCGACCCACCCTCCACAGTGGCCGAAACGGCCCGCTGACGCGCGTCGGGGCCATATCGTCCGAAACGAGAGGCCACGACGATGAGCGCCGACGAGCCGGGCACCCGCCCGCGCCCCCTGAAACTCGTGCGGTCGCACGCGGCCGAGGCGTTGGGGGCGGGGGTGGCCGAGCGCATCCACGCGTTCGGCGACCGGACGCTCTACGTCGAGGCGACGTGGGCGGCGGTGATCCTGGCGTGGCTGGTCGACTTCGCCTTGGTGACCGGGATCTCGGTCGCCGCCGCCGCGGCGTACTACTCCTCCGCGCCCGCCACGGCGGACCCGGCGGTCGGCGCGGCCGTGATCGCGGCGGCCGGGCTCGTCGTGGTGCCGTTGCTCTACGGCTGGTGCTACGGCAACGGGCGCGGCCTGGGCGCGCTGCTCGCGGGCACCAGGCTGGTCCGGATCAAGGACGGCAGCCGCGTGGGGTTGGCCAAGGCGGGGTGGGCGATGCTCCTGCGCACGCTGGGTTTCGTGATCATCGCGCTCGGCGCGCTCGGCGGCGATTCGGTGGACGCGAACCAGGTCCGGGTCAGCATCGACGTCCGGGCCACCGAGCGGTTGCGGGCCGCCGGTTACCTCCGCCTGCCCGTGACGTAGGACCTGTCCTGCGGATCTTCACCTGAGGTGGACGAGAAAGATCCGCAGGGCGCGCCCCAGGTGTCCGAGGTCGCACGCCCATCCTGGCTCTCGGTCCGGCTTGCGGTGCGCGCTCCAACCCCGCTTCGTCCATTGTGGACGCTGTTCGCGGTGGAACGCCCGGCGTGACGCCGGGTCCGGCCGGCGGGCTGCGAGCCCGCCGACCAGGTCGACCCGGCCGTCCCGCAAGCGCTTGCCGAGCGGGGTCCGGACGTCACCGCCGAGGTGCCCGCGAAGCTGCCCGCCGGGGACGTGGCGCGGTCAGTCGAGGCCGCCGGGGCGGCTGAGGAGTTCGCGCAGCGCGTTGTCGATGAACCGGGTGTCGGGGTCGTTGCGGCCGTAGCCGGCGAAGTGGCCCCAGATCCCGGGGATGACGCGGAGTTCGGCGTTGGCCAAGTGGCCGACCGCCCACGCCTCGTCCTCCGGCGGGAAGTACAGGTCCTTCTCGGCGGGCAGCACGATGCCCGTCGCCCGGATGGAGCGCAGGGCCGCCACGGTGTCGCCGCCGAAGCCGGGGGTCAGGCCGACGTCGCCGGTCTGCCACGTGCGGAGCATGGTGAGCAGGTTGTTCGGGTCCCGGTCGTCGAGGAAGAACCCCTCCCAGAACTCGACCAGGAAGTCCTCCAGCGAGGTGTAGCCGAGCTTCTCGTACTCCTTCTCCCAGTAGAACGCCTGCGAGAAGCCCCAGCCCGCGTACACCCGCGCGGCGGCCCGCAGGCCGACCACGGGCAGGTCGTCGCCGTACCAGCCGTTGGCGAACGCGGAGTCGGCGGTCAGCGCGGCCTTCACGCCCTCCAGGAACACCTGGTTGTGGATGCTGGTCCGGGACGAGCCGCAGAACGGCGCCATCCGCTGCACCACCTCGGGGTGGCTGACCGCCCACTGGTAGGTCTGGCCCGCGCCCATCGACCAGCCGGTGACCAGGGCGAGGCGTTCGATGCCGAAGTGCCGCGTCACCAGGTCGTGCTGCGCCTCGACCTGGTCGTGGAAGGTGACGTGCGGGAAGCGCGACCCGGCGTAGCCGCCGGTGGTGTTGCTGGGCGAGGTGGACAGGCCGTTGCCGAGCATGTTCGGGATGACGATGAAGTACTCGTCCGGGTCGAGCGCCATGCCGGGGCCGATGAGCCACTCGTTGTCCCAGTGCCGGCCGGAGTACCACGTCGGGTACACGATGGCGTTGGACTTGTCGGCGTTCAACGTGCCGTAGGTCGTGTAGGCGAGGCGCGCGCCGCGCAGGGTGGCGCCGTGCTGCAACGTGAAGTCACCGAGTTCGTGGTACTGGGTTTCGGTCACGGGTGGCCCTTTCGCTCCGGAAGTAGAACGTGAGTCCTGCTCGCAGTTCTCCGGACTCAATCTGCCTGATCGGGCCACCGGTCGCCAGGGGAGCCGTCGCCCACCCGGTCGGGTGGGACCACCGGAGCGTGGCAGTGCCGTGTGTGCCGGAGGGGAGACGCCGGCACACACGGCACAGGTCAGGCGTTCGTGCAGCGGTAGCTCGACGCGGCGGCCGGGTCGCCGTGCCCGGTGTACCGGGAGACCTTCGGGAACGGGCAGAGGTCACGCGTGCGGGTGCGGTCGGCGGTCGCCGCCGGCAGGGTCGCCGGGGCCTTGCCCTGTTCGACCCACGAGACCAGCGCGCCCAGCGGGTTCACCGGAGCAGGCCCGCGACCGCCGCCGCAGTGCTCGACGCCGGGGGCGAGGAACAGGCGGTAGAAGTCGTCCACCCGGTGCGCGCCGCCCATCGCGCGCTCCACCTCGCGCCGGTAGTGCAGCGTGCCGCCGGGCGGGATGAGCTGGTCGTCGGTGCCGACGAAGGTGAGCAGCTTCCCGCCGGCCCGCCGGAACGCCGAGAGGTCCGGGTCGGACGTGCCGATGACCTCGTCGTACTCCTTCACCGACTGGGCGAACAGCTCGGCGAACCGGCGGTAGGTGATGGTCGAGGTGTCGAAGTCGGGCTGCTTGGCGAGGAAGGTCCGCACCCAGCCCACCGCGACCGGGAAGCCCGGCGCGGACGGCGTGCCGTCGTCGACCCGGGTCCCGGCCAGCCAGGTGAAGTCCGCGCCCTTGGGCAGCCCGGCCCACAGCCGGTGGCCCCGCTGGTCGGTCGGGCCGGCCCAGATCTTGCGCACGACCTCGGCGTTCGCGGCGGTGACGACGAGTTCGCGGCCGTCGCAGACCACCTTGGTGCCGATCAGCGAGCGGGGGTCGTAGCCGCACTCGTCGGGGCGGTCCACGACGCCGTCGGCGACCCCGTCCCGGGCGTCGCAGGCGGTGATCGCGGCCTGGCGGAACGCGTCGAAGACGCAGGGGGCGGGGAAGTCGTGCTCCTGGTTCATCACGACCTGGGGCCACAGCGTGGCGACCGCGAACCGGCTCCAGTCGACGGCCGGCGCGTTGGCCAGGACGCCGTCGAAGTCGCCGGCGTGGTGCTGGGCTTCGGCGTAGCCCTGCCGTCCGCCGGTCGAGCAGCCGTTCCAGTACGAGTAGGTGACGGCCCGGTGGTAGTGCCCGCGGGTCACCTCCTTGCCGACCAGCGCGGCCTCGTGCACCGAACGGGTCGCGAAGTTCGTCACCAGGGGCTTGTTGATCCGGCCGCCGGCGGTCAGCGCCCAGGACGTGTCGAGGAACGTCAGCGGCACGCCCGCGTCGGTCGTCACGCCGGCGTAGCCGTCCTTGACCGCCTGGACGAGCGGCGCGCCGAAGTCGCCGGCGGTGTACGCGCTCCCGCCCACGGCCTGCAGCCGCCCGGTCCAGCCGGTCTCCGGCAGCACGACGGCGACCTTGACGTGGTCGTTCGCGCCGGGGTGGGTGAGCGTGACGGTGAAGTCGCAGTAGGCCGGCACGTCGGTGATGACGGAGCCGGGGCTGAACGGCGTGGCCGGGAACGTGACGGTGCCGCCCGCCCGCCGGACCGCCACCACCGACTCGACCCGGGCACCGCCCGGTGCCGAGACCGGGACCGCCGAGCAGGCGGGCGCACCCCCGGCCGCCACCTGCCCGGCCGGGTCCGCGGTCCGGGCCTGGGCAGCGGGGTTCAGCGGGACCAGCGCGGCGAGCACCACGGCCGCCACGAACGGTTTCGCCAGACGTCTCATGTTGTCCTCTTCGGTGTGGGCACGTTCGAGCGCTCGCCACGCTAGGCAGCCGCCACCCGCCCACGCGCCCGTCGCACGACGTCATCGCCGTACGTCACGCCCACCGCGCCGGACCGTCCCGACCGGACGGTTTGGGTATCGTCGCGGGTGCAGTCGGGTCGGGGGAGGGGTGTGGCAGCGTGCCGCTTCACGGGCGGGAAGCGGAGCTGAAGGACGTCGTCGAACTCGTCGGCGGACCGGCCGACCGCAGCGGCCTGCTCGTCCTCGGCGAACCGGGCATCGGGAAGTCCGCGCTGGTGGCCGAAGCCGTCGCGGCGGCGTCCGTGGCGGGGCTGCGGGTGTTGCGGACCACCGGCGTCGAGGCCGAGCGCAACCTGCCCTACGCCGGGCTGCACCAACTGCTCCACCCGGTCCGGGCGGGCGTGGCCGGGCTGCCCGCGCCGCAGCGGACCGCCCTGCGCACCGCGCTCGGGCTCGCCGAGGGGCCCGGACCCAGCGCCTACCTGGTCGGACTGGCCGCGCTGACGCTCCTCGCCGACGAGGCCGCCGGCACGCCGCTGCTGGTCGTCGTGGAGGACGCGCACTGGCTCGACGACGCGAGCGCGGACGTGCTCGCCTTCCTCACCCGGCGGATCGCGGCCGAGCCGGTCGTCCTGGTCGCGACGCTCCGCGACGACGCGCCCAGCGCCCTGCGCGACGCCGGCCTGACCCCGCTGACCCTGGCCCGCCTGCCCGACGACGTCGCGGCCGAACTCCTCGACGCCACCGCGCCGGACCTGTCCCCGACGGCCCGCGCGCGGGTGCTCGCCGAGGCCGCCGGCAACCCGCTGGCCCTGCTCGAACTCCCGGCCGCCGACCTGGACGCCCCCGACCCGGTACTGCCCCTCACCGAACGCCTCGAACGCGCCTTCACCTCCCGGTTCACCCCGCTGCCCGCGCCGACCCGCGCCACCTTGCTCATCGTGGCGTTGGACCAGAGCGGTTCACTCGCGGTCGCCGTTGCCGCAGCGGGTGCGCCGGACGGTCCGGGAGTGCTGGACCCGGCGGTGGCGGCCGGGTTGGTGGAGGTCGGGGCGGGCGCGGTGGTGTTGCGGCACCCGCTCCTGCGCTCCGCGATCGTGGCCGCCGCGACCCCCGACGAACGCCGGCGCGCCCACCTCGCGCTGGCCACGGCCTCGCCCGAGCCCGACCGCGCCGCCTGGCACCGCGCCGCCGCCACCACCGGACCGGACGAGGAGGTCGCCGCCGAGCTGGAGCGGGCCGCCGACCGGGCCCGCCACCGGGGTGGCGCGGCGGCCGCCGGCGCGGCCCTGGAGCGGGCGGCCGGGCTGAGCGCGGACCCCGGCCGGCGGGCCGACCGGCTGCTGCGCGCCGCCGAACTGGCCGTCGAGGCCGGTCGCCGCGACACCGCCGGTCGCCTGGTCGGCGAAGCCCGCCGGGAAGACCTCTCGCCCCGCCGCCGGGCCACGGCGAACTGGCTGCTCAGCGGGTTCGAGGACGGGGTGCGCGAGGACGTCGCGCGGGTCGCGGAACTCGCCGCGCTGGCCGAGGAGGTCGCCGCCGACGGGCAGGACGAGGCCGCCGCGCGAATCCTGTGGGGTGCCGCGATGCGCTGCTTCTGGTCCGAACCGGGCCCGCGGGCCCGTCGGACGCTGCTCGCCGTGGCGGACCGGCTGCCCGACGACCCGCGCCTGGTCGCGGTCGCCGCGTACGTCGCGCCGTTCGAGCGGGGCGCGGCGGTGCTCGACGAGCTGCGCGCCCTGGCCGGCGCGACCGGCGCGGACCCGGAGGTCGACCGGTACCTGGGCAGCGCGGCCCTGCAGGTGGGCGCGTTCGACCTGGCCGCGCGCTTCTCGGCCGCCGCCGCGCCCGGACTGCGCGCCCGGGGCCTGCTCGGTCTGCTGCCCAGGGCGTTGGCGGTGCAGGCGTGGAGCCGGGTCCGGCTCGGCGACGTGGCGGCGGCGGTGCCGGTCGCGGCCGAGGCGGCGCGGCTCGCCCGCGAGACCGGCCAGCCGTTCATGTACGGGCTGGCCACGGCGGTCCAGGCGGAGATCGCCGCGCTGCGCGGCGACCACGCGAAGGCCAGGGCGGCGGCCGACGAGGCCGAACGGGTCGGGCTCGCGGCGGGCGCCCGGCCGGTGCTGGCCACGGTCCAGCTCGCGCGCGGGATCTCGGCGCTGGGCGAGGGCCGGTTCGAGGACGCGTTCGCCGACTTGATCAGGCTGCACGACCCGGCGGACCCCGCCTGGCAGGCGGCGCTGCGGGCCTACTGCGTGGCCGAACTCGCCGAGGCCGCGGTGCGGGCCGGCCGGGCCGACGCGCTGCGCGATGTCGTGCGGGAGCTGGAGAGCCTCGCCACCCCGTCGCCCGCGCTGCACATCGGGCTGCGCTACGCCCGTGCCGTGCTCGCCCCGAACGACCAGGCGGAGGAGCTGTTCCTGGCCGCGCTGCGGGCGGACCTGTCCGGGTGGCCCGCCGAACGCGGGCGCGCGCACCTGGCGTTCGGGGAGTGGCTGCGGCGGCAGCGGCGGGTGGTGGAGTCCCGGGGGCACCTGCGCACGGCGCGCGAGACGTTCGACGCGCTCGGGCTGACCGCGTGGGCCGAGCGCGCCCGGCGCGAGCTGCGCGGGGCGGGCGAGTCGAGCCCGAACCGCGACCCGGACGCGCGCGACCGCCTCACCCCGCACGAGCTGGGCATCGCGCAGCTGGCCGCCGAGGGCCTGACGAACCGGGAGATCGGGCAGCGGCTGTACCTGTCGCACCGGACGGTCGGCACCCACCTGCACCGGATCTTCCCCAAGCTGGGCGTCAGCTCGCGCGCCGACCTCGCGGACAAGCTCAAGTCCCTGGGCTGAACCGCCGGTGACCTACAGCGGCTGCGTCACCCGACGGGCGCGGCGGTCACGGCGGCGCGCCTGGCGTCGGCGAGGTCCCGGTTCCCGCCCCGCAGGAGTGTTCCAGATGATCAGCAGGAGACGGTTCGCGCAGGTGCTCGCGGCAGGGGTGGCGATGTCGACGGCGGCCTGCTCGTCCTCGACCCCCGCCGCGCCGCCGGACCCGGGGGCCGGGTCCGGCGAGCACACCTCGCTCGGCCCGGTCAAGCGCGTCGACGCGGGCGCGCTCACCATGGCCTACCACGAATTCGGTCCGGACAAAGGGAAACCGGTGCTGCTGCTGCACGGTTGGCCTTACGACCCGAACAGCTACGCCGACGTCGGGCCGCTGCTCGCCGCCGGGTACCGGGTGCTGGTCCCGTACCTGCGCGGGTACGGCCCGACCGCGTTCCGGTCGGCGCAGACGGTCCGCAACGGCCAGCAGTCCGCGCCGGCGTCCGACGTCGTGGCGTTCATGGACGCGCTGGGCGTCGACCGGGCCGTGCTCGGCGGGTACGACTGGGGCGCGCGGACCGTCGACGTGATCGCCGCGCTCTGGCCGCAGCGCTGCGCGGCCGTCGTCTCGGTGAGCGGGTACCTGATCACCGACCTCCAGGCGAACACCCGGCCGCTGGCCCCGGCCGCCGAGCTGGGCTGGTGGTACCAGTACTACTTCGCGACCGAACGCGGCGCGCTCGGCTACCGCCGCAACGTGCACGACTTCAACAAGCTGATCTGGAAGACCGCGTCGCCGAAGTGGGACTTCGACGACGCCACCTACGACCGCAGCGCCGCCGCGTTCGCCAATCCCGACCACGTCGACATCGTGATCCACAACTACCGGTGGCGGCTGGGGTTGGCACCGGGGGAGGCGCAGTACGAGGAGTACGAACGGCAACTGGCCACCGCGCCGGCGATCTCCGTGCCCGCCATCACGATCGGCAGCGACTTCGACGGCGCGGCGGCGGACGGCGCGGGCTACCGCGACAAGTTCACCGGCAAGTACGACCACCGGGTCTTCGCCGGCATCGGGCACAACGTCCCGCAGGAGGCCCCGCAGCCCTTCGCGCGCGCCGTGATGGACGCGGACCGGCTGTGACCGGGGTTCCCCGGCCTGCTCACCAGGCCGGGGAACCCTTGTGCGTCAAGGCGAAGGTGCCGGACGGAGGTGTCAGGCGACCGTGGCGTCGAGGGTGACGTCGATGTTGCCGCGCGTGGCCTTCGAGTACGGGCAGATCCGGTGCGCGCCCTCGACCAGCGCGTCCGCCGTGGCCTGGTCGATCCCGGTGGCCTCCAGGTGCAGCGCGGCGCTGAGCTTGAAGTCGTCGGCGACACCGTCGTGGTGCAGGGTGACCTCCGCGACGACCGCGAGGTCGTGCAGCGGCACGTTCTTCGCGCCCGCCACCCGGCGCACCGCGCCGACGAAGCACGACGCCCAGCCCGCCGCGAACAGCTGTTCGGGGTTCGTGCCGCTGCCCGAGCCGCCGAACGCCTTCGGGACGGCGAGGCCGACGTCCAGCACGCCGTCGTCGGACGTGGCCCGTCCCCCGTTGCGGCCCTCCGCGGTCGAGGTGGCCACCGCGGTGTACGTGATCTCAGACATGGCTTTCCTTCGTTGTTCTCGTTGGGGGACAACCACGTTGCTGCGTCCGTGGCATGACCCGACGGTAGGGGCCGGGCGGACGTGCCGGCGACCGTCGCACGACGTCATGCGTGTACGTCACGCGCGCAAGACCGCCGTGATCGGGATGGCGCTCCCGCGCCGACTGCCCCGCACGCCCCACCCCGGTGAGCCCGCACACCTGCCGCCACCAGGGCGAACAGCCGTCGTCGGGCGGTGGCCCGCGGCGACCGGCGGGACGGCCCACACCCGGCTGGGCAGCGGCACCAGCCCGCTGTCGGCGCTGCCCGGCCCGCACTGGCCGACCAGGTCCCGGCGCGCCGCGCCCAGCGGCCACGGGACCAGCAACCCCGGCCGCGCCCACCTCGTGCGCGCCCTCGACCAGCGCGGTCACCACGTCACAGCCGGCCCGCCGGGCGGCCGTGAAACGCGCCCGTGGCACCGATGTCCGCCCGCGTGCCGGGCTTCCCACCGGGTCGGAACGCCGTCGCGGGTCGGCCGGTTGACCGATGCGGCCACCACCCCCGGCTCAGTACGGTGTCCATCGTGGACGGATTTCGCCGGCAGTGGCCCCTGGCGCTGGGCCTCGGCGTGATGCTGGTGATGCAGCTCGTCTGGCTGCGCCCCTACAGCGGCCTGGAAATCGTCGCGTGGCTGTGCCTCGTGCCGACGGCCCTGGCGGCGCTGGCCGCGTACCGGTGGCCGTGGACGGCGAGCGTGGTGGCGACGGCGTCGATCGCGGCGACCTCGTGGGTGATCGCGACCGACCGGCTGTACCTGGACAACATCCTCAGCCCGTTGACCCTGGCGGAGACCTTCGCCTGTGGTGCCCTGGTCGTGGCCGTCGTGCGGGCCGCGTCGTGGAAAGCGGTCACCGGCACGGTGGTGCTGCTCGTAGCCGCCTGCCTCCACGGCGCGCTGGTGCGCGGCAACTACCCCTTCGTCACCACCAACATCGCCGCGTCGCTGCTGATCGGGTCGGTCGCGGTCGGCGCGGGCTGGTTCCTGCGGACGCGGGACGGGGAACGGGAGGCGCGGATGGCGTCGGCGGTGTCGAACGCGCAGCGCGAGGAGCGGATGGCGCTGGCCCGCGAGCTGCACGACGTGGTCGCCCACCACCTGACCGGGATGCTGGTGCAGGCGCAGGCCGCGCTGGAGGTGTCCGACGACGACCCGGGCGCGGCGCACCGCCTGCTGCCGGGGATCGTGCACAGCGGCACGGAGGCGCTGGGGGCCATGCGCACGCTCGTCGGCGCGTTGCGGCAGGGCGGCCCGGAGACGGCGACGACGGACCTGGAGGCGGACGTGCTGGCGGCGGTGGACCGCACGCGGCAGGCCGGCATCCCGGTCCGGCTGCGCGTCGACCTGCCCGCCGACCTGCCGCCCGAGGTGGGCCGTTCGCTGCTCAGGCTGGTGCAGGAGGCGCTCACCAACGCCCGCCGGCACGCCGTCGCGGTCAGCGCCGTCGACGTGCAGCTCACCCACGCGCCGGACGCCGTGCGCCTGGTCGTGGCCGACGACGGCAAGGGCGGCCAGACCCGCCGCGAAGGCGGGTACGGGCTGGTCGGGATGCGCGAGCGGGTCGGCCTGCTCGGCGGCCGGTTCACCGCCGGGCCGGTGGCCGGGGGCTGGCGCGTGTCGGCGGAGCTGCCTCGGGCGGGCGGCCGGTGATCACCGTGCTGATCGCCGACGACCAGGAGATGGTCCGGGTCGGCTTCCGGATGATCCTGGAGAAGCAGCCCGACATCACGGTGGTGGCGGACGTGCCCGACGGCGTCGCGGCCGTGCGGGCCGCGCGCGAGCTGGTGCCGGACGTGTGCCTGCTCGACATCCGGATGCCCGGCCTGGACGGGCTGGAGGTCACCAAGCGGCTCGCGCCGACGTCGAAGATCGTCGTGGTGACCACGTTCGACCTCGACGAGTACGTGCACACCGCGCTGGAGAACGGCGCGAGCGGGTTCCTCACCAAGGACGCCGGGCCCGCGCTGCTGGTCGAGTCGGTGCGCGCGGCGGCGCAGGGCAACGCGCTGATCTCGCCCCGGGTGACCGTGCGGCTGCTGGCGCACTTCTCCCGGCGCGGCGCGGGCCCCGGCCCGAACACGCTCACCGCCCGGGAGCAGGACGTCGTGCGCGAGGTCGCGGGCGGCCTGACGAACCAGGAGATCGCGGCCCGGCTGCACATGTCGCTCTCGACCGTGAAGACGCACCTCTCGTCGGTGCAGACCAAGCTCGGCACCCGCAACCGGGTCGAGGTGGCGTCGTGGGCGTGGCGGTCCGGGCTGGTCGGCCAGGACGGCTGACCGCGCCGGCGGAACCGGAAACTTCCTGCGGCGGGCCGAAGCGGAGCACGGTCGGGGACGACCATGATGGCCGCGGTGGGATCGGTCCGACCAGGGGGGAGCACGCATGTCTGCCGGCGGGCGGGTGTCGATCGACGTGGAGCGGGCGGCGGAGGCCATCGGGCTGGGCGCGGTCCGGGCGTCGCTGCGGGCGTTCCACCGGGTCCACGCGCCCGGCGAGGTGGAACGGGCCAAACGCGCCGAACTGCGCAACGGACTGCTCGTCCTCGGCGCGGCGGCCGTCCCGCTGCTGACCCTGGGCCTGGTCTGGTGGGCGACGGGGAACGTCGGCACGGCCATCGTCGTCGCCTTGCTCGTCCTGGCGGTCGGCGGCGGTGGTCTGGCGGTGCCGGCGACCAAGGGCAGCACCGGATCCCCGTCCCCGGTCCACCTGTTCACCGGGGGTTTCGTGCTGTCGGACAGCGCTTCGGGCGCCGTGCGGGCGTTCCGCTGGGACGACTTCCCGGCCGTCCACCGCTCGGTGACCACCATGTACGTCAACGGCCGGGACATCGGCACCACCTACTCCTTCCGGCTGGTCGGGGAGGACGGCAAGAACGTCGTCGTGCACGGCCTCGAACAGCCGGACAAACCGCTCGCCACCGACATCGTGGAGCTGGGGCCGCTGCTGGAGGAGGAGGTCGTCAACCGGCGGCTCCCGCTCGCGGTGGCGGAGATCGACGCCGGCGGCGCGGCCCGGTTCGGCGACCTGGCGGTGTCGGCGGCCGGGATCGGCACGCCCGAGGGCTTCCTGCCGTGGGCGGCGCTGGGCGAACTCCCGGTCCGCGCGGGCCACCTGCTCGTCGGCGCGGCGGGCGGTCGCGCGGCGCGGTACCCGGTGGGCGACATCCCGAACTTCCCGCTGTTGCTGGTGCTCGCGCGGAACCTGCGCACCCGCTGATCGACTAGGGTCGGTGCCCAGTCGTCGGGCGGAGGACGGAACCGGGTGCGGGTCATGGGGGTGTCGCACCACTTCGGTGGTGTGACCGCGTTGCGCGGGGTCGACGTCGAGTTCCAGCCCGGGATCACCGCCGTGCTCGGGCCTCGCGGCGCGGGGAAGAGCACCCTGCTCGGGATCATGGCGACGGCGCTGGACGCGCGGGTCGGGTCCGTCGTCCTCGACGGCGTGGACAGCGCCCGCGACCGCGCGGAGTTCCGCCGCCGGCTCGGCTTCCTGCCGCAGGACCACCGGCTGCCGGGCAACCTGACCGTGGCGGAGGCGGTGACCTCGGCCGCGTGGCGGCGACTCGTCCCCCGCCGGGACCGGCCGCTCGCGGTCGACACCGCGTTGCGGGCCTTCGACCTGGTCCGGAAGAAGGACGCGAGGATCTCCGAGCTGCCCACCGCACTGCGCCGCCGGGTCGGTCTGGCCCAGGCGGTCGTGGCCGACCCGGCGGTGCTGCTGCTCGACGAGCCGACGGCGGGGCTGGACGCCCGGCAGCGCAAGCTCTTACGAGACCTGGTGTGGGTGTTCGGGCAGGGCCGGACGGTCGTGCTCGGCACGCACCTGCCCGAGGACGTGGCCACGACCGCGGACCGGGTGCTGGTGCTCAAAGCCGGAGCCGTGCTGTTCCACGGCACCCTGGCGGAGTTGACGGCGGGTGAGGGCGTGCGGGGTCCCGACGTCGACGCCGCCTACGACGAGCTGATCGACGCCGGGGACGACCGGTGACCCCGCTGCTGGTGGCGCTGCGCCGGGGCAGCGCCCCCGTCGGGGTCCCGCTCCTGGTCGGGCTCGGCCTCTACGCCGGGACGCGCGGCGACCCGTGGGCCGTGGACTGGGGGTGGACGTCGGGGCGGCTGCAGCAGCACGGGGTCCTGCTCGCCCCGTTCACCGCCGCCCTCGCCGCCTGGGACGCCTCGCGGGACCGCCGCGCCGGTTCGCCCCTGCTGACGCGGACCTACCCGGGTTCGCCCCTGCCGTGGCTGCTGCTCGACACCGTCGGGCCGGTGCTCGCGGGTCTCGCGGGCTGGCTCACCGCGTTCACGGTGGTGGCGTTGAACGTCCAGGGCGACAGCACGCCGTACTGGTCGGTGGTGCTGCTGGGCCCGTTCTGCGCGGTGGCCGCCGCGCTCGTCGGAGCCGTTGCGGGCCAACGGCTGCACCGCTACCTGGCGGCTCCGATCGTGGCGGTGGCGGTGTGGGTCGGGTTGGCGTTCGGCTCCGGTGGCGCGAATCCCTGGTACGCCAGGCTCAACGCGGTGGACCACGAGTGCTGCGACGTGGCGTCCCAGCCCGTGCCGGCGACCGTGACGGGGCAGTGGCTGTGGATCGCGGCGTTGGCGCTGGGCGCGGTGGCGGTCCTGGCGCTGCCCGCGCTCGTGCCCGCCGGGCCGTTCGCGGTCGGTGCCCTGGTCCTCGGCTTCGTCGCGGTGTCGTTGATCCGCAGCACCGGCGGGCAGCTGACCGAGGCCCGCCGGGCGGTCGCGGAGGCGTGCGGGACCCAGGACGGCGTGACGGTCTGCATGTGGCCCGAGCACGCGACGAGCGTGGCCGCGTGGCTCGACGCGACCAGCCGCTACCGGACGCTGTTCGCCGACCTCGGGCCGGTGCCGGACCTGTACCTGGAGAACGGTCTGCGCCCGGATTCCGCCGCGCGCCGCGTCGGCCCGGTGCGGCCCGGTGCCGACGAGGTGCACCTGGTGACCGATCTCGCGCTGCGCCTGGTGCCGGCACCGCCCGCGTGCGCGGTCCGGGGCGACTCGACGGTCCCGTACCCGGCGGCGGAGGGGGACGCCGTGCTGACCGGGTGGCTCGTCCACCGCGTCCGGCCCGACGTGCCGACCGGGCTGCTGGTGCCGGCGGACCAGGCCGCGCGGCTGGACCGGCTCGTCGGCAGCCCGACCGACCGGCAGGCCGCCTGGTACGCCGAACTCGTCCGCGCGCACCGCGACTGCACCACCCCCGCGCCGCCCGTGCCGTGACGGACCGCCGGCGGCGGCGGGGCCGACCGCGACGGCCGGCCCCGCACGGCGGTCACACCAGCAGTTGGTAGAGCCGCGGGCCGTAGGTGATGTTGAGGAAGTACCACAGGAAGACCGACCCCAGGGCGGCGACCAGCGCGGCGAACACGGCGGCGGCGATGGTGAAACCGTTGTCCGCCAACGCCTGCTGCAACCACATGAAGTACCCGATGCCCAGCACGAACGGCCCCGCGAACGCGGTGACCGAGGTGACGAGCCCGATGAGGATCTCGACGGCACCGAGGTTCCCGCGACTGTCCAGGTACACCGCGAGGATGCTGCACAGCGGGAACAGGCAGATCCCCACGAGGGTGATGCCGAACGCGGTGCCGGCGACGCGGCCCAGGTTCGCGCCGCCCTGCGCCGGCGTCCGGGTGGCCAGCGCCTTCGCCAGGTTCTTCAGGCTGTCGCCGAAGAAACCCGTGCACAGCAGGCCGAGCGCGTAGGTGAGGAAGTGCTCGTCACCGCCGCCCAGCTGCAACTTGAAGGCGAAGACGCCGAGCACGCACCCGATCGCCGCTTCCACGACCGCCCGCAACGCCTTGGCGTCGGCGGTCGTCGGGGTGCCGGTCACGCGAGGGCTCCCTCGATCGCGTCCCTGAGCCGGGCGAACTCGGCGTGCTCGGCGCGGGTGAACACGATGGCGTGCGGATCGTCCTTCGCGGCCAGGAAGGCGGGCCGCATGGCGGTGCCGGTCAGCGGCGGCCCGCCGGTGTTGATCCGGAAGTACCCGGCCTTCAGCCCGGTCGGCTCGCTGAACTCGACGTACCGGATGGCCCGCAACGGGACCGTGACGACCGACCGCCCACCGAGCAGCCCGGAGAGGCCCCGGGGCGGGCGGATGGTGACCGCGCCGCCGTCGAACTCGACGCTGCCGCGCCTGGTGGTTACCTGCATCGCTGCTCCTCGGTGTCGGGACGGGACGGCCGGCGGATCTCCACGACGGTTCCGCTGCCGGGTCGGCTGTCGACGGTCGCGGTCGCGCCCACCTCGGCCGACCGGTCGCGCACGGACCTGGCCAGGCCGGTGCCGGCGGTGGGCGTCGCGGGGTCGAAACCGGTGCCGTGATCGGTCACGGTGACCACCAGCTCGCCGTCCGGCTCGCCGGTGGCGACCAGCCACGCCTCGGTGGTGCCCGCGTGCTTGACCACGTTGTTGAGCGCTTCGGTGACGGCGTGCGCGACGGCGTCCACCACCTGCGGCGGCAGGTCGTTCGGCAGGTCGTCGGCGCTGTAGTGGACGTGCAGGCCGTTGGCCGCCTGGAAGTAGGCGACCTCGGCGAGCGCGGTGTGCAGGGCGGGCGTGTCGCCGGACGTGGTCGCGTCGACCAGCGAACGCAGGTACCGCGCGTCCCGCTCGCACTTCACGCGCATCTCCTCGGACACGCCGCCGTGCCCGCGTCCGAGCAGGGTCAGCGTGGTGAGGACCCTGGTGTGCAGCACGTCGTACTGGCGCAACCGCTCCCGCGCGCGGGCCTGTTCTTCACGCGCCTGTAGAGCGTCCTCCGCTTCGGCGTCGGCACGGCGGGCCGTGCCGACGAGCTTGGCGATCACCAGACCGCCGGCGACGGTGAACACCACGAGCTGGCCCGCGACGCCCAGCAGCGGGCCGGCGCGGTCGAACGCCTGGTCGCGCAACCCCGTCGCGACGTACGTGCCGCCGAGCACCACCGCGGCCGTCGCGCCCCACCGGTAGCCGCCGTGCACCTGGGCGAACACCGCGACACCGGTCGCCGGCGCGGGGGTCCAGTTCTGCCACGTGCCGACCGCTTCCGGCGGCAGCGCGAAGCCGACCAGCAGTTCGCACGCCGTCATCACGGCGATCACCGCCACCACCGGACCGGCACCGACGAGCGTCCGCCGCGTCGTCCACCGCAGCACGAGCGCCGCCCACACCAGGTAGCCGAAGTAGCTCCCGATCACGACGGCGGGGGAGCGCGACGGGTCCGAGTCGGACCAGAACAGCAGCAGGCCCCACGGGACCGCCTGCGCGGCCCAGAGCAGGACCATCGCACGGGACGTCCAGGCCCTGACCTGGGTTTCGACTGCGCCGATGTGCATGGTCGACAGCCTGACCGCCCCCGGCCCCGCCGCGCGACGTCGAAATCGACGTCATCGTCGACGTCGGCGGCCTCAGAGGTCGACGCCGTCCTCCCGCAGCCGCTGCTGCAACTCGCCGAGCGTGCCGAACGGCCGCCCGGCCTCGGCGTACTTGTCCTTGACCCGCCGCAGGTAACCGTACGCGGTGCTGACCGTGACACCGAGCCGTTCCGCGACGACCTTCATCGGCACGGCCCGTCCGCGCAGCCGCAGCACCTCGGCCTCCTGGGGCGCGAGCCTGGGCCGGTCCGGGTTGCGGTCGCGGCTGATCGCGAACGCCAACTCCTGGTCCAGCGCGTAGGTCCCGTCGGCGATCTCCCGGATGGTCCGCAGCACGGTCGCCGAGTCGGCGCTCTTGACCAGGTAGCCGACCGCGCCCGCGCGCACGGCGTCGATCTTGAAGTGCTGTTCGGTGTGCACCGACACCAGCAGCACCCGGCAGCCCCGGTCCACCAGCCGCGCGATGTTGTCGACGAACCGCGTGCCGTCCTTGAGGTCGAGGTCGAGCAGCACCACGTCGTCCGGCTCGCCGGCGAGGTACTCGGCCACGTCGCCGGCGATGCGCCGGATCCGGACGTCGGGCTCGCCGGGCGCGAGCCAGGCGCGCGCGGCACCCCGGACGAACGGGTCGTTGTCGATCAACCCCACGGTGACGGTCGCTGGTTCGGCGTTCACCGTGCCAGGTGTAGCAGCCCGCCGGGCGGCCCGCGGCGCCAGGGGCCTGTCACGCCCCGGAACGCGGGTGTCGTCGGCGCGGCTGTCGGACGTGGTCGCCGGGAGGGTGTGACATCGGCCCTTCCCGTATCGATCCACAATGGACTCCAGTTGTGTCCGATGTGGATCATCTGGTTCGGGGCCGTCTCGTCGCGACCGATCCGAGACCGTCGTGTTGCCGGGAAGTTGCGCGCACCGGCAGTTCGTGCGGGTAACGTCGCCGGACATGCCCGGACGAGGGGGGACGATGAACCGGATCGGGCTCGGTGTGGTGCCGGTCTGTCTGCTCGCCACCCTGGTGGCGTGCTCGGAGTACCCCCGGATGGCGGTGCGGCTCACCGCCTCCGGCGCGGTGGAGATCGTGGAGTTCGGGTGCTACCACGCGGGCGTGGTCCGGGCCGAGGTGATCGAACCCGACGAGGGGAGCGTGCTGGACGAACGCGACCCGAGGCTCTGGCGGATCGATTTCGAGGCGGAGTCGCGGGCCCTCGCGTTCGTGGTGGGCGAGACGCCTCCGGGGAGCCGGGAAGTTGTCGCGTGGCGGGCTCCGCGCGGCGATGCGACCCTCGTGGCCGCCCTGCGCATCGGTTCGTCCTTCTACCTCGACGAGTCCTTCAAGATCGACGACCTGGCGGGCGGCAAGGTCCGGTACCGCTCGGAGACGATGACCGCCGAGGAGTTCGAGAAGGCCCGGAAGTGCCGGTAATGACCTGCCCGGACGTGCCGTCGACCGGTCCGGTGATCGTCGGGCGGGCGGCGCGAGGCGAAACCTGTGATCGGTAGCGGCCGGCCCCGCCGCACGATGGGCGCACAACGTCAGCGGTTCGAGAGGGTGGGGCACCGTGTTCAAGAAGCTTCGCGACCAGATCGACAACGCGACCCGTCAGGCGACCGAGCGGGCCGCGCAGGACTTCCAGTGGCACGCCGCGCGGTTCCAGCAGGATGCGGCCCGCCAGGGCCACGACATCCGGCCGCAGATGCCCACCCAGGGCATGGCGGCGCAGGGGTTCGCGATGATGAACCAGGACCCCGCGATGGTCGAGTTCATGAACCTGCCCGGCGAGGAGCAGATCCGCCAGCAGGGCCTGGCCAACGAGTACGGGCAGAACCTGCGCCGGCTGCACGAGTTCGGCGAGCCCGCGACGGCGGTCGTCCGCACGCTCGACCCGACGGGCGTCACGGTCGCCGCCCAGCCGCAGTACACGTCGGTGCTCGACGTCACCCGCGCCGACGGCACCGGGTACCGCACCACGATCACCCACCTCGTGCCGAACATGACCTTCGCCCAGTACGCGCCCGGCACCCGGCACCAGGTCCGCATCGACCGCGACAACCCGAACAACGTCGGGGTCTTCGAACTCCTGCCCTGACCCGCTGCCGCCGGAGGTGGACGTCGTGAACACAGTGGACCCGGCCCGTGCCCGGCGGGACCGGCTCGACCGCCGGCGGGGCGCCACGGGCGTGCTCGTCGCGTCGGTGGCGGCGTCGGTGGCCACGGTGGTGCTCGCCTTCGTCGCCGGGCTGGGGTTCGGCGAGGTGGTCGAGATGTTCCGGACCACGGCGATCGACAGCGTCTTCGACGACCGCGACGACGGCCTGGCGCCGATGCTGTTGATGTGGGGCATCTTCGCGTTCGTCGGCGCGGGTTTCGCCGGCGGCGCGGCCGCCCACACCGCGGCGCAGTACCTGGGACGGCCGTCGAAGCCGCTGTTCCCGGTCGTCCTCGGCCTGGCCGCGCACGCCGCCGGGACGTGGGTGTCGTCGCGGGACTGGTTGCCGCCGCTGGCCGTGGGCACCGAGGTCGACCCGGTCTTCCACAAGGACGAGAAGTGGGGATTCTGGGGCTGGCTGATGTACTACGCCGACTGGTGGGTGCCCGCCGGTCTGCTCCTGCTCACCGCGGTGGCCCTGCTGCTCACCGTCCAGCACGCCCGGCAGCAGGCCGCGATGGTCGCCGAACGCGACCGCCTGCTGGTGCACGGCCTGCGCGTGCCGGCCGACGTGGTCGAGGTCAAGGTCCGCATCTCCACCAGCGACGGGGGCAGCAGTCAGGCGGTGGGCTCCACGGTCACGGTGGCCTTCGTGGACCTGGCCGGCGTCCGGCACTGGGCCACCCGCTACACCTCGGACGTGGGCGTGCCGACCGGCCCCGGCCTCGCGCAGGTGCTGTACGACCCGCAGCGCCCGAACGTCGACCGCTCGATCTTCGTGGCGGTCCGCCGGCAGCCCGCCCTCAGCGACTGGCTGCCCGGCCGCTGACCCCGGCTCCGGCCGCCCCGCCGGAGGCGGCGGACGCCCGTCCGGTCGTCGGGCCGCTGCGCTATCGTGCCGTGACGAATTCGGGGGTGGGGGACGATGTTCTACTTCGGTGGCCTCTTCGGGGTGCTCATGCTCGGCCTGTGGCTGTTCTGCCTGGTGGACGTGATCACCACGGCGGAGGGTGACGCGCGGAACCTGCCGAAGGCCGGCTGGCTGCTGATCGTGCTGTTCTTCCCGCTGGTGGGCTCGATCGCGTGGCTGGTCGCGGGCCGCCCGGTGCGGGTCGGCGGCGGCTGGTCGGGCGCGTTCGAGCGCCGTGCGCCCGAGTTCCCGGAGTACGACCGCCCCGGCCGCTTCGCCGCGTCCGACGTCGAGTCGGACGCCGAGTTCCTGCGCCGTTGCCGGGAACGCGCCGAGCAGCAGCGCCGCAAGGCCCGCGAGGCGCGGGGCGAAGCCCAGTAGCGGGCGGGTCAGGCGACGCCCGGCACCGCGTCGAGGTCGGGGCGGGCGGTGGGACGCAGGCTGTCCAGGTGGGCGTCGAGGCCCGCCGGCAGGTCGAACGCGGGGTCGAGCAGCCACTGGAGTTGCAGGCCGTCGAGGATCGCGATCAGCACCGAGGCCGCGGACCGGGGGTCCAGCTCCCGGGCGACCAGGCCGTCCTCCTGCGCCTCGGCCAGCAGGTCCTCGAACATGGCGCGGCTGCGCGCGTACCGGCGGCGGAAGAACTCGTGGGCCGGGTGGGCCGGGTCGCACGCCTCGGCGGCCAGCGTGGTGAACAGCCGCACGGAACCGGGCGCGGTCAGGTTCTCCGCGATCGTCCGGCGCAGTGCCGAGAGCCCCGGCGTCCCGGACGCCCGCGCCCCGGTGTAGCGCGTGACGTCCTGGTCGTGCCTGGCCTCCAGCACCGCCGCGAGGATGTCCACTTTGGACTTGAAGTGGTGCAGCAGCCCGGCCTGGCTGATCCCGCAGCGCTCGGCGATCCCGCGCAGGGTCGCGCCCCGGAAACCCTGGCGGGCGAACGCGTCGTGGGCCACCCGCAGGATCTGCTCCCGCCTGGTCATGACAGCCGCTGCCGCGCCGCGCGCCGTTCGGCCTGGCGGACGGGATCGGGCACGGTCGCGGCGAGCAGGAGCCGTTGCGTGTAGGGGTGTTCCGGGCTGGTGGTCACCCGCCGGGCTTCGCCGCGTTCCACGATCTCGCCCCGCGACATCACCGCCACGCGGTCGCTCACGTGCCGCACCACCGCCAGGTTGTGCGCGATGAACAGGTAGGCCACCCCGGTCCGCTGCTGGATCTCGACCAGGAGGTTGATCACCTGCGCCTGGGTGGACGGGTCGAGCGCGCTGACCGGCTCGTCGCAGATGATCAGCCGGGGCCGCATGGCCAGCGCGCGGGCGATCGCCACGCGCTGCCGCTGGCCGCCGGACAGCTCGCGCGCGAACCGCGTCCCGGTGTCGGCGGGCAGCCCGACGTCGTCGAGCAGGCTCCGCACCCGCTGGTCGCCGTCCGGCTGCCCGCCCAACGGCTCCACCAGGATGTCGTGGATGGTCATCGCCGGGTTCAGCGAGCTGAACGGGTCCTGGAAGACCACCTGGACGTCGGCCGCCAACGCGCGCCGGGCCCGGCGCGGCAGGCGGGAGATGTCGTTGCCGTCGAAGGTGATGGTGCCGGCGGTGACCGGGGCCAGACCGAGCACCGCGCGGCCCAGCGTGGTCTTGCCGGAGCCGGATTCGCCCACCACGCCGACGGTCTCGCCGGCGTGCACGTCGATGCTGACGCCGTGCAGCGCGCGGAAGGACCGGCCGCGCCAGCGGGCCGGCGGGAACTCCACCACCAGGTCCCGGACCTGGAGCAGGGGGACTAGCGCACCCATTCGATCACCTCGTCGTGGGCGCGGACGCAGCGCACCGCGCCGGACCGCAGGTCGTCGAGACCGGGGTGGCCGGCGCACCGCGGGCGCACGTGGGCGCACCGGGGCGCGAACCGGCACCCGGCCGGGCGGTCCAGTGGTGCCGGGACGCGGTCCGGGATCGTCGGCAGCGGGCCGCGACCGACCGCCGTCTCCGGGTTGGCCGCGATCAGCGCCGCCGTGTAGGGGTGCGCGGGCCGGGCGAACAGCTCGGCGGCGGGGGACACCTCGACCAGTTCGCCGGAGTACATCACCGCCACCCGGTCGCAGATGTCCGCGACGACGCCGAAGTCGTGCGTCACCAGGACCACGCCCATGCCCCGTTCCCGTTGCAGCGAGCGGAGCAGGTCGAGCACCTCCGCCTGCACGGTCACGTCCAGCGCGGTGGTGGGTTCGTCGGCGATCAGCAGGTCCGGCTCGCAGGACACCGCGCCGGCGATCAGCACCCGCTGCGCGGTCCCGCCGGAGATCTCGTGCGGGAACGCCCGGTAGATCCGCTCCGGCTCGCCGATGCCCACCCTGGCCAGCAGGTCCAGCGCCCGCCGCCGCGCCTCCCGCCGGGACAGCCCGAGGTGCGCCCGCAGCGGCTCGACGAGCTGGCTGCCGATCCGGAAGCTCGGGTCGAGGTTGGCCATCGGCTCCTGCGAGATGTAGCCGATCCGGCGGCCCCTCAGGGTGTTCAGCTCCCGCTCCGACCAGCCGGTCACGTCGGTGCCGTCGAACGCGATCCGCCCCGAGGTCACCCGGCCGGTGGCGGGCAGCAGCCCCAGCACGGCCAGCGCGGTCTGCGTCTTGCCGCACCCGGTTTCACCGACCAGTCCGACGACCTCTCCTTTGTGGACGGTCAAGGTCACCGAGTCGACCACGTGCGCGTCACCGCGCGGGGTCGGGTAGGTGACGCGCAGGTCCTCGATGGCCAGCAACGCCTTCGGCACCGGCGCGCCGGTCGCGCGGACCGGCTCGGCGACCGCGCGGACGGGCGGCGCGACGTCGTCCAGCGCGTCCCGCACCGACGTGCCGAGCAGCATCACCGACAGCGCGGTCACCGCGATGGCCGTGCCGGGCCACACCGACAGCAGCGGGTTGTCGAAGACGTGCGCCGATGCGTCGTTGAGCATCGCGCCCCAGCTCGGCGTGTTCGGCTCGCCGATGCCGAGGAAGTCGATGCCCGCCTGCACCATCAAGGTCAGCCCGAACAGCAGCGGGGTCATGACGATGATCGGCGACCGCACCACCAGCAGCACGTGCCGCCGGATGATCCGCAGGTCGGACAGGCCCGAGACGCGGGCCGCGTCGACGTACAGCTCACCCCGCACGCGTTGCACCGCACCGCGGACCAGCCGGTAGACCGACGGCGACAGCAGGATCCCCAGCAGCGCCATCGACTTGACCAGGCTGGGCCCGTCCACGGCGACCAGGGCCAGCAGCACGACCACGCCCGGCAACGCCATCAGCAGGTTCGCCAGCCAGTTCGCCACCGCGTCCGGCCACCGCCCGGTGTACCCGCCGACCAGCCCGGCGGGCACCCCGACCAGCAGCGCGACCGCCGTGCTGATCAGGCCGCCGACCAGGCTGGTCCGGCCGCCGTGCAGCAGCCGGGCGAGCACGTCGCGGCCCGAGCCGTCGCCGCCCAGCGGGTGCTCCCCGGTCGGCGGGCCGACCACGTTGGCCAGGTCCGCGACGTTCGGGTCGTGCCCGGCCAGCGCCGGGGCGAACACGCTCGCCACGACGACGACCAGCAGCACGAGCGCCGAGCCGACCGCGACCGGGTCCCGCCGCAGCCGCTTCACCGCACCCCCGCCTTCGGGTCGAGCCAGCCCACGGACATGGCCACCAGCAGGGCGATCGTCATCGCGGTCACCGCCGCCGGGCCGAACCCGGTGACGGGCTGGTGCCCGACCACCGTGCGGGCGAACACCGTGACCACGCCGACCATCAGCAGCGCGATCGCCGAACCGCTCGCCACCGAATCCCTCCGGAGCTGTTTCACCGCACCCTCACCTTCGGGTCGAGCCAGCCGACGGCGAGGTCGACCAGCAGGTTGACCAGCACCACGATCACCACCGTCACCACGGTCACGCCCAGCACGGTCGGCACGTCCGACCGGGTCGCGGCGGCCACCGCGAGCGAGCCGAGGCCCGGCAGCGCGAAGATCTGCTCGATGATCAGCGCGCCGCCGAGCAGGCCGATGAACTGGAGGCTCACCGTGGTCAGCGCGAGCGGCGCGGCGTTGCGCAGCACGTGCTTGAACAGCAGCTTCCGGCGGGGCAACCCCCTGCTGCGCAACGTGCGCACGTAGTCCTTGGACAGCACGTTGCCGACCGCGTTGCGGGTCTGCTGCGCGACCGCCGCCACCGACGCGATGGCCAGCGCGGCGACCGGCAGCAGGAGCGACCGCGCCCACCCGTCGAGCGAGTCGCCCGGTTCGACGTACCCGGTCGCGGGCAGCACGCCGAGCCGCACCGCGAACACCGCGACCAGGATCAGCGCCACCCACAGGTTCGGCACCGCGAACCCGAGGTTCGCCAGCACCTGCACGCCCTTGTCCAGCACACCGCGCCGGACCGCCGCGAGCATCCCGATGCCGATCCCGAGCAGCGCGGCCACGGCGGTCGTGATGACCGTCAGCGACAGCGTGACCGAGAGCTTGTCGGTGATCGCGTCGGTCACGTGCCGGCCGGTGAACCAGGACTGCCCGAAGTCGCCGCGCACGGCGTCGCCGAGCCAGCTCGCGTACTGGGCGAACACCGGCTGGTCCAGACCCAGCTCGTGCCGCTTCGCGTCGAGCTGCTCGGCCGTCGCGGTGACGCCGAGGATCGCGCGCGCCGGGTCGGGCAGCAGCGCCAGCAGGAAGAACGCCAGCGCGGACACGACGGCCAGCAGCACGAGCGCGGCGGCGAACCGGCGCAGCAGGAAGGAACCCACGTGGTCACCCCGCCGGCGCGTAGCCGAAGATCGACGGCACGGCCATGCCCTGCTGGATGGTCACCTTCACCTTCGGGCTCGACAGGTACACGCTCCCGGCCTGGTAGAGCGGCGCGAACCACGCCTGCTCCACGACGTACCGGTTCAGCTCGCGGTACAGCTCCGCCTGCGGCGCGCCGTCCGAGGACGCGATCCGCGCGAGCAGGCCGTCCGCGGTGGGGTCGGCGACGTGGAACGGGTTGACCGGGGAAGCCTTGCTCAGCAACAAGGACGCGTCCACCCAGTTCTGCGAGGTGCCCCACATGTACATGAACGCCGGGTACTGGCCGGAGAAGTACTGCTGGGACAGCTGGTTCGCGGCGACCGGCGTGTACTGCGCGGTGATCCCGACCTCGGCCAGCTGCTGGGCCAGCACCGGGTACAGGGCCGGCAGGTACACGTTCTCGCTGGGCAGCTTGAGCGCGAAACCGTTGGGGTAACCGGCGTCCGCGAGCAGTTGCCTGGCCTTGGCCGGGTCGTGCGGGTACCGGCCGTCCAGGTCCGCTTGGTAGGCGGGGGAGCCGGGGTAGAACATCTGCGTGGTGCGCGTGCCCAGGCCGCCGTTGATGCTCTTGCGGATGCCCTCGGCGTCGATGGCGTGGTTGATCGCCTGCCGCACCCGCACGTCCTTCAGCTCCGGCGCGAGCTTGCCCTCCCGGTCCACCAGCCACATCCCGGCGACCTGGCCGGGCTGCATCGACACGGTCAGTCCGGCGTCCTTGGCGGCGTTGAGCACCCCGGCGGTGCCGGTGCCCGCGTCCGCCTGGCCGGTCCGGATCGCCGCGACCCGCGCGTTGGTGTCGGGGATGGACTTGATGACGATCTTGTCGAACGGGTACGCCTTGGCGTCGTAGTACTTCGGGTTGCGCACGTAGGTGTAGTGGTCGCCCTGCGTGGTCTTGCCGTGGTCGAGCGTGTACGGCCCGATGCCGACCGGGTTGGCGTTGGGGTCGGCCAGCACCTTGGGGCTGACCATCATCCCGGCGATCAGACCGAGGTTGTAGAGCAGCGCGGGATCGGCGGTCTTCAGCTCGATCTGCACCACGTTCGGCGCCACCGCGGTCACCTTGTCGATGCTCGCGAAGACGATCGCGTTGGGGCCCTTGCCGTCCCGGGTCAGGTTCTGCCGCACGGCCTCGGCGTCGAACGGAGTGTCGTCGGAGAACGCGACGCCCTCGCGCAAGGTCAGCTTGAGCACCTTGCGGGCCGGGTCGGTGTACTCGAACGCGGTGGCCAGCGACGGTGCCACGGTCTGGTCGTCGTTGATCCTGGTCAACGAGTCGTAGATCGGCTGGAGGTACTGCAGCGCGTTGCCCGCGCCGGACTTCAGCGGGTCGAACGACTGCATGTCGGCGGCGGCGGCCAGGGTCAGCGTGCGGTCGCCGCCGGCCGCGTCGTCCTTCTTGCCGCAGGACGCGGCTGCCGCGGCGAGCGCCAGCACGGCGGCGGTGACGCGGATTCTTCCAGTGGGCATCGGGATTCCTTCTTCAGACCTGGTAGTCCCAGTGGTGTTCGCCGGAACCGACCACGACCGGTGGCGAAGTGGTCATGGGCAGGGTGACCTCGGCCCCGGTCCCGGGCGGGACCACGACGTCGAGGTGCACGCGCCCGCCGTCGATCCGCCAGCGGACCTCGGCAGCGCCGTAGGGGGTGTGGTGCGTGGTGCGGGCCCACGTGACACCGCCGCCGGGGCGGGGTGCGACGCGCAGCAGCCGGTAGCCCGGCGCGGCCGGCGCGAGACCGCCGACCACGCGGTGCAGCCAGTCGGCGACGGAGCCGAGCGGGCAGTGGTTGAACGAGGTCATCTCGCCGGGGTTGACCGTGCCGTCCGGTCGCAGGCTGTCCCAGCGCTCCCACACCGTGGTCGCGCCCATCACCACCTGGTAGAGCCACGAGGGGTGCTCGCGCTTGGCCAGCACGCGGTACGCCAGGTCGACGTGCCCGGACTCGGTGAGCGCGTCGAGCACCACGGCGGCACCGATGAAGCCCACCACGGGGTGGTCGTCGGCGTCCGCCACGAGTCCGGCCAGCCGGGATCCGTTGTCCAGCAGGCCGAACTGCCGGGCCAGCGCGTACCCGGTCTGGGTCTCCTCGCGCAGCCGGCCCCCGCCGTCGGTGTACTCGCGCAGGAAGGCGCGGCGGACCGCGTCGGCCAGGTCGGCGTAGCGGCGTGCGTCGTCGGGGCGCTCCAGCAGCCGGGCCGCGTCCGCCAGCTGCCGGGCCGACCGGGCGAAGTAGGCGGTGGCGATCAGGAACGGGTCGGTGCTGGTCTCCCGGGGTTTGTCCGGCGGGGCCGTGGGGTCGAGCCAGTCGCCGAGCTGCCAGTGCTGGTCGAAGATCCGCCGTTCGCCGGTCAGCGCGGCGACGTGGTCGACCCAGGCGCACATGCTCTCGTACTGCCGTGCCAGGAACTCCACGTCGCCGTAACGCTCGTAGAGCACCCACGGCACGGTGACGACGGCGTCGCACCACGCGGCGAGCGGCGGCCGTTCGTCGCGGACGGCGGGTGCCATCACCGGCGGCACACCCGTGTCCGGGTCCCGGTCGTCGGCCAGGTCGGTGAGCCACGAACCGAGGATCGCGGCCGCGTCGTAGAGGAAGCACGCGCTGGGCGCGAACAGGGCGGCGTCGGCGGTCCAGCCGAGCCGCTCGTCCCGCTGCGGGCAGTCCGTCGGGATGTCGACGAAGTTCCCGCGCATCGTCCACACGATGTTCTCGTGCAGGCGGTTGACCATCTCGTCGGAGCACTCGAACCACCCGGTGCGCCGCAGGTCCGAGTGGCACACGACGGCGCGGACGTCGTCGGGCCGCCACCCGGTGACCTCGGCGTAGCGGAAGCCGTGGTAGGTGAAGCCCGGTTCCCACACCTCTTCCCCGCCGCCGCGCGCGGTGTAGCGGTCGGTCGCCTCGGCCAGGCGCAGCGGTCCGGTCACCAGTTCGCCGTCGTGCAGCACCTCGGCGTGGCGGACGGTGATCTCGGTGCCCGCCGGCGCGTTCACCGTGAGCCGGGTGCGGCCCGCGACGTTCTGCCCGAAGTCGACGATGGTCGCGCCGGACGCGGACCGGGTCGTCGTGACCGGCGGCAGCACCGCCGTGCGCCGGACCGGCGGGCTGAAGTGTCCACAAAGGACGCTCAGGTCGTGGTCGACGGGCACGGCCCGGCGGTCGAACGCGGTGTCCCGGCGGGCGTCGTAGGACTCGCCGTCGTAGATGCCCGAGGCCAGCAGCGGCCCGGTGCCGGCGCGCCACGTCTCGTCGGTCGCGACGGTGGTCGTGCCGCCGTCGTGGGCGATCTCCAACTGGGCCAGCAGGGCGAGTTCGTCACCGTAGTAGCCGCGTGCGCCGCCACCCCACCCGACGCGGCCCCGGTACCAACCCTCGGCGAGGGTGGCCTCCAGGGCGTTGCGGCCGGGGACCAGCAGCTCCGCCACGTCGTACGTCTGGTAGCGCAGTCGGTGGTGGTAGCTCGTCCACCCCGGCGCGAGCACGTGGTCGCCGACCACCCGGCCGTTGAGCCGGATCTCGTACAGGCCCAGCGCGGTCGCGTACAGCCGCGCCGCGCGGACCGGGGTCGGGAGGTCGAACTCCCGGCGCAGCACGGGGGTGGCCGCGCCGGGAGCCCCCACGAACCGGGCCACCCAGTCACTGGGGGAGAGAAGCCCGGCCTCGACCGGCAGGGGCGCGCTCCACGGCGAGACAGCGCCGTCCGCGCCGTGCACGCGCACCCTTACGTCACAACGCTGTCGGGACACCAGCGGCGGTCCCGGCCAGTCGACCAGCACCGAGCGCGTGGACGGGACCGGATCGGCCGCGAACAGCACGCGCCCGGCGTCGGTCACCTCGATCTCGTGGGCGCGCTGCACCCAGTCCGAAGTGGACGGTCGGACGGTCCAGGACAGCCTCGGCGTCGGGTTCCCGATGCCGAACGCGGTGTCCAGGTGCTCGACCCGCAGCGAGGTGACCGTGCAGGACATCACGCGCCCCGCAGCCACTCGGTCGCCTGGGCGTCGGCCAACCGCACGAGGTCGCCGAGCGCCACGTTGTAGTCGAACAGGTGCAGGCCACCCGCCCGGGTCTGGTCGTGCTCCGGGAACAGGCTGATCCGCCCGGTGATCTGGAACCAGCTCGCGTTGCCGTCCGCGTCGTCCACGCTGCGGCACTGGCCGGAGAGCTGGCCCGGGTAGCGGGCGAAACCGGTCGGGTAGGTCTTGAGGTCGACCGTGCTCATCAGCAGGGCGAGGTGCCCGCCGGGCACCAGGACGTTCCCGTCCAGCAGCCGCCGGGTCATCATCCCGGGGTCGAGCGCCGTCACGGCGTCCGGTGCGGTGCCGGCGAGGATCGCCGCCGGGTTGACGCACAGGTTGTGGTGCCCCGGCGCGCCGTTGCGGCCGAACACGTCGCCCAGCCCCGGGTGCTGCCCCTCGGGCTTGTCGAAGCTGCCGTACGCGACGACGCAACCGGTCGGGATCGGGGCCTGCGCGGAAGCGCGTTCGCACGCGGGGATGTGCTGCAACGACGAGTGCGGGTCGTCGCCGCCGCCGGCCGGCCGGTCGTCGGGCACCTGGAAGTTGCTGCCCAGCAGGTACGCGCCGACCAGCTGCCGGCGCACCACCGGGTCGTTGTCGAACTTCTTCTGCAGGACGGTGGCCACGCCGCCGTTGCCCTGCGAGTGCGCGAGGAAGATGACGCCGCGCCGCTTGCCGGTCACCGGATCGGTGTTGTCGTTGGCCCAGTACTGGTCCCACGCCTGCTCGACGTCCTTGATGCCGGCCGCCATGCTCGCCGGCGAGCCGACGATGGCCCCGGTGACGAGCTGGATCAGCGACGCCTGCCGGTAGACCGGGATGAACAGCCGGCAGGTGCGGGCGAACTGACCGGCCTGGAGCAGGGACACCGCGATCTCGTTGTCGCGCGGGATCGGCGGGAGGTTGCCGATCGGCAGCAGCGGGTTGTTGAGCAGGTCGACGGTCGGGTAGGCGTAGAAGCAGTCCACCGGCCGGTCGTCGGCGACGGCGAACGTCTGGTGCGTGGTGGTGTCGTCGGCCGCGACCACCGTCGAATCCAGCGGCACCATCGTGCCGTTGCGGTAGCGCGCGGCGAAGGAGCCGTGCACGGCGGGGTGCAGCGGCCCGCCGTCGGCGTCCTGGCCGCACGGGTTGTCGGGCAGTCCGGGTTTGCACAACCAGACCGGCTGGGCCAGCGGGGAGGTCAGCTCGGCCTCCTCCGCCCGGGCGCCCGTGGCGGTCACGATCGTCGCGGTGAGCATCAGGGTCAGTCCGGTCGCGACTCTGCGAATCCAGGCCATCTGGTGCCTCTTCCCTGGTGGGGCGCCGACCTCGTCGGCGAGGGGGGCCAAAACGTACCAAGCACATGGTAGGTTTTCAATATTGAAACCGACCGAGTGCTCGGTTAGCTTTCAGGGCATGACCATCCCGGGCTCGCGTGGCCCCTACTCGGTGGGGATCGCGCGCAAACAACGCATCCTGGACGTGGCGCTCGACTTCTTCGCGTTGCAGGGCTACCGCGGGTCGTCGCTGCGCGACATCGCCGACCGCGTCGGCATCAGCCAGGCGGGCCTCCTGCACCACTTCAAGTCCAAGGAGGACCTGCTCGCCGCGGTGCTCAAGCAGCGCGACGACACCGACATAGCGTGGTACGAGCAGCAGCGCGCCGACGGCGTCAGCGGCCTGTCCGTGCTGCGCCGCCTCGTCGAGCACAACATGACCGTGCCCGGCCTGGTCCGCCTGTTCGTCACGCTGTCCGCCGAGTCGACCGACCCCGACCACCCGGCGCACGAGTACTTCCGCGACCGCTACCGGGAGAGCCGCGAGCTGTTCGGCGGCATGCTGGCCGACGCGCAGCGCGAAGGCGAGATCCGGCCGGACGTCGACGTCGCGCTGACCGCGCCGCTGCTCATCGCGGCGCTCGACGGCCTCCAGATCCAGTGGCTGCTGGAACCCGGGTTCGACCTGGCCGGCGAGATCGACGCGTACCTGGACTCCATCCGCACGAGGAGCGCGAATGCCTGACACGGCCGTCGAAAGAGCACTGCGGGCGCTGAGCCTGGAGCAGAAGGTCCGCCTGCTGACCGGTGCCGACTTCTGGCACGTCCACGCCGAACCGGCGGCCGGCCTCGCCTCCGTGCTCACCTCGGACGGCCCGGCCGGTGTGCGCGGCGAGCGCTGGGAGGAGCGCCACAAGTCCGTGTCCTTCCCGTCGCCGACCGCGCTCGCCGCGACCTGGGACGAAGAACTGCTGTGGACGGTCGGCGCGGCGCTGGCCGCCGAGGCGCGCACCAAGGACGTCCACGTGGTGCTCGGCCCGACCATCAACATCCAGCGCAGCCCGCTGGGCGGCAGGCACTTCGAGTGCTTCTCCGAAGACCCGCTGCTGACCGGCCGGCTCGCCGTCGCCTACGTGCGCGGCCTCCAGGAGCACGGCATCGCGGCCACGCCCAAGCACTACGTGGCCAACGACTCCGAGACCGAGCGCTTCACGATGACCGTGCGAGTGGACGAGCGCGCGCTGCGGGAGCTGTACCTCGCGCCGTTCGAACAGGCCGTGGTCGAGGGCGGCGCGTGGGCCGTGATGGCCGCGTACAACGCCGTCAACGGGCCCACCATGACCGAGAACGACCTGCTGGCCGAGCCGCTGAAGGGGGAGTGGGGCTTCGACGGCGTGGTGATGTCGGACTGGGCCGCCACCCGCACCACCGAGGACGCCGGCAACGCCGCGCTCGACCTGGTGATGCCCGGCCCCACCGGGCCGTGGGGCGACGCGCTGGTCGACGCGGTCGTCGCCGGCCGGGTGGCCGAGCCGGTCGTGGACGACAAGGTCCGCCGGCTGCTCCGGCTCGCCGCGCGGGTCGGCGCGCTGCGGGACGTGCCGGTGTCGTGGCCGGTGCCCGACGTCGACCCCGCCGCCGTGGCCCGGCAGGCCGCCGCGCGGTCGATGGCGTTGCTGCGCAACGACAACGCGCTGCTCCCGCTCGCCCCCGACACCCTCGCCAGGGTCGCCGTGATCGGCCCGAACGCCGAAGAGGGCCGCGCGCAGGGCGGCGGCAGCGCCGAAGTCCACCCGTACTACCGGGTCTCGCCCGTCGACGGGATCCGCGCCGCCCTGCCCGCCGCCGAGATCACCCTGTCCCGGGGCGCGCGCACGGTGTTCGGGCTGGTCAACCTGTCCGAGCGGGACGACCTGGTGGACCCCGAGACCGGCGAGCCCGGCCTGCGGATGCGCCGGTTCGGCCCGGACGGTGGACTGCTGCTGTCCGAGCACCGCGAGTCCGGCCGGCTGTTCATCCACGAGATGGAGCGCGGCGACACCGCCGTGGTCGAGGTCAAGACCATCTTCCGCGCCCCGCACGACGGCGTCTACCGGTTCGGCGTCGCCGGGATCGGGCGGTACCTGCTCACCGCGTCCGGGCGGACCCTGGTGGACGAGGTGGTCGCGCCCGCCGAGGACGGCGACATCGCGGAGGGCATCCTGAGCCTGCCGGAGCGCTCCGGGCCGTGCGAACTGGTCGCCGGCGAACGGGTTTCGTTGCTGCTGCGGCACGTCGTGGACCCCGCGTCCCGGGTCACGTCGGTCAAGATCGGCGTCGAGAAGCCCCAGCCCGACCCGGACGAGGAGTTCGCCGAAGCCGTCGCCCGCGCCGCCGAGGCGGACGTGGCGGTCGTCGTCGTCGGCACCACCGACCGGACCGAGACCGAGGGCCTGGACCGGGTCGGGCTCGCGCTGCCCGGCCGGCAGGACGACCTGGTCCGGGCCGTGGCCGCGGTCAACCCGCGCACGGTCGTCGTGGTCAACTCCGGCGGCCCCGTTCTCCTGCCGTGGCGGGAAGAGGTCGCCGCCGTGCTGCTGGCGTGGCTGCCCGGCCAGGAGTTCGGCAACGCGCTCGCGGACGTGCTGCTCGGCGCGGCCGAGCCCGGCGGCCGGCTGCCCACCACGTGGCCGGCGGCCGAGCAGGACGTGCCGGTGCTCGAAACCCGGCCGGTGGACGGGCAACTCGCCTACGAGGAGTCGATCCACGTCGGCTACCGGGCGTGGGCGCGGGCCGGGGCGAAGCCCGCGTACGCGTTCGGCAGCGGCCTGGGCTACACGGAGTGGACCCTGCACGGCGCGGACGTGCCCGACACCGTCTCCGGTGCCGCCGTGGTCACCGCGCGCCTGCGCAACACCGGCGGACGGGCCGGGCGCACGGTCGTGCAGGCGTACCTGTCCCGGCCGGACTCCGCCGTCGAACGGCCTTCGCTGTGGCTGGCCGGGTTCGCGGTCGTCGCGGCGGGTGCGGGCGAGGACGTGACGGTGACGATCACCCTGGCGCGCAGGGCGTTCCAGCACTGGGACGGCGGCTGGCAGGTCGAACCGGGCACCTTCCGGCTCGGACTCGGGTTCGCCGCCGACGACGTCGTCGCGAGCTACCCCGTGGAGGTGCGGTGATGGACGCCGAACTCGCCGCCGGACTCGGGCCCCGCCCCGACGTCGAGCTGACGCCAGACCTGATCGCCCCGCTGCGGCAGCGGGCCGCCGCGCGCATCGCCGCCCGGCCGCCACTGCCCGCCGGGACGCCCGTCGAAGTGTCCACTGTGGACATCACGGAATCGTTGAGAGCCAGGGTGTACACGCCCGACGTGCGAACCTCCGAGGCCGGTCTGCTGTGGCTGCACGGCGGCGGCTGGACGTTCGGCGAGCCGGCATCCGACGACCCCACCCTGGTCCGGTTCGCCGCGGAGCTGGGCATCCCCGTGGTGTCCCCGGACTACCGGCTCGCCCCCGAACACCCGCACCCCGCCGCGCTGGACGACTGCCACCAGGCGCTGACCTGGCTCACCTCGGGCGTGCTCGGCGTGCGTCCGGACCGGGTCACGGTGGCCGGCGCGAGCGCGGGCGGTGCCCTCGCCGCTGGCCTGTGCCTGCTGGCCCGCGATCGCGGCGGACCCCGGATCAAGGCGCAGTTCCTGGTGTACCCGGCCCTCGACGACCGGGCCGACGCGGACGACCCGCACGGCCCGATCCGGCGCAGCGACGTCCGCTGGCTGTGGGGCAACTACCTGGCCGGGGTGCGGGAGGTGACCGGCTACGCCGCGCCGGCCCGCGCCGAGTCCCTGGCCGGCCTGCCGCCGACGTCGGTGTTCGTCACCAGCGGCGACCCGTTGCGCGAGGAGGGGTGGGCGTTCGCGACCCGTCTGATGAGCGAGCAGGTCGACACCAGGGTCCACTTCCTCCCCGGCGGCTTCCACGGTTTCGACTACGGCGCACCGGACGCGACGTTCTCCCGCGACGCCGTCACCAGTTGGATCCACACCCTCCGGGAGATCGCGCTATGACCCCCACCCCGCCTCCCGCCCCGACTCCGCCTCCCGCCCCGACTCCACCTCCCACCACCCCGCCTGCCACCACGCCACCTGTTGCCACGCCGCCACTCCCCGGCCCTGCGGCCCCCGCCGGCCCGGTCCCGTCGACGCCCCTCTCCTCGAAGATGCGCGCGGTGATCCGGCTGACCGAGCGGGGCGCGCGGGACAACCGCGGCGTCGCCGAACCGCCCCTGGCGGCCCGGCGCGCGCGGATGGAGACCCGTGCCGCCCTGCTCTGCCCGCTCCCCGACGACGTGGTCCGGACCGAGCCGGACGTGGGCGTGCCGTGCGAACTGCTCACCCCGCCCGGGGCCGACCCGGCGCGGGCGGTGCTGTTCCTGCACGGCGGCGGGTACGAGAACGGCTCCCCGCGCACCCACCGCGAACTGGCCTCGCGCATCGGCCGCGCCGCCGGGGCGGCCGTGCTCGTGCCGGACTACCGGCTCGCCCCCGAACACCGGCACCCGGCGGCCGTCGAGGACGCGATCACCGCCTACCGGTGGCTGCTGGCGCGGCACGAGGCGGGCTCGATCACGGTCGCCGGCGATTCGGCGGGCGGCGGTCTGGCGCTGGCGACCGTGATCGCGGCCCGCGACCTCGGGCTCCCGCTGCCCGGCGCGGCGGCGGCGCTGTCGCCGTGGACCGACCTCACGTGCGCCTCGCCGTCGTTGCGGGCCTTGGCGGACGCGGATCCGGTGTTGCGGCCGGAGCGGATCGGCGAGCTGTCCGCCCAGTTCGCGGACGACCCGCGCGACCCGCTCGCGTCGCCGTTGCTCGCGGACCTGGCCGGGCTCCCGCCGCTGCTGATCCAGGTCGGCAGCCGGGAGATCCTGCTGGACGACTCCGTCCGGTTCGCCGAGGCGGCGCGCGCGGCCGGGGTGGACGTCACGCTGGAGGTCGGCGACGGGTTGCTGCATGTCTGGCACATGGCCTGGTGTGCGGCGGAAGCCCTCGCGGCGACCGACCGGGTCGGGGCGTTCCTGGCCGAGAACTCCGGCGGTTCGCGGGATTCGAATTTTCTTTAACCGAGTAACGGGAACACTGTTACCGTACGAGAATCGAGGACGATCACCCGTACGTGTGACCAGTGCCGCCGTCGGCCCTCGGTCAGGACGGCAGGCCGCGCTCGGATAGTAGCGCGGCCACGCCCTGGAGCAGGCGATCCAGGCCGAACGCGTAGGCGTGTTCCGGGTTGTGCGCCGCCTGGTGCGCCTCACCCGCGGCCTGGCCGACGCGCGCCGCGATCGGGAACCGGCCCGGGTCGAACACCTCCGCGACCAGCGGCTGGACCTTCTGCCACCACTGCTCGTCGCTGATGCCGGTGCGGCGCACCGCGCGATCGGCCTCGACCCGGCGGCGGGCGACGCCCTCGACGTGCGTCAGGACCAGGGTGAGCACCGAGTCCATCTCGACGTCGGTCAGGCCGACGCCCTCGATCACCGCCAGCTCGCGTTCGTACTTGGTGATCGTGTGCGGCCCCAACGGCGGGCGTCCGGTGAACACCTGCAGCACCCACGGGTGTCGCATGTAGAGGGTCCAGTTCACCTGCGCGACTCGGCGCAGCCCGTCCTGCCAGGACGCGTCGCCGTTCGGCGGGGTGTCGGCCGGCGGGGTGTCGGCCGGCGGGGTGTCGGCGGACGGGGTGTCGGCCGGTGCGGTGTCGGCGCGTGGGGTCCGGGGCCGGTCCAGCTGCTCGACGGCCTCGCCGTGGACCTTGTCGAGCATCGCCTCCACCAGTTCCTCGCGGGACGCGATGTAGGTGTAGAGCGACATCGTGCCCACGCCCAGCGATTCCGCGACCCGGCGCATGGACAGCGGGCCCAGGTCCTGGTCGCGGTCGGCGATCTCGACGGCGGCGGTGACCACCTGGGCGGTGGTCAGGGTGTGCTTGGGGCCGCGCCGGGGGAGTTGCCGGGTGCCCCACAGCGTGGCGATCGTCCGCGCCGGGTCGCCACCGCCGCTGATCTCGGTCATGGGGGCATTGTAGGCGCACTATTCCGTACGGCGTACGTAAAGCTGTGCTACAGTTCTCCGTATGGCATACGAAGAGAGTCCTCCGCTCCCGGTCCCGGCCGGTGAACCGGCCATCGAGGCGGTCGGCGTGGGCAAGAGCTACCAGGGCTCGCCCGCGCTCGACGGGTTCGACCTGACCGTCCGGGCGGGCTCCGTGTGCGGCCTGCTCGGTCCGAACGGCGCGGGCAAGACCACCGCCGTGCGGATCCTGTCCACGCTGCTCCGGCCGGACACCGGCCAGGTCCGGGTGGCCGGGTGCGACGTGCTCGCCGACCCGCGCGCGGTGCGCTACCGGATCGGCCTGGTCGGGCAGAACGCCTCGGTGGACGAGGTCCTCACCGGCCGGCAGAACCTCGTGCTGTTCGGCCGGCTCTACCACCTGCCCGCCGCCGCGGCCCGGCGGCGGGCCGACGAGCTGCTGGAGCGCTTCGACCTGACCGGGGCGGCGCACCGGCCGGTCGCCGGGTACTCCGGCGGGATGCGCCGCCGGCTCGACCTGGCCACCAGCCTGATCCTGTCGCCGCCGGTGCTGTTCCTCGACGAGCCGACCACCGGGCTCGACCCGAGGGCGCGCGCCGACGTGTGGGACTCGGTCCGGTCGCTGGTCGGCTCCGGCACGACCGTCCTGCTCACCACCCAGTACCTGGAGGAGGCCGACCGGCTGGCCGACCGGATCGCGGTGATCGACGCCGGCCGGGTGGTCGCCGAGGGCACCCCGGACGAGCTGAAGGCGAAGGTGGGCCCGGACCGGGTCGAGACCGTCACCCGCAAACCCACCCTGGACGAGGTCTTCCTGCACCTGACCGGGAACCCGGCCACGCGGAGGGCGGCATGACGGTCGCGATCGGCTTGCGGGACACCGCGACGCTCACCGGGCGGATCCTGCTGCACTGGCGGCAGCGGCCGGTGTCCATCGCGCTGGGGCTGCTGTTCCCGGTGCTGATGGTGCTGATGTTCGGGTACCTGTTCGGCGGCGCGATGGCCGTCCCGGACGGGCGTTACCTCGATTTCCTCGTCCCCGGGATGCTGGCGATGACGATGTTGTTCGGCCTGGAGGCGATGACCGTCGCGGTCACCACCGACGCCGCGCGGGGCGTCACCGAGCGGATCCGCGCCATGCCGGTCTCGACGGCCGCCGTCCTCGCCGGGCGGTGCGTCGCCGACCTGCTCAACGCCCTGGTGGGGATCGGGGTGATGGTGGTGACCGGGCTGCTGGTCGGGTGGACCGCGCACCGCGGGTTCCTGCCGGCGCTGGCGGCGGTGGGGTTGTTGGTGTGGCTGAGGTTCGCGTTCACGTGGGTCGGCAGCTACCTCGGCCTGCTGCTCAAGACGCCGGAGTCGGCGGTGGCCGTGCAGGTGCTGGTCTGGCCGGTCGGGTTCCTGTCCGGCGCGTTCGTGTCGCCGGCGACCATGCCGGGCTGGCTCGGCGCGATCAGCACGTGGAACCCGTTGTCGGCCACCGCGACCGCGATCCGGGACCTGTTCGGCAACCCGGGTTGGCACGCCGAGGGCTGGGCCGCCGCGAACTCGGTCCTGCTCGCGCTGCTCTGGCCGGCCCTGCTCACCGCGGTCTTCCTGCCGCCGGCGGTGCGGCGCTACCGGGCATTGGGCAGGTGAGCGCCGGGGGCGGTGGTCCGGATTCGGCCGGCGCGACGGCGGGCCGCCGCCGAGTTCATCGACGAGTTGGCGAGTGACACCGCCGAGGGCCTGCTGGGCAGCTCGGGCGGCCGGTTCTTCGACACCGGGCCGGGACGTCGAGCGGCGGGGCCTGGCTGGTGCCCAGGCCGTGCGGCTGCTCGGCCTGGGTACCGACCGTTCGCCGAGGCGTGCGGGCCGGCGGCGGCGCGGGGCGTGGGGGCACGTCGACGGCACGTTCGGGTTGTGGGCGGCGGCGAGCGGACAACTCCGGCACCTGGTCGCGGGGGTCGATCGCGCGGATTCGTGGACGGGCACAAGTGGCTCAACGTGCCGTCCGACTCCGGGTTCGTGTTCGTCCGTCACCCGGACGCGCACCGCGCGGCGGTGTCGACCCGCGCGAGCTACCTCGTGCACGCCGACGAGAACGCCCGGCCCCGGCTCGCGACCAGCTCGACCGGACGCCCGAGTGGTCTCGCCGAGCCCGCGCGGTGCCGGTCTACGCGGCGATCAGGTCGTTGTGGCGCAAGGGAATCGCGGCCATGGTCGATGGCTGCGTCGAGCACGCCCGGCGGCTGGTGGCCGGGATCGGCGCGCTGCCCGGCGCGGAAGTGCTCGCCCGGCCGGTGATCAACCAGGGCTTGGTGCGGTTCCTGGCCCCGGACGGCGACCACGACGCGCACACCGACCGCGTCATCGAGCGCGTGCGACGTGGTGGCGAGGCGTGGTTCGGTGGCACCACGTGGAACGGTGTGCGCGCCGTGCGGATCTCCGTCGTCAACTGGCGCACCGACGATCGGGCCGCGGAACGTGCCGTCGCGGCCGTGCGCGCCGCCCTGGGCTGACGGCCGGGCGCGCCCCCACCTGTGGAGGCGCGACCGCTGGAGCCCCGGCCCATGTCGCAGCCCATCACCATGCGGTCGTCGAACGGCCCGGCGTCCTTCGCCGCGCCCTGGCAGTACCAGAGGTTGCGGCCGTCGAAGTCCGTCCTGCGGTACCCGTCCGCCGGCCAGAACGCGACCGCGGCGACGTCGTAGTCGAGGTCGCCGCCGTTCTGCCGGCCCACGGTGGCGTTGGCGTACCTGAACGCCCAGCGGCCGTGCGGCTCCCGGCCGTTGTCGGCGTCCGGCACGAACATGAAGCTGCCGTAGTAGTTCCCGGCTCCGCCGCCACCCCGGTGGACGCTGTGCCCGGCCGTCCACACCGTGTTCCGGTTGCCGGCGGTGATGATCGACGCGGTGCAGCTGCCCCCGGTCGAGTACAGCTTGCCCGACGTCACGGCTGGCGACTGGCCCTGCCGGTTCCACCGCTGCGCCTGTTCCACAGCGGCGGCACCGACGTCGGACCGGCCCTGCGCGGTGATCTCCCCGGGCGTCCTCGTAGGTGGTCGAGACCCCCGAACCGCCTGCGGCCGGATCGGCCGGCGCGGCGTTCGCGGCACCGGCCGCGCCCCCGCGACAACGAGCGCGACGGCCCTCACCGCAGCGACCCTGGTCACCTGCTCCACATCGTCCTGGCCATTTTCCCCCTTGATCGCGATGGAAGCGGGGGAATTCCCGGTCGATCGGAAATCCCCCCGACTTCTGATCGACACCGATGTCAAGTAGCTCATCCCATGATCGCCAACAGCCGTGCGTGCGCCGCGAAGGCCGCGACGCACGCACCCTTTCCGGAGCGGGTTGTGCGCGGTACGTAATGCGCTTCCGGGTCGGTGTGGGAGGTAATTTCCGCCCGCCTTGCGCGAGTGCCTTACGCGACCGGGTTGCGCAACGTGCCGATGCCTTCCACGAACACCTCGACCACGTCCCCGGACCGCAGCGAGCGCTTGGGTTCCATGAACTCGCCGCAGCCCCACGGCGTGCCGGTCAGCACGACGTCGCCCGGCAGGAGGGTGAACGAACGCGAGCAGTGCGCGAGCAGCTCCGCCACGCCGAACAGCATCTCCGCCGTGCTGGAGTCCTGCACGGTCTCGCCGTTGACCCGCGTGCCCAGCCGCAGCCGCTGCGGGTCGCCGAGTTCGTCCGGGGTGACGATCACCGGGCCCAGCGGGCAGAACGTGTCCAGGCTCTTGCCGCGCACCCACTGCCCGTCGCCGAACTGGAGGTCCCGCGCGGAGACGTCGTTGGCCACCGTGTACCCGGCGACGGCCGCGAGCGCCTCGTCCGGACCCGCGTGGCGCAGCGGGGTCCCGATCACCGCGGCGAGTTCGACCTCCCAGTCCACCCGCGAGGTCAGCTCCGGGTCGAACACGATCGGCTCGTCCGGTCCGATGACGCTGGACGGGAACTTCGCGAAGATCAGCGGTTCGGCCGGCTCGGCCATGCCGGACTCGCGGATGTGGTCGAGGTAGTTCAACCCGATGGCGACGATCTTGCCCGGCCGCAGCGGGGCCACCGGCCGGGCGTCCTCGACCGGTTCGGTGGCCGCCATGGCGAGCCGGGGGAGCGCGGGATCCCCGATCAGGTCCTGGAGGGCGAGCCCGGCGGGCACGTCCAGCGCCAGCCACGCGCCACCGCGCTCCACGGCCGCGACCGCCGTCGCGCCTGCCTGCACCATGCCGAGCCTCATCGGGATTCTCCTTGCGCAACATCGGGGTCGGGCCCGTCGAGCGTCGACCGGTAGGGCGGCATGAACCGGTGCCGGGGCATCTGGTCGGCGAGCACGCCGCCGTCCACCACGAGCGTCGCGCCGGTCACGTAGCGGGCGGCGGCGGAGGCCAGGTAGACCACGGCCCCGGCGACGTCCTGCGGCTTGCCGTAGCCGCCGCGCAGCGGGATGCGCTCCTCCCACGCCGCCTCGAACTCCCCCTGCCGCAGCGCGAAGTCGTCGCCGATCGCGGTGTCGATCATGCCGGGCGCGACCGCGTTCACGGTGATGTCGTGCGGGCCCAGTTCGGCCGCCAGCGACTTGGTGAGCAGTTCGACCGCGCCCTTGGACGCGTTGTAGTGCGCCAGGCCGGCCTCGGCCACCAGCCCGTTCTTGGACGAGATGTTCACGATCCGGCCGGGCCGCCCGGCCGCGATCAGGTGTTCGGCCACCCGCTGGGACAGGAAGAACACGGCGTCCACGTTGACCGCCATGAGATCGCGCCAGCGGCGCGGGGTGATCTCGTTGAAGTGCTCCAGCCACGCCACCCCGGCGTTGTTGACCAGGACGTCGACCGGGCCCTCGGCCCAGATCCGGTCGACCAGGCCGGCCAGCCCCTCGGTGTCGGCCAGGTCGTAGGCGACGCAACGGCAATCGCGGCCGAACGACTCGACCAGCGCGCGGGTCTCGTCCAGCGGCGGGCCGCCGGGGCGGTCCAGCAGCACCAGGTCGGCCCCGGCCTCGGCCAGCGCCGCCGCGCACGCCCGGCCCAGGCCCCGGGCCGCCCCGGTGACCAGCGCGGTGCCGATCGGCTCGAAGGTCACGACAGGCCCAGCAGGTCGAGCGAGTCCCGGTGGATCAGCCGCTCGACCTCGTCCCGGTCCAGCGGCGCCAGGCCCGGGATCCCCGGCACCGCGCCGATTTCGCGCAACCCGTCGATCGACGCGTCGACCGTCGTGAACGGGTAGTCGCTGCCGAACAGCAGCTTGGGCCACACCCCGTAGTCCTGGACCAGGCGGAGGCTGTGCCAGAGCTGGAACGGCCGGTAGTGCAGCGCGGAGACGTCGGCGTACACGTGCCGGTGCTTGCGGATCACCGCGATGCACTCGCCCTCGTACGGATGTCCCAGGTGCGCCAACACCATCCGCAGTTCCGGGTGCCGGATGGCCACCTCGTCCAGGTGGATCGGCAGCGCCCACTTCAGCGGCGCCTTCGACACGAACGTCGTGCCGGTGTGCACCAGCAGCGGCAGGCCGTGCCGCTCCGCGTAGCCGTACAGGTCGTCCAGTTCCGGCGCGGCCGGGTCGAAGCCCGCGTACATCGGCATCAGCTTGATGCCGCGCAGCCCCAGGTCCTGGTGGCCGTGCTCCAGTTCGTCGCGCCACCCCGGCTGGGTCGGGTCCAGCGACAGGTAGCCGATCAGCCGCTCCGGCTGGGCCGCGACGTACTGCGCGACCGCGCTGTCGTCCACCCACAGGCCGGACAGGCGCGCCTTGCCGCCCACCACGATCGTCCGGGTGCCCGCCGGCGCGGTGGCCGCGTAGTCCGTCCAGCGCACGGTGAGGTCGACGTGACCGCCGTGCGCGCGGGCGGACTCGGCGGCGAACGGGTCGCCGACGTGGTCCGGGCAGTCGAACAGGTGCGAGTGCACGTCCACGATCATGTGCGGTTCCGTTTCTCCCAGCCTTCGGCGAACATGTTCCAGAAGCCGTGGCTCGGCGGGTGTTCGGCGAACACCTCGTCCACCAGGTCGACGCCGAGGCCGGGCCGCTGCGGGATGGCGACGTGCCCGTCCACCACCGGGAGCGTGCCGCGCAGCGCCTCGAACACGAACGGCTCCAGCAGGCCGTCGAACGTCTCCAGGATCTTGAAGTTCGGGATGCCCAGCACCGAGTGGACCGACACCGTGGTGCACAGCGGGGAGTTCGAGTTGTGCGGTGCGACGACCATCGAGTGCAGGTCGGCCAGCGCGGCGAGCTTGCGCACCTCGGTGAACCCGCCCGCCATGGACAGGTCCGGCTGGATGATGTCGACGGCGTTGGTGGCGAACAGCCGCGCGTACTCGTAGCGGTTGTGGAAGTGCTCGCCGCCGGAGATCGGGAACGCCGCCCGCGCGCGCAGTTCGGCGTAGCGCTCGATGTGCGTCCACGGCAGGGGTTCCTCGAACCAGCCGATGTCGAACGGTTCCAGGTCGCGCACCAGCCGCGCGGCGGTGTGGAAGGCGAACCGCGCGTGGCCCTCGATGAACAGGTCCACGTCCGGCCCGACGGCCTCGCGCACCGCGCCCACGATGTCCAGTGACAGCTTCAGCTCCGACCGGGACAGCTCGCCCAGGCCCGCGCCGAACGGGTCGAACTTCAGCGCGGTGAACCCCGACGCCACGGTCTGCCGGGCCCGTTCGGCGAACGCCGCGGGCTCGCGCTCCCCGGTGTACCAGCCGTTCGCGTACACCCGGACGCGGTCCCGGCAGGCGCCGCCGGTCAACCGGTAGGTCGGCACACCGAGCGCCTTGCCCATGATGTCGTGCAGCGCCTGGTCGACGCCGGAGAGCACGATGCCGCCGATGTCGCCGCCGCGCAGGAAGTCGCCCTGGTAGAGCCGCAGCCAGATCTCCTCGACGTCGAACGGGTCCGCGCCGACCAGGTGCCGCTGCGCCATCGCCTCGGCGAGTTGGCACGTCTCGCGGCCCCGGTAGGGGTGGGTGATCTCGCCGATGCCGGTCAGGCCCTCGTCGGTGTGCACGCGGACGTACCCGAAGTCCCGCCACGCGGTGCCGAGCATGAGCGTCTCGACCCGGCTGATCCGCCCCGCCGGCCCCGGCGCGCGCGTCTTGTCGATGGTCAGCACTCGCGCGCTCCGGCCATCGTGGAGGCGGCGGCGAGGTCGGCCGGCGAGCCGGGGTCGGCGAGCTGGGCGCGCACGGCCGCCTCGGTGGCCTCCAGCAGCCGGTCCACATCGGACTCCTGGTGCGCGTAGGACAGGTGGCTGCGCTTGAGGTTCAACGGCAGCTCGAAGACACCGTGCTCGATCATCCTCCGACGGTAGCCGATGAACATGGCGGTGTCGTTGGCGAGGAGGTCGTCGTAACGACGCGCGGGCCCGTCCATGAAGTAGGTGACGAACACCGAGCCGTACCCGGTCGCCACGGCCGGCACGCCGAGCCCGGCGAACAGCGCGCCGAGTTCGCGGCGGACCCGGTCGCCGAGCCGGAACACGTGCTCGTGCACGGGTTCGCGGCGCAGCTTGCCCAGGGTCGCCTGGGCGGCGGCCACTACGGAGGGGTGGCCGTTGTAGGTGCCCGCGAAGAACACCGGCGCGCCGGGCCGTGAGCTGAACATGTCCATCAGGTCGGCCCGCCCGCCGATGGCCCCGATCGGGTAGCCGTTGGCGATCGCCTTGCCCATGGTGGTCAGGTCGGGGGTGATGCCGCAGATCTCCTGCCAACCGCCCAGGCCGTGCCGGACGCCGGTGATCACCTCGTCGAAGACCAGCACGCTGCCGTGCCGGGTGCACTCCGACCGCAGGGTCTCCAGGAAGTCCTGCTCCGGCAGCAGGCAGCCGACGTTGTGCGGCACGGGTTCCACGATGATGGCGGCGATGTCGTCGCCGTGCTCGGCGAACGCCCGGCGCACGGCGGCGGAGTCGTTGAACGGCAGCACGAGCGTGGCGTCCAGGACGCCGGGCAGGATGCCGGTGGAGATGGGGTCGGGCCGGCCGACGCGGTCCGGCGCGGAGATCACGTTGAGGCTGACCGAGTCGTGCCAGCCGTGGTAGCAGCCCTGGAACTTCACCACCAGCCGGCGGCCGGTGGCGGCCCGCGCGACGCGCAGCGCGTGGAAGGTGGCCTCGGAGCCGGTGCTGGTGAGCAGCACGCGTTCCATGCTCGGCACCAGTTCGGTCAACGTCTCGGCGAGGTCGACCTCCCCTTCGGTCACGCCGACGCCGCACAGGTCGAGCCGCCGGGCCGCGTCCGCCACGGCCGCGTCGACCTCGGGGTCGGCGTGGCCGAGCAGGGGCGGGCCGAAGGCCGCGTGGTAGTCGGTGTACTCCCGCCCGTCCGCGTCCCAGAACCGCGCGCCGGAGGCCCTGGCGATGACCAGGTCCTCCAGGCCGGGCACGTTGCGCTGCCCGCTGTTGACGCCGCCGGGGATGACCCGGCGGGCCCTCTCGGACAGGGAGGTGGACGAGTTCGCTTGCTGGATCACGTGGTTTCTCCTCGGTGGCCGTCCCGGGCCAGCCCCGCCCCGGACGACGCGGATCTTCCGCCGCAGTTCACCCTTTCAGAACACTATTCGGCCAGGCCGAACAAGTGGCGTCAGCCTAGGTCGCGGAAACGCCGTGGTCAACGGGTTCTGTGGAGATTTGTGCGGCAGGGCGCTACGCTGTTCGGTCATGACGAACAGTGAGCGGGAAGACTCCCGGTACTGGGTCCGCAGCGTCGCCCGCGCCGCCGAGGTGCTGGAGGTGCTCGCCGGGGGAGCGCCCGGTCGGGGGCTGAGCGTGACCGAGGTGGCCGCCGCGTGCGGCCTGTCGAAGAGTTCCGCGTTCGCCACCCTGCACACGCTCCACCAGGTCGGACTGGCCGCCGACGACGGCGAGGGGATGAACCGCCGGTACCGGCTCGGGATGGCCCTGGCCCGGCTCGGCGAGCGGGCCCGCGAGCAGCTCTCGCTGCGCGACGTGGCCCGCCCGGTGCTCGTGGAGCTGACCGAGACGACCGGGATGACCTCCCGGCTGGCCGTCTCCGACAGCGACCACGCGGTGGTGGTCGACCAGGTCGGCAACGGCGACCGGGTGCAGGTGGACCTGCGGATGGGCAAGCGCGAGCTGCCGCACTGCACGGGGCTGGGCAAGGCGTTACTCGCCGAGCTGGCGCCGGCGCAGGTGGTCGAGCTGGTCACCCGGGTCGGGCTGCCCCGGCGCACCGACCGCACCATCACCGACGTGGACCAGCTCCTGGCGCACCTGCGCGACATCCGGGAGGCCGGCTACGCCTTCGACGACGAGGAGGACGCCAAGGGCGTGTTCTGCATCGGCTCCGCGCTGCACGACCACACCGGGACGTGCGCCGGCGCGATCAGCATCACCGGGCTCAAGCTCGGTCTGCCCACGTGGCGGTACCAGGAACTGGGCCGCCAGGTGCGCGACGCGGCGGTCCGGATCTCCGCCCGGCTGGGGCACCGCCCTTGACGCCCGTCGCGCAACGTGCTTAAAGTTCGCCACCTTCGGGCGAACACCCGGCCCCGCGCTGTCGCAGCCCCCGACCGCGGACGATCCGGCCTCGCAGCTCCGCCGCTTGCACGCCACCGCGTGTCCGCCCGACCTCCCCACCTCCCGGCTGCCGCACAGCGGCGGCTCGCGCACGCGAAAGTCGAGGCACCCGTGAGCGAAGACGAGCGGTCGGCACGGCCGCAGGGCGGCGAGGTCCGGTCCGTGGCAACGGTTTCCGAGCTGCTGCGGCTGGACCGGTCGAAAACTCCACATGGGACGGTCGTGCGCGTGGCGGGCTACCACCAGGCCGGTGACGGCGGTGGGATGCTGCTGCGCTGGGACGCCTCGTCCACCGCGCCCGCCAACGGCGGCACGGTGCTCGGCGGCCCGCGCGCCGGGCGCTGGCTCCAGTCGCACGGCGGGGTCGGGGACTTCCGGACGTTCGGGATCCTCGACGGTTCCCGGCCCGCCGACGACGCCCTCGACGCGCTGGTGCTCGACCCGTCGATCCGGCGGGTCGAGGCGCACACCGACCTGCTCTTCGTGCGCCGGCACCGGTTCTCCCGGTCGGGGATCGAACTCGACTTCGGCGGGCACACCGTCCGCACCGACGGCATCGAGCGCAACGCGCACGACAACCCGTTCGGCGCGGTGCTGTTCTTCCACGGCGAGGCCACCGACGCGGTGGTCACCCGCACGCTCACCGCCCCGATGCCCGACCAGTCCGACGTCTTCGAGGTCGGCGATTCGGCGAGGTTCGCGGTCGGCCAGTGGTGGACGGCCGTGGTGGACGCCCTGGCCGGCCGCGACGAACGCGAACTCCAGAAGATGGTCCAGGTCACCGGGATCGTGGACGCCACGCGCATCCGGGTCGACTACCGGATCGGCTGGGACCTCGCCCCCGGCCGGACGGTCACGTGGACCAGGGTCGAACCGGTCCAACGCGTCCACGTGCGCGACATGGTGTTCATCGGCGCGGGACCGTACGACGGGCCGCAGAACGGCGAACTGCCCGACGACCGCGAGTACACCGGATCGCACCCCGTCGCCTACGAGTACGCGGTCCGTTGCGACGCAACGGGAATCGACGCCAGCCGCACGTGGTGGCCGGTCGTGATGCGGCGCTGGTGCAGCTACTTCACCACCGAGCGCTGCACGTTGAAGAACCCGCCGACCGTGTTCTACGGCGGCGCGGGCTACCTGACCCAGCAGATCTACTGCCTCTACGGCCGGGTCGCCGACTGCCACACCTCCAACGCCCGCCACCTCAACGACTGGACCGCCTCCGCCTACGGGATCGTGGAGAACTGCCACGGCGACGGCGACGACTCCGGCGGCAACCCGTTCACCACGCACGGCCAGTACGAGCACGACCTGGTGTTCGTCGGCAACTCGGGGTTGATGGACATCGCCAACTCCGGCGCGCAGTGGGGGACCAGCGCGAAGCGGATCACCGTGCGGCGGCACGTGTGCTCCTGGTTCGTGGCCAACACGAAGATCACCGACCTGACGCTGGAGGACGTCCGGGTCGTGCCGCGCTCGACGTTCGACCCCGGCGGCACCCTCGTGGTCAACGCCGACGGCGTGCGGTTGCGCGGCTGCTCGGCGCGGACCTTCGCGGTGGGCCAGCGCTCGGCGCGGTCCACCCGGCCGAACGTCGTGGAGGACTGCGATTTCGACCTCCCGCCGGACCAGGTGCTCGTGCAGACCCCGGTGACCGGCACCGTCCACTTCGTGCGGTGCGTGTTCAACGGCGCGAGCGGCGCGGTCCTGCGCGGCTCCGGCGCGGTGCACTTCACCGACACCGTCGTCGACGGCCGGTCCGGCGCGCCGATGCTGGTCGGCGCGGCCGAGGTGGTCGTGTCCGGCGGTCGGTGGGGCAACACCGGCATCCGGCTCAGCGCCGTGCGCGACCAGCGGATCTCGATCGGCGGCGGCGCGGTCGTGGAGGGCACGAACACCGCGAAGGCGTTGCTGTCACGGGAAACCGGCACCGGCGTGGTCCGCTGGCAGCTCGGCGACTACCTGAGCACCGCCGACGCCGGCACCGCCCACATCGCCGTCACCGCCGGGACCAACCACTACTCCGCCGTCGGCACGCGGTTGCGCGGCGGCACGCTCACGTTGGCGCAGGGGGGTTTCGGCGACGGGTCGTCGCTGCTGCACACCCGTTGCGTCGAGGAGGGCCTCGACAGGACGCTGCCCGCCGACGGGCCGCGCGTCCAGACCACCGGCAACCTGACCGTCTCCAGGAGTACGACATGAGCGCAACCAACAGGTCCCGTCGCGCCCTGCTCGCCGTCGGCGGCGCGGGCGGTCTCGCCCTGCTCGCGCCCGGCATCGCGGGCGCCGACAAGTCGGACAAGCTCAAGGACTCCGTCTACGGCATCTCCACGGTCGCCGAACTGCTCTCGCTGGACCGCCGGAAGATCCCGAACGGCACCCTGGTGCAGGTCGCCGGGTACCACCGGGCCGGTGACGGCGGCGGGATGCTCGTGCGCTGGAACTCGGTCTCCACCACCAAGGCCAACGGCGGCACGGTCCTCGGCGGCCCCGGCGTCGGGCGCTGGCACCAGCTGCACGACGGCGTCGGCGACTTCCGGACCTTCGGCATCCTCGACGGTGCCAAGCCCGCCGACGACGCCCTCGACGCCCTGGTCGGCGACCCGGCCGTCCAGCGCGTCGAGGCGCACACCGACCTCCTGTTCACCCGTCGCCACAAGTACACCCGGTCCGACCTGGAACTGGACTTCGGCGGGCACACCATCCGCACCGAGGGCATCGAGAACAACACCCGCGACAACCCGTTCGGCGCGGTGATGTTCTTCCAGGGCAAGGTCACCGACGCGGTGGTGACCGCGCGGCTGACCGCCGACGTCCCCGAGCTGTCCGACGTCTTCGAGGTCGGCGACTCGGCGAAGTTCGCCGTCGGCCAGTGGTGGGCGGCCGAGGTCGACCAGGGCGCGGGCCGCTGGGAGCGCGAACTCCAGAAGCTCCTGCAGGTCACCCAGATCGTGGACGGCACGCACATCCGCGTGAACTACCTCAACGGCTGGGAGCTGAAGGCCGGGCGCAGCATCACCTGGACGAGGGTCGAGCCGGTCGAGCGCGTCCACGTGCGCAACATGGTCTTCGTCGGCACCGGGACCGACGAGTACACCGGGTCGCACCCCGTGGCCTACGAGTACGCGACCTGGTGCGACGTCTCGGGGATCGACGCGAGCGGGACGTTCTGGCCGGTCGTGATGCGCCGCTGGTGCACGCACTTCCAGACCAGGGCCTGCTCGCTGGCCAACCCGAAGTCCGTCACGTTCGGCGGCGCGGGCTACCTGACCCAGCAGATCTACTGCCTCTACGGCCACGTCGCCGACTGCCACACCTCCAACGCCCGCCACCTCAACGACTGGACCGCCTCCGCGTACGGCCTGGTCGAGAACTGCCACGGCGACGGCGACGACCAGGGCCCGTTCGTCACGCACGGCCAGTACGAGCACGACCTGGTCTACGTCGGCAACTCCGGCCTGATGACCTTCGCGAACTCCGGCGCGGCCTGGGGTTCGGCCGCGAAGCGGATCACCGTCAAGCGCCACGTCTGCTCGTGGTTCGTGGCCCGGGTCAAGGTCACCGACCTGACCCTGGAGGACGTGCGGGTCATCCGCAAGCCGTCCCTGGCGGGCTCCGGGATGATCTGGGTCAACGCCGACGGCGTGCAGCTGCGCGGCTGCTCGGCCGACGACCGGCTGGTCGTCTCGCAGAGTTCCAACCGGTCGAACCGGCCGAACACCATCGAAGGCTGCGACTTCACCATCTCACCGGGCACCGAGATCGTGCAGGGCAACGTCACCGCGCCGGTGCACCTCGTGCGCACCACGCTGTCCAATCTGGACAACAACGCGTGCAACGGGACCGGCGAGCTGCACCTGACCGACTGCACGCTCAACGGCAAGCAGGGCGGCGCGCCGCTCCCGGTGTCCGCGTCGGTGCTGAAGGTCCGGGGCGGCACGGTGTCCGGCACCGGCTTCCGGCTGTCCGGCAAGCAGGACCAGCGCGTGCACGTCGGCGGCGGTGCCGTGCTGACCGGCACCAACAGCGCCAAAGCCCTGCTGTCGCGCAACGAGGCGGGCGGCACCGTCCAATGGGAGCTGCGCGACTACCGCAGCGTGGCCGGCGACGGCGACACCGCGCACGTGGCCGTGCCGAACGGGAAGAACGTCTACACCGCCGTGGGCGCGCACTTCTCCGGCGGGAAGCTCACGCTCGCGCCCGAGGCATTCGGCGGCACGTCGATCCTCCAGCACACGACCTGCGTGGAGGACGGCGTGGCCCGGACCGCACCGGCCGACGGACCGCGCGTCCAGACCACCGGCAACCTCGTCCTCTGACCGCGAAAACCAGGAAGCAGCAGGAGAAACCCATGTCCCGACCGGTTACGTTGGCCCTCGCGGGTGCGGGCAACCGGGGCCAGACCTACGCCTCGTGGATCGAGCGGAACCCCGAGCGGGCCAGGCTGGTCGCCGTCGCCGACCCCGACCCGCACCGCCGGGGCATCATCGCGGCGGCGCACCCGGGCGTGGCGCAACACCTGACGTGGCAGGACATGCACGCCGCCGGTGTCGAGGCGGACGCGGTGATCGTGGCGACCCAGGACCGCGACCACGTCGCACCCGCCATCGCGTTCGCCCGGTCCGGCCACGACCTGCTGCTGGAGAAGCCGATCGCGCCCACCGAGCAGGAGTGCCGCGAGGTCGTCGAGGCGGTCACCGCGGCCGGGGTGCGCCTCGCGGTGTGCCACGTCCTGCGCTACACGCCCTACACCGACCTGGTGCTGGACGTGCTGCGCAGCGGGGTGCTCGGCGAGATCATGAGCGTCGACCACCTCGAACCGGTCGGCTGGTGGCACGCCGCCCACTCCTACGTGCGCGGGCCGTGGCGCAGCGAGGCGCTGGCCAGCCCGATGCTGATCGCCAAGTCGTGCCACGACGTCGACTGGCTGTCGTTCGTGACCGGCCGCCGGATCAGCCGGGTCGCGAGCTTCGGCGGGCTCGGCCACTTCCGGCCCGACCGGCGGCCCGCCGACGCCGCCGACCGCTGCCTGGACTGCCGCCTCGAACCGGAGTGCCCGTACTCCGCGCCGAAGCTGTACTTCCCGGTGCTGCGCGAGAAGGGCGCGGTGTGGCCGGTCACCGCGGTCACCGACGCCACCGACGAGGCCGGGCTGACCGAGGCGCTGCGCACCGGGCCCTACGGCCGGTGCGTGTACGCCTGCGACAACGACGTGGTCGACCACCAGGTGCTGGCGATGGAGCTGGAGGGCGGCGCGACGGCGACCTTCACCATGACCGCGTTCACCGAGCAGACCCACCGGCAGACCAGGATCTTCGGCACCCACGGCCGGCTGATCGGCGACGGCGAGCGGGTCGACGTGCTGGACTTCCGGACCGGCCGCAGTGAGGTCCGGGAGACCGACCTGGACAGCGCCATGACCGCCGGGGACGGCCACGGCGGCGGCGACGACGGCGTGATGGACGCCTTCGTCACCGCCCTGGCCACCGGGGACGACGCGCTGATCCGCTCCGGCCCGGTCGAGTCCCTGGCCAGTCACCTCGCCGTGTTCGCCGCCGAGCGCGCCCGGCACTCGGGCTCGGTCGTCGCCGTGCCCCAACCCTGAAATCACCCCCGCCCGAAAGGACCGCTATGCGACTCCGCACCACCGCGACCGCCCTGCTGGCGGCGATCGCCGCCACCACCACCGCCTGTTCCGGCGGGTCGGGGGCCGACGGCGAGCAGAACGTGACCATGTGGGTCTACCCCGTCATCCCGAACGAGCAGCAGCACCGCGCGTTCTGGGACGGGCAGGTCGCCGCGTTCGCCAAGGACCACCCGAACGTCAAGGTCAAGGTCGAGATCTACCCGTGGGCCAAGCGCGAAGAGGGCTTGACCACGGCCATCGCCGGGAACAAGGGACCCGACCTGGTGTACCTGATCCCGGACCAGATCCCCAAGTTCGCCAAGCTCCTCCAGCCGGTGGACGAGTACCTCGCCGACGACCGCAGGTCCGACTACCGGGACAACGTCAAGCAGGCCGTCACGGTCGACGGCAAGCTGCTCGGCGCGCCGGTGCTGATGGGCTCGAACCCGCTGATGTGCAACCAGAAGGTGCTCGCCGACGCCGGTGTGCAGGCGCCGAGGACGTGGGACGAGGTGCTGTCGATCGCCCCCGCGCTCAAGGCCAAGGGCTACGACGTCACCAACTACTACGGCGACCCGTCGGCGACGCTCAACCAGTCGTTCTACCCGCTGCTGTGGCAGGCGGGCGGCAACGTCTTCAACGCCGACGGCAGCAAGGTCGCGTTCGACGGCCCCGAGGGGCAGAAGGCGTTGACCTTCCTCAAGAACCTGGTCGACGGCGGGTACGTGGAGAAGGACCTGATCACCGGCATCCCGGCGTTCGAGCAGACCCACCTCGCGCAGAACAAGGTGGCCTGCACCTGGCAGCAGGTCCCGGCGGACGTGGAGTCGTTCTGGGGCGCGGAGAACATCAAGATCTACCCGCCGCTCAAGGACGCCAGGCAGGTCGGCTACGGCTCGGTCGGCGGGTTGTCGATGCTGAAGGCGTCCAAGGCGAAGGAGGCGGCGGGGCAGTGGCTCGCGTTCGCCACCAGCCCGGCGGTGACCAAGGAGTACGACACCGCTTCCGGCTACTTCTCGCCGTACAAGTCGACCGGCGCGCTGTACCCGAGCGGCCCCAAGGCCGACATGGAGAAGACCCTCGACCAGATGGTCGGCGCGCCCGTGCACGACAAGGCGCGCAACGTGATGGGCCTGCTCGCCCCGGAGATCCAGGCGGCGCTGATCGGTGCCAAGAGCCCGGCGCAGGCCCTGTCCGACGCGGCTTCGGCGGCGAACAGCCAGATCGGCAAGTAGCGATGACGGTCATCGCTGAGCGGACCTCGGGCCGCGCGCTCCCCGGACGCGGGCGCAAGCCGCGCCGGATGCGGCCCGAGGCGTGGTGGGGCCTGGTGTTCGTGCTGCCCTGCTTCCTGCTGTTCCTGGCGTTCCGGTTCGGCCCGGCGATCGCCGGCGTGCTGCTGAGCTTCTTCGAGTACACGATCGGCGACAGCCCGACCTTCACCGGGTTCGACAACTTCACGCGGATGCTCGACGACCCGCACTTCTGGCAGTCGCTGAAGGTCACCGTCCTCTTCACGGTGCTCTACCTGCCGCTGTCGGTCGGCACGTCGGTCGGGCTCGCCCTGCTGGTGCGCCGGTCCTTCCGCGGCGCGCGGGTGTTCCGCTCGATCTTCTTCCTGCCGGTGATCACCAGCCTGGTGCTCGCCGCGACGATCTTCACCTGGCTGTTCTCCTCCTCCGGCCCGCTCGGCGAACTCGTCGGCGGGTCCTGGCTGGCGTCCACGGTGCTGGTGATCCCGGCCCTGGTGCTGGTGTCGGTGTGGTCGAGGTTCGGCTACGGGATGCTGATCGTCCTGGCGCGGTTGCAGGACATCCCGCGCGAGCAGGAGGAGGCGGCGCTGGTCGACGGCGCCGGGCCGTGGAAGAGGTTCCGCTACGTGGTGCTGCCGCAGCTGCGCCCGGCGATCTTCTTCCTGGCGGTCATCGAGACCACCAACTCGTTCCAGGTGTTCGACCTGGTGTACGTGATGACCGGCGGCGGCCCGGCGCGGTCGAGCTACACCCTGGTGATGGAGCTGTACGACCAGGGGTTCCAGTACTTCGACCTGGGTTACGCCAGCGCGCTCGGCGTGGCGCTGTTCGTGCTGACCCTGTTCGTCGCGCTGCTGCAACGACTCATGATCGGGAGGGACAAGTGAGCGGATCACGGGCCCTCGAACCGGGGCGCACCGGCCGCGTGGTGCGCGCCGTGCTGCTCGGCGTCGCCTCGGTGGTGACGATCTTCCCGTTCTACGCCATGGTGGTGCTGAGCCTGAAGCCGGTGGCCGCGGTGGAGTTCCCGCGCAGCCTGCTGCCCTGGCCGGTGGACACCGGGGCGTACGAACGGGTGCTCGGCGGCGGTGACATCCCGCTGTGGACGCTCAACACGCTGATCTACTCGCTGATCAGCGTGGTGCTGGTGCTGCTGCTCTCGGCGCTGGCCGGGTACGCGTTCGCGAAGAAGCGGTTCCCCGGCAAGGAGACCATGTTCTGGTCGTTCCTGGCCATGGTCATGGTGCCCTACCACGTGACGCTGATCCCGTTGTTCGTGCTCGTCGCGGGCGTGGGCGGGGTGGACACGTACTGGGGCCTGATCGTGCCGACGCTGGCCAACGCGCAGGCCGTGTTCCTGATGCGCCAGTTCATCGGCGCGCTGCCCGACGAGCTGTTCGAGGCGGCGCGGCTGGACGGCGCGTCGGAGTGGCGGGTGTTCTCCCGGATCGTGCTGCCGCTGTGCAAGCCGATCCTGGCCACCCTGGGGCTGTTCATCTTCCTGTGGCACTGGAACGACTTCCTGTGGCCGCTGATCGTCGGCAAGAGCACCGACATGCGCACGCTGACCGTGGGCATCGCCGCGTTGCAGGAGCAGAACGTGCCCCTCAACGTCGTGCTGGCGGGCGCCACCGTGGCGTTCGTGCCGATCTTCCTCGCCTACCTGGTCGGTCAGCGCTACCTGACCGAGGGCGTCACGATGTCCGGAATCAAGGGATGAGAATGTTCGAGACCGAAGCCGCGTTGGAAGACCGGCTCACCACGCCGTCCCCGGCCCTGGTCGCCGACCTCGCGGAGGGCTCGGGCGACCTGGTCGTGCTGGGCGCGGGCGGCAAGATGGGCCCGACCCTGTGCCGGCTGGCCCGGCGCGGCCTGGACGCGGCCGGCCGCACCGGCGACGCGGTGTGGGCGGTGTCGCGCTGGTCGGACCGCTCGCAGGCGGAACTGCTGGAGCGGCACGGGGTGCGCACCGCCGCGTTCGACCTGCTGAACAACTCCGACCTGGCCGCGCTGCCGGACGCGTCGGACGTGGTGTTCATGGTGGGCGCGAAGTTCGGCACCGCCACCGCCCCGCACCTCGCCTGGGTGGTCAACGCCGCGCTGCCCGCGCGGGTCGCCGAGCGCTACGCCGGTTCCCGCATCGCCACCTTCTCCACCGGCAACGTCTACCCGTTGTCGCCGCTGGAGTCCGGCGGCTGCGTGGAGACCGATCCGGTCGGCCCGGTCGGCGAGTACGCGATGACCTGCCTGGGACGGGAGCGGGTGTTCCAGCACGCGGCCACCACGGGCACGCCGGTCAGCGTGCTGCGCCTGAACTACGCGGTCGACCTGAGGTACGGGGTCCTGGTGGACATCGGCCAGGCGGTCCTGGCGGGCGAGCCCGTCGACGTGACCACGGGGCAGGTCAACGTGGTGTGGCAGGGCTACGCCAACGAGGTCGCGCTGCGCTCGCTGGGGCACGCCTCCACCGAGACGTTCACGCTCAACCTCACCGGGCCGGAGACCGCGTCGGTCCGGAGGATCGCGTCGATGTTCGCCGAGCGCTTCGGGACCGAGGCCGAGATCGTCGGCGCGGAAGCGCCCACCGCGCTGCTCAACGACGCCACGCTGTGCCACACCCTGTTCGGCTACCCCGAGGTGCCGCTGGGCGTGCTGCTCGACTGGCAGGCCGACTGGCTGGCGCGCGGCATGCCGGTGTCCGGCAAGCCGACCAAGTTCGCCGTGCGCGACGGGAGGTTCTGAAGTGTCCCTGGCACCCCTGATGTCCGGCGCGGTCGTCCCCGCCCACCCGCTGGCGCTGACCGCCGACCGCGCGCTGGACGAGCGCCGGCAACGGGCGTTGACGCGGTACTACCTGGCGTCGGGCGCGGGCGGCGTGGCGGTCGGCGTGCACACCACGCAGTTCGAGATCCGCGCCGCCGGCCTGCTGCGGCCGGTGCTGGAACTGGCGGCCCGGACGATCGCGGAATCCGACCGCGCCGCCGAGGTCGTCAAGATCGCCGGCGCGTGCGGCCCGACCGCGCAGGCCGTGGCCGAGGCGCAGCTGGCCGCCGAACTGGGCTACGACGCCGTCCTGCTGTCGCCGCTGGTGCCCGGTGCCACCGAGGCGGACCTGCTCGACCGCGCGCGGGCCGTGGGCGAAGTGCTGCCGGTGATCGGGTTCTACCTCCAGCGGGCGATCGGCGGCCCCGACCTGTCCCGGTCGTTCTGGCGTGCGCTCGCGGACCAGCCCGGCACGGTGGCCATCAAGGTCGCGCCGTTCGACCGCTACCGGACGCTGGAGGTCGCGCACGGCGTGGCCGCCGCCGACCGCCGCGACGAAGTCGTGCTGTACACCGGGAACGACGACCACATCATCGGCGACCTGCTGGGCACGCTCCCCGGCGGCCTGCGGTTCCGGGGCGGGCTGCTCGGCCAGTGGGCGGTGTGGACCCGGGCCGCCGTGGAGATGTTCGAGAAGCTGCACACCGACCCGCTCGGGTGGTCCGCGCGGGCGGAGGAGCTGACCGACGCCAACGCCGCCGTCTTCGACTCGCTGCACGGCTTCGCCGGCTGCATCGCCGGTGTGCACGAAGTGCTGCGGCGGCAGGGACTGCTGGCCGGGACGTGGTGCCTGGACCCGGACGAGGGCCTCTCGCCGGGACAGGCCGAAGAACTGACCAGGGTGACGGCGGCCTACCCGTGGCTCGTGGACGACGACTTCGTGGCGGAGCACCGAGATGACTGGCTCGCTTGATCCCACCGCGCTGGTGTGCGTGCCACAGCCGTTGCGCGACAGGCTCTTTCCGGCAGGCGTGGGCGACGCACGCGTCCTGGACGACCCCGCCGACCTGGCGACCTCCCTGCCCGGCACCGAAATCCTGGTCACCGGCTGGGGCATGACCCCGCTGGACGGCGGGCTCCTGGACCTCGCGCCGGCTCTCAAGCTGGTCGCCCACATCGGTGCGAGCGTGAAGTTCTTCGTCACCGACGAGGTGTTCGCGCGCGGCATCAAGGTGACCCAGGCGGGGCAGGCCATGGCACGCCCGGTCGCCGAGGTGGCCCTGACCTTCACCCTGGCGCTGCTGCACCAGGTCCACCGCTTCGACCACGCCCTGCGCGGCGGCGTCGAGTGGTCGAAGGCCGAGCGGGTCCCGCCGCAGCACGAGATCCTGGGCGCGCGCATCGGCGTGGTCGGCGCGTCCCGGACCGGCCGCGCCTACCTGGACCTGGTGCGGGCGCTGGGCGCGCGAGCGCAGGTCTACGACCCGTACTTCGCGGGCGAGCCGGACGTCCCGGCCGTCCCGCTGGACGATCTGCTGAGGAGCAGCCGGATCATCGCCCTGCACGCCCCCGTGCTCCCGGAGACCAGGCACATGCTGGGCGCCCGCGAACTGTCCCTCGTCCCGGACGGCGCGGCCCTGGTGAACACCGCCCGTTCCTGGCTGGTGGACGAAGCGGCCCTGCTGGCGGAACTGCGCACCGGCCGGATCGACGCCGCGATCGACGTCTTCGACGACGAGCCGCTGCCCCGGTCACACGAGTTCCGCACGCTGCCCAACGTCCTGCTGACGCCCCACCAGGCAGCGGGAACGGTGGAGGCGCGCGAACGCCAAGGCTCCCTCGTACTGGACGAAATCGAGCGCTTCCGCACGGGCAGGCCACTACGGCACGAGGTCGGCCCCGAGTCGCTGAAGAGGATGGGTTGACCACCTTCGACACCCTGAAGGCCGCCGACATCGCGTCCCTGCACGCGTTGTGGGACAAGGCTTTCCCCGGCTCCCCGGTGATCGCCCTGCACACCCTGGACCAGCGGAACGCCTCCCGCACCTTCGTGGCCCGGGAAGGCGACGAAGTCCTGGCCGCGCTCTACTGGCTACCGCGCCCGGTCCGCGGTGACGGCCAGGTCCACCGCGCCGGCTGCGTGTCGAGCGTGGCATCCGATCCCCGGGCCAGGGGCCGTGGTCTGGTGAAACACCTGCTGGGCCTGGCGACAGCGGCGATGGCCGCCGAGAACTGCCGCTTCTCCCTGCTGTTCACCGAAACCCCCGGCGTCTACGAGGGGTCGGGCTGGTCGACCTTCGCCCGCCCGCACCTGAAGGGCGAGTTCACGTCCGGCACCCTGCCACCGGGGTGGACGGTCACCACCGGGAGCCTGGGCGACTGGCCGGTACTGGACCGGCTCCACACCCGCCACAACGCCGACCGCCCGCTGACCGTCGTGCGAACACCCCAGGACTGGGCCGACCGGGTGCCGATCTGGTACGGCCACGACCAGGTCCTCCTCCTGGAAGAACACGGCACCCCGCTCGCCTACGCCGTGGTCGACTGGCGCGACGGGGACGTGGTGGAGATCGCCCTCGCCGAAGACCGCGCCGCCGCCCCGCTGTTCACCGCGCTGACAACCGAAGCCCGAGCCCGCGACGTCCGCGAAGGCCACCTGCGCGCGCCCCTCGACCCGGCGGTGCGGGCAGCCCTGCCGGCACTCTTCCGGACCGCCGAACAGGCCGACGACCGGACCGGCATGATCCGGCCGGTACTCGGCGACGCCCGCCTGGTGGAGGATCCGCGCGCGGTCTACTGGCCGGCCGACTACTTCTGAGCCGTGGTGCGGGCTCGCCGGCGTTGGACGCCGACGAGCCCGACGTGGGTCCGGTCAGCGGGCAGCCGTGCAGTTCACGGTGCCGCTGCGCAGGGCGTGGCTGTTGGTGTTGCCGTCGTCGGCCCACAGGACCGGCTTGCGGCCGGAGGCGCAGGTGGACTGCGGGGCGATCGCGAAGCCTTCGTTGTTGTAGTTGGACATTCCGGTGGGGCGGTCGTAGGTGTTGGTCACCGTCAGGGTGCCCTGCGCGTTGACGTCCAGGGTCTTGGTGCGGCCCTGGCAGGTGTCGTCGCAGGCGGCCCAGAGGTGGCCGGTGCCCGGCTCGAATTCGAGGTCCATCACGGCGGGGAAACCGCTGGCGATGGTGGCGACCCGGGTGTAGCTGCCGCCGGACTGGGTCAGGGCGTAGGCGTAGATGGTGCCGTTGGCTTCCAGGCCGACGAAGTACAGGCCGGTGCCGTGGTTCGGGTAGCTCGCGGGGGTGTAGGCGGCGTTGGTGCGTTCGTCGCGGAAGCCCTTGGAGGTCAGGAACGAGTCCGGGACCCAGGTGATGCCTTCCAGGCCGCTGTTCGCCGCCACCGAGGGCAGGTCGGCGGTCAGGTTCCACTCGGCGTTGGCGGACAGCGTGGTGGCGGAGCCGGACGTCGGGTAGCGCAGGACCTTGAGGGCGCTCGCGCTGCCGTTGTTGTCACGTTCGGTCGCCACGAACAGGCCGTCCGGGGTGGCCACGACGCCTTCCGCGTCCGGGTCGCCGCTGCCGTTGGCGAAGCGCAGCGTCTTGCCCGAACCCCAGCCGTTGGCGGTGTCCGGACGCCACGTCGTGCCGTTGGGCACCAGGCGGTACAGGGTGCCGGGGCCGTTCTTGACCGCCCACACCACGCTCGCGCCGTCGAACGCCAGGCCGCTGAGGTTGCCGCCGAACGCGTTCGCGGCGTCGGCGTTCGCGACCGCCGAACCGCCGGGCCACGCGGCGGCGGGGTTGCCGCCCCCGGGGCACGCGTTCGCGGAACCCTTGGTGGGGGCGGTGGTCGTGGTGAACGAGCCGACGCCGTCCGCGCAGCGGCCGTAGGTCGTCGTGGCGTGCTTGGTCCAGCTGTACGAATCCACCAGGGTGCTGCCACCGGGGCGGAACAGGCGGGCCGAGTCGGCGCTGCCCAGGCCGAACACCGGGTCGACGTCCAGCGCCAGGTACCCGCCGGCGGCCACCGACGTGCCGGCCGGGACGGTGAACACGTGCGAGTTGTCGTCGTCCTTCACCACCCAGCCGGACACGTCCGCCGCCGTGGTCCCGGTGTTGACCAGCTCGACCCAGTCGCCCGGACTGCCGTCGCTGGACTCGACCTCGTTGATCCGCACGTCCGCCGCGGCCGGTGCCGCGATCGCCGGGAGGGTGGAGAACCCGACCGCCGCGACGGCCAGCACCGCAATCGTGAGACGCCTACCTGGTGCGCGCAAAGTCCGCTCCTACTCGCAGGGGGCCAACAGACACCGGAGCTGACGCTCCTCGATGCAGCTTGCTGCACACCTCCGGCCGAGAATTGAACGTCCGGCCAACAGCATCTGCACATGCGGGCGGTGCGTTGCGGGGCGGGTGCCGGACCGATCACCAAGGGCGGCTTGAGGTCGTGACGTGGCGCTATTCCTTGCCAGTGGGAAACATGATCGTCGGAGGGGTGCTGACCAGCTACGATTCCGCCCCGTGAAGCACCTCGTGGCACGGTCGGCGGCGGCACTGGTCGCGCTCGCCCTGTGCGTCGCCTGCACCAATGAGCCCGTCCGGGGCACCGGCCCGACCGGCAGCGGCACGCCGTCGACGTTCCCTCCCGACGTGGCGGCGATGCGGGAGCACGAAGTCCCCGACCCGAGGAACCTGCCGGACGACCTGTGCGGCCTGCTCACCACGTCGGAGGTCTCGGCGGCGGTCGGCGCGCCGGCGCGGGACGGGGTCGTGACCACGCCGGGCACGTGCGCGTGGGCGTTGAGCGAGGGCGCGGACGGCCGGCCGGACTCGGGACTGCTGGTGCAGGCGCCCCCGGTGGTCGCGTGGGTGGGCGACGCCGCCGAACTCGACGACCGCCCGGCGAAGCGGCAGGGCGGGCCGGGAGTGTGCCGGCTGAAAGTCCTGGTGCACACCGCGACCGGCGAGCCGGACGACCGGCCGGCGCTCGCCGTCACCCTGGTCGTGAAGGGCTCCGAGGCCGAGGTGTGCCCGGCCGCCGACGACCTCGCCCGGCGCGTGCTGGACCGCCTGCCCCCGGCCTGAGTGGCGTCCGCGCCCGGCCGGCGGGTAGTGCCAGGACTACCCCGGTCCGGCTGTGCGCGGGATCGTCGCGGGCGCGGCGCGCTCGTAGGTTTCCGGTCATGAGCAATCACAACCAGGTGGAGCAGGTTCGTACCGGCGGTGTCGCGGTGCAGGTGGTGTTGTGGCTGGTGCTGGCGGCCAGTTGTGGGGTCAACGCACTCGGTCAGTTCTTCGGCTTGGAGAACGTCTGGCGTTTGGCGGCGGGCGGTGTCGGGGTCCTGTGCGTCGTCCTGCTGGTCGTCTTCCACCTCAGGCGGCGTTCGCGGTGATGGCACGGCCTGGGGCGTGGCGGTTCGGGGTCCCGGTGGAGTTCTGCCGGGGAGGGTGTTGAGCCGGGGGCGGACGTGCTCGGCTTCGGCGGCGCGGCCCTGCGTCCGGCGTGGGGGACGGGTGCGTCCGTAGTGGTGCGCGGTCTGCCGTTCCGGTCGCAGGCCGTCCCGTCCAGCCCCCGCCCACCCGCCTTCTTCCCACGGCGGGACCGTGTCCGGTCTCCGCTTCGAGGCAACGCCGGAACGGCCTGGCGAGTATTGAAGGAGGAAGCAGAGCCACTTCTGGGGGAGGACACGTGCGCGGAGCACGTTCGTTATCGGTCGTCGCGCTGATCGCCGGGTTGTCGAACCCGGTCACGGCGCAGGCGGCCCCGGTGGTCCAGGGCCAGGCCGGGACCATCACGCTGATCACCGGCGACAAGGTGGTGGTGGACGGGCAAGGGGCGCTCGTCCGGGTCGAGGGCCGTCCGGGCGCGCGGTTCGCCCGCTACGTGCGTGACGACCACCAGTACGTCGTTCCGGAGGACGCCCTCGCCGAGGTGGCCCAGGACCGGGTGGACCGCCGGTTCTTCGACATCACGGCGTTGCGCGACTTCGGCTACGACGACGCGCACACCGACCGGATCCCGTTGCTCACCAAGGGTTTCCGCGCCGCGAGCGCCGTCCCGAAGGCCGAAGCCGCGCGGTGGTGGGCGCAACGCGCGGTGGGCGTGCGCAGCGCGGACAAGCTCTGGCTGGACGGCAAGGCGGAGGTCACGCTCGACCGGAGCGTGCCGATGGTCGGCGCGCCGGGCGCGTGGCAGGCCGGGTTCGACGGCGGCGGGGTCACCGTCGCGGTGCTGGACACCGGCTACGACCGGGCGCACCCGGAGTTGGCGGGTGTGGTCACGGCGGCCGAGGACTTCACCGGGGAGGGCGTCCAGGACACCGACGGCCACGGCACGCACGTCGCGGCCACCGTCGCCGGGCGCGGCGGCCGGTACACCGGGGTCGCCAAGGGCGCGAACCTGGCGGTCGGCAAGGTCTGCGGGGCGTTCGGCTGCCCGGAGAGCGCGGTCGTCGCCGGCATGGAGTGGGCCGCGCGCGACATCGGCGCGAAGGTGGTGAACCTGAGCCTGGGCGGCGACCAGAGCGACGGCTCCGACCCGTTGTCGCTGGCCGTGGACCGGCTCACGGCGGAGACCGGCACGCTGTTCGTGGTCGCGGCGGGCAACAACTACACCTACCGCAAGGTGTCCGGGCCCGCTGCGGCGAACGAGGCGCTGGCCGTCGCGAACCTCACCAAGCAGGGCGTGCTCGCCGAATCGTCCTCGCGCGGGCCGCGCCACGGCGACTACGCGGTCAAGCCCGACATCGCCGCGCCCGGCACGGACATCGTCGCCGCACGGGCCAGGGACACCTTGCCCGACCAGGCGGTGGACGACCTGCACGCCCGGCTGACCGGCACCTCGATGGCCGCGCCGCACGTGGCCGGCGCGGCGGCGATCCTGGCGCAGCGCAACCCGACGTGGACCGCGCGGGAACTCAAGGCGCAGCTGATGGGGTCGGTCCAGGAGGTCGCGGGCACACCGGACCACGTCGGCACCGGCCTGCTCGACGTGCGGCGCGCGGTCGGGCAGGCGGTCCGGGCCGACGTCGGCAGCTTGTCGTTCGGGCTGCTGGAATGGCCGCACACCAGCGTTGTCGACAAGACCGTGACCTACCGCAACGACGGCGACCAGCCCGTCACGCTCGACCTGCGGCACGACCTCGGGACCGGTTTCACCGTGCCGCCGACCGTCCTGGTGCCCGCGCACGGCACCGCGCCCGTCGTCGTGCGGCTCGACCCGGCCAAGGGCAACGGCACGTTCTTCGGGCACGTCAAGGCTTCCGCGCCCGGCATCGCCGTCACCACCGCCGTCGGCGCGTACGTGCAGGAGGAACGCCACGCGCTGACCGCCAAGGTGGTCGGGCGGGACGGCAAGCCGCCGCTCGACGAGTACCTGCTCCTGGTCGACCTGAAGTCCGGCCAGTCCAGCGTGCTCCGGTTGGACGCCGACGGCGTCGGCACGACCCGCCTGCCGGTCTCCGACTACGCCGTGCTCGGCCGCGTGGAACAGCACTCCCCGCTCGCCAGTTGGTACGCGCCGGTCTCGATCACCGACGTCGCGGGCGGGATCTCGCTGACCCGGGACGTGTCGGTCGAGGTGAACGCCAAGCAGGGCAAGCCGATCGCGGTCGACCTCGGCGACGACCGGGTGCGCCCCCTGCACCGCGACGTCGACCTGAGCGTGCCGACGGCACCCGGCCGGAACTCCGGCGTCGGCGGCGCGGTCGAGGGTTCCACGCCGGTCTACGGCCTGTCGTTCGGCGATCCGTTGCCCCAGTTGAACTACGCGACCACGGTCAAGGCCGCGCAGCCCCGGGTTTCGTTGCGGGAGTTCGATTTCCCGGTGCGCTACGCCGACTCCAGCCCGTACTTCGCGCCCGGCCCGCACAAGCTGCGCACCGCCGAGCGCGACGGCGACGTCAAGGGCGCGCTCGTGGTCACCGACCTCGGCGGAGAGGACATCTACGCGGTGTCCCAGCGGTTGAAGGACGCCGGTGCGGCGGCCGTGCTGCTGCTCGGCCCGTTGCCGCTGCCCGGTGATCCGCCGACCGCCCTGCCCGTGCTGTCCGCCGCCGACCACACCGCGACGGACCTGGTCCGCCGGATCGGCCGCCAGGTCACGATCGCCGCCGTCGACACCTCGCCGGTCGGCTACAACCTGTTCTACCCGGAGCAGGGCGCGCTGCCGGCCGGGCGGACCTACCGGGTGCGGCCCGGAGAGCTGGCCGAGGTCAAGGCGGAGTACCGCTCGTCGGGCGCGGACGGCCTGGTGCGCCAACGCCTCTACCCGATGCGCTCCGGTGTCGCGGCGCGGAACCTGGCCACCGTCATGGACGAAGCGCTCGTCGCGCCCGCGGCACGCACCGAGTACTACAGCGCGGGCGACGGGATCGGTTGGTACCAGGAGGGTTTCGTCGGCCGAATGTTCGGCGCGGACGCGCGTGACCCGCTGGTCGGGATCTGGTCGGATGTCGAACCCTCGGTGTTCCAGCGCGGCCGGCGGTACCAGCGCACGTGGGGCGCGGCGGTCGGCGCCCCTCGGCTCGACACGCCCGCGGTGGTGTCGTGGGCGACCGGCGGCGGTGTGTCCCGCAACGGCGACACCATCGAGGCCAAGGTGTCGCCGTTCGCGACGTCGCGCGCCGTGGAAGCGTGGGTCCGCAGCGGGTTCGGCACCATGGAACTCAAGCGCGACGGCGCTTCCCTCGGCGTGGCCTGGGATCCGTGGCAGGGCCGGTGGGAGGTGCCCGCCGGGCCCGGCCGCTACGAACTAGCGCTCAACGCGTCCCGAGGCGCGCCGCAGGTGGAGCTGTCGACCGCCGTCCAGACGGTCTGGGGCTTCACCAGCGACGGCGCGACCGATCGGCCGCCGCTGCTGCAGGTCGACTACAAGCTCCAGCTCGACGCCCGCAACAGCGCTCGGGCCGGTACGCCGCTGCCGATCGGGTTCACCGTGTCGCGGCAGGCCGGGGCGGGCCGGGCGACCGTGCGGGAGGTCAAGGCGTTCGCGTCGTTCGACGACGGGACGACCTGGGTGCCGGTCCGGTCCGTCGTCCCGCGCGGCGGCCGGGCCGGCGACTTCGTGTCGCTGCGGGTGGTCGCCTCGGACACGGACGGCAACACCGTCGACCAGACGGTCCTGAGGGCCTACCGGCTCCGGGCGTGAGGCCCGCCGGTGGGGGCCGTCGAACGGCCCCCACCAGCGTGGTTGCCGGCGACACACCGGCCGGACTCTGCCAGACTGGCGAGGTGAGAACCCTTCGCCGGGTGGGGACGGTACTGCTGCTGCTCGCGACGCTGTCGGCGTGCCTCATACCCGGCAACAAGGCGCGTGCCGCCGCGTACACGCACTGCATGCGCGCCAACGGTGTCCAGTTGGCGGACGCCGTGGTGCGCGCGGACGGCACGGTCAGGATCGGCGCGTACCCGCCCGGCACGGACGCCGAACGGCTCAACGCCGCGCGTGGCGCGTGCCGCAAGCACGCCCCGACCAGCTACACCACCCGCCTGGACCCCAGGGCCAAGGTGAACGCCCGCAAGCAGGGCGCGTGCCTGCGCAAGCGCGGCGTGCCCAGGGACGGGTTGCGCGAGCGGTCCGCCACCTACCGGTACAACCCCGCCTGGCGGGAGGCGGTCATCCTGTGCGGCGACGCCTACACCTACCTCAAGCCCGGCCACGACGGCGTCGGCAACTGATCAGCCGCACCGCCACAGGGTCGGGCTGGAGTACGACGCCGAGCCGACCACGCTGCGACCGCCGATCGTGCCGTCGTCGGCGGACACCTCGACGCTCGGCTGCGCGGTCAGCCGCGCCGTCGTGGTGCCGAGCTGCCAGACGGCGTAACCGGCGGGCGCGGCGGTGGACCAGCCGACCGACTGGCCGGAGCGGTTGACCGAGGACAGGTAGGCGCTGCCCGCCGGCCGGGACGGGGTGCCGTCGCGGTCCCACAGCACGCCCTTGCCGTTCGTGCCCGACGCCGGGTACGTCTCGCCGACCACACGGCCGTTGGCCAGCCCGTTGCCCCGCACGGTGGTCGTGTCCGACGGGTTGGCGAGCTTGCGGGCCGTGCCCGCCTTCCACAGGTACAGGGCGGTGGCGGCGAACGCGTCGTCGCGCCTCGGGTAGTACTCCACCAGGACCGTGCCGTCCTGGTCGACCGCCTTCGCCTTGGCCTGCCCGGAAGCCGGCAGACCGGTCAGCACGACCGGCGCGGAACCGTTGGCGGGCCACAGGACGGGCGCGTAGACGGCCCACGGCGCGGTGTCCGGCGGGACGCTCGACACGCTGCCGACGACGTCGCCCGCGTCGTTGACGCCCTCGGCCTGCGCGCCGGTCGCGCCCGCCGGCAGGGGCAGCGCCTCCAGCCGGCCGCCGACCGAGCGGAAGCCCTTGGGGCCCGCCGCCCAGCCGACCACGGTGCCCTGGCGGTTCACCCCGGTCACCACCACGTCGCTGCCCGCGCCGGCGAGTTGGCCGAGGTCGGTGACCTGGCCGTGCTGCCAGCGCAGCGCACGCGCGCTGTAGGACCAGCCCTTGACGCTGTAGCCGTAGCCCGCGTAGCCGCCGGCGCTGTCCGCCGCCGTGACGGAGCCGCCGGGCACGCCCGAGGGCAGCGGCAGGTAACTCGTCGTGCACGTCGCGGCGGTGGCCGCCGGGGTGGTGAGCACGGCGATCGCGAGCGCCGCGATGGCCGCGGCGGTCGTGCGTTTGACGGTCATGGTGCTCCTCGGAAGGGGGAAGAAGTCCGACGACCACACCGTCTGGCCGCTGCCTGACCGCCGGCTGACCGCGTGCTGACCGGAACCCGGCGTGACGGGTCGGTCGCGAGTTCACCCGGCAGCACGGAGTCGTCGTAGGCATGCCGGACCCCGGGCGTCGCCACGGGAGCCGGCGAGGCCGGCACCCCGCGACATCACCGCCGGCGCCGCCGGTTGAGGCGGTGTGCGCCGAGGGTTCCCGCGCCCAGCGCGGCCGTCAGCGCCGTCATGACCGGCCCGGTGGCCACGAGCACGACCAGCCCGGCCAGCACGAGGGCGGCGAGGATCAGCAGGCGCAGGAACGGTCCCCAGGCGCGTTCCCGGGTCAGGTCGAGCACCGCGAACGCCAGTCGCCACTGGGGCGGGTCGTCAGGCCGGGCGCGCACTGGTCACTCCCTCCTGCCTGCTGTACCGGACGGTCACCAGGCGCCCCGTGCTCACCCTCACGGTGACCGGATCGCCGCGGCGGTAGGCGCGGTAGCGGCTGCGGGGCATGGCCAGGATCGCCTGCTCCACCTCGACCGGCTCCGCCACGTCCCCGACCACCACCAGCAACCGTCGTCGCTGCGACCGCCGCAGGCGGATCGCCCAGGACGTCCACACCTGCACCGGCATGTGCAGCGTCAGGCTGCGCAGGAAACGACGCCGCTCGCGGCTGTCGCCCAGGTCGTACAGGTAGGCGGTGTTGCTGCACAGCCACAGTGCCGCCTCCTCGCGCGGCAGCAGGACACCCAGTCGCCCCAACACGGATGCCCGCCGCTGCTCGCTGATGTCGCACAACCCGAGCACCTGGCTCGCCCACCGGACCACCATCGCCGCGCCGAACACCACCCCGGCCAGCGTGTAGACGGCGAACACCCCCATCGCGATCACCGCGCTGCCACCGACCACGAGTTCCAGAGCGCGCTGCCAGAGGCCGAATTCCGCCAACGCACCAGCCGTGACAGCTCCACCGGCAGCGCTCCACGGCCGCGCGCCCCGAGGAAGCAGGCAGCCGACCAGGACCCCGGTCAGGCAACCGGCTGCCGCACCGCCGAAGGTGCCGGGGAACGTGCTCACCCACAACACCCCGCACACCGCAGCGAACACCTTGCGGCGCGTGCACCGGGTGCGCAACGGGACGCTGGTCCACCATCGGAACGTCCCCGGCTCCCGTTCGCCCGCAGCCGAGCGCTGCGCCAGCCACCAACGCGCCAGCGAGACGAAGGCGCAGCAGGCGACGAGGAACACCGCACTCGCCACCACGACCATCGGCAACGAGTCGTCCACGGCGAGCGCCCCGGCTCCGGCGACCACGCCGAAGACCCCGACCGCACCGGTGACACGCGGGCGCGGGGAGGACATCGCGTCGCGTCCCATCTCAGCCCTCCTCGGTCCGCAGCAGCCGGACGATGCCGGCCCGCCGCCGGTCGGCCTTGCTCAACGCCGCCTGCGCCTTCGCCACGCCGTCGGGGGTGAGGCGGTAGTAGCGGCGAGGGGGCCTGCCCCGCTCGGCCGGGTCGAGGGGCTCCCAGCGGTCCAACACCCAGCCCGCGTCCAGAAGTCGTTGCAGCGTCGGGTAAACAGTCCCCGGTGGGAGTTCGGACGCCTTGATCACGTCCAGCCCGTACACCTCGTCGTCGCCCGCGGACAGCAGCACCTGCAACACCAGGAGCGTCTGCACGGTCATGCGGGGATCGGCCATACCTCAAGTCTATATGGCTCGTACTCGATATAGGGTCGTCTGATCGGGTGGCGTGGACGAGCACACGGGCGGCGGGACACCGCTCTCGTCTTCCCCGTCCGCACCGGAGACCGGCCCGGAAAAGTGAGGAACCCGCATGTGCGCGGTCCGGTCTTGGCTACTGTGATCCGGTCGGTATGAGCCTTTCGTGCCGGAAGTCGTCCCGAAACGAGTGCCGATGTTGACCGAGTTCCTGCGCGACCAGTGCTTCACCACGGCGTGGTTCGGGCTGATGGCCTTCGTGTGGTTCGGCTGGTCCCAGGAGGACCCGCCGCGCTCGTGGCGGGTCCTCCTGGGCGTCGGGTCGGGGCTCGGGGTCGCGTTCGCCGGCGCGTTCGGCGTGCTGACGGCGCTGAACTGGGACCAGCCGACCGCGTTGCAGGGCAAGTACGCGTGGTTCGGCGTGCTGGTCGCCGCCGAGGTGGTGCTGGCCGGGGCCGGCTGCCTGCTGCTGGCCCGGCGCGGGCGGTCGCGGTGGATGGCGTGGTGGGTCGCGGTCGTCGTGGCGCTGCACTTCCTGCCGCTGGCGCTGCTCCTGCGCGATTTCGGCGTGGCCGCGGTGGGCGTGGTCCAGCTCGCCGCGCTCGGCTGGGCCGTGCCGCGCCTGCGGGAGGCCACCACGACCACCAGCCGGCTCGCCGGGCCGGTCATGGGCGTGAGCCTGCTGCTCGGTGCGGCGGTCGGCGCGGCGGTCGCGCTGCCGAACCTGTAGTCCCGGCAACACGAACGGCCCCGGGGAGGCCGGGGCCGTTCGTGGCAGGGGCACGATGGTCAGAGGGTCAGCGACCAGCTGTCGACCGTGCCGGTGTCCTTCGCCGCCGTGTCCTGCACCCGCAGCTTCCAGGTGCCCGCACGGGGTTCCGACGACAGGTCGACGGTGGTCGAGCCGGTCACGTTGTCGGCGCTGTCGTCGGCGTCGGCGTTCTTGATCCGGTAGGCGCTGCCGTCCGGCGCGATCAGGTCGATCACCAGGTCGCCCCGGTAGGTGTGCAGGATCGACACCGCGACCGAGCTGGTGGCCGACGCGTTCCCGGTGCAGGAGCTGGAGATCGGGCTCTCCACCGTGCTGTTGTCGGCGATCGCCGCGTCGGTGCCGTTGGACAGCGTCGCGCAGGTCGTGCCGCCGCCGCCGAGGACGGCGCCGGACTTCAGCGTCCACGTGTCGATCCGGCCGGTGTCGTTGACCTCGACGTCCTGCACGCGCAGCTTCCACGTGCCCGCCGCGGCCTTGCCGGCGAGGTTGACCGGGAACGTCCTGACCAGGTTGTCGGCGTCGCCGCCGGCCTTGTCGTGCAGCACGTACGCGGCACCGTCCGGCGCGATCAGCGACACGACCAGGTCACCGATGTAGGTGTGCGGGATGTTCACGTCGACGGTCGCGCTCGCCGACGCCGTGCCGCACCGCGCGTCCAGGGTGATCGGGCTCTCCGCGGTCGCGTTGTCGTTGACCGCGAAGTCCGTGTCGTTGCGCCCCTCGCAGCCGGTGGGCGGCGGGGTCGTGCCGTTCATGAACGCGGTGTACAGCAGGCGGTTCGGCGAGCTGCCGATGCCGGTGAGCTTGTTCGGCGTGGCGTTGGCGACCAGCGCGTCGCGCACCGCCGCCGGGGTCGCCGACGGGTTCTGCCCCAGGTACACCGCCGCCGCGCCCGCCACGTGCGGGGACGCCATCGACGTGCCGGTCATGGTCGCCGAGCCGGTGGTGCCGGTGTGCGACGCCGACACGATGTTCTCGCCCGGCGCGAACAGGTCCAGGCAGGTGCCGTGGTTGCTGGACGAGGACCGGGCGTCGTTGCGGTTCGCGTTGCCCACGGTGACCGCTTCGGGCACGGCCTGCGGGCTGTAGAAGCAGGCGTCGTCGGTCGAGTTCCCGGCTGCCTGCACGAACTGCACGCCGCTCGCGATCAGCGACTTGACCGCGTTGTCGACGGTGGCGTCCGAGCACCGCTGCGAGCAGCCGATGCTGTAGTTCACCACGGCGGGCTTCACGGCGTTGGTCTTGACCCAGTTGATGCCCGCGATGATGTCGTCGTTCGAGCCGGAGCCGCCGCAGTCGAGCACCCGGACGGCGTGGATCGTGGCCTTCTTCGCGATCCCGTAGGACGTGCCGGCCGCCGACCCCGCGACGTGCGTGCCGTGGCCGTGGCAGTCCTGCGGGGTGGAGTCGTTGTCCACGATGTCCGCGCCGGCCGCGATCCGACCGGTGAAGTCGACGTGGTTGGCGTTGATGCCGGTGTCCAGCACGTACACGTGCGCGCCCTGGCCGGGGTTGGCCGGGTAGCTGAACGTGCTGTTCAACGGCAAGTCGCGCTGGTCGATCCGGTCGTCGCCCCAGTTCGGCGGGTTGTTCTGGGTGTCCAGGGCGACCACGCGGTGCGCCTGCTCGACCGAGGCCACGTCCGGGTCGCCCGCCACGGCCTCGGCCTGCGCGGGTGTCATCTCGGCCGAGTAGCCGTTGATGATCTCCAGGTTGTGCCGGACCCGCCCGCCGTGCCTGCCGGTGACCGAGGTCGCCGACCTGGTGCTGCTCTTGAGCTTGACGATGTAACGACCCTTGATCGCGCCGGGCCCGTCCGCGCCCTGGATCGTCACGTCTGCGGACGCCGGGACCGCAGCGGTGGTCGTGACGACCGCTGCGGCGATCGCCATCACCGCCGCCCGCAAAAGCGTGTTCTTCATTCTTGCCGGGTTCCTCACTGTGCAGGGATGAGCGCGCACGACCGAACCGGCCGGTCCGCCCGGCTCGGCAGCTGAAATTGGTGCGCGCCGGAATACTGCCGGCTGCACCCCGATCTGCAAAGGGTCGCCCCGGCCATCCCGGTTAATGCTTAAAACGGTTCCCGGCTAAAAGTTAAATCACCACTCCCAGCGAATGCCGAACACGCCGGGGTCGAGGTCGAGCCCGAGCGCGTGCACGGTGTACGAGTCGTCCCAGGTCAGCGGCTTCACCAGGTGCTTGTCGCCGATCTCGGAGAACTGCTCGCAGCGCGCCGGCAGCGCCGCCGGGTCGAACCGCACCTCGATCAGCAGTTCCCGGGTGGGCATCCGCGCGCGCCGCTCGTGATTGGTCGCGGGGAGTGTGCCGACCTGTTCGATCTCGTACTCCACGATGATCGTCTCGTGCCGCGCCAACGGCCGCGGGAATTGCAGTTCGGCGGCCGCCAGGCCGGAATCCTCGTCCCGGTTGACCGCGACCACGGCGAGGTTGCGGGTGGGCACCAGGATCGGCGGCGGCCGGCCGTCGGCCCAGAACAGCAGCACGATGCTGCTGACGCCGTCCTCCTCGGCCCGCAGGATGTGCCGGGTCCACTGGTGGCGCTCGGTGCGGTCCGGGCCGATCTCCACCCGGGACACGATGCTCAGCCGGGTCAGCCGGGTCTCGTCGCGCGGGCCCAGGCCGTCCAGCGCGCGGTGCCGCGACCGGGCGTCCGGCCACATCTTCGACATCGGCTCGGCGGTCCGGGTGCGGTGCGCGAGCCGGCCGCGCGGCCGGGGCGCGTCGAGCAGCCCGGCCAGTTCGCCGCCGCGCAGCCCCAGGTACCGCTCCACGTTGCGCAGCGCCGCCAGCGACACCGCCCGCTCGGGCTGGCTGCGCCCGGACTGCCAGTAGCTCAGGGTGGCGAGGCTGACCGGCGTGCCCTGCCCGCGCAGGTGCTCGGCCAGCCGCTCCAGGGTCGCGCCGCGCTGCCTGATGGCCCGCCGCAGCCTCTCGGCGAACGGGCTCAGGCGGGTACCGGCCGACTCTGGCACCCACCGGACAGTAGTCCGCCCCGGCCGCGGATTCCAGCGTCCCGCGCACCCCCGGCGGCCGTCGCGGTGACCGCCCGCAGGGCCGGGTGAGCGCGTCGCCGCTCGGCGGGACGGCCGTGGTCGAGCCGTGCGAACGGGCCTATCTTTCGCCTGCGCCCAACCGGAAAGCTCGGATCGTCACGGTTCGTCCGACTCGCTCGCCGGGACCTCCCGAGGGCTTGGAGAGAGGCGTTCACAGATGCGGAGACAGGCTCTCCGGAGGGTCACCGCGCTCGCCGCGACCGGCGTGCTGGTGCTCGGCCCGCCGGCGGTGGGCACGGCGTCGGCCACCCCCGCCACCTCGCCCGGCGACGTCGCGGCGACCTCCGTCCAAGGCGACCCCCGCGACGGCGGCGACGTCGACAACCGTCCCGGGGCGACCCGGCCGACCGACCGGCAGGTGGCGCTGGCGGACGACCGCGGCACGACCGTCCGGTGGAACCGCTACGGCGCGCCCGCCACGCTGGTGCCCCGCCCGGAGGTCCGGCCCCGTGGCGCGGCGCAGGACCCGGTGGCCGTCGCCCGCGCCTACCTGGGCGAGAACCGCGAGCTGTTCGGGCTGGCCGCGCAGGCCGTGGACGCGATGGACGTCGTGGTCAGCCGCCCGATGGGGCAGGGCTCCTACGTCATGCTGCGCCAGCGGTTCGGCGCCGCGCCGGCGCTGCTGGACGGGCTGGTGACCTTCGGCATCCGGGACGGCGTCGTGCGCTACCTCAGCTCCACGCTGAGCCCCTCCCGCGCGGACCCCGAGCCCGCGACCCTCACCCCGGACCAGGCGCTCGCCGCCGCGACCGCCGACGCCGGCCTGGCGGACGCCGCCACCTCGCGGGTGCGGCCGGGCGCGGTGCCGATGCCGGACGGCCCGGCGCGCGCGGCCTACCAGGTCGTGCTGATCGGCCGCGACGAGGCGCACCCCACCGGGTACACCAGCTACGTCGACGCCCGGACCGGAGCGCTGCTGGTCCGCGAAGACCTGGTCGACCACGACTCGGACAACCCGGAGTGGGAGGTCTTCCCGGCCAACCCGCCGGCGGACTACTCCTCCCGCGACACCCGCGTCACGTGGTGCCTGGTCCGGGTGCGGGGTTGTGAGCGGGCGGTCGGCACGGCCGACCGGGGCGCCGCGTGGGACGCCGACGCGACCGGCTCGTCCAAGACCTCGGCGGGCAACTCCGGCCGTGCCACGGAGAAGTGGGACGACCTCGCGAGCGGCACGGTGGGCACGCGCACCGCGACCGCCAGCCCGACCCGCGAGTACACCTACCCGTGGACCAACCAGTGGCACGAGCAGCGGTGCGACCCGGCAGTGTTCGACACCCCGCAGCAGAACGACATCGACGCCGCGCTGACCAACCTGTTCGCCATGCACAACCGGATGCACGACTGGTCCTACCACCTCGGGTTCACCGAGGAGACCTGGAACATGCAGGCGGACAACGGCACCCACGGCGGCCTGGGCGGCGACGCGGAGCGCGGCAACGCGCAGGCCGGCGGACGGGTGGGCGGCGCGCCGCCGGGCTTCCCGTCGCGCAACAACGCCAACCAGATCACCCCGCCCGACGGCGTCGCGCCGACCACCAACATGTACCTGTGGCAGCCGCTGCCCGGCTCGTTCTACGGCCCGTGCGTGGACGGCGACTACGACATGTCGGTCATCGGGCACGAGTACGGCCACGCGATCAGCGGCCGGCTCATCGCCGGGCCCGACAGCGGCTGGTCGGGCGCGCAGGCGGGCGCGATGAACGAGTCGCACTCGGACCTGTTCGCGGTGGAGTACCTGTACGAGTACGGGTTCGTCCCGCGCGGCGACACCCGGTACGTCGTCGGCGGGTACGTGACCGGCGACGCGAAGTCGGGCATCCGCAACTACGACATGAGTCGCAGCCCGCTCAACTACAGCAACATCGCCTACGACTTGGTCGGCGCGCAGGTGCACGCGGACGGCGAGATCTGGAGCGCCACCAGCTTCGACGTGCGCAAGGCGATGATCGAGCGCTACGGCAGCGGAACGCCCGCGCAGCAACGGGCGTGCGCCGACGGCAAGCGGCCGGTGGAGCAGTGCCCCGGCAACCGGCGCTGGATCCAGCAGGTCTTCGACTCGTTGCTGCTCAACGCTTCCGGCGCGGTGAGCTACGTCGACATGCGCGACGCCACGATCGCCGCCAACGAGATCCGGTTCGGCGGCGCGGACGTCCCGCTGCTGTGGAACGCGTTCGCCCGACGCGGCCTCGGCCTGGGCGCGGCCAGCAACGGCCCGAACGACCAGGACCCGACGCCGGGCTTCGCCTCGCCGCACGCCCGCAACGCGACCCTGCGGCTGGCCCCGGGCGAGGCCGGGAACCCGGTCCGGCTCTACGTCGGCGAGTACGAGGCCCGCTCGACCCCGGTCGCCGACACCGACCCGGCCACGCCGCTGCCCGACACCGTCCAGGTCGTGCCCGGTGCCTACAGCTTCGTGGTCGCCGGCGACGGCTACGGCAGCACCCGCCTGCGCCGCGAGGTCGACCCCGGCGAACGCGCCACGATCCGGCCGCCGACCGCGCGCAACCTCGCGTCCAAGGCGCTCGGCGCGACGGCCGCCGGCGACGGCGTGAACCTGGACAAGCTCATCGACGACACCGAGGCGACCGGCTGGGCGGCGCTCGGTGCGCCGGTCGCGGGCCGCAGCGTCCGGATCGACCTGGCCGGCACCGAACCGCAGCGGGTGGGGCGCGTGCAGGTGAGCGCCCTGCTGCGGCCGGCGATCGAGCCCGACCCGGATCCCGGTGCGCAGAGCCGGTTCACCGCCGTGCGCCGGTTCGAGGTGCTGGCGTGCAACAGCGCGGCGGGAGCGGACTGCGGCAGCGCGGCCGGCTACCGGCGGGTGTTCACCAGCCCGGCGGACGCGTTCCCGGCCGACGTGCCCCGGCCGACGGCGTCGGACCTGAACCTCCGGTCGTTCCGCATCCCGCCGACCAAGGCCACCCACCTGATGGTCCGGGTGCTCGCCAACCAGTGCACCGGCACGCCGGAGTACGCGGGTTCGCAGCACGACGACCCGCGTTCCACCAGTGACTGCGCCACCGGCAACCCGGCGGCGGCGCAGGCCGTCCGGATCGCGGAGTTCCAGGCGTTCCGGAACTGACCCGCACGCGTGAACGCCGCCCGTGCCCCTGGCGCGCACGGGCGGCGTTCTTGACGGTCCGTAGTCGACCACTCTACGTTCGGTAGCGTCCGGGCTGTCGGGTTCCGCCCGGCCGTCGAGCCCCGGAGGCGTGATGTCGACCGAAACCCCGTCCCGGCGCGGTTTCGCGCGGATCGTGGCGGCGAGCGTGGCCGGCACGACGATCGAGTTCTACGACTTCTTCCTGTACGGCACGGCCGCGGCGCTGGTGTTCGACAGAGTGTTCTTCCCCGGCAGCGATCCGTTGACCGGTGTGCTGCTCGCTCTCGCCAGTTACGCGGTGGGATTTCTGGCGCGGCCGTTGGGCGGCGTGCTGTTCGGGCACCTCGGCGACCGGTTCGGGCGTCGCCGGACGTTGTCCTTGAGCTTGATCGTGATGGGTTCGGCGACGGTCGCGATCGGGTTGGTCCCGTCGTACGCCTCGATCGGTGTCGCCGCGCCGATCCTGCTGACCGCGCTGCGCCTGGTGCAGGGGCTGGCGCTGGGCGGCGAATGGGGCGGCGCGGTGCTCCTGGTGGCGGAGCACGGGTCGGCGGCGCGGCGCGGGTTCTGGAGCAGTTGGCCGCAGACCGGTGGCCCGCTGGGCAACATGATCGCGACCGGCGTCCTGGCGGTGCTCGGGCTGGGCGTGACCGACGAGGAGTTCCTGGACTGGGGTTGGCGGATCCCGTTCCTGCTCTCGGCCGTGCTGGTGGTGATCGGGATCTGGCTGCGGCACGCGGTGGAGGAATCGCCGCTGTTCCTGGCCGCGCGCGAGCCCGCCCTGAGCCGTGCGCCGATCAAGACCGTGCTGCGCCACTACCGCAAGCCGGTGGTCATCGCGGCGCTGGCGAACGTGGGGGAGAAGGCGACCTACTACACGTTCAGCATCTTCCTGATCTCCTACCTCTCGCAGATCGTGCACCTGCCGAAGAACACCGCGCTGTCCGCCATCACGATCGCGTCGGTCTTCCAGGTGGTGGCGATCCCGACCGGCGGGCTGCTCGCCGACCGGTTCGGCCGCCGCCGGTGCACGATCGCCGTCGCCGTGCTGATCGCGGTGTGGGCGTTGGTCGGGCTGCCCCTGGTGGACGGCGGCGGGTTCGCCGCCGTGACGGCGGTGATCGTGGTCGGGTTGACCCTGCACGGCCTGATCACCGGTGCGCAGTCGGCGTTCTTCGCCGAGCTGTTCCCCAGCGAGGTCCGCTACACCGGGGCGTCGCTGGGCTACCAGTCGGCGACGGTGGTCGGGTCGCTCGCGCCGATCGTGGGTGTGGCGCTGCTGCACCGATCCCCGTCCACGGTCCCGGCCGCGTTGTTCCTGTGCGCGACGATCGTCTGCACGGTGGTCGCGTTCCTGTGGGCGGGGGAAACCCGTCAACGCGACCTCCGGGACATCGCCGCGCCCCACCGGGTCGACTCGGAGGACTTCCGGCGTTCCTGAACGCGGCGGCGACCGGGCGCGAGACCCGGCTGTGATCTTGGATACTGGCTTGAAACGTCCTATTGCGACAGGCGATAGTGCGCGTGTGAAGACTCTGGGGGGATTGGCCGCGCTCTGCGTCCTGGCGGGTGCGCTGGTGGCGTGCGGCTCGACCACGGCGGCCGAGCCCGCGCCTTCGTCCGCCGGGCCGACGAGCGGGCCGACGACCGCACCGGCCACCACGTCCAGCGCGCCGTCGCTGACCGACCGGCTGCCCGGCCTGGTCGAGCGCGCCGCGTTCCCGCGTGACGCCATGGCCGACCGGGGCGTCGCGCAGCCGACCGACCAGAAGTACGCCGTGTCGGGGATGCCGAGGCTGTGCGACGTCGAGGTGGACGCGGAGCACGGCTACCGGCCCGGCCTGTACCGCAAGTGGGAGAACGAAACCTTCACCGTGCGCAACTTCGTCGTCGGCTTCTCCGAGTCGACCGGCAAGGAGGTGCTCGACCAGGTCACCGCCGCGACCCGCGAGTGCACCACGTGGACGGAGGACGACCTCCAGATCCGCGTGGCGGAGAACACGGCGGTCGACCGGCCGGAGGGCGTCGAGGCGTTCCTCGGGCGTTGCCTGGTGATCATGCAGGACGGCGGCCTGTACTCGATCTGCGTCGCGTTCATGGCGCACGGCAACCTCGTCTCGTGCGTGACGACCTACAGCACGGGCGGGACCGAGGCGGCGTTGAACGACCTGCACGGCCTGCTGCCGCGCGCCGTCGAACGGCTGCTGAAAGCCTGACCGAGCCGCCTTCCACCGTCGCCCGGGGAAACCGGGACGGCGCATCGGAGGCAGCGCCGGCAGCCTGCCGAAAGGCAGTGCGAACACTTCACCTTCGGTAGCGGTGGGCGCGGCACGATCTCCCTAACTTCGTTCGCATGGAACAACTTCCGACCGCGACGGGGATTTCGGTGGACGGCGTGCCGGACGTGAGCGCCGAGTGGTACCTGGACATCGCCCGGCTCGGTGCGACCGCCCCGGAGCCCGTGCGGGCGTTCGGCGCGTTCTTCACCGAGGCGGTGCTGGTGCTGTTCGCCCTCGGGTTCCTGCTGCTGTGGTGGCGCGCGCGGCGGGGCTCGGCGACGGCGATGGCACGGGCGGTGCTGGCACCTGCCGTGACCGTGCTGGCCTACGCGATCAGCGAGACGGCGAAAGGGGTGTGGCAGGAGGAACGCCCGTGCCGCGCGCTGGGCGAGGTGGTGACGGTGGTGGCGTGCCCGGGGGCGGGGGACTGGTCGTTCCCCAGCAACCACGCGGCCATCGCGGGCGCGGCGGCCGTCGGGATCGCGTGGAGCGGCCGGCGGCTGGGGGTGCTCGCGGCGGGGTTGGCGTTGGCGGCGGCGTTCTCGCGGGTGTTCGTCGGAGCGCACTACCCGCACGACGTGGTCGCCGGGCTGCTGTGCGGAATCGTTGTGGCACTGGTGTTGCCGGTGGCCGCACGCGCGGTCGCGCCGCTCGTCGCCCGGCTGCGCACGCACGCCACGGGCAGCGTGCTGCTCGGTGGGAGATGATGCCTGTCGTGCGTGGCGTGCTCGTGCGGCTGTTCGCGGCGGTACCGGTGGTGTGGGCGGCGATCACGTCCCTGCCCGGCCGGCTCGCGCCCTGGGAAGCGGTGGCGTACCTGCTGGTCCTCGCCGCGCTCGTGGCGGCGGTGCGGCGGTGGCCGGTGGGCGCGGTGGTCGGGGCGGGGGTGGTGTGGCAGGTCTCGTTCTTCACCACGGTGTCGGCGGACAGCACGGTCGCCGCGGGCGCGTTGTCGACAGGGCTGGTCGCGGTGGCGTTCCTCGCCGGTCGGTACGCCACGGCCGGCGAGCGCGGCGTCGTGGCGCTGGTGGCGCTGGGCGTGGGCGCGGTGGTGGTGGCGGTCGCCGTGATGGGTGCCGTGGACACGGCCGTGGCGGCGCTGTCCGGGCTCGCGGCGCTGGCGGCCGTGCCGTGGACGGTGGGGCGCTACCGCCGGCAGTACCTGGCCATGGTCGAGGCCGGCTGGGAACGGGCCGAGCAGCTGGAACGCGACGCCGACCAGGCCCGCGCCCGGGAACGGGCCCGGCTCGCCGCCGAGATGCACGACCTCGTCGGCCACGAGCTGGCGCAGGCGGCGCTGCGGGTCGGCGCGCTGGAGCTGGCGCCGGACCTGGACGCCGGGCACCGGGCGTCGGCGCGCGCGGCCCGCGCGGCGGTCACCTCCGCCGCCGAGCGGCTGGCCGACGTCGTGGGCCTGCTGCGCACCGGGGAACCGGAGCGGGTCGAGTCCGTGGCCGAGATCGTGGACCGCGCCCGGCTCGCCGGCCTCGTCGTCGAGTCGACCGGTGACGGGCTCGGGACGGTCGACCCGGTGATCGCGCACACGGTGCACCGCGTGGTCACCGAGGCGCTCACCAACGCGATCAAGCACGCGCCCGGCGCGCCGGTGACCGTCGAGGTCGCCCGGGGCGGCCGGGTCGAGGTCGGCGTGGTCAGCGGCCCGGCCCGGCGGGCGGCGGCACCCGGCGGCGGCCAGGGCCTGCTCGGCCTGGCCGAGCGGGTCGCGCTGGTCGGCGGCACGTTCACCGCGCGCGACCTCGCCGACGGCGGGTTCGAGGTGCGGGCGAGCCTGCCCGCCACCCCCGTCCTGCACGACGCGCCGGCCACCGGCGGCCACCGCCGGCGCGCGGAACTCCAGGTCCGCCGCAGCGCCCGCCGGACCGTGCTGCTGACCTGCGCCATCGCCGCCGGGATCGTGCTCGTCCCGCTCGGCTACCTGGTCTTCGACACCGCCACCTCCGTGCTCGCCCCCGACGACTACCGGCGGCTGCGGGTCGGGCAGCCGGAGGCCGAGGTGGTGGCCGTGCTGCCGGACCGGACCCGGGTGGACGACCCCGGCCGGACGCCCCCGCCGCCCGCCGGCACCACCTGCCGCTACTACAGCACGCACCGCAACCCGTTCGACAACCGGCGGCTGGACCTCTACCGGCTGTGCTTCCGCGACGGGCGGCTGGCCGACAAGGCCCTGCTCGCGCGCGACCCGTGACCGGGGGCGATGATGCCGGACGTGATCAGGGTGGTGCTGGCCGACGACGAGGCGGTCGTCCGGGTCGGGGTGCGGGCCGTGCTGGCGACCGCGCGGGACGTGGAGGTCGTCGGCGAGGCCGGTGACGGGCGCGCGGCGGTCGACCTGGTGCTGGCGCACCGGCCGGACGTGGCCGTGCTGGACATCCGGATGCCCGTGCTCGACGGCCTGGACGCGGCGGCGGAGATCCGCCGGCTGGACACCGGCACCGCGTCGCTGGTGCTGACCACGTTCGCCGACGACGGCTACATCTCGCGCGCGCTCGGCGAGGGCATCGGCGGTTTCGTGCTCAAGACCGGCGACCCGCACGAGATCGTCGCGGGCGTGCGCGCGGTCGCGTCCGGTGCCGCCTACCTGTCGCCGCTGGTCGCGAAACGGGTGGTGGACCACCTGTCCGGGCGCGGCCCCCGGCTGCGGGCCGGCGACCGGGTCGGCGGCCTGACCGAGCGGGAGCGCGAGGTGCTCGGGCTGATCGGCGCGGGCCTGTCGAACGCCGAGATCGCCGCCCGCCTGCACGTGGTGGAGGGGACGGTGAAGGTCTACGTCGGCAACGTCCTGCGGCGGCTCGACGCGCGCAACCGCGTCCAGGCCGCGATCGTCGCCTACGAGGCCGGCCTGATCCCGCCGGCCGGCTGAGCCGCGCGGGCGTCGGGTTAGGCTCGTGGCGTGGCTTCGGTTGCTTTCGACGTGGCGGCCCACGACAGCGCGGTCGGCTCGCGGGCCGGCGGCCGGGCACCGGAATGCCTTGCGCGGCAAGGCGATCTGCTCGACCGGTACGACTACCTGCTCACGATCGGCGCGGACGCCGCGCCGTGGTCGGGCGGGCGCGAGGTGTCGGTGTTGCTGCGGCGCGGGTTCACCATCGCCGACGACGACGTGGAGTACCCCGGGATCGGCGCGAAGGCCGTGCCGCACCCGCCGTCGCCGCGCGGCGCGGACCCGAGGGGTGTCCACCCCGGACTGGGCAGCGCGGCGCTGGTCGCGATCGCGGACGACGGCGTGCGGACGCCGTTCGTGCGGATCGCCGACGAACCCCGGCTGATCCAGGACGAGCCTTCCTACGCGGCGGCCGTCGAAGCGGACGGGTACCGCTTCCTGTTCCAGGTCGACGACGACGGCCTGCCGCACGGCGACCACCCGGCGGACGGGTTCCTGTTCGGCGAGTACCCGTTCGGCTACGGCGCGATCTACTTCTACGGCGCGCTGGACGAACGCGGCCACGCGACGTTGGTCGTCCCGGGGTTCCTGGACTTCTAGACGAGTAATGCGCCAGTCGAGGCGGTGGCCGGGGACGGACGAGGGGTGTTCGACTCGTGACGACCGGCCTGAACACCCTTCTGGCCGCACTCCACGTCGAGATCGGCGACCGCCTCGCCGGCGGGCCACCGCGGTCGACCGATGCCGGGCTGGTCACCCTCGCGGTGGCCCGGGCACTGCCCGGGGTCGCCTCCGAGGCCCGGTGGTCGGGGTTCCTGCCGGTCCGGATGCCCGGCGCGTTCCGGTGCCCGCCCGGCCGGTCCGACCACCACCGCCGCCTCCGCGCGGCGTTGCCCCCCTGGTCGAGCAGGTCGTGCGCTGGTCGGCCGCCGACACCGACGCTCGCCGATCGGCACGGCCTGCCGCAACCGGACCCCGTATCCCGGCGAACCACTGCCCAAGTCCGTCCGCCGGTCGACCGAGTCGGCTGACAGGCCGGTTGAACCTGGGCCGCCGTCCGGCACAACCGCGCCACCGGCCGACCCGTCACCCGATCCCTGGCCGCCTACGACCACCGACCCACTTACGCATTGCTCGTCCGGGGTTCGACGGCGTCGATCGCGGCGACGACCGAGGCGGCGTCGCGCACCGCGCCGGCGAACGCCGCCGCCAACTCCTCCGCCCGGCCCGGCGCGCACCGGTCGGCCACCCGCCGGGCCAGTGCCGCGAAGTGCGGACCGGCCGCCTCGACGGCCGAACTCGCCGCGATCTCGGCGGCCGGGACGACGACGGTGACCGTGATCCGCTTGCGCGCGGCCGAGTACCGCAGGTCGTGCACACCGCCGTGCCCGTCGCCGGACGTGATCGAGCCGCCCAGCACGAGTTGCACGTCGAGCACGTCGAGCCCGTCCACCATGACCTGCGCGAGGGCGGGCACCAAAGCCCGGCGCAGGCTCACCGATTCGACCGGGGACCGCTCGGGGCCACCCAGCCGGGACCTCATGGTCAGCTCCACGCCACCACCTTAAATCGCGGCTCGACCGTCACCGGGCTTGACCTTGACGCGGGCGGCAATGTCTACGGTCGGGCGTCATGAGTCAGTTCCCAGGCAAGGCGGTAGTGGTGACCGGCGCGGGCACGGGGATCGGGCGGGCCACCGCCCGCGCGTTCGCCGGGCAGGGCGCGCGGGTGCTGGTCGTCGGCCGGACCGCCGAGCGGCTGGCCGAGACCGCCGCCGGCTTTCCCGGCGTCCGCGCGCTCGTCGCCGACATCGCCGCCCCCGGCGCGGCCGACCACGTCGTCGCCGAGGCGGTCGAGGCGTTCGGGCGGCTGGACGTCCTGGTGAACAACGCCGGGATCGTCCGACAGGCCCCGCTGGGCGACGTCCAGGACGACGCGGTCCGGGAGATGCTCGCCACGAACCTGCTGGCCCCCGTCCACCTGACCGGAGCCGCCCTCCCGCACCTCGTCGCGACGCGCGGCGTCGTGGTCAACGTCAGCACCGCCATCGGGCAACGCGGCTGGCCGATGCCGGGCGGCGCCCTGTACGCCGCCGCCAAGGCCGCCCTGGACTCCCTGACGCGCAGCTGGGCCGTGCAGTACGCCCCGCAGGGCGTGCGCGTGGTCGCGGTCGCGCCCGGCCCGATCGCCACGCCCATCGCCGCCCACCAGGGCCTCGACCCGGACGAAGCCGACGCGCTGCGCACGCGGCTGGCGGCGCACGTCCCGTTGCGCCGGGTGGGCCGGCCGGAGGAGGTCGCGTTCTGGATCGTCCAGCTCGCCCGTCCCGAGGCCGGGTTCACCACCGGCGTCGTGCTGCCCGTGGACGGCGGGGCGCTCGTCGGGTGAGGGTAGCCTCGCCGGCGTGCGGATCGGGGAGTTGGCGAAGGCCACGGGTGTCAGCACCAGGGCGCTGCGGTTCTACGAGGAGAACGGCCTGCTGACCGCCGAACGCGCCGCGAACGGCTACCGCGTCTACGACCGGGCCGCGGTGGCCCGCGTCGCGAACATCCGCTACCTGCTCGACGCCGGCCTCACCCTGGACGACGTCCGGCACTTCCGGTCCTGCCTCGACGGGGACCTGGCGGCCGCCCGCCCGTCCCCCGCCCTGGTCGCCGTCGGCCGCCGCCGGCTGGCGGTGCTGGACCAGCGGATCGCGGACCTGGCCCGGGTCCGCGACCACCTGTCCGCGAAGCTCGCCGGCCGGTAGTCGCGGCCGCCGCCGGTCAGCCGGCCCAGTTCCCGGACACGAACAGCAGGAACACGGCCGACTGCACGAGCGTCGTCAGGTACATCCAGCCGTACAGCACCGGTCGCAGCGCGGGTCGGCGCTGTGCCGCGAGCACCATCGCCACGTAGATCACCAGGCACGGCAACAGGTACCGGTGCACCGAGACCACGTTGCTGTTCAGCGTGAACATCACGAACGACGCCAGGCCGAAGGCGGCCAACGGGATGCCGTCCTTGCGCAGCGCCACGAACGTGTACACCGAGCACGCCAGCAGCACGAGCAGCCCGACCGTCGGCAGCAGGTGGCTGAGCACCTGCCAGTTGTCCGGCCGCCCGCTCGCCAACGCGTCCCACGAGGCGACGACCTCGTGGTACATCGTGCCGAGGATGTTCGGGTTGGTCTGGTGGTAGCCCCACGTCGTGACGGTGTCGTAGGCGTGGAACATCGCCAGCGCGTCACCGTTCACGACCTTGAGCACCACCGCGTACGCGACCACCCCGAGCCCGGCCGCCGGGAACCACAGCAGGTTCCACGACAGCAGGCCGCGCGGCTTCCACTCCTTGCTGCGCCAGAACTCCAGGAAGCACAGGCCGACGAACAGCACGGCGGTGATCCGGGTCGCGGTGAGCGGGATGAGCAGCAGGCCCATCCACACCCACTGGCGGCGCAACGCGAACAGGAACGCCCAGAACCCCAGCGCGCAGAACACCGCTTCGCTGTAGAAGGCGTGCATGAAGAACGCCGTGGGCGCGGTGAGGAACGCCGCCACGGTCAGCCACGCGGCCCGTTCGCCGGTCAGGAAGTGCCGCGCGATCTTGAGCAGCGCGGTCGCCGCGAACCAGGACGCGAGCCCGTTGACCACGAGCCCGGTGGCCAGGAAGCCGAGCTTGCCGAACGTGATCGTCTGCACGATCCACAGGCAGAACGGGAAGAACGGGTAGAACGCGTGCACCCACGGCGTGGCCTCGTTGCCGTAGCCGCCCAGGGTGATGTTGTGGAAGTTCTCCGCGTCCCAGCGGTAGGTGTGGGACAGCAGGGTGGCGTCCGGGCCGAGCACCTTGACCGGGTAGCCCTCGCCGATCGGCAGCGAGCCCTGGAACAGCACGGCGACCGCGGTGAGCACCGCGTGCCAGGCGAACACCAGGGCGAACGTGCGCGCCCAGTCCGACGCGGCGAGCGCGCGCCACCGGGAGTCGGGGCGGGTGGGGCGGTTGTCCGGCGCTTGGACGGCCGGCGTCATCACATCCGTCATCAGACGGCTTCCTTCGGTCTGAAGACGAGCTTGCTGTACAGGACGTAGTTCCACACGAGGGTGAAGGCCAGCGCGATCAGCTTCGGCCCCACCACCGCGACCAGCTCGGGCGTGCCGGCGAACAAGCCGCCGGTCAGGCTGATCACGATCGGCTGCACCACCCACAGCCCGACGGCCGTGACCAGCGCGAACAGCACGATCTGGGTGCGCAGGTCGCCGCCTCGGGCGCGGAAGGTGAACGAGCGGTTCAGGGTGAAGCTGCACACCATGCCCGCGGACGTGGAGACCAGGTTCGCCACGAACATCGGCACGCCCGCGAGCGACAGCAGGGTGTACGCGACCAGGTCGACCATCGTGTTGGCGATGCCGACCAGGCCGAACCTGATCTTGGTGGCGAGTTCCGGCTTCACGACAGCAGGCTCTTCGCGGCCGGGGCCGCCGGCGGTGCGGTCACCTGCTTCGCGCCGGTGTGCACGGACGCGACCGCGTACAGCGGCCGGCCCTGCGCCTGCGCGTACGTGCGGCCGATGTAGCTGCCCAGCACGCCCAGCATGGTGATCTGGATGCCGCCCAGGAAGAACATGCCGATGGTGATGAACGCCCAGCCGGGCACGGCGGTCTCCGGCGCGAACAGCCGCACCGCGCCGACGTAGACGATGCCCAGGAAGCTCAGGAACGAGATGAAGTAGCCCAGCCGGCTGATCAGCCGCAGCGGGGCCACCGAGAAGCCGAGGATGCCGTCCGCGGCGAAGCGCATCATCTTGCTCAGCGGGTAGCCGGTCACGCCCGCGTGCCGCTCGTCGCGGTCGAACAGCACGCCGGTCTGCCGGAAGCCGATGTAGCTCACCAGGCCGCGCAGGAAGCGGTCGCGCTCGCGGTACTTGCGCAGCTCGTCCACGACCTTGCGGTCGATCAGCCGGAAGTCGCCGGTGTTGCGCGGGATGTCGATCGAGGCGACCTTGCGCAGGAACCAGTAGAACGCACTCGCGGTCAGCTTCTTGAACGCGCTGTCCTGGCGGGAGCGGCGCTGGGCGTAGACGACCTCGTAGCCCTGCTCCCACTTCTCGATCAGCTCCAGGCTGACCCGGGGCGGGTCCTGCATGTCGCTGTCCATGATCACCACGGCGTCCGCGTCGGCCAGGTCCAAGCCCGCGGTGACCGCCATCTGGTGGCCGAAGTTGCGGGCCAGCTCGATCACCGTGACCCGGTCGTCGGCGTCGGCCAGCGCCCGCAGGTGGGCCAGCGAGTCGTCCTTGCTGCCGTCGTCCACGTAGATGAAGTTCACGTGGTAGCGGTCGGCGATCTCGGCCGTGATGTCGGACACGGTCTTGTGCAGCAGGTCGATGTTCCCGGCCTCGTTGTAGATCGGGAAGACGTAGGTGATGGTCCGCTTCGTCCCGTCGGGGTGCGCCTCGGAGCTCACAGGCCAACCGTCCTTTAACGTGTTCGCGACATGGGGAGGCCCGGCCGGATCCGGCATGGGGATTCCGGCGGCACTATACGCAGTCGAAACGGACATCCGGTGGTCGGGTACCGTGTGCCGGCTCGTCAAAGGCGTAGGGGAGAGGCAGTTCCGCGTGCTGACACATGCCGAGTACATGGCCATGCGCCGGTTCCCCGCGCTCGACGGGCTGCGCGCGGTCGCGGCCGTGATCGTGGTGGTGTCCCACTTCGCCGGACCGAAGTGGACGTGGGTGTCCGGCTGGGTCGGCGTCTACATCTTCTTCGTGCTCTCCGGCTTCCTGATCACGACGTTGCTGCTGCGCGAGCAGTCGTCGGCGGGGCGGATCTCGCTGAAGTCGTTCTACATCCGGCGGGTGTTCCGCATCCTGCCGCCTTACCTGGTGATCCTCGGGTTCATCGTGCTGTTCTGCGCGTTGCGCGGGGAGTTCTACAGTCGCGAGTTCCCGACCGCGCTGCCGTACTACCTGACGTTCTTCAACGAGTTCCTGCCCGAGGCCAACCCGACCGGGCCGAACAACTTCTTCAGCGGTTCGTGGACGCTGGGCATCGAGGAGAAGTTCTACCTCTTCTGGCCGGCGCTGATGGTCGTGGTCGGGGTGGCGGCGGTGAAGCGCCGGATCGCCGTGGCGGTGGCCGCGCTGGCCGCGATGGTGCTGCTGATCCCGTTCACCGGCGGCTGGATCATGGACTACTCGCTGACCCTGCTCTACGAGTCGACCGTCCACTACGCGATCCTGCTGCTCGGCGCGCTGCTGGCCATCCTGATGCACAACAAGCGGTCGTTCGCGCTGGTCGCGCCGTTGACGCACCCGCTGGCGGCGGTGCCGGTCGTGGGCGCGTTCCTGCTGCTGCACGTCAACATGACCGACCTGTGGGCGAGCACCCGCAACAACCTGTGGTTGCTGCTCGGTTACGCGGTGTCGGTGGCGCTGCTGCTCGTGGTGCTGGTGTCGCGCGGCCCGGTGCGGTGGCTGCTGTCGACGGCGCCGATGCGGTTCGTGGGCGACCGGTCGTACTCGCTGTACCTGATCCAGGGCGTCGCGCACTTCATCGTCGTGCTGACCATCCCGCGCTTCGCGGTCAACGGCACGACGACCGCGATCGTGGTGGTCGTCGTCTCGCTGCTGATGGCCGACCTGGTCTTCCGGTGGTTCGAGAAGCCCGCGATCGCGTTGGGCCGCAAGATCATCACGCGCGGCCGGCGCAAGGCCGAGCCGCCGGCGGAGCCCGCGGTCGAGCCCGCGCCGGCACCGTCCACCGCCACGGCCTGAGCGCCCGGCGCCCGGTCGGTCAGGGCCGGGCGAGCGCGTCGGCGAGCCTGCGCAGCCACCCGGGCAGGTCGCCCTCGACGTCGGGCCGGTCGGAGCGGAAGTTGTCCCAGTCCACTTCGAACTCCAGCACGGACGCGGCGGTGAAGCCGTCCGCCTCCGCCGCGAGTTCGGGCCGGATCAGCTCGCGGACCAGGTCCAGCGAGACGGTGGTGTGCTCGGCGAGCAGCACCGCGTCGTAGAGGTCCTTGCCCTGCGGGTGCATGTCGGTGGCCAGCCACTGGAGCTTCCACGCGAGCGACAGGCCCGGCGAGGCGGCCAGGACGGACGTTCCCAGCGGCGGGATCACGGCGGTGACCGGCGGTTCGGGCAGCGGTTCGCCGAACACCAGGTCCACCTGCACGGTGCCCTGCGGCAGACCTTCGACGTCGAACGGGAACACCAGCCTGCGGCCGGGGACCCGCTCGTAGGTCCAGATGTGCTCGGACACCGCCAGGTCCGCCCGCAGCCCGGGGCCGGGGTCGCCGGCGACCCCCGCGACGAGCCCGGCGAGCAGGTCCCGAGCCTGCGGCCCGTCGTGCGCGAACGACGTCGGCACGACCACGAAGTCCAGGTCGCCGGGTTCTCGCGCCGCGTCGCCGTACCACGCCTTGAGCAGCACGCTGCCGCGCAGCACCAGGTTCCCGGCCGAGGGCGAGGCCGCCACCAGCGCCAGCACGTGCGCCATCGCGGCTCGTCGGGCGGCCCGCCACCGCAGCCCCTCCGCCGGGTCCCCGAACACCGGTTCACCCGCCCGGAAGGCCCGCGAGAACTGCTTGACGGCCGGTTCGAACGCGGCGCGCTGCCGGATGTCGCGCCCCGGCTCGACCCGCAGCGGCAGGTAGGTCGACGGGTAGTCCGGCGTGCCGGCCGGCGCGGTGCGCGCCCGTTCGTCGAGGTGGTGCCACCACGTCTGGTCGTCGGAGGTGAACCAGCCCCGGTCGACGTGCAGCGCGTCGTCGTCCACGACGTACTCCTCTTCGACCTCCAGCACCTCGAACGGACTGCTCTCCAGCGTGGTGACCAGCGCTTTCAGTCGTGCGCTCGCGGTTGCCCGGCCGACTCCGGGGCAGCGCTGGGTGACGAAGCGCTCCTCGCGGGAGTCGTCGTGCTCGCGCCGGGCGTTGCGCGACACGCGGGCGTCGTGCGGCTCGACCAGAGTGGACAGTGCGTACCTGGCCTCCCGGTCCTCGGTGGGCAGCAGCACCTTCACGTGGTGTTCGAAGTAGCGGTCCGGCGGAGCGTCCTCATCGGACCGGGGCACGCCGTCGTTCCAGGGTGCCGCTTCGACCTTCACCCGCAGCACGTGCAGCCCGGCGCCGACGACGGCGGACTTCCACCGCTCGGCCAGTCCGCGCAGTTCGGCGAGGGTGCCGCTGCCGGGCACGGTCAGCATCGGCTGGACGGGGGTCGCACCCCGGGCGAGGACGATGTGGCTGAACTTCACGCCGTGCGACCGGGCGAACGCGGCGAGTCCGCCCACCTCCCACTCGGAGCCGGTGAGGTGGATTTCGAAGTCGCCGGAGATCATGGGACGCATCCTGGCACCGACCGGGCCCCGCCCCGCCGGGATTTTCCGCTCAACGGGCGCGCAGCCGCTCCAGCGTCCGGTCGAGTTCGTCGCGCAGCACCCGGCGCGCGGCCCCGGGGTCGCCGGCCGCGATCGCGTCGACCAGGGCCGCGTGGGCGGGGTCGCCGGTGTTCGGGTCGGTGACCCGCAGCGCCAGCAGTTCGACCAGGTCGACCAGGGCGCGCTGGAGGACCGGGCGGAAGTCGGCGAACACGGCGTCCAGCACGGGGTTGTGGGCCGCCGCCACGACGGCCGCGTGCAGGTCGATGTCGGCGGCCACGAACTCCGCGTCGCCCGCGGCCGCGCGCCGGGCGGCCAGCGCCGCGCGCAACGCCGTCAGGTCGGCGTCGGTCCGCCGCCGCGCGGCCAGTGCGGCGGCTTCCACCTCGACGGCCACCCGCACCTCGTAGACGTCGGTGACGGCCGCGCGGCGCAGCGTGGTGGGCCAGTCCTCGTCCGGGGTGGTGGCCAGCACGAAGACGCCCGCGCCCTGGCGGGCCTGCACGAGGCCGGCGCCGGCCAGCGCCCGCAGCGCCTCGCGGACCGTCGACCGGCCCACGCCCAGGGACGTGGCCAGCGCGGTCTCCGCCGGGAGCTTGCCGCCCACCGGCCACTCGCCGGCCGCGATCCGGCCGCGCAGGTGGTCGACGGCCTGCTCGACCAGGGGCGAGGGCCGCAGGAGTCCCGGGGGCATGTGACCCACCTCTCGTCACTCCTCAGGTTGTCTGAGGAGTTGGTTCGTGGCTATCTTAACCCCGTGTCGTTCCGGGAACTCCTCCTCCTCGGTCGCCGCTGCGGGGCCTGACCAGGACCGGCCGCCCCCCAGCGGGTGCCGGGCCGTGCCGGTCGTCCGTCCGACCCGAGTGGGAGCGACCCCCGACCATGACCATTCCCGACGTCCCCGCGCCCGAGGCGCCCCGGTGGAACCGGCAGCGCCCGAGCGCGATGCCGCACCACCGCTACCGGCCCGCCCACGACCGGGTCGAGGTGCCCCTGGTGGACCGCACCTGGCCGACCCGCCGGATCGAGCGTGCCCCGCTCTGGGTGCCGGTCGACCTGCGGGACGGCAACCAGGCGCTGGCCGAGCCGATGGACACCGCCCGCAAGCGCCGGTTCTTCGACCTGCTGGTGGCCATGGGCTTCAAGGAGATCGAGGTCGGCTACCCGTCGGCCAGCCGGACCGACTTCGACTTCGTCCGCCACCTGGCCACCGAGGGCGCGGTGCCCGACGACGTCACGGTGGTCGTGTTCACCCCGGCCCGCCGCGACCTGGTCGACCGCACGGTGGACTCGGTCGAAGGACTGCCCGACGTGGTCGTGCACCTGTACACGGCCACCGCGCCGACCTGGCGGGACGTCGTGCTCGGCCGCTCGCGCACCGCGCTGCACGGGATGATCCTGGACGCGGCCGGTCACCTGGCCCGCCGGGTCGGCGACCGGCCGGGCGTGCGGTTCCAGTTCTCGCCCGAGGTCTTCAACCTCACCGAGCCGGACTACGTGCTGGAGGTCTGCGACAGCCTGACGGAGTTGTGGGACGCGGCCCCCGACCGGCCGGTGATCCACAACCTGCCGGTGACCGTGGAGATCGCCACGCCCAACGTGTACGCCGACCAGATCGAGTACATGGACCGCCACCTGACCCGCCGCGAGTCGGTGATCCTGTCGGTGCACCCCCACAACGACCGGGGCACGGGCGTGGCGTGCGCCGAACTCGCGCTGCTGGCGGGCGCGCAACGGGTCGAGGGCTGCCTGTTCGGCAACGGCGAGCGCACCGGCAACGTCGACCTGGTCACGTTGGCGCTCAACCTGTACACGCAGGGCGTGAACCCGATGATCGACTTCTCGGACATCGACGCCGTGCGCGAGGTGGTGGAGCACTGCAACCGCCTGCCGGTGCACGTGCGGCACCCCTACGCCGGCGGGCTGGTGCACACCGCGTTCTCCGGCACCCACCAGGACGCGATCGCGAAAGGCATGGCGCACCACGCGAAACAGGCCGCCGAACTCGGCGTGCCGGCGGGCGAAGCGCCCTGGGACGTGCCGTACCTGCCGATCGACCCCGGCGACCTCGGCCGCACCTACGAGGAGGTGATCCGGATCAACTCGCAGTCCGGCAAGGGCGGCATCGCCCACCTGCTGCGGCAGCACCACGGACTGGACCTGCCGAAGGCGCTGCGGCCGGACTTCTCCCGGGTGGTCCAGGAGATCACCGACGAGACCGGCCGGGAGCTGGCGCACGAAGAACTGCGGGAGCTGTTCGGCGCGACCTACCTCGCTCCCGCGCTGGACGGCGCGGTGACCTTGGCATCGTGGTCCGCCCAGGTGGTCGACGGCGAGCACCGGTTCTCGTGCGTGCTCAAGGTCGACGGACGCGAAGGTGCGTACGAGGGCGTCGGCAACGGCCCGCTCTCGGCGTTCACGGATGCCTTGCGGGCAGCCGGAATCGTGGTCGACATCCTGTCCTACTCCGAGCACGCGACCGACGTGGGGCCGGGGAGCCCGGCCGTCGCGTACGCCGAGTGCCGGGTGGACGGCGTCGCGCGGTGGGGATCGGGTTGGGACACCTCGATCCTGACCGCGTCCGTGCACGCGGTGCTCGCCGCGGTGAACCGGGCACGCGCATGACCGCCGTGCTCGACGTCCGGGACGTGGACGTGGTCCGGGACGGCAACCTGATCCTGTCCGAGGTGTCGCTGACCGTGCGGGCGGGCGAGCACTGGGCGCTGCTCGGCCCCAACGGGGCGGGCAAGAGCACGTTGCTGGGCCTGCTCGGCGCGATCCGGCACCCCACCCGGGGCACCGTCGACGTGCTGGGCCACCGGCTCGGCCGGGTGGACCTGCGCGAGCTGCGGTCGCACGTGGGCCACGTCGACCCCCGGCACGGACCGCGCTCGCCGCTGACCGTGCGCGAGGTCGTGCTGACCGGCCTGACCAACACCGCGGAGTGGGTGCCCCGGTGGCGGCCCGACGCGGGCCAGGTCGCCGCCGCCGACCGGCTGATCGGGTTGCTGGGACTGGACGACCGCCGGGACGCGCCGTGGACCGTGCTGTCGCAGGGCGAACGCGGCCGGGCGCTGATCGCGCGCGCCCTCATGCCCAGCCCGCGCCTGCTGCTGCTCGACGAGCCGGCCACCGGCCTGGACGTCGGCGGCCGGGAACGGCTGCTGGAACGGCTCGACCTGCTCCGCGACAGCTACCCGGGGCTGGCGTCGGTGCTGGTCACCCACCACATGGAGGAACTGCCCACCGGCACCACGCACGCCGTGCTGCTGCGCGAGGGCCGCGTGCTGGCCGCCGGGCCCGCCGACGCGATCCTGACCAGCGACCAGGTGAGCAAGTGCTTCGACCACCCGATCCGGCTGACCAGGGTCGACGGGCGGTGGGGCGTGCGCGCGGCCCGGCGCTGACCGCGCTCCGGCCGTTCGGGGTCTGCCGTTCGGGCGTTGCCCGGCACCCCCGGACGGCCGGGCCGGTGTTATGGGGATCTGGGAGTGGGGGAGCGGGGCGGCGCGTCGGTACGGTCCGCCCAGACGACGAGCACGCACCGTGCGCGGCCCTGCCATGACCCGCGCGCGCCCCGCTCCGAAACGAGGTTCCCTGTGAGTCGTAAACGCAGTCTGCGCGTGGTGATCGCGCTGCTCGCCCTGACCCTGGGTCCGGGCACCGCGGCCGCCGCCGTCCCCACGGCCGCCGCCGCACCGTATTGCTACGACGAACCGTCGCAGCCGACGGCGAACGTGAGCGACCTGAAGGCGTCGTTCAACTCCTCGAACTGGATGCAGACCCTCCAGGCCGTGTACAAGCGGCGCTGGCCCAGCGGGGAGGCGCTGGCCATCGCGCAGGCCAAGGACCAGTACTGGAACCAGTTCGTGAACAAGTCCAGCTTCGACGGCTTCGCCGAGTCGATGATGGTGGCGATCCACGAGGAGACCCACATGTGGGACCTCGACCCGGCGCGGACCCGGTGGAACGTGCACACCGCCGCGTGGATCAACGCCTCCCGGCAGGCGACCGTCGTGCCGCTGCACGACGGGTTCGCCCGCAAGGAGATCATCCCGCTGATCAAGGACAAGTACTCGGACTCGATGGACGGCATCTACCTGCGCGACCGGACGCAGGGCGACTACCACCTCCAGGGCGTGCTGGCCGAGCTGAACGCGGGCCTGACCGGCCTGCCGGCGGTGACCGTGCTGCAGGAGTTCATCAAGGGCGTCGGGGCGAGCAACGCCCGGGACATCGCGGCCACCAACCTGCGGTACCTCCTGCTGTACCTGCGGGTGGCCAAGGACCGGTACCCGAGCTACTGGGCGAAGATCAAGAACGAGCCCAAGCTGCGCGACCTGGTCCTGACCCAGTTCCTGCGCACGGCGTACTGGCTGGAGAAGTCCGCGCCCTACACCGGCAAGCTGGGCGGCCCGAACGCCGACAAGATCACCGCGGCGAACTACGCGCCGGAGAACATCTCCGTGCTGGAGGAGTTCACCGGGCAGCGGGTGCGGGTCGACACGCAGAAGCACTGCACGCTCTAGCACTGTCCACTGTGGATCCCGAAGCGCCCGGTGTCGGTGGGTCCGACGCCGGGCGCCTCGGCGTCGCCCTGGCAGGTTCGTGCCGGCGGGCGTGGCACGGCGTCCGCGCGGTGCAGCATGGTGCCACCGCACAGGGGAGGGGACGGCGTCCATGGCACCGCGCGTCGGGACGGTCGCCGCCGTCCTGTCTCTGCTCGCCGCCCTGACCGGCTGCACGACGGTCAGGGGCAATCCCGTGCCGGCGTGGCAGGACCGACCGGCCGCCGCGACGACGTACACCGCGCCGAGCACCGCCGAGCCCCGGACGCACACCCCGACGTACCCGACGCGCGAGCCGCTGGTGCCCGCCGCGATCGACCGGGTGTTCCAGGTCTACATGAACGGCCTGGCCAACCACGACATGCTCGCGTTGAGCAGCGCGAGCTGCCCCCGGCTGCGGCACACCCTGCTGGGCTTCGCGCTCCACGGCTACTTCGTCGGCCGGTGGGAGCTGCTGCCGTACGAGATCCCGCCGGAGGTCGAGCACGTGACCGTGCAGGCCCGGCTGACCCGGCTCGACGTCGACACGGGGTACGAGTCCGGCGAGGTCGTCTACTCGTGGAACGTCGAACGCGACGGCCAGGACTACTACGTGTGCGGTTGGCTGAACTACCAGGACCGCTAGCCGTAGGCGAGGCTGCCGATGCGGTCGGTCAGGTCCTGGATCTCCCGCTGCTGCGGGGTTTCCGGCTCGAACGCCACTCCTGCCTCGCGCAGCAGGGCGCAGCAGACCGCCAGGAACCCGGACGCCAGCACCCGGTACTCCGGGTGCGCCGTCACCGAGCTGTCCAGCAGCGCGCGCACGAACGCGGTGAACGCCGACAGGTCGATCTCGACCGTGTCGCTCGCGTCGTACCGGAACCCGTGGTCGAGGCCGTGGTCCCGCGCCAGGCGCACCGCGATCGTCTCGAACAGGCCGCCGACGCGCAGCGCCGGGGACCAGGCGATCCCGTCGCCCAGCCCGAAGTAGAAGCTCACCCGACGACCCCCGGCACTCTCAGGTCCACTCCCAGCGCACACCGTACATACCCGATTTCACGTCCTGCGCCGCGACCAGCGCGCTGCGCCGGTCGACCAGGTCGATCTCCCGGTCGGCCCTGGGCTGCGACCAGGTCGGCGCCTCGAACCGGTGGCAGCGGATGGGCAGCATGGCCTGGTCGAAGCTCACCTGGAGCACGTAGAGCGACACCGGGGTGGTGAACGCCCGGAAGTACTCGCGGTCGAACACCGGCTGGCCCATGATCGAGCGGTATTCCAGCGAGAACACCTCGCCGGACCGGTAGGAGCGTTCCAGCAGCAGTTCCGCGCCGACCACCCGGCGGGCGTGGTCGCGGCGCACCCGACCCAGCCGGCAGCGGTCGACCGCTTCGGTGCGGACCAGGTCGAGGTCGTCCGCCGAGTCCGCGAAGTTCACCGAGAAACAGCGGCTCACGCCGTCCCGCACGGCTTCCGCGACGGATCGGGTGCGGACTTCGCGCAAGGTCCGGTCCGGATTGACCCGGACGTGTTCCTCGACGTAGAGCAGGCGGATTCCGTCGAATTTGTCCGGGCTGATCTGGTCGACCAGTTCGGCGACCGCGTCCGATTGCGGCAGCACGTCGGACCGGGGGTGCCCGGCGGTGTGCCGGCCGCGCGGCCGGCGCGGGCCGAGCAGGGTGAGCAGCGCGCCGGAGGCCAAGCCGAGCAGTACTTCCAATTCGGTGACCGCGCGTAGCGAGCCGGGGCGTTCCGGTCGGTTCGTGCCGGATTGCCAGCTACTCAGCGCCGCCACCGAGACGGGCGTGCCGCGCCGGGCCAGCCGCGCCTGCACGCCCTGCAACGTCAACCCGCTGCCGCGAATGGCGGAGCGCAGCGCGCCGCTGAACGTCGTACCGGCGTTGCTTCCCATGCCACACCTCCGACTGCGCCCGTGGCCCCGGGCCGCACCCGGAATTACAGGGTTTTTCCAGGATTGGGCCCGGCGTCGCCTGGAAATCGTATCCCACCTGCACCTCCCGGATCGCCGTCCGACCGGCCGTACGGGGAGTCCACAGGGCGATACGCGTTCCCCTTGTGGCCGACCGGTCGGCCAGTACGGTGAGGCTGTCCTGCTTTCCGATCGGCGAATCGCAATTCCCCTGCGCTGATCGGGAATTATCCCTGCGGGTCGACTTCTCCCCCTGTCAGAACGGAGTTGACAATTGCTTCGCAGAATTCTCGCGGCGGCCACCGGGGTCGCTCTCTCGGCGCTGGTGCTGGCCGCGCCCGCGGTCGCCGCCCCGGCGCAGATCCAGGCCCGGTCGATCACGGTCAGCGGCGGTGGCGAGTACGCCTCCTACGTGCCGCAGGCGATCCAGATCTGGAACAGCAAGGTGCCCAACATCCGGATGTCGCAGGTCTCCAGCGGCGGCAACATCCAGATCTCGGTGACCAGCAGCGGCGGTTCGCGCGCCTCCATCGGCCACGGGTCGGGCTGGATCATCCTGGACCGCACGCAGATCAACCAGGGCTACTCGCCGCTGCGCGTGGTCGTCCACGAGATGGGCCACTCGCTCGGGTTGCGCGACAACTACAACGGCGACTGCAACATCCTGATGTCGGGCGGCAGCGCGGGCACGGCGTGCCGCAACCCCAACCCCAGCGCCGGTGAGGCGAACTGGGTGAACCAGAGCTTCGCGGGCGGCTTCCGGGCCGAGCGGAGCGGGCCGGTCGAGTGGGCCGTGGACTCGTGGCCGGCACCGGCGGAGGCGCTCACCGCCGCGTGAGGTGACTTGCCCGGTCCCCGCAGGGTGGGTCGGGCGGGCTGAAGGGTGCGCACCCTCGCCGGTGTGCGGGTGGACGGTATCGCGGCCGTCCACCCGCACATCATTTAAGGCCGCGCCCGGGGTGTCAGCCCTGTCCCGACACCCAGGCGCCGATGCCGTCCGCCGTGATGGGCAGGCCCGCGGACAGCACCTCGGCCCCGGTGGCGGTGACCACCAGGTCGTCCTCGATCCGCACGCCGATGCCGCGCAGCTCCGGCGGCACCGTCAGGTCGCCGGGGTGGAAGTACAGGCCCGGCTCGACCGTCAGCGCCATTCCCCGCTCCAGCACGCCTTCCTGGTAGGACTCCGGCCGGGACCGCGCGCAGTCGTGCACGTCCAGGCCGAGGAAGTGGCCGGTCCCGCAGACGATGTAGCGGCGGTGGTGCTGGCCGTCGCGGTCCAGCGCCTTGTCGACCGACACCGGCAGCAGGCCCCAGTCGTGCAGCCCCTCCGCCAGCACGCGCATCGCGGTGTCGTGGAACGCCCGGTAGTCGTTGCCCGGCCGCACTTGCGCGAGCGCGGCCACGTGCGCGTCGTGCACCAGGTCGTACACCTGCCGTTGCGCCGCACCGAACTCGCCGGACACCGGGAACGTGCGCGTCACGTCCGCCGTGTACAGCGTGGTCGCCTCGACGCCCGCGTCGAGCAGCAGCAGGTCGTCCTCGCGCACCGCGCCGTCGCACCGGGTCCAGTGCAGCACCGGGGAGTTCGGCCCGGCGGCGACGATCGAGGCGTAGCCCGGACCGTTGCCCGCGGTGCGCGCCCGCCGGTCGAACGTGCCCTGCAGCCAGCGCTCCCCGCCGCCGCGCACGGCGGTCCCGAGTTCCCGCGCCACGTCGGCGAAACCCTCGACGGTCGCGGCGACGGCGCGGCGCAGCTGGTCGACCTCCCAGTCGTCCTTCACCCGGCGCAGTTCGGCGAGCACCCGCCGCAGTTCCGCGCTCGGCCCGCCGACCAGCGCGTCCAGCAACGGGTCTCCGCCGCCGGACAGGGTCGCCGGGTGCCGGCCGCGCAGCCCGCGCGGCAGGTCCTCCAGCGGTCGGCACACCACGCCCAGCGCCGCCTCCCACCGTTCTGGGCCGGGCACCGCGCCGACCCAGAACGGGCTGCGGTCGGCGTCGCCGAAGAAATCGACCTCGTGCGTCTCGGCGGGCGTCGGCAGGTAGAGCACGGCGTCGTGGCCGGCCGCCGCGGGCTGGAGCACCAGCACCGCGCCCTCGCCGAGGAAGCCGGTCAGCCACACGAAATCGGTGTCCGCGCGGAAGCCGTGGAAGGTGTCGTTGGAGCGCACCGAGGGCCGGCCGGCGGCCAGGGCGAGGCGTTGTCCGGGGAACGCGGCGGACAGCCGCTCCCGGTGCGCGGCGGCGGCCTCGGCGGCCCCGGGCACCAGGTCGGTGCGGGCGTCCGGGTCGGCCCAGCCGTCCCGGACCCAGGTGCGGAACCCGTCCGCGTCGACCAGCTTCGCCATGTCCCGGCGGGTGCGGTTGTTCAACTCTCCCCCTTGTCCTGCATCGATTCGCGGGGAATTCCCCGGTCCATTCCGGAAAACCACTCCGCCGGTGCCGAGCGTGCCACCGCAGAGGTCTTCCGGGTAATCCCGTCCGGCTATAGGCTCGTCCTATGGACCTGGAGATCCGGCACCTGCGGGCGGTCTGCGCCATCGCCGACGCGGGCAGCGTGTCCCGGGCGGCGGCCCGGCTCGGCATCTCCCAGCCGTCCCTGACCACCCTGCTCCAGCGGGTGGAACGCCTGGTCGGAGGCCAGTTGTTCGACCGCAGCCGGACCGGCGTGACACCGACCGAGCTGGGCGACCGGATGCTGCGCCGGGCCCGGCTGCTGCTGGTCGAGCTGGATTCGTTCGGGGCCGACCTGACCGGCGGCGGGGACGGTCCGATCCGCTTCGGCACGGTGCACATGGAATGCGTGGCGACGCTCTACGAACGCCTCGACAACGGGTTGCCGGACGCCGACATCTCATTGCACGTCGACCCGTCCGCGACCGCGCTCGCGCAATCCCTCGCGCACGGCCACCTGGACGCCGCGGTGATCGGCATCTCCGAGGACCAGGACATCGCCCTCGACCGCGACCTCGCGCAGCGGATCCTGCTGCCGTGGGTGCCGGTGTTCGTCGCGCTGTCGGCCGGGCACCCGCTGGCCTGTTCGGCCGAGGTCGAGCTGGCCGACCTGGCCGACGAGGCGTGGATCAGCCCGCCGGGCGCGGAGGACGGCTCGCTGGCCGCGTTGCGCGCCGCCTGCCGCAAGGCCGGGTTCAGCCCGCAGATCCGGTTCGAGGTGCCCAGCGGCGGCGGCCGGCAGCTCATCGCGGCGGGCAAGGCCGTGCAGCTGGTCGAGCCGACGTCGTCGGGCGGGCCGGGCCTGGTGGTGCGCCCGCTGGCGGGCGAGCCGCTGCGGCTGCGGCTGGTGCTCGCCTGGCGGCGGCAGCGGGTCGACTGGGACCAGGCCAACCGGATGTACGCCGAGGTGGCCAGGGCGTACACCGAGCACGCCCTGGCCAGTCCGTCGTTCCGGTCGTGGTGGGTGGAGCACCGCGAGGTGCACCCGCCGATCGGCTGAGGGCCGGCTAGTAGAGGGTGCCGACGGTGACCCCCGAGCACGCCGTTTCGCCCTTGAGGCTGACGTAGGCGTACCCGGCGGCCGGGTTGGCGACGGTGATCGACTCGGTGTTGCCCGCCCCGGTGGAGCGGTGCGTCGCGGTGGCCGAGGTCGCCCACGTGCTGCCGCTGTAGAGCAGGTCGCAGTTGCCGGTGCCGCCGGACGCGGTGATCCGCAACGACTTCGTGCCCGCCGGCAGCGGCAGGTACAGGTAGTCGTAGCCGGAGTTCGTCGCGGAACGGTCGGCGCGCCCGCAGTTGCGGCCCAGTTCCCGCGTGTCGGACCCGGAGCAGGCGGTCGTGCCGCCGATCGTCACCGACCTGGTCGCGGTGGCCGTCGCGCCGCCGTTGTCGGTCACGGTCAGGCGCACGGTGTAGGTGCCGTCGGCGGTGTAGGTGTGGCTGGGCGCGGCGGTCGTGGCCGTCGTGCCGTCGCCGAAGTCCCAGCGCCGCGCGGCGATCGTGCCGTCCGGGTCGGTGGAGCGGTCGGCGAACGCGACCACCCGGCCGTTCGCGGTGGCCGTGAAGTCGGCGACCGGCGGGCTGTTGGTGGGCGTGCCGCCGCCGCACGAACCGGCCGCGCACGCGGAGAGCCAGCTGTACCAGTCACTGTCGTAGCGGGTGCCGATGGTCGACTTGAGGTAGGTGCGCGCGGCGGTCCAGTCACCGGTCCGGTAGAAGCCCAGCACGCGCGCCACGTCCGCCGGGTGCGACTGGACCAGGTACCGCACCGCGAGGTAGCCCCAGCGGTAGATGCGGGTCGTGTCGTGCGCGTAGGTCGTGTCGAACAACGTGCTCAGCGCGTAGGTCCGGCGGCCCGCCTCGGTGATCGCGGCGTCGTAGGAGACGTTGCGGTAGTGGTAGGAGATGTACTCGCCGAAGCCCTCGACCCACCAGATCGTCGGGGTGGTCATGCCCGCGGCGAAGTCGCCGTGCATGTCGAACCGGCCGTCGAGGTAGTGCGTGTACTCGTGGTTGAGGTTCCAGATCTCGAACGAGGGCCGCAGCCACTCCGCCTCGTAGGCGATGAACCGCGCCTGGTTGCCCGCCGCCGACGGGTCGCCCTCCAAGTACATGCCGCCGTTGTTGGTGTCGATGCCCCACATCGCGCCGGCGTAGGTCTGGTAGTCGGTGCTGGAGTTGTAGGCGATGACCTCCAGGCTGGTGTTGCCGTCACCGGCGACCGGGCCCGGATCGGCGACCACGCGGTGGAAGTAGGCGTCCTGGGCCAGCAGGCTCGCGCACGTCTTGGACAGCTCGTCGGCGGTCATCTGCTGCGCACGGATCCGCAACGTGGAGCTGCACGTGTGGTTGATCGGCAGCACGGCCGCCTTGAGCCGGTCCGGCAGGTCGCACGTGTCGTAGTAGGCGCAGTTCGCCTTGTCGTACGAGTCGGTCATCTCCGCGACACCGACCCACAGCGGCGCGGTCGGCCCGGTGATCGACGACCGGCCGAGCAGTGCCTTGGCCTGCGGCCGGACCTTGGCCTGCATCGCGGTGTGCTGGAGGAACCGCCCCAGTTCGCGCCCGGCGTTGGAGGTGAGGTAGCTCCGGTCGCCGGAGAGCAGGTCCAGGTGGTTGGTCGCGAAGCTCTGGAGGGTGTCCACCACGCTCGGGTCGCGCTGCACGGCCGTCACGAACTCGGGCACCTGGTGGCCCCGGAACAGCACGGTGTAGACGTTGTTGACCGCGTTGAGCATCCACCACGACGTGTCGTAGGAAGTGTTGTAACCGTTGAGGAGCCGCTTCACCACGTGCAGGTAGCGCGCGTTCTGCTGGGCGCTGTCGATCAGCGTGACCGCCTCGGACAGGGTCTCGCCGTTGGCGTCGTTGACGTCGAACGCCCTGGGGTTGGCGAAGAAGCTGTCCAAACCGGACTGGATCGCCGTCTTGAGCGCCGGACCGTACGGGCCCACCACGGATTCGTTGTACCACTGGACGTAGTAGCCCGCGCGCAGGTACAGGGTGAGCTGCGCGGTGCCGGTCGAGTTGTCGCCCGGGTACGCGGAACCGTTGTCCCGCAAGCCGTATGCGACGCTGGTCATCTGCGCCTCGCGGAACGCGTTGTAGGCGTCCGATCCGGTCAGGTTGAACAGCGTGTTGACGCAGTCGGTGGTGGCGGACCGGATCTGGGCGACCAGCGCCGACCCGGTCCGGCCGGTGAAGTCGGCGGTGTTGCACGCCGCCGCGCGGGCCGACGGGCGCGCGGGCTGCTCGGGCGCGCCGTAGTCGCGGCGCAGTTCGAGCTTGGAGGCCGACAGCGGCGCGCGTTGGTCGACCGGAAGGTGCCGCTGCGCGATCGGGTGTCGCGGGTCGGGGGTCCGGGCGCCGGGGTCGCGGTCGGCGGGACCGGCTTGGGCCGGGAGCACCGCGGTCACCGCGGTGAGGGCGGCCAGCAGGGACAGGGAGGCACATCGTCGGAAGCGTGCGAACGCCATGGGTTTTCGTCCTTCGCGGGTGAGCCGCGCACGGGATCTGCGCCGGCTGAGGGGCAGGGAACCGCTCTGGGCGCAGCGTCACACAGGCCGTTGACCCGTGGTCATGCCAACCGTCGATAGCCCCGCGCTATGACAGGGTGGTGACTGGCGTCACATCGGTGGGTGTCGATCGGGGCGTTCGACGTTCGACGCTCCCGTGAGGGCAACGGACCGGCGGAAGGAACGACCATGGCGCAGGACAGCGGCTACGCGGACGTCAACGGCGTGCACATGTACTACGAACTGCACGGCGAGGGCACGCCGTTGGTGCTGGTGCACGGCGGGATGCTGACCATCGACATCAACTTCGCCACCCTCATCCCGACCCTGTCGCGCACGCACCGGGTGATCGCGGTGGAACTCCAGGGCCACGGCCGGACCGCCGACACCGACCGCACGATCACGCTCGCCGCGCTCGCGTCCGACGTCGTCGGCCTGCTCGACCACCTGGGCGTCGACCGCGCGCACGTCCTCGGGCACAGCCTCGGTGGCGAGGTCGCGCTGGAACTGGCCGTGCGCCACCAGGACCGGGTGCGCTCGGTCGTGCCGATCTCGGCGAGCGTGCGCCCGGACGGGATGCACGAAGACCTGGCGGACCCGTCCCGGCACGCCACCTCGACCCGGCTGCCCTCCGCGCGGGACTTCGCCGAGTTCCGCGACGCCTACCTGCGGCTGTCCCCGCACCCGGAGCGCTTCGACGGGTTCTTCGCCAAGCTCTCCGGGGTGGCGTCCGCCCTCCGGGGCTGGTCCGATGAGGAACTGGCCGCCATCACCGCGCCGGTGCTCGTGGTGCAGGGCGACCACGACTTCACCACCGTCGAGCACGCCGGTTTGATGCAGCGCCTCATCCCCGGCGCGCGCCTGGCCGTGCTGCCCGGCACCACGCACATGGCCGCCACCCGCCGCGCCGACCTGCTGCTGCCGGTCCTGGCCGACTTCCTGGACCGGCCCGGTCACCCGGCGAGCAGCAGCGACGCCACCACCGGGGCCAGGTAGACCAGCGGGAACGCCACGTGGCCGAACCACCGGGCTCGCAGCACGGTGACCACGGCCCCGGTGAAGTAGGCGATCAGGCCGATCGCGGCGAGCGTGCCGACCACCGGCACGAACAGCCCGGCCACCAGTCCCGCCGCGCCGGCCGCCTTCGCCACGCCCAGCCACGTCCACCAGGCGCGCGGCACGCGGTAGGCGGCCAGCGGCTCGACCACCCACTTCGCGTGGACGAAGATCGACACCGCCGAGAAGGCCGCCATCGACGCGCCGAGGACGGTGACGACGAGGTAAGTGGTGCCCATGGGAATCGCTCCTGCGGTTGTCCGGCTCTGCCACAGCCTTGACGCAACGACTCCCGCGAATGTGACCGGCTGTCCCGAACTTCGCCGTTCGTGCTGGTCAGGCGGCCAGTGCGCGGTAGGGGCGGACGATGTCCTCGATGAACCCGTCGAGTTCGCCGTCCACCTTCGCGTACGTCGGGTCGTCCACCTCGTTGTCGATCGCGTGCACCCGCCCGGCGACGCTGTCGTGCGCGCGCAGCTTGCCGTAGTCGTCGGCCAGGTAGAGCGAGTTGGCCACCACGCTGGGCAGCCGGTGGTCGTCGGACACGGTGATGGTGATGTCCGGCTCGGCGACGTGGATGCGCGGCGGCTGGGCCCGCGCGCCGAGCCGGGCCGTGCGGACCTCGGTGGACGCCCGGACGTGGATCAGGTGGCTGGAGGACAGCACCGACTCGCCGAACACGTCGAGCGCCTTGACCACGTCCGAGCGGGCGAACTCGACCAGCGTGATGGACGACGTGGAGATGTTGCGCCACACCCGTTGCGCCAGCGCGTCCAGCGCCGGCCGCAGGGCCTCCTCGCTGGCCACCCGGAACGCGCCGCCCGCGTCGGCGGTGAAGCCGTGGCCGCGCTCCTCGTCGAGCAGCAGCACGTTGTGCACGAAGTCGTGGAACGCGTAGACGTAGTCGGTCAGCTCGTCGACCTGGAACCGGAGTTCGGTCAGCTTCGCGGTCAACCGCTTGCGCACCAACGACTTCCCGGCGCCGGGAAGCCCGGTCACGAACACCACGGGCGCGGCGTCGCGGAACGCCAGGTGCCGGACCACCGCGTTCACCGCGACCGCGTCGAGCGCGTACTTCGAGCGCAGGTCCCGCAGTTCGCGGGCGAGTTCGTCGCGGTCGCCGCGCCGGCGCGCGCCGCGCAGCACCTCGTCGGCCAGCACCGACTCCAGCGGCAGGGACTGGTCCCACACCTGCTCGAAGTGGGTCTGGAACACCTTCGCCGGCGACATCCCGTCCAGCCGGTTGGGGCGGTCGCGGGTGCCGTCGCGGTGGTTGAGCACGGTGTGGTCAGCGAGGCCGGTGAACACGTGGTAGGACAGCTCGTCGGTGTTCAGCGCGGACGCCACCCGGATGTCGATGCCCCGGCTGAGCAGTTCGGCCGCCGCCGTCAGGCACTCCCGGCTCTGCCGCGTCACCAGCCGCACGCCGTGGTCGGCGTTGACGCGCTGCCACGCGGCCTGGATGTCGCGCAGCAGGGCGTTGTCGCCCGCCGGGCGCAGGTGCGGCACGAACGCGTCCAGCCGGTGCACGTCGGCGTGCTGCGACATGGCCAGCACCGCGGCCAGGTAGTGCCGGCGGGAAACCTTGTGGGACAACGCGTTGGGCACCTTGCGCCGGCCCGTCGCGGAGCGCAGCACGGCGAGGACCCCGGCCGCCACCGCGCCGCTCGCGACCGGCAGCACCCACTGGTACCAGAGCACCTCAGCCTCCCCGCGGCAGGTCGTGCACGAACCCGGGGTACGGGTCGCAGCGGTGTTCGACCATCATCTTCGCGATCTTCGCCGCCTCGGCCTTGAGGTCGGGCACGAACCTGGTCAGGTTCTCCCGCACGCTGTGCACCACCAGGCCGAGGCTGGCCGCGATCCGGTCCCGCGCGTCGAACACCGGCACCGCGACCGAGCACGAGCCGAGCGTCATCTCCTCGCTGGTCAGCGCGTAGCCCCGGTCGCGGGTGGCGGCCAGTTCCCGGCGCAGCCGGCCGGGTTCGACGATGGTGTGCCGGGTGCAGCGGACCAGCGGGCGCGCGCAGTAGGTGGCGATGAACTCCTCGCTGGAGAAGGCGAGCAGCGCCTTGCCGACGCCGGTCGAGTGCATCGGCAGCCGGTTGCCCTCGCGCGAGATTATCGGCACCGCCCGGTGCCCGGTGAGCTTGGCGACGTAGAGCGTGTCGTGGCCGTCGCGCACCGCGAAGTGGATGTTCTCCTTGCTCTTCTCGTACAGGTCCTGCATGAACGGCAGCGCGATCTCCCGCAGCCGGCGCGGCACCGGCGACAGCAGCCCGACCTCCCACAGCCGGGTGCCGATCTGGTACCGGTTGTCCGCGTTGCGCTCCAGCGCTCCCCACGCCTCCAGCTCCGCGACCAGCCGGTGGGCCGTGGCCAGCGGCATCGCGCAGCGCGCCGCCAGCTCGGTCAACGTCAGCGTGGGGTGCCTGATGTCGAACGCCCCCAGCAGGTCCAGCGCACGCGACGTCGCCGAACGCCCATTCCCCTGTGCCATCCGCCCTCCGCTCCCCTGTGGCGGGTAGGAGGATCCTCGCGGGGCCGTGCGGGGGTAAAGCACTCGCTTCCGTTAAACGGAAGTCCGTGCGTGAACAACACCGTATCGGGTGGTCAGGAAAGCGGGCGCCGCTCGGTCGGGCCGCCGCTTCCGACTGCCGGAAGCGGCCGGGGCCACATTTTTGCGGAGACTCAGGGGTGTCGGAGCAGTTCGGCGATGGTCCGCACGCGGTCGAGCGTGATGCCGGTGCGCTGTTCGACGGCCAGCGGGTGGTCGGTGGGCTCCAGTTCGACCGTGGGCCGGGTGCCGACCGCCTGGCTGTGCAGGTTGGTCTTGAGGTTGAGCGTCGAGGGGTCGTAGAGCGGCAGCACGGTGCTCAGCCACCCGAAGTACGGCGGTTCGTCGACCCGCGCCGGGTCGTCCCACACCCGCGCGGCACGCGCGAAGTTCTCCCGGCTCAGCGACACCCACACGCCCCACTCGAAATCCTCGTCGGCGTCCACCACCGGCAGCAGCAGCCGGCCCCGGAGGAAGAAGTGCTCGCCCTCGATCACGCACTGCTCGTCGGAGAGCAGGGATTTCGGATCGCTCGCCAGGTCCGCGCTCCAGTAGGCGGGCGCGGGAACGCCGTACGCGAAGGGAAGATCGTCGTGCCTGTTCCCGCAGCACGAGCAGAGGTAGCCGGTCCCGGTCATGAGCCAGAGCATAGGACGGGCCGGTTCACGCCCCGGCCGCGGCGGTGGTTCCCCTGCGCGCCAACGGGACCAGGGCGGAGCCGGCGAGCGGCACCAGCATCAGCGCGGCGGCCGTCCACGGCAGGGCGGGCGCGGCGTGGTCGAGCACGACGCCGCCCAGCGCCGCGCCACCGGCCACCGCGCCGTTCCACGCGGCGATCGTGAGCGACTGCGCGCGGTCGGCCGTGCGGCCCGCGACCACCGCCGTGACGGCCTGGAACGCCGTGGGCGCGCCGCCGAAGGCCAAGCCCCACAACGCGACCGCCGCCAGCACCACCGGCGGCGCGCCGTCCGAGCACGCCAGCAGCGCGATCCCGACCGCCGTCAGCGCCGGGCACCAGGCGAGCACCGCACGCGGGAACCGGTCCAGCGCCGCCCCGACGGCGAGGATGCCGCCCACCGCCGCACCGCCGAACACCAGCAGCGCCGCGCCGAGCAGCCCGGCCCGCCCGAACCCGGCCAGCACCGGACCGAGGTAGGTGTAGAGCAGGTTGTGCCCCAACGAGAAGCCCGCCACCACCACGAACACCGGCCACATCCCCGGCACGCCCCGCCGGTCGCCGGTCGGCGCGGTCGCCGGGATCGGCGGCACCACGGCCGCGACCCACGCGAACAGCGGCACGGCGACCAGGCCCATCACCGCGAACGCCCACCGCCACCCGACCAGCTCGCCGAGCAGCGTCCCGGCGGGCACGCCGACCGCGAAACCCAGCGGGGTCCCGGCCATCGCCACGGCCAGCGCCCGGCCGGCCCGGGCCGGCGGCGCGATGGCCATGGCGTACACCGCGACCAGCGACCACATCACGCCGGTGATCGCGCCGGACCCGATCCGCGCCACGAACACCACCGCGTACCAAGGAGAAGCGGCGATGACGAGGTTGGTCACCGCGAACCCGAGCACCAGCGCGAGCAGCACGGACCGGCGTGGCAGCCGGGAGGTCAGCGCGGTCAACGGGATCGCGGTCAGCGCCGTGGTCAACGCGTAGCCGGTGACCAGCTGCCCGGCGGCGGCCGGCGAGACGCCGAAGTCGGCGGACATCCCGAGCAGCAGCCCGGCCGGCAGCACCTCGGTCAGGCAGCCCAGCAGCACGATCACGGCCAGCGCGCACAGCGCTCGCAGGGGGAGTTCCGGCCGCACGGCCCGGTCCTTCCGGTCGCAGGGGGACGGGCCCGGACGCCCCGGCGCAGTGGGCCGCGCCGGGGCGTCGTGGTGGATCAGCCCTTGGCGAGCTGGGCGTCGATCCACGCCCGCAACGCGGCTTCGCCGCGGTAGCCGACGTTGCGGGAGTTCGACAGCTCGGCCGAGTTGCGCATCGGCACGAGCGTGGGCAGGTACTGGATCCGGTAGCGCGACGACAGGTCGCGGCTGACGTCCGTGTCGACCTCGCCGAGCACGAACCGGCCGCCGTACTCGCCCGCCAGCCGCTCGATCACCGGCTTCATCTGCCGGCACGGGCCGCACCAGGTCGCGCCGAAGTCCAGCACCACCAGCTTGGTCTTGGACATCTCCAGCACCTCGGCGTGGTTGGCCGAGGTCACCGTGATCACGTTCGCCGCGCTGATCGCGGCGTCGCCGGCCGGGGCGGCGTGGGCCGGCGCGGCGAAGGCGCCGGCCGCGACCACCGCGAGCGCCGTGACGCCGGCGCGCAGCCAGGTTCCGAACTTGGGCATGGTGGATCTCCTCTTGTGCAGGGATGTGCGGGGACGTGCGGACGTGCGGCGATGTGCGCGGCGGCGTTCAGGGCGCGGCGACCGTGGGGAGACCGGCCGCCACCCAGTCCTCGATGCCCTCGCGGTACTTGCGCACGTTCGGGTAGCCCAGCTCGATCAGCCGGGCGCCGACGAACTCGCTGTTGCGGCAGGGGGCGTTGGCGCAGTAGACGACGATCTCTGCGGTCCGGTCCGGCAGGACGGCCGGCGCGTGCCGGTCGGTCGACCCGGCCGCTTCCTCGTAGGGGAATCCGGGAATGTTCACCGCACCCGGCAGGTGCTCTTTCTCGTAGTACGCCGCCGGCATCGTGTCGACCGCCACCAACGTGCCCGCTTCGAGGCCATTGCGGAGTTCGTCACGGGTGATCAACGGCAACATGGCAAATCCTTTCCGGCCGAGCCGCGGGGCGTGCCACCGAGTGTGTCGGCGGACCGGGCGCCGCGCCCACTGCCGGCCGGCTATGCCGTGCGGTTATCCCGGGCGTCCAGCCACCGGCGATATCCGGGCTGCTCGTCGACGAGTTTCCGGTAGGCCCGCACGGCGGCCGAGTGCACGTCGGCGAACCGGTCGGCGGACGGGTGGTCGGTGCGCCACAGCAGGATGTGCTGCACGGTCATCGGCCGGCCCGCCAGCGGGCGCACCGCGAGACCGGGGCTCTCCGGCGTGGTCGGCTGGGTGAGGCTCACCCCGTGCCCGCCGATCACCAGCCGGTCGCGCATGGTGTCCACGTCGTGCGCGATCCTGGGCGCGAAGCCGTGCGCCAGGCACATCTCGCGGAACACGATCCGGCAGCCGTCGCCGCAACTGGACACGATCCAGCTCTCCTCGGCCAGGTCGGCCAGCTCCACCTCGGCGGCGCCGGCCAGCCGGTGCCACGCGGGCAGCGCGACGAACGCGGGCTCGGTCACCACCCGTTCGGCGCGCACCAGACCGGGCACGGCAAGCGTTCGCGGTCCGCAGATCAGCACCAGCGCGAGATCCACGCACCCGTTCGCGACCTGCGCCACCAGCCGGTTGTGCGACAGGTCGGCGCGGGTGGTGAGTTCGCCGGGCACCAGCTCGCGCACGCACCGGAACACGTCGGAGGCCAGCGCGCTGTCGTTCCAGCCGACCCGCACGTCGCCCGCGCCGCGGTCGCGCCGCCGGAAGTCGCGGTCCAGCTCGTCGAAGGCGGGGATGATCGCCTCCGCGCGGGCCAGCATCAGCTCGCCGATCCGGGTCGGCCGCACGCCCTTCGGGTCGCGGTCGAACAACCGGTCGCCCACCAGCTGCTCGATCCGGCGCAGCTGGTGGCTCAGCGCGGGTTGGGCCAGCCGCAGCTCGGCGGCGGCCCGGTTGAGGCTGCCGGCGCGGGCGATGGCGCGCAGCACGCGCAGGTGTCGGACCTGTAGCTCCATTCACCCATGAGACTCGCGCGGTTTCGCCCTGTCATCGTCTTAGGTCGGACATCGGCAGCCCGGTGGTCCGTTCCCCGCAACGGCCTAGACCGTGCGGCTGATCCGTTCACGGCTCCGGACGTGTCCGTATAAGGCGCCGGCATGACGGTTCGGCAGTACCTGCGCCGGATATTCCTGCTCATAGTGGATGAAGAATGAAAATTCCCCCTGCGCCATCCCTGCGCCATCCCTGCGAAAATGAATTCCCGGAGCCGACGGTGTTGCTGCCAACTCCGCTCACCGAGCACTGTGCCGCGCCCCTGCGCAGCGGTCGGCACGTGTGCGTCGGAGTGAGTCCGTTCAACAGCTATTTCACGGTGGACCGCATCACCGCGCTGGCCCGCTGGGCGATGCGCGAATTCGAGCGGTTCCACTTCTTCGTGCCCGACCGGGCCGCCGCGCACACGCTCGAAGCGCTCGGCTACGACCCGGCCCGCGCCCGGCTCAAGGCGCGCCGCCAGGGCCAGTACGTGGTGAACAAGATCTGCCGGGCGCTGCGCGACCTGGACGTGTGGTGCCCGGCCGAGCACGTGCTCGACGGCGCGGCGCTCGCCGGGAACCCGCGCTACCAGGGGTTGCTGGCCCACGCGCACGGCCTGTTCTCGACCGACCGCGAGTTCGCCGGCCAGTGCCTGGAGGCCACCCGCTGGGTGCTGGACCGCCGGCTGCCCGACGGGGCCGCGCCCACCGAGACCCAGCTGCGCCAAGCGGTCCGCTACTTCCTCGCCGAACTGCCGATGTTCGTCGACACCCCGGCGGTGGCCGGCGTCGACAGCTCGGTGTTCGCCTACCACCAGCGGGTCGGGTTCCTCGAACTGCTCTACGCCCGGGAACTGGCCTGGCGGCCCGGACCCGAGCAGGGTTTCGTGGTCCTGCGGGCCGACGACGGGGCGGAGTGAACCGTGGCCCACGACGACTACTCCCTGCGCCGGCTGCCCGACTCGGCCCGCTGCTCGTGGATTTCCGTTGCCGTGCAGCGGTTCGGCCAGGTGTCCTCGTTCCACCAGTTCCTGCTCGGCGCGGTGCTCGGCTTCGGCATGACGTTCGCGGACGCGGTGCTCGCGATCACGCTCGGCGCGGTGATGCTGGAGGTGGTCACCGTCCTGATGGGCGTGGCCGGCATGCGCGAGGGGCTCTCCACGTCCGTGCTGGCCCGCTGGTCCGGGTTCGGCGCACGCGGGTCCGCCCTGGTGGGCCTGCTGGTGACGCTCAGCCTCGCGGGCTGGTTCGGCGTGCAGAACGACGTGTTCGCGCACGGCCTGCACGCCCTGATGGGCGGGCCGCCGGTCTGGGTGTGGGCGGTGGTCGGCGGCATCGCGGTGACCGGGATCGTGGTCGCGGGCTTCCACACCATGGCGTGGACCGCCTACCTGACCGTGCCCGCGTTCCTGCTGCTGGCGGGCTGGGCGATCAGCCGGGAGCTGAGCCGCCACGACCTGGCCGACCTGGTCGCCGCGCCGCCGCCCGGCCCCGCGCTGACCGTCGCGCAGGGCACCACGCTGGTCGCGGGCGCGTTCATCATGGGCGCGGTGATGACCCCGGACATGACCCGGTTCAACCGCCGGGTCGGCGACGTGGTCAAGCAGACCCTGATCAGCGTGACGCTCGGCGAGTACCTGATCGGGCTGACCGGCGTGCTGCTCGCGCACGCCGCGCGCAGCGCCGACGTGGTCGCCGCGATCACCTCGTCCTCCGGCGTCCTGGGCACGCTGATCCTGGTCACCGCGATCATGAAGATCAACGACTGGAACCTGTACTCGGCCTCGCTCGGACTGGTCAACACGGTGCACGTGCTGGCCGGGCGGCGGCTGCCGCGCTCGTCGGCCACCATCGCGCTGGGCGTGCTCGGCACCGCGCTGTCCGCGCTGGGCATCCTGGACCACTTCACCGCGTTCCTGACCTGGATCGGCGTGATCACGCCGCCCGTGGCCGGGATCGTGATCGCGGAGTACTTCGTGGTGCGCACCTGGCGGGACGCGCTGGCCCGGTCCCGGGCCGTCGGGGAACTCCCGGCCGACCCGCCGGACTGGGTGCCCGCGTCCCTGGTGTGCTGGGTGGTCGGCGCGGGCGTCGGGATCCTGGTGCCGTTCGGCATCCCGACGATCAACTCCGTCGTGGTCTCGTTCGCGCTATACGCTCTGCTCGGAAGGACCGCCGGGGTCATGAGGCCGCCGCCCGGATCCCGCGTCGACACGCACCGTTAGACGGGATGTGACGACATGGAACTGGACGTCCACCACCTGCGGCTCGTGCAGGCCATCGGCGTGACCGGGAGCCTGTCCGAGGCGGCGGTGCTGCTCGGCATCAGCCAGCCCGCGGTCAGCGGCAAGCTCAAACGCCTGGAGAACACCCTGGGCCAGCGGCTGTTCGACCGCGGCCCGAACACCGCGGCCACGCCCACCCCGACCGGCGAGCTGCTGCTGGACCGGATCGGCGCGGTGCTGCCGCTGATGGAGGGACTGGTGCGGGACATCGAGACCCGCACCACCTCGCCCGCCGTGCCCAGGGTCGGCGGGGTGTGCTCGCCGATCCTGGGCCACCTGCCCGCCATCGTCGGCAACCGGCTGCCCGGCGGCGCGGGCGCGTCGCTGTTCGACAGCGAGTGCCGCGAGCTGGTCGTGGACCTGGTGGAGCAGGGCCGGCTGGAAGTGGGTGTGGTCAAGGACTACCCGGGGTTCGAGACGGTCGCGCCGGCGTGCGTCGGCACGGCCGTCGTCGCGCACGACCCGACGCTCGTGCTGCTGCCCGAGGACCACCGGTTGGCCCGGCACAAGGTGGTCGAACTCTGGCAGCTCGCGGACGAGGACTGGGCGCTGCCCGCGCCGGACTCGACCCGGTTCCACGAGTACTTCCACCGCACGTGCCGGGAGTTCGGGTTCGCGCCGCGCGTGCGCTACACGTCGGAGTCCTACGGGATGACCCTCGCGGCGGTGCGCAACGGGGCGGTCGGGTTGTCGCAGGCGGCGTGCGAAGGGCACCAGAACGTGGCGGTGCGGCTGCTCGCCGACGACGTGCTGTCCCGCCGGTTCCTGCTGCTGTGGCACCGGGACCGGGTGCCCGCCGGGTGCTCCCGGCTGCTGGTCGCGGACGCGGAGGCCGCCTACCGGCAGGAGTGCCGCACCTCGCCGGTCTACTCCCGTTACCTGGCTTGACGAAAGGGTGTCCACCGGCCGGGCCCTCCGACCGGCGGACACCTCCCACCCTGCGAGTGGTCAGCGGTGCTCGGCGGGCGGGGCGGTGGTGCCGTGCACCCACGCCTCGTAGAACGCCGTCAGGTCCATGTCCGCGACGGCGGCGGTGTAGAGCTCCCAGTCGTGCCAGCCCTGGTTCCACTGGTCGTTGATCTCCGGGAACTCCCGCAGCACGGTGAAGAACTTGTCGTCACCGATCTTCTTGCGCAGCGCGTGCACCATCAGCACGCCCTTGTCGGTGACCCCGAACTCCGCGCCCCGTCCGGGATCGGCCAGCGGGCGGGCCCAGAACGGGGTGTCCGCGCGGCGCAGCCCCTCCTGGTAGCGCTGCTCGACCGGCAGGCCGCCCCGGGACTCCTCCCACAGCCACACCAGGTACCAGGCGAACGACTCGACCATCGGCTGGTCGCGCCACATCTTGACGGCCAACTTGTTCCCCCACCACTGCGCGGCCACCGCGTGCACCAGCGACGCCTGGTCGGCGCCCGCGCCGTAGACCGGGCGGCCCTGGGCCGGGTGGGTGTAGCCCAACCGGTCGGCGACGAACACGCCACCGGCCGTCGAGAACGGGTACGGTCCGAGCTTGCCGCCCAGGAACTCCACCACGGCGGGCAGGGACGGGGCGAGCGCGGTGTTCGCGCCCGGCGCGAACGCGTCCAGCACCGGCGTGCCGCCGGGCAGCGCCGACTCGCGCACGGTGAACCGGTCGACGGCGATCATCGTGGCGGACGGCGCGATCGGCGTCTCCTCGGCCCACCGTCCCTTGTGGACCTTGTCGCGCGCGCCGTTGGACACCACCGTCCAGCCGTACGGGACCGCCGCGTCGAGGTGGAACGTCGCCTTGTCGGCCGTGGTGTCGTTGACCGGGAACCAGGTCGACGCCGAGTGCGGCGCGCCGGCCGCCAGCGCGCCGCCGGTCCGGGTCGTCCGCCACCCGGTCACGCCGCGCGGGGTCGACTCGGCGACCGGCCGGCCGCAGTAGACGATCTCGACCTTGAACGAGGTGCCGGCCGCCAGCACGGCGGCCGGCGTGACGACGAGTTCGTGCTCCTTGGCCCGGCTGAACTTCGCGGGCACGCCGTCGACCTTCACCGACGTCACCGACAGCCCCCGCAGGTCCAGGTCGAACCGGCTCAGCCGCTGGGTGGTCGTCGCGGTCACGACCGTCCGGGCGCTCAGGAAGCGCGAGGCCGGGTCGTAGGACAGCGAGACGGCGTAGTCGGCGACGTCGTAGCCGCCGTTGCCGTCGGTGGGGTAGTACGGGTCGACGCCGAGCACGGTGCCGTTCGGCGCGACGTGCACGTACCCGTCGGAGCCGACGGTGTCGTCCGCGAGCGCCGCGGGAGCGCCCTGGGAGAAGCCGCACAAGGACAGACCGCACAGCAGCAGGGTGGCGGACGTGACCGTTCGCCGGATGGGCACAGCCATGGGGGAAACCTCTCGCGCAGGGTCAGGGCCGGGCCAGTCTCGATCGACCGCCCGGCCCCGGACCACTGCCAGTTCCCTATGTCCGGGCGTTATCCCGGCCCGCCCACGCCTTGGCCAGCGCGAGCTTGCCCCCGGTGTGCATCAGCGACCCGGAGTACAGCCGGCTCGCCAGCAGCACGATCACCACCACGGCCGCGGCCAGCAGGCCGAGGGCGGCCACCGCCTCCCACGGCTGGGCCTGGCCCGCGAACAGCCGCACCGGCATCGCGATCGCCGCCGAGAACGGCACGAACGACAGCACCGTCATCACGGTCGCGTTGTCGGAGAAGAACAGCACGCCGAAGTACGGCCCGAACACCAGCATCATCACCAGGCTCATGCTGGAACCCAGGTCCTCCTGCCGGCTGACCAGCGAGCCCGCCACCGCCCACATCGAGGCCAGCAGCACGAAACCCAGCAGCAGGAACGGCACGAACCAGCCCAGCGCGGGCGCGACCAGCGCCAGCAGTTCCGAGTGCCCGCCCAGGCCGAGCGCGACGGGCGTGACGGCCGCGATCACCACCACCTGGCCGAGGGTGAGCAGCGCGTGCCCCGCGATCTTGCCCGCCAGCAGGGCCCGCACCGGGATGGTGGACACCAGGATCTCCACGATCCGGGTCTGCTTCTCGGTCACCGTGCTCTGCGCGATCGCCGCGCCGCCCATCCCGAACAGCAGGAACACCAGCGCGAACACCATGATCACCAGCTGCCGCAGGCCCTGGCCGACCTCGGAGGGGTCCAGCAGGTCGACCGGGGGAGCGGTGCGCAGCGACGCCAGCACGTCGACCGGCGGGTCGTTGAGCGCGATCACCCGCACGCCGGTCGTCGAGGTCCCGCTGTCGTCGGGCACCACGGCCGCCTCGACCTCCTCGCCGCGGATCAGCGCCCGCGCGGCGTCCACGTCGGCGGCCTGCCGGACCTCCAACCCGCTGCCCGCCAGCACCTCCGCCGCCTCGGACCCGACCGCGGCGACCTTGGTCTGACCGCCGCCGACCACGGTGGGCAGCACCGACATCGCGAACAGCCCGACCACGATCACCGCGAGGCCGATCCAGAAACCCTTGGTGCGCAGGAACGTCCTCATCTCGCGCTCGGCGACCAGCCGGGTGGCGGTGGCGAAGCTCTGCGTCCCGGTGGTCATCTAGATCGCCTCCATGAAGATCTCGTCCAACGTCGGCACGACGGGGGCGAACCCGCGCACCGGGCCGCGCCGCAGCGCGGTGTCCAGCACGACCTGGTCCGCGTCCGGCGCCAGCGGCTCGAACACCGCGCGCGGCCCGTCCACGTCCACGACCCGCACGCCCGGGACGTCCCGCACCCACCCCGCGTCGGCCGCCACGACCAGTTCGAAGCGCGGCGTGCCGTGTCGGGCGCGGAGTTCGTCCCGGGCGCCGCTCGCGGCGATCCGGCCGCCGGAGATGATGACGACGTCGTCGCACAGCCGTTCCACCACGGACAGCTGGTGGCTGGAGAACAGCACCGGCACCCCGGCGGACGCGCGTTCGCGCAGCACGCCCAGCACGGTCTCGACCGCGATCGGGTCCAGGCCGGAGAACGGCTCGTCGAGGATCAGCAGCACCGGGTCGTGCACCAGCGCGGCGGCGATCTGCGCGCGCTGCTGGTTGCCCAGGGACAGCTCTTCGAGCTTGTCCTCGGCGCGGTGGTCGAGTTCCAGCTTCTCCAGCAGCAGCGCGGTGTTGCGCCGCGCGGTGTCCTTGTCCAGGCCGTGCAGCCGGGCCAGCCAGGTGATCTGCTCGGCGACCCCCATCTTCGGGTAGAGCCCGCGCTCCTCGGGCATGTACCCGAACCGCTGCCGGACCGCCCCGGTGACCGGCTCGCCGTCCCAGGTGACGCTGCCGCTCTGCGCGGCCAGCACGCCCAGCACGATCCGCATGGTGGTGGTCTTGCCGGACCCGTTCGCCCCCAGGAACCCGGTCATCCGACCGGGCCGCACCTCGAAGGACACGCCGTCGAGGACCCGGTGATCGCCGAAACTGCGCCCGATCGACGTCACTGTCAACATGCCCGCAACGCTATGCACCACCGCGAACCGGCACGTCCGGCGCGCGATCGACCTCCGGGGTCCTCCGCGAGGATGACCTCGGCCCCCGCGCGCGGGCCGCCGCGATCAGCCGTGGCCGGGCGCGACGATGCCGTGCTCGTAGGCGAACACGACGGCGTGCGTGCGGTCGCGCAGGCCCAGTTTCGCCAAGATCCGCGACACGTGCGTCTTCACCGTCGTCTCACCCAGGAACAGCGCCGCGGCGATCTCCGCGTTGCTCGCCCCGCGCGCCAGGTGCACCAGCACCTCGAACTCGCGCCCGGTCAGCTCGGACGGCCGCGCGGCGGGCGTCGGCGGGCCCGGCGCGGAGAAGCGGGCGATCACCCGGCGGGTCACCTCGGGCGAGAGCAGGGCGTCGCCGCGCGCGACGATCCGCACCGACTCGACCAGGTCCTCCGGCGACGAGTTCTTCAGCAGGAACCCGCTCGCGCCCGCCCGCAGCGCCTCGAACAGGTAGTCCTCCCGGTCGAACGTGGTCAGGATGACCACCTTGATCGGGTGCTCGGCTCCGGCCGGGCCGAGGATGCGGCGGGTCGCCTCCAGGCCGTCCACCCCGGGCATCTGCACGTCCATCAGCACGACGTCCGGCCGCAGCCGCTCGACCACGGCCACCGCCTCCAGGCCGTCGCGCGCCTCGCCGACCACCTCGATGCCGTCCTCGGTGCCCAGGATCACCCGGAAGCCCGCCCGGACCAGGTCCTGGTCGTCGGCGAGCACCACGCGCAGCGCGCCGCTCACGCCGGGAACCACGCGCGCACCCGGTAGCCGCCGCCCCGCCGGGGCCCGGCCTCCAGCTGACCGCCGTGCACGGCGACCCGCTCCCGCATCCCGACCAGCCCGAACCCGCCCCGTCCCGGGGCGCCGGACCGGCCGTGGCCGTCGTCGGCCACCTCGACCTCCAGCGACGTCTCCAGGAACCGCACCCGCACGTCCGCGCGGCGCGCGCTCGCGTGCTTCACCACGTTGGTCAACGACTCCTGCACGATCCGGTACGCCGACAGCGCCACCGCCTCCGGCACCGGGCGCGGGTCGCCGAACACGCCGTGGTCGACGTCGAGCCCCGTGGAACGGGCCATCGCGGCCAGCTCGGGCAGCTGCTCCAGCCCCGGCGAGGACGTCTCGCCGCCCGCCTGGTCGGGCTCCTCGTCCGGCTCGGCCCGCAGCACGCCCAGCAGCCCGCGCAGCTCGCCGATCGCCGTGCGGGCGGTCTCCTCGACGGTCTGCAACGCCGACCGCGCCAGCTCCGGGTCGCGGTCGAGCACCCGCCGGGCCGCGCCCGCCTGCACGCCCATCACCGACACGTGGTGCGCCACCACGTCGTGCAGGTCACGGGCGATGCGCACGCGTTCGGCGACGAGCGCGCCCCGGGTGTTCTGCTCCTGCGACAGCCGAAGCTGCTCGCCCCAGTGCGCCAGCTCCGCCCGCCGGCGCGCGGACAACCACGCCACGTCGCCGAAGAAGTAGGCGGCCAGGAAGTAGATCAGGTTGAACGCGATCCCGTACAGGATCGACGCCAGCACCGGGTCGAGCGGCCCGGCCGCGCCCTCGAACGGCGGCGCGGGCTCGATCGTGAACCGCACCAGCCCGAACCCCAGCCACGCGAACATCGCCGCGACGACGGCGACCCGCACCCGCCGCGCGGCGGTCCGGTCCCGCGCCCACGCGCCCGCGCTGTAGAGGGCGATGAACAGCGCGATCGACGGGACCAGGTTGTCGCCGATGTGCCGGACCTGGCCCGCGATGAACACCACGCCGACCACCACCGGCACGACCAGCGGGTACCGCCGGCGCAGCGCGAGCGGCGCGCTGACCGCCACACCCCAGGCGAACTGCTCGACCAGCGTCGGGCCGCCGCCCCAGATGTTCGCGCCCATGCTGCTGATCAGCACGGTCATCACCGCCGAGCCGGCGGCCACGGCGAGCGCGAGCCACCAGTCGTGGCGCTCCCGGGCGGGGGTGGGGCGCGGTCGTCGCCACTGGCTCCAGTCGAGGTCCCCGGCCGGGTGCGGCGGGTCGTCGGGACGGGGAGTCATGCCCCAGAACGTAGCTTGCGGCCGAGGTCGGAGGCTGGCCGGGTGCGCAGAGCGGAGTTTGCACAGCCGACTTTGCAAAGGGTAGTTTGCGGTCATGGGCACCGACGAGGACGTCGCGCTGGACCGGGCGCGCGCCCGCAGCCACCCGTTGCGGCTGGCTCTGCTGGACCTGCTGGCGGCCGGGCCGCTGACCGCGACCCGGGCCGCCGCCGAACTCGGCACGAACAGCGGGGCGACGTCGTTCCACCTGCGCCGGCTCGCGCTGTTCGGGCTGGTGGAGGAGGTGGCCGGGCACACCGGCCGGGAGAAGCCGTGGCGGCTGGCGCAGCTGCCCGCCGACGCGCTGGACGAGCGCGACGACCTGCGCTACGCCCGGTGGCGCGAACTGCGCCACCGCTACCCGCAGCGGTGGCGGCGGCAGTCGGCGGCCGGGTACACCGTGCACTTGACGCCGGACGAGGTGGACGCGCTCGGCGCGGCCATCCTCGACCTGGTCGCGCCCTACTTCGACCGCGAGCAGGACCCGTCGGCCCGGCCCGCCGGGTCCGCGCCGGTGGCGCTGACCACCCGGATGTACCCGCTGGCCGCGCCCGGGGAGCTGGAGCCGTGACGGTCCGGCCGATCGTCCCGTTCGGCCGGCCGGTGCTGCACGCGCCGACCCGGCCCGTGCGGCGGTTCGACGACGAGCTGCGGCGGCTGGTCGCGGACCTGTTCGAGACCATGGCCGACGCGCCCGGCGCGGGCCTCGCGGCCAACCAGGTCGGCGTCGACCTGCGGGTGTTCGTCTACGACTGCGGGCCGGACGCCCGGGGCTGCCTGGTCAACCCGGTGCTCGAACGGCTGGCGGGCGGCCTTCAGGACGGCGAGGAGGGCTGCCTGTCCGCGCCGGGCCTGGCCTACCGGACGCCGCGCGCCTTGAACGTCCGGTGCTCCGGCCTGGACGAGAACGGCGTCGAGCGCGTGGTGACCGCGTCCGGCTACCTGGCGCGGTGCTTCCAGCACGAGGTGGACCACCTCGACGGCACGGTCTACGTGCAGCGCCTGGGCGGCAAGACCCGCCGGCGGGCCGACCGGGACGTCGCGAACTCCGCCTGGTACCACCCGGACGTCCGGTGAGGGCGTCCACAGTGGACTGGAGCGCCCCGGGGCGGCGGAACCGCCGCCCCGGGGGTCGTGCCGGAACCCGGGGGCTCCGCCGGGCTCAGTACACGTAGCACTCCGTGCCGGTGTAGCTCGCCGCCCGGAGGTCCGCCTTGGCCAGGGAACCGCGGAAGTTGCGGTCGACCTCGGCCTTCTCGGCGGCGTTGGGCAGGTCGTTCTTGCAGGTCGCCGGCGCGCTCGAACCCGACATCAGGTCCGTGCACAGGCCGGTCCGGCGGTCGGGCAGACCGAGGATGTGCCCGATCTCGTGGGTGGTGATGCGGGGCCGGTAGTGGCCCTGCTGGACGGCCTGGCGGCCCATGTACACCGTGCCGTTGCCGAGCGAGGTCGGCATCGCCCGGGGCCAGCCGTTGTCCGCGTAGATGCGGATGTTGGTCGGCGTGCCGGGGCCCTTCTTGGCCAGCTTGACGTTGGCGACGGACTTGTTCCAGTTCTCCGCTGCCTTGTCCCAGTCGGCCACGAACTCCTGGGCCTGGCTGGTGTCGTAGTACAGGGTGCGCACCAGCGCCTGGGACTCCGCCGCCGTGGCGCTGGGGGCGGTGACCGCCACCAGCGGCAGCAGCGCGCCCAACGCCAGTACGGCGGCACGCGCGACCTTTCGCACGAGCATGGTGATCTCCTTTGAGCAGGGAACAGCAGGGAGCCGTTGACAGGGGGTGGCTCCCCTCGCCCAAGTAACCAGGCGTAGCGGATTATGAACAGACCCGTACGTAGGGTTTACCGGTGCCCGGCGCGGTACCGGAGGTGGTCCTGCTCCGGTTGTCGTAACGTGTTGGGCTGTCGGTGGCCCAGTACTGTCAAACGACCATCCACAGAGGACGTCCATGACCTTCGAACCGGTGCCGTGGTGGACCTCGGCCGTCGTGTACCAGGTCTACCCGCGCAGCTTCGCGGACGCGGACGGTGACGGGATCGGCGACCTGGCCGGGGTGGCGTCCCGGCTCGACCACCTCCGCCGGCTCGGCGTCGACGTGCTGTGGCTGTCGCCGGTCTACGCCTCGCCGCAGGCCGACAACGGCTACGACATCTCCGACTACCAGGCGATCGACCCGGTGTTCGGCACGATGGAGGACTTCGACCGGCTGTTGGCCGCGGTGCACGAGCGCGGCATGAAGCTGGTCATGGACCTGGTGGTGAACCACACCTCCGACGAGCACCCGTGGTTCGCCGAGTCGCGGTCGTCCCCGGACAGCCCCAAGCGCGATTGGTACTGGTGGCGGCCCCCGCGCGAGGGGTTCGCGGCGGGCGGGCCGGGCGCGGAGCCGACGAACTGGGAGTCGTTCTTCTCCGGTCCGACCTGGACCCTGGACGAGCCGTCCGGCGAGTACTACCTGCACCTGTTCGACCGCAAGCAGCCCGACCTGAACTGGGAGAACCCGGAAGTCCGGCAGGCCGTCCACGCGATGATGCGCTGGTGGCTGGACCGGGGCGTGGACGGCTTCCGGATGGACGTGATCAACCTGATCGCCAAGGACCCCGACCTGCCCGACGGCGCGCCGACCGGGACCGGCGGCCTCGGCGACGGCTTCCCGCACTACGGCACGCGCCCGCGCGTCCACGAGTTCCTGCGCGAGATGCACCGCGAGGTGTTCGAGGGCCGGCCCGGCCGGTCGCTGACCGTCGGCGAGATGCCCGGCGTGACCACCGACCAGGCCCGGCGGTTCACCGACCCGGCGCGCCGCGAGGTGGACATGGTGTTCCAGTTCGAGCACGTCTCGCTGGACCACGGGCCGGGCGGCAAGTTCGACCCCCGGCCGCTGGACCTGCGCGCCCTCAAGGCGTGCCTGGGCCGCTGGCAGGCCGCGCTGGGCGAGGTGGGCTGGAACAGCCTGTACTGGAACAACCACGACCAGCCCCGGGTGGTGTCCCGGTTCGGCGACGACGGCCGCTGGTGGCGCGAGTCGGCGACGGCGCTGGGCACCGTGCTGCACCTGCACCGCGGCACCCCGTACGTCTACCAGGGCGAGGAGCTGGGCATGACGAACGCGCCGTTCGCCGGCCCGGCCGACCTGCGCGACGTGGAATCGCTCAACCACTACCGGGAAGCCGTCGCGGCGGGCGCGGACCCGGCGGAGGTGATGCGCGGGATCCGCGCGATGGGCCGGGACAACGCCCGCACCCCCGTGCAGTGGGACGGCGGCCCGAACGCCGGGTTCGGCGCGGGGGAGCCGTGGCTGCCGGTGAACCCCAACCACACCTGGCTCAACGCCGAGGCGCAGTACGACGATCCGGCGTCGGTGTTCCACCACTACCGGCGGCTGATCGCGCTGCGGCACGAGCTTCCCGTGGTGGCGCTGGGCGATTTCCGGATGCTGCTGCCCGGCCACCCCGCGGTGTACGCCTACGAGCGGTCGCTGGACGGCGTCCGGCTGCTGGTCGTGGCGAACCTCGGCGACGCCGACCAGACGGTCCCGATCGACTGGCCCGCAACGGATCCGGTGCTGTCCAACGTCGAGCCGGCACGGCTGGACGGCACGGTCCACCTCACCCCGTGGGCGGCCCACGTGTTCACTGTGGACAGTGCCGGGTAGTCCGGCCGAACCCTCCGCCCGCGTCGACCGCCGGACCGCGCGCGCCGGGCGTGACAGTGGCCGTGATCGGCGTCGGTGCGCCGTGGGCACCGGTCGGGCGGGCGGTCGGCCGGTGATCCCGCGCGGGTGGCCGTCACCGTTTCGGGGTAGTGGATCCGGCGTGGTCGTGGGGCTACCGTAGGCCACATGGACGATGCCGCGTTACTGCTCGAACATGCCCCCACCCTGGAGGACGTGCACCGGATCGTGCGCACCTCCGCCCGCCGTTCGGCGAACGCGGACGGCGCGACGTTCGTGCTGCTGGACGGCGACCAGTGCTACTACGCCGACGAGGACTCGATGAGCCCCCTGTGGAAGGGGCAGCGGTTCGCGGCGTCGACGTGCATCAGCGGCTGGGCGATGATCAACCGGCGGACCGTGGCGATCGGCGACATCCGGGTGGACGACCGCATCCCGCAGGCCGCCTACCGGCCCACGTTCGTGCGCAGCCTGGTGGTCGTGCCGATCCTGAGCCCCGACCCGATCGGCGCGATCGGCGCGTACTGGGCGACCCACCGGCACGCGACCGCGCGCGAGATCGCCGCGCTGGAGGCGCTGGCGGTCTCCGCCGCGCACGCGATGGAGCGCTTCCCGGAGGGCATCCCGGCACGCGGTCCGAAGTTCTGACCCCTCGCCCGAGCGCCGGGCGCGAGCACGCCGTCACCCGCCGCGCACGGTCCGGCGCACCACCGCCGGCGGGTGCCCTTCGCCGGGGCGCGCGGGAGTGCTTAATCACGAGCTTTCGCGGCACCTCCTCGTCCACACTGGACGGGTGCTGTTGACGCTGACCACCACCCACCGCCCGGCGACCGACCTCGGCCACCTGCTGCACAAGCATCCCGACCGGGCGCAGTCGTTCTCCACCTCCGCCGGTCCCGCGCACGTGTTCTACCCCCGCGCGGACGAGCGGGAGTGCACCGTCGCGCTCCTGCTGGAGGTCGACCCCGTCGGGCTGGTGCGAGGTCCCGGCAGCACCCTCACGCAGTACGTCAACGACCGGCCGTACGTGGCCGGCTCGCTGTTCACCGTCGCGCTGGGCACGGTCTTCCGCACCGCGATGAACGGCCGCAGCCAGAGCCGCGCCGAGCTGGCCGCCACCCCGATCCCGCTCTCCGTGCGCCTGCCCGTCCTGCCGCACCGCCTGGTGGACAAGCTGTTCACGCCGCTGGGCTGGACCGCGACCATCACCCCGATCCCGCTGGACGACGAGGAGGACTCGCGCTACGCCGACGTCACCCTCACCGGCACGCTGACGCTGTCCGACGCCCTCAAGCACCTCTACGTGCTGCTGCCCGTGCTCGACGGCAGCAAGCACTACTACGTGTCCGAGGACGAGGTGGACAAGCTGCTGCGGGCGGGCGAGGGCTGGCTCGGCACGCACCCCGAGCGCGAGTTGATCACCACCCGATACCTGATGCGCCGCCGTCCGCTGGTGCAGTCCGCGCTGTCCCGGCTGGCCGACGTCGAAGGGGTCGAGCCCGAGGAGCTGGACAACGCGCTCACCGAACCGCGCGTCTCGCTCGCCGTGCAACGCCGGGAAACCCTGGTGGCGCAGCTGAAGGAAGCGGGCGCGCGGCGCGTGCTCGACCTCGGCTGCGGCGGCGGGGCGCTGCTGCGCGCGCTGCTCGCCGACCCGTCGTTCACCGAGATCCACGGCGTGGACGTCTCGGCGCAGGCGTTGCGGGTCGCCGCGCGCAAGCTCGGCCTGGAGCGGATGGGCGACCGGCAGCGGGAACGGCTGACGCTGCGCCAGTCGTCGCTCACCTACGCCGACCCGGAGCTGGCCGGGTACGACGCGGCCGTGCTGATGGAGGTCGTGGAGCACCTCGACCCGTCCCGGCTGCCCGCGCTGGAGAACTCGGTGTTCGTCGTGGCCCGGCCACGCACGGTCCTGGTCACCACGCCCAACGTCGAGTACAACGCGCTGTTCGAGACCTTGCCCGCCGGGCAGTTGCGGCACTCGGACCACCGCTTCGAGTGGACCCGCGCGCAGTTCCGCGCGTGGGGCGACGGGATCGCCGCTCGGCGCGGCTACACCGTGCGCTACCTGCCCGTGGGCCCCGAGGACGCCGACCTCGGCGCGCCGACCCAGCTCGCGGTCTTCACCCTGGGGGAGCAGGACTGATGGAACTCAAGATCCCCGACCTGTGCCTGGTCGTGCTGGTCGGCGCCTCCGGCTCGGGCAAGTCCACCTTCGCGCGCAAGCACTTCAAGCCGACCCAGGTGCTGTCCAGCGACTACTTCCGCGGCCTGGTCTCCGACGACGAGAACGACCAGTCGGCGTCCGGCGCGGCGTTCGACGTGCTGCACTACGTGGCGGGCAAGCGGCTCGACGCCGGGCGCACCACCGTGATCGACGCGACGAACGTGCAGCGCGCCGACCGCGCGCACCTGGTCGAGCTGGCCCGCGCGCACGACGTGCTGCCGGTCGCGATCGTGCTGGACACGCCGGAAGCGGTGTGCCTGGCGCGCAACGCCGAGCGCCCCGACCGCGACTTCGGCGCGCACGTCGTGCGCCGGCACCGCGAGGCGCTGCGCAAGTCGGTGAAGTCCCTCGGCAAGGAGGGCTTCCGCAAGGTGCACGTGCTGCGCACCCAGTCCGATGTGGACGGTGCGGTGATCGTGCCGGAGCGGCTGCTCAACGACCTGCGCGAGCAGACCGGACCGTTCGACGTGATCGGCGACGTGCACGGCTGCCGCGCCGAGCTGGAGGACCTGCTGGCCGAGCTGGGCTACGACCTGGTGCGCGACGAGGCGGGCCGGCCGGTCGACGCGGTGCCGCCCGCCGGCCGGCGCGCGGCGTTCGTCGGCGACCTGGTGGACCGGGGCCCGGACACGCCCGGCGTGCTGCGCCTGGTGATGGGCATGGTCGACGCGGGGCACGCGCACGTCGTGTGCGGCAACCACGAGCAGAAGCTGGTGCGCGCCCTGCGCGGCCGCAACGTCCAGGTCAAGCACGGCCTCGCGGAGTCGTTGGCCCAGCTGGCGCGGGAGTCCGAGGAGTTCCGCGCGACCGTCGAGCGGTTCTGCGACGGCCTGGTGTCGCACTACGTCCTCGACGGCGGCGCGCTGGTGCTGGCGCACGCCGGGCTGCCGGAGCGCTACCACGGCCGCGCGTCGGGCCGGGTGCGCGGCTTCGCGCTCTACGGCGACACGACCGGCGAGACCGACGAGTACGGCCTGCCGGTCCGCTACCCGTGGGCGGACGAGTACCGGGGCCGCGCGACCGTGCTCTACGGGCACACGCCGACCCCGGAGGTCGAGTGGGTCAACAACACCATGTGCCTGGACACCGGTGTGGTGTTCGGCGGGCGGCTGACCGCGCTGCGCTACCCGGAGCGCGAGGTGGTCTCCGTGCCCGCGCACCAGGTCTGGTACGAGCCGGTCCGGCCGCTGGTCGCGCCGGGACCCGAGCGCGCGCCCGACGTCCTGGCGCTGTCGGACGTGACGGGCCGCCGCACGGTCGAGACGACCCACCGCGGTCGGGTCACCGTGCGCCCGGAGCAGGCCGCGTCGGCGTTGGAGGTGATGAGCCGCTTCGCGGTCGACCCGAACGACCTGCTGTACCTGCCGCCGACCATGGCGCCCACCGCGACGTCGCGGCGCCCGGACGTCCTGGAGCACCCGGAGGAGGCGTTCGCCGAGTACCGCGACGCCGGCGTGCGCGAGGTGATCTGCCAGGAGAAGCACATGGGCTCCCGCGCGGTCGTCCTGGTGCGCAAGGACTCCGGCGTGATCCACACCCGCACCGGCCGCCCGTTCTTCGACGGCGACCTGGCCGACGAGTTCCTGGCCGGGGTGCGCGCGGCGGTGACCGAGGCGGACCTGTGGGGCCGGTTCGACACCGACTGGCTGCTCCTGGACGCCGAGCTGCTGCCGTGGAACGCCAAGGCGGCCGGTCTGATCAAGGACCAGTACGCCTCGGTGGGCGCGGCGGCGGTCGGCGCGCTCTCGGCCGCCTCGGACGTGCTGGCGGCGACGGCGGCCCGTGGCGTGGACGTGGCGGACCTGGTGGCGCGCACCGGTTCCCGCCTGGCGAACGCGGCCGGCTACCGGGCGGCGTACGAGCGGTACATCTGGCCCACGAAGGGGCTGGAGGGGGTCCGCCTGGCCCCGTTCCAGCTCCTGGCGGCGCGCGGCGCGACCTTCCACGACCGCGACCACCTGTGGCACCTGGAAACGCTGGGCGACCTGCCCGGCGAGATCTTCACGCGCACCCGCCACCGGGTGGTCGACACGACCGACGAGGCGCAGGTGGCCGAAGCCGTGCGGTGGTGGGAGGAACTCACCGCGGCCGGTGGCGAGGGCATGGTGGTCAAGCCGCTGGCCAACCTGACCAAGGGTGGGCGCGGCCTGGTGCAGCCCGGCATCAAGGTCCGCGGCCGGGAGTACCTGCGGATCATCTACGGCCCGGACTACACCGAGCCGGACAACCTGGCCCGCCTGCGCAAGCGCGCCCTGGGCGCGAAGCGGTCGCTGGCGGTCCGCGAGTACGCCCTGGGCCTGGAAGCGCTGGAACGGGCCGCGCGCGGCGAGCCGCTGTGGCGCGTGCACGAGTGCGTGTTCGCCGTCCTGGCGCTGGAATCCGAGCCGGTGGACCCGCGCCTGTAGTGCCGTCGACCCACCGGCCGCCTTCGCTGGCCGGCCGGCGGGTCCGCGTGCCGCACCGGCAGGCGCGCGGGGTTCGTCGGCCGGTGCCTGGCAGGACACCTCGGGCGAGGAGACGCCGGAGATCTCGGGCTGCGGTCGGTCGGCCCACGTCGGCTCGACGCCCGGGCCGACGTGTCGGTCGGGTTCAACGACGATCTGGCCGGTGAGGCCACCCGGATCGCCAACCGCATCCGCGGCCTGCCCACCGGCGTCCACCCCCGGCACCACGGCGGCCGACACCGTGCCGCCCCGCCTGGCCGACAGCCTGAAGACCGTTCTGCTGCAACGCAAACAGGTCGCCACCGAGGTCGAGCGGATACGCGATGCGCACCCTCTCGCCGGGGTCCTGACCCCGATCCCCGGCATCGGCATCAGGACCGCCGCCCGCATCCTGCCGGAGATCGGCGACGCCACCGGCTTCAAGACCTCCGGCCATCCGGCCGCCCGCGCCGGCGTGGCCCTTGCCCGGTGAGCCCGGGTCAGGGCCGCAGGCCGTGCACGGTGAGGCCGAGCAGCCGGGTGGCCGGGATGGTGGTGCGCTCGCTGCCCCACGCCACGCCGGAGGCCAGGATGAGCACCTCCTCCGCCGTCACGTCCGGCGCGACCGCGCCCGCCTCCTGCGCCCGCTCGATCAGCCCGGTCGCGGCGGCCCGCATCGCCGCGCACGCCGCGTGCAGGTCGGACTCCTCGTCGCGCAGGGCGGCCAGCACCGACTCCGGCAGGCCCCGGTAGGTGGTGGAGCGGGCCACGAACTCGGCCAGCCACTGGTCGAGCGCGTCGGCGGGCGGCGTGTCGGCCAGTGCCTCGGCCTTGGCGCGCAGCAGGTCGAACCGCTGCCGCAGCAGGGCTTCCAGCAGGGCTTCGCGGGTCGGGAAGTGCCGGTAGAGGGTGCCGATCCCGATCCCGGCGCGGCGGGCGATGTCCCGCAGCGACGCTTCGGTGCCGTGTTCGGCGAACGCCTCGGCGGCCACGGCGACGATCTGGTCGTGGTTGCGGCGGGCGTCGGCGCGGGGCCGGTCGGGCACGGGAACACCTCCGTTGACAAAGCGGAGCAGTGCTCCGTATCTTTCGGAGCAGTGCTCCGCATCCGGGAGCCTAGCCGAGGGGACACGACGATGGCGCAAGCAGTGCTCGTCACGGGAGCGGTCGGGCAACAAGGGGGCGCGACGGCCCGCCGGCTGCTGGCCGACGGGTGGCACGTCCGGGCGCTCGTGCGGGACCCGGCCGTGCCGAAGGCGCGGGACCTCGCGGCGGCCGGCGCGGAACTGGTCGTGGGGGACATGCGGGACCGGGACTCGCTGGACCGGGCCGTCGCGGGCGCGCACGGGGTGTTCAGCGTGCAGCCCGCCGCGACCACCCCGGACGTCCCGGAGGTCGAGATGGGGGTCAACGTCGCCGACGCCGCCGTGGCGGCCGGGGTGGCGCACCTGGTCTACACCTCGGTCGGGGGAGCGGAACGGGCCACCGGGATCTCGCACTGGAACACCAAGTGGCGGATCGAGCAGCACCTGCGCGGCCTCGACCTGACCACGACCGTGCTGCGGCCGGTGATGTTCATGGAGAACCACGCCGCGCCGGGGTTCGGCGTGCGCGGCGAGCACGCGCTGGTCCGGATGATCCCGCCGAAGGCCACCGTGCAGCTCATCGCGGTGCACGACATCGGGGCGTTCGCCGGGCTCGCGTTCGGCGACCCGGAGCGCTACGCGGGGCGGGCGCTGGAGATCGCCGGCGACGAGGTCACGAGGGGCGACCTCGTCGCCGCGCTGGGCGCCGCGCTCGGCGAGGAGATCGACACCGACCCGCTGCCCGCGCAGGCCCTGGCCGGCCTGCGGGTGGACCCGGACGACCTCGCCGCGGCCGGGTCGTTCGCCGGGTGGCAGGCCGACATCCCGGCGCTGCGGGCGCTGCACCCCGGCCTGTGGGACCTGCCCACGTGGCTGGCCAACGAGGGCACCGCCCTGCTCAAGGCGTACCGGGGCTAGTCAGCGCGCGCCGGTCGACCTTGCCGTTGGCGGTGCGCGGCAGGGCCGCGACCACCTCCAGCCGGTCCACGATCATGTGGCGGGGCAACAACTCCGCGCACCGGCGCTTGGCGTCCAGCAGGCCGAACGCGCGGCCCGCCAAGGGCACCACGTACGCGGTGAGCCGGGCGTCCACCCCGCTCCCGACCACGGCCACCGCCACCTCGCTGACCAGCGGGTGGGACTGGAGCGCCGCCTCCACGTCGCCGAGTTCCACCCGGTTCCCGCGGATCTTCACCATGTTGTCCCGGCGGCCCAGGTAGTGGAGGTCGCCGTCGCGCAGCACCACCCGGTCCCCGGTGCGGTACGGGCCGTCGTGCGGCGGCGCGCCGTGGTAGCCCAGCATCACGGTCGGCCCGTCGACCACCAGTTCGCCCTCTTCCCCCGGTGCCGCCGGGGTTCCGTCGTCCCGGACGACCCACGCCCGGTCGCCCGAGCAGGCCCGGCCGATCGGGGCCGGGTGCGTCCAGTCGTCCGGGACGTCGGCCACCTCGTAGAACGTGCACACGTTCGTCTCGGTCGGCCCGTACAGGTTGAGCAGCCGGACCGCCGGGAAGCGGGTGCGCAGCGCGCGCAGGTGGTCGACCGGGTAGGGCTCGCCGGCGAACAGCACCGCGCGCAGGTCGGGCAGGTCGGCGGCGAGCAGCCCGCCGTCCCTGGCCATCAGGATCAGCACCGACGGCACCGAGTACCAGACGGTGATGCGCTGTGCGCAGAGCAGTTCCACCAGCAGGCGGGGTGCGTACGCGGTCTCCTGCGGCACCAGGTGGACCGGCGCGCCCGCCAGGAACGCGACGTACAGGTCCAGCACCGACAGGTCGAAGTGCAGCGGCGCGTGGTTGGCGAACCGGTCCGCCGGCCCGGCCGTCAGCTCGGCCGCCGCCCACTCCACGAACGCCATCGCGTTGCGGTGCGAGATCCGCACGCCCTTGGGCACCCCGGTGGAGCCCGAGGTGTAGAGGATGTACGCCAGGTCGTCCGGCGACGTCGGCACCCGGGGCAGCGGGTCCACCGGCCCGCCGCCGAGCGTCACGCACAGGGTGGTGAACTCGCCGCCCAACGACTCCGCGCCCTCCGGCGTGGTGATCACGACCCGGGGCGCGCAGTCCTTGATCACCTGCACCGCCCGGTCGACCGGGCTCAGCGGGTCGACCGGCACGTACGCCGCGCCCAGCCGCAACACCGCCTGCATCGCGACCACCGCGACGGTGGACTTGGGCAGCCACAACGCCACCCGGTCACCCGCCACCACGTCCATTGTGGACAGCAGGTGGCCGAGCCGGTCGGCCTCGGCGTCGAGTTCCCGATAGCTCAGCGCGCCGTCGGCCGCCGAGACGGCGTTGCCGGTGCTCGTCGCGTGCGCGCGGACCAGGTCGTGCAGCAGTCTCACAGCCCCAGCTCCTTGGCCACCTGCTCCAGCTGCATCTCCGAGGTGCCGGAGAACGTGGTGGCGGCCAGGGCGTCGAGCAGCTCGTGCCCGACCCCGGACCCGGCCCGCACCCCGGCGCCGCCCAGCACCCGCACCGCGAACGCCGCGACGTCCACCGCGACCTCGCTGACCGCGAGCTTCGCGCCGGCCACGTCCAGCGCGGCCCGCTCGCCCCGGTCCAGCCGCCAGCACGCCCGCCACAGCAGCAGCCGCGCCGCCTCCAACCGGCCGTGCAGGCGCGCGATCGCGTGCGACACGGCCTGGTTCCGGCCGATCGCCCGCCCGAACTGGTGGCGCTCGCGGGCGTGCGCCACGCACCGCTCCAGCAGCCGCCCGGCCTGCCCCAGGTAGGCGGCGAACAGGCAGGTCCGCTCCCACCGCATGGACGACTGGAAGATCGCCGCGCCCTGCCCCGGCACGCCCAGCACGTGGTGGGCGGGGACCCGGCACCCCTCGAACCGGACCTCGCCGACCGGGCAGGTGTCGAGCACCTGCTTGCCGAACGGCTCCACCGACAGGCCGGGGGTGTCCCGCTCCACCACGAACCCGGTCACCCCCAGGTGGCCGAACTCCGGGTCGGTCGACGCGTACACCACGAACACGTCGGCCTCGGGGGCGTTGCTGACGAACGACTTCACGCCGTCGAGCACGTAGTGGTCGCCGTCCGCGCGGGCGGTCGCGACCAGCGCCGTGACGTCCGAACCGGCGTCGTGCTCGGTGATCGCGTTGGCCCCCACCCACTCGCCCGAGGCCAGCAGCGGCAGCACGCGTTCGCGCACCCGCTCGCCGCCGTGCTCGGCGATCGGCATGGCGCACGCGAACAGGTGGGCCAGCGCCGCGAACACCAACCCCATGTCCGGGCAGCCCAGCCCGAACGCCTCCATGGCGCGGGCGGTGTCGAGGAACCCGCGCCCGGAGCCGCCGAGGTCGGCGGGCACGCTGTAGCCGAGCAGCCCGGCGTCACCGCACCGCCGCCACCGCTTCCTGGTCAGGCCCGCCGACCGCTCGTCCGGCCAGCCGGCGGTCTCCGCGCGGACGCGGTCGAAGTCGGCCTGCGCGGCCGGGTGCCATCCGAAGTCCACGCGACCGAACAGTAAGCAGCCCGCGCCGGGTTGTCCTCCCCTGGAATACCGGCCCGAACCTGGCCGCACGGACAGGTCCGCCCTCCGCCGAACGGCCGGCTCCCGCCCGCCATTCCGATGGAAGACAGTGGTTTTCCACGCCTCATAGCATCCGAACCACATCCGGTGGTGCGGCACGGATACGGAGATGTGCATGGAACACGCTGAGGTCCTGGGCACGCTGACGGAGTTCATCCGGGAGAAGGTGCTGGACTCCGCCGGGGTGGAGATCCTCCCGGACACCCCGCTGCTGGAATGGGGCATCCTCAACAGCCTGTCCACGACCGCCCTGGTCGTGTTCATCGGCGAGCGGCTCGGGGTCGACGTGCCCGCCGAACGCATGGTCGGCCGCAACTTCCGAGATCTGGACAGCATCACGCGGCTGGTGCTCGAACTCGACCACGACGTCCGGAAAGTCTGAGCTGGGGGCACTGTGTCAGACGTTGACTTCGACATCGGCATCATCGGCGGCGGCCCCGCCGGTTCCACCATCGCCTCCTACCTGGCCAAGGCGGGCATGTCCGTCGTGCTGCTGGAGGGCGAGCTGTTCCCCCGGCCGCACGTGGGGGAGTCGCTGATCCCGGCGACCACCCCGGTGCTGGCCGACATCGGCGCACTGGCCAAAGTGGACGAAGGCGGGTTCCCGCGCAAGTACGGCGCGGCCTGGACCTCCGCCACCAGCAACGACATCTCGAACCTGGGGTTCAAGCTCTCGCACGGGTTCAAGGCCGCCGAGGTCGAGTTCCGCGAGCGCGACCAGCGCAACGTCGACCAGGACTACACATACCACGTCGACCGCGGCCAGTTCGACCTGCTGCTGCTGCAGCACAGCGAGTCCCTGGGCGCGAAGGTCTACGAGGGCGTGCGCGTCCAGCGGGTCGAGCTGGAGGAGGACGTCAAGAAGATCGTGTTCACCCTGGGCCGGCGCGAGATCGGCGTGCGGGTGCGGCTGGTGGTCGACGCCAGCGGGCGCAGCACCCTGCTCGGCCGCCAGCTCAAGCTCAAGGTGCCCGACCCGGTGTTCAACCAGTACGCCATCCACACCTGGTTCGACGGGCTGGACCGCTCCGCGCTCGCGGTGGACAAGAAGCAGGCCGACTTCATCTTCATCCACTTCCTGCCGATCACCGACACGTGGGTCTGGCAGATCCCCATCACCGACACCATCACCAGCGTCGGCGTGGTGACCCAGAAGAAGCACTTCACCGCCGCCAAGCAGCAGTGGGGCGCGTTCTTCGAGGAGGCCATGGAGAGCCGGCCGGAACTGGCCGAGGCGCTGCGCAAGGCCGAGCGGGTCCGCCCGTTCAAGCCCGAGGGCGACTACAGCTACGCCATGCGGCAGGTCTGCGGCGACGGCTGGCTGATGGTCGGCGACGCGGCCCGGTTCGTGGACCCGATCTTCTCCAGCGGTGTCAGCGTCGCCATGAACAGCGCGCGCATCGCCTCCTACGACATCCTCGAAGCCGCCGAGCGCGGGGACTTCGGCAAGTCCTCCTTCGACCGCTACGAGACCAAGCTGCGCCGCGCGGTGAGCAACTGGTACGAGTTCATCTCGATCTACTACCGCCTCAACATCCTGTTCACCGCCTTCGTCGCGGACCCGCGCTACCGGCTGGACGTGCTGCGGATGCTCCAGGGCGACGTGTGGGACGGCGACGGCGAACCGGCCGCGCTGACCCGGATGCGCGACATCACCCGCGAGGTCGAGGAGAACCCGGACCACCTGTGGCACCCGCACCTGGGCACGCTGCGCGCGCCGAGCGCGGCACCGATGTTCTGAGGAGACGAGTGACGTGAAGAAGTACTTGCTGTCCGAGGACGAGCTGCCCACCCAGTGGTACAACATCCTGCCCGACCTGCCCAAGCCGCTGCTGCCGCCGCTGCACCCGGTGACCCGCGAGCCGATCACCGCGGCCGACCTCCAGCCGCTGCTGCCCGACGAGGTCATCGCGCAGGAGTTCAGCCCGCAGCGCTGGATCGACATCCCCGAGGAGGTCCGCGACGTCCTCAAGATCTGGCGGCCCTCCCCGCTGTACCGGGCGGACCGGCTGGAGAAGGCGCTGGACACCCCCGCCAAGATCTACTTCAAGTACGAGGCGGTCTCGCCCGCCGGGTCGCACAAGCCCAACACCGCCATCCCGCAGGTGTTCTACAACGCCCGGCAAGGCGTCAAGCGGGTCACCACGGAGACCGGCGCGGGCCAGTGGGGCTCGGCGCTGTCCTTCGCGGGCAGCCTGTTCGGCGTCGAGGTCACCGTGTACATGGTGAAGGCGTCGTTCGAGCAGAAACCGCACCGGCGCTCGCTGATGGAGACCTGGGGCGGCGAGGTGTTCGCCTCGCCCAGCACGCGCACCCAGGCCGGCCGCAAGATCCTCGCCGACCACCCGGACTCGCCGGGCAGCCTCGGCATCGCGATCAGCGAGGCCGTGGAGGACGCGCTGGCCCACGACGACACCAAGTTCGCGCTCGGCTCGGCGATGAACCACGTGGTGCTGCACCAGACCGTGATCGGCCTGGAGGCCAAGCGCCAGCTGGAGATCGCGGGCGACTACCCGGACGTCGTGGTCGGCTGCGTCGGCGGCGGCTCGAACTACTCCGGCCTGACCTTCCCGTTCCTGGCCGACACGCTCGACGGGACGCGCACCGGGACCCGGTTCATCGCCGCCGAACCCGCCGCGTGCCCGACCTTGACCAGGGGCCGCTACGCCTACGACTACCCGGACACCGCGGGCCTGGGGCCGCTGCTGCACATGAAGACCATGGGCCACGGCTTCATCCCGCCGCCCATCCACGCGGGCGGCCTGCGCTTCCACGGCGACGCGCCAACCCTGTGCCTGCTGCACGACCAGGGCTACGTGGAAGCCCGCGCCTACAACCAGAACGAGGTCTTCACCGAGGCGGTCCGGTTCGCCCGCTCCGAGGGCTTCGTGATGGCCCCCGAGTCCTCGCACGCGCTGCGCGGCGCGGTCGCCGAGGCGCTGGCCGCCAAGGAAGCCGGGCAGGCCCGCACGATCCTGTTCGGGTTCTCCGGCCACGGCCACTTCGACATGGGCGCGTTCGACTCGTTCCTGGCGGGCCGGTTGGAGGACTACGACCTGCCGCAGGAGCAGATCGACGCGGCCCTGGCGGACCTGCCGGCGATCCCGGCCCAGGCGGTCTAGGTGTCCGCAGTGGACTGGATCGACGTGCACCACCACGCGTACCACGGGCGGCTGGCCGACGCGCTGGCCGCCCGCGGCGTGACCCACATGGCGCCGGGCGTGCCGGTGCCCCGCTGGGACCCCGCCGACACGTTCCGGGTGATGGCCGCGCACGACCTGGCCGCCGTCGTGCTGTCGGTGCTCGTGCCCGACGCCGCGCTGGTGCTCCCGGACGCCGCGCACCTGGTGCGCCAGACCAACGAGTGGACCGCCGAACTGGTGCGCGAGCACCCGGAGCGGCTCGGCCTGCTGGCCACCCTGCCGCTGCCCGACCTCGACGCGGCGCTGGCCGAGATCGGGCACGCCTACGACGTGCTCGGCGCGGACGGGGTCGTGCTGCCCGCCTCCCTGGCCGACGGCGCGATCCTCGGCGATCCCGGCCTGGACCCGCTGCTCGCCGAACTCGACCGGCGCGACGCGGTCGTGTTCGTGCACCCGAACCCCGGCTACCGGTGCTCCTGCACGGGCGCGCCGGACTTCGCCGCCGCCGTGCCGCCGCCGCTGGTCGACTTCGTCATGGACACCACCCGCGCGGTGGCCAACCTGCTGTTCCGGGGCGCGCTGCGGCGCTTCCCCCGGATCCGGTTCGTCCTCGCGCACGGCGGCGGCACCATCCCGTTCCTGGTGGGCCGGCTGGAACTGGCCCGCACCTGGGTGCTGCCCGGCCAGGACGGCTCGGTGGGCGAGGAGCTGAACCGGCTCTACTACGAGACCGCGCAGTCCTCCGCGCGCGCCGCGCTGGCGTGCGTGGACGCGGTGGCCGCGCCGGGGCACGTGCTGTTCGGCACCGACTTCCCGTTCATGGGCGACGCCGTGGTCGGGCAGACCCGCCGCGAGGTGGCCGCGCACCGGCCGGAGATCGGCGGTGCGGGCGCGGCGCTGTTCCCCCGGCTGCGCGCCGCCGCGAGGAGGTAGCGTGCGCTATTTCGAGGATTTCCAGGTCGGCGACGTGCACGAATTGGGTGCCCACCGGATTTCCGCGACGGAGATCCGGTCATTCGCCCGGCAGTACGACCCGCAACCGGTGCACCTGGGCCGGGCGGCCGAACCGATGATCGCCAGCGGGTGGCACGTGGCCGCCGTGTTCATGCGGCTCTACGTCGATTCGGTGATCAGCGGATCGGCCGCCGAGGTGTCGCCGGGCGTCGACGAGCTGCGCTGGCTGCGCCCGGTCCGGCCCGGTGACCTGCTGGTCGGCCGGGCCACCGTGCTGGGCGCGACCCCGTCGCTGTCCCGCGCGGACTGCGGGATCGTGCGCCAGCGCGGCGAGTTGGCCGACGAATCCGGGCGGCCGGTGATGCGGTTCGTGTTCCACGGATTGATGCGGAAACGCGAATACGACCCCGCCGGTCGGGACGACGTCCACCCCGATATGCTCGGCGCATGAGCGGACCTACTCCCGCGCAAATACTGGAAGCCGCGGGCGTGTCTTTTTCGTCTTTCACGCACGCGCCCATCCGGACGTACGAGGACATCGAGCGCGAATTGAGCCTGCCCGCCGAGCGGCTGCTCAAGACGCTGGCCTTCCGCACCGAGGACCGGTTCGTCCTGGTGTCCCTGCCGATGCTGATGCCCGCCGGCTACGGCAAGATCGCCAAGGCGGCGGGCGTCTCGCGGTCCAAGCTGCGCCGCGCCGGCGAGGCCGACCTGGCCGAACTGGGCATGGCGCCCGGCGGCATCAGCCCGCTGACCGAGGTCGCCGAGCGCACCGTCGTGTTCCACACCTCGGTGCCGGACATGGGCAAGGTGTACTGCGGCAGCGGCCGCGACGACGAGACCATCGAGGTCGACTCGGCCAGCCTGGTCGAACTGGTCAAGCCGGTCATCGCGGACGTGGCGAGCTGACCTCCGGCACCGGGGCGGGCACCGCCCGCCGGTCCCGGTGCAGCAGCTTCACCAGCGGCCCGGTCATCATCGTGGTGAGCACCGCCATCAGCACCAGCTGCGAGTACAGGTCCCGGTCCAGCAGGCCCAGTTGCAGGCCGATGCTCAGGATCACCAGCTCGGTCAGACCTCGGGTGTTGAGCAGCGTGCCCAGCGTCGCCGACTCCCGCCAGTCCAGCCGGCACAGCCGGGCCGCCGCCACCGCGCCGACGAACTTGCCGCCGACCGCGACCAGCAGGATCAGCCCGAAGTCGGCGAACCCGGACCACGTGGTGCGCGACAGGTCGACGTTGAGCCCGGCCACCACGAAGTAGACCGGCAGCAGCAGCACCTTGCCGACCTGCTCGATGCGCAACGTCACGCCCGCCCGCAGATCCGTCCCGTGCGGCATGACCAAGCCGAACAGGAACGCGCCGAAGATGAAGTGCAGCCCCATCCACTCGGTCAGCGCGCTCCACCCCAGCAACCCGATCAGCACCACCGCGAACATGTCCCGCCGAGAGTCCGCGATCCGCGCCAGCAGCGGCCGGACCACCAGGAAGCTCACCAGGACCAGCGGCAGCACCAGCAGCAGCCGCCACTGGTCGGACGTGCCCGCGCCGAGCGTCGCGATCGCCACCGCCAGCAACGACCACGCCAGCAGGTCGCCCAGCGCGGCGCTGCCCAGCGCGAGCACCCCGACCTTCGACCCGCTCATCCGCCAGTCGCCGATCATCCGCGCCAGCACCGGGAACGCGGTCACCGCCATCGCCGTGCCCAGGTAGAGCACGAACGCCACGCGGTCGTCGTCGGGCCGCAGCACCGTGGCCAGCAGCACGCCCAGCACGAACGGCGTCAGCATGGAACCCAGCGACAGCACGGTGATCGCCCCGAGCCGGTCGCGCAGCAGGTCCCGGTTGAACTCCAGGCCCACCAGGAACATGAACAGCACCAGCCCGATGTTGGCCAGCGAGCTGAGCATCGGCCGGATGTCGGCCGGGAACACCAGGTCCGCGACCACCCCGCCGAACAGCGTCGGCCCGACCAGCACCCCGGCCAGGATCTCGCCCACCACCGCGGGCTGCGCGAGCCGCGTCGCCAGCCAGCCCATCACCTTCGCCAGCGCGACGATCACGGCCAGCGCCACCAGCAGGCCGACCACCTGGTGCGAGGTCACACCGGCACCGGTTCCCGGCTGCGCGCGGGCCGCAGCCCGATCGCCAACCCCACCAGCACCAGGCACGCGCCCACCAGGTCGGCCAACCGGGGCTGGCCGGTGCCCAGCACCACCGTGGACACCACCGCGCCGACCGGCAGGAAACCGGAGAACAGCCCCGCCTTGTCCGCACCGAGCCGGGGCAGCGACGTGTACCAGCAGAGGAACGCGAACACCGTGATCACCACGGCCAGGTAGCCCAGCGCGAGCGCCTCGGTCGCGGTCGGCACGCGCACCAGCTCCGGCCCGTCCACGACCAGCCCCACCACGACCAGTTGCGGCACGGCCAGCGCCGCCGAGTACGCCGACACCCGGATCGCGCCGAGCCGGCCCAGCACCGGCAGCGCCAGCAGCGAGAACCCGGCCTCGCAGGCCAGCGCGCCGAACGCGAGCAGCAGCCCGAGCGGCGACCCGCCGCCGAACCCGCTGGTCACCGCAACCCCGACGACCACCACCACGGAGGCCAGCAGCACCCGGGGCGCGGGCTTGCGGCGTTCCATGGCCGGGCCGAGCAGCGCCAGCACGATCGGCACGGCGGCCACCACCGTGCCCACCGTCGCCGGGTCGGCGAACCGCGTGCTCTCCACGATCAGCACGTTGAACGCGGTCAGCCCGGTCAGCGCGAGCGCCGAGAGGTAGCCGACCTCGCGCCGCGTCAGCCGGATCAAGCCCTTACCGGACGCCTGCGCCACGGCGAGCAGCAGCAGCGCACCGAACAGGTAGCGCACGGCCTGCCCGCCGTACACGGGGTAGTTGTGCAGCGCGGGGGACACGCCGGTCAGCGTCCCCACCAAGAACATGGCGGTCGCGGCGCCTAACGCACCACGTTGCACGTTGGTCAGGTTGAGCAAGGTTCACGGCCTCCGTGCGGTTTCGGACAGTTCACCCACGTTGATCAGCCCGGTTTCGTAGGCGTAGGCGACCGCGCTCGCGCGGTTGGGCAGCCGGAGTTTGCGCAGCAGGTTCTGCACGTGGAACTTGACGGTGCTCTCGGTCAGCGACAGGTGCCGCGCCATCTCCGAGTTCGTCCGACCGCCGACCAGCAGGCGCAGCACGTCGGTCTCCCGGCGGGTGATCCGCTCCAGCGGCGGGTCGCCCCGCTCGGCGGCGCGCGGCGCGGGCCCGGCGTAGAACGCGTAACCCGCCGCCAGCATCCGGATGGCGCTGAGGAATTCGTCCGGCCCGGACGTCAGCGGCAGCACGCCCACCCGAGGCGTGTCCGGCAGGACGGCGTTGTCGTCCACCACGAGGACGCTCGCCGACGGCCGGCGGTCGAGGAACTTGCGCGCCGCCAGCGGCGCGCGGGGTACGTCGGCCAGACATCCGATCACCACGACGTCGGGCAGTTCCCGGGTGTGCCGGGCGAGGCTTTCGAACGTGTCCACCTGGTGCGTGACCTCGATGCCGGAAGCCTCGTCCAGGATTTTGCGCATCCCGATCCGGAAAAGCGTTCTCCGCTCCGCCAGGATGATCCGCGTGAGTTTGCCGATGAGTGCGTTCTTCACAGAACCGGCCCCCAAGCCTGGTGTGCGTGCGGCGCGGCCGTCGGCGGATCGGGCGAGCGGCGGGAGAATGCGTTCGACCGCCGTCCGAACGGCTTCGGCCGCCGGCCGCGCTCAGCCCCCGGTGCCGCGCGGTTGTCCGGTGCACGATGGTTCGATGTTCGGTTGCCGTTCAGCGATAATCGTTCTCCCGCGCCGTCCACGGCCGTGGCGACCCACGTCCCGGCGTCGTCGGACGCGTCCGACGTGCGACGGGTAATGCGGCGGGCTTACTTCCGTCGACCATGCCTCCCCCAGTGCCCCAGTGATTGTCCACCATGGACCGAATCCCCCATGCCCGATCAATAGTTCACGTTTCGCACGATCAACACAACCTGCCCGGTGAGATTGAGCCGAACGGTCGACGTGAATAGGCCGCCGGACCGCGACGCAAAGTGTTTCCGGGCACTCCGGCGAACCGGCCGGCGGAACCGGCCGCCGCCGTCCCGACGAACGCCCGACCTGGGCCGTCGCCGGGGCGGCCGTCACCGCCCCGCTCCACCGTACGCCGAGCGCGCTGTGCCGAAGGGGCGAAGGTCCCATGTTTTCCGGTGCTCCCGACGGTCCCGTGCCTACCACCGTCCGCGTGACCGGGACTGGTGTGCGTGATCCGCAATTTTGCGGTTACGTCGAGGTCGAGTGGAATAGCCCGATTGTGGTCGTTGATCGGCCGTCGGAGTGATGCCGGCGACGCACCGCGACAGCAGTGCGCGGGCCGGACATGAATCACCACAATATCCTGGAAAAGTGCGACCGATTCACGCCTGGTTCGGCCGCCGGCCGGCCTCCTCGCGACTTCGGAGTGCCGCCGGTTTCATCCACCGAACGCGTGCAGCAGCGGGTTGTTGTTCCATGAACGACGAAATACGACCAACGACGTCGTGAGCGTCGGATGGGACAACCGCCGGTAGACGACGTTCGGTGCGTCGGGGAGTGCCGAGACCCGGTAGAACACCGTCCACGAAGGTGTCGAGCGCCCCAGTTCGGTCAAGGTCCGTTGCAGCGACGTGAATGGCGGCCCGAGCACCTGGTCGGCGGGCAGCGCCGTGGTGATCAACCGGTGAAACGGCGGATTGCGATCCGCCGGAGCCAGCCGCAACGGCAACCCGGTCAAACACGCCGGCTCCACCACGGGCAGTTCGTCGGCGGGCACTCGGTGTTGATCTCCGGTCGCCGGCGGGTAGTCGGCGGGCAACGCGACGTACAGCGGATCCGTCCACAGCGGGAGCGTGACCAGATCCCTGGTCGGGGTGGCAGCGCGGACGATCGCCGCGTCCAACTGTCCGGAGCGGACGGCCGCCAAGCGCTCGCCCGGCGCGACCTGGGTGACCCGGACGTCGACCCCCGGTGCGGAAAGCGTGGCCAACAGGTCGTAGACACGCGGGTCGTTGAGCGTGCCCAGCCGCAGCACCCCGGTCGTCCCGGCGACGATGTCGGCCGCCACCCGCCGAGTCCGGTCGGCCGCCGCCAGGACGGCGCGCGCCTCGGGCAGCAGCCGCTCGCCGGCGGGCGTGAGCCGCGTGATGCGCGTGGTCCGGGTGAACAGCGACACCCCCAACCCGCGCTCCAGCCGTTGGACTTGCTGACTCACCGCGCTCTGCACGATCCCGAGCCGATCGGCCGCCTTCGCGAACCCCCGCTCCTCGGCGACCGTCACGAAGTACCGCAGCTGCCGCAGTTCCACCGGGTCCCCCGATTCATCACATCCGGTGATAGCTGCTATCTGCAACTGCCCCTGGTTCACCCGATGTTCCCGCGCTTGACTCAACTCACGGATCAGCCGAGATCAAGAACCAGTCAGACCCACCGACCGATCGAGCCCACCACCCCGTCCGCCCACCACCCCGTCCGCCTCGCCCACCCATCACCCCCTCGCCCATTGCCCCGCCCACCCCGCCTGCCAACTCCGCCCCGCCCGTCGCCACGCCCGCGCGTCGCCAAGCCTGCCCACCGCTCGGCCGAGCCTCCGGATCAGTTAAGTCCGCAGATCGATCAAGTCCACGGATCGGTCGAACCCCAGATCGGTCGAGCCCAGCGGCCAGCCGAGTCACGGATCGGTCGAGTTACGGACCGATCCGATGGCACGGACCGAGCCGGGACCACAGGTAGGCCGGGGCCTGCCAACGGGGCTCGCCAACGAGGCCCGCCAACAGGGCACACGAACGAGGCGCACGAACGGGGCACACGGACCCGGCCCGGTTCACGGATGGCGGAGGTTTGCGGATGGCCGAAATTCGCGAATGGCGGAGGTTCGCGGACCGGGCGTTTTCACGGATGGCCGGGTTCGCCGACGGGCCGGGATCGGAGGCGGACGACGGCGGATCGGAGCACGTCCGAGCACGACTGGGTCAGGTTCGCGGACCGCGCTTGGTCCACGGATGGGTTCGGGTCCACAGATGTGCCGGATCGCGCGCGCTCGGCGCGCGGTTCGGCTCAGGCGCGCGGCTCAGCTCAAGGCCGCGCGCTGGTTCGGGTCACGTCGTAGAAAGGGGAGCACGGTGTTCCACAACGAGGGTGCCGAGGTGGTCCGGTTGGCCGGCGGGAGCAGGTTCGAGTTGCTTGCCGACGGGCCGGACACCGGCGGTGCGGTGAGCGTCAACCGGCTGACGCTGGACGTCGGCGCGGTCGGGGCGAGGGAGCACTTCCACGCGCTGGCGACGGAGGCGTTCTACGTCCTGGGCGGCGTGCTGGAGTTCGTGGTCGACCAGCGGCGGACGTCGGTGGCCGCGGGTGGGTTGCTGGTGGTTCCGCCGCACACGCCGCACGCGTTCGGGGCTGCGAGCGGGAGTGCCGCCGACGTGCTGGTCGTGATGACGCCGGGGGCGGAGCGGTTCGGGTACTTCCGGCACTTGGGGCGGATCGCGGCGGGCACTGACGTGTTCGAGAGCCTGTTGCCGTGGCAGGAGCGGTACGACGTGCATTTCACGGGTTGAGCCAGAGTGGCTGGGTGGTCGGGGTGACCTCATGCTTCACCGAGTATCGGGAACAGTGTTTCCGTACGTTTTTTGGTCCGAATACACCATTGTGCGACGTGTGCGTCCCCTGATTGGGGAGTGTGTGCCGATGTGGGGCGGGGTGCGGATCTCGGCGTGTGGGGCGGATGCGGGTGTGCGGGCCCGGATGTCGGGCGTGTGGGGTGGGTGCGGCGGATAGAGGATGGAGGTCGAGAGGGCGGAGGTCGAAGGGGCGCGGGTTGAGAGGGCGCGGGTTGAGGTGTGGTTGGAACGTGCGAGAGTCGGCGTTGGCCGGTCAGCGGCTGAATGTCTCCCGGATCGCGGGGTCGAGTATACCGGGCCGCCCGACACCGACGAACAATTCGCTCAGCAGCAACCGGTCCACGTGCGCGATGTCCAAACCGGACTCCTTGCCGGACAACCGGTGCACGGCGCTCGTCGCCCGCAGCGCGCCCCGCAGCACCGCCGGGTGCAGGCGGCGGACCCGGCGTGGTCGGCCGGCGGTGGCGGCGATCCGCGAGAACATCCCGTGCCACGTCATGTTCTCGTCGGCCACCGGGATGTCCGCACCGGACGCGTCGACCAGCGCCGTCACCGCCGCCTCGGCCACGCGGGCGGCGGAGGTCGCGGCGCTGCCACCGGGCGGCGCGAACATCGGCCACCCCGACCTCGCCCACCGGCCCAGCGGGCCGGCCCAGTTGGGCAGGCGGTCACCGGCGCGGCCGAACACGAACGGCAGTTCCAGCACGGCCACCGGGAACCCGGCGGCGGCGCGCGCGGTCCGCGCCTGCTCCACCCTGCTGCGCAGGTACGGGTGCAGCTCCGGGAGCCGCCACTCGGGGTGCTCGCGGTGGAAGTGCGTGTAGTACGAGCCGAGCACCACGCCCCGGCTCAGCCCTTCTTCGCGCGCGGCGGTGAACAGCTTCTCCACCGGGGCCACGTTTCCCCGGTGGAACGTCGGGTACGCGGGTCGGCGCGGGGTCTGCCGGTCGTCCACGCCCGCCGCGAACACCACCCCGTCATGCCCGGCGAGCAACGGGCGCAACTCCTCGACGCCGGCCGTGGTCATGTCCAGCACGTGGTCGACGCCCTCACGGCGGGTGCGGGCGACGGTCGTGGCCTCGTGCCCACACCGGCGGAGTTCGCCCACCACGTGTTGCCCGACCAGGCCGCTCGCACCCACCACGAGGATTCGCATGGCGGTGATCATGCCCCGTTCACGGCACTTTGTAACCCACCCGGTCCACTGCGCCTGGTTCCCCTCCACCAGACCCCATGGACGCCAAGGCGACACGCGCGCGGGCGCTCCGGGTGCGGCCCGGTTCGCGCACGAGTCCGCCCGGCAACCGCTCGATCCGCCGCTGCGGCGCGTGGTGCCGCCTACCTCTGCCACCGCCCAGCCGGAAATGGCGCAGCCCAAGCCCCACGCCCCGCCAACCCCCGGCACGACGGAACCCGGGGGCCTCCCGGCGCGGTCGACGGGGCCGTGCTTGGCTGTGCGGCGTGGCGCGTTTTCAGGACATGGGGCGGCGGCACTTCGTCGCCCAGATCGAGCAGGCCGGCGCGGCCGCCGGGGCCGAGGTGCGCTGGCACTGCGACCACTGGCTGGCCGAGCTGGTCACCGCCGACCGGCGGGTTATGGTGATCGGCCAGGTGTTCCCGCTCAACGACGCGGCGGCGGCGCAGATCGCGACGGACAAGGTGGCGACCTGCGCGCTGCTCGACGACGCCGGCGTGCCGTCCGTGCCGCACCACCTGCTGCGGTTCCGGGACCTGCCCGACCCGGTCGCGCTGACCCGTGAGCTGGTCGGGCTGCCCGCCGTGCTCAAGCCGCACCGGGAGAGCAGCGGCGTGGACGTGCTGCGGGTGGTGGACGAGACCGAGGCCCGCGCGGCGCTGGCCTACCTGGAGGGCAGGTACCGCGCGATCGCGGTGTCGCCGTACCTGGAGATCGAGGACGAGTTCCGGGTGGTCGTGCTCGACGGGGAGATGCTGCTGGTGTACCGCAAGGCGACCGCGCCGGGGGAGTGGCGGCACAACCTGCACTTCGGTGCCCGCCCGGAGTTGGACGTCGACCCGGCGGCGGTCGCCGCGCTGACGCCGTTGGCGCCGGCGGCCATGCGGGCGCTGGGTCTGCGGTTCGCGAGCGTCGACGTGGCCGTGGTCGCCGGCCGGCCGAAGGTGCTGGAGGTCAACAGCGGGGTGATCCTGGAGCACTTCAGCCGGGCCGGCGAACGGCACCGGGCGCTGGCCGCCGACATCTACCGGGTCGCCGTGCGGGCGTGCCTGGCGTAGCCGGTCAGCACACGCTGTCGCTCGGCTGCGGGTTCGCCAGCCCGAACAGCGGGCGCGCCTTGAGGCCCAGCCACGTGCCGCCGAGCGCGAACACGCCCCACAGCCAGCCGTGCAGGCTGCCGACCGAGATCCCGCCCAGGTACGCGCCGATGTTGCAGCCGCCCGCGAGCCGCGCGCCGACCCCCATCAGCACCCCGCCGAGCACGGCGGCCAGGGCTGTGCGCCACGGGATCTCGCTGTGGATCTTCCACGCGCCCGCCGCCGACGCCGCGACCGCCGCGCCGATCATGATGCCGATGTTGGTCAGGCTGGTCCGGTCCGCCCAGATCGGCGCGCCGAGCGCCTTCGCGTTGGCCTGGGCCTGCCAGAACTCCCAGGTCTCCGGGTGGAAGCCGACCAGCTGCAACAACTTCGCGCCCCACAGGGCGAACGCGAACGTGACGCCCCAAGTGCCGCCGGACACCAGGAAGACCCCGCCCGCCAGCACCCCGAGCACGACCGCGCCGACCAGCAGCGGCCACGTGCCGCGCCACACCCGTGCGACGCCTTGCGCGGTCGGCACCACGTCGGCCGGTGGCGGGTTGCGGCGGGCCTGCACGACCCGGGTCAGCGCCACGATCCCGGCCAGCGCGGCGATCGTCACCAGCCATGAGCCGAACCAGCCGACGTGGTCGGCCAGCAGCACGCCGGGCACCGCGGGCCACCCGTCGAACAACGGGAACGCCCACGTGTAGAGCACCGACCCGGCGATGAAACCGCCCAGCGTCAACAAAATCGTGGACTGCCCGGAGCCGACCGCGAACAGCGTGCCGGACGCGCACGCGCCGCCCAGCTGCATCCCGACCGCGAACAGCACCGCGCCGACCAGCAGCGCCAGGCCGAGCGGACCGGCGGTCGCCTTGGGCACCGAGCCGAACAGCCCCGAGTTCGTGGACACGATCAGCGCGACCAGCGTCGCGGCGGTGCCCAGCAGGAGGCTGTGCGCCAGCACGCCCTGCCCGTTGCCGACCGCGACGAGCTGCCGCCAGGCGGAGGTGAAACCGAAGCGGGAGTGGAACAGCGCCGCGCCCAGCCCGAGGCCCAGCGCCAGCAGCGCGCCGGACTTCCCGCCGTGCGCCGACCACACGTACCAGGTCAAGCCGACCGCGAGCACGCCGGCGACGGCCAGCGGCACGACCCGCACCGGCTCCTCGGGTCGCGGTGTCGGCGCGGCGCACGAGGTGGGGGAGGAGAGGAACCTGTTCACGGCTGCTCCTTGGGCAGGGGGGAGCCGGGCCGCCGGCGAAGTGGCGACCCGGCCACCCGGTTCAGTTCGGGATGATCCCGTTGGGGGCCTTCACCACGGACTGCACGACGCCCAGCACGGGGATGCCGAGCACCGGGGTGAACGTCCAGATGTTGTTCAGGCCGCTGGTGTCCGGCTCGTCGACGACGGCCGGGTTCGCCAGCGCGGGGCTCGCCGCCCCGGTGAGCACGAGTCCGGCCATCGTGGCCGCGACCAGCGCGCGGGTGATCTTCTGCATGGTGCTTCCCTTTCCGTGGTGGTGGTTCGGCGGTGGTTGCGGGTGCGGCTAGCCGCCGATCAGCTTGAGCAGGTCGAACACCGGCGCGAGCCCGCCGGGCACGCCCGTGGTCGGCCCGAGCAGGCTGCCCACGTCGATGCCGGGCAGCGCCCAGATCGGCAGCGCGTCGGCGCTCGCCACGCCGGTCGCGGTCAGGCTCAGCGCCACCACCGTGAAAACCAGTGCGGACAGTCGTTTCACGTCATCTCCTCGGTTCAGTCGAGCGGTTCGCTGACCGGGACCACGGTCGCCTTCGGCACCCACTGGCCGGCCAGTTCCTCGCTCATCGGCATTCCGGGCGCGTGCGCCTCGCCCGGTCCCATCGGCATCGCCGTCACCTGTGCGGCGGCGAAGACCCGGACGGCGTCCGGGGTGCTGCGGTCGCCCAGCCACGCCCGGAACCCGGCGGGGGTGGGGTTCGCGCCGCCGAAACCGTTGCCCACGGCCACCGCGTAGCCGACCGGCAGCGGTTCGCGCGGGTCGAACCGCAGCGGCACGGACACCGTCGTCACGGCGGTGACCAGCGGGGTGGTCAGCAGCCACGGCGCGAGGTACAGGCCGTGCGCGTAGACCGGGCGTTCGGCCTGTTGCGCGCCCGCCGAGGTGAGCGCGGCGTGTGCCGCCTCCCATCCCGAGACGGTCAGCAAAGCGTTGTCCGCCTTGGGTTCGGTGTCGATGCGCAGACCGTTCCGGGCCGCTTCCTCGTGCACGGTCCGGGCGGCCGAGACGCTGCGCGGTGTCTGGTCCACGGCCAGCACGACGCCCTCGGCGCCGCGCTGCTTCAGGTACCCGACGAGCTTGCGCAGCGCGTCTTCGTCCTCTGTGGACAGTTGATCGGCGGGGCAGGACGCGAGCACGTCCCGCCGGCCCGCGACCAGGCCGCCGAGTGCGGCGCTCACGCACTCGGCGTCGACCAGCGGTCCGGGCCGGTCACCGGTGTCGACCTCGACCCGTGCCGTGTCGTCGCCCGACGCGAGCACGATCTCGCCGCGCCCTGCGGGCAGGTCGACCTCGGCCCAGGTGCCCTCCGCACCGGCCCGGGGCAGCGCCGGGTCCGCGCCGACCCGGACCGGCCCCGCACCGGCCGGGAGGTGCACCAGGTTGCGGCCCGGCCGGTTCGGCGTCACCAGCACCGGAACCCGCTGCCCGGCGAGGGTGATCTCGACCAGCACCGGCACACCGGGCACCGGCAGCCCGGTCGGGGGCGGGATCGCCGCGAGGCTGCTCCACGCCGCGAACGCCAGCACCACGCCGGCGATCCCGGCCCGGCGGTCGCCCAGCGCGGTGACCACCAGCGGCAGCACGACGGCGGCGACCAGCACGAGGCCGAGCGCGGTCTCGTGCACCCGCCGGTCGAACGCCACGCCGGACGTGACCAGCCGGACCGCGCCCGCCATCGCGAGCGCGACGCCCAAGGTCAGCGTCCAGCGCCGGTCCCGCACGCCGACGACCGCCAGCCCGAACCACGTGGCCGCCCCGGCCACGTACACGGTGTCGACCACGAAGTCGACACCGGAACCCCCGGCGGCGGTCTCGATCACCAGCAGCAGCACCAGGAGCGCCGCCGCGCCCCGGGCGAGCCCCGGCCTGCCCAGCAGGGCCGGCACCGCCGCGACCAGCACGACGTGCGCCGTCGCGCCGACGACGTCGACGCCCAACGCCGCCACCGACACCACCGCGAGCACGCCCGACACCGCCGCTGCGGCCGCCGTCGACCGCACCGCGTGCTTGGGCAGCACCGATACCTGCGGCCGGACCACACCGACCCCGGCGACGTACGCCGTGGCCAGCAACAGGACCAGCCGCAGGGCCGCCGCCCAGGGAGAGGCCCCGACCGCGTCGAGACCGCCGTGGGGGTGGTCCATCACTTCACGTCGGCGTCGGCGACGACGAACAGCTCGGAGTGCGGCTTCGCGTTGCCGAACGGGCCGTGCGGCCAGTCCTTGCGGTTGAAGTTCACCCCGACCTGACCGCTGAACTCGTCCTTGAACGCGCTGTCCAGGGTGAGCTTGCCGTCCTTGCCCAGCTTGAGCACGTTCACCTTGTGGTCGCCGTCGAGACCGGACCGGGCGACGAAGTAGTTCGACACCGCGATCCGTTGCGGGGACGTGGTTTCCTCGTACCGGCCGTCCGAGCCGAGCACGAAGTTGTCGTACGCGCCCCAGTGCGGGCCCGCCGCCGGCTGGCCGGGGTTGATCGGGGCCGCGCCCGCCACCGTCGGGCAGTCCGCCTCCGCGCCGCCGTTCTGCGCCTCGGCCAGGGTGTCGATGCGGCACTTGACGTCCGTACCCGCCGCGAGCAGCTTCTGGATGTCCAGCACGTACACGCCACCGGTCGTGCCCGGGTCGTTCGGACCCAGCGCGCCCTTGCCGCGCCCCGAAATCGCGCGGTACAGGTACTTGTCGTCCGGGCTGGTCTGGATCCACCCGCCGTTCGAGCCACCGCCGTTGCTGTCGTTGCCGGCGTAGATCGACTTGTTCGCCGAGCCGTCGTCGAACACCTCGTACCAGTGCGGCTCGGCCGCCGTGATGTCCGGCGTGTAGTGCACCGCGCCGCCCTGCATGGTCTGCGCGAACGCGCCCTTGTGGCCCGGCAGGTTGGTCACCGTGGTCTCCATGACCGCCCGGCTCTCCGCGTGCAGCGGGTCCGCCGGGTCCGCGCGCGGACCGTCCTGGAGGTAGGACACCGCCCGCAGCTTCGGGTTGTCCCGGTCGGTGATGTCCCACGTCCGCACGGTCGGCCGGCGCAGGTACGGCGACGGCTGCTTCACCGGGTCCAGGATGATGTTGCGCGGCTCGGCGTAGTCGCTGGTGACCAACGTGTCGAGATCCTCGCGGGCCTGGATGCCGTGCGGGTTGGCGCACGTCGGCGCGGACAGCTGCGGCAGGTTCGCGCACAGCTTGGCGTTGTCGCCCTGCGGCGTCGCCGCCGACGTCTGCGACAGCACCTTGCCGGTGCGGTCGAACCGGACCAGCGCGCCCGGACTGCCCGCGAAACCGTTGCTCACCACGGACTGCCCGTTCGCGTACACGAACGGACCGGGCGCCACCGGGCCGCCCATGTACGTGCCGTACGCGGTGCCGTCCTTCAAGGTCCAGTACGCGTCCGGCACCGAACCGCCGAGCGTGTTCGTCGGCAGGCTGATGCCCTTCAACTTCAACTCGGGCAACGCGCTCACGTCGAATGCGTAGGTCGCGGCGGCGAACAGGGCACCCGCGTAGACCGTGTCACCCTTGTGCCACACGTACTGCATGTGGTGCGGCTCGTTCTCCACCAGCGGCCCGACGGTGGCCGTGTTGACCACCTTGCCGTAGCTCGGCGAACCCTCGGTGGCGTCGATGACCGCCAGGAAATCGGGACCCGGCAAGGCGTTCACGATCTTGCCGAGCCCGCCGCCCAGCGAGCCGGGCAGGTTCTTGACGTCCTTGACCAGGGTGTCGGCGATGTTCTCGTCGCCCGCCCACACCAGCAGCCACTTCTTGCGCTGGTCCGACGCGGCGGCGGCGCCGGGGACGAGGTGGTTCTTCACCCAGTACTGCTTGCCGTCCGACGCGGTCTTCGAGTCGGTGGTGGTCTGGACGTCCGCGTAGGCGCTCGTGGACCCCCCGGTGTAGGTGACCGCGCCGACGGCGAGCACCGCGGCCACGGCGCTGATCAGGATTTTTCGCCTTCGCGGCGAGTTGGACAACATGCACACCCCTCGTTGCCTGGAATAGATTGGTAAATGGGCGCGGCGAATGGTCGGAATGGTGGCGACGGCCCTGTGGGGTGTCAAACCGCGACCAGTGGGTGAGACGCCGATAGGCGGTGGGCAGATTCCCCTGAACGGAGCACGGCGTTGCTGCGCTATTGCGGCGAAAACCGCAACGGGAAGTTAACTCCGCAGCTCGGAGAAGGTATCTGTCGCTCACACAGGGTCATCGGACGTTCGCCCCGTCGAACGTTCCCGAATGGATCCGAACGATCCGGACCCGACCGTCGGCGAACCCGTCCGGGACATTCGAATCTTTTCGGCCGCCGGACCAGTTGTGCCGGTGTACCGATCGACCCCGGGAAAGGAAGCGGAGTGTCCGTCCACGAGTTCGCGGAGAGCCTGCGAACGCTGCACGTCGAATGCGGCAAACCCAGCTACAACCGGATCCGGGAGCTGGCCGCCGAGCACGCCCTGCCGCCCGCGACCGTCAGCGAGGTGCTCAACGGGAAGCGGATGCCCAAAGCGGACTTCGTCCAGGCGTTCGTCCGCGCCCTGCTGCGCCACCGCGACGGCGGCGACACCCGCCGGCACGACGACGAGGTCGCCCGGTGGCGGCGCAAGTGGCAGCACGCCGTCCTGAGCCCCCGCCCCACCCGCTCCCTGCTCGACCGTGGCCTGTCCGCGCGCGACGAGGACGGCAAGCGGTGGGGCGACGCCGAAGCCGGGTGCTACGCGCTCTACGGCCCCGACGGCGAGGCCGTGTACATCGGACAGGCCGACACGACGCTGGGCACCGCCGTCCGGGCCCGCCTGGCCCTGCTGCTCGATCCCGTCGCCGAGGTCGAACTGTGGCCCGCCCGACCCGGCCGGTCGCTCGACGTCCTCGAACGCGCCGTCTACCGCAGAGCCCTGGGCGAACGGGCGGACCTCCCGCCGTCCCACCGGTTCCCGCTCACCGGCGAGGACGGCGACGTGCGCATCGCGCGCCGGGCCGAGGAACTGGCCCGCCTCGCCGCGTCCGTGCTGGACGGCGACACCGGCGAAGCCACCCGGCGCGCGCTGGCCGCCGAGGCGACCCGCCTGGCCCGCCTGGCCATCGCCCGCTTCGCGCGGTCGACCGGGCGGTCCGCGGCGGAGGTGTCCGCGGACCTGGCGGACCACCCGTGAGTGCGGTCGCGGTGGGCAGGATGTCTTGCGAGGATGGGGGCCTCGACCCCAAGGAGGACCCGGTGGCCTCACGACTCAACCCGTACATCAGCTTCGCGGGCAACGCGCGCGAGGCGATGGAGTTCTACAAAGGCGTCTTCGGCGGCACGCTGAACCTGAGCACCTTCGGCGAGTTCGGCCCGCCCGACGCGCCCGAGGGCGACAAGATCATGCACGGGCAGCTGGAGACGCCCAGCGGCTACACGCTGATGGGCGCCGACACGCCGCCGGGGATGCCGCACAACCCGGGCGACAACATCACCGTCAGCCTCAGCGGCGACGACGGCGACGAGCTGCGCGGCTACTGGGCGCAACTGGCCGACGGCGGTCAGATCACCGTGCCGCTGGAGAAGCAGATGTGGGGAGACGAGTTCGGCGCGTGCGTCGACCGGTTCGGCATCTCGTGGATGGTCAACATCCAGGGCGACCGCGGGTAGCCGGTGAGCGCCGCGCCGGGCCGCGGCGCGTGGCGCGGCCCGGCGGAAAATCGCTACTGCTCCGCCGGGTGCGTCCACCAGACTGACCGACGTGCTGGTGTTGTCGGTGGTCGTCGGTTCACAGGTGTACGGCCTGGCCACCCCGTCGTCCGATGTGGACAGACGGGGTGTGTTCGTCGTGCCCACCCCGGAGTTCTGGCGCTTCGACAAGCCGCCCGCGAGCCGTGAAGGGCCCCGTCCCGAGGAGCTGAACTGGGAGGTCGAGCGGTTCTGCGCGTTGGCGTTGAAAGCGAACCCGACCGTGCTGGAAGTGCTCGTGTCGCCCCGGGTCGAGGTGCGCACGGAGATCGGGGCGGAGCTGTGCGGCCTGCTGCCCGCGTTCCTCTCCCGACGTGCCGCGGAGAGCTACCTGCGGGCCGCTGTGGCGCACCTGTCGCGCATCGAGTCCCGGCGTGCCGCGACCGGTGAGGTGAAGTGGAAGGCGGTCATGCACGTGGTGCGGCTGCTGCTGGTGTGCCGCGACCTGGTGCGCACCGGGACGTTGTCGCTCGACATGGCCCCGCACCGGGAGCGGCTGCTGGCGGTTCGTCGCGGCGAGGTCGGGTGGGGCGAGGTGCGGGCGTGGGTGGAGAGCCTGCGCGAGTCGATCACGGAGGCCGACGGGCCGCTGCCGGCCGAGCCGGACCAGCGGGCGGTCGAGGAGTGGTTGGTGTCGGTGCGGGAGAGGGGGTTGGGGACGTGAGCTACGAGGTGCCGGACTTGGCGGAGGTGGTCGCGGCCCAGCCCAAGCCGTTGGTGTTCGCGGCGGTGTCCGGGGCGCACCTGTACGGGTTCCCGTCACGTGATTCGGACGTGGACCTGCGGGGCGCGCACGTGCTGCCGGTGGCCGAGGTCGTGGGCCTGGAGCCCGGACCGGAGACGTTGACGCGGATGTGGACCAGGGACGGCGTGGAGCTGGACCTGGTGACGCACGACGTGCTGAAGTTCTTCAGGCTGCTGCTGCGGCCCAACGGCGACGTGCTGGAGCAGGTGACGTCCCCGTTGGTGGTCCACACGACCGAGGCCCATCAGCGCCTGCGTTCGTTGGCGGGTTCGTGCGTTACCACGCGCCACGCCCACCACTACGAGGGTTTCGCCCGCAACCAGTGGCGGCTGTTCGAGGGCACGGGGGAGCTGAAGCCGCTGCTGTACACGTTCCGCGTGTTGTTGACCGGTGTTCACCTGATGAAGACGGGTGAGGTGGAGGCCAACCTCCCCGCGCTGCTGGCGACTCACGAGGCCCCCGCGTACCTGCCCGACCTGGTGGCCGCCAAGGCGGAAGCCGAACACTCCCACGTCCCCACCACCGTTGCCGCCCCGAGCCGTGCCGATCTCGAAGCCGACGTCGTGAAGTGGCACGCGCTCCTGGAGGAAGCCCGAGCCGCCAGCCACCTCCCGGCGACCCCCACGGCCCATCAGTCCCTGAACGCCCTCCTGTTGGACCTCCGCAACACCCCACCCACCTGATCCGACCCCGCCCTCTGATCTGACCCCTGCCGTCGTCCGGCTCGGCCCCGGCCTGGACCTGACCCGGTCCTGGCCTGGGTCTGATCCGGTCCCGGCCCGGCCCGGCCCGGCCCGGCCCGATCCGACCCGGGCACCAGGCCGAGGCCCCCGACCTCGGCCCTCGGCTCGCCCCCGCCTCGGTCCTGATCTGACCCGATCCGGTCAGATCCAGGGTCGGCCACGCCCGATCCAGGCCAGCGGGTCCGACCCGGCCCAGGCAGGCCGGCCCGACCAACCCGCTCGCGTCGCCTCGGTGTGTGCCAGCCTGCGCCCGCCTGCCTGGGTTCGGTGCTCCCTGCCTCAGGGGATCGGCGCTTCCCGCCTGGGGTCGGCGATCGTTGGGCTGGGTCCGACAGTCCTAGTCACCTGGCTGATTCGCCTGACCACGAGGCCATCGGCACCCGCAGGCGATCCGCACCCACCACGACCACTCGACAACCGGCCACGACCACTCGACAACCGGCACTCGCAGGCGATCAGCTCCCGCCCTGACCGCCGATCAGCTCTCGCCCTGGCCGCTTGGCCACCGGCACATGCCCGCCGCGACCCGGCCATCGCCGCCCGCTTTGACACAGCCGCCGGGGCCACTGCTGCCGCCGGGTCCACCGCTGGCTCGTGAGGCCCGGTCGGGGGCGACCCGCGTTGCCTACTCCTCGGCTGAGCATGACCGCATGCTCAGTCCCGCGTGCTCAGCCGTGCCCGGACCCGCATGCCCCTCCCGAGCCGCGTGACCGTGGCCGCGTTTGTATTGCCCGGCATGCGGGCGAGGCACGCGGCGGGGCTGCGGGCTGACTCTGGCTGGGGCAACTTTGGCTGGGGCGGCCTGGGGACGGGGCTTGGGGCGGGGGCGGCTGTGGGCTGGGGACCAGGCTGCGGGCAGGGCAGGGCTGAGTGGCTTCCGAGCCCGTCCGACGCGAGCCCGTCCGACGCGAGCCCGTCCGACGCGAGCCTGCCCGACGCGAGCCCGTCCGACGCGAGCCCGTCCGACGCGAGCCTGCCCGACGCGAGCCTGCCCGACGCGAGGGCGTCCGGTCTGTGGGGTGGTCTGGTCTGTGGGGTGGTTTGGGGTCGGCTCCTGGGGCTGGTTTTGGTGGGGTTGGTTTCCGTATCGCGTTCTGTGGTCTGTGTTCGTAACTGGGTTGGGCTGGGTCTGTGGTGGGGCTGGGAGCGTGTGTGTCTTGGGACGGGTGGCCGCCGGGCCGCCGCGCCGTGTTTTTCTCCGGCAACGAACAGTGTGGCCGGATAGTGCCTGGTCTGAGGGTTGTTCACTACATGCAGTGACGCTTGGCGTGTTCGGCTGATGGTGGCGATTGATGGGTGGTGATTGGGGGTGCACGGGGGGATCGGGTTGGGGATGTCGGGTGGTGAATGCAACCCGGTGAGGGTGCGGGGCGTCATGTCGGTAGGTTGGCCGAACCGGCGTGTTGGCTTGGGCAGGGGGAAACCGGTGTCTGCTGTTGGGTTGGGGCGTGTTCTCGGCACGGCCCTGGTGGTTTTGGCCGCTCAAGGGTGTTCTTCCGGCGGTGGGGAGGCGGTCAACCCCGAAATGGCTCCTCGGGGTACCACCATGACCACCGCGAAACCTTCGCGCCAGGACCTCAGCAACAAGGTCAGCCTCACCGGCAAGGTGGCCATGAACCCGGTGTTCGGGCTGGTCGCGCCGGTCGGTGGGCAGGTTCGCTACCTGGAGGTGGCCGAGGCCAAGAGCACCCCCACCAAGCCGACCCGGGTGGCGACGGTCTGGGTGGACGGCACGCCCAACCACGTCGAGGTGCCGGCGGGCTCGACGTTCGGTGGCCGGCTGGTGGACGACCGCTCCACCGTCACGGTCGGGATGCCGGTCGCGTCCGCCAAGTACGCGGGCTACGGGATCGTCGCCGACATCGGCGGCGAGCAGGCTTACCAGATCTCCGACGCGGTGACCGGCACGGTCCGCGCCCAGATCAAGAACGGCCCGGGGCCGTTCGACTGCACGCTGCTCGGCACGATCGCCGCACTGCCCGCGGGCACGGTGCCGGCCGCGCCGCCGCCGCAGCAGGACGAACCGGCGAAGGACGACAAGCAGACGCCCGGCCGGGGAGTGCCGCAGCAACCCGACCAGCCCCGGGGGTCCTCCGACCCGACGGGGCTGCGGCTGGTGTGCACGGCACCCGACGACGTGAAGCTGATCAACGGCGCGTCGGCGACCCTGGAGGTCGTCACGGCCAGTGCGCGGAACGCGCTGGTCGTGCCGGTCGAGGCGGTCGCGGGTGGGCAGGGCAAGGGGAAGGTCGACGTGCTCGGGCCGGACGGCTCGCGGCAGACCAAGGACGTCGTGCTCGGGCTCACCGACGGCAAGGTGGTGGAGATCAAGGACGGGCTGACCGGCGAGGAGACGCTGGCCGTGCCCGGTCCCGACCTGCCGCGCGGCCCGCAGGACGCCGGGCGGCCCGAGGTCGGTTCCAGGTGACGCCGCTGATCCGGCTCACCGGGGTCCGCAAGACGTTGAAGGGCCAGGAGGAACCCCGGACCATCCTGGACGGCGTGGACCTGACCGTCCACAGTGGAGACAGCGTGGCTATCCTGGGGCGGTCCGGTTCCGGCAAGAGCACGCTGCTCAGCGTGCTCGGGCTGTTCGACCGGCCGGACTCCGGCGAGTACCTGTTGGGGGAGCGGGACATCACCCGCGTGCCGGAGCGCAAGGCCGCCGCGCTGCGCAGCGCGGAGTTCGGGTTCGTGTTCCAGCGGTTCTTCCTGCTCAAGCACTTGACGGCCGCGCAGAACGTGGCGATGGCGCTGGTGAACGGCCAGGGCTGGCTGCCGCGCCGCAAGCGTCGGGCGAAGGTGCTGGCGGCGCTGGACCGGGTCGGTATCGCGCACCTGGCCAAGCACAAGCCGCCTCGGTTGTCCGGTGGCGAGCAGCAGCGGGTGGCGATCGCGCGGGCGCTGGTGCGCGAGCCGCGGATCCTGCTGGCCGACGAGCCGACCGGCGCGCTGGACACCGAGACCGGCAACCTCGTGGTCGAGGTGCTGCGTTCGGCCACCGACCAGGGCTGCGGGCTGGTGCTGGTCACCCACGACCGCGACCACGCCGCGAAGATGGGCCGGGTTTTCACGCTGTCCGAGGGCCTGCTGCACCCGACCGCGGAGCGGGTGGTCGTGTGATGCGCCTGTCCGGGCGGCTGCGGTCGTCGCTGATCATCGGCGGGCAGGGGATCCGGGCCCGCAAGCTGCGCACGTTCCTGTCCATGGTCAGCCTGTTCATGGGTGTGCTGGCGGTGGTGGCGGTGCAGGCCGGTTCGGAGATCGCCAACCGCGCGATGCTCGCGGACGTCGAGCTGTACCAGGGCAAGGACGGCACCCGCCAGATGTACGTGGGTGCGGAGAACAACGCCGTGGAGATCGCGCTGGACACGGTGACCGGGCGGTCCGACGCGGTCGCGCTGACCAACGTGCAGGCCATCATCGGCGAGCCGGGGGTCCGGCCGATCAACGAGGGCGGCGGCCCGATCGACCAGCCGGGGCGCGGCGGGCCGAGCATGGCGTGCGACGCGAACGGCTGCCACGAACTCCCGGACCCGAACAAGGGCGCGCCGTCCGGCCAGGCGATCGAGATGCAGTTGACCGGGTTGTCCGGTGACGTGCGGGTGTTCCGGCCGTTCCGGCAGATCTCGGGGCAGTGGCTGGACTTCGGCGGCGAGCCGTCGTTCGCGCCGCGCCTGGTGCTGAACAAGAAGGCGGCCGAGGCGTTCGAGCGGTTCCGGGTGCCGTCGGAGATGCGGGTGACCGGTGCGGCGGTGAACGCGACGCCGCGCTTCCTCGGGGTGGTGGACGACGGCGGGTTCGGGCCGGCGGCCTACGTGCGCACCGACGAACTCGGCAACTGGTTGGCGGCCAAGGACATGAGCGACGGGCGGATGGGTCCCGGCCTGCAGATCATGTTGTCGCCGACGGCTTCCGACGTGGAGCACACGCTGCGCGCGCGGCTGGTGGCGGGCGGCATGAAGCCGGAGCAGATCAACGTCAACACGGTGAACACGCTGGAGCGGATGTCCGACCAGCTCACCGTGATGCGGTGGATCTTCCTGGGCATGGCGGCGCTGGTGCTGCTGATCGGCATCGCGGGCATCCTCAACGTCGGCCTGGCCACGGTGGGGGAGCGGATCGAGGAGTTCGCGCTGCGCCGCGCGGTCGGGACGCCCCGGTTGTTGTTGGCGGGCATCGTGCTGGCCGAGACGTTGTTGACCGGCCTGCTCACGGCCGCGGCGGCGATCGGGGTGGGCGTGGTCGGGTTGCGGGTGGCCGGCGGGATGTTCGGTTCGCGGTACCCGTCGTTGCAGGGCGTCGACTTCCCCTGGCAGGCCGGGGTCGCCGGGGTGTTGGCGGGTCTGGTGGCCGGTGTGCTGGGTGGTCTGGTGCCGGCGATCCGGGCGGCGCGCATCCCGATCGCGACCGTCATGCGCGCCTGAGCCGACGCGTTCCCGGGTCGACAGCTGTCTGGGCCGGTGTGCGGTCTGCGTTCGGTGTGCGTCTGAGTCGGCGTGTGCCTGGTTCGGTGCGCGTCTCGTTCCGCGTTCGTCTGGTTCTGCGCTCGTCTCGTCCTGGGTGTCGCGCGGCCGTCCCCGGTGGATCGGGGGCGGCCGCGCGGTTCTGGACGGGGGTGTGGGGTCAGACCTGGCCGAGGAGGAGGCCGCCGGCCGCGAGGCGGGTGGTGTCCAGCTGGCCGGTCCGGTCGTGGTCGAGGAGGCCGAAGGTGGCCGCCGCGGCGTCGGCCGGGGTGCCGAGCGCGCCCAGCAGGCGCTGGAACTCGTGCAGGGTCAGCGATCCGTCCGCGTCGGTGTCGGACAGGCCGAGCACGGCGTCGGCCAGTGGCGCGAACGCGTTCAACGCGGCGAGTTCGTCCAAAGCCCCGGTGAACGCCGCGCGGTCGACGCCGTTCGCGCCGAAGCGGGACAGCACGGTCCAGAACTCGCCGCACGCGTCGTGCACCCGGCGGGCCCGCTCGGTGTCCGGCGGCTCGTCGAACGCGGTCACCAGCCGCTCGCCGAACGCGGCCAGGTCGGCCGCGCCGATCCGCCCGTCGCGGTCGCTGTCGAGCAGGTCGAACGAGGAAACCCCGCCCTGCTCGGGAATCCGCCGCACGGCCGCGTCCCGCAGGTACTCCAGGACGGCTTGGCTGGCGACGGCGCCCTGGCCGATCGCGGAGCCGATCCGCTTGACCGTCCCGGACCGCACGTCGCCGGCCGCGAACACGCCCGGCAGGGACGTCTCGGTGAGCAGCGGGTCCCGGTCGGCCGACCACGCCCCGTCGATGCGCAGCAGGTCGGTCCCGGTCACCAGGTACCCACGGGTGTCCACTGTGGACTGCTCGGCGAGCCACTCGGTGCACGGCGTCATCCCGATCAGCACGTACAACGCGGTCGCGTCCTCGGTGGTGGTCTCGCCGGTCCTGCTGTCCCGCAGCACGATCCCGCTCATCTTCCCGGTGCCGGTCACCGCCGCCACCTCGGTGTGCACCCGGACGTCCACCAGGTCCGACTCCTCGATGCGCCGCACCAGGTAGCGGGACATGGGGCTGCCGTCCAACGTCGGCCCGCGCACCAGCAGCGCCACCCGCACCCCGTGCTCGGCCAGGTAGAGCGCCGCCTGCCCGGCGGAGTTGCCCGCGCCCAGCACGAACGCGGCCGACCCCGCCGTCTGCACCGCGACGGGCGTGGAAGCCCCGTAGTACACGCCGATGTCGCGCAGTTCCTCCGCGCCGGGCACGTCCAGCGGCCGCCAGCGCATCCCGGTCGCCACCAGCACGGCCGTGCCGCGCGCGGTCGACCCGTCGTCGCTGTCCACGGCCCACCGGTCGCCGTCGCGGCGCAGCGCGACCGCCCGCCGCGCGGACATCCACCGCACGCCGAACCGGCGCGCCTGCGCCAGCGCCCGCTGCGCGAGGTCGCCGCCGGACAGTCCGGCCGGGAAGCCCAGGTAGTTCTCGATCCGGGAGGTGGACCCGGCCTGGCCGCCGGGCGCGTCGTCCTCGACGATCACCACCCGCAGGCCCTCGCACGCCGAGTAGACCGCCGCGGCCAGCCCGGCCGGTCCGCCGCCGACCACGACCAGGTCGCAGTCGTCGTCGCCGGCCGCGTCGGTGAGGCCGAGCGCGGTGGCCAGTTCGATCAGGCTGGGCTCGAACAGCACGTCCCCGCCGGTCAACTCGACCACGACGGACCCGGCCGAGCCGACCGCGTGGGTGTCGAACGGGACTTGGTTGCGGGCCAGGAAGTCCTTGATCGCGTAGCCGCGCGCGGAACCGACCGGTTCGATGACGCGCAACAGGGATTCCGCCACTCACGCCTCCATGGGGGTGAAGCCAAGGGCTTCGACGGTAGTGGCCGGCGTCGGATCCGCTCGCGGACGTCCTGAGGTTCACCCCAACAGGTCACGAGTACCCCACCCGTGGTGGGGACCATGTATCTGTGGTGCCGCAGGACGCCCCTGTCCCTGTAGGGGGAAGGACCGGTCATGAACGATGTGGTGCGGTTGCGCGAAAAACACGCCAGGCGTTTCGACATGTTCGACGCGAACGGCGACGGGGTGGTCCGGCAGCGGGATTTCGCCGGGTTGGCGGAACGGTTGGTGCGGCGGTTCCGGGTGCCGCCGGGGTCGATCGGGGCGGAGCGGATCCGGGCGGCCTACGAGATGCTGTGGCTGTTCCTGCTGGCGCACTGCGGTGACGACGGGCAGGTGACGCGGGCCCGGTTCCTCGACGCGCTGGACAGCACCGACCTGGCCTGCCGGATCGGGGCGGCGGACGCGGTGGCGGTGCGGGAGTGCGGCGCGGCGGTGGACGGCGTGGTGGACATCGAGCACGTCGCGGAGATCATCGTGGTGATGGGGGCGCACCCCGGTGACGCGCCGGTGATCCGGGAGGCGCTCAAGCCCGACGGCAAGCTGCTGCCGGTGGCGACGGTGAGCCGCCTGGTGTCGGGGTTCTTCGCCGACGACGCGCCGTCCGGTCTGTACGGCCGCTGACGCCGCACCGACCGGGCGGCGTCCGGGCGGTCGCGGCGGTCAGCCGATGCGCAGGCCCAGGGCCACGGCGATGGTGATGGCCTGCTCCGGTTCGATGCGCGCGCCGGCGAGCGTGACGGAGGTCGGGTCGATGCCGGACAGGTCCGACCCGCGCAGGTCGGCCTTGGTGAAGTCCGCGCCGTGCAGCCACGCGTCGGTCAGGTCGACCCCGCCGAACACCGCGCCCTGGCAGCGCGCGCCGGTCAGGTCCACGTCGTGCATCCGCACCCCGCCGAACGACGCCCGCCGCAGGTCCAGCCCCGCCATCCCGGTGAACGACCAGTCGCCGCCGACCACCTTGAGCAGGTCGTAGGAGCCGCCGTCGAACGCGCTGCCGACCAGCTTGCAGTCGGTGAACGTGGCGTCGAAGAACTCGCAGCGGACGAACGCGCAGTTCAGGAACGCGGCCCCGGTGTGCGTCGAGGTGTTGAACTCGACGCCCCGGAACACGCAGTCGGTGAACGTCGACCCCCGGTTGTCCAGGTCCACCAGGTCGACGTCGATGAACTCGGTCCGCTCGTACCGCTCGCCGGCGATCTCGGTGACCGTCCAGTCCCGGTCGCGCACGGTCCGGTCGGTCCGCGGTGTCGGGATGTCCCGTCTGCGTTCGGCCACCCCGGAACTATCCCGCAGGCGCGCGTCCCGGAAGCGCCCGGCACACCGCGCGGCCGTCAGGGCGCGGTGCGGCGGCGGAACAGCAGTGCCGTGCCGACGACGCCCACCACCGTGAACGCCGTGCACCACAGCACCGCCGCCACGCCGGAACCGCCGACCGGGCCGCTCATCATCAAGCCGCGCAACGTCTCGATGACCGGCGTCACCGGCTGGTGCCCGGCGATGCCGCGCAGCGCCGCCGGCATCGTGTCGGTCGGCACGAACGCGCTGCTCAGGTAGGGCAGGAACATCACCACGAAGGAGAACGCCCCGGCCGCCTCCGGGGTGCGCGCGAGCAGCCCGAAGCACGCCGCGAGCCACGACACGCCCACCATGAACAGCAGCAGCACGCCCGTCACGCCCAGCCAGGCGAGCGGCCCGCCGGTCGGCCGGAACCCGATCAGCAGCGCCACCGCCAGCACCAGCGACGTCGACACGGCGTTGCGCGCCACGCTGGCCACCACGTGTCCGACCAGGACGGCCGACCCGGAGATCGGCAGCGACCGGAACCGGTCGATCACGCCCGTGGTCATGTCCGTGTTCACGCCCACCGCCGTGCCGGCCGCGCCGTAGCCCGCGCACAGCAGGATGATCCCGGGCACCACGTAGTCGACGTACTGGGTGCCGACCGCGATCGCGCCGCCGAAGACGTAGACGAACAGCAGCAGGATCACGACCGGCAGGATCACCGCGACCAGCAGGGCGTCCACGCTGCGCGCGCTGTGCCGCAGCCCCCGCCCGATGAACGTCGCCGAATCACGCAGCACCGCGCACCTCCGGGCCGGTCAGGGACAGGAACACCTCGTCCAGGGTCGGCCGGTGCAGCTCCAGCCGGTCGACGGCGACCCCGCGCCGGTCCAGCAGGTCGAGCACCTCGCGCACGTGCCGGGCGCTGCCGTCGCCGGGCACCCGCAGGCTGAGCTTGTCGACGTCCGGCACGCCGTCGAGCGCGGCGCGCGCGCCCGCGAGGGCGTGCCGGTCGGGCAGGAACAGCTCGACCGCGCCGGTGCCCGCCCGGTCCTTCAGCTCGGCGGCGCTGCCCTCGGCGACGACCTCGCCGCCGTGCAGCACGGCGATCCGGTCGGCCAGCCGGTCCGCCTCCTCCAGGTACTGGGTGGTGAGCAGGACCGTCACGCCGGATCGGGCCAGGTCGGCGACGGCCGCCCAGACCTCGCGCCGGCTGCGCGGGTCCAGGCCGGTGGTCGGCTCGTCCAGGAACAGCACCTCGGGTGTCGCCACCAGGCTCGCGGCCAGGTCGAGCCGGCGGCGCATCCCGCCCGAGTAGGTCGCGGTCCGCCGGTCGGCCGCGTCGGCGAGGTCGAACCGCTCCAGCAGTTCGGCCGCCCGGAGCCGGGCGGCGCGGCGGTCGAGCCGGCGCAGCCGGGCCATCATCGCCAGGTTCTCCCGGCCGGTCAGCAGCTCGTCCACGGCGGCGTACTGGCCGGTCAGGCTGATCGCGGCGCGCACCCGTCGCGGCTGGGCGACGACGTCGTGCCCGGCCACCCGCGCGGTGCCGCCGTCGGGCTTGAGCAGGGTGGCCAGCACCCGCACGGCGGTGGTCTTGCCCGCGCCGTTCGGGCCGAGCAGCGCGAACACCTCGCCGCGCCGGACGGCCAGGTCGAGCCCCTTGAGCACGGCCCGCTCGCGGAACGACCGGCGCAGGCCCACCGCCTCGACTGTGTATGTCATAAACCAAGTGTATGTCATACACACGCTTAGACTGCAAGCCTGCGACGAGCACGGATGCGAGGACATGGACGACTCGGTGTGGGAGCGGCTGGACAAAGAGCCCCGGCAGGGGCTGAGCGTCCGACGCATCGTGCGGGCCGCGATCGAGCTGGCCGACGCGGACGGGCTGGCCGCCGTGTCCATGGCCCGCGTCGCCGAACGCCTCGGCTTCACCACCATGTCCCTCTACCGGCACGTGCGCGGCAAGGACGAACTGCTCCTGCTGGTGGTCGACACCCTCGCCGAGCCCCCCGCGTGCCTCGCCGAGCCGTTCGACGGGTGGCGCGCGGGCATGGAGCGGTGGTGCCGCGAGCACCTCGCCGTGCTGCGCCGGCACCCGTGGGCGATCCAGGTCCAGGCGTCCACGCCGCCGAGCACGCCCAACCAGCTCGCGTGGATGGACCACGGCCTGCGCGTGCTGGAGGAGACCCCGCTGTCGGCCGGCGACCGGATGTCCGTGCTGCTGCTGTGCACCGGGTTCGTGGTGGGGCAGGCGCGGTTCGCGGCCGACGTGTCCACCGAGGCCGAACGGGCGTACGGGGTGACGCTGGACCGGACCGTGGACGCCGAGCGCTACCCCGCGCTGCGCCGGGTCGTGGACGCGGGCACGTTCGGTCCGGGCGGCGCGGAACCCGACTACGACTTCACGTTCGGCCTGGCCCGGCTGATGGACGGCGTGGAACGCCTGGTGCGGCAACAGGACTGAGGCGGTGGCACCTCGGCGCTAACCGGCCGCCGCACCGGGGCGGACCGGGTTCTTCGTCCACCACACCAGCCCGAGCGCGAGCACGCCCAGCCACGCGTAGAAGTCCTGGAACGGCCCGCCGATCCACAGGAGCCCTTGGGGCAGGGGGAACTGCGGCGAGCCGGGCAGCGGCCACGCGGCCAGCGGGACGAGGACGGCCGCGATCCCCGGCCACAGCCGCACCAGCAGCGGCGCGCACCACACCCAGTGGTGGTGCCAGGAAACGGGGGACACCAGCAGCGCGGTCAGCGCGCACGTGAGCACCCCGCCCAGCTCGTCGCCGTCGCGGTGCAGCCGGGCCGCGATCCGCAGCCCGGCCACCACGACCAGGGCCGCCGCCGGCAGCCACAGCACGTCCTGGCCGGCCCGCCCGAACAACGCGTGCAGCGACTGGTTCCCGACGTAGAACACGTCCTCGCCGATCCGCGACGACTGGAGGAACACCCCGCCCCAGTACTCGGCCGACTCCCGCGGCGCGACCGCGAAACCGATGCCGACGGTGGCCGCCGTCGTGCCCGCCGCGACCGCCGCCGCCCGGAACCGCCGGGTCACCAGCAGGTAGACCACGAACAGGCCGGGCGTGAGCTTGACCGCCGCCGCCAGTCCGATGCCGACGCCCCGCAGCCGCCCGGGTCGGGCGAAATCCAGCAGCACCAACGCCATCAGCACGACGTTGACCTGTCCGTAGGCCAAGCTCGCCTGCACCGGCTCCAACCACAGCGCCACCGCCGCCGCGACCGCCGCGACCGGCAGCGCCCGCCCGGTCAGCCGGGCCGCGCACACGACCGCGACGGCGAGCGCGGCCAGCGTGAGCGCCGCCATCACCGGCCGCGCGGCCTCCAGCGGGACGAGGGTGAAACCGGCGAACAGCAGTGCGCCGAACGGGGTGTTGGTGAACGGCTGGCCGTTGAACTCCGCGGTGTAGAGCGAAGTCCCGTCGAGCAGCGCCTGCCCGCCTTGTCGGTAGATGTCCAGGTCGTACATGTACCAGCGTTGCCCCGGCCAGAGGCACGCCTGCACGACGTGCAGGGCGAGCCACCCGCACGGCCCCGCCGCCACCGCCCAGCGGGTCGTCGGGGCCGTGCGGGTGGCGGTCGGCACGGTCGGAGTGCGTTGCGGCATCGGCATTACCTATTTCACTAGTTGCTTAGTGGAAGATGGGCGTGCGGAAGCCGCGCGCGATCCGCTCCGGCCGGGCCGGAGCGGATCAGGCGACGCGCCGCCGACCGGTCAGGATCGGCGGAGCACGACCGGCGGGATCAGCGGAAGCGCTTGCGCAGCCACCACAGCGCGCCCAGCACCAGCGCCGCCGACAGCGCCGTGAACAAGGTCGCCTCGATGCCCTGGAACCACCAGAACCGGTCGGCGGGGTGGACCAGGAACGCCCGGGTACGCAGGCCGCGCTCCGCCATGCACTGGCCGTACGTGTCACCGGCCGTGCGGCACCCCTGGCTGATGGAGTACGCGGCGTCCGAGTCGATGAAGCGGCCCGCCCCGTCGGAGAACCCCTGGGCGATGCTCCACCGCCCGCGCTCGGCCGCGCTGCTGCCGGCGTTGGTCAACGGCGTGGTGGACAGCACCGGCGGCATGTAGTGCGGCCGGGCGTACCAGCGCACCGAGTACAGCACGCCCGCCCAGACCGCGAGGGTCAGCGCCATCGCGGGCACCGTGCGGCGGACCGCGAGCCCCACGACGAGCCCGAGCGCCGCCGCGAACAGCGCGTAGGACGCCATCGCCAGGGGCTGCACCTCGAACTGCCGCACCTGGAACCGGTCCTGCGCCGCGTGCAGGTAGTCCAGCCCGGACACCCACCACAGGTAGGTGCCGCCGATCAGCGCCGCGCCGACCACCGCCGGCACCGCGACCACGAGGACCTTCGCGGCGAACCACCGGCGCGGGCTGGTCGACTGGCTCAGCGCCAGCAGGTGCGTGTGCTGCTCCCACTCGCGGGCCAGCGCCGGCGCGCCCAGGAACACGCCCGCGAGCGCGGCGAACCCGATCATGCCGAACCGCATGTTCTGCGCGTTCTGGTGGACCGACGTGACCGCGCTCCAGCCCGGTTCGGACAGCACGCAGGGCGGCGTGAGGGACTGGGAGCAGATCCGCAGCTCCTCCTCGGTGAGGTCCCACGGGAGGGAGAACCGCTGGTAGACCATCACCCCGATCACGACCAGCGCGTACCCGCCGAGGGCGAGCAGGGCGAGGCGCTGCTGGCGCCAGGCGAGCCAGATCACGCCGCCGCCTTCCGGTCGCGCAGGTAGGCGACGACCAGCTCGTCCAGGCTGGGCGTCGCGACCTGCTCGGCGGGCAGGTCCAGCTCGCCCTCCAGCCGCACCAGGGCGTTGACCTGCCGCTCGCCCGCGCGGGACTCGATCACCCGGTGCGCGCCGAGGTCGTGGTCACGCGGCGCGACCACGACCCGGTGGTCCGCCAGCAGGGTCTCCACGTCCCCGGCGAGCCGCAGGCGGCCCTTGTCGAGCAGCAGCAGGTGATCGCAGACGCCTTCGAGTTCGCTCATCACGTGCGACGACAGCACCACGGTCGTCGAGGTCTCGGCCACCGCGACCATGATGGTGCGCAAGGACTCCTGGCGGGCCACCGGGTCCATTTCGGACAGTGGCTCGTCCAGCAGCAGCACCTCCGGCCGGCGGGCCAGCGCGAGGATCAGCGCGAGCCGCGCCCGCAGCCCGCCGGACAGGCTGCCGACCTTGTCCGTGCGGACCAGCTTCGCCTCCTCGACCAGCCGGTCCGCGTGCGCGGTGTCCCAGCCGGGGTTGGCGGCCCGCCCGAACCGCAGCATCTCGCCGACGGTGAACGAGCGGTACAGCGGCTTCTCCTGGGCGACGAACGCCACCTCGCCGACCACCTCGACCTCGCCCGAGGTCGGCCGCAGCAGCCCGGCGGCCAGCTTGAGCAGCGTCGACTTGCCCGCGCCGTTCGCGCCGACCAGCGCGGTCACCCGGCCCGCCGCCAAGTCGAACGAGCAGTCCCGCAACGCCTGTCCTCGCCGGTACCGCAGGCCCAGCCCGCGCGCCCGCACGGCAACGCTCACCATGTCCCCCATCGACAATCGCCGAACTACGTCGGAAAGCGCCGGTCCAGCACCGAGCGGAACAACGCCTCGACGTCCTCCCGGCCCATGCCGTACTCCCGCGCCCGGTCCATCCACTCCAGCAGCTCGCCGCGCAGCGGCGAGTCCTCGGCCACACCCGGCGTGACCAGCGACCGGCGCACGAACGTGCCCAGACCCGGTCGTGGTTCGACCAGGCCCTCGCGCTCCAGTTCGCGGTACGCCTTCAACACGGTGTTGGGGTTGATCGCGGTCTGCTCGACCACCTCTCGCGCGGTGGGCAGCCGGTCGCCGGGGCCGAGCAGCCCCAGCCGCAACGCCCGCTTGACCTGGTGGACGAGCTGGAGGTACGTGGCCACCCCGGACCGCCGTTCGATCCGGAACTCGATCACCTCAACCCCTTCACTAACTGATTAGTGAAACCACTGTTGCGCACACCGCCGCCCGCTGTCAAACACCGCCCGCAGGCGGGCACGCGGGTCAGGCGCGGAGGAGTCCGGTGACGCGGCCCCGGTGGTCGTCGAGCACGCGGCCGGGGTCGGTGCCGAGCACGTCGGCCAGCACGGCGGCGTACACGTCGCGGAAGTCGGTGGTCTGCTTCAGGTCGCCGTCGTCCAGGTCGGTCAGGCTCGGCTGCTCCCCGTAGAACCCGCCGTTCACCTTGTCGCCCAGCAGGAACACCGGTCCCGCCGTCCCGTGGTCGGTGCCGTCGCTCGCGTTCGCGCGCACCCGCCGGCCGAACTCCGAGTACACCAGCACGACGACCCGCCGCCCCCGGTCGGTCCGCTTCATCCGCCGCACGAACGGCGTCAGCGCGCCGTCCAGCTCGCCCAGCAGCCGCTGCTGGGTGTCGCGCTCGTCGGCGTGCGTGTCGAACCCGCCCAGCGACACCGAGTAGACCCGGGTCGGCACCTCCGCCTCGACCAGGTTCGCCACGACGTCCAGCTGCGCGGCCAACTGCGAACTCCCGCCGGCCGACGCCCCCTTGTCGCGCCGGTCGTCCGGGTCGTCCTCGGCCGACGGGTCGTGCGCCGCGCCGCCGAGGATCCGGACGGCCCCGTGCAGGTCCGCGATGGATCGCGAAGCCCTTGCCTGCCAAGCTTCTTCGCCGTCCTGCGGCGTGCCCAGCGCGGCGAAGGCCGCGCCGAGCCGCCCGTCCGGCAACGCCAACCCGCCCACCGGGAACGACGCCGCCGCCGTCCGCGCGCCCGCCAGCATGGGCGGCAGCACGGGTTCCACCGACAGCGCCCGCAACGGGTCCGCGCCGCTCGCGTCCAGCCACCGCCCCAGCCACCCCGTGGGCACCGAGGTGCGCGGTGACGCGGTCTGCCAGATCGCCATCGACCGGAAGTGGCTGTGGTCCGGCGTCGGGTAGCCGACACCGCGCACGACAGCCAGACCTCGCTCGTCCCACAACGACTTCAGGCCCTTGAGCCCGGGGTTGAGGCCCAGTCCGTCGCCGAGGTCCAGCACGTCCTCGGGCCGGTAGGCGAGGTCCGGCCGGGCGTCCTGGTACGCGCGGTCGGCGGCCGGGACGACCGTGTTCAGCCCGTCGTTGCCGCCGTAGAGCGTGACGACGACGAGCACGGCCGCGTCCGGGTCCAGCGGGTCCTCGGCCGCCGCGGTCATCAGGTGGTCCCAGTCGACGCGCGTCGCGCCCACGGCGAGCGCGCCGGCGGCGGCCACCCCGGAGAACGTCAGGAACCGGCGTCGGGTCAGCTTCTCCATTACCTGCTCACCACGTATTCGGGGGCGCACGCGGCCACGGCGGCCAGGTGCTCGGGTTTGTCGACGCGGCCCAGCGCGTCGCGGGTGCGGTCGGACCACGCGTCCACGCCGAGCCGGTCGCGCACGGCGTCCGCGCCGGTCACCGACGTCAGGTCGGCCTTCGCCGCGATCAGCTGCGCGACCTTCAGCCGGGCCACGCCCGCCGCCGTGGTCAGCCACGCGCCGCCGGCCGGCCACCCGCCGACGCTCGGCGGCCGCAACGGCACCTGGCCCATGCCGCGCAACCCGTTGCCGAGCTGCCTGACCGCCTTGTCGTCCAACGACTCCCAGCGCACGCCCAGCGCCCGCATCAACCCCGCGGCCCACTCGACGGGCTGCTTGACCAGGGTCGCGGCCCGATCGCGGAACGCCGGCTCGGCCGCGATCGCCCGCAGCACCGACCCGGTGCCCCCGCCGTGGGCGGCCACCAGGCGGTCCAGGACGTCGGCGGCCGGCGGCGTGGCCGACACCAGCCGGAACCACAGCCGGCCCACCACGAACCGCGCGGACTCCGGCTTCGCCACCACGTTGTCCACAAAGGACTCGACGGTGAAGTCGGCGGTGACGCCGAGGACGGTCTTCGGCTTGTCGTCGTGGCGCTTCGCGACGAGTTCGGCCCGCGCCGCGTCCCGCCGGACGGTCCACCCGGTCAGCACGCGGGCGGCCTCGCGCACGTCCTGCTCGGTGTAGTGGCCGATGCCGAGGGTGAACAGCTCCAGGTACTCGCGGGCCAGGTTCTCGTTGGGCGCCCCGGCCCGGTTGTCGTTGCCGTCCAGCCACAGCAGCATCGCCGGGTCGACCGCCATCGCCTTCGCCAGCGCGGGGAACCCGCCCAGGCCGAGCCGCCGGAACGACTCGTTCTGCGCCAGCATGTGCCACGGGCTGCGCACCTTCTGCTCGCTGGTCGCGAAGTGCCCGTGCCAGAACCAGGTCAGCCGCTCCACCGCGGTGTCGGTCGCGATCATCCGCGCCAGCCACCACGACGTCAGCGCCTTCTCGTCGGCCGCGCGGCGCTGGTTGGCGTCCTTCTTCGCCTGCTTGTCGCCCTTGGCCACGACGGGCGGGTCCAGCGCGAGCGCGGGCGTGGCGGCGGGCGCGGGCGTGAGCAGCCGGTCCAGCGTCTCGGTGAAGCCCCGGTCCAGGTCGCCGGGGCGCGGGCCGAACCCGAACCGGTCGTGCAGGCGGCGCACCGAGGCGCGCTCGTCGAGTTCCGACATGGGCGCAGCATGTTGGGCCGCACCCGCCGTCGCCACCACTTCCGGGTTTCCTTCAGCGCAAGCTCAGGGACGGCGGCCGTCCGCCGCGCCGAGCCCGGGAAATCAGGACTGGTCGATCACTCACTCTTATGCTCGACCCAACGGTCGATCGGGTGATCGGCCGTTCGGGGCAGCGCCCCGGTGGCGGGGGACCGGCGGGCCGGTCAGTAGTGGCGGATGCCGGCGGAGAGGGTGCGCGCCCACGGGGCGTCCACGTCGCCCGCGTCGACCGCCACCACCAGGTGGCACAGCATCCCCCGCGCGAAGAACTCCTGGACCTGCGCCTCGCTCGCGCCGGACACGCCGCGCACGTACTCCACCGTCCTGGCGTACCCGCGTTGCAGCAGCCCGCGCACGGCCGGCTCGGAGATCGCCGCGCACTGGGCGTGCATCTGCACCAGCAGCAGCGCGTTCTCCTCGGCGATCAGCCGGGCGTACACGTCGCCCATGGCGTGCAGCACGGTCTCGGGCGCGCTGCCCTCCGCCTGCGCGACGCCGTCGCCCAGGCTCTCCCGGATCCGGGTGAAGCACCGCTCCACCACGGCCAGGAACAGCGCCTCCTTGTCCGGGAACAGCCGGTAGACGTACGCCTGGGAGATGCCCGCCGCCTTCGCGACCTCGGCCGTCGTGGTGCCGTAGTAGCCCTTGGCCCCGAACGTGCCGAGCGCGGTCCGCAGCACGGTCTCGCGCCGTTCGTCGGCGGTGGACAGGCGGCGTTCCGTGGTCGGCATGAGACTAATCAACCACTCACACTTTTGCATGTCAAGTTGCGGAATCGATGGTCGCGTCACGCCCGACCGGATGCCTAGGGTGCCCGCATGTCCCGTCGCTGGGTGCCCTGGGTGGCCGTGCTGACCGTCGTTCTCGCCGCCTGCGGCACGTCGTCCCCGGCGGCGGCCCCGTCCACGACCGTCCCCACCGTCACGACCACTACGACGACCACCGCCACGACCACGACCACCACGACGACGACCACGACCACCACGCGCCCGAAGCCCACGCCCGCCGGCAACCCCGGCGGCACGGCGGTCGTGCCGGAGGAGGCCGGGCCCGAGGACGTCGGCGCGCCCACCACCGTCGTCGGCACCGGCACGCCGGCCGGCTGCACCTCCCAGGCCGTGGTGGCGGCGGTCGCGGCGGGCGGCGTGATCACGTTCGACTGCGGCCCCGAACCGGTCACCATCACGATGGCCGCGACCGCCAAGGTCCGCAACGACGGCCCGCGCGAGGTGGTGATCGACGGCGGCGGCCTGGTCACGCTCAGCGGCGGCGGGCAGCGCCGGATCCTCTACCAGAACACCTGCGACGCGGCGCTGGGCATCACCACGTCGCACTGCCAGGACCAGGACCACCCCCGGCTGAGCATCCAGAACCTCACCCTGGTCGACGGCGACGCGACCGGCGACACCGTCGAGGGCGGCGGCGGTGGCGCGGTGTTCGTGCGCGGCGGCCGGGTCAAGGTGGTCGACTCCCGCTTCCAGGGCAACCGGTGCGACCAAACGGGCCCCGACCTCGGCGGTGCGGCCATGCGCGTGCTCAGCCAGCACGGCGGCCGGCCCGTGTACGTCACCGGCAGCACGTTCAGCGGCGGCATGTGCGCCAACGGCGGGGCGCTGAGCAGCATCGGCGTGTCGTGGGTGATCCTCAACAGCGTGTTGAGCGGCAACTCGGCGGTCGGCCGGGGCGCGAACCCGGCCCGCGCGGGCACGCCCGGCGGCGGCAGCGGCGGCGCGGTCTACGTCGACGGCAACCGGTTCACCGTCCGCATCGCGGGCTCGGTGGTCGAGGACAACCGGGCGAACGAGGGCGGCGGCGCGGTGTTCTTCGTGAGCAACGACCGCAGCGGCACGATGTCGGTCGAATCGTCCTCGCTCCGGCGCAACCCGAGCGCCGGGTTCGAGACCCCCGGCTACAAGGGGATCTTCTTCCTGGGCGCGGAGGATCCGGCCGTGAGTGGTTCAACCATTCAGTAACAGCGGGGAAAACTGGCGAACGCCGGAAAAACTCCCGTCGTTCGTCGGATTGTGAGCGAGGCTTGCGGCTGCGCATCATGAGCCGCCGGCGCGAGGCCGGCGCACCATCCCTGTGACTCGACGTCCGGCCACCCTGCACCGCTCGACCCGGCCGGGCGCGGGAAGGAACGACTGTGCGTTACACAGCGCGAAAGGCGCTTGCCCTGGCCGCGGGCATCGCCGCGACCCTGGCCGCGTTCGGCGGCCAAGCCCACTCCGCTCCGCAACCGCCGGATCCCGGCGGCGTCACCCCGCAGGTCGTCGGCGGCACGCAGGCCGCCAAGGGCGAGTTCCCGTGGATGGTCAGACTGTCCATGGGCTGCGGTGGCGCGATGTACACCGAGCAGCTGGTGCTGACCGCGGCCCACTGCGTCAACAGCACCGGCAACAACACGAGCATCACCGCGACGTACGGCGTGGCGGACCTCCAGGACACGTCGGCGGTCAAGCGGACCTCCACGTACGTCCACCGGTCGCCCACCTACCCGACGTCGACCGGCGGCGACTGGGCGTTGATCAAGCTCGCCAGTCCCATCGCCGGCGCGGCGCTGCTGCCCATCGCCACCACGAGCACCTACAACTCCGGGGTGTTCACCGTCGCGGGCTGGGGCGCCACCCGTGAAGGCGGCGCGCAGTCGCGCTACCTGATGAAGGCCCAGGTCGACTTCATCGACGACAACACCTGCAAGAACGCCGACCCGTACTACCGCAACCTCAAGCCCGCCGCCGAGATCTGCGCGGGCGACCTGGCCCGCGGCGGCATCGACACCTGCCAGGGCGACTCCGGCGGCCCGATGTTCCGCCGGGACGGCGCGGGCGCGTGGATCCAGGTCGGCATCGTCAGCCACGGCAACGGGTGCGCGCGGGCCAACAACCCGGGCGTCTACACCGAGGTGAGCACGTTCGCGGCGGCCATCAAGACGGCGGCGGACAACCTCGGCGGCAACCCCAACCCGCCCGGCAAGACGTTCGAGAACGCGAACAACGTCGACATCCCGGACGCCGGCGCGGCCGTGTACAGCGACGTGGTGGTCAGCGGTGTCACCGGCAACGCCCCGTCGACGCTGAAGGTCACCGTCGACGTCAAGCACTCCTACAGCGGTGACGTCGTGCTCGACCTGGTCGCGCCGGACGGCTCGACCTACCGCCTGAAGAACTCCAGCAGCACCAGCACGCCGAACATCAGCACGACGTACACGGTGGACGCCTCGTCCGAGGTCGCCAACGGCACGTGGCGGCTCAAGGCGCAGGACGTGTACGCGCAGGACACCGGCTACATCGACCTCTGGAAGCTCACCTTCTAAGCCCGCCGAGGATCTTCCCGTCGGGCACGTGACGGGGCCCGCTGCGAGGGTGGGCCCCGTCAACGCGTCACCAGCAAGTCCCGCGTCGAGCCGCCCGCCGCTGTGCCCACCTCCAGCGGCCGGTGGCCGTTCGCGTCGCAGGGTCCGCCGCTCCTCGGCGTTCAGACCCGCGCGCCCTCCCGCCCGGCCCGCCGGCAACCGGAGAAATTTGTCAGGCGGATGCCAAAAACAATTTCCGGAATGCGCGCCAAGTGCTAACCGGGTTTTGTCGAACAGGCTGAGCGGAGGATCGTGCCCTATCGGTGTGCAGGTCGTGCGTAGCCGCTGATCTTATGACTGTGACCAGCGCAGACGTGCCAATTCCGGCGGGTGGAAATCGGTCCGGGGTGACAACTTCTCGCCGGTGTTGCGGGAAGTCTTGCGGGGTTGTTTCGGTGCGTGGTTCATTGACGTTTCGAAACGCGTCCGTATCGCGTTGGACACACCCTGCCCCTCGTTTACGGCGTGCCTCGGCGCCAAGGAGGACCATCCGTGAGACACAGGAAACCGACCCGGTTCGGCGTGGTGGCGACCGCGGCGGCGGTCGTCGCCGGCCTCGCCGTCGGCACGGGCACCGGCACCGCCGCCCAGGGCGAGCTGCACCAGACCTACAACTGCACCTTCCCGTTGATCGGCAACCAGGACGTCGCGGTGGACATCAAGACCCGGGACGGCCAGCCGGCCTCGGTCGCGACCGGCCAGTCCACCCCGGTCATCGAGATCACCGCCGTCGCCAACGCCGGTCCGAACGCCACCCGGGGGCTGCGGCTGGCCGGCGCGGAGACCATCCGGGGCGTCGCGCGGGCCACCTCGACGGTCGACGCGCCCGGCGCGCAGGGCGACCTGACCGTGCGGGTGGGCACCACCGTGGCGGACCAGCCGATCCCGGCCTCGGGGGACCTGGTGCTCACCGCGTCCGGCAGCGCGCCCGGACTCCGCTTCGACCAGCCCGGCACGGCCACCCTCGCGGTGACCGACCTGGAGCTGGAGATGACCCCGCTCAAGGCCGACGGCACGCCCACCGGTCTGGGCACCTTCACCTCCGACTGCACGCCGACGCCCGGTCAGCCCACCGCGCTGCGGACCTATCAGGTCACCGGCTCGCCGGTGACGCCGGAAGCGGTCATCGGGTCCGGCGCGACCCCGCCGCTCAAACAGGTCTACAACTGCCCGTTCCCGTTGATCGGCAACCAGAACGTCACCGTCGACATCGCCACCGCCCCGCTCCCGGGGTCGGTGGAGCAGGGCGGGTTCACGCCGAGGATCGACATCACGGCGGTGGCCAACGCGGGCCCCACGGCCACCCAGGGGTTGCGGCTGGTCGGCGCGGAGACTATCCAGGGCACCGCGATGGCCACCTCGCTGGTGCGTTCGCCGCAGGGGCACCTCGCGGTGGCCGTGCCGACGAACGTGGCGAACCAGCCGATCCCGGCCTCGGGCGACCTGGTGATCACCGCGTCCGGCTCCGCGCCTGCGCCGGCATTCGACCAGCCCGGCACGGCCACGCTGTCCGTGCACGACCTGGTGCTGACCATGACCCCGCTCAAGGCGGACGGCACGCCGACCGGCCTGGGCACGTTCGTCGCCGACTGCACGATGGTCGACCCGGTGCAGCGCAACGTCCTGCACACCTTCACCGTCACCGGCCGGGCGGACACCCGGCCGCCCGCGAAGCCCGCCGGGCTCACGGTCGGTGAGACCACGCAGACCAGCGTCGCGCTGTCGTGGACGGCGTCCTCGGACGACGTGGGCGTCACCGGTTACGACGTGCTCCAGGGTGCGAACGTGGTCAAGTCCGTGGAGGGAAATTCGTCCACTGTGGATGGATTGGCGGCCGACACGGAGTACTCGTTCACCGTCGTGGCGAAGGATGCCGCCGGCAACCGCTCGGCGGCGAGCGACGCCGTGACCGCGCGCACCAGGAAGGCCCCCGACACCCAGAAGCCGACGGCTCCCGGCCCGCTCACCTCGTCCGGCGCGACGCTGACCAGCGTCCCGCTGGAGTGGGGCGCGTCCTCGGACAACGTGGGCGTCACGGGCTACGACGTGCTCCGGGGCTCGACGGTGGTCAAGTCCGTCACCGGCACGTCCACCACCGTCGACGGTCTGACCGCCGACACCGAGTACACGTTCTCCGTGCGCGCCAAGGACGCTGCGGGCAACACGTCCGATCCGAGCAACGCCCTCACCGTCCGCACGCTCGCCGCGCCGGACACGCAGGCCCCCTCCGCGCCGACCGGTGTGACCGTCACCGGGGCGTCGCAGGACAGCATCGGCCTGTCGTGGACGGCGTCCTCGGACAATGTGGGCGTCACCGGTTACGACGTGCTCCAGGGTGCGAACGTGGTCAAGTCCGTGGCGGGCACTTCGTCCACTGTGGACGGCTTGGCGGCCGATACCGAGTACTCGTTCACCGTCGTGGCAAAGGACGCGGCGGGCAACCGTTCCGCAGCCAGCGCCGCCGTCACCGGCCGCACGCGGACCGCGCCCGACACGCAGGGGCCGACCGCGCCGACCGGTGTGACCGTGGGCGGGGCCACCCAGTCCAGCGTTTCGCTGTCCTGGACGGCCTCCGCCGACAACGTCGGCGTGACCGGCTATGACGTGTACCGGGGTTCGACGTTGGCGAAGTCGGTCACGGGGACTTCGGCGACCGTCGACGGTCTCGCGGCCGGCACCGAGTACTCGTTCACGGTGGTGGCGAAGGACGCGGCGGGCAACCGTTCCGCGCCCAGCGCCGCCGTCACCGGTCGCACCGAGGCCGCGCCGGACACGCAGGCCCCGACCGCTCCGGCGAACCTGCGCTCCACCGCCGTCGGCGAGACCGGCGTGGCGTTGGCGTGGGACGCGTCCACCGACAACGTGGGCGTGACGGGCTATGACGTGTACCGGGGTTCGACGTTGGCGAAGTCGGTCACGGGGACTTCGGCGACCGTCGACGGCCTCGCGGCCGACACGGAGTACTCGTTCACGGTGGTGGCCAAGGACTCCGCCGGGAACGCGTCCGACCCGAGCGCGGCGCTCAAGGCGCGCACCAAGCCCGAGACCGACATCCAGGCGCCCACGGTGCCCGGCAACCTGCGTTCGTCCGGCCAGACCGAGAACAGCGTGGCGCTGGCGTGGGACGCGTCGACCGACAACCGCGGCGTGACCGGGTACGACGTCTACAACGGCTCGACCAAGACCGTGACCGTGAGCGGCACCTCGACCAACGTCACCGGGCTCGCGGCGGGCACCGAGTACGCGTTCACCGTGGTCGCCGTCGACGCGGCGGGCAACCGGTCGGCGGCGAGCGCGGCGCTGAAGGTGCGGACGAAGCCGGGGGCCGGTCCGGTCGTCAGGTACGGCTACACCCTGGCCGGCGGCACGAAGATCAAGGCGGCCAACGGGAACGTGCCGCTGGCCGGCGGCATCGACGCGGCGCTGAACCTGGCGGACGGGTCGTTCGAGGCGGACCTGGTGCTCGACCCGACCGAGGCCCGGTTCAAGATCTTCGGGTTCGTCCCGGTGGTCGCGAAGATCCAGTTCGCGGCGGCGGGCAAGACCACCGGCACGCTCGCCGGCGGGGTGCTCAAGTCCACCTCGCGGCTCACCGTGCGGCTGCCGAGGGTGACCGTGCTGGGCATCCCGGTCGGCACCGGCCCGAACTGCCGGACCACGACGCCGGCGTCGGTCCCGCTGGAGTCGAAGCCCGGCTTCGACCCGCTCGCCGGCGGCACGCTCACCGGCACCTACACCCTGCCCGCGCTCCAGGGGTGCGGTCCGCTCAACGGCCTGGTCAGCGCCCTGACCGCCGGCCCCGGCAACACCATCGAGGTGAAGCTGACCTCGAAGGCAGGCCGCTAGCCGGACGGCCCCGTCGTGATCCGATCACGACGGGGCCGCCCGTGCTCACCTGGTGCGCCACAGCTTCCAGCCGACCAGGGCGCAGCCCACCAGCATCAGCACGCCGTGCGCGACGCGGACCGGGGGCGGGGTGAAGAACTGCGGCAGGAACAGCGCGAACGCCACCGCGTACGGGACGGCGAGCGCCTTCAGCTCGACGGCGGCCAGGATCGCGCCGGCGGCGAGCAGCAGCAGGCCGAGGCCGAACATCGTGATGGCGGCCGGTTGGTAGCGGACCGCGTCGACCATCTCCAGCAGCGCCGGGTCCGGGTGTTGGGCGGCCCGCAGGCCGATGGCGTGCAGCCCGAAGACCTCCGCGCCGTAGTAGGGCAGCGTCAGCCCCGCGCCGAGGGCGGTGACCAGCGCCGCCCGGCGGACCGGGAGGGCGATGGCGACCAGGGTGAAACCGGCCACGGCGAAGAGGTGGGCGGTGATCCACGCGGTCGTCCCCATGGCCGTGAGGCCCGCGACGGTCGTCTCGTCCGAGTACGGCCGCAGGGTCGGGTAGAGCAGGAAGAAGACCCCGGCGAGTCCGAACGCGACGGCCCTGAGCCTGGTCATCGGTGCCTCCGTGAGCGCTAGTCGTTTTAGAGAGCGGTGCTCTCGACGGTGGGAATGGTGGGTGAGGCGAGCAGGTCGTGTCAAGAGCGGTGCTCTCATTTGTTGCACCTGCTCTCTCGGTCGGCCATCATCGACGCCATGACGGCCACACCCAGGCAGCGCGCGCGGGCGCAGGCGATCGAGGACATCAAGCGGATCGCCCGCGAGCAGCTCGCCGAGGCGGGCAGCGCGGCGCTGTCGCTGCGGGCCATCGCCCGTGAGCTGGGGATCGTGTCGTCGGCGGTGTACCGGTACGTGCCCAGCCGGGACGAGCTGCTGACCATGCTGATCATCGACGCCTACAACTCGCTGGGCGACGCGGTCGAGGCGGCCGAGGCCGCGTGCCCGCGCGACGACCTGGCCGGGCGGTGGCGCGCGATCGGCGTCGCGGCCCGCACGTGGTCGGTGGCCCGGCCGTCGGAGTACGCGCTCATCTACGGCAGCCCGGTGCCCGGCTACCACGCGCCCGTCGAGCGCACCGGCGGACCGGGGACCAGGGTGTCGATGCTGCTGATGGCGTTGCTGGCGGACATCCAGCGGGACCGCCCGCCGGTCGCGCTGCCCGGACCGCTGGGCGGCGACTTCGCCGTGCTGCGCGAGTTCCTCGGGCTGTCGATCGGCGACGACCTGCTGGCGCGCGGATTCCTGGCGTTCTCCGCGCTGTTCGGGGTGATCAGCTTCGAACTGCACGGCCAGTACGTGGGCAGCCTGACCGACTACGAAGCCCACTTCGCCCACCAGCTCGACTCCCTGGCGGCCCTGCTGGGCGTGTGACGCCGACGCGCGAGGGGCGGCCGAGCGTGGCGTTTGCCCGACCGGCGACGCGAACCCGCGGTCGGACGATCACGGATCGGTGCCGAGGAGCACGAACTCCAGGTCGTTCGCCACTACCCGGCGGAGCACCGGACCGCGCTGCTGCCGATCGCGCCGGTCCCGGTCATCGGCGGGGGAGCGGGGCGGTGGGGGAGGCTGCGGTGTTCCGCACCGCCGGTCACGTCGTGCGGGCGTGGCGGTAGGCCGTCGGGGTCATGCCGTAGGTGCTGCGGAACAGGCGGCTGAAGTGGGCGGCGTCGGTGAAGCCCCACCGGGCGGCCACGACGTGCACCGGTTCGCTGCGGGCGGTCAGGTCGTGGCGGCTGCGCTCCAGCCTCCGGTTGCGGATCCAGGCGGCCACGCCGAGGTCCTGGTCCGCGAACAGGCGGTGCAGGTGCCGGGTCGAGATGTGGTGGGCGGCGGCCACGGCGGTGGGGCACAGCGCCGGGTCGGCCAGGTGCCCGTCGATGAACGTCCGGACCTTGGTCACCAGCGCGTCGTTGTGCAGCGGGCCCAGGCGCCGGGCCAGCAGGGCGGCCAGCAGGTCCAGCGAGATGCCCGCCATCCGGGTCGCGTGCTCCTCGTCGCCGCCGGCCGCGAGTTCCCGGATCGCCCCCGCCAGCAGGCCGCCCAGCCCGTCGCGGCCGGACAACCGGGTCGCCAGCGCCGGTTCGACCTGGTCCGGGGTCAGCGCCAGCAACGCCTTCGGGATCTGCACCAGCAGTTTGCCGCCCGGCCCCGCCCGGTCGGCCGCCCAGCCCCGGAACGGGCGCGACGAGTCGTACAAGGTCATCTCGCCCGGTGCCAGCGCGGCCTCCCGGCCGTTCTGCTCGACCCCGAACACGCCGCCCAGGTTGAGCACCAGGTAGTACCGCTCCGGGTCGTAGCGCCGGATCAGCCGCGCGGTCCGCTCGGTGCGCAACGACGGCACGCTCACCTGCGCCAGGCGGACCGCGCCCAGGTCCAGGCAGTGCACGTCGGCGCGGAAGTCGGCCGCGTGGTCGGTGCGCAGCACGGACGGCCCCAGCGCGTGTTCGGCGATCCTCCGCCAGAACGCGAACCGCTCGGCCTCCGGCAGGTCCTCGGTGTGGAACTCGGCTTCGATCAACGCGTCGTCACCCCCGCCAGGCGCGCCCCTCCCCACGGGCGCGCGCCGCCCGACCATCGTTACCGAACCCCTGCGCGGGCCGTCAACCTCCGACTGTTAACGCCCCGACTGTCAACGCGTCACCTGCCGGCAACTTCGCCCCGCCGCCGGTCCCGCCGGCCCGGCTACCTTGGGCCCATGCTCCTCACGTCCGCGATCCTCGCGGTGAGCGCGGTCTACGTGGTCGCCGGGGTGATCAGCCGCCGGGCGCAGCCGCGCAACCGGATCGGCGTGCTGATGGTCGTGGTGGGCGTCGGCTGGTCCCTGGACCTGCTCGCGGACGACTCGACCCTGCTCTACCACGTGCTGGCGACCTCCTGGCCCGCCGTGCTCGGGCACCTGGTGACGGCGTTCCCGACCGGGCGGCTCAAGACCGCGCCGCGCCGGGCGGCGGTGGCGTCGGCGTACCTGCTGGCGGTCGTGCTCACCGTCGCCTCGGACGGGGCGGACGACCCGTGGTCGCGCGGCCTGCTCGACGCGGAGACCCCGCTGACCGTGCTGGTCGGGCTCGTCATGCTGGGACTGCAACTGCACCGCTGGCGGTGCAGCAGCGTGGCCCAGCGCCGGACGCTGACCTCGATGCTGGGCGCGTCCGTGGTGGCCGTGATCGCCTACGCGGCGTGGAAGCCGATGGCCGAGGCCGGGCTGTCCGAGCCGATCGTGGCGCTGATGCTCGCGCTGGTCGGCATCCCGTTCGCCTACCTCGCCGGGCTGGTGCGCCGGCGGGTGGACCGGGGCGGGCTCGCCGACCTGGTGGTGCGCCTCAACGTCGACCGGCCGCGCGCCGGGGTGCGCGACGCGCTCGCGGCGACGCTGCACGACCCCGGCCTGCGGGTCGGGTACTGGGCGCCGGCGCAGGAGCGGTACGTGGACGCGTCCGGCGTGCCGGTCGAGGCGGACGCGACCTGCGTGCAGACCCGCGTGGACCGGGGGTCGGCGCGGGTCGCGGTGCTGCTGCACGACCCCGGCCTGGACCTGGAACTCGTGGACGCGGCGTGCGCGGCGGTCGCGCTGGCCCTGGAGAACGAGCGGCTGGCCGCCGAGCTGCGCGCGCGGCTGCGCCAGCTGGCCGAGTCGCGCGGGAACCTGCTGCGGGCGGGCGAAGCCGAGCGCCGCCGGCTGGAACGCGACCTGCACGACGGGGTGCAGCAACGGCTGCTGTCGGCGGCGATGACGCTGGGGCTCGCCGAGGCGCTGCCCGCCGATCGCGGGCGGACCCTGGTGGCGGAGGCGAAATCCGCGGTGCTCGCGACGATCGACGAGGTGCGCGCGCTGTGCGACGGCATCCACCCGCCGGTGCTGACCGAACGCGGCCTGGGCGGCGCGGTGCGGGAGCTGGCCGCGCTGGCCGGACCGGGCGTCGAACTCGTGGTGGACATCGGGGAGCCGTTGCCGCCACAGGTGGAGACCACCGCGTACTACGTGGTCGCCGAAGCCCTGGCGAACGTGGCCAAGCACGCCGGCGCGGCGCGCACGAAGGTGGTCGTCACCACCGCCGGCGGCGGCGGGCTGGTGGTCCGGGTGGACGATGACGGCCGGGGCGGCGCGGACGTGCGCGCCGGCTCGGGTCTGCGCGGTCTGACCGACCGCGTCGAGGCGACCGGGGGGACGATGAAGGTGGTCAGCGGCACGGGAACGGGCACGAGCGTGCGGGTGGTGCTGCCGTGCGGGTCGTGATCGCGGAGGACTCGACCCTCTTACGCGAGGGGTTGGCGCGACTGCTGGCGGAAGCCGGGTTCGACGTCGTGGCGGCCGTGGAGGACGCGGACGGGCTGCTCGGCGCGGTCCGGCGGCACCACCCCGACGTGGCCGTCGTCGACATCAGGATGCCGCCGACGCACACCGACGAGGGGCTGCGCGCGGCCCTCGCGCTGCGCCGCGAGCACCCCGGGACCGGTGTTCTTGTGCTGTCCCAGCACGTCCGGGTCAGCTACGCGGCCGAACTGCTGGACGGGGGCGCGGACGGCGTCGGCTACCTGCTCAAGGACCGGGTGTCGGACCTGGCCGAGTTCGCCGCCGCGATCCGGCGGGTCGGCTCGGGCGGCTCGGCGTTCGACCCGGCGGTGGTCGGCCGGCTGCTCGGCCGGCGCGGCGGCCACGACCGGCTCACCGAGCGGGAGCGGGCGGTGCTGGCGCTGATGGCCGAGGGCCGCACGAACCAGGCCATCGCGGCGCGGCTGTTCATCGCCGAGCGGACCGTGGAGAAGCACTGCACCGCCATCTTCACCAAGCTCGACCTGTCGGCGAGCCCGCACGACCACCGCCGCGTGCTGGCCGTCCTGCGCTACCTCAACGGCTGACCGCCGAAGGTGCGGGTAGCCGCACCACGGGCGGGTGGTGGCACGGTTCCCGCGCCGCGCGCCGGCGCGGGAACCTCGGTGCCATGCTGCGACAGGGGCGGATCAGGGCTTCGTACCGCACGGATCTGGTGACCGTGCTGCTCGGCACGTGGTTCTCGCTGGGCTTGTTCCTCGACGCCTGGGCGCACTCCAACGTGCCCGAGCTGGAGACGTTCTTCACGCCGTGGCACGCGGTGTTCTACTCGGGGTTCGCCGCGACCGGCGCGTGGATCCTGTGGTTGGTGTGGCGCAACGTCCAGGCCGGCCGGCGCGGGCTCGCGGCGGTGCCCGAGGGGTACGGGCCGGCGGTGTTCGCGCTGCCGGTGTTCGCCGTGTGCGGGGCCGGCGACTACCTGTGGCACACGTTCATCGGGATCGAGCGGGGCATCGACATCCTGTACAGCCCCACGCACCTCGGCCTGATCACGTCGATGATCGTCATCTTGACCACGCCGCTGCGCACGCTGTGGGCGGACCGGGAGGTGACCGCGCCCTCGCTCGTCCGGTTCCTGCCGGCCGCGCTCGCGCTGTCCTTCACCACCGCGCTGGTCCTGCTGTTCGTCTCCTACGCCGACGCCACCCTCTACGGGCCCGACGGCGTGCTGTACGCGTTCAGCTTCGACAAGGCGGACGGCGGACCGCCGGAGACCGACCGGTTGGCGGCCTCGATCACCATCACCAACCTGGTCCTGATCACCCCGCTGCTGCTGGCCGCGCGGCGGTTCCGGCTGCCGGTGGGCACGGCGACCGTCCTCCAGGTCGTGGTGATGCTGCTGAGCACGGCGGTCGCGAACTACGAGAACCTCGGCACGGCCGCCGCGTTCCTGCTGTCCGGCGTCGTGATCGACCTCCTGCTGTGGCGGTTGCGCCCGTCCGAGGAGCGGCTGCGCGAGTACCGGGTCTTCGCGTTCGCCGCACCGCTGGTCACGTGGGTGTTCTTCTTCGCCGCGGCGGGGATCGGCGCGGGCCGGATGCCGTCGGTCACCGAGATGTGGACCGGCGCGCCACTGGTCGCGGCCCTGCACGGGCTGCTGCTCGCGGTCGTGCTGGTGCCCGCCCGGCGATGAGGATCCTGCTGGCGGCACTGGTTTTCCTGCTGGTCGCGGCGACCCCGGCGCACGCCCACGCGGGCGGCCTCACCCCGCAGGACGACCTCAGCTCGGTGATCGCGGTCGACCCGCCGCTGCCCGGCGTGACCGCCCGGATGGTCAACCACGGCACGCAGCTGGAGATCCGCAACGACGGTCCGGTACCGCTCGCGGTGGGCGAGCGGACCGTGCGGCCCGGAGAAGTGCTGCGGTACCGCGACGAACGCACCAAGGCGACCACGTGGGAGGTGCCGCTGGGCACGTCCGTGGTGCGCGGCCGGGTGGACGTCACGCCCGGACCGAACCCGCTGTGGTGGTCGGCGGCCGTCGCGCTGCTCGCGGTCGGCGGCTACTTCCTCAAGCACGCCAAGGCTTTGCTGGCCGGTGGAGTGGTTGTGGTGACCGCCGCGCACGTCCTGCACGCGGTCGGGTCGACGCTCGCGGTGACCGGCGAGCCGTTCGTGCCCCTGATGGCCGGGGCCAGTGGCGTCGGCCTGGTGGCGTGGCCGCTCGCGGTGGTCGCGGTGGTGGCCGCGGTCCGCCGCTCGCCCGCCACCGCGTTCGTCGCGGCCGTGGTCGGCGCGATGCTCGTCGTCGCCGGGATCCCGGACTTCGACAGCTTCCGGTTCTCCCGGTTGCCGTTCGCCGGTCCGGCCGACGTCGACCGGCTGCTGGTGGCCCTCACCCTCGGCGGCGGGCTCGGCCTGGCCGCCGGCGGTCTCGCGTTCATGAGGAAGGACATGGCCCGGTGATCCGAGTTCTGCTGTGCGCGGTGCTGCTGGCGGTGACGGCGTGCTCGTCCGCGCCCGCCGCGCCGAGCGGCCCGCTGGTGCTCGCCCTGTCGGTCGACCAGGCGTCGCCGCAGCGCGTCGAGGTGGCCGAGGGCCGGTCGGTCGAGCTGACGGTGACCAGCGACAAGCCGGTCGACGTGCACGTGCACGGGTTCGACGTGCTCGCCCCGGCGGCGCGGGACAAGCCCGCCGTGCTGAAGTTCGTCGCGAACCGGACCGGCACGTTCGACGTCGAAGCCCACCCGGACACGCTGTTGGCGCAACTGGTGGTGCGGTGACGTTCCTGGCGCACGGCGTCGGCGAACGGCACGACCTGCCGCTGCCCTTGGACCTCGTGCTCCAGGGCGCGGCGGTGGCGCTGCTGGCCTCGTTCCTCGCGCTGGGCCTGCTGTGGACGACACCGAGGTTCACGCCCCGGCCCGACCGCGCGGCGCGCGAGTGGTGGCCGGTGCGGGTGCTGATCCTCGCGGCGTTGCCGTTCGTGCCCGGGAACGCCTGGCCGCACCTGGTGTTCGTGCTGTTCTGGGTGGGGCTCGCGGTGGCGTCGATGCTGTTCGGGCCGGTGTGGCGGGCGGTGAACCCGGTGCGCCTGGCCGCCCGCGTCACGCTGGGCCGCGCCTACCCGCAGCGGCTGGGGCACTGGCCGGCGGCGGCGACGCTGCTCGCGTTCACCTGGGTCGAACTGGTCGAACCGCCCGCGCTGCCGTGGTTCCTGATCGCCTACGCCGCGGTGAACGTCGCGGGCGGGGTCGTGTTCGGGTCGACGTGGTTCGAGCGGGCGGACGGTTTCGAGGTGTACTCGACCCTGCTGGGGCGGCTGTCCCCGTTGCGCGGCAACCCGTTCCGGGCGCTGGTCGCGACGCCCGTCCGGCCGGGGCTGGTCGCGGTGGTGGCGGTGTGCCTGGGGTCCACGGCGTTCGACAGCATCGGCGCGACGCCGACGTGGGCCCGGCTCTCGGTGCTGCCGGACTGGCTCGGGCTCGTGCTGGCGGTCGGCCTGGTCGCGGGGACCTACCTGGCGGCTGCCCGGCGGACCGGCGGCGAACTGGCGCACTCGCTGATCCCGATCGTCGCGGGGTACGTGGTGGCGCACTACTACTCGCTGCTCGTGGTGGAGGGGCAGCGCGCCATCGCGTTGTCGGCGGGTGTCGATGGCTTCGTGCCGGACGAATCGCCGGCCGCGCCGGTCGTCGTCGCGTCGGTCCAACTCGGCGCGGTGCTCACCGGGCACCTGCTGGCCGTCGTCGCCGCGCACGACCGGGCTTTGCGGCTGCTGCCCAAGGCCCGGCACCTCACCGGCCAGGTCCCGCTGCTGGTGCTGATGGTCGGCTACACGTCCGGCGGGCTCGCGCTGCTGTTCGCCGGGTAGTCGGCGGAATTCGGAATATACCGTGGTTTTCCGAGTCCACATTCCAGACCTGCTGTGGTAGGGCGGGATCTGCCGCCGGGATGACATCGTTGGCACGACGGAGCGTCGCCACCGGGCGGACACGGTCGGCGCAACCGGTTGGTCCGACGAGGGGCGCGAACCCGCACTCGCGCGGACCAACGCGCCCGCGCATCCGCCGCCGGTGGTCTCGTTTCACCTGACCGCTTGGGTTTTCCCGGCACACGGATGAACGGCCTTGTTGCCGGAACGGCCCGATCACTACCTTTCGGAAGCGATGAATTCGCGGATCTGTGGAATTCATTCCAGGTGGATGAGAGGGCCGCGATGAACGTGTACACCACAGGTCTGCTGTGGGTCGGTGGCGCGGCCGTGGTGGCGGCGCTGATCGCCTACCTCATCCGCAAGTACGGCCCCGACGAAGGGCGTTCGGCCAACAACGAGGCCGCGGGCCAGGTGTTCACGATCGTGGGCGGCCTGCACGCGGTCCTGGTGGCGTTCGTCCTGATCTCGCTGTTCGACGCCGTCGGCGCGGCCGGGGCGTCGGCGTACCGGGAGGCGGACGGGCTCGTCGCGGCCACCTGGGCGGCCGACGCGCTGTCCCCGGAGACCGGCGACGAGGTGCGGCAGCTGTCCCGCGCCTACGCGACCACGGTGATCAACGACGAGTGGCCGCACCTCGCGGCGGGCGAGGACTTCGAGTCCGAGGGCTGGAACCAGCTCGACCGGATCCGCCGGGTGGTGGCCGACGCGCCCGCCGCCGACGAGTGGCTGATCGACCGCAAGAAGGAGGCCGCCGCCCAGCTGTGGGACGTGTTCCAGGCCCGGCAGGAACGGCTGGACGCGGCCGGTGGCGGGGTCAGCGCCGTGGTGTGGTTCGTGCTGGTGATGGGTTCGGTGCTGTCGATCGGCCTGCCGCTGCTGTTCGGCGGCCCGCTGATGCGCACGCACGTGCTCATCGTCGCGACCCTCGCGGCCACCATCACCTTGTTGCTGTACGCGACCTACCAGCTCCAGAACCCCTACGGCGGTGGCGCGGAACTCGCCCCGGACGCGTTCAAACTGGCCGTCGAGCGGTTCGGATGATCGACGCGCTGGCGTCGGCCGTCTGCTCGACCATCCAGGTCGAGGCGGGCCACCACGGGCCGTCGACGGTGTACCTGGTCGACCTGCCCGCCGGCGGCGCGCGGTCGCTGGGCACGCTGGACGTGCGGCTCAACGCGATCGGCTACTCCGCGCCGCAGGACCGCGTCTACGGGCTGGACGACGACGGCCGGGTGGTCGCGCTGGACCGCGCGGGCCGCCGGCTGGACGTGCCCTCGCGCCCGTCGCACCTGCTCGGCCGCGCGACCGCCGGCGCGGTCGTCGGCGAGCGGCTGGTGGTGCGGGTCGGCGCGCAGCTGTTCTCGGTGGACGTGGACCCGAACAGCGGGCAGTACCTGCAAGTCGTGCACGACACCTGGCTGTGGCCCTCGCCGGAGGCGCTCGGCGTGGACGACTTCGACCTCAACCCGGCGGACGGCCTGCTCTACGGCGTGGCGGCGTCCTCGCACGGCCACGCGTACGTGGTGACGCTCGACCCGTTGTCGGGCAAGGTGCGCAAGGTGCCCGGCGCGGGGCGATTACCGGGTGGCGACGCGTACGGAGCGGTCGTGTTCGGGCGCGACGGCGCGCTGTACGCGACGAACAACCGCGAGGACGGCCGCAGCACGCTGTACCGGGTCGCGCTGGACGGTTCCGGTGCGGTGTCGGAGATCGTGACGCGGCCCGCCGTGCGCACGATCGACGCCGCAGGCTGCTTGTCCGTGCCACCGGTCGTCGAACCGCCCGAGCCGACCCCGCCGCAACCCACCCCGGAGCCGCCGATCCCGCCGCGCCCGCCGGGTGTGCCGGAGGTCCCGGTGGTGCCGCCGCTGCCCGGTGCGCCCGTCCTGCCCGTGCCGACCACCCCGCCGCCGGACGAGCCGACCACCACGACGACCGAGCCGACCACCACACCGGTCCCGTCGAGGTCGCGGATCCGGGTGGCCGAGCCGCGCGCCGAAGAGGTCACCTCGATCAACCGGGAGGTCCGCGACCAGCGCCGCTGGAGCCTGGTGGCGGTGATCCTGATCCTCGGCGCGGGAGCCCTGGCCCGCCAGCACGCCCGCCGCCGCTAGGCCGGGCTTCATAGCCAGATGGTGGGGGGTGGCGAGGTTGATCATGGCCTGGCACGAAGTGGCGGTCTTGTCGTAGCGGGTGGCGACGGCGCGGAACTGTGTGATCCGGTTGAAGCAGCGTTCCACGACGTTGCGCGGCTTGTGGGCGTCACGGTCGAAGGCCGGTGGGCCTGCTGGTCGCGGCGTTCGGGGATGGTGGCCGGGATGCGCCGCCGCTGCAGTTCCGCGCGGATGGCGCCGCACGGTCCGACCGCCCCCTGTGTGGGCTGCGGTCGCGGTCGTACGGCGGGCGCCGGCGGCGTGCCGGTGCGCCCGCACGGTGCTCGACTCGACCGACACCACGCGGTCGAGTCCGTCGACCGCCTCGGCGACCACCCGCACCCCGGCCACGAGCGCGGACAGGGTGCCGCCCCGGGACCACCGCCAGAACCTGGTGCAGACCGTCTTCCACGACCCGTGCCGTTCGGGCAGGTCCCGCCACCCCACACCGCTTTGAGGACAGGCGCCGGCCGCGACCGGCCGGTCAGGGTGCGTACTGGTCGATCGTCCCGGGGTCCTCGCGCACGCCGAGCAGGACCGCGTCGAGCAGGCCGGGGAAGCGGTCGTCCAGGTCTTCGCGGCGCAGCGACAGCAGGTGGGCGCGGCCGGACGGGCGCTGCCAGATCACGCCCGCGTCGCGCAGCACCCGCCAGTGGTGGGTGAGCGTGGACTTGGAGATCTCCTTGCTCAGCACCGTTCCGCACGGGTGCTCGCCGCCGCCCGCGAGCACGCGGACCACGGCCAGGCGCATCGGGTTGCCGAGCGCCGTCAGCACGTTCTCCAGCTTGATCTGATCCCGGTCGGGGTGGTGGCCGATCACACAACCCAGTGTACGTCAGTACGAGAGTTATCGTACGATCCGATCGTACGTAGATAGTCGTACTATCGAATCGTAAGGACGTCCTCGTGGCCGACCACCGGAAACCGGGCCTCAGCCTCGCGCTGCTCGCCCTGGCTCAGTTGATCTTCGCGCTCGACCTCAACATCGTGTTCGTCGCGCTGCCCGAAATCGGCGCGGAACTCGGCTTCACCAGCCAGACCCAGCAGTGGGTGGTCAGCGCCTACGTGGTGCTGGCGGGCGGTTTCCTGCTGCTCGGCGGGCGGGCCGCCGACCTGCTCGGCCGGCGTCGGGTGTTCGTGCTGGCGCTGACCGTCTACGCGGTCTCGTCGCTGGCCGGCGGCCTGGCGACGAGCCCGGCGGTGATCATCGCCGCGCGGGCCGTGCAGGGCCTGGGCGGCGCGTTGCTGCTGCCGTCCACGTTGGCACTGCTGAACAACCTGTTCGAGGAAGGCCCCCGGCGCAACCGCGCGCTCGCCGTGTGGGGCGGCGCGGGTGCCAGCGGGCTGACCGTCGGCGCGCTGCTCGGCGGCGTGCTGACCGAGAGCTTCGGCTGGCCCGCGGTGTTCTTCGTGAACGTGCCGCTGGCCGGCGCGGTCGCACTGGCCGCGCTGGCGGTCATCCCCGCCGACGAGCGCGGCGGCGTGCGGCGGCGGTTCGACCTGCCCGGCGCGCTGACCGTGACCGGCGGGGCGACGCTGCTGGTGTTCGTCCTGGTGCAGGGGCCCGAAGTCGGCTGGACCACGCCGACCGTCCTGGTCGCGGCGGTGCTGGCGGTGGTGCTGCTGGCCGCGTTCGCGGTGATCGAGAAGCGCAGCGCGGACCCGCTGATGCCACCCCGGCTGCTGCGCAACCGCAGCCTCGTCGTGGCCGTGACGGTGACCGCGATCTTCATGGGCACCTTCGGCGCGCTGCCGTACTTCCTGACCGTGCTGCTGCAGAACGTCCACCGGTTCTCCGCGCTGGAGGCGGGGCTGGCGTTCCTGGTGCCGTCGCTGGCGATCGCGTCCGGCACCCAGATCGGCGAGCGGCTGGCCACCCGGCTGGGCACCCGGGCCACGCTGATCACCGGGTTCGCGATCGGCATCGCGGGCACGGCCGCGCTGGCGTTCGGGTTCGACGCCGAGCGCACCTTCCTCGCCGCCGTCCCGGGCCTGGTCGTGTCGGGCGTCGGGCAGGGCATCGTGTGGACCGGCATGTGGATCGCCGCCTCGACCGGGATCGCCGCGCACGAGCAGGGTGTCGCGTCGGGCCTGGCCTCGACCGCGCTGAACCTGGGCAACGCGGTCGGGCTCGCGGTGCTGATCGCCATCGCCAACGCCGGGGTGCCCGAGGGAGCCGGGGCCCGCGCGGCGATCGCGGACGGCGGGTCGGTGGCCGTGCTGCTGACCGCCGCGGGCATGGTGGTCGGGCTCGCGGCGGTGTTCGCGCTGCCGCGCAAGGCGCGCGTGGCGGAGCCGGCTCCCGCGCTGGTGTGACACCGGGTGTGCCGGCCGGCGTCGTCCGGCACGTCCGATCGGGGTCCTCCGAAGGGTGGAGGCCCGCCCCGTCCACCGGCCGACTCGCCGGACCCCCGCCCGGCCCTAGGTTTCCCGGTCGGGGAGGCAACACATGACTGGTCGGATCACGGCTCTGGACGTCCTGCGCGGCGTGGCGATCCTGGGGACGCTCGGCACCAACATCTGGATCTTCACCGACCCGGCGGGGCCCGCGGGGTTCCTCGACGGCGCGTCGGGGCTCGGTGAGGCGCTGCTGCGGATGGTCAGCAACGGGAAGTTCCTGGCACTGCTGTCCATCCTGTTCGGGATCGGGTTGGCGGTGCAGCACCGGTCGGCCGTCAAGCGCGGCCGGCGGTGGCCCGGGTGGTACCTGTGGCGGTCGGCGCTGCTGATGGTCGAGGGTGCGCTGCACTTCGTGCTGATCTTCGAGTTCGACGTGCTGATGTTCTACGCGCTGGTGTCGGTCGTGGCGGCGTTCGTCGTCGGGCGCGGGACGCGGGTGGTGTGGGGGTGGCTGATCGGCGCGGGGCTGGTGCACGTGCTGTTCGTCGGGTTCGTGACGCTGGGGCTGTCCACCGGGAACGCGTCGGTCGTCGGCGGCCTGTCGATCGACACGTCCAGTTGGCCGGCGCACGTGTGGTCGCGGCTGGACCAGGCCCTGGCGTTGCGGGCGGAGGCGGTGTTCGTGCTTCCGCTGAGCACCGTGCTGTTCCTGGCCGGCGCACTGCTGCTGCGGGCCGGCGCGCTGGAGGATTCCGTTCGAGGACAACGGATCCAGCGCCGCCTGATGGGCTGGGGCCTGGGCGTCGGGCTGCCGCTGAACGTGCTCACCACGGTGCTCGGGGGCGAGTGGTTCGCGGTCGACCGGTACCTGTGCGCGCCGCTGGTGGCGTTCGGCCTGCTGGGCGGGATCACCGCGCTGGTGCACCGGATGCGCGCCGAGCCGGGGGTGCTGCGGCGCGGCCTCACGGCGGTGGGCCGGTCGGCGTTGTCGTGCTACATCGGGCAGAACCTGATCGCGTCGGTGCTGTGCTACCGGTGGGGGTTGGACCTGGCCGGGCGGTTCGGGCACTTCGGGGTGTGGTTCACGGTCGTGATGTGGGTGCTGGTGTCGGGCCTGCTGATGCTCGGGGCGTCCTGGTGGATGGCCCGGCACAGCCGCGGCCCGGTCGAGACCCTGTGGAACTGGGCCTACCGCGCGCCGCAGCGCCGTTCGGCCGCGGTGTGAGCGCGTCCTGACGCCGCGCCGATCCCGCGGACGTCCGCCGGGCCGGTCACGGCTCGGCCCGGCGGCCTGCGGGGTCGTGGCCGCCGGCGGGCGGTGCCAGGAGGCGGCGGATCGCGGCGGGGGTGTGGCCGGTGTGCCGGCGGACGGTGCGGGTGAGGTGGGCCTGGTCGGCGAAGCCGAGGTCGGCGGCCAGGCCCGCGAGGTCGCTCGCGCCCTGCTCCAGGCGGTCCAGGGCGCGGCCGACGCGCAAGCGGTTGCGGAAGCGGGTGAGCGGGACCCCGGTGGCACGGCTGAACGCGCGGCTGAGCCGGTACGGGGAGACGCCGAGCGACGCGGCCAACGGCACCAGGCCGGACGCGGCGGGATGGTCGGCTTCGACGGCGGCCCGCGCGTGCGCGACGAGCCTCCGGTCGGCGGGGGAGGGCGGCGGGTCGGGGCGCGGGCCCCGGACGGCGGAGGCGACCAGCCCCACCAGCTCCTCGGCGACGGCGAACGACACGTCGCCGGCCCGCCCCGCGCCGGCGTTGAGCAGCCGGCGATGGGTCAGGTCGACGGCGGCGTCCACGTACAGGACCGACCGCGCCCCCTCTTCGCCCGCCACCGAGCGCCAGGCGGCCGGGGAGATCCACACCGCCGTGCACACGTCCCCGCCGGCCGGGTGCGCGAACTGCTCCTCCTCGCCCGGCACCGTCACGTACCCCGCCGTCACGCCCGGTTCGGCGGCCCCGCCCGGCGACCGCCGGCGGAACGCCCCTCGGCGCACCAGCACGACCCGGTGCGCCCGGACCTCCTCCGGCGCGGACCAGCGGACGTGGTCGTCGCGGCACGTCACGGCGCTGACCGAGAAGTCGGCGTCGGCGAACAGCTCCACGGTGGTGCGCACGGAACGGACGGTACGCGCGGGGTACGACAAAAAAGTCCAATACCGGCACCACCCGGACGGATCAGGCTGGGTGCGTTCGGAAAAACCGAGAGAGGACAACGTCATGCGCATGGTCACCGTCATGCTCGACAGCGCCGACCCCGCCCGGCTCGCCGGGTTCTACCGCGCCGCCACCGACTGGCCGATCACCCACCAGGACCCGGACTTCGTCCTGCTCGGCGACGGCGGCCAGGTCCAGCTCGGCTTCCAGCGGGTGGCCGGCTACCGGGGTCCCGAGTGGCCGGACGACCGCAAGCACGCCCACCTGGACTTCACCGTCGAGAACCTGGCGAACGCCGTCGAACGGCTGATCGCGCTCGGGGCCACCAAGCCGGACTTCCAGCCCGGCGAGGGGGAGTGGCTCGTGCTCGCCGACCCGGAGGGCCACCTGTTCTGCGTCAGCACGGCCGGCTGAACCCGCGTCCACCGTCCACAGAGGACTTGACGCGACACGGGCCCGCAGCGGCGTACCGTCGTCGGCATGACTGCGGAACGCGGACGGGTGCGGGTCGAGAACGGTGCCAAGCGGGTGCGGGCCTACCTGGCGGGCGCGCTGGTGGTGGACACGGTGCGGCCCGCGCTGGTGTGGGAGAAGCCGTACTACCCGACGTACTACTTCCCCGCCGAGGACGTGCGGGCGGCACTCGTGGCGACGGGCGGGGTGGAGCGCTCGCCCAGCCGGGGGTCGGGCCAGGTGCACGACGTGAAGATCGGTGACGTGGTGGCCGCCGGCGCGGCGCTGACCTACCCGGAATCGCCGCTGGAGCCGTTGCGCGGCCTGGTGCGGCTGGAGTGGGACGCGATGGACGAGTGGTTCGAGGAGGACGAGCCCGTCTACGTCCACCCGCGCGACCCGTACAAGCGGGTCGACGCGCTGCCGAGCAGCCGGCACGTGCGGGTGGAGGTCGGCGGTGTGCCGGTCGCGGAGTCGCGGCGGCCGGTCATCCTGTTCGAGACCGGGCTGCCGGCGCGGTACTACCTGCCGATGACCGACGTGCGGATGGACCTGCTGCGGCCCACGGAACTGCGGACGGGCTGCCCGTACAAGGGCACGGCGGAGTACTGGTCGGTCGTGGTGGGGGACGAGGTGCACGAGAACGTCGTGTGGGGCTACCGCACGCCGTTGCCGGAGAGCCGCGCAGTGGCCGGGTTGGTGTCGTTCTACAACGAGAAGGTCGACATCTTCGTGGACGGCGTGCGCGAGGAGCGACCTCGGACCCAGTTCAGCTAGCCCGATCGAGTTAATGCGGTGCCCGGTTCGGGCCGGTCGGCGATCTTGTCGGCACACCTCGTGAGAGATGGTGGGCCACGGTGGCGCTCCGGTGGGTGCTGTTGACGGTGGCCGCGCTCGCCGGGTGCGGGTGCCGTGTTCCTCGCCGCGTTCCTGGTGTTCGGGGGACGGCGGGTCCACCCGGCCGGAGCGACCTGGTGCCCAGCGGCTCGGGCGAGGTCGTCGCGACGGTGGCCTGGCGCACCGCCCGCTCGCGCCGTGCGTGACGGGTCGGACCGAGGTCGTGACGACCGACGGTGAGTCGACGTGAAGCGGTGCCGGCCCGGCCACGACGGAAGTGGCGGGCCGGTGCCGGGACGGGCGTTCGGGAACGCTGCGCGACGGTGTTCCGCCCGGACGGCGGATGGTCGCCAGTCGTCGTTGCGGTGGAAAGTCGCCTGGTGCCCTCCAACGTGTTCCCGGCGTCGCCCAAAGGCCACCGCGACCCCCGGATCGTCGCCCGCAAGATGACGCTCCTCCAGGCTCCGCACATGAAGCCGCTGACCGAGTTCGCCCGCAAGATCGCGGCCGACCGGAAGGTGGACGTGCCGCTGTTCGACCCGGCCAGCGGCGGTGTGAAGGCGAAGGTCCTGCTCCTGCTGGAGTCGCCCGGACCGGCCTCGGCGGCGTCCAGGACGGGCTCCGGCCTGATCTCGCTGGACAACGACGACCAGACCGCCGTCAACGGGTTCACCGCGCTCAAGGAGGCGGGGCTGTCCCGCGAGTCGTGCCTGAACTGGAACGTCGTCCCGTGGTACCTGACCGGTCACGCGCCGACCCCGGCCGACCTGCGCGCGGCCGTGCCCTACCTGGTCGAGCTGCTGGGGCTGCTCAAGGAGCTGAAGGTGGTCGTGGTCCTCGGCACGCCCGCCGGCACCGGCTGGAGCCTGTCCGGGCGCGGGTACGGGCTGAAGGTGTTCAACGCGCCGCACCCGTCGCCGCAGTCCATCAACCGCGACCGGGCGACCCGCTGGCCGCAGCTGGTGGGCGCGTTCCGGCAGGCGGCGGACGCCATCAAGTAATCCGGGCGGACGGCCGGGTCGTCACCCGATCGGGCGCGGAACCGGTTCAGCGGGGGAAATGGTGGGGCGGTGTCGAAACCGGCTGGGCTCCTTCGTCGAACGGGTAGTAGGACACCCGGAAGGAGCCCGTGCCATGACCACCACCCTTACCCACCGTGACCGGTCTGTTCTCCGCGCGGTCGACGCCGGCCGGTGCGCTTACACCGCCGGCACGCTCCTGGTCGACGGCGTGGGTTGCTGCGACCAGTTCGTCGGCGCGCGCCTGGTGGCCGCCGGCCTGATCGCGTGCGGCTCGGGCCCTGCGCGGCTGACCGCCGGCGGGCGTGCCTTGCTCGACCATCTCGCGACCGGCGGGGGAGGGGGTGCGGGGTCGCGGTAGGGCTGTTCGTCGGTGGCACGAGGGTGTTCGTCGGTGTGCGTCTCCCGGGGGTTACGGTTGCTGCGCGGGCGGGTGGGTGATGGCTCGGTGCTCGTGGTGGGGCGGAGGAATCGGGCCGCCTGCCGGGGTTTCGGTAGCTGCGTGAACCGAATGAGAACGGGAATGCGGCGATGTGAACCCGTGGGTAAAGAAACGTCCTCCCCACACACGCAGGGTGTTCCGGTGTACGTGCCGCCGGGCTCAACCACCCAGCGGTCCTCCCGCGCACGCGGGGTTGTTCCCCGGAGTACTTGGCGTTAGATCGCTGTGCGCCGGTCCTCCCGCCCACGCGGGGGTGTTCCGTTGCGTCCAGGTCTTGGCGGCTCGGTTCGCAGCTCCTCCCGCGCACGCGGGGCGTTTCCGCGCAGTCGGGGAGGCCCGGCCCGGCTCGCAGTCTTTCCTGCACACGCAGGGGTGTTCCCGGCTGGCACGGGTAACCGGCCGTGATCAGCTGTTCTCCCCGCGCACGCGGGAGTGTTCTCGTCTGAAGGCGGAGGTTCTGGGCCAGTGGGGTGTCGTCTCCGTGCACACGGGGGTGTTCTTCCGCCCGCGCTCGTCCACTGGGCCATCACCAAGCCTTCCCCGCGCACGCGAGGGTGCTCCGGCAGCTTCCAACCGAGGTCGCACGTGGGCACGTTCTCCCTACGTGCGCGGGGGTGTTCCACGCGCAGAACGCAAACAACGCACTTGCGGTGGGTCCTCCCCGCGCATGCAGGGGTGCTCCCGCGACCGCGTGCCGGTTGCGGCTGGTGCCGGCGTCCTCCCTGCGAACGCGGGGCTTCCCCCGAACCGGGCCACGACAGCTCGGAAAGAGTGCGTGCCGCGATCTCCCCGCGCCACGCCGACGCCGTCAGTCGCGGTAGAGCTGTTCGTACGCGGCGCGGGCGCGGGCGTCCTCGTCGGCGTGCGCACGGCGTCGGGTCTCCTCGCCCAGGCCACGCGGATAACCCTGCTTGACCAGGCGTTCCTCGGTCGTCTGCCACATGTACGACATCGAGTAGAAGTAGCCGACGAGCAGCCCGAGCACGATCGACAGCACCCGGATCAGCAGCGGGCCGGGCAGCAGGAGCAGCAGGAGGATCGGCGACATCTGCACGAACCCGCGCACGAAGTGCCGCACCGCCCACGTCCGGCAGGTCACGTCGTGCAGCACCCACTCGTCGCACCGGTGCGGCAGGCGTCCGCCCAGGGCGTACCACACCCACTGAGCCGGGTTGGGCCTCTTGCCGCGCAGGGTCATGGCTACAGCTTGGCACGCACCGCGCGGTCGATCCGCCCGCGCAGCTCCGCGAAGTGCGCCACCAGCTCCGGTGGGCCGTGCACCTCGAACTCGCAGCCCAGTTGCACGAGCTGGAACGCCAGGTACTCCAGCGTGTCGGTGTGGCTGCGGACGTGCGTCCGGGCCTCGTCGAGCGCCGTCAGGTCACCCGGGTCGTCGCCGAGCCGGTCGCGCACCTGGTCGATCGGGAGTGCGACGGTGACCACCGCGCGGTAGGTCGGCGCGAGGCTGAGCATCCGCTCGCGCACGTAGGTCGCCACGTCGGCGGCGGGCAGGTCGCGGTGCGGCGCGCGGGCGGCGGTGGGGTGCAGCCGCCGCATCCGGTCCACCCGGAAGATCCGCCAGTCGTCCCGGTCGACGTCGAAGGCCAGCAGGTACCAGCGGCGGCCGACCGGCATCAGGTGGCGCGGCTCGACGTGCCGGCGGCTCGCCACGTCGGAGACCGACCGGTAGTGGAAGCGCAGGCGTTCCCGGTTGGCGATCGCGGAGGCCAGGGTGGTGAGGTGCGCCGGGTCGACGGTGGTGGCGGGGTGGCCGCCGAGCGAGACCGGGACGGTCGCCGCGCCGAGTGCGCCGACCCGGTGGCGCAGGCGGGTCGGCAGCACCTGTTCGAGCTTGGCCAGCGCCCGGACGGACGCCTCCTCGATGCCGGTCACGGCCTGGCGCGCGGCGGTGCGCAGGCCGACCGCGATCGCCACGGCCTCCTCGTCGTCCAGCAGGAGCGGCGGCATGGCGGCACCGGCGGCCAGCCGGTACCCGCCCTCCGCGCCCATGGTGGCGTGCACCGGGTAGCCGAGGTCGCGCAGCCGCCCGATGTCCCGCCGGATGGTCCTGGGGCTGACCTCCAGCCGCCGGGACAGCTCGCTGCCCGGCCACTCGCGCGGGGTCTGGAGCAGGGACAGCAGCGCCAGCAGCCGGCCCGGGGTGTCGTTCATGCCGTCGATGATGCCGCACGAGTAGGACGGGAACTGTCCTACTCCGCCGGGCCGCCCGACGGTGCGGGCGGCCCGGCGGCCGTCACGCCGCGGCCCCGCCGACCTCGCGCGCCCACTGGGCGAAGGGCGTGGCCGGGCGGCCCAGCACGCGGGCGACGTCGTCGGTCACCACGGCGTTGCGGCCCGACCGCGACCACAGCACGCCGCTGCGCCACCCCGGGTCGACGGCGGCCGGGTCCACGTCGACCACCTCGACCGCGCGGCCACGGGCCTCGCCGAGGATCGCGACCTGCTCGGGCACGCTGAGCGCGGCCGGGCCGGTGAGCGTGTAGAGCCGGCCGTGGTGCGCCGAGGACGTCAGCGCCGCGACCGCCACCTCCGCGACGTCGCGCGGGTCGATCACGGCCTGCGGCACGTCGCCGGTCAGGTTGTGCACCGGCTCGCGGGTCAGGTTGGTGGCGAACGACGAGGGCCGCAGCACCGTCCACTCCAGGCCGCTCTCCCGCACGGCCCGCTCGCCGGCCAGGTGCCACGGGGCGATCACCTCGCCCTCCCACTCCTCCCCGGTGCCGATCGCGGACAGCCGCACGATCCGGCGCACGCCCGCCGCGCGCGCCGCCGCGACGAAGTCCGCGTCGTGCGCGGCGTTCTGCGCGGCGGGCACCAGGTAGGCCGCCTCGACCCCGGTCAACGCCTCGGCCAGCGACGCGGGGTCGTCGTAGTCGCCGTGCACGTCGTCGGGGCGGGTCGGGTTGCGGGTCATGCCGCGGACGTCCGCGCCGCGCTCCAGCAGGAGCGAGCGGACCAGTCCGCCGGTGGTTCCGGTCGCGCCGGTGATCAGGAACATGCGGCCAGCCTCCCCCGCACCCGACCCGGGCGATTGGAGAAATCGGTGCTACCGCTTGGCCCGGCTCGGGGCCACCCTCGGCGGTTCGTTCGGCATCTTCGGGTACACCGGCGGCCACGGGGCGTCCATCAGCCCGCCCGCCAGGTCCCGCCGGGACATCTCCAGCAGCGGCTCGATGGACTGCGGGTGCCCGGTCATGTCCTGCCACGGGTCGGGCCGGCCGGGGACCGTCGCGATGGTCAGCGCCTCGGGGTCGACCGCCGCCAGCTCGTCCCAGGTGACCGGCGTCGACACCTGCGCCCCGACCCGGGGCCGGGCGCACCACGCGCCGAACACCGTCTTGTGCGGGGCGTTCTGGTTGTAGTCGACGAAGACCCGTGCGCCGCGCTCCTCCTTCCACCACTGCGCGGTCATCGTCGCCGGGTGCCGCCGCTCCAGCTCGCGGGCCAGCGCGACGGCCGCCGCGCGCACCTGGTAGCCGTCCCACAGCGGGCGCAGCGCGACGTAGACGTGCAGGCCGCGCGAGCCGGTGGTCTTGACGTACGAACGGATCCCCAGCTCCGCCAGCAGCTCCCGCGTTCGCACGGCCGCGTCCCGCACCTCGGGGAAGCCGGTGCCGGGCGACGGGTCGAGGTCGACGCGCAGTTCGTCGGCGACGTCCGGCGCGCCGGCGCGCACCGGCCACACGTGGAAGCCCAGGCACCCGAGGTTCACCGCCCACAGCACGTGCCGGATGTCGGCGGCCACCAGCGCCTCGGCGGTGGTGCCGTTCGGGGTGGCCACCGTGGTCGTGCGCAGCCAGTCGGGCCTCGACCTGGGCACCCGTTTCTGGAAGAACGACTTCCCGCCCGCGCCCTCCGGGTAGCGCTCCAGGAGCAGCGGCCGGTCGCGCACGGTGCGCATCAGGGGCTCCGCGACGGCCGCGTAGTACCGCGCCAGGTCCAGCTTCGTCTCCCCGCGCTGCGCGAAGAACACCTTGTCCGGGCTGGTGATCGGCACGCCCTCGACCTCGGTCACCGGCCGAACACCTCGGCCAGCTCGGCGGGCGGCACCTCGTCGAGCTGGCGGTAGGTGCACGACCGGGGCGTGCGGTCGGGGCGGAACCGGACCAGCCTGGCGGTGTGCCGGAACCGCGTGCCCTGCACGTGCTCGTAGCGCACCTCGGCGACCAGCTCGGGCCGCAGCGGCTCCCAGGACAGCGTCTTCTCCGGGGCCCACCGGCTCTGCGCGCCGGGCGTGGCGGCGTCCATCCGCGCCCACTCCCCCCACGGGTGGTCCTCCAGCGCGCCCTCCCGGTACGGGGCCAGCTCGGCCACCAGCTCCCGCCGCCGGGCCGCGGTGAAACTGCTGGCCACGCCCACGTGGTGCAGCGCGCCGTCGTCGTCGTACAGGCCCAGGACCAGGGAACCGACGCCCTCGCCGTCCTTGTGCACGCGGTAGCCCGCGACCACGCAGTCGGCCGTCCGCTCGTGCTTGACCTTCCACATCACCCGGCGGTCCTGCTCGTAGGGCAGGTCGGTGCGCTTGGCGACCACGCCGTCGAACCCCGCGCCCTCGAACCTGGTGAACCAGTCGTGCGCGACGTCCGGGTCGTCGGTCGCGGGCGTCAGGTACAGGCCGGGCGTGCTGGTCAACGCCCCGGCCAGCAGCGCGCGGCGCTCCCCGAACGGCAGCCCGGTCAGGTCCCGGTCGCCCAGCGCGAGCAGGTCGAACGCGACGAACGACGCGGGCGTCTCGGCGGCCAGCTTGCGCACCCGGGACGCGGCCGGGTGCAGGCGCAGTTGCAGCAGGTCGAAGCTCAGCCCGTCCGGGGTGACGATGACGACCTCGCCGTCCACCACGCAGCGCGGCGGCAGACCCGCCGCGAGCAGCTCGGCGACCTCGGGGAAGTACCGGGTGAGCGGCCGGTCGTTGCGGGAGCCGAGTTCCAGCTCGTCGCCGTCGCGGAACACCACGCACCGGAAGCCGTCCCACTTCGGTTCGTAGACCAGCCCCGGCTCGCGCGGCACCTCGCGCACGGCCTTGGCCAGCATCGGGCGCACGGGCGGCATCACGGGCAGGTCCACCGGGGGAGCGTAAGCCGGGAACGGGTTTTTCACCCGGGTGCCGAATCAAGGGCGGCAGTTGTCCGCAATGGGTCCTAGAGTTCAGCTCAACGACCTCAGAGAGAAGGCACCAGTCATGACCCACGCCACCGCGCCGCTGACCACCGAGCAGGCCGACCTGCTGGCCACCCTGGCGACGCGCCGCGACTTCCTGCGCTTCACCGCGCAGGGCATGACCGACGAGCAGGCGTCGGCGACCCCCACCGCCAGCGCGCTGTCGATCGGCGGCCTGATCAAGCACGTGCGGACCGTCGAGGAGGGGTGGATGCGGTTCGCCGTGGGCGGCGCGGAGCTGATGGAGAGCGAGCAGGCGGACTGGGAGAACGGGTTCCGGATGGTCGAGGGCGAGACCCTGGAGGGCCTGCTCGCCGAGTACGCGGAGACCGCCCGCCGGACCGGGGAGATCGTGGCCGGCCTCGACCTGGACACCGCGCACCCGCTGCCGGTCGCGCCCTGGTACGAGCCGGGTGCCGAGTGGACGGTCCGCACCGTGCTGCTGCACCTGATCGGCGAGACCGCCCAGCACGCGGGCCACGCCGACATCATCCGGGAGACCCTCGACGGCCAGAAGACGATGGGCTGACCGTCGCGGACGGGGGAGGCTCACCACCGTATTCCGGGTTCCGCGTCCGGATGATCGTGAGCTTTCCCCCACGCTGCGAACCCGCGTGGTCTCGTAGAGTGCGAACGGGATGAGCCACGAAGGAGCGGCAATGGGGCTGAAGATCGGCTACAAGGCGTCCGCGGAGCAGTTCGGGCCGCGGGACCTCGTGGAGTACGCGGTGCGCGCCGAGGAAGTCGGCCTGGACAGCGTGACCGTGTCCGACCACTTCCTGCCCTGGCGGCACGAGGGCGGGCACGCGCCGTTCGCGCTGACCTGGATGGCCGCGGTGGGGGAGCGGACCAGCCGGGTGCAGATCGGCACCAGCGTGCTCACACCGACCTTCCGCTACAACCCGGCGGTGATCGCGCAGGCGTTCGCCACCATGGCCCTGCTCCACCCGGGCCGGATCATGCTCGGCGTCGGCACCGGCGAGGCGCTCAACGAGATCGCCGTGTCCGGCCGCGAGTGGCCCGAGTTCAAGGAGCGCTTCGCCCGGCTGCGGGAAGCCGTCCGGCTCATCCGGGAACTCTGGACCAGCGACAACGTCAACTTCGACGGCGAGTACTACAAGCTGGTCAACGCCAAGGTCTACGACCGCCCCGAGCACCCGGTGCCGATCTACGTCGCGGCCGGCGGGCCGACCGTGGCGAAGTACGCGGGCCGCGCGGGCGACGGCTTCATCTGCACGTCCGGCAAGGGCATGGAGCTGTACACCGACCAGCTGCTGCCCGCCGTCGCCGCCGGGGCCGAGGCCGCCGACCGCGACCCGGCCGGGATCGACCGGATGATCGAGGTCAAGCTCTCCTACGACCGCGACCCGGAGGCGGCGCTGGCCAACACCCGGTTCTGGGCCCCGCTGTCGCTCACCCCGGAGCAGAAGCACTCCGTGGACAGCGCGGAGGAGATGGAGCGGCTGGCCGACGAGCTGCCGATCGAGCAGGTCGCCAAGCGCTGGATCGTCGCCTCCGACCCGGAGGACGCGGTCGCGCAGATCAAGCCTTATCTCGACGCCGGTCTCAACCACCTGGTCTTCCACGGGCCCGGCCACGACCAGGAGCGGTTCCTCGCCCAGTTCTCCGAGGACGTCGTCCCGCTGCTGCGCAAGCTCGGCTGAACCGGCGGTCGGTCACGCTGCGTCCCGCTCGACCTCGCCTGGCGCTCGGCCGGGCGGGGTCGAGGGGTGACCCCGCGAACGGACGTCGAGATGAAGACGCCCTCTCCACCGACGTCGAGCCGACGCGCGACCGCCTGGGTCCGGTGGCTGCCCAACGCCCTGACCGCCGCCGGGTACGTCACCCTGGCCGACACCGGGACCGGCGACCTCACCGTCACCCGGATCAAGAGCCCCGACTGCCGGCGGGTCACGATCTACCGGGCCGTCACGACGCCGAGAGCCGGAAGATGGTGAAGATCGACAAGTTCGCCATCCCCGCCCAGGGGCGGTTCGCCCTCGTGCCCGGCGACCCCGCTGGACATCGGGACCTTCGTGCCCGGCGACGCCGGCGCGGCCACGCCCCGCGCCGGGAAGACCACGCCGACCCGGGGCGACGAGCGCGGCCCCGCCGCGGACGCCTGGATCGACGCGGTCGAGAACCTGGACACCCATCAAGACGTGGTCCTGGTCGCCTGGGACCCGGCCGACCCCGCCGCGCCGCGCGTGCGCCTGGTCAACGCCTGGGCGGTGGCGAGCCACCACTTCGACGAGGACGAGGACCCCGATGCCTTCGTCATCGCTCTCTCCGACATTGCCCCGGAGCGGTGAGCGCCGGGGCGGTGGCTCGGAGCCTGTTGCCGAACTCATCGGGTGAGGTGCGGGCTCATCAACCGGATCGCTGCCCGGTGAATGGATGCGGGTGTGGTGGATCGGGTGGCGTTCGTGGTCGCGGGCGCAGCGGCGGTGTCGGGTGATCCAGGCCGGGGTTGGCCCGACCACCCACCGCCGTGGGAGGACGGTGAGTCCTGTTGCGGTGTCGTGGCGTTGGACGATCTCGACGATGACGCCGTGTTGCTCTCGGGCGGTGGTGGTGAAGGTTCCGGTGTAGGCGGCCCGGCCCGGCGCGGGCGGGGGCGGGGCTGGTGGTGTGGGCGCGGCAGGTGGACGGCCGCGACGCGGTCCTGCCGTGAGGCCGGTGTGATGGGAACGGCGAGGAGGAGGCCGAGGGTGTCGACGGCGAAGCGGCGGTAGACGGTCGACCGGGGCGGGAAGTCGGCTGGCGGCGCCCGCCACTTGACGCCGTTGTCGAGCACGTGGAGGCCCGCGTCCACGACCTGGCGGCGGCAGTGGGCCTCCGGCCGGCCGCCGCGCCTGGCCGACCACGGAGGGGCCGGAAGCAGCCGGTCGGTCAGTTCCCACCGCTTGGCGGTGGTGTCCGACGGGTGGCGGCTGGTGCGTTGGTACGGGCGGTGGGTGGCCGATAAGCGGCAGCACGACCCCGAACCGGCGCCCTCGGAGCGGTGGTGCACGACGACAACGGAACCCCTGATGGCACGGATGCCTGGACAACACCCGATCTGCCGGGAGTTCCCTGCGTTGGCGGAGGCGGTTCCCCAGAGCCTCGGTTCGGCAACAGGCAATCAGAAGCGGGAGAACCGGCGGATCTGCCGCTCGTGCGACGGGTAGCGGGGCACCAGGTCGTCGGCCTTCGCGAACTCCACCACGTCGTCGGTGTAGGGCGGCACCACGATCGTGCTCACCTTCGACCACTCGCCGTCCGGCGCGCTCGCCTGCCACACACCCGCCCGCACCACCACCTGCGGGCGCTGGCCCGCCGCGAGGTCGACGCCCAGCACGGGCTCCTCGACCCGGCCGTCCGGGTGCAGCAGCAGCATCCGCAGCGGCGCGCCCGCGTGGTAGGCGTAGATCTCCAAATGCGCCAACCGGTGCAGCCCGGAGAACTCCGGCGCGCGTAACAGGTAGTAGATCGCCGACACCTCGGGCGAGCGCCAGGTCTGGGCCCAGTGCCCGCCCTCGACGGGTAACTCCACCAGCCCGAGCAGGTCGACCGCTTCGTCCGGGGTCACGACAGCTCCGCCTCCACCGATCCGTGCACCACGACCATCCCCTTGCCCAGCCGTTTCGCCGTGTACATCGCCGCGTCCGCGCTGCCCAGCAGGTCGTCCGAGGTGAGCGCCGGGTCGTGCGCCGCGCGGTGCGAGATGCCGATGCTGGCCCTGATGTGGTGCACCCCGCCCGACGTCCGCAGCGGCGAGGACATCGCGTCCAGCACCCGGCGGCCGATCTCCTCCGGCGGCGACGGGTAGTCGTCCACCAGGATGCCGAACTCGTCGCCGCCCAGCCGGGCCACCGTGTCCTGCGCGCGCACGCAGTGCTGGAGGCGTTCGGCGACGATCCGCAGCACCGCGTCGCCCTCGGCGTGGCCGTAGTTGTCGTTGACGTCCTTGAACCCGTCCACGTCGATGAACAGCACCACCAGCGGCTCGTGGTTCTCCAACGCCGCGTCGAGGCGCTCCCGGAACAGCACGCGGTTGGCCACCCCGGTCAACGGGTCGTGGTAAGCCTGGTGCCGCAGCCGCTCCCGGCTGTCCCGCAGCTGCTCCAGCAGCCGCACGTTGTCGATCAGCGTGAACAGCTGCCGCGCGATCACCAGCAGCACCACGCCCAGGCCCACGTAGATCTCGAACGGGTTGAGCCGCACCCCGGTCGCCGTGCCCACCACGATGAACAGGCCGGTGATCAGCATCGGCAGGTAGGGCACCAGGATGTGCAGCATCTCGCCCGCGCGCAGCCGGCCCGCCGGGGCGCGCTCGCGCCCGGAGCCGGCGGGCGCGATGGACGACAGGAAGTACAGCGCCGGGCACACCATGAACCCGATGTCGGCGGCCACCGGGATGTCCGTCGCGCCCTTGCTGACCAGGAACGCGAACACCCAGCCGGACGCCGACTGGCCCAGCCCCGCCAGCGCCACGAACAGCATCGGCAACTGCCGCACGGCCCGGTGCGACCACGACGAGACCAGCAGCACGACCAGCATCACCAGGTACGCGGCGGGGTGCGCCACGACGGTCGCGAAGCCCGGACCGGAGGTGGCCCACGCCCGCACCATCGACTCCAGCAGCGACACCCAGGTGAGCACGAACAGCGAGCCGACCACGATCAGCCCGTCCAGCACGATCACCACCCGGCTGCGGTGGTTGGGCAGCGACCCCGCGCCGCCGTGGCCGAGCACCAGCACCGCGAACAGGGCCAGCACCGGCACCAGGATGAACCCGAGCGGGGCGACCGTGGTCGAGGGCAGCGGGACGCCGAGGAACACCCGGCCCCACGTCCACGCGCACAGCCCGACCACCAGGCTCGCCATCGAGGCGGCCATCCACAGCCGCCACCGCCGGGCCGTGCCCTGCCTGCGCAGCCCCGCGCGCCAGTAGCAGACCATCGCCGCCGAAGCCCCGGCGAGCTGGGTGAACTTGTCCACCGCGATCGCGGTCCGGCGGTCCAGCACGCCGGACACCACCAGGGCCACCACCACGACCAGCAACGCGCAGACGGCAGCCGCGATGAGGCTGAACCGTCTCAGGGTCATGGCACCCCGCCTATGCCGCGACTGGAGTCGATCAGTGGACCGAGCCACTGTAGTGACTTGGTGACGCTGTGTCGACCTGGGGGTGTCCGTTGGTCACCGAAAGCGTGTCGGGCCGGGTCCGCCGCCACCCACCCGGTACGGTTCGAACTGGTGTTCGTGACGGTCGTGGCGAGGGAGCCGGCGTGCGCGTGTTCGGAGTCGACCCCGGCCTGACCCGGTGCGGGTTCGGCGTGGTCGACGGCGGCCCCGGCCGCACCGTGCGGCCGGTCGCGGTGGACGTCGTGCGCACCCCGGCGGACGCGGACCTCGCGGTGCGGCTGCTCCAGCTCTCCGACGCCGTGGAGGAGTGGCTGGACCGCTACCGGCCGCAGGCCGTCGCCGTGGAGCGGGTGTTCAGCCAGCACAACGTGCGCACCGCGATGGGCACCGCGCAGGCGGGCGGCATCGTGGCGCTGTCCGCCGCGCGGCGCGGCCTGCCGGTGGTCTTCCACACGCCGAGCGAGGTCAAGGCCGCGGTGACCGGCTCCGGCCGCGCGGACAAGGCCCAGGTCACCACCATGGTCACCAAACTGCTGGGGCTCAAGCAGGCGCCGCGCCCGGCGGACGCCGCCGACGCCCTCGCGCTGGCCATCTGCCACCTGTGGCGCGCCCCCATGCGCGCCCGGCTGGAGGAGGCCCAGGCCAGGGCGGCCGAGCTGGCCCGCGCGCACCGCGCGAGACTTGCCCAGGCAGGTGCCCGGCTCTCCGCCGGGCCGACCGACGCCAAGACCGGAGGGAAGGCCAAGTGATCTCGTCGCTGCGCGGGCAGGTGCTGTCGATCGGACTGGACCACGTGGTCGTGGAGGTCGGCGGCGTCGGCTTCGCGGTGCAGGCCACGCCCACCACGCTGGCCACGCTGCGCCGGGGCGAGGAGGTCCAGCTCGCCACCGCGCTGGTGGTCCGGGAGGACTCGCTGACCCTGTTCGGGTTCGCCGACGCCGAGGCCCGCGAGCTGTTCGGCCTGCTCCAGACGGTGTCCGGGATCGGGCCCCGGCTGGCCCTGGCCACCCTGGCGGTGCTGGAGCCGGACAAGCTGCGCGCCGCGCTGGCCGAGGGCAACATCACCGTGCTCACCCAGGTGCCCGGCATCGGCCGCAAGGGTGCGGAACGGCTGATCATCGAGCTGCGCGACAAGGTCGGGCAGCTCCAGACCGCGCCCGCCGCCGCCTCCGGCGCGGGCCTGGTGCGCACGCACGTCGCCGAGGCGCTGCTCGGCCTGGGCTTCCCGGCCAAGCAGGCCGAGCAGGCGGTGGACGCGGTGCTCGCCGAGGACGGCGCGCTGGGCACGTCCGAGGTGCTGCGCCGGGCGCTGGCCGCGCTGGGGCGCAAGCGATGAACTTCGAGGAGTTCGAGCCCGGGTTCGAGGCCGAGGGCGCGCTCGACCCGCTGCGCGACCCCGCCGAGCGCGACGTCGAGTCCACCCTGCGGCCCCGTGACCTGCACGAGTTCGTCGGCCAGCCCAAGGTGCGCGAGCAGTTGGAGCTGGTGCTCCAGGGGGCGATGCGGCGTGGCGCGCCACCGGACCACGTGCTGCTGTCCGGGCCGCCCGGCCTGGGCAAGACCAGCCTCGCCATGATCATCGCGGCGGAGCTGGGCGCGTCGCTGCGGATCACCTCCGGCCCGGCCCTGGAACGCGCCGGCGACCTCGCCGCGATGCTGTCCAACCTGGTCGAGGGCGACGTGCTGTTCATCGACGAGATCCACCGGATGGCCCGGCCCGCCGAGGAGATGCTGTACCTGGCGATGGAGGACTTCCGGGTCGACGTGGTGGTCGGCAAGGGCCCCGGCGCGACCAGCATCCCGCTGGACATCGCGCCGTTCACCCTGGTCGGGGCGACGACCAGGTCCGGCGCGCTGACCGGGCCGCTGCGCGACCGGTTCGGCTTCACCGGGCACATGGAGTTCTACAGCGCCGACGAGCTGGAGCTGATCATCCGGCGCTCGGCCAAGATCCTGGGCGTCGACCTGCGCGAGGACGGCGGCCGGGAGATCGCCGGCCGCTCGCGCGGCACGCCCCGGATCGCCAACCGGCTGCTGCGCCGGGTGCGGGACTTCGCCGAGGTGCGCGCGGACGGCGCGGTGACCCGGGACGTGGCGCGCGACGCGCTGGCCGTCTACGACGTGGACGAACTCGGCCTGGACCGGCTGGACCGGGCCGTGCTCGGCGCGCTGGTCCGGTCGTTCGGCGGCGGGCCGGTGGGGGTGTCCACGCTGGCCGTCGCGGTCGGCGAGGAGCCGACCACGGTCGAGGAGGTCTGCGAGCCCTACCTCGTCCGCGCGGGTATGTTGGCACGTACGCCGCGTGGCCGGGTCGCGACCGCCACGGCGTGGCTGCACCTGGGGCTGGAGCCCCCGGCGAAGGCTCCTGGTGAGGCCACCCGCACGCTGTTCGACGACGCCGGCGACTGATCGGGATTGCTGACCTGGCACAATCGGCGGCGGCATCCCAGAAATCCGGACGTTCCGGGCAGACCTGTCCCGCCGCGCCGGTTGAACGGAGAATGATGGGCAACCTGTCTTCCTTGATGTTCCCGCTGCTGCTCGTGCTGCTCGCCGTGCCGCTGTTCCTCAGCGCGCGCAAGCAGAAGAGGGCGGTCGCGGAGCAGCAGGCGCTGTTGAACTCCCTGGAGCCGGGGGACCTGGTCATGACCACGTCCGGGCTCTACGGGACCGTCGTGGAGTCCGACGGGTCCCTCGACGACACCAAGATCGAACTGGAGATCTCGGAGGGCGTCGTCACGACCTGGCTGCGCCAGGCGATCCGGGAGAAGGTCGTCGTGGACACCGACCCGGACGAGGACGAGGCCGACGAGGTCGTGGACGACGTCGCCGACACCTCCGCGGTCGTCGTGGACGAGCCGGTCAAGACCGCCGCGCCGGTTCAGCAGGACAGCAAGAAGTAGCCGCGCGGAAAGCGAATGGGTTGTGCCGCCGGCGCGGCACAATCCTTTCCCCGTCGTGCCGATTCCCGGCGGCGAATCCACTGGTCAAGTGTGAACGCCGAACGGCCGATGCGATTGGTCCGGTTAACGCCTTATGGCCGGTCGGGGGATTGTCCGGGGAGGTCCGCAGCCGGAGGAGATCCGGTGACAGACAACTCACACGGTGCGGGGTACGCTGCGCAATCGACCCGGCAGGGCAGTGCCGGGCGGGCAAGCGCTGCCCTGATCCGCAACCACGGTCGCGGCGGCGTTCGACATCATCTTCGGAGTTCTAGGAGACGGACGGACCGTGGCACCTCCGGCCGGGCAAATCCGCCCCGCGAAGTACTTGGGCGCGTTTGTCCTCATCGTGGTCGCGCTGTACTCCTTGGTGTTCTTCACCGGGAACGGCAAAGCGACTCCCAAGCTCGGCATCGACCTCCAGGGTGGCACGCGGGTCACGTTGACCGCACGCGCTCCGGACGGCCAGACGCCGACGGACCAGGCACTGAACCAGGCCCGGGAGCTGATCGAGACCCGGGTCAACGGTCTCGGCGTCTCCGGTGCGGAGGTCGTGCGCGACGGCACCAACCTGGTCATCACGGTGCCCGGTGCGGACAGCGAAGGCGCCAAGCGCCTGGGGCAGACCGCGAAGCTGAACTTCCGCAAGGTCGTCGGCTCGCCGCTGCCCAACGCGCAGGCCGCCCCGCCGTCGACGTCCGGTACGCCGGCCCCCTCGGGCTCGGTCGCGCCGACGACGACCGGGAGCGCGCCGCCCGCCGGTTCGGAGACGGCGTCCGCGCCGACCACCACCGCCCAGGGCCGCCCGGCCCCGGCGCTGGAGGGCCAGCCGACGACGACCGCGCCGCCCGCGACCACGACGCCGCCCGCCACGACGACGTCCGCGCCGGCCAAGCCCGAGGTCGACTGCCGCAAGGTGTTCAACGGCGAGTACTCGGAGAAGACCGAAGAGGCGATCAACGAGTCGCGCACGTGCCGCCAGGACCCGGCGCTGACCACGCTGGACGCGCAGACCGTCCAGCAGGCGCTGACCGCGTTCACCTGCCCCGCGAAGGACCCGCTGCTGGGCAACGACGACCCGTCGCTGCCGCTGCTGACCTGCGACCAGAAGAGCGAGTTCAAGTACGTCCTCGCGCCGGTCAACCCGCCCAAGGACGGCAGCGTCAAGGACACCGACTTCAGCCTGTACTCGCGGCTGACCGGTGAGGACATCAGCAACGCCACCTCGGGCACCGACCCGCAGGGGGCCGGCTTCATCGTCAACCTGACCTTCAAGAGCGAGGGCGGTGACAAGTGGGGCAAGTTCACCTCGGCGAACGTGTCCCAGCAGGTCGCCGTGGTGCTCGACAGCCAGGTGGTGTCCGCGCCGAACATCAACGAGCCGATCATCGGCGGCAACACCCAGATCTCCGGCAAGTTCTCCCAGAAGGAAGCCGACGGCCTGGCGAACGTGCTCAAGTACGGCTCGCTGCCGCTGTCGTTCGAGGCGTCCGAGGCGGAGACGGTGTCCGCGACGCTCGGCCTGGCCTCCCTGGAAGCCGGCCTGATCGCGGGCGGCATCGGCCTCGCGCTGGTGTTCGTCTACTGCCTCATCTACTACCGCCTGCTCGGCGTGCTGACCATCCTGTCGCTGGTGCTCTCCGGCGCGGTGGTCTACGCGGTGCTGGTGCTGCTGGGCCGCTGGATCGGGTTCACCCTCGACCTGGCGGGCATCGCCGGCTTCATCGTCGCGATCGGCATCACCGCCGACTCGTTCGTCGTGTTCTTCGAACGACTGAAGGACGAAGTGCGCGAAGGCCGGTCGTTCCGCTCGGCCGTACCACGCGCGTGGGTGCGGTCCCGTCGTACGATTCTTTCGGCGGACGCGGTCAGCTTCCTGGCCTCCGCGATTCTGTACGTCATCGCGGTCGGCCAGGTGAAGGGCTTCGCGTTCACCCTCGGCATGTCGACCGTGCTCGACCTGGTCGTGGTCTTCCTGGTCACGCACCCGCTGGTCGCGCTGGTCTCCAAGTCGAAGTCCCTGTCCAGCCCGAAGCTGTCCGGTCTCGGCGGGGCCGTGCAGGCGGGTGCCGACGACCGGGCCGCCAACGCGGCCGGCAAGAGCGCCGCCGTGAAGGAGGTCTGAGCCGATGTCGCAGTCAAAGCGCAGCATCTTCACCCGGCTGTACGTCGGTAACGGCGCGTTCGACATCGTCGGCAAGCGCAAGCGCTGGTACGTGCTGTTCGGCCTGATCCTGCTGGTCTGCATCGGGTCGATCGTGTTCCGGGGCTTCAACCTGGGCATCGACTTCACCGGTGGCACCCGGATCCAGATGCCGGCGAACTCGGCGTCGGGCACCATCAGCCAGGAAGCGGTCAAGGACAGCTTCAGCAAGGCGCTCGGCGAGGAGCCGACCTCCGTGCAGGTGGTGGGCACCGGCGCGTCCGCGACCATCCAGATCCGCTCGGAGACGCTGGACGCGGCGAAGGTCACCACCGTCAAGGACGGCCTGAACAAGGACCTCAAGCCCACCGGCGGCCTGGAGTCGATCAGCGACAGCGCCGTCTCCGCCTCCTGGGGCGGTGAGATCACCACGAAGGCGCTGATCGCGCTCGCGGTGTTCTTCGTCGCGGTGGCGATCTTCCTGGCGCTGTACTTCGAGTGGTCGATGGCCGTGGCCGCGCTCGTCGCGGTGATCCACGACGTGGTCATCACGGCCGGCATCTACTCGCTGGTCGGCTTCGAGGTCTCGCCCGCCACGGTGATCGGCCTGCTCACCATCCTCGGCTTCTCGCTCTACGACACAGTCGTGGTGTTCGACAAGGTCAAGGAGAACACCAGAGGACTGCTCGGCCTGACCAGGCGGACCTACGGCGAGGCGTCCAACCTCGCGGTGAACCAGACCCTGATGCGGTCCATCAACACCTCGCTGATCGCGCTGCTGCCCGTGCTGGGCCTGCTGGCGATCGGCGTCGGCCTGCTCGGCGTCGGCACCCTGAAGGACCTCGCGCTGGTGCAGCTCACCGGTATGGCGATCGGCGCGCTGTCGTCGATCTACATCGCCACCCCGGTGGCCGTGGACCTCAAGATGCGCGACCCGCGCTACAAGGCGCAGGCCGCCCGGGTGCGGCAGCGCCGCGACAACCTGGCCCGCAAGGCGTCGGGCGAGGTCGTGACCGGCGGTGACGTCGTGGAGTCCGCGGACGACGAGACGTTGCAGGCCGAGCTGCGCCGGGAGAAGGCCCTGACCGCGGCGGCCGGCGTGCCCAACCGCACCGGCAAGGCCGCCGACGCCCGTCGCCGCCCGACCGGCAAGAAGCACCGTTGAAGCTGGACCGAGCCCTCGGGCTGATGCGTGAGGTCCCGGACTTCCCCCGACCGGGGGTCGTGTTCCGGGACCTCACGCCCGTCTTCGCCGACCCCGACGCGCTGCGCGCCGTGGTGGACGCCCTGCAGGACAAGATCCACCCGGACACGCAGGTCGTGGCCGCCGTCGAGTCCCGGGGCTTCCTGCTCGGCGCGGCCCTGGGCTACGGCTGGCGCTACGGCGTGGTGCCGCTGCGCAAGCCGGGCAAGCTGCCCGCCGTCGCGCACCGGGTCTCCTACGACCTGGAGTACGGCACGGCCACCCTGGAACTGCCCGCCGACGCCATCGTGCCTGGTCAGCAGGTCGTGGTGGTGGACGACGTGCTGGCCACCGGCGGCACCGCCGCAGCGGCGTGCTCCCTGGTGGAGCGGGCCGGCGGCGTGGTCACCGGGGTCTCGGTGGTCCTGGAGATCCGGGCGCTGGGCGGCCGGGACCGGCTCGCGGGCCGCTCGGTCGACGCCCTGCTCTCCGTCTGACCGGTGGTGCCGGGCCCGTCCCGGCACCACACCGATCGGGGGAACGACCTGTCCGGCCGAACGCCGACCTGCTGTTCGTCGTGTGAAGTTCGCCGCTCATCGGACAGCGGACGAGACTGGCCGCGTGACGGAGCTATCCTCGGTTCCTAGCCCCGAGGAGCGTGGTTGAGCCAGGACACCGAACCCGCCGCGACGACGCCGCCCGTGCCCGCACGGCCCCCGTCGGCCACCAGGCGCGTGCGCGCACGTCTCGCCCGCCGGATCACCGCCCAACGTGCCGCCCCGGTGAAGCAGGTTCTGGAGCCCCTCGCCGCGGTCCACCGGGACCTGCACCCCAAGGCCGACCTGGCCCTCCTCCAGCACGCCTACGACGTGGCCGAGGAGAAGCACCGCCCCCAGCGGCGCAAGTCGGGCGACCCCTACATCACGCACCCGCTCGCCGTCGCGACGATCCTGGCCGAGCTGGGCATGGACACCACGACCCTGGTGGCCGCCCTCCTGCACGACACCGTGGAGGACACCGACTACTCGCTGGACCAGCTGCGCGTCGACTTCGGCAACGAGGTCGCCCTGCTGGTCGACGGCGTCACCAAGCTGGACAAGGTCAAGCTGGGCGCGGCGGCCGAGGCGGAGACCATCCGCAAGATGGTCATCGCGATGGCCAAGGACCCCCGGGTGCTGGTCATCAAGCTGGCCGACCGGCTGCACAACATGCGCACCATGCGCTTCCTGCCGCCGGAGAAGCAGGCCCGCAAGGCCCGCGAGACGCTGGAGGTGCTGGCGCCGCTCGCGCACCGGCTGGGCATGGCGACGGTCAAGTGGGAGCTGGAGGACCTGGCGTTCGCCATCCTCCAGCCGAAGAAGTACGACGAGATCGTGCGCCTGGTCGCGAACCGCGCGCCCTCGCGCGACACCTACCTCAGCGGCGTGATCAACGAGCTGCACGCCCAGCTGGAGGGCGCGCGGATCACCGCCAAGGTCGAGGGCCGCCCCAAGCACTACTACTCGATCCACCAGAAGATGATCGTCCGGGGCCGCGACTTCGACGACATCCACGACCTGGTGGGCGTGCGGATCCAGGTGGACGAGGTCCGCGACTGCTACGCCGCGATGGGCGTGGTGCACGCGCTGTGGCAGCCGATGCCCGGCCGGTTCAAGGACTACATCGCCCAGCCCCGGTTCGGCGTCTACCAGTCGCTGCACACCACCGTGATCGGCCCGGACGGCAAGCCGCTGGAGGTGCAGATCCGCACCTACGACATGCACCGCACGGCCGAGTACGGCATCGCGGCGCACTGGCGGTACAAGGAGACCCGGGGCACGCACAGCGGCAAGGGCGTCGAGGTCGACGAGATGGCGTGGATGCGCCAGCTGCTCGACTGGCAGCGCGAGGCCGCCGACCCCGGCGAGTTCCTGGAGTCGCTGCGGTTCGACCTCGCCGCGCGGGAGATCTTCGTCTTCACGCCCAAGGGCGACGTGGTGACGCTGCCGACCGGGTCCACGCCGGTCGACTTCGCCTACGCCGTGCACACCGAGGTGGGGCACCGCTGCATCGGCGCGCGGGTGAACGGCCGGCTGGTCGCGCTGGAACGCAAGCTGGAGAACGGCGAGGTCATCGAGATCTTCACCTCCAAGGCGGAGGGCGCGGGGCCGTCGCGCGACTGGCTGTCGTTCGCGGCCTCGCCGAGGGCCAAGGCGAAGATCAAGCAGTGGTTCGCGAAGGAGCGCAAGGAAGAGGCCATCGAGGTCGGCAAGGACGCCATCGCCAAGGAGGTGCGGCGGGTCGGTCTCCCGCTGCAACGCCTGGTGTCGGCGGACTCGATGGGCGCGCTGTCCAAGGAGCTGCACTACCCGGACGTCTCCGCGCTGTACGCGGCGGTGGGGGAGGGGCACACCTCCGCCCGGCACGTCGTGCAGCGGCTGGTCGCCCAGCTCGGCGGGGTGGACCACGCCGAGGAGGAGCTGGCCGAGCGGTCCACGCCGTCCACGGTGACGCGGCGGCGGGTCACCGGCGACGCGGGCGTGATCGTCAAGGACGCAGCGGACGTCTGGGTGAAGCTGGCCCGGTGCTGCACGCCCGTGCCGGGTGACGACATCCTCGGGTTCGTCACCCGCGGTGGCGGCGTCTCGGTGCACCGCACGGACTGCACGAACGCCGACGAGCTGCTCAAGACGCCCGAGCGGCTGCTCGACGTCGAGTGGGCCCCGTCGGCGTCCTCGGTGTTCCTGGTGGCGATCCAGGTCGAGGCGCTGGACCGGCACCGGCTGCTGTCGGACGTGACCAAGGTGCTGGCCGACGAGAAGGTCAACATCCTGTCCGCGTCGGTCACCACGTCCCGCGACCGGGTCGCGGTCAGCCGGTTCTCGTTCGAGATGGGCGACCCGAAGCACCTCGGTCACGTGCTGAAGGCGGTTCGGAGTGTCGAAGGTGTTTACGACGTCTACCGGGTGACGTCTGCGTCCTGACGGGCGAACGCCGACGTCGTTAAAGTCCTCCGGGTGTCGAACCCGGTGGAAGACCTGTACCTGGACCGCGCACGGGCGGGGTCGTTCGGCTCGGTGGCGGAGCAGTACGACCGCTACCGACCGGACTACCCGGACGCGCTGGTGGACGACCTGACCGGCCTGCGCCCGGCGGCGGTGCTCGACGTCGGGTGCGGCACCGGCAAGGCCGCCGCGGCCCTCGCCCGGCGTGGCCTGTCCGTGCTCGGCGTCGAGCCGGACCCGCGGATGGCCGGGGTGGCGCGCGGGCACGGCCTGGCGGTGGAGGTCGCGGACTTCGAGGCGTGGGACGCCGCCGGGCGCACCTTCGACCTCGTGACCTGCGGCGAGGCGTGGCACTGGATCGACCCCGCGCGCGGGGTCGCCAAGGTCGCCGAGGTGCTGCGCCCGGGTGGGACGATCGCCCGGTTCTGGACCTCGACGGCGCTGGACGAGGCCGTCAGCGCCGCGTTCGAACCGGTCTACCGCGAGCACGCGCCGGAGGTCGCCCGCGTGTGGCGGCTGCCGGGCGGCCCCCGGACGCACGCCGCCGGCCCGGACCCCTTCGCGGCCGGCGGGCTGTTCTCGCCGGTGGAACTGCGCAGCTACCCGTGGGAGCGCACGCTCACCGGCGACGAGTGGGCCGGGGTGGCGGCGACGGTCAGCGACCACCAGCGCCTGGGCCCCACCCGCCTCGCCCCGCTGCTGGACGCCCTCCGGGTGGCGATCGACGGTCTCGGGGGCACCGTCCGCGCGCGTCACGAGACCTACGCGCTGGTGGCCGTCCGCACCTGAGCCCGTCCACGACGAAGTTCGCCCGCGACGCTCGCCGCAGGACTGCGGGAGGCGTCAGCGAAACGTTAGTCGGGGGTGTCACGATCCGGCTGCCGGGTGCCTCACACATCCCGGCGGGGAAGACGAAGGGGCCCGGCACTCCTCTCCCGAGTGCCGGGCCCCTCCGCGTCCGATTGTCGCCTCAGGCGACGGTCGTCCGATTGTCGCCTCAGGCGACAGGTGTCCGATTGTCGCCTCAGGCGACGGTCGTCCGATTGTCGCCTCAGGCGACGGTGACCGTCTCGAACTTCACTTCCTTGTTCGGCTTGCCGCCACCGGGCGACGGGTCGAACGAGCCGTCGTGGCCGGCACGGGCGACGTCGTCGATCAGCTTGAGGCCGTCCTCGTCCAGGCTGCCGAACACCGTGTAGTCCGGCGAGAGCTGCGCGTCGCCGTAGACGATGAAGAACTGGCTGCCGTTGGAGCCCTTGCCGGTCTCCTTGTCCTTGCCCGCGTTGGCCATCGCCAGGTAGCCGCGCCCGTAGGTCAGCTCCGGCCAGGTCTCGTCGTCGAAGGAGTAGCCGGGGCCGCCGCTGCCGCTGCCCGACGGGTCGCCGCACTGGAGCATCTGCAGGCCCTGGGTGCCGATGCGGTGGCAGCCGACGCCGTTGTAGTAGCCCTGCTTGGCCAGGCTGATGAACGAGTTCACCGTGCACGGGGCCAGCGAGCGGTCCAGGGTCAGCTTCAGGTCGCCGATGTTCGCCTTGACGGTGGCGGTCACGGTGCCGGTGGAGGAGATGCCGGCCGCCTCGGGGGCCTTCGTGCCCTCCTTGGCCGAGGGCTCCTTGGACGCGGGGTACTCGCAGCTCACCGGGTCCGCGAGCGGGGTCGGCCGCTTGGGCAGGGCCTTGACCTCGGTCGGGATCTGGATCGGGGCGGCGGAGGTGGAGCTGGAGGCGGTGTCGGTGCTGCCGCCGAAGTCCGCGGTGGTCACCCAGTACACCCCGCCCGCGACCGCGACGACGGCCACGACGGTCAGTCCCACCGTGAGGACGCGGCGCCGCTTCGCGCGCTCCGCCCGACGGACGAGCTGGCGCTCCAGCTTCCGCTTGGCCTGCTCGCGGCGCTGCACGTTGGTCGGCACCTGCAACCTCCCTGTTCTCGCGTCGACCGGCGACGATCGGTCAGCAGTCTAGGGGGCTCGTATATAGCTGGTGTCAGGCGGATAGGCTGGTGAGGAGGTCCACAGGCATCCGTTGCCGTTCCGTTGCCGTCGAGAGGTGTCCGCGTGCTGGTGATCGGGTTCCCCACCGGCGCCCTCCAGGCCAACTGCTTCCTGATCGCGACCGAGGCCGGCGGGCCGTGCGTGGTGGTCGACCCCGGCCAGGACGCGACCGAGCCGCTGACCAAGGCGCTGCGCGAACACCGCCTGTCACCGGTCGCCGTCCTGCTCACGCACGGGCACTTCGACCACACCTTCTCCGTCGCGCCGGTCTGCGACGGCAACGACGTGCCCGCGTGGATCCACCCCGCAGACCGCGCGCTGCTCTCCGACCCGCTCAAGGGCATCAGCGCCGAGTCGCGCGCGTTCTTCGGCGGCGACCTGGAGATGCGCGAGCCGCGCGAGGTGCGGGAGCTGGCCGACGGCGCCGAACTCGACCTGGCGGGGCTGCGGCTGACCGTCGACCACACACCGGGCCATACCGGCGGGTCGGTGATGTTCCGCGCCGGCACCGAGGAGGGCGGACGGCTCGTGCTGTCCGGCGACACCCTCTTCGCCGGCTCCATCGGACGCACCGACCTGCCGGGCGGCGACCACCGGTCCATGCTCGCGTCACTGCGCACGAAGGTGCTGACGCTCCAGGACGACACGGTGGTACTGCCCGGCCACGGGCCCACGACGACCATTGGCCGTGAGCGCGCGAGCAACCCGTTCCTGCTGGAACTGGGCGACGACGCGCCCGCCGCACCGCACCGAGGACTGTAATCACCGTGACCGCGTTCTCCGCCCCCAAGGGCGTTCCCGACTACTTCCCGCCCACCTCCGCCGGTTTCGTCGCGGTCCGCGACACCCTGGTCGACTCGGCGCGCCGCGCCGGCTACGGGTACATCGAGCTGCCCGTCTTCGAGGACACCGCGCTGTTCGCGCGCGGCGTCGGCGAGTCCACCGACGTGGTGACCAAGGAGATGTACACCTTCACCGACCGGGGCGACCGGTCGATCACGCTGCGCCCCGAGGGCACGGCGGGGGTGATGCGGGCCGTCATCGAGCACAACCTGGACAAGGGCCAGCTACCGGTGAAGCTCGTCTACGCGGGGCAGTTCTTCCGCGCCGAGCAGCCGCAGGCCGGCCGCTACCGGCAGTTCCACCAGGTCGGCGTCGAGGCGATCGGGGTGGACGACCCGGCGCTGGACGCCGAGGTGATCGCCATCGCGGACGAGGCGTTCCGGCGGATGGGCCTGGCCGGCTACCGGCTGGAGCTGACCTCGCTGGGCGACTCCTCGGACCGGCCCGCCTACCGGGAGCTGCTCCAGGCGTTCCTGGCGGCGCTGCCGCTGGACGCCGACACGCGCCGCCGCGCGGAGATCAACCCGCTGCGGGTGCTGGACGACAAGCGGCCCGAGGTGCGGGCACTGGTGCAGGACGCGCCGCTGATGCGCGACCACCTGTCCGACGCCTCGCGCGAGCACTACGAGGCGGTCAAGGGCCACCTCGTGGACCTGGGCGTGAAGTTCGTGGAGAACCCGCGGATGGTGCGCGGCCTGGACTACTACACCAAGACGTGCTTCGAGTTCGTGCACGACGGCCTGGGCGCGCAGTCCGCCATCGGCGGCGGCGGGCGCTACGACGGCCTGATGGAGCAGCTGGGCGGCCCGCCGCTGTCCGGGGTCGGTTTCGGCCTGGGCGTGGACCGCTCGCTGCTGGCGTGCCAGGTTGAGGGGGTGCAGCCGGGCGACCTGACCCGGTGCGACGTCTACGGCGTGCCGCTGGGCGAGGCCGCGAAGGCCCGGCTGGTGGCGTTGTCCGCGTCGCTGCGCGCGGTGGGTGTGCGCTTCGACCTGGCGTACGGCGGCAAGGGCCTCAAGGGCGCGATGAAGGGCGCCGACCGCTCCGGCGCGCGGTTCGCGCTGGTGCTGGGCGACCGGGACATCGAGGCGGGCGTCGTGCAGCTCAAGGAGTTGGCCTCGGGCGACCAGCGCGAGGTGCCGCTGGTGGACGTGGTGATCTCGGTGACGGAGGCGTTGGGCCGGTGAGCGAGGAGCGGATCCCACTCGACCTGCTGGACCCGGCCGCGGTGCGCAAGCGCGCCCGGACGGTGGCGATCGGCGCGCTGCTGGTCGCCGGCGCGTTCGGCGGGTTGCTGGGACTGCTCGCCGGGCAGACCGCCGGCCTGGTCACGGCGGCCGTGTTCGCCGTGCCGCTGCTGCTGCTGGCGTGGTCGGAGGCGCGGCGGAGGGTGTGGCTGGAAGGCCACGTGCTGTCCGTGCGCGCCTTCGGCACCCGCTCGGTCGACCTGCACACCGCCGACCAGGTCGACCTGCTGGTGACCGACATGCGCGGCAGCCGCACGGTCGGGTTGTTCGTGCGCGGCGGCGGCAAGGCGATCAACCTGGCGCTGGCCATCTACGCGGGCACGGGCGGCCGGGAGCAGGGCGTGTTCGGGCTGCGCAAGCTGGCCGACGTGCTGGCCGGGCGCGGCGACGCGCTGGGCCTGGTGTTCTCCGACCTGCTGGTGGCGCAGCTGCGCTCCGAGGCGCGCGGCCTGGCCGCCGCCGACCGGCCGCTCTACCAGCTGGGTTCGCTGGCCCCGGCGGGCCGGCTGGCGCAGAAGCTCAACCCCGACGCGGTGTCCCGCTTCGTCTCGACCCTGGACTGACCGCCCGCTCAGGTCACGCCGAACCGCCCGACCAGGGTCGCCTCGGTGAGCCCGACGGCGGTGGCGCAGGCGATCCGGAACTCCGGGATCCGCGCCCCGAGGTCGACGTGGAACGCCCGGCCGACCCCGCGCCCGGCGACCACGGTCCCGTCGAGCGCCGCGCCGCCGGTGAACGCGCCGGACAGCGCGTAGGCGACGGTGCCGGCGTCCGCGCGGCCGTCGCGCAGCCGCCAGGTGACCGTGCCGGTGCCGGCGGGCGTGCCGTCCGGGCGGGTGCAGGTCAGCCGGCCGGACACCCGCCCGGAGAACGTGGCCGAGCCGATCACCCCGTCCGGTTCGCCGCACGGGGTGCCGGTGGCGCGGATCGACAGCGCGGCCTGCTGCGGGGCGAGCCGCAGGCCCGGGTCGAACCTCGCGGTCCCGGTGAAGTCGCAGCCGAACGCCGCGCGCGGCACCGCTCCCGAGGTCGCTGCGGCCGGTGCCGCCGTGGTCGTGGCCAAGACGGCCAGAACGAGCGTGGCGGTGCGCATGAGCCCTCCAGGACACCGCCCTGAGGCCCCTCCCCGTGGCGTCCCGGGTCCATGGTGTCCGCCGGCATCACCCTGGCGTGGTCACCCACACAGGTGGGAGCCGTGCACAGCCGGGTGATGTGCGGTGGTCGCGGCACGCGTTGACGGGATGCCGTCAGTCGTTCGGCAGGCCCCAGGTGCCCTTGGGCGGCGACGGCGACTGGGTGGCGGTGGCGTCCGTGGTCGGCGGGGTGCCGCCGATGAAGCGCACCAGCGACTCGTCGTGCTCCACGCGGCCCGGGAACGGGTCCCCGGCGGTGCGCCGGACCAGGTCGGCGATCGGCAGTTCGAGGTGCGAGCCCAGCAGCACGAAGTTGCCGAACCGCCGGCCGCGGAACACCGCCGGCTCCGCCATCACGCACACGTGCCGGAACACCTCGCGCACGGTCGCCGCCTGGGCCTTGGCGAACGCGAGCCCGCCGCCGTCGCCGATGTTGGCCGCGTAGACCCCGCCGCCGCGCAACGTCCGCGCGGCCAGCTCCACGAACTCGACCGACGTCAGGTGCGCCGGCGTCCGCGCGCCCGCGAACACGTCCGTCACCACCAGGTCGAACGTGTCCGGCGGGGCCTTGGCCAGCACCGCCCGCGCGTCGCCGTTGCGGATCTTGACGCGCCACCCCTTGTCCAGCGGCAGCAGGCCGCGCACCAGGTCGATCAGCGCCGCGTCGATCTCCACGACCTGCTGCGTCGAGTTCGGCCGGGTGGCGGCGATGTAGCGGGGCAGCGACAGGCCCCCGCCGCCCAGGTGCAGGGCGCGGACGGGGGCGTCGTCGGGTGCGATCAGGTCGGCCACGTGGCCGAGCCGCCGCAGGTACTCGAACTCCAGGTGGCCGGGGTCGTCCAGGTCCACGTGCGACTGCGGGGTGCCGTTCAGGCGCAGCGTCCACGCGCGCGGGACGTCCGGGTCGGGGACGAGTTCCGCGATACCCGAGTCGACCTCCCTGGTGATGGTCTCGTCGGCTCTCCGGGTGCGTCCCACCCGGTCGATTATCCCGGTAGCGCCCGCGTGCGCCGCCGCCGGTCGGCCGACCGGCGCACCGCGCGGGCGGTGGGGCCCGGGCGCGGTCCGCGCCGGGTCGGTACGGTACCGCCGTGCAGACCGTCGCGAACGTGCTGACCGCGCTGGTCGCGGCCGTCCACCTGTACATCCTGGTGCTGGAGATGTTCCTGTGGAACACCCCGCGCGGCCGGGCCGCCTTCGGCACCACCGAGGAGTTCGCGGCCGAATCCGCGACCCTGGCGGGCAACCAGGGCCTGTACAACGGCTTCCTGGCCGCCGGTCTGGTGTTCGCCCTGGTGGCGGGCGGCGACACCGGGTACGCGTTCGCGGTGTTCTTCCTGATCTGCGTGATCGTGGCGGGCCTGTACGGCGCGGCCACGGTCAGCCGCCGGATCCTGTTCGTGCAGTCGGTGCCGGCCGCGTTGGCCCTGCTCGCGGTCTTCCTGGCGAGCTGACCGGCGAGCCGACCGGGAGCCTTCCGGTCAGCGCGGAGTCCCGCCGGGGCGTCGCCACGGGCCCTTGGCCGGGTCGTACCCGGTGCGCAGGTCGCCGGTCATCCGGGTCCGCCACGCCGGCTCCGCCGGTTCGTCCCACGCCGGCTCCGCCGGTTCGTCCCACCCCGGTTCGTCCCAGTCGTCGTACTCGTCCTCGACGTCGTCGGGCTCGACCTCGGGCTCGGGTTCGGGTTCCGGCGCGGGCCGGGTCTCGCGGACCGCGACGAACGCCGCCAGCGCCGTCGTGATCGGCACCGCCGCGACCAGGCCGATGCTGCCGACCAGGGTCCGCACGACCTCCTGCGCGACCTGTTGCGCGGTCAGGATCTCGCCCAGGTTCCGGCCGGACAGCGAGAACGCCAGCAGCAGCGGCAGCGCGGTGCCCGCGTACGCCATGACCAGCGTGTTCACCACGGACGAGAGGTGGTCGCGACCGATCCGCGACCCGGCCGCGTACAGCTCGCGGAACCCCAGCGACGGGTTCGCCCGGCGCAGTTCCCACACCGAGCTGGTCTGGGTCACCGTCACGTCGTCCAGCACGCCCAGCGCGCCGATGATCGCGCCCGCGAGCAGCAGCCCCCTGGTGTCGATGCCGTGCCCGAGCAGCGACACCAGGTTCGCGGTGTCCTCGTCGAGCCCGGTCAGCTTGCCGAACGCGGAGAACGCCGCGCCCAGCACGCCGATCAGGGCGAGGCTGACCAGCGTGCCCAGCACGGCCGTGGACGTCCGCGCGGAGACCCCGTGGGTCAGGTACAGCACCACGAACATGATCAGCCCGGCCCCGACCACCGCCACGGCGAGCGGGTCCTCGCCGGCCAGGATCGAGGGCAGCACGAACAGCGCCAGCACCACGAAGCTCAGCGCCAGCGCGCCGAGGGCGGCCAGGCCCTGCCGGCGGCCCAGCAGCAGCACGGCCGCGACGAACAGCACGGCCAGCAGCAGCAGCGGCACCCCGCGCTGGAAGTCCACGAGCTGGTAGGACTGGCTCGACCCGGGATCGCCGCCGCCGTAGGACAGCACCACCGCGTCGCCCACCGCGAACGTCGGCGAGGTGGCCTGGTCGGGCACCGGGATCCGCACGTCGCGCCCGGCCGCGTCGCCGTCGGACATCCGCACCGTCACCAGCACGCACCCGGACGCGCCGGGCTGGTCGGCGTCCGGCCCGCACCCGCCGCGCGCCACGGCCGTGACGTCGCCGCGCACCGGCACCTGGGTGATCCCGGTGGCCGCGCCGGTGGGCTGGTCGTGGCCGAACGGGTAGATCACCAGCGCGCCCACCACCGTGGCCAGCACCAGCGGGAGCAGCAGGACCAGCAGGAGTCTGCGGACCGGTGCGGAGGCGGGGTCGGCGTGCCGGCCGTGGCCGTGCCCGTGGGCGGTGGTCTGGTCCTTGGCGTGCACGGCGCACATCCTGCCCGATCACCGGGCCCACCTCGCGTCGGAGCGCGCCCCCGGCGGGAGGGCGCGCTCCCGGAACTCAGGTGTGGCAGACCTGCTCCCAGCGGACCACCATGATCGTGGCCACCGGGCTGCCGGTGAACCCGTACCGGTTGCCGCCGCCGAGGTCGACGTTGTCCCAGTTGACGCCGTCGACGAAGTTCGGGTACGCCGCCTGGAGTTCGGCGGAGGTCGCCCCGAGGGTGATGCCTTCGGGAGTGCGCACGTTGCGCTCCAGGCCGATCGAGGAGACGCCCTGGCCCTCCTTCTCGTACCAGACCCAGCCGTCGCCGGACTTGAGCCGGTAGAGCGTGCAGGCGCCGTCGCTCGCCGGTCCGCGCTCCGCGTAGACCAGGCCGGTGTCGATGAGCTGCTGCTCGGCCATGCCCAGCCGGATCGCCCCGAAACCGCCCGGGTCCAGCGTGGGCGTGCCGTCCGCCGGCTGCCGGGTCACGTCGACCGGCACGGCGGCGGGCTCCGCGCCGGGGGACCGCGTCGCCGTGCCGGTGGCGGCGGCCGCGGCAGAGGCCGCGGTGGACGCCGGCGGCTGTTCGGCCGCAGGCGGGCTCGTGGTGCACGCGGCCAGCGCGATCCCCAGCGCGCCCGCCGTGGCTGCCGCCTTGAACGACTTCATGAATTTCTCCCCGGTGGCAAAACGAAATCGCCGCAGCCCGAATAGAGTCCACAATGGACTCAAGGCTCGCCGATCTCCCCCTGTGGGAGGGCCCGTTGGCCACTCCTGGATAACAAGATGCCCGGGGTGCGGGGGTGGTTGCGGGCGTTCGGTCACAGGTCGGTCACGCCCGGCCGCACCGCCCGACGTCCGTTATCCGGACACTTCGGTGCGAATTTCGGGTCGGGGTCTTCAACCGGGTGGGGTCGCGGTGCCACAGTCCCTGGGGTGACGAACTGGACTCCCAACCACGGCCAGGACTTCGACCCGGTGCCCTACCGGCCCGCGCGGATGCCGACCGAGCAGTCGCTGCGCACGGCCGCCGAGCTGCGCGCGCGGATGGACGAGCGGCGCACCGTCCGCATGTTCTCCCCGGACCCCGTGCCCACCCAGGTCGTGCTGGACGCGATCGCCGTCGCCTCGACCGCGCCCAGCGGCGCCCACCAGCAGCCGTGGACGTTCGTCCGCGTGGTGGACCCCGAGGTGCGCAAGGCCATCCGGGCCGCCGCCGAGCACGAGGAGCGCATCTCCTACAACGGCCGGCTCGGCGAGGAGTGGCTGGACGCGCTGCGCCCGCTGGGCACCGACGACGTGAAACCCCACCTCACCGACGCGCCGGAACTCCTCGTCGTGTTCCAGCAGCGGTTCTACCTGGAGCCCGACGGCAGCAGCCGCAAGCACTACTACGTGGACGAGTCGGTCGGCATCGCGGTCGGGATGCTGCTCACCGCGCTGCACCTGGCCGGTCTCGCCGCGCTGACCCACACGCCCTCGCCGATGAAGTTCCTCGGCGAGGTGCTGGGCCGCCCGCGCAACGAGAAGGCGTTCGCGGTCATCCCGGTCGGCTACCCGGCCGACGACTGCGTGGTGCCCAACCTGGTCCGCAAGACGCTGGACCAGGTCGTGGTCACGGTCTGAGCCTCACCTCAGCGGCTCGGCGAACGTGAAGTGCCCGGCCACCGCCTCCGCGACGGCGGCGGTGGCCAGGCGCACCCGGTCGGCGCGCGAACCGGTGACCTCCAGCCACGGCACGCCCCGCGCGGCCAGACCGGCCCGGAACAGGTCGGTCATCCACGGGCGCAGGTGCTCGCCGTCGCGCCACCCGTCCTGCTCGAAGGGCACCCCGTCGTGGCCGGTGAGCAGGTACAGCGCGGGCCGCACCGGGTCCGGCGCGACGTCCGGCGGCGCGCCCAGGTACCGGTGGCCCCACACGGTCGCCGCCCAGGGGTCGTTGTCGCACACCACGACCGGTGCTTCGACGGCCGCCGCGTCGATCAGCTCCCGCTGCCGCGCCGCGACGTCCTGGAAGTCGCCGACCGTCCACACCAGACGGTCGAGGTCGGCGTCCGGGTCGAACGCCTTCGCGGCGGCCAGCTTCCGCTCGGTGTGGATCCGGCCGTACTCGGGTACCCAGGGTGTGCCGAGGTGCGCCGCGAGTTCCCGCGACAGCGTCGTCGTACCGGTGCTCTCGGCCCCGACCACCACGACCCGGGCGCACAACCCGGTCCGGGTCGCGGGTGCGAGGTGGTGCCAGCACGCCGCCGGGTCGGCCCGCACGGCGGTGCCCGACACCGGGTGCGCGGTGCGGTCCAGGTCGACCAGGACGTGCCGCGCACCAAGGCGTTTCGCCATTTCGTCACCGTAGTGCTCGCTGGAGAACACCGCGTCGACCGGAGCCGACGCGGGATCGCCGTCCGCGATCGCCCGGCGCGCCAGCACCGCCCGCGCCACACCCATGTGCAGCTCCCACACCGGGTCGCTGTGGAAGTCCATCGGGTGGTCGTCCAGGTCGCCGAGCACCACCAGCCCCGGTGTGCCGGCGTGCTCGGCGCGCAGCCACGCCACCCGTGCCGCCACGGGGATCGACTCGACCGAAGACGCCAGCACCGCCACGGTGACCTGGGCACTGCGCGCGCACGCCGCCCGGATCAGGTGGTGGTGCCCGGCGTGCGGCGGGTAGAACTTGCCCAGCACCAACGAGTGTGTGAACTCCGTCATGCCGCCACCAGGTCCCGGCGCAGCGCACGGGTCCAATTCCGCAGGCCCAGCACGCACAGCGCGATGAAACCGAGGTAGAGCACGGCGGTGAGCCACAGGTCCTTGTAGGCGTACAACGGAACGTAGATCACGTCCGCCGCGATCCACAGCCACCAGCACTCGACCTTCTTGCGCGTCTGGCCCCACGTCGCGAGCAGGGACAGCACGGTGGTCACCGCGTCCGCCCACGGCACCGTCGAGGTGGTGAACGTCATGAGCACCCACGCGATCAGCACCGTCCCGACGACCCCGGCGGCGGTCAGCCACCCCCACTGGGCCGGTGTCGTGCGGCTGACCGGCAGCGGGGTGCGCGCCACACCGCCGCGCAGCCACGCCCACCACCCGTACAGGGCCAGTGCGATGTAGACGATCTGGAGTCCCGAGTCCGCGTACAGCCCGCCGGCCGCGAACAGCACCAGGAAGGCGATGTTGTTGAGGATCCCGATCGCCCAGTTCCAGGCGTTCTGCCTGGCCACCAGCCACACGCACAGCGCGCCCGTGACGAAACCCGCCACCTCGCCCCAGCTGGTGGCGACGCCCCCGACGGTGACCGCCGGGGTGTTGAAGGGCCAGAGGATGACGTCTAGTAGTGACACGGGTACTCCGTTTGACGGCTGTTCGAACGCGTGTTCGAATGAGGCTATGCGATGGGACGGGCAGAAGGACGGGGCGGACCGGCAGCAGGCTCTGCCGGGGTTGCCGGGACTGGTTCGCAGCGTACGAACCCCGGACTTCGCCGACGTCGTGTTCCACGAGGTGCGCGCCAAATCGGTGCTCAACAAGGTCACGGGCGACCGGCTGCCGTTCGGGTGGACGGTCAACCCGTACCGGGGCTGCACGCACGGCTGCACCTACTGCCTGGCCGGCGACACGCCGATCCTGCTGGCCGACGGCCGCACCAAGCCGATCGCCGACCTGTCGGTGGGCCAAGAGGTCTTCGGCACGTTCGGGGGCCGCTACGTCCGGACCCGCGTGCAGGCGCTCTGGACCACCGCCAAACCCGCCTACCGGCTCACCCTGGAGGACGGCACGCGGATCGTGGCCAGCGGCGACCACCGGTTCCTCGCCGAGGACGGCTGGCGGCACCTCACCCCGGGCCGCTGCGACGACTTCGAGGAGCGGCCGTTCCTCGCCAAGGGCGCGCGGCTGGTCGGCACCGGCCGGTTCGTCGCGCCGCCGACGGTGAACGACGAGTACCGCTGCGGCTACCTGTGGGGCCTGGTGCGCGGCGGCCTGCCCGGCGACCCGGACGTGCTGGCGCGGGCGCGGGACTACGCGGCCGGCCGGATCCCGCGCGAGAGCGAGTTCGTCGAGTGGCCGACCACGCCCGGCGACGACTGGTCCAAGGGCTTCCTCGCGGGCCTGTTCGACTCGCGCGGCACGGCCACCGGCGGCGACCTCGTGCTGTCCAGTTCGGACAGCGCGGTGTTCGACTCGGCCGTGCTCGCCTTGACCCGCTTGAAGATCGGCCACGTCGTGGAGGTGCGCGGCGTGCGGATCACCGGCGGCCTGGCCGAACGGCTGCGGTTCCTGCACCTGGTCGGGCCGGTGGTGGCGCGCGGGAACGCCGTGGAGGGCGTGGAGGTCCCGCGCCAGGCCCGGCTCGCCGTGGTGGCCGTCGAAGCGCTGGGCGTGACGCGGACCCTGTACGACATCACCACCGGCACCGGCGATTTCGTCGCCAACGGCCTGGTCAGCCACAACTGCTTCGCCCGCAACACCCACACCTACCTCGACCTCGACGCCGGGCACGACTTCGACACCCAGGTCGTGGTGAAGGTCAACGCCGTGGAAGTCCTCACCGGGCAGCTGAGGTCGCGCCGGTGGCGGCGCGAGCACGTGGCCATGGGCACCAACACCGACCCGTACCAGCGGGCCGAGGGCCGGTACCGGCTGATGCCCGGGATCATCCGGGCGCTGGCCGACTCCGGCACGCCGTTCTCCATCCTGACCAAGGGAACCGTGCTGTCGCGGGACATCCCGCTGCTGGAGGAGGCCGCGAAGCGGGTGCCGGTCGGCATCGGCGTGTCGATCGCGCTGCTCGACCGCGACCTGCAAGCCGGTCTCGAACCGGGCACGCCGAGCCCGCAGGCGCGGCTGGAGCTGGTGCGCAAGGTGCGCGACGCCGGTCTGCCGTGCGGGGTGTTCGTCGCGCCCGTGCTGCCCGGCCTGACCGACGGCGTGGACGAGCTGGACGCGTTGCTCGGCGAGATCGCGGCGGCGGGCGCGTCCGGCGTGACCGTGCTGCCGCTGCACCTGCGGCCGGGCGCGCGGGAGTGGTTCGCGCGGTGGCTGGTGCGGGAGCGGCCGGACCTCGCCGACGGCTACCGCACCCTCTACGGGCGCGGGTCCTACGTCGACGCGCGGTACCGGCGGTGGCTGGCCGCCCGCATCCGGCCGTTGCTGCGCCGGCACGGGCTGGACGCGAAGGGCGGGCGGGACGCGGTGGGCGTGCCCGGCGACGACGACGGCGTGTGGCCCGAGGGCAGCCTGCCCTCGACCGCACCGCACCCGCGCGGGGTGGACCAGGAGCAGCTGACCCTGCTGTGACGGCCGGCCCCTGCCGTGACTCCGGGTCGGGGCTAGGCTGCGCCGGGTGAAGGTGATCGTGTTCGGCGCGACCGGCATGGTGGGGCAGGGCGTGCTGCGGGAGAGCCTGCTCGCGCCGGACGTGACCGAGGTGCTGGCGGTGGGCCGGCGCGGCACCGGTCGGCGGGACGTGAAGCTGCGCGAGCTGGAGCACGCCGACTTCACCGACTTCACGCCCGTGGCCGAGCTGCTCACCGGCTACGACGCGTGCTTCTTCTGCCTGGGGGTGTCGTCGGTCGGCATGTCCGCCGACGACTACCGGCGGATCACCTACGACTACACGTTGGCCGCCGCGCGGGTGCTGGCCGAGGTGAGCCCGGACCTGACGTTCGTCTACGTCTCCGGCGCGGGCACGGACCGTGATTCCAAGCGGGAGTGGGCGCGGGTGAAGGCGAGGGTGGAGGACGACGTGATCGCGCTGCCGTTCCACGGCTACGCGTTCCGGCCCGGCTACATCCAGCCGCTGCACGGCGTGCGGCCGAAGGTCGGCTGGTACCGGTGGGTGTACGCGGCCCTGTCTCCCGCGTACCCGCTGTTGCGCCGCGTGCTGCCGAAGTGGACCACGACCACCGAGCAGCTGGGCCGGGCGATGCTCGCCGTGGCGCGGACCGGCGCACCCGTCCGCCGGGTGGAAGTGCCCGACATCAACGCCCTCTGAGGTTGTGGTCCGGGACACATCCGGGCCAACTCCTGAACACGTTCAAAAGCTCGGCGTACGCTCACGCCAACGAGTTGAACGCGTTCAAAAAAGGGGTGGACGATGAACGGCCTGGTCATCACCTACGTGCTCTACCTGGTGCTCAGCATCGCGCTGACGATCTGGGTGGGCCGCACGCTCAGCCGCAACGGCAAGATCTTCCTGGTCGACGTCTTCCAGGGCAACGAGGAGCTGGCGCGGACCGTCAACCACCTCCTGGTGGTCGGGTTCTACCTGGTCAACTTCGGCTTCGTGGCCACCTACCTGCGCAGCAGCGACTACATCGTCGAGGTCAAGGACGTCTTCGAGACCCTGTCGGCCAAGGTCGGCACCGTGCTCGTGGTGCTCGGCGTGCTGCACCTGGGCAACGTCTTCGTGCTCAGCCGGATGCGCCGGCGCAGCCTGCACCGGGCACAGGACCTGCCGCCGGTCGGCCCCGACGGCTACACCAAGCTCGCGTGAACGCCCTGACCGTCCTGTTCGACGCCGACTGCCCGTTCTGCCGCCGGGCGACGGGGTGGCTCGCCGCCCAGCCGAAGCTCGTGCGACTGGACTTCGTGCCGGCCGGGTCCGAGCAGGCCCGGCAGCGGTTCCCGGAACTCGACCACGCGGAGACCCTGAACGTGATCACCGTCGTCGGCGATCGGGGGGAGGTGTACCGGGGCGACCGGGCGTGGCTGGTGTGCTTGTGGGCGCTGCGGGCGTGGCGACCGATGGCGAACCGGCTGACCGGGCAAGGTCATCAGCGGTTCCTGCGCGCGGCGACCAAGCTGGCCGACCGGCTGCGTGCGATGAGCAAGGACGAGGACTGTGACCAAGCCTGCCAAGAGTGAGCAGACCAGGGCCGCGATCGTGGAGAGCGCCATGAGGCTCTTCCTGGAGAACGGCTACGACCGCACGACCATGCGGGCGATCGCGGCGGACGCGGGGGTGTCGGTGGGCAACGCCTACTACTACTTCCCGTCCAAGGAGCACCTGATCCAGGGCTTCTACGACCGGATGGTCACCGCGCACCGCGCGGCGTGCGCGGAGATCCTGGCGTCGGGGGACGACTTCACCACCAAGCTGACCGGCGTGCTGGTCGCGTGGCTGGAGGTGTCGTCCCCCTATCACGGGTTCGCGAGCCAGTTCTTCAAGAACGCGGCCGACCCCGACAGCCCTCTCAGCCCGTTCTCGACGGAGTCGGGCAACGCGCGCGACGGCGGCATCGCGATCCACCGGAGGCTGTTGGACGGGGTCAAGGTCGACCCGCAGCTGCGCGAAGACCTGCCGGAACTCCTGTGGCTGTTCCAGATGGGCGTGGTGCTGTTCTGGGTCCACGACAAGTCCGAAGGGCAGCGCAACACGGACGTGCTGGTCCGGCGCAGCGCACCGATGATCGGTAAGCTGCTCCAACTCTCCCGCGTGCCGGGCCTGCGCTCGGTCACCAGGGAGGCGGCCCAACTGTTCCGAGACATCGGTCTGGGGACGTTGGCCAAAACCCGCTGACCGTTCTCGTCCCCCAACCGGGCGACTACTCGTCAGAAACGTACGGAAACACTGTTCCCGTTACTCGGGTGAAACATGTGGAATCCCGCGAACCCCAACCCCTACCCACACCTCCCAACCGCGCCCCCCGCCAACAACCCACGCCCCGCCAGACCCACCGCCAGACCCACCGCCAAGCCCACCCCGCCACCTCAGTCCTCCGCCACCTCCAGCCCTCACCGCCACCGGACCCCGTCGCCAGCCCTCCGCTGGACCCCGTCGCCAGGCCCGCCACCGTGGCCCCTGCCGCACCCCGCCACCGTGGCCTCCTCTGCGACAACGCTCCAGCGGCCCGGACCCCAGCCTGGCCCAGCCTGGCCCTGCCCGGACCGTGCCCTGTCCGGACCGGATCGGCCATGCCGGCACCGCGCTCCGGGAAGGCGCTCCGGCACAAGTCGCCGCTGCGTAGCCCCGGCCCGGCAGTCCGGCCCGCTGTCAGCTTGGCCGGGCTTGCCAGTCCGTCGGCGCGTCCCGGAGACGAGGCACGCGTGGAAGGTCCGACGCGCGTCAAGCCCGGCGGAGGGTGTGCTGGTGTCGGGCGCGTCGACGCTAGATGTGTAGGCATCGGACGCGTCCGCATCAGGCTCGGTGGCCTCCAGGCGCGCTGGTGCGAGCAGCGCTGGAACGAGCTGGGCCAGCGCCTGGCGCGCTGGCACGCCTCACCGGTCAGCACAACGCGACATCAGCATCGCGCCCGCCTTTCCTGCCGTTCCTGCCTCGCCCGTCGCACCGCACCGCAACCCGCCGCACCGCAACCCGCCGCACCGCGCCGGACCGCGTGACGCGGTGCGGCGCGGCAAGCGCGTTGCCGGGCACGGCTTGGCTCGGGCGGGTGGGGCGCAAGCCGCACGATCGTCTGTGTCGTCTGTGTCGTCTGCGTCGCCGAAACTCGGTTCCAGTGCCGCTGAGCTGCGGAAACGGGTTGCGCTGGCCAACTCCGTACGGCGTACGGTACAATGTACGGCATGAGTGCTGTGCCGGGTAGTGATGCTGGGTTCGTGGCGACCGACGAAGACGTTTCGAGTGTGTTGGAGTGGTTCGCGCGGTGGGACGCGCTGGCGGTGGCTAAGGACGTCGAGGCGATGGCCGGGATGGCGCTGTTCCCGGTCAACGCGGTGACCGACGGGTCGGCCGAGTCGTGGGACCGGGCGCGGTTCCTCGGTGACATGGCCGCGCAGCTCGGTGACGGCGACGTGCAGATGGAGTCCGTGCGGACGCCCGTCTTCATCAACGCGAACCTGGTGTTCGTGATCACCGACGCGACCATCACGGTGGGGGAGTACTCGCAAGTCGCGCGGTACGGCGACCTGCTGGTGAAGAAGGACGGCGAGTGGCTGTTCCAGACCATGGTCCAGGGCGGCTGGTGATCGTCGTGGCTGCGGGTTATCCCTGATCGTGGCCGCCTGCCACCTGATCGTGACGGCCATCCGGCCCTAACGTCGGCGGAGATCTTTTGGACTCCTCCACGAACACGAACAGGGGTGCGCATGTCCTTCATCCGACGAGGGGTGCTCGTCGCGGCCGCGGCCTTGGCGGCGGGCGCGTTCTCGGCCGGGGCGGCGCAAGCCGACCCGATCGCCTCCGGTGACGATCAGGCCACGGCCACGGCCACGGCCACGGCCACGGCTGCTGCTGCGACTGCCGGCCACGGGCTGGACGCCGGACGCGGCGAGGGGCGCGTCGACAGCCGGATCGACTTGATCCCCCCGGCTTACTGGGGCGACTGGGGCAGTGACCCGGCCGACTGGGGCGACTGGGGCGCGAACCCCGAAGACTGGGGTGATTGGGGCGGCGACCCGAGCAACTGGGGATAGGTCGAGGCAGGTCGAGGGCGGGTTCCCGATGGGAGCCCGCCCCTCGGCGTACGTGGGGCAGGTGCGATCGGAAGCGGCACGGGCTCGCGTGCCGACTAACAATCAGTCTTGACTGTTTGTTAGTCGGGCGGAACACTCGGCCGCATGGCCACGGAGACCAGGCAGCGGCAGGCCGACCGCAGTGCGGGCACCCGGCGCAAGCTCATGGAGGCGACGGTCGAGTGCCTGGTGGAGTTCGGGTGGTCCGGCACGACCACCACGGTGGTGGCCGAGCGCGCGGGTGTGTCGCGCGGCGCGCAGCTGCACCACTTCCGCACGCGCGGCGAACTCGTCGCGGCCGCGGTCGAGTACTTGGGCGCGGAAAGCGTGTTGCACCTTAAGGAACGGGCCGCGCTCGTCGCGTCGGCGTCGGCGTCCGGCCGGATCACGGCGGTGGTCGAGTTGATCGCCGACTTCTACGCCAGCGACCTGTTCACCGCCGCCCTGGAGTTGTGGGTGGCCGCGCGCACCGACGCCGACCTCAAGACCGTCGTGGTGCCGCTGGAAGTCCGCCTGGGCCGGGAAACCCACCGGCTCGCGGTGCAACTGCTGGACGCCGACGAGAAGAAGCCGGGCGTCCGCGAGGCCGTGCAGATCACCCTCGACCTGGTGCGCGGCCTGGCTCTGGCCAACCAGCTCACCGACGACGGGAAGCGGCGCAAGCGGATCGTGCGGCACTGGGCGCGGATGTTGGAGGCTTCGCTGTGATCACCGAGATCCTGGACGACCTGCGCGCGGAGAGCGCCGTGCTGGACGACCTGGTCGCTCCGCTCGACGACTGGTCCACCCCGACCCCGGCCGCCGGCTGGACGATCGCGCACCAGATCAGCCACCTGCGGTGGACCGACCGGATCGCGGTGCTCGCCGCGACCGACCCGGACGCCTTCTCCGCGCGGCTCAAGGCGGCGACGCCGGACCTGGTGGACCAGGGGGCGGCGGAACCGGTGACGCTCGCCGAGTGGCGCGCGTCGCGGGCGGCGCTGCAGGAGGCGCTGTCGGCGGTGCCCGCCGGCGGGAGAGTGCCGTGGTTCGGGCCGCCGATGAGTCCGGCGTCCATGGCCACCGCGCGGTTGATGGAGACGTGGGCGCACGGTCAGGACGTCGCCGACGCGCTCGGCGTGGTCCGCGAGCCGACCGCGCGGCTCAAGCACGTGGCGCACATCGCGGTGCGCGCGTTCGGGTACGCGTTCCTGGTCAACGGGTTGCCCGCGCCGCAGGACCCGGTGCGGGTCGAGTTGACCGGCCCCGGCGGCGAGAGCTGGACGTGGGGGCCGCAGGACGCGCCGGACCGGGTCACCGGGCCGGCGCTGGACTTCTGCCTGCTCGCCACGCAACGCCGGCACCGCGACGACCTCGCGGTCACGGCGGTCGGTGAGGTCGCGCGGGCGTGGTTGCCGATCGCGCAGGCGTTCGCCGGGCCGCCCGGTGCCGGCCGGGGGAAGGTGGCGTCGTGATCCGGATCGGGAACTCGTCCGGGTTCTACGGCGACCGGTTCTCGGCTGTGCGGGAGATGCTCGAAGGCGGCGACCTCGACGTCCTGACCGGCGACTACCTGGCCGAGCTGACCATGCTCATCCTCGGCCGCGACCGGGTGAAGGACGCGGATCTCGGCTACGCCCGGACGTTCCTGCGCCAGGTCGAGGACTGCTTGGGACTGGCGCTGGACAAGGGCGTCAAGATCGTCTCGAACGCGGGCGGGCTCAACCCGGCGGGGCTGGCGGCGGCGATCGAACGGCTCGGGCTCGGCGCGCGGGTCGCGTACGTGACGGGGGACGACGTGCGGTCGCGGTTCCCGGATGCGTTGACCGCCAACGCTTATCTCGGTGCGTGGGGCATCGCGCGGTGCCTGGGGGCGGGCGCGGACGTCGTGGTCACCGGGCGGGTCACCGACGCGTCGCTGGTCGTTGGGCCTGCCGCTGCGCACTTCGGCTGGTCGCGCGAGGACTGGGACGCGCTGGCCGGTGCGACCGTCGCCGGGCACGTGCTGGAGTGCGGCACCCAGGCGACCGGCGGCAACTTCTCGTTCTTCACCGGGATCGACGCGGCCCGGCCGGGTTTCCCGATCGCCGAGGTGCACGCGGACGGCTCGTCGGTGATCACCAAGCACGACGGCACGGGCGGTGCGGTCACCGTCGACACGGTCACCGCCCAGCTGCTCTACGAGATCGGTGCGCCCGCCTACCCCGGCCCGGACGTGGTCAGCCACTTCGACACGATCCGGCTGGACCCGCACGAGCGCGGCGTGCGGATCTCCGGTGTCCGGGGCAGTGCGCCGCCGGACGCGCTCAAGGTGTGCCTGAACTACCTGGGCGGCTTCCGCAACTCCACCACGTTCGTCCTTTGTGGACTCGACGTCGAGGCGAAGGCGGCGCTGGTGCGCGACCAGTTGGAATCCGCGCTGGGGCCGGACGGCCTGACCTGGACGCTGGCCCGCACCGAGCACGTCGACGCGGACACCGAAGAGGCCGCGTCCGCGCTGCTGCACGTCACGGTGAAGACGACGGATCCGCAGCGCGCCAAGGCGTTCTCGCGGGCCGGGATCGAGTTGGCGCTGGGCTCCTACCCGGGGTTCCACGTCACCTCGCCACCCGGTGACGGCGCGCCCTTCGGGGTGTTCAAGGCCGCGTACGTGCCACGGGATTCCGTTGTGCACCAGGCTGTTCTTCCTGGCGGGGAGGTGGTCGTGGGATGAGGGTCCCGCTGGGCACGATCGTGGGCGCGCGGTCCGGCGACAAGGGCGGCGACGCGAACCTGGGTGTCTGGGTGCGCACCGACGCCCAGTACGCGTGGCTGGTCGGCGAGCTGACCGCGTCGCGGCTCAAGGAGCTGCTCCCCGAGGCGGGCGAGGTGGTCCGCTACGAGCTGCCGAACCTGCGGGCGCTGAACTTCGTGCTGCACGGCCTGCTGGGCGACGGGGTGGCCTCGTCCACCCGGTTCGACCCGCAGGCCAAGGCGTTGGGCGAGTGGCTGCGCGCGCGGCACGTCGACATCCCGGAGGAGCTGCTGTGAACGTGTTCGAGACACCGGAGCGCCGGGACCTGCGCGCCTCGGTGCGCGGGTTCGTGCAGCGGGAGGTCGTGCCGCACCTCGCGGATTGGGAGCGGGCCGGCGGGCTGCCGCGCGAGCTGCACCGGGCGGCGGCGGCGATCGGCTTGCTGGGCATCGGTTTCCCGGAGCGCGTCGGCGGCGCGGGCGACCTGCTGGACACCGTGGTGGCGACCGAGGAGCTGATCCAGGCGGGCGGGTCGTCCGGCCTGGTCGCCGGGCTGCTCACGCACGGCATCGCGTTGCCGCACATCGTGGACGCGGGCGATGCGGGCCTGATCGACCGGTTCGTCCGGCCGACGCTGGCCGGTGAGCTGATCGGCGCGCTGGCGGTGACCGAGCCCGGCGGCGGTTCGGACGTGGCCGCGTTGCGCACCACCGCCCGTCGCGAGGGCGACCACTACGTCGTCAACGGCGGCAAGACGTTCATCACCTCCGGCGACCGCGCGGACTTCGTCACCACGGCGGTGCGCACGGGCGGCCCCGGCCACCAGGGCGTGAGCCTGCTGGTGGTGGAGAAGGGCACGCCAGGGTTCGGCGTGGACCGCAGGTTGGCGAAGATGGGCTGGCACTGCTCGGACACCGCCGAACTGTCCTTCGTGGACGTCGAGGTGCCGGTGGCGAACCTGGTCGGCGAGGAGAACTCCGGGTTCGCCTTGATCATGCGCCAGTTCCAGGTCGAGCGGATCTCGCTGGCCGTCCAGGCGTACGCCACCGCGCAGCGCTGCCTCGACCTGGCCACCGCCCACGCGCGGCGGCGCGAGACGTTCGGCCGGCCGCTGATGGGCCGCCAGGTGGTGCGGCACAAGCTGGTCGAGATGGCGCAACGGGTCGACCTCGCCCGCGTCTACACCCGGGACGTCGCGGTGCGGATCGCGGCCGGCGAGGAGTGCGTGGCGCAGGTGTGCTTCGCCAAGAACTTCGCCGTGGAGGCGTGTTCCTTCGTGGTGGACGCGGCCGTCCAGCTGCACGGCGGCGCGGGCTACATGTGCGACAGCGAAGTCGAGCGGCACTACCGCGACGCCCGCGTCCTGGGCATCGGCGGCGGGGCCACCGAGGTGATGGTGGAGCTGGCCGCCAAGCGATTGGGGTATACCGCATGACCACGTTGCGCACCGCGCTGGACAGCCGGACCGCCGAGTACCGCGCGAACCGGGAAGCGCTGCTGGGCAGGCTGGCGGAGCTGGAGGCCGAGCAGGCCAAGGCGCTGGCCGGCGGCGGGCCGAAGTACACCGCGCGGCACCACGAGCGCGGCAAGCTGCTGGCCCGCGAGCGGATCGAGCTGCTGGTGGACCAGGACAGCCCGTTCCTGGAGCTGTCGCCGCTGGCCGCGTGGGGCACCGACTACCCGGTCGGCGCGAGCGTGGTCACCGGGATCGGCGTGGTCGAAGGTGTCGAGTGCGTGATCGTGGCCAACGACCCGACCGTGCGCGGCGGCGCGTCCAACCCGTGGACGCTGCGCAAGACCTTCCGCGCCAACGACATCGCCCTGCAGAACCGGCTGCCGCTGATCGGACTGGTCGAGTCCGGCGGCGCGGACCTGCCCAGCCAGAGCGAGATCTTCATCCCCGGCGGCCGGGCGTTCCGCGACCTGACCCGGCTGTCCGCCGCGGGGATCCCCACGATCAGCACGGTGTTCGGCAACGCCACGGCCGGCGGCGCGTACGTGCCCGGCATGTCGGACCACGTGGTGATGATCGACGGGCGCTCCAAGGTGTTCCTGGGCGGCCCGCCGCTGGTGAAGATGGCTACCGGCGAGGAGTCCGACGACGAATCCCTGGGCGGGGCGCGGATGCACGGCTCGGTCTCGGGCCTGGCGGACTACGTGGCCACCGACGAGGTCGACGCGATCCGGCTCACCCGGCGGATCGTCGCCCGGCTGGGCTGGCGCAAGCTGGGACCCGCAGCCAAACCCGTGCGGGAGCCGCTGCACGACGAGGAGGAGCTGCTCGGCCTGGTGCCCACCGACCAGCGGATCCCGTTCGACCCGAGGGAAGTCCTCGCCCGGATCGTGGACGGCTCGCGGTTCGACGAGTTCAAACCCGACTACGGGACCAGCCTGGTCACCGGCTGGGCGGACCTGCACGGCTACCCGGTCGGCGTGCTGGCCAACGCGCGCGGCGTGCTGTTCAGCGAGGAGGCCCGGAAGGCCACCCAGTTCATCCAGCTCGCCAACGCGAAGGACACCCCGCTGCTGTTCCTCCAGAACACCACGGGCTACATGGTCGGCGCGCGGTACGAGCAGGGCGGGATCATCAAGCACGGCGCGATGATGATCAACGCGGTGTCCAACAGCAAGGTGCCGCACCTGACCGTGGTCATGGGCGCGTCCTACGGCGCGGGCAACTACGGCATGTGCGGTCGTGCCTACGACCCCCGTTTCCTGTTCACCTGGCCCAACGCCAAGTCCGCCGTGATGGGACCGGCCCAGCTGGCCGGTGTGCTCTCGATCGTGGCACGGCAGGCCGCCGCCGCGAAGGGCCAGGAATACGCCGAGGAGCACGACGCGGCCATGCGCAAGATGGTCGAGGGGCAGATCGAGCAGCAGTCCCTGGCCGCGTTCCTGTCCGGCCGGCTCTACGACGACGGCGTGATCGACCCGCGCGACACCCGCACCGTGCTGGGCCTGTGCCTGTCGGCGATCCACAGTGGACAGATCAAGGGCGCCGAGGGCTACGGCGTCTTCCGGATGTGAGGAAAGCC